>CAWUFD020000001.1:0-138885 GCA_963921285.3 Pseudomonadales bacterium
ACGCCACATGTCTGCATAGGTGCCTCCGGCACTCACCAGTTCAGTGTGGGTGCCACGCTCAATAATCTCACCACCTGCAAGCAAGATAATCTCGTCCGCGCCGACGATCGTGGAAAGGCGGTGTGCGATCACCAGCGTTGTACGGTTCTTTGCAACCTCTAGCAGCGCAGCCTGGATATCCCGTTCGGTCTTGATATCAAGGGCGCTGGTTGCCTCATCGAGAACGAGGATGGCGGGGTTTTTGAGAACCGTCCTTGCAATAGCAACACGCTGTTTTTCGCCGCCGGAGAGTTTCAGGCCACGTTCACCCACTCGCGTGGCATAACCCTCAGGTAACGACATAACAAAGTCGTGGATGGCTGCGAGGCGAGCTGCTTCTTCCACCTCTGCGTCAGTAGCATCGGGTTTACCGTAGCGAATGTTGTAGGCGATGGTGTCGTTAAACAGCACGGTGTCCTGCGGCACAATGCCGACAGCCCGGCGCAGGCTGGCCTGGGTAACCCCGGTAATATCATCTCCATCTATTCGTATGGTGCCGCTCTCGGGCTCGTAGAAGCGATAAAGCAGTCGTGCCAGCGTGGATTTACCGGCGCCACTTGGACCCACCACGGCAAGTGTCTTGCCATGTTCAATGGTGAAGCTGACTTCTTTCAGGATAGGTTGCGCGGGGTTGTACTGGAATGAGACCTTATCGAACACCAGTTGCCCTTTTTGCAAAGACAGCGGCGCGGCATCTTCTTTGTCCTTGATCTCCGGTTCGAGATCGAGCAACTGGAACATGAACTCCATGTCGATCAGGGCCTGCCGGATCATCCTATAGCTTGAACCGAGAAAGCCGAGGGGGATAAACAACTGCAGCATGAAGGTGTTCAACATGACCACTTCACCGGTGGTGAGCTGGCCGGCGGCGTAGTCATACACCGCGAGTGTCAGGATCCCGATCTGGCAGAGCACCCTGATGGCGAGCTGGCCGCCATTTAACATGCCAAGTGTGTTCTGGCTCTTAACGGCTGCGTCCATGTACCTGACCAGGGCGTCGTTGTAACGATCAGCCTCGTAACGCTCATTGCCGAAGTACTTGACCGTTTCAAAGTTGAGCAGGCTGTCCACGCCGATGGTGGTGGCGCGTGATTCCTGGGTCACCATGTCCCGCCTGAAACGGGTTCGCCACTCAGTGAAGAGCAGGGTGAATAGAATATAGGCAACCACGGCACCAAGAATGACCAGGACGTACTTGATCGGGTATGAAAAACCCAGGTAAACGCAGACCAGCGCAATTTCAAACAGCGTAGGCGCGATGTTGAAAGCAAACAGACCGATGATCTGCTGCAGTGCGCGCGTACCACGTTCGATGGCGCGTGAGAGTCCCCCGGTACGCCGGTCCAGGTGAAACCGCATCGAAAGGTCGTGCAGGTGCCCGAACGTCTTGAGTCCAATAACACGCTGGGCAAATTCTGATACCGGTGTAAATATCGCAGCACGTATTTCGGTCAGCGCGCCCGGCAACAGCACCATCAAGCCATAAAGCATCGCAAGCGTGAGCAGGCCCGCTACCGCGCCCCCGTTTGCCAGCGCTTCCAGCCCGTCCACCAGGTCCTTCAATACGATGGGTCCATAGACGTTGGCGGTCCTGCCCAGCAGCAGGCAACCGAGCGCAATAACGACCCGTGCCTGCATGTCACGGCGATCTTTCGGCCACAGGAACGGCAGGATTGCAGCAACGGTTTGAAGTGGTGTGCGGCGTTCTACCCCTTCTACGGTGAGCGGGTCCGAAAACGCCATGGCATGAGAAAAATGTTCCACGTTGCTAGTGATGTGCCTTCATGAGTTGCTCACGCGCAGCAAGAGGATCAGGAAGCGGCGTGCCGCGGTATCTCTTAACTTCAGCTTCGGTGAACGGTGCCGTATCTGATTGCGGTGCGTATTGTTTCAGGATCCAGTTGATGACGTCCGCAAGGGCTGCGTCGGTAACCGGGGCCTGCGCGGCACCAGGCACCTGCACAAGATAAGCACGACCCGCATCGGTTGCGGCGAGCACAGCCAGTTCATGATTGAATTCAGGTACATCGGGTGGCAACCCACTGCCATCCATCAGGTGACAACCCATGCAGTGAATCATGTAGTGGCTGCGTGGATCAGCGGATGCGCTCAGCGCGAGCAACAACAGTCCCGAGAATATCCAGCTTTTCATGTCAGCTTTTCACGTCGGCTGCCCGGATGGGTCAGCTTTCATCCACACCCACGACAACAGCGGTGGAGCAGTGGTATGCGTTTGATTTTGTGCCAACACACCAGTTGATATCGTTATTTTTTGGCGGGTAGTACGCGGGCGTGTCACCTTCGTTGCGATTGCAGAAACAGCGATCACAGCCGGACTTGCCGCAGCAGTCGTTATAAGAGATGACGTATCGTTTGCCGTCGGCAGGGTTTTCACAGGTGCCAACCCAGGTGACCGGCGAAGGTTCCGTTCCTGGCGGGCACTGGCTTGATGTGCCACCACAGCAACTGCAAAGGAAGCCATCGATGGCGCAATAGCGCCAGTAGTCGCAGCTTTGCGAATCAGCAAACTCGGGAAACGCAAGGTCACCACCTGACGCGCGCGCTACCGGCAGTACGGGCACCAGTGCCGTGCCAACCAGGAGCTGGCCGAGCCTGGAGACAAAGCTCCGGCGGGAGATGTTTCTCGCCGTACGACGCGTTGAACGGTCAGCGAGGCGATCAATTCGCGATATGAGGTGGTTGATTGGTTTCACGATGATTTTTCCTGATCCATGCCAAGATACTCCTGTAGTGATGAGACGTCCAACGACTCTGCCACCATCAGGCTTTCGATGTGTTCACGAGAGTTAACCAGTCCACGACCTTTAAGCACGCCCTCAGCATCTATGAGCGCGGCAAACGGCAATTTGTTTACCGCGAGTTGCATGCCAAGTTCCTGGGACAGGACGTAGCGCTCAAACGGCAATGACTGCTCCGCCGCGTAGCGCTGATGGATGGGTGTTGTTTCGCCATCCGACGCGTAAATGACGGTCGTTTGTGCTTCTTCCTGTTCGATCTTTTGCACCACAGGTAGCAGGGATTTGCAGATCGGGCAGGTTGGCGAGAGAAAATAAATCAGTGTGCGGCTGCTCCCCTGCGTAAACAGCGCAACATTGTCGCCGTTCAGGTTCGGCACAGAAAGCGAAGGTATTGTTTCACCTACCTTTGGCCCCTGCGTTGGCATAAGGGCGCCAACCGGCGCAACTCTTTCGTGCAGCACGCCAATCTGCCGCGCCAGTGCGTAGACGATGACCAGCAGGATAACAACCAGTATCCAGAGCAGGATGTTTGATACCACCAGTGCTGACATCATTGTTGCCACCACAGGCGGGACTGGATGCTGTTACGTATCAGCGTGTTGATGGTGAGGTAGGCAGCCGACAGCGCGATGACGCCGGCTATTACCGAGAAATAATCGAGCAGTAAGTAAGCCCTGTCTGCAGTTGGAAGAAGGGGGATGGCGAGAAGGCCTGCCAGCACCAGGTTGCGTACCACGAGGTGATAGCTGATGCCCTCGCCCTCACTGCCAAGGCAGCCACAGTCGATATGTGATCTGCCACGCACCAGGTTGATCGTGATTGCACCGCCGTAGGCGAGGAGCAGGCTGATGCCGAGCAGGCATCCATAGTGGTTTCCAGTAGTCAGGAGCAGGGTGGCTGTGATGACTTCAAGTGCCATAACGAGGAAGCTCGCAGGTGTTACCAGTGCAGCGGGAAGCAGCTGATAGGCGCCGAGCTGCGCTGCAAACAGCGCCTTCGCCTGCCATTTCTCAAGTGCAGCAAAAGCAAACAGGAGTGCAAACGCACCCAGCAGCGTGTGCTGCAATACGGGATCAAGCATCATCAGAATGTCTGCAGGATGTGGGGCAGGCCAACCGTGGTGCTGCGCAGCAGCCTGGTTTTGCCAAGGTCATAAATATCGATCTGCCCGGTACCAACCATCGCTGCATACAGTAGCGGCGCATCATCCTGGGATACCTGTATCGAGGTGGCAGCGTTCTGAAGCGTCATCTGGTGAATGAGCGTATTCCTCGAGAGGTCATACATCCAAATGGCGGTACCAGGGTCCTTGTGGGTGCCTTCTCCGCCCTGATGCATCAGCGCGAGCAGTGTGTTGGTATCGCCGTGCAGAGCGAGTGGCTGCACGCCGCCGAGTCGCCAGCTGCCGGTACCATCGTCAAGTTGGAACAGCTCAGTGATATCCCAGCCGTCATCGTGATTGATACGGAACACTCTTCCCTTGAACGTGCTGAATATCCAGCCGCTGTCAGTGCGAACGCTTTTCTCCATCAGCGGATCGCCATCCAGGTCAAAGAACTGGTCTGACCGGATCCGCTCGCTCTCTTTACCATCGTCCCCCAGGACAATGACCTGGGCTGCGCCGTCGCCGCAGAGCTGTAGGAACTTGTATCCGGTGAGGGGGTAAATCAACCCACAGCCCGCGGTAGAAATCTCGGTGACGAATTCATTGTTGCGGGTATCGACCACCGAGACGGACATCGCCGGGGTCACGTTGTTCACCAGCATGAAGCGGCGATCATCGGTCAGGCCGGAGTAGTGGCGTATGGCCGCACCCGACGAATGTTTGGGTGGAATTACAACTTCTGACTGGGCAGACAGCGTCTTGATGTCGTAGGTAGTCACCACGTCGGTACGCTCACCACGTGTGTGTCGGGAGTAGTAGTTTTCGGCGACGTACATCACACCTTTAGCCTTGTCGAATTCAACCGCGTTAGCGCCGATACCAAACGACAGCATGCCGAGCATTTCACCGCTGTCCGCGTCGATCACAACCGCCTTGTCGTTGTAGGTGTTAACCAGGAGGGTATGGTCATTAACCTCCAGTTCGGCAACGTCGAGAATCTCGGGTTTGATATCGGCCAATGCGACAGACGTGAAACACGCCAGCACGCCGGCGAGAAGAGCGTTGGGGAAGGGCTTCTTGATCATGGCTAAGCGCTCTGTGTTGATGATGAGAGGTTACCTCAAATCACCCGTTCAGCGAAAATCCCTCGACTTCAAAGAAAAGTGCTCAAGGTAGTGGCTGAGGTCTTCCACGTGGCCAGCCACTACATGGATAACACTTGCTTCGCGCTCGAGCACCCCTTTGATCTTGAGCAGTCGGCCCTGCACGACAGCGGCACGATAGGCCTCGAGAATCCTGGTCCAGATCACAACGTTGATGTTGTTGGTTTCATCCTCGAGTGTCATGAAAATCACCCCGGAAGCTGACCCCGGTCTCTGCCTGCCGGTAACGATGCCGGATACCTGTACAAACCGCCCATGCCCGATCTCTTCAAGCTGCCGTGCCGTACGGCATTGCCTGAATGGTGCATCCGGTTTGTCACGCAGAATCGCCATGGGATGCCGGCCAAGTGTCAGACCGAGGCTTGTATAGTCAGCGCGCAGGTCATCCGTTTCACCCGGGGCAGGTAACAGCACCGGCCGATTCGAATACTGGGCGGGGTTCTCGGCAACATCCAGCAACGGTGTTGCAGGCAGGATACCGCCCGCTTCCCAGTGAGTCTGGTACCTGTGACCTGATAGCGTTTTAAAGGCGCCGCCCTCGGTCAGCCTGGCAAGGTCACCCTTGTTGAGGCGTGCGCGGCGGGCAAGATCATGAATGTTTCGGATGGGCTGCTTTCGTCTTGCGGCGAGAATGCGCATTGCTGCGTCTTCTTTAAAGCCCTTGATACGCTGCAGGCCGAGCCTGATGGCAGGTTGCGTAGAGCCGATCTCGCCTTTTGCGGAAGGTACCTCAAGGGTTGATTCCCAGTCGCTGTAGAGGACGTCGGCAGGTCTCACTTCAATATTGTGGCGTTTCGCGTCCTGGACCAGCTGTGATGGTGAGTAAAATCCCATCGGCTGGCTGTTCAAAAGACCCGTATAAAACGCGGCCGGTTCGTGGCGCTTCAGCCATGCGGATATGTAAACCAGCAGGGCAAAGCTGGCCGCATGGGATTCAGGGAACCCGTAATCGCCAAAACCCTTGATCTGCTCGAAGATCCGTTCGGCAAAGTCACGGTCATGGCCACGTTCCAGCATGCCGTCGATAAGTTTCTGCTGGAACTTGTCGAGCCCGCCCTTGCGCTTCCAGGCTGCCATGGCTCGACGTAGCTGGTCTGCTTCCCCGGGCGTGAAGCCAGCAGCTACAACCGCAAGCTTAATCACCTGCTCCTGGAAAATAGGTACGCCAAGCGTTCGCTCAAGCACAGACTTAACCGCATCGTTAGCGTAGGTGACCTTCTCTTCACCATTACGCCGTTTCAGGTAGGGGTGAACCATGTTGCCCTGGATAGGGCCGGGCCGGACGATGGCAACTTCGATGACCAGGTCGTAGAAGTTTTTTGGCTTCAATCTTGGCAGCATGGAGATCTGCGCGCGTGATTCCACCTGGAACACGCCAATGCTGTCGCCTTTCTGCAGCATCTGGTAGGTGAGGGGGTCTTCTGCCGGAATCCGGGCGAGGTTCAGGTCACCGCCGCGGTACTCATTGATCATATCTAGGCTTTTACGGATGGACGTCAGCATGCCGAGCGCAAGTACATCAACCTTGAGCAGGCCTAGTGATTCAAGATCGTCCTTGTCCCACTGGATGATGGTCCGGTCTTCCATGGCTGCATTCTCGACCGGGACAAGGTGAGAAAGTGGGCCGCTGGAGATGATAAAGCCGCCGACATGTTGTGACAGATGTCTTGGGAAACCGAGGATGGCGTTTACCAGTGTCAAAAACTGATCGATGATTGCGCTTCGAGGGTTTACGCCGGCTTCTTCAAAACGAGCCTGCAGTTCTTCTTTCTTGTCCCACCATGACAGCGACTTGGCCAGATGGTCCACCAGCTGAAGATCAAGGCCAAGTGCCTTGCCGACATCCCTGATCGCGCTTTTGGGCCTGTAGGTCACCACCGTTGCGGCGATGGCCGCCCGGTGTCGGCCGTACTTTTTGTAGATGTACTGGATTACCTCTTCGCGACGCGAATGTTCAAAATCGACATCGATGTCTGGCGGCTCGTTACGCTCCTTTGAGATAAAGCGTTCGAACAGGAGGCTGACCCTGGCCGGGTCGACTTCTGTGATATCAAGGCAATAGCAGACGGCGCTGTTTGCTGCCGACCCCCGGCCCTGGCAGAGAATGCCCTGGCTCCTGGCAAACTGGACGATGTCGAATACGGTAAGGAAATAGTATTCATATTGCATCTCGGCAATGATCGAGAGTTCCTTTTCGATAAGCTCGAGCACGGCCGATTTTGCACCATCAGGCCACCTTCGCTTCACACCGGATTCGACCAGTGCCCGCAGGTAAGAGGAGGGTGACATACCCGGCGGCACAAGCTCTTCCGGGTATTCGTAGCGCAGCTCATCAAGCGAGAAATGGCACAGCCCGGCAATACCCGCGGTGTTTTCCAGCATTGCTTTCGGGTACAGCTGGCTCAGCGAGCTGATATTGCGCAGGTACTTTTCCCTGTTGGAGAACAGGAGGCGGCCTGCAAGCTTGATTGACTGGCGCATGCGTACAGCGGAGACGACATCCAGCAGCGCCTTCCTGTCCGGCGAATGCATGTGCACATCACCCGATGCGATAAGGGGCAGGGAGAGTCCGCTGGCGAGTGCCAGGCCATGCTCGTAGATCTCGGCAGCCCTGCCATCCGGAAAGATCTCAAGGCTGATCCATAGCCGCCCTGTAAACAATCCTGCGAGCCTGCGCCCCTGTTTGATCGCAGGGGCATGATTGCCGCGTTGTTCTGCCGGGCCCGGGATCCAGTAAACGAGGCATTGATCAGTGCCGAATTCGAGATCACGTAACAACAGCTGGTACTCACCTTTATCTGCCCGACGCCTCGCGATGGTGATGAGATTGCAGATCTGGCCGTAAGCGATGCGATTAGGAGCCAGCATCACCAGCTTCAACGGGCCGGCCTTATCATCAATGATGAACTCGCTGCCGACGATCAGTTTGATGCCGCGCTCTTTTGCAGCGACGTGTGCTTTGACAACGCCTGCCATGGTACATTCATCTGTAACGGCAATCGCCTCATAACCCAGGTCAGCTGCCCTGTGTACCAGCTCTTCAGGGTGGGATGCTCCCCGAAGAAAGGAGTAGTTCGAAATGCAATGTAGTTCTGCGTATCGCGTCACTTTCTGTTTTGGTCGCTCTCTTTTTGGGTGACTTTCTTTTGGGTTGCTTTCTTTTCAGGCTGCTTTCTATTCAGGCCCTTTCTATTCGGGTCCTTTCTTTTCAGGCCCTTTCTTTTCAGGCTGCTTTCTTTTCAGGTCGCCTGTTTGAACGGCCGGCTCTTGAACTGGCTCGGCCCCCTGTGGAGATTGGCTGGAGAATCGAGAGGGGGAGCTCTGCCGAATATACTGATTTAATATACAGTACTATACATATATACAGTAGTATTCCCAAGTAGTTTTTATGCAAATTTCAAAGGATCACGTTGTTGCCTTCCACTACCGGTTGAAAGACGAAAGTGGTGAGGAAGTTGAGAGCAGCTTTGCTGATGAGCCGATGGTTTACCTGCACGGCGGCTATCGGAACCTGTTACCCAAGCTGGAAGAAGCGCTAGAGGGCCTAGCGCCAGGCGACGAAAAAAGCGTCACGCTGGCACCGCGGGATGCTTACGGTATGAGGAACGAGTCAGAGCCGCTGCGGGTACCCATCAAACACCTGCTGACAAAGCACAAGCGTTATCGCCCCGGCATGGCGGTCAAGGTAAACACCAAGGATGGTCCACGTGATGTCCTGATCGTGAAAGTGGGCAAGTTCAATGTGGACGTTGATACGAATCACCCGCTCGCCGGTCGGACCGTGACCTTCGAGGTAATGATCAAGGATATTCGTGAGGCGCAGCCGGATGAGATCTCTCAACGGCATGCGCTTGGGTTTTAGTGGTTAACAGATCTCTCCATTCCGCTTCGCTCCAGTCGAGATGACGAAGTCATACGGTCGTCATCTCGAATGGAGCGAAGCGCAACGGAGAGATCTGAATCCCGCAAAAGCAATCACTTCCCCTGCCAATCCGGCTCCCGCTTCTCCGCAAACGCGCGCGGTCCTTCAAGCGCATCCGCACTTTTCAGCCGCCGCTGCTCAGACTCGTACTTCGTATAAAACGCCTCTGGCAACGGTTTATCCAGACCTTTCATCGACGCTTCCTTGGTTGCCCTGATGGCAAGCGGGGCGCAGCGCAGTATGTCTGCGACATAACCTTCGACGGTTTCACGGAGCCTGTCCGCCGGTACCACTTCGTTGATCAGTCCGAGCTCATATGCTCTTGCTGAAGACATATGTCGGCCGGTCAGCATATAGCCCATAGCGGGCTTAAGCCCGATCTGTCGTGGCAGGCGATGTACGCCAGCAGCACCGGCGATCAGTCCCCGACGCGGTTCCGGCAGGCCAAATTCTGCATGTTCAGCGGCAACAATAATGTCGCAGGCCATGGCCGCTTCGAGTCCACCGCCGAGGGCAAACCCATTCACCATGGCGATGATCGGCTTTGGAAAATACCAGCGTTCGGCGATAGGTGTGGTTTGCCGCGTCAATTCGCGCCAGTGCGCCCTCTGCTCATCGGAAGCGTCACGCTCTCTTGCACGATGTTTGAGATCAGCTCCTGCGCAGAAGGCTCGCTCACCAGCGCCGGTCAACACCGCCAGCCAGATGTCGTCGTTTTTCTCTATCTCATCGAGATGTTGTGAAAGCTGCCACCTGAGTTCCGGGTTAAGCGAGTTCATCGCTTCCGGGCGATTCATGGTGATCCACGCACAGTGGTTGTCGACTTCGAAAAGGGTGGTATCGGTCTGCATGTCGCCGTCCTGTTTGAAAGGGTATGCCTGACATTGTGTCAGACTCCGGCGAGCGATGTCCTCAGTTGCGTTTCACCTGGCCGCGTTGGTTGCGCAATTCGCTGAGTTCATGCAGTAGATTGTTTGTTGTCTGCTCAAAGGTGGCGGTGATCCCGTCGGTTTTACCGGTCGCGTTCAGCAGGTCGTGTTCATACTGTGCTTTGACGTCTTCGAGTGCCTGCTGGACGCGGGCAATGGCGTCGTCAAGGTTGTCCAGTTGTTCAAAACGTGAGGGTGCATTGCTTATTGTGGAAGGTTCAACAACCGCCACAGCGCTGGCGGGTTCAGTACGGGCACAAGGGGCAAATGAAAAGGTCATCTCGCCATCAGCGCCGCGACATGTGAATACACCACTTGCCTCAGCACTGATGACTGGACCTGAAAGGAGAATCGCTAACAATATGTGGCTCACTTTTCTCATGCCTTCAAGATAGGTCCATCAGGTTCTTTCGCACAGGCCGTGAAAGACAGGTGGCCGCTCGGATGGTGCGAACGGTTACGAATCTACGAAAATGTAGACTGCCTCACAGTTACCTTACATGGGGCTTACAACTTGACCGTGCCGGTAGGCGCATGCAGAGTACGGCGAGGTTTACTGCAGGAGAGGGGATATGAAAGACGTTGCTGGCAAAGTTGCGTTTATTACAGGTGGTGCAAGCGGACTTGGGCTGGCCATGGCCAGATCGTTCACCGCAGCAGGCATGAAGGTAGCCATCGCTGATATCGAAGAGTCCGCGTTGGCAGCTGCGCAGGAAGAGTTTGCGGACATCAACGCACCGGTTATCACCATGAAGGCAGATGTCACAGACAGAGACTCCATGGCGAAGGCCGCCGAGGATACGATAGCTGCCTTCGGCAAGGTACACGTTGTCTGCAACAACGCTGGTGTGGCGGTGTTCGGCAATGTTGCTGAAATGACCTACCAGGACTGGGATTGGGTGATGAAGGTAAACCTGGATGGGGTTATCAACGGTATTGTCACCTTTGTTAACCACATCAAGGATCACGGTGAGGGTGGTCATTTTGTGAACACCGCGTCGATTGCCGGTCACTACGGTATGCCAACCCTGAGTGTCTACAACGCCAGCAAGTTTGCCGTTGTGGGCATTTCCGAAAGCATGCGGCTTGATCTAGCGGCCGACAATATTGGTATCTCCGTCTTATGTCCGGGCGTCGTTGCAACCAATATCTACAACTCTGAACGCAACCGCCCTGACGAGCTTGGTGGGGTGAGTGCAAGGCCATCTTCTATCGGTGCCCGTGATGATGGCCGCTCAAGGGAAGAGGCCATCGAAGAATCGTTAAGCACGGCACTGGCGCCCGAGGTGATTGGTGACATGGTGCTGCACGCCATCCAAACGGATGAGTTCTATATTCTTTCTCATCCTTCTTTCAAACAACCCGTCACCGCCCGCAGTGAGGAGATCGCCAAGGCCTTTGACACCTGGTCGGCGTTTCGTGAAGAGCACGGTGTATGACGATAAGGGCGGAGGTCGAATCCGACATTCCGGCGATTGCAGGTATTGTAAGGCGCGCTTTTGAGAATGAAGGTGAAGTGCGCCTGGTCGACCTGATCAGGCAGCGGAGTGAAGCGCTCCTGTCACTGGTTTATGAACAAGATGGCGCGATCGTGGGCCACGTCCTTGTTTCACCGATTACTATCGATGGTGTTGCAGGCAGCTTTGGTGGGCTTGCGCCTTTATCTGTAGAACCCCGTTTCCAGGGTGCAGGTATTGGCGGCGAACTGATGCGCGCCGCAGAGGCTGCGATGCGTGAGCAGGGCTGTGATGCGCTGTTCCTGCTCCGTCATCCAGGCTATTACCCCAGGTTCGGCTACCAGGCGAGTCACATCGGTAATGAATACGGAGCAACCGATGCGTTCATGCATCTTGAGTTAACCCCGGGTTGCCTTGCAGGCAAAACCGGCACGGCGCGATACGTCAGCGCCTTTGCAGACTCAGCTACCTGATTTTTCAGCCTCGCGTCGAGCCCGTGCGCGCCGCGAAGCTTCGTCCATCACCCAGCGTTCGCCTTCTGTTTTAGTGACATTGAGATGCATCTCGTCAATCTTCCAGGCACCATCGACGCGCAGCAGTCGATCATCGTAATAGCCGAACATCGTGTAACGCTTGTTTTCTTCTGATCCTGGCTCTACCGGTATCCAGTGTTCTGCCCGCATGACGCACAACACACGACCTGAATCACCATCGGTGGTGATTCTAAAATTGGACATGAGATGCTGGGTAACACTCAGCTCTGCAAATATCCTTGCCTGTGCACGTACCACTCGATCTGTCTCCACCCTCGGTTGGGCGCCGCCACTCCAGCTGGAGATATCAAACAGGGCGTTATCGGTGAACACTGATCGCCACAGATCCCAGTCGCGCGCATCGAGGCCTGCGCCATAACAGGCGATCAGTTCCATTATTTCAAATCTGTCTTCGGTTGTTGTCATGAGGTCTCCACGGGTGGTGCCTGGGGTCGGAAAGTAGGAAAGTCATCATTCTGCGCGGCCATGTCAACAAAGTCGTGTAATGAGCGGAACTCATTAAACGTCGACAGCTGCCGTTCGGTCACACGCATCAGTTCGAATTCGCCTTGCTCATATCTCGCGAGTGCTTCCTGCGGTGAAATCCAGACACTGTCGGTCGTCTCAAAACCGTCGTGCAGGCCGGACTGTGAGGGCGGTACCTGGGTGATGAAAAACCGTGTGTCGAATCGACGTGGTCGACCCGGTGGCGTCACAAAACGATTAAAGAAGTGAATCTGGTCGAGCGCCAGTGATAGGCGCTCCTCGCGGCAGATGTCTGCGAGGGACAACTCTCCAGCGTGCAGCTGGTGCCGATAGTCGTGAAAACGCGGGCTGTTTTCCTCATCAAACCGAAGCATGCTGCCGTCATTGTGATACGCGAGCATAAAGCCGGATTCCTCGAAGGTTTCTCGAATACCGGCAAGCCAGTACTGCTGCCAACCATCACCGAGGGCTTGTTGCTGACCTGCCTGGTGCTCCGCAGGACCGGTGAGGAGTGGTTGGTACTCATTTGATGCATCTGCATCGTCAACCCTTCCGCCAGGAAATACGTACATACCACCAGCAAAGGCTGCCGCGCTGGTCCGACGCAGCATGAAAATCTCAAACTGGGGATCTGCATCGCGGGCAATGATGACCGTGGCGGCAGGTTTAATAGGAACGTCTGTCATGTCTGTCTGTCATGCCCGTCTGTCATATGAGGTACTGGAGTGATAAAACTGAAACAGCAGGCATGCTATCACGGCTGCTGCAATCACTGGGAAGGATCGCCGGTCTTCATAACCTGATGAGAAAAGTAGTCGTCAAAACGCTGCGCTTTTTTGTACTGCCGCTGCTGTTGCTGGTTCTTGCTCCGGTAATGGTGGACGCCACCGAGCGTCACATGCTGGTTGAAGTGTCGAGAGACCTCTCCAGTGTCGAGATCACCGTACATGGCATGGGCGCCCTGCGGGGGCTGAGCAATCGCATCTGGGAGAACCTGACCATTGTCAGTAATGGCCGCATCCGCGGTGAGGAAGTGCGGGCGATCGAGGCCGGTAAGCCTATTACCTACCAGGTGGCGTTACATCACACGACGCCAGAGTGGGGGATTGCCCGCTGGCATCGCAACCTTCGACTGACGGACTGGAATGACTGGCTGTTGACACCCACAGCCTGGGGTATGGACACACCTTTTAGCTTGGAGGTTCACGTGCCGCGGGAAGGCGGTGCCATGTTGCCGTTCCAGTTGCTGTCCATAGGCCCGGGTGTCTACCAGTTCAAAGCCTATCCGATTGTGCCCGATCACGGCGGTCTTGCCGTTTTTGGCAACCTTGAAGTTCGCCAGGCGAAGGTGGCGGGTAAAACGATCAACATGGCGGTGGCAGGTCACGCTGCAGAGGAACGGGAGGTTCACTTCGAGTGGATAGACCGGGTGACCGAAGTGGCGGTTGCGGTGCATGGCGCCGCGCCAGGTAATGATTCACATGTGGTGGTCATCCCGGTGCCGTTTGTTTCAGGTATTGTGCCGTGGGCACATGTGCGCCGCGGCGGTGGCAGTCACATTATTGCCTATGCGCGGAGTACAGCGAGCCTGGATGAGCTGCTGAGTGACTGGACGCTGTTCCATGAAATGACGCATTTGTACCATCCCTACCTGCGCAGTGGCGGGCGCTGGGTCAGTGAAGGTTTTGCCAGCTACTACCAGAATATTTATCGCGCTTACGGCGGTGTGGTGGCGCCGGATTTTGCCTATTCGAGGTTACTCGCCGGTCTTGAGCGCGGCCGCAAGGAAAACTCATCCGATGGGTACTCCAGGGTGACGCATGGAGCGCGCATGCGAACCTACTGGACCGGTGCGGCGCTCGCGTTTGAGGCGGACAGTCTGATCAGGGCTGAGGGCGGGGAGGTTAAAACCCTGGCGCAGGCAATCGGCATAGTTGCTTCAAGACACCTGCCATCCGAACACACCTGGTATCCACGGGACTATATTGATGCGCTGGACGATGCGATTGGAAAACCCTTGCTCGCCCCGCTGTATGAATCCTACCTGCGGGATCGGTACTTTCCAGACCCCGAGGTTGACGAGAGCACAATAGAAGACATCTTCAAGAGATCACTTTAGCGTTCAGCAGCGCCTCAATCTCTTCACTTGAATAGCCCGCATCGCTGAGTACCTGGCTGGTGTGCTCGCCTGGAGCCGGTGCTGGTTTGGATGGGGTGATGTCCATTGTATGGAAGTTCATCGGTATTCGAACCGAGCGGTAGTCGCCGACACCAGGTAAGTTAATCCGGGGGAAGAGGTTGATTGCCTCCGCCTGTGCATCCGAGGCTACCTCGTGAATAGCCAGTACCGGCCCCCAGATGATGCCGTGCTCATCGAAGATCGCACCCCATTCATCACGAGACTTCTGCATGAAGACCTCGTCAATCATCGGGATCATCTTGTCCATGGCACGATACCTGTCCCGTGCTTCTTTATAGCGTTCGTCTTCTATCCACTCCGGTTTGCCGAGTGCTTCACAGAAGCGCGGCCACCAGAAGGGTTCCGGCATATTCAGCACAACCCATTTGCCGTCACCGCAGGGATACTCGTTTGCAGTCACGGACAGCTGCTCATCACGAGCGCGTTTTCTTACCGGTGCGAGGTCAACCGCAGCAACGGAATAGTCAGTCGCCTGCGTCCAGACCGCGGTTTCATAGAGTGAGGTTTCGCACACCTGGCCCTCACCGGTTTTATCTACCATGCGCAGTGACGCCAGAATTGCACCAACCAGTGCCAGTCCTGTCGTGTGGTCCCCTTGAGCAGGGCGAGCATGGGGTACGGGACCATCGTCACTTGCCCGGGATGAATCATAAAGCCCCGAGCGCCCGAAAAAGGCAGTAACGTCATAACCTGGTCGCCAGGCGTCAGGGCCCTGGGTGCCATATCCGGTCAGGGTGGCGTGGACAATTTTCGGGTTAACCTTAAGCAGCGACTGCGGGTCGAGCTGGAACTTGGCCTGGCGCTTGGCGAGAAGGTTGCACATGAATACATCAGCCGATACGCACAGGCGGTGCACGATACTGACTGCGTTGTCCTGGGTCAGGTCGATCCTGATGGACTTTTTGCCGCGATTATCGACATCAAACTGGAAGTCATGCTCCTTAACGGGGTCGTCAGTCTTAGGTGGCCGGCTCATGTTGCGCATAGGGTCGCCGCTGTGCGGTTCGATTTTGATAACGTTGGCACCAAGGTCGGCAAGGATGGCACCGGCAGAAGGTGCTGCCATCCAGTTATCAATTTCAATTATTGTGACGTCGTCAAGGGGCTTGGTCACTGACTTCTCCGGCCGGGTTAGAAAACGAGCTGGGATTGTAACGTTCGCTCAGGGTAGATTGCACCGGCAATTGACTGGCGTTATCGTCGTCAATCATGTTTGAGATTAGAAACCATCACCCCTCGGACCTGCCGGTGCTGTACCGCATATGTCTCGAAACCGGCGCCCACGGTAATGATGCAACTGGTTTGATTGACGCTGAAGTGCTCGGTCATGTCTATCTCGGGCCATACTGCGTCCTGCAACCGGAATGTGCCTTCACGCTGACGCATGAAAACAAGCCTGTTGGTTACATCGTCGGTACTGATGACACGGCCTCGTTTGAAGCGCGATGTGATGAGGAGTGGTGGCCGAACCTGCGAGAACGTTACCCACTCGCACAGCAAGCGACAAACTGGGACGACAGTGTCATAGCAGAAATGCACAGGCGTGAGCCGGTGGCGGACTATTGCGAAGGCTATCCTGGCCACCTTCACATCGACTGCCTGCCTGTTGCCCAGGGTAAGGGGCAGGGCAAAGCGTTGATGGATCATTTCCTTGCTGCGTTAGCAGCTGCGCACGTGCGCGGTGTTCATCTCGGGGTCAGTAAGAAAAACGAGCGCGCCGTAAGGTTCTACCAGGCATATGGTTTTGAGAAGATCGCCGACGAGAGCGGTGCCCACATCATGGGTATCAGGTTAGGGTAGCTGCCCCTGCGCTTTCAGGTGCATGTACAACTGGCGGTCATGTCGGCTCGTGGCTGAAAGACGACCGGGTCTGACCCAGGGCTGCCAGCGAGGTGGTTCCGCGCCTTGTACTTCATCTCCAACCACGGTGACGCGCTGAATGATGCGTTCGCCCTCAAAGTCGTTTAATACAAAGTGCTGGGTACAGCGGTTGTCCCAGATACCGATGGTGCCGGCCTTCCACTTGTAGCGCACGGTAAAGCGCGGATTACTGACCCAGCGGGTCAGGTAGCTGAGCAGCGCATCGCTTTCTGTTGCGTTCATTTCAACGATACGCCTGGTGAAATGTTCATTGACGTAAAGTGCTTTCTTGCCGGTGACGGGGTGCACCCGCACCACAGGGTGGATCATGGTTTTATCTGGCCTGTTGTGCGGCAGAGCGTCGTGTAACGCCGTTAAACCATCACAAAGTGATTTCATCGGATCAGACAACTCGTCGTAGGCAGCATGGAGGCTGGTCCACATGGTATCCCCGCCGCTATCAGGGCAGGCCACCATGTGCAGTATGGACATGAGTGCGGGTTGTTCCTGGAAGGTGAGGTCGGTGTGCCATTCATCTGCGACACCGCCACGAGTCGCCTTCAGTTCGAATATCTCCGGAGGCAGCACGCTATCACTGCTTAGATTGGGGTGCCCTTCGAGGTGACCGAAGTGACGTCCGAATGCGATGTGCTGATCTACGTTGATCTCCTGGTCAGGAAAGAAGATCACCATGTGTTCGTTCAGGAGTTCTTTAACGGCAGACACCTCGGCTTCGCCCGCACCGGCAAGTTGTACGCCAGTGATTTCTGCGCCCAGGGCCCCGGCGAGTCGTTTGACCTGCCAGCTCTCAGGAATATTGCTCATGCGTTCCTCCGGTTTTGACGGCGATCATTTTAATCGAAAATGCTGCGAAAGCTCACCAGCGTTGCTGCGGCAGCGACGTTCAAGGACTCGACGTTACCCGCCATGGGAATTTTAACGAGGCCATCACAGGCTCTTTTTGCCGTGTCCGATAGCCCGTTTGTTTCATTGCCAAGCACAAAGCAGGTCGGCGCGGGGCTGCGCCATTGGCCAATGTCATTGGCGGCTTCCCCAGAGAGTCCAATGAGTTCATATCCCAGCGTTTTCAATGTAGAAACGGCAGAGTTCAGTGAAGCAGTGTGGAAGATATTCGCCTTAAACAGGGTGCCGGCACTTGCCTTGTGTACCAGAGGGTCAATGTTTGCCGAACCTTTTGCAGGCAGCACGATACCGTGATGGGGCGCTGCAGCAACCGACCTGATGATCATGCCAAGGTTCTGCGGGTTGGTGACGTTGTCGAGCAGGAGCAACTCAATGCCTGTATCGTCAAGAGAATCCAGTGCCCGGTATCCCGGCGTCTGGATGTCGATCGCGACCCCCTGGTCCTGTCGGGCATTTTTTGAAATTCGGGACAGCTCAGCTCTTGTGTGACGGGTCACCTCAATGCCACGATCTTTTGCGCGCTGTTCAATCCGCCTGATCACGTCGCTATCATGGTTAGACTGCGCGAGATGCAGTCGATACACGGAGACGTTGGGATCATCGAGAACCTCAAGCACAGGTTTGCGCCCGAAGAGGGTGATCATGTCGTCGAAGAAGGCTTTCTTTTTCTGGTAGTCGGTTTCTGGCATGAGGTTGATTGTAGTTTACGCGGCGCCCTAAATACGAATGCGTTACGGGTGGCTTACGAATCGAATGAAGACTTGATGACCAAGAGATAAGAATTCTAAGAACGAAAATATGACCATAGAAGTATTCAATGCCGACAAGATCATCACGATGAACCCTTCCTGGCCTGAGGGTACTGCAGTTGCAGTAAGGGATGGTCGAATCCTGGAAGTCGGAACACCCGAGACGTTACAACCCTGGCTCAATAGCGTTGATGCATCCAAGATCAAGCATCATGACTTTACCGGCAAAGTGATACTGCCAGGGCTGATCGATCCTCACCTGCACCCGGTGATGGCAGCCGTGCTGCTGCCCATGCACTTTGTGACAGCGCTGCCCTGGACGCTGCCGTGGCAGGATGTGCCTGCTTGCCCGGACCCACAATCCTACACATCAAGACTGCGTGAACTCCTCGAAGCGTCTGATCAGGCAGAGCCGTTTTTCACCTGGGGCTACCACCAGTCATGGCATGGAGAGATGAGCCGGTCTCTTATGGACGAGCTTGCAGGAGATCGCCCAATGGTGGTCTGGCATCGATCTTTTCACGAGGTGTACCTGAATACGGCCATGATGGCGCAGCTTGGCATCACGGTTGAAGCAATCGGTTCTCGTCAGCAGATCGATTATGAAAACGGCAGGTTTTTTGAAGTGGGTCTTGGCTATGCCATCGGCAAACTTAACAGGATCATCATGTCAGAAGACTGGATCAGTGAAGGGTTAAGACGGCTTATCAAGATAGTTCATGTTGGTGGTCACACCACAGTGGGAGACATGGCGGTCGGGATCTTCGACTACGACATGGAAATGAACCTGGCACACAGGATCCTTGATCAGCCCGATGTGCCGTTCAGGGTGATGCAGGTGCCCCATGCCGCCCTCGCGGCGAGGAAGTTTGGTGGCCACGAGGAGGTGATTGCCGCGGTGGATGACCTGCAGGGGCATGATACGAGTCGGCTCAGGTACAAACGCCACATCAAGCTGTTCACGGATGGCGCATTCTTCTCCCAGCTCGCCATGCTGATGGAGCCGGGATATGTCGACGGTCATCATGGCGAGTGGCTGATGACCCCGGAACAGTTTGAAGAAACCACGCGACACTACTGGCAGGCTGGCTATGCCATTCACGTTCACTGCACAGGCGATCTTGGGCTTGAACTCGCAATCGACACGCTTGAAAAAATGCAGGCTGAAAAGCCGCGTTTTCACCACGGCTTCACGATTGAGCACTTTGGTTTCTCCACGCCGGAACAGGTAGCGCGACTTGCAGCACTGGGCGGTCAGGTGTCAGCCAACGTGTATTACCTGCACGAGCTGAGTGAGCGCTATTCGACCCATGGCGTGGGGGTTGAGCGAGCATTCACGATGTCACGTCTTGGCACCTGTCGTGCGGAAGGGCTCGTCACCTCGGTGCATTCCGACTTTCCGATGGCACCCGCGGTACCTTTGTCAAATGCCTGGATTGCGGCGACCAGGCAAAATGCAGCAGGCAGGATTGTTGCACCTGAAGAAGCGCTGTCTGTTTACGATGCGCTCAAGGCGATCACCATCGACGCCGCGAAAGTTATCTCGATGGAGGACGAAATTGGCAGTATTCGGGCGGGCAAGCGGGCGGATTTCACGGTAGTTGATCGTGATCCTTTCGACGCCGGCGCCGAAAACCTGGGCAGTATCAACGTGCTGGCAACCGTGTTCGAAGGAGATGTGCACTTCATCTCGTAGCTATAACGTTTCAACGCATATCGCTGACGACTGCATGCGCCATCTATAGACTCGCCCGAAAAAACAAATGGGGGAGATCATGTATCGATTTCGCCTTTTCCTCATTGCGCTGTATTCGCTCTTGTTCGTGTCAAACGCCGCCACCGCAGGTGGGCTGGTAGGCGACGCGAAAGCGCTGGCACGCCTGGACGCCATGTTTGAGACCCTCGGCGGTCGCGATACCTGGGCCAGCGCTCGCTCGTTGTACACGATGGAGCGCGCAAGACACCCCAAGTATGGAGATGGCATTGTCGCCGTGTTCTGGCGGGACCTCGCCGAGCCTGGCGAGTATGCGCGCATGTCCCATGAAAAATTTGAAATCAAATATGCCTGGGACGAGAGCGGCGGCTGGCTGTTGCGCGATGGTGAACTACGCGACTTCTCCGACGATGAAATGGCGGAGCGTCGTTTTTACTGGCACCGTGAAATCTACACGCTGTACCACCAGCTTGCGCAGGGCAAAAGAAAGCTGACATTGAAAAGCGTCGAACCGAACGGCTTCCTGGTGATGGACGAGCAGGGCGAAAAGATCAGCGAGTTCATGTTGACCGCCGATGGTGATCTTTACATGTGGCGCCAGCTGGGTGGTGATGACCCGGTTGCCTATGTATACGGTCCGCACAAGGATTTTGGCAAGGTGAGCTTCCCCGACTGGGGCACTTCCACCGACGGTGGCTGGGGGTTTTATTACGTGCAGGTCAAACCGAGTTCAAAATCGTTTGCCAGTCACGTTGATATCACACCGCCGAACCAGGGCTGGGCCGGCGGTGCAATCAAGAAGGATCAGTGTGAGCCCTGAGGAACAGGGTTCACACCAGGTCATCTCTCATCAGATCAAGTCGTCGAGCTGACCCGAGATATCCTCGGGGCTTACCTGCGGCTCAAATCGGGCAGCAACACTACCGTCCTTACCGACCAGGAACTTGGTGAAGTTCCAGCCGATATCCGGATTGCCATCCGGGTTGGCCTTTTCTGCCTTCAGCAGTTTGTAGAGTTCGCAGGCGCCGTCGCCGTTTACCTCAATCTTGGAAAACATGGGGAAATTAACGTTGTATTTGCTCTGGGCAAATTCAAGGATTTCCGAGTCAGATCCTGGCTCCTGGGCACCAAACTGGTTGCAGGGAAAGCCGAGTACGGTTAAGTCGTCACGTGAGTCTTGTATAGCACACAGCCCGGTGTACTGGCCTGTAAGGCCTCACTGGCTGGCGAGGTTAACAATCAGTAACGCCTGGTCACGGTAATCTGAGAAGGACACAGTTTCACCGGTGATAGACGTCATCTGTAAATCGTAGATGGCAGACATCTTGTTCTCCGTTGGTTGGGTTTTGCATCACTTTTGCGTCAAGAGCGATGCGTCATGAGAATATACCATGCAGGTGCCAGGTTTCCTGATTGATATCTTTGAAGACCCAGTAGAGTGCGCCGCACTTGTGTCGCATCACGTAATAATCCCGTGACGAGCCACCAGAATCCCACCAGCCGAAGTCTATACGCTCAGGGCCCTGCATGAATTCCAGCGGCCCTGAGATACAGGGCACATCGTCCCTTGTGTTGAGTTCGCGAGGAGAAGGCAGCAGCAGTACTGGCCGAGCGTTTCGTTCGTCGGACGCTTCCTCTCGCCAGTAGTCAGGTCTCGCGATGTTAACTGTCTTGAAGGCAAGCTCGGGGCGGTGATCGTTGGCGAGGGACAATCCAAAACAGGCATTCTGGCCGAGCCTCGCATGGAACATATTGATGAGTCTTGCTGCCCTCGCTTCGCCGCCCTTACTGTGCGCCGTACCGTCCTTCTTGCGAAACCTGGTCCCCTGGAACAGATCGCCCGAGTGGTTTTCAGACTCGAAAAACGTACTGGCCGTCAGGCAGACGTTATCCACCTCTGGCATGTCGTCTATCTTTTCGAGCTGCAACTGGCTCAGCATCAGGAACATCTGCGCGTCGTTGTCAGGGTTGGCAAGGAACACGTTGAATCCACGTGCGCCATGATTCCTGTGTGAGAGGTTGAGGTGGAACTGGTTCACCATCAGCTGGCGCCCGCGCAGGAAATCCTGCAGCTCGCCAAGCAGGCGCTTGATTGGGAAGACAAGTGAATCGAGATTGGTCACATCGGCAAGAAAGGTGATGTCGCTGCGAAAACGTGGTTTGTTCCCGGCAAATTTCTGCGGATCAGGGTTTTCGCCCGTTAGCCTCTGCAGGTAGTCCGTAAAGAACACACCATATCGGCGGGTCAGGCCGTCCATGGGCAGTTTGAGAACGCCGCCAATGTTGCTGATACCCATCTGTTCGAGCCCTTCGATGATCTTCGAGTCAATTCGCATGAACCGGGTTGGGATCGATTTGATATCAGGAAAGCAGTTGCCGGATTCTGCTGTCAGCAAAGCAGCAGTTGGCGTTTGCCCGACACCTGCGGTTGCTTCAAAGCCCAGTCCGGCAAGTTTGTCGACGATGGTGTCTGTCAGATTGGTGATGCCCTTAAACAGGGTCAGGCAGCCGGTAACATCCAGCAGCAGGCTGTGCGGCGGCTTAACAGCAACGTTGGGGGTAAACTGGTATGCCCATTGTGCAAGGTGTGCCAGTGTCGCCAGTTCTTTGGTCTCATCCTGCTCGAGACTGACAACCTGTTCGCTGATTGTATAGGCGGTATTCATGCTGCTGCCACGCTGAATACCAATCTTCCGTGCGGCATGATTCATGTGCGCCACGCGTTGCCTTGCCAGCACTACCACGGGTTTGTCCTGCAGGTTTTCGCCCCGACAGAACACCTCTACCGGCAGTTGTGGCAGATGCAGGCAAAGCCAGGTTTCACTGGTATTCATAGCTGTGCAGTTTTTCTGACTGTGCAATATCTGACATGGCGATCAGACCCTCGGCCTGCCCATCATGTTGCTCGATGCTGATTTCGGAAAAGTCGGGCGTGATCTCGTTAAGGTAATCATCAAAACCGATGCGTGTGAATTCAGTTTCCCAGCCGCCGCGTCGTTTCAATATCTTCACGTCTGCTGCGCTACCGTGACGAAATGGCGACTGACTGCAAGCCTTTACCATGACACGGAGTTCAGCAGGTGAAGCGTCTCCCTGGCATGAGACATCGCGAAACAGGATATTGAGCGAGCCGCCTTCTTTGCTTGCGACCTGCAGTCGCCTGATCTGCTTAGGCAGAATCCTGCCTGGCCACCCCAGCACGGCGCTGCAGCTTTGTGAAGTGAGCGCTTTTTCCATGGCCCAGAGGTATTCCTTTTCGGTTTTTGGTTGCACGATAAGAACGCTTGCCAGGTTCACGCCTGCCTGGACCAGTGCAGGCGGATAGGGAATGTAAGGTGGTCGGATCATCAGAATCCAGCGACTGTCGTCGTTGCTGAGGTGTGCAAGTGCCGGCAACATCAGGCGCATCTCACCAATACCATACTGGTCGTGCAGTACCTCTGTTACCCCATCGGTAGGCCAGCCGGCACCTGGTAACAGCTGGTCAAGCGGAGCAAAACCACTTGCCACGCTCTTGCTCATGCCCGGGTCTATTGTCGAGGCGCGCCAGAGGCCTGAATGCCTGAGCAGGTTGTCGAGGTCTTGCATGCTGCGTGTGTTCGTTTTAGAGATAGTTGACTTAGAGAATGTTGAGTTAACGTTGAGAGACAGCACTGTTTAAATATACAGTATTGTGAATATATACAGCATGCTGGTGAGGGTCAACAGCATGCAGATGGGCGTGCTAAAGTCGATGGGTTACCAAAGACGAGTTGCCAAGACGAGTGTAAAGAGGAGAGGGAATCATGGCCTGGAACAACAAAGATGCAGTGACCGGTTCACTTAACGAGCGCGGGTTTACCCTCAGTGTTTCCGGCCGCGAGGTGCCGGGGGTTTACTGGTGTCCTGCCTCAGGGGCGGATCGAATTGTATTGCTGGGACACGGCGGCACCACTCACAAGAAAACCGACTACATCGTCGACATGGCGATGCGTCTCGGTGAGAAGGGTATCGCCACCATGGCGATTGATGGGCCCGGTCATGGGGATCGCTCAAACAAACCGACTGGTGATGGCATTGCTGACTTTGAAGCCATGTGGGCAAGCGACGGTGGTCATGACGGCATGCTTGAGGACTGGCGTGCTGCGCTTGATTTTATCGAGAGCGAGGAGGGTGCCCGACCTGCAGGTTGGTGGGGACTATCCATGGGTACGATGATGGGGTTGCCAGTGACTGCTACTGACGACCGAATTAAGGTCGCTGTGCTGGGTTTGATGGGCACCTGGGGTCCAAATGGCGATGAACTTGCCAAGCTTGCGCCTTCACTTTCCTGCCCGGTGCGGTTCCTGGTTCAATGGGACGATGAAATTGTCCCGCGTGATGCCTGCCTCGAACTCTTCGGTTTGATGGGGTCGGAAAAGAAAACGCTGCACGGCAACCCTGGTATTCACCAGGCGGTCCCCGTGTTTGAGATCCAGGGGTCGGTTGAGTACCTCGACCGTTACGTTCGCTAGTCGTGCCGCCGAACGAACTGCCGGATATTAGCCAGTAGCTGCCTCGGGCGTTCAGCAAGGATGGCATGAGATGCATCCTTGATCTCAACAAAACCTGAATCAGGAATCTTCTTTGCATAGCGTCTTGCCGTTGTAGGCTGCGCTTCATCGTGCTCACCGGTGATAAAGAGTGTCGGGCAGGCGACATCGCCTAGCCTGTCCACCTTGTCATAGTTCGCGAGCGTACCGGCGGCACGAAACTCTGAGGGCCCCCACATGTATTCATACACCTTCGCGCCATTGGGATTGGGTGT
This sequence comes from Pseudomonadales bacterium, assembly GCA_963921285.3. Lineage (GTDB taxonomy): Bacteria > Pseudomonadota > Gammaproteobacteria > Pseudomonadales > Azotimanducaceae > UBA9659. The sequence continues at coordinate 24,627 of CAWUFD020000001.1, forward strand.
TGTGAATGAGCGTTTGAGCTTGGCCCGATTCCGACAAACATGTTTCGCGTAATAGCGCTCCAGCACTTCCTGGTACACCTTTGAATCGGTTGCGCCGACCTCATGGCAGTAGCGAATCACTTTCTGGTCCTCAGCGGACATTCCACGTATCAGCCGCTTTGCGTCGTTTTCCCAGTCTTTTGCAGAGAACATGGGAGATTGGAATACGATTGAACGTACCTTTGAGCGTTTACGCGCCAGGTAGTACTCCAGTGCAAGGGTGGTGCCCCAGGAAGCACCAAACAGATGAAATTCATCCAGTTCCCAGGCTTCGATCAGTATCTGCAGTTCTTTAACGAATGTGCTTACCGTCCAACGGGACTTCTCAGTTGCGCTACTGCGTCCGCCGCCAACCTGGTCGTAGATAAACACCTGTCTTTCATCGGCCAGTTCGAACAGCCCCGTCATGTATCTGCTGTGACCGCCCGGTCCACCATGCAGGCAGACTAGAGGCAGGCCTGACGCGCGTTTGCTGCCGCGTTGCTGGTAGTAGGTCTTTCCGAATTTATGTTCGATATAGGGCATCTTGTTACATCTTGAGTGGCAGGGTCTGTGCTTCTTTGACTTCTTCCATCACCACGTAGGTCCTGGAGTCAGCAACGCCGGGCAACGTTAGCAGAGTTTCACCCAGAAGTTTCCTGTAGGCAGCCATGTCCGCCACGCGGGCTTTCAGAAGGTAATCAAAGTTGCCTGATACCAGGTGGCACTCCAGTACCTGTGGGAGCTTCAGAACGGCTGCCCTGAAGTCTGCAAAAACGTCTGGCGAGGTTCTCATCAGGGTGATCTCAACGAACACCAGCAATTCAAGGTCCAACAGGTGAGGGTTGAGATGTGCCTTGTACCCTTCGATAAAACCGAGCGATTCCAGGGTTTTCACTCGCTCGGCGCAGGGCGTAGCGCTGAGTCCAACTTCCGCCGCCAGCGCGGTGTTGGAAATGCGTCCGTTTCCCTGCAAAACCGATAGAATCTTCATGTCGATCTGGTCCAGTGTTTTTCCCTGTGATTCCTTATTCTTCATGGTTAATTTCTTAGATTGATCGTTAATTTCGACTAGTTTCTCTATTTTCGACGAAAATACGGTGAGATTCACTGTTTTTTGGCTGCCTATAATCCGACCCAGTTCACCCAATTTGAGGACAGGTCATGCGAGTAGGTATCCCTCGAGAAATCAAGAATCATGAATACCGCGTCGGGTTGCTGCCGGCAGGTGTTGGCGAATTGGTCAGGCACGGTCACGAGGTGATTGTGGAATCCACCGCCGGTGCCGCAATCGGATTTGGCAATCACGACTATGAACGGGTTGGTGCTCGAATCGTACCCGCTGCTGCGGATGTGTTTGCCGAGGCAGACATGGTGGTAAAGGTTAAAGAGCCGCAGCAGGTTGAGCGTGAGATGTTGCGAGATGAGCAGACCCTCTTTACTTACCTGCACCTTGCGCCGGATCTTGCGCAGGTAAACGACCTGGTGCATAGCGGTGCCACCTGTATCGCCTACGAGACCGTGACCGATGAGCGCGGGCGCCTGCCGCTGCTGGCTCCGATGTCAGAAGTTGCTGGCCGTATGTCTGTACAGGCGGGTGCCATGTGCCTCGAAAAATCACATGGCGGCTCAGGGATGTTACTCGGCGGCGTGCCGGGTACACACCAGGCGCGGGTGCTGATCCTGGGTGGTGGTGTTGTTGGCCAGAACGCTGCACAAATGGCTATTGGTATGGGCGCAAGAGTCACCATCGTGGATAAGTCGCTGGATGTGCTGCGTGCAATTGATCACCGGTTTGGCAACCAGGTACAAACCCTCTATTCGACCCAGGATGCCATTGCTACTGAGGCGATGGATTCAGATCTCATTATTGGTGCGGTACTGATTCCGGGCGCATCAGCGCCTAAGCTGATTTCCCGTTCTTTGGTCCGTGACCTGCGGCCCGGTACGGTGATGGTGGATGTTGCAATTGACCAGGGTGGCTGTTTTGAGACCTCAAAACCCACGACCCACGCGGATCCAACCTACGTGATTGATGATGTTGTGCACTACTGTGTTGCGAATATGCCGGGTGCAGTGGCGAAAACCTCTGCTGCAGCTTTATCCAACGCAACACTGCCTTACGTGCTGGCGCTTGCGGACAAGGGCCCGGAAGCTGCCATGCGTGATGACACGCACCTGGCACATGGTCTTAACGTTTATCACGGCAGGATCACCAACGAGTTTGTTGGTAAGGCCCATGGTATGGATTACACCGCTCCCGAAGTGATGCTGGCTGCCTGAATCAGCACCGCCCAACCGGTTCAGGTTGCACGGCCTGGCAGGGTCCAGGTAGGTAATGACTGAATATCATCTTACCGGACCTACCATGGGCCAACTACAAGCAAGCCACGCGCAAATACCAAAGTCAGACAATCGTGTTGAGCAGCGCCAGTGTTGCCGGGATGCCTGCCAGTGCCAGGGCAAGATGCGCCAGGCAAGGCACGTAGAATGTGGCGTTGATGGTTCCCCAGTCCCACTCATTGTCACGGTGATAGCAGACCGCAACCGCCAGCAGCCATGACATGAATGCCATCAGCATCACCAGACCACCGCCGAGGACAAAATAAACATAGCTGGCGATCCGGTAGTCAATCACCGCTACTGCGTCAGGACAGAGATGAATGCCGATAACGGTGTAGACCAGCGGAATGAGTAACAGCGAAAAGCCGTAGCAGGGGTTGTCGTGTGTTTTCATGCGTTAACCTTAGGGTTAGCCGCACAGGCGATTGGTCCTGGCGCGCCAAAAGGCGGTGAATGTGCATACAATGTCCGCCTGTGCTCACCTGACTGAATAAGAAGGAAACCCCATGATCCGGATGCTTAGTTTCTGTGCTGGCCTGTTCATCGTGCTGCTGGCGATGCAGGTGAAGGCCTCTCCAGCAACAACAGAGACACTCGCACTGGACGGGTTACGAGAACCTGTAGAAATCCTTAAGGACAACTGGGGTATCTCGCATATCTACGCCCGGAATGAGCACGACCTCTTTTTTGCGCAGGGCTTTAATGCGGCGCGGGATCGCCTGTTCCAGTTTGAAATCTGGCGCAGGCGTGCAACCGGCACACTTGCCGAGATACAGGGTGAAAAGGCACTGGCACATGATCGCGGCGCGAGATTGTTGCGCTTTCGCGGTGACCTTCAGGAAGAGATGGCGCACTACCACGTCAAAGGTGAATTGATCGTTACGGCCTTTGTCAAAGGCATCAACGCATACATTGCGCTGACCCGCCAGAACCTCGACATGCTGCCGTTTGAATTCGAACTGCTGGGAATAACCCCGGGCGATTGGACCCCTGCTGTTGTGCTGTCCAGGCACAACGCGTTGACCGGCGGCATATCAACCGAATTGATGCTGGCTGAACTCATCACGGGGCTCGGTCCGGATCTGACCGAGAAGATCCTGCCATTCGAGAGAAAGCCTTACCTTGATCCGCTACCAGGTATCGAGCTTGCAGATATGGATCGTAGCCTGATGAAGGACTACACAGCACGTGCCATGCCGGCGTTTGATTCGAGCGACCTCGCCATTGCCGGATCTGTTTCGCAGCTTAATGATACTGTCAGCAGCTTTATCAACCCGTTTGATGATCCGCGCGGCAGCAACAACTGGGTGATTGATGGCAGTCTCACCAAAAGCGGCAAGCCGCTGATGGCGAATGACCCTCATCGTTCGGTCATGAATCCTTCGCTGCGGTACATGGTTCATCTCAACGGGCCGGGCTGGAATGTGATCGGTGGCGGTGAGCCGGTACTGCCTGGTGTTTCCATTGGACATAACGAACATGGCGCCTGGGGTCTGACGATTTTTCGAATCGACCAGGAGGACCTGTATGTCTATGAAACCAACCCGGATAACCCCAACCAGTATCGCTACAAAGGACAGTGGCGGGATATGGAGGTCGAAAGTACTACCATCAGTGTGCGTGACGCGGACGATGTGACAACCGCCCTGAAATATACGGTGCATGGTCCGGTGCTCAAGGAGGATCCGGCTAAGAACAGGGCGTATGCGATGAAGGCGGCCTGGCTTGAGGTGGGCGCAGCACCTTACCTCGCCAGCCTGCGTATGGATCAGGCGACGTCATGGGAAGAGTTTCGGGCTGCCTGTGCCTGGTCAGGTCTGCCTGGTGAGAACATGGTGTGGGCCGACAAATACGGCAACATCGGCTGGCAGTCGGTTGGCTACACGCCGATCCGGTTCGGTTGGGAAGGGCGCTTGCCGGTCTGGGGTAACGGTGAATATGAATGGCATGGTCTGGTGCCGATCACCGCGATGCCGCATATCCATAATCCGGACGTGGGCTATTACGGTACGGCCAATCACAACAACGTGCCGAAAAACTACCCCAACATCTTTGCTGACTTTTATTCCGATCCTGCGCGTTCTGAGCGCCTCGACGCGGTCCTGTCAGTAACAACGAATCACAGCATTGAGGATTCCAAGGCGCTGCAGTACGACAACAAGTCAATGACAGCAACGGACGTCGTTCCCGTCATCACCTCCCTCAGGTTGCGCGGGCAGGCGAAGAGGGCACAAAAACTGATGGGTGAGTGGGACTATCACCTGGACAGGGATAGTGCCGCAGGTGCGATCTACGATCACTTTGAATCCCTGACCCTCGGCTACCTGAATGAGAAGTTTTTGCCAGGCATAAACACCACCCGGCAGCCTCCTATTGGCCAGCGAAAAATGCGTGAGTGGTTCAAACAGCCGCCCGAGTTTGTTTTCGGACCAAACCCGGCAGCCGGCAGGGATCGACTTGCATCAAGGCTGTTTAACGAGACGATTGAACAGATGACGGAGAAGTTTGGTGAGGATATGTCTGCCTGGCGCTACGGCGATACACACTACGCGGAGATCCATCACCCGCTGCAGCATCTGATGTCTGAGGCTGACGCGGATCGCCTTACCATTGGACCGCTGCCGAGAGGTGGCGCCGCTAACACGCTGAATGCCAATCGGGGCGATCGGCAGTATCACGGCGGTACCTTCAGGATGATTGTGGATACCGGCGACTGGGATGCTGCTGTTGGCACTAATTCACCGGGACAATCCGGAGACCCTCGCAGTAAACATTACAGCAATCTTTTCAGGAACTGGAATGAGGGTAGCTACTTCCCGATGTATTTCTCGCGCGAGAAGATCGAAACGGCGACAGACCTTCGACTCAATCTGCTACCGCAATAGAAGCACCTCTGAGGTCACTATGCCGATCTCACAGATCGGTTCAGGGATGATCAACAGGCTTTGCGACGGGGATAGCCTGTTTTTTCAGGATGCCGATAAGTCTCTGCGCAGGGTTAGTTCAACAATCTCTATGTTGTCTCGTTTTATCACGGCGGTTTCCTGGAAACCCAGGTGAGAATACAACGTGAGTGCCGGCTTATTGGCCCGTGCTGTTGATACTGTTGCCGTGCGCCATGTATCGATGGTTAGCGCGCGTTGAACAAGTGTGCGTCCTAACCCTTGGCGAGCATAGTCAGGATCAACAGCAAGTGAATGGATGTCCAACAGATCGGCTGAGCACTGCGTTTCTATACAGGCGATAAGGCGGGCGCCTTCAAATACACCAGCAAAGTCGGTAGTGGCTGCGCGGATATCAGCCTGCTTACGCTCAAGTGGCGGGAAGGTGTTCACGCCAATCAGGCCTGCCTCCACCCGGTAAGCTCGCTGGAACAGTTCAAATACCTGGTCGGCGTGGTGCTGGACTGAAAGGATTTGCACCAGACGGCTAATGATGAAGCCCCCATCCGGTAAGAATCTCTCGCAAGCGATTTTCGCCGTCGGTATAGATAAAGACTTCTGAGTGCAGTCCCGCTTCACGTGCGGCATCAACGTTGCTCGGGTGATCATCGATAAACGCGATATCTGAAGGTTGCAAGCCATCTCCAGCAAGCTCGCTGGCAATGTGTTCAAAATAGGCAACGTCTGGCTTTGCGACGCCCATTTCACATGAGATGAACAGGTGATCAAACAGATCACGGTACCCCAGGTCATCTCGCATGAAAGCAGCGCGGTGGCGCTGCTGGTTCGTGGCAAGGCCAACAGGGATGTTGTTGGCCTGCAGCCCTGCAATGGCGTTATGGGCAAAATCGACCTGCTGGATATCAGTCCAGACCGTCAGTGCATGCTCCAGCGCAACCTGGCTGTTATGTTCATGCAGCACCTGTTGCAGGCTTTCGGTAAAGCCGTCACCGCCGGTCAGGAAAGGGCGCTCCGCTGCAAAAACCGCTTCCAGGAACTGATCGCCAGCAGTGCTGTTCGGTAGCAGTGCCGCCAACGCGTCTGGTATCGGCCTGCTGGGTCGCTGGATAACACCATCAGCGTCAAACAGTACTAACTTCACCATAGTGATGGTCTTCTCATCGATCTGCCAAAGCTCTATGGTAGTCGACTCGCATCATTAATTGGGAACTGTGATGTCCTACGAGTGTATTAACTTTGATGTGTCCGACCACATCGCCACGGTTGAACTCAATCGACCGGAAGCACGTAACGCCCTTAATCGGGAAGCCTACACAGAACTTGAAGAGATCTTCCTCGATATCCAGAAGAACAATGACGTCCGCTGCGTCATCCTGACCGGCGCGGGTAACTCATTCTGCTCCGGTGATGACGTGAAACAACTGATGGCGCCCATGAGCCAGAAGAAGCCAGAGGGTGAAACCAATCGGCTGCATCGCGTGAGGCCGGGTACCACACCTGCCGCCAAAGCTATCCTCGATTGTGACCGGCCGATTATTGCCGCAGTCAACGGCGCGGCGGTCGGCTGGGGCATGGACCTGTCGCTGATGTGTGACTTTCGCATTGCATCAGACAAGGCAAAGTTTGGTGAACTGTTTGTTAAACGCGGTCTGGTGGCAGACGTCGGCGGCATGGTGCGACTGCCCAAAATTGTTGGGCCGCAGCGGGCTGCGCAGCTGCTCTTTACCGGCGACATTATCGACGCGGAAACCGCGAAGGAAATGGATATTGTCCTTGAAGTTGTGCCGCACGATGAGCTGATGACTCAAGCAAGAGCGTTTGCAGCAAAAATTGCAGCTAACCCGCCGCTTGCAGTCCGCTACCTGAAAGATGGCCTGCGGCGTTCTTTTCACGGCGACTATGACGACATGGGGAACTGGGTATCGCAGACACTGGCGATCCTGTTCCAGACAGAGGATCACAAAGAAGGCGTGGCGAGCTTCCTTGAGAAGCGAGAGCCACAGTTCAAAGGGAAATAGGAGGAACGAAGCATGTACCAGGAAATCAAATACGACGTGGATGGGCCGTCTGCGGTCATCACATTAAACCGCCCGGATGCACTTAACGCGCTCACCAACGTGATGCTGAAAGAGTTGAAACACGCGCTGGACACAGCGGAACGCGATGAGGCGGTGGTCGGTATTGTCCTGACCGGAGAGGGCAGGGGATTCTGCGCTGGTATGGATATGAACGCGCTGGATTCACAGGCCGGTGGCGGCAGCCTTGATACCGGTGAGCGCGAACCGCTCGACGCTGATCCCGGTGACAAGGCGATGGGTGAAAACTTCCAGGTAGCTTTTACCTACATCATGGCCATCAGGAAGCCGATCATTGTTGCCGTAAACGGCGCCTGCGCGGGTCTGGGTATGTCAATTGCGCTGCTTTGTGACCTGAGGTTCGGTTCCGAGAACACCCGATTTGTTACCGCGTTTTCGCAGCGGGGTCTTATTGCCGAACATGGACAGAGCTGGATCCTGCCGCGTCTGATCGGACCGGGTCGCGCGCTCGACCTCCTGTGGAGCTCCCGTAAGGTGGGTGCCGAAGAAGCCAAGGAGCTTGGTTTGATTGACAGGATTGTGCCCCACGATGAGCTGGTGCCGACGGCCAAGCAATACATCGCTGACCTGGCCGCTGCTTCATCGCCAACCTCGCTGATGGTGATGAAACAGCAGGTGTATCGTCACCTCAATATGGAACTCGGCGATGCGATGAAAGAAAGCAACAAATGGATGGCTGAAAGCCTGAAGCGGGATGACTTCAAGGAAGGCGTGCGGTCGTTTATCGAGAAACGACCACCAGCGTTTTCAAAAATTAAAGTCGACTAGCTGCTATCGACTCAGCTGCTTTCGACGTAGCTGCTTTTGCCTAGCTTTTGTGCCACTTGTCCCCAAACACCTCGGAGAAATCCTGGGGTGTTTGTGAGGCGAGGTTGTCCGCACTATCGATGGTTGGGCCAAATGTCCTGTTGACGGGGATGATGCCTGCCCATACCGGATGATCCATGTCTTCATCGTCATCGATTGGGTCGCCCCCGCGGATCTTCACTGAAACCTCATCAAGGTCGAGCGACAATACATCGGTCGCTTCAATCTCCTGCTCGTTGGTTTCACGCAATTCATCCCATCTTCCAGCTGCGATGTTGTCCATGAACACTTCGAGTACGCGCAGTTTTTCCTCGCGTGATTCAATCAGCTTGGGTTTGCCAAAGATCACTGCGGAACGATAGTTGGCAGAATGATGGAATGCGCTGCGCGCCATAACCAGACCGTCAAGCAGCGTAAACGTCATACAGGCTTCACCACCTTCCTTGAAGACCTTCAGCATGCGTGAGCCGCGCGATCCGTGGAAGTAGGCAGTATCATCAACCCGCCAACCCAGTGTTGGGATGACAACAGGGCTGCCATTGTCATTGAAGCCGACGTGGCAGACGTAGGATTCATCAATGATCTGGTATAGCGCCTCGGTTTCCTTGACGGCTCTCGTTGGTGCACGCCTGATACGTGTACGTTCTGTTTCCCCCAGTTTTGCCATCAGGCAGCTTCCAGGATCTCATCGAGGACCGGACCCAGGTACTCTTTGAACTTCTCAGGGTTTTCGCTCATGGGGAAGTGGCCCATGCCGAGCATCTTCTTGAAGTAGCAACCCAGCGCCTGAGCTATTTCTTCGGCGCCTTCGGGTGGGGCGCTGTAATCGTATTCACCTGAGAGCAGGTACATGCCGCACTGCTGCAGATCCACGGCGAGTTTCTGGTTGCGCAGGTCGCCGTCAGCAAAGTAGTAATTCAGGTCACCTTTAAATACCCCCGGGCCGCCGCTGGCGTAGTGCCAAAGGGTCTCCCACTTGTCCTTTTCCGGACTTTGCGGTGCGATCAATCCAGACACGGCCCCGGCGCTGGCTTCACCACCGTGCACGTCGTACCGGTGCAGGAACTGCAACTGCTCAAGCTCATCTTCGTCGTAGCCTGCATGCAGCCCAGACTGCAGCCCGATAACCGCGCGCGCGGCTTCCGGGTGGCGAAGGGCGAGATGCAGCACAACACGGCCGCCGATAGAACAACCCATCACCACAGGTCGATCGAGGCTGAGTCCTTCAATCAGGTTCAACACAAAGTCGAGGTATTTATCGGTGGTGAGCGTGTACTCCGTTGCCTGCCAGCCTTCCGGCGGGGAAGACTTACCGTGCCAGGGCATATCAGGCACGATGACCTGGAAGCGGGAGGTGATCTCCTCGTCATTCAGGAGGGCGCGGTATTGCCTGCCGTCCGCACCGGCAGTGTGCAGGCAGACAAGTGGTATACCTTGTCCCGCTGACTCGAAGTAGCAGCGATGCGGCACGCCATCCAGTTCCAGGTGGATATAGTTGCCATTAATCGGTTCGATCTTTGCGCTCATGCGTTTGCCTTCCATACACTGATAAGTCGTTTGATATAGAGCATGTTGAACAGCCAGGGACGGACGTCACCTTCAATCTTGAGGTGACCACGATCTATCATTGCACTGAGATCGTGAAAGCCGGGCGGTGGTTCTGCCTCGCGGAACTTTTCCCATACATCCCTGCCGGCAATGAATTTGAACACCGCCTGCTGGTTGTCTTCGTTATTGATATCAACAACACGGCCATCTTCAATTTCAAAATTTGTGCACGTATCGCCATCCCAGATGGCGAGCCGGGTAGAGTAGAATTTACCGCGGCGGCTGAGTTCCGGGTCGTCGTTGAGGTTTTCGATGAGTGTTTGATATGACCGCATGCTGCGATTGTAATGAAGTTGTCTGTCGCCGACTAGCAGCCCTGAGCGTACCCGAGACAGCCTTGAGCGTACCCAAGACAGCCCTGAGCGTACCGAAGACAGCCCTGAGCGCGTTAAGTACAGCCCTGAGCGTACCGAAGACAGCCCTGAGCGCACCGAAGACAGCCCTGAGCGCGTTAAGGACAGCCCTGAACGCATTGGACACAGCCCTGAGCGCATTAAAAGGCTTAGGCAAAAAAGTTACTCCGGTTTGCCTGACGTTAGCGATGCTCAGCGGGTGCAGTGAAAATGCAATTGAGCAGCGGGACTATCCACGCGCCATCAAACGTGAGCACACCGCGACCCAGTTTGGTGTGCCGCGGCAGGATGAATACGCCTGGATGGCGGATGCTGCCTACCGTAGTGAGCTCATCGCTCATGGCGAGGCGCAGCTTGAGTTCACGCAACAATTTCTTGAACCAACGCGGGCACTTCAGGAGCGCCTCGCAGGTGAGTTCAATCGCAGGCTCGCCAGTGAAACGAAGTCAGCGGTTTTCAGCGACGGTGACACCGCTTACTGGAGCGAAAATCGAATCGGTGAAGAGTATCCGGTTTTCTTTCGAGAGACTGATCAGGGCGTCAGCGTCCTGCTGGACTTGAACAAAGAGGCGGCAGGCCATGATTATTTTCACCTCGGCAATTTCAACCTGAATGGTACGCAGGATCTGCTTCTCTTTACCCGTGATGTGAACGGAGATGAACGTTACGAGGTGGCGGTAAAACATCTCGCCACGGGTGAAACCATTCCAACCGGCATCAGCAAGGCTGCCCCCTCCGCATATTGGGATCCGGACGATGGGGATGCCTTTTATTACCTCGTGGTTGACGACGTGTTAAGCCTTGTCCGGTTTGATGCACGCACCAACGAACGGCGCGTTCTCTACAGTGAAGAGGACCCCTCCTGGCATCTGAGGTTGTTTGTAACAGATGGTCTTGTCTACCTCGTTCGAGAGCGTGCAGGTGTCAATGGCATCTGGTTTGTCGAAGGCGGCGCGATGCGCCAGGTGACTGACAGCGCGGCAGGCCACCTGACCCGTGTTATCAAGCAGGGTGATGACCTGTTCCTGCTCAGCAATCGCGAATCGGCTTCATTCGGTGTGTATAAGGCCACCATGGAGGACGTCCAGGACGGTGAAACGTGGCTTGAGCTTTACAGCGTCAAACGCGGCAGGATTGAAGATTTTGAAGTCATCCCGGATCGAATTGTCGTACTGGAACGAGAACGCATGAAGTACCAGATGACAATGTTGTCGAGGGACGGTGAGATATCTTCGGTGAAGTTCCCGGATACCGATGACCAGGTTGCATTACGCTCCAGTGGAGGTGAGGGTGTACTGCGCTTTGCATCGAGTTCGCTCATAAAACCGGAGCTGGTGTTTGAGTACGATCTTGCCAGCCGGGAACTCAGCACGGACAGCAAGCCGTCAGTCAATGTCAGGGCATACAGTTCAAAGCGAATCTGGTTTACGGCTGAAGAAAAGAGTCGCCTCGGCAACGGCACAGTAAAGGTGCCCATCACGATTGCCTACCAGCGAAATGGTGCCGATCTCGATGAAAGACCGCTCATCGTGACTGCCTATGGCGCATACGGCCAGAACGCGCCGCTCGATTTTGCGGCACACAGGCTCTCGCTACTGGACCGGGGCTTTATCTACGCCGTGATTCACGTGCGGGGTGGCGGTGAACTCGGTGGCGACTGGCATCGGGAAGCGTTGCGAGAAAACAAGCATGTGTCTGTGGCAGATTTCATGGACGGTGTGCGTTACCTCATCGACGAGGGGTATGGCGCGCCGGGCAGCATTGTTGCAAAAGGTACCTCAGCTGGTGGCACGCTGGTGGCCAATGCGGTTCAGTCATCACCTGAATTGTTTGCGGCGGCCGTCCTGAACCAGCCCTTTGTTGATCTACTTAATACGTTGAGTGACCCATCTGCGGAACTGACACCTGGTGACCGGCTGGAGTGGGGTGACCCAACCACAAAGTCAGGATTTGTCAGTGTGCGCTCCCTTTCACCGTACGAAAATGTGGCGCCGCAGGTGTACCCTGCCATGCTGATCAAAGCCTCGCTCAACGACAGTCGCGTTGCTATACACGAACCACTCAAGTGGGCTGCCAGGCTGCGTGATAACCAGCTGGGCGGCGCCCCCGTCCTGATTGACATCGATATGAATAGTGGCCATCGTGGGGCCTCGGACCCTTACCAGCGACATCTGTCACTGGCACGGGAGTACGCCTTCATTTTGGACGCGGTAGCACCTAAACAGTAGCTCTAGCAGTAGCAAGAGGATCGCCCACATGGAACTCAACCAGAGAGTGCAGATTCCTGTCGCCCAGGACGTTGTCTGGGATAACCTGAATGACCCGGAAGTGCTGAAAGCCAGCCTGCCTGGCTGCCAGGAATTTGTGCCGAAAGGTGAAAACGAATTCGATATCGTTGTGGTGGCAAAGGTCGGTCCAGTCAAAGCAACATTCAAAGGCGAGGTTGCATTGAGTGACGTAAATCCGCCAGATTCATACAACATCTCAGGTAATGGCAAAGGTGGTGTCGCGGGTTTTGCCAAAGGTGGTGCTGAAGTTGCGCTCGCCCCGGATGAGGGTGGCGGCACGATCATGACCTATGTGGTCAAGGCAACCGTTGGGGGCAAACTGGCCCAGATTGGCTCGCGCCTTGTCTCCGGGGCGGCGCGAAAAATGGCCGACGATTTTTTTGGCAACTTTGTGAGACTCGTCTCCGGTGATGAGAATCTTGAAGTGAAGATCGAGACGATCGAAAAAGAAGCAACAACAAGTTAACTGACTCTCACTATTGGGAGATAGCAACAACAAAAGGGGAACATTTATGACTGTTACTGTGAACCTGACGGTTAACGGTAAAGCCGTGACTAAGACATGTCCTGCAAACACCACGCTGGTGGATCTTATCAGGGAGGGTCTGTCGTTAACGGGCACACACGTGGGGTGTGATACCTCGCAATGTGGTGCCTGTACCGTGCATCTCAACGGTCGCGCGGTGAAGTCCTGCACCATTCTCGCGGCCCAGTGCGAAGGCGCCGAAATCACAACGATTGAAGGACTTGGGGATGCCGACAACCTGCACCCCATGCAGGAAGCTTTCAGATCCTGTCATGGCCTGCAGTGCGGATTCTGTACCCCCGGCATGATCATGTCGGCGGTTGACCTGGTTAACCGCGAAGAGAAGATCAACGAGGAGGTCATTCGCGAAGGGCTTGAAGGCAATATCTGCCGTTGTACCGGCTATCACAACATCGTCAAAGCGGTCGGTGTTGCTGCGCAGAAGATGAGGAACTGATCATGGCTGAAAGTGCGATTGGTCAGGCGGTCCTGCGCAAGGAGGACATGCGGTTTATCACAGGCAAGGGCAACTATACAGACGACATTAACCTTCGAGGCCAGGCTTACGGCTATTTCGTCAGGTCACCCCATGCACATGCAAAAATTACGTCGATTGACGTTTCGGCCGCTGAAGCCGAGCAGGGCGTCGTTGCGGTGCTGACGGGATTGCAGGTTGCTGAAGACGAACTGGGCGGCCTGCCTTGTGGCTGGATGATTCACTCCAAGGATGGCAGTGAAATGAAGCAGCCCATGCACCCGGTGATGGCAGGTGACAAGGTGAACTATGTCGGCGAACCGGTTGCGATTGTGATAGCCGATACGGCGGCGATTGCCAAGAACGCAGCGGAACTTGTTGAGGTCGATTACGACGAACTTGACCCTGTTGTCTCGGTCGGTAGTGCGCAGTCCGGTCCAACCATTTACGAAGAGGTCCCCAACAACACCTGTTACGAGTGGGAGCTGGGCGAAAAGGATGCAACAGAGGCTGCAATTGCCTCGGCCGCGCATGTGACGCGCTACTCACTGACAAACAATCGATTGATCCCCAATGCCATGGAACCGAGGGCGGCTATTGCGGACTTCAATCCGGGTACAGATGAGCTGACGCTTTACACCACCAGCCAGAACCCCCACCTGGTGCGTTTGATCTTCACCGCGTTTGTGCAGCTTTCGCCGGAGCACAAATTACGTGTCATCGCGCCGGATGTCGGCGGCGGCTTTGGCTCAAAGATCTTTGTCTATTCCGAAGAAACGGCGCTCGCCTGGGCGGCCAAAAAGCTCGGTATCGCAATCAAGTGGACGGCGGAACGCTCCGAAGCGTTTCTCGCTGATGCGCACGGGCGCGACCATGTCACCGAAGCTGAGCTTGCCATGGATGCAGATGGCCGATTCACCGCATTGAAGGTGAAGACGACCGCAAACATGGGCGCATATCTTTCAACCTTTGCCTCATCAGTACCCACCTACCTGTACGGCACATTACTTGCTGGACAGTACAAGACACCTAACATTTATGTAGAGGTGGATGCGGTGTTCACGAATACTGCGCCAGTGGATGCGTATCGCGGTGCAGGGCGACCTGAGGCAACCTTCCTCCTGGAACGCATTGTCGAGATTGCTGCGGCTGAGATTGGCAAGGATCCGGCTGAACTGAGAAGAATTAACCTGATCCAACCGGGAGACTTTCCTTACCAGACACCGGTGGCGCTTGAATATGACATCGGTGACTACGAGGCGAGCCTGAACAAGGCGCTGGAGATGGCGGACTACGGTGGGTTTGAAACGCGCCGATCAGACGCACAGTCCCGCGGCAAACTGCGCGGTATTGGATTCTCAAGCTACATTGAAGCCTGTGGGCTGGCGCCTTCCCAGGTTGCCGGCGCACTGGGTGCGGGAGTGGGTCTGTGGGAATCGGGAGAAGTCAGGGTGAACCCGACCGGCAGCGTGACCGTGCTGACAGGTTCGCACAGTCACGGCCAGGGCCATGAGACAACGTTTGCCCAGCTTGTTGCCGGTAAGTTTGGAATCTCGGTCGACGATGTTGAGGTGGTACACGGTGACACAGGCAAGCTCGATTTTGGCCTGGGTACCTACGGTTCACGATCACTTGCCGTTGGCGGCTCAGCACTCGTCAATGCCGCTGACAAGGTGATCGCCAAGGGCAAACGTATCGCTGCCCACCTGATGGAGGCAGACGCTGACAACGTGGATTTTGAAGATGGTGAATTCAAGCTGCGAGACTCCAACGCCACCAAAACCTTTGGTGAAATCGCATTTGCAGCCTACGTGCCACATGACTATCCCCATGATGAGCTGGAACCGGGTCTTGCAGAGAAAGCGTTTTATGACCCCGGTAACTTCACCTATCCGGCTGGTACACACATCTGCGAAGTTGAGATTGATCCTGAGACGGGCGTGGTTGAAATAGCGCAATTCACTGCAGTTGATGACTTCGGCACGATCATCAATCCGATGATTGTGGAAGGCCAGGTACATGGTGGCATTGCCCAGGGCGTCGGACAGGCACTGCTTGAAAACTGTGTGTATGACGAGTCGGGTCAGCTGCAGACGGGATCGTACATGGACTATTGCATGCCCCGGGCTGATGACCTGCCGGACTTTACGGTAGGTATGACAACAACACCCTGTACTCACAACCCGGTTGGTGCAAAGGGTTGCGGTGAGGCTGGTGCCATCGGCTCACCGCCCGCAGTCATCAATGCAATCACCAATGCCATTGGCATTCGGGATATCAGCATGCCGGCAACACCTGAAAAGGTCTGGCGTGCCATCCAGGAAGTAAGGAGCTAATCATGTACGACTTTAACTATCACAAACCTGCCAGCGTGGCTGACGCCGTCAAACTGTTTGCTGAAGTCGAGGACGGCATGTATCTCGCTGGTGGCCACACCCTTATCCCTTCGATGAAACAACGCCTGGCTGCACCCACTGATGTCATCGACCTTTCCGGCATTTCTGACCTCTCCGGTGTGGACTATGACGGTGAGACACTCAATATCGGCGCGCTGACGCCACATGATGAGGTAGCAACATCACCGGTAGTGAAATCGGTGTGCGCGGCACTGTGTGATCTGGCCGGAGGTATCGGGGATGCCCAGGTACGAAACCGCGGCACGATAGGGGGCTCGGTGTCGAACAGCGACCCGGCTGCCGACTATCCATCAGCAGTTCTTGGGCTGGGTGCAACGGTGGTTACTGATCGTCGTAGTATCGAAGCCGACGACTTCTTCAAGGGGATGTTTGAAACCGCGCTTGAAGAGGGCGAGGTGCTCACCGCAGTGAAGTTTCCAAAACCGGATACGGCTGCCTACGTGAAGTTTCCGAATCCGGCATCCAGGTACGCAACCGTCGGTGTGTTTGTTGCTAGATTTGGCGACAACGTACGTGTCGCGATCACCGGTGCTGCACCGTGTGTGTTCCGGGCGACCGAGATGGAAGCGGCCCTTGCTGCTGATTTTTCTGAAGGGGCGCTGGATGGCATCAGTATTGACGCATCAGGTATGAACGAAGACCTTCACGCCAGTGCAGAATACCGTGCTCACCTTTGTACCGTAATTGCAAAAAGGGCGGTAGCTGCAATCAGCTAGCATCCTGGGCACCCAACTCCTTCAGGTGGTTGACGAACCTGACCAGTACTTCGTAGGGCTGGCAGCCAACCACCAGGAGGTCCCGGCTGAGGAAAGTGGGTACGCCAGTGACGCCGCTGCCCCAGGCCTTGTTCCAGTCGTTGTTGACCTGCGGGCTGAACATCCGCGTTTCCAGCATTCTGCTGGCTTCATCACCATCCAATCCAACTGATTCGGCGATGCTGACCAGTTCAGATTTGTCCGAGATACATCGGTTATCGACAAAGTAGGCCTCAAACATCGCGTCGTGAAATGCATCTGCCTTGTCGGTTGTGTCTGCCCAGGCACCGAGTTCCTGCGCCAGCCTGCTGTTGTCGAGCCGCTCACGCCGGTTGAAGGTAAGACCTGCCTCATCCATCAATGATCGAAGGTGGTTGCCCGCTGCTTTGATCTCCTCGGGGTCCCTGTCCCGATACAGCGCCTGCATCTCGATGCCTTCCTGAGGTGTCTCGGGATGCAGCGGAAAGTACACCCACCTGGTACTGACGTTATGTTCACGTTTAAGTCGATCAATACTCACGGTACTGAGGTAACACCAGGGTCACACGTAATCGGTGAACACCTCAATCAGGATGGGCTCAGAGTTCATAGGGGTCTCAGGTCTCAACCAGCTAAGTGAAACGAAGCTAGTTTGTTAGTTGTCGGTGGCATAGAGGGCATACAAGGTGAAGGGGACCGTTTTGTGGCTTCGTTTGACCTGTATTTTTCTAGGCGTCACTAAAATTCTGCATAGGCAAATATGCCATACGCAGCTAAGTGACTGAATAGGAAACGACATGTTAATCCTGGTGCTTGTGTTTGTTGGGTGTTTGATGTGGTGGTTAGCACTGAGAGAGTATTTAGAAGCACGTAGAAAACTACGTGAATCCACACGAAAAGCACCACGAAGGTCTCGCAATTTTCCCATCTCTAAGAACAAACGTAAGACCCGGTCATATCCTGGGTCAGATCGTTTACCTATTGGTAAACGAAATCTTCCTCACGACATGTCCGAACCTTGTACGCTTTATTACGTTCGTATTCGTATTGACGGCCATACCGTGTACAAAATCGGAGTTACAAAACATCACGACGTAGTCTCCCGCTTTAAGCATGAGGAAGGTGCGGATGTTACAGTTTTAGGGCGTACTCGATATCCGACACGGCGTGAAGCGCTGCGAGCTGAAAAGGGAATGCTGAGGCGATACAAAGCCCATCGCTGGAAAGGTAGACGACTGCTTTCCTCAGGAAACAGTGAGTTGTTTCGACGAGATGTCCGAACAGCAAGGCCTTAACAAGGCTAATCGGCGCGGGGTTAGATTAGCAGACTTTTATCCCAGTCTATTCCAAGCCTTCAAAGCCTAGTTCCTGCGCAAGCTTGCGCCAATTTCCAATGCCTCGTCTGGCGCAATCTACTTCAAACGCCCTCATCCTTGAGGCGATTTCGCGTTTCGTCAGTCCCGGCACATCGGGTGACCAGTCGTCGCCGTTCATGGCTGTGTAGTAGCTGAGACCGTGGCGTGCGGCAACCATGACCATGGCGCGTGCGGTTGGGCCTGGTTTGTGTTTTGGGCCGTCTTCCATGGTTTGAGTATAGCTTCCTGCTGAATGTTGTTTGGCTTTGGATGACTTTTTGTTTCGGGGGTTTGGGGGAGGATTTGCTTGTGAGGTTCTCGAGGGAATTTCGCGAGTACGAGATCCCTCGGCTGCCCTCGGGATGACGAAAAGGAGAACAACATGATTCAGGTAATGGGCTTAATCACTGTGGTTGCGATTGCTGTGATGGTGACTGGCGAGAAGCTGTTCTCGTCTGAGCGATTGGAGGGTGTTGTGTCCGTGCTGTTTGGTACGGCTGCGCTGGCGACAGGGGTGTTATTCGCTCTTGTTGTCCTGATGTCCGGGTTTCAGTTCTAGGTTCGGATCAAATATATGTGGGTTGTAGGGGTAGATGATGTTGAGGGCGAACATGGTTGCGCCTGCAAACTCGGTCATCTCGCCGCGCTTGGATGAATCGACCAGCAGCTCAACGGTTGCCACAATCGCGAGGTAACCCACCACCTGGTAGTTTCGCGGCATAGGGGCCGCTATCTGGTGAAAGAAGTTGGTGACCAGCGGTTTGGTGCGATACAGCGGCGTCGCGATGAAAAGATAGATCAGCATTGCGATGGCAAGGCCGGTACCGAAGATCAGCTTGTTCAGCTTTACTTCCTCTCCGTTTATTTCCACCACGAGATTGTGTAACCCAATTTCCCCCTGCGCATTTCTTTCCATGAAGTACTCGGGCGTTTCCAGTCCAAGGATTCGTTGTCCCCAGGATATCTCTTCACCCGCACCAAACAGGCAGAAGGCAGCAAGCAGCCCGGTGACACCGAGAAAGAGCGGCGGGCGCTTCCCCCACAGGGTGTAAACACGGCGAGCGCAGACCACCATTGCGACGAGCAATATCACAACGGTGACCCACTCGATGAAACCGTCTTCGACTGTGAATTCGTAACGGAAACTGTCCGGGTTGTTGCTTGCGAGGAATACAGCGAACAGCAGGAAACTCGCGATGAGAAACGCGCAATTGGTTTCAACATGTTCCTGTGAGGGTGGCCATTTAATGCTGAGGCCGGCACCTCGATTCCGAACGAGGTGACCGATGGCGTAAACCGTAATCACCGGATCGATCAGGTAGTCCCACAGGTTGTCCGACTCGAGCACGCCCAGGACAAAGCCTGTAAAGGCTACCGCAATGAGAATGGCTGGCAGGTGTATGCCAAACCAGACGCAGCCTGCAAAAAGCGCCAGACCGAGCGGCGCGAGCACAATGGGGTAGTAACCGTATTCGTACATGTCGAACAACGTCAGTCCCATTGCCGTCGGAAAGAGCAGCAGGGCGATGACCACAATGGCCGCTGCGAGTGAAGGTGCGATCACCGAGTCCTCAGTTTCGGCGCTCACGAGTCTCGCGTAAGCGATCATCGAAAAGAGCACGAGGGAAACCGGGGACAAATCCCCGGTCAGTACGCGAATGTATTCAGCGGCTGACAGATCACCAAATGGAACGAGGCAGGCAACAAACACGATCACCAGGGCAGCGCGCACAACCGTTTGATTTTGCGTCACTCGCCTGACAAACCAGCCGGCGGCAAGTGCCGTCACAAGGCTTGCACCAATGAGGGGTAACGCAACGGTAGTGAAGTTGGTCAGGGCTTCCATCAATTAGCTCGTTTCAAAAGGCTGTAACCCACACCGACACAGACCAATATTGGTACAAGTGTCGCAATCAGCGGCGGGAATCCAAACACCAGGCTGGCTGGTGACAACAGGTCCTGGGCGAACTTGAACAGGATACCGATGATAAGACCGGAGATGATGCGCATCCCCATGGTGGTTTCCCGCAGTGGACCGAAAATAAAAGAGATAGCGACCAGCACCAGGGAAATACAGGCCACAGGCTGGAACATCTTGGTGTAGTAGCCGATCTCAAACTTACCGGTGTTGAGGCCCTGGGCTCGCAGGTGTTCGATTTTGTTCCTGAGTTCTAGGATCGACATCTTGTCCGGTTCAACCAGGATTTCTGTGCTGAGGATCTGCGGCGTTAACGAGGTTTCCCAGATCACCTGGTCCCGGTAAACGATTTTCTTCTGCCTGCCGACGAGGTCGGTCTCGGTGACGTCGGTCAGCAACCAGTTGGATGCTTCTTCGTCATACATTGCCTCAGCTGCCCACAGTGTGCGGGTCAGTTCATTGTTGTCATCAACATAGTAATGATTGATGTCTTGCAGCCTGCCGCGATGGCTGACGGCATTGAAATGCATGAAAACGTTGGACTCCCGGTACCAGAAGCCGCCCTGGGGCGTTATGTCATCTTCGGTTGCTTCTTCGCGAATAGCCCGGGCGGTTCTTTCAAAGTCCGGCAGGATGTATTCACCGATCAGCAGGCCAACAAACACAAAAGCGAGTGTCGGTTTCATCACCGCCCAGCTGATCTGCCAGGTGGAGACCCCGGCGGCGCGCATGACGATCAGTTCGCTGTTGTTGGCAAGCAGGCCAAGGCCGGTGAGGCAGCCGATTAGCGTGGCGTAGGGTACGGTTTCGTAGAACATTCGCGGCGTGCTATAGCCGATGTACTGGATGACCCGCCAGATGGTGTAGTCGTTCTTGATGTCTTCCATCTGGTCCAG
This sequence comes from Pseudomonadales bacterium, assembly GCA_963921285.3. GTDB lineage: Bacteria > Pseudomonadota > Gammaproteobacteria > Pseudomonadales > Azotimanducaceae > UBA9659. Next base: position 45,364 of record CAWUFD020000001.1, read on the forward strand.
GAAGGTAAAAATGACAAACAGGCCGACCAGGCCAGCCGAAGCGAGCAGGGTGGTTAACCCGATTGTCTTGCCGAGATACAGGTCGATGCGGTTCACGCTTCACCCCGGATTTCACTGGAGCTGACATCTACCCTGAAGGTCGACTCAGGCACGCCATCACAAAGTGAAGCTAGCTCTTCAGACAAAGAGACGTCATCAAGTGTCTGGAATGTATCATCGGCGGATCGGCCGAAGACGAGGAACCTGTTGCCCTGGTCCCGGAGATATTCAATTGCTGCTTCGCGCGCTTTGGCGTCAGCGTAGTATTTGACGTCATCAATGCGAGTGACGGTATCGGTGCCGACCACAAAGACCGCACCGGGGAAATGCCGCGCCTTTTCAGCAAAGGTCGGTGCGTTGCTGAAAGCAAGAGGCAGGTCTTTGACCGACGTCTGGCGGCGCTGCATTTCGATAAAGTCGATTGGCGGTTTATCGACATTGCTGATGGATATCTCAAGGCACACCTCATGGCCCAGGATTTCCTCTGCGACACTGATCATCCTGCGATGACCTTCATGGATAGGGTTAAACGCGCCAGGGAACACTGCCTTGATATCGGGAGGCCCGTCGTAGCCCACAGCACCCTCAAGCAGGCCTGCCCAGGTGTCTCGCGCCTCGCAACGCTCGATTGTTAGCCCCTTATCCTTAACAGTTTCGACAACAGTTTTGACACCAGTCGCCTCACCAACGAAGCTGATCAATGTGTTGCTGCAAATGTCTTCCTGCTCATCGCGAGTCAACGTTTTCGAGAGCGGCAGGGTAGCTTCTATAGTGGCGTCCGATGTCTGCACGGCGATATGACAACGGTCTTCACCACGGCGTTCACGGTTTGTTGCCAGGGCCGCAGTACAACCGACGCCCGCCACCGTACAATCAGGTACCAGTTTCCTCGCACGCTGGTAGGCGGCCATGGCCATTTGCCTTGCGGTCAGTCCGCTACAGGCATTGGCGGGCGCTTTGCCAAGAAACTCTGCGAGGGAAGCGGGGTCATAGGGTATAAGGGCTTCGATAATCGTCCCGGACGCGCCGGGGACCGATAAGAGACTGGACACTGCAGACGCACCACCGCCGGTGACGGCGATCACCATTTTCACCGGTGTAGCGTGGATCTGCTCTATAAACCTTGTGTTCAGTGGGGGTTCCCGGATGATGTGTGGCGGGATTTTACCTGAATCTGACTCAAACACACGGAGATACAAGATGAGACATTGGGCCAGCCTGCTTGGGATCCTGGCACTGTTGCTGGCTAATCCCGCAACCGCCGAGGAAAATCCTTCCGGCCTGCCGGAACTGACGCCTGAGGAACTCGAAAAGTACGCATTTGATATCGAGGAGGATCCGCCGGTTGTTGGGGATCTGTCGGTTGGCCAGCGCTATGTGCTGAGCAGCCAGCGGCGCGAAGTGGCCGATCTCGTCGCAAGGCGCCTGGGCGTGCTGTCACTAAAAGGCGACAAGCGAGACCTGACAACCCTGCAATCGGTGGTGGACAAGGACCTGATCCGACAGGGCGAGGTGCGCGAGTGGCAGGGCCTCGGTGTGGTGTTTGGCGATATCCTGGTGCGGGAAATGAATCTGCACTGGATCAGTTATGAAGATGACGTCGGCGTCAGCAAGGCTTTACGCTGGCGTGACACCGAAAACTACGTGTTCCCGGTGACCATGTTCTCGAAGCGGGTGCAGTTCAATGAGGACATCGATGTGTTTGCGATCTACGCAAAAATCGAGGAGGACGTCGAGCGATTCAAGGAGTTTGAGCGTAACCGTCCGCAGTTTGACAGGTAGGTACGGATAATTTTTACAAAACCGTGACGAATCAGTAGTTTGCGGTTAGAATACGCGCGTTTTTTACCCCAGAGCTATACAACTCATGACGTTTATCACTGACTGGATCAAGGCAATCCTCAAGTTCTTTATCGTGGACTCCACGGTCAATATCCTTGGCGACCTGTTTGAGCAGCCACTGGTTATGTGGGCGTTTATCGGCTGGGGCTGGCTGTCCATCCTAGTGATGATCATGAGCATCATCGACACGGTCGGACAGCTCTAAAGCGCGAATCCCACTCAGGGTTATCCCTTCAGGAGCGAATCCAGCTCCGCCATTACCTTGTCACCAAACTCGTCTGTAGAGACGAGCCTCAGTGCGTCGCTAGATTTCGACAGGTCGGCTGTTGAGAAGCCCGATTCAAACACGCTTTTCATCGCGGCCCAGACCATGTCCGCTTCGGCTTTCATACCAAAACTCATCTCCAGCATCATCGCCACCGATCCGATCATTGAATAGGGGTTAGCGATGTTCTTGCCGGCGATGTCGGGTGCACTGCCGTGGGACGGTTCATAGTAGGCCTTGTCAGGACCCATGCAGGCTGATGGCATCAGGCCGAGTGATCCGAGAATGCCGCCGCCCTGGTCGGACAGGATATCGCCGAACATGTTCTCCATGACCATCACATCAAACTGGCCAGGGTTCAGGCACAAGGCGGTTGCAGCAGCATCAACCAGCAGGTGGATGACCTCAACATCCTGGTAATCCTTGTGTACCTCATCGAGCACTTCGTTCCAGAAGACACTCGACATGAGCACGTTGCTCTTATGGATGTTGTGCAGTTTTTTCTTGCGCAGGCGCGCCTGCTCAAACGCAACCACGAGCACCTGGCGCACCTGGTCTTCGTCGTAACTCAGCACTTCTTTGACGTAGCGTTTGCCCTCATCGTTCACGCCGCGTTCTTTTTCACCAAAGTACAGGCCGCCTACGAGTTCGCGGATTAACAGAATGTCGATGCCGTCCTGGATGACTTCAGGCTTAAGCGGCGAGAAGTGCGCCATATCCTTTGAAAGATAAATCGGCCTGAAGTTGGCAAACGTGTTGTACCTCGCCCGCAGCGGCAGGATCGCGCCACGTTCAGCCTGTTCTTCTACGGGGATCTTCTGTGATTCTTCATGGGAAAGACCAACCGGTCCCTTCAGGACCGCGTCCGCATCGTCGCAGACCGCCTTGGCTTCATCAGGGAATGCCTTGCCGTGAGAGAAATAGGCGTTTGCGCCAAAGGGCGCCTCGATCAGTTCAAAGGCAACGTCCCGATGTGACTGGATGACATCAAATGTGCGCAGTGCCTGTTTCATGATCTCGGGGCCAATAGCATCCCCGGCAAGTACCGCAATCTTATAGGCGTTGGTCATGGTGTTGCTCTTATCCGCTTGTTTCAAAGCGGCGCATTCTATCACCCTTTATAGAGTAAATAGGGTGCCCGTTCTTCCAGCCAGCGTGATTCAGCATCGGCAAGATTTTGATGGAAGGCGTCAAAGCCTGCGCCCTGGTCATCAACCCAGGTCCGCAGCGCCGGTCCGCCGTTGATGACGTCGATGGGGATGCGGTCCAACTCATATTCGTAGTCGTGGTGTCGCCAGATGTCATAGTCCGGCTGGTGCTGACGCAGGATCTTCAGCAGATTGGCGTAAAGGCGATAGGGCTTGAAACTGTCGTGATCATAGCCAGGTACTTCAGTGTGGATCTGCAGCCCGCGGCAGAGTTGTCCCTCGTGTTTGTGGAAGGTTGGGATGAAGTAATGCTCGCGTACATAGACGCCGCCGAGGCAGTCAGGGTCGACCTCCTGCAACGTTCTGATGATGGCGAGGATATCCAGGTCCGGTGCGCCGAAAACCTCGAGAGGCGTGGTGCTGCCGCGGCCTTCCGATATGGTTGTGCCCTCCAGCAGCACACTGCCAGGAAAGCAGCGCGCCATGTTAAGGCTGGCGGCGTTGGGGCTGGGGTTTATCCATGGGCGGGTATCAACAGGCCAGCCATAGCCGGGCCCTGTTTCGAGTTCATAACCTGTCATCTCGATGATGGAGAGATCTGTCACGCCACCGTCGTTGTAAAACCTCGCAAGTTCGGCAACGGTTAAACCATGACGTGTTGGTATGGGATGCGCGCCGACAAAACTCTCTTCACCGGCTTCGAGATACAAACCGTCGACTGGGCGGCCGGCAGGGTTCGGGCGATCACACACCCAGAGCTCAATGCCGTGATCTGCGCAGGCCTGCACCATGTATTTCAGGGTCGTAATGTAGGTGTAAATCCGACAGCCGATGTCCTGCAGGTCATAGATGATGATGTCCAGATCCTCGAGCATCTCCGGAGTAGGATAGCGATGGGTGCCGTAGAGACTGATGACCGGTAACTGGTGGACAGGGTCAACGTAGTCATCCGTTTCGATCATGTTGTCCTGCACGTCGCCGCGCATTCCATGTTGCGGGCCAAACGCACGCACCACGTTGCACCCGGCAGCGATCAGCGCATCAATGCTGTGCTGGTTGCCGGAGGTAATGGATGCGGGGTGCGCGACCAGGCCAACCCTGGCGGTCTTAAGCTGCGTTAGCCGCTCTTTGTCTTCGAGCAGGCGGTCGATACCAAACTGGAACTTCATCGTTTCACTATCACATGGTTTGCTGGGTCGTGGAAATCCGGCCTCGTTCCATGGCGAAGCGCGAAGTAGAGTAGTTTACCTTCTGCCAGCTCTAGTACGGCAGATAGTCCGAGACGAATATCTCCTGCTGGTATATCTGTGACGAGTTCGGCTACAAGCTGGTTTTGTTTGCTGGCGTCAATGAGTCGAACCTCGATGTCGTCCGATTCTTTTTGACCGGAACGTACATCGCTGAACGAGAAAACCTGCCATGCACCCGAAGGTGCGAGGTTTACTTCGAGGTAGCTGGTGCTTTCAGTGTGACCCAGAAACAGTTCGAAACAGGTTGATTCCCATAAGCCTGTTACTCGTGGCATGCCGGCGAGGGCTTCCGGCCAAACGGGAACAACCTGGTCACTTACCTTGTAATCAAGTCTGATCGTGTTCTCTTGAAGCTCTGCTGTAACAATCACTGGGGGTACTGTGTCAGTAAATTCGAGCAGCGAATAATTCATAGTTTGTTGAGTCATTCGTTTACCGAAGGCTTTCGCGCTAAGCTTAGCCGCCACAAAAACATGCAGTTTATAAGATAGATGTCTGAATACGATTACGACTTGTTTGTCATGGGTGTTGGGTCCGGCGGCGTTCGTGCTGCAAGGATGAGTGCCGGTTACGGCGCACGTGTGGCGACAGCAGAAGAGAAGTACATGGGCGGCACCTGCGTCAATGTGGGCTGTGTCCCGAAGAAGCTGTTTGTGTATGCCTCGCACTTCGCCGAGGAGTATCACCACGCGGAAGGTTTTGGATGGGGCGAAGCGAGCCCTGATTTCCATTGGCAGACGCTATTGGAGAACAAGAACACCGAGATCAAGCGACTGAACGGTATCTACCAGGGGCTGCTGGACAACGCCGGCGTCACCCACTATGACGGCCGGGCGCGCATCGTTGATGAACATCACATCGATATCAACGGTGAAACCATCTCTACCGACAAGATCCTGATTGCCACGGGTGGCTGGCCAACCGTGCCGGAGTTTGAGGGCAACGAACACGTCATCACCTCCAATGAGGCCTTTTTCCTGGAAACACTACCGGAGCGGGTCCTGGTCGTGGGTGGTGGTTACATTGCGGTTGAGTTCGCAGGTATTTTCAAAGGCATGGGCGTTGAATCCACGCTGTCCTATCGCGGTCCACTCTTTTTGCGCGGCTTCGATATTGACGTGCGCAAGATGGTCAAAGAGGAACTTGAAAAGAAAGGCATCAACCTTTTGTTCGAATCCCGTGTTGAGAAAATCGAAAAACAGGGTGATGCCTATCTTGTTTCCTTTGATGATGGCTCAACCATGGAAACGGATCTTGTGTTGTATGCAACCGGTCGTGCGCCGGCCGTGCATGATATCGGGCTCGAAAACGTGGCAGTTGAAACCCGCGAGAACGGCGCAATCATCGTTGATGATGAATTCAGGACGAGTGTGCCGAACATCTTTGCGCTGGGTGATGTCACCGACAAGATCCAGCTGACGCCGGTCGCAATTGAAGAAGCCATGGTGTTCTCCTCAACACAGTTCAAAGGTGTGCCGAGGGTGATGGATTACAACGATATTGCCACGGCAGTCTTCTGCCAGCCCAATATCGGTACGGTTGGGTTGACCGAAGACGAGGCGCGTGAGCAGTACAAGGAAGTTGATATCTACCTGTCCGAGTTCAGGCCGATGAAGCACACACTGTCCGGCTCTGATGAACGTTCCATGATGAAGATCATCGTCGACAGGGAAACCGACAAGATTCTCGGTGTGCACATGGTCGGCAGCGAGGCAGGTGAAATCATCCAGGGTATTGCGATTGCAATGAAAGCAGGCGCAACCAAGGCGATCTTTGATGCAACCGTGGGTATTCACCCTACAACGGCAGAAGAGTTCACCACTATGCGAGAGGCGGTCCAGGCCTGATCCATTGCCGGCAAAGCAGTTTGCAGGTGTTGACGGTTGCCGGGCGGGCTGGCTCGCCGCTGTCACTAGCGGGCGTTCCACTTACATCGCGCTTTACAGTTCCGTACGGGATCTGCTTGAGGCATTGCCCGGTCACGTCGTCCTGATCGACATGCCGGTAGGCCTGCCGCGCGAGCCGAGACGCCTGGAGGGGCTGGCCCGGCAAAACATGTTTGGACAGAAATCCAGCGTGTTCTCTGTCCCATGCAGGCAGGCGGTGAATGCAAAATCGTACGAGCGCGCCCAGGCTTTGAACCGGCGACACTATGGCAAGGGAATATCCAAGCAGAGTTTTTATATCTGCCCGAAGATCCGCGAGGTTGATCGAGAACTTCGCAGGCGTATCGAAGCTGGTGAAGATGTTGCTGCTTCAATTTTTGAATCGCATCCGGAGCTGAGCTTTCAGCAGCTTGCTGGTGGTGTTCTACCCTCAAAGAAATCCGCAGAAGGGGGGCAAGTGAGAGTCGAGATACTCCAGCGGCTGCTGCCGGGCGTCGATAAAGCAATCGAAAAAGCGCGCGACCTGTACCCGGTATCCGCGGTTGCACATGACGATATACTCGATGCGCTTGTGCTGCTTGCAGTGGCAAGAGGGAAGACGAAGGTGCTCCAGCATGCGGATGATGTTGACCCTCATGGTCTGCCGATCAGAATGTTGGTGCCTGCGCCGTAAAGAGGTTCCCGGGGAGCCTTTGATTCAGAGAATTTTTCTGTGAGAGCAAGGCGAAGTCGCCCGGAGGGAAACACCAAAGCGTTTTAATTTGGTGGCTTTCCGAGGACGGCTTCAACGCAGCTATCGAAGGAAAAGGCCTGAATCAGAGGTTCCCTAGCCGTTTGGGTATCTGCTAAGGTCGCTGGGAATCTGCAGACCCCGGGCCTGCCATTTTCATAATAAAGATTAACTAAGAGACAGCGCTTGATAGACCAGTTGACTGATGTGTTGAACCTGTTGGATTCGTTCCTCGGGTCTGCGCAGTATTTCCCCTACCTGCTTCTCGGTACCGGCGTGTTCTTCACGCTCTACCTGAAGTTTCCCCAGATCAGGTATTTCAATCACGCCATTAAGGTGGCCCGCGGCAAATACGATCGTGATGATGCGCCCGGCGATGCAACCCATTTCCAGGCACTGACCACTGCGATTTCGGGTACGGTGGGTACCGGCAATATCGGCGGCGTGGCGCTCGCCGTCTACCTTGGTGGTCCGGCCGCGCTGTTCTGGATGTGGATGACCGCCTTCTTCGGTATGACCACGAAGTTTGTTGAGGTCTCGCTCTCACACAAATACAGAATGACAGACGCGGAGGGTCACATCGTCGGTGGTCCTATGTATGTTATGGAACGGCGCCTCAACATGAAGTGGCTGGCGGTGTTCTTTGCGGCTGCCACGGTGATCAGTTCGTTTGGTACCGGCAGCCTCCCGCAGAGCAATAATATTGCCAGCGGCGTTTCTGCGTCGTTTGGAATTCCTGAGTGGATCACTGGCGCGGTGCTCGCCGTGTTGCTCGGGCTGGTCATCATCGGCGGCATCAAGCGGATCGTGCAGGTAGCCGAAAAGGTTGTACCTTTTATGGCAGTGATCTACCTGGTAGGTGCACTCGGCGTGATCGTTGTGAACATGCCGCAAGTCGCTGAGTCGTTTATCTCCGTGTTCAGGGATGCATTCACCGGATCGGCTGCCGCAGGCGGCTTTCTCGGCGCTTCCTTTGCCTATGCGTTTAACCGGGGTGTGAACCGCGGGCTGTTCTCAAATGAGGCTGGCCAGGGTAGTGCACCAATCGCGCACGCCGCGGCGAAAGCTGATGAACCGGTATCGGAAGGGATGGTGTCCATCCTCGAGCCGTTCATCGACACTATTATTATCTGTACCGTCACGGGGCTTGTGATCCTGTCATCGGGAGTCTGGACTGAAAAACACCAGAACGATTTCCAGCGCTTTGATATGCAATACCTCGCCGGAGTGTATTCGGAGACGGACCCGGATGACCGGGCGGTGCTGTTTGAACACCTGAACTTTGGTGAGCAGGCCGAGCGCTTCAGTGGCCAGATACAGGTGAGTGATGGGGTTGCAGAGCCTGGTGAATACACCGTCCTGCACAACCGTTCCATTGCTGAGGAAGTACGCTACTTTGCTGGTGATGATCCCTACAGCGGCGTCCTCGTGATTGCCGAGGGGGAACTGCAGGGTGATGTCAGGGTCAACGGTCGCTCGCTGATCCACTCCGTTGATCTCACCAGTGAGGCATTCACGCGTGGCATGTTTGGCGAATACGGCAAGTACGTCGTATCGATCGGGCTTGTGCTGTTTGCATTCACCACTGCCGTCGCATGGTCTTACTATGGCGACCGCGCCATGACGTACCTGTTTGGCGTTAAATCGGTCATGCCCTACAGGGCACTTTATGTCATCGGTTTTTTTGTGGCAGCGATCGCAGATACTTCCCTTGTCTGGTTGGTGTCTGCCATCACGATTGCACTTATGACCATACCTAACCTCGTGTCGATCCTGATACTGCATCGGGAAGTCAGGGATACCATTGCAGATTATTGGGAGCAGTTCGAACGTGAGCATCCAGGCGAGTAATACAACAACAGGGCAGGGCAGCTTTCAGCTCGTCAGGAAACAGGAAGTACCCGCGCTCAACCTTGTCGTAGAGGAATACGACCACCACCCGACCGGTGCCAAGCACTTTCACCTGGCAGCCGATGCGGCGGAAAATGTCTTCATGGTGGCCTTCAGGACCGTGCCGGAAGATTCTACCGGTGTAGCACATATGCTTGAGCACACGGTGCTGTGTGGTAGCGAGCGATACCCGGTACGCGATCCGTTTTTCCTGATGATCAGGCGATCATTAAATACCTTCATGAACGCCTTTACGGCGAGTGACTACACCGCATATCCGTTTGCCTCACAGAACCGCAAGGACTACTTCAACCTGATGTCGGTCTACCTCGATGCGGTGTTCTTTTCGCGACTGGACCCACTCGACTTTGCCCAGGAAGGTCATCGCCTGGAATTTGAAGAAGCAGGCGATGCTGAAACGGATCTTGTTTATCGTGGCGTTGTTTACAACGAGATGAAGGGCGATTCGAGCTCGCCCATGTCGATGCTCTATCACGCCATACAGGAAGCGTTGTACCCGACCTCAACCTACCACTTTAAGTCCGGTGGTGATCCGCGAAACATCCCGGATCTTTCCTATGAAGGGCTGCTCGAGTTCTATCGAACGCATTATCACCCGTCTAATGCCGTGTTTATGACCTACGGCGATATCCCGGCGGAGGAACAGCAGGCAAAGATAAGTGAGCTTGCACTGGACCGGTTTGAATCACTGGCCGAGGTGCCGGTCATCGAAGTTTCAAGAGAGCAGCGTTACGGCGAGCCTCAGCAACGGGAAGTGACTTATCCGGTTGATGATGATGATCTCGCGCAGAAAACGCACATCGTTATTGCCTGGCTGCTGGGTGAGAACACCGATCTTGACCAACTGCTCGAATGTCACTTGCTTTCTGATGTGCTGCTCGACACCAGCGCGTCGCCGATGCGCCTTGCGCTCGAAACCTGTGAGTTTGCAACGGCGGTTTCACCAATGTGCGGCTTTGAGGAAGATCACAGGGAAACCTCATTTATGTGTGGGGTTGAAGGCTCTGAGGCCGCCCATGCTGATGCAGTGGAAGCGATGATTCTTGCCGTGCTTGAGGACGTGGCCGAAAACGGTGTGCCGTTTGAGCAACTTGAAGCGGTGCTGCACCAGCTTGAACTGAGCCAGCGTGAGCTCGGCGGTGATGGTTATCCTTATGGATTGCAGCTGATGTTCTCCAGTATGTCAGCCGCAGTGCATCGCGGTGACCCGATTGGTCTGCTCGACCTTGAACCTGCCCTGGTTCGCATACGCGAGAAGATCACCGATCCGGATTACATAAAAGGTCTCGTGAAGAGACTACTGCTTGATAACCCGCATAGGGTCAGGGTTGTCATGTCGCCGGACAGGGCGATGGGTAAGCGGTTGATAGAGGATGAAAAGGCCAGGCTGGCGACGCTCAAATCAGCGATGTCAGATGCGGATGCGACCAACGTGATTGAGCTGGCATCGGCACTCGCCGACAGGCAGGCGCAGCCCGACCAGGTTGAGGTCCTGCCGAAGGTTGGCATGGCAGATGTTCCTGCAGAAAAGGTATTTCCCGAGATACCCGCGGCATCGGCCAATGGGATGAGGGTGACCTCGCTTGCCGCAGGGACCAATGGCATTACCTATCACCAGGTAGTCCGTGCGTTACCGGCTATGCCCGCTGAACTCGCGGGACTGCTGCCGGTCTACGGCCAGATTATCAGCGAAGTCGGATCGGCGGGGCGTGGCTACATGGAGACACAGCTCCTGCAGCACGCGCGCACCGGAGGTATTAACGGGTTCGCTTCCCTTCGAACATTGCCTGCTGATCCAGGTAGTGTTCGAGGCTACTTCACCTTGTCGTCACGTACGTTGAACGACAAGATGCCGGATCTGGTCAGCCTGCTGAAAGACACATCATCCGCACCGAACTTTACTGAATCCGAACGGATCAGGGACCTGCTGGCGCAAATGCGCGCCCGGCGCGTCAACAGCGTGGCTGGCAATGGTCACCAGTACGCAATGCAGGCTGCAGCCGCAACCCTGCGAGAGATTGCCGGTGTTAACAATTTTCTAGGTGGTATCCCTGCCGTCACCAGGTTGAGGGATCTCGACGATGGCCTGGATGAGGCGTCGAACCTCGATAATCTTTGCGCTCGCCTGCAGGCACTACATGAGCTGATCACCCAAAGTGAACCGATGTTTTTGTTCGTGGGCGAGGAGGGCATGCTCGACGCTTGTCAGCGTGAACTTGCTGCCAGTTGGGGGAGTCGTGACAGTACCCTCTATCAGGATTTTCACCTTGAGGGCCATGAAGGTAGCCAGGGTCCTGTTGCCTATATCACAACAACGCAGGTCAACTATTGTGCAACAGCGTACGCAACTGTCCCGGAAACACACGAAGACGCGGCGGCCTTAACCGTGCTGGCAGGCGTCCTGCGCAACAAGTTCCTGCATACAGAGTTGCGAGAGAAAGGTGGCGCCTATGGCGGCGGTGCAAATCATGATGCCTCTGCCGGTGTGTTCAGGTTCTATTCTTATCGCGACCCAAACATCTCGGAGACCTTCGACACGTTTGAGCGTTCCATTGACTGGGCTTTAACCACCTCGCTGGATGACGATATGCTTGAAGAAGCAATACTCGGCATTGTGTCCAGCATCGATGCGCCGGGCTCGCCAGCGGGTGAGCTAAGACAGGCATATCATCATGAACTTTACGGTCGGTCGGCAGCGCATCGATCACAGGCACGAGCACGATATCTTGACGTGTCCGCCGGGGATCTTCGAAGCGTCGCTGAAAAGTACCTGACGGGTGAACCCAATCGCGCACTGGTCAGCAGTGAGAACCGGCTGGATGAGATAGGTGATGCTTTTACAGTCGTACAGATTTAATAACTGAAACTGCACAGATATAGGAGACAAACACATGGGCGAAACCATTCAACTGACATCTGCTGACGGATTTACTCTGTCGGCGTATGAAGCCGTGCCATCTTCTGACCCGAAAGGCTGCGTCCTGGTGATCCAGGAGATCTTCGGCGTCAACAACCACATCCGGGAAGTGTGTGACGGTTACGCAGCCGAAGGCTACCTGGCACTTGCGCCTGCAATTTTTGACCGCGTGGAAGCTGGTATCGAACTCGGCTACGAAGGTGACGACATGACCCGCGGCATCGATCTCGCATTCAGTAAGCTGCAGATGGAGAATACGCTTGCTGACCTGCAGGCTGGTATCAATCACCTGGCTGACAAAGGCAAGGTCGGGGTGGTCGGCTATTGTTTTGGTGGATTACTGACCTGGCTTTGCTCTGCTAACGCCGACAAGGTTGCAGCTGCTTCAAGTTATTACGGGGGCGGCATCATTGGCCAGAACGGTCTGGAACCCAAGGTCCCAACCATCATGCACTTTGGTGAACTGGACGCGCATATCCCGATGACCGATGTAAAAGCGATTGATGATGCGCACCCTGATGTACCTGTTTACGTCTATGACGCTGACCACGGGTTTAACTGTGATCATCGCGCCAGTTATAACGAGGCAGCGGCAAACCTGGCGAAAGAGAGAACACTGGCTCATTTTGCAGAGCACCTTGGCTAGTAAAACACGTGGCGGAGCTGGATCTCTACTACTGGCCAACACCCAACGGGTTCAAACTGGCGATCCTGTTGGGTGAGCTTGGCGTTCCTTACAACCTGATCCCCGTAGATATCACGAAGGGCGAGCAGTTTGATGAAGCGTTCCTTGCGATCTCGCCCAACAACAAGATCCCTGCGCTGGTTGATCATGCACCGGACGCGGCCTACGGCGATGAGCCGCTCGGTATATTCGAATCGGCAGCGATCATGACCTATCTTGCCGAAAAATTTGGCCGGTTCTTGCCGGGCGACCCACGCCTGCGTCTCGAATGTAATGAATGGCTTTATTGGCAGATGGCGTCACTCGGCCCAATGGCAGGTCAGGCACATCACTTCAGGCTCTACGCACCAGATGCCTCAGAATATGCGATCGATCGATACACCAATGAGTCGGCGCGGCTATACAGGGTCCTCGAAAAGCGTCTGTCAGGCAGGGCCTACGTGTGTGATGAATACAGTATTGCCGACATGGCTATCGTGGCCTGGATATTCCGGCACGAACGACATGGCCAGCGTCTCGAGGATTATCCGAACATCAAGGCGTGGTATGACATGCTGATGTCGCGGCCTGCTGTCGCAGCCGGATTCAACGTTGCCGCAACCCTGCGCAACGATGCTGCGTTCACCAGCGAGGTCGGTCGTGAGCATCTGTTCGGGGGCGGCAAATCCGAACAAAAGGACGGGTGATACCTTAGGTAACACTTGTGATTCAATAAAAAAATCCACGCAGAAAATTCCCGCTAATTCAACACAATAAGGGGCGATGCAAAAGTGGCTTCAAAGCCGCAGCTTTACTGAATGTTGGCTTGACAACCGGTTTTCAAATCCTCATTCTGTCGCCCTTGATTGGACCTGCCTTGCGTTAGCTTTCCATTGTTAGCCGGCGGGTTCAGCCTAAAAAAAGATCTAAGTAAAAAAGCAACAATTCCGAGTAGGTATAAGCATGAAAAAGCACCAGATGAGACTCGGCATAATGGCAATCGCATTGTGTCTGGGGTCTGTCGTTAGTGTGGGCACTGTTTATGCTCAGTCTCTTGAAGAGATCCTGAGCGTAAGGTCAAGCACAACCGTCCAGGGAGCAAAATCTCAAGCAAAAATTGACGAGCTCGCGGAGGAAACCCGTGATCTCCTGCAGGACTACAAAACGGTCATGAAGGTTGTAGACGGACTTCGCGTTTATAACCAGCAGCAGCGTCGACTGATCAAGAATCAGGAAGACGAGCTGGCTGAGCTGGAAGAGTCAATCGACAACGTGACTGTGATTGAACGACAGATCGGGCCTCTCATTGAGCGCATGATCGTCAACCTGGAGAAGTTTGTTGATCTCGACATTCCTTTCCTTATCCAGGAGCGCCAGGAGCGCATCGACTTCCTGAAAGACACACTCGATCGAGCTGATGTATCTGTCGCTGAGAAGTTCAGCCAGGTGCTGCAGGCATACCAGGTTGAAAACACCTACGGGACAACGATCGAAGCCTATACCGACGTGATTGAACTGGAAGGCAAGTCCCGCCAGGTTGATATGCTGAAGTGGGGGCGCGTAGCTCTTGTATTCCAGACACCTGATGCAGAAATCACCGGTGTATGGGACAACGATGCACGCCAGTGGGTCATCCTTGGCGATGAATTCCGCCAGGGTGTTCGCGACGGTCTGCGGATCGCGCGTAAGACGATGACGGCGGACCTCGTTCATCTTCCAGTACCGGCGCCAGGAGAATAAGTCATGAAAAAAGCATTATCAGTAGTAATGGCTGTTGCCCTGACTTTTTCAGGCAACGTCTGGGCAGCGGAGGAAGAAATCCCCGCGAAGAGCCTTTCAGAACTCCTGCAGATGGTTAAGGACGGTAAAGTCGTTAACGCTGAGGAAAACGCCCGTCGTGAACAGGAGTTCATGGCAGACAGGGCCAACCAGGCACAGGCGGTTCGTAACGCAGAGCGTATGCAGCGTGAAGAAGAAGCTGAAGCTGAGCGCCTCGAAAACCAGTTTGAGAAGAACGAGCAGGATATTGCTGCCAAGCAGGAAATCCTCGCCAAGCGTCTCGGTTCACTGCGTGAACTGTTCGGTGTTCTCCAGCAGGTGAGTGGTGACACCCAGGGTGTCTTCGAAGGCTCTATCGTTTCAGCTGAGCTGCCAGGTCGTGGCGAATGGCTGGGTGAGTTTGCCCAGAGCATGGGTAAGAGCTCCAAGCTTGCCACCATCGAGGAAATTGAGCGTCTGTGGTTCGAACTGCAGAACGAAATGACCGAAAGCGCGCGAATCACGCGTTTCAACACCAAGATCGTTAAGGTTGACGGTGAAGAAGTAGAGCAGGAAGTTGTTCGTGTTGGTTCATTCAACCTCGTGTCAGGTGGTCAGTATGTTACTTACGACATTAACAACGGCATCGTAAAAGAACTGCCTCGTCAGCCACAGGCACGCTTCGTGTCTTCTGCAGCTGACCTGCAGGGTGCTTCAAGCGGTTTTGTACCGTTTGGCCTTGACCCAACCCGCGGCCAGTTACTGGCACTGCAGGTACAGGTACCAACTATCGAAGAGCGTGTTCAGCAGGGTGGTACACCCGGCTACGTGATCATCACTCTCGGTATCATTGCGCTGCTGCTCTCTATTGAGCGTTTCATCACCCTGTCTCTTGTTGGCGGCAAGGTGCGCAAGCAGGCTGCAAACCCGGGTAGTGCCGACGGCGGTAACCCGCTCGGCCGTGTTCTCCAGGTTTACCATGAGAATAAGGACGTAGACTCAGAAACACTGCAGCTGAAGCTCGACGAAGCAATTCTGAAAGAACAGCCCGCGATCAACGCACGAATTGCGTTCATCAAGATCATCTCGATGGTTGCACCGCTGCTCGGTCTGCTGGGTACGGTTATCGGTATGATCGTGACCTTCCAGGCAATCACACTGTTTGGTACAGGTGATCCGAAGACAATGGCAGGTGGTATTTCCCAGGCGTTGATTACAACGGTACTGGGTCTGACAGTTGCGATTCCAACGGTACTGCTGCACTCCATTGTGCATTCACGAGCAACATCTATCCTGCACATCCTCACGGAGCAGAGTGCGGGTCTGGTTGCTGAGCACGCGGAAAGCGCAGGCAAGTAACCTATGGAAGCAATATTTGTTGCAATCCGCACATTTATGGAAGCTGGCGGCGATGTGTTGTATCTCATCGCCGCTGCAACCTTCTGTATGTGGGCGCTGATCTTCGAGAGAATCTGGTTCATCAACACCGAGCACAAGAACGATGTTGGCCAGGCGCTTTCCTACTGGGAAACACGTGATGACTGTACCTCCTGGAACGCGCACATGATCAGGCTACGCCTGATCTCTGAGGTCAACTCGCGTCTCAGCACCAACATGATTTTCATCAAGACCCTGATTTCCCTGCTGCCTTTGCTGGGACTGCTGGGTACGGTGACTGGCATGGTGTCTGTGTTCGAGGCGATGACGTACTCAGGTGGTAATGCCCGCTCCATGGCAGCCGGTGTTTCCATGGCAACCATTCCTACCATGTCAGGCATGGTCGCAACGCTGTCAGGCGTACTGGCGAATACCTTCCTGACTTCCAAGGTAGCCTCGGAAGAGAGCTATATGGAAGACACCCTGACGATGGATCACTAGGAACGCGTAACCGAGAACAATAATGCGTAGACCAACACAGCAAGAAGAGGAAAAGGTAGCTGACTTAACCCCCATGCTCGACGTGGTGTTTATCATGCTGATTTTCTTCATTGTTACCGCGACCTTTATTAAGGAAACCGGTGTTGAGGTTAACCGCCCCGACACCAAAACTGCGGAACTCAAAAAGACGGTATCACTGCTGGTCGGGGTAGCACCTGATAACGGCATCTGGATCGACAAGAAAAAGGTTGATGTCCGGAATGTGAGGCCTATCATGGAAAGACTTCACGCTGAAAACCCGAAAGGGGGCCTGGTTATTCAGGCTGACGGTGAGTCAAAAGTTGAGAAAGTGCTCTCCGTTATGGACGCAGCGCGGCAAATTGGTATTTCCCAGGTTGCTATCGCTGGTGAGGACACTAACTAAAGCTACAGCTAGAAGCTGATAGTTATTAGAAAGTACGGGTAACAACGTACTGAACGAGGTTCACGGCTATGGTGCCGCGAACTAAGAACAAGAAAAGAGGTCATATTTTTTATGGCAATTAGACTCAGTCTTTCGGTAGTCGTCGGTGTTGTCGTTACACTGGCGCTGTTCTACCTTATGCAGGCCCTGATCCAGGGTGCTGACAGCGCGCTGACCGAAGATAAGATCGGCAACCTGGTCGATTTTGTCCGCGTCAAGCAGGACCAGGAAGTCCAGACCAAGAAGCGCAAGCCGAAGAAACCACCACCCCCCGATGAGCCACCACCTGAAGTGCCACCCCAGGACTTCAATGTGGCCGTGGACAACACCGGTTTTTCAATGGCGAACGTTAACCTGAATGTGAACGTCAATGTTGGCGGTGGCGGATTTGGTATCTCAGACGGTGAATACCTGCCGATCGTGAAGGTACAGCCACAATATCCTCGCCGAGCATTGTCACGTGGCATGACCGGTTGGGTAATTGTGGAGTTTACGGTGAACGAACAGGGCCAGGTAAAGGACCCGTTTGTGGTTGAGAACTGCGGTTGGATCAAGAGCGCGCGAAACAATGGCGAGTGCTTCGATAATCCCAACAGCGTATTCGACTCCGCCGCCATGAAAGCCGCACTTAAATTCAAGTACAAGCCAAAGGTCATCGACGGCAAACCTGTTGAAACAGCAGGTGTGCAGAACAAGATTACCTTTGAGCTGATCGAAGACTAGGGGGTAGGCATGATCAAGAAGCTAGCCATTCTAAGTATCGTATTTACGCTGCCGCTGACGCTGGGTCAGGTTGGCCTGCCGGTATCCGGCGCACAGGCCGTGGCACAGGATGCTGCAGCAAAGCCGAAAGAAAAGAAAAAGACCCGTAAGGTGCCCGCCATGCGCGAGGCGACTTACAAGAAGCTTGCAGAAGCCCAGATCATGATCGATCCGGAATCTGCGCCACGTGAAGAGGGTGAACCACCACCCGAGCCAACCGGCACACCACGTGATGCGGTAGAACTGCTCATGAAGCTGAAGGACCGAAAGGGTCTCAACAGCTACGAGATGGCGCAGATCTGGAACACGCTGGCTTTCGCTTACTACACACTGGAAGATATTCCGAACACGATCAAGTCGTACGAGAACATCCTGAAGCAGGGCACCATCACGGAAGCGCTTGAGCTGTCCTCACTGCGTGCACTGTTCCAGTTGTACTACGCTGAAGAGCAGTATCGAAAGTCCATCACCTACATTGATCGTTGGATGGAGCTGAACGCTAATCCTGATGCGAACGTGACTTTCATCAAGTCGACTGCATATTACCAACTGGAAGACTATCGTGAGTCCCTGAAGCACGCGATCCGTGTTGAAGAGATCGCCGTTGCTCAGCAGAAAGAGGTTCGTGAAAACTGGTGGTATCTGCAGGTTGTGCTTTACAACGAACTGGAAGACTTCGATAACGTGATCCGCGTGCTTGAGACGCTGATCGTGCACTATCCAAAGAAGCAGTACTGGATGCATCTGGCTGGCATGTACAGCACCAAGGAATGGGATGACCAGGCACTGTCTGCATACTATGCAGCGTACATCCAGGGGTTCCTCGCCAAGGAGTCTGAGATTGTCATGCTGGCACAGCGACTGCTTTCACACGACACGTCACCAAATCCATTTGAGGCGGCCAATATACTTGAGCAGGGTCTGAAGGACGGTATTGTTGAGGAGAACGAGAAGAACATGCGTCTGCTCGCTACCGCTTACACAATGTCCCAGGAGACAGGGCGTGCCATCGACGCGTGGCGTGATGCGACCAAGTACGCTGAAGACGGTGATCTGCATTATCGACTCGCCCAGGCGCTGGCCAACGAAGACCGTCACAAGGAAGCCATCGAGGCTTACAAGGACGCGTTGAAGAAGGGCAAGCTGAAAAAGACGGCTGACGTACACTTCTGGCTTGCTGTGTCCGAAATGCAGCTGGAACGCTGGGATGATGCTACCAAGTCATTCCGCGAGGCAGGTCGACTCGATAAGAGAAAAGAGAAGCAGACTCGTAACTACATTCGCTACATTGCGGGTGAGAAGCGTCGCCAGCGGGAACTCAAGGAAATGCTTGAGTCCTGATCACAGCGACAAGCGATCACGAGCGGCCGGTTGAGCAATTAACCGGCCGTTTTTGTTTGTGCGGGGCAATTTCCTACCAGGGCAGTTGCAGCGCAACGTCCGCCAGATACTAGTGTGCCTTTTTGTATTGCTTCGGCGTCTGGCCGGTCCAGCGCTTGAATGCGCGAGAGAAGTTTGACGGGTCGGTGAAGCCCAGGTTGAAGGCAACTTCCTTGATGGAGTAATGCCCCTGGTCGAGATAGCTGAGCGCCAGTTCCTTGCGGGTTTCATCGATGATTTCTTTCAGCGAAGAGCCCTGTTCCTCCAGCCGCCGCTGCAACGTGCGGGCGGACAGGTTCAGCTCGTCAGCGACATCCTGTTTAGAAGGCTCGCCATGCACCAGCCATTCGGCAACTACTTTGCGTGCCTGGGTGACCACATCACTTGCGTCATACTGGGCCAGGTAGTCCTGGATAACCTTTTCCATTGCCATGGATACCGCAGCATTGGCGCTGCGCAGGCGGCGCTGCAGGTCCGTTGTGCTGAATATCATGACGTTCTCGAGGGCGCCATATTCGATATCGCAGCCGAAGAATTCCTGCATGGGGACAGCATCCCGCGGCTCGAGACGGGTGACAGACACGTTGAGAGGACACAAGTCGTCGCCGTAGGAGTACCTGCACATCTGCAGTGTGAAAGCGATGATGCCGTCGCCCAGCTGAGAGTCGCCAGGATCGATGGGGTTGCCGACAAGCTGCCAGGTACCCTGTGCCCGTTCCAGTGATACATGGAAGTTGGTTGATAACATGCGGTGGTAGCGTACAAAGCGTTGTAAAGCTTCCAGCAGGGTTGCCGAGGTAATCCAGGCGTGCCCCATCGTGTGCAGTATGCTGGGTTCAATGTACTTCACCACATCGTATATCAGCGTTGGATTACCGGTCCGGTGCACCAGTGTCTGCCACATGCGTGAGATGGAGTGTGTTGGAATCCGCGCGTTGGCATCGAATATCTGGTTGATATCAATACCCGCTGTACCAAAGACACTCTGGGTGTCGAGATCGGATTCTTCCACATAGCGGTAGGTCGCCTGGGTCATTGTCGCCAGGCTGGATCGGTGTAATGTCATAAATCTCGTTTGTCAGGTCTGTTACGGATTAGCCTTGCAAACTTTTTCCGTTCCAACTTCTTTTCAGCACGCGCTGCGGCGTCCTGTCGCTCTTCCAGATGCTGAAGTTCTCGGAGCAGCTTTTCGTATCGCTCCAGTCGCTCCTCGTCGAGGGAACCATCACCAATGGCACGCCGGATGGCACAACCCGGTTCTGTTTCGTGCTTACAATCTGAGAACTTGCACTGCAGTGCTAATTCTTCAATATCTGAGAAGCTTTTGCCAAGACTTGATTCATCTGCCCAGACCTGTATCTCTCGCATGCCGGGCGTATCGATCACGATACCGCCTGACGGCAGTGGTACCAGTTCGCGGAAGGTCGTGGTGTGCCGACCCTTTGAATCTCCTTCGCGCACCGCACCGGTTTCAAAGTGTTCGTAGCCGATAAGCGAGTTGATGATGGTGGATTTACCCACGCCGGATGATCCCATCAAGGCACAGGTCTGGCCTGGACCAAAATAGGGCGCGAGCGCCTCAATGCCCGTTCCGTCGGCAGCACTTAATACCAGGATTGGTGTGCCCATGGCGATAGATTCCAGTTCTTCAACCCGCGCTTCAACATCGTCGCAGACATCTGCCTTGTTCAAGAGAATCACGGGCATCGCGCCGCTGTCCCAACTCAGCAGAAGGTACCGCTCGATGCGGTTGGGGTTAAAGTCATCGTCCAGTCCCGAAACGATGAAGGCAGTATCGATATTGGCAGCGATAATCTGCTCATCAACTATCTCACCAGCCTCCTTACGGGAGAATTTACTTTTGCGCTCCAGCAGTCGCTCGATGGTGACTTTGTGCGGTTCATCGCCCTGGATACGACGGGTGAGCACCCAGTCTCCCACAGCAGGAAACTCGGCCTTTGACCGTGCTTCCATCCTGAATTTGCCGGGCAATTGCCCAAGCAGATCCCCCTCGGCGCTGTAAAGGTGGTACTGGTTTACATCCTGCCGGAAAACGCGGGCAGGGATGAGTTCTGGTTCATCAAAACACTGGCTGGCAAAAAAATGATCCCAGCCGAGATCGTTAAGTTTTTCATTAATGTTCATGTGCAATCCTCGAATGAATACTCAGTGAGGCTGCACTGCTGCAGGTGGGCGTTGGCGCTCGGAAGGTGTTCTAACCCAGGGGCGAGACAGACGTCATGGCTCCGCCGGAGCAGCGCAGCTTGCGGTTATCTACTTTCATAAAGTCTGCTCCATGTCTGTGGGTGGGAAGTGGGCAATACCTTATCGGGACTGCATAAATCTGGCAAGTAGGGGTGCAACAAGGGTGAGTACGATAAGCACCACCAGGACCTGTGTCATGGGACGTTCAAGCAGGTAAAACAGATCGCCGTCCGCCAGCGTCAAAGCGCGGCGCAGGTTGTCTTCAAGCATACCGCCAAGGATAAACCCGAGCAGCAGCGGCGCCATGGGAAAGTCGAGCAGCCGCAGACCGACTGCGATCACGGCGATAAACACCATCAGGGTCAGGTCGAACGGGTTAAAGGATACGAGGTACACCCCCATCATGGAAAAGAACATGATGGCCGGTATCAGGAACTGCCTTGGTATGGTCAGCAGTCGTGCAAGGTAGGGTATCAGCGGCAGGTTCAACGCCAGCAGGAACAGGTTGCCAACATACATCGAGATAATCACGGACCAGAAGATCTGCGGCTCATCCACAAAAAGGCGTGGCCCAGGCTGGATACCGTAGGCGATCAACGCGCCGAGCAGGATAGCGGTGGTGCCAGAACCGGGTATACCGAGTGTCAGAAGGGGAACAAAAGAGCCGGTGCAGGCGGCATTATTGGCGGTTTCCGGTGCCGCCAGGCCCTTCATATTGCCCTCGCCAAAGGCGGGATCAGCCGTTTCTCCGGCAACCCTGCGCTCGACACCGTAGGACAGGAAAGATGCAATGGTTGCCCCTGCGCCTGGCAGCACGCCAATCAGGAAGCCCGTGACTGAAGATCTTGAGATGGTCGGCAGGATGTTGCGGAATTCGCGGAAAGTGAGGCGTAGTCCTTCCCCGGTGATTTTGGTGACGGGATTATTATCAGGACCTTTCAGCACCATCATGATGGCTTCGGACAGCGCAAACGTACCCATGGCGAGCAGCAGGAAGCTGATGCCATCGATCAGATCCATGCGATCGAAGGTAAATCGCTGCACACCGGCAGTGAGGTCAGTGCCGACGGTTGCCAGCGCCAGACCGAGGAAAGTCATCAGGATGGCCTTGATGTGTTCACCCTGGCCGGCAAAAGCGCTGACAAGGCTGAGTCCCAGCACCATCATCAGGAAGTAGTCTGCCGACTGGAAGCTGAGAGAGACCTCGGCAAGGTAGGGTGCTGCACCAATAAGGATGACAGCTGCAATGGTTCCGCCAGTAAATGAGGCCCACGCCGCCGTCGCGAGCGCTTTACCAGCCTTGCCGCTCGCCGCCATGGGGTAACCATCAAATGCGGTAGCGACCGTGCCGGCGACGCCAGGTGCATTGATCAGGATAGACGATGTTGAGCCTCCGAAGATCGCACCGTAGTAGACACCCGCCAGCAGGATCATGCCGCTGGCCGGTTCAAACCCGTAGGTAATCGGAATCATGAGCGCAATGGCGGAAATTGGCCCGAGACCCGGCAACATTCCTATCAGGGTGCCAATGGCGCAGCCGGACAGCACCAGCACAAGATTCTGCAGGGTCAGGACGGTGGCAAGCCCAAGTGTGATGCCCTCAATCACTGAACCACTCCGCCCAGACACCCGGCTCAAGGTAGATATCAAGGAAACCCATCAACAGGTAAAAGAGTACGGCCAGTGGAATGCTGCCGAGGGCAAGGTATTGCCAGCGACGTTCACCCAGGATGATTGCGGCGACACCGAGAAATATGACGGTGGTGGGCAGGAAACCGGCAAGGGTCAACAACTGCGCAAACACCAGCATGCAGGCGACCAGGAGCGCTGCCTGGAACCAGCGAAGCTGCTTCAACTCCGCCAGTGAACGCTCAACCCTTGTACCGACCAGCAATGCCAGGCTCGAGATAATGAGTCCGCCGGCTGCAACGATATGCGGGAAAGTTCTTGCGTTAAACGCTTCTTCCTCTGCCCAGAAGTCCAGGTAGATGTCCTGGGCAAAGTAGCCGTAAAGGGCAAACAGTCCCAGAAAGGTGAGGGGGATCAGCCGACTTGAAGCCCATGACAATATGTTTAAAAACATTAAGTTATAAGACTTATCTAGAAACTGAGTTACCTACCGGAGGAATCCGAGCTCCCGCATCAGGGTGCCAATTTCGTCTTCCTGCTGTACCAGGAAGTCGTAAAAGTCATCGCCCGACAGGTGCAGCGAGGACCATCCGTTACGTTGCCTGACCTCTTCAAAGGCATCTGTCGCAACGAGGGTATCGATAGTATTGCGCATCGCAGCATACTGAGATTCAGACAGACCGGGCGCGGCAAAAAAACCGCGCCAGTTGGCGAAGGTCAGGTCAAATCCCTGCTCGTTCAGTGTCGGGATATCCGGGGCTTCCGGGATTCTTGCAGGTGCAGTAATCGCGATAACCCTGGCTGCGCCCGCACGATGCATATCAATCGCCTCGCTCAGTCCGGTGGAAAGCGCATCTGACTCCCCGGACAGGATGCCTGCCATGGCTTTGCCGCCGCCGTCATAAGGTACATAGATCACCTTACGAGGGTTGCCGCCTGCCATCTGCAGGGCTTTTGCAATGATGAAGTGGTCGGTGGAACCTCTGACAGAGCCACCGGCAATTTTTACGTCACGGGGGTTTGCCAGGAACGCTTTAACAACACTGGCCCAGTCCTGGTGAGGAGAGTCAGCTGACACAACAAATGCGCTGTAATCCGCTATAACGCTGCCGATTGTTTCCAGGTCACGAAACGACTGGGGGAAGATGCCCTGCAGCGAACGCACAACCATCGGGGTTGAGCTGATCAGCAGCGTATTCTGTTGCCGCGGTGCAGTTTCAATGAGCTTTGCTATGGCCCGTCCGCCGCCGCCACCGGACAGGTTTTCGAAACTGACGTCACTGACGAGACCGGATTTAACCAGCGCTTCACCGGTGCCGCGGGCGGTACCGTCCCAGCCGCCACCAGGGCCCGCCGGAATCAGGAAGTGGGTTTTCAGCATCAGCGGCGATTCCGCGGCTGACGGAAAGGCAAAAGTCAGGCAAGCGCACGCCAGGCAAACGTTGAGTATTCGTCGCATGATTATTTATTCAGGTAGTTAAGCGGCAGGCCCGGTGTTTCCCAGTTACAGGACACCAGCCGACCGGTGGTGGACAGCGTGATGTAAGCAGTTTCCAGGTTGTCGCCGCCAAAACAGATGTTTGTGGTGAGTGGGTCCGGCATTTCAACGAGTTCTGCGTCTTTGCCGTCGGGGGAATGTATCGTAATACCACCGGTGATAAGCGTCGCCACACACACGTTGCCTGCTGCGTCCACAGCGAGTGAATCGAACATGTGATAGGAGGGGATCTGCGCCATCATTGTCGGTCGCTGCGTCGTATCTATCTCTCCCGGACCTGCGAGGGGGTATGCCCAGAGCCTGCCGGTTGGGGTTTCGGCAACATAAAGCGTCTTCTCATCAGGCGAGAGGCCAATCCCGTTTGGACCCTCCAGCGGAAAGATCGCCTCGGCAATCTCGCTGCCATCGGCCTTTGCATAAAAGACACCGGTGCGATCCCGGTCCCGCGGCCTGGTTTTGCCATGGTCGGTAAACCAGAATCCGCCATTTTCATCAAAAACGATATCATTTGGCCCACGCAATGGGTTATCTCCGCAAGCTGAATAAAGCACGGAAGATTCACCTGTGCTGAGATCAACCCGTTCTATGCGCCCGCCAGAGTAGTCAGCGGGTTCATTGCCGGGAAACAGCAGGCCTTTTGAGGATTGATGCCATTCAAAGCCGCCGTTGTTGCAGACATAACATGCGCCGTCAGGACCGATGGCCGCACCGTTCGGGCCACCGCCAAGATCTGCAATGACGTCGACCTGTCCATCCGGGTGTACGCGGCTCAGCGTACCGCGGGCGATCTCCACGACGATGACGGTGCCGTCATCCATGGCGATAGGCCCCTCCGGGAACTTCAGGCCGACTGCAACTTCATTTATTTCAGTCATATAGCGGGTGTCCTCTGATTGCGCTCCCACTATACGGATGGGCGAAGAAAAGACAAAATTGTCACCACCATGACTTATCAACTCGAAGAAAAGAACCGGGATTTCCGTTGGCAGGGTTGTCAGGGACCGTTCAGTTTAATCACCGAAGAACAGGCAGCTTCCTGGAACGACGCCGGTTACTTCCTGCTTGAAGGCGTGCTCTCTGAAGCGCAGCTGGCCATGCTGGAGCAGGAGATCGACCCGCTCGAGGCTAAGACCAATCAATACCTGCGTAGTCTTGAAGATGGCAGGATGTTTATTGCGCGTGCGGACGAACTGACGTTTTCCACGCACATTGTCCTGAAATCCGAGAAGGTGAAGGCCTTTGTACGTGAGCAGCTGTTTGTTGACCTCACTCGTGACCTGATGGGTGACGGGGTAAGACTCTATTGGGATCAGGCGGTTTACAAGAAGCCGGGTACGCCGCAGGAGTTTCCATGGCACCAGGACAACGGCTATACCTATATTGAACCCCAGGACTACCTGACCTGCTGGATTCCGATGACCGATGCGACCATCGACAACGGTTGCCCGTGGGTTGTGCCGGGTGTGCATCGCCACGGGACGCTGCATCATGAGGCAACCGAACTCGGTTTCCAGTGTCTTAAGGACCCTGAAGGTGCAGTGCCAGTACCGGCGAAGGCGGGCGACATTGTGGTGTTCTCATCCCTCACACCACATCGCACTGGACCGAACCTGACCGATTCAGACCGTAAAGCATATATCGTGCAATACGCCCATGATGGCGCGATTGGCTACCCGAGAGGTACGGATGCTGAGATCAGCCAGGATGACCCTGACCGGCAGTTCGTCATCTCGACCTAGTCGATTGAGGCAAATGCCCAGTCGAGCCAGGGCAGCAACGCTTCAATATCACTGGTTTCAACCGTACCACCACCCCAGATCCTGAGACCTGGAGGCGCGTCGCGATAACCGCCGATATCGAGGGCGACACCTTCATCTTCGAGCAGTGAAGTGAGCTGCTTCAGTTTTGCCCGCTGTTCATCTTCGCTGAGTGCGGCAAACTCAGGCTGGGTGACCTTGAGGCAGATCGACGTACTGGAGCGCGTACCAGCATCTTCCGCAAGAAAGTCGATCCAGTTGGAAGCCGCTACCCATTTTTCAATGGCCGCAAGGTTGTCTTCACTGCGTTTGATGAGCGCCGGTAAACCGCCAATCTCATTGGCCCAGTTCAATGCATCCAACTGGTCTTCAACGGCCAGCAGTGAAGGCGTGTTGATGGTCGAACCGCTGAACAGGTCCATGGTGACCTTGCCTTTCTTGGTCAGCCTGAAGATTTTTGGCAGTGGCCAGGGCGGCGTGTAGGTTTCGAGTCGCTTAACGGCCCGTGGTGACAGCACCAGCATACCGTGTGCGCCTTCGCCGCCAAGTACCTTCTGCCATGACCAGGTGACGACGTCGAGTTTCTGCCAGTCGATATCCATGGCAAAGACGGCGGAAGTTGCGTCACAAAGCGTCAGCCCTTCGCGGTCATCTGCAATCCAGTCGGCATTGGGTACGCGCACGCCTGAGGTTGTGCCGTTCCAGGTGAATATGACGTCCCGGTTGGTATCAACGCTGGCGAGATCGGGAAGCTCACCATATGGCGCGGTGATCTCATTCACGTCGTTCAGCTTTAACTGCGAAGTGATATCGGTGACCCAGCCTGCACCAAAGCTCTCCCAGGCCAGGACATCAACGCCACGTTCGCCAAGCAGGCTCCACATGGCCATCTCAAACGCACCCGTGTCAGACGCAGGCACAATACCGAGCAGGTAGTCATCCGGAATACCTAGCATGTCACGGCTCATCGTAATGACGTCGCTGATTCGACCCTTTGGATAACTCGCACGATGGGAACGACCCAGAGATGAAGCATCCAGGCCTTCGATCGACCAGCCTGGTCGTTTTGTGGTGGGGCCTGAAGAAAATCGTGGGTTGTTCGGGCGAGTGCCTGGTTTGTTCATTGTCTGAATACGTCCAAAAAGGGTCGGTTTTGAAAAAGAGCGCAATTTGCGGATTTGGTGTTGATATGTCAAGTTCCCGGCGGGAGCTGGGGCAGTTTAAGGGCAGAAATTTTTGAGAGAGTATCGAGTCGCTGCAATGATGGCGGCGTCCGCCATGTTCACCCTGGCGGGTTACGAATTTATCCGCTCGGCTTCCACCGTGCTGTTCAAGTCAGCCTATGGTGCGGACAACCTGCCGCTTGTGATGGCAGCAATGCCGTTTGTGGTGTTCGGGGGCGTTGCGCTCTATGGCTGGATCCTCTCGCAGCTCGGACCACGCCGCACGCTGCTCGTGACGTCATTGGGCTCAGCCCTGATCATCTTTGCCTGTTACCTCGTTCTGCTGACCGGCAGCAAAACCATTACACCGGTCCTGTTCCTGTTCAAAGAGTTTTATATTGTGCTCCTGATCGAACAGTACTGGAGCTATATCAACTCATCGCTCACGCCGGCAGGCGCGAAGAAGCTGAACGGACCGATTACCGGCATTGCCGGTTTTGGTGGGGCGATTGGTGGCACCCTGGTAGGTATGAGCGCTGAGAGCTACGGCACCGAAACCATGGTGCTGTTTGCCGCCATTGCGCTCTTGCCTGCCTTGCTCGTCTCGAACCTTGCATACAGCTGGTATGGTGAACCGGCGCCAAAGGAAGGGGAGAAGTCACACGGTAACCTCGGCCTCAGCCTGTTTCGAGAGAACCCGGTGCTGTTGTCCCTTATTTGCATCGTGCTTGCGACCCAGGTGATTGCAGCGGTGCTGGATTTCAAGTTCCAGTCGCTGCTTTCCATTGAATACGCGGGTCAGCCCGATAAGGAAACCGCGTTCCAGGGATGGTTCTGGGGCACACTCAATACCTCGGTGCTGGTACTCCAGTTTGTCGTCGCACCGCTTTTGATGAGCTTTGTGGCACTGCGACTGGTGCATCTGCTGATGCCGCTGATTCATATCGGCGCTATTACGGCTGCCATCGTCAGTCCCAGTGTCTTCACGGTGGGGCTTGCCTTCTTCCTCTTTAAGGCTTTTGACTATTCGATCTTTCGTGCAGCGAAGGAAATCCTCTATGTGCCACTAGGGTTTGATGAACGCTATCGCGCCAAGGAGGTTATCGACGTGTTTGGCTATCGCACCGGCAAGGGTGCCTCGTCCGTAGCCATTGTGATAGCCCAGAAGGCCGGCCTTGTTATGACCAACTACTACCTGGCCATCGGATTCGTGGTGACGCTGGTCTGGCTTGCGCTGGTGTTTCCGCTTACCCGGGATCGCCAGAACGAAGCGTAAAAGCGCTGATCTCTTCACCTGCCGCAATCCGGTTCAGCAGATCCGCCAGTCTTGCCGCACCGATAAGCAGACGCTCGATGGCGACATGTTTGTTAATGTCGAGGTAGGCTTTGCCGAGTTTGTCGCCGGATCTTATTTCTTTGCCGTCAGCATCCACGTAGGCGTTGGTGCGTGCGAGCGTCAGGGATTCCTGCAGCCAGTTGAGCAGGACCGGGTCAGGCTTGGTGCGGGGCCGAACGTCCGACAGGTAGCGCAGGCTGTCAGGATGTTTGATACCTGCGGTTTCGAGCATCCCGTAGTCCCACAGTGCGTGGAGATTGGTCGATTTCCCGAACCATTCAACCTTGATCTTGTTGCCACCCCAATCGCTGGCATTGCCGACATGCAGCGGTTGGTGCAGGTCACCAACATAGTGACCCAGGTAACGTAACGCAGCGGCGCGGCGTTCGCGTTCCCTTGATCCCTGTGGCTCCCTGGCGAGATAAGTCAGCGCACGCTGCGTGCCGACGAGGATACAGCTCAGTGACCCACAATCCCGGCTGAGATCAATACGTGATACGTCATCCGGCACGTTGAGGAAGTGATGCTCATAAGTGTCCTTGCGCGTTGAAAATTTCACGTCATCTGCCCAGAGGCATGCGTGGGCAAAATCAACTTTGCCGCCCTTGAGTGTTGCCCCGTCCTCCAGCAGTTCATCGACCATTGTCTTTGCCGCCGGCGACAGCTGCAGCTCTGCCAGTGCACACACCAGCTTGTGACCTTCCCAACCCCAGGCAAGCGCAGGCGGACAGTGCAGGGCTGTCAGCGCAAACAAAAGGAAAAGAACGCGGCGAGAAAACAAGTGGTGCAGTTTCATACGTCCATTGTACTGTGTCCCGCCGAGGCCAGGTCCAGGTTTTTAACTGGCTGCAACGTCGAGTGGTCTTGGCGTTCGATCCAGGTTGATGTGCTGATCAGCCAGGCTTGCGATGGATGGCCTGTGTGTTGTGAAAATGCAGGTTTTGCCGGTGCCAAGAATGTTAAGCATCACCTGCTTTTCGATCGCTTCATCGAGGTGGGATGTTGCCTCGTCAAACACCAGGATGGGTGCTTGCCTATACATCGCCCGGGCAACAAGCAGGCGCTGCAGTTGTCCCGCTGACAGCTCAGAGCCTAACTCACCAATCCTGGTTGCAAGGCCAAGCGGCATGTTCGCGATATCGATCTGAAGGCACGCCGCACTCGCTGCGGCCTCGAGTCGCGCCGGGTCAGGTGACGGATCAAACAGCGAAATGTTCTCTGCAAGTGTACCTCGAAGCAATGCGTCCGTTTGGGATAACCTGCTGAAACATTGGGCGTGATCTGTCTGAGGGCTGGTTTTTGTGCCGGCAATATAGACATCACCGCTGATGGACTGAAGGTCCCCGGTCAATATGCCGAGCAGCGTGGATTTACCGCTGCCGGACATACCCGTAATCGCAAGCGAAGTGCCGGCAGGTACCTGAAGCGATAAGTCGCGCAGCAGATGGCTGGTGCTGCCCGGGTGGTGGTAACTGACACCCTGCAGGCGTACGTCCTGTGAGGTCGTTGTGGTTACGATCTGCTGACGCGAATCTCTTTCATTGTCAAAGATGTCGCTCATCCGCTGCACGTGCAGCGCCAGCATCATGTAATCCTGCCAGCCCCTGGTGAGCGACTGGCAGGCGTTGGTCAGGTGATTGGTATAGGCCGTGATCGTGTAGAGCATACCAACCGAGATGGCCCCTGCCAGCGCCTCCTTCGCGCCAACGTAGACCACCAGCAGCAACGAACACGACACAAACAGATACCGGACCAGGTCGTACGCAAGCAGCGTTCGGGCGGTGCCAATCCCCGCGTTAGTTGCCTTCACAAACCTGCCAAGCCACTCATCTTGTCGGTTCGACAGGCGCTCAAAGTGTTTGAGGGTTGCGATGCCCTTGAGCGTTTCAATGAAGTGGGTCTGGGTGTCGGCTTCCCTGGTAATCATCAGCTGCGTGCGGCGCCGCAGGGTGCGAATCATCATCACCTGCACCAGCACAAACAGCGCAATAGACGCTGTCGCGGTTGCAGCAACAACCGTTGAGTAAGCGGTTAACGCAACGATAGTGGTAATGACCATCAGGACATCGATCAACATGATCACAACACCCTGGGTAATGAAGTCTTGCACCGGTTGCAGGGAATTGAAGCGAGACACGATGTCGCCAATATTGCGTCGCTGAAAATACGTTACCGGCAGGTGCACGAGGTGATTGAATAGCCAGGCTGCCAGTGAAAACGCCAGCTGACTACTGACCTGCAGGGTGATGAGTCCCCGCAGCCATTGGGTAATGAAGGACAACAAGTGCAGGCTGAGGAAGGCGAGGCTGATACTGATCAGCAGGCTGACTTCCCCGGTGACAAGCACCTCGTCAATCGTCAGTTGCACAAAGAACGGTGCACCGAGTGCAAACAGCTGCACAATGGCGCAAAGCAGGAAAATCATGCCCAGTCGGCCGCTGAACTGGCTGAGCGGGATGTTGCGGAGCATGGCTGCGGCAGAGTACGCCTGTGCTTTCCCGCCACCACTACCGCTGACGTCAAAACCTGCGCCGGGGGAGAGCTCCAGTGTGACACCGGTGAAACGCCGGTTCATTTCGTCGGCGTCAATGGTTCGCTCTCCTGCTACCGGATCCAGTATGGTGGCCCCGATGAGTGAGATCTTTTTCAGTACGACGAAATGTTCGAAGTCGAAATGCAGGATTGCCGGTAACTGCAGTTTGCGGAGATGAACCAGGTCGCAGGACAACGCCCTGCAGTTGAAACCCTGCGATTCAGCCAGTGTTTTAAGTTCCTCCAGGGAGAGCGGGCGCCCATGCAGAGTGTGCCGCCTCAACTCGGTAAGCGTGGTGTGTTTTTTGTAGTGACCAAGCACCATGCAAAGACAGGCGATAGCACATTCGTTGGTCTCTCCCTGCAGGACAAGTGATGTCATGAGATGCCTTCCCAGAGTTTGATCAGTGGCC
The DNA here is from genome assembly GCA_963921285.3 of Pseudomonadales bacterium. Taxonomy (GTDB): domain Bacteria; phylum Pseudomonadota; class Gammaproteobacteria; order Pseudomonadales; family Azotimanducaceae; genus UBA9659. The sequence continues at coordinate 76,790 of CAWUFD020000001.1, forward strand.
TGAGTAACCATTCGGTTACGGGTCTCCGGTCAGTGCGCACGAACGTGGTCACGCTCATACCCGGTGAAAGTTTGTCCGAGAAGGCACCCAGCTCTGCTTCGGAGATGTGAAGTCTCGCAGGGAAAAAGCCCGGCGAATCGTCCTGGGCGGCGATCGGATGATCAGCAAGCTGTGAAACAACCGCATTAAGGCGACCAAACTCCGTCACGGGTAATGCGTCTATATTGAGATCCAGGCGCTGGCCCGCTGTCATGTAACCAACGGCTTCAGCCGGCACCATGAGTGTTGCTGTCACTGAGTTTTCGTTTCTTTCGTTACCTGTTTCCGATAAGTGCAACAGGGTCTGTCCGGGAAACACCGAGTCTCCAAGCGTCACCTCGAGCCGGGAGACATATCCCGAGATGGGCGAGCGAAAGGTGCGATGCTGGCTATCCAGCAACTGGCGACGCTCCTGCCTCACCCGCGACTGTTGTATCTGCAGTTGAGCGTGATTCTCCTCAAAACTGAGCCCCGATTTCCGCGCAGCTACTCGCGTTTCCCTGATCTGCGCACGGATATGCAATCGCTGCTGTTCAAGCTGGTTGAGTTTCTGCTGTTCCGTAATGAGGTTTGTCCTGAAACTGATCCAGTCGAGGTTGGACATGAGCCCACCTTCGCGAAGTACCCGGGTGCGGTTGAGATGTTCATCCAGGTGGGCAACTTTTTCCTGCTGGAGTCCAATGTCGGCCTGCAGCAACGCAAGCTGAGCTTTATGTGAAATCAGCGCCTGCTCGTAATCACGGATGGCAGTTGCGTGATTCGCCGTTGCGGCTGCAAGCTGTTTATTGAACTCGTCAGCCTGCACATCAAGCTCCGTAACCAGCGCCGTCACAGCTTCATCGTCAGACTTGAGACCCACTCGCAGTAGGTGTGAATCGATACTGACGGCTTGTCCCTCAGATACCGCAAGGGACTTAATGACGCCGAAATCGCTCGCCACCACCTGCCTTGCATGGCTGAAGTCGATGCTGCCGGTAACCGGGACCTTGCGGCCGTATTCGAAGGCGCCAACCTGCCAGCCCAGGAAGACAGTCGAAAGCACGAGCAGCGTCGCAAAAAGAACCAGCGACCTGCCGCCAAGATCGAGGGTTACCCCAAGACGTTCGAGTTGGTGGGCGTTTATCGCGGCTTCACGGTAGGGTGATGACATGTGGTCATCTTGATGCCCTGACCGTGTGGGTGTTTAACGATATCTGTGTAGTGACATGTAAGCTGATGACGTCAATGGGATGCGGAGGTTTCGGCGGATGTTTCAGCGTAGGTGACACGGTTCCACCGAAACGCGATCAGGCCCATCAGGAAGTTTGAAAGAAAAGCAGCGGCAAAGATGCCTTCAAGCCCGAACATCCACTTGCCAAGGAAAGCGAGAGGCACGTAGATAATGAACATCCTCACAATCGACATGATGGTTGAGCTGATAGGTTTGCCGAGCGAGTTGAAGATGGCGCTCGACATCATTAGTACGCCCCAGGTGCCGTAACTGAGCGGCACAATCAGCAGGTACAGCGCCGCCACATCGATCACATCAGGGTTCGAATCAAAAAAGCCGGCGATATGTGTCCTGAATGTCATCAGGATGACGGCGACGCCCACACCCCAAATCAGCGAGTACTGGAACGAGAGCAGCATGGCCTTGTTGGCGCGGTCGTGGCGTTCGGCGCCCCAGTTCTGGCCAACAAACGGGCCGATAGAAGCTGACAGCGCAAACAGCGGGATGACAAACAAGCCTTCAATTCTTGAGGCGATACCAAAACCGGCAACGGTTTCCTGGCTGAAGTCTGCCAGCAGGCTGACGATGATGGCCGTTGAAACCGGTCCAATTAGGTTGGTTGCCGTTGCAGGAATGCTGACCGCAAGAATTCGCCGCCAGGATTGCCATACCTCGCGAAAGGTGACCGCGGTATAGGTCAGCAGATTCTCGCGGAAGTGCAGCACTGACATGGTGATTACGAAAAGCACGGTCCGGGCGATGAGGTTTGCCCAGGCGGCACCCTCCAGTTCGAGCCGTGGTAGACCGGCAAGGCCAAAAATAAGAAACGGGCCGATGATCATCTGCAGCACCGAGCCCATTACCATGATTGACCCGGAGATCCCGGCGTCGCCCGTCGCACGCATTGCGTTTGCGCCAACGGACGGCACAGCCAGGAACAACATGGAGAAGTACCAGATCTCCATGTACTGGCGAACCAGTGGCAGGGTAGTGTGGTCTGCACCGAGTGCGGTAAACAGCGGGTCGATGGTGAAGTACCCGATAATCGACACGGTGATCATGACAAGCGCCACCAGTGAAATGCCATCACTAGCAAGTCGCCGCACCATGGTCTTGTCGCCGCTGCCGACAGTTCGTGCAAGCACCGATGACAGACCGATGGATATGCCGAGCGACAGTGACATCAGTGCCCCGGTGACGGGAAAGGTGAAACTGTAAGCAGCGAGTGATGCTGTGCTGATCTGGGCGAGATACCAGGCTTCAAGCAGGCCGGCCACAATGCTCGCGCTGATGCCGAGGATCATCGGTGTCGTCAGGCGCAAGAGTCCCCACGACACCGGGCCCTGGACCAGCCGGGCTTTGCCTTCCTCAGCCGCTGCCACTAGTGCTTACTCACGCACTGAGGCTGGTAGCGAGTTTATTCCTTGTTTGACCAATCTGTGCTGCATCAAAGGGCGTCAACTGGTAAACATAGTAGTTCAGCCAGTTATTGAAAAGCAGGTTGCCATGGCTTTTCCAGGTAACGATGGGTGATGCAGCAGGGTCATCGCCGGGGAAATAGTTCTCTGGTATCTCCGGAGCGATGCCTGCCTCGAGATCCCGTTCGTACTCATCCTTCAGGCAGTTGGGTTCATACTCTGAATGGCCAGTGACAAACAGGTGCCGGCCATCTACGTGGGACATGATGTACGGTCCCGCGATGTCTGAGTCGGCAACAATCTCAATGTTGCTGAGTTTCTGGATATCTTCTCGTGGCACCTCCGCATAACGCGAATGGGGCGCATCAAACACGTCGTCAAACCCGCGGACAATGGGTGAGAGTGGATCAACCAGCTTGTGCCCATAGACACCGGAGATCTTTTTCGGCAGTACGCGTTTTTCAACACTGTAAAGGTGGAACATCGCCGCCTGTACTGCCCAGCACAGGAACATCACCGAGGTCACATTGGTGGTGGACCAGTCCATGATCTGGACCATGTCGTCCCAGAAGTTCACGTCGTCGAACGCGACCTGGCCGAGAGGTGCACCGGTGATGATCATGCCGTCGTACTTGTTGTCCCTGATTGAATCAAAGTCCTTGTAGAAATTGTCCATGTGTTCAATCGGGGTGTGTTTTGATGGCCTGTCACTGATGCGCAGCAGTTCAACGTCCACCTGCAGCGGGGAGTTGGATAACATCCTGAGCAGATGGATCTCTGTTTCAATTTTTTTCGGCATTAGGTTGAGGAGCAGTACCCGGATAGGGCGGATGTCCTGGTGAGCAGCCTCGCTGCTCTGCATGCAGAAGATGTTTTCTCCGCGCAATACGTTGATTGCGGGCAGACCGTCAGGAATGTTCAAAGGCATAAAACGCCCTCCCATAAAAAAACCCGCTTGCTGGTCAGCTAAAGCAGGTTTCTCATCTCTTTAGCTGGACTTCTAAAGCGCCCGCAAGCGGAACTCAAATCGGCGCTGAGCGTGGATTGTACAGAAAAGCAAAATAGGGGGTCAATTCTCGATATTTTCAAGAGAGGCGCGATAACGCTGCACTTCCTGCCTGATGACAGGTGCCAGCAGGTAGAGCCCCAGCAGGTTTGGTATTGCCACCACAAACACCAGCGCGTCGGACAGGTCGATAAGCGCCTGCAGCTGGATGCTGGAACCAAGCACGATGAAACTGCAGAAAATGATCTTGTAGATGGTCTGGCCAACCCTGCCTTCGCCGGCGACATAGGTGAAGGCTTTCAAACCGTAGTAGCTCCAGGAAATCATTGTCGAGAAGGCGAACAATACGGCCGCGATAGACAGTGGCACTGGTGACCAGCTGATCGTCTGCTCAAAGGCACGGGTTGTCATCTCAATACCACTGATGCCCGAATCGGCCAGTTCAGGGTTGTAAATGGTGGTGATGATCACGAGCGCGGTCAGGGTGCAGATGACCACCGTATCGATGAAGGGCTCGAGCAGCCCAACGTAACCTTCTGTTGCCGGGTAGTCGGTTTTAACCGCACTGTGTGCAATGGACGCGGAGCCGAGACCAGCTTCGTTTGAGAAGACGGCCCGCCGAAATCCGATAATGATGACGCCGATAATACCGCCGGTCACGCCTGCCGGACTGAACGCACCTTCGATGATAGCGGTGATGGCCCAGGGCAGTTTGTCGGCATTCATTGCGATAACAACGATGGCGGATACCGTGTAGAGCACTGCCATAAAAGGCACAAGCTTTGATGTAACCTGGGCGATGCTGCGAATACCACCCACGATGACTAGCGCCACGATGCCCGCAAGGATGACACCGATGATCCAGTTGTTGCCTGCGAGCGGGCTGGCCTCACCGCCAGATACTGTGGTGATAATCGCGGCTGCCTGGTTGGCCTGAAACATATTGCCGATGCCAAGGCAGCCGATCATCATGGCGATTGCGTAAAAAAGCCCGAGTCCTTTGCCGAGCCGCGGCATATTGTGTTCAGCGAGGCCGCGCTCAAGGTAATACATCGGGCCTCCGGAAACACTGCCATCCGGGTTTTCGCGCCTGTAGTGAACGCCGAGCGTACATTCTGCAAACTTTGTTGCCATGCCGAGAAATCCGGCGACGATCATCCAGAAGGTTGCGCCAGGACCGCCTAACGATATCGCTATGGCGACGCCAGCGATGTTGCCGATCCCGACGGTACCTGAGACGGCAGTGGAGAGAGCCTGGAACGCGGTGATCTCGCCTGGTGCACCTGAGGACGACTTGCGTTTGCCACGAATAATGTTGATGCCCTCGGCAAATCCGCTGACATTGATAAAGCCGAGATAGACTGTGAAGAAGAGTCCCCCGGCAACGAGCCAGGCGACGATGAGCGGTACGTAGGCCTCACCAAGCTGCACCGAAAAGAATATGAATGCTGCTATGCTGTCTGCTGCCGGGCGCAGGATCTGGTCAAATACCTGGTCGATAGGAATTTCTTGTAGTGAGAGATAATGACGACTTACCCTAACTGCTGGCCGGCAGGAACTCAATTAATCGTACCTGGATAACCCGATTCCGAATCATGCGAACAATCCTTACAGCATCTCTCATCGCCTCCCTGTTCGTGTTCATCACGATTGTCCCGTCCGCCGTGGCTGAAGATGCAGATATCATTTTCATCGGCGATAACATCATCACAGTTGATCCGGAAGCACCCCGTAAGGTTGAGGCCGTGGCGGTTGCCGGCAATGAGATTATTGCGGTGGGGAGCAAGCGCAAGGTAATGAGGGGGAAGGCAAACCGCACGCGCATCGTTGAACTTGGAGACCACGCGCTGCTGCCGGGTTTTATCGATGCGCACGGTCATATGAGCGGGGTGGCAACGTTCCTTTCACTCGTCAATCTTTCTTCACCACCGGTTGGTGTGGTTGAGGACATCGACGATATTGTCAGCATCCTCTCCAAGCGTATCGAAACAGAAAAGATAACGCCTGGTGAATGGGTGTATGGCTATGGCTACGATGATTCGCTCATTGCAGAGAATCGGCATCCTAATCGCGACGACCTCGACCGTGCCTCGACTGAGCACCCGATTGTTCTCATGCACGTTTCCGGGCACCTGGCAGCTGTCAACTCTGCAGCGCTAAATCAGGTTGGCATCTCAAACCTTTCTCCTGACCCGCCCGGTGGTGTAATCCGCCGCCGTGATGATTCTCCTGAGCCCAATGGGGTGATGGAAGAGACCGCTGTTTATCCCTTCCGTGCAGCCATGCAAACAATGCTGACACCGGCGCTGGTTAAGCGCCTGCTGCGAGAGGCAGTGCTGCTGCACGCGAGTTACGGCATTACCACGATCCAGGAAGGTGGTACGCAGGCCATGCAGGCAGGACTGTATCGCCAGGCAGCCGAGGAAGACCCATTTGATGTAGATATTGTTGCTTACCTTTTCGGCAATGCGCTCTCAACGGATGAACTCGCGGCAATAGAACATAGCGATGAATACCGGGGCGGATTCAGGATTGGTGGTGTCAAAATGATGCTCGACGGATCGCCGCAAGGGCGAACTGCTTACTTGTCAAAACCCTACGACGAAGGTCCACCGGGTGCGCGCCCAGATTATGTTGCCTACCCTGTGCTGAGCGCTGAAAAGTACAACTCGGCCATTGCGACGCTCATCGAACACGGTGTGCCTGTTCTCGCCCATGCCAACGGTGATGGTGCCATCGATATGATGATCGCTGGTGTCGAGGCTGCGCTCGACGGAGTCGACAAGATCCCTGATCACCGCAGTGTCATCATCCACGCGCAGCTCATGCGCGAAGATCAACTTCACAAGGTTAAGCAGTTTGGCTTGCTACCTTCCTGCTATGCGGCGCACCCGTTTTTCTGGGGAGACTGGCACCGCAAAAGTTTTGGTGAGGCGCGCGCCGCCTTTATCAGTCCGTCGGCGCGGACAGCCGAGCTTGGTATTCCTTTCACGATCCACAATGATTCACCGGTGGTACCACCTGACATCATGCGATTGCTCTGGATTGCCGTGAACCGGGAAACACGTAGCGGCTTTGTGCTGGGCGAAGACCAGCGGCTGACACCTATGCAGGCGATTCATGCGGTCACACTGGGCGCCGCATACCAGTACTTTGAGGAAGATATAAAGGGGTCCATCACCCGGGGTAAACAGGCGGACCTGGTGGTTCTTGATCGCAACCCGCTGACAGTCGATCCCTCGGAGATCAAGGACATCAAGGTGCTGGAAACCTTTGCCAGGGGCAGATCAATTTACAGCCGCAATACCGGCGAGCAATAACGACAACAAGAGGAGCTTGAGGATGGCGATAGCAGAAAACAAAGCGGTAGATGACTACATTGCTGCAGGCAACATCGAGGAGGCGATCGAACCAGATTTGCCGATTATTGATGCACATCATCATCTCTGGGATATCAGGAAATCGGGGGGTGATCCACACCTGTCATTCCAGCAGAAGGTTTACCTGACCGAAGAGATCATGAATGACATCAACAACTGTGGGCACAACATTCGGCAGACAGTGTTTGCGCAATGTGGTGCTTTCTATCGGGCCGATGGCCCTGAACCATACCGATGTGTCGGTGAGACAGAGTTTGTACATGGCATCGCCGCAATGAGCCGGTCCGGCATCTATGGAGATACACGCCTTTGCACCGGTATTTTCAGTACAGCAGATATGCGTGTGGGCGCGGAGGTTGAAGGTGTGCTGAAAGCTCATCTTGATGCCTCGGCTAACTTTCGAGGCGTGAGAAGTGCCTTTCCCTCCGATTTGAACGACACCTTCATGCAAGGCTTTGCATTACTTGGTAAGTACAACCTCTGTTACGACAACTGGTCGCCGGACTTCGAACGGCTGCCAACCCTCGCGAAACTCGCCAATGCCAACACGGATGTGACGGTGATTGTTAATCACCTCGGTGGAAGGATTGATGCAGAAGCGGACCAGGCCGGGTTTGATCACTGGCGCGATTGTCTCGCGCAGGTTGCGGCAGCGCCGAATGCTGTGATCAAACTGGGTGGCGCGCAGATGCGCGTGGGTGCCTGGGAACCAACGTTCCATATGAACCGGGTGAGTGCGCCGCTGAGTTCGGATGAGTACCTCGAGCAGTTGTACCCTTACTACCAGGCTGCGATAGACCTGTTTGGGCCTGAGCGCTGCATGTTCGAATCCAACTTTCCCGTGGACAGGGAGTGCATCTCCTATCGTACCCTGTGGAACTTCTTCAAGAAGATTGCTGCGAAAGCCGGTGCCAGTGAGTCAGATAAGGCACATATGTTCAGCGGGACGGCTGCACGGGCTTACCGGCTGGATGAGGTTTAGTCAGTCTCGCTAATGGCTTCTACTCTGTCTCGCTAATGGCTTCACGAATCACCTGGAACATCCGGGTGATTTCTTCTTCTGTGATGATGAGTGGTGGCGACATGACGAGGGCATCGCCAATATTGCGGACCCAGACGCCTTTCTCATAACAGCGTTTGCCCGCTTCGATACCTCGCATCATGGGCGCGCCTTCCCGTGGTGCCATTTCGATTGCACCGATCAGCGGCAGGGTCCTGATGTCGACAATCTTGGGGTCGTCCTGCAGCGCAAGCATTGAATCCATCCAGTGATCAGCCAGTGCCGTGCCTTTCTGGAACAGACCTTCTTCCTCGTAGATGGAGAGTGTTGCCATGCCCGCCGCGCACGCAACCGGATGACCGGAATAGGTATAGCCATGACTCAGCTCAACACCGGGTTCTTCAACCGACATGAAGGCGCGGTAGATGTCCTCGCTCACGAACACACCGCCCATTGGAACAGTCGCGTTGGTGATACCCTTGGCGGTGGTCATGATGTCGGGCACCACGCCAAATCGTTCTGCAGCGGAAGCCGCGCCAAGGCGTCCGAACGCCGTTATCACTTCATCGAAGATCAGCAGAATGCCGTTTTGGGTACAGATGTCGCGTAATCGCTGCAGGTAACCATCCGGTGGTAGTACAACGCCACCTGCACCTGCCACGGGCTCAACAATCACAGCGGCAATTGTTTCGGCACCATGCAGCTCGACAAGCCTGGTCAGGTCATCTGCCAGTTCCGCGCCATATTGCGGCAGCCCGCGGGAGAAAGCGTTGCGTTCGATGTCGAGGGTGTGGCGAATATGATCGGTGCCGGGTAAGAGTGGACCAAAACCCTGGCGGTTCTTAACTAGACCGCCAACCGAAATACCGCCAAAGCCCATACCGTGATAACCCTTTTCTCGGCCGATCAGCCTGGTGCGACCACTGTCACCCTTGATGTTGTGATATTGCAGCGCAATCTTCAGCGCGGTATCGACGGACTCCGAGCCGGAGTTTGTGAAAAAGACGTGGTTCAGCGGGTCCGGAAAGTGTTTGACGAGCTTTTCTGCAAAGTTAAAAGCGTGCGGGTGTCCCGAGTTGAAGCTGTGCGCAAAATCGAGCTCGCTCAGCTGCGATGCAATTGCATCGTTGATTCGCTCGCGGTGATGGCCTGCATTGACGCACCAGAGTCCTGCTGAGGCATCCATGACCTCATGACCGTTGCTGTCCTTGTAGTACATGCCGCGTGCAGAAACGATGAAGCGCGGGTTCTTTTTGAAGCTGCGCGACGCAGTCATCGGCATCCAGTAACTGTCCAGCTCATTGGGAATCAGGTTGTGATCAATAATCGACATGGCTACTCCATCAGTTGCAGGGCAAGGGAGGTCAACTCCCCGGGTGTGGATACAAGGTATTGCGCACCCGCGTCCAGCAGTTCTTGTTCGTCTCGAAAACCCCATAACACACCAACCGCTACCATGTTGCAAGCAACCGCCGTGCGCATGTCGGTGGCCGTATCACCGATCATCATCAGCTCGTTTGTGGCAACACCAAGTTCGCCTGCAATGACATTTGCACCGGAAGGATCAGGCTTATGTTTGACGGCTTCGCTGAAGCCGACACATGTCCTGAAATGGTGAGATTCAAAGAAATGTGCAACACACTGCGCTGTAAAAACTTCATCTTTATTTGACAGGACAGCGAGAGGCATTGCGCCCGCAAGTGTTTCAACGGCGTCGATGATACCGGGGTAAGGAGAAGTGCCGGCCTGCCAGTGATCTGCATAATACGCCTGGAATCGCCTGGTCAGGTCGTCAATGTTCTCATCGTTTCTTGCGTCATCTGGCAGGCATCGCGTCGCAGCAACCCGGGCGCCGTCACCGATGATGTAACGGAAGTCATCCACACTTCTTGGTGCATAACCCATTTCGGTAAGGGGCGTGTTGAATGCCTGCGCCAGGGTGGCAAGCGTGTCGAGCAGCGTACCATCAAGATCGAATACGGCGCCTTTGATAGTCATGCGTCGTCTCCTGCCAGGAACGTTTCAAAGGCAACATCCTTTTGGATCACGCTATCGCGGTTAACGCAGTGTTGCAGGTGGTGGAGCAGGCCGCGGGCTTCGGCAAATGGCAGATCAGGCTCGTTGCTCGTCTCTCCAGGCGCGTCCTGTAGTAGCAGGTAGTAACCCATCATATCGGCCAGTAGCTCGATGGCGGTGATCCGGGTCGATGCATCACGCAGGTTGCTCATCAGGGCCGGTTTACGCTGCAGGAACATCGCTTCAAGCGTCCGTACCGCCAGCTCGAGTTCGGTAAGTAATGGCACGAGATCACTGTCTTCACCGATGGATCGCTGCAGGGTTCGAAGCACGGTTAACTGGGTAACAAGATTACACCAGGGCGACTGGTACAACGCCAGGTGTTGTGCGCCATGGGCGGACCCAAGCAGTGCAGCGGCAGGGACTTCAAATCTATCGAAAGTCTCGTTCTCGCCAGGTTCAAGCATGATCAACTGATCGTCCACCAGGATCAGTGCGTGATAGGACCGTGGGATAAACACACCGTCAAGATAACCATTACCGTATTCGAGAAAAGCCGGTGCCAGTTCGATATGCCAGTCTGGTGATGCGGATGAAAAGTGTTCGAGCAGTGCACGCTGCTCATCAGAGCCGAGTTGAATGATGAGCGGCGCAATCACCGTGAGGTTGGTACCGGGCAGGGGGCAGTTTGCTTCAGCACAGGCGTTTGCCCATAACCACTGGCGCGTCAGGTTCCAGCCGGTCCCGCCGAGACTTTCGGGCCAGTCGACGCTAAGCCAGCCCTCGCGAGCCAATGCATCGGTCCATGCGGTTTTGTTAACGCCGTCCCAGTTGGCGTCAATGAACGCGTCAAATCGTTCGATATCCGACGCGTATTCGGTCAGGTCAGCCTGCATCTGCTGCGTCGTCAGCGCGCGATTCGGACGCGTTTTCTGGCTCTTCTTCTGGTTCCCGGGGCTTACCCTTGATCACAACGGTTCCGGCCAGCTTGTCGTGCCAGCCCTGTTTTCGCCCATCAAAACCGATCCAGGCAAACCCGAGCCCAAACGGGATCAGGCTGATGAAGTAGGCAAAGTAGCGAACGATGTTCTGCATATTGGATGGTTTGCCGAGAGTCTTTGCGTCAACGATGACAGCCTTGAAGATCATTTTGCCGGGCGTTGCATTCTTGAAGATCCAGAACAGGATGAAGATGGTGCCCATGAGTAGCAGGTCGAAACTCATCTGCGTAGTTAGTCGCAGCAGCAACTCATTCAGTTGATCCGGGTCGCCGAGGTCGTAATCAGACAGGACCAGTTCTCCCATCACCCGTGTTGCAAGCGGCGCCATGATGATGGAGGCGGCGGTGGAGTCGATGAGAAAGGCAACGAAGCGGGCCCAGAAGCCAACGTAGTGGACATCTTCTTCACCAGCTTCGGTTGCGAGGGCCTCGTCTGTCATGCGCCTTTGCTCCTTGTCTTAACCAGTAACTCCTTGGCCGCGTTTATCTTGGCGGCAAGGTAGGTGGAGCCGCCGCGATCCGGATGCATCTTCTGCATCATGCGGCGATGGGCAGCAATGACAGCATCGTAGTCAGCATCATCAGGCAGGCCCAGGATGTCCAGTGCCTGCGCCTCTGACATGTCGTTATCGCCAGGTGGCGGCGCTGATCTCTCACTACCACCGTCGGCATCCTGCCATCCTGCATGTTCCCGGTCGAGGTAGGCCTGCAGCAGGTTGGCAGAGTCGCCATCCGCGCTGCACTCACTCATCAGGGTAAACAACTGCTCAAGCTCAAGTTGGGAAAGCTTCGCGTCCTTGAACCTGCCTTCGAGTACCGTGCCGTCCATCATGCCGGTGTCGTGGAACAACACCATGTGCAGGAAGCGTGAGTTGATCTCACTGGTTTGTGGTGCGTTGGCACCGGCCGGGTTGGTCTGGGCCCCAAGGTTTTTGAACATCTTGTAGAGGCTTGCTGCCTGCATACCGCGCGAAATCCAGGGCATGATGCGGAAGATAACGGGCAATGCGGCACCAGCAAGGGCAAATAGCGGGTGCAGCCGTCCGGTCAGGCCGGCAAACAGCAGGGCAATCGCCACCAACGTCGCAAAATAGATGGCAAAGAACTGCTGCACCGTCAGCTTCTGTTTGCGCAGCAATACCCGCAGTGCAGCAAACACAATAAATGCAATCACAAACAGCATGATCAGGCGGACCACGATACTTCTCCTCTAACCCGTCTAGCTCTTGCGGATCTGCTGCGTCAGGCGCGCAACTTCGCCCTTACGCGCTGATGAAAAGTTCTCGAGCGCGCGGGTACCACCTGCTGCAAACACCGCTACTGCACTCAGCAGGTCTTTTAGTTCCGAGGCGCTGTTGCGATCGAATGGGGCAAACGCGCCCCCCGACAAATGCGCCATCTGCTGGAAGATCGATCGGACCCCCGGCAGGTGGCCTTCCTGGAACATGAAAAGGGGTATGTTGAGTACGCCTAGCTGACCTGCCAGGTGACATAGCGTATCGCCGTCCTCTTCTATCGCATCCCCGACGAAGACCACGGCCTTGATCGGATTACGCTTGTGTTCCGCCTGCGTGTGATCCAGGACCCGCTTTATCTGTGTGTGTCCACCGAGGCATCTGACCGACGACATCTCGGCGAGCAGGTCGGTTGGGTTGTTGCACCAACTGCTCGCCCTGAATTCGTTAAAACCCCGGTAGTAGCAGAGTTGCACGGAAAGATTGCCGACGTTCTCTGTGGCCGTAAACATCTGTGCCTGCAGGTGGCAGGCGGTATCCCAGGAAGCCTCCCGGCTGGCTGTGGCATCCATGGCAAACAGCAGGCGCCCCGGTGGGGTGCCGCCTGCCACAACGGGGGTGCGGGCAACCTTTGCCAGGAAGTCGCCTACCTCCCGGCTGGATTGTGTCTTCTGCGGTGTTTTGCGATCACCGCCGTCAGATGTCATGTAGCGAACCTCGTATAATGTACTGACCGCATGTCTTTAGTTTACGAATGAACAAACTGGTTGTCGCTATTTCCTCAAGTGCCCTGTTTGATCTCACCGAGAGTGACCGGGTCTATCGGGAGGAGGGTGTTGCCGCCTACGCGCAGTACCAGGTGGCTCGTGAGGACGAACCACTGGTGCCGGGTGATGCCTTTGATCTGGTGGCAAAGCTGTTGAATATCAATACCCTGCTCGACATCCCGGAACGGGTTGATGTGATCCTGCTGTCGCGGAACACCGCTGATACCGGGCTGCGCGTGTTCAAATCCATAGCGCATCATCAACTGCCGATACGAAGGGCTGCATTCACGGGTGGCAGCCCGCCCTTCAAATACATGCCGCCGTTTGGCTGCCAGCTGTTCCTGTCAACGAATCAGCAGGACGTGGTGGACGCACTTGAGGCTGGCTACGCAGCTGCAAGCATTGTTGGCAGTCCAGTCGACAAGGCAAATGCCGATGACCAGTTAAGATTCGCCTTTGATGGTGATGCCGTGCTGTTCTCTGATGAGGCGGAGCGTGTTTACCAGGAAGAGGGCCTGGAACGATTTATTGAGACGGAGCAGGCCGCGGCAAACGAACCGTTGATGGGCGGGCCGTTTAAACCGTTCCTTGCGGCCCTGCACGAGCTGCAGGCCGAATTTAATGAGGATAACTGCCCGATCAGGACTGCGCTTGTTACCGCGCGTTCGGCACCGGCGCACGAAAGAGTTGTGAAAACGCTGCGATCCTGGGGTATCCGGCTTAATGAGTCGCTGTTCCTGGGAGGCAGGACAAAGGCAGAGTTCCTGCGCGCCTTCGGCGCGGATGTATTCTTCGATGATCAGGCGGAGCACTGCCGGCTTGCCAGCAACGTGGTGGCAACGGGTCATGTGCCGCATGGCGTGACGAACGAGTAACGCAAACAGACACCAACCAAGAGCAACGAGGCGAATAGTAGCCGCTGCTAACTATTCTCAAACGGTATAGATGTAGATTTTCTTATACCATCGGTGTATAAGCTGAACCATGAAACTCCAGCAGCTACGCTACATCTGGGAGGTTGCCCACCACGACCTGAATGTCTCTGCGACCGCGCAGAGCCTGTACACCTCCCAGCCCGGTATCAGCAAGCAGATCCGCCTGCTTGAAGACGAGCTTGGCATCGAGATCTTTGCCCGCAGCGGCAAACATCTCACGCATATCACACCTGTCGGTAAAACGATTATCGAGCAGGCGGGCGAGATCCTTCGCAAGGTTGAGAGCATCAAGCAGGCCGCCCACGAATTTCGGGATGAGAAAACTGGCAGCCTTTCTGTCGCAACCACACATACGCAGGCGCGTTATGCGCTGCCGCGTATCATCGCCGAGTTCATCGACCGCTATCCGGATGTTTCACTGCACATGCACCAGGGGAGCCCGATCCAGATTGCAGAGCTGGCCGCAAATGGTGATGTGGACTTTGCCATCGCAACCGAAGGCCTCGAGTTGTTTGGCGATCTTGTGATGTTGCCCTGTTACAACTGGAACCGCTCAATCGTCGTCCCTGAAGATCATCCGCTCACGAAAGTCGACTCACTCACCCTGAAGGACGTCGCAGATCACCCGATCGTCACCTATGTGTTCGGGTTTACCGGTCGTTCAAAACTCGATGATGCCTTTCAGCGGGAAGGGCTAACCCCAAGGGTGGTCTTTACGGCGACAGACGCCGATGTGATCAAGACCTATGTCAGGCTCGGCCTCGGCATAGGAATCATTGCAAGCATGGCATACGACGCAGCGGCCGACGATGGCCTGGTCGCACTGGACGCCAGCCACCTGTTCGCGCCATCGACAACCGTGATCGGCTTCCGGCGGGGGACGTTCCTGCGGGGGTACATGTATGAGTTCATGGAACTGTTTGCACCTCACCTGACACGCTCGCAGGTGGATGCCGCATTCGAAGCCCAGTCAAGGGCAGAGGTGGACGCCTTGTTCGCCGACATGGAACTGCCGGTTCACTGAGTAACCTTCACCGACCGTTGCCGTGCGGTTGGCGAACCAGGACGCCTGAATATTCTGGCTCGTTGAATATTTCGGAACGCACGTTAGCAGACGATTTGCGGGACCTGAAATCTCAAAATCTCATATCGAAATAACAAAAAGCATTGCGGATAGGGTGAGTGCCTTGCACAATGCGGCGGTCGTTATTGGGCCAATAGAGAGAGTTTATGGACGTTGTCTGCCTTGACCTGGAAGGCGTGCTTATTCCGGAGATCTGGATTGCATTTGCCGAGGAAACCGGCATTGATGAGCTTCGCGCAACCACGCGTGATATCCCCGTTTACGATGACCTCATGCAGCAGCGACTCAGGATACTCGATGAGAACAACCTGGACCTCGCCAGTATCCAGAAGGTGATTTCAACGCTGACGCCCATGCCCGGCGCCAGGGCATTTATCGATGATCTGCGTGAATCATTCCAGGTCATCATCCTGTCAGACACATTTTATGATTTTGCCAAGCCGCTGATGGCGCAGCTCGGCTGGCCAACATTATTCTGCCATCGCCTTGAGATCGGCGAAAACGGCATGATCACTGACTACAAGATTCGCCAGAAAGACCCCAAGCGCCAGTCGGTCAAGGCACTGAAGTCTCTTAACTACCGCATATTTGCCGCCGGAGACTCCTACAACGACACCACCATGCTGGAAGAAGCCGATGCAGGCTTCCTTTTCCGTGCGCCGCAGAATGTGATTGATGAGTTTCCGCAGTACAAGGTGACTGAGGATTACGACACGCTGTTGGGGTTCTTCAGGGAGGCGGGTGCTCAGCCTCGAGTCTGAGATCTATCCGTTCCGTTCGCTGGCGCTCTCTCCAGTCAGCGTGACCCGGTCGAGATGAGGCGCCGACCCCGTCATCTTGAGCGCAGCCGAAAGATCTCAGCGGTGGTCCAGGTGACTCTCCATCGCCGGCAATGATGTATACTTACGCCCCTTTCATAACTCAGGAAGAATAGATGTCGGCTGGTTCCAGATTCAGGCAGGCGCTTGCAGAAGAAAAACCCCTGCAAGTGGTAGGCACCATCAACGCTTACTCCGCGATCCTTGCCGAGTCAGTCGGCTACAAGGCAATTTATCTCTCAGGTGGTGGCGTGGCCAACGCCTCATACGGCATGCCGGATCTTGGCATGACCTCGCTCAACGACGTACTTGAAGACGTACGCCGAATCACCTCGGCAGTATCTATCCCGCTGCTCGTCGATATCGACACCGGGTGGGGTGGTGCATTCAATATTTCCCGTACCGTCACCGAAATGGTCAAAGCCGGCGCTGCTGGTGTGCACATCGAAGACCAGGTGGCACAGAAGCGATGTGGGCACCGGCCCAACAAGGAAATCGTGTCGCGCGAGGAGATGGAAGACAGAATCACGGCTGCTGTGGATGGCAAAACCGACCCAGACTTCATCATCATGGCGCGTACCGATGCGCTTGCCGTCGTTGGGCTTGACGAGGTCATTGAAAGGGCAGTGCGCTGCGAAAAAGCCGGTGCTGACGCAATTTTTGCCGAGGCCATGACGGATCTGTCGATGTACCAGCAGGTGGTAGACGCCGTTAACGTGCCGGTGCTGGCAAATATTACCGAATTTGGCTCAACGCCACTTTATACGGTCGAAGAACTTGGCAGTGTCGGCATATCCATGGCGCTGTATCCACTTTCCGCTTTCCGTGCGATGAACCAGGCTGCGCTGAACGTCTATACAACGTTGCGTAAAGAAGGCACACAGAAGAACGTTATCGATACCATGCAGACCCGAGCGGAGCTGTATGAGTTTCTTGGTTACCACGAATACGAAAACAAGCTTGATGAACTGTTTGCGGCGGATGGTCGCAACGAATAACCAGTTCCTGTCTATCGACGCTTAAGAATCCAATTTAAAGCATTAACTAAGAGGGTGAATACCAATGGTTGAAAAGAAACTGGGCGGTGCTGGCCTGCGTGGTCAGTCTGCTGGTGAAACAGCACTCTGTACCGTCGGCAAAGAAGGCGCTGGCCTGACCTACCGTGGCTACACGATCGAGGAACTTGCACAGAAGGGAACCTTCGAAGAAGTTGCATACATGCTGCTTTACGGCGCACTGCCAACCCAGGCGCAGCTCGATGATTACAAGGCACGGCTCATGCCGATGCGTGCACTGCCGGATGACCTGAAACGTGTACTGGAGCTGATTCCGAAAGACACCCACCCGATGGATGTGATGCGTACAGGCTGCTCCATGCTGGGTAACCTCGAGCCCGAACAGTCCTTTGATGACCAGCAGGATGCTGCAGACCGGCTTCTAGCAGCGCTGCCAGGAATCATCTGCTACTGGTACCGCTACTCCCATGACGGCGTGCAGGTGGATACCGACACCGGTGAAGACACCATTGGCGGGCACTTCCTGAAGATGCTGCTGGGTGATGAGCCCTCACAGATGCACCGTGATGTGATGAACTGCTCGCTGATTCTCTATGCGGAGCACGAGTTCAACGCAAGTACGTTTACTGCACGCGTCTGTGCGGCAACCCTCTCTGACATGTACTCGTGTATTACAGGTGCAATCGGCTCCCTGCGAGGCCCGTTACATGGCGGCGCCAACGAAGCAGCCATGGAACTGATCGAGAAGTTCGACAAGGTTGACGGCGTACGCGATGCGATCCTTGGTATGCTCGAGCGCAAAGAGACCATCATGGGATTTGGCCACGCGATCTATCGAACGTCAGACCCACGCAATGCCATCATCAAGGAGTGGGCGCAGCAGCTCGCAGAACTGAACGGCGATACCACGCTGTATGACATCTCCTGTGAGATTGCAGACACCATGTGGGATACCAAGGAGCTGTTCCCGAACGCGGACTTCTTCCATGCGTCTGCTTACAACTACATGGGTATTCCGACCAAGATCTTTACACCGATCTTCGTGATGTCCCGACTGACTGGTTGGGCGGCTCACGTGATGGAGCAGCGTTCCAACAACAGGCTGATCAGGCCAAGTGCCGATTACGTCGGTCCTGATACACGTTCATACGTGCCGATTGCGGAACGTTAGAGCTTAAAGGTTGGGGATTAGAGCTTAGAGAGAGCGAAGGAGGTTACTGCCAGCGAACCCGGTTCTGGCCGTTGCCGTAACGCAGGTTACGGAAGTCCTGGTAAGCCGACATGACCTTCTTCACATAACGCTGTGTCTCAGGACGATCTGGGATACCCCCGGCACGTTCCACCGCGCCGGGACCCGCGTTATAGGCCGCCACTGCGAGCGTCAGGTCATCATCAAATCGGTCCAGCATTTTACGCAGGTACTTTGCTCCGCCATTGATATTCTGGCGCGGACTGTAGCGGTCATTGACGTTAAGTTCGTCTGCTGTGGCGGGCATCAGCTGCATCAAGCCAGCGGCGCCTGACTTGGAAACCGCATCAGGGCGAAAACTGGATTCCACCTGGATTACCGCTTCAATCAGTGCAGGGTCGAGCAGGTAGTCTTCGCTGGCTTTACGGATGTGGTACTGGAACGAGGTAGGACCGCCTGTTTCCAGGGGACGATTGGCCATGATGTGCCCGGCGTCCTTCAGACTGTCGCGTTTTGTCAGCAGCGAGTAGCCTTGCTGGGGGCGATCAGAGATCATGCGCTCACCGTTGGGGCCCTGGTATATGTAAACTTCCGCGGCCACGGGCAGTGCAAGGCAGTACATCATCAAGCTAGTACTAACTTTAGCTTTTGATACTAACTTGCTGAAATAAATAAGGTTTGGGAGCACTTTTTTCATTGTTTTTTCGCACCGGCTGCAGATTCTAATCGGTTTCCCAGACAGATAACAAGCACACAGCGACCAGAAGGAGATAAGCGTGGAGTACGTGTTACCCGACCTATGTGATGAATACCCGGAACTGGTTCGGGTCGTCTCACCCGGCTTCAGGAACTTTGGCAAGCGACTGTCGTTTGGCGGTCCGATCACCACCATCAAGTGTCACGAGGACAATTCACTCGTCGCTGATGCGGTGGATGAGCCCGGTGATGGCAGGGTGCTTGTCGTCGACGGTGGTGGCTCGATGCGTTGCGGACTCCTTGGTGACAACCTCGCGCTTAAGGCTGCCAATAATGGCTGGGCAGGTATCGTGGTTTACGGCTGTGTGCGTGACGTGGATGCGCTTGCCGAAATTGACCTGGGTATCCAGGCACTGGCGGCCAATCCTCTGAAGAGCATCAAGCGAAACATCGGTTTGCGTGATGAAACGCTGGTGTTCGGTGGTGTGACGTTTATCCACGGTGAATACGTGTATGCGGACAATAGCGGTGTGCTTGTATCCGCAGAGCCGTTGAAAATGCCTGGCTAGATCCGTAGCTGCCGCAGGTTTGGGTCCAGCAGTCCGGACTCCCAGCTGGCTGAAAAAAGCCGCGTCAGCCGATTGGCCTCGGTAATGTTCAGGAACTGGGCAGTACCTTCATACTGGTCATATTCCGGGCGATAAATGACGCCCTCGCCATCAACAATCACAAACTCGTGAAACTGCTGGCGCATTTCCGGGTCGACGATCTTGATACCGATGGAGGAGGGCAGTTTCCTCGATATGGTCAGCAGCGCATGACCATTCTTGACGATGCGGTGCGGGTCAAACACCAGGATTTCGATGCTGGTGTACTTGTTTCGCCTTGCCAGTCGACTACAGGTCTGCAGCAGTTCGCTGTTATCAAACAGGTCGTGGCTGAGATTGGGTGAATAGATCTTGATCGATTTTCTAGCCTGGCGTGTCATTTCCTGGATGACGTTGCGAAAGTCTTCTTCACGTCGCAGCAGGATGAGTTGTTTGTCCTCTCCCAGTTTGTAGGCCGCACCCTCGGCGAGCATTTCGCCGTGTTCCTCAACCTTTTCAACGGTGCGGTCCTCCGGGTCGATCAGGCGGGTCATTGGCACACAGGGCTGGCCAAATACTTTAGTTTCCTCACCGTCGACCTCGAAGCCGCGGTCTTCGAAGAAGGCTGCCGTGTCCTCCGGGGTCAACAGATGTAACTCGGGCAGGCCAAATCTTCGTGCACGCTGGATCGCAAGTTCCAGCAGCGCGTGACCAACACCCAGGTGACGATACCGTTCCTGCACCGCGAGGCGGCTGACATTACCGTCAGGTGTCATCTGCAAGGTACCGATGAGATGACCATCGTCGTTTTCGGCCACCCAGTGAATCGCGCTGGCATCTTCGTCCTGCTCCAGTACCTCGTCAGGCAGGTGCTGCTCATTAACGAACACCTGGCGGCGCAGGAGTTTGATAAATTTCTTCGTTTCCGGCCAGTTCACCTCAGCGGTATCGAAAGGTCGCACATCGATGGTGAGGTCACTGTCCACTGCGGCCCGGCGCTGGATATTGTCAGCAGGTGGCGGTAGATCCAGTGTCATCCGGTAATGCGGGATACCGGCCTCGTCAAACTCATCTCCCTCGGCAACAAAACCGCTGCGTTCATAAAAACCGAGCGCATGTGATTGTGCGTTCAGGAATACATCTTTCATGCCGAGGTGTCGCGCTTTCTCAACTGCGGCTTCCAGCAACGCTGCGCCTACGCCAAGCGTTCTATATTCAGACAAGACGGCCATTCTGCCGATCTGGCCATCAGGTAAGAGACGCGCGGTACCGATGGGGATTTCTTCTGCATCGGTTGCTATCCAGTGCCAGGAATCCTCGTCCTTGCCATCCCATTCTTCTTCCTGCGGCACATTCTGTTCGACGATGAACACGATCCGGCGGATATTGGATAATTTGCCCGAATCACGTTCCCAGTCCGCCTCGCGGATATTGAACTGGCGGATCTCGAGCGACTGCTCGTTTGAGTCTGCGCTCGTGTTCTCCTTGCTGTTGTCGTCGCTGCTGTCGTCTGTCATATCGCTGATGGTAGAGATGGTCTTGTCATCTGTCGACGTTATTCGGATTCAGCGGTCACTGCGCCGTATTCAATGAGGGTTTCGATGACATCCATATCTACCTCTGGCACCTGGCTCGTATCGAAACTGCGCTGCGCCGATAGCGCACGAACCCATTCGATACTTTCCGGTGCAAGTTCAACAATGTCGCCGTTGATGTAGAGCATCAGTCGATCCGGGAGTTCCCGGTAGGTGACACGTGTCGCCAGCGAAGCATGGATGGTTTTACCGGCAAGGCTGCCCGGCATGGAACCCGCCAGTAAACCCGGTTCGATAAGTCTCGTGACGTAAGAGCCATACCAGTTGTTAAGCAGGTTGTCGTCAAGGATCAGGGCAGCGATCTTGTCACGAAAACCAACATCCAGTGCTGCACCCGCCGGATGCAGGGCGGTATCTAGCGCTGTCGGTGTATCCAGTTCATCCAGCAGGAACTCACTCAGGTCGGCTACCATCTCACCGATGGTGGGATTGCGCAGCCCAATCGACAGGGTGATGCAGTTATCGGTTGCACATATCCCGTAGTGGGCTGCCCCGGGCGGCACGTATAGGACATCACCGGGGCGAGCCGTGAGCTCTTGTTCTGCCGAAAAACTCGCCAGCAGTTTTATCTCGGCGTCGGGGTCCAGTTCATCGTCCGAGTGCGGGCCATTATCAAGTTGCCAGGTCTTTTCACCGGCCAACTGCAGCAGGAATACATCGTAGTGGTCGAAGTGCGGGCCGCAGGATGCATAACGGTCGCCAACGGAGGCCATCACGTCATCAACCTGCCATCGCGGGAAAAACCCGAATGACCTGCCCAACATCTCATGTATGGTGGGAAAGAACTGCTCCAGCCCCTGCACCATGATCATGTCGCGCCAGCCGAGATCGACGTTTTCAAACGGCCCGAGATCGAGAGCGTAGGCCTGCCCGGACCGACCGATCTTTCGCGACTCAGCAAGTTCGTTACCACACAGGGCCAGGATCTCGTCCCTGCTGACCTTGATGTCCGCGGGGTTGATGACACCTTGGAACAGCGACGTTCGTTTTCGCCAGACCTCATCACGGAAATGGCGCTCCGCGTCGGCATCGGGGAACATCGGAATCAGTTTTCGCTTAACAGTTGTTCGGTCAGTTTGACTGCATCGCCAATATAGTTGGCGGGGGTCAGCTCCCTGATGGATGCGAGAGCTTCTTCCGGCAAATCCAGCGAGGTGATCATGCTGTCGATCTGCGCCTTGTCGATGGATGCGCCGCGCGTTAACGCTTTGAGCTTCTCGTACGGCTCTTCAATGCCATGTTTGCGCATGATTGTCTGGATGGGTTCCGCGAGGACTTCCCAGCTGTCGTCCAGGTCCTCGATGAGCCTCGCTTCGTTGAGTTCCAGTTTGGACAAGCCTTTCTGCGTCGACTTGTAGGCGATCAGGCTGTAGGCGAGGCCTACGCCGATATTCCGGAGCACGGTAGAGTCGGTCAGGTCCCGCTGCCAGCGGGAGATGGGCAGCTTCTCTGCCAGGTGTCCAAGTACGGCGTTGGCAAGGCCGAGGTTGCCCTCGGAGTTTTCAAAATCGATGGGGTTAACCTTGTGTGGCATGGTTGAAGATCCGGTTTCACCTTCCACCTTACGCTGTTTGAAATAGCCAATTGAAATGTAACTCCAGATATCGCGATCAAGGTCGATAAGAATCGTGTTGAAGCGACTGATGCTCGCAAAAATCTCGGCAATATAATCGTGCGGCT
The DNA here is from genome assembly GCA_963921285.3 of Pseudomonadales bacterium. Lineage (GTDB taxonomy): Bacteria > Pseudomonadota > Gammaproteobacteria > Pseudomonadales > Azotimanducaceae > UBA9659. The sequence goes on from CAWUFD020000001.1 coordinate 99,461, forward strand.
CTATCTGCGTGGTATACGGATTCCAGGTCAGCCCGAGGCTGGTTACAAATTTTTCGCTGAGCGCTGACCAGTCGAGGTCAGGATAAGCTGATGCGTGCGCGTTAAAGTTGCCGACCGCGCCGTTGATCTTGCCGAGGATCTGCGCCGACGTGAGTGAACTGAGCTGACGCTGCAGGCGCGCCACCACGTTGGCAATCTCCTTGCCCATCGTGGTTGGTGAGGCAACCTGGCCGTGTGTCCGGGACAGCATCGGCACCGCGGCGTACTGCGCTGCCAGTTCGCGCAGCGCTGCCACAATATCGCGTGCCGCGGGCAGGACCACACCATGCAACGACTCGCGCAGGATTAACGCATGTGACAGGTTGTTAATGTCCTCAGAGGTGCAGGCAAAGTGTACATACTCCATACCAGCGATCAGCGTCTCATCTCCACTTGCCCTGATCTTGTCCTTGACCAGGTATTCAACCGCCTTCACATCGTGATTGGTGGTCTGTTCTGTCTCCTTGACCTGTGCAGCATCCGCTTCGTTGAACTCATCTGAAATCGCGCGTAAGACACTGATCTGCTGGTCATTCAGGGCGGGTAACTCGGGGATGCCAGGTTCTGCTGCGAGGAAGAGAAACCACTCCACCTCAACCATGACCCGAAAGCGGATCAGGCCATATTCACTGCAATACTCCCGCAACGCATTCGTATGTCGGGCATAACGACCATCAACCGGTGAAACGGCGGTCAGGGCGGTCAAATCAAGGCTCATGAAGCTTCCTTAGACTGGGGAGGGTTGTTAACAAGCTCACTGGCGAGCATGGCTGAGTGCACCACGCGGCGGCGACCGAGCACGAGCTGCGTCAGGCGTCCACCAAGTTGTCGCCATAGTACGGCCGACCTGATTGCAGCAAGCAAAAGGGCACGAATACGGCGGGTATTGTGTGAATTCTGCAGGTGTTTCTGTTTGCCCTGCACCCGGATGCGAGGCTCAAAGGTACCGGCGGTTTCCTCGTAAACCTCGGCCAGTTGCCGGACGGTCTCGTCAGCTGTGACGGGCATTTCCTGCAGCATGCGGTTTTCGTGGATCCTGCTGATCCCGGCACCAATCGCGCGCATTACCTCGGGATTGTTGCTGAGACGCTTTTCAAGGTTCAGCACCGCAAGTGTGTATCGTACCGTGTCGCCATGTTCGGCGACGCGGAACTCGCCCAGTACCTCGTGGATCAATCTCAGGCCGGTGCGAATTCCGTTGCCGGATTTATAAACGTCGAGCGTGTTGTCAGGGTTGGTAACAAAAATACTCTCGAGGCTGCCTGCCATACTGTCCTGGCCGACCATGCCTGATCTCGCAATACCATCCACCAGGTAGCAGCACTGAATGGTGCCAGCGAGTGCAATAGCTCGTTCTTCGTGGGGTGACATGTTCACGCAGCAAGCCCCGCAAGGTTGTCCATGGTCTGCGTGATGATGCCGCCACCAAGGCAGACGTCGCCATCGTAAAAACAGGCCCATTGTCCAGGTGTCACGGCTCGCTGCGGTTCCTCGAAGATAACTTCAAAGTGATCCTCATGAACGACAATTTCACAGGCCTGGTCCGGCTGGCGATAGCGGGTTTTCACGGTGCAGTGCATCGAACCAGACTTGATCGGCGCCGGACCGATCCATTCGATAACCTCAGTCTGCAGGCGTCTGCAGAAAAGCGCCGGATTGTTGTTTCCCTGCGCGACAATCAGCTCATTTGCAACGAGATCCTTGCCAACCACATACCAGGGGGCATCCGGCGCGTTCTTAACCCCGCCAATGCCGAGGCCCTGGCGCTGGCCAAGGGTGTGGTACATGAGGCCATCATGTTTACCGATCTGCTGACCTTCAAGCGTGACGATGTTGCCCGGTTGTGCCGGCAGGTAGGTCTTCAGGAAATCTTTGAAGCGGCGCTCGCCAATAAAACAGATCCCGGTTGAATCTTTCTTGTTGGATGTGGCGAGCCCGTGTTGGGTTGCGATCGCTCGTACCTCGGGTTTTTCCAGGTCTCCCAAAGGAAAGCCGACGCCTTCAAACTGCGCCTGGGTAACGGATTGCAGGAAGTAGCTCTGGTCCTTGTTGTTAGCAACCGCACGCAGCAGCCGAAGCTCTCCGTCGATGTCACCGAGGCGGGCATAGTGTCCGGTAGCGATAAGATCAGCGCCCAGTACCTCCGCGTATTGTTTGAAGACGTTGAACTTGATCTCCCTGTTGCAGAGGACGTCCGGATTGGGTGTGCGGCCAGCCTTGTACTCCGTCAGGAAATGTTCAAAGACGTTATCCCAGTATTCTGCGGCAAAATTGGCCTCATTAAGGGGGATATCGATCCTGTCGGCGACTGCGCGGGCATCAGCGAGGTCCTCGATGGCGGTGCAGTACTCGGTGCCGTCGTCTTCCTCCCAGTTTTTCATAAAGAGGCCTTCCACGGCGTAGCCCGCCTCCTTGAGCAGCAGCGCAGTAACGGACGAATCTACACCGCCGGACATGCCGACGATGATTTTCGTGGTTGCAGGGTCTTTCTGGGCGTATTGCCCGTGGAACAACGCCATGTGACGTTTGATCGTTAATGTAAAACCGTATTTTACGTCAGGTGCTTGATAAATGAGAGGGGCAGGCACGTACTCATTGCATCGGTAATGCACTGCCGGACCATGGGGCTGCGCATCTCGTAATCCTCGATCTCATCCAGGCCGAGCCAGTGCACGTCGCGGATATCGGGATCGATGGCAATGCCGACCTGCTCGACGGGACCGGCCACAAAGGTGATACGGTGATATGTCACCTCGTTATGGGGTGACTGGTACTGGTATATGCCGCTGATGCCCTTTAGCTCGATACGCCAGGCGGTTTCTTCGAGTGTTTCGCGAATCGCTGCCTCGAACAGGGTTTCCCCGGGCTCGAGGTGCCCCGCCGGTTGGTTGAGCACAATGCGCCCATTGTCGAACTCCTCGACAAAAAGGTACTTGTCATTCCGTTGTACAATAGTCGCAACGGTGATGTGTGGTGGCCATTCCAAGCGCAGCGCCTTCACAGATTATTTGATGCAGTGTTTGAAGTAATAGAGTGCCTAATTCATGTCGGAAAATGAACTGACACATATCGATGCCAACGGTCAGGCCCACATGGTAGATGTGGGTGACAAGGCGGTGACCCAGCGAGAAGCAACCGCGCAGGCGATTATCAGGATGCAACCTGAGACCCTTGCGTTGGTCATTGCAGGTAATGCCAAAAAAGGGGATGTCCTGGGTGTTGCCAGGATTGCGGGAATCCAGGCAGCCAAGAAATGTTCGGACCTGATACCGCTTTGCCATCCCTTGGCGTTAACCAAGGTCAGCGTGGAGTTTGACCTTAATGAGGCTGCCAGTGAAATACTCGTCAGTGCCACCTGCCGTGTTACAGGACAGACCGGAGTGGAAATGGAAGCGCTGACGGCCGCCTCGGTTGCCTCGTTAACCATTTATGACATGTGCAAGGCCGTCGATCGCGGTATGGAGATTGCCGGGGTCAAGCTGACCGCAAAGTCCGGCGGTAAATCCGGTGAGTGGGTGAGAGCCTGATGTCTGCACCAGTAAAGGTTGTGCTGTTTGCGAGTATTCGCGAGGCCGTTGGCGAGGGCGAACTCCGTATTGATGAAATGGCGGAAAGTGCGAAGCTCTCAACACTGGTTGCGCTGCTGTGTGATCGGTTTGGAGATGCAGCCCGGGAAGCGCTGACCGCAGAAAACGTTCGTATCGCGGTTAACCAGGAGCTTGTTCACGAAGATGTTGTTCTAAACGCCGGCGATGAAGTGGCGTTTTTCCCGCCGGTAACAGGTGGTTAAGCTGATGCGCGAGATTCGGGTACATGAAGAAAACTTCGACGTTGGTGCCGAATACCAGCGTTTGCTGGAAGTCTCCAATGAAGTAGGCGCCGTGACGGTGTTTGTCGGTTCCGTACGGGACGTTAACGACGATGCCGATGTTGCCGGGCTATACCTGGAACACTATCCGGGAATGACGGAAAAGGAGATCGACAAGATCATCTCTGAAGCGGAATCGCGCTGGAACATTCTTGGCGCGACCGTTATCCATCGTATCGGTCTGCTTTCCCCTGGTGATCAAATTGTCCTGGCAGGTATCGCTTCACGCCATCGCGGCGATGCGTTTGCCGCCTGCGAGTTTGTGATGGATTTCCTCAAGACACGCGCGACGTTCTGGAAAAAGGAAACGACACCAGAGGGCGACCGCTGGTTGACGACACGGCAGTCCGATATCGACGCTGCTGAGAATTGGGAACAGCCCTGAGCCAATAAACAGCCCTGAGCCTGTTGACGGTCTAATTAATCAACACGTCGGCGCGTCGATCGTTTCTTAGCAGGCTTCTGCTTCGGCAGGTTAACCTGCAGGCGCTCACATTCCCCGACCGCAATATCATCCACCTTCCATGGACCAATCCTGTGCCGGTAGAGCCGTAGGGTAGGGAAGCCTACCGCCGCGGTCATTCTGCGAACCTGGCGGTTCTTGCCCTCGGAGATAGTGATACTGACCCAAGAGGTCGGTTGGCCGGGACGATGACGAATATCCGGTGTGCGGGGCGGTAGGGGTGTATCGATGCTGGCAACGGTGGCTGGTCTGGTCATGCCATCTTTGAGCGTCACACCGCTCGCGAGGGCAGCCATAGCTTCGTCATCTATCTCACCCTCCACCTGCACCCAGTAGGTCTTTTCCATCTTAAAGGCGGGTTCACTGATACGAGCCTGCAGGGCGCCGTCGTTGGTCAGCAGCAGCAGGCCTTCGGAATCCTTGTCGAGACGCCCGGCAGGGTAATAACCTTTTTCACTGATGTAGTCGGCAAGGTTGGGCGGTTCGCCCGAAAACTGACTGACAACGCCATACGGCTTGTTGAACAAGAGAAGGTTGTGATTCACACGATTTAGCTAACGTTTACAAATGCGGTTGCTTAATCGCCGTCTGAATCTTCTGTGTCGTCTGTACCAAGAGGTTGAACGTTGACTGCATGGGTACCCTTGGGTCCTTCGATCATGTCAAACGAGACGGCCTGTCCCGCTTTCAGGGTCTTATAACCTGACATGACGATGGACGAATAATGAACGAAGTAATCCTCGCTCTCATCTTCAGGGAGAATGAAGCCGTAACCTTTGGCGTTATTGAACCACTTAACGCGTCCAGTAGGCATAAGTGTGACCTCACTGCTGATTGTCTTTCAGCCATGACACAGCTCAGTCACGTTCGTACAAAGATCTGTCTCAGCACCTGCGATGTCCTACGCACTGAACGTATGAAAACAACGGCAAACAAAGTACTGTCTATAGGTACTTTATGGGGTAGTGAAAGGTTCAGTCAAGGAGGATATCTTTATTTGAACCCGCCCTAAGACCCCAGTAAAAATGCGGGTTTCAGCGCTCCCGTAATCCCCGGCGAAAAATTGCGCGTATGAATTCAGGTAAATATGCACGACCTCTGATGAATACGGTTAGAATAAAGTTCAGTCAGGGCAGCCCGTCTGACCTTGAAGTTGTAATGAGAGACACTATTTCTAGATGGTAAAGACACAATCAGTAACCCGTGCCAGCGGTGATGAAGATCACCCCGAGCTTGATCGTGATATCGGTGTTGTTGAAGCACCGGCTGAACCAAAGCTCAAAAAGCCGCCACTCTACAAAGTAGTGCTGCTCAATGATGACTACACACCCATGGAGTTTGTCGTTGAGGTGCTGCAAATGTTTTTTGGCATGAACAGGGAGAAAGCGACACAGATCATGCTCGCTGTTCATACAACCGGCAAAGCTACCTGTGGTATTTATCCACGTGATATCGCAGAAACGAAATCCGCGCAGGTCAACCAGTATGCGCAGGACAACCAACATCCACTGGTTTCAGAAATTGAAGCCGTGGACGACGACGAATAGAGGATAAGCAATACCTTTATGTTAAGCAGAGAACTAGAAGTTACGCTGAACCTTGCATTCAAAGATGCCAGGAACAAGCGCCATGAGTTGATGTCGGTGGAACACCTGCTGCTGGCACTGCTCGACAATACATCTGCCGTGAGTGTGCTGAATGCCTGCGGGGCCGACATCGAAAAGCTCCGTAGTGAACTCGAAGAGTTCCTCGACGCCACAACGCCGCTCATCCCCAAGAACGAAAACGATCGCGAAACCCAACCAACGCTCGGTTTCCAGCGTGTACTGCAGCGCGCCGTATTCCACGTCCAGTCCAGCGGGCGCAAGGAAGTTGACGGTGCCAATGTGCTGGTTGCGATATTCAGTGAACAGGAAAGCCACGCGGTCTTCCTGCTGAAACAGCAGGACGTCAACCGCATCGACGTCGTGAACTACATTGCCCATGGCGTTTCCAAGAACGAAGACGAACCTGCGCCTGGCGGCGAGGAGATGTCAGAAGGTGAGGATGGCGAAGAGAAGGAAGTCAGTGCACTGGAGGCCTACGCCACCAATCTCAACGAGCAGGCGCGCAAAGGCCTGATCGATCCACTGGTGGGTCGTGACAGCGAGGTTGAACGTGTCGTCCAGATCCTGTCCCGCCGAAGGAAGAACAACCCGCTGCTGGTGGGTGAATCCGGCGTCGGTAAAACGGCGATTGCGGAAGGTCTTGCCAAGATGATTGTTGACGGCCAGGTGCCGGATGTCATCAAGGAATCGACTGTACACGCACTGGACCTCGGCACACTGCTCGCAGGTACCAAGTACCGCGGTGATTTTGAAAAGCGTCTCAAGGCGGTGCTCAAGGAGCTTGAAGAGACACCCAACCAGATTCTCTTTATTGACGAGATCCACACGATTATCGGTGCTGGCGCCGCTTCAGGTGGTGTGATGGATGCATCGAATCTCCTGAAGCCTCTTCTCGCATCCGGTGGTATCCGCTGTATCGGTTCGACCACCTACCAGGAATATCGCGGCATCTTTGACAAGGATCGCGCACTGTCACGCCGCTTCCAGAAAATTGACGTCAACGAGCCGAGTGTCCAGGACACGTACCAGATCCTCAAAGGCCTCAAAACCCGGTTTGAGGAACACCACCAGCTCAAGTACACCGATCGTTCCCTGAAGGTTGCAGCCGAGCTTGCTGACAAGTACATCAACGACCGTTTCATGCCAGACAAGGCAATCGACGTCATCGACGAGGTTGGGGCTTACCAGCAGTTGCAGCCACCCAGCCGCCGTAAAAAGCAGATTTCAGTGGGTGACGTTGAACAGATGGTGGCAAAGATTGCCCGCATCCCGCCGAAGAATGTTTCAACTTCCGACAAAGACGCGCTGCGCGATCTTGAGACCAACCTGAAGATGGTGATTTTTGGCCAGGATGAGGCGATCGACAGTCTCGCGAGTGCCATCAAGCTTTCCAGGGCTGGTCTGAAAGAAGAGGGCAAGCCCATCGGTTCGTTCCTGTTCAGTGGACCGACCGGTGTTGGTAAGACCGAGGTCTGCCGACAGCTCGCCAGCATCATGGGTATCGAGCTACTGCGCTTTGATATGTCCGAGTACATGGAGCGTCATACCGTATCGCGATTGATCGGTGCACCCCCCGGGTACATCGGTTATGACCAGGGCGGTCTCCTCACCGAGGCGATCACCAAGCAGCCACACTGTGTTCTGCTGCTCGACGAAATCGAAAAGGCGCACCCTGAAGTCTTTAACCTGCTGCTGCAGGTGTTTGATCACGGCACGCTGACGGATAACAACGGTCGTAAAGCTGACTTCCGCAACGTGGTGATCATTATGACCACCAACGCAGGCGCGCAGGAGATGTCACGCAGCTCCATCGGTTTCCAGACCCAGGATCATTCCACCGACGGCATGGAAGTCATTAAGCGCATGTTCACGCCGGAATTCCGCAACCGCCTGGATGGCATCATCCAGTTCGACAGCCTGTCGAAGGAAGTCATCAAGACGGTTGTCGACAAGTTCCTGGTTGAGATCCAGGTCCAGCTCGACAGCAAGAAGGTGCAACTCGACATCGACGACGATGCACGGGAATGGCTTGCCGATAATGGCTACGACGAGAAGATGGGTGCTCGACCGATGCAGCGCCTTATCCAGAATCGCATCAAGAAGGAACTGGCCGAGGATATTCTCTTCGGTAAGTTATCTGATGGAGGCGGTGTTGTTCACGTCACCGTGAAGGATGGTGACCTGGCGCTTGAAATCGAAGAAGCAGAGAAGAAGAGCCCGGCCAAAGTAAGTTAATGGCCGGGTAACGCTCATTCGCGGAACGTGATCCTGCCCTTGGTGAGATCGTAGGGAGTGAGTTCTACTTTGACGGTGTCGCCAGTAAGAATCTTGATGTAATTCTTACGCATCTTGCCGCTGATATGTGCGGTAACAATATGTCCGTTCTCCAGTTCCACACGGAACATGGTGTTGGGCAACGTATCAATCACCGTGCCGGACATCTGAATCTGGTCTTCTTTTGCCATCCAATCCTCAAGGGTGGTGTTTTAACTTACTTCTGCTTACTTGCCTTCAATGCCGTTAAGGGCACGTTCCGCCAAAAAGCGGCGTGCATTGTGCCCTAATTAATCATCAATGCCAATCCAGCTATTGTTGACGTACAGCTCAATCGGTTTGTAGTCCATCTTGTAGTTCATCTTCTGGCATTGCTTGATCCAGTAGCCGAGATAGAGGTATTGCAGACCAAATCGCTTCGATTCTTCGATCAGCCACAGGATGGCAAAAACGCCGGGTGCTCGCTGCTGTTCCTCAGGCTCAAAAAACGTATAAATCGCAGACAGGCCATCGTTCAGTTGGTCAGCCACGGTAACCCCGAGCAAACGGCCATCAGGCTCCCTGAACGTAAAGAAACTGGCCTCAGGCCTGCCTTCTACCAGGAATGACTCAAACTGTTCACGCGATGCCGGGTACATATCCCCATCCGAGTGGCGTGAAGTAATGTAGCGGTCATAGATATCGAAGTACTCATCGGTAACCGCAGGAGGGTTTGCGGTAACAATAAGGTCCTCGTTGCGCTTAAGCACCCGTTTCTGCCTGCGCCGGGCGTTAAACGCATGAACGGGAATCCTGACCGGAATACACGCACTGCAGGTCTGGCAATAGGGGCGATAGATGTGTGTGCCGGAGCGGCGAAAGCCGACCGCAGACAATGAGGAATACAGATCGGTGTCGATACGGGCCAGCGGATCCGCAAAAAGCGTGATCGCCTGCTTTCCTTCAAGATAGCTGCAGTCGTGTGCAGGAGTCGTGAAAAATCTTAATTCACTGAGTGACGTCATTCGCCTGTAACGATGGTTTGAAGTGGTTTCAGGTTTTTGGGTTGGCCCAAACGTAACAGTTTGGCAATAGACGCTCGATGGGGCAAGGCATCTGTATCAGTCGATGGACTTCCACTGGTCATCGTCTGATGGCGGCCTGACCCAGCCGGATTTGGGTGGCTCATAAGCCCTGGCTTTCTTTTTTGGCATGAGGTCTGGAAACAGCCCGGGATTTAGCTGTGCACATGCTGTCAGGGCACTGTTGCAGCAGGCACCAAGTCGCGAGGTATAGGGGGAGGAGTAACAGCGAACGCTAGCGTTGGTTGAAACCTTCCTTTCCATCGAGTTGCGCAGGTCGTATGGATTAACACACATAAAGTGTTCGCCTTTCGGCTTTGTGATATCCGTCTTGGCGCCGGGTGGCTCCATGATGCGCCTTACATCCATCCAGTACGTTGTGAGTGTGTGCAGCACTGGTGCGCAGTTTGCGCCCTGGCCGCGACTCACACTGACTTCGGCGATGACATGGTTGCTCGCAAGGAAACCGCAAAGAATGAGTACACAGGTTTTGGCGTTCATGATTTGAGTATAAACCGCTTCAAAGGAATTGTCGGGGCTCTTCGCGTGCCGCGTCTGACAATTGGTTCCAGTCGATTGGCGGCTGGTTCACGTACCGCTCAAGCAGATTGAGGAAGGTGTCCCTCGGAATACCGGCAGCGCCGAGCGAAGTCAGGTGGGGATTTTCAATCTGGCAATCCACAAGCGGGCAGCCCGATTCCCGCATCATGCCCATCAGGTAGGCAAAAGCGATCTTTGAGGCATCAGTGACGCGGTGAAACATCGATTCGCCGAAGAAGAGCGGGCCGATGCCAACGCCGTAGAGGCCACCTGCGAGCGTCCCCTCGATGTAACACTCAACACTATGCGCGTATCCCAGGTTGTGCAGGTTGATATAGGCATCCCGCATCTCGGAGGTTATCCAGGTGCCTGCATCATCCTGTCGGTCACTGCAGGCGTCGATCACCGCCTCAAAAACCGTATCGATGCGTATCTCGTAGTTGCCAGCGCGTAGTTTACGGCCAAGGCTTCGACTAGGTCGAAATGTGCGTGGATCGATGACACATCGGGGTTCTGGTGACCACCATAAAATGGGCTGGTCATCGTCGTACCAGGGAAAAATGCCGTGCCGGTAGGCGTTCAGCAGGCGTGCGGGTGAAAGATCGCCGCCAACGGCCAGCAGACCGTTGGGGTCTTTTAATGCATCCCGAGGGTCAGGGAATGCGAGGTCATGGTCATCCAGCCAGGCGAGCTGAGGCATGACAATGCTCAGGCAGCGTTTGCTTCCTCTTCATCAAGGAACTTCTCCGCGTCGAGGGCGGCCATACAGCCGAAGCCGGCGGAAGTCACTGCCTGGCGATACACCTGGTCGGCAACGTCGCCTGCAGCAAAGACACCCGGGACACTGGTTGCCGTGACATTGCCGTCGAGGCCCGAGTGGATATTGATGTAGCCATTGTTCATCTGCAGCTGATCATTAAAGATCTCAGTGTTGGGTGTGTGCCCAATTGCGATAAATACGCCCTGCAGGTCAAATTCCGTGGTTTCGTCGGTGTCGACGTGACGAATTCGCATGCCGGTTACGCCCATATCGTCACCCAGCACCTCGTCGAGGACGCTGTCCCACTGAATCTTGATGTTCTCTTTCTCGATCACACGCTGCTGCAGGATCTTCTCGCCGCGGAACTTGTCGCGGCGGTGCACCATGATCACCTCAGACGCGATATTGGACAGGTACAGCGCTTCCTCAAGCGCGGTATTGCCGCCACCTATTACTGCAACCTTCTGTTTTTTATAGAAAAACCCGTCACAAGTTGCACAAGCACTGACGCCTTTGCCCTTAAATGCCTCTTCGGAAGGCAACCCAAGGTATTGTGCGGATGCGCCGGTAGCGATGATCAGGGCATCGGAAGTGTAAACCGCCTGGTCGCCATGCAGCTTGAATGGGCGCTTATCCAGTTCCGCGGTGTGAATATGGTCGTACACGATCTTCGTATCGAAGCGTTCCGCATGCGACTGCATACGTACCATCAGGTCCGGACCTTGCAGGCCTTCAACGTCACCCGGCCAGTTATCGACATCCGTCGTGGTGGTCAGCTGGCCACCGGTCTCAATGCCTGTGATGACAACAGGGTCGAGGTTTGCGCGTGCAGCATAGATCGCAGCGGAAAAACCGGCCGGACCGGAGCCGAGGATAAGCAGTTTGTGGTGGATTTCTTCCATTCTGTCTCTTCTTAACTAGTGGGGTTGAGCTCGCTATTGCAAGCAACTCAGCTGATCGCTTGCCGCGCCTTGATGAAATCTTCGCCCTGGCGGTGGTTCGCCATGATTTCCCAGATCGTGCGGCCACTTTTGTCCTGGGCATCCAGGTTGCGGCCAGCGGCGACGAAAAACGCGAGGAATCGCTCAAAATCATCGGGTCGCATGCCGCGATACGCCTTGGTCAGGACATGAAAGTCGGCATCTTCGCCGTTTGGCTCGAGTTCTAGGAAGCTGCGGACGCGATCATCGTCCCAGACTTCGTCAGTTACTTTGGGTTGTGTAGGGCCGGACATATCGGTTTTGGCTCGGTGGTTATAAAAAACGACGCATTTTACATCAGGGAAGAATATGGGGGAGGTTTTCGTTGAATAAAAGAGGGCAAACCGGAATAAGTGATACGGCGCTATCGATCCTCGGAGCGTCACTTCAAGGGGATAAAAAAGATTTGTAATTGAGCGGTTAAAGTATAAGATGTAAACCGCTGATTATTAAGGATATTCAACAGTGGCTACTAGCAGGGCAAAAACACCTGAGCAGGGTGAGATTCTTGAGATGCTGCTGCCGCGTTTGCGCGAAGGCGCGTTTATCGGACTGGTTTCCATTGCGCTTTACCTGACCCTGGCGCTCGTTTCTTTCAGTCCGGATGATCCCGGCTGGACCTACACAGGTTCCGGCGGCATGGTGGCTAACCTGGTTGGCCTCTCAGGTGCCTGGATTGCGGATGTTTTCCTGTTTTTCTTCGGCTTCCTGTCTTATCTCTTCCCAATGATGTTGGCCTACCAGGCCTGGGTGATCTTCAGGGACAAGGAAGTTGAAGGTGAATTCAGTTGGCCCCTGTTCATCTTTCGTGGCGTAGGCTTGTTCCTGACGATTTTTGCAGGAACAGCCATAGCAGCCATGCATTTCTACGGTTTTGGGATCGATTTCCGCGAAGGCGCGGGCGGTATCCTTGGTGCTGAAGCAGCCGACCTGCTGGTACCGATGTTCTCCTACGTGGGCACAACCCTGCTGTTACTGGCGCTGTTCCTGTTTGGCCTGACCGCTTTCCTGGATATTTCGTGGATGCGCGTCATGGATAACACAGGCAGGCTATCCCTGCGTTTTGCTGTGGCCGCCAATACCTTTGCCCACAAACTGATTACGCGTATCCGAGAGCAGGCTGAGATCCGTAAGACCGCCGAACACAGACGTGAAGCCCTCGAAGCCCACGTCGAGAAGAAGCAGCAACGTGCTACACCGGTTATCGAACCACCAAAGCCAAAACCAGTACAGGAAAGCAAACGTGTCGTCCGGGAGAAGCAGGGCAACCTTTTCAAGATCAGTGCGGTGGATGGACTGCCGGCATTACACCTGCTGGATGATGAAGATACCTCCAGTGGCAAGGGTTACTCGGCTGAAGACCTGGAGGCCATGTCCCGTCTTCTCGAGCTGAAATTGAAGGACTACGGCGTCGACGCCGAAGTTGTTGCGGTCTTCCCTGGACCCGTGATTACCCGTTTTGAGATACAGCCCGCTGCCGGGGTGAAAGTTTCCCGAATATCAGGTCTTGCCAAGGACCTCGCGCGTTCTCTTGCGGTGATCAGCGTGCGGGTTGTAGAAGTTATTCCAGGCAAATCTGTTGTCGGCATTGAGATACCGAACGTTGACCGTGAAATCGTCAAGATGAGCGAAGTACTGAAGTCAGGCGCGTACGATGCCTCTTCATCGCCGCTCTCGATGGCCCTTGGCCACGATATTTCTGGCCAGCCGGTGGTAGAGGACCTGGCAAAAATGCCGCACCTGCTGGTGGCGGGTACAACCGGTTCCGGTAAGTCCGTTGGTCTGAACGCGATGATCATCTCGATCCTGTTCAAGGCGTCGCCTGAAGATGTCCGCATGATCATGGTTGACCCGAAAATGCTGGAACTTGCGGTATACGAGGGCATTCCACACCTGCTGACGCCGGTTGTAACGGACATGAAAGATGCGGCCAACGCCCTGCGCTGGTGTGTCGCTGAAATGGAACGCCGTTACAGGCTCATGGCAGCCATGGGCGTCAGGAACGTCGGCGGCTTTAACCGCAAGGTGAAGGAAGCGCAGAAGCTGGGCGAACCGCTCACCGATCCGCTCTGGCAGCCTGATCCGCTGCTGGATGCAGAAGATCAGCAGGCACCGGAACTCGAAACATTGCCGTTCATCGTTGTCGTCATCGATGAATTTGCCGACATGATGATGATTGTTGGCAAGAAGGTAGAAGAATTGATCGCGAGGATCGCACAGAAGGCGCGTGCCGCGGGTATCCACCTTATCCTCGCAACGCAGCGTCCTTCTGTTGACGTAATCACCGGCCTGATTAAGGCCAACGTACCTACACGTATCGCGTTCCAGGTGTCGTCAAAGGTCGACAGTCGGACCATTCTTGACCAGGGTGGTGCGGAACAACTGCTGGGCCATGGTGACATGCTCTACCTGCCTGCAGGCTCCCCGTTACCTGTGCGCGTACATGGCGCGTTTGTTGATGACGATGAAGTGCATCGCGTAGTCGAGAGCTGGAAGGAACTGGGTGAGCCTAATTATCTTGAAAGCATCCTTGACGGTGCCAGTGACACTGCGATGTTGCCCGGTGTCGCCGGTTCGGGCGGCGATGACGAGTCCGCAGAGGATTCAGATCCGCTGTATGATGAGGCAGTCCAGTTTGTCACCGAGAGCAGGCGTGCCTCGATTTCGGCAGTGCAGCGCAAGCTCAGGATTGGTTACAACCGCGCTGCAAGAATGATTGAGGCGATGGAGCAGGCGGGGGTTGTTTCAGAAATGAACTCCAACGGCTCAAGGGAAGTCATTGCCAATGCCGCGCCTGAGTAAAGTTGTTCTGCTGTTGGGGTTATGCTGCTGCTTTACCATCACCCCGGCCTTCTCAGAAATACAAGCAGAAGATCCAGCTAAAGAAGAAGATATCCCCCAGACCAACCCCGTTGCAGAGCTGCACGCCTTCCTGTCCGGCTTTCAATCCATCAAGGCAACGTTCCTGCAACGAGGCGGGCGACTGGAAGAAGCCCCGACAGAGGGCGCGTTCTGGCTGGCCAAACCGGATACCTTTCGTGTTGAAACAGGCCCACCCATCAGCCAGGTCATCGTGTCGGATGGCACAGATCTCTGGACGCACGATGTTGATCTTGAGCAGGTGGTGATCTCACCGTTGTCCCGCGATGCTGAGACCATGCCGATCCTCCTGCTGGCCGCAGAGGCACAGGAAATTGATGAGACCTTTCTTGTCGATGTCTTTGAAGACGAGCATAAACAGGTTTTTGCGCTGACGCCCCGTAACGAATCCAGCATCATCCGGCAGGTCACACTTGTTGTCGCTGAAGGCCTGCCTGCGGGTATCGGCCTTGAGACCACCACTTCGGAGCGTAGCTATATCGAACTGGCTGAGGTCGAATTTGATCCGGAAATGGCAGATGATGTGTTCGTATTTGCTTTGCCGGAAGGCGTCGATGTCATTGACGATCGACCCGGAGATTGATGTCACTTTTTGATTCAGCCGAATCTTATGAACCACTCGCCGCACGCATGCGGCCACGCGATCTGGCGTCCTATATAGGCCAGCGTCATCTCCTCGCAGAAGGTAAACCCCTGCGTGAGGCAATCGAGTCGTCCCAGTTACATTCCATGATTTTATGGGGTCCACCTGGCGTCGGTAAAACAACCATTGCCCGCATGATTGCAGAATGCTGTGACGTCGAGTTCCAGTCGATCTCTGCGGTCCTGGCGGGTGTTAAAGACATCCGTGAAGCGATTGCCGTTGCCCAACAGATCAAGGCGACCTCCGGCAGGAAAACACTCCTTTTTGTAGATGAGGCGCATCGGTTTAACAAGGCACAACAGGATGCCTTCCTGCCTTATGTGGAAGACGGCACTGTCATCTTTGTCGGGGCGACCACCGAAAATCCCTCGTTTGAACTGAACAACGCACTCCTGTCCAGGGCGCGCATCTATAAGTTGCAGTCGCTCTCAACAGATGACCTTGTTGCCGTGCTGATGCAGGCGCTTTCCAAAGACGAAGAGCTGCGAGACAAGGGTATCGAAGCCGACCCGGACATTCTGGACGTGATCGCGAAAGCAGCAGATGGTGACGCGAGGCGCGCACTCAACATCCTTGAGGTTGCCTCGGACATGGCCGATGGGGCCATTTCAGAGGAACTGCTGAATGAACTCTTTGGCGATGACATGCGCCGCTTTGATAAAGGCGGGGATCTCTTTTACGAACAAATATCAGCTTTGCACAAGGCAGTGAGGGGCTCAGACCCTGATGCGTCCCTCTACTGGTTCGTCAGGATGATCGATGGCGGCTGTGATCCGATTTACATCGCCCGGCGGGTTGTTCGCATGGCAAGCGAGGATATCGGTAATGCAGACCCGCGAGCACTTGATATTGCGCTGTCAGCCTGGGAAGTCCAGGAGCGACTCGGCAGTCCTGAAGGAGAACTGGCGATTGCCCAGGCGGTTGCCTACCTCGCTGTTGCGGCGAAGAGTAACGCGGTTTACAAGGCAGTAGGTGAGATCAAGGAGGTGGTCAAGGAAACAGGCTCCCTCGATGTGCCCATGCATATCCGCAACGCGCCAACCACGATGATGGAGCAGATGGGTTACGGTGAAGATTATAACTATGCCCACAATCATGAAGATGCTTTTGTGCCAGGCGAAAGTTACGTGCCGGAGGAACTGGCCGGCCAGCAGTTTTATCACCCGGTTGATCGGGGGCTTGAATCCAAGATTAGTGAAAAACTCAGCTATTTGCGCAAGTTGAACGACGCCAGCGAGTTTCAGCGCTATGTACAAAGCGCGACAAAAAGCGAGCACGGCGACTGATGGCGGTTCTCATTGCAATTGCCCTCGGTGGCGCTATCGGTTCTCTGGCGCGTTATGGCGTCACGGTGTGGTTTGAGAACCTGCTGGGCGCCGCGTTTCCATATGGCATCTTTCTTGCCAACATATTCGGCTCGCTGTGTATCGGCATCGCCTTTGTGCTGATTGTCGAGCGGGCCCTTGTTGCCGATATCTGGCGGCCAATTGTCATGGTGGGCTTTCTTGGCGGGTTTACGACATTTTCCACTTTTTCCCTGCATGCCATCGGGATGATGGAGGAAGGGCGTCTCTCTGAGGCTGCAATTTACGTATTCGGCAGCGTTATCCTGAGCATTGCGGGCGCCGCCGCAGGAATATTCCTGACTCGTCTACTGCTCAGATAAACCGTTTAGCCCTCCAATACCTATCTGGTAAGATGCGCCCCTTAATTTTCCCACGGGTAGTAAGGAAGGCATGTTAGATCCGCGACTGATACGACAGGAACTCAATGAAACTGCAGCAAAGCTCAAGGTAAAAGGCTTTGAGCTGGACGTTTCCTCGATTGAGTCCCTTGAGTCCCGTCGCAAGGAAGTGCAGGTTGCGACGGAAGCGCTACAGAACGAAAGAAACACCCGTTCCAAGGAAATAGGTAAGGCCAAGGCAGCAGGTGAGGATATCCAGCCGCTCCTCGATGCGGTTGCGTCCCTTGGTGACAACCTGGATGAAAAGAAGAAAGAGCTTGATGCGATTCAGGCTGAGCTAAACGACATTCTGCTCGCCATGCCCAACGTGCCGGACGAATCTGTACCCGCAGGTAACGATGAGGACGACAACGTTGAGGTGCGTCGCTGGGGTGACCCGACCACTTTCGATTTCGAAGCGAAAGACCACGTTGACCTGGCATCACCATCAGGTGTGATGGGGTTTGAAACCGCGACCAAGATCAGTGGTTCCCGGTTTGTCACCCTGCGAGGTGATCTTGCGCGAATGCACCGGGCACTGGTCCAGTTCATGCTGGATGTCCACACGCGCGAGCATGGTTATGAAGAGATTTACGTGCCATACATCGTCAACCGCGAATCCCTGACAGGTACCGGCCAGTTACCGAAGTTTGAGGAAGACCTCTTTAAACTTCAGGACGATCGCGAACTCTACCTGGCACCAACCGCTGAGGTACCGGTCACAAACATTGCCCGGGATGAGATCTTCGAAGCAGAGGACGTGCCGACAAACCTCGTCTGCCACAGCCCGTGTTTCCGCAGCGAAGCCGGCAGTTACGGTAGAGATACCCGCGGCATGATCAGGCAGCATCAGTTCGAAAAAGTTGAGCTGGTGAAGTTTGTCCGGCCGGCAGATTCCTGGGATGCGCTTGAAGCACTTACCGGTCATGCAGAACAGATTCTGCAGAAGCTGGGTTTGCCTTATCGCGTGGTGACCCTATGTGGCGGTGACCTTGGTTTTGCTGCAGCAAAGACCTACGACCTTGAAGTCTGGCTGCCCGGCCAGGGTAAATACCGCGAGATATCCTCTTGCAGTAACTTCCTGGACTTCCAGGCAAGGCGCATGCAGGCACGTTGGCGTAATCCGGAAACCGGCAAACCCGAACTGCTGCACACCCTGAATGGTTCTGGACTTGCGGTTGGTCGAACGCTGGTTGCGATTCTGGAGAACTACCAGACAGCAAACGGCAACGTACAGATACCGCAGATCCTGCAAGGTTACATGGGCGGTGTTACCGAGCTGGAGCTTACCTCGAGCTAAGCAATGGATTATTTGCCCCTGCACTTTGAGGTAACCGGCCGACAGGTCCTGGTTGTTGGCGGGGGTGAAATTGCCCAGCGTAAAGTGGACCTGTTGCTGAAGGCGGGTGCGCATATCCGACTGGTTGCACCTGAAGTCAGCGATACGCTGCGCGACCTGCTGGATAGCAGTTCGCACACCATTATCCAAAACCGCTTTGAATCTTCGCACATCGATGGCTGTGTGCTCGTGGTTGCAGCCACGTCCGATATGGCGGTAAACGAAGCGGTTTCATCGCTATGCCAGCAACATGCCGTACCCGTTAACGTGGTTGATGCGCCAGCCCTTTGCACGGTGACGTTTCCTGCGATCATTGACCGACATCCCCTTATCATTTCTGTTGGTTCAGGTGGTGGTTCGCCTGTGCTGGTCAGGACCCTCCGCGAAAAGATTGAGGCACTGGTACCTTCACATTTTGGCCGTCTCGCCGGCTACCTGAAGGACCGTCGTGACCGACTGAAAAAGGCGTTACCAGATATCGATACGCGCCGCCGTCACACAGAGGAGTTCCTGGATTCTCCGGGCGCGGAACTCGCGATGCAGGGCAAACAGACAGAGGCTGACGATTATCTCTTCAGTGAGGCTGAATCCCACGTTGGTGAGGTCTACCTGGTCGGCGCAGGTCCAGGCGACCCAGATCTCCTGACCTTAAAAGCACTGCAGTTGATGCAGAAAGCGGACGTCATACTTTATGACAACCTGGTGTCTCCTGCAGTACTCGACCGGGCAAGGAGAGATGCCAGAAAAGAGTTTGTCGGTAAACGCTCCGGATACAAGTCCACCAGCCAGGAAGATATCAACGATCTGCTGGTGCGACTCGCCAAGGAAGGTCACCGCGTATTAAGGCTGAAAGGGGGCGACCCCTTTGTGTTTGGCAGGGGCGGTGAAGAGATCATCCGGCTGGTCGAAGAAGAAATTCCCTTCCAGGTGATCCCGGGCATTACAGCAGCAACAGGTTGTGCGGCCTACGCTGGGATTCCGCTGACACATCGCGAACTATCGCAGAGCGTCAAGTTTGTTACTGGCCATCCCAAGAACGGCAAGGTTGAACTGTCCTGGCACGAATATACACATGCGAATGAAACCGTGGTGTTCTACATGGGCCTGGGTGGGCTCTCGACGATCTGCCAGCAGATGGTGAAACACGGCAGGGCAGCGTCAACCCCGGTGGCGATTATCTCCAAGGGCACCACGCCGGAACAGCAGGTGTTAAAAGGTACGCTTGAGACCATGCCAGGGCTTGTTGCAAGAACCCAGATCCAGTCCCCAACCCTGATCATCGTCGGTGAGGTGGTGAATTTTGCCGAGCACGCCGCGGCGGAGAATTAGTCGCAGTTGTTTGGTTTGGGCAGGCCTGCAATCCTGCTCAGTACTTTTGCTGGTTTTCCGGTGAACAGCTTCATCAGGTAGATAGAGTTACCTTTGTCAGCCCCCAGGTTTTTCTTAACCACATTCACAAGGGCGCGATTGGCGGGTGCGACGTTGTAAGCGTCGTAATAGCCACGGATAAAATGAATCAGTTCCCAGTGTGCATCGGTGAGCGTCACTTCGTCGATGGTCGCGAGTTCCAGTGCAACAGCCTCGTTCCAGTTTTCGAGATCTCGCAGGAAGCCTTCTTTGTCGAGATCCTTGTCGAAGTTAAGTGCCACTGTCAGAACCAGTTGCAGGTTTGCGTTGCTGCCACCGCTATCTGGACAAACTGCTCATAGCTCACCTGTTCGATGTTCTCAGGCAGGCGCTCACCGAAACCACGTGCAACAACGTCCGCGGCAATAGCCTTGACGCTGACGTTAACAGGCAGCGCATTACTCGCAGCGAGGTAGACACCGTCCTCGATCAGCAGCACTGTATCGTCATCGCCGATCATCGCCAGGCACTTTGAGAGTGCTTCCGGTTTGTTGATGGTATGCAGGATCATCAGAAGCTGATCGTCCGGTCGTATTTGAGCAGCAGATCCCGCATACCCTCGCCATCAAGTGGGGTGACATCGATGCTGAGATCATCGAGGGCGAGGTTATACCGCTCTAGCGAAGTACCATCGCAGTAAATTGCACCGACACCGTAGTCTTTCAGCGCCCCATAGGTCACAGCGTAATTACGAGTCGCAATACCTGCCGTGTCCTGATTTTTGACGAGCTGCAGCACCGCATCGCCTGCAAACAGCACACCGCATTCGGTAAACGCTGATCCCATCATGATGGCATCGAGGCCTTCCTGGCCTGCGATGTTGCCGTGCGGGCGGCTTGATTGAATGAAGAGAATAGACGTCATATCAGGCACCGAAGGTCATCAGTTTGTCTGATGCCATGGCCGCATCGATCAGCTGTCCAAGGCCTGAGATAGTAAAGCCCTCGGCGATGTTACCCGCGTGCTTTTCGTAACGATCTGCTTCTGTTTCGTCCAGCACACCACGACGCAGGCTGGATGCAATACAGGTCACCAGTTCTACACCGCAAGACGCCTGCACCGCCTGCCATGACTTCACGATGTCATCTTCATCCTGCGGGGCAGCGATCAGTGAATTCGCGTTGTAAACACCGTCCTGGTAGAAGAACACCCGATAGAGTTCATGACCTTCGGCTAACACGGCCCGCGCAAAGTGCAGCGCAGATTGGCTTGCCTGGGTTGAGTAGGGCGCACCGTAGACAACGATTGAGAACTTCATAAGACGAGGCAATAGTCAGTCAGCAGAAACAAAAAAGCCCTGGTATGACTGGCATACCAGGGCTCGTCGAACGTGTGTGTGTTTACTCGTCGCCCATGGCACCCAGGAGGTGAAGCAGAGCTGTAAACAAGTTGTAGATGCTGAGGTACAGCGACACGGTAGCCATGATGTAGTTCGTTTCACCACCGTGAATGATGTTGCTGGTGTCATAGAGGATAAACCCGGACATCAGGATAACAATCGCTGCAGACACTGCCAGGTGCAGACCTGAAATGTGCCAGCCGAACAGACCGCCAACCAGCATCAGCAGGATACAGCCGATCACAACCCACATGCCTGTCATCAGGAAGCCAGCCATGAAAGAGAAGTCTTTCTTGCTAATCAGGGTGTAGCCGGACAGTGAGAAGAAGATCAGTCCAGTCAGACCCGCTGCTGTCATAATAACCTGCGCGCCAGCGGCAGACTGCATGTAGTAGTTGATGATTGGGCCGAGAGAGAAGCCGAGAATACCGGTGAAGGCAAATACCAGCAGAATGCCCCAGCCGCTGTTCTTGAATTTGCTGATGGCGAAAAGCAGGCCAAAGGCAACAATCAGCGGAATCCAGCCCATGTAGGGTGCATCCATCGCTATTGCCACGCCTGTCATCGCGGCGCTGAAAAGCAGCGTCATCGAAAGCAACATGTAGGTGTTTCTGAGGACCTTGTTGGTTGATGCAACTGCCGATTGAGTATCAGTGACAAATTGTGCGTCAGCCATGTAGTGAGTCTCCTTGGTTACGACTTGATTACCACGTTAAAAAAGGACCTGGCTTCATTTCCAGGCAGTAACTCGCGGATTTTACGTTACCCCGCACCAATTGCAACTGCCTGGCTCGCCAGATGATCCCTTATAAAACAAAGGGTTAATGCAGGTTTAGACCGTATTCCACGGAAAAGTTCGCGCAATTACCCCTTATTTATCTTCGTACGAACAAGGCAATGGACTGGGTTACAATCAATTCATCATTGGCTTGTCACAACTTCTGGGGAGAAGGGGGATGCAGCGATCAGCGTTAATGATGATGTTGGTATTGGCCTGGGGGCTACAGGCGCCTGCTGCGGTTGCAGCACCGGCAGCCGACCTGCAGATTCGCGCGGCCGATATCCTGGGTTCAGGTGTTTTCCGGACAAAGTCCCAGGCTCGTCATACCGGCTTTACCAAGTCGACCATGGCGGCTGATCGGGTTACCGGGGTTGAGTTCACCGAAATCACCAACGAGATACCCGGTGTGCTCGGCACAAACTTTGGGTTTGAGTACCAGATCAACAGTAACCCGCGCGGCAAGGACATAGAGATCCGTTCTGTCGTGATTTTCCCCGAGGGCGGTCTCAAGAAGCCTGGGGGACGTGTCTATGAGAAGTCTGTGCAACGTCAGACCGTGAAGATCGGCAGGAAGTCATTACACGGTTACGGATTTGATGAGCCCTGGGAGATTGTTCCCGGCGACTGGATCTTCGAGATCTGGTACAAAAACGCCAGGGTGATCAAGAAGACCTTTACGGTGGTCGCAGTGCCAGAAGCAGGACCAGAAACTGCACCAGAAGTAGCGCCGGAGGGAGATGCCAGCGAGCCATAACTGCTCGCTCAACCTGACAATCGGAGGTGATCTGATGGACAAAGACAACTACATCGAAGGTATCCGCAGTGCCTGGCTCGGTGAGCAGTTCGGGCGTGCCTTCTTTCTCGAAATGAAAAAAGCGACGGATGATGCAGCGTGGCAGGATAAGTGGCAGACCCTGGCACAACTTGAAGAGATGACAGGTCAGCGTATGGCGGACCTGCTGGCGTCACACGGTGAGTCTGCAACAACAGACATACCTGTTGAGGTCAGTCCTGAAATCATGGAGCAGTACATCGGCGTGCCGATGCAGGACGTCATGACACAGTTCAAGGTGAGGGTAGAGCAGGCCCTGTTACGCTTTGATCACCTGCTGGCGGTAGCACCTGATGAAGACATTCCAGCCGTGCAGTTCCTCGTTGATCACGAGTTGGCGCTACTCGATTTTGTCGACGCCGAACTCACCGGTAGACAGGGCGAGTCGCTTGATCATGTGAACAGGCTGCTCGGCTGAAGCCAGTCTCACCAATCCTATTCCCTCTGAGGTAATCGTTTTTATTTCCTCAATGGGTAGCATATTCACTCATAGCATGAACGCTGACGAGTGAGGAAACACGATGAGTGAGGCTATCCAGGATTACTGGCCTGCGCCAAAGCGGGCAAACACCCACCTTGGTGAAATCGAATACCGCGACGTAGGTGAGGGCCCGGTGCTGGTCTTTCTGCACCTGGTTCTCGCGGAGGCTTCGCATTGGGACAAGATGCCAGCCCTGCTGGCAGATCAATATCGATGCATTTTCCCAACGCTACCCATGGGTGCCCACAGCATCCCTGCGCGGCGCGATGCCGACCTCAGTGTGGCAGGCCTCGCAAGAGCTGTGGCTGACCTGCTCGACACACTGGATGTTTCTGATGTGACACTGGTCGGTAACGACAGTGGCGGGGCAATCTCCCAGGTCATTGCAGTGAATCATCCTGAGCGACTAGGTCGCGTGGTTCTAACCAACTGCGATATGTATGACGACTTCCCGCCCTGGATGTTCGGTTACTTCAACCTGCTGCCGATGATCCCGGGTTCTCTCGCACTGACTGCAAGGCTGCTCAAAGTTCGTATGTTCTGGCCACTGCCGTTCGTGTTTGGGCTGCTCGCCAACGAGGTTGACGGCGTTAAGATTGATCGATGGGCAGACGCGCTTGCAGCGAACCCCGATGTGCGCTGGGATGCAAAGAAGGTGTTGAAAGGCTTCGGACCTGCGGTTACCAATGCGGCTGCGAAGGCGCTTCAAGAGACAAAGCTGCCATTTCTTGTGGCCTGGGGTGCCGATGATCGGGCATTCAAACCAAAACTGGCAGAGCGGTTCTGCAATGAAGTGCCAACAGCAGAGCTTGTCATGATCGAAAACTGCAAGACGCTGGTCTGCTGGGATCAGCCGGAACAACTCGCCACGTTGATCCGGCGTTTTGAGGGGAGCGAGGCCAGACTCTCAGTCGCATGACGCGCAAGGCTTTCTGACCCATTAGAGAGGGCAGTCACCAACCGTTGTTATCTCGTCGCAATCGCTGTTATTTTCTTCAACAGAATAACAAGCACGCACTGGCGAGAAACAACAATGAACAAAGAAGAATTCTATTCTGATGCCCGTGATGACCTGACAGGCCCGCTGGCCGGTGTTCGGGTTGTTGAGATCACCTCCACCTGGGCCGGGCCGATGGCCTGCAACGTACTGGCTGACCTCGGCGCAGACGTTGTGAAAATTGAAATCCCAACAGGCGATGTGGGGCGCGCTATCGGTCCGATGTTGCCCGGATCCAACGTTGGGTTTGCCCATGCCACGGTGAACAGGAACAAACGTGCGCTCACGATCGATATCCGCAAGGAAGAAGGGCGTGATGTTGTGCTTACCCTCGCGAAACAAAGCGACATTCTCGTTGAGAACTTCAAGGTCGGAACCCTTTCCGGATATGGCCTCGGCTACGATGACGTGAAAGCGGTCAAAGCCGATATTGTGTATGTGTCGATTACAGGCTGGGGTCAGTTCGGCCCGCGTCACAAGGATGCAGGTTACGATCCACTGGCGCAGGCAACGTCAGGCTTCATGACGGTAAACGGGCAACCTGATGGTCCGCCCAACAAAGCCGGCACGTTCCTCGCTGACGACCTGGGTGGGTTGCACGCGGCGATCGGGGCGATGGCTGCACTTCGACACCGTGACCAGACCGGTGAAGGCCAGCATGTCGATGTGGCGCTGCTGGATGCCATGTTATTTCAGAGTAATGGTTTACCTTCGCTTGGCGCGATGGGCATTACACCCGGTCGTATGGGCAATGAGTTTGGGTTTGCGGTGCCGAGCAACGTGTTTGAGTGCGCGGACGGTCCTATCTATTCGGGCGTGCTACTGGATACTCACTGGGCGATCCTGGCGGAACTGATCGGTCAGCCTGATCTTGCAGAAAATGAGGCGTTTGCCGGACGAGACGCGCGTGTTGAGAACCGTGACCTTTGCAACATGATGCTGGCGGAGTGGCTGGCGACAAAACCAAGGGATGAGGCCGTCGCCCTGATGGCTGAAAAAGGATTACCCGTCGCTAAAGTGCAGACCTATGCCGAAGCCGCGCAGGACCCACATGTTCTCGAAAGGGATATGTTGCAGGACGTAGCGCAGGAAGACGGCACGACGTTACCGATCACCGGGCCAGCCGCAAAATTCTCGCGCACGCCAACAAAGGTACGCAGGCCAGCCCCTGAGCTCGGCAGTCACAGCAGGGAAGTGTTGGGTGAACTCGGTTATGACGAGAGTGCGATCAACGCCCTGGTCGAGGCAGGCATCGCCATCGGCTAGTTAGATTTCTCCGCCATCGCCTTTTCGATCATCTTCTGTTCGGTGCCGTCCAGGCGATTCTTAAGCCCCTGGTGCATCTCTTTCAGGATGCGCGCAGCGTGCTCGTTTTCCTGGATGCGTTCCCAATAGGCAGTGACCTTGGCGTTACCTTCTATCGGGTTTGGCACATCAAGGCGGGGCACGGTGTTCTCACAGAGGAAGAGTGCGGGCACCAGTGTGCAGTCAGCGCGGGACAGTTCACTTGATGCTGCAAAACCGTCTTCCTGGATGTGTTGTTCCAGTGCAGTCATACCGCGCTGCACCTGTCCCATCAGCAGGTCGACGATACCCTGGTCGCGTGTCTTACGTGCGACCTGACCGAGCGACATGAATATGTTGTTCATCAGGTAGATGTCGGCGATGCGGGAAATAAGCCGCACATTCGCCCGTTCCATTGGCGTTTTGCCGACCATGGCCTTATCCGGATAACACTCATCAATGTACTCTGCGATGACCTCCGATTCCGGAATGATGCCGTCGTCGGTCTCGAGTATCGGGATTCGCCCGATAGGTGAAAACGTCGACAGCTTGCCGGAAAAGAAGAGAGCAAGTGGCAGGTCAAAAGCAAATTCGTCTTCGATACCCATCGCATAAATCTGCATGCGTACCTTGGCGGAGTAGGGGCTGAGGTCACCGGTATATAGTTTCATGCCACCAGTATACCGGCTCTGGCGTCTGGGCAGGATACTGAAGTGAAGGTAATCTCTGCTGCTGGATGGATTACAAGGGACAGCGATGGAGTATTTGACGGTCGAGGAAGCAAAGCAGCGGGATGGGCTCAGGCTTGTCCTGACGGCAGGGGTACCAGGACCTTTCGGCGAAGCCGCGAAAGCGCTGTTCCGACACCACAATGTCGAGTTCCTCCCGGTCAGGCAGGTGGGCGGCAGGGACAATCCGGAACTGGTTGAATGGACGCGACACCGTAACGCACCGATTGCCCTCTACAACGATGAAGCGCCACGCGTGCGCTGGCTCGAAATTCTTGAGCTTGCAGAGCGACTGGGCAGTGGTCCTTCTCTCTACCCGGATTCGATAGAAGATCGCATCTTCATGGTTGGGCTGATCAACGAGATTGCCGGTGAATCCTCCCTGATCTGGTACGCACGAATCCTTATGCTGCACGAAACCGTGCTGGCTGTCGGCGAAGAAAAGGCTCGACGGAACCCCATGCTGCAGGACTATCAGTACAACGCGGATTCGATAGATCAGGCAAAGCAACGGGTCAGTGAGATTGCAGCCTACCTGACAGAGCATGTCCGCAGTTGCGGCGACGGTTACCTCGTCGGCGATCGATTCTCCGCCGCTGATATTTACTTCGCGTACATCTCGAACATCTTTGCCCCCCAGCCGCACGAGATAAACCCGATGCCCGATGGGCTTCGCACAAGCTATAGTCTTCTAGCTAAACTATTGGGAGACTTTGATCCGGTCCTGATCGATTTCAGGGATCGGATATTCGAGAAGCACCTTCAGCTACCGTTGACGTTTTAGACAGCACCTGCACTCCAGGACAAGGAAAGGGTCGGCGCCAGCAGGTTAGTCAGCTAGCGGACAAAAGCGGTTAGTCGATTAACTGTATGAACGCGGCTGCAGTTTACGATGTTGGTGAGAGACTTAGCAGTCGGCCAGAAATTCCTTTATGGCCGAGGACAGCAGTGCCGGCTGCTCCAGCATGAGGTAGTGACCGCCAGGAACATTCTTCACTGTGACCTGGTCAACCCAGGACTGCCAGACGCTAATGGGGATATTGGCGTACTGAAAGTTATTGGCGACAAGGGCCAGTGTCGGTAATGTCAGCCGAGGACCTGTAGCACTTCTAACTGCAGGCAATGTCCTCACCAATTGGAGAAACACATTCCGGTCTGTTTGTTCTGCAAGAGCTGCCACCCGGTTGCGCTCATCTTCATGTAGGTGTTTCCCACACACTGCGTCGACGAACTTGCCGAGCAAGAAGTGGAAGAAGGGTAGTCGCCACAATGGATTGGTTAGGCGTAGTCCGAGATCCACCGGAAGCGCACCCACTGGACCGTCGATGGCTACCAGGGCGGATAGTGTGTTTGGATGACGCTGGATCAGTTCACGGCCGATTGGGACACCGAGGCTGTGACCGATATAAACCAGCCCAGAAGCCCGTTCCGCTGCTGCCACCTGCTGCAATACCTCAGCGAACTGCGCGATTGATACCCGGTAGCCTGGCGCAATCTTGCTGCGTCCGTGTCCCGGCAGATCAACAACGATGGCACCGCGATCATCCAGGGATGCCAGGAGGTGTTCCCAAACTGTCGCATCGCCACCCAGTCCATGGACGAGCAACAGCATTGGACTCTGTCCGTCATATACGTCGTAGACCATTCGGCCGGGACGGCCATCGGGATCAGCTAAAGCGATCTCGCGTGTGGTTGCCTCATGCAATGGCATGAATCGCCTTGTCCAGCCTTTCGATCACCTCGTCGCAGTATGGTTTGTCCACGAACAGCCCTGGGCGCACCAGAATGGAAGCATGTCTGGGCGATGAGGCGGCGACGTTTACGATCAAACCGTGCTCGAAGCAGGCGCCCATACCTCGGAGCATCGCATTCTCATCGGTGAAATGTAGGGCAAACAGGTGGCCCAGCTGCGTGAAGTCCCGCAGATGTGGGTACTTCTCTTGGAGACCTCGCAGACTCCCGGCAAAGTACTCCCCGATCTTGTGAACGTGACGCAGGGTCGTTTCACTGCTGGAGAGTTCCAGCACCTTCGCTGCCACGATACACCCCAATTCAGACCCCGCGTAGGATCCCCCGTAACCAAACATCTCCTCGCGCAGCCAACCACCAACTTCGTTGGAGATCAGGCAGGCAGCAATCGGGTAGAGCCCACCGGAAAGCGCCTTGCCCACCACCATAACGTCCGGTTGGATCCTAAAATGTTCGCAGCCCCACAGGCACCCGGTCTTGCCAAGCCCGGTGACCACCTCGTCGATAATCAACACAGTGCCATAACGCCCGCAGAGTGCCTGGACTTCCTCCCAATATCCAGGTGGCGGCATTGGGTAACCGGCAGCCTGTGTCACCGGCTCCAGAATCAACCCGGCAACATCCCCGACCTTGAGTAACGCTTCCACCTGCTCGATGTTGACTGGATCCACCGTCAGAAACTCGTTTGGGTAGTCACTGTAGAAAGAGGCAGCGCCACCGGGATTACCGGCTGCCGCAGCAAGCCCGGTTGCACCGTGGTAACCGCTGTTGCAGCTAACGATCTTGCGCCGACCGGTATGTCGGCGTGCTGTGCGAATAGCTACCTCGTTCGCTTCGGTTCCACTTGGTGTAAACACCGCATATTGCAGCCCAATCGATCCAGCGAGTTTCGCAGCCAGATCCGCTTGCGCCGGGCGTGCAAAGAAGGGGTGGCCGATATCAGCCATTTCCAGTGCGTCATGCAGTGTTGCGACAAGCTCCGGGTTACGGTGCCCCAGGTTGTGGATGCCAGAGAGGTCCAGGTCAAGATAGTCACGGCCGTCCACATCCCAGACACGGTAACCTTCACGCCGCCCCATGACCAGGTCCATGCCCATTGAGTGAAAGATCTCGAGCCGCGCCGGGAACAGGTGCTCGCGAGCCAGGGCTTCTGTCTCCTCGTGTAGTGCTGCACCGGTGATGCTATTCATGGCCGAATTCCCTGACTGCCACAGCATCGATCTCAATTTTCAGTTCCGGCATCACAAGCTTCGAAACGAACACACCTGTGGAGGCGGGACTCTTTACTCCATCCAGGAACACCGCCCGCTGGCGCCCGAATTCGGCGTATGCCTCGTCTGTGACAAAGTAGCTGTTCATCTTCACCAGATGAGACGGATCCATGCCAGCTTCTGCGAGTACGTGGCGGAGATTGATTAACACAAGCGCTACCTGGTCAGCCTCGTCAGCGGGGATGCTGCCGTCAGGTTCGATTGCCACCAGCCCGGAGATGTAGAGTGTTTCCCCCGCACCGGCTTTGATTGCCCAGTTTAGATCCGCACTGGTTGGTTTGAAGACGACAGCTGGATTAATGGTCTGCATAATCTAGTAACCTGTTACGCCGCGTTCACCCAGTTCCACCATCTGGTTGTGGATTATGCGATTGTAGTCCCAGATTTCTCGGACCTTGCCTTCCTCGAAGTGCCACATGTACACCTCCTCACAATCAAATGGCTCCCCATTCGAAACCGCTGAGGAACGGTGGATAGATACACCGATATGGTCATCGGCCAGCACCGACTCCACTGAGTTGAAGCGATAGTCTGTCGCATAGCCGCCGATCTTCTTCTGCAGTCCCTCCATGCCTTCCAGGCCGACGTACTTGCCGAATGAACCAAGCTCTCGGGTGTGCTCGCCGACAATGCGCCAGGTAAAGTCCGGCACAAAGTGCTTATCGATGGCCTCAGCTGTCTTGCCCGTCTCCATGGCATTGAGGATGTTGCGGATGGTGGTTTCGTTCGTGTGCATTGAGTCTCTCTCGATTGGGCTTACTGACAATCTAGCGAGTGCTGTAACCAAGTTCTGTGCAGACCGTTACTTTTTTTGTGCACATTGGCACCCAACCGTGGATTCGTTGGGATCAGCGCTTTCTCTCAGCACCGGGAGTGAGGCCAAATGCTTTTTTGTAGGCGCGCCCAAAGCTGCTTTGACTCTCGTACCCTACTTGGGCAGCGATCTCGGTCAGTGGCAACTCAGATTGAAGCAATTCCCGCGCCCGCTGCATTCTCCGTTCGGTAAGGTAGTTCGCCACCGATATGCCAAACAGCAGGCTGAAGCCCTCGCTCAGCTTGCGGCGGTTCAACCCAACCGCGGTTGCCAGCGTGTCGATAGAATGCTTGTACTCAAGATTCTCATCCATCATTGTCTTCGCAGCGGTGAGTGCATCGATGTCACGCTGCCCGAAGTGGCGATGCGCAAGGGTGTCGCTGTCCAGTGCACCAAGTTGTTCGAGTAGTGCGCTGGTGAGACTGAGGCCGGTCGCTTGCTGTGTCAGACCTGCTGTGGCCGATTCGAAAGACTGGTCCAACAGGGACCTCGCGAATGTCGTTGCCGCCGCCACCGGTTTGAAGAATAGAAGCAGTGGGGCCCCTGAAACCCGGCTGAGACGACGGATCTCATCTGCCACCGAGTTTCCATTGGCATGGATGACCGATTCCAGAAACGCTGATCGATACATCACAGCAACAGTCTCAATGCCCTGTGCCTCATGATCTTCTACCTTCCAGCCAAGAGTCGCGGCGCTCGCATTGAAGAACTGACAGGTGTACGGACTAACTTGGCGGGATTCTGTGCCGAGCGTTTCCACACTAGTGCCCGTGAGGCGGAGCTTGAGGACATTCCAGCCTGAGGCACGCAGGTCCTGACGGATAGGTACTTCGGACTTCATGGCGGCAACTGCCAGGTCTTTTGCTAACAGGTGAATCCAGAGTTCGCCCCGTGCGATCGAGACCTTCAAGTGACGGGGCATACCGTGATCTTCATGTGCTGTGATCACCGCTGACATCAGGTGATCGTAGTCATAGCTGCCGGGCTCTGTGTCAACCGCCGAAGCTTTGGTCAACTCTGCGTAGCCAGCATCAGTAACTCGCCATTCAAGTAGCTTCATTGTCATCTGGCTTGATTGGTGGGTTCCATACTCAGGACCATCTTCGCTTTGGCAAAGTAACCTGGCAAGGCGTGGTCCTGTTTCGGGCCCTGACGAACGGAACAATCAAAGATTGTGTTGCCAGGTTGTTTGGGTACCACAGTGCCTAACCCATTGGACGGAAGTGTGTGTCCCCCAGTGCCGTTGCGGCGGTTAGAATTGGCCTCCAGATTAAACTAGACTCATAGAGAAAGTGTCCTGGGGTTGTTCTTAAAACATGCTGAGACTCGGCATTGTCGTCGCATTCATTGTTTACTTCATCATACTGGCCGGACAGATCAGCGATCTTGTAAACGACAGAGGTTCGTTGTCAGGGGTATATATTGAGACCGGCGATGCAGGCGAAGTTAGAATCAGCGGGTTTCGAACCGGTGTTGCAGAGCTGGGTTGACTCGAAACCGGGGACGTTATCCTGCGGATTGGTCATGCGGATGAGCATGGTCATGACACGGTGCCTACTGATTACTTTTCGTTTCGTCATGCTTTAGACGCAGCTGGTGGGAACGTGCTTATCCAGCGCGACGGTCGCATTCTTGAGGCAAGATATGATCTGCAGCGCTATCGATGGCAGACGGTTGTCATTGCGCGCAATATTGCCCTGGGTGTGCTGGCTGCCCTGTTGCTGATTTATTCAAGTGGCAGATTGGCACAGACCGCAGCGCTATTATTTCTGCTGATGAGTGCCTGGGGACAAGGGGCTCCGATCGGGGCTACTGGTGAAGCTACGGCGCTTTTCACTCTGGTTTGGTGTATCGGGCAGTCGCTTTGTTTCCCTGTGATCACGATTCTAGGCCAACGAATCGTTTACGGTGAACTTTCCCGGTTGCAGTTGAGTTGGCCCTGGTCCCTATCAGTCATTGGGCCAGTCTTATACATGAACTACACAGGGCAGGGTCTGCCTCATGAACTCCCATGGCTGCTTTACAGTTTTTTGGTGATGATCCCGACGCCAATTGTAGGGTGGATGATACATCGTCATTATCACCTCGCACCGCCGATCAGGCGCAAGCAAATTCAATGGATGTTCGCGGCAGCACTGTTAACGCTAATCTTTACGGTGCTTGCGGTGATCTTTGATACGTTGAGCGGGGACACCAACCATCAGGCATTTCTGTTTGTGGCGATCATCGGCTTTGTTGTGCTCCCCGTTGCTTTTGTTCTGGCCATCTTCAAGGTTGATATCATTCCTATTGATCGTGCAGTCGTGACTACCGCAACTTATGCAATCATCGCGGTTGGGCTGGCACTGACTCTCGAATTTCTTATCGAACCACTTGCGGGAGCCGCTTCGACCCACCTTGGGATGAGTGAGTCTGCAGGACAAACTGCGTTGATTGTGGGTATCGCTTTGGGTGCGCCTGTACTCAAGAAGCGTCTGGAGCCGATTGTTTCCCGATCACTAAGTAGTTACGAGAGCGGGGCGGAGAAGGGATCTTAACGGGTGCTCGGCGCCTGGAAATACCGCGACCACGTTGAGCGTTTCGGTACGTTCTGGGAGACACAGGAAAGAAGAAATGGCGGAAGGGGTGGGATTCGAACCCACGGTAGGGATTAACCTACGACGGTTTTCAAGACCGTTGCATTCAGCCGGACTCTGCCACCCTTCCGAGGAGTGCGCAGTTTACTCGAATGTCTTTTCGATTTGAACTTTAAGATAATCATTCCTTCAGCTTTCTTTTGAATCCGAAGTACTTCATGAAAAAACCGATTTTAGCCGTGGTTGCCTGCCTTACCTGCGTCCAGGTGCAGGCCGAGGGCATACTTGATCGCATCCGTGCATCTGACCTGAATGATTATGCGCTTGGGGTGTCCATCAGCACCTCCCCAGCGATTTACAAGGGGGTCGACGATTCCACCTACTTGTACCCATACCTCACCAGTGTGAAGGAGCCGGATCTGACCGATGACTGGTTTGTTGTCGGGGAAGGCGATATCGGTTTCCGGATGATCCGGGGAGACTGGGCGTTTGGCGCGGTAGGCCGAATCCAGACGATGGGGTTTGATGAAAGCGACGAGCTCCCCGGCGTAAATCAGCGTAAATGGGCGATTGAGATGGCGCCAACCCTGGAATACCGCCGATTTCCCGTGAAAGTTTCCCTGAAGCCGTATTTTGAACCAACGGACCGGCACGATGGCACTGTCTCGTTACTGGAATTCTCGTATCCGGTGCAGGGGCAACGCGGGTTTATCAATCCATCCATAGAGTTTGAGGCGCAGTCATCTGACTATACGGACTACTACTTTGGCGTTGTGCCAGGCGAAAGCAGCGCGGCCATAGGTGTTTACGAGCCTGACGCAGCGCTGAACACCCGCTTGAAGGTGCGCTGGGGTTATCGCCTGAACGAAAAGTGGATCCTGACTGGTAGAGCTGCCTGGACCTGGTTCGATGATGAGATCGCCGACAGCCCCCTCATTGATCGCGACGACACCTGGATGGTGAACGTTGGCCTTGCTTACAACGCTGACTTCTTCGATTCGAGCAGGGCAGGTGAGATCAAGCCGGAATCCAGGTTTAGTATGCGGGTGTCTGCCGTCGACGACCGGATAGATTCAGAGTTTGTCAGGGATGCTGCCGGAAACGTCCCTGGCACCAGGCTCGACCTGGAGGACGAACTTGGCTTGTCTGATAGCGAGACGATGCTGCTGTTTGATGCGCGATACCGTTTTGGCTACTTTCATCGTGTTGAGTTTGCGTACTCATCGATTGATCGAGACGGCGCTGTATCGTCAGCGAGGCTGCTCAACGTGGGTCAGAATCGTTTTGATGCTGGAGATCAGTTACTCACGACCTTTGATGCCCAGACCTTTCGACTCAGCTACGGCTACTCAATTATCCGCGACAACCAGAAGGAACTCGGTATCTCCGGTGGTCTTCACCAGACCAGGGTAAAGACAGAGATCGTTTCCAATCTTGGTGTTCGCGAAAGTTCATCGCCGGATCCGTTACTACCAACTATCGGTGCTTACGCGATGGTTGCTCTTGGCAATCGATTGGAGGTGTCTGCGGATGTACATATGTTCCGCATGGACTTCGATCGTTACGATGGGTCGATGACCTTCGCGAGGGTAGATGCCACATGGAACTTCTCAAACATGGCTCTTGGCGTGGGTTACAGCTTTTATTCGATGGACCTGGACGTAGCGAGCAGTGAGCTTGAAGGCAGTTTTGATTTCCGCCACCAGGGACCCACTGCGTCACTGTCGTTCAGTTTTTAGCTGAGTTCCATCCCCTCCAAATCACCCTGGTCCCGCCAGGTTTTGAGCAGTGCGTTAAACGCGTTGATACCTGGCGCATAGGGTGAATTCTGCATGCCGGTCCCCGGGCCCTGGCCTTCGCGGTTGTAATAGCCTGGGGTACATTCCTCAAGAAAGGCGGCAGCACCCATACCGGCCAGCTGCACGATCTGATCGACCCAGGCCTGCTCCGCTTCTTCTGTGACCTCAATCACCTCGTTGCCACGTTTCAGAACCTCATCAACGATGTAGCTGACGTGTACGGCCTGGTCGTCGAACATGGCGGTCATATTCGGGGACAAACCGTTCTGGTTGATGCCGATGGTGAACCAGTTGGGGAATCCGTGACTTGAAAGACCGTGCAGGGTCCTGAATCCACCTGCCCAGTGGTCGTAAAGTGACTGCCCGTTACGGCCAAGTGTGTCGAAGTCGACCCGGCGCTGCGCGGTAGTCGTGATCTCAAAGCCGGTTGCGTAGATGATGCAGTCAACCTCGTACTCCTGGCCGTTTGCAACAACACCTTTTTCTGAAATACGGTCCACACCTTTGGATTCGGACACGTCGATAAGGTGGACATTGTCACGGTTAAACGTGGCGAGGTATTCATCGTTGAATGTCGGCCGTTTACAGAACTGCCGGTACCAGGGCTTCAGCGCCTCTGCCGCAGCACCGTCGTCGGGTACTTCGCTGTCGACCCTGTCCCTGATCTCATTCATCTTTTGGAAGTCTGCAATCTCAGAGCGCAACATGATCTCTTCCATGTCGAGATCACCGGCATCGGAGCGTCGGTTCATCAGCGAGATTCCAATACGGCGTGCTATGTCTGTCCATCCGTCTGCGACGAGGTCTTCGGTAAAGTTCTGACCGAGCAGGACGGCGGCGAAATTCTCGCGCCTGGCCCTCTGCCAACCGGGACCCTGCGATTTGTACCAGGACTCATCGGTAGGTTTGTTGCCACGAAGGTCAACGGAAGACGGGGTACGCTGGAATACGTAGAGTTCTTTTGCATGTGCGCCGAGGAACGGCACAGCCTGGATAGCGGTGGCGCCAGTGCCAATAACGGCAACTTTCTTGTCCGCCAGTTTGGTCAGCTCCCCGTTGTGATCGCCGCCGGTGTATTCATAGTCCCAGCGCGACGTGTGAAAAGTGTGACCCTTGTAGTCGGCAATACCCGGTATGCCAGGGAGCTTGGGCCGGTTTGCGGGTCCTGTCGCCTGGATTACAAAGCGCGCCTTAATGTCATCGTTTTTGTGCGTCGACACACGCCACATGTTCTCGTCTTCCAGCCACTTCACTTCGGTGACCCGGGTCTGGAACAGCGCGTTGTCGTACAACCCGAAGTACTCACCAATGCGCTGTGTGTGTTCAAAGATTTCCGGCGCGTATTAGTACTTTTCTTTTGGCATGTAGCCGATTTCTTCGAGTAAGGGCAGGTAACAGTAGGATTCGATATCGCACTGCGCGCCAGGGTAACGGTTCCAGTACCAGGTGCCACCGAAGTCCCCGCCGGACTCAATAATACGGAAGTTATCAACGCCACGTTCCTTGAGTCGGGCTGCAGTCATCAGTCCACTGAACCCAGCGCCGATGACCGCGACATCAAGGATGAGGGGTCTGTGGTTCCCGGTTGTCATCTTCTACGTAAGGATCATCATCCGCGTAGTGAGCAAACTCCTCGGCGGCCTCGATGTACTGATCTTCCCCATCATCCCTGATTCTTTTATCACGTTCGTGGCGATACTTTTCCCGGAGTGCTTCAGGGTCAAAATCAAGGTCAGGAAAAAGGTTATGAAGTCTGTCTCGCTCTGACATGGCGCGTTATTGCCTCCCGATTTGGATTGGCTTGGATCATAGCAGATCGACCTTAGGTCAGAAGTTGCTTCAGGTCAGTCTCTTTAGAAATTAAGATGCAGTAATTCAAGGGGAGTGAAGGATGCCGAGGTTCCAGCATCTGCAGTTACAACGGTGGTTTCTATTGCCACTATTCATGGCATGCCTGCTTGTTTTTCCGCAGGTATCGGCTGGTCCTGCGCCATCGATTGGTGTGGTGTCCCTGATCCTGGGCACGCACACAGCGGTAGATGCTGACGGCAACACCATCACACTTCAGCGCGGCTCACCGCTTTTCAGGGGCTATACCATCACAACCAGCGCCCGCGGTTTTGTGCAGGCCAATATGAACGATGGCACCCGCTTTCTCCTGGGTCGTAATGGTGAAGCGCGTCTTGATGATTTTGACTACCAGCCTGCGGCCAGACGGGTCGATTCACAGCGTCGATACAACGTGGGGGCTTTGAATACACCAGCGCGAGATGGGGAAGTTTAACGCCCGCACCAATCACTCAACACTCAGGACGCCGACCGCATTGATCGTTATTCGTGGTACAGACCCTGACCGGTGAAGCCGGTGCAGATGGAACAGTACTTGTGCTGAATGAAGGTCAAATAGATGTTGCCGATGAAAACGGTCAAAACGGCGTGACCCTGGGACCAGGTGCTGCCGTTACTGTCGATACTGAAGGTAACACTGATGTCGAACCCGAGGCTTCACCAGAAACCAAAGCGCAAGTAGAAAGCGTGCTGCCGACGGAGGATGAGAAGCAGCAAGCTGAAGAAACGACGTCGGGTGTTGGAACTGAAGGCAGCGAGGGTGAAGACGACGAAGAGGATGGTGAGGAAGAAGGTGAAGATACCGGGGAAAATACTGATGCCGATGCCGATGCTGAGGCGAACCAGGAAGCCCAGGCAGATCAGCAGAATGCAGACCAGCGCAGTATTGATGCGGATGCTTGCCGCGGCCGCGGCAGATGCAGCTACCACCTTCACCACTGAGCAAACCGCCAGCCCGTCGACGGTGACACCTTAGATGCATTCATTTGAAATTGAAGAGAGCAGGGTGCAATGCCCTTTACTGTGGTGAGCCGCTGAACGTCCTGCTGGATGGGTCAGCAGGCAGCCAGGAATACATCGAGGGACTGCCAGGTATGCTGCAGACCGATCATTTTCCAGCTCACCGTCGACTTTGACGGTGGAGCTCAGTGTTGCAGTGTTGTCAGAGAACGATTAACTGCCTTTGAATTCAGGCGGCGCGCTTTTCAACAAAGGACTGCACGCCTTCCTTGAAGTCATTCGACTTGAACAGGTTGAGTAACCGACATCAGCACGTGATGGGAATGGCTTTCAAAATCCTGTGTAAGGCCATGCCGGAAGAGAGTCGTTTCATTTCTGCAATGGCGAGTGGCGCATTACCCGCTATCTTCTCCGCCCACTCGGTTGTAACTGCCTCAAGATCAGCGGCCGGTATCGCCTTATTCACAAGCCCGTATTCGCTGGCGTCATCAGCGGTGAGCGTATCGCCCAGCATTGAGATCTCGCACGCCTTGGCCCAGCCAAGCAATCGCGGCAGGTACCAGGTGCCGCCACTTTCCGGAATGACGCCCATCTTTGCAAAAACCAGGCATGATGATCGCGCGATCCGACATCAGACGCATATCGCAACCGAGTGCCAGGTCCAGGCCATACCCTGCGGCTGCACCGTTAATGGCTGCGATGACCGGTGTATCCATGCGCTGCAGGGTCACCCGTGCAGATTTCCCTGGTCGAAAAGTGTGTGGCACCGCCACCACCAGAGGAGAGCGCCACCAATACCTTCACCGGCCGCAGCTTGTTTCAGATCCAGTCCGGAGCAGAAGGCACGCCCGGCACCGCGTCAGTACAACGACCCCGCACGTCGCCTGCATCGTCAGCGGCTTTGAGTTCGTCGTTTAACCTGCTCAGCATTTCAGGGGTGATCGCATTCATCGCTTCAGGGCGATTCAGGATGATCCAGCGAACGTTGCCGCGGTCTTCAACAAGCAGTGGATTTTCTTCGGTCATGGTTTCTTCCCCCCAGGTGCAAAAATGAAGTGCAAAAATAAGGTGCAAAAACCTGATTTTGCCACAGAGTCCGATGTCGCGGTTGTGTGAAGCAGCGAAAGGCTTATAGTGCGCACATGGAATCCGCCCTGGCTATTGTTGTCGTTGTTGTCTGGGCGCTTTTATTGGCGTTCATCACAACAGAGTAAGCAGATCGCGATTGGTTATGCCAAGCGGGAGTGCGAGCGCCAGCGTGTCCAACTGCTGGACCAGACTGTTCAGCAGATCAAACTTTCCATGAGCCGCAATCAACAGGGTGAGTGGCGTTTCTGGCGGGAGTATCCGCTTCGAATATTCGCTGGATGGCATAAATCGATATGAAGGGCAGATTAGTGATGCTGGGGTATCGGCATCATAAGGTCCGTTCTTGAAACATCTGATCCGGTTATTCACTAATCACGCGCTTGTTGCATTCGTCTCCGGGTGCACTGTGACCTCGTTTGATAAAGGGCTTTGCAAGGAAAAGGTATCCGTCACGAGGGTGCCTTCACTAGATCTATCTGGTCTCGACGATGTGCCGGGTTCAAATCGAGCCCGGGCTGCACGGGTACTGAGGATGTTAGGTGAGGCCTGTGAACACATCGAAACCCAGGACGTCAAGCCCAAACAGGCAAAGCTACACGGTGAGCTGTGTGATCAGGGGTAAAAGCGATGACACGATCGTTAGTAGGTGCCCATCACGACAAAACAGGTACGGGCAGGGGAATTGCGGACAACTGGACCGGCGTGATTATGCTTACCCAGTTAAAGCGGCACACTTCAACAACAGCAGCACCAGGGGCCGACTCGTTCATACCTGGCACCTGGTGGCTTTCGCCGAGGAAGAAAGTGGCCTGTATGGGTCGAAAAGATACGTGCGTAACGCTGAGCGAGAGCGAGGCACTGCCGCGTTACATGATTAATCTTGATGCTGTTGGCATTGACACGCTGCATATCGATCCGCGCTCCGATACCTCGTTGATGTGTCCTGTCATTGCCACGGCAGACGCGCTTGATGTTGATATCGAAGTGGTCTCAATCTCCGAGACCACCGGTGACTGGGAGCCCGTTTTCCAGGGCCGGCGTTGAGGTGTTGAACCTGCATTCACTGACCCGCAAGTCAATTGATTACCTTCACACGTATCGAGACACCCGCAACCTGATTGATGACAGGCGGCTGGAGGAGTCTTACCAGGTGATTGTTAACCTGCTGGGCTATTTGGACAAAGCACCTGGATAAACGCCTGGGTAGGCGGGTTGCCTAAATTGTCAGGCAGCAAGCGTCTCGAAATTATCGACCCAGCGCTCCAGGTCTGTTTCTTCAGCCGGCTGCAGCAG
>CAWUFD020000002.1:0-88154 GCA_963921285.3 Pseudomonadales bacterium
TGTTGTTGAGGGTATTGGCATATGCACTGCGTTCGGCTCCAGGGGAGCAACCCATGCACGCCTGTGCAGTGAATATCTTATCAGCCGAATGCTGGGTGAAGCGTTACCACTTGCCGCTTCACACCAGCGAATGTTGTCGGCACGTCGCTTCAGCAAACGGGACCGTCAACGATCCTACAGTTGATTACACCTTCAATATCATGGATGGCATCAACCAGGTCCTGGGTTGGCTTGGTTTCGATATCGATCAGATTATAGGCAACTTCATCGCGTGACTTGTTGAGCATGTCCACCACGTTGATGTTCCTGTCGGCAAGGATCGACAAGACACTCCCGAGGATTCGCGGTACGTTGTTGTTGGCGAGCGCAATGCGATAAGCGTTTTCGGTTCGCTCAAGCGACAGGGCCGGAAGTTAACCGAGTTGCGGATATTGCCGTGCTCAAGAAAGTCCCTGACCTGGTCAGCAACCATCATGGCGCAGTTTTCCTCCGCTTCCTCGGTGCTCGCACCCAGGTGAGGCGTGGAGATCACACCGGGTTTGCCAATCAGGCCGGGTGATGGAAAGTCAGAGATGTATTGGGCGACCTTGCCTGAATCAAGTGCGGCAGTAATGGCCTCCTTGTCGACAATCTCCTCACGGGCAAAATTAAGCAGCACGGCGCCGTCCCTGAAATAGGACAGTGCTTCGTCATTGATCATGCCCCGGGTGGTATCAAGTGCCGGCACATGCAGCGAAACGATGTCAGCCTTGGCAAACAGCGCCTGCATGCTGTCCATCTTCTCCACCCGGCTTGAGAGACGCCAGGCTGCATCAACAGATAACGCAGGGTCATATCCCAGCACATCCATATCCATCTGCAATGCCATGTCAGCGACCATGGAGCCTATCGCACCGAGACCGAGAATACCCAGAGTACGGCCTTTGAGCTCATGGCCCTTGTACTGTTTCTTGCTGGCTTCAACCAGCTTGTTCAACTCTCCCTTGTCCGAGTGGTCACCAAGCGTGTTGACATACTCGATGCCTGGAATGATGCCACGACAGGACAACAACAGCCCCGCCATCACCAGCTCTTTAACGGCATTGGCATTGGCACCGGGCGTGTTAAAGACGACGATTCCCTTTTGCGTATATTCACTGACCGGAATGTTGTTTACACCAGCACCTGCGCGCCCGACTGCTACCAGGTTGTCACCGGCATCTTCCGGTGTCAGCTGGTGACTGCGCACCAGGATGGCATCAGGATCATCAAATTCCCCAAGTTCGTAACACTCCCCGGGGAAAACGGGATAAACCCTTGTCAGAAATGTTGTTAAGGGTACGGATTTTGTACATTGGCTCGCTAATCCCCCAAAAAAGTTGGCCATTGTACAGAACCCGACGCCCTTAGATGAGTGAAAATTCTCATAACCCCCATCAAATAACCTCATAATCCCAAAAGCTCAGGAAAAACCACCAACGTCCGGTCGCAACTCAGACCATCCACTCCAGGGAAAACCACAAGTGTCGGAGAGTGGGACCTGGCCAAGGATGGCCAGGCTCATTTCCCGAAGGGAAATGCGAGGTTCATTTTTAAGAAAAAAAGGACCGACCC
Organism: Pseudomonadales bacterium; assembly: GCA_963921285.3. GTDB lineage: Bacteria > Pseudomonadota > Gammaproteobacteria > Pseudomonadales > Azotimanducaceae > UBA9659. Next base: position 1,594 of record CAWUFD020000002.1, read on the forward strand.
CGTAGAAATCACAGGATGTGATTTCTACGGAATCAAAAAAGAGACACCCCACCACTAATCATGTCATGCAACCAATAAATAACCGCATAAAGCCCAACCCCAGCCACAAACGCCGCCCAGTTCAGCTCACCCAAAGACAGTTTTGCCTTGCCCTGGACAATCGCGAGAAAGGGCACCATGGAGGTGGTGGTCATAAAGCTACGCCAGTGTTCACTGTCCTCCTGGCGCTTGCGTGCATCCATCGACAGCATCCCGAAAAAAGACACCGCGGCAAGAGAACCGAACATCATCAATGACGCTATATCGCCGTTGGCGATGATGTGCGCAATCGCGAAAATGAGGATGCCCCACTGGATCGGGTGCCGGGTGATCTTGAGCAGGCCGGCTAGCTCTTCTTCCACAGCCTTGTCCATCATGACCTGGGTCGGGTTCTTGGTCATGGTACCCATCACGAGCAATACCACGCCCAGTACCATCATGACCTTGGTGACCTTGTAGGCTGTCTCAGACGGGTACCAGATGTAATCGACATGCGGTACCTGTCCGTACCCATAGATCATCAGGCCAAGCGTCGCAAAAGAGATAACGGAATAAACACCGAGGTAGGGCTGGGCGCCCATGGTGTTTTGCATCATGGATCGAAGCGGCGTGCTCGAGATCCCGACATGCGTAACAAAAAACGCGATACAACCAGCAACCAACAGTTCCATACCTGTCCCCGAAGCCCAATTGACACGTTTATCTTACAACCGAGCCTCGCAGCCTGCTACATCGGGTGCAGCAGGGCCTTGTATCGTGGTCGCTGTGGTTTTTCCGAGGTTGAACAAAAGACATCTGACTTCGGATCGGCACTGAGTGCAGGACCTGCCACCGTGTGCTCAACCCTTGCACACCCACTGACGCATGAGACGGTCAGCAGGCATACCAATGCGAAACAACGCACCTGTACCTTATAACTCATCAGCCTTACTCCTTCGCCAAACGGCGAGCCCGATAAACGCTGCACCGACAACGACGCCGGAGAACATATCGATCGAGAAAAGTTTTTCCGACATGAAATCAAAAATGAATACATCGTCAGGGTTTGAGACGACCAGGTGTTGGCCAAACCAGGGACCAAACACCGGCTCATCTATAACAATGCGCTCAACAATGGATATACCAAAGGGCACACCGATCACCCAGGCGAGTGGTACCGACTGCACATGGGAGGACACCAGCATGATCCAGCCGTAGAGCGGCAGGCACCAGAACAGCTGGAACAGTGCAATACCGACAAAGTTCATCCAGACACCGGGCAAAGCGGACGGCGCCCAGATTGCCGACCATGCGCTAACTTCGGTGCCAAAGCTGCCGAAGGTCAGCAGGATCAAGGCGAACAACTGCATCACAGCCATCAATCCGATGTAAACCGCAGGTACACAGAGCAGTGCCACCGCCAGCTTGGACAGTACCGTCATCGCATCGGATACGGGCATCGACTTCCAGAAAAGTATGCTGCGATCTTTCCTGTCCGCATACAGGCTGCTGATCAGGTAAAAGATGACAACAAACCAGAGGATCAGGGCCAGTGGTACACCCATGGCGTGCATCGCCTTCTGCAGACCATCTTCACGTTCCGCTGGACTGGCAGCACCCAGCTGCATCACCGCTGCCGCCACCAGGTCGTCCGAATCAATATGATGTTCGGTCCAGCTGGTATCTTCATCCAGTGAGATATCGATGACGGCACTGCCGTTTGAGGCGGCAAGATACACCAGCAACATCACCAGCAGGAAGAAGCCGGTTGCTACCAGTGGCAGCGTCAGGAAAGTTGTCCGGTTCTCCCAGAATTCGCGTTGTATCAGGTAGGGGATCTGGTTCATATCTGCGCTCCTCATTGCATCTTCGCGACAAACAGATCGGCAACGCTGGGGACGTGGATCTCTCCGAGCGACTCCAGCTGACCGCGGTCGACGTTCTCAAAAATCATGGCTTTCTTGCCGAGGATGTCGCGGCTGTGAATCGGTATCAGTGCATTCGCCGCCGCAACCTGCTCGGGTGCAACCAGCACTTCACTGTAAACCTCGTCCAGTTCGTCCATCGCACAATCAAGCACAATGCGCCCGCTGTTGATAAACAGCAGGTGCGTCAGCAGAGATTCAATTTCTTCCACCTGGTGCGTGCTGATGACGATGCTGGTCTTGTAATCGAAATAGTCGTTCAGGAGGCTTTCGTAGAAATGACTTTCGATACAGGATGTCGAGCCCGAGGGTGGGTTCATCAAGCACCAGCAGATCCACTTCAATGGCCATCACCAGCGCAAGGTGCAATTGGGTGACCATACCCTTACTCAGTTGTTTAACCTTGTGATTCGGACTGACCTTGGTTTCTGCGAGCATGGCCTCGGCACGATCACGGTTGAAGGCAGGATGTACGCCTTCAATGTAGCGAACGGCATCTTTCACCCTGAGCCAGCGTGGCAACACACCGACATCAGCAATAAAGCACACCCGCTCCATCACCTTGTGGCGACCCTGTCGGGGATCCTGGCCAAGCACTGACATATGCCCATCAAAATCGGTTAGTCCCAGGATCGATTTCAGCGTCGTCGTCTTGCCAGCGCCGTTGGGTCCAATCAGTCCAACGATCGAGCCCGGCGCGATGTCAAACGTGACACCGTCCAGCGCATGAAAGTCTCCAAATCGCTTGGATACGTCACGTACCTCAACCACGTTACCCATGTCTGTCATGCCTTCTTCGTTAACACCGTCGTTGTAGACTGCTTCGCTCATGATTGTGCCTCCAGCAATTCCTGCACACTGAATCCCAGGCGTGCTGCTTTTTCCTTGAATACCGGTACCTCCTCGGAGAGGAATACGTCCCGCTCGCTCTCCAGCAGCACTTCGCTGGCGCCCTCCGAAACAAACATGCCGAGTCCACGTCGTTTCTCAACCAGGCCTTCGTCCACCAGTATCTGGAAGGCCTTCGAGACAGTGATTGGATTGATGCGATGTTCTGTCGAGATCTGCCGGACCGAGGGCAATACGTCTCCATTGCCGTAAACCCCATCGAGGATCAGTTCGCGCAGCTTTTCAGACAGTTGCCGATAAATTGGGCTGGTGTCGTTCCAGGTAATCTGCATGTTTGCTCCGTGCCAGAGATCTATGGCGTGACCTGCTAGGTGATCTACTAAGTGATCTGCTGTGTGATCTGCCGTGTGATCTGCCGTGTGATCTGCCGTGTGATCTGCTGTACTGGTACATTAGTGTTATATATAACTATAACACCATAACAGGGCGATACAACACCTGAAGCGAAAAAAGATAAAAAGCGCTTCGAATCAGCGACTTATGGTAATCCAGAGGTGGCCCCGATCTTCAAGCAGTTCTTCAAGTTGGCACCTGTAGATAAAGTTTGGACCGCGGCGCAATCAATCTCGGCCCCGCTGGGGGTACCCGGTTCCCCCCAGAAAGAGCCCAAGCAGGTTGAGAGGTAGAGGGTGATTACCTCGCCTATACTTTCGGCACAGCAACCAGCTCAAGAATATCATCCTGGCTGTTGCCAACTTCAAACGCATTCAGCTGCGCCGCTATTTCTTCACGGCGCTCATAGGTTGCCAGCACCAGTTCAGCGAACTGCTGATCGGTATATTCATCCTCGTACAGCACCTGGCTGAACCCCTTTTCTGCAAACAACCGGGCGTTATCAATCTGGTCACCTCGACTGGCTTTTCGAGACAGTGGTATCAGCACATGGGGTTTCCGGAGGCTGAGCAGCTCGTACAGAGAATTTGCACCTGCCCTTGATACAACAACTGTCGATGCAGCAAGTACATCGCCAAACTCCTCGTGCATGAATTCTTTCTGGATATAGCCCTGTCTCACCAGTGATTGGTCGAGGTTTCCCGCACCGACCACATGCAACACATCAAACTTCTGCAGCAGAGCATCAAGGCTGTTTCTCACTGAGGTATTGATGACGTTTGCACCGAGACTGCCACCAAACGCGAGCATGAGGGGCTTCTTGCCATCCAGGGCAAGATGTTTGATCCCGCGAGCGGCATCACCATGCAGAAGCGATTCGCGCAGCGGCGTACCGGTATGTCGTGCCTTGCCAGCGGGCAGGTACCTGAGTGTTTCACTGAAGGTGACGCAGATCCTTGCGCAGAACGGGTAGGCAAGCCTGTTGGCGAGCCCTGGTGTCACGTCGGACTCATGACAGATCACAGGAATACGACACAACCAGGCAGCCACAACCACCGGGACAGACACAAAGCCTCCTTTGGAAAAAACCCGGTCAGGTCTTTCGCGCAGGCAGATGAGAAGGGACTGGAGAATGCCAACAATGATGCGCAGTGGATCGACAAAGTTCTCCCATGAGAAATAGCGCCGCAGCTTGCCGGATTGAATCTCAAAAAACGGGATATTCAGGGGAGCAATAATGTCGCGTTCTATTCCCCCCTTTGAACCAACATAGATGGCATCCCAACCACGCTCACGGGCGCGCTCGATCAGTGCCAGGTTGGGTGTTACGTGACCCGCCGTGCCGCCGCCGGTAAAGAGGACCTTGTTGATGGCAGATTCAGAGGCCAAGCGCTTCCTTCACAAATGGGATGGTGACTTTTTTCTGCCTTCTAAGCGTTTCCGCATCGAGGCGTTCCACCAGGTAAGCGATATGGTGCATATCTCTTGGTGCTCGAGAAAGGATGAAACGGCAAACGTCTTCACTCATTTCAAAACCGCGTCGACGCGCCTTGCGACGGATTATCTCCAGCTTGCCTGCATCATCCGGCAGGCGGACCGGAAACAGGTATGCTGCTTTCAGGCGGGATGCCAGGTCAGGCAGCACAATGTTGAGCGCACCAACAGGTTCACTGCTCGCCATGACAAGTTTCAGATCCTGGTGAAGACAGATGTTCACCAGGTGAAAGAGTGCCTCCTCCCACGCTCTATTATCGAGAGCTTTGTTATCGAGTGTTTTGTCACCGAGAACCCTGTCGATGTCATCCAGGCAGATGACCTCAAATCGCTCCAGGCCATCAAGAATGGCCGGTGCATGGTCATGCAGCGATGGTATGTAGATAGCGGTGCCCGACGCTCTGCCGGCCTGACAGAGCCCCTGCAGAAGATGGCTTTTGCCGCTGCCAGCACCACCGGTGACGACAGCAATGCCTCGCGCAGATTCGAGCCTGCCGGTGACGTCACCCACGTAATCCCCGAGCGTGTATCCGTCATCCAGCGGGAACTGTAAAGCGAGCTGGGTGTTCATCAACGCTGGTCTTCTGAGCGGGCAGTGTAGTACTCACTCGCCATGTAACTGCGATGCAGGTGCCTGAGGAACACCATGATCACAGCCGCAACCGGTAGCGCCAGGAGGATGCCCACAAACCCAAACAACTGCCCGCCGGCAAGTACAGCAAAGATCACCGCAACAGGGTGCATCCCGATTTTGTCACCGACCAGCCAGGGTGTCAGGACGGAACCCTCCATCAACTGGCCGATGCCAAACACGATGACAACATAAACAAGGGAAACCAAATCCTGAAACTGGAAGATCGCGGCAAGCATGGCAGCGGCTATGCCGACGATAAATCCCATGTAAGGTACGATACTGGCAAGGCCTGCCAGCATGCCGATCAGGATGGCAAGCTCAAGGCCTATAAGATAAAGCCCGACCGAATAAATACAGCCCAGCAAGAACATGATCAGGAGCTGCCCGCGCAGGAAGGCAGCGAGCACTTCATCACACTCCCGCACCAGGCTGACAAACTGGGCTTCCATATCGCGTGGCACACTCTCGCGAATACGCTCCATGATTTCATCCCAGTCGCGCATGATGTAGAACGCAACTACCGGTGTCAGCGCAACCGTGCCGAGCGCAGTAAGGAAAGCAAAACCTGACTTGGTGACTTCACGGATCACGGCGCCAACAACACCCCCCGCTTCCTGCCAGTTTTCTTTCAGGCGCGTCGTAATATTGTCGAGCTTGATATCAAACGGGTCGATACCAAACGTCTGCATCATAAACGGCCCAGACGTTTCCTGCAGCCAGCGGATAAAAAGTGGAATGTCCCTGATAAGGGCGGCAAGCTCACGCACTACCAGCGGCACAACCACCAGGATGACCGTCGCGAACACAGCAAAGAACACGGCAAAGACAACAAATACACCGATGGTTCGATTGACCTTAAATCGCTCCAATCGGTCAACCAGCGGGTCACCAAGATAACCAAGGATAGCGCCCGCAAGGAATGGGGTAAGAATCGGTTGCAGGAAATAGATCAGCACCAGGCTGACGGCAATCAGCAACAAACCGAAGGTCTTCTGCAACGTGGTCATTATTCAATCCACCGGTATCGAAGCGTTGCACCGCCTTCGGACTGGTTCAGCAGCACCATGCGCTCGTCGAGTTCAATAATCTTAATAAGCTGCTCATACTGGCCTTCCGTTTGAAGCTCAAACGCCACCCGGTCAGCTTCAAGCCCCACCACGGAACTCTGCGTTACTGGTGTCAGCGTTTCGAGATACTCGGAAATGGCCGCGTACTGTTCAAGACCGGTAACGCCTTCAATCTGCATTGACACCCGACCGCGGCTGGACCCGAGTGCATAACGCGAAGCAAGCTCGTCTGCCAGCAGGTTCACAACGTCACGAACCAGCTCGTCTTCCGAGAATGCAACGCTTTCAACCGTCTGCCACTGGCCCGAGACCTTGTAAGACCAGCGGCCTGCCCAACGACCAGGCCCCTCTTCCTGCCCTCTTCCTGTCAGTATCACGTCGGGGTTGTAGCGACCTGATGCATCACCTATTCGATCAAGAAATGCACCCCAGACCTCGGCCGGGCTGATCCTCGACGCATCCTCCAGGTCCAGTATCGGGAACAATAACGGGACGCCCCGCTGTGACGCCTGGTCGGAAAGGCTATCTACGAGTGCGGTTGCATCGTCTTCCCTCACGATAAGTCTCTCTGCACCTTCGGTCGTCGCGACCCACACCAGCACGCCAGGTCTGTTTGAACCCCACACGGGCAGATTTGCCTCGCGTAGAAGTCTTGCGACGGCACTCGGATCAAAGGCGACCTTGAGCGTTTTAGCCGGTACTTCCTCACCGTCGACCACCACGCTGCGATCGGAGGATTCATAACTGAACTGGTAATAATAGTCAGACGGATTACGCAGCGCCGAGCGAACCAGGCTGCTCGACTCGACCTCGAGATTACCCGAAACCTTTACCAGCACCTGCAGCAGACCTGCACGTGCCCCTTGTCGCAACTGTCGATCGCTTTCACTGGTCACCAGGACCTCAGCATCGTAGAGGTTATCAACCGGCACGGCATTCACCTCATTGCTGAACAGCAGCACAACCAGCAGGCTGGTTAAGAGGGAACTAAATCTGGAAATGATCATCGGAAACAGTACAGCACATCTTGCATGGGTCTATTGTACCGCCCGCGCCGTTGATGTGGTTTTTTTTGTGAGGCGCTTCCGGATACGATTTGGTGATATGTACAGACAAGTGATAGCAGCCTGCATCCTGGCATTGGTGGCTGCAACTACTACAGCCACGGCAAACGCAACGCCTTTACCGTTTCGAGCCGAATACACGGGCACCTACGAGGGCGTACCGGTTAAAGCAAAAGGCGTTAGAGAGCTCAACGCAGAGGAGAACGGCACATTCCGTTTTGTATCAAGTGCCTCAAGCATGTTCATCTCGGTGAGCGAAACGAGTCGTTTCACGGCAGAAGACGGCAGCTTTGTGCCCATTGAATATCGGCACGAGCGAAAATCTCTTGGCAAAAACCGCGTCAGGACCAACACCTTCGATTGGACCGGCATGACCACCACGTGGACAAAGAAGAAAGAGAAAGGTGACTACCCGGTTGAAAGTGGCACCCTTGATCGGCTGCTCTACCAGCTACAGTTGCGTACTGATCTCAAGTCGCTGCAGCCGGTGATCGGTGAAACAACGCTGTCCTACACCATTGCTGACAACGACGACCTGCGTCACTACACCTTTCTCGTCAGTGGCGAAGAAGTCCTTGAAACCGAGGCAGGTGCAATTGATACCATCAAGCTCGAGCGTGTCCGCGAGGACAGCTACAAACAGACGTGGCTCTGGCTGGCAAAGGCACACGATTACCTTCTGGTTCGCCTGAAACAGGTAGAGAGTGATGGCGGGTTTGAACTGAACCTCATCAGTGCCACCATCGATGGCGATCCACTGACGGGTCAGTAATCAGGTTTTTGGCAGGGTGACCCCGGTCTGTCCCTGGTACTTGCCACCACGATCCGCGTAAGACGTCTCGCACACCTCGTCCGACTCAAAGAACAGCATCTGCGCTACTCCTTCGTTAGCATAGATTTTCGCTGGCAGGTTGGTGGTATTGGAGAATTCCAGGGTCACGTGCCCTTCCCACTCTGGCTCAAGTGGGGTCACATTCACAATGATGCCGCAGCGTGCATACGTTGACTTGCCGAGGCAAACCGTCAGAACACTGCGCGGTATACGAAAGTACTCAACAGTACGGGCCAGCGCAAAAGAGTTGGGCGGGATCACGCATACATCACTCTTGATATCGACGAAGCTCGACTCATCAAAGGCTTTAGGATCCACTGTCGCGGAATAGATGTTGGTGAAAACCTTGAACTCATTTGAGCAACGAACATCGTACCCGTAACTTGAAGTCCCGTAGGAGATGACCTTGTTGCCATCCTGTTCGCGTACCTGGCCGACTTCAAAGGGTTCGATCATTCCCTCGGATGCCGCCATGCGACGGATCCACTTATCAGATTTGATTGCCATGAGTATTGCTCTTAAGAGTTCGCGGCCGCGGGCCGATGAAGCCCGCGATGATAACCAGCAGGCTGTCAGTCATCAAGAATGTTGATCACGGGACCGGCCACCTCCTGCATTCCCGCCATGACCTTTGCCGCAGCATCCATGATGGCTGTGCTTGCAGCGTGATCAGTGTCGGTAATAACAATTGGTGTGCCTGCATCGGATTGCAGGCGAACGTTCATATCCAGCGGCAATCTAGCAATCACCTCGGTGCCGTATTCGCTCGCTACCGCATCGCCGCCGCCCTCACCAAAGACGGGGTCGGCATGTCCACAGGCAGAACAGATATGTACAGACATGTTTTCGACAATGCCAATCACCGGCACGGCAACTTTTCGAAACATCTCGATACCCTTGCGTGCGTCCAGGAGCGCAATATCCTGCGGTGTAGTAACAATCACCGCGCCTGCGAGCGGCACCCGTTGCGCCAGCGTGAGCTGAATATCACCGGTGCCAGGAGGCATATCCACGAGCAACACATCGAGCTCGCCCCAGCGGCACTGCATCAGTAGCTGTTGCAGCGCCCCACTCGCCATGGGGCCCCGCCATATCGCCGGGGTCCGCTCAGAGGTTACAAAGCTCATAGACATACACTTGATGCCGTGGCGTTCTATCGGCAGCAGCATGTCGCCATCAACGTCTGGTTTTGTGTCCGCGGGCACGCCCAACAGCGCACCCTGGCTGGGTCCGTAAATATCCGCATCCAGCAGACCGACTTTCAGACCTCGTGCCGTCATGGCAGCCGCAAGATTTACGCTCACCGTGGATTTACCGACGCCACCCTTACCTGACGCTACCGCCACAATATGTTTAACCCCGGGCAGTTGGAACTTCTCGATTTTTGAATTGCTGATGACCGAAACCTCCAGTCGAAAAAGTGCCGTAGAGTCACATGGAGTTGACCCTATTTCAAGTTAAGGATGAGCCCTTGCCCAGTGACTTGCCGCAGGCTCTCATATATTCTTAGCCCCCCAAAATTCCAGCCAAACAGTTGTAAACATGGAAAAGCGTCGCATTCTGGTTACCAGTGCCCTGCCCAACGCCAACGGATCAATCCATCTGGGACACCTGATGGAACACATCCAGACGGATATCTGGGTGAGGTTCCAGCGCATGTGCGGCCATGAATGCATCTACGTCTGCGCAGACGATACACATGGCACCGCCACCATGTTACGGGCAGAAGAGCTTGGCATTTCGCCGGAGCAGCTGATCGAACAGGTCCAGGCAGAACACCAGGCTGACTTTGGTGACTTTGCCATCAGCCACGATAACTTCTACAGCACGCACTCGGATGAGAACCGTGAGTATGCCGAGCTGATCTACAACCGGCTGGAAGAAGCACAGCAGATCAAAACCAAGACGGTAAACCAGCTCTACGATCCTGAAAAAGAGATGTTCCTGGCTGACCGGTACATCATTGGCACCTGCCCGAAGTGTGGCGCGGATGACCAGTACGGCGATAACTGCCAGGAGTGCGGGGCAACCTACGAAGCGACGGAACTTAAAAATCCACGATCGAAGGTGTCGGGCTCCACACCTGTGCTGAAGGAGTCAACACACTACTTTTTTGCGCTCTCCAATTTCACCGAATTCCTGAAGGACTGGACCCGCAGCGGCGCAGTGCAGGATGCCATCGCCAATAAGCTATCCGAGTGGCTTGATGCCGGCCTGCAGGACTGGGATATCAGTCGTGATGCGCCCTACTTCGGTTTCAATATACCGGGCGAACCTGACAAGTATTTCTACGTCTGGCTGGATGCCCCGATTGGCTACATGGCGTCATTTAAGAACTACTGCGACGCTAACGGTGTGAACTTTGATGACTTCTGGAAGCAGGATTCCGATTGCGAGGTGCATCACTTTATCGGCAAGGACATCATCAATTTCCATGCCTTGTTCTGGCCAGCCATGCTCGACACCGCTGGTTTCAGGACACCCACACGCGTTCATGCGCACGGGTTCGTCACTGTTGGCGGTGTACAGATGTCCAAGTCACGCGGCACGTTCATCAACGCGAGAACCTACCTGGAACATCTGGACCCGGATTACCTGCGCTACTACTTCGCCGCAAAGATGAGTAGCGGTATCGATGACCTGGATATCAACCTGGAGGACTTCGTCCAGCGGGTGAACTCTGATGTTGTTGGCAAGGTTGTTAACATCGCGTCCCGTTGCGCCGGCTTCATCAACAAGCAGTTCGACAATACACTTGCCGATAACGCCAACAACCCACTGGTGGGAGAATTCCAGCAACGCGCTGACACCATCGCCGAACACTATGAGAACGGCGACTACGGCAAGGCGATGCGGGAAATCATGGCGCTTGCGGATAAGGCCAACCAGTTCATCGCGGAAAACCAGCCCTGGGTGCTGATCAAAGAAGAAGGCCGGCGTGACGAGGTCCACCAGATCTGCTCCGATGGATTGAACCTCTTCAGGATTCTGGTGACGTACCTGAAGCCTGTGATGCCTGGTCTTGCTGAGCGCAGCGAGTCGTTCCTGAATATCGATCCACTCGAATGGGAAGATGCAAGACTCACCCTGACGAGCCATGCAATCGGCAAGTTCAAACCGCTGATGACACGCGTTGAAACCGATAAGGTGGATGCGATCGTGAATGCGACAAAACAGGATGATGTTGCACCGGTTGCAACTGAGGCCGCCAAGGATGAAAGCAACACGATCGAGTTTGATGACTTCGCCAAGGTTGATCTGCGCGTCGTCCGGATAGCAAACGCAGAACATGTTGAAGGCGCTGACAAACTGCTGAGACTGACACTGGATCTCGGCGAAGAAACTCGCCAGGTGTTTGCTGGTATCAAGTCAGCCTATGATCCCGAGCAACTTATCGGCAAACACACGGTCATGGTGGCCAACCTTGCACCACGCAAGATGAAGTTTGGCGTGTCAGAAGGGATGGTGCTGGCTGCGGGCCCCGGTGGCAAGGATATCTACCTGCTCGAGCCTGATGAGGGTGCAACCCCGGGCATGAAAGTCACATAGGGCCAGGTAAAACTGCTCCGAGATCTGAACCGGATATCGCTGCACCGCGTACGAGAATCAGCCACTCCTATGGCTTAAACTTGCGTTATGCCTGAAGCATTACTCATCCTGCTCAGCACCATCTTTGTAAACAACTTCGTACTGGTGCAGTTCCTCGGCTTGTGCCCTTTCATGGGCGCAAGCAATCGAATCGACAGCGCCATTGGCCTGTCTGCAGCGACCACCTTTGTACTCACCATATCCGTTGCGGCGAGTTACCTGGTGAATGCCTACCTGCTCGTGCCTTTCGAACTTGAATACCTGCGCATCATCGCCTTTATCGTCATCATCGCGAGCACCGTTCAGTTCTCATCCATCATGATGCGTGCAACACAGCCGCGCCTGCATGAAGTACTCGGTATTTACGTGCCGCTGATTACGACCAACTGTGCTGTCCTGGGTGTGGCATTGATGAGCACGCAACTGCAACACAGCTTTGCAAGCAGCCTGGTGTACGGCTTCGGCGCCGCGGTTGGTTTTTCGCTGGTGCTCATCATGTTCGCCGCGATCAGGGAGAAGATGGACACGTTAAACACCCCGCTCACTTTCCAGGGCAGTGCCATCAATATGATCACAGCAGGGTTGCTGTCGATGGGCTTCATGGGTTTCGTGGGGATGGACTGATGATTGAAGCCGCCCTGCCTGGCCTTGCGACACTTACACTGATCGGCATTGCTTGTGCAACGCTGCTGGCAATCACAGCGCGACGGTACCCCGAAGATAAGCGCACATTGGTGAAGGACATCGAGCGAATCCTTCCACAAACCCAGTGTGCACAATGCGGTTATCCTGGCTGTGCGCCATATGCACAGGCCATCGCCGAGGGCGAGGCCATCAATCGATGCCCGCCTGGTGGCGATGCCACCATTGCCGAACTTGCAGAACTACTTGGCAGGAACGTGGAGCCACTCGATCCCGAGTGCGGTGAAGATAAGGGCCGTGTGCTTGCAAAAATACGCGAGGATGAATGTATTGGCTGCACACTGTGTATACCGGCCTGCCCTGTTGACGCCATCATCGGTGCAACGCAGCAGATGCATGTGGTACTCGATGATATCTGCACGGGATGTGAACTTTGTCTTGATCCGTGCCCTGTCGATTGTATTGATCTTATCTCGCACCCCGAGCCTGACCCGGTCATCAACTTTCCTTCGTCAACCCCTGAGCAGGCCTGCATTAACTGCGGTCTGTGTGAACCCGTATGTCCTCGGCAGCTGGCCCCGCAATTACTTTATCGCCATCGAGATGACGAAACGGCGCTTCAGGTCCTGGATCTTGATGCGTGTATTGAGTGCCGAATATGTGATCGACATTGCCCTGCTGACCTGCCGTTAACGGCTACCTTCCGAGCCGCCAAACAGCAGATCAGTCTTATCGATGTGACGCGTGAGCGAGCCAATGAAGCAGAGGTCCGCTACCTTGCCCACGAAGCACGCTCGGCAAAGCAGACCGTCAAGGTAAAAACCCGGCCAAAGGCCAGCGATATGGCGGCCCTGCTCGATTCTGCAAGAGACAGCTCGTGATGAACACGCAACGCATGATGCTGGTGACCATCGCCGCGTTGACGCCCGGTGCGGTCGCGATGACCTGGATGTTTGGCCCGGGCATCGTGATCAACATCCTTGTCGCTGGTGCAGCGGCAGTCATTGCGGAACTGATCATACTGCTATTACGCGGGCTACCTCTCACACTTGCGACCGATGGCAGTGCACTCATGACAGGTATTCTGCTTGGCCTCGCCCTGCCGCCACTCCTGCCCTACTGGATCATCATATTTGGCACTTGCTTTGCCATTGTTTTTGGCAAACATGTTTATGGCGGGCTCGGACAGAACCTGTTTAACCCGGCCATGGTGGGCTTTGCCGTGCTCATCCTGTCCTTCCCTCTTGCCATGAGCGACTGGCCGGCACCTGCAACCCGCCAGGCTGATACGCCAGGTCTTGAAACTATCTCGATCAAGGCAACCTGGTCGGTGGACAGGCTGGAATATGATGGCCTGAGCGGTGCCACCCCACTTGATGCATACAAATTTCGCGGCGCAATGACCAGTGAAGAATTTTTCGACGATCAGGGGTCAGCTAACAGCAATGCCTGGTGGTGGATCAACGTCGCTTTCCTTGCGGGCGGCCTGCTGCTGCTTGGTTTGAAGGTCATTCCCTGGGTTATCCCGGCCAGCTTTCTTGCCACGCTCAGTGTGCTCAGCCTGCTCTTCTACGATGCCGGTAGCTCGGCAAGCCTGGGGTCACCTTATTTTCACCTTTTCAGTGGCGCGACCATGATGGCAGCGTTTTTTATCCTGACAGACCCGGTGACGTCCCCCGCGCTGAAACAGGGGCTGATTGTTTTCGCGATTGGTGTCGGGCTCATCACGTTCGTTATTCGAAGCTTTGGCGCCTATCCTGAGGGCGTAGCGTTTGCTGTGCTGATGATGAACGGCGCAGCGCCGCTTATTGACCATATCCTGGTCAAACAGAGGCGAACATGAGCAGAGTCATTATCAAGGCTGGTTTGCTGACATTGTTTTGCGCCGCACTGCTGTCCGGCACCTACGCCACGACAAAAAGTCGAATTGCAGATAATCGTTCCGCCTGGGAGGAGCGTGTGCTGAGAGACCTTGTAAAAACGGTAAGTGAGTCGGGTGTGCAGCTGGAGAAATCGGGGAACGGTTACCGGGTTGAGGTTGATGGTCAGCAACTCGCCCGAATCGACCAGGTCACCACAAACCAGGGTTACAACGGCAACATCAGCATGTGGGTCGCATCGGACACCGGTGGATCAATACTGGGTGTGCGGGTGACCTCACACAAGGAAACACCCGGTATCGGCGACTTTATTGATACAACCGTTTCTCCCTGGATCTACCAGTTCGACGCCAGTCATATCGCCGAGAACACATACGAACTGAAAAAGGATGGCGGTGATTTTGACGGCATGACCGGTGCGACCATTACATCGAGAGCTGTCACCCACGCAATTGGCGACCACCTCCAGCTTTACAACGACGGTGAGTCAACACAATGACGCCGCAAGAAATAACAAGGGAAGGGCTCTGGACCAACAATCCCGCAATGGTGCAACTACTCGGTCTGTGCCCTCTGCTCGCGGTGTCAAACAATTTTGCAACAGCACTTGGCCTTGGTATCACCACACTCGCCGTGCTGACCGCTTCAAACATTTTCATCAGCCTGTTCCGTAACCTGCTGGATGACGAAACCCGGCTACCTGTACAGATACTGGTTATTGCAACTTTCGTTACCCTGGCAGATATCCTGCTTCAAGCCTGGTTCTTCGATCTGCACCAGCGTATTGGGCTCTTCGTTGCGCTGATCGTTACCAACTGTACCCTGCTTGGACGCGCTGAAGCCTTTGCAAGCAGGCAGCCCGTGATAACCGCTGGTCTGGACGGATTTATGATGGGTACCGGCTTCATGATGGTGATCTGCGTATTGGGTGCCCTGCGGGAAGTCATCGGACAAGGCACACTGTTTGCAAACCTGCACCTCTTGACCGGCGCGGGTGACATGACTATCGCGTTTGCGGACAGTGGCTTGCTGATAGCCGCGCTACCGCCGGGTGCGTTTATCCTGTTCGGTTGCCTGCTGGCCTTGAAGAACCTGCTGGATCAGCGTGCGGAGCGAACAACCCAACGTCCGACGGATGCAGCAAACAACACCTGACGCGCGACTTGGACTAGAGGAACTTGCGTCCCATTTTGCTGGCGAGCTTCAGGCGCAACGCATTCAGCTTGATGAAACCACCGGCATCCGCCTGGTCATACGCACCTGCATCATCTTCGAAGGTGACCACATCAGCATCGTAAAGGCTGTCGTTGTCTGACTCACGCCCAACAACAATGACATTGCCCTTGTAGAGTTTCACGCGGACTTTGCCATTCACATACTGCTGCGAATTGTCGATCAGTGCCTGCATGGCAATCCTTTCAGGTGACCACCAGTAACCGTTGTAAATAAGGCTGGCATAACGCGGCATCAGCTCGTCTTTCAGGTGGGCCAGTTCCCGGTCGAGCGTAATCGACTCGATCGCGCGATGTGCTTTCAACAGGATGGTGCCCCCGGGGGTTTCGTAACAGCCCCTCGCCTTCATACCAACATAGCGATTCTCGACGATATCCACGCGGCCAATACCGTTCTCACCACCAACCTTGTTGAGCAGGGTGAGTACTTCAGCGGGTGTCATCTCATTGCCGTCAATCGCGACGACATCACCATTCCTGTAGGTGAGATCCATGTAGGTCGGCGTGTCTGGTGCTTCTTCCGGCGATACCGTCCATAACCACATCGGTTCTTCCGGTTCCGCAGACGGGTCCTCGAGGATCCCGCCCTCGTAGGAGATATGCAGCAGGTTTGCATCCATTGAATAAGGGGACTTTTCACCCTCATGCTTCTGGTCAACCTTGATCTGGTGCAGTTCGCAAAACTCCATCAGGCTTTCACGGGAGTTCAGCTCCCATTCGCGCCACGGCGCTATGACAGTGACATCAGGCTTGAGGCCATAAACACCAAGCTCAAAACGAACCTGGTCATTACCCTTGCCGGTTGCACCATGCGCAACAGCCTGTGCACCAGTTTCGTTGGCCACATCCACGAGCCGCTTGGCGATCAGCGGGCGTGCAATGCTGGTACCCAGCAGGTATTCACCTTCATAGATCGTGTTGCAACGGAACATCGGGTAAACAAAATCCCGTACAAACTCCTCTCGCACGTCATCTATGTAGATTTCTTTCACCCCCATGCTGGTGGCTTTTTCGCGTGCGGGCTCTAGCTCTTCCCCCTGACCGAGGTCTGCAGTGTAGGTCACTACCTCGCAGCCATAGGTTTCCTGCAACCATTTCAGGATGACGGAAGTGTCCAGGCCACCCGAGTAGGAAAGAACAACTTTATCGAACTGTGCCATGGTTTTGCCTTTGATGATGATGGGCGGGTCGCCAAAAAGACGCGTATATTACATAAGCTGACCTGAAACCGCGAACCCGTATGCTGTAGGATACGCACCACGAGAAAGGACCCTGGATTGTTTTGAACACCCTCACCATTACCCGGCCAGACGACTGGCACATCCATCTTCGCGACGATGATTACCTGCCGCGAACTGTTTCCGATGCAGCGCGCTACTTTGGACGAGTGCTGGTTATGCCAAACCTTGTTCCACCGGTAACAACAGTAGAAGCCGCAAGCGACTATCGCGACAGAATATTGGCACACGCACCGGAAGGGTTCGATCCACGCATGACCCTCTACCTCACGGACGAAACCCATCACGACACCGTGGCAGCTTCAGGACAGAGTAGCTTTGTCGATGCATTCAAGCTTTACCCTGCAGGCGCAACAACCAATTCAGCCGCGGGCGTCACGGCTGTAGAGAAGCTCTACCCGATTTTTGAAAGCATGCAGGAACACGATGTCATCCTCTCCATTCACGGTGAGGTGACCGACGACGACGTTGATATCTTCGATCGGGAAGCCGCGTTTATTGACCGCCATCTAGGCAACATCGCAGAGAACTTTCCAAACCTGCGGATCATTCTCGAACACATCACAACTGCCGAGGCCGTGGACTTTGTGATCGACAGCAGCGCCAACGTTGCCGCCACGATCACAGTGCATCATCTCATGTATAACAGGAATGACATGCTGGCTGGTGGTATGAAACCGATCTACTACTGCCTGCCGGTTCTGAAACGCGATATTCATCAGCAGGCACTGGTACAGGCGGCAACATCAGGTAACCCATCGTTTTTTCTCGGTACAGACTCTGCACCACATCCAAGACACGCAAAAGAAAACGCATGTGGATGTGCGGCCGGCAGCTATACCGCGCATGCGGCGATTGAGCTGTACGCGGAGATATTTGCGGCCGAGAACAAACTCGATCAGCTAGAGGGTTTTGCCAGCCACCACGGCCCTGACTTTTACAAGCTGCAGCGAAATCAGGATATGATCACGCTTGAACAGAAGGACTGGCACATTCCGGAGACACTGAATTTCGGCAATGATGAGCTGGTCCCTATCAGGGGGGCTGACACAGTCACCTGGCAAGTAACAGACGGGGTCAGGTACCCCTTAAGCGAAAAAATTGGCTGACAATGAGAAGTTACCCATTGCCCGCAGATTCAGGGGATACCTCCCGGTAGTCCTGGATCTGGAAACCGGCGGGTTCAACGCCCAGACCGATGCACTGCTGGAGATAGCGAGCGTCATCATCGAGATGGACGAAGACGGCAATCTCGTCCCGGGGCAACGCATCAACTTCAACATCGAACCCTTTGAAGGCGCCAATATCGAGCCTTCCTCTCTCGAGTTCACCGGCATCGATCCACACCACCCCCTGCGAATCGCTGTTCCTGAGAAAGAGGCCCTGTCGGAAACCTTCCGTGCGGTGCGAACCGAAGTCCGAAGAACAGGATGCAACCGGGCTATCATCGTCGCCCACAACGCGTCATTCGATCAGGGTTTCGTTAACGCTGCATCGGCCCGCTGCAATATCAAACGCAATCCATTTCACCCTTTCTCAAGCTTCGACACCGCCACTCTCTGTGGACTGGCATTCGGCCAGACCGTGCTGGCGCGAGCCTGCGCTGCGGCGGGTATACCGTTTGAGAACGAGGAAGCACATTCCGCGAAGTACGACTGTGATCGCACTGCAGAGCTGTTCTGCACGATTGTGAACCGGTGGCGGGAAATGGGCGGTGAAATCTTTTAGGTTTTTCATGGACGACTACTAAGCAGCTGTAACCCGCGAGCCGCTTTTAGGTCCCACAGACATTTGGCCAAGTAACGCCGCAGGCGCTTTATGCTTGGCACGACCGTGGTTCGCTAAGTCGCTTTTGGATGCACCGCGGTTACTGGGCCAGAGGCTTTTTATGGTCGTCTACCAGGCAACTGTATCCCATGAGCCTCCTATAGGTCCCACAGACATCTGGCCAAGTAACGCCGCGGGCGCTTTATGCTTGGCACGACCGTGCTGGAGTTGGGAGCCTTCAGCGTTACTCGCGATAACAGAGGTGGGACGCACAAGAGGTTCGCGGGGTACATGCGATTAATAGACGTCCATAAAAAGTTTCTTCAACCCAAAAAAAAAGCCCGCCAAAGGCGGGCTTTTTTTGAAAACAGCAGGGATTAACCGTCGAGGCCATCTAACGCCTTCTGGAAACGGTTAGCGTGTGAACGCTCGGCCTTGGCCAGTGTTTCCATCCAGTCTGCAATCTCGTCGAAACCTTCGTCACGTGCAGTCTTCGCCATACCCGGGTACATGTCTGTGTACTCGTGGGTTTCACCAGCGATTGCTGCTTTGAGGTTGTCAGAGGTTGAACCGATTGGCAGACCAGTTGCCGGATCACCTGTTTCTTCCAGGTACTCCAGGTGGCCGTGTGCGTGACCGGTTTCACCTTCAGCAGTGGAACGGAAAACAGCTGATACGTCGTTGTATCCTTCTACGTCTGCCTTCGCAGCAAAGTAAAGATAGCGGCGGTTTGCCTGGGATTCACCTGCAAATGCATCTTTCAGGTTCTGTTCTGTCTGGCTACCTTTCAAGCTCATAAGTTACCTCGTTTAAAATGTTCATGTCCTTGGAAGTGGGCAGAGTATAGCCCTTTCGTTACGGGTGTGAACACCAAACTGCGACAAGAAATCTTAACTGTTATTAAGACTCATTCTCAGTTGTGGCGGCAGCTTCACTGATCATCGGCTGCAACTCACCGGCCTGGTACATCTCTGTGATGATGTCACAACCACCAACCAGTTCCCCTGCTACGAACAGCTGCGGAAAAGTTGGCCAGTCAGAAACCTCCGGCAGTGTGGCGCGAATCTCAGGATTGGCCAGGATATCGATATAGGCGAAACGTTCGCCGCATGCCATCAGCACCTGCGTCGCCTGCGCTGAGAATCCACACTGGGGTTGATCAGGTGAACCTTTCATGTAGAGCAGCACTGGGTTGCTGGCAATCTGGTCTCGTATCGTATCTTGAATGTCCATGTTGTCGTCTCGTTGCGTTGTCGGCAAAGGGCGCATTCTACCGCCTTTCCACCCTTAGATGATACGCAATCAGGCGGAATAGGGACCAATTCATAGCGGAATAACTGGCTGTCACCCGAACCTTCTTTCTCCTGGTTGCGCAGCAGCCGTGGCCTCGCGCCCTTTCGGGTTCCATCAAACTGGTTTATTATCGCCCCCTTTTTTCACTCATACCCTGGTAACCCAAGGAGCAAAAGATGTCAGAAGCAGTAATGCCGACCTACGGTCGTTTAGATGTCTCCTTCGTGGAAGGAGAAGGTTCGTGGTTAACGGATGACCAGGGTAAGCGGTATCTCGACGCACTCGGGGGTCTCGCCGTTATCGTACTCGGCCACGCAAACCCGGCAGTCGCCAAGGCGATCAGTGAGCAGTCAACTTCGGTACTGCACACCTCCAATCTCTATCGCATCCCCAAGCAGGAGGCACTGGCCAGCAAGCTCGCCGAGATCTCCGGTATGGACAACATGTTCTTCGGCAACTCCGGCGCTGAGGCCAACGAATGTGCGATCAAGATTGCACGTCTTTATGGCCACAACCGCGGCATCGACAATCCAAGTGTAATTGTCACGGACAGTTCATTTCATGGACGAACACTTGCCACCCTGACTGCCACAGGTAACCGCAAGGTTCAGGCAGGGTTTGAACCGCTGGTTAACGGGTTTGTGCGCGTACCGTTTAATGATGTCGAAGCCGTCAGGCAGGTTGCCGAGCACGACAAGAACGTCGTCGCAGTCATGGTGGAGCCTATCCAGGGCGAAGGTGGTATCCAGGTACCTGATGATGACTACCTGAATTCACTGCGAGAAATCTGCGACGCCAACGGCTGGTTGCTGATGCTGGATGAGATCCAGACCGCCAACGGCAGAACTGGTAAGTACTTTGCCTATCAGCATGCTGGTATTCTGCCGGACGTTGTCACCATTGCAAAAGGCCTCGGCAATGGCGTGCCGATTGGTGTCTGTCTTGCGAGGGGCGAAGCGGCAAAGACACTCGGCCCGGGTAATCATGGTTCCACCTTCGGTGGTAATCCTTTCTCCTGCGCAGTTGGCCTTACGGTCGTCAACGAGATTGAAAAGCACAACATTGCTGCACGCGCAGCTGAGGTTGGCGCGGCGATGCTGGCGAAGTTTGAGGAGCGTCTTGGCGGCCTCAACAACGTGAAGGAAGTTCGAGGCAAGGGCCTCATGATCGGCATTGAACTGGATTCACCCTGCGCCGACCTGGTCGGTAAGGCACTCGACAAGGGGCTCCTGATCAATGTCACCGTGGACAAGGTGATACGCCTGCTGCCGCCACTCACCATTACTGATGAAGAGGCGGATCAGATTGTCGATATTGTCTCGGAGCTGGTTGAGTCCGTCTAAAACGCTCGGAATCAGGAATCCAATAGTTCGGTGATCGGTATCTTTCTGCCGACACCGAACCCCTGGGCGTAGTCGACGCCGATTTCTCGAAGTATCTCGATAACCTCATCGTCTTCTACAAACTCGGCGATGGTTTTCTTACCCATGAAATGACCGATCTCATTGATCGATTTCACCACCGCATAGTCACTGGGGTTGTTCTTGATGTCCTTGACAAAAATACCGTCGATCTTGAGGTAGTCGACCGGCAGGTTTTTCAGATAGGAATAAGAAGAGAGGCCTGTACCAAAATCATCAAGTGAAAATGAGACGCCGATGATCTTCAGTTTCTCCATGAACTCAATCACATCATCGATACTGCCGATGGCAGACGTCTCGGTAATTTCAAAACATATCTTGGAAGTCGGCAGCCGCGTCTCGTTGAACTGTTCCAGCACAAACTCCATGAAGTCATCTTCAGTCAGCGAGTTACCGGATATGTTGATCGAAAACGCGCCGAGATCATCCAGCCTCAGGATATTGCTGGCGATAAACTGGAAAGCGTTCCGGATGACCCAGCGGTCAATGGCGCCCATCCTGTTGTACTGTTCAGCCGCGATGATGAAATCCTGCGGCGGCATTGGATTGCCATCATCATCCAGCACGGTCAGCAGGATCTCGTAGTGGACATCCGGATCGTCTGGATCGATTGGCTGGATCTTCTGGCAGTTCAGCATGAAGCGGTCTTCATCGAGCGCCTTGTCGATGGTTGAGACAAACTCCATGATGTCCTTACGGTGCACCATCCTTGAGTCACCGGCATTATAAACCTGGATCCTGTCTCGACCTGCTTCCTTGGCCGCAATACAGGCCGAGTCCGCACCACGCATGATCGACGCCACGTCTTCCATGCTGTTATCGATGTAGCAGATACCGCAGCTGGTTGTGAGCGAGAAGGTATCTTCTTCCCACTCGAAGCGCAGGTTCTTAACCTCATCGGAAATGGACTTCATCAGCGCCATGCCGACATCTTCGGAACATTCCTCAACAAGGATCCCAAACTCATCACCGCCGAGCCTGGCAGCAAGCGATTCTTTACCCTGCAGTTTGTTCTTCAGGAGATCACCGATGATCACCAGTAACTTGTCACCCGCGTCGTGGCCACCGGTATTGTTGATCACCTTGAACTGGTCAAGGTCAATGTAGGCGCACATGCGCATGATGCCGTCATCACGCTTGGCGAGATTCAACGCCCGCTCAAGTTCTCTTTCGAACTCCTTGCGATTCAGGAGTCCGGTCAGGTCATCGTGGGTTGCCTGGTGAGTCAATTGATTGTGCATGTTCTGCAACATGCGGTGCGATGCACGATCTGTCAGCGGGATGTCCGACTCTTCCATGATCTTAAGCTGGCCGTGCTGCAGCATCGTCGCCAGTTCCTCAACAGAGAGGTCGTCGTTTTTACACCGCGCCGGTTGACGAAGACGTAACGCGTGCCTTCTTCATCAACCCAGGCGACGATCGCAATTTCGGGTTCTTCTTTTCGACCGCTGAATTCAACCCATGCACCAACGTGCAGGCGCGCTACCCGCTCCAGGCACTTCTGCCAGGATGTGTCATCCGCCTTCTCATCACGCAGACGGCGACGTTCTTCGGCCTGCTTGGTGACATCACTGAAACCAAGGTTTTCAGCAATGGTGTTCTCGCGTAACGCAACCCGCGGCATCTCTGCTGCAGATGCTTCACCCTGGATAACAGAGCGCAGCGAGTTGATCAGCGGAATTCGCTGGCCGGGTTCGTAGGAAATGGAATCGAGGCCCGATTCAATGTGTTCGATCAGTTCTTCCGGCGGCATGTAGTCCGGAGACTGCACTGGATCACTGCCTTCATCCAGGTGCTGGAAAACCTGGTCGAGCGCCCTGACATGATTATTCCAGTCGGCGCTGTTCTCCCCTTGCCTTAGATGTGTGTTCACCAGCAGGTTACGCCATCCTGGCATCAGCAGCTTGTAAAGGATTTCAGGCACTTCCTTGCCTGCATAGCGCTGATCCATCTCGTTAACGACGGCACGCTGGGCATTGATCAGGGTCTGCTGGCCTTCGCTGGCCTTCACCGTTCTCTGCACGTTGCCTGTAAAGGCACGATTCTGCCTTTCGACAATCGGCTGAAGCTTGCCGAGGGCCCGGTCGAATACCTCTGGGTCTTCGTCGTAATTCTGGTTGATGTCCGTGACGATCTCGTCAACCACGCGTTTGGCGCTGCCGGATTCCGCACCACCGAGTCGTGCAATCTGGTTAACTACCTCAAGCGAGCGGTGCGGATTCTTTTCAGACAGGAACTCATCGTCTCCCATCGCCACCTTGTCGAGCGTCAACTCGAGCTGGCGTATCCAGTTTTTCGCGTTGCCTGAAAGCAGTTCATCTTCTTCGATGGTATCGACGAGATTCTCGACAACCTCAATGTTCTTCAGTTGCTCTGGCGCTACTCGCCTGCCACCCACCAGGGATGCTGTTTCAAGCAGTCGTTCCCGTACCGGGATGCGGCGAGACTGGATCGCGGATTCAAGGATCTCGTCCTCAAGGGTGCTGAGCAGATCCTGGACTTCCTCGGTTTCGAAGTAGTCGGCGTCTTCTTCGTAGTCATCGGCGTAGTCGATCTCGCCTTTCTGGCCCATCAGGTCGCGTACCGAGGAGTAGATACTGCGAATCGCATCGCCTACATCATCAACCGGCGCCTGTCGTCGGGGCGGCATTTCTTCCATGGGTTCCGGCGCTTCCATGCGGCGTGATGGCCGCCGCCTTGAACCTCTTCGCCGAGATTGCGGCGGTGGCGCCGAGCGCCGGCGGCGACGCGGACGAGGTTCTTCGTATTCGTCCTCAAAATCGTCTTCGTAGTCGTCTTCTTCGTCTTCGAACTCTTCCTCAGGCTCTTCCTCTTCTACTGCCTCCGGTTCAGGTTCAGGCTTCTTCTCCTCTTCCTTCTTCTCTTCGGGCACCGAGGCTGGCGCAATGTAGTCTTCGTCCAGGTCAGGGAACAGTTCTGACTCTTCTAACAGTTTTGTTGTGGTGATGTAGAGTTTGCGGAACAGAGGAATACAGTTGCTCTCGTATCCAGTGTAAACCTTCTGGCGGATTTCCTTGGAGAGATCCACCTGGCGAATTGCATCATCGAACGCATGGCTGAACACAGAGGTACCCAGCGGGTTCGCTTCGGAGTGACTCCATGAATCAACAATCATCCCCATGCGCTGCAGCAGCTCGTTCTGGTACTTTTCGTAGCTGCGTTCACTGCGCTGGATAATGTTGGCAACGGCGAGCCAGTCTTCGAACTCTTCCGTATTGACCAGGGAGAGTTTTATCTTCTTCTGCGATTGCGCCTTACGTTCCTCGTTGGCTTTGCGACGCTCTTCCAGCAAGGTCTGCAGATCCCGCGGCTCATCAAACTGGTTCAACACGTCATTGAGAAAATCCTGGCTGACCTGCTTCTTGGCCTTCTCAAGGCTCGACATGGCGGCAAAGTATTCGCTTTGTTCGGCATTCGATTTGGCGTCCTTTGCGAGTTCCAGCAGTTCACTGTCCATGTAGGAGAAGAGTGACGCTGTCATCTCAGGGACAATCTTTGCGGCTTCCTTGCGCAGCATCGTCACAACACGTTTCGCATCGGTTGGCTTCAGGCCGCCAGTAAGGAAAGGAGACGATGTTCTCTGCCGCGCTGGTTCAGCGCTTTCATCTGCCACACTGTCGGCACCGCCGGATGATGCCTGGGGTGCGCTTGGACTTGCGGGTTTCAATCCGGAGTATTCCGAGAGACAGCGCATGGCGTCTTCGTCCATACCGTCGGGGAAGTTGATACCCACACCGGTTTCCATCACGCGGACAATTGCACCTTCAAGCCGGAAGTGCTGATCCTTGTTTTCAGTCGGCACACTGAAATGAATGCCGACGGTCTGGCCCTGGTTGATACCCGGCAGGTTCTTACGCGGTCGTCCGTTCTGCTCAACCAGTAACATCCCGCCGTCACAGAAATCCTGGATTTGGCATAACCAGGACCTGCCTACGTTAGGGTGCACAGAGCATTAAGACTGATTGCGTATCTTGGACTTCGCCGCTTGTCCATACTGACCACGTTTCGATAAGACCGGTAATAATACCAGACAATTTGCTGTGTGTAGCCTTGCTGAATCAGGCCTGCAGGGATTCAGGCTGATTGCCCGGGATCATCCGCCAGGGACACTGAAATGATGGCAATACAGCCTTGAGCTTACCGAAACAGCCTTGAGCTTACCGAAACAGCCTTGAGCGTACGTAAACAGCCGTAAGGGCACGCCGCTATCGTGCAAGTAAACCCACTGCCTGGTACATAAAAGTAGTTTTTTAGGAAATAGACCGATGTGTGTGCTGTTAAGCCCGGCTGCCTGCACGCAGCACCGGGGAGGCCCCATGCTCGTCCTCAGCCACAACGATCTTGTTGCGACCAGTTCTTTTCGCCTCATAGAGCGCACTGTCGGCGCGCTCGAGCATCCGCTCCACGGTATCTCCAGCCCGATACTGGGTAATACCTACCGAAGCAGTAATTCTGTAACGCGGTTCATTGCGGGTGACATGCATATCTTTAAGCGCATCTGCAATCCGCTGGGCACCGGTGACCGCGTCGTGCTGGTTCGTGCCTGACATCACCAGTACAAACTCTTCCCCACCGATGCGGGCAACACAGTCAACCTCACGCAGGATCTCCTCCGCCACTCGCGCGAAGTTCTTCAGGACTTCATCACCGGTTGCATGGCCAAACCTGTCGTTTACTTTCTTGAAGTAGTCGAGATCCACATAACAGATAGAAAACGCGTAGCTGGATCGCTCCGCCATGCCCTTCTGCTGGCCCAGCATTTCCATCACATGACGACGATTGTAAACGCCGGTCAACTCATCCCTGACAGCCATGTCCTTGATCTGTGCAAGCGCCCTGGTCAGCTCGTCGTTCTTGTCGGTCATCAGGTTTTCGAAAATGGTACGTTCGAACTGATAGAGGGCCGGGCCAAACACGAGTACCAGGCCAAACGCGAATACGATCACCAGTTCGGTTACCGCACTCATGCCGCTTTCACTGGTCAGCTGCATCACCGATACCATGTAGAGGAAGAGGCCGTAGGCAGCAACGACAAACAGCTGCTGGCGTTTAAGCCGATTTGCGCCCATCACAACCATGGCGAGTCCTGACATCAGGACGACGGGTTTCAGCTCAACGGCAAAATGGGAAGTCAGTACAACAACCGTTAGCGCCCAGATCATCTGGGCAACCGCCATGTCGGGGTCTTCCAGCGTCAGGTTCCATTCGATCAGGATCAGCAACGCGAGGAAGACAAATCCGGCAATAGACAGGGATGCAACCCCAAGGAACTCGATAGGTGTGAGCTCCATATGGCCAATGGACAACACGGCCCAGCAAACCATCAGGTGCACGAATATACCGGCAGCAAGGTGTGCCTACACGGTAAATCCTGGCTTTTTGTTGGGCGACTGCACCCTCAGAAGAGGTCATAGCGGGCCCGGTGAGTAAATGTGCAGCAATTTTAAAGGGGTAGTTGCTGCAGGTTTTGTCGAATTACCTCAAGAATGTAAGGGTTTTGTAACCGTCTAGCAGTCTGTCGGACTTAGACGATCGTAGCGAGCATGGTGGAAAATTGAGTCAGATTTTTCGGATTTTGAGCGGTCCGACGTTTCGGCGAATATCAAGAATATTCAACGAGGAAAACAGGCGGTCCGACGTCTCGGAAATGTGGCCAATTTACCGCCAGCGCAGTAGATCAGCGCTGAGTGCGACAGACTGTTCGCCTTAGGTTCGCACCTTTGATACAGCTGTCTGCCACCCCTGGTACAGCGACATGCTCTCTTCTGGTGCCATTTTGGGCTCAAATCGCTGATTCAGGCGCCAGCGGTCCGCTACAGCCGCCGTATCCGGGTAGACACCCGCCTGCAGCCCCGCCAGATAGGCAACACCAAGTGCAGTCGTTTCAATGACTTCCGGCCGATCTACCAGCATCTGCAATACATCGCCAAGATGCTGGGCAACCCAGCTGTTCTCGACCATCCCACCATCTACCCGCAATATCGTCGGTACCGCACCATCCTGTTGCATCGCCGAGAGCAGGTCCTTGGTCTGGAAACACACGGATTGCAGGGTCGCGACGACAATATCTTCTATGCCAGTGTCCCTCGTCAGTCCGAAGATCGCGCCCCTGGCGTTCGGGTCCCAGTAGGGTGCGCCCAGCCCGGTGAACGCTGGTACAAGATATACCCCCTGGTGACCGCTGTGATTTTCAGCAATCGCCTCGGTTTCAGCGGCATGGCCGATCAGTTTTATGCCATCACGCAGCCACTGGACCGCAGCGCCGGCGATGAAGATGCTGCCCTCGAGGCCGTAGGTCACCTCGCCGCCCAGGCGATAACCCACCGTTGTCAGCAGCTTATGCTCGGAAGTGACAGGCTCTTGCCCGGTATTCATGATCACAAAACAGCCGGTGCCATAGGTGCTCTTGGTCATACCTGCCTCAAAACAGCCCTGGCCAATCAATGCTGCCTGCTGGTCGCCGGCGATGCCAAGTACCGGCATCGGTGCACCGAAGAGTGCGGCATCTATCTCACCAAAGTCCGCGGCGCAATCTTCGACCTCGGGCAACAACGACACCGGAATATTCAAGCGGCTCAGGATCTCCTCATCCCAACACTGATCATGGATATTGAACAGCATCGTGCGGGACGCGTTGGTCGCATCGGTCTTGTGCGACTTACCTGAAGACAGGCGCCAAAGCAGGAACGTGTCTACCGTGCCAAAGAGCAGTTCGCCATTTGCCGCCCTCTCCCGCACACCTTCAACATGATCAAGGATCCACTTCAGCTTGGTGGAAGAGAAATAGGGATCAAGCAGGAGCCCGGTTTTACCACTAATCCAGGGCTCGAGGCCCTCCTCGGTCAGCTCAGTGCAGTATTCCGCCGTGCGCCGGTCCTGCCATACAATTGCGTTATAAACAGGCTCGCCCGTTACCTTGTCCCAGACGATCGTCGTCTCGCGCTGGTTGGTTATGCCGACACCCGTTACGTCACCGGCACCGATGCCGGTCTTCTCCAGCACCTCAGCGATCACCTCGCGGGTGGATGACCAGATTTCTTCAGGATCGTGCTCAACCCAACCATCTTCAGGAAAGTACTGAGTGAATTCCTTCTGTGCGACACCAAGAATTTCACTGGCGTCGTTAAACATGATGGCTCGCGAACTGGTCGTGCCCTGGTCAATTGCCAACAGATAGGCCATGGATGAAGTTCCTGCGCGATGGTGAAAGCGCGTCACTATTAAGCATTTTTCACCGTTATTCAACGTGTTAGCGCAAAGGTTATGGTTTGGCGTGATATCCGCGCATTACCACATGCGCGACGCTTGTACGGGCATACCCTAGCAGGCACAATAACGCCCCTTTTCAACGCATTTGGAACAAAAGAACGGAGGGAAAAATGCGCGATGTTGTTGTAGTAGATAGTGTGAGAACCGGACTGGCCAAGTCCCATAGAGGGACCTTTAACCTGACTCGTCCGGACGACATGGTTGCGCATTGTATCGATGCGTTGCTGGAACGTAATGGAGCCCTTGACCCTGCTGAGGTTGAGGATGTGATCGTTGGTGCTGCCAGCCAGATTGGTGAACAAGGCGGAAACCTGGCTCGCCTGGCAGTTATCCTGTCCAAGTTGCCAATCACGACTGCCGGTTCAACCATCAGCCGTGCATGTTCATCCGGCCTGAATTCAATTGCGTTTGCAGCCAACCAGATTGCTTCAGGTTGTTCCGACGTGATGATTGCAGGTGGTGTTGAGTCGATTTCTGCTGGTGCTCGCCAGGAGCCAGGCCGATCTGAACTGCACCCGACCATCCGTGACATTGCCCCTGACATCTTCATGGCAATGGGTAACACGGCCGAGGTCGTAGCACGCCGCTACAACCTGAGCCGCGAATACCAGGATGAGTTTGCACTGGAATCCCAGAAGCGCACAGCCGCTGCACAGCAGGCTGGCCTGTTTGATGACGAAATCATGCCGATGAACGTTAAGTGGCGAAAAGTCATCGACAAGGAAACTAAAGAAACTGAAATCGTTGACGGCGTATGTGTTGGTGACGAATGTAACCGCCCGGAAACGACCGCTGAAGGTCTGGCAAAACTGCCACCAGCGTTTGAGGAAGACGGCACCGTAACTGCGGGTAACGCATCCCAGCTTTCTGATGGCGCTTCCATGACCCTGGTCATGAGCGCAGAGCGTGCTGCACAGCTTGGTCTCGAGCCAATGGCTTACTTCCGCGGCTGGACTGTTGCTGGTTGCGAGCCTGACGAAATGGGTATCGGCCCGGTATTCGCAGTGCCCAAGCTGCTCAAGGCTAACGACCTGACCATGAACGACATTGACCTGGTGGAACTGAACGAAGCATTCGCTTCACAGTGCCTCTACTGCCGGGACACCCTGGAAATCGATCCAGAGATCTACAATGTCAACGGTGGCTCAATCGCCATCGGTCACCCATTCGGCATGACAGGTTCACGCCTGACAGGTCACATCGTCCGAGAACTGAAGCGACGCGAGAAGAAGTACGGCATCGTTTCCATGTGTATCGGTGGTGGTATGGGTGCGGCTGGATTGTTCGAGTCCTGTTAAATCCAGGCTACAAGCCAACAAAAAAGGGGGCCGAAGGCCCCCTTTTTTGTGCCCCGCGATAATAGGAATAGTGGTTTGGTCCAGGGGGCTCGCGACTCTTTATGGACGGACTTGAGACAGAGTAATAGCCGGTCGACTCTCGCGATCAATTACCTTTTCTAGGCGAGCAGCGCACAAGGCTGGCTTTCTATGGCCGTACTGGATATGGGAGCAATCGCCGTACGCGTGGGGTGACCTAGGGCCTCTACTCGGCGAGCAGGGCTCAGGGCTGATACATTACTGGGAGAGAGTGCGCGCCGCGCGGTCTTTCTTCTAAGACCACTTATCTAACTGGGCTGAGAGCTTCTCCATGAAGGTCAAGGGTTGATCCAGGAACAGATGATGCTGGGCATCAGCTAATTCTGTCACTTCAAGGTGCGGCAGCAGTTCCTTCATAAACGCGGCGCTCTTGTCTGAGAAGTATTCGCTGTCGGCGCCGTAGATGAGGGCGCAGGGTTTTGTGATGGACTGGAAGTCTGTTTTGAGATCTTCGTAGGCGGTCATTCTTGAGCGCTGTTCTTCATCGAACTTCCAGCCGAAGCCATCTTCATCGTCGATAAATTCAACCGAGTGCCTGGCGATGTAGTCGACCACGAACTGGTTTTCGCACTGTTGGGCTGGCTGCAGGCGGAACCTGGATCTGGCGATGTCTGATGTTGGGTAAACCTTGGCACGGCCGAGGCGTTCAGGTTCCTGGGGTCGTTCGTCTTCGGGGTGCTTCAGGCCAGAGTCAAGCAGGATCAGGCCTTTGAAACGATCCTGGTTCTGGGAGAACGCCTTGATCGACATGATGCCGCCAAAGCTGTGTGAAACCAGGATGGTGTTCTCCGGCATGTTGCACTTGTCGGCAACTGCCACGATTTCTTTGGCGTAGGTTTCAGCCGAGTACTCGTCACGATGATCGCTATCTCCCATACCGGAGAGATCAAGTGCTACACACTGGTAGTCATCTTTGTAACTGGGTGCAATGAAGTCCCACCAGTGTGCGTGCGCGTTATGGCCATGCACAAACAGTAAACCCGGGTTGCCGGCTTCGCTCCAGTAGAGGTAGTTGATGTCTATATCTTCAACTTCCACATAGCCTGATTCAGGCTTGGTGTCGATCGCTTCCCAGAACCAGTCGGGTGTCGTGTATCCGTCAGACATCGGGCACTCCTTGGAGTTAGTGTTATGCGGCGGCGTACTTCTTCAGATGATAGTCCACGTTGCCGAACAGTGTTTCGATGGCGGTAATACGCTTGAAGTAGTGACCGACATTCAGTTCGTCTGTCATACCCATGCCACCGTGCAACTGGATAGCGTTCTGGCCAACAAAACGTCCACCCTTGCCTACCTGAACTTTCAATGCAGAGATGGCCTTCTTCGCTTCGGCATCATAGCCTTCGCTCATCCTGAGTGCGGCCATATACAGCAGTGACTTGGCCTGTTCGTGCTCCATGAACATATCGACCATGCGGTGCTGGAGTACCTGGAACTTGCCGATAGGCTGGCCAAACTGTTCCCGGGTTTTGCAGTATTCAACCGTGGTCTTGTAGAGGACTTCCATGGCACCAACCGCCTGTGCGCCAACAGCGAGAATGGCATTGTCGATAACCTGCTCCAGCAGTGCCAGGCCGCTATCAACATCACCCACCACGTCATCACCGGATACGCTCACGTTCTCCAGCGTGACTTCAGAGGCCTGCAGTCCATCGATCGTGGGGTAATCCCTCTTTGTTACGCCAGCCGCACCTGCATCAACGACAAAGAGCGTAATACCAGCTTCATCGCGCTGATCACCTGAGGTTCGTGCTGGTACGATCAAGGCATCGGCAGACGGCCCGCCCAGCACAACGCCCTTGAAACCGCTAATTTTGTACCCGTCGCCATCGGCGGTTGCCGTGGTTGTCACATCAGCAAGATTGAATCGTGCCTGGGGTTCCACAAATGCCACGGCCGCCATCTTGGTGCCAGCCATCAATTCAGCCAGCAGACCTTCTTTTTGCGCGGCACTGCCGCCGACGGACAACGCCGTCCCGGCCATGATGATGCTCGAAACATAAGGCTCAACCACGATGCCTTTGCCAAACTCTTCCATCATGATCATAGTTTCAATTGCTGTGCCGCCGAAGCCACCCACCTCTTCAGGGAAAGGCAGCGCAAGCCAGCCAAGCTCAGCAAAGCTGGCCCAGTTGTCCCGGCTGAAGCCTTCGTCGGTTTTAAGGAGTTTCTGGCGCTCTTCAAAGGTGTAACTGTTCTGAATAAAACGCTGCACACTGTCAGCAAGTAGTGTCTGCTCTTCTGAGAAAGAGAAATCCATAAAAAACTCCAGTAAAACGGGCGCTGCAAAGCAGCAGATAAGGCAGCGATCATAGGGAAGCCAGATCGCATTTTCAACAAACGGCAAAGGGCTGATTGACCGCTATTTACCTATCACATAAGCTCGCCAGACAATCACGTAACAACACATGGAGAGCCTCATGGCAGAACCGGTCATCGCACAGAAGTCGCCCTATGGTGTAGATGTTGAGGAAGGCAAAACCTATTTCTGGTGTGCCTGCGGCAAGAGCGCCAACCAGCCGTTTTGCGATGGCTCTCACCAGGACACGGAGTTCCTGCCGATGAAGTGGGAAGCTGCTGAGTCGAAAAAGGTGTTTTTCTGCGGGTGCAAGATGTCTTCCGGACAACCCATGTGTGACGGTACACACAACGGACTGTAACTCAGGCGGCAGGAAACTGTAACGAGATGCGCGTGCCACCAAGGCTCGCGCTCTCGATGTCTATCTTCCCCTGGTAGCGGTCTACAATCTCTGCAACTACCGCTAATCCAATACCCTGACCTGCCTCCATGGAATCGAGGCGAGTTCCACGCTGCAATACGAGCTCACGACTATCTTCGGCAATGCCCGGGCCGTTGTCTTCCACGGTGATCATGAGCCCGCTGTCATCCTGCTGCACAGAAACATCAACCACGCCGTCGCCGTACTTGCAGGCGTTATCCAGAAGATTCCCCAGCATTTCCATCAGGTCTCGCTCATCACCGGCAAATGAAGCGTCAGCAATAGCGGTTCCTATCTCAAGATCCTTGTGCCGATAAACTTGCTGCAACGCCTTTACGAGTTTTTCCAGGACCGGTGCAACGTCGGTGTCGTGTTTAACCAGGGAGTGGGTGTGCACCACCGCTCGCTCCAACTGGTAGGAAACGATTTCGTTCATTCTCCCGATCTGCTCATCCAGAGCATCGGTTAGCTCATCAACGGAGCCGTCAGGTTTAGCGGCCTGTGCTTTAAGTATAGCGAGCGGTGTCTTCAGGCTGTGGGCAAGATCTGCAAGCGTCGTTCGGTATCGCTCCCGCTGTCGCCGTTCACCTTCGAGCAGGAGATTAAGATTCTTGGTTACACCGGCAATCTCGCGCGGATACTCTCCTTCAAGATAGTCGCGCTCGCCCTCTTCGATCGCTCCAAGGTCCCGCTCCAGCGCCCCAATCGGGCTGAGTCCCCAGGACATGATCGCCGCCTGGACAGCAACCAGTACAACAATACCGGCGACAAGCCAGGTCCAGAGGTTATTCCTGAAACTTGAGACCTCGTTCCTGAACGGACCAAGGTCCTGCAATACCACATAGGCAAACTCGCTCTGTTCACCTTCCGCGCCCTGCCAGAGAACCCGGTAGGAGAGATAAAACATCTCCTGGCGTGCATCGGCCCTCGCCAGGCGATCAAAGTCGATGACACCGGTTTGCGCTTCGCGCATCAGCAGGTTCTTCTCCACGTCGCTCAACTGCAGTTCCAATGCTGAAGCACTCCGCCAGATCTCCTGCCCGGTAGCATCGAATACAACGCCGTTCAGACCGGTGCCAAGTGAGTTGAACTGCGGCTCAGGTAATTCGTCGGGGAGATAAAGACTGACCTGGTCCGCCAGGGGGTCTTCATCGGTGACTGCGATGAGCATATAAATGTGAATGAGCAGACGTTCGGAAACAGACTGTTCTGCACTCTGGCGGAACGCGTTATCAAGCACCAGGCCCATGATGCCAAGAAAGATAATCAGCACGAGGGTTGCCGAGATCAGCATCCGGGCCCGAAGGGAGCCCTGCCATCCCCCTGCTGTCATTCAGTTAATCCGAACCGGTATCCCTGGCCGCGCACGGTTTCGATGGGTTTTAACGAGTTCGCAGGATCAAGTTTCTTGCGCAGCCTGCCGACGAACACTTCGATCACGTTGCTGTCCCGGTCGAAATCCTGGTGATAGAGATGTTCCGTCAGTTCCATCTTTGAAACGACGTGACCAGGCCGCAGCATGAGGTATTCAAGCAGGTTAAATTCGAACGCAGTTAACTCAATGGCATCGCCATTAACTCGTACACGTTTTGCCCGCGTGTCGAGGCTGATCGGCCCGATGGTCATGTCTTTAGTCAATGAGCCCGTGGCACGACGGATCAGTGCTTCTATACGAGCGAGCATTTCCTGCACATGAAAAGGTTTAACGAGATAGTCGTCTGCCCCCGCAGCAAGGCCGTCAACCTTGTCCTGCCAATCGCCTCTCGCTGTAAGGATCAGGACGGGAAAGTCCTTGCCGGCTTCGCGCAGTCGGTTAATAACTTCCATCCCAGGCAGCTTCGGCAGGCCGAGATCGATGATGGCGGCATCGTAATTGTTTTCTTCGCCAAGGCTGAGCCCCCGAGCACCGTCCTCGGCAAGATCAACCTCGTAGGCGTGTCGTTCAAGAATCTCCAGGAGTTGCTCGGAGAGCCTCGCTTCATCTTCTACCAGCAATATTCTTTTAGACATAACGACTACACAAACACATACACAAACCCCTCACTCAAACACCTCGCCGGAAGTGCCATCAACAAAAACCGATCGCACAACACCTTTGTCAGACAGTGTCTTGACCCGATATACAGGTGGGCCTTTGCTGTCGATAAGAGAAACGCCGAGCACACGACTGCCACTGTAGCGACGCTTGACCAGTTCAGCGGCACGCTGGTTGGATACCCGCAGTGGCTTTTTGTCCTGAACCAGTTGGTTACCGCTGCTGTAGCCCGCCTCGCGCGAGCCCTTGTTGCGAGGGTCTGCAAACGCATGGCCTGTCACGAACAGACAACCGACCAGGAGAATTGTGATGAGTTTTTGTATCAAGAAGCTACTCCGACGATATTGCAGGCATATTCCTGGGTACAGGGGATAGCACCACCATAATACTATCCCCGGGATCAGAATCCATGCGGGCCGTGAACGTTTCGTTGTTGTATCGATACCGTACGTCGTATCCCATCAATTTCTGCTCCGTGCGGGTCACCGGCACTTCGTAACAATGTGTGGAGGTATCGGCACCTCGATTAGAGGTCGTAGCGGAAGCAATCCCGCCACCCACAAAAGCGCCAGCGATGAGGCCAACCTTTTTGTTGCTGCTGTCATTGCCGAGCGCATGACCAATCGCGCCACCCAGCAGGCTGCCGATCACCACGCGATTTCGTCGCTCCCTGCGATGATCATCGCGGTAAACCACAGGCTGTGGCTCGCAGCGCCTTTCCACAGATTCGATGTTTACAGACTGATAAACAGGCGTGGCGTCCAGCACGGTCGCATATTCGTACTGCTCTGCCATCACACCACTGCTACCCATCAGCACCACAGCTATCAGGAATCGTTTCATACCCATGGCCTCGTATTCATGGGTGAAGATTAGCGGCAGGCGCCTGAATCGAAGCTGAATCGGTTATTGCGGGCGGGAGTTATGCGTTACACCGGCAATTTCATGTCTTTCGTTGAGATAGGCAACGATATCTGCCTCAATCGGAAGATCTTTGAGCATCTGCCAGGTGACGCGTTCATAGTGGGCAATAAACGCCCTGACACCTTCTTCATCGAGCAAGGCAACCCCTGACCGTTCCTCGGCCAGTCGTTGCTCCTGCTGGAGTCGCCAGCGGAATACCGCATCAAAAGAGGGCACCGCGAGGAACAAGCTGAGATCACACTCGAAAATCGGCGGGTAGCGTGTTTCAAGCTGGTCATTTAAGAACTCTCTCCACAGGCAATCCTTGTCCTTGGTGCGTTCAAGTGTGTTGCAGGGCTCCGCAAGTAGCTGCCTGGCCTGTGGTTTAGCGCCCAAACACCAGCCTTCGGTGATCACCACATCCACCGGCCCCAATTGTTGGACTTCAGGACTACGATCATCGTCGGCTTTTTCGAAACGGGGCGCTTCGGCGGATTGGCCCGACTGGAGCTTTTTGATGACTGAGAGCATGAGATCAGTGTCGTGGGTGCCCGGCACACCGCGGACACGGAGCAGAGGGTGCACCGCTTCCGATAGATCAATCCGGGCCTGCCTGGTCAGATAAAAGTCATCAAGCGAGAGCACAGCTGCCTTTTTGTCGAAGCAGTTGTCCAGCACCAGGGCCAGGAACTGCGCCACGGTGCTTTTTCCAGAACCCTGGGCACCTGACACACGGAGCAGTGGGACGGCTTGGTCCACGGTGAGGAGATGCTCGCAGGTATCAAACACCAGGTCGTAATAACGCTCGTCGACAATCCCGACCTTCTCTGCTTCAGCAAGAAAGGTCTCGCGAAAATCTGCCCGACGGCTACTCATATTCCCTGGTAAAGGGTGGCAGTGCGCCAAGGATCTGCTTGCCGTAAAACTTCGTCAGCAGGCGCCTGTCGAGGATAGTAACCTGTCCATGATCTGACTCGGTTCGAAGCAGACGACCGCTCATCTGGACCATCCGGATAGCAGCTTCCGGTACGGAAATTTCCCTGAACGCATTACCGCCTTCCGCTTCGATCCATTCCGTCAGTGTTGCGGCGACGGGATCATCCGGGACAGCAAACGGGATTTTCGCGATAACCACATGGGTGCAGTAATCACCTGGCAGGTCGATGCCTTCAGCAAAGCTCGCGAGCCCGAAAATGCAGCTTTTCTGACCGGCATCAACTGCTGCCTTGTGCCGTGTCAGTATCTCTATCTTGGAGAGTTCCCCCTGGCAAAGCACACGTTCACGAAATTCAGGATCTATGTCATCCATGACGCTCAGCATCTGGCGCCAGGAAGTGAACAGGACCAGGGATCCAGGGTTCGATTCGAGCAGTGCCGGAATTAACTTCGTGATTTCTTCGGTGTGTTCAGCTGGTGTGCCCGGTTCTGTCTGCATGCGCGGAATCTTCAGGACACCCTTACCGCCAAAGTCGAATGGACTCGGCAGCGTGACAAAACGATTGTCCGGCGCGATGCCGGAGCGTTTCTGGAAGCTCGTAAAATCCCGGCCAACCGACAGCGTGGCACTGGTTACAACAACGCCAAAGCTTCGCTGCCACAGCCTCGTCGCAAGTTCTTCTGCGACGGATATAGGACAAGATGACAGGAGGATGTCCATCCCTTCCATATTGGTCTCACGAAACTGAGCCCAACGCGCGTATGGCGTTGCGTTATCCGGCCGTGCGTAACTGGACCAGAGACCATGACAACTGTCGAGTCTTGCCACCATGCTGGCAACCGCTGAGAGCCAGTGTTCAGCCTGGTCGCGAGTCTCACCGCTCGCATCTTCGACCATATCGTTGAGCGTTGCTTCAAACTGCTCCACTTCAGCAGCGAGTCTGCCAACAGAGACTGTTAGCCCGGCGCTCAGTTCCTTAATTTCCTGCGGGACCACGCCCAGCGGGAACCGATACCGGAAACCGTCATCAACCTCGTCTGCTTCGGCCTGGAACTGCTGTAACAACTGCGCCGCCATATCAAAGTCCCTGACAAGATCATCGATCTGCTGCTCAACCTTTGCAGACGGATCGGCGAGCATCAGGTCGGAAGCTGCCAGCTTGAGCGAAGCCGGCAGTTGCTGTAACCAGCCGCGAGTGGAGTAGACACCCATGAAATGGGAGAAGTGATTGGCCGCCTTGTCGGGCAGGTGATGGCCTTCATCAAAGATGTAAAGACACTCTTCAGGAGGCGGCAGCACCGCGCCACCGCCCATCATCAGGTCCGCCAGCACAAGGTCGTGGTTTGTGACAATACACTGGGCGCGATGGATGTTTTCCCTCGCCTTATAGAAGTAGCAGTTCTCGTAGTGGGAACACTGCCTGCCCGTGCACTGTGCATGGTCGGTTGAGACGCGTAGCCAGGTGTTGTTTTCCACTTCGTGTGGCCAGCTGTCACGCTCACCGTCCCAGTCGCCGCTACCGAGCTTTGAAACCATCGCTTCAAACACGTCCGTGTCACTGGCGTCAATATCGCCGCCGCTACTCTCAAGATCGTAGAGCGCCAGAGTATGGTTCATGCTCGACGATTCCTGCAGGGCGAGATCAAGCTTCGACAGGCAAAGGTAACGGCGCCTGCCCTTGGCAAGCGCAAAGGAGAAATCCAGCCCAGAGTGCATCCTGATGTCAGGCAGGTCCTGGTAGACGATCTGTTCCTGCAGCGCAACGGTGGCCGTTGCAATGACTATCTTCTTTTTAAGCGCACGGGCAATCGGGATTGCCGCAATGGCATAGGCGATAGTTTTGCCAGTACCTGTTCCGGCCTCCACCACGCAGGTATTCGGCTGGGTGGGCGTCCCCGCTTCTTCATCCGACGCCTCATCATCTGGTTCAGTCAGCGTCCCCAACGTTCGAGCGATCTCGGCGATCATCACCTTCTGGCAGTACCGCGCCTTGTAGCCCTTGTTCGAGAGCAACTCGGAGTACGCAGTCTGGATATCTTCCTTCAGCGTATCAGCTAACATAGACTACGCTGCCGTCACGCCGAGCCGTCTGGGGGCGTGATAAACCATTAATGAGGAATTCTTTCATGCGGGCAAAGATCTTAGCACCCGGGATTTACCGATTACTATGTCTCATGGTCATCCAGGGCCTTTATCTGGCAAAAGTACAGGCTCATGACCTACCTTTATCAAAACTGAACCTGCCACCCGGGTTTGAAATTGAGGTCTTTGCGGAGGTCAATAACGCCCGTCAGCTTGCCCGCGGTATGGACGGCACAATCTACGCTGGCAGTCGCAGGGCTGGCGATGTGTTTGCAATCCCAGATGCGGATAAGGACAACGTTGGAGACGCGGTTTACACCATCGCCAAAGATCTCGAGTTGCCCTCGGGAATCGCCTACAGGAATGGGGATCTTTACATCGGCGCCGTCAGCAAGATTTTGCGACTGCCCGGTATCGGCAAGAAACTGACCAACCCGCCTGAACCCGAGGTGATTACAGACGTTCTGCCGACTGAACGACACCACGGCTGGAAATTCATCGATTTTGGCCCGGACGGACAACTCTACGTACCGGTGGGTGCACCCTGCAACATCTGCCTGTCAGACAACCCGTGGTACGCAAGCATCCTCAGAATTGACCTGGATGCGATGAAGCCTGCTTTTGAAGTTTACGCGGAAGGGGTTCGCAACACCGTGGGGTTCGCCTGGGAACCCGGCACGAACCACCTGTGGTTCACCGACAACGGTCGAGACTGGATGGGTGATGATCTTCCCCCATGTGAGTTGAACGTTGCCACACGACCTGGCCAGCACTTCGGCTACCCCTTCTTTCACGGTACCGGCATCCCTGACCCAGAGCTTGGTGATGGCAAAGATGAAGACGATTACGTGAATCCCGCACTCGATCTTGGTCCTCACGTCGCACCGCTCGGCATGGTGTTTTATGAGGGTGACATGTTCCCGGAAGAATACCGCGGGCAGATCTTCATTGCGGAGCATGGTTCATGGAACAGGACTCCCGAGGCCGGTCACACCGGTTACCGAATCACGATGGCAAAACGTACACCTGATGGCCTGAAGTACGAGACCTTCATCGACGGCTGGCTTGAGGACAACGTCGGCTGGGGGCGACCGGTGGACATGATGGTATTGCCGGATGGTAGTATGCTGATCAGCGATGACACAGGGAACGTGATTTATCGTTTAACCTACGAAGGATGATTTGACCACCTGGTCTAGTAGAAGCTTTCTGTCCTTGACGATGCCAAGCCACAGCGCCATTATTCCTACCCCGCACTGATTATGTTGACGACTATCCGACAAACCATCAGGCGGTTCATCGACAAGATTAAGGACTTGACCATGGAGATCGAACGCAGACAGACCGGCGACCGTCGCGTTGGTGATCGCCGCCAGGGCGAACGCCGCATGCGCGCGGAGTCTGTAGACAGCGATAGACGTGAGGCTTCACGACGTGAGGGTTCACGCAGACTAGGGAGCCGAAGGGACTAATCTCTTCTGGGCTTCATCACATAGTCGTTTCTTTACGACTAACAAATCGCGAGTAGAAGATCTCTCCGCTACGCTCGCACGCGAGCTCGGTCGAGATGACGTTGTTTGTTCAGGGGCAGCATCTACTGCGGCGTAACCCTGTTCGCATTCCATAATTTTTCCCGCCATACTCCCCCACAATCCAACCTGGGAGTACCTTTATGATCGGTGCCGATGCTGTTGTTCGCGCCCTAAAGCAACTCGAAGTCACGCACGTGTTTGGCATTGTGAGCATTCACAACATGCCAATATTCGACGCCATCAATCGTGATGGCGGTATCACGATCATTGACTGCAGGCACGAATTGGGCGCGACGCACGCGGCCGACGGATATGCGAGAGTAACCGGTAAGCTGGGTATCGCTATCGCCAGCACAGGTCCGGGTACAACCAACACTGTAACGGGTTTGTACGAAGCGCAGTATGCATCATCACCGGTCATGCTGATCACCGGGCAAGCAGAGACGGCTTTCTACGGCAAGGGACAGGGCTACGTTCACGAAGCTGAACAGCAGCTCGCCATGTTACGAACCGTGACGCGCCGGGCTGAAACCTGTCGCATGGCGGAGCAGATTGAAGAAACCGTGCTGCGAGTTGCAGAAGACATGCTGTCGGGACGGAAATCTTCAGGCGCCGTCGAAATTCCCATCGATCTGCAATACCAGGAAGTCACGCCATCCGACATGATCTGCCAGCCGCGCCAGGTACAGATGACCGGCGATATTGCGGCGGCAGCGCAGCTGATTGCTGACTCAAGTAAAAGGATCATCGTCGCCGGCGGCGGGGTTACAACATCCGGTAGTGAATCCGTACTCACTGCGCTCGCAGAACAGCTTGATGCACCGGTCTTTACCAGCCACAACGGCAGGGGTTCTATTCCTGAAGATCACGAACTCTGCGTCGGCAATCTCTGGCAATCTCGCTACCTGCAGCGAGATATCAGCGATGCCGATCTCACTATTGCCGTGGGAACGAGATTCCAGGTGGGTGTTGGCGGCGGCGCTGCCACCATGAAACCGCCTGGCAAACTCCTGCATATCGATATCGACGCAGGGGTGATTAATCTCGTACACAAGGCGGATGCAGCGATTACCGGCGATCTGAGCGAGGTGCTGCCTGCCCTTCGAGATGCGATCAACCCGGAGCCGGCCGATGCGGCGTTCGTCGACAAGGTGAAAGCATCAGCGGCCAATATGAAACAGGTACTGAGAGATCGGATTGGCCCTGACTACGAGGGGATCATGGAAACGATTCGCGCCCAACTGCCGCGTGATGGCGCGATTATCAGGGATACCACCGTGCCTGCTTATAACTTTGCCAACCAGCTGTTGCCGGTTTATGAGCCTCGCACCTTTATCGGACCAAACTCCGCGGCTATCGGGCCGGGGCTGCCACTCGCAGTCGGCGCAACAGTCGGCACGGGCGAGAAGACTGTCGTCATACATGGTGACGGAGGATTCATGCTGCACGCAACCGAACTTGCCACTGCCGCCCAGTATCAACTGCCGATGGTGGTCTGCGTCTTTAACGACGGGGGTTACGGTGTGTTACGCGGACTGCAGAGCAGACAGTTCGAAGGGCGTGTCGCTGAAACCGACCTCGGCTATGTCGACTTCGCGAGCTTTGCCGAGAGTATGGGTGTTAGGGGCTACACCGTGGAAACACTTGATGAATTCAACGCAGCATTTACCGATGCGATGTCGGCTGAAGGCCCTGCCCTGCTGAATATCGACATGAGAAAGCTGACGCCAATGCAAGGCAGCATGTTACCTGCCGATAACTGATGTACCTGCTCAGGCACGCGAGTACATCACCAGACCCGGAGGCACCCAACCCGGCATGGCGCCTCAATGACATCGGCAGGCGACAGGCAGAGGGTATCGTCACTGCTCTTTCGGGACTTGGAATTACGTCGATCTACAGTAGTCCTTACCCCAGGGCAGTTGATACCGTCCAACCCTTTTCAGCGCACAGTGACCTACA
Organism: Pseudomonadales bacterium; assembly: GCA_963921285.3. Classification (GTDB taxonomy): domain Bacteria; phylum Pseudomonadota; class Gammaproteobacteria; order Pseudomonadales; family Azotimanducaceae; genus UBA9659. The sequence continues at coordinate 43,768 of CAWUFD020000002.1, forward strand.
GATTCAGGTTATCGATGATCTCAGGGAGTGCTATTCACTGCCGCATTTTGTCGACGACCCTGAACCCGTACTGAAAGCCTACTGGGCAGGACAAGCAGCAGCTGGCGCAGAATCAGCCAACGCCTGCACTGAACGTATCAAGGCTTGTTTAGAAGGTTTGCGGAACACTCAAGGTGTACCGCTGGTTTGCTCACACGGCCAGGCCATTGCACTGTATCTTCACTCGCTTGATAACAGCGTGGATTTTGACTTCTGGCAAGCCTTGCCGATGCCTGCCCTGTTTGAAATCAGCCAACGCGGCTTCAGGGAAATTGATATCTAGCCTGCATATTTCACCAAACCACTTAAACTTGCTGTCATATACAGCACTAGAAGATAGCTGGTTGATTCTGGGAAAGCACACTTTGTACCTCAAGTTCGTTCCCACAAATCTGGCGTGCTAATTTTGTCTCTGAGCCGCCGTGCTCGCTGCGCCCTATTCTCGATAGGACTCCGCTCACGAGCCGTCTCAGAAACAAAATTATCTTCCCCAGATTTGCGGATTTGATGAAACATGCAGGCTAGGAAAAAGAGAACAGGCGCCCAAAGAAGCCGCGATTGAGTTTCTTTTCACAGCCATTCAACTGCTTTCGATAGGTACGTGATCGCGCTGACACCTTTGTGGCGACGTCCTTCAACCACTGCTTGTTTCGAAAAGTTCGTTTCTTAAAGCCGCCCTGGCCTTCGTGGTAGGCAAGATAAAGGTGGTAGGCGTCGTCCTTTTTTATTCCGTTTACACGGTGACTCTGGTCGTTGTACCAACCGATAAAGTCGATCGCGTCGCCAAAATCGTTTCGATCAGCACCACCCCTGCCGGTGGATTTGCGGTAGGCGTCCCAGGTGCCGTCAATTGCCTGCGCATACCCGTAGGCACTTGCCGGTCGTGGCCCTGGAATAACCCAGAGAATTTTCGTGCGTGGCGGTTTGGCCCGCGCCTTGAAAGATGACTCCTGGTGAATAATTGCCATCATCACTGAAATGTCCGTGCCCCAACGACGTGATGATTTGCGTGCTTTTTTGTACCAGCCGCGCTTTTCCTCAAATATCTCACAGGCATTATCCGGCCTGCTCGGCGGGGCGGTTGCACAGCCCGCCAGCACCATGAGGAAAGTCACGAGTGTCAGCGTGGCAGCAACCCTCATGCTTTCCCGTCCAGCAGATCGACAAGCTCATCTTCAGACATGACCGGAATACCAAGCTCATTGGCCTTGGTAAGTTTGGAACCTGCCGCATCACCAGCCACCACGTAACTGGTCTTGGCCGATACGGAACCTGATACCTTCGCACCCAACGCCTGCAGCCGGGCCTTGGCTTCATTGCGTGTCAGGTTCGTGAGGGTACCCGTCAGGACAAAGGTCTGTCCGGCAAGGGAATCCCCAGCCGTGTTTTCCTCGACCGGCCAATTGATGCCCTGCGCAAGCAGGTCATCAATCACACTGTTGTTGATTTCCTGGTTGAAGAACTGACTGATCTTTCTGGCGACGATGGGACCAACATCCGGGACTTCCTGCAGTGACGCCTCATCTGCTTTGCGAAGCGGGTCAATATCACCGTAGTGCATAGCGAGAGACCTCGCGGTTGACTCGCCAACTTCCTGTATGCCCATCGCGTAAATAAAACGTGGCAGCGTGGTTTGCTTGCTCTTTTCCAATGCGTTCAACAGGTTGTTGGCAGACTTGGGTGCCATACGCTCAAGCTCTACCAGCTGGCCTTCAGTCAGCCGATACAGATCAGCAGGGTTATTGATCAATTCCGCTTCTACCAGCTGGTTCACCAGTTTGTCGCCGAGCCCTTCGATATCAAATGCCAGGCGGGAGGCAAAGTGCCGGATGCTTTCCTTGCGTTGCGCTGAGCAGTTCAGTCCACCGGAGCAACGCACCACCACCTCATCTTCGATCTGTAGTAACTCAGATCCGCACGCTGGGCACACATCCGGCAGCCTGATCTCTTTTGGCTTTGATGGACGCTGGTCATGCACCACAGACACGACTTTGGGGATGACATCCCCGGCGCGCTGTATGACGACGGTGTCGCCTATGACGAGGCCAAGCCGCTCTATCTCATCCATATTGTGCAGGGTGGCGTTGCTGATGGTGACGCCGCCGACCTGGACCGGTTCCAGACGGGCAACCGGTGTGATCGCACCGGTCCGGCCAACCTGGAACTCAACATCATTGAGGACCGTAACGCCCTCTTCCGCCGGAAACTTATGCGCTATTGCCCAGCGCGGTGTCCTCGTCAACATACCGAGGCGTTGCTGCGCCTGCATGTCGTTGACCTTGAACACAACGCCATCAATCTCGTAATCAAGTGAGACCCGCTGTTGCTGTATCTTCTGGAAATAATCGATACACGCATCCACACCGTCTGCGAGCTCTACCAGCGGGTTGGTCCTGAGACCCCAGGCAGATAGTGCTTCAAGGATTTCCTTGTGGGTGCCAGGTAACTCACCACCCTCAACAAGCCCCACACTGTACGAGAACATGGTGAGTTTGCGCTCCGCGGTCAACCGCGGGTCCAGCTGCCGGACCGTGCCTGCAGCGGCGTTACGAGGGTTGGCAAACAGCTTTTCCCCTTTCTCCTCAGCACGAGCGTTCATCGCCTCGAAGGCAGACTTGGCAAAGTAAACCTCGCCGCGCACTTCGAGCCGAGTGGGATAACCTGTTCCCATGAGCCGCAAAGGAACCGACTCAATCGTCCTGACATTCTGGGTGATGTCTTCCCCGGTTGTGCCATCTCCACGCGTTGCACCGCGCACAAGGCGGCCGTCCTCGTACAGAAGCGACACCGCAACTCCGTCAATCTTGGGTTCGCAGGCGTACTCGATGTCGGCGGATGCCTCGAGTCTCGTCCTGACGCGTCGGTCAAAGTCCTGCATGTCTTCATCGCCGAATGCATTGTCCAGCGACAGCATGGGCAATTCATGCGTAACCTGGGAGAACGAGTCGAGCGGTGCAGCACCAACCCGCTGTGTGGGTGAATCGTCACTCAGCAGCTCTGGGTAGTCGGCTTCTAGTTTTTTCAGATCGCGGAACAGTCGATCAAACTCAGCGTCGGATATTTCCGGACTATCGTTCGAATGATAGAGGTAGTTGTGACGGTTTATTTCGTCACGCAGCCGGGCTACTTCTTTGGCAATGTTCTCGGGTGCCGCCATCGGCTCTGATCAGGCACTGTATTTGTACTGGAATTCCCTGATCGATTGTCGGGAGTGTTCCAGGGTCTGGGGCGTCATGACAGAGCGCGACTCGTCCCGAACTTCACCAACAAGTTCAAGCGCAATCGAATCAGCAACCTTCATCATTTCATCAAACACATGCAGTGGTTCAGCAACCTCGTGCGCGCGCATGAAAAGTGTTACACCCGGTGTGCTGAAACTGTCGATGGTTGCCATATCGAAAGTACCGGGTTCTACCGCATTAGCGAGACTGAATGCTGAATGGCCGTCTTCCTGCATGCGGTGGAAGATATCCATTTCGCCAAGGGACATGTCAGCTGCAAGGAGCGTTTCAATTAACTTCTGGCCGGCAAAGTGTTCGCCCTGGGCAAGCACATGGATCACCACGAACATCTCTGGCTTACCTGATGCAATCGTTTCTGCGTGAGATGACTTGTCTGCATCTGCTGCCGCCGCGTCCTCCTGGCGTCGGGCTGGCGGTGCCTTGGCAACTTTCTTCCTTGTGGCCGATGGCTGAGGCGCTTCTTCGTGTGAAGGTGTCTCTTCCTCCGCGGTATCTGCCGCAACAGTATTTTCTGGTTCGGGCGGCAGTGCCGTCGGTTCAGGTTCCTGCTCTTCCATCGTGACTGACGCAACAACAGGTTCCTCATCATCGAGCGCAGAAATACGAGGCAGCTCAACCGACTCCATCAGAACTGGTACATCTTCGTTGTCGCCTGTTTCATCATTTTCATGATTTTCATCAGCGAGCACTTCAGCATTATCTTGTGGCGCCCGGGCTTCGTCGTCCAGTTCGAGCGATGCTTGCTCCGGCTTGGCAATGACACGTGCGCCACCGTTAGGCAGCTCCGCCTTGAGCAGGGAGAGGTCATCAACGGATTCAGGTGCATCCTCACCGGATTTGCTCAGGTATTCCTTGTCCAGCTTCATTCTGATGGAGTTCTGCCCGCGCAACATGCGGATGTAGCCGTGCAGGAGCACGCCCACAATGAAAATCGGGCCAAGGATCAGCAACCACTCTCTTAAGTCAAAGTCCACAGTTTCACCTGTCTGCGTATCTTCGTTTCAGCGGGGTCAAACCGCCGCCATTGCTACTGCTTCATCAACATCTACTGCGACAAGACGGGATACACCCGGCTCATGCATGGTAACGCCCATCAACTGCTCACCCATTTCCATTGCGATCTTGTTATGGGTGATGAATATAAACTGCACCGTGCGTGACATTTCTTTCACCATATCGGTGTAGCGAACACAGTTCGCGTCATCCAGCGGTGCATCTACCTCATCCAGCAGACAGAAAGGTGCCGGGTTGAGGTTGAAAATCGAAAATACCAGCGCGATGGCGGTCAACGCCTTCTCACCACCTGAGAGCAGGTGAATGCTGGCGTTTCGTTTGCCTGGTGGTCTGGCCATGATGCTCACGCCGGTATCGAGCAGATCCTCACCGGTCATCTCGAGATAGGCATGGCCTCCGCCAAAGAGTTTCGGAAACAGCTGCTGCAACTTGTTGTTCACCTTATCGAAGGTTTCCTTGAACCGTGTGCGTGTTTCCACGTCGATTTTTCGAATCGCGTTTTCAAGCGTCTCAAGTGCTTTTACGAGGTCGTCGTTTTGTGCGTCAAGGTACTGCTTTCGTTCTGACTGGATCTTGTATTCGTCGATGGCCGCAAGGTTGATCGCGCCTAGTCGCTGAATCCGGTTGCCCAGTCGCGTCAGGTTCTGCTCCCAGTCCTCTTCGTTGGCTTCCTCGCTGAGCCCTTCGATTACCGCTTCGAGGTTCTCATCATCTTCCTGAAGCTGCTCCGTGATCGTGGTCCGGCGTACTTCAAGGCCCTGTTTGTCGAGCCTGATTTTCTCGAGCCGGGAACGCAGGGTTTCAATGGACTCGTCAATCTGGGCGCGGTTCTGTTCCATCTGGCGAATCGATTGCTCAACACTCTCAGAAGTGGACCTGACTTCCGCCAGTTCGTTTTCAACCGCCAGGCGCTTTTCGAGATGTGATTCCAGTTCAACCTTGAGTTCACCCTGGGGTTCCAGGCTTTCACGGATACTGCGTTCCAGCGCTTCTTTCCTGGCGGTCAGGGTCTGTTCCTGTTCACGCAGGCGGCGCATGGCCTCCTCGGTTGAAGAGATCTGTGAACGTAACCCCTGGATACCCAGCGCCAGTTGATGGGCTGCATCCGCATCGGTTCTTGCCTTACTACGTGCAGCGCTCAGTTCTGCGCTGATTTCGTCACGGCGCTGCGTCATCTCGGCACGTTTCTGCGTATCCGCTTCCATACCATCCAGCGCAAGCTGCAACTGGCCGCGTGCACCGCGCAGCGATCCTTCATCAGAATCCAACTGGGATCTGTTCTCGTTGATTTCCTTACCGGCGCGTTCAATATCGTTTCGAACCTGTTCCGCCTGCACTTCCTTTGCGCCAAGCCTGGCACGGGTCTCACCAAACGAACGCTGCTGCTCTGACAGTCGCATCTGCGCGGCATCACGATCTTCTTCCGCCTGGATCAACGCCGCCATACCATCGTCGAGCGTCTTCGACATATTCGCCACGCTGACTTCCAGCGTTGAGATTTCACCGGCAAGGCTGACCAGTTCCTGCTGACGCTTGATGACACCTGCGTCTTCGTCCCGATCCTTGTTGACCCGCAACCAGGATCGACCAAGCCAGATACCATCACGTGTAACAACGGACTCATTGTCTTTCAGGGAAGCGCGCAGGTTCATCGCCGCAGGCAGGCTGTCAGCAACATAAACACCACTGACCAGCGTCGACATGGCCACGTCACCGGTGATCTTGCTCGCCAGCATAGTGTGGGACGGTGCTTCACTCGTTGAACCATCATCCCCGGCAATAAAATTCAGGTGACCGCTGGTGAAATCTCCCAGCAGCGCCGATACCACATCCAGACCATCTACACATACCGCCTGCAAATGTGTGCCCAGCACGGTTTCCACGGCGACATCCCAACCCTCTGCAACCTGGATGCGCTCGGCGAGTCGCTGCTGCTGACCCAGGCCATGGCTTTCAAGCCACTGGATTTCGGCATCATCCTGCTGACCGAGCGCGGCCTGTTGCAACGCTTCGAGAGATGCGTGGCGCCCCTTCAGGGACTGCAGCTTGCTGCGCGACTCATCGAGGTCCTGCGTCAGCTGGGTGTTTTCCGAGCGTTGTGAGTCTATTTTTGCGTTCAGTTCGGAGAGTTCTCCCTCGATTCGCTCGAGCTGGGTCTCCTGCGTCTGCAGCATATCCTGCAGCGGGCCAATTTCATCACCGGACGTATCGCTGGAGAGGCGTTCGATATCGCTTTCGAGCACCGCGATCCTGGTATTGGCACGATCGATCGACTCTTCCAGGTGATGGATCCTGGACTGCTGTACCTCACCCTGCTGACGCGTTTCTGCAGCACCGTGGTTGAACTCATCCCAGTTTTCCTGCCAGGCCTGCATCGCCTGTTCAGCCTCGAGCAGTTTTCTTGTCGATTCCTGTTCGAGGGACTGGATTTCGCTCTGGCGGGGTACGGTTTCGGCGAGCTCCGCCTGCAGCCTGGCAAGTTCACGCTCATCCGTGCGGATATCAGCGAGCACCTTTTCCCAGTTATCCCTTACCTGCTCCAGATCAGCCTGCAACTGTGTATTGCGCTCACTCTGGAACTGGATGCTCTCTTCAATCCGAGCAATTTCGGTACCATGGTCGTAATAACGCTTCTGGACCTCGTTGAGCTGATCGGACAGATCCACCAGTTCGGCACGCTTGGTTTCCACCTCGGCATCAATGTGGCGCTGTTCTGCCACGCGGGCGTCCTGTTCAACAGTAAGCCTGCTGATGTCTTCGTCCTTTGACTGGATATCAGCTGTCAACGCCTTCCAGCGTAATGCCTGCAGTTCGGCTTTTACCTTGCGCTCATCTTTCTTGAGTTCGGTGTAACGTTCCGCTGCGCGTGCCTGGCGTTCGAGATGCGCCAGCTGGCGTTCCAGCTCTTCACGCAGGTCGTTTAGACGATCAAGGTTGTCCTTGGTGTGTGAAATACGTCGTTCCGTTTCGCGGCGACGCTCCTTGTACTTGGAGATACCTGCTGCTTCTTCAAGATAGGAGCGCAGTTCCTCAGGCTTGGCTTCGATCAGGTCACTGATCATGCCCTGTTCGATAATCGAGTAGCTCCTGGGCCCAAGACCAGTACCCAGGAAGACATCAGTGATGTCCTTACGCCGGCACTTCTGGTTGTTCAGGAAGTAATTGGACTGGCCGTCCCGCGTCACCTGCCGCTTGATCGAAATCTCACTGTAAGACGCATACTCACCGGACAGGCGGCCCTCGGCGTTATCGAACAGCAGCTCGATACTGGCCTGGCCAACCGGTTTGCGGGTATTGGATCCATTGAAGATGACATCTGTCATCGACTCGCCGCGAAGGTTTTTTGCAGAAGATTCCCCCATAACCCAGCGCACGGCATCGATGATGTTGGATTTACCGCATCCGTTGGGGCCGACGACGGCACAAAGATTTGAGGGGAAGGGGACTGTTGTAGGATCTACAAAGGATTTAAAACCGGCGAGCTTAATTGCCTGCAATCGCATAAACTTATTTTACTCCACACCACCAGAAATCAAGCAAATACGTGTACGGCGAACTCACGGCTGGCATTCTATGGGAAGCCTGTGAAAAACCGCGCTGCTTTTTGTTTGGTGGAAACGAATTATTTTAGTACAAAAAATTGTCTCAGCAGTAGTGATTCCGACGGATTGGTTGCATTTTTTGCCTGTTTTTTCGGGTAAAGGGTCAGGTTTTGAATCACCAATGGTAAAGCCTTCATGATTACTTCAATTTTCCTGGCAACGGCGGGCATTATTGGTGTGTTTTTTCTTGTTGCACCGAGGCCAAAGCTGGACCCCACAGCACCAGCAAGCCCGGTGCCAGCAGACCTGCCCATTGAGGATCTGGATGCCTGGCTGGCCGAGGCTGAACCGTCGCACGTCGTTGACGGTGCTGAGGCTGCCATTCACTGGCATGGGACCAAGCAGAAAACACCGCTCTGCTTCCTGTATGTACACGGATTCTCTGCAACCCGGCAGGAAACCGCACCGTTGACCGAACAGGTAGCAGAACATTTTGATGCAAACATCGTGTACGCAAGGATGGCAGGACACGGACTCACAACCGATAGCATGCAGGCCTCTGCTGAGGACTGGCTGGGTAGTATCACGATGGCATTTGACCTGGCCTCGCGCGTCGGCGAGAAAACGATCGTCATTGCTACCTCGAATGGTGCGCCGCTGACGATCTGGGCGTTGCAACACCTGCCACAGGCAAGCCAGGTGGCCGGTCTGATCTTCTGTGCCCCAAATTTTAGAATCAGAAACCCGTTCGACTTCCTTTTAACCTGGCCGCTGGCCCACAAGTGGGTGCCCTACGTGATCGGAAAGGAGCACAGCTGGGAGCCGGAAAACGAGCTGGCCGCAAAGTACTGGAGCCATCGCTATGCAACCACTGCAATCATAGAAATGCAGAAGGTGGTGGACTGGGTGAAGCGCTCGAGGCAGCGGCTCGACAGTCGTAACATCCCACTGCAGACACTTTATATGCAGGAGGACCCTACCATCAGCGCGCAAGCCGCTGTTGAGTTTCACTCAAACTGGGAGGCTGAAGAGAAGGACCTGCATGAGATCACCATCGATATCGAGAATCCGCAACACGTCTTTGTGGGCAACATTACTGCCCCACATCGGGTTGAGTGGTGCGTCAATCGCTGTCGGGATTTCATCTCCCGATTTCACAGTTAATCGGTTTTAACATCTCTCCATTCAAGTCCTGATACACTCAGGGCGAATACCACCCAAGCAGCTGCAGCAGGGAGCTCCACAATGATCACAAAAATGCCTTTTGGAAACACCGGACACAACTCCAGCCGATTGATCTTCGGTGCGGCTGCGCTTGGCGCGATGCGACAGGAAAAAGCCGACAGCACCATGGAACTGGTCATGAAGGCCGGCATCAATCACATCGACGTGGCGGCGAGCTACGGGGAAGCGGAGGATCGCTTGCAGCCGTTCCTGTCGGAGCACAGGGACGAGGTATTCCTTGCAACCAAAACCGGCGATCGAGAGGGTGACCAAGCAAGGGCCAGTATCGAACGCTCCCTTGAAAGAATGGGTGTGGATCAGCTGGACCTGATCCAATTTCACAATCTCGCCCAGGATGCCGACTGGGACATCGCCATGTCGCCAGATGGTGCCCTGGCCGCAGCAAAAAAAGCCCAGGAAGAAGGGCTGGTGCGGTTTATCGGTGTCACAGGCCACGGTACCCGCATTGCAGAAATGCACCTGAAGAGCCTGGCGGAATACGACTTTGCATCAGTGTTGCTGCCTTACAACTACACCATGATGCAGGAAGCGCAGTACGCCGAGGAATTTGAAACCCTGTACAAGCTATGCGGCGAGAAGAACATCGCGATGCAGACCATCAAATCGATTGCCCGCCGCCGCTGGCGTGATGATGATCCTTCCCCACATTTCAGCTGGTATGAACCCTACCGGGACGACAAGCTCATCGAGAACGCGGTGCATTACGTGCTCGCTCGAGAGCAGTTATTCCTGAACACATCGAGCGATGCCACCTTGCTGCCCAAAGTCATCGCCGCGGCGGAGTCATTTGACCCTGCCAATGCAGCCGATGTTGGCGAGGCAGTTGCGAGGGATGTCGCCGATCAATCCGGTGAGCCACTCTTCGTTCGCGGCGTCAGCGATGGTGTTTAGCGCCAGGCAAGCGCTTTGAGATGCCTGACCGGGTCAGGAGATGTTGTTGATGACCCTGATAGCTGCGCAGGCCGCACCATAGCCGTTGTCGATATTGGTGACGGTAATGCCGGGCGCACAGCTGACCAGCAGTGACCTGAGTGCCGTTTCGCCGCCCTTGACCATGCCGTAGCCCACCGACGTTGGCACCGCAAACAGAACACCAGGCACAAGACCACCAAGCACTGTCGGGAGCGCCGCGTCCATACCAGCAACGCAGATAATAATCTTGCAGCGGCGCAGCTCTTCGAGTCGCTCAGTAATCCGCCAGAGGCCAGCCACACCAACGTCGTGGACCTCCAGGACTTCATGGCCGTAGTAGTTGAGGGTCCGGACCGCTTCTTTTGCAACAGGTAAGTCCGAGGATCCGCCAGAAACGACAGCGATGCCCACACTTGCACTAAGTGCTGCGGGTTTGTGGACTGCGGTGCGCGAGACGGGATCATATTCCAGGAGACCAGGCCAGCCCTCTTCTATCACCGCAAACTGCGCTTCGGTCAACCGCGTGTAGAGCATTGGTTTGTCATCTCCGACAACGGTCTGCGTGATCGTACGAAGCTGATCGTCGCTTTTGCCGGAACAGAATATCGCCTCGGCAAGCCCTGTTCTTTTCTCGCGTTCGAAGTCGAGGTTTACATCTTTTACGTCGGTCATTGTTACTACTTCACTTCCAGCGTTTCTATGAGGAAGGCGCTGCCTTTCCTGTAGGGCTCCACCCTGACCTTGCCAACCTGGTCTGCATAACCTGCATCGGTAAACAGTCTCGTCACCGCAGCGATGATTTCTTCGGTACGCGGCTCGCCCAGGTTGAGTTCACCTGGTGTTTCGACCTGGATTGCTGCTTCGCCCGGCAGGATTCGACAACGAACACCCAGCAGTTCGATGTGATCCTCGAGCTGCCCCCAGACGGTTCTTTCGGCCTCATTAATCAATGGCAGCAGTGCTGCGTCAATCGCGATACCGGTTGTCACCCTCGATGACAGGCAGGGTGCGGCGGGCAGGTCTTTCAGGTCATCAAGACCCAGTGCCGCTGCAATCTCGCGCAGTTCAGCCTTGTCGATACCAACTTCCACGTAGGGGTGACAGACCTGGTGCTCTTCAGCCGCGATCAACCCCGGGCGGTAGTCACCGAGATCATCGAGATTAGTTCCCGATGCAACCGTTAATGCGGTTTCACCGGTGACCGTATCGTACAGGTTGGTTTTGCAGAAGTAGCAACGATTGGCTGGGTTTGCGACATACTCAGGGTCGTGAATCTCACCGGCATCGATGATGTTGAGATGCCAGCCTTCTTTTTCAGCGTGTGTTCTGACGCGTTCGGTTGCTTCCACGGGTACGGCAGGTGATACCGCATGAAACACCTGCGTACCTGCCTTCGCACGATGCGCGACCACCGCAAGTGTCATACTGTCGACGCCGCCACTGACAGCAATCGCCATGGCAGGCCTGTCTATAAAGAACTGTTGCAGTGAATCCAGCTTTTCCATCAATCGAAATCTTCCCGGGCAAGTTTCAGTGCCTGCGCCTCTAGCTCCGCCCTGAGTGCCGTGCGCCCGGCGGCACCAAGATTATCACCCATCAGGCCATCGATATCTGCTTTTGCCGTCAGACCTTGTGGACGCCTCACTACTTTTACGTTGTAGCGTTTCCCTTCCGCCTCAATCGCGTATTCCTTGCGCTCGAGAATGGCCCGTCGGATTGTTTCCTGCCTGATACCGAGTGTCGTGGTGTGAGAAAAACACGCTGCCAAGGCAGTTTCTTTTGCCTCAGGACGGGCGAGCACCGTCACCGCTACGCCAAGTCGAGATTTTTTACCGGCATAGGTATCAGTGCGAACGTCGATCACCCCGTCCAAGTTTCGAATGAGATCGAGGCCGGCGGACAGGTCTTCCGCGGTCTGGTCATCAATCTCGAAACTCAATTGCAGTACTTCATCTTCATCCCAGACGTTATCTTGCTTCTCAGCGAGGTCGTAGACACTGACCCTGAGCACATTCGAAAATCCCTCAAAGCGTTTTGTACCAAAACCATAGCCAACGCCCAGCAACTTGCCTTTCGGGATAATTGCAGCAGGTGCGAGATGACTGATGATCGCCGCGCCTGTCGGCGTCACGCGTTCACCTTCAACGCCGTCATCAACCAGTTCAAACCCTCTAAGCAGCAGACTGGTTGCCGGTGCCGGAATCGGTAGCTCACCATGCGCCGTCATCACCCTGCCCTTGCCGGTTGGAATCGCTGAAATGCTCCAGCTGGTCGCGCCTGATGTCTCGATCATGTGTGCAGCAAGCACAACATCGGCAATTGAGTCCCAGGCGCCAATCTCATGGAACGCTACGTCATCAACCTGCTTGCCGTGAATGCTGGCCTCAGCCTCTGCAATCCTGAGAAACATGTCTTGTGCAATGTCCCGGGTTCGATCCGACAAACTGGAGTGGTTAAGCCTCTGCCTGATTTCACTATAGTGGCGGTGATGGTGGTGGCCGGCCTCTTTACGGGTGGCTTCAACGTGGAACTTCGATCCTGTCAGGATACCGTCGTTAAAAGCGCTGAGATCCAGATTAACGAGATCGGGAAACCCCGCCGCCTCAATAACTGCCGCGAGCCCCTCGCCCTCTGCCGGGAAAGCATCCAGCATGGCACCAATAAACATATCGCCGGATATCCCACCGACGAGATCCAAATGTACATGTGTAGACATAGATTTAATCGGGCTGGTTTGTCACCGGTTTACGCGGCTTTGAGCCAACCGCAAATTCAGGCGGAAGTGTACCGCCGACACTGTCATCTTCAGGGTCAGAGTAGTAGCCAAGGGCAAAGTTCCCCTGCGTGTAACCCAGCAGATCCTGCAGGTCCGGGTCGAGGTCGCGCGCGATGCGCGGCGGACATGACAAATACTGGTTTTCCTCCTGTCTCAACCAACCAAGGCAGTAGGTAATATTGAGCCCCATGCGCCAGTCATCACTACGATTCTCACCGCCGGAGTGAATTACACTGCCCGAGTAGAGCAGCACGGAGCCTTTTTCCATCTCCGCCTGGCAGATCTGGTCATCGTCTGGCTCTTGCCGCCATGCCCAGGTGTGACTGCCGGGAACAACACGGGTAGCTCCATTTTCACGGGTGAAATCTGTCAACGCCCAGATCGTGTTGAACTGCGGTTCAATCTCGCGGGGAAGATACTTTCCCCAGGCAAGCCGGTCCCGATGCAGCAGCTGCGCACCCTGGCCCGGGCCGATATAGATTGTCTGCGTAAGGTGCAGGATGACCCTGTCAGCAAATCTCAGCAGGAACTCATTTGAATAATCAATGATCTTCGAATTCATCACGATATCCCTGCAGGCAGGAGATCTTGCCACGAGGGCACCGGTGCGGCGGGTGTTTCGACCGGTAAAGTTGTCTCGACCGGATTCTGTATTCTCGACGAACGGTTTCAGTTCGGCCATGGTCCGGTCGACGTCTTCGCGGCTCAGCAATCCTTCAACAATGCAGGCACCATCCGCCTGCATCGCTTCCATCATCCTTTCATTGCCAGCATCCGGCGGTAACACCTGCAGCGCTGCCATACAGTTCTCCTCTAGAGATTTACCCGCATTGTCTCAAAAACATCGCAAACCTCATACACCACTGCTACGCCTGGGTAGCTGCTTTGTGAGCCGCATTGACCTAAAATCCCAGCTGTGAAAATTGGTCTCATCGCAGATACTCATATGCCGGGTTCCATAGAGGAGCTCTGGCCGCACGCGCTCGAAATATTCAAAGACGCAAGCTACATCCTGCATGCTGGTGATCTGCATACGCTTGATATCGTCGATCGGTTATCTGACATTGCGCCAACCTATGTCTCCCGAGGCAACGGTGATGTTGGCATCGTCGATGAACGGCTACAGGACACATGGATCCTGGATCTTGAGGGCATCACGATTGGCATGATCCATCATTTCCCCTCACCCCTGCGGAAATCTGCGTCACACCTGGAAAAGCACCTGGATAAGAATTTTGATGGCAAGGCGATCGATGTGGTGGTTTACGGACATACCCATCTCGAAGACGTTCGTGCGGTCAGCGACCGGCTATACATCAATCCAGGCTCGCCAACATTACCGCGAAACCAGTTATTGCGGCCTGGTACGCTGGGCATGCTTGAATTGGATGATTCACACGTCACGGCGACAATCTACCAGCTGACCGATCACAGCGTGATTTATCACGAAGAGATCGACCCGTTGCGCCACCCTTACTGATGCTACTGGTAAGCTGCAGTTAGAATTGCCAGCCTGGCGTCTGTAGTCACTTCCCGACAGGAACTTGCTAAACCTGTGCTGCTATGGCAATTTTGTGCCCTGCAAAAAACCGCGTGCTCAAAGCAGGTACATCAAAGCGGTCACCTTCACGCAATGATCATCAGGGAGAAAACGTTTGGACGCTGACATTCTTGAGGTCAGGGAGAAATTCCTTAACCTCGATTTTGACGAAAAAGATTTCACCATTGATCCTGACACAACCGTCGAATACGCCCGCCTCTGCGGGGAAACCGGAGAGCGTTTTCTTGACAAGGATCACCCTGAGTTCCAGGCCCCACCAACCTTTGTTGCCAGTCTGAGCGGACGCCGTTCGTTGCCGGAGAACTTCCCGAGGTTCGGACTTGGCATGGATGCCGGTAAGGGCGTCGAATGCCTTGCGCCAGTTAAGCATGGCAAGCTCACAGGCAGAACACATGTTCACGACATCTACACAAAGACAGGCCGTTCCGGTCGAATGATCTTTGTTGTCACTCGCATTGAGTTCTACGACGAGGCCGGTACCCACGTTGCAAATTCGGACAGTCGCGTCGTGATGAGGGAAAAATGATGGTTGTTGAAAAAATCGAAGATGTTGAATTTGGCGTAGACCTGCCGGCGTTTGAACCCGACACGTCACTTGAGACCGTAAAGACCTTTGCGAAACTTGTCGGCTGGGGTGGTGCTCGTTTCAGCGACCACGAGGCTGCGCGCAAAGAGGGCCTCGCCGGCGCGATGGTCCCGGGTATTTTGAGCCAGGGTTACCTCATCGCCATGATTCACAATTGGGCACCTGCCGCCGAAGTAAAAACCGTCGATACGGTTTTCCGAGCACCGGTGATCGCTGACGAGGCGCACACCATTACTGGCGTGGTCACTGATATCGATGAAGACGAGGCAACCGTCGAGATAGACCTGACGGTTGCCAACGAGAAAGGTGAGACGCGCGTGTTTGGTACCGCTGTGGTGAGTCTACCCGTCTGAATGACCCTTCTCGTAACACGAGAAGTTAAAGAAGGTCTCACCGTTCACCCGGTTCAGGTTGATCAGCTTCAATCCGGGCAAGTGATCGGCATCCACATCCAGCGTTGCCTCCCCATCCCAGCTTGCAAATTTTGCCGCAAGATCGCTGCGTGACAACCATGTTGCTGCGTTCGGCTTCAGTTCTGTCAGCAGTTGGGTGTCGGCAGAGCCGATCACGCTACCATCCTTGTCATAAAGCGTACCGCGCAGATCGGTAATCGTCGTACTGCCATCGTTGATGAAGCGTACAAAGGTGACATTGGCTGAGTCCGCGCCCTCAATATTCTGAACGTTATCCTGGCGCACACAGTTCGTATTGCTTACCAGGCCACTCGGGCTGGTGAGACGAGTCATCAGCTCAAAGGATGCGGGTCCCTTGACCCTGACCACAGCGGGCCCTGACCAGGCTGTTGTGCCAACTTTGCTTTCGAGACCCATCGCATCAATGACAAGCCGGCCGCCGGGTACGATGTTGGATGTACTGATGGTTGAGTCTGCCGTCCCTAGTGCTGTGCCATCCTCAGAATAGACAGTTGCCGTGAAGGCACTGGTTTCAGTCGATGTATTCACCAAATGTGTCTCACTGATGTTCATGCTTGCTGAATTCGTCATCAGGTAGACGCCCGCACTGTCCTGGTTTTCAAAACAGGAGAAGTTGAAGAACGTCTCGTTGTTAACAAAGTTAAGGTTAAGCAGGCGCAGGTCCGGGTCCGGATCAAGTATGGATAGCGTTGCAGCGCCATCCCACTGGGCGCCGTACATTGAGGCAAGGTCATCACGATTCAGCCAGATGGCTGACCTGGCCTCAAGCCGACCGGCCAGTCGAACAATGCCTTTACCCACAGGTGCGCCGCTGGCAGAAACCAGCTGACCATAAATATCTGTAATCACAGTGTCGCGCGTGTTGATCAGGCGCACAAAGGTACGGTCGTCGACGTTGAAACCATCGACATTGTGTACCAGCCCCTGCCGGACGCAGTTTGTATTAGATATCAGCCCGCTTGGACTGGTGAGCTTGGTCATCAGCTCAAATCCGCCACCAGAACTTACTTCCAATATGGCCGGGCCAACCCAGGGCATGGTCTCAAACAGGTTCTCAAGTTCGGCGGACGTCAGGATCAAACGGCCCTGCGAGGCGATTGTGCCGCTGTGTAAGGCTACACCTGCAGTACCCAGTTGGTCACCGTCCTGGTTATAGAGCGTCCCTGTATAACGCTGCGGGAACTCAGTTGAGTTCACGATATGCAGCCGCGTGAAGTTGTTGCTGGTTGACGTTGTCATCAGGTACACACGACCGGTGGACTTCACATCGCTGTCGTTGTTGTCACCCTTTCCATCACCATCGCTATCAGCCCACTCTGTTGCATCCTGCGGGAACGCATCTTCGGGGTCGAAGACGGAATCACCATCACTGTCCGTGTCACAGGCCGCACCACGGCCTGACACACTTCCACTGGGTGCCTGGTCCGCATTTGCAACATTGATGCAGTTGTCAGTGGTGTTAGCAACACCATCGCCATCGAGATCACTGTCACAGGCATCACCCTTGCCATCACCGTCGGTGTCGAGCTGTGTGGCGTTTCGATTGTTGATGCAGTTATCAGCGGTGTTGCTGACGCCATCGCTATCAGCGTCTGCAAGCGCAATAGAAGCAAGTTTGCCCGACGCAACCAGCGTGTCCGAGACGAATCCGCTTCGCATCGTGGGTGAAATTGACGCGGTCACCGCGCTTTCGTTTATCTTCGTTGAGTTACCGGCTGGTACAGCCAGTACCACTGCACTCATCGAGGCAAAGGGGTCAAACGCGCTGCTGGTTGCTGTTGTACCACTTACTGTAGCGGTTTGCTCTCCGAAGGAAACACTGCCCCCGCTCTGGTTGAAAGCAGCCAATCCACCGGGCGCCTCCAGCGACAGCGTGAAGGCGTCGATAATGTTGTTTGATGACAGCTTCCAGCTGCCTGTCATGTTGAGGTAATCCCTCGCTGCAACGGTAATGCTACCTACTGAAACATCAGCGTCTGCGGTCCCACCATCAAAGAAGAGAGAACCCTGTGCAGAGTCGATTCGATCAGGTGAGTCTTCTGCGCTGATGGAAACATCAAGCGCATTGCCGAAACTGATGTAGGGAAGGGTCAGCTCACGCAGGGTTTTTGCGCTTGAGCCTGTACCGGTCTGTACCAGAATGGTCATCTCAATATCTTTCTTGGCAGTCACTTCAATGCCCCTGACATTGAGAGAAAGACTGGCTGAGTCCGCGAAGCCATCACCTGAGGCGATCTTAAAAACAGACTGCGTCGAACCGGCACCACCGTTGGTGAGCACCGCTGCCTGGGATGAGTTGCCGTCCCAGATATCTGCTACCTGGGGCGCATCATCAAACTTCGCGCCGTCAGACAACGACACTGTCACAAATACATCGGTTTTTTCCGCAATCGCGCCGGTGGCGAGATCACCCGTCAGATCCATCACGCCGGTTACCGCATCATCGATTTTCTTGGCCGTATTGTCTGTAATGGTGTCGTTTGTATCTGTGATCTTGCTGGTAACCGAGAGGTCAGCCTCAGCGGCATAGATAAGTGGCGAGAACACCTGGTCAAAGTTCCTGGCTGTGTTGTCACCGAACCTGAGGTAAGGCGCCCGGGTAGACCTGACCTGTGTTTCACCAAAGCTGTCTGCGTAAGAGATGTTGACGATGACATCAATAGGGTCGAAGGCCGTCACTTTCAGGCCCCTGACATCAAGCGCAAAGAAGCTTGCCTTGAAGCCATCCTGGTTGTTCTCAGGACGGAACACCGCTGATGCACTGCCGGTACCACCCTGGATCAGGTTGAATGCGACCGAGGAGTTCCCGTCCCAGAGGTCACCCATTACCGGTGTAGCGTTGAACGTGGCACCACCCGTCAGCTCGAAAGAAATCCTGATAGAGACATTCTTGGGGATGACGATTGAGGTGAAAGCACCCCTGATATCAAGGTTGCCGGAAACCGTATCGTCACTGGAGCTGCCAGTGCCATCGGTAATGGTATCTGAGCTGTCGCTCAGTGTTTTTGTGCCAGCAGAATCCGGGATGTGCACATGCGGGTTATTGCCCGCATCTATATCGACGACGGCATAAGCCGTGCTGCTAGTCATCAGACCCACCGCGAGCACTAAACGCCAGATGGTCAGGACCGAAGTTCTCATAGGACACCCGTTCCGACAAAAAGGGGGTACCTATATTACTCCTTTCCAGAAAGAAGAAAAGCCTTTATTTCAGTTGCTTACAAGCGATTGTTAATAAGATTACGCAGGTTTGAACAGGGGTATACAGACATCATCATGCTCCTCCCAGTGAACTACGACCTCCTGACCGATGCTGATATCAGTCAAAGGGTCGTCAACGCCAACCACGTTCGAGAGCAGCCTCGGGCCCTCCTCAAGATCGATCCAGGCTACTGCATAGGGCACCAGGTTACGGAAAAACGGATGATAACTCTGTCTCACCACACTGTAGGTGTACACCCTGCCCCTGCCTGAAGCTACGCGCCAGGACAGGTTCCCCGACAGGCAGCCAGTGCAGTGCGCTCTAGGATAAAACACAATTTTGCCGCAGTCGTCGCACTGCTGATAGCGCAGTTCTTTCGTTTTTGTTGCCTGCCAGAATGGCTGGGTATCCAGTTCCTTCAAAGATGGCAGTGGTCGCTGCGGTGTTTTGGCCTGATCACTCATTTTCAGTCTCCTCCCAGCACAATCGTGCCTGCCGTGTGCCGACTGCCGAGCATACCGCCATTGCCGTGGGCAACCGCCAGTCTCGCACCATCCACCTGTGATGAGGATTCTCCTCTTAGCTGTCGCGCCGCCTCGATGAGCAGGAATATCCCTCTCATGCCCGGGTGATTTGAAGACAGCCCGCCGCCGTCCGTATTGAGCGCGGGACCATCACCAGGACGATCAAATCGAAGTCGTCCACCCGTCACGTAATCACCACCCTCACCTTTTTTGCAGAAGCCCAGATCCTCAAGAATGGTTAACACGGTAATACTGAAGGAATCATAGATCATCGCGATGTCCATCTCGGCCGGTGTAACACCCGCCTCGGCAAAGGCGACCGGTGCTGACTGGGCTGCAGCACTCGTCGTGATATCACCACCATTTTCCGGATACTTGGTCGCCTCACCAGAGCCCAGGATCCAGACCGGTTTCTTTCTACAATCTGCAGCAACTTCAGGTGCCGCGATAACAACCGCACCTCCTCCATCAGAGATCATGCAGCATTCCAGCAGGTGAAGCGGGTCTGCAATCATGCGAGAGTTCACCACATCCTCGATTGTCGTTTCCCTGATATCGAGGAACTCAAGATCTTCCATCGCCTGCACCGCTTCCGGATTTCGCATCGCATGTAGTCGTGTTGCAACAGAGATCTCTGCCAGCTGCTCGCTGGTTGTGCCATAGTCGTGCATGTGTCGATGCGCCACCATGGCATAGTTAGACACCAGGGTGGAACCCGCAAACATATCCATGTTGTCCGCCGGATGACCACCTGCACCAGGCCTGCCACCCACACCAATGGCAAATGCATTACTGTGCGCGGTTGACCCGTAAGTCAGGAGAGCAACTTTTGCCTTGCCAGCAGCGATATCTCTCTTCGCCTGTGCCGTGTGAAACTCATAAGAACTGCCACCAACGCCGGTGGTATTGATGACCGATGGCTTCAGGCCAAAGTATTCAGCGATATTGAGGCCAGCCATACCGCCGCCTTCACCCGCGTCGTAGATTGCATCTACGTCTGACCAGCTGAGACCAGCATCCTGCAGCGCTTTTGCAGCAGAGCTAGCCTTGATCTGCAGCGCACTCACTTCACCTTCAACGTCCCTCTGCGGGTATTCATGGATACCTACAATTGCAGCGTTTCTTTCTGACATATCTGATTCTTGGCAACGGACAAACCCGCATCACACCAAAAAGCTCTCTTCGCGTCCACCGTCAGCGTGGTGTTATTGATACAACTGTGGCAGATTTACGGCCTCACGATCATCCCTGTAACCGAGTCCATAGATGAAAACAATCTGCCTGACCGGTGGCATTGCCTCCGGAAAATCCACTGCTGTCAGTTACCTTGCGGAGAAAGGGGCATACGTCATTGATGCCGATAAACTCGGTCACCAGGCTTACAACCCCGGCACCGATGCATTCGAAGCGGTAGTCGCGGCCTTCGGTGAAGAGGTACGCGGTGAGGACGGTGAAATCGATCGCAAGGTGCTCGGCGGCAAGGTGTTCGGGAAACCTGATGAGCTGAAAAAGCTGACGGATATCGTCTGGCCGGAGATCAGGCGGCTGGCTGAGCTGGAGATCACAGAAGAGCATGCTCGAAATCCTTCAGTGGTTGTCGTTCTCGAAGCAGCCGTGCTGTTTGAGGCGGGCTGGGAAGATATCGGTGATGCTGTCTGGGTCGTGGTGGTTGAGCCTGAAGTCGCGATTGAACGAACCATGGCAAGAGATGGGCTTACCCGAGAAGCGGTGGAACAGCGGCTGGCATCCCAGTTATCTAACGATGAACGTGTTGCAAAAGCGGATCTTGTTATTCACAACGACTCAACGCTGGAGGCCATGCAGCAACAGCTTGATGAGGCCTGGACGAGTCTGGACTAAACAGGTCAGGTACGAGGCGACAGGAAGTACCAGGCAACACCCCCGACAAAAAAGGTTGCCGCATACACCGCACACACCAGGGTTAGTGACAAACTCGGCAGCACGGGCGCAATAAACATCAGCACATGCAATGAGAGAAAGAGTATCGCCACGTTAAAGAAGGCGAGCTCCCGCGATACATTTGTTGTCAGGTCCGGGTCCATCACCCGAAGTAACAGCAGACCACTCCCCGTTGAACCCGTGCAGCAACCGAACAGCGTGATAGCCCTTTCAACCGGCAGCGAACCGAGCATGCGCGAATAGACAAAACACATGAGGCCAGTCAGCAAGGCCGCAGACAACGCCACCGCCATAATCGGCACAAAATACTCTGTCAGCAATCCGAACTGGATGCTCATGATGGTGGCGACCATCATCAGGTCAACAGAAGACCCTGTGATGCGCTTCTGGGTGTCGTTGTCGATGTAATGAGAAAGTCCAGCGCGATCAAGCAGCCCCCGCAATACCAGGCACACCAGCAGGCCGTGAATAAAGAAGAGGTTATGGCTGAAAAACACCTCCACAGGTACGCCGAAGGGGGCCACCCCCGCCAGTGACGTCTGGACCGCGAGCAGGTACTCGTTGGTCATAAGGTAAGCAAAGCCGAGTACACCGAGGTGAAACACCAGGGAATCGACGTTGGCAGAATGGGTAACCTGCGAGCCAGCGCTCGGGCGCTCCTCGATGTCATGTACACCTTTCAGGAATTCATCATCAAGCCGAGCGGCAACGTTCTTGTTCAACCCTTTCGCAATGGCAAAGCGCGCAGCCGGAACACCTGCAAGAAAGCAGACAATAAACCCCACCGATGCATAGATGATCCCAAAATCAACCGCCGCGGATATAGCGAACTCGTTTTCCCAGATAGTTCCCATCGCCAGCGCCTGACCGGGCCCCTGGGTAAAACCATGTGTCACCAGCATACCGAGATAGGCAGACAGAGTGCTTCCTGTCACTGCGTTGTAGACAAGAATGACACCGAGACCCACCAGCGCCTGCAGGACGAGACTCATGGTCCAGCCGATGGACAACCACATGCCGCCATTTCTAACTGATTCAGGGGCAGCCCCTCCTTCCCTGCCGGTGAGCACAAGCGACATGAAGCTCAGCGTAAAAAAATGAAAAGCGAAGGCCACAAAGTCAGAAGATGCAAACCCGAAGTCGAGACCAGTTGCCAGCAGGACAAACCCGATCACGCCACCAATCAGACTTGCCGGTAGGAGCGCTGCCTGCAAAAAACTGATTCGTGCGCGCAATAGAACGCCCAGAAGAATCATCGTCACCATAAATGCAAACGCGATGACGCCGTGAAAGGTATCTGCCATGACTACTGCCTTCTATTGTGTTGTTGAAAACCGGCGGGAGCGCTCGTACAACAGTACCGCGGGCGCAAGCAACACCGCTGCACAACTGATCGCAATCCTCACCCCGACCTCACGCCCAATTAATCCCATGCCGGGACCACCTGCCATCTGCCCGAGCGCATCGGACTGGGCATGCATGCTGATGACAGTGGCTCGGACCTCAGATGCAATATTGCGGTTTACCCAGGCCATCGTCAGGGGATCAATCACACTGCGCAGTGGCTGCAGGACAATATACATCGCTATCGCAAGCCAGACCTGGCCCGTCAGCGCAAAGACCAGCACAAAGATCAGTATGCTGACGGTAATGATTGAGAGTACCCTTGCGAGGTGCCTTGCGTTCTCGGTATCGACAACCCGTTCCAGGTAGCTCACCGCCACAATCGAAAGCAGCACGCCTGCCGCTGTCATCAGGCCAAAGGCAATCACAGGAGTTAACCCCGTGCTGACTTCAAAAGAAAAACCTCTTAACAAGTGAGCAGCGGCGAGCCGATCGTAACCTTCACTGAACGTGCCAAACACCACGCCCACAAGCATCAACAGCATCAGTGTCTGTGACCGCCTGATCACCGAAAAACCTTCACGCAAGGTTTGGACAAAGTGTGCCTCACGCGCCTCAACTGATGGTGTAAAGCCGGACTCCTGCATCAGCACATAAAGTGCTACTGACCAGGCAGCAAAGCCCAGACCCGCCACCAGTATCGAATAGTGTATTTCAAAACTGCCGATCAACACCGCCATGACGATGCCGCAAAATGCGCCGTAATTCTTGAGTCGCTCACCAGCCAGGTAAAGGGGCGCTGCATTCATCTCTCCAATCTCATCAGCAAGCCATGCCTGCTGCGCGCCGGATACAAATGTCCAGCCAAGGCCCCAGAGGAAAGATGCCGTCACGAGCGCGATGAACGTCGGCACAAGTGCCATCAACACGAAAGCAGCAGCTGTGATGGCATACCCCGTTACTATGGAAAGCTTCCTCGAATATCGGTCAGCAACAATGCCAGTCGGCACTTCAAATACAAAGGCGCTAACCTCAAGCGCAGTGCCAACCAGCACGAGTTGCAGCGGATCGAGCCCCACGATCTCCACCTGGTAGACCATGGATACGGTTACCATCAGGTAGAACAGCAGGCCCCATACAAAACGGGTGGCAAGGTAGAGACGAGCGGCAGGCAAAGTCAGTTGAACGGCGTGGATCCCATGAAGCCGTATGATGCCCGTTAGCAACACTATTGTCCGATGTTTTTCCATGTGACTCTGCGGCAGTAACCGGCGGATCGTCGGTATGTACTTCCACCCGTTTTTGATTACCATGAACAAGAAACGTCACAAAGTCGGTTTGACTGCAAAGGACGCTGAATGGCTACGGATACCTACGCGATTGTTTTCAAAGGCGAAACCCTGCCGGGATTTGATCAGGGTGTTGTCCAGGCGCAGCTGAGCAAGATGCTCAAGATTGACGCAAAGAAGGCGGCAGCCCTCTTTTCAGGCAAACAGATCGTCCTTAAGAAAACCGCTGACAAACAGATCGCAGCCAAGTACGGCAAGGCCCTGAAACAAGCCGGTGCTGACGTAAAAGTCCGCATCGTCAAAGCCGAGGCTGCGGCTCCTACACCACAATCGACACCAAAACCTGCAGCCCCTGTTTTTGAAAAAGCTGAAGCGCCAGTGTTTCAACCAGCTGATGATGCGCCAGCCTTTGAAAAGGCCGATCCTGAACCTGCTGCACCGGCACCCGCTGCCGCACCGCCCCCACCTGAACCAGCCGGTGAAGCTGCACCAGCTGCAATCGACACGTCGGGAATCAGCCTCGCACCAAACGAAGGTAACATCGTTGAGCCATCACCCGAGGTTCCCGCACCTGATCTTGATCTTTCGGGTATATCGGTCGCCGAGAACGATGGTACCCCCCTGGTGGAACCGTCAGAGGAAGTCATCGTCGAAATGGACCTGAGCGAGTTCTCTGTATCAGAAAACGACGGGTCGCCGCTGGTGGAAGCAAGCCAGGAGGAGATACCGGAAGTTGATGTACCAGACTTTGGCCTCGATGAACCCGGCGCCATCCTGGAGACAATCCAGGAAGAGAAAGAGCTCCTCAATCCCAATACAGTTGGGATGACGCTCGCGATGACGGGCTCAGATCTTATCGAGGAAGATGAAAAGCCGCCTGCACCGCCCCCCGTCGCACCCGACACGAGCAAGATAAATCTCGTGCCGAACTTCGATATCTGACGAGCTGTCCTGTTCGTTAAGGCCCGATAAGCCCTCGATCCCTTAACAAAGGTTCGACATCAGCTTCCCGTCCCCGGAACGCGACATAAAGATCCATGGGATCAGCTGAGCCACCTTTCTCGAGAATGTTGCTACGAAACGACGATGCGGTAGCTTCGTCAAACACGCCGTTTTCCCTGAACGCTTCATAGCCATCAGCATCAAGCACTTCAGCCCAGATATACACATAGTATCCAGCAGAGTAATGCTCCCCTGAAAATATGTGCTGAAAATAGGAGGACTTGTAACGGGGATCAATCTCCCTGATCAACCCGATCTTATCCGCGACACGCGCTTCAAACCCGGAGGGATTGGCTCCCGCTTCTTCAACCTCCTGTTCGGTATGCCAGGCCAGGTCCAGATAGGAAGCGGCAAGGTATTCGGTCGTGGCAAAGCCCTGGTTGAAAGTTGAGGCCTCGTTAAGTTTCTCAATGAGATCATCGGGAATGACCTCTCCGGTCTGGTAATGCGTGGCATAGCTGCGCATCACATCAGGTTCCATCGCCCAGTGCTCCATGATCTGCGATGGCAACTCTACAAAATCCTGTTTGACGTTGGTGCCGGAAAGGCTCTTGAACGTTACCTTACTGAGCAGTCCGTGCAGGCCATGCCCAAACTCGTGGAATAACGTTCGGACTTCATCCATCCCCAACAGGCAGGGATCCGATTTAGGGAAGTTGCAGCAATTCACGACTACTGGCGTGGTGTGCCCATCCAAAGCAGACTGGTCCCTGAAGGTGTTCATCCAGGCGCCGCCTCGTTTCGAGGGACGCATGAAGAAATCAAACAGGAAGATGCCGATAACCTCGCCGCTCGCTTCGGTTACCTCATAGGCTTCGACGTCGTCATGGTAGACCGGCAGATCATCGCGACGCTCAAATGTGATCCCATAAAGCCGCTTTGCCACAGCAAACACGCCATCGCGGACATTCTCCAGTTTGAAATAAGGCTTAACCGTTTCATCATCAAGACCGTAGCGCTTGCTGCGAATTTTCTCGGTGTAGTACCACCAGTCCCAGGGTTCCAGTGCAAAGTTCCCACCTTCCGCCTGTATCTCCGCCTGCAGGTCAGCTGCCTCGGCTTCTACTTTTGCCTTCGCCGGGGCCCAGATCTGGTCCAGCAGGCCATTCACGGCTTCAGGTGTTTTTGCCATGCGATCATCAAGCATGAAGCTCGCGTGGTCGACAAAACCAAGCAGCTTGGCGCGTTCGTCCCGCAAACGGATGATGTCAGCGATCAGTTCGTGATTGTTGACGTCACGAGTACCACAACTGGTGTAGCCCGTATAAAGCTTCTCTCGCAAATCACGCCTGCTGGAAAACTGCAGAAAGGGTGTGATGGAAGAACGAGACAGCGTAAAAACATGCTTGCCAGACAAACCCTGCACTTCACCTTCGCTGAGTGCCATTTCCCTGACCTGCTGCGGCAGACCAGCAAGGTCATCTTCAGATTCAAGTACAAGCTTGAATGCATTGGTGTCTTTGAGCACGTTCTGGCTGAACGCGGTTTCCAGTCTTGCCAGTTCAGCAGCATATTCGTCAACCTTGCGCCTGCCCTCCTCTGACAGGTCAGCACCCGCCCGGATAAAACGCCGGTGATACTCCGCGAGGCATTGGCGCTGCTCCGCGTTGAGATCTTCATCCCCCTGCATGATGGCATCCACCCTCTCAAAGAGCGGTCTCGACAGATAGATGCTGTTGCGGTGTACCGCGTATCGGGGTGCGATCTCCATCTCCAGCGTCTGGAGATACTCGTTGGTGTCCGATGAAGTGAGATTGAAGAAAACGCTGACAACCCTCTCGAGGGTTGCACCTGATCGTTCAAGCGCCTCAACGGTGTTGGCGAAACTCGCTGGTTCCCCATTTCCGACAATCGCTGTTATCTCTGCTGATTGCTCAGCAAAACCGGCTTCAAACGCTTCGCTATAGTGTCCTGGTTCAATGGCGGCAAAGTTGATTACGCCATTATCTGGCAGGGGTTCAAAAAAAGGATTGGGCATAATTCTTACGCTAGGCAATTCTGGACATCGAACACGCATCCTACCAAGATGCCGACGATCATGGATAAACAACTTCAATGAAAACGGTTCTTATCACAGGGATCAGTGGGTTCATCGGCAGCCACCTGGCTGTCAACCTGCTGCGTGCGGGTTACCGTGTTCGGGGTACCGTGCGTGATATGTCTCGCGCGGATTCATTGTCGGCTTTGCTGACGGGCTATGCAGGCCGTGATGGCCTGGAGATTGTCCAGGCTGATCTGCTCGATGCAGGTGTGTGGGCTGGTGCGGCACGAGACGTTGATGTTGTCTGTCACCTCGCTTCCCCAGTGCCCGCTGCACCGCCACGCGATCCTGGTGCCCTCATAGAAACCGCAGTAACGGGCACTGTCAACGTGCTTAAGGGTGCCCATGACGCCGGCGTCACGCGAATCATCATGACTTCATCGGCAACGGCGGTGACCGGCTCGCAAAGGGAAAGCAGGCAGTATTCATCCACAGACTGGAGTGATCCTGATGATTCAAACCTCACCGCATACGCGATGAGCAAAACACGTGCTGAGCGGGAGGCCTGGGCGTTTGCGAGGGAAAGAAATATCCACTTCACATCCATCTGCCCTGGTCTTGTGCTTGGACCTGCCCTCGAGACGGATTTTGGTACCTCTCTTGAAGCGATTCGAAAACTGCTACGCAGGGAGGTCCCCCTGTTACCGCGGTTTGGCTACGAAATCATAGATGTGCGAGATGTTGCCGACCTCATTCGCATATGCATTGAAAACGAGGCGAGCGTTGATCAGCGATACCTCGCTGCAAACGGTTTTTGCTGGTTCCGCGAAATCGCTGCGATGCTTGGCGAGCAGTTCCCCTCTCACGCCAACCGCCTGCCACGACATGAGATGCCAAACTGGTTGGCTCACATCGCTCGCTGGTTTGTACCGGAAATCGGATCACTCCTGCATGAACTGGACTGCAAAAAGACGCTTGATGCTGCAAGCGCAAGGACGCTCGGCTGGCAACCAGGGGAACCGGAGGAGGCGATCCGGGCGGCCGGTGAGAGCCTAATCAGACTCAACCTGGCGTGATTGCCATTCCCTGTAGCGTTCAAGGTCAGATGGCACATCGACATCCCAGATCATCGGCATGAGCGCATAAGAAAGGCCAAGGTCATTCATCTTGCGGCAGGTCTCCGCACAGACACCACCGGTACCCCATGCGATGTCTTCGAACACTTCAGGATAGCTGCGACGCATGCCAATCAGACCGTAGCCGCCATCTTCCGCAGGAGATATCACGACATCGTGGTCAACCAGTGCCCTGGCGGCAGCATCCAGATGGTTTCGATCTATTGGCGGGCAGTCTGTACCAATCAGGATCGCAGTCTGGGCCCCTTCTTCGAGCACCTGCGTGATCGCGTTGGACATCCTTTCACCGAGGTCGGCCCCCACCTGGTTTCTTAGAGCGAAGCCAGCACGACGGTACCCCGCAAAATACTCACCTTCGATCGAAGGATGACAAAATAGCGTCGTTTGCGCGGGTTCACATGTAGCCAGTGATTCATCGCTAAGCTCCTTATGAAGTTGCGCAGCCGCTTCGCCCGAGAGGGTAGTCAGCATCCTGGTTTTTACCTGTCCGGGCTCAGGCCTGCGGCTGAATACAATAATCACTGGCGCTTGATAAATCCTGATCGAGCTCACATTTTAGGTATAATCTGCTGCTTTTTGTTACAGCATTTCCCATGAGTGACACACCCATCCAACTCGTTTCCAGCCTTGCGCGTGAACAACATCCGGATCTGGCGTTTACGATTCTCGATATCAGCAACAGACCGGTTGAGGCTACTGAAAGCGAGGCGTACATATATCTTCTGGACCAGTTCCCCAACTCGAAGGTCAGTTGTTTCGAACATGACAATTTTCTTTGCGGACAGAAGAACAAGGAATCCAGGGCAGAACTGACCTACCACAACGCCATACTGAGTAGTTCAGAAGACGAGCGGGAATACTACCTGACAGCCCACCCTGCCTGCTCGTCTTTCTACAAACCTATCGACTCACTTTCTGGGGACTACTTCGGATTGGAGGTGATGGAGCTGCAGCAGGTCTTCAGCGTCACACCAACAACCCTCGATAAGTTTGCGGCAGAAAACGACATCAATTCTGTGGACTACATTCGCATCGACATGCAGGGTGCCGAACTCGATGTTTTCAAGGCAGGTACCAGCCTGCTCGGCAATGCCGTCATCGTCGGAAAAACACACTTTATGGAGATGTACGAGGGGCAACCGCTGTACAGTGACCAGGTCGCTTTCCTGACCGAGCATGGCATGCATTTCCACAAATTCGCATCGAGTGGCTCACGCAGCCTGAGACCGGTTCTGCTGGGCGAAGAAGCGCACTTCGGCACTCAACTGATGTGGACTGACTCGGTCTTCATACCGAGCCTTGATGGCCTTTCTGAAATGAGCCCAGAGAAACTTGCAAAACTGGCGATCATGGCAGACTTGTTCGACAGTCCCGATCTCGCATACAAGTACCTCACCATCTACGCCGAAAAGACAGGCATTGAGCTTCATAAACAATACATCAAGAAATAAGTTCTGCCGCTAAACGTTGTAGGACTCATGGTAAGATTTCATTCACGCCCTGGTAGCTCAGCCGGATAGAGCATCCGCCTCCTAAGCGGAGGGTCGCAGGTTCGACTCCTGCTCAGGGCGCCAGCTAACAATAAAACATCATGACAACATCGAATATCGAAAAGCTCCACCTGGGTTGCGGCAATGTCCATATCCCGGGTTTCTACCACGTTGACCTGCTGGACGCGCCGCACATTGATCACCTCGGTGACGTTTCAGACCTATCATTTATCGACGATAACTCGGTTGGCCTGATCTACTGCAGTCATGTGCTTGAGCACCTCGGGCGCTGGGAAGTTGGCGATGTACTGAAAGAATGGAATAGAGTTCTCAGGTCTGGTGGCAAGCTGCGTCTCGCGGTGCCTGATTTTGCTGCCTGTGCAGAAATCTACTATGAGGCCGGACTTGCCGATGGGCTAAACGGCCTGATCGGCCTCATCAGTGGCGGACAGAAAGACGAATATGACTACCACAAGATGATTTTTGATGAGCCTCTGTTAACCGCACTGCTGATGGACGCCGGTTTTTCATCGGCAGAACGCTGGGACTGGCGAGACACAGAGCATGCCCACATCGACGACTACTCACAGGCTTATCTCCCGCATATGGACAAGGATAACGGCCGCCTGATGTCTCTTAACCTCGAAGCAACTAAGTAAGGTGGCCGGACAGCTTTCGGTTTCGATTGTTGACTACAACTGTAACCGGGACAGATTGAAGTCCACCCTCGAGCATCTGACCGCAGCGATCAACTACGTCAATCACAGCTTCAAAACCGAAATTCATTTTATCGATAATGGCTCTGTTGCCCCCGTCACTGAAGAAACACTGCAACAATGGCTGCCGGACACCGCAGAGATAAAACTGACGCTTAACTACCACAACCCAGGCTTCGGGGCGGCTCACAACCAGGCTATTCGACACCTCGATTCCGACTACCATTTGATACTCAACCCGGATGCATACGTCGCTGAAGATTTTCTCGAGGTTGCGTTCCGGGCGTTTGAGGAAGATGAAAAGGCTGTACTGCTTGCTCCAAAGGGTTCAGATCTTGCAGGTGATCCATTGTATCTGGCCAAGCGCTACCCTTCGGTTACCGTTTTGATTCAGCGAGCTTTGGGTATCGCGGCAAGGACTGGTTCGAGGAACGCGCTGTATCAATATCAGGACATGGACCTTGAGGTGAACTTCCCAATTGAACTGGCCAGCGGCTGCTGCATGCTGGTACGCACACCCAGTCTTGTTCGAAGTGGCGGGTTTAATGAGCGTTTTTTCCTGTATTTCGAGGACTACGACCTTTCTCTTCGACTTGGGCGCCTCGGAGATTTAAAATACGTCCCCGATTTAGAGGTTGTCCACGAGGGCGGAAACACCCGACAAAAGTCGGTCGCTCATTGGATGAATTTCCTGCGCTCAGCCGTCATCTTCTTTAGTCAGCATGGTTGGCGCATTTAGCGAATCCATGTTTTTTGTTGAACCCTGCTGGGATATTATTCGCCGTTTTCTTGAAAGCTGATCTGTATGCACGACTTTGAAACCACACTGCCAAGCCCTGAGGTCGACCTTAAGGTTTCCACGGGAAGGCAGGAAGTTGCTGACCTCATTCAAACTGCCCTGGGTATGGACCAGGCAAACAACCATGAGGGTGCACAGCAGGCGCTCGACCAGGCTCTTGATATGGAACCTTCCAATCCCAGCCTGTACTTTCTCGTTGCCCGTTCACAGTTTGCAGCAGGGCAAATCGACCAGGCCCGTCAGACAATCGAACACGCCATCAGCCTGAACAAAAAGGACGCAAACTACTTCAAGCTCCAGGGTGATGTGTTTCACGGCTTTGAGCTGTACGACCAGGCTGTAACCTCATACACCAAGGCACTGAACCGCAACGGGGAGATGGTCTCTGCGCTAAACAACAGTGGCTGCAATTACCTGTTACTTGGCGACAGCAAAAACGCAAAGAAAAACCTGTCCCGGGCCAAGCACCTCAACCCCGGTTATTGCCTCGCTAGATACAATCTTGCGCGCGCAATGATGGCTCTCAGTGAGAACCAAGAGGCTGAGAAGGAACTGCTGTACTGCACAGAGAACGCCCCAAATTTTGCAGAAGCCTGGTTCCTCCTGGCAAAGCTGCGTGAAGACCTTGGTGACCTGGAAGGTACGGCTGAGACATTGCTGTCAGCACTTGAGCCATGCGGTGAGTCAGTCGAAATCAGGCTCAAACTGGCGCAGGTGTTAGATCGAATTGGCCGCGCGGAAGAAGCCCAAGCGCAATACAGCGAACTTGATCGCATCAAACCTGACCTCGCGGAGATGTTTTCCGAGCAGAGTAACATCTGGATGAACCGCCTGGAGCAGCCCGATGCTCAGGCCACGGCGGACATTTCTGCAAAGCTGAATGACAAGTTTGTAAGGCATCAGTTGTTCATGTGTGCCTACCTCGCCGTCCTCGACAATGAAGCTTCTTTTGAAGTTCATCGCGCGTGGAACGAGAACCACTGCGCGGATGCACGAGCCAACGCGTTCAGCCATGGTCCCGGCGAACCTCGCGACAAGCTCCGAATCGGATACGTATCTCCAGACCTTTATGCACACGCCGTCAGCTTCTTTATTCGGTCTGTATTCAAACACCAGGACCGCGAGCGTTTCGAAGTCATTGCTTACGCCAGCGTCGCCAAACCTGACCAGACTACCGATCAGCTAAAAGAGCTCGTTGATGAGTGGCGAGACATTTACCACCTGAGTGATTACGAAGCAGCGCGGTTAATTAATCAGGACAATATCGATATCCTGGTCGATCTTTCGGGACACACCAAGAGAAGCAGGGTCAGCCTGTTCGCGTTTAGGCCCGCACCTATCCAGGTAACCTACATGGGCTATCCAGGTTCGACCGGTATGACGGAAATGGACTATTGGCTCACCGACAAAGTAATCCATCCGAGCGATACCCCGGAACCCAGCACCGAGGAGAAATATCGCCTTGACCGTTGTTGGATGAGCTACACCCCCGAAGATGAACTGCCGGACCTGATCGAACGGGGCAGCGATGAGCCCATTACGTTTGGGTGCATTAACCACATTGGTAAGTACTCTGAGGCATTTATCCGAACCATCGCAGAAATCCTCAACCGAATGCCTGAGGCAGTTTTCCTGCTGAAGTCTATTGAGTTTGTGGATTCAGATCTTCGAATCAAAGTGGAAGAGAGGTTGGCGAGTCTTGGCGTAGACATGAAAAGACTCTCTCTAGTCGGGCTTTCCCTCACGCGTCTTGAACACATGGGGACCTATAACAAGATAGATATTTGCCTGGACCCCTTCCCTTATACAGGTGGTACCAGTACCGCAGACGCCCTCGTCATGGGTACACCGGTGATTTCGCTTGCAGGTGGTTCTCTGAAGGAGCGAATGAGTGCCAGCATGCTGACGTCAATCGACCGGCCAGACTGGATCAGCGAGTCCCAATCGGGTTACGTCGACGCAGCTGTCAGGCTGGCGGAGGATCCTGATCTACGCAAGCTGAAACCAAACATACGAAATAGTTTTCTTGAATCCGACATCGTCGATGGACCCGGCATGGCGACGGCCCTCGATACAGCATTCAAAGATATGTGGGACCGATACGTGGCGCGAACATCATGAGTGGCGAGATTATTACCCAGGGTGAGATCGATGAGTTACATCGGTTACTCAACAACAACCCCGACGCTGTTCTGGAAGAAGGCAAACGTCTGCTCAACAAGCTCGGCGACACTCGGAATGCACGGTACCTGAATGTTGTGAACGCCATTGCCGCTGCACTGACAGGTCACGGCGACTACGATGAAGCTGAAAAGTACCTGCTGCAAGGACTCGAGTTTTCAGAAAACCCGCATCTGCTTAATACACTTGCCGTGTGTTACAACCACTCCGGCAGGCATGAAGAAGGACTAGAGAGAATCAACCGGGCAATCGCAATCAATGCGTCGATTGCGCCCTACTACCAGACAAAGTTGCTTCTTCTGATCGATCTCCAAAAACATGAGGAAGCACTCAAGCTTATTGATGATGCATTGTTCCAGCCGCAGTTTGATTACTTCTCTGCCTTCTACCGCGGCATCATCTATCAGAACGACAGTAAGTTCGAAGAGGCCATAAACTGGTTTGAAAAAGCGATCAAACTGCAACCGGGTGCCAGGGAAAGCTATTTTGCACTCAGTCATCTGTTGCTACGTGCAGGTGAACCTGAACGTGCAAGACAGGTCTTGAAGGAACTTGAAGCCACCGGTCACCTGAGCGATATGATGTTTGCAGACCTCGCCTCTACCGCGAGATTCTGCGGTGATCCTGACGATGCCATCACCTGCGCAAAGCGCGCGTTGGAAATCAACCCGTCCAACATTACGGCGACGTTGACCCTGGCTGCGCTACGAGCAGACAACGATGACTACGCCGCAGCAACTGACATGCTTAAGGAACTGTTGGAGAAGGTTGATGGCCCTGACCGCGCAGGCATTAACTACACACTCGCGCGCTACCAGGAAGTGCTGGGACAGAACGATGAATCCTTCGACAACTACAGACGGGCCAACATCCTGCTCTTTAACCAGTACGATGAAGCACCTGATGCCGAAGCGCAGCTGAAGGGGTTTCTCGCTGAACAGCGAGAGCGGTTTAATCGAGAGTCACCCGTCGATACGACGGACGCGAAGAAGCGTTTTCTTTTTGTAGTCGGTCCTCCGGAATCAGGTGTTGAGCAACTGACCCTGTGTCTGGAGTCCATCGAGGGTGCAACTGTATACCAGTCGGACACGGACCTGGCTGGCATCTTCCTCACGAAGGACTCACCAGAAGAGCGCCGCAAGCAGTTAGATGAGATGGTAAAGAACGACGATCTGATCATCATTTCGTCTGCCAGTAACATCCTGATGTTGCCTGCAATACAAAGGGTAGTACCAGAGGCTGAGCTCATTCTGTGTGCAAGACACCCAAAAGACATCATCATGAGTTGTTTCGCTAAGGAGTTCGCTATTACCGAAACCACACTGATGTTTCTCAAGTGGGAATCCACCATTGAGCTGATCAGAGTGATGCTGAATGACTGGTTCGACTACTCCACAGTGTTCGACAAGAAACCCATCCTCGTCAGCTATGAAAAACTAACCAGGGATACACAGGCAACCTTCGATGAACTTGCGAGAGAGCTATCCCTTACCTCTTCCAACCTGGAAGACGACATCATAGAGAACATCGGCAACGGCAGCGCAACCCTCGGCAGGTGGCGTGGTTTTGAATCACGATATCAGGACTATGCCAGAACGATTGACTCTTTCAGCGCACGTCTCGGTTACACAGACCTCTAGACAATCAAGCCGATACACCAAACCGGTCGCTAGGCGGTCGCCCTTTTCACCTTTTTAGATTTCCCGGGTTGGCACCAAGCCGGGTGATGCATCCCTCTCTTTCACCTTCTCGCTATGACAAGGGTAGTTTGAGTCTTTGACTACACATCATTACCAAATTTCAGGCAAAAAAAAAGGGTGGCTAATGCCACCCTTTCTCTCAGACCGTAAAGTCTTAGTTAACACGACTTCCAGCTTCGGTCATCATGTTGAAGGTCGTACCATCAGTGCTGATGGAGAACGCGCCTACAACCAGACCGCTGGATGCGCCGTCGCCACCGAAGTTCGCAGAAGCGTTCAGTCGGAGCTTGTCGCTACCAGTCGCCAGAGCGAAGTCAGTGTCGTTAGCCTGTACAGCCGCCATTACATCGTTGATGTTCAGGAGGCCGGTGCTAGAACCAGCTGCCAGTGAGTCGGAATCAACACCTTCGATCACGCTGATACCCAGGGTGTCAGACTTAACACCTGCATCATTGGTCAGCCAGAACTGTACGTTACCAGCGATTGATGATGGGTTGGTGAATCGAACAAACATCGGGAACTTGCCGTTAGGCGTCAGAGCGAAGGTCAGTCGAGCTGAGCTACCGTTGCGCGTGAGAGCAGACAGGGTAACTTCGCCAGTTGCACTTGCTGCACTGTAAGTTGCCGTAGCTTGAGAAACTGCAGTGGTCTTACCAACCAGCGTAGTTTCAGCGATTTCAACAGTGTTGTTTGTTGGAACACTCAGTTCTACAAACTGGTTACCTTTCACGTCACCAGTTGCAGCCAGAGCTGCAGAACCAACAGAAGCCATCGTTGCGTCAGAAGTAGATACAGTCGCAGTTGCAGTACCAACCTTGATGGTATCGCCGCTGATAGAAGTACCCTGGTTCATCGCGCTGAAGCCGTTAGCAGCAACAACCGTACGTGTAACGCTCTTGATCACGTCAGTACCAGATACTGCAGTAGAACCAGTACCCAGGACACCCAGCGTGCTCGCAACTACGTCGATAGAACCACGACGAGTTGTGTTGTCACCAGCGCTGCCGCTGAAGAACAGAGAGTTCTGAGTTACGTCGATCCTGTTGGTGTCAGTGTTGTTTGTGCTAGCTGGTGAAGTACCAGTAGAAACAGACAGGTAAGGAGCGAAAGTGATGTACGGAGCAGAAGTGAACTTACCAACTTCTGTTGAGCCGAAGTTGTCTGCGAGAGTTACAGTAACGTCAACGGTTACTGCAGTCTGGCTAACAACGATAACGTTCTTCACGTCAACTTCGAAGTCAGCGCCTGCGCGAATCACGTTGCTGCCAGTGTTGGCGTCAAACGTAACAGAGCTGTCAGAAGTTGTACCACCACTGAAGATGGAGAACGTTGGGCAAGTTACGTCAGTACCGCTGGTGTTGGCACATGCAGACTGCGTGAAGCCCGCTGCGCTATCCATGTGCAGCGACAGAGCTGGCGTAGCAGCAAAACGTGCACTTGAGCCAAGGTCCAGCTTCAGGCGAACGTCGGTAGACGCTGCGATCTGGTTCTTGGAGAAAGTACCACGAAGGTTCTGACGAGATTGTGCGGTGTTGGTAGAAAAGTTGCTACCAGTAGCACCAGATGTACCTGTTACGTTGTCTGCGAGAGTTCGTCCTGAGGTAGAAACGATGATCTCAGACGCGTAAAGGATCTGGTCATTAGTTGTCGTAGCCGACAACGTCTTATCCAGGTTGACACCAGCCTGGACAGACTGAGCCGCTGCGCCCATCAGGAGTGATCCTGATACAACAGCAGCTAACTTCTTCTTAGTAAAGGTCATTATAGTCCTCTCCTTTTATAGTCTAGACTATGCATTGCATTAATCCTACTGTCTTCTGGAGTACAGTAATGTATTTCTAATCAAGTCCTCCCAGGTTCGGGGAGAGCTCTTTTAGAGAGCTTGGAGGTCATGACTCCCCCAATACCCAAAAAAGCGGACCTATTCTTTCCCCCATCTGCTAAGAAACAGACAACAAAAATACATAGTTCCACTTGATCAACTATCACTGGGAAACCCCAGATCCAGCGAACCAACGGCAGGTTATACCAAGGTTCTTTAATTAGCAAGCCTAACTCCTTATTAAAAAGGGGAAATTTGGCCAACCAAGGGTCAGAACCTGACGCCGGTTAATAATACAACGAAAGTGCCATCAAATTATTCCCGCGAGTCAGGATTTTTGTGGCTTTCAGGGGTTTTTTGCGCCAGAAAATGCTACTGGAACGGAATTTCGAGCCGTTCGCGCAAAGTCTCGGAAATATCGACCGCATCTTCATGGGAATCGAGCACGTAAACCGATACCAGCATCAGCAACTCTGTACGTGCATCGGTTTCAATATCGGTGCGGAACAACTTGCCTAACACAGGCATGTTACCAAGGCCGGTAACGCCCTGTTTTCCGCGTGATTTACTTGATGAAATCAGACCGCCTAGCAACACAGATCCGCCATCCTTCAGCGCAAGTGACGTATTCACGCGACGATTTAGAATAGTCGGGGAACCGCTCACCGACGTACCACTGGCGGTTGCCTGTTCACTCAGTTCCTGCGTGATAACCAGGTCTACCATGCCGCTGGCCTGAACGATTGGGTTGATCGACAGCAGGACACCAGTCTTACGGTACTGGATGGTTTGTATGACGGGTGCGCCCGGCGTGTCTACTGACTGACTGTTCGATGTAATGATGGGGATCTCATTACCCACCTCGATAACAGCGTTCTCACCGCTTTTAACGAGTAGCTTGGGGGAAGATCTGATCACGGCACGATCATTCGAGTAAAACGCATTGATAATGGCGCGGGTTTCCCCTGCACTGTCAAACGTGAGAGAGAGTCCGCTACTGCCAAGCCCCAGTCCACCAAACGTAGAACCGGTGACATCAGTGCCGAGTGGCCCGCTCGAGCGGAACAACCATTCAATGCCGGACTCTTCCTGACCGGAGAGCGTGATTTCTGCCAGCAGCACATCGATCACCACCATAGGTACGGCTTTGTCGACCTGCTCTATCAGCGTCAGCATTTCACGCCATTCCTGGCCTGAACCGTTAAAGAAGATCACGTTCCGGTTGTTATCCACGACCAGCTTACCGCCAAGGTAGGCAGACGCACCCCGGCCATCATTACCACCCTCTTCCGTACCACCAGTGCCAATACGACCACCGCCTTCAGCACCACCTTTCAGCAGGCCAATTAATCCAGCGATATGTTCGGCGGTTACATTCTGCGCCTTATAGCTGAAGAAACCCTGGGTCAGTTCTTCCTGTTTCTTGGCATCAAGTTCATAAGCCCACTCAAGAATATGATTAAGCGTCTCGCGGCTTGGCGCAAAGATGATGATGCGGCCCTGTGATTCCAACGGCAGGATAATGGAACTCGCTCGCCCAGCCGTTGATACCTGGTATCCCTCGATGTTCAGTACGTTAACAAGATCATTTGACAGGATTCGCGGGTCAACATAGGTCGGCGTGAACGCTTTACTGTACTTGCCTTTCATCAACGGTCGGTCAAGCATCTTGACGACCTCGGTCGCCTGCCTCACGAGCTCCACAGGTCCGCGCAGTACGATGGCATTTCGGACCGGTGCCTCCTGGATAGAAAGGGGTGTGCCGCTGAAGAGTTGCAGCATCCAGTTCATGATGCGGTTATTCCGGACAACATCGAGGAGAATGAATGCGAATACCGGGCGCTGTGTTGCTGGCACATCCGGGAGCGTTGTACCCGTCACCAGCAGAGGGATTTCATCAGACACACTGTCGTCACGTCGGAAGCGCAGCAGATCGTCTGTTTCCACGATACTGACGCCATATTCACCAAGCACCGTTCTTGCCGCACGGTACAGGTCTGAAGGTGGAATGGGATTGGTCAGTGACAGCGTTACAAGGTCCTGGGCGCCAGTCAACGCCGGGTCGAGCACGTAGTTGAAGCCGAGCTGCTCACCATAGATTTCATTAATGAACTCCGGCAGCGGCATGTTACGAAAATTGGCTGAAATCTCTTCGCCGCGGAGTTTACTGGCGACATCGTCGGTCACGGTACCAACACCAGACTCCGTGAATGGAATCTGAGGTACATCACTTTCCCTGACAACCTCTGGCGCCTCCTCCTCGGAGAAGATCTCATTCGCCATGCTGCCACGATCAACAGGCTCACGCAGCGGCTCAAATCGATCGCCGTCATCCATCGTGGTACACCCGACCAGCACATAGAGTGCGGCAAGCAACCAGGTCGTTTTATTCTTCATCAGCCGATTGATCATTTGTAACGTCCGCATAAAGTCCAATATCAAAGTGCGTATCCAGTTCCTCGGAACGAATTCTTACCCGCCCTTTGTTTACCGATTCGATAACATCCCCATTTTCCAAAACCTGACCCTCACGAACAGCCTGGAATGCTGCTTTGCCCACCAAAAGGTAGGCATAAAGGTCTGGGCCACTGATCAGCGTACCCACGAGCACGTAGTCGCGTTCCCCGGCTTCGGGCTCAGGTTCCTCGATGACTTCGGGCTCTTCAACGACAGGTTCTTCCTCTTCGATGCCGACACCGCCAAGCCAGTACCTACGCTCTACGATGAGGTTTGTCATTTCTTCACTGGTCAGATCGTCCCCGGATAACGTGTCATCTCGCCACATATTGCTTGCGGAGAGTCCAGCGCTGCCCGCTCCCATCGTGAAGTTCAGCAAGCTGGCCAGGAGCCCCGCGCCAATCGCATAAAGAAAAAGGCGTGCAGCAGCCTGAAGGTTATCGAGGAGAACGCGCGTCATCCTCAGGCACCCCCTTTCTTGTAGTAGGCAACCACATCCGCGTTAAACACCGCCCGATTGGGTCCATGCAGGCGGCGTGTATGCGCCTCGAGGTTCTCAATATTGAGCGACGGTGAGAAATCCTCAACACGCCCGACAAACTTGAGGAAATCATCATTGAAGAAGCGCGCCCTAACCCTGATGCGTATCCGGTAGATCTGCGCCTCCTCGTCAACAATCTGCGGTGTGCCAACAGTCAGGTTGTAGTCGAGCAGACCCGACTCCGATGCGAAGGTTCTGACCATGGCCTGAACCGCGGCGATGGTGATGCTTTCCGATGAGGATTTCCAGACGAGACGGGAGAGTTCTTCTTCCCTCGCAAGCTGCGACTCTTTCCGTGCAATCCAGACGTCTGTTGATTCAATCTCGGCAAGCTCGTCATAACTTGAGAGAAGCGTACGGTAATCCCTGCGAAGTTCAGCATTTACATCTGAGATCAGCAGTACAATCCAGATCACCCCAAGCAGCGCAATTACATAGCACCCGAAGCGGAAACGTTCGTTACGCTCGAACTCCGATTTCAGGTTGCCAAGTTGCAGGTCGAGTTCGCTCACAGGTTCGCCACCTTGAGTTTTACAACCAGCGTTTCTGTCCGATCGTTAGGCGTCAACTGGACATCCGTAAACAGGTCCAGGCTATCGATGGCGGTGGCAAAAGCCTCAAGGTCAGGCTCTTTAACATTCACCAACAGTTCGATATCACCGTCCTGGTATCGCCAGCGGCGCACCAGGCCTTCGCCTTGATCATCCCCTTTAGGCAACGCCTCCATCAGGTCCAGCATGTAACGAGCCTGGCTGATCGAACCCAGCGTTTCCAGTTGCCTGTTTCTCTCAAGCGCTTCAAATGCCGCGTCTCTCTCAATAAGCGCAGGGGCAACCTCCACCTTGAGATTCTCAACCTGGCGGTTCAGGTTCCAATTGTTGATGGTCATACCAATAACACTGAACACCTGGAAGGCCAGCAGGAAAACCAGCACCAGCACGACGCCCACAAACGCCCGCGGTTCATACAGGCTAAGGTTGTTACGGCGTGCCTCCGCCCAGGGAGTGCCCTTGATATCAAAAGAATCTGTGGGTGCCTGCCATGGCCTCGCAGGTTGACCCTGGCTGCGCAGAAACCTCAGCCAGGCAGCTTCACCCGGTTCTTTCTCCCAGAAGTATTCCTGTTGCAGCACACCGTTTTTCCAGTGCTGGGCGACAAACCCGTCCATGGCGCTGTAGACGACAACGCCATCGTCGTGCTTTTTGGAAAAAACTGATTCAGGCAGCACCTGTAGAATATCGGCCTGTTCACTCACACTGGCCTGTTTTTCAGCTTGTTCCGCAGCCTGCTGGCTTTCATCCCACATCCAGGTCTGTGCAACGCCGTCCTGCCAGAACGGGGCGTAACCGACATTGGTGAATGGGGATAACAACTCAACCTGGTTCGCGAGTGCTGCATCACGGCGGCTTTTATCAACCGCGGTAAGGTCAATCTTGTGATAAGTGCATAACGAACGGGATAGAATCCATCGGCTGGATTCACCAGGTGTGTCATAAACGGTCACCCCACTGGATGACTGTTCATAACGCTTACCTGAAAATATCCGAGTCCGGAGCGCTTGCAGTGAAGGCAACATCAGGCTGATTCGAAAGTTTGTTGTTGGGTAAGTAGGCGAGGCGAACCTGTTTAACTCGGTAGTCGATCTGCCAGGGGGCATAACCGGACATCGGCGTGAATCTTATACCAATCCAGTGTTCCTGTCTGCTGTCTTCATGCCAGAGTGCAAGCCTCATATAAGGGTCAGGTGTTGATCCGAACGACAAGGGGTCAGAGGGGATCAGCGTACCCGTTGCCTGGTTCACGTCGTTGACAGAGGTATAAGCATTCGTCTCACGATGCTCCATGATGATGTCGATCGCCGCTTCGGACATCTCTCCAAGTGTCTGTATGCCCAGTCGTGTCATCGTGTTGAAATTGTCCTTGTTGCCTACGTGCGCCGTCACCTCCCTCAGGAAAAAGGGATACTGATCGCCGAGTGCTTTTTTCCATCCATACACACTGGCGATCTGCGTCGGGCTGGTCAGGAACCGATTTGTCGGCGGCAAGGCACCCTGCGGATAACCTCCCCTTTCCACGCCGTTCAGTGACGCAATATTGTCGTGGTCGATGTAGTCTTCCAGCGCGCCAAGAAGTAACGTTGCTTGGTCATCTTCTATTCCGATGTATTCGAGCAGCATACGCAGCCGGATATGGTCGCCACCCGCATCCAGACGCAGACTGATCAGCCCGCCTGTGTCCTGGATACTGAAACGACTCTCACCAAGCCCCAGGTAAGGCCTGCTGTCCATGCGGAGCTCATTACCCTGCACAGCAAACAGTTCATGTGAAAACGGGTTGAACTCATCACCAAGGGTGTCTTCGTCTTGCGGCATGATCGTCAACCCGGCGTAACTCATCCGCTGTGTTGCGCCCAGATATATCAGCGTCGACTCGGTGCCAAGGAACTCCATCCGACGTTGTACTTCTTTTGTATCCGCAAAAACGTTGGCCTGGATACGCTCTGTTGATGAAGCGACAAACCCCACAAACAGCACCATGGCTGCAAGGACCCAGATCACTGCAAGCAGCACAAAACCAGATTCGTTTCGCTTAAAGGATGTCACGATAGTCATCCTCCGGTTCTGTGCGCATATTGACGGAACTCAGCACTTCATAGCGCCCGAGTTCTTCGGCGTCAAACCGCAACCTGATGGCATGGGGTAGCATTTCAGGTTTATCGCTATGTTCCGGCCAACTGCTGATAAACGCGCCAGTTTCAGTCATATAGCTGAAAGATGCATCAGCGCCGCGCCAGTGCCTGACAAGCACACTCTGGTGTCCTGGTTGGTCGTACCAGAGCCTGATATCCCTGCCATCAACATCAAGGCGCCAGGTCACGGCAGTAAACGCCCCTTCCTCGCCATGTAACGGCGCAAGCGTGAACCCACTGAACTTCGTACGATCACCTTCAAAATAGAATTCGTCATCGAGGTTCGCCACCAGTTGGCTCACTGAGTTACGGAACCAGCTGAGTGGCAGCTGCTGGCTGCGAAACGCTTCCTGTAGCGATACCGCCCTCGCATAATTCCCGTAGAGAAAGGTCGTTCCCTGCAGCAACAGGGTCGACAT
The DNA here is from genome assembly GCA_963921285.3 of Pseudomonadales bacterium. Lineage (GTDB taxonomy): Bacteria > Pseudomonadota > Gammaproteobacteria > Pseudomonadales > Azotimanducaceae > UBA9659. The sequence continues at coordinate 86,331 of CAWUFD020000002.1, forward strand.
CATGCTGACCAGCACCAGCACAACAAGCACCTCTACCAGACTGAAGCCCTTATCTCTCAACGCCAAACTCCTCAAAGAAGTCAGGTACACGGACATCCTCATAACCTACTAGGCGGGTCTCCAGTTCCTCGACAAGCTGCTTTGAGTCGTCACGGTATATGCTGATCTTGACGTCATAGAGACCAACCGCGTAGTAGCCGGTTATGCCCGCAATATTGACGTTGTCTTTTTTGGGTTCAACGAGGCGTGCTGACCAGTCAGCACGGTAGCCATTGGCACGGTATTCACCCGCTGTCTCACGTTTCAGCTGCAGTGAGCGAAGATAGGATTCAAGATTATCCGCAAATGCATTTGCCCGCGTTCTTTCCTGGACATGGATCAGACCCAGCAGGGTCGTGCCATACCAGCTGTAGATCGCAACACTGCTCATTGAAAAGATAGTCAGTGCAACCACTGCCTCAAGCAGCGTGAAACCCGATACTGACCTAGTCTTGTTCATCGAAACTCAACTGGCAGTATGGCGGTTCAAGGTAACGCGCCAGCACAGGGTCGTTGTCATCAAGGATACGAAACCAGCCACCGCTGCACACACCATTCCCCTGAAAGGTGATCGGCTCATCAAGTTCGATGCGCCAGTTCTCGGGAAACGGCGGTTTTAACTCCGGTGAAGTGCTGGTCAGGACACCATCTTCAGAATTGAGTATGAAACCCTGGCCCCTGCGTGCGGCAATCCTGCCCAGCTCATTAAACTCCTGGATAGCGGTATCCAGCGCGGTGCGACGTTCCACAGAATCGTAAAGGTTGACCAGGTTAGGCAGGGCAACACCCGTCACAAGTGCCATGATAACCATGACAACCGTCAGTTCGATCAGAGAGAAACCGGCTGAGTTTTTCCGATACAAGCGGCGCGACATTACGCCATCTGAAACGTACGCAAACACAGGCATGCCTGGCACTGCACTATGGAGTAAATCCAACGTCCGCATTCAGGTCTTCCCCGCCATCCACGCCATCAGCGCCTCTGGAATAGAGCGCAAAGCCCTGGAAATTATCCGCCTTATCTACATAAACGTACGGATTACCCCAGGGGTCATTCGGGATTTCATCCTCAACGTAAGGGCCACGCCAGCTTTTTGCCGTGGCAGGTTTGTAGGCAAGCGCTGCAAGCCCTTCTTCCGTTGTTGGATACCGGCCAACATCGAGGCGATAAGTGCCCATGGCCGCTTTCAACATGCGGACCTGGGACAGCGCCGTATCAACCTTGCTGACATCTACTCGATCGAACAGTCGGGGGCCAACCAGACCGCCAAGCATGCCCAGGATGACCAGCACCACCAACAATTCAATCAAGCTGAAACCAGCAGAACGTCTCATGTTCAATCTCACCTTTACACTACTATTTCATTAACGCTGGTGATCGCGAGGATCACACCAAGAATAATCATGCCAATCACGCCACCGATGATAAGAATCGCGAGCGGTTCGATCAGTGCCATCATTCGTTTCATTCGGGTGCGTGCGGTCTCGTCGTAGAGTCTCGCCACTGATCTCATCATTTCAGGCAGCTTGCCCGTTCGTTCCCCTGACCGGATAAGGTTGTACCCGGTCGGTGTCAGCGCCCTGGCCTTCTCGAGCGAATCGGCAAGTCCTTCACCCGCCCTGATATCCGACATCACCTGGTCAAGCTGGTCGCGGCGCCGTTCACTGCGCATGGACTGCTGGGCCAGGTCCATGGATCTCAGCAGATCCACTTTTGAATTGAGCAGCGTCGACATCAGGGACGTCCAGGTGGCCGTATCACCTTCGTTCAACCAGCTGCCGATC
>CAWUFD020000003.1:0-431756 GCA_963921285.3 Pseudomonadales bacterium
AGAAGAAGGATCAAGGTCGAATAACAACATGAGAATCCATTCAAGCGCTGGGATGTAACACTGGCTTTAGTGTTCTTCCTGCTCACCATCCCTGCAGAGCGATTCGAAGTCTTCTCGCTGCTTGAAGACCAGACCATTTCTTTTCGGCACATCCTGCGCACGGTCCTGGGTGACCCTGAGCTGACCCAGCTGCGCGAGGAGATCATGATCGTCGCTCTTGATGAAGCGCTGTACGAGAGTACGGCAGCTTCCCATTCCGTCGCACTGACCTCGGCAAGATCGCCCAGATCGTCTCCGGCTTCGGCGCAAAAGTTGTCGGCCTCGACTTCCTGATGGACTTCCGCAGCTCTTATGGCGAGGACGAACCGACCGCGGAGATGTTGAAGCAAGCCGTAATGTGCTGCTTGTGTCTTACGCCATGTTCGACGGCACTGAATTTGAAGGCTTGCCTACCCCAACTGAAACGCTCAACGCGGTAGCCAAAACCGGCTATACAAACCTCGAGCCGACCAGCGCCATTGTCGACAACCTGGCGCGCATGCGTATCCACGCCAACATCACAAACAATAAAGACGGTTTTCCCTATGCCGTACAGGCGCTTGCCATGTACTGGGATGTGGAGCCGAAGCTTGAAGACGGTCACCTTGTGATGGGTGACTACCTGCGTGCGCCGCTCGATCAGTTTGGCGACATTTATATCGATTTTCCTGCATTGATCCTGGCACGCAGTACCTGAGTGAGGGTAAAGCCGGTTTCTCCGCACTTGAAATCCTGGAGCTTGAAACGTCTCAGAAGACGAAGCGGAAGAATGGCGATACATCTTTGGTGACAAGATTGTGCTGGTCGGGGATACCTGGGAGGTCACCCACGATAAATTCAACACACCGATGGGTTCTGTCTACGGGGTGGAGATTATCGCCAATACGATTTCGACCATGATGAACGGCGCACAGCTTCGACCTGCAAGCACGATTGTCGAAGCTGGCTCGACGGCGCTCTTTCTCGCTGCACTGCTCGCTACCGGTCTCATTACCGGTCTCGCCGCTCGCATTATCAGTGTGCTGGTGCTCTACGTGCTGTTTGCCAGCGTGCTTGCCGCCGTTTACATCTACACAGGTACCGTGATCTCAATGGTTTACGCCATGCTTGCTGGTTTTGCGACGGTGCTGGCGATGAGCATGCGACTCTTTGTTCTGAGCGAACAACAACAGGCCATCAGTGCCGCAGATTCCGCCGAAAGTCAACCTCGCATGCTTGGTCTTGCTTATCAAGGGCAGGGACAGCTGGATGCGGCTTTTGAGAAATTCCGTCGTTGTCCAAAAGATGAAGAGGGCTTCAATCTCATCTACAACCTTGGCCTCGACTACGAACGTAAGCGGCAGTACAACAAGGCGCAGTCCTGTTATGAGTTCATCCGCGAGACGGACGCAGACTTCCGCGACATTGAAAAACGCATCACACGATGTGAGTCGATGGAAGATGCCGTATTGATGGGCGGTACCTCAGGCACGCTGGGTGCGACGATCATCAATGAAGATGGGTCGGTTGAAAAACCCATGCTTGGCCGCTACCAGGTTGAAAAAGAACTGGGCCAGGGCGCGATGGGCATCGTGTACCTGGGCAAGGACCCCAAGATTAACCGCGAGGTCGCCATCAAAACCATGGCGCTGTCGCAGGAGTTCTCTGATGATGAACTCGCCGAGGTTAAGGAACGTTTCTTCCGCGAAGCAGAAAGTGCCGGCCGGTTGAACCACGCCAACATCGTGGCGATTTACGATGCTGGTGAAGATCACGATCTCGCCTATATCGCGATGGAGCTGCTCAAGGGTTATGACCTTGATGCCCATATCAAGCAGGATGAGCTGCTTCCCGTGGAAACGGTAATCCAGGTCGTCATGGACTGTGCAATGGCGCTCGACTATGCCCATGAGCAGCAGGTCGTTCATCGTGATATCAAACCATCCAACATCATGTATGATCCGGAAACAGGAACGGCAAAGATCACCGACTTCGGTATCGCACGAATCACCGACTCCAGCAAGACACGGACAGGAACTGTCCTCGGCACGCCTAACTACATGTCACCTGAACAGTGTATGGGCAAAAAAGTGGATGGTCGGGCGGACCTCTTTTCACTCGGAGTCGTGTTGTACCAGCTGGTCAGCGGGGACCTGCCGTTCAAGGGAGAGTCGATGGCAACCCTTATGTATTCCATCGTTAATGACCCGGCCATTGATATCAAAACGGTTCAACCGGATATCAACCCGGCGCTGCGAAAAGTAATACATAATGCGATCGGCAAGAAGCCTGAGAAGCGCTACCAGAGTGGTAAAAAGATGGCGGCACATTTGAAGGTTTGCCTGGAAAGGATGGGCGTGACAGAAGAAGTAGAAGATCCGGAAGCAGGAACAGCCTGATGGCAGTAAACCTAAAAGGCAAAATTGATATCGTGGGGCGAACCCACGAAGGTCAGGTACGTGATCACAATGAGGATTACATCAGCGATAACCCGATACTGGGGATCTCGCTGCTGGCTGACGGCATGGGCGGACTCAACGCAGGGGAAGTGGCCAGTTCCATGACGATCCATCTGCTGATGGATGAACTGATTGATTTCTGCAACGACAAGTCGCCGCTGCCTGCTGAAGTGGGTCATCTTGAGGATGATCTGGCGCTGCCTGCCCGCGTGGTGAAACGCGCGGTCGAAAAAGCCAACGATGCTGTTTTTCACGTGTCGCAAACCCAGCCCCAGTGCAAGGGCATGGGTACAACTGTTGTGGCAGGTCTCTTTTATGACAATAAGGTCGCCATCGCACACATCGGAGATTCACGCGTTTACCGTTACCGCGGCGGTGCGCTGGAGCAGGTCACCAAGGATCACAGTTTTGTCCAGGAGCTGATCGATAAGGGGCTTTATACCAAGGAAGAAGCTCGCGTATCGGACAAGAAGAATGTGGTGACGCGAGCGCTCGGCGTTGCACCAAGTGTCGACGTTGAATGCCACGAATATCCCGTTGAAGAAGGTGATGTCTACCTCATGTGCTCTGATGGGCTACATGACATGGTGACAGACCGGGATATCGAGCGGGCATTCCATGAGTTGAATGCAAACCTGAATGAACTGGCGGGTTACCTGGTTGAGCTTGCCAACGCCAACGGCGGCAAGGACAACGTATCTGTTGTTCTCACGAGAATTCTCAAGCCCTTTCCGAGTGAAGATCAGGGTGGGCTGTTGAAACGTATTGCTAACTGGTTTGAATAAGCCGGTCGATAAGGGACGAGTTAAAACTACATGGCTGTAAAGATCATTGTTCTCAAGGATGACAAGCCCGTTGAGCAGGTGGCTATCGAGTACGACAAGACCAGCATCGGCCGCCGTGCCGAATGTGATATCTCTATCAAGGATCCTGCAGTTTCAGGCTCCCATGCAGAAATAGAGTTTGTTGGTAATGGCTATATCCTGCGTGATCTCGGCAGCACCAATGGCGTGCATGTGCGAGGCCGTCAGATCAAGGAACATGCCCTCAAAAACGATGACCTGATCACCATCGGCGAACACCAGTTGAAGGTGCAGATCTCAGACGGTGCTGCGCCACCCAAGAAACGCGCTGATGCGGCCCAGGAAGAAGAGGCAAAGCGTGACGTCACCGAAATCAGGAAACAACCGCCACAAAAAGCAGCGCAGGTTGATGGTTACCTGAAGTACGTCAAAGGCGACCAGGTTGGCGAAACCGTCAAGCTTGAGGAAGCACTGGTCACCATCGGCGTACCTGGTATTCAGGTTGCGGCGGTATCCAAGCGTCCCCAGGGGCATTTCATTATTCATGTTGATGGTGGCAAGGATCGGAACAAGACGCCGATCGTGAACAGTGAGGAGATCGGGTTTAAGTCCCGGAAGCTTGAGGTTGGGGATTTGATTGAAGTTGCAGACCTGCAACTTGAGTATTGTATTGATTAAGAAGTTTTCAGCGCAGCTGAAAAGCTTCGCGTGACCTAAACCACTCCCGTGATAGTCGAAGCCAGGGGTTTTCCGGCGTAGCCGGAAAATCTCCTTACGCCTCCGTAGGAGGTGTTGCGAGACTGGCTCGGCCTTCTTCGAAGGCTTTCTACTTCCCACTTTCGAAACCAGATAAAGATCTCTCCGTTTCGCTGCGCTCCAGTCAGCGTGACCCGGTCGAGATGACTCGATTAAAGGCGTCATCTCGACCGTAGAGAGCGTCAGCGAACCATCGGAGAGATCTCATTCTCAAGACCCCCGCCACGTCACGACCCTCGCCAGGCAAATGGAGCTTCGCTCCATTTCTCGTCTTACAATCCCCTTACAAATCCCCCACCAATCTGTGACGCACTCCACAAAACCACAACCATTCGTCGGCTAGAATGCCTCTCGTTAGCTGAAAAAAAGGTTTTTCCGAGCACTTCACAGAACTTTGCTAGTATTTGCGCTAGGGCCGTCAAAATCACCGATAAGCGGTGTTCTGGCCCTCAATGGCTGGTTTAAGATTGAACTCGGGAGAGTATTTCACCGCAAAGATGACGTTCAAAGGAGAGAGTCATGAAAGTGAAACAAATGGGCCTGACGCTGTTGGTATCGTTGATGATGGCAGTGTTTTCCGGCCAGGTTTCTGCAAAAGAGCCACCGGTTGCAAAGTTGGTGCAGATTGAAGGCGAAGTTGAATACAGCAGGAACGGTACAAAGTGGAACCCGGTTCGTCGAACCAAGTACCTGTTTCCGGGTTATCGAATCCGAACCGGTAAAGACGGTTCTGGCAAACTGATTGACCAGGAGTCTGGTCTGTCGCAGGCACTGGGTGCCAATTCCGAAGTTGAGATTGGTGGCAGCGGTATACAGCTTGTTGCCGGCAGTCTGTCCGAGCCTGAAGAAGAGTCGGTCAGCCTGTTCCAGAGCCTGATGAACAAATTTGCGAAGGCGCAGCGAGACACCACGGTACGTCGCAGTGTGACCGATGGTGAAAACGCCTGTAACAACAAGGTACGCACCATTAAGGCTGTGACAGTATCCCCAAATCATCCTGATCTCGTCTGGCGAAATGCATGCCCCGAGTTCTCGTACAAGCTCGTGATCAACGGTGATGCGATTGATATCCCGGCACAGTCCACATCAGAGATGATTCGCTTCAGCGTTGCTGACGTGAAAGCAGGTGAGCACACCTACCGCGTTGAGGTACTCGACAAGGACGGCACGGTTTACATTCCTAAGAAAGACTCAAAGTTCGTCATGATGAGCGAGAAGGAAGAGAAGGAAGTCCAGGAAGACCTCGGCATGTTTGGTGACGACGTTTTTCTTGCCACCAACTACCTGGAGCAGAACGGCATGTATGTTGCGGCAATGGATGCTTACCGGGACTACTTCCAGGAAAATCCTGACGACAATGATATGCGCCCGCTGCTCATTCAGCCCTACCAGGATCTGAAGCTCTCCAACCTTCGTGAGAGTGAAGCGCGCCTTTACAACGCCGGTCTGGAAGAAGACTTCTAAACAGCGTTGCTAAAAACAGGGCCTGTAAAAGCCTGCACGGATCTTATAAGATTCCTGCAGGCTTTTTTTGTTGATGGTTATGGGCGCTAACCAAAAACGTTACGACCTGATACTGGTTGTTTTCTTCTTTCTCTCCGCCATTATTCTGGAGTACAGAGAAGCCTTTTCACTCCTAGAAGACCAGCTGCTTTCCTATCGCCAGATCCTCAGAACCCACTATGGCGATGAATTCTTTACCAGCCCCTCAGAAGACGTGGTTATCGTCTTCACCGACGAGGAGTTTTATGAGAACTACGACAAGTTCCCGCTGAGGCGGGTTGACCTCTCCACGATCATCGTTCGCTTAAAGGAAATGGGGGCCAGCGTGATCGGTGTCGACATGCTGCTCGACTTTAATTCCGCCTACGGTGAAGACCCGACCCTGCAGGATGCCCTGGAGGAGGCCGGTAACGTGCTGCTTGTATCAGCCGCTGAGATAGATGACAGCGGAGAGTTCAAAGGCCTCAACACGGCCATAGAACGCTTCGATGAGGTTACCGTCAATGGCTATTCAAACATCGCCTCCAACAGTGCGATATCTGAAACCATTACCCGCCTCGGTATCCACCCTGAAATGGTGGATAAGTACGACGCGTGGCCGTTCATTGTAATGTCGGCAGCCCTGTACCTGGAGGAGGAACCCTACCTCGAGGATGGGGATCTTGTTATCGGTGACACCCGCGTGCGGCTCGACCAGAACAGTGAGATGTACATCGACTATCCGCTGCTGCCTGCTTCAGGCGAACTCACCGCAGACCTGCATGACGTGATCGGCATTTCAGCATCGGATCTTCTTTTTGTTGATGATGAAGAAGAACTGGAAGACCTCGCCTACCTGGTTGATGGCAAGATTGTTCTCATCGGTGAAGTTGCTGAAGTTGCCCACGACGTATTTGAAACACCAACCGGAAAGGTCTTTGGTGTTGAAGTTATCGCCAACGGGGTAACAACTATATTGAGGGGAGGGCCCCTCAAGCCGGCCAGCTTCCTGGTAGAGTCGATCATTGCATTACTCCTGCTGGCATTCTTCGTCTGGACAAGAGCGGTGCCGAGCCCGATGACCCGCAACAGCATCACTGCTGGTGTCATGCTGCTTTATATTATTGCCTGTACGACCGCGTACATATCGAGTGGCCTGATCATCTCGATGAGCTACATACTGCTGGCGGCACTCTTCTCGGTCGTGGCGATTAACGCAAAGTTCTACATCGCAGAGATGGGCCAGAAGGCGATGATCCGGGAGATGTTTGGGCAGTACCTGTCACCCCGCGTCGTGGCGGACCTTGAAAATGACCCGGAGAAGGTGTCACTTGGTGGTGAAGAGCGGGAGATGACAGCGTTTTTCTCCGACATCCGCGGCTTCTCTTCGATCTCTGAGAACATGAGCCCGACCGAACTCGTAAGTGTGCTGAACGAGTACCTCACGGAGATGTGTAACATCATCATTGGCCTCGGCGGTACCATCGACAAGTTTGAAGGCGATGCCATCGTGGCGTTCTGGGGTGCACCGGTGGTGCAACCTGATCATCCGAAGCTCGCCTGCTTTGCCTGTATCGATATGCAGAAAGCCCTCGTCAGGTTGCGGGAGCGCTGGGCGAAAGAAGGTATCCCCGAAATACACGTACGCATGGGAGTGAACTCCGGACCGATGGTGGTAGGCAACATGGGCTCGGCGCAGCGCGTCAGCTACACCATCATGGGCGACTCAGTGAACCTCGCCTCGAGGCTGGAAGGCGCCAACAAGGCTTATGGATCCCGGACCATGATCTCGGAAGATACCTACAAGCAGGTCGTCGAGGATGTTGATGTACGCGAGCTCGATACCATTCGAGTGGTGGGTAAAAGTGAACCGACTCGCGTATACGAGCTGCTGGATCGAAAGAACCAGACGCCTGCTGCGATTGCAGACATGGTAGACAAATACAACGATGGCCTTGAGCTATATAAGAACGGCTATTTTGCCGAAGCCAAGGTTGCATTCGAACGCTGCCTCAGCCTTTACCCTGATGACGGGCCAACCGCCACTTACGTGGCGCGCTGCGAAGAATTTGTTGCCAGCCCGCCGGGTGATGACTGGGACGGCGTTCATACACTGACCGACAAGGGTTAGCCGATGGTAATTCAACCAGTGATCGAACAGAAATTGAGTGATGCGTTACCACTCGATCACCTGGAAGTGGTGAACGAAAGCGGCAATCACAATGTGCCGCCGGGATCAGAATCACACTTCAAGGTGGTGCTTGTGTCGGAGGCGTTTGACGGCCAGAGGCTGGTGCAGCGACACCGGACCATCAACAAAATCCTTGCTGAAGAACTTAAGAATCACATACACGCGCTGGCCATTCACACCTATACCGCCCCGGAATGGCGCGACAAACATGGTGAAGCGCCTATGTCGCCTCCCTGCCTCGGTGGTTCCGCTGCAGGCTGACCTGACCCAGCTTAAGGGAGGTCAGCAAAGCGAATACCTCCTTTCATTGAATATTGAAGGCAAACCGCTGGATATTCGCGTGGTACGTCGCAGGCGTAAAACCATGGCACTCCATGTCGTAAAGGATGAAACCACCGAGTTACGCACACCGCTCAACTGTCCCTGGGAGGACATCTACCGGTTTGTTTATGACCGGATTGGCTGGGTACTCAAAGCCGAGGCGGAAGTTGCCCTGGTGCAGCTGCCACCCGCGAACTGCTACGAAGCTGGCGGCGAGGTCAGGTTCCAGGGGCAGCAGCTTACGCTAAAGCTGCATAGAAGCCGGTTCACGGTGGTTGAGAAAGTAGGGGACGAGTTACACGTGAGCTGTCCAGCGCCAGGTAAAGCCGCCGTGGTCCAGCGTCACGTGGAGAGCTGGTATCGAAAGACTGCGCTCGCTCACTTCCAGGATCGGATTACAGCAATTAATGCCTTGTTTGGTGATGAGCGGCGGCCGGGGCCGGTCAGTTTAAGAAAGATGAAATCCCGCTGGGGCAGTTGTTCCTCAAAAGGTGAACTCTGCTTTAACCTCAACCTGATCAAGGAACCTCCACCGCAGATTGACCTCGTTATTGCGCATGAACTTTGTCATTTGCGGCATTTTGCGCACAATCAGGCGTTTTATGGCCTGCTGTCCCGGGTGATGCCGGATTGGCAAGTGCGGGAAGAAAAGCTGGGCCGGGTGGACTGACTCAGAGCAGGGGGACGAGGCTCGGCCAGATATCCTCAAGCATCCGTGGTTGTGCTTCTGCAGTCGGGTGGATACCGTCGCGTTGCACGAGTTCCGACTGCGTGGCAACGCCGTCCAGGAGAAACGGAACAAAAGGCAGTTCGTACTTGGCAGCAAGGTCCGCAAAAACGCCTTCAAACGCGGTGGTATAGCGTTTGCCGTAGTTCGGCGGCAGTACCATGCCGATCAGGAGGACCCGGCTGCCGGTATCGAGGGCGCCTGTGATCATGGACTCGATATTGGTGCGGATCTTGTCGATAGGGTAACCTCGCAGGCCGTCGTTCCCCCCGAGTTCCAGCACAAACACATCGGGTTGGTGAACTTCGAGGGTTTTCGGTAACCTTGTCACCCCACCGCCGGTTGTTTCCCCGCTGACGCTCGCATTGATTACCTCATATTGGGGGAAATCATCCTGAAGGCGCGCTTCCAGCAGGGAGACCCAGCCCTCTTGCGGGGCGAGACCATAGGCGGCGGAAATACTGTCACCGTAGACAACGATGGTATTGGCGCTGGCATTTGAACTCAGGACAAACAGCAGTCCGGCCAGTAGAATGAATCCGCCACGGCGGCAACGACGTAACAACTTTTGCATCATGATAATAACTCGAGACCTCGGCAAAACCGTTAGCACCTCTGAAGGTCAGCTAACCATCTTGAAAGGGATTGATTTGGAAATCAAGAAATCCGAATCAGTCGCGATTGTCGGTGCCTCCGGTTCCGGCAAAACCACATTGCTCAGCCTGCTGGCGGGGTTAGATACGCCTTCCCGCGGAGAGATCCAGCTGGGCGAATACATCATCACGTCCCTCGATGAAGAGGAACGTGCGAATGTTCGCTCAGAACTGGTCGGGTTCGTATTCCAGTCCTTCCAGCTGCTGGCAAGCCTGACGGCCATCGAAAATGTCATGTTGCCTTCTGAACTCAAGAGCGACCCGGAAGCCGAAAGCAAGGCGAAACGCCTGCTGGAACGGGTCGGCCTTGAACACCGAATTAACCACTATCCCCGCCAGTTATCAGGTGGTGAGCAGCAGCGCGTTGCGATTGCACGTGCGTTTGCGTCTTCAGTGGAGATTCTCTTTGCCGACGAACCCACCGGCAACCTTGATACATCAACAGGTCAGCACATCATTGACCTTATTTTTGAGCTGAATGCAGAGTTCGGGACCACACTGGTGCTCGTGACTCACGACATGCGTCTCGCAGAACGCTGTGATCGCAGTATCCAGATTGCATCAGGCGAACTGGTGCAGCCACAACTTGCCGCGTCAGCCGCGTCCTGAATCATGATCAACCTCGCACTTCGTCTGCTATGGCGTGACTGGCGCGCAGGCGAACTGACCCTGCTGCTGGCTTCCCTGGTCATCGCAGTTGGCACCGTGACCACGATTACGCTGTTTGTTGATCGTCTGCAGCAGGCGCTGCTGGCTGAATCCGCAACCTTTCTCGCCGCAGACCGTGTTATCCAGTCTACCGATACTATTGATGACGAAATCCTCGATAAAGCAGCATCGATGGGACTGCAGCAGTCACAGACGCTGAATTTCCTGTCCATGGTGTTCTCTGAAGAACGGGCGCAGTTCAGTTCTGTTAAAGCGGTGGACGATAACTATCCGCTACGTGGCCGCCTGATTGCCGGCGATGAAGCTTTTATGCGCGGTGCGCCTGTAGACAGGGGGCCGGAGAGAGGCGAGCTGTGGCTTGAATCACGACTGTATCCATCGCTTGATATTCAGCCTGGCGAGCTGATTGACGTTGGTGTTGCCAGTTATCCTGCTACGCGCGTGTTGATTAAAGAGCCTGATCGCGGCGGTGGTTTCAGTAATGCCGGGCCAAGGGTGCTGATGCATCTCGATGACGTGCCTGCAACAGAAGTGGTTCAACCTGGCAGTCGCCTGACCTATCGTTACCTTTTTGCTGGTGACCAGGAAACGCTCGATGAGTTTGAAGCCTGGGTAAAGCCAAGACTGAACCTTGATTCCAGGATCTTTGGCATTAAAGAGGGTGCCGAGGGTATCGGTAATGCACTGGACCGGGGCGAACGATTCCTTCTGCTGGGTTCACTGCTCGGTGTTGTACTGGCAGGCGTGGCCATTGCGCTGGCCGCGCAGCGCTACAGCCTGCGTCATTATGATCATGTTGCGATCCTGAAGACCCTTGGCGCGACGCCGAAGACTGTCGACTTCATCTTTATCACCATCTTTGTCCTGCTCGGTACGCTGGCTACCATACTGGGTGCCGGTATTGGTTACCTCATGCAAATGGGTGTCACTGAGATACTTTCGCCCTATATCCCGATTGAACTCCCTGAGCCGTCGATGCGCCCGATTATTCTTGGCCTTGTGACCGGATTTGTTTGCCTGCTGGCGTTTGCTTTGCCGCCGTTGCTGCGGCTGCGTGCAACCGAACCTGTGCGGGTGATCAGGCGCGACCTGGGTGAGCCATCCCTGTCGCAGCGCGTCACCTATATGTTTGGTGTGCTCGGCACCGTTGGCCTGATGTGGTGGTACAGCGAAGACCTGCAGCTCACTGCAATGATCTTCTCAGGCGCAGTGATTTCACTGGCTATCCTGCTTGGCGTCGCCTTTCTGCTGCTGCGCAGCGGTCGGGTGTTTGGTATGCAGGCTGGCAGCGCATGGCGTCTCGCACTGGCCGGTATGCAGCGCCGTGGCCAGGAAAACACCCTGCAGATCCTGGTGTTTGGTCTTGCCATCATGCTGCTGCTGATCCTCTACCTTGTGCGCACCGCGCTCATCACAGAGTGGCAGGCGCAGATACCTGAAGGTGCACCGAATCACTTCGCCCTCAACATATCGCCCGAAGACGTTGCACCAATCCCGGAGATGTTTGGAGAGAACGGGGTTGAGTCGCAGCCGCTGTATCCGATGATCCGCGGCAGGATTACCTCGGTTAATGGTGAATCCGCACGGGAACGTGACAAGCGCTACCAGGAGTACGGTGACGGTGCGCCGGGAGCGAGCTCCGGTCGTAACCTGACCTGGTCGGATGCACTGCCGGATGACAACAAGATTATTGCCGGGCAGTGGTGGGCTGAAGACTACGAGGGTGCACCGCTTGTCTCCCTTGAAAAAGAACTCGCCTTCCGTAATCGCCTCAAGGTCGGCGATGAACTGATATTCAATATCCAGGGCCGTGAACTGTCGACAAAAGTGGCAAGTATTCGCACGGTTGCCTGGGACAATATGCAGCCCAACTTCTACATCATCTTTTCGCCCGGTGCGCTGGATGATTTCCCGTCCACATTTATGACCAGCTTCCACCTGGATAAGTCGCAGAAGCTGTTCCTCAATGAACTGCTCAATATTTATCCGACGATGTCGGTGATAGAAATTGATGCGCTGATCGAACAGGTCCAGCGCATCATCTCGCAGGTCACGCTGGCTGTGGAACTTGTACTTGTGCTGATAATGGCGTCAGGCGGCCTGGTGCTCCTTGCCAGCATCCAGGCGTCCATGGATGAGCGGCTGAAGCAGCACGCGATTCTCAGGACACTTGGTGCGGGTAAGAAACTGGTGCTTGGCAGTCTGCTGATCGAGTTCTGTGCACTTGGTCTTTTTGCCGGTGTGCTGGCAACACTCGGGTCCGAAATCACCGTGTTTGCACTCGAAACAGAAATATTCGAGCTGGACTACCAGGTGAACCCGCAACTGTGGATCCTCGGGCCGATTGTCGGCATCCTGCTGATTGGCAGTGTTGGCACGTTTGCCACGCGGCGCGTTGTGGACACGCCGCCTGCTTCAGTATTGCGCGAGCTCTGACATAAGCCGTCGCAAAAGCTATTCAATCCACCAACTGCCGTCATCTTTTTTGCGCATCCACAGCTGCGAATACCAGTAGTAGCGCACCTTCGCGTCCGGCACAGGCGCCGGCATGGTGCAGTTGTAGCGGGAACGTCCAACCGGTAACGGTCGTTCGGCGCTGACAGATACCACATCACCATTGAGTGCTTTGACTGCGTTTCCACCAGGCACGAAACAGTTCAGCTGTGCTGTGTTCACACCTTCATCAAACACCAGATCCAGTGTTGGCGGCGGCTCTGCAACAAGCGGTTCCACCAGGTAAAAAGCTGCCGGCATGGCAATACTGCGCAGCTTATTCCTGAAAGGGGCAAGCCCGGTGTAGACGCCAGCCAATGGAAACCTCGGCAGGATAGTGCTATCCGAGTGAGGGCCAATCGCACCGCTCTGCTGACCGTAGCCGATAATGCCACGCTGCCTGACCATCTCCAGCAGGGTGAGGTTGTACTCACCGTATGGGTAGGCAAACAGGTTGTTATCAAACCCTTCGGCCTTCAGGATCGCCTGCGCCTCGTCGATCTCCCGGCCAATCCGCACCTTCCATTCTTCCAGTGATTCACCCGCAAGCTGACGCACCAGGTGAGCGTGCGATAGCGTGTGATTGGCGATCGTGGCGCCGTGTTCTGACATCTCACGCAGCTGCGCCCAGCTCATGTAGAGCGGATGGTCATCCTTCACCAGGTCGGTTGCTACAAAAATGGTAAACGGCCAGTTTCGCGCTTTCAGCAAAGGAAAGGCTGTGTCGTAGATGCTCATGTAGGCATCATCGAATGTGATGGCGACGCGCTTTGCCGAAGGATCATATCGATCTGGATCCAGGCTCATCTCTGTCAGCAGTTCGAGTGGTACCACTTCAAAGCCTTCCTCGCTGATGACGTTGAGGTGTTCTTCGAAACGTGCCGGCGCGATGCTGGTGATTGGTGGAGTCCTTGAATCCACATGGTGATAAAGCAGCACAACACCGGCCTTGTTCAGGGGAGAAACCGCAAGGCAGATCAGCAGTAAAACGAATCGTGGTACCAGGCGGGGCATGGCATCCATCCTCCGTGAACGTGTAGAATGCGAATCCTCCCGATCCGGGCAAATCATACTCATACGCGCATATTAGCCATGGCAACTGAACAGAAACTGAAGCTCGAAAAGAACAAGCTGCACAAGAAACTCAGGCGGGAAACCGGCAAGGCGATCGCTGATTTTAATATGATCCAGGATGGTGACCGGATCATGGTTTGTATCTCAGGTGGCAAGGATTCACTGACCATGCTGGATATCTTACTCTCGATGCGTGATCACGCCCCTATCAATTTTGAGATTCTTGCGGTGAACCTCGACCAGAAGCAGCCTGGGTTTCCTGAAGATGTGCTGCCGAACTACTTTGAATCGATTGGTGTGCCTTACCGGATTCTCGAGGAGGACACCTACTCACTTGTTACAGAGATGGTGCCGGAAGGTAAAACCTACTGCGGCTGGTGCTCCCGTTTTCGCCGCGGCATCCTCTACCGGTTTGCGAGGGAGGAGGGCTACAACAAGATAGCACTTGGCCATCATCGCGATGACATGATCGAAACCCTGTTCCTGAATCTCTTTCATGGTGGCAAATTGAAATCGATGCCAGCCAAGTTGCTGAGTGACGATGGTGCCAACATTGTGATCAGGCCGCTCGCCTACTGCCGTGAAAAAGATATCGCCCGGTATGCTGAGATGTGCGAGCTGCCGATCATCCCCTGTAACCTGTGCGGGTCCCAGGACAACCTGCAGCGCCAGGTAATCAAGGAGATGTTGCAAGCCTGGGACAAACAGCATCCAGGCAGGCTGGAATCTATCTTCCGCGGGATTACGGATGTTGTGCCTTCGCACCTTGCGGATACTTCCCTGCACAACTTCACAGATCTCGAAGCCGCCCGCCGAGAGGCGTTGCAGGTGATCAATATCCAGTAATTATTGAACCGGCTCAGGCTTGTTGCGCGGCGTCAGCCCGCTCCTTTGCCTGCAGTGTAGCGATGGCCTCCGTAAAGTTGCCGAGTTCAAAGGCGAATCTTGTCAGCGTTTCTTCATCTGCGAGAGTTGTCGCCTGGATCTGGTGTTCCAGCTGGCGTGATACGTCCATCAGGTTATCCGCTCCGAAGGTGCCGCAGATACCAGCCAGGTTGTGGGCCAGACGCTCTGCCTTCTCGGTTTCCTGTTCAGCAAACAGGCGCTTGAACTCCTTGTCAGAATTCCCGTAAATGTCGACAAAGTCCTGTGTCAGGGTCAGCAGGAAGTCCATGTCTCCACCATGGTTGTCGATTGCCTTGCCGAAGTTCACGCCATTGATCACGTAGTCAGTTTCCGTGTCGGTGCTGACAGCGACCGGCATGATGTCGGTCAGCAGACCGCTCAGTTCCTTGAAATCAATTGGCTTTGGCAGGTAGTGGTCAAAGCCTGAGGCCAGAGCTTCCTCAACTTCGGTGTTGAGCACGCCCGCAGACAGCGCGACAACTTTCATGTTGTCCCACTCGCTGTTGGCGCGGATATGTTTGATCGTTTCAATGCCATCCATGACGGGCATGCGAATATCCATGAGGACCACGGGGAAACTGCGGGTCTCGAGAATATCGAGTGCCTCGCGGCCGTGCTCCGCCAGGGTCACGTCCAGTTCGAGGCGGGCCAGCATACGCATGGCGAGCTTCTGGTTGATCTCGTTGTCTTCCACCAGCAGGATTTCTCGACCTGCCAGCACGGAGACGTCACCAGGTTCGCTTGTTTCTCGCACTTTTGTTCTTCGCTCCACGACGTCAACAACAGCGGTAAAGTAGAAAGTGGAACCAAATCCAGGTTTGCTGTTGGCGTTCAGTTCGCCGCCCATCATCTCCGCCAGGCGGCGTGAAATGGTGAGCCCGAGTCCGGTACCCGTTTCTGATGGGGTTACGTCAACCTGTGAAAAAGATTCAAAGATCGACTCCAGCTTGGCCGGTTCAATACCACGACCGTCATCTTTGACGGTGAAGGTAAGTTTCGCCTTCTCGTCGTCAAGCTGCTTGCCTTCCCACGACACGGTGATTTTACCCTCGTCGGTAAACTTCATGGCGTTGCCGACCAGGTTGATCAGCACCTGGCCAATACGAATCGGGTCACCGACATAGGTACGTTCCGTGTCTTCATCGATAACCGGCAAGACAAGTTTGATGCCCTTGTTGCTCGCTTCCAGGCCAAACAGGTTTTCAAGATCCAGGAAGATGGTCGACAGATGGAAATCAGATTCCTGCAGTTCCAGTTTGCCAGATTCGACCCGCGACAAATCGAGGATGTCGTTCACCACGCGCAGCAGATGTTGCGATGAGTTGCGGATTGTATGCAGGTATTCAGCCTGGTCGTTGGACAGTTGGGTTTCAAGGGCAAGGTCCGTATAGCCGATGATGGCGTTCATCGGCGTGCGGATCTCGTGGCTCATGTTCGCAAGAAACTGGCTTTTCGTCTGGGTGGCAGCTTCCGCCATGATACGTGCCTGTTCTGCTTCCTCGCGGCGTTTTCGCTCGGAGATGTCGACAATGGAGCCTTCCATACGTGGCTTGTTGGTTTCCGAGTCCATGAACACCTGGCCCGACAGGGCAACCCAGATGGAGTTACCTTCCCGGGTCAGCAGTTGTGTTTCAAAGTCGACAACCCGACCGGTCGCGGCAATACGGGCCCTGAACGTTTCAAAATCATGCGGGTTAACAAACGCTGCGCTGATGGCAGGCTGGGCGGCATCGCGCAGCTGATCCATGCCGTCGTAACCCAGCAGGTTTGCTGCGGCGGGGTTGATGTTGCTGATGTTGCCCGCTTCATCCACCTCAAAGATACCTTCCACCGCGTTTTCATACAGCGAAACGTACTTGTTTCGGGAGTCGTTCAACTGCTGGTAGAGCTTCGCGTTTTCGATCGCGATGGCAGCCTGGGATGCCAGCAGTTTCAGGATTGAGATGCGGTCCTGGGTAAATGCGTGGGTGGTCTCTGTGTTCTCCAGGTAGAGAATACCGGTCAGGTGCGCCTGGCTTTGCAGTGGGATACAGAGGATGGACCTTGGCCTTTCCCTGAGAATGTATTCGTCCTGCGTAAAGATATCCTCGCTGACCGGGTTATTCAGTACAACTTCTTCCTGGGTGCGGGCGACGTACTGGATCACCGAGATGGGCATATTGTTTGCACTTTCGAGTGCAATGCTCTCGAAACGGTACTCCATCTTGCCTTCTCGCATCCAGGTGGTGATTTCGATGCTGAGCTGGTTGCTGGTGTTGAGCACAAGGCTCGCCTTATGCCCGCCTGCGTTGATCAGGGCCACTTCCATCATTCGCTCAAGCAGGTTTTCTAGCACCATCTCACCTGACAATACCTGCGAGGCGCGAATCACCGTTTCAAGATCGATATAGGTTTCGCTGCCCATCAGCTTGTCGCTGCCGTAGACAAAATCGGATTCCGGCGCGGTTGACCTTGAGGTCGCCTGGCTCGCGAGCTCTGAAAACTCGCGCTGTAACGTGATTACCTTGTTGTTGGCGCCCCAGCGCTTGTAGTGGGACAACGCATTACCCAGGTAGTGCAGGGCAAGGTTGCGTTTGTTATTGGCGAGATAAAAACGACCGGTCATTTCCGTGGCTAGTGCCAGGTCATTCAGGTAGCCGTGGTCGACTGCCTGCTGGATGGCATTTTCAAAATTGTTGATGGCGGTGAGTTCACGCCCGAAGTGCGCAGATAGTGCCGCCGAGACCAGGGAGAACCGATGCATCATGTTCTCGGGTGAATGATGACTCCATTTCCGCAACAGACGCAGGTTACGCCAGATGCGAAAGCGGTGCTGCGCGTAGGTGATGCCTCCGACGTTATCAAGATTCATGATCAACGCGAGACTTTCAACAAAGACGTAAAAAGGCACTGCCGGTGACGAATCAACCGAGTTGTGCGACTGACGCACCAGGGACCCATATTTGACCGCTTCGGTTGGGCGACCGAATAAAACCGCCAGGTACATCTTGATGATGAACATATTGGCGATGGATGAATCGTTGGTTGCGCTCAACGTGTTGGCGGCCAGCTCCTCTTCCTGGAACACGTCGCCGTTTAACCTCCAGGGTTCAGGCACATCACCCAGCAGCTGCCTGATGGCTTGCTGGTAGACAACACCCATGTAGTACATGGGAATCTGCTGGTGCTGCTTTGCCTCGCGGGTCTGTTCGGTCAGGTTTGATTCGATACTCTGCAGTTCGTGGCCAAGCACAAACGCGTTGGCGGAGCCGGTGACAGCTGCTATCAGGGCAAACTCAATGTCCTGGGTTTCCATGCCGACCCGATAAGCACGCGACAATGGTTCCAGGCTGGTGTTGAGATGATCCTTCCATGTGGTAACGAAGTTGACGGCAAGCGAGATAGTCCGCGCATGCAGGTTTTTGTTGTCATCGTTAAGGTTGTCCAGCGCCATCCTGCCGAGCCGGTAGCCCTGGTCGATGGTGCCGAGATAACTGATGAAGACTGCACCCAGCATTGGGTAGGCAATTGAAGATTCAGGTGCGGTGCCATGCTTCAGGGACAGGTAACCCATCTCAAGTACATACAGACCGATCCGTTCATCACCGGTGAGGTAGGCGGCATGGCACAGACCCGTGAACACTTTCATTGCTGCCAGATGTGTTTCATCTGTCATTGTTGGCAACTTTTCCTGCTCATTGCGGGTCAGCTGGTAGGTCTGGTAGAGGATGAAGACCAGTCGCTGGATCATCTTCGGGTTGAAGCGCTTCGGCACCTCAACACCCAGTTCCGCCAGTGCACGTAAAGCCGTTTCGATGGCTTCCTCGGGGTTAAACGATGCGATCAGTGAGCGTATCTTGACCTCGTATGCGCGCGCCTTGTCAACCGGGCTGCGGGCATGATCAAGGATGCTTGATATCAGTAGGTCGACCTGGGTCTCGTCACCACAAAGATACGCACATTCGGCAGCTTCGAGATGAGCGGTCAGGCATCGGTCATATTGCGCCCACGCGTGCTGCCCAAACAGGGCGATAGCAGTCCGGTAGTATTTAAACGCGTTCTGGAAGGCGGCGGCCTGTTTCGCTCGATCACCGGCACGCAGGTTCAGCTCCGCAAGCCTGACCGGATCAACGATGGTCAGATCCGGTGATTCAAAACTGCTGTTTAACTGGTTAACGACATCAAACAGTCGCGAGCCGGAGTATTCCTGACCCGATTGCAAAATCGCCTGGCCGATACTGGCGTGTAGCTGGCGACGTTCCTTGATGGGCAGGAGTGAATAGGCCGTCTGCTGGATGCGCTAATGGGAAAAGCGAAACAGGATGCGCTTGTCGCGGCCACCGGCACTGCTTGGTACCTGCAGAAGGTAACCTTGCTGTATCGCATGTGAGAGCCGAGTAGAGGTTTCCGAAAAGGACAGGCCCGAAACAACCTGGAGCAGTTCGAGGTCAAACTCTGCACCGATACAGGATGCAATCTGCAGCAGGCGGCTGGTTGCTTCATCGAGATTCTGCAACTGGTCGATGAGCGCATCGGACACGTTTTCGGATGGCGGCTGGGCTGTGATGGTAGGCGTGTCCCATTCCCACTCCCGGTGTGTGCGGTTGAAAATCAAATGGCCTTCGGCATACAGCTGCTGCAGGAACTCTTTTACTGCAAGTGGATTACCGTCCGTCTTCTCCACCAGCAGCTTTGAAAATTCCTGGGTGTCCTCTTCCGGCCGGAACAGGCTTTCTGATACAAGCAGGTTCACGGCGTTCAGGGAAAGGTTGTCCAGGCGGATCAGCTGGATGTCCGGCTTACGTTCCAGCAGCGCGTATACGGCTTTGCGTGTCGTGTTTTCTGGATCAAGTTCGTGCGAACGATACGCCCCAAGCAACAGGACGTATGGCAACCGGTCTTCAAAAAACAGCTCTTCAAAAAGATCCAGTGATGCCTCATCTACCCACTGTATGTTGTCGAGACAGATGATGAGCGGGGTTGATTCTGTTGCGATGCTGTTGAGCAATACTGTCAGGCCGCGAACCAGACGGTTTTTTGCCTCACCAGCGGTAAGTTCGCTTGCTCGCACCTTTACGTCCAGGGCAACGCCGAGTTCCGGCGCAAGGTCGACCATGGGGTGTTCAAGACCGGTTAACTTCTTCCTGATATCGTCATGGCGTGCATTAAACTGCGGGTGTGCCAGCAGCTGACGGCCAAGGTCATCCAGTGCGGTCGCGGCAGCGGAATAGGGCACTTCGATGGTGATGGGGTTATACGAACCGCGCGCCACATAAGCGCCGCGTGTACCCGCCTCGCGTTCGAACTCTTTCAGCAGGGTGGTTTTGCCAACCCCGGCGCCGCCAACCAGGATCGCCGTCTGGTTTTCGCCCCTGGCAACTGCATCGAGGATAGTCAGCAGTTCCACCTGGTGTGAATCACGCTCGAGCAGGCGTTCGGAAATATTGAGCTGCTCAGCGATATCGTCAAGCGCGACTTCAAAATCCGGGTTGGCATCCCCTAGCAGCGCCCGCTCCAGGTAATGTGACAGATCCTGGGCAATGGAAAACGCGCTCTGATATCGATCTTCCGGCATTTTTGACAGGAGCTTCAGCGTAATGCGGGCCAGGGCATCCGGTACATCTTCGTCATCCCGGACCGGCTTCGCGGGCATCAGTGTGATGTGCTGGTAGATCAGCTCCAGCCCGTCTTCACTATGAAATGGCAGGTTGCCGGTTAACATCTGGTACAGGGTGACGCCAAGTGCGTAAAAATCAGCCCGGTAGTCGACGGATCTGTTCATGCGGCCCGTCTGTTCCGGCGAAAGATAGTGCAGCGTCCCCTCAACGCCACGTGACAGGTCAACTTCGACCTGGGTGGGTGAGATATAGCTGGAGATCCCGAAATCGATCAGTTTCAGTCGCTCGCCTTCTCGGTCGTAGATAACGTTTGCCGGATTGATGTCCTTATGGACAACGCGATGGCTGTGCAGATCCTCTATGGCCAGTGCGATCAGTCGGGCAACGTTGGCCGCTTCGGTAAACGTCAGCCGACCCTCGGCGAGCAGCTCGTTCAAAGGCTGTCCGCTCGGATTTTCCGTGACCAGGATGGGAGATTCCGCTTCTTCGATCAGCTCGAAGGCCTGGATGACATATGGGGACTGGACCTGGCTTAGCAGTTCAAACTCTTTACGGTACCGGGCTACCAGTTGAGGTGAGGCGATTTCCGGCCGCAGCTGACGCAGGATGACGGTTTCGCCATCGCGCTCTCGAGTGCCACGGTAGACAAGGTTGTGTCCACCCTGGTGGATGAGCTGAAGTTGTTTGTATCCCGAAACTGAGATCATCACTTCCCGTCCATAGGTCCATGCCGCACCGGCAGCGGGTGCAACCTGTATATGTTACAGCCTACCGTCAGTCTCGTCAGTTCGTGATGTCAGGTTGGTGTCAGGTAACAGTTGGTGCGAAAAGGTAACCGGTGCCGTGGATTGTGCTGATAAATGTAGTATCAGCATCATATTGGCGGAACTTCCGCCTTACCTGTCCGACCAGGACATCAATGTAGCGGTCATCCGGGTACCACTCGCGGTTCCTGATCTTGTTCATCAGCTGATCGCGGGTCATGACTTCACCAGCGTTTTCGATGAGCGCCAGCAGAAGATGGAACTCACCGGCCGAGAGCGGTTGCAACTCACCGGAGGGTGTAGACAGTTCACGTTTGTTGAGATCGAGAGTCCAGCCTTCAAACCTGCGTTTGAAGCCTTTTTCCTTTTGTTTTTCCTGCGCCTGCACGCGCCACAACAGGTTCTTTACCCGTGACAGCAGCTCGCGTGGATCAAAGGGTTTGGTGACGTAATCATCGGCGCCACTTTCGAGGCCAACGATACGGTCAACGGGGTCATCCTTGCCGGTAACAAGAATTATCCCGACGTCTGAACTCGCACGCAGTTCGCGCGTCAGCGTCAGGCCATCTTTGCCGGGCAGGTTGATATCAATCAGGCAGATATCGATGGCGTCATCGGGTATCTGGTTTAAGACGCCATCGGCGTTCTCGTTGGTAAACACCGTATAGCCCTCCTTCTCAAAATGACTTTTGAGCTGGGCGCGGGTGATGGGTTCATCTTCGATGATCAAAAGGTTGGCGAGTTTCTCTGCCATCTGATCCTTGGCTTCCCTTTCATGCAACGTGGACACTATATACCATACGGGCTTCACAAAAAATGTAGAGAAACGGTGGCACAGCAGGACATTCCATGGCATGCGCTTTCCGAAGAGGCGCTACTTGGTGTGATTGAAGAGTTTGTGTCTCGCGAGGGCACCGAGTACGGAACGAGTGAGGTGAGTCTCGCTGAGAAGTGCGCGCAGGTTAAAAGACAGCTTGCTGATGGCAGGGCCAAAATCACCTGGGATGACGAGACCATGACCTGCACTATTGTCGCGGTACCCTGACCCATTGCAGGTGATTAAAGGGTCAAGTAGCATCCGCCTTCGACGGGTTTTTCAGCAAATTGCGGAGTTTTCATGAGAATAATAATAGCCCTTGTAGTCGGGGGATTAGTGGTGTTGGGTGCCTGGTTGATCAGCCAGGATGATGGTCAAGCGCCCACCGAACCAATGCCTGCAGAAGTGACGGATTCCCCGGACGCGGCAGCCGAGTTTGCTGAGCACATAAGGGAAACCACTTCCCGACTTGATGGGGAACGCATCGCCAACGCGGACACTGAGCCTCAGAACTGGCTGGCGCATGGTCGTACCTACGATGAAGCGCGTTTTTCTCCCCTTAACCAGGTTAATGCTGACAACGTTGGTGAGTTGGGGCTTGCCTGGTACTTCGATACAGAAACCAACCGTGGACTTGAAGCGTCTCCCATCGTGGTAGACGGCGTGATGTACACCTCCGGTTCGTGGAGCGTGGTGTTCGCCAACAACGCAAAAACCGGTGAGCTGATCTGGAAGTATGACCCAGAGGTACCGAAAGAGTGGGGCGTAAACGCATGCTGTGATGTTGTAAACCGCGGCGTTGCCGTCTGGAAAGGCAAGGTCTATATCGGCACGATTGATGGCCGCCTGGTTGCTCTCGATGCTGTCACTGGTGAAGAGGTCTGGGACGTGAATACCATCGACAGGACCAAGCCTTACACCATTACCGGCGCGCCAAGGATTGTTAACGACAAGGTTATTATCGGTAACGGTGGTGCTGAGTTCGGTGTGCGCGGATACATCACTGCCTACAACACCGAAACCGGTGAACAGGAGTGGCGCTTTTATACCGTACCTGGCGACCCGGCGGATCCATTTGAACACCCGGCAATGGAAATGGCTGCCAAGACCTGGACAGGTCGCTGGTGGACCATGGGCGGTGGTGGCACCGTCTGGGATTCCATGGCCTATGACCCCGAACTCAACCTGCTTTATATAGGTGTTGGTAACGGCTCGCCCTGGAACCAGGTGATTCGAAGCCCCGGTGGCGGTGACAACCTGTTCCTGTCGTCCGTTGTGGCGATTAACCCTGATGATGGCAGCTATGTCTGGCACTACCAGACGACCCCGGGGGACACCTGGGATTACACGGCTACCCAGCACATGATCCTTGCCGATATCGAGATTGAGGGTGAGGTTCGCAAAGTTATCATGCAGGCGCCGAAGAACGGCTTCTTCTATGTGCTGGATCGCACCACCGGCGAGTTCATCTCGGCAGACACATACGTGCCCATCACCTGGGCAAGTCATGTTGATCCTGAAACCGGTAGACCGGTTGAAACGGAAAATGCCCGTTACCAGATGGCAAACCCGCTTTCGGCCATGACACCGGAAGAGCAGGTAGAAGCACTGTCGGCAATGTCAGCGGAGCAGTTGGAAGCGGCGTTCCACAAACCATCGCCGTTTGGTGGTCACAACTGGCACCCGATGTCCTACAGTCACGATACCGGGCTTGTTTACATCCCAGCGCTGGACATTCCCTACGCATACGGCAACGAGCCTTCGTTTACTTTTGAAGAAGGCCGCTGGAACGTGGCGAACGACTGGCTGCTGAATGCACCGACCAGCGTTGATGCCGTGGATAAGAAAATTGACGGTATGATCCGCGGCCACGTTTCGGCGTGGGATCCGATTAAACAGGAAGAAGTCTGGCGTATCCAGCATCCCGGCAGCTGGAATGGAGGGCTTCTGACCACCCATGGCAACCTGCTGTTCCAGGGTAACTCTTCCGGCAAGTTCGTCGCCTACCGCGCGGACACCGGTGAAGAGCTCTGGTCAACACCTGCCCAGACCGGTGTTATCGCACCGCCGATCACTTACGAAATCGATGGTGAACAGTACGTCTCCGTGGTTGCCGGCTGGGGTGGTGCATTTGCGCTGGCTGCAGCTGCAGCAGAAGGCTACAACCTGCGTCCCGTGGGCCGCATCCTGACTTACAAGCTGGGTGGTGATGTGGAGCTGCCGGAACTGAAGATTCCACCACAGATCATCCCGGACCCGCCTGAAGTCACCGGGGACGATGAAATGATTGCCCTCGGCAAGGCGCGCTATCACCAGTATTGCGGTGTGTGTCATGGTCCTGGGGTGCGTGGCGGCGGGGTTATTCCGGACCTGCGTTATCTCGCACCCGGCAAACACCTCGTGTTTGAGGATATTGTGCTCGGCGGCATCCTGAAGGAACGTGGCATGGTGAGTTTTGCCGACGTACTGACTAAAGAAGAGAGCGAAGCTGTGCAACAATACGTTATTACCGAGGCACATCGCCTCAAGGCAAATACCGTTGAGTAAGCGGATGTTAGTTGCAAGCGCGCGTACCCAACGTGGAACAAGCGCGCTGCTAACGTGTAAATAGAAGGGGGATACCCGTGAGTGAAGCTGAAGTAATTGATACAAGCGGCTGGACCAAGGCCGATTTTAACGGCAAGGACCCGCTGACAACGCCCATCGCTGAACTGGACATGATGAATCCGTTCCTGTTCCACGATGATTATCACGTGCCGCTGTTTGAGCGTCTCAGGAAGGAAGCGCCGGTGTTCAAGCAGGAAGACCACTGGGAGGTTGGTGGTTTCTGGAACGTGACCCGGTATGAGGACATCATGAAGGTGGACACGGATCATGATTCGTTTTCATCTGACGGTTCTATTGTCGCAACGGACAACGACGAGGAATTTCCTCTACCGATGTTTATTGCAATGGACCCGCCCAAGCACGATCACCAGCGTAAGGAAGTCAGCGGTGTGGTTGCACCGAGTAATCTCGCGCAGATGGAAGCCACCATCCGGCAGCGGGTTGAAAACATTCTTGATTCCCTGCCGCGGGGTGAAGAGATCAACTGGGTTGATCTCGTCTCCATTGAGCTGACCACCCAGATGCTGGCGACCCTGTTCGATTTTCCGTTCGAGGATCGACGCAAGCTGACGCGTTGGTCTGACGTGGCAACCGCGGGTGACGGTTCCGGCATTGTTGAATCGGAAGATCAGCGCCGCGCCGAGCTGGTTGAATGCCTGGAGTATTTCACCCGGCTCTGGAATGAGCGTGTCAATGAGCCGCCGAGAAACGACCTGGTATCGATGCTTGCCCATGGCGAATCCACCAAGAACATGGGACCCATGGAATACCTTGGCAACCTGGTGCTGCTTATCGTTGGGGGCAATGACACAACCCGTAATTCCATCTCGGGTGGTGTACGTTTTCTCAATGAGAACCCCGGTGAATACCAGAAGCTGCGTGAGAATCCAGGCCTCATTCCCAACATGGTGGCCGAGATCATCCGTTACCAGACGCCGCTTGCGTACATGCGACGCACCGCGTCAAAAGACGTCGAACTCAGCGGCCAGCAGATCAAGGCTGGTGACAAGGTCCTGATGTGGTATGTGTCCGGCAACCGCGACAGTGACGTCATCCAGGATGCAGATCGCTTCTGGATTGATCGACCGAAAGCACGCCAGCACCTGTCCTTTGGGTTTGGTATCCACCGCTGCATGGGGAACCGTCTCGCCGAGATGCAGTTACGCATCCTGTGGGAAGAGATCATGAAACGTTTCGATAACATCGAACTGGTTGGTGATCCCGTCTCTGTGCAGAGCAACTTTGTGAAAGGTTATTCAGACCTGCCGGTGATCGTTCGATAGGGACGATCAACCAGGGTGAACGCAAAAAGGCTCCTTCGGGAGCCTTTTTTGTTGGTGTTTCGGCTCTCTTGTGAGCATTCTGTCTTGTGAGCTTTCTGTAAAGCCGGGATAAAGTTTGGCCCCGGATGACCAGTTTTTGGCGCCGCAGGACTGGTTGGTGTTTTCCAGGATTTATAAGATGCGCAGGTTTTTCCGTGGAAAGAATTACCATGCGTCAATTGTACCGATGGCTCCTGCTGCTCAGCCTGGCGCCCTACAGCCTGCCCGGCTATGCCGTACCTGACCTGGATGCGCAGGTGAACGCGCTGATGCAGGTCATCACCAGCTCCGGTTGTACGTTTATCCGCAATGGCAAAACGCATGATGCTGCCGCCAGCATTAAACACATCAATCGAAAGTACGATCACTTTCGTGATGAGATAACCAACATTGATGAGTTTATCGAACGCACGGCTACCAAGAGTCTCATGTCCGGCAAGCGTTACCAGGTGCAATGTGGTGAGGAGCGTTACCTTTCTTCAGAATGGTTGAAACGCGAGGCTGATAACCTTGGTTTCAGAAGCTGATGCCCGTCGCGATTATCCTGCTGATCGCGGCGGCACTTTTCCCCCGCGCTGCGACGGCAGACAACAACGCATACAACATAGGGGAGCTCGTCCCCGAGATCCTGAAAGTGATGACGCTTAATGTTGGCCATGCTCGTGCCGATGGGCGCAGTCAGCTGCTGCAGTCGGATGAGCAGGCGGTGCAGCACCTGTGGCGCATTGTCGATGTAATGAAACGCGAGGACCCTCACGTCATTGCCTTTCAGGAAATCGACCGGAACTCCTTCTGGAACGGTCGCTTTGATCACACTGAATTTCTTGCCGAGAATGCTGACTATCCACACTTTTTTACCGGCTCGCATGCACGTGGCCAGATGCTCGATTATGGCACCGCGCTTGTCGCCAAATCATCGCTGAGCGAACCGCTGTCGGTTCCATTCACGCGTGGCTTTGCACGTCCAAGAAAAGGGTTTGTGCTGTCTGCCGTTGACTGGCCGGGCAGGGAAGGGCTCAAGGTCGACGTCTTATCAATTCACCTCGATTTCCTCACCCCGTGGAAGCGGCGGGGTGAAGTGCGAAAGCTGATTGATACCATGCAGGACCGGGACAACCCTCGCATCCTCATGGGTGACCTGAATACCGGCTATCTCGACAACGAGCGGCTCATTCACCGACTTGAGGATACGCTGGATCTTTACACCTGGCGGCCAACCGACGACGCCGCGGTGACCTTCCCGAAGCTTAAACGCCGGCTCGACTGGGTCCTGGTATCGCCCTCCCTCGAAATCATCAGCCATGAAGTCCTGCCCGATCAGATCTCTGATCATCGTGCTGTCGTGGCTGAGATTCGCTACGTCGGCGGCTAGTTGTCTACCGCTTTGAGAGTTTTCAAAGGGTCCCACTGGCATGACTTGACCTTGTAACTGGAGCCGTAGCTGCGCCAGGTCACAGACCACTCGTCAACACCATCGGTGGTGATGTTGTTGATCGCATTGTCATCACAGTTGATGCTGACAGTGTAGGTACCATCAGCATTCGCCTCGGCATTCCGGCTGTTCAACACGTTGTTGCCGATTGGCAGTAGCCAGCCTTCTGCGTCATACAGTGTAAATGACCAGAACTCATCCACCTTTGGATCCTCAAAGGTCATCTGCATGCACTGCGTACCCTTGATGTTGTTAGACATCTGGTAGTTGTTGACGCTGAAAGCCATACCGCCCCAGCCTGCTGCGTTGGAGAGGGCTCTTGTGAGTGGGTCGATGGTGTCTTCGTCGTATGCGTATTCGAGGAAGATCTGCGATTTGATGGCCTGCTTGTTAAGCGCGGACCAGAGTTCATCGCGGTCTGCCTTGTTGTATGGCGGCGTGACATATTCGCTATTGCCGAAGTTGGTTACTTCGAGTGTCTTCTGTGCCGCGCGGGCTTTCTCGATACCTTCTTCAAGGCCGATTCGGAAGATCACCAGTACAAAGCCATCCGTCGGTTGGACGCTGAACTCACCTGCAGACCATACGTAGTCCAGCGCAAAAGCGTTCTCATCCAGGACCAGGGCGGACTGAAAGATGTCGTTGTCTGGCTGGTTGATCACGATCCCTTTACTGTTGTCATAGAGTCCGACGGTATAAAGGGTGTCGCGGTTTGCACGAACGGTGGGTGCAGGACCGGCTGGATAATAGTCAGTCAGGTCAACCGAGCTGTTCATGATGCCTCGGGCCGCCCACTTGTTGAAGTTAACGGCCGCCTCAGCTTCGTTGAAGTTATTGATGGTGACGGGGATAGTTTCGTCGTATTCCTTGCCGTCGATTGCCAGTTCAGCCACGGCTGAACCTGTGCCAACCAACAGGAGATACAGCGTTGCGGTCAGCATTTGTCTCATGTTTGTTCCTTGGGGATTTCAGGTGCAGGAATTATAGGCAATGAAGTCCCTTAATTCACCGAGCTGACCGGGTTGCCATCAAACTCATGTTACGGGATGCAGTTCGATTGCAATTGAACCATCCCGACCACCGACCAGCGCCTGGATAAAGTCATCTCCCCAGGTGTACTTCTCGTTCATCAGCTTATTGATGGTCTCGCTTTTGTCGGGTCGCATGGTGGCAGTGTAGGTAACTGTCTCGCCGTTGCGGGTAAGGTCAAGGGTGTCGTTAGCCTTGATCCTGGAAAACCAGCCAGAGCCATCGCCACCCACTCGCAGGTACTGGAATCCTTCATCATCAACAATCCACAGGCGGGTGGTCTGCAGCTCGCCAGCCTCATCAAGGGTGTGCAGCTCAACAACTTCAACACGCTCCGATGCCAGTGTTTGTGCGATACCGACAACAACAACCAGGGCGGCAAGCGCGCCGAATGTCCATCCGATAATTTTCATTGCAAGTTTCATATCCGTCTCCTTTCGATGTTCTGGGTGAGAATGTTTAATATTAAACAGTTTAATATTAAAAAGTTCAACATTAAAGAGTTCAATGCTAAAGTATCGGAAATACAAAAAAGTTGGTTTCATCAACGTGGCCCAGGCAAAAAATAACAAGAACAACAACCTGGAAGAGGTGTTCAGCTTCTTCAACGAGCTCAACATCATCAGCCAGCTTTCAACGGCGCTGTTTGAACAGCGTTTACCCGACGGGCTGACAACATCGCAGTTCAGCGTGCTCAACTGGTTTGTCAGGGTGGATGATGAGGCGACGCCTGGCCGCCTGGCAAAGGCATTCCAGGTGACGGGTGGCGCAATGACCAATACGCTGAAGAAACTTGAAGCCAAGGGGTTCATCAAGGTTGAGCAGGATGCAAGCAGTGCACGCCAGAAGCGCGTCACGATCACCAAGGCAGGGCTTGCCAGCCGTCAGCGTGCGATCGAATCATCAATGCCGCTGATGGCGGAGTTTGCAGGGGACTTTTCCCCGGAAAAGATCAGTCGAATCAGGCGTCAGCTGGTGCCGATTCGCGAGTACCTCGACGAATACCGCTACAAAAACGAAACCTGATCAGGGGTCAGGTTTGCCCGTAGGGATCTGGAGATCCCGGAAGTTGTGCTTTCGCGCGGCAAGATAGGCCGGCCTTGCCTGCATCATCTTTTGATATTCAACGATATGGGGCGGCACCTCGATACCAAGCACCGAGGTCCAGTCGAGCATGATTGTCATGATGATATCGAGTTCAGAGAACATTGAACCCCAGATGGGTCTGTCCGGGGCGATCTCATCAGCAACCGAATTGAGCATCCGGTGGAAATACTCAATAGATGAAGAAACAGCAGCAGGGGCTTCGCCGTAAATCTGCGGCAGGTCCTTGTGGCGACGCACGACGTAAAGTGACGTCGCGTCCAGTTCCATCAGGATGAACGACGTCCACTCATCAAATCGCGCCTTTCCGGCAAGGCTCTGCTGATAGTCGTCATAGGGCAGGGTGCCTGCAAGTGCACGTACGTAGCGAATAATCGCAAAACTTTCAGTGATGACCCGGTCGTTATGAACCAGGGCCGGGATCTTCTGCTTGGGATTAACAGCAGTGTATTCAGGTTCTGTGGTTTCGCCGGTGCGGGACTCGATGCGTTTGGTTTCGTACTCGAGTCCCGTCTCATGCAACATCCAGTGGGCCCTGAAAGTTCGGGTCGTACCCACACCCCACAGGGTCAGTTCACTGGCCATGCTTTTACTCGCTGGTTAGAAGATCCAGGTGAGTATGGTGTCGGCGAAAGTGATAATCAATGCGGCAATAAACGTTGTGCCGATGTCGTCTATTTCGAAATCGTCCAGGATCTGGTCGGTGATCCAGAGCAGGAAGGTATTGATGACGATGAGGAACACGCCGAGCGTGATCAGCACAAAGGGGATGCTGAGAATCTTTAACACGGTACCGAGCGTGACGTTGATCAGCCCGTAGACGATCGCAACGATTATTGCGGTGCCATACGATTCACATTCGACACCCGGTAATGCTCGCGCCACGAAAAGAACGACGGCGCCGAGGCAGAGAAAGTGAAGAATCAGGTCAATCATGTCGAGTCCAGTTACCTTGGGCTATTGCTGTAGCCTATTGATAATACAACTTCTATGCCAACTCTAAGTGATTGATATATAAGGAGATGGCGACTCCAGAGGTTGGTCTATTTGACCAACTTCTGGCGCGCGGCGCGATGCTCAACAAGATCCTCAACAACAGGCCGTGGTCTGGTTGGCAACGCCCTCCAGTGACCCGATAGCTGGCCCGTTGCCACGGTCTTCAAGCTGGTGATACGTGTAGAACGCTTCCCAGGGCAAGCCGTCCGGGTCGAAGGTCCAGCTCTTCTCAGATTTTGCATAACAACAGGCGGTCGTGCCTTCTGGAACATAAGGCGCTTCGGCACTTTTCATTCGATCGAACACCTCGTTTAACTCTTCAGTACTCTCGGTCTGAATACCGGCATGGGTAAATCCGGTTGAGGTAGTAGAGTGCTCCAGGACGAAGTTGACCCGAGGGTCATCCAGCATCCACTTGGCGTAATCGTCTTTTACAACAGTTGGCTCTTGACCAAACAGGTTGGCGTAAAACTCGATAGATCGTTCTAGATCACTGACGTTAAAACTCACATGCAGTCTTTTCATAGCGGTGGTTTCCTCGATTGGCTCGTGGGTTTAGCTTTGATGGCTTTCAGCAACTGCCTTCACGGCAGCAGTCCTCCAACAGGAATTCAATAAGTCCCCTGATACTGGTCAGGTTGGCGGCGTAGATGATTGACCGGCCTTCTTTCCGAGAGGTCACGAGGCCCGCCCTTGCCAGTTCCTTGATGTGGAATGACAGGGTGGGCGCTGGTAACGACATTCTTCGGGCGAGTTCACCGGCGGCGAGGCCGGTTTTGTTCGGATCGGTATCGCAGGTTTTTACCAGTTCGCGAAAGATATTCAGCCGAGTTGACTGGGCGAGTGCGGTCAGTTGGCTGATCACGATCTCTTCAGTTTCAGGTGACAGGATGTCAGCAGCTTGCTCGGCCATTGCGACCTCATTAATGATTTAATAATTCCATAATAATGAAAATATAAAAATAAAAGTCAACCCTCACAGATGATCGGGGGTTTAGAAAATCAGGCTGGAGAGCTTGGAGCGATATTCTCGTGTCATCGGATCACTCGAGCCGATAACACCAAAGAGGTCAATCATGGCTTTGCGGGCAGCGCCGTCATCGAAGCCGGGGTCCTGCTTCACTGCACCAAGCAGCGTATCGAGCGCCTGCTGGTGGTCACCCAGGCCGGCCTGGGCCTTACCTAAATCAATCACTGCGGCCAGGTCACCGGTTGCTGCTTTTGATTCCAGATCGGCAAGGTCAGCTCCTGCAGCGGCACGCAGGCGGATATCCCCGATCAGCCGTGAAACCTCGTCATGCCCGTTCGATGGCAGTGACTCCAGTATGCCGAGTGCAACGTCAAACGCCTGTTGTGCAGCCAGCAGGCGTGCCCTCGCGATCTTGAGTTCATCGGTTGTGTCAGACGACGAGTCCAGCAGAGATTCCGCTGTTTCAAGATCATCTGCTGCGAGCGCAACATTGAATGCTGCAAGCAGTCGGTCAGTGTCCGAAGGTACCAGTCGATCAAGAAACTCCCGGATCTGTGCCGGTGGCAGTGCGCCTACAAACTGATCTACCACCTGACCATCCTTTACGCCGACAACAAGTGGAATGCTCTGTGCCCGCATGGCGTTTGCTACCTGCGGGTTCTCATCAACATTAATTTTGACGAGCTCAAAAGCACCGTCCGATTCCGCTTCCATGCGCTCCAGCACCGGACCAATCTGGCGACAGGGACCACACCAGGGTGCCCAGAGGTCGACCACGACAGGCACCTCCTTTGAACGCTCGATCACTCGCGTTTCAAATTCTGCATCGGTTACGTCTATTGCCATGTTATGTCTCCTCGAAGCGTCCCAAGACTACCTGAATGGGGGCCCCAAAGCATGAATTCAAGCAGTGCACCATAGGGCATATTCCCGGTAGCCACTTTTTCTGCGTGTGCTGGAGGTGGCAAACTAGATGCTACGTACCAAGCTGCCCGAGATACTTCGAGTATGGCTTCGGGAAACCTCAATTCATAAAGCGGAGTGAAGCATGTTAGACCTGCATTACTGGCCAACCCCTAACGGCAAGAAAGTAACCATCCAACTGGAAGAGTGTGGCCTCGAGTACAACGTGGTTGAGTGCAACATCGGCAAAGGCCACCAGTTCACCGATGAATTCCTGAAGATCAACCCGAACAACCGCATGCCCGCACTGGTTGACCATGCGCCGGCTGATGGCGGCGAACCGATCTCTGTCTTCGAGTCCGGTGCGATCATGCTTTATATCGCTGAGAAGACCGGTCAGTTCATGCCATCTGATGCGAGAGGCAAGTACGATGTGATCCAGTGGGTGATGTGGCAGATGGCGAACCAGGGTCCGAAGACGGGTGAGTGTGGTCACTTCCGCCGACTCGGCGATGAAGCTGGTGACCAGAGTTATGCTGTCACCCGCTTCACCGATGAGGTGAACCGGTTTTATGGTGTGCTGAACAATCAGCTGTATAACCAGCGTTACCTCTGCGGTGATGAGTACACCATCGCCGACATGATCTGTTATCCGTGGACTATCAACTGGGAAGGCCAGGGCCAGGACATTAACGAGTTCAAGTATTTCAAACGCTGGTTTGAAGAACTGAGCGAGCGACCGGCAGTCCAGCGCGGCATGGCCGTGGGTGCAGATATGCAGAACGACTTTTCCAAGCTGAGCAAGGAAGAGATCGCGGAGTTACGTGCGCTGCTCTATAACCAGCGCGCAAGGCCAGCGCCGCAAACCGGTGGGCTTGAGGCCTGAGACGAAAACGATGAAGTTTGGCTTCGTTGTACCTGTCGGCAGCGCCCGCGAGATCATGGCAGCGGCGCAGCTTGCTGAGGCTTCCGGATGGGATGGCCTGTTTGTCTGGGAGCCGGTCTGGGGCAGGGACGCCTGGGTGCAGATGACTGCGGCGGCGGTTGCCACAGAGAAGCTCATTCTTGGCACGTTGTTGTCTCCCTTGTCCCGCATGCGGCCATGGGACGTGGCGGGGAAGTCCGCAACGCTGGATGAGTTGTCCAACGGCAGGCTGGTGATCTCGGTTGGACTGGGCGCGCCCGATACCGGCTTTGAGAACTTCGGTGAGGCAACCGACATCGTTACCCGGGCAGAGTTGCTGGACGAGTCCCTCGATATTATTACCGGGCTATGGAAAGGTCCGTTTGCGTACGAGGGTAAACACTATTCAATCACCGAGACGGATTTCCCGCACAGACCTCCGGTTCCGGTTAATGCGGGCAGGGTGCCAATCTGGTGTGTTGGACTCTGGAATAACCCGAGGTCCATGGCTCGGGCAATAAAATACCAGGGTATTCTCCCATCGGTGCGCGCTGATGACGGCGGCTGGCGCAAACTGACAACAGAGGATGTGGCAGGTATCCGTGCCTTTGCAGGTGATGACATCGACATCATTGTGGAAGGCCCGGAAGGCGAAGGTTCCGCTGCTGCGTCAAAGGAATGGGAAGATGCCGGTGCGACCTGGTACATCGAGTCCCTGTGGGGGCAGCAGATGGAACCGGATATCCAGTCGAGGGTCGAACGAACGCTGCCCGCAGGACCGCCCCGCTGAGAAACAGTAGCTGAGAACAACAAGCGAGAAACGAAAAAGGCCTGCATCAGCAGGCCTTATTCGAGTAGCAACTATTGCCGCTTGTTATGCACTGCAGGACACCGGCCTCTTGACTGGAGTCTTGATCGGCGAGGGTTTTTGCTTCTCAGCCTGCGCTGCTGATGCAGAACCTTCTTTGGAAGCCTTCAACGGTGCTGCAGCCATTGCCTTCTCAGGGGCAGTGGCAGCTTCTTTTTCTGCCTGCTTCTCTACCGGTGAAGGAACAACCCGGATGCTACCGTAGCCATCAGCTGGAATAACTGAGGCTGCCGCTTCAGGTTCGATAGAAGCGCTACCGACATACTCGCAGCCATCAACATTTTTCAGTTTGATCGATGCCTGGTAGTGGCCCTTTGCGTTGATGTGGCAGCTGCCCTGCCAGACAGATTTATCAAGATCGTGCTTGGTTTTCTGTCCACCAACGTCGGCAATACAGTTCATGCGAATCTTGCTTGAACCGCCCCGCAAGATGAGATCAGCTGCCGCGGTGCCGCTCGGGCCGATATCGACGTTCTCAACCTTGTAATTGATCGTTACAACGGTGCCGTTGTCGACACTCTCGTGTGCCTTGATGCCGAATGTTGATCTGGGGGAGTTCTTGCGCACTTCACGCTTGCGCTTGGCAAGTTCCTTCTCTTTTTTCTTCTTTGCTTTCTCAAGCTCTTTCTTCTTTTTGGCTTCTTCCTGCTGGCGTTTCTTCTCTTCCTGTTTCTTTTGCTTCTTCTGCTTGTCTATCTCTTTCTTGGTTTGTTTTTTCTGTTCTTTGGCATCTACAGGTTTAGCTGCGGCCGCTTCTTCGGCTGACGCAACTGCAGATACGTTTAATGCAACCATCGCTACCAACAACACGATAAATGTTCGCATGACCCACTCTCCCTTTTTTGTTTGTGGTGACCCCATGGTAGGACGCTGCCTGAAAATACCAATGGCAGAGCTTGTCCACTGCTACCGTTGGATTGATATTAGAGGGTCAGGGAGGGGCGGGAGTCAGGGGATTACCTGATTTGGTGGCAGTGTGATATTGGGGTGGGGGCGTAGGCTGAGATCTCTCCGTTCCGGCTTCGCCTCCAGTCGAGATGACAGGTAGGGTACCCGTCATCTCGACCGAAGGTTGCAAAGCAACCGTAGCGGAGAGATCTCACTCATGACGAGTTAATCCCCGTCAGTAACCGCACCCTCAGAAGCAGAACTCACCAGCTTCGCATACTTGGCGAGCGTCCCGCGGGTGGTATATGGCTCCGGCTTGGTCCAGTTGGCCCGGCGTTTTTCGATTTCATCATCCGAGACATTCAGGTTGATAGCCTTTGCTTCGGCATCGATGGTGATTTCATCACCATCCTCGATGAGTGCAATGGTACCGCCGTCAAAAGCCTCTGGTGTGATATGACCGATCACAAAGCCGTGGGAGCCACCGGAAAAACGACCGTCTGTGATGAGGGCAACAGAGTCAGCGAGGCCGCGTCCGTTGATTGCGCTGGTTGGTGAGAGCATCTCGCGCATGCCGGGTCCGCCGCGCGGACCTTCATAGCGAACGACGACAACATCACCCTCGACAACAGTACCGTCGAGGATTGCGGCGAGTGCGGATTCCTCGCCGTGGAAACAACGTGCCTTACCGGTGAAGACCAGTCCCTCGTGCCCGGTAATTTTTGCAACGGCGCCTTCTTCAGCGATGTTGCCTCGAAGGACAACCAGGTGAGAATCTTTTTTCACCGGATTGTCCATCGGGCGGATAACCTTTTGCCCTTCTGGGTATGGCTTAACGTCAGCCAGGTTTTCAGCTAACGTTTTGCCAGTTACGGTCATGCAGTCGCCGTGCAGTAAACCCTCGGCGAGCAGGATCTTCATCAGTGGCTGGATGCCACCAATTTCAATCAGTTCGCTCATCGCGTATTCGCCGGCAGGACGCATATCTGCCAGTACCGGGACGTTGGCACCGATGCGAGAGAAATCATCAATCGTCAGCGGAATCCCCGCAGCATGTGCAATCGCCAGCAGGTGTAACACCGCGTTGGTAGAACCCTCAAGTGCGATCACCGTGGTGATCGCGTTTTCAAATGCCTTCATCGACAAGATGTCGGATGGCTTGATGTCATCGGCGATCAGGCGAACAACAGCTTCGCCCGCCGCGTAACTGTCCCTGCGCTTGTTGTCAGAGACCGCTTCCTGTGCGGAAGAGTTGGGCAGTGACAGACCCAGGGCTTCGATAGCAGAAGCCATGGTGTTGGCGGTATACATGCCACCACATGAGCCTGGTCCTGGGATGGAGGTGGCCTCAACATCTTTCAACTCGATATCAGAAATCGCACCGGCAGCATGTTTGCCAACCGCTTCGAATACAGAAACGATATCCCTGCGATCTTTACCGGGCTGAATCGTGCCGCCGTAAACAAAAACAGAAGGGCGATTGAGTCGGGCCATGGCCATTGCACAACCTGGCATATTCTTATCGCAGCCGCCGATGGCAACAAAGCCGTCAAAGCCTTCGGCACCGACCACGGTTTCAATCGAATCTGCAATCACCTCACGGGAAACGAGCGAGTACCGCATGCCGGGTGAGCCCATGGAAATACCATCTGAAACGGTAATAGTGTTAAAGGTCACGGCTTTGCCGTCAGCCTCGTTGGCACCCATGGCAGCAGCGTCTGCCAGGTCGTTGATATGCATATTGCAGGGCGTGAGGTTGCTCCAGGTGGAAGCAATGCCCACCTGGGGCTTTTTGAAGTCTTCCTCGGTAAAGCCCACCGCATACAGCATTGCGCGTGCGGCTGCTTTTTCGTTGCCATCTACAACCAGTGATGAATAGGGTCTTCTTTTGTTATCGTCTGCCATGGTGTCTGTACTCCCTTCGAGTGCGGCAAAAAGTACACGAATGTCAGTGTTGTTTCCAATGACATGTACGCAAGACTTTATGCCGGAATGCGGCATATGGAGTGAAAGGCTGAGGAGGTAATGATGCTTGTACAGAACTGGCAAGGTGAAGCTTTCAACCAGGTGCCGGATTCAAAGAATGAGATCCACGGTGACAAGGTGGCAAAAGACTTTGGATTCAAAGGCGGGCTTGTGCCGGGCGTAACGGTATCAGCCTACCTGATTCACCCGGCGGTCGAAGCGTTTGGCATGGACTACCTGGAACGTGGCTACGCCCATGTCCGGGTAAACAAACCGCTGTATGACAACGAGATGTTTGAGGTGCAGATAACAGAGCAGTCCGAACATGGTTACAGCGCCAGTATTGTGCCGCCGGATCGCCCTGCCTCAGCAACAGCGGAAGTAAAAATTCTGGAAGCGCCGCCTGCACCACCGGTACTTCGGGGTGACGAGTTGTTGGAAAAAGACGCTCCCATCCCTGATGCAACACCCGAGAATATGCAGCGCCTCATGCAGGACGGTTGCAAGGCCATGCACTATCGCTGGAATGCCGAGCACAACATGAATACCTACCTGCGTGATCGAAGCAAGATGGCGAAACTTCACCAGGATGGTTACGCCAACCCATCGTTTATTCTCGGCATCTCCAACTGGATCCTGTCTGGTAATGCCTACGTGAATCCGTGGGTACACATGGAAACAAGGTCGCAGAACTACCAAGCGATGCCCGCAGGTGTGCGTGTGTTGTCAGAGATGCAGATCACCGATCTCTTCAACAGGAAGGGGCACGAGTTTGTGGATGCCACAGTGAACCTCTTTAACGAGGATACGGGCGATTGTTTTACAAGTATCGAGCTGCGGGCAATCTATCGACTTCGTGGCCTCTGATCAGCCCAGGCGTACAGCCCACTACTCGGGCTTTGAAGCCGCTGCCCGGTGTGATTCCAGTTCCTGAAATGCCTGTAGTTGTTGGTCGAGCGGCACGAGATCCGGAACAGTTTGAATCACTTCTTCGACGAGGTTCCTGAACCGACTGGTGTACAGGGTCTTGTTGACATGCCAGCCCTGGCGACAGGCGCGGGTCGCCATGAACTCTCTCATCTGGTTCAAGACGCCTTCCCAATGCTCATCGCTCAACACCCCCACTTCATGATCGTAGAAGCATTCCTGCCAGGTGGAGAGCCAGTTGCCAAAATAGGCATCGAGGATTGTCTGCTCAACGAGATCAACTTCCTCATCCAGAAACGCCTTGGCGATGATGGCGGCAACTTCGGGATTCATCTGCGCAGCAGCGACTGGCTGGTTGCTGATTGAGGCGTGTCGCGCCGCTTCCCGGCTGAGTGCGATGCTGTGCTGTTTGACCTGCAGGGCAACGTAAATCAGCGTCAGGATTACGCCAACTGCCCCTAACAGTTCAGCAATGGTGGCGATGATCTCCCAGTTCATATGACATGTTCCTTGCGGGCCTACCTGGTCTTGGCAATATTCACTGCAGTTTTACTGGTACTTTGTTGTAACGGTGCCAGAACGGCATAGCCTGGATCTCCAGGTCATCAGGGTCTATTGCCAGCTCAATATTGGGGAAACGGGCGATCAGGCTGTTGACCGCAACACGTGCCTCAAGCCGCGCAAGCCATGCGCCAAGACACATGTGAATGCCGTAGCCGAACCCCAGGTGTTTGTTGGGCGTTCTCGCGATGTCAAAGGTATGCGGATCAGGAAAGATGTCCGGATCCCGGTTGGCGGCGCCAATCATGGGCATGATCATGGACCCCTTTGGTATCGTGACGCCCTGGTACTCAAGCGGCGCCATATTGAAGTTGGGCTTGGTGCCATGGATGGGGCCATTAAATCGCAGCACTTCTTCCACCATGGTGTCAGCCAGGGCCGGTTCGTTCTTAAGACGCGCCAATGATTCCGGATGCTGGAACAGGGTAACCATCGAGTTGTTGATGAGATGCACCGTCGTCTCAAACCCGGCGAATACCAGCAGGAAGATCATGGCGATCAGTTCGTCCTCACTGAGCTTGTCGCCTTGTTCCTCTGCAAAGATCAGGGAGGTCAGGATGTCATCACCGGGATCTGCCTTCTTGCGCTCGACGAGATCTCTCACGAAATCGATCACCTTTGGCATGTCGAAGGCCATGGTCTTGAGGATGGACATACCTGACATACCATCCACCAGGACTCGCAGACTATTCCGGAAAGTCGGCATGTCATCGTCAGATATCCCCATCAGCAGACTGATGATTCGAACGGGAATAGGCAGTGAATACATCTCGGCAAGTTCGACAACGTTGTCGTCGCCTGCCGCCATGTCGTCCAGCAGTTCGTGCGTGAGTGCCTCGACCTGCGTCTCCATGGTTTTCAGTGAGCGCGGCGTAAACGCCTTGTTGACCAGCAGTCGCAGTCGGCGGTGTTCCGGGTTGTCCTCGGTGATCATGCTGTTGGCCAGCAGCTCGATCCGCTTCGGCATTGGAAAGCCCAGCTTGCTGCCACCTTTGCCCGTGGCTTTGCCGCGGTTCCGGCTAATCGCATCATCACGCAGCATATCGGCGCAGTCCTGGTAACGGGACAACGCATAACAATCGAATAGAAGGAATTTACCTTTGTACACCGGCTCGTTTTCTCGCAGCCAGTCGTAGTACTTGTACTTGTTCTGTGAAAAGTCCTTACCGGCGAGATTGGGGATTTTCATGGCTGGTACCAAAGCTTTTGCGGGTATTTAACGCTACTGACAGAAGCCTGTCAGTAGGGGGTTGCTACACTGGTTTTCCAACATAAGCGCTAAAGCACGTCAGACCACGTGCAGGCATAAGGAGCAGAATATGGGAGCAATGGAAGTAGGTCAAAAACTGGTTGAGATGGTCAGCAAGGGCAGGGACGGCGAAGCGGAGTTTGTCGCCGGTTACTACGCTGCCGATGTTGTCAGTATCGAGGGCGGCGATGGCTCAGAGGAAATGCCATCACGCCTTGAAGGTATCGATGCCATCAAGGGCAAACATCAGTGGTGGTATGACAACAATGAGGTGCATGGCACCACAGCAATTGACCCTTACATTGGTCATCGCGAAGACCAGTTTGTTATCCGGTTTCATATGGATATTACGCCCAACGAGGGCGAGCGCATGCAGATGGAAGAGGTGGCGCTGTTCACAGTGAAAGACGACAAGATCATCCAGGAGGAGTATCTCTACCTCATGGGCTGATCTCGAAAGGCGAGCCAGTCAAATAAGGGTTAGTCCCGCACTATCAGGGCGCTTCGGCGCCCTTTTTTTTGCGTGTTAGACTCGGTCCCAGTAACAAGAGCAATAATAAAAACAACAACAAGAAAAAGTCAGGCAGATGTACAGAAGACAGCTACTTCAACTCGCAGGTGGCAGCCTCGCAGCGAGCTTGCTTCCATCATTTACTCCCTTGATAGCGGCAGATAGGACGCTTGACCGAATAGGTTTGCAGCTTTCAACAGTGACTGCATTGATGCTGCAGGACTTTGAAGGGACCCTGGTCAAGGTGGCAGGCATTGGTTACAACGAGGTTGAGTTTTCTGCCATGGGTTTTCTTGGCAGACCCCCGGAGCATGTTAAGAAACTTCTTGAGGATAACGGGCTAAGTGCCCCGGTGGGCAGGGTCAGCCCACGCCTGCCAGAGGGCACGCTGCAGTTGCCGAGAGAGGAGGCCTTCAAGGTGTTCAGGGAACGAAGTGGTCCCAAGTACTTCCTGGATAACGTGCGTTACTCCATTGAAGGTGCATCACACCTCGGCCAGAAATCCATCAACCTGCCAGCGATCATGCCCGACAGGTTCCAGACGCTCGACCAGGTGAAGGCGAACATTGAACTCCTCAACCAGGCTGGTGAGGTCTGTTCAGCAGATGGCATCCAGTTCGGTTATCACAACCATAACTGGGAGCTTGTACCGATCGATGGCGTGGTGCCATACGACATGATGATCGAGCAGACGGAACCGGACAAAGTAGGTTTCCAGATGGATTCCTATTGGATCGTCAAGGGTGGCGGCAGCCTGGAGGATTACCTGTCACGGTTTGCCGGTCGATTCCCCAGCTGCCACATGAAGGACATTGACGGTGACGGCAACTTTGCTGATGTTGGTAGCGGTGAAATCGATTTTCCTGCGTTCACGAGGCAGGCGATCGCGCAGGGCGCCCGGCACTTCTTTGTGGAAAGAGACAACCCGCCAGATCCTGCGGGTGCCATCCAGCGCTCATTCGATTACCTGAAACAGATGACCTATTGAGAGTAGATTTTGTGTTGCGTGTTATTGCTCTTTTTCTATTGCTGTCGGCGGGCGTTGCGTATGCCGAAGAAAAACCTTTTTACCTGACCCTCGAACCACCACCTGCGCCTGAGCTTTCACCGGCCGAGGCGCTTGCCGCGTTTTCCATTGCGCCTGGATTTAAAGTTGAGCTTGTTGCCAGTAAGCCGCTGGTTGAAGACCCGGTGGCCATTGCCTGGGATGAGTTTGGTCAACTTTATGTTGCCGAGATGCGTGGATTCATGCCCGATGCATGGGGCAACGGTGAAGACGAACCCGTCGGTGTTGTGGTTCGGTTGAAGGACAACGACGGCGACGGACGTTTTGATGAAAGGGAAGTCCTGCTGGACGGCCTTGTTCTCCCCCGCGCCGTCGCAATTGTTAACGAGGGCTTGTTGATTGGCGAGCCGCCCAACCTGTGGCTCTGTCCAACCGATAGTGAGGATTCGAACGGTATCAGCTGCAGTAACAAGGTGCGCCTTGCAGAATATGGCAACCAGCCCGGCAGCGTCGAACACGCTGAAAATGGTTTGCTGCCTGCAGTTGATAACTGGATCTACAACGCAAAGTCAGAGCGGCGTTTCAAACTGAGCGGTCGGACACTGGTAGAAGATAAAACGCTGTTCCGCGGTCAGTGGGGTATCACCCAGGATAACTTCGGCAATCTCTACTACAACACCAACTCTAATCTGCTGCTTGGTGACCTTTACGATGCGCAGCCGGTGATCAGTGCGGGTAACAAAACTGCCGCAGGGCTTAACATTCCCGTCAGCAAAAATGACCAGCTGTTTGCCGTACGCGTAAACCCGGGTGTGAATCGCGCCTATGTGCCGGGTGTTCTCCGTGAAGACGGCAGGCTGGATAAGCCAACCTCGGCGAGTGGCATGGCAGTCTACCGGGGTCACCAGTTCCCCAAAGATTTGAGGGGACACGTGTTTGTCGCTGAACCTGCCGCTAATGCAGTGGCGCAGTTGTCCGTGACACGGGGTGAACTCGAGGTCAACACGGAACACGTGCTTTATCCCGATGAGAAGTGGCAGCTGCGTGAGTTTCTTGCCTCGACAGATGAACGATTCCGTCCGGTTGATGTTGAGACCGGACCGGATGGCGCCCTGTACGTTGTGGATATGTATCGAGGCATTATCCAGGATCATGTCTTCCTGAGTGACGAGTTGCGCGCGCAGGCGCTTGAACGACAGCTGGATAAGCCGGTTGGCATGGGACGAATCTGGCGGGTGGTTGCGTCAAACGAACCTGTTGAGGCGCCGGGGGAATTCAACAATGCCGACCTCGTAGCTCTGCTCAAGCATCCCAATGGCTGGCATCGAGATGTTGCACAGCGTTTGCTGGTTGATAGCCCGGAAAAAGATGTAGATACAAAACTTCGCAACCTGGTGGTCGAAGCGGCACCGGTCACCGCGGTTCACGCGCTGTGGATTCTTGATGCAAGGCAATCCCTGGATACAGCAACGCTACAAAGTGCGCTTGCAAGGGAAAGTGCGGATCTTCAGCTTGCGGCAATGCGAGCAGGTGAACGCCAGCTCTCAAAAGCAGCGCTCCTTGATCTGGCCGGTTCACCTGACAAAGGTATTGCACACCAGGCGACCATGTACCTGTCCCGTTTCAGTGAAGACAACGCGGTGATCAGTTTTCTCGCGGTGAAGATGAGCCAGGATCCTGATCCTGTGCAACTGATGGGCATCCAGGTTGCCGCGGCTGGAAACGAACTGGCATTGGTGCGAGCGCTGCCTCGACCCGGCGTAAACGAGTTTGTCGCTTCCCTTGTTTCGCAAGTGCTTCGACGCGATGCGTCGCAGGCAGGAGCATTGCTTGATGCAGTACTAGCGGAGAAAGAGGCAAGCACCCAACGAGCTATGCTTGATGGCCTGATCAAGGTTACACGCACTGAAGAGTTTGAGCGTGTTTTGCTTGCTGGCCCGCATGTGTTGTTTACCGAAGCGCCGGACGAGTTATGGCCGGTCATTGCAAAACTGCGACAGGGATTTACCTGGCCTGGGGATGACCTTGTAGCGGGCGCAAAACCTTTATCGCCCGCGGAAGCAGAGCGCATGGAGGCCGGGAAACA
This sequence comes from Pseudomonadales bacterium, assembly GCA_963921285.3. GTDB lineage: Bacteria > Pseudomonadota > Gammaproteobacteria > Pseudomonadales > Azotimanducaceae > UBA9659. Next base: position 43,059 of record CAWUFD020000003.1, read on the forward strand.
ATACTTCCTGGAACGCTGCGCCATCTGTCACCGTGCTGACGGCATGGGTATCGCATCTCTCGGGCCGCCGCTGGTGGAATCAGAATGGGTAACAGGGCCGAGTGAACCGCTGATACGAATCATCCTGCATGGCCTGCAGGGTCCGATTACTGTAAAGGGTGAGGAGTGGAATGGTGTCATGCCAGGTCACAACACGATTCCTGATTTTACTGATGATGTTGCGAGCGGCCTGCTTACCTATCTTGGACGCGCATGGGGACATACGGGTCGCATCATCCAGCCAGCATTTGTGAAGGAAGTCAGGGAGCTTGAAGCAGGGCGCGCTGCGCTCTGGACAAGTGGTGAGTTGAGTAAGCTTGAGATCAACACGCACTATCGTGCTCTTGCTGGTGTTTATGGTGGCGGGCCGTTTGAACTGACACTCACCTACAACGGTGAAGGTCTTGAGATCGGTTCGGTGTACTTTAACGGTCAACTGCAGGAAACCGCAGAAGATGAATTCCTGTTTGCGCCAAGGCAGCTGAAACTGATCTTCAATCGAGATGCAGGCCATGTAACCGGCATCACCCTGCCTGAAATGGACGGGGCTGTGCTGTCGAGAGTATCCGGGCCGTGACAGTTCGCGTCGGTGTTGTTGGCTCCGGCAATATAGGCCTGCGGCATATTTCGATCCTGGCGTCCGGTTCCGTGACCGGCGCTAAACTCGGCGCAACCGTATCCAGGCGTGATGACGCTCCGGCCGACGGCGTACCCCATTTCACCAGTCTCGAAGACATGCTGGCTGCGGATGTAGTCGATGCGGTTATTGTTGCCAGTCCCACCATGTTGCACACAGAGATGGCGCAGTTTGTATTCAACGCGGGTAAACACCTGCTTATGGAAAAACCACTCGCCATGTCTGTGGGTCAGGCACAGGCGATGATTGATGCGGCGCCCACGGGGCTTGCTTTCGGGGTCATGCTGAACCAGCGCTTCCATGCAGCCTACGCCAGGATCAAACAGTTGATCGACGATGGCGGGCTTGGCCGGATCAAACGGTTCCAGTGGACCATGACGGCATGGTATCGCCCACAGGTTTACTTCGACGCCAGCGAATGGCGCGGGACCTGGTACGGAGAAGGGGGCGGCCTCTTGCTGAACCAGGGTATCCACAACCTTGATGTCCTCTATTGGATGTTTGGCCTGCCAACCCGTGTCACAGCGGACGTCGGTTTTGGTAGGCACCATGACATCGAGGTGGAGGACGACGTTGCAGCGATGATGCAATACGCGAACGGCCTGTCCGGGGTACTGGTTGCCTCAAGTGGTGAAGCCCCGGGCGTTAACCGACTGGAGATCGTTGGTGACAGCGGCACACTGATTTACGAGAACGATATGCTCAGGCTGTGGGCATCAACCGAACCTTTAAGTGAACACTCAGCGCAGACAAAGGAAATGTTTGGTGTGCCTGAGAACAGCTACAGAGAGATTGAGGTTATCGGCAGGAGTGATCAGCATCAGTCGGTCATCCAGGATTTTGTCGATGCGATTTCTGGGCAGGGAGCGCTCGCAACACCCGCAGCGCAAGCGCTGGGTTCGCTGCAACTGGCTAACGCGATGCTGTTATCAGCCTGGCAGGACAAAGCGGTATCAGTGCCGATAGATGCTGATGAATACGAAGCTGCCCTGCGTGAACGTATTGATGCGTCGCGGCCGCGGGATGTGAGTGATGTCGAGGTGGAAATTGATATGAGCAAGTCCTACCGATGAGTACGTTGATCGAGAATATTCGCGAAGGTGGCCCCGGCTGGTTACAGGGTGCCATGACCCTCGGTGGCGGTTCTGCCATCACCTCGCTGACGATTGGTGCGGTGTTTGGTTATGAGTTCCTTTGGGTGCAACCGGTATCGATGATCATTGGCTGCATCATGTTGTTTGCACTGGCTCACCAGACACTGTCTACCGGTGAACATCCCTTCGTTGCAATGAAACAGCATGTTTCCGGCTCACTGGCATGGCTCTGGGCGATAGCTGCGCTCGGCTCAAGTGTTATCTGGGGTTTTTCACACTATCCGCTCAGTGCCGGGATGCTCGAAGAAGCGATTCACGTAACGACGGGCTTCAACCTGAAGCAGGATGGCGAGGCGTTTGCGAGGGAACTCTACCTGTTTACCCTCGCTATCCTGGTCTGGATGGTCTGTGCCTACACCGTGTGGCATTACGGCAAGGCGCAGCGGGCGGTGCGACTGTTTGAAAACGGCATCAAGGTGCTCAGTATCATGATCATCCTGAGTTTCGGCTGGGTGGTTATCAGTGCGTCCCTTGAAGGCGGCGTTGACTGGGGCGCAGTGCTGTGGGGTTTTGTTCCGCACTCCCTGCCTGACGATGCTTTTGGGGTGACGACGATGATGGCGGCACTCGGCACTGCAGTGGGTATCAATATGACGTTTGTTTATGGCTACACGATGTTGCGCCGGGGCTGGGGACGGGAGCAACGTGTCCTTGCGAGGTATGACATTGTGCTGGGCCTGGTGCTGCCTTATCTCCTTGTGACAGGGTTGATATCCATCGCGGCGGCGGTTGCACTACATGCCGGTGATGGCTCAATAGAGAGTCGTCTTGCACCGGCAACCGCGGGGGCGATGTTCGCGCAAGCCGGCCTTGGCGATGTGGTTGGCCGGCTGATTTTCCCATTGGGTGTGCTCGGCATGGCTGCAGGCTCACTCGTCATGCATATGCTGACCTGCGGTGCGGCGGCCATGGAAATGTTCAACCTTGAGGAAGGTTCAAAGGCTTATCGGCTGGCGTGTCTGATCCCTACACCTGCTGTGCTGGGCGTATTTCTCTGGTCCACCATGGGGCCCTACGTCATTCTGCCAACCTCTGCCTTCTGCGGTCTGCTCCTGCCGATTGCTTACGTTGGCTGGCTGGTCCTGAACAACCGTGCTGATTACCTTGGTGAGGACAAGCCGACCGGGGGCAGGGCAATTATCTTCAACCTTGCCATGATTGCCTGTGTTGTTACCGTCAGTGTGAGTGTTGTCTATTCGACCATGGTTGGTCTAGGCTGGTTGTAGATACTAAAGCTCCTGGTGCTGCATGGAGATATCCGACCAACTGGGTTACCTGCTGTTTTTTGTTGCGTTTGCCATGGCGTTCAAAACCTGGGATGTGCGCAGGGCGCTCTCCCGCGCGAAAAGCGATTGGAAGCGTGCCCACGGCGAAATCGTGTCGTCGCTCATCACTTACGAGACCAGCGGGACGGCAGAAAATCGGTCCTCACTCTACAAAGCGGACTTATCCTATCGTTATGAAGCAGGCGGCCGCGAACGCAGGGGCAAGCGAATCTGCGTGGGTGGGCAGTTTCGTTACGCTTCTCCTTCCAGGGCGCAGGACTACTGCGAGAAGTACCCTGAAGGCAAATCAGTGGTTGTTCATTACGATCCCAAGAAACCTGATGACGCGGTCCTTGAACTGCGGGAAGAAACGTCCTTCGCTGCAATAACAGTTGGTGTACTGGCAGCGATAGGCGGTTACTACCTGGTAACTTGATCTGGCAGTGATATGAATTTTCCTTTTCCAGCTGATACGCCGAAGGGTTACGAGCTTATCGACGATCCGGTCGAGTTTGATGCGACCAAGCATCTTGACCTGCAATCGCCGGAAACCGCCTGGTCCCTTTCTGACCTGGGGTACACAGGCGAGGAGATTGAGCAGTGTCCAACCAGCTTTGCCATCAGCAGTCCCGCGCGTCTGCTCTCCGACGCTGGCGTTGCAGCGCTAAAGGAAGTTGCACTGCGACTGAAACGCTTCGCCGTCAGCTGTGAGCGCGTCGACAATATGGTGCGAGGCGGTGTGTATCAGTCCAGGTTTCTGCGCGACCTCTGTACCTGCCCGGAAGTCACGGCATTCATGAGTGAGATCTTTGGTGCTGAGATCATCCCTCACACCATGCCTTCACAACTCGGCCACCTCAATTTTACCCCCCGTGACTTATCACAGGCGGTTGATAAGTGGCACTACGATACGCTGGGCCTCGATTACGTGATGATGGTCAGTGACCCCGCTGAACTGAACGGCGGCGAGTTCCAGTATTTTCTGGGTACCAGGGCAGATGCCGCTGACTATGCCGACGCAGGAACACCTATCCCCGCTGAGAGAGTAGTATCACCTCAATATCCTGGCGCCGGCTATGTCGTACCGATGCAAGGTAGCATGGTGGTGCATCGTGGCGCGCGGCTGGTTTCGTGGAGCGAACGTATCACCATGGTGAACGGCTACGTGCCGCTTGATCGATCTATCAAAGACCACAATCGCTTTCGGGACCTGAAACAGGTGGACCCTCACCACGTGCTGTTTGCAGAGTGGGCAAGGCACAAAGCCTGGCTCGCCCAGGGTAACCTGCAGGAGCTTATAGAAACGTTACCCTTCGCTGGAGACAGGAACGCAGTGATTTCAGCGCTTGCTGCATCAGTGCGGGAGATTGAAGCAGCAATTGCCGATCTTTCGGAAGATGACGAAGCCCCGATGTCACACTTTGGTGACCTTGAGGATTAGCTTAGTTCAAATCCCTCATAGCCGTTTGCAGCAACTTCGTCACAACGAGCTTTATATCTGGGTTGACCGCCTGCATAAACGAGCAGCCTTGGTACATCCCTGTCTTCAAGATTCGAATTGAGACCAAGGAACCATGAACGCGTCTTGGTCAACAAAAGTGGTTCTGCTACTTCATGGACATGTTGGGTCCATGCCTGTTCCGCTTCAGGTGTTGCTTCGATTCGCTTGTAGTTGTTCTCCCGCATGTACTTGATCGTATCCGTGACCCATTCAACGTTTTGCTCAATACAGCGTGGAATGTTGCAGAAGGTGGCCGAGTTATGAGGGCCAACCAGTGTCAGCATGTTGGGGAAGCCTGACACCGAGAGGCCAAGATAGGTTTCCGGACCCTCCTGCCAGCGGGACTTCAGTGTGACATCGTTTACGCCGCGAAAGTCGATTCGATCAAAGGAGCCGCGTACGGCATCAAAGCCTGTCGCGAGGATAAGCAGGTCAAGTTCGATCTCTCCAGCCGACGTTTTTACACCGGCTTCAGTCACGCTTTCGATGGGCGTCTCATTGATATCGATAAGGTCAACGTTCGACTGGTTATAAACCTCGTAGTAGTTGGTTTCCATGGGCACGCGGCGTGTACCAAAGCCGTGGTCTTTCGGGATCAGTTTTTCCGCAGTGGCAGGGTCATCGACGCGTTCCTGTATCTTGCGTGTCACAAACTCGCTGATCGTATCGTTTGCTTCCTTGCTGACAAAGATATCTGAAAAGTTGCCGAGCCATATCCCGAAACCCGGCTCCGCATAGAGTTTTTCGAAAAGCGCCTCGCGTTCTTCTGGGCTGGTTTCAACGGCCTTGCGCGGATCAGAATTGTGCATGAAAGCATTTGCCGTCTCCGAGCAGAGCGCAAAGATATCGTCGTATGACGCCTTAATCTTTTTTTGTTCCTCGGGCGTGATCGGGCTGTTTCGGAGAGGGGCACACCAGTTAGGCGTGCGCTGGAATACGGTAAGGTGGCTCGCCGTCTTGGCGACCTCCTGGATAACCTGGACGCCGGTCGCACCCGTTCCGATCACACCAACCCTGCGGCCTTCGATTTTCACGTCTTCCTTTGGCCAGAGGCCGGTATGTACAACGTCACCCTTAAACGTATCGAGCCCGTCGATCTTTGGCATCACGGGTGTTGAGAGTGCGCCGATGGCGGTAACCAGGATGTTGCAACGAACCTCGTGGCCATCTTCAAACTGCAAAGCCCATGCGTTCTCTTCATCAATGAACCGGGCAGACTTGAGCCTGCTGTTGAAGCGAAAGTGTTTGCGAAGGTCAAACCGGTCAGCGACGTGGTTACAGTACCGCAGTGTTTCCGGCTGAGGGGAAAAGTGTTCGCTCCAGCTCCAGTCCTGTAGCAGCTCTTTTGAGAAGGAGTAACCGTAGCTGTAGCTTTCTGAATCAAAGCGCGCGCCGGGGTATCGATTCCAGTACCAGGTGCCTCCAACGTCTGTGCCCGCCTCGAAACCCTCAACTGAAAAACCCAGTTCGCGTAACAGGTAAACCTGGTACATCCCTGACATACCTGCACCGATAACAGCGACATCCAGCACAACAAACACCTTTTGACTCGACAAGCGAACAGTGTATGCAAAAAGCGAGCATGCAGCTATTCAGCTACTCACCGTCGAAAGACTGGCAGCAACTGTCCTTACAAGTTCATAATCTTCTTGGCGCGATGAATAAGGTAATATCAGGAATCGCATTGAAAGTAGGTGGACCTTGATGGTGGCAGAGCGCGTTATGCTGGTTAACGGCATAGACTACAGGGCGCGTGCTCATATTGGCCTTGCCGTCGCCGCTGTACTCCTGCTCACGCCTTTCTCCATCAACAACTTCCTCCAGGGCAGGTTCATGCTGGGCGTCGGCACGTCGGTGATCGTTATCGCGATCGCGTCCAGTGCATGGATGACATCACACAGACGTGACCCAACACTCATCTCTCTCTTTCTACTGGTCCCATCGATCATTGCGTTTGTTTCAATGTCTCTGCACGGACAGGGCGTTATTGGTGTCCTGTGGAGTTATCCATCGATGCTGGCGTTTTTCATTCTGCTTAAGGAACGAGTGGCCATCATCGCGGGTATCGCACTGATTGTGGTGATAACACCCCAGGCCTGGAGCGAGCTTGGTCCAGGCATCGGGTTACGCACCGCAGCAACATTGACCGCCGCTGGTGTGTTCACCGCGATTTTTGTTTATGCCATTACTGAAGCGCAGGAAAAGTTGCAGACGCTCGCGATCACCGACCCGCTAACGGGACTACGCAACCGCGTCATGCTCGATGACGCGATGCTGAGAGCCATTCAGCAGTTCAAACGATCAAAAACCCAGACCAGCCTGCTGGCGATTGATATCGACCATTTCAAACCCGTAAACGATGACTTTGGCCATGCCGTGGGTGATGAAATCCTGGTCAAGGTCAGTGAAGTGCTCGCCACCCGATTCAGGCAGGTGGACCAGATATTCCGCTTTGGTGGTGAAGAGTTCCTGGTGCTGCTCAACGAGACCGGCCTGAATGAAGCGGCAAAAGCAGCCGATGACCTTCGCCAGCTGATCGAAGAGAAGAAGCTCCTGTCAGGACGAGCACTGACCGTAAGTATCGGCGTTGCTGAACTGACTGCAGAAGATGATTCGGACACCTGGATGCAGCGTGCCGACGCGAACCTCTACAAGGCCAAAGAGACCGGCCGTAACCGGGTTGTCGCCTGAAACCACCCCGAACGAACATTTCCTAACGTAAATGTTGCTTCGCAACATTCTTGCTTTATACTCTCGCACAATGAGTTTACTATACCATCTGGACGGTATAGTTATAGACCGTATATCTATATGAGATGGCTGTTATGAGATGGCTCTTATGAGAAAAAACAGCAAGCGCGTCGCGATTCTTGAAGCTGCACTGCAGGTCGTTGAAGCCAAAGGCGCACGGCACCTGACCATTGACGCTGTGGCGGAGACTTCAGGCGTTTCAAAAGGCGGTGTGCTGTACCACTTCGCATCCAAGCAGGCGCTGCTTGCCGGCATGCTTGAACACATGATTGAGCTGTTTCAGCAACGAATTGAGGCACCGCAGTCTCAGGTTTCCGCGCTCGAAGCGAGCTTGCAGGCAAGGGAAGAAATGCCCATGGCAGAGCGGCGTGCTTCCCAGGCACTGCTGGCGGTTGCCGCTGAAGATACCGAACTGCTGGCACCGGCACGCGAGCAATTCAGTGTCCTGTTTAACGACGCCGCGCAACAGAGCAAAGACCCTGTAGAAGCCACGGTCCTGCTGCTCGCCAACGAAGGCCTGCGCTTCCTGGACATTCTCGACATCAATCCGCTTGCCAAGAAAGAAACAGATGCCGTGGTCAGCTATATGCACGAACGGGCAGGGGAGTTGTGAACATGCGCGTCTTGCTGATCTGTTTTGCTGTGCTGCTTGCTTCATGTGCTGAACGCACTGAAGTAGAGGTTGCGCCACAAAATATCCGGCCTGCCAAGATCATGACCATTGAAGCCGAGGGTAGTGATGTGGTGCATGAGTTCACTGCGCGAATCGAGGCCCTGCAGACCGTTGACCTTTCCTTTGAAGTTGGCGGTCCACTGGCTCAGCTGCCGGTTCGCGAAGGCGAAACGCTCGAAAAAAGTACTCTCGTCGCCGCGCTGGAACCGACAACGTTTGAGCTGGCCGTAAAGGAAGCGGAAGTGCAGCTTCGGCTCGCAGCACAGGATTTGAATCGCAAACGCAAGGTCCTCGCAGAGAACGGCATAGCTAAATCGTTGGTTGAGGATGCACGATCCCATTACGAGCTGCAGCGGGTACGACTGAATCGAGCACGCGAAAGCCTGGCCGATGCGCGAATATACGCACCCTTTGACGGCGCCTACGTGTCACAGCGCTATTTTGATCAGCATGTGAACATTCGTCCGGGCGACCCGATAGTACGGCTGCTTGATCTGACCCGACTCCAGGTGGTGATCAATATTCCGGAAACTCTGCTTGCCACGGTCAGTGCCGAGCAGGTAGTTGAATCCTGGGTGGAACTGCCCTTTGCCGGTGATAACAGATTCCCGATTACGTACAAGGAAAATCGCGGCGAGGCCGCAGCAGTGGCGCAGACTTACGAAGTTTCCTTCCTGATGGATAACCCCAGCGAATGGAATGTCCTGCCTGGCATGACGGCGACTGCCAGTATCCACCTGCGGGGACTTGAGGAAGGGCAACTGTTTGTCCCAGCCTCCGCAGTCATCCCTGCCCCGGATGGCAGTTTTTCTGTATGGGTTTACAACCCTGCCGACAATTCAGTTGAGCGGCGCGCTGTGACCACGCTGACGCCGAGGGCAAATGGTGTACCTGTATCTGCCGGTTTGAGTGCTGGTGAGCAGATTGTGATCACCGGTGCCAGCCAACTGCAGGCGGGCATGAAAGTGCGACCGCTGTAACCTGTCATGCCGAACCTTGCGCGATTTACGGCCGCTAATCCCATCTATGGGTGGACACTGATATTCCTGTGTTTCTTTGGCGGGCTGCATGGCATAGAGAATGTAGGACGTCTCGAAGACCCCGAATTCCCCATCAAGTGGGCCTACATCATCACCACCTACCCGGGTGCCTCTGCTGAAGAGGTTGAGCTTGAGGTTACCGATCGCATTGAAGCGGCAATGCAGGAACTTCCCCACATCCAGGAGATGTTCTCCAAGTCGGTAGATGGCCGTTCTGAAATCCAGATCGAACTGCTGGAAAAGTACTCGAGCGAAGAGACTCCACAGGTCTTTGACGAGGTGCGGCGGCGTGTCTCTGAAGCCGCCATGCGTCTACCTCCCGGTGCTGATACACCCATCGTGGAAGATGATTTTGGCGATGTCTTCGGGATTCTTTACGCGGTGAAGGCGCCTGACTATTCAGAAGCCGAAATCCATGACATGGCCAAACAGATCACCACGCAGCTGAAACTGATCCCTTCGGTCGCGAAAGTCATGAACATGGGCGTGCCCTATGAAGCGGTGTACGTCGAACTGGATCATTCAAGACTGACGAGATTTGGTCTCTCGATTGAAGACCTTGGCCGCACAATCTGGCTCGAGAACCAGGTGGTCGCTGCCGGGTCAACCATGTTTGATGGCAGGCGCCTGCGCATATCGCAGCCAACCGCGCTCGACAGCGTAGAAGCCCTGCAGGATATGAAGATAGGGCGGCCTGGCTCAACCGAGATATTGTCGTTAAGTGAGATTGCGTCAGTTAAACGCACTGGCATAGAAGTCCCGCCGGAACTTGTTCGCGTCGACGGTGAACCTGTATTCCTCGTGGCGGTGTCGATTGCACCAGGACAAAACGTGGTCAAGGTGGGTGAAGCGGTGGATCAGCAGATGGAACAGATCCAGGCCAACCTGCCGCTCGGTGTCACGGTGGAACCACTCTATCGCCAACACACGATTGTTGAGGAAGCGATTTCCAACTTCCTTGAGAATCTCAGTATCTCGGTGCTGACAGTGGTGTTGGCACTGTGCCTATTTATGGGCTGGCGTGCGGGTATGGTGGTTGGACTGGTTCTACTACTGACGGTAATGGGCACGATTGCGATCATGAACATGGCCGATATTGAGCTGCAGCGTATATCGCTCGGCGCCCTCATGATCGCCATGGGCATGCTGGTAGATAATGGCATTGTTGTTGCCGAAGGTATGGTGGTGGGCGTGCGTCGTGGCAAAACACCCATTGAGGCAGCAGCGGATTCAGTTTCGCGAACACAGTATGCATTGTTGGGCGCGACCATCATTGGCATCCTTGCGTTTGCTCCGATCAGCCTGTCTGACGATAACAGCGGTCACTTCCTGGTCAGCCTGTTCCAGGTTGTCGCGATTTCACTGTTGTTGTCCTGGGTGCTCGCCATCACCATCGTGCCGATGCTCGGTAACTATCTGCTGAAGCCTACGGAAGGCGTATCCGAAACCGAGCTGTACAGTGCCTGGTACTTTAAGCCCTATGAAGTGCTTATCCGCTTTGGGTTGCGGCGTAGCTGGCTGGCAGCGCTTTTGATCGTTGTGGTGACGGGTACAGCCCTGTACTCAATGAAATTTGTGAAGACCAGTTTCTTTCCCAACAACAATACGCCGATGTTCTTTGTTGACTATCGACTGCAGGAAGGAACTGACATTCTCGCTACAGCAAAGGACATCGAGCCGATAGAGCAGGCAGTGATGGAAATTCCTGGAATCGAATCGGTCGCAAGCTTTATTGGCCGAGGCCAGCCCAGGTTTGCAGCAACCGTGTCTCAGGAACAACCCAACCCGGCTTACGTCAGCATGATGATAAGGGTTGATAACCTGGAGCAGATCGACGCTCAGATGGATCAGGTGGCGGAGATGCTCCAGATTGAGCGTCCGGATGCGGAATACGAAATAGGCCGGGTTGAGTTTTCACCAGCACAGGGCTCGAAAATTGAAGCACGTTTTTCAGGCCCCGATCCGGTTGTCTTAAGGCAATTGGCTGACGAGGCGCTTGATATTTTCCTCGAGAAGAATCTGCTTGATCGAAAAACAGATTGGCGCTTGCAGTCACTGCAGTTGTCACCACACATTGATGAGGACAATGCAAAGCTGGCGGGTATCTCGCGTAATGATCTTGCCCAGGCTCTGGCTTACAACACGCTTGGCCTGACGATCGGGTTGATGCGCGACGGCGATAAGCTGATTCCCATCATCGCGCGAGCCCCTGATGCAGAAAGGTCCAACCTGACTGGATTGATGGACAAGCAGATATGGAGCCCAACCCAGCGCCAGTATGTACCGATGTCGCAGGTTGTCACCGATTTTGATCTTGTTGCCAAGGACTCGACCATCTTCAGACGCGATCGCCTGAGAACCATCACCGCGCAGGCTAACCCGCCTCCCGGCGAAAATGTAAATGAGTACTTTTTGCTTGTGCAGGATGAAGTAGAAGCAATGGAGCTGCCGCACGGGTACCGGTTTGAATGGGGTGGTGAGTTTGAAGCCAACAAGATGGCAAATGAATCTCTTGTAACACGAATACCGGTCGCCTTTGGGTTGATGTTCTTCATCACCATGCTGATGTTCGGTGCCCTCAAGCAAGCCATCGTGATCTGGTTGACTGTGCCGATGATCATCTGTGGTGTAGCCCTGGGTCTTATCATCACTGACCTGCCGCTGACGTTTCCGTCATTCCTCGGCATTTTGAGCCTTGCAGGTATGTTGATCAAAAACTGTATTGTGCTGGTCGATGAGATCGATAAACGTCTTGCTGAAGGAGAGCAGACCACCTATACCATGATGATGGCCAGTATCAGCCGTTTGAGACCGGTGATGCTGGCGGCGCTGACTACCGTCGTAGGGATGTCACCGCTCTTAACTGATGATTTCTTTCGGGAAATGGCAGTGTGCATTATGAGTGGTTTGATCTTTGCGACGCTGCTTACACTTGTTGCAGTGCCGGTGTTCTACCGCATTGCGTTACTGAATCGCGTAAAAACAGTCTGACTCAGACGATTGTAATTGAATCGCCCGTATAGACGAGATCCTTTCTGCTCCGCTTTCCAATCAGTGACTGGTCAGGTCGTTCACGCAGATCGATGACGGTCGGCTCCATACGTACCCAATCAGACAAACAGGTGCGATGTAGTATTCGCCATTCACCCTCACGTTTTTCGTAACGGTCAACGTAACGACCGACGGCCAGTTGGTCGTGGCTTTCGCCATTGACCTCCACCTGGTAGTAACCGGTCCAGTGCACCTCGCCAGTGGCAGTGTCACCATCCACTTCAATAAGGATGTTGGTATTGTCATGGTGGGTTGCGATCATGGACTCAAGGGTTGCTATCACCCAGTCGATATAATCGGGTGCGCTACCTTTGAATGCCCCATGATCATCGGTGCCATCCGGCCAATACACGCGCTCAAGCAGTTCACGGTCGAGCCGATCACACGCTCGCGAATACCGGTAGCTGAGTTCTTCAATCGCCTTCTTGTCGAGTAGTTCCTGTACGGCTTCGTTCATTTAAGGTTCCTCTCTTTATCTCTGCGCTTTTATCTTCACGTACAAACGTCATCGATCTTACTGTTGGCAAGCATGGTCAGGATATCCTCATCGCATGTTGATACGGGACGGTAGGTCACCGTACGACCAAACATGGGTGTACCGATATACCCGCGCATCTCCAGTTGCCCGTTCTTGACGCGTACACGCGCGGAGTAGGTGTTGCCGGACTCTGGATCGTAGATCTTTCCTTCCCAACGTTCTTTTGCCAGGGCCATCTGAGAGAGCAGTTCAAGACCAATAATCGGCCGAGTCCTGAGATCTGGTTCGGGATTGTTTTGATCTGTTACGGGTGTACCGTTTTCATCAAGTGGCTCCAGCAGGGCGATGACGGTCATGGACAGATTGCTGTCAGTCGCTGTTACCTCAATCAAGCCGCTGGGCCCAGCCCAGATACCCTCCACTTTAGAGCTGGCCTGTATCTGGAGCGAAATCGATATCGCAAGGACCGTGAGGATGGTTCTGATCATTGTGTTATTCCGTTTGTTCGTCTTACTCACTACGCAAGGTCAAGAACAACCGATTAACCAGTTCAATGCAAGAATTGTCGATTTTCGGCCAGATTGTTGTAACCTCTGCCGATTCCTGTCGTCTATTTCAGGTACAGGTCAGAAAAGGGAGTGGGGTATGAGTGAGTTGAGCGAACCACGTAGCAAAAGAAACGGAACGATCCTTGGGTTTGTGGCGCTGGCTATCGCTGTTGGTGCAACCATCATCTGGTTCCGCCTGGCCGAGGTAACTGCGATCCCCGAAGATAGAACGCTGTTCGTCATCGCATTCTTGCTCGGACCTGTCCTGGGGATTACGTCTTTTGTTATCGGGACTCGGTGGTTTGGGGGCATTGCAGCATTTCTCGGCATCTTCGTTGGGAGCTTCCTCACCTTTACGGTCGCGATCAGCAAACAGGTGGTGGCGGAAAATCCTGTTGCGGTTGGTGACACGATCCCGCACTTCATGTCCCTGACGGGCGAAGACGAACGTTTTGATTCAGCGAGTCTGCAGGGATCACCGATCTTCATTAAATTCTTCCGTGCACACTGGTGACCTTACTGTGTCGCCGAGTTACGGCGATTTGAAGAACTCCGTGCTGAGTTCGATGAACGTGGTGTGCAGATCGTGACGATAAGTACTGACTATCCTGAAGAAATTAAGCGAAGACGGAAAGTGCATGGGTTGCAGGCGACCATGCTGTCTGACCCGAAACTTGTGGTGACTGATATGTTTGGCTACCGCAACATCGGGATTCACTCCGGGCCGCCGGATGAGGAACGGCCAGCGTTACCTGTGCCAACTTCGCTGCTGGTTGATGCAAACGGCAAGGTACTCTGGATGGATCAGTCCGAGAACTACCAGCGCCGTAATGGACCAGAGGTTGTGCTCGCAGCGATGGAGACGTATCTCGACAATCCTGGTGGTGCAGGTTCCGAGTAAAGCTACAGTTTCTGTACTGAGAAACCGAATAATCTTCAGCAAGAAGTGCGAAACGAAGCTGGCCCTTGGTTTTGATGTGCCAGGGGTTGCAGCGCTGTTTCTATTTTGAGGATGTGGTAAAAGGTGTGCCTTGATGTCAGATCCCGCTTCTTTCTCCCTTAATCCGGAATCGTCAGACCTTTGGTTCTTGCCATTAGGTGGCTGCGGTGAAATCGGAATGAACCTCAATTTGTTTGGGCACGATGGGCAATGGCTCATGGTTGACTGCGGCGTTACCTTCGAAGATGAAAAGATCGCGATGGCGGACCCGCAATTCATTGAAGCCAGGCAAGATTCCCTGGTCGGCATTATCGTCACGCACATCCACCAGGATCATATCGGCGCGCTGCCAGACCTGTGGGATCGGCTGAGGGCGCCTGTCTATACGACCCGTTTTACGGCGAAAGTTGTAGATCGAGCCTTCGCCGAGCGTGGCATGCTGGACGTGCCGATTGTTGTCGTTGAAACAGGAGACTGCCTGGACATCGGTGCCTTTGAAATCACATGGTTGCCGATCACTCACTCCACGCCGGAAACCCACGCGTTACAGATCAGGACATCTGCGGGGAGCATCCTGCATACCGCTGACTGGAAAATCGATGAGACGCCGGTTGTTGGCATCCCTTTCAAACGTGAAACCTTTGCAGGGTTGAAAGGAATCGATGCAGTTGTTTGTGATTCAACCAATGCGACGATGCCAGGTGCGTCTGTATCTGAAGCGGAGCTGTTCAAAGGGCTCCAGGACTGTATTGCCCAGGCTACCGGGCGTGTCGTCGTCAGTTGTTTTGCCAGTAATATTGCAAGACTGCAGACGCTGGCGGACATCGCTAGCATCACTCATCGCTACATTGCCGTGATGGGGCGCTCGATGCGTCAGTTAAGTGAGGCTGCAAAGTCATGCGGATATCTGAACGAGGCGTTTAACCCCACCGATCCGGATCACCTGGGTTATCTGCCACGCAATGAAGTTATGGCAATCGCCTCGGGAAACCAGGGCGATGTCGGTTCTGCGTTGTATCGGCTGGCACTGGATACCCATCCGGATCTGAACCTTGATGCAGGTGACCTTGTGGTTCTGAGTGCGAAGACAATTCCCGGCAACGAGGAAAACGTCGATCGCCTGGTGGAGCTGTTTGAACAACGCGATATTCGGGTCATCCTTGCCGATAACTCAAACGCACCCTTGCATGCGACCGGCCACCCGCAGCGCGATGAGCTGATCGATATGTACGAACTGGTTGAACCAGAGCTCGCTATACCCGTACACGGGGAACCCGTTCATATGCAGGCGAACGCAGATATCGCACGAGGGTGCGGCGTGCCGGAGCAACTTGTCGGAGAAAATGGCGATCTGTTTGTGATCGCCGGTGAAGGAGCGCCGTATCTCCGATCTGGCGCCGTGAAAGCCGGACGGCTCTGCCGGCGCTAGTAACCCAATTCTATCTGGACTATTTACCCTGGAAGTTTGCAGGCCGCTTTTCCAGGAAAGATTGAATGCCTTCCTGGCGATCCTCGGTGTTGAAGCTGTAATCCTGCCCAAGAAATTCCAGGCGACTATGGGTAGCCAGGCTTGTTTCAAGCGCCTGATAGATCATCATTTTTGATAGACCAATGGCAATGGGTGGCCCACCCGCGATGTTGCGTGCCATTTCCTGGGTGGCGTCCTCAAGCGTCTCGGCTGGTACGACCTGGTTGGCGAGACCAATCTTTTCGGCTTCTTCTGCGCCGACCATCTTGCCCTGAAAGATCAGCTCGCAGGCTTTTGCTGGCCCCAGCAATTGTGTCAGCAGATAGGCACCAGATGATTCTGGCGGTATTCCTCGCCGTGTCCAGATAGCGCCAAACCCGGCGTCGGCTGAGGCGATACGAATATCGCAGGCGAGTGCGATACTCAAACCCTGCCCAACGGCGTACCCGTTCACGGAAGCTATCGTTGGTTTCGTCATCGTGCGTAGCGTATTCGCAAATTTCATTGCACCAACTGGGCCCCGGGAGAGTTTCGATAGCGGTGTCTGCTGCTCCTTAATCGCCTCTGAGTCAGCAGGTCTCTGTTTCACATCTTCACCTGCACAGAACGCACGACCTGCGCCAGTGAGGACAAGTACTCTTGATGACATGTCATTGTTTACAGCGTCGATAGCATCGTTGAGTTCTCGTCCCATCTCTACCGTTAGTGCATTGAGCTGCTCTGGCCGGTTCAAGGTCAGCGTTGTCACACCTTCTCGTGTTTCCAGCTTCAGGGTGTTGTAGTCAGTCATGCTGTCTCCGTATTTGTCATGAGGTGAAGATTGCTAAAGTTGAAAAGCTCCCCGGCGTTGATGTGGTATTGGCCACGCGCTAAACGGGTATGGTGGTTCCAGCCGCATTGCAATCTATTCTGTTCTGCGGGACATCAGGGAACACCTCCCTGAACAGGTTCAGCATGTTCATGGTAGAGCGTCGATCTGCTCTTTCATGTAAATGCCCCGGGCCGCCAAGGCTTGCCGGCAGCGCAAAACCGTGGGGCGTATCGGCATAGTCATGAAAGCTCCATTGTACACCAGCCTGATCCATCTCCTCAAAAAAACGCGC
The DNA here is from genome assembly GCA_963921285.3 of Pseudomonadales bacterium. Taxonomy (GTDB): domain Bacteria; phylum Pseudomonadota; class Gammaproteobacteria; order Pseudomonadales; family Azotimanducaceae; genus UBA9659. The sequence continues at coordinate 59,707 of CAWUFD020000003.1, forward strand.
ACGATTATCGTCATTCACAAGATGATCTTTTGCCCCGTTTTCAATCTGCACCAGGGTCTTTGTGTTGTAGTTGTTCTCGCAGCGCTTGAGCGGCGGGCGAGTTACGCCAACGCTATTCGGCGCGCCGTCTTCGCCGGTTTGCAGCAAGCCATGAAACGAGACAACGCCGGACAGATCAAGACCACCACGAACCGCTTCAAGTACTGCAACGCCGCCAAAACAATAGCCGATGGCGGCGGGTGAGTATTTCTGGTCCACGGGTTTGAGTGCTTTGCCTGCGTCCAGCCATGCCGCCAGGATGGCCCTGAAGAACTCGTGATCGTGATCCAGTGAGACCATTGCCTCAAAAGACCTGGTCAGGTGATTTGGCAGCGCGTCTGGATCGCTCGGCCATAGACGTTCCTCAGGACTGATCATCTCACCGTACACATCGATCGCCAGCCCGACATAGCCAAGTCTTGCCATGTACTCAGCGACATCTACATCGAAATACTTGAGCCCCTGGTAATTGTGTATCACCAGCACGAGTGGACGCGGCCCAACATCTTCGGCCGGCGCCACCAAGTACCCCATGTAGGGTTTACCACGAAAGTTCAGCGGCACCTCTGCGCGCTGCAGTTCAGGTGCGGGTGGCCAGAAGTCTGGTGAGTTGTTCATTGAATGCCCTGCGTTGATATGTATACAACTGAGCATAACGACAGGGTTTTGAGATGTCAGCACCTGTCACGCGAATGATGTGGAACGAATCTTCAGGAGGTTCAACGTTCGATGGTTAGGCCCCCGACAAGGTTGTTTTTAGGCCGCCGCTTTAGATTTGGGATCAACGTCACTCGTGCTGCCGACCAGCGCAAGCATCTCATCCCGACTGGGTCCCCGTTGCAACCTCGCACCCGCGTTTCTCTTGCGCCCACGAAACATGTAACGCAACACCGTCCACCTGACCCGGTTGTCTTTCATAAAGTCGCCCGGCTTTTCCATCAGGTTGAAGGTGCGCATGGCGCCGCGGAGGACGTGGATCTGTTCCCGTGAAGCCGCTGCGATGGCGTCGCCGAACGCGGCGCGTAGCCATTTCTTCAACGTGTCTGCCTCTTCAAGAATCTGGCCCTCAACAATGGCGCGAGCCCGTTTGATACCGTTCCTGTCCTCGCTGAGACTGGTTTTGAATATCGGTCGAAGCTCTTCTTCGGTGCGGGCATCAAAGTTCAATGCACGTGTTGTTGGGTCGCTCGCCTCACTCAGGATGTCAGCAAGCAGGTGGGCGTGAATGATGCCGGTGCTGCAGCCGCGTCCGTAAAGCGGATTGGTTCGTACCGCACTGTCGCCAACGGCAAAGTAGTTGAGTGCCTGTGGCTGACCTTCCTGGACAAAGTGTTTCCATACAGCGTGGATATCACCAAAACCGAATGACGGCGTAGTGGCGGTAGATTTTGACGCGTCGATCCATGGCACCAGGCCCGGTATAGCGCGGCATATGGCATCAAACTGGTCCGGATCTTTCACAGCTTCCTTGAGTTCGGTTTCGTGGTTGGGCAGGCAGACGATGACAGCGAAGTGACCATTGTCTCCTGGGAATACGCCGTACTTGATGTAGCCGAGATCACCTGCGGATCTATCTTTGCCTGTTCGGGGCGGTTCTTCAGCACCTTCATTCAACTGGTAGTGACGCGTGTAATAGACAATATCTGCGTCATCGTCTTCAACAGTGATGTTTGCGCCTGCTTCTTCAAGCCATGCCTGGAATCGGCTGGTTCGACCACTGGCGTCCACAACCACGTCAGTGTCGATCACTTCCTCCTCACCCCGATTCACCTGAACCTTAAGGCCAGTCACGGTGGGTATACCGGCGGCGTCCTCTGTGACGATGCCGGTGATGTTTGCCTGGTTGTTGATACGGATATTTGGCTGCGCTTCAACGTAACGGCGAAGCACGGTTTCCATCGTTGCTCGCCTGCACATCAGGAGCCACAGGTCTTCATCGCCTGGTTCCGGTGTGTATTGCTCGCGCAGTTCAGCGGGCAGCATGTCATGGAAGGTTATCTTACGTGCACCGGCCTCCCAGAATTGATCAACCAGTTCCGGGTAGTTTTTCTCAAGCAGGTTACACATGACCGCGAGGAACGCATGCGGATGCCTGAATTGTGCAGCGCCGCGGCGTTTCCATTCGAAAAAGGCTTCTTCCGGTCCACCGTCCGGTGGCGGGATATCCCTTTCGTAAACGGTAACCTCATTTCCCTTGCGGGCGAGTGCAAGTGAAGTGCAGAGTCCGCTGATACCCGCACCGACGACAGCAATGTTCTCAGGCATTAATCGAGGCCCTCGAGGAATGCCTGCATCTCTTTGTTCACCTCGTCCGGCGCTTCCTGCTGGGTCCAGTGACCAATACCGGGGATGAGTGTGTTTGTGCGCAGATCAGTGACGCGCTCCGGCATTTTCTGCAGCGCTTCTGCTGCCATCATGATCACGCCATCCTTGTCGCCCGCAACGAACATAGCGGGCTGATGAATCTGGGTAGGCGCACCTGCGGTCATTTCCCAGGTTTCGTTGTGGTTGCGGTAATAGTTAAGCGGTCCACGGAAACCCGATCGTTCAAACTCGCCGGTATAGAAATCGAGATCTTCCTCTGAACACCAGTCACCCAGCTGGCCGGGGTCTGGGAGGTCGGAGAGAAGATCAGCATCCGCAGGTTTGGGCTGCATGCCCGTCGCATCAAACTGGCCTGAACCCATGTGGAAAAACTTGCGCAGTGATCTGCGTATGTCGCTTTCAAGTTCCGCTTCGGCAACACCCGGCTCCTGGAAATAGAGCTGGTAGAAGAACATGTCTTTGAACAGTTGCTTCATTGTGTCGAGCGGCGGGGCATCTGCTCGAGGCGTAAAAGGTACCGACAGTGCGCCGACGGCGGTGACCTTGTCGGTATGATTGAGTGCACAGCTCCACGCCGTGGGCGCCCCCCAATCGTGGCCAAAAACGATGGCCGTTTCGTAACCGAGTGCCGGGATCAGGCCGATGATGTCGTTTACCACCTCAACCTGATTGTAGGCTTTGATGTCATCGGGTTTATCGCTCTTGCCGTAGCCGCGCATATCCGGGGCGACGGCGTGATATCCCATATCGGCCAGCGGTGCGAACTGGTGGCGCCATGAATACCATGATTCCGGAAAGCCGTGGTACATGATGATTAGCCCCTTGCCGTCTCCGGCAGGTTGCTGTTCAGCGATATTCAGTTCAATACCGTTGGTGGCGACGCGACGTTCACTGATATTGCTCATGAAGCAGCAACCGAGAGTGAGTCGTTTGATTTTGCGCCCGGCACAATTGCGCCGCTCGCAGAGTCTGTATATTCACCAGCGGTGTAGGCAACTTCACCCGCAACGATTACGGTGTCGATGCCGCTCGCGTCACGGACATAGCGACTGCCATCGCCTGGTACGTCGTGCGTGTAGTACTCATCACCACGGCCAATCGTATCGGCATCAAAGATGGTGACGTCGGCAACATAGCCTTCACGCAGGGTGCCGCGATCACCCATACCCCAGATAGCAGCCGGGTCTGCGGTGATCTTCTTGACTGCTGCTTCAATGCTGAGTGCGTCGCAGTTGCGCACAAACTCGCTGAAAAGATATCCCGTGTCGCCGTAGGTAGAGAACGACAGGATGTGCGCGCCACCATCACTTGCGCCGATGTGAACGCGTGGGTGGGCCAGCAGTGGGCCGATAATGTCATTGTCTGTGTGACCCATGTTGCTCGCCAGGAAGTGCGCCTGCAGGTCTTCTTCAAGCGACAGGTCAACCATCGTGTCGACAACTGACGTGCCTCGCATTTCGGCAATCTCAGCCAGTGTCTTGCCGACGAGAGACTGGTTGGCCTCTGTATCAACCTGACGCAGGATCAATCCATCCCACAGAGGCGACATGTTGGCCGCCTGTGCAACAAGCTGCTCACGCTGCGCTGGATCCTTGAATGCTGCCACGATGTCATCGTGAGAGCCGAAGCGCATGATCTGGTACCAGTTTGGCAGCCGGATAAACAGCAGGCTTGGGACTTCAAAACAGAAGCTGATGTCGATGGGGCGGGTCTGTACCTGGGGCCACACACGTGCGCCCCGCTGGAACTGCTCATCAACACGTGCCATGACTCGTGCTGGCAGCTCAGTATCGTTCGCGTTCACAAAGAGGGGTGAGAAGGTCGTTGTGATCTTGTGCCTGAGGCTGAATTCAGCGAGTTGATCGATGCGAGCGATCGTCAGATCCGCATCATAGAACTCGTGCACGATCTGGAAGACGCGGTTGTATTCACCCAGGACCTCACACAATGCATCCAGTTCAACCTGGTCTGCATAACGGCTTGGCACTGGCTGCAGGGTTTCATCCATATCCACAAAGCTGGTGGACAGTCCCACGGCGCCTGCCTCAAGGCATTCGCGCAGCAATGACTGCATCTGGCTGATCTCATCGCTTGTTGCGGTGCGATGCATCGACTCGTTGCCCATCACCCAGAGTCGCAGGCAACTGTGGCCAACAAGCGGCGCAACGTTAATGGACAGGCCCTTCTTGATTCTGGTGAGGAACTCATCAAACGTTTCCCAGTCCCACTCCACACCTTCTTCGAACGCCTTGATTGGCATCTCCTCGATCTGGTTGAACATGCCCACGAGTTTCATCCGATGTTCGGCCTTGAGCGGGGCGAGCGACAGGGAACAGTTGCCGGGCACAATGGTGGTGATGCCGTGCGACAACGCCGGTTTGGCTTTGCCGTCCCAGAGGAGCTGCGCGTCAAAGTGCGTGTGTGGATCGATAAAACCGGGCGCAACAATTTTGCCCTCGGCGTCAATCACCTCAGCAGCGTCGTCACCGAGATTGCCAATCGCTGCAATTCTGCCACCGGCAACACCTATGTCTGCTGAGTAACCGGGCAAACCACTGCCGTCTACCACAAGCCCGTTTTTAATAATGAGATCCAACATCTTTGTTTTCCTCTTTGTATTTTGCTCCGCCCCTGGGCGGCTATTGATATCGATTGTAAGAAACCTGTAACGCTTCCCGGACGTTTTCCCAGGACTGACCGGTGAGGTCCTCCAGGGTCTCGGCTTCGCAGGACTTCATGAGTGCTGCACCCGCCATTTCGTCCAGGCTGATTTCACTGATGCCGCCGTTCTCGTATTCGATGCTGACAATAAGTTCAGCAACGCCGTCATGGGCGGCAGCAATGCGCGCCTGTCTAATTTTCGCCTGTGCCATAAATGCTCGGGGTCTGGCCCTGGGGCGCTTCAATAAAAATCACATCGGATGGCAGGATCGGATTGCCAGCGCGCGGTGAACCCTCTGGTGCGGCGGGTCGCATGAATACGTGCAGGTTCCAGCTTTGCAGCATGGTAGCCGTGGCGGCTGCGTCCTCGCCCGGAAATTCACGTGCGGCAATGCTCTCCCAGGTGTCGTCTGCTTTCGGCAGAATGCTGCGGCGTCTTGATGAAAGTGTGTCTGTCATGGCTTAAAAGATTGATTTCTAAAGAAATTGAGGGGTGAAAGACTAGCGTGTTTTGAAACCAAAGTCATGGCAGTGATTGTCTCCGGACGTAGCTTCACCTATCGTTTCTTACGTAATTTGTGGAGAGGGAGATGACATGAGTTGGTTGAGATTGAGGCAGATTGCGGGTGTGGCAGAAGAACTCGCGCCGGTCGAAGCAGCGATCAAAGACGTCCTCGGTGTTGAGGTCTGCTACAGGGACCCCGGCGTCGGGTATTTCGGCCTTGAGAACGCGCTGTTCCCGATTGGCAATCAGCTGTTGGAAGTGGTTGCACCAACGCAGGAGGGTACCGCAGGTGGTCGTTATCTTGAGCGCCGTGGTGGCGAGGGCGGCTACATGGTGATTACCCAATGCAACGATCATCCTCCCCGACGTGCCCGGGTTGATGAACTGGGCATTCGCATTGTGCTCGATAACCAGTCCGATGAGTTCATCAACATGCAGCTTCACCCGCGTGATACGGGCGGCACCTTCTTTGAAATCGACCAGCAGTTGGGGGAGGGGGCAGGCAATGAAGACGGTCCCTGGCATCCTGCAGGGCCTGACTGGCAGCGCGCAAAAGTAACCGATCGGGTAGGTGGTATCAGCGCTGCTGAAGTGCAGTGCGATGAGCCTGCTGCGGTTGCCCGGCGATGGGGCGACATTGCCGAAATCGATATTGATTATGCGGACGGTGTTTTTGTCATGCCGATGGACAATGCCAATGTGCGATTTATCTCGTGTGAGGATGGCAGGCCGGAAGGTCTCGGTGGTATCGATGTCATTGCAAATGACAGGGATGCCATCCTGGCAAGTGCTGACGCCCGGGGGCTGCGCTCTGGAGATGACCAGGTCATGTTGTGTGGCATCCGTATGAACCTGGTGTGAACGCGCCAGTCTGTCCCGAAGTTGTCATTACAACCTCGCCGCCGTTCGAGGTTGAGGTCATGGTTTATGAAGAGGATACGTTCCGCGTGATGAGCGCCGATAACATCGTGCGCGAAAGACGCCGTCCGGATACCGATGCGTTGATTGCGGAGGCGGCAGCCCAGGAAGTGAACTTGGCTGGTGACCTCGTTGTGAAGGGCTCCCGGTGGTATGCGGTGGTTTATGACTTCGAGAGTGACCCTGTTATTTCCGATAGGGTTATCTCAGAGGTACTTGAGAAGGTTTCAGTGGAGGCGGGTAAAAAAGAACTTGTGGCGATCGCAATCCAGGCGCTCGGTGCCTACAGGCAGAAACAATCCTGTGCCGCATTCTCCCAACAGTTAAAGGCGATTGCCTGGCCACCTTCACTCAGGCGGATATGGGTTGTTGATGGCCGAGAAGAGCATCTGACCTAAGCTGCTGTTCAGTGCGATTGTTTCTTGTCGCTATCAAAATACTCGGCGAGCAGCGCGTCATGCCGGGTTGTGTCGCTTTTGTGTCCTGATCGAATAAAGGGTGGGAAAGCAGGCTCTGCCCCATGTACCTCATCGCCCATCACGGTCACCCGCTGGATAATGCGCTCTTCGTCAAAATCGTTCAGCACCTTGTGCTGGGTGCAGCGGTTGTCCCACATCGCTATGGTGCCAGCCTGCCAGCGATAACGGAGAGTGAACTGCTCACGACCGATCCAGCGGGTCAGGTAGGACAGCAGGTGATCACTTTCCTCCCGACTGATTTCAACAATGCGTCGTGTGAAGTGCTGGTTCACAAACAGTGTTTTGCGACCGGTAGCGGGATGCACGCGAACCATGGGATGCGCCGTCATGACTTCAGGCCGGCCATGTGGCTCAGCATTGTGAATCGCGGTGAGACTCTCGCACAGCATCTGCAATGGTGCGGAAAGTTGCTCAAAGGCCAGTTCAGGATTGGCCCATAACGTGTCGCCGCCTACCCGCGGGCACTTGACCATGTTGAGTATGGAAAAGAGCGCGGGCTGTGGCCGAAATGTGATGTCAGAATGCCATTCATCGGCGATGCCGCCGTGGCTGGCTGCAAGTTCGAAGATCTTGTCGTGGTCTGTGTAGGGATTCTTGTAGTGAGGGTGCCCCTGCAGTTCTCCGAACAGCGCCCCGAAAGCCACGTGGTCCTCAACGCTAAGATCTTGATCTGGAAAGAATAGAACCTTGTGCTCCAGCAGCAGGGAAAGCACAGTGTCTTTTAACGCTGGTTCCGCTTGTGCGAGGCGTATTCCCCTTACTTCAGCGCCAAGCGCTGAGGCCAATCGGGTGACTTCAAGTTTCTCCATTGCCAGCCTGTCTCGTCATCGATTTGTCTGGACCTCCCACTGAAGCAAAGATTGGGTAAATGCGCAAACCATGGTCGTAGTCGCAAGATTGTGCACCGCATTTGGGATTCAACATCATTTTGAGAGCACCGTCATGGTGCAATCGACATTTCATCTTTCTTTCCTGATCTGATGCGAATTGATCAGCGTAGTTTGCAGTTAAGTTCTAAAGCAAGGTGTTTTGTATGTTGTCCAGAATCGCTGGCGTGTTGTTCTCGATCATTGTCATAACCGGTTGCAGTGGTGGAGGAAGTGGTAGTCCCCCAACTCTGGCGCCGCTCCCTGAAGTACCGCAGCCCGTCACGATCGTGGACGCGGCGGTAGCGGATGGAAGCTTTACAACACTGGTCGCTGCGCTCGAAGCAACAGGGCTCGACGCCACGTTGTCTGAGTTTCACCGTGTTTGCACCGACAGACGACGCGTTTGCGCTGCTTGGCCAGGAGACTATCGATGCGTTACTGGCAGATACAGACACGTTGTCATCAATCCTGACTTATCACGTCATAGCCTCAGAGGTACCTGCCGCGAGTGCTATCGGGCTGGCCGGCAGTACAGTTGAAACGGTTAACGGCGCCCAGCTGGAGCTCTCACTCAGCGGTGACAATCTGCTGGTTAACCTCTCCACCGTAATAGCGACCGATATACAGACAGACAACGGCATCATTCACGTGATTGACGCGGTGCTGCTGCCGCCTGCTGAGAAAGGCGAACCTGATGCCAATATCGTTGAAACAGCGCAGGTAGCTGGTAACTTCACTTCTCTGATTGCCGCACTTGAAGCAACCGGCCTGGATAGTGTTCTCGCAGACGAAACCAGTTCATTCACTGTGTTTGCGCCAACTGACGCAGCGTTCGCCATGATTGATGAGGCCACACTAGCGCTGCTGTTTGAGAATACCGATGTGTTGAGCAGCATCCTGTTACAACATGTTGTCGCCGGTGAAGTTGATTCGGTCAGTGCCTTTTCGCTCAGCGGTCAGTCTGTTGAAACCGCCTCAGGTGCGCTGATACCACTGGCGATTAACGCCGAGACAGATGTGCTGACATTTGGTGGCGCGAACATCACAACAACGGATGTGTACACCGGTAATGGTGTAATCCACGTGATTGATACGGTTGTCGTAGCGGACGTTGAGCTGCCGATGCAGGCACTCTCAATTGTTGACGTTGCAAGGGACAATGGCTCGTTCAATACACTGCTTGCTGCGCTTGAAGCGACAGATCTTGATGTGTTGCTGGGCGATCTTGACCAGACTTTTACCGTCTTTGCGCCGACGGACGCGGCTTTTGCCCTGCTCGGTGAAGACACCATCAACGCACTACTGGCCGACACAGCAACGTTAAGCAGTATTCTGACCTACCATGTTATTGCTGGTGCGGAAGTCCTGCAGGATGGTGCAGTGACAATTGCGCAGTCTGCTGACAACAAGGTTGCAACAGCTAACGGCGCAAATGTGGCGCTGTCGTTCGCTGACGGTGCCCTCTTCGTGAACGCATCGAATGTGTCTGCAGCGGACATCAGGACGAGCAATGGCGTGATTCACGTCGTTGACCAGGTGCTGCTGCCACCGGCGATGAAAGGCGAGCCCACGCAAAGTATCGTCGACATTGCAGTGGCCGCGGACAACCTGACCACACTGGTAGCGGCGCTTCAGGCAGCGGACCTTGTGTCCACGCTTGCAGATGAGACCGCAACCTTCACTGTGTTTGCTCCAACAGACCGTGCCTTTGACAAGATTGAGGACAGCGTCCTGGATTCACTGCTCGCGGACCCGACCGCACTTGGCAATATCCTGCTTAAGCATGTTGTCCCCGGCGCAGAGATCGACAGTATCTCGGCATACGCGGCGAACGGAAAAGCCGTTGATACGGCTGCTGGCGATATGGTCGGTGTAGCTCTTCAGAATTTTGCAGCCGCAGTCAGCGGTGCAGAGGATGAAGTTGCATATGAAGCTGCAATGCAACAGCTTGTAGGTGGAACCAATTCTGCGAGTCCAGGTTTTACCCTGTATGTATTCGATGGGGATCTCGGTAGTGCAACAAGCGCATGCAACGACGCCTGTGCTGAAACATGGCCCCCACTGGTGGTAACCGATGGTAGTGCAACTGGATTGAGCAGCCTCGGCCTGGTTGAGCGTGGTGATGGCTCGAGTCAGGTAACATTCAAGGGTCGTCCGCTTTATTTCTTCAGTGGCGATGCGGCTGCCGGTGATACCAATGGTGACGGCGTTAACGGCGTCTGGTCCAAGGTTTCACAATCCCAGGTGGAACTGCAGGTACAAGGGTCTGGTGTCAGGACGACTGACATCTATGCGACCAACGGTGTCATTCACATCATCGATACGGTGATCACTGAATGATCAAACGAATTGTCTGGCTGGTTTTTCTTGCCGCATTGGCGCAACACGCCATGGCGATAGAACAACCTGAGTATCGCGTCGTGTTCTCTGCTGAAGACTTGGAGATCAGGGAATACGGCGAGACGATTGTCGCGCGAACCCGGGTTAACAGCTCGTTTTCGAAAGCCGGTAACACCGGCTTTCGACTGCTCGCCGGATATATATTTGGCGACAACGCGGATTCGCAGAAGATCAGCATGACAGCGCCCGTCGTTCAGGCTGCCAACCCTGATGGCAGCTACTGGATCACATTTTTCATGCCGTCTGAATTTTCGCTTGATGAGTTGCCGGAACCGGTCGCAAATGAAGTGGAGATTACGCGTATGCCTGCGGCCACCTACGTGGTCCGGCGATACAAGGGTGGCTGGCGTGAAAGCCTGTTTCGGGAACATGAGCAGGAACTCAAAGCATGGTTGTCTGCGCAGACCGAATGGGTTGGTGTTGGAGAGGTGGTGTGGGCGAGATATAACTCGCCCATGATGCCGTCCTTCATGCGACGTAATGAGGTGATGATTCCGGTTGTCGCGAGTGATCGAAACCGTCAGGTCTCGGCGAGATAGTCAGGTCAAATAAGCCTGTCCTGTTGGAGGTCACATCGCGGATGATTTGACCGACCAGATCCTAAGCAACATTGCGATTGGCAACTTTCCCGCTTTCAATGTAATCCGCATTCCCTTGCAGCATCGATTGCAGCTGGCTGCGAAACATGGGTTTCATTGCACCCATCATGACTTTTCCCGCCAGACCGAACTTGGGTTCAAAATCCATGGTCATCGTAACCCGGGTGGTGTCGTCATCGATCCGCTCGAGGTCAAAACTGCCTCTTCCTGATTCCACTGGCATTGTTCCGTCGTAAACGTCGATGACAAGCCGTTCCCCAGGAATGTATTCAACAATCTCTTCTTTCAGGTGGTTCTTGCCATCGGCCATGTCACATTGGCGTCTGGCGCCCAGGCCAGTCTTGGCGCTGCCTTCCAGAAGGAAAGAGTTGCTGAGATTGGGTGCAAATTTGGCGACCACGCCAAAGTCATCCCAGGTGGCCCATACCTGATCAACAGGTGCTTCAACTATCTGATTAACAACGATTTTCATAAGTAGTGTCCCAATGTTTGGATTGATGTCTGCTCCTGGAAATTCCGCCTTCAGAACTTCTAGGAATGTGACTTTATGCGGTACGATAACGTGACAGAACTGCTAAATTGGTGACTCCGTGGTTAAAAAACAATCCACTCAGGGAAGTGCCAGGTGAGTCGGCCCGTGGATTGGGCTGATCTGCCTTATTTCCTGGCAGTGGTAGAAGAAGGCAGTTTCAGGGCAGCGGCGGAAAATCTCGATACGACTCATGCAACCGTTTCTCGCCATATCGATAGCCTTGAATCCGCTTATGGAACGCGCTTGTTCAAACGGGCACCGGACGGTTTGACTTTGACGTTGGCCGGCGAGGAACTGCTGCCTTCTGTGGTGCAGGCCGAACAAGCCGTGCTAAACGGCAGGCGGCGGGTGACCGGGCTTGATCAGGAAGCTTCGGGCCAGGTGCGGGTTTCTGTGCCACCCATCCTGGCGTGTACTTTCCTGCCAGAGATCTTCGCCCGGTTTTCGGAGCTTCACCCGGACATCCACCTGAACATCAATGTGTCCAACACCCACCAGGACCTGGTTCGAAACAAAACGGACGTGTCGATTCGCATTGCTCACAGCGTGGATGAAAACCTGGTGGGCAGAAAGCTGGTGCAGTACAAACTCGGCACGATCGCCTCACGGCAGTACATCGAAGATGTGCTTCCACAGGCCGGGCCCGATGGAGAAGGCTTAACTTGGCTCGGTTGGGGAGAGTGGGCAAATGATCGGGAATGGGTTCGACATTCGCCCTTCCCGAAGGCTGCGCTTCGGCACGGGATAGCGGAAGCATCGTTACATGCAGAACTTGTCTCCCGGGGGTTCGGTATGACACTGATGCCGAGCTTTGTGGTCCACTACTTTCGGGAACTAGACATCTTGCCGGGCACAACCTCCTATCTTGATCGCAGTATCTGGTTACTGCTGCATAGTGATTTACGCAAGACAGTTAGGGTACGGCTGCTGGTTGACTACATTGCGGAGCAGGTTCGCGAACGTGAAGATATCTTCGGAGCGCAGTGACTAATTCACCAGAAAAGTAACCTAAATAACCACTGTGATACTACTGCGACAAATTTGTAATCGTTAGTGGGATATGCGGAAATGTTTGCCTGCCTCCGCTGCCGGGAATGTATCGATGTTTGTGCGATTGCTGCTCCTTCTGTGCCTGCTTTCTTTTCAGTACGCCAGTGCAGATGATCGACCAAACATCCTGCTGATCGTCGCCGACGACCTTGGTTATGCCGACCTCGGCTACGCAGGCAGTCGCATCAGGACCCCAACCATAGATGAGCTCGCTGCAGGTGGCCTGGTGTTTTCACGTTTTCATACTGCGCCCATGTGCGCGCCAACGCGCGCGATGCTCTTCACCGGTAACAACAACCATGTAGCAGGTGTCGGCAGGCAGAGCCCGGGCGAGCAGATGCAGACGCACATGCCGGGTTACGAAGGTGCACTCTCCGATCGCGTGGTGCCATTCCCGCAACTGCTGCAGCAGGCGGGTTACCACACTTACATCGCCGGCAAATGGCATCTTGGGCTCGACGAGGACCAAAGCCCTAAACAGGCAGGGTTTGATCGATCTTTTGTGCTGGCCAGGGGCGCCGGCAATCATTGGAACGAGGTTGGCTTCCGGGAAGCAGGGTCGATTTATCGCGAGGATGGTGAACGCGTTGAATACCCGGACGGGCAGTACAGCACTACCGTGCATACCAACAAACTCCTCGGTTATATCGAATCCAACCGCAAAGACGGCAAACCGTTTTTTGCTGCCGCAACCTACACCACACCGCATTGGCCATTGCAGGTGCCGGATGATGAGCTTGACCTGTACGCCGGTGCGTTCGAAGAAGGTTACGACCGGCTCTGGGAAGACAACATGGCGAACCTGAAGGCGCGCGGTTTTGTCGATGCTGAGGCCAGGTCTCCTGAACGCGCCGATGCATTCACGCCATGGGTAGATCTTTCTGCGGAAGAAAGGCGAATCGAATCCCGCAAAATGGAGCTGTATGCAGCGATGGTGGATAACCTCGATAGACACGTCGCTGAACTGATTGCCTACCTTTGCAAACACGACCTGTACGACAACACCCTCATCATCTTTATGGGAGACAATGGCGCGGCATCAGCAGATTTCTACAACCGCGGGCCTTACAAGGATTTCATTCGGGAACATTACGACAACAGCTACGACAACATGGGTAAGCCTGACTCCTGGGTGTCCTATGGCGTCGCCTGGGCAGAGGCGAGTGCGGCATCATTCAAAGGGAGGAAATGGAGAACCGAGCAGGGCGGTCTGCTGGCGCCGATGTTCATGACGGGGCCGATGGTCCAGAAGATGGGCATGACCGCTGACTACGTTACGGTGATGGACCTTGCCCCGACGCTGCTTGAAATCGCCGGTGCGGAGTATCCTGAAAACGAGGGCATCATGCCCATGCTCGGGGAAAGTATGCTTGCGCTACTAGAAGGGGACACTGAACGTGTGCATGCGGAAGATTACGAAACCGTGCTGTTTCATCGAGGGCTCGCCATGGCCCGAATTGGTGACTGGAAAATTGTGACGGAAGATATGCCCTTCAGCGAGGACCTGTTCCGGCTCTATAACGTGCAGCAGGACCCCGGAGAAAGCCGGGACCTGCGTGCCGAAAACCCTGAGAAGTTTGATGAACTGCTGCAGATATGGCGCAGCAAGCGATCAGAATATGGGGTTATCCTGCCGTCTGACCTGTAGCGCGAGTTACGAAAACTCGCGCTTGTCCCACCAGGGGAAAAACTCAGGCATGTCCGTTGAAACTTTGCCGGGAAACTCAGCAGGGCGCTTCTCAAGGAAGGACTGCACACCTTCAGCCGCATCTTCAGACTTACCTGTGAAATAAACACCTCGCGAATCGATCTTGTGCGCCTCCATGGGGTGGTCAGCACCTAGCATCTTCCACATCATGTGCCGGATCATCGCAACAGAAATGCTGGAGGTCTGTTCGGCAAACTCATGTGCAAGGTCTCTTGCAGCAGGCAGGAGATCATCTGGTTTGTGTACGCTGCGCACAAAACGCTTCTCTAGCGCCTCGGCTGCATCGAAGATCCGGCCTGAGTATGTCCATTCGAGTGCGGTGTTGATGCCGACGCAGCGTGGCAGGAACCAGCTGGAGCAGGCTTCAGGAACGATGCCTCGCTTGGCAAAGACAAAACCGTACTTGGCGTTTTCAGATGCCATACGAATGTCCATCGCACACTGCATGGTTGCGCCCACTCCGACGGCTGGCCCGTTGCAGGCGGATATGATCGGCTTGTTGCAGTCATACAGCCGCAGTGTCAGCACGCCGCCACCATCAGGGTGCAGCCCGCGACCATCTGACTCGTGGTTGAAGGTACTACTGCCGCCTGACAGGTCCGCACCTGCACAGAACCCCCTGCCTGCACCTGTGAAGATAATCGCCTTGACGTTATCGTCAGCATCCGCCTTATCCAGTGCGTCGATGATCTCGCCCTGCATCTCTCCGTTAAACGCATTGAGGCGTTCCGGGCGATTCAAGGTAATCGTGAGGATGTTGTCCTCAACGTCGTAGATAATGGTCTCGTAAGCCATGAGATTTTCCTTTTCGATCTGTTTTTTTGTAATCAGTTGTAGTGGTTTTCAAGTAACTCAAACAGGTTGCGCTGGGCGTGTGAGCCGCCGATCAGATAGATGTCATCCTTGATGGTCGAGATGATTTCTGCCCCGGCGCTTGGATTCTCGCTGCCGAAAGCTGCAATAGCCCTGCCAAGTGGCAGACCAACCTTTTCAACAATAGCTGCCTGGGTTGTACTGTCCTTTGACCAGGCGGCCAGCTTACCGAGGCAGCGTTCGGTCATCGCGTTGTCCTGAAGCACCGCGGGTACCATCAGGTAATGCAGTGTCGTGAAAATCAGTTCGTCGTCAGTAACACGTCGGTCTGCAAACTGCGCGAGTTCTTCCCAGCGTTTACCCACATCGATCCCCAGCATCTCGAGCCGCCACAGCAGTGAAGTGGCGTTACACACGTCCAGGTAAAAATCATCCTTCAGCGGCTTGATCAGCAGTGCGTCGTAAATCGCGAGTGCCTTTGCAGCGTCTCCGCGCCCGATATGCTGCAGGGCCTCATGCCAGTGCAAGTGGTTAACAAAATTGTTGATGTCGTCCCACTTGCCATCGAAACCCTGGACAAAAGCGACGCCTTCATCAAAACGCGACTGCATCTGGTAGATATGCGTTACCGCGTGTGCCGCCCAGATATCGAATATGTTGTGCTCAAGTGCCTCCTTGCCTGCACTTTCTGCTTCTTCATAGCGACCTGATTCCTCCAGTGCAAAACAGTGCATACCTTTCATGTAGCCGTAGTAGGGGTCATCGGCGGTCCAGCGTGGCAGGGCCCTTTCGAGCGAGGCCAGCATGGCGCCTGCACCGCCGCCATAGAAATGCAGGTGATGCGCAATCTTGATGGCGAGGATGTCATGCGGATAGTCCACGATCAGGTCGTCAAAGATGGCGGCGGTTTCATCCAGCTGATCGGCGTGCCAGCTTTTCAGCGCGGCGAGGTGTTTACGCTCGCGATCATTCAGGCCGTCGTGATTGTCCAGCTGGTCGATGGTTTTCTGTATTGGAGTTCGAAACTTCGGATCTGCGGCCAGCTTCAACAGGTAGGCGCGGAACATCGATGCGAGTGGCAGTTCAGCATCTTCAGCGAGTACCGTTTCAATGGAGGGCATCGTGACTGCCTTGGAACCGAGATAGTTGTCCACTGATTCGAGAAACAATCCGGGTACTGCAGGGTTACTGGTGGTGTATTCAAGGCCTAGCTGGTCTAACTGCATTAAGCGCCTCTTTTGCTTTGTTCTGTTTTGTTCTTTTACTGGCCGTAGGTGCGTGCATCTTTTTCAAGGTACGCATCTTCCTCCGGCGTGTTTTCCCTGCCCAGCAATCGATTGCGATGCGGGAACCTTCCGAATCTTGCCACAATCTCGGCATGGCCACGTGCAAAATCCAGGTTGCCTTTGACAATGTCGTGCCAGGTTTCTCCCGATGATGCGAGCAGACCTTCATACAGGCTGATCACCTGCTGCTGGTCCTGGGCGTCTTCAGAGTGATGCAGTGGATGGTACAACAGGAGTTGCGCTGCCGGGTCGTACTGCTCCAGGCGATTGGCCTCAATGAGTGTCCTGATCACGCGTTGCCCTGCAGGATCGTTGCGATAGGCGTCGGGTGTACCCCGGTTCAGGTTGCGGGTGAACTGATCAAACAGGATAACCAGTGCCAGTGCGCCTTCCTCGGTTTCAATCCAGCTATCCAGTTCGCCTGCCTCTGCGGCGTCAAGATTTGCGCCGAAACGGGAAGCGATGTCAGCGTCGAGCGCTGCATCGTTGGCGTACCAGGTCTTTTGCTGTGTTGCGAATGCGGCAGGTGAGCGATCCGGACCGAGCCAGAATGTCACAATGTCAGCCGCATCACTCCGCATGGGCCTGAAGTTCCTCATCGGTGAGTTCAAGGTAACCCTTCAGGTAGTGCACGCCAAGATAGAACGGAATCGTGTCGGCAAGTGCAACGCACAGTTTGAACAGGTAGTTGCTGCCCATCAGAACCAGCATCGCACCCGCGCTCATAGCGCCTGCAAGGAACTGAGCGCCGAAGGTCACGGTGATCACCATGAAAGAGTCAACGCCCTGGCTGACAATGGTACTGCCATTATTTCTAAGCCAGAGATGTTTGCCCTTGGTCAGGCGCTTCCAGAAGTGAAACATGTAAACGTCGCAATACTGCGCTGCAATATACGCCATCATCGATGCCATGACGGCACCAGATGTAGTTGCGTAGAGCAGGGTAAAGAACTCGACTGAACCGGTGACAGAGTCCCCATTAGGTAATGCTACATCCTCGGCAAGCTGGATAAGTTGCCAGGGCGGTTGGTTTTCAGGGCCAACAGATGGCATTGCCTGTGCCAACCACATCGTGCCGATGATGAAAAAGTTCAGGACCAGTCCAACCGTCACCATGAAGTTTGCCCGGGCGCGGCCGTACAGTTCACTGATGAGGTCGGTGCAGAGGAAGGTCAGCGGGTAGGGCAGTACGCCTACCGCAAGCGCCATGGGTCCCAATTGGATAAAACGCGTGATACCGATGATGTTGAGCATCGTCATGGCGCACAGGAAGAGCCCTGCCAGCACCAGGAACACCCGCTCGCGGCGTTCACGCAACTCGTCTGATATCACCCTCGATTCAGACATGGGACCTCCTTCTTGTTTTCTTTGGAACCCGTTGGCAGTTGATTGTAGTTGATGATGGAAACGTCGGGTTAAGTTTCCAGTTGACCCAGGTTGGCGTGAATCACTGCACCGTTGATCACCGGGTTGGATGCAGCAAACAGGATACTGTCTGCGATCTCTTCCGGTGTGATTAATCGACCAAAGGTCGAAGCACCGGCAATACTGGTCAGTACAGCTTCATCTTCACCAACATGTGCACGCAGCATTTCGGTGTCGGTAAAGCCCGGGCAGACACAGGCGGTGTGAATACCGGTACCTGCCAGGTCCTGGCAGGTTGCCCGCATCATGCCAACCATGGCGTGCTTGCTGGTGACGTAGCTGTAGGAGTTGGCAACGGCTTTTTCGGACAGCGTTGATCCGACATAGATAATGGCGGAGCCGGCTTTCATGTGCGGCAGGAATGCATGATTGAGTACCTGCGGAGCGACAACGTTAATCTCAAGGATCTCGCGCATCTTTGTGGCATCAGCGGTGCTGACGGTATCAGAGTCGAGCCGCGCGGCGTTATGCACGAGGATGATGTCGCCGTCACCGGCGAGATCTTTTGCGAGTGAAGCGATCGTCGCTTCCGACTCAGGCTTTGTAAGGTCGATCAGCTGGTTTTCGACGCCTTCAACACTGGAAGGTGTCCGGGAGATGTTGATGACGCGATCGCCCTTTTCAATACATGCTGCGGCGTTTGCTTTGCCTATGCCCTTGCTGGCGCCGGTGATAATAACTGTGCTCATGTCGTCTGGTTCTTCTTAAAGTTCTTCCGTGGCGATACCGCGCTGGCCTGGACTGCTGGATACCCTGACCGTGATCGACTTCACGCCACGTTCCTTTAAATCGGATTCCTCAAGAATCTTGTGCAGGAGGTAGTGAGAGAATTCTTCCACCGTGGTGTTGGCGATAGGCAGTGTGATGACGTCGCGCGGCAGGAAAGGCAGGCGTTCACCGTTGAAGACGCCGATGATGTAGCCGTCGGATTCTTCCAGTTTCAGGTGAGGCGACTTCTCCGGCAGTACGGTTTTCTCATCCAGCGCGTCACATTGCGCTTTCAGGATTTTCTTGAGCACGGCGTAGTCAAACATGAGGCCGTCATCATACAGCGGTGCGGTGACCTCGCATTCGACCTGGAAGTTATGGCCGTGCAGGTCTTCCCGGTCTGTTTCAGAGAAGATGGTGAAGTGAGCGATGGAGAAGTTCATCGCCTGCTTCGCTATGTCGATGGTAGCGTAACGCACAGGTCAGACTTGAATGGAAAAGCAGCATCTTAACGCAGACTACTTCTACGGCGCGAATTTGCAGAGAGATCACCTTAGCGGCACACTGCGGTGTCGAAATTGTCATGGGGAAGTGAAATGCCACTATCAACACTCAGCAGATCAATTACAGGCTCGGTTGCCATTGTTACCGGTGCTGCATCGGGTATGGGTCGTGCTACTGCGCACCTTTTTGGTGATGAGGGCGCACGCGTTGCGCTGATCGATATCAATGCCGAACCGCTTGAAGCGGTGGTCAAGGAAATGACCGATGTCGGCTACGATGCACGTGGCTGGACACTCGACCTGTCCGATGGGGATGCCATCAAACAGGTCATTGGAGAAATTGCGGAACACTTTGGCGGCATTGATATCCTGGTGAACAACGCTGGCATCTCGATACCTGCCCCCATTGATTCAGACGATTACGAAGCCGCCTGGGATAAGTCGCTCTCAGTGCTGCTGACTGCGCACACCAGGACCATACGCGCGGCGCTGCCGCATCTGCGCAAAAGTGCCAACGGCAGGATTGTGAATATCGCCTCTACCGAAGGTCTGGGAGCAACCCGTTATGGCAGTCCGTATACCGCAGCGAAGACTGGCGTCATTGGTTTAACCCGGTCACTGTCTGTCGAGCTCGGCCCTGAAGCGATCACCGTGAACTGTGTCTGCCCCGGGCCTATCAACACCGGTATGACGGCTGGCATCCAGGACGACCATAAGGAGATTTTTGCCAAGCGCAGGACGGTGCTGCGTCGTTATGCTGAACCTGAAGAGGTGGCGCAGGGTACGTTGTCGTTGGTTTTGCCTGCCTCCCAGTACATTACAGGTGTCACATTACCCGTCGATGGCGGGCTGACCATCAGGAACGCCTGAGCAGAATTGTTCGGGTGCTGCGGCCAGGTCATTGCAGTCTGGCCGCCAGCTGCCGCATAGGTAGCCACTGCCAATGCTGTAGTCGATTTCAGGTGTCGCGAGGGCGCTGCAGTTCTTCTGCAGCATGCCGCACTGGTTCGTGACCGTCTCGCCATCACAACTCGCCTCCGGCGACCGGCATTCTAAGCCATAGGCTTCGATTTCAAGCTGTGTCCGGCAGCTGGTCACAGCGCAGTACACACATGCCTGGTAGGAATCGACGTAGCGATTACCTTCTTCAATGTTCGATCTCGTCGGCAGGCTCAAATGATTGGCCTCGCAAAAACCAGAGACCTGCCTGAACTGCTTCACGTGTTTCACCTCGTGTCGCAGGTAACAGCAACTTGCTTCGCCGCCGCCCCGCGACTTGTCTATGCCAATAACCGGGATGACCATGCCAACCGGGTTCGGTGAGGGTCTTGCAACCGCGGCTTGAGGGGAAGGCAGGTTCATGTATTCGACGCTGAACCCGGTTTCCAGTAGTCGACAGCATTGGATCAGGTCCATAGGATTTTCTGGCCAACCATCGGCGGATAGTTTCACGTTTGCGGGGCAGGCGGGTGGAGCCGCGAGGGCTGATGGCAACCAGGTCACCAGGATGACTGTCATGACTATCCGCAACATGCACGGCACATTAACAGAAGCAACAACAGAAGAAAGGGGAACAGATGAAAGAGGACGAAGGCCCCGGTTTCTTGTGTCGCGTTGTGGCCGCAACGTATCATCGGTACAACTCTGTCTTGCGGACAAAAAGTCCGATGGATCAAAAGCGTGATTGAGACCATGGAAACCAACCGCCTGGTGAAGGCCTTTGATGAAGAGGCGATTCACGACGGCAACATCGGCCGCAGTGTTAACCACCAGCAAGTACGTGTGGAGGTCGACAAACTGCTCGAGCAGATGACGTTCGAACAAAAGCTCAATGAGTTGCACGGCTGGCAGACCATGCCGATTGATGGGCTCTATTACGCCGGAGGCGACGAAGCGCTCGGTATTCCGCCATACAAGATGGTGGATGGACCGAGGGGTGCAAGAGCAGGCACCGCGACAGCCTTCCCGGTTGCAATTGCACGCGGGGCAACCTTCGATGTCGAGCTTGAGCGTCGTGTTGGCATTGCCATGGGCCTGGAGGTCTCGGCCAAAGGTGGCAATGTCATTCTCGCACCTACCATCAACCTGCTGCGCCATCCTGGCTGGGGCAGGGCGCAGGAAAGTTATTCCGAAGATCCCTGGCACATGGGAGCGATGGCAGTGGCCTATGTCTCGGGTGCGCAGAATTATGTGTTAACCAGTCCGAAGCACTTTGCGCTCAACAACCTTGAGATGACGCGGTTTGAAATGAGCGCAAATATTGATGCTCGCACCCTGCATGAAGTTTATCTGCCGCATTTCAAACGAGTGGTGGTCGAAGGTGCTGCGGGTTCCGTCATGAGTGCCTACAACAAGATGAATGGCATCTACTGCGGCGAACAGCCGATTCTGCTGACCGACATCCTGCGCGATGACTGGGGATTTACCGGCTTTGTCGAATCAGACTGGTTTCTAGGTACACGTTCAACGGCACCATCCATCAACGCCGGCATGGATATTGAAATGCCTGCAGCCTACCGCTTCTCTCGTGAAAAAGTGGACGCAGCGATGACCGAAGGTGAACTTGATGAGGATGTGATCACACGCAACGCCGGTAGAGCGCTCTACCAGAAGATTGCTTATGAACTGGACAGCATGCAGCCGGCAGATGAATCGGTGGTTGAGTGTGAAGCGCATATCGCGCTTGCGCGGGAAGCAGCAGAGAAGTCGTTTGTGCTCCTGCGTAACGAGAGTGATGTCCTGCCGCTTGCCGACAAGGGTCGGATCGCTGTGATCGGCGATCTCGCTGATACCATTAACCTTGGTGATCGCGGCAGCAGCTTTGTCACATCGAGCGAGGTGTCGACGCCTCTCGCCGGGCTACAAAACTCTGTGAAGGAAGCCGAGGTTGTACATTTTGGCTCCGATGCAGCGCTCGAAAACCTGGACGGTTTTGACGTGGCCATTGTTGTTGCTGGCCTCACTTATGTTGAAGAAGGCGAGTTCATCCCGACGCAACAACAGGAAGCAGAAGGTGGCGATCTTGCGCGCGGTGGCGACCGGGCAGACCTGAGATTACCGGCTGACCAGGAAGCACTGATTCAGCGTGTAGCAGGGGAAGCCAGGCAGACAGTGGTATTGCTTGAAGGGGGCAGCGGTCTTGAAATCACCAGCTGGGTTGAGCAGGTCGATGCCGTGATGATGATCTGGTACCCGGGCCGGGAAGGTGGCAACGCCGTTGCACGCGTACTGTTTGGAGAAACGGACCCATCCGGGCGATTACCCATCGTGTTCCCACGTTCAATCAAACAGTTGATGGACTGGGATGTGCAGGCGCTGGATGTCACCCACGACCTTTACCACGGCTATCGTTATCTTGATGAGCATGGTGATCGGGCGCTGTTCGGTTTTGGCTTTGGTCTTTCATACACCAGCTTCAATCTCGACGGCCTGCAGGTGGAGCGTGTTGATGACCGTTTCATGGTGACGCTGGCTGTTACGAATAGTGGTGATCGTGCTGGTGCAACTGTCCCGCAGCTTTATGTCAGCACGAGCAACTCCAGGGTTGCGCGAGTCAAAAAAGAGCTCAAGGGTTTTGGGCGCGTTGAGCTTGAGCCTGGTGAGAGTGCAGATCTTGAAATCGAACTGAAAGACGAGGACCTGCGCTACTTTGACCCTGACAATCGCTGGACACTCGAGGCGTGCACCTATCATCTCCGTGCAGGTTTCTCTGCCGATGAACTGCCGCTGGATTCAAGCTGGTCGTTTGATGGTGAAGACTGGATGCCGGAGTAAACATGGCAATAGAAGATGATCCGCGGCCGATTTACGCCGCGCCGATGGATGTAGATACCTACCAGTTGCTTGGCCTCGATAAACATGGCCCGAAGGCAGTGAATGGATGCTCCAATGGCGATGTCATGGCAGCCATCGGTAATGACGGGGATAAACCCTATTCACCCTGCGCGGAGGCTTATCCCGCCGAGAACGTGCCGCCCGGTGAAATTGTTGCCTTCAAAGACTGGCAGCAGACTGAAGTCTACAAAGGTACACGCAGGCGGGTCTGGGTATACCTGCCGCCGGGTGGTGAGAGGCAGAACCTTAATCTCATCATATTTAACGACGGACATTTCTAC
This sequence comes from Pseudomonadales bacterium, assembly GCA_963921285.3. GTDB lineage: Bacteria > Pseudomonadota > Gammaproteobacteria > Pseudomonadales > Azotimanducaceae > UBA9659. The sequence goes on from CAWUFD020000003.1 coordinate 82,642, forward strand.
CTGAGTGACAAGGGGCAGGTTCGAGCGCCGCGCGTACTCGATAGCCTGCACTATGGTGGTGACATCCCGCCAACGGCCGCAATTTTTGTCAGCCCCGGCAGCCCGCCCGAGATACCTGAAGCGGACCGGAGCGAGGCTGAACGTGATATCGCCGATGAGTGCCGCAGCATCGAATATGATTCACTGCGAGATGACTACGGGCGCTTCCTCCTGGATGAACTCATTCCTTTTGTCGAAGCAGAAGTGGGCATCTCGTTCACGGATGATCCCGCACGTCGCATCATGTGTGGGATCAGTTCGGGCGGTATAGGCGCCTTTACCGTCGCCTGGCACTACCCTGACAGGTTTGCGAAGGTGCTGAGCCATTGCGGCAGCTATACCAATATTAAGGGTGGCCACAACTATCCCTGGCTGATTCGTTCAACACCGAGGAAGCCGATCAAGGTATTCCTGCAGAGCGGCGAAAACGATTGCGGTACGTTGTTTGGTGACTGGCCGCTCGCCAATAAGACCATGGCCAACGCGCTTGAGTATGCCGGTTACGACTACCGGTTTGAGTTTGGCACCGGCGGGCACACGGCGGGTCTATCTTTGCGGATTCAATTCGCTGGTTGCTCGACTGAATCATCTTTGACCTGCATTGCATCGAGCAGGGGGATGAGTTTTTCCCTGGTAGCCTCGTGAACAAACTCTTCACCGAGCAGTCGTGCGTTGGGTCCCACCGGGCAGTGACCAAGACAGACACTGCGGTCCACCTTGCCATCCAGGTTGCGCCTTGCGATTTCGGCCTCAAGCCAATCAGCAAGTTCCTTGCTGCCCCTTTGTGCACATGATGGCTGGTTCGTAAACGGCCTGAAGTTCACACAGATGACCACGGTTTTCATAACACTGCCTTAAGAGAAATCCTGCGGTGAACAGAGGGCAACCTGGTAGCCGTCCGGGTCTTCAATGACACATTCATGGTGATGCGCCTGTGGATTCCAGACAGGCTCTTCGCGGAATGTCACACCGAGTTTGCGGGCGTTTTCGACAAGCGCCTGAAACTCATCAGATCGGAACCAGATCACCACACCGTTGCCGATAGCCTGTTCAGGATCGAGCATGCCGCCATGATTGTGGGTGTCATGGTGGTGCAGGAGGAGTAGCAGTTCAGCGCCCTTCATGATCATCTCGAATTCATCACCGCCATGGCCACTTTCAGCGCCGAGTAACGCCTGGTAGAACCGGCTTGAAGCAGGCACGTCTCGAACGGTGATCATTGTCTCGGTCTTCATCTTGCAGCTACCGGGGGTGCATTCACGGGAATCATAGCAGTTCGCCCGTGTATTAGGGCTGTGGCACAATAGGCCGCTTTTTTTGAAACCTCGATTAACAGACCAAACCGGAAAAAACTATGGAAGACGTTGTCATTGTAGATGCCGCCCGCTCGGCGGTTGGCAGGAAAAATGGAGCTCTCGGCCTCGTGCACCCGACGGACACGCTTGGCCCGATCATGATGAAAATGCTGGAACGTAACAACGTCAGCAGTGACCAGGTAGACCAGGTGATTGGCGGCTGTATTAACAAGCTGGCCGCGCAGGGTATGAACGTTACGCGCACGGCGTGGTTGTCCCACGGCGGCGCCGAAGCAACACCGTGCATCACGATTGACTCCCAGTGCGGTTCTTCCCAGGAAGCGGTTCACCTCGCGACCAGTATTCTTCGTTCCGGTATGGCAGACGTTGTAATCGCTTGTGGTGTTGAGAACATGAGCCGCCTGCCGATTGGCTCCGACTCTGTTGGTTTGAAGCCTGAGATGGGTAAGCCTGTTTCACGCAGCTACTTTGAGCAGTACGAGTTCACCAGCCAGTTTGAAGGCGCAGAACGCATGGCTGAGAAGTACCAGATCACTCGGCAGGACACGGATTCCTTTGGTGTGCAGTCGCAGGAGCGTGCCCGCGTTGCCATCGATGACGGCCGCTTTGATTCCCAGATCATTCCTCTTGAAGTACCGATCTTTGATGAGGAAGGTAAGCGGACCGATGAATCTGTTGTCTTTGCTAAAGATGAGATTCCTCGTGACACCAGCATGGAAGCACTGGCTGAGTTGAAGCCTGTCGCACGTGAAGACGGCGTTCATACCGCTGGTACGTCATCACAGATTGCTGACGGTGCCGCCGCAGTCCTGATGATGAGCGCAAAGAAAGCGGAAGAGCTCGGTGTGAAGCCGCTTGCAAAAGTTGTTGATGCTCAGCTTGTTGGCTGTGATCCCGTGCTGATGCTTGAAGGTCCGATTCCGGCTACTGAGAAAATGCTTGAGAATACCGGTCTTAACATCGGTGACATCGACGTGTTCGAAGTAAACGAGGCGTTTGCCTCCGTTGTCCTCTCCTGGGCCAAGACAGTTGGCGCCGACATGGACAAGGTTAACCCCAACGGCGGTGCGATTTCGCTTGGTCACCCGCTGGGTGCCACCGGTTGTTTCCTCACGACAAAAGCCGTTCACGAACTGCAGCGCACTGATGGTGAGTATGGCCTGATTGCGATGTGTTGTGGTGGTGGTCTTGGTACTGGGACCATTATCCAGAAGGTTTAAGCTTCTGTTTGAACGAAAAAGCCGGGCAATGCCCGGCTTTTTTTTGTTTTTGTCATCTCGACTGAAGCGAAGCGGAACGGAGAGATCTCTCCGCTGCAGTCACTACGTTCCTTCCGGTCGAGATGACGGGCCTCGATTTACCTCGGATGCACAACCACCGGCACATCCGCAATCCCCCGGATAAAGTTGTTAGGCAGCCTCACAACATCACCCACCACTTCAACTTTATCAAACCGCTTCATAATCTCTTCCCAGAGAATTCGCAGCTGCATCTCCGCAAGACGATTGCCCATACAGCGGTGAATACCAAAACCGAATGCCACGTGGCTACGTGCGTTCTTGCGATCGATGATCAGCTTGTCAGCATCAGGGAAAACCGACTCGTCGCGGTTACCCGACAGATACCACATGACGATCTTCTCGCCTTCCTTGATTTCCTTGCCGCCCAGCACAAAATCCTGGTGGGCAGTCCGGCGCATGTGAATCACCGGTGTCTGCCAGCGCACCATCTCTGACACCATGTTCGGTATCAGGCCTGGATTGTCGCGAAGTTTCTGGTACTGGTCCGGAAACTGGTTTAACGCGAGTACACCACCAGAAATGCTGTTCCGTGTTGTGTCGTTGCCACCAACAATCAGCAGTAACACGGTGCCGAGGAACGTGATGGGATCGTTGATCATATCCTTGGTGTCTTTGCCATGTGCCAGCATGGAGATCAGGTCGAATTTCGGATCAGTTGCTGCCCGGTCAGCCCAGAGCTGCATAAACGCGCCTTCACATTCCATCAGGTCAGCTTTGCGTTGATCGAGGTCTACCTCTTCATTGCCCGTTAAATCCGGCACGTTGGTGGTGATATCCGACCAGTGAATCAGTTTGCGTCGATCTTCGTAGGGGAAGTCGAACAGCGTGGACAACATCCGAGCAGTGAGCTCAACAGACACCTCCTGCACCCAGTTGAATTCTTCACCCACAGGCAGGTTATCGAGAATGTCTGCGGCACGCTCCCTGATCAGCGGCTCGAAGTTAGCAAGGTTGCTTGGAGCGACGGAGGGTGCAACAGTTGCACGATGTGTATCGTGATCAGGTGGGTCCATGGTGATGAAGCTGTTTATCTCGACGGCTTCTTCAACTTCATTCGGATCCAGGTCCGGAATCGCAATGCCATCCGCTGATGAAAAAACATCATGGTTACTGTCAACCTGCTTGATCAGGTCATGACTGGAAACCGACCAGTAAGCACCGACCGGACTTTCGGGGGTGTAGTGAATCGGTGCTTCCTTGCGCAGCCTTGCAAAGTAGGGTTGCCAGACATCATTTTCATAGAGACCCGGCTCACTGACATCAATCTTGTCCAGCGGAATATCGTTCACATCCAATTGGGTTGCTTCACTCATATCGTTGCTCGCGGTGTTGCTTGAATCTGTAGTCGAATATCATCGCATAAACCACGCAGAATTCTCGACTGGCCGGTCGATTTGGTGCTAAATCATCCATACTAAAAGGGGAGTCCGGCATGGCCGATATCAGGATATTTTCGTACCTGCCCAATCCAAGGGTGTACAAAACCACGATCACAGCGCGCCTGAATGGTGTTGATGTGGAAGTTATCGGTGCCTCGCCACCGGAGCTTCGCAACTGGCTGTGGGACTTTGATGCAAGACCGCTGACCGACGAAGACCGCGCTTCCGGAGAGCACGCCCGTGAAGCCAAGACCGGCTTCAGCGGTGAGCTCTACAAGACCGATGCCTTCCTGGCAGCGCATCCTTACGGCACTGTGCCCGCGGCGTTCAGTGGTGATGGTGGTACCGGCATCTTTGAATCAAACAGCATCATGCGCGCAGCGGCGCGGCTTGGTAATGCCAATAACCCCCTGTATGGGCGAGATGACTTTGCCGCGGCCCGCATAGACGGGTTCCTCGATACGGCGCTATTGTTTGCCCGCGACTCACAGATTTACCTGCTCGCTATTGGTGACAGGTCTGTCACTGATGCGATTTACGACAGCATGTATCAAGCCATGCACAAGTACGTGTCCGGCATAGCTAACGCCGTGGCTGGCAATGATTTTATCTGTGGCGATTCCTTGTCTATTGCTGATATTTGCTTTGCCTGCGAGGTGTGTCTCTTTTCACGAGAACGCGTGGCGTTCCGCATACTCGATAAAATCGGTAAAAAGCCTATCTGGGACGACCTCGAATCCAGCTATCCCCACGCAGTGAGTCACTTTCACAAGCTGAGAACGACACCCGGCATAAGTGAAGACCTGGGCGGGTATTGGGAGAAGGTGGAAAGCGACCTCGCGGCGCGACAATGATCAGGTATTACGGCACAACAAAATCCCGGGCGGCACGTGTTGCGCTGGCACTGGTTGAGCTGGACCTTGAATTCGAACACATACCGCTGGTGCCGAGGCCTGGTACCGAGGACAGGGAAACGCTCCGCAGGATCAATCCGAACTGTCACATCCCCGTCATCGACGACGATGGCCTGATCATCTGGGAATCGATGGCGATCAACCTTTACCTGGCGGAAAAGTATGGCGGTGAGATCGTGCCGCGTTCGGCGGAAGAAAAAGCGATCACCTATCAGTGGAGTTTCTGGCAGCAGACAGAGATTGACCGGGCCGACTGGAACCGCGATCGCCGCTCCGGTGATGACGACCTGGTTAAGGCGGCGATTGCTGCAACCGTCGATACCCTTCGCATCCTAGATGATGCGCTTGAGGGACGTGACTACCTGCTCGGTGACAGATTCACACTGGCTGATCTCAATCTTGCGGGCTCAATGAGCCAGCCCAATGAGTCTGGCCGCATCGGCTGGCAGAAAATTGAGCCAGGTACCGAAGGCCTTAACAACCTGGCGGCGTGGTTGGACCGTTGTACCGCGAGGGACTCCTGGGCAAAAGTAGCGGAGATGGATTGACGATGAAACAGACTTACAAGGGTTCCTGCCACTGCGGCAAGGTGAGGTTTGAAGTTGATGCAGACCTGGATCACGTTCGGGTCTGTGATTGTTCCCTATGCAGGAAGCGTGGCGCGCTCAACTTCCGGGTTGAAGATGCTGACCTGCGAATCGAAACGCCACTGGATGAGATGACGCTTTACCAGTGGCATACCATGACCGCAAAAGACTACTTCTGTTCGAACTGCGGCATCCTGCCGTTCCGGCGACCGCGAACGGCGCCGGAACTCTGGACCGTCAACATGCGTTGTATTGACGGGTTGGATCTTGATGCAATACCAAGAGAAGCGGTCTTTGGCAGTCAGCTCGATTAGCCTTTGGATTTCGCTTTCTCTCTCTTCAGGTACTCGATGTAGATCTTGGTCTTCTGCGGGCCGGCGTAGCCCTCAAACTCAAACTCTCTCCCGTCGAGCGTCCACTCCAGCTGATCGATCATCTGGTGCCAGCCACATGACACACTGAAGCGTGACTGGATCTTCTGCTCGGCATCGTCGAACTCTTCAAAGGCAGGTACCGCAGCAGTGAATTTCAGCACGCAGCCGCTGCCTTCCTCGGTCAGTTCATACCGGTGGTGCTCACCTGGCCCCATGTATTCGAGCAGGTGTGGTGGTTCAAATGCGGTGACCTTGCAGTAATAGACGTCTTCGGGGTTGTCCTCCGGGGGAGGGCAGTCACCACCGCTGAAGTTAACCACGGCATCACCACCAAGTTCCGCCTTGAGTGTCAGTTGCGGGAACCAGGCTGCGCGATGTTCCGGGATGGTAATCGCGCGCCATACCTTCTCAATCGGGTGATCCAGGTGACGTGTGAAGCTGATGGTTGAATAGCCGGCATCTGTCTCGCCGTAGATACCAAAGCGGGCAGGGTCCAGGTTCAATTCAGGTTGTTGTGCAGTTTTTTCCATGAGGATTCTCCTACTGATCCATTTCATCCAGGTGACGTTCAAGGTCATCCAGTCTGTTACTCAAGAACTTGCGATAAGGCTCAAGGAATTGCTCAACCTCTCGCAGGGGTTCCGCGTTAAGTTCATACCAGCGCTTCTGGCCGTCCGGTCTCACCACAACAAGGTCAGCTTCTTTCAAGATCTTCAGGTGTTTGGATACGGCGGGTTGACTGAGGCCAGCCACCTCGACCAGCATGTTGACCGTGCGTGGTTCCTGCCTGATGGATTCCAGAAGCAGCCTTCTATTAGGCTCGACCAGTGCTGTGAATGCGTCCATGTGTTCGCTCGATTGCTCAAGTGGCTTACATGCCCAATATATTCCCTTGTGGAAATATAACTGTCAAGAAATATATTGAATTTTCTGCAAATGCCCGGATAGGCTATTCTTGCGGCCTTTACGTAATACTCATCAACACAAAAACGGGGAAGATCGATGGAAGATTTGAAAGGACAGGTAGCTGTGGTAACAGGTGCCAGCCGGGGCATTGGTAAAGGTATTGCGCTGGCGCTGGCCGAAAAGGGTTGCACAGTTTACGTTACTGGCCGGACCACCGGAGACGGTGAGCGCACCATCGACACCACCGCACGACTTGTCACCGAAGCTGGCGGGGAAGGACATGCGATCCAGTGTGATCACTTTGACGATGACCAGATTGGCGAGGTCATGCAGCAGGTGGGCAAAGAGCAGGGTCGCATCGATATTCTCGTTAACAACGTCTACAAGATCCCGACGCCACCTGCCTGGGGCGGAGGTTACTGGGATCATCCCATCCAGGTCTGGGATGACCAGGTTGGCATTGGCCTCAGGGCACACTACGTCGCCTCCTGGCATGCTGCCGAATGGATGTTCAAAAGTGAAAACGCTCGCATGCTGAATGTATCGTCGCCGGGTGGACAGAGTTATCACTTCTCGTCTTCGTACGGCGCAGGCAAAGCCGGCCTTGATCGCCTGACTGCTGACATGGCGATTGAGCTTGAACCAAAGGGTGTGCCCGCCTGTGTGCTTTACCCTGGCAGCGTGGCGACCGAGTTTATACAGGACGCAGCTGAGGAACGCGAAATGGACCTTTCGCAATCGCAAACACCGCTCCTGGTCGGTCGCGCGGCAGCCTGCCTGCTGATGGCGGACGACATGATGCAGCGAACCGGCACAATCCAGTGGGTTGAGGACCTTGTCGAAGAGTTTGATCTCTATGATGAGAACGGCAGTCGTCCAACCCAGCGCTATGCGTCGAGAAACCAGTAAGCAAAAATTGAGTTAAAGCAGGGGAGCCTATGGAATTTGCCATTGCACTACCATCCGATACGGATTCATGGCGTCACGTTAAACGTGCCGAGGAACTGGGTTTCCATTTGGCCTGGTTCTATGACACGCAGTTGCTGAATCCAGATGTCTTTATCTGCATGGCACTGGCCGCAGCCAACACGCAGAAGATTCGTCTTGGCACCGGTGTACTGATCCCTTCAAATCGTATTGAGCCGGTGACCGCAAATGCGTTCGCCACGCTCAACAAGATTGCACCGGGGCGTATTGATTTTGGTGTAGGCACAGGCTTTACCGGCAGGCGCACAATGGGTCTGGGCGCTATTCCGCTGGGCAAGATGAAAACCTATGTGGAACGGGTGCAGGCGCTCCTCATCGGTGAAACCGTTGAGTGGGATTTTGAAGGCAAGGACAGAAAAATCCGCTTCCTCGATACTGACTTCGGCCTCATCAACACCAAAGATGAGGTGCCGCTGCATATATCTGCAATGGGGCCGAAAGCGCGCCGCCTGACGGCGGAGATGGGCGCAGGCTGGCTTAATTTCGGTGCTGACCAGGACCAGCTTGTGCGTGACCTCGGTGATATGCAGAAAGCCTGGGAAGGTGCCGGTCATGAAGCGTCGGCGCTTCACAATACATTGTTCTTCCTTGGTGCAGTGTTGAACGGCTCTGATGATGACAACAGACGTAAGCTGATGGCACAGGCTGCCCCATGGACGGCTGTGATGTTCCACAACATGCTCGATGGTGTGGCGCCGGTGCCGCTGAATCTTCCGCCGGTCATCCAGGATGTGCTGGACCAGTACCAGCGCCTGCACCAGGAGTATGAGCCTGCGGATGCCAAGTACCTGGCCAATCATCGCGGGCACCTGATGTACCTGCGAGAAGAGGAAAAGCAGCTGATCACCCCTGAACTGGCAGAGATGACAACCTTGTCTGGTCAACCCGATGCGCTTGTCGAACGAATTCGTGCGTTAGCAGATGCGGGATACCACCAGTTTGCGGTGCAACTCGTGCAGGGAGAAGAAGCGTCTGCCCTGGAAGAGTGGGCAGACGTCTTTAACAGGATCTGATGGTTAAGCAGGGCTTGGCTTATCAGCCAGGCTCTCTATCCGCGCTGACGATACTCGATGCGGTACTTGTGCTCGGTGTTTTCAGCAAGGAAAGCATCGAGACGTCGTCCGATCTTCGAGGAGATGCGAATCTGCTCAAGGCGCGGCCATGTGGCTTTCTCACCTTCCCATACCAGTTCGGCAATCTCGTCATCTGACAATTGTGCAAGCAGCTTGCGCGGATCAAAAGACCTGAAGCTCGGTACGATGTTCACGTCGCCCTTATAGTCCTGCGCAACAACTGAATAGAACATGCTCATGGCACGCCCGATATCCGGGATAGCCCGCAGGTACCTGCGCGAAAACTGCTCGCCACTTTTCAGCCACTCATGGGTTGAGTAACGCATGATATTTTTGAACGGCTCCGGCATGAACGGATTGTCTTCAACGCTCATCATCGCGAGCGACAGCGGGTTCGCCTGGCTCACAATGTAGTGGTTAACGGCGTAGAGACGTGCGAGACGTTTTGCCGGCAGATCGTCGGTAACGGCGCCATCCACCCAGCGCCGGTTAGGCAGGTAGGGCTGTGTTTCCCCGTAAACGTTCTTGGCCATCAGCATGACAGGCGGGAACACGCCGGGTACCGCGCAGGATGCCTTCACCGCAGAGCGGATGAACACGTTGGGTGAAGTCACCGCGTTCATCAGTCGGGATGTCTGGTGTTCCTCAAGCGGTGCAATACTGACGCTGATCTTGCGGCCTGTTTTCTCGAAAGCTTCCTGGAATGTGAGGTCAGGGATCGTCGCCTCGAGCATCAGGCGCATCGAAGCAGAGTCGATCTGGATAATTTCCTCGCTGCTGGCTGCAACGCTGAACGGATTGCCGATGCCCTTCTTGAACAGCGCCTTAAGTTCCTTGTCAGTATGTGTGCCGAGGATCGCTGCAAACACAGAACCTGCGCTGGTGCCTGAGATCACGTCAGGCAGCAGATCATGGTCGATCAGGGTCTTCACTACGCCACCATGAAAGTGACCCAGCGAGCCCGCACCACTCAACATCAGCGCACTACGACCGAAACACATGCTGGCCCGCTGGAAGAAGTCCAGTTTCTCATCGAAGCTGACTTCACTCTCAGGGACCTCGGCAAGGATATCCAGGCATCGAACCACTTCATCGGCGTACTCTTCGATCAGGTGCTTGGTGCCGAACTTCGCCTTTTCATACAGCGACGTCTTACCCATGCCGCCCTGGTTGCCATGAATACCTTCATTGAGGGCAAACAGCATGCCGTGATAGTCCTCACGCGAACGCAGGTCAACCAGTGACTCCAAGCGGCCACGCAGGTTCAGGTAGTCGTAACTGTTTGATTTTTCTTTTCTTTTCCAGTCTTCGCGACCGGAGGCATAGTCGTGTTCGAGCGCCAGTGTCTTCCATTCACCATAGGTACGAGCTTCTGCCATCTCTTTTTCGATTTTGGAGAGAGATACAGAACCTGAGCGAGCTGTCATATTCATAGCGGCCTGATAGTTCTTTTATGTTGCAGTGCAGTATAACTAAAAAATCAACAATTACACCCACGATTTGTCAGGATAATGTAGCTTAAAAATCCCACCCGAAATCTGGCGAAGGCAGGCTAAATGACTGATCCAAAAGGGATATCAGGTCGTCAGGCCCAGCCAGGTCGTCTGTGATCGCAAGATGACTTGCAGGCCTTATGCCAAACCAGAGTCGAGAGAACGCATTGATGGAGGCTGTCAGGTTCATTAGCCCCGTGGTTGCCCCCGGGCTCGCAGAACAGGTTTCTCCTAGCTCAATCGTGTATTCACCGGTTTCACCCTGCCAGCCATCCTCGGGTGTGAGGATGTCCGTCACCGGATCCTTCAGTTCAAGGTTAAAACGACAGTCCGCACCAGGTAATGAAGTTGCTGCCATACAGGCCTCGAGGTCGAGAATCCGCATCTGCCAGTAGGCGTAGGCCTTGAACTGGTGCGCATGTTTGCCGCCACCGGTACTCCTGCTTGTCCTGAACGGCAGTTTCAACAGATCCTGGAACTGGAACTCGCCAAACTCCGGCAGGACAAAACTGTTCACCTGATCCCCTAACGACTTCATCAGGGCGAGCAGCTCCATCAGTTGTTCCGTCGTCTGGTAGGCACGCGCATTGATGTTGTAAGGGCCGTGCTCACCTTTCATTTCACCCCAGATGAAGTGACTGAGTGTGCCATCCGGGCCGTCAAAGTAACCCAGTCCAAACGGGTTTTCCGTCCACTGCATTTCAGCTTTAACCATCTCAGGCGGATTGAGGATGGCGGCACCGTGAAACTTGCGACGGTTGGTCAGTGCGGTGTGTACCTGTTCATAGTCGTCTGCGGAAAGACGCCTTGGTGGTCGAAATCCGCTCTCAACGTTCAGTGTGGTTGGGTCAAACTGGATCTCATTAACGTAAGGACCGGTGCCGTAGCCCACCTTGTTATAAAAACCCTGGTCGAACATGCCGAGAGCACTCACAACCATACCCTCCCTGCGCTGTGCGGCGAGGGAACGTGCAGTCAGTTCGCGTGCAAATCCCAGTTTGCGGGCGAGGTGCGAGGTGGTTACCGCGGTCACCGCCCCCATCGTGAGGGTCTTGTCCTGATACTGAACGCTGCCGGGTGTCCAGTGCACGGAGCACTCGGCGCGATCGTCAATGGTCGCGACCTCGGTATGACCAGTTTTGAAAAACTCAGAGGTTGCTTCAAGTTCATCCTCATCATCCTCAATCCAGCCGACCTCCTGCCAGATTCGCTGCACGGCTTTCATGTCTTTTGCGTGGTCAAAAGGGCGAAATGGTCTGTTGGTCATGAACCTTCTCTCCGGATGGGTTTACTGCTGTGAGGCCGCCAATGCCTGATCGATATCCCATAGGATATCGTCGATGGATTCGAGGCCGACGGAAATCCTGATCATATCGGGTGATACACCCGCTGCAATCTGTTCCTCCTCGTTCAACTGGCGATGAGTGGTGGACGCGGGGTGAATGATCAAGGTCTTTGCATCACCGACGTTGGCAAGGTGACTCATGAACTCCGCGTTTTCGATGAACTTGACGCCAGCGTCCTGGCCCCCTTTTATACCGAACGTCAGGATCGAGCCTGCACCTTTTGGCAGGTACTTCTGGGCGAGACCGTGATAAGGGTTGTCTTCCAGTCCGGCGTATTTCACCCAGCTGACGGCATCATGGCTGGCAAGGTGTCTGGCTACCGCCTCGGCGTTCTCAACATGACGCTCCATGCGCAGGTGCAGCGTTTCAAGGCCCTGCAGGAACAGGAACGCATTAAACGGGCTGAGAGACGGACCAAGCGTGCGCAATGTTTCGAGGCGGCACTTGGTGACAAAGCCAAAATCGCCAAACGTTTCATAGAAGCGGATGCCGTGGTATCCCTTACTAGGTTCCACCATCTCGGGGAACTTGCCGTTGTCCCAGGGGAACTTGCCTGATTCAACGATGACCCCGCCAATCGACGTACCGTGACCGCAGATAAACTTGGTGGCCGAATGCACAACAATATCCGCGCCGTGATCAAATGGTCGGCACAGGAAAGGTGTGGCAAAGGTGTTATCTACCATCAGGGGAATGTCATGCTCGTGTGCAATCTCTGCAACCTTTTCGATATCGATCAGGTTGTTTGAAGGGTTACCGATGGTTTCAATAAAGACGCAGCGGGTCTTGTCATTGATGGCGGCCCGGAAATTCTCGGGATCATCCGGGTCAACAAACGTTGTGTGGATACCCATGCGACGGAAGTTCACATCAAACTGTGAGTAGGTCCCGCCATACAGGGTGCTGGCAGAGACGAGTTCATCACCCTCAGATAACAGCGTCAGCAGCGCGGTCATCTGTGCGGCTAGACCTGACGACACAGCAAGGGCGGCGCGACCACCCTCAAGGGCTGCCATGCGTTCCTCGAACATTGCGGTGGTTGGATTCGACAGGCGTGAATAGATGTTGCCGAACGTCTGCGCGTTAAAAAGACTTGCCGCATGATCGGTGTCGTCAAACACGTATGCCGCTGTCTGGTAGATCGGGGCAGCACGGGAACCCGTTGCCGGGTCTGGAATCTGGCCTGCATGCAGGCAGAGTGTCTCAAAGTCGTAGTTATGATCAGTCACTGTTTGATCCTTAATCCTTATGGCACGCGACGTGGGCGTTTGGCTGAAATGATCCCGGTATTGACCCCGGACCACGTGAGTCCGCCAAACAGTCTTGCGTATTCGATTTTCATGCAGCGGTCCATCACGACGGTCATACCTGCCTGTCGTGCCTCGTCTGCAACCGCTTCATTAACGATGCCAAGTTGCATCCAGAAGGTTGTCGCACCCAGCTGGGCTGCAGGTTCCACAAACTGACCGACCATTTCGGCACGCTGGAACAGGTCAACCACATCAACCTTCTCCTCAATGGCGGCAAGGTCAGGTACACAGGGTTGACCAAGAATCTCCTCGTAGTTTGGATTGACAGGAATCACCTTGTAGCCGCGATCAAGCAGGTATTTCGCGGCGAAGTAACTCGGTCGATACCAGTTGCCGGATAAACCGACCATCGCCACAGTCGTTGCATCATCGAGGATATCCCGGATCTGTTTTGCAGAAAGGTTGTCAGCGGTTGTGCTCATGGGCTGTCTTTGTTCGGGGAATAGTCGGCACGAGTGTACCTGAAAAAGCTGTCGGCTCGGTGTAGTCTTGAGGCTTCAACTCTTGGTGCTTCAAAAAGGGAGCAGGTATGTCTGAGCAGAAATCCATATTCATCACAGGCGGTAGCGGCGGTATGGGGCTCGCCACCGGGCAACGGTTTGCGGCAGAGGGATGGCTGGTCGGTCTCTACGATCTTGACCAGGCAGCACTCGATGAAGCAACAAGACAAATAGACGGTGATGTGATCACCGGTGTACTTGATGTGACGGATGCAGATGCGTTTGCAGCGCGCAGCGGCGGTCGCCTTGATGTGATGTTCAACAATGCAGGCATCGCGCCGGGCGGTTTTTTCGAACAGATGGATATTGAAACCATCCGACAGATCGTCGATGTGAACATCATGGGCGTAATCCATGGGATCAGGGCGGCGCTGCCGTTGCTTGCCAAGACGGACAATTCCCTTTGCATCAGCACATCCTCCTCCTGTGCAACTTACGGTCACGCCATGCGCTCGATCTACACGGCATCAAAGTTTGCTGTGAAGGGTATGACCGAGGCGTTGTCACTAGAATTTGAGCGGCTCGGGGTCAGGACAGCGGATGTGCTGCCGGGTTGTATCGACACGCCGATGCTCCGCAGGGAAACCGCCAAAGGCCGAGGGCGACCTTTCGAAGAATCCATGCTGGACGCACTGCCAAAAGAGGGTGCCTATCGAGTCATGCCGGTTACGGCGATTTCAGATGCAGTCTGGGCGGCATACCAGGACAGTGAGCAGATCCACTTTTATGTGCCCGAAGAAGTTGGTGATATCGATCGAAGGAAAGGAAATGATTTCCAGGGTGCCAGGGAAGAAACGCGCGACTTCCTGTTCGGCCGCGACAGAGGTTAAGCAGGAAACATGCTGACGCTGGAGATTGCCGCCAATATCGCGGAAATCATTGCGGGTCTTGCCATCGCCGGTGCTGCCATCAGGGCGTGGCCGATTTTCCGGGGGATGGAGACCCGGCTGTCCGAGCAGAAACGCAGCGGTAAGTTAATAAAGCAGGACGTTCGAAGGTTCCAGGAAGCGCTCAGGCAACAATTCGATATCGATTCGTCAGCATCGGATGCAGTCGAATTGTTGACGCTTTTTCTCGGCGCGCTGCCAGGGCAACGCGGCAGCGACCTGTATTTCGAATATTTTCCGTCTAAAGGTGAGTTGCCTGGTGTGCTGACATATCAGATCTACGAGCCCCAGGAACCCGGTGCAAAAAGAGTGCTGCTGGAACTGAGTCGCGACGGCTATGGCTACTTTATGGATGCGCTGAACACGCTGTCGCGCGCCGATACTGATGCCAGTGCCAAGGCCTATATTGAGTTACCACCTCACCGATTCCTTGTGCACTTTTCTCACTCTGTCAGCTCGCCCGTTGCCTCGGTCAGGCTGGCGCCCCAACACATCCTGACCGTTGAACAGCTCGGGGTCGATAAGTTGTACTGGTGGCCACGGGTTTCAAAGCTCCTGTCTGCACACGATCCTTCACTGGTCATTTGTAGTGGGCCGATTGGCTCAGGGAAATCAACGACGGCCGCGTCCCTGGTCGAGTTCGTTAACCGGGATAAGAACTCCCGGGTCGTGACCATGGAGCTTCCCGTCGATTTTGTTCACCCGGGTGCCACGCAACTTTCTTGCAATACCGAAGACGAACTTGAGGCGCTTTTTCCCAACGTTCGAGGCCTGAATCCCGATGTATTTTTCATCGCATGTCGAGGCGCTGGAAGATTTGTCTGGGAGAGTTATGGTGACTACCGGTTACTTGCATCACTCAGCGCGAATGATGCGACAGCGATGCTTGAAAGCCTGTGCCAGGAAGGTCGTGAGTTTGTGCGCTCCATCGATGCACCTTTTGTCATCCTCTCCCAGGTGTTGTCGCAAGGTCTCTGCCAGCAGTGTGCTGAACCCGCAACGTTATCGGCCGACGATGAAGCCTTTATCACTTCTATCAGGCAGCGCCATGTTGCGGCGATGAAGGAGATGAATATCGGCGACAGGTTCATGGAGGCGGCGGGCTGTGAACTCTGCGGGACCAGCTTGTTCCGGATTGCCAGCATGGAAATGCTTGAAGTGACGCAGGACATTCTCGCGTTAGTGCCAAACGGAACAAAAGCGATACGAAAGAAAGCCATTGAAGATGGCATGGTCAGCCTTGAATTGAATGCACTCGAACAAGCCAGCAAAGGACTGATTGCGTTTTCGGACTTCAAGGCCATCGCTTCGCGGTTTTCAGAGTAAATCTGCCCGGCCTTAGATGTGATCGAGCGCCGCCTGCGCACTTCGTTCGAAAACCCAGGGCAGCGAGGTGAAAGCTGGAGATGCGATCTCGACGATGTTCGCGGCACGACGAACAAGACCAGCACGATACGCCTCCCGCCAGCCCTGCCATGTGACACCGAGGGCCTGTAACTGCTCGATATAAAGTCTCAGCAGGTGTTCCTCAATATCGCGTCGCTGTTGTGTCGAGAAGCTCATGCCGATAAAAACCGCAAGGTCATAGCCGGGGTTACCCACGAGCGGATCCTCCCAGTCGAGGATCAGTACGTCGTCGCCGCGCAAGGGCAGGTTCTCTGCATGTGCATCACCATGTAACAGTGTCTGCGGCCAGACGAGTTCCTCCAGTGTTGTTGCAAGGTTGAGATCGAGCGCGTCACCTAACGGTTCGAAGGCGGGGCAGTGCGGGAGGAGTGTGTGTTTGTGCTCAGCCCATGCAGCACTGTAGCGAGCCTGTGAAACTGCATGTACCTGCTTGTCCGAAAACGCTGGGAAAGGCAGGCCCGGATTCCCCCAGAACGCAGCGTGAAGTGAAGCCAGCGCGATGACACCACGCTCAGCGTGAATACGTGTTGCTCCCTCCATGAAGCTGAAGGGTACGAGGTCTTCGTAAACAAACAGCATGCTCCCGTTGATCTCTCCCAGATATTGCGGGATGGGCAGCGTGGTGTTGCCAGCTGCAAAACTGTAAAAAGCCCGCTCTGCATTGTCGGTTGCTCCGGGACGCGCGGGTCCATGCTGTGTTTTGGCAACCAACTGGACATCGTTATCAAGTTTCAGACACCAGAGATCGTTGGAGAATCGACCGATGAACTCGAACTCGATATGGGAAAAGAGTTCAGGCAGGCCAGCAGCTTTTAACAGTGGTACAAGTTGTGACGGCTCTACGGCGGGTGGGTTTGTCCGCGTTTTGCTCGTCACAACAGCACCTTCTGTTCAGGCTTTAACTGTTCAGGAACAAGCTGTTCAGGCGCCTTCTGTTCAGGCGCAAAGTTCAGCAAGAATCTCGTCAACAATGGCGTATCCCTTGCCCCAGCCGCCGTCCATGCCTGACATCATGTCAGCAAAGCAAGCTATCTCAGCAGCGGTGGCGTCTACCGGCACTTGTGTCAGCGTCACGCGGGTTGAATCACCTTCTGCGTCGAAGGTGACGGTGGTGAGCAGGTTCCTTGGCCAGTCCGGCATCATCGGGTTTGATGCGATATTCCAGTTTTCATCCGCCGGAGAGTGGTGCCAGACGAGCCTGGTGGGGGGTGACACTTCGGCGAACACCATCTTCTGATAGTCGGACTTCCCGCCGTATTTCATTTCGTTACGCCACTCACCACCCGGCACGAGGTTGAATTCATGGATGACCGTTTCGACACCGGGCCCATACCACCGATTCAGCAGTGTTGGGTCTGTCCATGCTTTCCACACGATTTCACGTGGTGCGCTAAAAACGCGTTCAAGTCGATATTCCGGCAATTCAGTCATGTTGTTCATCCATCAGGTGTGCTTGTCTTTGCTGGAACCACTTGCGGCGTTGAGTTCTTCTAGCAGTGCGTCCAGCTGATCAAAATTGGTGGTCCAGAATTGACGAAACTGGGTGAGCCAGTTCACGGCTGTGGTCATCCGGTCAGCCTTGAGACGAGCAGGTCGACGCTGCTTATCGATGTCACGCTCAATCAGGCCAGCCTGTTCGAGAACCTTGAGATGACGTGATACTGCTGGCTGGCTCATCTCAAACGGTTCAGCAATTTCGAGTACCGAAGCCTCGCCAGCAGAGAGGCGTGTCAGTATGGCGCGCCGGGTTGGGTCCGCAAGCGCCGCAAACACGGCATCCAGATCTTCGTTTGTATAACCAATCTGTTCCATAACAATATAGTTATATAATTAGAAAAGGAAATCAACCCATTCTGAAGTGGTTTCGCTGTTTCATGCAGCGAGGTGTCCATGACAGCCAAGTTCCTTGTCCACGGCGAGGTAGGGTAATTCGCAGCTTTCGAGCCACGCGAGGGCTGATGCCTCGTCCTTCAGCATCGCGATTGATGTAATGGAGCCAGCCAGCACAGCCTTATCTGCAACGACAGTTGCTGACAATAGTCCCTCTACCGGCCATCCGGTTTTTGGGTTCACCAGGTGGCTGTATCGACGTCCATCGATTTCAGCATAACGTTCGTAGTGCCCGGACGTGGTGACTGCACCTGCTTGTATATGGATGAGCGCAATAGCCGATTCGGTTTCCAGGGGATGGGTTATCCCGACAGGCAGGGGGCTGCCGTCCGGTGAACCGCCAAGAATAGTGATGTCGCCGCCAAGGTTGATCACGCCGTGTGTAATACCGTGCTGGCTTGCGACAGTGGCACAAGCATCTGCAACGTACTCTTTCACTACACCGCCAAAATCAAGCTGCATACCGGCCAGCGGAAGACGAACCGAGTGACTATCGTATTCAACTTTCTCCCAACCAATGAGCGCAAGGCAGTCATCGATTTCGGTTTGTGAGGGCAGTTGCGCCTGTTGCTTGTGCCAGATTTTTCTGAGCGCACCGCTCGTGAGGTCAAACAGCCCGTCACTCTGCTGGTAGCAGACGTCTGCGTAGTTGAGGAGCGCAAAGGTCTCGTTGTCGATGGGCACGGGCTGCCCGTCTGCGGCGTTGTTGATGCGAGAGGTCAGGCTGTCCGGCAGGTAACGGGAATATTTCTCCTCGAACCGCGCTATTTCTTCACGGCAGGCAGCGATGGCACGATTGAGATCTACCGCGCCGTTTGGGTGGAAGAGGAGCTCACAGGGTGAACCCATGGCGCGGAACTGCTGGGTGGTAGTGGAGACGTCAGAACCTGAAGTCAAAAGATATCGATGCCATGTTGAAGGTCAGCAGGGCAGGGTGTTCCTCACCGGAAGACAGACCATAGGATTCGGATGAAATATAACGATCTACCGCCAGCGACACCGACCAGTTCACTTCGTTGTATATCGCCTTCAGCCCAAATGTGTAGGCACCATACGTCGAAAGTCTGTAGTCGCTTGATTGCGCCTGGGTGACAGGCAGAGTGAAATTGTCAGTCGAAAGGTAGAAGTCGGCTTCATCCTGCGAGTAATACCTGACGCTCGGCACCAGCTGGAACTTGACGCCCAGATTCTGGTACCAGGCCGCGTACAGCGTGTGTGAATCGATACCCCAGTCATCATCATAGTAGCGATAGTCGAGATGCAGCGCCGCGTTCTGGTTGTCGAAGTAACGGCGATAACGCAGGCTGACTGCCCATTCCAGGCGGTCATCCGGCCTGACGTCACGCAGCTTGTAGGGATCTGACAGGTACCCATCGTGATCGGTAATGCTGAGACCCGCGTGTAAAACAGATGATTTGTCCAGGACCTGTGCCCAGCCAATCGACATTGACCTGCTGTCTTTTTCTTCCTCCTGCACACGACCGAAGATCAGGGCGTCCGTCGGTTCGATTTCATCGTCAGAGTAGCTGACGCCAAGCGACAAGGTAGAGAGTTTGTTGTTGAAGTCCCATTCCCCGCCGAGTGTGATGGCGGTTGCCTTGTAATCATCTTCTTCTGAGCGCGCCAGGCCAACCGAGAGACTTCTGTTTTCACCGTAGTGCGTTGCGTTAACGCTGATCTCCGTGCGTGAATCATGGATAGTCGCGCCACTCATGATCAGGCTCGCTTCACCGTTAAGACCGGTGATGGTGCCCCAGGGTGATGCGCCGCTCATGCGCTCTTTCGAAATGTTTACCCCAACGCTCCAGGCGTCGGCGAGCGGTGAGAGCAGGCGGAACTGGTTAACGACGATGTCATATCGCTCGTCTGAACCGATCAGTATCTTGTGCGAGGGAATGTTCTCCTCCTCGTACATCGTCGACTTGATGGATACCTCGGTCTGCACCGGTTGGGTTGCAGCAAAAGCGGGTAGAGAAAGGGCAGCACTGGAAAGCGCAACCAGGGGGTTATCCCGATAAGCTTTGTTTTCCATCAGTTGCAGCCGCACCCCGCACCGGCGGTCTGGCTGCCGCCGGATGATGCTTCCTTGCTGTAGTAAACCTGGTTATACAGCTGTGATCCCAGTACATCCGGGTCAAGCTGCATTTCTGGTCGCGCAAGTGTTCCCCGTTCCCAGGGCTGTACGGTTTCACAACCCTGCAGCGTCAGTGTCGTGAGGATGGTCAGCAGTATCAGTAACTTCATCAGCGTCAAATTCCTTCCTGGCCTCGCTACTCTTGTTCGAGTAGCGCGGTAATGGTTTCGCGTATCTTGTCCATGTCGCCGGGTTTGAAGCCGCTGTGGACGAGCTTAATCACTCCATCACGGTCGAGCACGTAAGACGTTGGCATGCCTGGCAACTTATAGTCAGCCGCAGATGATGCATCCGGGTCAGATAACACGGTGTAGTTGATGTCGTAGCGCTTCAGGAAGCGGCGAGCGGCATCCGGGTTCTCATCCACGTTCACGGCAATCACCTCGAAGTCATCGCCACCCAGGTCTGCCTGTAACTGGATGATCGCCGGTACGGAAACACGGCAAGGCGCGCACCAGGAAGCCCAGAAATCAAGGTAGCGGATCTTGCCGTTGGTTGAATCTAGCGAGGTTATGGTTTGCGCGGCATCCAGGTGCGGCAGTTCAAATGCTGGTGCCGGTTTGTTCATTTCCCCAGCGTGGCAGGTGAGGGCGAACGTAAATAATGCCAATAGCGTTACAGCTTTCATATCTATTGAGACCTGTTGTCAGAGCGTAAGGTTACAGGTGCGGCAAGCGTGTTCAAGCACTCACCGGATCAGACGTCTTCCCCGTCAAGACCGCGCTGCGTTTGCCTGGCAACGTCGAACTTAAATACACCGCCGCGGGCAACCATCGCCTTTGCGTGGTCAACCACCATGTCGTCCCAGCCGGTATGCGGCAGGATGTAAAAGTGATCCTGGGTAATCGCATCAAACACCTGTGAGGCAAGTTCATCCGGGGACTTACTGTTCGACAACAGTGCATTGATACCGAGCCCCGCCTTGTCCGTGTTGATTGAGTTCTCATGAGAGCCTGGACGGTTTCGCTCGGCGTCACCAATTTTTGTATTGACCCAGCCTGGACACAATACAGACGCGCCAATCGCGGTTTTCTGCGCCTTGAGGTCCTGCACTAGTCCTTCAGTAAAAGTAACAACACCATACTTGCTGACCCCGTAGGGGCCACCGCCGGGAATAAAGGCGGCAATAGATGCGGTGTTAACGATGTGTGAGGCTTCACCGTGCTCGATCATATGCGGGACGAAAGCCTGCACCCCGTAAAGCACGCCGTAAAAATTCACGCCCATGACCCAGTCCCAGTCCACGTCTGGCAGTTCCCACACCGGCACCTGTGGGCCGCCGTTGACCACCCCGGCATTGTTGAACAGCAGGTGCACCTTGCCGAATTCGGCAATCGCTTTGCCTGCCATATCATTTACCGAGGCCTTAACCATGGTATTGGTTGGGACGCCCAGCACTCTCACCTGGCGTTCCTCGAAGTAGTTGACGGCACCTGCGAGCGCTTCTTCTTCAATGTCGGCAAGCACAAGATTCATACCCTCGTCTGCACAACGCCGCGCAAGGCCAAGTCCAATACCACTTGCGCCACCGGTTATCACGGCTGTCTTTCCTGAAAAGTCCTGCATCAGGTTGTCTCCACCAACTGTTGAATGAATTCTACTCGCTCGGCGACGCTTGCCTGCGGTACCAGGACGACATCGTACCCAAGTTCTGCGTACCAGTCGCTGATCGCGGCAAACACGCGTGTGGCGTGTTCAAAGTCCTGGTCACGTTCGGCGTCCATGGTATAGATCTCTGCCCATGGAGGGAAAAGTAAAACCGGTGTGTCGTACGGGTATTGCCGGGATAGCTCGATCGCAGCCGACCGTGTCATGGCGCCAGCGGCCATGAGTGAAGCAGCTGCGTCGCAGATACCACGCTCAAAAAAGCAGGTAGTGGTTCGCGGTTTGTGCCACTCGCTGATATCACGCTCAAGACACTGTTGCGCAAACGCATCAGGTGAAGGTCGCGGTGACAAGCCCTGGCTGCGGCGCTCACGGATAATTTCCCTTGCAGCATCCGGCGCAACGTCATAGCCGAGGTTAGATAGGGCGTTAAGCGTGGTGGTTTTGCCCGCACCGGGTCCACCTGTTGCAATGATTCGTTTGTTCAAATGACTGTAATTTAACACCTATAATCTAACACCTATGAAACCTTCCGTTGATGTATTCGTGCCCGAGGACTGGGAGGTCTATCGGGACACAAGGCTGGCTGCACTAAAAGATGCGCCGTACGCGTTTGGGACAACCTATGCCCAGGCGTCGCAGTATCCGGACAACATGTGGCACGAACGATTACTGGCGGTTGACCCAGGCCAGGATCTGCCGGTGAAGGGTAGCCTTGGCGACGTTGTATCAGGGATGTCGGCGGGGCACCTCGAAGAAACCGGGGTCGTGCATATCTACCAGATGTGGGTTTCGCCGCACGCGCGTGGCACTGGCCTGGCCCGGTTGATGCTGGGATACATTGCCGACTGGGCTGAAGGGCTGGGTGTGCGCGACCTGGAACTGGATGTCACGATAGGCAATGACGCAGCAATTGCATTGTATGAAAGTGCAGGTTTTGTTGCGACCGGGTATACCGAAAAGCTGCGAGAGGGCTCGGACAAAATTGTCCAGCGCATGAGCATGACACGCTCAAATTGATCTTGCTTGTTAGAGCACCTCAAGAATCATTGGCCACACTTCCTTTTCGATCCTCGGATTAAAGTCGCCGCTGTTATTGATGGTCCAGGCAACCACCAGCTCGTGTTGCTTCGACACGCCCAGGTGAACACAGCGGGCACCTCTTGCGGAGATGAGGTCTTCGGGTGCGCCCGGAATGATCGGTCCGTCAAACAGCTTTTCTTCCCTGAACGGCAACCTGAAACGGTCCTGGTTGTTGTTCCACCACATGAGACCCCATGCGGGGTTGTCTTCTGACCCTGGCGCGGCAAGCTGGTCCATGAACATGCTGTCGGTGATCAGCGGGGCACCATCTGCGAGAACAACGTCACCCACTTTCATCAGGTCGCTTGCGGTTGAGTAGAGGCCGGTCATATTGCTGCCGTCCGGCAGTTTCATATCACGTTCGCGCCATTCGGTGTTTGTCATGTTGAGTGGATCGCAGATCCATTGCCTGGTTACTTCATTGAGTGTCAGTCCGGTGTGAAGCGTCAGGATCTCTTTCAACTTCTGGTACGCGATGTTGTTATAGAACCAGGTGCTGCCGATCTCACCAGCAGGATTCAGTTTGTCGTCCATGCCTGTGGTCATGGTCATCAGGTGTTCGATGGTGAGCTTCGCTTCATCCCACGGGCCGATGTTGGTCCATTCCGGGTCCACGTGATGGTTCATGTTATCGATGATCTCGAGCAGGAACTTTTCCTGCGCGATACCCATCATCAACGCCACAATGCCTTTCTGCACGGCTGCGACGTCCTGTGGTTCGCTGTTAAATTGCTCGTCAAGTACGATGTTGCCGCGATGCCTGATGGCAACCTGTGCACAATTGTTGTGGGCAAGGTAATCTCTGATGTTGTCCATGTTTAAAACACTAATAAGAAAAGGACCACGAAAGAGGGATCATAAATAAAGTGAAAACAGATCTCACCAATGAAGAGAAGCAATCCCTTGCTGATGATGGCTACGTCATCCTGCGCAACGTCATCAGCGAAGAGATGGTGGCTGCAGCCAGGGGATTGATCGAAGATGCCATTCCGAGAGACGAGCATCAGCTTCTCGTGGCTGGAAAGCTCGCCACCCATCCCCACATTAACGGCCTGTTCAACAGGAGCTCGCTCGCATCCATCCTGCGTAATGTCATGGGACCGTTCCCACCGGTAATCAGCTGCCAGGTGGCGGTGACGCCGCCCCACAACAAACTTGGTGGTAAACCAGGCACCCATGTAGACGGAGGCTGGAGCGGTGAGTTGCCCGAATCAGCCGATGAGATTGATCTCGTTACAGCCAGGCCCAAAGATCCGGTGCGGTGGTTCGGCGAGAACGATGGCAAACGCGGCAGCAACGATGGGATTCTCTGGATGGACCCTGAGCGCAGGCTTTCCTACGGCAGTTACACCGCGCTGGTCGGCGTTGCCCTGAATGACCAGCTTGAGCCGGGTAATGGCCAGTTTGCTGTGCTGAAGGGTATGCATGAGGAAGTGGAAAGCTGTTTTAAAGAGCAGCGTGATTCAGGCGGCATTGTTGGCCCCGAAGGCGTTGGCTGGCCGCGCGTAAAGATTGGCGCAAGCGGTAAGCCTTACATGAATGGATTGCCTGACCGTATCCGCGAGATGGCAGGTGAGCGGGCAAAGGCCGGTACACCGACCGAAAACTGGCCCTGGCCCGAGCTCACACCGGTCCTTCTGGGCGCTGGCGATGCAGTGATTGCCCTGCATAGTTGCCCGCACACACCAACGCCAAACCTTGGGCCGAATCCGCGTATGAATATCTATTTTCGGGTGCGCCGGTTTCGTGAAGGTAACCCCAACGAGGGCACCCGTCGCGTTGCACATGGTGTAAGTGACCACCCGGACCGGGGGTACTTTGGCCAGTTCCTTGAGTATCCGGATGACTATGATCCCTGGCAGACCACGATCGACAGGTTATGTGATCACTGGTCCGAGTGGGATGGGATGCAGGACATAGTCAACAGGTAGCGAGAAGGCAACGTGGCATCAATTGGACTGGAGCGTATCTGGGTTTTTGGTTTCCTGGATCGAAACTTTGCATCGAGCATAAAGCTTGGTCTTGTCCTGATGGTGTTTTCAGCAGTACTTGCTGCCTTATTGATCTTCCTCCTTGCAGAGGTTGATCAAGGTGCCAGCATGGAGGTTCAGGATGCGCAGCGTGCCTTTCCCCTCTATGGTTCTATCATCTGTTTTCTCGGTGGGTTTATGACCTTTGCAGGTGTCCTGCTTGCAAGGACAACGGAAGCAGATCTGAAGGCGCTGACCGGCATCGCTGAACTCGGTCCCGATATCATGCAGGCACTGCAGCCTTCGCGCCGACTGTTCGTCATCTGTATCCTGCCCTACATCCTGTTCAACTCATCGGTACTGCCTGTCCTGTCCTACCTTCAGGGTAATACCTTTGCGGAGCTTACTGCTGTCATCAGGGATGCTGGTGTGGGCGTCCAGCCGATAACTTTTGTCCTGTTGCCACTTGGCGGTGTTCTTGGTGGCACGCTGGTTGCGGTCATATACATGCAGGTCACCGTGCTTGCCCGCGTTGCAGCCGGGATGGAGATCAACCTGTTGCAACTACCTGATTACTGTCCCATCGCAGGGCCGATGGTTCGTGTTGTGCTACTGATGTGCCTCAGCTTCGCACCTTGGCCGGTGTTGTTTGCCTACCTTGGTGATGCCGATACTGTCTTTTTTTACCAGATAGTGCTGCTGGTGCTGGTGTTGTTCCTCAGTGTGATCCTCGCCTATAGCTATCCGGTGGTTGTGCTGCGAAACCGAATTCGTGACAGGAAGATCGAGGCACTGGACCAGGTGCAGCAGGCGCTGCTGGGGCAAAAGGATTCGGACCTGACAAGAGCTGAGCTTTTAACGGAACAGATGTTCATCGAGTCTCGCTGGGAATGGCCATTTGAATCCCATGTCCAGAAGCTGGTGCTGTTCGGCATCCTGCCACCCGCAGGTTGGGTGATGGCAGCGATGGTTGAGGGCCTGGTCTCTTAAGGGCTTTGATTAAGGGCTATCTGCGGCGCCGAGATGCGCAGTGAAGCCTTCGATGTAGCTGTCCCAGCCGGTGTCATGGTTGGTGACACTCTCTGTCTTGGTAAATCCAGAATGCGTGAGGGAGACGCGCGTCCCGGTGTTGATTGATTCAAACCTGACGTCAATTTCGCTGACCTCACCATCACCGTTCCACTCCCAGGTATAGGTCACTCGTTCGCCGGGTTCGACACGGGAAAAGGTCCCTTCGTTTTTTCCTGTGAAGTCAGGCATTTCCATGAGGAGGCGATAGTGACCCCCAACCTCTGGCAGCACGTCCATGGATGTTGCGGGTGGTATGACTGTGTCCGATGACACCCACGCGGCATAAACCGCCTCGATAGGGAAGGGCAAATCGTAAGACTTTTCGATAACCATGCTGTAAGACACCTGGGGCTCCTTGGCTGTGCTGGCGAGGGATATCGCCAGGAAAATGATGAGGGTTGCTATTCGCATCAGCGGCTCGCATAATTACATACCGACCGAAGGTATGTAAACATATTATGGCTGAACCAGCAATGTCGTCATCGTCTTCATCATCAAAAGCCGTGCGTGTGTCCTCCCGAAAGGTCATCCAGGGTAGGGAAACTGCCGAACGCCTGCTCGGTATCGCTCGCCGGATATTTGAGGAAAAAGGCTTTGCGGCAACCACTACCCAGGAAGTGATTGAGGAGGCGGGCGTCACCAAGGGAGCGCTTTACCACCACTTTCCATCCAAGCTGGCGTTATTCGAAGCGGTGTATCGCACCGTTGAGGACGAGATGGCGGCTGAAATCCAGGAAGCATCTTCACGCAGCAAAGATCCGTTTGAGCGTCTTGTAGCAGGTTGTTTTGCCTACCTGGAATGCGCATCGGATAACCGCATGCATCGGATACTGCGAACCGATGGGCCGTCTGCGCTTGGGCTCGCCAACTGGCAGATGATCGATCGCGAGTATAGTGTTTACAGGCTGCTGCCGTTCCTCAAACAATTGAGCGCTGATGGTGTGTTACGCACGAAGTCGGTAGAAGCGTTCGCGTTTCAGCTGACCGGTGCCATGAACGAGGCAACTTTCTGGATCGCACATCATAAAGATCCAGCCAAAGCCCTTAGGGAAAGCAAACGCGAGCTTCGCTCGTTGCTGGAGGGCGTGAGGCAGTAAACGGATAGGCGAGACTACATCAGACTCCGTAGTGCCTTATCCAATTCTTCAGCCGCGGATGCAGCGCCGAGTCGAGCGGCGATATGACCATCAGGTCGCACCAGCAGCACCTCGCCTGGCGGGCAGAGAGTGGCAAAAGCATCATCAGCTGCGGTTAAGCCAGATGACTCGTTGATCACCTCTAATTGCAACGGCTTACCGGCGCTGTTGGCGGCATCAACAGCCGCAGAGAGCGCGTCATTTTCACCCGCATGTGCCAGAAGCAAAAACCGATCCAGACGAACGAGATCAAGTGTGGACAACGGCGTAGCGTCTCGAAGGAGCATGGCGTGTGGCAGTCGCGTCCCTGGTGTTGTCGAAGGCTGATAGATAGAAACCGGGTCTTCTGATTGTGGTGGTTCACCATCTTCCATAACTGCCGTGCTGTTGTAACAGACGCCGAGATCCAGACCTGACATATTGAAGTGCGCGGCTTGCGCATCGACTGCCGCCTGGACGGCCGCGAGCCTTGCCTCGTCATTGCAGACAGCATCAATATCCGCTGCACTGATTGTTTTGTCGCCATCAACGTCGAGTGCAATGGCGACCTCAATCATCTTCATGGCGTTGTTTAAACTCTGCGATGAATTGGTCTCTGCAATCGGCTTACGTTCAGGTTCGTACGTGTTGAGCAGGTCCGGGTTTGCCCCGTTCTCAACCATCGCGATTTTCCAGGTGAGGTTGTGTGCGTCCTGAAAACCTGTATTCATGCCGATGCCACCGGTTGGCGGAAAGCGATGCGCTGCGTCGCCAACAAGGAAAAGATGATCTTTCTGGTAGCCATCAGCAATCTGGGCCGTCATGCGCCATGCGTTCATGCTGTTAATGGTCAGCGGTATATCGATGCCGATGGCTTTTCTCAGTAGAGACTCAAACTTCGCTTCATCGATTGGGTCGATGTTTTCATCTTCGTCCACCGTCTTCATGAAGATCCAGTTGCTGTCGATATCGTGCGCAATAAATGTACCCGAGACTTCCTCATCCATGACCCAGTAGAGCAGGCCCTCGCGCCCGGAAAGGTGCTCCCTGAGATTGGCGCTGAAATGGATATTGATGAAGGTTTGGATATTGTCCGGGCCAACCATGTTGATGCCTGCTGCTTTCCTCACGCGGCTGCCTGCACCGTCTGCACCGATCAGGTATCTCGATGAGATCTCAACTTGTCCATCTGGCGTGCTGATCGTGGAGACGTAGTTGTCAGAGGACACTTCGAACCCTTCCCAGGCGTGCTCGAACAGTAGCTTCTCCGCACCGGCTGTCTCGCAAAGACGTTCAAACAGGACCTTTTCAAACTGATCCTGGCTGAGGTTGGTGCTTGGTGTAGGCGTCTGACTAAGCATTCGCCCGATTTCCGAAGGATCTCTGCCCATGCGGAATACGCCAAGATCTCGGCCGACGAGCCTGTCCACCCATCGAATTGAGGCAGTGTCCTGCAGCGCAGGCCCAAGGGCGCGGATAGTCATGTCGTCTATCCCAACAGCGCGACAGATCTCAAGGGAACGGCTGGATATCACATGGGCTTGCGGTGCCTGGTGGAGCGTCGGTCGTCGTTCAATGATCTGAAAATCCACACCGAGTTTCTGGAACAGTAGACCTGTGAGGATACCCACAGGACCGCCGCCAACCACGAGGACAGTTGTTTCTACTCTATTGATGCTCATAACACTTGTTCCTTCACTTCGTTGGTCAGGGTGCCGATACCACTGACTTCAATTTCAACGATGTCACCGTCGGCGAGAAAGGTTGGCGGATTTCTTAGCGCACCAGCACCTTCTGCAGAACCTGTGACCAGTACGTCACCTGGTTCCAGCCACGTGACTTCTGAGATGTGCGAGATGAGGTCCGCAAATGAAAAGATCAGGTCATCAAGCTTCATGTTCTGACGTACCTCACCGTTCACGCGAGTTTCCAGTACCATGTCGTCCGCGATCAGTTCGTCCGCAGTGACCATCCAGGGGCCAAACCCTGCACTGTGATAGGCGTTTTTTCCTGTGGTGACCTGAAAACCCCGAATCTGGTATTGCCTGGCAGAGCCATCATTAAAGCAGCTGTATCCAGCGATATGTTTTGGCGCATCTTCAACTGAGACGTTTCTGCAGCGCTTGCCGATGATCACGGCGATTTCACCTTCATAATCAAAGTTCGGCTCAAGTGCCGGTTTTTCGATCGGTGTGCCTGAACCGACCAGGGTATTGTTGGCGCGCAGGAAGAACATCGGGTATTCCGGCAACTCGTTGATCCCCATACGGGCTGCCGCTTCTGCAAAATGTGAATGGGTGTTGATACCAGCGCACCACATTGCACCTGCATCTGGGATGGGTGGTAGGAGCACAACCTCGTCGAGCGAAAAGTCCGCTGAAGCAGTTTCTGCGATCTCCAGCGCCCCCGCGTAACCGTTAGCGATAAGCGCCTTCAAGCTTGGAGATTCTGTACCGATGCGGCGGGTTAGGTCTATGACCCCGTCATTGGTGACAATGCCGTACGACTGTTTGTTGTCTTTAAGGTAGCTGGCAAGTTTCATCTCTTATTGTCCTTTGTTGACTCTGTTTTACGCCGGGTTCTCAGCGTCGATTCTGGTTCGCATTTCGCGCTGTTGTTCTCTGCCGATTGGAAAGTTCCACATGATGATGGCAACTGCGAGGGTGACCAGGGTGGGGGATGCCGCGACCACAATTCGCACGGCGTCAAGTGTTGCCTGCGGATTTTGGCCGTCAGGGTCGAAGCCAACCATGTCCAGCACGGGGTAGATGATGCCAACCGCGAGTGCCGTGCCGATCTTGGCAGTCAGTGTCAGCATCGAATAGTAAAGTGCGCTTCGATCTGTCCCTGTAGTGAGCCTGTCCTGGTCGATAACGTCGGCCATCATTGAGCGCATCAGGAGGTCCTTGGCACCAAAGCTCACACCAACCATTAGGAATATCGCAAATACCCACCAGAACCCCTCGCTTGGCACGATAAAGAAACAGCCTGTAGCAAAGGTGGACTGAATCGCCGCAAAACAAAGTGTTCTGTGTTTATCGAGCCGACCGGCCAGCCACACGAAGAACGGTACAAAGGCGAGACCAACCACAAAAATCATGACAAGAAAAAAGCTGGCTGCATCCGGCAGTTTCAGCACGTTTATGACAAAAAAGAAATGCACCGAACCATTGATGCCACCCTGCAAGCCCATTAGAAGGTCTGCCAGCAGCAGGCGGCGCAGTGCTTTATTCGAGGCGATAGACTGCCATGCGTCGCGCCAGGGTAAGGGGGCTTCAAGACGAATTACTGGTTCCTTGGTACTAAGCAGGGCAAGTCCAAAGAACAGCGGCACAGCGAGCAGGATAAGAGCACCCATAACAGCGCTGCGGACTTTCATACTTCCCTCAGGGTTTACCTGGTCCACCACGGCCGGAATAGCCAGCACGGCGACGGCGCCGAGGAGTCCGAAGAACTGCAGCGCACCCATGATTCGTGTGCGCTCGTCATAGTCCCCCGAGAGTTCACTAGCCCAGGCGGTATGCGATATTGCAAGTAGCGTCCAGCCAACGTACATAACAAGCAGGAAAATCAGCAGTGAGGTACTGCTCGCGGGGTCGCCGGGAAAGAACACGCCGTAAACGCCAAGCAGAAGAATAGGTATGCCCGCAACAATGGCCGGTCTACGCCGCCCCCAATTCGTCTTCACGCGATCTCCGAGCACGCCGAATACGGGGTCCGTAAACACGTCAAAAAAACGTGCAGTCATGAAGACGGCGCCTACAACAGTCAGGCTGATGCCAAGTTCCGCATAGAGCGGTGGCAGTATGGCAATAATCGGCAGACCAAGTGCAGCCAGGGCAAATGCGGGTGATGCAAAGCCCGCGACTCGATAAGTGGCTAGAGACTGGTCCGCCATAATCAGGGTCCGACTAACAACCTGGCGATGGCATCAGCATGAGTGTCAACGAATGAATCATCAAAAGGATCTTCACCGGTCAGCTGACGGCATTCTGGCGCCATTGCGAAAACTGCAGCGCTGCCGACGATGATGTAGTAGAACTGGGTGAGTGAAATATCGAGGCGATGGCGTGGTTTACTTTCTTCATGTAATCGCGTTACCAGATCAAAAAAGCTGCTCACGTGATTATCGATGATCCAGTATAAGCGCCAGTCGCCGCATCGTCCTTCATCAAACATGATGCGGGTCATTTCAGGATGTGCAGCCGACACCCGTACAAACTGACGGATAACAAATCGCATCCTTTCGCCGGGCTCTATGTCCCTGGCCTGCTGCATGGCGGGGCCCATCACAGCGTTGATCCTGGCGAAAAGCTCGGTCACACAAGCTTTCCAGAACGCTTCTTTGTTGCCGAAGTGATAAGTAATGAGATTGCGTTGGACGCCGGCAGCGGTCTGCACCTGACGCGTGCTGGTTGCAGCGTATCCGTTCTCTGAAAACATCCTGATACCAGCTTCTAGGAGTTTTTGCTGGGTCTGTTCTGACTTTGGGTGTGTACCGGTTTCTCTAAGGGTGCTGGAAGACATCGCATCAAGTATTTGACAATTGACAAATAATATACGATATTTTTTGACAGTTGGCAAATAGTAACCGCAAATGAATGACTCAAAAATGGACAGTATTCCGAAACCCGCCAAGTTCGCGCATCTGGTATTGAACGCACGCAACTACCATGAACAGATCGATTTCTATCGGTTGTTGCTTGGTGCGAGGACGGTTCATGAAGGCACCGGTATGATCTTTCTCAGCTATGACGACGAGCACCACCGCCTTGCGATTGTGCAGCGTCCCGGGTTGCTGCCAAAGTTACGCAACATGGCAGGTGTGGATCATCACGCATATACCTACGATACGCTGGGTGACCTGCTGGCAACATGGGAACGAATGACAGGTGCGGGTCACAATCCGGTTTGGTGCACTCATCATGGGGGTACGATCTCAATTTACTATCAAGATCCTGATGGCAATGTCATCGAAACACAGGTCGATGTTTTCAACTCGATCGAAGAAACCAATGAGTTTCTGGTGAGCGATGATTTTGTCACCAATCCGATTGGTGTAGATTTTGATCCTGCCGACCTGAAGAACCGGCTAGATGAGGGGGAGCCCTGGGAAACATTACGACTGCGTACACCTGGTGGGCCGCGACATCCAGCGACGATACCCAGAGCATATCTGGGCTGGTTCAACTGGGCCCTATTGCAGATCGTCAAGCTTCTCGGCGGCGGACCGAAGCCAGAACCGGCAACCTAAGTGTAACCGTAGCTTTTACCTGTGCAATTCACCAAAAAACTAAGGGAGCCCGTCAAACGTGGCGAGGTATCGTCAAGTGTTCGGATATGGAAGCAGCCAAGGGTCAAGGTTGGTGGCCGTTACAGGCTCGAAGAAGGACATGTCGTTGTCGACACAATTCACGAAATGTCGTTCGACGATATCACGCCCGAACTTGCCAGAGAGTCGGGATTTGATGGTGTTGTTGACCTGCTTAAAACGGCCAAGCACGGCAAAGGTGAAAAGGTTTATCTCGTGAGGTTTCACTACGAAGACTGACGCTGCAGTTCTTCGCAACTCCCGCCCCATCTGTGGCAGGGTAAAAGTGGCTTCTGTCACTCCTTATAAAACTCAGGCTTCAGTTTCGGACGAGCCATCAGCTTTGCAAGTCGATCTGTATCAGGACGTTCAAACCCATGCTTTTCAAACAGTGCGCGGGCATCAGGGTTACTGGATGACAGCCACCATGAAGCAACGCTGCCGAGCGCTGCATGTTGCATGATGGCCAGCATGAGTTCATGCGCGACATGCTGGCCGCGGTAGTCGGGATCCACGAATACATCATCAACCCAGGCGAAGGTCGCATAGTCCGTGACGACCCGGGCAAAACCGACCTGCTGTTTGTCAACAAACGCGTTGAGACACAGTGAACTCTCGATAGCACGTTGCTGGGTGTCGCGCCCGATGCCTACAGCCCACACAGACTCCTCGCTAAGAAACCGATAGACGAATTCGAAGTCGATGTCGTGAGGGCGATCAGAAACAGTGATTGCGGCCATCCGGTCACCGTACTGTGATGCGATTCGATTCGCAATCGGCGGTTGACTTGGTGCTGCAGGTATTCTTAAGTGGGGCGTGGCGGCCTTTCACGCCTAAACTCGTTAACCTCTCCCAGCGAGGTTAAGGCAACTGAGTCAAAGGGGTAACTGACCTCGAAGGATGCATCATTCGTCAGCATCGTCTGAGTTGTTGCGCTGGGCAGGACATCTCGGGCCGTGGAGATCGCATGACGAAACAAAAAAACCTCAAGCAGCTTATCCGTGCGCGCATGCAGGCGACGGGTGAGTCCTATTCCACCGCACGACGTATCCTCCTTGCTGATCGTGAGACGGATGCCGCTGCTGACGCGCTGGTGCTGGCGCTGTGCCAGCCTCCGGCCAGAAGCGGCGATATGTACAAGGATATCGAGAGTCTTTTCGTGGATGGCTATCCGCTGGACTGTGATGTCGTGGTCCTGCCTGAACTGATCGGCGCAAACTCGAACCCTGATGAATACGAAGCGCACATTGCTCATCTGGCAAGGGAGATGAATACGACTGTTGTTGGCGGTTCCTGTTACCGGCAGCGTGGTTCGGAAATAATAAATTCCGGTATTGTCGTCGACCCGGACGGACTGGTGCTTTCGCGTTACGACAAGGTACGCCCTTACGGTTCCGAGTTGAATACAGGCGTTGGCCAGGGCGACAGCATCGGGGAGTTTGAAGTGGCAGGGCGCCGCTTCTCTGTCTTGATCTGTTCTGATCTCTGGTTTTCCGATTCCTTCAACATGATCAGAAACTCACCCGATGTTGTGCTGATTCCGTCTTTCTCTATCACCCAGCGAAGTAATCCGAGCAAGGCAAAACAGTTATGGCAGCACATGCTGGTATCACGTTCCTACGAGTATTCGGCGTATATCGGCGTCAGTGACTGGATGCACGGGTGCGAATTTGATGGCCTGCTTGCCGCAGGCGTGACCGGGCTTTCGAATCCCAGGCCGGAGGATGATGACTTCTATGTGCCGCTCGTGAACGGTGCATGGCAGAAATTTCATCTCGATTTTGAACGCCTGGACCGGTTCAAGGACAATCGTGCCAGTCGCGGTTTCCTTGCTGGTCGTTAGCAGCTACAGGGAGTACAGGATCAGCGGTGTGATACTTCTGCTGCTGGTTGCCTCAACCGTATCCTCAACAACATGTCGACTCCCGTTTAGCGTCAGGTCGATTCGGAGTTGCAGTTGCCAGCCCTCGGCATGAGGGATGGGGCTCGTCTTGTCGGGCTCGTTGCCCTGCATCCAGAAGTTATCAGGATAGTGGCTGAGCAGTTGAACCGGTGCTTCACCGGGAAAACTGTAGCTGAATGCTTCAATCAGAATCGATTCAACGTGCGGATTCCTGCCGAACGTCTTACCGCGCTCACGAACAAACACCTGGAAGTAGACTTCGTCAGGAGATCGCATTGCCTTGTACAGGAACGGAATTGTGAATGTTTCCTTCGGAAACCCTGCCGGATAGGTTGAGATATGAAGTTCGTTTTTGTCATCGAGCGGGTAGGTGAGCGACTCGTATTCGAGCACCGTGGCATCCATACAGCCGCTCAGTGCCAGCGTGGCCAGCAGGGTGATAACGACGTGAGGCATCGGTCTATTGCGCCTGGAAAATGAGGCAGTAGGAATGATCGTAACCATACCCGTAGTGGTCCCAGTTGGCGATCACCTCGCCTTTAAACCTCAGCACATTTGTTAGCGAATCGCACAGATCCCACGCAAACGTTGTGATGCCTTCCGGGGATTTGAGGTTGCTCGCTTCTACAACAAGGTGACCTTTGTCAGTCATGCGTGATGCCACCTGCGCATAGATCCGCGTTAGCGCGTCGATGTAGTCGGCATAGCTCCCCGCGCTGGTAAACCCTGAAAGGGGATCCAGGGATTCGTGCCGATGCATATAGATAGGTGAGCTGATGCAGAGTTCGAAGGGCGGAATGTCGGTCAGATCAGTGTTCCGGATGTCCGACAGCAGTAGCCGCTCCGGATGCTTGAGAATGCTACCGGCATATTGGTGCCATGCCGGGTTCTGTTCAACGCCATAACCTTGCCTGCCCAACTGCTCAGCAACCAGCAGCGTGGTGCCGAACCCTGCAAACGGATCAAACACGCAGTCGCCTTCGCTGGTATAGGCCTCAATGAACCAGGTGAGCAGATCCTCTGACAGCCTGATGTCCTGATCTTTCAGGTGAGACGGCAGCACATGTGAAAAACGATGTTCGAATTTCCGCACGGTATTCATAGTGAGTGTTAACTACACCAGGCTGGTGCGGATCCCTTCATAAACCGGTTTACGAATGCTGCGCGACATGGGTAAGAGGCTGCCAACGACACCAAGGCCGGCCCCGGCGATGAGGCAGGTGAGTGTGATGTCGCCGGTGATGTCGAGAGAGGCCGACATGCTGACCAGTGAACCGGTGGTAAATGTGCTGCCTCCAAAAACCACAGCGGCAATCGCAAGGCCAAGTATGGAACCCGCCAGGCACAACGTAATCGCTTCAACAATGATCGTGAGCGCAACGGTCCGACGAGAGAATCCCATCGATCGGGGTACCGCAATCTCATGATCACGTTCTTCCACTGCAGTAAACATCACGCTGATCGCTGCAACCAGCGCACCGAGTCCCATCAGTACGCTGACGACACTGGCGACAAATCGGATAACCCCGGTGGACTCAGGTGCGACAAAAAACTCAGCTTCCGTAACAACATCGAGCCGTAGTCTCGGGTCTGCCTGCACCTTTTCGTTAAGCGCGGCGACGTCGGCTTCAGGCAGGTTTATGCGCACTGAACTGTAGATGCCGCGCTGGTACGCCGCATCAAGGGTATCGAGGTGGGTGATTAACTCTGAATCGAGGCTGTTGCCGGTTGTGATGTGTCCTACCACTTGCCAACTGACGCCCTGGATATCAACGGCGTCGTCAATCGCCAGCCCCTCATATTCGCCCGCTGCAAGTGCACCGACGGCAACTTCAAATTGTCCGCTGGACGGGAGCCTGCCGGTCACGACAGATATCGACTGCGCTTCAATCTCTGCCTGGCCTCGCAGCACGATTGATCCGGTTGTGGCCGGATTGTCGAGACGCGGCAGGGTAGTCGGGATGATGAGATGAGTTTCCGTATCGTACTGTCCCTCGAGCAGTGAGGTCAGCGAGTTGATCTCTTCCCTCGAGATGGCCGAGAGACTTTCTGCATCAGCGCCTTGTCGTACGGCAATCGCCCAGCCGCTGCGACTTGAGTTATCGATCACCGCATTCAAACTGCGGATCATGGTGAGGGTGAAACAAAGCACGCAGATTACCGCGGCGATGCTTGTCACCAGTACCAGGGAGGAATCCCATCGGTTTGGAATACCGCCAAGGCTCGCTAGACAGATCGACAGGTGTTTCATGGTACTTGTGTCAGCGCCTGCGTGACGCTGCTCCGGTACACGTTATACATCGGCCAAATCGAAACCAGCAGTGCGAGTAGAAGTGCAGTGACCCCGCCGAACAGCCAGACGCCCACCCCCGGCGTGAGGTTGATCGGTGCGGTTGGAAACATGGCAGGCAGGACCATGCCAGCGAGGGTCATACCAATCAGTGCGCCGCCCACCGTGATCACCATGGATTCGATGATGATAGCCAGCATGAGCGTGTGACGTTCAAAGCCGATTGCCTTTAAGACACCGAATGTACGCCGCCTTTGGCGGACTGATCGCGCAATGGTGTTGCCTATCACGAACAGCAGTGCAAAAAACACCGCGCTCAGGATATAGCGAACAAACGCCTGCACGTCGCCGATCTGACGCAGCCGGTTTAACAGAAACTCCCGCTCGTTATAGGTTGAGGTCTCAAAGGCTGAGTTGGCAAACTCGGCATCGATGAGGCCTGCGATATCTGCTGCACTGGCATCGTCGTCAACCGTGACAACAAACATGTGGGCAGTGCCTTTTTCTGTAGCACTGTATTCGCTGGCGTAGTCGAAATTGATGTACATCTCACCTGCAAACATCGGGTTCTGCCCGTCGTCAACCTGGTGGATCGCCATAATCTCAACGGTCCAGTTCTTGTTGCCATCCTCGTTGGTCAGGTACGTCGATGTCACGGGCACGCGATCGCCCACCTGCCAGCCAAAACGGTTCGCCAGGTTCACGCCGATGCTTGCACCGATCCGATTTGCGGTAACTGCGTCGATTTCATCATCTGAGAGTTCTATCTCTGGCAGGACGCTGACATAGCTGCGCAGGTTAACTGCGGCGCCGCCAAAACTCTGTGCCGGGTCCTGGTAGTAGGCAGGAAAGGCGAGACCACCGGATACGCTATCGACGCCCTCGATTCGGGCGATGCGGTCTGCATGAGAGACGGGCAGGGTCTGGGAGAAGTTTGCGCGGTTTACAACCCGTAGCCGCGATTCCTTGAATGCGAGCATCAGATCATCGAAGCCTGACAACACACCGTTCGCAATGGTGAACAACAGAAACGCAAAGGTGACGGACAACATGGTCAGTATCGTTCTGAGCCATGCGCCTTTGATCCCACTTACAGCCAGCTGCCACATCCGTTCAGCATCCGCATCAATGGTTGGAGGGTGTTAGAAGAGTTTCATATATCCCAGGACGATTGCAAATCGGGATATAACGGGGTGACGCTGGCGCATCACCCCGCTGATCATCAGGCGATAAAGTACTTCTGCGCTGACGTTGCAGCTACATGGTTTTCGTGCAGGTGTTGCCAGACCTGCATGTCCGCGTTCACGGCATCGAGACCATGCGCCAGAACGTAGGCGTAACTGCGCTGGAACGAGGTGAGTTTTGAAGTGAGCACTTTCTCGTCGTAGTGCTCATCAAAGGCATCCGGGTTACCCCAGCCGAGGAAGCGGCGGCCAGCCAGGTAACGGCCTGCCTTCATGCCGATCAGACCAATGCCTGCATTGCGCGCAGCTTCAAGGACATCCTGCAGGTCCATCATGGTCTTGCCGTCATCGAGAATGCCCTTGTCGATCCAGTCGTACCAGCCGCTTGGCGTAATAGCGATCTGGGCGAGGTCATAGCGACCACTTTTCGCCATGGTCAGCAGCACGTTCTCTGCGTTCTGGTGTGTGCTGATACCCCAGTAGGAAACCTTGCCGGCTTCCTTCGCCTTGAGGAAGGCTTCATACATTTCATCACTGCCAACGACAGAGACGTTGTTGCCCGCCATCATGTAGTAGGCATCAACATGATCCACCTGCATTTCTTTCAGGCTGCCGTCGAGGAACTTCAACCAGCCAGCCGCGGCCGCCTTGGCCTGCGATGGGGTGATCTCTTCGTTCCACTCGATATCAACAGGAGCGTAGGCCTTCGAGATCAGGAAGATTTCATCACGGTGCTTTTTCAGGAACGGCGCAAGGTTCATCTCGGCGTCCTTGTAGTAGTCGCGGAAGCCCACGTCAAAGACGTTGATGCCAGCGTCCAGGGCCGGTTCAAGCAGATCATTGGCCTGCCCACCAGAAAGCGCAGCACCACAACCAAACACGAGACGACTGCCTTCAAAACCGGTCCGACCCAGGGTGCGGTACTCCATCTTTGGCCAGTTGGACACGTTGCGGGTTGCTTCATCCTTTGCAGCCTGAACGTTGCCGGTTCTCACAAGTGCCTGGCTACCGACAGCCAGCATGGACATGGTTTGCAGTAAAGAACGTCTTTTTACCTCGGGCATGGTTTTCTTCCGTCTTTCGTTTGTGCGGGTTAGGCCCAGTATACGCTTCTTTCAGGGAGCGTCTATTGCCGAGGGGGGAGGGGTCAGGTCAAAAAGGTAGTAATCGAAAGGTTCCTCACTGCCCTTAACCGTTGTCTGCCCTTGTTTTATACAGCGTTTCCTGAAGTCTTCAGACAGTGCAGCTACCGTGCCGCCGTCGAGCATCACCTGGTCAGCGCGCGCGATGCCGGTCATCCTTGCCGCGATGTTGACGGCATCACCGAAGACCTCGTTCTTGGGCATCCTCCTTGCCTCGTTGAAACAGATGCCCATCTTCAACCGAATTTTGATGGACTCACCTCGCAGACCAATGGTGATTTCATCGTGCACCTCGATTGCTGCCTGAATGCAATCATCCGCGGTGTTGAAGGCGCACATCACCTCATCACCCATGACCTTGATAACCCAACCGTAATGTCGGCGCGTCAACTGGAACCAGTCGCGGATGGTTTTTCCGATGATGCGGTTGGTGGTTTCCTCCACATGGGTCTTGTACATAGTTGTCGTGCCGACGATATCCATGAACAGGATGGCTGTTGGCATTAAGGTGGGTTTATCGACAGGTTTGTACTGGCGGCCCTGATCGAAGGTTAACCTCGGAGGTTCAACACCCAACGCGCTGACCACGAAGTTGGTTGCACGATCCACACCATCGGATTCAACGGAAAAGGCCTGCGACTGACGCAGTGCACGTGGCAGGTCTGCGGGTTTGGTGTTTGATGTAAGCGATATCACCTGGCCATCCGGTTTGATGCCACTGATGATGTCATTAAAAAAGCTGTCCCATTCGTACCGGACCCATTCCGACTCGAGGTTCTCAACCGAACTGCCAACCGCGATGAGAATCTCTGCCTCATCCAGTGCGTCATCGATGGCCTTTTTGTACTGGGCACGTCCCTGTTCCATCAGGGATATGTCGTCGAGGAAAGTGTTGATGCCCAGTTCGGTCAGCTGCTTGTGCAGGGCTTCAGCAATTGCAACGTCGTCCGCGTTGCGGCCATCCTCGTCAAGGTTTTTACGCGAGATGAATACACGATATTCGGGCATGGTCTTAAGTGTGACGGACCTTTGTTCAAGAGAGCTTAATTCAATCCAACGTCACCATCCATAACAGGAACTGTCTACCTGCTTATGGTGTAATCAGCATATAGAGCTTGCGGAGCAGTTTATGTCAACGGCATCGGACCACCTTGGGTGGGCGGACAGAAAACCGGATGATCCCGAGGTGGTGGCCCTGCGCGACCACCTTCAGGCAAACAACGGTATCAAGGGCCTTGAGGTCTTCTCAACGGATGACCTGGAACATGCCTTAAGAAGTTTTCACCGGGATGGGTTTGTCGTGATTGCCGATGTGCTGGATAGCGAGGGCATTGGGAAGCTGCAGCATGGCTGTACCGAAGCAGTGAACGAAATCATTGCCCTCGATGACGGGCACAGGGGTAATCGAGGTTCGCATCGTTACAGCTTTGGCGGCTCCAGCCTGACCCGCAGCCAGTTGCATCGGGAAGCCTGGCAGATGATGTTGGAAACCCCGTTTGTGCACGACATCGTGGCCAGAATATTCGGGTCGTCGGATTTTATCCTGCGGGCGGCGAGCGGCGATTTCTGCCTGCCGGGCGCTGTTGATTACCAGCGTCTGCACTCTGACGTGCAGGACTGGCAGGGAGACACCACACCATTTAGTTCATTCCACGATGCAACCGGACAGATTACGATACGAGACCTGCCCACACCCTACGTGTGTGTAAATTTCCTGCCGCAGGAAGTGACAAAGTTAAACGGTCCGACTCGCCAGATTCCGGGAACACAAAAATCCCGCACAAGGATTCCCTCTCTTGAAGATGAACCCGAATGGATGCGTTTGAGTACCGTGTGCCCGGCACCCGCCGGTGCAATTATGGTGAGGGATGTTCGCGCGTGGCATGGTGGTACGCCAAATCTATCTGATGCGACGCGCGCGATACCGAATCTTGAATTCTACGCACCCTGGTTTCGTGAACCGATTGTGCCGGGTATCAGTCATGCTGATTACAAGCAGCTGTCTGATAGGGCCCAGCAGATCGCTCGCTACTGTGTGCTGGATTCAAGCGAAACTTTGGAAACAGGCGCCACGCTTCGTGCGCCTTAATGGACAGTCCTCGTTATAGATCTGGGAGACAACAATGAAGTACAGACAGCTCGGGCGTGCCGGTGTCAGGGTCAGTGAGATATGCCTTGGCACGATGAACTTTGGTCCTCGCACATCGCAGGCGGATTCATTTGAGATACTTAACCATGCGGTGGCTGCCGGTGTGAACTTCATCGATACAGCGAACCAGTATGGTGGCGAGCTGGGTGTAGGCACCACGGAAACGATCCTGGGCAAATGGCTCGCAGAAGATAAGTCCCGCAGGGATCGGCTTGTCATCGCGACCAAGGTGCATGAACCGATGTCCGATGACATCAATGACCGCGGACTGTCTGCGAGGCACATCCAGATGGCCTGTGATGCGAGCCTGCAGCGCCTTGGCGTTGAGCATATTGATCTCTACCAGATGCATCACATTGATCGCAGCGTACCCATCGATGAAATCTGGCTGGCGATGGACCGGTTGATCAGCCAGGGCAAGATTACCTATGTTGGTTCGAGTAACTTTCCGGGCTGGAAGATTGCACAGACCAACGAACAGGCGGCGCAGAGACAGATTCCAGGACTGGTGGCAGAACAGAGCCTTTACAACCTGGTGGAACGGCGCGTCGAACTCGAAGTGATTCCCGCATGCAGGGAATATGGCCTGGGGTTGATTCCATGGAGTCCGCTTGCGGGTGGCTTACTTGGTGGTGCCGGTGGCGCTGGCGGCCGTCGTGCGTCATTACAATCAGCCCGCGATGAACGCAAAGAGCAACTGCAGGGGTTTGAAGATCTGTGCAGTGCGTTATCTATCGGGCCTGGCGCGATGGCGCTGGCCTGGTTGCTTGCGCAGGAGGTGGTGTCGGCGGTGATAGCAGGACCCGCTTCACTGTCTCAGCTTAAAGAAACCCTCGATGTGCCGGATATCGAGCTGGATGACGCAACCCTGTCAAAACTGGACGAGCTGTTCCCACCTTGTGGTGAAGCGCCGGAGGCCTATGCCTGGTGAGGTGGTCTGGTTAAGAGCCTGGTGATGACCGCGTCATTCACCTTTAACAATGGCGTCATACTCCTCTGCGGTGATCTTACCGGCCTCGGCAACGCGTTCCTGGTCCTGCTCGGGTAGCAGTGCCTCCATACCCTCAATGCGCTTCCAGTCAGCAACCGGTGTTTCCTTTCCGGGCCTGGGTAGATTCGGTGAGTCACTCAGCTTCTGCATCTTTGGAATGTAGCGCGGACAGTTCACCCACATTTTCGACAGGGTAATGCGCACGATCAGTTCCGCTTCCGGGTAAGCCGCCATCAGGTCGTCGCCGTCACTGACGCTGGCACTGCCGTGAAAACGAATGCGATTGGGTTGCTCAAAATCGATGAACAGCAGACCAACTTTTTCATGGCTTCGCATGTTGCCAGTGGAATAGAACATGCCGTTACCGTTGTACGAGGGAAACGCGATGGTTTTTTCGTCGATGACCGTCACGTGGCCACCCTTGAAAGACACCGTCGGCTGTTCGTCATCAGCCAGCGTGCACAGGAAGAAAAACTCCCTTGATTCGATGAACGCTTTATCAGCGGGAGAGATCTCCTCGCGGACGATAAGTCCCTCGAGGCTGTCGGCAAGGCGTCTTGAGTCGAACTGGTCCTGCAGTTCGCGATGATTGTCGTTGTAGATACTCAACGTCACGTTCCCCTTTGGATTTTCGGCGAGTATATCCATACCTCTGAGGTAATAGAATTGAAGCAGGGCTTCGGTACATTAACTTCAAAGCAAACCTCAAAGCACTTTTAGGAGAATTCACTATGCTGAAACTCTACTCAGCACCCCGAACCCGCAGTATTCGAGTTGCCTGGCTGCTGGAAGAAATGCAGCTCCCCTATGAACTGGTCAGCTCCACGTTTATCCCGACGCTATCGACCTTCTTTATCCAGAACACACCAACGGGCAAGTTCCCGACGCTCGATGACGACGGCGCCATCATGTTTGAGTCCGGCGCGATTTGTGAATACCTGATCGAAAAATATGCAGACGAATCACCAGTGCCAATGGCACCTGCGGTTGGGGACCCGCTGCGTGGTGAATTCCTGCAATGGATGCATTTCGCGGATGCAACAGCGTTTTCGCCGCTTGGCATCGTCATCTGGCTGGCGGTGTACCGGGACGATGCAGCACAGAACGAACACATTATTGCGGATGCGACAGCGCGGGCTGCAACCGGGTTGAAACTGCTTGAAGATCACCTGGCGGACAGGACATACCTGCTGGGTGAAACATTTTCAGCAGCGGATATTATGATGGTGTTCACTTTGATGGCGGCAAAGCTGCTTGGTGTAATTCAGGAAGGCAGTGTGCTCGACACATACCTTGCGCGACTGCAACAGCGAGAAGCTTTTGGCAGGGCATTTGAAAAGACCGGTGGTTTTGGAGAATAGATGACACGACCCGGGGAGAACTTTGAACAGGATGACGTGGTGCAGATTTACCTGCATCGGCCACCCTATGCGGGCGCGGTGTTTGAGAAGCTGCGTGCGCTGACCCCG
This sequence comes from Pseudomonadales bacterium, assembly GCA_963921285.3. Taxonomy (GTDB): domain Bacteria; phylum Pseudomonadota; class Gammaproteobacteria; order Pseudomonadales; family Azotimanducaceae; genus UBA9659. Next base: position 125,768 of record CAWUFD020000003.1, read on the forward strand.
CAACACGACCAGTTGCTGGATCTCGGCTGCGGGCCGGGCAAGATCTCGGCGGGCCTGACGCAGCACTTTGGAGAAGTTGTCGCTCGATGCATCGGCAGCGATGATCGAACTTGCAGGTGAGCTGGTCACTGACAGCAATGTGAGGTTTATCACGGGATTGTCAGAAGACGTTGATCTCTCCTCTTATTCCTTCAACCTGATGGTTGCGGCGGCAAGCATTCACTGGATGGACCACGCTCGACTTTTTCCACAGCTTAAAGAGGCAGCGGTACCTGATCATGTGTTTGCCGTGGTGGAGGGGGATGGCGCGCATGAACCTCCATGGAAGGATGACTGGCTGGTCTTCCTTTCAAAATGGATTCCCCGAACCAAGGGTGAACCAATGGATCAGGCGAACCACGACATGTTCATGAATGCGTATCGGGAATTCCTGGACATCCAGGGTGAGCAAACAATGATCTCCACACCATTCCGGCAGACCATCGACGGGTTTATCGGTTGCCAGTTATCGCGCAACACCTTTGCGCCATCAATGTTGGGTGATCAGCTGTCGGCGTTTATCAGTGAGTTGCGTGAACTGCTGGAACCCCATGCAGCCAATGATCAACTCACCTACGAGGTGGATACCGTGGTCACGTGGGGCCGTATTCGCTAACGCTATTGTTTGTCCATTTGTGGGACCCCGTCAGGCACGTCCACCCAGTTCTGCTTGGTGCTGCACCACGCATGAAACTGGGGTGTAAACCCACTGGTGTCATCCATCGTGCCGGTTTTCAGGAATATAGAATCCGGCTGACTCGGCAGTGCAGAGTAAATAGGTGAGCCGCACTGATCACAGAAGTAGCGTTCAACCGAGCTGCCGCTGTTGGTATCGGCATCGACATAGAGTTTTGGCGTACCGGTCATGTTGAAATCAGTTTTTAAAACAGCAGCCAGCGTAGAAAATGCCGAACCGGCCTGCCGCTGACAGTTTTTGCAATGACAAACGCCGGTCATCGCCGGTGGATTAGGCATCTCGTACTTGATGGCACCACAAAGGCACTGACCTGTGACTGACATGTTTATCCCCTTTTGGTTTTTATTGGTCGAGTATATTAGATGTAGACATCCTGCGGGGCTGTTAACGATGACGATTCATCACCGGTATTTACCGTACCCCTGGGTTCGATCAGCATGATGTGGCATTCCGTTGCGGCAACGGGTTTGTGCCTCACGCCTTTCGGCACGACAAACATTTCTCCCGCGTTCAGGGTCACTGTTTCCTCTTCTAGTTCGATCACAAGGCTGCCGTCGATGACAAGAAATACTTCATCGGTGTCAGGATGGTCATGCCAGACAAACTCGCCTTCGACCTTGGCAAGTTTGAACTGGTAGTCGTTCATGTCTGCAATCACTTTCGGTTCCCAGTGTTCACTGAACAGCGAGAGTTTTTGCTTGAGGTTGACGACGTTGTTTGTTGAGCGCGCGTTCATCGAGACAGATTCCACTGATTTGTGACATTCTAGTGTCTCGGCACTGGCGAGGGATAGTAACGAATGGCTGAAGTGAAACTGGTGATGCCGATGAAGCGTCGCCCTGGTATGACCATCGAGGAGTTTCGTGAGTACTACGAAACCCACCACCGGCTGCTGGGAGAAAAGTACCTGGCAGGATACGTCACGCGGTATTTCAGGCGATTCCTGAATCCGCTGCGCGCGCGAGACGGCACGCTGACCGATCCTGAATACGATGTCATCCTGGAGATCTGGTACCCGGACCAGGAGGCGTTTGAAGCCTGCGGTCGACATTTGAGCCAACCGGACATCGCACAGGAAATCAGGGAAGACGAGGAGCGCATCTTCAATATGGACTTCATGCGTTCCTACCTGGTCGAAGAATGTGAATCTGATATGCCACCACTGGCACAGGAGGGATAACAATGAGCAATGACCCTTATGTATTGATTACCGCTGACACCCACGCCGGTGGCAGTCACGAGCAGTATCGTGAATACCTGGATCCCAAGTACCGGGATAAGTTTGATGAGTGGCGGGGTGGTTACAAGAATCCTTCCCAGGCGCACTACGGCAGCAAAAAGATGCGTAACTGGGACCTTGAGATCCGTACCAATGACCAGAACAGCCAGGGTGTTGTGGGCGAGGTTGTTTTCCCGAACACCGTACCGCCGTTTTTCACTGAGAGTATTGTGACGGCGAGACCGCCGAAACCGGAAAACTATGAACTGATCCTGGCCGGTATCCGCGCCCACAACCGCTGGCTGAAGGACTTCTGTGCGGAAGACCCGGATCGCAGGGCTGGCATTGGCCTGTTCCTGCCCAACGATGTTGATGAGGCGATCAAGGATATCGAGTTTATTGCAGAAGCCGGGCTGAGAGGCGGCGTGTTGCTGCCGCTGATCCCGCCGGACTGCCACTGGTTGAAGCCACTGTTTGATCCATCCTGGGACAGGGTATTTGCTGCGATCCAGGATCATGATCTCGTCATGAACCAGCACTCCGGCCAGGGCTCGCCTGACTACGGCAAGAGCATGGTAGGTCAGGCACTGTGGGTAACCGAGGTTGCCTGGTATTGCCAGGCCGGTTATCGCCACCTGATCATGGGCGGCATCTTTGAAAAGTTCCCGAAGCTGAAATACGTGTTGACCGAATCCGGCTGTGCCTGGGCACCCGAGCTGCTCGCGCAGATGGATCGAATTCACATGGGTATGCAGGCAGGCGCAATTGGTGAGCTTAACTATGGCGACCAGGAGTGGGTGCTCAAGCAGCCGCCGAGTTATTACGCGAAACAGAACTGCTGGTATGGCGCGAGCTTCCCCAGCAAACGTGACCTTGATGGTATTGAGGAGATCGGGGTGGATAAGGTCATGTGGGGTAACGACTACCCACACTATGAGGGCACCTTCCCTTACAACCTTGAATCACTTCGCCTGACCTTCAATGACATCCCGGAAGATCACCGTCGCAAGCTGCTTGGCCTGAATGCGGCGGATGTCTACAAGTTTGATATCGAGAAGTTGCTGCCGCTTGCCAAAGAAGTTGGGCCGACACCGGCGCAGGTCGATGAGCCCTTGCCCCGGGAAGATATACCCCGTGACTCTATGTGTTACCTGTTCCAGGGCGCGCTGCGCGGATAAAACCAAACAAAAAAGGACACGTTATGCCTGTGCCTCAAGGAATAGGGATTGTCGACACCATGATCGGCTTCCCCGCGGAAGATTTTGCCATGTACGATTTCATCCGCGAGCAGTTGAAGGACCCCTCCGCCAAGTTTGATTTTCCTGTCGAGTACATGTTCAAGCAGGTACCCAAGGAACTGTACGGCTCAAACAAGGACCCGATATCAGTGACGCTTGGCGAAATGGATAAGTATGGCATCGAGGTGGGTTTGATCGGCGTGGGCGGCGAAGTATCCCGCAAGGCGCTGAAGGATCACCCTGACCGGTTTGTTGGCCAGGGTGCCGTCGATCCGAACAAGGGTATGGAAGGCATTCGCGACATGGTGCGCCAGTATGAGGAGTTTGGCGTTCGCTCCTTTGGTGCGTTTAATGCCGGATACAACCCGCAGGTGGGTATCAGCGATGCAAAGATGTATCCCATCTATGCAAAATGTGTTGAGCTCGACGTGCCGATTTTTTCCTGCGTTGGCGTACCGGGTCCGCGCTTCCCCATGTGGCCGCAGAAGGTCGAACTGCTGGACCAGGTGATGTATGACTTTCCCGAGCTGGTATTCGTTACCAGGCACGGCTGTGAGCCGTGGGAGGATCTTGCGGTGAAGCTGATGCTCAAATGGCCGAACCTCTATTATTCAACGACGGCGTTTGCGCCCAAGTTCTATCCCGAAGCGATCATCAACTACGCCAATTCACGTGGCGCCGACAAGGTGATCTATGGCGGATACTTCCCCATGGGATTATCGGTCGAGCGCATCATGACGGATATGCAACAGCTGCCGCTGAAAGATGAAGTGTGGCCGAAGTTTCTTCGCGACAATGCGCGAAAGGTTTTGAAGCTTGACGCCTAGTGCCGGGTTAGCCGGTCCATGGCCCTGCCGAAGAGTTTGTCCATCGAACTGAAACTGTGGGTGCCACGAGGGTTGGTTTGCATCCATACCTCCTTGTCGCCGCGTGCCCGCTTGAAAGCCTCAAACAACTGGTAGGTAGTTTCCTCGGGAATGGTTTCATCGAGGGAGCCAGCAAGAAATATCACCGGGCTCTGGCTGGATACCGCGATCGTCTCGAAGTATCGCGTAATATGGTGCACGCCGCCGACGTTGTATCCTTGTTTTCCGCAGCGGCCACCATTAACGCTGATGACGCCGCGGATTCTCGCATCATTTGATTGCAATGACGCGATCGATGCAAAACCACCAGCGGAGGTACCAGCAACAATGATGTTCTCAGCATCGATGATCTCAAGTGAAGAAAGGTAGTTGATAACATCGCTGACGTCGTTGTCTGCCGACGTACCTGCAGCGACGAACTCATCGTAGCCCGGTTCCCAGCATTTGATGATCTCGCGGTCTCGATGATCATCTAAGAAGTATCCGCTTCGAACAGGTAATGCCAGCGCCCATCCACGCTTTAGCACCTGTTCAACGAGCGGCTTGTTGACCCCCATTGGCCGATCTGACGGCATCTGGAATGGTCTGCCATGATTAAAGACAATGACAGGGTGAGGTGGTTTTTCGTAGGGCAAGAGCAGGATGAGTGGTCGGCCGTTGTAACGCGTTGTGACTTCATATTGCACGCGTGGGTAAGAGATATCATTGATGCCGATGGGGTAGGCGCTGAGATGATCCGGCTCGGGTAAGGTTATGTTCGGCTGGGCTTTTGCAAAGACCGGTGCAAGCAGGAAAAGGACCAGGCATTGAACGAGTCGAGTCATGTATTCATCCCTGAATGGCGTATGTTCAACAAACCTATAGGCTGATGGGAATGTCACGGCAAATCAAGAGCGGGTATCATTCGCAGTCTTTGCTAGCTGGGTAAGCTCGATGCAACTTTCGCCGGAACAACTAAAACAGTTTGCGGACGCAGGCGTCGTGAAGCTTGAGGGATTGCTGGCGCCGTCTGTGACGCAAACGTTGCTGGACGAGATACAGGCCGGTGCTTCAGAACACGGCATGTATCGGGATGGTGATTGGCATTGCGAACCTGCTGCCTGGCCTGCCGCCGCGCCCGACTGGGCAAAAAAAGCGACCCAGGATGCTTTGCCCTCTGTCGAAACAGAAATTATCCAGTCAGTGGTGGACCAGTTGATGGCTGGTATTCCGCAACACAGGAACTACCAGAGCGCACAGCTGCTGTTCACATTACCGAACGGCCCGCAATGGACGGTACCTCATTCGATGTGGCACCTGGATATGCCGAGGCTCAATGATGGTTCCATGCCGGGCGTGCAGATGTTTGCAATGATCGATGATGTGTTGCCTGGAGGCGGCGGCACATTGGTGGTCGCTGGCTCGCATCGGCTGATCAACGATGAAGGTTATGTGAAGTTAAAAGAGGTTAAGAAGAAACTCCTCAAGTACGATTTCTTTGAGCAGCTCCTGTCGGCGGACGATTCGATAGACCGCAATGCTTTTCTCTCGCCGGGAATGCAGGCTGACGAGGTAGCGCTTCAAGTCATTGAGTTATGCGGCAGCCGTGGTGATGTCTTTTTTACTGACCTTCGTGTGCTGCATACCCTGTCCCGTAACGCGCGTGAACAACCGCGAATCATGGCGACGCGTCGCTTTCATTCAACTGCGGCTGAGTTTACAGCGCCGTCATAATCTCGTTGGCGATGGCCAGGACAGGTGATGATGGTCGATTGAAAACGCATGTTCATGTGTCAGCGCATCATGACGGTGAAAGTGCCGATGTGGCTCAGGACCTTCCCAGCCTTCATGCTGGTGTTGGTGGTGTACGTCGTGTGAATGGACATGCTCGTGCGCGATAGGATCGTGTGTATGCCTCTGCATCACCTTGTCGGTAACCGGCCAGATCATGAAAGCGCAAACCGTGCCGAAGAAGGTCGCCACGGCCAGGATGCCAAAGGTTATATCAAGGCCCGCCAGTGATCCCGCCCAGCCACCTAACGGATAGGCAATCAGCCAACAGGCATGTGACAGCGCAAACTGGGCAGCGTAAATGGCATTGCGGCTTTCCTCATTGCTGGATCGTTTCAGCAATCTGCCTGCAGGCGCCTGGATCATGGAGCTGCCCGCGCCCAGCAGGAACCAGATGACAAACAACCCGATGTATCCCGGCATGGCTATACCGGCAATGAGACTGGCGGTGACAATCGCAGCACCGGTCATCATGAATGGTCGATCGGGGAACCTGTCGAGAACTTTCGGCATGGCGAGTGCAACAATCATTGATCCAGCGCCGTAACAGGCCATCACGAGCGCAAGCTGGGTTTCATTGCCGCCGAGATAGTCCCGCACGTAGACAACAGTATTCACAATCACCATGGCGCCGCCGGTTGCCACAGCGAAGGACAGTGCAAGCAATCCACGCAGTCGCGGTGTTTTGAGGTAGGCGCGAATACCAAAGGTTGTCCTGGCCCAGGCGTTTTCATCAAACTGGCTTGGTGGTGATGTCGGTAAGCTGGCCCACAACACCAGTAGGGCCGACAACCCGAAAGTGATAGCGTTGGCCACAAAAAGCAGGTGGTAGGAAAGGAACGTCAGTGCGATGGCGGCGACGGTTGGGCTGACCAGGTTCTCCAGATCGTAGGCCAGCCTCGAGAGCGACAGCGCACGGGTATATTGCGCATCGTCAGGCAGCAGGTCCGGAATTGTTGCCTGGAACACCGGTGTAAACACCGCTGAGCACGCGCTAAGCAGGAAAATCAGTACGTATACCTGCCAGATCTGTGTGACAAAGGGCAGCATGACAACGACCAGTGCACGCGCGATATCAAGGCCAACCAGCAGCTGTCTTCGAGGCAGCATGCTGGCGTAACTGCCGGCAATCGGTGAAATGATCACATAGGCGACCATCTTCAGCGCAAGCGCGGTACCCAGCACCTTACCGGCGTCGCCTTCCGCCAGGTCGTAGGCAAGCAGGGCGAGCGCAATCGTTGCCAGTCCGCTGCCTGCCAGCGCTGTAAGCTGAGCGGCAAACAGCTTGGTGAAATTGTGATTGATGAAGGGCGAGGTGGATTCCACCTTCAGCTGCCCTCGGATGTGTTCCGTTTGACCATAAGTGTGAGCTTATACCCAGGGTCCAGTTGGCAAAAGTTTAACGCCAATGAAACTGAAGCAGGCACACTGCGGTCATAACTGTTATGCCATACCACGCTTTTGCACCGGACCTGGATCTTGCCCCGTACCTCGAGCAGATCAGTATCCAGGAAAGTACTGAACCAGGCGTCACGCCGACCACCATCCTGCCCACAGGTACTGCTGACATCCTGTTTCATTTTGGTGATCCGTTTGTTGCCCTTCTCGAAGATGGTGATACACCTGAGCCCGTGGCCTACATCACAGGGCAGCGAACGCGGCCGCGAAGGGTAACGGCTACTGGTGCTACCGGCATCGTTGTGGTCAGTCTTACTCCCTGGGGTATTGGTGCGCTCAGCCGGTGTTCTGCTGCTGAGTTTACGGACACCACGATGGAACTCGGACTGCTATTCAGTCCTGGCGAAATCAGGCGCGTGATGGATGGCGTGATGCAAGCATCTTCTCCACTAGCCCGGGTCCACCTGGTGCAGCGGTTCCTTCGCAGCGCATTTTCGGTTGAGGCAAAAGATGCCCTGGTCATCGACGCGACGACACAGATATACGCTTCCTGTCAGCACGGTTTACCGCTCACGATGACGGCGCTATCCGATAGTCTTGGCGTCAGCAAGCGACAACTCGATCGGCGCTTTACCCGCCAGGTTGGGCTGACACCCAAATCCTTCCAGCGCATCGTCCGCTTTCAGCAATCACTGGCGACGAAGAACAAGGCCTGTAACCTGAGTGCTGTCGCCACTGATGCCAGCTATTTTGATGAGTCTCACCTTATCCACGAGCAGAAACGCTACGCGGGTGTTGGTGGTACCAGGCTGATGCAGCAACTGGGTTCCACACCGCTGGCCAGTTACTACGAACAACCCCGCAACATGTCCCGTTTTTACAATTCCCTGTATCTCTAGTCGACTAGATTACAGGCTCACTCATGTAGTTGGGCCTGACGATGAAATTCATTCCCCTTTCTTTTCTCCTGACCGTGCTGATGGTCAGCAGCCACGTGATCGCGAAGACAGAAGTGCCAATGCAGCCAGAAGCCTGGCAGGGCAGTGAAAACATGCGATTCATGAATTACCTGTCTGAGGACAGTGTGGTGCTTGGCGGCGGCCCTTATGTCGCTGGCAACAGCCCGGCGTTTAAGGATGGACGCATCGAAGTGGATGTGGCGATGCACGGAGTGAGGGGTTTTGTCGGCGTCACCTTTCGCCACCAGGCGTCTGGTGATTATGAGCTGATCTATCTTCGTCCACATAAATCCGGTCTCCCCGATGCCGTGCAGTACACACCAGCCCTTAACGGGCTGACTGCATGGCAGCTTTACAGCAACGAGGGTTTTACCGCCGCTGCAGACCTTGCCCATGGCAGGTGGGTGCACCTGGCGGTGGAATTCTCGGGTGATACCGCACGCGTTTATATTGATGATCGTCCGGAACCGGCGCTCATCGTGACCGACCTGAAGGGAGACTTCGGGCCAGGACAGGTGGGTCTGTGGGGTCGCAATGTTGCGCATTTTGCCAACTTCAGTTTTGAGGCATCAAAACCCCAGAAGGCTTCGAAGCCATCGCTTGTTCGTGAAAAAGGTGTTGTCTATGACTGGGATATCTCGGATGTCTATGAGGCTGCTGTACAGGCATCTCATCGAATCCCGGACAAAATCACCTGGTCACCCGCCGCACCGGAGGCAGATGGACTCGTCAACATCTCGCGTCACAAACGTAAGCTGGATCGCGAGGTTCGCAGTCACCCTGAGCAGAATCGCGATGTTGTGTACGCGAGGACATCTCTGAACATTCAGCAAGCCGGTGTCTACAAGCTTAACTTCAGCTATAGCGATGACATCGTTGTATTCCTCGATAGAAAGCCGGTTTGCGAGGGCCGATCAGGTTTTGCTGCGCGCTACCCATTCTCCCTGGGCATTGTGGCGCGCGAGAATGACGCTGTGTTCCTTGATCTTGAAGAAGGTGAACATGAGCTGATGTTTGCGGTTTCAGAAGTGTTTGGTGGTTGGGGATTCAGCGCAAAATTGAATCCCATCGAATCCTGAGCGGTTCCACTGGAGCCGGTGCTACTGTTTGGAGCCCTTGGAAAAGTTGCCCTGGAGCTGGTAAACCGGACTAGCGATCAGGACTCTGGCCGCAGGCCAAGCTCGAGACCTTCGGGTAAGGGCCCATCGGGCTCAGTTTTTTCGAACGCAGGCGTACTTTCCAACTCCTCGCTGAGACGCTGCAGGGCATCACACTGCAGACGCTCGCAGAAGCGCGGTCTCTTATCGAGCGCAAACTGCCAGAACACGGCGGCACTAATATCCGCCTGGGTGAGACGGTGATCGATAAAGCGACCGTCGTTGAGCTTGTCATTCAGCCAGCGGAAGCCGTCACCAGCCTGCTGTTCACACATTTTAACCCAGGGCTTGTAAACCAGTTCTGGCGGCCGAAAGTGATACTCGTAGAGCACGGATACAAATTTGTCGACGGCGGCAGAGGCAATGCCTGTTATCTGTAGCACCTCGCGTCTTAACTTGCCATCCACTGGCGTGAGCTTCTGATCTTCCGGTACCAGCGAATCAAGATACTCCAGGATAACCTGGCTGTCGGACAGCAGTTCACCATCCGCCAGTATCAGTACCGGGATTCTTGCGACGGGATTAACTTCTCTCAACATCGCTTTCTGGTCACCAAACGGCGTGACATGTTCGAGTTCAAAGTCCAATGCGTAGTGGTGCAGGGTGATGGCCACCCGGCGGGTATAAGGCGAGTTGTAACCACCTAGAAGTTTCATCATTACTTAGCTGCTCCGATTGGCGTGTCCGTGCTGGCTAACGCTGCGCTTAAAGGTTGAGTTTCTCAAGTGGTGAAGGCACGTGAACATCATGGCCAGCAGCCTGCAACTGTGCCTGCAATGCTGTCATTGCAACCTGCTCCCCGTGCACCAGCGATATCGACGGGTTTCCGCCAATGCCAGCATACCAGTCGATCAATCCTGCCTGGTCCGCGTGTGCCGAAAGACCGCCAACCGTATGAACCTGGGCACGCACAGCATAACGCTTACCCCACATCTGAATCGTCTCGGCACCGTCCACCAGCATGCGGCCGGTGGTGCCCCTGGCCTGGAAGCCGACAATGATGACCTGGTTGCCAGGATGTCCAACCTGGTGACTCAGGTGGTGGCGAATTCTGCCACCTGTGCACATACCGCTACCGGCAATGATGATTGCCCCGTTGCGTATCCGGTTGAGGGCAATCGACTCTTCAACGCTTTCCACCCAGTGAAGGTTCGGCAGTTCAAAAATGCTGCCGCTTTCGCGCAGGGAACTGGCTTCCTCGTCGTAAAGACGCCAGTGGTGTTCGTAAATCCTTGTGGCTTCGCTGGCCATCGGGCTGTCCATGAAGATCTGCCAGTGGCCCAGTCCCCATGCTTCGTAGTTCTGGCGGAACATCGCCAGCAGTTCCTGGGTGCGGCCAATGGTAAACGCGGGTATCAGGATGTTGCCGCGACTGGCTCTGGCCGCTTTCAGTATCTCGCCCAGCTCATCCCAGGTTGATTCCCATGACCGATGCGATCGATCACCATAAGTGCTCTCCATCACAACGTGATCTGCGGTCTCGATATGCGCAGGATCTCTCAGGATCGGTGCCCCCCTGTGACCGAGGTCGCCGCTGAAAACCACTTTGCGATCTCGGTCATCTTCTGCCAGCGTCAGTTCAACAATGGCAGAGCCAAGAATATGACCAGCATCCGCGATGCTGGCATCAATATCGGGTGTCACCTTAAAAGATCTGTTGTAAGGAACCGGCTCAAATCGGTCCATGGCTACATCAACGTCTTCACGGGTGTATAACGGCTCTGTGACCGCTTGATTACGCTTCCTGCGGCGGTTGTCTCTTGCGGCCTGCCGTTCCTGCAGGAACGCAGAATCGGTCAGCATGATCCTGCACAGATCCCGTGTAGCAGGATGCGTGTAGATAGGGCCTTTAAAGCCGCACTTGACCAGGTAGGGTAAGCGGCCCGAGTGATCGATATGTGCGTGGGTGAGGATGACCGCGTCAATGTCAGCAGGATCAAAGGCAAACCGCGATCGGTTGCGTGCCTCATCCTCGCGAGCGCCCTGTATCAGACCGCAGTCGATAAGAATGCGTCGTCCGGCACATTGCACCAGTGTGCATGAGCCCGTGACTTCACCGGCGGCCCCGTGAAACTGCAGTTCCATCACGTGTCATTGCTGGTCAGCCAGCGCCTGCATGGTGGCAGGATGTTTGACACAGCGGTTTTTGAAAAAGCGGCTAGTTCCACAACATATCCCACCATTCCCGAGTCTGCTCGGGGTTTGTCTGGCGCAGGGACTTCCAGTCGACGTGTGCATCGGCAGGCCTGCCCTCGATCACATCGATTGCCCAGAGGGCATCAATCCTGTTCGGCACTACCGAATAGCGTACGTCGATGACGCGGTTGGGCACGGCGCTGTCCATTGCGAGGTAGTTGTTCGAGAACCAGCGGAAACGTTCGATGTCCGTTGCCTGTTGGGAAGATTTGTCCAGCCAGGGGAAATGGGTGTCCACATCGAGCTTTATCGCGCTGTCTCCTTCGTAAATCTTGCGCGATCGATCAACGCGTATCGCATCTACATAAAAACGGTCATCTGTCTCGTAGACAACTTTCCAGAGAATGAGGTTGGCGAAACCCGGTTTGGCTTCCAGGCGAATTGGTTCATGCCCCCGTGAAGCAGCAAGCTCGTAGCCTGCGTCGACAGCGCGGTCTCGTTGGAATATGCCCAGCGCCAGGTAGCTGATCGCCCAGATGAAGGCGATTCTGCCGAACCATGCTTGCTTTTTGACCACGCCGGTAATGATCAGTGCAAGGATCGGCAGCGTGAAGATCGGATCGATAATCGAGACGTTGTTCCAGGCAAAACGCGCGTCCGTAAATGGCCATAACAGCTGCGTACCATAGGTGGTGCAGGTGTCCAGCAGGCCATGCGTCGCATAGCCGAGCAGGCAGTAGAAATAGCTCTCTTTGAAGCTGAGACCTTTACCGACAATTCGGTGCATCACGGCAGCGACGATAAAGGCGCCAATGGGGATGAAAATGAGCGAGTGAGTAAACTGTCGATGGAACTCCAGGAACAGGAGCGGGTCTGTTGGGGAAAAAATCAGGACATCCAGGTCCGGGGCGAGACCGGCAAAGCAGCCTAACAGGGTGGCAGCTTTTATCTTATCCTGATTCTGGCTGCCTGATTGCGCGAGCGATGCGGCGATCGACGCCTGACTTAGTGGGTCCATGAGATGTTTTCAACGGGTTATCTTCAGCAGGGGCGAACTGTACTATCTTTCAGAACCGGCATCATCAGATGCAGCGACCGCCATCTATTCCCCGATGGCGACCCTGGTTGTCAGACTGGTTGTCAGAAAGGTTTCTGAGAAATCCAGCCGGACATTACAGGCGATCGACGCGCGGGTCAGTGCGCGCCGAGTTTTCGGGCGATGATACTGTAAACATCTGAAGAGATGCCAAGCCCGACGTGCGTTGTATTGACCTCGATGTGTTCAACACCCGTTGATTCGCGATCGATACACGCCTGCCAGGCTACAACGCCGTCCTGTTTACTGTAGATTGCTGTAACGGGTACCTCGAGGGGCACCTCGTTTCGTGCGTCTACCTGGCGCTCGATGTCATCAAGATCGATGCCACGGGCGGCAAAAACAGATGCAACCCTGGTGTACTTGGGGCCGCCAACAACCGGACTGCCCATGGTGATGACGCGTTTTACGGCATCGGGATTATCTCTTGCGATTTCTCGCGCGATGTATCCACCAAGACTCCAGCCGATCAGTACGATGGGCTCTCCATCTTCGGCAGCAGTACGCGCAACCTTGTCTCCCATGGACTCGATCATTTCCACGACGTCGCCGGTATTAGTGCCTGCTTCCCAGCCGGAAACGCTGTAACCGATCGATGTCAGGTACTGGCGGAGTGGCAGTGTTGACAGATCACCGGCACCGAAGCCTGGCAGAACCATGACACGCTGACCGAAACCCCTCGGCTGTTCCAACAAACGGTTTGCATTCAACAGCAGACGCGGGAATTCAACCCAGCTGAAAGCTTCAAGCATAGTTTTCTGGGTCGTTGGGATTGGAATGTCGCGCATGGCAGATTTCTCGGCAAATAAACTGTTAGTACGCGATATCTGGCGATAGAGATCAGTGGTGCCGGGATGATGGCCAACTTCGAGCGCCATCAATTCCTACCAGAACGATTAGTAGGCAGACCAAAAAGAACTGCCTGGTGTAGGTTTGACGAGTCTGCAATGAGCCGATAGGTTAGGCAGCTCTCGATGAGAGGAAGGAGACCCCGTTTAGAGGTCTCACGGCATTAGGGGCTAAAGGAGGCAGTATGGCGAAACTCGAAGGCAAAACAGCGATTATTACGGGTGCGAGTCGCGGTATCGGTCAGGCGATTGCAGAATTGTATGCAGTCGAAGGCGCGAATGTCGTCTGTGCCGCAAAAACCGTTAACGAAGGTGATCACCTGCTTGAAGGCTCTCTTTCAAATACAGTCAAAAAAATAACTGACGCAGGCGGCAACGCAATTGCAGTTGCGGCCAACGTCGCGGGTGAGGAGGATTGCCGGCGACTGGTTGACGAGGCCGTTGCGGCCTACGGCAAGGTGGACATCCTCGTCAACAATGCGGCCATGAACTACTTTGTCCCCACCGTCGATTACGATGTCAACAAATGGACGAGGGCATTCGCCGTCAATGTCCACGGCCCGTTCATGCTCTCGAAGTTTGTGTTACCGGGCATGATGGAACGTAAGTCAGGCGCCATTATTAACGTATCTTCCGGCGCGGCGATTGGTCCAGGCCGTGGTCCTTATGAGGAGCCAGGCCGAGGTGGCACCATGTACGGCGCCTCCAAGGCTGCGCTCGAGAGAATGACCCAGGGGATTGCGCAGGAAGTGAAGGACTACAACATCGCCGTCAGTTGTTATTCGCCGTCCCAGGTGGTGCCCACGCCAGGCACCGTGTATCACAAGCTCGTCGACGGAATGGATGATCCGAAAGGTGAACCCGTGTCCATCATGGCGCAGACGGCGCTATTGCTTGCGTCAGAACCGGCAGAGAAAGTTAACGGCAGGGTCACCTACAGCCAGGAGATCCTGCACGAGTTCGGCTGGATCGAAGAAGGCCACGGGATTGGATTTGAACGACAGGGTTCAGGGTACTCACTTATCTGATGTCAGCACTCAAGGTTTATATCGACTACAAGAGTCCTTACGCGTTTATCGCGAAGGATCCCACGTACCAGCTTGAGCAGGAATTCGGCGTTGAGATCGACTGGTATCCACTCACATTGAACATCGGCAGTTACCTCGGTACCGCAAAAAAAGATGATAGCGGCAAGGTGACGGAAAACAAACGCTCGCCCAGGCAGTGGCTTGCCGTGAAGTATGCCTACCGGGATGCTCGGCGTTATGCCGAACTGCGTGGTCTGACGTTAAAGGGTACCCAGAAGATATGGGACACATCCCTCGCACATATCGGCCTGCTGTGGGCCAAGCAACAAGGCCATGATGTGCTGAAGCGCTATACCGATATCACCTACGAACGTTTCTGGAAACGCGAACTGGACGTCGAGGACTTTGATGTTGTCACTGGTGTGCTGCGCGAAGCCGGCGTTGATACCACGGGATTCAGGGACTATGCCGATGGTGATGGCCGCACCCTGCATGATGAGATGCAGGACGAGATTCTCGACAAGGGTTATTACGGGGTGCCGACCTACGTGATTGATGATGCGGTGTATTTTGGCAGGGAAAACCTGCCGAGGGTCAGGTGGCATCTCGCTGGAGGTGAGAGAACCGGCACACCCCTGCCGGACATTGCCTACAACACGGTGCTCGCATGATCTTGAAAGCGTACATCAACTTTAACTCGCTGCCCGCCTGGCTTGGCGTTATCGCGTTAAGGCAGCTGCGTGACAAAACCGGCGTGGATATTGACTGGGAACCGATGCTCAGTTCCCTCGGCAACGTCACACCACCTGCAAAAACCGATGATCCGCTGGCTGAATACAAGGCAAGGCGGGCGAAAGCACGCCGTGCCTTTAATGAGTCGGAACACATGCGTATCTGTGACCTCCTTGGTATAGAAGCTGACAATGGCAGGAGAGAATCTGACTGCAGGGCTGTTTCAGTAGGCTTACTGTGGTTGAAAACGCAGGCGGCCAGCCAGGATGACCTCTTTGACTACATTACGCAGGTGTTTGAACAGCATTACCGTGACGCTGCATCGATAGAAACAGCAGAAGCGGCCACCGCACTCGTCGCGCAAACCAACGTTTCTGTTGAGGGGTTTGACAAATACATGGAAGATGAAGCTGCCGCGCTGGTGGCGAGACAGGAAGAAATGCTCGAAGGCGGCATCCTGTCTGCACCAGCGTTTATAGTTGATGGGGAGTTGTTCCATGGACGTGAGCACATGCCGCTTATTACCTGGATCGTCGAAGGGCGCCACGGTACTCCCCCGGTCTGAATTACATTCAAAGGAGATATTCGCAATGAAGCTGGTAAAAGCACTGGCCCATATGGGGCTGCTCGTTTTTGGCTTAACCCTGAGCAAGGTATCGATTGCACAGGAAGAGCCAAAGTTCTGGTCATCCGACGTTGAGCTCGGCGCGGTGTTTACGTCAGGTAACACGGAACAGGAAAGCCTGAAGGTCCGTTTTGATACGGAGCGAACGGGTGAGAAATACACCAACACTTTTCACTTTGATACCTACCAGGCTTCCGAAGACGGTAATGACACCGCTGATAAGTTTTACATGTTTTATCGGCTTGGTTATGACCTGGGTAATGACCGTAGCCTGTATGGTCGCCTTGCCTACGAGCAGGACGAGTTCAGTGGCTTTGATGAACAGTACAACCTGACCGTCGGCTATGCGCAGAACCTGCTGGTGCGGGATAACCTCACGATCACGGGTGAGGCCGGTGTGGGTGCCCGCTACACGGAACTCTCAACCAATGAAGATGATACAGAAGCCCTGGTTCGCCTGGCATCACTGCTGACCTGGCAGGTCAGTGAGAATGCAGTCTTCAAACAGTTCCTCGGTTTTGAAATTGGTGAGGAACTAACGACTTCACGCAGTGATACATCACTTGAGTCGAACATCATCGGTAACCTCGCAATGAAACTCGCAGTATCAGTGAAGCACAACTCGGAAGTACTGCCCGGCAAAGACAAGACCGACACGGAATCAACGGTGACGCTGGTTTATAAATTCTGAGGTGGGGCTGCCGTTATGACGGCCCAAAAATTTCATTAAGGGGAGGCTTGAAAATATTCACGGCGTCCCCACGTTTATGGTGTCTCAACAAGAGACGTTGAGCGTCTCCATTATGGAGCAATGTTTATTCTTTTTTGATTGAATGGAGGTTGTTTGTAATGCAAACGTTTGATATTTCGCCACTTTTCCGGTCATCCACGGGTTCCCTGGACCGGGTGTGGGACACCTTTAACACGTCCATAGGTTTCGAATCTGCAGGTTGGCCAAAGTACGACGTACTTAAGACCGCCGATCACGAGTATCGAATCAGTTTGGCTGTGCCGGGTTTTTCCGAGTCTGAAATCAGCGTCGAAGTGCGCGACAACAGGCTGTGGATTTCCGGACGCAAAGAGGCTGACCCGAACCACAACCAATACCTTTTCAAGGGGCTACGTCACCAGGAGTTCCAGCGATCTTTCCAGTTGCCGGAGCATGTCAAAGTGACCGGGGCAAGGTTGAATGCAGGACTGCTGCACGTCGAGCTTGTCCGTGAGATTCCGGAGGAATTGAAACCTCGCCGGATTGAGATCCAGGTCGCTGACGAAAAGCCACCTTTTGAAGGGCAGAGTGAAGCGGCATAACACTCGTCCTGTAACAGTGAGGGGGTCACCTCTCCACCCCCTCCCTGTTTTTCTTCTTATTCCTCAGACAATTGAACGGGTAGATGACGATGCAGAAAAACATGGTTTTATGTGCGCTCGCCTCCTTTGTGTTGGGCGGGGCGCTGATGTGGGGATACAACACTTTCCAGCAACGGACTGACAGTGCATTCGATCGCGCGGTGTTCGAAGAGCACGAGGCGGCCTGGCCGGATTCCGCGTTTGATGAACTTGATCGGTTCAACCGGAACATGGACAACATATTTGACGATCCGTTTGCGTCCTTTGGAAGATCGTTTGGCAGGTCTTTTGATGGACCCTTTGAAAGCCGTTTCGGCAGCATCTTTAAGCGAGACTTCACGATGGCGCCTCTGGCGGACATCGAGACAAGGGAAGACAGCGAGCATTTTACCTACGTGCTCGATGTTGATGGAAAGGATGTAGCGAATATCGACGTTGTGACGGAAAACGGCTACGTCAGTATCAGTGCTGAGGTTAAAGAGCGCACCGCGAACAGTACCTCGTCGATGTCAATCAGCCAGCGTATGCCTTTACCCTTCGGTGTTGATCCCAATTCGACACGGGTGTTGCACGAAGATGGTGAGGTGCTGGTGCGGTTTCAAAAAGTCAGCTGAAATTTTTCGTCAGCAAAAATTCAGCTGGCGGTAACCAGGCAGATTTGCTCAGAAAGTCCTCCGGCGCTGCTGGTGGTCCGTCGAGCAGCACGTATAATTCCTGAGTATGGCTACACCCGTCGAAAGAAAAGAAGACTGTTTTGTCTTTGGCTATTCACTGCCTGAAGATGGTTACTGGCTGCATCTCGATTACAGCTTTCCTGATATTGTCCCGCTGCTTGAAGAGCTGGGTGTTGAGCATGCACTGCAGGAGGTGCTGCTACAGGAAAACCCCCGGCCCACCACGATGCGTATGGGAAAAAGCCTCATTGTCATACTACGAGGTATCAATCTGAATCCCGGCGCCGATCCAGAGGACATGGTCTCCGTCAGGATGTTCATCGAGCCGGGCAGGATAGTCACCATCCGGCAGCGGCGCCTGATGTCCGTTCAGGCCGCACGTGACAAGTTTGAAAAAGAAGGCGGTCCGGAAAACTATCTCGATGTACTGGAGACGATTGTCGGACATATGGGGGAGCGCGCCGCAGAGTTCGTTGACCAGGTAGAGAACTCCCTGGAAAGCCTTGAACTTGATTCGGCTGAAACCCGGGGCAGCAAGATCAAGAGCGAGCTTAGGGAATTGAAGCGCCAGATTCTTATTGTGCGTCGTTACCTTGCACCGCAACGTGAGGCCCTGGAAGGGCTGGTGCGCCACTTTGGATCCGTTGTGCAGGATGACGTTGAAATGGGGTTCGTCTTCAGATCGCATGCAGACGGTTTTATCCGACTTATTGAAGACCTGGACCTGATGCGTGAAAAGATCGCCTCTGCCCAGGAAGAGATGATGAACCGGGTCATCGAGGAGCAGAACGCCAGGATGTATGCCCTGTCCATCGTGGCAGCGATTTTCCTGCCGATTACTTTTGTGACCGGTATCTTTGGTATGAATGTGGCAGGTCTGCCGGGTACGGATGAACCTGCTGCCTTCCTGATGGTAGCGGCCTCAATGGCTGTGGTCTCTGTCGGTGTTATCGTCTTCTTTCGTATGCGAGGCTGGTTGTAGTGGAAAGTCTGCTTGAGTTCCTGAACGTCAAAGTCATCTCCGTAGGAGAATACGACTTCTACATGGTGCAGTTCCTGACGGTGCCGCTGATCCTCCTGGTCAGCTACCTGCTGCTTAGATGGCTGGTGGCACGGACCAGTTCTGCAATGACAAGGCGCTCGGTTAACGCCGACGTGGTGCAATTCGTCCACAGGTCCGTCTACATTCTTGGCATCGTGATCATCGTCATCACGACCCTGGACTTACTCAATATCCCGGTCACAGCGTTTGCATTTGTGTCAGGTGCCATCGCTATCGGCGTTGGTTTCGGGGCTCAGAACATCATCAATAACTTCATCAGCGGTTGGATCCTGATGTGGGAGCGCCCCATCCGGATCGGTGACTTCATAGAAATCGGAGAAACCACGGGCACTGTCGAAGAAATCAACACTCGATCCACCCGCATCCGACGCATTGATGGCGTGCACATGCTGGTACCTAATTCCAGGTTGCTGGAAGAAACGGTGGTCAACTGGACCCTGGTGGATGACCTGCTGCGTTGTATCGTTCGTGTTGGTGTTTCTTATGGATCTGATGCGCAGCTATGCCACGACGTGCTTTCAGATGTGGTCGAGAAAAACCCACTCGTCCGCAGCGATCCGCTGCCGATGATTGTGTTTGAAGATTTCGGTGACAACGCGTTGATATTCGACGTGTATTTCTGGGTGAACTCGTCCGGTGAACGCAGCGCACGCCAGATACGTTCTGATGTTCGTTTTGAAATCGATCGGCGTTTCAGGGAAAACGACATTGTGATTGCTTTTCCCCAGCGGGATGTTCACCTTGATGGTTCGATCGATATCCGCACCGTCAGCGATTAGCCGCCTGTTGCGTGGTCGATGGCGGCACTTAGTGTGGTGACCATCTTGTCGATCTCGGCGTCACCGATTATGAACGGCGCACCAATACAGATGATGTCCCGGGCTTCTACTGTCCCGCCTGGATAAAAGAACACGCCGTTACCGAGTGCGTGGCTGACCACCTTGCCGGTGATGCCGGCCTCCGCAGGGAATCGCTCCAGGTTTTCCCGTTCTTCAACGATCTCTATGCCAATAAGCAGTCCTTCGCCGCGTATCTCTGCCACGTGGGGATGTTGGCCCAGCGCTTCCTTAAGACGACTCTGCAACTGTTCTCCCTTGCCCTGGACATCGTCGATCAGTGCTTCTCGCCGCAGGGTCTGCAATACAGCGGTTGCAGCGGCACAGGATTGTGGCAGTGCGCCATAGGTATGAAACATGACATCAAACGGGGACTCTCCAATCACGCGGGCAATCTCTTCAGTGCCGTACGTGCCGGAAACGGCGGCGTAACCGCCTGCCATGCCTTTACCTGCCACCAGCAGGTCAGGCTCGATACCATACAACTCAGAGCCAAACTTGACCCCGGTTCTGCCGAAGCCGGTCATGACCTCATCCATGATCAGCAGGATATCGTTGTCACGCAGGATCTGTTGTGCTGCGGGCCAGTATCCCTCAGGCGGTGTAATCGCGCCGCCGCTCGAGCCGTTCATGGGTTCAGCAATGAGGGCAGCAATATTGTCCGCACCAATTTGCTGGATCGTGTTGCGCAGGTTATCGAGATAGTAATCCTTCGCGTCGGCGTGATGTTGACCCAGCGGGCAGCGCAGAGGGTAGGGTGTCTCAATCTGCGGGTAGGTATCGAGGATACTTTCAAGGCCGCGCTTGCGTGATGCATGGCCGGACACACCCGCGGTGGTGATCGTTGTGCCGTGGTATGACAGCGAGCGGGCAAGGATCTGGTTTTTCTCTGGTTTGCCTTTTGCCGCGTGATATTGCACTGCTATCTTGATAGCGGCCTCGTTGGATTCGGAACCGCCAGACGTCATGTGAATCCTCGTAAGGTGTGGCGGCAGCCAGTGCGTTGTGAGTTCTTCAACGAGGGCTTCCCGCTCCGGGGTCAGCCAGGTTGGCACAACGTAAGACGTGTTGCTTGAGGCTTTTTCAATAGCAGCGGCAATCTCCTTGCGGCCGTGACCGATGTTAACCACGATGGCGCCACCGGCCGCGTCGAGTATGGCATCGCCAGACTTCGTGTAGAGATAGGCTCCCTCGGCATGACTGATTTCAATGGGTTTGCTGCGACCGAGGAAAGGCCAGGAGTAAAGCTCAGACATCTCAGCTCCTTAACTGACGTAGGCGTTGTATTTTTCGAGGCGCTGCTTCAGGTCATCAGGCACGTCGTAGTTGGCCGGGTTGTACCAGGGCATAAACGTGTTGAGGTAACGGAAGTTCCCCGCCAGCAGGAAAAACGGAATGTAGGGATACATGCGCAGCCCCTTGGCTTTCAACATCACGCGGTAAAAACGGTGGATGAAGTAAAGGTAGTGCACCTGCGCCTTGATGCCGCCATACACCCGATAAAAGTACTTGCCGACAATGTGTTCATAGACGTTAAACGCGACGGTGCGATGTTCCACTTCTTCCATACCGTGCCATTCCAGGAGCTCGGCCCAGCCAGCGTTGATGCGCGCGTCCTTCATCCTGGGTTTGTCATCTTTCTGCTTGGCACTTGCCATCGCAGCAGCGCAGGTCATCGCTTCAAACCCTTCTGCGTAGGCGAGGTTAAACGCCATGCTGCGGTTCTTGAGGAAGTCCTCGTAGTCAGCTTTCAGTTCGTGTTCGATGCTGAGTAGTTCCGCGGCTACCTCGTCATCAAACTTGCCTCGAATAATCTCGTTCAACCGGGCGTGATTACGAAAGTGGTTACCCTCCTGCTGCGAGAAGGCACGCATATCTGCCTTCAACTCCTCATCGTCAACCAGGTCCACTGCTTGCAGGTACATGCGGATCAGGTAGGGTTCCAGGTACGGCATGGTGAGGGAAAACGCGGCGATAAAAAGAGACACTCGCGGCATGCTTGGTATGGCGTACAGGTCGATATCCTCGGGGAATTCGAAATCAACCTTTCTTACAATGATGTCCGTCATTAGCGTCACCCATATGGTTTGGTGTTATTCTCCTCCCTCGTTTTGAGTATGTATAGTGGATGTACCCAGCGTGATTGAAGATTGGGCCAAAGCGCTCCTGACGGCCTGGCAGACGCAGACACCAAAGCCTGCATACAGCCGGGAGGATGTCAGTGTTGATGAAGCCTTCCAGGTGCAAAAACGTTATGTCGCGTTGCGCGACGAGCACATCTCGGGTTACAAGGCGGCGCTGACCAACGAAGCAGCCCAGGCCAGCCAGGGTGTGGATCGACCGGTTGCAGGTGTGCTGTTCGATAGCGTGTCTGTGAAACCCGGGGTTAGCATGAATATGACCGACCTGATCACCCCGGTTATCGAGACCGAAGTAGGGTTTGTCATCGGCGAAGCCATCACAGAACCACTCGATCTCGAGACGTTTGCCTCAAAACTCTCCCACTGGCTACCCATGATCGAATTGGGTGATGTCGGGTTTGCGGCAAGGCCACTCGTGACGGATATCATTGCCGGGAACGCAGCGGCTGCCTACTACCTGCGGTCCGACTACAAATGGGATGTTGCGACGGCGAACGATGCTGCCATCAGGCTGTACCGCGATGGTGAGTTGTTGCATGAAGGCGATCCAAGGGATTCGATGGGTGATCAGCTTGTCGCCGCCAAGTGGCTCGTTGATCACTGCCTGCAACAGGGATATGAAGTGCTACCAGGCCAGGTGCTGATGACCGGTTCGCTCGGCCAGATCCAGATGGCATCACCTGGTCACTACCTGGCCGACTATGGCGACTTTGGGCAGGTTGAATTTGATTTTGTTGATTTTGTAAAAGGGGAATAGATAAGTGTCTGACAACAAACCACTGATATTGGGCGCAGTGCTCTACGAGGGATTTGAGCTGCTCGATATGTTCGGCCCGCTGGAAATGTTTACCAACCTGCCGCCTGATGTCCTGCAGGTGGTCATGGTGGCGCAGGAGAAGGGGCCCGTAAAAGCAGGCTCAATGTCTGGCACACCAATGCCGACCTTCATGGCTGACTATGGTTTTGATGATGCCCCCGATCTTGATGTCATCCTGGTACCAGGCGGGGTGGGAACTATCCCTGAACTCGAAAACGAAAAAATGATTGAGTTTTTACGAACCCGGGCTGCTGCAGCGCAGGTGACGGCGTCCGTTTGTACGGGTTCCGCGCTCCTCGCAAAAGCAGGTGTACTGGATGGCAAGCGAGCGACCTCGAACAAGCAGGTGTTTGATCTTGCGGTAAACCAGTCCGACAAGGTCGAGTGGGTGGAGGCAGCACGTTGGGTGGACGAGGGTGACGTGGTAACGTCATCCGGCGTATCGGCAGGAACCGATATGGCGCTCGCTATTATCTCAAGGCTGATCGGCCCCGAGGCCGCAGAACTGATCGCCGTCGCCACCGAATATACATGGCACAAGGATGCCGATGTGGACCCTTTTGTTGAACACTTAAATGCCATTCAACTGGGTTGACGGTCACAGACAACAAGTACAGCAGACACAGCAAACATAGTAATGAAAGAAGGAAGACGTTATGGATTTTGATATCCCCGCAGAGATTGCGGATTACCTGAAAGAACTGGATGACTTCATCGAGAAGGAAATCAAGCCGCTGGAAGAATCCAACGACAACATTCGTTTTTTTGACCACCGCCGTGAAGATGCCCGAACCGACTGGGATCGTGGCGGTCTGCCCAACGAGGAATGGGAGGCGTTGTTGTTCGAAGCGCGGATGCGTGCGGATAAGGCGGGACACTACCGGTTTGCGATGCCCAAAGAATTCGGCGGCAAGGAAGGTGGCAACCTCGCCATGGCGATCATTCGTGAACACCTGGCAACCAAGGGGCTTGGTCTGCACAACGACCTGCAGAACGAACACTCCATCGTTGGCAACAACGTAGGCGTCCTGCTGATGGCGGAATACGGCACCGAAGAGCAGAAAAAAGAATGGCTGCCGCTGATGCTCGAAGGCAAACGCGGTTTTGCCTTTGGTATTACAGAGCCCGCCCATGGCAGCGATGCAACCCACATGGAAACCAAAGCGGTACGGGATGGTGACGGCTGGCGCATCAATGGGGCCAAAACCTGGAATACGGGTATCCACAAAGCCCAGTACGACATGGTGATGGCGCGTACCAGCGGCAATCCGGGCGACGGTGATGGTATTACCGCCTTCCTGACACCGATGAATGGTGACGGCGTGAAAATCGAGGAGTTCCTCTGGACCTTCAACATGCCGACCGACCACGGCACGGTGTCTTTCAAGGATGTGTACGTGGATGATGCAGCGATCTTCGGCGGTGAAGGTACAGGTCTGCAGATCGTGCAGCACTTCTTCAACGAGAACCGTATCCGCCAGGCAGCTTCAAGCCTGGGTGCAGGTCAGTTCTGCCTGAACGAATCGATCCAGTACGCACAGGAACGCAAGCCCTTTGGCAAGCCGCTGTCCACCAACCAGGGTATTCAATTCCCGCTGGTTGAGTTGCAGACCCAGGCTGAAATGCTGCGGGCACTGATTCAGAAGACCGCATGGCAAATGGACAAGTACGGTGCGTTTTCCGTGTCTGACAAGGTCAGCATGTGCAACTATTTTGCCAACCGCTTCTGCTGTGAAGCAGCGGACCGGGCCATGCAGGTGCATGGCGGTCTCGGTTATTCAAGGCACAAACCGTTTGAGCATATCTATCGCCATCACAGGCGCTACCGTATTACAGAAGGTGCTGAAGAAATCCAGATGCGCCGGGTTGCTGGATACATGTTTGGCTACATGAGTCAGCAGGCACCAAAGGGTGTGAAGAGTGTCACAGGACGATAGCTTTACGGAAAAGCTCGAGAAGGTTGTTACGCAGAGCGTGCACGGTTGTACCGGGCTCGTCTCCGCTGACCGACTCTCGGGTGGCGCCAGCCAGGAAACCTATCGCCTTGTTGTCGCGACCGGTGACGGCGATAAAACCATCGCCATGCGGCGTGCGCCGGGTGGTGAACACCTCGAACGTGTCCCGCAGCATCCGGGCCTGGATGTTGAAGCACTGTTGATGCAGTGTGCAAAAGCGGCAGGCGTGCCGGAGCCGGAGGTTTTCCACGTCCTTGCCCCTGAAGATGGTCTTGGTGATGGCTTCATCATGGAATGGATCGAAGGTGAGGCGCTTGGAGCTCGGATCGTCCGTTCGCCCGAGTTTGATGAGATCAGGCCGCAACTTGCCTATGAGTGTGGCCGGATCCTCGCGCGCATCCACCAGATTGACCTTGATGAATCGGGCTTGCGTGACAAGCTCTGGGAGATTCCCCCGGCTGACTTTGTTGCCCAGACCTGGGAGCGTTACCAGTTGCTGGAAACGCCACATCCGATGATCGACTACGCTGCTCGCTGGTTACAGGAGCATCTGCCGCAGGAGTATGACATTGCACTTGTGCATAACGACTTCCGTAACGGCAACTTCATGTTGGCGCCCAGTGGGTTCACGGCAGTACTCGACTGGGAAGTTGCCCATATCGGTGACCCAATGCGCGACCTGGGCTGGATCTGCACCAACTCGTGGCGCTTTGGCAAGAACGATCCCGTCGGTGGGTTTGGCAGTTACGAGGATCTGTTCCGTGGTTATGAAGAGGTGTCAGGCAAACCTGTTAACCCTGAGCACGTGAAGTTCTGGGAGGTGTTCGGTTCGTTCTGGTGGTCGGTTGGCTGTCTTGGCATGGCGGAACATTATCGCTCTGGCCCTGACCAGACGGTTGAGCGCCCGGCCATTGGCCGCAGGTCAAGTGAGTGCCAGGTAGATTGCGTTAACCTGTTGATCCCGGGACCTGTGAAGCTGGTTGAAGAAAGTGAGCCGTTTACCAGCCTGGACATGCCACGCGCGGATGAGTTGCTTGTGAGTGTGCGGGATTTCCTGCGCGGGGATGTCATGCAGGCAACCGAAGGCAGGAATAACTTTCTCGCAAGGGTAGCGTCAAACTCGCTGGATATAGTCCTGCGAGAACTGGCAACCGGCCCTGAACACCAGCGACTTGAGCGTGAACGGCTGGTTAGCCTTCTGGGTGAGGATACCGATCTCACGTCACTAAAATGGAAGCTCACCAACGGGCTTCGTGACGGCAGTATCTCGCTTGAAGATGAAGCCCTCAAAACGCACCTCAGGCAGACCGTTGTAAACCAGATCGCGATTGATCAACCCAAGTACAGTGGGTACAAAACTGCGATTCAGCAGGCCGTCTGACTTTTATTTACCCGCTGGCGATTTGTGATGCGAAGTTGCGCCGCGCTTGTTCTTACCTGTTTCAGCGCATTTGCTGCCGCAAGTGAGCTGGCCTGGCCCATTGTCTGTCCAAATGGGGATGCACGGTCGTGCCTGATTACGGTTGGCTATCCTGATATCGACGGGGACAACGTCACCGCTGCCTGTAACGCACCACTCAGGCGAGGGCATACCGGTACCGATTTCATCCCGACCGCAGAGTCGGTTGAGCTGAATGTTGAAGTCGTCGCCGCCGCGCCGGGCAAAGTCATTTTTATGCAGGACGAGATGTTTGATGGTTGTCCTGCTGATCATGAACAGTGCCGGCCTGCGAGCCCGAGAAAAATCAGACCGGGCTACGTTGGTGGCTACACTTCCTGCACCTTCCCCGGCGCGTTCTGCAAAGGCGCAAGCAGTCCTCGATGCTTCTGGTGCTTTTCCGGGAACTATGTGGTGCTGCAACACGAGGATGAAGGTGAATTGTTTGCAACCGCTTATCTCCACCTGAAAAAAGGCTCGGTGCCGCTGACATACGGACAGCAGGTCGAGACAGGTGATCTGCTCGGGCTCGTTGGCAGTTCAGGTAACAGTGAGCAGGCGCATCTGCATTTTGAAGTCTGGCGGAGCGGCCTGTTTAAACCTGTTGATCCCTGGTCAGGCGTTTGTGGTAACGATAAAAGCCTCTGGTCAGGCACTTACGCTGATTGACCTGCCCCGATGGACGCAACCGCGGCATCGCGGTAACGTGCGCTTTTCGTTTTGAACTATTCCACAAAAAGGGAGCGCCACGGTGATTGTTGTAAACGCCATTATTGAATCGACCGAAGCAGACATCGCTGCAATGAAAGATGCGATTGCTGAAATGGAAACAAAGAGTCGCGCCGAGAACGGCTGTCATGACTACACGTTTTCTGTTGAGTTAAACGACCCTACGCGGATTCGTATCACTGAAAAGTGGGACAGCATGTCTGCCCTGGAAGCGCATTTTCAAGCGCCACATATGGCCGCGTTTCAACAGGCGATGGCGGCCAACCCGCCAAAGAGTGTGACGGCTACATTTTATGAAGCCACCGAGGTTGGGCCTCCCGGGAGCTAACGGATCCGTTCTTTCTCCCGGGCAACACAGTCCGGACAGATCGCATGGGAAACCGCCGCTGCTTCCGTGCGTGCCACGTACTTTTCGAGACTCAGCCAGGTGCCATCCTGTGTCTTGACGGCCTTACACCAGGCGCAGACGTTGGCAAGGCCCGCAATGGCATCCAGTTCCTGGCGGGTGCGGTTGAGTTCCGCGTTGACGTCTTCCTTCTCCAGTTCCAGCCTGACTCGCCAGTACTCGTAACCGAAAGTCAGGGCCACGACCAGGCTGAAAGAAAGCGTAAAGCGGGTGATGAATTCATAGCTGTAGGCATATGCGCCCACCTCAGGGCCGAGAATCATCATGGCAGCGCAGACTGACAGTGCGGCCAGGCAGAAAAGCACACCGGCGCCGAGACCCAGCATGAACATGGCCATCATGGGGAAGACGAATATCCACATGAGGCTCGCCCCCTCGCCATAACCAAGGTAGGCGAAATAGAGCAAACAGAAAGCAGCCACCGTTGCGCCGAGATAGGGCAGGTAGGTTTTCCCTCGTGACCAGTTTGATGCGTAAATCAGGATGTTACCGAAAGCGATGACAGCGGCGAGGGCGATCAGTACACCGGCGAGCAGGCCGGTGTAATCGTTGACCAGCGGGAAGAACACCAGCACGGGCAGGATGACCCAGGAAACGTAAACCGTATAGCGGCCACGTCGCTCATCGAGCTGTGAACTGTGCGCAATGACGCGCCTGATATCCCGTGCTGTTTGCACCGAGGCTGCCGTTCCGTTTTCAGGAAAGGTGACGTTATATCACAGTGATGACAGTGCCGCGCGGCAAAACCGACTAATCGAATTCGAGTCGGTATTCCTCTGGAAACGGGCCATTTTTGAAGTCGATATCCGAGACAGGCCGCACGCCGGGCAACTGCAGGATACCTTTTACTATTTGCGGGATCTGCGCGGATGCCACCTGGTCGCCAAGGCAACCATGCAGGCCGTAACCGTAGTGCAGGTAGCTGTATTCAGGCCTGTCGGTGACAAAGGTCCGCGGCATTTCCAGCTTACGGCCATCGGCCATGGCTGATCGGGTGCTGATACACACTGTATCGCCCGCGCTTATGGTGACCGCCCGAAGGGTGCCTGCGGCGATGGTGTAATCCGAGGCACAGCGGCGCACCACAAACGGGTTGATTGGATTAAAACGCAAGGCCTCCCAGCAGTATCGGGCAAGCTTTTCATCGTTGGCATCCCTGGCCAATGCGATCGCTTCTTCAAGGATATCGGGACGTCGAAAGAACTGATCAAGGATCTGCACGACCGCCTGGGAGGTGGTTTCTATTCCACCCACCAGGGTGCCCATCATGTTGGTCATGACTCGAGCGTCGTCAAAGCCGATCTCGTCAGGGAAGCTTGCACGAACCAGGCGTGAGAATACATCGTCGTGTTGTTCGCCGTTTTCTATCTGCTGCCTTTTTGTATCGAGCAGTGTCTGCACTCGGGCGCGCATTTCTGCCCCGGCTGCAAGATTGTCCTGGTGTATCGCCGGGTCGTTGTTGAGGTTGTGGAACATGTCGTACTGGGTAGCGCGGGACCAACGCAAGACCGCTGCACGGTCGGGTCCGGTGACGCCAAAATACGCTTCGGTGATGTCTACCGGCACGCCGCGTGACAGGCTTGCTACGACCTCGATCTGCTTGCCTTTTGCACGCTGTGCATCAATCGCCGTGGCGGTGAACTGCGCCGCCATCTCAGTAATTCGGGGCAGGTCTTCTCGTCTCATGAATGCCCGCATGATTCCCTTATCGCGCTGGTTGATCTCAGTGAGATCGCGCGCCAGCATGAATGGCCCAACTACCGGATCCATCATTGGCGCATAGGTCACGTTGAATACATCCGGGCTCGAGAGCGCTTCAATGACGTCTGCGTATCGTGTGATGAACACGGTACCGCTGCTCTTCAGTACGAGGTTAGGACGCAGGTTCCTGAGCAGTGCGAACAGCAGGTCAGGTTTGTTCTGCAGGAGGTAAGTGAACAGGCGTGTCACCAGTCCCTGGTCAGGGGTTGACGATGAGTCGGACATCCTTGCCTCCTTTTGTACGCTAAATGTGTACGTTATATGGTTTTCAGGAACTCAATAATTGCCGCAATTTCACTGTCTTCAAGTGCCTCGTGGATCACCCCCGGTCCCTTCACGTCTGAGAACTCGTGGCCACGATTGCTATTGCCCGTTTTGCTGGTGCGCAGGATGAAATAGCCATCCTCCGTATAGTCGGAGGTTGTGTCGGGTACAGGTGGTAACGTGACGCCCACGTTGACCGGGTCAAACGTTGGGTCGCCCAGCAGGAACTCGTCAGGTCTCTCCTCGGGATTACCCAGCAGGTGAGCCAGCGTGGGTACCGAGCCATTGTGCAGGAACGGCGCGGTTGCCCACACACCGTTTAAGGGACGGGCCTTATACCCGGCACCCGCCTGCAGACAGTTTGGTCGATCGCCTTCCCATGAATCGCGCTGTCTTGCGCTGTTCAGGTCATTCTTGAGCGTGGCGTTGATGCCTTCCTGGACGACCGCACCCAGCGCAAAAGGATAGGCGAGCATGGGATTGTCTTCTATATGAACTGCCTTGTAGTGACCTTCTGATCTGGCACAGACTTCGATATCGATGCCAAGGGCGTCACTGTTACCTGTTCTCGCGGTGTCCACCTTGCGCTGTGCAAGTACATTGCCCTGACCGGGGTCAGTGCCCATGTACGACTGTTCGACAATTTTGACCTGGATCAGGGATTCAGCCGTGTAGGTTGGTTCCGTCTTACCTTTTTCATACCAGCCGAACGGTCGCATGGTTTTCCAGAACAGGTTCTCGGTGTCCTGACCGGTTTCCACCGCCCGGGTTAGTGCAGGCAGGTGACAACGCTGGCAGATTTCACCGTAGAGTTTTTCTCCCTCTGCTGCGAGTTCGGTGTTGATCGCAGGAAAAGACTCAGGCCATGCCGGGCTTCGCAAACCATTAAAGGACTTCACTTCAGCCGGTTGGTCGGGTCCAGCGAGCAGATCTTCCATCCAGGCGAGGTTGCCAAGCGGCACTGCTGTGGTGAAACGACCATGCCCAATGGGTGCCGTGTAGTTTGTATTCGCTGCGGTACCCATGGCTTCCCCGGTGTTTCGGATCAGTGGTTGCATGATGGAGCCATCGTACTGGACCCAGGTAAACCATGACGACGTCCATATGTGGGGGAAGTTGACCGGTGCGTTGATGTTGACGTAGTTCTCGGGACGGTTCGGATCGATTGCAAACACCTGGTTGCCAATACGGTTGAGCGCATCCAGCCGGGCGAAGCCTTCTGTCACATCGATACCATTTGGCACCTTGGCAAGCTCCTGCACAACGTTATCCAGGTCCTGTCCCAGTTTGTAGGCGTTCTCGTCGTTGTACTGGTCTCCCAGGACGCGTCTTGCAAAACGATCGAACCTGCCCTGGAACAGCGGGATCTTGGTGGACAGAGCCGTCTGCCCAAGCGACGCACCGATGGCGATGGTCAGCTGACCAAGGTCAATCATGCCGGGGCCGCCGTTGATGATATGGCGCTCCCCTTCATAAACCAGTTGGCCCGTATGGCAGGCGGCGCAGGTGAAGCCGATGGCTTCCTGGTCTTCATCAAGACCGATGATGCTCTGGTAAGGCGTGCTTGCGAAACCGATGGGCAGGCCATGCGGGTTGTAGGCCGACTTCTCTGCAGGAATAAAGCCGAACCGGGGCAGGTAATCGTCTGAACTGAATAGCGGTTGTTCAGACAGGAAAAATGAGAATACACCCGTACTTGGCGCTTCCATGGCGAGGAACCAGGACAGGGGTACGTTTAACGTACGTGAGCCCTGTGACTCGTGATGGAAACGTTCAACATCTTTGACTGCCCAGTTCTGTTCGGACTGGGGCGGCACAGGGGAGTATTGTCGGATTTCAGGCAGTACCGGTGGACGCAGTTCGTCGACAATGGCGCCAAAGCGATAACTGGTAACGAGGTCAATGAGGGCAAGGCCAAGAACGAAAACAACCAGGTAAACGAAACGCCGGGTACGTTGCTGTCTTCTTGCTTCAACCAAAGTTGGCATCCTGCGCTCTCCTTGCGACATGCTTAGCCACTTTGATTATAGAGGTACCGCAACGTGGTTGAGAAACGCTTTTTTGTGCACCCCTCAGCGTGATTGGTTGCCTCACTCGCCTGTACATGAGTCTTGGCTAAATCGGTGCTTGGCGTGACTCCCGGCATGTAAGTATCATGCGCATCTTTGAAAACAGGTTTAGTCCCGGATG
The DNA here is from genome assembly GCA_963921285.3 of Pseudomonadales bacterium. GTDB lineage: Bacteria > Pseudomonadota > Gammaproteobacteria > Pseudomonadales > Azotimanducaceae > UBA9659. Next base: position 157,200 of record CAWUFD020000003.1, read on the forward strand.
CCCAGAAGATTCTCCCCAGGAATATTATTGCTCGTAGTTTGCCTTGGCCTCCAGCAGGCGCAGGCAGATGGTCCGGTCGGAGATCATGTTAATGATCTCAAGGGACACGTTGATGAATACACAAGCGAAGTTGCCTGGCTGATCGGCAAGGTTGATGGGATTGTCAGCCGCTATGCGGAAGATGGTCGGGAGGCGGCGACACCAGCGGCAGTTATCGATCATTGGGAAGCAGTGAAGTTTCACTCCGCCATCGAGTCGAACTATGTTCCGTTGTACGCCTCCATCTGGCAGGGACTCTTTGGTGTTCGTCAGGCGATTGAGGCAGGACAACCACTCGATGTTGTTCGCGCTGAACAGACAAAACTTGAACAGACGCTCTGGCAGGCGCTTGGTTCAGTAAAACTGGCTGCGCAGTACCAGTCGCAGGGGTTGCTCGAGGAAGTGCAGACAAGACAGGCTACACGACCCGCAGCCATTCTGGTCGAAGTTGGCCAGAAACTTGATCGGGTGTTGGCCAAATATGCCGAGCGCCTTGCCGATGAAGCGATCGGGATTATCCAGGAAACCTACGTCTCGAGATTCGAAAGCGTGGAAGCCGAGCTGAAGGCGCTGGATGCTGACCTGGTTGAAAACCTTGAGATTGACTTCAACGTTATTTTGCCCAAAGCCATCGAGGCGGGTGCTTCGGTAGATGAGGTGCGAGAGATTATTCTCGCCATGCAGGCAAAGCTCGATACGGCGCGCTCACGTCTTAAGGATGCAGAAAGAGATCGCGCTGAGACGATGTAACTCAGCTACCGGCTTCCCGGTCGATGTTAGCGTGTTGATCCTTTGCACAATCGGGGCAGATGGCGTGTGAGACCGCGGCCGATTCGGTGCGGGCAACATAGTCCTCCAGGGTGAGCCAGGTGCCATCCTGGTTCTTCACGCTCTTACACCAGGCACATACGTTGGCAAGCCCGGCCAGCGCATCCAGTTCGAGTCGGGTTCTGGAAAGCTCCTCACCCATGTCTTCTTTTGCTATCTCAAGGCCAACACGCCAGTACTCGAATCCGTAGGCCATCGCTGAAACGAGGAAAAAGGAGACTGCGAATCGAATAGTCGTTGCATCGCTGTAGGCGTACGCGCCTATATCGACACCAAGCTGCATGATCACAACACTCGCGATGAGCAAACCCGTGCACATCAGCGACCCTGGTCCCAGGCCAGTCAGGAACATGGCCAGCATGGGGAAACAGTACATCCAGAGGAGGCTCGCGCCATCCTCGTGGCCGAGGTAGGTGAAATACAGCAGGCAGAATGTGGCCACCGCACCGCCCAGGTTCGGCAACAGCCGTTTGCCAAGCTCCCACCGGGTTGCGTCAATGGCGATTACGCTGACGGCGATGGTGAGAATAAGTGCGATCAACAGGTTGGCGAGGCCGCCACTAAGGTTGTTAAAGAAGGGGAAGATGATCAGGACCGGCAGTACCAGCCAGCATATGTAGACCGTGTAGCGATTGCGGCGTCGGTCGTTCCTGGAACTGCGGGAGATGATCCGTTGGTAGTTGTTGTTATTGAAGATCTGGGTGCCGAACAATTTCCTGAGCTCTCTTTTTGTAGGCACCTTATATCAAAATGATATGTTCCGTGAACTCCCTGCCTGCGTGGATCACGAGTCCAACCATTCCGCCAACTACCGTGCCGTTGATACGGATGAACTGCAGGTCCTTGCCGATCTGCTCTTCTATTCGCTCTGACGTGGCTGTGGGATCCCAGTCTTCAATGGTGTCTGAGATTAACCCGGCAACTTCATGTCCATAGGTGTTGAGTAAGTATCGGGCACTGTCTTCAGCCCAGCCATCAATCTTCGCGGCAAGCGCCGGGTCCTCGAGAATGGAGTGGCCAAACTTGACCACAGATTGGCTGATCGCCTGCTTCAGCTCCGCATCAGGGTTTTCACTCTGCTTCAGCAGGACGTCCTTGATGTCCCGCCAGAGGCTGGATGTAAAGTCGGTGACCGCAGGTGCGTTCAGCAGGTCGTTCTTGATCGCAATTTCTTTTTCGGCGATGTCGTCTGAATGTTTCAGGTCATCGAGAAACTGGTTAACCATATTGATAAGGCGCACGCGTAGCGGATGGTAGATGTCCACCTGCATTTCATACAGCATCTTCGAGACGCTGCGGACAATGCGGTGATAAATTGCGCGGTCAACGGATCCAGGGAACCACCAGGGTGTTTCCTCGGCAACCTTGTCGCGGATATCCCTGTCGCTGTCCTCCAGCAGGTACAAGCTCATGTTTACGGCGCCGTCAAACAACTCCTGTTGCCGGCGACCGGAGGTGATAAAGGTCAGCAGTTCGCCGATCATTGGCGCGAATGAGGTGTCACGAATCTTGTCGTTTACCTTGCGTTCGATCATGTCCTGTATGTCGTCATCGTTGATGACACGAACCACACCGGCGAGGCCTGCAGTTACCTGCTCTGCAATCGCGTCCGCATTCTCCTGCTGGATAATCCAGCTGGCTACCCGCCTCGAGAGCGTCATCGACCTGATCTTTTCGGTGATGACATCTTCTGAAAGGAAGTTGTGCTGCACGAAGCCGCCGAACTGCACGGCAATGTCATCCTTGCGCCTCGGGATGATGGCGGTGTGCGGGATCTTTAAGCCAAGTGGGTGACGAAAGAGGGCAGTTACCGCAAACCAGTCCGCGATTGCACCAATCATGGCGGCCTCAGATGATGCATTGATATAGCTGACCCAGTAGTACTGATGTTCGTAGTACGCCGATACCAGGAAGACAAGGGAAACAAAGATAAACAGGCCGGTGGCCATCTGTTTCATTTTGCGGAGTTCGGCCAGGCGAATCGGGTCCTGGTCCATGAAGGTGGTGGTCATACCATTCCTTGAAAGTCTGCTTGTGTGTTGCAGGCGTGTGCTGCCTGCCAACTCGTTACTGTTAACCCTAGTGTGTCACCACTACAGTAGACAATTTGCTGTAAGTTATTGTTAAGCAATTTGCTTGCCAGCTCTCGAAGCCTGAAAAAACAGGATGTTACAGCCGGAATATGGGGTCAAAAATGATAATTTCACTATTTGTTCGTATTGCTCATCAAATAGCTCTTCAAACAGCGCTTTAAATAGTTCATCAAGTAGCTCATCAAATAGCTCATCAATTAGCCCAAAAATAAGGTAGAAGTTATGGATCGCTTTTCTGTTGTCGGAAAGAACATCCTCATCACCGGAGCCTCCTCCGGGTTTGGCCACCATTTTGCCGGCGTGCTTGCCGACGCCGGTGCCAAAGTGGTGCTCGGCGCGCGCCGGACCGAAAAAATTCAGTCTCGAGTGGACGAAATCAATGCCGCTGGCGGTTCTGCCCTGGGGGTCAGTCTTGATGTCACCGACAAGGATAGCTGTGCTGAATTCCTCGCACAGGCTGAAGCCGCCAATGGCCCAATTGATGTACTGATAAACAATGCAGGTGTCGAAGCAGGCGCCAAAACCTATGCCATGATTGATGAAGATGACTGGGATTACGTCCTTGATACGAACCTCAAATCAGTCTGGCGCCTCTCCAAGATGTACACCGAGAGAGTTGTCGCGGGTAACCAGGACGGCGGGAACATTATCAACGTAGCCAGTATCACGGCTTACCGCACCATCAAGGGACAGTTTCCCTATGCGGTATCCAAAGCAGCCCTGGTTAAGGCAACGGAAATCATGGCGCTCGAGGGTGCTCGCTTCGGTATCAGGGTGAATTCACTTGCACCCGGCTACATTCTGACTGACGTCAGCAGGGTGCTGCTGGAAAGTGAACGATCTGACTCGTTTGTGAAGGGGATTCCCATGCGCCGCTACGGCGAGTTTGAAGACCTGGACGGCCCGCTTCTATTACTTGCTTCTGATGCGTCACGTTACATGACCGGCTCAACCGTCGTTGTCGACGGGGGACATATCTGCGCTGAACTTTGAGTCATAGCTGGTTCTCGGCTGTTTCGGGCAAGCACACAAGCGCGTCGTCAGGAGAGCATTCGATTCTAAGCTGGGTTAGACTGGTGCAGAGGGAAGAAAGGGCCACACACATGAAAAAAATAACAGCCAGGCTAGGTGTTCTCGTTCTGATATCAGCGATCTGTCAGAGTGTATTTGCCGACTACTGGGCGGTGGGTGCGTTTCGCAGCCAGGGTAATGCCGAACGCGAACAGGCACGGATTGCTGACCTTACCGCGATGGATGTTGAGGTGATGCAATCCGGCGAAATGTACCGGGTTGTGGTTGCAAAGAACGATGATCCGGACATGCAGAAAATGGCCCTTGAAGATCTTGGGCTGACACCCTGGAGCCTCGGCAGTCCGGGCGCCAAGGTGGCCGCAGTGGCGTCGTCATCACCAGCGCCACGTGTCGAGGGTGCGGGCAGTGGCTATCTGCTGGTACTGGCTTCTTTCAGGGATGAGGCGAGTGCCAACGCGCTCCGCCTTCGTATGGAACAGGATAATGTTGCTGACCTGGGGGTTATGACCAGGGACGTCGGTGGTGAAACCTACTACCGTCTCGTACAGGGACCCCACAGCAATAAGGATGGTGTTAACACCGATTATTCAAACTACGGGATCGAAGGTGCCTGGTGGATTGGCGGTGAAACCGCCGCAGTGGCATCGAAAGCTATGGATCCGGAAATCCCGATGATGGAAGTGGTCGATGATGACGGCAATGTCAGCGTTGTTGAAATTCCCGATCAAATGACTTCTAAGAATACTGGATCGGCGCCCGCCGCCAGTGCAGCAGTAGGAGGTATGGCAGGCACGATGGCAGCTGAACCGCAAAGGGATGTGGTTTACGAAGTTTCACCGCCACGCGCCAACGAGAGTTATGTTGACTACTGCCTCCGTCGTGCCAACAAGATGGAGCGGGAAATCTACTGCGCCGATGGCAGCTTTAACCGCATCGCCAACGCTGAGAAGAACTCAGCCGAGGCTGACGCTAACCGACTGAAGTATTGTGCACTGCATGCTACAGGGCGCGAACGTCGGGAAATGTGTCGGAACTGATGTCTTCTATCCGACGTTCAGTCGTGTAATCATTGCTCTCGTAGAAAGCGCGGCCTGGGATGCACGCGGCGGAAAAATGAGGTTGTAAACCAAACCCATGGACATCAGAACCAAGCTATTGCTAGCGCTCGTTTTTGTATCGCTAATCAGCATGACGCTGCTTGGTGTTTTCGCCTATACCACGTCAGCCGCACTTCTCCAGGAAATATCCCTGCGCCAGCTTGATGCACTGGCAGAAAGTAAAAAACGTGACCTGATCAAGGTTTACGATGGCTGGGAAGACAATCTTCGCCTGGTGCGAGACCGCACCCAGCTACGTACCTCAATGCGTGCTTATGTCGAAGAGAACGATCCCCAGGCCCTTCGGGAGATCGAACGCATCATCGAAGGTATTACGGTGGCGGTATCAGAGATCGACAAGCTGATCGTGCTTGATGCAAACGGTGATGAAATCACATCGTTTGGCCGATCCAGGGTCAGCCACAGCAAAGTGCCCCTCGGAGATGACGTTGGCTACGTTGGCACGTTTGTCGATGAAGAATTTGGTGTCCGGGTTGCACTCAATACACCGGTTCAACTCGATGGTCAGATGATTGGCGGCATCGAGCTGATTGTCGATGCCAGCGACCTTTTTGATATCACCGGTGACTACACCGGCCTTGGTGAAACCGGCGAGGCAATTGTACTCAAGCAGAGCGGCGATTCGATTCAGCTGCTCAACCAGTTGCGGCACATGCCTGAGGTTCGCTTTCAGCAACTCAAGATAGATGAATCATCGGAAGAACTGCTGCAGGTGTTTTCCTCTGATGTTTCCCCGGGACAGTCACATGAAGACTATCGCGGCGAATGGGTCTGGTCCGCAACACGGGTGATCCCTGAACTCGACTGGGGCCTCGTTGTAAAAGTGGATGTGGCTGAAGAAAGCCAGCGAGCTGATGTGCTGCAGGAAGCGTTGTTCGACATTGCTGTTGCGCTGTCAGCATTTGCCATTATTGGTGGTGCGCTGCTCGGTTTTTACCTGGCAAGACCTATCCAGGAACTGGCTACCGTCGTCGAGCGTATGCGTTACGGGGATGAGAACATACGTGCTGAAGTGAAGGGCAACGATGAAATAGCCCTGATGGCGGAAGCGCTGAACGAATTCCTAGACCACCTGGAATCTGAAAAAAACACCGAACAGCGTGATGCTTGAAATTGTTGATTTCCTGAAGCTGTTTGGGGGTTTTGTCTACCTGCTCATGGGCGGCGAACTTCTGGTTCGTGGCGCATTGGGTCTCTCCAAGGAAAGTAACATCCCGCCGGTGATTGTCGGCATGACCGTGGTGGCCATGGGAACCTCCGCGCCGGAGCTGATGGTATCGACCTTTTCTTCCTTCTCGGGATATCCCGGCATTGCGATTGGTAACGTTGTGGGCAGTAACATTGCCAACGTGCTGCTGGTGCTGGGTGTGCCGGTGCTTATCTACCCGATCTCCTGCGCGCAGGAGGGCTTGCCACGACAGGCGAGCCTGATGATCGCTGTCTCGCTTATGTTTATCGTGATGTGTGTGTTTGAGCCGATCAACTTCTGGGAAGGTGTATTGCTGGTGTTCATCCTCGTCAGCTTCCTGATCATGAGCACACGAGGGGCGCAGGTGATTCCACTGGACGATGCAGAGGAGGAGCTTGAACGTGGCCTCGGTATGCCGTCCGATTCGTTTACGATTACCGGTTTCATTTTGCTTGGCGTCATTATGCTGCCACTTGGCGCGGACCTGGTGGTTGAAGGCGGTGTTGGTCTGGCCAGCAGTTGGGGTGTATCAGAAGCGGTGATCGGTCTGTCGCTGATAGCGCTCGGGACCTCGCTGCCTGAGCTGAGCACAACGGTTATTGCAGCGTTTCACAAGAGCTCGGACGTGGCGATTGGGAATGTGATCGGCAGTAATCTGTTTAATATTCTCGCGATTCTCGGGATCACGGCCTTGCTCGTTGATATCCCTGTGGATCCGGCGTTTCTCCGCTTTGACCTGTGGGTCATGTTTGGCAGCTCGATCCTGCTGTGGATATTTATCCTTGCCCGCGGGACGATTGGCAAAGCCTGGGGCCTGGCGTTCCTCGGCGGATACTTCTCGTACCTCTACGCCATCTATTAAGCGTTAGACGATTCCAGCAGGGCGATCGTATCAAGGTCCGCCATCATCCTGGCGCTGCGTTTTGCCATCGCCATAAACATATCGTTACCGCGTTCAGTTTCGCCGACGATCATTGAGGCGATCACCGCCATGATCAGTCCGGCTGGTGCGTAGTGTCGGTAGTAGTGCCAGCAGTCATCCCAGCTGAAATCGATGTCGTAACCGGACAGGCCATCAAAGTACAACCTGATCAGATCGTCCTCCACCTGGCGGCGATCATCCGGTAAAAGAGATGTGCCCATGTAGTAAGAGACATCCTGCAGCGCGCAGCCAACCGAGGTTGTCTGCCAGTCGACCACGGCAAGGGGATAGGGGCCGTCAAACAACATGTTGTCGAGCCGGTAGTCGCCGTGAATCAGTGTCGTTGTTGCATCGTAGCGGGTGTATGGTCCGAGGTTGCGGCCGATCGCTTTGACGAGGCCCTTCTCATCGTCGTTGAGACGATCGGCATACCTTTCAAGAAACCCGCCTTCAACGCCAAGCCATAACATCTTAAGGCCCTCTCCGGCATCACCGTCCTTGATGCTGGTGATGATCTCGCCGTGCACAAGGTCATCGGCTCCCCAGCAGGGCCCATGCAGTTTTGCAATCTGCTGCATGGCAACCCGGGCCTGTTCGATGCTGCCGCCTTCGATCTGGTCGCCCTGGTAACCCGGTGACTGGTCCTGCATCAGGATGATGAAGTCCTGTGTGGCTTCTTCAAGATCAACGAAAAAGATATCCGGCGTCTGGATATCAACCCGGCTTCGCAGCGCTTTATAAAAGTGCACCTCCTTGCCATAGGAGTTTGTCATCTTGCCGGTTTCCCTGCTGACCGGATCCAGTGAGGCGAACTTGCCAACAACCGTGGCGGGGAAGTCGCCTTCACCTGTCAGGGTAAAGCGAACGTTCTCACCTACCTGGCCGGTCCCGATGCTGGACTGTGTCACGGCGGTAATCGTTGCCGAATAACCGTTGGCATTCAGGACTTTTGTCAGCCACGCCGGTGTGACTTCATCTGCGTTTGCTGCGATAGGGATGTCGTTTTGCATGCCAAGCATCTTATCAGTTAGTGTAGCGACTTTCCCGACGAGTCCGGTGTATCGCTCGCAGATGTCCCAGCACAAGTTTTCTGTTTTTACCGCTATCGCCATTGTCGTTGCCAACATGATTGGTACCGGCGTATTTACCAGCCTTGGATTTCAACTGGTCGACATCAAGTCCACGTTTGTGTTGCTCATGCTGTGGCTGGTTGGCGGTGTGACTGCGCTCTGCGGCGCACTGACATACGCAGAGCTGGGTTCCCGGTTGCCTCGTTCGGGCGGCGAGTACAACTTTCTGACTGAGATCTACCACCCGGCAGCTGGATTCATCTCGGGATGGATCTCGGCAACCGTCGGGTTTGCTGCGCCCACCGCGTTGGCTGCCATGACATTCGGCGCCTACCTCGCAGCGAGTATCGATGGTGTTTCTGCGCAGTTGATGGCGGCCTTACTGGTGATTGTGCTGACGGCGGTTCACGCCGTATCAAGGCTCGCTAGTGGCGGTGTTCAAAGCCTCTTTACCGTGCTCAAGGTGCTGCTAATCCTGGTTTTTGTGGTGCTGGTTGTACTTGCCGTTGATGCGCCGCAGCCTGTTCGCTTGTTACCCGCAAGCGGAGATGGCGCGTTACTGATCTCCAGCGCGTTTGCGGTGTCGCTTATCTATGTGAACTATGCGTTTACGGGCTGGAATGCGGCGACCTACATCATCAACGAGGTGGATGAGCCCCAGAAGAATATGCCCCTCATCCTGTCCGTTGGCACCGGCCTGGTTCTGGTCCTGTACCTGATGCTGAACTACGTGTTCCTCTACGCGGCACCAATGGAGGACATGACCGGCAAGATTGAGATCGGTGTGATCGTAGCTGAATCGGCCTTTGGCAAAACCGGCGGGCAGGTGATGGGTGTTGTCCTTGCGACACTGCTGATATCCACGGTGAGCGCGATGGTGATTGCAGGGCCAAGGGTGCTGCAGGTGATCGGTGAGGATTTTCCGGTGTTCAAGGTGTTGTCACGCCGCAATGCCGATGGCATTCCGATGATCGCGGCGCTGGTGCAATCTGCTATCACCCTGTTTTTCATCATGACATCAACCTTCGAATCCGTGCTGGTGTTTTCAGGTTTCGTGATGGGAGTTAACACCTTTTTTGCGGTAGCAGGTGTGTTCCTGCTGCGCAGGCAGCAGGGAGTCGATAGCAGCGCCTACCAGACCTGGGGTTATCCGCTGACGCCCCTTATCTATCTCAGCCTGATGGCCTGGACGTTGACCTACATATTGATTGAACGCCCGGAAGAGGGCATAGCAGGCCTCGGGATGATCATCGCGGGCGGTGTGGTTTACTGGCTGACTAGGAAGAAGTAACCGCGTCTAAAAAGACTGCTGCAGCGCCTTTTCTGCATAGTCAGCTGTCCTGAAGCCAACTGATCGTGACTCCATGCCGTATTGCTCAAGCAGCTGTTTTTCTATGAGGGCGAGCGCACCCGGGTGTTCACTTTCGAGATCGCCGAGGTTCTGGTAAGTCATCTCGGTGTTGACGGGTACGGCGATGATGGTTGTTGTGGCGCCACGTTTGTCGACAAACTCATGTGCACCAATCACGCGTACCTCGACGCGTCGACTGAATACGGATTCACCTGGAATGATGACCCTGACCGGGCCGTCGAATGAGGTGGTACCGGGAAAATAGCCAAGGTTGCCAGGAATGCCCGGATAGGAGCTGCCATCATTGCTGATCCAGTTGTCAGCGCCGGCGGTTTGTACCTGGGCGACCAGCGGTGCATCACCACGGGTGCCTATGCCTTCAAGCGTTGAGCAGGCAGCAACCGTTAGCGCCAGTATTGCAGCGATAAAGATCCGCATGGTGATAAATCAGCCCCGGCGTTTCTCAGGTAGCGGCGCAAAATTTCCCGGCCGCTTCTCAGCGTTTGCACCCAGTGCTTCCTGGATCTCCTCCAGTTGCAGCATGCTGGCATTCCAGATGGAGATATAGTCGAGACCATCGCCCGTCGAGTGATCACGCGCATAGTTGATCATACGTTTACAGCCGTAAACCGCGAGCGGTGCCTTGCTGGCAATCTCTGCCGCGATAGCCATCACTGCCGTCAGCATCGCTTCCTGGTCGGCAAAGACCTCGTTGATCAAGCCCATGGTTTTTGCTTCGGTGGCACTGACCCTTCGGCCGGTGTACGCCATTTCACGCACGTAACCCTCGGGAATCAGCTTGACCAGGCGTGGGAATGTACCCACGTCAGCGGTCATGCCGATATTGGTTTCCTGGATCGTAAGAAATGCGTCTTCCGTGGCATAACGAATGTCACAGGCTGTGGCGAGGTCAACGCCGCCGCCGATGGCACCGCCCTGGATACAGCACAGCACCGGAATACGGCAGTTTTCCATGCAGGAAAAGGAGTCCTGCATGTGCAGGCAGTTCTCGTAAAACGCTGCCGCTCGCTGGCGCTTGCGCATTTCCTCATCGCCACCGCCACCAGCGATACCCTGGAAAGAAGAGAGATCAAGGCCTGCTGAAAAATGCGGTCCCGTGGATGAAAGTACAATGACACGCGCCTTGGCGCCGTTGTCGATGTCCTTGATGATTTCCGGCAATTCCCGCCAGAAATCGGCGTTCATGCTGTTGCGTTTTTCCGGTCGGTTCAGGATAACGTGCGCGATGTCGTTTTCGATCGACACACTGAAGCAGTGGTACGTCAAATTTTCCCCCCTGGAACGTCCTGTCAGGTAATTACGTGAGTTTAGCCCAAAAGGTCAGTCGATTGTCGGCAGCCAGGTTTATGGATGTAACAGGTTTGTGAGTATTTCGAGGCTGTCGACCAATCGCGGACCCGGGCGACTGAACAGCGCATTGCCGTCCAGGATGTGCACTCGATCTTGCTTCACTGCCTTCAGATCATGCCAGGGTACCCGTGCCGAAAAGGCTTCTAGGTCGGCCCGCGCACGCGCTTCGTCAAACCCACACAGTGCAACGATGAGGACGTCAGGGTCCGATTCAAACAGCTTGTCGTCTGCCATTGTTGTGGAAGGCTGATGTTTGTTACCAAATGCATCAACACCCCCAGCCATTTCGATGATCTCCGGTGTCCAGTGGCCGGCGTTAAAAAGTGGATCCAGCCATTCCAGGAAACCGACGGTGGGTCGATTCGCCGGCGGGATCTGGCTGGTCTTTTCACAGATCGTAGAGACGCGGGCCTTAAGGTCTGAGACATAGCGGCTAGCACGTTCCGGGTACCCGCTACATTCCCCCACCAGCAACACGGTATCGAACACTTCACCCAGGGTCATGGGTTCAAGGTTAACCAGTTTTGTTGATGCCGGCAGGCGTTGCATGACGGCGAGCACATCGTTTTCGGAAACCGCACAGACCTCACACAGTGCCTGGGTGACAATGAGATCCGGTGCCAGCGACGTCAGCAGTGATTCATCAATACTGTATAACGCAGTCTGTTCGGTCAGGTGTGACCGGACCGCCTGGTCGATATCACCGCTTGAGAGTCCCGGTGCTATGGCACTGCTGGTGACATGCGGCAGGGCCTCAACACCGGCGGGGTAGTCACACTCGTGCGTGACACCCACCAGCTTGTCTTTAAGGCCCAGTTCACAAACGATTTCAGTTGCACTGGGCAGCAGCGTGACGATGCGTTCCGCTGGCATGGCCGTCCTTTACGATGAGATGTCCTGGAAGTATCGCACAACGCGGTGTCACACCAGAGTCTCTTCTCAGCCTGCTGCGGCCATCCGTGATTTCAGATACTGGTGGAATTCCCAGATGTTGGTTTCCAGGTGGCTGAGCCTGCCGGGTGTGTAAAAACGGCTGTTAACGCCGCGCCAGACACCTTCACAAACCGGAATATCCTCGTTGTGAATCTCGGTGAAGCTGGCACCCAGCATGTCGCCGATATCCGGCATCGCCTCGAGGACCTGCGCGGGTACCATGGCATGAATCTTAAGGTTGAAGTGATCAAACGCATCCACGTCCATGTGATACCAGCCGAGGATTGGCATATCTCCATTGCGGATCAGTACCCACATCAGTGACGGGAAGATCAGCCCAACCCAAAATGGATGGTCGGTTTCTGTAACCGTCGGGTTTTCCAGCAGGGAGTAGTGTCCTGTCACCGTTTCGGCATAGGTTCCCTTTGCAGGAAACCGTGGTTGCAGCGTCTCGGCGTGGGCACCCTGGTGGTGATAGGACTCCATGAAATTCTCAACCAGGACTTTCCAGTTGAACGCAGAGTCGAACTCGAGCGTGCAGGCGATCCTGAAATCTGCCGGGTCATATGGTGCGAGTCGCTCATTAAGTTCTGTGAGCTGCGGTGCGAGCGGCGCGGGGTCTTCAGCAAGGTTCACAAACACCCAGCCGTTCCAGCATTCCACCGCAACGTTGCGCAGTTGCACCTGGCTGCGATCAAACCCTTCAGCCTGTTCCATATCCGGCGTACCGCGCAACTTGCCATCCAGTTCGTAGGTCCATTTATGGTATGGACACACGAACAGGTTTTTTACGCTGCCGCTACCTTCTGCAATAGGACAGGCGCGGTGCAGACAGACGTTGGAGAACGCGTTGATGTTGCCCTGCTTGTCGCGCACGACAATCAGCGGCTCGCCGACGATATCGCAGGTGATGTAGTCGCCTGGATTCGTAAGCTGTTCTTCCCTGGCGACCGCCATCCATTCGCTGCGAAAGATACGCTCCTTCTCCAGTTCGAATACCTCGGGGTCGGTAAACAACGCTTTTGGTAGTGCGCTGCTGTTTGTTGCCTTGTCACCTAAAAAAGAAAAGTCGATGCTCATAATGGTGTCTCGATAATCTGGTGGATGAGTTTTTTGGTGGCCTGCCGGAGGCCTTTAAATTCTTCCCGGTTAGCGCGACCGTAGGCGTCGAACCAGCCGGAACCCTCGATCAGTGCAACAATGCAGGTTGCCTGGTGTTCGGCCATAGCGCGCGGTCGCCCTGGATCTACGGTCCTGATGTGCCGTGCCAGTTCTTCCCTGAAAGGCCTGAACAGGTTGTGCAGCATTTCTGCGAGGGCCTCGTCATGCGCTGCCAGTGAACAGAGTTCCCACACCGGGATTGAGCCATGTGGTGTATCCAGCTCAGCAAAAATGGCGTCAATGATTGAGAAGATGCGTGCCTGGCCGGTGTCCTGCGCTTCGACCGCGATAAGCACGCGTTCTGCGATACGGTCAAACAGGGCATGCACCAGTTCGTTCCTGGTGGCGAAGTGGTATTGAAGGTTGCCGAGGCTGATTTCTGCACCCTGGGCAACCTTGCGCATGGAAAAGCTCTGGGCGCCTTCTTCTATCAGCAGTTTGTAGGCGGCCTCGAGCACCAGTGCCCGGGTATCACGCTGTGGTTTGGGGCGCTGCGGTTTAGTGGAGAGGTTTGGCATGAAACGCTGATCAATTAGGTCGTATGACCTATGTTATAGGTCATGCGACCTAAAAGCAAAGGTTGAATCAACGCTAAATCAACTACAATAGCGCCGTGTAAGAGGGGACAGCATGCATCGCTGGAAAGAGCTCGCGGTTGCGCAGCCGAAAATTGGGGAAATAGGGGAAAAGTTGCTACGCCGACCTGACCAGGGTGAGGTAGCACTGCTCGGTACCACCGATCACGCAGGTCGACCTGCCATGGCACCGGTATGCCCGATTTTCCTCGATCCCGGGATGTATGTGCTGCTTGCGCGACACACGCCGAAACACGCTCATCTTGCCCGCGATCAGCACTATGTGCTGCATGCGATGGTGGGGGCTGATGACCTGGAGTTCCAGATTGCCGGCAGGTGCCGGTTTGTGAGCGATGAAGAAGAGCGTCAGCGGGTGCTGGGCGCAATTACCTTCCCGAACTTTGATCCGGATGACCCCATAGTAGAGTTGCTTGTGACTCGCGCGCTGACCACACACTGGGAAGATGGCCAGCCTGCCAAGACAGTTTTCAGAAGTAGCAGTTGATGAGTTTTCTTCAGTCTCTCTTTCCGGTGTTCAGCTGGTCAAAAAAATATGGTCGAGACCAGCTGACCCAGGACCTTGTGGCAGGCCTGGTTGTGTTGTTTATCACCGTTCCCCAGGTGATTGCGTACGCATTCCTGGCGGGATTACCTGCGGAGACCGGTTTGTATGCGGCGATCGCGGCGCTGCTCGGTTACGCAATATTCGGCAGTTCTACCGCACTTGCGGTTGGGCCTACAGCCATTATTGCCATGATGACGCTCGAGGCGGTGTCCTCCCATGCGACGCCGGGCACGGCTGAGTACCAGCTTGTCGCAATACAGCTGGCTGCAATTACCGGGCTGCTGCTGATTGCGCTGCGGATCGTGAACTTCGGTTCGGTGATTTCTTTCCTGAGTCATGCCGTGGTGACAGGCTTTATCACCGCTGCCGCAATCCTGATCATGACCAACCAGTTGCCGTTGCTGCTGGGGATTGGGTCCGCCGCTGACACCAGCATTGTGGGGGTTGTTACCCACATGGCGGAGAAAATAGATGCGGTGAACATGGCAGCACTGCTTATCTCGCTGGGGTCGATTGGCCTGCTGCTTTTCTGTCGTGGTCCCCTCGGCGGCCTGCTGAAATCCCTTGGTCTCAGCGAAAGGCTGACCGACAACCTGGTGAAGAGTGCGCCGATGTACGCGGTGATTATCGGTATCGTGACGGTGTGGTTGCTGGCACTGGATACGGGGCAAGCCCTGCCCGTGGTTGGTGATATTCCCGCTGCGCTACCTGAACCAACATTGGCACTCTTTTCTTTTGAGCAACTGCAGCTACTGCTGCCTTCCGCGCTTCTGATCGCCATGGTGGTCTTTATGGAGAGCACGTCGATTGGCACCGCCATGGCAAGCAAACGCCGTGAGAAGATTGATGCCAACCAGGAACTCATGGGGCTCGGTTCGGCCAACCTCGGTGCTTCACTGCTGGGCGGGTTTCCGGTGGCAGGCAGTTTTGCGAGATCCATCGTTAACTTCTCTGCCGGTGCCGTGTCACCGGTTGCGTCGGTCATTACCGCGCTGCTGGTGGTCCTGACCATACTGGTGTTTGCAGGCGCGTTTTATTTCCTGCCCAAGGCGGTGCTGTCAGCCATTATTGTCATATCGGCCTGTCAGTTGATTGACGTGGACGCGATACGAAAGATCTTTGCGTTCAACACCACCGATGCGGTGACTTTCACCTTCACCTTTTTTGCGGTTCTGTCACTCGGAGTTGAATCCGGCGTCCTGATCGGGATTGCCATCTCGTTTGTTCTGCTGATCCGCTCAAGCAGCAGACCGCATATCGTGGTAGTGGGGCGCATGGGAGAGACAGAGAACTTCAGGAACATTGCGCGGTATCCCGATGCCAAGCACGTTGCCAGGGTGCTGGCGGTACGCGTTGATGAGAGCCTCTATTTTGTTAACACAAGATTCATCGAGACGTTTATCTTTGATCGCATCGCCGAGTCGGAGGAAATTGAAGAGGTGGTGCTGATCTGTACCGCGGCGAACTTCATCGATACCAGCGGGCTGGAGATGCTCGAGGAGCTGTCCGAGAACCTGCACGAGGTTGGTGTTACGCTGCACCTGGCAGAAGTGAAGGGCCCCGTGATGGACAAGCTCCGGGAAACAGAATTCTTTGAAAACATGCATGGCCAGGTATTTTTCACGACGAGTATGGCGATGAAAGAACTGGCGGATATCTAAGGAGGACAACAATGCATACAGAGTTAATCGAATACCAGGACGGCGACACTACCCTTGAGGGATTTGTCGCCTGGGATGACAGTGTGTCCGGCCCCCGTCCGGCCGTGCTGGTTGGACATGACTGGAGTGGCAGGCGTGACTTTGCCACGGCCAAGGCGGAAGAAATGGCAAAACTCGGCTATGTGGGCTTTGCTCTCGATATGTATGGCAAAGGTGTCTTCGGTGGCGACGGTGATGTTGAGCTAAATTCATCCCTGATGAACCCGCTTGCCGAGAACCGCACCGCGCTGCGTGCGCGCATGCAGGCTGCACTAGACGCCGTTCGTGGTCTTGATGTGGTTGATGCGGGTACGGTCGGCGCCATGGGTTATTGTTTTGGCGGTATGTGTGTGCTCGAGCTGGCGCGAGCCGGTGCGGACGTAAAAGGTGTTATCAGCATCCACGGTATCTTTACACCGGGTGACGTGCCCAATGAAAACATCACCGCCAAGGTATTATGCCTGCACGGCCAGGATGACCCGATGGTGCCGCCAGAGCAGGTGCTCGATTTCGAGAACGAGATGAGTGCCGCGGGTGCAGACTGGCAGGTACATTCCTACGGCGGCACGATGCACGCCTTTACCAACCCGGGGGCGAACGATCCTGACTTCGGCGTAATGTACAACCCGGATGCTGACCGTCGTGCAACCCAGTCAATCGAAAACTTCTTTACGGAAGTTTTCGGGTAACAACGCTTTCTCTAAAAGTTGTCTTTGCGACGACGCGTTTCTGCAAATACCTCGACCAGGTCTGCGCCGACCAGGTTGAGGTTTGCCTGCAGGTCCTCGCTCATCGGGCGCAGGAACGGATTGGTGTCCTTTTCAACACTGAGCAGTGAAGGCACCGTCGGTTTACCGTCTGCACGCAGTGCATCAATCTCCGCAGAACGTGTCTGCAGGGCCTCGTTCTGAGGTTCAACCGAAAGCGCGAATGCCGCATTGGCCTGCGTGTATTCATGTGCGCAATAGACAACGGTGTCATCCGGCAGCGCCATGAGTTTTTGCAGGCTGGTCCACATCTGCTCGGGTGAGCCCTCAAACAGTCGCCCGCAACCCAGGGCAAACAGCGCATCACCGCTGAAGAGTTTTGCCGCTGTCGGGAAGTAGAATGCAATGTGCCCGATGGTATGGCCGGAAACATCGAATACCTGCGCTTCGAAGTTGCCAAACTGGTAGGTGTCACCGTCACCCACTTTGATATCAATACCTGGGATCCGGTCTGCATCAGGGCCTGATCCAACAATAGTGCAGCCCCATTTTTCTTTCAGCTCGAGGTTGCCATGGGCATGATCAAAGTGGTGGTGGGTATTGAGGATGTGTGTCAGCGTCCAGCCCTTTTCCTCAAGCGCTTTGTTGATTGGCGCTACTTCCGGTGTGTCGATGGTTGCCGTCACACCGGCCTCGGCATCGTGAATCAGGTAACCGTAGTTATCTGACAGACAGGGAAACTGGTGTACCAAGAGTTCTGCCATGTTTATCTCCTCGAGAAGCGTCGTGTCTGGTTAGTCCTCACCCTCTTCGGATGAGAACTAGTTAGCGTTAACGTAAACAACCTGGTGGCGGTTGACGATAACCTTCTGGCCGTTCTGGTAAATGGCCACAAAGTCATCCTCGTCGTTGATGATGTCCGACACGCGGGATTCTTCCGCGAGGGTCGGATAGACGAGGCCGTAAACGGTTGAATCGTTGGTGAAATGGGCAACGAGATTACGCGGCCTGATCGGTGTCTGCTCCTTGATCTCGGTGTCGTCCTGCTCGGTTCGCACGTAAATCACGTGCTGCTTGTTGATCAGGCGGTAGGCGCCGGCGTGGCTCTCGAATGGAAAAAACGGGTCTTCGTCTTCGTTGAGAAATTCTTCAACAAGGGGGTTGCCGCCAGCGGAGACCAGGTCTTCAGTGACAAACATTTTGCCCTCGATCGTCTCGCTGTTCATCAGCAGGATCTCAACGGGCACACTGATTTTGGGTATCTCGTACATAGTGTGAATGAAACACGAAACCTACAGGTAATGCCAGCCTTGAACGTCGAGCTGCGAGTAGTCAGGTTCCGGTCTTGAAAAATCGATTGGTTCGCCTGCGATGGCAGCGGTGAAGAAATCCATGTAGTTGTGCCAGCCGCCCAGAACAGCCAGTGCAATATCCTGCCTCGAGCGATCCGGCGTAAAGTTCAGTGTGTCACGAAAGATGGTTCGACATTGATGTTCGCCCAGCACCTCAAGCTGCCATGATGATGCGCCGATACCGATGGATGATGGCGGGTCGATCTGGCTGATTGTTCCCGACACGTGAGCCGGACCCTCGCAGACGCCGCCAAACCAGATTTCAAATGTGCCGCCCGGTCTTGCGTCAAGTTTGAAGCCAGGGAAGTAACGCTCAATATGTGCCTGGTCCGTTATCCAGGTCCAGGCTGTCTCTATTGATATCTCAAGTTCGCGTACGAACTCGACGTAGATATCCCCATTGGTATCCTGCCCCAGCCGGCCTGGCTGGCTTGTCATGACGTTTCCGAGCCTGCAGTGGAAAACTTAACCGCGTGATCCACAAGCTTCTCATCTTCAAATGTAAAGTAGCCTCGCACAGACTCACCAGCGAGAACGCGCGGTAGCCAGATCGCGTCGTCATCCCACATTTCATCAAAGGGGATGTCGTCATGGGTAAACCAGATGGGTAAAGCTTCCTCTGTTTCGGTTGGCTCGCCGGTATAGTCCGTAGCAACAAACACGTACACATGAATACGCGGCATGGCGTCTTCGGCGTGAAAGGAGAGTTCACCGGCCGCCCTGATATTGGCGGGCGTGACCATGAGTTCTTCCTGCGTTTCCCTGATGGCGCAGGCTGCAGGTGTTTCGTTGTCTTCAATTCGCCCGCCGGGGCCGTTGATCTTGCCAGCGCCGAGGCCGCGCTTCTTCCTGATCAGTAACACCTGGTCACCTTTTGTGATGAACATCAGGGTTGCAACCTGTTCGGGAACCCACTCCTGCCAGTCGATATTGGCAACCACCATGCCGGGGTTATTCATCGGCAAAGACGCACCGTTCGCTGGCCCACTGCCGCAGCTGGGCAATTTTTTCTTCCATCACGATGGAAAGGGGATTGGTTTCATGGATAGCAGCTTCCAGCGCACCAAGAGATAGCTCAGCTTCGCTCGCGGCAACACTGTACAGTGCGCTGACGATCACCTGTTCGATCTCCGCGCCTGAGAAGCCATCCGATATCTCAGCCAGGTGGGCCAGGTCAAAATGGCTGGGGTCCTGTGAACGCTTCTGCAGGTGAATCCGGAAGATCTCCTCGCGAATGTCATGTTTCGGCAGGTCGACGAAGAAGATCTCATCCATACGGCCCTTGCGAACCAGTTCGGGAGGTAACTGCGAGATGTCGTTGGAGGTGGCGACGATAAACGCCTTGCTCTGTCTTTCCGCCATCCAGGTGAGCAGGGTGCCGAGAATACGAGAAGAGATACCTGAATCGTTCTGGCTGGTGGAGATGCCTTTTTCAATCTCATCAAGCCAGAGCACACAGGGTGACATCATGTCAGCAAGTTTTAATGCCTCGCGAAGATTGCGCTCTGTTTCACCGTAGAACTTGTTGTATAGCGCGCCAAAATCGAGCCGCAACAGGGGCAGTGACCACATGCCGGCTACAGCCTTGGCGGCTAAACTCTTGCCGCCGCCCTGGACACCAAGCAGCATGATACCTTTTGGCGCATCAAGACCCTCGGCGCTGCCCTCAAGAAAACTGTCTTCACGTTTCTCCAGCCACTCCTTGAGTTTGACGAGGCCGCCCACCTCAGAGAATCGTGCCGTGTCGTACTGGAAACTCAGCACACCTTCCATATCCATCAGGGCAAACTTGGCCTTGTTGAGTTCAGGCATGTCGGTGTCATCGATGACACCGTCATCGTAAATCGCGCCTCGAACCAGTTGCCTTGCGTCCTGCAGCGGCAAGCCCTTTAAGTTCTGGACCAGTTTCTTGAAAGTCTCCGACGCGCTGCGCACCGGACGGCCACCCTTGGTTTTTGACCAGTTGCTGGCTTCCTCCCTGACGAGATGCATAAGCTGCTCTTCGGTTGGCATGGAAAGCTCAAAGCGGGCGCTGTAACGTTTCACTTCGTTTGGCAGCGCGATGGTATGTGACAGGAGCACAACCGTATGGCCGAGTGAGGCATGACGCATGGCGATTTCTCGCAGCAGTCGGACGTTTACCGGCTCGTCTTTCAGGTAGGGGTGAAAATCGCAGAGCACGTAGATGCTCGGTTCATTGTTCTGCTTGATGGTTTGCAGGACGTGGGTCGCGTCCGGCTCCTCCAGTTGCTCCGGCTTGGCGCCGAAGCCGAGACGATTGAGCCCCTCGGTCACCGACCACACGTAAAGCGGTAAAGAACGGTTTACCGCGAGCCCCGAAATCATCTCGAGCACGCGAGGCTCCTCAAAGGATTCGATCACCAGGATGGGGACCTTCGAATCCAGCAGCAGGCCGAGATCGTTAAGATCTGCACTCATTGATGTTTGGTTTCCTCCAACTCCTCGAGGGTTTTTGGCCAGTCCTTTTTGAGCAGGCGTGACAGGCTCCTGTCCGCGAGCAGATTGCCCTGATTCTGGCACTCAGCGCAATAGTTACACTCATTATTTGCATAACGGATACGCTGTACAGGTTTGCCACAGTCCGGGCAGGGTTCCTTGTACTTGCCGTGCACTGCCATATCTGGATGAAAGGCGGTGACCTTTTCGGGAAACTTCTCGCCGGTCTCTGCCCGCAGTTTTTTCTCCCACTTATCCAGTACAAACCGGGTGGAATCGTACAGGCGCTGCCATTCATCCTCCTTGAAGTGCCTGGTCTGGCGCATCGGGCTGATCCGCGCATGGTGCAGAATCTCATCGGAGTAGGCGTTGCCGATGCCTGACAGGTATTTCTGGTCGGTCATCGACCGCTTGATGGTGTGGTTCTTGAGCGTCAGCTGATGGATAAACGTCTCAAGGTCTATTGCATACACGTCAGCGCCGCCCGGATCGAAACCTTCAAGCGCTTCTCGGCTGCCAACCAGGTGCACTGAGGCGCGACGCTTCTGCCCGGCTTCGGTGAGGATCAAGGTGCCTTTATTGAAATCAAACGCCATCAGGCCGAGTTTGCCCGGCAGCTTTGCCCCGGCCTTGTACCAGCGGAATCGCCCGGCAATCATCAGGTGGATGGCAATGTAGTTGTCACCCTCAAGGCTGATCACGATACGTTTGCCGAGGCGGTGCAGGTCCTCTACCTTGCGTCCGCTCACATCTTCCACCGATGGCTCCACCGAACGCAGTACAAATGGATTGGAGATGCGAATCCCTTCCAGGGTTTCACCAACAATCCTCTCTTTGAGGGCTTCGATGTAGTTGGAAAGGTCAGGAAGTTCCGGCATGCAGGTTACCTGGCGGTAGCGATTAACTTACCTGCGTTAACCTCAACCTCGGGTGCCGGGGTCAGCCGGCAGGTGGCATCGGCTGGGGAAACACATTCGCCGGTTTCAATGTCGAAGGTATATCCATGCCAGGGGCAGCGCACCGTGCCAGCGGCTGCGTCGTGTTCGTTTAGCGGGCCGAGGAGGTGAGGGCAGATGGTAGAAACCGCTCTGAACCCATCGCCACTTTCGATAAGCGCAAACTCCCGCCGACGCAGCTGGAAATGGACTGCCTCACCCGCCGCCAGCCTTGCGGAAACAGCGTCCACATCGCCGATCTCAACCTCGCCAACCTCACTGCGATTTTCGTCAAGGCGGCGCTGGCGCTCGATCATCATTTCCTCGTCTTCGTTCCAGAGTTGCGTATAGAGCGACAGCATTGCGTCACCGAGTGGCGCCTTCTTGTCCGCTGGAATATTCGGGATGAAAAACTCAACGCGGATATCCGTTTTATCCGCTTTGCCAGTCAGCGTTGTCCAGATCTCTGAGATCTGTTCGCCGCCCCTGTAACTTCTTGCAACGTACTGGGTCTCATCTTTAAGGCACAGTTCTACGTGATCGGTTTGCTCGGGATTGGACCAGGTTCGCCAGCCCCAGTCGCCAGCCTCATCCAGCGTGCAGTAGTTAAAGGATGTGGCGTGCAGGTGAGGTAAATGTTCCCAGTCCAGCACGTTCTCCCAGACACGCTCGATACTGGCCCCAATGGTGCGCTCGTAGGTGGCCACCAGTGTGACGGGAAGGTTGTTGGGGTTACGCTCGAGTGCGTTCAACTGTTGTGCAGGCATATGCTTATTCAGATTTGATGTAGGTCAAAAATATCACCGAAAAGCCCTTGAAAGGGCAAAAAATGACCCTATCTATAGGGAACTAACAGGTATTATGTAGTTCTAACTGACTGTTAACAAAGGAAAAGTTATAGATATGACAGCACTCGTTGCAACAGGCAATCTTCAAAGCTACCTGGATTCTATCCAGCAGATTCCCGTGCTTAGCGCAGAGGAAGAAGTAGAGTTGTTCGAGAGATTCCAGAGACAGGATGACCTTGAAGCAGCACGAAAGATCGTCATGTCACACCTGCGCTACGTCGTATATATCGCCCGCGGTTATGGCGGCTATGGCTTGCCCCTTGAGGACCTGGTTCAGCAGGGCAATGTTGGCCTGATGAAGTCAGTGAAGAAGTTTGACCTGGCCCACGGTGTACGACTGGTGTCCTTTGCCGTGCACTGGATCAAAGCTGAGATCCATGAATTCATCCTGAAGAACTGGAAGATCGTCAAGGTTGCGACCACCAAGGCGCAGCGAAAGCTGTTCTTCAACCTGAGAAAGTCCAAGGCGCGTCTCGGCTGGTTCAACTCGGATGAGGTTAACCAGGTTGCCGATGATCTTGGCGTTAAGCCCGAGGAAGTGCTCGAAATGGAATCGAGGCTTGCGGGTATCGATGAGAGTTTCGATCCCCTGGTGGCTGATTCTGATGACGACTATATCGCCGGCCCGTCCTCTTACCTGACAGAAGGTGAAGCTGAAGACCCGGCCTGGGTTGTCGCCAATGAAGAGGTAACCGATATCCAGTCAAATGGCCTCGCTGAAGCGATGGCGTCCCTCGATGATCGCTCCCGCGATATTGTTGAGTGTCGTTGGTTGCGTGAAGACAAGATGAGTTTGAAGGAACTTGCCGAGCGCTACGATGTGTCACTTGAACGCATTCGCCAGATTGAAAAGAAAGCCTTTGAGAAAATGCAGCCGTTCCTCGCGGCTGCATAACTACTGTTGCGATTCGCCGCGAACGGACTCGACGTACTCAACAAACGCGGCAGGATAGATTTCCCTTCCTGAATTTTCCCACCAGCGGGCAGCCCGCCCGTCATATCGATGAAAGATTCTCTGTAGCGCCAGCTTGTCGCTTGGCGTCCAGCCTTCCGTATACCCGATCTGTTGCTGCAGGAACTCAGAGAAGATCAGGTTCCATTGCAGGTTGATGTGATTCATCAACCGATATTCTTCCTCATCGGTCAGCTCAAACCCCTTGTCTGCCTTAACGATGATGGGCGCGATGATCGAGTCCCTGTTGGCAATGGCAATATTCTGGAACTGGATGCGGTTGTTCTGCAGCGTGCTCGCCACGGTGGCGTTACGGCCCTGGCGAACCTGGATGGCGAGGTAGATCAGCGTGATCAGCACTGCGATAGAGCTGACAAATTCGCCGATGCTGCCGAGTTCCTGGATGGTCATGTGACCACTTTAAAAGAGAGTTCAGGCGGACTCAACGCGCTCGTGAATTTCTCGCCGTAACTCACGGGTATGAAACAGGGCAAGCATATCGTTGGCACCCTCAACACCACGGGCGGCGAGTTCAGCTGAGTCGAGCACATCACGACCGGCAAAGGTTGCCAGGAACAATTCAACTTCCGCCTTCGCCACCTTTTTGACGGCATCTACATAGCGACCGAGGAACTCCTCGTCGTAGCCTGCCTCACTTGCATAGCCGAGCGCCTGCAATTTGCTCCAACGTTCGAGAATCAGCCAGTCAGTGTGAGAGATGTAATCAACACCTTTTTCTTTTGTGATCGCGATCACGCCGCGTCTTGCCATCTTGCGCAGTGCTTTCTCGTCTATGCCGGTCGCTTCTGCAACCTTGTTGAGTTGATGGGTTTTACTACCGAGTGCATCGGCGTCGGTACCCATCATGGCAAGCCAGTTGGCCTCAAACGAAGAGAGTGAATCAGACAGGGTATTGAAGTCGGTCTGCGCAAGGATCTTCTTGATTTCTGCCAGCGGCAGGAACTTTTCTTCCTGCAGCTTGCGGATCAGCTTGATCCTCACCACATGTTCCTCATCGTAGTTAGCCACATTCTTTTTGGGCTTGTGAGGTTCCGGCAGGATGCCTTCCTTTATGTAGAACCGGATGGCCTCGCGCCCGACACCGGTGCGGGCCTCCAGTTCGCGCATCTTCAGCATAACGTCTAGGGTGCTCAGGCCGGATGCAGTACAACGGGGAGTTCAGTAATGCCGCGCACGAAGTTTGACTTGAGCCGCTCGGGGTCGCCCACAACCTCGATTCGCGAGAATCGCTGCAGGATCTCTTCCCACACGATGCGCAGCTGCATTTCGGCAAGCCGGTTACCCATGCAACGGTGTACGCCAAAACCGAATGACAGGTGATTCCTGACGCCGGCCCTGTCGATGATGAATTCGTTGGGATTGTCGATGCGGGTTTCATCTCGGTTACCCGAGACATACCACATGACAACCTTGTCGCCAGCTTTGATCTGTTGTCCGCCAAGCACGGTGTCCTTCATCGCCGTGCGCCGCATGTGCATCAGCGGCGTCTGGAAGCGGATCACTTCAGACACCATAGAGGGGATCAGTGCGGGATTGGCTTTCAACTTGGCAAACTGGTCAGGGTTCTCATGCATCATCAGCACGCCACCTGAAATCGAGTTTCGCGTGGTGTCGTTACCGCCAACAATCAGCAGGATCAGGTTGCCGAGGTACTCCATCGGGTCCATATCCTGGAATGCCTGTGAGTGGGCCATTAACGTGATGAAGTCGTACTTGCCTTCCGGCGACTGGCTGCCACGTTCCTGCCACATCTGGGTGAAGACGGTTAAACATTCCTCCAGTGCAGCCTGGCGTTCTTCTGAAGACACGCTGTCGTCACCGGCAATCTCCTCACTTGAGGTGGCCATATCCGACCAGAAGGTCAGCTTGCGGCGATCTTCAAACGGGAAATCGAACAGCGTGGCGAGCATTCTTGTGGTCAGTTCAATCGAGACGCGATCCACCCAGTCAAAGCTCTCGCCAACGGGCAACTCGTCCATGATTTCCTGCACCCGCTCGCGGATGAGTGGTTCGAGCAGAGACAGGCTCTGCGGGCTGACAGCCGGTGTCACAGCAATTCGCTGCGCATCATGTTTCGGCGGATCGCAGGCGATGAATTGCTTCACTGTGAAGTTGGGGTCCTGGTCACCGATAACGATGGTAGGGAAGGAGGAGAAGGTCTCGTGATCTTTATCAACCGCCATGATGTCGTCATAGCGGGTTACTGACCAGTAAGGTCCAAACAGGGAGTCCTCACAGAAGTGCACGGGTGAATCTTTACGCAGTCGCGCGAAGTAATCCCAGTGAGCATCCGCCTGGTATAGGTTGGGGTCTGAAACATCTATCTGGTCCAGCGGCATGCTGAACGGGTCTGCTGAAAACTGCTCCTGTGTACTCATCTGCGGATCCTCTGTAGGTTCTCGGGGTCTATGTGAACAGAACTATACCTATTTGCGTATTGCGTATCAATACTACGTATTATGAAAAATATGCGGATTACTGTTATAAACGTGGCACAGACACACAGGAGTAGCCAAAGTCGTGACAGATGCATTGATAACCACAGATAACGCCTTTAATGGTGCCGAGGTCGTAGCAGAGCTGAATCAGCTGCTCAGGCTCCGCACGACCCCCATCGGCATGAAGATGTTCAAGACCCATGAAGAGATGGAGGCGGTGCCGCGGATACGCAGGCCCAAGCACGTTCATACCACCGACCAGATTGTCGGCCAGGCAGCACGCAACGGCTGGACCGTGGGTATCACCATGGAAGATCTTGTAGGCGCGCAATGCGGCACGGTCATCGGTTTACACCCGCGCAACGATGAATGGCTGTCAGGAGACCGCATGGCCGGTGTCTGGTACAGCAACCAGGAAGAGGCCGCTGCACACCAGGCGGCAATGGACGTACTCGAGTATGGCAAGTACGAGGCAATGGCAGTCAGTCCGCTTGCTGCGGGGCGCCTCGATCCACCGGATATCTGCCTGATTTATGCAACACCAGCGCAGATGATCCTGTTCATCAACGGCCTGCAGTGGACCGGTTACGAGAAACTCAACTGGGGCTGCGTTGGTGAATCCGCCTGTGCTGATTCCTGGGGACGCGCGCTGCAGACGGGCGAACCCTCGCTTTCCATCCCGTGTTTTGCTGAACGACGTTACGGTGGTGTGCAGGATGATGAACTGCTCATGGCGATCCCGCCGGACTTCCTGCCAAAAACCATCGCTGGTCTGCATGCCCTGTCGAAAAACGGGCTTCGATTCCCGATAGCGCCGTATGGCGTAAACAACGATGTCAGGGAAGGGATGGGAGTCAGCTACGGATGATGATCCGCATCCTGGTTGGTATCTCGGTACTGCTGAATGTGCTTGTGCTGGGTATCGCCGTCTGGCTCGGCACAGGCGGGCTCAGCAGTTTATTTCGGGAGAACTTTATTGAGCCCAACTGGCAGCGCCTCGTCTCGCATTTTGAGGTAACACCGGTACAGGCAGGAGACGTGGTGTTCCTGGGTGATTCGATTACCCAGGGCGGCAATTGGCAGGAACTCTTCCCATCAACACCGCTACGCAACAGGGGCATTGGTGGTGATACCACTGGCGGTGTACTGGAGCGACTCGACCAGGTGACTGCTGGTAAACCGTCAAAGGTGTTCATCCTGATTGGTACCAACGATCTTGCCTTTGGCGTCTCGGAGGATGAGATAGTTAACAACCTTGGCGTCATTCTCGAGCGAATCAGTGGCGGTTCAACAGACACCCGAATTTACGTGCAGAGCGTGCTGCCCCGTGCTGATGCCTACCAGCAGCGTGTCGAGTCGCTCAACGAGAGTGTCTTAGCATCGCTGCCTGGTTCAGTTACGTTCGTTGATCTCTATCCGCATTTTCTCAGCGAGGATGGCTCGATTCGCGATGACCTCGCAAATGATGAACTGCACCTGATGGGAGATGGATATATCCTGTGGCGAAACCTCATCCAGGAATTTGTTGATGCGCCGTTGTAGTTTGCTCTGCCTCCTTCTGCTTGTGCCATTGACGGCGTTGCCTGACTGCATGCGTAACGGAGACGGTGACGTCATCTGCGGCAAGGGCCAATGCCAGCGTGATCTTCACGGTGTGGTGATGTGCTCTGCACACAAGTATGGCTCCGCGGTGCGTACGCTGGACGGCGATATTCTCTGCGGCAAAGGTGGGTGTGTCGCCACGCTGACAGGAGAATATTTCTGTTCGGACCAGATGGAAGGCTCCGCGCTGATCGATGTTGACGGCGTCATCAGCTGTGAAGGTGAATGTGAACCGGCGTCAGCGGATATGTGCGAGGCGGTGCCCGCCGGGACGAAAACGAACTGAGGTTTACCGGCCAGCGCGCCGGTTCCTGGTGCGCCGCCAGGGCGATGGACATAGACGATAGACGACAAAGGGCAGACAAGGATGATCAAACCCGAACACCTGAGGGACCTGGTGATCACACCAACCTTGCAGTTGATGGATGAGGCGTTCCCCGGCGCTGGTAATCCTCGTGCGATAGAGTTGCTGCTTGGTATTGCGGCACACGAATCAACCATCGCAGGGGTGACCTATCTCAAGCAGCAGGGCGGCCCGGCGCTTGGCATCTACCAGGTGGAACCCGCGACCCACGACGACGTTTGGATTAACTATCTTGAATTCAGGCCAGCGCGACGAGAGCTGATGCAAAGCCTGTTGCCAGCAGGTGTCTCGGATCCACTTTCAACCGCTGCACATGATGCCCTCATTACATCACTCAGCTACGCGACCGCTATCGCAAGAATCGTTATCTATCGCAGCAGTTTTGATTGGCCGGCAGCAGGTGATGTCGCGGGCTTGGGTGCCATCTGGAAGACGCATTACAATACTGGCCTTGGTGCAGGGACAGTTGATCAGTTTGTTGATCACTACCCGCTGGAGATCGCTTAAGATCGCGTAAAAAGGCGCATAACAAAGATCGCGTAAAAAGGTCGCGTAACAAAGGTCGCGTAGAAAAGGAACAACCATGACACACGGGCTTTCCCAGGCGGAACTGGATGCTCACTGGATGCCGTTTACTGCTAACAGGCAGTTCAAGGCGGACCCCAGGATAATCACGAGCGGTGACGGGCGTTACTACAAGGACGACGCCGGGCGTGACATTTTTGACGGATTGTCCGGGCTCTGGACCTGTGGTCTTGGCCACAACGTGGCCAGTATCAATGAAGCGATTACAGCGCAGCTTGGTGAACTTGATTACAGCCCTGCGTTCCAGTTCGGCCACCCGAAGTCTTTCAAACTGGCCAAACGCATCACGGAATTTATGCCCGAGGGATTAAACCGGGTGTTCTTCACCTGCTC
Organism: Pseudomonadales bacterium; assembly: GCA_963921285.3. Lineage (GTDB taxonomy): Bacteria > Pseudomonadota > Gammaproteobacteria > Pseudomonadales > Azotimanducaceae > UBA9659. The sequence goes on from CAWUFD020000003.1 coordinate 185,741, forward strand.
CGGTTCAGAGGCGGTTGAGACCTCCCTTAAAATTGCGAGGGCCTACTGGCGTCAGAAAGGCCAGCCATCGAAGAGCAGGCTGATCGGCCGGATCAAGGGTTACCATGGCGTGAACTTTGGCGGTATCAGTGTTGGCGGTATCGGGCCCAATCGCGCGCCGTTCGGTGAAACACTCACCGTTGATCATCTTGCCCATACGATGCTGCCTGACAATGCCTTCAGTCGTGGTCAGCCTGAACACGGTGCGCACCTTGCCGAAGAGCTCAAAGAGGTGATTGCGCTGCATGACGCGTCTACCATCGCAGCGGTGATTGTTGAACCGATGCCGGGTTCAGCCGGTGTGATTCCGCCACCGGTGGGTTACCTGGATAAGCTTCGGGAAATCTGCGATGCAAACAACATTCTGCTCATTTTTGACGAGGTGATTTGTGGCTTCGGGCGCGTCGGTGCAAAAACGGGCGCTGAGGCCTTTGGTGTGACACCTGACATCATCTCAATTGCTAAACAGGTCACCAATGGCGTGATCCCGATGGGTGCCTCGGTGGTGAAGCAGGAGATTTACGACACGTTTATGGCGACAGAAGCGCCGGAATACATGCTTGAGCTCGCCCACGGCTATACCTATTCGGCACACCCGGTGGCCTGCGCGGCGGCACTGGCGACACTTGATGAACTGGAGAAGGTGGATGCGTTCACGCGGGTACGCGAAGCAGCAGGCTATTTTGAAAGCCTGGTTCACGGGCTGCAGAACTGCCCTCACGTGACAGATATACGAAACTATGGCCTCGCGGCCGGTATCTCCCTGGAGCATTATCCAGGCGAGCCAGCCAGGCGGCCTTACGAGATTGCGATGAAGATGTGGGAAAAGGGGTTCTACGTCCGATATGGCGGTGACACGATCCAGCTGGCACCGGCCTTCACAGTTGAAAATGCGGAAATAGATAACCTTGTAAATGCACTGGCAGATGCGCTGAGCCGTTAGGAAAAACGAGAATGCCATGAGCGCACTACGGGCCTATCTGGATAGCCTGATTCCGGATGCACTGCGCGAGCCACTCGATATTTACTTTCGTAGTCGCGTGCTGGTGTCGATGTCGCTCTGGATCACGCTGACGCTGTTTCCGTTTCTTCTTGTGCGTGGGCTCTGGCAGGGGTTTGACCACCCGTACACCATCTCTATCATGTTTGTGATCTCCATCCTGATGATCACCCCGCGGGTGTTAGAAATGTTCGCATCACTCGCGATCGGTGGTGGCTTCATGATCTTCAGCCTGACGCTGGCAACTATCCTCATGTGTGTCTTTGACGGTGGTATCTACTCGCCAACCGTTTTCTGGTTTCCGCTACTGCCCTTATTCGGGATCTTTTTTGCAGGGTTCCGGTTTGGTTTCTTCATCGCGGGGCTCCTGTCCATCGCAACGCTGGTGTTTCTCCTCAGCGAAGGGTCAACCTGGATACAGCCGGGGATTGTTGAAACGCCCTATCTCAAGTATCTCTACTTTGGCAGCGTGATCAGCATTGGTGGCATCCTGTTCATACTGGTCTACCTGTTTACAGAATGGCAGCGCGCGGCAACCCAGGAGTTATATGAAGCCAGCATGGCCAAGAATGAGTTTCTATCGGGCGTCTCACATGAGCTTCGAACACCACTCAACGCCATCATGGGTTTCTCTGAAGTGCTCCAGAAAGGTTACGCCGGTGAGTTGAACGAGCAGCAGGAAGAGCAGGTGGGTTACATCATGGAAGGCAGTGAGCATTTGCTTGGCCTGGTTGATGAACTGCTGGATATCTCGGCTATTGAGTCGGGCAGGGTGGACTTCCAGCCGACCCGTCTCGAAGCATTACCCGTGATTCACGCTTGTCTGAAGGTGGTGGAATCCGCGGCGCAAACAAAAGGTATCAACCTCACCGCCGGTCGTCTGGAAGAGGTTGAGTTTGTGGTTGATGAGGTTAAATTCAAACAGATCCTGATCAACCTGCTGTCCAATGCACTCAAGTTCACTGATCCTGGCGGCAGGGTAACCTGCCAGAGTTACCGGGACGCGGGTAATCTTGTCATCATGGTCTCAGACACCGGCAGGGGTATCCCGGCTGAAGCACAGGAGAAGATCTTCGAGAAGTTCTATCAGGCGCAGAGATCGATGACAGAAAAATCCGAAGGCTCCGGTCTTGGGCTTTTCATCTCAAAGACATTTGCAGGACTGCACGGTGGTGACTTGAGGCTCAGTGCTTCCGGTGACAGCGGCTCAAGTTTTGAACTCGTGTTACCGTTAGATGGTGATGTCCGCGACGGGGAAACCGCCCGGAAGCGATAAGCAGCAAAGCAATAAGGGATGAAGCAGTACAGTCAACGGATGTGACACGTGACCACAATACTCATCGTTGAAGACAACGAAACCAACCTTCGCCTGCTGGAAACGGTGCTTTCCGCAAACGGCTACGACCTTCTGTCGACCATGTCGGGCGAAGAGGGTGTGAAACAGGCACTCGGTGCTTCACCGGATCTGATCTTGATGGATCTCATGATGCCCAACATGGATGGTTTTGAAGCGCTCAAGCGGATGCGTTCAAACGGGGTAACTGTGCCGGTGATCGCGGTGACCGGTAATGCAACTGAAACGGATCGCCTGCACGCAATGGACGCCGGCTTTGATGATTTCCTGAAAAAGCCGTTTCGTATCGATGATCTGCTTGGGATCATCGAGCTGTATCTGGGCTGAACGCCGTTATTCGCCTGCTTCGTTCGGGTCGAGCAGTGACCAGGCCTGGATGCCGAGGTGGCCGTCTCGATTGGTGACGTTCACCACGCCCTGGCGCACGCCGCCATCTGGCATACCAAGTTCAAGTGCGATGTTCATGGAATGTTGACCTGTCTGCACAGCCAGCAATGACTCCAGTCGCATGGAAGCGCCGGCGTTCACCGTAAAGTCGGAAGCCGCATCAGTGCGGCCGAGTTCGCCCGGTGAAATCGTGAAGTGAGGGTAGTTCAGGAGTTCCGCGCAGGCGTCGCGATTACCGAGGTTATAGTTGTTGATGAAATCGGTGACGAGATTCAGGCCGCGGGTTGCAAAGCCGGACGTATCGATGTCCTCATCTGCGTAGTCCGAACCGAAGCGGCTCTGGATGCCCCAGTTACCATCAATGAGCGTACAGACGTAAACGATCGGCGTACTGAGGATACTCTCGCCGCTTGCCGTATAACGCGTCCATTGCCCGGCAACATGGATTTTGCGGGGTGACATGTGCAGCACGTGTTTGTAGTCCCACTCGCTGTGGTCCCATCCTGTTTCAATCACCTTGTTGTAGTCGACCGCGGCGATGTAGTCCTCTGCGGTCTCCGCGACATTGATAGGACCGAACGGCGAAGGGCGGACATGCGGGAACTGAAGTGAGCCTGCCCAGGCGGCGGCATCCCGGCTGTTCCAGGTTGTGATGAATTTATCGACGGCTTCAAGGCCGATGGTCTCCAAATCGCTCACTTCATTCTCCTTGTATCGGTTCTCTTCTCGGTTCTCTTCTCGTCAGGGCCTGCTTCAGGCAGCCTTGTCTGCTTCGGTCTGTGCAACGGAAGGGTGTTCAGCCATTTTTGCCATGACACCGGCGATCTGCGGGTAGTCCGCCAGCAGGTCCATGCCAAACAGCTTCTGGGAGATGCCATTGGCCAGCCCGAACGTATAAAAGGTGTAGAAATCCGCCAGGGTGAGTTCCTCGCCGCAGGCATAGGGGGTGCCCTGGAACAGACGGCCAACCGCTTTCATCCCTTTTTCGAGATCAGCCTTGGTGCTTTCTTTGGTTTCATCGCTCACTGTCTGCCCGAAAAACGCTTCCGGCAGGCAGCGTCGCGCCACCAGTTCCACGTCGAGCTTCATGTGACAGATCAGTTCCATGACTTTAGCAGCGGCGACAGGGTCTGATGGCATGAGTGGCTTGTCCGGGTAGGCCTGCTCCAGGTATTGCGCTATCGCAAGGGATTCTGAAATGAAGGTGCCATCAACCTCGATGGCCGGCATCTTGCCCATCGGACTCTTCTCAAGGAAATCTTCTTTCTGTGAGGGCGGGTGTTTAACCTCCTCGTAGGCCGCGCCCTTTTCGATGAGGAGTGCCTTGGCCATGCTGGTGTAGTTGCTCATCCGCAGTCCGTAAAGCTTGATCATTAACCTTTCCCCTTGTTTACCCAGTGTTTAAAGTTTATTCAGTGTTTAAAATGACGCTCAGGTTACCTTGTACCCGGTGTCTTGAAAACCATGGACGACTGCTGCGACGATCTTGACGCGAGCACTCTCGAAGCCTCCCAGCGACGCGTGCTGATCATCGTGATGCTGATCAACGCGGTAACATTTGTGGGTATGGTGGCAGCCTCCTGGCTGTCACAGTCATCGGCATTGCTGTCAGGTACGCTCGACAATCTTGGCGATACGCTCACGTATGCACTCAGCCTTCTGGTCGTCGGTGCAGGCGCGCTCGCGAAAGCAAAGGTAGCAATGTTCAAGGGGATCCTCATTCTTGCGGCAGCGGGTGCAGTCGCCGTACAGATCATATGGCGCCTTTATCATCTCGAGGTCCCGATTGTAACCACCATGGGTATCGCAGCCGTGCTGAACCTCGTCGCCAACGCGGTTTGCCTCACGTTACTTACGCCCCATCGTCATGATGACGTCAACATGTCATCGGTGTATGAATGTTCAAGAAACGATGTGGCAGAGGGGCTGGCCGTACTGGCCACCGTGATGGCGGTGTTTGTGTTTGATTCAGCCTGGCCGGACCTGATTGTTGCTACTGCGCTCTTAATCGTCTTTGCGCGTTCGGCAACCAGGGTGCTGGGCCAGGCTCGCGCCGAGATGAAGGCCGCCGCCCTACCTGCAGCCTGAATTGTCAGTCAAACAGTGGCTGTAAGCCAGGATTCGCCTGGTGTTCAAAGGCGAGTTCGATATGTTTCCTGATGTTACGGCCGAGGGAGAGTGGTGGCAGTTCATCAAGCGTGAAAAACTGCGCGTCTGAGGTTTCACTGCCTGGTACGGGCGCATCACTGTCGTCACCGCTACACAGAAAGTAGAATTTGTAGAAGTCGCGCGTATCCTGGTTGTACTCGTGTTTCGCCTTGTGGAATACACCCACCAGCTTTGTTGCCGATACCTTTAATCCGGATTCTTCCCAGACTTCTTTTTCAACGTTTTCAGCAGCTGAAATGCCAACGTCGGCGTAGCCGCCCGGCAGTGTCCACAAACCATCAAGTTTTTCCTTAACGAGCAGGATCTCATCGCCTCTAATAATCGCCCCGCGCACGTCAACCTTGGGTGTGGCATAGCCGTCGCCAAATTCGGGGAAGATATCCTTAATGGTGTTGATGGGCCGCTCGCCGATCAGGGCAAACATTTCTGTCGCAAGGTCGGCAATCTCCAGGTATCGCTCTCGATCGTACTCGGTTTCAGAAAAGAACACGCCCGTTGAGGAGATTGCCTGCAGACGTTTAGCGATGGATAAAAAACGGTCTTCCACGTTGGACGTCGTTATTTGTTCAACTGGGCGACGAGCGCGTTGAGCTGCCCCGTCTGTACCTTGTCGACGATTTCGGCAAGCTGGCCCAGGCCGCCGTCCATGTATCCGGTTACGTTGTAAATCTGCGTGATGCGTGTACCACCTTCCGGCAGGTCCGCAAACGCCCAGCTCATGCCGCCATGTACGCCGAGCATCTGCAGGGGTCCAAGACCACCCACCATCCTGATCTCGAGGCCTGGGTGCACAAAACTCACCAGCATGTGCAGCACCTCATTGGGGCCGTTAACTTCACAGAAGCAGCCACCGGCTTTGACCTGCAGGCTGAATTTCCCATCGGCGCCAAAGTAGCTGTGGTTCTTGTCCCACCATTCATCAATGCGAACAAACTGGTCGTACACATCCGCACTTGATTGCGGAACGTCTGCGGTGATCAGGAGGTTAAAGCCAGTATCGCTTTTGCGCAGTACTTCAGCGTGGCTCGTCAGGCCGATGCAAAAAACGAATAGGAAAAGTGCAAATTTAATCATTGAGTTCCCCTGCATCGATGGCAAGGAATTCCTGCCATACGTCATCCATCCTGCCGCGCCACTTTGCCAGCAGGGGCGAAGTCGCGTCCTCCGGTGCTACTCCCTGGGTCAGCGTCAGGTATTGGTACATGAACGCCGATACCCTGGCGTTGACCGCGCAGTGTACCCAGACTTTTTTGCCTTTCAGGATGTCCATCAGCCCAATGAACTCCCTGAGATGTTCGGCAGTCGGCTCATCAAAGGGCACCGGTATATTGAAGTAATACATGCCGAGAGAAGCGCAGATGCTGCCTTCCTCGGGGATAGCGTTATCTGAGTCGTGCATGGCGAGATTGATCACGGCCTCGTAACCATCCTCGGCAATCTTGTGCAGTTCTCCTCGGGTTGGTTGCCCGGAGGTGCCTATGTCGGGTGTGCTCTGGAAAAAATTGAGCGGTTGCTCGGCCATGGTTCAGATTACCCCCCTGTCCCTGAGATCTTCGATATCACTGTTACTGTAGCCGAGCTCTGTCAGTACGGCGTCGGTATCTGCGCCGAGCATCGGCGGTCCGTTCCTGACCTGTGGTCCATCTGCATTGGTCACATAACCTGCCTTAACCAGCCTGACGTCTTCTTCTGGTTTGAGAGGATTGGACACCGAGACGAAGGTGCCACGCAGTGCAAGCTGTTCGTCATCCACCACCTCAGGCAGTTCGCGTACCTCTGCCACCGGAATGCCGACACTGGAAAGCTGCTGCATCCATCCGGCGGTCGTCTGTGTGGCGAGTGCTTTGATCATCACCTCTTGTACCTTCTCTGGAATCTGTGGCCTGGACTTTTCTGTGGCGAAGTCCGGTTCAGACAGCAGCTCAGCAATGCCGAGTTCCGCAAAGAGTTTTTCCACTTGTGCCTGGCGCAACGCGGTGATCTGGATAAAGCCGTCACTGGTGGGGAATACGTCAGCAGTGGGCTGGCGTGTGGGTGAGGCATTACCGCGCAAGCCAACCAGGCTGCCCTGGTTCAAATAGTTACTGTACTGTGCCGCCTGCATGACGACAGCTGTATCCATCATGGCAATGTCCAGTCGCTGACCTTCGCCGGTGACCGCACGGCGGTGCAGTGAAGCCGAAATAGCAAAAGCCGTGTTGAGTGCGGTCGACATATCTACCGGCATATATCCGGTGCGGGTTGGTCCGGTCTCCGGGTGCCCTGTCTGCGACATCATGCCTGACGATGCCTGGATAGCGCCGTCATATGCCGCTTCACCGGCCTTCGGACCTGCCTGGCCATAACCGGTTACGCTGCAGTAGATCAGGTCGGGCTTGATGGCGACGAGCGTCTCGTAGTCGAGACCCATTCTCTCCATGGTGCCGGCCTTGAAGTTTTCCACCAGCACGTCGACCTGGGGAATCAGCTTCTTGATGATCTCTTCGGCACCATCTTCTTTCAGGTTCAGCGTGATGCTCTGCTTATTGAGATTGACCGCCATGAATGAAGGTGACATACCGGCGTCTTTGCCCTCGTTCATGAGGCCGCGTGTCTGGTCACCTGAGCCTGGCTGTTCCACCTTGATGACCCGCGCGCCGAGAAGGGCAAGTTGCATAACGCCGAACGGGCCTGCCAAGACCTGGGTAAAGTCGAGGATGGTGATGCCTTCAAAAGCCTGGGTCATTGGTTGGTTTCCCTCAAGTGCGTGGCACGTTAGAAGTTGGCGTAGCCGCCGTCGATCAGGAAAGTTTCAGCCGTGTGATAATTACTCGCGCTGCTCATCAGGTATACGGCGATACCGGCAAAGTCCTCCGGTTGTCCCCAGCGTCGCATGGGAATACGCGGCATGACATTGTCCACGAACTTGTCCCAGCCGAACGTCTGCTCCGTCATTGCGGTTTCAATCCATCCCGGCAGGATCGTATGTGCAGTGACGCCGTGGCGGGCATACTCGACGGCGAGTGCCTTGTTCATGGAGATAAGGCCACCCTTTGCTGCAGCATAATGCTCGCCTCGCGCCTGGCCCGAGATAGCGGCGAGGCTGGCGGTCGAAACGAGGCGTCCAAACGCATCGCCATCCTGGGCGCGCTCGCGCATATGCTCTGCTGCAAACTTGAAGGTATAGAAAACGCCGTTCAGATTGACGTCGATAAGGCGGTCCCACTCGAATTTTTCCATCTGGTCAAACTGCGTGCCGCGTCCGCCGACTCCGGCGTTTGCAAAGCAGCCATCAACCCGGCCGTGCAGGGCCAGTACCTCACCAAATCGCTGTTCCACCTCCGCGAGGTCAGCAACATCACATTTCATGGCGCTTACCCGCGGGCCGTATTGCTCGAGGGTGCTGAGAGCAGCCGCGTTCTTCTCTTCATTGGTACCCCAGATGCAGACCTCGCAGCCCTGGGATGCGAGTCCCTCGGCCATGCCGAGGCCAATGCCACCGTTACCACCTGTGATGAGCGCGACCTTGCCGCTGAGATCAAATAGATCCTTGATCATGTTGTGTTGTTCCGTTGAATTGATGTGAAGCAGAAGCGCCCAAGCATATAGCAAAACGTGATGACTTGATAAGCAGCCGCATCTGAGGAGGGTGGATCTGAAAAAGTGATTGACCTGCTGAATTTCCGATTGGTTCAATACAGGGCATGACAAACACAAACCCAGGCTGGATCGGCGTCGACAGCGACAGCGACGAAGTCATCGCATTACGTGAGTATCTCAAGGCCAACAACGGCATCAACGGGCTCGAGGTGGTGACACCTGATGAGGTGGAGCGGGCCACCCGAATTTTTCATCGCGATGGTTTTGTGTTGGTGCGGGATGCGCTGAACCAGGAACAACTTGAGTTCCTGAAGGCAGGTTGCGACCGTGTGATCAGCGATATTCTTGAGTTGGACCAGGATCGACGGGGTAATCGCGGCTCGCATCGTTATTCGTTTGGTTCATCCTCGCTGACCGGTCAGCTTGTACATAACCCCGAGTGGGCGATGCTGATTGACCTGCCCACAGTTACACCGATCCTGACGTCGATTTTTGGTTCAGCCAACTATCATCTGCGTGGCGGTGGTGGAGACTTCTGCCTGCCAGGTGCCGTCAGTTACCAGCCATTACATTCTGATATGGCGGACAGGACCGAGTTTGAAGGGTTCACGTTCGGGTCATTCAAGGATCATCGTGGACGGCTGACCTATCGGGACCTGCCGGTACCCTACATCTGTTGTAACTTCCTTATGGTGGACTTCACATCGACCAATGGCCCGACCCGTCAGATTCCGGGTACGCAGCATTCACGCCAGGAGATTCCAACCCTCGAGCAAGAGCCGGAATGGATGAAACTCTCCACCGTTTGTCCTGCCCCGGCGGGCAGCGTGATGATCAGGGATGTTCGCGCCTGGCATGGCGGCACGCCCAACGTCTCTGATGAGGTGCGAGCCATGCCCAATGCAGAGTATTTTGCCCCATGGTATCGGGAAGAATCCCGCAGGTTCGTGCCACGGGATATCTATGATTCACTCAGCGATTTCGGCAAAAAGCTCTGTCAGTATGTCGTGGCGGATAGTGCTGAGGATCTTGTCACCGGCTACAAACCGGACCTCGGTGGTACACCGCGAGTAATGAAGAAAATCTAGTGGTCCTGCAAAGCGCTGCTCATCATGTACCGCAGCTCATCAAGTGAAAATGGCTTCTTGAGAAAGTAACTGTTCTCTTCTCCACTCGGCAGCTTCTCGCGTGGATAACCCGACATGAAAATCACGTGAATGCCGGGATATTTTTCCCGCACAATGTTCACAAGGTCAGGACCCTGTTCCTGGCCTGGCAGGACCACGTCGGAGATGACGTAATCGATATGCGGCTCGGACAGGTCAAGGGTGGTGCCGTCACTCTCGAAAACGATCGTGCCGAGTGCTTCCAGCAGGTGGCGAACCACCTGGCGCAGCTCTTTGTTGTCTTCGATCAGCAGCACCGATTTACCGAGTAGTTGTTCGGCTTCCTTTTCTGTTGAGTGCTGGGTCTGGTTGGTTTGTGTTGTCCGCGGCAGGAACAGGCACACGGTGGTACCCGCGCCGGGTGATGAGCTGATTTCGATATGCCCACCGGACTGTTTCACGAAACCGAACACCATTGAGAGACCGAGGCCCGTGCCCTGGCCGACAGGTTTTGTTGTAAAAAATGGTTCGAAGGCGGAGATCACCGCGTCCTCTTCCATGCCAACGCCGTCATCGATGACATCAATGCGGATGTAGTCACCGGGATTGATTTCAAATCTGCGCGCGTCAGCTTCAAGCACCGCATGATGCGAGACGTCGATGATAAGGTTGCCGCCTGATGGCATGGCATCCCTCGCGTTGATCGAGAGGTTGAGAATGGCGTTTTCGAGCAGTCCCTCGTCGACAAAGCACTCCCAGAACACACCGTTGGTCCTGATATCAATATTGATCTCGCCGCCGAGTGAGCCTTCCAGCAGCGTAACCATGCCGCGCAGCGTATTGGCCACGTTGACCACCTGGGGTTTCAGGTTCTGCCTTCTTGAGAAGATCATCAGCTGCTGGATCAGTTCAGAGCCTCGCTCGGTGGCTCGCCTGATGGTGCCAAGGGCATCCTGGTAGGCATCAGGCGACAGGTCCTTTCCCGTGGTGAGGTCAATCTGCCCCAGTATCACGGTGAGCATGTTGTTCAGGTCGTGCGCGACGCCGCCGGTCAATTGGCCAACCGCTTCCATGCGCTGGCTCTGGCGCAGCTGCATTTCGATCCTTTCTCGTTCGGTAATATCGATGCCTGTAATAAAGAGCCGCTGGCCCTCGGCGAGGTTAACCACCTCTGCATCCATCAACAGTGTGCGCGTCTCATGGTCCTTGGTCTGGACTGAAACCTGGTATTGCCGCAGGCTTTCGTTTTCGCGCAGCGCATTGATGATCCTCTGGCGGTTCTCAGGGCTGCCCCAGATATTCAGGTCAACGGCGGTGCTGCCAACGGCTTCTTCACGAGTCCAGCCACACATCTCGATCCAGGCATCGTTCACGTCAATAAACTCGCCCGTGTCGAGCACACTGATGCAGCAGATCGTGCCTGTTGCGTTGAAGGCGGCATGTCGCAGTTCTTCTGAACGGCGCAGTTCGGTCAGTGTATCCACCTGCGCGGTTACCTCGCGGGTGTTGAGCAACATCCCACTGAAGTCAGCGTGCTGAAAAGGTTTGCCGACAACCTGCACGCTGCGCCAGTCGCCGGCAGATGCCTTGATCCTGACCACAATGCGTTCACGAGCCCGGCCTGCCATCAGATCCCCGAACGCGTCGAGCGCAACCACCTGGTCATCCTCGTGCAGCAGGTTAAAGATATTCGAGCCGACCATCTCCTCTGCGGAGTAGCCAAGTTGCTCTGTGATGCTGGGACTCTGGTAGATGATCTCGCCGTTCTCGCTGATCAGCGTGACGATATCGATAGAGTTTTCCAGCAGCGCTTCTGCGCTGACCGGGCTGTTGCGCAGGTCCATAGGGCAGAACATAACGCATGGGTTAATCAAGGAGCAAGCAAGGTATGATGTCGAAAAGCCTCTGGAAGGGAAACGATGCAGGAAATACTGCAGGAAGTGGCGCGTCTCGACGCGGATGTGCCTTCTGATCTCAAAGAGATATTGCCCAAGGGGAAACGCCATCCCAATGACAGGCCGCTCGGCCCACTCAAGACACGCGGCGCAACCTCGGGGATTGTTGCGCGAGTCACGGGCGGACAGTACGACGAAATTGCGCGGTATGGTGATTGTGAACGCACCGAAGTGACCTTCAGTGTCAGCAAGAGTTACTTGTCTGCGCTCGCTGGTATTGCCTGGCGTGATGGCCTGATCACTGATATCGACGAACCTGTCCGCAATAAGGTTGATGACGGCGGCTTTGAATCACCGCACAACGGTCACATCACCTGGCGTCACCTGTTGCAACAGACCAGTGAATGGGAGGGTGAATTGTTTGGCCTGCCGGATGCAATCGATCGCGGCAGGCAGGTCAGCGGCGATGCGGGTAGCACTGTCGGTGGCAGTGCTGACGGTGTGCGCAGTCTCAAGGCGCCGGGTGAATTCTGGGAGTACAACGACGTACGCGTGAATCGCTTGTCACTTTGTTTGTTGAGGCTGTTTCAAGAGCCGCTGCCGGAAGTATTGAAACGGGAAGTCATGGATCCGATCGGTGCCGGTGACACCTGGCAGTGGCATGGGTATGAAACCTCCTGGGTGGATGTTGGCGGCAGGCAGGTCCAGTCCGTATCCGGTGGTGCGCACTGGGGCGGTGGCATCTGGATCAATAGCCAGGACCATGCCCGTTTCGGTGCGCTGTATGCATCGAGTGGCACCTGGGAAGGCAGGGAGATCATCCCCAGGCAGTGGATAGCGATGTCAATGCAGCCCGCGTTACTGAATGCGGGATATGGATTCCTGTGGTGGCTCAATCACGACGCCGCGCTTTCAACCATAGCCCCGCCATCGGCATTTGCCGCGCGTGGTGCTGGCGGTCACGAGATATTTGTCTGGCCGGAGGAGCAGCTCATCATCGTGCTGCGATGGTGTGCTGATGCCAGCAAGGCGATTGATCTGGTCCTGGCGGAACTGGGTTACTGATCTACCCGTTACCTTCCGCCATGATCCGATCTTCCTCGGTCTGATACTGGGGATTTGTGTCTCGTGGACTGCGGTGATCGAGCTTGCCGCGTTCGCGTTCGTACAGCATCTCCCAACCGGGCAACCACTCGTGGGTCGTGTGCCTGATACCTGCCGACGACATCTCGGCAAAGTTACCGAGCGCTTCGCGCACAACTTGTAACTGGTTTTCCTTGTCCTGGAAGCGGCCGGATTCAAAACCAAGTGGGTAATTGACGAAGGTGGCCCGTGGCGGGCGACCGGCCTCCATGATGTCGAGGCCACTGCCGAGAATCATGGTGGGCAGTCCTTTTGCTTCAAAATGTCGAGCGATCAGACACACGGTCTGGTGGCAGACGGGTCACAACGGCACCAGCAGTAACGCGTCCAACCCCTCGGCTTCAACCGCTGATTCAAGATTGGGAATCAGCTCGTTTTTCACTCGATTCTGAGAGTAGATACCGCCCATGCAGGAGAAGTAGTTGTCGCTGAGTTCACCAACGACACCTTCATCGGCGAGTTTATCCAGTGCCTCAATGGGAAATACCGTGCACGGGTCCTGCCGGGCTTCCACCAGGTAGTTTTCCATGATGTGTGAAAAGCGCAGTTTCTCAACCGGGGTGGTGCGTGGGATGGCACGGATACCGGTGTCATCCTTGTAGTAGTAGGCAACCTGGCCCTGCACGTAGGTACCTGCAGTGGAGATCATGCCGAGTCTGCACTCAGATAGTGGCTTTGGCAGGGGGGTAAACTCGGGTGCGCTGTCGGCGTGGTACCACTGGTAGGGTTCAAAGCCGAGCTTCTCGTAGTTTTCCCTGGTCTGACGAATATATTCAGTCGGTGTCGGGTTCATGGTATCCATCCTGTTGTTCCCCTATTATGCCTCATTCAAAAACGCTGTTCCTCTACCCGGGTTTTGCTCATGCCAGCATCTTCTGCAGATAAAACTGCCAGGGATATTGTGCGTCAATTGCGTGCTGAAAAAACCGACAAGCAGGTCGAACGTGTCTCGGCACGGGGTGTCCCGGCAGGGGCGGTTATTGGCGTGCCAAAACCGGCTATCGATCGAGTACGAAAACAGTACGATCGTGACCAGGCGCTCGCGCAGGCACTCTGGGCACTGGAAGTCCATGAGGCGAGACTCATTGCCGTGAACCTGGCCGAACCGGCGCGTTTTACAATGGCGACTGCAAAACGCTGGATCGCCGATATCTGGTCCTGGGACCTGTGTGATCACTTTGCGCGCTACCTGCTGCTGGAACTCAAACAGCGCGACCAGCTGATTGATCGGCACGTGACGAGCCTTTCGCTGTATGAGAAGCGAGTCGGTTTTGCCGCTATTGCCTGCTCGGCGATACATGACGATAAACTCAAGGAAGAAACACTCTGGCACTGGCTCGAATTGATCCAGCAAGCAGCCCATGATGATCGTCGTCATGTGCGCCAGGCTGTCGAGTGGGCGCTTCGGGAAATCGGTAAACTTGATGAGGCCTGGCAGCTGCGGGCAATTGATTGTGCCAACGAACTGCTTGAGGGTGACAAAGCACAGCAGTGGGTGGCGAGGACGGCCTTGAGGGAACTGGAAAACCTGGTTCGTGTAAAAGAGCGCAGGCGCTTGATCAGATCAACATCAAAAACGGGTAGCAAATGTTCGTCATAAGAAACTGGCGCTGGATACTTGCGCTGGTGTTTTTCCTGTGTGGTTTTGCCGGGTTCATGTCCGGTGTCCAGGTAACCGAGCGTGATCTTGGGGATGCCAACCCGTTTACGCTGATGTACTACAGCCTGGGTTTGTTCATCCTGGGCGGTATGGACCTGGGTGTACCCACCGGCGGCCCGGAGTGGGGCAGGAGTATGCTCTGGCTCGCCTACTTTGGCGCACCGCTGCTCATGACAACCGCGATTGTTGAATGGCTGCAGGTCGTGGTTGCGCATCCGACCCGCTGGCTGCGTTCACTTGCGGGACATACGATCATCGTCGGTGTGAACGACTTGTCTCGCAGCATCATGGACAAGATGGTCGGCATGGGTACCGACACCCAGTTTGTGGTGGTGGAACGTGACATCCGCAAGACCGTCAGGCAGGAACTCGAAGATCGCTACAACGCCCGCTGCCTGGCGGGCGAATTCACCGACGATTATTTCCTCAGCATGCTGCGTGTCGGGAGTGCGCGGCGTATTGTTCTCGCCAGTGATAACGACTTCGACAACTTCGAGTGTGCAAGCAAAATCATCGAAGAAAAGCCGGAAATGGGATCCAGCTTGATCGTACACAGCAACCGCCTTCGTTACCTGCGCGAGATGGAACATACCGAAGTGGGTCGAAGCGCACACACCTTCAACAGTTATCATCTGGCGGCGCAGCACCTGGTCAGGTCGGTCATGATGGACCACTTCCGGGAAACCGAAAGACTCGACACGGTGGTCATTGCCGGTTTCGGTGTGTTCGGACAGACCGTCCTCGAGGAACTGCAGAATATTGCCATGGCAGAGGTCGCTGAGATTGCCATTGTCGACACCGACGCACATCGACGCATACTGGTGGCCGAAGAACAGGTCGAAATGCATGCCGGTATCGAAAAGCATGTACTTGAAGGTGACATCAGCCACCCTGAAGTCTGGCAGCGCCTTGAAGAAGCCGTGAACCTCAACAGCGGCATGCCGCTGGTGTTGATGGTAACCGGCTCCGACGATGAGAATCTCAGGACCGGTATGTGGCTTTCAAAGCGTTATGCCAACGCCAAGATCCTGGTCCGCAGCCAGCGCGATTCCCACTTCGCAGAATCCGTTGCCAAGTCGAGCGGCATCGTCACCTTTGGCTTATCCCAGGTGTTCCAGGAATCGATGCCTGATGAGTGGTTCATTAATGGGACTGATAGCGTTCTGTGATATCTTTGGCCCACTTCTAAAACCGAGCAAGCTGGATACCCATGGCAGAAACATTGCTTTGGCCGCACATTCGATGGCCTGACAACTACGAACCCGAAAAAGAAACAGCAGGACCAGACGCAAACTGCGTGTTTGTGGACGCACCGGAAAATGTCACCGACGAGCAGTGGGCTTCAGCAGACGCGCTCATCAGCGTGATGGATCCGTTAGAAGAAGCGGACCTCGCCAAGATTTCCTCATGCCGCATCTTTGTGACGCCGAAGGTTGGTTTCGACAATATCGATCTTGAGAAATACGGCAAGGCAGGTATCCCTGTTTGCCATGTGCCGGACTACGGTACCCAGGATGTTGCTGACCATGCCATGGGCCTCCTGCTCGGTCTGATGAAGGGGATTAACCGATACGACAACCGCCTGCGTGCTGATCCTATCGGCGGCTGGAAGCCGATGGACCACCCGCTTGCTCTGAGGCTGTCAGCGGCCAAGGTTGGTGTGGTTGGCCTGGGTCGGATTGGCACAGCAATGGTGCTGCGCCTCAAGGCCTTCGGTATGGATGTGACCTTCTACGATCCTTATAAAACCAACGGCTCTGACCTGGCGCTCAACATCAAGCGGGTAGATTCTCTTGAAGAGCTGTTTGCAGAAAATGACATCGTCACGCTGCATGCACCGCTCACCGAAGAAACGCGCGATCTGGTCAACGCCGATCTGCTGGCCAAGGCGAAGCCCGGGCTGGTACTGATCAACGCCGCACGCGGCGAGATTGTTGATATCGATGCGCTGCATGACGCGTTGAAGTCTGGCCAGGTTGGCGGCGCCGGTCTCGATGTACTGTCTGAAGAACCCTCAAACATGAACCGGTCACTGATCAAGGCGTGGCACCAGGAAGAAGACTGGATAAAGGACCGTGTGATCATTTCACCGCACTCGGCTTTTTATACGCCGCAGTCTCTCTACGATATGCGCACCAAGGGCATCACGGTGGCGTTGAAGTACCTGCGCACCGGCAGGCTGGAAAACTGCGTAAACGAGGAATTCCTGGTTAACCCCAGGTAGTTTCAAATAGCAGCTGGCTCAGTCTGAGCCGAGCATCACTGTCTTGTCGTCTTCAACGGTGCCACTGTAGTCATCGTTGAGGACGTAGAAGACCTCACCTTCTTTTCGAACCCGCTGCAGGAACTGCATCAAGACAATCTGTTCCAGGCGGTAATAGAGTTCACGATCAGGGATGAAGTCGAACTTCTCCTGCAAGGCGGTAATGGGCGCTTCTTTTTTGGCTTCCATGTACTGCAGGATTTGCAGCTGGGTGCCGGTCAGGCCTTTGCGGATTTCCCACCAGTTGGGCATCGCCGGCATGGGAGCAAGAGACTCAGAGGCATCACCGTTGCCGCCACCTTTCATCTTTGAACCGATGACATAGCCGAGCGCTACGCCGACAACCAGTGCACCCACCATTCCGATGATGTTTTCCATATGTCGTGGCCTCTTTTTTCACCATCATACCGAAAAAAACCGCCTCGCGGGTACTTTAGGACTGGTGCTCGAGGCTAACTACATCTGGTTCTGCTGGACCTTGAAGATGGAGCTGTATTCACCTGGTTTGAAGCTCGGCGGCATGGGGCAGGGCGTATCATCAAAGCGAATATGACTCGCCTGCTCACCGCGCACCAGCATGTCCGAAAAAGCAACGCGACTCACCAGATCCGTTACCGTCAACGCATCGGCAGGCGCGTAAGTGTGCAGCAAGAGCGGACGCATGGTTGCTGAACGGTTCGGGTAGGAGCCGTGCACTGACCTGCAGCTGTGCACTGTGACCGAGCCACGCGGCCCCTGCAGCCACGCTACATTGTCCAGGTCCACGGTTTTCAAGTCTGTGTCGTTAATGCTGCCTGTCCATGTGCCGTCCTCGCTCGCGAGGTTATAGAGCTCTCTCTTGTGGCTGCCTGGGATGATGCCCATCGGCCCCATGTCCGGCGTTACATCGTCAAGGTAAACACCAATCGTAAGCGGGGAGTAGTTGGTGTGCGGCCAGAACTGGATATCCTGGTGCCACTTCACTTCTTCACCGCCGCTATGCCATTTGAAGTTGAGCTTCGAATGATGGAACTTGAGGTTGGGCCCGAGCAGGTCTTCGGCAATATCGAGAAGCGGACCACGCAGGCCAAACTCTTCAAACACCGGGTCATGGATCACCGTGTGGGGGATACGACGCAGGCGCGGGTTTTCAGGTGTGTGTTCGGGTTCCACCAGGATCGCTTCGGTAGAGTCGGTAAGCTGCCTGCTTTCTTCAACAAAGCGGTTGGTGACGGCCCAGAGCTTGTCGAGCCATTCCTCGCTGACAAAACGCTCCAGCAGCAGGTAACCGTTTTCCTCGTAGGAACGCTTCTGGTCTTCAGTCAGCACCTTCATGTTTTTCCTCCCGTACCCGACGTGAACTCATTGTGCGAATTCTCTAAAGTGTGACAGGCACGCTCTCGCAAAAAAAGAGGTTCTTTGACAGCGATGGAATTTGATGAAACCGAAGTGACCTGGCAGCACGACAAGGGACTGATGGCGGTCGCTTATCGTCCCGAAACTGGCGGCGCAGCTGTCCCGTGTGTGGTTGATGTACACGGCGGCGCCTGGTCCGCAGGTCACCGCAAAAGTGACAGGCACTATTGCAGGCGGCTTGCAGCAGCGGGTATTGCCGTGCTGTCCATAGACTTCCGGCACGCACCCGGCTTTCAGCATCCTGCCGCCTCAGAGGACATCGGCGAAGCGGTGAACTGGGTGAAGTCAGGCGGCCTCGATATTGAGATCGCAACGCTCGGTTTGACCGGTTCTTCTTCCGGCGGCCACCTTGTCCTGCTGGCCGGCCTGAAACCGGAAGCGGGCGCCGATGTCGATTTTGTCGTTGCACTCTGGCCCGTATCGAATCCGCTCGCGAGATACCAGTACGTGAAGGCGAGGGCAACCGAAGACCCGGACAGCTGGGTCAACTTCCAGCCGCTGCGACTCGCCGAGGGGCATGAGGGCTACTTTGTGACAGAGGCGAACATGCAGTTGGCAAGCATCCAGCGCATCCTGAGCGAAGGCGAAGCCACCCACTGCCCGCGAGTATTTGTTGTACAACCAGAACTCGATCAGAACGTCCCGGTCTTCATGACCCAGACATTACATGGCGGGCTGTTACAGGCAGGTCTTGATGCAACCTACAAGTTATACCCGGGTGTCGAACATGGATTTGCCCAGGCCGAAGGACCGCAAACCAAACAATGCATCGAAGACATGATCGCCTTCATTAAGACCTGATCTTTCTACACCGTCATCTCGACCGAAGCGCAGCGAAGCGGAGAGATCTCCGTTGTTTCCAGGCTAAGATGTCTCCACTACGGTCGACATGACGTCGGTCAGCGTGACCCGCTCATCGTGCCCCACCCGACACAACACGCCCAGCCCGATAAACCCCAAGCCACTTAAACCACCCCACAATCACAATCACCTCATACACAACAAACAAAGCAGCCGTGTAATAAAGCTCCCGATCGAGGTAAAGAAAAATCGCCACCCCATCGATCACCAGCCAGTAGATCCAGTTCTCAAGCACCTTGCGTGTCACCATAAACGTGGTGATCACGGCGCCCCAGGTAGTGAACGAATCCACGTACGCAAGCCGCTGGCTTGTGTCCTGCAGTAACGTACCGCTGGTAAATGTGGCGAGGGCAACAAACCCGATGGCCGCAGCGTGATACTGCCACGGCCATGTCCTGATGGGCAGCGACTCACTGGCATCGCCACCATGGCGCCAGCTCCACCAGCCGTAAACCGCCATCACGAGATAAAACACCTGCAGGCCAGACTCCATGTACAGGTCAACCTGCCAGAACACGTAAAGGAAGATCGCCGTAGATATAAACGCCGCATACCAGCAGGCGATGTTTTCACGAACCGCGAGTACCAGGTAGACGATCGCCAGTACGACAGCCGCGAGTTCAATTGGTGAGCCGAGTTCCTCCATGGGAAACCTGCCGTGCTATTCGCCTACGTTGAACTCAAACGTCACACCGGAGATACGCGGCTCGCCAAACTGGAAGTAGGGCTCGGTCTCGTAGAATTTCCTCGGATCATTGCCGAAGCTGCCAAACGCGCGCACAAAGTAATCTTCATCGCCGAGGTTCCTGCCCCACAGGGTGACCCTGAAGTTGTCGGCCGCGTAACCGAGCGATGCGTTGTACAGCGTGTAGTCATCACTTTTCACCGCATGCCGATCGGAGAAATAGAATTCATCCTTGGCATCAACAGAGACATTGGCAAACCATGGCCCTCGTTCATAGTTGAACGTCAGGTTATACATGTAACCAGGCGCATGGGCCTGATCGCGGCCGGACAGGTCTTCACCAAATTCATTGATGAACTCATCAAATTCGGCGTCAAGCCAACCGGCATTGGCGGTAATCCAGAAGTTCTCGCTGATATACCAGTTGAGATCAACCTCAACACCCTTGTTGGTGCCCTCAGCAGCGTTACCGAGGAAGTCGATAAACTCCGTGCTGCCATCCGGGCGCTGCCGCACCAGCGAACTTTTCACCTGCTGGTCATGGCGATCGTCATAGAAGAGGGCAATCTGCAGTTGCAGTTGATCGTCCGCCAGGAGTGACTTCATACCGATTTCGTACTCGATCAGGTACTCCTCATCGAATGACCTGAGATCAGCATCCAGTGTGCCATCGGTGTTGAAGCCGCCGGCTTTGTAACCACGTGCAATCGAACCGTACAGCATGGTGTTGCTGTTGCGCTGGTATTCGAGGGCAATTCGACCACCCCAGTGATCATCACTCGGCGAAAATGCTACCAGGTCCGAGTCGCTGTAATCGGTGTCTCGCTGCTCAAAGCGCAGGCCGACGCCTAGGGTCAGCGTGTCGCTCAACGTCGTGTCGAGTTGAGCAAAAACCGCCATCGTGTCGAAGTCATAGTCTGACGTGAAATCACCGGCGGCAAAGGTGTACTGGCGCAGCAGTTCTTCGTCAGACGTCAGGTAGTAGAAGCCAAACACCCAGTCGGTGCTGTCGTTAAAAATACGACTGGCATCATTGGAGACCAGGCGAATCTCGGCACTGTTTGTGTCCCGCTCACGCAGGTAGTTGTCTGTTGACGTATATCCCCACGGATGAATACCGGTGTAGGTCCAGTCTTCATCGTAGCCATAGTCGAGATCAGAGTTTGCCGCATTCAACAGCACCTCAACATCGTAAGCCTCACGCTGCCACTCACTTTTCACCGAGACGTAGGTTGTGTCCTGCCGATCGTAGCCGGGCTCATCAGACAGTGTGTGTCGCACGTTATCGAGCGAGAACGCGTCATAGCCGTTGTCGATATCGATGTTTGCCGCAGACAGTTTAATGGCCCAGTCATCGCTGACCTGGTAGTCGAACTTTGCGCGTATGGTCAGCTCGTCCCGGCCGTTGGTGTCGTCAACATCTAGAAAATCGTTTTCGATATAGCCGTCACTCTCGTGCGACTCCATGACAAGTCGACCGTTAACCGCACTTGATAAAGCGCCGTTCACAACAAAGCCGTAGGTCTCCGTGTTGTATTCAGCGACAGACGCTTTTGCCCTGAATGAAAACTCGTCGGTTGGCTCGTTGGTGGTCACATTGATGAGCCCGGCGAGCGCATTGGCACCGTAACGTGTACCTTGCGGTCCTCGCAGCACTTCTACCTGGGCAACGTCCATCAGTGTTGCAATCGTACCGGCGCCACTGAAGTCTACGTCATCCACCAGGAACCCCACTGAAGGGTTGATTGGATTGATGAACTGGCTGCGTTCACCGATGCCGCGAATCTGGAAGAAGCGTGCACGGTTTGAACCGCTCGCGTAGTTCACGTTGGGAATCGCGTTGATGATGTCTTCGAAATGCTGGGCCTGGCGTGAACGGATCACTTCTTCGGTGACCACCGTGACACTGCCTGGTGTCTGCATGGTTGTATCCTGGCGCAGGTCGGCAGTGACAATAATCTCCGGGATCGGGCCGTCATCGTCTGCCAGGGCAGGCGCTGTCAGCAAGGCTGCGGGCAACAGCACAAGCAGAGTTTTTGCAAATGGTTTCATTGAGTCTCTCCGTCAAGATTGAAAACAAGAGACCCGGTGTCTGGACGTACTGGAGGGGATAAACGCATCCTTTTCCTACGCCGGTGCTAACCGGATCAGGTTCTAGGGTTTAATCTCAGGCTGATATGCAGCCACCCCTAAGGAACGCGGAGCATTATAAAGGAAGAGACGAAGGTTCTCGAGCAATGCAGAGATTAACTGGTTGTTTCGGCCCCGAAAGTTATCCGGTTGCCGTCGACATCTTCGATAACAAAGTCGGTCAGCCCGTAGCTGGAATTGACGGGCCTGCGATGGATGCGAATATCGTCTTGTTGCTCAAGTTCCGCAAAGAGGGCTTTTGCGTCGTCCACGTAGATGTAGGCGTCGCCTTCAATGGACTCTCTTGACGCATTGATCTCGCGGCGCCTGATCTGCAGATGGATACGTGCGTTGTTTCTCTCGACAATCGCGTAGACCCCACCCTCATCTGCATCGGGTACAAAAATGCCATCCGGGCAGGAAAAACCGAGCACGTCGGTATAGTAAGCCACCGCCGTGGGCAGGTGGCGAACGCCAAGCACAGGATCACTTATCCAGTCAGCCATCAGGCACCCTCCGGCAGGTTGGCGAGCATAAACCGTTTAACGTTTTCGCCCATGACAAGGCGGATCTCTTCTTCGGTGAAGCCTTCATCCAGCATGGTCTGGGTCAGGATGGCGAGTTCCGATGTGTCGATGAGCACGGCAGTTGCCCCGTCGTAATCTGAACCCAGTGCAACGTGTCGCGCGCCGAGCAGGTCAATCGCATAGCGAATCGATCTGACGATACCCGCCGGTGTCACATCACAGACCGCACCTTCCCAGTACCCGATTCCAATCAGGCCGCCAGCAGCAGCAACCCGTTGCATCAGTTCATCTTCTAGGTTCCGGTTGAAGTCGCAGACACCTTTCATGCCGCCGTGGGAAAGGATCACCGGGCGGTCCGTTTGCGCCAGAATATCTTCAACCATCTGCGGCGAGGCGTGCGCAATATCAACAATCACGCCAAGCTCGTCCATCCGGGCAAGAGCAGCGCGCCCGAATTCGGTCAGGCCCGCACCGCTGGTGCCATGCAGGGAGCCGCCCAGACGATTGTCAAAAAAGTGTGTAAACCCGGCGATGGCGAGGCCTTCATCGACCAGTTGATCCAGTTTATCGACACTGCCTTCAATCGGATGTGCACCCTCAATCAGATAGATACCACCCACAATCTTTTCACCGGATTCACGGCGTTCCACGAACTCGGCAAAGGACTGCCGGTCACGAATAAACACCAGTTCACCATTGCTGTCCTCGGCAATGTCTTTCAGGCGCTGCAACTGGTATCGCGCCCGTTCGAAAATACTGTTCCAGGTTTCAGGGGGCCACAACGAAGCAACCGCAAGGAGCGTGATGCGATCACTGGTATCGGTTTCGTTGCTGTCGTAGTTCTGCCCGGCGGGACTTTTTGTTGTTGCCGAAAAAACCTGCAGGGCAACATTGCCGGTCTGCAGGCGCGGCAGGTCCATGTGACCAACCTCGCTTTCTTTCAGGAAATCACGTTTCCACAACATCGAATCACTGTGCAGGTCAGCAATGAAAAGAGAATCGTGGAATGACTGCACCTCGGGGCGGATCTCATATGGATCGTGTTCGAGGTTCACGTTGGTACCGGATTCAACAATCCCCGGCAGGAAAAAGTGAACAAAACCGAGTACAGCGATTATTACAACCGCAAGAACACCAAAGAGGATTTTCATCTTTAAGCCGCTGGCGCCTGGCGCCAGGTCTCTGTTGCCGATTCAAACGCCTTTGCAATCTGCAGCACAGCCTTGTCCTGCAGATGGCGCCCGACAATCTGGATGCCGACAGGCAGGCCCTCGGGGGTAAACCCGAACGGGACGGAAATCGCCGGTACGCCAAGGTTGGAAATAAAGTAGCAGGATTTCATCCAGTCGATATAGGTTTCCATTTCGGTGCCGTCAACGTTAATCGGGTATTCCTGCTCAACGCTGAAGGGAGCAACCTGTGATACCGGCAGTACAAGGTAGTCGTAGTCTTTCATGAAGTTGCTGAACGTCATGAACTGGGTGGTGCGCATCTGTTCCGCGCGGGCAACGTCAGCACCTGACAGCTTGCCGCCTTCCTCGGCGTTCCAGATGATGGTTTCCTTGAACATGTTGGGTTGCTTGTGGATCTGCTGCAGCAGCCGCTCTGAGAAAGACCAGGCGCGCAGCGTCTTGAAGACGAAGTCGGCGCCGGAAAAATCAGGGCAGGCGTCATTAACCTCGCAACCCATATCAGTGAACACCTGTGCACTTGCTGATATGACATCCCGCACGGCTTTCTCGACGGGTAGCTGACCGCCGAAGTCAGGCGCGATTGCAATCCGCATACCTTTCACATCGATGTCGAGATTATCCCGGAAGTTTTCTTCCGGGGCAGGCAGGCTGATCGGACAGTTTGCATCAGGTCCGGCAATGGCATCGAGTAGCAGCGCACAGTCCTCGACGGTTCTTGCCATGGGGCCGAGCACCGGCAGGGTCGACCAGCCATTTTCCGTTGGCACCGCCGGCACGCGCCCGGGTGACACGCGGAAGCCCACCACATTGCAGAAGTTTGCCGGGTTACGCAGGGACCCGCCCATATCGCTGCCGTCAGCGATAGGCAGCAGCCGGCTTGCGAGTGCGACTGCAGCACCACCTGAACTGCCGCCGCAGGTTTTTGATAAATCGTAGGGATTTCTCGTTGCGCCGAACACCTCGTTGAATGTTTGTGAACCTGCCCCGAACTCAGGTGTGTTGGTTTTGCCAACGGTGACAGCGCCACTTGCCTGCAGACGATCGACTATCACGGCGTTTGTCTCGGGAATGTTGTCTGCAAACAACCTTGAACCCATGGTGGTGCGAATGCCCTTAGTCGGTACAAGGTCCTTGTGTGCAACCGGCAAGCCGCCAAGCAGACCGGGGTCGTCACCGGCAGCAATCTTCTGGTCAACTCGCGCAGCAAACTCAACCGCCATATCCGGCACCAGCGTCACGATGGCGTTAACGCGGGGGTTGGCTGCGTCGATGTGTTCGAGGTGGCTTTGCAGTACTTCGCTCGCACTGACTTCTTTGCGACGAATCTTGTCCCTGAGGGCCGTCGCGGTCATTTCATAGATTTCCATCGGCCAAGCATAACGGTTGTGCGAATTTGCCTACAAGTAGCGAATCCCGCCAAAAGATGCTGTTCACGGGTGACCGCTATTTACGCTAACTCCAGTTAAAACAGGGGCTTACGGTGTTGGCACGGAAAATGAATAAACACATGGCAAAGGGAACTGTTACGGCTTCCCGTGCGGGCAGGAATGCGTTTAAACGAATCCGGTGAAACCCGCGTCATAACGAAGCAAGAATAAAGTGGGGATAATGTGGCCAGCTCAGTCAGGTCTACACTGATCGATGTATTTACGAGGCATAAAGTAGCCTCAAACCTCGCCATGATCATGATGGTGCTGTCCGGCATGTGGGCAGTAGATCGGATCAATACCCAACTCGACCCCACCGTGGAATGGCCGCTCGTATTTGTGCGGGCAACCTGGCCTGGCGCCTCAGCCGAGGATATCGAACAGCTGATCGTGATCCCGATCGAACAGCAGATCAGGACTATCGAGGGCGTCCACGAAACCTCATCGCGCAGCGAGAACGGTTATGCCCAGGTCATGTTGAAGTTCGGCTTCTCTGCTGACATGACCCTCGCCCTTGATGAAGTCAAGGAACGGGTTGCGCAGATCCGTAACTTCCCAGGTGATATGGAACCCATCATTGTCAGCAAGGGCACCGACTATGAATACGTAGCCTCCGTGCTGATCACAGGCGAAGGCAGTCTGCCGGAGCTGTTCAGTCTTGCGCGTGAGTTTGAGCGTGAGCTGCTGGCAAGTGGCATCGATACCGTGCGCTTTTCCGGTTTACCGGAAGAAGAGCTGGCTATCCAGGTCTCCAGCAGCGAACTGCTTGAACTCAACACGACCCTTGATGCCGTTGCCGAGGAAGTTGCCCGCCGCAGCAGTAATGCACCCGCCGGTACGGTGGGCGTCGGTCAGGGTTCACGGCAGTTGCGCTCGCTTGACCAGGTACGAGATGTACACGGTTTTGAACAGATGGAAGTTGCCATCCAGCCCGATGGTCGACTGTCGCGCCTTGGCGATTTTGCAACGGTTACCAAACGCGCCAAGGATGGTGAAGCCTATCTCATGCGCGATGGCAAACCCGCCATCGTGTTACGCCTCTTGCGCCTGTCTGATACCGACGCCATCAAGTCCGCGGATGCACTACATGGATGGGTAGAGCGCACCGAGTCAAAACTGCCAGCAGGTGTGCAGATCCACGTGTACGAAGAAGTCTGGGTGCTCTTGAAAGAACAGCTCTCGATGATTTTTGAAAACGGCATCTCAGGTCTGGTGCTGGTGATCCTGACGCTGTTCCTGTTCCTGAATGGCAGGGTAGGCTTCTGGGTCATGGTCGGTATTCCGGTGAGCTTCCTTTTTGCCACGATGATCTACTACAGCGTGTTTGCCGGATCGATCAACATCCTCGCGCTCATCGCGTTTGTCATGGCACTCGGCATCGTTGTTGACGACGCCATCGTTGTGGGTGAGGACGCCGTCACACAGTTCGAAAACGGCCTGTCACCGGAAGAAGCTGCCGCCGCCGGGGCAAAGCGAATGTTCCCGCCGGTGATGTCCTCATCGCTCACCACCATGGCGGCGTTTGTGCCACTGCTGATCGCTGGTGGAGATCTTGGCCAGTTCATTGTCACCATTCCCATGGTGCTGTTGTGCGTGATTGTTGCATCCCTGATCGAATGTTTTCTCGTGCTGCCGGGCCACCTGAAACACAGTTTTGAAAAGCAGCAACAGCAGGCGCCAAGTCAGTTCAGGCAGTCCTTTGGTGCGGGCTTCAAGCGCATCAAGCACACCTACTACGAACCCTTGCTGAAACTTGCGCTTGATAATCCGGGTACCACGATCTGCACGGCGCTGGGATGTGTGATTGTTGCCTTCAGCCTCGCAGCAAGCGGACGGGTTGGCGTGAACTTTGTTACCGGCATGGATTTGGAAACGCTCGAAGCCAACGTTGAGTTCAGCGCCGATGCCAGCGAAGCCGAACGACTGCGTTTCATGGCGCATCTTGAATCAACGCTGCACGAAACCGATGTTGAGAAAGGCAACGGCAACATCAACGGCTTTGTCACCAGTTACAACGTCGCGGAAATTGCCGAGGAAGAAAAATCAGGTACGCAGTTTGCCTCTCTCGAAGTTGAATACGCCTGGGAAGAGCAGCGTAAAGTTTCACCGCACGAGTTTGTGAAGGCCTGGCAGTCGCGTGTCGTCAAACTACCGATTGTTGAACAACTGCAGCTGGATGTGGCCGGCGGTGCCAACAACGGCAGGCCAGACATTTCTATTGTGCTGCGCGGTCGGGATATTCCGACCTTGAAGCAGGCTGCCGAAGAACTTGCAGATGCGATGGCGGCGCATGAAGGTGTCTCCAACATCTTTGATGACCTGCCTTACGGTAAAGACCAGATTGTCTTTTCACTGACGCCTGCAGGTAAGTCGCTCGGGGATCACCACCGATGCGCTTGGTCGACAACTGCGAGCGGCTTACAACGGGCGCATCGTGCAGATATTCAATCAGGACGATGTTGAACTTGAAGTGACCGTCATGCTGCCGGATGACGAGCGCGAGAAACTCTCAACCCTGAAACAGTTCCCGATCAGGACGCCTAGTGGCGAACTGGTAGCGCTTGGTATGGTGGCTGAGCTCACCAACCGTCGCGGTATTGATGTCATCAACCATTCCAACGGGTTCCTGTCGGTGGTTGTCAGCGCCTCGGTCGACCCGGAAGTGAACAATACGCAGCGCGTGCTGGCGCACCTTGAAGAAAATGCCCTGCCCGAGATCCAGGACAAGTATGGTCTCAGTTCTGGTCTCTCAGGTAACAGTGAACGCAACCAGCAGATCGTTCGCACCATGACGGTGGGTGCGGTGCTGACACTGATCTTCATATACCTGATTCTTGCCTGGGCATTTGCCTCCTACGTCTGGCCACTGGCGGTGATGTTTGCCATTCCGCTTGGCCTGACAGGCGCGATTGTCGGGCACTGGGTGATGGGTGCAGATATTGGCGCCATGTCCTTCCTCGCGTTCTTCTCGCTTACCGGCATCGTCGTGAACGATTCGATCGTGCTGGTGAGTTTTTTCAGGCGCAACCTGGAAGAGGGCATGAGTATCCTCGAGGCTGTGCACGAAGCGTCATTGTCACGATTCCGTGCGGTGTTGCTGACCTCGCTGACGACGATTGCCGGGCTCACGCCACTCATGTTCGAAACCTTCTCGCTGGCCATGTACATGGTGCCGATTGCCATCACCATTTGTTTTGGTCTCGCCTTTGCAACCCTGTTGGTCCTGCTGGTCATCCCCGCACAGATCGTCGTGATCGAAAAGGCCCGTGAAAAACTCAACGCCGCGATACCTGCCATCCTGAACCAGGCTCGCGCAAACAAATCCCTGGAGCTGACAAGTGAATAGACAGTTGATGGTTGAAAAGATGAAGCAGACGTTGGATTTCCTGACCCGCAAACATCTGCTGGGCGCTGCGGTCCTCGCCGTCTTTGCAGGCATGGCAGGTGTCATCATGGCGACAGGACCGGAATCCGAACCACAACCCCGAGAAGAGAAAGCCTGGCCGGTGTCGGTGCAGGCGATTGAACCTGGCTCAATCTCTCCAACACTGATTGCCTATGGCAGGGTAGAAAGCCGCCAGATGGCGAACCTTAAAACCAGTATCACGGCGCTGGTTGACGAAATGGTGGTCTCCGAAGGTGACTGGGTCGAAAAAGGTGACCTGCTGATTCGCCTCGAAGACGCGGAACTGCGTCTTGCGCTCAACATGGCAAGCGCCGAACGCACCAGCCGGATTGCGCAGCTTGAGACAGCCCGCACGGAGTATGAGCTGGCATCGAGCGTCACCGCTCATCACGAGGAACTCAAGAAGATTGCTGATGCCAAGCTGGCCCGTCACCTTGAGCTGTATACCAACAACATGGTGTCGAACGGGGTGGTAGATGAAGTGCGCCGTGAAGCCAGTGAACGTGCGATTACCCTGCAACGACACTACGCTGACCTTAAGGTGCTGCCTCGGACTATCCAGCAACGCGAGGCTCGTGTTGCAGAAGCGGACGCACTGGTTGAAAAAGCAGAGTTTGATCTGGCCCAGACAGAACTGCGAGCACCATTCAGCGGCAGGGTGATCGAAACCCTCGTTGCGCCAGGCGATCGCAGTGTGCCGGGTGTTGCATTGCTCCGGGTTGCCAACTACGAAGGCCTTGAAGTACGTACCTCTATTCCCGGTGAACTGGGCTACCGCATCAGGCAGAGTCTCGATGCCGGTGAAGCAATCAGCGCCGTGGGTGAACTCGACAATCGAACCATTGCACTGCACCTGGATCGCCTCTCCGGGGACGTGAAATCAGGCCAGAGTGGTATTGACGCCTTCTTTGTGGCGGGTAGCGGTGAACACCTCGATATCGGCCGCGTGGTTGATCTCAAGATCACCTTGCCAGTGGAACATGATGTGATCGCGCTGCCCGTTCAGTCCATTTACGAGCGCGGCCGTGTCTATCGAGTCAACGATACGCGCCTCGAGGGCCTCGATATCGAACGGGTTGGCGATCACGTCGACAACGAGGGTAACTACTTCATCCTGGTGCGCTCAGACAAGCTCACGGCCGGTGACAGGATGATCACCACCCAGTTGCCGCGGGCGATTACAGGTTTGCTGGTCGACCCGATTGACGCTGGCAGGTTTGATGAAGCAATTGCAGGTGATATCCCGACTAAAGCCGGTGGATAATCCGGACCAGTTCGCGAGCTACTTCGACCGGTGATGCGAGGCTGGTATCGATACGCGTTTCAACATCGTTTCTAAGCAGCAGCGCGTCATTTAACGCATCAGTAATCTCGTTAGGCCCCCAGTCTCGTGCGATGAGGCGCTCCTGCAGGATGTCCTCATGACAATCCAGCAGTATCCAGCTGTGCTCCTGGTGCGGGTCGATCTCCGTCGGTGATGCCGGTGTAAACAGCACCGGGGTAAAGCCGCTCTCCGAAACCGCCTGCATCACGCCCAGCCACAGCTGGTTGTAGGCAGGCCAGGTATCAGGTGAAGTTTGGATGTTCTTGCCGCTCAGCGCGCTGGCGGGTGCCAGCAGACTGTCCATGTCAAAAGCGACAATGCGCACACTCGGATTGTGTGCGAGGTTGTTGTATGTGGTGGTTTTGCCCGATCCGTGTGCGCCGGTAACAAATATCATGTGTACTCCTCAAAACCGTCCTTGGTTTGGGGCGCAATGTTACCAGCCTATTGTTTGTCAGTCGCGGTTTCGCTGAGTACAAATCCCTGGGTTGCACGGATAAAGAGGCCAAGTGCAAACACCGTCAGCACACCGGCGAGCAGGAACGGTGCCCCCGGCATATAGGTGATGGCATCCGTGCCGGTAAATGAACCGAACGTCAGGGTCATCAGCGGTGGGCTGATAATCGAGGTGAGACTCATCATGCTCGCCATCGTCCCCTGCAGTTCTCCCTGCTGGTCCGGACCAATCTGGCTGGATGCAATGCCGTTCATGGACGGACTGGTCAGCCCGCCAAGTGCCATGGGAATCATGGCGAGGTAGGCAAGCCAGGGTTCAAAGGCGAGCGTGATGCCAACGAATCCCGCAATGGTGCAGCAGAGACCCACCACACCGGTCCAGCGCAAACCGAGCACAGGCGTCACTACCCTGATCAGGAATCCCTGCACGATCACCATCGCAAACCCGACAAAGCCGAGTGAGTAGCCGATTTCTCTAGGTGTCCAGTCGTAACGCTCGATCCCGTAGAAACTCCACACGGTGGGTAGTACGTGGTGGCCGAGGTTGTAAAGGAACATCACGCCAATTAGTCCGAATACAACTTTGAAGCGGCTCATCTGAGCCAGGGCCGCAAATGGGTTGGCACGGCTCGGCTCAAATTTGCGGCGGTTTTCTTTCGAGAGCGATTCAGGCAGCAGGAAGAAACCCAGCAGCAGGCTGACAAAAGCCATGGCGCCGGTCGCAAAGAACGGCACACGAGAGCCATACTCAGCGAGAAAGCCACCAATCACCGGGCCAATGATAAAGCCGAGTCCGAAGGCTGCGCCGAGCAGGCCAAAATACTGGGCACGCTGTTCCACGGGGATGGTGTCAGCAATATAGGCATTACAGGTGCTCATGGTGCCGGCGCCAATGCCGGATATCACCCGCCCGATAAACAGCAGCGTCAACGTTTCGGCAAATCCCATGATCAGGTAGTTGGTGCCGAGTACCACCAGCGACAACAGCAGCACCGGGCGACGACCAAACGCGTCCGACAGGTTGCCCAGCACCGGCGCAAAGAAAAACTGCATGACAGCGTAGGCGAACAGCAGCCAACCGCCGTAAATTGCACTGCTGGCAAGCTCTGTACCGGACACCTCCATCAGCAGGCTCGGCATCACCGGCAGGATGATGCCAAAGCCGATCGAATCGATCAGGCAGATCGTGAAGATAATGCCGATGGCAAACTTTGATGGCATAGCGTTGCTCGGCTTACATGCCGATCAGGTCAGCTTTGTCGATCACGTTCTGCAGGATGCGCACGCTTGCCGCATCCACCATTACACCATCAACGTTGATAGCGCCGAGACCCTGCTCCAGGGCTTCGGCGTAGGCCGCTTTCTGCTTGCGGGCCAGATCAACCGATTCCTGGGTTGGGGAGTACGCTTCCTGTGCGATTTCCACCTGGCTTGGATGAATAGCCCACTTGCCGACCATCCCCAGCACATTGCCGCGCTCACATTCAGTGCGGAACTTGTCCGCGTCGCGGAAGTTCGCATACGGGCCATCCACCGGATCAATGCCGTAGGAGCGGCACGCAATCGTCAGCTTGTAACGCGGGTAGTGCCAGATATCAGGGGGATAGGCACCGGCGTCACCGCCCACCTCGCGCAGGTTCATCTGCTGCGAGGCGGAGTAATCGCCCATGCCGAACACGAGACATTCCAGCCGGTCGCTGCACGCGGCAATCTCTTCAACGTTCTTCATGCCTTCTACTTCTTCAATCAGGCACTCGATGCCAATGCGATTCTTAAGGCCAAGCTTACGCTCCAGTTGATCGAGCATCATGTGCACAAACATCACGTCGTGGGCGCTTTTTGCCTTGGTCAGCATGATGGTGTCGAGTTTTTCACCGGCGCCAGTGACGATCTCGATAATGTCGTCGTGGCAGTACTCGGTTTCAACATCATTGATACGCACGCAGAGTGTCTTCGGCGCCCATTCCAGGGTGTTGAGTGCATCGACAACCATGCCGCGCGCCTCAGCCTTTGCGTTGGGGGCCACCGCGTCTTCCAGGTCCAGGAACACGTGATCGCACTCCATTGCTGAGGCCTTGGTCATCATCTTTTCGCTGCTGCCCGGTACAGAAAGCTGGCAGCGCCTGAGGCGTTTGGGTCGTGACATTGTTTTTCCTTACTGCGTAGAAATTGCGTTTACAGGTTGCGCTGGAACATGGCGAACAGGCGCTCATAGTGACGCTCTGCCGAATCCTTGTGGTACATACCCGCTCGCTGCGGGAACACAAAGCCATGGTGAGTATCCGGGTACCACTCAATGCGGTAGTTGGCGCCAGAGCCCTGCATATGTTCATCAAGGGACTCGATCATCTCCGGTGGCGCCCAGTCATCGGTTTCAGCGCAGCCGATGTACATTTCTCCCTGGATTTTATCGGCATCGAGATGCGGGGAGTCATCTGCATCTGTGTACAGGCGAACGCCGTGGAATGAAGCGGAAGCTTTTACACGATCAGCCAGCTGCGCAGCCGCCGCAAAGGCAAACGGCCCGCTCATGCAGTAGCCGGTGCAACCCACCGCGCCGTCTCGCGCGGCCACCTGTGAATCAGCAAAGTCGAGCAGGGCGCGGCAGTCATCCACTACCATGGCATTGCTGAGAGAATTCATATGACCAAACATGATTTCACGACTCTCCGGTGTGCCATCCACCGTGAACTCAGGCACACGCCGATAGTAGAGGTTTGGCAGCATGACGTAGTAGCCAACAGAACCGATGCGACGCGCCATGTCGTGTAATTCTTCGCGTTTGCCCGGCGCATCCATCAGAAAGAGGATGACTGGGTAGGGCCCGCCTTCTTCCGGGTGGGTGATGAACGTATTCATCATGCCGTCGGCGGTCTCTATATCAAGTTCCGTATCAATCATGTGTTGTCCTTATGACTTCCTGGTTTTAATCAGCGTTTGCTGGTTGCGGGTGTAGTTCATGTAGCGGGATGGATAGCCCGTCATCCAGCACGATTCGCGCGTGATGCCGACACAGCCGGCGCGGTTCATCGACACCGCATGAGTGTGCGATCACACCGACTTCGTAGTTCATGTTCTTGCAGTAGTGCATCACCCGGATGGCCTTGTTTTCCACCACCAGACCCTTCTGCAGTTTCGGGTTGTGGGTGGTGATGCCGGTGGGGCAGGTGTTCTTGTTGCATTGCAGGGCCTGGATGCAGCCAAGTGCAAACAGGAAGCCGCGTGCTGATGCGACAAAGTCCGCGCCAACACAGATTGCCCAGGCAACAGCGCCTGGCTCAATAAGTTTGCCGGAGGCAATCACGCGGATGCGCCGCTTCAGGTCATATTCGATAAGCTTGTCTGCAACGATGGGCAGACTTTCACGAAGCGGCAGGCCCATGTAGTCAATGAGGCTCTGTGGTGCAGCGCCGGTGCCACCATCGGCACTGTCGACGGTGATGAAATCCGGCGCGTTTTCAACGCCACGACGGTTGATCGCCAGGCACAGGTCATCCATAAAAGCAGGCTCACCCAAGACCATCTTGAAGCCGGTGGGTTTGCCGGTGACTTCCCGGATCTTTGTGATCATGTCGAGCATGTCATCAACATTTTCGATTTCGGGATGCCGGTTTGGGCTGATGGAGTCTTCGCCGACTGGAATCCCCCGGATGGCAGCAACTTCTTCACTGATCTTGGCACCTGGCAGCATGCCGCCCTTGCCTGGTTTGGCACCCTGGCTCATTTTCAGCTCGAACATTCGCACCTGCGGTTTTGCAGCAAGCTCCCGCAGCTTGTCCTCATCCAGATCGCCGTTTTCATCCCTCACGCCGTACTTTGCCGTGCCGATCTGCACGACCAGGTCAGCACCGCCTTCCAGGTGGTAGGGGGAAACACCACCTTCACCGGTATTGAGCCAGCATCCGGACATGCGCGCCCCTTTTGATAACGCCAGCACCGCGGGTCGGGAAAGCGCACCGTAACTCATGGCGGAGATGTTGAAGAGAGAACTGGTTTGGTAGGGGTGTTCACAGAATGGGCCGATCACCAGGGGCTCCATTGGCGTCGCATGGCCGCCCAGCTTTGGGAAAGCAGTGTTTACAAACAACATTGTGCCTGGTGGCGACAGGCTTCGAGTTGACCCGAACGGCACCGTGGAATCCACATTCTTGGCACTTTTATATACCCAACCGCGTTGGGCCCGGTTGAACGGCAGTTCCTCCCGGTCCATCGCAAAGAAATACTGGCGGAAGAACTCACCAAGTGTTTCAAACAAATAGCGGAAGCGGCCTACAACGGGGTAGTTGCGGCGAATGGCATGGGAGGTCTGGGTGATGTCGATGATGTACATGACAATCACGGCCAGCACCAGCAAGGTAACACCCAGCACCATCGCATCCAGCATAAGCTCTGCTACGAACTCAATGTATTGGTGGAAATCGTCCATCAGGCTCCCCCTTTTTGATATGGCGCTGACCGGCTGAAGAGCAGGATAAAGGGTTTTTTATGACCGTGAAATGCCCTTTGACGAATGCATGCCAGGACAATTTCGCGTAGCATTGCGTTTCTTTTTTGATTGTCGGACAAATAAACAAATGACGGAACGTGTAGAGGTTAACGGCCTTCAGGTAGCGAAGGTTTTATACGATCTTATTGGCAACGAAGTCGCCCCGGGCACGGGCGTATCAGCGGATCATTTCTGGGCTGAAATGGCAGCGGTGCTGGAAGAGTTTGTACCTCGCAACCGCGAACTGCTGGCCAAGCGAGATGACCTGCAGGCGAAGATCGATGCCTGGCACCAGCAGAACCCGGGTCAGCCGATCGACGAAGCCGCCTACACCGCGTTCCTGCAGGAAATTGGCTATCTGCTGGAAGAAGGCCCAGAGTTTGAAATCGAAACACAAAATGTGGACGAAGAGATTGCACTCACTGCAGGCCCGCAGCTCGTTGTACCAGTCGATAATGCACGTTACTCACTCAACGCGGCGAACGCGCGTTGGGGTTCACTTTATGATGCGCTCTACGGCAATGACGTCATCTCAGAAGACGATGGCGCAACCAAGAGCGGCCCATACAATCCAGTGCGTGGTGCAAAAGTTATCGCTTATGCCACCGCGTTCCTGAATGAACACTTCCCGCTGTCGGGCGCGACCCACGAAGACGTCACGCAATACGCTGTTGTTGATGGTGCCATGCAGGCAACAGTCGATAATGGCGGTGCTGTTGGCCTGGCTGATCCTTCGCAGTTTGCCGGTTACCTCGGCGATGCAGCGGACCCTTCAGGTGTCCTGCTCAAGCACAACGGCCTGCATATTGAGATCCAGGTAGACCGTGAAGACAACGTCGGCAAAGACGAGAAAGCTGGCGTCGCCGACATCCTGGTTGAATCTGCCGTCACCACGATCCAGGACTGCGAAGACTCTGTCGCTGCCGTCGATGCAGAAGACAAGTGCAACGTCTACGGCAACTGGCTTGGTCTGATGAAGGGTGACCTGGTTGAAGAGTTCCAGAAAGGTGACACGGTGGTTCGCCGCGAGCTGAATCCTGATCGCGAATACACCGCGCCAGATGGTGGCACACTGACCCTGCACGGCAGAAGCCTTCTTCTGGTTCGCAACGTTGGCCACCTCATGACCAATGAAGCGATCCTCTTGCCGGATGGCAGCGAGATCCCCGAAGGCATTATGGACGGTATGGTGACCTCACTGATCGCCAAGCATGACCTGCTCGGCAACAACCGCTTCAGCAACTCCCGCGCAGGCAGCGTGTACATCGTGAAGCCGAAGATGCATGGCCCGGAAGAAGTCGCGTTCACCGTTGATCTCTTTGCCCGTATCGAAAAAGCCCTCGACATCCCGACCAACGCACTCAAGGTTGGCATCATGGATGAAGAGCGCCGTACCACGCTGAACCTGAAAGAATGTATTCGCGTTGCAAAGGAACGCGTCATCTTCATCAACACCGGCTTCCTGGATCGCACCGGCGATGAAATCCACACCAGCATGGAAGCTGGCCCCATGGTCAAGAAGACCGTGATGAAGCAGCAGACCTGGATCAACGCCTATGAGGACTGGAACGTTGATGTTGGCCTCGGCGCCGGCCTGCAGGGTAAGGCGCAGATCGGCAAAGGCATGTGGGCCATGCCCGATGAAATGGCGCAGATGATGGAGCAGAAGATTGGTCACCCGAAGGCAGGTGCAAACTGTGCCTGGGTTCCCTCACCAACCGCTGCCACACTGCATGCTATGCACTATCACGACGTCAGCGTCATGAGCCAGCAGGATGAGATCAAGCAGCGCGAACGTGCCAGCATGGATGATCTGCTGACCATACCGATGCTGCGCGGTGAAAACCTCTATGCTGAAGAGGTGCAGCTTGAGCTTGATAACAACGCCCAGGGTATTCTCGGCTACGTGGTGCGCTGGATTAACCAGGGAGTAGGTTGCTCGAAAGTCCCGGATATCAACGATGTTGGATTGATGGAAGACCGTGCGACCCTTAGAATTTCCTCTCAGCACATCACTAACTGGTTGCGCCATGGCATCTGCTCCGAAGAGCAGGTCATGGAAACGCTGAAGAAAATGGCAGCAGTGGTGGACAGGCAGAATGCGGATGATGATGCCTACACCAACATGGCGCCAGATTTTGATGGTAGTGTTGCATTCCAGGCGGCCTGTGATCTGGTCTTTAAAGGCAGGGAACAGCCAAACGGCTATACTGAGCCTGTACTGCACGCACGCCGCAGGGAAGCAAAGGCGAAGCAGAACGCCTGAGATATAACCGCGAGACCACAACAACAATAAAGGTATCGCGGGGGAGAGGGACCCGTGACCGACGACGCCGCGCCAGCGAAAATCCTCATTGTTGAAGATGAGGCGCTGATCGCAAGAGAGATCCAGCACCGCCTGACCAATATGGGTTGGGAGGTGGTGGGCATCGCCATGGGCCGCGAGGCAATCGACCTTGCGGTAGATAAAGAACCTGACCTGCTGCTCAGCGATATTCATCTGAAACACGGCCTGAGCGGCATCGACCTCGCCAAGGAAATCAAGGAACTGATCGATATCCCGGTTGTGTTCCTCACCGCCTATTCCGACGACGACACCGTATCCAAAGCCAAAGCGGTGACGCCGTTTGGCTACATCATCAAGCCCGTTGAGAATCGTGACCTGCAGATCACGATTGAGATGGCGCTATATAAGTTCCGCGTCGAAAAAGAACTGAGAGAAAAGCAGCAGCTGCTCGAAACCGCACTCGCCTGTATTGGCAACGCGGGCAACGCGCTGGTTTTCCTGAATGCGCAAGGTGAAGTCAGCAACGCCAACGAAGATGCACGGCGGCTGTTTGGCCAGAAGATCACCACCGGCAGCCCGTGGCACCAGGTGCTCAACATCAGCGAGCACTCGTCTATATCAGGCATTGTGGACAGCGCGTTTGCCGAAAAAGGTGTGGTCAAGATCCCACCTTTTATTACTGCTGCCGATACCGATGCCAGCAAGTTGGTAGACGGCATCATCGGTCCGATGGACGAGGGCGTGGTGCTGATACTGCGCGACCTCGGCGAAGTCGAAAACCCGGTTGAAATGGGTACGCCCAGTGATGTGATGTCGATGCTTGGGGCAGACCACCTGTCACCCAGTGAATCCGCCTTCTGTCAGCTGCTGCTGTCACCCGATAACGTGCGCAGCGTTGAAATCAGTGACGTGGTCACCGCGGTACGCGGTTATCTCGATGCGTCGTTAAGATCGACGGACCTCGCCAGTGTGTTCGCCGATTCCATGGTCTCTGTGAGCATGCCTTACACCAGGGTAGATGAAGGCGAGCGCATTGCTGGCATGTTGCTCAACCAGTTACGGCAGTTCCGTTTTGAGGGCCGGCCGGTTGAGTTTAGCGCGGGCCTCGCATTCAGCACCGCAGGTGACTATGAACCGATTGAACTGTTCCGCCGCGCGACGGCTGCACTTGATATGGCGCGCAAGTCTGGCGGTGGTTCGCTTTCCGTCTGGTCCGAAGAAAAGAACCTCGACCCGCGCGAGTTACGTGGCGGCGGCGAATACCGCCACGTTGTACTGCTGTGGAACGTCATGAACGCGCTCGCCAATGCAGAAAGTGCCGAAGCCGTACGGGGTGAATTCTGCCAGCACCTGCAGGCCACCTTCTTCAGCCGATACGCAGCAATTTTCAGTGAACAGGGTAGCGGGGTGCAGATGGATGTGGCGCACCTTGAAGGTAAAGGCCACACCGAAGATGTGCGCGACCTGGCCATCAGCGAAGAAGAATTTGTGGTGCTGGATGAAGTCATAAAAGGTGGCAACCCCGGCAAGCTGGAAGATAGCCTGGTCCTACCGCTGGGTGACAGCCGCGCGCTGCTGCTCGCCGGTAACGTTGCCGAAGAGGATCGCGGCTTCCTTGAAACACTCTGCACCTATTACAGAAGTAGCCTGTCTCGATTTGAAGCGCTGGTAGAAGAACCGGACGAGCCCGACCTGCAAAGCTCGCGGCCGCTGATCTACAAGTCCCATGAGATGAAGGAAGTGCTGGATACAGCAAACCTGGCAGCACCCACCGATGCCACGGTGTTGCTGACCGGCGAATCCGGCACCGGTAAAGAACTGATTGCACGATTCATTCACGAACATGGGCCCCGCCGTGAAACGCCGCTGGTCGTAGTTGACTGTGGTGCGGTGGCGCCGAGCCTTATAGAGAGTGAACTCTTTGGTCACGTGAAAGGTGCGTTCACCGGCGCAACCTCAAACTTCAACGGCAAACTCAAAGATGCCAATGGCGGCACCGTCCTGTTGGATGAAGTGGGTGAACTGCCGCTCGAAACACAGGTGAAACTGCTGCGCTTTGTACAGGACAGGGAACTCGCCCCGGTCGGTTCCAACCGCTATGAAAGTGTTGATGCGCGCGTGATTGCAGCGACCAATAAAGACCTCAAGGAAATGGTGGAGCGCGGTGAGTTCCGCGAAGACCTGTTTTATCGATTGAACGTCTTTTCGATTTCCGTACCGCCATTGCGGGATCGCGTCGATGACATTCTTGAAATCGCCCGGCATTACCTCGAAGTGTTTGCCGCCCGTTACAAAAAGCGCGTCATCGGTTTCACCGAGGAAGCGGAGCAGGCGCTACTGCGGTATTCCTGGCCAGGCAACATCCGGGAACTCAGCAATGTCGTGAACCGCGCCGTTATCCTCAGCAAGGACACACAGGTCAGTTCCATTCAGTTGGGTCTACTTGCCAGTGAAATAGAACGACCGCCAGAGCCGGTAACGGATGACTGGCGCGGCCTGGTTAAGAATATTGTGAGAGTTGCCACGCACAGCAGTGAGCCGCTGCCGGTAGGCAGATACCTCGAAGAAGACTTCATTCTCAGCAGTATTAACCGGCAAGGCGGTGTCCTCAATCGCGCCGCGCTGACAATTGGCGTGCCGGAATCAACATTACGCCGTCGCGTTCAGAAACTTGAAGAAGCCTACGGTGTGGGCGACCCGGACCGCCCCGAGTTCTGGCCGGATACATCACCTTTATATGACGATGTGATGCGCATTGCTGCCAACAGAAAGGTCGCACCACTCGAAATGCTCTCCGCCATGCTGCTTGAAGAACTCAGCACGCTGGGTCTCAGCAAAGCGGTGTGCGCGCAGATTCTTGGGGTTTCGATGACCACATACCGAAAAATCAGCGAAGACTTCGCCAATTTTTTCTAGATCACCAAATTTTGGCGTAAAAATATTGCGAATTCGCCGGAATTTTCTCGCCATATTTTTCATTCGCCACTTCTTTCCTATCACTAACCTCAAATAAATCAATAGCTTACGTAGCTGGCATGGCTTGTGCATTAATAGGGGCAGGAACGCTGGCGCGTGCCTGAAACAGCGCCTAGACTTCCAAGCCCCCTCGGGAAAGAGGGGAACGCCCTGTGCGGTTGCAGGGTGGATGAGCGTTAAAACGGAGATATAAGAAAAAATGCTACAAAAATTCACGCTAGTGCTCATTGCGTCAATGTTTGCGATCGTCAATATCCTCGCGGACTTCAGCGCAATTGAGCTTCGGGAACTGGCGCTGCTGGATTCCAACGAACTCATCACACTGGACCAATCGGTCGAGTCTGATGGTCGCACGCCTGAGGACATGTTACTTGTCCGCTACTTATGGCAGGAACACACACCACAGTCGGGGGACTGGGGGTTCGGGTCCAAGAGGGACGTGATGAGCAAGGACGCTCAACCCGAATTTATTGGCGACCTCGTCACCCCTGACAATAACCTGATGCTTGCCCGCTACCTGTGGGACGAGCAGGCTCAACAACCTGAACACGCCGGGGTTCTCAGCGAGAACGCCGTTGCCCGGTACTTGTGGCAGGAACAACCGATTAACGCAGTTAACGAGAGTAAAAGGGACTACCCGGGCATGGACGCTCACTCTCGTCCCGATTTTGTAGGCGATGTAGTAACGCCTGATGCACAGCAGATGCTGGCACGCTACCTGTGGGAAGAAGAGGGCAAGAAGGCAGATCTCCACCTGGCCCGATATCTCTGGCAGGACGAACCGTTTAACCATCATGCAGTACCCCAACTTGATACCCGATCAGAGTTTGTCGGTGATGCACTTGTGCCAGACATGGAACAGCTTCTGGCTCGGTATCTCTGGGATGAACAGCCGCAGAAACATGAGATGCTGGCGCGTTACCTCTGGGACGAGCAGCCGCAGAAACCTGAACTGCTGGCCCGCTACCTCTGGGATGAGCAACCCGAGAAACCCGAACTGCTGGCCCGCTATCTCTGGGATGAGCAGCCAGAGAAGCCTGAACTGATAGCAAGATACCTCTGGGATGAGCAGCCAGAAAAACCCGAACTGCTGGCGCGCTACCTGTGGGATGAAGAGCAGAACAAATCAAAGATGAATGTAGCCCGTTACCTGTGGGAAGAAGGCTCACAGCCGAGGGAATCAGAACGCCATCTGTGGGATGAGGATGCTCTCAACCCGCAACTCGCTCGATATCTGTGGCAGGACCACGTCCCATCATCTGCTGGCGATGCGCTGAATGCTGAGTTTGTTGGTGATGCGATCGCACCGATCGACGACCTGATGTTGGCGCGCTATCTCTGGGATGGCGATCTGTTTGAAACGCCTCAGAGCTATGTCGTGACAAGCAGGGACCTCAAGGCACTTAAAGTGCATCTTGCGACACTTGATGCCATTCCAACCTCAACGGTTGAACTGATGGGTGCGGTAGAAGTGGATCTCACCCAGCAGCAGCTTGCGTCCCTGTCGCGTGAACACGTGCAGGCGCTCGCCCTGAACGCAACGGTACGTACCGCCAACATCGATGACGACGATGATGATGAAGGTGATGACGACGACGATGACAAGAAGAAAAAGGGTAGCCAGAAGATGCGCGCTACTGACTTCGTCAGTCTCATCCAGGCCGACATCCTGCACCAGGAAGGAATTACAGGTGAGGGTGTAGGTGTAGCGGTTGTTGATACTGGTGTATGGACCAACAAAGCGCTGAAGAAAGACACCAATGGCGAAAAACGAATTGTTGCCTACTACAACGCCATCAAAGACAAAAAGCAGAAGCTTAAGAAAGCCACCGACGAAAGCGGCCACGGCACACACATCACCAGTGTGATCGCGAGCTCGTTCCCTGCTTACGACGATAACGATCAGTTAACCGGTGCCTATCATGGTGTCGCGCCGGATGCTGACCTCGTCATTGTGAAAAGCTTTGATGAATCCGGTAACGGCAGCTACATGGATGTGATTCGCGGCATCGCGTTCGTGATCGAGAACAAAGACAAGTACAACATTCGTGTAATGAACCTGTTGTTCAGTGGTGCGCCGGTTTCGCATTACTGGGAGGATCCGATTAACCAGGCCGTTATGGAGGCTTGGAATGCAGGGATCTTGGTTGTCGCTTCTGCGGGTAACGAGGGGCCGGATGCGTTTACTGTTGGGGTGCCCGGCAACGTGCCTTACGTAGTAACCGTAGGTGCAATGACGGACAGTTACACTCCTAATGATCCGAGCGATGACGTATTGGCGAGCTTCTCTGCAGCGGGCCCGACATTCGAGGGGTTCATGAAACCTGACATGGTAGCTCCTGGCGGGCACGTCACAGGTGTAATGAAGAAGTCCAGTACTATTGCGCAAGAACACCCAGAGTTTCATGACGGGGGTAAGTTCTTCAGAATGTCTGGAACCTCGCAGGCCTCGGCGGTCGTCAGTGGTGTTGCAGCTCTACTTTTGCAAGTTAGTCCTGACCTCAGTCCGGATGACTTGAAATGTCGTCTTATGGCGTCTGCCAGCACTGCTTTAACAGAAGATGGTCAGATGGCGTATAACCCTCTGCAGCAGGGCTCTGGATTGGTTAATGCCGTTGAAGCTGTGATGAGTGATGCGTCAGGGTGTGTGAACCAGGGCTTATCAATCGAAAGCGATTTGGCCGGAACCGAACATTTTGGTGGACCTGTTTATCAAAACGAATCTGGTGAGTTTATTTTTGGTAGCGTCGATGGGCATGTTTGGAACGTGGGCCATGTTTGGAATGTAGGTCATGTTTGGAACGTAGGTCATGTTTGGAACGTGGGTCATGTTTGGAACGTGGGTCATGTCTGGAACGTTGGTCATGTTTGGAACGTGGGTCATGTTTGGAATGTAAGCCACTTAGAGCAAACTGGAGATTATCGATCTAGTTTTGCTACGAACGGACATGTTTGGAATGTAGGTCATGTTTGGAACGTGGGTCATGTTTGGAATGTGGGGCACGTTTGGAATGTTGCTGATCTAGGTGCTATCAGTTCTGCCACTATCAACAAGTGGGTTGAACCCGAGTGATCATCTCGGATAATGGATCTGAAAACTAAGATGTCTAGTAAACGTGAGAATATTAATTTGTCTCGCTCTCGTTTTCGTAAGCTCACTGTCAGTTGGCGAAACGCACAGGTTAGCCTCTCAGCGTAATATCGTTTTTGATCGAATCGGTACTGAGGATGGTCTGTCGCAGGCGTTCGCTACCACCTTCACACAAGACAAACATGGCTATGTTTGGATTGGTACACAGGAGGGTTTGAACCGTTTCGACGGATTCAAGTTCGTCAGCTACTATCAACTTGATGGCGACGCGTCATCGCTCTCGCACGATGCCATTTGGGCGCTTCTCTCCGATTCTTCCGGTCGGTTGTGGGTCGGTACGGATGAAGGACTAAACTTCTTCCATCACGACACTAGAACCTTCGAACAACTACAGTTAGGCGATTCTGAGCAACCGAGAATCCACTACCTCCATGAAGATATGAATGGAGATATTTGGGTGGGTAGTTCCGATGGCTTATATCGACTTAATACGGCCCAAGTACCTATCGCGGTTGAGTTTTTTCCTCTCATTCCTTCTGGAGTGCGGGCTCTGGAGCGCAAATCTAGCCAAGAAATTTGGATTGGAACGGAGCGGCATGGGCTATTTGTCGTAAACGTTGATACTGGAACGGTATTGGAAAGCGAGCGTTCCAAGGCTCTACCTGACCAGCACATCAGGGACCTATTGCAAGATCAGCAAGGGAATCTGTGGATCGGGACATACAATGGCGGTTTGGTCCGTTTCGGTGTAGATGGCGACCGCGTTAGCCAGTTTAGTTCTCGGGCTGGTGCGCAGAGCTTAGCCTCGAATCGGGTTAGGACTCTCTTTGAAGATCGTGACGGGAGGGTTTGGATAGGTACAGATACTGGTCTGCAGTTGCATTTAAACGAGGACCGCTTTGTAACTTTTCAACATGATATGACTAACCCGCGCTCCTTAAGTGACAACTCTGTCGTTGATATCTTTCAAGACCGTGGCGGAGTCATTTGGGTTGGCACCTTCAACGGCGTGAGTAAGTGGAATGCGGACCTGGAGGTGTTTCCCTACTTCAAGCGTCCAATTCTGTCATTGGCTGAAGCATCAAGTAACCACATTACATCTTTTGTCGAATCCGGGTCTGGTGATGTTTGGGTTGGGACTTTCTCAGGGCTCCTGCATTGGGATTCCGTAAATG
The DNA here is from genome assembly GCA_963921285.3 of Pseudomonadales bacterium. Classification (GTDB taxonomy): domain Bacteria; phylum Pseudomonadota; class Gammaproteobacteria; order Pseudomonadales; family Azotimanducaceae; genus UBA9659. Next base: position 229,755 of record CAWUFD020000003.1, read on the forward strand.
GAGTCCTCGACGCACTGCCTGTTTCAGAAACCGGCCTCGATGATCAGCGTGTCATGAGCCTTGGTTTGTATGCGGATCAGGTGTGGGCCGGAACGATGGCTTCGGGTGTGAATGTGCTTGAAAACAATCGGGTTGTACAACGATTTAAGAACGATCCCTACGATAGCACCTCATTGTCAGCGAACGCGATTACCGGATTTTATATAGATAGCGAACAACGTCAGTGGGTGACGACTTGGGGCGGTGGCGTAAATCTCTACCTGGGTAACGGCTCTTTCAAACGCTATCCTGATGAGACGATGGACCGTACACAATTTCCAGATTTGCGGTGTATGGACATTGTCGAAGTGTCACCTGACGAGTTCTGGATCGCAACCTACGGGGGCGGGATAGTTGTCTTAGATCTAGCTCAGGGCACTGCAACGCCTCACGAAGTCACTTCGAACGGCGTACTAACTAGCAAGCACACCATCTCTTTGCTGCGAACACATGAAGGTGTTTGGGTGGGAACCTTGGATCGCGGTTTGAGTCTCGTGCGGAATGACGGGACAGTAACCAACTTCTCTAAAAAAGATGGGCTGGCAAGTGATGCTGTCTATGGAATGCTGGAGGATGAGTACGGCAATGTTTGGGTTAGTGGTGCGAAAGGTCTCACTAAGATCAGCCGAAACTCAGATGACTTTGTACAGTTTGATTCCACTCACGGCTTGCAGAGCAGTGACTTTAACAGTGGTGCTTACGCAAAGTTCTCGGATGGCAGCTTGGCCTTCGGTGGTAACAATGGGTTTAACGTTTTCTATCCGGACCGCATTGGGTTGAATGAGTACCGTCCTGAGGTTCTGATTACCGACATAAAGTTGTTTAACGAACCCTTAGATTTAGGAACTGCTACAGAGGACACTTTTACCACCGCGTTTGCCCATGATGACAGTGTGATCAGTTTTGAATTCGCCGCGCTCGATTACACTGCACCACACAAGAACCTGTATCGCTATAGGTTAGAAGGCTTCGATAGAGATTGGGTAAATCATGGCAACAATCGTGAGGCTACGTATACCAACCTGGACGCAGGTAGATACGTGTTTAGAGTTCAAGGTTCGAACAATGATGGCGTTTGGAATCGTGATGGTGCCGCCTTAGAAGTTGTGGTTTCACCAGCCCCTTGGCTCACTTGGTGGGCTTTCTGTATCTACTTCTCCATAGCGGTCGGCGCTCTCTATGCCTTGTTTAGGTTTAACACAGAACAACAAAAGATAGCGGCTGAACGTGAATACAGCGAGCAGCTACGTTTGTACATTGAGTCTCTTGAGGAAGCTACTGATTGCATAGTGATAGCGGATGCTAGAGGATCGGTCTTGTACGTAAATAACGCTATGACTGAAACTTTGGGTGAAGCATCGGAAGAAGTCGTGGGCAGGCTTATCTGGGATGTCCTCTTCGAGCAGGAAGAAGATGTTGCTACTGCGCGCGATATGATCAAGAAGGAAAGTCGTTATCACGGCGAAGTCAGAATTTCGCACGCGGCAGCTCAACCCGTTACACATGAGGTGACTATCGCAGCGGTACAACCGGGTGACCAACAGAAGGCAGCATTTTTTGGAATCTCCCGCGACGTGACTCAGCGCAAAATTACTGAAGCAGAATTAGAGGACTACAGAAAGAATCTCGAACAACTGGTGGAAGAGAGGACTCAAAGGCTTCAGAAAGAGATTCTTGAAAACAAAGCGATACAAGAAGACCTTGCGGAATCACTACAAGAGAAAGAGCTGTTCATCAAAGAGGTTCATCATCGCGTGAAGAACAATATGCAGGTGATCTCGAGTTTGTTGAGTATCCAGGCTGAAGGCGCAGGTGATGACAAGTATTCGAATCTACTTCACGAGAGTCAGCAAAGAATCAAGTCGATGGCGCTTATCCACGAGAACTTGTACCAATCCAAGGATCTTTTGGAGATCGACTTCCAAGAGTACATAGAAACTCTCACGACTAGCCTCAGCCGGTCATACACACAACCAGGAGTGCAAGTGGTAGTGGACGTGACTGTAGAAGATGTCGCGCTAGACCTTGAAACAGCTGTTCCTTGCGGCTTGATAATTAACGAATTGGTTTCGAATTCCCTCAAACATGCGTTCAGAGTGCAAAACGGTTTAGGAAAAATAGCGATTTGTTTCCGGACAGTAGGTTGTAACTACGAGCTGACTATTCGCGACGATGGGATTGGCCTTCCAGAACATTTCGATCCTAAACAAAACACGTCCATGGGGATGGAAATTGTTTCAATCTTAACTTTGCAGTTAGAAGGTGAGCTTGAAGCGCACAACGATTGCGGAGCTGTATTCAGCATCAGATTTCCGAGGTATCCAGATGTCCACGGGTAGTAGAGTTTCAATAGTGGAAGATGAAGTTTTGGTGGCGCGTGATATTCAATCTCGCTTAACCAAAATGGGTTATGAAGTCGTGGGAACTGCGGCCAGAGGTGAGGACGCTATCGCTATGGCCTCAGAATATTCCCCGGCGTTGATTTTGATGGACATCAACCTTAGAGGGGAAATGGACGGCATTGAAGCTGCGATGGAGATAAACCGGACTTCCTCTATCCCCATTATTTTCTGCACGGCCTACTCCAATGATGAAGTGCTCGAGCGTGCCAAAATTACCTCGCCTTTTGGTTACGTTCTCAAGCCATTTGATAACCGTGAGTTGGAGATAAACATTGAGATCGCTCTATTCAAACACCGAGTTGAGAAGGATCTTGAAGAAACCAAGAAAAACTTGGACGCGACTCTAACCAATGTCAGTGATGGTGTCGTTGCGGCTGATTCTGAAGGAAACATATTCTTGATAAACCCAACCGCGGAGAAAATTGCTGGTTACGACGCAGGAAGTTGCCATGGTAAGCGGCTTGATGAGGTAATGAAATTAGATGCTTTTGACGCGGGGCAGGCAGCCATCAATCTTCTCGATCCAGAGACCTTTGCCTTTTGGAAGCAGTTTAGTGGCATACGTCAGCGACTTACTCGTTCCGATGGGATTGTTGTTCCGATCGAGCTGAGCGCCAATTTTCTGTCTGATGAGACAGATTTGACGGTCATTACTTTCAGAGATATCAGTCAACAGCTTGGCTACGAAGAGACGATCCAACGTAACGCGTTTTTTGATGGTTTAACCGAGTTGCCCAATCGGGCACTTTTTGTGGACAGGCTGGACAGTTCTATCAACCGAAGGAAACGTGGTGGTGACGAGCAGTTCGCGGTTTTGTTTCTTGGCCTGGATGGTTTTGCTGTGATCAACGAAGGGTTTGGTCACGACGTAGGTGATCTTGTGATTAATGAAATTGGTCGAAGAATTTCCAACACGATACGCCCGGACGATACAGTCTCGCGTTTTAGCGGTGACATATTCGCTGTACTTTTGGATCCGGTTGAGGGGCCTACAGGTTCCATTCAGGCTTGCCAGCGAATCTTGAGTGCGATTCAAGCGCCCTTGGAGATAAATCGAAACAGCTTAAACATTACTGCGTCAGTTGGCATTGCGGTCAACAATGGGGATTATCAATCGCCAGACGAAATGGTTCGTGATGCTGATACGGCTTTAAACAGGGCCAAGACTGATAATCCTGGCGCATACACCGTATTCGATAACGCAATGTACCAAGACGCTGTTCGCTTTATTGATCGTAAAAGCGGAATGCAGCAGGCAATCGTTGAGGGCGCGTTTGAGGTTCACTACCAACCAATAATCTGCGTGAAAGATGGATCCCTTTCGAGTATGGAAGCTCTTGTTCGATGGCCGCACCCTGAGGAGGGTATGGTGTCGCCGGCTGAGTTTATTCCGATAGCCGAGGCAACTGGATTGATCCTGCCCCTTGGCGAGTTTGTTCTCAGAACAGTCTGCAATCAGGTTGCAGAGTGGCAAGGTATGGGTTTCGACGGCTTTAGGGTTGCAGTCAACTTTAGCGCGAGACAGTTTGAAACAGATGTTTCAGCTCTTGTGCGAGATGCACTTGCAAGAAGCAATCTTGACCCTTCGGCCCTAGCTTTGGAGATAACCGAAGGACTTGCGATGAAGAATGTAGATCGAAACACATCAATGCTGCTCGATCTTAAGCAGTATGGAGTCAACATTAGTATGGATGATTTCGGTACAGGATATTCCTCGTTGTCCTACCTGAAAATGTTCCCACTCACGACCCTTAAGATCGATCGGTCATTTATAAAAGAAATAGAAAAAAACGAAGACGATCAAGAAATAACGAGAGCAATTATTGCGATGGGACAGAGTTTAAACCTGAACACTCTGGCTGAAGGAGTAGAAAGCCAGGAACAGGTCGAAATTCTCCGTGACTACGGTTGTGATTACATTCAAGGGTATTTCTATAGTAAGCCATTGCCGGCTGGTCAGATGACAGAGTATTTTAGGGAAAGATGCTAACTTTGTTATTTGTAAATGCCCGCAAGGATTGCTCTGCATTTTTGTTTACTAGGAGTTCTCTTAAACGTAGTTTCGTTTAGTCCTGCTTGGGCTGATCCTCGCTACCTCTTGGATTCCAGATTGCTCAAATTTGAGAACCATTTCTCAGATGCCGCGTTGAGCCATCCCTTTGTCACCTCCATAGTACAAGACCATCTTGGATATGTGTGGATCGGTACTCAAGAAGGTTTAAATCGGTTTGACGGCTATTCGTTTGAGAATAGCGAACTGATGCATTCAAAGTTGCTTCGGTCGGGAATCCGTGAGCTTTTTGTAGACAGCTACGGGGATGTTTGGGTTGGCACGGAGAGAGGTCTGGTGCGAATCACCGGATCCATCAATTCAGCATTGCATGTCAACGACAAAGTTCAGTGGCAAGAGATCCAGCTGACGCCGGATCAACAGCCGACGGTTTATTCGATTACACAATCCGATAGTACTACTTTTTGGATTGGAACTTCTGAAGGGCTGTTTACCGTCGAAAACGGGACAGTTAGATTGATTAAAGACAAGTCTATTGGACGTGTTCGGGCTTTACTGAGTCAAAACGACGTTCTGTGGATAGGCAGTGAGGGTGAAGGTTTACTTAAGCTCGACTTGGCGACCTTGAATCACACGTCAATCAAACGAGATAGAACACGTACTCTGGTCTTGAAGGATTCGTACATACGGGAACTTAGTCTTTCAAAAGATGGAAGGTTGCTGATCGCGACGTTCAATGGTGGCGTTTCAGTTTATAACCATAGTGCAAACGAGGTTACGTATCTAAGTTACGGGGAGCGGCCAAGTGTCCTCCGGACCCGTGCCTTGAACTCGCTATCTGACGGCACCGTCTTGATCGGTACAGATGAGGGGCTAATTCACCTTGACCTCGTGAACAAAGCACAAACACAGTATCTTCATTCAAAAGGCTTCCACGATAGTCTTTTGAATGACTCTGTGACTTCTGTTTTTGAAGACAGAAGCGGTGTGATCTGGATAGGGACAATGAAAGGTATAAGTCTCGCAAGTCCATCACGTCAAAAGTTCTCGCACTACGATTCTTCAATTGTGGGTGAAGAAGAAATCTATTCCTTTGCGGCCCTGAAAGAAGGAGTAGTTGTTGGTTCAAGTGCTGGTTTGGTTTTTTGGGACCTTAATGAAGGGAGCTTTGAAAGGTGGGGTGGAACTGAGATTGGTCTGTCGGATCAACGAGTTATGACTTTGCTTCCTAATGAGGAAGACCTTTGGGTAGGAACCATGGCTGGTGGGGTCCACCTAGTGAGAAATGGCAAATCCTATAAAAACTACAGGCATGACTCTGATGATGAATCGTCGCTTAGTTCCAATGCGATTTCTAAGATTTTCAAAGATTCAGCTGGGCGTATCTGGGTGACTACTTTCGGTGAAGGTATAAACCTGTTTCAGGGCGACTCGTTTCTCAGATACCCTTTACAAGGAATGGAATTCAGCGATCTTCGATGCACTGACATTGTTGAAGTTGAGCCCGGTGAATTATGGATCGCTACTGATGGAGGCGGCATCGTAGTTCTTAACGTCGAAGAATCAACTACCAAATTTATCCAGTCTGTGGCGGGGGACATTGACGGAATACAGTCCAATAGGGTGTTCCATCTCCTAAGGACAGCAGAAGGAGTTTGGGTCGGCACCTTAGATCAAGGAGTCAGCTTTATTGATCTTCGAACGAAACGTGTCCAGTCATTCTCGACTGACTCGGGGCTTAGCAGTAACGCAATCTATGGTTTTTTGGAGGACGCGAGTGGCCACCTTTGGATTAGCGGCGGGCGAGGGCTTGACCGGTTGGATCGAAAAGCCGGAGAAGTTACTAGTTTTAGCTCGTTCCATGGTTTGCAAGATGGAGACTTTAATGGAGGTGCGTATCTTGCTTACGACTCTATGTTTCTGTTTGGTGGTAACAATGGATTCAACGTATTCAATCCGTTGTCAGTTGAACAGAGTGATTATCAGCCCACCGTCGTTATAAATCGAATAACCCTCGATAACTCCCCTAAGGGTGTCGACCGCAAGTTTAGCTCGCGAGGGGAATTGATTCTGAACCATGATGACGATGTGATTGGACTATCGTTTTTGTCCTTCGACTTTGCTAACCCCGGGAAAAACCGTTTCAAGTATCGTTTAGAGGGTTTTGACAGTAAGTGGGTACCAAGTGGGACGAGAAATGATGTGACCTTTACCAACTTACCATCCGGTTGGTACAAGTTTGAAGTGCAAGGAACTAACAGCGATGGAGTTTGGAGTGGGCGGACTGCAGGGTTGCCAATTCGTGTATTGCCCCCACCTTGGTTGACTTGGTGGGCGTTTACGATCTACACACTATTAACTGCGTTTATGCTGTACGCAGTCCTCCGATTCAGTGCATATCGGATCGAAATCCAAGCTGAAAGGGATTTTAACCATAAGATCCGATCCTACATTCAGACTCTAGAGCAAACCTCTGATTGTGTAGTAATTGGAGACGCAAGATCTCGAATACTCTTCATTAATGAAGCCGTAAACAAAGTTATTGGAAAAAGCGGTGCGGAAACACTAGGCCATCCAACTTTTGACATTCTGTTCCCAAGGCGGAGCCAGCGCAGAAGAGCGGAGAGGTTCTTGGGTATGGGGGAAGAACATCGAGAAGAAGTGCTTTACGAGCATTTGGATGGGACAGAAGTAATTGCGGAAGTCACGATCTCACCAATCGAAGATTGGTTCAAAGACGAAGCCTCCTTGGTAGCAGTTATACGTGACATCACCACCAGGAAGAAAGCCGAGATTGAACTGCGTCGATCCAGTGCACGCTTGGAACGTTTGGTTGAAGAAAAGTCCGAACAGGTGGCAAATCAACTAAACAGAAACACTGAAATCAGGATGAGCTATGAAGGTCGGCTAAGGAAAAAGGATGAACTGCTGGATGCCATAAACCACAGGGTACGAAGCAACATGCAACTGATAGCAGGTCTACTTGAATTGCAGTCCAGAAACGCTGATAGCGACTCTGTGAGTCGTGAAATCGAGTCTAGCCAGCAGCGGGTGGAAGTGACAGCTCTCATGCATGAAAGTCTTTATGATTCAAAGGATTTTGTTCACATCGATTTTCATCGATATGCTGAGTCCTTGGTTTCCACTCTATGCCGCAAGTTTCAGCGGCAGACTTTGAGCATAAGCTATGAAATCGACATTCAGCCAAACCAGATGGATGTTGAGACGGCTATGCCTTGCGCGCTGATTCTGAATGAACTGGTGACGAACTCTCTTGTCCATGGGTATCAGGGTAGAGTTGGCCCTGGTGAGCTGACAGTTCGGTTACGAAAACAAAATTACCGATATTTCTTAACTTACCATGATGATGGGGTTGGCCTACCCGAGGGGTTCAAAATGGAGTCCGATTCGAAATTGGGCATAGAGGTCATCAACCTTATGACCGAGCAGCTCGCCGGTGAAATCAAGTTTGTTGGAGGAAATGGCTCAGGTATCGAATTGAGCTTTCCTCGTTAGTCAGGGACACACACTTCAGCGGTGTTCTACAAACAGATCCTGATTGTTTGTCGTAAGAATGTGAAAGCGCGGGAGCTTTCTGAATGTAAACTGAGCTGGTTGGCTCTAGAGGGAGTCCAACCCCGTGTCTTTTCGCCTCACCGCGAAAAGGCGGGTAGCGGTGAGCCTGATGAGGACCATCCGCGAGATGCGCACCAGGCTTTGAGATTGTCTGCCAAACCAAAAGCTCTCTGCCTCTTCTCAACTGACGCTACTCTAGCGAACCAGACGTATTCATCCTCGGGTGCGTCTGGATCAGTGTATCGAGATTCACACCCTCTTAGGATTTCAAGATAACCCGATAAGGTGTAAGAGAGAGTTGGTCTGGGGGTCGATACCCCCGAAAAAATTGGTTTGATGAAATCGCGAAGTCCGGAAGCCGAGTTCACTAAGAGACGTTGACTGCTGGAAGCATGCGAATAGTCCTCAAACTTCTCCACGATCTTGGCTCTGACTGGGTTCAGGTCTACATACGCCATCGAGGCGATAAGGCTTGGCTCATCAACTATTGCACCTGAATAGAATCTACTTTCAAAAAAGTGGCCGGTACAGTCATCTTCCCTGTTTGCTCTGTAAGCGATAGGTTGTTTGAGATATTTCATAAACATTGAAACAGAGCCGAGGGTGCTTCGTGCATGCGCCAGACGATCTGGATCGCTCAAGAGAATCTGCTTGTGAAAAGCATGTTGAATGTGCTGCTTTTGAGTATCAGAGCACTTGACTGGAAAAGCTGCGAGCCAACGGTTAGCGACTTCCTCATCGCTCCATCTGTGGCAGTCGAGTGGATCATAGTAGATCACCAGGTGGAAATGATTGCTCATGATCGCGTACGACTCTATCGCGACAGCAAATGACTTGGTGAGTTGCGTTAGTCTTTCTACTATCCAATCTCTGCGATGGTCGTAGTTTCGTTTGGTTAACTTGTCGTATCCACAAAGAAAGCTGCGTCGAACACATCTCGAAATCAGGTGATAGTGCAAGGGAGCAGTCTGGTCGATGAGTTGTGATCTAGAGGTTGCCATCACCGGTATGCTACTCACTCAACTGATGGCAGATAGTTGCTGTCACCCTGCTCTGTGTAAGTTTTCCCCCTTCAGTTGTGTGCGAAATGTTTACAGAAACTTTCGGGTTCATTTTGTGTGTGTCCGCGACTTTGTTAGAATGTCGAGAGCGCGTAAATCCCTTACGCCCAACGGAGAAAAATAGTCATGTGGATTAACTTCCTTATATAGCAATCGCTATTTCACATGACGTCTTTGTGGTGGTGTGTGTCCACGAAGTCCGGCTCCGATATTCTTGATTTCCTCGATGGTTGTTCGCGTTTTCGCGGTGCTTTGCATCACCTGGGTCGTGTGTAGCGGTTCATAAGGCGTCCTTAGTTCATTTCATTTTTCAGGCGACAAATGTCGCTTGCGGAAGCGCTCGCCTTAAATTTTTGGAGGTTTCGATGCCTGTATCGAAAAAGCGAAAGAAGCAGAAGAAAGATCAACGCAAATCAAGCGAGGCTTGTGAGCAGCAGAGCCAGTCCTGGCGCGAGGTTAAGGGTGGTGGCGGCAAATCTGGCCGTTATCAGTCAGTACCGCGGCAGATCGAGAAGAAGTATTGGCGGCATTGAGTTGGAAGTGTGTGTCCCGAATGGGTTTAGAATAGGAGATGGTGCGATGCGGTAGTTTATGGACGCTTTTGATTACAAGTTGGTGCCGTTGCCGGAATTTGGGCTGTTCTGGATAGTTTTCTCTGGGCGTGTGTCCATGGGGAAGCTGGGGGCGGCGCATGATGTGTTTACTGCGCATCCTGAGTATGTGGATGGCATTGATGAGTTGCTTGATTTTCGAGCGACCTCTGTCAGTGACCTGACGCAGAAAGAGATCGACATGGTGCGTCTCTTTATGAGGGAGCAGCCCTCCCGACACAATTCTCGCAGTGCGGTGCTGGTGGGCAGCCAGCTTGAGTTCGGCCTGATGCGGATGATGGGTGCAAACCTCGATGTGGACGTGCCGATGAGCCGTGGTGTCTTCTATTCGGTGGATGAGGCACTTGCCTGGCTGCGACCTGGGGAGGCGGATGACGTGAAGCGTGCGTTTCAGTTGACGGGCGGTGCAGTGTAGTGTTTCTGTGCGATATCATTTCGCTATAATCACTCAATGAACTCGTCAGTTGAAAATAGACCAGATAGTTTAGAAAGCTATCCGCTGGAGAGTCGCCTGTTCTTTGTCTGTTGTGGGTTTACGGGCCTTGGTGGTTGCGCAGCCTTCCTGATCAACCTGCTTGCCGGTAATCCAGTGCTGGAACTCTTTTTCAGTGGTTTTGCTGTCGCGGCGGCACTCGGCTTCTACTTTGTTGGCAGGCGGCTGGCGGACCCCAGTCGTCTGTCCGGTCCGCTTGTGATCTTCATTGCGCTGCTCCTTGCGGCCACGTGGTTTTCCAACCAGGGCAGTTACGGCAGTGTTGCGTTCTGGTACTGCCCGGTGTTCATGTTTACCGCGGTTATTCTGCAGGGGCTGGAACGCATCCTGGTGCTTGGTCTGCTCTTCCTGATTGTGCTGGGGCTGGCCGTGGCCGAGTGGTATTTCCCTGAAACCATCAAGGCGTTTGCCTCGCCGGAGCAGCGCTATTTTGATTTCTTTGCGGTGCTGTTGGTGAACCTGCTGATCTGCTGTTCGCTGGCGGCGATGATTACCCGTACCTACCGGCAGGAGCGTCAGCGCTCGCAGCTGTTTCGCCAACTGCTGCCAATCTGTGCGGAGTGCCACAAGATCCGTGATGACGATGGTGAGTGGCAGCAGATGGAAGTTTATATCTCAGAAAACACCGGCACGGATTTCAGTCATGGCATCTGTCCCGAGTGTGCAAAGCAGTATTACGAGGCTTCGTGAGTTGCCCTTTAATCAATAACGCGTGACTCGCCGGGCTCAAGTGCCCAGAACGATGCCTGATCAATCTCGTACTGCTCTAGTGCTGCTTCAAGGTCGAGCACGGGCTGGTCGATCGCTTCATAGGTCAGTTGAAACGTACCGAAGTGAATGCCAAGGCTCTGTTCGCTCTTGAGGTCCTGGTGCGCGATCACCGCTTCTTCAGGGTTCAGGTGCACATCTGCCATGAACCAGCGCGGCTCATAGGCCCCAATCGGCAGGATGGTTAGAGCAAAGGGTCCGTATCGCTCACCCTGTGCCTTGAAATGCGGGCTGTAGCCGGTGTCACCGGCAAAGTAGACGTTACCTGCGGGTGATTCGATCACAAATGATCCCCATAGTGTCTTCTGCTGATCGCCAAGTCCGCGGCCGCTGCGGTGACGGCATTCAACAAAGGTGTATGTCAGATCGCCAATCGTGAGCGCATCATCCCATTGCATGTCCCGGTGGTTGTCGAGACCCATTTCCTCGAACAGAAGGCTGTTGCCGAGTCCGGCAAGAATGAGCGGTGGCTCATCCTGTTGGTCGTACAGTGCCTTTAAGGTTTCAAGATCCAGGTGGTCATAGTGATTGTGGCTGATTAGGATAACGTCGATATCGGGCAAGTTGTCCATGGTGACGCCAGGTTCATGGACCCGCTTTGGCCCCGCAAACGAAAAGGGGCTGGCCCGCTCGGCCCAGATTGGGTCGGTCAGCACGGTGATGTCACCAAACTGCAGCAGGGTGGTGGCATGGTTGATGTAGGTGACGGTAATGTAATCCGGCGTGGTGGTCGGCACGCGCTGCGTTTGCACGGGTACATCGTCGGGCCACGGCTGCATGCTTGTGATTGCGCCCCAGCTCATCTTCAGCATATCAAGCGGCGTCTTTTGCATGGGGATGGTGTTAACAAATACGTCGCCATTGTGGTTCGGTTGGGCCGGGCCACTGTAGCCAGGTGCTGCCAGACAGCCAGTCAGCGCCAGGATGGCGACGAAGAGGATTATTTTTGGTGTGTGTCGGGCCATATAGCTGCTACGCGAGGGTCAGGTGTTTGGATTGCAAAGCTGGCGCGTAATATACCAGTGACGCTGCTAATATCCCTGCTTATAAAAGCAAAAAAACGACACAAAAAGACAAAAGGGGAACACGATGACGGTGATTGTTGCCGGCCATATTGATTTTGAAAACCCGGAAGAAGTCCCGCACATCCTGACCAGCGCGCGCCCGCATATAGAAGGTGCGTTAACGGAAGAGGGCTGTATTGCTTATTCATGGACCGAGGATCACCTGACGCCGGGGCGGGTCTGGGTGTACGAGGAGTGGACCTCGTCTGACACGTTAGAGGCACACCTTAACTCACATTGGTATCGCGATATGGGTGGGCACCTGGCGCAGTTTGCGCGCAAACCCTCCAGCACGCCGATCAAGAAGTATCGCGTGGACCTTGAAGAGCCGGTTTACGATGACACGCGCACGGCGCGCGGTCACTTTTTTACCGAGAACAAGTGAGGCAGCAATATGAGTAATGCCAGACTTGAATACGATGGTGTCGCCAAGACTTTGCATTGGATCATTGCGGTCCTGGTGACCCTGCTCGCGGCACTGGGTGGCACCATGGAAGATATGCCACTTGCAGAAAAAACAGAAACCGTGATGGGGCACTCTGGCCTCGGGACGATCATCCTGGTGCTGATGCTGGTTCGCCTGGGCTGGCGCATGACGCACGAGCCGCCACCGCCCGTAGATATGCCCGGCTGGCAGTTGAAGGCATCGACGTTTGTACACTGGGCTTTCTACGGCCTGGTGTTGTTGCAGCCAATTTTCGGTATCGCGCAGGCTGCGTTTATTGACTACCCGGTGCTGGCGTTTGGTGCCATTGATTATTCAGCGCTGGCTGCTGACAACGAATCCATGGCGCGCGTGTTTCATATCGCTCACAGCATCACTGGCAAGTTGATCCTTGCGCTCATTATCGTGCATGCGATAGCGGCGTTGGTGCACCACTTCTACCAGAAGGACATGGTGCTGCGGCGTATGTTGCCCTTTGGGCGAGTGCCGTCAGAAGACAGTTAACTGGCGGCAATACCGCCTGTGGGTACGTCCTGGTCTGATCGCAGCACCATCTCGGTGACGTCCTTGCCTGCGGCGCGGGCTTCGATTAACGCTTCCGGGTCGAACACTTCACCAATTGGATTCTGGTGGAAGGCATCACTTAGCATGAAGTCGTTCGCTTCATCCACAGTGACGAGATCCACCTGGAACTCAATGCCATTGCCATCCGGATCATCAAAATAGGTTGAAAGCGTCGGGCCGTGGCGCACGCAGAAGGTTGGCGCGCAGCCTAGTGATTTCATGTGCTTGTACTGATCCAGCAGGTCATCAATGGTGTCCCATGTATAGGCAACGTGATGAACACCTGACGCTTGTGGGTCACGCGGGGTTTCCTCACCCTCGAGCGGGCCGAGGTTGAAGAACGCAAATCTGTGGTGTTCTTCATCGTAGGTGAGAAAGGCAAGCTGGTCGGTGCGGTTCTGCACCTTGGCGTCAAACACCTTCACGTACCAGTCGATCATCTCGTCATAGCGGTGGGTGCGGTAAACAATATGGGCAAACTTTGATGGGGCTGACATGACATCTCCCGGTCTGTTTCAATGCCTTAACTGTGCCGCAAATCTCGAGGAATGTCATATGGATTACCAGCAAATAGAAGTAGAACAAAACGACCGTATTGCGACGATATGGTTGAACCGCCCGGAATACCGTAATGCCCAGTCCCGCATTCTGTTGGATGAGATGACCGATGCGTTCCAGCGCCTGGATTACGACAATTCGGTGAAGGTCATTATCCTGGCGGGGCGCGGTGAACACTTTTCATCGGGCCATGATCTTGGCACTCCCGAGGAACTTGCTGACCAGGAGGGCAAGCCATTTGGCGAAGGCACCATGGCGCGGATCAATCGCTCATGGCATCTGTTTATTGAGAACTCGCTGCGCTGGCGTGACGTTAAGAAACCGACCATTGCTGCTGTGCAGGGTTACTGCATTTTTGGCGGCTTCATGGTGGCGTCCAGCATGGATCTGATCATCTGTTCTGAGGACGCCAAGTTCCTGCCGACACACCTGCAGCTCTTCACCGCGCCCTGGGATCTCGGCATCCGTAAATCTAAGCAGATACTGTTTGAAAACCGCTTTATCCATGCACCTGAAGCACTGGAACTGGGGTTGGTTACTGACGTCGTGGAAAACGGCAAGGTCTATGAAGCAGCCGTCGCCCAGGCGGAAAAGTTTGCCGAGAATAACCTGATGACGCTGCGCATGTTGAAACACTCCATCAACGCCGCGCAGGACTCGATGGGTTACCGGCAATCCGTTGAAGCAGCACATTCCAACTATATGATGCTGGAGATGTCCCAGGTGATCCGCCAGAGTGATGGCGGGCAGGGTAACCGACGACTGAACGGTGTCGCGGATGCGCTTGCCAAGGAGTAACGAGTTATAACTGCCCGTCGTTGTCGGTCGCTGCCATCAACGCCTGCATGTCGGGATCCTGGTAGCGATTGAAGGCGAAGAAAGGAGCAAAGTCAGCCGGGCTGGCATCACAGGCTACATCCGCGCACATTTCACCTGCCGCGCAGGCAGCCATGGTGCCAAAGCCAGACAACGCTGCAATCGTAAACAGCCCCGGCACGGGCAGGGCACCGATGATGGGCCAGTTTTCCGGCGTACGCGTGTAATACCCCGCGAACTGGTGAACCGGCGTTGGCATGTTGGCGGTGTAGGTTTTCAGTGAGGGTATGAAGGTTGCAGCACCACGCATCACAATTTCCGGGAACTGCGCATCGCCGTCACATTGCCAGCGGGGCGCTTCCGCCTGCCGGTTGAATGCCCAGCCCATTTTTATCTGGTTCGCGCCTTCCGGTTTGATGTGCAATCCGACCGGTAGCTCGTCCAGCATCCAGGCGTAACTTTCATCGTCCTGCAACATTTGCGCTTCATCTGTCGTCCACGGTATACGGATGGCATCCGCGCAGATGGTAAACGGCATATCCCTTGGTATGACACCGGCCGGGTCCGGGATCACAAACTTGCGCTGACAGATCGATTCTATCGGCAGTTGTACCCCGAGTGGTTCTAGCGTGTGATTTACAAACGGGCCGGTCGCCACAATCAACTTGTCAGCAGCCAGCGTTTGCGACGGCGTGCTGATGGTGTAGCCCTCTCTATCAAGATCGATATTGGTGACTTCATCCGTGATCAGCTGCACACCACGGCTTCGCGCTTCTTTCAGCAGCAGCGAGCCCAGTGCATAGACCTCAATGGCGCCTGCTTCCTCGATATGCGTCACGCTGCGGATATCTGGTGACAGGTAGTCGAGCGTTTCAGCACCCATTTCCCTGATGCCAGGTGCCTCCGCAAATGGCGATGGGTTGCGAGAGACAAAGCGATATCCGGTCTGTTTCAGGTTGAAGACATTGCCGTGTTCTTCGATCAATGCCTGCATCAAGTTGAAACTATGAGACGTCAGCGCAGCCATGCAGGGCTGCGGCCAGAAGTTGCGAAAGTTCTCGCCGGAACAGCGTGTGGTCAGCGACAGCAGCTGCTGTTTATCAACTATCGCGACGTTATTTATGCCGTGTTTGCAGGTCAGGTAGTAGGCCGCCGCGACGCCTGCGATACCCGCGCCGAGGATGATGATGTTGTATCGGTTTTCAGACATCAGATTGACTTCACACGTCGATCGTTAAGGGCCAGTTAAGACCTTTAATATTATCCCTTGGCTGCTAACATAGATGTCTATAGATGAGCCATCTATAAACAGTTAACTCCTGGTTAACTCAAACAATTCAATCACTTAGCACGGGGGCTAATGATGGGACGACTATCCAGATTATCGTTGTCTGTGGCCGTGGCATTGGGTTCAACCTACATGCCGGCAGTTTACGCAGAAAACGAACAATACATAGAAGAAATCGTAACCGTTGGTACACGAAGCGTTAAAGAACGATCGGCGTCGGACTCGCCGGTGCCAGTTGACGTGATCACCGGTGAAGATTTCACCTCGGTGGGTAACACCGCCGATCTCACAGATTTTCTAAAATCAGCAGTACCATCCTACACGGCATCACCGGCAACTGGTGATGGTAGTGCGTTTGTCAGGCCAACCTCATTGAGGGGCACGGCACCGGACCAGACGCTGGTGCTGGTAAACGGCAAGCGGCGTCACCGCTCTGCGCTTGTGCAGTTTTTTGCACCAGCAGCGGGTAACGGTGCTCACGGTGTTGATGTCGGCATGATTCCAGGCCTTGCCATCAAGCGCGTTGAAGTACTGCGTGATGGCGCGGCGTCACAGTATGGTTCAGACGCGATTGCCGGCGTGATCAATATTGTCACCAAGGATGCCGGTGAAGGCGGCACGATCAATGTGCAGCACGGCCGCTTCTTTGACGGTGAAAACAGCGACAAGTTTGCTGCCAACATTGGCCTGCCACTTGGTGAAAACGGTTACGTTAACTTCACTGTAGAAGGTTATGACAACGATGCGCTGTCGCGTGGTATCCAGCGTCCCGATGCACAGGCATTATCGGATGCAGGTGTACCGGGTGTTGGCGCGGATGCCGTCTTTGGTGATGCGCCGCTCGTGCAGACCTGGGGCCGGCCTGAAACGGAAGGCACGCGCTTTTTCTATAACGCTGGCCTCGATATCTCGGACTCTGCCAGCGTATACCTGTTTGGTAACTACGGGGATACCGAAGGTCGCTACCGCTTCTTCTACCGGAACCCAAACCACTCGAGCCTTGTGCCGCTGCGTGACATGGGCTTCACGGGTCTGCCAGCAGGTTACACGCCGTTTCTTGACGGTGACCAGACTGACTACAGTGTCGTAGCAGGTCTGGAGGGCACCATGTCGAATGACTGGACCTACGACTTTTCTGTCAGCTACGGCGAAAACGAGCTGGAGTATTTCCTGAACAACACCATTAACCAGGATCTTGGGCTTGCTAACGGACAACCAGCGCAGCGTAACTTTGACGTTGGCGGTTACACGCAGGAAGAGATGAACATCAACATCGATTTCTCCGTGCCACTGCCTAACAGCATGAACCTCGCGTTTGGTGCGGAATGGCGTGAAGAAACCTACATCGCTTCAGCTGGTGAGCCGAACTCCTATTTCGGTGCAGGCTCAAACGGTCTTAAGGGTATTTCCCCACGAGACGCCGGAGAGTTTGATCGTGACAACTACGCTATCTATGCCGATATCGAACACGATGTCAGCGATGCATTACTGATGCAGTACGCGTTGCGTTACGAGGACTTCTCTGACTTTGGTGACACCATCAACGGTAAGGTTGCCATGCGTTACAGGATGTCAGATCGTTTCGCCATTCGCGGCGCGATCTCAACCGGTTTCCATGCACCGACACCAGGTCAGGCTAACGTCCGTACCACCATCACAACGTTTGACGGTGCTACCGGCCTGCAGGTCGAAGAGGGTCTTGTACCTTCCACCAGTCCGCTGGTGGCACAGGTGGGCGGCACCGAGCTGAAGGAAGAGGAATCTTTCAACATCAGCGCTGGTTTCACCCTGGATCTGCTGGATAACCTCAACATCACGATGGATGGCTACATCATCGAGGTTGAGGATCGTATCTATCGTACCCGCGATATTGCGCTGCCTGGCACAACCAACACCATTTCCTTCTACACCAACGCGATTGATGTTGATCACTACGGTGTGGATATGGTGATCACCTCTGACTTTGACTGGGGCAATGCTGCTAACACCAGCATGACGTTTGCCTACAGCTACAACAAGGTAGATGTGGTTGGTCAGTCTGCAGTTGGTGGGGTAGAGCCGGTTTCTGACTCACTGGTTGAGGATATTGAAAACAACTATCCAAACAGCCGCTTTGTCATATCAGCGAATACTTTCTTCAACGATAAGTGGAACCTGCTGCTGCGTGCCAATTACTACGGCGATCATTTTGATGAGCGCGGTACCATCGATGCAGTGGTTGATCCATCTGCAGAGATTGACCCAACCCTATACGTGGACCTTGAGCTGGGTTACCAGTTCAACGACAACATCAGGTTTGTGTTTGGTGGCGTGAACATCTTTGATGAGTACGTTGATGAAATTGGTGCCGGTAACGCCAACCGCCTGAGTGTTGGTCTGCCGTACCCACGTCGTAGTGCCGCGAACTATGAAGGTGGTTCCTGGTACCTCAGCGCACAATATGATTGGTAAGGAGTTTTCGGCTACGCCGAAAATCTCCTCGCGATCAGCATGAAAAAAACCGGGGCTTGCCCCGGTTTTTTTTGCCCTGGATTTTCGCGAGCGTTAGATCCCTCCGCTCCGCTTTCAGCTACGGTCGGGATGACGATGTAGCCACCCGTCATCCCGACCGTAGCGGAGGGATCTCAACCTCCAAAAAAACTAAGCCCCATAAGCCTCCCACTCAGGCACAGGCCGCACCCGCGGATACCACGGACTCCGCAAAGGATCCCCAGGCTTCAAATACCGCGACAACCCCGGCGTCCGCGGCACCGTCGGCATCGAAGGCGGCCGCGTATCAAACACCACGTCATCGCCAAACATCCGCACGGCAAGCGCCCGCCTGCAACCATCAACCGTGGTTGGTCCGCCGCCATGAATCGTCGACGGGCTCGACACAATCACATCACCCGGCGTGAGGGACCACGACACAATGTCAAAGTCATCCCGGTTAGCCTGTATGTCCGGCAGTATGGGCAGCCCCTCATTGTAGAAGCCGACACTTGGATCCTCTGGCTTGATCGGGCTGAAGCCGTCATACATGGTGCCGGTGTGTGTCCCGGCAACAAACTCCAGGCACTCTTCTTTAGTCAGTGAATCGATGGAGATCCACATACTGGCGAGCTGCCTGCCCGCCACCGGAAAGTAGGGCGTGTCCTGGTGCCAGGGGGTACGTTCACAGTTGCCATGGTCCTTGATGAAGAACTCATCCGAGTAGTAGTACACCTCCTCGGTACGCATGCACGCCTGCAGGATGTCAGCGATGGGTGAATCGTACAGCAGGCGCCTGATCTCAACAGCGTAGTCGAAGTTCCTCACCGTTTCCCTGAAGGCACCCTCGGTTTCACCGAAGAAGATGTGTTTGTTCATGCCGGAATCGTTCATAACGCGGCCAAGGCCAATTTCTGTCAACTCAAGCCATTCCGCGTGCAGGGCATTGCGGAGCATGACGACACCATCACGTTCGTATGCCTCGATGACCTCATTGGTAATGCCCGAGATCGGGTCCTCGGGGTTTAATTCAAAACTCATCGCCATGGTCAAATCACTTCGCCGTCATGCAGCGTCTTGAGTTCGGCTTCACTCAGCCCCAGCATTTCCGTCAGCACACTGTCGGTATCAGTGCCGACTGGCGGCACGTCAGAAAAGTCCGGCGGGTCGATCTCTTTGAACCGAATTGGCGTCTGGAAATTGGACACCTGGTTAAATGCCGGGTGGTCACGTTTAACCAGCGAGCCACGCGCCAGCATGTGCCTGTCTTCAAGAATCTCCGGCACGTCCTGCACCGGTGCTGAGATCACGCCATGTTCCTGGCAGGTGCTGGTGATTTCCTCACGGGTCCTGGCGCGGGTCCACTCGTTCACCATCTCATCAACTTCATCAATATGTTCTGCGCGGATTTTCATCTTTGCGTAGCGTTCATCTTCCGCCAGTTCTGGTTTGCCCATTGCCTGTGTGAACTTACGCCAGTGGCCGTCACGGATGCAGATGATGGCAACGTGTCCGTCTTTCGCTTCATAGACGTTGTAGGGGGTGAGCGCTTTTGCCGGGTGCCTGCTGCCGGCGCGGGGCAGCGGCCTGCCAACAGAATAATATGAACCGATCGCAGTGCTGAGCGTCGGGAAGACACAGTCCTGCATCGAGATATCAACGGTTGCGCCTTCTCCCGTCGTCGCCCGTGCCAGCAGCGCCGTCACGATACCTGCATAAAGATGGGTGCCTGCAATAAAGTCTGCAAATGCCGCGCCCGTTTTCATGGGCGGTCCGCCCTCAACACCGGTCACGCTCATCGAACCCGCCATCGCCTGCAGCGTGATATCCATACCGAGGAAGTCCTTATATGGCCCCTCAAGCGAACCGTAGCCGGTGCTCATTGCATAAATCAGTTGCGGGTTAATGGCGCGAAGGTCTTCTGCGCCAAGCCCATACTTCTCCATGGTGCCCGGTGCAAAGTTCTGCAGTACCACATCGACCTCGGCGGCGAGCTTCCTGATGATCTCCTGCGCCTCAGGCTTTTTGATGTTGAGGGTGATGCATTCCTTGTTGGTGTTCAGGTTGTTGAACGGGTAGCTGGAAGGCGCATCATCGCCGCGGGCTCGCAGGGTTTCACCGATCAGCGATTCAACTTTGATCACGCGCGCACCAGCCTGCACCAGCAGGAATCCACAGTAAGGCCCGTTATAGACCTGGCCAAAATCCAGCACCGTGATACCGGTCAGTGGTTGTTGTTGCATGCCGCACTCCCTTCAATCGATAGGTGGAATGTAGCATTGAAAGGCAGAGCGCTGAAGCGCTGGGGTCAGGCGGCGTCTCCGGCAACCACGCGTTCGCAGGCAAGTCGCAGCCTTCGCGCGGCTTCATCAAATTGATCCAGCGGCGTCCAGGGGTAAGCGATACGGATGCAGGGTTCGAAGTATTGCTCTGAAGGTGAAAAGCCCGTACTCGGGTTTACCGCAATACCCTCATGTACGGCCGTACGCCAGAGTTCGGTCAGGTCGATGCCGGGCTTCAGCCTGGCCCAGATATAAAAGCCGCCGTCCGGCACCTCCCAGTCCAGGTAGTCGCTGACTTCCCGGCTGAGCGCAGCGTGTATCGCATCGCGCTTGGTGCGATACACACGTCTGATCTCGTCCAGGTGTGGCTCGTAAGCACCCGCACCTAGGAACTCGCCGAATGCTCGCAGGCCCAGCTGGTTTTGGCCCATCGCAAAGCGCATGCGCGAAAACAATCCAAACAGTTCCGGGCGGGCGTGTATCCAGCCAACCCTCAATCCGGTTGCCACCGTTTTTGAAAACGTGCCTGTTGTGATCACGCCGTATCCATCGGACATCGCAGACAATGCGCGTGGTGGCGGCGAGTCGTACCAGAGTTCCCGGTAGGCTTCATCGTCCAGGATCATCACGTCATGTTTGTAGGCAATCTCGAGCAGTGCCTCCCGCCGCGCCAGCGACAGGGTAACCCCGGTGGGGTTATGAAAGGCTGAGATAGTGTAGATCAGCTTGACGGTTTTACCTTCGCCTTTAAGGCGTGTCAGCAGTTCGTCCAACACGTCGGTTTTGAGGCCTTGCTGGTCCATGGGGACGTATTCAATCTCAGCACCGACACCCCTGAAGTTATGCAGGGTACCCATGTAGGTTGGGTTTTCCGCAATGATGATGTCACCGGGGTTGATCATTGATCTCACGATGAGATCAATGGCGCCGGATGAGCCGTTGGTCATCTGGTACCAGTCTTCAGTCACATTTGTCTGTTCAAGCTGATTGCGTTGTTCGGCCAGCCAGGCGCGTACGCCGCTTGGTCCCTGTCCAAAGCCGTAACGAAGGGCAACGTCACCCGCCATGTTATGAATGCTCTGGTAGGCGGTCTGCAGTTGCGCGCGTGGCAGTGAAGCCGTGTCAGGTATGCCGACCGCAAGATACAGCAGGTCGCGCTTGGGTTCGACGTCCTTCGGCAGGTCCCATTCACCTGGCGTGCCGTAAAGCGGCGCAGAAAACTGGTTAGCGATTTCTCTTGGGGAACGGGCTGACCAGCGTTCGCTCAGTCGGTCTTTGATGTCACTCATTGCTGCTGAGTTCAATTTCCTCGTTAATCAAACGCACGATTTCTTCCGGTATCTGCATCGGCAGGAAGTGCGTCTTGTCAGCATAGTGTACGTCACGAGCGTTCTGGAATTCACCCGCAAGTCCTGGCCATGTAGGTGAACTGGAAAAATCCATGATGCCGTGACTTTCCGGTTCTTTTGCCCTTGCCACCACCACGGGGATAGCGAGGTTTCTCACGGCCTCATAAATACCGTGGTTGGAGCGGCTCGACATGTAAACGCTCGCCTCGATATCGGGCGGGCAGGCCAGCACGTAGCCTTTGCCTGCTTCATTGGGCAGTAGACCGTACTTGCAATAGTCCATCAGCATGTCGGGTTCAAACAGGCCATAAGAACCCTTGGGTCGCAGGCGATCTGCCATCTCTTCCGGTGAATCGAACTCCCGCCGCCGTTTTGCTGTCGGGTGTTCACCTGGCGTATCAAAGGCAGACGGCATGTCCTCGGCGTAGGCATCTTCTGCCGGGATGACCGGGTCAAGCGCAACGATGCACTGGAAACGCTCCTGCATCTGGCTGGCCGCACCGATCAGGGCGTGGCCGCCCATGCTGTGGCCTATACCGACAACGCGGAGCAGGTCCAGCTGGATGATCAGTTCGGCAAGATCACCAATCACCTGATCCCAGTGTTCGATATATTTTTTCTCACTGCGTCCGTGGCCGCGCTGATCCACCGATATGACGTGATAGTCGGGGAACTGGCGTACCAGTCGATCCCACACCCGCGCATGGAAACCTGTCGCGTGTACAAACAGCAAGGTTGGCTTTTTGCCGCGATGTACGATGCCGCGTTCAAAATACGTGAGCCGTATGCCGTTTACATGGGCATTCTTCTCGATGTAATCACCGAGTAAATCTTGTTCTGTCACGGGTTTAACGCACCTCGTCCGGCAGTTCGGCGACGGCCTGTTTGAGTTTGTCGAGGTGTTCTGCCGGTGATAAGCCGCCGCCAAGGGTACGCAGGCATAGATGTGTCATGCCGGTCTTGTGCCAGTTAATAACACGATCTTTCCACTCTGCTTCGCGCGGGCCGACCACAGCAACACCAGCTTCAACGCCAAGTTCATTACTGGAGCGGCCAACCGCTTCAGCTTCCGCATAGATGGCATCGCGCACCGCGGGGTAGTCTTCCGGGTCTGCAAGGTTAAACCAGCCATCACTCAGCTGACCGATACGCTTGATGACGGCCTTTGATGGTTTGGAAGCACCACCAATCCACATGGGAATGGGGCGTTGTATCGGCAGGGGGTTGATACCCGCGCCTGATACCTTGTCGAACTCGCCCTCAAATTCGACCGTTTCTTCTGACCAGATTTTCTTGAGCAATTGCATTTGTTCATTACAGCGCTTACCGCGTGTATGAAAGTCGATACCGAGGGCGGCGTATTCTTCCTTGCTGCCCCCGACGCCAATCCCCAGGCGCACCCGACCGCCGGACAGGACATCCAGCTCAGCGGACTGCTTGGCAAACAGCACTGTCTGGCGTGCGGGCAAAATGACAACAGACGGACACAGCTCGATCTTGTCTGTGATAGCCGCAATGTAGGAGAGCACCATCATCGACTCATGCAGGTGTTTGTTGCCGGGTCGCATGATCTGTTCCGGCACTCGCAGGTGGGTCAGGCCCAGCTCTTCAGCCAGTTGTGCATAGTCCCGAATGGCGATCAGGTCGTCAGCCATTTCGCGAACGGGAAGAGAGACACCAATTTTCATGATATCCGGACCTTTGTCTGCGGTAAGGGAAGTGCGCCACTCTACACCATTAGCGGCGGATAGTAATAGCAGGATTTATCGAGCCACTTTGCGAGCTGAGAGCGTGATGATAGTGTTACGGCTTCCAACCCGGTGAGGATTCAACGATGAGTGAGAGCATCCAGGAACTGGAAGCGCAGCTCTACGAGCTGACCAATAAGCTGAACAAGCTGAAACAGGCTGCACCCTTAACCGAAGTACCCAATTACACATTCAAGACCCAGCACGGTGAAACCACGCTGCTGGATATGTTCGGGGACCACGACAAGCTCATGGTGATCCACAACATGGGGCAGGGCTGCAGGTTTTGCACACTCTGGGCTGATGGCTTCAACGGTTTCCTGCCACATCTCGAATCGGCCATGTCTGTTGTGCTGGTTTCGAAAGACGACCCTGAACTGCAACGGCGCTTTGCCAATTCGCGTGGCTGGCGTTTTCGCCTTGCCTCACATGGCGGCGAAGGTTATATCAAGGAACAATCTGTCATGGGTGATGCAGGCAATGCGCCGGGTGCGGTTGTCTATGAGCGCCACGCTGATAAGATCATGCGGAAAAACAGCGCTGAATTTGGCCCGGGCGATCTCTATTGTTCTGCCTGGAACCTGATGGGGCTGGCCGGGCTCACCGAAGATGAATGGGTGCCCCAGTACAACTACTGGAAACGTCCTGAAAAACTGGACGACGGCGGCGAGAGAATAATCGACTAGTTAATAAGTTAGTTTAATAACCAAGCAAGAGGTTTACACAATGAGTGATTTTGAGGGAAAAGTTGTCGTCATCACCGGTGCCGGTGGTGGCCTGGGTAAGTCGCATGCACTGGAATTTGCGAGCCGCGGTGCCAAGGTTGTCGTGAACGACCTGGGTGGTTCCGGCGACGGTACGGGCTCCGGTGATGCTGCGGACCTTGTTGTTGATGAAATCAAGGCAGCAGGCGGCGAAGCGATTGCCAACAAGGCGAGCGTGTCCGATAAAGCAGGCGCGCAGTCCATCATTGATGATGCGGTCAGTGCATTTGGTACTGTGGATATCCTTGTTAACAACGCCGGTATCCTGCGTGACAAGAGCTTCAAGAACATGGAGATGGGCGACTGGGACATCGTGATGGATGTTCACCTGAACGGTACTGCCTACGTCACCAAGGCTGCCTGGCCCATCATGTATGAGAAGAACTACGGCCGTATTGTGCTGACGTCTTCTGTTTCCGGTATCTACGGTAACTTCGGGCAGGCGAACTATGGTGCTGCCAAGATGGGCATGGTCGGTATGATGAACGTCCTTTCTATTGAAGGTCTGGCCAAGAACATTCGCGTTAATACGCTCGCACCTGCAGCGGAAACCAGACTGATCGGCACCATCCCCGGTGTTGAAGTGAATCCAGATGATCCTGATCCCATGCGCCACCCTGGTCTTGTGACACCGGCCGTGCTGCTGATGTGTGCTGAGGATGCGCCCACCAACAAGATCATCCATGCGGGCAACGGTGAGTTTTACACCAGTGCCGTCTTCTCTAACGAGCACCTCAAGTTTGGCGCAGATGTCAGCTACGAGGATCTGCTTGATAAGAAAGACCAGCTGCTCGATATGAGCGCTGCCGAGGAAATGTCGGGCCTGATCCGCGTCATGCAGGCGGCAAAGAAGGACTGACCCTTGGGCATTGTTATCTATGATCACCCGCTGTCGCCCTACGGGCAGAAGGTCAAGATAGCGCTTATCGAGAAAGGCATAGCCTTTGAAGCACCACTGCCTGACGGTATCGGCAGTGGTGCAACCCTTGATGAGTTCATGAGCGCAAGCCCGCGCGGCGAGGTACCGGCGTTTGTTGATGGTGATATCAAGGTATTCGACTCGACGGTGATCATCGAGTACATCGAGGATCGCTGGCCTGACCCGCCGCTTTTACCATCGGACCCGTTACAGTGTGCCCGCGTGCGCATGCTCGAGGACACCATGGATACGCACTTTGAGGCGATTACATGGGGGCTTTCGGAAGTGCGTTTCTTTGGCCGGGCAACCGGCGACCTCGCTGCATCGATTGAAGCAAAAGCCGCCGAGCAGCTTAAGGGCTGGTATGCATGGCTTACCGCCCAGCTTGGTGACCAAACCTGGTTTAACGGTGACGCTTTCGGTTGGGGTGATCTCGCGGTAGTACCTTTTGTAAATGGCGCCGTGGGCTTTGGTCACGAACCAGAAGGCAGGCTTGGTGAGTGGCTCGTGCGGGCCAATGAGCGAGATAGTGTTGCCCAGTGCCGAGAAGCAGCCGTGCCGTTTGCGTTTGACGGACCCAATGTGGTGCTGGAGCAGCTCCATGAAGCATTATCCGCTGGGCTCTTTAAAAGGGAGTACCGGGATCACCGGCTTGAGTGGATGGTGAAAACCGGTGGGCTTTCGGTGGTTGAAGAAGGATTAGCGAAGGACAATATTCGCTTTATTGATGTTTTTTCCTCGGAGGGTTAGCGACATTTTTCTTTTGTCATGTCGACCGGAGCAGCTGAAGGCTGCGTAGCGGAGACATCTCAACCGTCCATCTCAACCCACCCGAAACCGCACCGGCATCTCAGTCAACCCCGAGATAAAGTTCGAAGGCATCCACTTAAGCTCACCCGCAATCTCAATATCCGTCATCCGGTTCAGCACCTCACGCATAATCGCGTCAATCTCAAGCCTTGCGAACCACTGGCCCAGGCACACGTGGTGACCGCCACCGAAGGCGATGTGCTTGTTTGGTGAGCGGGTAATATCAAGTGTATGCGGTGCATCAAACATCGCGTCATCATGGTTCGCCGCACCATAGTACATGACTACCTTGTCACCAGCCTTGATCTCTTTATCACCCAGCGTGGTATCGCGTGTGGCTGTTCTGCGCATGTAGATGACTGGTGTGATTTTTCTTAAGAGTTCATCTCGTGCTGCAGGCAAGTGGGCATCAACATCTTCCCGCAACAGCTGCATCTGCTGCGGGTTTTTGATCAGTTCGTGCATACCGGTTGCCACCAGGTTACGGGTGGTATCGCCGCCCGCATCCACCAGCAGCATGAAGAACAGCAGGAACTCCATTTCCGTCAATTTATGTCCGTCAACTTCTGCTGCCAGCAGTTTGCTGGCGAGGTCATCGCCGGGCTTGTCACGCTTTTCGTTAATCACCTCCTGGCCGTAGGCGAACATCTTCATCACCGCTTCGGGAATGGCATTCTCCGGCAGTGTTTCCGGCGCTGAATGAATGACCTCCGTCAGCTTGTAGAGCTCACGGCCATCTTCAAGCGGCAAACCCATCAGGTCGGCGATCACAAAGCTGGGCATTTCCCCGGCAATCTCATTGACGAATTCACATTCGCCCTTGTCGATGACCGCATCAACAATCTGTGTGGCCAGTTGCGTGATCCGCTCGTTGTATTGACGGGCAGGACCCTGGGTGAACTCGCGGCTGATCAGCTTTCGGTAGGCGGTGTGTTCCGGTGGATCCATCATCAGCATCATTTTGAATTCGGATGAATGGCTGGCGAGATTCTCGTCCGGGTTCTGGATCATGATGGTGGGTTCAGAAGAGAACACTTCTGCGTTGCGCCCGATGTTGTACACATCGTCGTAACGGGTGACGGCCCAGAAACCGGGACCATCCGGTTCCTCGTGGCGATACACGGGATCGTTTTGTCTCAGCCAGTTGTACTGTTGGTGCGGATGGCCACCTTCGTAGCTTTTCGGGTCAAGCAGATTAATGTTCATTGTTTTCTGTCGCTCAATTGTTGTCGCTGACGAGTTTTGTCAGCTCGTTGCCGTGGCGGAAGTTTGCACCTGCACCCAGTCCCAGTCTGAAACTGAGCTCCGGGGTCAGTGCTGCTTTGGTTTCATCAGATAAGAGCACATTCCAGTTCACCTGCTGACGGATGAAATCCGTTGTGTAGTAACCGAACAGGAGCGCCCGTTCCTCGTCATCCGTTACGTTTTCACCGGAGGTGTGCCAGACGCGTCCGTCCATGGCAATAATGCTGCCAGCTGACGCCGTAAAAGGCCGCATCATCTCGCGTGGATCAGGTGGCAGGTCTTCGATGCAGGTCACCTTGTGGCTGCCCGGCAGGTACAAGGTGGCGCCATTGTCCGGATGAATATCATCCAGGCACCACATGATGTTGATAGCCCATGGTGCGTGCCACGGCGGCGGGATCACAATCGCCTGATCGGCGTGAACCGCCATGGATTTTGAACCGGGCCTGGCAACGTTGGCGGTAAAGTTTGAGATCAGGTAATGCTCGCCGATGAGGCTCGTGACCAGTGAGACGGCGTCCGGATGCAGGATCAACTCGCGAAAAACAGGCGACAGGTCCAGCAGATTGAACACCCGCACGTTTGCTGCATTGGGATCCAGACCCTCAATGAAGGTTGGTTGCCCGCGACGTTCCGTTTCTTCAGCTGCTTCGATCAGTGCTGCTCGTATGCTCACGACCTCACTCGGTGCTAACACACCGGGGACGATACAAAAGCCTTGTTTTTGCAGCTGCTCACTATATGCCGTGCTCATAAGCGCTGATTATGCAACGTCGTGCGCGTGTCTGCATTCGTGCGGTTTGCTTGACCTTGCTGACGCGAGAATGCATGTTGAAGCGCATACTGGTTAGTGAGGTTTTTCATGGAATTTGAAGAAGTTGTTCTAGGTCGACGCAGCATCCGCGGTTTCAGGGATGAGCCTGTGTCGAAAGAGATTATCCGGGAAGTCGTGCAGTTGGCGACCAGGGCACCCTCATCTATGAATACGCAGCCCTGGCACCTGCACGTGGTAACCGGTGAGCCGCTGGACCGTATTCGTGCAGGCAATACCGAGAGAAACCTGGCGGGCGTTCCAGCCTCCCGTGAGATCAGGATGCATGGGCCTTACCAGGGTAAACACCGTGATCGCCAGAAGGCGATTGCGGTGCAGTTGTTTGATGCCATGGACATCGCCTGGACAGACAAGGAGCGCAGGCAGGATTGGGTGCTGCGCGGGTTTCGCCAGTTTGATGCGCCTGTATCCATTGTTGTGGCCTTTGATGCCGACCTGACCGATAACGATATCGCGATTTTCGACTGTGGTGCCGTGGTCAATTGCCTTGTGAACGCCGCCTGGTCGAAGGGCCTTGGTTGTGTCATCAACGGGCAGGGCATCACACAGTCACCTGTCGTACGGGAACATGCACAGATCCCTGATGACCAGGTCATCATGAGCTGTGTGGCCATGGGTTGGCCGGCAGAGGATTTTGCGGCGAACGACGTGGTGTCGACGCGCCGTCCCGTGGATGACGTGGTTAACTTTGTAGGATTTGATTAACGGGCGGGTGAAGCAAGGCTGACGCCACCATCAACTACAAGCGTCTGGCCGGTGATGTATCGCGCCTGATCCGAGAGCAGGAAGGCAACCGCTTCACCGATATCCCACCCTGTGCCTTCAACGCCAAGCGGGCTTGCGGCAATCCTGCGCTGGCGATCCTTTTCAGTGAACTTTGGATGCTGCACCATCGGGGTTAACACTGGCCCCGGTGCAATACAGTTAACCCTGATGCCGTCAGCAGCATGATCAACTGCCATGGCCTTGGTCAGTGCAATCACTGCTCCCTTGCTGGTGGTGTAGGCGGTAAGACCGCGTGGCCGGAACGCGGATATCGACGAAATGTTCACAATGGCGCCGCCGCCACGTTTTGCCATCTCTGGTATAGCGTACTTGGCCATCAGGAACATGGAACTCACGTTCACATCCATCACCTTTGCCCATCTAGCCGGGTCTTCATCAACCACCGTGAGATTGCTGCCAATCCCCACGTTGTTATCCAGGTAGTCGATGCCGCCATAGGTGCTGACGGCGAAGGCCGCAACCTTTTCACAATCCCCAGGTAGCGTGACGTCTGCTTCGATGGCAGATGCTTCGAGCCCTTCATCCCGGATCATCTCAACTGTGCGGGCGGCGAGGTTCAAGTCGCGATCAACACAGATGACATTGATACCCCTGCGTGCTAACAGTATTGCTGCGGCGCGCCCGTTACCAATACCATCGTCACGTGCACCAGCACCTGTGACGATGGCGGTTCTGGTTGAGGTCATTGTTTACTTGAGACCACCGAGAGCAGCCCGCTGCACCAGCGGCACGTCCCTTTTGACGTTAAAAGCCTTGTGGTCGAAGAGATATTGCATCGCAACGCCGCGCAACATCCCCATGATGAGTACGGCTGCTGCCCCCGCGTCGACATCCTTATTAAACTCCCCGGTTTCAACCCCGCGAGTGATGATGGCGGCCATGCGGTTGCGTGCGTTCTGGTTGAACTCGGCAACATCAGCCTGGATATCCTCTGCGCCGCCTAGCGCCTCACCCATAATCACGTACAGGGCCCGCAGTGTGCCCTCGCGCAGGGTGATCTCGTTCATGTAGATGTCGATGTAGTTGCTTAAGGACTCTTCAGCACTGGGCTGGGTAATCTTGTCGCCAAGCTGGTCAGCCACAAACCGGCTGCCGATGTTCTTGATGACAGCCTGCAGCAGGCCTGCTTTAGAACCAAAGCGATGACTGACCAGTCCGCCGGTGTAACCGGCTTCCTCTCCCACCTCGTTGAGCGTGGTACGCAGGTAACCCTGGCGTGCAAAAATTTTGATTGCCGCACGGATAATCTGGCGTTCAGATTCCGCTTTGCGCTCTTCCTGGGTGCGGCGCTTGCTCGCCGGCTTACTCATGCTTAGCCATTTGCTTAGTGGTTAACTAATAAGATTGTTTACATTCTCTTAATTGATAGAGTGATGTCAATGGAAGCAACAGAGAAATCACTCGCGCTGAGTCGAGCTAGAATGTTGCGCAGTTAACTAAGCAGAGTTTGACGGCTGATTGATGGCCAATTCATGGCCAGCGTTTGGAGAGCAGTGGCATGGCAGAAGTAGCAGATCTCAATTACGGCGACATGTTTGATGAGCTCGCGAAGGTGATTCCTGATCGCATTGCAGTTATCCATGGTGAACACGAACTCAGTTGGCGCGAACTTGATGAGCGCTCCAATCGATTGGCGCGCGCGCTGCTTGCTGCGGGTTTAACCACAGGCAGCAAGGTCGCTTTTTACCTGCGTAACACACCTGCCTACCTGGAACTGTTTGTCGCGTGTGTCAAAGCACGGCTCACCCATGCCAATGTGAACTACCTGTACGTGGGTGAAGAACTCTTTCATGTGCTGGATAACTCCGATGCGGAGGCCGTTGTGTTTGATGCGGAGTTTGCAGACACCGTTGATGAGTTAAAGCCTCGACTGAATAAGGTGCGCTGCTTCCTTCAGGTGGGTGGTGCTGAAGGGGAGGGCGCCGCTTTTGAACTGGCGTGTACCGAGGGTGATGCTTCGCCGCTTGGTATTGAGCGCTCCGGCGAAGACCTCTATTTCATGTACACCGGCGGCACTACAGGTTATCCGAAGGCCGTCATGTGGGAGCACAAACATCGAATTGCTGTGATCGGTATGTCCGCCGTCACCAGCGCTGCCGAGCATGCAGCGTCCATCCGCGATGTTGAAGGCCCGGTTGTTCTGCCTGCCTGTCCGCTGATGCATTCGACTGGCTTTACGACATCAGTATCCACGCTGATGGCAGGTGGCACTGTGGTGCTGCTGCCAACGGTGTCTTTCAGCCCTGAGGTCTGTCTCGCGGCAGTTGAGCGCCTCAAAGTGCAGCGTCTTGCGATTGTGGGTGATGCCTTCTCAGTACCGATCCTGGATTTTCTTAAAGACAACCCAAACCGTTTTGACTTGAGCTCAGTCACACTGATCTCGTCGGCAGGTGCGATGTGGAGCGCAGAACGCAAACAGGGGCTGCTCGAGTATTTTGCTAACGCAACACTTGCTGACTCCCTTGGATCTTCGGAAGGTTCACGCCTTGGTGCAAGGACCAGCGTGCGTGGTGATGATATTGCGACAGCCAGTTTCCAGGTCGGACCCGATGTCAAAGTCTTTACTGAGGATCACCGCGAGGTTGAGCCCGGTTCCGGTGAGGCGGGCATGATCGCCACCAGCGGTTCGATTCCTCTCGGCTATTACAAGGATCCGGAACGCTCCGCTGTCACGTTCCCGACGATTAATGGGGTGCGTTATTCCATGGCAGGGGACTGGGCACGTGTTGAAGCTGACGGCAGCATGACCCTGCTCGGGCGTGGCAACAACTGCATCAACTCAGGCGGTGAAAAGATTTACCCGGAAGAGGTTGAGGAAGCGTTGAAACTTCATCCTGACATCCAGGATGCTGCAGTGATCGGCGTGCCTTATGAACGCTGGGGTCAGGCGGTGACCGCCGTTTTGAAGGTGCGTGATGGTGCAGACGTTGATAACGATATCATCAAGTCGCATCTCTCAGGGAAGATTGCAAGATACAAACATCCCAAGCAGGTGCATGTGGTTGATGCAAGAATCCGGCACGACAACGGCAAGGTGAACTACCGTGCCGTGCGCAGGATTCTTGGTGTTGGTTAGGCTTAAACCAGGCTAGAGAAACGTTGCCCAGCTCTCCAGGGGTTCGCGGTCCGACACCAGCGTGTTAACCGGTTCACTGTCATCCCGGTAACCGATCGCCATGCCGCAGAACAGCATGAGTTCATCATCATATTTCACGTAGTCTTTAACGGCTTCTGATCGGGCAGCCCAGGCTTCCTGCGCACACGTGGATAAACCCGCCTCCTGTGCGAGCAGCATGAAGGTCTGCAGGAACATGCCAAGGTCCGACCACTGCGGCGGGCCCATACACTTATCAATACAGCAGAAGAAACCAGCCGGCGCACCCAGGAACTCAAAGTTCTTGGCAAGATTGGCGAGACGGGCGCCCTTGTCTTCACGAGGGATACCGAGCAGGCCATACATGTCTTCACCCACCTTGAAGCGGGAATCACGATACGGTGATTTCAGGTCGGCAGGGTAGATGTCGTATTCCGGCACCTTCTGGAATTCAGCGCTTTGCATATGCGAGAGAAAGTCAGGCATCGTTTCTGACCTGATGACAAAGATGCGCCATGGCTGCAGGTTGCCGCCTGAAGGTGCGCGTGATGCCTTGGTTAATAGCTCAGTGATCAGCTCGGTTGGCACCGCCTGGTCAGTGAAACGACGGATAGATGACCGTGCGGCCACCGCGTCTGATACGTTCATGTTGTTTCCTTAAACTTTGGACTGATTCTAGGACTGGTTCCGGGAAGTCGGCTTGCCCAGCATATCGTCTGAGATGATGCGCAGCTGGATCTCCGACGTGCCTTCAAAAATTTTGGTGAGTCGAGCGTCGCGCCAGTAACGTTCAATCGCGTGCAGCTTTGTGTAGCCGGCGCCGCCAAAAATCTGTAGCGCATCTGAGGTCACTCGTTCCGCCATCTCGCTGGCAAACCACTTGATCATCGATGCTTCGCGATCAGAGCCTCGGCCGGCATCAATCTCTGACGCAACATGGTACATGAGCTGGCGTGCCGCTTCGATTTCGGAGGCCATACGCGCGAGCTTAAATCGCGTTTCCTGGAAGTCGGAAATGGGCTGGCCAAACTGTACACGTTCTTGTGAATACTGCATTGCGTCTTCCAGCGCACCACGGGCAAGACCAATAGAGCGAGCCGCCGTGTGCACCCGCGGTACTGATAGTGCTGCAAGTCGCCTGCGGCCACCGCCGCGTTTTGCGTCTGGCGGTGGTTCTTCGCCGGGGATGGCGCCAACGATGTTTTCAACCGGGATACGTACGCCTTCAAATCGCAGCTCCCATGTTTTCCAGCCGAAGTATCCGATCTTCGGAATGGGGGCGCCGCTGACATTCCGAGGCAGCTCTCCTGCAGGCTTTTCCACCGCGAAACTGCGCACACCCTTGCCGCCGGAGACTCCGTCCAGGCGTGCCAGCACATTGATGACGTTGGAGCCATCAGCAAAGGTACACCAGTACTTGTTGCCGGTGATGACCCATTCGTCACCATCACGTACTGCCTTCGTTTTGATACTACCGTACAGGTCCGAGCCCGCATCCGGTTCGGATAGCGCGCCGGCGTGCAGGTATTCTCCTTGCGCGGCTTTTTCGGTCAGTTCGATGCGCTTTTGCATCGGCCAGTTGGTCATGTGCATGACGCTACCGGCTCTTGCGATAATGCTTGCGCAACTCATCCAGCCACGCGCGATCTCCTCGGTGAGCATGGCGTACTCGAACACGCCGAGACCCAGCCCCCCGTATTCCTCCGGGATGCGAATACCGAAATAACCCATGTCCGCCATTTTCTGGCGCAGCTGCATGGGAATGTCGCCCTGCACCGGATCCAGTTCGTTGGCAACGGGCAGTATTTCAGCCGCGACGAACTCCCGTGCAGATTCCTGCATCATGCGGCGCTCGTCGGTCATGTAGACGCTGTCTGACATTTTTTAAAACTCCATTCCCTTCGGTACACCAGTGGTTTCGATCGCCTGCAGGCGCTGCATCAGGTCTTTGGAACGCTCCTCGTCCCGCAGGGTGAAACCCATCTGTGCGGCGTATTCGCGGTTGTCACGGATGAATTCAGGGTATGCATCCCATGAACAGGTGTGTGCAAGCTTGAGCAGGTCATCTTCGGTGATGATGTCTTTCATCTCTGCCCAGCGTCCATCCAGTGACAGTTTGTGCAGACGCATGCCCAGGTCTTCCAGGTCGTGCAGTCGTAGGACGTGGTGATAGCTGCGAGTTGAGCCGTAGAAAGACAGCGGCGTGCGGTACTGTTCCAGGCTCTTGCTGATTTCTTCATCGGAGTTGCCGATGGCGAGATAGCCGGACAGGGAAACGTCGATGTCATTCCAGGTTCGCCCGGAGCGCTCCAGCCCGATCTTCACGTTCGGCAGCAACACCTCGCGCATGTACTTGTCGGTCATGATACCGCCGTGTGGCAGGATGCCGTCGGCAACTTCACCGGCAACCCTTGCCATGGCGGGGCCAACCACCGCGAGATAAATCTTCGGTCGAGGTACATCGAGTGGTCCCGGATTGAAGTTCGGGGTCATCAGCGTGTAGTTGTACTCCTTGCCGACAAACTCCGCCGGGGCACCGTCCTGCCAGCTGTCCCAGACGGCTCGCATCATCTGGATGTATTCCTTCATGCGGGGTGCGGCTGCGCTCCAGCTGCCGCCGAATCGGCGTTCGTTGTGTCCTTTTACCTGCGAGCCAAGCCCGATGGCAAAACGGCCCCCGGTCATGCGCTGGATATCCCAGGCTTCCATGGCGAGCACCATGGGGCTTCGCGGGAATGCGATGGTGACCGATGTCTGCAGGCCAATGCGGCTGGTTTTGGCGCCTGCCAGTGCCATGGTCAGTATGGAGTCATGTGCCAGCTCGCCGCAGGTTACATTATCGAATCCATTTTCCTCTGCCTTGATTGCCTGCTCTGCGGCGTCGTTCGGCCAGCCGCCAATACCTGTTGTCAGTCTCATGTGTCTGCCTCGTTTACCTGTTCTTGAAAAAGTTGATAACCACTTCGTTGAAATGTTCTGCAGCGTCAATGTTGACGGCATGCCCGCCGTCCATATCCACGATCTTTACATGGCCATGATGCGCCTTCAGGTTGGCCACGTCTTGCTGGAATGCTTTTTCGTGAATGCCGTTGGTGAGTAGTACCTCTGTGCCAAGTTTATCCAGCAGGGGGAGCGAATTTAGTGAAGCACCCACCGTGCCACCAAGCCTGATTGCATCCGGTTGCATTGCATCCGCAGCGGCAACCAGCTTGTCCTTTACATCAGCGGGTAGCCTGCTCGAGTGAATCGGATGGATTTTCAGGTGGCGATTATTGGTTTTTTCGCGCGCTGGTTTTGGTGCGGGTTTTGACGCAGGTTTTGATACAGAAGGCGGGGGAATTTTGTCTTTGCTCGCTTTGACAAAATCACCGAACGCGGAACGTGAGTTCGTGACAACAATGCCGTCGAGTCTGTCAGGATGGCTGACAGCATAGTTGACCATCAGTCCGGCCGCATACGATTGGCCAATCACCCCCCAGTTGTTCGCGCCTATGGATTCCCGCAGGCGTTCAAATTCTTCGATGTATGTAGCGATGCTGAATGCGCTTTCATCCTCAGGTAAAGGCGAGTCGCCGTGCCCCCAGAGTTCAGCCATTACCAGGTGGTAATGTTCGGCCAGCGCGTCACGGTTAGGCAGCCATTGTCCGTTACACGACATGAAGCCATGTACCAGGAGTAAGGGTGGGCTCTGCGGATCCCCGTGGGTTTCAACATTCAGGTGAACCAACTAGAACATCTCCCCGGCAAACCGCGCCATTTCAGCCGCCTGTTTGGCGACGTCAGACGTCGATACATGCATCACGAGATCGGTCACACCGGCCGCCTCATATTCTGCAGCTGATTCCCTCGTCACCCGGTTCATATCGAGCCGAACCTGTACATGGCTCGGCACGCCTGGTCGGCCTGCTTTTTCTGCCTCTGTTTTCAGCACTTCCATTCGGCGAACAACACCGTCCGCAGAAACGTTCATCGGATGCCAGCCATCACCGTGTTGTGCGACCCTGCGCAGCGCCGGCGGGCGATTACCACCAACCACAATCGGTGGGTGAGGTTGCTGTGCCGGCTTAGGTGAAGAGATGAGATTTTCGAAGTTAAAGAACTCGCCTGAAAAAGACGCTTCATCTTCGGTCCAGAGTACACGCAGTACC
Source organism: Pseudomonadales bacterium (assembly GCA_963921285.3). GTDB lineage: Bacteria > Pseudomonadota > Gammaproteobacteria > Pseudomonadales > Azotimanducaceae > UBA9659. The sequence goes on from CAWUFD020000003.1 coordinate 265,897, forward strand.
TCGATAAACTCGTTACAGTAAGCGCCACGTTCTTCGTACAACACACCCAGTGCTTCGTTTTCTTCCGGCAGGCTGCCCGCGCCTAACCCTACGATGAGTCGCCCGCCACTTAACTGATCCAGTGTTGCAAGTTGTTTGGCGAGCACCATCGGGTGCAGGTAGGGCATTACCATCACACTGGTGCCAATGCCGATACGCTCGGTTTTGGAGGCGAGCCAGGTCATCGTGACCAGTGCATCCTGGTAAGGCCTGGTGCCGAGGCGTTCTTTCACATAGCCGAGGTTAAGCACGTGATGATTAACCCAGATGGAATCAAAGCCCAGCTCCTCCGCCTTGATGCCAAGTCCAACCACATCCATGACATCTTCAACGCCGATATTGTTGGGAACGACAAACCCATACCTCATAACTTCTGCCTCAGAAAATCGCTGCATCTAATCATGCAATGATATTTAGCGATTAACAAATAAATTGCAGTGGCTGCGGTTCGTGTCACGTAACAGAGAAGCTGATGGTGCCGAGCACGCCGTAGTCAGCCTCGATCTTATCGCCTGGGCTGAGGGCAACCGGACGTGTAAACGAACCGGACAGGATGAACTGGCCCGGCTCAAGGCCAATGCCGTGTGGCGCAAAACGCTTACACACCCAGCTGATGCCAAGGGCAGGGTGGCCCATGACGGCAGCGCCCAGCCCGGTATCTTCCACGTCGCCATTCAGTTTCAGGATTGCGCCTGACCATGTCGGGTCAATATCGCCGGCTGCGACCTTTTCGCCTCCGGGGATCACACCGGCATTGGCGGCATTGTCTGCGATAGTGTCAAAAACGTTTCGCGTGTAACCGGTATCCGGATCAACCCGCATACTCCGCGCTGAAATCAGTTCCAGGGCCGGTTGGATGTAATCGGTGGCGTCCATCACTTCCTCGATGGAAACCGAATCACCGGCGAGTGGTTTTTTCAATACGAAGCCGAGTTCACATTCAATGCGCGGGTCCAGGTAGTCAGCCGCAACGATGCTGGCTCCGTTTTCTATCAGCATGCCGTCTGTGAGTACGCCGTAGTCGGGGGTGTCGATGTTCATCGCGAGCTGCATCGACTTTGACGTCAGTCCTATCTTGTAGCCGATGACTTTTTCGCCGTCGGCAATTTTCCTGTCCACCCATGCCTTCTGGATCGCATAAGCGGCATCCATATCCATATCGAATGACTGGCTGAGTGCCTTGATCTGTTGGCGGTCCAGCTCAGCGCGATAGAGTCTGTTCGCAGCGTCTTTGATCTCATCGTTGCTCAGCATGATCAGGTTACCGGGAATTCAACGTTGATCTGGCCGGTGCCAGAGCTGCCAAAATAGGGACTGATGACCTCTGCCTTTGCGGTGTAGTCATCCCAGCCCATGGCACCAAGCAGCATCGCCGTGTCATGCATGTAGCCTTCGCCGTGACACTTTTCAGCATATTCAGGCAGCAGTTCGCAGAATGCTTTCCATTCGCCGTTTTCCCACATGTTGATGACGTGGTGGTCGAACTCTTCCAGGAACGGTGACCAGACCTTGTGCATGTATTCATCAGCAGTGCCGTTCTGGGCAAAACGATGACTGAGTGAACCGGAGGCAAAGATGGCGACCTTACCGTCGTAATGCTGCTCAACCGCTTCGCGCACCGCCCAGCCCAGCTTTGCGCTGTCGTTCAGGTCATGCACGGTCAGGTAGGCGGCAATCGAAACAACCCTGAACTGTTTGTCTTCGTTCATGTAGCGCATTGGCACCAGTGTGCCGTATTCCAGCGGCAGGCTGGTGGCATCGTGGGCGCGGGTGTGTACGCCACTCGCGGTGGCGGTATCCGCAATCATCTGGCCAAGTTCGGTATTGCCCTCGTAGCTGTAGGGCAGGTTTTTGATGAAGTGCGGTAGCTCATTGCTGGTGTAGAGGCCTTCAAAGTGAGGCGCATTGTTGATGTGGTAACCGCTGTTGACCAGCCAGTGGGTATCGAACACGACGATGGTATCAACGCCGCGTTCCCGGCAACGACGCGAAATCTCCCGATGCCCGTTGATGGCGTGATCCCGGCAGCCCTTGTGCGGACCGTCCTGCTCTGACAGGTACATGGAGGGGACGTGTGTAATCTTGGCCGCGTAGGCGAGTTCTCCCATGGTGTACTCCTACCTGCCGAGGACAGGGACGTTATGCAGGTCGTGCGCGATACAGACGTTCTTGGTTTCCATGTAAAAATCAAAACTGTAGTCACCGCCATCGCGGCCAACGCCGCTCGCCTTCATGCCACCAAAGGGTGACGGCAGGTTGCGATTGTTCTCAGAGTTGAACCACAACATACCGGCTTCTAACGCCTTTGCCAGACGCATGGTTCTGCCGACGTCACCGGTCCACACGTACCCGGCGAGGCCATAAGGTGTGTCATTGGCGAGTTCGATCGCTTCTGCTTCGCTTGAGAATGACATGGTGGTCAGCACCGGGCCGAATATTTCCTCGCGCGCGATGCGCATATTGTTGGTCGCATCAGTGAACAGCGTGGGTTGTATGTAGTTACCCGGACCCATGTCCTCGCAGGCGTTACCACCGACGGCGATATTCGCGCCATCATCTTTGGCGACATCCATATAGCCCATCACCTTTGCATAGTGTTCGCGGCTCACCACCGGACCAACTTCTGTATCAGGATCAAGTGAGTGGCCCACGCGCAGGTTCGATACGCGCGCTTCGAGCGCGGCGATAAATTCATCCTTGATGCCATCCTGCACAAGCAGTCGAGAACTGGATGTACAACGCTGGCCATTTAAGCTGTAGAGCATAAACACGGTTGCATCGAGTGCCCGCTCAAAGTCCGCGTCATCAAACACGATGATGGGATTCTTACCACCGAGTTCAAAATGCACTCGCTTCAGCGTTGGGGCTGCCTGGCGCATGATGTGTGTACCGGTGGCGCTTTCCCCGACCAATGCAACTGCCTTGATCGCTTCATGCTCGGTTAACGCTTTGCCGGCCTCCTCACCGATGCCGTTCACTGTGTTCCAGACCCCATCCGGTATGCCTGCGTCTTTGGCAATCTCAGCGAGAAGCATCGCGCTGAGCGGCGACATCTCGGCAGGCTTGTGCACAACGGTGCAGCCTGCTGCAAGTGCCGGTGCAATCTTCCAGGTTGCCAGCATGAAGGGTGTATTCCACGGCGTGATAATCCCGACCGGGCCTACCGGGGTGCGCATGGTGTAGTTGGTGTGCTGGTCCTGGTAGAGCGCAAGACCATTGACAGCTTCAGGCGCCTTATCGGCAAAAAAACGGAAGTTCTCTGAGCCGCGGATGGCCGCCTGCTTCATGAAGCGGATCGGCTGGCCGCAGTCCATGGACTCAATCAGGGCGATCTCCTCAGCGCGCTCGACAATCTTGTCGGCAAAGCTGTTGAGGAGTTTCTTGCGTGCGGCACCCGGCATGTCGCGCCACTCGGGAAACGCAGCTTTTGCAGCCTCGCATGCGCGATCAATATCCGCCGCCGTGCCTGCAACAACGTGACCCAGTGATGAGTTGTCTGTCGGCGTCAGGTTCTCAAATGTGGTGTGTTCATCCGGGGCTTCAAATTGGCCGTTGATGAAATGCCCGGTGGTATTGTTACCGAACCGTTCCAGGTATGACGTTGCCTTTGCAAGATTGTCAGCGTGTCCTGACATGGGTTACTCCTGGTTCATGCGCCGTCCCAGTCAACCATCAGTTGCCTGGGACCGCGGAATGTCATGTTGGGGGAAAATTCCAGTGCCTGGTCGTCGACCAGGCGAATGCCGGGCAAGCGCCTTGTCAGCGCCTCGAGTGCAATCTGTCCTTCAAGGCGTGCGAGTCGCGCGCCGAGGCAGAAATGAATGCCGTGTCCAAAAGCGATATGTTTGGCAGCGTTGTCGCGGGTTGGCTCAAACTGTGTTGGATCTTCAAACAGGCCCGGGTCATGGTTGGCCGAGCCGAGACTAAGGAAAACGCGGGTGCCCTTGGGTACGTCAATACCGTGGAAGTTTGTGTCGCAGGTGGTGACGCGACGCCAGCTGGTCTGGGGTGAGTCGAGCCGCAGCACTTCTTCGAGTGCATTTGGGATAAGCGTGGCATCGCTGCATAGTGCCTCCCAATGGCGCCGATCGGGCAGGGTATTGAGCAGTGCCAGTGACAGGTAGTTGCTGACGATCTCATGCCCGGCAAATGACAATCCGTACACGATCGATTCAACTTCACGAAGGCTGAGTTCATCCGGATGAGCCTTGTGCGCGGCCAGCAGCTCCGACGTGAGGTCGTCTGCAGGCTCTTTGAAACGTTTTGCGACAAACTCCCGGCAGTATCGCCAGTAGGTCAGCATGTTGCCTGCTATCTCAACCTGTTGCGCCTCGGTCGGTTTACCCCAGGTAAAAATAAGACGATTGGATGTCCAGTAGATCAGGTCATCGTCATCCGCCTCAGGGAAACCGATAAACCGGAATATCACCTGGCCAGGCAGTGGATGGGCAAACGCGGAAACAAAATCGAGCGGCCCACCTTTTGCCAGCATCTCATCGATCAGGTGATTGGCGCGATCCTGGATGTAGGGCGTGAGGATCTTCATGCGCCTGCTGTTAAAGCCGTCACGGGTGTATTTGCGGATGCGCGTGTGGTCCGGTTGCTGGCAATTCGACATAACCGCCTGGGGGTTGTAGTCGGCTGCGGACATCACATCAATTGCGGCATCACACAGGGGAAATACCGGGTCCTGTACGTTTGCCGATGAGAACACATCGTGGTTTTTGAACACCTCAACCACGTTCTCCATGCCGGTCACGACAAGATAGCCAAGTTGCTCCGAGTAGAACACCGGCGACTCAGCACTGAGGGTTTCGAGTTCCGGATACGGGTTGTCCAGGTAGGTTTTGCTGAATGGCGTAAACGTGTTGTTGAACGGGCAGCCGCTGGGCTCTGCTGCAGCAGGTGCACTGATCTTGTGATAGGCGTCATCACTCATCGTGTGGCTCCACGCATAGTGCGCATAGTCTTTCCGCGTAAAGTCGTCATCGAACCATGATCATGCCGCGTGGGCAATTCACCTGTCTACCGTATCGATGAAGCGGTTCAGCAGGGCGGCAACTGCCTGCGGTTGCTCTATATGTGCCATGTGACCGGCGCCCTCAACAAGATGTACGGTGATTTCGGGCGGGAATGAGATTTGTTCGCGCAGCGCGATCCTGTCGCTGTCACCCCAGATGATCTGCAATGGCATCGTAAGCGCCGCAAGCCGTTCCCTGGGTGAAAGCTGTACAGGATTCAAAACAGTGTTCCCGGCAATCACCTGAAGACATTGGCGCGTCTCTCCTGCAGTGAGTGCCTCAAGGCTCCGGCTGACCATGGTGGGGGTGACGCGAGTCTCGTCTGCAAACAATTGCCTGAGTAGTGGCGCAAGTGTGTCCTCGGTTTCCGCCGCCAGATAGCCCTTGATGTAATCGAGGTTTACCGTACTGCCTGGACCTGCCCCCGAAAGCAGGGTGACGGACTTCGGCAGGTTTGAATTGGCCCCGGCAATGGTGACTGCGATTTCTGCACCCATTGAGTGCCCGACAAAGTGCGCGGCGGTGATGGCGAGCTCGTCCAGCAGTCTCTTCACTTCTGTCGCCAGTTCCGGCAGATCACCTGCTGCAAGCTGTCTGCCGGACTCTCCGTGACCGGGTAAATCCAGCGTGACGGTTTGCCGTGAAGTATCCAGTGACTTCAAGAGCGGCGTCCAACTTGCGCGATTCCCACCAAAACCATGTATCAGCACAATCGGTAAGAGTGGCGTCGGGTGCACCGGTGGCGTAACAGTGTGAGCGAGCGTAGCCATGCCAGTGAATATAGCGCGGTTTTGTTACTATCGACCGATCCAAGATTTTCACAACAAGAGCATTGCCATGTCGTTTCCTGAATACACGTCCAAGTTTCCAGAGTTGGGTTTTTATGGATTGCCGGGGCACACCCGTTCACCCCGAGATATCTTGAAGCAGGTACAGGACGCTGAAGAACTTGGTATTGGCAACGTGATGATTTCAGAGCGTGCTGACTACAAGGAGATTGCCGCTATCTGTGGTGCGGTAGCTGCCGTTACCAGCAATATTTTTATCGGCACATCTGCCACCAACCTCAACAAGCGGCACCTGACGGTCACTGCGTCCATCGGCAGCACGCTGAACAGGTTATCCGAGGGGCGATTTGCACTCGGTCTCGCAAAAGGCGTGGCCGGGCACTGGAAAATGCAGGGGCTCAAACATCCTACTTACGCAAGGGAAGTAGAGTTCATCAAGCTGATGCGACGCCTGTGGAAAGGTGAGGCGATCACCAATTATGAGGGTGACCTCGGCAAATACGGTGTACTGTCGGTTGCCTCCTACCTGGATGAAGATATCCCGATACTTTATGTCGGCTTTGGCCCTAAGAGTCTGCAGCACGCCGGTACTGTCTATGATGGCACCCACCTGCACACCTTCATGAGTGACCAGGCGCTGGCCGATGCGTGTGCGCTGGTTCGAAAGGGCGAAGCCGAAGCGGGTCGTGAGCCTGGTACAGTGAAAAACTGGTCTGTATTTGCAACCGCGTGCGACGTGAGTGAAGAAGTCTACCTCAAGTACATCATCGCCCGTCTTGCCACCTATCTGCAGATCCCGGGCTACGGTGACATGCTGGTGGCGATCAATGGCTGGGACCCGGAGGTGCTGCAGCGCTTCAGGACCAGCGACGCCGTGAAATCTGTGGGCGGGCTGATCGACAGTGTCGCGACAACCGCGCAGATGGCCGAGGTTGAAAAGCTCATCCCTGAGCAATGGCGTCCTGCTGCAGTGGGCAACGCGCGCGAGTGCGCAGAACGCTGGGTCGACCAGTTCACCGCTGGTGCTGACGGCATCATCATCCACGCCAGTACCCCTGAGGAGTTCGCCCCGGTGCTGGCGGAGTACGAGAAAATCCGGCCGAACGAGCTGTTTGAAAACCGCACCAATCGACCTGCCTGAAATGCACCAAACTGAAGTTATTGGTTGACAAACAAATAAGCTGCTGGTTTTATAACGCTTCAAAATTCTTGTGGAGTCATGCACTTAAGCGTGGCTCGAGTCCCGTGAATAATTGGAGAGTGTATGAGCGACCCTGATTTCAGTGAGTTCAAAACCTGGCGGCGTGGCAACCAGTTTGAGCATTTCGAGGTAGGCCAGACGTTTAACCACCACTGGGGCAGAACCATTTCTGCGAGCGAGGCGACGCTGTTCTCATCGGTGGCGCTGCGTTACTGCCCGTTGTACGTGAACGCGGAGTACGCAAAAACCGAAGGCCACAAGGACCTTGTTGTAGATCCATTGCTGGTGCTGGCGACAGTCATCGGCCTATCGGTGGAAGACCTGTCTGAAGGTGGCGGGCCGTTCCTTGGCGTGAACGAAGTCGAGTTCAGGGAGCCGGTTTATCCCTCTGACACCATCACCTGTACTTCCGAAGTGATAGATAAGCGTGAATCTTCATCTCGCCCGACCACGGGGATCGTCACCTGGAAGACAGTGGCGGTAAACCAGCGCGGCGAGACAGTGGTGGAATACAAGCGAACCAACCTGGTACGAAAGAGGAACCCCTCATGAGTGTGCTGACAGACGACAACAACTACTACGAAGATTTTGAGGTTGGCCAGAAGATCAAACACGCCCGCGGCACGACGATCGATGAAGTGGAAAACCAGATGCTCACCAAGCTGGTGATGAATACCGCACAGGGGCACTGGAACGAGGATGCCATGCGTGGTGGTGGTGATCTGCCTTTTGGCGCCGGTCGGGTCGTATTCGGCTTTATTACAGCATCTATGGTCATTGGACTTGCGACCCAGGACACCGGCGAAAATACCGTGAAGGAACTGGGGCTCGACAAGATCAAGTTTCGCAGCCCGGTCCACCATGGTGACAGTGTTTACGCTTACACCGAAGTGCTCGCCAAGGAAGATGAAACGTCAGGTGGTGTGGTGACGTTCAAACATTGGGGTGTAAACCAGAAGGACGTCATCGTGTTTGAAGGAGAGCGACGCGTCCGCATCAAAGCGAGGCCGTAAACATGTCTGAGCGAACGGGTCCACTTAGAGACGTCACGATCATTGATTGCACGATGGCCCTGGCTGGGCCATTTGGCGCTGCGATGCTGGCAGACCTTGGTGCCAACGTGATCAAGGTTGAGCCACCGCACGGTGATGGTTCCCGCAGTGTGCCGCCACTCCCGCCGGACTACGCCAATCCCAATAGTGACGAGCCGGCAGGTGTCGACTTCGGTGGCTATTTTGCGTCGATCAACCGGAACAAGCGCAGCATCGTGCTGGATCTCAAGCAGGATCGTGACAAGGAAATCCTCCTGTCGCTGTGTGAAAAAGCGGATGCCATCATCGAGAACATGCGAGTTGGTGTCATGGATCGACTTGGCGTCGGTTATGACGATATTCGCAAGCGCAATCCAAAAATTGTGTACGGCTGTATCCGCGGCTTTGGCGACCCGAAAACTCTCGAGAGTCCCTATGCCGAGTGGCCTGCTTTTGACATTGTGGCTCAGTCCATGAGCGGGCATGCACACATCACCGGCCCGGACGATGAATCAGGCGGCTACCCGAGTGGGGTCAGCGTTGGTGATATTTACCCCGGCACCCTGATGGCGCTTGGCGTTGTATCCGCAATCCATGATGCGCGGGCAACTGGTGAAGGCCAGTTCTTTGATATTGCGATGTACGACGCGATGCTGGCCTTTACGGAAACGGTGGTAGCAAACTACGGCTACGAAAAGAAAACGCTGGGGCCGCGCGGTCAGCACCATCCAAACCTGATGCCGTTTGGTATTTTCCCCACAAGTGATGGTGCGGTTGCACTTGCCTGTCCTGGACCCAAACACTGGGCGTTGCTCTGTACGGCGATGGGACGCGAGGACCTGGTTGAAGATGAGCGTTGCAAGAACACATTCGTGCGTAAGCGCAACCAGGTCTTTGTTGAGGCACAGATATCGGCCTGGACGTCTTCTGTCACCAAGGCGGAAGTTGTAGGTCAGCTCGGTGGCAAAGTCCCCTGCGGCCCGGTCAATACGGCCGAAGATATTTATGCTGATCCCCACGTTGCTGCACGGGAGATGATCACCCGTTTTGAACTGCCCGGTGACAACCCTGAGGTTGCCATCGTCGGCTCACCATTCAAGTTCACCGAATCGAAGACAGGGTTTTATCGCCGCCCACCAAAACTCGGTGAACATACCGAGGAAATTCTTGAAGAGTTCGGCATTGACCCGGACAAGTAACACGAAACCTTTTAGAGGAGATTTGTCGTGACCCTACTAAATGCCCACGGGCAACCCCGTCGCCATAGACGCTGCCAGCTGTCAGTACCTGCCAGTAACACAAAGATGATTGAAAAAGCTGCAGCCAGCGGTGTCGATCATGTTTTCCTGGACCTGGAAGATGCCTGCGCCCCCAACCATAAGGTTGCGGCGCGTGACAACATAGTCGATGCGTTGAACAACCTGGACTGGGGTGACACGGTTCGGTGCGTGCGCATCAACGACACAGGGACCCAGTGGTGTCACGACGATGTCATTACCGTGGTTGAGAAGGCGGGGGACAATCTTGACTGCTTTATGCTGACCAAGCCCTATGATGCGTCGGATGTGCAGTTTGTTGACAAGCTGCTGACCCAGCTTGAACTCAAGCTGGGCATGAAAAAGAAAATTGGTCTCGAACTGCTGATTGAAGAAACACTTGGCCTGCAGAATGTCGAGTCGATTGCCGCCTCAACACCACGTCTCGAAGCGATGGTGTTTGGCATGGGCGACTATTCCGCCAGCCAGGGCCTCGACTTTGATGCCATCTACGGCCCTGACTACAAGTATCCCGGTGATGTGTTCCACTACGCGAAATTCCGCGTCGCTATGGCGGCAAGAGCGCGTGGTATTGATGCTATCGACGGTCCGTTCGGCAACATCGCAAATACAGACGCCTACCGCACGTCATGTCTGCAGGCACGTGCCCTTGGTATGGTGGGTAAGTGGGCCCTGCACCCAACCCAGATCGAGCATGCGCAGGAAATCTTTACCCCGAACCAGGCGAAGATCGACGAGGCTCGAAAGTTGACCGAGGCCTACCGCGAATCAGAGGCCAAGGGCCAGGGTGCGGTGATGATTGATGGCAAGTTTGCTGATGCAGCGACGGTTCGCCTTTATGCGAACACGCTGGATCTGGCTGACCTGTATGGTTTGTAAAGAGAGGTAGTTAGAAGATGAGTGGAGGTTACTGGACAGAAGAGCGTCGCATGATGCAGGAGGCGGCGCGCGACTTCACGACTAATGAAGTATTGCCTGTCGCAAACGAACTCGATCCCGAAAAGGGCCTGATCCCAAGGGAACTGATCAACAAGATGGGTGAAATGGGTTACTTCGGTATCACCATTCCTGAAGAGAAGGGAGGCCTTGGCCTCGGTTGTTTTGAGTACTGCATGATTGCTGAGGAGCTGGCGCGAGGATGGATGAGTGTCGCCAGCATCATGGCGCGTGGCAATGGTTTCTGGCGTTCCATACCGGGATTCGGTCCTGACCGGGATGAAAAAATCGCCCGAATGGCGGTCGGAGACTATCTGGGCGCGTTTGCAATGTCGGAGCCCAATGCTGGTTCCGATATGGCATCCGTCAGCTGTAAAGCAACCCGTGACGGTGATGACTGGATAATTAGCGGTAACAAGTACTGGTGTACGTTTGCCGATGGTGCCGACTTCATCAGCGTTGTCTGCCGGGTCGATTCAGACAGTGAGTCACGACAGGCGGGCATGAAAAGCATTGCCGTGGAAAAACCACGCGGAGAGTTGCCTGAAGGCGTGCAGGGCAGTCCGATCCCCAAGATCGGTTACCACGGCTGGAAGACGTTCGAGCTGCATTTCGACAATGTACGAGTTCCTGCGATCGAAGCACCGAAGGAAGAAGGCCGCGGCCCGGCTACCATGGGTGGTGGTTTCGTTGGTATCCAGCAAGGCCTTGAGGTTGCCCGCGCCCACACCGCGGCACGTTCTATTGGTGCCGCCCAGGGTGCGTTGAACGTCGCGATCGACTACGCCAATGAACGTGAGCAGTTTGGCAAGCCAATTGGGAAGTTCCAGGCGATACGCTTCAAGGTGGCGACGGCGGCAACCGAAATTGAAGCTGCCCGCCAGCTCATGTACTACGTCTGTAATGAGATTGATTCAGGACGTCGCTGCGACAAGGAAGCCGCCATGGTGAAATACTTCGCGGCGGAAATGTCAGAGCGAGTGACGTCTGAGTGTCTGCAGATCATGGGTGGTGCCGGTTACACGACGCATTACCCGGTCGAGCGATACTGGCGTGACGCCAGGCTGACCAAGATCTTTGAAGGCACGTCAGAAATCATGCAGCGCATTATCTCTGATCGGATCATGGGTAAATAACGCGTGGATATCAGTGGCAAGACAGCCGTCGTCACGGGCGGTGGTAACGGTATTGGCGCGGCGATCTGTGAAGCCTTCGCAGGCGCTGGTTGCAATGTGGTGGTTGCCGACCTTGAGTACGATGCGGCAGAAAAAGTAGCCGAAGCGGTAAAGGCTCGAGACGTTCGAAGTCTGCCGCTGGCGGTTGACGTGACCAGCGAAGAGAGTGTGACGAAACTTGCTGATGTGGCATTCGACACCTTTGGTTCGGTAGAGATACTCGTTAACAATGCGGGTGTCGCACAGCCAACCAAGCCGTTGTATGAGACGACCAGTGCTGATCTTGACTGGGTCATGTCCGTCAACCTGGGCGGGGTGATGAACGGCATCCGTGCGTTTGTGCCTCGTTTTATTGACGCTGGTGCACCGGCATATGTGGTGAACACCGGTTCAGAGCACTGTCTTGGTGTGCCTCACCTGGGTGGAGGGCTCTATACCGCGTCCAAGCACGCCATTCTGGGGTTGTCAGATGTCTTGCGTAGAGAACTGCCGGATCACGTCGGTCTCAGTGTACTTTGCCCTGGCATCGTTGCGTCATCTTTGTGGCGATCAAGTGAACGCCGCCAGGACAGCTTCGGCGGCAGTGAGTCCGCCGCAGCCCAGGTCGGCGAGTTCATGCAATCTGTTGGCATGCCGGCAGCGGAAGTAGCCGGGCGTGTGCTCGAAGGGATACGGGATGAAACCTTTTACATCATGACGCACAGCTATGCCGTGGGTCTGGCCGAGGAACGCTGGCAGGACATCAGCGCTGCGTTTGCCGAGCAGGCACCCCGGCAGGACGGAGACGACAAGTACGATCTAAGAAAAATGGGGCTGTAAGCGGCCCAGTTAACCGGATAAGAGGGAATAACAATGGACCATCTTCAGGCTTGGCAGAAGTACAAGGGGCTGACCTACGACGATTTGCCAGCGGACGTGGCAAAGGTAGCAAACCAGTGCATCCTCGACTGGTTTGGTTGTGCAACCGCAGGGGCAACGGAACCACTGGCTGAAATTCTCCGTGAAGAATTCAGTTTCAGGCAGGGCGAATGCAGTGTTATCGGCAGTGAACTTACTGTTGATGCACGTACAGCAGCACTGCTGAATGGTGCGAGTGGTCACGCACTCGATTTTGACGATACCGGCTCCAGTGCTGGCTGTCATTCGACAGCGCCGGTTATCCCTGCTGCGCTAGCGGTGGCTGAAGAAACAGGCGCTTCCGGCAAAGAGCTGATCACGGCGTTTGTTGTCGGTGTGGAAGTACTTGCCCGCATCAATTTCATGATGGGGCGAGACCACTACGGTATCGGCTGGCACACCACCGCCACCTACGGGACCTTTGGGGCAACCGCCGCGGTCGCACACCTGCTTAAGCTCACCGATGATGAATACGCGGTGGCCATGGGATTGGCCGCGTCACATGCCAGCGGCGTAAAAGCCAACTTCGGCACCATGACCAAGCCTTACCACGCTGGTTTTGCAGCGGAAAAAGGCATCAACTGTGCACGTCTCGCAGCTCGAGGCTTCACGGCAAACCCGGATGCTGTAACGGGCAACCAGGGTTTTATTCGCGCCGCGTCAAATGGAGAAGAACGCAGCGAAGTGCTGCAGAGTGTGGCTGATGACTGGCTGATTCTCGGCACCTTGTTCAAGTATCACGCAGCCTGTCATTTGACCCACGCTGCGATAGAGAGCGTGCTGTCACTCAAGACGAACCTCGATGCAACGGATCTGTCTTCCCTGACGATAACGGTACACCCGGCGCTTCTTGATGTGTGTGGTATCCCCGAGCCAAAGACCGGCCTTGAAGGCAAGTTCAGCCTGCGCGGTACTGCAGCGCTTGCGTTAACCGGTATCGATACCTCCGACCCGCGGACGTTTGTGGACGAGGTCATCAATCGGGATGACGTCCAGGCGATGATCGAGAGGGTAACCATCGAAACTGACACATCACTTTCAAATATGAGTTCAAAGGTTGTCTGGGTGGATAACCAGCAGGGTCGCCACGAACAGGATTGGAATGTCGGTGTGCCTGCCTCCGATCTTGAAGAACAGGGTCGCAAGCTGACACAGAAGTTCTCAAGCCTGTGTGATTTTGCCGGGGCAGACTATGCGCGGACCAGCGAATCTCTGGCCGCACTACCGAGTGCAGCGACCGTCAAACTGGGCTGATTGTGGACTTCCTTGAAGGTGTCGACATCCTGCAACTGAGCGAGAGTGATGCTGCGGTTGCGACACGTTGCGTTGATTTTGCCGGCCAGATGGCGAGGCAGCTCGGCGCAACGGTGATCACCAGCGAGCACTTTGCTGAGGACAAGACTTTTGCCGGCAGGGGTAAGCAACGCAAAGCCCAACCATCGATTGACGAAGCAATAACCTGGGCCGGCGCGAGTGACCAGCGCCTGTTGCTTATCGCAACCGATGCAGATTACGCGCGCTTTGAAGGGGTTGCTGCTGTACTTGTCTCATTTGAGCATAACGCAAGCGAAGCCACTTTATTTGCAGATTCAGGCATCGCGGACCTGCTTGGCGATCCATCTCGAGCGCCCATCATTCCCACCGGCAGTTTTGGTGCAGGAACGGCAGCCTACGGTGTCCTTGCGGCGATCACAGCGTTGACCACGAGAATGAAACGATACGGGGTGAAGGATGTTGCAAGCGTTGATGCGGCCGGCGTGCTTGCCTGGGTTAACTGGAAGGCTGCGCTGACAGGTGAGCTGGGTCGAGACATCTCACGCCAGGGTGATAAAGCGGAATGGCCGGTTGTCCCCTGCAAAGACGGCCATGTTGCGCTGGTTTACCAGGAACGCGATTGGCGTCCCCTGATAGAGATGATCGGAGACGAACGTCTGGAAGATGAGCGGTTCTCTTCCTTTAAACAGCGTGCACAATACCGCGATGACTACATGTCGATCATCCGTGACTGGTCGGAAACCAAATCAAAGCGGGAGCTGGTTCAGCTGTTCCTCGACTATGAGATTCCCGCTGCACCGGTCATGGATGAATCTGATCTTCTGACCGACCCTTTGCTTGTCCATCGTGATGCCTTTGTTGAGGTTGATCGCGGTGAGACGCAGGCAAAGTCCCCTGTGCTGGCACACAGGGTTATCGACACACAGGCACACGCGAAGCCCACACAGGGCAAACATACGGATTTACCGCTTGCAGGTATTCGCGTGCTGGACCTCGGCATAATTACTGCGGGCGCGGGCGTCAGTGCAATGTTGGCTGATCTTGGCGCAGAGGTGCTGAAGATAGAATCGCAAACCTACCCGGATCCATTTCGGGCATGGGCAGGCGATGCTGTCTCACCGTTTTTTAAGGGCAACAACCGAAACAAGTATGGTCTGGCGCTCGACCTGAAAACCGACGCGGGCAGGGCTGCCTTTACAGAACTGGTTGCAACGGCGGATGTTGTGCTCGAGAACTTCAGGCGCGGCGTACTGGATCGTCTGGGTTTTGACTACAACACACTGAAGCAAATCAATCCGGGTATTGTACTCGCGTCGATTTCGGGCCAGGGCCTGAGCGGGCCTGGTGCCAGTGCGACCAGCTTCGGTTCAACCCTGGAGGCCTCGTCAGGGTTCTCTGTCAACGCACGTTATGCTGACAGTGAACCCTACATTACCGGGCGAAACCTGAATTACCCTGACCAGACAGTTGTGTTGTACGCGGCGGCTGTGCTCACCGCCGCGCTCGCAGATCGAAGCCATGGTATGCATATCGATGTCTCGCAGCGCGATGTCGCCGTTTTCATCTCGGGTGAAACCATTGAGCAGGTTTCAATGGGGGGTGAGGTGATCAGGCAGGACAATGGCGCGTGTTTCGCCACTGCAGATGCTAAGTGGATTGCGGTTGCGGCACCGGACAACAGTATCGACGGTCAGCCGATAGGGCAGTGGATTGCAGCCACAACTGCCGATGACGTTCTCTCCCGGTTGAACTCAGACGGTGTGAGTGCCGCGCTCGTCTTGAAAGGTTCTGACATGTACGAGCGCTTCAAGGACAGCTACCAGTTCCAGCGGAGCCCCAACGGAGACCTGGTCAAGGGTTTTCCATTTCAGATGCAGGGGATGCCAATGCGCGTGATGCTTGACTCACCAGGCGTTGGCGAGCACACCAACCAATTTGTCTCAACCAGTTAGTGGATAAACAGCCATGAATGTTTCCGATGCCGTGATGGCGCGTCGTACCGTGCGCGGGTTCAAGTCTGACCCGGTACCGCAAGAAACGATCCGCGAGATTATCGATATTGCCCGCCACGCACCTTCCAATAGCAATACTCAACCCTGGCATATTGCCGTCGTGTCAGGCGACGCGCGAGTAAAACTCGAACAAGCGATCTTTGCGGAGATGCGCAGCGGTAAAAAGCCGTATCCGCAATGGCCGCCAGGTGGATCTGGTCTGCACGGCGACTACAAACAGCGCCAGTATGACTGCGCCTTTCGATACTACGATGCAGTAGGTATTGAGCGAGAGGACAAAAAGGCCCGCGCCGAACTTGCGACGAAAAACTGGACCTTCTTCGGTGCGCCTCACGCGGCGTTCCTTTCCATGCCCGACACGATGCATCGTGCCAACGCGATCGACATCGGTATTTTTCTGCAGACCATTATGTTGTTGATGGTAGAGCGCGGGATCGCCTCGTGTCCGCAGGGCGCCCTTGCGGCGTATCCTGGACCCGTCAAAGCCATCGCGTCGATTCCTGAAGACAACGGCATTATCTGTGGGCTGTCTTTTGGCTACGCGGATGAAAGTGCCCCGGCCAATGCTGCTCGTATGGATCGAGAGCCGTTTGACGTTGTTGCCAGTCTAACCAGCTGAGAGGAAACGCTAATGACCATACCCTTTGATTTTGCGGAACGGTTGAAAGTACCGATGATCGTGGCCCCGATGTTCCTGGTATCGAACCCGGCGATGGCGGTGGCCGCCTGTCGAGCCGGTGTGATCGGGAGTTATCCGGCGCACTCGACCAGGACCAAGGAAGATTTTGAACAATGGCTGATTGAGTCGAAAGCTGCCCTGGACGACGCTGAAGCGAATGGCGAGAAACCTGCGCCACTGGCGGTCAACCTGGTCGTGCACTCCTCAAACGCTCGCCTCGAAGGTGATCTGGAGATTGTGCTGCGACATCAGGTCCCGATAGTCCTGACTTCCAAAGGTGCGCCGGAGGACGTATTCAAGAAGATTCATGAGTACGGGGGTATCACCATGCACGATGTGGCATCCGCGCGGCATGCGGAAAAAGCTGTCGAGGCAGGCGCTGATGCACTGATCGCAGTTGCCGGTGGTGCAGGTGGTCATTGCGGCACAATCAATCCCTTTTCGCTCGTGAATGAAATCAGGGAGGTCACCGACAAGCCCATTGTCCTGGCGGGTGGAATGAGCACGGGGCAGGATGTAATGGCAGCTGAAGCGATGGGCGCAAGTATGGTGTACATGGGAACACGTTTTATCGCCACCGAGGAGTCACTCGCACCCGATGCATACTGCGACAGTCTGATCGAAGGCAAGGCCACCGATATTTTTCTTTCTGCAGCACTCGATGGCGCACCAGCTAACTGGTACGCACCAAGCCTGGTAAATGCAGGCATAGACCTCGATGAACTTGCGGTGACACGGCCGGGTGACATCGTGACGTCCAGTGGTCAGTCCAAGCAACGTTACAAGGGGATCTGGTCGGCGGGTCATGGTACCGGTGCAACCAAGGCAGTAATGAAGACTGCGGACCTGTGCCAGCAGATCATCAGTGAATATGAACAGGCGCGGGGCAGGATGTCAGCGCAATTGCAGGCGGTATAAACCTCATGTCAGTCGAATACGACACGCTGATTTCTGGTGGCCAGGTGCTGGATGGCCTGGGCGGACCATCTGCATCGGTGGACGTTGGTATCCGCGACGGCAACGTTGCGGCGGTTGGCAATGAACTCGGCTCAGCGCGTAAAGTAATCGACGCGACGGGCTGTGTGGTGACACCGGGCTTTATCGATGTCCATGCTCACCTTGACGGGAATGTCACATGGGAGCAGGTGTTGAAGCCTGCCTCCGGGCACGGCATAACCACTGCTGTGATGGGTAACTGCGGCGTTGGATTTGCGCCCAGCAGGGCCGAGAACCGGGAGTTCAATATCGCCTTGATGGAAGGCGTAGAGGATATTCCTGCTGAACAGCTTAATGAAGGGCTGCCATGGGCATGGGAGAGTTATCCCGAATACATGGCGTACCTGCGGGATCGCAGTTTCGATATGAACATTGCGGGCCTGATGCCTCATTCATGCCTGCGCGTCTATGTCATGGGTGAGCGGGCGATTGATGGGCAGACCGCAAGCCAGGCTGATCTTGAACAAATGACAACGCTGGTTGCTGAAGCAGTTGCCGCAGGCGCGGTGGGCGTCGGTTCAACCAGGCTGGTCGGGCAGAAAACGCGCAGCGGTGTACCGGCTCCATCGCTTGCAGCGAGCGAAGATGAATACCTCGCTATTGCACGTGGGTTAGGCGAGACAGGTGTGTTGCAGATAGCGCCGGAATTCAACCAGTATCCTCGAGCAGAAGAAGAAATGGACATGATCATCCGCGTTGCTGCAGCAACCGGATGTAAAGTGACCTATTCACTTAAGCAAACCAACGAGTTCCCGGAGGGGTGGCGGTCGTTACTAGAGAAGACCATGCGTGCAAATGACAGTGGCCTGGATATCCGCCCGCAGGTCCTGGCGCGCCCAACCGGCGCAATGATTACCTTTGATGCTAATCGGCATATGTTCTCCGGCTGTCCCTCCTACAAGGAGGTTGCTCATCTGCCCATCACTGCACGTTTTCCTGAACTGCAGGGACGCGCGGAACAGATCATTACTGAAGCGGAAACAGCCGGTAGTGGATATGTACGCTACTACCCGAGAATGTTCCCGATACACGGTGAGGTGAACTACGAACCAACGCAGGAGCAATCCGTTGTTCACCTTGCGCAGCAGCGCGGCGTCTCTCCGGAGCGTGTCTTGTTCGAACTGTTAATGCAGGATGAAGGCACGGCGCCATTCCTGCTGGCGAGTGGTAACTATGCACAGTTTTCGCTTGATCCAGCTTTTGAGATGCTTAAATACGAGCGTTCACTACCCGGCCTCGGCGATGCCGGTGCACACTGCACCGTGATCTGTGACGCAAGCGCAACCACACACCTTTTAAGTTACTGGACCCGTGACCGGGTTGGCGAAAAATTGCCGGTAGAGGAAGTTGTCCGAAAACTGACCTCAGAACCTGCGGATTTCTTCGGCTTTGAAGGCCGCGGTCGAATCGAGACAGGTGCGATTGCCGACATCAATATCATTGATCTGGCCGATTTGAAGCTTGGTGTACCCAAAATGCACTATGATCTGCCGGCGGGAGGAAGGCGCCTGGTGCAGCCTGCCTCTGGCTATAAAGCTACGCTCGTGGCAGGGAAACCCAGCCAGGAATGTGCTGGAAAACTCATCTAGATTGTCAGGCAAGGTATGAAATGAACTACAGCGATCTCGTAAAACCGGCAACGGTAGCTAATGACCCCTATTTCCAGGAACTCACCGCGTATTTGCGCGCCAACGATCCGGTCGCGCTAGTGCAGAGTGAGACCCACAAGGATTTCTACGTTGTCACTAAACACGCAGACATCATTGAGATCGAGCGCCAGAACGAAAAATTCCTGAACACCCAGGCATCGGTCCTGCAGTCAAAAGCAGTTGAGGCGGCGTTCGAGGAGCGAGGACAAGGACCAGCCCTGCGGACTCTCATCAACATGGATAACCCTGATCACAAGAAGTTCAGGGACCTGACCAAAGACTGGTTCATGCCGCAGAACTTAAAGCGGGTTGAAGAGCGGGTGCGTGATATTGCGAAGACGTCGATTGACCAGATGCTTGAGCTTGGTGAAGAGATCGACCTCGTTAATGATGTGGTTGTCTGGTACCCGCTGCGGGTGATCATGATGATCCTTGGCGTGCCCGAAGAAGATGAGCCGAAGATGCTGAAACTGACGCAGGAACTGTTCGGCGCGGATGATCCGGATATGAAGCGGAAGACCGAGACCGATGAGGAGCGCATGCAGACGATCATGGAGTTTTTTGAATACTTCACAAAACTGACCGCAGCTCGACGCGCCAGTCCTGGTGATGATGTCGCAAGTGTTATCGCCAATGCAAAGATTGACGGTGAGACGATCGGCGACCTTGAGGCGATGTCGTATTACATCATTGTTGCGACGGCGGGCCATGATACAACCAGTTCCTCAACCGCTGGCGGCATTCTTGCGCTGATGGAAAACCCTGACGAATTCAAGAAGGTGCGAGACAATCCCGCCATTATTCCCCAGACGATTGACGAAGCGATTCGCTGGGTGAGCCCGGTAAAGCACTTCATGCGTTACGGTGTGGAGGACTACGTATTACGCGGCGTTGAAATCAAGGCCGGTGACCCGTTGATGATGCTGTATCCATCCGGTAATCGGGACGAGGAAGTATTCGAAGACGCACATGTGTTCAAGGCCGACCGTAGGCCTAACCGGCACCTGGCGTTTGGGCACGGTGCGCATCACTGCCTCGGCAACATCCTGGCCAAAATGGAGATGCGGTACCTGTACGAGGAACTTTTTAACAGGGTCGCCTCTATCGAACTCAACGGTGAGCCTAAACTGATTCATTCAACATTCGTAAGCGGGCTCAAGACCTTACCGGTCAGGGTGAAAGCAAAATAGGTGCTGGAAGAACTCCCAAACTTCGATAAACCCTTCCTGCCGATTCTCGACAAGGCCTTTCGCGATCATGCAGACAGGGTCTGTCTGACATTTGAGGATGAGTCCTACACTTATCGGGAAGTGGGCGAACAATCTGCGCAGGTTGCCAACCGCCTGATCTCCCTGGGTTTTGAACCAGGCATGAAGGGCGCGATTTACAGTCTGAACGCCGCACGTTCCTTTATTGTGACGCTTGGATTGCTGCGAGCCGGTGGCACATGGATACCGGTGAACCCCAGGAACTCCGCAAAAGACAATATTGCGGTACTTAATCAGTTTGGTGCTGACGCCATCTTCTACCAGCGTGACTTTAAAGCACCTGTAGAGACCTTTGTCGGCTCGGCTGGCGGTGCAATGGCGATGGCCTGCCTTGATGGTATTGATGGCGATATCCCGGACATACATTCGTGGACAGGCGATGCCAGTACCGAGTCTCCCGTTGTCGAGGTCACGCCTGATCACCTTGTCTGCATACCGTTGACCGGGGGAACAACCGGCCTGCCCAAGGGGGTCATGCTGTCGAACCGCAACTTCAATGCGCTGGAGTTCGGCACACGTCATATGAACGACGGGCGTATCCCAACCATCCTGTGTGCAGCCCCCATGACTCACGTGGGTGGTCGTATGGCGGTGTGTGGTCTCTCCTCGGGAACACGCTTTGTGATCCTCGAACAGGTAGACCCGCAGCTTATCCTCAGGACGATTGAGCAGGAGAAGATCACGGACTTTTTTCTGCCGCCCACAGGGATATACAGCTTGCTCGATCAGCCAAATATTCACGATACAGATCTGTCTTCATTACATTCTGTCAGCTATGGGTCCGCGCCGATCTCAATACCCCGACTGCGCGAGGCGCTTCAGGTGATTGGTCCAGTGATGAGAGGCGGCTTTGGGCAGACTGAATGCCCGATGTTTATCGCACGCAAACAGCCTGAGGAACATTTTGTAAACCAGGACATCACTAGTGACATCGTGTCCGATGAAAAGCTTCGCAGCGTCGGGCGTGAAACGGCACTCTCCATAATCGGTATTGTGGATGATGATGGCAATCCGGTACCAACAGGAGAGCGTGGAGAGATAGCCGTGAAAGGGCCCATGGTGTCGGAAGGCTATTACCAGTCGCCGGACGAGACCGCAAAGATTCGCGTGAACGGCTGGCACCTTACCGGGGATATTGGTTTCCTGGATGAAGAAGGTTACCTGTACGTCGTCGACAGAAAGAAAGATATGATCATCACGGGCGGCTTTAACGTGTACTCCACCGAGGTGGAGCAGTCCCTGATGAAACAGGCAGGCGTTAAACTCGCGACTGTCATCGGTGTCCCAGATGAGAAATGGGGTGAAACAGTAGCCGCGTTTATCGTGAAAGAAGAGGGCAGCACATTGTCCGAGGATGATGTTATTGTTCAGGCCAAAGCGGATCTTGGCGGCGTCAAGGCACCAAAACAGGTGATCTTTGTGGATGATGTGCCAAGAACCCCGGTGGGTAAGATTGATAAAAAAGCCCTGCGCGCCGAGAAGTGGGCGGATGCGGGCAGAACGATTTAGCACTAAACCAGTACAGAGGGAAAAGACATGCCAGTAACACTTGCAGATGTAGAAGAAGCACTCGCGCTACCACGCGAGGAAGTGCCCGGCAGCTACACGGACCGTGATTCGCTGCTCTATGCGGTCGCCATCGGGATGAGTAAAGATCCGCTTGATGAGAACGAACTTGCCTATACCTGTGAGTCCATGGGAAGCAGTGTCGTGCCAACCGCGGCAACGGTGCTGAGTCGCACTGATCGACCACCGGCAAATCGCCAGACGCTGATGAGCAAAATGAACTTCACCATGTTGCTGCATGGTGAGCAACGGCTGGAAGTACACCAGCCATTACCACCTGCGGCAGAAATCCTGGTCGATAACGGCATTGTCGGTGTCTACGACAAGGGTGAGGGCAAAGGTGCGCTGGTGGTTAACGAAACCAGAGTAAAGCTCGCGGACGGCTCGCCACTTTTTACGATGGGATCAACCCTGTTCTACCGGGGTGACGGTGGCTACGGCGGCACTGCGGAAGGCGCGCCGGTACCGCACACCATGCCGGACCGCGAACCCGATACAACCTGCGAACTGCCACAACGCGTCGATCAGGCCATGGTCTACGCCCTTTGCGGTGACCGTAACCCGCTACACCGCGACCCGGGCATTGCCAAGAAAGCGGGCTTTGATGTGCCTATCCTGCACGGCCTCTGCTCCTACGGCATCGCTTGTCACGGCGTACTGAAAACCATGTGCGACTATGACGCCTCCAGGATGAAGAGCTTTGATGTACGTTTCTCCTCACCGGTATTCCCCGGCGAAACCCACATCATCGAAATGTGGAAAGACGACGATGTCGTCAGCTTCCGCACCCGCATCAAGGAACGCGACGTCATCGCCATCAACAACGGCCGCTGCGTCGTCGCCGACTAAACCTCACCCAGGGCGCTGCAGACATCCCTGCAGCGCCCCCGGGCTAGTCTCCTACAAACCACACCCCCCACGACATTCCCCCTCGGCATTCCATACGGGGACACACACTTTCCGAACTCACACCTGCAAGCTCTCGCTGCCAACCAACAGCGCCTCTGTACTACGCCCGTCCACAATCCCACTCGGCATCCCATACGGGGACACACACTTTCCGAACTCACACCTGTAAGCCCTCGCCCCCGATTGGCTAAGCCGTTGTTGCAATCCCCATTAGGACACCGACGCACCGCCGTCCACAGGTAACGCCACGCCCGTAATGAATCCCGCGCGATCCGATGCCAGGAACGCCGCAGCATGGGCCACATCCCAGGCGGTGCCCATCTTCCTGCCAAGTGGTACCTGCCGGTCACGCTCCGCGATCACGTCGTCGCGACTTTTGCTGTCGGTGATCCTGTTTTCAATCGCCATTGGCGTATTCATCAGGCCGGGTAGGATGACATTTGCGCGAATCCCATAACGGGCGTTCAGGGCGGCAAGTTGTTCGGTGAGGGAAACCACGGCTGCTTTCGTGGTTTTGTATCCCACCAGTGGATAGGGCTTCCTGGCTGCCATCGATGAGATGTTGATGATGGCGCCCGTCCCGGCTTCGCGCATATGCGGGATCACATGTTTGCTGGATAGCACCATGGCGCGCAGGTTAATTGCGACCAGGTTGTCAAAATCCTCTGAGACGATGTCTTCAACCCTGGCATCGTTGCCGGCAAGGCTGATGCCGACATTGTTATGCAGGATTGAGATCTTGCCCCATCGGCTGATTACCTCGGCGACGAGGGATTCGATCGCTGCTTCATCCCTGACATCGAGGGAGACGGCAAATGCTTCACTGCCTTCATCGACAATCATCTTCACCGTTTCCTCAGCCGAATCGATATCACGGTCAGCGACGGCAACCCGTGCACCTTCCCTTGAGAACTGAATTGCGGTTGCACGTCCGTTGCCGATGGTTTCGCCGGGCGTTTGCCCGCCACCAATTACGATTGCCGTCTTGTCTTCAAGCAACATGCGTCATCACCTCATTTCGATGTCATCCAGAGCTTCTCATTGTAAGCCCAAAAAGGTGTGTGACACTTTTGGGAGGCTTTTAGGGAGGGAAGGCGTGTGCGAGCCGGCTCACTGGGTGTGAGCCGGGAAAAGTGTGTGTGCCCGTAAGAGGAGGTTAGATGGGGATGTACTGGGGGTAGGTGGGTTCCCAGCTCATGTCGTCGAGGATCTGGCGGAGTTCCAGTTCTGATCTGCTTGCGGCGACGCCTTCTGAGCATGCGCGGAGGGCAACTTCGAGGGCGACCTGATAGGAGACCTCGCGCAGTCTTGTGACAGACGGGTAGAGAGAGCCGGTGTCGAGTTCTTCTTCCTTGACGGTTTTTGCGAGCGCGCTGGCAGCAGCGCTGACCATGCCATCTGTTACCTGGCGGGCTTCTGCGGCGAGTGCGCCAAGACCGAGGCCCGGGAAGATGAATACGTTGTTACCCTGGCCGATCATGTGGGTTTTGCCGTTCAGCTCAACCGGATCGTAAGGGCTGCCGGTTGCGACGAGGGCTTTGCCGTTGGACCACTTCAGCAGGTCTGCTGGTGCAGCCTCTGAAAGACTGGTCGGGTTTGAGAATGGCAGGATGATCGGACGCTCGGTGTGCGTCAGCATCGAGGTGACAACTTCCTCGTTAAATGCGCCCGGAGAGCCGGACGAGCCAATCAGAATGGTTGGCTTGAATTTGTCGACCACCATTTCCAGGTTCGGGTCGTTCACATCGAGGCCATACTGGGCTGCACGTTCGCGAGGCCAGGCAATCTTCTGCTTGTAGTTGCCCTCAGGCACCCGGTCACCGATAACAAGGCCCTTGCTGTCGAGTACCGCAATCAACCCGGAGATTTCGTCTTCGCTGAGACTGGTTTCGGACATTTCATCCATGATCTGCAGCGCAATACCGTAACCGGCGGCACCGGCACCATGGATGACGATACGCTGGTCAGTTAGTTTCTCACCTTTTGCACGCAACGCCGACAGTACACCTGCCAGTGTCACCGCGCCGGTACCCTGGATGTCATCGTTAAAAGACAGGCACTGGTTGCGATACTTGTCGAGCAGCGTCAGTGCAGTGTTGTTTCGGAAGTCCTCCCACTGGATCAATGCCTTGGGGAACACCTCGTTCATGGCCTCGACAAACTCTTCAACCAGCTCCATGTACTCATCTTCCGAGATTCTCGGGTGACGACGGCCGAGGTACATATCATCGCCCAGCAGTTCTTCGTTGTTGGTACCGACGTCGAGGCAGACCGGCAGTGTTTGTGCCGGGTGAATGCCCGCGCCCGCGGTGTACAGCGCAAGCTTGCCGATGCTGATCGCCATGCCGCCAGCACCCTGGTCTCCAATACCGAGGATGGATTCACTGTCGGTGACCACACTGAGGCGGATATCATCGAAGAACGTACCGCGCCGCAGGATGTCCTTGATCTGCCCCTTGTGTTCCGGCGTTATCCAAAGACCGCGTCCGCCCCTGAATTCATGACTGAAACGTTGCGTCGCCTGGCCGACCGTTGGGGTATAGATGATCGGCATCAGGCCCTGCAGGTTTGCACACAGCACGGCGTAAAAAAGATGTTCGTTGCGGTTCTGCAGCGTGACCAGGTGAGCGTACTTCTCAAGCGGATCTGACAGGCGCCTGATCGCGGCGCTGACTCGCTGGATTTGTCGTTCCATCGGGTTGATATCAGAAGGCAGCAGGCCCAGCAGGTGGAACTGTTCGCGTTCCTCCTGGGTAAAAGCGGTGCCCTTATTCAACATGGGATGGCGCAGCAGTTCGTGTCCGCGTAATGGCACTTCCACGGAGAGGTTGCCGTCCGTGTCTCGAGATTGCTTCAGTGGTCGCATGGTCAGCTTTGCAGGTTGTCAGGTGGTGCGGCGCACAATACCAGAACTGGCGTCTGATGATAAGGCTGGGCCTCGTGATTTACTTGACCACACCGGATGTTCAAGATGTGTTGATGCGCCTCTTTTACGGTATCGACATTGATGACCAGGTTGCCGGTGAAATAGATCACTGGCGCAGCCAGTCGTTGCCGCCTTACGTCAAGCCAGTGCCCCGCGAGAACTTTCATATCACCCTCGGCTTTGTCGGTGAGAAGGATGAAGCTGCCTGCGAAACTCTCATCATGGCAACCGATGGGATCCGGGTCGCACCCTTCGAGATCACCCTCGACACCATGGGTTATTGGCCAAAGCAGCAGATCAGCTATCTCGCACCTGCCGCCTGGCCCGCTGAGATTGACAACCTCGCGCAAACACTTCGTCGATTGATGTCGCGCCACAATATCAAGGCGGACAAGAGAACCTACCAGCCACACCTGACCCTCGCGCGGCGATGTGAACTGGAACCTCCCGTAGCATTGATACGACCGGCGTTTCGAATCTACGTTGACGGGTTTCACCTGTACGAGTCCCGGCGGATGAAAACTGGCGTCAGATATGAGGTAATTGCGTCCTGGAATTTTTACTAGGCTGTTACAAGAAGGAGACTAGGCCGTGGAAAAACGAATTGCGATAACGCTGCCGGGCGGGCCCAAGCTCGAACATACCATTGAGCGGATCAAGTGGGCGGAAGACAACGGCATACCTGATGCCTGGTTCAGCGATTCAGGCGCGCCGGATACGCTCACGCAAATTGCGGCCATTGCTCATCACACCGAGAATCTGCGTGTTGGTATTGCCGTAACGCCGGTTTATACACGTTCTCCATCGGTCATCGCGGCAAGCTGTAATGTCATCAGCCAGGTGCTGCCGGGTCGGTTCATCATGGGTATCGGCTCTTCCAGCCAGACCATCATGGGGCAGTGGAATGGCATACCGCTCGACAAGCCGCTCACGCGCGTAAAAGAAACCGCCCAGCTTGTACGTCACATGATGACCGGTGAGAAAACCGACTTTGATGGCGAAACACTCTACAGCCGCGGCTATCGCCAGGCGCCGATGGAAAATCCGGTACCAATTTATATCGGCTGCCTGCGTCCGAAGATGATCGAGATGGCAGCAGAAAACGGTGACGGCGTGATCTTCAACCTGTGGCCCAAGGGTGCACTGCCGAAGATGATGGAAGCCAAAGCGCGCGGCGCCGAGAAAGCGGGCAAGAATCCTGATGATATCGAAGTTGTAAACCGCGCCATGGTGCTTTGCACCGATGACAAGGAATACGGTCGCAACCTGTTCCGCATGGCGTTTGGTCCGTACTACGCAACGCCCGTTTACAACAAGTTCCTTGCCTGGGCAGGCTACCAGGATGCTGCTGACACCATCACTGAGGGGTGGGCAGAAAAGGACCGTGAAAAAACCGGTGGTGCGCTCACCGATGAGCTTATCGACGAGATCGGTATTATCGGTAACGAGGAAGAAATCCAGCAGCGGATCCAGGAAGATGCAGACGGTGGTGTCGATACACACATCATCGCGCCGCTCGCGGGCAAGCCTGAAGACCTCGAGCGAACCTTCAACGCGTTTTCAGGAAAGAACTTCCAGTTCCGGTAAAGCCCCGGTTTAACCCTTGCGTTCTCGCAGTCGCATCAGGCCTTCCTGGGCGACTGTGACGATGCACCTGCCTTGTCGATTGAACATGTGTCCCGTGGCAAGTCCGCGGGCACTGCGTGCAACCGGTGACTCGGTGGCATAGAGCAGCCAGTCATCGAACCTCGGCGGTTCATGAAACCACATACTGTGATCCAGGCTGGCGCCGGTCAGTTCACCCTTGTCCGCGTGTGGCCGGTGTGCGGTATCGAGCAGGCCACGATCACTTGCATAAACGACCAGCGCCAGGTGAAGCCTCGGGTCATCAGGTAAATCGCCATTAGCCCTGATCCAGATCTGCTGCTCTGCCGGTCTTGACTCGTTCGCGGTGATATCAGTCACCATGCGAACATCGACGGGCATTTCCTGCCAGTAGTCGCGCCCCCTTAGCTGATCACGATTGGGCAAGCCCTCCGGCGGTGCTGCCGGTGGCATGGCCGGTTCATGTTCCACACCTGCTTCGGCTCGTTGGAAGCTGGCGATCAACTGGAAGATACAATCCCCGCCTTGCCATGCCTCGACCCGTCGCGATTGAAAGTTGCGACCGTCCTTTAACGAGGTGACATGGTAGGCGATGTCGCGTTCTGCCTTGCCGGGCCGCAGGAAGTAGGCGTGTAATGAATGCATGGGGAACGTTTCGACGGTGTTCTGCGCGGCCATGGCAGCCTGCGCGGCAACAAGTCCGCCAAACAGGCGAGCTTCTCCGCCGACACCGCCTTCTCCGGCGCCACCGGAAAACACCATCGGGCTTTCCTCCACCAGGGACAACCGGCGGATTAGTCTGTCAAACCGATTCATGCGCTGAGCCTTTCGACCGATACGTTGACGCCGTTCAGTGCCGATGTAGCACTGATCTTGTCGACATCAGCCGCAGCCACCAGTGCATTGTAGTTGGGGCCTTTGCGCTTCACGCTGGTGACAGCAAGATCCTGGCTGAAACCATGGGGCAGGCTCACAACACCAGGCGCAATCATGTCGCTGCGTTCGGCCACAGCCTCAACTGTCGCGGTAGCACTGCTGATGTTTACCGCATCACCATCAAGTATGCCGAGGCGCTCGGCATCATCGTGACTGATCTCCATCGTGCAGCGACTCTTGCCGCTCGTCAGCATGGGCAGGTTATGAAGCCAGCTGTTGTTTGCGTTGACGTTGCGTCGGCCGATCAGGCGGAAATCGCTGTCTGTGGGCTTTTGGTTAAGTCGCTCGATATCTTCAATGATCACCTCCGGTGCGAGGTTGATCTCCGGCAGGCTCATCAGCGTTTCCAGTCTGCCGGACTGCAACTCACCCAGGTCGATGCCATCCGGCTCATCAATCAGCTTCTGCAGCGTCAGTCCATCCTGTGTTTTACCAAAATGATCGCCCCACTTACCGGCGCGGATGCCGAGATCAAGCAGGCGTTCAACACCACGCTCCGGTGTGATCATGCCAAGGATTTCCTGGACGTCTCCTTTATGCAGAGGGCTTGCCTCATCGTTCACGTAAGCAGCGATCGTCTGCGCGACAATCTCATCCTCATAAGCCTGTAGTTCAGCGGCACCAGGTACTTGCTCGTGACTGATTGCATACCCGAGCATCAGGCTGAGATCCCATTCATCCGGCTGCTCGCTGTTGAAGAGGGCAGGGGAGAACCTCGCCGCGTTCCTGTAACCCATCGCCCCGAGGAAACTGTCATAGTGACACTCTTCAAATGGTGATGTGCCCGGCAGGATGACATCAGCCAGCTTGCTGGTTTCATTCAGGTAGATGTCGACGCTGACCATAAAGTCGAGTTGCTCGATGGCGCGTTCCAGTCTTTCGCTGTCTGGGTTACTGACCACCGGGTTGCCAGCGATCACAACCAGTCCCCTTATCTGACCCTCGCCCTCTGTTTCCATTTCTTCGGCGAGGCAGGCAACGGGCAGCTGACCCAGCACTTCCGGATAACCTGATACACGCGAACGGTAGCGAGCGTACTCGATGCCCTGCTTCGTTTCACTCGGGGCTGTGTAAGGTTGCTCCGGGAACATCGCACCGCCGGCTTTATCAAGACTGCCGGTGAGAATGTTGATCACCTCGATCAGGAAGCTGACGAGTGTGCCGCGCGCCTGCAGTATGCTGCCGACACGCCCATAAAAGGCAGGCGACGCTGCATCACAGATCATATCCACGAGCGCATCAATCTCTGCTTCGCTGACCCCGCAACGTGCTGCAGTGTCAGATCGCTTAACACCTCCTAGCGCGTCCCGTAACGTTTCCCATCCGCGGGTGACGTAACGAGCAGGCGGCTGCATGCCTCTCGCCAGCATTTCATTAATGACAGCACTGAGCAGGTAGGCATCTTCCCCGGGTTTAACGAACACATGATGGTCGGCAAGGCGGGCCGTTTCGGATTTCCTCGGATCAATGGTGATGAGCCTGCCGCCTCGCTCCTGAAATTTGCGCAGGTGTTCCCTGAACTTGGGTATCAACCACAGGCTGCCATTGGAAACCGCAGGATTAGCGCCCAGCATGATGATGAGATCGCTGTGTTCAATATCGGGTACGGGGATTGCCATGTCGTTGCCAAACATGAGCTCTGATGCGAGCTGCTTGGGTAACTGGTCAACGCTGCCCGCTGAAAAGATATTGGCAGAGCCAAGTGCACCGATCACCCGGCCGAGCCCCAGCGACAGGCCAATATTATGGGCGGTGGGGTTACCGATATAGGTGGCAAGGCTGCTTGCGCCTCGCTGCTTTCTTACAAGATTCAGTCCTCGCTGCGCGTGGTCCAGTGCTTCCTCCCAGCTGGCCTCGCGAAAGTTTTCGCCATCCCGGATGAGCGGCGTACGCAGTCGGTCAGGATCGGCGTCCAGTTCCTTCAGGGCGAGTCCCTTGGGGCAGGCATGGCCTCGCGAGAAGATATCGTCGTTGTTGGGGCTGACGGCGATGATGTCGCGGCCATCGGCATCAATAACGAGACCGCAACCGGCCTCGCAAATCTGGCAAATACGTTTCATGTCATCCTTGGAGAATAGTCCCAGGCGGTCAGAGAGGTT
The DNA here is from genome assembly GCA_963921285.3 of Pseudomonadales bacterium. Lineage (GTDB taxonomy): Bacteria > Pseudomonadota > Gammaproteobacteria > Pseudomonadales > Azotimanducaceae > UBA9659. The sequence continues at coordinate 296,182 of CAWUFD020000003.1, forward strand.
GGTGTAATCGTAATGACATACTCGTCATCAACCCGGCTGAGCAGCCACTGGGCGAGTTTTGAATCGGTGTTACCGAGATAGCGGTTGATCAATTCGGTGAGGACACTGCCCGCGTTCGCTTTGCTGAGGGAGACTTCGCCGTTACCCCTGACACCCATGTACGGCGGGTCATTAGGGGCAATCTCAAAACTGCAATACGGATTCTTTTGCAGCGACTTGATCAGGGCGCTCGATACGTGAGAGGCGGCGAGCAGCGTGCCACTGTCTTCATCAAACTGATACCAGACAGAACAGAGCAGCGGCTGGCGATTTCCATTCACCGCGATACGCATCGGTATGATGCTGTCGGCCAGGTACGCGGCAACCTGATCTGCGTTCCAGTCACTCGACGCTGAGATGTTCATACCGGTTTGCCACCTACCACTTCAGCACTGCCTTTGCTGCAGGCCGTTCACGATACCGCTCGTCCCACGCGCGTAGATGTGGTCGCTCACCCATCACGTCTGCGTCAATAAACCGCATGAACTGCAGTGATGCCTGCATTGTGCAGTCGGCAACGGAAGCGCGGTCACCCAGGAACAGGTCACGACCATCGCTCAACAGGTTCTCAAGATAATCCAGCGGTGCCTGCATGTTGTTAAGCAATTGTTCTGCTTTCTCCGGGTCAGGTGGCAGACCAAGAGGGGACTTGGTTGCATGACCGTATCCGCCCATTGGGCCTGCAACTCTCAGGTCGATAATCCGTTCAACATCGTAAGCCCGGCCCTTATCCTCAGGTGTACCTGCAATCAGTGGATTCTCCGGAAACTTCTGTTCGAGGTATTGAATGATGGCGAGCGACTCGACCAGGTAGCTGCCGTCGTCCAGCTCAAGGGCGGGCAGGGTGCCAAAAGGGTTGCGCGCGAGGTGCTCGGGTTCGCGGTTCTCCCGCTTCACGGTATTCACCGTGATCTGCTCTATGTTCATCTCCGTGCCAAGCTCGGCCCGTTCGGCGATGTAGAGCATCACCTTGGTAGGGTTAGGCGCCAGTGCGACCTTATATAACTTCATGTATTGCTCCTCGTTAGGTTCCCGATGTTTACAACCCGTTCACCAGGTCAACTATCTGCTCCAGCAGCTCAAAGCGGGCAGGGCCGAGCGGACCCGCGCCATCCAGACCGAGTTTCAGCGTTGTCACACCTGCTTCCTTATATTTTCTCAGGCGTGCCTGGATCATGTCGGGCGTACCGAGCGCCTGGAACTCCGTCACCATGGCATCCGGTACACGCTTTGCTGCTTCTTCGCGCTTACCTTCAAGCCATAACGCCTGGATCGCTTTTGCATCTTCTTCATACCCGGCGCGCTTGAACGCGTCGTTGTAAAAATTGGTATCCGCCGAACCCATGCCCCCCATGTTGAAGGCAACTGCAGGTTTGCGTTTCTCGATCATTTCGTCCACGTCTTCACCAACTTCGATGCGAACCGAAACACAGAGGTCGATGTCGCTGATCGATCTGCCCGCGCTGCTGGCACCCTTCGCAATAAAGTCCATATGCGCATCCGGGTGATCAGGTGAAAACGATGTGCCCAGCCAGCCGTTAGCAGCAGCACCGGTATACTCGAGTGATTTAGGGCCGAGCGTCGCAAGGTAAACCGGTATGTCGGCAGGTTCATGGGCAATGCCGATCGATTTGCCTTCGCTATTCGGCAACGGCAGCTGAAACACCTTGCCCTCGTAGCGAACCTTCTCACCCCGGAAGATCATCCTGCAGATCTCAACAGTTTCACGAAGACGCGAGAGCGCAGGGTTGTAGCGTACGCCGTGCAGGCCTTCTACCACCTGCGGCCCACTTGCGCCAAGACCAAGTACAAATCTGCCGCCGGTCAGGTCGTGCAGCGTCAATGCCGTCATGGCGGTCATCGCCGGTGTCCTGGCGGTGGTCTGCATGATGCCGGTGGCGAGCTTGATGGTGCTGGTTTTGTCTGAAAGGTAGGCAAGCGGTGTGGCGGCATCACTCCACCAGGCTTCCGCTGAAAATGCCATCGCGACACCCAGTTTTTCAGCGTGCTGGACCCACTCGGTGGTCAGCGCGAGGGTTTCTGGTTTTGCTGTGCCGATTTCTATGGCTAGCTGCATCGGTTCTACCCTTAGTTCAGTGATCTACGTGATGGCTTCGCAGTATGCGTTAAACCGCCATTAGCGTCACCTCATCGAGTTAATGTTCGCCACGCTTTGACCCGGGTACGCCGCAACCAGTAACCTTGCTGCTGTTTTTTGCTGTAAGGGCAGTAGTGAGCGACACAGCCAGTCCCGGGTATACGCGTGCCGTGCAACGTGAAGGCAAGGTCCCGGTTGTTACCAAGATCTTCCAGGGTGTCGGCGGCATAGCGAATAGTCACAAGGACTTCGCTTTCAATACGTTCCTGCTGCTTTTTTACAGCCAGATTATGGGACTGCCAGCCTCCCTGGTTTCCATCGCCATTGCGGCGGCCGTGATCATCGATGCGATCTCGGATCCTGTGGTCGGTTCGATATCCGATAACTTCAAGTCAAAGCTGGGCCGCCGACATCCTTTCATGTTTGCTGCGGCACTGCCTTTTGGCGTCAGCCTTTACCTGCTGTTTGATCCACCCGGGTGGCTCACGGGTTATGCGCTGCTTGCCTGGATGTTTGTCTTCGTTGTACTGGCAAGAACCACCTGGACCTTCCTTGCGATTCCCTGGCATGCGCTGGCTGCAGAATTTTCGAATGACTATGTTGAGCGCACTTCGATCATCACCTATCGGTACATGGTGGGTTGGGTTGGCGGAGTCATCTTTTACCTTTTCACCTGGAACTATCTCTTTCCCAATACCGAAGCCTACCCGGCAGGGCAGCTCAATCCTGAAAACTACCCGCTGTTTGCGGTTATTGTTGGCAGCCTGGTGGTGGTCTGGATATTTCTATCCACCTTCGGCACGCGCAATCAGGTGCCTTACCTGCTGCAGCCGACTGAGCCAACACCCCCTTTCAGTTTTGGTCGTGCCTTAAACGATGTGCGAATGGCGCTGCAGAGTGCCAATCTCAAGCGACTGTTCTTCCTGTTCCTGCTGTTTTCAGGTCTTGCCGGTGTTGGCGGTGTGTTCGATATCTATATGAACACCTACTTCTGGGGACTGACGCCGGATGAACTGCGCTGGTTTGTGCTGTTAGGCCTGGGCGCAATTCTAAGTTTTATCACGGTGCCACTGCTGCAACGCAAGTTCGACAAGCAGTTCCTGCTGCAGTACTTCCTTGGTACGTACATGGTGCTGGCTATCCTCAAGGTGTCGTTAAGGTTCCTGGACATCCTGCCGCCGAATGGCGAACCGGCGCTGCTCTACTTTCTCGTGTGTCACGGCATCGTTGGCACCTACCTTTTAACAACCTGTGGAATCGTTGTCGGCTCCCTCATGGCAGACCTGATTGATGAGCAGGAGCTTGAAACCCACAAACGGCAGGAGGGTGTGTTTTCTTCTGCTATCGGTTTCGCCACGAAGGCAACCAGCAGCTTCGGCATTGTCATTGGTGGCTTTATCCTCGACTTCTTTGTGGTATTCCCACGCCAGGCTGGTCTCGACGCGGTTGATGCTGACACCCTGTTCAGGCTTGGCTTTGCAGACGGTATCGCGATCCCGCTGCTGTTCATGATCCCCATCTACCTGATGTCACAAATCACCATGACCCGTGAGCGACTGGCCGAGGTGCAGCGCACCCTGGAGCAGCGCCGCGGCTTTAAATAGCGTCGCGGCTTTCAATAGCGCCGCGGCTTTATATAGAGTCGCGACTCCAAGGAGCAAATCAGCTTTCACCCGCCTTGTAAGAAAAAGTGCTTGGGTTTCCGTAACTTATCAGTAATATGACCATGGTCATGACTATAGTTACTCATATAGGAAAGCATCAATATGAAAACCGTCAAAGCCTCTGAATTCAAAGCCAAATGCTTAAGTCTTATGGATGAAGTTGCCGAAACCGGTGAAGGCATCATCGTGACCAAAAATGGCAAACCGGTCAGCCGCCTGATGCCTGCAACCGACCGCCCGCGTTCTGTGTACGGCCTGCACAGGGGTATGTGGGAACGCATCGAAAACAACAGCGACGACACCTGAAACACGACTCATGTTGCTGCTTGATACCCACGTCCTGATCTGGGTAGATCAGGGCTCTGAGATGCTTGGCCCGCGAGCATTGCGTATGGTTGAACAGGCCTTTCATGACGATGAGCTGGCAATCTCCGCGGTGAGCTTTGCGGAGATTGGTGAACTGATCGAAGCCGGGCGTTACACCTTTAAAGCGGACCTGCAACAGTGGCGGGTGAATCTGCTCGGCAGCGGCTACCGCGAGGTTGTCCTCTCCGGCGCAGGCGCAATGGCGGGTGCAGACTTCCGCAACTTTCCCGGTGACGCGCAGGATCGGCTGATTGGAGGTTCTGCGGTCGTCGAGCAGGGCAGGCTGATGACCGCTGACCCGCGCCTGCTTTCCTATCGGGGTCTCAGGACGGTGGATGCCCTGAAGTAAGTTTGCTGCACGTGTGTCCGTGGCCGTGCAAGTCTGCGCCGGCTCTGGCACGATGTTTTCACCTGCGAATGACTAGAAAAAGAAGGTCCCACTGATGGCGCTTTACGACAACCTGTTTGAGCCGGTAAATGTCGGCCGCATCCAGATCAAAAACCGCATTGTTCGCTCACCACATGGAACCGGTCTCGCCGGTGAAGATCTTATCGCCTACCACGAGGCACGCGCACGTGGTGGTGTGGGTATGTCGACAATCCAGGCGACGGGTGTTCATGACAGCGCGCCACAGGGTATCCCGTTACACACCGATAAATGTAAACCCTTCCTGACGGAACTTGCCGATCGTATCCGCCCGCATGGGATGAAGATGTTCATCCAGCTATATCACCCGGGTGCGGGTTACTCGCCGCTCATGGGCAAGGCCGAAAACTGGTCGTCCAGTGCGATCCCCAACCCGATGGCGGGTGTCATCCCGATCGAGATGACCAAGATGATGATCGACAATGTGGTTGAAGGCTTTGCAAGGGCGGCAGCGCGGGTTCGGGACTGCGGTCTGGATGGTATCGATATCCACGCGTCCAGCGGCTACCTGATCCACGAGTTTCTTTCACCGGCATTAAACAAGCGTAATGATGAATATGGCGGTAGCCTGGAGAATCGCATGCGCTTCATGTTTGAGGTGATAGACGCGGTACGGGCTGAGGTGAAAGACGACGTGGTGGTTGGCGTCAGAATACCGAATGAAGATTACGTGCCCGGTGGTCTTACTGCTGAGGTGAATGCCGAGATCGCCAAAGCGGTTGACCCTGTCGCCGATTATCTTTCCCTGCATATGGGTGCCTACTGGCGTTTTCACAAGCTGATCGCGCCTTCGGATGATCCGCTCGGTGTCGAAATGATCCCCAACAAGGTCATTAAGCCGTTTATCACCAAGCCGACCATTGTTACCGGCAGGATCATGACGCTCGATCATGCGAGCAGCATCGTTGATTCCGGTGAAGCGGATATGGTGTCCATGGTGCGGGCGCTGATTGCTGACCCGGATCTTGTTAACAAGGCGCGCAATCGGGAGGAACATAAGATCCGGCCCTGTATCGGTTCAAACATGGGCTGTGTTGGCCAGTTGATGACAAACGGTCGCATCAGCTGCGTGGTGAATGCAACAGCGGCAAAGGAACAGGTACTGACCTTTGAACCGCAGGATCGTGTTACCCAGCCCAGGAAGATCCTGGTGGTGGGCGGTGGGCCTGCCGGACTTGAGTTTGCGCGAACGGCAGCACTGCGCGGTCACCAGGTTGAGTTACACGAGGCGATGAAAACCCTTGGCGGCCAGGTAGTGATGGCGGCGTCTGCGCCGCATCGCGGCGATATTGGCATGATCGTGAGCTGGCTGGCTGAAGAAATTGAAGCGCTCGGCGTGGATGTCCACCTCAACTCCTATGTTGACGAAGAAGTTGTCGCGGAGATTGCTCCTGACGAGGTGGTGCTTGCGACAGGCACCGCACCGCGCACGGACGGGATGCAACAGTCGACCCCGGCAGAGGGCATAGCAGGCTTCGATCTGCCGCATGTCTACTCGTCGTGGGATCTCCTCGGCTTTGGTGAAATTACTCACCTTGAAGGGCCCGCGGTGGTATACGACGACACTGGGACTTTCGAAGCCATTTCGGTTGCCGACGTGCTGCTTGATCAGGGGCTCAAGGTCACCATGGTTTCACGTAATGATGCCGTTGGGGCGAGACTACCCTACCCACCGGTGACGGCAGGTGCTGCAAGAGAGAGGCTGTACTCGCAGGACTTCGATTTCATCGGTGCCCACCACCTGCTCGAGATAACCAAAGATCATGTTGATGTCGGTGTGTTGTTTGCTGATCGCAGACGATCAATCCCGGCTAAGACCGTGGTGTTCGTTGGGTTTAACGAGCCCAATCGGACGCTGTGGCAATCGCTGCAGGGAAATGGTCCGCCCTCACACATGATCGGTGATGTGCGCGGCATCAGCAGCATCATGACGGCTATCCATGCGGGGAACGCACTGGGCAGGCAGATCTAGCCTTCTTTCGGTTCTACTTTTAGAAGGCTGAGGCTGATGATCGAGATCACGTAGAGTCCGAGCATCAAGGTATAGGCTGGGACATAACTGCCAACCTGCTCATAGATGAACGTGGTCAGCGGTAAGCCGAACAGGTTGAAGGGCAGCATGATGGGACCGAGCAAACCAATAATCTGGGCAAAAGCGCGCCTTGAGAAAATCGTGGCCACCATGATGTTAAAGAGTGGCATCTGTGCGCCGTAGCCCAGGCCAAACATGCCAGCGGCAATGACCAGCAGGTAGTAGTCGGTGGTGAGCAGTATCCCCGAGACGCCGCAGAACATCAGCGCAATCGAGGTCAGGATCACCATCTTCTTGTTCAGGTAGTCCGTCAGGATGCCAAACGTTGGCTTGGCGAGCGCACCCATCAGCGTCATGGTGGCAACGAGACTCGATGCCCGCATCTCTGACTCGCCAAGGTCGGTCATGTGCGAATGGATAGACAACATCACCGCACTGATCCCCATAAAGCCCGGCCCGACAATAAACGCGATCTTCCAGATGTCGGGCGTCTTCAGCGCTCTACCGAGGGTCCAGTCCGGTTCCTGGTCTTCCCCAGAATGTTCATCTGCCGGCGGCTCGCCCGCGCCGTCAGGATGCAGGCCTTTTTCCTCCGGTGTCTTGGTAATGCCATAGAAGATCAGTGGCAGGGCAATGACAGCGACACCGCCCGCAAAAACCAGTAATGCGAAACGCCAGTCCCAGGTAAGGGTTAACCAGGTGAAAAGTGGCACCAACACGGCACCGGAGAAGGTGACACCGAACTGTGAGATACCCATCGCACTGCCACGCTTGGTAACGAACCAGTTGGCAATCAGCGCTGAGTTGGGGATTGGCCCAGACAGGGCGAAGCCCGTTGATACCACTAGCGTAAACCCGGCGTAGAAATGCCAGAGTTCGGTCGCTTGTGAAACGATGAGCAGGCCGCTGCTTAACAGGACAATGCCTGACGACATTAACAGCCGAATGGAATACCGGCCGATAGCGCGTCCGAGCCACGGTCCTACCAGGGCGCTCACCACCATTTGTGACGAAAGCCCGAGAGATACGAGGAAGCGGTCGGCCTCGAGAGACTCAGCCAGGGGCTTCAGTAAGACACTGAAAATATAAAACGCCGACCCCATCACGAGGAACTGGATGACAAAGGTCAGTGCAACTATCACCCAGCCGTAGAAGAACTGTGGTTTTGCTCCGTTGGCTTCGATGGAATCTGTCATGAGGCCTTTACTACCAGGACGCTGATCGTCCCAAAGCAACGAGACTACCATGCTTTGCTGCAGGCGGATAAGTGCCACTGTTTCGTTGATACTGCTCGATTGACCGAAAGTCGCTTAGCGCTAGAAGGCTATTGCCGGATTTGCGATCATTTCGATGAGAAGGGGAGTGCCATGAAACTACGACACCTGGTCCTGTTAACTTACCTGCTGATACTGACCGCCTGTACAACGACAATCGAGCAAGGAGAAAAGCCGTCGCTGCGACTCTACGTGATGGATTGCGGCGAACTGACATTCCTTGATATCGGTGCTTTTGGTATCGACAACAGCGAGACCAACGTCAGGACACTTTTTGTACCCTGTTATCTCATCCAGCATCCATCCGGCCAGAATCTTCTCTGGGATGCCGGCCTCGATCCTGCGCTGGTTACGACAGGGCCCCAGACGGTTGATGGTATGACACTCCGTTACCAGCGCTCTGTTGTTGACCAGCTTGCTGATGTTGGCCTGGCCCCGTCAGATATAAACCTGCTTGCGATATCACATTTCCATTTTGATCATGCCGGGGCGGTGGGATTGTTCCCGGATTCCACGTTATTGATCCAGGAATCCGAGTACCAGGCAGCGTTTGTCGATTACAAATCCAACCCGGTCTATAACTACGACGTCTACAGCTCGCTTGCTGATAACGAAATGCGGATAGTAGACGGCGACACCGATGTGTTTGGTGATGGCTCAGTCATGGTCATCAGTGCACCGGGTCATACTGCGGGCCACCAGGTGCTGTTTGTTGACCTGAAAAACCACGGACCGCTGATTCTTTCCGGCGATCTTTATCACTTCAGGCTGTCACGCACGGATCGTCGTGTCCCACAGTTCAACGTTGATGCGGAACAGACACTGGCATCCATGGAGAAAATAGAATCCCTGGTGCGCTTTCGCGGTGTCACGCTCTGGATTGAACATGACAAGGCGCTGGCCGAGACACTGAAAATGGCACCGGATTTCTACGACTGAACGCGCCTGCGTGTCTGATAGATTGCCCCGATAGCCTGCGCTAGTAGATTGCCCTAATGGATTACCCCGGTTGATGCTCTACGTCCTCATTTCACTTGCCATCATCACATTGGTGCTCATCGCCAATGGCTGGGTGCGTTTTGGAAAGAAAGCTGAGGGCACCGACAGGCAGGCCCTGCGTGCGTCAAGCCGGTTCAAAAAGGGTAAGTTTCGCAACCAGCTGCCCCTTAAAAACTATACGCTGCGCTCAATCCGGGATGGATTTTTTGCCTCGGCGCACAGGAAACCCAATGAGACGCCACCATTTGTCAGCAACGATGGCAAAGTCTACTTATCCCCACCAGCCTCAGGTCTGAGAGTAACCTGGCTTGGTCACTCCACCATGTTGCTGGAGATCGACGGCGCAACCGTGTTGCTGGACCCCGTGTGGGGAGAGCGTGCCTCACCCTTCAGCTGGATGGGCCCGCGGCGCTGGTATGAATCACCACTCTCACTCGAAGATCTTCCGCAGGTTGATGCAGTCCTCGTTTCCCACGATCACTACGACCACCTCAATCATGAAACGATTGTTGCGCTGAAAGACCGCGTGCCTGTGTTTGTCGTGCCGCTCGGCGTCGGCAGCCACCTGCGTTACTGGGGCGTTCCACGGGACAAGATTGTTGAAGTGGACTGGTGGCAGGAGGTGCAGGTTGCCGATGTGAATGTTGTAGCAACACCGGCAAGGCACGCTTCAGGCAGGCATCTGATGGACCTTGATTCGACATTATGGGCCGGTTTTGCAGTGCTCGGTTCCAGGCATCGCGTGTACTACTCCGGTGACACAGGGCTGTTTCCAGGCTTCAAGGAAATTGGTGAGCGCCTCGGACCCTTTGATCTCGCAATGATTGAAACCGGTGCTTACAACCGGAACTGGCCGGACTGGCACCTCGGCCCCGAGCAGGCAGTTATTGCAAACGACTGGGTAAAGGGGAAGCAACTGCTGCCAATCCACTGGGGGCTTTTCGATTTATCTTTTCACTCATGGACAGAGCCTGTTGAAAGGGTTCTGGCAGCGAGTGCCTATTACAACCTCAGCGTGGCAACACCGAGACCTGGTGAGGTGTTTGAGCCAGGCGTGACGACGTTTGAAAAGTGGTGGCCTGATGTGCCGTGGCAGGAAGCGGCCGAGCACCACGTGAGTTCATCACTGCTGACCGATTTAACCGACGGAGAGTTGGCGCTGATTCGCGGGGAAGTCTCGCTGGGTCCCTGAAGCGCTGTGCCTGACTCGTTCTCTCCGGGGCAACGACGCGCTAAGATAAAACCATGAAAACTTTGACCTTTGACCAGCGCCAGCGGCGTGAACGCATCCTGTCCTGCACCCGTGAACACCTGTCGCGGGCAGGTTACGAGGGGATCAACATGCGTGATCTAGCGGTTGTTGCTGAGGTGTCGACCGCAACCCTTTACAACCTTTACCAGAGCAAGGACATGTTGATTCTTGCAGCGCTAGAAGACCTCCTGCGCGGGTTGAACGATCGGGTTGATCAGTCCCGGGTAAAAGGATTTGAGTGTGTTGTCATGCGCCTCCAGACCATCGCAGATCAGGTTGTTGAACGCCACGATACGCCGAAGCGATGGCCAGGATGTTGTTTGTTGCTGAGGCGTCTGATCCGATTGTCAGCATGCTGATGGGGCAAACCATCAGGTTTCACAAGGAGTCTCTACTTGAGATGCAGACGGCGGGTCAACTGCGTGAGGGTACCGATATCGAGTTCCTGGCTCGCGCTATCATGCTTTCCGGCTGGGGGGTAATCATGGCGTGGATGAAGGGTTACATCGCGCTGCATGACTTCAAACGGGAATACCTGCGGACCAGTCTGAACTGCCTTCACAGCAGCCTCGTGCCCGAGGCTGCTGATTCACTCGACGCGTTTCTCTAACGGTTATGCAACCGCGCCGCTGTCCTTAAGGCCTGCGATATCGTCTGAAGACAATCCTAGATCTGCCAGGATGGCATCGGTTTGTGCGCCTGGCGCCGCGGGTGTGCTGGGTAGCTGCGGTGCAGTTCTGCTGAATCTTGGCGCAGGTGCGGCCTGGGTGATGTCACCTGATTTCACAAAGGTGTTTCGATCGCGGTTGTGCTGATTGGCAACAGCTTCTTCGAAGTTCAGCACAGGTGCATAACAGACATCGGTACCCAGCATCAGCTCATCCCACTCGTCGCGTGTCTTCTGCTTGATAATAACTTCCAGCTTCTCACGCAGGCCCGGCCAGTCGTCCCGGTTCATCTGTCCTGCAAACGCTTCGTCATCGGTAAGGCCGGTTTTCTCAAGCAGGAGCGCGTAGAACTGCGGTTCGATTGAACCGAGTGACACATACTTGCCGTCGGCGGTTTCGTAGGTGCCGTAGAAGTGGGCACCACCATCCAGCATGTTTGTGCCTCGGTCGTGTGACCAGGCGCCGCGATTCATAATGCCGAATATGGCATTCATCAGCAGTGCGCTGCCGTCAGTCATCGCCGCGTCTACCACCTGTCCTTTGCCTGATTGCCCGGCTTCCACCAGCGCTGCCGCGATGCCGAACGCGAGCAGCATACCGCCACCACCGAAATCACCAACAAGGTTGAGGGGCGGGGTAGGGTTTGTGTCTTTCGGGCCAATGGCATGCAACGCACCGGACAGCGCTATGTAATTGATATCATGACCCGCTGCGGAAGCCATGGCACCGTCCTGGCCCCAGCCGGTCATGCGTCCGTAGACCAGTTTCGGGTTTCGCTCCATGCAGATTGAAGGGCCAAGGCCGAGGCGCTCCATCACACCAGGGCGAAAACCCTCGATCAGCACATCGGCGGTCTCGATCAGTTTCAACACGGTTTCCACACCGTCGGGATTTTTCAGATCAACACCAATACTTTTCCTGCCGCGAGCCAGGATGTCGCTTGGATTCGCATCGCGGCCGACGTTTGCTGATCGATCAATGCGGATAATTTCAGCACCCATGTCGGCGAGCATCATGCCGCAGAACGGTCCCGGGCCGATACCCTGCAGTTCGATAACACGTTTGCCTGTCAGTGGTCCCATTGAAGACTCCTTATATCTGTCTGGTTCTGGTTGTGTTTATGTTCTAAGTACTGATACCGATTATGCACCAGCCTTTACCCGATTGTTCGAGAGGCAGGTAATCAATGGCGGTGATATTGCCACGATGCGCCAAGTCCGCCAGACTCGCTGAACAGCGATAGAGCACGCCTGATGAGTGAGGGGAAACAAATGCAGGAAACGCCGCAAGATTATCGAGTAGCCCAGAAGGTCATCCACTGGTTGATGGGTTTTTTCATTACGCTGGACCTGTTTGTCGCCCAGAAGTTTGGCGGTTATCTTGAGGAAGCAGAACGTCTGCAATCCCGCATGGACCATTCGACGCTGGGTACGATGCTGGCAACCCTCTTGTTACTGCGACTTTACTTCCGGATTCGATCCGGTGCACCGGCTCTGCCTGAAGGCATGAGCGACTGGCAGACGATGCTGGCGAAAGGCGTCCACATCGGGCTTTACGTTGCGATGATCTGCTTACTCACCACCGGCGTGATTACGGCGACGCAGGCAACCGACCCGATTCTCATTTTCAACAGTATTGAAATCACCATGGGTGTCATGACGGATGAGAATTTTGTGTTCCTGCGCCAGTTCCATGAGGCGATGACGTGGATCATGATTGGGCTGATCGCCATTCACGTGATTGGTGCGCTGTATCACCAGTTTGTGATGAAAGATCGCCTTCTCATCAAAATGCTCAAGTTCTGGACGTCTGAAAAAGCCGTCGCCTGAACCGGTCGTCTGTATTTTTAATATGAATTGATCTGCATACGGCAACGCATCGCATCGTTGCAATCCTGCTGTGTTCGAAGAGAATGTCGCGCTTTCCTCGACCACTAACGAACATGAACAATCCTCCACTCTGGCACGAATCCCAGGTAAAGCCGGAAGAAATCGACTCGCTCGGTCATATGAACGTGCGTTTTTACGTATCACGAATGGATGCGGCAAATCGCGCATTACTGGCGCGGTGTGGCGTTGAGCCCGGCCCTGGCCAGGTGTTACGGCGGGTTGATACTTACACCAGGTTTCACCGTGAGCAGTTTGCAGGCGCGCCACTCAACACTTATGGCGGTTTGATGGCGGGTGAGGGAGTGCTGGATGATGGCGGTGTGAATGCGTATTTTGAGATTCGTAACCCGGAATCAGGCCAGACAGCAGCCACCTTTATTGTAGCCAGCAGCCTGGTCGACAAGGCTTCAGAAAAAGTCATGAGAGATGTCCAGGTTTCCCGTGACCCCGGGCTTGAGGTCTCCGTGCCTGATATGGGGCTGCCGCGGTCGCTTTCGCTGCGCGAACCTGCCCACGTTGCGATGTCTCTGCTGGAAGAGAGCATCTCCGATGATCCGACGCCGGGCATGATGAGTGGCCGGCGCGAGGCCACGGTCAGCGCGGAGGATTGTGATGAAAACGGTCGCATGCATGAGCATGTTGACCTGATGTTTGTTCTGCACAGGCCACAGGCTGATGGGGACGAGCCAACCCACGGGCCGCCGGTGGTTCGTGATAGTGAGGGCCGCCGCTACAGCTGGGCGATGATGGAAACTCGATCCGTGGTCTGGCGTCGTCCGGCACTCGGTGATCGAATCGTGTCGATTGGCGCTGATATTCGCTGCGGCGAAAAGTGGCGCCAGTCGCGCCGCTGGATGTTTGTCAAAGAAACCGTCCAGCCGCTTGGCATCAGCGATACCCTGGGCATGTGTATTGATCTCGATGCGCGCCGCGCGATTGTGATACCCGATGATGTACGCGCGGCTATTGAAAAGAACGCGGTACCCCAGTTCGCATAGAGAGTTTGCATAGAGAGTTTGCATAGAGAGTTGCCAGTGGCAACTCAGCTGCGCTTTTTTCAGACGTCGTCCATCCCGGCGATTCGTGTGATCAACTCTTCCACCCGCGAACTGTATCCCCATTCATTGTCATACCAGCTGACCACCTTGATGAAGTTACCGGCGAGGACCTGTGTCAGCGCAGGGTCAAAAATCGACGAATGTGAGTTACCGATGATGTCCGATGACACAATCGGGTCTTCGCAATAGTCCAATATGCCATGCAGGCTGGAACGGGAAGCCGAGTGCATCGCGGCGTTAATCGCGTCAACGTCGGTATCTTTTTCAAGTTCCACCGTCAGGTCGATCAGAGAGCCATCCGGCACCGGCACCCGCATCGCCATGCCGTCCAGTTTGCCATCGAGTGCTGGCATCACCTTACCTATCGCCCGTGCAGCGCCTGTTGAAGTAGGTACGATGTTCGTTGCCGCGTTACGCGAACGCCGCATGTCATTGTGTGGTGCGTCGATAAGTCGCTGATCTGACGTATACGCATGCACGGTGGTCAGCAGCCCGCGCCTGATGCCAAAAGTCTCGTGCAGGACTTTCGCTACCGGGGCGGCGCAGTTTGTTGTACAACTCGCGTTTGAGATGATCCTGCTGTCTGCCGTGATCACATGATCGTTAACGCCCATCACCACCGTGCTTGGCAGGTCATCTTTTGTGGGCACGGTCACAATGACGCGTTTTGCACCAGCAGACAGATGATCCTCCAGCTGGGCAACCTGTCGAAACTGCCCGCTCGACTCAATGACGTAGTCAACGCCGAACTCCTTCCAGGGCAGGTCGGCGGGTTCGCGGATACTGAGCACCTTGAACGGGTCGCCGTCGATTTCCATGACGTCACCAGCCAGTTTGACCGTGCCGGGGTAAGTGCCGTGAATACTGTCGTACTTGAACGCGTAAGCGAGCTGTTCTGCCGAGGCGATATCATTTACCGCAACAACATCGTAGTGATCTCGCAGTTTGGCAATACGTGTGATGGTCCTGCCGATGCGGCCAAACCCGTTGATTGCTATGCGTGGCTTTGCCATGGGGTCTCTCCCTTTGCCGTTTGCTTGCGGTTTACGCTGTTTCATCGAGGCCAAGGCGATGCTAATAAATGCATCTGGGGCCAAGACTTCAAACACGAAATCGATAAAATGTCGTTTTCGCTGCGTCGCTCCGCTTAATGGAACACTACTGCACCCTGTTTGACTACAACTTCTCGCTGTCCGGTATCTCACTGTATCGGTCACTTGAGGCGGTGGGCGAACCGTTCTGCCTTTGGGTCATCGCTATGGATACGAAGGTTGCCGTGTTGCTGGATGACCTCGATCTGCCGCATCTGAAGGTGATTGCGCTCTCTGATATTGAAACCGATGCGCATCTGGCGGTGAAGCAGGAGAGAACCTTCCGGGAATACTGCTGGACCATGACCTGTTTTACATTGTCAGCCGTTTTTGAGCGCGCGCCTGATATCAAGCGTGTCACCTACCTCGATGCAGACATGTTTTTTTTCAACAGCGCAAGGCCACTGTTTGATGAACTTGAGACCGCCGGCAAAGACATCCTGATTACCAGTCACGGTTATGCGCCTGAATACGAGCAGGGTGATGAGCACGGCAAGTACTGCGTGCAGTTCCTGACCGCCAACAACAGTGAAGGTGGTCACAAGGTACTGGCATGGTGGCAGGCTCGTTGTCTGGAATGGTGTTTCGACCGGGTTGAACCCGGCAGGTTTGGCGATCAGAAATACCTGGATGAATGGCCTGAACGTTTTGCCGCAGAAACCCATGTCTACTCAGGTGTGCGGGACCTGCTCGCGCCCTGGAACCTGGCACACTTTCATGCTGAACACGGCGGTTACCTGCCGGTGACCTACCACTTCCATGGGCTGAGGCTCGTGTCGCGAGACAAGCTCCAGCTCTGCATCAGCTACAAGACCGGCAACCAATGGCGGGCTATTTACGATCCCTATGTTGAACAACTGCGTGAAGCGGCGGGGCTGATAACCGGCAGTGGATGTGAGCTGCCGGTGTTGCCGCAGACGGGATTACGCAATATCGCGAAACTTGTCTTCAACCAACTGCGCGGTACCTATCTGGCCGTTCGTTTCTAAAAGAACGCTACTCTCCTTTGAATACCGGATCGCGCTTTTCAACAAATGCGGCGATTCCCTCTTTGGCATCCTGGGTTGCACTGCAGATATTCTGCGCATAGGTCTCATATTCGAGGGCTTCTTTCAGGCTCGTTTCGAGCCCCTTGTACATGGCGCGTTTAGCGAGGCGAATTGCAACCGGTGGCCCCGCGGCAAAAGTGGCTGCCATCGCGAGTGTCTCTTCCATCAGTTTTTCAGGCTCGGTGAGTGCCGAGACGATGCCGAGTTGCAGCGATTCTTCCGCCGAAATCATCTTGCCTGACCAGATCAATTCACTCGCTTTTGCCATACCAACGAGGCGCGGCAGGAAGTAGGTCCCGCCCCAGTCGGGATGCAGCCCGCGTTTTGCAAACGTCTGCCCGAACTTTGCGCTCGTGGAAGCGATGCGAATGTCGCACGCAAGTGCAATATTCATCCCCGCGCCAGCTGCAGGACCGTTTACGGCCGCAACGACGGGTTTTGATGCCTCGCGCATCGCCAGCACCGCCCTGTCCCTGATGGGCGCGATCTTGTCTTCAAGATTACCCTTCGCTTTGGTTTTGTTGGCCTCGTTCATCGCCTTGACGTCGCCGCCGCTACAGAAGCCGCGGCCTTCACCGGTCACCACAATCACCCGCACCTCATCGTTGGCGTCACTGTCGGTGACAGCATCGTACAGTTCCTGGCGCATGGTGGGCGTGAGTGCGTTGAGCCGTTCGGGGCGGTTTAAGGTGATGACGGCGACATGGTTATCAAGGTCGTACCTGATGTGCTCGTAGCTCATGGTTTGTTCCGGTGATGAGGTTGTTGGTATGCAGTGATAATAGGCGAGTCAGCTGTAAAGCTCACCTGCCGCCTGCAGCGAAACTCATTGTTCAGTGTATATAATCGAAGGCTTTGCGATTTGCAGTAGGCTAAAAGGAGCAGCCAGTGACCAGGACGAGATTACCAGGGACACCCGATCCGGATACGTATTTTGAAGGTGCTGACGGCAACCGTATTGCTGCCGACGTCTGGGGTGAGCCAGGTCACCAGCTTGTCCTGCTGTTACATGGTGGTGGCCAGACCCGTCATGCCTGGAAGGGTGCAGGCGAAGCGCTGAGCGAACAGGGTTATCACGCGATTGCTCTGGATGCGCGTGGCCATGGCGACTCCGACTGGATTGCGTCCGGTGAATATGATCACCAGGACATGGTGCGTGACCTTGCCGCGGTGGCAAAGTCGATAAGCAGTGCGCCGCCGGTGCTGGTGGGTGCCTCCATGGGTGGTATGGTTTCGCTGTCCGGTCTTGGCAGTGGACACCTGACAGCCCGCGCACTGGTGCTGGTTGATATTGGACCGCGCATCGAAGTGGAAGGCGCCAACAAGGTGCGTGAGTTCATGCAGCAGAAGATCGAGGGGTTTGATTCGCTTGAAGAAGTGGCTGATGCGATCGCCAACTACCAGCCGCAGCGTCAACGTCCACGCAAGCTTGACGGGCTTGCGAAAAATGTCAGGCAGGGAGAAGACGGACGTTACTACTGGCACTGGGACCCGAACTACATCACCCGCAAAATGGAAGTGAACTCCCGCATGGAGGAGATGCAGGCCGCATCGCGCAGCCTGACGATCCCGACACTCCTCGTACGTGGGGGATTGTCTGATGTACTCAGCGAGGAGGGTGCGCAGGAGTTTCTGACGCTGTGCCCGCACGCTGAATACTCCAATGTCACGGATGCAGCCCACATGGTTGCTGGAGACCGTAACGATATCTTTGTCGCCGATGTGGCGGATTTCCTCGGCCGAGTCGTGCCGCAGGAAAAATAACGCTGATCACCTTATAGTAGTGGCTGGAGGACTCACCATGCCGATTATTGCTGTTCTGTTGCTGCTGGCCTGGCAGCTGGATGCACATGCCGAAGACGTATATTCGAAACCGGCGAATGCGGACTATCCGACAGATGTCTACTGGGGTGATACGCATCTGCACACACGCAATTCAGCAGACGCCTACTCGCTCGGTAACCAGAACCTGACGCCGACCGATGCTTTTCGGTTTGCGCAGGGTCAATCACTGACGGCCCACAACGGGATGAAGGTGAAGTTACGTCGTCCGCTCGATTTCCTGGTGGTGTCGGATCATGCGGAATACCTGGGCGGTTACTACCGGTTTCATGTGGGCGACCCGCAGGTGACTAGCACCGACGCAGGTAAGCAATGGCAGGGATACCTTGATGAAGGCAATCCGGTTGGCATGATGGCAGCATTCACGGGCAGCATGAGTGACCCGGACGTTAACCGAGCCTTCCCCGAATCAACACGACTCGCAATATGGAAGGATGTCGCCCAGACCGCAGATGAACATAACCATCCTGGCCGCTTCACCGCGTTTACCGGTTACGAATGGACGGCCATGATCAATGGCAACAACCTGCACCGCGTGGTGATCTACAAAGACGCTGCCGATAAAGCAGGGGCATTGCCACCTTTCAGCGGCCAGGACAGCCTGGATCCCCGCGAACTCTGGAAGGCACTCGCCCGTTATGAAGAAGCAACCGGCGGTCAAGTGATGGCAATTGCCCACAATGGCAACCTGTCCAACGGCATGATGTTCCCGGACAAATCCGTGGACGGCAAAGCGATCGACAAGGCCTACGCAGAACTGCGAGCGCGGTGGGAGCCGGTTTATGAGATGACCCAGGTGAAGGGAGATGGCGAAGCCCACCCGGCGCTTTCACCGGATGATGAGTTTGCTGATTACGAGAACTGGGACTGGGACAACATCGGCCGCACAGAAGCCAAACAGGAATGGATGCTCAAACATGAGTATGCACGCGGTGCGCTGAAGCTCGGTCTTGCCTATGAGGAATCGCTCGGCGTTAACCCCTTCAAGTTCGGCATGATTGGCAGTACCGATGGCCACAATACCTTTACGACGACCGAGGAAGATAACTTCTACGGCAAGTTCCCTGAATCAGAACCGGGAGTTGAACGAACACAGAACTCCATGGCGGCTGACCAGTTGTGGGACAACTGGCGCATCGTTTCTTCCGGATACGCGGCAGTCTGGGCGAAGGAGAACACTCGCGAGGCCCTGTTTGACGCCATGCAGCGACGCGAGGTATACGCAACAACCGGCTCCAGGATCATGGTCAGGTTCTTTGGCGGGTTTGATTTTGAGCCCGGTGATGTACAAAAGCCGCGTTACCTGGATATTGGCTACGGCCGCGGTGTGCCGATGGGCGGCGACCTGACCGCAGCGCCGCGTGGCGAATCCCCCTCATTTATGGTGGTGGCAGCAAAAGACCCTGATGGCGCCAACCTTGATCGGGTGCAAGTCGTCAAAGGCTGGCTGAACAAGGACGGTACCACCGGTGAAAAGGTCTACGATGTTGCCTGGTCAGGTGATCGTGAACCAGACCAAAACGGCAAGCTGCCGCCGGTGGGTAATACCGTGGACGTCGAAAAGGCGACCTACACCAACAGTATCGGCGCCGCGCAACTGGCCACCGTCTGGACAGACCCGGATTTCGACGCAAAACAACGTGCGTTCTACTACGTCAGGGTGCTGGAAATCCCGGTACCGCGCTGGACTACTTATGATGCGCTGCAGTTCGGCATTGAACTGCCGGACGTGATCCCGCGTAGTATTCAGGATAGGGCGTATACCTCGCCAATCTGGTACACGCCGTGAATTAACAATGTCGCCGGGATTGTTTTATCCTAGCGACTTTCCGAATTTCTATTGACTAAAGAGAAGGAGCCGCCTTATGGCTGACGCCTTGGAAGCATTTCGCGCTGAAACACACGAGTGGATCAAGGAGAATTTCCCTGCATCCCTGAAAGGCTCAAGTATGGGACTTGAAGGTGAAGCGAATGAAGCTGCAAAAGCTGATTTTGAACTGTGGCGACAACGCCTGGCTGAGAAGGGATGGGGCGCACCCACCTGGCCCAAGGAGTATGGCGGCGCGGGAGCAAGTGATCCTGAAGCCAAAATTATCAGCCAGGAAATGGGCAAGCTCGGTGCGTTCAACCCGATCCCTCTCATGGCGGGTATGGGTGTCACCATGGTTGGTCCCACCATGCTCGAATACGGCACCGATGATCAGAAGGCACGCCACCTGCCTGGTATCGCTAGCGGGGAGATTCGCTGGTGTCTTGGCCTGTCGGAACCAAACGCCGGTTCTGACCTTGCCTCGCTCGCAACCAAGGCGATTGATAACGGCGACTGCTTCGAACTGAACGGATCCAAAATCTGGACCTCTGGTGCCGATATCTCCCAGTGGTGTGGTGCATTGGTGCGCACGGACCCTGACGCCAAGAAACGTGACGGTATCAGTTTTGTGATGCTGCCCATGGACCAGGAAGGCGTGACCACCAAGCCAATCCAGCTGATTTCAGGCGCGTCACCTTTCTGTGAAACCTTCTTTAACGATGCTCGTGCCGAGAAAAGTGACCTGCTGGGTCCGCTCAACGAGGGTTGGAGTGTTGTGAAACGATTGCTGCAGCACGAACGCCAGAGCCAGACCCAGGCACGCGCGCCAGGTGGTGGTGGCGACAAGAAAACTATCGCGGATATGGCGAAGGAGTATGTCGGTACAGATGAAACCGGTGCACTGGCAGATTCTGACCTGCGTACCCGCGTGGTTAATCACCTGATGGATGCACAGGCTCACGGGCTCACAACCAGCAGGATCGTTGCCGAAGCGCAAGGCAAGGTTGAAGTGAGCGCAGCGGCGTCCATTCTCAAGAACTCTGCTACCAACATCGCCCAGGGTAAGGCTGAACTCACCATGGAGATGATGGGTAGCCAGGGTATCGGTTGGGAAGGCGACAACTTCACAGACAATGAACTGGATAATGTTCGCGAGTGGCTGTGGGGTAAGGCGATTTCTATCTATGGCGGCTCTTTCGAAGTGCAGTACAACATCATTTCCAAGAACATTCTTGGCCTCCCCGAAACGACCCAGAAAGGATAACCAGTCATGGCAGCATTAACTGAAGAACAATCAATGCTCCGTGACCAGGCCAAGAGCTGGGTCACAGAGCAGTCACCAGTGCAGAAGTTCCGCGAAATGCGCGACAGCGGCACTGAAATCCGTTTCATGCCGGAAACCTGGAACGCAATGATCGAAATGGGCTGGACAGGTATTCTTGTGCCGGAACAGTATGGTGGTTCCGGGCTCGGTTACCTCACTTTTGGCGTGGTGCTGGAAGAGATTGGTCGTCAACTGACGGCGTCACCACTCTTTGCATCTGCTTATGTTGGCGCCTCAGCAATCCTGTTGGGTGGCAGCGAAGAGCAGAAGCAGCAGTTGCTCCCGAATATCGTGAGTGGCAAGGAGATTGTGACCCTGGCGAGCGAAGAAGGTCCGCGCCATGCACCGAAGCAGATTGCCATGCAGGCTGAGTCGACTGGTTCAGGATACAAGCTGACCGGCGATAAGACGTTTGTTGTGGAAGGTATGGCGGCAACGACCTTTATCGTGCCCGTACGCACGTCCGGCGCGGCCGGTGAAGAAGGTGGTATCACGCTGCTGCTGGTACCTGCCGATGCTGCGGGTGTGAGTCTTGAAGTGATGGCGACAGTTGATTCGAGGGGCTACGCAAACGTGCACTTCGACGGTGTTGAAGTAGGCGCAGACGCTGTACTCGGCGAAGCGGATGCGGGCTACGCATTGCTTGATGAAGTACTCGATCGCGCTCGGGCCGGTATTGCCGCAGAGATGATCGGCACGGCCTCCCAGGCCTTCGACATGACGCTCGATTACCTGAAAACACGTGAACAGTTCGGACGGGTCATCGGTTCGTTCCAGGCACTGGGCCATCGTGCCGCAGCACTCTTCTCGAAGATGGAACTCTCCCGATCCTGCATGGAGGCAGCACTCAGTACGATCGATGATGGGGCGGACAATGTCCCGGAGATGGCGTCGCTTTCCAAAACGAAGGTCGGCGATTTCCTGCATGAGATGTCGAACCAACTTATCCAGATCCATGGTGGCATTGGTATGACGGATGAGTTCGATGCGGGCTTCTACCTGAAACGCGCTCGGGTGCTGGAAACTGCCTACGGGAACCAGGCTTTCCATCGCGACCGATACGCCAGGATCAAGGGCTTCTGATATGGCCCAATTCGAGGCGATGCTGGCCGAACACCCGGTGCTTGCTGACAAGTACCGGGCATTCCTGGCCTCGCTCGAATCCTCGCCCGTACCAACGAGACTACTGGATCTGTGCCGCGCGCAGATCCAGCTCATCCACGGTGTGACACCAGCGCAACTTGCTCCCGCCGACAGGCAGAAGCTGGTGGCAGGTGACGTCAGCGGTTTCACTGCTGAAGAAACTGCAGCGCTGGTGGTTGCCGAACGTATTCCCTATCAACATCACCAACTGCTTGATGAAGAAGTTGCAGCAGTGAAGCAGCACCTCGGCGAGGCCGGTACGGTCACGCTGCTGACGGCGCTGGCTTTCATGGATGTGCAGTGCCGACTTGATCTCACTACGGGAGCCCTCTGATATGTCTACAACCCCAAGAGTTGCTTCCGCGATACCGGACCAACCCGCTGAATTTGGCACCGTCATGAGCCACACCCCGGAAGTGATTGGTTCCTTCTTCGATCTTTACGCTGAGTTCTGGCAACGCGGTATCCTCAGCCAGGAGATCAAGGAAATGACGCGTATCCGCAACGCACGCATCACCGACTGCGGCTACTGAAAAAACGTCCGGTTCGACGCCGCTCGTGAAGCGGGTCTTGACGAACAGACCGTCACCAGGATTGAAGATGGTTATGAAGCACGCCTCGATGCGCGTGCAACTGCTGCACTAACCCTGACCGATGACATCATCGGTGCACCTGGCAGGCTGACCGACGAGCAGCGAGAATTGATCCGTGAACATTACAGCGATCAGGAAATCGCCGAAATGACGCTGGGCGTTGGGCTGTTTCTTGGCATGTCCAAGGTCCTGATTACGCTTGGCCTTGAGCCCGAGCAGATGGAGACGACGGTTCTACCTACGCCTGGTTCCTGAGTATTCCTCCGTCCGGTGCTTGAAAACAGATGAAGCAGATTCGGGAAAGACTCACTAGCCTGCGTCATTGGTCCCTTTTTGTTCTGTCTTCATTGCTGCTGGCGACCGGTGTTTGGTGGATGTCGGGGGGCTGCACGTTGTCAAAGCGCTTGCAGTTCTGTGGTGATCCAACCAACCCCACTTCGATAGCGACTGTTTTGGCAGGTGTTCTTTTCCTCTACCTCTGGTGGACCGTTCCTGTCGACTAGCGCCCAGTGTAAAGTATCCGCCTTATGCTCACCGCTGCCGACATAACAAGATTTGATGATGCCCCGCCGCCGCCGGGGCAGAGCCCTTACGTTGGTGATGTACCAAAAGCGGATAACATCGAGATTGTTGAAAGCGATCCGGCATGGCCCGAACGATTTGATGACTTGGCTGAACGCATTCGGCGAGCCCTCGGCAATGCGGTACTTGAGATCGAACACGTCGGATCAACGTCGGTGCCAGGGCTGCCAGCCAAACCAATCATTGATATCGACCTGACCGTGCCGGACTCCGATGCTGAGGCGCACTGGTTACCACAACTTGAAAATGCAGGATTTGTGCTGAAGATTCGTGAACCCTGGTGGTACCGACATCGATGCCTTAAGCATGATGCACCGAAATGTAATCTGCATGTGTTTTCACCGAACTGCGCAGAAACCCGTCGTCACAGGATCTTCCGTGACTGGTTGCGTGGCAACGCCGAGGATCGTGATCTCTATCGCGATGCAAAGCTCGCTGCCGCCGGTGTTTCCAACACGCAGGGTGAGCGCGTTGATCAGTACAACGCTCGCAAACAGCAGGTGATTCGCGAGATCTACCATCGCGCCTTCGTTAGTGAAGGGCTGATCTGAATCAGCCAGCCATCCCGGAATAGATAACATGCCCAGTGAATAGCGAGAGAGACCTCGGTCGGAATGTCACGCTGCTGACATACCAGAAGGCACTGGTCACCGCGTACTTCTATATCCCGATTATCGTCCTGGTATGGCAGGACATCGGTCTTTCTATGTTCGAGATCATGGTGCTTCAGGCCATCTTTTCGATCGTGACCCTGATGCTGGAAATACCGGGTGGCGTGCTGGCGGATACGATAGGGCGCAAGGCATCTCTGGTTATTGGCTCGGCCGCCAATGTTCTAGGTGTTGCGGTCTACTGTTTTGCGGACAGCTTTTTTGACCTGTTGGTGGCTGAGCTGTTCATCGCGATCTTTATCTCCATGCAGTCAGGCGCTGATTCAGCGTTGCTCTACGACACGCTGAAACAGCAGAAGCGAGAAGCAAGTTACGCTGAACAGCTCGGTCGGATGATCTTCTATGCAACCATTGTCGGTGCGGCCGCACATGTGCTCGGCGGCGTAGTTGCAGCTGTAGAACTGCGCTACGCCATTTACGCATCGGTGCCCTTTGTCGCCCTTGGGCTGGTGTTTGCCTTGTTGTTGGTGGAAGCGCCAAGAGAGCATGTGACAAAAGATCAATGGTCTACCGTGCAGAAGACGTTCACTGTGCTGGCAGGTAATCGCAAGCTGGTCACCACCGTGATCTATGCCGGGTTCGTTTTTGGCATCAACATGGCGGGCCTCTGGCTATACCAGCCGTACATGATCGCAACCGGTGTCGACATTGTCTTTTTTGGCGCCATCTTTGCCAGCCTGCAGGTGGTTGCCGCCTATGCCGGCAGGTTCTTTTATGTTTGCCGGGATGCGGTCGGTGAATCTGCGATGTTATACATCACGCTGATTCTCAGTTGCATCGGGTCATTGCTGCTGGGTGCTTTCCAGTTCCTGTTCAGCTTCGTCTTTATCTACCTGCACCAGCTGACGCGTGGTTTCAACAAGGTGCTGTTCAGCGACATTGTTAATCGGGAAGTAGGCTCCGACGTGCGAGCCAGTATGCTCAGCGTGCAGAACATGTTTGGTCGTCTGATGAGTGCGCTCACCATGCCCATTGTCGGATGGGTCGCTGATCTCTATTCCCTCGAGTCAGCTTTCCTCCTGATCGGTGGTATTGGACTTACTTGCGGCCTGCCGCTGTGTATTTATCTTGCCCTGCAGTTTCGGGAAGGTAAGGAAAGCGGCGCTTAGGAGCCCAATCTTCCAAAAGCCTGCATCGTGCGCAGCATCTCCAGTGTGATGATGCCTGACCACTGTCTGCGCGCTTCTTCCCAGGCGTCGGGGTAGTTACCTGCCCATGACCAGTGAGGCACCCATGCGCCGGTGCCAGCAGCCTGGCGAGAGATTTCATCATCCAGTTGCAAGGCAATGGCGTCTGCGAATGAGCTGGCCAGCCACGAATCCGGTGTGTGGATTGCCGATAGTGGTTTAACGCAATAGTCATTCCATTTGCCAGGGTCCGATTCAATCACGCCAGGTGCGATGCGCGCGATAAGCTCGCAAAGCTTATCTCTCGTGTCAGTCGCAAGGTTTGGCGAATCTGCAAGACGCAGGCAGCAAAGCAACTGGTGCGCCTCGAGGTTGTCGATCGATTGCACCAGGTTGTGTACCCAGTCCTGCCAGTCGTTCTCACCCCAACGCAAAAAGTAACCGGCGATCTCCGCGCTTGGGTTCAGCCGAAGTGCGTTTTCGTCTGGTGATGCCGCGGGGTCACGGTGCCACCACGGGGCATGTGGATAGTCGTTAACGGTGATCGGCGTTGCCTGCCAGCCGTCGATTTCCTGGTCATAGCTCTCTCGAAGGTAGTCAAGGGCAGCGCGTACAATCGGGTGTGAGGCAGCAAGTTCGAGCTCAACAGCGATCTGCAGTCCAACTGTTGTCGCGAGGGCCGAGGATTCCGGCAGCCAGAAATCGGGCTCGATACCGTGCCCGAAACCGCCATCAGGATTCTGGAACCTGGCCAGTTCGGTCGCCACCAGTTCAGCGTCAGGTTCCTCGAAATGGTGCATGAACCGGCATTGTTCCAGGCGGCGCCCGTCCTTAAAGATGGCCGCCCTTGCGTTTGCAAGGGCATCGCTACTGAGTTGCAAAGTCAGCTCCTGATCTTTAGTTGCCTTCAAGCAACAACTTATCAGAACAATGCTGACAGCCAACTGTCAGTAGTGTCCGTCAGACTGCGGCAATGGCTGCCTGCATTGTTGCATCGGTTACTGCGCGGCGATCTTCACCCCAGGGTAATGGCATCAGGATCGGGTGCTCGACACCGGCATCGATGTATTCCTTAACAAATCCGGTGACTTCGGATTCGCTACCGATAAAGTCTATCGCCTGGATCATGCGCTCGGATATCGCGGCCAGTGCACCTTCACGATCTTTTTCAGCCTGGCGGGCTCGCAGCTCATCGACCTCGTCAGAAAATCCTGCCTGTCGGAACATCCGTGCATAGCCGTCGGCCATGGCGTAGTTGAACAGGTCTTTTCTTGCAGAGTTGGCGCTGCGCTCAAGATCACCGACAGCAGCGTGTACGTAGGCATAGATTTTGGCGTCACCACCCTTGCGTACCTGTTCGATCGACGTGCCGACGTGTGAAGCAGGCAGGTAGTTCAGCAATACCCCATCGGCGAGCTCTCCGGCGAGCTTCAGCATCTGCGGGTTAAGCGCGGCCATGATGATCTTGGGTTTGCGCTCGCCAATTCGCATGCCGAGCCTGAACCGCTTCACGTTAAAGTAATCTCCTTCAAAGGTGACCGATTCTCCGGACAGGCATTCACGCAGTAGTGTGACGTACTCGCGCATGAGTCCAATAGGTTTATCTGCATTCTGTTCGCCGTGCTGGCGCAGGATGCCGGGTGCAGATACGCCCACGCCGAGCAGCACATCAACGTCCGGGTTCAGCGCTTGCAGGGTGGAAGCGGTCATCGCGGCCAGCGGCGGCGTTCTGACCTGCACGGGCACGATACCGGTTGCCAGATCCAGTTTTGGCGCTGTGACCGCAACGGCACCCAAAAGGGTCATTGCATCGGTACCGGTTGCCTCAACCGTCCAGAGGGATTTGTAGCCCATATCCTGTGCGGATACTGCAATATCGGTTACCGCCTTTGGTCCAAGTACACCCAGACTGCCGAACGTCACTCCCATGGGTACTGACATGATTACTCCTGAAAATTATCTTTGGTTTGATTGAATTTGTTATTGCCAGGTGTGGCGCCACACCTTCCACTGGCCGGATTCGTCTTTTCGCAGCACGTCGAAATAGCGTGCCTCGGTCCTGGAGGCGGTGATCGCGCCTTCCTGTTGGATAGCCTCGCCGGGATTTTTAAGTTTGAGATGAATGACGTAGGCGTATTCGGATACCGCCACGTCTCCCAGCACCGTGGTATCCGGTGGTGATGTTACTTTGATCTGGTAGGTTGCGCCCTCAAACACGGGGCCCAGAAACGCGCGGTAGGCCTCTCGCCCTGCAATGACGTCAGCACCGGGCGGAATCAGCCGAACATCCTCATGTAAAACGCTGGTATAGAGCGGGATATCGGCGTTTTCAACGGCTTGCCGCCAGGTGGCAAAAAGCTGGTCAATAGCCTTCACGTCGTCTGCCATGGCGGCAGGCGCGCTGAGGGCGATTAACAGCGTAAATGAGGCCAACAGGTAACTTTTCATAGCCTGATGGTACGGCATACCCGTCAATCACCGCAAAAGTTTCACTGGTTATCGCGGCGATAATTCGGTTTACCGCAAAGTCCTGTTGCGATGAGCAACCAGGCCAGAAAATACGCTGGTACCGATCCGAATAAGAAAAACCAGATGTCCCTGACCGCTCTCGCAATGAAATACAAAGGTGTGGTGATTGTCACGGTCGTGCTGGCCGCGATTTTTGGCTACCGTGCCATATCTGACCTGCCGCTACAGTTGCTCCCCAACATCGAACGCCCCCAGATCACCATCTGGAATAACTGGCGTTCTGCTGCGCCCGAAGAAGTCGAAGAGGCCATCATTCAGCCGCAGGAAGAAGTACTGCAATACAACGCCGGTGTTGAAGACATCATTTCCGGGACCTCGCGCGGTCAGGGTCGTGTTGTGCTGAACTACCAGCTTGGTTTTGACATGAGCCAGGCGTTGCTGGATGTTGTCAATCGCCTCAACCAGGCGCCGCCACTGCCGGGTGATGCTGGTGAACCGTTTGTTGCCAACGGCGGCGACAATGGCCTGCCAGGCGCTGCCTCGGTTCTCGTTTTTGCCGGTGAAAACAACCCGGTCAAGGATATGATCGAATACCAGCAGTTGATTGAAGACGTGGTGGAGCCGCGTCTCGCGCGCATCCCTGGCGTTGCACAGGTCAACCTCGATGGCAGGCGTCCACGCGAGCTGCGGGTGACTATCAATCCGCTGCGCATGGCCATGCTGGGGTATCGGTTGATGACGTTACCCGAGCACTCATCCGGGCGCGTTACATCTCAGGTGGTTTCGCCGACGTTGGACGCCGCCGCTATACGGTACGTTTCCTCGGTGAACAGGAGATATCCGATCTCGGCCGCCTGGTGGTGGGTTGGCGTAACCAGCAGCCGATATATCTCGACGATGTGGCAACAGTGAGCATTGAGTACGCAGACAAGACCGGTGTCAGCCTGCGTAACGGCTTTCCGTCCTATTACATTTCGATCCAGCGCCGCAACGATGCCAATACTGTTGAAGTACTGGATGCGCTCAATGTTGCGATTGATGAGCTGAACGCGGGCCCGCTAGTAAAACACGATGTCCGGATGCAGTTGTCCTTTGATGCATCCCTGCATATTCGTCGCGCCATCAATTTGGTGCAGAACAACCTTTTGCTGGGCATGTTCCTTGCGATCGGCGTGTTGTATTACTTCCTCCGAAACGCCCGGGCCACGCTCGTCATTACGCTGACGGTTCCCGTGTCACTCATCGCTGCCTTCATCAGTCTGCACCTGCTTGGCCTGACGCTCAACGTGATCAGCCTTGCCGGGCTGGCGTTTGCGGTGGGGCTTGTGATGGATGCCGCTATTGTGGTGCAGGAAAACATCTACCGGCTCCGGCAGGAGGGTAAAGAAATGCAGGAGGCGATCGTCGAGGGTTGCAGCCAGGTGACGGGCGCGCTCTTTTCCTCCACGGTGACAACAGTTGCCATCTTTGTACCCATCCTGTTCCTGCAGGGAATAGAGGGCCAGTTGTTCAAGGATCTTGCGATTGCCATCTCCGTTGCTGTCCTGGCGTCTTTTGTTGCCGCGCTGACACTGCTGCCGGTGGTGACCAGCATGATGCGGAACCTGGATGTGGGCGACGACAGTAAAGTGAAACTCTGGCAAAGGATTGCTGCGCTCTCTGTCAGGGTGACCGGTGGGGTTGCCAAACCCATGTTGATTGCAGCCGGTGTCCTGGGTGGTGCGGTCGCACTGAGCGTCATGTTGATGCCGAAAGTTGATTTCCTGCCGCGCGCCAACATTGATGGCATCTTTGTGCTGCTGAATACGCCGCCCGGCATGAATGTGAAAACCATCGAGGAAGAACTTTCTGTCGAGGTGGTGAAGCGCCTTGAACCGTATCTCAATGGTGAAGCCGAACCTGGTATCCGCGCTTATAACTTTGCGTCCTTTAACGGCGCCTATAACCAGGTGTACGCCTATCCGAAAGATCCGGCGCGGATCAAGGAACTGGTCGACAAGCTCCAGAATGAAATCCTGGTAGGTATCCCTGATGTCACAGCCTACGTACAGCAGGCGTCGATGCTGCAGGTTGATGGCGGCGGCGGACGAAATATCAGTGTTGACCTGCAGGGTAATGACCTTGCCGCGCTGATGGCGGCTGCGCAGACAGGTCAGGAGGTGATCAGCAAGTTCTGGGAAGGCACCAACGTACGCACTGAGGGGGGCGTCAGCCTGAGTGAGCCCGAGCTGCAGTTTGTGCCGAAAGACAGGCGTCTCAACACAGCCGGTATCGATCGTACCCAGCTTGGCAGCACGATTCGTGCCTACACCGGCGGCCTTTTTGCCGGTGAGTACTTTGACGGTAATGAACGCCTCGACATGATTATTCGCACCGAGCGCTGGCAGTCACCGGAAGAGTTGTTGTCTCTGCCCGTGGCAACGCCGGGTGCCGGGATCCAGAAGGTCGGCGACCTGGTTGAACTGCACCGGGCGGTTGGCCCGACCAATCTTTCCAGGGTTAACGGCAAGAGAACGATCACATTGAATGTCATTCCACCGGAACACGTCACGCTCGAGGAAGCGCTCGAAAAGCTGGAGGCGCAAGCAACACCGGCACTTGAAGCGGCGATGCCGCCCGGTTATTCCGTTAAGTATCGCGGTAATGCAGATCGATTGAAGCAGGCGCTCGCAACCATCTTTGAAAATTTCATGTTATCAATCCTGATCCTGTTCCTGATCATGACGACGATATTCAAATCTGCACGCGACAGCCTGCTGGTGTTACTGGCGATGCCGGTTGCGATTGCAGGTGGTCTCATCGCGCTGAAACTCCTTAACCTGGTGACGTTCCAGTCGCTCGATATGCTGACCATGATCGGTTTCATCATCCTGCTGGGGCTGGTGGTAAACAACGCCATCCTGCTGGTAGACCAGACCCGCCGGGCAGAGCGTGATGGTATGTCCACACCCGATGCAGTGCGCCAGGCCGTAAGCGTGCGAGCGAGACCCATCTTCATGAGCTCACTCACCAGTATTTTTGGCATGCTGCCGCTGATGCTGGTACCAGGTATCGGCTCGGAGATTTACCGGGGGCTGGCCACAGTGATTGTCGGCGGGATGACGTTGAGCGCGATGTTCACCCTGGTACTCATGCCGGCCCTCCTGCAGATCAAACCTGGTGAATTGATACAGCGGATTGTTACAACCAAATCAGCGGAACTTGCGTCATGAATAGTATGAAACTGTTGATCTCTTTGTTTGCCCTCGCAACCAGCCTTGCGATGTCGGCCGTCGCAGCGCCCACGGTTGTTGTGGCAGAAGTCGAAGAGGGATTACCGGCAAGCAGTGTTGTCGTTAACGGCCTGGTACGGGCAAGGCACGACATCCGCTTACCCGCGCGAACGTCCGGCGAACTTCTCTGGGTACTCGAAGAAGGCACCATGGTAGAGCAGGGTACAGAAATAGCCAGGATTGATGACGCGCTGCTGGTACTCGAACACGCCGAACAGGAAATTGTTATCGATCGGGCAAGGTCGCTGGTGTCCTATCTCGAGGGAGAAGTGGCTCGGCTGCTCGAACTTGAGAAGAA
The DNA here is from genome assembly GCA_963921285.3 of Pseudomonadales bacterium. GTDB lineage: Bacteria > Pseudomonadota > Gammaproteobacteria > Pseudomonadales > Azotimanducaceae > UBA9659. The sequence goes on from CAWUFD020000003.1 coordinate 327,219, forward strand.
CAACCTTGCTGCCAGGACGCAGCTGGCAGAAATGCAGTCACGCCGTGATATCGCTGAGGGTGATCTGCGTGTGGCAGAAGCGAGACTGCGCCGGATTAAGGAGAACATCATACGCACCAGGGTGATTGCTCCGGTGCGGGGAATGGTGACGAGGCGTTTCCTCATGCCGGGCGAATATACGCGTGAAGGGGATGCGGTGGCACGGCTGGTGAATCCCGAAGAACTTGAAGTGATTGCAGCGGTACCGGTGGTCAACATGAACCAGGTCGATCTTGATGTTGACGGTGTCATCCGTTCCCACGACGTTGAGGTGAACGCACCGATTCGCCACGCGTTGAAATCCGGTGATGAAAGCTCGCAGACCTTCAACGTTATCCTGGACCTCGGCGTTGATGCGGCGGCGCGCCTGGTATCCGGCCAGTTTGTAGATGTTGAGCTCCCGGTAACCCGCTACAGCGCCGTTTTTGTGCCCCGGGACGCGGTAGTGCTGCGCGCTGAAGGCAACTTTGTGTTCATGATTGATGAGTCCAATACCGCCAAGAAGGTGGATGTTGTGCTGGGTGAGAGGACGGGCAATATGGTTGCCGTGGAGGCAGGTGAGCAGCTTAAAACCGGTGATCGCGTTGCTGTACGTGGTGCCGAGCTACTCCGGGATGGTCAGGAGGTCACGCCCGTCACCAGCTGACGTCGCGATTTTCTTTCCCCTGGGGCTATAATCAATCCAATCAGCCTCTCGGGGAATCGGTCATGACATTCGATGTTCAACCGCTGGATGCCACTCTGGGTGCCGTCGTGACGGGTATCCGGCTGCCAGAACTAAACGATGCAACCTGGCAATCACTCTACGATGTATTCCTGCAATATGGCCTGCTGGTCTTTCCTGGCCAGCACCTGACGGACGAGGAGCAAAGCGAATTCGCCTCGAGGTTTGGTGAACTCGAACAACTCTCGCCCAAACAGAAGGGCGGTACCATCCCGATTTCCAACACCAAGCGCGATGGCAGCCTCGCTACCGAAGATGAGTACCAGTTCCAGATCCTGAAGGGTAACGAGGGCTGGCACACAGACAGCACCTATATGCCGCTCGCATCAAAAGCCGCAATGTTGGCAGCGCTGGTGTTACCGGATGAGGGAGGCGAAACCGAGTTTGCTGATATGCGCGCCGCATATGATGCGTTGTCCGATGAGACGAAAGAGAAACTCGAAGGCCTGAGCGCTTACCACTCGCTTTACTACTCCCAGTCAAAGGCGGGCTACGTTCACCAGACGGATAACCTTTACGGGCTTCACGATAAGGGTGCGCCGTTGCGGCCCGTTATCAAAACGCATCCGGAAACCCGGCGTAAATCCATCTACACCGGCCGACATGCGTACGGTCTGACCGGTATGACCGATGAGGAATCTGAACAGCTGCTTGATCAGCTGATGGAAGCTGCCTGTCAGCCGCCCAGGGTTTATAAACACACCTGGCAGGTGGGTGACCTGGTGGTCTGGGATAACAGGTGTCTCATGCATCGAGCCTGTCCGTATAACCCCAATGAAGCGCGCGTGTTAAGGGGTAGCAGGGTGGCGGGCGATCCTGAAACTGAGCTGGCGCCTACGTTTGCTGATAACCGTGCGACCGATTTCAAACCCGCAGCGCACAACAACTGAGAGACACTATGAACGATGAATTGATGCACCCGGTTGGGGATGATCCAGCCTGGAGTGAGAGTTATTACTTCAACTTCGTCGACCCACAATCCCGCATCGCGATGTTTACCCGTATGGGGTTTCGTCCTGGTAACGGTTGGGCGGACGCGCTGCATGTGATTTACCTTGAAGGCAAACGGGTGGCCTTCACTTACGGCCGCAGGGATATTGGTAAGGACCTTTCTCTCTATGACGGTGACCTTTCAGCCGGTGATCTAACGCTGACCTGCGAGGAAGCTCACAAAACCTGGCTTTTACGGTACAACGGTCCAGCGCAGGATATTGCTGACGGGGAAATCCTTTTGACGCGCAGCAAAGAACGCCCGGATGGCTGGTTTACGCCAGCAACACTCGATATGCAGGTCACGTTCAATTGCACAACCGAGCCGCACTACGCCGCGAGTGGTGAGCGAGGCCACTTTGAACAGAGCGGCGAGGTGACCGGCACGATTTCACTGGGGGGCGAAACCTGGCAGGTGCATGGTTATGGCGTGCGCGACAAATCCTGGGGGCCGAGAGACTGGGGTGCTGGCAGTGCTGGTAGTTCTGGTGGCGGTGGTTCAACCGGTGGCGCCTTCGTGAACTGGTTTTCAATGAACTTTGGGCCGGATACAGCACTCGGCGGATCATGTTTCCGGCACGGCGATGGTGTGATGCGAGGCAGCGGCTGGATCCAGCGTGATGGTGAGTCAGGGGAACTGGATAACGTTATCATAGAAACCCGCTACCGTGACGATTCCATCATCCATGAAAATGTGGTGCTCAGCGCAGAGCTTGCCTCCGGTGAAAAGATTGAGATCACGGGCGACGTCACCAGCGTCTGCCCCACCAAGATACCCATGCCTGGTGGCGCTATTTTCGTCAACGAAGGCTTAAGCGAGTTTCAGTGGGGAGACAGGCAGGGCTTCGGCATTGCTGAACACTGGCACGCTGTGAAGATCTGAATAGTGGGTGGAAGTTAACCACCCATCAGTTCAGCCATAGTTCTGGCAGGTTTGCTGCCATCCCAGGTCTCAGCTGCCTGGGCGATCATCCCGAACAGGCCAACAATCCCATCGTTGCGTTCGATGAGTTCCAGCATGGATCCATTGTGTGCTGAGGTATCGAAGTAACAGATGTTGGTGTTTACCCCCATGTCCATAACCACCTCGTAGCCCTGGTTGATCAACAGTTGCTTGTCCGAAAAATAATCATCGGACCAGATACCGATGTGATGAAACGCGGTTTTATCCGGGCTGATGAGGTCGTGGTAAACGTTTGGCCCGGGTGACGTCACCTCGATCAACTCTATCTGGCCTTCCTTACCCTGCGCCCAGGCCACACGCATCTCGAGATGACCTTCACCGCCCCGGTAGCTGAAACCTTCCATCGTATCGCTGTTCACCCTCGTTGATGAAAAACGGACCCACGCCAACCGTGTTAGCCCAATAGTCAATCGCTATGTCCATATCGGGTACGTGCCAGGCGTATTGGAATGGATGACCGGGTGCGCTGAGCTGAGTCATGTCGGGTTACCTCGAGGGTGCAGTGATGTCAGCACATTGTCGTTTGAGGCTGGACGCTATGCAATGTCACAAACTGACAGTGCTTTGCTATGCTGTCGGCTTTTTCGGGGAAGAATGAGTCATGGCAGGAAGGCTTGAAGGCAAGGTTGCAGCAATTACCGGTGCGGCCAGTGGATTTGGTGAAGGTGCGGCGAGGAGGTTTGTTGCAGAAGGGGCAAAAGTTGTCCTGGGTGATATTCAGGAAGATCGCGGTAAGGCTGTAGCAGCGGAACTCGGCGACGCTGCTGTGTTTGTCCCCTGCAACGTGACGGACGAAGATCAGGTGGCCAATATGGTGGATACGGCAGTATCTGAATTTGGCCAACTGGATGTGATCTACAACAACGCCGGTGTTGTAGGCGCAGTAGGCCCCATTGCCGACACTCCCCAGGAAGAGTGGAAGATGACCATCGATATCCATATCAACGGCGTCTTTTACGGCTGTAAACATGCCGCTCGAGTCATGATACCTCGCGGTACCGGCTCCATCGTCAGCATGGCGAGCACAGCGGGTATCATGGGCGGCCTCGGTCCGCATGCTTATACGGCGGCAAAACATGGCATCGTGGGCATTACCAAGAGTGTGGCAGCGGAACTGTCGAACTATGGCATTCGCGCTAACTGCATCGCACCGGCAGGTATGGCGACACCCATGGTTGCAGCTTTGTCCGGTGACCCCGATGACATTGAGGCAACAAAAAGAAACCTGGCGCAGAGTTCCCCTTTAAAAGGCAGACCGGGGACAGCAGAAGACGTCGTCAACGCGGCGCTGTGGCTTGCCTCGGATGAGTCTGGGTACACATCAGGGCTCACCTTAACGACTGACGCTGCATTTACCGTGGGTTCGAGTTTCCCGACCCCGTTTGCTGAAAGACAGCCCTTTATCGCGGAAGCGGGAAAACGCGGTATGGAGTAACGCCTGCGGGATAAGTGGGCAGGAGGTGTTTAGCAAAAATGCCAACTGCCACTGATCCACGCGTATGCCGCCAGTTGCGCCTTGATAATAGTGTCAGGGTTTTATCGGAAGTGGTGAAGACAATCCGGCAAGACGCAGGCGAGCAAATACCATACACACCACCATCGCGAGCGCGGCACTCACCCACAGTCCGCTCGCTCCGAGCGTCTCATACAGCGCGCCGCCTGCAACCGCGGTGACGGCACCTACTGCCATACCGGTTGCCCCAAACAGTCCCTGGCCTGCGGCAAGTGCGGCATCACCACTCGCTTCTGCAACCGCAAGCTGTGTTGCCGGCATGGTGTATGAGTCTGCAATGGAGTGCACGAGCAAGGGCAGGCAGAGCAACCAGAGGTTGTCTATGAAGCCATAGAACAGCATGCAGACAATGGAAACGAAGATTGAAACTGTTGCCACGCGCAGGGCACCTTTTCGCTGGGCATATCCGCCTGCGATAGGCGCGATAAATATCATCGGTATACCAAAGAGACTCATGGTCAGGCCAATAAAGACCATGGATGCGCCTAGGTCAGACAGGAAGATAGCCCAGATCGCTTCGAACACCCCGATGGTTATCCAGAAGGCAATACCCATGGCCATGCAGGCCTGCATTACCGGTTTCGCCAGCAGTGACCTGAGTACGTTATCTTGCTGCGGCTCCTTCGAGGCCGGTACATCGGCGCGCATGACCACCGGGATAAACACGGCGAGCAGCAGGGTCAGGGCGATGAACGTTTCTGAAAACCCGAGCCAGGTGTTGAAGGTTGCGGCAATGACGGGCCCGATCAGGAAACCGCCGGTTTCGTAAGCCGCCAGCAGGCCGAGAAACTGGCCGGCTTCCTCGGGCTTCATGGTGACAGCCAGGCGCCGTACCGCCGGGCGTATGCAACCAGCGCCGAACCCGAGCAGGGCTCTCGAAATGATCCATTCGGGTAGTGTTGACGCGAAAATCATCCATGCGGTTGAAAGCACCGAGATGGCGAGGCCCGCCTGCAACATCAGGTTGCCATAACCGATGTCGGCGTATCGGGATAACCATAACTGTGCAACGAAACCCGCAGCAAACGCCGCACCACCGATCAGGCCAATATCAAATGAAGAAAACCCGAAGTTGTTGCGGATCTCCGCGAGAAGTGAAAAGAGGGCGCCGTACCCCACCATCAGCATAGCGACCAGCGCAAAGAGGGGCATCAGCGCCCGCGTGTTTGATACTGCGGACACGGTTATCTGACCAGTATCTTGTCGCCGTGACCGCGGTCGATTTTTATCAAGTCAGGAAAGTAGATCCGCAGCAGCCACATGGACAGTGCCAGCATGGCGGCAGCAAACAGCAGGGAGATATCAATGCCGACAAACTCTGCCAGGGTACTGACGGGTATCACGCCGAGGGGCATCAGGCCAAATGTCATCATCAGAATGCTCATTACGCGGCCGCGCAACTCCGGCCTGACCATCAGCTGAATCACACTCATATTTAATGCCCCGAAAACGGATCCGAACATCCCGCTGGCTGCGCCGGTGACCATAGCGATCACCAGGGTGTCTGACAAGGCAAACGCGGCAACGGAAACCGCCCACAGGTAACTTGAGTAGAACATGACCTTGCCCTTGCGCTTAAAATCGCCGAGGCGTGCCAACATCATCGAGCCGACAAACGCACCCGCGCCCATGCTGGTCATCAGCAGTCCAAGGTCATCCGGTCCACCGCCGATGACATCCTGGTTGAAAGCAGGCAACAGGAACGATGCAGAAAAGCCAAAGGTAAACGGTACAAACCCCATTATCAGGAGGCCAAGGATGACTTTGTCTTCCCACATGTATTTGAAGCCAAACTTGATGTCGTCGATTGGCGATGAGGGCCCGGTCGTCTGAGGTGCACCCTTGTGGTTAACAAAAAGTATGGAAAGGCTGGCCAGCAGATAAAGACCTGCAATGATGTAAAACACGATGCCAACACCCGTCGTTGATGTGGTGTCACCCGCAGCAAAGATGGCGATGAGTGCCCCTGCGAGCGCAGGCCCAAGGATTCGTGAAAGATTGAACGTGGCACTCTGTAACGCCATTGCGTTGACGAGGTTATCCTCTCCAACAACCTCCGGAATCAGCGCGCTGCGCGCGGGCATGCTGATGGCCAGGATGGTGCCGTTAAACAGACCAAAACCGATGAAGTGCCAGAAGCTCACATCGCCTGTATAAATGATGTAGGCGAGGATCACGGTTGCCGTGCTGTTGAGAAACTGTGATGCGACAATGATGGGCTTCTTGTTCAGCCGGTCCGCGATAACACCGCCAGCCAGTGAAAACAGGAACGACGGCAACATGAATGACAGCATCACCCAGGTGAGCGCCAGCGGTGAGCTGGTCATGTCATAGATCAGCCAACCACGTGCCACCATCTGCATCTGCATGGCAAAAGAGGCAGCAAGGTTGGCAAACCAGAGAAACCTGAAGTCACGAATCGCGAGCGAGCCGAACATGCCGGGCTGGTAAAGCACGGCATCACTGGGGCGCCTCGGCGGGGCCGATTGTGATTCAGCCTGGGAACTCAAATAACGTCTCGCTTGATGAAAAACAACGGCCGCTGATCTAGACGCAGCAGCGGGTTGTTCGAAAAGGGCCTGGAGAACGGGCAGTGCAGACCCGTATGCTTAAAGGCGTACACTACTGAGAGTAGTGTTCTACCGACAGAAGTCAAATAACCGGTGTCGTTTCCCGTGAGAATTAGATAGAGGAAATCACATGAAGAAAGTCGTGGTGATAGAAGGTGATGATGCATCGCCCGAAGCAGTCAGGCCCACCATTGAACTCATCAGGCGAATGGACCTCGATATTGAGTTCAGCTACCCGCTGGTCGGAGAAGCGGCCCGTGAGAAACATGGGCACATTTTTCCTGATATCAGCCGACAGGCAATCGATGAGGCGGATACCACCTTTTTTGGATCCACCAGTGGGGCGTCAGCGGCCGCATTGTTTCATCTCCGCTGGGGCAGGCAGACCTATGCAAACATAAGGCCTTGCACCTACTTTCCCGGTGCAAAAAGTCCGCTCGCCGATCCGGATGACATCGACTTCATCATCGTTAGGGAAAACCTTGAGGACCTGTATGTACGCGCTGAGGGTGACCTGCAGGAATTATCCAACCTGTCGGTAGAGGGGGCGACCATCCGGCGACCGGTCGCAGATCTCGGTGAAGGCCGGTTTGCCATCAAAGCGATCACTCGTGAGGGCTCGGAGCGTGTCATCCGGTTTGCGTTCGAGGTTGCGCGCCAGCGTCGTGGTCACCTGACGATTACCTCCAAGTACAACATGCTGCCTGAAACTGATGGCTACTTTCTTGAGATAGGCAAAGATATCGCCGCTGAATATCCGGACGTCACGCTCGATCATTTCATCGTCGATGATTTTTCATGCCGCTTGATTACCGAACCACAGCGATTTGATGTCGTGGTGACACCCAATCTCTACGGCGACATCCTGTCTGATGCAGCAGCAGGGCTTGTTGGTGGTCTTGGCCTGGCGGCAAGCGGCTGTTACGGCAATGACTATGCCTATTTTGAATCAGCACACGGCACAGCGCCTGATATCCAGGGCCAGAACATCATCAACCCGACAGCAAACCTGCTGACGGCCGCCATGATGCTGAGCTACCTCGATTTTGACGATGCGTCAGAGCAGATGATCGAGGCCGTAAGAGAGGTATATGCCGATGGGTTACATCTCACGCCGGACCAGGGTGGTACGGCGTCGACAACAGATTTCTGCGATGCGATCGCAGGGAAGCTGGGTCTGCCATCATGACGCAGCGACTCTTTCTTGTACGGCTTCTTCCACTGCCACCCTGTAGTTGCGGCTGACGGGGATTTGTTCGCCGGTCCTGGTGGTGATTACGCCTTGCCGGCCGTCCTTTCGATAACCTGCAACAGCATCCAGGTGTACCCAGTAGGAGCGATGGCACTGAACGCCTTCGTCCTCCGGGAGCTCGGCAATGGCATCCCGCAGGTTATAAAGCAAAAGGGCGTTTGACTGGTCCGTTACTACCTTCAGGTAATGCAACTCGGCCTTGAGATATTGCAGCGCGCCGCGCGGTGCATCAGGCAGGCTGAGGAATCGTGGCGCGAAAGCACGGGCTGCCTCCTGCGAGGGTTTTGTCACCTGCTGGCGGAGTCGATAGCCAAATAGCATTGGCGCATTCATCGCGATCCAGGCCAGGAGCAGGAGCGGGTAGATGCCGGCCCATTCTTCCAGGAGCGCCAGCGGCATTGCGGGTATGGACTCAGGCAACTGGTTCTGGCCGAACAGCACATCCACGAAGTAGAAAATCGGTGTGATCAGCACTGACGCTGCCGTACCTGATAACACAAGCTGCCAGATTGACGGGAGCCTGGATGCAAATGTCCGTATCAGACCCATGTGCAGGGTAACGAGGGCAGTGATGGCGATGATCGCCTGCAGTGGCCACTGCACGATAGACAGCGGGTTGTCATCAGATCCACCAAGCAGTCCGAACAGCACACCCAGCACGATCGCGATAGAAAAGAAATATCGCCTGGGTGACAGGTCACCCGGGTAGAAAGGGCCTGCCTGGTCGTGGGGAGCGGGCCCGTTCATACAATATCCTGCCCACTCGTGCATTGGCGGCATCTATTTAACTGCGGTTCCGTAACCTCTGTTGCACTCAACTGAAATACCAATGGAGGAGACATGTTGAATATACGCGGTGCTGTTGTGATGAGTTTAGGCCTGATGATGCCGCTTGCGGGCGTTGCTGATGATACAGGCTGGTTTGTGAAACCGTATGGAGGATATTCGGGGCTCTCGGATACCTCCGGGTCGCTTAATGGTGAGGTGGTGGATGTGAGCCTCGACGGCGGTTTTGCTGCAGGCATGGGCGTCGGTTATCGATACAACCAACGCTGGTCTGCCGAAGTTGCGTGGGAGTACCGCAGCAACGAAAGCGAAACCGAAGTAGGTCCTCTTACCTATGGTGATGGTAATTACGCCTCAAACATCTTCTTTGTTAACGGCTACCGTCACTTCGAGCCTCGTGGCCGATTTCAACCTTATGTCGGAGTTGGTCTTGGCTGGGTCCAGGAGATAGACATAGATCTCGAAGGTCGCGGCCCTGAGATTTCGTACTCCGGTGACGGTGACGTGGTGTTCCAGGTCATGGCTGGCGCCGACTACCTGATCAGCGAGGCCTGGGAAATCAGTGCTGAAATCAGGTACGCGAACTTAACGGACGTTGATCTGGAGGGCGAAGGCGCTGCTGCCGGTGAAATCGAAGGGCTGGATTATGAACCGATCACATTCAACCTGGGTGTGGTGTACCGGTTTTAACCGACCGCAATAATGTCTGGGCCGTTGTTCCTTGGGGTTGAGTCTTCGCAGTTGCGGACGGTCTCAGCCACCTGGTACATCGGTCCTTTTAACATCTGCTTCAGCTCGTCGGAGGCACCGATTCGCTCGAGCGCTTCATCCATACAGGCCAGCCACTGGTCACGTTCTTTCGGACCGATCCTGAACGGCTCGTGCGGTTCGGTCAGGCAGACGGTGCCCTTGATGGCGAGGTACACGGGAGGCCCGCCCATCCAACCGGTCAGGTAGGCAGCCAGCATGCGCTTGATGTTGTCGAGGTTTTCCTCGTGCATTGCTCGAATATCTGCAGCAAGCGGCAGTTCATCCATAACATCATAAAAAGTTGCTGCCAGTTGTTTGATGCCGTCATCACCCAGTATTTCGTAGGGCGTCTGTGGCATTTGTTCTGCGTCACTCATATCGGTCGATCTGTTAACGAGATGTAAGAAAAGTTTAAGGAAATCGGCTCGATTTGTCTTGGTCTGGCGTGTACGGAATGACACTTCGTCCGATTCAGGTACCTGACCCCCCATAAGGGGGTACGAGGCGTTTCAAGCTTTCCTCTAACCTCGCGTTTCAACATTCCCTTACTGTAAATGGAGAACATTGATGAGAGCTAGCCTCAGTGTATTGCAGGTCCTGGTACTTGGACTGGCGCTTCTGATCGGCGGTTGTGCCGACAGCAACGACTTTGAGCCGCCGGTACCAACGGCACCACCTGCGCAGGAAAGCAGCGATGATGCATCAAGTAGTGATGATGAAGAGGCACCTGCTGAAGAAGAACCTGCCGAAGAAGAGCCTGCCGAGGAAGAAGCCAACATGGTTACGGGTGCAATTGTTAAAGGCCCGGTGGATGGCGCAGTGGTAATCGTCTACGACTTTGACGGAGTGACTGAACTTGGTCGCGGTGACAGCGCCACTGATGGCACCTTCTCTATTTCAATTGGCACGCATACTGGCGGCGTGTTGCTGTCGGTATCCGGCGGCACGTATACCGATGAAGCTACCGGGGCAGAAGGTGTGCCTTTTGGCGGCACCGAAATGCGGGCTGCCTACATGATCCCGGAATCGCTCACGCCGCCTTTTGAGACGACCGTGAACGTGACACCATTTACGGAAATCGCTGTCCGCTCCTCACTGGTTGACGGTGTGATCGATCCGCAACTGCTCGCGGAAGCCAACAGCGACTTTTTTGACCTCGGTGAAAACGCGATCGATATCATCAAGACCTTGCCAACAAACCCGCTGCTTGACTCTGTAGGAGAGGGCACTGTCGAAGACCTTTACGGTATCTATCTCGCGGTTGTCTCGCAGGTGATTGCAAATGAAGGACTGGCTTCGTGGGATGTAGCTGTGGACAGGCTCGAGGTTAAAGCTGATTTTGATTCGCTGATGACAGCAGGTCTGCGTGCGCTGGGTGAATCTAGTACAGCTGCCGGTGCAAGCATCACCGTTGACCTTGCGACCACGGCACTCAGCAGTATTGTTGAGATTGTGGCGGAAGTGCCGGGTGTCGGCACAGATACTGATCTCTCGAGTGATCGGATCTGTCCGTTTGGAGAACCCCAGGATGCGCCGTTACCGGCGAGCCTGCTTGGTGCATCAGGTGACCTGACCTAGAGTTTTGTTACCGAAAACTCCGGCCTGACCCAGGGCACGGTGAGCATGTTCTCCTTTAACATTGATGGCACCCTGACGATCGATGGAACCCAGGTTGCGGCCCAGGCTTACGGTTGCGGCAATTCTGAGATTTTCTGGAACGCGAGCGAGCAGGGTCGTACTTACGCGCTGTCGTTCAGGTCTGATGGCAGCTTCAACGAAGTGAACATCAATGACAGCAGTAACGGCGCGTTCCTTGGTCAGTACTCTGACGAAAATGGTGACTTCGCCAGTGTCAACAACCAGGAGGACAGTGCGTCCGGTGGCAGCAGTGTTGACGATGTGACCGGTGGCGTTGATGCCGGCCAGGGTGGTGACTTCACGCTGACCATATCCGGGACGGTGACGACGACTACCTTTGGTATCTCGACAACGGTGGATATCACAGCGTTGACGATAGAGAACATTGCAGCTGTACCCGATGCGAACGATGACTTCACCACCCTGATCGAAGATAACGGGTTTGATGTGACGGGAACCGTGTCCGTCGAGGTCATCAACAACTCATCTGACCGTGTGACCTTCAAGCTGAGCTTCGAGGGAACCAGCGGTGGTGTATCGGCAACCTACGAGTTGACGTACGACTACCAGCGAAGCTAGCGTTTTTCCGTCCCCCGCCGTTCTGGCGGGGGGCGCTTTTTCTTGTTTTCCGTAAGCCGGGAATCATCACCACCTCGCGAGCATTGTGATAGTGTACGGACCTGATTTTCCTGAAGGTTCCGCTATGCCAGCGCCTGTACCAATGATTGGCATCACGGTTGTACTGTTGTTGCTCGTGAATATTGCGACCCTGGGTTACATGGCGAACCTGCCGCACCCCGACCAGTCGTTCTCGGTGAATGACGGACAGGTAATGCTCGCGACCGACAGCGGTGAAGTAGCGGTGATTGGGTTACGTAGCGATGCGGGCCGCATCGAACTGCTTGCCAGTGACTTCGTTGAAGAACCGGATATCCTGCCGACCCGCACCGAACTGGAATCGTTCTTCGAGCGACAGGGCCAGATCTATTCGGTGCTGACGGACGCTGAACCTCACGTCGAAACGCCGCAGGGTGACGTGGTTGTGACTTTCAAGGAAGAAGGCTTTCCAGGAAGCTTCAATTTCTGGCTGCAGCTATTTGTAGGTAATGTCGGTGCACTGATCGGCGTCGCCGTGTGGACGTTTCAGCGCAATAACATTGGCGCGCGCCACTTTTGTGTCACTGGCATTGGTCTCGCCATCGCGGCGATCTCTGCCGCGGTATACAGCGCCCGTTCTATCGCCTTACCAGCCGACATGTTTAATCTCCTGTCAGATGCAAACGGATTCGGCACTGCATTCTTCTGCTGCGGGTTCTTCTGCATGATGTGGAACTATCCCAGACTGTTAAAAGAAATCCTCATTGCGCCCTATTGGTATGTACTGATCATGGGCGTATGGCTGATGGGTGTCGTTGGGGTGATTGAATCACTTGATATCAGCAAGCGTGGACCGCCCATCGTTGCGCTACTCCTGGGGATCTTCTGCCTGGTGTTGCAGTGGCGGTTCTCCAGGGGAGACCTTGTCACCAGGCAGGCTTTACGCTGGTTTATGTTGGTGACATTGAGCGGCAGTGCTTTTTTTGTAGCGGTAATCATGATCCCCCCGCTGCTTGGTGACAGCACACCAATATCCCAGGGTGCGGCCTTCCTTGCCTTCCTGACGATCTATCTGGGGCTTGCAGTTGGTGTGTCCCGCTATCCGCTTTTCGACTTGAAACAGTATTGGATGAAATCCCTGATCTGGTTGTCCGGCGGGGTGGTTGTGATCGGTATTAACCTCGCGATTGTCTCCCAGTTTGGCCTGTCCAACGTGACAGCGCTGGTGATGGTGCTTGTTTCACTTGCACTCGTGACATTCCCGCTTCGGTGGGCAGGTGCGCAATATGTTTTCAACCAGGCCTCGCGAAATTTCCAGCAGCACCTGCCTAATATTGTTAACAGCATGTCTTCTTCAGCGCGGACCGATCTGCCCACCGTCTGGGAGGAGCAGATCAGGAATATTTTCCAGCCGCTGGAGCTGGAACGGGAATCGATTTCTGTTGTTAAGCCAACGGTAGTGAAGGGCGGTACGGGTTTTGTTATTCCAGCGATTGAAGGCGGCGGCAGCTATCACCTCGCTTACGCAGACCAGGGGGCGCGACTCTTTAACTCGCTGGATATCAGTCTGGTCGAAACACTTGCCGGAGTGTTTGAGATGCACACGTCAAAAAGTGAAGCGGCTGAGGAAGCGATAAAGGCCGAACGCGGGCGATTGAGGAAAGATCTGCACGATTCGCTGGGTGGTCGACTGTTGACCATCCTGCATTCTACATCCGATGACAGGGCTGCCAGCGAAACCCGTGAAGCCATGAGTGAGCTGCGGCAGATCCTCTCCGGTGTGGATGCTGGTGATACCACGCTGGATGAAGCAGCAGCGGGGTGGAAGGCGCAGATATTCAACCAGCTGGATGCAGCGGGGGCGGAGCTTTACTGGCGCTATGACATCACAGGAAAACCGCTATCGCTGTCAGGCAGCGATTACAGAAATCTTGGCAGTGTCCTGCGTGAAGCGGTGACCAACGCAATCAAACATGCAAAAGCGACACGGGTGAAAGTCTCTTTTGAGGTCCTGGGAGAAGAGCTGATTATCGAAGTGCAGAATAACGGTGACGTCTCTGATCCGGCAGGCTGGGAAGAGGGTGGCTACGGTTTGCGCAACCTGCGCGAACGCAGCGAGAGTATTGGCTCCGAGGTGAACTGGTACCTGATGGGTAACGAGGTACTGTTCAGGCTGGTGTTACCACTGGCCTCGCTGACAAAGGCTAAACCTTGATCAGCTGCCGTTTGATGGCTTCGGCAGTGGCCTCTGCACGAGAAGAGATCTCGAGTTTGCCGTAAACGGCTTTCAGGTAGCTTTTGACCGTATTGGGCGTGAGCCCGAGCATTTCTGCAGACTCATTTGCGTTGTAACCTTTTGCCACCAGCTGCAGCACTTCTTCCTCACGTGTGGTCAGTGAAACCAGGTCCTGGTTCTGCTTCTCAAAGTGGCCGAGCACCTGATCAAGGGCGCGATCTGAGATTGGCCGGCGGCTCTTTGTAATACCGGAAAGATGTTCAATCAGCTTGTCGCGCTGCTCATCTTTCAGGAGATAACCACTGGCACCTGCCCTCAGTGAGCTGATGAGATGATCTTCATCATCGTAAATGGTGGTGACGACAATGTACGCCTCATCGGACATTGCGCGAGCTTTGCGAATGATATCGATGCCGGAGCCATCCGGTAGTCCGAGATCCACCATGAGAAGATCAAAACTCTGTGCACTGATCTGGTCCAGCGCATCACGCAGGGTCGGGCTCATTGTGATAGAAGCCGATGGAAAAGTTTCTTCCACGATGCTTTTGAGCCACGCGCGCGTGTCGTCGAGATCCTCAACGATAAGCACGTTTGTAGGGCCTTCGCCCAGGCTGAGTTCGTCCAGTGTCACAGATTGTTCCCCTTGCGTGCGCTAGAATAAATCAACGCTGCGGCGATTTTCCAGACCTCAAGCGGCAGGTAAAGCGTTGCTGTTATTCAATCCCTGTCCAGGGAAGCCATACCAGCCGCCACGTATCTTTCACCCGCGATCTTGTCCGGCGCGAACAGTTCATCAAGCGAGCTGATGTCCTCCGCGGAAAGTTCGAGCTCAGCTGCCGCCACGTTTTCTTCCAGGTACTTGACGCGTTTGGTGCCGGGTATAGGTGCGATGTAGTTGCTTTTTGACAGCAGCCAGGCGAGACCCAGCTGGCCACTGGTGCAACCCCTGGCAGATGCAATCTCGCCGAGTTGTTCCACCAGTTGCAGGTTCTTATCGAGGTTTTCCTCCTGGAACCTGGGCATGCTCTTTCTCATGTCACCCTTGCCGCTGATGTCATCACCTGCCTTGATATTGCCGGTCAGGATGGCGCGGCCCATGGGGCTGAAGGGAACAAACCCGACGCCAAGTTCTTCGCAGGCGGGCAGCACATGCGCTTCAGGGTCACGTGTCCAGAGAGAGTATTCTGACTGCACCGCGCTGATGGGGTGAACCGCGTGTGCACGTCGCAGTGTCTTGGATGAGATTTCAGAGAGGCCGAGATAACGAACCTTGCCTGCTTCAACCAGGCGGCTCATCGCACCGACGCTGTCTTCGATCGGTATCTTGGGATCGAGCCGATGCAGGTAGTAAAGATCAATCACGTCTGTCTGGAGTCGACTGAGGCTTTCGTTACAACGATCTTCGATCTGGTCAGGGTGGCCATCGATGCCGCGCACCCCATCTTTGATTGAAATACCAAACTTGGTGGCGAGCTGTATCTCGTTGCGTCGATCCTTGAGCACCCGGCCGATGAGTTCCTCGTTGTGCCCCATACCATACGCGTTGGCGGTATCAAGGAATGTGCAGCCGATGTCCAGTGACCGGTGTAGTGTCCGTTCCGATTCGGCAAGGTCGGCTTCACCATAAGCCTGTGACATGCCCATGCAGCCAAGGCCGATGGCGCTGACTTCGAGTTCACCCAGTTTGACTGTTTTCATTGTTCGCTCCTCCTGCGGACGCTCACTATACACGCACGGTATACTGCTCGGACAGAAGAAGTGTGGAGGACATATGGCAACGAGTGACGAGGCGATCCTGATCACCGGTGGCGGCAGCGGGATGGGCCAATTGGCAGCAAGAAACTTTGCCGAGGCGGGTTACCAGGTGGCAGCGGTTGACGTAAACGAGAAAGGGCTGCTGGAGACTGCAGAGAATCACCAGAACATCAGGACATTCAACGCGGACGTCACCAGCTACGATGCGATTGCCAATGTCGTCGACGAAACGGAGACGAAACTCGGGCCCATTCGGCAGGTTTACAACGCTGCTGCCATCATGCCGCTCGGGAAAGTTATCGATCAGGATGTGGATGTGTTTCACAAGGTGATGGACATCAACTACAACGGCGTTGTGAACGTCACCAAGGCGACCCTGCCGAAGCTGCTCGAAAGGAACGAAGGTGAGTTAATCAACTTCGCGTCGATTGCCGGATGGTTGCCCACTGTCTATATGGCCGCGTACGACGCAAGCAAGTTTGCGGTGGTTGCGTTCACCGAGGTGCTCTATCACGAGCATCGCGATTCAAAGGTCAAGATCCGTTGCGTGTGCCCGCCGCCCGTTAAAACACCGCTGCTCAACCAGGCAAGAGATACGGTGTGGCCAAAAGTGTTTGACCAGGGTGAACACATTGAAGCGCAGGATGTGCTGGATGCTATTGAGACATCGCTTACAGCTGATGAGTTGTTTGTCTTCCCCGGTAAGCAGACAAAACTGGTCTGGCGTCTGAGGCGGTGGTTGCCGGACAGGCTGTGGAAGAACGTCCATAAGGCAGAGGGTTTCTGAGGAGCCTGGCCAGCTTCCATGTGAGCCTGCGCGCACAACCGTTAAGTCGAAAAAGGTGTGTGTCCCCGGATGTTATGGGAATAACAGCTGGGATTCCTGGGTGTTGAGCGACACAGGGCTCTGGTGTGAGTCATTAGCTCAGTAGTGTGTGAGCGATAGAACGCTGTTGTGGGACGCGAAGGTGTGTGTCCCCGCGGAAGGGATTTTTGTCAAAAAGGGAACCGGCGCGGTTGCGCCGGTTTTTTTGTGGTTTATTCGCGCAGGGTGACGGGGAGGTCGCGGATGCCGTGAATGAAGCTTGATGGCAGGTAGTCCACCTCGCCGGTGACTTCCACCCGGGAGAATCGTTTCAGGATCTCTTCCCAGATGATGTTCAGCTGCATTTCTGCAAGGCGATTTCCTACGCAGCGGTGAATGCCGTAGCCGAAAGCGGTGTGCTGGCGAGGGTTGGGGCGATCGATGATGAACTGGTTGGCATTGTCGATGTAGTCCTCATCGCGATTGCCCGAGATGTACCACATGCAGACGCGATCATTTTTCTTGATCTGTTTGCCGCCGATTTCGGTGTCCTGCATGGCGGTACGCGCCATGTGTGCAACCGGTGATTGCCAGCGGATGATTTCAGGCACCATCTTGGGGATAAGGCCCGGGTTCTGCAGCAACTTTTCGTATTCATCAGGATTCTGGTTCAGGGCCAGTACACCACCTGATATTGAATTTCGTGTGGTGTCGTTGCCACCGACAATCAGCAGCATGATGTTGCCGAGCAGTTCCTGCGGTTCCATGTTGTTGGTCGACTCGTCATGGGCCAGCATGGAAATCAGGTCAAACTTTGGTGGCTCTTGCTTGCGTTGTTCATAGATACCCTGGAAGTAACCAAGGCATTCAAACAGGACCTTGAAGCCTTCTTCCGGTGTCTCGAAATACTCCGGGTCACCAATCTGCTGGATCGTGTCTGACCAGTAGATCAGCTTGAGTCGATCTTCCTGCGGCACGTCAAACAGGGTTGCCAGCATCTGAGCCGTGAGCTCAACCGACACGTGTTTGACCCAGTTGAACTCCTCGTTGCGTGGCAGGTTGTCGAGGATATTGCCGGCTCGCTCCCTGATCAGTGGCGCAAGATCCGCAAGCTGCTTTGGTACAAACATCGGCGCCACAACCATACGCTGGGCGTCGTGCTTGGGTGGGTCTTCCTGGATGAACATCGGCAACGCGTAGTCATCTTCCCGATCGGGAATACCGCCGAGGGCGATACCGCCTTTTTTCTGCTGTGAAGAGAAGAGGTCGTGGTGTGTGTCCACGTACATGATGTCTTCGTACTTGGTGATGGACCAGTAGGGGCCAACCAGGCTGTCCTCGTGGTAGTGCGCCGGATCTTCTTTCCTGAGGCGCTCAAAGTGTGGCCACATGGTGTCTGCCGCAAAGAGGGCGGGGTGTGCCGGATCGAGATCGTCGAGCGGGATGTCATTCACATCATAGTGAGGATCAATGGCAAAGGCGTCGACAATCTGGCGGTTGGAGACCGTCATATCACCTGATCGTGATCGTGAAAGAAGTTCTTTGCGCTCGGCATCGCTGCTGCCAATGTACTGAACACCCATATCAACCAGCTCCCTATCTACATGTAAGTCAGTAGCCTAACGCAGCGTTTTTACAACTACAAACCAGCCTTTTTGCAGTCCGATAACGGCATGCCTCTCATTTGCATAACAGGCAGGGAGACATCTCGATTCGTCTCGCTGATAAGGCCTTTGTTTTCCCATGCAACTCCGGCATCCTCAGGACTGCTGCGCTTCCACAACGGAACGCATCCGGAAGTAATAAAAAGAGAATACAAAAACGATGACAGACTACGCAGAGATACCGGTGGAAGAAGCCGCCCTCAGCGGCATGGCCATTGCGGTTCACGCCGCAAATAGGCCGGACGTGATGGCAGTGACCGACCAGAAGGGCAACAGCCTGACCTGGAGCGAGCTGAATGCCAGGGCTAACCAATTGGCCAGTTACTGGCGCAGCCATGAGCTTGGTGTCGGTAACTCGGTTGCGCTTTTGTGCAGCAACCGGGTGGAGTTTGTGATTGTCTTTATGGCGGCTTTTCGCGCCGGTGTTCGGGTTACCCCGATCAACTGGCACCTCACCGGTGAGGAAATCGGTTACATCGTCGATAACTGTGATGCGGACGTGTTTATCGCTGATGGCATCTATGCAGACAAGGCGATTGAAGCAGCAGGGCAGGGGAACGGCCTGAAGGCTCACCTCAGTGTTGGGGGTGAGATCGCTGGCTTTGAACCGTTTGCTGATGTCGTCGGCCAGCACGACACGGTGAACATTGCTGACCCGGTTCATGGTGGGGGCATGTTATACACCTCGGGCACCACAGGCAGGCCCAAGGGGGTCTATCGAAAGGAACGTCCCCCCACGCTGCCGGACTACACCGAACGCGGTTATGCCGAGGGTAACGAAGTGGCCTTGTGTACCGGCCCGGCCTATCACGCTGCACCGCTGCTGATCGACGTACTGGTCCCGCTGATTTCCGGCGCCTCGCTGGTGATGATGGACAAGTGGGATCCTGAAACCACGTTAAAACTCATCGATGAGCACAAGGTCACGCACTGTCATATGGTTGCAACCATGTTCCACCGGCTCCTGCAGCTGGAGGATGACGTCAAGGCAAAGTACCAGGTTGATTCACTGAGGCGTGTTACACATGGTGCAGCCCCATGCCCGGTTCACGTCAAGCATGCAATGATCGAGTGGTTTGGTCCTGTGCTGGTTGAATACTACGCGGCGACAGAGGGCGGCGGGGGCTTCCTGATTGATTCACATGAGTGGCTCAAAAAGCCTGGCTCGGTGGGATGTCCCGGTCCTGAGTTCGACAACAAGATTCTCGATGATGAGGGTAACGAGGTGGCCCGCGGAGAAGTCGGCACGATTTACATGCGCGCGCCGGATGCTGGTCGCTTCAAGTATTACAAGGATGAAGACAAGACCGCTTCATCCTATCGGGGTGACTATTTCACACTGGGTGATATGGGGTACTTTGATGAAGACGGTTATCTCTTTCTTACCGGACGCACGGCGGAGCTGATTATCTCCGGCGGCGTCAACATTTACCCGCAGGAGGTGGACAGCGGCATCATGCAGCACCCTGCGGTGCTCGATGTCTGCACGATTGGCGTACCCAACGATGAATGGGGCGAAGAAGTGAAATCTGTCGTACAACTGAACGAGGGTTTTACCCCGGGTGATGAGCTGGCAGAAGAGCTGATCGAATTTGCTCGAACCAAGGTTGCACACTACAAGTGCCCGAAGACCATCGATTTTGCTGATGACCTGCCTCGCCTGCCTACCGGTAAGATCCAGCGACGTGTTGTGCGCGAGCCCTATTGGGAAGGACGCACAAAACAGATTTAACAAACGTTTACCTGGGAGAAAAACATGGGTGACCTGAAGATTGGATTACAGATGGGGTACTGGGGCGCAGGTCCTGACCCCCGCATGGTGGAGATTGCCCAGGAGGCAAAAAAACTCGGATACGACGCGGTGTTTACCGCTGAAGCCTGGGGTTCTGACGTGTTTACGCCACTTGCGTGGATCGGTGCGCATACTGAACGGATCAGGTTGGGTACCGGTATCGCACAACTTTCCGCTCGCGCGCCAACCGCCACCGCCATGGCGGCGCTGACGCTGGATCACCTTTCCAAGGGGCGCATGATTCTCGGGCTTGGCGTTTCCGGTCCGCAGGTTGTTGAAGGCTGGTATGGCGGTCCGTTTGGTAAACCACTGTCACGGACCAGGGAGTACATCAACATTGTCAGGCAGGTGCTGGCGCGCAAGGACCCCGTGGTAAACGACGGTGAACACTATCCACTGCCCTATACCGGTGAAGGCTCATGGGGTCTCGGCAAGCCGCTCAAGTCGATTACCCATCCACTTCGCGAAGACCTGCCGATATTCCTTGGTGCAGAAGGCCCAAAAAATGTGGCCATGGCAGCAGAGATTGCTGACGGCTGGCTGCCGCTCTACTACTCGCCTTATCGCCAGGAGGTTTATGCAGATCAGATCAAGGATGCAAAACCGGGTTTCGAAATCATGCAGGGTGTCGCCATGATCATCTGTGACGATGTCGAGCAGGGGCTGTTACCGGTCAAACAGAATCTTGCGCTGTATATCGGCGGCATGGGTGCAAAGCAGCGTAACTTCCACAACGAACTGATGCAGCGCATGGGCTTTGAAAAGGAAGCCGCAGAAATCCAGGATCTCTTCCTTGACGGCAAGAAGGACGAGGCGGTTCAGGCGGTCCCCTCATCGTTTGCTGATGAGATTTCACTGGTTGGCACAAAAGAAAGGATCAAGGATCGCCTGCAGGCCTGGCGAGATACGCCGGTCACATCGCTCATGGTGTCATCAAGAAACATGGATGATTTGCGCGACTACGCGGAACTTGTACTCGGATGATCGCAATATGATGGACGGTTTCCCCAGGGTTATCGAAGGGGAGGGTAACCTTGCGGCTTACCTTGCTGATCACCTGCAGGAAGTGCTCGCCTCGATTGATAACGATGGCGCTGTGCTGTTTCGCGGTTTTGCGGTAGACGAGGTTGAAGACTTTGAGCAGGCGGTGCTCGGCTTTGAGCGACCAACATTCAGCTACGAAGAATCGATGTCGAATGCAGTTCGCATTCCCTATTCATCGCGGGTTTTTACGGCCAACGAGGCACCAAAGGAAGTAGAAATTCACCTGCACCACGAACTGGCGCAGACACCGACCGCACCTGCGCTGCTGTTTTTCTATTGCGATGTGCCAGCAGACACAGGTGGTGCGACACCACTTTGTCGTTCAGATCTTCTCTATGAAGCCTTTAAGGCAAAGCATCCGGCATGGTGCGCGCAACTGGAAGGCGAGGGTGTGAGCTACCGGACCGTGATGCCATCCATGAACGATGAGGCGTCAGGCCAGGGGCGAAGCTGGGCGAGTACGCTCAGCGTGGATTCAAAGGAAGCGGCTGAAGTTCGACTGCGCGAACTGGGGTACGAGGGGCAGTGGCTAGAAGATGGCAGGCTCGCCACCTGGAGTTGCCCCTTGCCGGTTGTGATCGACATCACCGGTGAGCGCAGGAGTTTCTTTCACCAGTTGATTGCAGCCTACATGGGCTGGTCCGGCGTTAAAGATAACCCAGGTGTTGCCCTGCGGTTTGGCGGTGGTGATGCGTTGCCTGCCGAGATGCTGGATCAACTGGTGGAGATGTCGGAGCGTTTTACCTTTGACCTCGCGTGGCAGAGACATGATGTTGCCGTCGTAAACAACAGGATGGTGATGCATGGAAGGCGCGCGTTTGGTGGTGAAGCGCGACGTAATATACTCGTCAGCATGGCGATCTAGGAGCAGATATGATCAGGATTTATCACGTGCCGTTTACTCGCTCGCTTCGAGCGATCTGGGTTTGCGAAGAACTCGGCGTCCCCTACGAGGTTCAGTTGATGGACTTTGAACATCGCAAGACACCGGAATGGAAAGAGAAGAACCCGGTTGGAAAAGTCCCCGCCATGGACGATGGTGATATGACCATGTTCGAGTCAGGTGCGATGGTGCAGTACATTCTCGACAAGTACGGTGAAGGCAGATTGCAGCCGGCCTATGGCACGGCTGAACATGCGGCATACCTGCAGTGGTCCTGGTTTGCAGAGGCAACCTTTGCACGCCCCCTCGGGGAAATTGTTAATCACCGGCGCGAGTTTGATCCTGAACTCGCAGACGTGATTGCTGAAATGCAGCGTCGTGCCGTGATCTGTGTTGAAGCTATCAACGAGGTGATGGCGGATCGTGAATACATCTGTGGAGACTTTTCCGCTGCCGATATCATGCTTGGATATTCCATGCTGCTGAGCACCAGGCTTTCGCCGTGGGATGGCCTGCCTAATGCAGCAGCTTACTGGGACCGGCTGCAGGCGAGGCCGGCCTGTCAGGTGGCGATGAAAGCCGGTTCCTGAAGCATCGGCGTCTAAGGATTTACTTGTTACTTAGGACGAAGCGCCTCGACAATTGGATCTTGTGCTGGCGGGTTGGCGTGCTGCTTTACCTTCGTGAGCAGGGCGACGATATCAGGATAGTTCGGACCACCCAGTATGGGTGCGATGATAGACAACAGTGAGAAGCCAAGGCAGACACCTGCAAAGGCCTCTGAGTCCATCTTGCCTGTGTAGAAGAGACCAAACGAAACCAAAATAGTGAGCAGTGCGGCGAATACGGTCATTCGGGTTCGCTTTGGTACCTGCTCAGCGTGTTCAATCAGCTCGAGTTCTTTCCTGGTCAGATCCATACCGGGCTCTCTGCCTGTTTTGTTTGTCCTGTATGTGCTTATTCTGCTCGCCAATCCGGGTATAGGGAAGTCAGCTGATCGATATAGGGTTGCAGCACCCGCTGTTCACGTTCGGTTTGTGACATGTCCAACTTATCGCGGGTGATAGTTGGATCATCGAGCAGTATCTGCCAGTTATCTATCCACACGTGCCAGCCGGCGGCGATGCGCAGCTGAACCGGACCGGCCAGTCCGAGCGGCGTTGAAAAGGTCACTATGCTTTTCTCGCCTGCCTTTGTTATTTCCAGGCGGTCCGTGAAATACCTTGCCGGGTGACCGTGAGTTTCGTTGTTCACGTATACCAGTTCGTGTGGCGGTTCCAGCTTGGTGATGGTGCAGTATTCCGTCAGGCTGTCGCTGAAACGGATCGACACCTCACCGCCTTCCCTCAGGTCCGCCGATTCAAAAAAACGTAGCCGGCTCGATGGATTGGTGATGGCATCCCAGACCGTCTGCGCGCTGTGATTGAAGCGACGCTGGAATGTAATCCTGGCCACGCCGTTCTCGTCTACCGTGATTTCCCCGTAACCGAGTTTCAGCAGATCAGCCCCTGCTGACAAGCCTGTAATCGGATAAAAGAGCAGCAAAAACAGATAGATAGCGGGTCGATTCATGCGTGGTTGCTCCCCGTGGTTTACGCCTACATCTCTCGTATCCCCGATGGTGACTCAACGGCGCGGCTTTGTACAAGTTAAAGCCTGTTTAACATGTTAAAGAAATTTGAACATGTTTAACCTCATGGCTATACTGCCTGCCCGTGGACCTCGTAACTGAAACCAAACTTGCACGCCGGTCGGCAATACTGAAGACCGCGCGCAGGATGATTGCCGAGAAGGGTTTTGAAGCGATAACCGTCAGGGATCTCGCCGAAGCCTGCAGGGTCAGCGTCCCGACCTTGTATAACCAGTTTGGCGGCAAGGACCAGTTGCTGGCTGCGGCTATCGAAGAGCACTTTGCCGAAAGCCGTCGCCAGTCAACAGCAAGGGAAGTGCCCCGCGGTTACGAGCGGATGATGAAGGTCATCTCTGATGCAACTGAGCAGTTGCTGGGTTCGTCCACGTACCAGCGTAAGTTGCTGGAAGCATTTGCTTCACTTGAATCAACCACAAAGGTGCAGCAGAAGCTTGCCGATCAGTTTGCGGCGATTCTGACCGAAGAGCTTCAACATATGTCTGCAACCGGTGTGCTGGTGGATTGGGCCGATCCGCGCCTGTTGGCGGGGCAGGTGACAACAGCATTTATAGGCACGTCGGTTGTCTGGGCAAGTGGTTACGTTGATGACGACCACCTGCAGTCGGCAATGGTTTATGCCACCGGCCTGATACTTTTGGGGGTAGTTTGCGGTGAGGTCCAGGCGGACCTCACCGACAAACTAAAAGCGGCACAGCAGTCACTGGGTGAACTGATGCGCAAAGAATTACACCGCGCTGGCAGCGCGACTGGAGGATAACTGTATGGCACAACCATTTCCCAACCATCCCAACCTGGAAGGTGGATTTGCGCCAATTCACATGGAATGCGATGCACCCGATCTCGTCGTAGAAGGTGAAGTACCACAGGAGCTGCGGGGAGCGTTCTTCAGGAACGGCCCAAATCCGCAGTTTGCCCCGCGTGGTGACTACCACTGGTTTGGTGGAGACGGGATGATCCACGGCTTTTACATCGCTGATGGCAAGGTCTCCTACCGTAACCGTTACGTCCGCACGGTGAAGTGGAACAAGGAAAATGAAGCGGGCAGGGCGCTGTTCAGCGCATTTAACCCGATGGATTCGGATGAAAGTGTCCAGGGTATGGAAACCGACGGCCTCGCCAACACCAATATCGTCTGGCACGCCGGCAAACTTTTTGCGCTCGAAGAAGCACACGCGCCTTTTGAGCTGGACCCGCTGACGCTGGAGTCGAAGGGTTCACACACCTTTGGCGACAAGCTTGTGGGCCCGATGACCGCACATCCCAAGATTGATCCTGAGAACGGCGAAATGTTGTTCTTCGGTTACAACGCGGACGGCATGATCTCCGAGCACATGTCGTTTCACGTGGTCGACAAAGACGGCAACCTGGTCCGTTCTGAAACGTTCAAAGCGCCCTATGCAGCTATGGTGCACGACTTCATGGTCACGCGTGATCACGTCATCTTCCCGATCATGCCGCTGACAGGTTCACTGGAGCGCGCAATGACCGGTGCACCGGTTTATGCCTGGGAGCCTGAAAAAGGTGTCCACATTGGAATTATGCCGAGAAATGGGTCAGTTGAAGACATGCGATGGTTCAAGGGTGACCCGTCTTATGTCTTCCACCCTATGAATGCCCATACCGACGGCGACATCGTCACCTGTGACGTGTGTGAGTTTGAGCAGGCGCCGTTGTTTCCGTCTCCGGACGGTACGCCGGGTGATCCAGCCAAGGCAGTACCACGCCTGACCCGCTGGACCTTTGATATGGCGCAGAACACCGATGACTACAAGTCGGAACTGCTCGATGATCTGCCTTGTGAGTTCCCGAGGCTGGATGAAAGGTATACGGCAACGCAGTACCGCTACGGTTACTTTGCCTGTGATACCAACCCTGAGTTCAAGGTGGGTGGCTTTAACGGCATCGGCCGGGTTGACCACCAGAGCGGCAAAAATGAAATTTATGACGTTGGCGAAGCCTGTGCGACGAACGAGCCAATCTTTGTGCCGCGTTCAGATGATGCAGCGGAAGGGGATGGGTTCCTTTTAGCCAACGTCTATGACGCAAATCGCAAAGCAAGTCATCTTGTCATTCTCGATGCGCAGAATGTTGAGGCCGGTCCGCTGGCCAAGGCATATCTTGATCATCGGGTCCCGTTTGGCTTTCACGGTAACTGGGCTCCCCTTGCATAGTGCCGTGTAGCCAAAGTAAAAGCCCGGGCATTGCCCGGGCTTTTTTTTGCCTGCAGTCCCACGTTCGTGGGCTGCGCGATGATCACATTACAGTTCGAATGCGAATTCGACACCGTAGCTGCGTGGACGGTTGAGCGAGCCAACCGCAAACAGGGTAGCGATCGGGATAAACGTCTCAAACTCCTCGTCGGTCAGGTTGCGACCGAAGGCGACAACCGACCAGCTGTCGGTGTAGTAGCCAATGGAAGCCTGCAGGTCTTCACGCTCATCCAGTTTCGCCTGGGGTGCGTTCAGGAGGTTGGTTTCCACCTCATCAACTTTGGCCCACTTGGCGAACACTTCCAGTGCACCGTCACCGAGCGGCATGGTAAATGTGCCACCGATGCCGAGGGTGTTCTCAGGTGCGTTACGAGGTGTCAGGTGGCTCGCATCTTCAACCAGCGTGATACCGTCAGATTGGTTGATGTCGGTGAAGAAGTCCTCGTACTCGGCATCCAGGTAACCATAGTTCATGAATACCTTGAGGTATTCGTTTACAACAAACTCTGTTTCCAGTTCCCAGCCCTTGTACACAGCGCTCGCCACGTTATCAAACGTTGTGGCAACCGTGAGTGTATCCGGGTCGACCTGTACTGACTGTTCCTGCTTGTCTTCGAAGTCGTTGTAGAAGTACGTCAGGTTGAACTTCAGGCGGCTGTCGAACAGGAGGCTCTTGTAACCCACTTCCCAGCTCTTGGCGAGTTCCGGGTCATACTGGTCACGAACGAAGTCGCGGATGTTCTGGTTTACACCAAAGAAGCCACCGGAGTGGAAACCCTCAGCATATGAAACGTATGCCATGGAGGTTTCGTTGATGTCGTAGGTGAGGCCAAGTTTTGGCGAGGTCTCAGTCCAGGTGTTATCAAGAACAGCAAAACCGGGTTGCCCGCCAATTACCGGGAAGTTACGCAACCACTGGCGGGCTACGTTTGACAGGTATGCCTGGCCAGCGACGAAGTCTTTTTCTTCCTCAGTCCAACGCAGACCGGCGGTCAGTGTCCAGTCCTCTGCAAAACGCCAGTCCACCTGCGCGAACACCGCGTAGGAAGTGGTTTCCTGGGTTTCATAAAGAATCTGGGTCACGTCGCCGCCTGGCTCAACAGTGGGAGACAGTCCCTGGTCACACCAGATAGGTGCAAGGGCACCTGCCTGACATGCGCCCCAGGCGCCGGGGTCATAGGCAACGCCACCAAACAGTGTCGCCCAGAAGCGTCCGCCGGTAACCCAGTCCTGCTCAAACTCGTTGTTGAAGTAGTAGACACCTGTGGAGAGCGTCAGGTTATCCCAGTTGCCGTCAATACGGAGCTCCTGGCTCAACTGGTCATACTCGTTCCTTCGATCAATCGTGATAAAGGGTGCGCTTGAACCGTCAAAGTCATAGATACGCTCTTCGATCATGTCGCGGTAGCCTGTCACAGACACCAGCGTCATGTTCTCGTTCAGCTCGTAGCGCATGTTGAGTGTTATTGCATCGGTCTCCAGTTCTGCTGCGTTGCGTGTATCGTTTTCAGCGATATTTGGTGTGTCTGTTGTCGTACGGCACACCTGCGGATTGAGCAGACAGTTCAGGAAGCCGCCGCTGTAATCCGTATCGTTTGGATCTGTTGGTACGGGCAGTACACCGGGCGCAACGTTGTAGTTGGTGTGATAGGCGCTGAGGTCGCTTTCATCGGTGAAGTTCTCAAGCGTAAACAGCGCCTCAAAGCGATCGTTGGGCGTCCAGAGGAATGTGACACCATAGTTCTGGTAATCACGTTTCGGCAGGTCATCACCCGTTGTGGCGTTCTTGAGCCAGCCATCCTCTTTCATGGACGTGGCAAAAAACTTGGCAGCGAGCTGATCTTCCACAATCGAAGTGTTTACCACGGCGCGAAGTTCCTGCTGGCCGTCTTCACCTGCGGTAACCTTGAAGCGTGCGCCAAGTTCACCGGTTGGTCTGCTGCGAATCACATTGACCACACCGCCGACGGTGTTCTTACCAAACAGGGTACCCTGCGGACCCCTGAGGATTTCCACACGCTCCAGGTCAAAGTTCTCCATCACCTGGCCGGCGAGTGAACCCAGGTAAACGCCGTCAATCATGACGCCAATAGGGGAGTCGAACGAGTTGTCGTCGGTACGCGTTGGGCTGATACCGCGAATGGTAATGCTGGCTCCACCGCCACCTCGCGACCCATCCTCACCAATCTGTACGTTTGGTGCGTAACCGTTAAGGTCTTGTAGATCACGAACGCTTGAGCGCGTCAGTTCTTCCGTTAGCGCTGTCAGCGCAACCGGAATATCCTGAGCGGATTCTTCTTGCTTTCGTGCTGTTACGACGATTTCTTCAATCGCCAGTCTGCTGTCCTGCGCGATGACCGGTGTGGAAACCAGTGTCGCGGCTGACATAAACGAGCCGGCAAGCGCCAGTCCTGTAAGTCTTTTCAGACCCATACGTCCCCCTCTTTCCTTTTATTAGGCTGATTGGTGATTACAGTTTCAGACTAACCAATCACTCCGGTCAACGGAATTCATGAAAATAATGATCGTCTGACGATCTCCTTATGCTGCGACGCAATAAAATGGCACTGGGCATGCCTTAATTACGGCAAGGCGCAGGTGGCTTCTTTCGCTACCTGTTCGATGCGCCTGGGTTACACTGCGCGATACAGATTTGATGGAAACCCGATGCTCAACCAGGAACAGATTGCCTTTTTCAAAGCCAATGGATATCTCATTGTCTTTAATATGCTGGATCCCAGGTTATGTGAACGAGCACGGGGTGCAATGTGGGCAGCGCTGCCAGCTGACTGCCCGATAAAACGCGACGATCCCGCGACCCATGTCGGGCCGATCCCTGAAGCGTTTGTCCAGGATGATGCGATGCACATTCGCGCCGGCTATCGCTGGCAGCTGCGTGAGCTTGGCACCAGGCAGTTCATGATTGATCTCATGTACAACGACAAGGTGACAACAGTTGCGGAAGACCTCCTGGGTGAAGGGATGCTGGTGTCACCGGTTGTGGATGGCAAAGCCATGGGTAGTGAGGGGCCTGCGTGGCCCGGTGGGCCGGTAGATCCTGCAATCAATGAGGGTGTTCGTGGAATTTACTTTACGTTGCCATATGGCGACGTGCCGCGGGAAAGTGATTTTGCACATACCGACGGTCATCCCTTCAACCTCGGCGTGGTCGGCCTGATCGCCGACACACCAGCCGACGGCGGGGCATTCAAGGTGTGGCCCGGTTCCCACAAACGACTGTATCCAACTTTCCAGATGCAGTACGACCAGCCACGTATTCCTTTTTATGAACACCTGCCAAGCCATAAGGGCATCATTCACTCTGATGAGTATCTGAAGGAGCTCGACCTGGTCATGCAGGACACACGTGCCGTCGACTGCTGGGGTAAAGAAGGTGATGTTGTGTTCTGGCATCACCGGCTGGCACACATGGCGGGGCACAACTTTTCAGACGTCATTCGCCAGGCAGTGCTTTGCGATTTTTCACGAACCGACCTTGATACCTGTCGACTGGATCCACCCCAGGACAACATGTGGCGGGACTGGTCAGAAGCCGTGAATGAGTGTGAAGCTGATTACAGTGCTGAATTTGCACGCACCCAGCATCTGGCCATCTAAGCTGGTTGATTGAGCCACCCGGTTAACTCGTTGGTTCTCGTCGGGCAACGAAGGCATATCTCGGATGCGAACTTGTCAGTCAGCGCAGCTGATGCACTCCGCTGCGTAAGGGATGATGTCCAGTCGCGCCGGGGATATCTTCCGGCCGCACTCGGCACACAACCCATAGGTGCCATCTTCGAGGCGGGTGAGCGCTTTCTGGATCTGCCGTAGCTCATCTCTGCCTTCCTCGTCCAGTTGCACAACGAGCTGCTGATTCTCCATTTCGACAGACTGGTCACCAAAGTTTGTGCTGACCGGCTCTTCACGGCCATGAATATGCTTATGGGTACGTTCCACCCTGGCCTCGAGTTCGTCCCGTAGGGAAATCAGCGCCTGGCGCGCATCACCTGCATCCACAACCTGCTCCTGTCTCATTAAGAAGAAAGAATATTGTGTCGCCGGTGATGCAGCCGTGCCTTGATTTGTATCAAATATCTGCTTTCTAGCCTTCGTGTGCGCTACGGGTGCGCTTATGCAGGCGACTCGCCCTTGGTTGTCGGCAACCCTTCACCCAGCCATTCCGACATTGAGCCGTCGTACACCCCGACGTTTGAGTGACCTGCCAGAACGAGCGCTACCGCATTTACCGTTGCAGCAATGCCTCCTCCACAATAGGTGATCACGCGCGCTTCTGATGTCTTTTCAGCAAGACGCGCCTTCAGGGTCTCATCATCAAGGTAATGCTCGTTGTCGAGCAGGTCACTGAAAGGGTGGCTGATAGAGCCGGTGATATGACCCATCTTTGCGTATGGGACATCTGCTTCGCCTGTGTAAAAACTATGTGGCAGGGCGTTGATTGTGCACACGCCGCCATCTTCCATCGCGGCTACAACTTCGTCCTTGCCTGCGATCATCGAGGGGCTTAACGAGGTGGTGAATGTGGCTTCGGGGTATAAAGCAGGCTCGGTACTCGTATCACCACCAGCAGCGAGCCATGCGCCAAGGCCGCCATTTAACACCCTCACGTTCCTGTGTCCTGCATAGGTCAGCACCCAGTAGACCCGGGTTGCCCACATGATCGACTCGCTGGCATACACAACAACCCTGGAGTCATTGCTGATACCGAGTTTGCCGATGGCTTCTGCCAGCGCAGTTTCGTCAGGAATCATGAACATGTAGTCACTTGAACCGTCTGACAGTGAAGCGTGGTCGAGGAAAGCCGCCCCGGGAATGTGCCCCTCGTTATACTTGTCACGCGCCGAAAGATCGTCCGGTCCTGCGGCGAGGAATACGGTCGCATCAAACAGGCGCAGAGCAGGGTCATCCATCGCCTGCATGAGTTCGTTTGCTTCTATAAGAATGTCGTTGCGTGACATGATGCGCTCCTCTTAGTTGCCGTAAGCCTGGGCCGGTAGCCAGGTGACGATGGCTGACCAGTTAAAGATGATGGTAAGACCGATCAATTGCATGATGATAAAGGGAACAACCCCTTTGTAGATAGTTGTAACGTCGATTCCCTCCGGTGCTACACCTTTCAGGTAGAAGATGGCAAACCCCACGGGCGGCGTCAGGAAGCTTGTTTGCAGGCAGACGGCAAACAGAATCGTGAACCACACCGGATCAAATCCCAGGTTCACTACAACCGGCGATACCAGCGGCAGGATAATGAGTGTCAGCTCTATCCAGTCGAGGAAGAATCCAAGGATAAAGGTGGCGAGCAGGATGCAGATGATGATGCCTGAAGGTCCGAATGGCAGCCCCATCAGTGCCCCCTCAATCAGCTCGTCTCCACCGAGGCCGCGTAAAACCAGTGAGTAGGCGGTTGCACCTATCAAAACCGCGAAGATAAACGCGGTGGTGCGTGTGGTTTCGTAAAGTACTTCTCTCAGCACCGGTATGGTCAATGCCCTGTTCATCAGGGCAAGCAGCAGCGCACCTGCGGCACCGACACCTGCTGCTTCAGTCGGTGTAGCAAGGCCCATGAAGATACTGCCGAGTACCGCAAGAATCAGGAATGCCGCCGGGACTATGGCCTTGATCAATTCCCAGATGGCAGACCAGGTGACCGGTTCACCTGCCGCAGCGGGTGCCTTGTCCGGGTTCCGGAATCCGTAGATCAGTATATAGCTGATGTACAGGCCGCCAAGCAGTGCGCCGGGAAACACAGCACCAAGGAACAGGTCGCCGACGCTCATCGCCATGCGGTCCGCCATCAGCACTAGCATGATGCTGGGCGGGATAAGAATGCCGAGGGTGCCAACCGCGCAAACTGTGCCGGTGGCAAGACGCTCATCGTATCCCTCGCGCAACATCACCGGCAGCCCCAGCAATGCCAGCAGTACCACCGATGCGCCGATGATCCCGGTGGTTGCCGCCAGCAGCAGGCCGATCAGGATAACCGTGATAGCAAGGCCGCCACGCACCGGACCAAGCAGACGTGCAAAGCTCGTCATCAATTTGTTGGCTATGCCGGATCGATCCAGCAGCAGGCCCATGAAGATAAACATGGGCAGCGCCACCATGACCCAGTTCTCCATCACGTTCCAGACCCGATCCACCGTGATGGAGGTATAGGCCCAGTCAACGCCGATGGGCACCTGGAAATCGACTTCAAAAATAATGGCCAGGGCGGTGAAGAGGATGGCCAGCCCACCTAACAACCAGGCAATGGGGTAACCCGTAAACACGCTGACGATAAAGCCGAAGACCATCAGCAGGGCAAGGATTTCGTTCGGGCTCATCGATCATCACCTTTAGAAAACAGGTAAACCCAGACCCTGGTCAGTCGTGAGACAGCGGCCAGCAGCAGCAGGAAAAAACCGATGAAAAGGAAACTCTTGATGGCCCAGCGATAGGGGAGCCCCCCGGGAGAGGAAGAGACCTCACCCAGGGCAAAACTGCTGGTGACAAATGGCACCGTGTAAATGAGGATCAGTGCCGTAAACGGCAGTACACAAAGCAGGATGCCATAGAGCTCCAGCCAGCCCTTGATGCGATCAGGCAGGCGTTCATGCAGGACGTCCACCCGGACATGCCCGTCGGCCTGGAAGGTGTAGGCAATGCCAAGCAGGAACCCGACCGAGTAAATGTGCCTCTGGATTTCCTCGAATTCGATGCGACCTTCGCCGAATACATAACGCAGCACGACGTTCATGACGATGATGAACAGCAGCAGCAACCAGACCCAGGAAACCGCCTGGCCAATCCAGATGAGAATCGGGTCAATGGCCCGGGAGACTCTTGTGGTTGGTAACTCCATCAGAAATCCCGAGGCAGGTAGGCAAGCTGCTTCCAGTGCTGGTACTTCTTCAGGAACTCGCGCTGCGAGGTCAGTATCGTGTTGAAGTCCTCATCTTTTGCCGCTTCCTCATCGAGTACCTCAATAGCGGTACGCTGCAGATCCCTTAATACGGTATCCGGCAGGCGTTGTGCCGTGACATTGATTGAAGGGAAGTTTGCGATCACTTCACCCTGCAGTGCTTCCGATGCTGCGAGGTTCCTCGTCACTGCAGCTGTGCAACTGGTTTCGAGCAGGTGCTGGTCTGCGCTGCTGAGGGTATTCCAGGTTTCCAGGTTGACGATAAAGTGACTGGCGGTGAAAGGCTGGTGCCAGCCGGGGTAATAGTTGAACTTCGCCACCCGATTGAATCCAAGTGTCTCGTCAACGATCGGCAGCGCGAACTCAGTGGCGTCGATAGCGCCTTTTTCCAGCGCCTGGAAGATTTCACCGGCTGGTAACATGGTCACTGAGGCGCCCAGACGCTCCATGACCTTGCCGCCGATACCTGCAAATCGAATCTTCAGACCGGCAACATCTTCTGACTGTTCAATCGGAAACCTGAACCAGCCCGCGGTTTCAGGACCGGTCATGCCGCAGTAGATGGAGTAGATATTATGCGGCTCGTACAGCTTGATGCCGAGCTCCTTGCCGCCGGCCTCGAACCACCAGGCACTGAACTCCCAGGGTCCATGCCAAAGGGTGTTGCGGCGAGCAGTGCGGATGCCGGCGTCTTGCCCTGGTCGTAGCCGAGCCAGGTATAGCCGGCGGATACCTTGCCGTCTCGTACGGCATCAGAAATAGCGAACGCCGGTACGATTTCTCCGGGATCAAATATATCCAGCTGGACAGCACCGTTACTCGATGCGCTGACCGCATCTGACAGGTAGAGAGGGTTGTCACCGATAACGGGCAGGTTGCTGCCGGATGAAATGGGGACCCGCCAGTGGATTCTTCGCTCCTGGCCATCGCTGCTGACGCTGGTGCTGGTACTGGTACTGGTGGAGCCTGCCGGCCTTAAGGCCAGTGACCCCGTGATGCCGACAATAAACGCAATGACCACTGCAAACAGGGCGGCTCGATGTGAAATCATAAAATACTCCGATGCCAGGGCGATTTACCCGGATCTGTTAGTTCCTGTCCTAAAAGTCACTTCCTGTGACTTTCAGGAGTCGGTTTCTCTTTTATCACTGACGAAACCCCGTAGCGACGGACCGCGCATTTTCCTTCGGAAAATGAGCAAGCCGTCCATGGCTTGCCTAGTTCCTGACCCTTTTTGGGGCAGGAACTAATTACACAGGCTAGGGTAGCACGGCAGAACGGCGCGCTGCGCAGCGCTGTTTTTAAGTGACGCGCGCAAAATGCTAATCTAATGTGCAAGGAAAGGAGGATAGATACATGATCCGAACTGTACTGATTGCCCTGGCTTTGTCTTTTGCGTCGATTGCACCTGCGAGCGCAGCAAGCGGTGGTGGGTTACTGATGGATCCACGCCTGATCCAGGCGGCGATTGATATCCAGATGACCGATGAACAGATACCCGAGTTCCAGGGAGAGGTAGTCGACTACCTGAAGAGTGTTGGCCGTGCCACGCAGAAGCTCCTGCAGCGCAATAACCAGCACGACCTGGAGAAAAAGATCATTCGCAAACGCGCGTCACTTGCCAAAAAGATGGACAAGGAAATGGCGAAACTGCTGACGGACGAGCAGTATCCGCGTTACGAAAAGTACCGCGAACTGCTGCTTGCCAAGCTCTCGGGCACACTCGACGGTGACGGCGAGGAAACCGCTGGTTTCAGCAACATGATGGGTACGGGAAGCTAGGTTCTCTGGCCTTCAGCGTATTCCTGAAGCTTCTCCTGCGCCTGCGGCGTCAAGGTAAGCATTTCAACAAGCCTGCCCTGGTCTTCCTCCGAGAGCAGGGCAAGTTCTTCCGGGGACCTTGAAAAACCATCCAGCCGGCTCTGCTGCAGCCACGCCTGCAGTTCAGGGTCTGCAGCCCAGCGTGCTGCATTGCGACCGTTCTGGAATGCTGTCCTGACAAAATCAAAATCGGTATCTGGATGTGGTACCACCTGGCAGAGGTCGTTCTTTTCGGCATCGTCCGCGTAGGTGAGTTCAACGTGGGCAATAAATGCCGCACTGAACACCTGCTGGCAGGTGCGTACGGTCTGCAGGGTCATGGCGTTCCCGTTGAAAACCTGTTCAGCTGGCCTGGTTGCGAGACCGTCGGCGGAACAGTCGATGTGAAGCGTGGCGGCTGACGTCGCGAGGCTGGCATTGTCCAGGACAATCTCACTACTGGTAATCGCCTGCACGCGACCGTTACGGACGATGTTGCCGACGGTACGCAGGTGTTGCAGTTCAACCTCGGTCACCGTGGCGCAGCGATACATGGTGGGTTTGACGTTGTCATCAAAACGCAGCAACTGCCCGCACGCATGTAGACGTTCAAACATGTCATCAACCGATGTACTTTCGGCGATAGCCTTTGTCTGGTTGGCCGCACCGGTAAGTGTTGCAGGGGTGTGTATTCCCGGCTGGATATTTTTACGATCGAGCATCCAGGAATCCCGCGGCATGATCCAGGTGATGTCACCAGGGTCCACGTTGTTACCGAGCAGCCACAGCACCGCGTCCATCCCGGTTTTGCCTGCGCCGATGACAACATAGTTGTCAAAACTCACTCCGCGGGTGTGCAGCCGTGGTAGCTCATTGAGCGGCACGCAGGTGATGTCATCAGCCACCTCGAAGGGAGGTTTGCGCATGGAGGGCACCGTGACGTTCATGTACGACGCGTCAACTGTCTTCTCTCGCACCACGATGCTGTGCTCTTCACCGGAGACGAGGGAGCGGATCCTGCCATCGCCGAGGTATTCACACATCGGGAAATACTGCACACGTCCGCTCGGAATAAACTGCCGGCGCATCACCGTGTCAAAATAGGTAACAACCTCGGTACCGGAGGCCAGTTCATACAGGCCTTCATTCCAGCCGGTCACGTCGATACTGTCACTGCCAAGGTCCTTGGAGTTCACGCCATAAAATGAGGAAGGCTGGTGCAGACGCACAAACGGGTAGCTGTGATTCCAGTGCCCGCCCGGACGATCCTGCTTGTCTACGATCACGACGTGCTTGTCACTCTCTGTCATGACCACATCGGTGAAAGCCATCCCCATGGCACCAGCACCAATCACCAGGTAATCCGTTTCTGTCTGCATAACTCCAACTCTATGAACTTGATTGTCGTGGCAGAGCATACCTTAAAGGTCTGCAAAAGGTTCGTT
The DNA here is from genome assembly GCA_963921285.3 of Pseudomonadales bacterium. Taxonomy (GTDB): domain Bacteria; phylum Pseudomonadota; class Gammaproteobacteria; order Pseudomonadales; family Azotimanducaceae; genus UBA9659. Next base: position 363,246 of record CAWUFD020000003.1, read on the forward strand.
GTTACATTGCCCGGTGCCAGGCAGGTGAGGGATGGCATTTTTCCGGAGGGAGGTAGATAGTAGGGCCATCTTTGAGTTCAGGTGGATAGCGTCATGACAGAGCCCGTCGTTCAGATACATACAGGTCAGCTGCAGGGTGTAATGGATGAGGACGTCGCCGTGTTCCGCGGCATTCCTTTTGCAGCACCGCCGCTAGGTGATCTGCGCTGGCAGCCACCACAACCGGTTGCGCCCTGGGATGGTGTCCGGGATGCCAGTGAAAGCGGACCGGCCTCGATTCAACGGGGCGGTGATATCCAGGGATTTTTCAATGCGCTGGTTGATGGCATGGGGCACAACGTCTTCAAGCGTATGCTCATTCGGCTGATCCTGAAATTTGCACCAGCACCAAAGGACTCTGAGGACTGTCTCTACCTGAATATCCGCACGCCAGATGTGTCGGCCGATGGTTTGCCTGTGATGGTATGGATCCATGGAGGCGATCACCAAGACGGCAGCGGCTCTGAACCTTTCTACGACTCGAACCAGTTGCCCAAGCAGGGTGTGGTGCTGGTGACGGTAAACTACCGTCTGGGACTGGCCGGCAACTTCTGCCATCCCGAACTGACGTCTGAATCTCCCTATCGTACCTGCGGTAACCACGGCGCACTCGACCAGATTGCTGCGCTCACCTGGGTGAGAGACAACATCGCGTCGTTTGGCGGCGATGCCGACAATGTGACTATCTTTGGTGAGTCTGCAGGCGGCGAGTCGGTGGCGCATATGCTAACCAGCCCGCTTTCTGCCGGACTCTTTCATCGCGCCATACTGCAGAGTGCATCAAACTCAGCCCAGATGCTGCATCGTGACAAGGAGGCTTTACAGTTCCGCTCCGCTGAAGCGATCGGCCAGGACTTTGCAACGCGGATTGTTGGCGATGTTGAGCAGCAGGTGCCGCTACTGCGCCAGTTGCCGATAGATGCGTTGATGAACCTCGTTCGGGAAGAGAGCGATCGCTACCCGTTTTACCCGGTGATTGATGGACATGTTCTGCCAAGAAGCCCGTTTGAGTGCTTTCGCCTGGGCCACCAGCACAAGGTGCCAGTCATGGTAGGCAGCAACAGCGACGAAGGTTCGGTGATCTTCCCGATGATGGGTACGCCCGTCATCTGGCGTCGCCACGAAGATATCTCAAGCGCTGATGTGGCGCGCCTGATGACCGAAGATTTTGGTGATGATGCAGCGCGCCTGTTTGAACTCTACCCGGGGCTTGCTGAGGGTAGTGAGGCAGCACAGTCCGAGTTTCTGGGTGACAACATGTTTGGCGCAAAAGCCTTCTACTATGCGTCGCAGCATGCGCGCGCAGGTGAGCCCACCTACTTCTACTATTTCAGCCAGGTGCCGCCGTCGGAAACCCAGAGTATCGGTGCGTTTCATGCGGCTGAGATTCCCTATGTCTTCGGCAGCGGTTCCATGATCTTCCCTATCGACGAATCAGCCGGCTTGTCGGAGACCATGTCACGATACTGGGCCAGTTTTGCCCGGGCTGGTTCTCCAAATGACAACGAACTACCGGAGTGGCGTGAATGCACGGAGCACGCTGAGGAATGGATGTCACTTGATGGTGGTGCACGGATGGCTGAGAACACCAAGACCGAGCAGTACCAGATCATGCAGAGGAAACTGGAGCAGCAACTCGCCAGCCTTCCCACTGCAGGTTGAAATCCCCATAATAGCCGGCTTTCGCAAAAACCTGACTAAGGAGTTTTAGATGTCTGACGTGCGATTTGATGACCGGGTTGTGGTCATTACAGGAGCCGGTAACGGGCTCGGCCGCACTTACGCGCTCGAAATGGGGCGTCGTGGTGCCAATGTCGTAGTAAATGACCTGGGCGGTTCCGCTTTTGGTGACGGATCTGATAAGGCGGCTGCTGATGTGGTGGTTGATGAGATCAAGGCAGCGGGTGGCAACGCAGCGGCCAATTATGATTCGGTCACCGATGGCGACAAGATCATCCAGACCGCGATGGATAACTTCGGACGTGTTGACGTTGTGATCAACAACGCGGGTATCCTGCGTGACAAGACCTTCCACAAGATGACTGAAGAAGACTGGGACCTGATCTACGATGTGCACGTTCGCGGCGCGTTCAAGGTAACCCATGCAGCCTGGCCACATATGCGTGATGCGGGCTATGGCCGGATCATCTTCACGGCGTCCGCTGCCGGTATCTACGGCAACTTTGGACAGACCAATTACTCAATGGCGAAGCTCGGTCAGCTCGGCATGTCGCAGACACTTGCGCTCGAAGGCGTCAGCAAGAACATTCTTGTTAACACGATTGCACCAATTGCAGGTTCGCGCCTCACTGAAACCGTGATGCCTAAAGAGCTGGTTGATGCGCTAAAACCTGAGTTTGTCATGCCGCTGGTTCTTAAGCTTTGTGATGAGAACAGCAAGGAAACCGGTGGCCTCTATGAGGTTGGTGCCGGCTGGATTGGCAAGGTACGCTGGGAGCGAACCCAGGGCCATGCATTTGATGTTGGGCAAGGGTTTACGCCGGAAGATGTAAACGATGCCTGGGAGAAGATTGTCGACTTTACTGATGCGGATCACCCCGCCAGCATTGCCGAGGCGAATCGCCCCGTGATCAAGAACCTGAAAGGCGACAAGTAATCAGCTGAAACTGTCGAGTCCCTGCAGTATCACCACAAGACCTGTCGCCCAGATACTGCAGGCGACGACATCATAGGCTGTGAACCGCGCCGGGCTGAGTCCGCTCAGGCCCGCAACGATGGGCGTGAGCGAGCGCAGGGCTGGTGTCAGCCTGCCCGCACAAACCGTCAGCAGCGCTGACTTCTCAAGTAGCTCAAGCGCGCGTGTGCGCTGATTGTGATAACGGGTGAGGAGCTTTGTTTCCCACAGTCTCGGGCCGGCCAGTCTTCCCAGAAGGTAACCGGAGTGGTCACCGATAAAAGCGCCGACGAAGGCCAGCGCTGCTATCAACATGAGACTGGTGTCTGTCTGTGTAAACAGGTACGCCGAGGTGCTTAGCAGGAATACCCCTGACACGAATACGCCAACAACAGCGCAGGCTTCCAGAAACGCGAGCAGGGGAACCAGGAGAATCAGCGACGGCAGGTATTCGCCGAGGGATTCCATGCTGGTGTTCAGGCCTTATGCCCGAACCCTATGCCATGAATTCCGCGCGGATTCTGGAATCTGCCTTGAACGCACCACCCAGCGCAGTGGTCTGGGTTGACGAGTTGGCATCCATCACGCCCCGCGACTTGACGCAGTAGTGGGTGGCGTCAATCTGGACAGCGACGTCTTCTGTCTCCAGAAGCGTTTGCAGTGCTAGCAGGACCTGTTGTGTCAGGCGCTCCTGCACCTGTGGGCGCTGTGCGAAGAAGCGCACGATGCGATTGATTTTAGAGAGTCCAATGATCTTGTCATTGGGGATGTAGGCAACTCGTGAAGCACCATCAATGGCCACGAAATGGTGCTCACAAGTGCTGACAACGGAAATGTTGTCTACCTTTACCATCTCTTCCACGCTCATCTTGTTGTCGATGACCGAAATCTTGGGAAATTTGCTGTAATCAAGACCGCCGAAAACCTCATCAACATACATCTTGGCAATACGATGTGGTGTTTCAGCAAGACTGTCGTCGGTAAGATCGAGACCAAGCGTCGTCACAATATCTGTAAAAGACTCGCGGATGCGCGCGTACTTTTCATCACGGCTAAGCCCGTTTTCGATCATTGGTGTTTCCAATCCGCGCTCAATCAGCGCGCTGCGTACCAGCGCCGCTTCAGGCGACAGGTCGGTTGAAATGTGTAAGCGGGACTCAAACGAGGTGGCAGTGAGACTCATAAATACTCCAGGCCAGATAACTGTGTGTGTTGCGAAATTGCTATTGTTGATACGCACTTAGGGCGTAAGCAGATCATGCCCTACGGAGGCTTTGGTGTCTCCGTAGGGCGCAGAGTATTGCATTAAGCGGGGTTAAATCCCAGAAAAGGATTCAGGACACTTTTCATGCCGGTCAGCTTGATTGGCGCCGCCAGCACGGACAGACAGATACATTCTTCGTGTTTTGCCGCAAGCGGTCTGTGGACGTCTCCGGGCTCACGAACAATGAAATCACCAGGCTGATAGACGCCGTCTTCGTCTGAGAAACTGCCTGTCAGTACCACAGTGAATTCACGACCACGGTGATCATGCTCAGGCGCCTTACCACCGGCTTTGATGCGGTGCAGGGCAAGTTCATTTTCTAACTCGCCAACCGGCAGGGAAGCCACACGCAGTGATGGCGAAAGGAAGCGCCATTCGAGGTCACCCTCAGGTAACAGGTTGCGAACGTAACCGGGCAGGGAGGATGAGATCTCATCACACTGTTTCGGCTCAACCCTGGCTGGTGTCGGTTTGGATGCAGATGAATCGATGCACTCGAGAACGTGGTCGAGCAGCTCATCAGACACGCTGACCTGGTCCAGATCGTTCAGCATTTCACCGCCAAGGTCCTGCAGGGATGCTACAAACTCACGGCAGTGGTCGCAGAACTGCAGGTGCGTGGTAATAGCAATGCTGGGTGCGAGCGGCAGGCTGCCGGTGGCGTATTCGACTAAAAGGTCAATGTCGGGATGTTTATTGTTCATGCGTATGTTCCCTCAACAGAATCTTCCTGGGTTGCCGCCATACTCAGCTTGAGCTTGCGAAGCGCGAGTCGGATGCGGCTCTTCACCGTGCCGAGCGGCAGGTCAAGTGCGTCAGCAACCTGCTGGCCGGACTTACCCTGGAAGTACATCATCTGAAGTACTTCAGATTGATCTCTAGGTAGTAGTTTAAGTTGCTCACCAATCTGGCGCTTGTTGCGCAGGTGGACCAGTGAGGAGAAAGGTGTCGGTGTCTCACGCTCGTCGTAAATGTCTTCGGCGTTCAGATCGTTTGGATCTTTGCGCGCCTGCTGCCGCAGCCAGTCAATACGTGTATTCCTGGCAATGGTGTAGATCCAGGTGCTTGCCGAAGCCTGTGAAGCCGAAAAGGTAGGCGCTTTGCGCCAGACCTTGATCATCGTTTCCTGGACCAGTTCCTCAGCATTTTCGGGAGTAACACCGCCGGATTTGAGCAGAAAAGCCTTCAACATGGGCGAGAAGTGGCTGAAGAGCGCCGTAAACGCTTCTCGATCCTGTGATTCGCTGATTCTCTCGATGCAACGATTCCAATGCTGTGCATCGTTTGCGGGGCTGGACATACCGCTACCAGATTTCTTCCGAATGTTCATCTTAACGAGCTTAAGTTACTGATTTCCAGAGTATTACGCCCTGAATTTCAGTTTGGATCACTGGATCGAGAGGTAATCCGAAAAGGCAGGGTTGAGCTGGGATAAATCCTCGACATGCTCAAAATCGATGGTGACCTGGCGGCTCTGACCGGGCTCTACGGCGAGATTGGTAAATCCTTCGTAGCGGTCCAGCTGGCGTGCTTCATTGTAGGTCAGAATCATGCGCTTCAGGAGCAGCTTGACCAGGAAGTTGTCTGGGACTATCTGGAAATGGGTCAGTACTTCACCATCTTCAGTAGTGCTGGTATCGACCCGTTCGATGGTCACTTTGATCAGGCGCGGGTTTCCGGCTGCCGCAAATTCGAACGACTGCCTGGGTTGGGTCTCAAAACTGTCCCAGTTCTCGCGAATGTAGGTGTCAAAGCCGGCGTCAATGATGGTGTCGCTGGTGACGTCCAGATTGAACACCTCAGGGGATTCCTCCCCTGTCGCCCGTGTCATGACGGTCTGGTTCTCGTTGGTCGTAACAGTGACGCTCAGATCCCGGGTCAGGTCATTCAGTGTGATGTCGGGGTGCTGGGGCAATCCCGGATAGGTGATGACCTTGCTCAGCAGCAGACCGCCGGCCGGGTTGAAGTAGCGAACCCGGTGTTCGCCGCTCTCCAGGTACTCGTGATGTTCGATGTACCGAATACCGCCGTCATCACCTCCGCGTGCGACACCGATAGTGTGCAGAGCGTGGGCCGCGTCGGTCAGCAGGAGGCTGGTCGCAATCAGGGTGAGTGAGGCAAATTTCATCATCAACTCCCCGCAGCAGCTTCCGGCTGGATATCGCGCCAGTTGGTCAGCTGGATCTTGTCACGTTCGTATCCAAGCGATACCGCGATATCGATCATTTCCTGTAACGCGCTATCGGGGATGTCCGGGTCGCGGGCCATGATCCAGAGGTAATCTCGCTTGACCCTGCCGACGATGGTCTGCTGGTAGTCAGGGTCGAGGTAAACCACGCGATAGTCGGCCTTCAACGGCCAGACAAACTGCATACCCCAGATGGCCTTGTTGTCCTTTGAAACAAAAGCGCGCGAGTTCAGTGTGCGCTGGGGACCGGCCACGTTGCGATGGTTGTAGGAGAACGTGGTGGCAATACTGCCATCGTCGTTCAGTTCGTAATTCTCGAGAGGGTTATAGGCATCTTTCTCGGCGAAAGTCGGTATACCGCCGAGTACGTACCACTGGCCCATGAATCTTTCGATATCCATGTGTGCTACGACACGCATTTCATCTGTCTCCACGGTTGAGCAGCCGGTGAGAACAGCGCCGGCCAAAGTAATTATTGTTAGTTTTGTAAGCGAATCTTTTATGAGAGAGTTCATTGGAGGTACTTACGGGGCGTAATCGCGGTTGGATCATCAAGAGCAAATCGGCATCCGTCGGGCGTTGCCCGCCGACTGTGACGTGCTTGAATCTGTCCGGCTGGGGTCGATAAAAGCAGCTTCTGCAGGCTGGCCTGCGGTCACTGCGATTGAGGAGAGAATCGCCGCACAAGGTGTTTTCACCTACCTGGCCGAGGACGCCGCGCCCTTCGGATACGTCACCGTCGGTCCGCCTGTCAGTGTCGAGGGCTACTTTGATGACCGGGAAGTGGGCGAGATACTCGAGTGGTACCTGCTGCCACGGCTCTGGCAAGCCGGGTATGGCCGGAAATTGCTGGTGCACGGGTTGACCGTGCTGAAACGCCGGCTATGTGAGCGAGCAGTGATATGGGTACCGGAGGCTGCGTCACGATCTATTCAACTCCTGGACCAGGCGGGTTTTGAACCGCTGGACGCAGAGATTGTGTCAAATACGAACCCTGGCACGGTGCGCCAGCTTGCCTATGAGAAGGATCTTTCCAGCTTCTTCTGATACAGCTGCTGATACAGCGCAATCAGTGTCTACCTGGAGCGGTAGATCTTCACCTCGCCAAACTCCTTCAGTTCATCCAGGTCCGGTATCGTTGTCGCGGTCACCTCCACAAGCAGGTCATACTCGTGAAACACGTTGTGATCCCTGACGCGTGAATCTCCGATGATGATTTCGGGCGCGATTTTTCTTACAGCATCCACGAGTGGCAGGTTTTCACGGTCATATAAAACGTCTGCGGCAATGATCAGGTCGATGCCAGCCGGGGCTTGCGCAAGGTCATCAAGCAGGTCAATAGCAACACCATTGAGTTCTGCATTGGCTGCACTCGCATCCAGTGCCTGCGGGTCGATATCGCAGGCGATCGCTTTTGCTGCACCTGCCTTCATCGCCGCTACCGCCACTACGCCGGAACCAGCCCCGAGGTCCAATACGGTTTTGCCGGAAACGCTGTCGGGGTTATCAAGAATATAGGCCGCAAGCACCTGTCCGCTTGCCCAGCAGAAGGTCCAGTAGGCCGGCGTGTTCATGATGGCGAGCATTTCCTCGTGCGGAAGCGGACCCTTCGGATAGTCCTCGGACAGAAGATACAAGTAGATGTCAGGGCACATCGGCAGAGTTGTTATCTCCAACGTTGCGCGGCTGATGGTCTGGGATAGGTTCTTTTGTAGCTTGGCTGTCATCGAGATGTTGCAGTTATGGATTTCAGTCCACAGGACCCTTCGTCGTTTGGGGTTTTGTTAGACTGATGGCGAACGAATAGACAAAAAAGCGGAGGATACCTGATGCCTATTGATTTTACCTTTGGCCAGGAAGTTGAAGATGCGCGACTCATGATGCGTGATTTCCTGCACAACACGGTCAAAAAGCAAATCGATGCAATGAGTGACAAAGAAGATGCAACCCGCGATGACTGGTCGCAGCTCATCAAAGGCCTCAGGCAGACGGCGCGTGAAGAAGGTTTCTGGTTGCCCCACATGCCCCAGGATGTTGGTGGCATGGGGCTTGGCGTAACGGCGCTTGCCGCGGTGTCGGCCGAGGCGGCCAAGGTGCCCTGGGGACCCTACATCATTAATGCGCAGGCGCCCGATGAGGGCAACATGCATACCCTCTATCACTTTGGTACCGAGCACCAGAAGGAGACGTTCCTGAAGCCGCTCTTGGAGGGTACGGCAAGATCCTGTTTTTCCATGACGGAACCGGAGGTGGCCGGTTCAGATCCGACGCTGATACAGACCAGTGCAGTGGAAGTTGGTGATGAATGGGTTATCAATGGTCACAAGTGGTTCACGTCCGGTGCAAAAGGTGCCGACTTCGCTATCGTCATCGCGCGAACTGATCCCGATGCGAGCGTCCCGCAGGCGAGGAATTCCGCGTTTATCGTGCCCACCAGTTCACCCGGGTTTGAAATCGTACGCGATGTGGAAACCATGGGCGGGCGCCACAATCATCCTGAAATCAAGTACAACGATGTGCGTGTGCCGCGCGAGAATATGCTGGGTGAGCGGGGCGGTGGTCATAAGCTTGGCCAGGTCAGACTCGGCCCGGCGCGGCTTGCACACTGCATGCGCTGGCTTGGGCAGATTGAGATGGCACTGGAGATGCTGATCGATCGGGCACAGAAGCGTTTTGCGCACGGCTCATACCTGTCAGAAAAACAGAGTATCCAGTGGATGATGAGTGACTCAGCGATGGAGCTTTATGCATCCAAGCTGATGGTGTTGCACGCCGCTTACAAGATAGAAAACGGCATGGAGTTCAGGCAGGAGGTCTCCATGGCAAAACACCACGTGGCCAATACACTGTGGCGCGTCATCGATCGGGCCATGCAGGTACACGGCGCACTCGGTTATTCAACCGACACCCCACTTGCACAGATGATGCAGCAGGCCCGTTGGGCCAGGCTTGCTGACGGCGCAGATGAGGTGCACCAGATGCGTATCGCAGAGCTGTTGATGAAGGCTTACAACGAAGATGGCTCCATCAACCAGGCGATCGGTGGTTTGCCGCTCTAGCTTTCGCGCAAATTCTTTGACAACAAGCAGTAACAATTAAGCAGTAAATATGAATCCAGAAGATCTTGATCCGGGCGACCTGGTTGATCAAAAAATCGGACCCGTAACGATCCTGTTCGGCTACGAAAATGGAAAGTACCCTTACGGTAACTCCATGCTGATCAGCGGCGCTGAAAAATCCGCGGTAGTGGACCCTTGTCTTGGTGTGGTTGCCCGCAAAGACGTGATGCCTGCGGTTGATATGGTGATGCACTCACACTGTCACGAGGATCATATTGCAGGCACACACCTTTTTCCGGGAGTGCCCTGGTATGTACATGAAGAGGATGCGATTGGTTTTGAATCACTCGATGGCATCCTTGAGATTTACGGACTTGAAGGTGAGACAAGGGACAGTTTTGCCGACCTGATCGTCAATGAGTTCTTCTATCCGGGTAAAGGTGATGTTCGCACTTTCAAGGAAGGTGATGTGCTGGATTTCGGTGGTGGTGTCAGCGTGACTGTGATTCACACACCAGGGCACACGCGCGGACATTCGTGTTTTCTTGTGGCCTGGGGTGACTCACCTGCAGAGCGTCTTGTTTACCTTGGCGATATTGAACTAACCGGGTTTGGCCCGTACTACGGTGATGCCTGGTCTGACCTTGAGAGTTTCGAGGCGAGCATAGAGAAGCTGCGCCACATCGAAGCTGAGTACTGGCTGACCTTTCACCATAAGGGGTTGATCTCATCACGCGATACTTTCCTTGCGATGCTCGACAAGTTTGCGGCAATGATCGGCGACAGGGAGTCCCGTTTAATAGAGTACCTTGGTGAACCGCGAACCATGGACGACATTGTTGAACACCGCTTTGTCTACCGGCCGGGACAGACCGGCAATATCATCGACTCGGTTGAACGCCGCAGCATGGGTATGCATCTGAAACGCTTGATGCGTGACGGGGTTGTGACGGAAACTGACGGGAAGTTCTTATCGGCGGAGGCCTCCACATGAAAGTCGTCAGGATCTACACAGGAGATGATGGTGAATCTCATTTCGAGGATATCGACGTGGAACTGAATCCCGGTACGGCGGGTAGCTACTCAGAGCCTGTCCCTGTGCAATCCGTGATCTTCAGGGAAACCGGCGGTGACTATGACCTCGATTTCCATAACGCGCCGAGGCGTCAGTACGTCGTCAACCTGCGTGGCAGCGTTGAAATAGAAACCGGGCATGGTGAAAAACGCTTGCTCGGTCCCGGGGACATTCTGTTGGCCGAAGACACCACCGGCCGCGGCCATATCAGCCGCGCTGTGAACAACGAACCCAGGGAAAGCCTTTTTATCCCGCTGCCTTGATCTAAGGGTTGGCGCAGCTCATGACCGATGAGATTGACAAAGCCGCCTATGCTAAGCGGGTTGCTTCACTTCGTAACCCGCCATACCTGACAGCCGGCATCGAACTTGACGGGCACGACCTCGCCACCGTCAAGAAAGCGACCGATCAGGTGAAAGAAGATGGATACGCAATCATTGCAGGATTTCTTGGCGATCGGTTGGATGCGGTGCGCAAGAATCTCGAACCGATATTCAGTATGACAACCCAGCGAGATACCTCCAGGTCGGGACGCTATGGCGGCATACAGGCTGTTCATGTGCATAACCTGTTTGCCAAAACCGACGCGGTAGACGAACTTGCAATCGATCCTGTTCTGCTCAAGATTATAGAGGGTGTACTTGGCCCTTTGTTCCAGATGTCTGTAGCAACCGCCATGTGTCCGGACCCCGGCGTTGATGCCCAGGGTTTCCACCAGGACGATGGTCATTACCCACTGCCGCGGCCCCGGCCGCCTTTCATTGCCAACACGTTGATCGCATTGGATGAGTTTCACGAAGCCAATGGGGCCACCAGGCTGATACCGGGCAGCCACAGGCTGACTGAACAGGTGAGCAATGGTGCGGAGTTCATCTGTGCGGAGATGCCTGCCGGCTCGTTGTTGGTGTTTGATGGTGCACTCTGGCATGCAGGCGGCGGAAACAGGACGACAAATCAACGAAGGCGGTCAATCAATTTCAACTTCAACCTTTCCTGGTTGCGTCAGCAGGAGAACCAGTACGTGGGTATCCCCCGGGATCGATGGCTGGCCATGCCTGCTCGATTGCAGCGGCTGCTCGGCTTCCAGAAGGTGAATTTTCTTTATGGCAGCGTGGACTACATGGATCCGCTCGAGTACTTCAAGACACACCCTGATGGTTCATCGCAGGAATCCTGACTGTCGTTTCAGGACTGCGGTAGCGTCGTTAACCAGTTCCTGCATGATGTCGTTGACGGGCCGCACTTCATCGAAATAACCCACGCTCTGTCCGGCACCCGAATGGATGAGAGGTTCGATGTCGTGTTCCTCGATTGCGCCGAGCAAATCACCAACCAGAACGTCCTGGTATGGCATCTTGAGTGGTGCCGGGGCGTGTTCCGCTTCCCACTCCTGGCTCCAGGCGGTGCGCACCTGTCGAAAAGTCTTACCTGATTCTGAGCGTGTGATGACAGTGTCACCGCTACCTGCTTCGATCAGTTTTTGTGTGTTGACGGGGTGCATGTGTCCCTGGTGTTCTTCTGATAACAGCCAGGCTGTACCCATCCATACACCCTGCGCGCCCATGGCAAGTGCGGCTGCAACGTGTGCACCCGTTGCAACGCCGCCTGCCACCAGGACGGGGACATCCCCGGCCGCCTCGACTATCTGCGGCACAAGGGAAAACGTCCCGATGGGCCCGGTATGGGCACCGGCGTCATAGCCCTGCGCGACAATAATTTCCACACCTGCATCGATAGCACGTTGCACATGATGCGGGCTGCCGATCAGGGCGAGTGTTGTTTTCTGCCGGGCCTTTGCGGCGCTGATGACGGGCGGTGGTGCACCGATCCCGCAGGCGAACATGTTGACCGAAGACTCGAGCACTGCATTGATCTGCTCTTGTTCGATCTCGGTTGAGCGTATGAAACGTGTGCGCATACCAGGACCGCTGGCTGCCGGTACCTCGTATTTGTCTATCAGCCCCTGCACGAAGTCTTTGTGCGCCTGTGGGATATCCGCCTCAATGGCTTGCCGCGAATTGTATTCGGGCATACCGGGTGGCAACACAAGATCCACGCCGAACGGCCTGTCATCAACCAGTGACCTGATCTCGGCCAGTTCGTCGGTGATCTCCTGCGGAAAACGCCGGGTGGCGCCGTAAACGCCGTAGCCGCCAGCGTTCGAGATTGCGGCCACAGTGCTGACGTCGTGGGCAAATCCGAAAATGGGGTAGGTGATGCCGAGTTGTTCACATATAGGGGACCAGAGTGTTGTCATGTTGAAGCCTGATTGAGAGCGAGATTAGTCTGTTTCTTGCGTGATCGAGATGAGGTTTATCAGACCGGAAACTGGTCCGGCACAAGCTGCAGCATGATACCGTGTTCCAGGTAGGCCTTGGCACCTGCCAGCACCATCGTAAAACCACCTTTCGAATCGGTGGTCTGGGCCAGGAGCTCTGCCGCTGAACCTGCAAATCCCGTCACTGTTATCAGGACCAGCGTGCCGTCGGCGGATTCGCTGAACTCGAAAGTGACCACCTGGCTGTCTTCGCCCCATTCAAACTGCAGGCGCTCATTCTCAACATATTCCAAGACGCGCACGTCAGCCTGGACGCCGTACCAGTCCCAGAACCAGGTAGCGGTGCCACCTTGTTCAAGTTGTCCGGTACTGCGGCTGAACCAGAACTTGCTGGTCACGTCAGGATCGACAAACGCGTTGAATGTTCGTGATATGTCAGCTCGTATCAACATCTGCGCTGTGACGGTGACGTTGTTGTTCATCTATTTCAGCCTGGTCATGAGTTCATCAAAACGCTCGACCAACTCGGGTTTGAAGTTCGGTGTGATGTCCTGGTTGTCGCCTGCGTATCTCGGGATTATGTGCACGTGGAAGTGGAACACATCCTGCTGAGCAATGCGGCCGGCACTGCTGATGATCTGCACATCCTCAAGCTGCAGTTTTTCCCGGTACATATCTGTCACGGTTTTCACCGTAAGCATGGTTTCAGAGATGATTGCCGGCGGCGCTTCCAAAAAACTTCGGTAGTGATCCTTCGGGATAACAAGGGTGTGATACTCGTTGACAGGGTTGATATCAAAAAACGCGATCGTTGCAGGCGTTTCATGCACGCGCCAGGCTGGCGCCTCGCCGGAAGCGATCTGGCAGAAGATGCAGTTAGCGTCGCGCATCCTCAGGTTTCCGGTGTGTCCAGTTGGTGGTCGGTTGGTTGCGGTGTCACCGTGAGCACTTTGAGATCAGTGGAGTTCTCGAATCGATGCCAGGTACCCTGCGGCACGACTACAAGGTCATCCGCCTGCATATCAATACGCTCCTGCGTACCATCTGCCATCAGAATCACCGTGGTTGTGCCCTCGATGACCATGACAATCTCGTCACCTTGCGAATGGCGCTCCCACTCACTACTGCCGGAATAGTGGCCGACGTAAATTGCACCATCTCGATAGTCTGACAGGTTAGCAAAGGCGCTCTCGGCACCACCTTCAGCTGCCATGGAGGGTGTCCGGTTGGCGAGGTAGGTGACTGATTCGAGGGCGCGTGTGATCGACTGTTTTTGTCCTTTGGGCATGCTGAACCCCTTTTGTGTTTGTTCGCTCACGGGCTGATGATTTGCCCAGGCTCTGAGATGTCTCCGTTCCATGACCTTCGGTCATTCCAGTCGACATGACGGGTTTGTCATCGCGACCGGGGCACACTGACCGGAGCGAAGCATAGTGGAGGGATCTCATCGCGGCGTCATCGCAACATATCGTCAAGCGTCGCAAGGTATTCTAGCTTCTTCTCACGAGATGCTTCACCCGAGAACACAAGGCTTGCCTCTGCGCGATACCCCTTGATAACAGGAAAATTGTCGGTGAGGTGTCGCGCAAGGATGTCATCAGCATTCTCCTCATCGTCAGTTGAACCCGTGATGCGTGACGCGATGGTGCTGGGTGCCGTCTCCATAAAAACCCTTGCGACAACGTCGTGTGCACCTGCGTATTCAAAAGCAAGACAACCCGGCAGGGCGTAGTGCTGATGTGGTGTCATCAGGCGAGCCTGCGACGATCCTTCCTTGCCGCCGCCTGAAACGCGCCTGCCGGTTTGCCAGGGGTCGAATACGGGGGTGTAACATGGCTCGCCCGACGCAAGCATGTCCAGGTGCGCTTCCAGCAGTGACCAGTCAATGCTGTGCGGATGCTGGACCCACTCAAGAAAGGAGTATCCGGCGGGTACGTCGAGGAAGTACTTATCGAGTGGGACATGGGTCGCGAGATCAGCGTTTTCAAGAAAGTCGGCGAAGGTAGATTTCCCTGCGCGTGACAACCCTGCGATGAGGATCAGTTTCACGGATGATCAATCCTCGCGGCGACGATAAACCTGGAAGATCGACGTTGGACCAGCAGGTGTTTGGATGCGCTGCCAGATCGCCAGGAGATCATCGTCGGCTCGCCTGCGTGCGTACATCACCTCAACATCGTCATTAAAGGCTGCGCTGTCGAGGGTGTGTGCATCAATCCGGGTCAGCGTCATATGGGTAAGGCCCGGTGTATCTGTTTCCTGTCTCGCACCATCGGGTGGTGCATGGAAACCGATATCGTGCGCCTCGCCGGCGCTATCTACCCAGGAGATCGTGATGGATATACCGTCTGCTGTGTCGGCGATGGTGTAGGTGCCACTTTGGGGCGGCTCACCCTTCTCGTAGATACAAAGTGCGGGGATGAGCTCCCAACTTCCAAGAAAAGCATCACCTGCTTCCACTGGTCAGATCATCTGTGGCGCGTCGTCCGGCTCCTCGTGCTGGCCAGGTCGGGCGCGGTCGGGCAATGTCGGATCGATGGACCGATAGTAGTACCGGTTATTCTCAAGTGTCCGCTCAATTCGATTACGTGTCATCAGGCAGTGCAGGTGGGCGACACATTCCCCGAGCCCCATAAACATGGAGTGGCCTTCCAGTTCACGTTTAAAGAGGTGGGGCAGCAGGTCGACCGCGATCTGTGGTTCAACGCAGTTTTCTTCGAGAATCAGCATACGATCCTCATGGTGATCGATCAGGTCCTGCAGTCTGTCCTGTACACCGTAAAACGGTTCGTTGTGAGCGGGCAATACCAGTACATCATCCGGAAGTGCCGCTTTGAATTTCTCGTGGGATTCAAGCCAGCCGGTCATCGGGTTACCGAACGGTTCGGTTGGAGTAACTGAAACGTTGGACGTGATGATCGGCAGAATCTGGTCGCCGGATAACAACACCTTGATCTCATCACAGTAAAGGCAGACGTGTTCCGGCGAGTGGCCGTTACCGGTGATGATCTTCCAGGTGTGATGGCCAATCCTGATCTCCTCGTTGTCGGAGAGACGAATGTAGGAATTGGGTATGGGCAGGTCTTCCGGCTCAGGTGCAAAACTGCTGCGCATCTCTGCCATCTTCTCAAGGAAATCAGGTGAGATGCCTGCACGCTCAAAATACTCGCTCATGTGCCAGCTGCCGCCGTCACGCATCATGTTGTTCATGACCCGGGCCTGGTAATACTCGCCATAGCTCATCAGCAGCGGCGCATGCCACCTTTCTGACAGGAAACCCGCCTGACCGGTGTGATCAGGGTGCATGTGGGTGCAGATCACCTGGTTTACCGGTTTGCCTGCAAGCTCCTTTTCGAAAATGTCATGCCAGTAGTCGCGGGTTTCTTCTCCGCGGATGCCAGTGTCCACGATCGTCCAGCCTTCTTTGCCCTCCAGCAGGTACAGGTTGATGTGATTCAACGACATCGGCAGGGGCATGCGCAGCCAGCGTACACCCGGCGCAACCACCATGGTTGAGCCGTATTCAGGCGCGCTGTCAAAAGGATAGGTCAGCGTGGGGCTTTCAAAGGTCATGGGAATGAAAGTGGGTAAAAGGACTTCATCATACACGAAAGCCTTTTTAGCTGCCGTTCGTCCCGGAATTTGAACCCGTTGGTACATGAATTGTGAACTGGTCCACGAATCCGGCAACTTCCTCGGAAATACATGGTATCGCGTGATTCAGGCGTGATATCAATGAGATCTCCTTGTGAGAAAAGGTAACAAAAAGAATGGAATCGCGACTGAAGTATGGTGCAGACATTATCCCGCTGGCGGCCAGCCGCAGTGGGCGTTCTCGCGCTATTCTGGGTCTGGTACAGGGAAGAGTTGGGGAGAAACTGGATTTTCTCCTGCAGGGGCTTTCAATCAACATAGCGGACGCGCTGTTTGAAGAAATGAAAGAACTGACCCGCCAGGATGCATTGAAACATCATTTTAATATCATGCGGGAAATGCGTGTGGGTGAAGCGCAGTTTCGCGACAGGTACCACGAGGTTATGGACAAGGTCTGGCTGGACTTTCCGGACAACATGACCAACACGGTGGTGCCGGGCGCTGATGGCCCCGTTGCTGAACTGATGGCAAGTTTTGCTGAACGAACAGCCAACCACTACAAGGTGCTGTTACGGGAGACAGGTCAGCGCCTGCAAACACTGCTTGGCAGGAAGGTCGGACGCCACCCGTTGTACCCGGATTTGTATTACCAGGCTTTCTGGGTTGCGCTGGCTGAAATGAACCTGACTTATTCGGAGCGGTGCTTCATCGTGCCGCTGTTCCACCGGTTTGTGATGGACCGATACGGGCAGGTGTTAAGTGCCGCCAACCGAACGCTGATAGAGCACCGTGTTGATATCACGGTGATGGACTAGCAGTCTGCCGCGTCAGCTGTTTTCGATTTGGGCAAATAGGCGCAAAGCGGAAATTGCGGGAGCGAATGGTGGCTGTCGTCGTAGTCCTTAGCCCACATCCAGCCAGAAAGCGTCACCTTTGCTCTTGAGATGTCCTGCCGTGGGAGTGGCGAAGTGTGTGCCGATAATGAGGATATCCTTATCGGCATACTTCGCCATAAGCGACTCCCGCGTCACTTTCGAGGCCGCCTGGTCATAGTCTGCTGAGCTGGACCAGTCCAGGCGCTCGATCTGGCAAGGGTGGTGAATGCAGTCACCTGTAATCAACGCCTCTTCACCTTTTGATTCAATATGCACGCTGACGTGACCAGGGGTATGGCCCGTGGTTGGCTCAAGGTAAACCTCATCGCAGACACGATGGTTCATATCAACCAGGTCAACAAGACCAGCGTCAAACACCGGTCGAACAGAATCACCCATCACACCTGAATTGAGATCGTCCTCATCGACACTGTCCCAGTACTCGAACTCGGTTCTACCCATCAGGTAACGCGCGTTCGGAAACGTAGGGATCCACTTGCCGTCGACCAACATCGTATTCCAGCCAACATGATCCACGTGCAGATGGGTACACATCACCGTGTCGATTTCTTCACGGTCGTAGCCTGCTGCTTTCAGATCATCCAGGAAAGGCAGCTGCAGGTTGGTCCAGTTGGGGATGGAACGCTGTTTGTCGTTGCCAATGCAGGTATCAACGATCATTTTGCGTGTGGGGGTTTCAATGACCAGGGCATGAATACTCATGATCAGGTTGCCGTCGACATCGGCGAAGTGAGGTGCCAGCCAGTCGATCTTCTGCACTTCATCACGGGTTGCCTGCGGCAGGATGAATTTTGTCCCACCGGCCACCTCCATTTCTATGATGCGGGTGATCTTGACGTCTCCGATCTGCCACTGGTTCATATCGATCCCTTATAGCGTTTTATTGTTGATGCGTTGTTACCAGGACGCGGATTCAGATTTAACCAGGTCGATGGCCTGTGCGAGGGTGTCGGTGCGCTCCTTCCAGTTGCTGCCACCTGTGCTGACGCGCAGTGTGGTGACACCTGCGTCGCGGTAGACCCTTAAACGTTCCCGGATCATGTCCTCGGTGCCGATAAGGTTGGTTTTTAACACCATTTCGTCAGGCACCCGGCGAGCCGCCTCATCCTTCTTGCCGTCAACCCAGAGCTGCTGGACTTCGATGGCGGCGTCTTCGTAACCGGAACGACGGAATGCGTCGTTGTAAAAATTTGTCTTGGCGCTGCCCATACCGCCAAGGGTAAATGCCATCGCGGGCCTGCGTGCGTCGATCATGCGCTCAACGTCATCGCCAATCTCGAAGCTGCCGCCGACCTGGATGTCCATGTCGGCCATGATACGGCCGGATTTTTCGAGCCCACGCCTGATCGGGTCCAGGAAAACATCCGCACATTCCGGAATAAACGAGGTACCGAGCCATCCGTCTGCAAGTTCTCCTGTCATTTCAAGCGACTTCGGGCCAAGTGTGGCGAGGTAAATCTTCATGTTCTTTCGCGGCGGCTGAGACAGACGAATTGGTTTGCCTTCACCACCGGGGCGGGGCAGCAGATAGTGTTTGCCGTCATATTGCAGCCTTTCTGAATTCAGTCCCAGGCGGATGATCTCGACGCACTCGCGCAGTCTGCCGAGCGGGTTTGCGAAAGATGCACCGTGGAGTCCTTCTACCACCTGGGGACCACTGACGCCCAGTCCCAGCACAAATCGGTCGTTTGAGACGGTCGCCATGCTTTGCGTAGTCATTGCGATCATCGATGGGACACGCGAGCTGATCTGGACGATACCGGTGCCGAGGGTAATGTTCTCCGTTTTTGCTGCCATGTAGGCAAGCGGCACAATCGCATCCATGCCCCAGGCTTCGGCGGACCAGACGAAGTCGACGCCCATCTTGTCTGCTTCAACGGTGTAGTCCACCAACTCATCCCAGTCCTCACCGTTGTAGTAGGCGCTGCCAATACCGATGCCTGTTCTCATAGTTACCTCTCATTTTGTTTGTTATCTGATGATCTAGAACGGCCCTGGAAAGCCGTCAAGCAAGGCCGGCAAGCATAGCGCATTTTCACGGTGTCGCGACTGACGGGGGAGCAGGGCTATTACTGACTCCCACTCCGATATCTCAAATGTATGTCAAATATATTTGATATGGTGTCTGGTTGGGAATACTCTGTGTCAAATATATTTGACATTACTCATTACGGCTCAACTGGAGACAAGAAATGCCATATAAGGAAAAAAGCGCTATCGGCACGCTCATCGTGATACTGCTGGTTTACTGGTACTACTTCAGCGAGGTGCTTGCGCTGGTGCAGACCGGAGATATCGAATTGCGGACCCTGATCCCGGTAATTGTTGGTGTTGTGGTATTCACCATCATCCTGCAGGTGTTCTACGAGATCATCATCGGCATCATCCACCGAGATGATGAGATGGAAGATGAGCGTGACCGGATCATCGAGGCCAGGGCGGACCGGATTTCCGGGTATGTCCTTGCCATCGGTATCTACTGTTGCATCGGCTATATCATTGCAAATGGCATCGGTGAGGTTCGTGGCAGCATCCCGGATCTTGAATTCGTGATCGTGAACCTGCTGGTTCTGTGCCTCGGCGCTGCAGAAGTCGTCAAGTATGGTCTGCAGATCGCGGGTTACCACGTCGCGATATCACGATGATCAGCAATTCCATCAAGGAACTGCGTTTTCATCACGATCAGATGACACAGCAGGACCTCGCAAAAGCAGTGGGCGTGACGCGCCAGACGATTAACGCCATAGAAGCGGCTAAATACTCACCAACGCTGGAAGTCGCCTTCAAGATAGCAGGAGTGTTTAACGTCCCGCTGGATCAGGTGTTTTCATATGAAGCTGACCCGACATAGCTCAGGTTGCTTGATTAAACCCGGTGAGTCGGATAGCGTAACCTAAACAATCAAGAACCTGTAAGCGCGTGAAACTCAAGTCCTTTCAAGATATGAACTGCTCCCTGGCCCAGACGCTCAACGTTGTGGGAGAACGCTGGAGCCTGTTGATTATCCGGGATGCCAGCTTTGGTATCTCCCGCTTTGATGACTTCCAGAAGTCCCTTGGCGTAGCGCGCAACATGTTATCAACGCGACTGAAGCAACTGACGGAAGCAGGCATCCTGGAAAAGCAGGGCGACGAGCGAGGCAAAAGCGAATACAAGCTGACGGATAAAGGCTGGGACCTGATGCCGGTGCTGCTCGCGATGACCCATTGGGGGGACAAGCACGCACCCAGCGAAAAAGGCGACCGCATTGTCTTTGTTGAAAAGGAAACAGGCGAACCCATTGCTCCAATGCGGGTGCACAGTGCTGATGGCAAACCACTCAACTATTATGAGATTCGTGCGACGGTTGGCCCCGCCATGGCGGGTGGTGCGTTGCCGCTCAAGCGCTGATACAGCGCGCTGATAAGCTGATAAAGGGCGCTGTCACAGCGACACGCAGCTTTTTCGATACCCCAAAATAAAGAAACCCCGCCGAGGCGGGGTTCCATCATAGGATTTTGGCCGGGACAATTTCGGGCGAGCCCTCAACTGTTTGGTCTATCCTCCCGAACCCGGGGGTCCGGTTTGAGTCCATTGACCAGGACCCTAAAGCCCTGGTCGGACTCAGTGCGGCGCTCTTCGTCTGCTTCCTCCGCTCTCCGCCTTCGGCCGAAGCCTCCGGTTTCCTTCGTTCTCTGCATCCGCGTCCTTCCGCGGTGGTTGTCTCCGTCCTCCAGACGTCTCTGGCGACTTCCTCAACCGCTGGCCCATCGAGCCGTTATTTTTAGACGCCTTGCTACGTCCCCACCAATCGGGTCGATCGCCCTCTACTGATGGTCCAGGTATCCGGTCTACGTTCCTCTCCGCCTTTCAGCTTCCTGGTCCGCTGCCCCCGAGGGGACACCCGGTAACCCTTAAGCCGCCCTTGCCTTGGCGACCCCGACCCGGCACAGGTCTTTCGGTTTGAGCTTGGTTCGGTTTCCCGTTTCCGGTCTGCCTTCCTCCCTCAACCGTTGAAAGTTAATTTACGCCCATCTATCGGGTCTGGCTATTGAAACGTCTGCAACCAGCGGTGGATTACCTGTGGATAAGTTATGGGTAAGTTTGAACAACTCGCCGGCGTGGTGTGGATAAGCCGGTTGCGCTGCTGTGCTGAACCTATCTGTTTGATTTTATTGAATAATTTAAGATGAAAACCATTCACGTTGGGCTCGGTCTTGTGGAAAACTTTTTGTGGGTAGGGTTCGTACTGTCCGTGATGAGGCCGAGAGAAAACCGTCTTACAATGCTGACTAAAGTAGTGAGGGGCGCGCCTTAATCTGAGTGTTAGCTTTGTTGTTTTCGCCATTCGATCAGATCGATCATGGTCATTTCTGGTCGGCCATCACTGATGTGATCCCAGTCGGGTAAATGCTCCACAAAAATATGTTTGTCCGGCTGGATACTGATGTCGTCATCGAACAGCCCTGCAGGGATCTCCATGAAAGTATCGCCTTCGCCAGCTAACGGAACAGGTGAGCCGCATGTTTTGCAAAAATAGGAGTGGTAGGCTGGTGGTCGGTGGATGATCGGCGCAGCATAGGTTTCGATGTTGTCGGCACCCGTTAGTAACGTGAAGTCGGCAGGGTCAGCGCCGACTGCAGGCATGCCCTGCGCGCCACTTAGTTTTCGGCAGCGCGAGCAATGACATATCTCGAACGGACCGCTGAGTTTTTTTACTTCAAAGCTAACGGTTCCACAGAGGCAGCTGCCTTTCATGGTCATCAGAACTTTTCCTCGCCTTCGTGACGCACCGGGTCCGGAAAGTCCCGGTACAGTGCAAACCTGACGGCGCTGACTTTGCTGTTAACGGCATAGTGAAACGACTCGACAGGATCTTTGCGGGTGGCAACCGTGTTGAAGGCCTCATCAAGCTTTGCAAGCCCTTCAAATTCCAGCATCAGGTGGAACTCCCCAAGCTCACCAGGACCGAGGCCCAGTTTGCGCCTGGTTACTCGAAACGCAGCAAGCTGGCCTTCTTCGACCAGGCTTTCAAGGTAGCGAGTGGCATCCCGGGCAAATGCTGTATCGCTGATGCCGGGTTTCAGGTCGCACCATATATGGTAGATATCCATCACGTGGATCCCGCGTTTGACAAGGTGAGGCTCATCATAGGGTGTTGCCGGTATCGCAACCAGTCTGCAATGATGCTCGCCTGATTCCTGAGAAGATGAGGTATGTATGGAACTGAGAATGGATGATCGGGTAGCCCTCGTAACGGGTGGCAGTAAAGGATTGGGCTACGCGATGGCGCATAAGTTCGCCAGTTGTGGTGCAAAAGTTGTGCTCGTATCCCGAAACCCCGAAGAAGTTGCTGCCGCTGCTGAGACCATTAAGACCGAGACAGGTAGCGATGCGCTGGGTATCAGTGCGGATGTGAGCCGCGCTGATGATATTGAGCGGGCCTACAATGAAGCGATCGCCGCTTTTTCCAAAATCGACATCCTCGTCAACAATGCCGGTTTTGCAAAGGCAGGCAGGTTTGAAGACATCACCGATGAAGAATGGCAGTACGACTTTGACCTGAAGCTGATGGCGGCAGTAAGAATGACACGACTGGTCTTTCCTGGCATGAAGGAGCGCCGCTGGGGCAGGGTGATCAACATGTTGAATACGCTCGCTAAAACACCCGCAAGAGGCAGTGCGCCGACATCGGTAACACGCGCCGCAGGTATGGCGCTGACCAAGGTACTGGCAGGGGAAGGCGCACCCCATAACGTGCTGGTGAACGGTTTCAACATTGGTCTCATCAAGTCAGACCAGATTCAGCGGGCCTGGCAGGCGTCGGATCAATCCAAGACTTTTGATGAGTTTGTCGCGGACGCAGGCAAGAAGGCTGTGCCGCTCGGTCGTTATGGCGAGGCGGAAGAATGTGCCAATCTCGCCTGTCTGCTCTGCTCGGATGACTGCGGTTTTGTCAGCGGTACATCCATCAACATCGACGGCAATATGTCTCCTGCACTATGAAGTGGGCTGGATGAGTGATATGCGCAGGAGGACGTCCATGGAAAAGTTAAAACCGTTGCTTACTCGCACAGTCTGGATGCTGGTGCTTTCACTAGTGCATGCAGCGGCGCAAGCGGACAGTGAAAAAGGGCTAACCGACCCATTCCCGGAAAAGATCCCTGCTTCAGACATCGTGGTTGCGCTTGAGCCGTTCGTTTCCCTGCCCAGGATGAAGGATTCCAGCACCGCCAATATGGCGACCAAAGCCAGGGCGAGGATCCAGTACCTGGTGCCGGTTGGCGATGGGTCCGGGCGTCTTGCCATCAATGATTCCCGTGGCGTGCTTTACCTGGTTAATGCTGATGGCAGCGGGTTGACGAAGTACCTTGATCTCCGGGACAAAGGTTTGTCGTTTGACGACTCGATGTTCGTGAACGAGACGGGTCTTGCTGCCGTGGCCTTTCATCCGGATTTTGCCAGGCCAGGGACGCCGGGTTACGGCAGGTTCTATACCGCATTCAGTGCAAAGAGCGGGACAGGCAAGACCGACTACCTCAGCGATGACGCGGCAAGTCATGACAGCGTGATACAGGAATGGCAGACGGATAACCCGGTCGCAGGTGTCTTTAACGGTACATCACGAGAAGTTTTCAGGATTGGCCAGTTTGCCCCGAATCACAATATAGGCACCATGGCGTTTAACCCCCATGAGCCTGGCCTCCTGTACGTATGCCTGGGTGACGGTGGGGCGGCGTTTGATCCACGCGACTATGGGCAGGACCTGTCAGCCCCACATGGCGCCATTATCCGCATCAATCCCCTCGCCGATGGTGAAGATCGCTACAGTGTGCCTGCCGACAACCCGTTTATTAATGACGAGGCGATCGCTCTCGAGATCTGGGCGTATGGCCTGCGACACCCGCAACACTTCAGCTGGGATAGTGATGGCACCTTGTACATATCAGATATCGGCCAGGACCAGGTTGAAGAGGTGAATATCGGCAAGGCTGGCGCAAACTATGGCTGGCGCTTGCGAGAGGGCACCTTCAAGACCGCCTTTGCGGTGCCGGGCGCCCGCTCCGGACCTGTCTTTCCACTGGACGGCATTGATGATGGGTTTACTTACCCTGTGGCGGAGTACGACCACGACGAAGGCAAAGCGATCGGCAGCGGTTATGTGTACGAAGGTGAGGCCATTCCGGCATTACAAGGCAGGTTTGTGTTTGCGGATATCGTTGCCGGGCGTATCTTCGCCATTGGTACAGGGGATCTTCAGCCTGGCGAACGGGCGCCCATAGAAGAGATACAGGTCCGCATCAACGGCACCCTGCAGCCCCTTATCGATGTTGTTGGCTACCCCAATACCTACGCACCCGGTGATCGTGCTGATGCAAGGTTGGGGATTGACGATACGGGTGAGCTTTATGTCCTAACCAAAGGGGACGGTGTGGTCAGGAAGATTGTCCCGGCAGGGCCGTGATCGAGCCGTTTACATTTCCTTAAGCCGAACCCCCAGTCTCGGCGCGACGTAAAGAAATATTGCAACGAGGCCAATACAGATAACCGCCATTGATGCAGATGCTGTGCCCATGCTGGTTTCAGCGATCGCGCCAAACATGAGAAACCAGGCGATTGCGCCGACGTTCTCTCCAAGACCCAGCGTCGATGTGACCGTTGCCCGCGCCGCGCCCTCAATATGATCCTGTAGCCTTGCCATGAGTTGTACTCTCGCCATGGCAAACACCAGGCAGTAAGCCGCGATGAGCGCGGGTACTGCGTAGGCGGTCATGAAAAAGGCACCCATGAGGAGTAGGTTGGCAAGCACCATCAGGCCAAACAGCCCGTTCATGGAACTCTTTTCGAAACGCTCAGCAAAAAATTCACCCAGGGCTGCAGCGAGCACAATGCCTGACGCGAGAAAAGCCACCATAGAATGAGAGAACCCTGTTTCGAAAACATAGGGCTCAACAAACTCATCATAGATATCGTAGCTGACGATCAGGAACATGGTGACAAGGAAAATGTAGCGGATAGGTGGTGAGGTCACCGCTTCATGGACGCCAGCCTTCAGCAACGTGAAATAGTCTTCTTCCTCTTCATCGTCTTCCGGCTCACCACGAACATCATCAACCCAGAACACGAAAAAGAGTGAGGCGATAAGGGGAACACACATACTGACCAGGAGTACGGCATCGTATCCGCTCATAATCAGTACACCACCAGCAATCTCGCCAAACATGACACCGGTTGTTGCAAATGCACTCATGCGACCGTAGTGCCTTGAAAAGATGCTTTCGGCACCCTGCCGTTTGAGCAGATCGTAGAGCAGGGCCTCCCATGCACCGGAACGAAGACTGGAACCGGTGCCCCAGAGAATGAACCCGAGCGCGAATCCCCAGAAATGAGGTTGCAGGAACCAGGTCAGGAATGCCGCTGCCTTGAAAACGCCCGAGGCGACGATCAGCCACTTCCTTGAAAAACGATCCGCCAGCGCGCCGGACGGTACCTCCACCACGATACCGGTGATGCACCAGATGACAAACAGTATGGACAGGAAGAAAGGGGAGACACCGTTCTCGCCAAACATGATGGCGTACAGCGGGTAGATGGGAATGATCTCCCTGATACCGCTGTTCAGGTAGAACGCCCAGAGGGCTTTGTTCATCTGCATGGTGGGAACAACTGACAGCCGACTAGTTGCGGGATTAGACCCAAGGTGATTTGATTTATCAAATTTGAATGACTGGAGTGGCCCGGATGCCAGAGAATTTGCCTGAAGAACTGATTGCCTGTCGCGACGAGGCCGAGAAGTTTCTGGACGAGGTGGTTAAGCCGCGAACGGAATCCATCAGTGACCTGGATGATGTACCCGCCATGCTGTTTGAAGAAGTAAGGCAGGCGTCCAAGCAGGCAGGTTTCTTCTATAAAACCCAGCCCGAGGAGTACGGTGGTAACCCTGCCTCAACGCTGGAGCTGACGATGTTGCGTGAGCTTGTTGCGGCGGCAAACAGCCCCCTGACCGGTGCGATGTTTGGTCCGGGCCCGGGTGTGCTGCATGCGGCAGAAGGTTCACTCAAACAGAGCTACCTGGAACCGTTGATGCGCGGTGAGAAGCGCGGCGCTTTCGGATTTACCGAGCCAGATACGGCAGAGCGTCCCAGTTGGGCCCGCATCGACGGGGATAACCTGGTTATCAACGGACAGAAGTCCTACGTCACAGGCGGTGACAAGGCGGACTACGTTGCTGCTCTGCTTAACGTCGAAAACGCCGACGGGAGCAAAGCCGGCACAGCCATGGTGATTATTGATAGAGACGCCGAAGGCGTGGTGATCGATCGTGAGTTCTCATCCATGGATGGTAGCGGGCATGTATCCATGAAGTTCGAGAACGTTGTCATGCCCCTCGCTAATATCGTTGGTAAGCTCGGTGAAGGGATGCCGAGGGCGCTGGCCAACATTGGTAACGTTCGCATGATGGTTTCAGCCCAGGCGACAGGTATGTCGATGTGGGTTGCCGATTACATTGAGGGTCACCTTAAAGCGCCGCATCGCACCGGGACGCCACTGGGTGACAGGGAAGGGGTTCGCATGCGTTTTGCAGATATGCGGATTGAAACCTTTGTCGCGCGCAACGCCCTGTATAGAACCGCTCGCCTGGTTGACTCAGGGGAAAACGCGGTTAATGAAACCATGGCGACCAAGGTCTTCTGTACGGAGCTGGCCGGACGCGTGGTGGATATGGGGGTTCAGCTTGTTGGTGGCCAGGCACTTGTGCAGGGGCATCCATTGGAGCGGCTGTATCGGCAGGTGAGGGCGCTGCGGTTTGTTGAGGGGGCGAGCGATCTGCTCAGGCTTAACCTAGCAAAAGGGAAACTTGAGTTGGAGAAAGGTCGGCTCTAGTTTACGACGGTTTAGGGCGTCTCTTCAGTCTCGACGCGCCTGCAGACCCAACCCCAGTTCTCAAGTTTGGCTGCGAGGAACTCGGCGCGATCCTCGCAGTAGCCTACCGTGGTCTCGGCGGACCATGGGTAGTCGATGACACCTTCGGATGATTTGTCGTACTTAACCTTGCACGGCACTTTCCAGCCCTTGTGCTCGTATTCAACCGAGATCCTGCGTTCGATATTGCCGTCCCGGCAAAGGTACTCGGTTGCGATTGCGGGTGAAGCAAAGGCGAGGGCAAGCAGGATAATGCTGGTGCGTCTCAGGTAGCTGGCAACAACTGGCATGAATATTTCCGATTTTTCTTTTTGTGTTTCAGGTTTTTACTTTTTCTATAAGCAAAGAGTTTAAGAAACTCCTCACTCAGGGTCGATAGGTAAACGACGAAGGTCCCGTGGTCAGTGCACGATAGGCGATATTTGCCCATCGACAGAGATTCTCTCGCGTGTCGCGCGGGTCGATGATTTCCTCGATCTCAAAGAATTCAGCCGATCGGAAAGGCGAGCGAAGCTTGTTGAGGCGATCCTTGATCTTCTCCAGGTGTTCGTCGTAGTTCTCGACTTCCTCAAGTTCAGCCTTGTAGGCAACCTCGATGCCACCTTCAATCGGTAGCGAACCCCAGTCACCTGATGGCCAGGAAAACCGGAAATGATGGCTGCCCGGCTTGGTGTTTGCCGCACCGGCAACACCGAATGCCTTACGCACCACCACGCTGCAGAAAGGTACCGTGGCCTGGCCAAGTGCAGCGAGCGCCTGGGAACCGAATCGGATGGTGCCGCTTTCCTCAGACTGCTTGCCGATAAGAAAACCCGGGCAATCGACCAGGTGTACAAGCGGCAGGTGGAAGGTGGATGCAAGGTCACAATGCCGGATGAGCTTTCGACAGGAATCGGCTGTCCATGCGCCGCCATAAATCATCGGGTCTTCTGCAAAGACCGCAACGGGTACGCCGTCGAGTCGGGCAAGTCCGGTGATGACGGACTTGCCCCACTTGCGCCCGATTTCAAAAAAGCTGCCTTCATCCACCACGGCTTCAATCACCGGCCTCATTTTGTAAACCTTGCGTGCGTCCTTGGGCACAACGTTGAGCAGGAATTCTTCCTTTCGATCAACGGGGTCGCTGGTCGTGGTGCGAGTAGGAAGTTGATCAACGTTCTCAGGCAGGTACGACAGGAAGCGTTTTGCCATGTCGAAGGCTTCTTCCTCTGATGAGGCTTCATCATCAATGGCACCGTTACGCGTGTGGATCTTGTAGGAACCGAGTTCCTCCTTGCTGACATCACCAAGACTAGCCCAGTCGACCAGGGCTGGGCCTGCGATCATCATCTGCGCCGTGTTTTTTACGATGACCGAATAGTGCGCCGAAGCGACCCTGGCGGCACCGATACCAGCGACGCTGCCGAGCGCCAGTGAAACAGAAGGGGCGACCCCAAGGTGTCCGACGATGACCTCCCAGCCGGCCACTTTTGGAATATAGGTGCGGCCGGCCATTTCGATGGTCTTGACGCTACCGCCACCACCCATGCCATCCACGAGGCGGATGTGTGGCAGCCTTAACTCGGTCGCAAGACCTTCAGCCTGGTTTCGCTTGCCGGCGATCGACGCGTCAGCGGAGCCGCCACGCACGGTGAAGTCGTCGCCGGATACGATGACTGTCCTGCCATCAATCTCTGCCGTGCCAAATACAAAGTTTGACGGCATGAAGTCCTTTAACTCACCGTCTTCGTCGTACTGGCCGACACCCGCGAGTTTGCCTATTTCATGAAAAGAGCCGGCGTCCACAATTGCATCAACCCGTTCCCTGATGGTGAGCTTGCCGAACTCATGTTGCCGGGCAACTTTGTCTTCACCACCCATTTTTTCGGATAGTGAGCTTCTAAGATTCAGTTCGTCTATTTCCTTGTCCCAGCTCATGACATCACTCCAGGTTCCTAAATCGTTCGCCGGAGTTTACACTGCGGCGGTTTTCTACTCCCATGGTCATCATGAAAACTTATAGACAGCATCGCTTCGAGAGACCTGCAGGTGCGACAGAAATTATCCTGGTTCGCCACGGCGAGTCCCGTGCTGCAACACCGGGTGAGCCATTCCCACTTGTTGACGGGCATGGTGATCCGGAACTTGGGCCAGAAGGCCTGGTACAGGCGGAGCGGGTGGGTGAACGCCTTAAACACCTGCCGATTTCGGCGGTTTACGTAACAACACTGCGCCGCACCCATGAGACGGCAGCACCGCTCTGTGCGCACCTGGATGTGTCACCACGTGTCGAGGCGGACCTGCGTGAAGTACACCTCGGTGACTGGGAAGGTGGCGTGTTTCGGGTCAAGGTTCATGAGAATGATCCCCTGTATCTGAAGATGCAGGAGGAACAGCGCTGGGATGTTATCCCGAACGCCGAATCGACGGACGCGCTTGCCTTGCGGGTATCGGGTGCGCTCGGCAGGATCGCTGCTGCTCACCCTGACGAACTCGTTTGCGCGGTTGTCCACGGCGTCATTGTCGGTCACATCATGGCAGCAGCCAGTGGCTCAGCGCCTTTTGCCTTTAATGGCTGTGACAACGGATCGATCTCACGCATCGTCGTCTCGGAAGCGGGCATTGTGATTCGCGGATTTAATGATGTCACTCACCTGGATGGTCTTAGCGTGAACAACGCGATGACCTGAGCAATCATTTTTAAGCCCTTTTTCAAATTATCAATTCAATCAAGAGAGAAGATATGGAACCTGGAAAGTTAGGCGTCTGGTATTTTACGGATGGCCAGAATGCATCCGATGCGGCGGCGTTTGCCAAGCGAGTTGAATCAACTGGGTTTTCCACCTTGTGGATCCCCGAGACGATCGGTCGCCATCCGTTTGTGCACGCCAGCTGGTTACTCGCGAATACCGAGAAGCTGAATATCGCAACCGGTATCGCATCAATCTACAACCGTGACCCCGGCGCGACGATGGCTGCTGCCAATACGCTTGCAGAGCAGTCTGGCGGACGCTTTCTACTCGGCCTTGGGGTCAGTCACGCACCACTGGTCGAGGGTGTGCGGGGGCATAACTACGGCAAGCCGGTATCCACAATGCGTGATTACCTGGAGCGAATGAAAGCAGCGCCTTACCAGGCGGTTGCACCGGAAGAAGCGCCGCAGGTCGTGTTAGCTGCGCTCGGTCCAAAGATGCTGGAGTTGTCGTCAACCCTCGCCAACGGCGCGCATCCGTACTTTGTACCCCCGGCGCACACAAAATTTGCACGCGAGACCATGGGGCCTGATGCCCTCCTGTGTGTTGAGCAAAAAGTGATCCTGGAAGAAGATCCCGATAAGGCACGCCAGCTCGCCCGCGGCATTGCGCAGATATACATCGGTCTGCCGAACTATCGCAACAACTGGCTGCGGCTTGGTTTTACGGAGGAAGACCTTTCCGATGGCGGCAGCGATGCGTTTATTGATGGCACCTTTGCATGGGGCTCAATCGATGCAATTAAAGCAAGAATTGCTGAGCATCATGAAGCTGGAGCCAACCACGTCTGTGTCCAGCCGGTAAATCCCAACGGCGTGTTTGGCGATCCTGACTGGAACGTGCTGGAGCAGCTTGCCTCATGAGTAACGCCTACGAGGAACTTGCCGGGCACCAGCAGAAGATTTCGGACCTGCAGCATGTCCAGGCGATAACGTCCTGGGATGAAGCCGCGATGATGCCGGCTGGCGGCGGTGAGTCCCGTGCGCAGGCGATGTCGACGCTCTCGACAATGATTCACGGTCTGGTCACAGACTCACGAATACCCGGCTGGCTGGCAGCATGCGAGTCTCTTGACCTGTCAACCTGGCAGGCGGCGAATGTCAGGGAGATCGCGAGGGATTACCGCGAATCGAGCTGTCTGCCGGGCGAGTTTGTCGGCAGGCAGACCGAAACGGTGATGCGCTCAGAGCAGGCCTGGCGGACGCATCGTGCCGCTAATGACTGGAACGCCATGCAGCCCCATCTTGAAGATGTGGTTGCGGTGATGCGCGAAGAAGCTGAGCTGCGCGCGTCGGGTACGAACTTTACGCCCTACGGTGCGATGCTGGATCTTTATGAACCCGGTATGACGGTCGAGCGTGTAGACAGCCTGTTTGGTGAATTGAAATCGTTCCTGCCGGCTTTCCTCAAAAAGGTGACCGAGAAACAGGCGGGTGAGCCGTTGCTGTCGCTGGGTGACAAATTTGCCGTGGACAAACAGCGTGAGCTTGGCCTCTCGATCATGCGCGCCATTGGTTTTGATTTTGATCACGGCCGCCTGGATATCTCTCACCATCCGTTCTGCGGTGGCGTGTCAGCGGACGTGCGCATTACAACCCGCTATACAACTGACAACTTTGTAGAGTCGCTGATGGCGGTGATTCATGAAACCGGTCATGCCATGTACGAACAGGGTCGACCCGAGGAGTGGGTGAGACAGCCGGTTGGCAGGGCGCTTTCGGCGGGCACACACGAAAGCCAGTCGCTTTTGATGGAAATGCAGGCGTGCCGTTCGCGTGCGTTCCTCAAGTTTGCTGCGCCGATTATTCGAAGCACTTTTGGTGCGAGTGATGCTGATCCAGCCTGGCAGGAGGATAATCTGCATCGCCTGCTAACCCGTGTTGAACCCGGCCTGATCAGGGTTGATGCGGATGAGGTCAGTTATCCGTTGCACGTGATTTTGCGTTACGAGATAGAAAAGGACCTGATCAATCGTGAGATCGAGGTTGCAGACCTGCCAGCACTCTGGCAACAGAAGATGCAGGACTACCTGGGGCGGGATACCGAAGGTGATTTCACCAACGGGGTGCTACAGGACGTACATTGGCCGGCCGGTTTGTTTGGCTATTTTCCGACCTACTCACTCGGTGCAATGATGGCGGCGCAGTTTTTTACAGCTGCATCGCAAGCCATGCCAGAACTTCACGACAACATCAGTCGAGGGGATTTTGGTGAACTGGTTGCATGGCTGAGAGACAACGTACACGGCAAGGGAAAGTTGCTGGGTGTGGATGAGCTGCTTGAGTCGGCGACGGGTGAGGCATTAAACGTCGATTACTTCCGCCGTCACCTGGAGTCACGCTACGGCGAGGGGTAACGGCCGCCGGCAGGAAACCGCACTTTCACGTTTTGTCAGGATTTGTCCGGGGGAGGGTCAGAGAGATCCTTGGCTTCAAAAATTGCCTTACCGGCTGACTTAGACGCTGCAGGCTTCTGTGTTTCCTTTTCCTTTGTCTCTTCCTTTGCCGGAAACTTATCAGCAACGCTCTCGACATCCTTGGCACCAAATACCGCCTTACCGCCAGATGCACCCTGGCGTTCTGCCAGCTTGCGACGGATCTCTTCCGGGGTCTGTGCAATTTCCTTTTCAGCCTTCTTCGGCGGTGGTGGTGTTGCGGCGACAAATGTCTGGGTTGTGTTGGATAGATCCTTGGCCTCAAATCGTGAAGCACCTGACTCCTGTTTAGCGCCCCGTTCAGCCAGCTTGCGGCGAATTTCATCGGGGCTCTGGGCAACCTCTTTTGATTTTGGTTGCGATGTAGACAGGTCACGCGCGGCAAACTTGGATGCACCTGCAGCACCAGCGCCGTCCCGCTGATTCAGCTTGCGGCGAATTTCTTCCGGTGTCTGCGCAATGTCGCGCTTCTTTTTCGCTTCAATTGGTGCGTTGCTCAGATCACGGGATAGAAACTCTGCCCGCTCTTTCACCACTTCTTCAATGGACTGGCCTTCAACGTGATGCAATAGCACCTGTTCGGCAAGAATAGCGAGTTCTCTCGAGGCGGAATAAACACCCTTATCCTGGTAGGTGTGCTCTTCGGTTTCTTCAAATTCCGCTTCTTCTTCAGCCGTGACATTGCTCGTGTTGCGAGCCTTTTCTGCAGCGGGCTTTTTGAATAATTTCCCTAGCAGGCCCTTGGGTTTGTCAGCCTTTGGTGCTTCGCGTTTTTCCTGCTTGTCTTCTTTGCGCTTTGCCGTGACTTTCTTCTCGAGCTTGAGTCGAGCCTGTTTGGCCTCCTGGTGGGCGATGTCCAGGAAGGTTGCTGGAATAGTGCGATGCAGGAGATTGCCAACAACTTTCATCCTGGCGTAGAGGTTTTCATGCTGGTCGGTCTGCAGCGACAGATTTACGGTATCACCGGAATGATCCAACTGGTGTCGGAGAGAATCGTTTACCTCGGCTAAGGCGGCACGAGTGCCGGCATCCACCTCGATATAGGTGTCTTCAGAGCCCTCTTTACGAACACCGCGAAGGTCTGCAAGAAGCTGTTCTTCAACTTCTTCCAGGGCCTGGTCAATTGTCTCTAGATTATCTGCCACAGCGCTGATTTATGTGCCGGAAAGGCAAAGTGTGCGGCATCTGGTCTGCGCTGACAAGGTGGATATGGAGTTGATATCAAAGGAGATTCCACAGCGTGTCGAACGAAATGGTCATGGCGGTTGCCACGGCATCTGAATCCAGGATGACGGCGATGGGGTAGTCGCCGCGAACGAGCGAAATCATCGCGCACTTTGAACCGTAGATCGCGACGTAAGATGCCTGCGAGCTTCGTTTGCTGTCCTCGCGCCGGGGTGTTTTTTGCAGGTTTGTGCCCTCGATCCATTTGCGTCGCGCAAGCGGTGCGTCTTCGCCGCCTTCACCGATGGCAATCACATTGACCTCAATTCCTTTTGCGACGCGCGCACGAGTAAAGCCGGGGAAGGGCCGGTACAGGTACTTCCTGATGTGCCGCGAAGAGTAAACACGGTAGAGCGGCGGCTGCATGCCATCCACGGTTGCGAGTATGTCACGCAGTACGTACTCAATCCCTTCGTCACCCTCATAGTGGAAGACGTTGTGACTGGTTGATTCCGGTACCAGCGATGAGAGGTCCGGCAGGACGTCAGTTTCCAGCGTGTCGAGGGCCTGCATGAAGCTGTCCCGCCGCGTCTCGGCAAGGCGCCGCAGAACCTCGGGTGGCTCGGCGCAGAAAAAGCGACGTTTACCCTGGGGGGAGTAGGTAACCAGGCGCAGCTCTCGCAACTGTTTTAACTCATCGTACGTGGTGCCCCGGTTCACGCCAGAGGCGGCGGCGATGTCCCGGATTGAGCTTGGTCCCAGTTTCAACAGTGCGAGGTAAATATCCGTTTGCCGGTCGGTAATCCCGAGCTGTCCAAGGGTTTCGTGGATAATCATTGTTTTGTCAATAAATTGATGACAACTGCGATTGTTGTCACGAAATACCTATATATATTACCTTCCTAGATATCAGTAAGTTTATACCAACCTGACAAAATAAAGGAAAACGGAATGTGTGGGATATTTGCGTGTGTGGATCATCAAGGGGCCGATGTGTCCGGCGTGGCGTTAACCGGTTTGCGACGCCTGCGTTACCGGGGTTATGACAGCTGGGGATTTGCCGGTTTCCGTCACGGTAGCCCACTTGCTGTAACCCGCAGCCTCGATCCGCTCGATGAAACCGCTGACCTGCCTGCTGCAACCGCCGTGATTGGGCACACCCGCTGGGCCACGCATGGTGGTGTCAATCTCGCCAACTGTCATCCGTTCGTGTCGGCAGATGGCGGGTTCGCGCTGATCCACAACGGTGTGGTGGAAAACTACCTGGCGCTTCGAGGTGGTGGTGACGCGGAGTCTGATACCGCGGTGATTGCGCGACTGCTCGAGGCGGAGCTCACCAGCGAGACGAAAGATGACGTCGTGCCCCGTCGCGAACAGGCGATCCGTAATGTCATGACAAAACTAAAAGGGGCAAACAGCGTAGTGGCACTCTTCAACGACGGACACATTGTAGGCATGCGTCAGGGAACCCCACTCGTCATCGCAAAGAACGAAGGACGTTACTTTATCGCCTCTGATGTACTGTCCTTTGCGGATCTCGCGGGCGAAGTATTCAGGCTGGAGCCCGGTGACATGGTGTCGTTCTCATCCGTTGAATCGGTACTGGTGACAGGAGGTAAAAGAGTGTCCATCGCCTGGCAGCCTCACAACGTCGAACCGGAACAACACGACCTTGAGGGTTATCCGCACTACATGTTGAAGGAAATCCTGGAACAGTGGCGCGAGCTGGATCATGCACATGATTCCGAGGACTTCGACGAACTGGTCCGACTGGTACGTTCAGCAAGGCAGGTGGTGGTGACCGGTGCGGGCAGCGCATTTATCACGTCGAGGCAGATCGCAGCGCTGTTGGGTAAGGTGGCTGGTGTTGCTGCGATGGCGGTTCCTGCGTACGAGATCGACAGCATCCGGCACCTCATGTCGGAGTCAGACCTGGTGCTGGCTATCAGCCAGAGTGGTGAGACTGCTGATACGCTGTTGGCGGTGGAGCAGGCACGCGGCTGGGGCTGCCACATTGCATCGCTGACAAACATGCCATTGTCGACATTGGCATCGGTCTCTGACGTGAACCTGGACGCGAGAGCCGGCGCTGAAATCTGTGTGTTGTCCACCAAGTCAGCAACCAACCAGATTGCGTTTGGATTCAAGCTTGCTTACGGCTGCCTTGGTAAGACCGGTGAAGCGTCAAGTAAACTGGCTGCCCTTTGCCGTGATCTTGCCAACTATCTGAATGATGAGATGGTCCGAAAAATACGACGCCTCGCCATGGATTTTGCCAGCGCCGAACATATGTACATCCTGGGGCAGGGTTTACATCACACCACAGCGATGATGGCGGCGCTGAACATAAAAGAAGCGAGTTATATCCATGCCGAGGCTTTTGCAGCGGGAGAATTGAAACATGGCGTGCTTGCGCTCGTAGAAGAGGGCACACCTGTCATGGTTTACCCCGCAGAAGACCAGGGTCGCATGGACAATGCGATTGCGGAAGTCAAAGCGCGGGGAGCAACCATTATTGGTGTGGCGAGCGAACCTCATCCCCTGTTTGACGTGACCCTGCCGCTGCCAGCGGTGCGTGATCATGATCTGCAGGCCGTGTGCGGCCTGCTGCCTGGGCAACTGTTTGCTTACGCACTTGCTGTTGCGAGGGGCGTGAACCCTGACCAGCCAAGGAATCTTGCTAAAAGTGTGACCGTGCTGTGATGCCGCTCGCCAGTTGTTTAAAATCCAGTTGTTTAAAATATGCCCCTTAACGGGACGATCACTTACATGGCCAAAAACGCTTCTGACATTGCTGATATCTATCGCGCATCTTTTCTGCGTGATGGCTATGTGGTCCTGCGAGATTTTGCCGAGTCGTCCACCTGTGATGCGCTCCGATCGATCGCGATAGACCACGACCGTGGCCAGATAGCGCCGATCGAATACGAGGTGGACGTTGCCTATCCGGGAGCACCTTCTGCTGACGCCGAGGGCAGCGACACGCCGCGAAGACTGCTGCAGGCCTACGCGAGGGGTGCAGAATTCAGGCAGTGGGCAACATCGAGCGCGCTCAAGGATATTCTCAAGGCGCTGTACGGCAGTGGTGAAGACGTCATGGTGTCACAGTGCCACCACAACTGTGTGATGACCAAGGCGCCGGGTTACAGCAGTGCAACCTTGTGGCACCAGGATAATCGCTACTGGTCCTTTGATCGCGAAGACCTCATCAGTGCCTGGCTCGCGCTCGGTGATGAAAACAAAACCAACGGATGCCTGCGTGTTATTCCGGGCTCTCATACGCTCGATCTCGCGCCTGGGCGTTTTGATGCCGCGTTGTTTTTGAGGCCGGATCTGCCGGAAAACAAAACACTTATCGCGACGTCCGTTCCGGTTGAACTGGCAAAAGGCGATCTGCTCCTGTTTCACAGCAAGCTGTTTCATGCCGCAGGTCGAAACCTCACAGATTCCACCAAGTATTCGATGGTCTTTACCTACCACGAGGCTGATAACTACCCCATCGCGGAAACGCGTTCGTCCAGGTTCCCTTCAATCAGGCTCTGACATCACCGCGCCTTTTCACTCGCCTTGGCACTCGCCTTTGCACCCGTCTTTGAAATAGCGGGCAAATCACGCATCATTGCGCCGAATCAAATTGTGTAAGGCGGCCAACATGAATGGTGCAATGAGTTTAATGCGTTCGCTGGTTAACGCCGGGGTCGATGTCTGTTTTGCGAACCCGGGTACATCAGAGATGCACCTGGTCCAGGCGATTGATGCAGTGCCGGAAATGCGCGGCGTGCTGTCGATGTTTGAGGGTGTATGCACAGGCGCTGCAGATGGCTACGGCCGCATGAAAGGTATGCCAGCGACAACGTTGCTGCACCTGGGGCCTGGTCTTGGCAACGGTATTGCCAACCTCCACAACGCGCGGCGGGCTTCAACACCGATTATTAACATCATCGGTAATCATGCGCTCTATCATGTTGAATACGACGCGCCGCTGACTTCTGATATCGATACGCTGGCGCGTAACGTGTCCGCCTGGATAAAAGGTGACAGTACAGCGCAGTCAGTGGCTGGTGATGGCATGTCGGCATTACAGGCGTCACTCACGGCAACACCCGGGTCAACCGGCCAGATCGCGACGATGATTATTCCAGCAGATGCCTGCTGGGGTGATGCAGGCGATGTGGCAGCACCGCTCGATGTGCCGCAGCGGGAGATTGTTGACGACAAGATTGTCAGTCATGTGGCTGAAGAAGTGGACGCGAACAGCCTGATCCTGCTGGATGGCTCCGGCCTCACTGTTGATGCGCGCATCGCTGCATTGAAGATTGCGGACAAGACCGGCTGCCGGGTTGCGCTGGCAACTTTCCCCGGCCGCGTTGACGGCGGCGTTGGTCTGCCGGTGTCAGAAAGGATGCCTTACTTCCCCGAACATGTGCTGGGCTTCTTAAAAGGTGTCAGCAAGCTGATCCTTGCCGGTGCATCAACCCCGGTCAGCTTTTTTGCTTATCCCGATACACCCTCTGTACTCGTCCCGGACGGCTGTGAAGTGATTGAGCTTTCGCGAGTGGAACAGGACACCGTGCAGGCACTGCAAGCCGTGGCTGACCTGATGGGCGCAGCAGGTAATGACTACCGGACCTCTGAAGCACTGCAGCACGATTTCGCCGAAGGCAAACTTTCTACCACAGCGGTTGCGTCGATAGTTGCGAACACCTTGCCTGAAGGTGCCATCCTCTGTGGAGACTCGGGGGGCGGCGGTGCGGCGTTCATGCCAACACAATCCTCGGCTGAGAACACGTGGCTTAACCTGACCGGCGGTTCGATTGGACAAGGCGGTCCGTGCGCAGTTGGTGCGGCGGTAGCCTGTCCGGATCGCCGGGTGCTGGCCCTGCTTGGTGATGGCGCATCAATGTATACAAACCAGGCGTTCTGGACCCAGGCGAGGGAAAGCCTCGATGTCACCACTGTGATTTTCAACAACAGCAAGTACGGTATTCTCGAAACAGAATACCTGCGCCTCGGTGTAAACACGGTGGGTGACAGGGCAGCAGACCTGTTTGATCTGTCCCGGCCGTCGGTGGACTTTGTGGGGCTCGCGGCGAGTATGGGGGTACCCGGAAAGGTAGCCAATACGACGGATGAGTTCAGCGAGGCGTTAAAAGAGAGTTATTCAACACCTGGCCCGATGCTGATTGAAGCGAGGGTGTGACGGCCGTCACAAATCGTAACTTATTGTTTTTCTTGGGCTTAATTGAGGGATGAACGGCGCGGGGCAAATTGTCTTTTAGGTGTAATTGAGTATAGTTAGTTGCAGTCCCGAAACGGGCAGGGCCGGTTATACACGGACAATCTGGTAAAAACTTGAGCTGCTATTTCTGTTTGCCGATGAAACAACTGTTTGATCCAACAGCCTTAAGACATCTGCTCAGCCGATCTGTAACCGGTTTGCGCGCAGCTTTGTTCAGTGTGTTTCTCTCCCTTATCTCCGTTTGCGCATCAGCGGCGGAGTTCGCGGGTACCGATCTCGCCAGAAGTATCGTCACGATCCAGGTTTACCAGGGCAAGGACCTGCTGCGACAGGGCAGCGGTTTTGTTGTCCAGGCCGATCGATTCAACGGTTACACCATTACCAATGCCAGCCTGCTCACCGGCGGCGAAACCCTCACGGTCAAAGTACCGGGCAGCGGCGCGGAACTGATCGCCAATGTGCTCAGGACCGATGAGCAGGCTGACTATTCACTGCTGAAGATCAACGGTTTGAATCTCCCGGTGATCGAGTTTTCTGCAACCGAGCCCATGTCAGGTGAGGTTGTCTGGTCGGCCACCAAGAATGATGCAGCGGTTGGTTTATCCAAGGGCATCTTAAGGGGCGGTTATAAAACAGCCCAGGTGGCAGTTGGGGTTTACCAGCACACGGCAACCCTGGGGAACTCGCTTGGGTCCGCGCTGCTCAATGAGTGCGGGCAGCTGATCGGACTTAATTTCTCATCACCCGCTGCCGATGGCAGTGTGCGTGCGATTGACCTTACATCGCTCAAACAGTTTCTTTCCCAGCAGAACGTGAATTTCACCGTGTCCGGTGAGGAGTGTGTGTCCGAAGTTGCCCAGGCCCGGGAAAAAGCAGACATGGCTTCCGCTGAGGCAAAGCGTGCACAGGACGAAGCCGCCAAGGCCCAGCAGGTGGCACGCAATCTCGAAGCAGAGTTGAAGGCATCACAGCGCAGTAACAACTCCCTTGTCAGGCAAACTGCAGATGCACGGGCGCGCGCTGAATCTGCAATGGAGGCAGCCGAAGCCGCCCAGCAGAAGGCGGAGGCTACGCTTCAGGAGCTCGAAACAAAAACCGCCGAGCTGCGCGCTGAGACCGCAGACCTGATCGCACGGTTCGAAGAAGAGCGCAAGGCATCAGAAGAGCGCTTCCAGGATCTTCTCAACACCCAGCAGGAAGCCGCCGAGGAAAGGGAAACCATCCTGATCGGTTTTGCCGCTGCCCTGGTGGTGCTGGTTGTGATCATCATGCTGGTGGCACGCTTCCGCGGCGGTGGCAGCCCGAAGTCGACGGCTAAACGACGCGATGATCCTGGCGAAACACTCCTGCATCGGGACGATCTGGCCGAGTACGTGCTGGATGGGCGCGATGACGACGGTATCCGTTATCTGCTTCGCATTTCAGGGGACCAGATGGTGGATGACACAGGCGTCATCATCGGGCGAAACCCCAAGGACTCTCCTTACATCATCAATCATGCCGACGTTTCCCGGAAACATGCGCGCATGAAGGTGATGAAAAACCGGGTTTTTATTGAAGATCTCGGTTCCACCAATGGCACCTCCGTGAACGGCCAGTCCATCGACGACAAGGGCCTGGTATCCATCAGTAATGGGGACCAGATAATCATAGGTTCTGTAGTGATGAAATTACGGGTGATGGACGGCTGAAACGTGTTCAAACGGCTGATTTTCCTATAAAATTCATCCGATTCAGGATCTGGACCGTAAACTACTTTGAGTGACGAACGCTATAGATGCGTTCGGATCGGTCAAGACCTATTCACCACACTAGATAATTTGAGTATTCGCAGGTTGGCGATGAGCGCCTGAAGGCACGCAGAAAGGCTGCGTGTTTTTTTTGCGCGCGCGGTTTGCGAAGGCGGTTTGAGAGATTGCGAAGCCGTTTTTGAAAAAGGGATCAACGCTGGAACCTGTTTCAGGGGGCTCAGCAAAACCTCGCCTGTGTGGTGCCGGGAATAACAAAGCAAGGAACCTAAAATCCATGTCAGCAGTTGAAGAAATCAGCGACCAGGGTAGTGCTAACGAAGTATCAGATGTCGTCGTCAGGTTTGCGGGCGACTCCGGTGATGGTATGCAGCTCACGGGCAGTAACTTCACCGAGGCCACCGCACTCTACGGCAACGATCTCGCAACATTTCCTGATTTTCCTGCAGAGATCCGCGCACCAGCCGGTGCAACCTTCGGGGTCTCCGCGTTCCAGATCTATTTTGGTTCAGAAGATGTAACCACCGCGGGCGACGATGTCGACGTACTGGTTGCCATGAACCCGGCGGCATTGATCACCAACCTGAAAGACCTGGTACCAGGCGGCCTGGTTGTGGTGGATGCTGACGCCTTCACAGATAAGAACCTGACCCGCGCCGGCTACAAGCAAAATCCACTCGAAGACGGTTCGCTCGATGCCTACCGCCTGATCTCGATTGAGATCACCAAGCAGGTGTTGGAAGCGGTCAAGCCCTACGGGCTTTCACACAAGTTCGCGGTACGGTGTAAGAACATGTGGACGCTTGGTCTTGTCATGTGGCTGTTCGATCGTGATCGAACCGCAACCATCGAGAACATCCAGAAGAAATTTGCCAGCAAACCTGAAATCGCTGATGCAAACATCGCGGCCCTGAACTCAGGTCACGCCTATGGAGAGACCGCTGAGCTGCCGACAGGTGTTGAGGTATACAAAGTACCCCGCGCCGATGTGAAGCCTGGCCTGTATCGAAACACCACGGGTACTGAGGCGCTGGCCTATGGCCTCATCGCAGGTGGCCAGCTTGCCGATCTGCCGATAGTCTTCGCTTCCTATCCGATTACGCCAGCATCAAGCCTGCTGCACACGCTGTCAGGCCAGAAAGAATTCGATGTGGTGACGTTCCAGGCGGAAGATGAGATTGCCGCAGTATGTGCGGCGATTGGCGCATCCTTTGCCGGTTCACTTGGCATCACTTCTTCATCAGGCCCGGGTATCTCCCTCAAGGGTGAAGCGATTTCCCTTGCCTGCGCAACCGAGCTGCCACTGATCATCGTCAATACGCAGCGAGGCGGTCCTTCCACAGGTCTGCCCACCAAGACGGAGCAGTCAGACCTGAACCAGGCGCTGTTTGGCCGTCACGCGGACACGCAGCTGCCGGTGATTTCAGCATCAGACTCGGTTGACTGTTTTGATGTTGCGATTGAAGCAACCAGGATTGCAACGCAGTTCATGACGCCGGTCATCCTGCTGTCTGATGGCTACATGGCAAACGCGTCTGAGCCCTGGCTGGTACCTGATATCAACGACTACGAGCCATTCCTGGTTGAGTTTGAAAGCAACCCCGAAGGCTTTACGCCTGCAAACAGGGATGACGAAACCCTGGCGCGAGTATGGGCCAAGCCGGGAACGCCCGGACTTGAGCACCGCATTGGTGGTATTGAGAAGAACTTTGAAACCGGCGACATCTCCTACGAGCCTGAAAACCACCAGAAGATGACTGATGTGCGTAAGGCCAAGATCGAAGGCATTGCGAACTACATTCCTGAACAGGAAGTTGCTCTCGGTGGCGACAGCGGCAAGCTTGCCGTGGTGGGCTGGGGTTCAACCTACGGCGCGATTCACCAGGCTGTGAAGCGTTGCCGTGCTGAAGGTCTCGATGTCGCACACATCCACGTGAGGTACATGAACCCGCTGCCAAAGAACTTTGGTGAGCTGCTGGGCAACTATGACCAGGTGCTGATGCCTGAGATGAACACCGGGCAGTTTGTGCAGGTGGTTCGATCTAATTTCCTGATCGACGCAAAACCGCTCAACAAGGTATCAGGACAACCGTTTAAAATTCGTGAAATTGAGGAAGCGATCAAGTCGCTGCTGGAGGCGTAAACAATGAATGCTCCCGTACAGAACCTTACTGCTAAGGATTATTCTTCCGATCAGGAAGTCAGGTGGTGCCCGGGTTGTGGTGACTATGCAATCCTGAAAACCATCCAGAAGACCATGCCGGAACTTGGTGTACCCAAGGAAAATACCGTGTTCGTATCTGGTATCGGTTGTTCCAGCCGCTTCCCCTATTACATGAACACCTACGGCTTTCACACGATCCACGGTCGTGCGCCGTCTATTGCAACGGGTGTGAAACTTGCAAACCCGGAGCTCGACGTCTGGGTGATCACCGGTGATGGTGACGGACTCAGTATCGGCGGCAACCACATGATTCATGTGCTGCGTCGTAACGTGAATCTGCAGGTCTTGCTGTTCAATAACGAGATTTACGGCCTCACCAAGGGCCAGTACTCACCGACATCCAAGGTTGGCACTAATTCGCCATCAACGCCTGATGGGTCGGTTGATATGCCGCTGAAGCCCTGCACCTTTGCACTGGGTGTTGGTGCTCGTTTTGTAGCGAGAACGATCGATACGGAAGCCAAGCACATGAACCCGGTATTAAAGCGTGCACACGATCACAAGGGTGCATCGTTTGTTGAGATCTACCAGAACTGCCCGGTTTATAACGACGGTATCTTTGACGCGATCAAGGAAAAGAAAACCGCCGCAGAAACCCGCCTGGTACTCGAGCATGGCAAGCCGCTGACTTTTGGTGCGGACAACGAGAAGGGCCTGCGTCTCAATCCGCAGACGCTGCAGCTCGAAATTGTCACCATCGGTGAAGACGGTGTGACCGAAGCGGACATCGTTGTTCACGATGAAACCAACAAGGTGCTGGCGAAGATGCTGTCAGATCTTCGACTGCCGGAATTCCCGGAGCCGA
This sequence comes from Pseudomonadales bacterium, assembly GCA_963921285.3. Classification (GTDB taxonomy): domain Bacteria; phylum Pseudomonadota; class Gammaproteobacteria; order Pseudomonadales; family Azotimanducaceae; genus UBA9659. Next base: position 406,523 of record CAWUFD020000003.1, read on the forward strand.
TTGGTGTGATTTACTGCGAGCCCACCGCGCCGAGTTACACGGACGACGTTTACCAGCAGCGTATTGCTGTCAGGGAAAAGAAGGGCGACGCGGATATGAACGCGCTGCTTCGCAGCGGTCATACCTGGACCGTCAGCTAAGCTTCGACGTTTTTCGTCTTGTAAAAAGGGAGGCAATGCCTCCCTTTTTTTGTGCCTGCGTTGTCCGTGCTCAAACGGTCAGACCGATTCGCCGAGCGCCGCGGCACGTTCATCCCGGTTATCGCTCTCTTTTTCGATGTTCATCGCCGCGATGATCAGCATCACCAGCGCAATCAGGTAGACCGAATAGGCGACCAGCATGCCGTTGGTGAGACTTAACGCTGGCGTAGCACCGCCCGCTGCAAACGCATCGCTGACCTGTCCTACCGTGTAGGGACCAAGCGCAAGGCCGATGAACGTTACCATCATGATGTAGTAGGCCGAACCAATCGCCCGCATGCGCGGCATCACGAGATCGTTAACCGTCGATGCACCCGGGCCGATCCACATCGGCGAGGTCACCGAGTAGATAAAGAAACAGATGTAGGCAACGGTGAGGTTATCGGTCAAAACAAAGCCAACCCCGGTCGGGATTGATACAACGATTGAAAAGATGGCGACGTACAGCTTGGCTCGAATAGTACGGGACAGCAGGAAATCAGAAGCAACACCACCCAGCGTGACACCAAGCCAGCCGCCAACGGCAACACTGAGACCGATGACGATGCCTGTTTCTGAAGCGCTGACGCCGTGCACGCGCTGGAAGAAGGGTGGCCCCCAGAAATTCAGGGCGTAGGTCACAAATGCAATAAAGGGAAAACCAATACACGCACATATCAATGTGGTGCTGCCAAAGATCATGCGGAAGGTGGCTGGATCTCTCAGCATCAGCGACTGCACCCAGCACACTGCGGCGTAAACCCCGATGCCCAGCGCCAGCCATTGGGCGGCAGTGCCGGTCCACATGTAGAGCAACCAGGCGAGCCCAAATACCACAAGCCCGATGGCTATATTGGTAACCAGTACTTTTGTATCTGCGCCAAGCTGCAGTAAACGAACAATGTGCAGCCCGGGTACCACCGCCATAAATTCAGTCCAGGCTTCCCGGAATGGATGTGGATGAGGCTCAGTGGCGATGCCTTCACTCATGCCGCGCACGGGTTCGCGCAGGGTCCATACCCAGAGTGCCATCATGACACCTGGCAATCCCACCGCAAAAAACGCGACGTGCCAGCCTTTCAGCTGCATGGGGGCCGCAGTGTGGTCCGGGTACCAGTTCGCCCAGGTGTCGAGGATCATGCCGCCCAGGAAGATACCGATACCTGCACCGATGTAGACCCCGGATGAATAGATGGCGAGTGCGGTGGTTCTGAGCCGCGGAGGGAAATAGTCGGATAACATTGAGAAGGCTGCAGGTGACGCGCTGGCCTCACCGACACCAACACCTATCCTGAAGGCGGCAAGACTCGCAAAGCTCCGCGCGGTACCTGAGAGTGCCGTCATCACGCTCCAGAAAAAGAGGCCAACGGAGATCAGGCTTTTTCGTGTCCATGTATCAGCAAGCCGGCCGAGCGGTATGCCAAAAATCGCATAGAAAACCGCAAACGCTGTGCCGTACAGGAAACCAATCTCAGCGTCGCTGATACAGAGATCGGCCTTAATGTCCTCGGCGAGTATCGACAGGATCTGGCGATCAATGAAGTTGAAGATATAGACAATCACCAGTACGAAGAGGACGTACTTGGCGTACCTGCCGCCGATCTGTGGGTTGTCTTCTTTCTCGTCAGGCTGGATCGGTGTTTGGCTCATGTCTTTTTTCTTGTTGTGTTTTTGTTGTGTTAAAGCGTGAGGATTTTCCCAGTATCACACAAGAGCGAGGCGGGTTGTGGTAATTTAGGCGCCCGTATCAACGCAGTCTTAAGTGAGGTCCGAGAGTAAACATGGCGTTCCCAAAGGTTGGCAGGGTTGCACCTGCATTCAAGCTACAGAACCAGAAAGGTGACTGGGTATCACTAAAGGATTTTCGGGGTGAGAAGAACGTGCTCATCTATTTCTATCCGAAAGCAATGACGCCTGGGTGCACGGTACAGGCCTGTGGTCTGCGCGATACCAAGGCGAAGCTCAGCCGTCAGAAAACCGTTGTGCTGGGAATCAGTCCGGATCCGGTCAAACGCCTGATGAAATTCCGTGAGAAGGAAAAACTCAACTTTGACCTGCTCGGCGACGAGGATCACGCGATCTGTGAAAAGTACGGCGTGTGGGGATTAAAGAAGTTCATGGGCCGGGAGTTCATGGGGGTGCACCGGATATCCTTCCTGGTTGGCATGGACGGCAAGCTGAAACATGTCATGGAAAAAGTGAACACCAAGACACATCACGACGATGTGCTCGAACTGGTAAAGTCGTTAGGTTAAGCGCTAAGGAGAGATTTCATGGCGGATTTTAAGCCGGAAGATAATATTGGAACCATTCCTGTCCAGGAAAAGCATCAGTTTGATGTCAGTGCGCTGGAGACCTTTATGGCGGATAACGTCAAGGGCTTTACCGGTTCGCTTGCGGTGGAGGAGTTTGCAGGTGGTCAGTCCAATCCGACCTACCTGCTGACGGCAGGTGATACGCAGTACGTGATGCGGCGCAAACCGCCCGGCACGCTGCTCAAGTCTGCACATGCGGTTGATCGCGAGTACAGGGTGCTGACAGCGCTCATGCAAGCAGATGTACACACGCCCGACACCTATGCACTCTGCACCGATGACGATGTAATTGGTACCTGGTTTTACGTGATGGAGTACCAGCAAGGCAGGGTGATCTGGGACGTAAACGACGGGCCCAACACGCCGCAGGAACGTGGCGAAATCTGGGATGCCGCCTGTGTTGCTGCAGCAAAACTACACAACGTCGACTTTGAACAGGTTGGCTTAAGTGATTTCGGCAAACACTCTGATTACATTGCAAGGCAGCTGTCACGCTGGTCCGGTCAATACGAATACACCAAGACCGATGAGAATCCTTACATGGATAACCTCATCGACTACCTGCCCAAGAACATTCCACCTGAAGATCGCTGCACCGTGGTGCATGGCGATCTCAAATTCGACAACATGATGATGGCACCGGATCGATTTGAGGTGATCGGCATCCTCGACTGGGAACTGAGTACGCTTGGCAACCCGTTGTCCGACTTTGCCTACATGTGCCGGCCATACCGCGATTCGTTGCGTGGCGCTGACCTCAAGGCGTTAGGTATTCCGTCAGAGGAAGAGTACATCGCTCGCTATTGTGAACTGACCGGTCGATCAGGCATTGATGACTGGGACTACTACCTGGCGTTTAACATGTTCCGCCTTGCGGCGATCCTGCAGGGTATTGCCCGGCGTGTACTTGATGGTACGGCGTCGAGCAAACAGGCAGAACAGGCGGGAGCAGGGGCTTATGACCTGTCGAAGCTGGCCTGGGCGCAGATCGATAAATCGGTACAGATTGATTAAAGCCCTTAGCGTGTTGATTAAAGCCCTTAGCGTGCTGATTAAAGCCCTTAGCGTGCCGGATCGGGCACGCCGTAGTCGCGCAAGAAAGTGCTGCTTTACCACGATGTCTGACGGTGCTTTCACAAAAACGCTTTCACAAAAACGCTTTCACAAAAAGGCGTTCACAAAAGGCGTATTACTTCCAGATGCCCTCGATATCCGGGTCTGCCTGCACACCGAGTGAATTGAGGGCCATCGAGACAAGGTTGTACTGTCCGACGGTAAACACCAGGTCCATCATTTGCTCAGTGTTGTAAGTCCTGGCCAGACCTTCCCAGGTTGCATCGCTGATGAAAGCATCGCTGTGCAGTTCGTCCGTTGCGGTAATGATCAACGCCTCGTGTTCACTCCAGACCGATGCAGTGGCGCCTTCCTTGATGCAGGCGATTTCCTCATCGGTCATGCCTGCCGCTTTGCCAATAAGCACGTGCTGGGCGAACTCATAACCTGACTGGCACAACCACCCGATTCTAAGTATCGCTATCTCCCGATCGCGCGCCGACAGTTCTGACTTGAACAGGATGTGGTTTGCAAAAACCATCCAGCGCTTGGCGAGGGCCGGGTGATTGGCAAGTGTCTTGAAGATGTTGGCGACATTGCCGCGTATCTTCTGCTGACCCAGCACAGCAGCTTGTTCTTCATTCCAGTCTTCTTCCTGGATTGGTGGAACGCGTGGTTCATTCAGTCTCATTAGTTATCCCTCTTTTTTTAAAAAGCAGTAGCCGTTCTCAAAAGCAACGCAAAGCAAAATGTTGTTGTGTATGATGCCTGACTTTACATCACGTGAGAGCAGTTGCCGATGCATGAAATCATCCTGCATGAGTACCCCGAGTCACTCTTTTCCGAAAAGATTCGATGCCTGATGGGATACAAGGAAGTCACCTACCGTTCGGTGACCATTCCGATGATTATGCCGCGGCCTGACCTGATGCCGCTGACAGGTGGATACCGGCGTACACCGGTGATGCAGATCGGTGCAGATATATATTGTGACACCGCGATCATCTGCCGAGTGCTGGATGATCTCTTCCCGGAAAAACCGATCTATCCCGCACACTTTGATGCAGCCCATGGCGCGGCAGCATTCTGGACAGATACCTTCCTGTTTCGTGCGTCCGTTGCGCTCGCTTTCCAGCCTAAGGCGGCCGCTGACAACCCGCTGTTTCAGGATGAGTCAGCGATTGGTGCCTTTATGGCGGATCGTGCGGAACTCTCCAAGGGAGCGGTCGACATTGCAATGCCGCTGGAAGTGTCAGAAGCACATTTCCTGATGCACCTGAACCGGCTGGATGTACAGCTTGAGAACCAGGCCTTCCTCGCTGGTGATTCGCCATCGATACTGGACTTTTCAACCTATCATGTGTGCTGGTTTATCTACACACGCGACCCCTTAATAGAACTGTTTGCGCCGTTTGAGCATGTGCTGGCGTGGTATCAGCGAATGGCAGGCTTCGGACATGGGAACGTCACCGAAATGAGTTCGGCTGAGGCGCTGAAAGTTGGCACGGAGGCAGAACCCGCCGCGCTTGGTGAAACGGTATTCCTTGAGGGTCTATCAGAAGGGGATGCGGTCGAGGTGATGCCGATTGATTACGGCCTGCAACCGGTGAGCGGCTCCCTGTTGTGTGCCTCGCTGGAGGAAATCATCATCAGCAGGCAGGATGATATTGCCGGAGAAGTTGCGGTGCACTTCCCCCGGCAGGGTTTCCAGGTGAACGCGGCGAATTAAGCTCAGCTTATTGGTGGAAGACTGCTTTCAACAAGTTTCACCCACCACGTGGCACCTATGGGGATAATCTTGTCGTTGGAGCCTTCAGCGGGTTAGACAAAGTCAGCCTTTTAACACGGTGATCGACTGGAACCTCAGGTTTTGATTTAGCGTTTCAACCGATGGGTGGCAGGCTACTTTCAACAAGTTTCACCCACCACGTGGCACCGATTGGGATGATCTTGTCATTAAAGTCATAACCTGGGTTGTGCACCATGCATGACCCTTCACCATCCCCGTTACCGATCCAGATATAGGCACCTGCCTTCGCCTGCAGCATGTATGCAAAGTCTTCGGAACCCATCGCTGACTTGGGGTTGCGGTTCACGCGCTCGTTGCCAACAATCGATGCAGCGACATCGGCTGCCGTATTGGCTTCGATTTCCGAGTTGATGGTGGGCGGGTAACGCCGCTCGTACCTGAACGAGCAGGAAGCACCGTAAGCCGCGCAGATATCCTCGGCAATTTTTTTCATCTGTGATTCCAGCTTTGCCTGCACTTTGGGAGAGAAGCAGCGGGTACAACCGCTGATGCTGACCTCATTTGGGATCACGTTGTATGCATCACCGGCGTGAAACTGCGTGATACTGAGTACTGCAGGGTCCTGGGGATCGATGATCCGACTGACGATGGACTGGTAGGCTTCAACAATCTTGCTGCCGATAACAATCGGATCGATAGTGAGATGAGGCATCGCAGCGTGTCCGCCTTTACCTGTCACCACCACTTCAAAAACATCAAATGCCGCCATCATCGGACCCGGTTTGATGGCAAAGGTACCTACGGGCATGCCGGGGATGTTATGCATGCCATACACAGATTCCATCGGGAACTTGTCAAACAGACCCGCCTCAACCATGGCGCGACCGCCACCTTCGTTTTCCTCGGCGGGTTGGAAGATAAAGTACACGGTGCCTTCAAAGTCGCCATCAGCGGCGAGGTGTTCTGCTGCAGCCAGCAGCATGGCGGTATGCCCGTCGTGGCCACAGGCGTGCATCTTGCCGTGGTGGGTGGACTTGTGTTCAAACGTGTTGGCTTCGACGATCGGCAGGGCATCAAGGTCCGCGCGTAGCCCGATAGCACGATTACCGCGGCCTTTTTTGAGAGTGCCGACAACACCTGTAGTGGCTATACCGGTTTCGATTTCTATACCAAAAGAAGTGAGCTTATCTGCAACTATCTGGGCGGTACGATGTTCTTCAAAGGCAATTTCAGGATGGGCGTGAATGTCCCTGCGCCACTTCTGGTGTTCAGGTTGCTTCTCGGCTAATGCTGGTATGACTTTCATCGGCTTCGACTCCACTGTCGCTTATTCTTCTTACCTGCGCAGCAACATCGCTGACGTGCGGGTCGTTGAAACCAAGGTCAGCCAGGGCGGCGTCAAGGTTCATTATATACTCTTTGTTGGCCCCCGAGGGTCCATGACTGCGAGCGATCTGGTCGGCAATATCCATCAGTGGCGCGTCGCCCAGGAAGTTCGGGTTGTGCCTGTCAGCACAATAAGTGATGCCGTCAACGACACCATCGTCGAAGTAGATCGGCAGGTTGATACGCTGGTAACCCCCTTTCTCGCGATAGTCGAGTAACGCCAGTGTTTCATCTAATGTCTCGGCAGCCAGCTTGAATGCAACTCCACCGCAGACACTGCCCGGCGTATCAATCAACGTGACTACCCGGCCCGGTGCGTGAGGCAGGCCTCTGTGATCCGTGGACCCCTGCCAGAATCGTCTTGACCAGTGCCGGATATGCCCGGTCTTCTTTTCAACAAAAGGGAAGTCGACCTTCCAGATGATTGAGCCGTAGCCGAACAACCAAAGGTCGCTCATTGGTCTTCAGCCCTGGCGTTGATGTCCTCGATGTAGCGAACGACGTCCAGCAGACCGTCCTTCTTGTTGTCACCACAGATGAGTTGCGCGTGTTCCTTGAGAGTAGGGTGGCCATTACCCATGGCGACACCGTGTGCGACACCCTTGATCATGGGCAGATCGTTCATGTCGTCTCCGACAGCACACATGTTTTCCGGGGCAACCGATTTGTGGTCCGCAAGTTTGCCGAGACCATGCCATTTATCCACATGCGCCTGGCTCACTTCACAGTAGGATACGTCGGGATACTTGTGGTTCACCATGACGGTGTTAAAAACGCCGGGCGCACTGCGGTGAAGCTGGTCGATAAACTTCTCAAGTTCAGTGACAGGTGCAAAGGTGCCTGCAACAAGAAACTCATCATTGCTGTTTGCAGCAAGATCAGTGGTTTCGCCAAAACCTTCATTGTCTTCAAGGTAACGGGCGATGGCAGCGCTAAAAGGCAGGCCACTATCTACATAGAAGTCAGGGCCGCCGGTCGCATGTGCATCACGCTGCGAAAAGATATTCAGTCCGGTGGCTCTTGCTGCCTCGACAACCGGTGCGATATCAAATGTTTCCGCGTGCAGGGTTTCGGTGTCCGCGTTCTTGATCAGTGCGCCACCATTGCAGACTGCAAAAACATCAAAGCCGAGGTTTTCGATCACGTAGCGGGTGGTGCGGTATCGACGGCCGGTTGCGATAACAACCTCGACACCCCCGTCATGGAGAATAGTAAGTGCTTCTCGGGTTGCAGGTGATACCTGGTGGTTGTCGATGGCGAGTGTGCCGTCGAGGTCAAGTGCAATCATTTTAATCACGACTTATCCTCCAGTGCTGGTTATCAGCTGCCCATCCGGTAGCGCAGCTTGACGACAAAGACGTCAACGGCCCTGTCGGTCCAGCTATCACGTAAAAGATCATCAAAACCCAGGCTGACATCGCTGGGCAGATCGGAGCCGCGTGTATACACCACAAACAGATCTGAAAGTGGCGCAATCTCCCAGCGGTATCGGGCCTGGAGTACCATGCGGGAAATGCTGAAATCTCTCGCCGTGTCGCCGGGCGCCGGTGCAACTGGTTCCAGTGTGCCATCACCCGGTGGTACGCGGAATCGGTCGCGCTCAAACGACTTGATGCCAATCCATTGCGCGGTCATGCGAAGTTGTTGGCGCGCGGTGAAAAAGTAGTCGACTTCAAGGCGTGGACGCCACTGCTCGGATTCAAAGGTGGTGAAGTCGGGACCGGAATAGTGAATCAGCCAGTCGCTGCGGTCGTGATACGCAAGCACGAGTGACAACGAGAACTTGTCACTGGGCCGCCAGTTGGTTTCCTGCACCCACTCGTGATGCATGCCGCCAATGTCTTCCTCCTGGAAGAAGTAGCCAACGCCGAACTGCAGCGGTTTGGCACGGTCGCTGGAGAAATAAGCGCCGCCCTGCCACCTGGGGTCAATCTTGTAAGACCCGTTGCCCTCACTGTTCAGGTCATCCCAGCGTGAAGGAAAATAGCTGAGCTCGGTTTCGAGTTCCGTGTTGTTATGGAACTCGTACTCCTGCTGGAAAAAGATGCCGCTGCGAACGACAAGGCCGTCCGTGTTGTATTCCTGGCTCAGGAAATAGGATGTTTCCCTGCTCTGCAGCCAGTCGATGTCCGACTCCGTTACCTGGTAACGGTAGCGTGCGGAAATCGCATCGTTACGCCTTAAGAAACCGAAGTCATTGATCTCCAGTTCATCATCAAAGTAATCGAGGGCAAGGCTGTGCTGCTTGCCTCGCGCCGGTGCGTAGTTGATATCCACAAAACCACCCGCACCGGTAATGCCATCGATGTCGGAGTAGAGCAGTTGCCCGTCGGTATTCCATTTACCGTCTCCGGACAAATAGTGCAGGTCGATACCATGTACCTGTGCTTCTCTTGTTGGATGATCAACCAGGGTGGAGATCCAGCCGATGCCGCGTCGGGAGTTGCCGTCACTTACTTCATACAGGAAGCGTGCCGCGGCAAAATCGCGACCCTCGGCGATGACATCCAGTGGCACGTCATTCACGCTGCCTGCCAGCTTGGTGTCATCCTCGATCGCTGCCAGCAGGCCATACCTGATTGCACCGTTTTGCCCGGTGACCTTGGCTGCGCCGTGCAGTTCTGTTGGCTGGTTCTCCTCGAGGTCCGGCAGTTCAAAACCCGGGATGTCAGGTTCGATCGGCGGGCTACCGATCCTGCGTGTGTTCACTATCACGGTAGGCGTGCCGCGCCCACGGGATCGTGAACGAGGCGTCGTGTTAAAGATCTCCTGGCCTTCGAGGAAGAACGGGCGTTTCTCCGGGAAGAAGGTTTCAAAGCTCGTAAGGTTGACATCCACGTCATCCGATTCAACGTTGCCGAAGTCGGGGTTGATCGTCGCCGTGAGCTGAAGGTTCGAAGAAGGCCGCCAGAAAATATCAAAACCGGTCTTATACCTGTCCTCTTCCTCGATGACGTTGTAGGCACTCGAGGCATACGGATAGAAAGTGAACTGGCGCTTGGGTTCGATGTTGTCGATATCGAATGCCTGTAGTGATGACAGGAAAACGTTACGGGTGGACGGCAGCGCGGGCCACGTCCAACGCTCATTGCGATGTGCAACACTGCGTGAGATGTAGAACCCCATGGTTCTCTTCTCGGCACCGGCATCTGCCACCTCCGGCATAGTCATCATCGACCAGGGCAGGAAAAACTCAACAGAGTAGCCGGTCTCGAGTTCCTTCGATGCGCCGTTCCAGGGGCCATCCCACTGGTTGCGGAACTGGCGTTCCGGCAACACGGTACCGTCAGACAGCGTGCCCCCCAGGTTTACGCCAAACCAGTAGGCGTAGAGTCCGCTGCCGCCAGGGTCTAGTGTAATGGAGACGCCGTCGCGAGAGATGAACTGGTCGCGCGAGCTGAGGCGCGCAACAAGGGTGTCTACAGGTTGATCGCAGACGACGCCCACGTACAGGCCTTCTTCTGTGTAAAAGAAGCGAACGTGAGTTTCATACTCGGTTTCATCGAGTGTGTCCGGCTGAACAACGCGGAAGTTATTGAAGCTGGGCAGATTTGCCCAAACCGCTTCGTCCAGCGCACCATCAACCCTGATGCCCGCCTCATCGTGTGCGACCCTGTCAAAACTGATCTGGGGCAGGGCAAAGGTATTCTCGTCCGCACTGCTGTATGCGCTGAACAGCAGCACGACCGGAAGCACTAAACGCCACATGGTGTTCATGAATAATTGTTGTAGTTAGTTAACAGACCCGCTGCCTTGAGAGCAGGTTTCTTCGTGAGCGCGGTCTTGAGGTGTACCCGGGCGCATCATACGGTGGGTAGTTATTGTTGTAGTTGTCTCGCGCACCTGTTGTATTCCGTCAAAAGGAAAAGGGTGCGAACTCCAGACGACTGCTGCACGGGTCTATAAAAGCGTCGCAGTTTACAGAAACTGTTCGGGAATTTCCAGTAAGCTATTGAAAAAACTGGTATTTCTCTGGACCATAGGCCGGCCCGCGGACAAATCAGGCAACTATGACACCCAACCATCCCACATTCTGGTTCCTGAAGCTGATCATCCCCGGCAGGTTTGGTTGGCTTGCTACCTTTTTTCTTATCTTCCTGGTCCTGTTCGGGTTTTACTGGATGTCGGGCGCATTGACGATGCCTGACTCTCCCCAGGGCGTCATCCTCTTCTTTATCGCGATCCTGGCCTACCTGCCCTCGGCTTACGCCTGGATTGCCTCGCGGGCGGATCAGTGCAGGCAGCAGTTGATGGAACTCCTGCCCTCCGGCGAAACGCCGGAATGGGTAGATTTTCATCGACGCAGTGTGAGGTGGCAGCTGCTTTATCTTGCAGGCGGGCTGACCATGGGGAGCATCCACATGATGATGCTCTTCTGGACGGACAATCTGGAGTTCAGCTCTTCCCTGGCGACGCGCATCACCGTTCTGGTCATGCTGGGATCCATGCTGGTCTGGGTTGTATCAACAACCGTGATCGGTGCCCTGTTTGAATGTGCCTATGCCTTCAGGGACATCGCCGACAGGATTGAGATCAATCTTTTCAAGCTTGAGCAGTTGGCACCCTTTGCACACATAGCCTCGGTGTTCATGCTCGCGCTGGTGGGTGCGCAGGCGGCATTCTCCCTGATGCTGATCCAGGGTTTTACGTTTGTGGCCTTTGTGCCCGGTTGGCTTGGCCTGTTTGTGCCGATGTTTTTACTGATGGCGCTGCCCATCGTGCCGGTGCGGCGGTCCATCATTGCGGCAAAAGCCATCGAGCTAGCCCGTGTAGATAAACTCATTACAGCGGAGCGCGATGGTCACAACGATCCGGCAACACTTGCACCACTGCTGGTTTACAAGCGTGAGGTTGCCGAGGTGAGGGAGTTGCCGTTTGACGTTGGTTCCTATGCGCGCGCTGCGTTCTACCTGCTGCTACCGCCATTGACCTGGGTAGGCGCCGCGCTCATTGAAAATGTGGTCGATTCATTTGTAGGGTAAGGAAGGCAGTTTGAGTAATCGCTTGCAGAATCTCTGGCGCAGTTTCGGGCTGAAAGTCATCAATGGGCTTGCCAATACGTCGGATTACGAGATCAGCACTGCCGCATTCGGACCCGGTCCGCGTCAGCAGCTTGACTGGTATCGTGTTGCGGAGCCGCGACTGACTGTGCTGTTTTTCTACGGCGGCAGCTGGACCTTTGGGCAGCGCCAGGATTTTCGTTTTGTTGCAGATACCCTGTGCTCCTTTGGCTGTGATGTCGTGATCCCGGATTACCGTCTGTATCCACACCACAGGTTTGATGACATACAGGCGGATGCGGTGGCAGCCGGCAACCATGTCATTGAACATGTTGGCGATTCACCCCTCGTACTGATGGGACATTCAGCCGGTGCGCAGCTGGCAGCACTTCTGACATTGAACAAATCGCTACTCACCGATCCGACCAGGATCGATGCGTTTGTTGGTATCGCCGGTGCCTATGACTTTTTCCCATTCAGCTGGGACGAACACTGGGACCTGTTTGCCCCCGAAGAGGCATACCCCTTATCGCAGCCGGTTAACTTTGTGCGGCACGACGCGGCGCCCTTATATCTCTTGCATGGTGCGGAGGATCGCACCCTGCGGCGAGGTCAGTCCAAGAGCCTGATGGAGAAACAGAATGAGGCAGGCGGGGTGGCTGCGAGAGAGGTTTACGAGGGCATGGGCCATATCGATGCAGTGTTATCGTTTTCCCGCATACATCGTCGCAATAGCAAGCTGATCGGTGATATAAAGGCCTATCTCGAAAACTTATGACAAATACACCCATCAAGGGAGGAGTAACCAGTGGCACTAACTGAATCCACAACAGAAGAACTCTTGGTTGAGACGAAAGGCAGGGTTGCGTTGATTACGCTGAATCGGCCTGAGCGACTTAACGCGATCAGCCGTGACATGTTGAATGAGCTGTCTGCAAAAATGGTCGAAGCCAACAAGGACCCTGAAATCCGTTGTATTGTTTTGACCGGTGCAGGTCGTGGTTTCTGTGCGGGCCTGGACCTCGTTGACGTTGGCCAGGGCGGCATCGGTGGTGGCGGTTCAGGCGAGAACAAGGGCACCAACAAGCCACCAAGGCAACTGTTTGACCTGCGCGATGCGCCGATCAATGTCATGTGGAATATTGATACGCCGATTGTGTGTGCGTTAAACGGTGCAGCGGCTGGTTATGGTATGGACCTGTCCCTGCTTTGTGACATGCGTGTTGCTGGCGAGTCAGCCAAGATGGCGGCGGTCACAGCGAAGCGAAACGTTGTGCCGGAAAGTGGTGGCACCTGGCTCCTGCCACGTCTCATCGGCTGGGCCAAGTCAGCAGAGCTTTATTATCGCGGCCGGGTAGTGGATGCACAGGAATGCCTTGACCTTGGTCTTGTGAACACCATCGTTCCAGATGACAAGGTTGTCGAAACCGCGATGGAATGGGCTCAGGAGATTGCCGACAACGCACCGGTTGCTGTGCAGACCACCAAGCGCATGATGCGAATGGGACTTGAAGAGTCTTATGACACCGCAGTTGATCACCTCATGGTACACCTGGGTGGCATGTTCAATAGCGAGGACTTCCAGGAAGGTGTGAAAGCATTCCTTGAACGTCGTAAACCTGAGTTCACAGGCCGCTAATATCTGCCGGGCTCATGATCCGGGAACTTAACGTTAATGTGAGTGGCCAGGGGTTACATGACATCAGTACGATGATCACATCCCTCGTCGATGAAACCGGCTGGCAGGAAGGACTGTGTACACTTTTTATACGTCACACTTCTGCCAGCCTGTTGATCCAGGAGAATGCGGACCCGAGTGCCCGCCACGACCTGGAGCATTGGCTTAACAAACTTGTACCCGAGAATGACCCTGACTACACGCACACCCTTGAGGGCCCGGATGATATGCCTGCCCATATCAAGGCTGCGTTAACAGCAACAAGCCTGTCGGTACCGGTTGTTGCCGGCAGACTGGCGCTTGGCACCTGGCAGGGAGTGTTTCTGTGGGAACACCGCCACCGACCAGGACCGCGCACTGTAGTTGTCCATCTCGGACACTGACAAAATCTAACGGAGGAAGTATGCCGGGAAACAAGCCCGTACCATCACCAAGTCCTGCCACGCTCCCATTCTGGGAAGCCGCGAAAGAAGGCAGGCTCCTGTTGCCAAAATGTAACGAGTGCAACAGGGTGCACTGGTACCCGCGCTATATCTGTCCATTCTGTCATTCGACGGATATCTCTTGGATCGAAGGCAGTGGTGAAGGCACGATCTATTCGTATGCCGTGCAGCACCGCGCCTTTGGCGGATGGGCGGAAGAGGTGCCGTTTGTGACGGCTTATATCGACCTCAAGGAAGGTGACCGGATGCTGACGGTTCTACGCGGTGTTGATCCGCACAAGCCGGAAGACATTCAAATCGGCAGTCCAGTTAACATTGCGTTCGAAGAAGCGGACAACGGGATGTTTATTCCATTCTGGCATGTCACGGAGGGCGCAGCATGAGTCTTTCAAAAGCTGCAGCCATTGTTGGTGCTGCTGAAGCGAACGAGATCGGCTATCCAGAAGAACCCCGTACATCACTGCAACTGCATATCGAAGCGATCAAGAATGTCAGTGAACAAACCGGTATTCCCATATCGGCCATCGATGGTGTGTTCTCAACGGGCTGGTCACCGGACCTCGCTGAACACCTGGGGATTCACCCCAAGTACCTGGATACAACATCGGTCGGTGGGTGTTCGTTTGAAATCCATGTACACCACGCGCTATGCGCAATTTATGCAGGTGTCATTGACGTGGCGCTGGTCAGCCACGGTGAAAGCGGCTGGTCGCAGAGACGGGTAGGCCCGGAAGGCGGACCCCAGTATCCGCGTGGCAGCAATGCACCGGCGATCCAGATGAGCATGTCCTACGGATTGAGCGGCGCGCCGTCCAACTATTCACACGCGATGGTCCGGCACAACCACAAGTATGGAACAACGCCGGAAGACTTTGCTCACATAGCGGTGGTTACACGTGAATGGGCGACGAAAAACCCCCGCGCGGTCATGTTCGACAAAGAGAGTCATGAATTTGGCGGACCTATCACGGTTGAGGATGTGCAGAACGCACGCATGATCTCCTGGCCCCTGACGATGTTGCACTGTTGCCTGGTGACTGATCACGGCGGCGCGGTGCTGATAGCACGACCAGAAATTGCGAAGAGCCTTAAGACCAATCCCGTGTGGATTGCAGGGGCGGGTGAGTCCACAGGTCATTCAAGCATGCTTGAAATGAAAGACTTTACGGCAACATCTGCCTACTACTCCGCAAAAACCGCCTACGAAATGGCAGGTCTTGGTCCCAACGACATGGAGCTGGCGATGATCTATGACTCGTTCACCGTGACCGCTGGCATTACCGCAGAGATGCTGCAACTCGCACCACGTGGTGAAGGCTACAAGCTCTGGAAAGATGGCCACGCAGCACCGGGCGGAAAGTTGCCAATCAATACCAATGGCGGGGGCCTCTCGTTTAATCACTCCGGTATGTACGGCATGCAATTGTTGGTGGAAGCCTACAGGCAGCTCTCTGGTACAGCTGAAGACGGCGTTAATGGTATTGCAGGTAAACAAACCAATGCGGGTACCTGTATCGTCAACGGTACTGGTGGCACCTTGTCGAACACAGGCACGCTTGTACTGACCTCAGACTAACGAACTTATCTGGTGGTGTCATTCTGGTTCCTCTGGAGCTGATACCAACAGATGTTCGCGACGCGAGTTGTCCTGCTTCTGCTTTTTACGGGCAGTGTCTTTGGCGCGACGCTGCCTGTACAACAATTCCGCGATGGTGTGACGACGACACAGTCGCTGACGTCACATCTCAGCTATTTTCTCGAGCAACCGCCGTTCCCCGATGCAGAGGACAGGCTTCAGTCTCATTTGACTGCGCGAGAGGCTTTCCAGGGAGATTTTCAACCCGTACCAGTCACCGGATTTAACATTGGCTATACAGATCAGCGTGCCTGGCTGAAGTTCAGCCTTTCCAACCCATCAGCAGAGCCGGTGCAGCGCTATCTGCTGACCGGGCAGCGCTACATGCGCCCGCTTGTTTTTTATGAGAGTACGGCGTCCGGCGAATTCGTTGAAGTGGTCTACAACGATCAGTTCCAGTCATTCGACGAGCGTCCGGTGGCCATGCCCAATCTCGTCCTGCCGATCACACTTGAGGCGGGGGAGGAGAAGGATTACCTGATCTACCTGGGTGCTGGAGGCGTGTTGTCCCTGAACCTGCAGCTGGCGCTGGTTGATGAAGTCCAACAAGAAAACACCCGCAATCTCATCGCTGTGGTGTTCGTCTCGGGCATCCTGGTAGCGCTTGTACTGATCAATCTGTTTCACTTTGTGGCACTGCGCAGGCCGGCAAACCTGATCTACGCCTTGATGGAAACCTCTATTGGTCTGTATCTCGTTCACATGGAAGGCTATGGGTTCCAGTATCTATGGCCGGACTGGGTGTCCCTCAACATGTATGGCACTGTCTGGTTTGGTCACGCCTCGAATATATTTGGTTCGCTCTTCCTGATCTTCTTCCTGGAGTTACATCGGTATCACAAGAAGTTATTGATGGTGCCGCTTTTTTTTCTCGTGGTGACGTTGATCAGTATGCTGCTGATGCCGTTTGTCGAGATTCGGCTGTTGAATCAGGCGGGCACGTTGATCACATCAACCGCGCCGATGATCTATGTGGCCATTGGCCTGTATGTTTACCTTAAGGGCAACAAATCCGCGCTCTATTTTGTCGCCGGTTGGCTGGTACTTGCGATGGGTAACCTGCTGTTTGGGGCGACGGTCACAGGGTTGCTCGATCTACCCATCGTATCAATTGACTGGATACGCCTTGGGACGCTTGGCGAGGCGCTCCTGCTCAGCTGGGGTCTGTCAGACCAGGTCAGGCGGCTTAACCAGGAGTTTGCTGAAGCACAGACGCAGCTTGTCGACAGTCTGGAAGCGCGGCTCGAAGAAGCCCGTGAGCGACTGGAGCTTGAGCTGCAGGTGGATGAACGTGAGCAGCAGGTGGCGGAAATGGATCGTAAGCTCGCTACGACAAGTCATGATGTTGGCCAGCCCATCTACATGCTGCGACTCTCGCTGCTGGCGCTCGCTGGAGAGATCAAAGATCCATTGGTTGTGGAAAACCTTAATCGGACGCTAGATAACATGGAACTGCTGCTGCAGGAAAACCTTGATGACTATCATGCCCCGGGTTCTGAAGTACCTGCGTCTTATGGCGAGCTGTTTGCGTCGATCACTGCCGCATTGGAAGGCGAGGCGAACGACAAGGGAACCAGTATCGTTATTATTCACTCAAATATGCCGGTCAGCCGGGATATTGTTGTGCCACTACGGCGGGTTATTCAGAATCTCGTCGCGAATGCCGTGAAACATGCGGGTAGCAACAAAATCCTGATTGGCCTGCGGCGCAGGGTCGATGGGCTCCAGGTACATGTGATTGATAATGGCGTCGGTTTGCCTGAAGAAGGGACGATCAGTGAAACAAGGGGTAGTGGTCTTGGGCTTAGTATTGTAAAAGAGATCTGCACAAAGTACGGCTGGTTGCTCAATTGTGAGAATCACCCGGGCAAAGGCGTTCATTACAAGGTGAGTCTTAATGTCTGAACCGACGAGAGTGTTGATTGCCGACGATCATGAGTTGTTTCGTATGGGTATTTGCTCGCTCATCGGCACGATGGATGGTTTTGAGGTCATCGGTGAGGCTTCAAGCGGCAGCGAGACGCTGGCGCTGGTTGCTGAACATTCACCTGACCTCCTGATACTCGATTACAACATGCCCGACGGCACCGGCCTTGATGTCATACGCTCAATGCAGGACAAGAAACTGGCCAATCTTGCCGTTATTCTTTTGACAGCGGTCAGCTCACCCATTGTTTTTGACGAGGCGATTGAGGCAGGTGTGTCTGCGGTTGTTACCAAAAGAGGCAGCGGAGATGAATTGCTGACTGCCATCAACTCTGTCAGGGAAAGCGAACAGTATGTTAGCGAGGATGTCCAGGTCGCCCTCGAATCTGCTGAAGATTTACGCAGCCTCACCAGGCGCGAGACGGAAGTGCTGCTGACGCTGCTCGCCGGTCAGGATACAACCGGTGTCGCGGAAACGCTCAATATCTCCTTCAAGACCGCAGAAACACACAAGACCCGCGTAATGCAGAAAATGAATGTTCACAGTACCCAGGCCCTGCTGGGCAGGGCGCGAGCACTGGGTCTTTTCAGTGAAAGCTGAGCCTTTTCGCTGCTGATCAGCGCAAAACGGAAGGTGCCAAAACGAGCTCCATCGCTCGTAAGATGGCGATTCAGTAGCCCGGGCCTAATTGCCATCGTCAACCTGCCAAACCGGCGGCGAACCAATCTTCTCGACAAGGTAATCGATGAACACTCTGACTTTGACCGTCAGTACATTTGATTTGGGATAAGCCAACCAGATTGCGGAACCGGCATCGACTACATAGTCGGGAAGCACGCGAACCAGTCGTCCATCTTGCAGTTCCTGGCTGATACTCCATAGCGAACTCATGCACACCCCTACGCCAGCGAGTGCAGCAGCCCTCATGTTCGCACCATCGTCACAGACAACTCTGGCCTTGGCCAAGGGCGGTGGAAAGGTACTTGGACTGCCATTAGCGTTAACCATGACGCGTGGCTTTTCGTTCATAAAAACGAGCAGCCGATGCTCAATCAGGTCTTCTGGCGTTTGTGGCATACCGTAAACTTTCAAGTAATCGGGCGAGGCGTAGAGCACGCGCGTATCGTCAGCCAGCTTGCGGCCCCTGAAGCTGGTGTCCTCGACTGCTGATGCACGCAGCGCCAGATCGAAAGCGCCTTCAATTAAATCGGCCTGGGTGTCCGATAGTTTAAGTTCGAGGTTGACGTTGGGGAAACGGTCAAGAAATTCAGGAATGTGTGGTGTGACATATTGTTGTGCGAAGGTGCTCGACGCGGCAAATCGCAATGTGCCTTTTACCTCAGCACTGCGGTGTCCGAGCGCTGCGCGGGCTGTGTCCTCCTGTGCCAGGATTTCTCTCGCATAAGGCAGGAACTCCTCGCCTTCCAGCGAGAGCGCCACCTTCCTGGTAGTTCGGTGTAAAAGCTCGGTTTCTAGTTGGTACTCGAGTTTCGACAAGCGAGCGCTGGCAACTGCCGGCGCCAACCCAAGCTGCCGGCCAGCAGCACTGATGTTGAGCTTTTCGGCAGCAAGCACGAAGAGCCGAATCGATTCTGTATCCATCTATTATATTCAATAACCGAATTATCTACTCCTATATTGCCAATTTTATTGCGAATAACAAGAAAATAAGATGCCGCCACTGACATCAACCTACGAGAGATAGAGATGAGATACGAAGGATTTACTACTTTTTCAATTCAGCAGAACGAAGGCATCCTGACCGTGACTTTTGATTTTGGTGCCGTCAATGTCCAGGGTCAGGAAATGTTGGCAGATCTGAACAGCCTCGCTATGCGCCTCGAACGGGACCGCGATACCAAGGTCGTGATTTTTCAGTCAGCGAACCCTGAAATCTGGGTATGCCATTACGACACGGAACTGCTTAAAGATATGTCCGATGAAGCGGTTTCACGAGACGAAGCGCAGTTGCTTGATTTGCAGGCAGTGTGTGAACGAATCAGCAAAGTGCCTCAGGCGACTATCGCAAAGCTGGAAGGTTTTGCCCGAGGCGGTGGACATGAACTGGCGCTGGCGCTCGACATGAGATTTGCAGCACGAGGTAAATTCAAGTTCATGCAGATGGAAGTAGGTATGGGCATTTTGCCTTGTGGTGGTGGTGCTTCTCGTATGGCAAGACAGACCGGGCTGGGACGTGCTTTAGAGATCATTCTCAGCGCGCGAGACTTCGACGCTGATGAAGCGGAAGCGATGGGCACGATTAACAAGGCGCTCGAGCCTGATGAGATTGGCGGCTACGTCAATGAGCTTGCCACCCGAATTGCGCAGTTCCCGGCGGATTCGATCAATGCGTGTAAACAGGCTGTCTATGAGTCTATCGACAAGCCGATTGATGACGCGTTAAAAGCAGAAGCCTACTGGCTGTATCAGGCGACGAGCAAAACACCTGCATTGAAACGATTCAGAATTGCTGGCGAGCAGGGACTGGAACATGACATTGAAAACCAGCGCAACTGGAATGAACTTGTCATGCAGGTACAGGAAATCAACTGATGAAAGCGATAATACTGAACAGCTGTCGCGAAAATGCTGGGTTCGAGTTATCAGAGTTACCACAATCCACTGCAGCCACAGGGCAGGTATTGGTGCGAATCTCGAGCACCAAAATCGTCTTCGCTTCGATTCAGTAGGGCTGGCGAGTACCATCAGTGCCATACAGGTCACGTGTAACGGGTCAACGACAGCTGCAGTGATCTACACACAACCTTCCTCCGGTTTCGTGCCCTGTTGGCATAGTCTCTTTTCTTGTTCAATTCTGGAGTCGAAATGGCGAATCTGTACAAAGTGCTTCTCATCCTGCTCGCGGTCACAGCCACATCAGGGTGTGCGAGCACTACCACTGAAACACCTACCGTTGAGCAACAAAGGAGTGTGCAAGTCATCTTGCCCGGGAGCGTTGATTACATCCCCCTTAATCCAGCACGCGGCGATAATAGCCCTCAGGCGGGCGTTCTTTGGGGAAACATTCGGAAAGATCAAGCGTCTGGCGTGCTATTGAAGTTCGCAGACGGATTTTCTTCACCACCGCATATCCATAACATTACCTATCGTGGTGTGGTGATCAGTGGCGCGCTTCATAACGACGACCCTGGAGCCGCAAAACAATGGATGGGGCCGGGATCATTCTGGACGCAACCAGCCGGAGAAGCTCATATCACTGCAGCTCGACCTGGCAGTGGTGCCACTGCTTTTCTTGAGATTCTCGATGGCCCCTATCTTGTTCAACCTGTGGAGGAGCAATTTGACAATGGTGAGCGTCCACTCAATCTGCAAAGTTCAAACATCGTATGGCTGAATGCAGGCGATGTTGAAATGATCAGTGCAGACGTGAGTTGGCGTCCGGGTCCTCAGATTGCTTTGCTGTGGCGCGAATCAGGTTCAGGCTCTTTGAACGGCTCGCTCCTCAAGTTGCCTAACAACTATTCTGGGCAGCTTTATTCCAATAACGGCGATCTGAAGTCGGTCGTCATCCAAGGGGATTTGGCGCACACGACCGTGGATCAAACTGAAACTCAAGTAATCGGACCCGGTGGGTACTTTGCCTCGACCAAAAACCTCTTACATGAGCTGACTTGTATTTCGAAAACAGAGTGCACGGTATATTTGAGGACTGACGGGAAGATAAGGTTTGTAGGCGCCGAATAGGTAACTCCCACAAATATTGACCGCTTCATCGTCTCGCCTTCCAGCGTTATACACCTTCGAAGTGACGAGGCCTTTGTTCACTCGACTGTTAGTCGAGTGAACAATCGTATGCTCAATTATTCTTTGTCAGTTCGAGCTGATCAGCTCAAAACGGAAGGTGCCAAGGCGAGGTCCGCCGCTCGGAAAAGGCGATTCGGTAATCCTTGTGATGGTGCCCTGGGGCGATGTGGCAGCATTAGACAGTGAGAAACCATTGCCTTCTTCCGTACCGGCATCATAGGCAAACAGGTCAACGCTGAGATCGCTGGTCCAGCTGCCGCCCTCCATCAGGTTCAATGCGTTTACGCCCAGAAACCAGTCAGGTGACGGTGCGATCATCGTGATAAGCGTGACCAGCGGGTAGTCCGATGAGATATCAAACTCTACGTTAAGCGTCGCCGGTGAACCGATACCGCCACCTGATACGGTGGCAAGCGTGGTGCCGGCAGCAATTGCGTTGTCGATTTCTGTACGGAAGGTGCTGGTGCTACCCGTTTCTGCAACGCTTTCAATGCCAGGTGTGGCGGTGCCACCTGATTCCCAGAAAGTCACGCTGCCGTTGTGTACCGCGCCGATCAGCGGTGAAAAATGCGCGTTAGAAGGATAGGCATTGGGGTGTGTGCTGCTGCTCCATTCTGCGGTGAAGGTTACCCGGTAACGCGCAGTTGCCGGGGTGGCCACTTCTGCAGCTGTTTCGTAACAGGAAAAGTTAAAAAACGTTTCGCTGTTGACTGAATTCAGGTTGATCAGGGAGAGACCAGCATAGGTACCGGTAATCTCGAGCAACGCCTCTCCGTTCCACGTATCGCCGAAACGGCTGCTGAGGTCATCCCGCGTTAACCAGGTAGCTGAGTTTGGTGCCAGCGATTCAACCAGTTGCTGGTCTTTCGCTCCGATGGACTCACCTGCCGCGTTGTAAAGTGAGCCCCTGATGTCCTCGATGGTGGTTACGCCGGTATTAATAAATCGAACGAAGCTCGGATTAGGGGAATCAAAACCCTCCACGTTGTGAACCGCGTTTTTGCGGGAACAGTTCGTGTTGCTCGCGAAGCCTGAGGTACTTGTCAGCTTGCTCATCACATCAAAGGCAGCGCTGCCCCGAACGCGCAGTGTGGCCGGACCCGTCCAGGCACTGACACCAAACAGCTGTTCCAGGTCGGCAGATGAGACGATCAAGCGGCCCTTTGCCGCCACTGCGGAAGTGGATAGTGGTGTATCTGCTGAGCCAAGTCGCTCACCGTCTGCGTTATACAACGTGCCGGTAAAGGACTGTGCCTCGTTGCTGCTGTTGACGATATGTGTCTGGGTGACGTTCCTGCTGGTCGATGTCGTCTGCAGGTACTGGTATGCCTCGTAGGAGGCGGCTTGGGCGGTCGCGCAGGCGCAAACAAAGGCGATTCCCAGGAGAAGGCGTGACATGTTGGCTCCCTATTGTCTCTACTGTTTTGTTACTGACACCAAAAAGACCCAGAACATGTCGAATTGTTTCAATCCAGGCACAAAAAAGGGCGGAAATTCCGCCCTTTTTCGATGAGATGTCAGTGGTGATGCATCAGGAAGCTTTTTTGTACGGAGGCCGCATGGCTGCCGCAAGCTTTGATACCGTTTTTGACTGCGAGTAGATGGACTTGGCATGGCTGAAGTTCTTGAAGCCATCGTAACCATGGTACGAACCCATACCGCTTGGTCCGACACCGCCGAAAGGCAGATCTTCCTGCGCAACGTGCATGATCACATCGTTCACGGTGACCCCACCGGAGGTGGTGTGAGTCAGTACCTTATTCTCTTCACCGTTATCCTGGCCAAAGTAGTAGAGGCCAAGCGGACGATCATGGTCGTTCACATAATCAATGGTTTCCTGCACATCGGTGTACTGCTTGACCGGTAACAGCGGGCCAAAGATCTCGTCCTGCATGATTTTCATGTCATCGCTTGGGTCGAGCACGATGGTAGGTGGAATCCTGTGATGTTCCTGCTGTGAGAAGTCCTCATTGGCAGGATTAATTTCCACAACGTTGGCGCCTTTCTCCCGGGCGTCATCCAGGTAACCGTTCAGCCGGTCATAGTGGCGTTCATTCACGATCGACGTGTAGTCAGGGTTGTCCTTGATGTCCGGGAACATCTTCGCGACAGAATTGCGAGCGTGTTCAACAAACTCATCGCGACTTTCTTCCGGCAGGAACACGTAGTCCGGTGCCAGGCAGATCTGGCCAGCGTTCATGGTTTTGCCCGCCATGATGTTAGTGGCAGCAAGTTCCATGTCAGCACTTCGCCCGATGATCACGGGAGATTTGCCGCCGAGCTCCAGCGTTACCGGCACCAGGTTCTCTGCTGCGGCGCGCATCACGTGCTTGGCGATTGACGTGGCACCCGTAAACAGCAGGTGATCAAAGGGCAGGCGACTGAAGGCGCCACCCACATCCGGCCCGCCGGTCAGGACAGCAACTTCTTCCTCGTCGAATTCTTCCGCGAAGGCCGTTTTCATCAGTTCAGATGTCTGGGTGGTGAACTCGGACGGCTTGATCATGGTGCGGTTACCTGCAGCGAAAATGCCAGCGAGCGGTGCGAAGGTGAGCTGCACGGGGAAGTTCCACGGGCTGATGCAACCGATGACCCCAAGTGGCTGGTATTCAATACGACCACGCGCGCCGAAAATGCCGAGTGGAAACATGACCTTGCGCTTTTCCGGTCGCATCCACTTGCGTACATTTTTCTTGGCATGTTCCAGCGGTCCAATAGCGCCATCAATATCAGTCATCTTTGACTGGTCGAGCGAACGGTGCCCGAAGTCGGCTGCCATCGCTTCCGACAGCGCGGTGCCGTGCTTCTTCAAAATATTGATGGCACGATCAATGCGATCGATGCGAAGTTCTGCGCTGACTGCGCCGTCTGCCAGGTAAGCTTTTTTCTGGCGATCGAGGATCGCCTGCATATCTTCCTGGGTGGGTTCTCTGGTCTCGGACATCTTTGCCTCCATACGGACTTGAAATGCGTAACCCGGGGAGTTTATCAGCCTCAGAACCGGTTTTCAGCGCTAGTAGCCGGGGTCCCCCGGTACGATCGAGTAGACGTGTGCATTGTGGCGTTTGCCGTGAAGCAGCAGCCGGTTCCGCGCCATTCCTTCATATATTGCGCCAGCGGAAACGGCGACGCCACGGCTGGCCTGGTTTTCCTCTGACATGACAATTTCGACGCGTTGCAGGGCGAGTACAGTGAAGGCAAATTTCACAAGTCCTCGGGTGGCTTCCGTGGCAACACCGTTACCGGCACTGCTGGTGCGAACCCAGTAGCCAAGGTTAGCAATCGGGTGTTCATCTATCTGATTGACGCCGCAGCCACCGTGCAGAGATTTGCCGTCGGCCTTGTCAAAAATGCCGAACGAATATGCAGTGCCCGCTTCCCATGTGGGTTTTACCTGCTTCAACCACGATGTTGCGTCCTCGCGGGCGTAATCTGCGTGGCACCAGGGCAGGAAGCGAAAGATCTCAGGTATTGATGACCTGGCTGCAGCATAGAGTTCATCTTCATCGGAGGTTTCGTATCGACGGACGATGAATCGATCAGTCTCAAACCGGGTAGCGGTTTTGCTCGCGAGGTCCACGATGATCAGGCGAATTCAAAGGTCGAGTAGCGCAGTACCTCGGTCTCATCTGACCATCCATCCGGGCTGAGTCCCGCCTTTGGGCGAAGTTCCGACACAAACTGCTCCGGGGTAGGGATCTGTGACCAAACGCTTGGCAGGTAGGTCGCCTGGCGGCCGCCTTCCTTGATGATGAGGCCATCTTTACCTGGTATGAGTTTGTTAATGAGATCCTCTCGTGAATCCAACGGCATGGGAACGGGTTGGCTCAGCACGGATATGTGCACGTCGATCAGGTTGTACTCATCCCTGGTAAGTTGCGAGAAACGTGGATCGTTAAACGCCGCAGCCTGGGCGTTGTAGGCAACGTCCAGCGCCAGGGGCCGGTTAGCGGTGAGGCTGCCGATACAACCGCGCAGGCGGCCTGCAATGTTGATGGTGATAAATGCCGCACCCTTTTCGCGCAGCAGGGGATCGAACTTGTTCAGGTCGACGTTGAACTGTTTTTCACCGTCGAGTGGGCTGCGAATCGCTTCACGCGCC
>CAWUFD020000004.1:0-36688 GCA_963921285.3 Pseudomonadales bacterium
TTCAGTGCTGGTGGCGATGTGACGTACACGCCGGATCCGAACTTTAACGGCACGGATAGCTTCACTTATACGGTGACGTCAGGCGGCGTGACGGAGAGTGCGACGGTCACGGTGAATGTGAACCAGGTCGATGATCCAGTGACGATCGGCGGTGATACGTCCGGTGGTGGAGATGAGGATGCCGGCGCGATCACAGGCACGTTGACGGCGACGGATGCTGCCGATGGTTTGACGGATGGCACGATCTTCACGGCGACGAATGGCACGAATGGCAGTGCGTCGATCGATGCGTCGAGTGGGGCTTGGAGTTACACGCCGAATGCTGACTTTAACGGCACGGATAGCTTCACGGTGACGGTGACGGACGATGACGGCAACACGGCGACGCAGTCGATCAGTGTGAGTGTGACGGCGGTGGCTGACATCACGTCGGATAGTCTGAGTGTGAGTGAAGACTCGTCGGTGATCGCGAATGTTCTGACGGGCACGAATGGGGCGACGGCGGACACGTTTGAAGGCAGTGAGTCGGTGACGTCGGTGACGCAGGGCACGAATGGCAGTGTGTCGTTCAGTGCTGGTGGCGATGTGACGTACACGCCGGATCCGAACTTTAACGGCACGGATAGCTTCACTTATACGGTGACGTCAGGCGGCGTGACGGAGAGTGCGACGGTCACGGTGAATGTGAACCAGGTCGATGATCCAGTGACGATCGGCGGTGATACGTCCGGTGGTGGAGATGAGGATGCCGGCGCGATCACAGGCACGTTGACGGCGACGGATGCTGCCGATGGTTTGACGGATGGCACGATCTTCACGGCGACGAATGGCACGAATGGCAGTGCGTCGATCGATGCGTCGAGTGGGGCTTGGAGTTACACGCCGAATGCTGACTTTAACGGCACGGATAGCTTCACGGTGACGGTGACGGACGATGACGGCAACACGGCGACGCAGTCGATCAGTGTGAGTGTGACGGCGGTGGCTGACATCACGTCGGATAGTCTGAGTGTGAGTGAAGACTCGTCGGTGATCGCGAATGTTCTGACGGGCACGAATGGGGCGACGGCGGACACGTTTGAAGGCAGTGAGTCGGTGACGTCGGTGACGCAGGGCACGAATGGCAGTGTGTCGTTCAGTGCTGGTGGCGATGTGACGTACACGCCGGATCCGAACTTTAACGGCACGGATAGCTTCACTTATACGGTGACGTCAGGCGGCGTGACGGAGAGTGCGACGGTCACGGTGAATGTGAACCAGGTCGATGATCCAGTGACGATCGGCGGTGATACGTCCGGTGGTGGAGATGAGGATGCCGGCGCGATCACAGGCACGTTGACGGCGACGGATGCTGCCGATGGTTTGACGGATGGCACGATCTTCACGGCGACGAATGGCACGAATGGCAGTGCGTCGATCGATGCGTCGAGTGGGGCTTGGAGTTACACGCCGAATGCTGACTTTAACGGCACGGATAGCTTCACGGTGACGGTGACGGACGATGACGGCAACACGGCGACGCAGTCGATCAGTGTGAGTGTGACGGCGGTGGCTGACATCACGTCGGATAGTCTGAGTGTGAGTGAAGACTCGTCGGTGATCGCGAATGTTCTGACGGGCACGAATGGGGCGACGGCGGACACGTTTGAAGGCAGTGAGTCGGTGACGTCGGTGACGCAGGGCACGAATGGCAGTGTGTCGTTCAGTGCTGGTGGCGATGTGACGTACACGCCGGATCCGAACTTTAACGGCACGGATAGCTTCACTTATACGGTGACGTCAGGCGGCGTGACGGAGAGTGCGACGGTCACGGTGAATGTGAACCAGGTCGATGATCCAGTGACGATCGGCGGTGATACGTCCGGTGGTGGAGATGAGGATGCCGGCGCGATCACAGGCACGTTGACGGCGACGGATGCTGCCGATGGTTTGACGGATGGCACGATCTTCACGGCGACGAATGGCACGAATGGCAGTGCGTCGATCGATGCGTCGAGTGGGGCTTGGAGTTACACGCCGAATGCTGACTTTAACGGCACGGATAGCTTCACGGTGACGGTGACGGACGATGACGGCAACACGGCGACGCAGTCGATCAGTGTGAGTGTGACGGCGGTGGCTGACATCACGTCGGATAGTCTGAGTGTGAGTGAAGACTCGTCGGTGATCGCGAATGTTCTGACGGGCACGAATGGGGCGACGGCGGACACGTTTGAAGGCAGTGAGTCGGTGACGTCGGTGACGCAGGGCACGAATGGCAGTGTGTCGTTCAGTGCTGGTGGCGATGTGACGTACACGCCGGATCCGAACTTTAACGGCACGGATAGCTTCACTTATACGGTGACGTCAGGCGGCGTGACGGAGAGTGCGACGGTCACGGTGAATGTGAACCAGGTCGATGATCCAGTGACGATCGGCGGTGATACGTCCGGTGGTGGAGATGAGGATGCCGGCGCGATCACAGGCACGTTGACGGCGACGGATGCTGCCGATGGTTTGACGGATGGCACGATCTTCACGGCGACGAATGGCACGAATGGCAGTGCGTCGATCGATGCGTCGAGTGGGGCTTGGAGTTACACGCCGAATGCTGACTTTAACGGCACGGATAGCTTCACGGTGACGGTGACGGACGATGACGGCAACACGGCGACGCAGTCGATCAGTGTGAGTGTGACGGCGGTGGCTGACATCACGTCGGATAGTCTGAGTGTGAGTGAAGACTCGTCGGTGATCGCGAATGTTCTGACGGGCACGAATGGGGCGACGGCGGACACGTTTGAAGGCAGTGAGTCGGTGACGTCGGTGACGCAGGGCACGAATGGCAGTGTGTCGTTCAGTGCTGGTGGCGATGTGACGTACACGCCGGATCCGAACTTTAACGGCACGGATAGCTTCACTTATACGGTGACGTCAGGCGGCGTGACGGAGAGTGCGACGGTCACGGTGAATGTGAACCAGGTCGATGATCCAGTGACGATCGGCGGTGATACGTCCGGTGGTGGAGATGAGGATGCCGGCGCGATCACAGGCACGTTGACGGCGACGGATGCTGCCGATGGTTTGACGGATGGCACGATCTTCACGGCGACGAATGGCACGAATGGCAGTGCGTCGATCGATGCGTCGAGTGGGGCTTGGAGTTACACGCCGAATGCTGACTTTAACGGCACGGATAGCTTCACGGTGACGGTGACGGACGATGACGGCAACACGGCGACGCAGTCGATCAGTGTGAGTGTGACGGCGGTGGCTGACATCACGTCGGATAGTCTGAGTGTGAGTGAAGACTCGTCGGTGATCGCGAATGTTCTGACGGGCACGAATGGGGCGACGGCGGACACGTTTGAAGGCAGTGAGTCGGTGACGTCGGTGACGCAGGGCACGAATGGCAGTGTGTCGTTCAGTGCTGGTGGCGATGTGACGTACACGCCGGATCCGAACTTTAACGGCACGGATAGCTTCACTTATACGGTGACGTCAGGCGGCGTGACGGAGAGTGCGACGGTCACGGTGAATGTGAACCAGGTCGATGATCCAGTGACGATCGGCGGTGATACGTCCGGTGGTGGAGATGAGGATGCCGGCGCGATCACAGGCACGTTGACGGCGACGGATGCTGCCGATGGTTTGACGGATGGCACGATCTTCACGGCGACGAATGGCACGAATGGCAGTGCGTCGATCGATGCGTCGAGTGGGGCTTGGAGTTACACGCCGAATGCTGACTTTAACGGCACGGATAGCTTCACGGTGACGGTGACGGACGATGACGGCAACACGGCGACGCAGTCGATCAGTGTGAGTGTGACGGCGGTGGCTGACATCACGTCGGATAGTCTGAGTGTGAGTGAAGACTCGTCGGTGATCGCGAATGTTCTGACGGGCACGAATGGGGCGACGGCGGACACGTTTGAAGGCAGTGAGTCGGTGACGTCGGTGACGCAGGGCACGAATGGCAGTGTGTCGTTCAGTGCTGGTGGCGATGTGACGTACACGCCGGATCCGAACTTTAACGGCACGGATAGCTTCACTTATACGGTGACGTCAGGCGGCGTGACGGAGAGTGCGACGGTCACGGTGAATGTGAACCAGGTCGATGATCCAGTGACGATCGGCGGTGATACGTCCGGTGGTGGAGATGAGGATGCCGGCGCGATCACAGGCACGTTGACGGCGACGGATGCTGCCGATGGTTTGACGGATGGCACGATCTTCACGGCGACGAATGGCACGAATGGCAGTGCGTCGATCGATGCGTCGAGTGGGGCTTGGAGTTACACGCCGAATGCTGACTTTAACGGCACGGATAGCTTCACGGTGACGGTGACGGACGATGACGGCAACACGGCGACGCAGTCGATCAGTGTGAGTGTGACGGCGGTGGCTGACATCACGTCGGATAGTCTGAGTGTGAGTGAAGACTCGTCGGTGATCGCGAATGTTCTGACGGGCACGAATGGGGCGACGGCGGACACGTTTGAAGGCAGTGAGTCGGTGACGTCGGTGACGCAGGGCACGAATGGCAGTGTGTCGTTCAGTGCTGGTGGCGATGTGACGTACACGCCGGATCCGAACTTTAACGGCACGGATAGCTTCACTTATACGGTGACGTCAGGCGGCGTGACGGAGAGTGCGACGGTCACGGTGAGAAGTAACTGATGCTCCTAAGGTCACTGTTGCTGATGTTTCTGTAAACGAAGATGACGGCACAGCAACCTTTACAGTCTCACTGAGCAAGGCAACGGCGTCCTCGTTCACTGTCACCTATGGTTTTGTAAACGGCACAGCAACTGGTGCTGCTGGCGGCACAAACGCTGATTACGACAACACAGGAGGCACGTTGAACTTTGCGGGTACCGCAGGAGAGACCCAGACGTTCACCGTCGCTATTACAGATGACTTCATTGACGAAGTGGATGAAGCGTTTACGGTAACACTCGATGCTTCCGATACATTGGTTGATGACAGTGATACAGCCACTGGTACCATTGTTGATGACGGTGACGACACGACCAACGTCACAATATCGGCCACGGGCACAGTGCCGGAGAACGGCACGATCACCTACACCTCCAGTGTTGACCAGGTTGTCACCGGTTCACCTTTTGTTGTCACGCTCTCCACGGGCACGGTCATCACGATACCTGTTGGACAGACCTCTGCGTCGGAGACTTACGATGTTGATGATGAAGACGCATATATTGATGCCGGTAACCTGACTGCGACGATCAGTTCCACCTCAGGTGGCGCTTACGAAGCGCTGGATACTTCTGACAGTGCAACCACAGCAATCACGGATACGATTACACCGACCACGGTGAGCCTGACCGAAAGTGGTGATATTACGGAAGCGGGCGGTACGATCACGTACACGGCCACGCTGACCAACGCATCAAACGTTGATGTCACAGTAAACCTGGCCACCGGTGGACCGATTGTCATTACAGCGGGGCAGCTGACCGGGACTGCAGATGTCACTGTGGATCCGGAGGACGATGAGTTCCTCGATTCGCGCAGCGTATCGAACAACATCGTCAGCGTCGCCGCAGGTAACAACCTTGAGAACTTGACGGTTAACACGGCATCGGTGACGACCTCTATTGATGACACGATTGACGGGACATCGGTTGCGTTGACGGCCACGCCTTCCATTACTGAAGCGGGTGGCACAATCACCTATACGGCGACAGTGACGGGTGGCACCAGTGATCAGGATCTCGTCGTTAATCTTGCCAATGGTGAGACGATCACTGTGACGGCTGGCCAGACGACCGGCACGGTGGATGTGGTTATCGCCGCAGAAGACGACTTCTTTGATGACGCGCGTACTATCACCAACAGTATCAGCAGTATAGATGCCGGTCATAACTTTGAAGACCTCACCGTTGATACCGCAACCACGGTGTCAACGAGTGTTACGGACACCATCGATAACGCGCTGGTCAGCATCAGCGGTCCGTCGAACGTTGACGAGGGTTCAACAACAGGCGTTTATACAGTGTCGGTAACCGATGGCAGCGGTAATGCCTTGAATGCAGTGACTGCAGTGACCGTTGCCTTAACTTACTCAGGCACA
This sequence comes from Pseudomonadales bacterium, assembly GCA_963921285.3. Lineage (GTDB taxonomy): Bacteria > Pseudomonadota > Gammaproteobacteria > Pseudomonadales > Azotimanducaceae > UBA9659. Next base: position 6,080 of record CAWUFD020000004.1, read on the forward strand.
GCGACCGATGGAACAGACTTTACGGGCCAGGCGAACGTAACAGTCGGTGCAGGGCAGAGCACCGGTACGTTTACTCTCGCAACCATTACGGATGGTGATATTGAGGGTGCCGAGAACTTTGTGGTGACGCTGGGTGCGATCACTGGTGGCGCAGAGTTCGAGAACCTGATTGTCGATGCAGCCAACAACAGTGTGACGACCACAATCAGCGACAATCCAGCTCCTACGCTGACAATTACACCGGCTGACTCAACACTGATTAAGAATCAAACGACGCAGGTTACGTTCCAGTTCTCTGAACCTGTGACAGGGTTCGCTGACGGAGACATTTCAGTATCCGGTGGTACGTTGACCGCGATTTCAGGTAGTGGCGCGACCTACACTGCGACCTTTACACCTTCGGACGATACCGAAGCGACCGCAACGATATCGGTCGCAGATAATCTCTATCAGGATCTGCAGGTTAATGATGGATCAGGTAACACCGCTAACATCAGTGTAGACACCAGTAAACCAACAATCGCGATTGCCGCGCTCATTGAAGGCGACAACATTGTTGATGACACTGAGGATGATGATGTTTCTATCTCAGGCACGACAACCGGTGTAGAGGACAATCAGCAGGTAACGGTGCGCCTGGTTGATACATCTGATTCGAATCCTGCAAACCATACCGTTACGGTGCTGGGGACTGCTACGGTTACTGGTGGTACCTGGACACTCGCTGACCAGGATCTCAGCAGCTTTGCAGATCACGAAAACTACGAGCTCAGGGCAGACGTCAGTGATGCTGCTGGAAACGCCGCCGACCAGGCCACGCGTGATATTGAGCTGAAGGATACAACGTCACCAACCATATCGATCACCGGTCCGATTGAGGGTGATGACAAGATTGATGACAACGAAGATGACACGGTCTCGATCTCCGGTACGACAACAAACGTCGAAGACAACCAGCAGGTAACCGTAAGGCTGGTGGACGTTACTGATCCTAACCCGCTCAACCACACAACAACTGTCCTTGGCACGGCAACCGTAACCGGTAATGCCTGGACGCTTGCGGATGTGGACCTGAGCGGATTCAGCGATCACAACAACTATGAAGTCCGCGCTGACGTTAGTGATGCAGCGGGCAATGACGCGACCCAGGCAACGCGGGGTGTCGCGTTGCTAGACAGTACTGCGCCAACAGTGACTATCAACGCGCCGATCGAGGGCAACAATGACATCACGGATACAGAGGACATCGATGTCAGTCTGAGTGGCACAACCAGCGGTGTGGAAGATGGCCAGCAGGTGACAGTATCGATCGTGGATACAACCGATCCGAACCCGGCCATCCATGTTGTGACGGTGCTCGGGACTGCGACGGTGAGTAACAATGTCTGGGTGCTGGCAGACCAGGATCTTTCCAGCTACGCGGACCACGATAACTACAAGTTTACGGCCGACGTCTCAGATGCTTCCGGTAACGCGGCTGCCCAGGCTTCCCAGGCGGTCACCTTCAGCGATACGACGGCGCCCACAATCTCGATCACGACACCAATTGAAGGTGACAACGTTGTCGATGTTAACGAAGAAGACGATGTTGGCATCTCGGGTATAACAACGGGCGTTGAAGATGGCCAGGTTGTGACCGTCTACCTGGTCGACGTCAGTGATCCGATACCGGGTAATCACGTGACCACCGTACTGGGTACAGCCACGGTGACAGGTAACACCTGGACGCTGGTTGACCAGAATCTTGCGGCCTTTGCTGATCATGCAAACTATGAAGTCAGGGCGGACGTTTCCGATGCAGCGGGTAACCCGGCGCCACGCGCAACTGCAGCTCTCGAACTTGCAACTGAACTCACAGCATCGGTCAGTGGAGTCACGGATGCGGTTGAGGGCGGTGCGGATGGTCGGTTTACCGTAACGTTGTCTCAGGCTTCAAATGTTGACACCACGCTGACCTACACAGTCACGGGTGGATCTGCTGCTGCGGACGACTACACCGCGCTATCAGGCACCATTACTATTCCAGCGAACACATTGACCGCCAACATCGATGTTACCGCGGTAGATGATGTGACCCCGGAAGGCCTTGAGAACCTGCAACTCACGCTTGGTAGCCTGACAGCGGGTGATTCAAAACTGTCAGTCAGCACAACCCCGGCGTCCATCAACGTCATTGATAATGATACGGCGAGCCTCGCAGTAGATGATGTCACGGTAAATGAATCAGCTGGCACGATTTCGTTTGATGTCAAACTGACGACGGCGACATCCAGCGGCTTTGATGTCAACTTCAGCTTCACCGATGGCAGCGCTGTGGGGGGTACGGACTACGACAACACGGGTGGCACACTGACGTTTGCCGGTAACCAGGATGAAATCCAGACGATTACCGTTAACGTCACCAATGACGCCTTGTTCGAGACTGCTGAAAACTTCACAGTAAACCTCACCAGCACAGCCAGTGAGATTGATGCTTCCGACACGGCAGTCGGCACAATCAATGATGACGATTCACGCCCAACGGTATCGGTTGCGGATGTGTCGGTCACAGAAGGAGATACCGGCGACACCAACGTTATGACCTTTAACGTGGTGAGAACAGGGGACTCGCAGGCTGCTCAGACATTCAACTATTCGTTTGCTGCGGGTACCACAGAAAGTGATGATCTGGTAACCGTGCTGGATCCGGGCAGTATCACGTTCAACCAGGGGGAGACCAGCAAACAAATCTCCATCACGATCGCGGGTGATACAGATCTCGAAGGTGATGAAAGTTTCACTATAAGCCTGGTGGATGCAGCGGATAACTCAAATACTGCCTCTGCCACGGGCACAATTGTTGATGATGAAAATCCACCTGATGCCGTGGATGACACCGCTACCGTCAGCGAGGACTCAACCAACAACACTATTGTTGTGCTGACAAATGATACCGATGCGGATGGCGATACCCTCACTGTGACAGGCGCAACGGCAGCGAGTGGCGTTACGGTTACCGTTAACCCGGATGGATCTCTCAACTACACGCCACCTGCGAACTTCAACGGCACGGATACCATCACGTACAGCATATCCGATGGCAAAGGCGGGTCTGATACAGCCCAGGTCGTTGTGACGGTTACCCAGGTTGTCGACCTGACGGCAGCAGATGACTCCCTCAGCGTAGAACAGAACAGCACGAACAACGTTGGTAGCGTCAACCAGAATGACTCAACCACCTCTGGTGGTACCCTCGCATTTGCGAAGGCAACTGACCCGGCTAATGGCACGGTCAACTTCAACGCTGATGGCTCGTATACCTACACGCCGGACAATGGCTTCTCGGGATCTGACTCGTTTACCTACACGGTGACTGATTCAGCGAGCAGTGAAAGTGCGACACAGACGGTGACGATTACGGTAACGGCTAACACACCGCCGGATGCCGTAGATGATGCAGCGACGGTCACGGAAGACAGCAGTGACAATACGATCACGATCCTGAGCAACGACACGGATGCGGACAACGATACGCTGACGGTAACGGGTGCGTCTTCTGCCAACGGTGCGACGGTCAGCGTGAACGGTGACGGCACGCTGAACTACACGCCGCCGGCCAACTTCAATGGCACGGATACGGTGACCTATACGATCAGCGATGGTCGCGGCGGCACGGACACGGCGCAGGTCGTGATCACGGTGACATCGGTAGATGACCTGACGTCTGCGGACGACACATTATCTGTAGTTGAAAACAGCACAAATAACGCTGGCAGTGTGACAGCGAACGACTCAACCACGTCTGGCGGCACGCTGACCTTTGCGAAGGCAACCGATCCTGGCAACGGCACGGTGAACTTCAACTCGAACGGCAGTTACACCTATACGCCGGCGACGGATTTTGTTGGTACAGACACGTTCACGTACACGGTAACCGATGCGACCAGTGGTGAAACCGCCACGCAGACGGTGACGATTACGGTAACGGCGAACACACCGCCGGATGCAGTAGATGATGCAGCGACGGTCACGGAAGACAGCAGTGACAATACGATCACGATCCTGAGCAACGACACGGATGCAGATAACGATACGCTGACGGTAACGGGTGCGTCTTCTGCCAACGGTGCGACGGTCAGCGTGAACGGTGACGGCACGCTGAACTACACGCCGCCGGCCAACTTCAATGGCACGGATACGGTGACCTATACGATCAGCGATGGTCGCGGTGGCACGGACACGGCGCAGGTCGTGATCACGGTGACATCGGTAGATGACCTGACCGCTGCAGACGATGCGTTGACGGTGCTTGAGAACAGCACGAACAACAACGGCAGTGTGACAGCGAACGACTCAACCACGTCGGGCGGTACGCTGACATTTGCGAAGGCAACCGATCCTGGCAATGGCACGGTGAACTTCAACTCGAACGGCAGTTACACCTACACGCCGGCGACTGACTTTGTTGGTACAGACACGTTCACGTACACGGTAACAGATGCGACCAGTGGTGAGAGCGCCACGCAGACGGTGACGATTACGGTAACGGCGAACACGCCGCCGGATGCGGTAGATGATGCAGCAACGGTCACGGAAGACAGCAGTGACAATACGATCACGATCCTGAGCAACGACACGGATGCGGACAACGATACGCTGACGGTAACGGGTGCGTCTTCTGCCAACGGTGCGACGGTCAGCGTGAACGGTGACGGCACGCTGAACTACACGCCGCCGGCCAACTTCAATGGCACGGATACGGTGACCTATACGATCAGCGATGGTCGCGGCGGCACGGACACGGCGCAGGTCGTGATCACGGTGACATCGGTAGATGACCTGACGTCTGCGGACGACACATTATCTGTAGTTGAAAACAGCACAAATAACGCTGGCAGTGTGACAGCGAACGACTCAACCACGTCTGGCGGCACGCTGACGTTTGCGAAAGCGACTGATCCGACAAATGGCACGGTGGTCGTCAACACCAACGGCAGTTACACCTATACGCCAAACACTGATTTTGTCGGCACTGATACCTTCACGTACACGGTGACGGACTCAGCGAGTGGTGAAACCGCCACACAGACGGTGACGATTACAGTCACGGCGCAGCCAAACAATCCACCGGATGCTGTGGATGATGCCTTCACCGTTGCAGAAGACAGCAGCAATAACAGCTTTGTTGTTCTCAGCAACGACACTGATAGCGATGGTGACACGCTGACTGTAACAGCGGCCTCCGCAACAAGTGGTACGGTGACGATCAATGCGGACAACACGCTGAGCTATACACCACCTGCAAACTTCAGTGGCACCGATACCATCAACTACACGATCTCAGATGGTAATGGCGGCACGGATACCGCAGTTGTGACAGTTACGGTGACTTCCGTTACCGACCTGACGGCAGGTGATGACAGCCTGACCGTGACCCAGGACACAACCGACAATGCGGGCAGTGTGACCGCCAATGATTCAACGACGTCGGGTGGCACGCTGACGTTTGCCAAGACGACTGATCCTGTAAACGGCAGCGTCACCTTCAACAATGACGGTTCATACACCTACACACCGACAGGTGGATACACGGGCGCAGATTCCTTCACCTACACAGTGACTGACGCGAATAGTGGCGAGACTGCGACGCGCACTGTCAATATCACGGTACTCGGCGTCACCGCAGGTAACACGCCACAGGACGCAATTGATGATGCAGCAACCGTCGATGTAGACAGCACAAACAACAGGGTAACTGTGCTTTCCAATGACACCGACGCGGACGGCGATTCGCTGACGGTCACCGGTGCTTCTAGTGAGAAGGGCGCTACGGTCAGTGTCAACGGTGACGGCACGCTGAATTACACGCCGCCGGCCAACTTCAACGGCACAGATACGGTGAGCTATACGATCACCGACGGAAACGGTGGTGTAGACACTGCCACAGTCACGATCACCATCAATGCGGTTGCGGACCTCACCGCCGCTGATGACTCGCTCACTGTCGTTGAAAACAGCACCAAAAATTTTGGCAGCGTTTCCGGAAATGACTCCACCACCTCTGGCGGTACGCTTACATTCGCGAAAGCAACCGATCCAGCAAACGGCAGCGTGGTTGTCAGCAGCGACGGCTCCTACCTCTATACGCCGAACACTGACTTCGACGGTGCGGACTCATTTACATACACGGTAACTGACGCAACCAGCGGTGAGAGCGCGACACAGACGGTGAATATCACTGTCACGCCGAATACGCCGCCGACTGCCGTTGATGACAGCCTGTCTACGAACGAAGACACCGCGCTGGTCATTACCACCGCCAACATGCTGGGTAACGATACTGATGCCGAGGGTAACTCACTCTCCATCAGTTCTGTGACATCACCCGCGCGTGGCACCCTGGTTGATAACAGCGATGGTACGTATACCTACACGCCAACTGCCAACTACAACGGCACAGACAGCTTCACCTATACGGTTTCTGATGGTAAGGGCGGTACTGCAACCGCGACAGTGAATATCACGATCAATCCTGTCGCCGACCTGACCTCGGCAGACGATTCGTTGACCGTGCTGGAGAACAGCAGCAACAACAGTGGCAGCGTAACAGCCAACGATTCAACGATTTCAGGTGGAACGCTGACGTTTGCGAAGGCGACGGATCCTGCCAGTGGGGCTGTGAATTTCAACACCGATGGCAGCTACAGCTACACACCGAACAACGGGTTTGTTGGAACAGACAGCTTTACCTACACGGTGACGGATGCGGCAAGCGGTGAAAGTGCAACACAGACCGTGACGATCACAGTATCCGCCAACAATCCGCCGGTAGCGGTAAATGATTCAACCAGCGTAGGTGAAGACAGCACGAACAATACGGTTACCGTACTTGCAAACGACTCAGACCCTGATGGCGACTCGTTGACCGTCACCAGTGCGTCATCAGCCAACGGTGCCACCGTCTCCATCAACGGTGACGGCACACTGAACTACACGCCACCGGCGAACTTCAACGGCACTGATACAGTCACCTACACGATCAGTGACGGTCGCGGTGGTACCGCAACAGCTGAGGTGGGTGTTGTTGTTGGCTCAGTCGTCGATTTAACCGCAGCTGATGACAGCCTCACGGTGCTGGAGAACAGCAGCAACAATGCTGGCAGCGTAACGGCAAATGACTCCACAACCTCTGGCGGGGCGCTGTCGTTCGCGAAGGCGACAGATCCTGCAAACGGTACGGTTAACGTCAACTCTGACGGCAGTTACACCTATACGCCGAACAACAGCTTTGTCGGTGCCGATAGTTTTACTTACACAGTGACCGATGCGGCCAGTGGTGAAAGTGCAACGCAAACGGTGAACATCACGGTAACCGCCAACACGCCACCTGATGCTGTGGATGATGTGGCGACGGTAGCGGAAGACAGCAGCAATAATGTCGTCACGGTATTGACCAATGACAGCGATGCTGATGGCGACTCGCTGACAGTTACAAGTGTCTCGTCCGCGAACGGCGCAACCGTCTCCATAAATGGCGATGGCACGCTGGACTATACGCCTCCGGCAAACTTCAACGGCACTGACACCGTGACCTATACCATCAGCGATGGCCGTGGTGGCACTGATACTGCGGATGTCGTGATCACGGTAACCAGTTTTGCCGACCTGACCTCGGGTGATGACAGTCTTTCCGTACTTGAAAACAGTACCAATAACGCCGGGACAGTGACGGCGAATGACTCAACCATATCGGGTGGATCCCTCGGCTTTGCCAAGGCAACAGATCCAACCAATGGCACGGTCAACTTCAATGCTGATGGTAGTTATACCTATTCGCCGACCACGAACTTTGTCGGTACAGACACGTTCACCTATACGGTTACTGACTCTGCCAGCGGAGAGAGCGCAACGCAGACCGTGACCATCACAGTGACCGCGAACACGCCGCCGGATGCTGTTAATGATACGGCTGCGGTTGATGAAGACACTGCCAATAACACCATTACCGTACTCGGTAATGACACCGATACCGACGGTGACACGCTGACCGTCACTAGTGCATCGTCCGCGAGCGGTGCAACAGTCTCTGTAAACGGAGATGGCACTCTTAGCTACACGCCGCCAGCTAACTTCAATGGGTCGGACACCGTCACTTACACAATAAGTGATGGTCGTGGAGGCACGGACACCGCGCAGGTGGTGATTACCGTCAATCCGGTTGCTGATCTGACGTCAGCGGATGACACCCTGGCTGTGCTTGAGAACAGTGCAAACAACGCAGGCACCGTTACCGATAACGACTCAACTATCTCAGGTGGTTCTCTCAGCTTCAGCAAGCTCACTGATCCGTCGAACGGAACCGTGAACTTCAATTCTGATGGCAGTTATACCTACACGCCGAATGCAAGCTTTGTGGGTGTTGATACGTTTACGTACACAGTGAACGATGCTGCCAGTGGTGAGAGTGCAACCCAGACGGTTACGATTACTGTAACGGCCAACACGGCGCCAGATGCAACCAATGACACTGTAAGCGTAGATGAAGACACCACCGATAACACGATTGATGTACTCGCCAATGATACCGATGCTGATGGCGATACGCTGACAGTGACTGGTGCATCGTCTTCAAGCGGTGCGACGGTGACAGTGAATGCTGATAACACGCTCAGCTATACACCGCCTGCCAACTTCAATGGCTCCGATACCGTGACCTACAGTATCAGTGACGGTCGCGGCGGTTCAGATACTGCACAGGTCGTCATTACGGTGAACCCGGTTGCAGACCTGACCTCTGCTGATGACAGCCTGTCAGTACTCGAAAACAGCTCAAATAATGCTGGGACGGTCACTGCGAACGACTCCACTATTTCCGGTGGCGCTCTCAGCTTCAGCAAGCTCAGCGATCCGGCAAACGGTAACGTCAACTTCAATACGGACGGAACCTATACCTACACGCCGAACACCAGTTTCGTGGGTACGGATACCTTTACCTATACCGTAAACGATGCTGCCAGTGGCGAGAGTGCAACACAGACGGTAACGATCACTGTTGATGCCAACACACCGCCGGATGCCGTCGACGATACGCTTACTATTCTCGAAGACCAGAACACGCTAATCGATGTACTGGTCAATGACACGGACGCGGATGGTGATACGCTCACAGTGACCGGCGCCTCGTCGTCCAACGGCGCTACGATCACTATCAACCCGGACGGCAAACTCGACTACACGCCGCCGGCCAACTTCAGTGGTACTGATAAGGTCACCTACAGCATTAGTGATGGGCGAGGTGGATCAGATACTGCGCAGGTGGTAATCACCGTCGGTGCGGCGCCGGATCTGACCTCAGCGGATGACACCTTGTCAGTGCTTGAGAACAGCACGAACAACGCGGGTAGCGTTACCGGCAATGACTCAACGACCTCGGGTGGGTCCTTGAGTTTTGCCAAGGCGACAGATCCAGCCAATGGCAGTGTTAACTTCAATAATGATGGCAGTTATACCTACTCGCCGGACAACGGCTTTGTTGGAACAGACACTTTCACCTACACGGTCACGGATGCGGCAAGTGGCGAGAGTGCAACCCAGACCGTCACTATTACAGTTGCGGCCAACACGCCGCCGGACGCTGTTGATGATGCGGTAACTATCCTTGAAGACACCGCAAACACCATTGCTGTGCTGCCGAATGACTCCGATGCTGACGGTGATTCGATGACGGTAACCAACGTTGTCTCCTCTGCAGGTGCCAGCGTTACCATCAACGCAGACAACACGCTGAACTATTCACCACCATCAAACTTTGTTGGTACAGATACGCTCACCTATACGATTAGTGATGGCAGGGGAGGCACCGACACAGCCCAGGTGGTTGTGACGATCAATCCAACGGCAGACCTCAGTGCCGGTGATGACTTTCTGGTTGTTACAGAAAACAGTGTGAACAATCTTGGTTCTGTCACCGCCAACGATTCAACGACGTCAGGTGGCACGTTGTCCTTTGCCAAGGCGACGGATCCAGCCAATGGCAGCGTGACGATGAACACAGATGGTTCATACACGTACACACCAAACACTTCATTCTTTGGTGATGATTCGTTTACCTACACGGTAACGGATGTGTTGAGTGGTGAATCACTGACCCAGACAGTCAACATCACGGTGACAATCAACAATACGCCTGATGCCATTGCAGACAGTGCTACCGTAACGGAAGACAGCAGCGATAACACCGTGGTTGCCCTCGCAAACGATACTGATGCGGATAACGACACCCTGGTCATCAGCGGGGCAACAGCGTTGAATGGCAGCGTTACCATCAATGGTGACGGCACGCTCAGCTACACGCCGAACTCCAACTTCCACGGCACTGACACCATCACCTACACTGTTAACGATGGTAAGGGTAAGTCGGACACCGCTGAAGTTACGGTGACGGTAACACCGGTTGCTGACCTGACCGCAACCGACGATTCGCTTACGGTAACGCAGGATACGACTAATAACGCGGGTAACCTCTACGCCAACGATTCGACGATCTCGGGTGGCTCACTTGAGTTCAGCATGATGACCGAACCAGGTAACGGTTCAGTCACCGTATCCAGTGATGGTAACTACAGTTACACGCCCAACACCGGATTTACCGGTACTGACAGCTTCACCTACATGGTTGATGACGCGGACAGTGGTGAAAATGCTGTTCGGACCGTCACGATTACCGTAGAGCCGGCACCGGTTGTAGTAGTAACGCCGCCGCCTGCGCCTGATCCCCAGCCTGCTCCAGAGCCCGAACCTGAGCCAGAACCAGAGCCAGAGCCGCAACCAGATCCGGAGCCACAGCCTGAGCCACAGCCTGAGCCAGAGCCGGAACCCGAACCGCAGCCGGAACCTGAGCCTGAGCCTGAGCCACAACCGGATCCTGATCCGCCACCGGACTTTATTCCGGATCCGGAGCCGGAGCCGGAGCCGGAACCCGAGCCAGAGCCCGAACCAGAACCGGAGCCGGAGCCTGAACCAGAGCCCGAACCCGAGCCTGAGCCTGAGCCTGAGCCGCAACCAGAGCCACAGCCTGAACCGGAGCCAGAACCCGAGCCTGACGGTAGCGTAGAGCCGCAACCGCCGATCGAGGAGGAAGAAGAGGTACCACCGACGCTGCCGCAGGACAACGGTGATGTCGAGGTTATCGAAGAAGAAGGTGACGACGGCCCGACAACAGATCCCGTGCCGATCAATATCGGCGTGAATTTTGGTGGTGACTCAAGCCCTGATACGGATACCAGTACAACAATCGATCTGACGCCGATTGATGACCCGCCATCGATTACGGACATCTTTGGGTCCTTGGATGAAGATACGCCGGTGATCAACCCTGTCAGCCTGTCAGGGGATCTCACGGACCAGCGTGTGACCGAAGGTAAGGTGATCTACACCATATCGGATGGCGAGTTCCAGCATACAGATGGTGGCCAGAATCTGGACTTTGAAGCGTTCCTGCCGAATGGTGCGCCTCTGCCCGAGTACGTGGAGTTTGATCCTGACACTGGTACCTTCATTTTCGATGCAGACAAGGCTTCGGAACAGAATGTTGTCAATGTCCAGGTTCAGGTGGTTGCCAGCGACTCCCAGGGCAACAAGGTCTCGAGTTCCTTCGAAGTTTCTTTCGAAACAGGTTCTGTCGCTGATGGTGGTGGCGGCCAGGAATCAGGCAATGAAAACGCCCTGCCTGAAGGTGATGCACAGAGTACTTCTGGGCGAACCGAGGGACGAGAGGGTGCAGACGGCGCCGCGGATGGATCAGATTCGCAATCCGGTGGTAGTGAAGGACTTGAGCCAGGTGACGGTACAACCGCAACCACTGGTCGTGACGGCACCAGGACAGGACAACAGGGCGAAACCGGCGGTGAGGGAGCTGACGGTACTGAAGGTTCACAGGGTGCAGCAGGTACGGAAGGTGCAGAAGGCACTGAAGGTTCGCAGGGTGCAGCAGGTGCGGAAGGTGCGGAAGGCACTGAAGGTTCGCAGGGTGCAGAAGGCGCTGAAGGTTCACAAGGTGCGGAAGGTGCGGAAGGCACTGAAGGTTCACAGGGTGCAGCAGGTGCGGAAGGTGCAGAAGGCACTGAAGGTTCGCAGGGTGCGGAAGGAGCTGAGGGTGCTGAGGGTGCAGAAGGCACCGATGGCGCACAGGCCGGTGCTGAGGCTGACGGATCTACCGACGGTAACGAAGCCGGTCAGGATGGATCAGGATCTGATGGTACTGTCCAGGAAGGCGCAGCAGGCGCTGACGGTGTTGAAGGCGTTGAAGGGTCAGATCCTTCAAGCAGTGGAAACGAAGCAGGTGCAGCAGATGGCGATGGCACCAGTACAGGAGAGCAGGGTGAAACCGTTACGGACGGTGAAAATGCCGCTGACGGAGAAGGTGATGGCACGACCGACGGGGCAGAACAGGCTGCTGAGGGCGGTGTAACTGACGACGAATCCGAGACTACCGAAGGCGAAGAGGGTACAGAAGAAACCGTTGCTGCCGGCAATGACGAAGAAGACAACACGTTCACCGCAGACGGCGAGCAGGGTGATGTAGAAGTCATTGAGGAAGAAGAAGGCCTGCTGTCTGAAGAAGAAGGTGAGGACGGTGAGCTCAGGGCTGATGAAGAGGAAGAAGAGGGCACTGAGGAAGGTGAAACCGACGAAGAGATTCAGGCAGGCGATGCGGACCGTGATGGCGCAGGCGGAAGCCAGGAAGGTGAAAACAACTCGGATGCGGTAACGGTCAGCGGCACCGGCGAAACCAATACGGTAGAGACCAACCGCGGTGATACCGACGCCTCCCCAAGTCCGATCAGGCTCGTCGCAGATCTCGAAGATCAGGTCGTCACTGAGAGTGTTCTGCGCTACTCAGTTGAGAAAGCATTCGAGCATTCAGATACAAGTGTTGCACTGAATCTTCGTGCAGAGCTCGAAAATGGAGAAGATCTGCCGGAATACATCATATTTGATGAGGAAAAGTCCGAATTCCTGATCAATGGTGACGCCGCTAGACTGATGGGTATAGAAGAGGTCACAGTCCGCGTCATTGCTGAGGATGACCAGGGTAATGCCATCAGTTCAACATTTGTCATTCGCTTTGCAAACCTTGAAGCGGAAGACACAACGCAAGAAAGTGACGAAGTTCAACAAGAAAGTGAGGATCAGCTTACAAACACCTTATTGATAAAGGGTTTGGAATCGGTACCATTGCATTCCGAATATGAAGCCGAATTCCTTGAATTCATGAAATCCATCACACCAAACAATGAACAGGCGAGTGAAACCGACTTTGGGCGCGAGAGCCTCAATGAACAGGTATTGCGAGCAGGTGAGTTTGGTTACCAGCAGGAAAAACAAAAGCTGACAGAGTTGCTGAAAAAACTCTTCGGCTAACGCCCAACGGCCATGAACTTCCGACGAATCTTTTACCCTGTGCTTGCCTGCGCCTCTGTGGTGCTGTCTGGCTGTTCCGTTACGCCGGAACCCTATACGCAGGAACAGATTGAAGAAATCGCGAAGTTTGATCGTGAGCTGATTTTTCAATCCCAGGAAGAACTGAGTGGCCCACTGACACTAGGCCGTGCCATGTCCATGGCGCTCAAGTACAACCTGGAGAATCGTGTCCGTCTGCTGGAAGAGGCCGTCGCCAACCAGACCATTGATCTGGCCCAGATGGATTTACTGCCTTCTCTTGCTGCAACAGCGGGTTACCTTGACCGGAACAACGTGAATGCGTCGAGCAGTCAGTCTGTACTGACCGGCGAGGAATCTCTCGAAGTGTCTACTTCGCAGGATACTGAACGCTTTAATGCCAACGGCAGGTTTACCTGGAACATGCTCGACTTTGGCGTGAGCTACCTGCAGGCGAAACAGGATGCGGATCGTTACCTGATCGCGCAAAAGGTTCGCGAGAAAGTGATGCTGACACTTTTGCAGGAGGTCAGGGGTGCCTACTGGAAAGCTGTGGCCATGGAAAGGATGCGCAGTGAACTTGATGATCTGTCTTTCCGTGTCGACGAAATGCTGGCTAACCTTGAGGCAGTACGTGAACAACAGCTGAGAACACCGGTCGCTGTGTTAACAGACATACGAGCCCTGATCGGAACCAGCCAACAGCTTGACCAGATCCGACGTTCTATCGATACCGCACAAGCGCGCCTCGCCAGCCTCGTTAACGCACCGAGCTATAAGGCACTGGACATTCCAGTACCGGAAAGCCTGCCTGAGCTTGTCGAGGTTTCTGACGATGTTGAAAGAATGGAGCTGCTTGCGCTGACCAATTCCGCCGACTATGCCGGTGAGGTATACAAGGTTCGCATTGACCAGCTCGAATCACGTAAGGCGATGTTACGCCTTCTGCCAGGCCTGGAGTTCTCCTACGGAGAGAGTTACGACGACAACAGCTTCCTTTTCAACAATCAGTGGGGCGAGTTTGGCCTCAACCTGACCGGCGATATCGGGCAGCTGTTCTTTACCAACCGGATCAAGAAGTTCCGCGAGACCAATGAAGAACTGACACTCAATCGAAAGCTGGCCATGAACATGGCGGTGATAACGGGTGTGCACATCACCTGGCAAGACTACAAGAACGCATCGATCGGCCTGCAGCGTGCGGAATACCTGCAGGAGATCGACGAAGAAATCTCTGCGCTGACCCAGAATGCCGAGTCCAACCTGATCGGTTCAGGTGCCCAGTCGATCCAGAACGAGCTGAGAGCGTTTCGCTCAAGAATCGGGCAGATGCAGACCTATGCGGATGCACAGGCTGCCTACGGTGCCCTCCTGGTCAGTCTTGGCCTGAATCCAATACCTTACAACTATCAGCAGTATTCAGTTGATGAGCTCGCAGAGGAAGTTGCAGAGAACTTTGACGAGGTGATTTTCCCACTGACCAAGCAGGGTGAGGCGCTGATTGCTGAGCGACGTGAACTCGATGAGTGGGTGAGGCAGCGCCAGATACAGGAGCAGATCCGCATGGAGCGTGAAGAAGCGCTGCAGCGTGAAATCGAACGCCAGCAGATGATCGAACGCGAGATGCAACTGGCTAAAGAGCGCGAGCTCATGATGATCCGCGAAGAGGAACTGCTGGCCATGGAAGAAGCGCGTACCGCTGCCGGTGCAGCCGCTGCAGAAGAAGCCATTGCCAGGGCCAAGGCCGAAGCTGCGATCGAAGAAGAAGCGCCACTGGATCTGCCACCAGCTGAAGATCCTGTTGCAAGGGTTGAGGAGGAGGTTGTCCTTGCCAACAGGACACCGGTTGAAGATCTGCCTATCCAGGCTTCTACCATGTCTCCTGATATCTCACGCTTTGTTCGTGATTTTATTATCAAGTACTTCCCGACGCCGAACCTGGATAGCTACGTGCGTCAGTTTACGGAAAATCAGCCGGACGGCCCAAGCCAGGTAGATTACCTTGAAGAGTTCCTCATGAAGCTGCCTGCTGGTCCTGATAAAGATGCCTATATCGATCTTTTCATCGAAAATCTTCCCGCCGGTCCAGACCAGGAGGACTACCTGAAGATGTTCCGAGAGCAGCGTTCAAGCGCGCCTAGTTCGATGAACTATCTGGATGAATTCAAGTCGCGATCCGGTACCTGAAACCCCTTTCCCCGGGGCAAAGTGAGAGGTCAGGTGTGTGGTAAAATTGCTGGATCTTCTCACTGACAACTGTCTCTTTTAGAAACCGATGCGTAGTTTCTTATCTCTATTACTACTGCTTGCTGCGCCGTACTTAACGGCCCAGGAGTCTGATCAATTGGGTGTATTGTCCCAGGATTTTGGGATGAATGACCTGGGTACGCGCCCCAGTACGGCGATGCGCGGTCAGCTCCGACCGGTGAATCACACGGTGCTGTCAGCAGGTCTTGACGGCAAGCTGATCAGCTTTCCCGTCAAATCCGGTGTGACAGTCAAGAAGGGGCAGACCATCGCACGATTCCTCTGCGAACAGGAAGAAGCCGAACACATGGCGGCGGTTGCCAAGCGAGACCAGGCGGCCAAGAACCACGAAATTAACCAGAAGCTTGATGAGTTCAAGAACGTCAGTGAACTTGATATCAGCATCAGTGCGGCGGAAGTGGAGATCACACAGGCAGAAGTGAAAAGGACCAGGGCCATTCTAGGCGAATGCCGACTGGTGGCGCCGTTTGATGCGACTGTGACTGAGAAGTTTGTGCAGACGTTCCAGTACGTTGAAAAAGGTACCCAATTGCTTGAACTGGTGGATACGCAGACTCTGGAAGTTGAAATGGTGCTGCCTTCCCTCGATGTGCGGCAATATGTAAGAAATACTGAATTCACGCTTGTACTGGATGAAACCGGGCAGCGGGTATCGGCAAGGGTCGATCGAGTGGTAAACGTGATTGACCCGGTCAGCCAGACTGTTCGAGTGATCGGCAGGATTGCAGGTAATCCACGTGGGCTCATGCCAGGTATGAGCGGTGTCGTTTCTTTTTCTCCCTAGCGGAGTTGTGGCATGCCTGAAGTAGCCGATCTATTACTCCTGCAGCAGAAGCTGAGATTGTCGGATGATCTCAGTAAGCTCGGCAACCTGATTGTTAACGACACCGCGAAAATAGCACCCTATGAAACGGCGGTGTTGTGGCTGGCATCTTCCGGCAAGGTCGAGGCGGTGTCAGGGTTACCTGAACCGGCCCGAAACGTTCCCTTCACCGACTGGATGGATGGACTTGCCCGGGAACTGAACGAGGCAGGCAACAAAAATCCCCGAAGGCTCGTCGCCGAAGACGTGTCCGCTGCTCACCAGGATCGGTGGAAGGAATTTCTTGCAGGCGAAGTCGTATGGATTCCGCTGACCACGTCCAAGGAGATTGTTGGCGGTCTGTTGATATCCAGGCAGGGTGCCTGGAAAGATGAAGAACTGGGTATCCTCGGATACTGGGGGCTGGCTTCAGGGCACGCGCTCGACGCATTACGGAACAAGACCGAACAGGCTGAGCCGTTCTGGAAAGCACTTGCAACGAAACGTAACGCATGGATCGGTTTAGCCCTGCTGGTGTTTCTGATGCTTCTGCCGGTGGACCTGACGGTAAACGCTACAGCTGAAATTGTTCCGCGTGAGCCTGATGTCGTGAGGGCGCCTATCGAAGGCATCATTGGCGAGATTCATGTTGAACCCAATCAGGTGGTCGAAACCGGGCAACTGATACTCAGTTTTGACGACACCGCGATCAACGCACAGCTCGATGTGGTCAAGCAGGAGCTTGCAATCGCAACAGCAGAATACCAGCGTGCTAACCAGGCCGCAGTGTCTGATCGACGCGTAGCAGCGCAGTTGCCAATGTTGAAGGCAAGAGTAGATCAGCACGAGGCGCGTGTAAGGTATAACGAAGAGCTACTCGCAAGATCCGTCGTCTATGCGACAACCGATGCGGTCGCCGTGGTGCCTGATGCGTACCAGCTGGAAGGTCGCCCAGTGAAAGTGGGTGAAAAAATCATGACACTTGCACGAACCGGTGAAGTGGAACTCGAGTTCTGGCTTGCGGTAGGGGACAGTATCCCTTTGCCTGCGGGTGCACCCGCTGAGCTGTTTCTCAATGTATATCCTGAGCGTTCCCACCCTGCTGTTGTCCGTTACATAAGCTACCAGGCTGAAGTATCTCCCGAAGGTGTGCTCGGCTTTCGCGGTTGTGCAGACTTCGAGAATCCAGAGGATCTCAGGGTGGGCTGGCGTGGCACCGCCAAAGTTTCAGGTGACTCAGTCACCCTGTTTTATTACCTCTTCAGAAGACCTCTTGCGGTGTTAAGGCAATGGATCGGGTTCTAACGCCGCCTGTTCCCGTGGTTGTCGGGCCGCGGCCGACGCCTGAGGAGAAGAAAGAGGTTGTCTGGCCCGAAGTGCGCCAGGATCTCAATCTTTACCCGGCGGGAGATGACGCTAACGGTAATGCCATCTGGCATCTGCATGATCCTCTTGCCAATGTGTTCTACCAGCTTGAAGAGCGTGATGTTGAACTGCTTGCCATTATCGGCCAGAAAAATGCCGACGAGATCGCTGACCTCGCCAACAACTACCTGAAGTCGCAGACAACCGAGAAAGAGGTTGCTGAATTGATGGAGTTTCTACGAGACAACAATCTTGTTAAAGGAGACGACGTCCAGCAGGCGAAATATCAGGAACGCCTGCTTAACTTCAAACACAAGTACTGGTGGGAAATGGCGATGCGCAACCCACTTTTTGTGCGTATACCGCTGGTGAACCCCGACAGGTTTCTGGAGGAAACGCTGCCACTGGTACGCTGGCTCGGTTCAAAATGGACATTCCTGGCATTAACTATTATCGGCCTTACCGGCATCTATCTTGTTTCGCGCCAGCTTGATCAGTTTTTTGCGACATTCCTGCATTTTTTCAATTTGTCGGGTCTGGCGGTTTATCTGCTGGTGCTATTCGCTGTGAAAATATTGCACGAGCTTGGACACGCTTATACGGCAAAAGCCGTGGGTTGCCGGGTCCCGGTGATAGGCGTCGCCTTTATGGTCGGCTGGCCCATTTTGTTTACCGACACGTCGGATGCGTGGAAACTGCCTGACCGGCGTACGCGGCTGCGAATTGGTATAGCGGGCGTCAGTGTTGAACTGGCCATTGCCGTGATATCACTCTTCCTCTGGAGTATCGCGCCGGAGGGCACCCTGAAGAGTGCGCTGTTCTTGCTGTCCACGACAACCTGGTTGTTGTCTATCTTTGTCAATTTCAATCCGTTGATGCGCTTTGATGGCTACTACATCGTCTCTGATCTTCTGGATGAGCCAAACATGGAACAGCGCTCGTTCAATATGGCCAAATGGTGGTTGCGTGAACGCCTGTTCGGGCTTGGCATCGAGCCGAGGGAAGAGCCGCGCAGGGTCATGGTGTTCTATGCGTTCTGTGTGTGGATCTATCGCTTTCTTCTGTTCCTGGGTATCGCACTGCTTATCTACGGATTCTTCTTCAAGCTCGCGGGTATCCTGTTACTGATTGCCGAGATCATCTACTTCATTGCAAGACCCGTATTCAACGAGTTGAAAGCCTGGTGGGAGCTCAGGTCTGAAATGCGATTTAACCGTACGACAAAGCGCACACTGACTGTGATCGGTCTTCTGATGGCGATCCTGTTTGTGCCCTGGTACAGCGCGGTCTCAACGCCCGCTACCATGGTGGCAACCCACAATGAACTATTCCTCCCCGTTGCCGGTAGATTGCTGGAGCGACCTCAGCAACAGAGTGTGGTCCAGCAGGGTGATACGTTATTCCGGTTTGAATCGCCGGAGATCAGCCTCAAGCTTGAAGAGGCGGAGAACCGTTACAAAGAGCTCGGATGGATGCGCTCTTCGCTGGGATTTGACCCGGAACTCAGGAATGAGGCGCTGGTTGTTACCTCAGAACTCCGGACCCAGAACCAGCTGATTCGCAGCCTGGTTGAAGAGCAGGCACAGCTCAATATCAAGGCGCCATTTAGAGGAGAAGTGGTTGATATCAACCCTGAACTGATTATCGGGGATTGGTTTCCGCCGGGTTACAAACTCGGCGCCGTGGTCGATCCGGATCAGACCAAGGTAGTTGCCTACCTGCCTGAGGAGCAATTGGCCCGGGTTGAAACCGGTATGACAGCAACTTTTTTTCCCGAGAACCTCGAGCATGGTGTTCATGACCTGGTGGTTGAAAGAATAGAGTTTGTCGGCACGCCGCAGCTTGATACTCTTTATCTCGCTTCAACCTTTGGCGGTGACATCGCCGTGCGAGAAGAACAGGACGGATCACTCACAACTGTACAAAGTCAGTACCGCATAGAACTGGCGTTTGCCGAGAATGCACCGGCACTCAGTCAGGTGGTACGCGGTACCGCGGTGATTGACGGACATCGAGAGAGCCTCTTCAGCCAGTTCCGCCGCAGGTTTGTTGCGGTGTTCATCAGGGAAACAGGGTTTTAGGAAAAATGGGTATGCATGTAGCAAAACAACCTGGTGTTGGTGCGGAGATAACCGGTGTAGATCTGCGCAACCTGACCGATAACGAGTTCGAACGGATCCATGAAGTCTTCTCGGAGGAGGGGCTTGTATTCTTCCGGGACCAGTCGATTGATGAGAACGACCACATCGAGTTCGCCGAGCGGTTTGGCCCCATCAACGTAAACCGGTTCTTTAAGGCCCATGCAACCTATCCGCAGATCGCGATGGTTGAAAAAGAGCCTGAGCAACAACAGAACATTGGCGGCGGTTGGCATACTGATCACTCGTATGACCTGGAACCAGCGCTTGGCTCCATACTTGTCGCAAGGGAACTACCGCAGCAGGGCGGTGACACGTGGTTTACCAGCATGTACAAGGCCTATGCATCCCTGTCAGACGGACTGAAGCAGACACTGCAGGGGCTGTCTGCGGTGCACTCAGCCCAGCATGTGTTCGGAAAGCGGCAGATCGTGCGCAGGGCACCGGCGGCAGGATCGGCAATGCAGAAGCCGCCGACGCGCTTGCCGACCCGGTTCACCCCGTGGTGATCCGTCACCCTCTAAGCGGACAACCGGCTCTTTACGTCAATCCTGGTTTCACCATCAGGTTTGAAGGCTGGACCGTCGAAGAGTCTAAGCCACTGCTAGACTTCCTTTATGCAAAGGCTGCCGAGGAAAGCAATATCACCAGGTTCAACTGGCAACCGGGGTCTGTCGCTTTCTGGGATAACCGGGCCACCTGGCACTTCGCCCAAAACAACTACCCGGGTGAGCGGCGCATCATGCATCGCATCACCATTGAAGGGTGTGCGCTGAACGCCGCCTGAGTGTATTGCAGGAAAAGCAATACCATGTCCCGCATATCGCAGTTTACGCAAATGCGCTGATGCACTAGAGTACGGCTCCCGAATTCCACCTATTTTTTCGACAGGAGCAGAGATTCCCATGGCTAACTATTTCAATAGCCTGACCCTCCGTGAGCAGCTAGAACAACTCGGCAAGTGCGAGTTCATGGACCCCGCAGAATTTACCGATGAAGCAAACTACCTGAAAGGCAAAAAGCTGGTTGTGATTGGCTGTGGTTCGCAGGGACTTAACCAGGGCCTCAACCTGCGTGACAGTGGTCTCGACGTGTCCTATGCGCTGCGCCAGTCGGCCATTGATGAGAAAAGGGACTCCTGGAAGAACGCGACTGAAAACGGTTTTACCGTCGGTACATACCAGGAGCTGATCCCGACTGCAGACGTGGTCCTCAACCTCACGCCTGACAAGCAACACACGGCGGTGGTGACAGAAGTCATGCCGCTCATGAAACAGGATTCCTGCCTGTCCTACAGCCACGGTTTTAACATCGTGGAAGAGGGGATGCAGGTGCGTGAAGACATCACCGTGATCATGGTGGCGCCCAAGTGCCCAGGCAGCGAGGTACGGGAAGAGTATAAGCGTGGTTTCGGCGTACCGACCCTGATTGCTGTTCATCCGAATAATGACCCTCGTGGTGAAGGACTTGCCATCGCCAAGGCATATGCTGCAGGTACCGGTGGCCATCGTGCAGGTGTGCTGCTGTCATCTTTTGTGGCGGAAGTGAAGTCGGACCTGATGGGTGAACAGACTATTCTCTGCGGTATGTTACAGACAGGTTCGCTGCTCTGTTTCGACAAGATGATCGAGAAGGGCGTTGACGCAGCATATGCTGCCAAACTGGTTCAGTATGGTTGGGAGACGGTCACCGAGGCACTCAAGCACGGTGGTATCACCAATATGCTGGACAGGCTCTCCAACCCGGCGAAAATCCGTGCTTATGAAATGGCGGAAGAGCTTAAGGACATCATGCGTCCGCTGTATGAAAAGCATATGGATGACATCATGACCGGTGCGTTTTCATCCGGCATGATGGAAGACTGGGCCAACGATGATGAAAAATTGCTCGGCTGGCGCCAGGAAACCAGCACCACGGCGTTCGAAACCACCGACATCACGGACCAGGATATCAGCGAGCAGGAGTACTTTGATCACGGCATCCTCATGGTGGCCATGGTTAAGGCGGGCGTTGAGCTGGCCTACGAGGTGATGACAGCATCCGGCATCAAGGAAGAGTCGGCATATTACGAATCGCTGCACGAAACTCCGTTAATCGCGAACACGATTGCTCGCAAGAAGCTGTTTGAGATGAACCGCACCATCTCTGATACCGCGGAATACGGCTGCTACCTGTTTAACCATGCCTGTTTCCCGCTGCTGCAGGACTTCATGGGCAATGTTGATGCTGATGTGATCGGTCGTGGTCTCGGTCTTAACGATACCGGCGTCGACAATCAACGACTCATTGAAGTCAATGCCGACATCCGTGCACACAGTGTTGAAGAAATTGGTACAACCCTGCGTGGTTACATGGGTGCAATGAAACGGATTGTCTGATCAATCACTTATCAGTCTGGCGGATGCGCGCATCCGCCTTTCTGACAGTTTCAGTTTAAACAACCTCAACCTCTCCATTGGCCGGGGCGATTGTATCGCGCTGCTCGGCGCTAACGGCTCCGGTAAATCCGCATTGGTGGCTGCCCTGCAGGGTGCGGGTCAGCTCGAGGCGGGTGATGTCGCGCTTCGGGCCGAGCGAGCTGTGGTGGTTTCCCTTGAGGAGCAGGAGCGGCTTATTGCTCGCGAAGCCGAACGGGATGATTCAGACCTGACCGACGAGGTTTTTGAGGGTACTCCCGTATCTGAACTCCTTGATGAGGTGTGCCAAGCCCCTCACATTCGGGATCAGCTGATTAGCGCGCTTGGTCTTTCAGATCTTCTCAATCGCGGATTCAGGAAGCTCTCCACTGGCGAGACCCGTAAGGTATTGCTGACTCGTGCTTTAACGTCAGCACCTGACCTGCTGGTGCTGGATGAGCCTTTTGAAGGGCTGGATGTTAATGCCGCGCCGCTTGTCAGGGACATCCTGTCGACACTCGCGGGTGATACGACCATCGTCGCAGCGTTCAACCGCATCGATGAAATTCCGCCATTCACCACCAGGATTATTTACCTGGAAGAGGGAGTGATCAGCCACCAGCTGGATTGCAGCATGGACAACCTGGCGAACGCGAGGGAAACCCTGAGGCAGTTCATGCACCTCAGGACCACGGACCTCGCACTACCAGAGACCGAAGAGTTTGTTGATCACAGCCTGAACCCGGACGGTGCGCTCGTGACCCTGAACAAGGGCAGGGTGGCCTATACAGACAACGTTGTCTTCGAAGATCTCAACTGGACTATTAAGCCCCGCGAGCACTGGCAGGTCCTTGGACCCAATGGCAGTGGCAAGACGTGTCTTTTGAATCTCATTACGGGTGACCACCCACAGTGTTACGTCAATGACATCACCCTTTTCGGCTATAAGCTTGGCCAGGGCGAATCCATCTGGCAGATAAAGCAACACCTGGGATTTGTATCCACCGGTTTGCACTGGGATTATCGGCTCAGTGTTAGTGTACGCAGCGTTATTCTGTCAGGGTTTTACGATTCCATTGGTCTTTATCAGCAGGCAAGCGAAAAACAACAGGAGATTGCAGACGCCTGGCTGGAACTGCTGGGAATGCGGGCGAGGGGGTCGACGCCTTTCTCAAAGCTTTCCTATGGAGAACAACGCCTCCTGCTCATTGCCCGCGCCATGGTGAAACACCCGCCACTGTTGCTCCTGGATGAACCCTGTCTTGGCCTGGATGAGCTGAACCGGGCCCTGGTGCTGAGCCTGGTGCAAAAAGTATGTGATGAAGGCAGGACCACGATCATATACGTGACCCATCATGCTGAGGACGCTGTGGCGGGAATCGATAACCAGCTGGTGCTGGGTGGTTCATGAGCGAACTTGACCTGTCCAGGTTTCCGCTCGTTTACGCAAAGCGGGTGCTGCTGGCCTGTCTTGTCGCTGTTGGCATGGGCCACACCGTGCTGTTTGCAGTACTGGCCCCGCTCGGCCGGGAAGCCGGTTTTTCCGAAATCCAGGTCGGCGCCATCCTTTCGGCGTCATCGGTCACTGTGTTCCTGACGGTTCCCTTATGGGGTAGGTTGAGCGACCGATGGGGCAGGAAACGTGTGATGCTTATTGGACTGTTTGGCTACACGATTGGCACGTTGCTGTTCACCGGCATATTCCACCTGACACTCATCGGTGTGATTGTTGGCATCCCTGCTTTTATTGCGCTGATGGTCTCGCGCATCATGCACGCGTCAGTCATGTCCGCCACCATGCCGGCATCGTCTGCGTACATGGCGGATATCACCGATGCAGAAGCGCGCACAAAAGGAATGGGTGCGGTAGGTGCTGCAAACAACATCGGCGCGATCCTTGGTCCGGCAGTAGGTGGTGGGCTTGCTGTTATGACCCTGCTGACGCCGCTCTGGTTTGCCGCGGCAGCACTTTTTATTACAGGTGTGGTTACCGCTTTGACGCTGCCTGAGGTCCCGAAACGTGACTTTACCGCGCGCCCTTCACCTCGTCTCAGCTATTTTGACCGACGTATCCTGCCTTATGTAATCGTGGGTGTGTTCATGTTCATGGGGTTTGCGATCGTGCAGAACACGATGGCCTTCCGCATGCAGGATGCACTTGGCCTGACCTCCGTCGAAACGGCGCGATTGTTTGGCTTTGGCATGATGCTGATTGCCGGTTCATCGCTGTTTGCACAGGCAGTGTTGATCCAGATGCTTGAGTTGAGGCCGTTTGCCTTGTTGCGTGTTGCGATGCCGATTCTGATCGCGGCGTTTGCGGTCATGGCCTGGTTTGATACCCAGTTCATGATGCTGTTTTCGATGGTACTGCTCGGGCTTGGGATGGGGCTCGCGAGCCCAGGATTTATGGCGGGTGCATCGCTTGCCGTATCAGCGGAAGAGCAGGGGGCGGTTGCAGGCATCGCGGGTTCATGTCCGCCGATGGGATTCACCATAGGTCCGCTTGTGGGAACTGCGTTATACTCCGTCGAACCGACCTATCCCTATATGTTTGCCCTGGTGATTTACCTGTTCCTGCTGGCGTTTGTCATGGTGACCCGCAAGTGATTCGCATACTCGCCTTTGTAGCGGTGCTGCATGCAGCACTGTTTACCGTGGGTAATGCGGTATCTCACCTGATCCACCTGACGGCGAAGACCTCGGAGGTTTCTTCTCTTCACGCCGGCCATCACGGTGGCCATCACGCCGGCCATCACGCCAGTCAGCACCAGCAGCACGGCAAAGATGACGCGCAGAAGAGCAAAACTGATGAGTCCCTGGCCAGTTGTTTCTTCTGCCTTGACGGTGTTGCGGCGACCGGTGGTATTCCGGTTGACCTGTTTCTTTCTTACCAGTCCGGTGCACCAGAAAGCGCGATCTGGCAGGCACCCTTTCTTCGCGTAAGCTATGCGTCAAAGCAGGCACGTGCACCACCTTTTTCCGGTAATTCCTGACAAGCAACTTTTCAGCAATTATTGGAATAACCATGAAGACATTCTTTTTCGGGATGTGCGTCTGTGCATCCCTCGTGAACGTAGCGTTCGCGGAACATTTACAACGACCTGACGACCATGCGCCGATTGGCGTCATGGCAGATCACCAGCACAAGAAAGGTGAGTGGATGGTCTCTTACCGTTACATGCGCATGCAGATGGAGGACAACCGTGACGGCACTGACCGACTGAATACCTCCGAGGTGTTACGCTCCGGCACAGGCCAGTACATGGTGGCACCCACCGAAATGGATATGGACATGCACATGTTTGGCGTGATGTATGCCCCGTCCGACAACTACACCGTAATGGCAATGATCCCCTACGTTGAAAACTCAATGGACCACGTCACGGCCATGGGGGGTGAGTTTTCAACCGAGTCCTCCCACCTGGGTGACATCAGTCTCTCCGTGATATCAACCAACAGCCTGGGTTTTCTCTGGCATGTGGGGGTCTCTCTACCAACCGGTGACCAGGACCAGAAAGACCTTACGCCTATGGGCAACATTGTGTTGCCGTATCCGATGCAGATCGGATCAGGCACCTATGACCTGATTGCTGGTATCGGTCATGGTAAGACCTGGGATACGGGCTCGATTGGCGCGAAGGTGTCAGGTGTGATCCGCATGGGTGAAAACGATGACGACTATGCAGTGGGCAACCAGTACCAGGTCACCGCATGGTACTCCCGTGTCGTCAGCGAAGCATTCTCGCTGTCCGTGCGCGGGCTCTATGAATTCAGGGATGACTATTCCGGCAGCGATCCACGTTACGCAGGTGCACTTGCCATGAACGTGGTACCAACGGTTGATCCGGATCTTCGTGGTGGGGAGCGCCTTGATATCGCGCTCGGTGTTAACTACGTGCACAGCTCCGGCAACAGGCTGGCCTTTGAATACCAGGTGCCGGTCTGGCAGGACCTGGAAGGGCCGCAGCTTGAAACCGACGCCGTCTGGACACTGGGGTGGCAACTCGCCTTCTGAGTGTTAGGCTCCCTCTGGTCAACTTACCTGGGGGAGCCTGCCTATGCGGTTACTTTACATCGATATCGATACGTTACGGTCGGATCATCTCGGCTGTTACGGCTATCACCGCAACACGTCACCTAATATCGATGCACTGGCTAAGCAGGCGATGCAGTTTAATCGCGTCTATGCGTCTGATACGCCGTGTCTACCCAGCAGGTCGGCACTCCTGACGGGGCAGTTCGGGATTCACAATGGTGTTGTGAACCACGGTGGTACCGATGCCGATCCGGTGATTGGCGGCGTATCGAGGGAGTTCTGGTCATCGCTGCACCTCAGCAGTTTTCCCCAACGCCTGAAGCGCGCGGGCATGAAAACCGCGTCTATCAGCTCGTTTGCACAACGCCATTCCGCCTTCCATTGGTATGCAGGCTTTGACGAAGCGCAGCGCGTGCCGGGTGCGTTTGGTCTCGAGACAGCCGATGAGGTTTATGAGCTGGCGGACAGTTGGCTCAGCCGTAACGGGGAGGACGACAACTGGTTCCTGCATGTGCACATGTGGGATCCGCACACGCCTTATCGTGCCGCTGCGTCTTACGGTGAACCATTTGCTGATGATCCGCTACCAGCGTGGCTTACCGAAGACATTCGCGCGCAGCACTGGCGCGAGGCAGGCCCGCACTCTGCGCAGGAGTGTAACGGATTTGCACCCAAGCCCGAGATGCTCGAGCGTTTTCCAAGACAACCACAGCAGATTCCGGACATGGCCGGGGTCAGGCAGATGTTTGACGGGTACGATGCAGGGGTACTGGTCGCCGATGAATATGTCGGCAGGCTGATGAACAAGCTTGCCGATCTCGGCGTGCTGGATGATACGGCGGTGATGATTTCATCCGACCACGGCGAGACACTGGGTGAATTGAACGTCTATGGGGATCACCAGACCGCCGATGAATTTACCGCCCATATTCCGATGATCCTGAAGTGGCCCTATGCCGATGGATTGAATGGGCGTGAGTTCAATGCACTTCACTACCAGATTGATGTAAGTGCAACGCTGCTGGAAATGCTGGGCGTGCGGGTCCCAGACAGCTGGGATGGGGCAAGCTTTGCGGAGTCCCTGGATCGCGGCGAAGACGAGGGGCGAGAGCACCTTATCGTCTCGCAGGGTGCCTGGACCTGCCAGCGCGGCGTTCGCTTTGATGACTATATGTTGATCCAGACGCTGCACGATGGTTATCACCTCTACGATGACCACATGTTGTTTGATCTCGCAGCTGATCCCCATGAGACAACAAACCTTGCCGAGAGCCAGCCAGAGGTGCTGGAGCGAGGGCTTTCAAAACTCACCACGTGGCACGCGGAGATGATGAAACATGCGGCGCGTGGGCGTGATCCGCTCCAGAATGTGATCAAGGAGGGTGGTCCTTATCATGTACGCGGCAATCTGCCGGACTATCTTACACGCTTGAAGGAAACTGGCCGGAGTGATCAGGCAGCACGATTGGAAGATAAATACAGAGACGAACTGGAGAGTTGATATGAGTGGTGTACTAGATGGACAGAATGCATTTGTTACAGGTGGTGGCAGCGGTATTGGCCTCGCCTGCGCAAAGGCGTTTGCCAGGGACGGTGCCAACGTGCTGATTATGGGGCGAAACGAGGCGAAGCTCGATGATGCTGCCGAGGAGATTCGTGCCGAGGCACCAGGTGTTACCGTCAACACCTTTGCGGGCAGTGTTGCCGAAGAGACGGATGTGCAAGCAGCTGTGGCCGCTGCTGCGATAGACGGGCAGCTCGATATTGCGGTGGCGAATGCCGGTACTGGGGGGCTGGGTCCGATTATGGTTACAGAGGATGCAAACTGGGATGAGATCATGCAGACCAATCTCTCCGGCAGTTTCTACACGATCAAACACGCGGCGAGGAAAATGGCGGCCTCAGGCGGCGGTGCAATTTGTGCAATCTCCTCCATAGCAGGTGTCCGTACGCACCGTTATATGGGGCCCTACTGCGTCAGCAAGGCCGGCATCGATATGCTTGTGCGCAATTGTGCTGATGAACTTGGGCAGAACAACATTCGGGTGAACAGTGTCTGTCCTGGACTTGTCGAAACCGAACTTGCCTCAGGTCTGCTGTCCACGGAAGCGGTTTATGAAGATTATCTCGACTGCATGCCGATCCGTCGTCACGGTGTGGTGGAGGATATCGGGCAGTCGGTCCGGTTTCTGTGTGGGCCTGAATCATCCTGGATCACGGGCGTGGTGCTGAGTGTCGACGGGGGACACCACCTGAGACGCGGGCCTGATGTTGAGCCTTTCTCCCGCATGATGTTTGGAGACGATATTACAGAGGGGAAGATTCCCAGCTAAGCGGGTTCAATACCAACGAGGCATGCCAAGAGATATGCAAGAGACGTGAGAGCTCAGCCGGACACTGGGCAATCGCGTCGGGCTGCATTGTCGACGCTTAGTAAATGATGCCAACGATAGTGGCGGTGGTGCAGGTGGCGATGGTACCCGCAATGCTGGACTTCATGCCCAGTTCCATGATCTCGTTACGCCGCTCCGGTACCATGGTGACAAGTCCCGTGATCATAATGCCGAGAGACACAAAGTTGGCAAAGCCGCAGAGTGCGTACGCCATGATGATACGCGTGCGCTCGGTGAGCTCCTCAACGGGAATTTGGCCAAAACGTACGTAGGCAACAAATTCCGTCAGCACAACCTTGGTGCCCATCAATTGTCCCGTCATGATCGCCTCGTAGTAGGGGATCCCCATCATCATCGTCAGCGGTGACATGAGCACACCAAGAATGCGTTCAAGCGTGACGGCTTCACCCAGCACAGTGGGGAAGAGGCCAAGAGCCGCGTTGACGATGTAGACCAGTGCAACGATGACGATGATCATCGCGATGATGTTGAGGAAAAGCTGCAGACCGTTGCTTGTCCCTGTTGATATGGCATCCATCAGATTATCGGCGCCGCGACCAATATCCTGGTCGCCTGAGGTCACCGGCGTGTTGTCAGGCACCAGCAGGTGACTGATATAGACAACCGCGGGCAGGGTGATGATCGAACAGCTGATCAGGTGGCCAATGGCATCAGGCACGACGTCACTAATTACCGCGGCTTCCAGTGCCAGCATGGTGCCCGCGATTGTTGCCATACCTGCACACATGACGGCGAATAACTCACCGCGACTCATCTGGCTGAGGTAGGGTTTAATCAGCAGCGGCGATTCCACCATGCCGAGAAATGCGTTAGCGGATATTCCCAGTCCAAGGGCACCGCCGATCTCCAGTGTCTTTTCTAGAATGAAGGAAAAGCCGCGCATGATCAGTGGCAGGACCTTCCAGTACATGAGGATGGCTGACAGCACACTCACGACAATCACAAGCGGCATGGCCTGGAACGCCAGCACAAAACTTGCGCCGGGTGTGGTTTCCTCAAAGGGCAGAGGACCGCCACCGATATAGCCAAATATAAACTGGGTGCCTTCGGTGGTTGCAGCCTGAAGCGCACTGATACCCTGGTTCAGTACAACAAAGATCTGTTGTGATGCAGGCAGTTTCAACAGCAGGAGTGCAAAGACAACCTGCAGCAGCAGGCTTTTAGCAACAATGGACAGCCTGACTTCGCCGCGATTCTCGCTGGCGAAATAGCAGAGCCCCATCAGCAGACCAAGGCCAACCAGGCTCTGCACAAGTAACAACATTCAGTCCCCCAAAAACATCACCGGACTGTCCGGCTTTTCTCCGGCAGTGTAACGATTTCGAGGGAGTCCGGCGAGGGGTATTCCTACCCGGCGTCCGCCTCGATCACATGAGCAATCGCACTTTCACCCCAACCAACCAGGATGCCATCCTGGAACACTACCGGCGTAGTTTCGTCCCTGGTGGTGATGCCATCATGCTTTACGTGGTGAGTGCGGTAGTGCAGCACGCGGTATTCTTTTTCACCCCTCACAAACGATTCGACAAAGTCAGCATCGCCGAGAAACGCGACGATTTCCGCCTCCGGGTCGCCGAGGGTCAACGCCTCGATGCGATCAGCATTTCGTGATTGTTGTTTGTACCAGTCCGATTGTTCCCAGTCGTCGGTGTTAACGGCGATAACGCAGCCGGTCAGAAAAATTGTCCCAAGCACGAGTACAGCAACCCGTGATGCATATCGCTTCATGATGTCCTCCCTAGAATTAGCCTCAAAGCAGACATATGATGGG
>CAWUFD020000005.1:0-6045 GCA_963921285.3 Pseudomonadales bacterium
CAGGTAACCGGAGTTCGCTGTTTTCAGAGCGGTATCCGCCAGACCTTTACGAGCACCGTGGGTCGAGATGAAGTACTGCAGTACGTTCAGACCTTCACGGAAGTTCGCGGTAATGGGTGTTTCAATGATGGAGCCGTCTGGCTTGGCCATCAGACCCCGCATACCCGCCAGCTGACGAATCTGCGCCGCACTACCCCGGGCTCCGGAGTCAGCCATCATGTATACGCTGTTGAAGGATTCCTGTTCTTCGTCTTCACCCTGACGGTTCACAACCGTGTCAGACTTCAGATTGTCCATCATGGACTTCGCCAGCATTTCGTTGGCGCGAGACCAGATATCGATGACCTTGTTGTACTTCTCGCCAGCAGTTACCAGACCGGAAGCAAACTGGTTCTCGATTTCCTTCACTTCTTCATTGGCATCGCGAATGATGTCTTTTTTGTTATCCGGGATAACAAAGTCGTTCACACCAATCGACGCACCAGACAGGGTTGCGTAGTTAAAGCCGAGGTACAGCATCTGGTCTGCAAAGATAACGGTTTCTTTCAGACCCACACGACGGTAGCAGGCATTCAGAAGGCCGGATATGGCTTTCTTCTTCATGCTCTGGTTAACCAGTTCGAACGGCAGACCTTCAGGCACGATTTCCCACAGCAGCATACGACCTACGGTGGTATCTGCGAGGAAGGTACGTTCGTGAATCTCACCGGCGTCGTCTTTCACTTTTTCAGTAACACGTACTTTTACGCGAGCGTGCAGTTCAGCAGCGCCGGTACGGTAAGCACGCATAACCTCACGGATGTCGACGAAGGCCATGCCTTCACCCTTGGCGTTGATACGCTCACGGGTGATGTAGTAAAGACCCAGTACCACGTCCTGAGACGGTACGATAATGGGTTCGCCGTTTGCCGGTGCCAGGATGTTGTTGGTAGACATCATCAGGGCGCGAGCTTCCAGCTGGGCTTCCAGTGTCAGCGGTACGTGAACCGCCATCTGGTCACCGTCAAAGTCAGCATTGTAGGCTGCACACACCAGAGGGTGCAGCTGAATCGCCTTACCTTCGATCAGAACCGGTTCAAACGCCTGAATACCCAGACGGTGCAGGGTAGGCGCACGGTTCAGCATCACCGGGTGTTCGCGGATAACGTCAGCAAGAACGTCCCACACTTCCGGTGTTTCACGCTCCACCATTTTCTTGGCAGCTTTAATGGTGGTTGCCAGACCTTTGGCTTCCAGCTTGCCGAAAATAAACGGTTTGAACAGTTCCAGTGCCATCTTCTTAGGCAGACCGCACTGGTGCAAGCGCAGAGTTGGGCCTACGGTAATAACCGAACGACCAGAGTAGTCTACACGTTTACCCAGCAGGTTCTGACGGAAACGACCCTGCTTACCCTTGATCATGTCGGCCAGGGATTTCAGAGGACGCTTGTTAGAACCGGTGATGGCACGACCGCGACGACCATTGTCCAGCAGCGCATCGACCGATTCCTGCAGCATACGTTTTTCATTGCGGACAATGATGTCTGGCGCATTCAGATCCAGAAGACGCTTCAGACGGTTGTTACGGTTGATGACGCGACGGTACAGATCGTTCAGATCGGACGTTGCGAAACGACCACCATCCAGAGGCACCAGAGGGCGCAGATCGGGCGGCAGAACCGGCAAAACAGTCAGGATCATCCACTCCGGGTTGTTGCCGGATTTGTGGAACGCCTCAACCAGCTTCAAACGCTTGGACAGTTTTTTCAGTTTGGTTTCAGAATTGGTTTGCGGAATTTCTTCACGCAGCATTTCCACTTCTTCACCCAGGTCGATATCCGCCAGCAGAGCTTTAACGGCTTCTGCACCCATGCGGGCGTCGAAGTCGTCACCAAACTCTTCCAGGGCTTCGTAATATTGTTCGTCAGACAGCAGCTGGTTCTTTTCCAGTGTTGTCATGCCCGGATCAACCACCACGTAGGATTCGAAGTAGAGCACACGTTCGATATCACGCAGGGTCATATCCAGCAGCAAACCGATGCGGGACGGCAGGGATTTCAGGAACCAGATGTGCGCAACCGGGCTGGCCAGTTCAATATGACCCATGCGGTCACGACGCACTTTCGCCAGCGCAACTTCAACGCCACACTTCTCACAGATGACACCGCGATGCTTCAGGCGCTTGTATTTGCCACACAAGCATTCATAGTCTTTTACCGGGCCAAAGATTTTGGCGCAGAAAAGACCGTCACGTTCAGGCTTGAACGTACGGTAATTAATGGTTTCCGGCTTTTTAACTTCGCCGTAAGACCAGGAACGTACCATCTCTGGGGAGGCCAGACCGATACGAATGGAGTCAAACTCTTCCGTTTGCCCCTGGGTCTTGAGCAGATTCAGCAAGTCTTTCAAGATCGCATCTCCTCGCGAATCAGGGCAGCCAGTTCAAGCCACCCTGCGTCACGTTTTCGTTATTCGGTGTCCAGCTCGATGTCGATACCCAGAGAGCGAATCTCTTTCAACAATACGTTGAAGGATTCAGGCATTCCGGGCTCCATACGATGGTCGCCATCGACAATGTTTTTATACATCTTGGTACGACCAGCCACGTCATCGGACTTAACAGTCAGCATTTCCTGCAGGGTGTAGGCGGCACCGTAGGCTTCGAGTGCCCACACCTCCATCTCACCGAATCGCTGACCACCGAATTGAGCCTTACCACCCAGCGGCTGCTGAGTAACCAGAGAGTAAGAGCCGGTTGAACGTGCGTGCATCTTGTCATCCACCAGGTGGTTGAGCTTGAGCATGTACATGTAACCCACCGTTACCGGACGGTCAAAAGAGTCACCTGTACGTCCGTCGTACAGGGTCACCTGACCGGTGTCGCTCATGTCGGCCAGACGCAACAGCTCCTTGACTTCAGATTCTTTAGCACCGTCGAATACCGAGGTCGCCATTGGAACGCCACCACGCAGGTTTTTGGCCAGTTCCATAATCTCTTCATCAGAGAACGAATCCAGGTCTTCCTGGCGACGGCTACCGCCTACGCCATTGTAGATCTGGTCAAGGAAGGTACGAATTTCAGCCACTTTCTTCTGGGATTCGATCATTTTGTTGATCTTGACACCCAAACCGCGCGCCGCAGCACCCAGGTGAGTTTCCAGTACCTGCCCAACGTTCATACGCGACGGTACACCCAGCGGGTTCAGCACAATATCAACCGGGTTACCTTCATCGTCGTGTGGCATGTCTTCCACAGGCATGATGATTGAGATAACACCCTTGTTACCGTGGCGACCGGCCATTTTGTCACCAGGCTGGATGCGACGTTTGATTGCCAAATACACTTTAACAATCTTCAGCACGCCCGGAGCCATGTCGTCGCCGGTTTGCAGTTTTTTCTTCTTGTCTTCAAAGCGTTCGTCGAGCTGGGCACGACGTTCTGTTAACTGTTCCCTTGCAAGATCCAGCTGTTCGTTCAGTGCTTCGTCGGACATTGACAGTTTGAACCACTGTTCGTGCTCCAGACCGTTCAGATACTCATCGGTAATTGTGTCGCCTTTCGCCAGCGCAGGCCCACGATCTACAGGCTGCCCACGCAGAGCTTCACGCAGACGGTCGAAGGTGTCTTCTTCAACGACGCGGAACTCTTCGTTCAGGTCTTTGCGGTATTCGTCCAGTGCCGCCTTTTCGATGGCCTGGGCACGGCTGTCTTTTTCAACGCCGTCGCGGGTGAATACCTGTACGTCGATGACGGTGCCTTTAACTGACGTCGGTACGCGCAGAGACGTATCTTTTACGTCAGACGCTTTCTCACCGAAGATCGCGCGCAGCAGTTTTTCTTCCGGTGTCAGCTGGGTTTCACCTTTAGGTGTTACCTTGCCGACCAGGATGTCGCCTGCGCCAACTTCAGCACCCACGTAAACAATACCGGCTTCGTCCAGCTTGTTCAGGGCAGACTCACCAACATTCGGAATGTCCGACGTGATTTCTTCCGGCCCCAGTTTGGTGTCACGAGCCACACAGGTCAGTTCCTGAATGTGGATAGTGGTGAAACGGTCTTCCTGAACCACACGCTCAGAAATAAGGATGGAATCCTCGAAGTTGTAACCGTTCCATGGCATGAACGCCACACGCATGTTCTGGCCCAGAGCCAGTTCACCCATATCAACGGATGGGCCGTCGGCCAGGATGTCGCCAGCAGCGATACGCTCGCCGTTTTTCACCAGGGCACTCTGGTTGATACAGGTGTTCTGGTTAGAACGGGTGTACTTGGTCAGGTTGTAGATATCCACCCCTGCCTCACCCGGCTGCACTTCGTCATCGTTTACACGAATCACGATACGGGCAGCGTCAACGGTATCAACGTAACCACCACGACGGGCAACGACGCACACGCCGGAGTCGGATGCTACGTTACGCTCCATACCAGTTCCGACCAGCGGCTTGTCAGCACGCAGGGTTGGTACGGCCTGACGTTGCATGTTCGATCCCATCAATGCACGGTTCGCATCATCGTGCTCAAGGAATGGAATCAGGGAAGCCGCAACGGATACCACCTGCTTGGTGGACACGTCCATATATTGGACCTTTTCCGGCCCCATCAGGTGAGTTTCACCACGATGACGAACGTTGACCAGCTCTTCTGTCAGGTGATTGTTTTCGTCCATACCCGCAGAAGCCTGGGCGATAACAAATTCGCCTTCTTCAATCGCGGACAGGTAATCCACCTGATCGGTGACTTTGCCATCTACCACTTTACGGTAAGGCGATTCCAGAAAACCATAATCGTTGGAGCGAGCATAGGTCGCCAACGAGTTGATCAAACCGATGTTTGGACCTTCAGGCGTTTCGATTGGGCACACACGACCGTAGTGGGTAGCGTGTACGTCACGGACCTCGAAGCCAGCGCGTTCACGGGTCAAACCACCCGGGCCCAACGCAGAAACACGACGCTTGTGTGTTACTTCTGACAGCGGGTTGTTCTGGTCCATGAACTGAGACAACTGGCTGGAACCAAAGAATTCCTTGATGGCAGCGGCAACCGGCTTGGCGTTGATCAGATCCTGAGGCATCAGGCCTTCGGATTCCGCGAGGCTCAAACGCTCTTTAACAGCACGTTCTACACGCACCAGACCAACACGGAACTGGTTCTCAGCCATTTCACCAACGGAACGTACGCGACGGTTACCCAGGTGGTCGATGTCATCGCACACACCTTTACCGTTACGGATATCAACCAGCGTTCTCAGGGTATCCACAATGTCCTGGTTATCCAGCACACCGGCACCGGTGTCAGCTTCACGGCCCAGACGACGGTTGAACTTCATACGCCCAACGCCTGACAGGTCGTAACGTTCCGCTGAGAAGAACAGATTGCCGAACAGTGCTTCAGCGGCTTCCTGCGTAGGTGGTTCGCCCGGACGCATCATGCGATAGATTTCGACCAGTGCTTCCAGGCGGTTGGTAGTAGTATCTGCACGCAGGGTATCAGAGATATAAGAACCGCAGTCCAGCTCGTTGGTGTACAGCGTTTCAATACTCTTGATATTGGCTGTCAACAGTTTCTCAAAGACTTCCGGCGTGATTTCAGTGTTGCAATCGACAACAATTTCACCGGTGGCCTGATGCACAACCGTTTTGGCCAGCACTTTGCCGTAGACGTATTCTACAGGTGCTTCAATACGTTGGATGTTGGCTTTTTGCAGCTGGCGAATGTGGCGCGCAGTCACACGACGGCCCATTTCTACAATGACATTGCCTTCACCGTCTTTGATGTCAAAGCTGGCGGCTTCGCCACGCAGGCGTTCAGGAACCAACTCGGTACTGACGCTCTCGGAGCCGATTTCAAAACCAACGTTATCAAAGAAATAGTCGAGAATTTCTTCGTTACCCATGCCCAGTGCACGCAACAGTATGGTTGCAGGCAATTTACGGCGGCGGTCGATCCGTACAAACAGTAAATCCTTAGGATCAAATTCGAAATCCAGCCAGGAACCACGGTAGGGGATGACACGGGCAGAATAGAGCAACTTACCGGATGAGTGCGTTTTACCACGGTCGTGGTCA
>CAWUFD020000006.1:0-134925 GCA_963921285.3 Pseudomonadales bacterium
GCAGGGGTCGAACCTGCGACCTACGGCTTGTAAGGCCGTCGCTCTCCCAACTGAGCTAAACACCCATATTCAGGAAGGGCGCATTGTACAGAAGGTGGTCGTTGAGTCAATTACTTTGAGCTGCCAGGTGACCCAGGCTTACATTGACATGTCCAGATTAACCGTGAACACGTTTTTCTCGTAGTCAAAAATATTCTGATTTGAATCTCTTTCACTGTAAGAGTAGTTCGCTCCTATGGTCATCCAGCGACGAAAGTCATAATTCAAGCTGACAGAATAAGATTCTCTGTCGTCTTCTCTGAGGCTCCTGAAAAACTCATCCTCACCGAACGAAAGGGAAACCGTACTCGACAGCCTGTCTGACCAGCCGTGCAGCCAACTCAACGTGATATTCTGAGCTTCGATGAAACTACCGGTACCATTTGTTTCCTCGGCATCCTTTGAAGCATTGAGGAACACGTGAGAGTAAGTTCGCGGTGACCACGTAACCTTGGCGTTCCAGAAAGTGAAGTCTTCATCACCCCTAATATCACTGTCGAAATCTTTATCTAACTGCCCTACCTTAATCTCGCCGGTTGTCTTGGCGGTTGCCTCCCACTCTGCTCCAACAGAGTATGTCTGTTCGTCACTGTCCAGCGTGGGGCCAATCAACGGATCATTGTCGTAACTGAATTCTGCGTCGCTGACCTCAAAGAAGTATTTGGTTTTGCTCATGCGGCCATAAAATCGACCCGCGAAATAGGTTTCCTGCCTGTCGCGGAATCTTGTTTCATCTGTATTCGTCTTATATTCAATATTCTGCTGGTCTGCAGTTACTCGTACACCGAACATTGCAGACTCACGACCGAAATCCACATCTACCCTGAACTTGGAAATATTGTACTCGTCTGGCTCATCACGCAATTGAGCATTGATACCTTCAGAACTACCTTCACCACGATTTTCATGTAGCCGGGCGATCGACGCACCAAAGTCAACCCTATAAAGATCCGATGGACTTAGAGACGCGTCGAAACTTGCCGTGTGATCATCAAAGTTGTCGTCGTCCGAGTCCCAGTAGAAGCCATAGTCGCCAGTATAGGTAACGGCGTAACTGTCAGAGTCTTTTTCCTGAAGCCATTGCACACGAGGCTGAAACTGAGTGATATTGTCTGATTCTTCGCTGAAGGACTGACTGAAAATGTTGTCATCATACTTGTGGGACACTTTAAGCGTTGGAATCAGCTTACCACCACCTAGCTCGACGCTCTGGGGTTCTACTGCGCTGTAAACGCTAGACGTAAACAACAGCAAACTAACGTATATACTGGTTCTAAGCATTTGCGACGGGCCGTACTACAATGATTGTTCGATTCTAACTCAGTTCCCTAGGAAAAAACCAGATGGAGGGATATCTGCTTACAACTAAAACACACTTGTAAGCTCGGTGACTTAAACTTCGAAGGCTAATCAGTTCACCTACGGCGGGGGCCCCTCGATTTTCTGGCTATACGTCCGGCCCACTACGATTGCACCTGGCCATCGCTGGAATATCCGTACTGGTAGTAGCCATATCGTCCATATCCTCCGTATCCATACTTTGCCTCGGCTTGAACATCAAACTGGTTTAGCACCGCTCCAATAATGGGAGCGCCAACCCTGATCAATCTTTCTACGCCATTTTTAGCGACGTTTACGGGGGTCGCGTCTGATTTCACGACGTAGATGAGGGCATCAGCCTTAGTAGACAGTACCATGGAATCTGAGACAGCCTGGGTTGGTGCTGAGTCAATAACAATGCGATCATATTTCTCAGACAGACGCTTCAGTAACTCTTCGAATCTCCTGGAAGAAAGGAGGTCGAGTGGATTCGGCGGGACAGAACCCGCAGTAATCAAATCGATATTTGCTTGCTCAATACGTTGTATACATTCTTCAGCTCGTGCGGTTCCAGCAACAAGCTCGGATAAACCCGGGAGAGACTTGGATAGCCCGTATTCATTCGCAAGCGAAGGACGCCGCATATCTGCATCAACGAGTACTACTTTTTCCATCTGACCGAGTGCAAGCGCCAGATTAGACGAAATGGTCGTCTTTCCTTCACCAGGCAACGATGACGTCACAACTGTAATCTTGTGAGGTTTCTCCAGACCAGACAACACAACGCTCGTGCGAATTGAACGGACCGCCTCCGCAAACGCGTTGAAAGAACTGTCAAAGTACAGCTGTACCATTCCTGCATCAAGCGCCTGTTTTTCAAATGGTAGAACACCCAGAACCGGCTGGCCCAGTTTTTCTTCCAGCTCTTCAGCCACCCGAATGGTGTTATCCAGAGCTGCTCTCAGGAAGGCAAGAAGGAAACCAACAATCAGCGCCGTCGCGCCCGCCAACGCTACAAGAAGCTTCTTTCGGGGTTTTACCGGTGCATAAGGGCGAGTTGCCTCGTCGATAAACCTCGCGTTCGCAGCATCAAAATCCGTTTGATTTGTTTCCTGGAATCGCTGGAAAAACATGTCATATAGCTGTTTGTTTGTATCTGCAGCTCTTTGTAGCTGTGACAGCTCATACGACTTCCGATTTATCTCCTGAATTTCCTGCTTAGAGGACGCCAGTGCACGCTCTATTGCACTTTGGTCTGAGACCGCCTGCTTGTAGACATCTTCAAAACCGCTGACGATCTGCCGGACTCGTGCCTGGAACGCACGCTGCGAGCTTGCAAGCTTGGTTTGGGCCGCAATGTACTTGGGGTGCTTAGGTCCATAACGTTTTGTCAGTTGGTTAAAGTTCTTCTCGGACTCGGCCTCAACTGATTTTAGGTCCTGACTTAAGGAATCAGCAAGGACAGCCGGTAACGTCTCCCAACTTTGATTGTAAGGCCCATCAATATCACCCGCGGCTTCAGATTGTGCCCGCGCCGCGTCGGCAGCTTTCCGCGTAGTCACAAGCCGTCTGGTCTGCTCTTCAATTTCGTTTGCTGTTATTGTGATTACGCCTTTTACGTCCACGAGGTTTTCTCTTTCCTGATACTCTCGTAACGCTCTTTCAGAAGCCTCAAGGTCATCCCTCATACCCGCCAACCTGTCCGTAAGCCAACTTGAAGCTCGCCTCGTCAATTCAAGCCGTGCTTCAAGATCACTGTTGATATACGCATTCCCAAGGGCATTCGGAACCAGGTATGCCAGCTCAGGGTCTGCACTTTCAAAGTTGATGTTTACAAGTTGAGTATTTCGGAGGGGTTGGATGGTCAGATTGCCCATGAAGGCTCGAACTATATTCTGGCGAATCTGATCAGCGGTTGGCGGCTCAGCATCTTCAGCTGGCGGGGTAAGGAGAGACAGTACGCTCCCAATAAGACTCCCAAGACTAAAACCTCTATCCACACTGGGGTCGTACTCAGGGTGATTTTGAATATCCAGCTCATCGATCACTCTTTCGGCGATTTTTCTGGAGCTTAGTATTTGAAACTGGGTCTGGTAATACTCTCGCTTCGATGAGTCAACCCCATAAACTTCTTCAATCGAAACGACATTAACTTCCTCTGACTCAATCAGCAAAGTAGCTGTTGCTCCAAAGATGGGTGTCAGACTCAACACAACAACCACCGCGGCAACAGATACTACGAATGTCAGGGCAACGATGCTCCATTTGTACCGGTTTACTATCCTCCAGTACTCGTAGAGATCGATTTCTTCCGATTCCGGCTTCGCAGAAAGTTCTTTGTAGCCAGTAATAAGTTCCGTCGCAGAATTCATCAGAAAAAACTCTGCTCTATGCTAACGATGTCACCAGGCAACAACTCTTCGCTAAGTCGAATCTGTCTACCTTTATCATTGTCAGTAGTAACCCCATCGCGAATCACATACATCTTCGATCTTGAAGCCCGTTCGGTGAAGCCCCCGGCCAGCGCAATCGCTTTCCTGAGCGTCAAACCCGGTGAGTATTGAAAACCACCAGGCGATTCTACCTCACCATGAATATAGAAAGGGCGATATTCCAGGACTGACGCAGTGACTTTCGGGTCAACCAGATAGTCTCCTTTCAGACCATCAATAATTCTGCTTTCCAACTGGCCCACAGTCATCCCAGCGACCTCTACCTCACCCAGAAAAGGGTAAGAGATGGTGCCCGCGTCACTTAGTTTGACCTCAAGAAGAAGATCGGGTTCTTCGTAGACGGCGATTCGGACCACATCACCGGAAGCCAATCGATAGCCAGACAGTCCTTGAGCTACAGTTATTGATGAACAAACCAATAAGACAGTGAATAGCAGAAATCTCATTATTTGGGGTAGTGAACTACGGGGCACATATTTTAACACGACAACACAAAGCGCGTTAGTGATTAGGCTGTCAGTGATATGGACCTAGCTCTCTGAAGATCGGACATTGAATCCAAGGCTGTTCTAACCAGCATTTCAGGTTTCTGGTCATATGGAAAATATGATCAAATACGGCGCCTCCAAGCTTCGTGACTCACGATTCCTGATGATGAACATTATAAAACGCGTATTTGGTGATGGTTCCAGAACCGCTAGGGTCATTGGGAATATTCAAGGCATCTTTCTTATCAAGGCACTCAGTCTCTCCTGCAAGTTACTCATGGTACCTATGGTCCTGAACTATCTGGAACCACTCAAATTCGGACTCTGGATGGCACTCAATTCAATCGTACAGATGTTGGTGTTCTTTGACGGCGGTGTTGGTTCAAGTTTAAGGAATCGACTGGCCACATCTCTGGCAGAGAATAAGCCAAAAGACGGTAAAACCTACGTCAGTACAGCCTACGCCCTGCTGATAATTATCCTTGTTCCCCTTAGTATCCTTCTAGTTCTAGTGTTCCAATTTCTTGACTGGTCGAACTTGCTAAACGCTCCACAGGAACTGGGCGAGGAAATGCACGCCCTGCTAACATGGATGGTAATTCTCTATTTCAGCAAGATTGTCTTCAGCCTGATATTTCAGGTTCTCAAGGCGATTCAATATCCTGTCTTCGGATCATTACTCGATCTCGTTACGGATCTTTTGTCCCTCGCGGTAATATTTTTTCTTGCCAGCTATGTAAGCAACAGCTCACTGTTCATTTTCGGAGTCTCAATCTTCACCGTGATGGCGCTTGTACCTTTTGTCGGCAGCCTTATCATCTACCAACACTATCTTGGACACATTTCACCCTCCTCGGGCCTGATACGATTCGACTTTGCACGAAACTTACTCGATGCAGGCGGCAAGTTTTTCGTTATCCAAATATGCTCTATAGTCATTTTCACAACCGACTATCTGATTATCACGAGGTTGTTCGGCCCCGAAAAAGTAGCACCCTACGCAATCGTCTTTCAGTACTTCAATCTTGTTACTATTTTCTTTGCGACAGTTTCTGTACCTTTGTGGTCTGCCTATACGGATGCCTACACAAAACAGGACTTTGGCTGGATAAAGACCACCATTAACAGGATGTTATTGCTGTGGGTTGCAACCATTGGGGTCGTGCTGGTCATGGTGGTTCTTGCCGAACCAGTTATCGCAATCTGGTTGAGTCGGAACCTGCCGTTCGACGACCTTTTAATTGTCCTTATGGGCTTGTATGTGATTCTTCAGGCATGGAATAGAGTTTTCGGTTGGCTGTTGAGCGGCATTGGCGATCTGAATCACACGGTGTTTTCGATGGTGGTAGGTGCACTGATTAATATTCCAATTTCGATCTATTTCGCCCGTGACCTGGGGATGCAAAGCTCTGGTGTTATTTTGGGAACAATAGTTTCACTAAGCATATTTGGTTTTCTGGCGCCATACCGGGTAAGACATCTGTTTGCCAAGATAGACAACTAACTTTAATCCTGGAGTAATGTTTGAAGAATATCCTTAAGGCTTTAGCCCTGATACGGCAGAACCCGGACAGCCGAATGGTTTTGTGCGATATCGGTGCCAGGGGAGGCATTGCAGATCACTGGCTGACGCTGCGGGACTTTATCCGTGTAGTGGCTTTTGAGCCTGACAAAGACCAGGCCGAGAAACTCACGGATGTATTTGACCTGCAAGGTGTCAGCGCCAGGATCATAGACAAAGCGGTATGGGAGAAGGAAGACAGGCTCTATTTCTACTTTACCCGTAGCCCTGCTTCTTCATCATTGTTGAAGCCAAATTTTTCACTCCTGTCAAATTTCACACTAAAGGAGAAGTTTGAACTCACCGGCGAAACCAGCGTAGAAGTCGACACCCTGGATAAGTTCCTTGCAGATGAAAGAGAGAACATCAACTTTCTGAAAATTGATACTCAAGGAACGAGTTTTAACATTCTAAAAGGTGCACAAAGTTCACTGGCGGACGTTTTCGGAATTGAAGTTGAAGCTGAATTTTCACCAGTGTACGAGAACGAGTCACTCTTCCCCGACATCGATTCTTTCCTGCAGAAGCGAGATTATGTTCTGGTGGATCTGCGCCCCACCTACTGGAGAAGAGCGGACTCGGAGGACATAGCTGGAACCAAGGGTCAGCTCATGTATGCAGATCTTGTGTATCTTATGGACCCTGAGAAACTAGCGGCAAAGCTTGGAGAAGCTGCATCTGAGGACGCAAAAAGAGAACTTTTACTAAAGGCTGTCACCTGCTGTGCTTCCTACAATCTTCGTGACTGGATGATAAATTATCTCGCAGCAGCGCAACCACATTTTGGTTCCGGCACTTTTGACGAGGCCATGAACCTTATAAGACGAGGTGACAGTCTGCTCTCGAGGGTACCTGATTTCAGATATCGAATATTTCTTGGGAACATCCTTAAGGACATCGGAGATCTGTTGCACAACAGGTCGACGTCAATTATTAATCGTGATCCTTCAATTGGAAACCTGAAAAGGCATAGTTAGTGATTGTGACCACAACCTGGGCGTCCAGCCGCTGGGGACCTGTGGGAACAAAAAACTCCATGAAGAAATTCATCTTTTTCATTATCTGGTATCAGCTGTTTGTCCAAACTCTGCTGGGGCATGCAGTTGGCTATATTGAACCAGTCAGAATGGCGATTGACTTTGGAATGTACTCCCTGGCTGCGTTTCTTTTTCTCACTAAACGTCTGAAGCTAAACTA
This sequence comes from Pseudomonadales bacterium, assembly GCA_963921285.3. GTDB lineage: Bacteria > Pseudomonadota > Gammaproteobacteria > Pseudomonadales > Azotimanducaceae > UBA9659. Next base: position 7,059 of record CAWUFD020000006.1, read on the forward strand.
CATCCATCTCTTTTTCGTCGCTCTGGCAATCATTACCTTTGCCGCCTTCGTCACGAACCCGATAGAGCTTTTTCCTACCACACAGAGAGTGAGATTCACCTTCCTCGCCTTGAGCTTTTATATCGTCTTATCAAATATTGACCTCTCTGGAGAGGACCTTGCGGCTATATACAAATCACTGTTCATTATCGGCTATCTGCAACTACCGGTTGTGACAATGCAGCTGGCTTTGTTCGACACAGGGCTTCTACAGAACCTGCCAGGTGCGTATGTTGATGCCGGTACGGGTACCGTTGGTTTCAAGGACAGCGGTGTAACTGGTATGTACCTAACGATTCTCGTTCTGCTGAAACTACAGGAGATAATCTCTTTCGGGTTCAGAAAAACCGATGTTGCAAAACTTCTGATTCTTGCTGCACCGCTTGGGCTAATCAACTCCGATGCCCAATTCGTCTTTCTCCCTCTGGTTCTGTTTGCATTGCTGTTCGTCAACAAAATGCTCTCGCTAAAATCCGTCTACCTGATCATCAGCATCCTTGTAACAACCTTTGTAGTTGATTACCTGATTCAACAGAATTGGGATGGACAGCGTGGCGTATATGAGATTGCCCGTGTGAAGGTTAACCAGACGTTCTTCGGCGATGTACAAATCGACCAGAATGCGCGAAGACTACTTCGTTACCCGTCCATGTATGTCGTTGTTGAGAATATGACAGATAACAGCAAGTTGCTCTTCGGTAACGGTCCGGGATACTGGTTGGCAAGGGACTCTGAAGGTGGAGCATCTTCAATTACGAACATCTGGTATCACGCCAATACACTTCTGTTAACTTATGGTGAACTGGGACTTTTCAGCGTATTACTATATCTGTCCTTCCCGATATTCATGTTCTGGAACAGCGATAACTCTTTTTTCGGCAAGGTCGTTAAAGTACTTTCTGTGTACCTGTTGCTGTTGTTTTTCTATCACCACCCGTTAAGTAGGTTGAGCATCATAATCCCCATTTTCTTCCTTATATTTGTCTATCAAAAAACTGGGGGAAGTCTCTACTTGCGCGAGCAAACGGACTACACCGTCAACCCTCAACGTAATAAGCATGTCATCTATCAATAAAAAACCTATTCCAAAAATTTCCTTCGGAATAATCGTCCTCAACGGCGAACCTTTCACACGATATTGCATAGAGCAACTGTACGACTACGCTCATCAAATCATTGTTGTTGAGGGTGGCTCAAGGAAAGCTCAGGCCATTTCCGTTAATGGAAGGTCGAACGATTCCACTCTTTCGTTGCTCGAGGAATACAAATCCAGGTCGGATCCGGAAGACAAGATAGTGATCGTATCGAAGGATGGATATTGGGACAGCAAAACCGCACAGAGCCAGGCGTATGCAGCAGTAGCTACCGGGGACTATCTTTGGCAGATCGATTCAGATGAGTTTTACACACGAAGGGACATGGAAACCATTCTTGACCTGCTGAATGAAAACCCCGACATCGATGGTATGTCCTTCAAACAGAAAATTTTCTGGGGTGGATTCGACTACTGGTGCGACAGTGTCTATCTTCACAGGGTTCAAACAGAGTCTCACAGACTATTTAAATGGCGACCTGGATATCGCTATGAATCCCACTTGCCACCAACGGTTCTGGATGAACAAGGAGTGGATTTACGCACCAAGAACTGGCGGTTCAGCAAAGACTTAGAATCTTACGGCGTAAAATACTTCCATTATTCTCTCGTGTTCCCCAAGCAGGTCATTGAAAAGAGTCAATACTATTCCACCGCAGGCGAATCGTTTCGAAGTGACATGACGGGTTGGGCCGAAAATCACTACTACGCGATCAAAGGATGGTACAAATTTCACAACGTCTACGAGTACCCAAGCTGGATATTCAGAAATACGGAAGCCCACCCAGAAGCAATAACCAAGTTGATCAACGACCTCAATTCAAACGTCATTAACATTGATCGTAGGGATAATCAGGACATTGAAAAATTACTGAGCAACCCTCTCTACAAAATGTTCAGAAGCTTACTCATCGTCATGGATCAGACACGGTTATTTCTGTTGTTGATCCAGTTGAGGAGGTTGGCTGTTGGTATCAAGAGTCGATTGGGCGGAATCTAGGAATATTGCAACTCTCTAGCAGGCGAAGGCTCATACCGCTGCCAGAAATCATATGAACATCCTGCACATCAACACGCGATATGATGAAGGTGGTGCTGCCCAGGTCGCGCTGAATCTGCACGAGCGCCTTCTGGCAGGCGGCCATGAATCACACTATGTGTATGGCTACGGCAAACACACCCTGGACAATCCGCGAGCGAAATCGAACACACACAAACTCACGAGTTCTATAGTAGCGATATCCAACTTCCTTTCTCACAGACTAATCGGTACAGAACCCTTCACACCGAGCCTCACGCATCTAGATCATATCGTCAACGGCGAGACCATCGTACACATCCACAACCTGCACAGTCACGTAACGTCCATAACGCCGTTTTTAGAGTTTCTCCATCTCCGGTGCGCCAGAGTAGTCTGGACAACCCATGATCGCTGGGTGTTAACCGGTCGATGCGCACTTCCAGGCGATTGTGAGAAGTGGGCAAGCGGCTGCGGTTCATGCCCGAATCAAAAAGCATATCCACCGTCCATTCTGGACTTCAGCAACAGGATTCACATACGCAAACGTGAAGTGATCGCTAAAACCTGTTCAACGTTTGTCTCGCCCTCCTCCCACCTTGCTGAAGACCTGCGCAGAGGATATCCAGCGATACCTATTAATGTTGTAAACAATGGCTACGACATTGAATTTGAGAAACTCGCGGCCCAGGTAGTTGACGCAGGAAAAACGAGCCCACCAAAACCTCCAAGCAAGCATTTCAATCTGATCATCGTTGCCAACGACCTTTCTGACAGCAACAAACTGGATTCGACTTTCATCAAACGACTGGAAGATCAACCATCTATCCGTTTGCATACCATCGGAAAGGCTTCTCCGTTCCATCACCCGAATACGGTAAATCATGGTTACATTAGTGAGAGATCAAAGCTCCTGGAGATAATGTCCGGGATGGATGCCATGTTGTTCTTATCAACAGTCGACAACTTCCCCCTCGTGCTATGCGAATCACTCGCTGTAGGCTTGCCAATACTTGCACTTGAAAGCGCTGCCGCAAATGAAGTGCTCTCCCCATTTGGGATTGCAACATACCGAACAACACGCGAACTATTCAATGAGCTAATGTCTGCAGATTTTCGGCTCTATCTCCAGAAACTCAACAAGGACCGAATCAGTGATTTTGCACTCAATCGATTTTCAGGCGGGCGAATGCTCAATGAGTACTTGGGAATTTACACGGGATAATCAGCCATGAGACCACCTGTAGTTTCTGTGATAACCGTTCTCTACAACAACCTGGAGGGAGCAAAGCTCACCTTTGAGTCAGTCAGAAAACAGACGTTTTCTGACCTGGAATGGATCGTCGTTGATGGAAACTCAACGGACGGGACTGCAGAATTCCTCTATTCAATTGAGGAGTACATTTCGACATTGATCATTGAACCCGACAAGGGAATCTACGATGCAATGAACAAGGGAATAGAAAACTCTGGTGGGGACTACATCCTGTTTCTCAATGGAGGTGATGGCTTCGCTTGTGATTCGTCTCTCGCGAATATAATGAATTACATCGATAGCCTGAATCCAACACCGAAACTGGTCTTCTGTGACACAATTTTTGCGTTTAGCGACGGTACCGAAGAAGTCCGACCAGCATATTCTGAAGACTACATATGGCACAGTCTCCCCGGTAAACACCAGTCAACTCTATATGATGCTGCGCTACACAAGGCGTGCAAACACAATCTTGACTACAAAGTCAGTTCAGACTATTTCACTACTGCTTCGATGCTGCGAAGAGAACCGTTAGCTGTCTGTGTAAACATACCGCTGTCAAAAATGGAATTCGGTGGAGAAAGTTTCTCAAATCACATGCGAATGGCGCAGATCAGAGAAGCCTGGGTTGTACAACGGGACATCGTCGGGGTGAACTTGATGGCAAGACTACTCAGCATGTTAACCCGGGTCGCCGGCTTTGCAGTTTTATCTCTCGCAGAGAAAGACGGGGGGGCACTGGGGAAAAAAGTACGAAGTCAGCTGAGAACTCTCCGGAGGTTATCAAGGCGGGATACCAGTTCGAGCAAAACCTAGCCCTGAGCATGTTCGTCAATTAGCGAGTACATTTCCGATTCAAGGCGCAAAAAGTGCGCTTCCCATGTCCAGTTTTCAACAACGAATTCCCTGGCCGCAGTTCCGATTGATACCGCACGATCCGGATCGTGGAAGAGTTTCAGGATTTTGGCTGCCATCTCATCCGGAGAATCCGCAACTTCCAGATGCACGCCAGGTTCCGCTCCAATTCCCTCGTTAGCGACAGAAGTCGCAACAATTGGTTTACCCATCGCCATAAACTCAATCATCTTATTCTGCATTCCTGCACCTGCCTGAACAGGATCAATACACAACGTGGACGCCGCAATATAGTCAGCCGGATTTTCGACCTCTCCTACCACTGTAATACCCTCATACCGGGCAAGCTCCAGGACTTCCGCTCTCGGATCACGACCAACAATGGTTAATGTTGATCTGGGCTCAGACTCCTTCACTAATGGCCAGACGTTTTGCGCAAACCAGGTAATCGCATGAACGTTGGTATAGGTGCGCAAGACGCCAATGAACACCAGGGAAAAATCATCCGGTACAACCTCAGACCGCGGTCGAAACTTCGAAATATCAGTCCCGTGCGGTCCAAAGATCACGTTGTCTATTTCTGGGAGATTTCGGGCGCGACAGATACCTCGAATCTCGTCAACATCCTGTTGCCCGATAAGTACCGTTCTTGAAAAGTCACGCCAAAGGTTCGCCTCATAACCCTGTAGAAGGTAGTTCTCCACTGAGTACAGGGCTTTCTCTCTAAAGTTCTGGTAGTTCGCAATCATTCGCCGCGTGTTTAATGACTGGGATAGCTGCATCGCAACGATGGTTGCCTTGCCTGGATGCATTTTTCTCATTGATTCTGCACTACGTATATAGTAGCTGTAGCAAAGATCCACTTCAGACGCCCCTTCGGCCAGGGACTGAGTCTGGCGCTGGTTTTGGAACCAACCAACCTGCAAGGGATGTCCCTTAAGCAGTCCTTTCAGAGCCCCAAAAACACTCTGAACCAGTCCATGTCTCACAATCACCAGCTTTCGACAGCGATCACCAAGCCAATCTGACTGCTCGGTAGTCATAGATTCACCAGTATCCAGACAATAAAGATCTACTCGATGCCCTCTTGCCCAAAGAAACGAAATCAGATGGGCCACCGTCATCTGGTCCGCTCTGGTCATCGGAAGTGGAGTTCTTGAGTAAGCGATCGCGATTGCGAATGTCCGCTCAGCCGGCTGGACATCCATTTCCATGGGCAAGTTGGCTGATGAAGAGCTCATTTGCTTCTAATGCCTGAATGTCAGAGACGGGTTAGATTCAATGTTGCCATTTCTGAATCCAGCGATTGAACAACCGAATCCATTTGTTTACCAATGATCACTAAATCAGGTTCGCCAGCTTCATGCAGGCTGTTAACAAGAAGCCGCGAGAGGTGCGGTAAGTGATCATCTACGTACTGTGAATTTGCACCTATCAAAGTTCTACCTTGCAAGTCAGGGTCGATAATCTTCAGATCATATCCTTTTCCCAGTAAGGTCTCCGCCAGATCGACTAACGGGCTCTCACGAAGATCGTCAGTATCAGATTTAAACGAGAGTCCAAGCAGTAGGATTTTAGAGCCTGGTGTCACTTTGCCGAACACGAGTTGCGCCAGATACGACTTATGCGAGGCGTTTGACTGCAAGGTCGAAGATATCAAAGGGATATCAACTCCTTGTGACTCTGCAAATGCTCTGATCGCACGCAGATCTTTTGGTAAGCAAGATCCCCCGAAAGGACCACCTGGTCTAAAATAGGCGGGCGAGATGTTCAGCCGTGTGTCCACAAGAAACGCATCAATGACCTGCTGTGGGTTCACAGATAAGCTCAATGCGATTCTTCCAATTTCGTTTCCAAAAGCAACCTTGATAGCGTGAAACGAATTATCCGTGAGTTTGATCATCTCTGCCGTCGAAAACGGCAATTCAAAGACTGGTGCTTCGATACCAGAATAGAGTCCGCGCAGTTGCTGCGATGCACCAGGTTTCGCCTCCCCTATCACTATTTTCGCCGGCGCATAATAGTCGGCAATGGCTGACGACTCTCTTAGAAACTCCGGGTTGAATGCAAGATCATAGTCAGCGCCAGGTTCACCTGCCAGATCCAGAAGGATAGGTGAAATCACGCTCTCCATGGTGCCAGGAGGTAAGGTGCTGCGATAGACAATCAAGGGGCGTTCTGCTGATTCCTCTAATTTCGATATCGCCAGTCCAATCTCGCGTGTCACAGATCTAACAAAGCTAAGATCAAGACTGCCCGATGGATGTGAGGGAGTACCCACGCACACCAATACGACATCCGTACCCGAAAGGTTAGCTTCTATCGAAGTCGACGCTTCCAATCGGTTTTCAGCAACACCCCTGGCCAGCAACTCATTGACGCCAGGTTCTGATACAGGGGATATCCCGGAAGCCACGTCAGCAACTTTTGAGTCATTAACATCTACTCCCACTACGTGATGTCCGTCATTGACAAGACACGCCGCCGTCGTGACGCCCACATACCCCAAACCACAAACCATAATCTTCATAACAACCACCGCTTGAAACGCGAACCTCTCACGACACCACTTTGATAAAGCGACTTAACTGAGAATCATCTGGCATCACAGCCGAGTCTGACCAACCCACCCACATCGCCGAAACATGGCGATCATTCTGACGAACCGGGTTGATCGAAAACGAATGGGCAGCCATTTCCAAACCAAAACGAGGCCAATGGCTACTTTCTACAGCTGGAGACATCTGTCCAATCAGTGCTTTAACGTCCACCTGTGTATCCTCCTGACAAAACTGCATCCCCGTGCCAGTCTTACGCCAGGATGTTGGAATAAGAAAGCGACTGAAACAGTCCTTAGGCTCCTCACACACCACCACATCAATGACAAGTAGACTCTCTTCTGGCCACAGGAACAGGAATCGACGAACCTCAGATCTAAGATGGGCGTAACCATCATGAGATCCAGCGCTACACAGTGGAGCAAGGTCTGCAAAACATGATGAATCAAGCTCGACGGCCTTGCCACGACGACCGACTCTGAACGACTTCCAGAACTCTATAGGTTCTTCACCTTTAATTGACGGCCCATTGTGACATGACGCCGATCGGGACAGGTTACGCAATTTGCCTTCGGAATAGGTAGGGACACCAGGGTCAACGAAAAATCTATGACCATTGATCGAAAGTTCAATCGATAAGAAATCGGCATGAGCATGTCCTGGGTTGTCATCAGGACCACAAGGCCCACAATCGAAGATAACTACATCAGACTCACGCCCCATTCGAACATATCCAGTAGAAGGCGATCTGGCGAACTCCGTCATATCGACGTTTTGAAGAAACCCTGCTGCCCGGGGAGCTTCCCCAATCCATGAATCATTGAACAACGCAATATCTCCGTCAGGATGAGTTACAACTGCCAGCGCATCCTTCATCAGACTTTTAGTACTGGTTAGTTTTGCAACGAACTCATCACCTAAAACACCACTGGAAGAGAGCACATCAAGATCATTCATGCACAACACATGATACATTGGACATCTCTCAGAGTGCCCACCATCCGGCAGGACATTCTGCTCAATTGACCGATCAATTGCCGACGGCAGGTCACTTAAAGATTTTGGCAGATGGCCAACGGCTGAAGCGTAAACTGCGAGACTCACGTAGTTCTTAAGAAGATGATTGTATTGAAGATCTCGCTCAAGATTCTCTAAAACAAAGGCCACGCAGAATCGGATATGAGTCATGATTACATCATGACTGCGGATTTCCAGCGTCCCCCCTGAACGAAGGAACAGAGCTAACCCCGCAAGAAGATTTATCACTCTGTGACTGACGGTGTATGCATTCCAGACATCACGGAAAACGCCCGGAATCGACCAGTGATTTTGTTTCTCCAATTCGGCCAGAATTTGAGAAACTAACTTCAAATCACTCTGCCGGCCTTCGGCAAGCAACGGAACCACATAACCCATATACGCCAGTGTCATGCGCCGAAGTGGATTATTCCGTTCCTCCTTGAATTCTTCACGCCATCTGATTCCATCTACATCTCCGAAGTCGTACTTCTGATTCAGAAGAAGAAATCGCCCGGATCTAACGTCAGTGAAGTCATCACAGTAAACCGTCGACTGCAGCCTCAGCACAGCTTCTGCAGCTTTCAGCAGGTCCGGAGAATTCAACTTAGGTACAGGCAACGAGGTCGATGTTCTTTCAATCCGATCGTGGGCCACGCCAGGAAACAATGTCATCCAGACTCGATCACCTCGGCAGACCAACCGATACAACCACTGCTCAGCACTAAGGTATTTGACCGTTCGCCACAGCCGAAGAAGGTTCATAAGGATTCGATTTACTAAAGTTCTACGGTCAGACCAGTTTGTAGCGACTCATTTATGGCTATAGTTGCAAGGCTTGTCTCAACCAGTTCTTGCTCATTCACCGGAGCCTCCAATCCTGTCGCTACTGCAGAAGTAAAAGCGAGTAGTTGTTGCTTATGCCCTTTATCTTGATCAATTCTGGCTACCTGCTTTCTCTGTCGTCCGTCAGTTGTAACGGAAATCGACCGGAAGTTGTCAATCGTTATGACTGTGCCTCCAGCGTAAGCTTCGAATAACTCTTTTGAGAATGACGTGTCTCCTTTTGCCGTGTAGGTTATTGAAGCGACGCTACCATCTGCAAATTTGAGTGTTGCGACCACATCGTCACAAGCATCCCTGGTGACTCTTGCTGCTTCTGCGTGAACAGATACGATGGGTGATCCGACCAGATATCTCGCAAGATCGACAAAATGACACATCTCTCCCAAAATTCGGCCATTGCCTTCTTCAGCGGCATTCTGCCAGCTTTCCTGAGGCAGCTGTCCGGCATTTATCCGTAGCATGAGAACGTAAGGCGCAGGGAGCTCAGTCAGTTTCGCTCGCATTTGCACAGCCATAGGAGCAAACCTGCGATTAAACCCAATTTGAAAAAAGCCCGAGCTGGAGCGACGCGCTGCGATCACACTATTGAGTTGATCACGGTCAAGAGCGAGTGGCTTCTCGACGAATACACATTTACCAGCCACGAGTGCAGCCGCCGTAAGTCGTGCATGACTGGAATGTGGTGTGGCGATCAGAACAGCATTGATTTCATCTTCACCAAAGATCGTTTCTTCGTCAGAAGTCGAAAACTCAAAGCCAAATGTGTTCTGAGCGTGCTCTGACGAAATACCTCGCTGGGTGGCGATGGTATGTAGCCTGCAATCGCTCATCTGTTTAAGTTTAGGAAGCAGAACAGTCCTTGCAAACGATCCTGCCCCTATGACTCCGAGTACGCACTGCCCTGTAGACGATGCGTTTGAGCGAATACCACCAAGCCGTTCGACTGGATCCGATGATGTATCTCCATACTTTAGTACAACACCAAGATGAGGTTCCGTATTTTTGGTCACCAAACCGTAGGCTTCTTCGATCTCACTAAAATCATAATGGTGGGTTATCAAATCACCCATGTTCAATCGATGGGCCCTAGAGGGTGACATTCTCCTCACCACTTCCTCCAGGTTTCTTGTCTCTGTCCAAGGCACCCAACCGACAGGGTACTTCATCCCTCGATTTTCATAGTCAGAATCGTATCGCCCCGGTCCATATGATCGAGAAACAACTACTGACAGTTCTTTCTGCATGAACTCTCGATATGGAATTTCTGTACCTGTGATTCCAACGAGACTCACAATCGCTCTATCCCGGGCCAGGTTAGCTGCAAGATTAAAGGGTTCACTTGAATCAGTTGCGGCTGCAATCAACACACCATCGCAGCCCCTGCCTTCAGTGAACTCGAGTACGGGTTCCGAGGGATCCCCATTAGCCAGATTACAAGCAAGCTCAGCTCCCAAACTGGTAGCGAGCGCAAGTCGATCCTGATTGTAATCCAATATCACCACCCTGACTCCTGATAACTCCAGAAGTTGTGCAGCAATTTGACCAACCAGACCAGCACCGATTACTGCAGCACAATCGCCAAATTGCAGTTGTGCATTGCGAACTCCATGGAGAGCAATCGTACCCAAGGTTCCAAAGCAGGCTTCTTCGTCCGAAACATCGTCGGGTACCGGGGCAGCGAGGTTAATCGGAATAGCGTTAAGTTCTGCATGATTTGCCAAACCTGCGCCTGAAATCGCAACACGCTGCCCTACGTGGAATTTGCCTTCGACACCATCGCCTACAGCTACGACATCACCACAAGCCGAATAACCGAGTGGCAGCGGTTCATCCAAGCGAGCGAGTACCGCCCGCACTGTAGAGCCAATGCCGTCTCTTCTGGTCTTGTCCAGTACCTTCCGAACCAGATCAGGCCTTTCCTTGGCCTTTAAAAGCAGGTTTTTCTTGGCGAAATTCACCACCATACGTTCTGTACCTGCAGAAATGAGAGAAGATCGTGTCCTCACCAGAATATGCCCCCTGCGAACCCTGGCGTCAGGAACATCTTTCAAAACAAGTTCGCCTGATCGCGCACTCTGAACGATCTGCTTCATAGGTCTTTTCCTTCGTCAATAAAACGAGCTGGATCCTTTCTAACAAACACCGCATCTTCCTGACGAACCCGTCCTGTTCTTTTTGATGTCAAAATCCCAAGAGGGCCTGCATAAGCCAGACCACGATCACTCAGATAACGATAAATCTCATCAAATTCACTTGCACCTTCATAAGCTTCCTCAAACGGTGCTTCAACAATAAGCGTCTCGACATCGTCCAGACGTTTCCCCATTCCCTTTATGACCTCCAGCTCTGCTCCTTGAACATCAATTTTCACAAACAAGGGACCTGGCAGTTCACCCAGAAGCGTATCAAGTCTTTTCAACTGGACATCTTCTGTTCTCAGTAGACCGTCACCCGGTCGATCTTCTACAAACTCTGAGGATGGTTGAAGAAGCGAACTGTTCTGGTTGTTTTTCGTGACAAAAAAGGTCGCATCTCCTTCTCTATCACTCGCCGCGCAACACTCGACCTGAACTCTGGACTGCTTTTCATAGATCGTTGATATCTGACGAGCCAGGTCTGCTGAAGGCTCTATCCCAACAATTCGGGAATTAGGCCACAGTCTGTACGCCATATGCAGAAATTGCCCAAGATTGACCCCGACATCTACCACGGTTGACGGTGTCTGATCGACTATCCAGGGCTTAAGGTATTCATACTTTGGCCAGGCACCATACCTGCGAGGAAATCGAAAGAAAAATCGAAATGCCAGAAAGAGCTTCTCTATTTTCCTGAGGCCATAGCCAGGGTCTGAAAGGAGATTGAAACTCATTCTTCTCTATCCACTAAGATTAAGTTGTGGGGTGTTATCAAGTTTACGGCACCAGGCCTCGATCGCCATGAGAGGAAAAAGAGTCATTGCGCCATCAACGCGATCTTCGTAAAAATCTCTACGCAGGCGATCAACCTCATCGGCATCAAACAACATTCTGTCTTCCACCGCTGATTTTGAGGTTAGCTCTTCCAATAGCGGTCTCGCAGGACCCTTTAGCCAACTACGAACGGGGACACCAAATCCCTGTTTCGGTCGTTGCAGAACTTCCTCAGGTAATCGATTGCTCTGAGATTTTCTGAGAATTTTCTTCGTGCTGTTTAGAGAGATTAAATCTGATAGCGGCAGGCTTCTCGCGTACTCGACAAGTCTCGGATCACACAGAGGAACCCGAACTTCAATTCCTTCAAGCATTGCCATCTTGTCGGTATAGTTCAAGTTGTGATCTGGTAAAAAACCCAACATTTCAAGATCAAGAATTCGCTCTACCGGATGAAGTTGTTTTGTTGCTTCCAGTGACCGGAGAACATTTGGAGAAACTCCTGATTCTGGCAGTTCATGCCAGTGGGACCGATGTACTAACCGCATTCTTTGGTCAGACTTCACCCCGGAGAAACTCATCGCATCAACGATCATCGATTCCTCGTCGCGCGAAAGCAGCTCACCGATGCGCTTAACCCTTCTGCCCATCAGCGTGCCGGCGGGGACGAGAGCCAACATTTGCCCAAGGACCTTCCTTAACACACCCAGGCTGTTAATCTGCTGATAAAACAACGCCGCAGTATGTCTTCCATAACCAGTAAACAGATCATCCCCACCTACGCCAGACAAAAGCACCTTTACGCCCTTTTGCCTGGCAGCCCTCGCTAGAAACCTGGTTTGGAGAGCAGAGAAGTCCGCTGTGGGTTCATCCAACGACCAGACCATACTCTCCAACATGTCTATCACGTCGACATCGGTAGCGACTTCCACCAGGTTCACACCGAAGTGAGCAGCCACCCGTTTAGCAAATTTCTCATCGTCTCCAAAGTTGTCTGCACCTGCTTCAGCCGCTTGAACTGACGCACAGAACGTCGTTATCTGATCAGGAGGCATCACTCTGCACATGGAGGCAACTATCGCGCTGGAATCGACGCCACCTGACAGCAATGCACCTACCTCGACGTCAGACACCATCTGCTCACCGACAACTTCATCGATTAGATTTCGCAGATCCGCATCTGACCCGGGCAGACCGTGGCTCACAGTCGGCACTCTATAGTAGCGCTCGATTTTTACGCCAGAAGAGTCAACTTTCATGTAACAACCCGGACGAAGTTTCTTTATCTTCCGGATCATCGTTGACTCACCCGCTGTCCACAGAAAACCAAGGTGGTCTGCGACAGCAATGGGATCAATATCTCGTTTAACGTCAGGGCACAAAACCAGAGACTTCAATTCGCTTGAAAAGAGAAACCCCTTGTCAATCTCGGCGTAATAGAGGGGTTTGACACCTATCTGATCTCTAGCGATGAAAAGCCGTTTCTCTTTTTGATCCCAGATCGCGAACGCAAATATCCCATGCAATTTCTGTAAACAGCTCTCGCCCTCACGCATGTAAAGATGCAACAGAACTTCCGTATCACTATGGGCCTTAAACGAAACTCCGACGGATTCAAGGGAGCGTCGCAACGCAACATAGTTATATATTTCACCGTTGAACGTAAGGATGTATCGTCCATCTTCACTGAACATTGGCTGCGCTGCGTTATCAGATAGGTCTATTATCGAGAGGCGGGTGTGTCCCAGTGCCACGTTGCAGCTATCGTCGAGATAGACGCCTTGACCATCGGGACCTCTGTGAGCGAGAGAACCGACCATTTTTTCGATAAGTTCTTCAGGCCAAGGTCCCATGTAACCAACTATTCCACACATAAAGACACTAACCTTTTAAGCAGATAAGTACGTTGACACAGAATTTCCTTCACGAAGAAACTCAATATAGTTGCTATCCTTATACGATCAGACAATTCAAGCTCTTTGAGAAAACTGTGATACAAGACCATTTCAATGGAACGTTGAAAAGCAGGATGGTCTAATTCAATCCAATCGCCGCTGGCTGGAAAATTACCCTGCACAAGGATCAAAATCAGGCCGTTTCCTATTCATCTTCATGTGGTCTTTCTTCGGCGGGGTACACAAACTCAGTGCCGTTCAGAATCCCATCACAGATCAGATCAAGCCCAAGGCATTTATCAGGAAGAAGTTCATCAACCCGCGTTATACCCAACGCGAAGGCCATGTTGTTTTTCGTCTTCTCTACGATAGGCAGGAAGATGCCGCGACGGTAAAAAAAGTGATACGCGTATTTTCTAGCTTCGTGAATCGTTTCAGCGTCCATGCGCTGATTAATCGGCAACTTGTCCAGGATCTGGAAGTATTCTTCCTTGGAACTGGCATCCATTGTCAGTCCCTTGTTACGTATCCATGCTTCACCAGCCACAATTACCGGCACGCCTCTCGCTGTCAGCTCTACTCCGGTTTTCGTACCATACACAAGCACACTATCGCAGGCTTGCATGATGGCGTACGTGCTTATTTTGCTCTCAGGTGGAACAAGAAAAATATTGGGCGGCAGTTCTGGAAAGACCTTTCCAATTTCGGCTAACAGGGGTTGCCTTGATTTGCTGTAGCGTTTGACCTCGGCAGGATGAGCCCGGACAATCAATTGCAGTTCGGGTCGCTGAGCAAAATACCTGACTGTTTCGATAGCCCATTCAATCAAATTCGTAAAGGCATTAGCGGGATAATGCAACTGGGCATCCCAAACCACATTAGGAAGTAAGCCAATAGTCGGCTTGGAAAAATCAATACCCATTTCCTGAACTGCAAACTCAAGTGATGGATTAGCGTTTTCATTGAACTGCTGCCAATCCCGTGACCCTTCTTCACGACTGTACAGATATTCCATGACCTGTTCTTCCAGCTGAGGGGTCAGTTCGAGCGATTTCCAATTAGAAACTGGTTCGTTCATCAACATGTGATGATAAGTATCGTAATGTGTGAAGATGAATCTTCTTGAGCGGTAGGCAGTGTTCCAGTTCACAACACCTACGCCTTTTTTCCTTGCGACGGCACCCAGGACACCATGTGGTATGTAGATTCCGTGGTAAAACACGGTTTGCTCAAACCCACCTTGATCCAGCAAATTGTTCATTGCATACATCGTCAGCAAGGCAGACTTCAGGTATCTTCTCAATATGGGGTCAGCGTAGTCCTGGCTTTGAAGGTCACCGGTACAATAGAACCTAAGCGCGCCTGATATCGCGTGTTCACCAATTGGGAGGCCCTCGTACTCAAACGTTGCGATGTCTTCGTAGGCAATCGTGTCAACGAGGTCATCAATTTTTTTGAGCTCGTCCTGAGTTACAAACTCACTATAGGTGTTAACTTTCAGACCCAGGTCAGTGTACATTTGTCTGGAATAGGTGTAACAACCTACGCAGCTTTTTATCCCCTGAGGTCCCGAAGTGGCAAACTGCTTAAGATTGCCAACCTGTCCGAACTCAGTTTTAGCGCAACCGGGTAAAGATTCATCACATAACATGACCTCAACATTAGCACCACGAAGTGTTAGTGCGACGGCCAGCATGCTCTCGATGATATTTCCGCTTCGATGGGCACCAACACTGGTGGCGATAAGAACTTTTTTGCCGCTTGCAGCAGACTTTTTCGCCGTTTCCCAAAGCTCCCTGTCCGGTGCCACCAACGCCCGCCAGTCCGGATAAGGGCCCATACGAAATCTGGTTCTGATTTCTTCTTTGATCTCTACCGGTAAGTTCTTTTTGATGAATTCAACAATCACAAATTTTTCTCTTCTGGAATCAAAATCGCATCCACGACCATTTCTTCTTCTGGTAGTTCTCCGATTGCTGACGATATCAACTCACCGTCTTTGAAATAAAAAAGCCTATAACCATCATCTAATAAGGGCTTCAGGATATCCTCGGAGGACTTCCCTGAAATAGCCTGTGTAAACTGGTTGATCTCAATCTGAAATATCGGTCGGTTTTTTTCTATCGTCTTTTTCGCCCCCGATAGAACCGCCCACTCATGTCCTTCAACATCTATTTTTACAAAATCCAACTTGGGAATCTGTTCACTGTCAACAAACTCATCCACCGTAAAAAACTCCGCCTCCTGTGCTGATTTTTTGTTTGTGGAATAGACTGATGACAGACTCGGCCTATCCAGACCAACTTTGTTTCCATACCACTCGTGCTGATCTGGGTCAGGTGGTGAAATCAACAAACTTTCATGCTTATCAGAAAAGCCCTGATTGAAAGCCTGCACGTTTCCAAGACTATTATTTTCGATATTCTGGCAAAGAAAATCATAACTCAGCTTTATAGGTTCGAATGAGTAGACCTTACTGTCCGGAATTCTGGAATAGAACATAGAATTTCTTCCGATCGACGCCCCAATGTCGAAGATCACGGGAGACTGCCTACCCCTTTCATCCAAAACTTCCGAGACCTTTCTGACTTCGGTTTTGAGCTTTTCCAGGTCCCCGCCAAAAAAGAGGTATTGAACAATACCGTGCACGGAAGCATCCCGAAAAACAAAACCATCCATCGTTATCTCATTATAGTTAGCCCCACCCTTGGTGAGCAGCATCACGGATGCCTTTTTGAAGTTATAAGTCGTCCCGAAGTACAACTTTTTCAGAAACGCTTTCAGTGGTTTGAGCATAGCTTTAATTTTTTCAAGCCTCCCCGTCTTCGGCATCCTGGACGGATCTTTGTTTACGATTCCGTTCTCTGTGTACTCTTTGTTCGAATGGTCGATTGTATACAAATTCGAAATCCCCCCTGCCAGCTTGATCTGTTCTTTTGCTTCCGGTGACTTTCTCCGTTTCCACATGAATTCTTTGTAGGCTTTCTGATCAACAATTCTCGGCGGAGAGTCGTTAGTGGCAAAGTGTTCATGGTGTTGGTGCACCACCACTGTAGTCGGAGACAGATCAATCACGTCTGCACCCAGTCTGCGGGCTTCGTAGATTAACCAGTTGTCGAATGCGATACGACCGACAGTGAAATCTGGAATCTGCTTCCATAACCCTTTAGGAAAGACAAAATAATCAATCGAGGATCCAGGGCTAAGGCGACCTCTCTCTTTCACCTCTCTTCTGAGGTGTTCACACCAGTTACCCGAAAAAACATCCAGATCCTCTTCCAAGATCAAGTTCCATCGCTGCCCGACCATCAGAAAAGGCTTATCCTGATAAGCTTCAGCAACCTTCTGCACTACCGGCATGAAGTCATCCAGAAACACGATATCCGCATTCACGTACATCAGGACATCATTTGAACCCAACGCAGCTCCTCGCTCGAATAAAGAAGCGAGCCTGGGCAACCCGGCTTTGAAGCTTATTTGATCATCGGTGTTAAATCCCAGACCCCGTGCCACATCAACTCCCTTCTCGTCAGCTGCAAAAATGTGAACATCATTGTTCGGGGACAATTTACTCCAACTGAAAAAGGCGTTCTTCTGTATTCGCATAACTTCATCGTCATGCATCGGTTTCGGTGTGGAAAATATTGTGAGCATTGGCAGCGTTGTTCTATATCTTGAACGTGTTCAATCTAAATTAGTAAAGGGATATCATCTCAACGATAATGGAAGTGGATGGCTCGCTTTGATTTACTGACCTGAGCCAGTGACTCTGGTTAGAACTTTTTCCACCAGGCTCAGCGTATCCAGTCCATGAGCCTGCAGTACTTCATCGTTGGTTCCACAATATGGAATATCAGACAAACCAAAACTCATAAATTCACTGAAAGATGTATCGATTGTAATTAGTGATGACGCAAGCTTCTCTCCAAAACCGCCACTCAGAAAGTGATTGTCGAGTGAAACTATGAACTGACACCCCGAGACAATCTGGCGAAGCCATTCTACGTCAAGGTAGTTTAACCATGGGACATTCACCACTTTAACTGTCATCCCTCCATGGCGCTTTTCAAAAGCATCTGCAAACTCTATAGCAGCGCTGAGCATGACCGGGCCATAGGCAAAAACGACGATGTCATCTCCATCTCTTACTGGGTAACCTTTTCCCCGTTCGAGAGGGCTGTCTGGAATATCGAAGTCAACAGCAACAGGAATACTGACCAATCGCATGTAAACGCTGTTCTCGGATTCTTCCACACACCAACGCAGCAACCTATCAACCTCTTGTTCACAACAAGGCTCCACGATATCAAGGCCTGGCACTGCCCCGAGTGAAGAAATATCTCTAACAGATTGGTGAGAATGTCCGGGTCCTCCTGGTAAAACACCAGCAAGTGAACCCACGTAAATAATCTTGGTTCGTTCGGACGCGTTATTGTATATCTGCTCGTTGGGACGGGTTGAAAGGAAACAAGCAAAAGAGTGCACGACTGGTAAGTATCCATTCAGGGCCAACCCACCTGCCTGAGACACCATGTCTTGTTCGGCAATGCCACACTCTATGAATCTCTCCGGAATCTGCTCTTTAAACGGAATCAGACCTGTGTCCAGCACGAGATCTGCATCCAGGGCCACGATTTCTTTATTTTCTTTGGCCAATGACAGCAGAGTTTCCGAATATGCACCGATCAGTTTCTGAGTTTCGCTGTTTTGAGTCTTATCTTCTGAGTCCATCGTTTCGACAAGCAATGGACCAAGACCAGCTCCCACAACAAGTCCACTCGTCCTCTCAAAAAGTTCATCAAGAGCATCAAAATATGCACTTGATGATGGAGCGCCACTGTGGAACTGATAATACTCATCTTCAGACTGGAGTGACGTATGTTCCATGAACGATACGCCTTTACCCTTGATGGTATCTGCGATAATCACTTTTGGCCCATCTTTCAGCTGTTTTAACTCCTCAATAGTCGCTGAAAGTACTTTGATGTTATTACCATCACACCTTCTTACGTGCCAGCCAAAAGATTGAAACTTACTTTCAAGATTACCTAGATCACTCACGTGCGAGACAAACGTATCTGACTGAAGTTTATTGTGATCAACAATAACCAACAGCTCATGAAAGTTACCGCTACTGGCCGTTACAAGAGACTCCCAAAACTGCCCTTCCTGCAATTCTCCATCACCAGTGAGAACGATCACCCTTTTGTTTTCGCCGCGCAGTCTATTTGCCTGGATCATTCCCTTGGCCTTGGAAACCCCCATGCCTAGCGAACCTGTGTTTGTAACAACATGTTCGGTGGAAACATCGGGGTGACCGGGTAGTCCGGAAAGCTTTCTAAGTTGGTGGATCAGAGCAAAGTCTAGTTTTTCCAGACCAATCAAAACGTTATATAACGCCGGCGCATCGTGTCCTTTGGAGGAAAAGAAAACGGCCTCATTTCCCTGTTTGTTTGTGTCCCAAACTTCGTTGAGAAACACCCACGACATAATGTCCATACTACTGAAACTTGTACCAATATGACCGGAACCTGCCTTCGCGATCATGTACAACGTGTTTATTCTCGATAACTCTGCAAACAGCGTGGCTTTTTCAACAGGGTCAAGCTCACTGTCCAGTACTTTTCTAAATTCATCTTGAGAGATGTAGTTCAACTTCCCTTCTACAACCTTGCCAATTTGATCGCCCAAAAGCGTCTCCCCTCTAGTTCACAGTGTTTGAATATGGTTCATTTTGAATCTCAGGCAGCAATGTCGGATCCTTCGAAAGATACAATTCCGCAAGGACCCAATCCTCTGGACGGTTTATGTCGAACCCTTCCAAACCTTCAGACACAAATGGGATTATTGACTGGCCAGCAATACTTCTGTGATCTGAAACTACCGAACATTTGGCTATCTCCAGACTTGCATTCTGCTCGTAAACTTCTGGAAGTGCAGCGTATTGGCTACTATGCCAAGGCGTTCCGTTGTTCGAGAAAGGCAGTAACGGAACCATTCGATCACCGTTGATGACCCACATTTTCCCGGGATGCTGATTACATGGTTCTACCGCTCTGATAGAGTCCGCCGCGGTATCAACGCGGATGACATCCCACGCCCGACATATGGCTGCAGGTAATCTGAATGGACTTGTGGGTCTCAAGATACTGAAATAGTCAACGCTTCTGTTTTCTTCCTCTAAAAACGAGAGCATCTGCTGTACCCACTCGATATCCGGAGAAGAGTCACCAGAGATATCAGGCGATCGAAGAAATGGCACCTCCGCGCCATAGTACTTGGCGATATCTGCGTACAACGGACTATCAGTCGCACAGATCACCGACTCAAACACCGCGCTTTGTAAAGCGCCCTGAATTGTATAGGCCAACAAGGGGTGTCCGTTCAACAATTTGATGTTTTTGTCAGGAACTCGTTTTGATCCCGATCTGGCCGGTACAAAAGCAACTACCCTAGGGTCGAGAGTGTCCATCACAAACTATCCCGTACCAGGATTGATATGTTCTTCAGTTCGGAATAAACGTCCAAGGCCTCTAACCCAGGTTCTCGCGTTCCGTTCCCTGAGCCGCCCACGCCGCCAAACGGCATATGAGGTTCGCTACCGTAGGTCCCAAAATTCACGTTGGCAACGCCCGCACGTACGCCATGGCAAAAAGCCATCGCCCTATCAATATTCTGCGTATGTATCGCAGCCGTCAGTCCGTAATCCGAATCGTTTACAGCCATCATCGCTTCATCAAAAGACCTGACGGCGTGGATGGTAGCTACAGGTCCGAATAGCTCTGTTGAATTGATTGTGGACTCCCTGGTCAGGCCCTCAATCAAGGTGGGTTGTACATAGTATCCAGACAGGTCGGACATTGCCGAAGTATCACTCCCCCCACACAGGACAACAGCCCCTGCGTTTTCCGCCTGTTCGAGCAATCCAAGGATTCTCTCCTGTTGTCTCTTGTTGATGACGGGACCTAAATCAGCGCCTCTGTGCGTGCCCAGAACAAGCGACTGCGCTTTTTTCACCAGTTTTTCGACAAACTCCTCGTAGACCGAATCAAACACAGTGAATCTACTGGCCGAAGCACATCGCTGACCAGCATTACTGAATGCTGACAATGATGCCCAATGCACGGCATTGTCTATGTCAGCATCATCACATACGAGAAATGGATTTTTGCCACCAAGTTCGAGTGATATTCTGGCGAGTCGCCTTCCAGCCACCTCAGCAATTTCTCGGCCTACCGAGGTCGAACCGGTGAAACTGATGACTGCGACTCTATCATCCACAACAAGTTCCCTGCCTGCCCTGTCACCCTGACCATGGATCACATTGAAAACACCGTCAGGTAAGCCAGCTTTCTGGAACAGACTACCCATGAGTGAACCCAGCGATGGGGCATCTTCAGATGCTTTTAGGATAGTTGAGTTACCGCAGATTAATGCAGGAAATGTTTTCCAGGCAATGTTGGCGATCGGCGTGTTTGCAGGAACAATCAGGGCAGCCACGCCTCTTGGCTCTCGGACACTCTGTACCCGTTTACCGGACATGGAGGACGTCAAGGTCCTGCCAAATAGCCTGCTCCCTTCCCCAGCGAAGTATTCAGCTTGAGCAATTGCGGCTCGAACTTCGCCTTCTGCGTCCTGAGGAGGTTTGCCGGTTTCACGAGCAACACACTCACTTAGTTCATCGACGCGCACCTTCATTTCTGCTGCGATCTCGAAAAGAATCTGTCCTCTTTCTACTGGCGTTGTCGCTGCCCAACCGGGAAACGCTCTGACCGCTACGCTGATAGCGTGATCAACATCCTGCTTCGTCGAATTGTAAATCAGACTTTGGAGCGCACCTGTATGGGGATCGTACTTCTCTAAATGATCCCCCTGCGTCGCTGACTCTTTGCCTTCAATCCAATTAGCAATGGTTTGATGATTCTCAGACATGACTCAGATTCAAATCGCGGTCCAACCGCCATCGATGACAAGGTTGGAACCAGTCATATACGCAGAAGATTCACTGGCCAGGAATAGCAACGCACCATTGTAGTCAGTTTCATTCGCCATCCTCCCTATAGGGATCCTTTTGTTGTAAGCATCCAGAAAATCATCATCCTGATTGTTATAGACTCCAGCTATCGTAAGTGTATTTACTCGTACCCCGTCCCTGGCCCAATAGGTAGCAAGATATTTCGTCAAATTCAGAATTCCGGATTTTGATGCGGAATACGCAACAGGCTTAAAAAAAACTTCGCCTTTGTCTCTTCGGTACTGATAAATTGACTGATCAGGCGAGACCAAACCGTAAATCGAAGCAACATTCACTATCGATCCACTATTTCTAGCTGCCATCGATTTTCCATAAACCTGGCAGGCCAGAAACACACCCTTAAGATTGACCGTCATCACCCTATCCCAGGATTCTTCAGGATAGTCCTCAAAATAACCAACTTCCTCTGCCGGTGCATCAGGCGGCGAGTCTATACCTGCGTTGTTAATCAAGACGTCTGGCGAACCCAGTGCTGTTTCGACCTGCAGCAGTGAATTACTCAGAGAAGTCTTGCTGGTAACGTCTGCACGGCAGAAAATGAACTGGTTATCGTACTTTTCCCTGAGTCTTGTTGATCGTTCCGATTCACCTAGGTCCAATCCTGCTACGAGAGCACCATGTTCGAGAAAGCAGTCTGCATAAACAGCCCCCATCTGGCCACTTACACCAGTGATTACGATGACCTTGTCTTGAATCGAAAACACGTTATCTACCCCTGTGATCGAGCCAAACAAATAAGATCACACAACTCTCTGACGGCCCCATAGCCCCCCTGTCTGGCCGTAATATATTCCACGTGTGGATGAACCTCTGGGTAGGCATCTGCAACTGCAACTGGTACCCCAACCAGTTCAAAAGCAGGAATATCGTTGATGTCATTTCCTACGAACATGACGCGATCACTCGGGGTGTCGCAAACAGACATGATCTCCTTCAGTGTCTCAGCCTTGTCGTGCGCACCCTGCCAACAATCAATATTCAATTTCTTACACCGGACCGAAACTACTTTGTTCTGTTCGGTGGAAAGTACGGCGGTCTTCAGGCCAAGCTTGTGAATTCTGGAAATTCCCAAGCCATCACTACGCCAACATCGAACCGACTCTTCTCCGGTTTCGGACACATACACTGAGTTGTCTGTAAAAACCCCGTCGAAGTCAAAAACTATCAGTTCGAGGCCACGAAGGAGATCAGCAGGTATACTATTTTCTCTGATGTTGGAAGGCACTTGCGGATTCGTTGTCAGTTGTTCGGGATCCGTTCAATCCAGCAAATCTAGAGTAATGGCTTCACCAACTTCAATATCGCGTTTCGCAGTCTTTCCAATCACAAGGTTTGAATCTCTGACTGGCAGGATCTGGTCTTTGAAAATTCTGCCCGACAACATGCGCGAAGATACCACTTCACCTTTTCCAATTTTGGTCGACGCTATCAGGGACTTTCCAAGCTTCTTGAAAACCATTTCCGAGCCTAACTCTTCTGGCGGCTTCGGATTCATCATGTGGGTTACCCTTCGAATATCCCGGCAGAATTTTCTGAACCCATCAGGCTCAAGCGAAAAGCTGTGATCAGTTCCTCGCCACGAGCGATTAAAGGTGACATGCTTTTCAAACACTCTAGCTCCTTTGGTGTAAGCGATAGGTCCTGACAATGTGCCATTAAAATGATCAGACAACCCAACAACATAGTCCGGGTATCGCTCAGCCAGCACCTCGATGTTATCGAGACCAAGTCTGTTGTATTCACAAGGGTATTCAGAAACACAATGGAGTATCGCCAGCTCACTTGGGAATTTGGCGATCGTCTCTACACTTGACGCAATCTGATCAGATTTTCCGCCACCAACGCTGATAACGGTAGGGACGTTAGACTCAGCAATTCGCTCTATGAGTGGCAAGTTGCCAAGATCAAAAGACGCAATCTTCAGCACGTCAACGCCAGTATCCAACAGCAATTGCAGGCTGGGTTCATCAAAAGGCGTTGACATGAATTTAACACCGAGTTTATGGCAATCATCCCTCAAGGCAGGTAACCATTCCGGCTTTAGCTCAAGCATCTCCCGGTGCGCGCCATAGGTCTCCGCAAAGGCATTCTCACTCTCATACGACGCATTGTATGAAAAATCGTCGAACAGGTATTTGTTACATCGCGTCTGGAACTTAATTGCATCCGCACCAAGGCTCGCGAACACTTTTATGTATTCCCTCGCGGTATCCAGGTCACCTTGATGGTTTTGACCTACTTCCGCGATTATAAAAACATCATCAACAAGTTCGGATTTCTTGAACAATGGGAGTGCCTAATTTCTGAAAATGGAGAAGGATAGAGAAAAAAAATAAGATTTAAAGATACTCACGATAAATCATGCCTGACCCTGACTATTTCCACTGGAGCTAGAATCACAAGTACGCGAAACTGTCAGGTAATCTGATTTTTTTACCGTGGCACGCAGTTTAACCTAAATGAATGATGTTGCGGATGATAATCAGCAAAACCCGACGACCCGTTATCGACAATTTCAAAGCATCTTGGCTAGTAAAGTTTTTGGAATAAGTAGTCACACCGGCAACTCCGCTGTCATCAAGCTGAACGATCTTGTTGCAGTGTCTCAGACTGGATATCCGCTGCGCAACCATGATCACAGTTACGTTCCTATCGAGGCTTTTTAATGCCTCAATTGCCCAGTGCTCAGCTTCATTATCCAACGCACTAGTCGCTTCATGCAGAAGCATCAAGATACCAGTGAAGATGACGTCGAGATGCTTTTTAAACGTTGCCCGCGTAATACCAATTCAGGAGTGGACCCATTTCTTTCCCAGGTGACTCAGTGATAAATCGTCACTGCCGCCACTTTGGCAGCAGTCTCAAAGCCAACAGCATCCGGTGCTTGTGTCCGGTGACGGTCCGGAACGGAATCTCGCAGGTGCTCTTGACGAATACCTTGTTTGCAGCCTGAATCAGTTGAGATACTCCGCGTCGCGACTCAGCTCGAGCCCCTAGGATGACTCTATTTGCAAGCTCGTAAAACATCGGAATAAGGCCACAGCAAAAACTAAGGCACCGGCAGCATTGGTTTCGTTGACGTCAAACTCAAACTGGGCCAGCTCTGTTTGCTTTGCAGGCAAAGAAACTGCCTCAATATTATCATTTTGTCGAAATTAAGGTCATTCTCACGCTTCCTTCCTTTAAGTTGAGGTCAAACAACTGGACCAAAACTGCTTTCCGGTTTCACGGTCTGAGCGTTGATGGTTAGGGACATACCGCAAGTCATACATCGACGGAGCACAGATACCAAAGCGAATTCGCAAGGCACTATCAAAGAAACTGCTCAACTTCCACGTATCCGGTCCGGGAGCAGCTTGGCTCTCAAAATTTTTTCGACTATACGGAGCTACAACATCAAGCATTAGGAATGCCGAATGTATAATGATGCTTCAACTCGTAGCGGCACATTCCAGTAAGACTTGCTCATGGCAATACAGAAGAACATAAACACAAACGCAAAACTCTGGGGCGCACTCTACGGCGAAGGCTCACTCAGCCTAGGCTACCCCGACGAAAATCTCGTCCGCCTCTTCAAACGCCCAGAACCAGGCGTCCCTAACTCACCCGCTCGCGTCCTCGACCACGGTTTCGGTTCCGGCAACAACGCCCTCTTCATGGCCCTCGAAGGCTACGAGGTCCACGGCGCAGAAGTTAGCCAGGCATCAGTTGATTCCGCCAACGACCTGTTCCAGAAGGCAAATCTTTCCGGAGACTTCAAACTCATTGATGCGTTACACCTAGATTACGAAGACAATTTTTTCGACATGGTCGTGTCCTGGAACTGTATGCACTACAACGGCACGCAGGAAGCTGTTGAGACGGTAAGAGATGAACTCCTTCGGATATTAAAACCGGGAGGAACTCTCCTTCTTTCCACCATCTCAAGAAAGCACAGTCTGTGTTATGGAGCGGATATCCTGACCAACGGTCAGATTCGCGTACCAGAGGATTATCGCTTTGATAACAGAAAGGGCCTGACGCTGTTCGTCCCCTACTCCAGGGATCATTTCATGGAGATCTACGCTAAAGGCTTCGAAGACGCAAAATACGGCTGGCTTGATGATTTTCTTTTTGTTGAGGACAAACCTTACGGCTGCCACCTACTGCACGCACGCAAACCCAAATAACTAGCGACGTTGCCTCGCGAGCACAAACGCTTCTGCCGCATCAAACCCAACGCTGTGCCCTCGATGGAGCGCAAGACTCCTCAGGTGCTCATAGCTCCGCGAGTGCGGTGCGGGTCGCATTTCTTCCGCGTAAGCTTCCAGCGCCTTCATTTTCGTTTCGAGGTAGCCCGTTATGTCCTCAAACACGTTAGGGGAAAAAACTTCCGCACCAGGCAGTGACCACTCACTCGACGATATAACCTCAAAGAAGTAAATCTCGTTAACGCTTGAACCAGGCAGCGGCCTGCAGGCAGTCATCACTGCCTCACAGGTCAGACGGTGGTCGACATTCAAATCCCCGGGATGATGTGTGTAGACGACAGACGGTAGTATCTCAGCTAGCTTCTGTTCAATCCTCTGGATCACATCCAGAAGCGGAACACTGTCCAGCTTGTTATCTGGGAAGCCCAGATGGCTGATGCTGGAAACACTCAGGATCTCGGCTGCTGAATCACAGGCTCGCTGCCGCTGATTCGAAGCACTCGCAGCATCACCACCCCTGGCACCCACGCCGTCGGCAACAAACAGAAGGTGAACTTCATCACCTTCCGCAACTCTCTTTGCAATGGTTCCTCCACAACCCAAAGCTTCATCATCGGGGTGAGCTGCAACAACAAGTATCGTGTTCATTTCATCAATTTCGTCATTCGTTGCCTGAAGGGAGCTGATACCCGTCATCCCATTCATCGATGTCTGAGCGTCGTGTTACCCGTGTAAATTCGTCTTTTGGTGCCCGTGACCTGAACCCCATGATCTCCTTTTGTCGGTCTGTCAGCTTCGATACCAGTTCAGCGGGTGTGTTCCTGGTGAGGTCAAAGGATGGTTTAACAAACCAGCGGGAGTAGGTGCCTATGATGATCCAGCGTTCTTCCTCTGAATACTTAGGACCACTACCGTGCCACACAGAGCCATCCACCACAGCAAGGCTGCCTGCAGGGCATTCCAACGTTACTTCATCAGGATAAACGGTATCAGGCTCGGCGAACGCAGCTTGATGGTGCGATCGCGGTACAACCCTCGTAGCACCGTTACGCGGGCCGAACTCATCCAGCACCCAGAAGAATTGAAGCACGAGGGGGTGACCGGTCCCAGGCAGCCTTGAATCAATATGTAATTGCTGGGCCTCGCACTCTCCCACAAGACCGCGCGCCTGGGTCTGTTGAATCTGCCACGGTTCCTGGTCCAGGTAAGAACCCGCACGCAACAGGTCATCGCAAACTGTGATCACGTTCTCGTCAAAAATCAGGGCGAGAAAATCGTCACTCTTGTTATGAAGGTTGTAGATGAGTTTCACGCCACTGTCGCCATGAAAGTTACCTACCCTCGCGGAAGAAACATAGTGCCGGGCGTATCGCTCGTAGCTGTCTTTGCAAAGCGTCCTGTAATGAGCTGCTGCGTCACTCGTCAGCACATTCTCAAAGACGGTATACCCGACTTCCCGAACCTCGGCGATACCACGTTCAATGCACTCTTTTTCGATTGTTCGCGCCTTCACCCGGCGACGCCTCCTTTCACGAACACCGCCGTGATGAGCCGACCAAGACCAACGCCCAGCATGCTGCGATAAAACTCGATCAGATCATCTGTGTCCTGCCTGGCCATCATCAACTCAAAGGCAATGCGTGCTCGATGCGCGTTTTTCCCGACCGAAGGGTCCAGTGCATAGTTTGATGTTTCGTTGAACAAGTAGAGATCAATTGGAAAATCAGCAATCGCATCCACCATCTCCCATCCACAGCTCATGCCGAGTTGTTGCAGACCTGACTTGTTAAAGTACGACAGGTGTTCGGGTGGACACTCCCAGTAGTTACCTTTTGCAAGACCCCGATCACTGCATTCCTTCTGGATTGCAGAGTAGTCATTGGGCACCTCGACCATCAGCACTGAATCGTCGGCAGCAAGCTTGAAGAGGTTTTTAAGCAATAGATCCGGCGTTGGCGAGTGCTCAAGCACATTATCAAGCCACATCACGTCATACTTCTCACCCGCTGATACCAGCCGTTCAATCGCGGCGTCAGGATGGTCCTGGATCAACTTGTCCGCCAACTGCGGGTTGTGCTGCCGTACCGCGTAGTCGCTGTAATCGATGCCGGTCGGGATCGCACCTTCTTTTTCCAGGTGCGCAAGCGTCCAACCTTCCCCGACACCCACCTCGAGGACACGTTTACCGGCAAACTCGTCCTGTATGGTCTTTTTCAACAGGGCAACCTTGCGTTCGATAATGCGTTGCAGGTAGGCCCGCTCCTCTTCGTCGTACTCGTGCGAATATCGCAAATCCGACTGGAAATACTTCTCCTGGTAAAAGCGATCGAGCACCTCCTGGTCTGGCTTAGGGTCGACCTCGTAGTAGCCAAACTGATTTTTTACGATGTTGTATTCAACCAACCGACTGTCCTGCCGTTAACGTCATCTGCATTATACTAGTCATCCTCAGCCCTGATCCGAACCTCGGCAATCAAATCTCCTGATTCGTCAAAACGCGCACCAGTAAATTCAAATTTAATCGCACTCGTGTTGAAGAACGCAGGCGGATATCCATCTGCATCAAGCATTCGAATATAGTCATAGATCTCTTCCAACGTACCCAGATCGTGCAGATTCCCTTCAGCGGGTTTGCGTCGTTTGAAAACAACTGGTTCACCCGTTTGCGGCGTAGGCTCAGGCGACTCCTTGACAATCGTTTCTATCATCCCGGCAATAACATCATTGGCTCGAAAAAATATATCCCTCGCGGTACCTTCCAGCGACAGTGGTCTTTTGAGATAAACGTCTCCTGCATCAATCTCGTCGGTGGCCCGCAACGCCGTCATTTTGGTTTCTTTCACGCCCCGCACAATGAGATTCTGGACAGGGCTGCCACCCCTGCCATAGGGCAGATCGGTTTCATGAAAGATGACACATTCAAACGTATCGATAATCGCCTGGTCTATACGATGCGACCAGTGCGGCACAAAAATGTATCTGGGTTTGAGCGCAGCCAGTCGTTCAAGCGTCAGCTCCTCGGGGGTTCGGATCGTCGTCCACGTGCCACCTACCCGTTCCTGCATCAGGTCAGCGAGCGTCGCGTTCCAGGGCTTGCCAGAAAGCACAACATAGTGCGGATCACTCATAGTTGCCCCTGATGTAGTCCCTAGTTTTTTCGAGGCCGATATTGCAGATCACATCCACAATCGAGAGGTGGCTGACAAACGCTGAAGCCCCTCGTTGTTCGTATGGCGCCGGATCGAAAGTGAAATAGTCGAGCTGGATAGGAGCGCCATCAAAAGCTTGTTCCTCTTCAAGGTATGCCCTGGAACCAGGTGCAGCGACATAACGCTCTGCATCCAGTGCATCACAGAGCAACTTCAACTTCTCTCCCTTCCTTCCTCCAACACCCAATTCACTGGAGACCTCGATCTGCGTTGTCACGCCAAGTGCCTCAGCGATCAATCGAATAAAGGTCATGTTCAACTCGGCAAGATTAGTGATATCACCTCCGATCACTGCATCGATAATCTCAGCAATTTCATGACGGCAGCTTTTCTTGCCATACGCCTGCTGCAGGGTCTGCAAGTGGCGCTTACGCCATTTCTCACGATCAGCCACCACGGAATCCTTGAGCAGCTGTTCCTGGGCGTCATGGATGACGGGTACGGTCAACCAGTGCTCCTTGCCATTTAACAAAATGCGATTACGTTGGTGCCATGCATGCGGCCCTCTTCGCGTCAGTTGGACATCGTCCAGAAAAACGAACACATCCACTGCTTCGATCATGCCAAAGAAACCAGCCCACGGTAGGTAGGTTGGCTGCATGATGGCGCAGGATTTCACTTTGCTTATTCCCATAGTAAGTTTTACAGCTTAACGGCATAGTTTAAGTCGTCAGCGATCATGAAAGTAGTCGAGTTGGGGAGAAGAATTTGAAGGTTGCGATTCGAGTGGACTCATCGCAGGTCATCGGCACCGGCCACCTTGCCCGCTGCATGACATTCGCAACGCAAATCGCCCGCCATGGCGCCCAGGTGTTGTTTATCTGCAGAAACCTGCAGGGGCATGTTGCAGACCTCGTCTCCGCGAAAAGCTTTCATCTCACCCTACTGGGTGACGAACCTGTTGAGATCAAATCCCGCGTCGAATCAGACTGGCTGGCTGTACCAGTTAACCAGGATGCTGGAGAAACGACCAACGCCATAACCCATCACTTTGGCACAGCCGCAGACTGGCTGATCACCGATCACTACAGCATCGATGCCTCGTGGCACACCTGCGGTCGCAATGCGGCAAACAAGATCATGGTCATCGACGATCTCGCCAATCGGCCTCACGATTGTGACCTTCTGCTGGATTGCAATTTTTTTGCCGAGCCTGAAAGTCGATACAGGTCACTCGTTCCTTCCCATGCAAGAATGTTGCTCGGCCCTGCTTACGCACCGCTTCGAGAAGAATTTTTCAGCCAAAAAACCAATCCAGAGAAAAGAGTCATGCTCTATTTCGGCGGTAGCGATACAGGTGAACTCCTTGAGAAGGCGATAAATGCCGTTGCCGCCAGCGATCTCGCAAACACCTATGAGGTCGATGTGCTGCTATCCCGTGGTTCGGGCCGCGAAGAACAAGCAGCACTGTGTACCCGCCACGGGTTTAAAGCTTATTCCAGCATCGATGATATGGCAGGACACCTGACACGAACCGAATTGGTTCTTGGTGCTGGTGGGATCAGCATCTGGGAGCGCCTGCACCTCGGCGTTAAGTCGATTCTCGTATCAATTGCGGCGAATCAGGAGCAACCTCTTAAGGAGCTGGCCTATGCTGGCTACGTGCACTACCTGGGGAAAAGCGACGAGGTTTCCGAGCAGAAGATGATTGACGCTCTCAATGCATTTATGGATGCTAGCCTCGAATTTACACCGTACGACATCAGTGCCAAACGAGATTTTCTTTGGGAGCAGCTCCAAAGCGCTTGACGCCACGCGGCGCGTATTTGGAGACACAGTCAGCTGCGTTTGTGAGACAAGTCATCTGGGGCAGGGGTTAGCCGATTACTGTTCACAACAACAGGTCACACTGACCTCCGTTGATTCACTCGCCGACCTCGACATGCTATCGCTCGAAGGTGCTGAGCTTGGGGTCAGTTGCGGCTTCGGTCTCATCTTCCCTGAACACTTCATTGCCAGATTCCCAAGCGGCATCATGAACATCCACTACGGCAAACTGCCGGATATCCGCGGTCGACACCCTATCGCCTGGGCATTCCTTCGCAACGATAAAACCTTCTCGGTGTCGTTTCATATGGTTGATGACCAGATTGATGTCGGCAGGCTGGCTCACCAGTTTGATCTCCTCCGGGAACCCGGTGATACACCCGAATCCGTGCAAGCGCGTATCGAGGCCAGGCTCGAACCCGAACTTGCAGAGGCAGTGACCAATCTCAGGGCCGGTAACCTGACGCCTCTTACGCGAGGGCAGTACTACCCAAGCCTTGCCACCAGGTACAAATCGGTTGTCGCTGCGGACCACAGCAGCGACTTCCTGTATAACCTTGTCATCACGCAGAAAGCCCACGGTGGGGTTAAAATTGACGATCACCTGACTACCGAGTGCGTTTTTCTGCAGGCAGACCTCGACTGCAGCAACTACAAGATCATTACCTGCCAGGACGGCATCAAACTAGGAATACGCTAATCATGAGGAACCACCTCACCATCGACGGCATCAATATTGGTCCCAACGAACCGCCGTACATCATTGCGGAAATTTCAGCGAACCATAATGGCAGCATTGATCGCGCCATTGAGCTGATCAGGAAAGCCAAGGCCGCGGGGGCGCATGCAATAAAACTACAGACCTACACTGCCGATACGATGACCATCGACAGCGAAGCACCCGACTTCATCCTGCCGGAAGGAAACACATGGGCAGGACAGAAACTCTACGATCTCTATACTGACGCGGCAATGCCATGGGAATGGCATGATGCTCTCTTTGAAGAAGCGAAAAAATTGGGCATCACCGCTTTCAGTACCCCTTATGAAGAAACGGCGGTCACCTTTCTTGAAGAATTCGATGTACCCGTTTACAAAATCGCGTCGTTTGAAATGAACGACCTCCCACTTATCCGTCGCATCGCGGAGACAGGCAGGCCCGTCATCATGTCAACGGGCATTGCCAGCCTTGAAGAGATCGACGAGGCTGTTGCGACGCTTGAAGACAACGGTTGTAAAGAACTTGTCCTGTTGCATTGTGTCAGCGGGTACCCTTCGATGCCGTCGGAGGCAAATCTCGCCACCATACCTGCTCTTGCACAGCGCTACGGATGCGCCGTTGGTCTCTCTGACCACACGCTTGGTATCGGCGTTTCGGTTGCTTCCATATCGATGGGGGCCTGCATGATCGAGAAGCATTTCACCTTACGTCGCGCAGACGGCGGGCCGGACTCGAGTTTTTCGCTGGAACCGGAGGAACTGGCCGCATTGGTAAGTAACTGTGCCGTTGCATTTGAGGCGCAGGGAGCGCCGAACTTCAAGACGACTGATTCCGAGCAGTACACCATGAACTATGGTCGATCACTTTATGTCGTTAATGATATCCAGTGCGGCGACACGCTCACACCCGAGAATATCCGCAGTATCAGGCCCGGATTTGGGCTCGCGCCAAAATACTATGATGAAGTGATCGGCAAGACTGCAACCCGCGATCTGAAGCGAGGCGAACCGCTCAGGCTTGAAGACCTCAGCTAACCTCAGTCCCCAATAGCGATTCACGCAGTGCTTTCACTACCTGATCCTGTTGGTCATTAGTCATTGTCGGATACAGAGGAATGGTGATCGCCTCGGCGTAGTACTTTTCCGCGTTTGGATACTCGGCAGGTTCAAAGCCCATCTTGGAAAAGTATGGCTGGCGATAGACAGGGATGTAGTGAAGGTTGACTCCGATGCCCAGCTCCCTCATTGATTCGAACACTGCAAGATGGGTTGTTGCGATAGACTCAAGGTCGAGGCGAATCACATAAAGATGAAACGCGGAGACGCGCGCCTCCGCTACCGCTGGTGTCTTTACAGGTAGCCCCTGCAGCAGACCATCATATCGGCTCGCCAGTTCGTTACGCCGAGCAACATACTCACTAAGCCGTTGCATTTGACTGACACCCAGCGCTGCGTGCAGGTCAGACATGCGATAGTTGTACCCGAGATCGATCTGCTCGTAATACCAGGGCCCGTGGCTTTCCATACTCATCACATCGGCATCACGTGTAATCCCGTGACTTCGAAGGAGCGCCAGCCTTTGTGCGAGCTGTGGGTCGTTAGTGACCGCCATGCCACCTTCCGCTGACGTGACAATCTTTACGGGATGAAAGCTGAACACAGTAACGTCACTGTATCGGCAGTTACCTACAGGCTCGCCGTTCAATTCTGCGCCGATGGCATGCGATGCGTCCTCTACAACGCGAAAACCATACTTTTCAGACAGAGCATGGATGGCCTGCATGTCACTCGCCTGCCCGCACATGTGAACAACCACGACAACCTTTGGCAGCCTATCTTCTGCTGCTGCCATTTCGAGCTTTGTTTCAAGGGCAGCCGGCGACATGTTGAACGTGCCCGGGTCAATGTCCACAAAGTCCACCTGGGCGCCGCAGTACAAACCACAATTAGCGGACGCAACGAATGTAATGGCACTCGTCCACAGCCAGTCACCTGGACCGACATCCAATGCCTGCGTGGCAATATGCAGCGCTGCGGTGCCACTGTTTACTGCTACCCCAAATTTCGCGTCAACCGCCTGGCAAACTGCTTCTTCGAACCGCGGCACCATGGGTCCTTGGGTCAGGAAGTCGGAACCCAACACCTCTACAACGGCGTCGATGTCGGCCTGGGTTATTTCCTGTTTACCATAGGAGATCATGTCAACTCTCCCTGTCCGGCTGCGCCATGCTTGAGCTTCCCGAGATCAATCACTTCATCGACGCTCTCAAAAAAGCTGCTGTCGTGGGTGACAAAGATCAACAACTTACCCTTGAAGGCAGACAACAAACGGTCAACCACATCGGTTTTGGTCTGTGGATCAAGCGCACTGGTAACTTCATCAAGAATCAACACATCAGGTTTTCGAATGAGCGCCCGTGCAAGGTTGATGCGTTGCCGCTGGCCGCCAGAAACATTCGCTCCCCGGTAGGCCAGGCTGAAGTCCAACCCTTCCTCAAGGTCAGCCACCATCTCTGTCAGGCATGCATCTGCGAGGGCCTGGTCAATTTCTGCATTGGTGAATTCCCTGTCGAGACAGATGTTCTCTCGAATTGTCCGGTTGAATATGAGGCTATCCTGACTCACGTACACCACGCGATCCGTCAAGGTGTTGCTCTCGAGGTCCTGAACCTGACGGCCGTTCATTGTTATCTGGCCCGTCTCCGGTGAAACGTAGTCCATGATGAGGTCCAGCAACGTCGATTTACCGGTACCCGACTCTCCGTAGATGGCGTAACTGGTGCCCGCCCGGAACGTGTAGTTAAAACCCTCAAAGATTCGATTACTTCCATAACCGAACGAAACATTGCTGATCTTGATCTCATCTACAGCTGATTCGAGTTGAGCGCCCCCGACATCATCGCGGGGTTTACGCAAAAACGTCACAATATTGCTGACACCCTTCAGATCTCCAATCACTTTGCCAACATAACCCGACAGCGTGCCAATCGAATGCAGCAACCTCACCAGCATCACCAGTACGGTAATCAGTAAAGCAACGTCATAGCCCTCGTCTGCGTTAAAGACATAGGCCAGCAACATGCCATAAAAAACGAGGAGCAGAACCAGTGGCACGTACTTCACCAGCGCGCCGTAAATATCGATACTGCTGTTCACACCGCAATAATCTGCCAGCGCATCATGGTATTCGTGCGTCACATAAGGGCCCAGACCAAACGCCCTGACCACTCGAAGCGAATTCAGGGAGTCCATGAACAGACTGTGAGAGCGGCGACGAAAGATCGCCTGCTGGTATCCCAGCATGAACAACCGACGGTAAACCGGCCAGATCGCAAGCGCGATCACCGCGAAAAGACCCACTGTTGCCAGCATCACGTTCGTGGAGAAAAGCAGGATAAGCACCACGTATACGACCGACAGAAAACTGATGTTGATGATATTAAGTGCAGACAAGAGCACCTGGGATGCGAGAGAGGCCTCGTCTCCCGCCAGCGTGATGTAGTGGCCAATTTCCTTTTCTTCGATCTTCTTTATGTCTTCCCTGGTGATTTGTTCGACTGCACGGGTTGAGAGGTGAACCTGTAGTTCCTTGGCAAAGTAAACGAACGAGCTTTCCACGATGAAAAGTGAGATGAAACGAACCAAAAGTAGTGCGACGAAGATCAGAAAGAGGGATTCCCTGTCCACAGTGGTTAGATCAATGAACGCGACGGGTACCTCTGGTTGCGAGATGACCGCCAGCACACCGATTGCTGAAAACTCCAATAAGATAGATAGCACACCGCCAAAAAGCAGCAGGTAGAGAAGCTTGTCCCGCGAGAATGCGATACCCAGGATGTATGCCAGGTAGTCCAGTCGCACTTTCAGTTTGTCAAACTGCGTTGACGGTTCGTTGGTCGTGTCCATGGTCAACTCAAACCTGGCCAGCGATGTAAGCTACAAGATTTTGACGCAGAGGGCTGAGGCTGCTTTCATCCCGCCAGCCTTCACCAAACCTGACATCGGCAAGCCCGCCGACAATCTCTCTAAGGTAGGCAGACTCGTCACCTGGTGACATACGAACTACCGTCGGTTCCAGCACATCTACCGTGGGCAGATTGTTCGTTACCTTCTCCGCGATCAACGGCGCCGCCTTCGCTGTTGCGGATTTTCCTTTTAGCAGTCGTCTTTTTGTATAGGTTCGTTTTGTCAGCTTGTCGAGTACGCGGTCAAACCCTGAGCTTGGCTCACCAAAGTCACGGGGCACGACATCGCTCAGATCAAAAACCGAACCTTCCAACTCGTAGGCGCACCAACGATAGGCCTGTTCAAGCCGTTCAGCAGACCAACCGGCCTCGAGAGCAGCTTCAATCGCCGCGTAGTATTCACCTGGTGTCTCACCCACAAATCCCAGTTCCCTTTTCGGGTAGAAACCAATGTCATCGGTGTAACTGACAATTGGGATACCCCACAGGGCAATTTCTTTTCCGGCAGATGACCACGATGATATACCCACATCGATCATTTCAAGCCAGTCATACATCGATAACTGATCTTCAGGCCAGTTAACTTTGACATTAGCTGGCAGATTCTGCAGTTCTGCTTTCAGCAGCTTTGAATGTTCCGAACCGCGTGATTCCCGTCTATTCGGGAACTCTCTCGGGTGCACCCTGATGATCAGGGTCATGTCAGGCTTGTCCCGAACATAATCAATCGTGCCTTTGAGCCAGTCTATCTGTGTTTCAAAGGCCATGATCGGGTCTGCCGGGAGCCTTTCGATGGATTGCGCGGCGAGCAATTCGTCATAGCTGCTCGTCGCCACAAACAGCACCTTCGAACCACGATCGATATCAAATCGTTCCCTCAGTTCCTGAGGGGAAATCCTCGAGTTGCCACCGCCATAGATAAAATTGCTGCTCCCCGCCAGCAAGGATTTCTGGAACGCATACAGGTCGCTCAAGCCTTGTTTCGTGGCGGTTTTCTTCGCGTAGGTTTCATCCCAGCAACGCACGCGGCCCTGAACAAGGTGAAATGAGTCCGTTCTAGAAACAAAAATTCGCTGGAGCCGGTGATGCCAGTTTGCGCCGGCCGCTATGGAAAAACATCGAATGCCACGTTGTTCAGCCTGGAGCCGAACCACAAGGTTGATCGAATACGCGCTGGTATAGAAGAAGAGGTAGTCCGGCGAATGTTTGTCCAGGAGACGCCTGCCGGCATAGAAAGACACCAGGCAACTCCTGAAGTGCTTGAGGAAACTACCCCACTCTTCATCCGTGAAATTGTTATCGAAGTGCTTCTTCCGGTTCAGCGTAAAGTTGTACATGGAGGCCACACCAACCTTGACGCCATCAATCACGAACTCGGATAGTGTCTGCGGTGTTATCGCTTCAATGTGTTGTTCCACCGCAGACAAGTCGTCATCAGTAATGTAGGCAGACAACTCACTCGACTCAAAATCAAATTTATCGAGGATCAGCCGCTTATTCGCCTCACAGTCGCCGCAGACCCATGCTTTGCGACTCTCCGGCATTTGCTCCCCTTCGCCCGTCGATTCCATAGAAACACACCAGGAGGAAAGCGCTCTGCCGCAGGTGACATAGTGGAGTTCAATCCCCTCACTCTGAAGAGCCTCTGCCACAATCGCCTCAGGATAAGCATGGACCCACACAAAAGCTTGGGGAGAGAAAAACATAGCTCGCTTAGCCAAACTGCCTGATCCGGAACGATAAAACCATCAGGGGTATTATCTGAAGGATCAGGACCAATATCGAGGAAAAATGAAGTTGTTTAGGAACCTCTGATTAAGGTCTTTTCCCGCGATAGCTTCGTTAAAGTCGTCCTCGGAAAGCCACTAAGTTAACGCATCTTAGTGTTTTCCTGCGGGCGACTTTGCCTTGCTCTCACGGAAAAACCCACTTAATCAGCGGCTCCTTAGGGTAAAATCGCCATTCCTGAAAGAAGTTCACTCAGCCACTGTGCCGGTGTAGTCATCAATGCCATCTACTCCTGATGTTAGCGACGTTGGATCATGCTCCGTCTGTTATGACGAGCATCCTGCGTTCAAAACCAGCGAACCACCCTGGCAGGTTGATCAAAGTCGGCTTGAAACCTTCGATGTCATCTACAGGGAAATCTCAACACAGCCAGTGTCTCCATCGGGTGCCAGGCAAAAACACCAGCAATTGGTGCAACTGATCGATGAAATCTTCGAGGGTCTCGAAGAGCAGGCGTCTGCCTCTCACGAAGCACTTTTCCTGAAAGAACTCTCTGCCAGAACAAAGGCGCTGCTTGAAAGAGAAACCGCTCACTACGCCGCAGTGAAACGCGAACCAGGGAGCCAGTCCCGACTCTCGCGAGATAAGCACTTCTTTATGTCACTTTCAGCCCCGGCTGTGGAAGAACTGACCGCTATTGCTGAAACAGAAGTCAGGATATTCAGGGAAAGAGCGGCGGAGGGCAAACTAGAACGTGATGACCTGAGTGCGAATGGCGGCGAATCTGTGAACAACACCGTTGCTCGATTGCAGGAAGAGTACACTGATCAAGGCGTACTCGACGAGGTCAGCGAATACATGGGGTATCCGTTCAGGGTTGGCGGTACGGCCATTGAACTGAGCACACCTTCTGCAAACTGGTGGGGCGGGATTTTTGATGAACTCCCGCCGCCAGATTCGCTTTATGCGCATTTTGATGAAGCTAAAGGCATACCGAAATCCATCGTCTATCTCAGTGAGGTTGACGAAAGCACCGGGCCTACCTCGTGCTACCCGGGCATCTATGAACAGCTGCCGTTAAATGCACTGCAGGACCTGATCGGCCGGATCATATTAACCCTGCATCTCAACAACGAACTGAAACAGTATTATGACAATGTAAAAAATCGTTCGCTGATGATGTCCGGCAGGTTCCGAAACCACTTCATGCGCTTACCCGAACAGCTTCGTTTCAACAGCCATTTTGGCTGGGACGTCATTCCCGGCAGTGCGCTGGATCACACGCTCGTCCGAGCAGAACATAAGATGCTTGGGCCAGCAGGTACGGCCATTGTTTTTGACGGTGCAAAGCTGCTGCATCGTGGCGGGCTCATTACACATGGCGAGCGGATTGCCCTGCAGGTTATCTTCACGCCTCGCCCAACCTTCATCCAACGCGTCTATTCATTTGCGACGAGAAAAATCCAGGCGGTAACCGGCCATAACAATGCTTAAGAGCCTGCTGAAATCACTCATGCCTGATGCGCTGTTATCCTTCCTGAAAGGATTCTCGCCGCGTCATCAACTTATTGCAGCCCTCAGTCCGCTGCTCGGAAAAGTTACCTGTATCGATGTTGGTGCATCCTATTTCCCACACAGCAAGTGGTTTCTGTTTCTGTCATCGGATAAGACAGACTGGTTCGCTGTTGACCCCATGGCGAGTAACCTCAGCTACGTTGCAGACTGGCCATACCTTTCAACGCTTCACCCAGTAGAAGCTGGCCTCAGCGAGACAGGTGGACAACAGCCCTTCTACGTCACTAACGTCGACACAGGCTCGAGCCTGCTTGAGCCTGTTATTCCCCCCGCGATGCAGCACCGGACAACCGATGTATTGAAGAATTACCTGTTCCCCTACAAAGAGATCGAAATCGATACGCGGACCCTGACGGAAGTTATTGATAAGGGGGTAAAGGATTCACCCGTGTTTATAAAACTGGATACCCAGGGCACAGAACTATCAATTCTGCGTGGTGCATCGGCTTATCTCGCAGCTCAGCGTATTGTCGGTATAGAAATGGAGAGTACCCTCCTCGCGCAACCCATCATGCAGGGATCAGGCAAATTCTGGGAGGCTTGTAAATTTCTCGAAGGGCACGGCTTTGAGCTTATCGAATTCAATCCACTTTCAGCCGGCTCGAGCCTTGGCATCCGGAATCCAAAAGGAAATCACTTTCTCGGCGAGTGTGATGCCGTTTTCTCGCTACGCGCAGATATCGTGAGAGACAAGCCAATGGACTACCGGGTTGCCTTGGTACTGTTTTACGCCAGCTACAGCCTCTTTGAGGAAGCGATACTCTACCTGGAACACGACAGCGAACTGTCGGACTACCTCTCGGAAAAAACTTCGTTAGCAGACCTTCAAAAGTTGCTATATCGCCGGGCCTAGCCTGCATGTTTCACCAAACCACTTAAAATTGCTTTTAGAAAAGTAATATCAGATCGTTACGTAGATCCTACGAAAGTACACTTTGTAGCCGGGCTCGTTCCCACAAATCTGGTGTGCTAATTTTGCCTCTGAGCCGCCATGCTCGCTGCGCCCTATTCTCGATAGGGCTCCGCTCACGAGCCGCCACAGAGCCAAAATTATCATCCCCAGATTTGCGGATTTGATGAAACATGCAGGCTAGAGCGCGCCTATGGTGACGCGATCCTCTTCTAGCCACCCTCTCAGCGCTTCTGGACTCATCCATTCCTCGTTGTTATCACTCGAATAGCTGAATCCCTCATCCACCTTCACACCGTCCTTGATTCGGTTCGTACTCTCAGACCGGTTGTAAATCGCCGGTAGAATTTTGTAATAGCCGTCATAGCTGTAGGTATGGAACGAGTCCTCAACTGCAATCATCTGTTCATGCATCTTCTCACCAGGCCGGATACCGACAATTTCGATGTCGAGGTCTGGGCGAATCGCCTTTGCAATATCAATCACCTTCATCGACGGTATTTTCTTCACGTAGATCTCGCCGCCAATAGCATCCTCGAAGGCTTTCCAGACCATTTCCACCGCTTGTGGCAGCGGAATCATGAAACGGGTCATGCGTTCATCCGTGATCGGAACTTTCTCGGAAGCATTGAGAGAGAGAAAAAACGGGATGATAGAACCACGAGAACCCATGACGTTGCCATAACGAACAACGGAGAACCTCGTTTCATGACCACCAGCGTAAGAGTTTCCAGCAACAAACAGTTTGTCTGACGCAAGCTTGGACGCGCCATATAGATTAACCGGGCTGCTTGCCTTGTCGGTGGAAAGTGCCACGACACTCTGTACGCGCTGGTCGATGCAGGCATCAATCAGGTTCATTGCACCGATAACATTGGTTTTGATGCACTCAAACGGGTTGTACTCAGCAGTCGGTACGATCTTTGTGGCAGCCGCGTGCACAACAACATCGACACCATCAAGCGCCCGATATAAACGATCCTTGTCTCGCACGTCACCGATGAAGAATCGGATTCTTGGATCATCGTTGAATCGCCTTGCCATCTCCCACTGCTTCATTTCGTCCCTGGAGAAGACGATGATCTTGCGCGGATTGAACCGCTCCAGCGTCATTGGAACGAAGGTGTTGCCAAATGATCCCGTTCCACCTGTCACCAGGATCGTTTTGTCTTCGAGCATCTCTATTTCCTAAATGTTGTATCTATTTGTGCTGGCTACCGCACTTTAAAAAGCGGAACCAGAGGCTCGCACTCAAGGTGTTCTATCAGCGAATCTGTGCTCAACGCGTCGTTAATGATACTGAAGACTTCTCCATACACCTCGATCAGTCGCTCAATATCAGCTGCACTATGGGCATAGCTGAGATTGTGTGTGCCAATTGTCAGAATGCCCCGGCGAAAACACTCCTGTAGAAACAGTGTCTTAATTGTCCAGCCACTGTTCTCGCCAATATCGTTGAAAGTCAGAAACGTCCAAGCCGGGTGACCTGACAGTGATATGGTGCTGTCCATCTGATGTTGCCTCAGCTGTGCATTGACACCTTCAACCAGCTGATTGCCAAGGTTTGTCAGCGTTTCCACAACTGGCTCGTTTTCCATTTTGGCCAGAACGGCACTTGCCGCAGCCAGCGACAGTGTTTCACCACCGAAAGTACCCGAGAAGAAGATCTCCTCCATCAGCTTCATAATGTCTGACCTGCCAACGATCGCGGAAAGGGGATAACCATTGGCCAGACCTTTTCCAAATGTAGCGAGATCCGGTGTAACGCCAAAATAGCCCTGTGCGCCACCCAACCCGAATCGGAAGCCCGTCACAGTTTCATCAAAAACCAACACTGCCCCGTGTTCCGCGCACAGCGCCTTCACCGCTTCGAGGTATCCTGGCTCGGGGAATGCAACATTCATGGGTTCCATAATGACCCCGGCAATCTGCTGTGGATGCGCATCAAAGAGTGCCTCCAGTGATGGCAGGTTGTTGTATTCGAACCCATGCGTCAGTGCCTTCACCGCTGCCGGCACGCCAAGATCACGTGAAGTGGAGCCGATGTACCAGTCGTGCCATCCGTGATAACCGCAGACAGCCACGTGTTCACGGCCAGTAAACGCACGCGCGAGGCGTATCGCTGCAGATGTTGTGTCAGAGCCGTTTTTGCCGAATCGAACAGCATCAGCACAGGGAATCAGGCGCACCAGGGATTCTGCCACGTCCACTTCGAGAGGGTGCGGCAAGGTAAAAGAAACCCCATTTTCCATCTGCGCTCTGACTGCCGCATCCACATCTGCATCGCAATAGCCCAGGGTGACGCAGAGCAGACCGTTCACAAAATCGATGTATTCGTTGCCGTCCACATCGGTGACCCGTGATCCCTTGCCCTTTTGCAGGAACAGGGGCGACACGCCCCGTGGATACTGGGTAATACTCTTACTGAACGTCTGCGATCCAAGTGGAATCACTTTCAGTGCTCTCTCGAGCATATTTTCAGAGGCTGCGTACAAAACTATTTCCTCGATACGATCTCATCATCCGCACGCAACGAATCTGTCATACCTTCATTGCGTGCAATGTGTTTGTTTACGGTCGCCAGCGCAGGTTCACGTTCCAGCAGGTCAAGTACGTCCTGCATCGTGAAAGCTGGATTGCGCTCGTATAGATGACCGTATACCTGCCGAACAAACTCAAGGTCTTCTTTCTCATCAACAGTCCAGCGTAGAACTGAAAGGTCTTCCTCGTTACGAAGGCTACCCAGCCTGAACCGCTCAGGCCGCGAAATGATGAATGGCGTCACGTGTTCTCGTTCTGAGGGCAGAGTTGCCTCGTTCACCGCAGCGGAAAGAGCTGTTGCCGTCATGATTTCCGCATCCAACCCATCCGGGAACGTTGGCGGTACAGCACTGGAACAATAGTCGT
Source organism: Pseudomonadales bacterium (assembly GCA_963921285.3). Classification (GTDB taxonomy): domain Bacteria; phylum Pseudomonadota; class Gammaproteobacteria; order Pseudomonadales; family Azotimanducaceae; genus UBA9659. The sequence continues at coordinate 49,550 of CAWUFD020000006.1, forward strand.
AGTTTCCAGCAAGGTGCAGCGAAATCAACCTGTCGATAATCTCGGGATCAGTTAGCGGGCAGTCCCCCGTCAGCCTGACAACGTGGCTGGCACCATAGTCGGCCGCACAATCTCCGAACCGCCGCAAGACATCGTCCAGATCACCTCGGAACACCTCCACACCGTGTGCCTTGCAAAGATCCGCGAGGGCATCGTCATCCATGCGATCACTTGTCGCAACCACGAGTTGATCAATGTTTTTTGCGCGCATGACCCTTTCAACCTGGCGCAGGATCATCGGGCTGCCAAGAATGTCAGCCAACACCTTGCCCGGTAGCCTTGTCGACGAGACACGTGCCTGAAGAACCGCCAGGATCATCGTGATAGTTTCCAAAGAGATGGATTTAAGAGCGCCGGTTCGTCAACGCAAAATCGCTCAAATTCCAACCCGACGGCACCGGTGTCGTCTACCACATCAATGATCTCTTCAAGCTGTTGGCAGGAGTTGACACCAACGATCACTTTGCTGATCTGCTGCAATTGAAGCGGAAACATCATTGCTGCCTGCAGCATCGACAATCCCGCGTCAGAGACCTCGGCGTGCAAAGTGCCTATATGCGCGACATAAGGTTCAAAATACTCGTCCAGCTGGCTTAAGTGCATGAGCAAAAGCCCCTGTAGGAAAACTGAACGTACGTGGATTTCGACCCCAATTGAGTGCAGATGATCCAGATGGCCTGTTCTAAGGAGGCGTTGATCCAGCAGGTTAAGCGGTACCTGGATAATGTCAGGCACGAAAAGATCCAAAATTGCTTCTATCTGGCGCGCGTCGTACACAGAGACACCACACTTGGCGACCTTACCTTGCATTTTCAACTGGTTGAGTTGATCAACAATTTGCTCACCTCGTTGCCGGGAACTGATTAAATCATCAGCAGCATGCACCAGCAGTCCATAAACAGAAGGTCGGTTGAGTTGAACCAACGAACGTTCAAACACCTCTCCCAACATTTCGTCTGAACCGCCAGTCTCTGACGCTGGTAACTTGGTGACAATCGCCATGTCTTCAGGACAGGTTCGACCAAGCACCGATTCACAGTTACCATAGCTCGCCGCAGTATCAATGAGTCTTATCCCGGCGTCGTGGGCACGGTCAACAATCAGCTGAACTTCTTCTGCTGGTGTCTGCCCTGACAGATTTGAAACGCCATAGTCAAACCCGAACTGCGCTGAACCGAGCGCAAGCTTCTCAATCAAGTTCATGGCTCAGAAGTCCCAGAATCACAGCATCGTAGGTAGTGCCATCTGAGATAACGGCCTGACGCTGGGTGCCTTCCAGCTGGTAGCCAACTTTAAGAAAAGCTTTCTGTGAGCCAATATTCTGTTCATAGCAGCCAGCCTCAAGTCGATGAATGCCCAACGACGCAAAGCTGAAGCGCGATGTTGCATCGATCAACTCCGATGCATAACCCTGACCCCAGCTGTTTTTGTCGCCGATCATCAAACCGATGTGTGAGCGTTTGTGATGGAAATTTGTTGGGCCGATTTTGATGTTGCCGATATGAGTGCCGCCGTTAAGAAACGCACCCCAGATGATATCCGTGTCGCTCTCGTACACACTCTCGACAAAGCCGCAGACTTCCTCAAGCGCGTGCTCGACAAAGCGGCTTTCAAGGTATCGATTGACCTCGGGATCATTGAGCCAATCCACATAAAGTGAAGTGACATCGTCAGCACGGAGCACTCGCATCTGCAGGCGTTCGCTGGAAAATCCGGATTCAAACTGTGAGTAACTGGTGTTCAATTAGTTTTGTTCAGCGAGGAACTGGCGTTCTTTGGTTTCACAACACGACATTATACGCTGCATTCCATGCGCAGACAGACTGCAACCAGCCTCGTATCGAAACATGATGATGACTATGCGTTCGAATGTCTCGAGGTCCAGCCTCATGGGTTGAACCAATATCCTGAATATCCACGCGTGATAATATAGCCACTTTCAAGCTCTCTGATGCTGTCAATGACCTACGGTGACACCACACCAGCCCCGATAGTCCTGTTTGTTTACTCAAGACCCTGGCATACCGCCAGGACAATCGAGGCGCTGCTTGAAAACGAAGAGGCCTCAGAAAGTGATCTCATCATCTATTCTGACGCACCTGGCACCCAATCCGCTGAATCCGCCGTTGAAGAGGTACGATCCTTTATCGAGGGAATTGAGGGCTTCAAATCCAAAACTATTTTCCTCAGGGAACATAATCTTGGTCTGGCTGAGTCAATCATAGATGGCGTCACGACCACACTAACGAAGTACGAAAAGGTCATCGTCCTGGAAGACGACATGGTCACGTCGCCACATTTCCTTCAGTACATGAACAAGGCGTTAGACCTGTATGAAGCAGACAGTGAAGTGGCGAGCATCCATGCCTACCAGTATCCGACCGAGCAAGCGCTACCCGATACTTTTTTCCTGCGAGGCACCGATTGCTGGGGGTGGGGAACCTGGCGTGAAGCATGGCAGGTTTTCAACCCCGACGGCGAGTATTTGCTGAATGAACTCCGCAGTAAAAACCTGACCAAACGGTTCGACTATGACGGGAGTTATTCCTATTCAGGGATGTTGAAGGACCAGATACGTGGCAAGAACGACTCCTGGGCAGTTCGATGGCACGCGTCGGCTTTTCTCGCCGATAAACTGACATTGTTTCCCGGAACGTCACTGGTTCAGAACATTGGCACTGATAACTCTGGAACACACTGTGACGACAATACAATGCTGGACGTAACGCTCAGTAATGAGCCAGTTACTCTGGAACGTATTCCGGTCGTCGAATCCGAAATCGGCCGCAATGCTATTGTGGATTTTTTTCGTGGTGCCCGTGGCAGCCTGGTTCAACGAGCCTTCAGAAAAGCGACCAGACTACTGCGATCGAACTGATGCTTAAAGCACTTGCACAGGAGCTGCTGCCTCCCCTGGTCTATCGAGCGCTCCGCGCGAGCGGTGCTGGCAACGCCTATAAAGGTGACTACAACACCTGGGACGATGCAGTACAGGCAAGTCAGGGTTACGATGACAGTAGCATTCTTGAAAAGGTTCTGAGTGCGTCGCTTGCCGTCAAGAATGGAGCTGCCGCGTATGAAAGAGATTCGGTGCTGTTTGATCAAATCGAATATGCATGGCCAGTGACAGCAAGCCTGATGTGGGTGGCTGCACAACACAATGGTCGCTTGAATGTGCTTGATTTTGGTGGGTCACTGGGCTCCAGCTACTTTCAAAATCGCAAGTTCCTGCAGAGCCTGGACGAAGTATCCTGGCAGGTGGTGGAGCAACCTCACTACGTGCAGACCGGTAAGGACCATCTTCAGGACGAACGGCTTCGCTTCTTCTTCGACATCAAAGAAGCCGTTGATGAAGCTCTTCCAGACGTTGTTTTACTGTCCAGCGTGCTGCAATACCTTGAGTCGCCTTACGAGCTTCTCGATGAGATAGAAAAAATCGGCACAGAGTTCCTGATCATCGATAGAAACCCGGTAGCACCCAAACCATCTGACAGGATCCTGATTCAGGAGGTACCACCGGCGATCTACGAAGCCAGCTATCCCTTCAGGGTGTTCTCAGAGAAGAAGCTACTGGAAGCACTCGAAGGTCAATGGACTGTAATCGAAAAGTATTCATCTCTGGGCGGCGTTACCCCGATTCATGGTGGCGGTCAGTTCGAATACACCGGTATGACACTGCGGCGAAAGCGCGCTTGATGCAATCTCTGGTAACAGCATAATGTGCACTCCCTAAGACAAGGTTGCCGTTTGACAAGTTTTGCGAACAAAAGAGTGCTCATTACTGGCGGACTTGGCTTTATTGGTTCCAACCTTGCCAGGACACTGGTCTCGCTTGGGGCCGACGTCACCCTGGTCGATAGTCTGATCCCGGAGTACGGTGGCAACCTGTTCAACATTGCCGACATTCAGAGCAACGTGACTGTCAACCTGAGCGACGTCCGCGACCCATTTTCAATGGCGCAACTGATAAAAGGCCAGGATGTACTGTTCAACCTGGCTGGCCAGACCAGCCATATGGATTCAATGACGGACCCACAGACGGACCTTGATATTAACGCCTCAGCGCAACTGTCTATTCTGGAGGCCTGCCGAGAGCACAACCCTGGCATCAAGGTGGTCTTTGCCAGTACGCGGCAGCTCTACGGTAAACCGGATTACCTGCCTGTAGATGAAGCCCATCCGATCAGGCCTGTGGATGTTAACGGCATCAACAAACTTTCCGGCGAGTGGTATCACCTGCTATACAACAACGTGCACGGTATCAGGGCTACAGCACTCAGGCTGACCAATACCTACGGCCCCGGTATGCGCGTCAAGGATGCCCGCCAGACATTCCTCGGCATCTGGGTCCGTTTGCTTATAGAAGGTCAGCCCATCAAGGTTTTTGGTGACGGTGAGCAGCTTCGCGACTTCAACTACGTGGACGATTGCGTGAACGCACTGATCACCAGCGCGCTGAGCGATGAAGCTAACGGCAACGTGTACAACCTTGGTAGCGCCGAAGTGATAAGCCTGAAAGATCTCGCCGAGATGATGGTGACATTGGGTTTTGGCGGTTCGTACGAACTCATTGCCTTTCCAGATGATCGCAAGGCCATCGATATCGGTGACTACTACAGCGATTTCACAAAGATCCAACGCGAACTGGGATGGCAACCAGCGGTGTCACTCGCGGGTGGCCTGAAGCGCACCATCAGTTACTACCAGGAGAATCACGGGCACTACTGGTCCAGTGATTCATGAGCGCCGTCTCGGAACAGGATCAGACAGACTACTTCTGTACACTGTTTGATTCAGGATACCTGCTGAAGGGCTACTGCACACTGACGAGCTTAAAAGCGCAGTGCCCGAGCGCATATGTGTTTGTGCTTTGCATGAACGATGAGTGTTTCGAGATCCTGACAGCACTCAACCTGCCGTTTGTTTCCTGTATCCGACTTGAAGACGTTGAAACACCCGCTTTGCTCGAAGCAAAGGAAGATCGAAGTGTCGCCGAGTATTGCTGGACATTGTCGTCCTGTTTTACCTGGCACGTCATGGAGACAGAACCCCACATTGATTTCATTACCTACCTGGATGCTGATCTGCTCTTCTACTCTCCCGTGCAGCCGTTGTTTGATGAAATTGGTGAGCGTTCCATTGCCATTATCGAACACCGCTTCCCGCCTCACCTCATCGACTGGGAGGTGAACGGACGTTTCTGCGTTGAATGGGTGAGTTTCAGGCGAGACGAAGAAGGAATGGCCTGCCTTTCACGTTGGAAGGATCAGTGTATTGAGTGGTGTTACTACCGGCTCGAAGACGACCGGATGGGAGATCAGAAGTACCTCGACGAATGGCCTGACCGATACGCCGGTTGCCATATTATCCAGGCTCTCGGGGCGGGAGTCGCGCCATGGAACTACTGTCGATATGACATCTCATCCGACGATGAGATTACCGTTGATGGCGCACCGTTGATTTTTTACCACTTTCACCAATTCCAGATGCTGGGTGACGCCAGTTTTGACCGGATTTCCACCTTCTACTCAGATTACTGTCCGGAGCCTGATGCAATTTATGCGCGGTACGAGTCTGCGCTGCAGAGTGCGTTGTTTGAGATTAGGAAAGTGCGTCCAGATTTTCGCGTGCGAAATCCATATAGCTGGTTGCAGCGCGTAAAGCGCTATCTGGGTAGGGTGTTTGGTTGATCGATAACGGAGAGGAACAGATCCCTCCACTACGCCTACGGCTTCGGTCGGGATGACGATATGAGCTGCTCAAACACTTCGATTAATGAAGACTGCATCTATGTAGATGCAGTGGAAATCGTCTGCGTAGGTCTGATTCATGTTTCCGGCGTATTCGTATCCAAGTTCGTCCAGCAGGCTGACGAGTCCTGCAAATGACGCCTGCGATTCGTAAAGCGGGTCAAGGTTCACTTCAAGGATGCAGGCACCGGCTGAACGGAAGGTTTGTTTACCGCCTTTGATCACCCTGTCTTCAAAACCCTGAACATCCAGCTTGATCAGGGTGCCACGATCCACCTGAAGTCCCATCTCAGCTGTGCAAGCATCCAGCGTGCGTTGTTGAATGGTCACAGGCCGCTGAGATCGAGTGAAAGGATAAAGCTCTCCTTTCAGTTCGGTCGTCTTGAGCAGGGATGACGATTCTGAGTGATCCTCATGCAGGAACATTTCCACTTCACCTGACTCTTCTCCAAGCGCGTAGGGCATCGTACTGACCCACTCCCCTTCACTATCCGCCCAGGCTTCGAGTTCGGCGTACGGTTCTGGCAAGGGTTCAAAACAAACAAGATTTGCGTCAGGCAGAAACTCCCTGATCTCGCGCGCAAACTGGCCGGTGTTGGCCCCAACATCCAGTACAGTGTGAAACTGATGCTGGGCTAAGCCCATCAACGTTAGCCGCGGCACTTCCGCTTTATGCACCAGCTCCTGGCCTACGAGGCGAAACAACCAGCGAATGAAACTTTTAACCAATCCCAAGCGTACTCCTGCTAACCGCTATCAGGGGTGATCATCCAAATACTTCACGACCCTGTCGACACATTCTTCGATGGACAGGTTATGGGTATCAAGATAGATGTCGGGATTTTCAGGTACTTCGTAGTCGCTGTCGACTCCGGTGAAGTTTGGTAGTTCTCCCCTGCGAGCTTTGGCGTACAACCCTTTGGGATCTCGTTTTTCCGCTTCCTCGACTGAGATGTCTACGTGGACCTCAACAAAGTCCTCGTCTGAAAGAAGGCGACGCGCCGAATCCCGCTCTGCCCTGAAAGGAGAGATAAAGGCAGTGATAACAACCAGCCCGGCATCTACCATCAGTTTGGCCACTTCGGAAACACGACGTATGTTCTCTATGCGATCGCCATCTGAGAAGCCGAGATCCTGGTTCAAACCGTGCCTGACGTTATCGCCGTCAAGAATATAGGTACGGACGCCCTTGCCGTGCAGTTGCTGCTCCAGCGCATCAGCGATCGACGATTTGCCCGACCCACTCAGACCCGTCATCCAGATCACTCGACCACGATGGCCGTTCATGGACTCCCGTGCTGCTCGATCAATAACCAGGGATTGTGCATGCACATTACTCGCCCGGCGCAGCGCAAAATTCAACATCCCTGCGGCCACAGTGGCGTTGGAATATCTATCGATAAGCACAAACGCCCCCATGCTGCGACTGTCACCGTAGGCTTCAAAGGCAACCGGCTTGTCGAGGCTGAGCGTGGCCACGCCAATGTCATTCAACCCGAGATCTTTAGACGACAGGTGATCAAGCGTATTGATGTTGTACTTGTACTTGATGTCCATCACAGTGGCATTCACAACGGTGTTTCCGATCTTCAGCCAGTAGGCCCTGCCAACGTGCCCCGGGTCTGTATCCATCCAGACCACATTTGCTTCAAACTGGTCAGCAACTTCATTAGGTGATGCGGCTGCAACGATGACATCTCCCCTGGAGCAGTCAATTTCGCGATCAAGTGTAATGGTGACCGCCTGGTCTGTTGTCGCCTGCTCAAGGCTGTCTGTATAGAGAATGATGTCTTTTACTTTTGCGAGTTGCCCTGCCGGCAAGACGCGAACTTCATCGCCTGGTTTTACTGTGCCGGCGACTACCGTGCCCGAAAAACCACGGAAGGTACGGTCTGGTCGATTAACCCACTGCACCGGGAATCGCAGTGGTTGTAGCGCTTTCGACTCATGCGCATCGACAGTTTCGAGAAAACCCATCAAGGTTGGGCCGCTATACCAGGACGTTTTGGCGGAACGTTCAATAACGTTATCGCCAAGTAATGCAGACAGAGGGATTGGCGTAATGGACTCGAACTCGAGCTGTTCCGCAAACCGTTCATAGTCCTCAACAATCCCTTCGTAGGTCGCCTGGTCGTAATCGACCAGGTCCATCTTGTTTACGGCGAGCGCGACGTGCTTGATACCAAGAAGTGATGTGATGAACGAATGTCTGCGGGTTTGGGTCAGTACACCTTGTGAGGCATCAACAAGAATCACAGCAACGTCGGCGGTGGATGCGCCTGTCGCCATGTTACGCGTGTACTGTTCATGGCCGGGCGTATCTGCCACGATGAATTTGCGGTGGTCTGTTGAAAAGAACCGGTAAGCCACGTCAATAGTGATGCCCTGCTCTCTTTCTGCCGCCAGTCCGTCGACCAGTAGCGCAAAGTCGATATCGCCATCCTGGGTACCGACCTTCCTGGAGTCATTGCGCAGCGCAGCCACCTGGTCTTCGAAGATAAGCTGCGCCTCGTAAAGCATTCGGCCAATGAGCGTACTCTTGCCGTCGTCAACGCTCCCGCAGGTGATAAACCGGAGAAGGTCAAGGTTGGTCTGGGTATCGAGGTATTCCTCGATTTTTTGCAGTTCATTCATTGGGTGTTCCTTGGGACTGCTGGTTTATGGTGGCATCAGGTGAGATCTCTCCGCTGCGCAGCCTTTGGCTGCTACGGTCGAGATGACGGTCTCTCGCCGCCATCTCGAGGGCAGCCGAGAGATCTGAACCCTCGCACTTCAAGATCGCACCTCCGGCTCGGGTGCCACAATTTGACGAACCGCACCTCTGGGAACCATTTGCCACGCACGTTCATGCCCGTAATAGATAAAAAACTTGGCAAAAAACTCTATACCGCCAATGAGGAGCGCGGCCTCCACCTCGCCCGTAATAATGAAGGCGATAATGGCGGTAGTGGTTGTTGCAACGATTCTCCATGAGAACGCTTTCAGCAGGCTTCTCAGGTGGGATTCTCGATACTCATATGGTTCTGTATGCATTGGTTTCTCGTGTGTATAAGGAGTTCTGCTTCGGTCGAGACGACAACGTAGGGCGTCATCCCGAGCGTCAGTCGAGGGATCTGGTACACGCGATATTGCTTAGAAATATCCTTCCTGTTTCTTCTTCTCCATAGAGCCTGAACTGTCCGTGTCGATCGCCCTTCCCTGGCGTTCACTGGTCCTGGCTTCGAGAAGTTCCAGCAGAATCTTGGGCAAGGTGTCGGCTTCCGATTCGATTGCCCCGGTAAGGGGATAGCAGCCAAGTGTTCGGAAACGTACTCGCTTCGTCATCACTTTTTCATCGGGGAAGAGCTTCAGGCGATCATCGTCGACCATCATGAGCATGCCGTCGCGCTCTATTACGGGTCTTTCTGCCGCAAAGTAAAGCGGCACAATGGGGATGTCCTCCTTCAGGATGTACTGCCAGATGTCCAGCTCAGTCCAGTTGGAAAGGGGAAACACCCGAATAGACTCTCCCGGCGCCTTTTTGCCGTTGTAGATGTTCCATAGTTCCGGACGCTGGTTTTTGGGATCCCATCTGTGGGCACTGTTCCTGAACGAAAACACACGTTCCTTCGCTCGACTTTTCTCTTCATCGCGCCTTGCCCCGCCAAAGGCGGCATCAAACTTGTGTTCATTGAGCGCCTGAATCAGCCCCTGTGTTTTCATGATGTCCGTATGTAAAGCACTGCCGTGATCAAACGGATTGATGTTCTTTTCAACACCCTCCGGGTTGATATGAACAATCAGGTCCATACCCGTCTCATCGGCAATCATCTGCCTGAATTCATACATCGCCTGGAACTTCCAGCGGGTATCAACATGAAGGAGCGGGAACGGTGGCTTACTTGGATAGAAAGCTTTCTGGGCCAGTCGCAACATGACAGAGCTGTCCTTGCCAATGGAGTACAGCATTACGGGGTTTTCAGATTCCGCCATCACCTCACGAATGATATGAATGCTTTCAGCTTCGAGGCGATCAAGATGTGTCAGGTCCATACTTCCAGATTTCCTTTGAGAATAGCTTTTAGGGTAGCTTTGAGAATAGCTTGGGGTTTTGTGTTCGGGGTTCAGAAACGAAGCGACCGAGCTTTTTTGATAAGCGGTGAGACCAAACTGGACATTATGAGCACCCAGTTTCAATTCCTGACTGCCATGTTGCGCGACGATATCTCTGGCGTGCTCTATAACCTCAGCACCTGGCCAGACCTGGATATCGCGATCATAAGACTGCGTTATCTGCTCGAGAAATTCTGTCAGTGATGCACTGTCCAACTGCTGAGCGTAGTTCCAGCGGCGCCCGCCGCGACCATCGTTCACCATCAGAACGTAACCTGCGTCAGCGTGTTGCTGTGCCTGCAGCACGAGGCATGGGACACGTTTTCTTTTTGCCTCGGCTTCCAGCTCATCGACGACCAGCTGTTTCAAGTTGAGTGCACTGATCAGTTCAGGGAGCAGTTTTACCGCGGGCAGGATTTGTTCATCATCAAGCATGCGCTCCACAGTCCGCAGTGACACGGCGTGACCTGCCAGTTTTAAGGCCTGCTGCATACCGCGTAGATCCCACGGTGCACCGGGATTGGACTTCAGAAGAGAAGGAGCGAGCTTCATGTCGTAATTTGCAGATATTTGCTTGTTATCACTTGGGTAGTGAATATTACTCTACAAAATGCAAATTACGACAATAATAAAATCCTACTTTTATAGACTATTTTGGAATAAATGATTTCAACATCAGCCAGGTTTGGCTGATCAATATTCTGCTGAAATCACAGATCAGAAAAGGTACAACGTGCACTGGTGGCGGCGCCAGCCTGGCAAAATTGAGCCGATAAAGCAGGCAAAACGGTGAGCGTCGGGAGAAGAAGCTGATGATCCAGGCAATCGGAGACAAGCGTGTTTCTCCCGCTATACCGGTGTCGGTCAGCACCGCCGAGGTTGATACGGCAAGCCTATATCCAGATCTCGCTGCTCGAGCGGCGAACTCATAGTCAGCACCATAGTGCGGCAGGTGCGACTCATCGTAGAGACCACACTCCCTGAATGCGCGGACCGGGATCAACGTTCCCCGGCCTGGCAATACATTCACCTCAGGATCATCATCTCGGCCCTGCAGATCCGTCAGCGACATGCCCTCGGTCCTGTTTAGCTTTGCAGTGAGCCAGTTAACGCTGACCCCACCATCCAGCACTCGCCCGCTTCCAGCTTCGACCAGCACTGATCCGATCAAGGTGGACTCATCAGCACTTGAGACCAATTCAGCCACGTAGTCGACTGGGCACAAGGTGTCATCGTTCAGACTGAGAACGAAATCTGCGTCAGTCGCTTCGTCGAGCACCTGACTGACACCATAGTTCATACCCCCGGTCCACCAAAGGTTCCCATCACCATGCAGCACGGTGACATAGGGGTAATGCTCGTTTATGGCCTGCGAAGTACCATCGTCTGAACCATCATCGACAACGATTGTGGTGATGTTTGAATAGGTCTGGTGGGAGAGTGTCTCGAGACAATCAAGCGTCTTTTGTTTTCGGTTGTGAACCGGTATGACGATATAGACAGCCGGTATCACCAACCTCGCTCCCTAGTAGGCGTTTTGGGAACGGACAAGAACAAACAGTGTCCTCAGCATAATCTGGATATCAAGCCAGGGGGACCAGTTATTGATGTAGGCAAGATCATGCTGGATGCGCCCTTCCATGTCCTTGATGTCCCGCGTCTCACCCCTGAAACCACTAACCTGGGCAAGCCCTGTAAGCCCCGGTTTAACCCTGTGTCGAGCCATATAGGAACCGATCTTGTCCGAGTAGTAGTCATTCAAGGAGATTGGGTGGGGCCGCGGTCCTACGATCGACATCGTGCCATTTAGCACGTTGAACAACTGTGGCAGCTCATCAATGCTCGACTTTCTGATAAACCTCCCAATGGGGGTCACCCTCGGGTCATCTCGAGTGGCCTGGGTTGCAACACCATTCGGTTCTTCATGAACCACCATGCTCCTGAATTTGTAGATTTTGATAACCTCGCCATCCCAACCATGACGTAACTGCGTGAAGATGACCGGCCCAGGCGATGTCACTTTGATGATGAGCGCTGTGACTAACATCACCGGTGAAAGCACAATCAGCGCCACCAGCGCGATGCTGAAATCCATCACTGCTTTGATGAACTTGTTGCTGCCAACCAGCGGGGTTTCAGACAGGGAGATGACAGGTGCGCCGCCAAGTTCCCGAACGCTGTGGTTTAAAAGATCGACGCTGAAAATATCAGGTGCCCAGATAACGTCGATGTTCAGCTCAGCGAGGCGAACGAACAGTGGTTGAATCAGATCCGCCTGTTTCATCGGCAACGCAAGATAAACTCGCCGGATATCGTACTGCTTAATGGTTTCTTCCAGACGGTCAATCGATGCTATTGCACTACCATTACCGTTCGTTTCGTCTGACTCGATCAACCCTACAACCTCATCAGGAATCCACCGGTTTGCATTGATGACCCATTCGAGGTGCTGTGCGAGTTCCTGTGTGCCGACAATCACACAGGGGATTTTCTCTGCGGAGGACTTGATCAGCAGTTGGCGAACAAAGAGATAAGACAGCAGTTGCGCAACAAAACCTGAGATGGACCATAGAACTGTTGCTTCCCGCGAGAAGGTCGCAGAGGACTTCGTCAGGAACGTCACGGCTATTGTTAACGCCACAACCACGCTCCATGATTTTATCAGCGCCGTAAATCGATCAAAGAAAGAAGAATTGATGCGGTAAACGCCGTTCAACGAATAGACCACCAGCATCAGCAGAACGATCGAAAACGCGAGCAGGCGGTGCGGGGTATCGTCCCACTGCATGCCGCGATACCACGCATGGAAGAAAAACAGCCCCACAACAAGAGCCACGTCCAGAATCATCTGCAGCCAGCGTGCAGAGGAATTGTGTTCGCGAACTAGCGCTTTCCCGGATTTCGGGATTCTGCTGGTGGCTGCCTGGGTTGCGTTCATGGCGCGTAGTTTACCACCTGGAAGCTAGCAGTCTGCAGGACTTAGCGCTGATCTACTGCGCTGATGGGAAATTGGCCAGATTATCCAGTTTTCCTCGTTGAATATTCTCGATATTCGCCGAAACGTCGGACCGCTGAAAAACCGAATAATCTGACTCAATTTCCCACCGTGCTCGCTACGATCGTCTAAGCCCCGCAGACTGCTAGTATTCTCCTCTGATAAGACGCATAACCCTGGCAGGGGTCAGGCGTTGAATCAGGTTCCAGGACAATCGCGGGACCGAGCGAAGAATCAACTTCCAATCGGGCTCACTGGCCAGGTGATGTAAACCCAGCGATTTGGCGATGGCGGACGATTTTGCGTCAGATCCACTTTCAAAGAATCGTGAATTCAGATAAGTGCCGCCGATCGCAACCACAGATTTTTTGAATCCATGCTCTTTGATCAGCCTTGGCATCTGGAGGCGGCCGAAGTCCAGCACCCCCTCAGTCAGTTCGAGGTCCGCAAAGAAAAAACCGTGGCGCGTCAGGAAATCCTGCATTTGCATGAAGGTATTTTCACCTTGATAGAATTCATAAATACCCGGTTCAATCGACACGGCCGTCAGGTTGTGCAAAACCTCATCAGGCAAGGCGGCAAGGATATCCATGTCTGCGCCCTGGGTATCCAGCTTGATCCAGTCCGCCGTTACCGATTCCTGCTCAAGAAATTCTGCGAGCGCCACCGCTTCGACTGTCGTTTCTGACACAACAGAGAAGCGTTCAGCAAAGGTATATCGATTAACGTGAACCGGGTTAGGCGGCTTCAGGCTGGAACACGTTGGATTCCTGGTCAGATAGAACGGCAACTCACTTGTCTGCTCAGCAATGGCCACCGCATGAAATTCCTGCCCCTCAAACTTCGGCACCAGCCGGCCGTCTGGATCAAACGATATAATTCTTCGTTGTTTCAGCTTGAGGAAGGGATCATAGGGACGTACGGATCCGCCGATATCAAGGCAGACGACGGGAAAATCTCGAGCACTCATCTTCGCAACCAACTTCGAGTACCCGATCGTGCATTAGCGAGACATTGCTGCGAAACCAGCGACAGCAATGGCAAGAAAGATTCACGATGCCGCTGCCAGATTCGAGTCGGGTCAGAAACAAGCCGCCACAACCACTCCAGGCCTATTGCATGCACCCAACGCGGCGAATCAGTTTGTTCGCCAGTGATGTAGTCAAAGGCTGCGCCGACACCAATGCAGTAAGCATTGAGCTGATCTGAATTGTTTGCCATCCAAAGTTCCTGTTTGGGGCAGCCAAGGCCAAGCACGACAAAATTGGCACCCGATTCGTTGATTCTGCGCAGCAGACCATCATCCCTCGAAGTTATCGCATCAGAAAAAGGTGGGCATTCTGCGAAAACACAGTTAATCCCATATTGTTTCTGCAACCCTCTTGATAAAGCATCGAGCTGGCCAGGTGTTCTTCCTCCATACAACGCAACCCTTGCACTGTTTCCAAGCTCCCCCAGGATCTGCGCAAGCAATCTGTCTCCCCGCAATACAGGGGGCGGTTTGCGAAGTGAAATCAGCGATAGGAGCGCAGTGAGCACACGGGAATCAGGATAAACCATATCCGCGGAAGCATAGGCCTCTGACATTTTGGCATCACGGTTCGCTAAAACCATAGAGTGCACATTGGAGACACAACAATATCCCCGATGTCTTCTTGTCACCTTGGCACAAACGTCCCGCACAAACTCACCGAGCTCTATGTCCGCGTAGGCAGCGGTACCAAGGAAAATCCTGTTATCACACATGGGCGCTGATTTTGGCACGAAAGCGACGTGGGCCCCAGACTTGATTAGCTTCCCAGCCGCGAGATCATTTCCACCAGATTGTCCCGCCATGGTGTGGCCCTTATGCCAAGCTGCTTTTCAATTTTCGAGACATTAAGAGAGCTGTACCGTGGACGTTTCGCGGGTGTGGGGTATTCATGTGTCTCGATAGGTTGAATGGTTACCTCCGAATTCAGTAACCCGGCTCGCGTTGCCTCTTCATAGATAGCGCTCGCAAAATCAAACCACGTGATGGTGCCTGCATCGGACCAGTGGTATGTGCCCGGGGGTGTTTCAGAACCAACCATCATCCAGAGCATCCGCGCCAACGACTTCGCATAGGTTGGGGAGCCGAACTGGTCGTTAACAACACCCAACTCATCTCGCTCCGACATCAGGCGAATCATGGTCTTCACGAAGTTTCCACCATGTTCGGAGTAAACCCACGAGGTTCTGATGATGATAGTGCTTTCTGGCGCTTGGTCTAAAGCGGCCCTCTCACCCTTGAGCTTGGAATTCCCGTAGACGCCTATCGGTCGCGGTTCGTCTGACGTGCCGTAGGGTTGATCGGCTTCGCCACTGAAGACGAAATCGGTTGAGATGTGGATGAGCGTGGCAGGTTTGAGATCTCTCCGCTTCGGTCGAGATGACGTCCAATGAGCCATAGCTTCTGGGGCGAGTGTGTTGATCTGGTGGGCGAGTTCCGGTTCGGATTCCGCTTTGTCTACGGCTGTGTAGGCTGCCGCGTTGATGACCACGTCCGGATTATGCCTATCCAGCATCGTTTCGATTTGATCTGGGTAAGAAAGATCACAGGCTGAGCGGTCAACAAACTCGGCCTCAATGTCTTTTGGCAGCGTCTTGCTGAGCGCATCTCCAACCTGCCCATTAGCCCCAAAAACTAAGACTTTCACGTGTCAACCCTATAGTAATCCCGGTACCAGTCAACAAACTGACTTAACCCATCTCTAAGGGAGGTCTCGGGTGCGTAGCCAAAATCGCGTTTAAGAGGCGTGATATCTGCGAAGGTTTCATCAACATCCCCAGGCTGCTTGGGCAAGAGCACCCGCTTGGCCTTGCGCCCTGAAAGTTCTTCGAGTGTCGTCACGTAGTCTTCGAGGGCTACGGGCTCTCCCCTGCCGATGTTATAGAGCCCGTATTGGGAATCTTCGTATTTGTGATTGAGCACCCGTAGTACACCTTCAACGATGTCATCTACAAAGGTGAAATCCCGACGGTGATCGCCATGGTTGAACAGCTGGATATCACTGCCTTCAAACAGCGCCTTGGTGAAAAGAAACGGAGACATATCTGGCCTTCCCCACGGACCATAAACTGTGAAAAACCGCAGTCCCGTCACGTTCAAACCAGCCTGCTGGTGATATACGTAAGCCATCAGTTCACAAGCTCTTTTTGTAGCAGCGTACATTGACACAGGCTCATCAACCCGGCTGTCCGTTGAAAACGGAATTGGTGTGGTATCGCCGTAAACTGAGCTTGAAGAGGCATAAACTACGTGTTCAACGCCACCTGCTTTGCAAGCCTCAAAAACACGCAGCGACCCCATGATATTGCTGTCAACGTATTCATCCGGATGTGTTATTGAGTAACGTACGCCCGCCTGCGCTGCCAGGTGTACGACCTTTTCTACCCCCTGCTCCTCAACAATCCCAGCGACAACGCCATCATCTTCGATGTTCGCCTTGATACATCGGAAACTCGGGAAGTACTGCGTGATAAGATCAAGACGCGCCTGCTTGAGCGAGGGGTCGTAGTAATCGCTAAGGTTGTCTATGCCCACGACCTCCTGCCCGTTCTGCAAGAGGTGTTTTGTAACGTGGTAACCGATAAAGCCGGCCGCGCCGGTGACTAAAATCACACTGATTCGAAAAGAGCTGAGCTTCTGCCAATCCCAAAATAGTGTAACCCATAATCAGCACATCGCTGCGGGTTGTAGAGATTACGTCCATCAAAGATGGTTTGTGACTTGAGCTGCCTGGATAATCGCCTGAAATCCGGTTGCTTAAACTGGCGCCATTCAGTGACAACAATTAGTGCATCAGCTCCTTCTGTCGCTTCATAGGGATCAGCTGCAAAAACCGTCCCGGTCCCCTCCAGCGCCTCCTCTGCAGTAGCACCCGCTTGCGGATCGTAGGCAATGACCGCAGCACCTCGTTGACGCAGGTGACGGGCAATTTCGATCGAAGGTGCGCTGCGAATATCATCCGTTTCGGGTTTAAAAGCCAATCCCCAGAGCGCGAAGGTTTTGCCGGTGAGATCGGTGCCAAACCTGTCGACAATCTTGTCAACGATCACAAGTTGCTGCTTCTGGTTGCGCCGTTCGACTGCCTCGAAGATGGTATTTTCAAGACCGGCGTTAACCGCCATGTTAATCATCGCTCTAACATCCTTGGGGAAGCAAGAACCGCCATAACCGCAGCCAGGGTAGATAAACGACGGGCCTATTCTTGGATCAGACCCGATGCCACGGCGCACATTCTCAACATCAACACCGAACTCATCACACATCAGTGCAATTTCATTCATGAAGGAAATCTTAGTCGCCAGCATTGCGTTAGCGGCATACTTGATCATCTCAGCATCACGAATACCGACAAACTGGATTCGGTCTTCTTTTTTTGAGAATGCGCCGTAGAGTTCTTCCATGACGCGCATGCTTTTCGGATTGTCTGTGCCAACGACGATCCGGTCTGGGTACATAAAGTCGCTGACGGCATTGCCCTCGCGAAGAAACTCAGGGTTGCTGACCACATCGAACTCAATGGCGACGCCTCTGCTATTGAGTTCCGCCGCAATCGCAGCACGAACCTTATCAGCGGTACCAATGGGCACAGTTGATTTATCAATGACAACAATTGGATGTTCGAGCTTCTGACCTATGCTGGTTGCAACAGCGAGTACGTGGGACAAATCCGCACTACCGTCTTCATTTGGCGGCGTTCCAACTGCGATGAACACCACTTCCGAACCATCAAGTGCCGACGCCAGGTCGGATGTAAAGGTCAATCGACCAGCTTCCATATTGTTGGTAACCACTGCATCAAGGCCTGGTTCATGGATCGGAATCTCTCCATTGCGCAAGGCCTCGAGCTTCGCTTCATCTATGTCAACACAGGTAACGGTGTTGCCCATTTCGGCAAAACACGCTCCGGTTACGAGGCCGACATACCCCGTTCCTACCATTGCAAGCTTCAGGATTGCATCTCCTTGTGAACAAAGTTGGTCGCTTCGACAAATCCTTCGATGCTCCCACAGTCGAACCGCCGGCCCTTGAACCTGTAACCTAGCACCATACGTTTTCTTGCTTGTTCATTAATCGCATCCGTAATCTGGATCTCACCTCCCGAACCGGGTTTGGTGGCACGAATGTAGTCAAAAATATCCGGTGTCAGTATATACCTGCCAATAATTGCAAGATTGGAGGGTGCTTCTTCCGGTGATGGTTTTTCCACCATGGATGAAATCTTATAAACACCATCCTGTATTTCTTCGCCATCAATCACCCCATAGTTCTGGGTTTGATCCATCGGCACCTCTTCGATCGCCACGATAGAACACTGGTACTCGTCGTAGAGCTCAACCATCTGACTGAGTACCCCTTCTCCGTTTGTGCAAAGGTCATCGGCGAGCAGCACTGCAAAAGGGTTATCACCGACCAAAGTCTCCCCAGTTAAGATCGCGTGTCCGAGACCTTTCATCTCTACCTGACGGGTGTAGGAAAACGTACATCGATCAATTACAGCTCGGATATCCGAAAGCAGCTCCTCTTTTGAGGTACCCGCGATCTGATGCTCAAGTTCGTAAGAAATATCAAAATGATCCTCGATCGCCCTTTTGCCTCGACCAGAAATGAAACCGATATCCGTCAGCCCAGCTTCTATTGCCTCCTCGACTCCATATTGAATCAGCGGTTTGTTAACGATAGGGAGCATTTCCTTTGGCATCGCCTTGGTCGCCGGAAGAAATCTTGTGCCGTAACCGGCAGCGGGGAATAGGCACTTGGTTAACATCACTTTCCTTATAGTATAGGGCCGTCAGGAACTTCTTCCGTACACATCATCGAAGCGTTCTATATCATCTTCACCCAAGTAGCTTCCTGACTGCACTTCGATAATCTCAAGCGGTTCCGCTTGCATGTTCTGAAGTCGATGTTTGCAGCCAATCGGTATATAGGTTGATTCATTAGCCTTCAGTTGAAACACATCCTCATCTTTTGTCACCGTCGCCACACCGTTAACAACCACCCAGTGCTCTGCGCGTTTTGCATGCCGTTGCAGCGAAAGGCTGGCACCCGGTGACACAGTGATGCGCTTGACCTGAAAGTTCTCACCAGCATCAATCCCTTCGTAGTAACCCCAGGGCCGGTAGACCTTGCGATGCGAAATTCGCTCATCACGGTCACAGGATTTCAAATTATTCACGATGGATTTCACCTGCTGTGCTTCTTCCTGTGAGGCAATCAAGACAGCATCGGCAGTCTCAACAACAACCACATCAGAAATACCAACAACAGAAACCAGTCTGTGTTCGGCACGCACGTAGCTGTTTTCAACGTTTTCGGCAATGACATCGCCAACCAGAGCGTTGCCGTTTTCATTTCGATCAGAAGCCTGCCATAGTGCATCCCATGAGCCGATATCACTCCAGCCAGCATTAAGGGGCACTACCGCCGCCATCTCCGTATGCTCCATCACCGCATAGTCAATGGATTCACTCGGGCATTTCCTGAAAGCCGCCTCATCCACACGGGTAAAATCTATATCCTGTTTTCGGCCATTAAACGCGTCTCTGGCGGCACTTGCGATATCCGATCTGTACTTTTCCAGTTCCTCCAGGTAGCGGGCGGCCTTGAAAACGAACATTCCACTGTTCCAGTAGTAGTCTCCTTCAGCAAGGTATCGCTCGGCGGTATCAACGTCCGGCTTTTCAACAAACCGATCAACCAGTGCACAATCTGAAAGTAACCTTGGCGCGTCAAGCGCCTTACCCGCTCGAATGTAACCGTAGCCTGTTTCCGGGTGCAGCGGCGTGACACCGAACGTAACAAGATAGCTTTCCGACGCGAGCGCTATCGCATCGGACAGCGCGTTCTGAAATGCTACCTCCTCTGGAATGACATGATCCGAAGGTAAAACCACAACAACAGCGTCTTCGTCTACCTCCAAAGCCTGCAATACACCAATTGCCACGGCGGGTGCGGTATTCCTTGCAGCAGGTTCAAGCAACATCGCTTCAGGCTTTACTTCTAACTGACGAAGCTGTTCCGCAACCAGAAACCGATGTTCTTCGTTACTAACCAATACTGGTTCGCTGGCGTCTGCGTGAGCATGACAACGCAGAACTGTATTTTGCAGAAGTGACTTGTCATCAATCAATGACAAGAGCTGCTTGGGGTAATGCTCTCTTGATAGTGGCCACAGCCGCGTACCGGCACCGCCACATAAAATTAGGGGAATGACTCTCAAAATTTACAAATTTCCAATGAATACTAAACAGACTGGCTACGCCGGGAATGGCCGCTATTGTAAGATAAAGGCAGCCTATCGTCTGCCGGAATCCCTACCATTTACCAACGATTAACAAACGGTATCTATTTCCTGATGGCCGGCATGGTCATCCTGACGTTTGTGCTGTTTTTTCTGGCGGAAAATGGTCGGATTAACAGTTTTGCCACGTATTTTGTGGCGATTTTTCTGTTGATGCTTGTTGTTCTCGATCTGCGCCGAATCAAGACCCTTGACTGGCGATGGATGATTCTGCCGGTCTGTCTATTGGGTTATCTCGCTGCCAGTTCGTTGTGGTCAGATCCGACTGCCCCAGTGCTCAAGTACCTTGGTTACGCCGCCCTGCTGATTTGCTTTCTCGTCGCCTTTCAAGCCTGTGATAAGCAATATCGCCTTTTTCTACCGACTATAACCAACATGATTATCGCTGCTGCGTTCGCATCAGCGTGTTGGTCAATCTACCTCCATGTAAGCCTGCCCGAATACCAGCCGCTACCTGAGCCTCGGCTGTATGGACTAGGCCGATTAAATAACCCGGTCATCAGCGCAACAGCATATGGGTTTGCTGCCATATTGGCGATCCACAGTATCCTGTTTGATCAGGATCTGACACGGCGAGGGTTATTCGCCGTTTCTCTTGTTGTGTTCCTGGCAGCGATCGTGCTTTCCGGCACACGAAGTATTTGGCTCGGTTTACTGATCTCCACCGCACTTGGATTACGCTTTCTTTTTCACGGAAACCTTCGCCTGCAGTTCTTGTCCGTTGTTGTTCTAACTGTTGTGTTAACGGGACTTGTGTTTACGACCTACGGTACTGATGAACTGATGCGAAGAGCCTTGAGTTTTCGCCCGGAAATATGGGCAGAGTTCGTGACAAGGACGTTAAACAATGGGTGGATAACAGGCTCGGGGATTGCCACCGCCACGACGTTCGTTCTGCCTGAGTTGACGATACAGCACCCACACAGCCTTTTTGTCTCTACGTTTTTCTATGGGGGCCTTGTCGGTTCTTTGTTATTTTGCCTGGTGCTTGGACAGGTAGCCTACGCTGTGCGTTTGAGCGAAACCTCTGTGGAGGGCTGGTTGTGCGGAATGCTTTTGAGCTACGGTGTGGTACTGGCTGTGTTCGATGGCAACCATTTGCTTACCAAGGTGGATCACATCTGGCTGACTATCTGGTTTCCATGTGCGTTGGCGATGGCGCTCATGAACAAAAAACGAGATATCAACGTTTCAAGGGAGTGACGTTTCCCAGTCCATCACGACTCTGTAAGCGCGCGAGCGCCGGATCAACGGTCGAATCAGCAAGTTTGTAACCGGCTACGTGTGCCTCCAATAGTTGTTGGACCATTCTGTAGTCTGCTCTGGCTGACGCACCTACCAACTCACTGCATACCGATTCAAGTTCAACCCAGTCAAGCCCGTCTTCGTTTGCTCGCATTATCTTGGGATGTCGGGTACCGGTGATTTGTTCACCGATAACAAGTTCCTCTGTAAGTTTCTCACCTGGTCTCAGGCCGATATAGTCAATCTCAATCGATTCAGGCTCGGAAGGTGCCTCTTCCCCTACCTTGTGCCCGCTGAGGTGAATCATCTTCTCCGCCAGATCGCGGATCAGGACTGGCTGACCCATATCGAGAACAAATATCTCACCGCCTTCAGCCATTGCACCAGCTTGAACAACCAGTTCTGCCGCCTCATCACAAGTCATGAAGTATCGACTTGCATCAGGATGCGTGACGGTAACTGGACCACCTGACGTGATCTGGCTCTCAAAGAGTGGAACCACGGAACCGGACGACCGCAGCACGTTGCCGAACCTGACCATACAGTAGGTTTTACGGGAAGCTGTTTCAGCCGACTTGGCAGCAAAGCCCTGTATGATGAGCTCTGCCATTCGTTTGCTCGCACCCATCACATTAGTCGGTCTAACTGCTTTGTCACTCGAGATCATCACAAGTTCTTCTGCCTTGCTGTCTGCAACCGCACTCGCCACCTGCCATGTCCCAACGACGTTGTTTCGAACACCTTCTATTATGTTCTGCTCCACCAGCGGTACGTGCTTATAGGCCGCAGCGTGGTAAACGGTATTGATTTCAAAGGTTGAGAGCACATCGTCCAGGTGGCCTCGATTTAGGATGGAACCAAGCAAAAACACAATCTCCGTGCGCTCAGAACATAGCTCCTGCAATTCTGCTTCAATGTTGTAGAGACCGTATTCCGAGTTATCGAATACGACCAGGCACCGTGGTTCCCTTTTCAGGATCTTCCGGCAGAGCTCAGAACCAATTGTTCCTGCAGCACCGGTTACAAGAATGTTTCGCCCCCCGATCGCGTCAGCGAGAAGGCCCTCGTCCGGGGGAACGACATCCCTTCCCAGAAGATCCGCCAGATCTATGCTCTTAACTTCTCCAACCGTGGCGGCGCCCGCAAGTATCTCTCGCATATGAGGTACGGTATGGATTTCAACTGGCAGCTCAGTCAAATTGTTCAACACTCTTGTCCGTTGACTGGTCGAGAGAGACGGCATAGCGAGCAGGATACGCTTCACACCTAACGCCGGGATCAGGGTCGCCAGTTTGTTCGTACCATATACCCGAATACCATGAATGGTTCTTTTTCTTAAACTCTTATCATCGTCGAGAAAAGCAACCGGCATGTACTCCGTGCCGCTAAGCAGCGTAACCGCAAGCTGGGCACCGGCGTCACCTGCTCCATATATCGCAACCGGTTCGCGAAGCAGGTAGTTATTGAACAGCCCGTAAAAATAAGCGCGAACAGCAACGCGGCCACCGCCAATCATCAGGATCGCAATAAACCAGAAAATTATTGGTGCCGACCTCGGAAAAGTAACAGCGCCTGTTAGATATGCGGTTAACGATGCAGCCAACGCCGCAATGGTGACCCCTTTAAAAACCGGCAGCATTGAGCTTGGGCCAATGTAACGGACAATCGCCCGGTAGAGGTCAAAACAATAGAAAGAACAAAGACCGCAAACGGAAACAACTGGAAACACCCACCAGAATGCCATCATGTCGACGTCCACTTCTCCATAGCGAAGCGTGACAGCAATCCAAAGCGCTGCCGGAAGCGTGATCGCATCCATGGCCATCAACGTCAGTCTTTTTGCCCTGTCTGACATTTTCGGGTTATCCATCTTCATCTATTGAGCCAGCTTCTTAATCCTCGGTTGCGCTTGCCCTGCGCCAACCAGAAACTGTAGCGCCAGTAACGGTGCCAGAGCACATCCTAGCAGAAGCCCCCCAATCTCCCTATTTTGATCAGCGAAGTAGGCGATCGGCAGAAGCCAACACACGTTAACCGCCAACAGTACAAGCAAGGTGCGATGCACCCCTACTGCCCGGTTCAGGTGCTGGTATGCGTGCGAGTTGTGTGCTTCGTGAATCTTTTCACCTCTAAAAAGACGCAGAACAATCGTCAAGCATGTATCGGAAACGAACCAGCCCAGCAAAATCATCCATACCCATAGGTTGACCCCAAGCTCGTATAACGCCAGATAACCAAACAACAAACCAAGGAAGCCGCTACCGGCATCACCCATAAAAACTCGCGCCTGAGGCCAATTGATAACGAGGAAACCCGCGCAACAGCCCAGCATCACCACCATCCGCCAGGGAACCGGATCGCCTTTCACAACTATCAGGGCAATTACGGAAGAAAAGACAAAGACCGCCTCACCGATGGCGATTGCATCAATCCCGTCCATAAAGTTGTACAGGTTGAGTAACCAGACGAGCGCAATAGTGCCAAAGGCCAGAGCGGTATACCCTCTACCAAAATCGATGCCGAGAAAACTCAGCGCAGGGAATCCGGTGATGCCAATGACCCAGGCGGCTGCAGCAAAATGGACTGGCGCACGGTATGCCCAGGAAAGATCCCTGAAGTCGTCCCATAGCCCAAGTATCGCAACGAGGATTAGCGGGTAGAGAAACGCCACCTCAAAGGTCGTTTCCAGGCGAGTCGAAAGAAAAAGAATAACCAGACTGATGGTAAGTACAAAGCACACACCCGCACCTGTAGGCGTGGCTTTTTCATGAGCAGAACGATGGTTGGGTTGATCAACTATTCGGACCGCAACAGCGACCAACCTGTACACGTGGCAAAGGGAATAGGTTATCACTGCACATCCTGCACCGAGGAGAATCAGGCGCATATCCATCAATCTAAAACCTGAATGGCCCTTCCTTATAAGCAAGCCAGTTTGTCACTCGAAAGTAAACTACGCACATAACCATAAACACCACAAATGACCAGCTTTCACTAACTCCTGCATAATACAGAGCAGTACCAAGGGCACTCAGCAATATCGATGAGCGGGATAAAAAGTAGCCACAGCGCTGTGATCGGAGTGAGCGCCTGGGGTCCTCCGGAGTAGGGCCCCTGACTAGCCATAAGAAAAAGTGCGGCAATCATGAAACCAAGCACATAGGCACCACTGTCTCCCATGAATACCCTCGCATTAGGATTCCAACTGAATCGAAAGTTGAAAAGTAAAAAGGTAAGCACACAGGTTCCGAGAATAGTCGACAGGAGGAAGACGTCCTCCATGCCTGCGAAATAGGCCATGAACGAGAGAAAAAACAGGGTTACCAGTACAAGCCCCCCGCAGAGTCCATCCAGACCATCCATCATATTGATCGCGTTCACGCCACCAACGACAGCGATGCAAGTGAATGTCAGCGAGTAAGGCCCGAGACCAAGATCTCCGATGAACCAGATATCACCTACTGACTTAAAAGACAGGTTACCTTCAAAGTGAATAGCACAAGCTACAGCGATCTGGATGAACATGCGTATCGCGCTATGTATATGACGAATGTCATCTGCTACGCCCGTCGCCATCAAGACCAGTGCACCCGCGAACACCACCCAATGTTCCAGAAAAAGCTGTGGCATGGTCAGGTAGAGTGAGCAACGCCCGAGGACCATCGCAAGGCCGCCAATTATCGGGGTAGCTTTTTTGTGCTGCTTACGACCCTGAGGCTCGTCGACAAGTTGGAGATGAGCTGCAAACTTGCTGAAGGCAAGGATTCCCACTGCAGTGCATGCTGCTGCAACGACAACGGCGATTGCTACTGTGTACAACAGAGAATATCTTCCAGATTGTTCAGGGCTTGCTTACTCGAGTATCTCTCATTGGAGATGTTACGAGCATTTTTCCCCATATGACGCTTCATCGCTTCGTTATTCTTTATTTTATTTATAGCTTCCACGAGCCGCACAGTATCACCCAGTGATACAGCGACGCCTGAGTCGCTTTCACTTAGGATTCGGGCCAGCTGTCCTTCCGGGTCACCAACAAAGATCGTCGGTTTACCTGCAGCCAGAATCCCGTATATCTTACTGGGGACTATCAGACCTTCCAGTGACGGCTGCAAAGACACTAAATGAACATCTCCCGCCGCCAAGCTATCTGCTAGATGCTCTCGGGCCACGTAACCATGAAAGACAAAATTCTCCAGCGCTTCCTGGGACACGCGTTCTCTCAGCTCATTCATCAACGCGCCCCCACCGACCATCAGGAACTTCACGTCAGACTCTCTCAACAATCGCGCCGCACCCAACAATGTCTCAATGTCATGGGCTCTTCCCAGGTTTCCGGAATATTGCACAACAAAGCAATCATCCAGACCTATCGAGTCTCGCAGTTTTGAAGTCGCCTGTGGAGCAATAGCTTCGCCATCAGCCCAGTTGTGATTGACGGTCACATCAATGTTGTCGTCTATCCTGCTGATCCTCTCGGCCATCACGTCACCTAGCGCTATATTCACTGTTGCCAATCTAAGTGATTTATTACGCGCCCAGAGGATAACGCTAAGCAACGGAGTCGGAATTCGCAAACCCAAATTGGTTGCAACTTCGGGAAACAAATCCTGCAGCCAGTTAACCAGTTTTGCCTTTTTTAGATAGCAGACCATCGCACAGGGAATCGAGAGCAAAGGAGGATCGGTCTTCGCTACAATAACGTCACCCTGCTTCACCTTCATGAGCAGATACAGGAAGACTCCTGCGTAGAACGTCAAATAGTCGACGCTACGCCCAAGAACAGTGAAGCGGCCAAAACCGCTTGTCCAAAGCCTATGTATCGTCAATCGATCTGTTAACTGCACATCAGGATCGTATTTTCTCTCGCCACTCTCGTAGTCCAGCCTTGATGTCACTACCAACACATCGTGTTGCCTGTCTGCAAGAAAGAAAGCAGCGTCGGTCAGAATCTGACTCGTCGCAGAATGATCAGGAAAGAAAAACCGGTTCACGAATACAAGCGTCATAATCGCTCGAGGACATAGTCTTCCAGAACCAGCACATCCATATTAGTACGGAGAAAGCAATCAAGTGCTTCCGCTGGCGAGCAAACGATGGGCTCATTCTCGTTAAATGAAGTATTCAGTAACATAGGTACTTCAGATGTTTCAAAAAATGCTTTGATAAGAGAATAGTATCGTCCGTTTTCTGCTGCAGTGACCGACTGAAGCCTGCCGGAACCATCAACATGCGTCACCGCCGGAATCAGGCTACGCTTGTCTTCACGAATCTGGAAGACGTGTGTCATAAACGGCACCTCGGCGTCTTGCTCAAACCAAGCATCTATATGTTCCCTCATCACGGAAGGTGCAAACGGCCGGAAACTTTCTCGCCTCTTAATCTTTGCGTTAAGAATCTCTTTCATATCCGCACGCCTGGGATCACCCAGTATAGAACGATGGCCCAGGGCCCTTGGGCCCCATTCAACTGATCCCTGGAACCATCCAATCACTTTGCCCTCTGCGATCTTTTTTGCAACCTCCGAGCATAGCAACTCCTCATCCGACACTTTTTCAATCTTGATCCCTTGAAGGGACGCATCGTTTTTACCCAGTGTTTCTTCGATCTGGGTGAGTGTGTACGAAGGCCCGAGGTACGCGTGACGCATATGTCCAAAGTCTTTCAAAGACGCATCTGAAGAAACGGCTAAAGCAGCACCAACTGCGCCACCGGCATCTCCCGCCGCAGCCTGAACATAGATGTTCTCAAATGGTGTTTGTAGCGTGATCTTTCCGTTGGCGACCGAGTTCATCGCACAGCCGCCCGCAAGCGCAAGATTAGGTTCAGGGCTTGTTGTATGAAGATGATTGAGCAAATGGAAAAAAGCCAATTCGTACATCGACTGTACGGAGCTCGCAATATCCTTGTGGTATTGCGTTAGTGGTTCATCAGGCAAACGTGCTGGTCCGAATCGCTCACACAAAGCAGCAGAAAACAACGCGCCAATTACAGGTGCTCCTCCCTCCCACTCGAACATCACATCTTCCCGGTGATGTGTGAAATACTCCAGATCGAGACGAAAGTGACCGTCGTCGTTAAGCAGAACAACATCTTTGAGTTGTTCGACAAACAAAGGTTTGCCATACGGTGACAGACCCATGACTTTGTATTCATCACCATAGTTGGGGAAGCCCAGCCATTGTGTAAACGCCTGATAAAACACCCCAAGAGAGTGAGGGAACAGAACTCGATCGGTGGTCTCAAGGCCGGAACCGTCCCCAAGCCCCCACGCCGTACTTGCAAAATCGCCAAACCCGTCAACAGATACGGCCCAAGCCCGCTCAAAGCCGGAAGGGTAATATGCCGAGGCGAGATGTGCCCGATGATGTTCTACATACCTGATGGCGCCGACAAAGTGACTGCCAGGAAAGGAAAGTTCTAACTCGGACTCAATGGATACACGAGCTCGTCGAGTGCGAAGTTTCTCCAGAATCAGTCGTGGATCAGGCCTCTTCTTTATTAGATAAGTCAGTCGCGGTAGAACGTTGGCTCGATTGTCCTGATTGACAGCAATAAGATCGATATCACTGAGTTGGAGTTTATTAGACGAAAGACACCATTCGATGGACCGACTGGGAAAACCCGCCCAGTGTTTGATTCTTCGAAGGCGTTCTTCTTCAACCGCGCTCACTACTTCCCCGTCAATAACGAGCGCACTGGATGCATCGCCATGAAACGCATTAACCCCTAAAACGATCACGTCTTCGCATACTCCTCTAGTCGGCCGGACACGAGATGTTTCAGCCGCGAATTACCTTGATGAATTCGGGGAGCGGAGCGCGATTGCTCCAACGAGTGTCGCAGGCTCATTTCATCCTCAGCTATCGAAATCAACCCCATCTCTGCAAGTTTACCCGCAAGCTCGTACTGATGATCATCGACATGTTCACCATGATCAAAACGCCTCGGCACTACGATTGGTTTCTTCTCTGCAAGCAAGCAACTGACGATAGAACCCACACCACCATGGGTAATCACAATTGATGACTCACGAATACAGGACTGAAAACGCGCAGGTTCCAGAAAGCGTTCTTCCAGTGCACCGTCAATGCCAAGAGCCTCGTTGTGACCATACTGAATGACAAGTGGAAGGGTTATCTGATCCAGAACATCCGCCACCAGCTTAAAAAGCCTGGTAAACGGCTGCGTCGCGTTTCCCACCGTGACGAAAGTGCTCACAGAATAGGTCCACCATAGGTTGCCTTGGGTAATTCTTTAGCAAGCTCTGGCCACTGGTAAAAAAAATCATCGGCCAGCCAATACATTAGCTTCCCGGCGAGAGAAGGTTCGTGGATTCTCGTCATCGACTCAATGTAAATACACTTCACTCCGAACAATTTTCCTACCAGGGCGAACGGCACAACGGGCCCGGCACCAGTAGAGAGTATAACTTCTGGTCTTTCACGATAGAGGATGCTCAAGGCCTCCAGAAGATTCAGGAAGAACCAGCCATCCCTTTCTGAGTGCTTGATAAAGTAGGTTTTGCCCAGCATATCGTCGCTGAGATTTGCTTCATCATTCAAAACATAGAAGTGTTCAAACTTTTCATATATTTCTCGAAGTAAACGAACCTCCGTGAGGTGTCCACCTACTGAAGATACGATACAAATCTTCATGGCTGCTTCGAGTGCTCTGTAGAAACAAATGAGGGCAACGTTTTTTCACCAAGCAGCCACTGGTAAGCTTCCAGTGTTTGCGTTGCAATATCTTCCCAACGATATTTCCGCGCAAGTTCTCGTCCGCTTGCACCCATTACTTTGAGCTCCTCAGAGCTTGACTTGAGCGCGTTCACCAGCGCAGTCCGAATTCCGCTTACCGATGTCGGTGCCCACCAGCCACAGTTGCAAGCTTCTAGCACCTCCCAGGGTGTGCCCCTGGATGCGATTACCGGTAGACCATGAGCAAGAGCTTCAAGCACAACAACGCCAAAGTTCTCACTTCGACTGGGAAGAACAAGCACATCATTATCAGCAAAGAGCTTGGACTTCTCAGAATCCCCCACGGGACCGCAGTAGCTCACCCGATGTTGAAGCTGGCTCTTTTTCACCAATGCCAGTATGTCTTCAAGCGATCCATCATCATCCGGCCCGGCTATCGTGAGTGTGCATTGATCCAAACCAGATAAGGCATTAACTAGTAAATCGAGCCCCTTCTTTCTGTGTATCCGTCCAAGAAACAAAAACCTGGTCTCACCCTTCATCTTGAAACTATGGTCACCCTCTGTGGCTGGCATCTTAATGCCATTCGGTATCAGAGCGACTGGTTTACAGAGTCCAATTTTCCGAATGCTCTCCATCTCAGCTTCGGACGTAGCAACAAAGAGATCTACTTGTTCCAAATCACGTCGCTGAAACAGCGCCATAGCGATTTGCTTGCGTAGTCGGTTATGACTAAGGCTCCACTCCTCTAACATACCCCTTGGGTGCAGAACGAACTTCGCCCCTGAGGATTTCGCAACCTGGACCGCCCAGTGATTTACAGGAAGCCAGATACCGTGATTGTGAATAATCGTACGTTGCGAATCAGAAATACTCCTTAGCATCTGTCTGAAAGCCAAACCTGACAGATGCTCCAGCTTTGAACGAGTCGAAACACAATACTCGGCGATACCGGCACCTGGACGATTAGAGTCCCACCCCGCCCTTTCCTGGTAAAGGATACTAATCTCACCATCGCTAACCTGCGAAAGCCCGTTGACCAATTCAACGACTGTCCGGCTTGGTCCACCAGAGTTTCTGTGAAGATCCGCGACTGTATGAATGACCTTCATCGAGTTAACGGCCTGCTAGCTTTTGATAGACCTCGGCGTATCGTTCTGCGGCCACCTTCGGGCTAAAGCGTTGCACATTGAGAAATCCCAGTTCGATCAACTCCTCGCGATAACCATCATCATCAAACACTTTTTGGATCCCGCGGCGTATGTCCTCGACACAAAAAGGATTAACAAGGCACGCAGCTTCCCCCGCAACTTCTGGCATCGATGCTACAGTGCTGGTCAGAACCGGCCTGCCAACGGCATTGGCTTCGATGATTGGCATTCCAAATCCCTCGTCAGTTGATGCCAGCACCACCAGATCAGTTCTTTTGTACTCATCGACTAACTGGTTCCGCTCAAGTGAATACAGGTTCCTGCAGTCAACGCCGAATCGACGTATCAACTCGTGTTGACTCTCACTCATTCTACCAATCACAGTGAGTTCACAATGAATTCCTTCTATAGCCTCCAGCACCCGGGTAAGGTTCTTGTTTGCTTTGGTACCCAACTGAAGTATTCGCGGTTTTTCCTGATTGAAAGAATAGACCGTTGGTTTGAACTCTGGAGACACAAAATTGTGGATAACCTCTACTTTGTGAGCGGGGCAACCGGTGACTTCGCAGATGTTTGATTTACTGTATTCTGAGACCGTAACCACCCGTTTAACCCGCATAACAGGTAACTTGAACCAAAAGAGCCACAGCAAAAAGCGGCCCGGCATAGTTCTGTTCAGCGCGTTGCAGTCGTGAATCGTTAACATCGTCTTCGATTCAGCCAATAGCAAAACCAAAAAATGGCAATCTCCTATGATGTGGTTCACATCCCCCTGTCGAAAAACCGCAAAAATCGTATCGACAACTCTGCGAAAAAAACCTCGCGAATAGAACAGCGTCTCCTTTCGCTCAACAAAAAACCTGGCAGGCAGTAGAGACGTGAGATCAGAATAGATTCTCTCAATACTATGCGCGTCCGGCCCGGGTTTTCTGGTGAAGTGCACTACCCGTATCAACCCGGATGAGGGGTCAGTTTTTTCTTTTTCTTTCACCGGGCGAACCTGGACGGAGTAAGAAAAACTGTACAAGAACCATGATTGGAAGATACCGGAGCAGATCAACAAGCATTACGTGGTAAACACCAAGTGTTCTTAACGTGGAAAACAGGCCCAGGTAAACAATAATCCCTCCTGCACCAAGCCCAACAAGCCCGAAAAAAAAGACTCGCTGGATAACACCAAACAGAAAAAAACCGGCAAAGATAGCGATCGCGCCTCCAGCAAAATAAAGGGAGGTTACGTGAGAAATACTAACCGAGGTGTTACCCCATCTACCTAGTACTTTTCGATAAAACCAGTTTCCCTCGAAAGATACTGGCTTGGAGGGCCATACCACACGAGGTACAAACGCCAGCACGGGGGCGAGAAGAATATTCCGTGCAAACTGAGGGTCACCACTTTTCAGGCCATCATGTTCATGGTGATAGCGCAGCCCTTCAGCCCAGAGGGGCACCGGGAACTGGGCGTGAAGAAAGTGGGAAACAATATTCTGCGAATTCACGCGATTCGACGTTTCAGGCGTGAACATTGATTGAAAAATGTAGGTAACGCTGGTTGATTGAAAGTTAGCATCAGTCTGGCGCGTTTCTCGAAACGGTTGAATCACCGAGTAGGCTAGAAAAATGGCGACGAGGAGCACGGGTAAGCTCCATCGGGGTACCCGTTGGTGGACTACGTAGTGGGCCAGACCAAGTATGATAAGCGGGATGATCACCTGGCTTTTAAACCCGCTCAAAAACCCAAAGAGAAGGCAAACCGCCAAAACAAAATACAGTGAGTCTCCCTTCCGTAGCCCCGCTGGTTTGGCGAAAAAAGCAAGCGCCAGGACCAACAAAACAAGGAGCAAACCACTACGCCCGATTGTAATGTACTGCTTGAATGCAACCACCCTGGAAGCAAGCGCTGAATCAAGGGAATAGCCATAGATACCCAGCCATATCGATCCGAGTGTGCTGAAAACGGCAATTCCAAAAATCAACCACAACGCAGTGGTATTTATTCTCAGGTTTGGACGGACCACTCTCTTCATCAGCCTTGAGCGTCTGAGCATACGAGCCCCGCCATTCGCCACTCTTGACCAATAACCCAGCCAGACAGCCACAGAACCCAGCACGTAAAACTCCAGCCAGAGCACCATCCAGTCGTTGATCTTGGCGGGCACACCGCCGTATTCCTGCGGAACTATGTACACGCTGCCTCCCACAACAAACAACAGATAGTTGCCTAACAGCGAAAACTGGATGATTGGATTGATAAAGAACAGGTAGCCCTCACTGCGGTAAACCTGCAACGCCTGGACACCTGTATATGCGCAGACGAGTATCGACAGAGCAAAAAAGACCTCTGTATTCTTCATCTCGTCGCCAATAATGTCCGCTGAAAAAAGGTACAGAAAGACCAGCGTCGCAAGACTGGACAGGAGCGAGACCTGCCGGGCTCCCATAACCTGCCTTTGGCGTCTGGTGATTACGCTGCTGGCGTCGGTCATGAGGCCGCTATCTCTCGAACAAGTGAAGCATAAGTATCGCCATACATTCCCCAGCCGGCGATGTGTTTCACACGTTGTAAAGACCTGGTGGACAGCGTGCGTCGCAGATCGGAGTCGTCAGCCAGCAACTGCAGCCGTTCACCAAGATCATCCACCGCACCGTTGCGAGTGATAAATCCTTCCTCGCCATCCGAGAACAAATCAGCAGCGCCTGTACTGTAGGTGGATACTACCGGGCATCCACAAGCCATCGCTTCTCCCTGCACACAGGCCAATCCTTCCTCGACACTTGTCAACAGGAGAACTGAAGCTCTGCTGTAGTACAGTTTTAATTGCTCCTGGTTAACTCGTCCGAGGAACTCTACACCCTGGAGGTTTTTGTCTTTAAGGATGTGCCTCATGTCAGGTTGAATAGCACCAATCACAGTGAATCGCTTGCTCATCCGCTCAACGGAGTGAAACGCCTCTAAAGCAGTCAGGAAGTCCTTCCTGATAGAAACAGCGCCAACCCATAGCACCTCAAAATCTACAATGGGTTCAACATTCACCGGATGGAACCTCTGTAAGTTCGCTCCGTAAGGGATCTTCCTGACCTTGTGATCTAAACCATGCTTTACAAATGATTCGTAAACCACCTGGGAGGGCACCGTTATCACATCAGCTTTCTCGTACTCCCGTAACTCCTTTTCCACGATTCGCGGATCAATGCCGCGAAAACACAGGCCATATCGACTGTAAGTCTCTTGTAATATCTGCTCTTGAATCAGGATATGTGTGGATGCCCTGTCACAGATATACCTTCCGCCCAGAGACTTCATCCTTAATCCTGAGTGTAGTCCTGTCCCGGAAAGCGCTACAAGAACCCCCGGTTCTGAGAGGTTTCGAGAGAGATGCTGATCAATGGCGCTATTGGAGAGCCATGCCCAGTCTTTCTCTACGTTGTTCAGATTGGCAAGACCAAGTTTCAAAGCCGCCATGTAGCTCGACTGATACCAGGGGAAAGTGCGTATCTTTTCTGGCGGCACTCCAGCTTCATCTTTGAGCTTGAAACGAGGGTAACCGGTCCAGATCTCTTTCAACAAACCATGTCTTTCCAGCCCTCGCGCCAGATGAAACAGGTGAAACTTCCCGTTCGCAGACAAAGTCGTCGAGTTAATAGTCATCGCAACAGTGGACTACCTTCAACGGGCTCAATCTTCCTTGCCAGCACCATGAGATCACTGCCAAATAAGGAGGGGCGCAAGTTCTTCAGAAACTGAAGCCGCCCGCTGGATTTCCACTCCAGTGGTTGCAATCCCTGACGCAAGAGTAGCCAGGTAAGGCTTTTGCGAGTAAAGCTATGAAGGTGGTTTCCATCCCAGGCCTCTTCATGGAAGCTGTTAACTGAGGATGTAACCGGCACTTTGCCGAAAACCAGGTCGAGCCTTGTTCGTATGCTTGCAATATTTGGCACGGCCAGGAAAAGCCGACCATCTGCTTTCATCACCCTTCTAAGCTCGGATAACGCGCCATACGGATCAAACACATGCTCGAGCACCATCAAGCAGGTCACGTCGTCGAATTGCTCGTCCTCAAAAGGTAACGGTTCCCTGTCAATATCGTGCACTCGCGTGTCAATCTCCGGTGTTTCTGTCCAGCTTGGCTGATAAGCAATATCCACACCGGCAACGTAGCTGTAATGTCGTGAGACATGGCGCAAGAGGGTCAAACCTGCACATCCCATATCCAATATGGATCCACCTGCAGCAGACCGGTCTTTCAACCAATCAGCGACAATCGCAGGCTCGGAGTTTCTGGAGAGCGTTTCTTCATATCCAGCTGGGTGTAGTTTGGCGTTTCTCTCGTAGTACTCCTGGGCGTCCATTAGAGCTCCGACTGATTATTGAGTCTCTGCAGCAAATAAATGCCGAGTTGCGCTCTCCCAATTCGTCCACCAAGACTGAGCACAGCAAGGATTTTACGTTGGATGCTGCCAAGTAGGAACGGACAATCCTCCAACTGGTTCAACGCCTTTAGGTAACTGTTATCCCCGGTAATCAACAGGTTTTTCAGGCCAATGTAGCGATGCTGAGAATCAAAGTTGATGGTCCCAAAGAGGCATAACAGATCAACGGGTACGTTCTCGAGCGTAATCTTCCGATAGAGGAACGAGTACACCGAACCAAGCTGGGTCAGCAGTTCCCCATGCAAGTTCAACTGACTCGAGGCTGTCGCATCATGCCTCCTGACTGTTATTACTTTAGCGTCGACGACGGCAAGAACGATTTTACCGGCCAATCTTGCCCAAAGCTCAAAGTCTCCAGCGTACGGATAGCTCTGACTAAAGCCACCTCCTCGCTCCACCACCCCTGTCCGCAAGCTCAGATTAGATAGGTTTCCCAGAATATTGCCACACACATACATGTAGGCGAGAAGCTGCGAACCTGCCAGCGTCGGCGGATGGTTCTGTTCGAAGTAACGAGTGAGTGCACAATGAGCGTCCCCTGTCTGATTGAAACGGGCAACATCCACATCATGGTTCTTATCCGCATTCCAAAAATCGACGATCTGCTGAAGGCTTTCTGGCGTCGAAAAAACGTCATCCTGACACAATATCTGCGTTATGGATGATGTTGACTGGTCAAAAAGGAAGTTCAGGTTATCAAAAATACCAAGATTAGCGGGCTGGAAGTGAACCCTGATCCTAGGGTCGCTAAGAGACCGCAGATACTCCTTGGAGCGGTCATTCGAACCGTCGTCACTGATGATCATTTCCCAATCCTCAAAGGATTGGCACAAAACCGACTCCACACACTCTCTTAGGAACCGGTCACCATTGTAAGCCGGCGTGACTATGCTGATTACTGCCACATCAACTCACCTTACCGACACTTGAAATCAACTGTCGTGCCCTCGCCTCACAGCTGTGTTCAACGACCCACGCCATCGCACCTGATTGCAGTTCGATGTATTCGTTTTCCGACAGACTATCGATCCTGGTCAACAGATCACTTGCATTTCTATAGGAGATTGAGTTCATAGCGTTCAATCCATGCGGTGCACATGTGGCCGGTTTCAAATCCAAATCTCGAAAACAGGGAACAGCACAGTTAGCGGCAATCTCGTAATGACGCAGGCAGTCCCAGCCTGACCGTTTCGTGGTGATGCCAAATTTCGAAGTCCGCAAGTCGTTATAGTAATCCTCCTCCCTGGTGAATTTGTAACCCGTATCCTGCCCCCCGAGGAGTGCTGCAAGCTCACCATCAACAATATGAGAGGGGAAGTCCTTGGTTTTTACTGGCCGTTTCGTGACTATCTTGTTAGCCGGTATGCTGAAAGCAGTTTTGTTCAAGTTTCCGTGTGGCGGAAAGAGACGCGTCGCCCAGTCTGGCAACGCGGCGGCAAAAACAGAAAATCGGCTCTTGGTTGTCCATTCTCTCTTAAAGTATTTAAACCGGAATTGGGGTTTCGGCAGACTAGAAAATCCCGGCGAATAGAACCATCGGCCCGCGTACGGAACAACCCGCTCCGAATCAGCGCCGTCAAAAATCAGGGTTTGATCTGGATTCAGCAGGTGCTGCACCTCCACGAAATAGTCGTACTGCTCCCAGATAGAACCAAACACCACGAGGTCAAAATCGCCAGCTCGAAGCCGAGCTTCAACGTTGTTGCGGTCGATCTGCATCGGCTCCAGAACTCTATAAAGTGTGAAACCATTACCATAGAGTTCACTATCCTCGTCATAATCCTTGTAAAGTCGACGTGCCATCGGCACGTCGATGCAGTGTTCCCCAAACAGTTTCCGAAGCCCGACCAGTAAAGAGTCTGACAAGTAGTCTTCCTGTTCGGTCGCCAAGAAGAGAACTTTCATTACGATTTAGTCAAGACAACGAGTGTTTGTGAACCGAACAGGTTGGGTAACCACTTGCAGAAAGTTTCATCAAGCATCCGGCAGATGTTTGTAGGAAGCACTCTGCGCAGTAACCACAGGGGAACACTTCCTGAGACGTGTTTGCTTACATGCTGGACCGGTAAACCACTGAAGATCCTGTCAATAGAGTAGTAGCTGAAAAATCTCAAATGTCCTTCGTCCAACAAGCCTGAAGATTCGTAACTGAAATCTCCCCAGAACAATCGCCACCGCATCCTGTAGTTACATACATTTGGTACTGCAACTATCACCTGGGCCTGCGGCCCAGCAAGATCAAGGTATCTTGCCAAAACTTCGGAAGGATTCACTACATGCTCAAGGACGTGTGAGAAGATAAGACAATCAAACGATGTATCCTGAATCGACTCAGGTGTCTCCACTTCAATGTCACACACAAAGCAGTCGAAGAGTTTTCTTTTTGCAATGTCCGCTTCTTGAGATGAAAAGGTTACTCCCGTCACTTTTCGTTCACCCACCAATTGCGATATCAAAGCCCCTGTATCGCCTCCGCCACAACCAATATCGAGGATATTCACGCACCGCTCGTCCACAAGTTCTGCTACCTGACGATTACCCTCATTCTGATAGACTTTTTCAGTGATTTTCATTGGTAATCCCGATTGCGCGCCAGCTAAGGGAAGGGAGAGATCGGACAAAGAGAGCTCCTACCAGGATAAACCCAATGATGAACCCAACGCTCAGTTCGAAGTGATGATCCTGGTCTGCGGCCATCGCCCACATCACGACTATCCCACCAAAAACCGCAAGTGAAACTAAAGTAAAGGTCTTCCAGGGCCAATGTAGGTTTAACTCATTCAATTTTCGGTGTGCGAGCGCAACCAGACAGAACATGCTGATTACCTCTGCGATAAGTATTGCGTAAGCGGCACCGACGAGGCCTGAAGTGGGTACAAACAAAACTACACCGGCCAGCACTATGATTGTAGATACAACCCCAAGAATAAGCTGGGTCCAGACCTGGTTGTAGGAGACGATGATCAGATTTGCCGGCTGGGCGACCGTTGTCACAAGCACTGTGGCTGTCAAAACAACGAACAACTCGGGGCTGAATGGAATCTGATCACGAGTCCAAAGCTCGAAAAGGGGTTCAACAAACAGCAACATTACGACAGACACAGGGAGAATAACGAAAACCAGAACCGTCCATATGAAACCGTAGGTGGCATCACTTCGCTCCTGATCTTCGCGCGTCAACGCCCTCATCATTTCAGGTTGCACAGGCCCCACCAGGATATTCACCCCTTGTTGGATAAGATTAGCCAGGGTCCTGGTGGTGGAGAATCGAGCTACTTCTGCAACTCCAGTCACAGCGCCCAGTACAACACGGAAACCGGACTGACGTAACAATAAGCACAACTTCGTAGCAGCCAGAATCAAAGAAGCACGAAACGCATGAACGCCCAGCAGCCAATCAATAGCTGATATTGGGATTCCACATCTCCGTATCAGACGGCCCGCGTCCCCTATGAGGCAAATGCTTCCAACCAATACACCAATAGCCATCGCTATCCCCGCTTCAAGAATCCCTCCGCCCATGAAAACAGCAGTGACGGGTAAGATCGTAGTCAGTATCGCTTGAGCCGCCCCCCACCACGCCATACGCGAAAAGTAACCAAGGGGTGAGAGCACTCGGACACACAAACCTCCGATTGCACCCAGAAAGCTGAACAATCCGACGAGGACCATGACGACATACTGTACTGAGAAGAAGTTAGCTTGTACCTGCCCCTCAAATGAAGAAAAGAAGTTTCCCAGCAACCCGGTTTGTATAAGACAAAAAACAAACAGGAACTGCAGCAGACCAAGGATCAGGGCTATAGGCAGCGCGGAGAAAAATAGTTTTGAAAGCTGTGCTTTATCTGTATCTCCTATTACAAGCATCTCATTACCAACATAGTCCTGATACGCGGAGATGGGTATGACAAACATGGCTGGTAAAACGATCACGATCAGCCAGGCTCCGTAAACAGCAAGGTCCCAATAGCTAAGGTAAACGGGCACCAATAACAGTTGGTTAGCAAAATTCACAACGAACTGGACAGTACCCGCGGTGATGCCAGAAAAAATCCTCTTCCCAGCAGACATAGCCTATTTCGCCTGCCGACGGAACAGTAGGTCTACCTGATTGAGACGGGCATCTTCTGCACGATGCAGATCCATGATGTCATGTAGAACGAAGTTCCGCTCGGCGCAGAAACCGATGACTTCGGCAAACTCAGGGGCACCTTCATTCATTTCGATACAAGACGTTTCAAGTATCAAAAAGTCAACCAGTGCGAGCGTTTCTTCTGCTCCTCTCAAGATATCCAGCTCTGCGCCTTGAACGTCCAATTTGAGCAGCGTCGATCTCCCCGTTGCTTCTAAAGATTCCATCACGCCGTCCAATGTCCTGGAGCGGAATCGACGAACTTCTTGAGGTGCAGATCTGAGCTCCTGGTAGATAGAAGATCCTGTGCCCATGACAAAAAAAGTGACCTCAACGCCTTCTTCGTGGGAAAGGAGAGCATTGACTACCTTTACGCTCTCTTGCTTGAACTTTTGCTCAAGCAAGCTGCACTTGTCGTCTAGGGGATCGATCAAAATGTAAGAACAATCCGGCCAGACATTCATCGCCATCTCAGTCCAGCTGCCGGAGTGAGCCCCCACATCAATAACGAGTTCTGGTTGATAACCAAATCTTTGCAGGTTTCGTAGCGTAATTCTCATATCCGGAATGAAGCGCCGGACACCCTGAACGTCGTGAATCCAATAATTGGTAGGCTTCAATAGAGTCTTACGTAACCAGGCAGGCATGATTCTGTTTATCAACTGTCCAATGTTCATCCTGCCAACCCGCAAAGCCTGATAACTTGTTTTACCACAACCCTGGGCGTCGCTCTCTGCCAGGAGAAGGGTATTCCATCTGACGCTTCACCGTTTGCGCTTTCCGATAGCAGTCGGATCCATTGTCGGACGATTTTCTCTCGGTCAAATTTCTTTAACACCCACTGTCGTCCCTGTTGCCCATATTGAATAGCCCGATCAGGGTCGTTCAACAAGGCAACAACAACGCTCACCAGTTCTTCCGGTTTTTTGATTCGCTCCCCGGTAAGGTGGTGGACCGTTGTTTCCCTCAAGCCCAGTCGATCGGCTCCCACTACGGCTGTTGCATTTAAGCTCACATCTACGGCACTGATGCAGAAAGTCTCAAAGCTTCCTGTAAGATTCGGATTTACGACACCAACGAGACTGCCGGCTAACAGTCTATCAACTTGAACTGGACTCAGAAGTCCGTAAGCTACGACACCTATATCCCGCATCGCGTTGGGTGAATCACCAAGGTATGGGTGCAGAAATCTCTGCTCGTATCCAAGCTCTCCCAGTCCCAATGGACCTAATTCGAGGCCACGCTCGTAAAGCGCGGCAGATCCAAGGACATGCAGTTCAGCATCGGGGACCTGCCGACGAATCAAAGGCCATGCTTTGGCAAGGTTATGAAAGCCCTTACTCTGAGTTATCGCCCCAACAAAACAGACTTTACGGGGATCCTTATCTGAAGACACACCTTGTCTCGTAATCGCGTGGTGAACAAAGGACATCTTTTCAAAGACCTTTCTATGGCGATGCTCATCCGCTTGAACCGCTGACACGCACACCACGCGTCGGACCATCTCGGAGTTGTAGAGTGCCTCACCGGTTTGGCGATCCGGTCCATTGCCTACCGAAGCAACAATTGGAAGTTGACAGGCTTCACAGTTACTCAAAAGTCTTTTTGTCTCTTCGAGCCTGCGAGCACTGAACCATAGAACATCACATTTTTCAGCGACAGACTTTGAAACAGCCTGGGACTCAGACTCAAATCGCAACTGTGTGACAGGTGGATC
The DNA here is from genome assembly GCA_963921285.3 of Pseudomonadales bacterium. Lineage (GTDB taxonomy): Bacteria > Pseudomonadota > Gammaproteobacteria > Pseudomonadales > Azotimanducaceae > UBA9659. The sequence goes on from CAWUFD020000006.1 coordinate 90,130, forward strand.
GCGACCAGGGTTGCTAGTCAACACCACGACATCCAAACCTCGCAGGGCTAACTCAACAGGGAGCGAAAGGTTGAGCGTATCGGTGCCACTTACAGGTAGCTCACCATTTAGAAAGTCACGCCATGACCAGGATCCCAGGTGATTGGCATCATAGTAAAACCCAACCTTCACACTAGTGTTCCAATGCTTCCCTAACACCAGCAGCACATTGCTCAAAAGACCAGCGATCTATGAATTCCAGGCTCTTTCTGCTCATCGTTTCCCTTAACTTAGGGTTCGATATCAACTTATCGAGGCTGTCTGTGAGTTTCTTAATATCTCCCGGGTCGTAAACAAAACAATTTCACCATCAATCACAAGGTCGCGCACAGCGCCGACTCCGCTAGTTGAAACTACTGGTAGTCCTGCATTCATCGCCTCATTAATCACAAGCCCCCAGGGTTCATCTTCGGAAGGCAACACAAAAACATCGGAGGCTCCAAAAACTCGCGGCAACTCACTCTGATTTATAAAACCGGCAAACAAGACTCTTTCCAAAGCCAACTTCTGGACCAGAAGCTTGGATTCGTCTAACAAAGGCCCCTCACCAACCATCAGTAACACCACAGGTGAATCGACTTCAGTGAGGTTAGAAAACGCTTTGATCAGATCCATTGGCCGCTTCCGGTCAATGAACTTTGAAGCAAATATGATCACAGTCGCATCTTTCTGGTGAATCCCGAGGCCTGCTCTCACTTCATTCCTTTCTGTTTCCGTGAGCGACGATTTTTCCTGAAAGCGTTTGTTGTCAACAACGTATGGTACAAATCCAATCTTTTCTTCGCTAACACCCATGGCCTTGTAGAAGTTCCTGTTATCCGTTCCTATCGCCAGGACTCTACTGAACAACCCGAACAGCACCGACAATACCGGTTTACGAACCAGCCGTTGTAGAGTTGGGCGCTGCAATCCCAGGTGTGTTTCGCCTCTATACCAGACCTGTCGACCTCTCAGTCTTGCTGCCAAAGCTGCCAACAGATTCACCGCATAGTTGTGACCATGAATCCAGACAACATCAAAATCGTTTTCTGAGAGTAGTTCGATGATTTCTGGGCAAACCAGAGAGAAGAAACCGCCGCTGTTTCTTTTTTTCGCCCTATCACCGCCCAGGAATATGGCTTCATAGCCTTCAAGCAGGTCAATGTCCCACTGCACTTGTCTGCCAAAGCCCGGATCAAATCGGCTACGAATGTTTTCATCTGTGCAATAGAGAGCTGTTACCTGAACTCCCTCCAGCGAGTTAAGGTGTGCGTACAGCGGAGCGAAATACTGGATAGGTCGCACGTTGATTACTGCAATCTTCACTTTCATAACAGCCGCTCAAAGACCTTTGATAGCCGGTTTTCGTTTGTGTAGCCGCCGTTAATACAACGCTCATATCCACGTTTAGCCACGGTTTTTCTTACCTGATCATTCTCAAGGTAAGCTGCACATTGTGCGATCAGCTCTTCATCCGTCGAAAAGAAGGCCGCTTCCTCATCTTCCAGAAACAATCTCACATGCTCATCGCTCCTCTCTGCTAACAACATCCCCCCGCATGCAGGAATTTCAACAGATCGGGTAGTTTGCAAATCACGATTGAGCTTTCTCAAGAATCCCAGATTTATTTTTGATGCTGAGCAAACCTTGCGAAAGGCCTCTTCATACGCAGGACGCTTTTCAAGACGTAGGGTTGTCGGCGGTCTTTTCAAAGCACCCCAACCATTGCCCCAAACCCTCACAGAAAAGCCTTCAGATGCCAATCGACATAAAGACCTTGCCCGATCTTCCTCATAAGTGCCTGCAAAACTGATATCACTACCATAATCAAGAACGTCCTGCGCTGATACATCTACAGGATGAAACGCATCGGGGCTGAACCCATTGTCAGTGAACAGGGTTCTGCGGCAGCCTAAACGCCTGAGTTCTTCCACGTTATAACTTTTGGTTGTTACAAACACGTCGTAGAACCCCAGGCTGTTCAGAAAATTCTGGGACTGGTTATGTCTGCCATACATATCGTCAACAGAAAAACCAATAACCAGCGTCCTCCTGAATCTTTCGCGAATCTGTCGCAAGGTTTGCGTGTTGGTGACGAGGCCTCGCTCAAGCCAAAGATAATCAAAGTCGCTTGCTTCCAACTCGGTTATTATCTTTTGGTTGATACTCTTGAAGTCTTCGAGGGATACCCGAAAACCGGCCCTGAACAACCGTGCACGGCAGCGCTGGGTTAAGCTCTGGATAGGGCCCAGCACTTGGTGACTATCGATCACCACGATTTCATGACCGATATTTCTTAGCGCCTCAACACGGTGTCGACTAGTGTTGGAGCCTTCGTAAGCACCTACCGGTGAAACCACTAACCCCTTAGGCATTCTTTATCAGTCGGCACAACATGTCCGCTGTATACACGCCGCCCTTGGAAGAACCGGTTTCTACGAACAATCTGAGCGCGATACCGGCCCAAACCATTTGCCACAAAAGATAGCGAACAAAGCTGATCAAACCGTGCGGCACGGGTCCCCATTCACGAAATTCTGCGGATTCAAAACCACACAATCTTTGGATCTGACGCAGACTGCTTTGTGTGAATGCAGCTTTATGGGTGACGTCCCAGTACCGTGTCATCGAACCAAAGGGCGAGGTTGCATTTGGTACCATAACAATCACTTCTCCGATCGTGTCGAGTACCCTGTTTACCTCATTGAGCAGTTTGACGCCTTCTTCAACCTCCTGATGTTCGAGCACGTTCATCAGGAAGACAACATCAAAACTGTTATCCTCGCAATCCCTTAGAAACTCAAAAAAGTCCCTTGCCTGGAAATCAGCTTGCAACGACTGACTTTGTGCGAGTTCGATGTCTTCGGTACTCATGTCTATGCCGACAACTTTACTCGCACCCTGCTCCAGGCATATCCAACACAAAAGGCCATCACCGCAGCCAAGATCTAGAACCCTGCGGTCTTTGACGGAGAGCCAACTTCCCAACCCACGAAGCAGGCTAGGGGATCGAGCTTCGTACTCAGGATCTTTTTGTTTATCCGGTGCCGTTACTTGCTGGTACCGTTGGTAAACGTCTTGATCGAAGTCTTTTTGCATTCATTCTCTCGCCGAAGTTCACGTCTCGGTCGGCCCCCTTGATCAAGCGGTTATTCCGCTAAACCTTGGGGGGCCAGACTCGTACTCATCATAGCGCTATTTCGAATATCGAAGGTGATATGAATTGCACGAACACGCTGACGTGAGGATGTGAGGACGGGTCTTCCTCGTAAGCAGGAAAAATCTCGTCAATCGCCATATCTTCATAGCCATCCAAATGCTCGGTCAACTCATAGTGATCGACGTTAGGAAACTTCCTCACCGCTTCTGCGACAATCCCTCGCGCCGTGCAACGGGTACGACCACCATAACGGTGAGAGAAGGGAAAATTGGTCGGGACGGCAGGATTTGGACGCGCCGTGCAACGGATACGACCACCAGAACTTCGGACGGAGTTGAATATGGTCGGGACGGCAGGATTTGAACCTACGACCACCACACCCCCAGTGTGGTGCGCTACCAGACTGCGCTACGCCCCGATCAGTTTGAAGGGTGCGGATTGTACCATTCACGTTTCAGTTAGCAACTCACGAAAATAGGCGGTGGTCGACTGCAGGCCCTGCTGCAACTCTATGGTCGGGTTCCAGTTAACTTTCTTCTGAATTGCGGAGATATCCGGTCTTCTTTGCTTAGGATCGTCGCTGGGAAGTGGCTCATTGACCAGTTTCGATTCGGAGCCTGTAGTTTCAATAACCATGTTCGCGAGTTCCAGCATCGTGAACTCCCTCGGATTACCTACGTTGAAGGGTCCCGTGGTTTCTGGCCCGGTCTCCATCAATCTGATCAGCACATCAACTAGATCATCAACATAGCAGAACGACCTTGTCTGTTGTCCATCCCCATAAATTGTGATCGGCTTATTCTGTAAAGCCTGAACAATGAAATTCGAAACCACCCGGCCATCATTCGGATGCATCCTGGGTCCGTAAGTATTGAATATCCGAGCAACCTTTATCTCAAGCCCATGCTGCCGGTGGTAATCAAAGAACAAAGTCTCCGCACACCGCTTCCCCTCGTCATAGCACGACCGCAAACCAATCGGATTCACATTCCCCCAGTAGTCCTCCTGTTGCGGATGAACCTCAGGATCACCATAAACCTCACTGGTCGATGCCTGCAGGATCTTTGCGCCAACTCGCTTGGCCAGCCCGAGCATATTTATTGCCCCGTGCACGCTGGTCTTGGTGGTCTGGACCGGATCGTGCTGGTAGTGAACTGGTGATGCTGGACAAGCCAGGTTGTAGATCTCATCAACCTCAACATAGAGCGGGAACGTCACATCGTGACGGATGAGTTCGAAGTTGGGGTTATCCAACAGGTGCAGGATGTTTCGTTTGGTGCCTGTGTAGAAGTTATCTGCACAAAGGACATCATTCCCTTCCGCCAGGAGCCGCTCACAGAGGTGTGACCCGACAAACCCGGCACCGCCGGTCACCAGTATTCGTTTTTGGGTTTTGTAGTTCATGGTCTGACCCTTATTTAACGCAGCAGTTTACCCCAGATGGCAAACATTCCGAATGAACAGATGACCGGGGTTTGGCTTTCCAGGACCTTTTCTAACGGCTGGATTGCGGAAACTCATCCCAAATTTCGCAAGGGGTTTGTTATGAGTAATGTTTATGTTCGATTGAGTGAGGAAGAGCTCACGTTGATCAGGGCCGGGTTGGGCAAATGTGAGAATTTGAAAGCGCAGAACCTGGTGGGCAAGTTGGATGTGCTGTTGGCTGAGTCTCAGCCTGGGACTACGTTTGTGCTTGAGGGGGTTGCTAGGAGTAAGGAGCGGGTTGTGGGGTGTGGTAAGGCCGTTTGAGATCTCTCCGCTTCGCAGCCTATGGCTGCTCTGGTCGAGATGACGTTGAACTAGAAAATTAGGACTTGAGGACTTCGAGGACGTCTTCGAGTTCAGCAATCATCTGGTGGATGAGCTGCTTGTATTGCGTTGAATCTTCTTTCTGGTCTTCACCTGAGAGTCGCTGGCGTGCGCCACCAATCGTGAAACCCTGATCGTAGAGCAGGGATCGGATCTGGCGGATCATGAGCACGTCCTGGCGCTGGTAGTAGCGGCGGTTGCCGCGGCGCTTGACCGGCTTCAGCTGCGGGAATTCCTGCTCCCAGTACCTGAGTACGTGCGGTTTTACCGCACAGAGGCCACTTACCTCACCAATGGTGAAGTAACGCTTGCCAGGTATTGGTGGAAGTTTCGCGTTATGGTCGGGGTCCAGCATAAGCCTCTACTCTCGCTTTGAGTTTTTGCCCAGGTCGGAAAGTCACTACTCGGCGTGCTGTGATTGGAATCTCTTCCCCCGTTTTAGGATTCCGACCAGGTCGCTGGCTCTTGTCCCGGAGATCAAAGTTTCCGAAACCAGACAGCTTTACCTGCTCGTTACTCTCGAGAGACGAACGGACTTCTTCAAAGAAGAGTTCTACTACTTCCTTCGCTTCGCGTTTGTTTAAACCCAGCTCTTCAAACAGCTTTTCAGCCATTTCAGCTTTGGTTAACGCCCCCATTTTTCAATTCCTTAAGTGGGCCTCCAGCGTTGTTTCCAGGGAAGCAACGATCTTGTCCACTGAATTGGTGATTTCCTCATCCGTAAGAGTGCGCGAAGAGTGCTGGAAGGTCAAGCCTAAAGCGAGACTTTTTCTATTAGGATCAATACCTTTGCCCTGATACACGTCAAACAACTTTAGGTTTTTTAAGGTGTCGTCTGTGGCATCAGTGATACAGCGGCGCACCTCCGATGAAGTAATCTTCTGGTCGATGATGATAGCGATATCACGTCGAACCTCGGGGAAGCGGGACATTGGCGCACTTTGCGCCAGTTTCTTGGGAATAATTGAGTCGGTTTTTAGCTCAAAAAGGTATATCGGGAAGCGTACATCGAGCTTCTGTTGGAGCCTCGGATCTAACAAACCCACATAACCGGCAGTTTCGCCGTTCCGGCGGATCTCTGCTGTCTGGCCGGGGTGCAATGCAGGGTGGTGACCCGAGACAAACTCAAAGCTGTCCATGTCGCCAGTCAGGCTGAGCATGGACTCGACGTCACCTTTAACATCATAAAAATCAATGACTTCCTGGTCATTGGACCAGTTTTCCGGCTGCCTGGGTCCGCAGGCAACGCCGGCAAGCTTGTGGATCTGGCTGATGTCATCAAAACTCAGTGACCCCTGGTTGGGCGGCTGGCTGAACGTCAGGCCGGACTCGAACAGGCGTACACGGTTCTGCTGTCGGTTTACGTTGTAAATCAATGACTTAAGTAATCCTGACCAGACCGTGGTGCGCATAACCGACATTTCTGCCGACAGCGGATTGGCAAGGCCGATCGGTTCATTTTCAGGGTCGATATCGTTCTGCAGGCCTGCGTCCACAAAACTGTAATTTATCGCCTCAAAGTAGCCCCTGCCGACCAGGTGATCCCGCAATCGGTTCAAAGAAAGCTGCGATTCCGTCGCTGGGGCCATGTCCAGGCTGGATTTTGGTGTTCTCGTTGGCAGGTTGTTATAGCCGTAGACGCGGCTGATCTCTTCAATCAGGTCAGCTTCAATCGAAATATCGAACCGATGTGAGGGAGCACTAACTTCCCAGCCGACTTTGCCCTCGATATCGATCCGATTTGCGTCAAATCCGAGCCGGGACATGATGTCATCAACCTGCGCATCCTGGATTTCCACACCCAGGAGGAGATCTATACGATCGGAGCGCAGTTCCACGGTTTTGATCACGGGCAAACTGTCTTCCTCGACGGTTTCTACAACCGGTCCGGGCTGACCACCGGCAATCTCAATCAGCAGCCCTGTAGCACGTTCAATAGCTCTGACCTGCCCCTGCCAGTCAACGCCACGTTCAAATCGATGGGCAGCGTCGGTTGCCATACCGTAGGATCTGGCACGGCCAGCGATGGCAGTCGGTGCAAAAAACGCGCCTTCGAGGTAAATGTCCACGGTATCTTCGGTGACTGCAGTTGAAAGGCCACCCATCACACCGGCCATGCCAATGGGACCGGATTCATCGGTGATCAGCAGCGTCTCTGCAAGCAGTTCAACCTCACTACCGTCGAGCAGTGTGACCTTCTCTCCTTTCTCAGATTGACGCACGATGATCCTGCCACTCAGCTTGTTGTAATCATAGGCATGGAGCGGCTGACCCAGCTCCAGCATCACGTAATTGGTGATGTCGACAACGGGATCAATAGAACGGATATCACTGCGGCGTAGTTTTTCCTTCAACCACAGCGGGGATTCAGCTTTTGGGTTCACACCTTTGATCACGCGGCCAACAAACCTTGAGCACGCATCGGGCGCAGCCAGTTCCACGGCAAACGTATCTTCAATGGCTGCAGGGACCGCTGGGACATCCAGACCGGCCACATCCATACCATTAATCAGGCCCGTCTCGCGACCAAGGCCAATCATGGACAGGCAGTCGCTCCTGTTCGGCGTCAGGTCCAGATCAATAATCGAATCATCCAGTGACAGGTAGCTGGTGATGTCATCGCCAACAGGTGCGTCAAGGGGCAATTCCATCAAACCCTCGTGGTTGTCGCTTAACCCAAGCTCACGCTCGGAGCACAACATGCCGAAGGACTCAACGCCCCTCAGCTTGGCTTTTTTGATCTTCAGGTCAGGAAACTGTGCGCCCACCAGTGCGAACGGCACCTTGATCCCGGCTCGTGCATTCGGTGCACCGCACACCACCTGGTGCTCGTCAGTACCACTGCTGACGCGGCATACCACGAGCTTGTCTGCATCCGGGTGCTGGTTAACTTCGAGAATTTCACCAACAACCACGCTGTTAAACTCAGCGGCAACCGGGTCAAAACCGTCTACTTCGAGGCCAGCCATGGTGAGCTGGTCTACCAGTTCCTGGGTGGTCAGGTTGGGGTTGCAGAATTCTCTTAGCCAGTTTTCTGAGAACTTCATTGGGGTGTCCTGGTTTAAAAGTTGAGATCTCTCCGCTTCGGTCGAGATGACGTTGCGAAAAAGCTCCGCTTAACGGAATTGTTGGAGGAATCTCAGGTCGTTGTCCAAGTAGTGGCGCAGGTCGTCTACGCCGTAACGTAACAGGGCCAGTCGATCCGGGCCCATGCCGAAAGCAAAGCCGGTGTACTCTTCCGAATCTATGCCGGAGTATTCAAGTACGCGCGGGTGAACCATGCCGGAGCCCATCACTTCGAGCCAGCCTGTCTGGCTGCATACTCGGCAGCCTGCACCGTTGCAGTGAACGCACTGTACGTCGACTTCTGCTGAAGGCTCTGTGAAAGGGAAATAAGATGGCCTGAACCGAACCTCGAGGTCTTCTTTTTCGAAGAACGCTCGCAGGAAGCCAACCACGGTGCCTTTAAGGTCGGCAAAGCTGATACCTTTGTCTACAACCAGGCCTTCCAGCTGATGGAACATCGGCAGGTGTGAGGGGTCCGGTGGATCAACACGATAGACGCGGCCCGGGCAGATGATGCGGATCGGCGGCTTCTGGGATTCCATTACACGGACCTGCACTGGTGAGGTGTGGGTCCTGAGCAGGATTTCCGGGTTGAAATAGAAAGTGTCGTGCATCGCCCTCGCCGGGTGATGTTCTGGCAGGTTTAACGCTTCGAAATTGTGATAATCGTCTTCAATCTCAGGGCCTTCCACGACGGTGTAGCCAACCGATGTGAAGAAGTTTTCCATGCGGCGAAGCACCTGGGTTACAGGATGCAGTGCGCCGATTTCAGCGTTGCGGCCTGGTAACGTGACATCGATGGTTTCAGAAGCAAGCTGGCTGTCGAGCGCTGCCTGTTCGAGCGTCGCCTTCCGTTCGGCTATTGCCTCCTGCACGGCGTCCTTGGCTTTGTTTATTTCTGCACCGGCTGCCGGGCGTTCTTCGGCGGGCAGTTTGCCGAGGCCTTTCAAGAGGCCCGTCAGTTCGCCCTTCTTGCCGAGGTATTGCACACGGACCTGGTCGAGCGCGGCGGCATCGTCTGCCTCGGTGACGGCAGACTTGGCTGCATTCAGGATGTTTTCTAGGTCAGACACTTTGCCCCCGGGGTCTTGTTTTTAACAGACATCGAGATCCCTCCACTACGGTCGGGATGACGTTGAGAAGGGTCGTAGATTTTTTCGGCCTCGATTTTTAACGAGGCCGATAAACGTCTAAGCGGCTTGCGCTGCCTTGGCCTTCTCTGCGAGTGCGGCAAAAGCTTCTTTCTCGTGAATGGCCAGGTCGGCGAGGACACGGCGATCAATCTCGATGTTCTGCTTTTTCAGACCGTCGATCATGCGGCTGTAAGAAAGACCACACTCACGGGCTGCAGCGTTGATTCGCTGGATCCACAGGGCACGAAACATTCTTTTACGTACCTTGCGATCACGGTAGGCGTATTGGCCAGCTTTTGTTACTGCCTGCTTGGCGACGCGGAACACGCGTGAACGTGCACCGTAATAGCCTTTGGCAGACTTAAGGACTTTTTTGTGTCGGCGGTGTGCGGTGACACCACGTTTTACTCTGGGCATTGGGTTGCTCCTTCAGAATTTTGTTCATCGAGATCTCTCCGCTGCGGACGCTTTGCGTCCTTCGGTCGAGATGACGAGTAGTGACTAGCGTTTAGTCGCCAAGCAATCGCTTGATGAGTGGGACGTCGGCCGGGGCAATATCTTTCAGATTGCGCAGGTGACGCTTACGCTTCGAACTTTTCTTCGTCAGGATGTGATTCCTGAAGGACTGGCGATGCTTATAGCCTTTGCCGGTTTTCTTGAACCGCTTGGCCGCACCACTGCTGGTTTTCATTTTGGGCATTTTCATACTCCGCATTCAAAATTAAGTCTTATGGTCTCGCCACCGCTAACCAGGCGATGGGACCGCTTTTTTAGAAGTGTGAACGCAAAAAGATCCTCTCCTGTCTTCATTGAAAGACAGGGCGGAATCAGTTCGCTGATTGTGGTCCGGCGTTAGCCTTCGGCAGATTGCTCCGCTCCTTCGGCCTTGGTGGACCCACCCTTCTTCTTACTGTTGGGGGCAAGCACCATGGTCAGCTGTCTGCCTTCCATTTTCGGGAACATTTCGACGGTGCCGAGTTCAGCAAGATCGGTTTCGATCCGCTTCAGCAGCTCCATGCCAAGTTCCTGGTGTGCCATTTCACGTCCGCGAAAACGCAGTGTGACTTTGGCCTTATCCCCATCATTCAGGAAACGTGTCAGGTTGCGTAGTTTGACCTGATAATCTCCTTCATCGGTCCCGGGACGAAACTTCATCTCCTTGACCTGTGTGCGACGCTGTTTCTTCTTCGCCGCAGCCTTATCCTTTTTGGCCTCGAATACATGCTTTCCGTAGTCCAGAATTTTACAAACCACAGGGTCTGCCTGCGGTGCGATTTCAACCAGGTCGAGCCTGGCGTCCTGCGCTGCCTGCATGGCTTCCTTAATGGAAACGATGCCGACCTGTTCTCCATCGGCGCCAATCAGTCGTACCGTAGGTACGTCGATCTCGCCATTTATTCGTGACTTTTTGGAACTGTCTTTGATATTCGAGTCTCCTAAAACGAGTAAGGCCGCGGATTATAGCAAAATCAAGGCGTTAGTCACCCTATCCGCCCTTTTTTTGCAACCTCGCCAGAAAGCAGGTCTGCAAAGGCTTCTACGGTCATTGCACCCAGTTCTTCACCGTTCCTGGCACGCACGTTAACCTGGCCATTTTCGATCTCACGATCACCCACAACCAGTAGGTAAGGCACCTTCTGGATGGTGTGTTCACGGATCTTGAAGCCAATCTTCTCGTTCCTCAGGTCCGACTCAACCCTGAAACCCTTTGAAATCAATTGGTTAGAAACATCTCGACTGTAATTAGCCTGGGAGTCGGTGATATTGACGACCACGGCCTGAACTGGCGCCAGCCACGGCGGCATTTCGCCCGCATAGTGCTCAATCAGGATGCCGATAAAACGCTCAAATGAGCCGAGCATGGCCCGATGCAACATCACTGGCACTTGTCGGCTGCCATCTTCGGCCACAAACTGCGCGTCCAGGCGGCCAGGCATGGAAAAATCCACCTGCATGGTGCCGCACTGCCAGACACGACCAAGGCAGTCTTTCAGGGAAAATTCGATCTTGGGACCATAAAATGCGCCCTCACCCGGTAACTCTTCCCAGTCCAGCTCCTTGGTATTGAGTACCTGGGCAAGTGCCGCTTCCGCCTTGTCCCACACTTCATCGCTGCCAACACGCTGTTCCGGCCTGGTCGAGAGTTTGATGATCATCTCGTCAAAGCCGAAGTCGTGGTAGACCGCGGTGAGTACGTCAATGAATGTCACCACCTCATCCTGGATAGAAGACTCTTCGCAGAAAATATGTGCGTCATCCTGCACGAAGGCTCGGACACGCATGGTGCCCTGCAGTGTGCCGGACGGCTCATCACGATGGCACGAGCCGAACTCAGCGAGGCGAATCGGCAGGTCGCGGTAACTCTTAAGGCCCTGGTTAAACACCTGCACGTGGCAGGGGCAATTCATGGGCTTGATCGCATACTGCCTGTTATCCGAATGCAACGTGAACATGCCGTCACCAAACTTATCAGCGTGACCTGAACGCTCCCACAGGGAGTGATCCACCATCTGCGGCGTCTTGATCTCCTGGTAACCGTTACTGTTTTGCACATCACGAATGTATTGCTCGATGATCTGCCAGATCTGCCAGCCTTTCGGATGCCAGAACACCATACCCGGCGCTTCTTCCTGGGTGTGGAACAGGTCCAGTTTCTTGCCGAGTTTACGGTGATCTCGTTTCTCAGCTTCTTCGAGACGGTGCAGGTAGGCCTTGAGCGCCTTCTTGTCAGCCCAGGCGGTGCCGTAGATGCGCTGCAGCATTTCGTTATCGGAATCGCCGCGCCAGTATGCACCGGCAACCTTGGTCAGCTTGAACGAGCCAGACTTTGCTGTAGATGGAATATGAGGACCGCGGCACAGGTCGATGAACTCACCCTGCTTGTAAAAAGACAGCTCCTCCTCACCCGGGATACTCTCGAGGATCTCAACCTTGTACTTCTCGCCCATCTCTTCAAAGAGTCTCACGGCATCGTTGCGAGACATCACTGAACGCTCAACGGTCAGGTCCTGCTTGGCAATCTCGGTCATTTTCTTTTCGATGGCTTCGAGGTCTTCCGGGGTAAACGCGCGTTCAAACGCAAAATCGTAGTAGAAGCCATCTTCTACCACCGGCCCAATGGTGACCTGGGCGGTGGGGAATAGCTGCTGAACAGCCTGCGCCATCAGGTGGGCACAGGAGTGCCGGATTACCTCAAGGCCATCTTCGTCCTTGCCGGTAATGATGGCGAGATTGGCGTCGCTCTCCATGACATGGGAGGTATCGACCAGGGTGCCATCCACACGGCCGGCAAGCGCAGCTTTCGCAAGACCAGGTCCAATGGACTCAGCAACTTCGTGAACAGAAACAGGGGAATCGAACGGTTTTTCAGTGCCGTCAGGCAACGTAATAATAGGCATAGTATCCTCGCTATTAGTGGTGACCCCAACCAAAGGTCACATATACGGGTTTGAGTTTTGTGTTGGAACCCAAGCGAGCATATCCTGGCTGTACCCATACACTGGGCGGTAACCAGACTCGGTTGTTTTCCAAGGCGCGGGATTCTACACCACGCAGTCGCTTTCGCGAAGCGGTTACTGTAAATCAGGACAGGTGGGCTTCAGCCCATGATGTAAGGAGGTGATAATTCCAGAGGAATGCCGTTTCGGGTTTCGAACGGTCCTGATGAGCTGTTTGGGCTCGAGCGTGCATCATCTGCCAGCGATCATCCAGATGATGTGGTGTCTGGACGCGGCCTTCTTCGAACCATGACTGCATGGGCACGCCAAAACCATGTTTGCGGCGCCATAGTATGTTAGTTGGCAGTATGTCTGCCGCACCGAACTTGAGTGTCGATTTGGTGATACCCCATTGCATCCGCTTACCGATCGGCAGCTGTTGCACCAGGTCGGCAATATCTTTCGACAGGAACGGCGCCCGGATCTCGAGCGAGTGTCTCATCGATGCACGATCTGTCTTGGCCAGGATGTCGTTCTGCAGGTAGATATCGACATAGAACTTAGTGAGCTTATCCAGTGGGTGCGCGTCAGGATTGTGGTTCCATGCTGATATGGCTTCTGCAAACACTTCCTCAGGATCAACCGGTTCATCCAGGACGTCCTGAATCTCCTCAATCATTAGAGGTGACATCCAGAGAGGTGCCCAACGTGACTCAGGCTGGTTGAGTGGGCGCCAGGCACGTTTCAAAAGATATTCGAAACTGAGATAACCGGAAGATGGTTGAAGGTTTTCAATGAAGCTGCCCATCCGACCCTTCAGCGCGCCTGGTAATACCCCGTTGATTAATCGAAGAATCGGCAGAGCGTAGTAAGGCTGGTAGCCGCAAAGCAGTTCGTCCGCCCCGTCCCCGGCCAACCCTACCTTTACGTGCTTAACGGTTTCGCGGCACAAGAGGGTCGTTGGCAGCAGCGAGGCATCACCCATCGGCTCATCAATGAGCCCGTCAGTGCCTGCGACGAGCTTTAGTAGTTCATCAGAATTCACCACGGACGGGTGATGCCGGGTCTGGAACTTTTCGGCCACCTGCCTCGCGTAGTCCGACTCATCGTAACTCGCCTCATCAAACCCGATGCTGAAGGATTCAATATGTTCATGGTGACGACAGGCAAGCGCCGTGACCAGTGATGAATCGATGCCTCCGCTCAGGAACACACCCACCGGCACATCAGCTTCGAGACGCAACGCCACGGCTTGATCGAGCAGTTGGATGAGTTCAGCATTCACTTCCCTCGACGGGCGGTGATCGGTTGGCTGAATGGCAAAGGTCCAGTATCGTTCCAGCACAAACTGTCGGGCGACAAGTGAATAGGCAATGTAGCAACCTGCTGGGAGCTTGCAGACCCCCTCGATCAGGCTGTTGGGCGCGGGCACATAGCCGTATGCAAAATACTTCTTCAGGCCAACAGGACAAAGGCGGCGCTCTATCGAAGGGTGTTCCAACAGCGCAGTCAGCTCGGACGCAAATGCAAAGTTCTCGCCACGGGCGCCATAGTAGAGCGGCTTCTCGCCGTAACGGTCGCGACACAGGATCAGTTCCTGCTTGCGCTTGTCATACAGGGCAAAAGCCCACATGCCATCCAGGCGGTGCAGGCAATCCATGCCCCAGGTCAGGTATGCGTTGAGCAGCACCTCGGTATCGGAGTGATCTGAGGCAAACTGTCTGCCGGCTGCTTCCAGTTCTTTCCTGAGATCGCGGTGATTGTAGATTTCACCATTGAAGATGACACAGGCTGTACCCGTCACGTCCCACATCGGCTGTACGCCGCCTTCCGGGTCGACGATCGTCAATCGCCGGTGTGCCAGAAAGAGACGCTGTTCTTCCGCCTGGTAATAGCCTTCTCCATCGGGGCCGCGATGTAATATGGCATCGGACATGGCACGCAGGTCGGTTTCAGACCCAGCACCAACAAATCCTGCTATACCGCACATCAGTCTGCTGCCCGTTCAGACATGGAAGTCCCACTGCAGTCGATACAACCGGTAACTTCCTTCGACAAAACGACTTGTCCGCCCATCCAGTCGGCCCTTCCCCCATGTCACATCGAAGGAAAGTTTGCTGTCATGTCCGGCGAAAAACCAGTTCACCGCAAAGGTGGTTTCCTCGTGGTCACCATCAATGAAGAGCACGTCCGGATCCACTCGCGCATAGCGAAGTGCCAGCTCCAGTTGTCTTGGCAGTGCCTTCCAGCGTGCATGTGGAAAATATCCGGCCTGGGCATAACCACCCGCCATCTCGCTTCGTTCACCAGTAAAGGCATCATCCACTTCCTTGTAATGGAGCTCCTGCTGCCAGGAGAATCCCGCGTGCTGGTAAGCCGATTCGATGGCGTACTGGCGGATGTCATAACGGTCTTGGTCACCGGCATTAAACCCGGGCAACTGCCCGCCACCGGATGAGGAGAACGCCGTGTACGGGCCGGTGTAATCCGCGATAAGGAGAGTCAGAACACCTGCTGCTGCTTCGCGATAGCTGGTATCACTCTGGGAAAATGCCAGCGGTGTGCCAGTGAAGTTCCAATCGTATCGCCCCATCACCATAGGGCTGTCAGCATCACCCTCGCCGTTCCTGCCCGTTCCTTCCAGTACCGCCACGTGCCAGGTGCTATCCAACCTGCTGCCCACCCCCAGTCGTTGGCTGAACGCCAGACCTCGTTGCCTGTCGAGCGTAAACCATCTGTTGGAAATCGAACGGTCAACAAACTGCTGTTTGCCTGACGAGTCCACGCGTTCCCGGTTGAAAGGCACCTTCCACTGCCCAACACGCAGATTCATCTCAGGCTGCAAGGCCCACGTCAGGCGGAGATCAAGCAGTCGTGAGGAAGGAAAATCGTACTCGGTGTAGTAAGTCAGTGCTTCAGCACCCAGCTTCCCGCCAATCTTGATCCTGCCGCGGTTAACGCTTTTGTCGCGAACCGCATCCGCATCATTGAAACCCAGGTCTTCAGGTTCGCTTGAGGTTGCGCGCAACTGCGCGCGGAGTTTTATCTCGGTTGAAAACGTATCCGTCTCAAATCGGTAACCAGGCCAGTTGTAGTCACCGTCCGCCATCACCGGCAACGCAATAAGCAGGCCGCATAAACAAGCCGCAACTCGAGTATTAATCAAGAAAAGACCACGATTCGCCAAAAGGCTAATCATACGCGAACGGATATCGAGGGAATTGGTAGGAACGCTCGGATTCGAACCGAGGACCCTCGCCTTGTCGAGACGATGCTCTAACCAACTGAGCTACGCTCCTACACTGGGTTGACTGCAGCATGGCTGCAGGGCGCGTAATGTAGCAAAGCAGCGGCACTGCTTCAAGATATGCTTCAGGTTCTGACGAACTGTTGCCTGAGCTCTTCTATCTGGTCCCGCATGCGGGCTGCCTCTTCGAACTCCAGTTCCTTGGCGTGTTCGAACATCTGCTTTTCCAGGGTGACTATCTGTTTCTCCAGATCATCCTGGTTGAGCACCGGGCTGCCCCTGTACTTGCCTTTCCTGTCGGCAACTTTCTGCATCTTCTTGCCGCGGGCCGGTGCATCACGTGCACCTTCGAGGATATCAACCACTTCGCGCCTGACACTGACTGGCGTGATGTTGTTGGCCTCGTTGTGGGCAATCTGCTTGGCGCGTCGACGATCCGTTTCATCAATACATCGCTGCATTGAATCGGTGATCTTGTCCGCGTACATGATCGCCTTGCCGTTCAGGTTTCGCGCAGCTCGCCCGACCGTCTGGATCAGGGATCTGTCTGATCGCAGATAACCTTCTTTATCTGCATCCAGGATTGCAACCAGTGAGACTTCCGGCATATCCAGCCCCTCTCGCAGCAGGTTGATACCAACCAGGACATCGAATTCACCGGCGCGGAGGTCTCGAATGATCTCAACCCGTTCAACGGTGTCGATGTCGGAGTGCAGGTAACGTACACGGATGCCGTTCTCATCAAGATAATCCGTCAGGTCTTCCGCCATGCGCTTGGTGAGTGTCGTGATCAGTACCCTGTCGTCCTTCTGGATACGCTCCCTGATTTCGTGAAGAACATCGTCAACCTGCGTCTGGGCAGGCCTGACTTCCAGTTCCGGGTCGATCAAGCCAGTTGGGCGCACCACCTGGTCAACAACCTGGCCTGATTTTTCTCGTTCATAAGGACCCGGTGTTGCGGAAACGAAAATTGTCTGGGGCGCAAGGCGTTCCCATTCGTCGAAACGCAGTGGCCGGTTATCCAATGCAGATGGCAGGCGGAAACCAAATTCAACGAGTGTTTCCTTCCGGGAGCGGTCACCCTTGTACATCGCACCTAGCTGCGGCACACCAACGTGGGATTCATCAATAATCAGGAGCGCATCATCAGGCAGATAATCGTAGAGCGTCGGTGGCGCTTCGCCAGCAGCCCTGCCGGACAGATAGCGGGAGTAGTTCTCAATACCTGAGCAGTAACCCAGTTCCTTGATCATCTCGAGATCGAATCGAGTACGTTGTTCCAGCCGCTGAGCTTCTACCAGCTTGTTGGCTTCTTTCAGGTATCGCAGTCGATCGTTCAGTTCTTCCCGGATATCGCCCAGCGCATTTTCGATGGTTTCGCGAGGTGTTACATAGTGCGACTTAGGGAACACGGTGACGCGGGGTACTTTTCGAAGTACCTCGCCGGTCAGTGGATCAAAGTAGGACAGCTCCTCGATTTCGTCATCGAAGAGTTCCACCCGGATTGCGTCCTTGTCAGATTCAGCGGGGAAGATGTCGATAACATCGCCGCGGACCCGGTAGGAGGCACGGCGTAACTCAAATTCGTTGCGGGTGTACTGCAGTTCAGCAAGACGGCGCAGGATCCATCGCTGGTCCACTTTGTCGCCGCGGTCGAGGTGCATGACCATCTGGAGATATGCGCCCGGGTCGCCCAGGCCATATATCGCTGATACCGATGCAACCACGATAGCATCTCGGCGTTCCAGCAGTGCTTTGGTCGCGGAGAGACGCATCTGTTCGATGTGTTCATTGATGGCCGCGTCTTTCTCGATGTATGTGTCTGAGGCGGGAACGTATGCCTCTGGCTGGTAGTAGTCGTAGTACGAGACGAAATACTCGACCGAGTTCTTCGGGAAAAACTCACGGAACTCACCATAAAGTTGTGCCGCCAACGTTTTGTTGGGTGCCATGACGAGGGTTGGCCTCTGCAGTTCCTCTATCACATTTGCGATGGTGAAAGTTTTGCCAGACCCGGTTACGCCAAGGAGTGTCTGTGACGCCAGGCCGTCGTGGACACCTTCGATCAGGCGCGAGATAGCCTCAGGCTGGTCACCTGCTGGCTGGTAATCGGAATGAACTTCAAAGTTGCCGGATTTCATGGGCTGCTCCGGTTGGGATGGCAATGATAACGCAGGTTGGGGGTGGTTAGGATGGTTTACGAACATCCTACTGACAGGGATGTGGCAGGAGCGGAGTTTTCGGCGGAGCCGAAAATCTCCTTCTTCCGACAACCCAGACCCTGATTGCGTAGCCAGGAGTTTTCCACCGGAAAATCTCCAAATGGCCCGAAGGGCCATCGCGGAGCAAACAAGGCATAACAGAATAGCCAGAGATCTCTCCACTCCAGCTTCGCTTCCGGCCAGCGTGGCCCGGACGAGATGACGGTACAAGTGATCAACCCAGACCGTGATTGCGAATGGCCCGAAGGGCTATCGCGGAGCAAAACCGTTCTAGCAGAATCCGGCCAGATCTCACTACCACAGCTTCGCTTTCGGCCAGCATGACCGGGACGAGATGACGAAACAATGCAGGTCAATCACTCACACAACCAAAAGACATCGCCTAGTTTTCCACCTCAAACCAATTGCTACTGTTCCCATCGCTGCACCGGCAGCACCTATAAACCCACTGGGAGATAAACAATGAAAAATTACATAGCTGTACTGTTCGCTACACTGCTGCTGTCACTGAGCGGTTTGAGCCTGGCCAAGGACGTCACCAATGAGATGGGGCCTGACCTTGTTACCGTTAACGTGAACGAAGCGGATGCCCAAAGCATTGCTGACGCCCTGCTCGGTGTTGGCCTGACGCGCGCCCAGGCGATTGTTGACTATCGCGACGCGCACGGGCGCTTCTACACCGCTGAGGAACTGACCGCGGTAAAGGGCATTGGCCAGTCAACGGTCGACAGAAACGTCGAGAGAATTTTGCTCAAGTAATTCTGCACCGACGTTAGTCTGGTCACGGAAAAGGCCACCTTCGGGTGGCTTTTTTGCGCTTACAAAAGGGTGCAAATGTGAGATTG
This sequence comes from Pseudomonadales bacterium, assembly GCA_963921285.3. Lineage (GTDB taxonomy): Bacteria > Pseudomonadota > Gammaproteobacteria > Pseudomonadales > Azotimanducaceae > UBA9659. The sequence continues at coordinate 109,067 of CAWUFD020000006.1, forward strand.
ACGAAGGCGGAACTCATCTCTACAATGCGCCCCTTCTGCCGTTCCCCGATAGCTCAGTTGGTAGAGCAAATGACTGTTAATCATTGGGTCCCTGGTTCGAGCCCAGGTCGGGGAGCCAGACTTCTAAAGCCGCTTTCTTAGCGGCTTTTTCGTTTCTGGGGGATTAGTTTGCAGTTGGCTGCGAGTATCAGATCCCTCTACGCGCTTTGCTTGCTCGGGATGACAGCACTATCACCACGCCGTCATCTCGATCGGAGTAGCCGCAGGCTACGGAGCAGAGAGATCTGGGTCTCGCGAGCAAAAGGTCCCTCAACTGGCTCGGGACGACGACGCGTTATTCGCCTTCCAACCCAAAGATGGGCTTGATGGTCGCCCAGTCTTTGCACTGTGGGCAGTGCCAGCGCATACGTTTACCTTCAAAGCCGCAGCTCTGGCAGCGGTAAGCGGGTTTGTCTGCAACCAGTGCTTCAGCAAAGCTCCTCAAAATCGCGAGGTTTTCCTTGGCGACACCGCTGGTGTTGTCGATATGCAAATCGATCAACTGGGTAAGGCCACGAATGGTTGGGTTCTTTTTCAGGTGGTTGGCAATGAACTTGGCAACAGCTTCGTCGCCCAGCTCATCACGGATACTTTTTGCCAGGGTCAGCACGATGGAAATCGACGGTGTCACGTCGAGGCAGGATTTCAGGTATTCCCGTAACTCCTCCTGACTGCGGTTGTCGCGATTGTAAGCTTCTTCCAATGCATCAAGCGACTCAGGCACATAGACCGGGTCCTGGTCCCTGATCCTGGTCAACGCGTTAATGGCATGTTCGACGTTACCTTCCTCTAGGTCGATCCGGCCACGGATGAGTGAGGTACGTGGATTGGTAACGTCGTGTCCGATTGCTTCACGAACGGATTCGTGGGCTGCTTCAAGATTGTTTCTTCCAAGCTCTTCTTCAGCAATCTCGCAGTAGTAGTGGGAGATAGCCTTCTCGTAACGGTCACCGTGGTCCCCGCCAACAAGCAGCTTGGCAACCTCAATTGCCTGGGCCCATTCTTTTTCGCGCTCGTAAATCTCGAGATTGATCTTCAGGCTTTCAACGCGGATCTCATCATTCTGGTGGCCGCCTTCCTGGCTGAGTTTCACGCAGACCTCTTCAGCCCGGTCAAGCAGTCCGGCAAGCAGGTAGTCCCTGGCTAACTCGAGCTGAACACCATGCATGGCGTCACGCGTCAGCCTCGCATGGGCAAGGATGTTCTCGTGAACAATAACTGCTTTCTCTAATTCACCTCGACGACGCAGCAAGCCGCCCAGCGCCAGGTGTGTTTCAAGGGTTTCATCATTTACTTCGAGGTTATCGATGAAGGTACTAACCGCACGGTCAGGTTCCTCATTGAGGAGGTAATTAAGGCCCTCGTAATAGTTGGGACCCACAACTTCACTCGGTTTCACGCGCTCGCGGCGACCCAGCCACCAGCCGATGCCGATAGCAGCTACAATCACGATATAGAGAAGCCAGTTGTCCATACTTTTTCTGTATACACAAAAATGCCATCCGGGCATTTTTGTGTGTCGGTTCCTACATTTGGTTTATGAAACCTCGCATTTTCCTTCGGAAAATGGGCTAGCCATCCCTGGCTAGCTAACTAACGTCTGTTTCGGCCCGTTGTTCCGTATTGACCGCATTCATTCGGTCCAGTTCCTGCGTCCTGGCAGCAGCCATCTTGTTCGCCCGTCTCGCATTCATCCTGAGCCTTGTGTTCGAAACCACGTTCAGAAGGTTTCCAAACAACACGCCGATGACAAATGCCGTCAATATCCACCAGGAGATCGGCCAGACCGGCGTTTCAAAGTCCATGAACTTCAGCGCCACCTCTTCGCTGTTATCCGCAGCTGCAAGCAAGGCAACGATAAACACCGCCAGCATCACGAAGATAAACAGCCACTTTTTGAGGAACGCCATCATTTATTGTCCTGCAGAGACAGAAACGGCGACATCCTGTCGCCGTTTTGCATCAATATCAAGTAAGAATCGCTCAAGTCGACCATGGACCCGGTTCAGGTGCAGGCGGTTCCGGTTCAGGATTCGCCAGCTCTTCCTGCAAAGAAAGGTTGACCCTTTCACGCAGTTCCTTGCCTGGTTTGAAGTGGGGGACGTATTTGCCCGCCAGTTCCACCTTCTCCCCTGTCTTGGGGTTCCGGCCCAGCCTGGGTGCACGGTAATGAAGAGAGAAGCTGCCGAAGCCACGGATCTCGATCCGTTCTCCTTCGGCGAGCGCTTCTGCCATGTGGTCCAGCATCATCTTGACCGCCAGTTCTACATCCTTGGCAGACAGCTGACTCTGGACCGCAGCAATTCTCTCTATCAGTTCCGACTTGGTCATAGAACTACTGTTCCGATGATCCTTCCATCTGTTGCTTGATCAGGTCACCGATAGTGGTTGGATTCACCTCGGCTTCCTTCTCGCGGTGCTCGCGCACAGCTTCGGCTTCATCTGCCAGATCCTTCGCCTTGATGGAAACACCAAGTACGCGGTTCTTGCGGTCAACAGACACAATCTTCACTTCGATGTCGTCACCGACATTGATTGCATTGCGTGCATCTTCCACACGATCCATGGAAATTTCAGAAGCCTTCAGGATACCGTCGACGTCTTCAGCCATTTCAAGCACAGCCTGCTTGGCATCAACTTCACGGACCTTACCGGTCACGATGGCGCCACGCTCATTCACTGCAACGTAGTTGTTGAATGGATCTTCTTCAAGCTGCTTGAGGCCAAGTGAGATACGCTCACGCTCGGCATCGATAGACAGGATAACCGTCTCGATCTCATCACCCTTGGTGAACCTGCGAACAGCTTGCTCGCCGGGCTCGTTCCAGGAGATGTCAGAGAGGTGTACCAGACCGTCGATGTTGCCGTCGAGGCCAATGAAGATACCGAAGTCAGTGATGGACTTGATGTAACCACGGATGCGGTCGCCCTTGTTATGGAGCGCTGCAAACTCTTCCCATGGGTTGCCCTGGCACTGCTTGATACCGAGGGAGATACGACGACGCTCTTCATCAATGTCGAGCACCATCACTTCAACCTCGTCACCTACCTGCACAACCTTGCTTGGGTGAATGTTGCGGTTAGTCCAATCCATTTCGGATACGTGAACCAGGCCTTCGACACCTTCCTCGATTTCGGCAAAGCAGCCGTAATCAGTGAGGTTGGTCACGCGTGCCATGGTGCGTGCACCTTCAGGGTAACGCTGTGTGATAGCGACCCATGGATCTTCGCCCAGCTGCTTCAGACCCAGTGATACGCGGTTACGCTCTCGGTCAAACTTCAGGACTTTCACGTCAATCTCATCACCCACGGCAACGATTTCACCTGGATGCTTGATGCGCTTCCAGGCCATGTCAGTGATGTGCAGAAGTCCGTCGACGCCACCAAGGTCAACAAACGCACCGTAGTCAGTGAGGTTCTTGACGATACCTTTGACTTCCTGGCCTTCCTGCAGGGATTCGAGCAGCGCTTCACGCTCTGCACTGTTTTCCTGCTCGAGGACGCTGCGCCTGGACACAACCACGTTGTTACGCTTCTGGTCCAGTTTGATCACCTTGAATTCCATCTCACGGCCTTCAAGTTGTTCGTTTTCACGAAGTGGCCTGACGTCTACCAGTGAACCTGGCAGGAACGCGCGGATATCCCGAATCTCAACCGTAAAGCCGCCTTTGACGCGACCGCTGATAACACCCTTGATAACTTCCTGGGTGTCATAAACGTTCTCAAGGATCTGCCAGCTTTCAGCACGCTTGGCTTTCTCCCTGGACAGCCTGGTTTCACCAAAGCCATCGTCCACAGCGTCCATGGAAACCTGGACGGTATCGCCCACTTCGACTTCCAGTTCGCCAGACTCGTTAAGGAATTGATTGCGGGGGATGACCCCTTCGGATTTGAGTCCGGCGTGTACCGTGACCCATTCGTTGTCTATGTCGACTACAACACCAGTGATGATTGCACCGGATTGCATGTCGATGATTTTTAAGCTTTCTTCGAAAAGCTCAGCAAAACTCTCGCTCATGAATACTTCCCGGGCATAAATGCCCATTCGCCACATTCCGACCAATGTGGGTCTGATTTATGTTCAGGTTGGATACCGGCCCACAACCCCTGAAAATGGGGGGCCGTGTAGTCAGGCGCCGGAATTCAACCCAGTTTTTCTGCCACGATAGCATCAACGCTCTGCAGTACTTGCTCTATGCTGAGGTCGGTACTATCGACGACAAAAGCATCGTCAGCAGGTTTGAGTGGAGAAACACTTCGCGTGCTGTCTCTCTCGTCCCGGGCCTGGATGCTCAGAAAAAGGTCGTGCAGGTTAACACCAATTCCTTTATGTTTCAACTGGTTATAGCGCCTTTTGGCCCTTGCTTCTGCACTGGCTGTAAGGAATATTTTCACGTCCGCTTCGGGGAAAACCACGGTGCCCATGTCCCTGCCATCAGCCACCAGGCCAGGCTCCCGCTGGAAGGATCGCTGCAGGTCAAATAGTGCATCCCGCACCGCTGGCAGCGGTGACACAGCTGACGCATCCTGGCCGGCCTCATCAGTGCGGATCTCGAACGTAACGTCTTCGCCTGAAAGCCTGATGACAAGCGGGTTTTCGGGGTCTCCGGTGGGTTCAAAGGCAATATCGATCGCAGCTGTCAGTTCGCCCAGCGCCTGCTCGTCAATAACATCCGGTTCCAGCGGGTAACCTTCTCGCCGGGCGGCAAGGCCAACCAGGCGATACAGCGCCCCGCTATCGAGGATATGAAAGCCGTATTTGTCCGCAAGGTGCTGACAAATAACGCCTTTTCCAGAACCGCTGGGCCCATCTACCGCGATAACAGGTATGTTACTGGCTTTACTCACTTGCCGTTTCCTTTACTTCGTTGCGCCTGCAGGTCAGAAAAATAGTCCCGCGCCTCTTTTGCCCTGGTGAATATTGCCTCCAGCCCCGCCGTATCACGCGATTCGATCAACTGCCTGAGTTCATCGAGCTCCTGTTGGTATTTCGCGAGGATTTCCAGCACCTTGTCGCCATTTGCATCAAAGATGTCCCGCCACATGACCGGATCCGACGCAGCGATACGGGAGAAATCCCGAAATCCACCAGCCGCGTATTGAAAAATCTCAAGACTGTCGCCCTGCCGCGACAGGGTATCTACAAGCCCATAGGCCAGCAGATGTGGCAGGTGACTGGTCTGGGCCAGCACCTCGTCATGGTGGTCCGGTTCCATCTGGATTACTTCTGCGTCAAGGGCCTGCCAGAGTTGCGTAACCTTCGTCACCGCTTCATTGGAAGACTGGGTTGTGGGCGTAAGAATCACCCGGTGATTTTCGAAGAGATCAGCCCTCGCAGCACGCACACCGTGCTGTTCTGAGCCCGCAATCGGATGGCCCGGCACGAACCCAGCAGGTAACTCACCAAAACTCGTTTTTGCCGCATCGATAACCGCAGACTTCACACTGCCCACATCGGTAACAACCGCTTGTGGATCAATCTCGGGCATTACCGATGCCATCGCTTTTACTGGGACGGCGAGGACAACCACATCTGCGTGTTCACAGGCGGCGCGCACCGTCCCAAACGTTTCGTCACAAACGCCCAGGCTGAGGCCCGCATCAAGATTGTCTCGATTGAGGTCGAATGCGGTAACGGTGCCAACCCTGCCACGGGATTTCAGGCCAAGCGCTATCGAGCCGCCAATCAGCCCCAGGCCAATAATGGCGACGCGGTCAAAACCGGTAAAGTCAGGATCAGGCATCAGGCTGCGTTCAGCACCTTCTGCAGCGCATCAATAAAACGTGCATTTTCATCGGGAGTGCCGATGGTGACACGCAGGTGATTGGGCAAGCCGTAAACGCCAATGGGGCGCACGATGACACCTTCATGTAATAGCGCGTCATAAATTGGCATGGCGTCTCGCCCGAAATCGACGGTCAGGAAGTTACCCGCCGAGGGAATCGCACCAAGCCCAAGCTGCGACAGGGCATCTTCGAGAAATTTCATACCCTCAGCATTTATCGCAACCGACCGATCGACATGCTCCTGGTCATCCAGTGCAATCAATGCCGCTGCGAGTGACATTGAGTTCACATTAAAAGGCTGGCGGACCCTGTTCATAAGGTCAGCAATATCCGGGTTGGATACGCTGTAGCCGATCCTGAGACCAGCGAGGCCATAAGCCTTGGAGAGCGTTCGCGTCACCACAAGGTTGGGGTACCTGTCTACGAGCGTCAGACCATTCGGATAGCCCTCTATCCCGGCCGCGTACTCAAAGTACGCTTCATCAAGTATCACAATGACATCGTCACGGACCTGATCAAGAAACGCCGTCAGCGTGTCTTCGGTGATCCAGGTGCCGGTCGGGTTATTCGGGTTTGCGATAAAGATCATGCGTGTCTGATCCGTGATCGCCGCGAGCGTTGCTTCCAGGTCCTGGCCGTGGTTTTTGGCCGGAATGACTTTAAGCCCTGCACCAACCGATTTTGTAACAAGCGGATAAACGACAAAGGCATGTTCCGAGATGATCGATTCGGTCCCCTCACCCAGGAAAACCCGGCCAACCAGTTCCAACACGTCGTTTGAACCGTTACCAACCGTGATCCGGTCCGGTGAAACACCTGTCATCGCCTCAAGTTTGTTCTTCAGGAGGTATGCGCTGCCATCAGGATATCTCGCCAGCTCTGCAATCTGTCGATTGAGCTCATCTGCGATCTTTGGACTTGGGCCGAGCGGGTTCTCGTTGCTGGCAAGCTTGACGATGTTGGTGATGCCCAGCTCGCGTTCGAGTTCTTCTGTTGGTTTACCCGGCTGGTAAGGAGACAGTTCTGTAATGCCTGGCTGTGCCAGTTTCAGGAAATCGGCCATGGCGTTCCCCTAGCGGTGACTGAGCGCGCGAGGGTAACTGCCGAGCAGCTTCACCTCAAGTGCATCGGCGTCAACTTCGTTCAATACGGTCTGTATCAGCGGATCTTCGCAATGGCCTTCAAAATCGATGAAGAAGACATACGACCACATACCTGTTCGCGATGGTCGTGTCTCAATCGACGTGAGCATCACGTTATGTCGGTGGAACGGCTCAAGCAATTTGTAGAGGGCACCCGGCTGGTTGTGCGTCGACACCATGATCGATGTCTTGTCATTGCCGCTCGGGCCGATTTCTTCCCGGCCAACAACAATAAAACGTGTGGTGTTATCCGATTCATCCTCGATCTGGCGGGACAGTATCTTGAGCCCGTAGATATCAGACGCTATTTCACCAGCGATTGCGGCTGCATCCTTTTCTTCCAGTACCCGTCGCGCCGCTTCTGCGTTACTGGTTGTGGTCAGGCGCGGCACATTCGGGTAGTGGCCATTCAACCAGCGGCGACATTGCGCCAGCGTCTGCTGGTGCGAATAGATCCTGGTGATGCTCTCACCGGCGTCTTCAGCCACCATCAGGTGGTGATGAACCCGTAACTCGACCTCACCGCAGATGCGCAAGGATGAGTTGAGAAAGTTATCCAGCGTGTGGTTGATGACGCCTTCAGTTGAGTTTTCAACGGGCACAACGCCGTAATTACAGGCCTCAGAAGTTACTTCCCTGAACACATCATCGACCGTAACAAGAGGCTGCCCAACAACAGAATCGCCAAACTGTTTTAGCGTAGCCATCTGAGTAAATGTGCCCTCGGGACCGAGATAGGCCACCTTGAGCGGCTCCTCCAGCGCCAGACACGCAGACATGATCTGTCGGTACACCTGCCCAACCTTTTCGTTGGACAGTGGACCCTCGTTCAGGTCAGCCATGCGGCGCAGGACCTGCGCTTCGCGCTCCGGGCGATAGAACACCGGCGCTTCTCCGCTGGAATCCCGCAGTTTTACTTCGGCAACATCGAGCGCACAGCGGGCGCGCTCGTTCAGCTTTTGAAGGATCTCTGCATCCAGCGCATCGATTCGCTGGCGGAGATCATCAAGGCTGACGGAATCTTCTGCTTTGTCGGTCATGGGATCGGCAATTGAGGCAATTGAATAGGTGACGTGCAGCCTAGCCTAATGCGACAGGCGCGTCATCTGGCGGTTATTCTTCCGGACTGTTGTCTGCGCTGTCGTCGCCGCTGCTGTCTGCGCTGTTCTCAGAGTGATCTTCAGCGTTCTCTTCAGCACTCGCTTCACCACCCTCATCGTCGAAGTCCTCGCTTTCTTCCGGCTCTTCGACTGATGCCATACCGACAAGATGTTCACCACTTGAGAGGTTGATCAGGCGGACACCCTGGGTGTTACGGCCCTGCTGGGAGACTTCATCACAGCGAATTCGCACCAGGGTACCCTGATCACTGATGAGGATCGCCTCGTCACCCGGGAATACCTGCACTGCCCCAACAACGTCACCGTTGCGATCGGTCAGTTTCAGGCCGATTACACCCTGGCCGCCACGACCGATAACAGAATAGTCTGCGATGGCAGAGCGCTTACCGTAGCCATTGCGACTTGCGATAAGGACTTCCCCGTTATCTTCAGGAATCATCAGCGAGATGACCTGTTCGGTGGACTTGAGTTTGATGCCGCGCACACCTCGGGCAGTTCGGCCCATCGCGCGAACATCGGATTCCTTGAATCGAATCACCTTGCCACCGGAGCCAAACAACATGACGTCCTTGGTGCCGTCTGTGACCGCGGCGCCAACCAGGGTGTTGTCCTCTTCCAGTTCAATGGCGATAAGGCCAGTACTACGCTGCCTGGAGAAATCCATCAGCGGGGTTTTCTTCACGGTACCGTTCAGCGTTGCCATGAAAATGAACTGATCTTCACGGTACTCGTGGATCGGCAGCATCGCGGTGATCTTTTCATCGTCTTCGAGTGGCAGTATGTTCACTACCGGTCGGCCGCGCGCTGTACGGCTGGCCGGGGGAATCTGGAACACTCTCAGCCAGTAGACTTTGCCCCGGTTCGTAAAACACAGAATGGTGTCGTGCGTGTTCGCAACCATCAGGTGTTCTATATAGTCTTCTTCTTTCACGGAACTCGCGGTCTTGCCGCGACCACCACGACGCTGGGCCTGATAGGTATCCAGCGGCTGCGTTTTTGCGTAGCCAGTTGCCGAAACCGTCACCACCATGTCCTGTTCGGTGATGAGATCCTCCATGGTGAGGTCTTCCTGCGTTTCGACAATTTCCGTGCGACGCTCATCGCCGTATTCATCACGGATTTCGACCAGTTCTTCGCGAATGATTTCCATGAGTCGTTCAGGGCTGCGCAGGATTTCCAGCAGCTCTGAAATGGTATCGATGATCTCGCGGTACTCTTCGATCAGGCGATCCTGCTCAAGACCGGTCAGTCGATTCAGGCGCATTTCCAGGATGGCCTGTGCCTGTTCAGGCGACAGGTAATAGTTGCCGTCGTCCTTGAGGCCGTACGCCTCATCAAGATCGTCAGGCTTGGCAGCTTCCGGGCCGGCCTTTTCCAGCATCTGTGAAACGGTATCTGATTGCCATGGCTGGCCAATCAGTTTTTCACGTGCTTCCTGTGCGTTCTGGGAGTTCTTGATGAGCTCAATCACTTCATCGATATTTGAAAGTGCAACCGCAAGGCCTTCCAGCACATGCCCCCGGGCCCTGGCGCGACGCAGCAGGAACACAGTACGGCGGGTAACAACCTCACGGCGATGCAGGATGAACTGCTCCAGCGTGTCTTTCAGGTTGAGGACCTTGGGTTCACCATCAACCAGCGCAACAATGTTGATGCCGAATACGCTCTGCAGTTGCGTCTGTGCGTACAGGTTATTCAGGATAACCTCGCCAACTTCACCGCGGCGCAGCTCGATGACAATACGGGTATCTGTCGCAGACTCGTCCCGCAGTTCCGTGATGCCTTCGATTTTCTTGTCTTTGACAAGCTCGGCAATCTTCTCGATCAATCGGGCGCGGTTAACCTGGTACGGAATCTCTTTGATGATGATCGTCTCGCGACCAGACTTCTCATCCGTCTCGATGTCACAGCGTGAGCGGATCTGGATGCGGCCACGACCGGTACGATAAGCCTGCACGATACCACCACGGCCGTTGATGATACCTGCCGTCGGGAAGTCCGGACCCGGGATATGTTCCATCAACTCATCAACGGTGAGTTCCGGACTGTCGATCAACGCAAGACAACCGTTCACAACCTCGGTGAGATTGTGCGGTGGGATATTGGTTGCCATACCAACTGCGATACCACTCGAACCATTAACCAGCAGGTTCGGCAGTTTTGCAGGTAGTACTTCCGGCATCTGCAGGGTGTTGTCGTAGTTCTCGACAAAATCAACGGTTTCCTTGTCGAGATCAGCAAGCAACTCATGCGTGATCTTCTGCATGCGAATTTCTGTGTATCGCATGGCAGCAGCGCCGTCACCGTCGAGTGAACCGAAATTACCCTGGCCATCAACCAGTGGGTAGCGCATGCTGAAATCCTGCGCCATACGCACGATCGTGTCGTAGGCCGCATTATCACCGTGTGGGTGATACTTACCAATGACATCACCAACAATCCGCGCAGATTTCATGTAAGGGCGGTTGTAAGCATTGTTGAGATCGTTCATCGCAAACAGGACACGGCGATGTACAGGCTTCAGGCCATCACGAACATCAGGCAGGGCACGACCGATGATGACGCTCATGGCGTAGTCGAGGTAGGACTGCCTCAACTCATCTTCAATGTTGATCGTGTTTATTTCGGACTCAAAATCAGACATAAAACCTGTTGCTCGTTTCTAGTTCAGCTTGTTCCCGGGCCGTAACGTCTCCTGATCGACTGACAAAACTCATCCACGCCGGGTTTCTAAACACCCGGTGCAGGGCTGCCGGAACATGATTCCAGCGAGATCTTTTTGCCTGGTTGACCAGGTCAGGTATGGAACGAAACTACTGATGAGATAGCTGTTTTAGCGTCCGATTTCAGTTGCTGACTGCAGGCACTTTTTAGAATTGCCCTTCCAGAAATCGGCTTGAAAAACTGCTAGCAAAATTCCCTCTTGATAAGCGCTAGATTATAGCACCGCACACGTATTTATCCCACTGAAAATTGACAAAAACAGGGACTTGTACTGCCTCATAAGCCATTGTTATTTAAGAACAATTCAAAAAGGGTCAGATAGTGAATCAGCCGCGTTTATCCAGCCCTCTCAAGAGGGCGACAAGGCAGGTATAATGCGGCCCATTTCACGCTGCCGACACCCTGCAGCGCTCCTCAACCAGGCATAAGGATTACCGCGATATGAGTGACGCCTTCATCGTTCACGCCAGATGGATTGCCCCCGTCGTACCAGCCGGGACCATACTGGAAGATCATGCGATTGTTGTGCAGAACGGAAGCATCAGCGAGATAGGCCCTGCGCCAGACATCCGCTCCCGTTACCCTGACCTGCCTCTGACAACCCTGAACGATCATCTGCTGGTTCCTGGCTTCGTCAACTGCCACGGTCACGCCGCAATGACTCTGCTGAGAGGCTATGCTGACGACCTGGAAATGATGACCTGGCTCACCGAGGCCATCTGGCCTGTCGAAGGTAAGCTGGTAGATGACAGCTTTGTGTTTGACGGTACCCGCCTTGCTGCCGCTGAGATGATCCGCGGTGGCACGACATGTGCCGCTGATATGTATTTTTTCCCGGAAGCAGCCGCACGTGCGTTTGAGGATATGAAAATGCGCGCCCAGGTGAGTTTTCCAGTAATACAGTTCCCCACCGCATGGGCGCGTGACGAGGAAGAACACATTCACAAGGGCCTCGCTTTTCACGACGAGTTTAAGAATGCGTCTCGAATCACGACAGCATTTGGTCCTCATGCACCCTACTCGGTCACCAATGCCGGTTTTGAAAAAGTGGTTTTGTACTCAGAACAACTTGAAATGCCGATGCACCTGCACCTGCATGAAACCGAAAAAGAAGTGACCGATTCCATCAGCGAGCATGGTGTCAGGCCCATCGCGCGAATTGCTGAACTCGGCGTGATCTCACCCTCGCTGCAGGCCGTTCACATGACACAACTGCGCACCGACGAAATAGAACTGCTGGCTCGCGGCGGCGTGCAGGTGGTGCACTGCCCCGAATCCAACCAGAAGCTAGCCAGTGGATTCTGCCCGGTCGAGTCGCTCCGTAAGCAGGGCGTCAACGTGGCCGTCGGCACGGACGGGGCGGCAAGCAATAACGATCTAGACCTGATTGCAGAGACGCGCAGCGCATCTCTCCTGTCCAAAGTCGTTTCCGGTGATGCCACCAGCCTGAACGCACATGCATCCCTCGAGATGATGACGATGGGCGGGGCCAGGTTTCTTGGTCTTGATGATGACATCGGCTCGCTTGAAGCGGGTAAACTGGCGGATATGACGGCCATCGATTTCAGCAGCTTCCGGCATAAGCCCATGTACAACCCGGTTTCCCAGCTGATCAATACAGCATCGGGCCAGGATGTCTCCCATTTCTGGATCGGCGGCGACCTGCTGCTGGATAGTGGTGAGTTTACTCAAGCTGATATGGCAACAATCGTCGCGCGTACAACTGAGTGGCAAGAACGAATACGGTTGTTATGAACACACAAGCAAGCAGACAGAACGTAGATCCCGCCGAGGTAAAGAAGTTTGATGACCTTGCGAGACGCTGGTGGGATGTAAACAGTGAATTTAAACCATTACACGCCATCAATCCGTTGCGGGTTGGTTACATCGCAGATCGCGTCGACCTCGCTGGTAAACGCGTGTTGGACGTCGGCTGTGGCGGCGGCATCCTGACCGAGTCATTGGCAGCAAAGGGTGCCACCGTCATGGGCATTGATGCTGCCGCGGGACCTCTCGGTGTGGCAAAACTGCACAGGCACGAGTCAAACCTCTGGGTCGACTACGAACTGACGACAATTGAGGAGCTGGCTGAGCAGGACGTCGAACCTTTTGATGTCATCACCTGCCTGGAGATGCTCGAGCATGTCCCGGACCCAACGTCTGTTATCAGGCAGTGCCGCAAACTGCTGAAAGATGACGGCCACCTGTTCCTGTCGACCATCAACAGGAATCCCAAGTCATACCTGTTTGCCATTGTCGGCGCTGAGTACATTCTCAACCTGCTGCCGCGCGGCACGCATGACTACGACAAGCTCATCAAACCTTCAGAACTGGTTGCCGGTTGCCGCGAGGCGGGTTTTTCAGTTGAGGACATTACCGGTATGACCTACAACCCGATTACCCAGGTTTACAAACTTGGACGGGACATCGATGTTAACTACCTGGCATGGGCGCGTCCGTCCTGACCCGTTATGAACTACGAAGCACCTTACGACCTGCTGAGCGGGAGGATCATTCTTATCACCGGCGCTGGTGACGGCATCGGCCGCACGCTCGCGATGTACGCTGCAGGGCATGGCGCAACGGTGTTGCTGCTGGGCAGGACAACAGAAAAACTGGAATCGGTCTACGATGACATCCTCGCTGCAGGCGGAGCGGAACCCGGGATTATTCCCATGGACCTCTCCGGCATTACCGCTGAACACGTGGCTGAACTCTGTGAGGTGATCGACAACAACTACGGGCGACTCGACGCGGTTGTTCACAACGCTGCCATTCTTGGCGACCGTGTTCCGTTTGAGCAATACGGCCTGGAAACCTGGCAGAAGGTTATGCAGGTTAACTTCAATGCCGTGGTTACCATGACACAGGGCCTGCTACCACTGCTGCAGCTTTCCGAGGACGGCAGGTTGCTGTTTGTCAGTTCCGGCGTCGGCACCGTGCCTCGAGCTTACTGGGGAGCCTACTCGGTTTCAAAATACGCACTGGAAGGTTTTGCGAAGCTGCTTGCAGATGAACTGGAGAACACCAGCCGGATTCGCGTCAGCATCGTCAACCCCGGCGGTACGAGAACAAGCATGCGTGCTGCGGCATATCCTGCGGAAGATCCGTCTACGCTGAAAACAGCGGACGATTTGATGCCGCTATACCTGTATCTATTGGGTAGGGACAGCGCCGGTGAACACGGTCAGCTGTTTGACGCTAGCTGGCAGGGGCCTGCCTAATCTTCCATGCCAGCCATGCGATAGAGTTCGCTGGCATCTTTGCCTTTGACGTCAACGAACTGTCCGGCGCGAACCCGAGAGGGAATGAAGAAGCTGCCATAACGCACCCGCTTCAACCGACTGACAGTATAACCCTGCGATTCCCAGAGCCGCCTGACTTCACGGTTTTTACCTTCCATAAGAACAACATAGAACCACTGGTTTGCTGCGCTGTTGTCTTCTTCCTCGTCACGTCCGCGCTGAATGTCTGAAAAGCGGTAGATGCCATCTTCAAGGAGCACCCCTTCCAGCATCGCGTTCAGCGATTCCTCGGTGACATCACCCAGCACACGCACGGCGTATTCCCGTTCAATACCACTGCTCGGATGCATCAATGCATTGGCAAGGTTGCCGTCTGTTGTGAACAGCAACAAACCGGTGGTGTTGTAATCGAGGCGTCCGACGGAGATCCAGCGCTGGTTTTTGAGTTTTGGCAGTTTGTCAAAGACGGTGTTCCTGCCTTCAGGGTCATCCCGACTGCAGATTTCGCCTTCCGGCTTGTTGTAGAGCAGGTGACGATGCTGGACTTTCTTGCCGGTGATACTGCGGCCATCCACCTGGATTCGATCGGTCTCTTCAACACGATCGCCAATGGTGGCCACCTTGCCGTTTACCCGGATGCGACCCGCTTCAATCCATCGCTCCATTTCACGACGACTACCAAGCCCACGGGCGGCGAGGACTTTCTGTAGTTTTTCGGACTGTTGTTGCTCCGAGTGTTGCTTATCCGACTGTTTATCCGACATGAGGATTAGTGAGGTTTGTCTTCAGACTCTTGCGTGTCGTCAGACGCTTCTTGGGAATCCTGGGCGGCTTCTTCTGACGCTTGCCCCAATGCTGCCACTTCCGGTCGAATCGGGGTTACTGTGGCTCCTGTTGGCTCTGTGGCGGGTTCTTCACCTAATGAAGGCTCTTCATTGGCTGAGGGCTCTTCATTTGCTGAGGGCTCTTTATCCGCCGCAGGCTCTTCATTCGCTGAGGGCTCTTTATTCGCTGAGGGCTCTTTATTCGCTGAGGGCTCTTCATTCGCTGAGGGCTCTTTATTCGCTGAGGGCTCTTCATTCGCTGAGGGCTCTTTATTCGCTGAGGGCTCTTCATCAGACACAGACTCGTGTTCCGCTTCAGGCGCTTGTTCCGCCGCGGGCTCTTCTTCCGCCGTGGGCGCCTCTTCCGCCGCAGGCGCTTCTTCCGCCGCGGGCTCTTCCTCCGCCGCGGGCGCTTGCTCAGCAGCCTCTACAGACGCAGCTGCTTCAGCCTGCTCTGTTGGTTCTGCGTCAGATGCTGCTTCTGCCGCGTCCTCTTCCAGATCATCGTCCAGGCCGTCATCGGGTTCCGGCTCAGGTGCAAACAGGTTTTTGATGTTTTCCTGGATCGTGTTGACCTGCTCCGAAACCGCATCGAGATCTGCTTCATCAATACCTGCAATCTCTTCTGACTCCGTCTCGTCCAGGTCCAACGTTCGGACCTCGATCAGTTCTTCCTCAAGATCGAGTTCCTCATTTACGTTAGTAAGATCCTTGATCTCGGCGAGGCTCGGGAGTTCATCAAGGCTGCGCAAGTTGAAGTAGTCTAGAAATTCCTTCGTGGTGGCATAAAGCGCAGGCTGGCCAGGTACATCTCGGTGACCAACCACTCTCACCCATTCGCGTTCCAGCAGGGTTCGCATGATGTTGGTGCTGACTGCCACACCGCGAATCTCTTCGATATCACCGCGGGTAATCGGCTGCTTGTAGGCAACCAGCGCTAACGTTTCCAGCAGGGCGCGGGAATAACGTGGTGGCTTTTCCTTCCACAGTCGGCCAACCCACTCACCGTACTGTTGTTTCACCTGGAAACGATAGCCGGAAGAGATCTGTTTCAATTCAAAGCCGCGTTCTTCACAGTCGGCTTCAATTTCTTTCAGTGCAGCGCGCACATCTGCACGCTCGGGTGCATCGTTTTCAAACAATGCCATCATCTGGTCAACCGACAGCGGCGACTCGGCCGCCATGATGGCGCCTTCAATAATCTGTTTTAAGGGCAAACCGTCGCTCATCAGGGCATGTCATCCTGTGCAAGTACCGCATCATCGGTTTCTGGGGTTTCGAAACTGGCAGACCTGGCCTTAACGTGGATGGGCGCAAAAGGTTCTGCCTGCACAATATCAATGAGTGATTCCTTGATCAGTTCCATTACAGCGATAAAGGTCACGATCACACCTGATCGACCTTCTTCAACCGCGAATAGACCAAGGAAAGGAACAAACTGGTCGCTGCCTGACACCCTGCCGAGAATTTCCGACATCCGCTCACGGGTCGACAGTGGTTCCAGCGCAATGTGGTGACTGGTGAAGTTTTCAGCACGTTTCAGGACACGAGACAGTTCTACCAGAAGATCCTGCAGATCAACCTCAGGCAGAGGGCGCTCCCGTTCCATTTCAGGTGCGTCGGCGTAAGCCACCCAGAAGTCACGGTTCAATCGTGGCATCTCACCAATGTTCTCGGCCGCATCTTTGAACCGTTCGTATTCCTGCAGTTTGCGAATGAGTTCGGCACGGGGGTCATCCTCGTCTTCCTCTTCGCTCTCCTGGCGCGGCAACAGCATGCGGGATTTCACCTCAGCCAGCACAGCCGCCATCACAAGGTACTCGGCAGCAAGCTCAAGCTGCATTTCCTTCATCAGCTCGATGTATTCCATGTACTGCCGTGTGATTTCAGCCACCTGGATATCGAGAACGTCGATGTTCTGTCTACGGATCAGGTAAAGCAGCAGGTCAAGGGGGCCTTCAAACGCTTCAAGGATGATCTCGAGTGCATCAGGCGGGATGTAGAGGTCCAGCGGCAGCTGGGTCATGGGTTTGCCTTCTACAACGGCAAACGGCATCTCACCCTGCTGGCCTTCCGCTTCCGGCGCCTGTGCGTCCTGGGACTGTGTATCGGCTTTTTCTTCCATTCTTATTTCCTCTACCAACGTGTCAGGGACTCGCCGGTGTCGGTTTAGTTTTCAGGCCTTTTTCAGGTCTATCTGTAATCCAGCCCCATGGCGCCGCGAACTTCTTCGAGCGTCTGCTTGGCAATACTGCGTGCCTTCTCACACCCTTCCGCAACGATCGACTTGACCAGGTCCGGATTCTCTTCGTACTGCCTCGCACGTTCACGCATGGGTTGCTGCTCTTCCAGAACCGAGTCAATCAACGGCTTTTTGCAGTCGATGCAGCCAATACCCGCACTGGTACAACCTTCACGCACCCAGGTTTTGGTTTCATCATCAGAATAGATTTCATGCAACTGGAAAACCGGGCATACATCAGGATCACCCGGATCGGTACGACGAACTCGCTGAGGATCAGTGGTCATCGTTTTGATCTTCTGCGTAACCGTGTCCGGATCTTCGCGAAGTGGGATCGTATTATTGTAGGACTTCGACATCTTCTGCCCATCGAGGCCCGGCATGACCGACGCGTCGGTCAACAATGCCTGCGGTTCCGGCAGGATAATTTTGCCGCCACCTTCCAGGTAGCCAAACAGACGGTCACGATCACCCAATGAGATGTTCTGCTGTTCGTGGATCATCGCCTGGGCTTTCTCGAGCGACTCCTGGTTGCCCTGTTCCATGTATTCGCGGCGAAACTCGCGGTACATCTTTGCGCTCTTGCGACCCATTTTCTTGATGGCTTCTTCAGCCATTTCTTCGAAGCCGGAATCCCGGCCAAAGATATGATTGAAGCGCCGCGCGATCTCGCGCGTGATTTCCACATGTGGCACCTGGTCAGCACCGACAGGTACATTACCTGCCTGGTAGATCAGGATATCCGCACTCTGTAGCACCGGGTAGCCAAGGAACCCATAGGTAGCGAGATCCCTGTCATTCGTCTTTGCAATCATGTCCTTATAGCTGGGTACTCGCTCAACCCAGGACAGCGGCGTAATCATTGAAAGCAGCAGGTGCAGTTCCGCATGCTCCGGCACACGGGACTGTATGAAAAGTGACGCCGATCCCGGGTTCACTCCGGCCGCCAGCCAGTCGATTACCATCTGCCAGACATTGTCTTCAATTACCTGCGGATCTTCATAGTGTGTGGTCAGCGCATGCCAATCCGCCACGAAGAACAGGCAGTCATACTCATGCTGCAACTGCAGCCAGTTTTTCAGTACACCGTGGTAGTGCCCCAGGTGCAGGCGACCGGTTGGTCGCATACCCGACAGTACACGTTTCTGGGCTTCTATCTGGCTCACAGGCAAACCCCATGCGCGCAGGATTGTGCGATGTTTTTAGTGGGGTCGGTGCCCCTCAGGATATTCATTGAAGTACTACAAAAATTGACAGATTGACGCCCAAAAGTGCGCGTCAATAACGGGGATGTTTTCAAGTTCAATTACGGCGGTTTTGCTCGCTATTATACTGGGCAGCGCGCTGTGTGTCGTGAGATTTTTTGGGCTGTTTATGCGCTGTTTATGGACGTCGACTAAACGTCTGTATCCCGCGAACTTCTTGCGCGTCCCACTTCCTTTCTCGCGGGTAACGCTGAGGGCTCCTGACTCTCTACAGTCGTCTACTGAGCGTTTGTATCCCGCGAACCTCCAGCGCGTCCCAATTCCTTTTTCGCGAGTAACGCCGCAGGCGCTTCCTTCTGAACAGCACCGCGGTTTGTTTGCCAGAGGCTTTTTATGGCCGTCAACTAAACATCTGTATCCCGCAAGCCGCTTGTGCGTCCCATTCCGTTTTTCGCGGGTAACGCTGAGGGCTCCCTACTCCAGCACGGTTGTGCCAAGCGCGAAGCGCCTACGGCGATACTTGGTTAGATGGCAATGGGACGCACAAGAGGTTCGCGGGATACAGACGCTTAGTAGACGACCATAAAAAGCCTTTGGCGAAAAAAAACCGCGGTGCCATTAAGCGCGAAGCGCCTGCGGCGATACTTGGCTAAACGGAAATGGGACCTACAAGCGGTTCGCGGGATACAGACGCCCAGTAGACGACCATAAAAAGCCTGTGGCCAAAAAAACAGCGGTGCTCTTCAGCACCATCCACCTAAGCAAACATCGAAACGTCACCCATACCCTCGCGGATAACCTCTGGATAACTATCCTCAAAACTAACCACAGTAGTCGACTCAAGCCCGCAGTACCCGCCATCAATTACCAGATCGAGCTGGTGTTCGAGCAGGTCACGAATTTCATCAGGGTCGGTGAGTGGATATTCATCACCGGGGAGAATCAGGGTTGTGCTCATGATCGGCTCGCCGAGTTCGCTCAGGAGGGCCCTGCAGATCTCGTTGTCCGGTACTCGCAGTCCGATAGATTTCCGTTTGGAATCAACCAGACGGCGAGGAACTTCCTTGGTTGCCGGCAGGATAAAGGTAAAGGGGCCAGGTGTTGCATTGCGGATCTGGCGGTAGGCGGCGTTGTCCACCTTCGCATAGACACCAAGCTCGGAAAGATCTTTGCAGACCAGTGCAAAGTGGTGATCCCGCTCTAGCCGGCGAATCGTACGGATCCGTTCGATAGCCTTCTTGTCGCCGATATGACAGCCGAGTGCATAGGCCGAGTCAGTCGGGTACGCGATCACCCCTCCTTTCGCGAGGATATCGACAGCCTGACGGATTAGCCGCTGTTGCGGATTGTCAGGATGGATGCGGAAGAACTGGCTCATGGATCACGCAAAAGCCGACATTCTACTTTTTTTATTTCCAATAAAGCACTGCAAAATCCTTTATCATGCAGCCCATGAGTGAAGTGAAGACAAGCGGCACAAAACAGGTTGTCGAGTTTATCCCGGTACTGCTCTTTGTCGGCGTGTACTTCTCAACCAAGGACATCTATCTCGCCACTGCATTGCTGATGGCAGGGGTGGTTGGTCAGGTTGGTTTTGAGTACTGGCAGGACAAGGAGATCAGCAAACGGACCCAGATGATTTTCTGGGTGGTAATCCTTGCCGGCGCAGCAACCCTGCTGTTCCAGGACGAACTGTTCATCAAGTGGAAGCCAACCATCGTCAACTGGTTGTTCTGTGTTGCCCTGCTGGCAAGTCAGTACATCGGCACTGAAAACCTCTTGAAGAAGATGCTGGGAGAACATATTCCATTGCCGGACCACGTGTGGCGCAACCTCAACCTCGGCTGGTCAGTGGGATTCTTCATCGCCGGTGCGTTGAACCTCGTAGTTGCCTACATGTTCAGTACTGATTTCTGGGTGACCTATAAACTTGTCGGCGGCTTTGCCATCACACTCTGCTACATGGTCATCACCGTGGTGTACCTCGTGAAAGGCGGTTACATCGAGGAAGATGACGACACAGACACTGCAGAAACCGAGCAGTAGCAACGACACAAGAGCGCGTATACAAAACCAGAACACAAGGAAGCAGCATGTTCTACGCCATCATCAGTCAGGATGTCCCGGACAGTCTTGAGAAACGCAAAGGTGCGAGACCCGCACACCTCGACAGAATCCAACTGTTGGTGAATGAAGGCCGTGTGCTGGTGGCCGGTCCTCATCCGGCGATTGATGCTGATGATCCTGGCGATGCTGGTTTCACAGGTAGCCTGGTAGTTGCCGAGTTTGACTCCCTGGAAGATGCACAGGCCTGGGCAGACGCTGATCCCTATGTTGCTGCCGGCGTTTACGCAAACGTCACCGTGAAACCCTTCAAAAAAGTGTTGCCGTGACTCGCCTGGTTACCCTGGTACTGCTGGCACTCTCCTGCCACGCCGTACTTGCTGAAACTGTTTATATCCGTGACACCCTGTACGTACCACTGCGGGGTGGCCAATCTATCGAACATAGAATCCTGCATCGTGGCCTGAAAAGTGGCACTCAACTGGAACGCCTGGAAACCAACGACGAAACCGGTTTCAGTCGGGTGCGAACGGCGGATGGTCTTGAGGGCTGGCTGCAAACCCAGTACCTCGTTGACGAGCCGATCGCCAGTACGCAACTCGAGGATATGCAGCAGCAACTGGAAAGCCTTGAAGCTGAACATCAGCAGACGCTTCTGCGTTTGCGTGAAGCGATGGAACAGAATGAGGCGCTGACGAGTGCCGAGCAGACCGCTACTGAACAGAATGCTGACCTGACTGAAGAGCTGGCACGTATCAACGAACTGGCAGCCAACGTGATCGAAATTGATGAGACGAACAAACAGCTTACCGAGGAGCAGGACTCCCTGATGACCGAAATCGATGCACTGGTCATTCGAAATGACGAGCTATCAACCGA
The DNA here is from genome assembly GCA_963921285.3 of Pseudomonadales bacterium. Lineage (GTDB taxonomy): Bacteria > Pseudomonadota > Gammaproteobacteria > Pseudomonadales > Azotimanducaceae > UBA9659. The sequence continues at coordinate 130,339 of CAWUFD020000006.1, forward strand.
CAGCACGCAGCGCTGGTTTCTCACAGGTGCAGGCACCATTCTCATCGGCTTACTGTTCGGTTTCTGGGTTGGTCGTCGCGTTTACACACGACGTAGCGCTTCAGGCTGGAGCTGAGGCCTGAAAAACTCATGACCAAGCTTTCCGTAAACCTGAACAAGGTTGCCCTCGTTCGCAACAGCAGGAACACCACAATCCCCAGCGTAGTAGATGCAGCGGTTACCTGTATCGACAACGGTGCTGAAGGTATTACCGTTCACCCGCGTCCCGATATGCGCCATATCCGACCCTCTGATGTTTATGACCTCGCAGAATTGCTGGCAGCACCCGCGTACAAGGACATCGAATTCAACATCGAGGGCAACCCCTATGCTGGCCCTGAAGACAATGGTTTTCCAGGGTTCATGCAGCTTGTTGCAGAGGTCAATCCACACCAGTGCACGCTGGTACCGGATGATCCGAACCAGTTGACGTCAGATCATGGCTGGAACCTGACCGGTGAATCCAACCGGCTGAAACCGATTGTCGATGATTTGCAGGCCAACAACATTCGCGTCAGCTGTTTTATGGATCCGGACAATGAGCAGCTGACACTGGCGAGTCATCTCGGTACTGATCGTATCGAGTTCTACACCGGTCCCTATGCTGACCATTACGGGACTGACGAGGGAAAGCAGGTGCTGGCAGGTTTCATTGACGCCGGACGTCACGCGGACAACCTGGGTCTCGGCATCAACGCAGGACACGACCTTAACCAGGACAACCTCGCTGACTTCTGCCGGGAAGTACCTAACGTCGCAGAAGTGTCGATTGGCCATGCCATTATTTCAGATGCCATCTGGATTGGCCTCGGCGAAACCGTGCGCCGCTACCGCGCCATACTGGACTCGCTGTAACCCGCCATTACCGGGGCGGCAGTAGATTGCGTTCCCCGCTCGACAAAGTATGATGTCGGGCTGAGAAGTTAAGGGTCAAACTTTCCAATGCAATCAATAACAAAAAATATAATTATTGCGATCATACTGGGCCTGGCCGGCTACGAAGCCATCAAAGTGCTTGTAGGCGGCGCACTCCAGGTTCCGAACACCACGCCAGAGATCAGCACCTTACTCATCATTATCATCACCTGTATCGCGGCAACCTTTCTCGCCTCAGGTTCTCCTGCTGTTGCCGGTGGTGCATCATCCGACAAGGAAACCGGCACGGTGAAATGGTTCAACGTGCGCAAGGGCTATGGCTTTATCACGCGTGACCAGGGTGAAGATGTGTTTGTTCATTTCCGCAACATCGAAGGCAAAGGCAGACGCTCAATCCAGGAAGGACAGCGTGTTACCTTTGTTGTGACAAGTGGTGACAAGGGACCGCAGGCCGACAAGGTCTCAACGATCTGAAAACGGTTTTGTAATCGCGCCATGCCTGATCTCATCATGATTGCAGCCGAAGAGAAGCTGCTCGAACTCGAACTTGATGAGAATCCGGTGGAGTCATTCCCGTGTATGCCCTGCCTTGCGATACACAAGCAGGCCCGCACCCAGCTATATGCCTACCTCACCGGACAGTTCTTTGACGACGCCCAGGCGATGGAGGTGCTCATCAAGGAACTCGATGCCTACGGCCCGTTCATCTATCAACTTGATGATGACCTCGTTACGCGTATTGCAGAAACCGAAGAGGATGACGTACCGGATATCGTTGAATGGTGGGCGGGTGCAGCGGAGATGGACACGCTTGGCATCTACGATGAGGACCTCGTTGAGCTGTTATCCACTTTCCTCTATAACCTCATCCACTTCTGCCTGTCGGTTCGATTGGAACCGGAGCTGGGATTTTTTGTTTATGCAGATGGATAATCGTGGCCAAGAAGAAGAGACTGGTTTACTCGACTGATGGCGGCCGACTGTGCCCCGACTGCAACAATCCTGTCGACAACTGCGCTTGCTCTGACAATACCCTGGGGCCAAGCGACGGCATCGTCAGGTTGCATCGACAGTCCAAGGGTCGTGCCGGGAAACCCGTCACGCTTATCACAGGACTTGGGTTAACGGGCAAAGAACTCAAGACGCTGGCAAAAGCCTTGAAAAGCAAATGTGGCACTGGCGGCTCGGTAGAAGGTTCGGATATTCTCATCCAGGGTGACAAGCGGGACCTCCTGAAAACACTGCTTGAAGCGCAAGGCCATACGGTAAAGATTGCAGGCGGCTGATGACAAAACTACTGACCACAACACGAGAACTGCTACTCGCGATACAGTCCGACAACGTTGCGGTCTTTGACTGCAGGTTCTCGCTGATGGATCCCGCCGAGGGCAGACAACTCTACAATGAGAGTCACATAACCACCGCACAGTACGCCGATTTAAACACTGATCTCAGCGATCTCAGCCTACCAGGCGGCAGGCATCCATTGCCGGCGCGCGACAGTTTTGTTGAAACCGTTCGCCGACTGGGCATCACTAACGACACGCCGGTCGTGTGTTACGACGACGGATCTCACAGTTATGCCGCGAGGATGTGGTGGATGTTGCGCTGGCTTGGCCACGAGGATGTCACGGTGCTTGATGGCGGGCTGCCCGCCTGGATCAGGCGGGAATACCCGGTTGATGATGAGGTGCCAACCGTTACCCCATCAGAGTTTGTGGCGAGGGAACCACTCACCCGCGTAAGGTCGGCCGATGAAGTAAGCACGCCAGGGACAACCTTGCTGGACGCTCGTGATGCGGTCCGCTATCGCGGTGAGAAGGAACCTATCGACCCGGTTGCAGGTCACATTCCCGGCGCACAATGTGCAACATTTACCGAAAATATGGTCGGTGGTCGCTTCATGCTGTCAGATCAGCTGCGCAAACGTTTCGAGGACCTGGGCATCGATGATGAATCGGATATCACCTGCTATTGCGGTTCCGGCGTCACCGCCATCAACAACATCATGGCGCTGATGCTAGCCGGCTATCCTGAACCCGCACTGTACCCAGGCTCCTGGAGCGAGTGGATCACTGATCCGGATCGACCGATTGAAACCGGCTGAGCTTCCCTACCAGCTGCCAGAAGCAGAGATCGCCTGGGAAGGTGAAACCCCACGCTCTTCACAGTACGGTGACATCTACTGGTACCCAGACGAGGCGCTGAAAGAGAAGTCTTTTGTCTTTCTGTCTGCTTTCCGGAGACAGATTTCCTCGGTCACGAATCCCACGTACATCACCTGCGCCGAGCTAGGCTTCGGCTTTGGTATCAATTGCCTGCTGACATGTGATTACTTTGCGAAACATCACCCTGCGCAGCGTCTGGATTACATTTCAATTGAACGTCATCCCGTTTCCAGGAAAGACCTGGCACGCCTGCTCGATCCGCTTGATCTACCCTTCAAGGAACAACTCATTTCGCGTTGGCCGCCAGGCCTGGTCGGTACACATGTCATCTGGCTGGCACCAAACATCCGCCTGCTGTTGATTTTCAACGACGTCAATCCGGCACTGGCAGAACTCAATGCCGCTGCGGACGTCTGGTATCTCGACGGTTTCTCTCCCGCGAAAAATGAAGACATGTGGGCTGATGACCTCCATCGCAAGATGTTTGCCCGCAGCCGACCCGGCGCACTGGTGGCGACCTATTCTGCCTCCGGGCGGGTCCGCCGGGGTCTGTCCGCTGCTGGCTTCGAGGTTGAAAAGGTGCCTGGATACGGCCGTAAACAGGAAATGCTGCTCGCAGCAAAGCCGGGCAATTGGAAAGCTGCAACATTACATACACCGACAGTTGCCGTCATCGGCGCAGGCCTTGCGGGCCAGTTTTGTGCCGAGGCATTGCAGCGGCGCAACCTGTCGCCGATCCTGGTGGATAACGGCAGAACCAAACCTTCTGATGTGCCGCAGTTGTCCGTATTTCCACAGTTGGCGTTACGCCCGGAGTCTCGCTACCGGTTCTCACTGCTGGCGAACCAGTACATGCAGGACTGCCCGGGTTATGAAGCAAGCAGTGTGAGGTTTATCCCACTCACTGATGAAGAAGCGGCGCGCCTGCCGAGAATTGCAGACCAGTTCACCAACGACCTTATTGAGTGGCAGGCAAAGGAATTGTGCTTCCGCAACGCCGGATGGTTTTCTCTTGAACCATTCTGTGAAGCGCTGTCACTCGGCCCAAAGAGCTCTGATATAAGCGAACTGGTCCGAACAGCGGACGGCTGGCTGATGAAGGATGGAGATCATCAGCTTCCAGAAGTTGAAATGATCATTCTTGCAACCGGATACGATCGGCGTCTGACCGGTCCGGAACTGGAGATTCGCGCGGTACGTGGTCAGGCGATCACGGCGAAGACAACGGACATCGAGGGTGTCACCACCGGTCCAGTATCGATCCTGCCAACCTGGAAAGGGCGATCAACCATCGCCGGTACCTATGCTCGAAGCAGTGACCTTGCACCAAGCGAATCAGATACCGCACAGTTGCTCAGCGATGCTGCCGGGTTGCTGCCAGACATCGACACCGACGACGTGGAAAGTTACGTCGGCATCCGTTCCACATCGAGGGATCGCTTACCTGTAGTCGACCTTATGCCGGACTGGCAAGGCAGCGAGGATGGTGTTGTTGAGGGTATTG
>CAWUFD020000007.1:0-295772 GCA_963921285.3 Pseudomonadales bacterium
ACTACATCGTCGCTTCAGAAGAAGCAAAACTCAGCTGCCGCTTTATCAAGATGGGCCTGGTGCCGGAGCTTGGCAGTTCACAATACCTGGTCACACGTTGCGGATTTGGCCAGGCCAGCGAACTGATGTTGTCCGGCAAAACGGTGTCAGCAGCGGAAGCAAAAGATATTGGGCTCGTCGATAAGGTGGTTCCACACGATGAGTTGCTCGACACCGCGTGCGAGATAGCCCAGTCCATGGGTGAAAACCCGCAGTCCGCCATCAAGATGGTCAAACAGCTCATTTCAGAGAATCTCGCTGACGCTGACATCGGACGCGTTCAACAGCGGGAAATCGATGCCCTGATCCAGTGTTATGCCTCTGCAGAACATAAGGAGGCAATCCAGGCGTTTATCGAAAAGCGTGATCCGGATTTCCGCAGCGTGCGGGAACGGGAGTCAGGCTGAGCTTGAGGTTGCCGCTTTTTTTGACACGTAGTTTGGTGATACGTAACGCCAGACATCGGTGAAGAAAAACCCGTAGAGGCAGAGGGCCCCTGACATGATCATGGAGGGGATGAGTGCATTCATGGTGCCGAATCCCTCGATGATGAATCCCAGTACCAGTGCACCGATCGGCATACTGCCAAGTAACCCCAGGCTGTAAACCGAAAGCACCCTCGCGAGGTAGGCTGGCTCCGCCGACTCCTGAACAAGCGATCTTGAGAGGGTGGTTGTCACCCCCATGTTGAGTCCCCAGGCGAACAGGACGACCATCAGCAGCCACCAGTCCGGCTCCAGCCACAGGCAGCCGATGATGATGACCCGGGTGAGCTGCATCAGCAGGAACCACAAGCCCGGCCGCTCCAACGGCATGATACGGAACTGGATAATGTTCGAGATTGTCGCGCCTGCGTAGAAGACGATCATGATGGTTGCCAGTCCGAGCGCATCTCCCTCGTAGACGCGTTTCACAATAAAGGGCACCACTGTCATGAACGCACCGGCGTTAAAGATGCTGGAAAGGAAATTGATCAGCAGCGTATTGAAGATGGTCCTGTTGGCGTACGTTGCCGATAAGCCGTCTGCGATAATACGCAGGGTTGATTCACCGCTGCCGGCCTTGGTGGGTTGCGGACTGATCAGGCGAATCGTGAACGCGCCGAGGATCAGGCTGAGCGACTGGATAACAAGCACCTGGGGCACACCGATGGTTTCCATCTGGCCAGCCAGTACCAGCCCGACAATCTGCACGACGAAGCCAATCGCGGTTGCTGCCGTCACGCCTCGCTGAACATCCTTACCTGTGGTTCGATTCAGGATTGCCTGCTGGGCAGGTGAGGCGAACGAGACGATAGTACTCATCGCAATGCCAAACAGCGTAACTGACCAGATATTCAGCCAGCCCATCTCGATACTGCCGACAAGCGCCAGCGGGAACAGCCAGGCGATCCCGTAAGCGCGCATTAAGAGGCTGCGGGCGTCGGTGCTGTCGGCCCTGGCGCCGCCGAGCAACATCAGCACGATGCCAGGTAGACCTATGACTGCCTGGATTAACCCCACCTGGTCTGCAGGCAGGACAAGAATGCCGACCAGCAGCCAGCTGATGAGCAGCTGTTGCATGGCCTGTGCGTTGGACGTAAACGCGGTGGAGCCCAGGTAGGAGAGGAACTGCCGGTTCTGCCAGAGGCTGGTACTGCTCAAAATGTCCTTCGAGAACTAAGAATCCGCCTGACAGGGTAAACCATTGGTACTGTGCGAACACCTGGATTTATGATCCGGAACTAAAGTGCATAAGTTTCAATGATTTAGCGGTTAAACTTGACAGATTGTTGACATTGACTTGCTTGCTTCAAGCAAGTATCTTGCGATTTTTCGCTCCTATCCACTTAACAAGATACGTTTCCCATGGCTGATTATGTAGCACCCAATCGTGAAATTGGGTTTGTGCTCAATGAACTGCTCGACTACGAGCGCCTCAATGCATTGCCTCACTTTGCAGAGGCCACACCTGAACTGACCGGCGCGGTACTCGATGAAGCCGGTAAATTTGCGCAGGAGGTGTTTGCACCATTGAATCGGGTAGGGGACCAACAGGGCGTCCGGGTTGAGAACGATACCGTGGTCACTGCAGACGGTTTCAAAGAGGCGTACCAGATGTTTGTTGAAAACGCCTGGCTGAGTCTCGCCCAGGATCCAAATTACGGCGGCCAGGGATTGCCATTCCTCGTGCATCTCGCCGGGTGTGAACTCTGGAACAGTGCCTGTACGTCGATGGCACTTTGTCCGCTGCTGACCGCTGGTGGTATCGATGCGCTGCACGAACATGCAAATGACGAACTAAAGACGAAATACCTCCCGAACCTGGTATCAGGTCGGTGGACCGCCACCATGAACCTGACGGAACCACATGCCGGTTCGGATCTGTCCACCCTCAAGACGCGCGCGGAACCCGAAGGCGATCATTATCGACTGCGCGGACAGAAGATCTACATCACCTGGGGTGAGCACGATATGGCTGAGAACATCATTCATATTGTTCTCGCACCGATGGTCGATGCACCACCGGGTAACAAGGGGTTATCACTCTTCCTGGTACCCAAGTTCCTGGTCAACGAAGATGGCTCGCTGGGTGAGCGGAATGACCTGCGGGTCGTCTCAACCGAACATAAGCTCGGTATCCATGCCAGTCCCACCTGTGTGATGAGCTTTGGTGAAAACGAGGGTGCAATCGGTTATCTGATTGGCGAGCCCGGTGACGGTCTTGCCTGCATGTTTACCCTCATGAATCACGCCAGGCTCGAGGTTGGCCTGCAGGGTATGGCGATCTCAGAGCGTGCCTACCAGGATGCGCTGGGCTACGCCCGTGAACGTGTGCAGGGCCGTGACGTTGAAACCGGTGAACCAGCAACGATCATCAAGCATGCTGACGTACAGCGTATGCTGATGCACATGAAGTCGGCTACCGAGGCTATGCGGGCACTGACGATGGACGGCGCCTACAGCCATGACTTCCGCAAACACGGCAAAGATGAAGATGAGCGTCGGCACTTTGAAGAACGCTTCGCGCTGCTGACACCTATCATCAAGGCCTGGTCGACAGAACTAGTTAACGAAGTCACATCGCTCGGTGTTCAGGTCCACGGCGGCATGGGTTTTATTGAAGAAACGGGGGCAGCGCAGCACTATCGGGATGCGCGCATCTGCGCCATCTACGAGGGTACCAACGGAATCCAGTCGAATGACCTGGTCGGTCGAAAGATCCTCCGGGACCAGGGGGCTGCCCTGAATTCCTACCTGGCTGAAATGGAAGAAACTGTTACCCGATTTGAGCAGACCGACAATACCCAGTTGAGACGCCTCGCGATCCAGCTTCGGGAAGCGATGGGTAACCTCGAATCTGCAACACGATTTGTGTTGGAGCAGGCCCAGTCCAACCAGAAGTTTGTTGGTGCTGTTGCTTACAACTATCTGATGATGATGGGTTACATCTGCGGCGCCTGGTATATGGCAAGAGCAGCGGAAGTTGCGGTGACCGCCATGAACAGCGGTTCAACCGATGAGTTCTATGCACGTAAGCTGACCTCGTCAACTTTCTACTTCTCCCAGCTACTGCCTCGTCACAAGGGGTACATGGAGGCGGTCGTGGAAGGCGCTGACATCGGTGTACAACTGTCGGAGGCGAGCTTCTAGGATGACGCTCAAGGAAGGCGGTCGCCTGACACAGGCAGAGCGAACCGAGATCTCCGATAACCGTATGCTGGAAGCCGCGGTGAAATTGATCGTTGATCACGGGCCCGCCGGTACCAGCTTGAAAGAAGTTGGCCTTAAGGCCGGCTATTCCAGGGGGCTGGCAGGCCAGCGATTTGGTTCGAAGGACAAGCTGTTTGCGTTTGTCCTGCGTCAGGTTGGCGACGTCTGGCTTTCGCACCTGACCGGAGCAACAGAGAGCAAAACCGGGGTTGAAGCGATTCATGATGCGCTAGATGAGCACTATCGCTTCTGCGTTGAAGCGCCGGACCAGGTGAGAGCGTTTTATACGCTGTGGTTTGAATCGGTTAACGCCGATTCCGAACTCGCCGCCATCATCAAGAATATTCATCGGCGCAGGCACCACGATATGGTGCAGTGGATTGTTAATGATCCAACCTGCGAGAAAACAATCAAGGAAAACGCCGATGCGATTGCCGCACAGTTCTGTGCATCTGTTATCGGCATCGTGTACTTCTGGCTCGCCAATCCTGACGATATGGATGAAACCCAGGCGTTGCACGAGAACTTAAAGAAAACCATGTCCATGTCCCTTGCGGGGGACTCACCATCACACGCCTCACGAGGATGATGATATGTCTGAAGCAAATATCAGATCAGTAGAAGGAAATTCACAAGTCGAAGATGGCACGCCGCCGCTGCGTTTTGTTACCGCGGCCAGCCTGTTTGACGGACACGACGCATCAATCAACATCATGCGACGCATCCTGCAGTCACTCGGTGTTGAGGTGATTCACCTTGCACATAACCGGTCAGTGGCAGAAGTGGTCCAGGCGGCGCTGCAGGAAGACGTCCAGGGTATCGCCATCAGCTCCTACCAGGGCGGCCATGTTGAGTACTTCAAGTACATCGTCGATATGCTGAAGGAAAACAACGCGGAGCACATTCGCGTTTTCGGTGGTGGCGGTGGTGTCATCGTGCCGGAGGAGATTGCAGAGCTGCACGACTACGGTGTCACCCGCATCTACTCACCCCAGGACGGTATGGCCATGGGGCTGGTGGGTATGATCCAGGACATGGTTGACACCAGCGCAACCGCGCCCCGCCCGGATCGTCAGCTTGACCAGGCAGAACCTGCTGATTACCTGGCGCTGTCGGCACTGATTACCGCAATCGAGCGAGGTGAGCTGGCGGCAAGTGACCTTGCCAGCATGAAGCTCGGCTCCGATAAGTCGACACCGGTACTTGGCATCACGGGTACAGGCGGTGCCGGCAAGTCGTCGTTGACCGATGAGATTATTCGCCGCTTCCGCATCGACTCCGGCGACACGGCAAAGATTGCAGTACTGGCGATTGATCCAACCCGCCGTAAGACCGGTGGCGCATTGCTGGGTGACCGCATCCGCATGAATGCTATCTACGCGGACAACGTGTTCATGCGCTCTATCGCAACCCGCCAATCAACCGGTGAAGTGCCTGATTACCTGACAGAAATTATCGCTGCAACCCGCCAGTTCGACTTTGACCTCATCGTCGTTGAAACACCGGGTATCGGGCAGGGGGATGCAGGTATTGTTCCTTACGTGGATGCATCCATGTATGTGATGACGCCTGAGTTCGGTGCCCAGAGTCAGCTCGAGAAGATCGACATGCTCGACTTTGCTGATGTGGTGGTTATCAACAAGTTTGATCGAAAGGGTGCGGAAGACGCACTGCGTGACGTTGCCAAGCAGGTGCAACGAAACCAGGAGGCATTCGACAAATCGCCGAGCGAGCTGCCGGTGTTTGGCACTATCGCCTCGCGCTTCGGTGATGATGGTGTTAACTCGGCCTATCATGGTCTCTTGTCCGTACTGCGCGAAAAAGGCCTGCGCGAATGGGAGTCACAACTGCCGTTCCGTTCTGAGCGCACTCCGTCTGAGCGATCGGTGATCGTGCCTTCAAGCCGCCAGCGTTACCTTGCGGAGATTGCAGAAACGTTGCGCGGTTACCTCGAGGAAGCTGACAAGCAGGCGGGCATCGCTCGCGAACGCCAACAGCTGCTTGCGACGAAACGCATGCTCGGCGAAGACAACGAGAAGATCAATGTGCTGATCGATCAGCGTGAAGACAAACTCTCCAATGAAAACCGCAGGCTGCTTGAAAACTGGCCGGCGCTGAAGGAAAACTACTCCGGCCAAGAGCGCGTTGAAACGACGTCCTCCGGTAAGGAAATCAGGACCAGGCTGGGGACAGAAACGTTGTCCGGCAGCTGGGTATCACGAGTCTCCGTGCCTGCTTTTGAAGACGAAGGAGAAATCCTCAAGTTTATCAAACGTGAAAACCTGCCTGGCTTCTTCCCGTTCACCGCAGGTGTATTCCCATTTAAGCGTGAGGGTGAAGACCCGGCACGAATGTTTGCAGGAGAAGGGGATCCAGCTCGAACCAACCGCCGCTTTAAGAAGCTTTCTGAGCACTCCGATGCAAAACGCCTCTCAACAGCGTTTGACAGCGTCACGCTGTATGGCTTTGACCCGGCAACCCGTCCGGATATCTACGGCAAGATCGGTAACTCCGGTGTGTCTATCGCGACGCTTGACGATATGAAAGTGCTCTACGGCGGTTTCGACCTCTGTAACCCGAGCACATCGGTATCGATGACCATCAATGGGCCGGCACCTGCAATTCTCGCCATGTTCCTTAACACCGCGATAGATCAGCAGCTCGATAACTTCCGTGACAAAGAAGGTCGTGATCCAAATGAAGCGGAAGCTGCCGAACTCAAGCAGTTTGCACTGTCAAATGTCCGCGGCACGGTGCAGGCGGATATCCTGAAGGAAGACCAGGGCCAGAACACCTGTATCTTCTCAACTGAGTTTAGCCTGCGCATGATGGGCGATATCCAGCAGTACTTTATCGATAACGAGGTGCGAAACTTCTACTCGGTATCCATCTCCGGTTATCACATCGCTGAAGCAGGTGCGAATCCGATTACACAACTCGCGTTTACGCTCGCCAATGGTTTCACCTTTGTTGAGACCTACCTGGCGCGAGGTATGAATATTGATGACTTTGCGCCGAACCTGTCTTTCTTCTTCTCCAACGGCATGGACCCCGAGTACACGGTAATCGGCCGTGTTGCCCGCAGGATCTGGGCGGTGGCGATGCGCGAAAAGTACGGTGCAAATGAGCGCAGCCAGAAACTGAAGTACCACATCCAGACATCCGGTCGTTCACTGCACGCGCAGGAAATGCAGTTCAATGACATTCGTACAACCCTGCAGGCGTTGCTGGCGATCAATGACAACTGCAACAGCCTGCATACCAACGCCTACGATGAGGCGATCACCACGCCAACTGAAGAGTCCGTGCGTCGTGCACTGGCAATCCAGTTGATCATCAACCGTGAGTTTGGTGTCACCAAGACGGAGAACCCAAGCCAGGGCGCCTTCATCATGGATGAGCTTACAGACCTTGTTGAAGAGGCCGTGCTGCGTGAGTTTGAACGAATCTCTGATCGTGGCGGTGTACTTGGTGCCATGGAAACCGGTTACCAGCGTGGCAAGATCCAGGAAGAGTCGATGAAGTATGAAACCCAGAAGCATGACGGCTCACTGCCGATCATCGGGGTAAATACGTTCAGGCCTGAGCACGAACCCGAAGAGACTACCATCGAACTGGCACGTTCCACCGAGGAAGAAAAGCAGAGCCAGATTGCGCGACTGAAGGACTTCCAGGAACGTCACGGTGATGACGCGCAGGCGTCACTTGCCGCACTGAAGCAGACGGTTTCTGAAGGGGGCAACGGTTTTGAGGCGTTGATGGAGGCTGTTAAGCATTGTTCGCTTGGCCAACTGACCGATGCATTCTTCGAAGTAGGTGGCCAGTATCGTCGATCAACCTGACGCTGTGCTGGATGAGTGGCCGATCAAGCGGCTCATCGAAGGCAGGCACTATTATGTAGAGGACGGACTGTTCGTATTCACCGAGCAGTTTCACCTCGCGCGCGGCAACTGTTGTGGCAATGCCTGTAGGCACTGCCCGTATGATCACGTAAACGTCAAATAACCTTGCGAGTCATCAGCCTTGTACCCAGCCTGACCGAAACCCTGATCAACTGCGGTATCGAGGTTGTTGGCAGAACCAGGTTCTGTATCCATCCTTCGGACAAGATTAGGGACATCAAGGTGGTTGGCGGGACCAAGCAGGTCGACTGGGCGCAGTGTGAAGCGCTCAAGCCTGATCTCGTTGTGTTCGACAGAGAAGAAAACCTCAAGGAGATGGCGGACAGCTGTCCTTTCCCCTGGCATGCAACACATGTGACCAGCGTGGCTGTAGTTGCAGACGAATTGTCGCAGCTTGCTGACCTCACATCGAACAGCGAATTGCGGGATCTTGCGGATGGATGGCGTGAGCTCACTGGCAAACCCTCAATCAACCAGCTCGACTACACCAACGTGCCGGGCCAGATCACCCGACTGAATGAACCCCTGACGCCGCCACAACGGATCGAATACATGATCTGGAGAGATCCCTGGATGAGCGTCGGACCGGGCACGTTTATTTCCTCCATGCTGGATCAGGTTGGTTTTAAAGACATGCTAGAAGATCGCGGTCAGCCCTATCCGACACTTGAGGCAGCCGACATCGGCAGGGACGATACTTTTTATCTCTTCTCCTCTGAGCCATTTCCGTTCGAACGTTATGCGGATGATCTTAAAAAGCAGGGGATAACCGGCGCGATTGTCGATGGCGAGTTCTACTCCTGGTTCGGCATTCGCAGCTACAGTTTGTTAAGGTCCTTTTTGTTAAAGGCTTCTCTCGAACAGTCAGGGGAAACAACATGAGGCTTGGCGCACTACTAGGACCAATCAATCCAGCAGATCCTGATGCGCTGGCCGAACAGGCCCGGCAGCTGGAAGGGGAAGGGTATTCGAGTCTCTGGTCGGCACAGGCGATCGGCCGGGGGCATTTTGTACCGGATCCATTTATCACACTCTCAATTGCAGCAGCTGTGACAAAAAACGTGGAACTCGGTACGGGCATATTACAACTGCCGCTTTACCATCCAGCTGACGTAGCGATTAAGGCGTTTTCGCTGATGCAGGCCTCGGGTTCACGACTGCTGCTTGGCCTTGGTGCGGGATCAACTGAGTCAGATCACCGGGTACACGGCAGCACTTTTGATACACGCTTCAGGCGCTATCGAGAGTCTGTAAAAGATTTACGGCACATCTTTGCGACCGGCGAAGTGGGTGACTACAACCTGTCACCCTATGAACAGGTTCAAGGTGGACCGCCCCTCTTTTACGGTACCTGGGGCGCTGGTGTTGCAAAAGCCGCCGATGAGTATGACGGCTGGATAGCGTCTGGCATGCATCGAACGCCTGATGATCTGGATGAGGTGATTCCCTCGTACCGGCAGGCAGGTGGTCAGCGCGCCATTGTCTCGACCATTCTGGCGAGTGCAGACCGTGGCATCGATGGGCTGGCTGAGCTGTTACAACGATTTGAAGCGGCGGGTTTTGATGATGCCGTCGTGATGTTTCTGCCGGGTGGACCCTCACCCGCGGATTTTCGAAAGCTGGTCAAGTCCTAATGACAACCAAACAAGGGAGACAAGAATGGCGGAATACGAAACGATTTCGATAGAAAAACGCGGCCAGGTGGATTGGCTGACCCTGAACAGGCCCGAGGCATTGAACTCCATCAACACGCCGATGGTCACCGAGTTACGTGATTACTTTGGTGCGCTTGCTGAAGATGCTGAGACACGTATCGTGGTCATGCGTGGTGCCGGGCGCGCCTTTTGTGCGGGTCTCGATATCAAGCAGGCAGATGGCCGCACGCACGAACCGCCAGTTGGGTACGGTTTTGGCTTCCAGGGCTACCTTGCTGAAGTCTACATCCGCATGCGACGTTGCCCGCAGCCGATAATCTCGCTGGTGCAGGGGCCTGCCTGTGGTGGTGGCTTCTCCTTTGTACTGGCGTCCGACATCCGCATTGCCGGGGAGAGTGCCAGGATGAATGCGGCCTTTATCAGGATTGGGCTGTCCGCATGTGATATGGGTTCCAGCTATTTCCTGCCACGCCTTGTAGGGACCTCGATAGCTTCCGAGTTGATGCTGACGGGCCGCTTCATTAATGCTGAACGTGCACTATCCACCAACCTTGTCTCTGAAGTCGTACCCGATGATCAGCTTGAAGCAGCGGCACAACCCTACATAGATGAGATGCTGCTGACCTCACCAATGGGTCTGCGCATGACCAAGGAAGGCCTGAACTTTGCTATTGACGCAGCAGGTCTCGAAGCTGCTATGGCGATTGAAAACCGCAATCAGCTCATGTGCTCAAAAACCAACGATGCCAAAGAGGGGATGCGCGCATTTATCGAGAAGCGCCAGCCGAATTACACAGGTACGTAACTACGTCTACAGCGTGATGATATCCGCTGTGGGCATCACGCCTTCGCCGAGCTCATCACGCTTTACGGCCTTGAAAGCCTCAAGATCCCCCAGGACTACCTGCCAGGTGTAGAAAAAATCCTGGCCGTCCATAGGCACCTCAAAACAGCCGAAACCGATCGGCATGATGGCAAAGTCGCCCTGGTATTCGGAAGCCAGGTAGCGATCCAGGAAATCCACATAGGCCTCGCGCTTGTCGATCAGGGCAACGTCAAAAAACGGCACGGCATCGCGGCCGCCGGTGTCCACCTGGCTGAGTATCTCGGCAGGGAACAGTCCGCCAGTCCAGCGTGCGTTGATCTCGGTGACAACAATGCTGCCATCTTTGTGAACAAAGAAATCAACGCCGCAGTTGCTGCGTTCATCGCTGACATAGCCATGATCCCGGGCGTACTCGCCCACTCGAATCAGCGCCTGCTGCTGTTCATTGGTCAGCGACACGGTGTCGCCGATCAGGTTACCAACCCATAAACCTTCGGCAAAAAGGATCTTGCGTGTGTTGGCGATGCGGATGTCCGATGTTGAAACCACCAGGTCCACTGTCATTTCCGTGTAGTCCGCAAGATCGAGTTTTTCCTGCAACAGGATGATCATGTCGTCGGCGTATTCTTCAACATAGTTGCGGCATTCGCTGATCGAGGTGACCGGTGCAACATTCCTGGCGCCAGCGAGCCCCAGCAGTTTGATCATCACCTGGTTGTTGTGTTTTTCGAAGAAACTGCTGACCACCTTGTCTGCCAATTGCCCCTTGGTAGTGATCAACGTGTCTGGTGTAGCAATACCGGCCGCAGGTGCGTGTTCGGCAAAGTGTTTTTTTGAGTTTACGTTCCGGTTTACGGCGAGTAGAGATTCGTCCTGGTGGATCACCTTGTTTGATCCGCTCGACATATAGAGATTCACCACATCGGTGAGTGCCGGATGCCTGGTTATGTAGTCTGCAACAGACTCATAAAACTCAAACTTGGGGTGGTAGCTGAAGTGGTCCATCGGGACAACGTCCTCCACCATGCGCGTGAAGAAGTTGTGGTAGCGCTCGAGCGTCTCCTTCCAACCGGGTTCAAGATACGCATCGTACAGCGCGAGGTGATCGTTTTTGTGGCCAATGCAGGCGAGAGCTACCTGCAACATCGCGGTCAGTTCAACATTGGACAGGTGATCGGCCTGCTGCTTTTCGGTGAGTTCGTCCAGGTTATAAAAAAGTGAACAGTCGTCGCCCGCCATCGCGTAGAGCGATGAATAATGCGTGCCGGGGAAAAATGAACCCGCCTTCATATGGTTCTCAGAGTCCGAGCACGGTCTTGGCGATGATGTTTTTCTGGACCTCGCGTGAGCCGCCAAAAATCGAGGAGGCCCGATTGTTGATATAGGTACCGATGGCGGTCTGCTCGCTACCTACGCCTTGCTTGCCTTCCAGCCAGAGCTGGTTGTTATGGGGCAGGCCGTAGTAAGCGGTGGCCTCAAGTCGCAGCGTGGAGAGTTCCTGGCCGAGCCTGCTCGCCATGTTCTTCATGAGCGATGTGCCGGAGCCAAGTTTCTCACCCCGCGACAGTTTTGACTGCAGGTCTATCTCCATGTGCGAAAGACTGTCAATTTCGATCCGCAATGTGGCTGCACGCTCATGCAACTCTGATTCTTCGGGCAGCGTTGACAGCAATGCCTCAAGCGATTCCATCGCAACCTTTAGACCGGTAGCAGCGGTACCGCCGCCGCGCTCAAATTCGAGCAGATACTTGGCGACATTCCATCCCTCGTTTTCGGGACCAACGCGGTTGGTAACCGGCACGCGTACATCATCGAAGAACACCTGGTTCACCTCGTGGTCTCCGGCGATGGTGATGATAGGTTCTACCGTCACACCCGGCGTATCCATATCGATCAACAGGAAGCTGATACCCGCCTGTGGTTTGCTGTCGGGGTCGGTACGTACCAGACAGAAGATATGGTCGGCAAACTGGGCGTGTGTCGTCCAGATCTTGGTACCGTTGACGATGTAATCATCCCCATCTTTCTCAGCGCGGGTTATCAGGCTGGCAAGGTCCGATCCCGAACCGGGCTCCGAATAACCCTGGCACCAGTAGTGCTCGCCGGACAGGATTTTCGGCAGGTAGTGGTCCTGCTGTTCTTTGGTTCCGTAGTGAAACAGCACCGGTGCCAGCATGCGAAGTCCGAGTGGGATCAGGCCTGGCGCACCCGCCTTGGCACATTCCTGGTTGAAGATGAAACGCTGGTTCGAGGTCCAGCCAGTACCGCCAAATTCGGTTGGCCATGACACCCCGGCCCAGCCCCGCTTGTGCAGGATAGCCTGCCAGGCGAGCGCAACATCCTTGTCGGCGAATACAGTGGTGGTCTTTGCCGCGGCTTCTTTCAGTTCGTCCGTTAGTTCGGTGGCGAGCAGTTCTCTCACCTCGTCCCGGAAAGCGATTTCTTCGGCGTTGAGCTCCAGTTCCACAGTTGGTACCTCTTACAATTCGGGTTTAGTGTAGTTTCAGCCAAGGCCTGTCACAAGAATGATGGCGATGGCGGGTGGCACAACAAAACGAATCAGGAACAGCCACGATGAGAAGATCGCATCAGGCATCAGCGGCAGTTCCTCCTTCAAGTGTGCCGGGTTGATTTTCCAGGCAGCAAAAATCGCGATCAGCAGGCCGCCGACGGGCAACATGATCTGGTTCGCGAGATAGTCAAACAGGCCGTTGAAGTCAAAACTGCCGATGCGCCAGTCGGCAATCACGTTATAGGAAAGTACGCTGATCACACCCACCGCGGCAACAGCACCCAACACAGTCAGCGTGGCGCGATGCCTTGTGTAGCCGAACGTTTCTTCAGCCCATGCGGTTAGTGGCTCAACCAGGCCAACCATCGATGTGACGGCGGCGACGGAGAGCAGGGTGAAAAACACAATTGCAACCAGCTGGCCGCCAGGCATCTGCGCAAAGGCAACCGGCAGCGTCTGGAAGATAAGCCCGGCGCCGCCCGCAGGATCAAGACCAAAGCGAAACACCATGGGGAAAATCATTAGCCCAGCGAACAGGGCGACAAAGGTGTCGATGGTGATGATGATCAGTACGCAGCGTGTGATGGAAACAGATTGTGGCAGGTAGGAGCCGAAAATCATCATGCCGGCCATGGCAACGCCAATAGAAAAGAACGCCTGCCCGATGGCGGCGAGGAAAATCTCTGGGCTGATTTTTGAGAAATCAGGACTGAACAGGTAGTCGAGCGCCTCTCCAAATCCAGGTTGTGTGGCGTTGTAGGCAACGAGTGCAAGGATCAGTCCAAACAGTGTTGGCATCAGTACCCTGACAGACCGTTCGATGCCGGCATTCACACCGAGGTAAATAATGGTGCCGGTCAGCAGCAGACTGACCACGGTCCAGAACAACATGCCTTCGATGCTACCAAGCACTCCGGCAAACTCAGCAGAAGACGCCTCTGCGTCAAAGCCGGTAAACCCCATGGTGATAGCCTTGAACAGATACCAGATGACCCAGCCGGCAACAACGCAGTAGGTCCCCTCAATAACGAAGGCCGTTGTCAGGTTCAGATGGCCAATGTGTCGCCAGTTTCTGGATACACCCTCGATGGCAGCAAGATTCTCGATAGCCCGGGGCGGGTTCGCACCACCGCGACGACCGGTCAGGATCTCCGCGATCAGGATGGGTATGCCGATGGCAACCGCGCACAAGAGGTATACCAGCACAAAAGCACTGCCGCCGTTCTCGCCGGTGATGTATGGAAATCGCCAGATGTTCCCCAATCCAACAGCAAAGCCTGTTGCCGCCATAAGGAACCCGAACGTCGAAGTAAACTGATGTTGTTGCATGGTTTGTTCTGAGCAGTAACCTTAACCGCGAAGTATAGATGAAATGGCCATGAACAAACTCGATCAACTGCGCGAAATGACAGATGTTGTTGCCGATACCGGTGATATTGATGCGATAAAAGCTGCACAACCGCTGGATGCGACAACAAACCCCTCACTGCTTCTGAAAGCGGCATCCCTGCCTGCCTACCAGGAGATGCTTAACGATGCTAAAGGGTGGGCAGCCGCGCAGGCGGTCAGTGCTG
This sequence comes from Pseudomonadales bacterium, assembly GCA_963921285.3. GTDB lineage: Bacteria > Pseudomonadota > Gammaproteobacteria > Pseudomonadales > Azotimanducaceae > UBA9659. The sequence continues at coordinate 14,201 of CAWUFD020000007.1, forward strand.
ATGAGCAGAAAGCGCTGTGTGTCGACAAGCTGGCGGTTGCTATAGGCACCGAGATACTTGGCAGTATCAAGGGGCGTGTATCCACCGAGGTTGATGCAAGACTGTCTTTTGACAGTGAGGCAACCTGCGAGAAAGCCCGCAGCCTGATCAGGCTGTATGGCGAAAATGGCATTGGGCCCGAGCGCATCCTGATCAAGATTGCCAGCACCTGGGAGGGCATTCGTGCAGCTGAACAACTTGAGAAAGAAGGTATCAACTGCAACCTGACGCTGCTGTTCGGTTTTTCCCAGGCGGTTGCCTGTGCAGATGCCGGTGTGTTCTTGATATCACCTTTTGTAGGCCGAATCCTCGACTGGTACAAGGCGGCAACCGGTGAAACTTATACGGCTGAAACAGATCCCGGTGTCCTGTCGGTCCGCCGAATCTATCACTACTATAAGACTCATGGCTATGACACGGTGGTAATGGGCGCGAGTTTCCGCAACACGGGCGAGATTGAAGCGCTGGCCGGCTGTGACAGGCTCACGATCAGTCCGCAGCTGCTCTCAGAACTTGCAGCAGACGAGGGCACGCTGGCGCGAGTATTGGATCCGGGTAACACCCAAGGTGAAGCCAGGATTGCACTCGATGAAAATCGTTTTCGCTGGGAAATGAACGAGGACGCCATGGCCACAGAGAAGCTGGCTGAAGGCATCCGCAATTTTGCGGCCGATCAGGTCAAGCTGGAGCAGCTGGTTTCCGCTTAAGCTCGCCTGTGCTTCTCGTACATCCTGTTGACCCAGGCCACGGTTGGATGGTCCTTATATTCGGCAAGCACATCCACCACTGATTCAGGGATGGGCTCCGGCCTGGCCATATCGGGATGCTTCGGATTGGCGAGTGGTGCAAACAGTGCCGCAGCCGCGAGGTCTGCCACAGTGAATTTGTCGCCGACGAGGTATCCTGTGTCGCGCGTCATTTCTGCAATACGATCCAGTGCTTCTGCCGTGATGCCACGTGACCGGCTGATGTTCTCAGGATTGACCCCGTTGCCTTTTTTGATCAATCCCTTGGCAAGGGGGAAGGTGATTCGATACGCAAAACGCGCCAGTGCGGGTTTGCTCCGGGCAAACATACTGGTCATGTAGCCACCTTCGTCAACCATCGCAGAAAACAACACCGTCCGATTGGCGGGACCCACATCGCTGTCGAGCCAATTTTGCAATTCCAGGGCACGTTGGCGGTCGTTCTCATCAGCAGGGTAGAGCGCAGGTTCCGGGATCTCCTCTTCCAGTCTGTCGATGATGTCAGCAGAACCGGCAACGATGTCTCCACGCCAGTCGAGAACGGGAGTTTGCGGTTGCCCGCTCAGCTTCTTTATCTGCGGCATGTGTGGGCCGGGCAGGTAGCTGATACGTGTGTGATCGACGTCCTTGAAGTCCAGTGCCCAGCGGGCCTTGTCGTTGAAATGCGAAAATTCGAACTGGTGAAGAATGATGTCGGACATAAAAAAGGGCCACCTGAAGTGACCCTTATGAAAACGAAAAATTGGTTATCGATCAACCGGCTAGTGCATCGCTATTGCATCGCGATAGCGTAGTTGTCGAACACCTCCCGATAGACAAGGGGTGGTTCGATTTTCAGTTGTTCGCGGACTTCTTCCAGGGGCATCGCGAGGAGAGCTTCCCAGTCCTGCGCCGGTAACCAGGCCGCACGCTTGCCCGCGCGATATGCCCGCCAGACAGCCTTTTTCACACCTGGCCCAACTTCCTTGGCAATCTTGAACGCGCCGACCGTGGCGATAAAGGCAATACCGGGATTACGTGACTGTGCGTACGTAAAACCAAGCAGACAGGCTTCACCAAACGTGTCCCGGCCGTAGCCGGTGATGACATGCCAGAGGTCGTGCTGATCACGCATGCGATTGCCAAACAGCATCAGGTCTTCATCGTCAAACACCTCGTCACGCTGGCTTGCCTCAACGAGACCATCAGCGGTGATCTGCTCGCTTTCGACGAAGTGCAGGTAAGCCCGGCCGAGTGAACCGGGTGCATACTCACGCAGCCTGTCGCGGTCCTGCAGTGTGTGCAGCAGTTCGCGCCGGTCGGCAAGGATCGCTTTGCCGGTTTCGGTTTCGCGAAACTTCAGGAATGACTTGTATAACGAGTTCCCGGACAGGGCCTTCAGAATGACAAAAACCTGCTCGGTCTGTTCCGGGTCTGCAATGAGCTTTCGTATTGCCTTCATTGCAACAAGGGGTTGCATCCTAGATGATTGCATATAGCTGACTCAACGTTATTAACATTGATGTAAATAGTATATTTATCTACATCCATGTCAATAACTTTTCTGAAGTTTTTTCCGCTGTTGTGCGGTCGTAGAGGTTTTAGAGACTGGATGCTGGACAAGGGTACCAATACAAAGCGCATCAGGCGAACGCCCGAGGAGGCCAGGAGCCTTATCCTTGAGGTTGCTGCAAGGCGTCTGGGAGAAATGGGCCTCGAGGGACTCAATATCTCTGGCGTAGCGCAGGAAGCAGGCATGTCCCACGCTACCGTGATCCATCACTTTGGTTCGACTGGTGCAATGCGCGAAGAACTGCTCAAGAAGATGACCACAGAGCTGCTCGTAGATGTCATGGATGCACTGCAGGCGCACGAATCTACCGAAGGTGTGCTGGATCGTCTGTTCAGCAAGCTTTCCCAGGGTGGGCACGGGCGATTGGTGGCCTGGCTGCTGCTGGATCAGTCCACCGGTGAATGGTCTGCCCAGAGCCCGGACACAAAACAGATGTTCAAGTCCATCATTGATACCATCGCCGAGGAAGCGGGCTCCGAACGCGATGCCAAACAACAGGTGTTCCTGGTCGCGCTGGCGGCTATGGGGCTCGGTATTGCGGGCGACAGGCTCGCAGAACTGATCGGTCTTGACCAGGCAGATCAACAGGAGTTTCCGCACTGGCTTGCCGAGCACTTCGGTTCGCTATAAAACGTATTTTCCCAACACACGAGATAAAGCTATGTCAGGTCCGCTGGCGGGTATCCGCATTGTAGATTTGAGCAGCGTTCTGTCCGGTCCGGTCTCTACCGTACTGCTGGCTGACCAGGGCGCTGACGTTGTTAAAGTCGAATCGCCCCAGGGTGATATTGTCAGGCGCATGGGCTCCATGAAAGGTGATATGAGTGGCGGCTTTGTGACGGCAAACAGGGGTAAGCGCTCCATCTGCCTCGATCTTAAGAAAGAAGAAGGTGTTGAGGTCGTCAAGTCACTCGTCAAAGACGCTGACGTATTTGTCCAGAATTTCAGGCCCGGTGCCATCGAACGCATGGGGTTGGGCTATGACGTGTTGAAGGAGATCAACCCCGCGCTGATCTTCGTCTCGATTTCGGGTTTTGGTGAGAAGGGTCCCTATGCCCACAAGCGGGTTTATGACCCGGTGATACAGGCGCTAAGCGGTTTGCCCGATATGCAGGCCGACAGTGACCAGCACCGTCCCAAGATGGTGAGGACCGTTATCCCCGATAAAGTCTCCGGCCTGACCACTGCCCAGGCAATAACCGCAGCGCTGTTTGAACGTGAGCGAGGCTCCGGTGAAGGACAGCACATCAAGGTTGCCATGGTTGACGCAACCATTTCCTTTCTCTGGCCCGAGGCGCTGGGTGGACTCACGATTGTTGGTAATGAAAAGAACGTTCGTCGTGGCCAGCTGGCACAGGACCTGATCTTTGAAACAAAAGACGGCTACATCACCTGTGGCGCTGTATCGGACTCGGAATGGGAAGGCATGTGCAAGGCACTTGATCAACCGGATTGGCTGACCGATGAACGATTCAGCACGCCGATGGGTCGGGTGGTTAATGCCAAGGCGCGTCTTGATGGCATGTCCGACGTGCTGAAGTCACGCACCAGTGCAGAGTGGCTTGAGGTACTCGATGCCAACGAGGTGCCCTGCGCGCCCGTGCTGAGTCGCCCGGAGATACTTGAGAACGAACAGATAAAAACCAATGAGCTCATCTCGGAATACGAACACCCTGTGCTCGGCAAAATTCGCCAGCCGCGGCCTGGTGCACGTTTTTCCCGCAGTGACGTTCGGCAGCAAGCGATTGCCCCGATGCTTGGTGAACATGGTGCGGAGATTCTCACCGACATGGGGATGTCCGATGATGACGTCCAGGCGCTTGTCGATGCAGGGGTTTTGATTCCGGCCAAAGAGGATTAGCGCGGTAGATTAGCGCAGTAGAGGAAAAGCAGATGGAACTTTATGAAGCGATGAGCACACTTCGAGCTGTGCGCAGACTTAAACCCGATCCGATCCCGGCGGATGTTGAAGCCCGTATTCTGGCGGCAGCCACCTGGGCACCCACCGGTGGCAACATGCAGCCCTGGCGGATGATCGCGGTGACCGATGCAGACAAAAAACAAAGGCTCGAAGACCTGTACCGGCCTCACTGGGAAGGTTACATCCCGGGCTACGAAGCAAAAATGAAGCACATGCCGCCTGCCGCGCAGGAGACATCACGGCGTGCCCTGGAAGCTGGCACCTACCTGGCAACGCACATGCATGAGGCGCCGCTGATTGCTGTTTTCTGTTACAACCCCTCGATCATGACCATCACCGATATCGACCAGCCGCGCCCGACCGTAGTTGGCGGTGGCTCGGTATATCCCGCTGTGCAGAACTTTCTGCTCGCTTGCCGTAATGAAGGTCTTGGGTGCGTGCTGACGACGTTGCTGTGCCTGGAAGAACCATCTGTAAAGGCGCTGCTCGAGATGCCCGACGACTGGTACACCTGCGCCCACGTGCCGGTGGGTTTCCCGGTGCTCGGCGGGCATGGATCAATCAGCCGCAAGCCTGTTGAAGAGATGATTTACAACAACAGCTGGCAGGGCTAGTCAGATCAGGCCCGAACCTCTGGTGTCGCGATAGGTTCGCCTGACGCATCAAAGAAGGGGTGAGGGGTCGCCTTACCCTGAACTCGCCACCACAGCATCTGACAGAGGAATCGCGCAATAAGCCTCACGAGGCCGCCTTTACATTCAGGTGGCAGTGATCCCTTTGCCTCTTCGGGGAAGGCGTAAGAACGGACCGGTCCGAGTTTCTCGTCGCGAAGCGCCGGCTCTGTATCGCAGGCATGTAGCAGGCCAACAAACGGCATCCCGGCCGGTGCATTGGCAAGCGGTGTATCACAACAACCGGCATACCAGCGCAGCAGTCCTTTATCTGTATGTTTAAGGCACCTGATGTTCTCCGTGCCCTCGGTAAACCGGAGATTCGCTGGTGGCATCTGGTAGATGTCAGTGCCGCCATGTTCATCGAGTACCGCATCCTCGGCTCCCAGTTTGCGAGGGAAGTTCTGGCAACTGCTGCAGTAACAAATGAGCCGATTACCCACGTTGGCAGATGCCTCGGCAACACCTTTTACCTTGCCGCATCGGCAGCTGAGTTTCAGTTCGCTCACGGATTTACCGCCCGCTGCCATGCGCGCATTTCTTCAACAAACAATTCGGGCTGTTCAAATGCGGCGAAATGTCCCCCCTTGTCCAGGTCATTCCAATACTGGATGTCGAGGTAGCGCTGCTCCGCCCATGACCTCGGGGTACGCACAATCTCCCTGGGAAAGCTGCTGACCCCGGTTGGGATCTTTACTGTATTTTCACCGCGACCAAATGCACGGCTGAAACTTTCCCAATAGAGACGTGCAGAAGAAGTGCCTGAGTTAGTGAGCCAGTACAGCATGATGTTGTCGATCATCTCGTCGCGGGAGAGTACGTTCTCCGGGTGTCCGCCACAGTCTGTCCACTGGTAAAACTTCTCGAGTATCCAGGCCGACTGGCCGACAGGTGAATCGGCGAGGCCATAGCCGAGTGTCTGGGGACGGGTGCTCTGCTGTTTTGAGTAACCGGAATCCCAGTCCTGGTAGAACTTCGCCCCGGTAAGCGCGACCTTGTCTGCTTCGGTTGGATCGCTGCGGGCTTCCTTTGTGGCACCGGCGTTTGGCATGTTCACATGGATACCCGCGCAGCGTCCTTTGTTCTGGATGCCGATAGCCGTGGTGACGGCAGACCCCCAATCGCCTCCCTGGGCGTAATACTGCTCATATCCGAGGCGCTGCATCAATTCATCCCAGGCGTCGGCAATCTTGTCCACGTTCCAGCCAGTTGTAGATGGCTTACCGGAGAAGCCGTAGCCAGGCAGGGAAGGGCAGACCACGTGAAACGCATCCTCGGCGGTTCCACCATGTTGGGTGGGTTCAGCGAGCGGCTCGATCACCTTGTGGAATTCAACAACAGACCCCGGCCAGCCATGGGTGATGATGATGGGTTTTGCGTTGGCGTGACTGCTCTTCACATGGATGAAGTGAATATCCAATCCGTCGATGGTCGTTTTGTAGTGGCCAAAGCGATTGAGCCGGCGCTGGGTCTCGTACCAGTCATACTGGGTTGCCCAATAGTCGCAGAACTCACGATGGTATTTGATCGGCACACCCTGGGACCAGTCATCCACGGTTTCTGCCTCGGGCCAGCGCGCCGTCTTGAGCCGCTCTTGCAGCGCGTCGATCTCTGATTTTGGCACGTCGATCTTGAAAGCTCGGATATCGCTCATGTTCCTTCTCTTCCCCTGTCCTTATCGTCGATAGTAGGATACCAGCAGAGCTAAAAGAGGACATGCGCATGAACAAAGTTGAAGGGTTACACCATCTCGCGATTGCAACGGGAGATATGAAGGCACAAATCGATTACTTCACTGACAAACTGGGCATGGAACTGCAGGCCCTGTACTGGATGCTTGGGGTTGAGAACACGTTTCACGCGTTCCTGCGTTTGAACGATGAGAGTTCGATCGCGTTTGTGCACAATCCTGAAATCGCAAAAGTGCCGACAACCATGGGTGTGACCCATGCCGGTACTGCTGGTGATAACTGCGCGCCCGGTGCCATGCAACACCTGGCGCTCAAGGTTGAGAACGTTGAAGAAATGCTCGCCATGCGCGATCGCCTGAGGTCAAAAGGGGTACCAGTGATGGGACCGGTTGATCATGGCATGTGCCACTCGATTTATTTTGCAGGCCTCGAAAACATGACGCTGGAACTGTCATGTTCAGCGGAGCCTATCGACAATATGCAGTGGGTGGACCCCGAGGTTGTCGATCTGCTCGGTATCACAGACGAGGAACTTGAAAGCTACCGAAACCCGCCCGGTTATGAAGACGAGGGTGGCAATGTGCCGCAGCCTGACCTCGCGGGTGAGGGGCCACACATGGCTTATCCCGAGAACCTTTATGAACTCATCATGTCCAGAACAGATGAAGAGATGCTGAATGCGGTTGAAAACAAGCCGCCGGTACCCAAGGCCAGCAACGCATAACATCACCAGAGGCTAAACAAGAGAATAAGCAACATGAACACAGCAGTACTGACAGCTACAACCTCATACAGCGTTAACGCGGATACGTCAGACGGCCTCTGGCTGGATGAGGCGGATGTTACAGCGGCAACCGGATGGGAAATGAAACCGGAAGGCTTCTGCCAGGGCGATGTTTGTGTACCAACACCGGCAGACCGGGACACCTACCTGCGGGACGGCAAGGTCAACATCAAGGCGTTCTGGGATCTGATGGGTAAACCCGTCGCCAGCAGTGCTGATGGCAGTGCGTGGTCACTTGGCGATAGTGCCAGTGACTGCACAGCTCGTCTTGATTCTCTTACGGCACCAGACTTCACGCTGCCTGATGTTGACGGCAAACCGGTGTCGCTTTCCGATTTCAGGCGCAAACGGGTCCTGCTTATCACCTGGGCATCGTGGTGAGGATGCCGACATGACCTGCCCGGGTGGCAGGCAGTTTATGAAGAAGTAGGCGGAGAAAATTTCGAAATCATCTCCGTGGCGATGGACTCTGATGCCAGCGCTGCGCAACCCTGGATTGACGAGGCTAAACCTGCTTTTCCGGTGCTGATTGACCGGGCCCATCTGTTGTCGTCTCTCTACAATATGGTCAACGTGCCGCAGGCGGTCTGGATTGATGAAGAGGGCCGAATTGTCCGGCCAACAGAAACTGGTGGATCCCTCGACATTCTGCGTGAGTTTGATCCAAGCATCGGCGGTTTCAGTGAAGAAGCCCAGCAGAAAGCCGGTGAAGTCAAAGCGGCTTATCTTGAAGCCGTTAAAGACTGGGCCAGGCATGGCGCAGACAGTCGTTACGTGTTTGATGAATCAGCCGCAAGAGACCATGTCAGCACGATGAGTGACGATGTGGCGATGGCGCACACCAAGTTTCGCCTTGGTTTCCATCTGCAGGAAAATGGCGATGCGGATGAAGCAGAAAAGATCTTCGCGGAATGCCGCGAGCTGCATCCGGATTCGTGGAACATCTTCCGGCAGACGACCGAGAAGATGGACATCGGCATCGCCGCAGGTGAGGAGTTCTGGGGTAAGGTGATGTCCCTCGGGGATAAGGCTTACTACGACAGGATCGACATGGTGGATATCCCTCACCAGGGGTGAGGGATAACTACCGCGACTCTCAGGCAGCCCTCGGGTCTGCCTGCTGGCCTCGAATGAGCTTGCCGGGCAGGGCGCCCGTCATCTCGCCACTCTCACAGATCACTTCCCCCGCCTTGATGGTTGCGACAAGGCCGTCAGCACGTTGCAGGAATCGTTTTCCACCGGCAGGCAGATCGTGAACGATATGCGGCGTGTGCAATTTCAGCTCGTCAAAGTCGATGACATTGATGTCTGCCTTCATACCTTCCAGAAGCAGCCCGCGGTCGTTGAGTGAATACAATTCGGCTGGTTGCCTGGTCAGCATGTGTATCGCCTGTGCAAGATCGATAACACCACGCTCCTTCACCCACTTGGTGAGTACATAGACATTGGCGCTGGTGTCGCAGATTGAGCCGACGTGAGCACCACCGTCACCCAGTGCAGTTACCGTGTGCGGGTGCGTCAGCAGTTCCGGGATGTGTTCCGAGAAGTTAGCCGCGGGGATGTAAACCAGGTTGTTGCCGTTATTGCCAAGGAAATAGTCGTAGAGCCACTCGTCCGGTTCGCGGCCTTCGTTTGCGGCTCTCGCAGCAACGGAATCCTCGCGATTAGGCAGGTATTCAATCGGATCTTCCAGTGGATACATGTGATGGAAGCTCTGCTTGAAGATCTGCACAAAAATATGTGGCTGCTCGTTTTCTTCCTCGAGGATTGCCGCCTTGGTTGCTGGATCTTTCAGGCGCTCGATCTTTTCATCCCAGGGCAGATCGTCCAGTGCGGCAAACGTGGGTCGTTTGTAGAAGCTGCTCATGGAAGCCGGATGGCCCATCAGCATGCCGACCGGTCGTGACAGAACCTGGCCGCGAATATCGAGACCATCTGACTGCGCTGCTTCAACACGATCCAGGTGTTCCCGCCAGAGGTTGGGCTGGTTGCCAAGGTCGAGCAGGGTAAATGTACCTTTAGCACCGGTATTTGCGGCGGTCTCTCTCAGGATGCTGAATTCATCGTCCGCGTCTTCCCAGTCTGAAATCAACTGGAATACGCTGCCATTGTCACCGGACAGGGATGAGCCAAGCTGCTTCAGCTCTTCCGTTGCGGCCTTATAGGTTGGAATAAACTCACCAGTAGAAGAGCGGTGCACCTGTGTCCGCGATGTTGAGAAGCCGACGGCGCCAGCATCAATACCTTCGCGGATCAGTGACTGCATCTTTTCAATATCTGCCTGGGTTGCGGTTTCCCGGTTGACCGCGCGTTCACCCATGACATAGACCCGCAGCGGGCCATGGGGCAGCAGGGCGGCGATATCGATATCACGCGCTCTCTCATCCAGCGCGTCCAGGTATTCGGGGAAGGTTTCCCAGTTCCAGGGCAGGCCCTCATTCATGGCGGTGCCCGGTATTTCTTCTACACCCTCCATCAGTTGCACCAGCACGTCGTGATCCTCTTCGCGGCAGGGTGCAAATCCTACGCCGCAGTTACCCATCACAATCGTTGTGGTGCCGAGGTTGGACGATGGGTTCATGTGATCATCCCAGGTGGCCTGACCGTCATAGTGTGTATGCACGTCAACAAACCCTGGCGTCACGATGCAGCCGGATGCATCAACTTCCCTGGTGCCGCTGCCATCTATCTTTTCTGCTACAGCGGCGATACGGCCGTCTGTGACGGCGATATCGCCGATAAAGGCATCACCGCCGCTGCCGTCATAAATCTGTCCACCACGAATGATGAGGTCGTATTGCATGTTGCACCTGTTGCTGTCGTTTGCGTCGTACTTTGCTGATTTTGAACGGCGGATTCAAGCGGGTCTGTTGTCCAGGATGTGTTCAAAATCGACGTCTCGGAGCTTCTCATAGATCTGTTCAACCCAGTTGTTCATGATTTCCGGGCCCCGGCTTGCACCCATCTCCAGGTGTTCCTGGAACATGACTGGTGCGATGCGATGCAGGGTTGCCAGCATGCCAACCTCGTACATCCAGCGGATTCGTCCTTCTGAAACCTCAATACCTTCCTCAACAAGTGTCGTGCGGTAGAGCGATATCAGATCATCAATCTCTGCATCCGGCGAGCCTGTTGGCACCGCGGTGCTGAGGAAGTAAGCGAGATCCATGCCTGCTGAACCGGAAACCAGCGTCTGCCAGTCCATCAGGAGCAGTTCACCTTTTTCATCATCAAAACAGAGGTTATCCAGTCGGTAGTCGCCATGCAGCAGCGTGCGTGGTTCACTGCCGATCACCTCGTTGAGACGAATACCATTTTCATCCAGCCAGTCCAGCATGCGAAGTTGTCTTGGCTCCAGACTATCTTCGTTCGCTTTGCGGTATTTGCCCACGGCCTGCGAATACACCAGGTGTAGGATGTTGGCGGTCATATCGACTGGTTGAACCCATTTCAGCTCGGTCAACGCATCACTGTCCCAGAACTGTGCATGCAACCTGGCCATGGTCTTAACGGCCAGTTCACGATCAGTCCGGCTGCAGCCGGCCTGTTGATCGCCGAGGCGCAGGTGGCTCAGGTCTTCGATCAGTAGCGCATAACGCCGCGGCATCAGTCCGAAGATCCACTGCACCAGCAAACCCAGGATTGCGACAAGCCAGGCGGGCATCTCTCTCAGCTTGTGCAACCGCGCCAGCACCACGTCCGGGTCATCCGCGGCACTCATGGCGCCATAATAATAGCGGGGGGTACGTATGTTCAGGTCGTCGCGTAAACCGGCGTAAAACCTGATTTCCTTTTCATACGCTCCCATGGTCTGGCCCATGACCCGGTTCTTGAGGGGCGTGGGTATCTTCAGTACCAGGGTATTCGGTGCCTGGGTATCACCGGAGTATTGCGGCTTCAGTATCGCGATCTCGCCGAGGAAACCTGTCTCCTCGCCGACAACGTGATGATCAAAACCTGTAACGGTCTCGTCCTTCAGCAGGCCCGCTTCTGTGAGGGCAGTGCTGAGCCAGCCGGCGTCCACTTCGCCCAGGCTGAAGGGTACATCTTTACGGATGTTGACCAAGTGGTATCTCAGGCGCTCGCGAGTGGGATCATGTTCTCGCCAAACTCCTGCAACTTGTCCAGACCATCAGGCCCTGCAAAAAAGAACGCTGGAATCATGATTCTGCCAACACCCATTTCTTTCATCTGCTCGATACCCGCTGCCGGGTCCATCATCTGGATACCGAACATTGCATTGATTTCGATACTGTCGGGGTCTCGACCCTCGGCTTCTGCTGCATCGCGAACCCGTTTGATCAGCGCAGCGAGCTTCTCGGCATCACCTTCACCGGGGAAATATCCATCAGCGAGTCGCGCGGCACGCTTGATGGCGGCTTCAGAATCACCACCGACAATGATGGGGATAGAGCCGTTAACCGGGCGAGGGCTGCAGGTTGCGGGTGCAAAATCTACAAAATCGCCGTGATACTCGGCATGTGGGCCCTGCCATAGAGCACGCATGGCTTCGATGTATTCATCGTTGCGTGCCCCGCGGCGTTCCCAGGGTACGCCGAGTGCATCAAACTCTTCTTTCAACCAGCCAACGCCGAGTCCTAGCTCCACACGTCCACCTGAAAGCTGATCCAGTGTGGCGAGTTCCTTGGCAAGGATCAGTGGGTTGCGCTGCGGCACGATCAGTATGCAGGTGCCAAGGCGCATGCTCGGCGCTGCTGCTGCAGCAAATGCAAGCCAGATCAACGGGTCCGGGATAGGCGTATCCGGTTCAGCGGGGATCTTGCCGTCTTCGGTGTAGGGGTACTTCGAGAGGATCTCATCCGGGAGGATGACGTGTTCGCCGCCCCAGAGTGATTCGAAACCTGCTGCTTCAGCACGTTTACAGATGTCGAGGGCGGTGCCGCCATCGATGCCAATGCTGCTTGCAAAAGCTAATCCGACTTTCATTCTCGTTTCTCCGTTTGATATCAATTAAATATTATTAGAGTGTGTCCAGAATAGACAGGCAATCCAGATCTTCTATCGCGATACCGTTGCGTTTAACCATCTTGCTCATCCAGGCAAAACCGCGTTCGTTATTCGGGTCGAGTGTACCGGCAATCACGACAGCCACTGTCCATGAGTAAAGTACGGCCGTTCGATAGTCCTGCCATGCATCATCGTCACTGTAGCCGGTCACGCCGCCGGCGCGCAGTCCTTCAGCGTAACGTTTTACCAGTTCCCGCTCGTGCTGCCTCCTGACTTCTGTTTGCACGCTGTGACTCATCAGGTAACCGAGGTCGGCTGCGCCGCGACCTTTGAGTGGTCCCTGGAAATCGACGATTACCAACGGGTGGTGTGACGGCGCATCACCAAAGAGCATGTTGTCCATGCGAAAGTCGCCGTGGATCAGCGTAATCGGGTCACCATCAAGTTTGTCCTGCAGGCCGGCAATCTTGCCGAGATATTCATCCCAGCGAGCCCTGATCGAGCCGGGAACATGCTCGCCGAAAAAATCCAGCGTCTGTGCCCAGCCTGCTTCGGCCCCCAACTGCATATTGGTCGCGTTGTCACTGCGGGACATGTGTGGCAACCAGGCGACATCATTCAGTCCGCCCCAGAAGGCCGCGTGTAACTCGGCGAGTTCGTCGATGCAAACCTCTGTCTCGGCAAGGGTGGCGCCGGTCACCTGGTTACCGAGGCGATAATCCGACACGTCCTCCATCAGCAGCAGGAAGTCCTGATCGTCGTTTATGTATGACGCGTAGATGGTCGGGCTTTTTGCCGAGGTCCGTGTTGAGAGGTCGATGTAATACCGCGCCTCTTTCATGTAAAGCAGGAACTGCTCCGCAACACCGCGGTTCTGAGCATTCTCTGATGGCAGTTTGATAACAAGAGTGTCTGGCAGGTCGGCGTTCGACTGCAGATGAAGCTTTGCCATTGCGCTCATGAGCCCAACACCCGCATTCATGGGTTCTACCGTGACAGCGTCAACCTTTTCCGCATCGCCAAGGTGGCCTTCCTGGCGCAGCGCAGCTGTCAACCATTCGGCGTTAACATCAGCGAGGGACTTAACGGGCGCATCGAGCATAGCTTGTCCTTTAGAGATGTCCTTTAGAGATGTCCTTTAGAGCCGTCCTGATGACTGGGCCGCTACCATTCCGATAAGAAAAAGCGTACGGTCCTAGCGACAGCCTTAACAAAGTGTACCAGCACTCATGCGAGCGTGGGGAAGCAAACGATGAGTTATGAAGTTGTAACGCTGGATGTAGACAACAGTGAAATGGAGACCTTCTGTTTCAAACCGAACGGTGACGGTCCGCATCCAGGCCTGATCCTGGCGCAGCATATCCCGGTAGGCCACACCGGCATTGAGAACGACGAGTTTACGCTGGTTACTGCGCAGCGATTTGCCGATGCCGGCTACTATGTTTTAGCGCCCTTTATCTTCCACTGGTGGCCGAAGGACGGTGAGATGATGGATAAGGCGAAGGCCAGTCGTGACGACTGGACCATCAAGGATATCAAGACCGCCTACCAATACCTGGTTCAGCAACCTGACGTGGATGATCAGGCTGTTGGTGTCTGCGGGCACTGCTGGGGTGGCAGGGTAGCCTGGTTAAGTGCGGGTCATATAGAAGGCATAAAAGCCTGCGCGGTCTTTTATGGCGGGCGCATCAAGCTTGCTCTTGGCGAGGCTAATCCACCGGCGATCGACTTGGCTCCAAATTTCCAATGTGAAGTGGCAGGATTCTTCGGCAACGATGATAAGAACCCAACCCCTGAAGACGTGGACGATTATGAAGCGGCGCTTAAGGCTGCCGGCGTGACGTACGAGTTCCATCGCTACGATGGTGCCGGGCACGCTTTTCAGAATTTTCCAACAGAAGATCGTTACCGCGAAACACAGAGTGAGGACGCCTGGGGCAAGGTCCTCGACTTTTTTGAGCGAACACTTAAGGCCTGAAATGCAGAAAAAAACAGTACCCGGCACTAACGTTGAGGTGTCCGTGGTTGGACTCGGTTGTAACAACTTTGGTATGCGGTGTGATGAGGATAAGAGCCGAGCCGTCATCCATGCTGCACTCGATGTCGGCATTAACTTTTTTGATACCGCGGATATCTATGGTCAAAGAGGGCTGTCCGAGCAATACCTTGGCAACGCCATCAAGTGGTACGACAGGAGCCAGGTGATCATCGGTACCAAGTTCGCCAATCCCATGAGCGACGATGGTGATATGAAAGGTGCATCGGCGAAATACATCGTGCAGGCTGTAGAAGCGAGTCTTGAGCGTCTCGGCACCGATTATATCGACCTCTACCAGCAGCATGTGCCGGATGCTGATACACCGATCGAAGAAACACTGCGCGCACTCGATGATCTCGTCACCTCCGGCAAGGTTCGACACATCGGCAATTCCAACTTCACTGGCTGGATGATTGCTGATGCAGACTGGACGGCGAAGAGTGAAGGGCTCGCCCGGATGGTCACCGCACAGAATCTGTACAGTCTGATGGACCGCAGGATTGAAAGAGAGGTGATACCAGCCTGCGAGCGGTTTGATATCGGTATCCTTCCTTATTTTCCGTTGGCGAGCGGGATGCTGACAGGCAAGTACACCCGCGGTGAGGCACCGGCCAAGGGAACAAGGTTGGCTGCTTTTGGTGATCGAGGCAAAAAAGCCATGTCGGATGAGAATTTTGACAAGGTGGAAGCGCTGCAGGCGTTTGCCGACGAACGAGGCGAAACACTGATTCGCCTAGCGATGAGCTGGCTGGCAGGCAAGGCCTGCATTCCAAGCGTGATTGCAGGTGCAACCAGTCCTGAACAGGTTGTGCAGAACGCCGCCAGTGTTGGCTGGGCGCTAAGCAGCGATGATCTGGCTGAAATTGACAAGATAACCCGATAAGGAACCAGCATGTTTGCAGACAAGTCGAAAATCCCGGTACCGAAGCCAACACCGGAAACCCAACATTTCTGGGATGGTGCAAAAGCCGGAGAGTTAAAGCTGCAGCAGTGTGACGATTGTGGCCACGTTTACTTTCCACCGCGGCCTTTTTGCCCGTCATGTACATCGCGGTCCGTTTCGGTTTTCACCGCCTCGGGTAAAGGCACGCTCTACAGTTATGTCATCAACCAGCGTCCCCACCCGGCATTCGAAGGCCCCTATGCCATCGCTTTCGTTGCGCTGGAAGAAGGGCCGCGCGTCATGACCAATATCATCAATGTCGAACAGACACCCGAAGCGTTACAGCTGGATATGGATCTCGAAGTGACCTTCGAAGCGCTTTCCGATGAGATTTCGTTACCTTACTTTCAACCAGCAGGAGCAGGGTCATGAAGCCTGGCAGTATCGCGATTGTTGGCGCAGCGGAGACGACAGAACTTGGCCGCATTCCCCACATGAGCCAGATCCAGCTGCATGCAGATGCAGCATTGAATGCGGCTGCGGATGCGGGGATATCGATCCAGGACATTGACGGCATTGCAACGGCAGGAGAGTCACCTACCAATGTTGCTCACTACCTTGGTATACAACCGACGTGGGCTGACGGTACTTCGGTTGGTGGTTGTTCGTTCATGTTGCATGTCAGGCATGCTGCCGCTGCGATCAACGAGGGATTGTGTAACACGGTATTGATCACCCATGGCGAAAGCGGCAGATCCAACGTCGGTCGAAGCGCGTTTCGCGGTGGTGGGTCGGCAACGCTCCCTGGACAGTTTGAAGCGCCTTATTGCGCGATGGGTCCGCCATCTACCTTCACGATCCCGTTTCTTCGGTACATGAAGGATACCGGCACGACGCACGAGCAGTTGGCGGCGGTAGCAGTGGTACAGCGGGAGTGGGCATCAAGGAACCCGAGGGCCACGTTCCAGGACCCCATCACCATCGAAGACGTCATGAACGCGCGCATGATTGCATACCCGTTTACGTTGCTGGAATGCTGTCTTGTCACTGATGGGGGCGGCGCGCTTATCCTGACTGCTGCTGACAGGGCTGGCGACTTTGCTACGAAGCCGGTTTACATCATAGGTACCGGTGAAAGTGTCGAGACACCGATGATCAGCCAGATGGATGACCTCACCAGCTCACGTGCATTCCGGATGTCCGGCGAGAAAGCGTTTGCAGAAGCGGGGATCACGCACAGCGATGTTGATCACCTGATGATCTACGATGCGTTTGCCCATCTGCCATTTTACGGTCTCGAAGATCTCGGCTTCTGCAAGCGAGGGGAAGCCGGTGCGTTTATCGAAGAAGGTAACACCCGCCCCGGCGGCCAGTTACCGCTCAACACCAATGGCGGCGGCCTGTCCTACATGCACTCGGGCATGTACGGCATGTATGCATTGCAGGAGAGCGTCAGGCAGATGCGAGGCACGGCACCGGCACAGATCGATGGCGCCGAACTTGCCGTGTGTCATGGCGTGGGTGGCATGTTTGCGGCGGGTGGCACAATCATCATGAGCAACGTTAGTCCCTGATATACTCTGCGCTTTTTTGCGAAGCACATGTTCAGGATAGGCATCATTGGGGGAGGGCAGCTCGCAGGGCTGCTCGCAGAGGAAGTTAACCGGCAGGGACAGGAGTGCCTGTCGCTCGATCCAGACCCGAACAGCCCGGCGGTGCAGATGGGTGCTTTTTCGGTGGTTGGTGATCGGCACAATGCTGATGATATTGCCGAACTTGCCGCCCGGTCCGACATCGTCACGGTTGATCTCGAAGACGTGAACGTCGATGCGCTGGCAAACCTTGAGGCCGAAGGTGTCAGGGTGTTCCCTCGGCCAGCGACGTTGAAGAAGCTCACCAACAAACTCACACAAAAAGAGACGCTCAAAGCGGCGGGACTGCCAACCAGCCCGTTCATCCCCATTGATGGCACAGGCACAGATGGATTTGGTGAACTCGGCTGGCCGGTTGTGCAGAAAGCAGCAACAGGTGGCTACGATGGCCGTGGTGTGGTGGTGCTGAAATCGGCTGAAGACCTGGACAAACGCCTGCAGGTGCCCGGTTTTATTGAGCAGTTTGTGCCGGACATGATTGAGCTCTCGGTGATGGTGGCCAGGTCCGAGGGCGAACAAACTGTTGCCTGGGATCCGACGGAAATGGAGTTTGACCCGGAAGGTAATCTCCTTACCTACCTTATCGCGCCTGCAAGAGTAGATGAAAAGACGGCTGCCCTCGCGCGCGAACTCGCAACGCGAGCCATTGAGGCCTTTGATGGCATCGGCATTTTTGGCGTGGAGATGTTTCTGGATCAGTCGGGCAACCTGCTGATCAACGAGATTGCGCCGCGAACCCACAACAGCGGCCACTACACCATCAACGCCTGTGAAACATCCCAGTTCCTGGCGCAGTATCAAATCCTCAAGGGTGAACCCATCGGCAATCCACGGCAGACGCTTGCTGCGGTGATGTTCAACGTTCTTGGTCTGCCCGGTTATGAAGGCGCGACGGTTGTGGAGGGACTGCAGGCAATTGAAGTGTTACCTGGCGTGCACCCCTATCTTTACGGCAAGCAAAGCTGCTTTGGGCTCAGAAAGATGGGGCATGTAACGGTGACAGCAGATACACTGGAAGCCGCAATAGCCACCGCAGACAAAGCCCGTGACATTATCGTGGTACGCGGCGAAAACAGCCTTGAATCCGCATAAGAGAAACTAAGGAAGCAACATGGCAAGTGATCCACTGGTAGGCATCATTATGGGAAGCGACTCGGATCTTCCTGTAATGGAGCACGCGGCAACCGTACTGGCCGGTCTCGAGGTACCCTTTGAACTGACCATCGTGTCTGCGCACAGGACGCCGGATCGTATGTATGAGTATGCGAAGTCAGCGGAGGGCCGGGGGCTTCGGGTCATCATCGCTGGCGCTGGTGGTGCCGCGCATTTGCCTGGGATGGTGGCATCGCTGACGGTACTGCCAGTGATTGGCGTGCCGGTCTCGGCAACTAAACTTGAAGGTGAAGATGCGCTGCTCTCAATAGTGCAGATGCCGGCGGGCATCCCCGTTGCCACCGTTGCGATTGATAATGCGACCAATGCCGGATTGCTTGCGGCGCGGATGCTTGGAACTGGCGATGCTGACCTGCGTGAGCGCCTCAGCCACTACCAGGAAACCCTTCAGAAAAAAGTTGAAGAGAAGATCAGCAGGGTGGAGCGAAAAGGTTAGCCTGTAAGCTTCAGGCAGCCCGTTTGACTTTGCGTCTCCTGGGTCGGCGTCGCTTGTTGTTATCTTTTTTAGCTTTTTGTCCCTGCGATGTTCCCTGAGAGGGTTGCTTCCTCGGCGTCCTTGCAGGTTTACCCAGCGGCACAGCGTGCTCGGGTTCAAAACCCTCTACGGTATCCCGGTCTATCTGCTGCTTCATGAGCTTTTCAATACTGTGCAACTGCGGCGCCTCATCAGCGCTGACCAGCGATATTGCCTGACCAGCCTTGCCTGCGCGGCCGGTTCTGCCAATCCGGTGCACGTAGTCTTCTGACACCTGCGGCAGCTCGAAGTTAACCACGAGTGGCAGCTCATCAATATCGAGACCGCGTGAGGCGATATCGGTTGCAACCAGGATAGTGAGCTTGGCCCGCTTAAAGTCTTCCAGCGTTCGCGTGCGGTTCGCCTGGGATTTATTGCCATGGATTGCCGCTGCGCTGATACCTGCCTTCACGAGTTGCTTGGTCAGGCGGTTGGCGCCGTGCTTGGTGCGAGTGAAGACCAGCGCCTGTTCCAATCCATTTTCCTGAAGCAGGTGTACAAGCAGGTCACCTTTACGCTTCTTATCCACCTCAAAAAGAAGCTGTTCGATCGTTCTGGCGGTTGTGTTCTTGGGTGCAACGTCAACTTCCTGGTGCTTGTGCAGCATGCCTGCCGCCAGTGCACGAATTTCTTTTGAGAACGTCGCAGAGAACATCATTGTCTGCTTCTTTTGTTTCAGCAGCGCCTGTACACGTCGAATGTCGTGGATGAAACCCATATCCAGCATGCGATCTGCTTCATCGAGTACAAAAAACTCAATCTGCGTCAGATCGAGCACACCCTGGCTCTGCAGGTCGAGCAGCCTGCCAGGCGTAGCGATGACAATATCCACGCCGCGTTTGAGTTTTGTGATCTGCGGGCCAGGTTTTACACCACCGCAGATCATGCAGGTGCGCAGCTGCAGGTGTTTGCCATAGGTGTTAAAGCTTTCCAGCACCTGTGCCGCCAGCTCGCGGGTGGGTGTCAGGACGAGTGCGCGGGGTGATTTCATCGAGTGACTGTTGCCCAGCTTCTCCAGCACGGGGATGCTGAACGCTGCGGTTTTGCCTGTACCGGTCTGCGCGGAGGCGAGGATGTCATGACCATCAAGTGCCAACGGGATGGTTGCTGCCTGAATGGGTGTGGCGTTGTCGTAGCCGACATCTTTCAGTCGCTGCTGCATCTCTGCGCTCACAGCGAGTTCGTTGAATTTCATGTGTTGTCTTTTATTGGTAAAGGCGGGGAGATGAATACTTCGGGGTGCGCGGGGGGAGAGCCCTAACCAGCGCGCGCAGTTTAGGTGTGGTGTGTGTTTAAGGCAAGGATTCTTTTCAGGTCATCTTCTCCAGCAGGGCGTCCGCTTGCCTGGGTGAAAGACCCAACAACCTCAGCACATATCCAGCCGTACGTTTACTGATCTCAGCATCAAAACCTGTGGCGATGTGGCGGCGCAGCGACGTGATCATCAGCCCGACAATCTCCTCGATCAGAAACGTATCCACCTCGGTATCAAATTTTCCCTGGCTGATGCCGAGCCTGATGTCCTTTTCCAGGTATGACACGGTGTCCTGTCTGACTGCCGGCAGGAGATGAAAGGCATCAACCATGAGGTTGCCCCACTCAGGACTGCGCGTTGCCGCTGCAAGAAACTTCACGCTGCCCGTGGCAACTCGCTGTGCGCCGTCATCGAGGTCGGACATTGCCTCATCCACTTCTCGAGCAATCTCGGTCGCAACGGCAACCGCGGTATGCATCGCAAGCTCGTCCCTGTCCTTAAAGTGATTGTAGAAGGTCCCGTTTGCCATGCCGGCTGTATCGGTGATGTCGGAGATTTTCGTGTTGTGGATGCCGTTTTCAGCAAAAACGTGGATTGCTGTATCCAGGAGGGCCGCCCTGGTGCGCTGGCGTTTGCCACTACCGCGGGCCTGCTGTTGAAAGTGTTGAGAGTATCGTTCCATGGATCATAATCTTAGAGAAAATATTTGACAAATCAATCAAAAATGAATTTACTCTCATTTTTGAATGAAGCCTCATATATGAAATCCATGGATACTCCAGTCCTGATCGTTGGTGGTGGTCCTGTCGGCATGCTTGCTGCGCTGATGCTTGCCAAGCAGGGTGTAGAAAACGTGCTGATTGAAAGGCAGCAGCAGAGGAATGATGCACCCAAGGCACATGTCATCAACGCGCGAACGCTTGAGATCCTGCATCGCCTTGGCATCGATGCACAATCGGTGCGTGAGGCAGGCGCCTCCTCTGCATCAGCGGGTGATGTGCGGTTCATGTCGTCGCTGACAGGTACCGAGGTGGGTAGCTTGCCATTTGAACGCCAGGGCGAAAGCGCGACTGTGGACACGCCTTTTCCACTGGTGAACATTGCCCAGCCTATCCTTGAAAGCCTGATTCTCGGGCACGTGCTTGAATCCGGGTTGATTGACTTTCGACAGGGCGTTACGGCGGAGGCGACCAGACAAGTGGAAGATCGCGTGGTTGTCTCTCTCGACAATGGTGAATCAATAACGGCGAGATATGTGATTGCGGCTGATGGTGCTGGATCACGGACCAGGACGGGCCTCGGTATTGAGATGGACGGCCCCGAGGTGTTGCAGAACTACCTGATGATTCATTTTAGGGGGGATCTCAGCAACGAAACCGCTGATCATCCGGGTGTTCTCTATTTCTGTCTGCATCCCAGACATTCGGGCACCTTTATTGCGTACGACAGGGCGAGCAACTGGGTCCTCATGCACGGCTACAACCCGGACCATGAGAAGGTTGAGGATTTCACGGACGACGTCTGCCGTGAGCTGATTAGCCGTTCGGCAGGAAAATCAGTTGAAGGTATCGAGGTGCTGCACAAGAGCCCCTGGAAGATGTCAGCGCAAATCGCGACGCGCTACCGTGAAGGAGACACCTTCCTGGTCGGAGATGCCGCTCACCGGTTCCCGCCGACAGGCGGCCTTGGTCTTAACACCGGCGTGGGCGATGTACAAAACCTCACGTGGAAACTTGCACACGTGCTGAAGGGCAAAGCATCGGCATCGTTGCTGGAATCCTACGAATCGGAGCGACGCCAGGTTGCACAGATCAACAGTGCCCAGAGCCTGCAGAACGCGGCCAAGATCTTTGAATTGTTCACCGCCTTATATGGCCCGGAGCCCGACAAGTCAGCGGAGCATTTCGATCTGATATGCGAAAACCCGTCTGCGTTCCCTGAGGTCCGGGAGGCGGTTGAGAAACAGCGCCCACACTTCGACAGCATTAACCTGCAACTAGGCTACCGGTACGGCGTGCAGTTGCAACCTGACGATGTTGCAGTGAGCTGTTATGAACATTTTTATGACGAGGGTTACTACCTGCCGCATAGCCCGGTTGCAGAAGGCTGGCTGCTTGGACTCCTGGATGACGGAGCGTATAGCCTGGTGACCGGACCCGCAGGTGAGGTCTGGCAAGAAGCCGGTGTGGACCTGGTCGTCGAGGACAGAGATTTTTCTGCAGAGTATACCCCGTGGCATGTCGCCGCCGGACTGGATGAGTCAGGCGCACTGCTGGTGCGGCCCGATGGCCACATCGCAGCGCGATTTGAGGCGTTCTCAGCATCAGGCATCACCGCCGCTAAAGACACGATCAACCGCATTTCAGCAGGAGACAGATAATATGGATCTCGGTATTTCAGGAAAGCGCGCCATCGTTTGCGCGTCATCACTTGGGCTCGGTTTTGCCTGTGCCAATGCGCTGGCGAGGGAAGGGTGCCATGTTGTGATCAATGGGCGCACCCAGGAAACGCTGGATACCGCTGCCGCCGCGCTGGCAGACCATGGGGTGGAAATCACCGCCGTGCAGGCAGATATCAACACTGCCGCTGGCCGAGAGGCGCTGGTCGCAGCATGCCCAGAGGCTGACATCCTCATCAATAACAATGCAGGACCGCCGCCCGGCAGCTTCAGCGAGTGGAGCGAAGAGGATCTGCAGGCCGCACTTACTGCAAACTTCCTGGCGCCAACGTTCATGATCCAATCCCTGGTTGAAGGCATGAAGGATCGTGGGTATGGCCGCATCGTCAACATCACGTCGGCCATGGTCAAAGCGCCGTTTGGTGCGATGGGGCTCTCTACGTCAGCACGGTCTGCACTGACCGCGTTGTGCAAGGGGATATCCCGCGACTATGCACAGTACAACGTCACCATTAACAACCTGTTACCGGAGAGATTTGATACCAACCGGCAGAAGTTCATGGCCGAGCGCATCGCCAAGCTGCGGGATATCAGTGTCGAGGAGGCGCGGCAGGAAATCATCAAGCCGATTCCTGCCAGGCGAATGGGCAGGCCGGAAGAATTTGGCGATACCTGTGCTTTTCTCTGTAATGCCAATGCAAGCTTTATGACAGGCCAGAACGTCCAGCTCGATGGCGGCTCCTACGCCGGTGTGGTGTAAGGCATCAGCATGATCTGGCAGATATCCCTTTTTGTCCTAGTAGCGTTGCTGATCGGCCTTGTGATCTATAGCTGGCATGTATCAAAGCCGCTGTTTGACGAGGTCAGGCAACATCCTCAGCAGGACATTGCCCCGCTGAAGGACGCACTGACCTTCGCGCGGACAACCGACGCGCTTTACCTTGTGACCGGGCACGAGGCTGAACATATAACAGGAATCAACCTGACAACCGGGTTAGGGCAGGCAGAGACGAGTGATGTCATCGAGCTTTATCAGACCGCTGGTTTTGATTCGCTCGCCGCATCAACGGGCGAGATTGAGCACATCGCAATCACTGAGCTTGTTTCGCCACTTGCCTATGTTCATCCGGGTGTTGCGGCCGGTACCAACTACGCTGAACACGCAGAAGAAGTGAACCTGGATGACCCGCCATTTATTTTTCCCAAGCTGGCGGAGGCTACCAATTGGAATGCGCCGGTAAATTTCTGCAAGCGCCTCGACTATGAGGCTGAGCTTTGCATGGTGCCCCTCGAGGACATCGCGTCTGCGGCGGACCAGAAGGTTAACTATGGCCTGGTGTTGTGTAACGACTTCAGTGATCGATTGACTCTTTTGAAACAACTAAAACTGTCTGAACCGATGGGGCGAACGGGCTTTGCTGCTGCAAAGGGACAGCCTGGCTTTCTGCCGATGGGTTACCTGTTTGTGATCCCGCGTGATGCATCCTTTTACGAACAGCTCGAATTCAAACTGTATGTGAACGATCGGTTGCGCCAACGGTTTGTGGCTGGGGACATGATCCTGAAGATAGAGGACATTGTTGCCCAGGCCTTCGATGAAAAGGAGGCGACCTACTACAACGGGGATGAACCTGTATCACTGATCCCCCAGGAAACAATTCCCAAGGGCACACCTCTCTTAACGGGTACCGCCGCTGGTGTGATGTTCCGGCTGGCCAACATCTGGAACCAGGGTGCCTATCTGCAAGAGGGCGATGTTGTCATTACCGAGGGTACCTACCTCGGCATGCTGCAAAACCAGATAAACGAAACGAACTAGCTGAAGGAGGAAGATATGGAATCAATCTTTGATATGAACCTTGTGCCACGGGTCATGCTGACCTTTCTTGCTGTGGCGATTGCCATTGGCCCGATGGTTGCTGATTTCAACAAGACCCATGCAACCAACCCGCTCTGGCCACCGCACGCACGCTTTCACGTGGTCTGGCAGGTGCTGACACAGGCGGGCGTGAGTATCGTTGCCATTGTATTGCTCTGGTACAACTCGCCTGCCTACCTGATGCAGCTCTATCTGGCGGCCGGCATCATCTTCGCGTGGATACTGATGTTCTTTGTGACGCTGGCATCGATGTCGCTTTTTGATGGCGCACTGAAAGACGTCAACGGCATCAAACCGTTCAAGTTTCCTGTCGGGGGGAAGGTTTACGAGATAGACACCAACCTGTTTGGTTGTACGTTGTTCCTGGTGTTGAACAGCGCTGCTGTTGCATCGATTACAAGTTAGATTGCACTTCGACGATCTGCAACAGATCTCCGTTGTCCAGCATCTGCATCACGGCGAGCCTGGCCGCACTGTAATTTGCGGTCAGGTCACCCTGCATGAAGTCTGAAAAAGTGACTTTGCGCTGCACTGCCTGTAGTGCGTCAGCAGAGTGGGCCTGCTGATAGGCAGGTCGATGATCTACCTGCATGCCAAGGCCTTCGATAAACCATGCCGGGGTGAGCATCCATCCCAGGTAGCCAATGCGGCTGTAGTGCTCGGCGTGAGCAAGTTCATGCGCGATGATATCGATGCTCTTCATGCCAATGGGGCCCAGCATGACGATGGCTTCACCGAAGATGCCGGGATGCATGGCGCCGTAGTTATTTCCGTAACGACTGATGCCGTTTTCATCCGTTACGATGATAATCACCGGCTGACTTTGCGAGCCATCAAACAGCGCCTTAACGCGTGCCTCACCGGCAGCAAGGTCCTGCTGCAGTGTTTCGTTGAACTCGACGCCAGGCCCGATATAAATGTTGCCGTGCTGCTCATAGTCTGAAAAGGCGACCAGGTGCGCAAACGCCATCTGTGGGCGCAGTGCAAAAATGGCGGTGAGGAGCAGGAACGGCAGGGCAATATAAAAGTGTTTTGCTTTCATCAGACGCTGAACCTGATGCCTGAGCGGGCCATACCGCCGCCAATGCCAATCGGGGTGCCATCAGCTCGCCAGCAGCTTGATCCAGACAGGCGTTTGCCCTCGAAGGTGATCATACCCATCCCGGCGCCGACGATGGGTTGCCTGCTGACGGTATGTCCGCGCTGGCCGAGTTCACCAAGCACCGCGTCGCTGAAACCTGGCTCCACCTCGAGGTCTTCGCCCAGTGTCCAGATTCTTGGTGCTTCAACTGCTTCCTGCGGTGTCATACCGTGATCGATGACATTGACGATGGCCTGAAGCGCCGAAGGGAAGATGCGTATCCCGCCAACCAGGCCAACGCAGAAAACCGGTTTGCCATCTTTTTCCACGATGATGGGTGACATGCTTGAGGTGACCCGCTTGCCGGGCGCAATCGAGTTGGCCATGCCAGGATGCGGATCAAAAATGTTCATGGTGTTATTCAGGATCATCCCGGTGCCAGGCACCGTTGCCTTGCAGCCGAATACCGCATGGATCGTGTGAGTTGCTGATATGACATTACCTGCCGCATCTGCCGCTGCCATGTGTGTTGTCGCTGGTGATTCTGATACATAAGCGGTCTGCGCCCTGCGGGCCTGCTGCATATTCACCTGGCCACGCCATTGGTCTGCGTGAGGCTGACTGATCAGCATATTCACGGGCACATCAACAAATGCGGGGTCACCCATGTACTGGCGGCGATCTTCAAAACCGATTTTCAACACCTCGGCCATCAGGTGAAGGCCATCTGCTGTACCAAAGCCAAGTCCTTTGACGTCAAAACCTTCGAGGATGTTGAGCATCTCGATCACATGCACACCACCCGCGGTGGGTGGTGGTGGACCGATGATGTCATAGCCGCGATAACTGCCGCGCACGACCGCATCGTTTGTGGTTGCGTACCCTTTCAAGTCGTCGAGGGTGATGATGCCGCCCTCGCTTTGAATGTAGTCCACTGCCGCCTGCCCGATAGCGCCGCCATAAAGTGCGTCCATACCCTCTGATGCGATTGTTTTCAGCGTTTCTGCGTAGTCTGTCTGTCGTACCAACTCACCCGGTTTCAGGGGAACACCGCCGGGTAACCAGGTTTTCGCGGACTCTGGAAAGCGCGCGATATCTTCAACGTTCTTGTGAATGATTTCGGAGAGGTAACCGGTTGCCCGGTACCCTCGCTCTGCATATCGGATTGCGGGTTGCATGACATCGTCGAGCGACAGTGTTCCCCAGGCCTCGAGGGTTTCCTGCCAGCCCCGTAGCGTTCCTGGCACACCTGTCGCCAGTACACCGATGTCATTTTCCCGGTTCTCAACAACCTGATAATCCGGCCACGTATCGGACACCGTTCGAAACATGTCCGGCGTCGCGGCTGCCGGTGCGGTTGTGTAGTTGTTGATGAACTTGTGTTCGCCAGAAGCAAGACGAACCGTCGACATACCAGCACCGAAGATGCCTACCATCATCGGTTCAACAACGGTCAACGCGAACAAAGAGGCAATCGCCGCATCAATCGCGTTGCCACCCCCAGCCAGAATCTCGGCACCAGCAGCGGATCCAAGCGGGTTGTTGGTCACCACCATACCGCTGGAGCCGACTGCTGAGATTTTTTCGGTTTCGAAGGGTGCTTCGGTGAGTTCGCGCCAATGGCTCATGTGGTCACTCGATTCTTTTGTTATTGAAAAGTACTATTTGAAAGTACTATGGCACACGCATTTGATAGTTGCATCAGGATGACTCATGAGCACGGTGATAGACGAAATTGATTACGGGCCGCTGGCGTGCCTGATTGGTGAGTGGCGAGGTGATGACGGTATGGACGTATCACCAGAAGACGATGGACCGGATGAAAACCCGTACTACGAGACCATCATCTTTGAAGCCTGCGGTGACGTGGATAATGTGGGGACGCAATTCCTTTCCATCGTTCGCTATCACCAGGTTGTCAGTCGAAAGTCTAACGACAAGGTGTTTCACAATGAAACCGGCTACCTGACCTGGGACAAAGATGCTGCAAGCGTCACCCAGTCGTTTTCCATTCCAAGAGGAGTGACGGTGGTGGCGAGTGGGACCGGCGAACTGGTTGACGGCGGTGCGCTGATCAAGGTTGCTGCCGATGAAAGCATGATCAGCCAGACCAGCTTTATGCAGGACAACGCCAGGACCTTTGGTTTCACGCACGAGATATCGGTTAAAGGTGATGTGCTCAGCTACAAGGAAACAACGATGGTCGACATTTACGGTGGTGAGTTTGAACACACCGATGAGAACCGATTGAAAAGGGTATCAGCATGATTGAAGCAGCCGGGTGGATAGATCTTTCCGGAAAAGTGGCGCATGTCACCGGAGGAGGCAAAGGTATCGGCAGGGGGATTGCGACAGCGCTCTCCATGGCAGGTGCAAAGGTGATGGTCAGTGACGTTAACCTTGAGACCGCAAAGGCAACGGCGGATGAAATAGGTGGTGCCGCGATGGCGCTCGATGTAACCGATCGGGACGCTGTTGATGCGGCCATGGCGGCGACCGTCAACGAGCTGGGTTCCCTCGATATCCTCGTCAACAATGCAGGTGTTTACCTTGGCTTTGGCGGACCGGTTGAACAGATCTCAGATGAAATGTGGAAGACACTCTGGTCCGTTAACGTGGATGGGGTGTTCTATTGTTGCCGCGCTGCGGCGACGATCATGAAAGAACAGGGTAGTGGTCGCATTATCAATATTGCATCCACCCAGACAGTAACGCCGGGTGTGGGTGTTACCTACGATGGCTCAAAAGCTGCCGTTGCACAGATGACCAAGGCACTGGCGCTGGAGCTTGCCCCACACGGAATTAACGTTAACGCACTTGCACCGGGGCCCACCTGGGTGAATGAAGGTGAACCGCCCCCCGTTGATGCGCAGGTGCCAGCACGTACCGGAGACCCGCTCGCCGATACCGTTGCAGACAGGATCGCGCGCCTGCCGAAGGGCCACTGGGGCGATCCGATTGAACAAGGCAAGGCAGCTGTGTTCCTCGCTTCCGACTTAAGCAGTTTCGTGACCGGTATCTATCTGCCATGTGACGGCGGATGGTTGGTGCTGTAAACCATGCATGATGTGGTGCGTGACTTCACGATCAGCTGTGACGTGGACAAAGCGTGGTCGGTCTTTTCCGACTTTGCCGGTTTTCTCAACTGGGCTGGCAGTGGCGATATCCGTATTGAAGGTGAAGGCATTGGCATGATTCGCCACCTGAATATGGGGGTGGGTGAGATTGCCGAGCGCCTGGATAAGAAGGATGATGATGCGCGGGCACTGGCTTACAGCCTGGTCTATGGCGAGCCGCTGGGTATGAAGGTTTACCGCGCAGAAGTACATCTCACGTCAGCGGGCGATGGCTCTACGACCCTGCACTGGCATGGCTCATTTGAAACAACAGGGGACGTTAATGCCGCTGACGTCTCCAGTAACCTTGCGACAGCGTTTGAAGGCATGAGCAACGCGCTGGCCGCTTTTATTAACAGCCTTGAGCGTGCCGAAGACAGCCTTGAGCGTGCCGAAGAAGACACGCCGCTGTCGAGTAGGTAGACCTGGTGTGTGGCACGACTCTAGATGTGCGTAAGTGTAAAGGGCAAAAAAGGTAAAGATGATGCACGACACAATAATCAGGAACGGCGAAATCTATGACGGCGCGGGCGGGGAGCCCTTCAACGGAGATGTCGCAATTAAAGATGGCGTCATCATCGAAGTCGGTGAAGTAGAAGGCTCGGCCGCACAGGAAATTGATGCAGACGGTGCGATTGTGACGCCAGCATGGGTAGACATACACACCCACTATGACGGTCAGGTCACCTGGGACAGCGAGATGAATCCATCAGCCAGTCATGGTGTCGGCACCATTGTCATGGGGAACTGCGGCGTAGGTTTTGCACCGGTGCATCCTGGTGGTGAGCAGGACCTCATTGACCTGATGGAAGGGGTTGAAGATATCCCGGGCACCGCATTACATGAAGGTATGCCCTGGGGAAGCTGGCACACCTATCCTGAGTACCTCGACTACCTGTCGACCCGGGAATATGCGCTGGATATTTCATCACTGATTGCCCACGGCGCGGTGCGCAACTATGTCATGGGGGAGCGTGGTCGAACCAACCAGGCTGCCACGGCGGATGACCTCGAAAACATGGGCAGGATTGTTGAAGAGGGCCTTCGCGCGGGTGCGGTGGGTTTCTCCACGTCGAGGATCCTTGGGCATCGCTCAATCCAGGGTGAACCTGTGCCTGGCACGTTTGCTAATGACGATGAAGTCATGGCGATTTCTGATGCGCTGAAAAGGGCGGGTAGGGGTATCTTCCAGATTATTCCGTCCAGTACGTTGGGCCCTGGCAGGGAGGGCTTCGAAGAACACGCCTCGCTGGAGCAGGAGCTCGATCTCATTGCAGAGGTCTCACGGCGCAGCGGCCGTGCGGCAACCTTTACGCTGTTCCAGATTGATGACTGGCAAGACAAGTGGCGTGAAGCGATCGATCGCGTGAAGCAGGGGAACGCAAATGGGGCAAACGTATATCCGCAGGTGGGCAGCAGACCGACCGGCCTCGTGCTGAGTATGTCGACGTACAACCCGTGGATGTTGCGCCCAACCTACAAGCGGCTGGCATCATTACCTGCTGAAGAACGTCGCAAGGCCATGTGTGATCCTGCAAACAAACGCGCCATCCTCACCGAAACCAACGAGATCGATGGGGTGCCGATGGGCTCGATGGAATTTGGTATCTCGCACGCTGAGTTCAGATATGAATATATCTTCAAGCTGAAGAGCGACAGCACCTATGAACCCGCGAGCAGTGAGAGCTTTGGTGCGATAGCAGCGGAGACCAACGAAACGCCGGAATCCCTCCTGTATGACTACCTAGCTAACGATCTCAAGGAAATGGCGATCGTATTCTTCACGAACTATTCCGAGTACAACCTCGATGCCGTCCGTGAAATGCAAATGGACGATGCCACGGTAACCGGATTGTCGGATGCCGGTGCACATGTCTCCCTGATCTTTGATGCAGTAAATCCCACCTACCAGTTAAGTTACTGGACGCGTGATCGCGGCCGCGGTGATCGATTACCGCTCGCGCATGTGATTAACCGGGCGACACACCGAAACGCATCGTTGTTCGGCTTTAATGATCGGGGCCTGATCGCAGCGGGCAAAAAAGCCGATATCAACGTCATCGATTATGCGAATCTTTCGCTGGGTGAATTGAAGGTGATCAAGGACCTGCCGGCAGGTGGTGCACGAATGATGCAGGGTGCAAACGGTTACCTCGCCACCCTGATAGCCGGTGAGGTCACCCGACGGTTTGATGAGGACACGGGCGCACGTCCAGGGCGACTCGTAAGAAGCTAAGCTAGTAAGAAGCTAGTCTAGTAACTTAATAGTCCAGTAAGTTAATCCCGTAAGTTAATAACCCAGGCAGTAAAAAAATGACAGAACTACCGGAATGGTATGACCGGGCGATCAGTGCGCCGCGCGCTGACGCAATTGTTGAGGTGGAAGGTTGCGATATTCACTACGCAACCTGGGGCGACAAAGGTAAACCCGGCATCGTGCTGGTCCATGGCAGTAATGCTCACCTTGAATGGTGGCGTTTTGTTGCGCCGTTCCTTGCCGATCAGTTTCGGGTAGCTGCAATCGATCTTTCGGGTAATGGTGACAGCGGCTGGCGCGAGAAATACTCGGGCGAATTGTTCGCAAAAGAGGTAAAAGCGGTTTGTGAACATGCGGAACTCGGTAATAACCCGTTTGTTGTCGCGCACAGCTTCGGCGGCTTTGTTGCGCTTGAAACCGGCCATTACTTTGGTGCTGAACTTGGCGGCATCATTTTCGCTGACTTCACGGTCAGCCCACCGGAAACCTACACGGAGTGGGGAAAGAAAGCGGAAGAAACCGGCCAGAAGGCGCGGCCCACCAGTGTCTATGACGACTATGAAACCGCGCTCGGGCGGTTCAGGTTTGTGCCGGAACAGCCGGCGCGTTACCCCGAGATTCTTCGCTACCTGGCAACGCAGTCCCTGCGTGAGGTAGAAGGTGGCTGGACGTGGAAGTTTGATCCGGCGCTGTTTGATCACCTGGAAATGGGTATCGATCAGCGTGACAAGTTTGCGACCATGAAGTGTCGGTCAGCCATTGTGCTTGGTGAACACTCCACCGATGAAGGCGCGCTTGCTGGACCCTACATGTCCGAGATGTCGAATGGCATCCTGCCGATCTTCTATATCCCCGGTACGCATCACCACTTCATGTTCGACGAACCGATGGCCGTGGTGACATCAATCAAGGGTATTCTGCTGTCCTGGATACAGGATGACCGGCGCACAGAACTGAACAGCGCACTTGAGTCAGTGATAAGCGCGTAGCGCGATGTCTACATGAACATCTTGATTGCAGGTGGCGGTATCGGTGGTATCACCGCCGCACTTTGCCTGGCGAAAGATAACCACCAGGTGACCCTGTTTGAACAGGGGCATGCCTTCACCGAGGCTGGTGCAGGTATCCAGCTTTCTCCAAACTGCTCCCGCGTCCTCCACTACCTTGGCCTGGAAGACGCGTTGCGTTCAGCCGGGTTTCTGCCGGAGGGGACGCAGGCAAGAGAC
This sequence comes from Pseudomonadales bacterium, assembly GCA_963921285.3. Lineage (GTDB taxonomy): Bacteria > Pseudomonadota > Gammaproteobacteria > Pseudomonadales > Azotimanducaceae > UBA9659. Next base: position 46,045 of record CAWUFD020000007.1, read on the forward strand.
TGGAGGTCCGGCAGGGTCATCATGGACTCGCCCTTGGGGGATACTGCACGACAGAAATTTAGCACGCCTTACTACCATATCCATCGCGGCGACCTGCTGGAGCTGCTCGTTGACGCAGCACGTCGTCAAGCAGGTATCGAACTGCGCACCCATGCGAGAATAGAAGCATGTAATGATACTGGCGATGGTGTTGAGGCGCAGGTCGGTAGCACAACGTACAAGGGTGACCTGTTGATTGGTGCAGATGGCATCCATTCGACTGTCAGGACCCTGTTGTGGGGAGAGCAAAAGCCGACCTTCACAGGAAACGTCGCATGGCGCGCGCTGGTGCCTGCTGGCTCGTTGCCTGAAGGCATGGTGCGCCCGATGTCCACGGTCTGGTGGGGCCCTGGTAGCCACTTCGTCCATTACTACGTGAAAGGCGGCGAACTGGTTAACTGTGTTTGTGTCGTCGAAAAAGAAGGTTGGGCAATTGAGTCCTGGACGGAACCTGGTGAGTACCCTGAACTCAAATCCGATTTTGCGGGCTGGCATGAGAACATCCAGACGCTGATCGATAATGCCGATCATGACTCCCTGTATAAATGGGCGCTGTATGATCGCCCGCCCATGTCTGCCTGGGGTAAGGGCAGCGTCACGTTACTTGGAGATGCCTGTCACCCTACATTACCGTTCATGGCCCAGGGCGCTGCAATGGCGATTGAAGACGGGGCTGTCCTGACAGGTTGCTTGCGAGCTGATGAGAACGTTCCGTCTGCACTGCAGCACTATGAGTCATTAAGAAAACCGCGTACTGCAAGAATCCAGAAGGGATCGCGGCGCAATGCAACGGTATTCCACCTGTCTGGCATGAAGGCCTGGGCAAGAAACCTTGCCGCTGGGAAGTCAGCAGGTAACACCATGGACGGACTGTTTGGCTATAACGCGTTGGAGCTATTACACAAACGCTAACCCGACGATCAGTACCAGAAAAGCTCTAGGTACGCGACAACGGCGTGCCCGCTTTAGGTACAACCACGGCTGCTTGAACAGAAATTCAGGCCTGGGCAGCCCCGCAATGGCGACAGTACGCACCGTAAACGTAGGTCAGCCCGCCACAGTTCGCACATTCATGAAACTGCGCAAATCCGCAATGCGCGCAGGTGGTTTCGCCGGGCTGTAACTTCACGCCACATCGCTGGCATTGACCCTTCGAGATTCGCTTCGTCATCTCCCGTTCCCTTGAAAACAGTTTGTTCTGGAACAGGTAGATGGCTGCGCCAGCTGCAGCGATGGAAATCGCGATGACAAGGTAATGCCAGATGGCGACCAGCCCAAGTGATTCCAGCAACTGCAAAACGTCTTCAAGCAGGCGACGTGGGATGATGTCGTAGAGCAGTTCAGCCAGCTTTAGCAGCGCCGGTATGGCAGCCACGACGAGGAGGTGAGCAGACAGCAGTGCCTGAAATGGTCTGCTGTTTTTCATGCTCCAGGCGTGCCAGAAATAAAAACCGATAAGGAGCGGGGCGAGGAATATCGCCTCCATGGCGAGCTTCTTAACGGGGGTACCAGAAGTTGGCGTCCCGCAAGGCTGCAATGAGTGTTTGTCGATCAGCATCGGTGTACGCGGCAAGCTCTGTGAGCAGTGCGGCAATTTTTGCGTTGCTGCGCAGCGATGCCTCGAGCGTTGTCGCGCGTTCCGTCAACATCTCAAGGCGCTCGGTCGCCGCGGTCACGGATTGCCTGACCGCGCTGCCACCCTGGACCTGTTCTACCTCGGCGATATCTTCAAGCAGGTTGGTCTGGTACGCCGTGCTGGACAATGCAAGTGTCTGGTTGGTCTGTTCAATCTCAGTAAGTGTGGTTGTCCAGCGCTTTAACTCATTACCCGCGCCCGCATCGACGGTGATTGCGCGAAGTTTGCCTGTTAGAGATTCACAGGTCGGGTGCTGTTCAGGTTGAGATGAAGGGTAACGTGCGCTCTCGTTGTATCGGTTAACGAGGTTGCCGAGTTGCTTCAGATTGTTGGATTCAGTCCAGGTCCGGTTGATGTACGCGTCGCGGCAATAGTGTGGAATATATTCCGTTGGTGAGGTGAGCTGGCGCGTGTGTTCATCAAGCCCATTTAAGAGTGAGCCGAACACAAAGAAATCCAGGAACACCAGCACAATAATTGTCTGGAACCCCAGTGGTTGGTTGTCGAGTCGAAACAGACCGTTGCGGACCCTCGTCCCGATGCTGTTAATGTCCACCTTTTCCCCTCCCTGATCACGTCACGTTTCGTCATGTCGTCCGGGTCACGCTGACCGGGTCACGCTGACCGGAGCGGAAACCTCTCAGTCAATCGCACCCGCAATCACCGATCTCGTAAACCAGTACAGGTCGTAACTGCTAGTTAATCAGACCGGCCCCGGCCTTGCACGGTTCCATTTCCGACCTGTTGCAACTTAACCATGAATTTGAAAAAGTGGTGCGATTATTTTCCGAGGTAGGACATATGAGTCAGTACGACGTGGCTATTGTTGGTGCGGGTTTCGCCGGTATCTATATGTTGCATCGCGCGAAGGAGCAGGGGCTGCAGGCACGGGTGTTTGAAGCGGGTTCAGGCGTGGGTGGCACCTGGTTCTGGAATCGTTATCCCGGTGCACGTTGTGATATCCCGAGTGTTGAATACTCCTACCAGTTCTCTGATGAACTCCAACAGGAATGGACCTGGACGGAAAAGTACGCAACCCAGGATGAAATCCTCAGGTATGCAGAGCACGTGGTTGACCGATTCGGCTTGCGCGACGATATGCAGTTCAACACAAAGATCCTCAGCGCAGAATTCAGTGAGGATACCCATCGCTGGCAATTGCAAACCTCAACGAATGAATCGGTTGAGGCAAAGTACGTTGTGATGGCTACAGGCTGCCTGTCTGTACCCAACTTTCCCAACATCGACGGGCTCGATAATTTTGAAGGCCCGGTTTACCACACGGGTCTTTGGCCCCATGAAGGTGTCGACTTTACTGATAAGAAGGTCTGTGTGATTGGCACGGGTTCTTCGGCCATCCAGAGCACACCGATCATCGCTGGTGAGGCGGAGTCGCTGACAATTTTCCAACGCACGCCAAATTACTCTATCCCTGCCTGGAACGAACCGCTGGACCCCGACTATGTTGCGGACATCAAGTCGCGTTACCGCGAGTATCGTGATGAAAACTGGCAGCGGGGTTTTGGGGCCGATTTCCGGGATAACGATCAGTCCGCGCTTGAAGTTAGTGATGAGGAACGACTTGCAGAATACGAAGCACGTTGGGAGAAGGGCGGACTGGCGTTTCTCGCTGCCTACAATGACCTCGTCTTTGACGACAATGCCAATGCAACAGCACGGGATTTCTTCAAGGATAAGATTGCTGCGCGCGTGGACAACGCCGAGCTGGCGGACAAGTTGATACCAGACTTCCCGATTGGTTGTAAGCGGCTCTGTGTCGACACCGATTACTACGAGATCTACAACCAGGACCACGTGCGATTGGTGGACCTGAAGGAAACGCCTATTGAGTCCATTTCATCGGGTACCGTCAAAACCGCTAACGAATCCTTTGACGCGGATATGCTGGTGCTGGCGACTGGATTTGACGCCATGACCGGCGCGGTGACCAACATTGACATCAAGGGGCGTGGCGGACGCACACTCAAAGAGAAATGGTCAGAAGGCCCGCGCGCCTATCTTGGTCTTGCCACTGAAGGTTTTCCCAATATGTTCCTGGTTACCGGGCCTGGCAGCCCTTCAGTACTGTCCAACATGCTGCCTTCCATCGAGCATCACATCGAGTGGATATCCGATTGTATTGCCTATCTCAATGACAACCAGGTGGGTCTTATCGACGTTGAATCAGCGGCGGAAGACGCCTGGGTTGACCACGTCAACGAGGTCGGGGATGCGACGGTATATCCGCGCTGTAACTCCTGGTACCTCGGCGCCAACGTGGAAGGCAAGAAGCGTGTATTCATGCCTTACCTGGGTGTACCGCCCTACGTGGAGAAATGCCAGGAAGTGGTCGACAAGGGTTACGAGGGCTTCAAGCTGAGCGCCTGACACTGTCATGGACCGATCTTTCCAACTGGGTCTGATCAAATCGCTTAGATTCGGTGCGCCTGCCCACGAGGCGCGTCATGACCTGCCGCTGCCTCGTTCACCGATGGCGAGCCTCGTTACTGGCGCCATGTTCATCGGTTTCTGTGTGCCTCTTTTCACGGTGAGTGATTCGATCTCCGGGGAAATGGATAGCCTGTTTGATCTCGTGTTCACGCTGTTCAACCTGTTCTGGCTACTAGGCTGGTCGGTGGGCGTGCTGTTCCTCGGGGCAACCACGGCTGCCATGCTGTTCGCCCGCGAAACGCTGTATCTCAGCGCTGGGATTGTGACACTGCAACGTGAGATGTTTGGTGCAGGGTTCAGGACCGAGTACGCCGGTGCTGACATCTCCAATATTCGACTTGATGAACATATCGAAGGCGCAAAGGAAGGCTGGCGTGGCCAGCACATTGTCTTTGATCACCCTGACGGCTCAGCGCACATTGGTTCCAAGATTGAGGCTGCAGAAGGTGAGGAACTGATCCGGCTGATCCAGTCTTATAGCGAGCAACCCCCGCGTAGGGCAATAGAACAAGACGAACCCGCTCCGGCGCCGGAGTCGTTACCTCGCGAACCGGCCCAGGCTGAACCCGCTGGCTATCTCTCGGTTGTATTTCTTATCGGCGCCAATCTTGTGCCGTTTGCAGGTGTACTCTTTTTTGGATGGCAGGTTGGCGACATCATGCTGCTCTTCTGGGCGGAGAGTGCAATCATCGGCTTTTACAACCTGTGCAAGATGTGGCTGATCGGCAAGTGGGCTGTGCTGTTCATGGGCCCATTTTTTGTTGGCCACTTTGGCGGGTTCATGGTTGGCCACCTGCTGTTCATTTATGGATTTGTTATCACAGGACCAGAGGGTGGCAGTGTCCCGACCGCGGACGTACTTAAGGATTTTGTGATGCTCGCACCGGCTTTACTCGCGCTGTTTGTTTCTCACGGTTATTCCTTCGCCGCAAACTTCGTCGGCCGAAAGGAATATGTTGGCCGCTCAATCGGTGACCAGATGACAGAGCCATATCGACGGATCATCGTGATGCATCTCACCTTGATCTTCGGGGCGTTCCTGTTCTTTGCATTCGATAGCACACTTGCTGTGCTGGTATTGATGATTGTGCTCAAGGTCGGCGCCGACCTGAAAGCGCATCTCGATCAACATCGCTAACTGTTTCAGGAATCCGGAGAGGAAAATGTCCGAAGAAAACACCAGACGCCGCATCCGACGAGAGATGGGGCGCTCGTTTGAAGATTTTGCACCAGGCGATATCTATGAGCACAGACCTGGCAGGACGATCAGTGAGGCCGATAACACCTGGTTTACGCTGCTCACCATGAACCAGCACCCGGTGCATTTTGATGCGGAGTATGCAAAACACTCTGAGTTTGGCCAGCCGATAGTTAACAGCTGCCTCACCCTGTCGATAGTTGTGGGCATGAGCGTTGCCGATGTCAGCCAGCGCGCTATTGCCAATCTGGGCTGGACCGATATCCGTATGCCAGCGCCTGTATTCAACGGTGACACGCTTTACGCGGAATCAGAGGTTATGGAGGTCCGTGAATCGTCGTCCCGACCCACCCAGGGTATCGTCACTGTGGTCACGAGGGCGCACAATCAGCGTGATGAGATGGTGATGGAGTTCACCCGAACGGTCCTCGTGCCCAGGCGTGGCCATAGTGTAGAAGACAAAATGAAGGAGCCGTCCGATGTCTGAAATCATCACCAACCGAAACGGTGAGTCGATCACCCGTGAAGAGGAAACGCAGATCCTCGATACGATCAACAAGTGGCTTGATCGGGACGTGCGCGATAAGGTGCTTGAACTTGAGCACGCAGATGAATACCCACATGAGATGGTTGAGCAGATGAAGGACCTGGGGCTATTCGGGGCAACCATCAGCCAGCAGTACGGCGGTATGGGTTTGCCCAGCCAGAGCTATGCCAAGATCGTCACGACTATTTCCGAAGTCTGGATGTCACTGACGGGTATCTTTAACTCTCACCTGATCATGGCAGCGGCCATGGAACGCTTCGGTACAGAAGAGCAGAAAGCCCGTTTCCTGCCAAAGATGGCAGCGGGTGAGTTGCGCGGCGGCCTGGCCTTAACCGAGCCGAACTGTGGCACCGACCTGCAGGCGATACGCACCCGCGCTGATCGAGATGGTGACGACTACGTGATCAACGGCACCAAGACATGGATATCAAATGGTATCGAGGGAAACTGTGTGGCCTTGCTGGTGAAGACCGATACTGAAATCCAGCCCCGTCACAAGGGCATGAGTCTCTTCCTTGCACAGAAAGGCCCTGGCTTCAGTGCGTCGCGGAAACTGGAAAAACTTGGCTATAAAGGCATCGACAGCGCGGAGCTGATTTTCGACAACTTTCGCATTTCAGGCGCAGACCTCATTGGCGGTGAAGAAGGCCAGGGCTTTTACCAGACGGCAGGCGGCCTGGAACTCGGCCGGATCAATGTGGCCGCACGTGGTGTGGGTGTTGCTAATGCTGCGTTGAAGGACGCAACCCAGTACGCGCAGATCAGGGAGACCATGGGCAAGCCGATCGGCCAGCACCAGGCGATACAGACCAAGCTGGGTGATATGACCACGCGTTGTCATGCCGCGAGACTGCTTGTTGAAGATGCCGCGAAAGCCTATGACCGCGGCGATCGCTGCGACATGGAAGCCGGTATGGCCAAGCTGTTCGCTTCAGAGGCGGCCATGGAAAATGCAGCTGAATGCATGCGGATCCATGGTGCATACGGTTATTCAAAAGAACTGCATGTGGAACGTTATTATCGTGATGCGCCGCTCATGTGTATTGGTGAGGGCACCAACGAGATGCAACGCATTATCATTGCCCGCCAGCAGATGGAACGTCACCCGGCCTAAGGAAATACGATGAAGTTAGAAGGTATCAAAGTACTCGACCTGTCCCTGTTTCTACCGGGCCCACTCCTGACCCAGATGATGGCAGATCACGGTGCCGAGGTGATCAAGCTCGAGCCGCGCGGGGCAGGGGAGCCCAATCGGGAGATTGGTCAGCGCCGGGATGGCGTGACCGTGTACTTTGCCAACACACACCGCGGCAAGAAAAGCGTTCAGCTGAATCTCAAGTCGGATGCGGGCAAGGAACTTGCCCTCAAGCTGGCGGCTGAAGTTGATGTGGTGATCGAGGCCTTTCGTCCTGGCGTGATTCAGCGTCTCGGTATGAGCTACGACGATATCGTTAAGGTGAACCCCGGCGTTGTGTATGCATCCCTGTCTGCCTTTGGCCAGGATGGTCCTTATGTGAAAAAGCCTGCGCACGATCTGGCGACTGAAGCCTATGCCGGTGTGCTCTCTACCAATCTCGGGTTTGATGGCAAACCCGCCATACCAGCAATCCCCTCGGGTGACATGCTTGCAGCCACGCTGGGTCTCTCTGCCGTGTGTATGGCATTGCTCCGACGTAAGGATACTGGTGAAGGTGACTATATTGATCTCGCCATGATGGACTCGATCATGGCCTGCCTGCCGAATTCGATGGGGGCTGTCTTTGCCGAAAAACGCGCGCCGACCGTGAAGGATGAACGCATCTGGGGCGGCTATGCGATGTACAACATCTATGAAACAAAGGACGATAAGTACGTCGTGCTTGGCGCATCGGAAATGCACTTTGCCGAAAACGTACTGAAGAAAATGGGCAGGGAAGACCTGATCCCGCTATGTGAACCGCCACCGGGCCAGAACCAGGAACCTGTACGCGAGTTTTTCAGGGAAACGTTCGCATCTGAAACCCAGACCTATTGGGTTGAGTGGTTTGAAGATGTTGATGCCGCGTTTGCGCCGGTAAAAAATCTGAAGGAAGCGGTTGATGATCCGCAGGTGCGACACCGGCAGATGATCATCGAGGATGATGGGGGCCGCGAGCATATCGGCATCCCGATCAAGTTCAAGAACGAACCCGGTAATATCGTGTTTGCCGCACCGACACTAGGCCAACACAATGGCGATGTTGCGCAATCACTTGGCTACAGTGAGGCCGAGATTGAACGCATGAGAGAAGAGGGCGCCTTTGGGTGAGGGTTCATAGTTGCTCACCAACATACCGATTTAATTAGTTATCTGACGGAATAGTTCACCTGGAAACCATCGACCTGGTCATCATCGTCGGTTACCTCCTGCTGATAGTAGTGGTAGGCCTGACGATCAGTCGGCGTGTGCATAACGCGCGTGACTTTTTTCTTGCCAGTCGTTCATTGACCTGGTGGGTGATCGGCCTATCCATTATTGGCACCAACATTGGGTCCAACGACTACGTTGGGGCAGCCGGTGGTGCCTATCGTGTTGGTATTGCGCAGGCTAACTTCGAGTGGATTGGCGCCATTCCTGCGATGATTATCGCGTCTCTCTTGTTTGTACCGCTGTATTGGCGGGCGGGCGTTTATTCCATCCCCGAGTATCTTGGACGTCGATACAACAAGTGGGTGCGGGTGATTGCTGCTGGCATCGCCAGCGTGTTTTCCATCTTTGCGGTTGCAGTGGCTCTCTGGGCGATCGCCATCACACTGCAGTCATATATCGGCTGGCCCATCTGGGTTGGCATCCTGGTGACCGGCACCGTGGTGGGTCTCTATAGCGTGTCAGGTGGTCTCGCCGCGGTGGCGTTTACGGACGCCCTGCAGGTGTCGATCATGTTCATCGGCGGGCTCTCCATCATGTGGCTCGGACTTGATGAAGTGGGCGGCCTGGCCGCTTTTTCAGATGCGCTGGTTGCGGAGAACCCCGATCATCTGAAAGTTTATCTGCCTGCGGATCATGAATCCTTCCCCTGGCCAGGCGTGATTCTGGGGTTGGGGCTGGTGTTATCTCCTGCCTACTGGTGTGGCGGGCAGGCAATCCTGCAGCGAACACTTGCCGCGCGTAGTCAATGGGATGCCAGCGCAGCGATGATGTTTGCTGCCTTTGCCAAGACGTTTATCCCAGTGCTGATTGTCTTCCCGGGATTGCTGGCACTGGTCATGCAGGCAAGTATTGAGTATCCGGATATGTCATTACCCTGGGTTGTAAAAAACGTATTGCCACCTGGGCTCAGTGGGCTGATGTTCATTGCCATCATCGCGGCGCTGCAGTCTTCGCTCGATTCCAGTTTGAACTCGACCTCACTGATGATTACCCGTGATATCCGCCACGTACTCCTGCCAAACGCCGACCCTGAACGTGATCTTGTAATCGGGAGATGGCTCACCCTGATCATCCTGGTGTTCGGTATGATCTACGCGCCTTTCATCGGAGATTTTGGCGGGATATACGAGCTGATCCAGACGCTCCTGTCACTCTTTCAGGGACCGATGTTGGCATTGCTGGTGATGGGGGCGTTCTTAAGGTCCACCACACCGGCAGCAGCGCTTGTGGCGATCGTCACGGGTGTCGCGCTTGCCGGAATGCTGCTCGTGTCAGGCATGGTGATGCTCTACGTGGCTTTCTATACGTTTGTTTACTCAATTGCCTGTCTCTATATCGTCAGTCGTTTCACCACGCGTCGGTCTGACGAAGAACTCAGGAATCTTGTGTATGGCTGGTGGGCAAATGACTGATTGGCCAATAGTGTGGGCAAGTGCAGCGACGGTGCTCATATTCCTTATCCTGCTCATTGTTGTCTGGTCCAAAAAGCGAGATGAGGTGCTTGAAGGAGCAAAAGACAAGCGTGCCTGGCGAGATCTTCGCATCTGGGCAACCCTGCTTATTGGTGTTCAATTGATCATTTACTACCTTTTCTCGTGAGGTTTTTTTGGCCCAGCGCATATTCTGCAATCACGCTAACCGCTGTTGTAGCGTCGGTTATTTAAAAATCAGCATGTAGAGGCCTGGCCAGTCTGTGTCCTCGCTCACCCCCGACATTTGCAACTGGCGCAGATAACACTAAAGTCCGGTCATGGAGGGTCGGATGTATGTGCAATAGTTTGTCCTCATTTAGGAATACAATTTACGTTCTTCTATTGGCAGCCTTGTGCCTCTCAGCACAGGCAGGAGACAGCGAAACGGTGGTGATAAATCCAGTTTCATATTTCGAAATCCCTGTAACAGATATGGACAGGGCAGTTGAATTTTATGAGGCAGTTTTCTCTGTCAGTCTCAATCGAACGACCATCGATAATCATGATATGGCCCTTTTTCCATTTGACGAAAACGGCACAGGTATCTCGGGTGCCCTTGCAAAAGGGGACAGTTACATACCATCAAATGCAGGCCCTCGTATCTATTTCTTTGTTGAGGATATTGATGAGATTCTCAGCCGAGCCGTTAGTCATGGTGGCCGGATTGCGTACAAAAAGACGTTTACGGGTGCTTACTGGGTAGCAGAATTTGAAGATTGTGAGGGTAATCAAATCGCACTGTCTTCTGCCAGTGAGTGATTGTCGATGCGGTCAGCGGGGGCCCTCCTGATGACAAAGATGAGAATGGCTGGACTCTGCACGCTCGGGAGGTGGTAACCCCCAATCTGATACAATCATCTCTTCATCACAGGAAAATGCATCAGTGGAACCCACTTTCATCATCGTCTTCACTGTGGTCGCAGTTTTCGCCGCGATTGCAGTTGCGCTTGCGCGAGGCGCCAGTAAGAAGCGCCGTGATCGGGCAATTGCTGAAGCCCTCGACGCTATCCGAAGTGGTGCTGAGAAGAGCCGGATAAAGGGTATCGAGGTACCGGAAGTAGATGTGAGTGATGCGTTCACACAGCTTGAAACCTTTGCCAGGGACTGCCCGGCGGATGTTTCAGCCGACGTTGCTGCAATCAAAGAAAGATGGACAGAAATACAACGGCGGGTGAGAGAGTTCAACGCACAGGACACAGTCTCCACCATGCAGTCCAGCCTTACCCTGACACGCACAGAAAAACTCGTGACCGAAATTCACGATCTCTCCCGCAAGGTCGAAACAGGTCTCGGGGCCAAGTCACTGTAACCGGCCGTTACGCGGCAACCGTATCTCGTTCAGCCGCCTTCGACAGGTAGGTGATCATCTCCGCACTCCGGGAGACGTACCAGAGGCGTGCCGACAGCAGTAACGCCGCGGTTCCCACACCGGCTGAGAGGCCAATCCAGAAACCGTAGACGCCCATCGGTTCACCAATGAGGCCAAAACCCAGCACACACTCCGTTGGTAGACCAATCACCCAGTAACTGAAGATGGCGATCCACATGGGTACCTTCGTGTCCTTGTATCCGCGCAGGGCACCAACCGCAGTAGCCTGGGATGCATCGAACAGCAGAAAGAACACGACAAACAGCAGCAAGGTCTGTGATAACGCGTTTACTTCAGGTTCCGTTGTATAAAGTCCAACGAGTTCGGCGCGTAGGAAGTAGATGAATGCCGCGCCCACGATGGCGACAGCGACGGTGGTTGCAATCGCGATGGCAGCAGTAGTTCTTGCATCCAGGATCTCACCTGCGCCGACCCTGAAACCGATTCGAATGGTGGCGGCCATGCCCAGCGCCATTGGCGGCATGAAAAAGATGGCGTTCAGGTTCATGGATATGTTGTGCGAGGCCACGGTGGCCGCACCGAACTGACCGAGCAGCAGCGTGGTGAATGAAAAGAGTCCCATCTCGGCAAACACGGTTGCGCCGATAGGTATGCCAAGCACCAGCAAGGGCTTGATGATCGACCAGTCAGGCCAGGCGAACCTGTCCAGCCAGCCTGTGATGCTGAAACGTTTGCGCGTCACGACAATAATGATCAGGATCAACTGCAGCCACATGACAATCGCCTGGGCGAGGCCACAGCCAACACCGCCCATTTCAGGGAAGCCAAACTTGCCGTAGATCAGTACGTAATTGAGCGGGATTTTTAACGCCAGTGCGCAGATAGCAATAATCAGCGCGGGCCTTGTGTAACCCATGCCATCAGCCAGGAAACGCAGGCAGAAGAAGCAGATGAGGGCGGGGATACCCCAGGCGCACATCTGCAAGTAGGGTACAGAGATGGCAACCGCTACCGGATCAACCTGCATCAGATGGTAGACAGGCTCCATGTTGTAGAGCGCAAAACCTGCGCAGATACCGGCAAAAAGCGCGAGCCAGATACCCTGGCGAATCACATCACCGATATCCTTGTAGCGGCCGGCGCCGTTCAACTGAGAAATTGTAGGCGTGACGGCCTGCACGAGGCCCATGGCGAGCATCATGGTTGGCCACATGACGCTTCCGCCAAGGGCTACACCGGCAAGATCAGCGGAACTGTAACGGCCCGCCATGATTGCATCAGCCACTCCCATGCCCATCTGCGCAAGCTGGGCACCCATGAGTGGTAATGCCAGATGAAAGAGTCGTCCTACTTCGCTAAATAATCCCTCGTTCCGATGCTGGTGGGGTGTCGTATCCTGGTTCAATTACCCACCGGTTTCCTCGGAATCGAGAATCTCGTAGTTGCGCCGCATGAAGTACCAGCGACCATCAACTTTGACGTAGTCGTCCTCGTATTTACCTGTGATATTCCGTTTCACGCCATCCTTCTGGTGCAGGAACTCCTGCTGGTACCAGGTGCCATGGGCGGTATCGCCATCCACGACAATCGGGCCTGCTGAGGCGAAGAAGCCAACAAAAGAAAAACCGCTCATAGCCTGCTGCCAGACCGGGAAGAAATTGTCGCGTCCGGTGATGTCACCTGCGCCTGGCAGGCACCAGGTTGCATCCTCGCGCCAGTTCTCTTTCCACGCATCACCATCAAATCGCATAACCGCATCGTTATAGCTTTCAACCAGTTCGCGAATAGCAAGTCTGTCTTCAATAGGGCCTTGGCTGATCATGATGATGTCCTTTCCTTAATTGTTGTTTACGCAATATATAGGTGCTGTGAATACCGGGTGTGACTTAACCATGGCTGGCCAAGATTTGCCAGCCCGTGTTAAATGTTCGCAATCAGAAACTGTGAGGAAAAACGTGGCCCACCTTTCCCTGGAAGTCACCGATGGCATTGCGGTTATCAGGTTTGATAATCCGCCTCTTCAGGTGATGACACCTACAACAGTGCATGAGTTGAACGAGCTGTTTCCCTCGCTCGAAGACGAGGCTGTTCGCGCTGTGGTAATAACGGGCACGGGCGATGAGTATTTCGTCCGGCACTTTTCAGTTGAGGAGCTTGATGCCTCCGCGCAGGGAAGCGGTAGCACCTGGGAGGTCAATTTCGACGATGTCATGTTACGCCTCGAGCATCTGCCCAAGCCTGTCATTAGCGCCCTTAACGGTACTGCACTCGGCGGTGGTCTTGAGCTGGCGCTCTCGACGGACATACGTGTTGCGAAAGATGGCCATTACCGTTTTGGCTTGCCGGAGATATCGGTTGGCATTCTACCGGGCGGTGGCGGCACGCAGCGATTGAGCGCATTGATCGGCAGAAACCGCGCGTTAAACATGATGTGGCGAGCGAAACTGGTTTCACCAGCTGACGCACTCAGCCTTGGCATTATTGATGAGCTTATTGATGCTGGTGCCGAAGAAACCGTGCTCGATAGGGCGATGAATATTGCCGCAGAGATCGCGGCGCGCCCACCGCTTGCGGTAGCTCACATAAAGCATCTCGCCAGAAACGCCGACAACCCTGTCACCAAGGAAAAGCTCACACTCGAATCGAAACTCTTTGCAGAACTTATGCAGACAGATGAAGCCAAGGCGCTGCTCGCAGCTGTGGCACAACAACACAAAGCGGAAAGGGAGGAATAGACATGGCCCCAATACCACAGGGCGGCACTGTCGCCGTTACTGGCAGTGCAGGTTTTATTGGCGGTTGGGTAGTCCGACTGTTGCTCGACAAGGGTTATCGCGTTCGTGCCTGCGTACGTGACGTTAATGACATTGAAAAAACCGGCTTTTTGAAGACGATGCCTGGCTATGGATCTGGTCGCTTGACACTGCACAGTGCTGATCTTGATAACGAAGGCTGTTTTGACGATATCTTTGAGGGGTGCCATGGCGTTGCGCACGTGTCTCATGTCAGTGATTACGATGACCACGAATATGTGAAGCGGGTCTGTGATCACATTATCGCCAGCGTAAACAAATCGACCACAGTAACCAGGGTGATCGTCACCTCCAGTATTGCCGCGGTGATTTCTGAAGCTGACATTTTTGAGGTGGCGCGACGACCGGTATTTTATGAGGATCGATACCCTGATGAGCAGAACCCGAAGCGCACACCGGAACGGGGGCAGGGGTATTCGATGGGTAAGGTGATTGCGCAGCGAGTGTTCTCAGATGCGGCAGAGGAAAATGGCCGCTGGGACGCCATCACCTGTTGTCCTGCGGATAACGTGGGCCCGATACAGTCGCCACACCAGAAGAACTTCGGCCCCTGGCAGCACAACATCGAGCAGATGTTGACTGGCAAGTATTACCAGAACGGCGCATATCGTCCCTGGTATACGGTGGATGTCCGGGATGACGCGCTGTGTCATATCGGTCTGCTTGAAAGTGTTGAGGTTAAGAACGGTGAACGTTACATCGCCTGGTCAACGGACCAGCGCAGGGTAGAAGATGTTTGTGCAAGCATTGATCGACTGCTGCCGGAACTGGGCTTTGACGCGCCCGAAGTCACCGATCCATTCCCCGAGCGAATCCAGGCACGCGAAGAGGAGTTACGCGGTGTGTGGGCTAAGGCCGAACTTCGTAATGACCGTATCCGGGCGGTGGTACCCATCACCTTCCGGCCGCTCGATGTTTCTATTCGGGACTGCGTGGAGTCGCTGATCACTGTCGCCGGGGTTAAGCCCGTGTTGCGCGAGGGTTATCAGCCAATTTTGTAGCTACTTGGACTGGCTTTATCCAGGTAGGTAGCCACCTACCGCATTCAAGCTGGTGGTCGTTGTGGCGAATCTTCTCGGAAAGCCCCGAACCACCAGCGGCAAGCAATGCTTCACGCATACTGCTGATTGCGTGAAATGGCGTGGGAAATTCACTCAGGAAATTGATGAGGCCCTGGTTGAATTTGTCCGTATCCATGACATCCCCGTTTACAAGCTGCGAATTCTCGCATTACAATAGTCATTCGCGCCGATTTGATGATTCAGCTTGCGGGCGCGTTATAAATGCCGCTAAAGAGGGAGAAAAACCTACTGTAGCGGCCGTGTCAGTGGGTTTTTTTAGTTTTGGGGCCTTAAAAATCAGGCTCCTGGAGGTGAACATGGGTTTCACATCGAAAATTCTTCATTCAGATCGTCGGGATCCGATAGAACACGGGTCCATCCACAAACCGGTCCATACGGCCGTCACCTACGCCTACGACGACGCGCGCGATCTCGCCGCGGTCTTCCAGGGAGAGCAGGGTGGCTACACCTATGGTCGGCAGGTCAATCCAACAGTCACCGCGCTCCAGGACAAGGTGACCCTGATGGAAAACGGCGTCGCGACTGCCGCGTTTGCTACAGGTATGGCCGGGATTGGCACCACGCTGTTTGCGCTGCTGCGCGAAGGTGACCATTTCATTTCGTCATCGTTCCTGTTTGGTAATACCAACTCGCTGTTCAACTCGTTTGCCAGTCACGGCATCGAGGTAACGTTTGTTGATGCGACCTCGGCGGCTGACGTTGAGGCAGCGGTCAAAGAGAACACCAGGCTTGTGTTTGTCGAGACGATTGCCAACCCACGTACACAGGTCTCCGACCTCGAGGGTATCGGTGAGATCTGCAGGCAGCACGGGCTTGTGTACTTTGTCGATAACACCATGACAACGCCGTATCTGTTTCAACCGAAGGACGTTGGTGCATCGCTGATCATCAATTCGCTCACCAAGTACATCGGGGGGCATGCCAATGCACTCGGTGGTGCGGTAACTGAAACCGGCTTATACGATTGGGGCCAGTTTCCCAACATCTATGACAATTACAAAAAGGGTGATGTGAAGAATTGGGCGATCACGCAGATCAAGAAGAAGGGGTTGCGCGATTTTGGTGGCTCATTGCACCCTGAAGCGGCCCATCACATCTCCATAGGCTCCGACACCCTGGCCCTGCGCATGGAGAAATGCTGCGAGAATGCCCAGCGGCTAACCGAGTACCTGGACGCCCATTCAAAAGTAAAAAAGGTCTACTACCCCGGGCTCGGTTCCCATCCGGAACATGAGCGCAGCCGCAAGCTGTTCCGATACCCGGGCGCCATCTTCAGCGTGGAGCTTGATGACAGTGTCGACTGTTTCGACTTTATCAACAGGCTCGACCTGGTGATCTGCAGCAGCAATTTAGGTGATACCCGTTCGCTTGCGATCCCTGTTGCACACTCCATCTATTTTGAAATGGGCCCTGAGAGACGCGCATCGATGGGCATAGATGATTCGCTGGTGCGCTTTTCTGTTGGTATCGAGGATACGGAAGACCTCCTGGCTGACTTTGAACAGGCCCTCGCAGGATGAGTCAGGCGCTAACCAAAACGGACCTGGGGCTGCCAGGCAAACGCCAGGGAAAGGTGCGTGACCTCTACGATGTCACGCTGGATGACGGTACCGAGGCGCTGCTTATCATCGCGACCGATCGCATCAGTGTATTCGACGTTGTTCTCGGTAACGGTATTCCTGGCAAGGGCGTGTTGCTGACCCAGATTTCCAGCTTCTGGTTCAACTTCTTTGCTGCTGATATCAAGCATCACCTGATTTCCACCGATGTAAATGATGTCCCCGGGTTGTCTGACAATGAACGCGAAATGCTCGCCGGTCGCATCATGCTGAGTCGCAAGACAAAGGTGATTCCGGTTGAGTGTATTGTGCGAGGCTACCTCACCGGCAGTGGGTTCAAGGAGTACCAGCGCTGCGGCAGCGTGTGTGGCATCGAGTTGCTCGAGGGCATGGTGAACAGTGACAGGATTGCCGAGCCGATCTTCACGCCGTCCACCAAGCCTGAACAAGGGCATGATGAGAACATCAGTTTTGAGGAAGCAACGCGGATTGCGGGTGATGAGACCATGCAGGTGCTCATGCAAAAGTCACTCAGTATTTATACACGTGGCAGGGACTACGCTGCTGAGCGCGGCATCATCATCGCGGATACCAAGTTCGAGTTTGGCCAGGATAAAGATGGCGACATTGTCCTGATTGATGAAGTACTCACCCCGGACAGTTCCCGCTTCTGGCCGGCCGACAGTTACGCCCCCGGGGGCGAGCAGGACAGCTTCGATAAACAGTATGTCAGGAACTACACGGAAGAACTGGTGAGCGCCGGTACCTGGAACAAGGAGTATCCGGGGCCATCGTTACCAGATGAGGTGATTGAAAGTACGCTGACCCGTTACCGGGAGGCGCTGTCACGCCTCACCGGCTGATAGGATTCAAGCGGTCGCGGACGGTGCGTAACAAACCCCAGTACCACCCAGGCCGCAGTAACCGTTAGGCACTTTGGCCAGGTACTGCTGGTGATAATGTTCAGCGTAGTAGAATTCAGGCGCAGTGATGATCTCTGTTGTAATCTGCGGTAAGCCTGCTTCCTTCAGGTTCTGCTGGAACACCTCACAAGATGCCTGGGCAGCCTGCTGCTGTTCTTCACTATAGGTATAAATACCAGATCGGTACTGCGTGCCGATATCGTTACCCTGGCGCATCCCCTGTGTCGGGTCATGGCTTTCCCAGAACAGCTTCAGCAGTTCCTCATAGCTCACAATGGCAGGGTCGAATACAACCAGCACCACCTCATTGTGGCCCGTCATTCCTGAACAGACTTCTTCGTACATCGGGTTGGGGGTAATACCGGCGGCATATCCGACGGCGGTTGTGAAGACGCCTTCGCGTTCCCAGAAGCGGCGCTCCGAACCCCAGAAACAACCCATGCCAAACATGGCGGTCTGCAGGTGATCAGCGAACGGCCCCGTCAGCGGGTTGCCGTTAACGAAATGTGTTTCCGGCACAGGCATGGTCTCTTCTCGACCCGGCAGTGCTGACGTTTCTGTTGGCATTTCAAGTTTCTTGCTGAAGAGTCCCATGTGCGGCCTCCATACCTGTTAGAGATAGACAATTCATTATACGCTAGCGCTCTTGAATTGGCGTTACCACTATGAATTTTGATGAAGTAATCGATCGTACCAGCAGCAACAGCTCACGCTGGCAGGAGTTTGGTGCCGGTGTGCTGGCGATGACCACGGGGGATATGGATTTTTCCATGCCGCCGCCAGTACGGGCTGCCATCGATGCAAGGGCTGATCATGGCGTAATCGGGTACGACAGTGTGCCTGCTGCTGTTACGCAGGCTGTCATGGCGAGGCTCGATCGCCTGTATGGCTGGCAGGTTGATCCGGACTGGTTTGTTTACATCCCGGGCGTGGTACCCGGCCTCAACCAGGCATGCAGGGCTTTTGTGGACGCGGGGGCTGCGGTGCTCTCTGAAGCGCCGGTTTACTATCCCTTCCTGGATGCACCCGGCAACAACGCCCAGGTGCTGCGTACGGTGCCGGTCTCCAGCGCTGCCGGTCATGTAACATTTGATTTTGATGCGATCGAAAGCGTGGCTTCACAAGCCGACACGCAGATGCTGATGCTGTGTAACCCACAGAACCCGACAGGCCGGGTGGCGACACGACCCGAACTGGAGCAGCTGGCGGAAATCTGCCTGCGCCATGATGTGCTTATCTGTTCAGACGAGATACACGCTGAAGTCGTGTTCGATGATCACCAGCACATACCTATTGCGAACCTCAGCCCCGAGGTTTCAGCAAAGACGGTCACGCTGATGTCTCCGTCCAAAGCCTTCGGCATCAGCGGTCTCGGCGGTGCTTTTGCCATTATCAGCGACCCAGCGTTACGTGAGAGATTTGAAACGGCGGGCAAAGGTATTATCGCTAACATCAACGTGTTTGCTGTTGTGGCGATGCAGGCGGCATATAGCGAATGTGACGAGTGGCTTGCCGGTTTGATGGCCTACCTCACGGATAACCGCCGGGCTGCGCTGGAAACCCTCGGGCAACTGCCCGGCGTTCAGATCACTGCGCCGCAGGCAACCTACTTCATGTGGCTCGATGTCACGGGAACCGGCCTGAACGATCCCCATGCTGCCATATTGGAGTCAGGGGTTGCGCTCACGGAAGGGGAGCGGTTTGCCGGACCCGGTCATCTCAGGCTTAATTTTGCGACACCTCGCTCACGATTGGATGAGGTGATGCGGCGTATCTCCACACGGCTCGCCTGAGCCAAAGCTGGTATTCTTCATAACGAATCAACACAACAAATTAGTTAACACAAAAGCAAAAGGGGAAAACGCATGGGAGAATTCTGCAGTGTCGTAAAGGAAGGTCCGCTGACCATCGTCACTATCGAACGACCGGAGGTAATGAACTCGCTGCATCCACCGGGCAACTTTGAGCTGGCAGAGGTCTTTGATGATTTTGCAGCGGATAAAGACCAGTGGGTTGCCATTATCACCGGTGCAGGTGATCGCGCTTTCAGCGCGGGTAATGACCTCAAGTACCAGGCGGGTGGTGGCAAGATGGGCGGGCCGCCCTCAGGATTTGCAGGTCTGACCTCACGTTTTGACAATCACAAGCCGGTTATCGCAGCGGTGAACGGCATCGCCATGGGCGGCGGGTTTGAGATTGCACTTGCCTGCGACCTGATTATCGCTTCAGAAAATGCTGTGTTTGCTTTACCTGAGCCACGGGTTGGTCTTGCTGCGCTGGCTGGTGGTATTCACCGGCTGCCACGGGAAATCGGTATGAAGCAGGCGATGGGCATGCTGCTGACCGGCAGGCGGGTGTCAGCTGCCGAGGGTAAAGAGCTGGGTTTCGTGAACGAGGTGGTGCCGACCGGTGAGGCACTTACCGCGGCGAAGGCCTGGGCAGCCCAGATTCTCGAATGTGCGCCACTGTCTGTTCGAGGCAGTAAGGAAGCGGCGATGGCGGGTATGGATGCGGAATCACTTGAGGCTGCCATCAAGGGCAGCTACGAGCAGATCAAAGCGATGCGTCACAGTGCTGACTTTGTTGAAGGTCCGCTGGCGTTTGCGGAAAAACGTCCACCTAACTGGAAGGGCGAGTAACTAGTTCCCGCAGGAAAATGCGAGGTTTCTTAAGTTCTATAACAGGAACCGACCCGGAAACTGCCAGGGATGGCAGTTTTCGGATGAGAGCTAACCACGCCGCAGCGCGACACGATCAGCAGATCGAAAGCAGTTTTTCTGTGAATCTGTTGTTGGTATCACGCAGGCTGTGACTTAACAGACTCGCGATCCCCATCAGCACCTTGTTGGCGAGCGCAGGGTGCTCATCGTTCAACTTGTTGAAGTTTTCACGCTTCAGCACAATCAGCTTCAACTTGCTTTTGGCCTTTGCGGTTGCCGAACGCGGCGCACCGTCGATCAAAGACATTTCACCAACCGAGCGACCGCTACCGAGTGTGGCGATGGTGTGCTTGGCAGTATCGAACTGCTTGATGACGTCAACTTCGCCATCGATGATGAAAAACATGTAACCCCCGTGCGCGCCTTCCTTGAAGACATATGCACCTGAATCATATTCGTGCGTGAACATGTATTTCTCGATGGTGCTGTAGTCCGATTCATCCAGGAAGTTAAACACCTCCAGCTTGGGGAGCAGTTTTTGGATAATGGAACTCATAGATATTTCGCCGGGTACTTCTTGCTTTCGGGGCAAGGTAGAATGCCCGTGTTGAACTGGCTTGGCAAGCCAGAATTTCGCGAATGGATAGTTAAAACAGGAACTTACGACAGATGACTGCAACTGGTCTGAACATCGCCGTGCTGACGGTTTCCGATACGCGCACGGTGGAAAATGACACCTCGGGGCAATACCTGATCGACTCCCTCGGTGATGCGGGTCACGCACTTGCTACCCGGCATATTGAAATAGACGACATGTACCGGTTACGTGCCGTGGTCTCCAACTGGATTGCAGACCCTGACATCGAAGTGATACTCATCACCGGTGGTACCGGTTTCACCACACGGGATTCCACACCAGAAGCACTGATGCCACTGTTTGATGTTGATATCACTGGCTTTGGGGAGCTCTTCAGGCAGTTATCCTATGAGGACATCGGTACGTCCACGGTGCAGTCACGAGCGTTTGGCGGTATGGCCAACAACACGGTGATCTTCTGCATGCCGGGCTCAACGGGCGCATGCCGAACCGCCTGGGAAGGCATCCTGTTGCAGCAACTCGATATCAATCACCGGCCCTGCAACTTTGCAGAACTCATCAGGAAAGGCTCCCACTGATGGCACTACGCCCGGTTGATGAAGTTGCGGCTGATGTAATGAGCCGCGTTGTACCCATCACTGATACAGAACACGCACCACTGCTCGAAGCACAGGGCAGGTACCTGGCGAAGGACCTGCAGTCACCTGTTAACGTGCCGCCTGCTGACAACAGCGCAATGGATGGTTATGCACTGAACCATGGCGATGTGAAAGCTGGCGAGCAGCTTGTTATCAGCGATCGCATACCGGCAGGTCACCCGGGTAAACCGTTGGCACCGGGCACCCTGGCAAGAATTTTCACTGGTGCAGAAATCCCGCAAGGGGCTGATACCGTCGTCATTCAGGAAGATACGCGCCTCGAAGGTGACCATGTGGTCATCACGGAGATGCCATCACCAAAAGAAAACGTCCGACCCTGCGGCCAGGACGTAAGTAAAGGTGATGTCATCCTCGGTCGTGGTACAAGACTGACACCTGATGCGCTCGCCTTGATTGCCTCGGTGGGGATCAGTGAAGTGCCGGTTTACCGGCAGTTGACGGTTGCTGTCATGTCGACCGGAGATGAACTGGTGGAACCAGGTAACAGCGTCAATCCCGGGCAGATCTATAACTCCAATCGATATGCGCTGGCTGGCATCCTGAATGACATGGGTATGCAGGTTCTCGATCTTGGGATTATCAAAGACACGCCGCAGGCAACTGAGCAAGCACTTGAGCAGGCCGCGACCGCGGACTGCATACTTTCTAGTGGCGGCGTCTCTGTCGGTGAAGAAGATCACGTGAAGGCAGCCGTTGAAAAACTTGGTTCGCTCGACATCTGGAAGCTGGCGATCAAGCCTGGCAAGCCGCTTGCCTATGGCGAAGTGAAGGGCACACCGTTTTTTGGGCTGCCGGGTAATCCCGTGTCGAGCTTTGTCACGTTCATGATGATTGCAAAACCCTACCTGGTTGAGCGAGCCGGTGGCACCGATAGCGCCAACCGGGCTTTCTTTGGCGAGGCCGACTTCAGCTTCAAAGCAGGGTCGCGGCGTGAGTACATCAGGGCACGCACCGAGACCGGTGCGGATGGCAAAGTACGACTTAGCCGTTTTGCCAACCAGGGTTCAGGTATCATGACATCTGTTGTGTGGGGCAACGCGCTGGCCGAAGTTGAGGTTGGCCAGGAAGTTACACCCGGCGACACCGTTAAGTTTTATCCGTATTAATCTATTGTAGAGTCGAGTAATGGGATTGATTGCACTCAGCGCCATACTGTCAATTATTCTTGGGGCCTGTACATGGCTTGTTGTTGGCAACCAGTTTCCGCTGAAGGAAGAAGAAAAGTGGCCCATTGCCAACAATATTCTCTGTTACGCGGCGATCATCCTGATCCCGCTCTACCTGACCATCTTTTTTGTATTCTGACGTGGAACTCCCGCTCGATATCAACACCGTAAAGGGTTTTCTTGACCCTGCGGAAGGTGCGGCGCTTTTTAACGCAGCCGCTTCTGTTTCTGCACTGGGGCCCGTGCTTGAGGTGGGCAGCTATTGCGGCAAGTCAACGGTATACATCGGCGCTGCCTGCAAGGAGAACAACAACATCCTTTATGCGCTTGATCACCACCGGGGTTCTGAGGAACACCAGCTCGGCGAGGAATATCACGACGGTGAACTCTACGATGCCGAGGCAGGCCTGATGGATTCATTCCGCGAGTTCCGCGCGAATATGCGTCGGGCTGATCTTGAGGATACCGTGGTACCCGTTGTCTCTCCCTCGCTTGTTGCAGCTCGGCAGTGGCATACACCGCTCGGTATGGTGTTTATCGATGGGGGGCACAGTCTGGAAGCCGCCATGAATGATTATCGGAGCTGGGCTGCCCATGTCGTGCCGGGCGGCCTGCTCGCGATACACGACATCTTTGAGAATCCGGAGGAGGGTGGCCAGGCACCTTTTGAGATCCTGAAACTGGCGAGGGCGTCCGGTTTGTTCGAGGATCATGCCCGCGTCAAAACACTGGCTATCCTCAAGCGAATTTAAGGTGATTCGTTAGCGGCGGTTGATGCGGCCGCGCCCACCACTCTGGCGTCATTGCGAAAGAGGTGTGCAGCCCCGGTCCGATTCGACAGCGCGTCTGCTGCCATCAACACCGCACCCGCAGTCCAGGTTGGCTTTTCGATCGGCCATAATGCCTCGTCACGATAAACCCAGCCGGTCCAGTAGGAACCGTCATCATCCCTGAACTGGTGCAGCCAGCTGAACAGTTGTACCGCCTTCTGGTACTCGTTAGCGGCAAGCAAGGACATGACGAGTTCACAGGATTCCGCCACGGTGACCCACGGTTCATCGTTCACGCAGACGCAACCCAGGTCCTGTCTGACAAACTCATCCCAGCGTGATCGCAGGTGTAGTCTCGCCGCCGGACCGCGAACAACCTGGGTCAGTACCGGGTAGAACCAGTCCATTGCAAAGCGGCTTTTGCTGTCCCAGGTTCGATCGAAACACTCCGGGTGATTGGTGAGTGCGTGACCAAGTTTTGTTCGTGCCAGCGCCCAGTCGGGCTTCTCTTCTTCCAGGGTAGTCGCAATGTTGAGTGCACACTGCAGGCTCTTGTAGATGCTGCTGCAACCGGTGATCAGGGAATCCTCACGGATACCCAGGGTGGTGTCTTCACACCAGTAGATTTCACCGTGTTCGCCCTGCAGGCGAAGTACAAATTCAACGGCACCGCTAACGGTGCCCCACATGTCGGCAAGGAACTTGATGTCGCGTGTAACCAGGTAGTAATGCCATACGCCGGTGGCAACGTAGGCGACAAAGTTGGATTCAGCCCTGGTGCCATCTTCAACCTGGCCGTTCTTGTAAGCAGCCAGCCAGCTGCCGTTGGGTAACTGGTTGTTATTGAGCCACAGGTAGGCTTGCTGCGCTTCATCATAACGTCCGCCGATGGTCAGCCCCATGGCTGCTTCGACGTGGTCCCAGGGATCCATCGGTCCATTTTCAAACCAGGGAATGGCGCCATCAGCCTGCTGTGTGCGGGCGATATAGTCGACTGTCGGTTGAAAATACTCTTCAGGGTAGAACCCCATCGAAACAAATACCTGCGTCATCTGGCGGTCCCAGCCTGGTCGGTCTTCACAAAATACATGACAACGCTCTTGCCCATGATGGGATTTAGAATCCAGTCAAGAAAACGGGTGATTGGGGGCGCCTTCATCAGGTCCCAGGTCAGGAACTGGTGATACAGGTCGACAATCTTTGCCTGCGGTTCACCGTCCTCGCGCCAGAACATGCACTTCAGCCACCAGTAGGGCACGTGCAGGGAATGCGCATGGTGCTTCCTGAAGAAAACAAAACCTGCGTCTTCCACGTCCTTCTTCAGCTGGCCGGCCTTGAATATCCGGATGTGTCCACCCTCAACCTCGTGATAGGCGTCACTGAGCTGCCAGCATACCCATTCGGGGAAAAAGCGCGGCACGCTGATGGCGGCAAAACCACCTGGTTTCACAACACGATTAATCTCGCCGATGACTGCACGATAGTCCGGTATGTGCTCCAGCACTTCTGAACAGATCACCTTGTCGAAGCTGTTATCTGCAAAAGGCAGGCAAGTGCCATCGGCAACAGAAATCACAAGGCTTTTGTTACAGTTTTCAGGTTCGACGAATTCGCCGAATCGCTCACGGGTGGTATTGAGATCCTTCAGCGAGAGATCGATACCTACCGCGTCGAGGTTTTCCACCATGTAAGCGGATATAGCGTGGCGGCCTTCACCACAGCCGAGATCCAGCAGTTTGTCACCAGGCTGCAGGCGAATGTTCTCAAAACGGATGGTCTGCAAAGACATCAGGCAGCCCTCGCTGTCTGATTGGCTGCAATGATGTTCCGATACAGCGTTGTCATATCCCGTGCAGCAACCTCCCAGCTGAATGATTCAAGGATGCGTTGTCTTGCGCGACGACCGAGATCTGATCTGCGGTCAGGATCTTGCAACAGGGATTTGATGGCTGCCGCCAGTGCCTGCTCATCCCGTGTCGGCACAATAACACCGGCGTCACCGACAACTTCCGGCAGGGCGCCGCCATCGGTGGAAATCACCGGTAGTCCGCATGCCATCGCTTCGCCAGCCGGCAGTCCGAAACCCTCGTAAACAGATGGCACGACCGCGATGCTGGCGCGGTGATACAGGGCAGCAACTTCTTCTGAGGACAGGCCGGAATGAAACTCGATCTGTTCGCCGATGCCGAGGTCATTGATCAGCTTTTCGGTATCACCGCCCGGTTTGAGTTTGCCGAGCAGGATCAGATTGATGTTGGTACCTTCAGATTTGAGTAGCGCCACTGCCTTCAGCAGGTAACTCAGCCCCTTAAGCGGTGCGTCGGCACTGGCGGTTGCCATAACGCTCATTGGCTCTGCTTTTGAGGCCGGCGCCGGTGCAAACATGTCCGTGGCGATGCCGTTGTGGACAATGTCGATGTTGTCCGCGTTGATATTGAACGCCCCAGCAATATCGTCCCTTGAGACTTTCGACACCGTAACGATGTTATCGAGGCTCTTCACGACCTTCTTCTGCATACGCAGGAAGGAGTGCCAGCGCTTGATCAGCAGCCGCAACCCCCAGGTGTCAGCGCTCTGCAGTGCAATCTCAAGATCGCTGGTGATGGGGTGATGAATGGTCGTCAGCAGGGGAATGCCGTCGCGTTGTAGCTGCAGGGTGCCGTAACACAGGCTCTGGTTGTCATGCACGATGTCATAATCCGGCCTGGTGTCACGAAAGTGTTTTACCAGGCGCCTGCCAAAAGTATAGGGCTCCGCAAAGCCGCCCGTGAGCATACTGAACCATTCGAAAAAGTCCGTATAGGAAAGCAGGTGATGCGGTTTTAGCGCGGTCACGTGATTTTCTTCTTCGAAGAGATTCAGCGAAGGCAGTTTGATCAGGTTCACCCTGGCATCGAGATCGGGGTAGGGAGGCCCGGAAATAACATCGACGCTGTGACCGGCATTAACCAGCGCTTGCGACAGGAACTTGATGTAAACGCCCTGGCCACCGGAATACGGATTACTGCGATAGCCAAGCAGGCAGATCTTGAGTGGTTGCCCCGATTGTTCAGGCGCCTCGGACATCAACGTCTTGAATTCGTGAAAAGCAGCGAATTCTACGGACTTTGATTATCAAATACTACTTCTCGGCTGCCTCGCGGTCGCTGTTACGGCGTCCTGAGCGGCGCTGGTCGTTGTCTGAGATCTCCTTGATCTTGAAGACGCTTTCAACCTCGCTGCGACGATCACCTGACAGTCTTCGTTCCGGTCCGTAGGCAGGTGCCTCGTGCTCCTCAGTGAATACGTTGGCATACAGGTGAGCAACCCACTTCTGGCCTTCCTGTGTACGTCGCAGCAGCCTTATGCCTTCATCGATAAACGGTGACACTACTTCCCAGAAGAATTTTGGGTAACCCTCGCGGAGGTCAGCCGCTGTTGTGTACCCCATCTTGGCCGCCTGGCCGGTTTCCTTGAACTCCTGGAAGAGGGCAGAGATCTTGCGGTGGTATTGAGGGTCAGCAAGCTGACCGATCAGGTCTGCCGCACGGATAAGGCCTGGGAAGTCACCAGACTCCTGGTGATCTTCTTCGGTTGGCACGGGAAAACGGGTACGTTCGATGTTTTCACAGATGAGCGCGGTGTCGAGGTGCTCATCGCTCGCAAACCGCTCGTTGATGTACAGCTTTGCCCGATCAACGTGATACGGCGTCAGCACCGCATCGGTGGAACCCGGTGGTGGTGCAATCGTGTCGTAGGCCATGTTGATAGCGTAGCGGCCACTGCGATCAGCTCGGCATATGCCGCGTACGTAGCCAATGTCGTGATGCAGCAGCGATACGACGAAGTGAATGTACTCCCGGGAGGTCACCTGGCCTTCGATCAATATCTTACCGCGCAGGATTTCCATCCCGACCAGGGTCACCATGATGGTGTGGTTCACGTCGTGATAGGGCGCGTCGCTGTTGGCGATGATCTCGAGCGCATTACGCGCGTTGGTGACGAGGAGGTGGATATCCGACTCGTTGTGCCCGTACATGTTGACATAGTGCTCAACAATCTCGTCCACGAAGGCCTCGATTACTACTGACGACGGGTTAAACATGATGTCCCTTTGATACCTCTCGAACGGTTATTGTCTCGTGTCGATAAGATGAGTCAAGCCAAAAATAGGGTAGGCGGTGTGATATCACCGACCAGCTAAAATGAGTGCTTTTTGCGAAAAATGAGTATACATTGAATTTCACTCATCTGAACCGGTATTCAGACGGTGATTGAACTTCGCCACTTAAAGACACTGGTAGCACTCAGGGACACCGGCAGCCTGGTTGAAGCAGCGGACAGCCTGTTTCTGACCCAGTCAGCGCTGTCGCACCAGCTGAAAGATCTTGAGGACAGGCTCGAGTGCACGCTGTTTGTTCGAAAAACCAAACCACCACGTTTCACGTCCGCGGGCAGGCGTCTTTTGAACCTTGCTGATGAGGTGCTGCCGATGGTGAAAGGTGCCGAGCGGGACATTGCCCGACTGGCAGGCGGCGAGGCAGGGCGACTGCACATCTGCATCGAGTGTCACAGCTGCTTTCAGTGGCTGATCCCGTGTCTGGATCGTTATCGCAACAACTGGCCCGAGGTTGAGCTCGATCTCACCGGTGGGTTCAGTTTCGCGCCGCTACCAGCCCTGGTGAGGGGTGACCTGGACCTGGTGGTCACATCCGATCCGGTGGACCTGCCTGGCATCGCCTACATTCCTTTGTTTACCTACGAAGCGATGCTTGCGGTCAGCAAGGATCACACCCTGTCGGTTCGCTCGAATATTGAACCGCAGGATCTCAAGGGAGAGCAGCTCATCACCTACCCGGTTGATCGAAATCGGCTGGATGTGTTTACACGTTTTCTCGACCCAGCTGATATCGAGCCAGAGGCGGTACGCACCGCTGAACTGACTGCGATGATTGTGCAGCTGGTGGCTTCAAGTCGTGGGGTAACCTGCCTGCCGAACTGGGCGCTGACCGAATACCTGGAAAATGACAGCATCGTGGCGAAGAAGCTTGGCGAAAACGGGCTCTGGTGTACGCTTTATGCCGCAATCCGGGAAGACCAGCGAGACATGGCGTTTATGCAGGACTTTCTCAATACGGCTATCGAAACGTGCTTTTCTACATTGAATGGTGTTCGTGCTGTACAGCAGTAGAACGAGCCAATAAACCCGCGCGATAATTTCTGAAGGTCCAGACAAGAAAAGGCCCCAAGAAGCACTGCTCCTTGAGGCCCGGTCTTCGTATGGGGAGCAAGCTCCGAGTTTAGATTAACTCGGAGGCTCCCCCTGTAGACTGACTACTAATGGGATCACCTCCTTTTACGATCAGGGTGCCATTAGGCGCGCCGAAGTTCCCCCTGGTTAGAACGACCAACGCGTTGGTAAAACTGGGCGATTTTATAGCGCAGGATTTTTAAACTGTCAAAGCTTATGTGATCTTGTGTGAGCCTGGCCATCGACCATGAGTCAAAAGATAAAGCAGTGGTGAAAATGCGCCAAGTACTGCCGCAAAAACGACCCAGCCCCACGGATTCCTTTCGTTGGCATTTGCATCCTTAACCAGCCAGAACAACCAGAAGACGATCATGATGACGAGATCAACCCAGATCTGGATATTGGACCAGCTGTGGGTCACTGTCGCAGCGATATCCGAACCATCAACGTAGATTGCCGCCGCGGTCAGTGCGGCAAAGGCAGCGGTAACAATACCCGCCACGGTTCGCCGGGTTGTTGCATTGTCTGCGGTGACCTCTGCAACGGAGCTTGCCGGCCAGCGTTGGTAAACCGCCAGGTAAATCAGCGGCACAAAAGCACCGAAGATGAGTGCGCCGATGATCCAGGGCCAGGGATTACGCCCGGCCTGCCTGCCGTCGTAGATGACCCAGCCACACCAGAACATCATAGCGATGACAAGATCGAGCCAGACCTGCAGTGAGGTCAGGTTGTAGGTGATGGCATTCGGAAACCCGTCAGGCCCGTCGGCGACAATCGCCTGTGCGGTGAGTCCGCCGAAGAGGATGAGGACGATGATGGAAGCAATACGAAGGTTCATTCTTGTTATCTCTCGTTAGCAGCCTTGGAGCGCACCGATCAGGGCACGCCGCTGTCGTGCGGGTAAGCCTGATAACTGGTGCGGCGCCAGATTAGCGGTTACTTAAAAGTACCGTCAATCTATCATGAAACCAGGGTGTGAACCGTTCAGGTTGTTTGGCCATGTCATTCAGCAGTTCGTCCATCCCGTACTCACGGATCTCCGCCACTTCGTCATCCTGTGGCAGGATCGTTGCGTCGGAGATACCGGTGAAGGTCATCTGGTGCTCGTAATTTTTCACACCAACGCTGGGCAGATCGAGCTTTGCACTGCATTCGTCCCCAACCGGTGTCAGCGTCTCGATCGTGATACCAAGTTCTTCGCGTGTGCCGCGTATCGCAGCCGCCAGATAATCTTCACCTGGCTTCAGGTGTTCAGCGACTGAGAGATCCCAGGTATCCGGGTAGACATCTTTATGCGGCGCACGCCGCTGCGTGATCAGGTGGCCGTTGCTACGAAACACGAACACGTTGGTGGCACGGTGCCAAAGCCCGTCACGGTGAACAATACTGCGCGGTACCAGGTCGAGCGGTTCTCCCGTCTCGGTATAGGTCTGGAACTCTTCTTCCATGATCAACGCGTCGGATCAGGGCATCAGCACCTGTTCCTGCCAGCTGCCTGCTTCGAGGGTGAACAACCTGCGGTCATGAATCCTGTCCTGGTTGTTCAGATCAAGACACTCAATTGAGGCAGGCACGAGGCGCACGCCTGTGGCATGGGTGGGGGTTGTCATCTCTTCCTCGTTGAGATGCGCCTTTGATTCACCGATATAAGCGGTGAGCGCATCTCTTGATTCAATCACAGAAGACTGCCGGGCAAAGTCCTCGTAAGCATGATCGAGGTATTTGCTGCCCGCCGGGCGCCGCGGCCAGTTGTTCTCAATGTCCTCGCGACCAAGTTCTTTGATGGTGCCGGAGACGCGGTACTGCTTCTGAAGTGATGAAAACCAGAATAGCACCTGTGCGCTGGCGTCAGCTTCGATGGTTTCCCATTTTGCTGATGTCTTGTTGATGAAGAGCTGGATGCCTGAATCATCAATATCCCTTGTCACCAGCGTCCTGACTGACGGATCGGTTAAGGCGAGAAAGCAGATATCTGCGTTGCCATCCTGCAGGCTGCGGGCGGATGAGCGATCTCGCTTAAGTGCTTCTATCGGGTTTGTCATGGTCTTGCCCTGTCAGTCGGGTGTCTTTTCAGTCAGGTGTATCGGGGTCAAAATTGTAAACGGCGTAGGTGAATCCTTCCGGCGGGTTTTCCCGGTAATCAACCATCCACTGGTACAGGCGGCCGTGGGCGCTGCCGAGAAAACCGTCTTTCAGCATGCCGCTCCTGTCTGCGGCCGCTGCTTCATCGAGCAGCCGTTCAAAATGGAAAATAAAGTTCTCGCAATGTCGCGTACGGACTTCGGTGCCATAGAGCAGTTTGTACGAGTAGGGTATACCGTTGGTAAACCTGATCTGCAGCAGCGAGCGGGTAAATCCTTCCGGGTCGGTGTTGTTGAGTGAACCCCACAGCTCGCCGATACGCTCGCTGCTGACAATGCCCGAGTCACCGCTGCCCTGGCTTGAAAGGAACAGAAATCCCGAGATGCCACCCAGGTGCTGCCTTACCACCTCAGCAGACTGCAGGAAAGATTGTTTGCGAGCGGCTTCGGACTGGATGACTGCCTGTTCTGCCGACTTCTGGATTTCAACATACTGCATCTTGATCGCGGCGGTGTTCTGCATCAGTTCCTTTTTCTGGAGGAAGTAGCCGATGACCAGCCAAAGGAACGCAAGGGGTGCAAAGGCACCCTCGAGGAAGTTACCAACCCGCTCGATCGGCGCGTTCCAGATCTCCGAAAAGCCAATGCTGTGCTCAACATAGGCTGCCAGGAAGGCCAGCCAGATGATGGTGACGGCAAGGCCCATCCAGATCCGCCAATCTGGTGCGCTGGAGCCATCCAGGTTAAATGGTTCTTCTTTAACGACGCTCATTGGAGTGTTAACCGCTGCTGAGGTCCCCCGTCAGGGAGGCCCGTTGTGAAACTTCGATCCAGTTGTTGTCGGGATCGGTGATAAAAGAGATACGTGCGGTTTTGCCGAGGGTGACCGGAGGCGCACCTTCAGTGGCACCGCGCGAGAGGGCGGAGGCATGTTCCGCATCCACCTTGAACACCTGCACGGTGATATAGCGGTAACCGGTGCCCTGCATCCCGCCTGATGCAGGCTGTGCCGCATCCTCTTCAAGAATGAAGACAGTTGTTGCCCAGCGAAAACGATCACCGCCAAGGTCCTCTGTCTCCAGTACCGAACCGAAAAAATGCCGCGCCTTCTCCAGTGATGAGACCACCATGCGAATACCGATATGGGTGATGTCATCGTGGCCAGGGGGCACCAGCGTCACGCGGTTGCCGTCAGGGTCGGTTTTTGTTTCCTGCTCCTCGATGCCTTCTGTTGCGATGATGAGTTCCTGGTAGCCCGTTGGCGCATCGGCAGGTAGCGGGTCGCGTGCATGGTTCAGTTTGAATACCGATCCGTTCAGGCTGAGCCGGTGCTGGTGAACACCATTGCCAACCTTGAGTAATTCTTCGTAGCGAAGGCCAACCTCCTGGGTCCAGAATTCCATCATGGGCTCAAGCTGGTTGGTTCGCACCCCAACATCGATACAGGGTTTGGCAAGCTTCATAGTTCGAACTCGGCTGAGGCAAGTTCCTTGCCTCCGGTTGAGATTTTTACTGTAGCCGCGTCTTCAGATATACGCACAACCGCGTCGATATATTCATGCCACTCGTAGTCGGTCTGTACGGGACTTGAAAGTGAAAACGTATGGGGTCGTGATTCTGCCACTTCCGTGTGACGCTGCAGGTTGTTGATGTAAAGCGCCGCTGAAGGCTTGCTGTCAAACTCCACCCGGAGGTTGGCCCCCCTGTACTCGGCGCAAAGTTGTTTACTGCTGGTTTCGGTCATAACGCGGTGAGTATGCGATGTTGCCACGCGCATTTAAATAGTTATCCATAAAGTTGGATCAGCATGGCTGTTATTCCGCTTCGCCACCGCCTGGGGTATGATTGCGCCCGAAAAATTTGGAGACTTGTTCATGAGTCAAGTAGATGAAATGAAGCAGAACGCGCAGGACATTGCCAACGGCCTGAAAAGGCTCGGACCAAACAGGGTAGTGGCCCTGTCTGTCCACGTGAGCAAGGACCTGATTGCGGAACTTGAAGAAAAAGCCAACAAACTGGTCCAGCAGCTGGAATCGGTCGAAGGCTGATTCAGATAAGCCCCTCGTAGCTGTTTGCGTTCACCTGGTCAAAGGCGACCAGGCGCACCAGCTCTATAGACGTTGCAGGCAGTGTGTCCTGCAACGCTGACATCGCCGTCTCTGCGGCCTCCCTCAGTGGATAACCATAAACCCCCGTGCTGATCGCAGGGAATGCGATTGATGTCGCGTTGTGGCGTGCTGCCAGTTCAAGGCTTTCCACGTAGCAGGAGCGCAGCAGGGCACGTTCGCCGTGACTGCCCCCGCGCCACACCGGCCCGACCGTGTGCACGATCCAGGTTGCCGGCAGGGCATAGGCCCCGGTGATCCTGGCTGACCCGGTGGGACAGCCGCCGAGTGTTCTGCATTCCGCGAGCAGGTCCGGGCCGGCCGCACGATGGATGGCACCGTCCACGCCACCGCCTCCCAGGAGCGATTCGTTGGCTGCATTGACGATGACATCGACAGATTCATGCACGATATCGCCAACGATGAGCTCAATGTTTGCCATTTGAATTACCCTCGCTACAATCTGCGCGATGTTACAGTTAAATCCCTTTTCCGGAACCCTCGGCGCAGAAGTCTGCGGTATCAACCTGTGTGAACCGCTCTCGAAAGAAGCCACAGATTCACTCGAGCAAGCGCTGCTTGACTACGAGGTGCTGTTCTTTCGTGACCAGCCAATGTCACCACAGAATCATGCCGATCTTGCTGATCTGTTTGGCAAGCCGCAGCTGCATGAGGCTTATGACCATGTGGAAGGCTTTCCGCAGCTCACCATCCTGGAAAACGATGAGGCTAATCCCTCCAAGATAGAGATGTGGCATACCGACATGACGTTTCGGGAGTGTCCGCCGCTGGGATCGATCCTGCATGGCGTTATCATCCCTGAAAAGGGCGGCGACACCATGTTCGCCAGCATGTCAGCCGCTTATGAGGGGCTGAGTGACTCGATGCAGCAATTCCTGTCGTCGCTGACGGCGATCCATGACTTCAGTCATGGCTTTAAAGAGAGCCTTGCCGAGCCGGGTGGACGTGAACGCCTGGCTGACATGGTTGCGGCCAATCCCCCGGTTGAGCATCCGGTGGTGCGCACGCATCCTGTCTCCGGTAAGAAAAGCCTGTTTGTGAACTCGCTGTTCACGGTTGCTATCAAGGATATGAAGCCGAAGGAAAGCGACGCGCTGTTGAATTTCCTGTTTGAGCACATGGTGACGCCCGAATACACCTGCCGTTTCAACTGGCAGAACCATTCCGTTGCGTTCTGGGACAACCGCATCACGCAGCATAAGCCCGTCAATGATTACTGGCCGCAGCATCGTCGCATGCAACGCATCACCATTGACGATGGTGTTCGGCCAACCTGACAGCGATGGCGCGCCTCACCGACCTGGTTGTAGACTCTCTTGCGCCTCACCGGCTGGCGACCTTCTGGCAGGATGTGCTTGATGACTTTTCGATCAGGCCCTATGACAATGCCGAGATTGAACGCCTTGCCGCCCTCGGCTTAACCCCCGAAACAGATCCCGCGGTTGCCCTTGATGGCCCACAGCTGACCATCTTTTTCCAGAAAACCGAGACACCCAAGACCGCTCGTAATCGGGTGCATATGGATGTGAGGGCGCAGAATCGGGAAGCTGAAGTTGCCAGGCTCACCGCACTCGGTGCCACGGTCCGGGATGTCCATGCTGACTTCACGGTGATGCTGGACCCGGAAGGCAACGAGTTCTGTGTGGTTAATCTGTAATTGGTCCAATTAAGGCGCGGAGCGCTTCAATAAAAGCCAGCGGCTCGTCCAGGAAGACGTGATGGTACGCGTTCGGGATGCCAGCAAGGGACGCGGGTGCAAACAGTGCCTTGAGCCCATCTACTGCTGGTGCTGGAAAAAACCGACTCTTTTCACCATAGATGAACGATGCCGGTATCGTGAGGTCACGCACCATTTGTGCTGCCGTGGGAAAATCTGCCTTCTCGGTCATCTTTGCAAACACCGCCTGGTCCAGTTTGAACCGGAATCCTTCTGCAGCCTCTGTGAGCGAGTGCTTCGCTATGTGCTCGATGATGTAGTCGTGTGTTGCCGGTTGCGGCGGGCGTAATCGGAACCTTCGCATACCCTCCGGGATACTGGGGTAGTGCCGAACTCTCGTGCGAGGCATCGCCGGTGTATCGCGACTGCTGCGCGTCGTGGGCAGCGCTGAGTCGACCAGGACGATCGAGCCCAGCTTGTCAGGGTGCAGATGTGCTGCAATTCTGGTCATGGATCCGCCGAAGCTGTGTCCCACGACACAGGGCTGGTGCAGCCCGGCCGCATCAGCCACGCTGACAATCTCCTTTGCAAAACCCGCTGCCGTGTACAGGTCCCGGTGACCTGAATCGCCCGCACCGGACAGGTCAATCGCGACAATGTCGTGGCTGTCTTTAAAAGCAGGTGCAATAAAGTCCCACCAATGCGCATGCGCGGCGTGACCGTGAACAAAGACGAGGCCTGGTTTGCCTGGGTTCTGCCAGTGCAGGTAATGGATGTCGACATTGTCCACCAGGGTGCGCGCTGACTGCGGGCTGATTGAAACGTAGCGGGTGAACCAGTCGGGGGCAGGGGACATGTATCGGGCTGCCTTACAAAAGCGCGGAGTATACCGGGCGTCTCGGTATGGTGCACCAGCATCTGACCTGTGCGCTATTTTGGCGCGGACACCTGCGCTCACTGCATCAAAAAGGTGCGACGCAGGGGTCATGTTTAGAAATAGATTGCGGAAAAGCCCATGAATAGCGGGCTTTCGGCCGTTTTTTCATTTCTGGCATCAAGTTTGCTTTTCAGTGTTCCCGAAGTGTTAACAAGACAACCTGGAGGGTGATGTGGATCAAACCTTAGAACTTCAATACGCACTGGATACGTTTTATTTCCTGATATGCGGTGCGCTGGTCATGTGGATGGCAGCTGGCTTTGCCATGCTGGAAGCAGGCCTCGTGCGGTCGAAAAATACCGCCGAGATCCTGACCAAAAACGTGGCCCTGTTTTCCATCTCGTGTGTGATGTACCTCGTTTGCGGGTACGCCATCATGTACGGCGGTGGTTTCTTCCTGAGCGGTATCGAACTGGACGGCGCAGCTTCTGCTGATGCCATCACAGCGACTGTTCTGGCTGAATCCCAGGAGGCAGGCTTCGACGGAGGCGCTGTCTACTCGGATGCTTCGGACTTTTTCTTCCAGGTTGTGTTTGTCGCAACCGCTATGTCGATTGTTTCGGGTGCTGTTGCAGAACGTATGAAACTCTGGGCATTCCTTATTTTCGCTGTATTCATGACCGGCGTGATTTACCCGCTTGAAGGTTCCTGGACCTGGGGTGGTAACGACGTGTTCGGCATCTACAATCTGGGAGATTTAGGATTCTCTGACTTTGCCGGCTCGGGCATTGTTCACATGGCTGGTGCTGCTGCTGCGCTTGCTGGCGTCCTGTTGCTCGGCGCTCGAAAGGGCAAGTACGGCAAGGACGGCCAGGTGATGGCGCTGCCAGGTGCTAACCTGCCACTCGCGACGCTCGGTACCTTCATCCTGTGGATGGGCTGGTTCGGCTTTAACGGCGGTTCCGTACTGAAACTCGGCGATATCGCCAACGCCAACGCGGTTGCGGTTGTGTTCCTGAACACCAACACAGCAGCGGCAGGTGGCGCGGTAGCCGCCTTGATTACCTCACGACTCATGTTCGGCAGGGCTGACCTGACCATGTTGCTTAACGGTGCACTGGCGGGTCTT
Source organism: Pseudomonadales bacterium (assembly GCA_963921285.3). Lineage (GTDB taxonomy): Bacteria > Pseudomonadota > Gammaproteobacteria > Pseudomonadales > Azotimanducaceae > UBA9659. Next base: position 82,437 of record CAWUFD020000007.1, read on the forward strand.
GTAGCGATTACGGCTGAGCCTTCCACGCCGACTCCGCTGATGGCCACCATCTGGGGCGCACTAGGCGGCATCCTGGTTGTGTTCTCTATCGTCTTCCTGGATCGCCTGAAGATTGATGACCCTGTTGGTGCGATCTCGGTACACGGTACCTGCGGTCTGCTTGGTCTCCTGCTGGTGCCCATCACCAACGACGGTGCTACCTTCTCCGGCCAGATCATCGGTGCATTGACGATCTTTGCCTGGGTCTTCGTCGCCAGCCTTGCGGTGTGGTTTGTACTGAAGATGGCAATGGGTATTCGGGTATCTGAAGAAGAGGAATACCAGGGCGTTGATGTATCGGAGTGTGGTGTAGAAGCCTACCCCGAATTCGTCAAAGCCTGATAACGGCTTCCCTCCCTGGGCCCCCGCTGTTCGAGAAATCGAATATGGGGCCCACTCCTTTTCCCCAAGACAACTTTTCTAATCGACCCGGGTTTTCACCCGGGTTTGTTTTTTTCGGGGCTGCTTTTATTCGGAGTTGTTTTTATCCAGGAAGGAGCTATCCAGGGACTTACTTGTAGTAACTTGCGCGCTTCTGGATACCTTTCGAATAAAGCGTGATCAATCCCTGGTCAGAGTCCCAGCTACCTTTACGCACATCATCTGGCACTGACTGCATCATCGGCACGATAGCGTCGTCAATCTCAGCGAACTTCAGACGTGCCTCAGGTGACTGGATATCCATCTCCGACAGCATGTCCAGTTGTGCCATGACAGCATCAACATCAGCACCCGTACGTGCTGCAAGAAACCCGCAGAAGGCGTAATACAGGTAAAGCGGTTCGCGTTTCGCAAAAGCTTTTATGTCCGCTCCATTTACGCTATTAACCTTGTGGGTCTCATCCAGCTGCAGCTTGTCAAAACCAGCAATGCCCTGGCTCATTTCCGGCAGGAAACTCACCCCTTCCTTGTGCTGAAGGCTGAGACCCTCGGCGCCAACCGGAATCGAGAAATAGGCGACCGGTTCGCCGACCGAGATAATGATGTCATCCACATGCCGTGAAGCAGCGACCCAGGTTTTGTAGCCGGAAAGACGCTGATTTTCATCTAGGGTTGTTCCCGGCAATGGGTTGTCCGGGGATCTGTCCTCTGACACTGCGAGAACCGTCCAGTGGTCACCAGTCAATCCAAACGTTCGGCGAACCGCCGACTGGTAACCGGCGAGAAATAACATCGCCAGCCTGTCGGCAGCAGCACCTGCTGAATACGCCAGTGTTTCGGGTGTGTCTGTTTCCTTGAGGCAGGCCTGCCAGGCCGCCTTGAATTCTGCTTCGATAGTCATGGCGGGCATTGTAGCAGCAGGGCCGAGCCTATAAAGTTCGCGCATGTCTGAATTTGAACCCCTTTACGAATTGCTGAAACCGGGTGCACTTGTGTACGTCGGGGGCAGTTGCGCAGAACCGCATGGTCTCCTTAAGGCGATTGAAGAAAATGATCGAGACCTGCGAGACATTAACTACATCCAGCAGCCACTGGGTGCGGTTAACCAGCGAGATTTGTCGTCGATCACGCCGGGCTCCACCCAGACCACGTTCTTTATGACGCCGTTCCTGCAGGACGGGCTGAAGGAGGGCCGGGTGCGGTTTGTTCCCATGCACATGCGAACGATATTTGACTACCTGGCGCAGTCGCCCATCGATGTCGCATTGCTGCAGGCTGCAAGGGACAAGGATGGCAGGCTTCGTTTTGGCCCCAATGTCGACTACGTCGACGCTGCACTGGCCGCTGCAAAACATATAGTGCTGGAGGAGAACACGACATTCGTCGCACCCCAGACTTCACCGCTGGTAGACGAGACCCGCGTCAGCGCTGTCATACCCGTTGAAACCAGCAAGCCGCTTTATCCCACCGGCGATATCGATGACACATCGAGGGTGATCGGTGAACAGATAGCGGCCCTTATACGCGATGGGGACTGCATCCAGACCGGGATTGGTGCTGTGCCCTCGGCAATTCTCGGCAAGCTGACCGATCGCAACGACCTGGGTTTTCATGGCGGCCTGATGGACGACGGGGTCATGAACCTGATTCAAAATGGCAACCTCACCGGGGCGGTCAAGTCCCATGACAAGGGACAGCATGTGCTTGGTATGGCGCTTGGTTCGGAGTCGATGCTCACCTGGCTGGCAGAAGATCCAGCAGCGCAGTCGGTCAGCTTCAGGTCCGCTGACTACACCCATGAAATGCGTGTTATCTCGCAGCTGGATAACTTTGTTTCGATCAACTCTGCGGTTGAGGTGGACCTGATGGGCCAGGTCAACGCGGAGGTTGCCGGTGGCAAGCAGATCAGTGGTACCGGCGGCTCGGTTGATTTCATGCGCAGCGCCAAAGCGTCAAAAGGCGGTCGTTCGATTATTGCCATGACAGCTACCGCCAGGAAGGGGGCGGTCTCTCGTATTGTGCCAAGCGTGCCCGTTGTAACGGCACTGCGCACCGATGTGGATATGGTGGTAACCGAGTTTGGTGTTGCCGACCTTAAGAACGCCAGCCTGGCTGAGCGGGCAGAGCGGCTGATCGAGATTGCCCACCCGGATTTTCGGGATGAGCTGAGAGGTGCCAACTAACTAGTTCTCGTCCGAAAAATGCCATCCGTGGCATTTTTCGGGTCGGTTTCTATTTTTGTTTTATTGAAACCTCGCATTTTTCTAGCGAAAAATGACAAGCCATCCCTGGCTTGTTTTAGTTCTCACCCTTTTCGGATGAGAACTAGCTAAACAACTAGCGAGCGTACTTGCCCGCGCCCGGCCAGGGTTGCAGCGGGTCGGCGGGGATTGTATCCGTCACGTCTTCTTCCCTGAATATCCGGAAACCGCGCCTCAGGTAATTTGGCAGTGCGCTGGGGTGATCCAGCGTGCAGGTATGTAACCAGATGCGCTTGTCGGCTGTCTCCCAGGCCTTGTCGATCGCATCGGTAAGTAACCGTTTGCCGAACCCCTTGCCAATAAACTCGGGCAGCAGGCCAAAATAGCAGATCTCCGTTTCGATACCGCCGCCCTGTTTTTCCAGTTCGAAATAGCCGATCGGGGTGGCGCCGTTAAAGGCAATCCAGGTGGTAATGGTTTCCCGCGTCAGCCAGTCGTGCCACTCGCGCCATGTCCAGTTTAGACGCATGTACCACAACACTTCCGCACCGACTGAGGCGTAAAGGAATCGGTTCAGCTCCGGCAGGGGGGTGGTCGTTTCACGCAGGTCATAGTGCCTGGGTGAATCATCCGGTACCGGTTTTTCTGTCATTTCCAGGTGCCAGACGTGCACCGGAACCTGCTTGGTTTCCGCCATTTAGGTTGTGGTGACCCAGCCACCGGAGAAGGGGACAACCTGGCCAACGATAAAGTTGGAGTTCTCCGATGCCAGGAACAGCGCAAGCTCGGCAGTTTCCCTCGACTCGGCAACGCGACCAATCGGCACATTGCGCTGCAGGTGTTTTTGGAAGCGCTCCGTTGCCACAAGTTCCGGAGGATAGTAGGCAGGGTTGCTGACGTAGTCCTGTGCAATCGCGTTGATCTGCACGTTAGAGCCAGCAAACTCGAGACCCGTTGCACGAATAAACGCATTCTGCGCACCGCGCGCTGCACAGTACGCGGTTGACCCTGGAATGCCCTTCAGTGGGGCTGCGCTTGTTACTGCGACAATTTTGCCGTGCCCCTGGTCGGCCATCCGCGGTGCAAAGTAACGGATCAGTTCCATCAGCGGATGTACCATGACGTTGTACATACCCATCCAGTCTTCGTCCCTGATGTCGGCAACAGGTACGTTGCAGGGATCATGGGCGAGGTTGGCAACCAGCACATCGATGTCACCAACATCTTTTACATAGTCCTGGAACGCAGAACCGGTTGGTACAACACCTTCAATGGCGTTAACTTCAGCGCCTTCATTTTTGAACAGCTCCGCGATTGCCGGACCCATGTAATCAGCTGCCTGGGTCACCAGGACTTTCCTGCCGGATAATCTCATACGTTTTGTCTCTTATCTTGTCTCTTATCGTTCAGTTGATTTCCACGGCAAATTGCTCGAGCAGCTCCAGGGGAACAACTTCCAGTGCCTTGATGTGGGTTTTGCGGAGAAACACCCGTGGTGCCATTCCCTTGTTATGGGCCTCGAGCCAGCGTGCGGCACACAGACACCACCGGTCTCCTTCTTTCAATCCGGGAAAAGAGACCTCCGGGTGCGGCGTAGACAGGTCGTTACCAACAAACCGGCAGTATTCAAGGAAGGCGGTGGTTACCTCGACACAGACGGTGTGAGAGCCGACATCTTCTGCACAGGTATTGCAGCAGCCATCCCGGAAGAACCCGGTAACAGGATCAGTAGAGCAGGGTTCGAGTGTGGAACCGAGCACGTTGATCGATTCATCCATTTCAATCGTTGTATTCATAGCGCGCATGATAGTGGGTTTGCTTCTTCATTGCATGGCAGGCAATCTTGCCCACCATGGATGATATTGATGTAAACGAAATTGATGTAAACGAAACTGATGTGGACGGGTTTGACGTAAACAAAATTGAACACGTACTCAGCACGGCTCGTTCGGTAAGACGCAAACTCGACTATTCGCGCCCGATTGATCCGGCCGATCTTGAAGCATGTATCGATGTTGCGGTGCAGGCTCCCACCGGACTCGCGGGGGAAAACTGGCGCTTCCTCGTGGTCACGGATCCTGAGCCAAAGCAGCAGGTTGCTGCGATCTACAACGATGTCTTACGGCAGATCAGTCGCGATCGCGGTGTGGAATTGAAGTCCACACACCAGGCATTAATGAATCGCCTGCATGAGATTCCCTGCATGGTGTTTGTATTTGCCATTGGCGAGCCCGATGAAGCGGTATCCGGGCAGATCGGTTTTTATGGTTCTATCCTGCCTGCTGCATGGTCGTTGATGCTTGCGATGCGGGCGAGGGGTATCGGGACGACATGGACCTCTCTGTTGACTGCGCGCTCCGATGAGATATGCAACATTCTTGGGGTACCGGCAGGGGTTACCCAGACGGTAATGTTACCCGCGGCCTATACGCTCGGTGCAAAATTGAAAAAAGCCGATCGCCTTGGTGCGAAGGAAGTCACCTTCTGGAACAGCTGGGGGCAGAAAGGCTGATCATAGTTCGTCGAAGCTGCCGTGTCTACCTTTGCCGGATGCAAAACGCGCAGCACCTTCACGGGTCTCACCCGATTTGATCACCTCGATGCCGAGTTCTGTTTCCCGCTGCAGTGCTGCGTCGAGTGGCATTGTCCACTGCTCGTAAGAAGACTGCCTGTCACTGCGCATACACATCTGCGGAAACTGGGATAGCTGATCGCTCAGTTCGATAGCGGCGTTCATTGCTTCACCTTTTGGTACCAGGCGGTTGGCCAGTCCCATCATTCTCGCTTCGTCACCGGACACACCGCGACCCGTCAGAATCAGATCCATGGCGTGGCTGTGGCCGAGTGTCCTGGTCAGCCTGATCGTGCCGCCGTCAACAAGCGGCACCCCCCAGCGCCGGCAGAAGACGCCAAACACCGCGTCCTCAGCTGCAACACGCAGGTCACACCACATCGCAAGTTCGAGGCCACCAGCAACGGCGTGTCCTTCAACCGCGGCAATAACGGGTTTACTTAGCAACATCCGTGATGGACCGACGGGGCCGTCGCCATCGCGGCCAACCCGGTTACCACGACCGTCAGTGATCGCCTTCAAGTCGGCACCCGCGCAGAAGGTACCTTCCGAGCCGGTCAAAATTGCGACGTATTGCTCATCGTCTGCATCGAATTCACGAAATGCGTCCGCCAGATCATCCGCTGTCGGACCGTCAATGGCATTGCGCACGTCGGGTCTTGTGATGGTGACAATGGTGGTGCGGTCTTTTTTGGTGACGTCGATGTTCGCCATGCTTGTCTCCCTTTTTGTTGTTTTTATTTTTGCTTTTACTGTTCCAGTGCAGGTCTCGTAAATCGTGCCCTGGTTTCATCCAACCGCACGCTTGACCAGGCGCTGGGTGCCTGCGGTGCACTGCCGGCGGAAACAGAAGTTGCTTCAAGCGGACCCGTCAACTGGACTGTTCCGTTGCGGTTGCTGATCGTGATATCCCTGTCTGATAACGACACCACGTCAATCGTATCGCGGCTCTCAGAGTAAACAATAGCAAACCGTTCTGCGCTTGTTTCCACTATCGCGCGGGTTGTGTTGATGAGGTAACGGTGTGAGGCGTTTTCGTTGCCGCGAACTTCAAAAAAGCCATCGGTCACCGACAGTTCGATGTCATAACGTTGATCACCACCTGACACGCCGGTGAAGAAAACGCGGGTGTTGTGACCCAGCAACAATGGCGTACCGCTCACAAGGTCCAGTGAGACCGTTGCCTCTTCGTCGGTGGTGACGGCATCTCGTACGTAGATGACCGATTGCCTGCCAACGATATAGGGGCGTGCCACGCGTTCAAGGGACGGATAGCCCGTGGCATCGGTGACCGTGCCGATATGGTGAAAGTTGATTTCAGTTTCGAAGCTCGCGCAGGAGGCGAGCAGGGCGGCGATACCAGCGTAGAGTGCTGGCCTAATTCTCGACATCATGCAGGTTATCGAGGTCAACGTACTCTTTATGGCCATCACGGCGATACATCCGTCTATTGATCTGCGGATAGTCACATACGTCTATGTCAGAACGGCTGCCGCCCATCAGGTACACCAGGTCTTCGGTACCAGTGTTGATCATATTGTGTGGTATGGACTTTTGTTTAAAGCCCATAAAGTCACCCGGCCCGATTTCTATCGTCTCATCACCCAGTTCTGCCGTGCCGGTACCCGAGAGGATATAAACAAACTCCTCATCGTTGTGGTGGGTATGGAACTGTGTTGATTCATGTCCGGGTTCAACCCTGACGAGATGTACCCCTATGGTAGTCAGGCCGAGAGCATCGGATAACGAGCGGGTGTGGCGAATGGCATTGTCGTTGAACTGGTGTTGGCGAATACCCTCGGCCATGGCTGCAATCTGCCCGGCTGTCAGTAACGCCTCATCCTTATCCGCCACGCCTGCGTCCCCTGTTGTTGCCCCGACCGCCTGATCCACCGCGCGGACCGCCGCGCTGGCCGCCGCGCTTATCCCGAGGTCGCTTTTTCTGTTCTGGCGTTTCTTCGAGCAACGCTTCAGGCGGATGTTCACAGTTCAGTGGTTCACCGAGAAGGGCCTCAATGTTCGGTAACATGAAGGCGTCAGATTCGCACAGGAGTGATACAGAGACGCCTTCGGCGCCGGCTCTGCCGGTTCGGCCGATACGATGTACGTAGTCTTCCGGGTCTTCCGGCAGCTTGTAGTTCACCACCAGAGAAATATCGTTGATATGCAGGCCTCGACCTGCAACATCTGTTGCAACCAGCACGGATACTTCGCCTTCTTTAAAAGCGTCGAGGGTGCGGATACGTTTTTTCTGCGGTATATCGCCAGCCAGCAGACCTGAATCAAAGCCGTGTGCCTTGAGTGAGAACTCCAGATCGTGTGCTTCATCACGCCGGTTCACGAAGACCAGCACGCGATCAGTTTCATCCTTGATCAGATTGTAGAGCACCGTGTACTTCTCACTTTCGGAGGTCAGGTAGACCCGCTGGTCAACGGTATCCACCGCCACCTGTTCCGGTTCTATCTCAACCCTGACCGGGTCCAACGTCCAGGAGGCGGCCAGCCGCTTGATATCCTCACTGTAGGTGGCACTGAACAACTGGGTCTGGCGCTGCTGTTTCTTGGGAGTGCGCTGCACGATCGCTTTTACATCCGGGATGAATCCCATGCTGAGCATGCGGTCTGCTTCATCAATGACCAGAATCTCAACCTGCGATAAGTCGAGCGTGCCGGATCGTGCGAAGTCGAGCAGTCTGCCCGGCGTCGCGACAACAATGTCGACCTGTTTAGTCAGCTGCTTTTTCTGTTTCTCATAGTCGATGCCGCCAACAAGTGAGACGACGGAGAGTTTTGTGTACTTCGATAAATTGTGCGCGTCCGCTGTGATCTGCATGACCAGTTCCCGGGTCGGTGCAATCACGAGAGCATAGGGTGTGCCGGGATACCTGCCATCAATCGACGGGTTTTCCAGATCGTAGGTAATGATCGAAATAAGGAATGCTGCGGTTTTACCAGTACCGGTCTGTGCCTGCGCGATTATGTCTTTGCCGTCCAGGGAGTAGGGCAGCACCTGCTTCTGCACAGGTGTGCTGGATTCAAAACCCAGATCGTGGATCGCGCGCCCCAGTTCAACCGGCAGGTCGAGTTCGGCAAAATCGGGCGGCAGCGAAGGCGGTGCTGGAGGTGGACTATCCTTCCGGGCCTTCTTCTTGTTGGGCTCCTTCCGGGAATCCTTCCTGGTTTCCGTGCGTGCGTCCTGTTCGGTGACTTCCTGGGGGGACGCCTTTTTGCCCAGGATTTTATCGAAAAACTTCATTGGCTAATCTGCGGGATTGCGCTGCGGCAAGACAAAACTGCTGCCGTATGCGACTACAAACATCACGATGTTACCCACAAGCCCCGTATAGTAAAGGTCAAAAGGGAAATAAGTAGCGTCGCCGAAAGCGATGGTCCAGCCCGTAAAGGTCATTGTCGCAGCGATCCCAAGCATTATGTGCCTGGCATCACAGCGCCTGGAAAAGAAACCGATCAGGTAAATGGTCAGCAATCCGCCCGCCAGCAGTGCAGTGATAATAGTCGCTGTATCCTGCAGCGTCGTGGTACTTGCTTCAATCAGGTAGAGAGCTCCCGCGACCATCAGGACACCGGCAGTGACAGATATCCAGCGCGCCATCACAAGATACTCCCGATCTGTCTTCTCATTGGAAAGAAAACGACGGTACAGGTCCGAGGTTGAGACGGTTGCAATGGCATTGATGCTGCTGTCGAGTGACGACATGGCAGCGGCTATTGCTGCTGCAATCACCAGCCCGACGATGCCCGGTGCGAGCGTTGTCATAATAAAGTAAGGCAGGACCTCTTCCGCTTTTCGGTCCCCAGCCAGGATGGCGGTGGCGGCATCAGCCGGGAAGTAGCTGTAATACACATACAGCGCGCTGCCGAGGAACATGAAAAACGCCCAGGTCGGCACACTCACCAGCGCGCAGATGAACATGGCCTTTCTCGCCTCGTGTTCGCTGGCGGATGCGCAGAAACGTTGCACCGTGTTCTGGTTAGAAGAGTATTCGGTCAGCCAGTTGATCAGGCCGACCGCCAGCATCATGGTTGCGGTCTTCTCGTTGAGGAGAAGACCCCAGTTGGCAGGTGTGCCCACTTCAGCGCCAACACTGATCTTGCCTGCTGCAAACGCTTCGTTCCATATCGTGGCAAGACCTCCCGGAATGGCTGACACCATGACAATGGCGCACAGCAGCCCGCCAAAGATCAGCACAATGGTCTGGATAACATCGGTCCAGACCACAGCCTCGATACCACCGATGATGGTGTAGGCGGCAACAAAGACACCGGCAATGACCACAGCATAATGTGCCGGGACCCCGGTCATGGTCTGCACGACAAGCGAGATCAGGTAGAGAATCATGCTGATGCGTGCAACCTGGGCGATGATAAAGGCAGTGGCACCATAGGCGCGGATCGGTGCGCCAAAACGTTTCTCCAGGAACTCGTATGCCGTGACGGCATTGCCGGCACGCAGTCGCGGCAGGAAGTAGTAGGCTGCGACAATCACCGCCAGCGGCAACATCAGGTTGGGCAGAAAGCGCAGCCAGTTGGTCTTGAATGCATCTCCCGGGTAGGCAAGAAAGGTGATCGAACTGATGGATGTACCGACGAGGCTGAGACCGATTACCCAGCCTTTGAACTGGCGCCCACCCAGGAAATACTGCTCGGTTGAGTTATTGCGACGGGAGAAATAGATCCCCATCGCAAACATCAGGATGAAATAGCCAACCAGGACGATGACGTCCAGCTGGTGGAAGCTGCCCATCAGGTGGCGAGGGCTTGTTCCAGTGTCGCTAGCTCAATGCAGTTCACTAAAACGTCCATGGCAGGTTCCAGTTCTGCCATTGAAGGGAAGGTCGGCGCAATCCTGATGTTGCGGTCTTCCGGGTCGTGCCCGTGGGGGAATGTTGCCCCTGCCGGTGTCAGTTTTACGCCGGCCTCAGCTGCCAGTGAAATAACACGACTGGCAAGTCCGGGCTTTGTATCAAGGGAAACAAAGTAGCCGCCGGTTGGCGTTGTCCAGGCCGCAATGTCCTTACCGCCAAGCGCTGCGCTGAGCTTGTCCTCCACCATGCGGAACTTTGGTTCGATGATCGCCTGGTGTTTGTTCATGTGTTCGGCAACACCCTCCGCATCTTTGAGGAAGCGTGCATGGCGCAGCTGGTTGACCTTATCGAATCCGATCACCTGGCTCGATAAGTGGCCTTCGAATGCCGCAAGGTTTGTGCTGCTTGCACCGAGAAAAGAGATACCGGCACCAGCAAACGTGATCTTTGAGGTGGAACCGAACATCACCACATTGTCAGCCGTACCTGCTGAGTCAGCCTCTGACATGAGGTCAGTGAGGGAATCCAGCTTGCCGTAGATATGGTGTACGGCGTAGGCGTTGTCCCAGAAGATGGCAAAGTTGTCACCGGCTGTTTTTGGCAGCGCTGCAAACTGCTTTACTACCTCAGGCGAGTAGGTGTGACCGGTCGGGTTGGAATACTTCGGTACGCACCAGATTCCTTTGATTGCGGCATCGCCTGCAACCAGTTCCTGGATGGTCGCCATGTCCGGGCCATCCTCAAGCATGGGTACCGGGATCATTTCGATGTCGAAGTGTTCACAGATCGTGAAATGACGGTCGTAGCCCGGGACCTGGCAGATGAACTTAACCGGGGTGTCCGGCGTTTGCCGCCATTTTGGCAACATGAAAGTCACGTACTGGTACATGAGCGTCAGGCTTGAGTTACCGCCTACCATGACGTTCGCTGCAGGCACGCCGAGGATATCGCCGCCCAGCGCACGTGCCTCGGGAATACCGAGGATGCCGCCATAGTTACGCACGTCGGTACCATCCTGCAGGATATAGAAGCCATCCAGGATACCGTCCAGTTCGTTGGCGAGATCGAGCTGTTCGGCGGCAGGTTTGCCCCGCGTGAGATCGAGCTTCAGGCCTGCTGCCTGGTAGGTTTCGTACTCCGCTCGCAGCGTCTCGTAACGTGATTGCATGTCAGCGCTCATAGGCTCAGCCCTTCTAGTTCATCTACCTGCAACATGAGGTTCAGGTTCTGGACGGCGGCGCCGGATGCCCCTTTACCGAGGTTGTCGAGTCGCGCAACCAGCACCATCTGTTCATCGTGGCCAAACACAAACAGGTCCAGCCTGTTGGTGCCGTTATTTGCCTCAGGGTCGAGGAACCCCTGGTCGAGTTCATCATTGTCGTTCAGCGGGTGAACCACGATGCAGGGTTCGTCCTCGTAATAAAGTGCCAGCGCCTCGTGCACGGCGCCGATGGACGTCGCTTGCCCAAAATGGGCCTGGGACAATGCGGTAGAAACCAGCATGCCCTGCTGGAAGTGACCAACAGACGGCAGGAACAGCGGTGCATTTGCCAAGTCTGCGTACGCCTGCATTTCTGGCAGGTGTTTATGCTGCATGGCAAGCCCGTAAGGGCGTGAATGCCACAGATGGTCCGGTGCACTGATCGCCTGCTGTTCGTATCGCTCGATCATCTGCCTGCCGCCGCCGGAGTAGCCGGACACCGCGCTGATGGTGAGCTGTGCAGCAGGGTCGAGCAGTCCTGCTGCACGCAGAGGTTTAATCGCCGCGAGGAACCCGGTCGGATAACAGCCGGGATTTGATACCAGTTTTGCGGCCTGGATTCGCTCGCGCTGGCCAGCTGAGAGTTCTGCCATACCGTATGCCCATTCGGGGTTTACACGGTGTGCGGTGCTCGCATCAAGAAAGCGAACGTTGTTGTCTCCAGCAAGATTGACGGTTTCCCGCGCTGCATCATCGGGCAGGCACAGCACGACCACGTCGGCTGCGTTGATGATATCCAGTTTTGCGTTAGGGTCCTTGCGTAGCCCGGGGTCAATCTTAAGCAGCTCAATGTCGCTGCGCGCGACCAATCGGTCGTGAATCTGGAGTCCCGTGGTGCCCGCCTGACCATCAATAAAGATCTTATGCACGTGGCGCCCTCCGTCTGGGGCGCGAATTTTAGCCCCTAAAGGCCAACTGGTACAGTTGTTCTCGCAGTCCCTCAAGGTCACTCACGTCTCTAGTAACAAAGGGAGCAGAGGTGATGGAGGAGACCGGCACGGTGCCAAAGTGCTCGTCGCGCATCCGATGAACAAACTGCAGTGTCCGGAGACCGTCGAACCAGTCGTGGCGATGTTTTAACACCGCTGTCTCAGTTCTGGCCCTTCGCTGTTTGAGTACGGCGCCAAGTTCGGTGGTTTCACAGTAGTCCATCACTATATCGGCATGGGGAGCTTGCCTATCGACATGCCCCGACTGAATTGCCGCAAGTGCCGTGGCAAGCGCAGTAAACACGTCGGGGTGGTAAAAAGGGTAGTCCTGTCTTGGATCGGCAAGCTCATTGATGGCAACTAACGCCTGCCCTGTGCCGATCGGTACGCGTTCAGAGGCCCTCGCTTGAAGTTTGATGACACTGTCGCCTAGCAATTGGACCGGGCCGACCTTTCGAAGCTTGTTCAAGAGGTAAAAATCCTCGCCGGTATTGCGTTTTGGACATCCACGGACCTTTGCGTATGCGTCAGCGTCACAGCTGATGGTTGAGCCGATCGTCGTGTAGCCATAGGGTGAACCCGCCCAGCGCAGGCCTGCTGTGTAGTACAGCATATGAATGTCGTAGATGAGGCTTGCTTCATTGAAGGCGTCGTCAGCAATGTGCCGAAAGCCCCGGACAAGGGCGGCTGCATCCGTAGCCGCATCTGAAAAAGCAGGAACATCAAAATAGCTCGTGGGCAGGGTTGCATCAGCATCGGTCAGGTGAATCCATCTGCTGCGAATAACACCATCTGATATCAACTGCAGCGCGATATCTGCGCCTATTTTCCTGGCAAGACCGACACCCTGGCGTGGCGGGATTTCACGACCGTCGGAGAACCGGTCAACCACCAGGATGTCGATGTCACCGGACACAATGGTCACCTGCTCACTGAGTTTGCTTGGCTCGCCAGAGCCAAGCACGTCGTCGAACAGCGCATAACTTTGCTTGTGTCCCGCTTCAGGTGAGTTAACTACCAGTACAACAAGAAAGTTGCCTGCAGCGTCAGCCCAGGTGGCCAGGGTGTTGTTTGCCGCCTCATTAAAGGCCGCACGACGATTACATGGTCGTAAACGTTGGCAGGTCTCTCAAACCTGGTCTCCGGTTCGGCATAACGCTCGAGGTACTGGTCCCGCACTAGTGCAGGCGCGGCCGGAGAGGCAGGTTCTCGAGGATTTCATCCTCCAGCTTCAGCCAGTCAGCAAGGCGCCGGCTGACATCTTGCTCGTCAAAATAGTGCTCCGCCAGCCTGAGGAACACTTCATGGTGACTCTTTTCGGAACGGGCGAGACGTTCATAGAAGGTTTTAAGGTCCTCATCTTCGAGCCGGTTTGCGATCAGCGTAAACCGCTCCTCGCCGCGTGCTTCAATCACCGCAGCACAAAGCAGGCGATCCATGAAATATTCGTCCGAACCCTGGCGCACGTGGCCACGAAGCTGGTTTACGTAGGGATCTTTCTCGTCTGCACCCATGACGATGTTGCGGGCCTGCATAAGCCGCAACACCTGGCGAAAATGATTCAGTTCTTCCAGCGCCAGGTCAACCATGGCAGTGACGAGCACCTGCCTGTCAGGGTAGTGGGTAACCAGCGACATGGCCATTGACGACGCCTTGCGTTCGTTGGCGGCGTGATCGAGCAGGAACTCATCAAAATCCTGTTTTACGCGGTTGACCCAGTCTTCGCTGGAAGGGTTCAGCAGGGTAACGCTTAACCGAGACACTCGGCGAAGAACCTCGCAATTTCTTCAACTTCCTCGAGGCAGACCTGGTGCCCCATCGGGTAGTCATACCAGCGTACGTCATAACCCAGTCGGATCAGGTTTTCTCTCGAGGTTGCCGCGCGCATGACCGGGATCATCGGGTCCTGGGTGCCATGTGCCATCATGATGGGGATGGCGAGATTGGCATCATTCATCTCGGACTCGGTACCCGTCATGTCGTGCAGATACGTCGACAGGGCAAGTACACCGGCGAGTCGCTTGTCGTAGCGGGTTGCAGTATGCAGGGCGATCACACCGCCCTGGGAAAATCCTGCCAGCATGACATTGTGACTTGCGATACCACGCTCAAGCTCGCGCTCGATGAACTTGCGAATCTCTGCTGCGGACTCTTCGATGTCATTGCTGCCAGCAGTTTCCGAGTGCGGGATGAAGTCGTACCAGCCGCGCATTTCCGCACCGTCATTGATGGTGATTTCACGCATTGGCGCGTGTGGAAAAATGAATCGCACGCCGGCATCGGACGGCAGGTGAAGTTCAGGCACGATCGCCTCGAAGTCGTGTCCATCAGCGCCGAGGCCGTGCAACCAGATCACCGTGGATCGGGCAGGGACTTCAGGTTCTATTTCGATATGTTCTAGGAGTTCAGTCATGACGCGATTATACCGCCTGTGATACCGTCCGTGGTTCATAAATTTATCCAGCACACCAAGGAGTTGCCAAGTGGGACCACTAAGCGGAACTAGGATTATTGAACTGGCCGGTATTGGACCGGGACCATTCTGTGGAATGTTGCTCTCGGACATGGGGGCTGAGGTGATACGAATAGATCGTGCCGGGGCCGCCCATCGCCCCAAGGATGTGCTGGCACGGGGCCGCAAGTCTATTGCTGTTGACCTGAAAAGTGATGCCGGTAAAGAGGTTGTATTGAAGCTGTGTGAATCATCCGATGCGCTGTTTGAGGGGTTCAGGCCTGGCGTGACCGAACGCCTCGGGGTTGGTCCAGAGGACTGTATGGCAAGAAACCCGGCGCTTGTTTACGGGCGCATGACAGGTTGGGGTCAGGAAGGTCCCATGGCCCAGGCTGCTGGCCATGACATTAACTATATCTCCCTGATTGGCGCACTGCATGCGATTGGCGAAGCCGGAGGTAAGCCGGTGCCACCCCTCAACCTCGTTGGTGACTTTGGCGGTGGCGGTATGTACCTCGCCTTTGGCCTTGTCTGTGCGATGCTCGAAGCGCAGAAATCAGGAAAGGGCCAGGTTGTTGATACCGCGATGGTTGATGGTGCAGCGTCACTGATGGCGATGTTCTTTTCCATGCAAGCTTCTGGTGCATTCTCGATGGAGCGTGGCACTAACCTGCTTGATGGTGGTGCACACTTTTATGGCACCTATGAAACCAAAGATGGCAAATTCATATCACTGGGTTCAATTGAGCCTCAGTTTTATGCGCTGCTGGTAGAGAAGTCAGGTGTCGATCCCGCAAGATTTTCTGCGCAGATGGATGCGTCAAAGTGGGGCGAATTCAAACAAGAACTGACCGAAGTGTTCCTCACCAAAACGCGCGACGAGTGGTGTGACATCATGGAAGGTACCGACGTCTGCTTTGCACCGGTACTTGCGCTAGATGAAGTACAGAACCATCCGCATAACCAGGCGCGAAACACTTTCCTCGAGGTTGATGGATTTGTTCAACCGGCACCGGCGCCGCGCTTCTCGCGATCAGAGGTGGCAGTGCAGGGGGGCGCCCGCATAGCCGGTGAAGATTCAAGGGAAGTCCTTGCTCTTGCGGGTTACAGCGAAGACGAGGCAAATGGACTGATCGATTCTGGTGCAGTCAGCCAGGTTAGTGCGTGATTCTGGTTGTAGCGTAGTGATGGCATTTTTTCGATATTCGGTCACAAATATGTGCCCCACGCGCTCAAAATTGCGTTATTATGGCGCTCCCCTATATCGGCAGTCATCTGACGATTTCATTGAGTAGCTAAACAAATTCAGCAAATTTACAGGACGAAAGAATGAGCGTAGAACTACTGGACACAACCCGCTTTCACGGGTTCAGGGTCAGAAGGCAGATTGCCGGAAAAACGTTCCAGGAATATTTCTCGTTAAAGGAAAATGGTAAGCGTCTCAGAGGAGCTGCCAGGGCGGAGGTGAAAGCGAAGGCGGAAGCGCGCGATGCGGTACTCGCCAAGCAGCAGGCAAAGGCAAAGGCCGAGGCTGCAACAGCTTCACTCTTTGACAAGTCAGGTAAGGTGCGCGGCATCCTGTTCAGGATGAAGACAGAAAAGAGTGGCACAAGAACACCTGTGTTCCAGATCGGTATCATGTCAACGAAACTTGATAAAATCGTTAACACGACAGTGTCGATCAACCTGCACGGACTAAAAGGTGCCTGGCAGAAGGCAGTCGACTTCTATGTTGAACACAAGAAGATCTCGAAGCGTTCAGCCGTCTACAAGAAGCTGTTAAAGGCGCAGCCAACCAAGGCGCAACTGGAAGCGATGAAGCGCAAGCGACGTCGCAAGAAGTAAGGCTGCAAATGAGTTAAAAAAGAGGAGGCACATGCCTCCTTTTTTGTTTGGTTTAGTAGTTTTTGTTGGAGAAGTGCAAGATGACATCCTACGAATCTGAATTTGAACGGGCGAGAACCGAGCCGGAGGCCTTCTGGCGTGACCAGGCCGCGGCTGTTGCCTGGTATGAGCAGCCTTCCACCATCCTCGATAAGGATGACAACGGTAATGACCGGTGGTTTGCGGACGGCACCCTGAATTCAGCCTATCTTGCATTGGATCATCATGTTGAAACGGGTCGCGGCGAGCAGGCTGCACTGATCTACGATTCGCCCGTCACGGGCACTAAGAAAACCTATACCTTTGCTGCCTTGAGGGACGAGGTAGCCCTGTTTGCCGGTGTGCTCAAAAACCTCGGTGTGGAGATGGGTGATCGCGTTGTTATCTACATGCCGATGATCCCTGAAGCCGCAATCGCAATGCTGGCCTGCGCGCGTATTGGTGCGATTCACTCGGTGGTCTTCGGCGGTTTTGCCGCAAAGGAACTGGCCACAAGAATTGACGACGCCACACCAAAGGTGATCCTGTCTGCATCGTGCGGCATTGAGTTTGCAAATGTCATTGCCTACAAACCGCTCCTTGATGAAGCGATCGAGATCGCGAGTCACAACATTGAGAGCTGTGTGATCTTCCAGCGCGAGCAGGTTGCGGCTGAGCTGGATAAGCCCTGGGACAAGGACTGGATGACGCTGCTGGCAGATGCTGCGCCGTGTGATCCGGTGGCGGTCCCCTCGACCCATCCTCTTTATATCCTTTATACCTCCGGGACCACGGGTAAACCCAAGGGTGTGGTCAGAGATAATGGTGGTCATGCGGTTGCTTTGACCTATTCGCTGCGAGCGATTTATGACGTTGCCCCGGGGCAGGTGTTCTGGGCCGCATCGGACGTCGGCTGGGTGGTTGGACACTCCTATATTGTCTATGCACCACTCTTTGGTGGCTGCACCACCGTGTTTTTTGAAGGTAAACCCGTCAGGACGCCTGATGCAGGCACCTTCTGGCGCGTTGCGGCTGAGCACAAAGTAGACGTCTTCTTTACCGCGCCAACTGCTTTCAGGGCGATTCGAAAAGAAGACCCGGAAGCTGCGCTGCTTTCGCAGTACGACCTCAGCAACCTGAAACGACTTTTTGTCGCAGGTGAAAGGACTGACCCCGCTACCTATGAATGGCTCTGCGACATTCTCGGCATCCCGGTGATTGACCACTGGTGGCAGACGGAAACCGGCTGGCCGGTTGCATCGGATCCGATGGGATTACACGACTATCCCCGCAAGGCGGGATCAGTCTGTCTGCCTATGCCGGGTTTTGACGTGCAGATTCTCGCCCCGGAAGGGGAACGGCTCGGTGCCAATGAGGAGGGTGATGTGGTGATCAAACTGCCGCTGCCGCCAGGCTGCCTGCCGACTGTCTGGGGTGACCACGACTGTTACGTGGCTTCCTACCTGAGTGAACATGAAGGCTACTACCATACCGGTGATGGTGGGTATCTTGATGACGATGGCTACCTGTACATCATGGGACGCACTGATGATGTGATTAATGTCGCTGGCCACCGACTCAGCACCGGGCAGATGGAGGAGGTGGTGGCTTCACATCCGGCCGTCGCAGAGTGTGCGGTGATTGGCATCGAAGACCCCGACAAGGGTCAGATACCGGTTGGCCTGGTCATCCTGAAAGATGGTATCAATGTGACTGCTGACGAGCTGCAGGGCGAACTGATCGCGATGGTTCGTAAGGACGTTGGTGCATTTGCGAACTTCAAGCAGATTGCACTGGTTGCGCGGCTGCCGAAGACCCGTTCCGGTAAGATCCTGCGCCAGGTGATCCGCAAAATTGTCGACAAAAAGCCCTATGAGACACCCGCAACCATTGATGATCCGGTGATCCTCGATGAGATTCACAGTGCGTTTGTTGCCAATCGCATTGGCCTGCTGGGTGCGCAATAGCGGGAAACCCCCGGAAACAGCCACTTCATCGGGATTGCTAGGAATGGGCAACCCTCCCGCGCTATACTTAGGTGAAATCTTTAGGTCCCACCTGCATGATCATCGTTCACGGCACATTCCCCGTAAAGGCTGAGGTAAGAGAAGACGCGCTTGAGTTGATGCGTCAAATGGCTACCGCGAGCCGGGCGGAGTTTGGCTGCATCAGCTACGAGTTTTATGTAGGCCTGTCAGATCCCAACACACTACTGTTGTTCCAGGAATGGGAATCGGTAGAAGCGCTGCAGGGCCATTTTGAAACCGATCACATGGAAGAATTCCTGAAAGTGCTGCCGGATGTACTTGATGGCGAAGTTGCCACCCGCAGGTACGAAGTGAAGGTTTCCGATGACCAGATGGAAACCGCCGAGTTTGAACCGGACATGGTGCCGGAACCCGAAACTCGCGAGAAAATCGTCCACTAATCCCACGACCCGCCGCGTAGATGGATAGCCTGCGTAAGGCGAGGGTATTTGTCACCTTTCTCCTGGGTAATTTTCTGAAAGACGGCTGCCAGGTGACAGCCGCTGCCCTGACTTACCAGACACTGTTTGCTGTTGTGCCATTGCTGACGGTGACCTATGCATTGCTGTCAGCGTTCCAGGCATTCAGTGGCATGGGTGAGCTGATCGAGTCCTTTATCTTCGACAACGTGGTGCCGGAAAACGTGGCGGTTGTGCAGGATTACCTGCGCGGCTTCTCAGACCAGGCACTCAATCTTTCTGTCCCTAGTCTCCTGCTGCTGGCCGTCACCGCGTTCCTCATGATGTTTACCATCGAACGGACATTTAACCAGATCTGGCTGGTACGCGAACCACGCCAGGGGTTCCAACGCATCCTTGTGTACTGGGCGGTACTGACGGTGGGGCCGTTCCTGCTGGGCGGTGGGCTTGTGATCACCACGTATGTTTTTTCGCTGCCGTTGATCAGTGATGTCGCAGAGACCACGGCTTTCCTGCACCTGCTGCCGGTCATGCTGAGTGCGGTGATGTTCACGCTGATCTACATCGTGATACCAAACTGCTATGTGCCGCTTCGGTATGCAGTCAGTGGCGGCCTTGCCGTGGCGATCGCGTTTGAGCTCGCCAAACAGCTGTTTGCCGCCATCATGGCCAAGTCGGATTTTGAAGTGATCTATGGCACTTTTGCTGCGGTACCGCTTTTCCTGCTCTGGATCTACGTCTCCTGGACCATCATCTTGTTCGGCGCAGAACTGGTAAAAGGTCTCGGTCTGTATCGGTTTCAGGGCAGTGACCAGCAGGAATCCGCTTTCATACAGTCGCTGCTGGTGCTGGACCTCTTCTTCCAGTGCCACAAGGCGGGAGAACTCGTGACGGAAGAGAAGCTGCAGGCCCAGTCTGATCGCATCGATATGGAGCTCTGGCCGGAAGTGAAAGATTACCTGACCGGTATGAACCTGATCAGGCCGGTTGACCGTGGCGGCCTTGTGCTCTCGCGTGACCTTAATGAAGTGAGTATCTGGGACCTGCACCAGGGGATGCCCTGGCAGCTGCCCGCTGGCTCAATTGCCGGGGCGCGGCAATGGGAGACCCGTGTCACTGAATCCCTTGCTGATGTTTTCGCGTATAGCCAGGAGAAACTGGATATGGACCTGGAATCGTTGTTCAGGACTGGAGATGCTAAATGAATGTGAGAGTGTTCTGCCTGGTGCTGCTGCTTCTTGCCGGCTGCGCGCAACCGGATTTTTATGACACTGACGGTGTTGGATATCGCCATGACAACCTCCGTGGTAACTGGGTGGTGGTGAACTACTGGGCAACCTGGTGTGCACCCTGCATCAAGGAGATCCCGGAGCTGATAGCACTCGGTGAGAACCATGCTGATATCGAGGTGTTCGGCGTCAACTTTGACGACCCGGAAGGTGATGAGATCAAGGCGCAGATCGAGCGGATGAAAATCACCTTTCCCGTCTTTGCAGAAGATCCCTACCTTTATTACGGTATTGAGCAACCCCAGGTGCTGCCAACCACGGTGATTGTCGATCCGAATGGCATGGTGGCTGACGTGTTGGTCGGCCCGCAAACAGAAGCCTCCCTGCTTACGGCCATGGGTAAGTGAAACGGCGTTACGTCATCGGGGCAGGTCTACTGGCGGCTGGTGCCGGACTCTATCTCACCCGTAACCCGCTGACTCGCCAGTTCCTGGCATCACGCAATAACGAGGGCGTGGTGCTCACTTCGCTGATTGACGACCCCGGTACCTGTGTCGTCACGCCGGAACAGATTGAAGGACCTTTTTTCTTTCCGGCACCCGATCGGGAGGACATCCGAGAGGACCGTGATGGCATCACGCTGAAACTCGACCTCACTGTTGTGCAGGCTGCTGATTGTGCGCCGGTTGCGGGCGCCCGTGCCGAGGTCTGGCACTGTGACGCTGCAGGCAGGTACAGCGCCTACCCCGAAAACCTGGGACGACGCCCGTTTGACACACTGGTGTACCTCGGCAGCCCCGATGCCAAAGTTGAACCCGTAAACGGCAAAACCTACCTGCGGGGTTCACAGCATACGGATGCGCAAGGCCATGCCCGGTTCACGACAATTTTCCCGGGATGGTACGAACCGCGGGCAACACATATACACCTCAAGGTTTTTGTTGGCGATCAAAGCTACCTGACCACGCAGCTCTATTTCCCCGACAACCTCGTCAACCGGATCTACTCGCAGGATCCCCACTATGCGCCGCACGGACTTGGCCCTTACAACGCAGGTAATGATGCTGTTCTGGGGTTCAATACCGACGCAAGGGGGCTTCTGCTTGCCCCGAGGGAGGAGGGCGGCATACTCACGGCCAGTATGCGGGTCGCGCTTGCTTAGAGTGCTTGCAGGCTAGACCTGTTCAGCCTCGCGCTGGTGGGTGATCCATTCTGGGTCGATGTTGAGTTTCTTGACGGGTTTATCCGTCGCGGTGAGCACGCGCCAGAAGGGGATAACCTCACTGGACTCGCGGCCTGCATCCATGTCCTCGATGGCCGCTTCAGCGGCAATCCTGATAAAAATCGACGTTGATACCGGGCAGGTTGCATCACATTCGTTGGCTTTCGCGAGCTCCGCTCGCACTTCGGGTATGGTGCGGGTTTCGCCATAGGCAAGTGAACTGATGTAATCAGCAACCACCCTGGGTGTTGCCACAAACATGCGCTGGCCTGCCTTGATGCCGGCAAAATCCTTGTCCATCAGGACTTTCTTGGTGTCCTTTTTTTCGCTCAGGCGTTCATTTGCGGTCTTTGCCATTGTGCTTCCTCGCTTGTGGTGGTCTACTGCGCCAAATCTCAGTATCGACGAAAGGAAAGGTTATGAGTGTCAGCGAACTCAACACCAGTTTGCAAGCGGATGTGAGTCCGGAAGAGTGGCAAGTGCGGGTCAACCTGGCAGCACTATATCGCCTGGTGGCCATGCATGGCTGGGATGATTTCCTCTTTACTCACCTCTCTGCACGGGTACCTGGCCCGGAACATCACTTCCTGATCAACCCGCTTGGCCTCTGTTTTGAAGAGGTTACCGCATCAAACCTGGTAAAAGTTGATACCGAAGGCAACAAGGTGATGGACAGCCCCTACGATATCAACCCGGCCGGCTTTACGATTCATTCCGCCGTGCACATGGCGCGCGAAGATGCGATGTTTGTCATGCATCTGCACACCGATGACGGCGTCGCGGTGTCTTCCATGGCAGAAGGACTCATGCCAATCACCCAGCACGCCATGCAGTGCGGTGAAATTGCTTACCACGACTATGAAGGCGTGGCGCTCGATCTTGATGAACGAGAGCGGATTGTTGCTGACCTGGGTACAGGTAAGTTCATGCTGCTGCGTAACCACGGCACCATGACCGTTGGGCCTTCGGCCAATGCCTGTTTCATGGCGATGTACTACCTTGAGCGCGCATGCACGATGCAGGTTCGTGCTCTCGCAGGTCAGGGTAAGGTGAATATGCCGCCGCAGGGCTCGGCTGAAAAAGCAGCTGAGCAGTCAGTGCTGCTGTTCGACGGCACGGTTGATGAGATCGCCTGGCCCGCGTGGCTGCGAAAGCTTGATCGAGTTGACGATAGCTACAGGGCCTAAACCCCGGAGCTGGGTCTGGCTCCTGGCCGAACAGACCCTAGCTGAATAGATCTGTCACGTCTGCCAGCGGTACATCTTTCGATTCGCCGCTGGCGCGCTGCACATATTCAACCATTCCCTCTTTAAGTCCCCGATCGCCTACCACCAGGCGATGCGGTATGCCCGTGAGTTCCGCATCCGCAAACTTCACGCCGGGTCTCACGCCGTCGCGATCATCCATCAGGACATCGATGCCTTTTGCGGTGAGATCAGCATAGATCTTTTCTGAGGCCTCGCGAACCTCATCGGACTTATGCGCATTGATGGGAATAACAATCACGCGGAAGGGCGCAATCACCTCCGGCCAGATAATGCCGTTGTCGTCATTGTTCTGTTCGATAATGGCACCGACCAGCCGGGTGACACCCATGCCGTAGCAGCCCATTTCCATAACGGCAGCCTTGCCGTTCTCATCCAGCACCGTGGCATTCATGGCTGATGAGTACTTGTTGCCGAGCTGGAAAATGTGTCCCACCTCAATACCTCGTTTGAACTGGATCACCCCGTTACCATCAGGACTGGGGTCACCTTCTTCAACATCGCGGATATCCGCCACCATATTCGCCGCGGCATCTCGATCCCAGTTCAGGTTGCGCACGTGATGACCGTCCTTGTTGGCACCTGCGACGAAGTTCCTGATAGCGGCAGCGCTGCGATCAACGATGACCTGCATTGGCAGTCCTTGCGGTCCAAGTGAGCCGACCGACGCGCCGATTGCTTTTTTGATATCGGGTTCAGTCGCAAACTCGAGCGGGCTTTTCACACCACTCAGCTTTTCTGCCTTGAGCGGGTTCAGCTGATGATCACCCCGTACGACGAGTGCAACCAGGTCACCGTCCTCTGATTTCGCAATCAGGGTTTTAATGGTTTTGCCGATGGGGATGCCGTGTTTTTCAACAAGCTCATCGATGGTGTGTACGCCGGGGGTGGCAAATTCTTCTGCGGTTTCTTCAGAATCTGTTTCGTCAGCAGGTGCAACCGCCTCCGCCAGTTCGATGTTAGCGGCATAATCGCTCTCCGAACTGAAGGCAATCTTGTCTTCGCCCGAATCCGCGAGCACGTGAAATTCCATCGAATCACTGCCGCCGATGGAGCCGGTATCGGCCAGCACCGCACGGAAATTCAGGTCCATGCGATCGAGAATTTTTGAATAGGTGTCGTGCATCAGCTGGTAAGTTTCATCCAGGCTGGCCTTGTCCATATGGAAAGAGTAGGCATCCTTCATCAGGAACTCGCGCGAGCGCAGCACGCCGAAACGTGGACGTGTTTCGTCCCTGAACTTGGTCTGGATCTGGTAGAAGTTGACGGGCAACTGCTTGTGGCTGCGCAGTTCAGTGCGTGCAAGATCTGTAATGACTTCTTCATGAGTGGGCCCAAAACAGAAGTCACGCTGGTGGCGATCAGAAAACTGCAGCAACAGGCCATCATCATATTCCTGCCAGCGCCCGGACTCCTGCCACAATTCAGCAGGCTGTACGTTCGGCAGCATAACTTCCTGGGCGCCTGACGCGTCCATTTCTTCCCTGATAATCGCTTCGACTTTGCGGAGTACGCGATAACCCATCGGCATCCAGCTGTAGATACCTGAAGCCAGTTTGCGAATCAGGCCAGCCCGGATCATCAGCTGGTGACTGATAATCTCAGCATCGGCTGGAGTTTCTTTCAGTGTGGCGATTGTGTACTTTGACGCTCTCATTACATCTCTACTTTTTTAATCATGCTTCACAAAGGTGGCTGCCATTGCGGCCGGGTCAGGTTTGAATTTGAGGCGGACGAGTCACCCGAGGTGCTCCGCTGTAACTGCTCAATGTGCACTAAATCCGGCCTGCTGCATCTTATCATTCCCCGGGCCGCTTTTACCTTACTCACCCCGTGGGATGAGCTTGCCAACTACACGTTTGGTACCGGTGTTGCCCAGCATTATTTCTGTGCCACCTGCGGTATCCGATCTTTCTACCTGCCGCGTTCTAACCCGGACGGTATCAGTATCAACTATCTATGTGTTGACGAAGGTACCCTGAAGGACGTCGTTATTGATGAGTTTGATGGCCAAAATTGGGAGGACAATGCAGCCTCCCTGGCACACTTGTCTCGCGAATAAAAAAGCTCGCGAATAAAAAAGGCCGCTTAAGAGCGGCCTTTTTGTAAGAGCTTTTTCGCTTAACGCTTATACAAACTCTTTCAGGCCTTTCAGCGGCAGAACCTTGATCTTGGTGCTGGCTGGCTTGGCAGCAACGTCCATGGTCTCACCTGGACGGAACGGGTTAGGTACACCTTTACGCGCTTTGCGTGCTGGCTTCTTAACTGTCTTGATTTTCAGAAGGCCGGGCAGGGTGAATTCGCCTGCACCACCTTTCTTGACGTGACGCTCAATCAGAGAAGAGAGTTCATCAAGTACAGCACCTACCTGCTTCTTGCTCAGTTCGGTGTTGTCAGCAATCTCTGCAAGGATCTGTGTTTTTGTGTACTTGTCCTTGATTGCTGAAGGCTTTTTCTTAGCTGCCATGTATCTGGATTCCTTATATGTAATACGTTGTTTGGTTCTTTGGTGAGAAGGCTCAACAAAATAGAAGACGGCGCATAACGGGCCGTCTTCTTGGGGCTGGTATCTTACGGATAGAGGGGGTGCGTTCAAGAAAAAACCTTGAAAAATCGATGTTTAGACCCAAAAAGACAGAAATACACCGCAAATGTTTATATAATGCGCGCCGCCGGTTAAGACGAACCTGTAGGAAAAACTGTTATGCCTATTTATGAGTACCAGTGCGAGAACTGTGGTCATAAACTCGAAAAGCTCCAGAAGATCTCCGATGATCCGCTGAAGGATTGCCCTTCCTGCAATTCGCCTGCCCTGAAGAAACTCGTTTCCGCTGCTGCGTTTCGCCTGAAAGGTGGTGGCTGGTACGAAACCGATTTCAAAACCGGCAAGAAGAAAAACGTCTCTGGTGGCGACAGCAGTTCGTCAGGTGGCTCGGATAATTCAAGCTCATCAAGTAGCTCATCAAATAGCTCCTCATCCAGCGATAGTTCTTCATCAGCGGCTGCAAGCTAGCACCGTATCCCAAATAGCCGCCCCTTTGGGCGGAATTCAGAACTAGAGGTTTAAGACAATGCGTAGCCACATGTGTGGCCAGCTGAGAGATACGCACATCGGTGAAGAAGTATCACTCAGCGGCTGGGTACATCGCCGCCGGGACCACGGCGGGGTTATCTTCCTGGACGTCAGGGATCATACAGGCATCATCCAGGTGGTGTTCGATCCGGATACGGTTGAAGCGTTTGCTTTGGCTGACCAGGTCAGAAATGAATATGTCCTGCAGATTGAAGGCAGGGTACGTGCACGTGATGACGCAGCCATTAATCCGAAGATGGATACCGGTATGGTTGAGGTGCTCGGGAAAGAGCTGACACTGCTCAATCGGGCTGACACACCGCCGTTCCAGTTGGACGAATACTCAAAAGCAGGCGAAGACGTTCGCCTGCGTCATCGTTATCTTGATCTGCGCAGGCCGGAAATGCAGGAGCGTCTGCGTCTGCGCTCCAAGGTTTCACACGCGGTGCGAAACTTTCTGGACGCCGAAGGGTTTGTCGACATCGAGACGCCCATCCTGACAAAGGCAACGCCGGAAGGTGCACGCGACTACCTGGTTCCGTCTCGAACCTATCCGGGCAACTTTTTTGCCCTGCCGCAGTCTCCGCAGATCTTCAAACAGCTGCTGATGATGTCGGGTTTCGACAAGTACTACCAGGTGGCGCGCTGCTTCCGCGATGAAGACCTGCGTGCGGACAGGCAGCCCGAGTTTACCCAGATCGACATTGAGATGAGCTTTGTCGAAGAAAATGACGTGATGTCGCTAGCTGAGAAGATGGTGCGTACGATTTTCACGGACCTGATTAACGTCGACCTCGGTGAGATCCCGGTGCTGTCATACGCAGAGGCGATGCAGAAATATGGATCGGATCGCCCGGACATGCGTTTTGGGCTTGAGCTGACTGACGTCGGTGACCTGCTTAAAGATGTTGAGTTCAAGGTCTTCAGTGGGCCTGCGAACGACCCGAAGTGCAGGGTCGCAGCGCTGCGCCTGCCGCAGGGTGATCGCCTGTCGCGCAAGAACATCGACGACTACACCAAGTTTGTCAGCATCTACGGCGCCAAGGGGCTCGCCTATATTCGTGTTAACGATCTTGCCGCCGGGCTGGAAGGCCTGCAGTCGCCGATTCTGAAGTTCCTGCCTGAAGACGTGGTCAATGCGATCCTGGATCGCTGCAATGCTGCAACCGGTGACGTCATCTTCTTTGGTGCCGACAAGGCGAGGGTGGTTAACGACGCACTGGGTGCACTGCGATGTGCCATCGCTGAGGACCTTGATCTCTACGAGCGCGAGTGGGCGTCTTGTTGGGTAACCAAGTTTCCGATGTTTGATGAAAACGACGACGGCACCTTTTCAGCCACCCATCACCCCTTTACCAAGCCGTCAGGCAGCATCGAAGCGTTTGAAACTGATCCCGGCAATGCCATGTCGGACGCCTATGACATTGTGATCAATGGTTATGAAGTTGGCGGTGGTTCGATTCGTGTGCATGAGCCGGATGTACAGCAGGCGATTTTCCGCGTGCTGAAACTCTCCGATAACGAAGCATCACTGAAATTCGGCTTCCTGCTTGATGCATTACGCTACGGGGCGCCACCGCATGGTGGTATCGCGTTTGGTCTGGACAGGCTTGTTATGCTGCTCTCTGGCACGCAGGCGATTCGTGATGTAATCGCGTTTCCGAAAACACAGACAGCAACCTGTCTGCTGACGGCTGCGCCGAGCGAAATTGACGCCGAACAGCTGCGCGAGCTTGGCATCCAGGTCAAAGTGCCACAGGCAGACAAGCCAGTGGAGGAGCCTTCAGCCGAAGAGAAAGCAGCCCAAGAGAAAGCAGCAGAAGAAAAAGCAGGGTAGGGACGATGGCTGGACACAGTAAATGGAGCAACATCAAGCATCGCAAGGCAGGCCAGGATGCCAAGCGGGCAAAGGTCTTCACCAAGATTATCCGTGAGCTTACTGTCGCCGCGCGTGATGGTGGCGGTAATATCGACGACAACCCGGGTCTCCGGACAGTTGTCGAAAAAGCCAAAGCCGCGCAGATGCCAAAAGATACGATGGAGCGTGCCATTGCGCGTGGTGCGGGCGGCCAGGAAGGTGTGGATCTGTCTGCGCTGACCTATGAGGGCTATGGTCCGGGCGGTGTTGCCATCCTGGTTGAAACGATGACCGACAATCGCAACCGCACCGTCTCAGAAGTCCGGCACGCCTTCACCAAGGCTGGCGGTAATCTTGGCACAGACGGTTCAGTTGCCTACATGTTCGACAAGAAGGGCCAGATCCAGTTTGCGGCAGGCACCGATGAAGATGCGGTCATGGAGATCGCCATCGAGGAAGGAGCCGAAGACGTGGTTACCGATGACGACGGCAACATTGAAGTGGTCACCGAGCCTGGCGATTTCGTTACGGTCAAAGAGGCACTTGTCGCCGGTGGTTTTGAACCCGAGGCAAGCGAAGTTGCCATGATCCCGCAGAACTATTCTCCCCTTGATGCCGAAACCGGTGAAAAGGTGCTGAAGCTGCTCGATGCACTGGAAGACCTCGATGACGTCACAAACGTCTACACAAACGCAGATTTTCCCGAGGATATGAACCCCGAGTAGGGTAAGATAGCGCTATCCCTTTGTTCGGCTGATCATGGCGCTCATACTAGGCATCGACCCTGGTTCAAGGGTTACCGGCTACGGGCTCATTAACGTTGTTGGTAATCGTCAGGAATACGTTGACAGTGGTTGTATCAAGACCACGGATAAAGCGACCCTCCCCGAAAGACTCGACGTCATCTTTTCTTCTGTCACCCAGCTCATCAACCAGCATGTACCCGATGAAGTTGCCATCGAGCGCATCTTCATGTCGCGCAGTGCCGAATCTGCGTTGAAACTTGGCCACGCCAGGGGTGTTGCCATGGTGGCAGCGGTGAACCAGGGCCTGCCGATTTTTGAATACGAGGCGCGCAAGGTAAAGCAGGCTATTGTCGGCAGTGGTGATGGCACGAAGGATCAGATCCAGCACATGGTGATGACCCTGCTGCAACTGCCCGGCAAACCCCAGTCCGATGCGGCTGATGCGCTCGCTATTGCCATCTGCCACATCAATACCAGTCATAACCTTGCCAGGATGGCTGGTGCAAAACGTTTTCGCCGCGGTCGCCTGACGTCTGAGGATTTGAACTGATGATTGGCCGGATTCGCGGGGAGGTTATCGACCATGACCTCCAGCAGGTGCTTATCGATGTCGGCGGCGTTGCCTACGAGGTTGAGGTTCCGCTCACTACCGCTTACGAGCTTTCCCAGGCGCAAGGCCCCGTCAGCGTTTTTACGCACCTCGTCGTGCGAGATGACGCCCACCTCCTGTTTGGTTTTGCCACGAAAGAAGACCGCACCCTGTTCAGGACACTTATCAAGGTGAACGGCGTGGGTCCGAAGATGGGGCTCGCGATACTTTCCGGCCTCGACAGCAATACCTTTGCCCAGACCGTCAGGGCAGGGGACGTGAAAGCGCTCACCGGTGTGCCTGGTGTCGGCAAGAAAACAGCCGAGCGGATCATCCTTGATATGAAAGACCGTTTACCTGAACTGCCGGCTGGTGAAACGCTGCCTGCTGCAAAAACTGTAAACGACGCCAGTGCCGATGCAGAATCGGCGCTCATCTCACTTGGCTACAAACCGCAGGAAGCCGCGCGTGCTATTGCACAGGTGGAGGATGGTGCGGAAGATGTTGAAACCATCATCAAACTTGCCCTCAAACAACTTATGCAGTCATTGCCATGATCGAATCTGATCGACTGGTCACACCCGGTACCACGGACACGGAACAGGCGCAGGACTGGGCAATCCGCCCGAAACGTTTTGCGGAGTATTGTGGGCAGCCGGAAGTCAGCGAGCAGATGGAACTGTTTATCGCCGCTGCCAGAAAACGTGGCGAGGCGCTCGACCATACGCTGATCTTCGGCCCACCCGGCCTTGGTAAAACCACACTCGCCAATATCATTGCCAATGAAATGCAGGTGCAGATCCGCTCCACTTCCGGTCCGGTAATCGAAAAGAAAGGAGACCTGGTTGCACTCCTCACCAACCTTGAGGAAGGCGATGTACTGTTCATAGATGAAATTCACAGACTGACCCCTGCAATTGAGGAAGTCCTGTATCCCGCCATGGAAGATCACCAGGTGGATATCACCATTGGCGAAGGTCCGGCTGCACGATCCATCAAACTCGACCTGCCGGCTTTTACCCTTGTCGGCGCAACGACGAGAACCGGTCTGTTGACGTCGCCGCTGCGGGATCGTTTTGGCATCGTTCAACGACTTGAGTTTTATAACGTGCCTGACCTGACCAGCATTGTGATGCGCTCGGCCGGCATGCTCGGCGTTGAATGTGAAAGTGATGGTGCAAAAGAGGTGGCGGTGCGCTCGCGTGGTACGCCGCGAATTGCCAACAGGCTCCTGCGGCGCGTTCGTGACTACGCTGAAGTGAGAGGGGACGGCGTTGTCACCAAGGAGATAGCGGACAATGCACTCAACATGCTGAAGGTCGACACCAATGGCTTTGATCACATGGACCGCCGACTGCTGCTTGCCATCATGGAGAAATTTGATGGAGGCCCGGTGGGTATCGATTCACTCGCGGCTGCGGTCGGTGAGGAACGCGACACGATTGAAGATGTCTATGAACCATACCTTATTCAACAGGGATTCCTGATGCGCAGCCCCAGGGGCAGGATTGCCACCAAAACCTCCTACGAACATTTTGGCTTGAAGATGCCTTCAGCCGCCGTGCAGCACCAGGACCTGTTCAGCCAGAACAATGAAGGAAGCGAGCCTTGAACGAACCGTTATCCATACTTGATCTCATTCTTAATGCCAGCCTGGTTGTCCAGCTGGTTATGGCGTTGCTGGTGCTGGCGTCGCTTACTTCCTGGGTCATGATCTTCCAGCGCGGTTTTGCCCTGGCCGCGATTCGCCGCCAGTCAACCGAGTTCGAAACCGAGTTCTGGTCGGGCAAGGACCTCGGTGAACTCTACATGGAGATCTCCAGCGAGGAAGAGGAGGTGATCGGGCTCGAGAACATCTTCTGCTCAGGTTTCAAGGAATTCTCGCGTTCGCGGCAGCAGGAAGGCATCGACCCCGACCGGGTCATGCAGAACGTGCAGCGCGCCATGCGTGTTGCACTGTCCCGGGAGGAAGAGCGGCTCGAAACGCACCTGCCGTTCCTTGCTACCGTGGGATCGACCAGCCCCTATATTGGTCTATTTGGAACAGTGTGGGGCATCATGAACTCATTCCGGGGGCTCGCGACGGTTAACCAGGCGAGCCTTTCCATTGTAGCGCCGGGTATCTCGGAAGCACTGGTCGCAACCGCGATCGGTCTTTTTGCTGCAATCCCTGCGGTGATCGCATACAACCGTTATTCCGCCCAGGTAGAAGTCATTGTTAATCGTTTTGAAGCGTTTACCGATGAGTTCTCCTCCATCCTGTACCGCGCCAGTCACCAGTAGGAATCCAGCATGGCCAAAGCAGCTCGCAGGAAACCGATGTCAGAAATCAACGTGGTGCCCTACATCGACGTGATGCTGGTGCTGCTCGTGATCTTCATGGTGACTGCGCCGCTGATGACGCAGGGCATCAAGGTAGACCTGCCCGACGCTGCCTCCGGTCCGCTGGATGTCAGCCAGGATGAACCAATGCTGGTTGTATCGGTCAAACAGGACGGTACCTACTATATGAATGTTGGGGAGGAAGAGGAGCCGGTAGTCCTGGGCGATATAGGTGAACGCGCCGCCAAGATCATTGCTGCAAACCCTGACATCAAGGTGCTGGTGGAAGGTGACAAGGCGCTTGCCTACGGCGTCATCGTCGACCTGATGAATGTACTGCAGACAGCAGGTGCTGGTAGCGTTGGCCTGGTGACAGAACCACCCACTGAATCATGAATCCGAACATCCTTAACTACATCGCGTCCTACGGCGTGGCGTTGCTGTTTGCGCTGCTTGTGCACGCGGTTGTGGTTGGCCTGATGATGTTCAACTGGGAGGACGAACCCGGTGACTTTACGGACATTCAGCCCTATTACATAGAGGCAAGGGTGGTGTCGGAAAACCCTTTCAAATCAAAAACCGAACGTGCGAAAGAACGCAAGCAATCAGCCGCAGACAAGCGTAACCAACAGTTCAGGGCAACTGACGCGCGCATAAAGAAAGAACAGGCGAACTGGGAAGCAGAAAAGAAACGCCTGGAAGAAGCACACGACAAGGCAGCGCAGCAGAGTCGCTTTGTGCCGGAGGCGCCAACGGAAGAGCCTGAGGAAGAGAGCGTCGATGCCGAGGCGCTCAGGGCAGAACTTGAAGAAAGCCTCGCGCTTGCTGTCGTCGAGGAACAGGACCTGCGTCGCGCGGTAACAGATGATGAAAAAGCCATGGCCTATGTCGCGCAGATCCAGCGGGAGATTATTTCCAACTGGTCACGTCCGCCGTCAGCGCGCAACGGCATGCAGGCAATCCTGCGAGTACGGCTGATCCCAACCGGCGAAGTGGTTGATGTGAACGTGGAAGAATCTTCCGGCAATGATTCTTTTGACCGGTCAGCAGTGCTGGCTGTCCGAAAAGCAGAACGTTTTATTGTCCCGACAGATACAATGCGCTTTGAACGTAGTTTCAGGGAGTTTACGGTCCTGTTCCGACCGGAAGACCTCAGGTTGTAAGAGAGAATATGAGAAAGCTGTTTATCGTCTTGGTCCTCATTGGTGTCAGCATCAGTACCGCGCGAGCGGAGCTTCGAATTGAAGTCACCCAGGGTGTCGACAACGCGGTGAGGGTTGCCGTGGTGCCGTTTGCCTGGAAAGGTCGGGGCAAGTTGCCGCTCGAGGTATCTGAGGTCATTTCATCTGACCTTGGCCTGTCCGGCCGGTTCGAGACGCTGCCTGTGTCCCAGATGTTGAGCCTGCCTAACGATGCCAGTGAGGTGTTTTTCCGCGACTGGCGAATGCTCAACGTCGAATACCTTGTTATCGGTTACCTTGAACCCGCCGGGGTGAGCGTGAGGCTGACCTTTGAGCTTTACAACGTCTTCAAGCAGTCCGTAGAAATGCGCCAGAGTATTGCCGGTGTGCCCGGCGACCTGCGTGATATGGCCCACCACGTCAGCGACCAGGTGTTTGAGAAACTGACCGGTATCGAAGGGGCATTTTCGACCCAGATCATGTACGTCACGGCCTCCGGCATTGGTGAGGATCGTCTGTTCCGGCTGAACGTCGCTGACGCCGATGGCTACCGTGTGAACACGGTGCTGTCGTCTAACGAGCCTATTCTGTCGGCAACCTGGTCCCCCAACGGTGAAATGATTGCTTACGTGTCTTTTGAGGAGGATGGCAGGCCTGCCATCTACCTGCACGAGGTGGCTACCGGTAATCGACAGATCCTGACGAGTTTTGCTGGCCTGAATGGCGCACCAGCGTTTTCACCCGATGGCAAACAGATCGCGCTCGTGCTCTCCAAGGACGGTAACCCCGACATTTATATCCTCGATCTCGAAAGCCGTCGCCTCAGACGGATTACCAGACACTACGGCATCGATACCGAACCTTCCTGGACCGCGGACGGCCAAGCCATCATCTTCACCTCGAACCGGGGCGGCAAGCCACAGATTTACCAGCTGCGCCTGGCAGATTTCCAGATCCAGCGTCTCACTTTTGAAGGTGATTACAACGCCAAGGCGAGTCTCCTGCCGGATGGCAGCGGGCTCATAATGGTGCATCGCCGCGAAGGTGTGTTTCATATTGCGCTGCTCGACCTGAAACGGGGCAGATTGACTGTATTGACCGAAACTTCCCTGGATGAATCGCCGTCGGTTGCACCAAATGGCAGCATGCTGATTTACGCAACCCAGAGTGCCGGTAAAGGTATCCTGGCGGCGGTTTCTATCGATGGCGGCGTCAAATTTAACCTGCCTTCGACGGAAGGAGATGTGAGGGAGCCAGCCTGGTCACCACGCAAACGTAAAATTTTCACTCCACTTGAACAAAACCAGATAAACCCATAAATTTTTGAATGTTTTTGTGGTTTAATCCGGTTTTTGATCATAGTGGTCATTAACAGCATTTTTGAAAGGAGCTCGTCATGGGAATTATTAAGCTACGCGGACTGATTGCTCTAACGCTCACCGCCCTTTTGCTGGGTGGTTGTGCGAGCAGTGAGCCGGAAGATTCAGGACCAGGTATGGAACCTGCTGCCGAAGCTCCTGACATGAGCGGTACGGAAACTGCGGAAGTAGAGATCCCGGATCCACGTGTTGAAGACGGCAAAATTGTCCTGCCTGTCACTGACAGCATGGGCGATCTGATGGGTACTGAAACCCTGCAGGGTATCTTCTACTTTGATTACGACCAGGCCATCGTCAAGCGAGGCGGTCATGAAGAGCTGAACAAGCACGCGCGTGTACTTTCCGGTGACCGTTACCTCAGGGTCAGGCTGGAAGGCCACGCAGATGAGCGTGGTACCCGTGAGTACAACCTCGCACTGGGTGAGCGTCGTGCCAATGCGATCAGAGCGTACCTGGTTGCGCAGGGTGCATCACGTTCCCAGATCGAAGTCATCAGCTACGGTGAAGAAAAGCCCATGAACGCTGGCCACAGCGAATCCGCCTGGGCCCAGAACCGTCGCGTTGAAGTTGTCTACCGGTAAATTCTGCCGGGCATGACACGCCTCTCAAGGGGCTTACTAAGCCTGTCATTTATCGCCGCGGTGCAGTTTCCTGCTACCGCGGCTGAAAACCCCGTTGTCGTCGAGTCTATAGGTGCGCCAGCACGCTCCGTGCCGTATCAGCCGCCTGTTGAAACTGACGAAGGCCAGGGGGGTATCGAGTCCCAGTACCAGATGCAGCTCCTGCAACAGGAAGTCATGGAACTGCGCGGACAGGTTGAAGAACTGAAGTTCCAGTTGCAGAAAATGAAAGCCACCCAGGATGATCGTTACCTGGAACTGGACGGACGTCTGCAGCAGGTCATGAAAATGAAGGCGACAGCTGCAGTGCCAGAGGTTGTCCCCGAAGAAACGGAGCCAGCGCCAGACGGGCAGGCACCAATTTCAGAAACACTGAGCGAAAAAGAACTTTACGATACTTCCCTGCAGTTGATTCGTAACAGGCAGTACGACCTTGCCATTACTCAACTCGATACACTGATCGCACGATTCCCTGATGGCGTTTACGCAGCCAATGCCTACTACTGGCTCGGTGAGGTCTATGCGGCCAAGCCTACGCCGGACTATGAAAAGGCGCGGCAGGCATTGGCGCAGGTCATTACGTTCTTTCCAGATCACCGCAAGGTACCCGACGCCGCATTCAAGCTCGGCAAGGTTTACCATCTCCTCGGTGACTGCGAGCGGGCTGAAGAAATACTCAACCAGGTCATGGAACAACACGCTGGCAAATCGGTAGCGACGCTGGCGAAAAGTTACCTTGAAGAATCTGTGCAGTGTGAAAACTGAGCTGTGAACGCTCAACATCTTCGGATCACCGAAATCTTCCACTCCCTGCAGGGAGAATCCTCAACAGTTGGCCTGCCGACCGCATTCGTGCGGCTGACGGGATGCCCGCTGCGCTGCGGGTACTGTGATACCGAGTACGCGTTTCACGGCGGCGAGCAGATAGCCTACGACGACATCATCGCGAAAGTAGGGGAGCGCAAAGTGCAGTATGTGACGGTTACCGGCGGTGAGCCGCTGGCGCAGCCAGGCTGTATCCAACTGCTCAAGATGCTGTGTGATGAGGGTTACATCGTTTCGCTCGAAACCAGCGGCGCGATGGACACGTCACAGGTGGACGAGCGGGTTATCGTCGTCCTCGATCTGAAGACGCCCGGTTCCGGAGAAGTGGCCCGTAACCTGTACGAGAACATCCAGCACTTGAAATCACAGGACCAGGTGAAGTTTGTCATCTGCAATCGTGAAGACTACGACTGGGCAAAATTCAAAATGAGTGAACTCAGCCTCACGCAACGTGCTGGTGAAGTGCTTTTCTCGGCCAGCCATGAGCAACTGGATTCCGCCGAGCTGGCTGACTGGATACTTGCAGATGAACTGCACGTTCGCCTGCAGGTCCAGCTCCACAAGCTGCTCTGGGGAGACAAACCCGGTGTCTGAAAAACGTGCCGTCATCCTGCTGTCCGGCGGTCTTGATTCCGCAACCGTGCTCGCTATCGCGAAATCTGAAGGATTCGAATGTTACTGCCTCAGTTTTGACTATGGCCAGAAGCACAACACCGAACTGGATTTTGCCAGGCGACTCGCTCAAGACCTTGGTGCCACCGAACACAGGGTAGCGACGATCGATATTGGCGCTTTTGGGGGATCTGCGCTGACCGACGATAACATAGAGGTGCCTGATGCCTCGCAGACTGGTGATGACATCCCGGTAACCTATGTGCCAGCCCGTAACACTGTGTTTTTAGCCTATGCGCTTGGCTGGGCAGAAGTCCTCGGTGCCAGCCATATCTTTGTCGGCGTGAACGCGGTCGACTATTCAGGCTATCCGGACTGCCGCCCTGAATTCATTGAAGCATTTGAAACGATGGCGAATCTTGCCACGCGCCAGGGAGTGGAAGGTGACAGGTTAACCATTGGCGCACCGCTCATCGATCTCACAAAGGGTGAGATCATCAGGCGAGGCCTTGACCTTGGCGTCAACTACGCGAACACGGTGTCCTGTTATCGATTGAACCAGGCAGGTGAGGCGTGCGGGCAGTGCGACAGCTGCGTGCTGCGCCGTGCAGGGTTTGTAGAAGCGGGCAGTGAAGATCCTACCCGCTACGTTGCCTCAAACGATTAAGCCTCAGGCAGTTTCACCACCAGTACATCTCGCTCCGAAGACTCCAGCACGGTTTCAGCAGTGTTGCCGATGATGGCGCCGCCGATACCTGTGCGCGCCACCGTGCCGATGACGATCAATCCAGCATCGATGTTTCGGGCGGTATCCGTAATGGCATGGGCAGCGCTGCCTTCCACGCAGTGAAAGCGAGTATCCGGTCTGAACTGCTTTTCAATCATCTCCTCGAGACCTGTTATATGTTCCTTTTGCAGGTTCATCGGGGTGGGATAGGCGACGGCGTCAATAGTGCCTACTGCCATCATGGGCGGCGTCGCTCGATAGGCGTTGACGAGTTCAATCTCGGAGTCCAACACGCTGGCAACCGCTCGTGCCTGGGCGGCAACCACACTGTTTAAGGACTCGTGGGCATCATCTCCACTTTTTACATCCACCGCCGCAAGTACAGGTTTACCCCTGGTCTCGGCGATGTCGCTGACCAGCAGCAGTGGCCGCTGGCAATGCCTGATCAGCTGCCAGTCGGTTGAGGTTCGCACCACCGTTGCCAGTACAGAATGCTGGCGCATGGGTTTCACCACGAAGTCGGCCTCAAACGCATCCGCCGCTTCGATCACCGCCTCATACAGGCTGGAGAAGATCACGACTTCCGCGGTAATGCGGTAACCCTCTGCAATATATGGCTGGATCTGGCGCTGCAGCCGGTTGGACTGCTCTCGATAGGTTTCGCCGAAATGGGCGGCGTCTTCGCGCTCCAGGAAACGGACAACGTGTATCACCAGGTCGCTCTCTGGTGGCAGCTGTTTGCACCGTTCGAGGGCGGAAGGAACCTCTTCATTAGGGTCGATTACAGCAAGTATGCGGGTCATATTTTCTTCTCCACAATCAGTTGGGATAAGTTTAGGAAGGAAGCCGCCGGATTGAATTGATGGAGGTCAATAAAAGGAGTACAGTCCTCCTGTACTGCGGCGATCTCGCAGGATCATTTCGTAGGATCCTCTCGTAGGGTCTTCATGATAAAAAAGGCGCTGGAGACGGGCCCGAATGTGCCATCCACTTAAATTCTCTTTATACGGTGTACATATTTGCCGTCTATCATCCTGCGCTCCTAATATTCCATTCATTTAGTGGGGAGAAACTCTTAATGAGAACAATGGAATCACTATCTCAACGATTAGTGTTTCTGTTTGTCATGCTGTTCGCGTCAGCGTCAGCACTGGCAATCGAAACCTCTTCCTCGGTACGTGGCACAGTCACGGACGAGGCAGGTAACCCGCTTTCCGGTGCAAGCGTGGTCGTGACACGACCGGGCACGGCACTGGCAAAGTCCACAACAACAAACGCGTCAGGTAATTTCAGCGTGCGCAACCTGCCGGTAGGTGACAACTACTCGGTGACCGTCACACGCTCAGGCTACGAAAACGGCAGTGTCGCCGGACTGACACTGGTTCTCGGCCAGACGACTGACCTCGAGATCAACCTCGCATCGGATATCCCGATGGAAGAGGTTGTCGTCACGGGTTCCAGGCTGAAGGCCCAGGTTGCGATTGGACCAAGCGCCACGTTTGGTCTGCAGGAACTTGAGAGAACGCCTGCCATCAACCGTAACATCACTGATGTGCTCAGAATCGATCCGCGAATCTACGTGGATGAGTCTCGCGGTGACATCAACGCGATCCAGTGTGGCGGCAAGAACTCACGCTTCAACAGCTTGAACGTTGATGGTGTAGCTTCGAACGACCTGTTTGGCCTTAACTCAAATGGCTATCCGACGGAACGTATGCCGTTTTCCTACGATGCGATTGAGCAGGTTTCTGTTGAGCTGGCGCCTTACGATGTGAACTACGGTGGTTTTACTGCCTGTAACATCAACGCGGTGACCAAGTCAGGCAGCAACGAGTTCTTCGGTTCGTTCTTCTACGACTACACCGATGATGACCTGCGCGCAAACTCGCTTGAAGGCGACGACATTTCTACCGGTAGCTACGATGAAAGCCGCTGGGGTATCAATGTCGGTGGTCCGATCATCAAGGACAAGCTGTTCTTCTTCCTCGCTTACGAGGAACTGGAAGGCGCTAACCTGTTTGACCGCGGTGCACTTGGCTCCGGTGCGGTAAACGAGGTTGACGTGACCCAGGCCGAGATCGACGAGATCGTCAACATCGCGCGTACTCGTTACCAGTATGACCCAGGCCCCGTGCCAAGCAGCCTCGACAACGAAGACGAGAAGCTGCTGGTTAAGCTCGACTGGTACATCACAGATACGCAGCGTCTTGCGTTCACCTACATGTACAACGACGGCTTCAACATGGTTGAGTCAGACGGCGACCTCGACGAGTTCGAATTCCAGAACCACCTGTATGAGCGTGGTGCGGAACTGGACTCTTACGTGGCTACCCTCTACTCGGACTGGACGGATAACTTCTCCACCCGATCAGGTTTGGTACCTCGGAGCTGGACAACCGCCAGATCTCCGTTGGTGGTACTGACTTTGGTGAAATCCGGGTTGAACTCGACAACGTTGATGTTTACCTCGGTGGTGATGACAGCCGCCAGTCCAACAAGCTCAACTACGAGACCGACACGTTTCTCTTCTCCGGTAACCTCGAACTCGACGGTCACAGCCTGACGTTTGGTTACGAGTACACCGATCTTGAGATCTTCAACCTGTTTGTCCAGCACACGGAAACAGAGATCCGCTTCCGCGGTATCGACAACTTCCGTGACGGCTTTGCCCGCGCGATTTACTACAACAACGCGCCGTCAAACAACCCGAATGATGCTGCGGCAGACTGGGGTTATGAGGTTCACACCGTTTACTTCCAGGATGAGTTCGAACTGGCAGACGGCCTGCTGATTACCGCTGGTGTTCGTTACGATCGTTATTCAACCGATGACGAGCCGCTCGAAAACCCGGACTTTGTTGCCGACTATGGTTTTTCAAACTCAACCAGCCTTGACGGCGAGGGCCTTGTGCAGCCGCGCCTCGGTTTCACCTACTACCTGTCTGATGCCCTGACATTGCGCGGTGGTGTTGGTCTCTATTCAGGTGGTGATCCGAACGTATGGTTGTCCAACAACTTCTCCGCCAACAACGTACTGCAGTTCGGTCAGCGTGGTCGCAGCTTTGGTTACACCGATGGCTCCCGCTCACTGTTTGATGCGGATGTTGTCTACGAAGGTGTAGAAGCCGGTGCGCCGAACGGCCCTGGCTATGGTATTCCAAAGGAACTGTATGACGCCGTTGCAGGTGGCACAGGTGATAACTTCGAGATCAACTACATGGACCCGGGTTTCGACCTGCCGTCCGAGTGGAAATACTCTCTTGGTTTTACCTACGACTTCGCCAGTGGTCTGCGTGTACAGGGTGACGTGCTCTGGACCCGTGGTCGCGACAGCGCCATGATCCGTCACGGTGACCTGGAGCGGGTTGGACAAACGCCAGAAGGCTATCCGATCTACGACAGCGTACGTGAGCCCACCTTTGTGCTGACCAACAGTGATGAAGGTAACCGATCATTCGGTGCCAGCCTGTACTTCTCTCAGTACCATGACAATGGCATGGACTGGACATTTGGTTACGCATACAACGATGCGGAAGACGTTAACCCGATGACAAGTTCAGTTGCGTTCTCCAACTACCAGAACCGCGCTTTCTTTGATCCTGAAGAAGACGTGCTGTCTACCTCGAACTACAACATCAGGCACCGTTTCACCGGTACCTGGAACTGGGAAGCCAACTTCTTTGGTGACAACCGTACGATCATCTCCCTGTTTGGTTCAGCAAATGAGGGTCCTCCCTTCAGCCGAAGCTTCAACGGTACGATCAACCCATACGGTTTCACGCCGTTCCTCGACTTCCGTGACAACGTGCTGCGTCCTGGTGATCGCAGAAACGACGAAGAAGGTTCCTGGTGGTTCAAGATGGACTTCAAGATTGAGCAGGAATTCGATGTTGGTCCTGGCAAGGCATCAGCCTTCCTGGTTATCGACAACCTGACCAACCTGCTTAACGACGACTGGGGCATCCTCGAAGAGGTTAACTTCCCCAACACTGTCGGCGAAGGTGATGTAGAAGAGCCCCGCGTGGGTGATGCGTCCCGCTACGAAATTCGTTTCGGTGTGAAGTACGCGTTCTAAATCTCCCTTTTGGAGTGAAAAAGGCGGCCACTGGCCGCCTTTTTTTTATCCGCCTACAATGCCGGTATGAAAACACCAATATCCGGCCACTGCTCCGATGAATTTGCAGCCGTCAGGGAAGCATTCGAAGAAAACTTTGCAAGCCATGGAGAAATAGGCGCACGCGTCGCGGTGGTTAAGGACGGCGAAACCGTGCTTGATCTCTGGGGTGGCCATACGACTGAGGCCAGAGACATTCCCTTCTCGGATCAAACGCTGATCAATTGTATGTCGGTAACAAAAGGCGTGGTTGCCCTTGCTGCCCATCTCCTGCGTGAACGAGGCCTGCTTGATTATGATGCACCTGTAGCAGACTACTGGCCTGAATTTGCGGCTGCTGGCAAAGAAGCGATCACGGTTCGCCAGGCTATGTCCCACCAGGCGTCGCTCGCCATCATCGAGACCGCAAAAGCGGGGGATATCCTCGACTGGGACGGGTTTGTCGGCAAGATTGCCGCGCAGGCGCCAAACTGGGCACCCTGTGCGAACGAGACCTACCACTCGGTCACGATCGGATACATCACGGGTGAACTGGTTCGTCGTATTGACGGCCGCTCCATCCAGCAGTTCATTCGCGAAGAACTTGCTGAACCGCTCGGCGCTGATTACCACCTCGGCTGCACAGACGAGGAAATTGAACGCATCATTTTCCAGATCCCGAACCCTGACAATCGCCTCATGAACGGCGGCCTGATCAACGAAGACACCGCCGCGCAGTTTGCACCGTTTCCGGAGGACCAGGCGTTTGTGTTTACCCCTGACTATTTCAAGCTGGGTTTTCCCTCCGGTGGCGGTGTTGCCCACGGCGAAGCACTGGCTCGACTGTTTGCGCCACTCGCGCTCGGTGGTGAATATAACGGCGTCAGACTGTTCGGTGAAGAAACCTTGAAGCTGATGGCGGAAGAGCAGTGGAACCACGACGACTCAATGTTCGGCAATGATTTCCGTGTCGCCCTTGGACTGTTGCTGAATACGCCATTTAACAACTGGGGCAGGGAGGGTAACGTCGGGACAGCCGGTGCCGGAGGGTATTGCGCGTTTGCTGACCCGGAACACCGCTTTTCCTTTGGTTATACACCTTGCCGTTTCACCAGCGGGGAAGGGCTGGGTGACGAGCCACTGCGCCTCGTTAACGCAATCTACGAGAGTATCTGATATGTACAAGACAGACCTGCCCATTCGATCAGTAGTGCGGATAAGTCACCAGGCGGCAATCGAAGCCTATGCCAAACCCGGCACCTGGCTGGACGCAGATACACGCACAAAAGTGCTGGCCGAGGCGAGATCTGCCCGGCAGTGCAAACTTTGCCAGCGGCGCAAAACGGCTCTGTCTCCTTACACAGTAGATGGAGATCACGATACGGTGACCGATCTCTCACCCGAGATAGTCGAGGTGATCCACCGGCTGATTACCGACTCGGGCAGGCTCACAGAAAGCTGGTTCACCGGGGTGACCTCAGGCGAGCTTACCCAGGAGGCTTACATCGAAGTGGTTGGTCTTGTCGCAACCTCAATCATCCTGGACAGTTTTGCGCGTGGTATCGGCGAGGATCTGCTGCAACCAGGTGAGCCAGAGCCGGGTGAGCCGAGTCGGGAAAAGAACCCCGGGGTTATCGATGACGGTGCCTGGCTGCCGATCATGGATGTACCTCAGGAGCCCACCGATGTCATCCTGCCATCAGCCCCAAACATTCTGCGCGCGATGGGCCTGGTGATGGGCGCTGTTGCACACTTTTTTGGCGTCATGCGAGCTCACTATGCACTGGCAAACCTCGATATAGATATCAACCGCTCCCAGACAGAGCTGATCGCCTCGAGGGTGTCTTCACTCAACCAGTGTTTTTACTGAACGACGTCACACACCATGTTGCTCCGTCGGAGCGGCGAGATAAGAGAAGAATCTTACAACCTGGCCGGCGTCACCAGTGTCGACGATGGAGAGATCGGCGTAGCCCACGAATCGCTCCTGCTTGAAATAGCAGAAGCGGTCTATGCGGAAGACACTGAAAAGATGGCAGCGATTAGAACCCGCGGTGCGGAAGAAATCGGTGCACAGGCGCTGGTTGATGCGATCGCTGTGGCGGCTGCGTTTAACGGCATTACCAAGGTAGCCAATGCAACCGGTATACCGCTTGATACGGAAACGGAAAAGCAAACCCCCGAGATGCGCCAGGTTACAGGTATTGACGACTACTCGGAGGCTCACAAGTCCTCACTGTTTGGCTGAAAGCGGTGCTAGGGCAGAAGCGTTCCGCCGTCTACATCGATGGTGGATCCCGTCATGTACGGGTTGGTCATGCAAAGCATGATGCCCTGGGCCACCTCGTCAGCAAATCCCACACGGCCGAGCGGGATGTTCTTGCCCATTTTCTGAAGGGGTTCAGGCAGTTCACCACCATCGTAGCCAAACATACCCGTCGCAATTAGGCCTGGCGCAACAACATTGATTCGCTTCGGTGCGATCTCAATTGCAATCGCCCTGGTAAACCCTTCCACGGCGTTGCCTGTTGTTGATACTGAAGACATGCCCGGGTTGCACTTACGAGCCGGTGAACCACTGACCAGGGTAAGAGAGCCGGCATCGTTCAGACATGGAATGCCCTGGCGCGCCACGTTGGTATACCCCCAGAACTTATTAAAGGCTTCCCTGAACTGCTCGTCGGTCTGGTCAAGGAAGGGTGCCATGGTACGGTTGGCGCCAGTGGCGCAGGCAACTATGTGGTCAATGCCGCCGACGCTCTCAAACAGGCTTGTCAGCCCATCAACGTCGTGGGTATCCACCTGGCTGAAGGAGATGCCGGCATGGTCAGCAGCACATGCTTCAACCTTGTCAGCGCTGCGTGATGCGGCAAAGACGGTTGCGCCTTCTGCCTGGGCCTGCAATGCAGTTGCCAGTCCAATACCCGACGTGCCGCCA
Organism: Pseudomonadales bacterium; assembly: GCA_963921285.3. Lineage (GTDB taxonomy): Bacteria > Pseudomonadota > Gammaproteobacteria > Pseudomonadales > Azotimanducaceae > UBA9659. The sequence goes on from CAWUFD020000007.1 coordinate 126,085, forward strand.
ATGACGACAACTTTCTGGCCATCCAGTTTTCCCATGGGAGTTTCCTTTCCTGATTGTTAACGGGCGCAACATACCACAGTTTGTATTTACTGTTTGCGCGCCTCAAGTGCCTCGCGCACTTCACTATGTTCCGCTTCGTTAAAACTGAAACGCATGAAGATCATTGCGCCGATCACGTAACAGAACCCGGGTAGCAGGCTGAACAGGGCAAGGATCGCTACCTGGGTTTCCGCACTCTGCGCTTCGTTTGGCGCAAATCCGGAGAACTGCAGGGCCAGGCCCGTTGCAAAGATCGCGAGCGACGCGGAGGTTTTGCGAATCAGGTTCCAGGCCGCGTAATAAGCACCTTCCTTACGCTCGTGGGTGAGGTACTCATCGTAGTCGATGATGTCGGCCTTGATGGCAGGCCCCGCAACCGCCGCAGCGCCAGCTGCGATACCCAGCATGAAAGTGCCCGGGAAGATGAGATAGGAAAACTCGCCGGGAATCAGGAAGAAGAAAGCAGCGATAAAGGTGACCGCAAGCCCCCACATGGCGATTGCCCACAATGCCTTTTTACCGATGCGTTTTGATAGTGCGATAAAAAACGGCGTAAAGGCGAACTGTGGGATGACATAACAAAGCATCACAACAACCATGTATTCCTTCATCGGCAGGACGTACTCGGTAAGGTACGGCACCAGTACCAGCACGCTCGACACACCGAAGGTTTCGATGAAATACATCATCAGGAGGAGGGCCGCGTGCTTGTTGCGCAGGATGTCACCGAAGGATTTGAAGATGCTCGCGCCATCGCGACCCTGGAAATCCTGGCGCTCCGGCAGCAGCCACGTGGTCCAGAGAATCAGCGAACCCACCGTCACACCGGCAAACACCGACAGGTAGGTTGCAAAGGTGCGTTTGTCCTCGCTCATGTTCATCAGTTGCAGCGCAATCAGACCAAGGATCAGGCCGCTTGCCGATATCATGTGGACGTAGCCGAACAGGCGTGTACGTTCATGGTAATTGGGCGTCAGTTCAACCCCGAGTGCACCGTGAGGTACAAAAAAGCAGGTACTCGCCGTCTCGTACATGATCAGTGCGACTGCCATCCAGATAATCATCTGCACGGCATCGAGGTTTGTTGGCGGCGACCAGATCATGATCATGCCAATCGCTGTTGGCAGTGCAGCACCGTATAACCAGATACGCCGACGACCGAAGCGGGAGTTGGTATTGTCCGAAAGGTAGCCGACCATGGGGTCTGAGATAGCATCCCAGAAGCGGGACACCGCAATGAGCGTACCCATCGCCGCCGGTGCGATCAGCAGCACGTCGGTTGAGAACTTCAGCAGGTAGGTGGTGAAGAGGAGCCCCAGAATCGAAATGCCGGTTCGTGGTGCGGCATAGGCCCAGATCAGTCTTGTATTTAGTCGATCAACCCCGATTTCACCAATCGGGTGATCGGTGGTGGTTGCTACTGTTGGTGCCGCTCTCTCGCTCAAGTTAAACGCTCAATGACTGGTACGCCGTCAGCATCATCTGTACTGACATCATCACCAGCAACATACCCATCAGGCGTTCGATCGCGATGAGACCACGCTGGCCGAGGACACGGTTGAGCGGTGTTGCTGCAAGCAGCAGGACAGCTGTAGCCAGCCAGGCAATGGTAATGCAGGCAAATAACATCAGCAGTGATTGTGTTGTTGCCATCAGCATTAACACCGCCATGATGGACGGTCCGGCAACAGCGGGTATGGCGAGCGGAACGATCAGTGGCTCATTACCAGATGATGCGTCGCCAAATATACCCTGTTGCGTGGGAAAGATCATTCTGATGGCAATCAGGAAGAGAATAATGCCACCTGAAATAGCGATTGCTTCATTGGTCAGTCCGAGTATGTCCAGGATGTATCTTCCGAAAAAGAGATAGATGAGCAATGCCACATAGGCGATCAGCAGTTCGCGCAGCGTGATCTTGAAGCGCCTTTCCCCGGGAACTTCTTTCAGCACGGAAAGAAACAGTGGAATGTTGCCAAGCGGGTCCATGATCAGGAAGAAGATCACAGTAGTGCTGATGATTTCGGCCGTATCCATCAGGTTATCTGTCCGCTGAGATCAAACAAGAAACGATGTCTCCGGTAGTCCCAGCACATGTCTGCCGTAAATACTGTATACCTCCGGGCGACCCTGCAGGTGCTGACTGATGACATGGGCATCCTGGAAATACCGATTGATACCTTCAGTAGTAAAGATGCTGTCCGTACTGCAAAGGTTGTAAACCATGTCCGTTGCATTTTTTGCTTCGCGAATGGCATGGGTTGCAGCAAGACGCAGCAGGTATTTTTCCCGGTCAGGGGCGTGGACTTTTGCCTGGCAGGCTTCCCAGAGATTGTTGGCCGCAGCGGCAAGGAAGCTGTCGGCGGCGTGCCAGGTTGCTTCACTTCGACCGAGGATATCCTGGGTGGCAGTGTCCTGAGCCAACGTTTCCCGGTCGAACCGTTTAACTTTTTCGAGAGTCCGCTGCCGTGCGAAATCGATCGCTGCTCGCGTGTTACCCAGCGCCACTGCGGCAAAGCCCCCGGCGAACAGCAGGTTGAGTGTGATCTGGTACAGCGGTGGGTCGTCATCAAAGATGGTGTACTCAAACACGCGCGAGGCAGGCACCGGGTGATCTTCAACATGAAACCTGAAGCTGCCGGTTTTGCGCAGCCCGTTGACTTCCCAGGTTTCATCTATGCTCACCTCGGCTCGCGGCATCAGGTGCCATCGAGCCGCGCTTGTGCCGTCTGCTAATGTGGTTTTTGCCACCGCCATCACCCAGTCGGCATGGTTGATGCCGCTGCTGAAACTCCAGGACCCACTCAGCCGGTAAACGTCGCCAGCCTGTTTGCTGTGGGTGCTGGCGGGCGGTCCGTTTGATAACACGACATCCGGCCCGGACCAGATGGTACTGGCGACGTCCGCTTCAATGAAGCGAGCGGTGCTTGCCAGTACCGAACCCTGGTTGACACACCAGGCCGTTGAAGCGTCCACCTCTGCTATCGCTTTCACCAATTCAATGTATGCCGGGTAATCCATCTGTGCGCCGCCGTTTGCCCTTGGCAGCAGCAGGCTGAACAGGCCGCGGGGTTTCATGTAGTTGACCAGCGCATCCGGTAACACACTACCGGCATCGGTGGTGCTGGTATGTTCCCTTACCGTCTCCAGCAGTTCTTTGGTATCAGCGACGCTCATGGGCGGCATGCTACCATACGGGATCGCTCACATTGGCAGGAGACAGCATGGATACGTTGGCGTTTGCAGATGCAACCACGCAGGCAGAGAGAATTCGCAGCCGTGAGATCAGTTCGGCAGAACTGCTCGAGCACTACATAGATCGCGTCGAGAAATACAATCCTGAGATAAACGCTATTGTCTGCCACCAGTTTGAAAAGGCGAGGCAGAGGGCGGCCGAGGCTGACGCTGCGCTTGCAGCCGGCGAGAACTGGGGGCCCTTACACGGTGTGCCGATGACCGTGAAGGAAAGCTACAACATTGAAGGGCTGCCAACGACATTTGGCATGCCGGAAATGAAGGACAATATTGCTACCGAAGATGCCGTTGCCTGCCAGCGCCTGCAGGACGCAGGCGCAATCATCTTTGCTAAATCCAACGTGCCGATCCACCTTGCGGATTTCCAGAGTTACAACGACGTTTACGGTACGTGCAACAATCCCCATGATCTTGAGCGCACGCCCGGCGGCTCAAGCGGTGGCTCAGCGGCGGCCATGGCAGCAGGTTTGTCAGCACTGGAAATGGGCAGTGACATCGGCGGCTCAATACGTAATCCCGCGCACTACTGCGGTGTGTTTGGGCACAAACCCACCTGGGGTGTGCTCCCTATGCGTGGCCACACGCTGCCCGGCATACTGACACCAAGCGATATATCTGTGATCGGTCCCATTGCCCGCAGTGCTGAGGACCTCGCACTGGTGATGGATATTGTTGGTGGAGCAGATGATCTTCACAACCCGGGCTGGCAGCTCGACTTGCCGAAGCCTGATGGCAGACCACTGTCGGAATACCGTGTTGCTGCCTGGATTGATGATCCGGTTGCGCCCATCGACAATGCCGTCAAGGAACGCGTGCTCAAGGTTGCACAACTGATCGAATCAGAAGGTGGCAAAGTTGATTACGAGGCACGCCCGGATTTTGAATCAGCCCATACCAATGCGGTTTACAGTGACCTGCTGCAGGCGGCCATGTCTGCCCGGCAACCACTCGAGGTGTTTGAAAAGAATCTCGAGCGCCGCAGCAAGCTGAGCGATGATGATGTCAGCGATCTGGCAAGGGTCACCAGGGGTAGTACGCTTTACTACCGCGAATGGCACGCACGAAACGAAGAGCGTACTCACCTGCGCTGGGCATGGCATGAATTCTTCAAGGACTACGATATCCTGCTTACGCCGATGTGTGTGACGCCTGCATTTCCACATGACCAGAACCCGCAGACCTCGCAGCGCCAGATCATCGTCAACAATGAACCGCGGCCCTACTTTGAGCAGGTATTCTGGGCTGGCCTGACCGGAGTGTCCTACCTGCCGTCGACGGTAGTACCGACAGGGCCTGACTCTCAGGGTTTACCCATCGGTGTGCAGATTGTGGGTGGTGAAATGCGGGACCTTATAACGATAGAATTCGCTAGAATGGTTCACGCGGCGCTGGGCGGCTTTGTACCGGCACCTCGATACGCTGAATAAAGGAATCCCCGATGCAATGCCCGAAGTGCGACAATTCGATGGAAGTTGTTACCTGCAGTGAGGTAGAGATTGATCGCTGTGTCTCGTGTGGTGGTGTCTGGTTTGACAAGGGAGAGGCAGAGCAATTGTCCGAACGATGGATCGCTGAATTCGTCGATACGGGCAGCCCAGAGATAGGCGGGAAGATGGATGCCATCGATACGATCAACTGTCCCCGTTGTGGCAAAGTGATGAAAAGATTCTTCGACCTGGAATCATCACAGATTCAGTTTGAGGAGTGTGATGAACACGGCAAATTCTTCGATGCGGGAGAATTTACCCTCTGGGCCGAGAACCAGTACCTCTGACCTTCGGATATCGACCATGCTGTTACGTCGATGCCTTCTGCTTGCACTGCTGTCTATCTGCTGCGTTGCGAGCGCAGAAGATGTAAAAGTCAAAATTACAACAACCCTCGGTGATATCGTTATCAGTCTTGATACCGAACGGGCGCCTATGACGGTTGCCAACTTCCTTACTTATGTGGAAGAGGGTGCTTACGACGAGACGATTTTCCACCGCGTCATTCCCGGCTTCATGGTCCAGGGTGGCGGACTCTACATGGATCTCTCCGAGGCGCCGGAAAAAGACCCTGTCACCAGTGAGGCGGATAACGGCCTCAAGAACATTCGCGGCACGGTTGCCATGGCGCGCTTTGATGATATCGACAGCGCAACCCGCCAGTTTTTTATCAACGTTGATGAAAACCCGTCACTCGACCATGGTCCTGACAGTTTTACACGAGAGACACAGGCCAAGGCAGAAGAAATGAAGGCACGTGGTATCTACAAACCCATGACCTGTCGCACGTTTGGATACACGGTGTTCGGGAAGGTTGAATCCGGGATGGATGTGGTAGACCTGATCGAAGTGGTTGATACGCACGTGGTGGGACCGCACGATGATGTCCCGATTAATCCGATCATCGTCCTGACCATGGAGCGGCTACAAGATGGATCCTGAGATTGCCAGCGCACTGCAGCGCGATCGCACCATAGATATCGTGACAACCGGCAGGAAAACCGGCCAGCCCTGCAAGATAGAGATCTGGTTCCTTTATGTCGCGGGAAAGTATGTCATCACGGGTACACCCGGGCCGCGTGACTGGTTTGCCAACCTGAGGGCGAACCCCGAGTTTGATTTCTGTCTTAAGGAATCGGTGCAGGCAACCATCCGGGCAAAGGCCATACCGATTACGGACCGGGAGGACCGGCACCATATCTTTTCGGCGCCCGAGACAAAATGGTACCGCGATCAGGTCGAATCGGTTGGGGAACTCATCGACAAGAGCCCATTGGTAGAAATCACGTTTCTCGACTGAGGCGTGCGTAACCTGATCCATAAAGCACTTCTTACCAGCCTGCTGCTGACGACGCTCGCTGCGCACGCGGAAAAGCCAACCCTCGTTGTACTGATCGGTGTTGACCAGTTGCGGCCGGATCGTGTCCACGCGGGGCTACGTGGTGGCCTTGGCCGGATGATGAGGCAGGGGTATCACTTCACCTCCGCCACGCTCGATCATGCGCTGACTAGCACCTGTCCTGGGCATGTCGTCATGTCCACTGGTCTGAACCCCGGTCGTGCAGGTATCGCCGGCAACAGTTACATTCACCCGGTAACGCTGGAGTCCCGCTACTGTGTTGATGACGGTGATGTTGAAGAAACAGTGCTTGGACTTGATGGCCTGATCCGAACGCCGCGAGCCATCACCGGTACAACCCTTGGCGACTGGCTCAAACAGATATCCCCCGAATCGCGTGTTTACGCTGTGTCAGGTAAGGACCGTGCTGCCATCACCATGGCGGGTCATAATGCTGATGGCGTTTACTGGTTCAACCAGGAAGTTGGTGGATTCACGACGTCTCGTTATTACGAGCCTGGGCTGCCACCTTATGTCGCCAGCTTTAATGGCCAGGACTTTTTTACGGATGGATTTGGCGGCACCTTGCCCGTTGTCTGGGAACATGCCGCTGGCACGCTCCGGCAAGATGACTATCCCGGTGAAAGGACCTTCAAGGAAAGCACTTCAGGTCACCCACTGAACCAGTCACGAGGCGACAGCCGTGCCGAGAATTTTTACTACTCACCATTTCTTGACGAGGCGACCAGTGCATTGGCGCTGCAAATGATCCAGGCCGAAAAACTTGGCCAGCGAGGTGTGACAGACCTGCTCGCAATTTCCTATTCAGCAACGGACACGGTTGGCCACACTTACGGGCCTTACAGTGCAGAATCGGAAGATACGCTCATGCGTCTCGATAAGATGATCGGAGAACTTCGTGATCACCTTGATGAGGTTGTTGGGGAGGGCAGCTATGTTGTTTCGCTCAGCGCTGACCATGGTGTGTTACCGCTACCGGAGTGGCTTGATGACCAGGATGAACTGAAGTGCCCGGTGGAGTCTGGTCGGATCAACCTGGTACCGCTGATTCTGAAGCTCTACTGGCAGACCTTCTCAAAATTCACCATTCCAGTGGGGAATCCCGCTTCACTGGTAGGACTTTCCACCTCGTCAATCGTGGTCAGCAGGCAGCGCGCCGAGGAACTGGGCGTGACCGTCGATGAGGTCGTCGAAGCCCTTGAAGGTTTTCTTGAATCGGAGCCCGGTATTGCTGAAGCATGGACGCGCAAGGAGATTGAAACCGGTCAAACCGAGATGGCACGGCTTTATCGAAACTCCATGGTGCCAGGCAAATCCGGTGACCTGTACCTGCAGATCGAAGAGACCTGCCTCGCCTGGCAATATGATGGCGGCACGACCAATGGTTCACCGTATCCCTATGACAGGAATGTACCGTTGATGTTTTTTGGTGCTGGCGTCGGTACCGGCAGCAGTGATGCGAAAGCCCACAGTATCGACATGGCACCCACGCTGGCCGATATGCTGGGTATTAAGGCGCCGGCAGGTCTCGATGGCAGGATACTGGAACTGGCTCCGGTCCTTCAGAACTGACTTTCGGTTAACGTTTACCAGTCAGGCGGTGACTTGATGTCGAAATACTCCAGCATGAGCTGGTTGTACTCAGCATCCTGGTCTTCATTCATCTGGATTTCAATTTCGTCATAGGTGTGTACAACCTTGTCGACGTGGGCGATGTAATCCGCTTCATACATGGCGTAGTCGCGCATTTCATGTTTCCAGTAGTACCGCATCGGGGCCTGCCGGTAGTGTTGCATCAAGTCGAGCGGTAACGTCTGGGAAGCCTCGATCAACCCATGCTTGCGCTGATAGAAGAGGTTCGAGAAATACAGAGTTTCAATGTCATGCCAGCGAAGATACGCCCGCTTTTCGTCCAGCGTGAACTCCTCAATGTCATGCACTGAGACATCAAGCTTGTAGATTTCGTGTTCAAAAACCTTACTGCGGGCGGAATTCAGTGCGTTACTGTCGAGCCCGTGCAGCCAGGTCTGGATGCGCAGTTCGATGCGTGACTGCAGCGTATTCGCGCGCATCTGCTTGCGCGTCTCGTTCAATTGAAAGGCGAGGTAAATGAGGGTTGCCAGTACAGCAATACCACCAACAAACTCTCCAACACTGGCGAGCGTTTCTAACACCCGGTAACCTCCGTAACGATCAATGTTCAATCATACCGAGAGATAACCAAACATGCAGTGGACCGTATATTTGTCAGGCGAAATTCATACCGACTGGCGTGACCAGATCATGGCAGGCGCAGCGCAGCTGCCCATTGATTTCACATCAGCCGTTACCAACCACGAGGCGAGTGATGCGGCGGGTGACCTGCTCGGTTCTGAATCGAGTAATTTCTGGCGGGACCACAAGTCATCCAAGGTGAACAGTATCCGGACCCGCACCATGATCGAAAAATGTGACGTTGCAGTGATCCGGTTTGGCGACAAATACAAGCAGTGGAATGCAGCTTTTGATGCCGGCATCTGCGCCGCCCTTGGCAAGCCCTACATCACCCTGCATGACGAGACGATCATTCATCCGCTGAAGGAAGTTGATGCAGGTGCCATGGCCTGGGCCCAGGACCCGGGCCAGGTAGTCGACATCCTCAAGTACGTTATCGAGGCGGCCTAGCCCTCGACACATAGCCCTTAACTTTAGCCTTTAGCCCTCGAGAGACTGCCTGCGCAGGCGACGCATACCGTGTAACCAGCGATCAATGTTGTCGCCCTTGCGCCGGACGTACTCTTCAACCTCAGGGTGAGGCAGTACGTAGAAACGTTCTTCCCGGATACACTCCACAACGGTTTTAGCGAGGTCATCCGGTTCGATGATGCCATCGGTCTGGCCGTCGCCAAGACTGCGAGGTGCCATCGCCGTGTTCACACCCTGCGGGCAGAGCACGGATACCTTGATGCCATCGTCACCGTGGTTGATCGAGAGAAACTCCGCCAGTTTAACCGCAGCACCCTTGGTCACGGTGTAGGGACCTGAGCCTAACGCAGCCAGCAGGCCTGCGGCAGAGGATGTATTCAGCAGGTAGCCGTCTCCTCGCTCGATCATTGCAGGCAGTACGGCGCGGGCTGCATACAGGTGGGACATGACATGTAGTTCCCACTGCATTTGCCATACCTCGTTGGCGGCGTCGGTCAATGTACCTTCGCCACCCGCGCCCGCGTTGGAGCAGAACAGGTCGATCTGGCCGTGTTTTTCAATGGTCGCATCAACCACTGCCTGTATCTGTGCTTCATTGGTGACGTCACAGGCCATGCCATCGCAGCCGAGTTCAGCGGCAGCGGCGGCAACCGCATCACCGTTAAGGTCAGCCAGCATGATGGCCCTGGCGCCTTCAGCCAGGAAAGCTTTTGCCATTGCGAGACCAATACCACCACTTCCGCCGGTGATGACGGCGACCTTACCTTGGAGTTCCATGAACGATTCCTGTATTAGTATTCTTAAAGCGCTGGAGTATACATGAGGAGCAGTAGATGGACTTGAACGGCAAGGTAGTTCTGGTTACCGGGGCATCGGGTGATATCGGCGGGGCGATTGCACGACGTTTCGGCAGGGAAGGGGCACGGGTCATTGTCACCTATGTTGGTGCGGAGGATGCGGCCGATGCGGCAGTCAGCGATATCGCGGCAGCCGGAGGCAGCGCGTCAAAACTTCAACTTGATCAGCGTGACCCTGAAGCGATTGAGACTGCCATTGCATCAGTCGCGGATTCTCACGGGCGCCTCGATGTGCTCGTCAACAACGCGGCATGGAATATCGGCATCCCATTTCCTGACCTCGATGCATTAACGCCTGAGATCTGGGACAGGGTGCTTGAAACAAACCTCCGAGCGCCATTTCTGCTTGCACGTGCTGCAGCGAAGCTACTCAAGGCAGATGGCGGCGGTCATGTCATCAACATCTCCTCGGCCGGCGGGATCAGCCCTGGCAGCAGCAGTATTGCCTATTCGTCCTCCAAGGCAGGACTCAATCACCTGACGCGTTGTTTAGCGGTGGCGATGGCACCCGAGGTTGCGGTGAACTGTATTGCACCAGGGCTTGTCGAGAACACGCGAATGGCAAACCGACTGCCGGATGCCGTCGCAGACGGCGCACGCCGCCAGGCCGTGCTTGGCAAGGTAGGGCAGCCGGACGACATCGCCGATCAGGCCGTGGCGTTTGCCTCTTCCTCTTCGATTACCGGCCAGACCATCGTGATTGACGGTGGCATGCCCGGTGCTATGCGCTAATCGCCTGAGTTCGATCCCTGGCATCCTTTACAGGCTGAAAGGAACAAGTTCCCTGATGCCTGGATTGGCGGGAGCCAAATTGAGGCGCTGGGGTGTGACGTCGTTCGTCAGCATCGTTGCTCAAGGTTGTCCCGGTGTCATGATTTGCCAATCGCGGATCTGATAACCGCACCTCGTTGCTTTCCCCGGGCACAACAAACGGCCAGACGTTTTCCTCTGCCGGTATCTGAAGCTCGATCAGCGCAGGCCCATCGGCAGCTACCAGCCAGTCAATTGCGCTCCGTGCGTCATCGTGGGTGGCGGCGGTCCTTGCAGAAAAGCCAAAGACAGCCGCAAGTGCAGCGAAGTCCGGGTTGTCCGAGAGATCAACCGAGCTGTATCTCTCTCCGTAGAACAGTTCCTGCTGCTGGCGAACCAGGCCCAGGTGCTGGTTGTTAAGGATCATGATCTTCACCGGCAGGTTGTAACGTTTGATCGTGGCAAGCTCCTGCACGTTCATCATGAAGGAACCGTCGCCAGTGATATTGATCACCTTCGCTTCCGGGTTAGCTATCTGTACACCAATGGCTGCGGGCAATCCAAAGCCCATGGTGCCAAGGCCGCCGCTGGTCATGAACTGGTCAGCCGACCTGAACGGAATATGTTGTGCGGCCCACATCTGGTGCTGTCCCACGTCAACGGTGACGTAGGTGTGGTGATCAAGATGAGCGCCCAATTCAGCCAGTACCGCAGGTGCGTTGATGTTCTCACCCGCTGATACTGGTGGTACGAAACACATGTTGTGTGATGGGAGAGGTGATACCGTCTTCGCTGGAGCTGCCCGGAAGAACTCATCAAAAAACGTACCCGCATCAGCATGAATCGAGAGATCGGTTGCTACGTTCTTGTTGAACTCCCCAGGGTCGATATCGACATGGATGATTTTGGCACACGGTGCAAACCCTTCTACCTTGCCGGTTGCGCGATCATCGAATCTCGCACCGATGGCGATGACAAGATCACTTTTTTGCAGGGCGTCGTTGGCGGCATCAGTACCGTGCATACCGAGCATACCAAGGTTGTTGGGGTGATCAGCCGGCATGAGTCCCATGCCGTTCAGTGTTGTGGTAACCGGCGTAGCCATGGCATCTGAGAAATTGACGAGAGCCGTTGCCGCGTTGGCTGCCTTGATGCCGCCACCGGCGATCAGTACTGGGTTACGTGCCTTAGAGAGCATGGACCTGAAGGTCCTGAGCGTTTCCTGGGATACCCGGGGCGGCTCGTCTTGTATCAACACTGCTTTCACGGCATCCGTCACTTCTGCGAGCTGGATATCTTTCGGAAAATCCACCACCACCGGCCCAGGCCTGCCTGACGTGCAGAGGTGATAGGCCTGCGTCAGGATGCTGGCAGCGTTGTTTGCGTCCGTGATCTGAAAGCTTGCTTTAACGACACCCCTCGTCATCTCGATGATGTCTATTTCCTGGAAAGCGTTAGTGCCGATCAGGCTCGTCGGTACCTGTCCGGTGATTGCAAGAAGGGGGATGGAGTCCATGTGGGCATCTGCAATGCCGGTGACAAGATTGGTTGCCCCGGGTCCTGAAGTTGCGATGGCAACGCCGGGTTTGCCGGTTGCCTTGGCAAATCCCTGGGCGGCAAACGCTGCGCCCTGTTCGTGGCGGCACAGGATATGGTTCAGCCAGCCAGGCATGACATCGTAGACAGGCATGATGGCGCCACCGGGATAACCGAAGACTACATCTGCGCCAAGCTCTTTTAACGTCCTGACAAGTAACTCTGCACCGTTCATAACAACTCCTTGATGGAGCCTCTCTCTTAGATCCGGTGCACAAAAAAGCCCCCGGTTCTTTCGAAGCGGAGGCTTTTGGTAATTTGGTTTCAGTTAACCAGTAGCGACCCCGCGGCATGCTGTTACCAGCACCACGACCAGGCTCACGACCAGAATGTTCTGAATGTTGTTAAACATCACTGTTGGTTAACTTCGTTAATAACTCTTGCGAGAAGGCGGCATCATAGTCGTATACTCCGGCCACAGCAAGAACAAAAAGGAAGTACTGTGGCGAGACTGGAAGGCAAGACAGCCTTGATTACCGGGGCAGCAAGAGGGCTCGGTGCCCGAATTGCAAAACGCTTTGCGGATGAAGGTGCGGTTGTTGTGATCAACGACCTGAACCTCGACGCAGCGAAGGCGACGGCAGATGAACTTGGCGGACTGGCTTTTGCCTGCGACGTTGGTGACTCATCATCGGTGGCAAAGATGTTCGAGTCTGTGAAGAAGGAGTTACCCAAGCTCGATATTCTCGTCAACAACGCGGGTATCTCTGGCATGGAAGGAGACAACGCTGCGCGTGAGCGAATCGCGAGAAATGCAGAAGCGATTAAGAACGGCGAGATGCCACCGCGCGAGATAGAGAACACCATCGTGGGTGTCACAGATGATCAATGGAAGAAGATGTTCTCGGTACACATGGAAGGTACGTTTTACTGCTCGCGGGAGGCAGTGGCGATGATGGCGCCCAATGAATCGGGATCGATCATCAACCTCGGCAGCATTATCGGCACTGCCGGTCGTAATGGCGGTCCTGCCTACGGCGCAGCAAAGGCCGGCATCCTTGGTTTTACGCGTTGCCTCGCGTTTGAACTGGCTGATTGGAACATCAGGGTGAATGCGATTGCGCCGGGCTGGATTGAAACTGACATGACCGATCCGCTTGAGCCGATGAAATTTGCGATAGAAGCGGGGATTCCCCAGGGCAAGTTTGGCAAGCCTGACGACATCGCCTGGGCGGCGGTTTACCTGGCAAGCGAAGAAGCAGCCTACATGACCGGCCAGACGATATCGCCGAACGGCGGTTGGTATATGAGCCAGTAAAGTCGTAGAGTTATTGAATATTGCCAAAAATCACAGGTGAAGTTATGGAAATCACACCGCTAACACCTCATATCGGCGCAGAAATCAGGGGCGTCGATTTATCCGAACCCCTCGACAACGAAACGTTTTCAGCCGTACACCAGGCGTGGCTCGACTGGTCTGTGCTGGTGTTCCGTGACCAGGAACTCAGTCGCGACGCGCACAAGGCCTTCGGTCGTAAGTTCGGTAAGCTGCATACGCACCCGATGAACTACAAGGGTACAGATGATCCTGAGATCCTGATGGTCAAGACGACAGCAAACTCTGCCTATACAGCCGGCAACGGCTGGCATACCGATGTCACCTGTGACGAATACCCGCCCATGGGGTCAATGCTGTACATCAAGGAAACCCCGGAGTGCGGCGGTGGTGACACGCTTTACGCTGACATGTATCTCGCCTACGAACTGCTGTCGGATGAGATGAAGTCCTTCCTGGAAGGGCTCGAAGCGGTGCACGATGGTGCAATCCCTTACGTCGGCAGCTACAAGAGTACCCCGCCGGAAGGTGGCTATCCCCGCAACACACACCCGGTGATCGCAACCCATCCTGAAACCGGCAAGAAAGTGCTGTATGTAAATTCCGGATTCACTTCACACATCAAGGGATTAAACCCGAACGAGTCGCGCGCCATCCTGAATATGTTGTACCAGCATATCGCGACGACACCGAGGTTAACCTGTCGTGTACAGTGGGAGCCAAACACGCTGACGTTCTGGGACAATCGGTGCACGCAGCATCATGCGATCTGGGACTATTACCCGCATACCCGTTACGGTGAGCGGGTATCGATCATCGCTGATGAGCGGCCGGCTGCCTGATTAAAGGATTAAAGCTTGTATGCTGATATCTGGATCTCTTCACCGATATCAGCGTAATCCCCCGCGGCACGTGCGCCGCGAAATTCTCCCCAGTTGATACTTCGGTACCTCGGTGTCCTGGAAAACGGTGTCACGTTGGTCGCGTAGGTTGGATTGTAGAAAAAGGCCGCTGAATACCTTGCTTCCGCACTGTTCGCCAGCACCTGGTGCAGTGGCGCCTTGAATTCGTCGTTGGACCAGACCTGTACCATGTCGCCGATATTGATGACCAGCGTGCATGCTTCCGGTTCAACGGTGTGCCAACTGCCGCCGTGTTCCACCTGCAGACCTGCTACCTGGTCCTGTAACAACAGCGTGAGTGCACCTGCATCGGTGTGATGATAGATACCCTGGTGTTGATCCGGTGTCGGGCAGACAGGGTAGTAGTTGAGGCGCAAAAAACTGGTATTGGACGGCACAAAATAGCGGTCGAGTGCGTCCTGCGCCTGGCCGAGTGAACCAGCCAGCGCTTTCAGGAGAACCAGGCTGATCTCTTCGCAGCGAGCAATCCAGTCCAGCATGGTCGCATGGAAATTGTCGTCACCTGCCGGCCAGGGTGTATCGGTCACACCCATGTCATAGATTTCTTTCCAGTCCTGCCTGTTCTTGGTGAGTTCCTCGTCGTAGTAACCCCATGGTTCTTCGCCGGTCCGGCGCACCTGGTTCTTGATCAACTTGGCCTGGTTAAAAAAACCTGCCGACGTTTCAAGGAAGCGTTGCTCGATACCTGCACTGATAGGGTGATCCGTCAGGCGAAAGAAGCCCCAGTCACGACAGGCGGCCGCAAGCCCGTCGCTGTCGCCGGCTTCCAGTTCTTTAAAACTGATTCTTGGTATTTGCATACGGCAGGCATTATAGGAGGTATCTGGGTACAATCGAGACCTTCATGCGCTAAGGAGATGAATATGTCGACGGCAGAAATTGAGCATCCGGTAACCACGACAACGTCCGGCCCGGTGATGGGTAAGGAGAAAGCCGGTGTATTCCAGTTCTGTGGTATTCCTTACGCGGCAGCGCCGGTTGGCGATCTCAGGTTTAAAAGGGCGCAGCCGGCGCCTGGCTGGAGCGATGTCAGGGATGCAACCCGGTTTGGCCCGGCAGCACCGCAGATTCCATCCGGCGGTATGACCGACAGTGTCCCGGTACGCTGGGATGAAGATTGCCTGACGCTGAATGTCTGTACGCCGGCCATTGACGATGAGAGAAGGCCGGTGCTGGTGTGGATTCACGGCGGCGGTTATCGCACGGGGCAGGGCGCAATACCCTGGTACAACGGCACGAGTTTCGCCGTTAACGGCGATATTGTGGTCGTCTCCATCAACTACCGTCTCGGTGCACTCGGTTTTGCAGACCTGTCACGTTTTGGTGATGACTACGCGACGTCAGGGGTCAACGGCATCCTTGACCAGATCCATGCTCTTGAATGGGTGCAGGCCAATATCAGCAACTTTGGTGGTGATCCCGGGCGCGTCACTATTGCAGGCGAATCCGCCGGTGGTTTTTCGGTAAGCACGCTGCTCGGCAGCCCAAGGGCCAAGGGACTGTTTCATCGAGCTATCCCGCAAAGTGGAGCGGCTCACCATACCCTCACAATCGAGGCGGCCGCGCGCGCAACGGACCTTCTGCTAGAGGAACTGGGCGCTGAAACAATGCACGACCTGCTCGCCAAATCACCCATGGAGATTATGGAAGCGCAAAACAGGGTTGACCCGACGTTCACGCGTGAGGGAATCGGGCAAGGTGTGAGCGCGTTTTATCCGGTAGACCACAATGAAGTGCTGCCCGAGACATTACTGGGCCACCTGCGTGAGGGTGTCGGCAAGGACATACCTGTGCTGACCGGTACTAATAAGGACGAGGCGACACTGTTTATTATGAAGGCGGTAAGCGAAGCGTCGTTGCAGAAGCAGGCTGAAGGTTACGGCGGTGGTGAAGCGCTCATTGAAGCCTATCGACACATCTATCCCGAGTCAGACGCGACCGATCTTGCGATTAAATTGAATACAGACTTTGCCTTCAAGATACCGGCGCTGCGCCTGGCAGAGATCCGCGATTCACTTGGCGCTGATACCTGGGTGTACCAGTTTGATTGGGAATCGCGGGCGCCTCACCTGAAGGCAACCCATGCGCTTGAGATCCCGTTTTCCTTCAACATGTTGCAGAGCGCTGGCGTTGCCGCGTTCATCGGCGAAGGTGAACTGCCGCAACAGGTTGCTGACGATATGCATACGGCGTGGACACATTTCATTCGTGGCGAATCGCCAGGTTGGCAGCCATACACGGCCAACACCAGGCAGGTAATGCACTTTGATAACGAGTCATCGCTTGTGGAAAATGGCGACGAAGCAGTAACCAAAGCCTGGGAAGGAATCCGCTGAACCCGATGATAACCCTGACGATCAACGGCGAGGACACCGAACTCGATGTAGATGAGACAACACCCCTACTATGGGTGTTGCGTGATCATCTCAACATGACCGGCACAAAATACAGCTGCGGGGTTGGCGCCTGCGGCGCCTGCACGGTGCTGATGAATGGTCACCCCATCCAATCCTGTGTACTGACCGCGGCCGAAGCGGTTGGCTATCGTGTTGAAACAATTGAGGGGTTGAGCAAGGACGGCCTGCATCCGTTGCAGCAGAAATGGATTGATCTCGATATTCCCCAATGCGGCTACTGCCAGTCCGGCATGATCATGGCTGCGGTAGCACTCCTGAATGAGAAGGCCAATCCTTCCGATACTGAAATCTACAACGCCATGGAAAACCTGTGTCGCTGCGGTACCTATCCGCGCGTTAAAGAGGCCATCAAGATGGTTGCGCAGGAGCGAGGCGAAGTCTAGACGTGAGTATTACCCGTCGCACCTTTATCAAGGCATCGGCCTCCAGTGCTGGTGGCCTGTTGATCGGTTTTCATCTACCTGCGCTCGGTATAGATGGTGAAGCGCGCAAGACTGGCGCGGAGATAAACGCCTGGCTCACGATTGATCCCGACGATACGATCACCGTGACGGTCGCAAAAACCGAAATGGGGCAGGGGGTGTTTACCTCTTTACCTATGATCGTCGCTGAAGAACTTGAAGCTGATTTCCGTCGTGTAAAGGCAACATTTGCTGACTACAACCGTCATGTTCGTGAAGGTGGACTGTATGGCAGGACGGCCACCAGGAATTCATCTTCTGTGAGCGAATCACGGCCTTACCTGCAGCAGGCGGGTGCAGAAGCAAGGGAACGGCTCATCAAGGCAGCAGCTGAAAAGTGGCTGGTGCCTGTGGACGAATGTTATGCGGACTACGGGCGAGTCTTCAGACGTCGCAGCAGGGATTCTTTCAGTTTCGGTGAACTTGCCGCGGCGGCAGCCGAGGTAAGTGTAGCCAATGTCCGCATAAAGACGCCGGATGAGTTTAATAACCTTGGTTTACCGACCCAGCGCCTCGATGTACCCGCCAAGGTAGACGGCACTGCGAAGTTTGGCATCGATGTACGTCTGCCGGACATGGTGTATGCAACAGTGGTGCACTGCCCGGTGATTGGCGGTCGCCTGCGCAGTATGCGTTACAACGCGATCCGGGAGATGCCAGGCGTAATCCGCGCGATTCGCATGGACAACGCTGTGGCTGTGGTGGCAGAGACATTCTGGCAGGCATCTCAGGCCGCGAAAGAACTGCCGGTGTTCTGGGAAATCGGCGATGCCGAGGAGACTTTTTCAAACACGATTCGGGATGAATTTGTTTCCGAGTTCAACCGCAGACCCGACGTGGTGCTCGCTGAGAAAGGTGACATCACCAACTTGATGGATTACGCCGAGAAGTCGATCGAGTCAGATTACCATGTGCCTTATGTCGCCCATGCAGCCATTGAACCGCTCAACTGCACTGTGCACGTCACCGAGGAACGTGTTGATGTCTGGTGCGGGCACCAGGACCCCATTCGCCTCATCAAGGCCGTTTCGGACTTAACTGGTCTTGCACCGGAGCAGGTGTACTTTCATAACCAGATGACAGGTGGAGCCTTTGGCAGGCGCCAGCACACCGATTTTGTGGAAGAAGCCGTGCTGATTGCGCTCGAGATCGGCCAGCCCGTGCAGATGATCTGGACCCGGGAAGAGGAAATGCGCGTCGGCAGTTACCGGCCGATGTCCACGGTCAGGTTCAAGGCAGCTTTTGATCATGAGAAGAACCTGGTCGCCATGACCTTACATTCAGTCAGTCATTCTGTAAGAGAGGATCCTGACGGTGTTGACCCTGCCGCCATTGAGGGACTGGTTGATCACCCGTACACAATTCCTGACTACCGCTACAGCCATACGCGTAAAACTACTCACCTGACGAGCTGGTGGTGGCGCTCCCGCGGCCACGCTTTTAATGCGTTCGCGATTGAATGTTTTGTGGATGAAATGGCTTCACAGGCGGGTATGGATCCGGTGCGTTATCGCAAATATCTCCTCGGTGATCAGCCTGAATACATCAACGTGCTGAACAAGCTTGAAGGTATCTCGCAGCTGCGTACACGCACACCGCCACGAGGCTCCGCGCTCGGTCTTGCGATCCATAAGAGTTTTGGCACCGTGGTGGGTATGGTGGCAGATGTTACCGTGCTGGGTAACGGTACCATGAAGGTCAACAAGATCACCGCGGTGATCGATTGCGGCAACCTCGTAAACCCGCTCGCGGCAAAAGGGCAGATTGAGGGTGCGATCATGTTTGGTTTGTCAGCCGCCGTATACGACAAGCTGACGGTTGAAAACGGCCGCATTCTTGAAGACAACTTCGACACCTACCGGATGGCGACCATGAAGGACGTCCCCGAAATTGATATTCATTTTGAGCTCTCAGGCGGAGATCACTGGGGCGGTCTTGGTGAGCCTGCGGTACCCGTGGTTGCACCGGCGATCTGTAATGCGCTTTACAAGATTACCGGTCGGCGCATGCGTAGCCTGCCGATAGCCGACTATTACCTGCGGGTCAGATAGATTTCATGGGTGGTTTCGATTGCTTCCTCGATGGTTTCTCGTTGATCAAACGGCCAGGCCTGCGGCAGTACTTTATTATCCCAACCGTGATTAACACGGTTGTACTGACGGTGCTCTTGACCTTCACTTTCAGTAATTTCACAGGCTGGGTGGATGGCATCATGGCCTGGTTTCCTGAATGGATGTCATTTGCCTACTGGGTGATCTGGGCCATTGCCTTCCTGGTGGTGCTGTTCCTGGTGCTCTACAGCTTCACCTTCATCGCGAACATCATTTCCTCACCATTTAATGCTCTGCTATCGGAGAAAGTTGAAGAGGTGCTAACAGGTAAACCGCCTGAGTCGAGCGTGACGCCCATGCAGGTGCTGCCACGCACCGTTGCGAGAGAACTGAGTAAACTGTTGTATGTGTTGCCCCGGCTCCTCGGATTGTTACTGATTACTGTGATTCCCGTGGTGAACACGATTTCGCCATTCCTTTGGCTACTGTTTGGGGCATGGATGATGGCGATTCAGTACGCCGACTATGGGGCCGATAACAATGACGTCAGCTTCCGCGAACTCAAGGACAAGCTGGCAGGCGGCAGGGTGCAGGCGCTGCTGTTTGGGCTACCCGCTTACCTGCTTTTAACGGTACCCGTCGTTAACCTGATCCTGATGCCGGTGGGTGTCGCCGGTGGTACCCGTTTCTGGGTGGAACACCTCAAGCATCGTCAGGTCTGATACAGCGCTTGTTCAAAAGCCCTGAGCGTTTTTATGCAGCCTGGATGGTACAGGGGCAGGACTTGCATGAAGACAATGCCACCTGTACCTGTCACCGGATCTCCCCAAAAGAAGGTGTTTAGCAGCCCGCACCAGCTGTAGCTGCCGTCATTGCGCATGCCAGGCTCGATGTCGTGATGGATCTGGAAACCGAGTCCAAACTTGTCCCTGCCGCCACCACTCGGAAAGGGAAAGGTGAACATAGGGTTTGCCGCAGGCTGCTCTGTGACAACGAGGTTGCCAATCTGGTTGCTGATCATCTGAGCAAATGTTGTGGGCTGCATCAACGGCACGCCGTCGTTCAAAAGGCAGGACACAAATTTTGCGTAGTCGTTGATGGTTGAAACCAGTCCACCATCACCGCGCTCCGGCATATCGAACCTGTCAATACCCTGCCAGTTGCCCTCGTCATCAGGTACGTGAGGACGCGCCATGTTTTCTGCGAGGCCATAGTGAGTGTTTTGCATGCCGAGCGGCGAGAAAATGAGTTGGTTCAGCGCATCGAACAGCCCCATGCCCGTCACCGCCATCACAATATCGCCAAGCACTTCTGTTGCGAGGCTGTATATCCATGCTTCACCTGGCTGGTGGACGAGGCCAAACATTTTGCTGTCGCTGTCCGGCTGAAAGGCAAACAGATCTTCGTTACAGAAGGCGTAGCCAAACCCAGCGGTGTGTGCGAGCAGTTCGCGAACGGTAAAGGGCCGCTTAAGACTCACAAAATCACAGGTTTTCCCTGCCCGGTCGATGTTGGTCATCACCTTGATGTCAGCGTATGCCGGCACGTAGGTAGTGGCAGGTTCATCGAGGGATATCAGACCCTGTTCAACCAGCATCATGATTGCAAAGGAGGTGATGGGTTTTGTCATCGACATGATGGTATGCGGCGTTTCGACCGTTACCTTCATGCTCTCGCTGATGTCCGCGTATCCGGCCGCTCCGGTATAGGTGATATCGCTGCGGTTCAGGCCGAGAGCAACAACACCTGGGACACCGTCTGTGGCGGTACTACAGTGCGATTGCAGCACCTCATCGATGTTCATGCCGCCAGGTTCCTCAGCACGAACTGCAGGATGCCGCCGTTGGCGTAGTACAGGTACTCGTTTGGCGTGTCTATGCGAATGTCCGCGGTAAAGGTGCGCTCATCAGCAACGCCCGGGTTAACGGTGACGGTAACATCGGTGTCATTGGGGCCAACCGCCGGTATCGAATAGGTTTCATGACCGGTCAGGTTTAACGATTCCGCGTTCTCGCCCGGTTTGAATTGCAGGGGCAGTATGCCCATGCCGATGAGGTTCGAGCGGTGGATTCGTTCGTAGCTCGTCGCCATAACGGCGCGTACCCCGAGCAGCGACGGCCCCTTGGCAGCCCAGTCCCGGGACGAGCCGGTACCGTATTCTGCTCCAGCAAGCACCACCAGTGGCACTGACTCTTCGCGATATTTCGCGGCCGCGGCAAATATCGACATGATCTCGCCCGACGGCAGGTGTTTTGTCCAGCTGCCCTCGGTGCCTGGCGCAAGCTGGTTACGCAACCGGACATTGGCAAACGTGCCGCGCATCATGACTTCATGGTTGCCGCGACGGGAACCATAGCTGTTGAAGTCTCTTGTCGTTACCTGGTGACCGAGGAGATATTCCCCCGCTGGGCTGTCATCTTCAATGCTGCCGGCGGGGGAGATGTGGTCGGTCGTTACGGAGTCACCAACCATGACAAGGCAGCGCGCGTTGCTGATTGCCTCAACATCCTGTGGCGCCGCGGTGAGACCATCGAAAAACGTCGGCTTTTTTACGTAGGTTGAGGTTGGCCAGTCAAAGCGTGTGGCATCGGTGACCTCCAGTTCATTCCAGACCTCATTGCCGTTGTAGACGTCTGAGTATTTCTCACGGAAAAGCTGCGGGGTTACAAACTGGGCGATAACGTCGGTGATCTCGTCCTGGGATGGCCACAGGTCCGCCATGGTGACGTCGTTACCATCTTTGTCCTGGCCAATCGCATCTGTTGCCAGGTTGATGTTCATGTTGCCTGCAAGTGCATAGGCGACCACCAGCGGCGGTGAAGCAAGATAGTTGGCGCGCACAAGCGGATGAATGCGCCCCTCGAAGTTCCTGTTGCCGGACAGGACGGATGTGGCTAGTACATCATGGTTTTCGATGGTTGCTTCGATTTCAGGCGCCAAAGGCCCGGAGTTGCCGATGCATGTGGTGCAACCGTAGCCGACCAGGTAAAACCCGAGCGCCTCCAGGTCATCGAGCAGACCAGCCTTTTCCAGGTAGTCGGTGACCGCCTTTGAACCTGGTGCAAGCGATGTTTTTACCCAGGGTTTGGTCGCAAGGCCGGCATCGCGCGCTTTTCGCGCAAGCAGACCGGCTGCAACAAGGACAGCGGGGTTTGATGTATTGGTGCAGCTGGTGATGGCGGCTATCACAACAGCGCCGTCTTCCAGGTTGTGTGCTCGTTCAGTTGCGGTGTCGGCTTTTCCTCCAGCCGGTGCCAGCCGCAGTGCACGGAATTCTTCGAGTGTCTGCTTAAAGGAATCAGCCGCATCCGGGAGCTGGATACGGTCCTGCGGTCGTTTTGGTCCGGCAATACAGGCGGCAACTGTGCCGAGGTCAAGGCTAAGTGTGGACGAGTAGTCAGCGCGCACAGATGGATCGTGCCACATGCCCATTGCCTTCATGTAGTCTTCTATCAGCGTCAGCTGATCTTCATCGCGCCCCGTCAGGCGAAGGTAGTCGATGGTTTTACGATCAACCGGGAAGATGCCGCAGGTGGCACCATATTCCGGTGACATGTTGGCAATCGTGGCCCGATCAGCCAATGTCAGTGACTCAAGACCGTCCCCATAGAACTCGACAAACTTGCCTACCACACCGTGTTCACGCAGCATTTGCGTCACTACCAGTACCAGGTCGGTTGCAGTCGCACCCTCTACCAGGCTGCCGGTTAACTCAAAACCAACAACCCTGGGGATCAGCATACTGATTGGCTGACCCAGCATGGCGGCTTCAGCTTCAATACCACCCACACCCCAGCCAAGCACACCAAGGCCGTTGATCATGGTGGTATGGGAATCGGTGCCGACAAGTGTGTCAGGGTAGGCGTGGATGTCACCGCCAACGTCTTTTGTCATCACGCCCCGGGCAAGAAACTCAAGATTCACCTGGTGAACAATACCTGTGCCGGGCGGCACTACCTTGAAGTTATCAAAGGCCCCCTGTCCCCATCGTAGAAAGCGGTATCGCTCGATATTGCGCTCAATCTCAATCGCGGTATTGGCATGTAATGAGTCTTCAGACCCAAATGTGTCGACCATCACGGAGTGATCGATAACGAGTTCCACCGGCACCTGCGGGTTGATTTTTGACACGTCACCGCCAAGATCAGCCATCGCATCACGCATGGCCGCAAGGTCGACGATGGCGGGTACACCGGTGAAATCCTGCAGAAGCACCCGCGACGGTACAAAGGCGATTTCCGTAGAGGGTTCTGCCTGGCTGTCCCAGTTCACGAGCGCATCAATGTCGCTGTCGTCCACGTGGATTTCGGACTGGTGCCTGAGGAGGTTTTCGAGCAGGATTTTTAATGCGTAGGGAAGCTTTGATATCCGCTCGGTATCAAGGTGATCGAAGGTATAAATGGTATATTGCGTATTGCCTGAATTCAGTAATGCCATGATGTGAGCTACTCCGTCGGATCACACAACGATAACAAGAAGTGAGCGATATGACTGCAATCGACCAGCTGATTTCTTCGATGGAAGACCTCGCCCAGGTCGACTACATCGGAGAGCCGGTCAGCCAGCTTGAACACGGCCTGCAGGCAGCCGATCTTGCGAGCCGTGCCGGCGCGCCTGAAACGATGATCCTCGCTGCACTGTTACATGATGTCGGGCATTGGTGTGCGCCGGGTGCTGAGGTGATGGACGATGTCGGCGTTTTACATCACGAACACATTGGCGCTGATTACCTGCGCTCCCTTGGTGTTGCCGAAACAACCTGCCAGCTGGTGCAGATGCACGTTGATGCCAAACGCTATCTTGCGGCAACGCGGGACGGGTATTTTTCCAAACTCTCCGAGGCCAGCGTTAAAACGCTCGGCTTCCAGGGCGGGCCAATGAATCAAGATGAGGTTCGCCGCTTCGAATCACATGAAGCGTTCCGCCGCGCGCTGCAGCTAAGGGCCTGGGATGAGGCCGCAAAGGAAGAGGAGCGTTCAACCCCAGGCGTTCATGCCTATCAGGCGATGATGAAGCGTAACCTCGATGAGCCGCTGGATAGGTCAATCCTGGCGCATTGGCAGCAGCGAGGCTGGATACACCTGCCAGGATGGTTCAACGATGAAGAAATGAGCCGCTTGCAGCAGGTGACGACGGCACTTGAAGCGTTGCCGGAAGCCGCCGGCAAGTGGATGAAATATTATGAAGGAGACCAGCTGCTCTGCCGGGTTGAGAACTTTCTGCAGTACGAACCTTTGTTTGATGAGATATGTCGTGGTGAAGCTGCGCTGAATCTCTTGTCCCAGCTACTGGGTAAAGAGGCCGTTCTGTTCAAGGAGAAAATCAATTTCAAGCTGCCAGGTGGTGAGGGCTTTGCACCGCACCAGGATGCACCGGCATTTACATCGTTTGGCCAGTCGTTTCATATCACGATGATGCTCAGTATCGATGCGTCGACGCTACACAACGGATGTTTTGAAATAGCAGATGTGCCACGCCAGGTATCCCAGCTTGCAGTGAATGACGATCTGACAATCAGCAAGCGAGAGGTGGATGCGCTCACCTGGCAACCCGTCGAGACCAAGCCCGGTGATCTGCTGCTATTCGACTCCTATGTGCCGCATCGCTCAGCCCCTAACGATTCTGCTGTAGCGCGGCGTGCCCTGTACGCAACTTATGCAAGGGCCAGCGATGGTGATCATCGTGAGGCATACTTTGATGAGAAGCGACGCGCGTTTCCTCCCCACGCAGAGCGCGTGCCCGGTAAGACATATGAGGCAGGTGTTTTTAATGTAGGTAACCCAGTCAGTAAGTAGTTAAAGGAAGTAGTCATGGCAGATAACGAGAAAACGGAGGGGAGAATTGAGCCCCCCAGTGACAATATTGTCACCACACGGCATACGCTGAAGATCGGCAAGCGGGAGCTGAAGTACACGGTTAACGTCGGTACCGTCGTCCTAAAAGAGGAGATCGACAAGCAGGGCCACAAGCCTCGCGCTGAAATGTTTTTTGTGGCGTTTACACAAGATGGCGTCAGGAATCCAGCGCGACGACCGCTGACGTTTTCCTTTAACGGCGGTCCCGGGTCTTCAAGTGTCTGGATGCTGCTTGGCTTGCTCGGGCCCCGACGTGTGCCGATCAGTGCTGATGACGCTGATCCCGCGAAACGCCTGCCGCCGCCTTACCAGGTGCAGGACAATGAGTTCACGCTGCTGGAAGAAAGTGACCTCGTGTTCATCGACCCTGTTGGCACGGGCTATAGTCGCCCGCTCGCTGGTGAGGAGAACGACCCGAATGAGTTTTTTACCTTCCGACGTGATCTTGATTCTGTTGGGGAATTTATTCGCCTCTACACCTCACGCAACGAACGCTGGGCTTCACCGAAGTTTATTATTGGAGAGAGTTACGGCACGACAAGAGCGTCCGGATTATCAGGTTATCTCCAGGAGCGATTTGGTCTCTATCTGAACGGCATCATGCTGGTCTCCGCCGTCCTTAACTTCCAGACCATCCTGTTCCACCCGGGTAACGATCTGCCGCATGTGGTTTACGTGCCAACCTATGCGATATCGGCGAAATACCACGGTTTACTGTCGCAGAAGTACCAGTCGATGCCGCTTGATGAGTTTATTGATGAAGTCAAAGATTTCACAATAAACGAGTATCTCGCTGCCTTGCATCGAGGTGCATCACTGGGCCAGGAAGAACAAGAACGAATAGCAGAAAAGCTCAGCGGCTATATTGGCCTCAGCGCCGATTACATCCTGAAGAACAACCTGCGCATCGAGATCATGCGATTTGCAAAGGAACTCCTGCGAGAGAATGGCAGGAGTATTGGCAGATTTGACTCACGCATCACAGGTGTCGATAAGGATGATGCTGCAGAGAACTTCGAGCGGGATCCAAGTTTCGATGTGGTGCAGGGCGTCTACTCAGCATGCCTGAACGACTACGTGCGCAGGGAGCTTAATTTCGCTTCAGATCTGCCCTACGAGATCCTCAGCTTCAAGGTGCTGCCGAAGTGGAAGTATGATGAACAGCAGAACACTTACGTTAATGTCGCCGAAACACTGCGCGGTGCAATGATGAAAAATCCGCACCTGAAACTCTTCGTGGCAAATGGCCTTTACGATATGGCAACGCCTTTTTATGCAACCGAATACACAGTGAATCACCTCGGCTTAAGAGATGGCGTGCAGGACAACATCGAGATGGGTTACTACGCTGCTGGACACATGATGTACACGCACAAGCCCTCACTCAAAGAACTTTCAACGGACCTTAAGAAGTTTATTCGTGCCAGCAGCAGTTAACATCATTCTGGCACTGTTACCGCTGCCGTTCCTGGTCTATGTTGCAAACCCCGCGATAGCGCTGCTTGCAGGCATTGTCGTCACGTTGATACTGAACCGCGATGTGGCTGTTTCGTTTATGACCCCGAAGTGGGTCAGCAAGAACGCCCTGCAGACCGCGATTGTGCTGCTGGGTTTTGGGCTGCCGATCAGCCGCGTGGTTGAGATCAGTGCAGATTACAGCTTTGTGGTCAGCGCCTATGTCCTACTCACGATTGCACTTGGGCTGGCCCTCGGACTGCTGTTTCGTGCCGAAAAGGAGTCCAGTCAACTTGTGTCTGCGGGCACGGCAATATGCGGCGGTACGGCGGTTGCCAGCCTGTCCCCCCTGGTTGGCGCACGGGCAGACCAGACGGCGGTGACCATTGCGGTGATTTTCCTTCTCAACTCTGTAGCGCTGTTTTCCTTTCCCTGGATTGGTGAGTATTTCCAGCTGACGCAGAACCAGTTTGGCCTGTGGTGTGCGCTAGCGATTCACGACACCTCTTCTGTGGTTGCAACAAGCGCCATTTATGGTGAAGAGGCGTTGGAAGTGGCCACAACTGTGAAACTTGGCCGAACCCTGTGGCTGATCCCGCTGATGCTGGCGGTAAGCCTGCTGAACGATGTTGGCGCGACGCGACTGCGTATTCCAGGGTTTATCCTGCTGTTTCTTGTCGCCTCGGGAGTGGGCAGTCTGGTACCGATGCCCGAGATATTGCTCGGCGGCGCGTCACTTCTCAGCAAAGCCCTGTTGGTGGTGGCACTCTACTTCGTAGGCTTTGAGATCAAGCGCGAAGTCGTGAAAACCCTTAAGGGGCGGGCGGTTGCGCAGGGTCTCCTGCTCTGGCTGATCATCGTGCCAGCAACCCTTT
The DNA here is from genome assembly GCA_963921285.3 of Pseudomonadales bacterium. Taxonomy (GTDB): domain Bacteria; phylum Pseudomonadota; class Gammaproteobacteria; order Pseudomonadales; family Azotimanducaceae; genus UBA9659. The sequence goes on from CAWUFD020000007.1 coordinate 153,427, forward strand.
ACCTGGTGATCGCGCTGTACGAGTAGGTTATTACCTTTTGTCATTTAGGTATGAATATTCATTCCTTCACGACATATCCGGGCGTCGCTATGATGCGCCGCATGACGATCAAGAACACCAAGATTGACATCCTCAGCATCGTGGCCCTGGCGGGCTTCACCGTGTTTCTGCTCGCGCCTGTCCTGGGCGCCTGATCTCCCCAAGCCACCTGCTTAGCTGCTATTCTCCGGGCTGGATTCCGGAGGATGGTTATGTCCGTAAACGTTGATTTTTACTGGGATATTGGCAGTACCAATACCTATTTTGCGTTCCGCCTGCTGCCGGGTGTACTGGCACGTACAGGCGCGAGTGTCACCTATCACCCTTATAACCTCGGCTACGTGTTCAGGCATTACGACTATGTCCTGATGGATGAGTCGAAGGAAAAGATGCGCTATCGCAAGCGTGATCTTGAGCGCTGGGCCGATCACCTGCAGTTACCCTTCCGGATGCCTGAGACCTTCCCGATCAAAACGTCCCGCGCCTTGCGGGGTTCACTTGTGGCAAGGGACGAGGGCCTGGAAGAGGCCTATCTCAATGCGATATTCACGACCTATTGGGAAGAGGGGGTCAGTGTGGCCGACTACGATGTGCTTGCACCTCTGGCGCAGAAGGTCGGCATGGATCCGGCTCAGTTCGAAGCGAGGGCTGAATCCGAGGAGATGAAGGAGGCGTTGATCGCCTCAACCACCGGTGCTATCGAGAGTGGCGTATTCGGCGCACCGATGCTGGTAGTGGGGGATGAGCTCTTCTGGGGCAAGGACAGGCTGGATTTTCTTGAGCGTGAGATTCGAGAGAGGAGCGAGTAATGCCAACCCACCAGGAGTTAAGCGGGATTTCGGACCAGGAACTCATCGATCGTATGGTGAGTACGCATGATGATCGCTTTAACGAGGACTACTGGCGCTTTTTTGATGAAACAATTGCTCCAAAGCTGCCGGAGAACCCCCGGATTGTTGATATCGGTTGCGGACCGGGCCTGCTCATCCGAGACCTGGCTGACCGCTATCCGGGAGGCCGGTTAACCGGCACAGACATCACCCAGGGGATGATCGACTATGCAGGCAAGCTTGGCCTCGGGGCTGAGTTTGTAAAACACGATATCACCGCTGAGCAATTGCCGGGGGATGCAGGCAGTGTTGACCTCGTATCCATGGTTGCGGTGTTACACGTGCTGGACCAACCTCATCCGGTGCTGGCTGAGATCAGCCGGGTACTGGCCGATGGCGGCATATTCCTGTTACAGGACTGGATCAGGAAACCGCTGCCGCAATACCTTGAGCGCATGACGGAATCTGTACCAGAAGAAAATCGTGAGGCCGCAAAACGGCGATTTATGAGCCTCTTTGCAGCGCACAACAAGTACACAGTGGAAGACTGGCTATGGCTGCTGGATCAGACGGGGTTCAACGTCGAAGTCTGCGAGGAGGTCAACTCCCCGCATTTCCGGGTGTTTGTGTGCCATTACAAACCCCATCACGAACCCCATTACAAACCCAAGTGATCCCTTGCGTAACGGAACACGTCGGTCTGCATGATGTAGATGGGTAACTTGCCGGTCAGCGCTTCGTTGGCATAGAAGGGCACGGCAGCACCGGTATGTTCTGAAGCAAAAAAACTATTGGTGGCATAGTTGACACCCATCACACCACCTTCGCGGGTTTTTATCCTGGCGAGCTTCCCCGGCGTAAAGACAGGTATGCCGAGTGCGTTGAAAAGGCTGGTTTCCGGTACCAGCTGCGCAGCCTGGGAGTGATCGGCGGTAACCATGATGAGCGTACCCGGGTTTGCTGCTGCATAGTCCCTGGCAAACTGCACCACTTCATCAAGCTGTTCCAGCTCACCGATAGAGCCACACGGATTTCTCGCATGGGCCTGCTTGTCGATTGAGGCCGATTCCACCATCAGGAAGAAGCCACGCTCGTTCTCGTGGGAGAGGTGTTCAACAGCCGCCTGGGTCAGGGACAGGATTGAGGGTGTTTCGGCCGCAGCGGGATTAGGCTCACAAGTCATCAGCTCAGGATAGGTGGCAGAGCCGAGGCTCCAGTGCAGATTGTTGGTAATGCTGACATCCACATCCTCGGCAATTCGGGCATCGCTACCCTGCATTCGCACGGCGAGGTGTTCACCCGCAAATAGCCCGAGCAGTTTTTTGTCCTTTGGCGCAGCGGGCAGGGCCGCGGGTGTCAGTACAAGATGATAGCCATGCGCCATGGCGATGTTGACCACTGGCTCGCCCCCAGCAGTTTGTGCTGCAAAATGCTGCATACCACCGCCCAGGATGACGTCGAGGTCGGAGGTGGCCAGCTGCTCGGAAATAGAGCCGGGTCCGCCGTTTTCCTTGAGATCCTTCGAACAATCCACCCGGTCCGTGACCATTTCCTGCGGGTTTTCACAAAAACGCAGGTTGATATGTGCACCGAATACAGCAGGTGTGGCGTCGGTGACAGAGGCACTGCTCACGATACCGGTCTTGTACCCCGCCGCGCTTGCCATCTCGGCGATGGTCGGGATGTCGGTATCATCGCCCGCAGAGGTTGAAATCCTGCCCCGGGACGTGATTTCCCCGGTTGCCATCGCGGTGCCGCTGTTGGCTGAATCGGCAACGTAAACGGGATTACCTTCCTCGTCGATAGTGATGACCTGCATAGAACTGCGCAGCGCCATGGTATCCATCGCCAGGCGCCCCTGAGCGCCATGCAGGTAGTTCCTTGCTATCGTAATCTGGTGGTCGTCCATGCCGTCACCGATGATGAGGATGACATTGCGCGGTTCCGCGTAGGCATTGCCAAAGACACCACCAAAAAGAAGGCACACAAAGGGTAGGGACAATCTGGCCAACAACTTCAACAGGGATACTCCGGGGCGGTAAATTCAGAGCGGATACTACCATTGTCTAGCGCCTGATTTCCCTCTATAATCCGCGCCCTTTCGGCTTGGTATGAAGTTGCTCTAAGCGATTGATTCCTAAGCGACAATCTTGCGAAAGTGGCGGAATTGGTAGACGCGCTGGATTTAGGTTCCAGTATCGAAAGATGTGAGAGTTCGAGTCTCTCCTTTCGCACCAAAATCAAATAATCAGGTATAGCAATGCAGGTCACCGTAGAAACGACTGAAGGACTTGAGCGCAAAATGCGTGTAACCATCCCAGCGGATGAGTTCCAGAGTCAGGTCGATGAGAAAATCAAGCAAACAGCACAACGCGTCAGGTTGAACGGCTTCCGTCCGGGCAAGGTCCCCCTGCGTGAAGTGAAACGTCGTTTTGGTGATGGTATTCGCCAGGAAGTCTCCGGCGAGGTCATCCAGAGCACTTACGGTGAAGCTCTGCAGCAGGAAGACATCAGTCCGGCGGGCATGCCCCAGATCGAGGAAGTGAAGTTTGACGAGGGCCAGGACCTTGAGTACACCGCTGTATTCGAAGTTTTCCCTGAGGTTGAAGTAAACGGTCTTGAAGCCATTGAAATCGAAAAGCCGGTCAGTGAGGTTGTTGAAGCAGATATCGACAAGATGATCGAGACCCTGCAGGAGCAGCGCACGACTTTTGAGGAAGCGGAGCGCGCCAGCCAGGAAGGTGACCAGGTCAATATCGATTACACCGGCTTTGTTGACGACGAAGCTTTTGAGGGTGGTCACGCTGAAGGCACTGACCTGGTGCTCGGCTCAGGCAATATGATTCCTGGTTTTGAAGATGGTCTGATGGGCCTGTCTGCCGGTGACGAAAAAGACGTCGAAGTGACCTTCCCTGAGGAATACCACGCAGAAAACCTGGCCGGCAAAGCCGCGGTTTTCAAGATGAAGGTGAACAAGGTTTCTGAACCCAAAAAGCCTGAACTCGACGATGAGTTTTTCAAGCAGTTCGACGTTGAAGAGGGTGGTATCGATGCTTTCCGCGCGGAGATCAAAACCAACATGGAGCGTGAGCTTGAAGCGGCGGTAAAAGCCAAGCTCAAGGACCAGGTCATGGACGGTATTGCAGCGGGTAACGAGGTTGACTTGCCCAAGGCGCTGGTCGACCAGGAAGTAAACCGCATGCGCCAGGAGGCCGTACAAAGATTTGGTGGCGGACCTGACATGAACCTCGATCCGAGTATGTTGCCGGCAGAGATGTTCACCGACCAGGCCGAGCAGCGAGTCAAGCTTGGACTCCTGGTAAATCGCCTGGTTGAACAGAACGACATCAAGGTTGATGACGACAAGGTGCGCGAAACCATCGAAACGATGGCCGCCTCTTACGAGCAGCCGGAGCAGGTCGTTAACTTTTACTATAGCAACGAGGCGCAGCTCAGCCAGATCCAGAACATGGTGCTGGAAGAGCAGATCGTTGATCATGTCATGGCACTGGCCAAGGTGTCAGAGGCCGAAATGTCCTATGAGGATGCCGTTAAGCGCACGCCACCAGAAGCGGAAGCGGCCGAAGATGACTCAGCTGAAGATACCGCTGATGCGGCTGAGGGCGAATCCGAGGACAAATCCGAGGGCAAGGCGGACGAATAACCGGCGTCATACCCCCAGCAAACGTGGGGTAATCGCTGCGCTTATGGCGGGCAATTTCATGGTTTGTCAACCATTGAAGTTTCTGCCATTTGCCGCAATATATCTTTTTTGTTGAGAGGCAGATCAATGCACACATTTGAGGACACTGTTGGAGGAAAGGCCATGCAACCAACCACAGGGCTAGGCCTTATTCCGATGGTCCTGGAGCAGACAGCTCGTGGCGAGCGCTCCTATGACATTTACTCAAGGCTGCTGAAAGAACGCATTGTCTTCGTCGTCGGCCCGATTGACGACAACGTCGCCAACCTCATCGTTGCGCAGCTTCTCTACTGCGAGTCTGAGAATGCCGACAAGGATGTACAGCTTTACATCAATTCACCCGGTGGTTCTGTCACCGCGGGTCTTGCAATTTACGACACCATGCAGTTCATCAACTGTGAAGTGAGCACGCTCTGTATCGGCCAGGCGGCCAGCATGGGTGCACTGCTGCTGGCTGGCGGCACCAAGGGCAAGCGTTACTGCCTGCCGAATTCGCGGGTGATGATCCACCAGCCCAGCGGCGGATCACAGGGCCAGGCATCTGATATTGAAATCCAGGCGAAGGAAATCCTTTACCTGCGTGAGCGCATGAACGAAATCATGGCGGAACATACCGGCAAAACAAAAGAACAGATTGCTATCGACACCGAACGCGACAATTTCATGACCGCCAAACAGGCGCTCGAATATGGCATTGTTGACAAGGTGCAGGAGCCACGCGCAAACCTGCAGGCAGTGTAAGCGCCTTCAAGGCCAGCAGTTCTAATTTGTAGGTGTTTGTCTATAATACTTTGAGACTAGTTTGAGGGTTGGGTATGTCCGACGACCACGACGGCAACAACGGCGACGGTAAGCTGCTTCACTGCAACTTCTGTGGCAAAAGTCAGCATGAAGTCCGCAAGTTGATTGCCGGTCCTTCAGTTTATGTATGCGATGAGTGTATTGAACTTTGCAACGACATCATCCGTGAAGAACTGCAGGAAAGTAACGAGGAAACAGAGGCAAGGAAACTGCCCACGCCGATGGAAATCAAGGACATCCTTGATGAGTACGTCATCGGTCAGCACCGCGCCAAGAAGGTGCTGTCTGTTGCGGTTTACAACCATTACAAGCGTCTCAACTACTCCGGCAAAAAAGATGATGTTGAACTGCAGAAGAGCAACATCCTGCTGGTAGGCCCAACCGGTGTTGGTAAAACACTGCTGGCCGAAACACTAGCACGCCTGCTGGACGTACCTTTCACGATCGCAGACGCAACCACGCTGACCGAGGCAGGTTACGTGGGTGAAGATGTTGAGAACATCATCCAGAAGCTGCTGCAAAAGTGTGACTACGATGTTGATAAGGCCCAGGTAGGTATTGTCTACATCGATGAAATTGACAAGATTTCTCGCAAATCGGACAACCCTTCTATCACCCGCGACGTATCAGGAGAAGGTGTACAGCAGGCGCTGCTGAAGCTGATCGAGGGTACGGTCGCATCAGTACCGCCCCAGGGTGGTCGCAAGCATCCCCAGCAGGAGTTCCTGCAGGTTGATACGACCAATATCCTGTTCATCTGTGGTGGCGCGTTTGCTGGCCTCGACAAGGTGATCCAGGACCGTTCCGAGAAGAGCGGCATTGGTTTCGGCGCCAGCGTGCAGACTGAAGCGACCAAGAAGAACCTGGGCGAGACGCTCGCCACGGTAGAGCCCGAGGACCTGGTGCGTTACGGCCTGATCCCGGAGTTTGTCGGTCGACTGCCTGTGCTGGCAACCCTGGAGGAACTTGATACAGAAGCCCTGGTCAGAATCCTCAAGGAGCCGAAGAATGCGTACACCAAGCAGTACGGTAAGCTGTTTGAAATGGAAGGCGCTGAAATCGACTTCCGTGAACATGCACTGGTAGCGATTGCCGAGAAGGCGATGGAACGAAAAACCGGTGCGCGAGGCCTGCGATCGATTCTCGAGGCCGTGCTGCTTGAAGTGATGTACAAGCTGCCGTCCGAAGAGGAAGTCAGCAAGGTTATCGTGGATGAAAACGTTATCCATGGCACCTCAGAGCCGATGCTGATCTATGAAAACCAGGATCAGCAGAAGGTCCTCCCTGAGTAACCTTTCATCGCAAATCCATTAAAAAAAGGGGCCTTAAGCCCCTTTTTTGTTTGTAAACTAGGCACATTAGCCAGAATTGGTATCTAAATGACAGATAACTTGAATGACCTTCCGATAGTCACCCTGAGAGACATGGTGGTTTATCCTCACGGTGTCCAACCTCTCTTTATCGGCACCGAAAAATCCATTCGCGCCCTCGAGCACGCCCAGGACAACACGCAGGACAAGAAAATCCTGCTGGTCGCCAAGAAGGACCCCGAGAACGACAATCCCGGCGCAGATGACCTGTTCAGCTTTGGTACCGTTGCCACAATCCTGCAGTTGATCCGACTACCGGACAAAACCATCAAGATTCTTGTCGAAGGTAACAACCGTGCGCGTGTCAGTGAGATTCGCGATGGCGATGAATTCCTCTCCGGTGATGTTGAGCTGATCGACGAGCAGGCCACCGATCCCGGCGAAGCGGAAGCGCTGGTACGCTCCCTGATGAGCACGTTTGACCAGTATGTCTCGCAGAGCAAGAAAGTGCCGCCTGAGGTCATGACGTCACTTTCGTCCATCGAGGATCCGTCCCGGCTTGTCGATACTATCGCTGCTCAGCTGACGCTGAAGCTTGAGATCAAGCAGCAGCAGCTGGAGATGGTCGACCTGAAAGAACGCATCGACCATATGCTTTCACTGCTTGAAGGTGAGCTTGAACTGTTTACCGTCGAAAAGCGCATTCGCGGACGTGTCAAAAAGCAGATGGAAAAGAGCCAGCGTGAGTACTATCTGAACGAGCAGATGAAGGCGATCCAGAAAGAGCTGGGTGATCTCGATGACGTCCCGAACGAGATCGAGGACATCCAGAAACGCCTGGCCTCATCCGGCATGCCGAAGGAGGCGAAGGAAAAGACCGTCGCTGAGGTAAACAAGCTCAAGATGATGTCACCGATGTCTGCAGAAGCGACGGTTGTCCGCAGTTACATCGACTGGATGTTGAACACACCCTGGAAGAAGCGTTCCAAGGTGCGTACCGATATCAAGGCAGCAGAGGAAGTACTTGAAGCCGATCATTACGGCCTTGAAGAGGTTAAGGACCGAATTCTTGAATACCTTGCTGTGCAGAAGCGCGTGAAGAAGATCAAGGGCCCGGTACTGTGCCTGGTCGGCCCGCCCGGTGTTGGTAAGACATCTCTCGGTGAATCCATCGCACGGGCAACCAACCGTAAGTTTATCCGCATGGCCCTTGGCGGCGTGCGTGATGAAGCGGAGATCCGCGGCCACAGGCGAACCTATATCGGGTCCATGCCGGGCAAGATCATCCAGAAGCTGGCCAAGGTTGGTGTAAAGAACCCGCTGTTTCTGCTTGATGAAATCGACAAGATGGGCCAGGACCACCGTGGTGATCCTGCCTCTGCATTGCTGGAAGTGCTCGACCCAGAGCAGAACAACAGTTTTAACGATCACTACATGGAGGTTGATTACGACCTTTCTGAAGTGATGTTCATCTGTACGTCCAACTCGATGAATATTCCGGCACCACTGCTGGATCGAATGGAGATCATTCGTATCCCGGGTTATACCGAAGATGAGAAGCTCAATATCGCAACGCGTTACCTGATACCCAAGCAGGTGGAAAATAACGGTCTTGAGGAAGGTGAAATCGCCATTCCCGATGACACCGTAACGGATCTCATCCGGCACTACACCCGTGAAGCAGGGGTGCGGGGTCTCGAAAGGGAGATCGCCAAGATCTGCCGCAAGGTGGTCAAGGAAACAGCGCTTGCCGAAGACGAGGCTGACGACACACTGACAGTGTTACCTGAAAAGCTCGAGGACTATTCCGGAGTGCGCAAGTTCAACTTTGGGCGCGCCGAGGATGAAGACCAGATTGGCCAGGTTACAGGGCTCGCAGTGACTTCCGTTGGCGGCGAACTGCTGTCAATCGAAGCGGTTGCGGTACCCGGCAAGGGCCGTCACACCCGAACCGGCTCGTTGGGTGATGTGATGCAGGAATCTATCCAGGCAGCAACCACCGTGGTGAGGAGCCGCTCAAATGTGCTGGGGATCTCTCGTGAGTTCCATGAGAAGTACGATCTGCACATCCATATGCCTGAAGGCGCAACACCCAAGGATGGACCGAGTGCCGGTATTGCACTCTGTACGGCCATGGTGTCAGTGCTGACTGGTATCCCGGCACGCTCCGATGTCGCCATGACCGGTGAGATCACGTTGCGGGGCCAGGTCTTGAAAATTGGTGGGCTGAAGGAAAAGCTGCTTGCTGCTCACCGTGGTGGCATCAAGGAAGTATTGATTCCTGATGAGAACAAACATGATCTCAAGGACATACCGGACAACATTAAAGCAGACCTTGATATCAAGCCTGTGAAGTGGATTGACGAGGTGCTCGAAGTGGCACTTCAGCGGATGCCGGACCCGATTGAAGACGATGTGGAAAGCGATGCTGACAAAACCCCTGAATCTGACGAAAGCCAGAGAATTAGCGCCCATTAGAGGTTTTTTGTCTTGAATAAGGCAAGTTCATAGGCTATAAAATCCCACAGGCACAGGGCAATAGCATAGGGATATGCGCAACTTCAAAACCACCATAATTCCTAACAAAAGGGGTACAGAGTGAATAAACAAGAGCTGATTGAAAACATTGCGGCATCTGCGGACATCACCAAGGCTGCTGCGGGCAGGGCGCTCGATTCAATGATCGATTCGATTACTGATTCATTGAAGAAAGGCGACTCTGTTGTTCTGGTAGGGTTTGGTACGTTCAGTGTTCGTGAACGTGCTGCTCGCACAGGACGCAATCCTCAGACCGGTGAAGAAATCCAGATCGCAGCTGCAAAAGTTCCAGCTTTTAAAGCAGGTAAAGCACTCAAGGATTCTGTTAACTAATACTTAAAACTAAAATTCCGAGAAATGGCGCACACGATGCGCCATTTTTGTTTCCCCTCTCCACTAATTTTATTCCGAGCTTCGTTACCCCATGGCAATCCAGAAACTCCGCGACGGCACAGAAGGCCTTCTCGCGAAAATAATTGTCGGCCTTATCATCATCGTTTTTGGCCTGTTTGGTTTTGGGTCGATCACGACCTTTCTTGCACCTGTACCCAAAGTGGCAACCGTTAACGGTGAAGAAGTGTCCCAGCAGGACATGGAAATTGCAGTTGAAAGAAGCCGCCGCCTTTTGATCGCACAGAACGTACCCCAGCAGGACATCGATGAAGACTCGCTGCGTGAAGACGTGCTGGATTCCCTTATCACCAGGGAAGTCCTGAAGCAGGCTGCAAGCGATATGGACCTCTACTTCGGTGATGCAGCGCTGGATGAAGAAATTGTCGCAACACCAGTCTTCCAGGTGAACGGCCAGTTTGATGCACAGCAGTTCCAGATGGTGATCGGCGGGGCAGGGTATTCCCCGATGATGTACCGCGACGAGATGCGAACCGATAAGCTGTTCCAGCAGATGGTGACTGGTATTACTGCATCCCAGTTTGTGACCAAAGCCGAGGTAAAGCGCCTCACTGAACTCAGTCAGCAGACCCGTGACTTTGCCTTTCTTCGCGTCGTAGTGGCCGATCTGTTTGACAACATAGAGGTCACCGACGAGGACATTGAGGACTATTACAACGACAACCCACGAGACTTTGTTACCGAGGAAACCGTTGTCCTTGAATACATCGACCTGACGCTTGCCGCACTTGCTGCAGAAGTTGACGTGACAGAAGACGATCTCATTTCCGAATACGAGTCGGTCAAATCCCAGTACTCCGTTGATGAGCAGCGCAAGGTATCCCACATCCTGGTGGAGGTCAGTGACGATGTAACAGAAGAAGAGGCCCGTGCCGAGATCGATGAGATCTACAACGAGATTGTTGAGGGGGGCGACTTTGTTGCGCTCGCGACAGAACGATCAGATGACCCAGGCTCAGCCGCTAATGGTGGTGACCTTGGTTTCAGTGGTCCCGGTACCTTTGTGGAGGCATTTGAAGCGGTTGCCTACGATCTTGGCCTCAACGAGGTTTCCAAACCCGTTCTGACCGAGTTTGGTTACCACATCATCAAGGTCACTGGCATTGAAGAGGCGAGCACACCAGCCTTCGAAGAGATACGTGCCGAGATCGAGCAAGGCTACCGCAACAAGATTGCGGAAGAAGAGTTTGTCAGCCTCTCGGCAAGGCTGGGAGAACTGGCTTTTGAACACGTTGATCTTGTGATCCCGGCAGAGGAGTTGGGGCTCACCGTAGAGACATCTCCGCCACTCACCAGGAATGCCCTGGTTGGCCTCACCTCAAATCCCGCGGTCAGCGATGCCGCCTTTGGCCCGGATGTGCTGATTGATGGTAACAACAGCGACGTGGTTGAACTGACAGAAGAGCGTCACATGGTGTTGCGTGTTAAAGCGCACACACCGAGCGCGAGCCAGGAACTGGAATTGGTGAAGGAAGATATTCGTTACATTCTGCAGAACCTGCGTGCGCGGGAAGCAGCGGAAGAAAAAGCGGTCGACATTGTTGCCGACATCCTTGAAGGCTCACTGGCTCAGTTTGTAGCCGACCAGTACGACCTGGAATGGGTGCCGGTACCTGGCGCTACCCGGACGCGAACGCCCGAAGTAGAGCAGTACATCATCAACGAGGCATTTGATATGCCGCGACCAAGGGAAGGCAAGGAGTCCATCAGCTATGTTGTCATGCCCAATGGTGATGCTGCGGTTATCAGGGTGTCAGGCGTCAACTATCCGTCAACGGAGGACCTGGGTGATGATGAACTGATCGCGCTCTCCGGTGCGCTTTCTACCCAACTGGGTTCGATTGACTTCTCTGAGTACCAGGCGGCACGGACTGAGGCTGCGCAGGTTGAGCGGGAGTAGGTCCGGGTAATACTTGTTCCTATTGCCGGTTTCGTCGTCTCAATGAGGTCTTGCTGACCTTACCTTTACTGTCCCGTCATCTCGACCGTAGTGGAGAGATCTTGGTGGCCGGGAAAAGATCCCTGGGCTTTGCTGGTGCGCCAGCCCGGTCGGGATGAAGTATCTCCTAAGCCTCTCGCATCTCACCCCGCCGGTCTCGTCATCTCGACCGTAGCGAAGCGTAGTGGAGAGATCTGTGGTGGCCGAGAGAAGATCCCTCGGCTGGCGCTCAGGATGACGTATCTACTAAGCCCCCCTTTGGGGGGCAAGTATTCACGTCAGTTAATAAGCCGGGTTACGTCTACGTATAACGTTAGCCGATCCCCGGGATGAATATATTTTTGCTGGGCCAGCGCCTGGTTCCACTGCTTGATCTTCTGCACAGTGACGTTGAACTTGTTAGCGATCACCGAAAGTGATTCACCTGACCTGACGCGATAGTTAAGTTTCCTGACCTGCTCATTTCGAGGCGGTTTTGTCGCGGCAACCTGCTTAGGTTTAGCGCCGCCTTTTTTGAAGACCAGCAACTCCTCACCCGGATGCAACAGGCCGGTCGTGCCCATGCCATTCCAGCGTGCCAGTTCACGCATACCAACGTTGTACTGGCGTGAGATATCCCAGAGCGTGTCACCCGGCTGCACCTTGTACTTGATCGGGTTCGGGTCCACATTGTCCTTGAGGTATTGCTGCCGCTGCGCGAGGCGACCTTCTGCAGTCATTTCATAGGTTGTATTGCGATCCGCCGACGGAATCAGTACGTAATCACCTGCACGGATGACATTACCCTTGATGTTATTGGCGGTCTTAATCACGCTAACTGTTGTGTGATATCGCTTGGCAATCAGACCGAGCGTCTCACCGGGCCTGATCTTGTGCCTGGTCCAGGCGACGCGGTCGTTGGCAGGCAGATCTTTAAGCGCTTCGCGAAACTGCGCTTCGTTTTCAATCGGCACTAACAGTCGATGCGGCCCGTCCGGGTGGGTTGCCCATTGGTTAAAACCGGGGTTCAGCTTGTAGAGCTGCCCCGAGGTCAGCCCTGCGAGTACGGCTGCCTTTTCAAGATCAAGCTGGCCGCCTGTTTCAACACCCACAAATTTTGCCTCGTTGGCGACGTGGGGCAATTCGATGTGGTAGGTCTGGGGGTTGTTGAACAACTCGCTGACCGCAAGCAGGCGGGGCACATAGGTATAGGTTTCTTTCAGCACATCGAGTGACCAGAAATCCTCACCATGTCCCTTTTTCCTGGCCGCCCTGATATTGCGCATGACGTTACCCTGGCCGGCGTTGTAAGCAGCAAGGGCAAGCAGCCAGTCGTCATCAAACATGTCGTGCAGGTAGACAAGGTAGTCCAGTGCTGCCCGTGTTGACGCCTCGACGTCGCGGCGACCGTCATACCACCAGTCGATCTTCAGGCCGTACAGGCGTGCAGTTGATGGAATGAACTGCCAGAGACCCGAGGCCCGGCCATGAGAATAGGCGAAGGGGTCGTAAGCGCTTTCAACAATAGGCAACAGGGCAAATTCGAGCGGCATGTTGCGCTTTTCGAGTTCACCGATAATGTAGTAGAGATAAGGGTCGGCACGCTTGGCGACCCGGTCAACGTATTCAGGATGTTTGACGAACCATTTCAGCTCGTTCAGGACACGCCGTCGGTCAACCTCATGATCCAGCTGAAAGCCTGCACGCATGCGTGACCATACGTCCGCCGGGGGCGCTGGTTCAGGTTCCGGGATGACAACCTTGCCAGCGGCGACAGTCTGCGTCTCCGGGCCAATTTCAGGCGTTACAGGTGGTGCCGGTGTGGGTTCGGCCAACTGGGTTTGTACGGCCGGCGCTTCGGTAACGGCAGGTTCAGGAACCGGGATGTCCTTTCCTGTGATGGCGGCGCATCCTGCTGTCATCAGTGCAAATGCAATGATGCCGCCTCTTCTGAACGAATAATGCATGTGTGGGACTACAACTTTTGAGGCGCATTATACCGAATAAGCCCAATCGCCGTTATAATCAAATTGATGTCTATTCCCAGATTGACACCTGAACTGACAACGGGGCTCGATGACAGTGCCCTGCCTCCTTACCAGGCCATCCAGGACTGGTTTGCATCCGACCTTGGCCGCCACGTTTTTGATACCGAACTCGCCATGCTCGATCAGTTGTTGCCTGGTCTGTTTGGTTATCACCTTGCGCAGTTGAGTGTGCAGGGCCGCGAAATGTTTGCAGCAAGCCCAATCCAGACCAAGGTGCTGGTCAATCTAACCGATGCCGAGATCGATACTGAACATCCGGGTGTGGTCGCGTCACCAGCAGCATTGCCCCTGCAGGGCGACAGCATCGATGTGGTGTTGCTGCATCATTTGCTGGATTTTGTCGAGTCGCCGCAGGATGTCCTGAGGGAAGTTGAACGCGTGACCCTGCCGTCAGGTAATCTCATCATTGTGGGCTTCAATCCGATCAGCTTATGGGGTATGTGGCAGCCATTTGTTCGGTTTCGCGGCAAGGCACCCTGGTCAGGCAGCTTTATCAGACCAGGTCGCCTGATGGATTGGTTGAACCTGCTCAACTTCAAGATCGACCGGGCGCAGTACGCTATCTACCGGCCACCCATGGCACGTTATACAGGCAAGGTGGAAGACTACTCGCAGGGCTTCTCACGCAACCTGAATCTGCCGATTGGGTCGGTTTATGTCATCGTGGCAAAAAAGCAGGTTGGTGGCATGACGCCGATTCGCCCGGTGTGGAAAACGCAGCGAGCCTTTGGCCGCCTCAGTGTTGTGCGCTCGGTCAAACACGACGGCGTGGACTAGGACTTAAGGTTGCCCGCGGTAGAAATTTTTACAGATGGTGCATGTCGGGGTAACCCCGGCCCTGGTGGGTGGGGTGCACTGCTGCGTGCCGGTGATACAGAAAAAGAACTCTGGGGCGGTGAAAGAGAGACCACCAATAACCGCATGGAGCTGACCGCTGCCATCAAGGGACTTGAGGCACTCAAACGTCCATCAAAGGTAAGTCTCACTACGGACTCGCAGTATGTTCGCAAGGGTATTACCGAGTGGATTGAGAACTGGAAACGAAAAGACTGGCAGACCGCGGCAAAGAAACCCGTGAAAAACAAGGACCTGTGGCAGCAGCTCGATGAACTCTCAACCCGGCATGACATCAGCTGGCACTGGGTAAAAGGGCATAGCGGTCATGTTGAAAACGAGCGCGTTGATGCTTTGGCCAATCGCGGGATTGATGAACTTGACGAAGTTGATGAGGAGAGCAGCGAGTAATGCGACAGGTTGTACTCGATACAGAAACCACCGGCCTTGAGATAACCGAAGGCCACCGGGTGCTTGAGATTGGTTGCGTTGAAATCATCGGACGCAAGTTGACGCGGCGGCATTTCCACCAGTACATCAATCCCGAGCGCGATATCGATGATGGTGCACTTGAGGTGCACGGCATTACCCGTGAATTCCTTCAGGACAAACCGCGCTTCAGCGATGTGTGGCAGCCATTTCTTGAGTTTGTTGAAGGCAGTGAACTGATCATTCACAACGCTGCCTTTGATATAGCGTTCCTCAATCATGAGATGAAGCTCATGTCGGCAGGTCTCGGCGCACTGACCGATTACTGTTCCGTGGTGGACAGCCTTGAGCTCGCCCGCAACAAGCATCCCGGCCAGAAGAACAACCTTGATGCCCTGTGTAAACGTTACAACGTTGATAACTCACAGCGTGATCTGCACGGCGCACTGCTGGATGCCGAGATACTCGCCGATGTGTACCTGCTGCTGACAGGTGGCCAGGTGACCCTCAGCCTTGGCGAGGATGATGCAGGTGGTGACAGCGCTGGCGCGAGCTTCAAGATTGCCAGTGATCGGCCCCGGCTCAAGGTGGTTAAGGCGTCGCTTGAAGAGTGTGACCTGCATGAAAAGAAACTGGATCGACTCGATGAGAAAAGCGAAAACGGCAGTGTGTGGAGAAGGGTGGGCGTATGAGTGGTTTTTTCTGGCCGGAACCGGCGCTGGGATTTGATGCGGCAACGAGGGATCCCGGTACGCACGACGAAAAGCAGTATTTCGTCTGTCGGGGTAATGAAATCCTGCAGCTATTTGATGACGACGGTAACTGGCGTGCCGCGGTACCGGGGGAGTTCCAGGCAGATGACGTGGTGCACTACATGGGGCATCTTGATGGTGTTGGCTGTTATGCGGTTGAAGCAAGCGATGGGGATGACGGGACCTTTGCCAACCTGCGAGCGAATCTCGCCAACATAGAACGCATCACCTTTAATATTGCCGGTCGTGCGCTGCAGATCTGCGACTGGTATCGGACCCACCGGTTTTGTGGCAAGTGCGGTGTGCCTACTACCTCGCATGACAATGATCGAGCACTGGTGTGCTCCCAGTGCCGGTTACATTTTTATCCGCGCCTGTCCCCGTCGATTATTGTGCTGGTATACCGGGAAGACGAGGTGTTGCTAGGCCGAAACCACATGTTCCCGGAAGGGCTCTATTCGACTCTTGCTGGATTTGTTGAACCCGGTGAGTCAATCGAGGAGACGGTCAGGCGTGAGGTAGCAGAAGAAGTTGGCGTGAAGGTTGGTGCGCTCGACTATCGCGGCAGCCAGCCCTGGCCGTTCCCGAACTCACTCATGCTGGGCTTCCACGCGGAATATGACGGTGGCGATATTGTCCTGCAGGAAGATGAGATTGCAGACGCGCAGTGGTTTCCTCTTGGGGACCTGCCGATGATCCCCGGCAAGTTCGCCATTTCAAGATGGCTGATTGATGAGTATCTGCAGAAGCGGGGATTCCCGGTCTGAGGTATGCAGGTTAGTCCTGTACCTGATAGGCAATCGTCGGGTCGTCGACCCTGAACAGATATAGCAGCAGCTGACTCAAAACGATGTTGCCGTCTGCTTTGTAACGACCATCCATAAAAGCCTGCATGCCGTCGATTCTCCCAGAGAGGAGGCCCCAACAGGTTTCATGAGAGTCGATGAATAACGTCAACGTTGCGTCATCGGTACTGCCTGCGATCAGTTCAAAACCATTCTGGGTAACCACCAGGTAAAACGGCGCGTCATCATCAAACCGGAACTGGAAAACGGCCTGCGATGTCTGCAGGAAAGCTGGCTTGAAATGCGGCAGGAGCTCGGTGTGTTTGGCGGCGAGCGATTGTGACAGGTCCATGGCGGGACATGATAGGATGTGCCGTTCTTGATTTGAAGTGTGTAGTTAAGGAGCGGTTGCGCCTTGGAGTTTCTATTTGAATACGGTCTCTTTTTCGCCAAGGCGGTGACCGTTGTGGTTGCCATACTTGTACTGCTGGCATTTTCATTTGCCATGAGCCACCGCGGGCGTCCTGTGGAGCAGGGTCATATCGAGGTAAAGAACCTGAATGAGTCCCTCGACATGGTGACCCAGTCCTTGAAAGCTGTGGTGCTGAACCCCGAAGCGCGCAAGGTGGACGCCAAGGAAGAAAAAAAGAAGGCCAAGGAAGTACAGAAATCACAGAAGAAAGAGGTCAAGGAAGGCACGGCGCGCTCGCGCATGTTTGTGATCGACTTTGAAGGGGACATGCAGGCGTCGAAGGTGACGCACCTGCGTGAAGAGATTACTGCAGTACTTTCTGTCGCAGCCGAGGATGACGAGGTGCTGGTGCGCCTGGAAAGCCCTGGCGGCGTTGTGCACGGCTACGGCCTTGCAGCCTCGCAGCTGCAGAGAATTCGCAATCGCGGCGTCACCCTGACCGTGGCGGTGGACAAGGTTGCCGCAAGTGGTGGCTACATGATGGCCTGTATTGCCAACAGGATTATTGCGGCGCCGTTTGCGGTGCTGGGTTCAATTGGCGTGGTTGCACAGATCCCGAACTTCTACCGCTTTCTCAAGGGAAAGGACATTGATGTTGAGGTGCTGACGGCAGGTGAGCACAAACGCACCCTGACACTGTTTGGCGAAAACACAGAGGCCGGTCGGGAGAAGTTCATCAGTGAACTTGAAGATATACATTCGCTGTTTAAGGACTTCGTTTCTGAACACCGGCCGGTGGTCGATACCGACGAAGTCGGCACTGGTGAAGCCTGGTACGGCAAACGAGCGCTCGAGAAATCGCTGGTCGACGAGCTTAAGACATCAGATGAGTACATTGTTGACCAGTGCGCGGACAAAGATGTGTTCCTGGTCCGCTACGTGCTGAACAGGAATAAGATCGACCAGGTGATGGAGCGGTTTGCGACTGTTTTCAGTTCCCGCGCTATCCCCGACCTTAACAACTTTGAGAGGAGACAGTTTTGACAACCTTTAACGCATTCTGGGTAGAGAAAAATGACGATGGTGTGACGCACAGCATCATTGAACGTTCCGTTGATGACCTGCCTGCCGGTGATGTGCTGATCAAGGTTGCCTATTCAAGTGTCAACTACAAGGATGCGCTGTCCGCCAAGGGTATGCCCGGCGTAACACGCAACTATCCTCATACACCTGGGATTGATGCGGCCGGTACCGTTGTGTCATCTACTGATGCGGCATACAAGGAAGGTGATGAGGTTATCGTCATCGGCTTTGACCTCGGTATGGATACCGCGGGTGGCTATGGTGAGTACATTCGTGTCCCGGCGGGTTGGATCACGCCGCTGCCGTCGGGCATGAGCCTGCGCGAGAGTATGATCATCGGAACGGCTGGTCTGACCGCTGCGCTTTGTTTCGACAAACTACTGCAGATGGGCGCAACGCCTGCTGACGGTCCGGTCATCGTTACCGGCGCAACCGGCGGTGTCGGCTCGGTTGCCGTAGCGCTCCTGGCATCACAGGGGTTCGAGGTTGTCGCCAGCAGCGGCAAAGCCGATAAAGTTGATTACCTGAAGCGTCTTGGCGCATCCGAGGTGATTGAACGCCAGGCGCTGTCGGAAGAAAACAAACGACCCATGGACGCTGAAACCTGGGGGCACGGCATCGACACGGTTGGTGGTGAAATCCTCTCCAACGTCATCAAGGGCCTGAAATACAACGGCAGCGTCGCGATCTGCGGCCTGGTTGCTTCACCAGCTTTCAACACAACCGTGCTGCCGTTCATCCTGCGCAACGTCAACATACTGGGCATCGATTCGGTGCAGCTGCCAATCGATATCAAGACTCGTGTGTGGAACCAGCTTGCTGCGGACTGGAAAGTGCCAGGTCTTGAAGACATGGTGGTAGAAACCGGTCTGGATGGTCTGTCAGCTGTGATTGACACGATCTTTGCGGGTGGCGTGACTGGCAGGACACTGGTAGCACACTAGTCGCTCGTCTCTGCGCGGTGATCTTTGAGTTTTAGTCCCTGCGCAGTTCCTCGGATACCGCAATCGGAGTCGGGTACCGGAATACCACAAGGTACGAAGAAACCAGGAACGTCAGGATAGCGGTCGCCTGGATCAGGTGAGATGCTTCCTGGCTGATCAGGGCTTCCGCCGTGGCGATAAAGGCGATCAGCAGTGAAAACTCACTGATCTGGCCAAGCCGAAAGCCGGTTTCCCAGGACAGTGGTACAGTCTCACTGACGCCTGATAACAGGTAACGAAACACCACGGGTTTTAACACCAGCATTGCTGCGGCCATGACCAATGCCGGCACAATGACATCACCCAGCAGTTCCAGGTGGAAACCCGCACCCAGTGAGAAAAAGAACAACACCAGGAAAAAGTCCCGGAGTGGTTTCAGGTGGTCAGCGATATAAAGCGCGATAGGGCTGGTTGCGATGGTGACACCCGCCACAAAGGCCCCAATCTCCATGGAAAGCCCGGCTAGCTCAGCAATCTCCGCCAGTCCCAGGCACCAGCCGATGGCGACGAGAAAAATGTATTCATGAAATGCATCAAACTTCTCAAGCAGTTTTAACAGCACATAACGGACAAACAGCCAGGAGAGGCCAATCAATAGGGGCAGGCTGACCATCACCCGAAGGATCTTCGGGATCCCCGAGAATTCAAGAAAACCACCCGTCAGTACCAGCAGGACAATGATGGCGATCAGGTCCTGTATCAACAGCAGGCTGATCATGATCTCACCGGTGTGACGGTGGTGTAACACCGTCGTTGGCAGCAGTTTGATACCGATGATGGTGCTGGAGAACATCATGGCGAGGCCAATGATGACGCTTTCGGTGGTTGGGTACCCGAACGTCATGGCAATCAGGCAGCCGACCGCAAAGAAGGCGATGGAACTGAGGATGCCAACCACCAGTGAATTCTTCAGTGTGTTCAGCAGCTTGGAAGGCTGCATATCAAGACCAAGCAGGAACAAAAGGAAGATAATGCCGAACTTGGCAATGGAACTGATCAGCTGCGGATTGTCGATCAGCGCAGTGCCTGATGGGCCAAGGATGATCCCGGTCAGGATATAGGTAACGATCAGAGGCTGGCGCGTATAAAGTGCGGCGGTGGCGAGCACAGCCGCACAACCGAAGATCAGGAAAAACGAAGAAACAAATGCATCTGAGCCCATGGGCTCATGTTAAGTGGTTCAGGAGCGTTGTGCTATACGATCCCGGAATAGTGGTGCACGGTCAGCAGTCTGCTGGTAACTGAAGGTGAAACCGCCAAGGCGGGTGAGGGCGAGTTCCCGGTTCTGTCCTTCAGCCAGCTGGAACGCATCAAAACCACATCGAACCATCTGTTCGAGCTCGTCAACACGAACGTCTCCTACTGCTCGCAGCTCGCCCGAATAACCATACTTGCGTCGAAGCATACTGGCCGAAGAATAACCGCGCCCATCGTTAAATACCGGGAAGTTGATCGCGATCGCATCAATGCGTTGCAGTTCAGCTGCAATCGCTTCGACCTCTTCGTCCGGCTCAATGATCACCGCCGGAAGGGACGGGTCAGCAAGGAAGGTCTCCAGGTCTGCAAAAGATAAGTCAGATGTGATGAGTTGTTGTGCTTTGATGATTTCTGTCATGACTGTCTCAGGCGTAAACCGCCGTCTTGTAGGGTTCCATACCAATGCGGCGATAGGTATCGATAAAGCGTTCACCTTCTTCACGTTTATCGAGGTGCACGTCAACCAGTGTCTGGATCACGTTCGGCACATCTTCCCGGGAGAACGAGGGGCCGAGGATGCTTGCCAGACTGGCATCTTCAAAGCCTGAGCCGCCGAGCGAGACCTGGTAAAACTCTTCGCCTTTCTTGTCCACACCGAGAATACCGATATTGCCGACGTGGTGGTGACCACAGGAGTTCATGCAGCCTGAGATATTGATATCCAGGTCCCCGAGGTCATGCAGGTAATCGAGATCGTCAAACTGGCGTTGGATCGCCTCCGCCAGAGGAATCGACTTGGCGTTGGCAAGTGAACAGTAATCACCACCAGGGCAGCAAATGATGTCGGTTAAGAGGCCAAGGTTCGGTGTCGCGAGTTCGCCTGACTTTAACTCCTCCCAAAGGGCCGGCAGGTCCTGCTTGCGTACATCTGCAAGGGTGATGTTTTGTTCATGGGTAATACGCACTTCGCCGAAACTGTACTTGTCTGCGATGTCGGCGATCAGTTCCATCTGCTCATCGGTGACATCACCCGGAGCAACCGCGGTCGCCTTCAGGGCGATGGTGACAATACTGTAGCCGGGCACCTTGTGCGGGTGTACGTTACGTGCGAGAAAGCCACCGAAACCTGAGGTATCGGCGATAACGTTGTCCACCTCGGGTACATCATCGGTCAATGTTTCGTAGACGGGCTCGGTAAAGCACCTTGATACCCGTTCGATTTCTTCATCTGTCAGCGTGGCAGCGCCGTCTTTAAGTGAGGCCCATTCCTCTTCTACCTTCTCGGCAAAGACTTCAGGTGTCATTGCCCTGACAAGTATCTTGATGCGCGCCTTGTACTTGTTGTCTCGACGTCCATAGCGGTTGTAAACACGCAGGATAGCTTCGAGGTAAGTGAGCAGGTGTTCCTTTTCAAGGTCGGTCTTGATCACAGGGCCGATTACCGGCGTTCTGCCGAGTCCGCCGCCAGCGATGATTTCGAACCTGAAGTCGCCGTCTTTCCGGTAGACGCGAACGCCGATATCGTGGACCTGGATAGCAGCACGATCCCGACTCGCACCGGTTACGGCTATTTTGAATTTACGAGGCAGCCAGTTGAACTCAGGGTGGAAGGTTGACCACTGCCTGATGAGTTCGGACCAGGGCCGCGAGTCGGCAAACTCGTCCCGGGCAACACCAGCATACTGATCGGAAGTAATGTTACGGATACAGCTGCCTGATGACTGGATTGCGTGCATCTGCACGGAGGCCAGCTCTGCAAGGATATCGGGCACTTCCTCAAGTTTTGGCCAGTTGAACTGTATGTTCTGCCTGGTGGTGAAGTGTCCGTAACCACGGTCAAATTGTCTTGCGATATGAGCGAGCTTTCGAAGCTGCAGTGAGGACAACATGCCGTAAGGGATGTTGATACGAAGCATCGGGGCAAGGCGCTGTACATAGAGGCCGTTACGAAGCCTCAGCTGCTGGAACTCGTCCTCAGGCAATTCGCCTGCCAGGAAACGTTCGGTCTGGTCGCGGTATTGCGCCACGCGCTCGTCGACCATCTGCTGGTCGTAATCATCGTAGACGTACATGGGTGCCTGTAGGTGCCTGAAAAGCCGGCTAAATTAACAGCTTACGTGTCCTTGTTAAATTAACGATTCAGCATATGGTTATGATGAATAGTTCTGGATTTACACGCGGTGAGGGGCAGGTATAATCCTCGGCGCTAATCACACCAGGAAAGCCATCAATGAGCGATGAATCGGCACCAGTTGAAGAAAACAATGAAGACAGCACGGCAGATGCGCTGGCAGCAATTGCCTGCGTTGTGATCCCGGTTATTTCGATCATTTACTGGTTGTCAGGGCTGCCCACCAGCTAAGTGGCGCTTAGTAAGCTGAGGGCTTTCTATATGAGGGCTCTTCACAGCTTAGGGCTCTCCATAAGCTGAGGGCTCTCTATAAGCTGAGGGCTCTTAACTCGCTGAGGGCTCTTAACACGCTGAGGGCTCTCAACAAGCTGAGGGCTCTAGACGATCAGGAATACCACCCCGACGATCGTCAGCACAAACAGCGCCGTAAAAATCAGACCCGCGACGATGAACACCACGGGATTACCCCGGGTGAAGTCACGCTCGCGGTTTTTTGCGTTCTGCACGCCGATAGCCGCGGCGAGTACGCTCATCACCACCTCCCAGAACGAAGGCTCCGGTAGGTTGTCGTCATCTCTATTTTCGTCTGTCATCGCAGGTTCGGCGCGAGCCATCGTTTTGCTTCATCAAAAGTCATTTTCTTGCGTTCGGCGTAACTTTCAACCTGGTCCAGGTCGATCTTGCCAAGCCCGAAGTAGCGTGACTCTGGATGAGAGAAGTAAAAGCCGCTGACCGAAGCTGCCGGTGTCATCGCATAGTGTTCGGTCAGGGCGACGCCAATTTCCGCTTCGGCGTTGAGCAGCTCGAACAGGGTGCCTTTCTCCGTATGATCAGGGCAGGCAGGGTAGCCCGGTGCCGGCCTTATGCCGGTGTAGGACTCCTTGATCAGTTCCTCGTTGCTGAACGACTCTGATTCGCTATAACCCCAGAAGGTCTTGCGAACGTCCTCATGCATTTTCTCAGCGAAAGCTTCTGCCAGTCGATCGGCAATCGCTTTCACCATGATCGCGTTGTAGTCGTCACGAACCTCTTCATACTGGCTGGCAATCGCTTCCGCGCCGATACCGGCTGTCACGACAAACCCGCCAACATAGTCCGCAATACCGGTACTTGCCGGGGCGACGTAATCAGCGAGGCAGTGGTTAGGGCCACCTGATGGTTTTTCCATCTGCTGGCGCAGGTGATGCAGGCGAGTCAGTTCGGTGTCTCGCGTGTCATCGGTGTAGACAATGATGTCATCCCCTTCGCTGTTGGCCGGCCAGAAACCGATGACCGCTTCTGCGCGAAGCTTGTTGCCTGTTACAAGTTGATCCAGTAGTTCGGTTGCATCTTTGTATAGCGAAGTAGCGGCTTCGCCCACAACCTCATCTTCAAGAATCTTCGGAAATTTACCGGCCAGTTCCCACGCGATAAAGAAGGGATTCCAATCGATATAGGGGACAAGATCAGCCAGTTCATAGGACTTGAACACGCGTGTGCCGGTAAAGGTTGGCACTGGCGGCTGGTATCCGTTCCAGTCGATCTTCTCAGCGTTGTCGCGTGCTTCCTGAATTGGCAGGGCCGCGCTCTTCGCCGTTCGGTTGCTGTTACGAATACGGATTTTTTCGTATTCCTCGGCCAGTGCTTGCTTGAGTTTTGGCTTCTGTTCGTCAGAGAGCAGCTGCGTTGCTACGCCAACCGCTTTTGAAGCGTCGGGCACATAGGCGATGATGTCTCGGTCGTAACAGGGGTCGATCTTGACCGCTGTGTGAGCCTTGGACGTGGTGGCACCCCCGATCAGTAGTGGCAAGGCCATCTGCTGACGATCCATCTCTGAAGCTACATGAACCATTTCGTCGAGAGACGGTGTGATCAGGCCGGACAGGCCGATCAGGTCGACTTCCTCTTCGATGGCGGTGCGCAGGATATCGTCGCAGGGCACCATGACACCGAGATCAATCACCTCGTAGTTATTACACTGCAGGACAACGCCAACGATGTTCTTGCCGATATCGTGGACGTCTCCTTTTACTGTTGCCATCAGGATCTTGCCTTTTGACCTGGCACCGGCGGATTTTTCGGCTTCAATAAAGGGCACCAGGTGAGCAACCGCCTGCTTCATCACGCGAGCACTTTTAACAACCTGGGGCAGGAACATTTTGCCTGCGCCAAACAAGTCACCAACCTCGTTCATGCCGTCCATCAGGGGACCTTCGATCACCTCGATAGGGCGGTCAAACTGCTGGCGAGCTTCCTCGGTGTCATCAACAATGTACTTATTGATGCCTTTCACCAGTGCGTAGCTGAGTCTTTCCGCCACAGGCGCTTCACGCCAGCTGAGATCCTCTTCATCACCTTTTTTGCCACGACCAGCATATTTCTCTGCAACTTCCAGCAGGCGCTCGGTGGCATCGTCGCGGCGATTGAGAATCACATCTTCAACCCGATCGCGTAGTTCCTCCGGGATATCCTCGTAAATGGCGAGCTGCCCGGCGTTGACGATGCCCATGGTCAGCCCGGCTTTGACAGCGTGATAGAGAAAAACCGCGTGAATGGCTTCGCGCACCGCATTGTTACCGCGGAACGAGAAAGACACGTTGGATATGCCACCGGAGATCATGGCGTGTGGGAGTTCGTCGCGAATGAACTGACAGGCGTCGATGAAATCCTTGCCGTAGAGGTTATGTTCCTCAATGCCGGTTGCAACAGCAAAGACGTTCGGGTCGAAGATAATATCTTCCGGCGGGAAGTTCACCCGGTTCACCAGGATGTCGTAACTGCGAGCGCAGATGTCCTTTTTGCGTTGCAGGTTGTCAGCCTGGCCATTTTCGTCGAACGCCATGACAATCACGGCGGCGCCGTAAGCCCTGCAGAGTTCGGCGTGCCGGATAAACTCTTCTTCGCCTTCTTTGAGGCTGATCGAGTTCACCACACACTTACCCTGAACACACTTGAGTCCAGCCTCGATGATTTCCCACTTGGAGGAATCGATCATGATGGGCACGCGGCAGATGTCCGGTTCAGCAGCAATCAGGTTGAGAAAGCGCACCATGGCCGCCTTTGAATCAAGCATGCCTTCGTCCATGTTGACGTCGATGATCTGCGCGCCGTTTTCAACCTGGCTGCGCGCCACCTGCAGGGCTTCTTCGTAGTTTTCCTCACGGATCAGCCGTGCAAATTTGGCGGAGCCAGTGACGTTGGTTCTCTCGCCAACATTAACGAAGAGCGAATCTTCGTTGATGTTGAAGGGTTCAAGCCCGGACAGCAGGCACTGCGTGCGGGTTTTTACTGGTTCACGAACCTTCGCGCCTTCAGCCAGCGCTGTAAACGCCTCGATATGTTCTGTAGTGGTGCCGCAGCAGCCACCAATGATGTTGACCAGTCCACTGTCAACGTAATCGGTGAGGCTCGTCACCATTTCTTCAACAGTTTCATCGTACTCACCAAACTCGTTGGGCAGGCCGCGGTTTGGATAAGCGGAGACAAAGCAGTCAGCAATCCGCGAGATCTGTTCCACGTAGGGTCGCAACTCATCTGCGCCGAGTGCGCAGTTGAAGCCTACCGACATCGGGTTTGAGTGCCGGACTGAGGCCCAGAAGGCGTCGGTGGTCTGACCGGACAGAAGTCGACCACTGGCATCAGTAATCGTGCCCGACACCATAATCGGCAGGTTGAGACCACGCTCTGCCAGGATGGTTTTTGCTGCGAAAATGGCGGCCTTTGAGTTCAATACGTCAAAAATCGTTTCGATCAGGATGATGTCCACGCCGCCGTCGATCAGGCCATTTATGCAGTTGCCGTAGTCAGCAACCAGGTCGTCAAAGGTTATGTTCCTGAAACCGGGGTCATTCACATCCGGCGAGATGCTGGCGGAGCGGGTAGTGGGGCCGACGGCACCGGCCACAAAGCGCGGCTTGTCTGCCGTGCTGAATTCCTGCGCAGCTTCTTTTGCGAGTGCTGCCGCGGCCTGGTTGATGTCGTAAGCAACCTCACCAAGACCGTAGTCATCTTGTGAAACCGAACTTGCTGTAAAGGTATTGGTCTCGATGATGTCTGAACCGGCGGCGAGATAGGCCCTGTGAATATCGCGTACCGCATCGGGCAGGGTTAATGACAGGAGATCGTTGTTTCCTTTCAGGTCCGAGCCGTGATCACGAAAGCGTTCGCCACGAAAATCCTCCTCCGTCAGGCCAAGTCCCTGGATTGCGGTGCCCATCGCACCATCCATGACCAGGATTCGCTGATTCAGGAGTGTGTGGAGTTCATGTGACTGCGTGCTCATATGGAAAATCGTCTGGATGCTGTGTGGGGCGCATTCTAGCAAGCGGCGGGCAGGGACAAGTTGAAGTCTTATCCGTATAAAAATGAAGATCATTCACATGCCGTAGGCGTCATCGAAAAAGCGCAAAAAAGCTATGGTTTTTATGGACTTACCTTTCCAGTAAACTGGGCGCGGACCCAAGGATAAAGCTCATGGTTGAAATCACCGAATCTGCACAACAATACCTCGTTGAACTGCTCGAGAAACAGGAAGCTGATGATATCGGCATCCGAATTTTCATTGCCGACCCCGGTACACCAACGGCGGAAACCTGCATCGCTTACTGCAAGCCAGGCGAAGAGCAGCCCGATGACGAGAAGGTTGAATACAGCGGCTTTACCGCCTGGATAGACGATCGTTCACAACCATTCCTGGTGGATGCGCTGGTGGACTACGCTGAAGACCGCATGGGCGGTCAGTTGACCATCAAGGCACCCAATTCAAAAGTCCCGAACGTTTCCAATGACAGTCCGATTGAGGATCGCATCAACTATGTCCTGCATAGCCAGGTGAATCCCGGACTTGCGGCCCATGGCGGTATGGTCAGCCTGGTGGAAGTGGTCGACGAAGAAGTCGCGGTGCTGCAGTTTGGTGGTGGATGCCAGGGTTGCGGCATGGTCGACGTCACCCTGAAGGACGGCGTAGAAAAGACGCTGCTTGAACAACTGCCACAGTTGAAAGCTGTACGCGATGTGACGGATCATACCAACACGGAAAACGCCTACTACTGATAAGACACTATCGAGAAATTATGCCTGGAGAATTCTACGATCCATCAACCGGTATCCTGGATCGCAGGGTCTTCTCCGATGAAGCTGTCTACCAGGAAGAATTGACAAAGATCTTCGGGCGCGCCTGGAACTTCATGTGTCACGAGACACAGATCCCAACCCCAGGCGACTTCTTTATGAACTGGATCGGCGAGGACGAGATGATTGTCGTCCGCGGCCGTGATGGTGCAATTAATGTCCTCATCAACAGCTGCTCACATCGCGGCAACACGGTTTGCCGCGCTGAGATAGGCAACACCAAAAGCTTCTTCTGCTCCTACCACGGCTGGAACTTTGACCTTGATGGCAGCCTGCTGGGTATGCCCGGTGAGTCAGAGTTCTACCGGGATAACCTTGATAAAAGTGAGTGGGGTCTTACGCCCGCGGCAAAGGTTGAGAGTTACAAGGGCTTTGTGTTTGCCACTTTGGACCCGATGGCACCCCCGCTTGAGGATTACCTTGGCTGGGTTGGCCGGCTTGGTATCGATTTCATGGCTTCACTTGGCGACATCGAGTTTATGGATGGCGTCCAGAAGAACCGCATCAAGTGCAACTGGAAGATTGCGGTTGATAACCTGTATGACTGGTATCACGTCAAGGTGTCGCACGGTTCGGCGTACAAGATCGGTTTGATCGGTGATGAGTCCATGTCACCCCTCGAGCAGATGGTGATGCTGGGCGAGTATGGTCATGGCATTGGTGGGCCGGGTATCAGCGAAGAGAAATGGCAGGCTTCTGTTCAGCGGGTTAACGGCGGCGACGGTCAGCCCATCTGGTATGACCGTAACGTTGCCAAGCGCTTGAAGCCAGGTGTGGTGGAACAGCTTGGCCCGGTTGGCAAGCGGTCGTTTGGCCATCCCAATATCTTTCCGAATCTCTGGGTCGCGCTGACTCACCAGGTCTGCCTGCGTATACCGCGTGGACCCTATGAGACAGAACTCTGGTGGTTCAGTTTCCGTGTGAACGATGACTCAGCCGAGGAAATTGAGTACTACCGTCATTCCTCCAATCACGTGTTTGGTCCCGCAGGCATCCTTGAACAGGACGATGGTGAAAACTGGAGTCATTCAACACGAGGTGCGAAGGGGCGTTTTTCTCGAGAGCAACCGGTGAACCTGTCGATGGGGCGGGGTGCCGATAGGGTTTCCAGCGACCCTTCCGGTCAGGCTGGCATAGAAACCGTTGTTAACGAACATGGCCAGCGCTGGACCTACCAGTCATGGCAGGAATGGATGAACGCTGAGAACTGGCAGGAACTCATGGCCAATCACACAACACCGCCAACAGGATCTGTGTAGTGGGTGTTGACGCCGATCTTTCCCTGCAGGAACGCATGCTGCTGAAACATGAAGTGGAGGAATTCCTGTTTCTTGAGGCGGAGCTGCTGGATTCAAGGCGTTATGACGAATGGCTCGACGTGCTTGCAGAAGACATTCATTACTGGATGCCGATTCGTCGTACGACAACGGCGCGGGAGGTGGACAGGGAGTTCACCAAACCCGGTGGCATGGCATTCTTCGATGACTCAAAGGCGGTGTTGACCCAGCGGGTGCAGCGCCTGTCGCTGGGCAGGGCATGGGCGGAAGATCCGCCATCACGGACCCGGCGTCTTATTACCAACCTGCGCATCCTTGCAGTTGAGGGTGATGAGGTCACCGTTGGCTGTAACTTCAAGTTGTATCGGACTCGACTTAACAGCGAGGAAGATACCTGGATCGGGCGCCGCGAGGATACGCTCCGGCGTGCTGATGGACCGGGCGGCTTCCTGTTAGCCCGACGTCACATCTACCTGGAGCAGACGGTTATTCTTGCGCAGAATATGAGCAGCCTGTTTTGAGAAGCCTCGTTTGACAAGCCTCGTTTGAGCAGCTTCTTTTAGACTGCTTTCCAGTTAACCCGCGCGGCGTTCTTCCCTTTCTTCAAATGCCGGCCTGCCGGGCAGCACATCCTTTACCTTATCCCTGAGTGACAGGATCATCTGTTCAGTGGTTGCCCAATCGACACATCCGTCAGTGACCGAAACGCCGTACTCAAGCTCGTTGAGGTCTGACGGAATCGACTGATTGCCCCAGCTGATATTGCTTTCAACCATCAATCCAACGATAGACCGGTTACCCGCGGCAATCTGGTCGGCGATATTGTCCATGACAATGGGCTGATTACCTGGGTCTTTGCTTGAGTTGGCGTGGCTGCAGTCGACCATGATATTGACGGGAATGTTTGCCTTGTAAAGACGCTCTTCACAGGCGCTCACCGAGGTTTCATCGTAATTCGGCTTGCCGCCGCCCCCGCGCAGCACGATGTGGGCATGTGCATTGCCGCGTGTTCGAATGATGGCGACCTCGCCCTGGTGGTTGATGCCGAGAAACCGATGCGGCGCAGAAACCGACTGTAGCGCGTTGATGGCAACCTCAAGGCCACCGTCGGTGCCGTTTTTAAAGCCGACAGCAGAGGATAGGCCACTCGCCATTTCACGATGGGTCTGGGATTCCGTCGTGCGCGCGCCGATGGCTGACCAGGAGATAAGGTCCTGCAGGTACTGGGGTGTGACAGGGTCCAGTGCTTCAGTTGACGTTGGCAGGCCAAGTTCCGCGAGATCGGTCAGGAGCCTTCGCCCCTGCAGGAGGCCCTCGGTGATGTTAAATGAATCGTTCATATAGGGATCGTTGATAAAGCCTTTCCAGCCAACAGTCGTGCGGGGCTTTTCAAAGTACACGCGCATGACCAGCATGAGCGTGTCGTCTACCTCATCGGACAGCGCTTTCAGACGCTTTGCGTAGTCGATGGCTGCTTCCGGATCATGGATAGAGCAGGGGCCAACAATCAGGAAGAGGCGCGGGTCCTGTCTGGACAGGATCTTCTTGATACCAAGCCGGCCGCCGGCCACGGTTGCAAGAGCGTCTTCACTGGCTGGTACCTGATCTTTCAGTTGAGCCGGATTAACGAGTGTTTCTTCACTTAACACGTTGAGGTCATCCACTTTTATGTCGTTCATTGTTCCCAGGTCCTCTTAGGCAAAAAAAAACCCCGATGACTGCCGCCTATCGGGGTTCTTCTAGGCGGTAAGACCGCCCAAAATTCTTTGAGCGATTCAGTTATCGAAGAAAAAGTAAAAACCCTGCCAATAGTTAACCGCGGTTGCCGTGGCTACCGTAGTGTTCGCAGTGGTAAATACCTGATTCTGTCGCTGAATCTTCATAGGGCGATCATAATAGACCTAAAAACCAGCATTGCAAGCGCAAATTAATCCCTATAGCATCGCGCCGCCAAGGAACATGCAATGGAATACGAACTCACCCTGCTGATGGTTGGCCTTCTGGTTGCAGTTGGCGTGATCTCAGGATTTATCAATACCATCGCTGGTGGCGGCTCCATGTTGACCCTGCCTGCCATGATGATGCTCGGTATGCCGGCGGACGTTGCAAATGCAACCAATCGCGTTGGTGTGTTGATGCAGTCGCTAACGGGGGCTAAAGGGTTCAATGATGAGGACCGCCTGGATCGCGGCGCGATTGTGCCGGTGCTGGTGCCTACGGTTATCGGCGCCCTTGTAGGCTCGCTGGCGGCATCGTACCTCCCGGTATGGTTGCTCAAACCTGTGCTGCTGGGTTCCATGGTGGCCATGGCGCTGATCATGGTACTGAAACCCGAAACCGTGGTCCCACCTGATGGCACAGAGCCATATCGTCTTAAAGAGCGGCCGGGCGCAGTTGTTGGGCTGTTCTTGTCGGGCGTTTATGGCGGCTTCATCCAGGCTGGTGTTGGCTTCATCCTGATTGCTGCGCTGGCAGGTGGGCTGCGTTATGACCTGGTGCGTACCAATGCATTAAAAACGGTGTGCACGGCGGTGTTCTCAGGTGTAGCGCTGGCGGTGTTTGCGCTTCGGGGCCAGGTCTGGTGGATCCCGGGTGTGATCCTCGCGGTTGGCAGCATCGTTGGTGCAATGGCATCCGTGCGGTTTGCCATCAACGTAAAACAAAACACGCTAAAATGGATTCTCTTCGGCATGGTGACCGTCACCTGTGCCGGGGCTTTTTTAGGTTGATAACCACTTAGGACTTAGAGAGAGTGACTGAAAACGAAGAAAAGTACCCCAGGAACTTTATCCGCTCGATCATCGAGGAAGATGTGGCGAACGGCAAAAATGGGGGGCAGGTGATGACACGGTTCCCGCCTGAACCGAACGGGTACCTGCATATCGGTCACGCCAAGGCCATCTGCCTGTCTTTTGGTATGGCAAAAGAGTTTGGTGGCGCCACCAATCTCAGGTTTGATGACACCAACCCGTTAACTGAAGACGTTGAATACATCGAGGCGATCAAGCGGGATATCAACTGGCTTGGCTTTGAGTGGAAAGAACTGCGGTTTGCTTCCGACTATTTTGACGCGCTGTACGACTTTGCCGAGCGGCTGATCAATGAAGAAAAAGCTTACGTTGATTCCCTGACCGGAGATGAGATACGCGAGTACCGCGGCACCCTGACCGCGCCTGGTAAGGACAGCCCACATAGGATCCGTTCGATTGAGGAAAACCTCGACCTGTTTCGTCGTATGCGAGACGGCGAATTCGAGGATGGCGCCCATGTGTTGCGTCTCAAGATTGATATGGCGTCTCCCAATATCAACATGCGCGACCCGGTTATTTACCGGATTCGTCATGCCACTCACCACCAGACTGGTGACAAGTGGTGTATCTATCCAACCTATGACTACACGCACTGCCTCTCTGATTCACTTGAAGGGATAACGCACTCCCTCTGCGATCTTGGTTTTGAAGACCATCGGCCACTCTACGACTGGGTGCTGGATGAGCTGGCACTGAACTGCCATCCACAGCAGATCGAATTCAGCAGGCTCAATCTGCAGTACACGGTCATGAGCAAACGTAAACTGAAGCAGCTGGTAAGCGAGGGTCTGGTTGATGGCTGGGATGACCCACGCCTGCCAACGCTGGCCGGTCTGCGACGTCGCGGTTATACCCCGGCTGCCCTGCGAGATTTCTGTCGCCATATTGGCGTAACCAAGAGTGACAACAACGTTGAACTGGCGTTGCTGCAGAGCTGCATTCGGGAAGATCTGGAAGACAGTGCGCCGCGTGTCATGGGCGTCCTGCAACCGCTGAAACTGGTGATCACAAACTACCCTGAAGGTGATGGAGAGACGCTTAACGTCGCCAATCATCCGAAGGATGAAAGTATGGGCACCCGTGATATGACTTTCTCGCGGGAGGTTTACATCGACCAGGACGATTTCCGCGAGGAGGCCAACCGAAAATACAAACGCCTGGTGCTGGGTGGTGA
This sequence comes from Pseudomonadales bacterium, assembly GCA_963921285.3. GTDB lineage: Bacteria > Pseudomonadota > Gammaproteobacteria > Pseudomonadales > Azotimanducaceae > UBA9659. The sequence goes on from CAWUFD020000007.1 coordinate 186,001, forward strand.
AGTACGCCTTCGTTATGGCTATGTGATTCGCGCGGACGAGGTGATCAAAAACGAAGCCGGTGAGATCGTGCAGGTGAACTGCACCTATGATCCGGATACGCTCGGGAAGAACCCGGAAGGTCGCAAAGTGCGTGGTGTTATTCACTGGGTCAGTGCCAGCGCTGGTGTGCCTGCCGAAATCAGGGTGTATGAACCCCTCTTTACAGTGGACTTCCCGGATGCCGATGAGCGTGATTATCATGAATTGATCAACCACGAATCCCTGACGGTACATGAGGGCTTTGTTGAAGCATCGCTTGCTGAAGCGACGCCGGAACAGCGGTTCCAGTTTGAAAGGGAAGGCTACTTTTGCCTCGACTCCCGGGATTCTGGCGAAAAGCTTGTTTTCAACCGCGTTGTGCCACTCCGCGACACCTGGGCGAAGATAGAAGCGGCAGGCAGTTAATGGCGGTTGCGTTCAAGGATGTTGTCTCCGCAGCTGAGCGGGTTCGCGAGCATGTGCATGAAACACCGGTCCTGACGTCACATCTCCTTGATGAGATTACGGGCGCGACACTTTTTTTCAAATGTGAAAATCTCCAGAAGGTCGGCGCGTTCAAAGCCCGCGGCGGGGCCAATGCTGTCTTCAGTCTCGATGATTCAACCGCAGCTAAAGGTGTGGCAACGCATTCGTCCGGCAATCATGGTGCGGCGCTTGCAAGGGCAGCAAAATTGCGGGGCATTCCTGCCTTTATCGTTGTCCCTTCTAATGCACGTGCGGTGAAGATCGAGGCGATTCGTGGTTATGGCGCCAAGGTCATCCTGTGCAAACCAACGCTGCAGGCGCGTGAAGACACACTTGCCGAAGTGATTAAAGATACCGGCGCAGTGGAGGTTCACCCCTATGATGATGAGCTGATTATCGCGGGGCAGGGTACCGCCATGCTTGAACTCACTCGCCAGGTTGAAGGGCTTGATGCCGCAATTACCCCTGTTGGCGGTGGCGGTCTGCTGGCGGGTTCAACACTGGTGGCCGCTGAGCGTGGCATCCCGATCTACGGTGCAGAACCTCGCGGCGCTGATGACGCGTTTCGGTCCATGCAGTCCGGAGAACTGGTGCGTCAGCATGAGCCGGATACGATATGTGATGGTCTGCTGACCACGGTTGGCGAACGCAATTTCGAGATCATCAGGGGACACGTTCGAGAGATACTGCTCGCAAGTGATGACGAGATTGCTGAGGCGATGCGGCTGCTCTGGACTCGCACCAAACTGGTTGTTGAGCCCAGCAGCGCTATTGCCCTTGCGGTTGTGCTTAACCATCCCGATCTCTTTAAAGGCAAACGCGTTGGTCTCGTACTGACCGGTGGCAATGTTGACCTGGCTGACCTGCCTTTTTAGACCTTTCCTTTACTTAGTATCCTCATTAGGCGCCTGCCGGCGAGCAAGGCAACAATCGATTCTGCGACGATGAACATGGTCCAGTATCCGAATACCGTCATGGGTTCGCTGGTGAGATAACCGTACGCAAGCAAGGTGCCAAGCGGCAGCGCAAGTAACCAGTAGGCACCTATCGAATACCACATGGCGGCCTGTGTATCCTTGAACCCGCGTAATGAGCCCACGGCGGGCTCCTGGGTTGCATCGGCAAACTGGTAAAACGCAACCCAGATGAGGAGGCTCGCTGTCATTGCAAGCAGGTCTTTATCCGATGTGTACAATCCCGCAATCTCATATCGATAGATGAACATAAGGACGCCGATGATGAGGGCGATCATCATGGAAGTTGCTATGCTGCAGAAGCTTGTCAGGGATGCGCCTGCTGAGTCCTCCCGTCCCACTGCCTGACCGATTCGAATGGTTGCAGCGGTCGCAAAACCGATCGGCACCATGAAGGCGAGGGTAGTCACATTTCCGCCGATTGATCCCGCTGCTACAGGCAGTTCTCCATACCTCGCGATAAAAAGCGGTGAGGATGCGAACACACCGACAGGGCCAAAAATCTTTAAACCGATAGGCAATCCAACCGTAAGGTATTCCCTGATCGACGTAATGTCCGGGCTGAACTGACCGGAGAAGAGCGCGAGCTGACGGAATTTGCCTGCAGAAACAAGTAAGAGCATAGCGGTAAGCTGGAACCACATGACGATTGCTGTTGCCACCCCGCAGCCAGCACCGCCAAGTTCCGGCGCGCCAAACTTTCCAAAGATAAAGGCGTAGTTGAGCGGAATGTTGATGATGAGTGAGGCAAGCGCAATGTACATGGGTGGTCGGGTATGACCGAGGCCTTCTGCCGTCGTTCTCAGCAGCAGGAACATCGCCCATGCCGGGTAACCCCAGATTACAAAAGACAGGTAACTGGTGGTGATACCAGCGATGTCCCGAGGCACGGCAAACCAGCCCAGTACCGGCGCGAGGTTAATGATGATTGCGATGATCAGCATTACCATACCCAGGCCAACCCACATACCCTGGCGCACTTTGAAACCGGCTTCGGCAAACCTGCCTGCACCTGCAAGTTGTGCCACGATGGGTGTTGTAGCGTTAACCGTACCGATCATGAGAATCATCAAGGGCATGGTCAGGCTACCCGCAAGTGAGATACCGGCGAGATCCTTTGCCCCGTATTGCCCTGCCATGATGGTATCGACAACCTGCAGGCCAACCTGGAATACATGGGCGAGGGCCACCGGCAGACCGAGCTTTACCAGTGCGTAACTCTCGGTGAGGATGCGGCGCATGATGACTGCCGGATCAGGTTTCCGGTGAGAAGACCAGCAAAAGGTTGCCCGGTTCGTGGAAGTAGAGACCGTAGCCTGAATTCACAATGACATGTTTTTCGGCGATGGTGGGTCCGGCACCGCTCATGCTGCCGCCTTTACCGGCGTTGCCGTGGACATCGGTGTGGGGCGTTGCGGCGTTGTATTCAAACAGCACGTCACCGGCCGACTTACTGTATGCCCGTATGTAACCATCCAGGTGGCCTGCGATGACAACATCCTCGCTAGCGCTGACAGGTGCCGATATACCAGGGTCACAGAACTCGCGGGAGGCATCGCAGATATCAGGCTGAACGTGCGTCCACATGACTTCGCCGGTCGCCATGTTCACGGCAGACAGGCCGGGTTTAGCCAGTGCCGGATCGAGCACATCGCCGTTACGTGTGTCATTCATATCATTGACCGGCGCGTAGACAACTTCGCCGTCAGCCGCCATACCAAAGTGTATGCCGCCCTGGATGCTGCCACGGCCAATGTTGACCTGCCACAGCACCTCACCATTATTGTCAGGGTCGAGAGCGATCACGTTGCCGTTCTTGTGTCCGGCGGCAAGCACGTTTTTGCCATCTGGCAGGTTAACCAGGAGGATCTGTGAGCCGTGATCAAAGTCGGGGCCATCTTCCGGTGGGCAGTTGGGGTTGCCTTCCATCATGCAGGCGACGTTCCATGCGTCTCCCGCTGTACTTTGTTTCTGCCAGATTCGATTTCCCGTAGTGAGATCCACTGCGATGATCGCATCACTGTGCTCGTCAGCGGGTGTTGAATAGTTTTCGCCTGTTCCAAAGTAGAGCCGATTGCGTTTTTTATCGATGGTAGGACTGCCCCAGACCGGCGCCCCCGATGGTGCGAGAAGATCGGTGCCATGTGAGGTCTGACCGGTGATTTGAGGTTCATCCGGTATGGAATAGTGAGTCCAGATCTCGTTACCGGTGGTCAGCTCCAGTTTCATGACCTTGCCGCGAAACGTGCAGCACGCATAGCCCGGGTCTGCGGCGGCTACAACCTCGAGCGATGAGACCGGGAAGTAGACATGCTTGCCATCAACCGCTGGTGTGGCGGTGAGGGTGGCACTGGGATGGGCATCGGCCCGCTTGCTCCAGATGAGCTCGCCGGTGATTGCGTTGACCACATGGATGCGCGCCAGCAGGTCTCCGAAGATGGCAAGTGGCAGGCCTGTCTCGCGCGGGTCCGACAGTACAATGCCAGTCCTGACTTCAGCACTGGCCTTGTAAGTCCAGCGGACACATCCAGTCTCGAGGTCAAACGCGTATACGGTGCCATCCTGGGAACCCGTGTACAGGGTGTTATAACCGACCGAGGGTTGCGATCTGGCGCGTAGCGCGCCGGGATAGGCAAAGGTCCAGCGCAACTTCAGGTTGCTGGCTTCGTCTGCAGTGATGCCGCCGTCATCACTGGACACGTAGCGAGATGTGTCGTGTCCCCAGCCGGTCAGTGACGGCAGCTTGTTCTTATCCGGGTTGTCCGGACACATATTGAGTGTTGGTGATTGCGCCCCTGTCACGGGTGTTCGGGTGATGTACTCCGCAATATGCGCTCTTTCTCCTGCACTGAGACTGCTTGCTTCACTGCGCATCACGCCGCTCTCTAATGATTGCAGTACTGAGCCAACCGGCATCATCTCAAGCCAGATGAAATGTGGCGCTCGTTCAACCGCACCGCTGTGACAGTGCGCGCAGTGTTGTTGATACAGCGCGGCACCAGGCATCTGGTCGCGCGGCCCCATATCGTGTGCGACGCGCTGGAACTGATCGGTAGATTGAAGTGATTCGGGGTCTGCACTGCTGCAGGACATCAATACAAGGATGCAGGCCGTCGTGATGACAAGCCGTGACAGTTCGGATAGCCGGCTAGTTCCCAGCAAGGGCTCTGGCGACAGTGACGTCTTCATTTGTCATGTCGATATCGCGGGCAACCCTGTCGATGAATTCTTCCTCGTAGCGATCGATGCGACCATCGGCATAAGCCACGCGCCAGAGTTTTTCGAGCAGGAAACGTTTATCGCGCTCTGAGAACTGCTGACGGATAAGCGAGGTTACCTGTTCAAGATATTCACCTTCACTTGCAGCGTCTGCCATGCTGATCAGGCGATCTATGGTTTTCTCTGAGATCTTGAAGGTTTCGTTGAGTATGGAGCGGATGACCTGTTTCTCCATCGGATCCTCGTCCATGTCTGCCTTGGAACAGGCGATCAGGACGGCTGCCGCCGCATAACGGAACTCGATGCCATCACGATTCAACATGCGACCCGCAGTGGGGCGCATGTAGATATCGAAAAAGGTGGCAAAATCCAGAGTGACGTCTGCAGCGCTCATAGTGCGGAGTTTAGAGGACTTCAGGCGTTATTCAACTGATTCAACCCGTTTCCAGGATTTCAACCTGCTTCCAGGATGGAGGTAATTTCACCCTGGTTGGGAAACCTGCCAGTCTCATACTTCGAGTAGATCAGCTTGCCGTCGATCTTCACATCAAAAATTCCCCTACCCTCGGGTAGGAGCGTGACGTTGTACTCAGTGCCGAGTTTTTCCAGCTCAGCAGTCAAACTGACCGCTTCGGGTTTGTAATTTCACTGCGCGCAGTATTGGATGGTGATGTTCGGCATTTGGTCCTCTGCTGTTGGTTCTCGCGCCGGTTTTTTCTAGGTTATCATTATGTGTAATCCAATCTGAAGCACAAAGGCAGGAGCAGCTATGTCGCTGGCCCAACTTGTTGAGATGGCAAGGAGTGACCTTGCCCACGGTCGTAACGGCACCCAGGATCAGTCCGATAAGATCGTCAAGATACCGGTTGAGAACTACTACGATCAGGCGCGCTGGCAACTGGAGATAGACAGGATATTCAAACGCATGCCGCTGTTGCTCGCGGCTTCTGCAGAGTTACCTGAACCCGGTGATTACAAGGCCATGGATGCGGTCGGTATGCAGGTGCTGTTGACGCGAACTCGCGAGGGCGAAGTGAAAGCGTTCGTGAACATGTGCAGCCATCGCGGCGCGAAGCTTGTGGACGAAGGCTGTGGCAGCGCCCATAAATTCACCTGTCCGTATCATGCCTGGACCTACTCGCCGGATGGTGACCTGGTTGCGATCTACTCGGCGGAGGAGTTTGGTGAAATCGACAAGGCCGATTACGGCTTGACCGCATTACCTTGCCTGGAAAAGGCCGGATTGATCTGGGTAACACTCGATCCTTCATCAAAGCTGGATATTGCTGACTTCCTCTCAGGCTATGATTCTTTGCTGGGCGAGTTCGGGTTTGACTCCTGGCACTACCATTCCACCCAGCGGGTGCATGGCCCCAACTGGAAGGTGGCCTACGATGGTTACCTTGATTATTACCACCTGCCGATCCTGCATCGGGAAACCTTTGGTACCGAGATTGGCAACAAGGCCAACTACTACAGCTGGGGGCCGCACACACATATGGGGCGACCTGACACATCCTATGAGGCGTTTGAAACACTGCCGGATGAGGAGTGGCCGCGGGAGCAGCTACTTGGCGGCGTCTGGACGGTATTCCCCCACATCTCAATTGCCAGTTTTGGTGGGGGTGGCAGATCGATCATGTTGTCACAACTTTTCCCTGGCGATACGCCGGAGACGTCATACACCAACCAGATCTTCCTGATGGAAAAAGCGCCAGACACTGAGGAACTGGAACAAGCGGCACGCGAACAATTCAAGTTCCTTGAGTACGTTGTGCAGGAGGAAGACTACGCCACTGGCATTGCGTTGCAAAAAAACCTGGATGTCGGCGCACGCGACCATGTGCTGTTTGGAAAAAACGAGCGCGGCGGTCAGCGGTTCCACGAGTGGGTCGATACCCTCATCGAAACAAGCGATGAGGACCTGCCGAAGCTGTTTACAACCGGTTAGGGAACCTCTGATTAAGTGGATGAGAGCAAGGCAAAGCCGCCCGCAGGAAAACACTAAAACGTTCTAATTTAGTGGCTTTCCGAGGACGGCTTTAACGCAGCTATCGCGGGAAAAGACCTTAATCAGAGGTTCCCTAGCCTTTTACACCCCGAACAATCCAGAGCGGATCAGCGTTGTCAGGTGAACGGTCGATAAACTCCGGTTCAAGGAACAGTCCTGTTCGGCCCATGTAACTCATCACGACTTTGATGCGATCTGCCGGTGGCAGTACCTGGAAAGCGTAGATCGCCTTGGTGGGAAAAAGCCTGTGAGACATGGCAACGATGCAGGCACCGCCAGGTTTCAGCACCCGGCCGATTTCTGCAAATACCTCGAACGGCTGGACCAGGTATTGGATCGAGACGACAATCATCACTTTGTCGAAACTCTCGTCTTCATATGGCAGCACCGGTTCATGATTCAGGTTGTGTACAACGCGGTGATCCAGCCGCTCGTTTTTCTTCAACTCCTCCATATTCATACCAAGCCCGGCAACCTGCTGGTAGGTGACTTCCGGGGGCAGGTGAGAAATCCATGACGACATCAGGTCGAGCAGGTGATCATCCGGCGACAGTGCTTCGCGGTAGAAGTCCTTGATTGCGTCGATAGTGGCATCATCGATGTGTTTGGCGATGCGCGGGATGGAATAAAACAACTCATCCCGTGACTCGTCCTGGCGTGCAAAGAACTGCTCAGGCAGTTCACCTCCGTCATTCATACTTGTTTAGCCATTCGTTGAAGGTAGGGGTGCCTTTTTCACGAAACGCACCCACACCGGCAGCGGTATCAGGGTGGTGATCGGAGATTGCTGTCTTTGAGGCAATGTCCTCGCAGGCCTGCTCAAAGCTGAGTTCCGCGGCTGCATACAGACTACGTTTCATCAGCCGCATTGAGACCTGGGGGCCATTAGCAAGTTCGTGCGCCAGTTTGCTGACTTCCTCGCGTAACTGATCCGGCGGCACAACCTGGTTGACCAGACCCAGTTCAAGCGCTTCCTCGGCAGTGACAATGCGCTTGCGCATGATGAAGTCCATGGCCTTGGCGAGACCCATGTGCTGGATGAGCAGAAAGTGCCCACCCTCGTCAGGCAGAAGCCCGAATCGCAGTGTAGCGCTGCCAAGTTTTGCCGTGTCAGCGGCGATCTTGAAATCGCAGGACAGTGCCAGCGAAAGCCCGGTCTGGATGGCAACGCCGTTGATACCAGCGATGGTCAGTTTGTCCATTTTGCGGATGGTCAGGTTCAGGGCCTGGGAAATGTGGCGCAATCCGTTGTATGTACCAATCGGCGAATCGTGGCCAGGCGGAAGAGGCGGGAGCAGGGAGTCCTCTGTTTCCTCACTCTGGTGGGCATAGGCTTTCAGGTCATCACCGGCGCAGAAACCCCGCCCCTGTCCGATAAATGCAACCACCCGAACCGCGTTATCCATCTGTGCCTGGGTGAGGGTTTCCAACAGGTCACGCTTTTTCCTCGAGTTCATGCCGTTCAGCTTTTCCGGTTCATTAAACTCAATCCAGGCGATGCCGGGTTTCTCCAGGGTGACCTCAAAGCCGGTAAATGAGCCAGTGTCCATATGCTTCCCCTTTTTACGTGTTTTTTCGTCGCATTGGGTCAATGTATCAAGTTTCTGTGATGTCGCAAAAGGCGTGTTCGAGAGGTAGAATCGTCGCCTTCGTATGACTGGCGATATCAGGTGGAGAACCACCGGGAAGTACGAAGATTACCCGCCGCGCGCCTGGGCAATTTTGTCAATCTGATTTCTCTGGAGAAGAGCCCATGACTTCAAATCTTGAAGCGCTGGAACGTAATGATATTGATGTATTTAACGCCCTGAAGGGTGAAGAAGAGCGTCAGCGTTCCGGTATCGAATTGATCCCATCTGAGAACTACACCTTCCCCGAGGTGTTGGCGACGCTTGGTAGCGTGTTTACCAACAAGTATTCCGAAGGTTACCCGGGACGTCGCTATTACGGCGGCCAGGAGTACACCGACGTGATTGAAAACCTGGCGCGCGATCGTGCAAAAGAGGTCTTCCGCTGCGAACATGCCAATGTACAGCCGTTATCCGGTTCGGCCATGAACCAGGCTGTTTACCTCGGCCTGCTTGAGCCCGGCGATACCATCCTGGCGATGGACCTCTCACACGGTGGACACCTGACTCACGGTGCACCGGTGTCACATATGGGCAAGCTGTTTAATTTTGTCCGTTACGTCACTGATCCAAGTGATGGTTCCGTTGACTATGACAAGGTGCGTGAAGATGCACTGGCCCACAAACCCAAGCTGGTTCTGTGCGGTTACACGTCCTATCCCCGTGATATTGATTATGAAAAGTTCAAGGAAATTGCCGACGAGGTAGGTGCGATCACCATGACGGACGCTTCGCACTTCGGCGGTCTCGTCGCTGGCGGTGCCATGAAAAATCCGTTCGATTACGGTTTTGATGTCGTAACAACCACCACGCACAAATCACTACGCGGCCCGCGCGGTGGTATGGTCCTCTGCAAGAAGGAGTTTGCCAGCAAGATCGACAAGTCGGTATTCCCTGGCCTGCAGGGTGGCCCGCACATGAACGCAGTTGCTGCCATTGCAGTGACCTTAAAGAAAGCACAAAGTGAAGAGTTCAAGCAGTACGCCAGACAGGTACTGGTTAACTCAACCACGCTGGCTAATGCGCTGATGGAGAAGCAGGCGAGTCTCGTGACTGGTGGTACTGACAACCATATGATGGTGCTGGATACAGTGGCGAGCTACGGGCTTGATGGCAGGGTTGCCGAGGAGACGCTCGACAAGGTCAAGATCACCACCAACAAGCAGATTATCCCTGACGATCCGAATCCACCGCTCAGGCCAAGCGGCATTCGTATCGGTACACCGGCGGCAACTGCCAGGGGTATGGATGAAAACGATATGCGTCAGCTTGCCGACTGGATTGATGGCACCCTGCGATCACCTGAAGACGAGGGACGCCTGGCAGAGATCCGCGACGAAGTGGAAAGCTTCTGCCAGAACTACCCGGTACCCGGTATCTGATAGAAGCCGATGACAACCTGTGTCCTTTTTGATCTGTTTGGCACACTGGTTGAATATGAGGCAGCGCTTTCTCAGCACGACCTGACGCTCGCAGCCGGAGCCCTGGCCAAACGACTTGATCGTGAAGTACACGCAGGTGAACTTCACGACGCCTGGGACAGGGCATTCAAGGTTGTTGAAGGGCAGGCGGCGAATGCCGGTCGTGAGTTCCACATGGAAGAGGCAGGCGTGCTGGTTGCGCGTGATTTTGGCCTTCAAGAGGATGTGACCGAACAGCTGGTTGCGGAGTTCATCGACGACTGGTCTTCGCGCATCGTACCCATACCTGGTGCAGCGGGACTGCTGGGCAGGCTTGCAGGTCATTACCGCCTCGGGTTGATCACCAACACCCACTATCCGCCGATGGTTGATGAACTGCTGGCCCGGATGGATATCGCTGAACTGTTCGAAACCGTCGTGATGTCGGTCACCTTTGGCCGGCCCAAACCGGATCCCGCAATCTTCTCGCATACCCTTGATAAAATGGCGCTGACAGCATCCGAGGTGGTGTACGTGGGTGACAGCTTTGAGAATGACTACCAGGGCGCTCGCGCCGCCGGGATTGACTGTTACCTGATCGGCAACCACGCCCGGGTGCCGAGGCAGCGCCAGCTGCGCTCAATCCTGGACCTTTCGATACATTTTCAAACCTCTCGCACACAAAAGCGGTAAACTCTTTGGACATTCCCGGGTCTTAGTGACTATGAATATCCTGAAAAAACTACCCGTTGTAACACTGTTAGCCGGCATCCTGACGGGCGGCGCGACGCTTAATTCTCAAACCGTTCAGGCAGCAGGTGGCAGTTCCATGGGCGGCGCAATGCCTGCAGCGCCAAGCAGAACGCCTCACCAGATTGCCGTTGATAACTACAATTCCGGATTGAAGCAGCGTGACAAGGCAGAAGCCTTGCAGGTGGAACTCGCTGCTGAAACCAGTGACAAAAAGCGTAAGAAGCTCTCAAAGAAGGTGAAGAAGACCTGGGAGAAAGCGGCGAAGCGCTACAGGACGGCCATCAAGACTGTCCCGACGTTTTACCAGGCACATGCCAGTCTCGGCTATGCGCTCAAAAACCTGGGTGAGTGGGATGACGCCATGGCAGCCTACGACCAGGCGCTGAAGTTCAGACCCGAGTACAGCCCTGCGATCGAGTACCGTGCGGAAGCGTATCTTGCGCAGCAGCGTTACGATGATGTGATGCAATCACACCTGACCCTGCAGCGCGTTGACCCGGAGCACGCACAGATGCTTGAGGCTGCCATCATGCACTGGCTCAAAACCAACGAGCGTAATGACAGCAACGGCGAGTTTTACGACTGGGCCTCGGCTATGCAGGCAAGACTCTCAGGATAGCTTCGTTTAGTCGAATACACTCAATCGAAAACCCTTAACCAAAAACCGTTAATCAAAAACAAGGATAGCGCGCCCTGCAATCTCCCCATTCTGCAGGGCGGTCGTCGCATCGTTGATCTCATCAATGCTGTAGCGCGCCGTTACCAGCGCATCAAGGTTAAGGCTGCCCTCGTCATACCATTTCAGGTACTTCGGAAAATCACGATCGGGTGAACAGGACCCGCCGATTGAACCGATAAACTTCTTCTCATTCACGAGCATATCGACAGCGTTTAACTCAACCGAGGTGCTTGGTACCCCGACCAGCACTGCCGTACCGCCGGGTTCTGCGCCGAAAAAGCCAGTACGCGCTGCTGGCACGATCTGCTCCATGGTCTGTTTCAAGCCAATACAGTCAAATACATAGTCTGCGCCCGATACTTCACCTTCAAACATGGTCATCTTGCCGTTGCCTGGAGTCAGTGCCTTTACCGCGGCAATAGGGTCTTCCTTTCCGGCATTGATGGTGTGGGTGGCGCCAAACTCTTTTGCAAAGGCGAGCTTTTCTTCGTCGAGGTCAATGGCGATGATCGGGTTTGCCTTGAGGTTCTTGGCGGCAACCACCGCGGACAGGCCTACACCGCCAACGCCGAAAATCGCGACACTGTCACCTTCCACAACGCCTGCTGTATTTTCTACGGCACCGGCGCCGGTCATCACCGCGCAGCCGATGATGGCAGTGACCTCCTTGTTGATGTCAGGAGCTACCTTTACAACATACTGTTCGTCCGCAATGGTGGTATCTGCCCAGGTAAACACATTCTGTGACTGGGCGACGCTGCCATCAGGCAGCGTGATCCGCGCAGGCTCGCTTGGCCTTGCGGTATTAGCCGCATCCCGGGGAACCCACGTCACCATTACCGTGTCACCTTCCTTAACGTTGGTGACCTCGCTGCCGGTTTTCAGGACGACGCCCGTCGACTCATGCCCGAGGACAACGGGCGCTCTTCTTGGTGTATGCATCTGGTGCAACTGCGAGTGGCATACCCCTGAAGCGAACTGTTTGACGATGACGTGATGAGGGCCGGGGTCGGGCAGATCGAGGTCGACAACTTCGAGTGGCCCATCTTCTACTGGGAGTATGACGACGCGGGCAGGGGTGGGCATGTTACTTCTCCTTATATCTGATCAGGCGGTCGCGGCCAGAGGGCCACGTAGCAGGTGACCGGGCAACGCACCGGTATGATCATTGTTTTTTAATACGGTTTCGCCATTGACCACAGTGGCAAGGATGCCGTCCGCTTTCTGTTTCAGGCGCCGGGCACCCGCGGGCAGGTCGTAGACAATCTCAGGCATCTGTGGGCCGATGCTGGCTGGGTCAAAGATCGTGAGATCTGCTGCCATACCCTCACGAATCAGGCCGCGATCATGCAGGCCCCAGAGGGTTGCCGGCACATAGGTCACCGAGTTCACAGCTTCTTCAAGGGTTAATGCTTGTTTTTCCCTGACCCAGTGGCTGAACACGTGGGTCTGCAGCGAGGAGTCCATGATCTGCGACACATGCGCACCGGAATCCGAGAAGGTCACCACTGAGCGCGGATGTTTCATCATCTCTAGCACATGGTCCTGGTTCTCATTGGCGATGGGTTGCTGGAAGAAAAGGTCAAGGTTGTTATCAACGGCGAGGTCAATAAACACCTCAACCGGATTTTTGTCCTGCTGGCGACCGATCTCGGCAACCGAATCCTTCGGGCCAGACATGTCATACATCGGGAACACCCACTCCCAGTTCGGCGGCCTCGCTTCAGCGCCGACAATCCTCGGGCCGTCATAGGGTTTTGATGCAACCTCGACAAGTTTTGCCTTGATCGCAGGGTCGCGCAGCATGCTGAGCTGTTTGTCGTGGGGCAGGGACCTTACATCACGCCACTCGTCCCAGTTGTCGAAAGGCGTGGAGGTCTTAAAGGATAACAACACGTTTAAGGCGCGAGAATGAACCTGGGCAAACATCCGGCCACCTTCTGCAGCGGTGTCGTTCAACAAATCGAAAAACGGACGCCAGTAGTCAGGCGCCTGCCGATTCCCAAACATACCCCAGGTCATGGGCCTGCCCGAGCTGACCGCGAGTGCCTTTAGACGGTCAAAATAGTCGTTGAGGCGTTCCTCGTTGCGGCCGTGTGATTCGTGCGCGATTTCAAAAATACCGGCGTTCAGTTCGCCCATGCGATTGACCAGGTATTCAACCTCCGACCATTCCGCCAGGCGTGAGGCAAAACAGGCGATCTTCGGGGGTAATATGATTCATGGTTCGTGATGTTGAGAAGCCGATGGCACCCGCCTGAATAGAGCGCTCCAGTTCGTCGCCCATGGCTTTAAGGTCCGCCTCTGTTGCCGTTTCCTCAAAGGCACGTTCACCCATGACATAGGTCCTGAGCGCGGAGTGGCCCATGTAGCCGGCATAGTTAATGCCCTTCGGCAGCTGCTCGACCGCGTCGAGATATTGCGGGAAGGTTTCCCAGGTCCAATTGATGCCCGCTTCCATGGCCTCGGGAGAAATATCTTCAGCCCGCTCCAGGTTCTTCATCACCAGGTGCTTTTCATCTTCTTTGCAGGGCGCGAGGCTGAAGCCGCAGTTCCCCATCACAACGGAGGTAACACCGTGCCAGCATGAACAGGTGCCGAGTGGGTCCCAGGCTACCTGGGCGTCCATGTGGGTATGTCCGTCGACAAACCCGGGTGACACGATGTGCCCCTCTGCATCGATGGTTTCCTTTGCTGAATCGCGGATTCTGCCGATGTTGGTGATCTGTCCATCTTTGACGCCGACATCAGCCCTGAATCGCGGCATACCAGAGCCGTCGATGACCGTACCGTTTTTTACAACCAGATCGTATTCCATGCGGGGTCCCCTCAGTTGTTTTCAGTCACTATAAACCGATTCTGTTGTGTTGGCATGGCTCTTCATACAGTATGTGCCTTCTTCTATTGGCGAACATTAATGAGGTAACTACGCCCCATGAGAATTGGAACAATGATCGGCGCTGACGGCGCGAACAACACGTTGGATGATGTCATTGCCGTTGCAAGAAAAGCTGAAGCAGCCGGGCTCGACAATGTCTGGCTGGCGAATATTTTTTCTTTTGATGCCATATCCACGCTCGCCATCCTGGGACGTGAAGTACCGCGTATTGGTCTTGGTACCGCAGTCACGCCAACCTATCCGCGCCACCCGACTGCTATTGCCCAGCAGGCATTAACCACCCAGGCGGCCACCGGTGGACGTTTCACGCTGGGGATTGGTCTTTCCCATAAGCTCGTGATTGAAGACATGCTGGGCATGTCGTATGACAAACCTGCCAAACACATGCGTGAATACCTGTCTGTGCTGATGCCGCTGGTGCGCGGCGAAACCGCCAACTTTGATGGCGAACAGTACCGCGTGCACGGCGTTGCGCTCGATATTCCTGGCAGTGAAAACATGCAGGTAGTTCTCGCGGCACTGGGTCCTGTCATGCTGAAAATTGCTGCCGAAATGGCACATGGCACCAATACCTGGATGGTTGGACCCAACACCATGGCGAACCACATCGTACCGGGACTCAAATCAAATGCGTCCGATCCGACCGTTGTCGGTGGTGTGCCGATTGTGCTGACCACCAATGTTGATGAGGCGCGCGCTAAGATTGCAGAGAGCCTGACCATCTACGGTCAGCTGCCGAGCTACCGGGCCATGCTGGACCGTGAAGGTGCGGCAGGCCCTGCTGATATTGCGATTGTGGGCGACGAAAACACGCTGCGCGGCGAGATCAAGCGTTTCGAAGATGCCGGGGTGACCGACTTCAATGCCGCCATTATGGGCGTGGAAGATGGCGCTTACGATCGAACGCTTGAATTCCTGAGCACGCTCAAGGCCTAGAAAACCAGGCGGCAACCTCGGTTGCTGCCTCCTCGTACACGTCGATCATGTCGACGCGGGTACGTTTCAAAATCTTGTAGCTGTGATCAGCGGTATAGAGCCAGTGAAGGGTGGCAAGCGGCAGATCGCCGGTCACACCTTCCAGCAGCTTTGTGTCCGCCAGCGCATCCCGATCTCCAGACAGGAACAACATTGGCCTCGTTATGTCAGGCAGGTGCGCGGCTCGCTTGGTCGCTGGCTTTTTGGCCAGATGCAGCGGGAAGGAGAAGAACACGAGGCCCGAGATATCAGCATCGGGATTGCTGGCCGCATAGTGAGATGACATCCGTCCGCCAAACGAATGCCCGGCCAGCAGGATAGGGTGTCCCTCGAAACGCTCAATCGCTGCAGCCAGTGCAGCGTCGATGGTCTGAAGACAAACTTCTTGCTTATCAACACGCCGCTTGCCGAGTTCCATGTAGGGGAAGTTGTATCGAAAGGTGCCAATTCCCTGGTCACCTAGCGCATCGGCAATGGCTGTCATGTGAGCATGCTGCAGGTTTGCACCGGCGCCGTGACCAAACACCAATACCGGCGCATCAGCGGCAACATTTTTGCTGGCCAGCGTGGTCAGGCGTGTGCCGTCGACGTCGATTGATCCCTTCTCGTAATCCATGTGGATCACGATATCAGATGGTCTGTCTGGCGCTCAATTGACGATGGAATGAAGCAGTTGCCTGCTCAATGTTGGCATTGGGATCCTGCGACAGCACCGCAAGGCTGCGACCAGACAGTGAAGCGTACTGACCGTGCCAGCGGTCGTTACCAAACTCATCATCACCAAAGTCCCCTGGTATCAGCAACAGGACGTACTGGTGACTGCCCTGATTGACAACCAGGTGAGCGACGAGCTTTCCATCAATCACGCAGTTTCCGGCGTAAACAACCTGGCCGATATCTCCACCGAGCTGGACATTGTGGCTGGCCAGAAGCTGACCAACTTCGGCCTGGTTAAAGATAGGCCCATGACCGGGTTTGATCATCAACTCATGTTCGATGTGTGCAAGAATGGCGTCATCCATCGGGTCACTGGTGCTGAGAAACTGGCTCAACACCAGTGGCACGATGACAAATAAGGATGCGGCCAGACTTAACCAGTACTTACGCGTGGGCCGACGCGATTGAGATTGAAGTGACTGGTTAAGTAGGATTCTGGCCGCAAAACCTTCCGGGACGTCGATCATGGCGGCTTCCCGGGTTAACTCATCCTGCCTGGCCATCTTGCTAGCAAAATCACGGCAGGAGGCACAACTTTCCTGGTGGGTTACCCAGGCAGGTTTGCGATCACTTGGATCGATCAGTGTTTGTCGTCGAAACTCAAGGCAGTTCATTGGCTACTCGATCGTCCTGTTCCAACTGTTGTTTCAATTTTTGTCTTGCCCGGTGCAGGCGGGTAGCTACCGTATTACGGGGCAGGGACATGATTTCTGCAATGTCCTCAAGCGTGTAACCCTCCAGCACCTGAAGGATCAGCGGCTCCCGGTAGGTAGCCGGCAGCTTCTTTAGTGCGATCCTGAGAGCAATCACCTCCGGTCTTGCATCAAAGTCTGTCTGTGCCGCTGGCAATACATCTAACTCCACATCGGCGTATTCGAACTGCTTGCGTTCAAATCGCCTTGCATTTTCCCGCCGGAGAATTGTCGTCAGCCAGCTTTTTGCCGACGCCTCATCTTTCAGCGAATCCAGGAAACGCCAGGCGCGCAGGTAGGTCTCCTGAACAAGGTCTTCTGACACCGTGCGATCGCCGGTTATCCAGTAGGCATAGCGGTACAGACAACTGTTATAGGCTTCGACGAGGTGATCAAAACGTTGTTGCTTGCTCTTTCCTGGCACGTTGACCCTTACGATCCAGTATTGTGACGGCCTGCGTGCCGTTTTCCTTAACTCTACAGACCCAGCAAGCACCGGATATGTTTCACTCGCCGGAAGATATTTTTTCGAGTTGGGGAAGCAGGTTGTCAAACGCCTCCGGGTCGATGTCCTGCCAGGGTGTTAAGGGTGGTTTCTGGTGTGCCCGGTACGCGGCTGAAATGATCATCGCTGGTACTGAAACAACCACGAGGATACTTTCCTCACCGGCGGTCATCAGTGTGTCAGTCTCTGCTGATTTGCGGGTCAGGTCGCAGTAATCCCGGTTCACGTTTTCAAGATAGGTCCGCGCCACGGCCGGCTCGATCTCGGTAACGCCAAAGAGGCGCGTGGTGAGGTTTTTATCTTTCCAGGCAATCAGGCGAAGCACCGCCGGTTGCCCGCAGTGGCTGCACGTTGTCATGAACAGGGTGGGGCCTAGCCAATCATCGATTGTGTAGGTGACCGGCAGGGTGCCACTGCCGGTGGACCACGTATGTTCGCAGGCGCTCATCAGCTCAGTCGAGTGACAAATTCCTCGAATGCCGCCGCCACCTGATTTGCACGCTCGCTGAGCTTCTCATCAGTGAGACTGCCTGCGGCGTCAAACGACTTGAATGAGGACGGTACGGAGAAAGTGGTCGGCATGACGTTACAGCCGATTCCAGCGAGAAAAGTCCTTAAGTGCTGCGCTGAACGCATGCCAGCCAGAGAGCCAGGGGACGTGCCGGTAATGAGCACAGGTTTGGCTGTAAACGGGCTTAGGTCAGGTGCGGCTTCGGCGGAACGGGTGGCCCAGTTGATCGCGTTCAGCAGCAGCGGCGTCATGAAACCGTTGTACTCTGGGTTGCCGACGACCACGCCGTCATGCGAGGCGACAGCCTCACGCAGGGTTTTTGCACCGGAAGGCTGGCCCTCATTCTCTTCCAGGTCGCCATCGTAGATTGGCAGGGCCAGGGATTTGAGAGACAGGTGCGTCACCTCGCTTGTCAGCGCAGCCGCGATGACGTTCACTGTCATCTGGTTAAAGGAGTCCTGGCGATTACTGCCGGAGATCGCAAGAATCTTGCTCATGTTGAAGTGCCTTGATTTGTTGCTGGTTGGCTTTTCCGTATATTAACCCCACCCACCTATGGTTGTAGTGTCTTGTTCTTCGGTTGGAAAGTTGTTGCCGCGCTGTTTGTGATCCTGATGTTCTCATCCGGACTCGGTTTCTATAACAACGCTATTATCCTGCAGGCGTTATCGCGCGATGGTGGCTTCCCGATTGAACTTGCATCGAGTGCGGTATCTCTGTTCTTTATTTCGTCCGGCGTAACCGGACTGCTCATCGCGCCCATTTTAGAGCGTACGGATGTTCGAATCGTTATTGTCGTCGGCGCCGTGATTGCTGGGCTGTCACTGATGCTGATCGGCAACGTGACAACAGTGACCGGATTGTTCCTGCTGTACACGGTGTTTGGGGCAGGCTTTTGCGCCTCAGGACTGCTGCCGGCAACAACGCTGGTGGCGCGATGGTTCGAGAGTTCAAGGGCGAAGGCGCTGAGTATTGCTTCCACCGGTCTATCGGTCGGCGGTATCACCCTGACGCCGATATCCGCCTACCTCCTCGAAAACTATTCCCTGGTTGACGCCTCTGTCTGGATTGGCGGGTTATACATGCTGGGGATCATCCCGGTTGCGATGGTGCTGCGTTCATACCCGGAGGATATTGGTCTGGCGCCGGATGGCGCGACCGGTGGGCCTTCGCGTGCCCCACCAGGGATACTGTTGGCCGACGCGGTACGCCAGAACTTTTTTTGGCTGTTCGGGGTGAGTTACATCTTCGGTATGGCCGCACAGGTTGGCGGTATTGCCCATCAGTATGGTCTGCTGCTGGAGCGCGTCAGTGCAGCTGAAGCTTCCATCGGTATTGCGATTCTGCCGCTGTTTAGTGTGATAGGCCGATTGTTAGGCGGCTGGGTGCTCGACTCAGTTTCAACGCGACGCTTTGCGCTGGTGATGATGGTCTGCCAGGGCATCTCGCTGATGATCCTGGCGCAGTCAACATCGGTATGGGGTATCTACTTCTCATTTGCTTTCTTTGGTATCACCGTTGGCAACCTGCTGATGCTGCAGCCGTTGATCATTGCGGAGGTTTATGGGCTACGCCAGTACGCACGAATCTATGCCTGGTCCAACATGCTGACCATGGTTGGTGTCGGTGGCGGACCGGCACTGATGGGTGTGATGTATGCCAATGCCGGTGGCTATGGCGAGGCATACATGGCAGCGGGGGCGATGGGATTCACCTCGGCAATCCTGTATTTTGTCGCGAGAGTTCCATCCAGACATAGCGAGGAGACAGCATGAAAGTAGGATGCGTGATGGCGTTTAATGATTTTACGTCACCGTCATATATCGGCGAAGCCGCCCAGTTGGTTGAGGAGAAGGGCTTCTACGGGTTCTGGGTACCTGAGCACGTGCTGTTTTTTCCTGATTACGAATCAAAGTACCCCTACACCGATGACGGCAGGATTGCCGGCGAACCGCGTAGCTTGCTGGACCCCTTTACTTCCCTGACTTATGTTGCGGCACACACGAAAGAAATTAAGCTGTGTACTGGAATCTGCCTTGTTCCCCAGCGCAACCCCGTCTACACCGCCAAGATGGTGGCGGATCTGGATTTCCTCTCCGGAGGCCGAGCAGAGCTGGGTATCGGGATCGGCTGGTTGAAAGAAGAATTTGATGCCCTGGGAGTGCCCTGGGAGGACCGCGCCGGTCGCACGGAAGAGTGTATCGGGGTCATGAAATCACTCTGGTGTGATGAAGTGTCCAGCTTTGAAGGCAAGTACTTCAATATCAAGTCCGCCTACCAGAACCCCAAGCCGGTGCAGGATCCGCATCCACCGCTAATCTTTGGTGGCGAGAGCGACGCAGCACTCCGGCGCGTCGCCAAGATGGGTAACGGCTGGTATGGCTTTAACCTGACGCCCGACGCCCTGGAGGAACGCCTCGGTTTCCTGAATGGCCTGCTCGAGGAAAACGGCCGCTCCATGGACGAAATCAAGCTTTACGTCGGTGCACACCCCTCGGTAAAAACCCAGGCAGAGATGCAGCGCTTTGAAGCACTCGGTGTTGAGCAGATTGTGATGGGTGTGATGGCAGCGAAGATCGAGCGTCTTGAAGAGCGAGCAGACCGCGCCCTCGAGCGCGTGTTGGGCTGATAAGCGCTTGATTTGAAAGGGCCTATAAGTTTAAGGTGTGCGTCTCTAATCGAATTTCCAACCAAGTAAACAGAGGACAAGATGTCTGAAAATGAGACAGTCGAAGGGCCACTGCCTGTCGTACCCTGGCTGAAGGGTGCAGCTACGGATGATCCGTATCTTGAAGGGCACAAGTGTGGCGATTGTGGTGCCATATTCCTTGGCGAGAGGGACAACTGTTCCAGCTGTGGTTCCCGCGGCAAGATGGAACCGACCCGACTCGGCACAAAGGGCAAACTGTATTCCTACTCCATTGTTCACAGGAGCTTTCCCGGTATTGATGTCCCGTACATCTCGGCGATTGTTGACCTGGACGATGGCGGTACCGTTAAAGGCAACCTGATCAACATTGAACCTGATCCGGCCAACCTGGCCTTTGACATGCCTGTCGAGGTCGTCTTTGACGACGCGCTCGGCCGTAAAGATAAAGATGGAAACAGCTACGTCAGCTATTTCTTCCAGCCAGCGGCTTAACTGCCAGCAATCACAACAGAGGAGAGACTCATGAGTGATGTATACATAATGGGCGTCGACATGATCAAGTTCGGTCGATTCCCCGAGAAAACCGTTCCGCAGATTGGCGCGCAGGCTGCATTGATGGCGCTCGATGACGCCGGCCTCAAGATCCAGGACATGCAGGCGCTGTACTGCGGTAACCTTGGTCAGGCCAGCGGCATGGTTGGCCAGCGAATTCTGCAGGAAATCGGCCAGACCGGTATCGGCGTAGTGAACTGTGCTAACGCCTGTGCAACTGGCGCAACTGCCTTCCGCGAGGCATGGATGTCAGTCAAAGCCGGCGTCAACGACGTGGTACTGGCGGTTGGTGTTGAGCAGATGGGTAAAGGTCTGCTGGGCGGCGCTGGCGGCGGCGTGGGTATTCCGAAAGAAGGCCTGCTGGGCTCAGGCACGATGCCTGCAGTTTTTGCGGAAGCCGGTATGGAACACGCGCGTAACTACGGCACTACTTTCGAGCAGTTTGCCAAGGTATCTGTTAAGAACCACCACCATTCAACACTGAACCCCAAGGCGATGTACCAGATCGAAACACCGCTTGAGACAGTGATGAATGCTGAAATGATCTCCTATCCAAACACCAAGCTGATGTGCTCCGTTAACGTTGACGGTGCTGCAGCAGCGGTTCTGGTATCTGAGAAGAAAGCCAAGGAACTGGGTATGGGCCGCGCGGTTCGCGTGAAGGCTTCAGTACTTGCCAGTGATCCTTACTCTGATCGTGACCTGGTTATGCCGGATGTGAACGCGGTAACGCGTATCGCTGCCAAGCAGGCATACGAAATGGCCGGTGTGGGCCCGGAAGATATCGACCTGGTTGAACTGCACGACTGTTTTGCCACCGCGGAAATCCTGCACTATGAGAACCTCGGCCTGTGTGCTGACGGTGAAGCAGGACGCATGATCGATGACGGTGAAGTTGCCCTCGGCGGCTCGATCCCCGTTAACGTATCCGGCGGTCTGCTCTCCAAGGGACATCCTCTTGGTGCAACCGGCATTGCCAACATCTACGAAGTCAGCACACACCTGCGTGGTGAAGCTGACAAGCGTCAGGTGGAAGGTGCAAAGCTTGGCCTCACACACGTGATTGGCCTCGGCAGTGCCTGCGGCATCCACATTCTGGAGAAGGTCGCTTAACCAAAAGCTGCCACCTTCAATAAGATGTGCAAAGAGCCGGGGTAACCCGGCTCTTTTTTTATGGAAACTCGCTACGGAGCGTGCTGACTTGCGTATAGGCGTTGTCTCAGACACCCACAACAACCTTAAAAACTGCCGACGGATCGTTGAGTTGTTCAATGAATCAGGCGTCGACCAGGTTATTCACACAGGTGACATTACTCAAGCGAAGACCATTGAGATCTTTGCCCACCTTGATATGCCCATGCAGGGTGTATTCGGAAACAACGACCAGGAGCGTGAAACCCTCGATGATGCTATTGATCGTTTCAACTTTGACTTTATCGAACCGCCGTTGCCACTCGAACTGCTCGGTCGGAAGATTGTCGTGGTACATGACCCGCTTGAGCTTGAAATGGTGAACCCGGAAGACTTTGACGTCATCCTGCATGGACATACCCATCGCCAGACCATTGAGTATGAGGGTGATCGCCTGACGTTTAACCCTGGTGAGTGCGCGGGACACATGCAGGGCTACAACGCCATTGGTGTGCTCGATCTTGTCAGCCTCAAGACAGAGATTATTAACTTCTGATGCTAGGGCGGCTGCTTCTGCTTGCTTGCTGCCTGGTCCTGCCGCCTGTCTGCATCGCCTCGGCTGAACAGCCGAACATCATCATTATCTACGTTGACGATCTCGGCTACGGCGATACCGGCGTTTATGGCCACCCGGTGGTGACTACACCAAACATTGATCAGCTTGCGGCTGAAGGTCTGCGTTTTACCCAGTTCTATGCACCGTCAGCATTGTGCTCACCATCACGAGCTGGCCTGCTGACGGGGCGGACGCCGTATCGCACCGGTATCAAATCATGGATACCCGATAACAGTGACGTCAGCCTCAACGCTGACGAAGTAACACTGGCGCAGCTGCTCAAATCGAAAGGATACTCGACGGCTGTTATCGGCAAGTGGCACTTAAATGGTGGTCTTGGGATGTCAGGTGTCCCACAGCCGCGGGACTTCGGGTTTGACTACCAGTATGGCCTTGATGCCTGGGTGAAAAACGAAAAAGCTGAAGCCAAGGGAGAGGGCAGGCTCTTTCCTGACAACATGTATCGCAACAACCAGCCGGTTGGTGAGACCAGCAAATACAGCGCTGAGCTTGTCAGTGACGATGCGCTGCAGTGGCTTGAAGACCAGGCAGGGCCTTTCTTCCTTCTGCTGACCTATAGTGAGGTGCACACACCTGTCGCATCGCCGCCGGAATATGTCGCGCAGTATGATGCGTTCCTGACAGAAGAATCCCGTGACAATCCCTACCTCTATTACTTTAACTGGGCGCACCGGCCTTACCGGGGGCAGGGCGAGTATTACGCCAACATCTCCTACCTTGATGCGCAGATCGGTCGCGTGCTGACGTATCTTGATGAGCGGGGGCTCACCAAGAACAGCCTTGTTATCTTTTCGAGTGACAATGGGCCGGTAACGAGTAACGCGGAAGCGCTCTGGGAACTGGGGATGGCAGGTGAAACCGATGGTCTTCGCGGTATGAAGCGATACCTGTTTGAAGGCGGTATCCGTGTACCTGGTATCTTCAGATGGCCTGCGCAGATAGCAGCAGGCGTTGCCGATGTACCGGCAACTGCTCTGGACGTGCTGCCCACTGTTGCTGCCTACCTGGATATTCCCTTACCGGAGGACAGGGTGATTGACGGGGAGTCCCTTTTGCCGATGCTGGATGATGATCCCACGTCGTTATTCGAGCGCCAGAAGCTTATGTACTGGTCTATCGGCACCCCGGACGGGCTTGAGTACGCGGTTCGTAATGGGGATTGGAAACTGCTTCTCGACAGTGATGGCAATGCGAAATATCTCTTTGATCTCGCCCGGGATCGTTACGAGGTAAACAACCTTCTTAAGGCGCAACCAGATGTCGTTGCGCGTTTGCTGAAGGAGTTCCGGCAATACAGGATGGACGTGGAACAACAACGGTGAAGTAAGATCCGACCCTGGTTCTGCCTCTTGGAGATGATATGGGCCCATCAGAATTCCAGTCCTTTGAGGATGAGGCCCGCAGCCTGAAAGGGTGGTGTCTCGATTACCTGCCAGAGGAAATAGGCGGCCCGCTGCCCTGGGACTACGAATCGATCGCCCGGCAGCATCTGCAGTCATCCAACAAGGTACTGGATCTTGGTACCGGTGGCGGCGAGGTGATCGACCGTATACGGGCAGGTTGGCGCGGCCAGTTGACCGTAACGGAAGAATGGCAGGTGAATGCACCAGTCGCGAGGGATCGACTGGGTGCCTGTGTTGTTCGCGCTGGTGCAGGCGCACTGCCGTTTGGCCCAGCGGCGTTTGACCTTGTGTTGTCACGGCATGAGGCGATCAGCCCCGGTGAGGTAGCACGGGTGCTTGGTGCAGGCGGCGTGTTTCTGACGCAGCAGGTGGTGCATGACTATATGCGCGAATTGCAGGATTATTTTGACGGCGTGGTTATTCACGAGGATCACTACAACGGCTACCAAAGGGGGCTGTCCGATGCTGGCTTGATGATTACGCGAGCTGAGGAACACAGGATAAAGATCCGATTCCGTGAGCCAGGCCACCTGATTTATCACCTGGTTGCAGCACCATGGATGATCCCAGGTTTCAGCATCAGCTCACATCAGGAAGGAATCAAAGCTATACTTGATCGCTATGACGCGGGGCAGCCGCCCCTCTTTACTGCCGGTTACACCTTGCTTGAGGCCCGTTATGGCGCACACGAAGAATGTTGAGTTCGGCTATGCAGTGGAGATCCCTGCTGCAACGTCAACGGGTGTCCCTGTGAATGTCATGTCCGGCGAGAGGGACGGCATACATATGCTGCATGTTGAATCTGAAGATAAGCAGGAAGTCTATTTCGAAATCACCGCCTATCCAGAGTGCCTGGATCATCAATCCTTTGCCGAGGACCAGCAAGGGTTCCTTCGAAAAAATGCATCAGAAGAAACCCTGTCGGAGATAACCACCGGGGAAGTTGAGGGTCACGAGGGAGTGACCTTCCATTTCAGCGGGCACCTCCAGGGCATGTGGAAGGAGCGGGTTTTCCTGTTTATCGATGCAAACCGGACCTATCGCGTGGTCCACGACCCGCGCTCGGACACAAATAAGACCATTATGCAGAGCCTCGTACTGGGACTGGTGGACTGATAGCCCCATGAAAGTTGCTGTCATTATTCCGTGTTACCGCGTCGTAAATGAAATTGATGCTGTGCTCGCTGGTATAGGTCCGGAGGTGGATGCTATCTACTGCGTGGATGATGCCTGTCCAGACCGCTCAGGTGCTCATATCGAAGCAACTTCTGCAGACGAGCGGATAAAGGTGCTGTATCACAAGGTGAATGGCGGCGTTGGCAGTGCGGTGATGACAGGTTACGCAGCCGCTGCTGCAGACGATGCAGACATCATGGTGAAAGTAGACGGCGATGGACAAATGAGCCCGGCGCTCATTCCCCGATTTATCGCGCCAATAGCAGCGGGCACAGCCGATTACACGAAGGGCAATCGCTTTTTTAACCCCGGCACGTTGGGCGACATGCCAAAGGTGCGCCTTTTCGGTAACACTGCCATGTCCTTCTTCTCGAAGCTGTCGTCAGGATACTGGCACCT
Organism: Pseudomonadales bacterium; assembly: GCA_963921285.3. Lineage (GTDB taxonomy): Bacteria > Pseudomonadota > Gammaproteobacteria > Pseudomonadales > Azotimanducaceae > UBA9659. Next base: position 211,417 of record CAWUFD020000007.1, read on the forward strand.
GTTTGACCCGGCTAACGGTTACACGGCCATTCATGCATCGGTGTATCGCCAGTTACAGGCAGATCGGATTGCACGCCGCTACTTTTTTGAGAGCGACATGCTGTTTCACCTCGGCGGCCTGCGCGCGGTGGTCCAGGATGTGCCCATGCAGGCGGTTTATGCGGATGAGACGAGCAGCCTGAAACCTGCCCGCGAGGCGTTGCCCTTCATGGCGCGTCACCTCGCGAACCTGGTGCGCCGGATCGGCCTCAACTATTTTGTGAGGGACTTCAATATCGGTTCGGTATACCTGGTAGCGAGCCTGATCCTGATTCCGTTCGGCATCCTGTTTGGTGCGGGCCACTGGATAGAAGGTGAGGTAACGGACACACCGGCAACAGCCGGTACAGTAATGCTGGCGGCACTGCCCCTATATATAGGTGTTAACACGCTGCTCGGATTTTTTAACTACGACACGTCAAACGTTCCGCGCATTCCGATTGCCGGAGCCCTGGAAGAGCTATAGAAGACTATGACCCCGTATTATTTCTCGATTGTACTGGCCTGTGTGTTGGCGATCAGCAGTGGGCAGATCCTGTTCCGCAAAACCGGACTTGAAGCGGAAGCGCTTGGTGTTTTCCACATCAAGACGCTCACCGTTGCCGCTATCGCACTTGCCGTTTATGGTGTTGCGAGTCTCGCCTGGATATATGTGCTGCGAAAAGTGCCCTTGACGCTGGCGTATCCGTTTGTGGCACTCAGCTTTGTCATCGTGCCGGTGCTGAGTCGATATTTCTTCGGCGAACAGCTGAATATCCACTATTTTGTTGGCGCTGCACTGATTGTTGCCGGTATTGGTGTGATATCAACGGGTGCGTCCCAGGTCTGACACTGGCGTGGTAACTTTTTTATGCGCTTTCTAGAAACCTGCAGGCAATATGCCGGTGCCTTTTTGCTGGTTTCGCTCGCTGTCTATACCGCAACGCGAACGGTTTACTACAACGACACGGATACGTTTACGCTATTGGCCGCCGGGCGCGCGCTTCTCTCAGAAGGGGTGATTCCTTCGCTTCCGACCTACTCCTTCCTTGAAGAGGGCGGCGCGTTTTACCACTACTACTGGCTTTTCTCACTGCTGCTTTATGGCATCGAATCACTTTGCGGTTTTGCCGGGTTGCTTGCTCTCAAAGCACTCTTACTCACCGGAACCGGCTGGCTGGTCATCAAACTGTTGAATCGGGATCAGCCGCTCGCTGATACATCGGCGCTGCAGTTGATTGCGGCAGCAGGAGTAATATTTGTCATCAGCGACAGGGATGTCTCGTTGCGGGCGATGTATGTCTCGTTCCTTTTTATTGTGCTCTTGTCTTACATCCTGTTGTACCAGCGCAAGATGTTCTTTCTTCTGCCTATACTGACCATCGCCTGGGTCAATATGCATGGCATTGAATGGGTGGTAGGCGCAGCGATCTGCGGTGCCTGGGGGCTGCAGCACCTGGTTGATGCGAGAAGATCAGGGCAGGGCATCAGTTGGTCGGCGATTGGCTGGGTTGCGAGCTGCTTACCGGCGATGTTCCTCAATCCATCAGGCCCCTGGCTGCTGCTTGCCCCGTTTGCTGTGCCTGCCGATGCGCATCTCTATGTCAGTGAACTGGCGCAGCGTGATGCCGCTCACTGGCTCGACTTCAGTACCGGCTTGCGTGCACCGCTCGTTTGTACCTTGCTTGCATTGCTTTTTTTAGTGAGGGCGAATCGGGTAGTTGATGTGGGTGGCGCGGTGTTTGAACTGACGCTGCTCGCAGCGGGTATCGTTCTCGTACTGATGGGAGCGAGGTTTCTTTTTGAAGCGGTGTTGTTGTCTGTGCCGGCGTTGTCTCTTGTGCTGCGCGAAGAGGGTGTGGTTTCCCGTTACAACACTTCGCTCGTGATCGCCCTGATTGTGATTTGTTTAACCTGGGTTCGGAACACGTCACCGCACCTGGCGGCTTATCCCATTGATGAGCGATCCTATCCACTGGCATCAACGCAGTACGTCGGATCATTACCCGGGGTTGAACGTTATGCCATTGCCCCGACTTTTGGTGGTTATGCAGCGTGGCACCTTGGCCCTTCAGTAAAGATCTACGCGGATATGCAGATGCCGCCTCACACGGCACAACATTACTTCGAGTTCCTGCGTGCAGAACTTTCAAGCGAGGCCATGGATCATTTCCTGGATACCCACGCGCCCGATGTCGTTGGTATCCCGGCGCAGACCCCGTTCCCGGGCAATCAGCGATTAGCCCCGGTCTACTATGATCAGCATCTTGTGATTTACCTGAACACCGACCGGCTGCCTGCGCTTGCAAGAGAACAGGGGCTTCGGGTCGTGAATCCGCATCGTCCCGAAAAGGTGCGTCAGAACAAGCTCAATGACGCGATCGCGGAAACCCGCAAGATGCTCGAGCAGCAGCCAGACAACCCAACCGCACAACTCGTTTTACTTGGCTACCTCGTCGCCGCAGCAGAATTCGACGCCGCAGATGGCCTGGCGACCGAACTCGATAACATCGTACCTGGCGATGTTTACCTGCTCGCCGTAAAAGCCGCCGTCGCCATGCACCAGCAAAACTACCCCGACGCCATCACCCACCTGGCAGCCCTCTACCAGCGAAACCCATCCGACAAAGCCACAGGCAGATCCCTCGCTGAAGCCTACTACCTCAACGGCGACCCATACCGCGCCTACCAAACCTACCGCACCGCCATAAACCCATACCGCGACCCCACCATCGACCAACACCACCTAACCCTCTACACCAAAGCCGCCACCGCCCTAAAAAAACCACTCCCCCCCACCCCCAGCACACACACTTCCCCCGACCCACACACTCCCTAACCGGTGTTCCCTACAATTTTTCAGGATAGATGAAGCATGTAGCCCTGTGGATACTGGATTTGATCGGGTATACAGGCTCTGCTGAGCCAAAACTCCCAGTTTCGGGCTGGGAACTATGAAAATCTCATAGGTGCGCCCATGACTGACCAGCCACGTTCTTCACCAAAGGCTTTCAGAGATTCAGAACTTCCGTACGCACGTTGTCGTCTACTGAATGATGCGACCGCGCTGAACCATCTGCTTTTCGCATCGATAGGCGTATCGTTCACGTAATCAAACTGGCATCCCATCAGAATATTGAGATAGTCCTGAACGGAGAATGACAGCTCTGGGCGAGAGGTGCTGAGTCCTGAGAAAAGTGGTTTTATCGCCTGTTTCAGCGCCTGTGCAGAATTCTGTACGAGGCGAACGTGACCGGAAGCATCAGCGTAGGCTTCGATGGTTTCCACGATCCTTGCGCGAATCGGATTAAGGTCAACGTAAGCCATTGCGGCGATTAGTCCGTTTTCATCGAGAATCGCACCGGAATAGAAACGACTTTCAAAGAAATGGCCTGAACAACCATCTTCTTTGTTGGCTCTGCAGGCGATAGGTTGCTTCAAGTACTTCATGAACATGGAAACCGACCCGAGCGTTTTTCGTGCGTGCTGAAGTCGATCAGGATCTTCAAGCATGAGCCGGCGGTGCAGTTCGTTGAGGGCCGCACAGTCTTCCTTACTTTCAAAGCGGGGCGGAAATGCCTTAAGCCATCGATCAACAACCTCGTCTTCGCTCCAACGATCAGCATCCAGTGGATCGTAATAGACGACCAGGTGAAAGTGGTTGTCCATGATGGCGTACGCCTCTATCGCAACAGAGAAACAGCTACTCAGCCTCTGCATACGATCAATCAGCCAGCTTTTTCTATGGTCGTAGTTCTTACCAGTTTGGGTGTCCTTTCCACAAAGAAATGATCTCCTCACACATCTTGATACCAGGTGGTAGTGCAAAGGTGTCGAGGGGTCGATCAGCTGTGAGCGGGGTGTGGCCATGGCTGACTATTTGCCTGGATGGTTTTCGCTAACGTGAGATTCCGAGGGATCTTTGGCTGTGAGGTTGACCTCGGGGGATGTGGGATGTTGCTGGTTGGGTGTGGGTTGGGAGAAGTGTGTGTGCCGGTTACAAATTACTTACATTGGGGGTGGGGTTGTGGGGTGACAATGGGGCGTGGCTGACATGCAAGGGGCGCGTTGGCTTATCCGTGAATTAAGGAGAGATTTATGAGTAGGTTGAAGAGGTTGTGGCTGTTTGTTGTGGCGGCATTGATTGCGTTGCCCGGAGTGGCTGCAGATAAACCCAATATTGTTGTGGTGTGGGGGGATGATATCGGGTGGTACAACGTGAGCGCGTACAACCTGGGGGTGATGGGGTACAAGACGCCCAATATTGATCGCATTGCCAGGGAAGGTGCGATGTTCACCGACTGGTACGGGCAGCAGAGCTGTACGGCCGGGCGGGCTGCATTCATCACAGGTCAGTCGCCTATTCGAACCGGACTCACCAAGGTAGGGTTGCCAGGTGCGAAGGAGGGGATGTCCGAACTCGATCCCACCATCGCCGGGCTTTTGAAGAACCACGGTTACATGACTGCGCAGTACGGCAAAAACCACCTGGGCGATCGTGATGAACATCTGCCGACCAATCATGGTTTTGATGAGTTCTTTGGCAATCTTTATCACCTTAATGCCGAAGATGAGCCGGAGAACGTGGATTACCCCGGCGACCAGGTGATGGCAAATGGCAAGACCTTTCGCCAGAACTACGGGCCACGCGGTGTCCTGCAATCCAGTGCTGATGGTGATGTTGCCGACACCGGTCCACTGACCAAAAAACGTATGGAAACCGTGGATGAAGAAACCACTGCCGCCGCGCTCGATTTCATGGATCGCGCACATAAGGCGGACAAGCCGTTTTTCCTCTGGTGGAACTCAACCCGCATGCACGTCTGGACTCGACTCAAGGAAGAATCCCAGGGTGTAACGGGCCTCGGCATTTACGCCGATGGGATGGTTGAGCACGACGCGATGATTGGCCAGATCCTGGACAAACTTGATGAGCTCGGCATCGCTGATAACACCATCGTCATGTATTCAACCGACAACGGCGCTGAGGTCATGACCTGGCCCGATGGCGGCATGACGCCGTTCAGGGGTGAGAAGAACACCAACTGGGAAGGCGGCTACCGCGTGCCGACGGCAATTCGCTGGCCGGGCGTCATAGAACCGGGCACCGTTGATAACAACGTGTTCTCCCATGAAGACATGCTGCCAACCCTGCTGGCAGCCGCGGGTGAACCCGACATCAAGGAAAAGCTGCTCAAGGGCAACGTTGAAGCGATTGGCCGTGAGTACAAGGTCCATCTCGATGGTTACAACCTCCTGCCTTACTTCAAGGGTGAGACAGAAGAGGCTCCTCGCCATGAGTTCTTCTACTGGACTGATGACGGTGACATTGCAGCGCTGCGCTATAACAACTGGAAGATTGTTTTCATGGAGCAGCGCGCCCACGGCTTCGACGTCTGGCAGGAGCCGTTCGTTGTGCTGAGATTTCCGAAGCTGTTGAACCTACGTTCCGATCCGTTCGAGCGGGCGGACCATGAGGGACTGGGTTACGGCATCTGGCGGGCTGAGCGTATGTTCGCGCTGGCACCAGCCCAGGGTTATGTCGGTCGTTACCTTGCGACCTTCAAGGAATTTCCGCCCAGGCAGACGCCAGGCTCTTTCAGTCTTGGGGATGCTGTAGACAAGATCCTGAAGGGGGCACACCCCGGCAACTAGGATCGATGATCCAGAAAGACGGCCTCCCTCGGGAGGCCGTTTTTTTTCAGGTTGAAGGCACGTTCGGCTCAATATCAGTCTGGCCGCGGCGAACAAAAGCAATCACCAGGTACACAAACGGCGTATCAATTAACGCTATCAGCACCTTCAGGAAGTAGGTTGCAATGATCAACTGAACCAGTTCGGCACCGGGAATCACCCCGTAGAAGGCGATGCCGTAGAAAATAGCAGTATCAAGCCACTGGCTTGCGATAGTGGAACCGTTGTTACGCAGCCAGAGTTTGCCTTCACCGGTCCGGTTGCGGATCGCATGAAACGCCCATACGTCGAACGTCTGGCTCACCATGTAACTGAGCAGGCTGGCAATGGTGACGCGGCCCGCAAAATTCATCACGTTGTTAAATGATTCCTGGTTGGTATAGAACTGGCTCGGCTCCCAGTGAATCGTGAACTGTGTGGCCAGCAGGACGATCGGATAACAGAGCGCCGTACCCACGACCGCTGCATGGGCAAACTTTCGACCGTAGAGTTCAGACATCACGTCCGTGAGCAGAAAGGTGCTCGAATAAATCAGTATGGATCCTGAGATTGATATCAGGCCAATGCCAGGAACGGTCAGGTCACCCAGCTTTTCAGCAATAAATATCGAAGTCACCACCGACCCGGCGAGCAGTGGTGGCAGGATGAAAGGGCCGAGGTACCTCGCAGAACAGCAGAGCGCGGCAGCGACGGTGACCGTGGTGAACAGGGCGGCTATCTCGTACAACGGTCATCCTTACTACGTTTATTGCGAAGAGTATACACGGCGCCCTCTGCAGGGGTCAGGTGAGGTAAAATATCGGCCATGACAATTTCGTTTTTTGACGCGACCTTCAACCAGTCACTGCGTGCCGATTACGAGGCAGCACTCGCCCGCGTGCTCGATTCAAATATGCTGGTCTTAGGGAGTGAAGTGGCATCGTTTGAATCAGAGTTTGCTGCCTACTGCGGCAGCGAGTACAGCGTAGGCGTCTCAAATGGCCTGGACGCGATACACCTCGCGCTGCGCGCCCTCGACATCGGACCCGGCGACGAGGTTATCGTGCCTGCCAATACCTACATCGCAACCTGGCTGGGTGTTTCCATGGCGGGTGCCGAGGTGGTACCGGTAGAGCCGGACCCGGTAACATTCAATATCAACCCGGCCCTGGTAGAAAAAGCCATCACACCCAGGACCAGGGCAATCCTGGCCGTGCACCTTTACGGTATGACCGCTGACATGTCGGCGCTCTCAGACATCGCGAAGCGACACAACCTGAAACTACTCGAAGACGCCGCACAGGCCCAGGGCGCACGCCGTGATGGCGTGATGGCAGGTGCCCTCGGCGATGTAGCAGCCTTCAGCTTTTATCCCGGCAAAAATCTTGGCGCGCTTGGCGACGCAGGTGCTGTGACCACCAGTGACCCGGAGGTCTGTGAAAAAATTAAGCTGCTGCGTAACTATGGCAGCGAAGTCAAATACCAGAATAGCGTGAAAGGTTATAACTGCAGACTCGACGAACTGCAGGCGGCTTTTCTGAGGGCAAAACTGAAAACGCTCGATGAATACAACAGGGCGCGCAGCCAGGTTGCCAGCTGGTACACGGATGCGCTCGCCGGTAACAACGCAGTTGAGCTGCCCCAGAACCCGCCAGGTTCTGAACATGTCTGGCACCAGTACATCGTACGGGTGAAGAGCCGCGACCAAGTAATGCAGACATTAAGTGAAGCTGGCGTGCAGACGATGATCCATTACCCGATCCCGCCGCACCTATCCGGTGCCTACGCGGAAGGTCCTTGGAAAGCAGGCGACTTTCCCATCACGGAAAGCATGGCGGATGAAGTGATGAGTCTGCCGATTGGCGGGCACATACGTGAAAGCGATGTGGCCCGGATTGCCGAGATCCTCAGCAACGTCTGAACACATTCCATGACACAATCTCCCCTGGTATCCATCGCAATCGTCGCCTATAACCAGGCCGACATCATCGAGGATACCGTCATGAGCGCGTTGTCCCAGGACTATGACAACCTTGAAGTGATTGTCTCGGATGATGCCTCACCTGACAGCACTGCCCAGGTGCTCAAAAAACTTGAAGCAGCACATTCGCCTCGCCTCAGGGTCCACGTGAACCAGCAGAACCTTGGCATATCAGGCAACAGCAACCAGGCGCTCGGCATGTGTAACGGTTACTACATCTGCATGATGGGCGGCGACGATATTCTCTTCCCGGAAAAGATTCACGAACAGGTGGCACTGATGGAATCAGACCCAGGCTGCAACATCTGCTATCACGATGCAGAGATATACGACAGCGTCTCCGGGCAGGTGCTGGATCGCTTTTCAAACGCGTATGGCAGTTACGAAGGTGATATGGCGGCGCTGGTCAGCCACGGTACTTTTAACTGCGCGCTCACCAATATGTTCCGCCGCTCAGCGATACCACCGCATGGCTTCACGGAAAAGATCCGCTACGCGTCCGACTGGCTGTTCTGGATTGAACTCCTCGCCCGCGGCGGCTCGATTCGTTACATCGATAAGGTGATGGGGCGATACGTGAAGCACGGCGGCAACATTACAGAAAGTAACTCCCTGCAAATGTACCTGGATCATCTCAAGACCACACTGATCATCCTGTATCGCTATCCACAGCAGTGGAAAAGCGTGCTGACGAGATACCGGGAGGTGCTTGTGCAGATGGTGAGGCAGGCCGTTGGTTAACTCGTCGCGCAAAATCATCGCGGAAACGTCCTGGGCCTTTGCAGGCAAAGGCGTTGCCTTCGTGGGGTTTTACCTGTTGCAGCTTCTGCTCATCAGGAGCCTGTCAGTGGAGGACTGGGGTAACTGGTCGGTCTTCATTGCGGTATTCACGATTGTGCTGATGACGAGCGATCTCGGGCTCAACATCGCGGCAAAGCGATATATTGCTGAAAGTGCTTCGGGTGATCATGTCGAGGCTGTTCTGCGTGCAACCCTGTTGTTAAGACTAATTGGTAATGGGCTGTTTCTTCTCGTATACGTTGCCGCCGTCTATTTCCTGGTACCGGATGGTGAAACAAGGGATCTGCTTATCCTGGCGACACCGGTGGTGCTGCTCTTCTCGTTTATTGAGTTCTCGAAGTCTGCGTTTGAGGCGTTGCACGACCTCAAGCAGGTTTTCATCGTCACCATGAGTGAACACCTGTCGCGTGTCGGGTTTGTAGCGCTTTTTGTTGGCCTCGGCCTGACGGGTATTCTGTGGGGGTATGTCATCACTGCTGTATTCACCGCAGCTGTCGTGGCTGTGCTGTTCTTCCTGTGGGTGAGGCGGCAGCAGGGATCTGACAGCAGCCTGCCGGCGGCATTCACGTTAAAGGACGTCATTGCTTACAGCGTGCCGCTCTTTGTGATCATGCTGGGCTCTTTCATCCTGCTTGAAATCGACGTGATCATGTTGAACCTGCTCAAAGGTGACTTTGAAACAGGTATCTACGCCACGGCGAAACAACTCATTGTCTACCTGCCTCACATCAGTATTGCGCTGTGCATGGGCGTGATGCCGCTATTTGCCCAACTGGACGATACAAACCGGGCGGAACTCAACGGTCGTTTTACGAGGCTCACCCGACAGAACATCCTGATTGTCACCACCGTCAGTGTTGTCCTGTGTGCAGGCGCAGCCTTTCTCCTGCCGGTTGTCTACGGCGAAGTCTATGAGGCATCGCTAGCCCCGCTGTTTCTACTGATCCCATTTGTGCTGTTCATGGCGGATGCCGCCTGTACCAACTCTTTGCTGGACTATACCGGGCACGCCGTATGGCGCATGGTCAATCTCATGGTGACGTTGACCTGTAACATCGTCCTCAACTACCTGCTTATCCCGAAATACGGCGCTGAAGGCGCGGCCATGGCGACATCATTGTCGATGCTACCGTTTTTTATCCTGAGTCGGGTGCAGGCGAGGCGAGTGTTGCGAGGCGTGAATTGAAAAGCTTTGTGCCGAAAGAAGAGGGCTATTTCAATGCCAGCATGAACTGGTCGTAGTCGCGGAAGTAGTCATCCTCGTCATACCGATTCGAGGCGAGCACCATGCAGACGGACCCGGATGAGAAGTTATCAAGTTCACGCCAGATCATCGGGCAGACATACAGGCCAAAGTACGAACGATTCAGGTGTACACGCTGCTGTTCATTCCCATCATCAAGCACAACATCAAAGCTGCCTGACATGGCGATGATCAACTGGTGCAATGCCTTGTGGGCATGACCGCCGCGTTCGGCACCACCGGGTACGTCGTAGGTGTAGTACACGCGTTCGATGGCAAACGGGATGTGTTCATTGCCTTCGATAAAGGTGAGATTACCCCGCGGGTCTTCGATCTTGGGTAGCTCAACTATTCTGCATTTGGACAGGGCCATGCCAATATATTAGCAAACTGGTTTTACGACAGGCAGGCTAAACGACGGGCGTCGTCTAGGTGTTGTATTGAGGTCGATGAAGTAAGAAGAGGTTGTGGTGGTAATGATTGAGATCAGAAGGTTGAACGCAGGCCTGGTGACGCTGCTTTACCTCTGCCTGCTGGTATCGCCTGTACTGCGAGCTGAGACGGCACAACTGCAGGTATCTGCAAAACCGTCGTCCCTGCATATCCAGTCTACCCTCGATGACACTCACCTGCGTGACCCAACCGGGTATGAAGCTGGCACGGTGCATGGCTATTTCATGGACCGTATTGTTGTCACGAATGGGTCGTCCAACCCGGTCACTGGATTTTATCTTGAGGTCAATGGTGGCAGTCCCCTCACAGCAGGGCAGGTCAAGGTCAGCAACTCAGCAGACCTGTTTGCAGTCTTTAACAGCTGGTCGGCCGCGATTCACCATGCGCCAACCCAACATGGTTTTGCGAATCATGCCGGGTCGCTGGTTAACTTTATTGGTCACGGTCTCTGCGGCCACAATACCAACGCGCTGATCAACCTGCTCGCTGGTGCTGGCCTTTCCTATCGCGTTGTACCGGTGAACGGCCACGGGGTTGCGGAGTACCTCGTTGATGGCAGTTACAGGGTAATCGACGGTGACCAGGATGCGATGTTCTTCGGATGGGACAATACCAATCTTGCTGGTTACGAGGACATCAGGCATGACCCGCTGCTGGCGATCAGGACGCGAATGTACGGCGTGAACCAGCCCTATGACCTGGAAGCGTCCTGGATTAACGCCTCTGTTTTTGAATACGTACGGGAGACCGGCAACGCGGATATGACCCTCACAGCTGCATCGCCGCACTGGGAAAGACAGGGATGGGATCTGCTGCCGGGCGAGCGGTTGGAGTATCGCTTTCGCGAGAGGCCGCCAGGTACGCAGCCGGATATCGGCACCATGGTGTTGACGCTTGATACACCCGCCAGGCTCAACGAGGAAGGCACGCTGGTTGTGGGAACGCCGTTGCCTGTATTTCAGATCGAATTGAACGGACAGGTTGTTGCAGTACCGGGCCTTGCAGAAAATCTTGCCGTAGAAGTCAAAATGAAGGCGTCCGCCGCAGACAGGGTTCGTCTTTTTATGCAGGGATCGGTCAGGCAGTTCCCGCAGTTGCGCCGGGGCAACAATCGCTTGCAGCTAGCAGGCGCGAATGAACACGCGGTTCTCGATGTTGAAGCCCACTACCAGGCGATTAGCAGGGTGTTGCCCCAGGTTGATGTCAAAGCGGATGCAACAGGGTTGAGGATCAGCTCCGAGGCAGGCGCACCCGATGGCTTGTGGTGGCAGGTCTCTCATGACGAAAACTTCGAGGTTATTGCACCAAATCTCAACCAGGTGCAGGGCTACCAGTCAGTGGTTGACTGGCATCCCCTGACAGTGAGTTTCCTAAATCCCGGGCAACCTTATTTTGCAAGAGCACGTGTCAGGAGCGACGGCCTCTGGGGAGATTGGTCCGACACGGTAGCGTTCAGCGTCAGTAAACCCGACAGGCCACAGCGTATCTCGTATGAACTGCGCGATGGGAAAGTGGTACTGAACTGGGGGAATGCTGAACACACCAATACGACCTGGCTGGTGTTTGGCAGCAACCGGATGGATTTTGTGCCAGCCATTTATACGCAGCGAGAGATTGTCTTCAGTTTAGATAAACAAGTGAGCCGCACCCGATCTAACGACAGTCTGCTGGGGACGGTCTCCCACGCAAGCTTTGTGGATGATGCACCAAAGGCGTTTTATCGGATCATTGCCAGCGAGGGGGAAAGGCTGTCGGTACCATCAGGCCTTGTTCACGTGAGCGAGTTGCGTGAACAGGCTACGGTGTTGCAGATGCGCTGGAAGAAAGAGCAACAGGGTCCCGATGAGTTGGATTACCGGGATGTTTACATCGCGAGCGAGCATCCACTTTCGAATAGTTTTCGACCAGTCTCGAACAGCTCTCGAACGGCTCTCGAACAGCAATCCGTGAATAGCGTAAGATAGGTTGATGAGCCAGAACAGACATTCAAAGAACAACCTCCGCCCCATCAGCACGCTGAACCTGCTCTCCAACCGCGAGATACAGGGCCTGATGGCATCAAAAGAAGAAGTACGTACCCTTTTCAGGGAGTGTGCACTCGCGATACTCAATACCGGTAACGACCAGGACGATGTCCGAAAGCTGCTGCAGGAATATGCCGATTTCCAGATCGAGGTAGTCCCGGAAGCCCGCGGCCCGAAACTTGCCGTGCGTAATGCACCCGGCACTGCTTTTGTCGACGGCAACATGATCCGTGGTATCCAGGATCACCTGTTCTCCGTCTTGAGAGACATTGTTTACGTTAACCACATCCTGTCCCGGGACGGGCTTTATGATCTGTCGACCAGCGAAGGGATTACCGAGGTGGTATTCGACATCCTGCGTAACGCCAACATCGTGCGACCCAACCTGAAGCCGGATCTTGTCGTCTGCTGGGGTGGTCATTCCATCGACAGGATTGAATACGACTACACCAAGGAAGTGGGCTATCAGCTTGGGCTGCGTGGATTGAACATCGCCACCGGCTGTGGACCGGGTGCGATGAAGGGCCCCATGAAAGGCGCTGCAATTGGACATGCCAAACAGCAGATCGAAAGGCGCCGATATATCGGCATCTCCGAGCCGGGCATCATTGCGGCTGAAGCGCCGAATCCCATCGTCAATGAACTGGTGATTCTGCCGGATATTGAAAAGCGGCTTGAGGCGTTTGTTCGTGTTGCCCATGGTATTGTGGTATTCCCCGGTGGTGCCGGTACAGCGGAGGAGGTCTTGTACCTCCTAAGCGTGCTGATGCACGAGGCCAATGAAGGCCTGCCGTTCTGCATGGTGCTGACGGCACCGAAGGAAAAGGCAGGCTACTTTGAAGCGCTTGATGCATTCATTCGTGCAACCCTGGGTGACGAAGCAGCAGCCTACTACCAGATTGTCCCTCACGATGCGGAGAAAGTGGCCAAGACGATTCGTCGTGGTGTGGAGCGCGTCAGAAAACATCGCCTGAAAACCCAAGATGCCTACGGCTTTAACTGGGACCTGACATCGATCACGAGCTACAGAAGCCGTTTATACCGAGCCACGAGAACATGGCCTCATTACAGCTTTCTCGCGATCTGCCTGCAGCCAGGCTTGCAACTGAGCTACGTGAAGCGTTTTCCGGCATTGTTGCTGGTAACGTCAAGGCCTGGGGTGTCGAGCAGATAGAAAAGTATGGTCCCTACAAGATGCAGGGTGACCGGGAAGTCCTGGATGAACTCGAGAAGCTGCTCGACCAGTTTATTGCGCAGGGAAGAATGAAAATCAACGTCACAGATTACAAACCATGTTGGGAGTTTGCATGAGACTAGTGCTGTTTGTCCTTGCTGCGGTGCTTTCGCTTTCAATTTCAGCGGGCGTCGCGGCCAAACCCATCCCCGTCAAGGTGGTGGTCGTGAGCATGTTTGAACACGGTGAACTCGAAGGCGACAGGCCGGGAGAGTTCCAGTTCTGGGTTGAAAGGCTGCCATTGGATCAGCAGTTCGATTTTCCTGCTGGCGAATTTGACCTGCGTTATTCCGACACGGGCGTACTTGGATTGTGTACCGGCGGCGGCATCGCCAATGCCACTGCATCAATCCTGGCACTGGGCCTGGATGAACGATTTGATCTCTCAAACGCTTACTGGGTGGTGGCTGGAATATCCGGCGGTGACCCACAGGATGTGTCACTTGGCAGTGCTGCATGGGCGCGTTGGATAGTGGACGGTGACCTGTTGTTCGAAATTGATGCCCGTGAGATACCCGACGACTGGCCCTACGGCATAGTGCCGTTAGGCGGCACAAAACCCGTCAAGAAGCTTGATGACCTGTCTACCGGCTGGAGTGTGGACAATATCGTGTTCGAGCTGGACGAGGGGCTCACCAGGTGGGCGTACGAGACATCCCGCGATGTGAGCATCCCGACAACCGATAACGTGCGCACCTTTGTAAAACAGTTTGAGGGGATGCCAAACGCCCAGAAAGACCCGTTTGTCACGATAGGCGACACCATTTCGGCCAGTACCTACTGGCATGGTAATGAACTGAACAAGTGGGCCAACGACTGGGTGGGTCTCTATTCCCATCAGCAGGGCAACTTCATGACCAGCAACATGGAAGACAGCGGCACCATGACTGCGATCAGGCGCCTCGACCGTATCGGCCGGGCTGATATCGATAGAGTGATGGTGCTTCGAACAGTGAGTAACTTCACTGTGCCACCACCCGGCAAATCAGCTACCTGGAGCGCGACAGCGGAATACCCGGATCGTGGTTTGTCTGCGCTGGAAGCGGCCTACCTGGTTGGCAACGAGGTGGTCCAGGCACTGCTGGCCGATTGGGATACTTACCGGGATAAGTTGCCAGGTCGTTAACCCGTCAGTCGGCGGGCAACCGCTTTCTGCTCGGCAATGAATGCGGCCTCGTCAACGCCTGTTAGCTCGCCGTCTTTTACCTTCCACTCACCTGATACCATGACATGGCGAGCGCGCACAGCACCGCACATGATGAGTGCCGCGAGAGGATCGCCGGCGCCTGCAAACCTGATGTCGTTCAGGTCGAACAGTGCAAGGTCCGCTTTTTTACCAACAGCGATCTGGCCGATGTCTTCGCGATGCAGGAGGGCAGCACCGCCAGTTGTGCCGAGGTGAAAGACGTCCTCATGGGTGACTGACTTCGAGCCATAACGGAGCCGTCCTGCCATCAGCGCCTGTCTCGCTTCCTGGATGAGATTTGAGGCGTCATTGGATGCACTGCCATCAACCCCAAGGCCCACGGGACATCCGGCGGCGGTCAGTTCTTTTGTTCTGCAGATGCCTGACGCCAGTACCATGTTTGATGACGGGCAATGACTGATGGCAGTACCAGCAGCACCCAGTCGCTGGATTTCCGAATCTTCAAAGTGAATGCCGTGGGCGAGCCAGACATCGCCGGTGAGCCATTCGACTTCTTCCAGGTAATCGAGTGGTCGCTTGCCAAACATATCGATGCAGAAATCATTTTCATCCTCCGTTTCCGCCAGGTGGGTGTGCAGTAACACGCCAAGCTCGCGAGCCAGTCGGGCGCTGTCTCGCATGAGTTCGGTGGTAACGGAAAATGGTGAGCAGGGGGCGAGGGCCACCTGGATCATGTTGTTGTCGTGGTATTCATCTACCAGGCGCTGTGAATCCCTGAGGATGGTCTCCGCGTCCTGGACTACCTTGTCTGGTGGCAGGCCGCCATCAGATTCCCCGAGGCTCATCGAGCCTCGTGTCAGGACTACACGAGCGCCCAGTTCCGTTGCTGTTTGTGCCTGGACATCGATCGCGTTGGTCAGATCGTTCGAGAATACATAATGATGATCTGCTGCGGTGGTGCAGCCAGACAACCAGAGTTCCGCAATCGCCGTGGTAGTCGATACGCGGATACATTCCTCATCGAGGCCCGCCCAGTAGGGGTAAAGCGTCGTCAGCCACTCGAACAACTCCTTATTTAAGGCCGGTCCAAAGGCGCGGGTCAGCGTCTGGTAGAAATGGTGGTGACAGTTAATGAGCCCCGGTAGTAACACACAGTCGGAAACGTCGAGAGTGTTGTCGTAAGCACCGACGGGTTCAGCGCCGCTGACCAGTTCCAGGATGACATCGTTTTCGATAACAACGCCGCCCGCGGCATCATGCTCATTTGCTGTCCAGGTGACCAGCGGGTTCTTCAGCCAGGTTTTCATATTTTTTGATACTTATGGTGGTGTGAGCCCGCATCCCGTCAGGATGGTTTTGCTCAGGAAATCTGCAATCCGGTCAACCAGGTCGTCATCGTAGTCATTGTGATTCATGATGATGAGTACCTGCGCCTGGAAATCAGCGTAGTGCTGGGTGGAAGACCAGATCAGGAAGATGAGTTGCTCTGGGTCAGTGGGTGGCATCTTGCCTGCGTCAATCCATGACTGGATGATCGCCGCTTTTTTCCGCACCCACGTGCGCATTTCTTCCCGAAGATACTGACCCAGGTGGGGCGCACCCTGGATTATCTCATTGGCAAACAGCCGGGATGCAGCGGGCTGTTCGATCGAAAGGCGTACCTTTTGCCGGATAAAACGGTCCAGCGCCTCGGCAGGATCGTCCTCGCTGGATGCGTCGTTAAATACGGTATTCCAAGTTTCGATGATGTCATCCAGGACAGAAAGGTACAGTGATTCCTTGTTCCTGAAGTAGTAGTGCACGTTTGCCTTGGGGAGACCGGCCCTGTCAGCAATCGACTGCATGCGAGCGCCCCTGTAACCGCGATCAGCAAATTCCTCGCGCGCTGCAGCAAGGATGGTTGTGTAATGCCGATCCCGCGGGCTGTGGTTGGTGCTGGCAGTTGCTGCTTTCATCTAATCTGACCAATTGGATAGGTTAGAGATTATCCAGAACATTCCAGAAAATACAGTATTTATGTGCTATTGAGAGGAATATAGGGTACATTTCTCATCAAACTTGTCCAAATAGTCAGCTTTTAGAGGCCAGCTTTGAAGATCAAGGTAGCGATCAACCAGGACGTGACAGAAGTCGATGTCGCCGCGGATGAAACCGTATTGTCGGTACTGCGTCGGCACGGACTGACAGGAACAAAAGAAGGCTGTGCCTCGGGTGACTGCGGCGCCTGTACCGTGATGGTAGGCAAGGGGGAAGGCGGTTATGAGACCATCAACGCCTGTATTGCACCAATGTCCCAGATGGCGGGACGGCAGTTGCTGACAGTCGAGGGGCTGGCCGATCCCGTGTCAGGAGAGCTACATCCGTCCCAGGCGGCAATGGTGCAATGCCACGGATCTCAATGTGGTTATTGCACACCGGGTTTTGTGATGTCACTCGCCAGCCTCGTTGAAAATGGCATCGGCACAGATGAAGATCCGCGAGAAGCGGTCCTTGAAGGCATATCAGGCAACCTTTGTCGCTGCACCGGCTATCGGCCGATTGTTGAAGCAGGACAGCTAGCCGTGCAAACAGGACCGGCGCATACGCTAACCGGCGACGGCGTTACCGCGTTCCTTGATGAGGACGTGCAAAGCAGGTTTTCACCGACGACAACAGCCGAGCTGCAGACGCTGCTTAAGGAACACCCTGAAGCAACGCTGATTGCAGGTGGCACTGACCTCATGCTCGAGGTCACGCAGCGGTTTGCACGCTTCCCCACGCTGATCGATCTCACCAGGGTAGAAGCGCTGAACAGGATTGAGACTGCAGATGGTGTGGTCACGGTTGGCAGCGCAGTGCCTTACACACACCTGGAGACCTACTTCTCCGACAAATCTGCACCGATGCTGGACCTTTTGTCCAGGCTGGGTTCCAGGCAGATCCGTAACCGCGGCACGGTCGGTGGCAACCTTGGCAATGGGTCGCCGATCGCTGATATGCCGCCAGCATTGATCGCATGGGATGCGGATGTGCTGATCGAATCGGCAGCCGGCACAAGATCGGTCAGTGTAGAAGACTTCTACGAGGGCTATCGCCAGACGGTACTCGGGCCTGGTGAGTATATTGCCGCAGTCAGCTTTCCGGCCGCCAACGTGGAAGGGTTTCACCGTTTTTACAAGTCATCAAAGCGCATTGAGGACGACATATCCTCTGTGATGGGTGCGTTTGCCTTTGATGCAAGAGAAGGAACAGAAGGGGAAATCAGTCGCGCAAGAATCGCCTACGGTGGTATGGCGGCAACCCCGGTTCGCCTGGCTGAAGTCGAAACGCTGCTCGTCGGAGAGGCATTGTCTCCGGCATTGCTGGACCGTTGCGAGGATGCGATCCGTGATGCCATGACCCCGCTGACGGATGTGCGTGCATCAGCGGACTATCGTATGGATATGGCTGTGCAGATGTTCAAGCGGGCTGTTGCAGCGTTTCAAGGCGACGAGAAGCTCCTGGTAACGGAGCTGGAGGTGGGCGCATGAGAAAGCTGCCGGTGTCTGCCAGCTTTGTGACGGGTGGTCATGAAAAACTCGGTGCTGAGCTACCACATGAATCTGCGGTCAAACACGTTACGGGCGCCGCGCAATACGTGGATGACATATCAACGTCGGATAACTGCCTGCATGTTGCGACAGGTACGTCGCCTTACGCTCACGGCATGGTGAAATCAATGAATCTCGATGCGGTGCGTACTGCGCCTGGTGTCGTAGACGTGATTACCATTGCCGATGTGCCAGGCGATCCTGATATCTCTCCGGTTTATGCCGGTGACATGATCTTTGCCGGCGAAAAAGTCATGTATGTAGCCCAACCCCTTTTTGCGGTTGCTGCGAAGAGCTTTGAAGCAGCCAAGCGGGCATGCCTGCTCGCCGAGGTTGACATTGAACCCCTCGAGCCAATCGTTACACCACAGCAAGCGATGGCAGCCGAAGACTTTGTCCTGCCCACGCGAACTTTCCAGCGCGGCGATACTGACGCTGCGATTGAGGGTGCACCACGTGTCCTGGAAGGCGAGCAGTACGTTAAAGGCCAGGAGCATTTTTATCTCGAGGGGCAGGTATCACTTGTGCTGCCAAACGAAGATGGTGGGGTGCATGTCATCTCGTCTTCCCAGCATCCCACCGAGGTCCAGAAACTGACCGCAAGTGTGCTGGGTATTCCTGTAAATCTCGTGCAGAGCGAAGTGCGTCGCATGGGTGGCGGCTTTGGCGGCAAGGAATCGCAGGCCGCAGCGCTGTCCTGCACCGCAGCAATATTTGCGGTAAGGAACCAGCTGCCAGTGAAGTATCGAATGCCCCGGCAGGACGACATGGTCCAGACCGGCAAGCGGCATGATTTCTGGAACCGCTACCGGGTCGGCTTTGATGACGAGGGCAGTATTCTCGGGGTGCAGATGGAACTGGCCGGCTTGTGTGGCTGCACCGCGGATCTGTCTGAAGGCATTGTGGATCGGGCGATGTTCCATGCGGACAACGGTTACTACTATCCTGCAAATCGCATCAGGGGATACCGCTGCAAGACCAACACGGTTTCCAATACCGCATTCAGGGGGTTCGGCGGGCCCAAGGGAATGATTGCGGCTGAAGCGATGCTTGACGATATCGCTCGTGCTGTAGGCAAGGACCCCCTCGATGTTCGCCTGCAGAACCTCTATTCACCCGGCAGGGATGAGACGCCCTATAAGCAGGTCATTGAGCAACACATGCTACATGACATGATGAACCGTCTGGCAGAAGACGGAGATTACTATGCACGCCGACAGGAGATTACTGCTTTCAACGCAAGCGGCAGTCACCTTAAAAAGGGGCTGGCCCTGACGCCAGTGAAGTTCGGCATTTCCTTCACGGCGACGCATCTCAACCAGGCGGGCGCGCTGGTCCACATCTACACCGATGGCAGTATCCACCTGAATCATGGTGGTACAGAGATGGGCCAGGGACTCTATACCAAGATCGCGCAGATCGTCAGTGAAGCGCTTGGTGTTGATTACCGGCGGGTGATGGTCTCTGCCACCCGTACCGACAAAGTGCCCAACACATCGCCCACGGCAGCCTCGTCGGGTACCGACCTGAACGGCATGGCTGCAATGCAGGCTGCGTTAAAACTGAAAACGCGGCTGATCGAGTTTGCGGCTTCGCATTTTGGTACCAGTGAAGATGACGTCGAGATATGTGATGACAAGGTGAGCGTAGCCGGTGAACAGCACAAATTTGAGGACATCGTAAAGCTTGCCTACATGGGCCGCGTGCAGCTTTCTGCAACAGGTTTTTACAAGACACCGAAGATTCACTTCGACAAGGAAGCGGGAGAAGGTCACCCGTTTTTCTATTTTGCTAACGGCGCTGCGCTGGCGGAGGTTGTTGTCGACAGCCTGACCGGCGAGTATCGGGTAAGTCGTGTGGATATCCTGCATGATGTCGGGACATCCATTAATCCCGCCATTGATATCGGGCAGATCGAAGGCGGCTTTGTACAGGGTATGGGCTGGCTGACTACCGAGGAGTTGTCCTGGGATGAGCGTGGTCGGCTGATCTCAAACTCACCGGCGAACTACAAGATCCCGACCGCGTATGATGTGCCCGAACACTTCAATGTGAAGCTGTATGACGAGCCGAACCGGGAAGAAACCGTATATCGCTCTAAAGCGGTGGGAGAGCCACCCCTGATGCTGGCGCTCGCGGTGTGGTGTGCACTGAGGGATGCTGCCGCAAGTCTTGCGGACTACAAGTTCAGTCCGCCGCTCGATGCCCCGGCCACTCCAGAACAGGTGTTTTATGCGATGAAGGCGGCGGCCGAATGGAGCTCGTCATGAACTGGCAGCGAGCAATCACGCGATGTCATAACGAGGGCGTTCCGTTTGCAGTGGCGACGGTGATCAGCACGACCGGCTCATCCCCGCGTGGCAGCAATGCCAAGATGGTGATCACGCCCACTGAAAGCCACGATACCATTGGTGGCGGACAGTTGGAGTTGAAGGTCACAGCGTTTGCAAGAGAGCTGCTGGGGCTTCGCGCACCCACCCAGCGCCTGGAGCATTTTCCACTCGCTACCAAAGCGCAGCAGTGCTGTGGTGGATCGGTGACAGTACTTATTGAAACGTTTCCAGTGACAGCCATGCGACTTGCCGTGTTTGGTGCGGGACATGTTGCGAGCGCGCTGATGCAAATCCTGGCGCAGTGTGATGCAAGGCTTGAGTGGATAGATGCAAGGGAAGATCAGTTTCCTGACTCGGTGTCAGCAAACGTGCAGCTGGTGTCGATACCAGACCCGGTCAGTTACGTGGAGCAGCTCACCGACCAACATCGCGCAATTATCCTCACCCATGACCATGCGCTGGACTACCGAATACTGGAAGCACTGTTGCGGGATACTGAAATTGATTACGTCGGCCTGATCGGGTCTGAAACCAAGGCAGAGCGCTTCAAGACCAATCTACGCAAGGCCGGGTTCAGTGAGGAAGAGATCGATCGCTGCCATTGCCCGATTGGCATGCCGTCGGTCAAAGGCAAACTGCCCATGGAAATTGGTGTATCCATAGCGGCTGAGCTGTTGTCACTTGATCCCCAGGCGACCTCTGAGATCAAACCGGATCTCAGCTGGAAAGATATTAAGCACGCATTTGAGTTCAAGTGATGAGCATGCCCGATCCATTACAACGGCTTAACCAGATGACGAGTGAAGACTGCACCAGGGAACTGCTCGGTGCGTGTCATTCGACCCGCTGGGCCGAGACGATGTCCGCTGCACGTCCGTTTGCTGACCCTGATGCACTTTTCCAGGCGGCAACGCGAGCCTGGGAGGGCGTGGAAGAGGGCGACGTGCTGGAGGCATTCGATGGTCATCCCCAGATTGGTGACCTTTCAGCGCTGCGCAACAAGTACGCTACAACCGCCTCTGCAGAGCAGGGCCAGGTTGCGGCAGCGGACGAGGCAACCTTGCTCGAACTCAAACAACTAAATGATGAGTACCTCCAGAAGAATGGCTTCATCTTCATCGTCTGCGCCACAGGTAAATCAGCTGCAGAAATGCTTGAGCTCCTGAAAGCCCGGATAGGCAATGACCGAAACACTGAACTACGCAATGGTGCGATCGAGCAGGGCAAGATCACCCGATTGCGATTGGAAAAACTAGTTGAGAGCTAACCATGTCGGACAGACCCCCCATTACTACGCATATTTTAGATCTGGTAAATGGTCGCCCGGCGGCCGGTGTTGTCGTTCGACTCTACCGGGAGGCAGAACTGCTCGCCAGGGGCGTCACCAACGACGACGGTCGCGTCGAAAGCTGGAGCGAGGCGCTCAGTATTGATAGCGGAAAGTACCGTCTGGAGTTTGACGTTGAGCCATGGTTTACGTCCCGGGGTGAAAAGAGTTTTTATGAAGACGTACATATCTCTTTTCGAATAGTAAATGCCGATGAGCATTATCACGTGCCGCTGCTGCTCAGTCCGTTTGGCTATTCGACCTACCGGGGCAGTTGAGGCGCGTTATTGTGAGTGAACTCACCGCAATCCGCGCAAGCGTTCTACATTATATTCCGAGCAATGTTCCGAGCTATGAGTCAGATACGTCTGCGCAACCGGAATACTTCCCGGACGGTCTCCTGCTCATCGAAGATGGCAGGGTGAAAGATGTCGGGCCTGCTGAGAAGCTGGCTGCAAAAGGGTTTGATCTGGACCAGGCGAAACACTACCCGGGTAAGCTGATCCTGCCAGGACTTATCGATACGCATGTGCACTCGCCCCAGATCGATGTTATCGGCTCCTACGGTGAGCAACTGCTCGACTGGTTAAACAAGTACACGTTCCCTGCCGAAGCGAGATACGCTGACGAAGCCTACGCCAGGCAGCGTGCCGATGATTTTGTGAATGATCTGCTGCACCACGGCACAACAACAGCCATGGTGTACGCGACCGCGCACGAAAGCGCGACAGACTTGCTGTTCCAGGCGGCTCACAGGGAAAACCTGCGCCTGATCGCAGGTAAGGTCCTGATGGACCAGAATGCAGATGCCTGCCTGCTGGATGAAACCGCCGGTGGTATCGATGCGAGCGAACGTCTTATCACCAAGTGGCATGGTACCGGTAGATTGTCGTACTGCATTACGCCGCGATTTGCTGGCAGCTGCACGCCAGGTCAGCTGGCGGCAGCGGGCGAGCTGCACGCTCGTTATCCGGATACCTACCTGCAAACCCATATTTCAGAGAACGTGGATGAGATCACCTGGGTCAAATCACTACACCCTGGTGCGGAGGACTACTTGTCCATCTATGAAAGCCATGGTCTCATCAATGAGCGCATGACACTCGGTCATTGTATTCACCTCACCGAAAGTGAACGAAGACGTATCGGTGACAAGGGCGCCGTGGCGGCGTTCTGCCCAACTTCAAACCTGTTCCTTGGCAGTGGCCTGTTTGATATGGCAGCAACCAGGGCGGCCGGTGTCCAGGTCAGTATTGCAACGGATGTTGGCGCAGGCACCAGCCTGTCCATGATTGCGACACTCGGTGAGGCCTACAAGGTGTGTCAGTTACAGGGATATTCACTGTCGCCCCACGAGGCTTTTGCCATGGCCACCATCGGTAACGCCAAAAGCCTGCACCTTGATCATGTGGTTGGGAACCTTGCGCCGGGCAAAGAGGCTGACTTTATCGTTATTGACCCAACCTCGAATCCGCTGCTAGCCAGGAGAAAAGCATCGCTTGATAACATCGAGGATGAACTGTTCCTCTACATGACGATGGGTGACGATCGATTGATTGCAGAAACCTGGGTGGCGGGGCGGCAGGTGATTAACAAGGACTGAATATGGAAGCATATCTGACAGACTGGCTGAGCGTCATTTTCAGGTGGGTGCACCTGATTACGGGCATCGCCTGGATCGGCGCATCGTTACATTTTGTCTGGTTGGACAATTCTCTCGAAGACCCTGTACCCGGTTCTGCCAAGGACAAAGACGGCGTTAAAGGTGACCTCTGGTCAATCCATGGTGGTGGTATATACAACTTCAGCAAGTACAAACTGGCACCGCCGACGTGGCCCTCTGTGCTGCACTGGTCTAAGTGGGAGGCCTATACGACCTGGATAACCGGTATGGTCCTGATGATCGCCGTTTACTACATCCAGGCACAGTCTTACCTGGTTGGACCGGACAAATGGATTGAAAAACCCAACACAGCCATCCTGATGAGCTGGGTTTATCTTGGGTCAGGTCTTGCCTTTTACGAAGCCATGATTCGGTCGCCACTGCGCCATCGGCAGGATGTGTTCGTGGTCTTGCTGGCGCTGTTTATCGCTGTCCAGTGCTGGCTTGCGACAAAACTGTTCTCTGATCGAGCAGCCTTTCTTCACGTTGGTGCGCTGATGGGCACCATCATGGCAGGTAATGTGTTTCTCGGTATTATCCCCGCACAGAAACAGTTTGTTGCGGCTGTCCAGGCCGGTGAGGAGCCGGATCCAGCGCCTGCGGCATTTGCCAAGCAGCGTTCGACACACAACAACTACTTCACGTTGCCGGTGCTGTTCTGCATGATCAGCAATCACTATCCGTTCCTTTACGGTCATACCCACAACTACCTGGTATTGATTGCGGTTATCGCGATCACGGCTTACGCGAGACACTTTTTCAACCTTCGCCATCGCGGCGAGCTGCGGTACAGCATTCTCATCCAGGCATTTGCAGCCTTCGTTGCTCTTGCAATATGGCTTGGCTGGGATCATCTCCAGGCGGCGCTACCAGGAAGTGACACTGCAGCTGCGCCGGTAGTTGTCATCGAGGATGAAGTAGCCTTTGCGTTGATCGATAAGCACTGCACGGTATGTCATGCGGAAACACCAACGCAGCCGGGATTCATTGCACCACCGGCTGGCGTGCTGATGGATGACCGGGATGCGGTGAGGGGGGCAACGGTACAGATGATCACTGCGATCCGTACGAATTACATGCCGCTCGCCAATATCACCAGGATGACAAAAGATGAACGCACCGACCTTGTAAACTGGCTGGAACATCAGCCTCAAGCAGGCAACTGAACGGAGGCGACATGGTATACATTCCAACCATCGATTTTGCTGACTACGACGAGGCCAACGATGCGGCTATGGCGCGACTGGCCGCTGCCGTCACCGATGCACTGACCAACTCCGGCTTCATGAAGATCACCAACCTTGGCATCCCCGCGAGCATGATCGAAGAAGTGTTTGGTGCCTGTGCTGATTTCTTCCATGCTTCGGCAGAAAAAAAGGCCGTTTCCGCCTATACCAGTGCCGCCGAGAACTTTGGATTCCAGGGTATGGGACTTGAACACCTCGACCCAGCGCAGCCTGCAGATATCAAAGAAACGTTTACCATGCGTGACCTGCGTCGTCATGATCCCAATGACGAAAGATGGCCGGACAGCGCGTTCCGCGACCTGATGACGGCCTATTATGAGGCCTGCCTGCAGGGTGCTTACAGGATCCAGCGTGTGTTCGCGCGAGCGCTTGATGTTGATGATGACTTTTTTGTTCAGTATCACCAGGGAGAGAACTTCAGCCTGCGGCTGCTGTACTATCCCGCGAGCGGCAGCGATGTTGATAGCGGTCAGCTCGGCGCTGGCGCACACACCGACTACGGCATGATCACGCTGCTGTTCCAGCGTGATGTCGGCGGGTTAGAGGTTCAGGACGAAAAGGGGGAGTGGCACTACGTCACACCGGAGAACGATGCCATTGTCATCAACACCGGGGACCTGATGGAACGCTGGACCAACGGACGCTTTCGCTCAACACCGCATCGGGTCCAGCCCAAGATTGGTGACAGGGAACGTTTTTCTATTGCCATGTTTTGTGACCCTGATACCGAAACACCTGTGCGTGTGCTGGGCAGCTGTCTGGCCGATGGTGAGACGCCTCGTTTTGAAGAAGTGACTGCCGGGGAACATATTCAGCAGAGAATCACGGCCAGTCACGAGGCGGCGCAGAAAAGGAAGCGTTAACCGGCAGTCAGTAACTGGCCGAAAGCACCTCGTGATATCGCGCGAGCATCGCCTTCGAGTTCACGCCGGAGCAGACCTTGTGCGGGCCATCACCAGGCGTGAATACTGTCCTGCCTCTCTCCTCGCCATCCAGCACACAATGTAGACGACCTGATTCGGTCTCAAAGAATCCCGGTTGGTCAAAATAGGCGATGGCCGACGAATCATGCACCGGGAAGTGGTCCCAATCCTGTGATTCCTTGTGATATCCCGCGTACACACGCGTGATGTCGTGGATGAACTGGCCGGTATCGCCGAGAGACGTGCGCAGCGACTCGATGTAATCGTTGTCCATGACCGTTTGCATGGTCACATCGAGGCCGACCATGGTGAGCGGGATGTCCTGGTCGAACACAAACTGTGCAGCCTCCGGGTCGCCAAAAATATTTGCTTCTGCATAGGGGGATACGTTGCCCTCGGTGCGATACGCACCGCCCATGATGATGATCTCTTTGCAGGTTGTTGCGATGTCAGGATCAATATCAATAGCCGCAGCGAGGTTGGTTAACCTGCCCACCGCGATAATGACAAGGTCGCTGCCATGGTTGTTTGCGGCGTCCGCAATCGCCTGCGCTGCAGTTTTTGGGTCGGTCTGTAGTGTTGGTGCCGGGATGGTGATGTCACCCATGCCATTCGTGCCGTGGACAAAGTCAGGGTAGCGCTCCCTTGGATAGTTTGCCCGATTCATGCCGGCGCCCGGTGAACCGGCGCATCAATATTGAACTTTTCACAGAGAAACAGCGCATTGCGGTGGCAGTCCTCGATCGAGGCGTTGCCATAGACCGTGGTGATCCCCTCGATGGAAACACTCGGCAGTGCGTTCAGGTAGAGGAGGGCCATGGCATCATCAACACCCGGGTCCGTATCGAAAATTACCGGTGTTGTCATGAGGGTCGAAGCGCCTCCGGGTTGATTTCGGTCAGTCGTTCGTTGAGATAACTGCCTGCCGTGTGACGCTCTGATAAGCGCAGCGATTCAACCGGATGACAGAAAACCGGCGCGGTTATCCTTGCAGTGTTGTCAGCGGCATCAGGGTTTACGACGCGGTGGGTTGTTGATGGCAACGCGCCGCGAGTGAGTTCCTGCATCATGTCGCCGATATTGATGACAATGCTGCCCGGCGCCGCACTGACCGGCAGCCAGTCGCTGTCTCCCGGTTTGATCTCAAGACCGCTTGCCGTGGCAGCAGGTAACAGCGTGATGAAGTTGATGTCTTCGTGCGCACCGGCGCGAATCGCACCCTCGGTCTCATCACCCGTTAATGCAGGGTAGTGAAGTATCCTGCACATGGTGTGCGCCTTTGAAAGATAGCTCGCCAGAGGCTGCTCAAGTGCCTTCCAGAGGGCGGCATCGGTTTCAGCCTGAAGCCAGGTAAGCACCTGGTGCGCGAGGTCAAACATTGCATCATAAAATGCAGCGGTAATATCAGCCTGTGCCGCCGGTACATCCGCGCCCGGTCGGTACTGGAAGTATTCCTTGATATCCTGGTGTGTTGCGCCCTTGGCCGTTTCGGCCTGGGACATGCCGAAGAAACCATTCTGGGTGGCCGGGTCTACATCGAAGCTGAACCGTGCATCGTCGGCAAAGAAAGTTGCCCAGCTGGCGTAAAATTCAGTAAACACCGCGGGCTCGATACCGTGATTGCTGATAACGGCAAACCCGCTTTGGGTGAGGGATTCTGCAATCTCTCGTGCGGCGGATGGGTTGCCAGCGATAGAGACGGTTGGAACCATCACGACGACGTCAGTTTGATTTGACGAGCAGGTTGACCTCTTCGAGCGCAGCCGCCACCTCGGGTTTGACCCGGGCGATTTCCTCATGGGTCAGGCCGGAAAGCTCGTGTGGGAACACAAGCCATGCGTCGGTCTCATGAATAAAAAAGTCAGGCGTGATGTCCGTGGTGTTGCGCTCGGGTTTGTACCACGGCGTTGCTACCTTGATCGTCTCAGGCAGATTTCGGCGCGTCTTTTCTTTCAGTTCGTTCAGTATCGCAATGATACTTCTGCCGGAATCGAATACGTCATCAACAATCAGCAGTTGGTCATCCGCGTTGATGTTGTCGACGATGTAGTTAAGGCCGTGTACACGCACCTCCTTGTCCTGCTCGCCAATCGCGTAGTAGGAGGAGGTCCTGATGGAGATGTGATCGGTCTCAATACCAACGTAATCGAGGTATTCCTGTACTGCGATACCAACAGGTGCACCGCCACGCCACACACCAACAATAAACTGCGGGCGAAAGCCGCTGGTGTAAATCTGGTGTGCGAGTTTGAACGAATCGACCAGGAGTTCCTGGGCGGAAATGAAGACTTTATCCATGGCGCGCAGAGTAGCATTAGGCGTGTTTATTTGTCATTGTATGGTCCGGCTTAAACGGGTAAGCGAGTTGGCGGTGAACGAAAAAATAGATCAGTACTTCAAGGTGAGCGAACAGGGTTCGACATTTCGAACAGAAGTACTGGCAGGGGTGACAACCTTTCTCTCAATGGCCTACATCACCGTGGTAAACCCGGCGATCCTGTCTGATGCGGGTATGGATTTTGGTGCGGTGTTTGTAGCGACCTGTCTGGCGGCAGCGCTCGGTTCCGCCATCATGGGCGTGTGGGCAAACTACCCGATTGCGCAGGCTCCAGGGATGGGCCAGAACGCGTTTTTTACCTACAGTGTCGTGCTGGGCCTCGGGCATACGTGGGAAGCTGCGCTTGGTGCGGTACTGGTCAGCGGGGTGCTGTTTATCATCCTGTCGATCCTGCCGGTGCGTGAATGGTTGATTAATGCGATTCCGAAAAACCTCAAGCTTGGTATATCGGCCGGTATTGGACTCTTCCTTGGGTTTATAGCGCTGAAAAATGCCGGGGTGGTTGTTGATAACCCGGCTACATTTGTCGGTCTGGGTGACCTTTCCAGCATTTCTCCAGCCGTCTGTCTCGGCGCGTTTATCCTCATAGCCGCTTTGACGGCGAGAGGGGTCACCGGTGCCGTGATTATCGGTATGTTGACGGCCACCGTACTGGGCGTCGTCCTTGGTGATGCAGAGTTCAAGGGTATCCTGTCCGCACCGCCATCGCCGGACCCGGTCATGTTCAAGTTTGACCTGATGGCTGTGCTGGACATCTCGATGGTGACCGTGGTGTTAACCATGCTGCTGGTTGATGTGTTTGATACTGCGGGCACGCTTGTCGGCGTTGCCAATCGGGCAGAGCTTACCGATGAGGACGGCAAGCTGCCAAGACTCAGTCGGGCATTGATTTCGGATTCTTCAGCAACCGCTTTTGGTGCGCTGGCTGGTACGTCTTCTACGACGTCTTATATCGAGAGCGCTGCAGGTGTGGAATCCGGTGGTCGCACAGGACTGACGGCGGTAACCGTCGCCTGCCTTTTCCTGCTGTGTCTCTTCCTGGCACCGTTGGCGCAGACCATTCCTGCCTATGCGACGGCAGCAGCGTTGCTGTTTGTCGCATGCATCATGGCGCGTAGTCTGGCGGACCTCGACTGGGATGATCTGACCGAAAGTGCACCGGCGATTGTATGTGCCCTGGGCATGCCGCTGTCGTTTTCAATCGCAGATGGTATTGAACTTGGCTTTGTCACCTATGCGGCGATCAAGCTTGCCAGCGGCAAAGGCGCTGAATGTCCAGTTGCGGTTTACGCTATCGCTGCTATCTTCCTTGGTAAATTCCTGCTCCTTTAATCAGGAATTGTGTCCTATCAGCGGTTTGAGGCAGCGTAACGTTCCAGTTCGTCAATATAAGCAGCCTTTTCCTCATCCGCTAACCACGCGATATCGAACGCATTGCGGGAGAGCTGCACAAGTTCCGCCTGTGAGAAATCACCTTCCTTTGCCAGCTCGATGAAATTGTCATTCATGTAGGCACGAAAGTAGGCAGGGTCATCCGAGTTGATGGTTGCCTTCATGCCTTTGGCCAGCATGGTCCTGATCTCATTGCTGGTAAGGGACTGGACGACAAAGCGGTTTGAAACCGGGCACACCGTCAACCCAAGTCCTCGCCTGACGATTTCATCACAGATGGCGTCGTCCTCAAGGGAGTTCACGCCGTGGTCTATTCGATCCACTTCGATCAGGTCCAGGCATTCGCGAATGTGCCCCAGTATGTCTTTCTGGTTTACATCGCAGTGCATGGTCAGTTTAAAGCCTTCCTCCCGCGCCTTTTTGAAAACGTCAGCGAATTTGGCGGGCGGATTGTCCTTTTCATCAGAATCGAGACCTACCCCGATGACCCAGCCCTTGTAGGGCAGACACATCTCCAGGTGTTCCATGGCGGATTCCGCACTCATGTCACGGAGAAAACACATGATGAGATTTGATTTCACATTGAGATGCGCTTCGGCATCTTCCTGTGCGCGCCTGATGCCGTTGATCACAGTCTCGAACGGGACACCTCGCGAGGTATGGGCCTGTGGATCAAAAAACGGCTCCACGTAACGAACGTTCTCAGCGGCCGCTTTTTCGAAATAGTGATAGGCGAGCTCATAAAAATCAGCTTCTTCGCGCAGTACGTTCATGGCCGCGTAGTAAATGGCGAGAAAAGAGGGCAGGTCGTGAAAGTCGTAAGCCGCAACCACCTGCTCCGGTGTCTCGTATTCAAGTTCGATGTTGTTGCGTTTGGCCAGTGCGAAAATGTGTTCCGGCTCCAGGGTGCCCTCAAGATGAACATGTAACTCTGCCTTGGGCATACCTTCGATAAATTCCTGCACGAGATGTCTCCGCGATGACTTGTTGAAAAAAACCATAGCAGACCCTAACGTGTCAGGCCATGAATCCTCAGATGTTGTACGGGTTAAATGACAGGCCGCTGGTGCCTACGGCTGCCTTTGTTGGTTTTCAGCACCTGCTCGCCATGTTTGGCGGCATCCTCACAGCTCCACTCCTGATCGCACTCGGTATGGGGCTGCCGGCGGAAGACACTACCTACCTGATCAGTTCCGCCCTGGTGATTTCCGGGTTTGCCACCCTGGTGCAGATCAATCGCATCGGGATGCTCGGCGCCGGGCTGCTGAGTATCCAGGGCACCAGCTTTGCGTTTATCGGTCCACTGGTGTTTGCATACCTGCAGCTCAACACCACCATGTCCAAGGATGCCGCGCTGGGTGTGATTTTCGGATCGAGTGCCGTATGCGCGGTGATCATGATGGTGGCGAGCATCTTCATCAGGCAGTTGCGCTGGATCATCACCACAAACGTTGCCGGTGCGACGATTATCCTGCTTGGCATATCGCTGGTCGTTGTCACGCTTCAGAATATCCAGCGTGCGTTTAACAATGCTGGTGGTTTTGAAGGAGAGGGTACAACGCAGCTCATCCTGGCTGGTGTCACGTTTGCCGTGATGGTTGTCCTCGCCAATATCAGGCAGCCCTGGTTGCGCCTTGCGAGTATCACGATTGGTCTCGCCGTTGGAATCGCGCTCTCGGGCGTATTGGGGGTGCTTGATCTCTCTGGAGTTGACGTATCCGGCGCGCTGTTTTTCCCGGCGCTTGCCCGTTATCCGATTGGGGTCGACCTGCAGGTTGTGCTCATCATCCTGCCAATTTTCCTCGTGTCGGCGATGGAGTCGATTGGTGACCTGACGGCAACCAACAATCTCTCCGGGCTCGAAACAGGTACAGATGATTACTGGGAACGCATTCGTGGCGGGGTAATGGCGGGTGCGTTTAACTCGCTCGTCGCCGTGATCTTCTCAACCTTCCCGAACACCACATTCAGCCAGAACAATGGCGTGATCCGGCTTACCGGTGTTGCTTCACGCTATATCGGTATTTATGTCGCCGTCTTCCTGATCATCCTGGGTTGCATACCGCTGGTTGCAACCTTCTTCCAGGCGATCCCCGGTGCTGTTGTTTACGGTGCCACATTGCTGATGTTTGTTCTCGTGGGCGTGTCCGGCTACCGGGTGGTGGAAGCCAACCGGCCAGGCAGGCGCGACTGGACTATCGTCGCGGGCGCCATTGTCCTGGGCAATGTTGTTGCGCTGTTAATCGACCGGGTGCCAGGGCTTTCTGAAGAAGTCGTGATGATGCTGCAGTTCCCTGTCTCAACAGGTGCCATCATTGCGATATTGCTGGAGATCACCGTGCCGAGAGATTTCGCTCAAGGCCGGTGATGCGCGTGCCAGTGACGGGCGATATCAACCCGGCGGCACACCCAGACGTTATCGATGCCTGAAATGTAATCGAGGAAGTTCTCCAGCGATTTTGTCCTGCCGGGTTTGCCGATGATGCGGCAGTGCAGGCCAACGCTCATCATTTTTGGCGCGGCGTCACCTTCTGCATACAGCGTATCGAACGTATCTTTCAGGTAATTGAAGAACTGGTCACCCGCGTTAAACCCTTGCGGAGCGGCGAAACGCATGTCGTTTACGTCGAGGGTGTAGGGGATAACCAGGTGCGGTCGGTCATGTTCATGGTTCCAGAATGGCAGATCGTCACCGTAGTAGTCGCTGTCATAAAGAAAATGATCGTGTTCCAGTACCAGCTTGCGGGTGTTGGGCGAATCGCGTCCCGTATACCAGCCAAGGGGTTTAGCGCCGGTCACAGCCTCGTGGATCTGGATGGCCTCGCGCATATGTTCGCGTTCGATCTCTTCTGGGACGAACTGGTAATCGATCCAGCGCAGTCCATGGGAGGCGATCTCCCAGTCTGATGCCAGCATGGCCGCAACTGCGTCCGGGTTTCGCTGCATGGCCATGGCAACGCCATACACCGTCACCGGGTAAGCGTAGCGTTCGAACAGGCGGTGCAGACGCCAGAAGCCGGCGCGGCTGCCGTACTCGTAGAGCGACTCCATACTCATATGGCGTGCCTCGTGGGCTTTTGCACCGATGATTTCAGACAGGAAGGTTTCTGAAGCAGGGTCGCCATGCAAAACGGAGTTCTCGCCACCTTCCTCGTAGTTGATTACAAACTGCACGGCAATCCTGGCATTATCGGGCCAGGCAGCATGGGGAGGGCTGGCACCGTAGCCAACCATATCCCTGGGGTAATTGCTTTTGGATGAGTTGCTTTTGGATGAGTTGCTTTTGGATGAGTTGCTCATGGGTGAATTGTACTCGCCAATCGCATAGAATGCCGTCGCAACATGAAGCCATTATCCTTCCTGCTGTTTCTTACCTCCCTGGCTGCCAGCACAGCCGCCTTTGCCGAGTCCTGGTTTGAGGACATCAAACAAAACGCCAGCGACGTTGAATTGCATCAGTTCCTGCACGAGATGCCGAAAGGCGGCGACCTGCACCTGCATATCACGGGCTCGTTTTACTCGGAGTGGTGGCTCGAACATGCGATCGCGGCAGAAGAGATGGGATATGAGTACTACACGCGGGTTGCCATTAACAATTGCCGGCCCTACGGCGATAACCAGTTTGGCGGCGATCCTTACCTCATGTACTTCCGCAACATCGAGGCACACCGACTTGATGGTATGAATGAGTGTGAACGCTCGGAGTACGTCAGGTTGAAAGACATGACGGAAGCCCAGCGTACCGCCTGGCTTGATTCCCTACGGCTCGAAAAACCGTGGGAGGGACGCAACGAGTTCTTCGAAACACACTGGCAGCGCCTCGGTGATCTCACCTCTAATCCCTATATGGCGGGTGATCTGATCGTCCGCTACCTGCAGGATTCCGCTGATGACGGCCTGCTTTACATCGAACCCCAGGTGACGCCGGCAGGTTACGCTGATGCAGACGGGGAGATGATCGAACCTGTCGAGGTGGCACGAATCATTAATGCCCGGCTTGCCGAGGATGATGCAAAGGCAACGGGTGTGACCTGGCGTTTCCAGGTAGCGATCCTGCGGTTTACGCCAACCGCTGAGCAGAGCCTGATCATGGCCTACCAGTTCGCGAGCGCGGTTGATCCCTGGGTTGCCGTCAACATGGTAGGTAGAGAAGACAACGATAAGGGCTATCCGCTCCGGTTCCTGCCGACACTCAGGGAGCTGCGCAAGACCTACAATAATGTGGATCTTTCGATCCACGGCGGTGAGGTTGATGAGCCCAACTTCCATGTCCGGGATACGCTGCTGCTGGGGGCCACGAGAATTGGTCACGCGGTTAACCTGATCACCGACCCTGACATGATGCGATTGATGAGATATGGCCCGTATCTTGTTGAAATTAATCTGATTAGTAACCTGCTTCTGGAGTATGTAAGCGACTATCGCCAGCATCCTTTCCCGGAGTACCTGCGTACCGGTATCCCGGTAGCACTCTCAACCGATGACCGCGGTATGTGGGATTCCACCATGACCGATGAGTTTTTTGTCGCCGTGAAGGAATTCAACCTGTCCTGGGACGAGGTGAAACTGCTGTCACGTAACTCGCTTTCCCATGCATTCCTGCCTGATGGGGAGAAACAGGCCCTGCTTGATACCTATAACGACCGTATCGAGAAGTTCGAGAAAAAAATGGCGCGCAGGGGCCTCGATGGCCTGACAAAAGCGCCTGCACCAAAACGGAAATTTATCTGCAATAGATACAAGGTTTGTGCGCCGTAAGGGTGCAAATTTGCGGCACAATTTGAGAAGATACGGGGCGTCTGACGGGACCCTGCCAGGGGATACCGTTAGCGGCCGGGACCTGGCGTTCAATTCCGTTCCCTGCAGAGCAGAACGCCAAAAGCGGCATAACTATTGCTTTCTTAGTTTAGCTTCGGGGATAGCAAATATGCTGCTACAAAAAAGAAGTTTCGTGGGCATTGCCTCTGGCAGTGCCTGCCATATTTCCACTTTCATAACATGTCGGGGAGACAGTGAATGAAGCGTAAAACTTCGGGCTTTAAAACAAGCCTATTAGCTTCCGCTATCCTGTCCGCAGGGCTTGCGTCTGCAGCCAATGCGCAGGAAATGGAAGAAATCGTCGTACAAGGCGACCTTGGTAGTTTGCCAGGTGAGAATGTTCAATCCGTATTCGGGTTCAACAAGTCCATCCTGGAAACGCCGCGATCAGCATCCACCATTTCGGAAGAGATGATGGAGCGTTTCAACATGCAGGACATTGACGAACTGGTTGCGGTTGCACCTGGTAGCTTCACTCAGTCCTTCTTCGGTGTAGCAGGTGGCCTGGACGTTCGCGGCACACCTGGTGAAACCTACTTCCGTGGCGTGCGTCGCCTCGATAACCCCGGTAACTACCCAACACCGATTGGTGCATCAGATCGAATTGAAGTTGTTCGTGGTCCGGCTTCACCTATCTACGGTCCGTCAAAGATTGGCGGTTACCTGAACTTCAATCCGAAGTCAGCCCGTATCGAAGAAACCGGCGCTTTCATTCCTGAGCAGACGGGTGCGCTGTCCTTTACCTTTGGTAGCTGGGACAAGTCGGTGATCACTGCAGAAGTTGGTGGTCCCGCGACCATCGGTGGCAGGGACATCGGTTACTACATCTATGGTGAGGTTGAGAACTCAGGCAGTTATTACGATAACTCCGAGACTGACCAGAACCTGCTGCAGGCATCTTTCGATATGGACCTGTCGGATAACATCCGCATCCAGTTCGGTGGTATGTGGCACGATTTCAAGGGTAGCCAGGTTGCCGGTTGGAACCGCGTAACGCAGGACCTGATCGACAATGGTACCTACGTGACAGGTGCAGCCCAGCCGCTTGACGCAAACGGCGACGGTCGAATCTCTCACCAGGAATTTGATACAGACGGCGATGGCTTTACCAACGTCAACCCGTTCCGATTTGATTTTATCTCCGGTGCGCCAGGTGGTGCATTGCTGCCAGGCAGCCCAGAGACACCTGAAGAACTTGCTGTACTGATTGGTGACTTCTCACACCTGAACCTGATCAACCCTGGCACTGCCAAGCTTGACGGTAACCAGGTGCTGGTTGCACCAGAAGACACCCTCGAAAACGAAGTAACAACCCTGTATTTCGACATGATTGTTACCACCGACAGCGATTGGGAGTGGAAGAACCAGTTGTTCTACGAGCAGTATGACAACCTGAACGAGAACGCTTATGGCTTCTCGCAGTTCCACGACACCTGGGTGATCGAAGACAAGCTGGTAATCTCCAAGTCTTTCCCGATGGACAACATGACTGCGTCTGTGCAGATCTCTCCGTCTATTCGTCACACTGACTTCGAGCACGCTGACGACTACACCAATGAGTACTTTGATCGTCGTGACCTGACCAAGGCATCCACGGCACTGGACAAGCGTGTACTGTCAACGCAGATTGATGATGACTACACCGAGTACTACATCGGTGAGTACACCAACCTCGGTTTTGCCCTGATGGGTGACTTCACCTGGGATAACGGCTTCAGCGCGCTGCTGGGTGTTCGCTACGACACCATCGATATCGAAAGCCGCCAGCCTTCAGACAAGCTGCTGTTCGCATCTTCCAACAACTTCTGCCCACCTCCAGGTGGCTGTGAAGCGGTTGAAGCGGATGATGACGTAGACGGTGTTTCCTGGACAGTCAGCCTGTCCTACGCCTTTGACAACGGTCTTGTACCTTATGTCACTGCCTCTGAGCAGGCCACCATGATTGTTGGCCAGGGCGCAGAAGCGGTTGTAGGCAACATCCAGTCAGGCGGCATTTTTGATGAGTCAGAACTGATGGAAGCTGGTATCAAGGGCAGCCTGCTCGATAACAGCCTGTACTTCGCTCTGTCTGTCTACAAGCAGGAGCGCACTGACTTCTCCGCACAGTCCATCGTGACCAACCAGACCACCGAAACGGAAGGTGCTGAGTTTGAAGTTCGTTGGGTTGTTAACGAGAACCTGCTGCTGACCTTCGGTTACTCCAACATTGAGGTGACAAACCTGAATACGGAACAGAACGGCTACCGCTTCAGCTTCATCGGCTGTGACGATCTGCCGAACATTCCATGTCACCTGCTGTATGGCGGCACCCTGGGTGGTAACGTTTCAGCAATCCCAAGCGATTCCAAGCGTGCGGGTATGCCGGAAGACATCTACTCGATCACCGGTACCTATGACTTTGGTAATGGCTGGACTGTAAACGGCAGCATCATCGACGTTGAAGAAGTCGCTTCAGGCTTCTCTAACAGCGTTATGCTCCCGGACTACACGCTGGTTAACCTTGGTTTCGCTTACGAGACCGAGAACTGGCTGTTCAGCGTATCGGGCAAGAACCTGACGGACGAAGAGTACTTCCGTTCGAACTTCCCGAACCTGTTCGGTGGCACCATCGTGCTGCCTGAACTGCCACGTCACTACAATGCGCGTCTTCAGTATAAGTTCTAGAAATTCTTAAAATTTGCAAAGCAAATTTTCTAGAATTTCTTGAACCCCGAGCGCAGCCGAGGGGTCTTAAAGGGTCTCGCGACTACCGAGACCCCTCAGCAACTTCAACGCAGCCGAGGGGTCTAGAGGGTCTCGCGACCGCCAGACCACCCCTCGGCAATCTCAAAAAACGGCCCGACCACTTAGGTGCTCGGGCCGTTTCATATATGATCTGAACCTATCACTACCATCAGGTTCAGCACATGAAACGCCTCCTTCTCTTACTTCCCATTCTTTTGATGGGATGTTCATCTACATCAACCACCGTAGACGCCCCGCGCCCCGTTAAAGTTGTTGTCGTCACCATGTTTGAGATCGGCGAAGACACCGGTGACAGGGCAGGTGAGTTCCAGCTCTGGAAAGAGCGTCGTAATCTCACCGAGGTGATCCCGTTTCACGGCTGGCGTGACCTGCACTACGACCCCGACAGTGAACTGCTTGTGATGGTAACGGGCATCGGCACAGCACGTGCGGCAGCGGCCACCATGGCGCTTGGCATGGATGACCGTTTTGACCTGACCGATGCCTACTGGCTGGTCGTGGGTATTGCCGGTATTGATCCTGAAGATGCCACCGTTGGCTCCGGTGCCTGGGCTGAATACCTCGTGGATGGCGACCTGGGTCATCACATTGATGCGAGGGAGATCCCGGAGGACTGGCCTTTCGGTTATTTCCCGCGCTATACGATGAAGCCGTTTGACCCCGATAGACCTGAGCCAACTGGTGAGATGTACCGCCTTAATCCTGGACTTGCGGAATGGTCTTACCAGCTCACAAAAGACATGGAACTGCCCGACGACCCCTCGGTTGAAAAAGAAAGGGTTCTTTACACCGAACATCCCAACGCGCAGGGAAAACCAAAAGTCATTAAAGGTGACCACATCGCTGCATTAACGTTCTGGCACGGCGCGATGCTGAATGACTGGGCAAACCAGCTGGTTGAGTACTGGACTGATGGAAAAGGCAATATGGTGACCTCGGCTATGGAAGAGACAGGTTCTTTCCTATCCTTGTCGTGGCTCCACAAGATTGGCCGTGTCGACAAAGACAGGGTTATGGTGCTTCGCATGGGCAGCAACTTTACGATGCAGCCACCCAGCCGTACTGCGGCTGAAAACCTGCTGAAAGAAACCAAGGGCTACAAGTACGCCGGTCTCGAGATTTCCGCGGAGGGTGGCTACCAGATTGCTTCAAAAGTGGTCGATGAGTTGATCGACAACTGGGAAAAGTATCGTGATGACATACCCACGGCGGAGGCCGAGTGATGTCATCACTGCAGGCTTTTATCCGATCCCTGCCTAAGGCTGAGCTACACCTGCACATCGAGGGCACGTTGGAGCCGCGCCTCCTCATGAAGCTTGCAGCAAAACATGGCGTCGCGCTGCCATACGAAGACGAGGCTGCCGTGCACGCAGCCTATAACTTCGACAACCTGCAGTGCTTTCTCGATCTTTATTACATGGGTGCTGGCGTGCTCATTGATGAGAACGATTTTTTTGAGCTGATGTGGGCTTACCTCAGTCGCTGCCGTGATGAAAACATTGTGCATACCGAGATGATGTTTGATCCACAGACGCACACGGACCGTGGTGTCGGCTTCGATGTGTTCATGCCGGGGTTCGCGCGTGCCATGCAGAAGGCTGAAGCCGAATGGGGGCAGAGCAGTGCATTGATCATGTGTTTCCTGCGACACCTGGATGAAGACAGTGCGCTAGCGACGCTTGAAGCAGCGAAGCCCTATCGCGACATGATCCAGTCGGTAGGCCTCGACAGTTCAGAAGTGGGCCATCCGCCTGAAAAGTTTACACGTGCCTATGCAGAGGCGAAGCAGCAGGGCTATGAGCTGGTGGCACACGCCGGCGAAGAGGGACCACCTGCCTATATCTACGGTGCGCTCGACGTGCTGGGGGTCAGCAGGATCGACCATGGCGTTCGCTGCGTTGACGATGAGTCGCTGGTACAGCGACTGATCGATGAGCAGATCCCGTTAACGGTTTGTCCGCTCTCGAACGTCAGGTTGTGCGTGTATGAACATATGCGTGATCACAACATCCTGTCGTTGCTTGATAAAGGGGTGCTGGCGACGGTGAACTCCGATGATCCGCCGTACTTTGGCGGTTATCTCATGGATAACTTTGCGGCGCTGGAGGATCACCTGGGTATGACCAGGGAGCAGGCGGTGCAACTTGTTCGCAACAGCTTTATCGGCAGTTTCCTCGCCAACGAGGACAAACAGCGTTATCTCTCAGCTGTCGACGAACTCGCCTAGGATCTTCAGTCCGTGTATCCCACCGTTGGGGTAGTGGATATACAGAATGTGGGTGACCGGCGTTTCCGTTTCGATCTCATCGAAGCAATGCCAGCGGTCTGCAAACAGTTCCCCGAACGAGACGAGGGGCTTGAATGCCGTATCGGGTACGTGCAACCGGATATCGAAAGTGCTGCTACCTTTCTCAAGGTAACGCTCGTTGCTCATATAGTCTTTGAAGTCGTCCGGGATCACTTCCTGCCCGTCATCAAACACGAGCTTAAACCTCGGGCGTGCCGCCATATGTGAATCCACTTTTGTCGGATCCGTCTCGTAAAACCCAAATACATGACAGCCGAGCGGTGGGTTGAGTCGATGCATATAGGTATCGACGATCACTTCCTTTACAACAGCGGCTGAGTGCAGGTGAAAAAGGGCACTCTCACCATACCCGCTACGAGCCGACTCCCAGCCGAGCATGTAGTCGACTTGCCGCGTACCTTTCACCGCGTCATCGGGTTTACCGTAGTGCTCATTGGAGACATGAGTAATTTTTGCGTCATCAAGCAGGTTTGGTGGTGTATGGGGTATCGCTGTTGATGGTTCACCGAACAGGTTAATTCTGGCGATACCACCTTCGTGGTAACAACGAACATGGCAGGTATCTGCGTCAACCAGCGGGATTACAAACTCGTGATCTTCATCCGGATGCAGATGAGTCCGGTCAAGCGTAAAGGTGACGCGACCCTGATGGAGAAGATCAACTTCAACAACCGGGACGTGATTGCCGGTGTAAAAACGCGTGCTGATTGTCAGCTTTGATACGCGGGCGGGGTCTTTCAGGCCAAGCCGAATCCAGTTGTGTGCCTCGCGGTTGTATCGGTATTTCTGTTCCGCAGTATTAATCGTAGTTGCAGCGTGACGACGGGTTTCGTAGCCCCAATACTTTGCGCCCATGTGGGTGAAGTCGCCGGTACAGTCCCTGGGTTCCTCCGGCAGTGCTGCTTCGTGTGGGTTGGTAAACGATGAGTCGCTGTACCCGATGACAAAGGCAGGCAGGAACTGTTCAGCCATGTGCGGTTGCCTCGATCATGATCCAATCCGCTTCATCCAGCATGATCTCATCACAGTTTTCATCTTCGGCATCCCGGTCGACCACCAGGAAATCTGAAGTACTGCCAAGCGCAAGGGAGTAGTGATGCCAGGTGCCGGCATGGTAGTTCACACCCTGGTCAGGCTGTGCCAGGAAAACTTCAATCGAGGCAGGGTCCAGGTCACCTGCCGGTGCCACCACTACCAGGTACGGGTTGGGGCCTAATGGATAAAAGGCCTGGGATGAAAGGGGATGTCGTTCCATGAGCTTAACGGTGAACGGCAGGTTCTGCGGCTCTGACCTGAAGATGTTAATACAGGGCGTACCGTCACTGGCTGTCAGCTCAGGTGCAGCAATCCGGTGATAGCGTTTGGTGTGTCCCTCATTGATGGTTCGTACTTCCTCAGCATTGTCCACGTGCAGGACATCACCATACTTCGCAAAGACTTCCTGGGTGAGGGGCAGGGGTGTGATATGACGACTCATGATGGTGCAGATGATAACCCAAGGTAATTCGATCTTAATGAGAAATGTGATCCTGTTTCCATTAAGGTATGTCAGGCATGAGCCAGGTTACACAAAAGCAGGTTACACAAAAGATGGAGCGGCACTGGCTCGCCAGGCTCTCTCTCGGATTCGAGGCAAAAAGGGACGGCAGTTGCCTCAAGACGGTTCGCCATGAAGGCCCTCTCCGGGTCCAGAAGACTTTCCAGGAAGCTGACGGCAGCCTGCACACTTATCTCTTACACCCGCCTGGTGGTCTGGTTACGGGCGATGCACTGGAGATCGACGTCCGATGTGAAGCTAAAACCGATGTCGTCATCACTACGCCATCAGCAGGTAAGGTCTACCTTTGTCCTGACGACAGTGCCGCGCAGCGCCAGCACCTCAAACTCGCAGTCAAGGACAGTCATCTCGACTGGTTGCCCCAGGAAACGATTTTCTTCAATGGTGTAAAAGCCATCCTTTCTTCTCGAATCGACGTATCAGGCAACGGTTCCTACATGGGGTGGGAGATCAACGCGTTTGGACGACCGGCAGCTGGTGAAGCATTTGAGCAGGGTGAGATCAGGCAGGAGATCAACGTCTCGATAGATGGCAGGTTGAGTCATCTCGAACGAACACTTTTCGAAGGCAGCAATAGTCCACTCAAGTCCCGCGCATGGGGTTTCGATGGTGCCTACATTGCTGGCACATTTATTGCCGTTCTAAAGCAGGACTACGATGGTGTGCTTGAAATGCCCGCCGGCGACCCTGTGCACGCTGCAAAAGTGGGCGTCACCGTGAAGGGTCGCACAGTTATAGGGCGTTACCTCGGAGGTTCGGCACTGGAATGCAGGCAGTCCTTCCTGGCAATCCGTGATGAGCTGGTTGCTGCGGGGATGGTGAACGTAACAATGCCAAGAGTTCTGCCAAGAGTTCTGCCAAGAATCTGGAATACATAATAGACAGGAAGGGAGCGTATGGATCTCACACCAAGGGAAAAAGACAAGCTGCTCGTCTTTACAGCAGCGCTGTTGGCCGAGCGGCGCAAGGCAAGGGGGCTGAAGCTGAACTACCCGGAAGCTGTGGCGCTGATCTCTGCGGAGATCATGGAAGGTGCACGGGATGGCAGGACGGTTGCCGAGTTGATGGCGTACGGCAAAACGATCCTCGGTGAAACCGATGTCATGGAAGGCGTCGCTGAAATGCTGCACGAGATCCAGGTGGAGGCAACCTTTCCGGATGGAACCAAGCTTGTCACCGTGCATGAACCGATCGTGTAGATATTTTAGGAGGTAGCAGATGAAACCAGGTGAGTATGAACTGAGTGATGTACCGATTGAGCTGAATGCCGGTCGACCTGTGATCACGCTTGAGATTGCCAACAGTGGTGATCGTCCGATACAGGTGGGCTCGCATTACCACTTCGCTGAGACTAATTCTGCGCTCGAGTTTGATCGCGCTGCCGCAAACGGCTATCGACTCAATATCCCCTCTGGCACAGCAATACGTTTTGAACCGGGTGCTTCAAGGGAAGTGGAATTGGTTGCCATTGGTGGCGATCGTGAGATTTACGGTTTTCGCGGCGAGGTTATGGGCAAGCTGGACGAGGAGGCATAAGACATGACCACAATTGATCGTAAGACCTATACAGATATGTTTGGCCCCACAACGGGGGACAAAGTACGCCTCGCAGATACGGAACTCTGGATCCAGGTGGAAGAGGATCGCACCCTTTATGGTGAGGAGGTCAAGTTCGGCGGCGGCAAGGTGATCCGTGATGGCATGGGCCAGAGCCAGCGCCCTTCAGCTGAGGCGATGGACACGGTGATCACCAATGCGCTGATCCTTGATTACTGGGGAATCATCAAGGCCGATGTGGGCATCAAGGGCGGCTATATCCAGGCCATTGGTAAAGCAGGTAATCCTGATACGCAGTCGGCAGTGGATATCATCGTCGGCCCGGGCACAGAAGTCATTGCCGGCGAAGGCCAGATTCTCACAGCGGGTGGCATCGACGCACACATTCACTTCATCTGCCCTCAGCAGATTGAAGAAGCCCTGATGAGTGGGGTAACAACCATGCTGGGGGGCGGTACTGGGCCAGCCACAGGCACCAATGCAACCACTTGTACACCAGGGCCATGGCACATCGGCAGGATGCTGCAGTCGGCTGAGGCCTTCCCAATGAATCTTGGCTTTATGGGTAAGGGTAACGCCAGCCTGCCGCTACCGCTGCATGAACAGGTTGCCGCGGGTGCGATGGGGCTGAAGCTGCACGAAGACTGGGGCACTACGCCGGCTGCGATAGACAATTGCCTTACCGTCGCCGAAGAAACCGACATCCAGGTTGCGATCCACACGGATACGCTGAATGAGTCAGGCTTTGTTGAAGACACCATTGCGGCTTTCAAGGACAGGACCATTCATACCTTCCACACAGAAGGTGCTGGCGGTGGTCACGCGCCGGACATCATCAAGGCCTGCGGGCAGCCAAACGTGTTGCCGTCCTCTACCAATCCGACCAGGCCGTATACGGTAAACACCGTTGATGAACACCTCGACATGTTGATGGTGTGTCATCACCTTGATCCGCGCATTCCTGAGGACGTCGCTTTTGCTGACTCACGCATCAGGAAGGAGACCATTGCGGCAGAAGATATCCTGCATGACCTCGGCGCATTCTCGATGATTGCATCAGACTCCCAGGCGATGGGCAGGGTTGGAGAAGTGATCTGCCGTACCTGGCAGACCGCCCACAAAATGAAAGTGCAGCGAGGCTTCCTCGAAGGAGATACAACGGCGGATAACCTCAGGGCGAAACGCTACATCGCCAAGTACACCATCAACCCTGCCGTCGCCCATGGTATCGGTCATGTGGTTGGATCCATCGAAGCAGGCAAGCTTGCTGATCTTGTCCTGTGGAAGCCGGCGTTCTTTGGGATCAAACCGGCGATGATCCTGAAGTCAGGCATGATTGCGGCCGCCCCGATGGGCGATCCAAACGCCTCGATCCCAACACCGCAGCCGGTTCATTACCGGCCGATGTTTGGTGCTTTTGGTAAGGCCATCGAGGCAACCTCGGTCACGTTTGTCTCAGAAGCGGCGTTGCAGGCGGGTGTTGCTGAATCACTACGTATAGGCAAATCCGTGATGTCTGTGAAGAACTGCCGCAACGTGACCAAGCGGGATATGTTGCTGAATGACTACATGCCGCACATAGAGGTTGACCCACAGACCTACGAGGTGCGCGCTGATGGACAGTTGCTGACCTGTGAGCCTGCTGACGTCCTGCCGCTCGCGCAGCGTTATTCTCTGTTCTAGGCGTGGCCGATGACTATTGAGTGTTTCGAGCTTGATCACAGCACCTCGGCGGCAACGGGTAGTCTCAAGCTCTGTTATGACGTACGTAACCGCAGTCGCGCCAAGGCGACTGCCGAAAACGGTGATGAAGTTGCCTGGTTCCTGCCTCGAGGAACGGTTCTGAACCAGGGGGATCGTTTGAAAGGCCGAAACGGAGAAGTGTTTGAAATCCATGCAGCACCGGAAAAAGTCAGCTGCGTTACCTCCGACGACACGCTGCTCTTGACCCGCGCTGCCTACCACCTGGGTAATCGACACGTAAAACTTGAGGTGGGACGGACCATTCTGAAGTACCAACATGACCATGTACTTGATGACATGGTCAGGGGGCTTGGCCTCGAAGTTAAGGTGCTCGAAGAGAGCTTCCAGCCTGAAGAAGGCGCGTACCACGACGATCATGGCGGTGGTCATGGAGGACATTCACATTAACTCTAACTCGCTCGCCCTGACTCGCCTGTTACAGCTTACCGCGCCGACGCTGCCTGTTGGTGCCTACGCCTATTCACAAGGTCTCGAATCTGCTGTTGAAGTTGGCTACCTCGGTGACGTTGGCGCTGCAGGAGAATGGATCACGGGTATCCTGACCGAAGGTATCTGCCGCACTGACCTGCCCATGTTGCTGCGCATGTTCAACGCATGGCGGGCGGGCGATGACAATCAATTGCAGGCGGCGAACGAGGAACTGCTCGCCTTGAGGGAAACCAGGGAGCTGTGGCAGGAAGACCTGCAGATGGGACGCGCCCTGGCACGACTTCTCGACTCGCTCGAAGTGACAGGCAAAGGTTTGATTAAGGGCC
The DNA here is from genome assembly GCA_963921285.3 of Pseudomonadales bacterium. Classification (GTDB taxonomy): domain Bacteria; phylum Pseudomonadota; class Gammaproteobacteria; order Pseudomonadales; family Azotimanducaceae; genus UBA9659. The sequence goes on from CAWUFD020000007.1 coordinate 256,288, forward strand.
CGTCCTTTGTCAGCCAGTTCGCAAGGGCAGGTGCCTATTGGGACATTGAAGAACATGATCTGCTCACCGGATTTGCCTGGTCCTGGCTTGAAAACCAGGTGTCTGTCGCCACCAAACTTGTACCGCTTGGCCAGACGGAAGCCCAGGCATTGTTGATGCAGATCTCAGCAGAGATACCTTTACTGGTGACCGGCGTACAAGAAAGTGTGCAGGCCGACCATGCGCCCGGGCAATCCCTGCCGGGGCTCGCCATATTGTCCTGCCAGCATGAAGTGCAGGAATCACGACTTTTCCGCTCTTAAAGGAGATAAGATAAACATGAGCACAGCTTATGCGCAGTCAACAAAGCCGCCACTCCGGGTGGGTATTGGCGGCCCGGTCGGTTCGGGAAAAACCGCCCTGGTTCGATCCCTGTGTCTTGCCATGCGCGAAGAGTTCAATGTCGCAGTGATTACCAACGACATCTATACGCGTGAAGATGCGGAATTCCTGACGCGTCATGATGCGCTTTCACCGGATCGGATCATCGGCGTTGAGACCGGCGGCTGCCCGCATACGGCGATCCGTGAGGACGCCTCGATGAACCTGAACGCGGTAGACGAGCTGCAGGAACGTTTTGAGGGACTGGACCTGATCATGATTGAAAGCGGCGGGGACAATCTTGCGGCAACTTTCAGTCCTGAGCTGAGCGATCTGACTATTTACGTGATCGATGTCTCAGCGGGAGACAAGATTCCACGCAAGGGTGGCCCGGGTATCACCCGGTCAGACCTGCTGGTGATCAACAAAACGGATCTCGCACCACTCGTTGGAGCAGATCTTGGCGTGATGGACCGGGACGCAAAGAAAATGCGTGAAAAGCGACCCTTCATCTTTTCCAATCTCAAATCAGGTGAGGGTCTTGACGACATCAGGAATTTTATCGTCTCTGAAGGTATGCTTGCCTGATGAATGACCTGCCTTACTCCCTCCTGGCTGACCTGGAATCAGTCAAGGGGAATGCCCGTCCACCTGTACATCTCTGGCAGCCCGAGTCAGTGAAGGATATCGATCTCGTCATTGGGCGCGATGGAACCTGGCACTACAACGGTTCTCCCATTAAGAGGCCCCGTCTGGTTAGGTTGTTTTCTTCTGTCATGCGCAAGGAAGACAACGACTATTTCCTTGTCACCCCTGTAGAGAAGTGCCGAATACAGGTCGAGGATGTGCCTTTCCAGATTGTCCTGATGGACGTCGAAGGAGAGGGCAGGCAACAGGTGCTGACATGTACCACCGATATGGCAGAGCGCGTGGTGATTGATGACTCACACCCGTTACATGTAGTCGTTACCGGCGAGGAGTGGGTGCCCTACGTGCTCATCCGTGATGACCTGGTAGCGCGAATGGTCCGCAGCGTTTACTACCAGTTGGCTGAGCTTGTGGTCGAAGAAAACGGCCAGCTCGGCGTGTGGAGTACTGGCAGCTTCTTTGAAATGAAAGATGCTGCTGGTTAAGACGCCTGACAAGGCGCAGCTGAAAAGCATTGTTACCCGTGTTCTGGCAGGTGAACTGAGCCGCGAAGAAGTGCTGACCTGGTTCAGCGCCGTCCACGCACGCTGTGGCTGGAAACTCCCGATCTCACCACATCAGGGTTACTGGTATTTCTATTCCCTCAAGTACATTACAGACAACGAACCGTATGTTGCTGACCGCTACTTCCTGCGTGACGAAGACCTGCACGAGTACATAGCAGACCTGTCCGCGCTGCCCGGGGAGGAGATTGCTGACGGCGTAAAACACATGCGGGTTTCTGAGCTGCCAGAAAATGAGTTGCGCTGGCCGTTGACGATACTCGAAGATGCGGCGGGACTTATGCAGCGCTTACCTGGGGTGCGTGGCACCTTCGAAACACACCTGGATATGTTGGAACACTGCCACCTGGCTTACGCAGGCGCGCACTACCTGTTTGTCAGGCAGTTCGATGAGTTGAGTCCGGCGATCATGGTCCTGGGGACATCGCGTGACCAGGACCAGTTAGCGCAGCTGGTAGAGATTCTCGAGAGGGTCTGACAACTCTCTCTTCCTTCTTACATATTCCCGTAGTTGGGCCCGCCTGTTCCCTCAGGCACTACCCAGTTGATATTCTGGGCGGGATCCTTGATGTCACAGGTTTTGCAGTGGATACAGTTCTGCGCGTTGATCTGGAACTTCTTCGCACCGTCCTCTTCCTCGACGATTTCATATACACCGGCAGGGCAATAGCGCTGCGCTGGCTCATCGTAAAGGGGCAGGTTTGAATTGATCGGGATGCCCGCGTCAGCAAGCTGCAGGTGACATGGCTGGTCTTCTTCATGGTTGGTGTTAGTGAGGAATACCGAAGACAGTTTGTCGAAGCTGATGACACCATCCGGCTTTGGATACTCCGGCTTACGTGCCTTGGCCGCAAGCTTCATGCCCTCGTGATCGCCCTTTGGGTCCTTCATGGTGAAAGGCAGACGGCCGCGGAACAGCACCTGGTCCAGCCAGATAAAGGCAGAACCGATGAAGAAGCCGAACATGTGCCACCACTGACCAGTGTTACGGGCGGTGTAAAGCTCGTCGTACAGCCAGGAGGTTTTGAATGCGGCGATGTAGCTGTCCAGCTCTTCCCCGCCGTTTGAACCGCTTTTCACTGCGTTGTACACGGCTTCACCGGCGAGAATGCCGGATTTCATGGCGGTGTGAGTGCCTTTCTGTTTCAGGTTGTTAAGGAAACCGGCATCGTCACCAACCAGCAGGCCGCCTGGCATGGTCAGCTTGGGCAATGCGTTCAGGCCACCTTTAACAACAGCACGTGCACCGTAGGCAACGCGCTTACCACCTTCCAGCGTAGGCTGGATGAACTTGTGGTGCTTGAAACGCTGGAATTCGTCAAACGGGGAAATATGTGGATTCTTGTAGCCGAGGTCGACGATCAGGCCAATTGCCACCTGGTTGTCTTCCAGGTGATATAGATAGGTGCCACCCATGGCTTCGCCAGGGAAGTGACCCATGGGCCAGCCCATGGTGTGTACCACCTTGCCCGGCGTGTGCTTTTCAGGGTCGATTTCCCAGATTTCCTTGAAGCCGATACCGTAGTGCTGGGTATCTGATTCTTCACGCAGGTTGAACTTTTCCATAAGCTGCTTGCCCAGGTGGCCCCGGCAGCCCTCTGCAAACACGGTGTACTTGGCATGCAGCTCGTAGCCGGGCTGGTAGGTCGCTTTCTGCTCGCCGTCCTCGCCGATACCCATGTCTCCGGTAGCAACGCCCTTGATGGCGCCATCTTCGTTGTAGAGGACTTCGCTTGCGGCGAAACCCGGGAACAGCATGACGCCCAGTTCTTCTGCTTTTTCGCCCAGCCAGCGGCACAGGTTGCCGAGAGAACCGGCGTAGTTGCCGTGGTTATGCAGGGCAGGGGGTACCAGCAGGCTTGGCAGTTTCAGGCCCTGGTAGTGGTCCACCAGGTAGAACATCTCATCTTCTGTGACAGGGTTATTCAGTGGCGCACCCTGTTCTTTCCAGTCCGGAATGAGCTCGTCCAGGCCGCGTGTTTCGATCACAGCGCCGGAGAGAATGTGCGCACCGATTTCCGAGCCTTTTTCGACCAGGCAGACGGTAAATTCGTCGCCAGCCTCAGCTGCCATTTGCGCAAACTTGATCGCTGTCGCGAGACCAGACGGTCCGCCGCCGACAACGACCATGTCAAATTCCATGGATTCTCTTTCCACGTTGGAACTCCTCAAGAAGATTGGTAAAAAGCCGGGGCCGTATTGTATTTAAGATCGACCCATAAAGAAATCTTAAAGTGCTGATTTGCCAGTATTTTCAGTAGCTTGACGCCGTAAACCGGTATTGATTATGGGCCGTTTTACCGGCAGAATACGCGCTTTTTGGCGAGTCCCGGCCTGTATCCTCGCGATATCCCTAGGGCCAGTCGCCGACCAGTTTCACATACCATCAACAGAGGAATCTCATGAAAGTTCTAGTAGCGGCCAAGCGGGTCGTGGACTACAACGTGAACATTCGCGTTCTGTCCGATGAGACCGGCGTTGACCTTAACAACGTCAAAATGTCGGTTAACCCTTTCGATGAAATTGCCATCGAAGAGGCAGTCCGGCTGAAGGAAGCCGGTAAAGCAGAAGAAGTCGTTGTAGTTTCTGTTGGCACCAGTCAGTGCCAGGAGCAGATCCGAACAGCACTGGCACTGGGTGCAGACCGCGGTATCCTGGTGGAAACCGACGAAGATATGCAGCCGCTTGGCATCGCCAAGGTGCTCAAGGCTGTTGTTGAGAAAGAACAGCCTCAGCTGATCATCCTCGGCAAGCAGGCAATCGACGGTGACAACAGCCAGACCGGCCAGATGCTGGCCGCACTCGGCGGCATGGCCCAGGCGACGTTTGCCTCCGAACTGGAGCTCGGCGACGGCAAGGCGACGGTAACCCGTGAAGTTGATGGTGGTCTTGAAACGATCTCAATCAACCTGCCGGCGATCGTCACCACTGACCTGCGTCTGAACGAGCCCCGTTATGCATCTCTGCCTAACATCATGAAGGCGAAGAAAAAGCCTATCGACACATATACACCGGAAGATCTCGGTGTAGACGTTGCGCCACGGCTCAAGACACTCAAGGTAACCAACCCACCTGAAAGACAGGCGGGCATCATGGTTGAGACCGTTGAAGAGCTTGTCGACAAACTCAAGAACGAAGCGAAGGTGATCTAATGACTATTCTTGTTGTAGCAGACCATGACAACAATTCGATCAAGGCACCAACGCTGGTTACTGTGGCGGCAGCGCAGGCCATTGGCGGTGATATCGAAGTACTTGTAGCAGGCGAAAACTGCGGCGCAGCTGGTGAAGCGGCTGCGAAGATTGCAGGCGTAGCCAAGGTGCTGGTCGCGGATAACGCAGCCTATGGGCACCAGCTTGCTGAAAATATCGGTGACCTCATCGCCGAGATTGGCAGCGGCTACTCTCACATCATGACAGCAACCACCACGTCCGGTAAGAACTTCATGCCGCGTGTTGCAGCGCTGCTGGATGTTGCGCAGATTTCTGACATCAGCGGTGTTGTCAGCGAGGACACGTTTGAGCGTCCTATCTATGCGGGTAACGCGATTGCGACAGTTCAGTCTTCAGATGCCATCAAGGTCATCACGGTACGTGGTACGGCGTTTGATCCTGTTGACGCGGAAGGCGGCAGTGCGGCAGTTGAAGCCTGCGACGTTGCTAAAGATGCCGGCCTTTCTTCCTGGGACAAGGAAGAAATCGTCAAGCTGGAGCGTCCGGAACTGACCGCTGCCTCTATCATCATCTCCGGTGGTCGTGGCATGCAGAACGGTGAGAACTTCGTACTGCTGGAATCAGTTGCTGACAAGCTCGGCGCTGCCATCGGTGCATCACGCGCCGCGGTTGACGCAGGTTTTGTACCAAACGATATGCAGGTAGGCCAGACCGGTAAGATCGTCGCGCCGGACCTCTACATTGCTGTTGGTATCAGCGGTGCGATCCAGCACCTCGCCGGTATGAAGGACAGCAAGGTGATCGTTGCGATCAACAAGGACGAAGACGCGCCTATTTTCCAGGTTGCGGACTACGGTCTTGTTGCTGACCTGTTCAAGGCGGTACCTGAATTCGACGGTATGCTGGAGGGCTAACCGCCCGTCAGACCATCGAAACCTGATAAAGGGCCCCCTGTCAGTTTGCTGGCAGGGGGCCTTTTTGTTTGTGGGAATATTTTGGCTCACAAGGACGTTTTACTAAGGAGCCGGGTCGATACGCTGAGAGGAGTTACATCGAGACAACACTGATTAGGTATTGGCATATGGCACACAGCACTTTGAATTTCCCCACCGCTTCAATTACGTCCTCCCTCGTTGCACAGCTGCGACTGAAACTGCTCAAGTACAGAACCGATCATGAACTGGAACAGGCGCTTGGTATCAAACTGAGCTTATTGCCCAGGCATTGGTCGGAGCAGGCAAACCTGATGCTGGAAGAGAAGTACCTGTTTGATGCACCTTCTATCAACGAGTCTGTTGCACTGGATCTGAAGCTGCGCTTCTTCAGGGAGTGCATGCACGAGTTTGAATCCACTCACGAAGCGAGTCACTGACATCTGGTCACTGACATGTCGTTGGCTCGCGCTGACCATATAAGGTGACGCCGGCGCCCTAATCTTTACCCATCAACAATGCTCAGGAGAGCAAACGATGGGTATGTTCAAAAGCCTTTTTGATTGTAACTGGCAGGACCCGGTGCCTTACGGTGCAACCTGTCTGATATCGGTTGTCACCAGTCTGAACCTGAATGGCATTCCGGCACGCTGGCGTGAGGAAGCGGATCGGAAGGTGAATGGGGCAGGCATGAGCGAGGCCGAAGAGGCGTTGTGGCAGTTGGCGTTTTACTATGAATGTTACGCCGAGGTGGGTGACGAGAACGGCAAAGCCAGGATCAAGCAGGCAATCAGGGAGCTGCGTGCAGACCTCGGGTCGGCCATTTCCCCCACACTGTCCCTGATGACACTGTCACGCACAGGCTGCTAGCCTGCATATTTCACCAAACCACTTTAGCTTGCTGTTAGATGCTCTCGTTTCAGATAGTTGCGCAGATTCTGTGAGATCGCACTTTGTACCTCAAGTTCGTTCCTACAAATCTGGCGTGCTAATTTTGCTCCGGAGCCGCCATGCTCCCTGCGCCCTATTCTCGATAGGGCTCCGCTCACGAGCCGTCTCAGGAACAAAATTATCGTCCCCAGATTTGTGGATTTGATGAAACATGCAGGCTAGCCAGTGCGTGACTCAATCATTCTCTACTTGAGTGAGGCTAACCACTCATCGTCGGACTCTTCCGAGATGTCAGCAAACAGCGGGGTGGAGAGATAACGCTCGCCGGTATCCGGCAGCATGACTACAAACGTGCTGTTGTCGGGCGCGCTTTCGGCAACATCCAGTGCGGCGGCCATGGTGGCACCGGCCGAGATACCAACAAAGATGCCTTCTTCTTTCGCGAGACGTTGCGCAATTTCAATAGCACGGTCGTCTGACACGGGTACCAACTGGTCAGCGACATCTTTGTTCAGAACACCTGGGATAAAGTCAGGTGTCCAGCCCTGGATTTTGTGCGGTGACCATTCCTTGCCAGACAACATCGCCGCGCCCTCGGGTTCAGCAATCACAATTTTTGTATCCGGTCGCGCCATTTTGATCATTTCGCCTGCACCGGTCATCGTACCGCCGGTACCCCAGCCTGATACAAAGTAGTCGAGGTCGCGGCCTGCAAAGTCACGCAGGATCTCGGGGCCGGTGGTGTTGCGGTGGTAGGCCGGGTTGGCTTCATTCTCGAACTGACGGGCAAGGAACCAGCCGTGTTCGGCGGCGAGCTCTTCGGCGCGTTTGACCATACCGGAGCCACGTTCCGCAGCTGGCGTTAGAATCACCTTGGCACCGAGCGCTTTCATGATCTTGCGACGTTCAATAGAGAAGGTTTCGACCATTGTGGCTACGAAAGGGTAGCCCTTGGCGGCACACACCATCGCTAGTGCGATACCGGTGTTGCCAGAAGTTGCCTCGACGACGGTCTGACCTGGTTTGATAGCGCCGCGACGTTCCGCATCTTCGATGATCGCAATCGCCAGTCGATCTTTTACTGAAGCAAGTGGATTGAAGGCTTCAACCTTCACGTAGATGTTCTGGTTTTCAGGTGTAACGCGATTAACCCTGACAACAGGTGTGTTACCAATGGTTTCCAGGATGTTGTTATGGATCATGACAGCGTCCTCAATGAAAAAGAGATTGTTGAAAAAAGCGTGTTAGAAACGACCGGCAGTGTACCAGTTAACTTCCCTCGCGGTAGCCTCTACCTGGTCTGCAACGTCCAGGATCAGTGCAAACAGTGCCATGCGAATCACCACGCCGTTGTCCGTCTGCCTGAAGATAGCGAGGTTCGGGTTTTCGTTCAGGTCGTCATCAAGTTCCTTGGCACCGGAGCGCGAATCGCGGGGTAGTGGGTGCATGATGACGGTGTTGGGCTCACAGTTTTCCGTGTAGATAGTCTGGTTAAGCCGAAAGAGGCCCTTGTAACGATCCGCTTCTTCCTGGGAGGGAAACCTTTCTTCCTGGGTCCTTGTTACGTAAAGGATGTCTGCATGGGCGATGCCTGCCTGCAGGTCCGTTGAAACATCAACCTGGTGACCTTTTGTCCGGATTGCTTCCACGTACTCATCAGGTAGCGTGAGTTCGGGTGGGCTTAACATCGTGAAGTGCAGGTTGTCATATAACGACAGCAGTTTGCAGAGGCTGTGTACGGCCCGGCCGTAACGAAGGTCCCCGATAAGGGCAATCCTTAGACCATCTACTTCTTTGCCCTGGTCCTGCATTTCCTTCCTGATCGTGTAAAGGTCGAGCAAGGCCTGGCTGGGATGTTCATTTGAACCATCGCCACCATTGATGACGGGCACGCGCGAGGCCGAGGCAAATTCTTCAACCGAGCCTTCCAGCTCATGACGCATCACAATGATGTCACTGTAACCGGACAGGACCCTGGCAGTGTCATAGAACGATTCACCCTTGGCGAGAGAGGAGGTTTTCACCTCGGTAGTCTCCCTGACATCGCCGCCGAGCAGGTTCCAGGCACAGCCAAAACTGACCCGGGTGCGGGTGCTGGGTTCAAAAAACATGTTGCCGAGAATGGCGCCTTCAAGGACGCGGGTGACGCGTTCCCGGTTGGCGTAGGGGATCATCTGGTCGGCAACATCAAATACCCGTTCTATGTCAGTACGACCAAACTGACTGACCGAAAGGATGTGACTGCCGACAAAATTCATGCTGCGCGCATTGTACCTCAGGCGGCGGAAAGTTTGTGGTACGCGTCAATGAATATGTTGCGTATCCACTGGTTGGCCTGGTCTTTATCAGTGCTTTCGTGCCAGTACAGGTAGCTTTCGAGTGGCGGTACTTCAAAGGGCAGCTCGAAATATTCAATGTTCGGGTCTCTAGCGAGGAAATCTGCAAACAGCTTCGGCACGGTCAGCGCATAGTCGGTTGTTGCGACCAGCAGCGGGGTTGCCAGGTAATGCTGCGTTCTTAACACCACGTCCCGCTTCTTGCCCATTTTGCCGAGCGACAGGTCAACATGACCCAGTCCACCACGCCGCGAAGAGATGTGGATGTGTTTGAGTTCGATATAGGCATCGAGGTCCAGCTTGTCCTTGATAATCGTGTTGCCCTTACGCACGACACAGACATGTGGGTGTGTATACAAGTGCGCCTGCTTGATCTGCGGGTCTGGTGTCAGTGGTATATCGATAGCGAGATCGAGGTTGCCGCTCGCAAGTTCGATGTTCATGTCGCGTCGGTGAACCTGGTAGCAGTCGATTGCAACCCCCGGGGCCTGCTTCACCATCGCGTCAAACAGCGTGGGAAGAATAATCGCCTGCGAGAGGTCACTTGTGCTGATACGAAAACGTTTGTCCGATTCTGCCGGGTCAAAAGACTCACTTTCCTGCACGCTGGACCTGATCAGGCCAAGTGCCTGGCGTACGGATCCGATGATGTTCTGTGCAACCGGTGTGGGCACCATGCCCTCAGCGGTGCGAACAAAAAGGGGATCATCAAAGAGATTGCGAAGCCGCGACAGGGAGTTGGATACGGCAGGCTGGGTGATGCCGATGATCTCACCGGCCCGGGTCAGGTTACCCTCGGTATAAATGGCATCAAAGACAACAAACAGGTTGAGGTCGATATCGCTGAGTTTCATAGAAGTTGGTCCGGATTCATTGTCTCATCATCGAATTGAATCGAAATTCATGAATTTAATAACCATTGCTTATAGTATTCCTGTTTATCGCAAGATTGAAGCCCTTCATTACATCAGCGTTGATGGATGTTGTGCCGCGCTGGAACGTTTTCCAGCACACGGCGTCTGAGAGAAAGACAAGCCGAAAAACACTTGTAGATACAGTAAGATACCCCCGTTCCAACGTGTGAGTAGCAGAGATGAATGACCCCGGGTTCAGCCAACAGTTGCCATTTGGTTTTGCAAAACGCCATGGCGTGTTGCTGGTTGCCGCAGAGGAAACAGAAGGGGCCACCCATCCCGGCGAAATCTGGTTTAAAACAGGCGTTTCGCCGCAGATCCTGGCAGAGGTCCAACGTGTTGCAGGGCGACCTGTCACACCCAGGGAAGTAGACGAATCCACGTTTGATCGCTTCCTTGCTGGTGCCTACCAGAATGATTCAGATGCAGCGATGCAGATGATTGAGGACCTCGGCGAAGAAGTTGACCTGTCCAGCCTGGCTGAAGCCATTCCAGAAACCGGCGACCTGCTTGAGCAGGAAGACGACGCACCGATTATCAAACTGATCAACAGCCTGCTGACGGAAGCGGTAAAGGTGTCCGCCTCTGATATTCATGTGGAGACCTATGAGACCCGCCTGGTTGTGCGTTTCAGGGTAGATGGCGTACTGCGGGAGATTGTCAGTCCCCGGCGCGCGCTTGCACCGCTGCTGGTATCCAGGATCAAGGTGATGGCGAAGCTGGACATCGCAGAGAAACGCCTGCCCCAGGATGGCCGCATCTCAGTGCGTGTAGGTGGTAAAGAAGTTGATGTGCGTGTTTCCACGATTCCGGCAAGTAACGGTGAACGCGTGGTGATGCGTCTGCTCGACAAGCAGGAGGGCAGGCGCGACCTTGCTCATCTCGGTATGAGCAGCGGCGACATGACCAGCATGAAGGACCTGGTTGAAAAACCTCACGGCATCATCCTCGTTACCGGCCCTACCGGTTCCGGTAAATCCACCACGCTGTACGCCTGTCTTGATCAGCTTAACGATCGCTCGCGCAATATCCTGACCGTGGAAGATCCGATTGAATATGACATCGAGGGGATAGGCCAGACACAGGTCAACACCAAGGCGGAAATGACCTTTGCCAAGGGCCTCAGGGCCATTCTGCGACAGGACCCTGACGTCGTGATGGTAGGTGAGATCCGTGACTATGAAACTGCGGATATCTCGGTACAGGCGAGTCTGACAGGACACCTGGTGTTATCCACCTTGCACACCAACACGGCCATTGGCGCGGTGACCCGTCTTGCAAACATGGGGGTTCAGCCATACCTGCTGAGCAACTCGCTGATCGGGCTGGTTGCGCAGCGCCTTGTTCGAACGCTGTGCGATAACTGCCGTGAACCCTACACGGCTGACGAATACGAATGTGATTTCCTGAAGGTGGACGCAGCCAATCCTCCGCAGCTGTACCGGCCGCATGGCTGTGAGCAATGTGCTAACGAAGGCTATAAGGGGCGCAAAGGCATATACGAGGTTGTGGCGGTTGATGATGAGCTGCGCCGCATGATTCATTCAGGCGCGTCTGAACTCGACATGGAAAAATATGTGCGCACTGTCACGACGGGTATTCGTGATGATGGCAGAGCCAGGGTACTCGATGGCCAGACCACGATCGACGAAGTGCTCCGGGTGACGATGGAAGACTAGGGCCTCTCAATGGCAGCGTTTGAATACATCGCGCTCAACGGCAAGGGGCGTGAAGAAAAGGGTGTGCTCGAAGCGGACAGTATGCGGCAGGTCAGGCAACTGCTGCGTGACCGTGGCCTGACGCCGCTCGGGGTAACGCCAACTCGTCAAAAGGATGAAAACAAGTCCACCAAGGCGTTCAGCAGTCTCTTTTCGCCCTCGCTATCGGTCAATGATCGTGCACTGGTGACGCGACAGTTATCAACACTGATTGCTGCAGGTCTGCCTGTTGAAGAGGCGCTGCTGGCAGTGTCAAAACAGTCAGAAAAACCAGCAATCCACTCCATGCTGCTCACGGTTCGTGCCAAGGTGATGGAAGGGTTTTCACTGGCCAATTCCCTTGGAGAGTTCCCGCGGGCGTTCCCTGCATTGCACCGGGCAACGGTGGCGGCAGGTGAGTCGGCAGGGCACCTGGACCTGGTGCTGGCACGACTTGCCGATTTCACAGAAACACAGCAGGAGTCCCAGTCACGTATCAAGCAGGCACTGGTTTACCCGGTCATCCTTTTTGTCCTGACGGTTGGCATCCTCGCAGGCTTGCTCGGCTATGTAGTGCCGGACATCGTCGAAGTATTCTCGGATTCCGGGCAGGAGCTGCCTGGCCTGACAACTTTTATCATCGCGATGAGTGACTTTGTTGTCGACTATGGCCTTGTCATTTTTATCGGCATTGTCGCGCTGGTGTTTGCAATCCGGCGGGTACTGGCCATTCCATCGGTGCGCCTGGTTGCTGATCGATACCTGCTGGGTACCCCACTTTTTGGCAAGCTTTCGAGAGGCACCAATACGTCACAGTTTGCGAGCACGCTGTCGATCCTCTCGTCTAGCGGTGTGCCGCTGGTGGATGCGCTGAAAATTGCGGGTGAAGTGTTATCCAACTCATGGCTGCAGCAGAACGTCAGTCAAGCCACCGTTAAAGTCAGTGAGGGGAGCAGCCTCTCCGGTGCACTTGAACAGAGTGGCTACTTTCCGCCGATGATGCTGCACATGATTGCATCCGGAGAATCGTCCGGCGAACTGGACGATATGCTGGCACGAGTTGCCAAACATCAGCAGCAGGATGCAGAGATGCTGATGAGTGTCCTGCTCAGCCTGTTCGGCCCGATCATGCTGGTGTTCATGGGTGGTGCGGTGTTCACAATCGTGATGGCGATCCTGTTGCCGATAATCAACCTGAACCAGTTGGTGGTTTGACGGTCTTAGAAAGGCGCGTCTCAGACTGCACGTCCCGGACTGCGCGTCTCGGACTGCGCGTCTCGGATCATCCAAAACAGTAGTTCAAAAACAGTTAAACAGTACAATATGAAAAACACCCGGAAGAGAGTAGCTCCATTGAAAGCAATGCAAGGTTTCACCCTGATCGAGATCATGGTGGTTGTCGTGATCCTCGGGGTTCTGTCGGCCCTGATTGTCCCCAATATCATTGGCCGTCCGGATGAGGCGCGTGTCACAGCGGCGCGAGCTGAGGTGCAACAGATTGGTAATGCACTGGAACTGTATCGCCTCGATAATGGTTTTTATCCCAGCACCGACCAGGGGCTTGAAGCGCTGGTATCTGAGCCAGGTGGATTCCCTGAGCCGAAATCCTGGAATCCCGAGGGCTACCTGAAAAAGCTGCCTGAAGATCCGTGGGGAGAGCCCTACATGTTCTTCAGTGAAAACAGGACTATGGAAGTTTATTCCTTCGGCGCCGACAGACAGGAAGGTGGTGAAGGTGTAGATGGTGATATCAAACTCACAGAACTCTGATCGTATTTCTCGTGTACAGGGTTTCACCCTTGTTGAGATCCTCGTTGTACTTTTCCTGATCACCATCATGGCCGGGCTGGTTGTCATCAGTCTGCCGTCCTTCACCACGACCCAGGAATTTGACGAAGAAACCGCGCGCATGGAGCTGTTATTGCAGATGCTTCAGTCGGAGGCCGTACTGGATTCGTCTGAGTATGGTTTTCGCACGACACGTGAAGGTTATGAATTCCTTGGTTACAACGACGGTGAACAGAAGTGGGAGCCGCTCGTAGAAAAACCCTTCCAACCACGCCGGCTGCCGGACACCGTACGTCTCGACGTAAAGGCTGACAGTGAGGAGCTGGCGTTTGCCGGTGAAGAAGTGCCGCCTGTATTGATTCTCTCCAGCGGAGAAATGACGCCTTTTAAAATGACCTTTGAGTCACGGATCGATCGGACATTCAAGACGCTCGAATCTGATGGCTATGGTGAGTTGACGTGGCAGGAAGACTAGGGACCTTTGATTAAGTGGATTTTTTTGTGAGAGCCTTTTTTTCGAGAAGGCAACGCCGCCCGGAGGAAAACACTAAAGCGCTTCAATTTAGTGGCTTTCCGAGGACGGCGTTAACGCAGCTATCACGAAAAAAGACCTTAATCAGAGGTTCCCTAGAACGCGGCTTTACATTGCTCGAGGTGATGGTAGCGCTGGTGATCTTTGCGATTGTCTCAGTTGCGCTCGTCAAAAACGCCACCATGAGCGTGAAGCAGACCAGCATCATCCAGGATCGCACGGTTGCCTGGTGGCTTGCCGAAAACGCCATGACACAGCTGCGCATCCAGCCCCGTAACGACGACAACTATCCCAACCCTGGTATTTCGAGGGATACCATCAGCGTTTCTGACAAGGAATGGGAAGTAGAGACAACGATCGAATCAACCGAGAATGAGTTTGTGCGTCGGGTTGAAATCTCGGTCTACACTTATGGGCAGGAGGATACGCCAGCAGCTGTGCTGACGGGCTTCCTGGGGCGCTATTGATGAAGATCTTTGCTACCCGCGGATTTACACTGCTTGAGCTGCTTGTCTCGATTTCGATTTTTTCCATCATCGGTCTTGGCGCCAACCAGATGTTACGCACGGTGATGGACAGCAATGAGCGTGTCAGGGCGAGTACCTCAACCTATACCGGGCTGAATCTTGCCTTTGCGACCATGGCAAGGGACTTCAACCAGTTTGTGCCGAGACCGGTCCGTGATGGTTACGGTGAGCCGGTGCAGGCGCTGGTGTTTGAAAGCGAAGACTACGCTATCGAGTTCACCCGCGGCGGCTGGACCAACCCGACCGGCCGGCCACGCAGCAAGTTGCAGCGTGTTGCCTACGTCGTGGACTACGAGGAGAAAACCCTCAAGCGACTCTTCTGGAAGGTGCTCGACCGGGCGGAAGACAGTGAACCTGTCGAGCGGATTGTGCTCAAAGGGGTTAATGACCTGAGAATCACTGCTGTTGTAGTTGACGAGACCAGCGAGGAAACTGAAACCGCCGATGAGTTTGTGCAGGACGAACTCGAAGACGAGGAATCGGAAGTGATACCGGCCGCGGTCGAAGTTGCTATCGATACAGAAACCCTCGGTGAGGTGGTCAGGGTATTCCAGCTTGTTGATACCTTCGAGCCGGGTGCGTCCAATTTCAACCCTGGCGGCGACTCCCGCACTGCTGAACCCGAAGACGGTGAAATAGCAGTGGAAGCAGAGGATCCTGATGCCTGATTGCAGACGACGTCAGCGCGGCGTGGCACTGGTCTCAGTGCTGCTGGTGGTGGTGATTGCGACGGTACTTGCCGTTGGCATGGTGCGCGAGCAGACCACGTCAATCCAGGCGACCCACGGCTTCCTGCAGCGCGGTCAGGCCCAGCAGTACGCGCTTGGCGGTGAAGAGCTTGCCAGGCAGATACTGGCGGAAGATTTTGAACTGGATCCCACAAGGGATCATCTCGCGGAGATCTGGGCCAACCCTGAGCTGGTGTTTGAATTTGAAGAAGGCGAGGTCGATGTCACCATTACCGACCTGCAGGGCAAGCTGAACGTTAACGGCCTTGCCTCACAGAACCCGGCGGCAAGCTCTAATCGGCAGCGCCTGTTAAACCTCGCAGCAGCAGTTGGCAGCGATCCGTCTATTGCAGACCAGGTCCAGGACTGGCTGGATGAAGACGATGGCGTGAGAACACTGGGTGCAGAAGATTTTGCCTATCTTGGACTCGACCTGCCGCATCGTACTGCCGGTACGTTGATGGGAGATGCCTCGGAAGTGAGACTGATGTTCGGTCTGCCCCTGGAGGTTTACCAGCGATTACGACCGAGTATCACCGCGCTGCCGGAACCTGCCACCAATATCAACGTAAATACCGCGACACCTTTCATTTTCCAGGCGATTGCACCTGGGCTCAGTTACCAGGCGGCAGAGGCACTGGCGCTACGTCGCAACGAAGAAGAAGGATTTGAATCCATCACCGCGTTCCTGCAATCCACTGAACTCGCGGGACTTGGCGTGGCAGATGTCGGTCTTAGTGTACAATCGGCGTTTTTCGAAGTACGAGTTGTGGCGCGTTACCAGGACCGATTCAGTTACCTGACAAGCATCATTCAACGCAATCCAACCGATGGCAGCCTCAAAGTGATTCAACGCGATTTCTCTCGCAACATAGTACCACCCACCAACGAGGGGGAACTCGCCGGTGGCTGAAACGCTGTTTATAGAACTTGGGGATAATCCAACGTGGTTCCTCACTGATGACGGTGGGCATATCATCCGCGAGGGTGACGCTGAGGACCTGAAGGCGCATGAAGAGGACTTTCATGGCGAAGTGGTTGCGTTGGTGCCGGCGCGTGAAACGTTGCGAACAACGGCAGAAGTCCCCTCAAAACAGTATCGACAGATTATCCAGGCGGTTCCCTACGTTGTTGAGGAGCAGCTTGCTGAGGATGTAGAAGATTGCTTCTTTGCGCTGGGGGGCCGAACACCTTCCGGGGCGATTGAGGTTGTCGTGGTCAGCCACGCTAACATGGAGGGCTGGCAGGCGCAGTTAGCTGAGATGGACCTCAGCACGGCCACGATGTTACCGGCCTCAGAACTGGTGCCCTGGACCGGTGGTGTTGATGCACTCATTGACGGCGATCGCAGCACACTTCGGTGGGGTGAGGGTGCCGCACTTGAAACCGACACGACGAATCTTGCCGTGATGATCGGCCTGATCCCGGTTGAACAGCGCGCCCATATCAACATCTATACAACCGAAGCGGATCAAGCGCTGATCACATTACAGTTGAGCGAGTTGAACGCGTCGGAAGAGAACCCACCGGAGGTTCACCAACTGGATGCCAGTGCCCGTGAGTGGCGGTTTCACAACTTTCTAAAGAACAACAACCACAACAATCTCAATCCGGTTAACCTCCTGCAGGGCGAATACAAGACCGAGGTCAAAAAGCGCGGACCGGTCTCCGTATGGCGATCCGTCGCAGTGCTCGCGATCTGCGGTGTGCTGCTGCACCTCGGCAGCCTGGTCGGACAGGGCATGTATATGACGCAGCAGGCTGAAGCCTACCGTGATGCTTACCGGACGCTTTATAGCGAGGTTTTCCCGTCTGATAGAAACGTACGGGACTACCGGCGACGCTGGAATTCACACCTTGGCAAATCTTCAGGTGAGGGTAACGACTTTATTGCGCTGTTTGCACAGGCTTCCCAGGGCTTGGAGGCGGCAGGATTGACCCTTAATAACGTGAACTTTAATGAAAGCCGCGGTGATCTGATTCTGCAGGTGGTTGGCCAGCGAAGTGAAGTACTGGTTGAGTATGCGCAGGCGCTGTCCAGCCAGGGACTCAACGCAGAGATTGGCACCATCAGCCAGGACGGCAGTGCTGTCAGGGGTAGTATCAAGGTGAAATCGGGTGGCGCCTCATGAACCAGCTGATTGAAACCTATGTGGGACCACTGCAGGAACGTTTTGCGGAACTCGAAGCACGTGAAAGGTATGCGCTTATACTGCTCAGCGGTTTTCTGCTGATTGTTGTGTTCTACCTCGCGATCTGGACGCCTCTGAATGGCTATGTTGAATCAAGTGCCAGTGACCGTGATCGCCATCTCAGCCTGTTGCAGTACTTCAAGTCGACGGAAGCCGAGGCGAAAGCCTCAGCCGGTAATAAGGGACCGGCCACATTATCCGGTCAATCGCTCCTGAGCGAGGTCTCAAGATCCGCGCAGTCCGTTGGAATTAATCCTTCAAGAATGCAACCCGAAGGCACCGATGCTGTCAGCGTCTGGTTCGACAATGTGACCTTTACCCGCCTGATGCTCTGGCTGGAACGCCTTGAGTCAGGCAAGGGGATTGTGGTGAGGCAGATTTCGATGGAGCGGCAGGACCGCGCCGGTCAGGTGTCGGCGCGGCTGGTGTTAAGGCAATAATCTGCGCTACAGCGCAATCAGGAACACGATTGCGCCAACCACAATACCGCTAAGTCGCGGTGTGTCCCCAACTTCTTTCAGGCGGCTCTGGATTGTTTCCTCGGGGTCATCTCCATACATCACCCGATTCATCACGGGGATTTCGAAAACAGACACGCTCACGGCGATGGCAGTGGTCGCAGCCAGCAGCATGGCCTGGGAGGCTGTTTCCATTGGCACCAGTATCAGTACCAGGAAGGCGAGGGACCAGTTGGCGACAGGGCCGCCCGCACTCATCGAGAGAAACTGGCCGCGGGTACTCTGATCCTGTTTAAACGAGAACATGAAGAACGATTGTGGTTCTTTTAAAACCGGTGACACGCCGCCGGATATCCTTGCCCCGGTGAAGTGCCCCCATTCATGTGCCAGGTACGACATCGCAACACCAGCGAAAATCGCGTTGAGCACGGCAACCAGGTTGGCAAGTGCCCAGCCCGATGAAATTGCCCAGGCATCCGCTGCACCCCAGAGGGTGATTGCCGCCAGAAACGCAGCCCCGTGACGTGTTGCAACGCGCTTTAAACGGGCGTTGTCACGAGATTTGCGTTCAGCGATATCGTCAGCAGTCATTACAGACATTGTTCAATCCTCAAAAATGATTTCAGTATGTGTTACGCGGGTACGTCACGAACGGAGAGTGACCATTCCGGTGGGCGTTTCTCGATAAACGACATGACACCTTCCCGAGCGTCGCTCTGGTTTCCTGCCCACGCAAACAATCGACCCTCTTGTTTTAGCATATCGTCCATGCTGGACGTAAGTCCTTCCCACAGCAGGCGCTTGGTAATGGCAACGCTGGCGGGTGCCGTATTTGCGTAGTCGTCGGCGAGTGACATGGCAAGCGGCAGCACCTCATCCCGTGGCACAGACCTGCTGACAACCCCGAGGTCAGCGGCCTCCTGGCCAAGGAATATTCGCCCGGACATGAGCAGGTCGGCTGCTGCCTCGAACCCTGCAATACGTTGCAAGAGCAGATGTGAAGCGAGTTCAGGAATCATACCGCGGCGTGTAAAGACAAAACCCATCTTGGCATCCTCTGCGGCAATACGTATGTCGCAGAGCAGCGGGTAGGTCATACCCACGCCAACAGCGGCGCCGTTGATTGCCGCGATGACAGGCTTGTCGATCTCATACGGATGTATGTTGGTCACGGTTCGACCGGCTTCACTGCCATCTCCCTCAGATCGCCCGGCAAATGTATCGCCGCCGCGCTCTAAGTCAGCACCGGCACAAAAGGCCCTGCCTGCACCCGTCAGCACCACCGCACGGACCTTGTCGTCGGCGTTAGCGTCCTGCAGAGCGGTGCTCAGTTCGTTTGCAACAACCTGGTTCCAGGTATTCATCTTGTCGGGACGATTAAAGGTGATAACGGCAGTGGTGCCGTTCAGTTCATAAAGCAATGTGTCAAAGGCCATACCCGTTGACTCCGGTTGTGGTTGTGGTTCTGGTTCTTCTGTTCAGGGGAAGAATTATTGTCCCCGGGGGAGATAACTGCAAACAGGCCAGGTGCGCCCGCTCAGTGGTTTTTGATGTGCGTCGCGATCACGTCTGCAAACGGCTCGGGGTTCGATACTACATCCATGTGGCGCGCACCCTCGATGCGGTAAGTGCCAACCACCGGTGCCAGCTTTGCCCACTCGTCGACAATCTTCTGTGCTGGCGGGCGGGTTCGACTACCGGCAATAGCAATGGTCGGCGCGGTGATGCTGCCGTACTGTTCGGGGCCGGTGTTGTCATGTGAGACTGCTTTTGCCTCGGCATAAAGCTGATCGCTGGCGGCAATCATGCGGTCACGAATAACTTCCGGTATATCTGTCCATGCGCTCTGGTTCCAATACTCGATAAACGAGGCAACACCGCGTTCGTTATGCCTGTCTGCATCAAATCGCTGGAACACATCCTGGTCCTCCTGTCGCGCCGCTGCATTTTCAGGGCCGACAAGGATGCCCCAGGTCATGGGTTCAATCAGCGAAAGTGAGCGTACCTGTCGGTTGATGGCGACTTGCGCACAGATCTTCGCACCCATGGAATGACCGACAAGGTGTGTCTCAGCATCGATGAGTTCGGCTACCGTTTGGATATACCCTTGCACCGGCTCCGCATCGCGACCTCCGAGATGGCTGGTTAGATCAGGCACTGAGACCCTGGTGCCCGGCAGCCTTGTCAGTAGCGCGGACGCGAGTCGCATCATTGGCTTTGCTGCTGAACCTGCACCATGTACTACGACAACATGTCTTGCGCCTTTTCCCTCAGTCAGGACAACGCTCATTTGTCTGTGCTACCCATTGCGCTCACCAGGGTTCTCCTGCACCACCACCATGACACGACACCAATGATCATATTCGAAAGCGCGATTGCGGCGAATATGCCGGTAAAGCCCCATGTATCGCCCAGGAAAAGTGCCAGCGGATAAAACACCAGCACCAGCCTCGCGAGTGACAATCCGAGTGCCGGTAATGGTCGCCTGATCGCGTTGAATGCCGCTGTGGCGATGATGATCATGCCCATAAAACCAATACTGATCGGTACGATGTAGAGAAACATGACCGCAGCCTCGATGAGTGCAGGGTCATCATTTACCAGGCTGACGAAAAAGGGTGCGAGCAGCCACATGATGATCGCTGCGGTGATGCCCCAGGTGTGGCCTGCAACGTAGCAGGTTTTCATGGTTTCGATCACGCGCTCAAATCGTCCTGCGCCCCAGTTCTGTCCAACCATGGGGACCACGCTGCCACTGATACCGACCACCACCATGGCGGCCACAGCCTCGAGACGTGCAGCAACACCAAACCCTGCGACCACCGTTGGACCAAACGATGCAAGCAGGAAAGTTACCAGCACCATGAAAAAAGGATTAATAAGGTTGGTTGCGGCGGCGGGGATTCCAACTTTCAAGATATTAGTGGCGGTATCGATGAAACCTTGCAGTGTGGGTGAGATGCGGAGCTGTCGAATGACAAACCAGTTGATGACCAGCAGCAGTTGAACAAAACAGCCGAGGTTAAACGCCCATGCTGCGCCCTCGAGACCAAGTGCGGGGAGACCGGCAAGGCCAAAGATCAGGAAGGGGCCAGCGACAATCTGTGCGATGGGTCCTGATGTCATGATCAGGCCAGGGTAGGTTGCATCACCAAATGCCCTGATCATCCCGTTGGCGACCATCGCCATGCCCATCATGGGAAAGCCGATCAGCCATATTGCCGCGTATTGGTCGGCAAAACTGAGCACGTCTCCTGTTGCGCCAAGCACACCAAACAGCACGTCGGCGTGATATTGGCCCAGTACAGCGACGCTGACGGTGAATATGATGACCAATACGAATCCATGCGTTGCCGCCCGAGCGGCGGTAGATGGATCGCCGCGACCGATGCCCTGTGCGATCAGTGCAGCGGCGCCGATACCAATACCGCGTGTCAGTGCGTTCATGCACATGGCAACCGGGAAGGCGAAGGAATACGCGGCCACCTGCAGCTTGCCGACCTGGCCTATGTAGAACACCTCAATGAGATTGGCAATTGTCATGGTCAGGAAGCCGACAATCATGACGCCGGAAAGTCGGGCCACGTGTTGCCTGATGGAGCCTTCCGTGAAACTGCCTGGAGAAACCGCTGTGGACATTCAGGCGACTATACACAAATTCCGCTACACTTAACGCTTGTTGAACAGGTAACGACGGAGCTCTCGTGCAGGTTGAGAAACTCGCAGCACCGATGGGTGCGGAAGTAACCGGTTTGGATGTGCGTGACGTGACGTCAGCGCAGGCCGCAGATCTGAATGAACTGTTCTGCGAACACCAGGTACTGGTGTTTCCGAACCAGGACCTTACACCGGAAGATCACAAGAAGTTTGCCAGGCACTGGGGCGAACTGGTGAATCATCCGTATGCCGGGATGAAAGATCATCCGGAGATCATCAAGCTCTCCAATCATGGCAAAAAGAAGGACGTGAACCAGCACTGGCACACAGATATGAGTTACAACCCGGCGCCACCCACTCTGACCATGCTCTACGCGCACGAGGTACCCGGTTTTGGTGGTGATACTGCCTTTGCCAACCAGTTTCTCGCCTATGAAGAAATGTCTGACGGCCTGAAGTCCGTAGTTGAAGGCTTGCGAGCGGTTCACTCTGCCGAGGATCTTGCCGGCATCTACAATGAAGATGCCTCCAATGCCCCGCGTGCCGAGCATCCCGTCATCAGGACTCATGATCACCTGAAAAGAAAAGCACTTTACGTCTGCCGCGCCTTCACCAAACGGTTTGCCGGCTGGAGCACAAGGGAAAGCCGGTCGTTGCTTGAATATCTCTTTGAGCAGGGCACCCGTATCGAATACCAGTTTCGCCATCGCTGGCGCAAAGGCGATCTTGTCATGTGGGATAACCGCAGCGTCTTGCACTTTGCTGTGCATGATCACGGCGAAGAGCCGCGAGTGATTCACCGCCTGCAGGTGGAAGGGCCGGTGCCTGTATGAGTGCGTTCAGCTACAGCGATACAGAATTGCCGGTGCGGGCCGATATTGGTGAGGCGCACAGGGCCTACTGGCAGAAGCTTGCGGCTCCCGGCAGCTATTGGTCTGGCGCCGAGCGCGTCTCGATCGCTGCAGAAGTGAGAGCCGCCCGAACGTGCCGATTCTGCGCCGAGCGTAAAAACGCATTGTCTCCCTACAACTTTCCTGGTGAACATGACTCAGTCACCGATCTGGACGCGCTGGTAGTTGATGCCGTACACCGGATTGTGACCGACCAGAACCGGATCACGCAGCGCTACGTGGATGACAACGAGGCGAGGGGGCTTTCAAAAGGCGCCTATGTGGAACTGGCCGGTATTGTCGTTGCGATGATGTCGATTGATGAGTTCAATCGGGGTATTGGAGTCGAACCAGAACCGTTACCGGCACCCGTGGCAGGTGAACCGGATGGTTACGTGCCCGAAAATCTTGTTGATGATACTGGCTTCGTGCCGATGCTCCCGAAAGAAGGCAATACAGGTAACGAAGCTGATCTTTTTCCACCGGAGCGGCCAGCGGCAAATGTCCTGCGTGCGCTGTCGATGGTCCCCGCAGCAGTTCGCGACTGGTGTGACCTTGCAGCAGCGCAGTACCTCTCGATAGCCGGTATGGCGAATATGGTGAAAGATGAAAACCGCGTCATTGACCGGATGCAGATGGAACTCGTGGCGGGCAGGGTGTCGTCAGTGAACGAGTGTTTTTACTGAACCAGTGCCCACGCAACGATGCTCCGTGTGAGCGCGAAGGTAACAACGAGAAACGCCGACCTCAGCATGATTAATGGCGAGGTTATTGATGGTGGTGACGTGGAATTTGGCAAAGAGTTGATGGAGTTTGCCGGTGCCCTTGCCGGCGGTGACGCGGGCGAGCTGGAGGCATCCCGTGAAAAACTGCTTACCGCTGCCGGACCGGAAGTGCTTGTCGATGCAGCGGGCGTTGCGGCAAACTTCCAGCGAATGGTCCGTATCGCCGATTCCATGGGGATACCAGTGGACCAGGTTGATAACGAAATGATTAACGAGATCAGGTCTGACCTTGACCTGTACAGATTTAAAAGCGCAGAAAATTCTCCAGAGGCTGTCCATGCGAAAAATTGAAACCCAGGAACTTACCGGTAACTCCGGCAAGAACTACGCGATGAACGTTTATCCGGCGGACATGCGCTTTAATGACTTTATACCTGGTGTATTTGTCCTGATGTCTGGCGAAGGCACGCTGTTTATCGGCGACTCTGACAACGTGGATTTTTACCTGCAGAAAAACAAGGTGTTCGATACCCTGAAAGATGAGGGGTTCGAGCGCATTGGCTTCATTAAGAACGGAAGCCCCGCAGTACGCGCGGACATTATGGACGATATCAAGCCGGTACTGTCGCCGAGCAAGTCAGAACTATAAAGATTCGGCGCTGCTAACTCGGCGCCGAGTCGATCTTATCCTGCAGCCGACGCATACCGGATAACCACCGCTCCGGGTCCATTGTTTTCCGCTCCATCCAGGTCTGGGCGATTTCGTCGGTCAGGATGAGAAAGCGTTCCTCTTCAACAGCAGCGAGTACCTGCTGTGCCACTTCTTCCGGTTCCTTGATCGGTCCTGCTGCACCCGATGCCCAGGCGGAGTTGGGATCACCCAGCATCGGGGTCCTGACCCCAAGCGGCGCCAGCAGCGACACACGTATGCCCTTGTTGTGATAGGTAATCGACAGCCATTCAGCGAGTCCGACAACCGCATGCTTGGTTGTTGCGTAGGTGAGGTTGCCGTGCGAGGTCAGGATACCTGCCATCGAGGCCGTGTGTAGCAGGTAACCTTCACCACGTTCCAGCATCTTGGGTAACAATGCTCGCACAGCATAAACGTGTGCCATCACATTGATTTCCCACTGCGACTGCCAGACATCGAGTGGTGTGGTCAGGGGATCACCACCTGTGGCAACACCAGCGTTGTTGAAGAAGAGATCAATGTCACCCAGCGACGATTCAATGTCAGCAATCATGCGATTGGTATCAGCCTCGCTGCTGATGTCGCAGGCGACTGCTATTCCGCCAATCTCTTCAGCAATCGTCCTGGCGCCATCTTCGTTAACATCGACTACAGCAACCCGCGCACCACGCGATGCAAATGCCCTGGCGCAGGCGGCGCCGATACCGCTTGCTGCCCCTGTAATGACACATGTTCTGTTGTTTACATCCATGCTGGCTCCTGTCTGGTTAGGTGTTTCCTATCTTGAATGTTAAATCAGAATACCGGGTCGATAGGGGTGATCGCGCCGAGGGAGCGTTCTATAGCCGCTGCACCTTCGAGACTCAGGTCATCCCGCCAGCGATCTGCCAGTACCTGTACGCCCATCGGGAAACCGTCATGGACGCCGGTTGGCACCGCCGCTGAAGGGAGCGAGAGGAGGTTTGCCGGGGTGATGAACCTGAGCCGGTTTACCGTGGTCTCAGCCCCATCTTCAGCAAGGTCGGCGTCATGTTCAAAAGGTATGTCCGTCCAGGTGGGACCAACAACGAGAGGGTACTCGGCAAAAAACTCAGACCATGCTTTACACAATCGCCAACGCTCGGCATGCAGCAGGGCAGAAGGCAGGTTTTCTGGCGGATACATCTCTATCAGTTTCTGGAGCAGCCCAACCGCCGGGGCGGACATGAAGGTGCCAAACTGGTCGATCACCGGCGCAAACTCATCGGTCAGCACGTGTCCCCACAATTCCGTCACCCTTTCCAGTTCCGGCGGAGAGACCTCTTCAGTTTGCCAGCCAGTAGCAGTGAGTGCTTCGCCTGCCCGGCGCACCGAGGCGACAATATAGTCCGGCAGGGTGATACCGGGAATATCGGTAACTAGGGCAACCTGGCGATTGTCAGGAATGGCTGCGTAAAGTGGCGCATCAACCGACACAGGGTCGCGTGGGTCGCGGCCAGAGAGAATTTCGTAGCCCAGCTTCACATCAGCGATATGTCGTGCCATGGGGCCTTCAACCGCCATCAACTGTCCAGCAAGTCCATTGTTGTCACTTGGCGGCAGGGAAAGGGCATGGGGAATCCGGCCCGCCGATGGTTTAAGGGAAGCGATCCCACAACAGACAGCCGGATTCCTTACGGAACCACCAATATCGTTGCCGAGACCAATTGGAGACATCCCTGCAGCAATAGCAGAACCTTCGCCGCCACTTGATCCACCTGCGGTGCGGGTTTGCGTCCATGGGTTCAGGGTTCGCCCACGCAGCGGATTGTCTGTTGTGATGCGTAGCCCCATCTCCGGCATATTGGTGCGTGCCAGCGGTATTGCACCGGCGGCTTTCATACGGGTGACGACTGGCGAATCAATGGGAGGCATGGCCTCTGCAAAAACGGTCACACCAGAGGTGGTAGGTGAGCCGACACAGTCGATGTTTTCCTTGATGGAAAACGGTACGCCGTGCAACGGGCCGGTTGGCGCAGAGGCATCGGCCCGGTCTGCAGCCGCTAACGCGGACTCTTCGAGGGCAATGGTAACGGCGTTCAGCTTGGGGTTAACCGCTTCGATACGCCTCAGGTGAGCATCAACCACCTCGCGGCTGGATACTTCCTTGTTCCTGATCATCGCGGCGAGCGACGTGGCAGATTCTTTCCAAAGCGTCATGGCTATTCTCCTTTGCTCTTATACTACAAAGTACGGTCCGACGGCGTGGTCAAACGCCAGTTTCTTGGCTGGCTACCGCGAGCCTCCTTCAGCACGCTCAGGGCTGAATGCAAAGCCCCGATAGTTGTTCTTTGTGACGTCGTCGCAGACCTCTCGGTACATGCCAACACCGCCCGCGTACGGCATGAAGATGCGCGGCTTACCTTTAACGTTGGCGCCGAGATACCACGAGCCACCTTTGGGAAACAGCGTGGCGGAGGCAACCTCGTTGACATGTTCAACCCAGTTATCTTCCGCGTCTTGTTCAGGTTCGAAGGTAACAAATGCGTTCGCCTGCATGTGTTTCAGTGCATCGATCATCCAGTCAACGTGCTGCTCGATGGAAACCAGCATGTTACTTAAGACCGATGGGCTGCCTGGGCCTGTGACAGTAAACAGGTTGGGAAAACCATGTACACCAATACCGAGATAACTGCGTGGGCCTGCATGCCATTTTTCTTTAAGCGAAAAGCCATCCCTGCCGGTAATATCCATTCGCAGCAGGGCGCCTGTCATGGCATCAAAACCCGTTGCAACAACAAGGGTATCGAGTTCTGTGACTTCGCCTGCAACCTGTACGCCGTTTTCGACAATCTTCTCGATAGGTGTGTCCTTGACGCTTTTCAGGGTGACGTTGTCACGGTTGTAGGTGTTGTAGTAGTCGATATCAACACAAATGCGCCGGGTGCCGATCGGGTGATTGGTCGGGCATAGCAGTTCGGCGGTTTCCTGATCCTTCACAATCTCGTGGATCTTCTCGTGGACAAACGTGGCGGCGAAAGCGTTGCTTTCTTCATCCAGCATCATGTCGCTGATGGCACCCATGAATCGTGCGCCGCCTCGATCCCAATACTGCTGAAGGCGCTCGCGGGCTTCTTCTTCACTGAACTGGGCGCGGAAAGTCATTTCCGGCGCGGCCTGCATCGGTTCGATATCAAGGTCACCAAAACCGGAACCGATACCCCGCTTGTGATTCTGGCGGTGACCGCGATAGTTCTGCTTGAAGGCGTTGACCCATTCCTGGTCGAGCGGCGCATTCTTGGCCGGTACGCTGAAGTTGGGCGTTCGCTGGAACACCGTCAGGTGTTCAGCCTGCTCGGCGATCACTGGAATTGCCTGGATGCCGGAAGAGCCGGTACCGATGATGCCGACACGCTGCCCGGTAAAGTCCACCTCGTGGTGTGGCCACTGGCTGGCCTGGTAGAAGTTGCCCTTGAAGTTTTCGATGCCGGGTATGTCCGGCAGCTGGGGTACCGAGAGACAACCCGTTGCCATGATGCAGAAACGCGCAATCGCGGTTTCACCTTGTTCGGTCGTAACACGCCAGCGGGTGGCGGCCTCTTCGTAGTGTGCTGACTTTACGCGGGCGTTAAACGTGATGTCTTTGCGCAGGTCAAACCTTTCTGAAACATGGATAGCGTAACGCAGGATTTCCGGTTGCGTGGCGTACCGTTCCGACCATTCCCATTCCTGTTCGAGTTCCGGTGAAAAAGAAAAAGAGTAGGCAAGTGATTCAGCATCACATCGGGCCCCGGGATAGCGGTTCCAATACCAGGTGCCGCCGACATCATCACCGGCTTCATAGACGTGTGCAGTCATGCCGAGTTCGCGCAGTCGATGCAGCATATACATACCGGCAAATCCTGCTCCGACAATTACTACATCGAGATGTCTCTCTTTGGTCATACTGCAGTGCCTTTCAGGTTGAGTTGTGGCAGGAAGGACGTGCCGTAGTTGAGGGGGGCCAGCCCGAACAGGGAGGCAATGGTCTGGCCCAGGTCAGCAAAGGTATCCCGGATGCCAAGATCGATGGCAGGCATGTTTTTCTGGTAGGCGAGGATCGGTACGAACTCCCTCGTGTGTTCCGTACCCTCCCAGGTAGGGTCACAGCCATGATCTGACGTGACAAAGAGAAGGTCATCATCACGCAGCGCATCGTTCAGCTCGCCAAGTTGCGAATCAAAGCCTTTGAGCGCGTCAGCAAAGCCTAGCGGGTTGCGCCGGTGGCCAAAGTCCTGGTCGAAGTTCACGAGGTTGGTGAAGATGATGCTGCGATCTTCGCAATCCCATACATGCGCAAGGGTGGTGGCCATGAGAGCGTCGAGCCCGGTTGCCTTGGTGCTGGTCGTTACACCGGAATGCGCAAAAATATCGGAGATTTTTCCAATACCGTACACCGCGTTGCCAGCTTCAGCATGCAGGTCGAGCACGGTGGGTGAGGGTGGGCTGATCGAATAGTCGCGCCTGTTGCCGGTTCGGACAAATGTGTTGGCGCCGTCCCCCGTAAATGGTCTTGCGATAACCCGGCCGATGTTGTCGTCATAAAGCAGTTCGCGGGCGGTCTCACAGAATGCATACAGGGCTTCCAGCCCAAACGTCTCTTCATGGGCTGCGACCTGGAAGACGCTGTCTGCAGAGGTGTAACAGATTGGCATGCCTGTCCTGCAGTGGTCCTCGCCAAGTTCCCGAATGATATCGGTACCTGATGCATGTCGGTTGCCGAGGAATCCTGGCACGCCGGTCTTCTGCTTTAACGCATCGAGAAACGATTGTGGAAAACAATTCGGTTCATCGGGGTAGTAGCCCCAGTCGAACAGCACGGGTACACCGGTCATCTCCCAGTGACCGCTGGGGGTGTCCTTGCCGGTACTGATTTCTGCGGCGGCAGCGTAGGCACCGCCCGCGGGTGCGTGGTCCTGCAACACCGGCGCCTTGCCTGTGGCGCGGGCAGAAGCGGCTGCGAGGCCCATCCCACTTAACACCGGCAGGTTGAGAGGCTCACCTCTGTCCGCCAGGTAGGTTTCTGCAATGTGACCCAGTGTGTTTGCGCCGTCATCACCGAATGCTGCGGCGTCAGGCGCACTGCCGATACCAAAACCATCGGTGACGAGGATGATCGCTCTTGCCATTTGTATTCCTGCTCTGTTCTCGACTGAGAACGAATTCCAGGGCAAGAGTTTACACGCAATATGAGATACTCTGCGCGGTTTTGATGGTTTGCAGGAGCAGACGTGGAATTAGTACAAAGCGTGATTGGCATGGTGGCAATCATTGCGGTGGGGTACCTGCTTTCGTCGGCGAGACAAGATGTCAGTTGGCGAGCTGTAGGCGGGGCGTTTGCAATCCAGTTTACTGTTGGTGCGCTTGTCCTTTACCTGCCGATAGGTCAGGCGGCACTTGCTGCTGTTGCTGATGTCGTCATCAACATGCTGGGTTATGCACAGGCTGGCATGGATTTTATGTTCGGTGGTTTTGCCTCCGACAGTTACGGGTTTGTGTTTGCGCTGCAGGTGCTGCCCATCATCGTTTTTTTTGCTTCCCTGATGGGGGTGCTCTATCACCTCGGCATCATGGAGCGGCTGGTTGCACTGATCGGCGGCTTTATCCAGCTGGTACTCGGTACAAGCAAGGCAGAGTCCATGTCGGCGGCAACCAATATCTTTATTGGCCAGTCAGAAGCGCCGATTGCGATCAAACCCTTTCTCAACAAGATGTCCTCTTCGGAGATATTTGCGGTGATGGTAGGCGGTATGGCGACAGTCTCGGGGTCAGTTCTTGGTGGATACGCGGCAGCCGGCGTTGAGATGCGCTACCTCATCGCTGCCAGTTTTATGGCGGCGCCAGCGGGACTGATGATGGCCAAGCTGATTCGCCCACATCCCAGCGAAGGCAGTGAAACCTCCGATGACGCTGATGTTCATGAAGAGCTGATGTCCCACCGTGCGGTCAATGTGATTGACGCTGCCGCCCATGGAGCACTGCAGGGTATGCAGCTCGCGTTTGCCATTGGCGCGCTGCTGCTCGCGTTTATCGGCCTGATTGCGATGATGAACGGGATCATCGGCTGGCTCGGCGGATTTGTCGGTTTTGAAGCCATCACGTTGCAGCAGATTCTCGGTTACCTGTTCCAGCCGATAGCGTTCCTGATCGGGGTGCCATGGGCTGAAACACACCAGGTTGGCAGCCTGCTTGGCCAGAAGCTGATCCTGAATGAATTTATCGCCTTCCTCGACTTTGTTAACAATCACCAGAACCTGAGTGAGAGGACCCAGGCCATCACGACGTTTGCGCTGTGTGGTTTTGCCTGCCTGTCCTCCATCGCGACAGTCGTTGGCGGCATCGGGATTCTGGTGCCCGAGCGTCGGGAAGAGCTGTCGCGACTCGGGTTGATGGCGGTATTCGCTGCTACACTGGCAAACCTGATGAGTGCATGTATTGCCGGTTTCATGA
Organism: Pseudomonadales bacterium; assembly: GCA_963921285.3. Classification (GTDB taxonomy): domain Bacteria; phylum Pseudomonadota; class Gammaproteobacteria; order Pseudomonadales; family Azotimanducaceae; genus UBA9659. The sequence continues at coordinate 286,437 of CAWUFD020000007.1, forward strand.
TGTCACTGGGTGGATAGACATGATCAAGAGAAATGAAGGCCTCGATTACTCGGATGGACTGTTCCGGGATATCAGGGTGAACAAAAGCGCTGTTGAGCATCGGGCTGCCACGATCACCAAGCGGCGCAGTGTGAAAAAGGACAACCAGGCGGGCTGGCTGCTGAAGTCGATTGCCTGCATGGACCTTACAACCCTCGCGGGTGATGACACCCCGGCCAAGGTACGGCGCCTCTGCGCCAAGGGCAGGCAGCCACTGACCGGGGAACTTGTCGACGCACTCGATATTGCACAGCTGCGCCTGACTGTTGCAGCCATCTGCGTTTATCACAACATGGTTGAACACGCCGTTGCCGCGTTGGAAGGCACCGGGATTCCGGTTGCTGCTGTATCGACGGGATTCCCCGCAGCGCTGATACCGCACAAGATGAAACTGCAACAGATCAGGAACTCGGTATCTGCGGGTGCGCATGAAATCGATATCGTCATCAGCCGGGAAAAGGTGCTGACGGGCGACTGGCGAGGGCTTTACGACGAGGTGAAGGCGTTTCGTGAAGCCTGTGGTGACGCACACCTCAAAACGATCCTCGCGACGGGCGAACTTGGCACGCTGACCAATGTCGCGAGGGCAAGCTGGGTCTGCATGATGGCAGGCGCTGACTTCATTAAGACCAGTACAGGCAAGGAGTCCGTCAACGCAACGATACCCGTCACGCTTGTGATGCTCCGCGCCATTCGGGATTTTGAAGATCTCACGGGCTACAAAATTGGTTTTAAGCCAGCCGGTGGTATCAAGACCGCCCGGGACTCGATTGATTACCTGGTGCTGATGAAAGAAGAGCTTGGGGATGCCTGGCTGGAACCCGAGCTGTTTCGGTTCGGCGCGAGTTCGCTCCTGACGGATATCGAGAGACAGCTCGAACATCATGCGACCGGCCGGTATTCGGCCGATTATCGTCATCCAATGGGTTGAACAGAACGGGGTAGGAGAAACAATGTCAGTTAAAGATGCATACAAAGACATGGTCTACGGCCTTGCACCGGAAAGTGACGCGGAAGCAGTGACCTGGCTGGATGAACACAAGAGAAAGTTTGGACATTTTGTTGGCGGGAAATGGAGAGCGGGGCGCAAACAGATCGAGACCGTCAATCCCGTTACTGGCGAGCGTCTCGCGACGTTCGCTGAAGGTAGTGCGGCCGATGTGAATGCCGCGGTCAGCGCGGCACGGGCAGCCTATCCCGCGTGGGAGGCAGCCGGTGGACATGCGCGGGCCAAGTATCTCTATGCCATTGCCCGATCAGTACAGAAACATTCGCGCCTTTTTGCCACGCTGGAATCCATGGACAACGGGAAACCCATCCGAGAGTCGCGCGACATTGATATCCCGTTAGTTGCCAGGCACTTTTACTACCATGCCGGTTGGGCAACGCTTCGAGATGAACACTATCCCGACTACGAATCCATCGGCGTGGTCGGACAGGTGATTCCGTGGAATTTTCCCTTGCTGATGCTGGCGTGGAAGGTTGCGCCTGCACTGGCCGTGGGTAATACGGTGGTGCTGAAACCGGCTGAAAATACGTCATTAACCGCCATCCTGTTCGCAGAGATCTGTGAGCAGGTGGGTCTGCCCGCAGGTGTGGTCAACGTTGTGCTCGGTGCGGGAGAAACCGGTGCGCTGGTTGCCGGTCATAAAGATGTCGACAAGGTTGCGTTCACCGGCTCAACGGCTGTCGGCCGCGCGATCCGCCAACAGATTGCGGGTTCAGGCAAAAAGCTGTCACTGGAACTGGGCGGCAAATCTCCTTACATCGTGTTTGAAGATGCTGATATCGATAGCGCCGTCGAAGGGCTGATCGATGCCATCTGGTTTAACCAGGGCCAGGTCTGCTGTGCCGGATCAAGGTTGCTGGTGCAGGAATCCATCGCAGCAAAATTCTACGCAAAAACCCGGCGTCGTATGTCCAAGCTGCTGGTCGGTGGCAGCATGGACAAGAATACGGATATCGGTGCCATCGTTTCGCGGGATCAGCTGAACCGCATCAAGTCGCTGGTCAAGAAAGGTGTCGAGGAGGGCGGCGAACTATGGCAGCCGGAAGCAGCGCTGCCGGCCAAAGGTGCGTTCTATCCACCCACGCTGATCACCGGCGTTGAGCCATCATCCACCTTGTCCCAGGAAGAGATCTTCGGCCCGGTGCTTGTTGCCATGGAGTTCCGTACGCCAGCGGAAGCGATAGCGCTTGCCAACAACACGCGTTACGGCCTTGCAGCAAACGTCTGGTCTGAAAACATCAATGAGGCACTGCATATTGCCGCGCAACTGAAAGCGGGCACAGTCTGGGTCAACAGCGCAAATACCTTTGACGCGAGCGTCGGATTTGGTGGCGTCAGGGAGTCCGGATTCGGGCGGGAAGGTGGCCCTGAAGGACTTTACGAGTACCTTGTGCCGCGCAGTGAAAAAGCAGCTTCAGATACGCCATTCGAACAGGTCAGAGCCCGGGCATCAACCCCCAGAACCCATTCAATCGACCGGACGCCAAAGCTCTACATCGGCGGTAAACAGGCAAGGCCGGATAGCGGCTACAGTGAAGACGTAATGAGTGCTGCCGGGGATGTTGTCGCCGAGCTACCGAAAGGTAATCGCAAGGACATCAGGAATGCGGTAGAAGCCGCAAGAGGCGCGTCGGGCTGGACATCGATGACAGGTCATCAGCGAGCGCAGGTGCTTTACTACCTTGCTGAAAACCTCGAATACCGACGCGAAGAATTTGCCGCGTTGAACAGCGTGCTCACCGGCAGTACCGCGAGACAGTCGGACGCATCTGTGGATCTCGTGCTGCAACGGATCTTTTATTATGCGGCCCTGACCGACAAATACGAGGGCGTCGTGCACGCACCCGACAAGAACCGCCTGTCGATCGCGATGAAAGAGGCACATGGTGTCATGGGCATCGTGGCACCTGAAGAAAGTTGTCTTGCTGGTCTCTTTTCAGTGCTGTTGCCGCCGATTGCTCTCGGTAACCGCGTTGTCCTGGTGCCGTCACACAGGTTTGGCCTGATGGCAGCCCAGCTCTACCAGGTTCTGGAGACTTCTGATGTACCAGGCGGTGTCGTCAACATTGTCACAGGACCGCGCGCTGAGCTTATCAAGACGCTGGCCGGTCACGCTGACGTTGATGCGATGTGGTGTTTTGATTCAAGTGACGCTGCCGCTGAAGTCGAAAGCCTTGCAGCAGCGAATATGAAGCGAACCTGGGTGTCCTATGGTAAACACCGGGATTGGCGCAGCAATGAACAGGGTGCTGGTGAAGTTTTTCTCAGGCACTCGGTTGATATCAAAAACATCTGGATACCTTACGGCGTATAGGAGGCCACATGGCAACACCACATATTGAAGCAGGCCCCGGAGAGATCGCGGAAACGGTGCTGCTGCCCGGCGATCCGCTTCGCGCAAAGTTTGTCGCGGAAACCTACCTCAGCAACGTTGAGTGCGTGAACAAGGTTCGCAACATGCTCGCCTTCACCGGCGACTTTGATGGCAAACCTGTCACGGTCATGGGTAGCGGCATGGGCATACCCACAACCTCGATCTATAGCACCGAGCTGTTCCGTTTTTATGACGTCGAAAACATTATTCGAGTGGGCAGCTGCGGTTCCATTCATCCAGACGTGAACCTGGGTGACCTGGTGGTTGGTATGGGGGCTTCAACGGACTCTGCCGTTAACCGTAATCGCTTTATGGGACACGATTATGCGGCGATCTGTGATTACGGCCTGATGCGGGCGTGGATTGACGCGGCGGAGGACAAGGGTTCCCGCTATACGGTTGGAAATATCTTTTCCACGGACATCTTCTATCACGCCTCAAACGAGATCTACGAGGTCGCTAGCGGCCTTGGTATCAGCGTTGTTGAAATGGAAGCAGCGGGGCTCTACAGCGTCGCTGCAGAAAATGGCCGTCATGCGCTTTGTGTCCTGACCGTGAGTGATCACATTACCAAGGGTGAATCACTCTCGCCGCAGGAAAGGGAGACGAGCTTCGGCGAGATGATGGAGATTACGCTCGCGAGCCTCCAGTAAAAACGAGGCTTGCGGCCAGCATCAGGCCGGCGAGTAAACCTACAGCTGTAAACCCGACCAGCATTGCTGCGAGTGCACCCAGGGCCGCGCCGGTAACTCCGCCCAGGCCGTCAAACGCAATGATGGCGCCTTCGCTCTGATCCTGCCGGGACTGCTCGATCAGTGCGAGAAACGGCAGACCCTGTGGCAGGGCACAAAGCGCCGTCAGTCCGCCAATCATTACTGCCGCAACAAAGGTGTCGGCAGCCGCTGACAAGCTCACCAGCCAGCTGCTTAGCGCGACATACAGGATCACTGCTGCAACCGCGAACAGCACGCTCGTTCGAAAATCCTGCTTGAAGCGATGACCTAACAGGTACGCGCCGACTGCCGCACCACCGAGCAGGCTGGCGATGCCAACACTGAGCGCAAGCGAGGGGAAACCCAGCGCCGCCTGGCAGCGATAGATCACGAGCACCTGCATTGCTAATGCCGCTGCGCCAACAAGGCCTGCCGCAAGTACATGTCTTACGAAGACGGAATCGCGCCGATTCAGCGCAGCGATCATCAGTATCAGGATGATACCTGCTGTTGCGACAAGGAGCGTCTGCTGCAGGTAAACACCCTCGCGTTCAAAGAAGAAAGGCCTGTCATCGGTAGATGGATTAATCACGTCATCTGCGTGATAAACCTGCCACGCGTCTTCAGGCATGATGTCAGAAGGTGGTCTTGCAATGACAAGAAAAGAAAACGGATTGTATTGTTCCTGTCCTGGCAGTTGAAAGGTGAGGATCTGTCGCTCGCCTGCAAATGCGGCGTGCATCGTCTGTGCGGTTCGCTCAGCGAGCGCTTCTGTATTCTGGATGACGGAGATGACACCGCCCGGGTGTAACCGCTCCGCATAAACTTGCAGAGCCTCGGTGGTGAGTACACGGGCATCAACGTGATGCCTTGCTCTTCCGGCAGCAGGTGAGGTTTCAAGCAACGTGAGATTGATATGGTCGTAGCGGTGTGTGGTGCGCTGCATGTAGCGCCTCGCATCATCAATAACGACACTGACATTTTCTCGCTCGAAAAGACCGCCGGCGTCGCGGTCACGCTGTTGTGCAAACCTGACGGTTGCCGGGTTGATCTCGATGGCCTCAACCACTTCGGCACCCTCCTGCAAGGCAACCGCTATATCAAAACCTGCACCCGCACCGAGCAGGGCCACGTGACTGGGTTTACTTACTGAAAGCGCAATACGTTTCAACGTTGCAAGCCGCTCTATCTCCGGGTTGTTAAACCGCGGTGATTGGCCATCCCAATCAACCGACCGGGTGACAAACATGCCATCGGTAAAGGCGTAAGCAACACCAGGCTCACTGGTTGTGATGAAATCTGTCCTGGCGTAGGCGTCGGTCTGCCAGGTATGGGTTGCCAGCCCGTGATCCTGCACGGTCTGTTTGAGATGCGTCGTGACACCAACATCACCCAGTACACTGAGAGGCGCAAACGCAACCAGCCAGGGACCGGCAATAATGAGACCAGCAATGAAGCCGGTAACCTCAACGGCGTAGAGGTTCGGGGTGCTACCAGAGGTGTTGGCATAGTGATAAGCCCTTGTCGCCGTCATACCAAACAGGAAGAAGGGCAGGGTGAACACACCTGCCCACCACAATTGCGGGAGCATTCCCATCAGGACGGCAGTGATGACAATAGAAGCAGGTACCAGCAGCATCAGCGGCCAGAAAAGCAGGGCTTCGCCCAGTTTCATTGCGACGAGTGCACCCAGACCAATGGCCAGCAGGCACACCGCCAGGATGAGGTAGGTAATATCGTAGAAGAAAAGAATGGATGCCTGGCGCGTAAGGATGAGCTCCCACGCGCCGAGGCAAATCGCGGCAAACCCCAGCGATACGATGACCTGCCAGGGTTTCAGGGTGTTACATCCCTTTGTTGGGGTTGATCAGGAACTTCTCCCCGGTTGCCTGCTTGCCATAGACGTTGATCGCATCAAGGCTCAACGCTTCGGCGAGGGATACTTCCTGGGTGTAGGTGCTCGCGAACGTGGTTTTGATTTCATCAGCCACACGCTGGCGGAGTTTTTCGGCTTCTTCGAAACCGATCTTCTGCAGGAATGGCGTCAGTAACCAGCCGCCGATTCCCCACGCCATGCCGAAGTTTCGGTTGAGCGTGGTCGGAGTGCGGTCGAGGCCACCGTAGATGTAAACGTGCTTGTGCTGTGTTGAGCCATAACGCGAATATTCTTTTGCAGTCTTGACTGCCGCAGCTTCCATGCAGGTGAGGATCTGGCCTGCCAGCTTGCCGCCACCGGTTGCATCAAATGCCAGGTAGGCACCCGTTTCTGCAAGTGCGTTGGTCAGGTCATCCATAAAGGAATCTTCAGATGAATTGCAGACGTGGGTTGCCCCGATGCTCTTGAGCAGGTCAACCTGTTCCTGTTTACGAACGATGTTAACGAGCGGGATACCGTCTTTGCTGCAGATCTTCTGGAGCATCTGTCCCAGATTGGACGCAGCCGCGGTGTGCACAAGCCCTGAGTAACCTTCGAGCTTCATAGTTTCAACCATGCCAAGCGCGGTCAGCGGGTTCACAAAGCAGGAAGCGCTTTCTGCGGGTGTAACCCCGTCATGCATCACGAGGCACTGTTTTGCCTTGATGGCTCGGAACTGCGAGTAGGTGGCCCCACCCAGGATACCGACAGTTTTCCCCATCAGCGCCTGCGCTTCAGGTGAAGATCCAGCATTAACAACAACACCGCCACCCTCGTTGCCAACCGGCAGGGACTGACCTGCACGAGCCGCTACTGCGCGGCGCAGGTTTTCAGGAATCTGGGCGGTGATGACCGGGCGATCAGCTGTGCATGATGCAGAGGCGGTGGACATGTCTGCCATGCCGAATAACAGGCCAAGGTCTGATGGATTAATAGGTGCAGCTTCGATCCTGACGATGACTTCGTCATCTTTTGGTTCAGGTACGGGAATCTCTGCCAGCGTAAGTTCCAGGGTTCCCTCTTCGGTGACCAGGGAGTGCAGTTGCAGTTGGTTTGACATGGAATGGCTCCAGGCTGAAAAGCAGCAATACTGCCACAAAAACTGCTTGTTGTTTTAATTTACCATTTGGTAAAGTATTTTGTGTCCGGCCAACCACCAACCACAAGACCAACTTGAAAAGATGGCAAACTCGCGAACCCAACAACTGGATGACACTTTTTACGCCCTATCTGATCCGACGCGCAGGGCAATTGTGATCAGGCTCATGCAGGGTGAGGCGAACGTTGGGGAACTGGCGAAACCATTTGCGCTGTCACCTGCCGCCATGAGCAAGCACCTGCGTGTGCTTGAAAACGTGGGCATGGTTGAACAAATCCGTCGCGGTCGATTCCGGCAGTGCCAACTGGTTAAAGCGCCACTTGCCGAAGCGGCAGACTTTTTTCGTGAATACGAAGCATTCTGGAACCAGGCACTTGATTCGTTTGCCGAGTACGTGGGTGATTATGCAACGCGCAAGGAGGACGAGACGTGAGCGTCGGGCAGGCCCTTCACCTGGTTGAAGCAGAACGTGAGGTGCCGGTGACACCTGAGATTGCATTTGACTGTTGGACGCAGCCTGAACATGTCAGCAGGTGGTTTCGCTTTGACGGCACCTGGACGTGCGAGACAAGCGAACTGAACGTTGTTGAAGGTGGCGGTTATCACCTCGCCATGCGTTCGCCCGATGGCAGTCTTTTCTCTGTGCGAGGCGTTTTTCACGAGGTGCGTCGCGGGGAGCGGCTGACTTATTCCTGGGAAGTTGATGGGGAAGGATTCGGTGAAACACTGGTGACCGTCAATTTTCTTACTACAGACAAAGGCACGCTGGTGCGATTGGTACATGAGCAGTTTACCGACGCAGAGGCCGCCGTGAGGCACGCGAACGGCTGGGAAAATACCCTTAATCAATTTGTCAGCGTGGTGCTGGCGAGCGGAGAAAAAGATGGCGATTGAATCAGTTGATAGTGAAACATGGCTGGCGGCGCGCAGGACGCTGTTGGCAAAGGAAAAGGAATTGGCGCGGATGGCTGATGAACTTGCCGAAGCGCGGCGTGCACTGCCCGCAACACTGGTTGAAAAAGATTACGTGTTCGACAGTGTTGATGGGCCTGTGTCCCTGCTGGATCTGTTTGGTGATCACAGCCAGTTGATCGTTCAGCACTTCATGTTTGGGCCTGAGGCAGAAGAGGGCTGCCCGATCTGTTCGTTCTGGGCCGATGGGTACGATCCGATGATTGTTCATATGAATCACCGGGATGCGGCATTCGTCGCGGTTTCACGTGGTCCGCTGGAAAAGCTGCAGGCCTATCGGCAACGCATGGGATGGGGGTTTAACTGGGTGTCTTCGGCTGCTAACAGCTTTAACTTCGACTATGGCGTTACTGCAACCGACGAAGAAATGGCGACTGGCACGATGAACTATAACTACCAGCAGACATCGGTTCGTTCACAGGAAAGCCCTGGTACCAGTATTTTCCAGCGTGAAGGCGACAAGGTGTTTCACACCTATTCTTCCTACAGCCGGGGTATGGACCGCATGAACGCGGCCTATGCCTACATTGATCTGCTGCCAAAAGGCCGCGATGAAGGTGAGCTGCCGTTCCCCATGGCCTGGGTCAGGCGACACGACAATTACTGATCAGGCGAGCCCGATCTTGACCAGGTCCGCCTGGATGGTGGCCATGTCGAAATACTCGCGCCAGTAGGTAATCTTCCCGTCGCTCACCTCGCAGACCGCGGTGACGGGCAGTTCAAACCAGTAGTCGCCCTTGCGGTGGCGATCAAGGCGCTGTGCAAAAAACCGTGTCCCCCGACGCTGCAGTACGTTCGATGATGCAGTCGTTTTCGTCCAGCGCACCAAAGAAGGGTTCGAGGGTACCGGTGACGCCTGCATGGCCGCGCACCGCCGGTGCAGCGCCGTTGATGTACTCAATATCTTCGTCCACGTATTGCATGGCGGTTTCAAAATCGATCTTTTCCATTGCCTTCAGGAAAGACAGAAATGTGTCGAGCGGAGTGTCAGCCATCACAGGCTCCTCAGATGGTTTGTGCCTGTATGATAATTGAGTCATACCGTCGAACAACTACCAGGCAGGTAATAGGATTGATGACACCCGCGCATATTGTCAGGGTCAGGAATCCAGATTGTCGGTTTCGATCTTCAGCGATCGAAGTTCATCGCCACTGAATATTTCCTGGATCTTCTCTATCTCGTCGGCCGCCTCCTTCTGGCGACGCCACATGTCT
>CAWUFD020000008.1:0-774172 GCA_963921285.3 Pseudomonadales bacterium
AGATTGCCGGGCGAGCTGATCCCGTCGCGACGGAAACCATCACCCTTGCTGCTGAAAACGCCGCCATTACGGGACAGGTCAGTCTTGTAAATGCTCGGGTGATCGCAGGTGATGGCATCCTTCTCGGTGCGCTGCTGAGCAACAACAGTGTTGCTGCGGCAAATAGCCTCGATGTAACGATGACTTTGATCAATCTTGATAGCGGACTAGAAGTAGCAACCGCACAGGAAACAACAGCAGTGCCCGGTAATGATGCTTCTCTGCTGCAGTTCAACCTCGCAGCGCAGCCATCGGGTAGTTATGAAGCCATTTTGAGCGCAGCAGGTGATATCCCACTGGAACAACTTGGCAACATCAGGTTCGAGATTGTTGAAGCGGATCCACCACAGTTAACAGTGCAAAGACCAACAGCCGGTGAGATCGTCGGCACACGTAATGACACAGCGCTCATTATCGCGACAGATGCGTCCGGCGTGGCGCTGGTAGAGGTCAGCATCGATGGCGGGGACTTCTTTGCAGTCAACGCTGTACTCGTCAGGCCTACCGAGTACCTCGTGGATCTAGCCGGTCTCAGTGACGGGACGCATGAGTTGTCTGTGCGCGCGACAGACTCGCTCGATAACAGCACCAACGTGACCATCGTCAGTTTCGACACCGACACGACGACGCCGGAGATCAGCATCACGGGTGTGAGTGACGGGGAGTCAAGAAATAGTGATATCACACCGGTTATCACCTTCACTGAGGCTAACCCGGATGTAGAGACGGTGACGTTGAATGGCGATAGCTTTGTCGTCGGCACTGTCATCACCGAAGAAGGTGATTATGTGCTCGATGTCACGGCGATCGACGCCGCCGGTAACGCTGCTGTGGAGCAGGTAACCTTCTCCATTGACCTCACCGCGCCGGTCATCAATGTGACCGGTGTTATTGACGGTGAAGTCACCGATTACCCGATCACGCCGCTAATCGACGTCACCGACGACAATCTCGCAGACGTCACAGTGACATTGAACGGCACAACGTTTGTATCCGGTACGGAGATCAGTGAAGAAGGTGAATACACGCTTGTGGTCGATGCCGATGATCTTGCAGGCAATGCAACCAACCTCACGATCAACTTCACAATTGATGCAGGTGCACCGGAAATCACGATCGAAGGCTTTACCGATGGCGATATCGTCAACACAGACATTACGCCGACAATCACAATTGTTGATGCGAACCTGGATACATCGACAATTACGCTGAACGGCGCTGCTTTTGTCTCCGGTACAACGGTGACGGCGGAAGGTGACTATTCGCTGCAGGTCGATGCGTCAGATACCGCTGGAAACAGCGCGGCTGAGTCCAGAAGTTTCACCATCGACAAGACAGCGCCCGTGATCCTGGTGACGGGTGTGTCAGATGGTGAAGTCAGCGCGGGACCTCTTACACCCGTCATCAACTTTACCGAAGCAAATCCTGATACAACCGCGATCGCGCTGAATGGTGCGCCATTTGTTTCTGGTACAGAGATTTCAGCAGAGGGCGTCTATAACCTTCAGGTTGATGTGACGGATCTCGCTGGCAATACCGCTGACACCAGCCTGACATTTACGATAGATGCGGGCGAACCTGAGATTACGATCAGCGGTGTCACAGACGGCGAATACAGCACGGTGGATATCACGCCGGTTGTTTCAATTGTTGATGCCAATCTCGCTACGTCGAGTATCACGCTGAATGGCGCGCCCTTTGTTTCCGGTACCACCGTGACCGATGAAGGCGCATACACACTCGAAGTGGGTGCGACAGATTCGGCAGGTAACAGCGCAACAGCGTCCATCAGTTTCGTGATTGACCGAACAGCACCGGGCATCGCTATAACAGCCGTCACCGATGGTCAGGTGACCAACGCCAGCATCACGCCGGTGATTGCAGTGACAGACGCAAACCTCTTGAGCGAAGCAGTGACGTTGAATGGAGCGCCGTTCCTTTCAGGTACAGAGATAACAGCAGAGGGTGTCTACACCCTTAATGTTGATGCAACGGACCTCGCAGGTAACACCACGAACCAAACGCTGACGTTCACCATTGATGCCGGTGACCCCGTCATCACCGTCACCGGTGTTGTCGACGGTGAGTTCAGCGCAGTTGACGTGACGCCACTGGTTTCGATTGTTGATGCCAATCTTGCGACGTCCTCGATTACCCTGAATGGCGCACCTTTCATCTCGGGTACGACGGTGATCGACGAAGGGGCATACGTGCTCAATGTCAGCGCCGACGACACTGCGGGCAACAGCGCGACGGTTTCAGTCAGTTTTGTCATCGACAAGACCGCGCCCGGCATCCTGATTACCGGGGTGACAGAAGGGCAGGTATCCAATAGCGCCATTACACCGGTGATCGCGGTCACCGACGCAAACCTCGCCAGTGAGAGTATTAACTTGAATGGCGCGCCATTTGTATCCGGCACGCCCGTTTCCGCGGATGGCGACTACCTGCTTGCGGTGTCGGCAACCGACGCCGCAGGCAATGTCACCAGCCAGAGCCTCAGCTTTACGATTGATGCACTGGCACCCCAGATTGAGATCACTGGTGTCAGTGCCGGAGATGTAACAAACACTGACGTCGTGCCCGTGATATCGATCACAGATATCAATCTCACCAGTTCTGATATCACCCTGAATGGCGCGCCTTATGTGCCCGGTACAGCCATCACTGCGGAAGGCGACTACTCACTTGCCGTAGAAGCGACGGATGCAGCCGGTAACGTTGCCACCGCCAGTATCACATTCACGATCGATAAAACCGCGCCGGTAATCCTGCTCGCGGGTGTTGCGGATGGAGGCGTCAGCGGCGCGGCGGTTACTCTCACCATCAATGTGACTGAAGCCAATCCTGCGGGAGAGACGATCACCTTGAACGGCAACCCGTTTGTATCCGGCAGTACGGTTTCAGTGGACGGCGTATACACCCTTGCCGCATCTGCAACAGACCAGGCAGGCAACAACGCTAATCAATCAATTACCTTCACCATCGACACCAGTGATCCCGTGATTGATGTCACCGGTGTAACGGACGGCGAATTTACCAATGTCGATGTGATACCGGTCATTGTGATCACTGACACCAATCTCGTTTCGTCGAGCATCCTACTTAACGGTGCGCCGTTTGTTTCTGGGTCAACAGTGTCAGGCGAGGGTGTATACCAGCTGGAAGTAAATGCGACCGATGCTGCAGGTAACGCAGTCTCAACGTCACTCTCATTCACCATCGACAAAACGCCGCCATCGGTCGTTGTGACTGGCGTCGCGGATGGAGATGTCTTGAACTCGGCAGTGACACCGGTCGTCGCCATCACCGATGATAATCTCGTATCAGAGTCGATCACCTTGAACGGGGCGCCGTTTGTGAGCGGTACCGTCATCGCCGCGGAGGGTGATTACGTACTGATCACAACCGCTGCAGACGAGGCTGGTAACACTACTGCAATAACAGTGAACTTCACTATCGATACAACCCCGCCGGAAATCCTGGTGAGCGGTGTCAGTGCGGGCGATTTCAGTGCGCTGGATATCACGCCAGTGATCAGTGTGAACGACATCAACCTTGCGACGACGGTCATTACACTGAACGGCAGCGCCTTCACTTCCGGCACGCTGGTCGGCGATGAAGGTGCCTACCTGCTGAACATTGTTGCCAGCGATGAAGCCGGAAACAGTGCCAGCGAGACGATCAACTTCGTCATAGATAAGACAGCACCGACAATCGCGATCAATGGTGTTAGCGATGGCCTTGTCAGCGACACACCACTGACGCCGGTGGTATCTATATCCGACGTAAATCCCGACATCCAGACGCTGACACTGAACGGCGCCGCGTTCATCTCCGGTACGACGATCACTTCTGAAGGTGACTATGTGCTCAGTGCAAGTGCGACAGACCTTGCTGGCAACACGAGCTCGCAGACCATCAGCTTCACCATCGACGGTAGTGCGCCTGAAGTAGAGATAAATGGTGTAGTCGACGGTGCAGCGGTAGCTGAAGACGTCACGCCAGAGATCACCGTTACGGATGCAAACCTTTCGAGCGTCACCACAACGTTGAATGATGCGCCGTTCACATCAGGTACCACCATATCCGCTGAAGGTGTCTACCTGCTGGTTGTCACTGCAATCGATACAGCAGGTAACTCAGTCACCGCGTCTCGCAGCTTTATCATCGATAAAACAGCGCCGGTCATCGAGGTCATCGGCGTAGTCGACGGCCAGGTCAGTGATGGTCCGGTGACACCTGAGGTGACCGTTACCGATACCAACCTCCTCGAAGCGACGGTTACACTGAATGGTGCACCCTATGTACCTGGCGCCGAGATTGCGGGTGAAGGCGATTATGTCCTCGTTGTTGCCGCGAGTGATCTTGCCGGTAACACTGCTGCGACGACGATCTCATTCACCGTTGATGCCAGCGCACCGGTCATTGCGATATCCGGCGTGGCTGATGGTGACGTCGTGGGTGCAGATGTAACGCCTGTTATCTCGGTGACGGATGTAAATCTTGATGTGACCACGATTACGCTGAACGGCGATCCGTATCTATCCGCTACACCGGTCACAGCCGAAGGCGATTATCTGCTCAGCGTTGCGGCAACCGACACGGCAGGTAACGCATCCGCTGTTTCACTGTCCTTCACGATTGACAAGAGTGCGCCGGTGATCCTGGTGACAGGTGTGACAGAAGGGCAATACAGCAACACGCCACTGTTCCCGGTGATCTCAATCACCGACAGTAACATTGATACCACCAGTGTGACGCTGAACGGCGCACCCTTCATCTCAGGCAGCGAAGTGGCGCAGGAAGGCGATTACACCTTGCTGGCACAGGCGACAGACCAGGCAGGTAACGCCACCACGGTGTCACGCAACTTCACCGTCGATGCGTCCGCTCCCACAATCCTGATTCTCGGTGTATCTGAAGGTGATGCGGTGAACGTCGACGTTACGCCCGTTATCACCATCGAGGACATCAACCTTGATGCTTCAACCGTGTTGTTAAACGGCGCTGCATTTGTATCAGGCACAACCATCAACGCCGAAGGCGCTTATCAGTTGCGGGCATCCGGTACGGACCTCGCGGGCAATACCGCAACCCAGGTTGTGAACTTCATCATCGACAAGACGCCGCCGCAGATCGCCATTGCTGGTGTCAGCAACGGCCAGTTTGCCGCCGTGCCGGTAACACCTGTCATCAACGTGACTGACGTAAACCTGACATCAACTACTACCACATTGAATGGTGGTGCATTTGTATCAGGTACAACGGTCACCGCGGAGGGAGACTACGCACTTGCCGTGACGGCAGAAGATGCAGCGGGCAACACAGCGGCTGCTTCTCTCGCCTTTACGATTGACCAAACGCCGCCAGCTATCGTTATTGCGGGCGTTACGGATGGCCAGTTTGCCAATGTGGATCTTGCCCCGGTTGTCAGCATCACGGACATCAACCTGGCATCGTCTTCATTAACACTGAATGGCGCGCCGTTCGCATCCGGCACAACGGTTTCCGCAGAAGGTAACTACACCCTGGTGGCAAGCGGCACCGACCTTGCCGGTAATGCGGCAAGCCAGACATTGAGCTTTACTATCGACAAGACACCGCCTGCCATTGCCATTGGCGGTGTGATCAACGGTGACTACAGGAACAACGTGGTCACGCCCACGATTGCGGTGACCGGGCAAGCGCGGTGACGCTGAACGGCGGGGCGTTCGCTTCCGGTACACCGGTTGTGACAGAAGGTATCTACGAGCTTGCAGTGTCCGCCTCTGACCTTGCCGGTAACACGGCGAGCCAGTTGCTGAGTTTCGTTGTGGATGTCACACCACCTGCAATCAGTATTACCGGTGTTGCTGACGGTCAACTGGTGAATACCGATCTGATTGCCCAGATCGCTATTGCCGACGTGAACCTCAACGCCAGCACGACACTCCTCAACGGCGCGCCCTATGTTTCTGGTACGCCGATATCCTCGGAAGGTGTCTACCAGCTTGCCGTCGATGCCAACGACCTTGCCAGCAACACCAGTGCTCGCGAAGTGCAGTTTGAAATCGATAAGACGCCGCCTGTTATCGAAATCACGGGTGTAACGGGGGGTGAGTACCGCAGCGGTATCGTGACACCAGTGATTGCAGCGACCGACATCAACCTGGAAACGGTGACAATTACACTGGACGGTGCACCATTTGTATCAGGCACACCCATCACGGCCGACGGCGTACATACTATCACAGTGGAAGCGATTGACGGGGCGGGGAACAGCACGACCGCGTCGCGCACCTTTACCATTGATACCCTGCCACCCGCGATAGTGATTAACGGTGTTGCCGATGGGGACAACGTCAACGTTGATGTCATCCCGGGCATCAGCATCACTTATATCAACCTTGCATCCAGCAGCATCACACTGAACGGTCAGCCGTTTGTTTCCGGCACACCAGTCAGCACAGAGGGTAACTACGAGCTCGTGGTATCTGCCGATGACCTGGCCGGTAACCAGTCCTCGACAACACTGAACTTCATTATCGACAAAACGCCGCCAGCCATTGATATCGCGGGTGTGACTGACGGACTGCTCACCAATGCGATAGTGACACCCGTCATCAGCGTGATCGATATCCATCTGGCAACACAGTCGGTCACCTTGAATGGCAGCCCGTTTGTGTCCGCAACGCCGGTAACCGCGGAAGGCGAGTACCAGATTCTCGTCACAGCAGGTGATATCGCGGGTAACACCAGCTCCGCGCAGCTGTCGTTTGAGATCGACACCACACCTCCAGCGATTGATGTTAGCGGCATCGCTGAAGGCGACTTCTATGCGGGCGGCGTTGTGCCCACCGTCAACGTAACGGACAAGAACCTGACCGGATCCACCGTGACGTTAAACGGCGCGCCGTTCGTTTCAGGCACCGAGGTCAGTGCTGAAGGTGAATACGTGCTGGCTGTTGAGGCATCGGACGGTGCCGGCAATAGTTCAGCCACCGAAGTGAACTTCGTGATTGACCTGACGCCGCCTGAGATTGCGCTCACCGGTATCGATGAAGGTGTGTCCAGCCCGGCAGCCGTTACCATTGATGCCGCATTTACCGACACCTGGCTCGCGACAACGGAACTGCTGTTGAACGGTGCGCCTTATGTGTCCGGCACCGCCATCACCGATGAAGGGGATTACCTGGTGACTGCCGCCGCAACTGACCTTGCTGGCAATGAAACCACCGCATCCGTCGGGTTCAACATTGACCTGACACCGCCGCTTGTAGAGATCACCGGCGTTGAAGACGGCGCCTACTACAACACCTGCCGTACACCGGTGGTCAGTGTGACGGACGAACGTTTGAACACGGTTGATATCCAGCTTGACGGCGCGCCATATGAGACGCCTGCGGAAGTCTGTGCGGATGGCGAACATATCCTCACCGTGGTCGCAGACGACCTTGCCGGAAACGCCGTTGATGTCCTGCTAACGTTTACGATTGATACGGTTGCAGCAACCATCACTGTGACGGGTGTTGAAGATGGAGGTATCTATAACAGCGCTCGCATCATTGATATCGACGTTGTTGACGATGCCCTCGACACCGTGACCATCACGCTCGATGGCGCGCCGTTTAACAGCGGCGGCGAGGTAGCTAGCGAAGGCAATCATGTACTGGAAGTAGAAGCGGTTGACCTTGCAGGCAACACGGCATCCACAACCATCACCTTCACAATTGACCTGACGCCGCCACTGACGCCGATTGTCACGTCGCCTGCAGACTTCTCGGTGGTCGAAGTCAGCAGCGTTGATATCACCGGCACCGCAGAGCCTGAGTCCGTTGTTGAGATCTCGAACGCAGGTGTAACAAGTTCTGCGATCACCGGTATCGACGGCAACTTCTTTGTACCCGGTGTACCACTTGTCGAAGGTCTAAATGTGATCACCCTGACCGCCATCGATCGGCGGTGCTGCAACACTCAATATTATCTTTGAGCCGCCCTCAAACATTGATGTGATCCCGGTTAACTCACCCGTGCCGCGAGTACTGGTGTGGTTCCCATGGGGATACGGACCTGGTCATCACGTTGAATCGATGTCCTTCCTTGACCTGGTACACCAGGCCTATGACAGGGCAGGCATCATCTATGAAGTGGCCCATACACGCGCCCAGTTCCGCGAAGCGCTGCGCTCGCAGGTGTACAACGTCGTGATGGTCCCGCGCCTGCATCACTTCCATTACAAACATCACTTCCTTGGTAGTGAAGAGCTGCTGGAGCTTCGTGGTGCCATTGCCGCGGGTACCGGCCTGATCCACATCCAGACGCATCAACGCGGCATTGCATTGTGGCGCGATGTGGTGGGCGCTAAGGCGAAAGGCTCGATATCTCGACCTGAACAGCTTGAACTGTTTGATTCTGCCGCCACCGGTGCCGCCACACTGGATCTCGAACGACACAGGGCACTGCGCCTTGCGCTGCAGGGTGGCATCAACGCGGGAGACCTCGTCTATAACTGTGGCCGTCGTGGTTGGGATGATGACGACGATGACGACTGGGATGATGATGATGACTGGTCCAGCGCCTGGCGTTATCGCAAACGTCATGACAGAGATGACGATGATGATGACGACGACGATGATGATGACGATGATCGCGGTCGAGATGACGACGACGATGATGATGATGACGAGGAAGATGATGACGATCGCGACGATCGACATTCTCCGAAGCTCTGCACGTCACCTGGCCTGGTCCTGAACCGATTCGGCAGGGGAGACGTCGCGTTCCTGCCGGTGAACCCCGTCATGATCGCCGATCGAAACCGCGGTGAAAGACTGCTGCGCGATCTCGCCAGGTTTGCAGTCGCAGATATTCCGCTGAACCTGCCCGGCACCGTCACGGATCTCGCATGGCAGGTCACAGGTGCGGTACCTGGTGAGGATTACAAGCTGATCCAGATTGTGCCGGGTTCCTTCTTCACGCTGTTCGCCGAAAACGGTGAGCTGCTGAACGATCGCCGCGCTCGTTGGAAACATGACCAGGCAGGCACGGAAGAGCCGATCTACCGCAGTCTGGTGGTCAATGCGGACAATGCAGGCACCTACAACATCAGGGCGAAAGTGAGACTGAGGCCGGGTAACCAGGAAGTTGCCACAACCCAGATCACCTATGAGGTGCAGCAGAACCGCGTGGATGTCGAAGCAGACGTGCTGGTTAATCTCGAGAATATGGGCGTCAGTCGCCGCGTCCTCCGCATTGTTGGCAAAGCAATTGATGAACCCAAGGACACGCCGAAATCGCGAGGGAGGGCCATTGACCAGTTGCTGGTGGCTATCTTCGAACTAAACGTGCGTGACGATATCTCGGCAATGGTGGAAGTTGGCAAGCTTCTGAAGATTTACGAAATGGACTGGTACCTGAATCAATGAAGTACGTGAACAGTAGAAGCCGCTTGGCAAGGGTTTGGGCGTTAGCGCTGTTGATATCGTGCGCCATTGTTACACCGTTCACCCTGTCGCAAGAGCGCCGGCCCGCCAACTGGCATGAATATGCAAAACAATATGCCCTGGGTGATGCTGCCGCTGCCGAAAGGC
The DNA here is from genome assembly GCA_963921285.3 of Pseudomonadales bacterium. Taxonomy (GTDB): domain Bacteria; phylum Pseudomonadota; class Gammaproteobacteria; order Pseudomonadales; family Azotimanducaceae; genus UBA9659. The sequence goes on from CAWUFD020000008.1 coordinate 9,612, forward strand.
AACACCTTGTTAACACCTCGGACGCTGACGAAGCCTGGCCCACCGATACGGTATCAAGCCAGTGGGTTGATGCCATTGAAGCCTTCTTGCCACTCCTGCAGACGCAGCTTGCTATTGCTGCCGCGAATGATGCGGCGCTCAGCGTCACCGCACTCCAAAGCGACTATGAAAAGTTTAAGAGCGCTTACCTGCTGTATTCGGGATCTCTGCAGCGCATGGAGCAACAACTGCGCGAGGCAGGTCTTGATGATCGCGTACACCGTCTGCGCGGGGTTCGCGCTGAAGACGATGTTCTGTTCGGGCCGCTCTTCGCTTCCTTAGAGCAACTCCTGGCCCACGCAAATGGTGATGACGACAACGTCGACCCCGAGGCGCTGACTGAGACTTTGGTTAGCGTTGTAGGCAGCATCCAGGCAAGACAGACTATTGCCGCGGCACCTTCACTCAGGGCCAGCACCTTGCCATTTAGCCCGCCTGATACCTCTCGCATTGCACCGGTCACCACACCCGCGATTGTGCCGACCTATGAAACCAATGCTGATTCACCATCCGGTCCGGAAGATCTGTCGGGCGATGTGCAGGCACCACTTTCCGATGCGATCCTGTTGCAGGCGGAAGCACTTGAATATGACCCCATTCAAATCTTTGAATTTGTGCAGCTTCAGATCGATACCGACTGGTACCACGGTGCCATGCGAGGTGCTGAAGGCACACTGGCGCAGCGGGCAGGCAACGCTGAGGATCAGGCTAGCCTGCTGATTGCCCTACTGCGGGCATCAAGTATTCCAGCACGCTACGTGCATGGTGTGATCCAGCTGGATGATGCAACCATCACAGGCTATCTCGGGGTGGAAACCATGAGCGCGGCGCTCGCCATCCTGCAGGCCGCCGGCATCCCGCATGAAGGTGTCATACAGGGCGGCAGTATCCGTGCGGTACGCCTGTCTCATACCTGGGTTTCAGCAAAAGTCCCTTACGCCAATTACCGGGGTGCCGTGGTAGATCGAAGTGGTGCCATCTGGCTACCGCTACTGCCAGCGCTGAAAGCCTACGAGTACTCCAATCCTGAAAATCTGTTGGAGACGGCAGGTGTGAATGCAAGCGACGTTCGCAGCAGGTTCCTTGCGGCCAACCAGCCGGTATCAGTCCTCGAAGATATTCGCCAGCAGATTGACGCAACGCTCGGTGCAACACCGCTCGACAGCAAACGCCGTACGGCAAGTATTGCTGCGCAGGCAGCGGGACTGTTACCCGCAACACTGCCAGTGGAAGTCATCGCCGTCACCAGCGAGGCCGCAGCGCTGCCGGATAATCTTGTTCATAAGGTACGGTTTGTTTCCTACAACGGCCTCACTGCAGACAGTGACGTCATCATGGACGGCACGTTTACGCTCGCTGAAGTAGCGAGCCAGCGCGTCACCTTGTCCTACCAGGCAGGCACCAGGGACGATCAGTTATTGATCCAGGCTTCAGGCGGCCTGCTCAGCACAACGGCCTATCTCGTTTCAGTCAGGCCACAGGTCAAAATTGCAGGACTGCAGAAACTGGTTGGCACAGGCGTAGTCGTGCTGGGTGAAACGCACTTGAACCAGGTTGAGCTGATACACCCGGCAGGCAGTATCGTGCTGGACAAACAGGTGGTATCCGGCGGATATGAGGGTGTCGGCATCGTTGCAGGGGGCAGGGTAGACAACGAACTGGAAGAGGACCCTGCCGATACCGAACTGCTTGCCGCCAAACTGCTCAGCCAGATTGGCCTTAACTATGTGGGACGCTGGCGCGAGGCAGAACTTGAACTTGCAGACTATGCCAACCACCGCATCATCCAACCGTTTGCCGACGTTGCGTTTGCCGGGAACGATATCGCGCCGGATCTTGTGCTCGGCAGGGCGGAACGAATCTCATGGCGTGGCGTCAGTTTAGATGCTGTATTCCGCGCAACCGCAGCCGTACCTGTCTCAGGCGCAGCCACAGACACAGCGGACTATTTCCGGCTAAGTGCACTTATCGGCTCGGCCCTTGAACACGAGATTTTTGAAGAAGACTTCGACGTTGAGTCGATTTCAGCGGACAAGATCGTGCACTTGCCGCCGAAAGCGGCACACTGATTGAAACAGTGACAGCGGCTAACCTCGCTACTGTTTTACCCTTGCTGGTGCATCCTGCTGACGTGCTCACAGAAGTGAGCGATCTTGTGAGTAATGGCCACATTGTCACCATACCGCGTACCACCGTCTCGCTCGGCACCTGGGAAGGCTCTGCCTGGATTGCTGAAGACCCTGCCAGCGGCGCTGCTGGTTATTTCATCAGTCGCGCCCTCGCGGGTGGCGGCACAACTGAGAACTTCCCGCCGCCTCTCACTGATGAATTCAGAGACCCTTACGCCTTCGGCATCAACCCCAGTCCTTTCGGCGGCACCAGCATTCTTCCGGTTTCGGGCAACTTCCAGTTCGGCAGGGTAGATGAGGATTCAGAACTCATCAGGTTCATTGTGAGGGACGCATTGGAAGACCTGGTGATCCCTCGAAATTTACGCGAACAGCAGGTGATACCAGCGGCCCGCAGAACATCCCCATTGGGCCCAACAAAATTGTTGTCCAGGATGAGTTCGACAACCCAGTTGCCAATGCGCAGCTGATCTTCACCTCAGACCCGGTCAGCGCACCTGGTGGTGCAGTCAGTCGCGGACAGTCCACCATCTACTTCGCGACGGACAACTGCCCGACATTCCCTGATCGCACCAACTGCGGCGCCCTGGTACGAGATCGGGTGTCGGCACACGACGGTTCGGTGTTCTTCTTCAAAGTGATGGGGTTTGCTGAAAACGCAGACGGCGACAAGCTGCCTGCCAGCTTCCCGGTGACTGTTACGGCACCCTGGGGTGCGCCGCCGCAAACCTTTACGTTCTTTGGTGGTACCACGCCACCGGGCGGCCTCTGGTCAGGCCCGGGTAGCCTTTCAGCAGTTGCACCGGACGGTGAGTACACAGCCGGTATCCATTTCAAATCGTTCCTCGGCAATATCACCCGAGCCCGCTTAGGCGCTGTCGACATCGCCGGGCCAACCGGCGAGGTAGTGGGTGTCGGCAGCAAGGAAATTGAAATCACCCGCCTGGCACTTGGACCTGACGTAGGCCAATACACGGTTAACGTTGAATACGAACTCAGCGAGGAGCCCGACGCCGATACAACAGTGGTCGAAAACACCACACCGATTACAGTCGTTGATATTGAGCAAACGCCTTTTGAGCAACCGCTGCAGGTGAACGTGGCAAACGAAGTTGTCACCATCCAGCGGGATGAAAATGGAGTTGCTATCGGCGAGGCAAAGCTCAGGTACACAGCCGAACCTGCAGCAGACTACCAACCCAACGTCGCACAATTCTATGTATCGGAAGATGGCGTTGAGAAATTCTTCTTCACCGCCAGCGGTAACCTCATGGCTGGTGAATCGCTATTGATCAACCGTGGCGTCACCCTCGACCCGAACAAGACGTACACGTCACAGGTTGTCTTTAACGGCGGCTCAGAAAGCGCAGAAGTCCGCTCCGAGGAAGTTGAGATACCCATCAGGGGTCTCATCATCGCAAGCGTTCAGGGTATAGACGATGCGCCAGATGCAGAGCCGACGCTCCGCAACGCATCCTCCGGCGTGATCTATGTGGACCTGCTGAATGGCTTCTCCTGTAAATCCGACCCGCGCCTGGATTTGAACCTCAGGCAGGACGCATCCGTCAGCCTGGTAATCGATATGGACGGTAACGGCACCTTTGGTGGATCGGACTATACAGTCCTCGACAACGTGCCGATGACCCGGGATCAGATCAACCAGATTCTCATCGATTTTCCCGCGAACGAAGAAGGGAGATTCCCCTACGAGTTGACCGTCACCAACGCCGCTGGCCAGGTTGAGGTTAATGAAGGCGAGATCTCATTCAGGGTGAGGACCGACTACTCACTGCCCGTGGGGCACGCCAACCATGCGGGCGTCGACCTTTACAACGGTAACCTCTCGCTTTCGCGGACGGACATCAGCATCAATGGTCGCGGCAGGCCGCTTGAGTTCACCCGCAGTTACTCCAGCAGCAATACCGAACTCGGTTACATGGGCGTCGGCTGGACACACAATACCGAGATGACCCTGACCGATACGGGTTGCGGCGGCATCTCCATTCGCGGTGGCGATGCCGGGGGCATTCGGTTCCTCAATGAAGGCAACTTCAGCTATCGCCCCACGGTGGGCTATCACGGCACGCTTGAGCGCAATGGCGACAACACCTGGGATTTCTATAGCAAAAACGGCACGCGTTACCACTTCAAGCGTTACCCCTTCAACAAGATCAAACAGTGGTCGATCGAATACGTTGAAGACACCAACGGCAATCGCATGTCGTTTGCCTACGACCTCTCAAACAGCGGGCGCCTGAACCTGATCCAGGATGCCAGCGGCCGCCAGCTGAAGCTGGAATACGACATACGCGGTGATGCATTCCGCGGTGACCGCCTGGTGAAGGTGGAAGGTCTCGAATATGTCATGACCTATGAATATGACGAATATGCACGTCTTTCATCAGCCACCATGACAAGCGGTGAAGAAACACGCACGGAAACCTACCTCTGGGAAGGCCCAGGTAATGGCTTTGGTGATGTGTTCACCAAACGCGCCGCGATGAGCGAAATCATTGATGCGCGTGGCAACAGCACACTGTTCGACTGGGAGGTCGGCAGCAAATTTGTCATTCCCGGCGTGACACCGGTCCGCTTCCTGCGTAGTGCTTTTATGCTCAAGCGCACACAGCGTGATGGCGGCGAGCTCGAGTTTGTATATGGCGAGCGCCAGGGGGCGACACCACCTTTCATCACCACCGTCAAAAGCCCAACAATCGCCTCCACCTCAGGCAATCGCAGCGCCGACACGATCTACAGGATGAATGCCTACGGCAGCCCCATTGAGATTGAATCTGAGGCGGGCACACAGGAGATGTACTGGAAAGCCGACGATATCGTTATCGAAAAATCCGTGGATGAGGAGGGCAGAGAAACCAATTTCACCTACGACGTTAACGGCAACATCCTGACCGAGGAAGTTGTCGATGGTTCAAAAACGTTCGCATCGGTGGTTAACGTCTGGACCACGGCAATGGACGGCAAGATCAAGAACCTGCTTGCTGAGCGAACAGATCGCAACGGCAATACCACCAGGTTCTTCTACAACGAAGAAAACGGCAACCTGGAACGTATCGAGCCCCCGGTATTTGATCAGAAGGCCCGCCGCGCTGTTTCCAACGGCGAGGGTTTTGTTGACTTCGAGATCCTGAACGAGGCGACGGAATTCTTTACCTATGACGATCGTGGTGATCGCAAGACCGCCACGGATCGTCGCGGCAACCTGACCTCGTTTGATTACGACGTCTTCGGATACCTGAAAACCAAAACCGACCCGTTCGGGCAGAAGATGTTCCAGGTGTTTGATCAGCGCGGCCGTCTCACAGAACAAACGGATGAGGAAGGGCGCACCACCACCTTCGAATACGATGGCCTTGACCGGCTTGTGAAACAGGTTGATACAGAAGACGGCGAGAAGACCTTCCAGTACGACCTGAACGACAACAAGGAAGAGGAAAACGACGAAGAAGGGCGCATTACCCGCTTTACCTACGATCCTGAAAACCGGGTCAAATCCATCACAGATGCCGACACTAACACCAAGTTCCTCGACTACGATGACAACGGCAACCTCACCAGGGAAACCGACTTCCGGGGCAACGAGGTCGCCTATCGTTACGATGGCGTAAACCGTCAGGTAGAGATCACGCAGGCATGCGGGTCGCCCGCATCCCCAGGCTGTGTGCCGCGTGTCACTACAAGAGCATACGACGGCGTTGGCAACGTCACGCTGGAAACGCGCAACGGCGGTTGGCGTGCCGAGTTTGATTACGACGGACTGAATCGCCAGACGGCGGTGCGCAATACCCTTCGAAGCGGCGTCCAGGCCGAAACGCTTCGCGAGTACGACGATCACGGCAACCTGACACAGATAACCGATGCACTCGGTCGCATCACCGACATGAGTTATGACGCCATGAACCGGTTGGTATTGACCGAAGAGAAGGATGCGGGTGGAGCGCTGCTTCGAACGACATCACGGCGTTACGACGCAGACGACAATCTCATCGGCACGATTGACGGCAATGGCAATGCCAGTGGCTTTGTGTACGACAGCCTCGGCAGAAGGGCGCAGGAGCTCGACGAACTGGGCATCACCGTTCTCACCCGGACATTCGATTTTGTTGGTAACGTGCTATTCGAGGCTGACGCTTTCGCTCGTTCTATCGGTTTCACCTACGACGATCTGAACAGGGTCATCTCCCGCACAGACCAGATTGGTAACACCACGACCTTTGAGTATGACGCGGTTGGCAACCTGCTCACAGAAACCTGGCCGGAAGTGACCGACGCAGAGGGAGGGGTTGTCGGCCAGAATGTCATTACTCGTACCTACGACGTCCTGAACCGCCAGGAGACCGAATCTGACCTGATTGGTCCCATCACCCAGCAGATGACATACGACGCTGACGGCAATCTCACGAGCCAGACGGATGCGCGTGGATTCATCACCGAGTTTGACTACAACGAGTTCAACGAGGTCATCGAAACGCGCCTGGCTACCAATGCCGCCGCTGATATCAGCCAGACACTCAAGACGACTTATGACGGCCGGGGTAACGTCACATCACAAACCAACGGACGGAACTTCACCACCACGTTTGAATACGACCTGTTTGATCGCCCGATAAAAACCACCGATGCCAGATCAAGTGAAGCGCTGATGGCCTACGACGATGTTGGCAACAAGATCAGCGAAACAGACTTCCGGGGCAACGAGACGGTGTTTGAATACGACGATCTTAATCGCATGATCAAACAAACCGACCCGCAGGCAAATCTCCACGGCACAACCACGTCAGCACACGCCAGGGAACTCAGCTTCACCTATGACGGCAACGACAACGTCCTGACCGCAACGGATAAGCGCGGCTTTGTCACGACTAATGAATACGACGCCCGCGACCTTCTCGAAACGACCACCCGACAGGGCGTGCTGGTTCTGACCAGGGAGTACGACGATGTCCGGAACCTCGTCTTCGAAACGGATGCCAACGGTAACAAATCCGCTTTCCTTTACACGGATCGATATGAACTGCGACGAGAAACCAGGCCACTGCTCGCCATCACCAACTATCGTTACGATGAACTGGGTAACCAGATTGAGATCGAAGACCCGGAAAAACGCCTGACGCGGTTCAAATATGATCTGCGCCGCCGCCAGATTGGCGTGATCAATGGGGAGAGTGAAGAAACAGTATTCGGCTACGACCTTGCCAACAATCAGGTCAGTCGCCAGCGCCCTGAATTCAACACCTGGACCTCAGGTTACGATGCCTTGAATCGTCTAGAGAAGGTCATCGATCCTAATCTAGGTGAAACGACCTATACGTATGACAAAGCTAACAACCTGACATCACAGCAAGATGCTCGACTCAACACGACCAGCTTTGAATACGACGAACTGAATCGCAGAACCAGCATCACTTATCCCGGCGGCGACCAGATTCAATTCACCACCTACGATGAGAACGGCAATCTGCTGACCATGCTTGATGCCCGTGGCATCACAACTGCATTCACGTACGACACACTAAACCGACAGGTGCACCGTACGTTCACCACGCCAGTCGACGCCACGCTGAGCCGACATATCGATTCAGTAACCACAACCTACGATGGCAATAACAACGTTATCGAGATTGAAGAGAACTATAGCGATACGACGCAACACGTAACCACGCAGCGTTTCGATGATTTCGATCGGCTGGAGGAGGTCACCGATCCATATGGACGCAGCCAGAACTACACCTACGACCTGAATGGTAATCGTGAACAACTCACCGACCCCGACGGCATCACGACGGCCTATACCTATGATCAGTTGAACCGTGTTGAAAAAGTAACCAACAGCAGCGGCATCACGACGTATGTGTATGACAACTCCAGCCTGCTGACCACGGTCGAGTATCCGAATGGTACCCGCACCGAGATGGTCTACGACGATGCGCTCAGAACCGAGCGCATCACCAATACACTAGGTACAAGCAGCGTCGTCTCATCGTTTGAATACGAATATGACGACAACGGCAACCGCACCCGCCAGATAGAACAAAACGGGGCAGGGCTTGAGACCACAACCTATGTCTACGATGCACTGGACTGCCTGGAGATCGTCAACTACCCGGATAACGTCACGACCTACACGTACGATCCTGCCTATAACAGGGATACGGAGCTGGTAGTCGACCTGGGTGGTACAACCCTCAAAGACCTCGACTACATATACGACGTGCGCAATCAGCTGACTACTATCGACGACCAGCTTGATCCAGCCCAGGACGTAACCTACGCATTTGACGGCAATGGCAACCAGGTAAGCAAGTCACAGGCTGGCACAACAACCGACTTCATCTTCGATGCGAGGGACAACCTGAGGCAGGTAACAACGGGTGGTTCAACCGTCGGCCAGTTCCTCTACGACGACAAGGGCATGCGGATTGAGAAGCTCGGGGATCGTGGTACCGAGCGCTATACCTACGATGACCTTTCTGTTCTCACTCAATCAGATGAAACCAATGCCACGATAGCGAAATACGACTATGGTCCGAACAGACTGCTTTCGCTGGACCACGAATCAGAAGGCACACAGTTTTACCTAACAGACGCTTTAGGCTCTGTTGCAAACCTCACCAGAGGTGATGGCGGTATCCAAGCTAGGTATCAATACGATGCTTTCGGCAATTACCGTCAACAAGTCGGAACAAGTTTTAACCGGCTTGGTTTTACAGGACATGAGGTAGATACGGAGACGGGCTTAATCTACTTCAAGGCTCGATTCTACGATCCGGATACTGGTCGATTCTTATCCCATGATGCTGAGGAAGGCGCTGTTGCAAACCCACCCAGCTTGCACCGTTATCTCTATGTCTTCCAAAACCCAACAGTTTTTGTCGACCCCGATGGGCGCGTTGCAGAAACGGTTGTCGACGTCATTAGCATAGGAGTCGGAGTTGTCTCCCTTAAACAGAATCTAGACGAAGGAAACACGGGTGCTGCGATAATTGATGGGGTCGGCATAGCACTTGATGTCGTCGCTGCGGCGGTTCCTTTTGTTCCCGGCGGAGCTGGGTTGGGAATAAAAGCTCTTCGCGCAGGAGATGAGCTTGTAGGTTCGGCAAAGACAATCGAGAAAACAGCTGATGCGCCCCGGGATGTAGCTAATGCTTCGGACAACGTTTCTGATATACGAAATGCTGATGTTCGTGTTGAAGACACCAAAACGCCGAAGAACTCAAAGGATGAGACTGCGACTGATCCGAACAACTCAACATCGGACCCGGTACAAGAGGTAATCTTAGACACCAACGCGGTCAAAAACTTTGAAACCAGCAAATCTCTTCTAAAGGAGAATGAAAAACCGGTGGTTACTAAACAAGTTATCAAAGAGCTTGAGGAGTTGAGAGACCGTCCAGATGCACCGAGTTTTGATCAAAGTACTGTGGATCTTGCTAAGAGCCTTGATGTTGTTGACGACGTTGAAACGGTGGATACAGTTAAGTTGTTAAGAGAACGTCAAGATCAGCTTAGAAAGCCAAGTCAAAAAATAGACGGGCAAGAATTTCCGGATCGAAATAAAATTCAAGGGCTAGAAGGGGACGCCACTATTGGTTCTACGGCTCTGGAAACGAATAGACCGATAATAACAAACGACAACAACCTCGGAGATGCGTTGGAGAGTTTGGGTGCTGATGTTAGGAGACCGAACCGTTGATCTCTTTAGAGCGATTGCGAATTCCAAGTGAGATTGAGCTTGAAGACGACGAAGGTAATTTCTGGATTATCAACTTCGAAGATCAACGAGCAGAGTACTATAGTGGTGGCTCCGCAGTTAAACAGTCAGCAGGCGTCCAAGCATTAAAGGGTGACGAAATATATATCATTCGAAGCCAGGCCACCCCCGAGATTCTCCTTGCTCCGGTCAACACTGAAAACATTTATCGACTCACTTCAGGTGGTGAGTTAGACGTATGCATGGCGCTTACACGAACCAACCTTGTCAATGAAGGTTTTGACTACCTTGATTGCTTCATTTTGAGCGATCAGGTGATTTGCGCGTACGAACATGGTCTAGTCGTGTTTAACGAGGATCTACAGATTGTGTGGCAATACCAGTTTAATGAGCTCATGGTTCCTCCAGAGCTCACGGGTACTGAACTCAAGTATCAAGAAAACTTTAAGGACGTGTTAGTGACGCTCGCGCCCCATTTTTCTGTACAGGAACTGCCGACTGGTTAACAACCCCATAGAAAGACCTAAGGAGACACGCATATTTTCAGTCCTACAAGCGTGTTTCGCGTTGAATTTGGGCCGATTAAAGGAGAAGCAGCTGTCTTCCGCTATCCTGCTCGAAGAAGTCGAATACTCCCGTCGACTGGACTGAATGGAGTTTGTTTAGGTCCGCCTCCAACTCAACGTAAAGCGCTTTCAGCGAGTCTTCTGAAAACTCCTCAAGTCCGTCCGGAAACCCAACGCTCACACGTGATGCTGCAGACAGTACTGCACCTGCGTCATCAAACAGTGCCGGTAGTCCACCCGACAAAAACTTCTCGATGTCTTCCTCAGTCCAGTAGTTCTCTAAAACGGCGCCATAAAGAGAACGTATCCACTCATCTGCAAGGGTCAACATGGTAGCGTCATGATCAAACCCCAATGGGCCATCAGTTTCCCAGGAATCCTCATTCCCCTTTGCCAAGTCGATGGCTTCCTTGATCATGTTGTCTAGTGTCTGAGAGTGCGGAGTGAAATCTGTGACGCTGATATAGTTCCCATCGAAATATTGAGCAAAAACATGTTGCATGTAATCCGACCCTGAAACCGCTAACACCTTGTCCTCGATACTAACAACCGATCCCTTGTCAAAATGCGTGGGTTCAAGAAACAACTCAAACAAACCGCGATACGTACCCGGAGTAACCCGACCTGCAACTTCACCGGCAATTATTGGATTGCCGTGGGAATCACGCCCGATAAAGCCAAGTCCAGCGTCGTATTGTTTAACCGTAATCTCTATCTCGATTGTGGACAGCAGCATGAAACTTCGTAGCTGTAATCTGCTCATCAGAAGAAGCCTGGCTTGTTCTACGTACTCGAGATCTGATCGCCCTGTTAAAAAGGCGTTTATCGCATCGGTTAGTGCTTTTTGTCCGTGTTCTGCGTCCTGATCTGAGAGCCCAATACCAGGAACAGCCTCGTGAAGATAAGGTGACTCACCTTGGCTGCGATCAAGGTCGAGCAAGGAGAGCATACGTTTTTCTGGAGAGTAGTCTTCCCAGCTCCGAAAATCCGTTAGGTGTGTTCCTTCGCATAGGTGTGTGAAGCGTTCAAAGTAGTGATCCAGGATATCTTGAAGTTGTTCATCGACATCGCTTGGTTCAGACAGTATGAGTTCCGCGAGCTTCCAGTCTTCGAAGAAAAAATCACGTACATACTTGGCGAACCTGTCCGGGTTTGAGCAAAGTGGTGAACCCTCTGGTTGCGATGCGCGAACGGCCTTGAGAGTGAGATAACCAATTAGATAAGGATTGCATCGTGGACTCATTTGCATGGTATACAGGTCCATTTTCCTATCTGCCGCCCCAGCTAGAAACCTCTCACTCCTCAGGATTTGCTTCATAGCACGAGAGATTTGCTCATGCGTAGGATTTTGGAAACCTTGGCTCGCCTCGTCGTTCAACACCTCCGCAGCCAACCTATTACCTAAAAGATAGCCAACTCCAACGAGCGGGGCAGAGTAGCTGAACTCTTCATCCCCGGGTACGACGTCGCTATCACAATAAATTGCTAGCCCCTCAATTAGAGGAAACAGCAGCTCGATCAGTAGATATTGTTTGGCTGCCCTGCGATAGAACGCGCTATTGAACTCAACATCTTCAGAAGGGTAGCTGCACGAATCCAACACGTTTCTGAAGTAGATAACCGAGAGCGCAAGTCCTACTGGAGAGTTGAAGCTCCAATGATGTGTTATCTCGTGCATCAAGACCTGGATATGCGAGGGGTTAAGGTCTCCTGTTACTAGCTCTGATAGGTCCTTTTCGGCATCGATACTTGGTAGACTGCTGAAGTTTGTAAAGAGATTAACTGAAGCGCGAAGTTCGGACATCGTCTCTTCCTAGATCCTAGAGTCGAAATTGCTCGCTGAGTTTGGTAATGAGATCGGAATCCCCGCGTTCTAGGGTCTCCCGATCAATTGAGATAACTTTCTTGATTTCGGTACCGTCTGGTTTTATCTCTGAGTATTCCCTGCTAATCGTCTCCTTTGATCTTCCTCTCAACAAAAAAGCTGCGAGCACGGCTACGACTGTCATTGACGCATGAATCACTATGCCTGTTGAGACTGGTTCACCGAAACTAGCATTTGCGGATTGCGCTTTGGCTTTCGTCTGTAGGCTGACGTTTTTCTCTGCTAAAGCGCTCATGAGATCAGCACGATCAACCGCGGAAAGCCCGGTAAGTTCAATCGTCAAAGGTGCTTTACTGTCATCGTTCATTTTGAGATTAGTCCTTTAGTAAGTGCGCTATGAAGTGAGTATTTCACTGACTCTAGACTCAAAAGGACATTATCACACTGATCTTGAATACAGCGTTCCGCTTAAGCAAATAAGGGGACACACACATTTTCAGTCCTACAAGCGAGTTTCGAGTCGAAGCTTGGTGTGTAACTACTACGTCAAGAATTTAATCAGCCACAAAAACGATCAACAGGATGAGTTTTTTTGTGTAAAGCAGAGCGTTGATCGCTGATCAATTCAAAAGAGGCACTTTCTTTCCGTGTTTGTTACGAAAAGGACAAAGGTATCCCCACAACTGCCCAGTTGCGTTCCTGTGCAAATGCTTTGAGCGCCTCTGCGCTGCCATAGGCACGTTGCTTCTTGCCAAAGGAGGCGATCGCTTGCGCTCCAGCGACTTTCCCTATCCCCGACGTCCGGGTTTTGGTAGTCGTTATATGCCGTTGAAAGGATGTTGAAGTAGTCCTGCATGCTGAATGATAGGGCAGGGCGCGCCAGCTTGATTCCTGAATACAGCGGTTTGATCGCCTGCTTGAGGCTTCTTGCCGTATTTCGTGTGAGTCGTAGCCTGGCAGAGGTTTCTTCGTATTGCTCGAAGGACGCCACAATCTTTGCTCGGACGGGGTTCAGGTCAACATAAGCCATGGCCGCAATCAAACCGTCTTCTCCGAGTATTGCGCCTAAGTGGAATCTGCCCTCGAAGAAGTGGCCAGTGCGGCTATCTTCTCTATTGGCTCGATAGGCAATAAGTTGTTTCAGGTATTTCATGAACATCGATACTGAACCGAGGGTGCGTTTTGGCATGTTCCAGTGTCCCGAATAAACTCGCAGAAGTGTGTGTCCCGAATAAACTGAGTATACCGGCGAAGCTGATAACGTCTCATTGATACTGATGCAAACCAATCGGTGCCTCGACCAGGATGCCTCTCGATAGAATAAAGAGAATTGTTGCGCTGAGTCTGCCCATTATGGGCGGACTGTCCACATATGTGCTGCTGGAACTGGTCGACATGCTGTTTGTTGGTCAGTTTGGCACCGTCGCGCTCGCCGCCGTTGGTATCGCTGGGTTTGTCACGTTTACGTTTCTGGCGTTGTTTGGCGGCGCGTCAGTCGCTGTACAAGCCACTACCTCGAGGCTGGTGGGCGAGGGTGAGAGTCAGGATCTGGCACGCTTCCTCAGGACCATGTTGTGGGTGCTTGCTGCATGCGTACCTGTCACTTCCGCCATCTTGATCTGGTTTGCTCCGGAGGTCCTTGGGGTTGATGACAGAGGATCCGGAGATCGTTGAAACGGGCACCGGATACTTCCGGTGGCTCCTGGCGGCAGGGTTCCTGTTTATCGCGAACAGCGCCTTCATGGGCTTCTGGAACGCAACCGAACGTGCCGACATGTACCTCCGGGTGGTTCTCGTTGAGGCAGTGCTGAATGCGCCGCTTAACTATGCGTTTATGTTCGGATTCCTGTTTATCCCGTCATTTGGCGTGACGGGTGCCGGTATGGGTACCTTTGTAGCGGCGTTGGTCGGCATTGTGTATCACATCATATTGGCAAGACAGTTTGTCGCGGATGTTTGGAAAGGCGCGGTTTTCAGCAATCTCAAGGTTGTACTGCGTCTTTTTTACCCAGCGAGCATGCAGCAGTTTCTGGACAAGCCTCGCACTGACCCTGATGTTCCGCATCGTGGCGCTGATTGGTACTGCCGAGGTTGCTGCTTACACGGTACTCATACAGCTGATCAGTGCAGTGGCAATGCCAGCGTGGGGGCTGGGCCTTGCTGGTGCAACGCTTGTCGGTCAGGCCATGGGCGCAAAGGATGTTGATGCGGCAGATCAATGGGCCTGGGATGTCATCAAAGTCAGCTTTCTTATGCTCATTGTGCTGGGCATGCCTTTCTGGTTGTTCCCGGATGTCATACTCGGTGTGTTTATCAAAGAAGAAGCCGTCATAGAGATGGCAAGATTGCCGTGCCAGATACTTGGCGGCTTTATCGCTATCAACGGCATCGGTTACGTCTTTGCAAGCCTCCTAAACGGTGCCGGTGATGTGAAACGTGTCATGTACGTAAACCTGGCAACCCAGTACCTGATTCTGCTACCTGGTGCATACCTGTTTGGCGTTTGGGCAGGTTTTGGATTGATTGGGGTGTGGTTGGTACACCAGGCTGGTTTCAGGGCAGTTAACTCCGTCATTCTGACGGGTTTATGGCGACAGCGAAGATGGCAGTCGATAGAGCTTTGGTAACAAAACTATATTCGCTAAGCCCACACGATCTATTGGATTTGGATAACACTTTAGTCCTCTCCGTCTGGCGCAACTCACACTAGATTGCGCATAAGATATATTATGTTAAATTATAGAATTGGCTAGAATGGAAATGGCTGGATAAGCCCATAGATCAAAGTCACCACCCTCACTACCGTTCATCGGATACCGCAGGACTGCTCCCAGCCCATACAAGCGTTTTCTGGCTATCAGGAGTATCCTTTAGCACGCATTAATCCAGGGATTGGAATATTGATGTCCCCTGACCCTTCTAACGAAATCTCACATAAGATCCTGCACAACCATCAGTTGATTGTGCTTCGTGTCGCTGGTGCGAATTCGATGAATGCGCTCGTAGACTACCTGTCGAATGAGCTTCCTGGTGATCCTGCTTTCAGACCTGATATGGATTTCTATGTTGATGCAGTTACCGCCGACCCTACAGGTGCACATCCTGTTGGCGAGCGAACGCCGCTGAAACAATTCGCTGATGACCATCGCCCACGACCTGATCGTCCTAAGTGGGGCATCCGTGACCAACTCTGACCATGTGTTTGGCTTGATACGCATGTACGCGGGTAGAACTTGAAGATTATTTCGAGTTCCAGGTATTCAGGTCTCACGAAGAAGCGCTGACGTGGCTTGGCAGGCCAGTTTCCATCATGGATGAGCTTTCAGACGACTCTGCGCACGGCGGTAACTTAATCTGCCATTAGAGACATCCGATAAGCTCCAGTAAACTACCCTGCACTGTTTCGCGTTTGGTGCGTCGCACAAATTGGATATCTCAACCGATAACGACATCAAAAAACTGCTGATTAACGACACGCCGTTGATCGATGTTCGCGCGCCAATCGAGTTTGCTACAGGCGCTTTTCCAAGCGCGGTCAATTTACCTGTGCTGGAAGACCACGAAAGGCAGGAAGTCGGCATTACATATAAAGAAGAAGGCCCGGAAGCAGCAACGGCCCTGGGTTATCAGTTGGTCAGCGGCGGGGAAACAAAAACGGGCAGGGTTGCCGCCTGGTCTGAGCTTGCCGCACGTAATGAGCACATTGCCCTGTACTGCTTCAGGGGGTGGACAACGGTCCCGCATCGCCTGCAAGTGGCTAAAAGATATAGGCATTGAGATGCCAAGGGTCGCAGGCGGCTACAAGCGCATGCGCAACCTGTTGCTTGCAGAGTATGAGGCTCCCCTGCCCCTGATTATCGTTTCCGGCCAGACTGGTTGCGGAAAAACGGTGTTCCTGAGTGATTTTGATCGTGTTGTGGACCTTGAAGGGCACGCCAATCACCGTGGCAGCGCCTTCGGTGGCAAGCTGGATGGCCAACCGGCACAGATCGACTTCGAGAATGCTGTCGCCATACAGTTGCTTAGGCTTGGCAAAAACGCCCCGGTCATCATGGAAGACGAATCCAGGCTCATCGGACGAATCCATTTACCACCTGTTTTACAGTCGGCGATGGCGCAGTCACCAATCCTGGTGCTAGACGAGTCACTTGAAGCTCGCACGGCACACATTTATCAGGAATATATTGTCCAGCAGTGGTCTGACTACCAGGATTTTCATGGTGAATATGCACTGCCGAAATTCAGTTCTTATCTCTTAGGCGCTGTAGACGCCATTCGTAAAAGGCTTGGCAACGTTGCCCATTCGGAAGTGCGTGCAAAAATCACGTCTGCGCTCGATGACCTGCCTCTTGGTAAAACGGAGTCACACCTGGACTGGATTACCCAGTTATTGTCCGTCTACTATGACCCTATGTACCGATATCAACTCGAAAAGAAGCAGGATCGCATCGTTTTTCGTGGTTCGAGAGACGAAGCTGGCGCCTGGCTGGCAAATTACCTGACCGAGCAGGAAACAGACACTTCCCATGCTTAGAGTTCCACCCGATCAACGTGATGACGCTCCAGAGCCCGAAAGCCGATGGCAGTTGCTGGGCAATGTCATCGCATTTCAGTTCAAGCTGGCGATGGATGGCCTGCGGGACATCCTGCTCAGCCCTGTGTCTATTGGCGCGCTGCTGATTGGACTGGTGGCGAGTCGGGATGATCCCGGACGCTATTTCCGAGCGCTGCTACGCTGGGGGCATCGGTCAGACGCCTGGATTAACCTTTTCGGCACGCATGGTGAGTCCCAGCAGGATGAAAAAGGCGGTGCGGACGGCCTGATGCGCCAGGCAGAGTCATTTATCGTTGGGGAGTATGAAAAAGGTGGCGTCGTACAGAACCTGAAACAAACCACGGATAAAGTGATTGACCGACTGCCGCAGGTGGACACGCCCAAACCCAAGGGCGAGAACGCTGAGAAACCTGGTCCAAAGCAGAGTAACTGGCCGGATTAACCGTCCGATCAGCCCGGGGCGTCGAAAATACGCACCATCAGGACATTGGTATTAAGCGCATCCAGTGTTGATTCGGCCGTAGAACCAATGCTGCGCCCTGCTTTGCTTTCCCTCGATACATTGCCCAGTACGACGAATTCCGCCACCAGTTGATTGGCGATCTTCGGAATCACCCAATCTACGGGCCCCTCAACCGCATGCACGTGCTCCATGATCACGCCGTATTGGTCTGCCATCTTGGTGAGGTTGGTTTCGACCAGCTGGCTCATTCTGTCCCGGTAGTTCACCTGGTGTTGCACAGCCGTTGAAACCGGCGCAAAAACAGGTGGTGATGGGAACGCAGAGACAATATGTAGCTCAAAATCGAGCGCATCGGCCAGGAAACGGGAGCGATCCAGCACTGCAGTATTCAACTGCTGCTGCAGCTCGTTTTCCGGTGCGGCATCAACTGCAGCGACAACCTGGCCAACGTCGTCCCACAGTCCATCTTTGACCAGCATCACAGGGCACGGGCTGTAACGCATCAGGTTCCAGTCGATGTGATTGAACATGACGTCCGCCCGGGACTGGTGTTTGGCGTGTTTCATGATCAAGTCGAAATCACGCTCCTCACAAACACTGAGGATCACGTCAATGGGATGGCGGTCCCAGACAACTTCTTCAGTAACGGTGATGCCTTCTTCCCGAAAGGGTTCTGCAAGCCGATTGACCTGTACTTTGCTGCCATCAACGATCGTCTGCACGATGGTCGACTTCTGGGGGCCTGTTAGAAATGTGGCGATACCAATCGCTGTATCGTAGGCACACATGAACAGATGCAGGTTTGCGCCGGTCGCACGGGCAATGTATGCAGCCCGATGTAATGCCGGCTGTTCTTCCTGCTGTGGGTCAAGTATGACGAGTATGTTGTCGAGTTTGCGCACGTTTTTTGTTCTCGCTGTTGTCCGCGTAAAAGCTAGCTGTGATACCCGGTTTCAGTATTTGCAGAAAGTCGCTCGCGGTCAACCGCTTCAAAGGCCTCCCGGATCTCCGGATGGGCCAGGCAGATCAGGTCCAGGTCCTTCCTGCCCAGTTCATACAGCGAGCATGGCGTAGCTGCCACCGCCGTTGCGTTACGCGGTGTGGCGTGCAGCAGAGCTGCTTCGCCAAAGAAGTCTCCTGCATAAAGTGTTGCCACCTGGTTTGAACTCCCATCTTCCTCGATTAGTACGTTGGCAATGCCGCGGGCGATCAGGAACATGGAGTTACCCTCCTGGCCCTGCTGAATGATTGCGGTGCCGCGGGAAACCGTTTTGGCGTGAAAGTATTTGCTGATCTCATCAAACTGGCTGACAGCGAGCCCCTTGAAGAGCGGGACCTTCCTCAGGATCTCACCTACTTCGATTTCAAAACAGGCGGTGATGTCATCCTTCTTTAGCTGCCTCAGCCTTTCTGCCTGGTCTTTCAGAATCTTCTCAGCAATACCCTCGCCCAGCATGCCCAGTTCCGCGGCATGCTCAACCGACTCATGTTCTGCAACCAGAAGCAGCCGCTGGCCGAGCTGTTCCTGCATGGTCTCAACAAAGTCGGGGTACTGCTCCGCCACTTCATCGATCAGCTGTTTTGATTCCTCGAGCACACCCGCATAAACCTGCCTGATCTCCTCCGTCGTCGCCTCGTCAATATCACCCTCCCCTGCAATCACATCGATCGAATGCAGTACAGAATTAGCACTACGGTAGCGACCCCAGGCAACGTCGTAATCCCGAATAATTGTTGAGGTGTGCATCTTCTCCGCTGCCCACGACAGACCAGGCAATTTATCGAGCACCTTTGAAGCCAACTGGTTGGCAAGTTTGCCAAGCGACGGGTCCACCTCTCCGGTAGGCATCAGACCCCTGTGGCGAACCTCATCCAGTTGCACCGCTACGGTATGGTCCAGTTCCTTGAACGCCCACTCGTTAATCAGGCCGCGGCTGAACAATTCGTAGATGCGCGCCTTCTCCCGGGCAAGACAGCGCATTGCCATGATCTTTGCCATCTCCATCTGTGTCATGGTCTGGTTGAGCGCGGTGATTTCCGCATGTAATTCTTCAAGTTGGCGCTCGCACTTTTCGCGAATGTTATCTGCGATACGCTGAGAGAAGAGCCCGCCGTCAACCAGCATCGAGAGGCGTTGCAGTCCTTCGTGGCGGGCATGCTTGTCGCCTTCGAGTTTGGCGAGTTGATCAGGCACACTCAATGCATCGAGACCGAGTAGCTTGACCAGCTTTTCAATGCTGAGCCCCTGGATCACCAGGGTGAACAGTACAGCGCCCATGACCAGTGCGATCAGGGTGTCTTTGTAATCAAAGTCAGGCAGTGACAGTACAATCGCAAGCGCAATGGCACCCCGCAGGCCGCCCCAGTACATAACCGACTGGAAAGGCATGCCGATTGGTTCCGAACCGGGTACCCGGCCAACCAGGGGCACAACCCCAAAAATGACAAAGGCGCGCGATACCAGCATGGCGAAGATCACGATGCCAATGAGATCGATGGATTGCCACAGGACCATCAGGTCGATCTGCAGCCCCACCATAAGGAAGATCAGCGCATTGGCCAGGAACGCAAGGTACTCCCAGAAATGCTCCATGAATTCCGAAGAGGAAGGTGAGATCTTTGATTTACCCCAGGATCCAATGGTGAGGCCGGCGGCAACGACGGCCATGATCCCGCTGACATGGAACACATGTTCGGCAATGATGAACGAGAAATACGCGAGTATGGTCGTTAAGGTAATTTCGATGGCCGGATCCGATTCAATACCACCCAGGGTGTAGCCGACGATCACCGCCAGTATCCAGCCGACCGCAACGCCGCCTGCAAACACAAAGATAAAGTCGCCGGTTCCTGAGAACAGCACATCGGTGCTGAATGAACCCGCCGTCAAAAGCCCAATCAGGATGGTTGCCAGTACGAGAGACGTAGCGTCGTTAAACAGACTTTCGCCCTCAACCAATATGGTCAGCCGCTCCGGTACGCCAAGCTGCTTGAAGATCGCAATCACCGCCACCGGGTCAGTGGCAGAAAGGATTGCACCCAGTAGTAAAGCAACCATCAGGTCGAAACCTGTAAACACCGAGAAGATGAAGCCAATGATGCCGGTTGAGATCAGCAGGCCCGGGATGGCGAGTGTCAGGATTGGCCAGATGTTGCGCGACACCTGCCTGGCATCAAGGTTAAAGGCTGATTCGAATATCAGCGTGGGTATAAAGACAAAAAGGACAAGTTCCGGCGTTAGCTCAAAACTGGTCAGCAGCGCCAGCCCGGGAACGCTATCGCCGAAGGCGGCAATAGCCATGCCGACAAACACCAGCAGAATCGTTAGCGGCAGTTTGTCCACACGCTTGCTTACCATCGTAGTGATGGCAGCCACCAGCAACAACAGCACTATGCCGGTAACAAGTTCCGCTATGCCATTCGAGTGTTCCATGGTGCCCCTGCATGACGTCGGTTAGCATCATGCTGGAGTTATTGTAGCCCCAGTAGGCTCGCGCCCCAAGCTTGGGCATTTAGCTTGGGCGGTTAGCGCCGTATCAGTAGCTCTTCTCCTGACCCAGGATCTGTTCGCTGATAAAGGATTTGATCATCTCCTGCGAGACCGGTGCAATGACCGGGATCATGATCTCACGAAGATATCGCTCAACATGGTATTCCTTGGCGTAGCCCATGCCGCCGTGGGTCAATACGGCTCGCTGGCAGGCACTCAATGCTGCTTCAGCGGCGAGGAACTTGGCACTGTTGGCTTCAGCGCCGCAGGGTTTGCCTGCGTCGTACAGCGCAGCTGCCTTGTGCACCATCAGGTTGGCTGCTTCGAGCTGCATCCAGTTCACCGCAAGCGGATGCTGGATCGCCTGGTTTTTACCGATGCTGCGATCAAACACGACACGCTCGCGGGCATAGCTGGCTGCTTTCTCGAGTGCTGCCTGGCCAAGCCCAACAGCTTCAGAAGCGATAAGGATTCGTTCCGGGTTGAGCCCATGCAGCAGGCACTTCCAACCCTCGCCTTCTTCACCGATACGATCAGCCGCTGAAACGACAAGGTTGTCGATAAAGAGTGCGTTTGAATCCACCGCCTTTCGGCCCATCTTGTCGATGAGGCGTACTTCAACCTTGCTGCGATCAAGATCCGTGTAGAACAGCGTCAGCCCTTCGCTAGGCTTGACGCAGTCTTCATAAGCTTTGGTCCGGGCAATCAGGAGAATCTTGTTGGCCGTCTGCGCCGTGGTTGTCCAGAGCTTGCGGCCGTTGACGATGTAGTTATCGCCGTCGCGTTCTGCGCGGGTTTCAAGTCTCGTTGTGTTCAGTCCTGCATTCGGTTCAGTGACACCAAAACAAGCACGATCTTTACCCTGGATAAGGGGCGGCAGGAATCGCTGTTTCTGTTCATCGGTACCAAACACCACGATAGGATTCGGCCCAAAGAGATTCAGGTGAACAGCCGAAGCGCCGCTCATACCCGCACCCGACCTGGCGATGGTGTGCGCCAGTACCGCGGCTTCAGCGATGCCGAGCCCTGCCCTGCCGTAAGCTTCAGGCATCGCAATGCCGAGCCAGCCGCCGTCGGTGATCGCTTTGACAAAGGCCTCAGGAAATTCGCCGTCCTTGTCCCGCTCCAGCCAGTAATCATCGCCAAAATCAGCGCATATACGTTCAATTGCAGTGCGGACAGCGACTTGCTGTTCTGAGAGTTCAAAATCCACGTGTTTCCCTACCGGCTTTCTATTTCAAAGCCCCGGATATTATCAATTTGGCGTGAAAACGCACTTTTTTGTGAACCGCTTCAAAATTCGCGACATTCACTCATATCCATCTCACATTTCCATTTTCTGTTCAGTTATTATCGAAATCATCTTGATACTGTTGCATCAACTGAAGTTATGTCATCGGGATATAAGGAAATAGAGATAAACGCTGCAAAAACAGTCTTTTGCGAACAGGTTCTCAGAACCGCACGCAAGAGCAGAATCAGCGAGTCATGAGAGGAAACATGGAAGTCCTGGAAACCAACAAAGACAACAACCCTGCCAGTGACCCTGGCGTCGCTGGACAGGAAACCAGCAAACGCCGAATGACGAGAAAGGCGCTGCTCACCGCAGCACGCGATCTTGTCTTCATTAAGGGCCATGACCGAATCTCCGTGCAGGAGATCACAGGCCGCGCCAAAGTCGGCACCGGCACCTACTACAACTATTTTGAAACCAAGCAGGACGTGTTTGTTGCCATCGCCGAAGACATGCAGCGGCAGATTGCCGAATCCCTGCAGGAATCACGGGATGCCATCAATGATCCTGCCACCAAGGTTGCAGTTACGCTCAAGTACTATTTCACGCAGGCCCTGGATAACCAGGACTGGCGCGAGTTTATCGCCTGTGTTGGCCTGAATGATATTTGCCTGCAGCAGGCGCCGGAGCAGCTGAGGGCAGATATTGAGCGTGGCGTAAAAGCCGGGCGTTTTCGAATAGATGACATCCATTTCACCCAGCATCTGATCGAAGGCATGATCACCCATGTGACACGGGGCATGTTAAAGGGTGATATCGGACGAAACTCGATTGAGCGTTGTGTTCGCTCGATCCTGCAGATGCTCGGCTTACCAGACCTGGTAACCAAGGCGCTGACCCAGACGCCATTGCCCCCGATCGCTGCACCGAGGCACAGACCTGCTGCAGCCAAACCGGCTCAGGCGGTTCAGTCGAACGTTGCGGAGTTGCCCCAGCAGTTTGTTAACGTGAAGGACTTTAGCAGGTGATCGCCAGGTGATAACAAGGTGATGTCCAGCTGATCAGCTGAGTTGGTATCTCAGCATTGCGCGAGAACCGTCCGCCAGTCCGTTACTGAACCTCGGTCCCCAGGTACCCCACTCGGCTGAGTATTTGTCGCCAAACACTTCCAGTACTTTCTGTTGCAGGGTCACATCGGCAACAAGATCCGCGTTTGCCATGGTAGCTGGCAGAGATTGATAGTCAGCTCGCTTCCAGACGCCCCGATCACCTACCCACACTTTTGTCTTTGTCAGCCCTTTGGTGGGCGCGGTTGCACGCCAGCTGTCTGTCGCCGTGACAACATACATATCTGCACCCATCATCACGTACCAGACTTCCGCCTGGCAGCTGCTGAGCGCACCGTTTGTTTTAAGCGGCGAAAGGTAAACCAGGTTCGATTCGGTTAGCGCGGTGGCTAGTTCCGTATTCGCTGTGGCGTGCAGTGATGCCGGGATCAATCCCATGGCGCCTATTGTGGTTGCCGATCTGAGGATATCGCGTCGGGTCAGTTTAATAGTTGCCATGGGGTCTCCTTTGTTCGCCTTCCGGTTGGTTGCTTCCCGCTGTTACAGACCGAGAACCAGTTTGGCCATGATGTTGCGCTGAATCTCGTTGGACCCCGCGTAGATCGACACCTTGCGGGTGTTGAAATACTGCGGTGCCGTTGAGTTGGCGTATTCTGGACCAATTGGCTCCCTGTTCAGGCCGGGGATCGGCGCCGGGTTGTAGAACGGAACGGTGTAGTTGCCGACGGCTTCCACGGCAAGTTCGGTCAACTCCTGTTGCAGTTCGGTACCACGGCACTTCAGCAGTGACGATTCCGGGCCGACGTTGCCGCCGGTTGATATCGCGCTGAGGATCCGCAATTCGGTGAACTCCATCGCCGAGATAGCAATCTCAGTGCTTGCCAGTTTGCGCTGGAATTCCTTGTCTTCCATCAGGGCGCTGCCCTGGCCGTTAACTTCCTGGCTGGCCATGCTCTTAATGCCCTGCAGGCTTGCCTTCAGGCCATGGGAATAGGCGTTGCCACGCTCAAACTCGAGCAGGTACTTGGCATAAGTCCAGCCTTTGCCTTCTTCACCAATCAGGTTCTCCGCAGGTACACGCACATCAGTGAAGTGCACCATGTTGATTTCCTGGTGACCTTCCGCCGGGTTATCGATCGTGATGATCGGTGTGACCTCGATACCTGGTGTATTCATATCGATCAGCAGGAAGCTGATGCCCTTCTGCGGGATGTCATCATCTGATGTACGCACCAGGCAGAAGATCATGTCCGCATACTGGCCCATGGTGTTCCACGTTTTTGTACCGTTGACGACATACTCATCACCATCGCGTACCGCCTTGGTTCGCAGTGATGCGAGGTCAGATCCAGAGCCCGGCTCTGAATAACCCTGGCACCACCATTTGCGGGAGGCCAGGATGTCAGGCAGGTAGCGATCTTTCTGCTCTTGCGTACCGAATTTCATGATCACGGGTGCAACCATGCTCTGCCCGAACGGGATAACGCCAGGGCATCCGGCGCTCGCCATTTCGAGATCGTAGAGGTAGCGCTGCGTGTGGGTGAACTCCGGTCCACCGTACTCGCCTGGCCAGTTCACGCCGGCCCAGCCTTTCTCATAAAGCGCCTGTTGCCAGTAGACGTGGTCTTCCTTGGTCAGGTGACCGCTCAGCTTGTACCGTTGGCGCATTTCCGCCGGGTACTTCTCCTGGATCCAATCATGCACTTCTTTCTGGAAGGCAAGATCTTCCGCGCTGAATTCCATATCCATGTGTTACCTCATTACTCGTATCTGGATGTAAAACTGTGACGATTGTGTGTTGTGTTGCACAAAATCGCAATGACCTTTTTTCTTGGGTTCCTTAACTTATGCCTGTTCCACCAGGCTGCGCCCGACAACTTTGAGCGCGAGTGTCTCTTCCGTGCCCTCAAAGATGGAAAGTACCCTCGCATCAAGCCAGTAGCGTGAAGCCGCGGTCTCTTCCGCATACCCCATGCCGCCGTGGATCTGCATGGCTTCACGCGCGGTCCACTCGGACAACTTGCATGCCAGCAGTTTCACGAGGCTTGCCTCCATCTGTCCGCCGCCCTCGTCCATCATCCTGCCTACCGTATAGGTCATCTGGCGGGATGCGCCGAGGTACATGGCCATCTTTGCAAACTTCACCAGGCTCAACTGGTATTCGGCAATGGGTTTGCCAAACACCTTGCGGTCACCTGCATAGGAAAGCGCTGTTTCAAACGCTGCCTGCATGACACCGCAGGCACGTGCGGCAGTCTGGATTCGACCGCCCATAAAGCCGCGCATGGTGAAATAGAAACCGCGACCAAGCCCCTGGCCTTCACCGATCAGGTGGGTGGCCGGGACAAAGAAGTCGTCAAAGAACAGCTGGAATGAATGCATACCGCGGTAACCCAGCGTTGGAATTGACTGTCCGGTCAGCTTGCCGCCCCCCTCCTGGGTGACCTCAAACTCCTCACCGTCAAAAGAGGGTTTTTCTACCATGAAAAGACTGAGGCCGCGGTGGCCGAGTGACGGGTCCGGATCGGTTCTTGCCAGGGTGAGCAGTACACCGGATTTACCAGCAAAGGTACTCCAGGCCTTGGCGCCATTCAGCAGCCAGCCATCATCTGTCTGGGTTGCCTTAAGGCGCATCGACGCCACATCAGAACCGTAATCCGGTTCCGTGATGGCAATTGCGCAAAGCGGGTTACCTTCGGCCAGGCGTGGTAGCCAGTGCTCTTTCTGCTCTTCAGTGCCGCCTTCAATCAGTGCCCGGGCCATGATTTCGGGCCGGGTAATCAGACTGCCTGCGCCACCTAAGGAAGCACGTGACAATTCCTCTGTCACTACGATCATCCCGAGGCTGTCCTCGCGATCATCGGGCAACAGCCCGCCATACTTCTGCGGTACAGAGAGCCCAAAACAGCCAAGTTCCCTGACCCCGTTCAGGATCTCGTCTGGAATGATCAGGTCCTTGCGGTGGATATCTTCGGCAAGCGGCGCAACCACGTTGTCCGCAAACTGACGGAAGGTCTCTGCCATCAGCAGTTTTTCTTCATCAAGACCGCGATCACCCAGGTCACCGCCTGCGTTAACAACTTTCTGGCCGAGTGCTGCCAGGTGAGCGACGCCCGTCAATGCGGCGCTCGACTCGAGCCCCGGGATATCCATGTCGGCAAAAGCCAGCCCATAGTCCGCTGGATTGCGCGCCAGTCGGTTGCGGATGTTCTGTGCGATTTCAGCGCTGAATGACATGGCGAGGTCCTGCTCGATATCGCCGCGCGTCGCCGCATAGTCGAGGTAGTTTCGCGCCGTCTGCAATTCAGATGTGCATACCGCGAGCTCCGATGTCACCTGCTGGTGGTCATCAAGTGCACCGGCACGGAACTTGCCGTCTGCTTCACAGCTGTTTTTGACGTGTGCGAGGCCTTTAGCCACAAGGCCTTCAAGCTGGCCCAGCAATGGACCAAATTCATCAATACTGGTCATTACATACCTTCAGTTTGCTATACGATTCTTTACGATGGCGTCGAACGAACGCCCATTTAATTCTTCAAGTGTGATGCCGGTGGCGAGCGCTTCTGATTCTGTGAATGCCCCACAGCTGATACCTGCGATGAAGAAGTTGAGTATCCCCTGCGCCGAGGCGGCATCATCAAACGTGTTGCCAACCAGAGATGCCTGGGCAGCCTGGTCGATAAATGTTTTCAATCTTGCCGTTGCATCGGCCAGACCTGTGAGGAAGAAGTAGTACACCGCCGCATAACGTATCGGCAGTTGCGCGGGATTCAGGTCCCAGCTCTGGTAGAAACCCAGCATCAGCGTGTGGCTGATATTATTGAAACGCTCCCGCCACGCTGCGTGGACCACTTCCCGGTTTTCCTTCAACTGCTCGCTGGTCAGGGCGTCGCCTTTGTGAGGTGCAATTGGCATGATATTGGTGATGCCATCGCAGATGCTCACCTCGGTGCCGGTCAGGCATACCTGCATCATCTGCCGGGCAAAGTCTGCTGACGGGTGCATATGATCCTGCTTGCTGCCGGCAATGTTGCAGCTTGCGGTGTAGTCAAACGTACCAAGAATTGCTGACGTGACCCTACCGTTACCTGCGTTTACCAGCGCGGGGATACCGCACTCGCCAGAGGGATTGATAATCGACTGTATCGTCTCGATCATAAGTTCAACGCTGATGGCACCGGGTGCATAACCGCAACGCTCTTCCACCATTTCAATACAGCTCACAAGCGCGCTGACCTGTGCTGGATGGGTCACTTTTGGCAGCGTCACAAAAAATGGCTGGGGCAAAGCCTCGCCCGTGTTGGCATAAGTTGACAGGAAAATATCTAGTGTCCTGATGCTGCGTGCCTTGGCTTCTTCCGTGAGTGCTTTTACACGGATGCCGATAAATGGCGGCAACATGCCTTCTCTTTTAGCGGCAGCGAGTTCCAACGCGGCAGCCTCGGCATGGCCGTCTTCCTCTTCATCGGCACGCGCGCCGTAGCCGTCCTCAAAGTCGAGACGCTGATCCTCAATGGCCTCGGTCTTCAGTTTCTGCCACGTTCGGCGCCAGACCTCGTGGGCAACCCAGGCGTCCGACAGGCTGTTATCGCCCAGTTCACTAGCGAGCGCCTCTGCTTCCTGGGGGTTGACCGGCAGATTGTCGGCGCCGTTCAGTCTGAGAGCGCGCGCAAATTCAACGAAATTGGCGGCGTAACTCTCAAGGTGACGTTCTGCCAGCGAGCCAAGCTTGGCCGGCGTCCCGCTCTTGAACAGGTGTGCGCCACCATAGAGTGTGTGGATCGGCTGCCGGGCCAGGTTGATGCCCGGGTAACGTGCTGCAAACTCGGCGTTAGCCTCGCTGAGGTCAGCCATGACGTTAGCCAGGTCTTCAGGATTCAGGCGAGATTCCAAGACAGTTCCAGAAAATGAAGTGACGCAATACTAAACGATATTACGCGTAAATGGTGTCCCCGGATGCCAGTCATGGCGGTGCATTCAGACCCATAATTCTGTATCTTGCGACTCTCTTTGCAACACCTGGATCCAGCCGATGAGTTCAGCGGAAATCACCGCCGTTACTGAGTATTTTTCTTCCCTGCAGGCCGACATCTGCAGCACCCTGGAGAACTTTGACGGACAGGTATCGTTCTCACTTGAGGAGATAGAAACACCCGGTGGTGGGCTCAGTCGGCCCAGGGTGATCGATGACGGCAAACACCTGGAGCGTGGCGCCGTGCAGTACTCACACTCGATCGGTGATGCGCTTCCGCCAGCAGCCAGCGAGCGTAACCCGCATCTCGCCGGCAAGGGTTTCCAGGCGGTTGCCATCTCGATGATCATGCACCCGCGCAATCCTCACGTGCCGACATTCCATGCCAACCTGCGCTTCTTCCTGGTTGATGAGGTTAACTGGCACTTTGGTGGCGGCTTCGATCTCACCCCCTTCTACCCGCAAGCGGAAGACGTGCTGCATTGGCACCAGTGTGCAAAAGCCGCTTGCGATCCGTTCGGGGAAAATCTGTACGCCCAGTTCAAGCAGGAGTGTGACGACTACTTCTTTTTGTCACATCGAGGCGAACCGAGAGGTGTCGGCGGGCTGTTTTACGATGACTGGAACGAAGGCGGTTTCCAGCAGGCCTTTGACCTGACGCGATCGATCGGCGATCACATCCTGCCGGCCTATATGCCGATTCTTGAACGTCGCGCAGCTGAGCCCTACGGCGAGAAAGAACGTGAGTTCCAGCTGTACCGACGGGGGCGATATGCGGAGTTCAATCTCGCTATCGACCGGGGCACCCGTTACGGCATCCAGTCCGGGCGCCGAATCGAATCCGTACTCGCAAGCATGCCACCATTAGCTACCTGGAAGTACAACTGGTCACCTGAACCAGGTTCAGCGGAGGCTGTGCTGTACGACGAGTATCTCAGGCCCCGGGACTGGCTTAGTGAGCTTTCCTGAAGCTAAACTTCTTTCTCTAATATCTTTGTAAGTCATTGATAAATATATTAACGCAAGCCTAACCTCGAAACTACCTGAAGTAGGTACTACCATCTTTTCGGTGATGACCAAGATGGCGCTGGATAACGATGCCATCAACCTTTCGCAGGGATATCCTGACTTTGATGTACCTGCTGAGCTGGTTGAGCGTCTGACGTTTCACATGGCACAGGGTCGCAACCAGTACCCGCCCATGCAGGGTGTGGAGGCACTACGCCAGGCTATCGCTGGCAAGGTACGTGCCTGCTACGGCGCGTCTTTAGATCATGACGCCGAAATTACGATCACATCCGGGGCAACGGAAGCGCTGTTTGTCGCCGTGCAGGCTGTGGTTCACCCAGGTGACGAGGTCATCGTGCTGGACCCGGCCTATGACTCCTACGAGCCGGCCATCACCATGGCGGGCGGCAAAACCATCCATGTGCCGCTGTCCGGCGAAGACTTCTCCGTGGACTGGGATAGGGTAAGTGCAGCCATCACGAACAGAACGCGGGCTATCATGCTGAACAGTCCACATAACCCAACGGGTGCTGTGCTTGAACCAGCTGATCTGGATGTTCTGGCGGAGCTCGTTGCGAAGCATGGGCTCTACGTCATCTCCGATGAAGTCTACGAACACATGGTTTTTGACGATAAACCCCATCTCAGCATGGTTGGGCACCCGGACTTGCGTGAGCGTAGTTTTGTGGTGTCATCATTTGGCAAAACTTATCACGCGACAGGCTGGAAGGTGGGTTACGCGATTGCGCCCCCTGCCCTGACGGTTGAGTTCCGCAAGGTTCACCAGTTCGTCACCTTTACGACGCATACGCCAACGCAATGGGCGCTTGCGGATTACCTTGCAGCCCACCCTGAGCACCACGAGGGTTTGCCAGCGTTTTACCAGGCCAAGCGAGACCTGTTCCTGGATGCGATTGAGGGGATCGGGTTCGACACCACGCCATCTCGAGGAACCTATTTCCAGCTGGCTAATTACGCATCCCTCTCGAGTGAGCCGGATACGGAGTTCGTACGCCGTCTGACTACAGAAATTGGTGTGGCAGCCATTCCCATCTCCGTTTTTTACGAATCGCCCCCTGAAGCCCGCTTTGTGAGGTTCTGCTTTGCGAAATCTGACGAGACGCTGCTTGAAGCTGCAGATCGGCTCAAGCGTGGTCTTGCCTGATGCAGTGTTACCTGGTCCAGAGCGCGCTCAGTTGGGAGGACATCCCAGCCAATCTTGCGCACTTTGAGCAACTCCTGACGCAGGCGTCCCCATCGGCCGGCAGTGTAGTAATCCTGCCGGAGATGTTTTCTACCGGATTCAGCATGGCATCAGCAAAGCTCGCAGAACCCATGCACGGCAGTGCGGTGACCTGGATGCGTGACGCAGCTGCACGCCTGGGTATCACCCTGACCGGGAGCCTGATCATTGAGGACAGTGGTAATTACTACAACCGCATGATCTGGACCAACGGCGCTGATCTGACCTCTTACGACAAGCGCCACCTGTTCCGCATGGCTGGCGAGCACAACTACTATTCGATGGGCGAACAACAGGTTGTCGTTGACGAGGGCGGCACAAGCGTCTGCCTGCAGATCTGTTACGACCTGCGCTTTCCGGTCTGGGCACGCAACAACCCTGGCGCAAATGCGGGGTACGATGTGCTGATCTACGTGGCCAACTGGCCGGCAGCAAGATCTGAGCAGTGGCTCGCCTTACTTAAAGCACGAGCAATTGAAAACCAGTCCTACGTGATCGGTGTTAATCGCATCGGCGTGGACGGCAATGATGTTGCCTACCAGGGTGATTCTGTTGTTCTCGACTACGCAGGCAACACCGTATTGCACCTGGAGGACCGCGCTGTCGTAGAGAACGTGGTGCTGGACATGCCGGCGATGCAGGCATTCAGGGAGTCTTTCCCAGCCTATCTTGATGCTGACAGTTTTGAGATCAGGCTAAATCTCAATGACGGTGACTGAAGGCAGGTTCAATACCTGGTCGCCGTGAAAACCCCTGACCAGGAGGACATACTGGCCCTCCTCC
This sequence comes from Pseudomonadales bacterium, assembly GCA_963921285.3. Classification (GTDB taxonomy): domain Bacteria; phylum Pseudomonadota; class Gammaproteobacteria; order Pseudomonadales; family Azotimanducaceae; genus UBA9659. Next base: position 40,715 of record CAWUFD020000008.1, read on the forward strand.
CCAAGCCCCAGGCTAACCGCTAGTTCCCTCGCCAGTTCATTCGGATTGGCCGTACCGGCCCTTGGCTCAACGATTGGCACCACACCCCAGTTCAACGCAAGCTTCCTGCAAACCGCGTGATCTGCCGTGAGCGCAATGATAGTTGCCGCTGGCCTTGCAGTAGAAACTATCTGCGCTGACTTACCACTCCTGGTGACCACTACCACTGCTCGCGCCATGAGGTCCCGTGACATGCGTGATGTCGTCTCAGCGATGACATTCCAGAGTGGGATCGGCGGCTCACTTCGAACCTTGCCGAGGCCATACGCACCCCTGCTCCAGATTTCCACCTCGGTCTGCCGCGCGATGCGATCCATCATCTGCACCGACTCCAGCGGGAAATCCCCTGCCGCTGTTTCGCCGGACAGCATGACCGCGTCTGTACCTGCTGAAACGGCATGGGAGATGTCTGTCACTTCAGCCCGGGTTGGGCGTGAGTTGGTCATCATCGATTCCAGCATCTGCGTTGCGACGATCACAGGTTTGCCTTTGGCTTCGGCAAGACTGATCAGTTGCGCCTGCGCGCCTGGAACCTGCTCTGCCCGCAGTTCCACCCCAAGGTCTCCCCGGGCGACCATGATGGCATCGGTGACGTCCAGGATAGCTTCGGCGTTATCGAGCGCTTCCGGCTTTTCAATCTTGGCGACGACCTGCACATCGTGCTCGTGAGCATCCACGACATCGTGAAGTTCATTGATATCCGTGGCGGTCCTGACAAAGGAGAGCGCAATAAAGTCCACCCCAAGATCCAGGGCAAACCGCGCGTCAGCATGATCCTTCTCGGTCATGCTGGGTGCGGATACGTTAACGCCGGGTAAATTGATGCCCTTCTTATCAGTGATAGTGCCGCCATGTACCACGAGACACCTGGCGTCGGCACCGTCCTTTGAGATCACCTGTAACTCGAACAGGCCGTCAGCGAGCAGGATCCTGTCTCCGGCTTCGACGTCATCAACAAGGGACTCGTACTGTGAAACGATGACCCCATCGCCACCCTCGCCCGGTGTGACCGTTACAGTGACCTCTTCACCCTCGATGAGCGCCATGCTGCCACCGCTAAAGCTGCCTGTTCGGATCTTCGGGCCGCACAGGTCCGCCAGTACGGCAACCTCAACCCCGAGGGCTTCTCTTGCGGTGCAGACGCACTTGAACACCCCTGTATGGCCGGCGTGATCTCCGTGGGACATGTTGAGCCGGAAGATGTTCACGCCGGCTTCGATCAATGCCGTGATCGATGCCAGTGAAGACGAAGCGGGCCCCAGCGTTGCAATGATCCTCGTGCGTCGATTCTTCAGGAAGTCGAATTGTGTTTTTACGGCCATCCCCGGCTCCTTACTCCTCACAACCGCGGGTGTTGTCGCAGCCAGGAGTTGGATTAATATGACTGAAGTTTGCCATGATTAAACAATCGTCCCAATGTGAGGAGGTAACAGAATGCCCGGCTTGAGAATCCCCAGGGCTCATTCCAATGACTGGTATGACCACCTTGCCACACTGCAGGACGGCTATTACCTGCCCTGGGAATCTGATGTATCGCCGGGGAACGGCGAAGACGCGTTTCTGCAACTGGTAGAAAGCCAGCTTTCAGAAGACAAGACTGTCCTGGAAGTCGGCTGCGGGCACGGAGAACTCGCACTGGATATTGCCGGGAAGGCAAAACAGGTTATCGCTTACGACCGGGTCCAGAGTTACATCGATCTCGCCGAAGCAAACCGCAAGGAGGCTGGTGCCGATAATGTCAGTTACCTCTGCTACAACGCGGTGGACCCTGCACTGCCAGAGCTGCGCCTGCCGGTAGAAGACCAGTCGATTGATGTCGTGATTTGCCGCCGAGGACCACACCACTGGTTGCAGGATGTCTCCCGCGCCTGCAAACCGGGCGCACGACTCATCCAGCTCTCACCGATGGAAGAACCTATCCCCGCCTGGTCCAGCAAGCTGCCGAAGGCCCTGCACTACGAGAACTCGGGCAGGTATTCCGGCGCAGGTTCGATACACCAGTCCATTGAAAACCGATTGCACCAGGCCGGATTAACGCTGCACAGCGGCTGGAGCTTCGATGTACCGGAAGTGTTCAAAACCACCCGGGATCTCTACCAGATGGTCAGCTGGGGCCTGCTGCCGGATAAGACCCCCGATTTCGAAGATGTCGAGCAGAAGCTCGATATGATCTTTGAGCGGTATGCGGAACCGAAGGGTATTGTCCTGCGCCATTGTCGTTATCTGTGGTATGCGGAGGTCCCATCGTCATGAGTGCGCCATCTAATCTCCAACAAGCATTCATTATTCCACGCAGGTAACTGAATATAATCAGCTTTCCTTCTTGATGGCGTCACGATCCCGTGCTGCATTTCCTTAGCCAGATTCTCGCTGATGTTGCAGGGCCATTTCGCCTGTTTTCATCCTATATCTTCCTTGCCGGGCTCGGCACGGCGCTCGGCGCCCTGATCACCTGGTGGTTGCTGCCCCGCTACTGGCACCTGCTGCCGAGGGACCGGGGCCGCGAATACGCTATCGATGCAGAAAAGAGCATTGGCAAACCCATATCGGCAGGTCTGCTGTTTATCCCCGTATTTGTCATCCTGTGCCTGCTGGTGGTGCCGTTTGACTGGAAGTTTGCGGGGATCCTCCTCTGTGTTACCGTGGCAATGATCGTTGGCTACCTGGACGATAAGGCTGAGGGTGGCTGGAGTGAGTACAGGCTGGGTGCAATAGACCTCGTTATCGCTTTTGCGGCCTCACTGATCATCTGCGGGCTCGAAACGTTTACCATCTGGTTACCGTTATTTAAGGAGCCAATCGTCGTTGCACCATGGCTATTTGTTGCGGGCGCAACAGTGCTCATCTGGGTGTCGATTAACGCGACCAACTGTACCGATGGCGTTGATGGCCTGTCTGCAAGTCTGTCCGGTATGGGCATCCTGTTTCTCGGCGCCATCCTCTACGGCATTGTCGGGCATGCTCCTATTGCTTCATACCTGCTGGTACCGCATTACATACAGGGCGCTGACTGGGCCATCATGGCGTTTGTGATGGTGGGCTGCCTCACCGGCTACCTCTGGCACAACAGTTATCCCAGCGCTGTGCTTATGGGCGACGCGGGCTCCCGCCCGATTGGTCTTATGCTGGGTGTACTGGTGCTTGCCTGCGGTAACCCTTTCCTGATTCTGGTGGTGGCTTTTGTAGTACTCGTCAACGGGGCGACGGGTATGATCAAGGTTGCGCTGCTGCGCTTTTTCAAGATTGGTATCTTCGGCCAGATCCGTTATCCATTACATGACCATGTCAGGCATAACATGGGCTGGTCCAACACCCAGGTACTGGTCAGGTTCATGCTGCTGCAGGCGGTTGGTACGCCTATCCTGCTGGTGCTACTGCTCAAGATAAGATAGCTTCCAGATTGTCATTTAAACGGGGACAATGGCTCAAAGGCAGGATCCCCAGATGATTGCAGACTCAGAAAAATATCTTTCTCTTGCGACCTTTCGCAAAAACGGCAAACAGGTGAACACACCCGTCTGGTTTGCTGAAGGTGATGCAGGTCAGCTCTATTGTTTCAGCGCCGCCGATGCGGGCAAGGTCAAACGCGTCCGTAATAGTTCAGCGGGCAAAGCAGCTCGCTGCGACATGAGAGGCGCTGACCTCGGTGACTGGTTTGATTGCAATGTGACCATCATTACTGATGCCAGCGAGTGTGATGAGGCTTATCGCCGTCTGATCAGGAAGTATGGCTGGCAGATGCGCATAACCAATTTCTTCTCGCGCCTGTCAGGCCGTATCAACAATCGCGCTGTGTTGCGGCTCGATTTCTCCTGAGATGAAAATACTCATCATTGCGAGCCTGTTGTTAAGCTGGCTGGCTTCCACCGCCACCTATGCAGCAGACCGTCCCCCGACAGCTCGCGAGAAAAAGGTCGCCGCGATCAAGGAGCTGATGGAGGTGACGGGTGCTGAAGCCAACGAGGAAGCACTGGCAAGAACCTTCAGCCAGCAACTGGTTTCGGTGCTCCAGGCGAACGACATCACGCTGTCAGACAAAGCCATTGGCATCATCGAAGATGAGGTTGGACTTGTCGTGGCAGAGCAACTCGCCGATGCGCGGTTGCAGAATCGCATGTATGCCATCTACGAACGTTATTTCACGTTGGAAGAACTTGAAGGTCTGATTGCCTTTAACAAGTCCCCCATCGGTCGTAAGGCCAATCGGGTCATGCCGATCCTGATGCGGGAATCCTCCGCTGCCGCGCAGGCATGGTCCGAGGAGATAGGCCCAGAGCTTTCACAACGTGTCATGCGTCGACTTTCTGCATCAAATGTTGATCTTGGGTTGGACCCGAAGATAAAGTAGCGCCTCGCCTCGGCGGCACCCTGAACAACTTTGGCTACAACCTATGGCTACCCACCTTATTGGCGACCTGCACGGACACTACCGCGACTTTGTGCGCCTGCTGCAGGAAAGCAATCTAGCTGACGATTCGCTGCAATGGACCGGTGGCACCGATACGCTCTGGCTGATGGGAGACTTCTTTGATCGTGGTGCTTCGGGCGTCAAATGCGTAGAACTCTGCATGTCGCTGCAGAAGCAGGCAGCAGCGGTTGGTGGCAGCGTGAATTCACTGCTGGGAAACCACGAGCTGATGATTCTCGCCGCGCACAAGTTTCGCGATGCCATGACACCCTCCGGGATTTCAGTGACAGATCTCTGGCTTCGCTGGGGCGGCATCGAATCGGACCTGGCAGACTTGACCGATGAGCAAGCCGCCTGGATTGCTGAGTTGCCTGCCATGGTGCTGACAGAAGATTCCCTGCTCGTGCACGCAGACGCGATGCTCTACGTTGATCATGGCATTACCATCGATGCGGTGAACAAGAGCTTTGCAGCACTCATCCAGAACGATGACCTGGACGCCTGGATGCCGGTGTTAAGTGCATTTGGTGAACATATGGCGTTTTTATCGCTCAGCATCACCGGTGGTAAACGCGCCCGGCAACTGCTGGCTTTGTACGGCGGCAAGCAGCTCGTACATGGCCATACGCCCATACCTTTTGCACGGCAAATGGAGCCAACAGAAGTGACTGAAGCATGGCGCTACGCGGATGACGTATGCCTCAATGTGGATGGCGGGATGTATATGGGCTCACCGGGGTTTGTGCATACCCTGTAGAGACTTTTGGAGGCTCAATCCTCGTTGATGAGAGCTGTGAGGATGTGATCTTCCCAGGCACCATTAATCTTCAGGTACTTCCTGGCATAACCCTCTTTTTCAAAGCCGAGCCTCTCGAGTAACGCGCCGCTGCGATCATTCCTCGGCAGATAACCTGCCATGATCCGATGCAGGCCCTGTTCCTTGAAGATATACGCATTGGTCATCTGCAGCGCTTCGTGCATTGTGCCTGTCCCCTGCGCCTTGTGGTGCAACGCGTATCCCAGGTGACAGGACTGGAAGGTACCCCTGACGATATTGGTGTAATTGCAGACACCGAGAACTTCTTCCTCGGCTGCATCGAGCAGTACAAAGTTGACTGTTGCGCCGTCACGAAAATCCCGGAGGGATATACGCAATTGGATCTGCCAGAAACCCTCGGTAAAGAACTCGGGCGATCGCCGTGGCTCCCACTCTTCAAGGTGCTTACGATTGTCGAGCCTGAACTGAACCATCTTGGCTGATTCATGTGGCTCGAGCAGGCGCACGCAAAGCCGTTCAGAGCGGAGCTTCGGCAAGGGCTTTTTAATGAGGTGTAGCGCCATTGATTTTAGTCCCTTACGTATCCTGATTAAGCTTCAACTTGTCCTGAGAGAGGACACCGCGCCCTTCTTGAGGTAGACGAGACAATCCTTTGATGACAGCGAGAGCTTAGCGTCTCGCGGTGATCGGAACCAGTCGTATTGACCAAGCGCTTCGCCGTTGCAGTTAAGCGTACCCTTCAGCACAAACCCTTCCACGCCGCCTGCAGGCTGCATACTCAGCTCATCACCAGCCGGCAGGTGAACAATCGAGGTTTGTACACCGTCGTCGGTATGCAGTGTGACGGTATCCTTATCAATGACGTCAGGCAGGGCAAGGTGAACGCTGCCTGGGTATTGACGAAGTTTCACAAAGAGCAGGCAACCCTCGTTCGAGAATGGAGCGTGGCTGAACCCTTCCGGGTTGAGCAGGTAGCTGCCTGCAGGGAAGTCACCCTGGTTATCACTGAAGGTACCCTCCAACACCAGTATCTCTTCACCATCCGGGTGTGGATGTGCCGGGAAAGAAGCACCAGGCAGGTAGCGGACCAGTGAGGTGACCTGGCCGGATTCCGGCTCGCCAACGAGATGAAATCGTTTGCGTTCTACCTGTTTCGATGGACTTGCCTGCCACGTCATCTCTTGGTGACGCTGTACGACAAACGCGTTCATATCAGGGTTAATCATTGAGCAGTTTATCCGCGTTTAACCTGAAGGTTTCAAAATTAACATCAGGACCTAGGTCGAGTGATTCTCCTACTGTGATACTGATAGTTGAGAAGCGCCCGTCGGCTGCCTGCAGAATAATACCCTGGGGCGCATCTTCCGAGCAGAGATACAACACCGCTGGACTGACCTGTGATGGACTGCCCCTGCGATTCGGGTCGCCAAGGTTTTCCGTCATGCGGGTTATTGCACCCGGTGCAAGTGTATTCACCTTGATTCCTTTACGTTCACCTTCGAGTGCAAGCACATTCATCAAGCCAACCAGTGACATTTTGGCGGTGGCGTAGTTCGCCTGTCCAAAACTGCCAAACATGCCTGACCCTGAACTCGTAAACACCACCCTGCCCCACTCCTTCGCTGCCATAACAGGCCACGCTGCCTTGGTAACGTAAACAGATCCCATCAGGTGTACGTCGAGCACAGCTCGAAAGTTCTCCATGGTCACGTTCGCAAAGGTTTTGTCGCGGAGGATCCCTGCGTTGTTAACGACGATATCGAGGGTACCGAAGTGATCCAGCGCATCCTGGACGATGGATTTGGCGCCGTCCTGGTCAGCTACTGAGGCTGTGTTCGCGACAGCGATACCACCACTATCTTCTATTTCATCAACAACCGATTGCGCGGTCACACCACTGCCTGTGCCATCAACAGCACCACCGAGGTCATTGACCACGACACGGGCACCGCGACGAGCGAATTCCAGGGCATGAGAACGCCCCATACCTCTACCGGCACCGGTAACGATGACAACCTTGTCCTGAAAATCAGGGGCAAAGTCAGGCACGCGAACTCCTTGTTTATTTGTATTGTTGTTGTGGAGCGCGCTTGTAGGGTATCTCGTTGGCGGAGGCGACACAAACGATCACCGCCTGGGCGTTGAACAGCACCCGATCAGTTGTTTTCTTTCAGCTCAACCGTGTTGCCATCTGGGTCCGTAACGTACACGGACTGTCCGTAACCCTTTGCACCGTAACGTTCCGCAGCGGGGCTCGCTTCAAAGCCATGAGCCGCGAGATGCGCCTGCAGTGCTGTTTCGTCGAAACTGCTGATGACGAGGCAAATATGGTCCACATTCCGGTTTTCCTGGCGCACTTCTGTGCCACCCCCCAGCTTTGAATCAACGGGCACAAGGTCGATCAACTGCGCACCGGCACGTAGCTGGTAGAGCCCGAGTTCCGGCAGTTCACGCTCGAGGCTGCAGCCGAGCACATCGACGTAGAATGCAAAGGCAGCGTCGAGATCCCTGACACGTAATACCACATGATCCAGGCTGACGATCTGGAAGGGATGGGCAGACATCAGGCGACCACCGCTTCACGCATGAGGATGGTATAGGGCACCGAAAAGTCATCATCGGAAAACTCGTCTATTCGCTCAAAGCCCATCTGTTCATACAGGCGAAAGGCGCGGCGATTGAAGTTGGCGACCGTTAATCGCAGCTTGCGGGGTTCCAGGTGTGCAATCGCGTGATTCACGATTGCCTGCATGAAGATGACTCCGCGACCCTGCCCTGTCAGTTCCGGTTTCATACCGACACCGATATCGAGTGCCTCCTCAGAGTAGTCGCCGCCGCGTACCTGTCCGTCAATACCGTAGGAGCAGAAGCCCACGAAGTTGTTCTCGGCATCCAGCACCGCGTGAAAAGCAAGCTCAGGTTTCAGGAATAATTTTACGTATTCCTCGGTCCTGTCATCTTGAGGGGGATTGTAGAAATCATATGGCGCCCTATACTTCCACTGCAAAATGTCACGCGCGTGGCATTCTTCGAGTAGCGTTACGCGATATTGCTGCGCATTTCCCATATTTTTCCATGCCCGTCGGCGGGTTTATGAGGACTCTAGTGATAATTAAAACAATGATCAAATCAGCAAAGACCTGCCTGGCGCTGCCCTTGCTGCTGCTCCTGTCGAGCACGGCCAACGCGGAAGACGGATTTGTGTGGGCACCTGCACAGCCACTCGGCAGCACACTGCCAGCGTTTGAGGTTGTCGACAACGCAGGCAATCCAACACAAATCTCACAGCTCATCGGCAAGAATGGCACCCTGCTTTTTTTCAGTCGTTCCACTGACTGGTGACCCTACTGCCAGAGGCAGTTCGTTGAACTGTCAGGACTGAAAGCAGACTTTGAAGCACTGGGGATCAGCCTGGTTGGTGTTACTTATGACCCACCGGCACAGAACGCCAGATTCACTGCCAAGCATCGCATCACCTATCCAATCCTCTCCGATCCGGAATCGGTGGCCATCAGGCAACTGGAGCTCCTGAACGAGACAATACCTTCAGACACAAAATACTTTGGTGTGCCTTACCCGGGTATTTTCATGGTCAACGCAGATGGGGTGATCAAGGGAAAATTCGCTGAAGAGGATTATCGCAAGCGCCCGCTCATGAGTGATCTGCTGGAAGCCGCTGGCGCGATGGTTGCGGGTCAGTAACTGCTGTAGATTTTAGAAGACGCCGGCCTCAAGGCCGGCGGCCATTGCCATGCCAAGCTCTTCGCATTTGGTGAGCTCGCCTTCTTCAAGATCCCCCACCACGAGAACGGGTTCCTGGATCTCTCTGAAATTGTATCCGTTGCAGATACGCCGGATCGCTGTGATCGCACCTGTGCCGTCGTTACCGGCACCGACGAACATGCAGTAAGGCTTGCCATCAACCTGGCCTTCAACTTCGTAGAAAGTTCGGTCGAAAAAGTCTTTTAAGGCGCCCGACATATAACCGAAGTTTTCCGGTGTTCCGAAAATGATCCCATGAGCCCATAGCAGATCTTCCTGGCCTGCGTCGTAAGCGCGCAGGAACCTGACGTTAACCTCAATGTCTGGATGATTGGCCCCCGCGTTTACCGCATCCGCCATCTTGCCGTTCTTACCGGTTTTCGAGTGGTAAACAATGAGCAGGTTTCTGGCGGTGTCGGTCATCCGGAAATTCTACTCCTTGTCGCGCTGGTAGTAGCCATCAAATACATCCTGCCAGTTTTCACCGTCCAGGGTAGCCTGCCAGTGTTGTCTGACGCGTCCGTCCGGCAGCGGCGTCCAGGTGATGCGATCGGTTACCGTTTTGCCTTCGGCATTGAGGCGATAACCCTGCAGTTGCATTTTGCCGTCCCGCAGGCCGCCTTCCAGCAGGAGTTTACCGCCGCTGTTATCCACCCATGTCTGGTGCCAGACCTTACGTTTGGAATCGTAGAAGTTAAAGCTGGTGCCGCTGAAACCACCGGCACTCTGCCAGTTTTCCTGCATGACGCACTGGCCCATGATCTGCGTCAGGTGATTCGTGCCCTGCTTCTGGCCGTCTTCAGAGTAGGCAGTCCACTTGCCCAGCCAGAAGTCGAACTGACGATGCTCGGGTTCGCTGCAGGGAGGTGGCGGCGTTTCTTCGGCGCTGGAAAGGCTGGACACGAATACCAATAGAGTAAGAAGGAAGGTAACAATGGCCCGATTCATGATGATCTCCACTTTATTTTAGTTGCTATTGTTTTATGGCTTTTCCTGAAGGGTACAGTGGTGCACGCTCTTTTATGTCAGGTTAGTTCAGTGGATCAGGCCGATTGTTCATTTTCGTCGCGCTTGCGGAACCGGATGATGTCATCCGGCAGATACTCGTAGTAAGGGATTTCCAGGTTGTGCTTGGCTGCTGCATCGCTCGCCACCCTGCCTGCTGCATCAAACTCACTCTGGTGGCAGGGGCAACTGAAACCGAGCAGGTCGTCCTCACGCGAGAATCTCGCCTGGACTTCACAGCCGAGGTGCGTGCAATTGGTATAGGCGACAAACAACTCCTTCTTGCGGGAGCGAAAGGTGTTCGTCGCAAACTCGGGTTGATTTGATGTCAGCGAGTCAGGGTCCAGGCGGGTTGGCTCTCCTCTCTCAACCTCATGCTGGGATTCATCACTGCGGCGGATGATAAATACGTTTCGACCCAGCCAGCGAACCAGTTTGGGTCTGCCGTCGCGCAGGTCATCGAGAGGAATATCAAGGAGGACATCCTCGACGCCTCGAGGTATCCAGGAACGCAGAAACGGGTAAGTGAAGGCAACCGCGGCTATCGCAGAGAAACCGGCCACGATGCGGGTCAGTAGTTGGCGACGGTTCATCAGCCAGCCCCATTTATTTCAGGAGAGTCAGTTTCAGGAGATCCGGCAAGCTGCAACCATGTCGCGCGGTTCTCATGGAAGGCATGGCCTTGCGGTTCTCGATCAACCTCACCGCGAAAACTTGTCCTGGTCACGTGTATTTCGCCGGGCCACCTGCTGGAACGAAAAAACTGGTGGGTACCACATTCATCGCAACTTCCCCGCTCCGCCGCCTCAGACGATTTGTACCATTTGAGATGATCATCGCTCGCAAACGAGATCGACGAATCACTGCAGCCCACCCAGGTGACAACGCCAGCGCCATGAACCTGCTGGCACATGGTGCAATGGCAGTGGGCACACCAGAGGCTGGGTGCGTTGATTTCAAACGCCACAAGCCCACAGAAACATGCACCTTTCACACCTGATCCTCCCTTAAGTGATGGTTATTACCGATCAGCATTTATACGTAGCTTAAACGATAGGCGGACTGCGCCGTCTTGAGGAAAAGTGCGTCTTTTTCCTGCTCTGTTCGATTAGCGGCAATCTTCTTAAAAGCGTTATACAGCACGTGATAGGAGACGGATTCACGGTCCACCGGGAAGTTGCTTTCAAACATGCAACGATCAGCACCGAATGTGTTGATACAGTGTTCGTAGTAACGCCCGGTCCGATCAACCAGTTCATCTGACGATGCAGGTTGATCGCGTTTATGCCACCCAAACCCGTTGATCTTCATGTTGATACCGCCGAGCTTGAAGTAGACGTTGTCGAGGTCCTTGAGCGGCGTGATGTTTTCCTGCCAGGTTGCAAACACCTCGTCCTCCTTACCTTCATAAGGACCAATGCCAAGCGGGCCACCAAAGTGGTCCAGGATGATTGTCACATCCGGATGATTACCTGCCAGGGTCACGAATTCCGGCAACTGGTTGTGATAACACCAGGCGTCAAAGGACAACCCCATATCGCCCAGTACAGCAAAGCCCTGCTGAAACTTGTCGTGCAGCATCTGGTGTTCGTCGGGTTTCGAATGCGAATTCCTGATATCCGGGCTGGCATGCCAGGTTGCGGAATGGCGGATACCCTTGAACCGGGTTGGACTGACTGACAGGTGTGCATCGAGTACGGGCCTGACATCGTTACCCAGCATCAGGTCAGCAAAGCTGACAATGCCTTCTGCGATTCTTACGTTTCCGTAGGCGCCTGAGCTGCTCATGGCGGCGATCCCCTGCACAAACTCAGTCTCCCCCACGGGGGCAAGTGCCGGGGTGGTGTCGACGCTGAACATCGAGTTACATTCGACAAACACCGTACTGACTACATTGTGCCCGGAGCCCACGTCCGTCAGCACCTCGTCCAGCATGTAGCGTGAGCCGGGATGATCCCAGAGGTGATGGTGTGGATCACATATCGGCCGCTCCGGGTCGATGATGTCCTCGATTATCTGGTTAAGCCAGGTGCTCTCCTGCATGCTTATTCTCCCCGGTGCTGAATTTCAGTTTAGTCATGTCTGCTGCTTATCACCATGTCCGCCGCGGCGCTTCATATCCGCCCCGGCGCTTCACGTCACGGTGTTTGACAGCTTTCTTTGTCCCTTTCTTTCGTCTGCGGGCTGCGGCAAACTGCGCCTCGAATACAACTGCCCCATGAGGGCCCTGCCATTATGACCCAGCACGCACTTGCCATTGACCTCGACGGTACTCTCCTTGTTGGAGAGGACCTGTCCACCGCCAACCGTGATGCAGTCAGGGCTGCAAGTGACGCCGGATACAAGGTGATTATCGCCACTGCGCGCTGGCGTCAGCTGGCTGAACGTATCGGTGCCGAGATCGGTCTCAGGGACCAGCCGGTCATCGCCTGTTCAGGGGCGCAGGTTTACTCCACCGCAGATCAGCGAGACATTTTCGACTCGCGCCTGCCGGAGGATTTTGTCACAAAATTTTATGAGGTCTGTAACAACCATCGGTGTATTGCGAGTGCCACGGTCGATAACCACACGGTACTTTGCATGCAACCAAAGCCTGCCCCTGAATTCCTGTCCGAAGAGATGCAATGGATTGAGACCTTCGGCGATTCACTCGGTGCACTACCGCGCATCGCAACGCTGCAGGGTACCGATGCAATCGGCGTGATCAAGGAGATTCATGAAGCCGGTTTTGCGGACCGGGTGAACATCTTCGATTCCATCGGACCTTCAGGCAGACTGGTTATCACTATAACCGCTCGGGATGCCCATAAAGGCACGGCGCTCGACAAGGCCTGTAACTACCTCGGTATTGAGACATCCGACGTTGTGGCGTTTGGTGACGCGGATAATGATATTGAGATGTTCAAGCGCGCGGGACGCTCGGTAGCGATGGGACAGGCAGATGAGACCGTCAAGGCGGCGGCAACGGATGTCACCACGTCGCACGAGGAAGATGGTGTCGCCCGGTTTATACGATCAGAGCTGTTATAGCGCGACCTTCCGACCACAACAGGATCAGTTGTCTTTCAATCCTGTCAGCATCTCGACAAAATCTTCAACGCCTATAGCGGGCAACGTGGTGATCTTGATTGTGCCACGGGACCCCAGTTCAACGGCGAGTCGCTGCATCACCTCGTTGCTGGGCGCTTCGATAATGTTGACAAAATCGTAGCCTCCCATGGTTGCGAACTGGGCTTTGACCTGTGCGCCCATCCCCTCAATTTCCTTGTTTACCGCCTGTAGCCTCTCAGGACGTTCTTTGAGGGTCTTGCGTCCCTCGTCAGTCAGCTGGCTGAGCATGATGTAGGTTGCCATCTTTACCACTCCCCCACGTTTTCCATGGATGTCCAGGGTTCTGCCGGTTGCAGCGGGGTGCCCCGCTGCAGCAGTTCAATAGAGATGTTATCAGGCGAGCGCACAAACGCCATACGGCCATCGCGTGGCGGACGATTGATGGTAACGCCACCATCTTTGAGTCGTTGGCAGGTTTCGTAGATGTCATCTACGGCATAAGCCAGGTGGCCAAAGTTCCGACTGCCTTCTCCCAGTTCATCCCCATCCCAGTTATAGGTGAGTTCCACCTGGGCTTCTTCGTCGCCTGGGGCGGCGAGGAAAACCAGCGTAAAACGCCCCTCTTCGCTGTCATAACGGTTGATCTCAGCTAGACCAAGCTTGTTGCAGTAAAAATCCAGGGATGCATCAATGTCGAGAACCCTGACCATGGTGTGGAGGTATTTCATGTGTCGCGCCTGTCTGGCTGAATCGATGAGTAAATACTAACGATTCAGCCAGTAGAAAGCACGATTAAGAGGCGAGCGCCATCACCGCGTCCAGGTTGGCAAATGTAGCCACCAGTGCATTGGCAGCTTCAACGCCCTTGCAGGGAAAATGCCCCTTAAAGAATTCGTCTCTGCCTTCAGAGAGAAACTCCTGCGCGGTCAGGATGCCGTAGATCACGGGAATGCCGGACTGCATCTGCACATCCATGACATGCTGCATTACAGATGCCGCGACAAACTCGTGCCGGTACACACCGTGATCGACGATGAGACCGGTCACGACAACTGCATCAAACCTGCCAGACTCCGTCAGCTTTTTTGTCATGAGCGGAATTTCTACAACGCCAGGGACCTCAAAATTGGTTATCTCGTATTGCGCCTGCAGGGCCTCAAGTTGCTCGGTAAAGCCCCTGACAAACTCATCAACGATAGGTTTGTGCCAGCAGGCCTGAACAACAGCGACGCGCGGGGTGTGACTAACTGATTGGGTTGTCATATCAAATCTCCATAGAAGTGCGCGGGTACGCACAAGGCGGTTTCAGGCCGACTATGGAAACCAGCAATGATGAATATCATCGAAGAAAAATCTTGTGGTGGTAATGCACTGGGGCTTTGCCAGATCGGCGGCGCGCCTATACCCGGCGCCTGGGGCAACATACTAACGTTTATTGGCTCTGCAGCAAGCCTTGCGGTCTCTCTTCTTGCGGTCTATCAAGGTTGTGAATGGAATCAAAACTGAATGCAGGCGGCGTCGCTGTACCGCCGACGTAAAGCGGTGATGACCACGCCATAGAGCCATCGCTAAGCGTCACCCGAAAGTAGTAATAATCCCCTACCCTCGGTTTGCTGCGGTCGGTATAGGATACTGTCCGCCGGGACCGCTCATCCGCCGCCATGGGCTCAATCGCAATAGTGTCCTCGTATCCGGCGCCGGGTGCGATACGCACCGCGTTGCCGTCGAGAATTTCAGACATCGGAAACTGGAAATTTGCCGATGGGGTTGGCGCAGGCAGTCGATCTAATGGCAGCCAACTGGTTGCCTCGTGATTGGCCGCCAGCATTACCTCGATAACCGTATCATCTGAACCATCGATCAGGTCAAACGCGATAGTCTCGATTCTGCCGTGCGTCCTGCCGAGAAAATCGAAGCGCTGGCCCGAAGGCGCAAGCCTGACTCTTGCCGTCTCGGCGTTGGGTTGCAGGGTGCCTATTCGCACCTGTACAAACCCAAGCCACTCACGTGGATTTCGGGGCAACACCTGGCTGCTGCTGTACGGGTGACTGCTGGATGCAAAAGTCAGCCGGTAGGACTGGGACCGGGTCGGCGTGGCAGGAAACGCCGTCAGTAACTTGCCATTCTTAAACAATTCGATATTGCTCAAGGGGCCGGCTGCGGTGACATCCGCCTGCAGCAATCGCTCATCAGACAACGGTACTCGCCGTGCGTCGCCAGCGTTAATCGAATCGACGATGACAATTGGTTCACCTGCATTCACAAACGTGCGACCAGCAAAGATGGCCTCCTCAAGCGATTCACCCGGTAACCGCACCACACCGGTTCTTACCAGGCGCTGTTGCCCGGCCGTCTGGTTTGAATGGTTAGCGCCGACGAAGCCACGTGCCAGCCCGAGACTCGCAACCCGGTTTGCATTCCATTCGTAAACGCTGTTCCCCGCGGCAATCTCTACAAGCACATCTCCACCAGAAACCAGCCGCAAATCTGTGGGCGTTTCTGCAAGCACAACGTTCATGGCCTGCCCGCTTCCAATCAGTCGATAGACATTGCCACCGGCTGCAACGGATCTCGTCACATGTTCAGTCTGCCAGCCAGCCGAGGATTCGAGCGTGCCATTGCGTGGCTCACTGCTCGGCAACACCAGGTCGACGAGTCCTTCATAGAAAGTGATTGCCTCTTCCTCTGTATATAGACTCCTGGGTGGGAGCACGGGTTCTTTAACAATGATGAAATCAATGTCAGGCAGATTGTCACCTACGACGATCGGGTTTGACGCTCCGCGCACCCCCCCGCCAGCAGATCTCAATTCAACCGTATGCACCCCTGGTTCGGAAAAGGATATACCTTCAATTTGCTGCACAGGTTCTACGACTTCAACGCGCTGGCTGAATCTACCATTGACCCGCAAATCGAGTGACAGTGTCTGCCCTGCCTGGAGCAACGCCGGGTTTCCAAATGCGTCCTCTGTCCGCACAACCAGGCCCACATCATCACCGGGTGCAGTCATCGACTCAGCGGTCACCGTGAGCTGTGATGCGGGGCCTGACGTGACCGACACAGGAATGGAATGTGCGGAGCCTGGAACGTCACCTGCCAGGATCTCTATATCGATGCTGTAATGATTTGAGGCTCGCTCTGGCAATGCGAGATTCATGATTGTGATACGAAGGCTACTCCCTGCAGCGACGTCTGCCCGTACTACATAAGAGGCAATCTCCTGGATGCTGCGCGGCCCACCAGGAAGACTCGTCGTGGTGTTCGGGTTGAACACCAGCGTTTCGTCATCGCCATCAACCGCGGCTGAAAGATAATTATTTTCTTGCGCGGACTCAGTCTGCAGTGTGACACCCATGCGCCAGTGGGGTTTGATATTGATTCTGCTCCCCCGTGGTAATGCTGAAAGCGGCAAGGACCAGGTAATGTCCACGACACCACCTGCGGTACTGTTGCCGTCAATGCTTACGGTTGCGCGCGAATCGAGTGGTGAAGTTGTCGGCTCTTGTAATGACGTCTGAAAAGACTCTTGTAATGAATCCTGTGCGATAACAGGCAGGGAGCCAACCAGCCACAGCAGTAGGGATAAACCGGCCGTAAAGCGCCAACGGTTCATGAACAACTCAGCGGGTATTTACAGGAGCGAGATGATGAAAGCCATCATCGCACCCGTGGCAACGTTATCAGCACGCCCGATTAACTCATCTGTCTGGTCAGGTGCTGCTGTGCTGCCGGGAATCATGACAACCGGTGTCTTTGCTTCGGTCAACGCCTTGGCGAAGCCTTTTGCCTGCAGGGAGGAAGCTTCTTTTTCCGGGTTAAAAAGTAGTGCATAGCCCGGTCGCTTACGGGATTCAGTCTCAGTCACGTGAGTTACCGGTAAGGCAGCCTTCCAGACACTTTCTTCATTGCCAAAGATGAGTTCATGCTGGCGCCGTTCCACAAAGCTGCCGAGTTCGCGCATCAATCGCGGGATGTCATAGCTGATTGAGTCGATGCCGACTACAACCTTGATACCATGATCTTCGATGCCCTCAGCCTCAAAGTAGCTGTTGTCAGTCGTTACCAGCGTTGCAAGATGCGCACCTGCTGCGTGCCCCATCAGTACGATGCGTGTCGGATCAAGGCCGTGCTGTTCACCTTCACGATGTATCCAGCTGATAACACTGACAACGTCGGTGAGCTGGTCATATACCTTGTAATTCCAGCGCAGCCGATAGTTCATGCTGATAAAAGCCATGTCACGGTGAGTGAAGAAGAGCGGCTTCAGGTGAACGTCCGACTTGTCTCCAAACGCCCAGCCTCCACCATGCAGATAGACCACGACCGGAAACAGCCTGCCCGGCAGGTTTTGTTCAGGGTCCTCCACAACCGGTCGAAACAGGTCGAGTGTCTCAAGCGGGCTGGGTCGCTGGTCGAGTTTCGTGCCCCGATAAGGGATATCGGTCAAGGCAACATATTCGACCGCGTCAGTTTTCGTGGCAGATTCGCTGGCGGACACCGGCAGGAATATCACCCAGAGGCAAGCGACCCACAGGTAAGAAATGCACCATCGGACCCGTCTGAGGCGGCCAGCTATTGTTCTCAATTTGTATGTAGCCTGCGTGTAAGTGCCTGATATTTAAACCGCTTTGCCTGACCATATCAAGGGGAATCCGACGGCGCGGCAGAGGTGATTTTTCTAGACGTGACCCCTTCTCTTTCATAGGACCGGCACTTTTTTTCAGGCACAAAAAAGGAGCCGCACCAATGGAGGGCCCCTCTTCGAAAACAGGCAGTTTTCTACTGGTACTGTTTCAGCTCTTCACGAGCGATAACACGGCGATGCACCTCATCAGGACCATCAGCAAGTCGCAGGGTACGCTGACCCGTCCACATCGCAGCCAGCGGGGTATCCTGGGACACACCAAGCGCACCGTGAATCTGGATTGCACGGTCAATCACTTTGAGTGCCATGTTAGGTACCGCTACCTTGATGGCCGAAATGTACTTACGGGCTTCCTTGTTACCGATGGTGTCCATCATGTGTGCGGCACGCAATACCGCCATGCGGCACATGTCCAGCTCAATGCGCGAATCAGCAATTACATCGTAGTTGCCGCCCAGTTCAGCCAGCGGCTTGCCGAAAGCTTCCCGGGACAGTGCTCGCTTACAGAGCAACTCAAGTGCCCTTTCAGCAACACCGATAGAACGCATGCAGTGATGGATACGGCCTGGGCCAAGACGACCCTGGGAGATCTCAAAACCCCTGCCCTCACCGAGGATGATGTTCTCTTTCGGCACGCGGACGTTGTCGAACTTGATGTGCATGTGCCCGTGTGGGGCATCGTCCTTGCCAAATACGTACATGGGGCGAATGATCTCTACGCCCGGGTGTGGCAGCGGCACGAGGATCTGGGACTGACGAAGATGCTTGGGCGCATCCGGGTTGGTCACAACCATGGTGATCATCACCTTGCAGCGTGAGTCACCAGCACCGGAAATATAGTGCTTCTCGCCATTGATCACCCACTCGTCGCCTTCAAGCACAGCGCTGGTGCAGATGTTGGTTGCATCTGACGATGCAACGTGAGGTTCCGTCATGGCGAACGCTGAACGGATTTTTCCTTCCAGCAGCGGCTCCAGGTATGTTTTCTTATGTTCCTCAGAACCGTAGCGTTCCAATACTTCCATGTTGCCCGTATCAGGTGCCGCACAGTTGAACACTTCTGAGGCCATGGGGTTGCGCGCCATCACTTCGGCGAGATGCGCGTACTCGAGGTTGGTTACACCGGCACCACCCTGGCTTTCAGGGAGGAAGAAATTCCACAGGCCCGCTTCGCGTGCCTCGTCTTTCAAGCCGTCCATGATCTCAAGCTGGCGCTCATTCAGTGACCAGCGGTCACCTACATCGATCTGTTCGTAGTATTCGTCAGTGACCGGGTCGATTTTTGATCGCACAAAGGTATCAATCTTGTCACGGATAGGAATGAGTTTTTCGGGGATATCGAGATCCATCATGTTTGGGTTCTCCAGGTCACTTCTGTGGAGGCAATACTACTCCGTTGACCAAGCCTTGGCAGAGGTATGTGGCGGGCTTATGCCGGACAATCGGGCAGGTTGATCGGTTTGGGTTTGCTTTACCCGCCGATGAATTTCATGACCGTCACCTCGCCCTGGAAGGCGAGTTTTTTATCGCCAAGCGCGCTGAGCAGAATGCCCTGAAGTTTGGGTAACGCGAGATGATGTGGCATATCGAGCAGTTCGCCAATGTACTGCCGGCGTGAGTTGGAAAGACAGCCGTACAAATGCCCGGCAGAAGACAACCGCAGGCGCGTACAGGTTCGACAGAACGGTTCACTTTCATTGGCAATGATCCCGAATGTCCCCTTACCCGGAATCGCAAAGCGAGCCGCCGTGGAATCGTAAGGTGCTTCGGTGCGCGAGAACTCGTATTTTTCCCCGATCGCATCGAGCAATGCGTCCATCGAGACAAAGTCACTCTGGAATCCGTTGCCGGTCACCAGGTGGCCCATGCGCATGAGTTCAATAAACCGAAGCTCGATACCACGCTCAAGACAATAGTCCAGCATCGGTACGACTTCAGAAAAGTTCTGCGTACGCAGTGGGACCATGTTGATCTTCAACTTAAGACCCAACTCGAGCATGGCGTCGATACCCGCCAGCACCGTCTCGAGATCACCGCCGCGGGCAATCTGCTTGAAACGAATCGGATTGAGCGTATCCAGCGAGATGTTCATGCGCTTCAGGCCGGATTCAGCAATAACATCCTTTTTCCCGAGCAGCAGCTGGGCATTGGTCGTGAGGCTGACATCCCGCAGCGGTAGCTCCATGACACCGGTGAGGAATTCATCAAACTTGGGCGTTACCAGCGGTTCCCCGCCAGTGATCCGCACCTTGTCGATGCCTGTAGCCTGCTGCAGTAGCTTGACGAGTTCGAGCAACTGGTCAGCGCCAAGCTCATGTTTGGCCTTCATCAGGCGCTTGCCATCGGGCACGCAATACGTGCACGCATAGTTGCATGCTGCAGTGAGACTGACGCGCAGGTTCTGGAATCGCCTGCCCAACCGGTCAACGATCATGACGCTTCTTCCAAAGGTGAAAAGGTGAGCTAAAATCGAAGGTGCTGACAATGGTACGTATCGGCTGTGAAAAGGCAACCGGGACGTCAGCGCGCTATCGAGACAGGAATGATTACCAGATTTATCCAATGGCTCAACAGGGAGAAGCCTCCACGGCGTTTTCCGCTTTCAGACTTCGACAAGATCAGCCACGAGTTGCGTCCATGTGACGTATTGCTGGTGGAAGGCCGCTCGAGGGTCAGTGAAATCATCCGCTGGCTGACGAACAGCCCATGGACACATGCGGCGCTGTATGTAGGCCGCATCTACGATATTGACGACGAAGACCTGCGCGCGGTAATCCGGCGCCACCACGACGGAGATGACAACGACCGCCTGGTCATTGAAAGCCTGCTTGGATTCGGCACCGTGGTCAGGAAGCTTAATGTCTATGAGGTTGACCACCTTCGAATCTGCCGCCCGGTCAGGTTGTCGCACGCAGACGGGCAGCAGGTAGTTCGTTATGCCGTCTCACGGATCGGCGTCGACTATGACGTGCGCCAGATTTTCGACCTGGCGAGATTCCTGTTTCCCTGGTACGTCATGCCCAAGAAGATGGCGTCTACCCTGTTTGCACCGGAAGGCAGCAGGCGTATGAAAACCGTCTGCTCAACCATGATCGCAGAAGCGTTTGGTTACGTTCAGTTTCCGATTCTGCCGCTGGTAAAACAGACCGAGGGTGATGAGGTACAGCTGTTCCGGCGTAATCCGCGTTTGTGTACGCCGAGCGATTTTGACTACTCACCCTACTTCGACATCATTAAGTACTCATTTGTTGATTTCTATCACGAGGAGTATCACCTGCTGCCGTGGAAAGGCACCGGTATGCTCAGCGAGGAAGAAGCGGGTCTGTACTTCCAGTCGACCGACCCCAACGTCGAGGAAGTTGAAAATGCCATTGCCGAAGCCGCAGCGGCTAAGGTTGATAAAAAGCTTGATGAAACGGTTGATAAAAAGGCTGGTGAAGACGAACCGCCCAGGTTCCCCTGATCAATCCCGGGCTGTTGCCTCGGGTTCCAGCGTTTGCAGCAACTTACCGGTGAACCCGCTTGTCCAGAACACCTTGTTCGAACCCTTTATCAGCACGGTGTCCCCGGGCGTGAGCGACTGACAGAACGCAACCAGGTCAAACTCCCCTGCCGTCGCAAAATGTCCGTCATGGCATGCCGGAAAATCCACGCCAGCAAAACCATCGCCAAAGGTGTACACCCGATCCAACCCCTCGCAGCTCGCCGCAACGGAGTCGTGGGCTGCCTTTGCGCCATCACCGAGTTCGAGCAGTTCTCCCAGGAGCGCAATCCTGCTGCCTGTCGTGTTCCCCTCAAGTGCTTTGATGGCATGGCGCATGCTCACCGGGTTAGCGTTGTAGCTATCGTCTATAACAGTCATCCCACCAGCGACGTGGGTGAGACCTCGGCCCGCCGGTAAAGGTAACTGCATAAAGCGATCGGCAACATCGCGTACATCCACGTTAAGTCCTTTCAGGATACCGACAGCAACCAGGACAGACTGCAGGCGGTGGTCGCCATAAAAAGGAATATCCAACGAGAGGCTTTCCTCACCAGCGGTTACCTGCACCGTTGCGCCGTGCGCAGCAGGCTGGATCGTACCGTTGATATCGCCGCCCTCCCCGATGCTGATCACCTGGCCGGTGTGTGTCACACGTTCCCGGAGCGATGCCGGAACAATCAGTGTGCCACTCTGATCCAGGCCAGCCGCGATAGAGAGCTTCTCTGTTTCCAGTGCCTGCATGGATGCAAAGTTACCGATGTGTGCCGGTAGTACATTGATCAATACCGCCACGTCTGGTGATACGAGTTCGGATAGCGGTGCAATCTCGCCAGGATGATTCGTGCCGATCTCAAATATGCCAAAGTCGACAGACGCCGGTGCGCGCGCCAGGGAAAGCGGGACGCCCCAGTGATTGTTATAGCTGCCAACCGATGCAGTGGTCTCCCACGCTTCACCCAGCAATGCCTCACACCAGGCCCGCATGGTGGTTTTGCCACTGCTGCCCGTGATGCCAACGACCTTACCTTCAAATCGGCTTCGGGCGGCACGACCTAGGTCCGCCAGGGCGAGAGTAGTATCTGCCACCTTGTAGACCGGTATGGAGAAATCCTTCCCCTGGTCCTTCTCAATCAGCAGCGCCGCGGCACCTTTTTCCAGGGCAGCATCGATGAAGGTGTGGCCATCACGCCCGCCTGAATCACTCGTATCCAGCGCAACAAACATATCGCCTGGGCTGAGCGTGCGGGTGTCGATACTGATCCCGGTGATACCTGCGGGTTCATCACCACCTTCAACACCTTCTACACTTTCTACACCTTCTACATCGTCAACAACTGGCGCCTCAGCGCCAAACACCCCGGCGAGTGCTGCGTAGGTCCAGAGCTGTTGGCTCATGTGCCGGGTCTCATGGATTCGAGTTCATTTGTGATCAGTTGTTTTCGCATCACCACCGCGTGTTCACGGCCATCGTAGTATCCACGTCTTAAGCCTGCGGATTCGAACCCGAGCTGACTGTAAAAAGTCTGCGCACCCTTGTTGGATTGACGCACCTCCAGTGTGATTCGGGCGATACCCGCGACGCGGCAGGACTGTACCAGCCAGTTGACCAGGGCCTGGCCCGTACCCTGGCGGCGGGCATCAGGAGAAACCGCCAGCAGGTTCAGGTGTGCCTGTGATTCGTTAAACACCATGATGGCGAAACCGGTCATGCCGGCTTCATTTTCCGCAATGACGACACTCGCATCGGGGTTCCTGACCATGTGAAGAATCTTGCCCGGTTTCCAGCGCCAGTTCAGGCCGTGTTCAATCAATTCCCTCGACATTGTCGCAATCTGCGCGCAGTCTCGACGACCGGCCAGACGAATTGATTGTGACAGCGCATTAGTCATTGGCAGCGTTGGCTCGTTCCCGCAACAGATATTTTTGCACCTTCCCTGTGGAGGTTTTCTCGAGTGGACCAAAAATCACGGTCTTCGGTACTTTGAAGCGAGCGAGGTTGTCACGGCAGTATTCAATCACGTCCTGCTCGCCAAGTGATTCGCCATCTTTGACCGTCACAAAGGCGCAGGGATGTTCTCCCCATTTCTCATCCTGCTTTGCAACCACCGCGGCCTCCAGGATTGCCGGGTGTTTAAACAGCAGGTCTTCGATCTCAATGCTGGAGATGTTTTCACCACCGGAGATGATGATGTCCTTGGACCTGTCCTTGATCTGGATGTAGCCATCAGGATGACAGACAGCGAGATCGCCGGAATGAAACCATCCGCCCTCAAAGGATTTCTCCGTCGTCACGGCGTTCTTCAGGTAGCCTTTCATGACGATATTTCCTCGCATGAAAACCTCGCCCTGCGTTTCACCATCCCATGGCACAGGTTCAAGGGTATCAGGGTCGGCAACCATCATTGCACCGGCAAGCATGGATGAGATGCCCTGGCGGGCTTTTAAAGCGGCTTTCTCTTCTGCAGACAGGTTGTCCCATTCACTGCGCCACGCCGAAACAATCATTGGTCCATAGGTTTCCGTCAGGCCATAAACCTGGGTGACCTCGAAGCCCATGGACTCCATTCCCTGGATAACCGCTGCGGGCGGCGCCGCGCCTGCTGTCATGACCTTGATGCCTTCCATCACATCTTCCTTCAGCGCATCTGCTGCATTGATCAGCGTATTGAGTACCACGGGTGCGCCGCAGAAGTGTGTCACGCTGTGATCGCGCATCGAGTCAAAAATGGCATCGTCGCGGACGTGTCGCAGGCATATGGTGGCCCCTGCCACCGCGGCGAGCGTCCAGGGAAAACACCAGCCGTTGCAGTGGAACATGGGCAGCGTCCACAAGTAGCGCGGGTGCATCCCCATTTCCCAGGTCAGCGCGTTGTTGGCAGCATTAAGGTAGGCCCCCCGGTGATGGTAAACCACGCCCTTGGGATCCCCGGTTGTTCCTGATGTGTAGTTTAAGGTGACCGCATCCCATTCATCGGCTGGCCTGCGCCATTCGAAGTCGTCGTCTCCTTCAGCCAGGAGATCGTCGTAGTTCATCTGCCCGATCAACCTGCCCTCGTTGAACAGTGGATCGTCAACGTCAATAATTGTGACCTGGCGTTCCGCAAGTTCTACCGCCTGCTCCACGACATCGCAGAACTCACGGTCGGTGAACAAAATATCCGATTCCCCATGATCAATGATGAACGCGATTGTCGCCGCATCGAGCCGGGTATTGATCGCGTTGAAGACACCGCCGGTCATGGGCACCGCAAAGTGCAGTTCAAACATCTCCGGCACGTTGGGCAGCACCGCCGCAACGGTTTTTCCAGGGGTAACGCCGCGTTTTGTCAGCGCACTCGCCACCCTTAGGCAACGTGCCCATACCTCTCGAAAACTACGCACCTGGTCTCCGTGAACCGTCGCGTCAAAGTCGCCATAAAGCAGCGCACTGCGCTCGAGAAAACTGATCGGTGTCAGCACCTCGTAGTTGGCATTGTTCTTGTCGAGACCTGTTTTCATAGATGTTGCTCATATCTTTTCTTAATACCTTGCGGGGGCTGCTTCGATCCACGTTTACCTGATACGTTAAGATGACACCACTATCTGGGTCATCACCGTTTTGGGTCAGGCTGCTTGAAGAATATTACCACCCTTCTATTTGATCTTGGTGGTGTCCTCGTTGAACTCGGTCCGTTTCGAGAGATGATGGCATCGTCACCAATGTCCGAACAGGAAATCCGCGCGGAATGGATCGTCAGTCCCGTGGTGCGTGCATTCGAATCCGGGCAGTGTGACGCGCGGACATTTGCAGAAGATATCTGCAGCCACTATCAGCTGACCATCACACCGGATGCATTTCTTGAAGCTTTTGCCGCGTGGCCCCAGGGTGCGTTTGAAGGGGCTGGTGAACTTCTGGATGCACTTAAAATCGACTTCAGCCTTGCCTGTCTTTCGAATACGAAAAAGTTGCATCACGATGCCGTACTTGCACCGATGGCATTCCTGGCAAGCTTCGAGCACCAGCTGATGTCCCACAAGACTGGCTTGATGAAACCCGACCCGGCTGCTTTTGAACATGCACTGGAAACACTCGGTGTACCAGCTGGTGAGATCCTGTTCTTTGATGACAACGAGGCCAATGTTGATGCAGCATTGGCGGTTGGCATTGAGGCGGCGCTGGTACAGGGCCCCGCGGGGGTCCGATCGGCTCTCGGTGCCCGTGGATTCCCAATAACATCACTCCCGTCGTCATAACCAAGCAGAAATGCACTTCTATGCTACGATGCCCACTTGTTTGGGATAATCGGTTAGTACACCTGTGGGACGCATCTGGCAATTTATCTCACCGCGCTGAAAAATGCGGTGGGCAATATCATCTTTCTTGCGATCATCGTCTTGATTGTGGTCGCTATCGTGGGCCGCGACACGGCAACGGTACCCGAATCTGCGGTGCTTACCCTTAATCCAACCGGCGTCCTGGTTGAACAGAAGAGACTGACGGACCCTTTTCAGCAATTGTTCTCGGGTGGCGTTGATGAAGATGCCGAGACGTTGCTGCGCGACGTCACCGACGCCATCGATTTTGCAGCTGATGATGATCGTATCAAAGGCATCGTCCTCGATCTGACAAGCCTGCAGGGGGGCAGCCTCAGCCAGTATGAAGAGATTGGCGATTCACTTGCCGCATTTCGCGATGCAGACAAACCGGTGCTGAGTTTTGCCACCGGTTATTCACAATCACAGTACTATCTTTCGGCACACGCGGATGAGCTGTACCTGGATCGTGACAGCCACTCCATGTTCGGCGGGGTTTTTATCACTGGCCTTGGCGTTTACCCGCTCTATTTCAAAACTGCGCTCGAAAAACTCAAGGTAAAGTACCACGTCTTTAAGGCAGGCCTTTACAAGGATGCCGCGGAAGTTTTCCTGCGCGACGGTATGTCGGATTACTCCAGGGAAGCCACGCAAGCCTACCTTGCCATTATCTGGGATGGTTACATCAGCGCAGTTGCGGAGCTGCGTGATATTGAATCATCCGCGTTGCAGACCTACGTGGATAACTACGACGAGTTGCTGGAGTCAACCGATCTCGACCCGGCACTGCTCGCAGAAGAGCAGGGATTGATCGACGCGCGCATCAGTCGCAACGAGTGGGACAGGAAGCTGGCTGACCTCACCGGCGGCAGCGGAGATGACTACGACGCCATCAGCTTCAGATCTTATCTCGCGACGCAGAGACCGCCGATCCCCGTCGTTAACCCGGCTGCAGACAAGATCGCAATTATTGTAGCCAAGGGCACCATCCTCGATGGTGAGCAGCCTCCCGGTGATGTGGGCGGAGATTCCATGGTGGAACTCATTCGAAAGGCCCGGGAAGATCGTTCCACCAAGGCGGTTGTTGTCAGGATCGACAGTCCAGGTGGCAGTCCTTCCGCCTCGGAGTACATTCGCACCGAACTGCAGCTGACACAGGAAAGCGGCAAACCCGTGGTGGTTTCGATGGGCGGTCTGGCTGCATCAGGCGGCTACTGGATTGCTGCGACCGCCAACAAGATTTTTGCCACACCTTCGACGTTGACCGGCTCGATCGGTACCTTTGCGTCGATTCCAACGTTTGACGCCAGCCTGAGTGAGCTGGGCGTTTACTCGGATGGTGTCGGCACCACGGAGCTGGCCGGCTCCTTCAGCCTGTATCGCCCGCTTAACGCGAGGTTTGAGCACTTCCTGGAAAACTCTGTGGAACGTACCTACCGGAAGTTCCTTGAGCTTGTCGCAGAAGGCCGCGGCCTGACTGTTGAGCAGGTTGATGAGATCGCCCAGGGGCGTGTCTGGGCAGGTGAGACAGCATTGAAACTTGGTCTTGTTGACGCGATCGGCAACATCGATGACGCCGTGGAATCCGCGGCGATGCTGGCGGACATCGACGATTATGAGGTTGTCTACCTTGAGAAATCATTGTCGCCACGAGAAGAGTTTCTGCGCCAGCTCACCGAGAATGTTGTTGCCTACCTTCCCCGGTCAATTGCACTACAGAGCGCGGTTCCTGTCATACCGGAGGAACTGCGGGCATTGCTGAATATGCTTGATGCCCGCACCGAACCTGCGATCCTGAGTCAGTGTTTTACCTGCAGGATCGCGTTTTAATCGTCAGGCGTATCCGCCGACAACGTCGCTGACGGCATCCATATACTCAGCCAGCGCCTCCAGGTGACCCTCGGCGCTGGTAATACCTGCGTTATGGGTTGCAATGGCAAGGTGCGTCGCACCCAGATCTCGCCATTTTTCTGCATGCTTTCGCCACCTGTCACGATCACCGCCAGCGTACTGTGCCTGCGCCTGTACGCCGAATGAATCCATTGAAAGGCCGGCTTCCGCACGCACGCTGCTGATGTGATCAAGCGTCTGGCGTGCATGATCGTTTGGCCCCATGATCGGTATCCAGCCATCACCCAGCTTTGCACAGCGATCAATGAGTGCAGGCGCACTGCCACCAAACCAGATGGGGATGTCCGCTGTGGGTCTGGGGTTGATACTGGCCAGTTCTACCCGATGATGTTCACCTGTGTAGTCAAGGTTGTCTTCACGCC
The DNA here is from genome assembly GCA_963921285.3 of Pseudomonadales bacterium. GTDB lineage: Bacteria > Pseudomonadota > Gammaproteobacteria > Pseudomonadales > Azotimanducaceae > UBA9659. Next base: position 68,453 of record CAWUFD020000008.1, read on the forward strand.
ACAACGCACGCAGCAGCTCGACCTGCTCTGCCTGGCGTTTGCCCCTGTTGTGGAAGTTCTCTTTCAGCGCGTCGTACTCAACCTTGTTCCAGCCTGTACCGATGCCAAGTGTAAATCGGTTCCCCGAGAGCAGCGCCACCTGGGCAGCCTGCTTTGCAACCAGCACCGTCTGCCGCTGGGGTAGGATGATGACCGCAGTGGTCAGCCTGATGGTCTCTGTTACGCCGGCAATGAAGGAAAAGGTGGTCAGCGGCTCATGGAAGGCAATGTCCTTGTCATAAGGTCCTTCAAAGCCGCCTGGGCGATTCCGGTCGGCACCAACCACGTGGTCGTACAGAAGCAGGTGATCAGCGCCCGCAGATTCAGCACCTGTGGCCAGTGCCCGCACGATGCTGGCGTTGTTTCCCATTTCATTGTGAGGCAGTACAAATCCGATTTTCATAACTTCATCCTATTCATTCCAGTGCTGTTCATTCCAGCCCTAGTCATTCCAGAAACTGCTGAGTAAGCCAGCAACCTCTTCGTTGCTGGTGGCACTGCTCGGTGCCCAGTCATCAGGCAACAGGCCCCGATAGGCATGCTGGCTGAATCTTCGATCGACGAGGCAGACGACCCCGCGATCATTTTCATCCCGGATCACCCTGCCGGCGGTCTGCAGGACCTTGGTGATGCCGGGATACTGGTAAGCATACGCGAATCCGGCGCCCTGCTCCCTTTCTTCAAAATGATTGGCTATGAGATCTCGCTCGATACCTATCTGAGGTAGGCCTACCCCGACGACGACAACGCCAATCAACGCCTCGCCCTTGAGGTCTATGCCCTCAGAGAAGCTGCCGCCCATCACCGCAAAACCCGTCAGTGGATTCTCACCGGGTACAAAGGCCTCAAGGTAAGCTTCCCTGCCCTCGTCATCCATATCACGGGTCTGCAGCAGAAGATCGGTATCACCATACCGCGCCGTGTAAATGTCATAGACATCCTGCATGTAGCGATAGGACGGGAAGAACACGATGTAGTTGCCTGACCTGGCGCTGGTCACCGTGCGGATGAGCTCAGCAAGCTCCGATGCACTTGCCTGGCGGTCCCTGAACGTTGTGCTGATGTGGGATGCATTGATGACAGCAAGGTTTTCCTGGGGAAACGGTGACGCCAGTCGATACCAGTCGGCCTCCCTCGTCATACCCAGTTGGTCGTCAAAGAATCGTTTCGGCCGCATGGTGGCTGAAAAACACACCCCGGCCGCCAGCTTGTCAAAGTTCATCGACAGTTTCACTGAGGGGTCAACACAAAAAAGTGACAACAGGTTTTTCCTGCCGACGTTGCGCAGCAACGTCACGTAGTCATCACCATAGGTCTCTGCTGTGCGTGTGAAACGTAGGGCATCAAAGTAAAGCTGCAGGAGTAACTCCTGCTGTGGCCCGCCACGTTCAAGGCGTAACTCTTCTTCTGCTGCTTCGTTAAAACCGGCAAGCGCGGCGAGCACACGCTCAGGCGCTTCTTTGAATGCGAGAAAACCGCTGGTCTTGTAGGCGTCCGCTTCCGGTCTCTTAAGGTCCAGTATCGCGCGGTTCACTGCAGCGGCTCTTTTTGCGATCAACGGCAGTTCATCGGCTAGTGTCTTAGACGCCTGCAGGTAATCCTCCTTGCTAATCGTTGCTGAGAACATGTCTCGGGCGCGCTCCGGCAGGTTATGCGCCTCATCGACGAGCACGGTGTGCGGGACGCCGCTGTCACTGAAGAATCTCTGCAGTTGTACAACAGGGTCAAAAATATAGTTGTAGTCAGAGATGATGAGGTCAGCTTCACGGGCGAGATCGAGGGAAAACTCAAACGGGCAGACATCATGTTCGAGGGCTTTTTCACTGATCGCCTCGGGGGTTAGCTGCGAGGCTGAAGCCCAGGTGTCAGCGACAGCGTTATCCAGGCGATCATAGTAACCAGCGGCGTACTGGCAGTGCTCGGGATGACACGGCGCACCCGGCGTAAAACAGGCTTTCTCCTTGGCCTTGATGGTGATCGATCGAACCGTGGCCCCATCAGCGTTGATGTCAGCAGCGGCAGTCTCGGCCATCTGTTGGATTGATGTTCGCGCGGAGGCATAAAAGACCTTACCTTCCGGGCGCTGCGGGATTGCCTGGATAGCAGGAAAAAGAACGCCCATGGTCTTGCCTATCCCGGTTGGTGCCTGCATCACAAGCTGGCCGCCGGACGTCACAGCTCGATACACCGCAACCGCCATATCACGCTGGCCCGGCCTGAATTCATCGTAGGGAAACCTCATCCCGGCAATACGCTCATCACGCTGGTTGCGCCAGTCTTCCAGTGCACGCACCTGTTCACAGATATGCAATGCTGAATCGATAAACACCTGTTGCAGTGCTTCGATGTCCAGCATCTCCGTGAGGATCGTTTCCTCCTTGTCATCCAGGTGGTAGAGGCAGAGCCGGACTGTGACGGCTGGCTGTGATTCCAGGCGGGCGACGAGGTAGGCGTACAGACGCGCCTGGTGCCAGAAGGTTGCCAGCACGTCAGGAGGAATGTCCTCATGATGAATCCGCAGCGTTTTGATTTCATCAACAACAAACTGGCCGTCAACCCATCCGTAGCCATCCACGCGGCCACTTATATCGAGTTCAATTCCTGCAGCCTGCATCGAGTGCGCAACCACCTGCTCCGCGATATAGGTATCCGGATAATCTGCGCGCCGCCGCCGCTGCACGGCCTGGTGTCCACGTATGCCTTCAATCGCCGTGCTTTTTGAGCTGAACCGGAAATTGATGTCGCCTCCCCGGCATCGGTGAACCAGTTCCCCGATCGAAACCTGCAGCTGCTTCATAGGTAGACGACATTCACCACGGACGCCGGGATCTCATGCTCGGCAAAAAAATTGAACCAGCGGGTCTGGTTTTTCTGGAGGCGATCACCCGGGCCTTTGACCTCAACCAGTTCGTAACTGTCATGATCAAACACGACAAGATCAGGCAATCCATTTGTGGTGTTCCTGAGATCGGTCAGCATGCGCTCAAACATGAGACGCAGGTGTGCCGGGGGAATGCAGCGCAGCGCATCGGTCAGCAGTTCAGGGCTGATAATGGCCCAGCTGACGAACTGGTTGTTCAACCCGAACTTCACCTCGTAGATATGCCGGATGTGTGCATGTAGTGAAAGCGGATCATCAAACAGCTCGAATCGCGCCCGGATGAGATCCTCGCGCTGGCGTGCAAACTCCGGGTCAAACAGGTCAGCCGGACCGCGCTGAAAGGGATTAAAAAATGCACCTCGCACCGGTGCAAAAATTATGTCCCAGAAGCAGAGACCAAAAAGGCTGCGAATCAGCGTGTTTTCGACGTAGTAGCAGCTTTTTTCCTGCGCTTCGAACCAGTCGCGCACATCCAGTTCAACGGCGTTGTTTTCATCACGGTCTACATCAAGGCTGATGGTCTCCTGCCTGATCTCCGCATCAGGTGGCGCCGGCAGGTTGGCCCCCGCAAGATCGTGTTTTTTTGAGATGCGCCTGCCAAACTTGATGGCAAACTCGAACTCTTCTTCATCCAGCGGGTCAACGCTGATCTCCTCGCAGAGTGCCAGTGCCGCTTCAGCATTCCCGCCGCCTTCGAGCAGTCTTGCCCTGCGTTCCCTGGCGGGACTGGCCTCGGCCAACTCGTAAGCCTGCTTTGCGAGTTCAGCCTCGGAAAGCCGCTCCAGCTGTCTTGCCACCCTGTTGACGATACGATCGTGTCGACGTGCGAGGAACGCCGTATCACTGCGAGGAGGCAACAGTTCAAGTACCGCGGTGAGGCTCTCACGCGAACAGTCTTCACTCGACACGGCATCGTAGGCGACTTCGCTGAGCAATTTCAGTTCGATTGCTGCTTCCACCATCTGCCGCGATTCGAACAAATGGCTCTGCATGGTCAGCTCATAGGTTTCGAACGGTGCAACCAGTTCGTGCAGGACGAACTCTGTCATGTCCTGGTGAAAATTCCCGAAAAAGAGCAGCTTCATCACAACAAGTGCGTCGAGGTGCAGCGGTTCTACCAGGTCAACCGACAACTCTTCAAAGGGGTTGATCAACGTTGATTGAAGAACGTGGTCCAGAAGGTCACTCTTGGCTGCTGATTTTGGCAGGCCGGTCACGCAGGACAGTTCGAGCAGTTCTCCCTTGTTGAGCAGAGGCAGGGTTTCATCAAGTGGTCGCTCCGGTTGTGTCAGGAAAGCGCCTTGCTTCAGCGTGTCAATGATCGGCGGCAGTTCACCCAGCTCGGGATAGTTGAGCTTATCGACGCGGAATACCGGCCCTTTCCGATTTGCCAGCCGGACAAACAGCTTCTGTTGATTGTCATCCAGGCTGAAAAACGCTTCAGTAAAGTCCCTCTCATGCGTCTCCAGCAGGTCTTCATATCTCGAGGTGACAAACTCCAGCAGATAACGGAAGTTATCAAGGTAGTAGCCTTCCGGCAGTTCATCCGGCAGCTCAGGATAGTGTGGTGTCAGTGGTTCGCCGATTCCCGCAACCGAACCACGAATTGGATCAGGCATGTGTGTGAAGACTCTTACGCCTTCACCAGTTTACCCTGTATTTATATACAGGCAACCGTTCAGAGGCTGGCCCTGACAAAGCGATGCACTGAGCCTGTCAGCGAATCGGTTTGCAGCATATCGCCTGCATCATCAAAGGAGACGGTTCGTGCCGTGGTTTCATCTCCACCGAGCACCAACCTGCCTGCCTCAAGGGTGTAAGGGACTGCGTTATATCCCTGCACCTGCACATCACTTTCAGTGTAGGTTGTGACAACCGTGAGGCCGCCGACGTTGGTTTCCCAGGCGCCAAGGATCAGCGATGCCGGATCTACCGGACGTGACGCACAGGCAGTAAGCAGACAGATCGCTGCAGGCAGAATGAGAGAACGGCGAATTACTCTGAACATAGCCAGCCCCGGGATTAAAAACACGGCCTAACTATGCCAGTTAGCCGTTCGATCTAGCAAGGGATACAATAGCGCCATGACGATTAATAACGACGACGAACTCAAGCACCTGCGGATCATCGGACGCATTGTTTTTGAAACGATGATGCTGATGAAAAAGCACCTGAAGCCAGGTATCTCAACGAAGGAACTGGATGCGATTGGCGCAGCCCACCTGACAAAGTACGGCGCAAAGTCTGCGCCCATGCTGATGTACGATTTTCCAGGCTACACCTGCATCAGTATCAACGACGAGGCGGCACATGGCATCCCTTCTGATCGTGTTGTTCAAGCGGGCGACGTCGTCAATATCGATGTATCCGCAGAACGTGATGGATTTTTCGGCGATACAGGCGCAACGTTCCTTGTCCCCCCTGTTGAGCCGCGGGTCGAATACCTGTGCCAGGTCACAAAGAAAGCACTCAAGAACGCAATGAATGTCGCCCGTGCTGGCGCCAAGGTGAACCAGATCGGGGCCGCCATTGAGAAGACCGCGCAGCAGACAGGATTTAAAACCATCAAGGATCTGGGCAGTCATGGAAGAGCCACATTTCATCCAGAACTTCCATGACCCAGGCGACAGACGCACACTGGCAGAGGGACAGGTCATTACGATCGAGCCGTTTCTTTCGACTGGCGCTGAGTCGACCACAACAGCGGACGATGGCTGGACCCTGTTGACCGGCGAAGGAAACTTCTCTGCTCAGTATGAGTACACGATGGTGATCACTCGCGACAAACCCATCGTTTTGACGACACTCAAGGGACCTGCGCTCGCTGCCTAAACGGGTTTGCTGAATTTGGCTTCGGCTTCCGTGAAGACCTGCTGCCATTTACCTGATCTGAAACGGCTGGTCAGCATGACTGCCTTGATAATGTAGTCGCCAATCAGCGCACCGTAGATCCACTCTACCGACATATCCGATAGAGCAAACACGGCTGCAAGCCCCACCCGCACACCGATTAAACCAACCATGGTTGTCACCAGCGGGAAACGCGTGTCCCCTGCCCCTCGGAGGCATCCGCCAAGCGTGAATTCAATTGCCATCAGCGGCTGGGCTACCGCCATGATGTAAATGAATATCACAGTCAGCCTGACAACCTCATCATCATCAATCAGGTACCGGGCAATCTCACCGGCGAACAGCACAATGAATATGGACAGGAAGATCATTGATCCGATGGCGAGGCCGGTTGCGCGCCAACCGCTCTTCACTGCACCCTCCGGGTCGTTTGCGCCCATGTGCTGGCCAACCAGGGTGGCACCGGCAATTGAAAAGCCGAAGCCGACCACAAAAGAAACAGACAGTATCTGCACACCCACACCATAAGCGGCGTAAGGTGCCGTGCCGTAAAAGGCCACCAGCCACAGGAAGGCAACAAAGCCGGCCTGGAACACAAACTGTTCAAGTCCCGCCGGATAACCGATATGCACCAGTTGCCGCATACGGAAGTCGGTGACTGATCCTCGGCCGCCAACATCCACCTTGAGGCGCTTCATGTACCACAAGGCAAGGAAGATCACGCCACCAGCGGCAAAGGACACACCGTTTGCAACCGCTGCACCGACCACACCCAACTCAGGGAACCCGTACAGGCCGTATACAAGCAGGTAAACAAATATCACGTTGATGATATTGGTGATCACGCCGATCCAGAGCGGCGTTTTGGTATCACCTGCTGCCCTCAGGGCCGCACCCAGGATCATGTTGATGGAGAACGCGATATTAAACAGCGACAGATAGACAATGAACTCGGAGGCGAGCTGGGTCGTCACTTCATCCAGGCCAAACACAGCAGCAATCTGGTAGGAAAACACAATGCACGGGATCATCAGCAAGCCCGCTACAATATTGCCAACCCAAAGGGAGGCACTGGTTACCTTTGCTGCCTCGGTGTAATCACCCGCCCCCCAGGCCCGCGCGACCAACGCCGTCGTGCCTGCGGAGATCGCCATCAGAATGGCCTGCAAGCCAAAGAAGATCCTGTGTCCGGTCGTGACAGCGGCCACTGCTTCCGCCCCGAGCGACCCAACAATCTTGATAGAGACAATGCCGATAATGGAAAACAGCAGGTTGCTGACAATGGCCGGCCAGGCCAGCTCCCATATCGACAGTTCAGGTTTATTGTTGGTTTGCAAAGCGGCTACCGGCTCGAATGCCATATCGCGGATTCACACCCGCGTACAGTTCGTGCAGTTAACTGGTTGTCATTGAAATGCCGGCCTGGTTCGGTAATTCCACTTCCTTTCCCCTTTAAGGCAGGAATCCGCTATCAGGTCAGCATTGAGAGGGCGGCTAAGATACACTTTGGCCTGTCAAAAGTCACTGTGAACCAAACCGCTTGCGTAATGTTGTCATCATCGGCGGGGGCCATAACGGCCTTACCACAGCCTGTTATCTCGCGCGTGCCGGCTTTGACGTTACGGTGCTGGAGAGACGACGTGTTGTCGGGGGCGCCGCTGTCACCGAAGAGTTTCACCCGGGTTTCAGGAACTCGGTGGCCAGCTACACCGTCAGCCTGCTGCACGAACAAGTTATCAGTGACCTGAACCTTGCCGGTCATGGCCTGACCATCGTCGAGCGTGCGATCAGCAATTACCTGCCGCTTCCTGGCGGCGACAGTTTTGTTTCTTATCCTGACGCGGCCAGGCGCAGTGATGAGATAGCTCGATTCTCCAACGCTGATGCAGAGAAGATCGATGAGTTCTATGAACGCCTCGAGCAGGTTGTCGACGTGGTGCGCGATTGGTTGCTGCGCACCCCGCCCTCCCTGACTTCTCTCAGCATCAGTGAACTGCCCCGGCTCTTCAGCCTGTCCAGGTCGTTTACTCGCCTTTCCGCGACGGCGAGACAGGACTTCATCCGTTTGTTCTCAGCCTCGGCTGGAGAAATGCTCGATGACGAGTTCGAAACCGATGCCCTCAAAGCGCTGATCGGCTTTGATGCTGTTGTCGGCAACTACGCCTCTCCCTACCAGGCTGGCTCGGCATACGTCATGCTGCATCACCTGCTTGGCGGTGTGAACGGCAAACCAGGCACCTGGGGACACGCTGTGGGTGGTATGGGCAGCATCACCGAATGCATGGCGGCTGAAGCCGCCGGGCTTGGTGTGAAAATCGAAACAGGCTGTTCGGTCGATAGGGTGTTAATAACCGGCAACGCAGTATCTGGCGTGTCACTGGATAATGGAGAGCAGCTCAAAGCAGATATTGCTGTCGCCGGTGTAAATCCCAAGCTCCTGTTTCTTCAATTGCTCGATGAGCACGACGTCCCCGCGGACACCCTCGCCCACTTCAGGCGTTACAAATGTGCCAGCGGAACTTTTCGCATGAACGTCGCGCTGTCTGAACTACCGGCATTTTCTGCACGGCGTGTTGAAGGCGACATGACAGCAGGCATCATCATGGCGCCATCACTCAGGTACATGGATCAGGCCTACCATGATGCGACACGGCATGGATTCGCCAGGGCGCCAATTGTGGAAATGCTGATACCCTCGGTCGTCGATGACTCGCTGGCGCCACCCGGACAGCATGTTGCCAGTCTTTTCTGCCAGCAGTTCAACCCGGACCTGGGCGCAGACTGGGAAAGCCAGAAGGAACCTGCAATCAACGCAATATTCGACACCGTGAATCGATATGCGCCCAACTTCAGGGCTAGCGTGCTTGGCTACCAGGCGTTTTCTCCCTACGACCTGGAGCAGGAGTTCGGGCTCATCGGTGGCGATATATTCCATGGCAGGCTGAGTGTCGAGCAACTGTTCAGTGCCCGGCCGATGCTGGGCATGGGGCAATACCAGACCGGTATCAAAGGGTTGTGGATGTGCGGATCAGGCACGCACCCTGGCGGCGGTGTCAGCGGCATGCCGGGGCATAACGCTGCGCAGGCGATTATTCGCTCTACCTGAGGTTCATCAGGCTGCTTCCGCAAGCGGTATTCTCACCGCAAACGTTGAACCCTTGCCGAGTTGGCTGTCCACCTTAACGCTGCCATTGTGCGACTGTGCAATATGTTTGACGATGGCAAGCCCAAGTCCCGTACCGCCCTGTTCACGGGAACGAGCACGATCTACGCGGTAGAACCGCTCAAAAATCCGTTCTCGTTCGTCGGTTGAAATGCCGATGCCGTTGTCCTCAACCTCAATTCGCGCCATTGCACCGGCCTTAAACAGGCGAATCTTCACCTCACCGCCTTCACCGGAATACTTGATGGCATTATCAACAAGGTTGGTGACCATCTGGTTGAGCCCTTCTGCCTCGCCAATAACCCGCAGCGTGTCAACCTGCAGGTCCAGCTGAAGGTCAACACCGGCGTCTGTGGCGTCATACATCTTGGCCTGGTAGACCTGGCGTAACAGACCGGTCAGGTCTATGGACGTAACAGACTTCTCGCGCTCATCAGAATCGAATCGTGACAACTGCAACAGGTCCTGCACGATGTTATCGAGACGGATGGTCTGTACGCGAATCCTCTCTACAAACCGGGTGAAAGTCTCCTGGGGCATGTTGGGATCATCAATGATCGTCTCAATCAAACCGCGCACGGCTGATATCGGGGTCTTCAATTCGTGGGAAGCGTTAGCCACAAAGTCACTGCGCACCTGTTCGAGATGGCGTCGTTCGGTGATGTCTTCAAGGACCATCAACGCACCGGTGTTGGTGTTCTGAATGTCCCGCGTTATCACAACCGAGCACTCAAGTGACCTGCCGCCGTATCCAACCGTGGCAATCATGTTGCTCTCTTCACTGATACATGTTTCAACCGCCTGCCTGATCTCACGTGCGGTATGTACCTCAGCGAAATTGCTGTTTGCTACCTGGGCATGCTCGAGCCCGAGCATCTTCAGCGCGGCATCATTGATGTGGATGATTCGCTGATTGTTATCAAACGCGATCACACCTTCTGTCAGGCCTGCGAGTACTGCCTCCAGTTCGTTGCGCGACTCGGTCAACTCGTCGATCCTGCCCTGTGCCCCGCGTGCAAGTTCATTGATCACAACGGCTAACTGGCCTATCTCATCTTCGCGGTCATCAGGCAATCGCAGGTCGTACTCGCCGGTGGCAACATTGCGCGCGATCTCCGTCATATTGGTAATGGGATTGGTGACGCGATAGGCAAGAAAATAGCCGATCAGCAGGAACAACACGCCGATCACAACGGCCGCAGTGGCGATGCGAGTTCGCAGCGCGTTCATCTGCTCTTCAATTGCAGTTACGGGTAACGCTAGCCTGAGATAACCCGTGTTTCCAGCCGGGTCTTCTACCGGCACCGACAGGTACAGCATATTCTGCCCAAGCGTATTGGAAAAACGCTGCGACACGCCGAAGTTGCCCTGCCTGGTGGCCAGGACCTCGGGCCTCGCGGCATGGTTATCCATCACCTCCGGATTCTCCCGATTGTCTGCGATGACACGGCCATCTGCCGCAATCAGGGTGATCCTCGCGGTGATCCCGGGTGTCAGGGCAAACACCTCGTCGGGCGTTAATGTGGAATCACCGTCAAGGTATGGCACCACACCGGGTGTCAGGGCAAGCGCCTGTTCCAGCATATTGCTTTCGATACGCGCCAGAGCGTCGCGCTCAACCTGGTCGGCGATAAAAAAACTGAACAGGAGTGTTGAGATAACAAGCGTGACGCCGAGAATAGCCCAAACCTGCCACAGGAAGCGTGACTTAAGCATGCGGCTAGTTATCTACGAGACGGTAACCTACTCCACGAATCGTCTGGATCAGATGGCTGCAGTCACCGAGTTTCTTTCTGACCGCACGAATGTGTACGTCGATATTGCGGTCTACGACAACGACGCCAAGGCCAACAACGCGGTTCAAGAGCTGTTCACGGGTGAATGCTCGACCGGGCTGGGAGGCCAGTTGGTATAGGATCTTGAATTCTGTTGCAGTCAGGTTGACAAGGTCACCACTCACCCGTACCTCGTGCCGGGCCACATCGATCACAAGCTCCTGGATGACAATCCGTTCTTTATTCTGGGTCTCCTGGGTTGGACCTCTTCTTAACACGGCTTTAACGCGAGCAAGCAGTTCCCGTGGGCTGAACGGTTTGGTCAGGTAGTCATCAGCGCCGAGTTCCAGGCCGATCACAACGTCACTCTCTTCACCCTTCGCTGAAATGATGATCACCGGGATATCACGCACGATCGGGTCGGATTTCAGCTGCTGACAGATAGACAGTCCGTCCATGCCGGGCAGCATCAGGTCAAGAATAACGAGGTTCGGGGACTGGTTACGGATGAGATTGAGCCCCTCATCCCCCCTGCCGGTGGACACGACGTTGTAGCCTTCCCGCTTCAGGTTGTAACTGACGACCTCGACAATATCGGGTTCGTCTTCGATTACGAGAATTTTGTTTCGATTCATCCGAAAGCAGCGCCTGGCACGAAATTTCGGCGGCTATTCCACCACAGCCGGGTTAGAAAATGAGTTAAACCTATGTAAAGAATCCGTATAGGCCTAACACGTTTGTAAAGATTACAGTTTTTGGAAGGCCAGTACAGCGTTCGTGCCGCCAAACCCAAAACTGTTCGACATCACGGTCTTGATACCCGCGTTGTCGAGTCGGCTGGTGACAATCGGTGCTTCACCAATCTCCGGGTCGAGATTTTCTATGTTGGCTGATGCACAGATGAAGTCGTTATCCAGCATGAGCAGCGAATAGATTGCCTCGTGTACACCGGCCGCACCAAGTGAGTGTCCTGACAGTGATTTAGTGGAAGATACCTTGGGCATCTGGTCACCGAACACCCTTCGAATGGCAGCGATTTCAGGTGGATCACCGGCAGGTGTGCTCGTACCGTGCGCGTTGATGTAGTCGACCGGACCTTCGAGTGTGGACATGGCAAGTCGCATGGCCCTCTCGCCACCCTCACCGGACGGCGCAACCATGTCGTAACCGTCGGATGTGGCGCCATAACCAACTACCTCGGCGTAAATCTTTGCGCCACGAGCCTTCGCATGCTCGAGTTCTTCAACCACCACGAAACCCGCGCCACCAGCGATGACAAAACCATCCCTGTCCTTGTCGTACGCACGGGATGCGGTAGCCGGAGAATCGTTGCGGGTAGACAAAGCACCCATCGCATCAAACAGCGAGGTCATCGACCAGTGTTCTTCCTCGCCACCACCGGCAAACACGATATCCTGCTTGCCAAGTTGGATCAGCTCTACCGCATGGCCAATGCAGTGCGCGGAAGTTGAGCAAGCTGACGTGATTGAATAGTTAACACCCTTGATCTTAAACGGCGTGGCCAGGCAGGCAGAAACCGTCGAACTCATGGTGCGGGTTACGCGATACGGCCCAATTCGTTTCAGCCCCTTTTCACGCAAAATGTCCGCTGCCTCGGTCAGGTTTGATGACGACGCACCGCCGGAGCCTGCAACAATACCACTGCGTTCGTTGGATACGTCGGATTCCGCAAGGCCTGAGTCTGCAATCGCCTCTTCCATCGCGATATAGGAAAACGCGGCGGCATCACCCATAAAGCGATACAGTTTTCTGTCGATACGCTCGGCGGTATCAAGATCAATACTGCCTGCGATGTGACTGCGCAGCCCCATCTCCTCGTAACTTTCCTGGAACTTGATACCCGATCGGGTTTCACGCAGTGATTCGAGTGTCTCTGCAATGCTGTTTCCAAGCGGAGAGACAATACCAATTCCCGTTATAACGGCTCTTTTCATGTCGTTACCTAAAAGTCATCGAGAGAGGTGAACAGGCCTACTTTGACGTCTTCTGCTGTGTAGATCTGTTTTCCATCCACCAGCACCTTACAGTCGGCGATACCCATCACGGTTCGACCTTCCCTGACCCTTGTCAGGTCAATGTCGTACTGGAGCAGTTTTGCAGAAGGCAACACCTGACCCCTGAAGTTCACCTTGCCGCATCCAAGTGCGCGTCCAAGGCCCCAGTTGCCCTTCCAGGCAAGGTAAAAACCAACCAGTTGCCAGAGCGCATCCAGCCCGAGGCAACCCGGCATGACAGGGTCGTCTACAAAGTGACATTTGAAGAACCAGAGGTCCGGATTGATATCCATCTCAGCCTGGATCTTGCCCTTTCCGTTAACCCCGCCTGTTTCATCAATGTGAGTGACGCGGTCGATCATCAGCATTTCTTCTATAGGAAGGTGAGCACGGCCGGGCCCAAACAGGGTACCCATTCCGCAGCTGATAAGTTCTTCCTTGGTGAAACTGTGCTGGTCGATCAGGCTACGATCCAAGGGTGGTGTAGCAGCAGCTTTGTCTTGCATAGGGATGTTTGATCTTGTCGACGAGTAAAGGCTTTACCCGCCTGCATTTTTATAAGTCGCGGAATTATATCACCGGCCTTTCAAATTTAAACAAGGCTTGCCCTCAGCTTTGGCCACTTATGATGTTGACTTTTTTTCGGGCGAAAGGGTAGAAAGCGCACCGTTCGCCAGGGCCTCACTGCATGTGGAGAAACCCTGGAACCGTGATGAACTTGTATGTGCCGCCGGGGTCAAAACAGCCATCGGGCAAGTCACAAAAACAAACAACCTGTTGCAACAATGCCCTATCTTATCGGAAGGGACACGGAGAGATCGGATGATCGAAATCGACAAGCTGGCAGTCGTTCACAAAGACGCGGAGATTGGTGATAACTGCGTTATCGGTCCGTTCTGTACTGTCGCCGCCAACACAAAAATTGGTGCCAATACGCGCCTTCGCTCACATGTTGTAGTGGAACCACACACCACCATCGGTACCGACTGCGATGTTTTCCCCTACACCACCCTCGGTATGCAGTCGCAGGACCTGAAGTACGTACCGGACACCGTCACCTACACCGAAATTGGAGATCGCAACATCATCCGCGAGTTTGTTTCGGTTCACAGCGGCACTGAAGAAGGCAGCACAACGGCAGTCGGCAATGACTGTGCTTTATTGGCGCATTCTCATGTTGCGCACAACTGCGTTGTTGGAGACCACGTCGTGATAAGTCACGGTGCGACCATTGCCGGTCACGTCATTATTGGTGACTACGCCAACATCGGGGGACTGTCTGCGATTCACCAGTTCTGCCATGTTGGTAAAGCTGCAATGATTGCGGGCATGTGTCGTGCAATACAGGACGTACTGCCGTTTACGATTGCCGAGGGTTTCCCCGCCCACATGCGCGTGATCAACAAGGTTGGTATGGAACGTGCCGGCTACTCTTCAGATGAAATCGCAGAGGTGCGCAAGGCTTTCCGAATCCTGTTCATGCGCGAGAAGCGACTTGAAGATGCGGTCAGGGAAGTCCAGGAAACTTTCCCTGATTCAGCCAACATTGCACTGATGATCGAGGCTGTTAACTCATCGCAGCGTGGCCTCGCGAGACCTGAGTCCGCTACTTTCGAAATCAACGTAGCTGACGATCTGTAAGCTGTTAGCTGAAGAGCTCTCGCAAAGAGCTCTTCACAAGGAGCTCTTCATAAAAAGCTCTTCATAAAAAGCTCTCAACAAACAACCAGCACAAATAGCTGTACCCCACGATGCGGTATAGTACGCCCTTCAACTGAAAAGGAAGATAGATGTTCAAGGCAGTACTGTGGGATTTTGGTGGGGTAATCACGTCCAGTCCATTTGAATCGTTTAATCGATTCGAGGCGGCAAACAACCTGCCCACGGATGTAATCCGTTCAATCAATGCCACCAATCCCGACACCAATGCATGGGCTCAACTGGAGAGCAGCGCCGTTTCTGTAGACGAGTTTGACGGATTGTTTGCGGCTGAAGCCGCTGCACTTGGACATGACATTCGAGGTAAACAGGTACTCGAACTGCTTGCGGGTAGTCTACGACCAGAGATGGTCGCGGCGTTAAAAACCATCAAACAGACACTCTCGATTGGCTGCATCACCAATAACGTTAAAAGCGGTGAAGGCGCTGGCATGGCTCGCAGCGAGCAGCGTGCCAGGGAGTTTGAGGAAGTCATGAACCTGTTTGACATCGTGATCGAGTCAAGCAAGGTTGGCATGCGAAAGCCAAATCCTGAAATCTACCTGATGGCCTGCAGGGAAATGGGCATAGAACCGGGCGATGCGGTATATCTCGATGATCTTGGGGTTAACCTAAAACCCGCCCGCGAACTCGGTATGACGACCATCAAGGTGCTCAATGCCAATCAGGCGCTGACTGACCTGGAGGCCGTGCTTGGCATTGCACTTCGCTAACAGGAGAGGCAAGGCGCAGCGTGGATTCCACATTGCATAAGGTGCACATAAAAGTGGGGATAAAGCAGGCAGCACAATGGCAACGTTGAAAGACGGATCAACAAAAGTCCTGCTGACAGGTGGTACCGGATACATCGGCAGCCATACCGCGGTTACGCTGCTGGAAGCGGGCCATGACGTTGTGCTTGTGGACAACCTGTCAAACAGCAAGCCTGTCGTGGTCGACCGGCTGGAGGCAATCACCGGCAGGCGCCCCGTTTTTCATGAAGGAGACCTGACTGACAAAGCGTTCATCTCTGAGGTTATGCAAAACGAGGCACCGGACGCGGTTGTTCATTTTGCGGGTTTGAAGGCGGTGGGTGAATCGGTTGAAGAACCGCTGCGGTATTACGAAACCAACCTGGTTTCCACTTTCAACCTGTGTAACGCCATGATTGATGCGGCTGTTCATCAACTGGTATTCAGTTCATCGGCTACGGTCTACGGCATACCGGAGCAGGTCCCTATGCGGGAGGATGACAGCATTACAACCGCGACCAATCCCTACGGCAGCACGAAGCTCTACATAGAACAGATTCTGACGGACCTGGCACATGCCAGGCCCGAGATGCGCATTGCACTGCTCCGCTATTTCAACCCGGCCGGTGCACACGAATCCGGGACTATTGGTGAAGACCCTAACGGCATTCCGAATAACCTCCTGCCCTACATCACGCAGGTGGCGGTCGGCCGCAGGCAGGAGCTCACGGTAAATGGCGATGATTACCCGACACCGGACGGTACGTGCATACGTGACTACATCCATGTGACCGATCTTGCAGAGGGGCACTCGGCCGCGCTTTCACACCTCGCAGAACATGCCGGTCTGCACACCTATAACCTCGGCACAGGCAATGGCAGTTCGGTGCTTGAGGTTGTACGGGCATTTGAGCGTGCAACCAACATGCACATTCCCTACCAGGTTGGTCCAAGGCGGGCTGGTGATATTGACGCAAGTTTTACCGATCCTGCCAAAGCTGCGCGCGAACTCGGCTGGACAGCCGAGAAGGACCTGCTGGATATCTGCCGTGACGCCTGGCGATGGCAGCAGCAGAACCCGCAGGGTTACGAGGACGACTAGACCAGCGGTTTCAGGTATGCCGCCTCCCCTGGTTTTGCTACGGTAAACACAGGGTCCCTGTCATATCTGCTTCGATAGGCCGCCTCCAGGCCCGGGAGCAATTCAGCAAGCCCTTGCTCAGTCCCGAATGCAATTGCGCAGCCACCGAATCCGCCACCTGTCATGCGCGCGCCTCTAACGCCTGGGTGCTTTGTCGCTTCAGCCACCAGGAAATCCAGTTCCTTGCAGGAAACCTCATAGTCATCGCGCAGCGAACTGTGACTCTGGTTCAGGAGCTCACCCAGGCGTGCCCAATCCTTGTTGGTGAGCGCCAGGGCTGCATCGTTTACTCGCTGACTTTCTGTCACAACGTGCCTGAGGCGGCTGAACAAAGTTGATGACAGCTTTTTCTCCGCGGCTGGCATCCGCGCAGTCTCGAAGTTGGCAAGGCTGTCCATTTCAACACCAAGCTCAGCCGACAGCTGCGTGAGTTCCCCTACCCGTTCGTTGTACTTACTGGCAGCAAGGGTCCTTTCAACTCTCGAATCCATAATGACTACCACATGCTCATCAAAGTCCGGGAAAGGTCCTGGTAAGCCAGGGTGCTGCAATCGAGCTGTTTAACGCCGCCAAGGACGACTGACATCTGGTCCATGATGCCGCAGGCCACCCCGATATGATTGTTTTCCACCCGCCTGCATAGCCGGGCAATATCCGAGCGATCGGCGGCACTCAACTGCGTGGCCGACTCGCCTCTTGCGGCAAGTGCGAGAGCGACACAGAACGACGCGGAACTGGATAGACCACCGGAACCGATATCCTGGTCAATAAGCATATCGAAACCGCTTGAAGAAGGGGTTGCACCCGATTCAATCAACACGCCTGCAATATAGTCACCCCAACCGCTTCCGGTCACGACCGGTTTGCGCCGGTTAATCTCTGTCGTTTCGTTAAATCGAAGTGACCTGACCCTCACGGTGTCACTCCCATTGAATCGAAGCAGCGCTGAAGTTCCCTGGCTGATCGCCATGGGCATGACTTCGCCGCCGCAGTAGTCGATGTGCTCACCGATAAGGTTGACCCTGCCTGGTGCCCACACAAAGTGACTGGGCAAGTCACCTGTCCATTGCTGGAAGGTTTCTGTTAACGCCTGCGTCGACACTAGAGTTCGACCCTGAAGATCCCGGCGCGCGATGTCCCCTGGCGTTCTCTTGTGACGATGAGGCCGCCCCTGCCATCAAGGCAGACGGCTTCCATCCCATCGTGATCGGGTAACGGGATTCGTACCGGCAGGGAAGAAAAACTCTCCACCCAGTCCTGCCCAATACGTCGCCGATAGAGGTAGGCATCACGGTAGGTTAGGACCACAGCGGTACGTCCGTCGATATCAAAACCGGTGGGCTGTGACGAGAACTCACCAAACCGGTCATCCTCAAGCAAATCCTGAGCCGTCGGCTGTGGAATACCGGTTAAATGTGTTTCCAGCACCGCTGTGTCGGCCTGATCGCTGCTTGCGAGCGGTACACTGAACAGCCTCGGCGGCACGGTTGCCTTTGCGAGCAGGTAAACCCGATCGTCGGCAACGGCAACACCTTCAACGTCATAGGGACGATCCGGATAACGTACGCGCTGGATCCATTCCACTTCGAGCTCGCCAGTTGTCTCCTGCGTGTGAGGCTCCTTTACCGCTAGCGCTCCCTGACAGGTTGAAGTACGCATGCTGGGTCAGGTTGATCACGGAGGGCTGGTCAGTTGTCGCGTGATACGCGACCTTCAGTGAAGCGCCATCAACCTCGTATCGCACGGTCACCTCAACGTTACCGGGGTAACCCTCCTCCCCTGCCGGGCTTGTCAGCGTGAGCTCAAAGGCGTCCTGCTCAGCGCAAACAACATTCCAGAGCTTATTGCTCAGACCATTCGCGCCCCCATGAAGCTGGTTAACCCCTTCGTTGGGTGTAAGACGATGCTCGCGACCATCGAGAGTGAACCGCGCGCCACCGATCCTGTTAGCGTAACGGCCCACAACCCGGCCAACCATGGCGCGGTCTGTCTCATAGCCGCCCAGCTCATCAAATCCCAGGATCATCGATCGCCAGGTGCCACCGGTAAAAAAGCTAATATCCTTCAGCAGCGCCCCATAGTTGAGGGCTGTGACCCGAAGCTGGCTCGTGCCAAAGGTATGTTGGTGAACAGGCTGTCCGCCTGCCAGGTATCCAAAGATATCGCTGGCGATATCAACCGCCGACAATTTTGTAGAGGAAGTGAATTTCGCTAGCGCTGTTGACGGGCTCAAGCAGCGGATCGTGGATGATTTCTCCGTCAATAGCGACGGCCATCTCCATCAACTCGTTTTTGTCGAGCGCTGCATACCGGGACACGATCTCATCGACCACGTCCCGGTATGTCTTGCCACTCACCGTACATTGTTCAACCCCAGTGAGCTTCTGCAGCTCACTGGAGAACACCACAATTGCCATTTATCCCTTGGACTGGACCATGGAGAGAACGCGCGGTGGCGAACACGGCAGATCGGTAACGCGGACATCAATCGCATCTCCGACCGCTGAGCCTACTGCCGCGAGCGGCGGAATGATGCCGGATTCACCAACACCCCTCACGCCATAAGGGTGAAACGCATTGGGCACTTCGACCACAACCGTTTCAATCATCGGCAGGTCAGAGGCAAGCGGAATGCGGTAGTCGAGGAAGCCCGGATTTTCCATCACACCATCTTCATTGAAGACGTACTCCTCGTTCAATGCCCAGCCAATGCCCTGCACAGCACCGCCCTGGAATTGGCCCTCAACATAGGATGGATGAATCGCTTTACCGGCATCCTGGATGGCGGTGTAACGCGTCACGTCTACCTTGCCGGTGTCCTGGTCCACATCAACGTCGCAAACGTGAACGGCAAAACTCGGGCCAGCACCGCGAGCATTGATATTGCCCTGGCCGGAAATCTGTCCACCTGTCTTATCAGCGTCTTTGCAGATCTGTTTGACCGTGAGCCTGTCTTCACCCGCGGTGTTGATACATTCACCATCTGCATAATCGACCTGCTCCGGCGTGACGTTCCAGACCGCTGCAGCGCGCTCCTTGAATTGCCGCACAACATCCTGCGCCGCTTCGATCGTGGCCATACCGGTTGCAAACGTCGTACGGCTACCACCTGTTCCCTGGCTGTAAGCGACGTTCTCTGTGTCAGCGATGAGTGGTTTCAGCTTTTCGGTGGATATTCCCAACTCTTCTGCTGCCATCATCTGCATGGAAGCACGCGAGCCACCGATGTCAGGGCTACCTTCAACGATAGTGCCTGTTCCATCAGGGTTCATGTTGATGGTCACACTGGAAGGTCCGCCAATGTTGAACCAGAAACCGGCAGCAATGCCGCGGCCCTGGCCATCTGCAAGGGCAGATTGATAGTGTGGTGAGTTCTTTGCCGCTTCCAGGCACTCTACCAGACCAACCCGCTTCAGCTTCGGCCCATAGATGGTTTGCGTGCCTTCTTTTGCCGCGTTCTGCAGGCGCAGGTCAATCGGATCGATACCAAGCTCATCAGCGAGTTCGTTGATCACCATTTCAGCCGCAAATTCTGATTGCGGTGCACCGGGTGCGCGATAGGCAGCAACCTTGGACTTATTGACCACTACGTCAAAGCCTTCAACCAGTACGTTTTCCAGATCGTAAGGCGTAAACATGGTCATGACGCCAGGCATCATGGGCGAACCCTTGAATGCACCTGCTTCAAATGCGATCCGGCCCTGGGCCGCAGTGATGGTGCCATCTTTCTTGGCGCCAACCTTTGCCCACATGCGTGCAGCAGAGGTAGGACCTGTTGCAATGAACACCTCATCACGGTCCATCACCATCTTGACCGGCCGGCCGGACTTGCGGGACAGGACCAGCGCAACAGGCTCAAGGTAGATAGTTGTCTTTCCGCCAAAACCGCCGCCAATTTCGCTGGCGATGACTTTCAGCTTGCTGAGTTCCATATCGAGAATACCTGCTGTGCTCGCACGCACGTCGAAGTGGCCCTGCGTACAACACCAGACCATTGACTGGCCGTCCTCGTCGTAGCGCACGGTACAGGCATGCGGTTCGATATATCCCTGGTGAGCAGTTGGCGTGTAGAACTCACGCTCAACGATCACGTCCGCGTCAGCAAATCCTTTTTCAACATCGCCGAGTTTCATTTCAGCGCGGGTGGCAATATTGGATGGCTTGTCAGGCGTTTCCTCGTAACCAGCCGTAAACATGTCCTCATGCAGTACAGGCGCATCGTCCTTCATTGCATCTGCGACATCCATCACCGGCGCGAGAACTTCGTACTCAACTTCGATCAGGTCCAGTGCCTCGGCAGCAACGCGTTCGCTTCGCGCAGCAATCGCAGCGACAGCGTGACCGTGATACAGCACCTTGTCGTCAGCAAGCACGTTACGAGCGAGATCCGTTACGGCCGGCTTTTTGCCGCCGGGGAAATCTGCAAATGTTGCAACCGCCATCACATCAGGGTGGGCTTCAGCCTTGCTGGTGTCGATGGACTTGATCTTTGCGTGGGCATGAGGGCTTCGCAGCACCTTGCCCCAGATCATGCCGGGCAGCGAAAGGTCAGCGCCGTAGTTGGCCCTGCCAGTTACCTTGTCGAAGCCATCAGGCCGTATGGTTCTCTGGCCGATGTATTTAAATTCGCGGGCTTCACTCATGACGCACCTCCTCTCATTGTTTCAGCTGAATCCATCACTGCCCTGATGATCTTGTCGTACCCGGTGCAGCGGCAGAGATTGCCGGCCAGGTAATATCGCGCTTCTTCTTCGGTAGGATTCGGGTTTTCATCCAGCAGCGCCTTGGTGCTGACAATCAGGCCAGGCGTGCAGATACCACACTGCAGCGCTGCGTGTTCCAGGAATTTCTCCTGGATGACGTGCAGCTTGTCATTACCACCAATGCCTTCAATCGTGCCAATTTCCTGGCCTTCTGCTTCAACACCCAGCACAAGGCATGCACACACCAGTCGGCCGTTCAGTGTGACGCTGCAGGCGCCACAGTCGCCGGAACCGCAACCTTCTTTTGTACCCGTCAGGCTCAGTTCATTGCGCAGCACATCGAGCAGCGTATCGCCCTGCTCGCACAGGAACTCGGCTGTTTCTCCGTTAATTGTCGTCGTTACGTGTGTTTTTGGCATGGTTTAACCTCCCCTTACCCGGTCTGCGGCAATCGTCGCCGCGCGCTTCACCAGCACGCCGACAACATGTTTCCTGAATTCGATAGTGCCCCGCCTGTCATTAATCGGACTTGAGGCCGCAGTTGCTGCTGCAGCCGCGGCATCAAGTGCCGCATCATCAAGTTTGGAGCCGATTAACGCCGCTGCCGCCTCAGGGACCAGCAGGGCTGTAGGCGCAACCGCGCCAATACTTACGCGTGCGGCTGTACATGTGCCGTCAGCGTCCAGGGTTACGCTGACACCAGCACCGGCTACAGCGATATCCATTTCTGTCCTCGGTATAAACCGCAGGTACGCATCTGATGTTCCGGGTGCAGGTGTCGCTATATGTATGCTGTGGAGCAGTTCACCCTTTTCCATGCAGTTCTTACCAACACCGGTAACAAACTCCTCAACCGCAACGGTACGCTCACCGCCAGGACCGGCGATGACACACTGGGCGCCATTGGCAATCAGCGCGGGAATGGTGTCAGCAGCTGGAGAAGAATTACAGAGGTTGCCCCCAACACTGGCTCGTCCCTGCACCTGGGTTGAACCGATCAGGTAGGCGGCTTCAACCAGGCCTGGGAACACTGCCTTGATATCATCCCGTGCGGTGAACTCTGCACAGGACATGGAAGGACCAAGCTTGAGGCCGTCTGCATCAAGTACCGCATCGGTCATTCCGTCAATTTTCTTAACATCCACAAACAGGCGGGATGCGTCTTTTGACCCATTGGTCTGAATAATCAGGTCTGTACCACCGGCCAGGACCTTTGCAGGCATGTCTGCATCAGCCAGCAGCTTTACCGCTTCATCAACGGAACCGGGCGCCTCATATACCACTGAGACCATTCGTTTCTCCTCCCTCGGATAAAATGATGCCGCAGAGATGCGGCTATTCTGTTGCAGGGCAACACCACGCTTTTATACCACGAGCGCCGGAAATTTGAAGCATGAAATTTGTTGACCGCTAAATTTGTTACGCCTTAGGATGAACCGAGGTACCTGCCCACCTGACCGGGTTGACACCAGATGAGCTACGGACGGCTTACAGTTGATGCCCCGCTAAAAAAACACAGGCACAAACGATGGCGGACAATTCTCGAGGCTTCATCCATAAGCTCATAGCAGGGCTGAGTCGCTCGATACAGGGAAGCGCCGAAACCGAGGATATGTTCCTCAGCATGATTCAGGTTGCTCTCGAAGATAAACGTATCGCTGGACAGATGCTTAACCTGCTGGAAAAAGACAGTAACGAGCGGCGGGTCCACTTACAGGTCTGGGTTGACGAACTCACCCGCAACGGTGCACCTGACGTGTTCATTCGTGCGCTTTTGATGCTGCGCGAGGATGACCGGGCTGAACGCGCTAAAGAACTGCTAAGTAATTAAATACTTTCAATTAGTTAGAAAGCATAGCTAATCTCTATTCTTCACCTGATTGAAAGATATAGACGGCGCAAATCTCATCGCCTGGCCGCGGCCTTTGTGCTTTACTTATTGATCACAAGGCCGACAGCAGGCCTGCCAGCCACGACGGCAAAGCATCAGCAGCTGACCTCACCGGACAAGTGTGCCGGTATCACCCTCGAAGACCCAGTGGCGGATCACTGAAACTGAAACCCTTTTCAGGAGCCCGTCATGAGCTACGCCATTTACGCCGAATCAAAACTACCCACACCTCACGGCCGTTTCAGGTTGCGAGCCTATCGCGATGAGACCGGTACTGAATGTCTCGCTGTTGCAACGCCGTTTATAGACACGTCAAAACCCGTCAACGTCCGCATCCACTCTTCCTGCATCACCGGCGAGGTATTCGGGTCGTGCCGTTGTGACTGTCAGGCGCAGCTTAACTGGGCGCTTGAGTACATTGCCGGCAACACCGGGATGATCATCTACCTGCTGCAGGAAGGTCGTGGCATCGGCATTGGCAACAAAGTACGAGCGTACGCCATGCAGGACTATGGCTATGACACCGCCGAAGCCAACGAAGTTATCGGCATGCCGATTGACCAGCGCGACTATGAAGCAGCCGTCGATGTACTCCGTGATCAGCGCGTGTCTGCTATCAACCTGATCACCAACAACCCCGAGAAAATCGAGTACGTTGAAGCCGCTGGGCTTACGGTGGCGGACAGGATTGCGGCCGACATAGCCGCAGCCGATGAGAGCAGTCACTACCTCGCCACCAAGCGCGAGAAGTTTGGGCACCTTCTTTAACACGCCCGTCACATGCTAATGAGGTGACAGTCCGGAGGCTTTCTTTCACAATAAGCGTCTTCGTAACCCCCGGGCCACCTTTAAATGACAGAAGTACTGTACCGGCAGGCCAGAGAAAGCGACGCAGCGACGATCGCACAGTTCAACGAACGCATGGCGCTGGAAACAGAAGACAAGGTTCTCGCCCCCGATACGATCAGGCAGGGGGTTACCACGGTTATCTCCAGTCCTGACCTGGGCTTCTACATGGTTGCCGAAATCGATGGGCAAGTTGTCGCCTGCCTCGGTATCACCTACGAATGGAGCGACTGGCGCAATGGCCTGTTCTGGTGGATCCAGTCTGTGTTTGTGCACGAGGACTTTCGCGCAAGAGGTGTGTTTTCCGGCATGTACTCGGAGGTCAAAACACTCGCACGCCGGGATCGGCGCGTCTGCGGGATACGGTTATACGTAGAAAAAGATAACGACACCGCCTATCGAACCTATGTTCGACTGGGCATGACGGAAACAGAATATCGGCTGATGGAAGAAGAGTTTTAGATGCAGTTATCAGGTTACCAGTCCCTTACCGCCTACGATGAGGTGTTCCGGGCAGGCACACGGTCAAGGCCAGGTGTAAAGGAACTCGCCCAATTCATCAAGAAGACCCGGGCGGCCGAACTCAATCAGCGGCGCAACGATGCGGAACTGTCGATTCGATCCATGGGCATTACATTCACCGTCTACTCCGACGGCGCAAACATAGACCGTGAATGGCCTTTTGACATCATTCCACGACCCATCCTGAAACCGGAATGGGATCGCGTCTCAGAAGGACTTGAGCAGCGACTCACCGCCCTGAACGCCTTTATCACCGACGTCTACAACGACCGGAAAATCATCCGTGACAAGGTCGTACCAGCTGACCTGCTCAAGTCCTCTTCAAACTATCGAGAGATGTGTGAAGGCATCACCCCGCTCTTTGGCGTGTGGGCGCATATCTGTGGGAGTGACCTGATTCGTGATACCGATGGCACCATGTATGTCCTGGAAGACAACCTGAGAGTGCCAAGCGGCGTCTCGTACATGTTGGAGAACCGCAACATTTCCAAGCGCATCCTGCCGGAGATGTTCGAGAAGTACTCCATCCTGCCAATGGACGACTACCCTACTCGGCTGCTTGATATGTTGAGTTCGATATCTCCACGTCCCATGGACCTGCCGGAGGTGGTGGTGCTCACGCCAGGTATCTACAACTCAGCCTATTTTGAACATGCATTCCTCGCCCAGCGAATGGGTGCGGAACTGGTTGAAGGCAGTGACCTGATCGTCGGGGACGACGACTGTGTTTACATGAAGACGATCGAGGGTTTGAGTCGCGTCGATGTTATCTATCGCCGTATTGATGACCTTTTCCTCGATCCGGAAGTGTTTAACAAGGATAGTGTGCTGGGCGTGCCGGGGCTTATGCGGGCCTGGCAGAAAGGTAATGTCGCCCTTGCCAATGCGCCTGGTGCAGGCGTTGCCGATGACAAGGCGGTGTATACCTATGTCCCCGACATGATCCGCTACTATCTCGGCGAAGATCCGATCCTGCCCAACGTGCCGAGCTATATGTGTTCCGATAAAACGCAGCGCCAGCATGTCCTGCAGAACATCGAAAACCTGGTGGTCAAACCCGCTAATGAGTCTGGTGGTTATGGCATGTATATCGGGCCGCGTGAAACCAAGAAACGCACACGCGAAATGAAACAGCTGATCAAGTCGAACCCGAGGAACTTCATCGCCCAGCCGATCATCAACCTGTCGACGGTGCCCACGCTGTGTGAGAACGCGGTCGAGCCCCGCCATGTGGATCTGCGTCCTTTCATCCTGCAGGGTGATCGTACCTACGTCACCGCAGGCGGGCTGACCAGGGTCGCTCTCGTTCGCGGATCGCTGGTTGTGAACTCATCGCAGGGCGGTGGCAGTAAGGACACCTGGATCATTGATCCGGCTGAGTCTGGAGGTAAGAAGTAATGTTGTCTCGAGTTGCAGAAAGAATGTACTGGTTTGGCCGGTACATCGAACGCGCGGAAAACACCGCACTGCTGGTCAACGTCAATACCAACCTGGTCATGGACCTACCCAGGGTGAAACATATCTGGGCGAGCCTGGTTGATATCACCGGTGACGAGGCTGCCTACTTCACCCGGTACACCAACGTAAATGAACAGAACATCGTCAAGTTCCTGCTCGAAGGAGA
The DNA here is from genome assembly GCA_963921285.3 of Pseudomonadales bacterium. Classification (GTDB taxonomy): domain Bacteria; phylum Pseudomonadota; class Gammaproteobacteria; order Pseudomonadales; family Azotimanducaceae; genus UBA9659. The sequence continues at coordinate 94,353 of CAWUFD020000008.1, forward strand.
CCAGAGTTCGGTGCGCGCAGCCATTGCGATGGCACGTAAAAACGCGCGGACGAGTCGTGAAATCATGCCCAATGAGGCATGGGAGAAGGTCAACAAGCTCTATCATTATGTTAACGCGATGAGTGCAAAAGGCCTGAATCGCATGGGGCGTCATGATTTCCTGAGTGGCGTTTCAAGCCGTTGCCAGGAATTGACCGGTTACCTTGCCGGCTGCATGAGCACATCGGCGGCCTACAACTTCATCAAGATCGGTCGCAATCTTGAACGCGCAGATATGACAACACGAATCCTGGATGTGGGCTGTTACAACCTTTCCAATCCCGATCTGCCGGAAATCAAAGAGTACGAGGACATCCTCTGGACAAACCTCTTAATGTCGCTCTCCGGGTACCAGATGTATCGCCAGCACGTGGATGATCGCGTTAATGGTGAAGATGTTGCGGATTTTCTACTGCACGACACGTCTTTCCCGAGGGGCGCTGCACACTGCTTAAATGAGGTTGCGAATTGTGCTGCATCGCTGCCGCGTAACGACAATCCGCTGCGAGCAACTTCACACGCGCAGCGCAAGCTGGCAACTTCCGACATCATCAACCTGTATGTCGAGGGCAGTCTGCATGACTTCATCGATGAACTGCAGCGGGATTTTGCTGAGATTCACCAGGAGATTACCAGTACGTGGTTCACCTACGACGAGGCAACCGTGGAAGTGGTGCAGGCCTGACAATTCAAGGCCGCGTCGCAGGCAGGCTTCGCTGGATTATGAGGAGGAGGATTCGCCGGTCTGGTCCCAGACCTGGCTCCAGGCGATGGGTGGCAGACCATTGAACGCTTCTTTCAAACGCTCATCCCAGGTTGCATGAATCTGGCGGAGGTACTCACTGTCCTCTTCAAAACGGTAACGCCTGGCTTCCATTTCCTGTTTGCGATACAGCAATACTTCAATTGGCGGACCAACCGTCAGGTTTGATCGCATGGTTGAGTCCATGGAGACCAGCGCGCAGAGAGCTGCCGTTTCCAACGTGACATCAGGCGCAATCATTCGATCGAGAATCGGCTTACCGTATTTGCTTTCACCGATCTGCAGGAACGGCGTGTCCTTTGACGTGGTGATGTGATTACCCTGCGGATAGATCAGGAACGCCTCGTGTTTGTGGCCCTGGATCTCACCCCCAACAATAAAGCTCGCTTCAAAGTTGACGCTGCCAAGGGTCGGCTTTTCCTGCTGGGCAATGTTGATTTCGCCGATATAGTCAGCAATGTCCTCGATGGTCTGCAGGGTCAGGATGTTCCTTTCGGATTCCTTCCTGATGTCCTTCTTGATCTGGCCTATAACGCCTTGCGTAGTTGCCAGGTTACCTGCTGACAGGATCGTGATGTGGCGCTCGTTGTCGACACCAAAGGTGAACATCTTTGAATAGGTGCTGACATTATCAACACCGGCGTTGGTTCGTGAGTCGCTGACAAACACGACGCCATCATCAATTCGAATCGCTACACAATATGTCATCGTCGAGGCGGCTACATTGTTGCTGTAGCGTTGGCTGAGCCGAGGGAACCAGCGAGGTAGGTTTCAATTTTATCCTTGGCGATATTGTCGGGATCGCTGAACTGGATGCCGACACCGGGGGTATGAGGGCTCTTCACACCCTTCTTGGCAATCCACACAACTTTGCCAGCCACCGGTATCTTCTCGGATTCATCCATCAGGTTAAGCAGGATGAACACATCGTCACCAAGGTCATACTCGGTTCGATTGGCAATAAACAGACCACCGTTTTTGATAAACGGCATGTAGTAGTTATGCAGGACAACCTTGTCCTTGATCGTCAGGGCGATCATTGTCTTCTTGCCGCCGCCCCGCGCTAACTTCGCCATTCGGTATAACCTTCGAAAATCTGGGCAAAATGATGCCCCATGGATGGGTTTTCTACAAGGGACGTGATGACCAACTGTTGATCATCTTGTCGATGATCGTGTCGGACATGGCCTCATAGCCCTGTGGATAAGCGAGCCCCGTCCTCTGCCATGAATATCCACTCTAACAGCATTGTGGTATTGGCGTTGGAAGTGCCCATCGAAACCCGTCTTGCCGAGACAACCCGGTCCATCAGGGCAGTCCTAGCGGCCACGCTTGACGCGGCCTCCAGCCTTTCAAGGTGCGCAGTCAAGTCATTGTTTTTGTAGGCAATTGCACCGCCAGCGAGCGAATGACTGATGCTGTCGGACAGCAGCTGGTAGAGCAATTCCAGTACCTTATTGAGATCCTCCCCGGCCAGGACTGATGCAAAGTTCACAGGGGATGTTGCACCCGACAATACCGGTCCAAGCGCCTTGCCTATGACCTGGCGAAGCTTGAGATCGTCTTCAGTGATCGCAAGTGCCTTTAGCGGACGCCCCTCTGCCATGTTGAGCAGCACCGCAACATCGGCGTTGAGATCACTATTCGCCTCAAGCCACCCCGAAGCTATTTCGTTCGAAGGTACCTGCAGGTTGATCCGCTGGCAGCGACTGCGGATCGTCGCCAGCAGACTCATTGGTTCAGAAGATATCAATATGATAGTCGTGTTAGAGGGCGGCTCTTCCAGCACCTTAAGCAACGCGTTAGCAGACTGCACGTTCATGGCGTGCGCAGGATCGATAATGGCGATCTTCTGACCACCCTGGTTAGCGGTTTGCATTGACCATTCGATCAGCTCACGAACCTGCTCGACTTTTAGTTGCCTGGAATCCTCAAGCGTTACTTCGAGAAGATCGGGATGGGTGCCTGCTTCACAGAGCTGGCAACCCGCACAAACCCCGCAGGGCTTGTTTTCCTCATCCCGGCACAGCAGAAAATTTGCGAAACGTAGCGCAAGATCATGCTTGCCGATGTCACCTGGGCCAGCAAAAAGCAGCCCGTGAGGTAACCGCCCACTTTGGTAACGCGCCTTGAGTCGCGTCCACTCTTCGCTCATCCATGGATAAACCTCACCAGTCACAGGCAGCGTTCCAACAGCTCATTGAGGGCGTCACCAATCTGCGCTGATACGCCGGCGATAGACTGCGATGCGTCAATGATCCGGTAACGATCATTGTCTTCAGCACGGCGCAAAAATGCAGTGCGGACCTTCTCGAAAAATTCCAACTGCTCAGATTCAAACCGGTCTGCCTCACCCACGTTTGCTGCTCGCTTCAAACCCTCGCGTGGTGGCAGATCCAGGATCAGCGTCAGGTCCGGCGAGAATTCGCCCATGGAGAACTCTTCCAGCGCCTCGATCTGAGCGACATCAAGACCCCGTCCGCCACCCTGGTAGGCGTAGCTCGAGTCGGTAAAACGATCGGAGACAACCCAGGTGCCTGCTGCCAGTGCCGGTTTGATCAGCTCTTCAACATGCTGGCGCCGAGCCGCAAACATCAGCATCAGCTCGGTCAACGCATCCATGGATGTGTGAGTCCGGTTCAGCAATATGGCCCTGATCTCCTCGGAGATGCCTGTGCCGCCAGGTTCGCGGGTCGTGATCACTTGAATACCGCGTTCCCGCAGCGACTGTTCGATGAAGGCAATACTGGTCGACTTTCCAACACCTTCGACGCCTTCTATCGTAATGAACCGCCCCTCTGCCATCAGGGCTGACCTCGCTGGTAGCGATTCACGGCCCTGTTATGTTCGGTGAGTGATGTTGAAAAATAGCTCTCGCCGTTGCCCTTGGCGACAAAGTAGTAATAACCGCTCGCTTCAGGATTCAGGGTTGCTTCAATCGCTGCGAGTCCGGGTGAGCAGATCGGTCCAGGTGGCAGACCATGACGTGTATAGGAGTTGTAAGGCGTATCGGCACGCAGGTGGGATCGTTTGAGATCACCATCAAACTGATCTCCCAGGCCAAAGATAACAGTGGGGTCAGATTGCAGCTTCATCCCTTTAACAAGCCGGTTGTGAAACACGCTTGCGATTTTACGCCTGTCCGGCGCGAAACCGGTTTCCTTTTCAACGATCGAAGCGAGAATCAATGCCTCAAACGGCGTTTCCAATGGGAGCGACGTATCCCTGCCCTGCCACACTGCAGTAAGTTGCTGCTGCATCGCTGTCACAGCCATACGCAGAACCTCCAGGTCAGTAGTACCCCGGGGGTAATGATAAGTATCCGGATAGAGCCAGCCTTCGAGCGGTGTCTCAAGTCCCAGCTTTGCAGCAACTTCACTATTACTCATCGTACCGATTGTCTGGGTGATGTCGGCCTGACCAGCAAGACGGCGCCGCCAGTCTTTTATCGTCCAGCCTTCGGGGAAGGTCACTGAGCGCAGTAACACCTTGCCGGATTGCAGTTGCCTGATCGCATCGTAACCACTCGTGCCTGCGGTAACGCGGTATTCACCGGCTTTTACCGTCACACCGGTCATGGCGATATAGGCCCGAATAACCAAAGGTGCTGCATCCACAATACCGTCGCTGTGCAGTCTTGCTGATATGCCGATGACAGACTGTCCACGCTCTACTTCAATAACGCGATCCTCGCCGAGCGGGCTGAGTAATCCTGCATGAACGTAGAGGGCGCTGGACAGCGCAGTGATGACAGCGATCGATAGGAAAACAACAAAGAGACGCATGCAGGCATTGTCCGGTTTTGCACCACTGCGGGCAACGACTGTATCGGGCCTCGTCAGACGCGCTTGAAGATCAACGTACCGTTAGTGCCGCCAAAACCAAAAGAGTTGGACAGGGTTGCGTTCAACTCGGTGGTGCGCGCCTCATGCGGCACGTAGTCAAGATCACAACCTTCGCTGGGGTTATCAAGGTTGATGGTCGGTGGGATAACGCCGTGATGCATTGCGAGAATCGATAACACTGCTTCAATAGAGCCTGCAGCACCGAGGGCATGGCCAATCATCGACTTGGTCGAACTGACGGCTACCTTAGCCGCTGCGTCTCCCATCACGGTTTTGATTGCCTGCGTCTCGGCAACATCGCCGAGAGGCGTTGATGTACCGTGTGCATTAATGTAGCCAACCTCATCGGCATTCATCGCAGCATCGTTCAGGGCGTTCCGCATCGACATGACCGCCCCCTGGCCGTTCTCAGCCGGTGATGTCATGTGTGAGGCATCTGCACTCATCCCAAACCCGGCGACTTCGCAATAGATGTTTGCTCCCCGAGCCTTTGCGGCCTCATATTCCTCCAGCACCAGTACTGCAGAGCCATCACTCAATACAAAGCCATCACGATCTTTATCCCATGGGCGAGAAGCCCGCTCGGGATCATCATTACGACTGGACAGCGCTTTCATTGCGGCAAAACCAGCCATGGTGGTGGGAGACGTTGCCTTTTCAGCACCACCCACAAGCATCGCATCAGCTTCTCCGTAAGCAATCATGCGAGCCCCGAAACCGATATTGTGTGTGCCGGTTGTGCAGGCCGTTGTCATCGCAATATTCGGACCCTGCAGGCCAAACATGATCGACAGGTGCCCTGCGATCATGTTGATGATGCATCCAGGCACGCTGAAGGGAGATACCCGACCCGGCCCGCGCTCTAGCACCGTGTTGTGAGTGTTCTCAACGGTAACGATACCGCCCATACCGGAACCCACTGCAACACCAATCCTGTGGCGATTGGCATCGGTGACCTCCAGGCCTGCGTCAGCCATCGCCTGCATGCCGGTCACCAGACCGAACTGGATAAAACCATCCATCCGCCTCGCTTCCTTCGGGTTCAGGTACGCCGACATATCAAATTCGGGCACACTGCCACCAAAACGGACCGGGAAGTCTGTTGTGTCGAAAGAAGTGATCGGGGAGATGCCGCTGCGGCCTGCAGTCAGCCCGTCCCATGAGGACGCCACATCAGCGCCAAGCGGCGTCAGTAAGCCAAGGCCGGTAACAACAACGCGTCGTTTCGACATATCAGTCCCCTTTTTTACAAGAAGGTTTCAGAGAAGGTTTCAGCAAAAAGAAAAGGCAGAAGGAAAAAAGCCGCAATCACCTCAAGGCGACTGCGGCTTTTCCGAATCAAGCTGTGATCCGATTAAGTGTGTGCTTCGATATAGTCGATAGCTTCCTTAACCGTCGTGATCTTCTCGGCTTCTTCATCAGGAATTTCAGTTTCGAATTCCTCTTCGAGAGCCATGACCAACTCAACTGTATCGAGTGAATCTGCTCCAAGGTCTTCAACGAAAGACGCTTCTGGCGTGACTTCCTCTTCCTTCACTCCGAGCTGCTCACATACCAGCTTTGTCACTCGTTCTACGATGGTACTCATGTTTAGATTTACTCCTACATATATGCAGTCAAGCTGCGCTAGTTTAATGAAATGCCAGATCAGCGATCAAGCTGTTTTTACCGGTGAACGCCGCGTAAAACGGGTTCCAACCGGTGGTTAATTCATGTACATGCCGCCATTGACATGGATGGTTTCGCCGGTGATGTATGACGCGTTATCACTGGCCAGGAACGACACAAGGTCAGCCACTTCATCAGCCGCCCCAAGTCTGCCCATTGGAATCCGTGCGAGCATGATTTCCTTTTGCTCATCGGTAAGTACATCGGTCATGTCTGTCGCAATCATTCCGGGGGCGACGCAGTTTACTGTGATACCCCTCGATCCAAGTTCCAGGGCGAGGGACTTGCTGTAACCGACAATACCGGCCTTTGCGGCCGCATAGTTGCTCTGGCCAGGATTACCCATGGCGCCAACAACAGAAGTAATATTGATGACCCTGCCGAAGCGGGCTTTTGTCATACCGCGCAACGCACCCTTGGTGACTCGATAGAGGCCGGACAGGTTGGTATTGATGACCTCAACCCACTCCTCGTCTTTCATCCTGAGGGCGATGTTATCGCGGGTCAGACCGGCGTTGTTCACCAGTATCAGCGGTGCGTCAAAATTTTCTTTGATGGAAGCAAACAGGGCATCAATGCTTTCGGGCTCTGCGAGATTTAAGACAAGACCGCTGCCGCCGTTCGACGCCAGCCTTTCGGTGATGGCATCCGCACCAGCCTGGCTGGTTGCCGTACCGAGCACTTGAAACCCGTCGCCGGCAAGCCTGTCTGCAATTGCTGCACCGATGCCGCGGGAAGCACCGGTTACCAGCGCCACCTTTTGCTGTGATTCACTCATATCAGGAAAGGGATCCGTTCAGCGCTTTTGCCGCGTCGAGAGAATTCACATTGTGCCCCGACAGTGACTTATCGATTCGTCGTGCGAGGCCGGTCAGCACCTTGCCCGGACCACACTCAATGAGTGTATCTACCCCACCGGCAGCAATATTCTGGATCGTATCGGTCCACAGCACAGCCGAATACATCTGCGTCACAAGGTTCTCGCGGATTGCATCCGGGTCTTGGTGGATAGAAGCATCGACGTTTTGCATCACGGGTACACTGGGGGCGTTGAAAGTCACCACAGACAGCGCTTCGCGCATCTTTTCTGCAGCGGGCTGCATCGTCGATGAGTGAAATGGTGCGCTTACGGCGAGTGCAATGGCACGCTTTGCACCAGCTTCCTTGCAGGCATCGATTGCCGCATTGAGTGCTTCATTGGCACCTGCGATGACAACCTGACCCGGCGCATTAAAGTTAACGGCCTGCACAACTGTCTCGCCTGAAACGTCATCACAGATGGAACGAACCGCGTCGTCATCAAGGCCCATGACTGCCGCCATACCGCCCTGTCCTACGGGAACCGCACTCTGCATGAACTGTCCGCGCTGTTGCACGAGCTTTACGGCATCGGCAAACGCAAGAACTTCCGCTGCAACCAGTGCTGAATACTCACCCAGGCTGTGTCCTGCAACGATGTCTGGTGCAGGTGCACCGGCTTCCTGCGCCAGCTTGAAGAACGCATAACTTGCGGTCAGCAGCGCGGGCTGTGTGAACTCGGTCTGGTTGAGTTTATCTTCAGGACCTTCCTGGATCAGTTGCCAGAGGTCATAACCAAGCGCATCGGAAGCTTCAGAGACAAGGTCTTTCACCTCTGCCTCTGCATCGGCGAGCATGCCAATCTCCTGGGAACCCTGCCCAGGAAAAACGTAACCGAACTTCATCGGGTACTACTTAGTCTTCTTCAGTCTGGACGACTTTCTTGCCTCGGTAGAAACCATCTGCCGTGACGTGATGACGACGATGAGTTTCACCGGTGGTTGGATCTTCTGACAGTGTTGGCCTGCCGAGGGAGTCGTGTGAACGTCTGCGGCCTCGCTTGGACCTGGTTACTTTGTTCTGTTGAACAGCCATCTGTTTTCTCCAGCGCGTTAATCACGCGGTGTTTATTAAAACTGTTAAAGGTGTTGTAGCCGCCTTCTCTGCCATCTGGCTTTCCAGTGCTTTCAATCCTTCAGTTTGTCTTCAGCTTTATCAGAGCTGAATGCCCGCATTTGTTGTCCGAGTGCTGCAAAGGGCCTGTGCGTATCTGCAGGCGGTTCATCTTCAGCCGTCTCTGGCTGCACTGCATCTGCTTTGGCGCATTCACCATCTGCATGCCGCGGAACCATCGGTAGTGCCAGCAGCAACTCGTCTTCTATCAGCGCGCCGATGTCCACTTCGCCGTCATCGGCGACAATGGCTTCATCTTCCTGCTCCAGCTGCTCAAGATCTTCCGCGCGACGTAACACGCGACCTTTATATGTGCAGCTGACTTCAGTTGCGTAGTTCTCGAGGCAGTTCTGACACTCGAGCACCACACTTACGTTCGCCGTGAACCTGATCACATAGTGCCGGTTCTCATCCTTCGAAAAGCTGACCGTCGCGCTCACATCACCCGGCTCACCCGGGATAACTTCTGATAGCCTGGGCAGCAATTCTTTCGGCAGGATTCCTTCCAGCGATGCGCCCTGGTCAGCCAGCTTTCGATAATCGAGTCGAGCAGGCAGGCGTGCTGATAACATAAGGGGCGCATCTTAGGGATGTCCCCCCTACCTGTCAAAAGAAAATTGCTATTTTTCAGTAAGATATGAACCAAACGCTGCAGCTCATTCTCGCTTCATCTTCACCTTATCGGCGCGCCATGTTGGAAGCGATAGGAATACACCCGCAAACTGAATCGCCGGATATCGACGAAACACCGTTCGAGGGCGAGTCACCTGTACAACTTGCCGAAAGACTCGCACGCCAGAAGCTTCAGGCCGTGGTGCAACGCCTCGCTGGTCAGGCTGGCTACGAGCCTGAAAGCAGCATTGTGCTGGCCTCTGACCAGGTTTGTCATCTTGGCGAGCAACTTTACGGTAAGCCTGGCAATGCGCAAGTTGCAGCGCAGCATCTCAGTCAATTCAGCAACAACTGGGTCAGTTTCTCCACGTCGATTGCGCTGCAATTGCCTGGAAACAGGGTTATCAGCGACGTAGAGCAGTTTGCTGTTCATTTCCGGCCACTGATGGCTGATGAAATCGACGAGTATCTGGCACTGGATGCCCCGTTTGACTGCGCTGGTTCCATCAAGGTTGAGAGCCGGGGCTTTACGCTGCTTGATGACACCCGTGGGCGGGACATCAATACACTCTACGGCCTGCCAATGATGCGCATGGCTGAAATCCTGCGAGAGTCAAACCATTCAATTTTCATCCTGAAGTAAATTCTTTAAAAGGCTTGTAACTTATTGTTATTCAAATGATCAAAGACCAATACTAAAGTCGTTTCTCACAATATCCCAACGCCGATCCATCTCCGCGGAAACCTCCACGGCCGACCAGTCGCCTAGCGCCGGGATACTCAAAGACCTGGCATGCAGCATGAGTCTCGGTTTTCTGCCGAGATATCCTGAGACACCACTATCACGCAGTTCATCACCATACTTGTCGTCCCCCACGATTGGATGACGCATATGCCTGGTATGCACCCTGATCTGGTGTGTACGACCTGTGAGTGGGGAAGCTTCGATGAGAGATAGTCCCGCATGCTCGCCAATCAGGTTTACGGCGGTCTGGGCTGGCTTTCCTATGTGATGCACCGTGGTGATCTTCTCACCCTTTGGGCTGGACCTGGTCAGCAGCGGTTCATCAATAAGCGTAACGGTCGGTTCCCAGCTCCCGTGTACAAGCGCGAGATAACGCTTGCTGATGGATTTCTGCCTGAGCGCATCCTGGAGCAGGCGAAGGTAGCTGCGTTTCTTGGATATCATCAGGCAGCCGGAAGTGTCCCGATCAAGACGGTGGACGAGTTCAAGCTGGCGATCCACGCCCCTGTTCGCCCGCAGGGTCTCGATTGCCCCCATCTTTATGCCGCTGCCACCATGTGAGGCAAGACCTGCCGGTTTATTCAGTACCAGCAGACCGTCGTTTTCAAAGATCACCCGGTTATTGAGATCTATTTCCGCAACCTGGGCTTCCTTTGCTGGAAGATGGACAATCGGCGGAATACGGACCTTGTCGCCAAATTGCAGCTTTTGCGCCGGTTTGGTGCGTTTGCCATTTATCCTGACCTCACCGCGACGGATAATCCGATAAATTCGGGTTCTGGGCAGTCCCTTGAGCACCCTGATGAGGAAGTTATCCAGCCGCTGGCCGGCATCTTCCCCATCAATTTCAACAACCTGGACTCCGACGCGCTCTGACATATCAATTTTTGTGTTTTTGCGTTCTGACTATTTATTGCTATGATTGTACCCGTCGGCGTTATACACAAACTGAATAACACGACGGCTGCTTATTCGTTACCAGTTTTAATACTGTTTTAACTACCGGAACGAAACAGGCAATTCGGCAGGCTGAAGCCTGCGAAATGAATTTTGGGGTCCAGCCCATCAACCGTGGCTGGACAAGATTAACCGCGATCAATAGAGCGCGAAAGTCTAGAGCGTCAAATCGGTTTATCAAGATAAAGCCATCAGATGTGGCAAGGCTACGCCCCAGGTCATCGGGCGTAACAATTGAAACCATTACACTATTTGAGGAAGCACACTTAGGCCAGGACACCGCCTTAACTACCATATATAGCTGAGATTTGGCGATTCGCTTTCGCTTTTTTTTGGTCGCCCAAAAAATAAGTGTGAATCGTTATGAAACGGATGTTAATCAACGCAACTCACCCAGAGGAGTTGCGCGTTGCCCTCGTTGATGGGCAAAGACTCTACGACCTGGACATAGAAAGCCGGGTTCGTGAACAAAAAAAGGCCAATATCTACAAGGCCCGTATTACCCGCATCGAGCCCAGCCTCGAAGCCGCCTTTGTCGACTACGGCGCTGCACGACATGGTTTCCTGCCACTGAAGGAAATCTCTCGAGAATACTTCTCCGTCCCTCCTTCGAAACTGAAGGGTAAGTTCAATATTTCCCAGGTGCTCAAGGAAGGCCAGGAAATCATTGTTCAGGTCGACAAGGAAGAACGCGGTAATAAAGGCGCAGCCCTGACCACTTTCTGCTCCCTTGCAGGTCGCTACCTGGTCCTGATGCCGAACAACCCTCGCGCTGGTGGTATTTCACGGCGTATTGAAGGTGAAGATCGTGACCAGCTTAAACAGGCCATGTCAGAGCTGGAGATTCCCAAGAACATGGGTGCAATTGTACGCACCGCGGGTGTAGGTCGAAGCGGCGAAGAGCTGCAGTGGGACCTCAACTACCTGGTGCACCTGAATGATGCAATCCAGAAAGCAGCCTCGGAACGTGATGCACCTTTTCTGATCTATCAGGAAAGCGACGTCATCATCCGCGCCATCCGCGACTACCTGCGTGATGACATTGGCGAGATTCAGATCGATACGCCGGAAGCCTTTGAACAGGCTAACCAGTTCGTCGACCAGGTCATGCCCAAGTTCAGCTCGCGTATCAAGCTGTACGAAAGTGATGTATCCCTGTTCAACCGTTTCCAGATCGAAGGCCAGATCGAATCCGCTTTCGGCCGAGAGGTTCGACTGCCATCCGGCGGTTCGGTTGTCATCGATCCAACCGAAGCCCTCGTTTCCATCGACATCAACTCGGCACGCGCAACCCGCGGCTCAGATATCGAAGAAACTGCACTCAATACGAACCTGGAGGCTGCAGATGAAATCTGTCGCCAGTTGAGACTTCGTGATATCGGCGGCCTGATCGTCATCGATTTCATCGATATGAGCGCACCCAAAAACCAGCGTGCAGTTGAACAGCGAATGCGTGACGCACTGCAGGTTGACCGGGCCCGGGTGCAGGTGGGCAAAATTTCTAGATTTGGGCTGCTCGAAATGTCGAGACAGCGGCTACGACCATCTCTTGGAGAGACCAGCGGTATTGTCTGCCCTCGCTGTGGTGGTCTCGGCACCATCCGTGATACCGAGTCGTCCGCGCTTGCCGTGGTTCGCATGGTTGAGGAAGAAGCCCTGAAGGAAACCAGTACGGAAATCCGTGCTTTTCTGCCGATCAGCGTTTCGTCTTTCCTGCTCAACGAGAAACGCAACGTGCTTTCTGATATCGAGGAACGCAACAATGTCAGGGTAGTTGTTGTACCAGATGCGCAGATGGAAACGCCGCATTATCACGTTGAGCGTATTCGTGCGCAGGACGGTGAAGAAAGCGAAGCAAGCTACGAGATCACCAGCACCGTTGATCTCGCCGAAGAAGAGGTGGTCAGTGCCAGCAAGGCTGCTCCGGTGGAACAGGCTGCCGTGAAGACGGTTGCGCCCCCTGCCCCGCCACCAGAAGTGACCGAAGCCAAACAAAAAGTTGCAGAAACGCCGCCGCAAAAAGGTTTCTTCACCCGCATGATCGAGTCGCTGTTCGGCGCAGAGGAAGCGGAAGAAGAAAAGCCACCCCAGAAGAAGCGAGGTAACAATCGCAACAGGAACCGCAACAGAAATCGCAACCGTGGTGGCGGTGATCGTAATGCCGACCGTAATGAAAGTCGCAACGACAACAGAAATGACAGCCGCAATGACAATAGGGGCGATAAGAGCAACGACAAGAGCGAACGCAACAACGAGAAACAGGGTGATCGCCGTAAGGATCGCAACCGCAACCGCAAGCAGGGCGAAGGCCGGGATAACAGGTCCCGCCAGGAATCTCGCGGAGATTCGCGCAACGAAAGGGAAAACCAGAATCGCCGCGACCGTTCCGATCGACCGGAGGAGAAAGATCGCAATCGTTCGCGCAGCGAAGATCAGTCAAGACAGCGTGACGGTAGTGACGACAAGCGTAACCGGGGCAATCGTGAGCGATCCAACCAGAGACGACGCAGCCGCGGTAAACCTACCGAGGCGATGAGTGAGGTTGAGGCTAATGAGATAGAAGAAGTGGTTGCGCAGGCGAAGGAAGAGCGCGCCGAGACAGATTCTTTGACGGATACTACCTCTGTGACCACAACGGCCACCACTTCCACGACTGAGCAAGTGCCACCAGTAGAAGAAAAGGCAGAGGAAAAGACCGAAGCACAGCCCGTGAGCGAAGCCGTAGCCGAACAATCCAGCGAGCAAACGCAAGCGCCGGTTGCAGACACACCTGCCCCTGCGAAGCAGCAGGTTGAGAAAGCAAAGCAGGTTGAGGAAACAAAGCAGGTTGAGGAAGCCCCCCAGGAAGAGCAACCTCATCCCTCGACGCTGGGCCGGGTAGCAAATGACCCACGGGTCTCACCAGGTGCCACGCTGTCAGGTCCCGTTCTTCAGTCTTACTCACGCACACCGCCAGCACCGCTGTTACAGACGATGCCGCGCGCGTTACCTGACACTCATCCGAGCATGCTTGGCCGGGTTGCAAATGATCCGCGAGTTGATAGCGACGTGGCGGTCATGCCACAGGCTGAAGCCGAGACAGACGCACCCGATGCGGAACCAGATCAGGTTGCGCAGTAGCTGAGCCGCCTGCCACATGATTCGAGGCGCGCCGTAAAAAGCGCGCTCAAAAACTGACAGGTTCCTGTTCGAGGTGAATATCAAAACGTGCGGCTACTTCCTGTCGCACGATTTCTGACAGGCGGGTCACGTCCGCAGCTGTCGCGCCCTGCTGCTGATGTTCCTTGTGTATCAAGACCAGTGCATGCTGATCGGAGATGCCAACAGGACCTTTCGAATATCCCTTAAAGCCTACTTTTTCGATAAGCCACGCGGCTGACAGTTTTGTGCCGCCTTCCGATTCGAACCCTGGCATGTCCGGGAACTGCTCGTGTAACGCCTCGTATCTTGTCCAGCTGACCAGCGGGTTCTTAAAGAAGCTGCCTGCGTTGGCCGTCCGTGCCGGGTCTGGCAGCTTGCTGCCACGAATCCTGGCGATTACCTTCGCTGTGTTCACCGCATTTACATCAAGTGAAGCCGCTTCAAGTCCTTCACTGACACCGCCATAGCTGATGTCAGGTTGATCGTGCTCCCTAAGCGTGAGCACAATGCCGGTGATGACCCAACTGTCTTTTTCCTTGCTCTTAAATCTGCTGTCCCTATAGGCAAATCCACAATCGGTGTTGCTGAACGACACCGTCTCAAGTGTCTGCCTGTGTACAGCGTTGACAGTGGTAACAAAGGACGACAGTTCCGCGCCGTAAGCACCGATGTTCTGCATCGGCGAAGCGCCGGCCGTGCCAGGGATCGCCACAAGGTTCTCGAGTCCAAAGGCGCCTGCATCCAATGTGCGCCAGACCAGTTCGTTCCAATTGACTCCCGCTGCCGCTGAAACGACGCATGCGTCGATAGAGAGCGCCTGCTGATTCATGGCGATGGTTATACCAGCGAGTTTTTCTGGCAGGACGACGTTGGAGCCCTCACCCAGCACGTGAACGTCAAGCTGGCGCTCTCTGGCAAACATGAGTGCTTCGTTAAGCGCTTCATCGCTGGTGATTTCAGAAAAGTACTGCGCCTCACACTGCAGGCGCAGCGTGTTCCTGTTGCTGAGATCAACATTCTGATGAATAAGGGGCGCCGACATTCGTAAAGTATAACGTGCTCCACGCCCAACCCTCGCTATATTGCCTGTATACTTGCGCCGCTGAAATTCTTAACCAGACTAAACCCAGGAAAAAACTATGGAACTGAAAGGTAAAACTGCCTTTATCACCGGTGGTGCATCAGGTCTTGGCCGCGCCACGGCAGAGAACTTTATCGCGGCGGGTGCAAACGTAATGGTGTTTGACCTCAATGCTGAAAATGCAGAAAAGGCTGCCAGCGAGATGGGCGACCAGGCGAGCTGGTCCGCAGGTGATGTTGCCGACGAAAACGCCGTGAAGGAAGCAATCGCCAAGACAACAGATACGTTCGGCGCGCTGCACGTTAACGTCAACAGTGCAGGTATTGGCGCTGCTGCCCGGACACTCGGCAAAGATGGCCCAATGTCGCTTGAGCAGTTCGAGTTTGTCTTGAGGGTTAACCTCGTTGGTACCTTCAACGTCCTGAGACTGTGTGCGGACACCATGCAGGGTAATGACCCGCTGACCGAAGATGGCGAGCGCGGTGTAATCGTAAACGTTGCCTCAGTTGCAGCCTATGACGGCCAGATCGGCCAGGCCGCGTACAGCGCGAGTAAAGGCGGCGTTGCAGGCATGACCCTGCCAATTGCGCGAGACCTTTCTCGCAGCGGTATCAGGGTTGCTACCATTGCACCGGGTATCTTCGAAACGCCTATGATGCAGTTTGCTCCGCCCCAGGTACGGGAGCCTCTCATTGAAATGACCCAGTTCCCCAAGCGACTGGGCAACCCGTCAGAATTTGCCCAGACGGCGGCGTACATCGTTGAGTGCGGTTATGTAAACGGTGAGGTTATTCGCCTCGACAGCGGCATCAGGATGGCGCCAAAGTAAGGCCTCAAACATTCTCAAAGAAAAAGGGGCGCTTTGAGCGCCCCTTTTTTTCATCATGAGGAAGTTATTCCTCGCGAATCATATCCATGACACTGGCAAAGGCCTCTTCGGCCAGCGTCTGCATTTCCTCGTTGGTCCGGTCCTGGATCGGATGGCCAACAAATACCTTGTGAGGGTCGAAACCCAACGATTCCGCCTGGGCGCGCGCTGCCTCGATAAACTCTGTCGACGCAACAAAACCGCCAGGAACACCCCGTGACTCTAAATCCATAATGTCATGCAAACTGCACGACGTGCACGAGCCTCAGTCGGCCAGTGCTTCGACGACGGCGTCACATTCCGTCGCGATCTGTTGTTTGAGCTCAACTGGCGCAACCCTGGTAAAGGTTGGCTTCTTATAACGTTTGGTCTTGATACCCTGCTGTACCAGCAGATCTTCAAGTCGGTCGATAAAGACATCTCCGCGTGGCTTGGAGATATCCAGGAGACCAACGGTTTTGCCGGTAGTTTCACTGAGCCGGGGCAATGGCTGCCTCGCCTCCGGTGATCGTTCCGACGTCGGGTCCATCATGGTGGTCATTTCTGCCCTCCTTTTGGTTTGCGCTAAGTTGGTTTGTACTAAATTGATTCAGTGACTATTTTCAATCTGTTCCGCTCGATTCGCAAATCAACTGCCAGCGAGCTTGATTTCCCTTGTGACCGGTACACTGCCGATGGGTCCGCTCGCACCCCAGCCGGCAATGATGGCTGAGAACATACCTGCACTACCGCCAGCTCTCACGATATGAAAGCCGCCCTCCCGGAACTTGGGCACAGCCTGTTCTGCAAACTTCTCCGGCAGCCCTTCGGCAATGCCGCCAGCGCCTGCAACCAGTTCTTTGCCAGGAATAGTCAGCAGTTCCATCAGTCTCGTTTTCACATCCGCTTTGGACCAGTCGGCCAGCCGGAAGACGCGTTCATGTTCCGGTGAAATCACCAGGAATGCATCTGCTGCCATCACCATCTTGGGATGCCCCACAACGCGCAGACCAGCCGCAAATGTACGACAGAGCGATTCCGGGTCCCTCGACTTCTGATCGACAATGCCTTGCATACCATCTGCTGCAAACAAGGTGACCGTCGAGGCGTCTTCTGAAAAGCCCTTTTCCACGGCGAGAGAGTCCCAGCAGGAGTTCGTTTCGTCTTCTGCAAAACAATAGGTGTATTTGCCCGGGTTACCAAAAACACTGCGGTCAACGCCCTGCGGCTTGCCACCGCCAACGTTGCGAATCACCAGTTGCAGCGCCCGACCGATTGTTGCGTTGGCGCGGTTACCCTGACCCAGCGCATTACCCTTGGCATTCATACCGATAGCGCGAGACAGCGGCCCGTTAACAACCACCATCGGACCTGAAAAGTAGGTGGTGGCCAGCAGCCCGTGCATACAGAACTCGTCCTGCAGGGCAGCTTCCACCGCTGTGATAACGACCGGCAGGTATTCAGGTTTGCAACCTGCCAACACCGCGTTGATCGCAATCTTCTCGACCGTCACCTCGACCAGGTCAGGCGGCACAACGCCTATCACCTCTTCAGGGTCACGGTGAGTGCCCGTCAACATTCTGAGGACGCGCTCTTGCGTTGGTGGCACAACCGGCAGGCCATCCGACCAGCCACGATCAAAACAGGCCTCCATTTCGTCCTCCGCATCGGCAAACTGAAGGCGGCGAGCTTTGAGTTTGTCTGCGTCAAACTTTGCCGCAAGCTTCTCAGGCATGCCGGGATCCTGGGTCATGGAACCACATCCAGGTCGAAAAGCAGGCAAACCGAAATCGAGTTGTTCACCTAACAAGCCTTCCCATTCGTCTTTGACCCAGCCGACCACGCGGTTTTCACCATCATCGCCTTTCATGATGACAGTAGGTACCGTTTCAATGCCGGCTCGCCAGGAAAACTCCAGATCGCCATCGTGCACAACATCAAGTCCGGCGGGAAAAGCGGGATTGTCCTGCGAATAAATGGTGAGTCCGTGGCTCTCCTGCAAATGCTGTAACACCGGGCTTACCAGCTGACAGGTTTCACATTCTTCTTTGACGACAGCAATCAGTTCCATGCACTCATCCTCGGTTATCTACTACAGCAAAACTAGTCTTCAATATACTTCAGCGCCTTGACCAGGTCATCGGGCGTATCGATACCGGGCGGAATGGGTACCGGGGATTCCTCGATATGAATCGACACACCTTTTTCCATGACACGTAACTGTTCAAGTCGCTCTGTTTTCTCAAGGCTGCCTTCAGGCCAGCTGACAAAATCATCAAGCAGGGAGACGTTGTAAGCGTAGATGCCAAGGTGACGCCACCAGGTGCCTGCTTGAGGTAACTCGGATGGTGTTGAGCTGAAATGCTGGCGATCCCAGGGGACAGGCGCGCGGGAAAAGTACAGTGCCTGGTTGCCCTCGCCCCTCACCACCTTGACGATGTTGGGGTCGAGCACATCGGATATGTTCTCAATCTTCTCACAGAGCGTTGCCATGCGTACCGACGGTTTGATCAGCGATGCAACCAGGTTTATCGCCTGCATCGGGATGAGCGGTTCATCACCCTGTACGTTGACCACCACATCATCACTGGCAAGGCCAAGGATCTGCGCCGCCTCGTGCAACCGGTCTGTGCCGGAAGGATGGTCTGCACGCGTCATCACGACAGCGCCACCAAACCGGTTTACCTCGGCCTCGATGCGGTTGTCATCGGTCGCTACTGTTACACTGCTGGCGGCGCTGGTCACAGCGCGCTCGTAAACACGCTGGATCATCGTCTTGCCGTTCAGGTCGGCAAGGGGTTTGCCGGGGAAACGTTCAGACCCGTAGCGGGCAGGAATAATGACGTGATAAGACAAAGATCAGGCCTCGACGTCAGCCCTCCTCGAGCGCTCTCGCTTCACTCTCCAGCATCACGGGAATGCCGTCCAGAATAGGAAACGCAAGCTTGTCAGCCTCGCAGATCAGCTCGTTGGCTTCCTTGTCATAAATGAGTTCACCCTTGCAGATCGGGCAGACAAGAATTGCCAGTAATTTTTTATCGACAGCCACCTGTCCTCCAAATTAATTGATTCAAACCTCAAACGGCGAGGCCAGCCTTTTCGATCAGGTTATCGACGCCTTGCAGCGGCAGGTCGGCGGTAACTTCCAGGTACCAGCACCTGGAAAGATCCTCGGCGCCGGTGCCGGGTAATCTTACTGCATCCTTTTCGGTCATCACCACCGCGACATCGTCATTAAAAACAATATCACTGGCGGCAAACGCGTGATGGTCGTCAAAGGGATGTTCTATCACATCGCAGCCCAGCGACCTCAGCGCTTCAAAAAACCTGCCAGGGTTACTGATACCCGCAACAGCGTGAACTGCTTTATTCCTGAATGCATCAAGCGCCGCGGTTTCGCCTGTACCGAGGTTAACAAAGCGCGATGGCGCAAGGTGCATCATCTCAACGGGCGCTGTCGTATCAAGAACCAGACCATCCCCACCGTTAACAATAACCAGATCAACTTCCTTCAACCGACTGGCAGGCTCGCGCAAAGGCCCTGCCGGTAAACAGAGGCCGTTGCCCAGCCCTCTTTCACCATCGATGACGGCAATCTCTATATCCCTGCCGAGCGCGTAGTGCTGCAGACCGTCGTCGCTGACAACAACATCACATTCGTGCTGCTCCAGCAGATGCTTGGTTGCCTCAACACGATCCGGATCGACAACAACAGGGCAGCCGGTCCGGTTATAAATCATCAGCGGCTCGTCTCCGACTTCACCGGCAGGTGAGCCACTGCACACCTCCATGGGGTAACTCGGCGCCTTACCGCCGTAGCCACGCGACACGATACCTGGCCGAAAACCCAGGGACTTGAGATGGTCCACGAGGCGAATCACCAGTGGTGACTTGCCTGTACCACCCACGTTGATATTTCCCACGACTATCAGCGGTACATTCGCCTTCCAGTTCGAGCGGCTCGACAGCCAACGACGCCGCATGGCCGCAAGCTGGCGGTAGATAAAGGAAAAAGGCGTAAAGAACCTCAGCCAGCTTGCCTCATTGCTGTACCAGGCTTCCACGATGGCATCACGGCCAAAACGTGGTTTTACTCGAGGCGATTCGATCAATGCAGGGAGGCTGGCATCTGTACTTGCTTCACCGACGATCTCGTCCCTGTCATGTAATCCGGCATAGAATCCCTTCATAGCAAGCAGTTCAGCATGGGTGCCCTGCTCGACAATTGCACCGTTGTCGATGACAAGGATCCTGTCGGCTTTCTCAATCGTGCTGAGCCGGTGCGCGATAATAAACGTGGTGCGCCCCTTCACTACCGCTTCAAGGGCTGCCTGTATGTAACGTTCCGATTCGGTATCGAGGGCCGAAGTTGCTTCATCAAGTATTAGGATGGGTGCGTCCTTGAGAAACGCTCTAGCAATCGCGAGGCGCTGTCTCTGCCCACCGGAGAGCAGCACACCATCATCACCGACAATCGTATCGAAGCCATCGGGCAGTCCGCGGATGAAATCAGCCGCGTAGGCCTTCTCTGCAGCCTCAACGATCGCTTCATCGCTGGCACCCTGCAGCGTACCGTAGCCGATGTTCCTTTTTACTGTGTCGTTGAAGAGCGTCACCTGCTGGGTCACGATAGCGATGTGCGATCGCAGGTTATCCAGCTTGAAAGACTCAATCGGCCGACCGTCGATGAGAATGTCGCCCTTAGACGGAGAATAGAATCGGGGGATGAGGCTCGCGAGCGTACTTTTGCCGCTGCCGGACCTGCCCACCAACGCAATCGTTTCGCCTGGTTTGACAGTGAACTGTATGTCGCGCAAAACATCGGGCAGGTCGTCGCCGTATGCGAAAGAAACATTATTGAAGGTCACCTCACCGCTGACACGATCAGTGACAAAATCACCCTCGTCTTCTTCCACGGCTTCATCAAACAGATCGAAAATATCTTCTGCTGCAGCGAGCCCTCGCTGCACCGTGGCATTAACTTCAGATAACTGCCTGATCGGTTTCGCCAGCAGGCCGCTTGTGGTGATAAACGCCACCACGCTACCGGAGGTCATATCTTTCAGTAGCGCCGGGTCAAGGACCAGCCAGACGAGGCCAGCGAGCGCGATGGCCACCATCAACTGAATGGCTGGGGTCGAGATAGAAGACGTCACCACCATCTTCATGGATTGGCGGCGATTGTCCTGGCTGACCTTATCAAACCGCTTGCGTTCGTACTCGCTGCCACCAAAGGTCCGGACTTCCCGATACCCCTGCACTGCCTCGGAGGCAACGTGGGTGACATCACCCATGGAATCCTGGATCCGCTCACTGATCCGCCTGAAACGTTTACCGGCATAGCTCACCAGCAGCGCAATGATCGGTGCCACCGCAAAAAAGATAATCGTGAGCTTCCAGTTGAGATAGAGCAGCAGGCCGAGATAGCCGATGACCGTAAAGCCTTCTCGAATAATCACACGCACCGCGTCCGTCGCGGCACCCGTCACCTGGGTGACGTGAAACGTGACCTTGGCAACCAAGTGGCCCATGGCGTGCTTGTCATAAAACGCACTGGGCAGGGTTAACAGGCGATTGAAAAGCTGGCAGCGCAGGTTGTGTACCAGGTTGGTTGATACGTAGGAGATAAAGTAGTTACCAATAAACGTGCCGACGCCACGGGTGAATGCAATCAAAACGATGGCTATCGGGATAAGTGTTCGATTGAGGTCGCCGGATTCACCAAACAGTGCAGCAAAATACTGGGTGAACTCTTCGCTCGCCTGGTTCGAATCCTGTAATGAATCAACGATGTAGCTGATCAGCTGCACGAAGGAAACGTTTGACAGGGAGTACAGCAGGAACCCGAGAATGCTCACCAGGAAAGCCGCCCAGTAGGGGACTACGTAGGCCAGCAGGCGGGAATAGATCCTGACGTCGGAGGTGTTTGTGTCAGCGCTCATTTGCCGTTTTCAGCGTTGCTCTTTGTCGTGATACTGAGTTTGCTGAATCCGAGCTGACCCGCTGCATCCATCGCTGTAACCACCGACTGGTGTGGTGTTGCCGAGTCAGCGGTGATAATCATCGGTATGGTGTTATCACCCGCTGAGACTTTCTCAATGGCCGCACGCAACGTATCCAGTTCCTTGTTGATCAGTGCAACGCCGTTGATCGCGTAGTCCCCGCCTCTTGTTACTGAAACCTCGATCTGGGTTTCCGCTACCCTCGCTGCCTTAGGACTCGCCTCCGGCAGATCAATGGCCAGGTGCGACTCCTTGGTAAATGTTGTCGACACCATGAAAAAAATCAGCAGTAGAAACACCACATCAATCAGTGGTGTCAGGTTGACGTCTACTTCCTGGCGCGCACGCCGCGCAAACTTCACCGGTTGGCTACCTGGGCGATTTCAGGCCGCTTGGCATCCGGACGATCCGCCCGGTCAGCATTGAGGACTTCGACAAGTTTTAACGCTTCCTGTTCCATACCGATCACCAGTTCATCAATCCGGCGTTGAAAAAAGCGGTAGAAAAAGAGCGACGGAATTGCAACGGTCAGGCCCGCTGCAGTTGTTATAAGCGCCTCAGAGATACCACCGGCAAGAACAGCCGCATTGCCGGTACCTTCAAGACGAATCGCGGTAAACACCTTGATCATGCCGATCACGGTGCCAAGCAGGCCAAGCAGTGGCGTAATCGCGGCAACGGTACCGAGCGTGTTGATGTAGCGTTCGAGTTCGTGCACCACGTGACTGGCGACTTCCTCGATGGACTCTTTCATGACATCACGACCACGACGATGCGAACTGATTCCTGCCGCCAGGATCTGGCCGAGCGGCGAACCTGCACGCAGTTCGCGAAGGCGCCTGGCGTCCATGTCGTTGTTTTTGATCCAGGTCCAAACCTGGGCGAGAAGGTTCTTCGGAGCGACCTGGTCAGCGCGCAATGTCCAGAAGCGCTCAACACAGATAGCAGCGGAAATGACCGAGCACAGGATGATGGGAATCATCAGCCAGCCACCCGCTTGCACGAGCTCAAACAAGATCAGTCTCCGGGTTTTTGAATTGACCGTACTCTAGCACATTTTGGCTGAATTACAGCGCAGGAAAGACTGAAATATGTAATAAAATCAATAAGCTCCGAGCTTAAGATTCAAGAACTGGCCCCGCCAAGCGCCACCACGCCAGCATCCACAAGATCACCTACCTGCCCGTCCGACAGACCAAGGTCCTGCTTGAGGATTTCCTCGGTGTGCTCCCCCAGTACCGGAGCGCGCATCGCCGGTAAATTTTCATCAAAACGGATTGGCGAACCCGATGCGAGATAGTCCCCGATACCGGGCTGCGAGATCTCGCCTATCATCGGATTGTCCGTTGAACAGTCATCGTCAGCCTCGACCATATCCCGGAAGGTCCGGTAAGGCCCGAAGCAGACCGCATGCTCATCGAACACGCTGCAGATGTCCTCATAGCGGTTTTGTGCAAACCAGGGTTCAACAACCGCAGCAATTTCCTCGCGATGCGCAAAACGATCCCCTTCCCGGGACAGGTCCGCACCGGTCTCCTGCTCGATTCGTGCCACCTCACCTGCGATATCCATCGCCTGTACGATGCCTTTCCACTGCCTGGGGGTGAGCCCGACAATCATGACCCTGGTGCCATCGCTGGAAACGAAATCGCGACCAAAGGCGCCGTATAGGTAGTTGCCGGCCTTGGCGCGGTCCTCATCGTTGATCATGACTTCACCGATGTTGCCAAGGTTACTGGTGGTAGCCACCGCGACATCTTTCAACGCCACCTTGACGAGTTTGCCTTCCCCCTTGAGGCGGCGATGCCGTTCCGCTGCGAGCAACGCAACCGCCGACATCTGGCCGGTAATATTGTCCCACGCAGGCAGCAGGTAGTTGGTCGGCTCCCCTGTACCAGGCTTGCCCGTGGCATCTGCAAAACCAACCGCGCAGTTCACGGTGTAGTCGAGGGCGGATCCGCCTTTTCTGTCGCCCAGCACATTCACATAGATGAGGTCGGCTCTTTTCTCGGCAAGGCCCTCATAGGCGAGCCAGCCCCGTTCCGGAAAATTTGTCAGGAAGATCCCGTTTTCTTCCCCGGGTGCAGTAATCAATTCAGTGATCAGCTCCCTGCCGCGAGGGTCACCAATATCGACCTGGATCGAACGTTTACCCTTGTTCATTCCGGCCCAGAACAGACTCTGGTTATCGCTGGTCACCGGCCAACGGCGATAGTCGAGTCCACCGCCGATGGGATCAAACCGGATCACTTCTGCCCCCAGTTGTGCCAGCGTCATGCCGCCGAGTGGTGCTGCAACAAATGCAGAACCTTCAACAACCCTCAGCCCTGCCAGTATTCCTTCAGTCAAATTGCTTACTCCTAAGCGTGTAACGATGAGCCCCGCGCATCAGGCCAATAGTGCTGCCAACTGCCAATCAAGCACTTTCACCAGCTCATCGTGTTTGTCTCCCCTGTGCGCAGACACACTGATATTGATATCAGCTACCTGTCCGTCACCTGAGCGATTGTCCTTGATCTCACCAAAGGTGATGTTGCTCGACAGAATGTCATCTTCGAATACCGGTGCTACATGGTCACACTTGTACCAGGCGAGGATCATGACAAGACCTGGCACAACTCGTGATAACTGTGATGCTGCGATGGAAATGGTGTGGCCACCGTAGACCAGGCGTTTATCGTAGACACTGCGAGACAGGTCGGTGTGGGTCATGGCCATATTCAGTGTCATCCTGACAATCTCAGGCGCCGAGGTAACGGTATCCCTCGCCTCAACCTGAATCACGTGTCCTGGTTCATAGTCACGCGACTTAACAACCGCAGACATCGATGCGAGGTTCCAGCCGGGTGCGCCTGACAGGATCTCGTCACGGTCCAGGTGTTCCGGCATCATGGAAAAATCATCTGCTTTGCCGGTATCCGCTTCGGGTTCACGACAGGGCACCATAGGACAGCGCCAGAAGTGCAACACGGTTTCGCCCCGCTGGTTCAGCGTCTGTATCTCAAGCGCCACCATACCTGATGCAGCCCTGCCCGGCTTGATACTGTTTTGCCTCAAGGCAACCACGCGGGTACTGGTAGTCAGTGTATCTCCAACAAACACAGGCGACTGCAGACGCAGGCCACGGTAGAAAAGGTTGCCCATAACCCTCTGTGAAGGGATGGTGCTCTGGCCAATCGCGACATTACATACGAGCGCGGGGTTAACCAGCAAAGCATCCGACCCGGTAACAGATTTACAGAGGGGCTGGTCCAGCGTTAGTCGGCTGCGATCTGCAAACACCGCCTGGTGCATTGCGGTCATCCCGGACGTGATCGTAACCGCCGGCACCTCATTAAACTCGTCACCAACGGAAAAATCCTCGAACCAGGGTACAAAATCGGTCATCGTTAAGCGCTTCTCATTAACCTATGTGAACACGAACCTGGCGCTGTGCCAGATCGTAGGTTTACTTGCACCACAGCGGCGTGCCTTCTTCAGTACGCTCATGGCTGTTTTCATTTCAACACGAAACTGGCACCGTGCCAGATCGTAGGTTTACTTGCACCGCAGCGGCGTGCCTTCTTCAGTACGCTCATGGCTGTTTTATTTCAACACGAAACTGGCACCGTGCCAGATCGCAGGTTTACTTGCACCGCAGCGGCGTGCCTTCTTCAGTACGCTCATGGCTGCTAATGAGAACAACCGCGCGCTGAAATGGGCCAGATTTCAGTAACCATGCCATCGCGGTAGGGATAATAAAAATCGTGCAGATTGGCTGTAGGGTCGCAGTGTGGTGTGACCAGTGGTAACTTGTCGCCGAGGTTCAGCATGCGAGACGGGTTATCGAGTTGAACAATGCCGTGTTCATCGCCACCCCAGTGGAAGATCACACCTTCGACATCCCTGAACTGCGGCGCCATCTTATCGGAAGCAAGCGACTTGAAACCGGCATCCACAGTGATCAGTCTGGACTGCGGCTGGCTGATTGCGGTGCAGAGCAGGAACAGCGATACAGGGAAGTCTTCAAATCGTTCCGCTGAACTGGAGCCGATATCCCTGTATTCAATATCCATAAACGCATAGGAGCCAGCCTGCAGTTCCGTCATAAGACCGAGGCCTGGTTCAATGTCATAAGTGCCGGTACCGCCGCCTGAAAAGGCAGGGATATCAATGCCTGCATTCTCAAACAGTTCCCGGGTAGCAATACCTTTCGACATAACCTTTTCATACTTCGCTTTGCGGTTTTCAAAACCTTCGGTGTGCATACAGTTGCCCGCGTACATCTGCAGACCGCAAAACCTGAGGTGTTGACAGTTGTCGAGGCAATGCCTCGCCAGTTCCAGCACAGGCTCACCCGCTTCGATTCCAGTACGCCCCATGCCCGGGTCTATGTCGATAAAAACGCCGATCCTGATACCCCGCTCACGCGCCAATTCATCCAATCTGCTGGCGGCGCCAGTTGAATCCACTACAACTTTCGCTCCGGCGTGAGCTGCGGCGAGATCTGCAAAACGTACATACTTTTCTTCGCTGGCGAGCGGTGAGGTGACAAGAATGTCCGCCACCCCTGCGTCCGCCATAATCTCAGCTTCACTCACTTTTGCGGCGCAGACGCCGAGCGCACCCTGCGCCACCTGCTTGTGGGCGATCACCGGACATTTGTGCATCTTCGTATGCGCGCGCAGGCCAAGTCCGTGGCTGCTGAGATGATTCTGCATCCTGGCGAGGTTTGATTCGAAGATATCAAGATCAATTGTCAATGCAGGTGTGTGCAATTCTTCGAGCGGCACAGGTTCAGACAGCTCGATCGGATCTAGTTGTACTGCGCGGCGGTTGGCCGCAATAAATTCAGACAGGGACGGCATCAATCACAATCCTGGGTTACAAAGGTTAGCGGTTACCGCGATAAGGAAAGACAGGTTGTTATTGTTGAAATCACCACGGTCGTAATGATGATGGTGATCACGGTGGTGACCTGCGTGCGCGTGCATAGAAGCTGCTGCGGAAAACCTTAAGAGAAACGCTTTGCCACAGTTTCTGCTATGGCCATGGATGAAGTCAAACCAGGTGACTCGATACCAAACAACTGCACCAGACCGGGCATGTCGTGGTCACTTTCGTCCTGGATCATGAAGTCCTGGAATGGCTCACCAGGCCCCTGCAGCTTGGGTCTGATACCGACATAACCCGGCGTGAGGCTGCCATCCTGCAAACCAGGAAAGTAACGCCTGATGGCATCGTAAGTTGTCTCACCACGGGATGCTGTGACCTCGTAATCCTCCCTATCGATGTACTCAACATCCGGTCCGAACTTCACCTGTCCGCCAAGGTCAATGGTGGCGTGTACGCCCAGGCCTGCACCACTCGGGTCAGGCACGGGATAGATCAGGTGTTTGAACGGGTTTTTGCCCGACATCAGGAAGTAGTTACCCTTGCAGTAATAAAGCGGTGGCACCCTGTCAGGATCAAACCCTTCGATAGCCCCTGCCACTGCCTGTGCACCGAGGCCGGCACTGTTGATGAGTTTCGAGCAGCTGAACACGTAACTTTCCCCGGCAATATCGCAGTGCACAGCAAAACCGCCCGGGTGCGGTTCGATTCGCTCAACGTTGGTGTTCGGTGCAAAACTGCCACCGGCGGTTTCAATGTCTGCCAGAAAAGATGTCATCAGGTCATGAGAACTGACGATACCTGTGGAAGGAGAAAGCAGTGCGGAGGTTACTGATAGCGCAGGCTCCATCTCCTCCACCTGGCGGCGGCTTTGAAACTCAAGATCCATGACCCCATTGGCTTGCGCTTTTTGCTTGATGCCAGCGAGTTCCGCTTCTTCGGCTTCGTTAGTTGCAACGATGAGCTTACCCAACCGGCTGTATCCGACACTATGATCAGCGCAGTACTCATAAAGCAGGTGCTTACCTCGAACACACATTTCAGCCTTAAGTGAGCCGGCGGGGTAATAGATACCAGCATGGATCACCTCGCTATTTCTTGAACTGACCCCTTCACCGTAACGTGAGTAACGATCAACAACTATCAGGTCGCCGTTTTGCCGGGAAAGCTCCCTGCCGATGGCGAGCCCCACCACGCCGGCGCCAATGACGCAGGTTTCAATATGATCCATTAGATTCGCTTATTCCAACTACAGTCGAAGTCATTAGGGAGCAACAGTTCATCACCCTATACTCGCGGTTATCCAGCCAATGAGAACGTAGATGAAGCATTCGCCGATTGAACAGGCCGACTTCGGTAAAACCGCAACGGATTATCTCACCTATCGTGCCGGCTTCCCAAAGTCTGTATTTGAAAAACTGATTTCGATGGGGATTGGTACTGGAAACCAGGTGATGGTGGATATCGGCACTGGCACCGGCACACTGGCGCGAGGGTTTGCGGCCGCCGGTAACCGGGTGACCGGCATTGACCCGTCTGAATCCATGCTCAACGCGGCACGGGAGATCGATTCCGGTCAAACGAACTATGTCCTGGGTACTGCAGAGGCCACTGGTCTGGCAGACAATTTTGCTGATGTCGTGGCTGCTGGACAGTGCTGGCATTGGTTCGAACCACCTGCGGCATGTAATGAGATCAGGCGAATACTGAAGCCCGGGGGTCAACTGGTGATTGCGCATTACGATTGGTTACCCCTCAAAGGCAACCTCGTCAGGGAGACTGAGAAACTGATCGAGACGCACAATCCAGCATGGAAAGGTGGCAACGGTGTTGGGGTCAATCCTCGAATATTCAGGGACGTCCATGAAGGTGGTTTCGAGAACATCACCTCGCTCACCTGGGATGAACCAGCGGTTTACAGCCAGGAAGGCTGGCGTGGACGTATTCGCGCAAGCGCTGGTGTCAGCGCAAGCCTTTCTGAAGAAGAAGTAAAGAAGTTTGATGAGGAATTGATGCAGCTGATCAAAACACGTTTTGATGAGGAACCACTGGTAGTCCCTCACCGTGTGTTTATCCTGACCGCCAGCGCACCCTGATCATCAGGGAGCTAGGACCGCAGCAGTACCCCAGTTAGAACCCTAGCCGATACTGCTGCTGGTCAGACTGGTCTACAGCAGGCACAGTACGATGAATCGCATTGTCATCGGAGGCAAGCATCATTTTCAGGTGGTGGCACACAATCTGACCTGTTTTCTGCTTCTGTCGCGTTCTGCGCATCTTCCGGGCCGCCTGCATGGCGAGTTCGGAATGGTACTGTGCGCCCTGGGTCTGGGCTTCGCCTGACTGCGCATCAGCGTTACCTGGCTGAGATAAAGGCGCCGACCTTCGCAGCTGCTTTTCACTCAGTTCTTCGGCCGACATGGCCATGGTGTTGAATATCTGGCTCGCTTTCATATCCATGGTTTTTGACTCCTGGTTGAGTTCGCTTCCAGTACCTTGTGGGGCCCCGGGCTATTTATCGCCTGCAGCTGTAAGACTGCAGCACCCTGAGGTAAGTCCTGCGCTGTCAACAACGCCAAAGTACTGGATAAACGAACAGTATCAATATACTGGGTATATGTACAGTATTAATTGCCCTTTTTCTCAAAAACGATGGTTTCATCGCTCGTTCCAGCAAGAATGCGGTCTCCGGGTGCAAACTCACCTGCCAGCAACGCCTCGGCGAGCGGGTTCTCCACGTATCGCTGGATTGCCCTTTTTAGTGGTCGCGCCCCATAAACAGGGTCGTAGCCAACCTCCACCAGCTGTGCGAGTGCTTCCGGTGAGAACTCCAGACAGATCTGCGACTCCTTTACGCGATTCACCAGAACCTTCAGCTGTATCTCGGCAATACCGACGATTTCGTCCTTGGCGAGAGGATGGAAAACCACGGCATCGTCAACACGGTTGATGAACTCGGGGCGGAATGCCTGCCCAACTACCTCCATCACCGCGGCTTTCATGGCGTCGTAACCCTGATCGGCCAGCGACTGGATCAGATCCGAACCGAGGTTGGAGGTCATCACCAGCACGGTGTTCTTAAAGTCCACTGTGCGACCATGACCATCGGTGAGCCGACCATCATCGAGCACCTGCAGCAGGATGTTGAACACATCCGGGTGCGCCTTCTCAACTTCGTCGAGCAGCACAACCGAATATGGTTTGCGACGAACGCTTTCCGTCAGGTAACCGCCCTCCTCGTAGCCGACATAGCCAGGAGGGGCACCAATCAGGCGTGCCACGGAGTGTTTCTCCATGAATTCCGACATGTCGATGCGGATCAGCGCGTCCTCGGTATCAAAGAGGAATCGTGCCAGCGTTTTACACAGCTCGGTTTTACCAACACCGGTTGGACCAAGAAACAGGAACGATCCGTTAGGTCGGCCAGGATCAGAGAGCCCTGCGCGAGATCGACGAATCGCATTTGGTACGGCGCTGACCGCTTCGTGCTGCCCGATGACCTGCTTGTGCAGTTCTTCTTCCAGGGCGAGAAGTTTTGCACGCTCACCTTCAAGCATCTTGGACACGGGAATACCAGTCCACTTGGAGACTACCTCGGCAATCTCTTCGTCAGTAACACGGTTACGCAACAGCTTCATGTTGCTGGTATCCGTTTCCTGGGCGGCTTCTAGTTTCTTCTCGAGTTCAGGAATCAGGCCGTATTGCAGTTCTGACATTCTCGACAGGTCGTGAGCACGCTGGGCACCTTCGAGTTCCAGCTTGGCAGCCTCCAGCTCTTCTTTCACCTGCTGGGCGCCGTGCAACGCGAGCTTTTCCGCGTTCCAGACTGCTTCAAGGTCCGCGTAGTCTCTCTCGAGGGTAGCGATATCTTCGTCCAGGGCCTCAAGCCGTTGACGTGAGCCCTCGTCTTCCTCGTTCTTGAGGGCTTCGCGTTCGATCTTGAGCTGGATCAGGCGGCGTTCCAACCGATCCATGTCTTCGGGCTTGGAGTCCATCTCCATACGGATGAGACTCGCAGCCTCATCAACAAGGTCAATCGCTTTGTCAGGCAGCTGGCGGTCACTGATATAACGGTAGGACAGCTGGGCCGCCGCAATAATGGCCGGGTCTGTGATGTCCACACCATGGTGAACCTCGTAACGTTCCTTTAATCCCCGCAGAATCGCGATGGCGTCGTCGACGTCAGGCTCATCCACCTGAACTTTCTGGAATCGGCGTTCCAGCGCGGCATCCTTCTCGATGTATTCACGGTATTCGTCGAGCGTGGTGGCACCAACACAATGGAGTTCACCACGCGCAAGTGCGGGTTTGAGCATGTTGCCTGCATCCATGGCGCCTTCTGCCTTACCCGCGCCAACCATGGTGTGAATTTCATCAATAAACAGGATCACCTGGCCTTCTTCCTTGGAAAGCTCGGACAGGACCGCTTTAAGGCGTTCTTCAAACTCACCGCGGAACTTGGCACCGGCGATCAGGGAACCCATATCGAGCGCAAGGATTTTCTTGTCGCGCAGGCCTTCCGGTACCTCACCGTTCACAATTCGCTGGGCGAGTCCTTCAACGATTGCGGTTTTACCCACACCGGGTTCACCGATCAATACAGGATTGTTCTTGGTGCGACGCTGCAGTACCTGCACGGTCCTGCGAATTTCATCGTCGCGGCCAATCACGGGGTCGAGTTTGCCGTTCTCGGCGCGTTCGGTCAGATCGATGGTGTATTTAGAGAGCGCCTGGCGGGTATCTTCCGCTGCAGGGTCCGATACGCTTTCGCCACCCCTGATCTGTTCGATCACGCGGCGCAGCGCATCTTCAGAGATGCCGAGTTTGCCAAACAGGTCACCAACGCCGCTCTTATCTTCAAGCGCCGCCAACATCACAATTTCACTGGTGATAAATTGGTCACCCGACTGCTGCGCATATTTGTCAGACAGGTTCAGGAGACGCGAGAGTTCCGTCGATACCTGGATATCACCGAGGTTCTCTTTCAGATGAGGCAACTGATCGATCAGTTGCTCCAGTTCAGTTTCGAGCGTATTGAGGTCAACACCCATCTGGCGAAGTATTGGCTTCACCGTGCCACCCTGCTGGCGCAGCAGTGACAACACGAGGTGCGCGGGCGCTATCTGATGGTGATCCTTGCCGATTGCAAGCGATTGCGCTTCCGACAGTGCTTCCTGGAGCTTGGTGGTGAGTTTATCAATCCTCATGGGAACGGCTTCCAAATTGTTCAGTTACATCGGTTAGTGGGGTCAGTTTGTGACTATTCAACAGCCACAAGCCAACTTTTTTCGCTTTATTTTCAGTAACTAACAACTTTGCCCCGGCATCACAATGAACGCAGCAGTTATCGGTGAAAACAGCGCTACCGCGCAATGCCCTGCAGACGCTCCCGTCACAGCTACCCAGCATTGAAATACCGACGTGCGTATGGCACCGTGCGCCGCTGAACGATCATGACGCATGGACATGTCTGAACAGGACGCTGATAAAGGCTTTGATAAGAGTGCCAACACCGGGCTGACCCACCTGGTCAACGCAACGCGTTTTTCGCTGAACGGCCTGAGGGCGTGTTTCGCCAACGAATCTGCGTTTCGACAGGAACTGGCTATCTTTGCCATTCTTCTGCCCGCAGGTGCCTTTATGGCCAGCACCCTGCTTGAGATGGTGTTGCTGCTATGTGCCTGCCTGCTGGTGCTATCAGTTGAACTGCTGAATTCGGGCATTGAGGCGGCTATTGATCGCCACGGCGGCGCCCACCACGAGATGTCGGGGCTTGCAAAAGACTATGGTTCAGCGGCTGTCATGATGGCGCTGTTTATCGTGGCAGTGGTCTTCGCTTACATCATGTACGGGTTTTTCTTTCAGGGAACGGGTTTGTAAAAGAGAGATGGCAGCAAAGATTTATATCACCCCGGGTGGCGCCCAGAAACTCCGGGAAGAGTTAAATGAACTGTGGCGAGTAACGCGCCCTGAGGTGACGGCGCAGGTTAGCGCCGCAGCGGCCCTGGGTGATCGCTCAGAGAATGCCGACTACATCTATGGCAAGAAAAGGCTGCGCGAAATTGACTCACGCATCCGCTACCTCACCAAACGCCTCGACAACCTGGAGATCGTCGATCGTGTACCTGAAAAACAGGATACGGTGTATTTCGGCGCGTGGGTGCGTCTTGAAGATGAAGACGGCGCAACCTCCGTGGTCCGGATCGTCGGCGCTGATGAATTTGACCCCAAGCTGGGCTGGATCAGCCTCGATTCCCCAATGGCAAAGTGCCTGATCGGCAAGCAGAAAGGCAGCGATGTCATACTCAGGCTGCCGTCTGGTGAAACCGAATGGTACATCCAGGACGTAAGTTACGAAGGGTTTGAAGAGTCCGCCTGATGAGTTACGAACGCAAAAACATCGCTGCCATGGAGGGTTATGTCAGCGGCGAGCAGCCGGAAAACCCCGACACGATCAAGCTGAACACCAACGAAAATCCTTATCCGCCTTCACCGGCAGTGGATGAAATAATCCGCACGTTTACTGCGGCGTCCCTGCGCCGTTACCCGCCCGCCTCTGCACTCGCATTCAGGACTATCGCAGCAGAACGCTTCGGGCTGACGCCAGATGAGGTCATTGCAACGCGTGGCGGTGATGAGTTGCTGCGACTGGTGATCACCACTTTCGTCGAGCCGGGTGAATCTATCGGTATGAGCGATCCGACCTACTCCCTGTACTCGGTTCTTGCCCAGGTACAGGACTGCCCCATCACCACAGTACCGCTGGCACCTGACTGGTCATTGCCAGGTGATTTCGCTCAGCGGATGAATGAGGCAGGCGTGAAGCTGACTCTTGTGGTTAACCCGCATGCCCCAAGCGGCTGCCTGGTACCTGTTGCTGAGCTTCGTGCGCTTGCTCGAGATCTTGAGGGTATCCTGCTGGTGGATGAGGCTTACATCGATTTTGCCCCTGCGGGCAGCGACAGCATTGCGCTGGTTCGCGAGTTCGACAACGTGATCCTGCTGCGGACCCTCAGCAAAGGTTACTCACTGGCCGGACTTCGCTTCGGATTCGGGCTGGGGGCACCGGGCCTGATCAATCCGATGCTCACCAAAACCCGCGACAGTTATAACCTCGACCTGTTCGGTCAACGGATTGCCGAAACCGCTCTCCAGGATCAAGCCTACGCGCAGGACACCTGGAACAAGGTCATTGAAGAGCGCGAGAACCTCCGCAAGGCGCTGTTACCACTCGGACTCACGTCGCCAATCAGTGCAACCAACTTCCTCCTGGTTGACGTACCACCATCAGGTGATAAATCCGCCAATGGGCTCTATGAATACCTCAAGGAGAGGCATATTCTCATCAGGTACTTCAACACTGATCGACTTCGCGACAAGGTTCGTATCTCTGTGGGTACACCCCAAGAGAATGCAACGCTGCTTGAACAGATCAGGCAATACTGCGAACGCGACGAGTAAACCGGTTCAAACGTGGTCTTAACCGACATTGATGACAACACCAGGACAGGCACTATTGTGCTGCGTCCGAACAACTCTTGGAGCTGGCGGGCGAACCTGTGGTTCCTCTGCATCCTGCTGGTGGTGTCATTCTCGATTGCGACAGGCTTCCTCATCGCTGGTGCCTGGGTGATCCTGCCCTTTACCGTCATTGAAATGAGCGTGCTTGGCCTGTGTATACACTACTGTGTAAAACAGTGCTCTCGGCAGGAAGTGATCACCGTATCTGACCACGAGGTGAAGATTGAACGCGGTATTCGCGGGCCTTCAGAACACGAGGTCTTCCAGCGGATGTGGGCGAAGTTCTTCGTCAAGAAACCCCGTCATCCCTGGGACCCCCTGAAACTTTCAATCGCATCTCACGGTATTGAGAGTGAAATCGGCGCATTCCTGAACCAGAGCGACAAGTCCGATCTGGTCAAACAACTGCAGCGCGTTATACCTCGCTGACCTCGGACGAGAGCCAGTTATCGCTGGTCAGTCATCACCCGCATCAATCCTTCCTGCGCCACCGATGCGATCAGGGTGCCATCCCTTGAAAAGAGGTTACCGCGGTTGAAACCGCGTGAACCTGCGGCGGCCGGGCTGTCCATCGCAAACAGTGTCCACTCATCAAACCGGAAGTCACGGTGAAACCACATGGCGTGGTCCAGGCTTGCGGTCATCAGGCCGGTCATGAAAGACATGCCATGCGGGAGTGTCGCGGTACTGAGCAATCCCATGTCAGAAGCATAGGCCAGCAGGCACTGGTGTTGTGATACATCGTCCGACAACTTTTTCTTGGATCGAAACCATATGTGTTGCCTTGGTGGCGCTTTTTTTGGCTTGAAAAAGTCCTGGGACTCAACCCGTTTCATTTCCACCGGCCTTTCGCGCTTCATCATGCGCTGCATTTCCGGCGTCAACTGGTGCTTGCGGGATTCAAACACTTCTTCTTCCGATGGCAGGTCCTCGGGTTGCGGCACGTCAGGCATGTCGACCTGGTGGGACAACCCATCCTCGTAGTCCTGAAACGAGGCCGACATGTTGAATATGGCTTCACCTTTCTGGATTGCAACAACCCGCCGCGTTGTAAAACTCCTGCCATCGCGGATGCGGTCAACCTCGTACACAATCGGTAGCGCTGGGTCGCCTGGTCTCAGGAAATAACCATGCAAAGAATGGCAGGGTCGCTCATTTGCCGTCCGGAGTGCGGTAATCAGGGCCTGGCCAATAACCTGCCCGCCGAACACACGCGGCGGGCCAAGCGATTCTGATATCCCACGGAACAGGTTGGTTTCTATCTGCTCAAGGTCGAGATGCGCGAGGACGGAGTCTATCAGTGTCAAAGTGGTTACCGGGGTTACTGAGTTGCTAAAAAAGCTCGCGAGGTTAGCCTGTTATTCACGGACGCGCCAGTTTTTTGCTGAACCAGATGCGGTTCTGCATGGGGTCATCCTGTGGCACCACGTCGGTGATGAGGTAGTCATTTCGAAGTAGCAGGCGCAACATTGCAGCATGCGTGTTACGTGATTTCACTTTGATCTCATCATAACCTTGTTCTACTGCCCAGGCCTCCTGGGCATCGAGTAGCGCCTGGGCGACGCCGTGGCCCCTTGCATTGCGCAGCACACCTCCGAGCCAACTGTAGAACACCCCTTTTTCCAGCTCATAGCCAACCTTGAAACCGACAATGCTGTCCAGCTCCGCTACGAGCCCAAGATGCGTGCGACCATCAAGCCGTCGCCTCAGCTCAGCTATCGGGTAAGGGTCACCGAATTCCTCTATCTGCCCATTAACCCTGACCAGCTCCTCAATCGACGCCTCGCGTATCACAAGCTTTTTTTCAGAAAGCTCAGTCACAACCGCCTCCAGAGGCGGATGGTTTCCTGTCGTCGCGTCTTTACTTCAAAGTGATCATCAAACATATATATCGTTATCGCGCCGTGAACCGCGGTGTCATACCAGCGAACGTGCCGCTCACTATACCGCTGCCTTATCTTACTACTAGGGTGACCAAACCTGTTCCTGTAACCGTTGGACGTGACAGCGACATCCGGCATGACCCGGTTGAGAAACGCGGGGGAAGAGGACGTCTCGCTGCCATGGTGCGGCACAGAAAGTATCGTGACCGGTTCAAGTTGACCCAGGATCGACATCTCAGCTTCGACTTCGATATCACCGGTCAGGAGCACTGAGAGGTTGCCCGAGGAAATTCTCAACAGGCATGACAAATTATTGCTGGACCCGCCGACGAACTGACTGCCGATAAGGCGATAGTGGATGCCATCAGCCTGCCAGGATCCTTCACAAGAGCGCGGCGTTGCAATTCGCCTCGGCAGATCAAACGCATCGAGTACAGCGTCAACCCCGCCAGCATGATCATTGTCGCCATGGCTGATAATGAGGTTATCAAGCGTTTTACGCCCGGCCTGGCGAAGGCTCGGTACAACCACCTGGCTACCGCTGTTGAATCTGCTACCGAACGCAGGTCCCGTATCGTAAACGGTAACCTGGTGGCGGGACATGATAAGCACCGCCAGCCCCTGCCCCACGTCGAGGAAACGAATCTCAGCCCGAACACCCGGCGCCCACGCCGCTGGCGATCCTGCTGGCAGGCCAGAAACCAGCGCCAGGAGCGCCGGTAGCGTGAGCCCGGCTATCCTCGGTAACAGAAGAACTAACCCGCCCGAAAAAGACAAGAACAGCTGCAACATTGGGCCTGGCAGTGCATGCAGCATCATGTCCTCCCGAATAGACCAGGAAAGACCCAGCCATACGGCATTGCTTAAACCCGCGATGACACCGGTCATGTGAACGGATAACCAGGGCAAGAGTACAGCGATGCTCGCAAAAACCAGCAGGCATGGCACCAGGACCAATCCAACAAACGGGATAGCAACCAGGTTTACAAGAAACGAGACCAGGGAAACCTGCCCCATCCCGATCAGTAACACAGGCGCCATGCCGAAGAATATGATCCACTGGGCACGAACGGATTCCCTCACGAAAGCGAGCGGCGAGCTGGATATCTGGCCGACCGCTGGCCGTTTCAGACCCATAAACAGCATCAGCAGTGCAACCGCCAGGAAGGAAAGCCAGAAACCCCGGCGTAGCGCAGCAAAAGGGTCGATGAGCAGACAACACAGCATGGCGATACCAAGCTGATCGTTCAGCGCAACACGGCGCCGAAGCAACTGGCAGGCGATGACCACGGTCAGCATCACCAAAGCCCGTTGCACAGGTAATCCAAATCCCGCTAGCAACGCGTAGGCCGATGCCACGACCAGAGAAACACCCAGCCGGTTTTGCATCCTGAAACCCAAAATACCCGTGACGGTGTGTACCAGCCAGGCCACAAGTCCGATATGCAAACCCGAGATGATCAGCAGGTGAATGACGCCAGTACCTGTTACAAGGTGCCATTCACCGGGAGTGAGCGCGGTCGTGTCCCCAAGGACAAGAGCAAACAGCAGCCCCGGGCTGGTTCCTAGTGGCGCTGCATCGATCAACGCATTCCTGACGTGTAATCGAAGCCTGGATACGGGGTCTCTATGGGTGCCAAGGCGTACCACATCGTCACTGTTACGCACGTAGCCGCGTGCACCTATCTGCTCTGCGAACAACCACGCCTCATAGTCGAACAACCCGGGATTCAGCGATCCATTACGACGATTCAGGCGCACCGGCAGCACCCAGCGCTCTCCTGGCACCAGTTGCGTGGGAGCGTCGTACCAGGTCAGTAACAATCGGGCATCAGAGAATGCGGGGTCTGCATCAATATGGCGTGCTCGTGCGCGAAATCGCGTGCCCTCTCTAACGCGCTTTTCGTCAACACGCTTTCGATCAACACTCTTTGCCTCAACGAAAGTGGGCAAACCAGTTACCTGCACCTCGACGTAGATGTCCCGGCCTTCCAGGTGTTGCGGCAGGCTTTGGCGCTGCAGGTTTTCCGCAGCTATGAAAGTAAAAACGATCCCCAGGGTACCCGCGCCGAGATCACGAGTTGCCTTGCGCGTCACACCATAAAGGGCAACCGGCAACAGCGTGAGCAGAAACGCGAACTGGCCGATGACATCAAGGTAGACAGGTAAGCCCATGACCAGGAGGTTGCCTGTCAGGAAGCACACAGCAGCGGAAGTCATGCGCCACGATCTTCGCCGCGCCGTCACTTAGTGTATGTACGCCAGCGCCGTCTAGGCGCGTCAGCAATGACTCGCTGATCTGCGCATTTCGTATGTGAGGGCTATCGCGGCATAATGCGCAACCACAGCGTCCCTGCGTGTTTGCGTGCGTGACAACAGGGATGCAACCCCATAAAAGATGGGCACTACATGGATATAAAAAAACATCTGCCAACAAGAGAGCAGCTAAGGGAAGTGAAGTCCCTGCGGTTTCTCGGCGATGTGATATTCGAGCCCAACCTGTGGCACTTCAATCGTCACTCTATCTCTTACGCCGTGCTGATCGGCAGCATCTGCTGCTTTCTGCCGATCCCGTTCCAGATGGTGCCTTGTCTCTTCATGTGCATGTGGCTGCGTTGCAACGTGCCACTCGCTATCGCAATCGTCTGGACCAGCAACCCGATCACAATGCCGCCGATGATGTACTTTGCTTATCGTGTCGGCCGTCTGCTGCTTGGTATGGAAGACGGCTCTGAACCGGTCAACATTTCACTCGAATGGTTCACATCGCAGTTGGCTATCATCTGGCAGCCATTAATCCTGGGTTGCCTGGTGTGCGGTATCACCATGGGACTGACGGGGTTCACCGGCGTGCGCCTGTATTTCCGCTGGCGAGCTTATCGCTACGTGACGCGCAAGCGGTCTACTCGTAGCGAAGGATGACCGACGGATCGAGACGGGCCGCGTGCCAGGATGGATAGATACTGGCCGCAAGACTAATGCTGAGCGTTGTCAGCACGATGGCAACAAGATCACCCGTGCGGACGTCCACAGGTATCCGGTCAAAGTAAGTTCCCCTGATAATGCTGGCACCGGTCAGTTCCTCAATGAACGCCATCACGGCGGGCGCCTCGAAAGCAAGTGGTATCCCAACCAGCAAGCCAGCAGAGATCGCGATAGCAGCAACCAGCATTCCCTGTGTCACAAAGATCAGCAATACACCCTGCACTGACAATCCCATGGTTCTCAGTACGGCAATATCAGTACGTTTGCTGTCCACCATCATGCTCAGGCCGGAGACTATGCTGAAAGCTGCAACAGCGACAACAAAACTGAGCAGGATGAACATCATGATCTTTTCCATCCGCACGGTTTCAAAGAAATCGCCGTGTTCAAGCGTCCAGTCACGCACCTCGTAACCCTGCTGG
Organism: Pseudomonadales bacterium; assembly: GCA_963921285.3. Taxonomy (GTDB): domain Bacteria; phylum Pseudomonadota; class Gammaproteobacteria; order Pseudomonadales; family Azotimanducaceae; genus UBA9659. Next base: position 133,707 of record CAWUFD020000008.1, read on the forward strand.
CGCAGACCCGCTGACACGCCTGGGGCTGCAAAAATATCATCGAGGTGCAGCCTCACACCGGGTAGCTCACCGGTCAGACCCTGAAGTTCCTGCCACGACATTACAGCAAGACCATAGTCGAGTTCGGAACCCAACCGGAACGCCCCGGCAAACACGACCGTATAGATCTGCGGTCTCACCCCATTACCGCCGGATGTCACCTTGGGCATCACCAGGGAGAGTTCATCGCCGATCACCAGGCCAAAACGCCTTGCAACAGGTTCGCCCAGCATGATCGTGCCCGGCGCGATGAGATCGGTGAGTTCACCGCTGACAACAGATCTTGAGATCAGAGAATCCGCCCCGGTTCGCTCGATATCCAAGCCATGTAACTCGAGCAGGTGACTGCCCCGGTCACCCATGATGAGACCACGTGCACTGATGAAGAGGCTTGCTTCAGCACTCGACCCGCCGGGCTGCTCTGCTGCAAGGCGGCTCACTGTTTCGAGATCTTCACTCGTTACCACCACGTGTGGCACAACACCCAGGATCCGCTGTTTGAGTTCACGATCAAAACCATTCATGACCGAGACGACAACAACCAGCGCAACCACACCCAGGAACAGTCCCAGGAAGGAAACCAGGCTCACAAACGACAGGAACCTGCCACCGCGCCTTGAACGGGCATATCGAATCCCAACCGAAACAGGCAGGTTCATGTTAGCGTTCCGCCGTGTAGTGTGAGCGACCTGTCCATACGCTCAGCCAGCGAAAGATTGTGTGTCACCAGCACGAATGCGAGGCCAAGCTCTGCACTGAGTTGAACCACGAGGTCATGGATATGTTCGGCAGTTGTTTCATCAAGGTTGCCGGTTGGTTCGTCAGCCAGCACGCAATCGGGCGACGTGACCAGCGCGCGGGCAATGGCAACACGCTGGCGTTCACCACCAGAGAGCTCGCCAGGCGCGTGATTCGTTCTGTCACCAAGCTGCACCCTGCCGAGCATCTCACCAGCGGCACGGTTTGCCTCATCGAGTGAGCGGCCAGCGATACGCAGCGGCATCGCCACATTCTCAAGCGCCGTAAACTCAGGCAGCAGGTGGTGAAACTGGTAGACAAAACCGAGGTGCCGGCCCCTTACCCTGCCCGTTTCAGCCGTACCCAATGAGGTGATTTCATGACCGGCCAACGTCACCGAGCCGGTATCAGGCTGGTCCAACCCTGCAAGCAGATGCAGCAATGTACTTTTACCGCTGCCCGAGGCGCCTGCAATGGCAACTTTCTCACCGCGCATGACAGTTAGATTCAATCCCTTGAGGACTTCGACACGCGTGTGTCCTTCCCCATAAGACTTTGAGAGCTCTGCAGCGACGAGCACCGGGTTCGTATTATCTTCAGACATCATATGCAAGCGGGCGCGCCGGCAGCGCCTTTGCTGCCTTGTTGGCGGGATAGATAGTTGCAAAAATACATATCAGGAAAGCGGTCGTCGATATTGCCGCAAGATCACTGATGAGGACTTCTGTCGGCAGGTAGCGGATAAAGTACTCCCCCATGATCTCCAGCCCCAGCAGGTTCGTCAGCACTTCAAAGGCAGGACTCAACACAAGCGTAAGACCAACACCGATCGCGACGCCAATCACCACGCCCAATACCCCAACCAGCAGACCATGCACAAAAAACGTCAAGCGGATATCACCCGGTGAGGCGCCGATGGTTCGGAGGATCGCAATCTTGGCGCGATTATCATCTACCGTCATGACCAGGTTGGAAACCACGTTAAACGCGGCAACCGCAACCAGGATTAACAGCAGCAGGAACATCGTGGCCTTCTGCGTCTGAATCGCGTCATACAGGCTGCCGTGGCGTCGCATCCAACTGGTTGCGTAAAGGCCTTCAGCAGCGGCTACGTTTAACAGGATCTCAGGGGCGGCAAAAAGGTCGTCTGTTTTCACAACAATCCCATCAACGCCACGCTGGCGCTTGAGGCGGGCTGCATCGGTATATGAGAGCAGGACCTGGTTCTTATCGACATCTGCACCGACCCGGAAAGTACCAGCAAGTGTTAACTGTCTCGTCGTCAGGACCGGGCCCGCAAGGGTAAAACGCACATCAGGTAACACCAGGCTGAAATGATCGCCAATGCTAAGCCCCATGCCTTCAGCCAGCTCCGCGCCAAGGATGGCGTGGAAACGGCGTTCGTCCAGGACCTGCAGCGTGGTGCCTTCAACAAACCTTGGCAGAATCGAAACCGTGCCTTCCAGCGCAGGATCAATGCCCCTGAAGGTCACCCCGCTCAACTGTTCTCCTGCCACCACGAGCCCGGTACCAGAAACGGTCGGCGCGGCACCGGCAACGCCCTCGTAACCCAGGACAGTATTTCGGACCGACTGCCAGTCACTGAGGTAATCCCCCTGTCTCGCATGCAGGGTGCCGTGCGGTATCACCCCGAGCACCCGCTCGCGCAGCTCACGCTCGAACCCGTTCATGACCGACAGCACGGTAACAAGCACGGCAACCGCGAGCACAAGTCCACCAACGGAGAGCAACCCCACAAAGGAAACCAGGCGATTGTCCCGGGATGACGAGAAAAGTCGTGTGGCGAGGGAAAATCGCCAGTCAGAAAACATAAGGGTATGCGGGGTACGGGTGAATCAGGTGACTCATCATACTGAATCCGGCGTCGGTTAAGAATCCTCCCACTTTACATTGCAGCGATGCGACAATGCGTTGATGCGAGCGATTGAAAGACGCGGTTACCACCGCATGCAGGACCAGTTAGCTGTTGAAATCACACCGGTTACCCGTGCGGATATCCAGTCCCGAGAGGCCGATGACCTCCTCGGTATTTCATCGACAGTCCGCGTGGCCCGGGATATGTACCTGCTTGATCTTGAGGCACGCCAGATCAAATCAGATTTACATGACAAGGACCCTGTAATTGCGGCCTACTTTTCAAACCTGTCAAAACGGATGGACCTGCTGGCCGAGCTGCTTATCGCCGGTGATGATGCACCCCAGGTGCCCGCCATGCCGGCGATGAATGTCTCACCGGCCGGTCTCGCCTACCGCAGTGAGGACCTTGTGCCTGAAGAGAGCTTCGTTGCGGTAAAAATGTCGTTCAGCGAGCCTACGCTGGTTGCTGCGAGTTACGCGAGGGTGTGTTACAGCCGCTTGCTGAGCGAGGAAAACGCGGTTCAGGTGGGGTTACAGTTCATGTCGAGTAACGACTCGCTGGAACAACTGCTGGCGCGGCGCATGACCGCCCTGCAAGCAGTGGAGAGACGCAAACGCCTGCGCGGCAGTTAGCGTCTGTCGGCGCTATCGATTTTCGTCCATGGCGTCGAAGAACGTTGCACGATTACTTCGAGTAAGTTTCGATTCGTTCTCGGATTCGCACTTGGCGGGGTTGCCACCACAGATTTCACAGGCACCTTGCGCACCCATGTTGTTCAGACCGCCACACGTGCCGGAAATCGGCGCCCTGCTACGCATCACACCGATAGCCATACCGGCGGCGAGTAACACAAGAATGATGAATGTGAGCAGAAAGGTTGCCATGTTGACGTTGGTCCTGTTCGTTCGCTAGTTAATTCTACGTATGACCGCCGTCCTGGTTCATTCTGGCCGGTCGATTTAATGAAACGTTCAATCTGACGGTTTTGTCCGGGACAGATAGTCATCCATCGCCCGTGAGGTCCGCGTCGTCAGCGTATCGCCGCGTATTATAGCCAAAACGCGGATGTTATTCGCGTCTGCTATCCGCAGGGTATCTTCCGCCCCCAGGACCGAAAACGCGGTCGCCAGCGCGTCTGCCCTCGCTGCGCTCTCATGCAGGACGGTTACCGAGGCCAGGTCATGGCTGACCGGCCAGCCAGTACGTGGATCGATCGTATGCGAATAAAGTGTGCCTTCGTGGGTAAAAAAGTTCCGATAATCACCGGAGGTCGCCATACCCACATCTTCCATTGGCAGTGTCGTGTGGATCTCACGCCTACCGGGTAATGGCTTTTCAATTGCGATGACCCAGGGGACGCCGCGATCATTCCGGCCCCGCGTCCTGATTTCACCCCCCACTTCGATCATGTAGCGTTCTATACCAAAGTCGCCAAGCAAATCAGACAACTGGTCAACAGCATATCCTTTTGCAACCGCGGAGAGATCTATGCTCACATCGCGTGTCCTGGTTATCCCCTCACCGGGCACACTGACGACGGCATCGGTGCCAATCTGCTGCAGTCGATCTTCGATCTGGGTTTCATCTGGCACCCCACTGCGTGGGCCAGACGGACCAAAGCCCCACAGATCTACAACCGGGCCCACCGTAACTTCGAATGCGCCCTGGGTCAGCGCATGCACGTCGCGGCTGATTTGCATCACCTCTGCGAGTTCCGACGAGACAGGCACGGTTTCGCCAACGGGTATCCGGTTCAACTGACTGAGCTCTGTATCGTCCTGGTAGGTCGAAAATATACTGTTGAGCCGATCAAGCTCAGCATCAACTGCCTGTTTCAGTGTTTCAGAATCAACGTCACCAAGATATTTGATCGAGTAGCTGGTGCCCATTGTGGGACCGGTGATCTGGAGTGCGCTTTTCTTTCCTTCACATGCACCAAGCAAAATCGCCAGGCCCAGCAGCAGCAGGTGTCTTGGAAATAGATGAAGTTTCATGTTTTACTCCGCGGCTCAAAATCGAGCTGTACACGTTGAAGCCCAAACTCTATTACGAATCACCGGCCGAGCTGCAAACTGCTTTCTACGAGCTAATCCCACTCAGCAGGCACATGGGTGTGCAGATTGAACAGTACTCGGGTAATGCACTTACGCTCAGCGCGCCTTTGTCGCTTAACATCAACCACCAGGAATCAGCTTTCGGCGGGAGCCTCTACGCACTTGCTGTACTGGCAGGCTGGGGGCTGATGCAGCTGAAGCTTAGTGAAAGAATGCTCGATTGCAACACGGTCATCTCTGGTGCGGAAGCCAGCTACCAGGTGCCCGTGTTTGATGACCTCGTCTGCAGTGCAATCCTGCCAGATGATGCAGAAGACTTTTTCACCCGTCTCAGCGATGCTGGTAAGGCCACAACAAAGATGTCATCACAGTTCATGGACGGCGACAAAGTCGCAATGGAACTGCTCGGTACCTACCACGTGAGGCAGCGAAAAAATGGCTGAAGCACCCCGAATCTCACTGGCACGCCTGCCAACACCACTTGAACACCTGCAACGTTTATCCGATCACTGCGGTGTTGAGATATGGATCAAGCGCGATGACCTGACGGAAAGCGCCGCTGCCGGCAACAAGATCCGTAAGCTCGAGTATTCCATTGGCCAGGCGCTTGCGGAAAACGCGGATGTCCTGATCACCTTTGGAGGCGTGCAATCAAACCATTGCCGTGCAACCGCCGTGATGGCGGCAAAGCTGGGATTGAAGTCACACCTTGTGCTGCGTGGGCGTGAACCGGAGCAGCCCGACGGCAACCTGCTGCTTGACCACCTGGTTGGCGCCGAAGTCAGCATCATGTCTCCTGACGAATACCAGCAGACCGAAAAGATCGTTGCGGAACTGACCGAACATTATGCGCAGAGAAACCAGAAAGTGTTTGTCATCCCGGTCGGTGCCAGTGATGAGATCGGCCTCTGGGGATACATCAACTGTGCAGCAGAGCTGAAAGCAGATTTTGAACAGCACGGGATCAGTCCGGGCGCTATCGTGTCCGCTACCGGATCAGGTGGCACGCTGGGTGGTCTGATTCTCGGTAAATCCATGCACAATCTGTCACCGGAGATCACCGCCTTCAACGTCTGTGATGACGAGGCGTATTTCATCAACAAGATCAGTGAGGATTTTGCTGCGTTTTCGAATCGTTATGACATCGACCTTACTGCGTTCGACCTGCCTATCAACGTCATCGACGGTTATGTTGGTCCCGGTTACGGTCGCGCGACATCAAATGTTTTTGAAACCATATCGCTGGTGGCGCAACTGGAAGGCATCGTGCTTGATCCTGTTTACACCGGTAAAGCATTCGACGGCATGCTGACTGAAGCTGCCGGTGGCAGACTGCAGGACAAGGGTCCACTCGTATTTGTTCATACCGGCGGCATATTTGGCCTCTTTCCACAGAAAGATCAGCTGCTTCAGGTAGGCCCTTAAGATAGAATTACCGCGATGTACAAAGCTGCTGCCTTAATGACTCGATTGAAGAAAACCGGTCTGCTCATCTTTATAGTGATAACGACCCTCAGCCTTGGTGGCTGTTCCTGGATTCCCTTTTTTGACCGCGAACCTGCCAGTTGCCTTGATGATGATAGCTGTGATGACCCGAGCGCACTCAGTGACCAGGCGTCGAACCAGACCTGGTACTGTTACGGGGTCGGTCGGGACGACCCGTGGGACTGTAAGACTGAACAGGACGATGCCAGTATCCGCGCGATCAACCCTGAGCGCGCACAGGTTGCCTATGCTGCGCCGACACAACAGGAACTGCAGTCCCTGCAGTCCCTGCAGTCCAATCGTTTCGATGAAATCCCGGAACGCGCCGAAATACAGGTTGAAGACTACATTTCTACTGAAGGTGAAGGCCAGGGTAGCAGCGAAGCTGCAGAGACAGATGCCGGTGCCGCAAACGAGCAGTTCTCACCATCGGCAATACCCGCAGACAGTGCGCGCAGCGCACAACGTGAACGCGAAGATGTACTCGAACACCCCATATTTAAGATGGATTCCGGCTATGCCGTACAGCTGATAGCACTGCAGTCGGTTGAGGCCGTTGAAGCCTACGCGATGGACCACAATATCGCTGAGCCAGACTACGTGCGCATTCGCAGCCAGAACCAGGACTGGTACGTGCTCCTGCTGGGGCTCTACAGTGACCGTACCGGCGCGCAGAGTGCCGCTGACGAATGGGAATCAATCTACCAGCCCTACTCCAAGCCCTGGGTCAGGCCGATCACGCCACTCAAGACCGCCGTCAGGGAAGCGCTGGATACGACACCTTAAGCAACGCTGATGAAGGACCTCTTTAAGCAGATACCCTCTGTTGACAAGCTGCTTAACGATCAAAGTCTCGAGGTGACGTTAACCACCTACGGTCAGAAGAGAACCACCGATGCGGTACGTGCACTCATCGGGGATTTGCGAAGCCAGATCGCCTCCGGCGAACGAGCGGACATACCTGCATTCGATTCGATGGCCGAAGATGTTAAGCGCATGCTTAACGCCAGTGATCACACCAGCCTGACGCCAGTAATGAACCTGACGGGTACCGTGCTGCATACCAACCTGGGTCGCGCATACCTGCCTGAATCGGCAATTGCAGCGATCACCCGTATCGCTACCGGCGCGAGCAACCTGGAGTTTGATCTCGATTCAGGCGCAAGGGGTGATCGCGATGATCATATCAGCGACCTGATTGCAGAACTGACCGGTGCTGAAGCCGCGACGGTTGTGAACAACAACGCAGCCGCGGTGATGCTCTGCCTGAACACACTCGCGCTTGGCAAAAAGGTCTGTGTTTCGCGCGGTGAACTCGTCGAAATCGGCGGTTCGTTTCGAATTCCTGAAATCATGTCCCGATCCGGATCGGAACTCGCCGAGGTGGGTGCAACCAACCGCACCCACCTGAAAGACTACGCAGCTGCCATCGACGCCGACACCGCGGCTGTGATGAAAGTTCATACCAGCAACTATGAAATCCAGGGATTTACCGCAGAAGTCAGCTACAGCGAACTTGCTGCGCTGGCACACGAACACAACCTGCCCTGCCTGGTTGATCTCGGCAGCGGCAACCTGGTTGAACTTGGCAGGTATGGTCTTGCGCACGAACCGACCGTGGCAGAAGTTCTCGCCAGTGGCGCAGATCTGGTCACGTTCTCCGGTGACAAACTGCTTGGCGGCCCGCAGGCGGGGATCATCGCTGGAACGCGCGAACTGGTCGATCAGGTCAAGAAAAACCCGCTGAAACGTGCTTTGCGCGTAGACAAGATGACCATCGCGGCATTAAACGCCGTCCTGTCTGCCTACCGTACGCCTGAGACCCTGGAGGCCGAGATTCCGACACTACGTTTTCTTTCTCGCACCGCCGATGACGTCGAGCAGCTGGTAGATACCGTGCTACCGGTGTTCCGCGCTTTTCTCGGCGACAGCGGGTCTGCAGAGAAGGTGGAAAGCGAGAGCCAGATCGGCAGCGGTGCCCTGCCACTCAACACGTTGCCCAGCTTCTCGATCAGCATCACACCTGCTGAACCCGGTGAAACTGCACTGCAGGCAATTGTGACCCGTTTTCGCCAGCTTGATATGCCAGTCATCGGCCGCCTGCAGGAAGGTCGCCTGCTGTTTGACCTGCGAACACTTCCAGCGGCGGAAGATCTCACCACGCTGCTCTCAAACTGATCACGGATAAGCGCCTGCAATGATTATTGCCACCGCGGGACACGTCGATCACGGCAAAACCACGCTCGTCAAAGCGCTGACCGGTGTCGACACTGACCAGCTGGAGGAAGAAAAGGCGCGCGGCCTGACTATCAACCTGGGCTTTGCATACCGCGACGCCGAAACCGGTGGTCGTCTCGGTTTTGTCGATGTACCGGGCCACATCCGTTTTATCAACAACATGCTGGCTGGTGTCGCCGCCGTCGACTTTGCCATGCTGGTCATTGCTGCTGACGACGGCATCATGCCGCAAACCACCGAACATCTTGAGATTCTTGATCTGCTTGGGGTAAGCGAAGGTCTTGTTGCACTCACAAAAACTGACCGCGCTGATGAGGCACGTGTCAGCGAAGTCATGGGTGACATAACGCAACTGCTGCAAGGAACAGCGCTAAGTGGCGCTGATATCTACCCTGTATCGGCCATCACCGGTGAAGGTATGGATACGCTACTCCTCGCGTTGACGATAGCCGCTGACGATATCACCCGGCGCAGTAGTGAAGGCTGTTTCAGGCTTGCAGTGGACAGGCGATTCAACGTGAAAGGTTCAGGTATTGTGGTCACCGGTAGTGTCTTCGCCGGTGAAACCGTGATCGGCGACGAACTGCGCCTGATGCCGCAGAACATTCCAGTACGCGTCAGGGGCCTGCACACACAGAACCAGGTTTCAGAAACGGCAACAGTAGGCGATCGCTGCGCAATGAACATCGCCAGCAACCAGCTTGAAATTGAGCAGATTCATCGCGGCAACTGGATCACTTCAAACCTGGCAGCAGCAACCGAGCGGTTTGATGCAACCATCAAAGTATTGCCGAACGCAGCACGTGCACTGCGACATTGGACACCTGTCCATCTGCACGCAGCAGCTAACCACGTCACCGCGCGCGTGGCCGTGCTCGAAGACGGCCGTATTGAGCCAGGAGCATCGGGCCTGGCGCAACTGGTGCTGGATGAACCGATCAACGTCTGTGTCGGCGATCGAATCGTTATTCGCGACCAGGCCGCCCTGAATACACTCGGCGGTGGCGAAGTATTAACCCTGACATCACCACGCCGGGGCCGAGCCAGGCCCGAGCGAATTGAGTTCCTCAACCGTCTCGACGCAACATCTCCAGCAGGGAGCCTTAATAATCTCGTCGGCAACGAAGCATATGGCGTCAACCTGACCGCCTTTTCTGAAGCATTTAACCTCGGCAAGGAAGCAACCGAAGCACTTCTCGATGACATGGATGTGACCTGGTGTGGCAGCGAACATGTCATCGATACGCCGCAGTTTGATGCACTGGCTGCATCATTGGCTTCAGGCTTTGATGAGTGGCACAAGGCTAACCCTGGTAAACAGGGCATGCCACAGAACCAGGTGATAAAACTACTATGCCGCGCCTGGCCCATCGACGTTGCAACAGAGATTATCAGGTCCATGCTGGCCGCAGGCGAACTGAGCCAGTCCGGAAACACCATGGGCCGACCGGGCGTAAGTGCGCAACTGGACGCTCGCAGCCTTGCGATATTCGAAAAAGCGAAGCCTCTGCTGGAGGCTGAACCGACCAAACCCCCGGTGTTGCATGACCTCGCAGCGAGCCTTGATGTTCCGCCAAAAGATCTCGCAAAGATCCTTGATGAGGCCATGAAGGTGGGTCTTGTCGTGAGGCCAGTAAAAAACCGATATTTCGCACCGGAGGGCATCGAGGAATTGAAAGCAGCACTGCCCGCTGCCTGCGGAGCGGGCGGCAGACTCACCGTCAAGGACTACCGGGATGTAACGGGTATTGGCCGAAATCTCTGCATTGAGATCCTCGAGTATTTTGATCGCCTTGGTATCACACGACGCATCGGCGATGAGCGGGAAATCATGCAAAGTGGCGAATAGATCGATTCACCTAGCACTAACGTATACACTTTTACGACAATAGAAATCCAAACAAACCAATAAAGGGAGAAGAGATGCGACACATCAAACCCCTCCTCGCTGCAGTTTGCCTGCTGGTCAGTTCTGCAGCATTCGCCGCACCGGATGTTGGCGACGCCGCCCCTGACTTTGAATTACAGGCTTCCGATGGCCAAACCTACCGACTGAGTGACTTCAAAGGCAAACAAGGTGTTGTCATCGCCTTCTTCCCTAAAGCCTTCACAGGTGGCTGAACGGCAGAATGCAAGTCGCTGCGTGACAGTGACAAAGTGATCCGCAACTTCAATGTAGCCTACTTCATGGCGAGCACCGATAACCTCGAAGACGTAACCGGTTTTGCCAATAAGAATGAGGCGACCTTCCCTATTCTCTCTGACCCGACAACGGAGACTTCTGCAGCTTATGGCGTGTTGAGCGCCAGGGGTTTTGCGAAGCGTTGGACCTTCTACATCGATGAAGATGGTGTGATCAGCAAGGTAGATCGCAGCGTCAGTCCTTCTACTGCAGGAACTGACCTCGCCCGGCACCTTGCGGAACTCAACTTCCCGAAGGCGGCAACGGAAAGCTGAAACTGCAGGGAACAACCAATGATGTCTGAACCGGCTGGCGTCCTTGCTTACTGGTTTCACGAGCTGTCCGAAGCGGACTGGTTTACCAGGAACGACAAGGTTGATGCAGACATCGCCAACCGCTTCGGTGATGTGCACCGCCAGGCCTGTGCAGGGGAACTTGCCAGCTGGCGGACTGAGCTCTCCGGTGCCCTTGCCGAAGTTATCGTACTGGACCAGTTTTCGAGGAATATCTACCGCGATGACCCCAGGGCGTTTGCGCAGGACACGGTAGCGCTGGTCCTGGCACAGGTGGCGATAGACCGATTTGATTCGCAGGCGCTGCCACCCCGGGAACGCGCTTTTCTGTATATGCCCTTCATGCACAGCGAATCCATGAGCATCCACGATCGAGCCGTCGTGCTCTTTTCAGAACCTGGCATGGAATCCAACTACGACTTCGAAATGCAGCACAAGGCAATCATCGACAGGTTTGGTCGATACCCTCACCGCAACACCCTGCTAGGCCGTCAGTCCACGCCCGAAGAGTTAGCGTTTCTGCGCGAAGAAGGCTCTTCTTTCTAAGTACTTGAGGTCTGGACGGTCAGGCTCCGCCCGAACAGGTCAACACCTGGCCGATGACGTAATCTGACTCAGGGATACAGAACATATAGACCGCACCGGCACCATCTTCCGGCTGCCCGGGTCTGCCGAGCGGCGCCATCCTGGTAGTCGCATCAACCTGGGCATCTGTCAGTCCCACTTTATAGTCACGGTCACCAACCCGAATTGTCGGAGGCTCTTCGCTGTAGGCCTGGGTGAGCCTGGTTTCAATATGACCAAAGGCAACACAGTTTACGGTGACGTTATACCTGCCCCATTCTTTTGCGAGTGTTTTAGTAATACCCACAACAGCTGCTTTACCTGCGCTGTAGGCTATCTGCGTAGCGCTCCCCTCGGTGCCTGAAACAGAGGAGATATTGACCACCTTGCGGCATTGCGCCGCGCCAGTTGCCTCGATTTCAGATTTCGCCTGGGGCCGCAGCCAGGTAGAAAAAGCGCGCAGGATCCTGAAAGGTGCACCTGCATGTACGTCGAGCATCGCCTGCCACTGTTCATCACTATGGTTATGCATGGCGCCATTCCAAATATACCCAGCATTGTTCACGATGATGTCGATGCCACCGAAACCCTCCGCTGCACTGCTGATGAGTTCGTCCGGGAACATCGGGTCCGTGACACTGCCTGCAACCACCATTGCCCGGCCACCCTCTGCAGTTATGGCATCAGCGGTTTCTTTTGCATTCGCCTCATCCAGGTCGTTAACAACAACAGAAGCGCCATCTCTTGCCAGCATAACTGCTGTCGCGGCGCCAACGCCGCGTCCTGCACCCGTAACAATCGCAATCTTGTTATCCAGTTTGCCCATAACAACTTCTCATTCAAAAAAGGTCCGGCTTAGGGTTCACCGGCAAAAGGTCTTGGAGAAACGCCAGGTTAATCATGTCGCCGTCGAACCAGTCGGCCCGGCAGTGCATCCGTTGGCTCACCGGAGAGGTAAGTCACCTCGCCTGCAACGACGGTGGCCAGGAACCCTGAGGCCTGCTGCTCAAGCCGCGCGCCACCAGCTGGCAGGTCAGCAACCATGTAGGGTTTGTCGATCGAGAGGCGATCGAAGTCGATCACATTGATATCTGCGCGCTTACCAGGCACGAGCACACCCCGGTCGGTCAGTCCAACTGCGGCGGCTGTGTCAGCTGTCTGTGCCTTGATAAGCGTTTCAAGATCGATCAGATCACCACGCTTTCTATCCCGCCCCCAGTGGGTCAGGAGAAAAGTGATAAAACTCGCATCGCATATAGTCCCGACATGCGCACCACCATCACCCAGCCCCATTACAGTGTTCTCAGCGAGGATCATTTCCCGGCAGCAATCGAGGTTATCTTCCGCGTAGTTGGCAAACGGCGTGTAGAAGAGTTGTTTGCCGTCACCGGCGATCATCAGGTCATAAGCCAGCGACAATGGGCTGACACCTTGCGCCTGCGCCCTTGCTGCAATGGAATCAGCGGGGGCTGGCTCATAGTCAAAGGTGTCATCGACCGTCCACATCTTCGAGAAGTTGGAGAAAAACGCCCGCCCCCCACTTGGCGTTTCGGCCAGCAGCTGATCTTTGAATCCAGGGGCGCGTAACTTTTCGAGCCGCTCCGCCAGGGGTAGCTTACGAATCTCACGGTAACGCTCGTGTGCGCTGAAAGGATTCATCGTTGTGGTCAGCCCCAACAGGATACCGATGGCGCGTGGCGCTACCTGGGCACGAAAGCGCAGACCTTCATCATTGGCCTCATCGATACGCGCGAGTATCTTTTTCCATCCATCGGGACGTGCACTCTGTGCCAGGCTGATAGACATAGGTGAACCACTCGCCAGTGACATGGCCTTCAGGATGTCAAACTCACCATCAAAGTCCTTAAAGTCCGAGATCATCTCGATGACGCCGCCACCGCCAGCACGAACACCCTCGCCTATCCCAACCAACTCTGCTTCGGCAGCCGTTAATGATGGCGTGGGGTCTCCGGTTGAACTGCGATGATTCAACGTTCTCGAACTGGAGAAGCCAATCGCACCGGCCCGCATCGCCTCACTGGTCAGTTGTTTCATCTGGGCAATATCGTCGCTTGTGGCATCTTCACGGTTCGCGCCGCGCTCACCCATGACATAAACCCGCAACGCCGCATGCGGTAGCTGGGCGGCAATATCCATATCGAACTTACGCGTACCGAGGAAATCGAGGTAGTCAGGAAACGACTCCCACGACCATGGCAGACCTTCATGCAGCGCGACACCAGGGATGTCTTCTACACCCTCCATCAGCTTTACAAGGGTGTCGTGATCGCTGCCACGCACCGGTGCAAAGCCCACGCCACAGTTGCCCATTACCACGGTAGTGACGCCGTGATGACTCGATGGATTAAGGCGGTTTGACCAGGTGGCCTGGCCATCGTAGTGAGTGTGAATATCCACAAAGCCGGGGGTGACCAATGCACCATCGGCATCCAGTTCACGGCTTGCTGAGCCTTTGATGTTACCCACCTCGGCGATCAGGCCGTCTTTGATGGCAATATCGGCGTTGATCGAGCTACCGCCGGTACCGTCCATGACGCGGCCTCCCCTCACAACCAGGTCGAATTCGGCCATTGTCTGCTCCAGGCTATTTATCAAGTCCGGACATTATAGGTAGATACTTCACGTCTCGAAAAGAGACAGGAATATGCAGATCGTGGACCTGCGGGACGGCGATTAATACTCGCGTTCAGTGATGTAACTCGCCACCCAACGCAGTGAACTTGTATCACCGTCTATTGCGTCCAGGCACTTCTCAGCTGCTTCAAGCTCCTCGTGCATCCGGCGTTTCGCGCCATTGAGGCCAAGCAGTGAGGTAAATGTTGATTTACCAGCAGCAGCGTCTGAACCCTGTGGTTTGCCAAGGATTTCTGTTGGTGTTTCCACATCGAGAATGTCATCCCTGATCTGGAACGCCAGCCCGATATGCTGCCCAAAGCCAGCCAGGTGCCCGGCTGTTGCGGGAGCAACATTTCCTGCCGCCGCTGCGAGCATACTGAGGCCAACGGAAATCATCCGGCCACTTTTATTGGTATGCATCGTTGTCAGTTCATCCAGGGAAAGACAGCGCTGCTCGCCTTCAAGGTCTACCGCCTGTCCAAAGATCATGCCTTCACCACCTGCCGCCTTTGCGAGCAGGTTAACCCAGGCCAGTCGAACCCCGGCATCTGCGTCAGCCGCGGCCAGGATTTCGAATGCATAGGTTAAGAGCGCATCACCAGTGAGGATCGCGGCGGCCTCATCGAAAGCTGCATGCACCGTCGGCTTCCCCCGCCGCAGGTCATCGTCGTCCATTGCAGGCAGGTCGTCATGGACCAGTGAATAGGTGTGGACCAGTTCGATCGCCACGGCAGGATAGTCTGCAACCGACTCATCGAGACCAAAACAGTCAGCCGCCGCATAACACATGAGCGGCCTTATCCTCTTCCCCTCGGTGGCAACCGCATAGGCGATGACCGCGGCAATATTGCCCGCAGGCAGACGCTCACTGACCAGGTCCTGCATCAATGACTCAACCCGTTTTTTCAGCACCGGCGCGCGTGTGCCAAAGTCTCCTGCCTGTCCCATTCTGGTTCTCTTGTAGATTGTTAATGTCGACTGATCGACTGAACCCGCCGAGGGTATGCGCTAATCATCAAAATATCCAGTTTGAGCCGCTGTATGACCCGCTATAATGCCGGGTCAGGTCTTGATTCGGGCATTAGCCCTGTTGTCACAATGCCCAACAATGCAGTCACTGCTACCGCTCATTCAAACATCGCGCTGGTGAAATACTGGGGGAAATCCCCAGGAGAAGGAAACCTGCCCGCGGTAGGCTCCCTGTCGATTGGCCTCGATGCTCTCTCAACGACAACACGGCTTCGAGCTATCGAGGCCGATCATGATGTCGTTCGCTTTGATGGCGAAGAGGCACAGAGCAGTCATGTAGACAGGATCGTTCGATTCCTGGATCGCATCAGGACCCGCTTTTCAGTTGAAACCTGTTTTGAGGTGGATACGGCAAACAACTTCCCGACTGGCGCAGGTCTTGCCTCCAGCGCATCCGGATTTGCCGCCCTGACGCTGGCAGCGGATGCACTGCTGGAACTTGAACTGACGCCAGTGCAACTTTCGCAGCTCGCAAGAACCGGCTCCGGGTCTGCGGCACGATCCATTTACGGTGGCTTTGTCGAAATCCAGCCAGGCGAAGATCCCGCCGCATACCAAATTGCTGATGCTCCACACTGGCCCCTCGATGTTGTTGTCGCTATTACATCGGAAGCGGAAAAACCTGTTGGTTCCACCGAGGCGATGCAGAGGACCGCGTCTACATCCCCCTACTACCAGGCCTGGTGTGACAGTCACGATGAGGATATGAAGGCCGCAAAGGCAGCTGTCGAACAGCGTGACTTTGAAAGATTGGCCGACGTGGCTGAGGCAAGCTGCCTGAAGATGCATGCCACCATGATGACATCGTCACCACCGGTGCTGTTCTGGCTCGGGGATACCATGAATATCATGCATGAAGTTCAGCGCCTGCGCCGCGACGGTTGCCCTGCTTTCTTCACCATTGATGCCGGTCCCCAGGTCAAGGTCATCACAACGCCTTCATCGCGCCCCATCGTGGAAGAAGCACTGTCTGCCATGCCCGGTGTCATCCGGACCATGTCGTCACATGTTGGCGGCACCCCGAGCGTTCGTTTTGACTGAGTTGTCTATTTCAACAAGCGCACCGGGTAAGTTATTCCTGCTGGGCGAGTACGCCGTGCTGGATGGCGCCCCGGCTGTACTGGTACCAGTACGGCAACGCGCACAAGTCCAGATCGATGCTGGCAGCACAACCACCGTGCTTGCAGAGACCACGCAGAAGTCGCAGACGCTTGATGCACTGGCATCGCTTCCCCTGGTACGCCATGTAACCGAAACCCTTAAGGCTGACGGCCTGATCGCAGCACCCGTCGAAGCGCTTCTAAGACAAGGCAAACTGTCCATCATTCTTGATACGTCCGCGTTCTACCTGGACAACCAGAAGCTGGGGCTTGGTTCCTCTGCTGCACTGACTGCCGCACTTTGCCGTGCCCTGGCAACACCAGACACGCCGGTCATCGATGCCGCCATGCGCGCCCACCGGGCATTCCAGGGTGGCCGCGGCAGTGGCGCCGATGTCGCATTGTCAGCATTGGATTCGCCTATCGTATTCAGGCGCGACGAGCCACCTGTCACTGTCGAGATTCCTGACCATGTGCATATGCTGTTTATCTGGTCGGGCTTTGCCGCAAAGACAACGGATTACCTGGAGAAAGTGCAGTACTTCCAAAATGCCAATCCTGATGCATATGAGGCGCATCTGGCGGGCCTTTCTGCGATTGCGGTTGCCGGTGCCGATGCAATCGAGTGCAGGCAGGCGGACCGCTTCGTTGATTCTGTAGCTGACTACAACAAGCAGCTGTCCGCATTCAGTCAGGCATCGGGCGCTAATTTCTACACTGAGGCGCACGTTGAACTGCGAAAAAGGGTAGAATTGGCCGAATGCATTTACAAACCCTCAGGTGCCGGTGGCGGTGACTTTGGCATCGCCTTTTCTACCAGCGGCGAGAATATAAGAAAATTAAGGGACGCGTTGGTTCATGAAGGACGCTTTTGCTTTCTTCATGCAGATTTTGCCTGACATTTAACGGAGCATTTTTACCAGATGGACAAAGCGCGTTTCCCTGGCTTTTACAAGCTATCGGTAGCGGAAAGACTAAAGAAAGCCCACGAAAACGGCTGGCTTACCGAAACTGATCTCAAATCTCTGACGGACGGACACCATGTCCTGTCCATCAACCGTGCCGACAAGATGATTGAAAACGTTGTCGGCGTCATGGGCCTTCCCATGGGGCTCGGCCTCAATTTCCATATCAACAACAAGGACTACCTGGTCCCGCTGGTTGTTGAAGAGCCATCCATCGTGGCTGCGTTAAGTTCCGCTGCAAAAATCTTCAGCCAGTCCGGCGGCATCACTGCACATGCGGATGAATCCCTCCTGATCGGGCAGATCCAGGTGGTCAGTCCACCAGATGTTGAAGAGGCGGCCAATCAGGTGCTGTTCCACAAGGCCGAACTCATCGAAAAGCTCAACGAGCTTCACCCCAGCATGGTCAGCCGCGGCGGCGGCGTAAAAGACATTGAGGTTCGCACGTTTGAGGAAAGTGATGAGAACCCGCTGATGCTGGTGGTGCACCTGCTGGTGGACACCTGTGATGCTATGGGTGCAAACATCATCAACACCATGTGCGAGGAGATTGCCGCTGACATCGAAGCGTTGACCGAAGGTCGCGTGTTCCTCCGGATACTGTCTAACCTGACCGATCGTTCTATGGTGCGTGCGTCCGTCCGGATCGAAGCTGACCAGCTTGCCGGTGAGCATTATTCCGGTGAAGAGGTTCGCGATGGCATTATCCTCGCATCACAGTTTGCTGCGATTGACCCCTACCGCGCGGCAACACACAACAAGGGCATCATGAATGGCATTGACCCGGTTGCTGTTGCAACGGGTAATGACTGGCGAGCGATTGAAGCAGCCGCACATGCCTACGCTGCTCGCAGCGGTCGCTACACCTCGCTGACCCGATGGTCCGCCGATGACAGCGGCGCGCTGGTCGGTGAAATTGAGATACCGATCAAGGTCGGCATTATTGGTGGTTCGCTCGAGGCGAACGACACCACCCGCATCGCGCACCGCATCCTCAACGTCGGCTCGGCAAAAGAACTGGCGGAACTGATGGCCGCGGTCGGCCTTGCGCAGAACTTCTCTGCCATCAAGGCACTATCCACCGAGGGCATCCAGAAAGGCCACATGTCGCTGCATGCGCGCAGTGTCGCCGTAACCGCGGGGGCACCCAAGGAATTGTTTGAAACCGTGGTATCCCGCCTGATCGACCAGGGTGAAATCACCGTCACCCGTGCGAAAGATGTCATTGCAGAGCTGACCAGCAGCAACACCAAGAATGAGATCAAGCGAAAAAACGCCACCGCTGCAAAGTCGAACGGCAAGGTGATCCTGCTGGGCGAGCACTCGGTGGTTTATGGCAAACCTGCGCTTGCGGTTCCTATCAAGAACGCCGTCGTTGCCGAGGTCAGCGATTCAGACTCTGCGCCAGTCATCAAGGTACCGGCGTGGGACATCGACGATAAGCTTGAAGAATCCAACTCGATCTGGTGGCAGAGTATCCAGACAGTGTTTGCCGATCTCGGTATTGCCGATCAGCACTTCTCAATTCACGTCAGGCCGAATATACCCGCTGCCATGGGGCTTGGTGGTTCCGCTGCCATTGCGGTCGCGATCATCAAGGCCGTATCAAAACACTTCAAGCTGGGCCTCAGTCTTGAAGAACTAAACCGGTTTGCGTTTGCCTGTGAAAAAGCAGCACACGGCACGCCATCCGGCATCGACAATACGATGGCGACCTATGGCACACCAATTGTCTACCAGAGTGGCGAGCAGCCACGCATGGATGAACTGACGTTCCCCAAGCCGCTTGAACTGGTGATCGGTGTTTCGGACAAACCTAGCCTCACGGTCGACATGGTCTCCGGCGTCAGGGAGCGCTGGCGGGCCAACGGCGAACTTTACAATCACCTGTTCGAGAATTTCGGACGGGTCGCTGAAACCGGCATTAACGCCGTCAAAGACGGCGACTACCGGTCGCTCGCGCATATGATGACAATCAACCACGGCCTGCTCAGCGCTATCCAGGTATCGTCACCGGAACTGGATCGCATGGTGCAGATTGCACGCGACCACGGCGCGCTCGGGGCAAAGCTGACCGGCGCAGGTGGTGGCGGTTCTATCGTTGCACTGGCTGACGGTAACTCCGAACAGATTGTCGAGGGACTTGGTCGTGCCGGCTACAAGGGACTTCAGGTGACCGTCTAGTGAACTCAGCCAACCCGATTGTTTCTTCAGACAGCGAGCAGCTCATCCTGGTCAATGAGCAGGACGAGTTTGTCGGCAATCTTTCCAAAAGAGAGTGCCACCTCGATGACGGTATCCTGCATCGCGCGTTCTCGATCTTTATCTTTAACCGTGATGGCGACGTGCTGTTGCAGCGACGCAGTGAGCAGAAGTTCCTGTGGCCGATGTACTGGTCCAACGCCTGCTGCAGTCACCCTCGTGAAGGTGAAACGTCCGAGGAAGCAGCGCACCGAAGACTACACCAGGAAGTTGGCCTGAAGACCGATCTCACCTATCTCTACAAGTTTATCTACCAGGCCAACTACAAAGAGGTTGGCAGCGAGTATGAGCTGTGCTGGGTATGGGCAGGTATCGCAGACGAAGCGGACGTTGTGGTTAACGCCAACGAAGTTGCGGAGTGGCGATTCTTTCCGCGCCAGGAACTCGACGAACGCCTCGAGCAGTCACCGGAAGACTTCACACCCTGGATGAAAATGGAGTGGCAGGAGATCAACGAGAAACATCTCCCGGCTATTCTGGGTTGAGCGATATGCGCATCGTGTAACCTTCTTAAAAAAACAACAAAAACAAGAAAACAGGAAACCACGCATCGTTTCCGACACAACCACGATTAAGGTCTACACGAATCCAGAGGAAGCAGTTTAATGAGCGACGCATCATCAACCGGTAACAAACCGCTCTACACGGCCGGTTATACGCAGTACGTCCT
Organism: Pseudomonadales bacterium; assembly: GCA_963921285.3. Lineage (GTDB taxonomy): Bacteria > Pseudomonadota > Gammaproteobacteria > Pseudomonadales > Azotimanducaceae > UBA9659. The sequence continues at coordinate 153,842 of CAWUFD020000008.1, forward strand.
CGGCGTGCTGGTTGTTGTCTACGTGTTTAATTTCATCGACCGGCAGATTCTTGCGATCCTCGCGCCATCGATTAAAGAAGACCTGGGCCTCACAGACACGCAGATTGGTGCACTCTCCGGTGTCGCCTTCGGGATTTTCTACGCAACGTTGGGTATACCTATTGCACGTCTCGCTGACCGGTATTCGCGTGTAAACATCATCGCCATCTGCCTTGCAATCTGGAGCCTGATGACGGCATTAAGCGGGCTTGCGGCCAACTTCTGGCACCTGCTGATTGCCCGCATAGGCGTCGGCATCGGTGAAGCCGGTGGCAGTCCGCCGTCTCACTCCCTGATCGCGGACTACTTCAACCCGGAGAAGCGGGCAACCGCACTCGGGATATACGCACTGGGTATTCCCATCGGCATATTGTTCGGCAACCTGGCGGGCGGCTGGATCAATGAATTCTTCGGCTGGCGGCAGGCATTCTTCGTTGTTGGTATACCAGGCATCCTGCTTGCGATCATCATGAAGATGACCGTCAAGGAGCCGCCGCGCGGTTACTCCGAGCCAGAGACGAATAAGCAGGAAGCTGAACATGTGCCGTTTATGACGGTGCTGAAAACCATGTGGGGCTACCGCTCATTCAGGCATATCTCACTCGGTGCGGCGACGCAGGCTTTTGTCGGCTATGGCGCAATCGCCTGGATGCCCTCTTTCCTCGTGAGAACCCATGATATGAGTACCGGCGAGGTTGGTACCGCACTTGGCCTGATTATCGGTATTGGCGGCGGCCTTGGGACATTGCTTGGTGGCATCATCGGCGACAGGCTGGGCGCAAGGGATGTTCGCTGGTACATGCTGGTGCCGGGTATCGGTTTCCTTATCGCGGTGCCCTTTGCTTTCGGTGTGTTCGTGGTTGAAAGTCTGTGGCTGGCACTCGCGCTCTACATTCTCCCGGCGTTCCTGGTGAATCTATATACCGGCCCCACATTTGGCATGACCCAATCGCTGGCGCCACTGGCCATGCGAGCTGCCGCATCGGCGCTGCTGCTTTTCATCATCAACATCATCGGACTGGTGTTTGGCCCGACCATGGTCGGCGTGCTGTCTGACCTGTTCCAGTCAAACTGGCAGATGACAGATGTTGATTCGCTGCGATACGCACTGCTGCTGTGTAACTTTGTCTACCTGCTCAGTTTCTTCCACTACATGCGGGCAGCAAAGTATCTTGAAGGAGATCTGGCGCAGAAAGAGAGCTAGCAGTTTCCGGCGAAGTCGGAAATCTGCCGCGTCAGCTGTTTTCGATTTGTGCTATCAAGCGCAAATCGGAAATGGCGGGAGCGGATGGTTGTTATCGCTGCAGTCCCGGAAGGAAATATGATCTATTTCCATAAAAGCCTCTATGTTTCGCCCGGTTCCCGCACTAGTTTCACTGCAGGCAATATCCAAGGTGTACTATTGAGGTAAACACCTGACGGAGGCGCGCGTATGTATCCTGGACACTGGTCAAAGATCCACCCGGATAAGCCGGCGGTTATCAACAGCCTGACCGGGGAAGTGACAAGCTACAAAACCCTCGATGAGCGCTCGAACCAGTTTGCGCAGTTGATGTATGCCGAAGGTCTGAGGCGCGGCGACCACGTCAGCATCTTCATGGAGAACGATGCACGCTACTTCGAGATTGTCTGGGCTGCGCTCAGGTCCGGCCTGTACATGACCACGGTCAACCGGTACCTGACCGATGAAGAAGCTGCATACATCATCGACAACTCAGAATCCCAGGTGGTGGTTGCATCAAGCAAGCTCACCGAGGTGGCCGCTACCCTGCCTTCCCTCTGCAAAGCCGTAAAACGCTGGCTGATGACAGATCAACCTGCCGAAGGTTATGAAGACTATGGCGAGGCGATCGCTCAACACCCGACATCGCCGCTCGATGAAGAACCTGCCGGGACCATGATGCTGTACAGCTCTGGCACAACAGGGAGACCCAAGGGCATCCTGCGACCATTACCGGAGGGCAGCATCTCCACCGCGGGCTCTCCCGTTGGCGGCCTGCAATCCGCCCTGTGGGGCTTTGATACCGACACGGTGTACCTGTCACCTGCCCCGCTTTATCACTCGGCACCGATCGGCTTCACAACTGGCACACACGCCAACGGCGGCACTGTGGTGATGATGCCGAGATTTGACGAGGTCGCCGCGCTCCAGGCCATACAGGACTACAAGGTTACGCACAGCCAGTGGGTACCAACCATGTTTTCCCGCATGTTGAAGCTGGACCCGGAAGTTAGAAACAGTTTTGATCTCAGTTCTCACAAAGTCGCCATTCACGCGGCCGCACCTTGCCCGCGCGGCGTCAAACAGCAGATGTTCGACTGGTGGGGTCCGCTGCTGTACGAATACTACGGCGGTACCGAACTGAACGGCCTCACCCACATCACACCAGAGGCGTGGCTCGCGAAACCCGGCACCGTAGGTACACCTATCCTCGGCGTTATCCATATCTGTGACGAAGACGGTGCGGAGCTGCCCGCTGGCGAACCAGGTCTCGTTTATTTTGAGATGCCAGAATTACCTTTTCGTTACCTGAAAGATGACGAGAAGACCAGGGATGCCCAACACCCGGATCACCCCAACTGGTCAGCACTGGGGGATGTCGGTTATGTCGATGAAGACGGTTACCTCTTCCTCACAGATCGCGCGACATTCATGATCATCTCAGGGGGTGTGAACATTTATCCGCAGGAGATCGAGGACGTGCTGATCATGCACGAGAAGGTACAGGACATAGCGGTCGTCGGTGTGCCCAACGAGGAGATGGGTGAGGAAGTGAAGGCAGTTGTTGAACTGGTACCAGGGATCGAAGCATCTGAAGCGGTTGAACAAGAACTGCTCGCCTATGCCCGTGAACATATTGCCCACTACAAGTGCCCGCGCAGCATCGATTTTGAAGACGAACTGCCACGCCTGCCCACCGGCAAACTCTACAAGCGGATCCTCAAAGACCGCTACTGGGGAAAAACCGATTCGAGGATTGTCTAGGCCCTACTGTGGCGCCGGATCAGTTCTTGTCGAAAAGCGATTTAAGCTTGCCGAACTTACCACCGGTTTCTTCGTTGAGCTTTTTCTCTGCTGCCTGTCTTACCAGGTCTTCAATCAAATCTGACACTGCCACCTGGACCTGGCTGACCAGTTGATCGGTCGCCTCGGTCGCAAGCTGCTCCGGGGTCAGACCGTTATCCTTGCTGCCAAGATCAGAGAAGCGAAAATCGGGCAGATCAACCGACTGCTGCCCAAAGGTATCGCTCACGAACTGGATGTTGCCGCTCTGAAAATCGATCTTTCCAACCGCCAACAGCACATCCTCAGTGGCGGCGCTTTCACCCGCGGCCTCACCACCGCCATCACCTTCGCTCGCTTCCATCGCATCGAGCATGGCCTGAACGTTGGTGCTGGTACCTGTCTGCTCGGCGCGAACTACCACACCATCGACAAGAATCTCGTTGATCACGTAAACCGGACCCGACAGGGATGAAGCGTCGAGCTTCAGGGAGATCTCCCCCGCCTCGAACAGATTGTTAGCTGAAAACCCCGGAGGGTTGGCAACACTTAAACCGCGCACGGTGCCGGTAGCCTCTGCCAGGTTGATGGAGACTTCTGCGACGCTCACCTTCGTACCGGTGACCTCCGTACCTATATCCTCCATCAGGCCTTTCACAATCTCATCAAGATTCTGGAGCAGCACCACGCCTGCTCCGACTACCACCAGCAGGATGGCAACAACGATCCCCGCGACAACCCCTTTATTCATTCATTGACCTCTTTAAAACCACCACTGATTCCCAACATTGATCATCCACGATAAGCCCGCGAGTTAGCCCACGTGTGATGGTGACGCTATACTTAACCCAGGACTCATCCAGACTTCACCTGAGCAACTGCACCATAACCGGAGCGTGATCATGATCGAATACCATAACCCAACTGCTGAAGCGGGTGTAGAGGTGCTGCCCTACACACTCAGCAAGAAGATTCGCGGAGCGAACAAGGTGAGCGTGGGTATGCTCGCCAACGGTTTCCCCGACTCGGAAGCCTTTCTTGCCGAACTGGCGGAAGTGCTGAACGAAAAAGAAGCCGGCATCGAGATCCATGCCTACAACAAGGGTAATGCATCCATTCCGGCAAGCCCCGAGATCCTTGGACATTGAGGGCAACTGCGAGGCCGTTATCGCCGCCTACGGGCATTGAGGCTCCTGTACTACCGGCACCGTGCGTGACGGCATCGAAATAGCAAAACTGAACATCCCTTCTGTTGCCCTGGTAACCGAAGATTTCTGGCCACAAGGTGACTTCGTCGCGGGCTCTCTTGGTATGCCTGACGCCCCACGCGTCAAACTCCCGCACCCGGTTGCGGGCACCGGTAAGGCAAACCTGCGTAAAGTTGCAGAAACTGTTGCCGACGAAATCCTGGACGCCCTGGAGCAGTAACCCATTATGTCTGAGATGTTAACGGCCGCCGATGAGGCAGGTGCGCTGGAGCAGCTACATGCCGATGGTATGACCGACGGCCTGCCGGTGATCATACCCACGGCCGAACGGGTGACCCGTATGACGCTTGCCTCTGGCATGGAAGGTGACATGGTACTGGGCAGCATGGGCCCCGCACATGGTGTGGCAACTGTTGAGAAAGTAGCGGTGGCTGCAGTAATGGCGGGTTGCCTGCCCGACTACATGCCTATCGTCGTTGCCGCAGTTAAGGCTGTCATAGATCCCGTGTTTGACCTCACAGAAATGCAGGCAACCACCCACTGTACGGCGCCATTGATCATCGTTAACGGACCTGCGCGAATCAACTGCGGTCCGGTCGCGAGTGGTTTTGGCGCACTTGGCCCGGGACACCGGGCAAATGCTTCCATCGGCCGTGCCTTGCGACTGGCAATGATCAATATCGGCGGTGGGCGACCCGGCGAATCTGACATGGCCTTGCTTGGCCATCCTGGCAAGTTCACCTACTGCCTTGCAGAAGATGAAGATGCGAGCCCCTTTCCGCCACTGCATGTTTCTCTCGGTTATGAAGAAACCGACAGCGTGGTGACGGTCATCGGTGCCGAGGCGCCCCACTCCGTGATCTACTCAGGGGACGCCGACGATCCCGATAACGTCAACAAGCTCACTTACATGCTGGCCACCGGGGTCAGCAATCTCGCAACCAACAACGCGGTGCTGACGGGTGGTGCAGCCACCATCATCCTGAATCCGGAGCACGCACAGATTTACGCTGATGCCGGGTGGAGCCGCGAAGATGTGCAGAAAGCGATATTCGAGCTTTCCTGTCACGATAACGAAACCGTCGCCAATTACGTGCCGGGTTTCGCGGGTCGAGCAAAATCCGAAAAGCGCAATGCATTCACATCAGCCGAGCAGATCCTGGTGTTGACCGCTGGCGGCACCGGTCTGTATTCGATGGTAATGCCATCCTGGTGTGCTGGTGCGCACAAGAACTCTGCTTCGAGTGCACTGGTTGAGTCCGAGTTTTTCTGTGAAGTGCCAGGTCTCGCAAACCCCTAGAAGCCAACAGTATTCATATCAATACCCTAACCTGGAGTTGTCATGTCCGATTTTCCCTTGCCGAACGTATCCAACGACCTGAGTGGTCACGTTGCCCTTGTCACCGGAACCACCTCCGGTCTCGGTAAACGTTTTGCCCAGGTGATCGCGGCCTGTGGTGCCAAGGTGGCCCTGACCGGGCGACGCAAGGACAGGCTGGATGAGCTGGCCGAAGAAATCAGGGCTGCAGGCGGCGTGTGCGAGCCAATCCAGTTCGATATCACCAACGCCGCGGAAATCCCGCAGGTGGTCGATAAGGTTGAGGAAACCCTCGGCCTCTGTGACATCCTGATCAACAACGCTGGCATCCCTGATGCCCAGCGCGCCCACAAGATGAGTGAAGAACTTGTCGATGCCGTGTTTGATACCAATCTCGTCGGCCCATACAAACTCTCCTGCGAGGTGGCGCGAAGGCTGATCGCCGCGGAGAAGCCCGGTCGGATGGTGAACATATCGTCAGTTGGTGGCTTTAACTATGCCGGTAATGGTGCCGCGCTCTACTCCATCACCAAGTCCGCAATTATCCGCATGACAGAGACGCTGGCGGTTGAGTGGGCACGCTACAACATCAACGTGAACGGCATTGCACCGGGCGCATTCAGTTCAGAAATGATGGATGGCATGCTCGAGCGTCTTGGAGATATTGCACAGCACTTTCCGCGCAAGCGTATAGGTGACCCGGCCCAGATGGACTCTACCCTGCTGTACTTCCTGTCACCGGCATCAGAGTTTGTTACCGGCACCTACGTGAAGATCGACGACGGCCAGGGCCCTCGATAGCATCACTACACGTAGGGGATAATTTTCTCCGCCACGGTTTCAAGCACTTCGAATCGCGGGTCAAACGACGGCAGGTTCATCACCTGGTCGAGGCCCGCTTCGTTTAATGCACGAAGCTGATCGATCAGCTCATCTTGTGTGCCGACAAAACATGTCGCCTGGATCAGGTCTGCAGTAAGGAATTTCTCCTCTTCCGGCAACACCCAGCAATTGTGGCCCATGTGGATGCGCTGGTGTCGCCGCTCCTCCGGCACCTGTTCCAGTGTTGCAACATAGTCGTCCCAGATACCCGCCATGGCGTTTGGCGGCTGGTGCCCGAAATTCCGGAACTGATCATAGGTGTAATGTAGCGCGGCCATCGCCATCGCACCGCATTCCTTTTTTATCCTGGGTGAATCAATAGCTTCACCTTCTTCGCGGACCACCATCGCCGTGAGTGCGGTTGTATAGAACTCACTGCGATCGAAGCCAGCCGGCGCGTCAGCCTCGATCATCGCCCAGATGTTTTCCATGACCGCAGGGCTCGCGGCAAACGCCAGCACTGCGCCGTCACCATATTTCCCTGCGAGCGCCAGGGACTTTGGTCCGAAGCCTGAAACATACATGGGAATCGGATCTTCAAAATTAACAAAGCCCTTGTCGGGCATGACATGTCGAATCGGAATCTCGCTGCCTTCATGCAGCATCATGGATTCGTCACCACGCAGCAGCGGTTTGATTTCTTCTAGGTAACGCCCGAATGCCTTGATGCGTTGCGGCGGCAGTCCCATGATGCGCATCGCGGTGTTACCGGCGCCAACGCCAAAGAACGTACGCCCGGGTGCAATCGCGTTGATCGTCGCGATACCAGCCGCGTTAACAGCTGGTGGGCGGGTGCCGGTGATCGCAACGCCAGTGCCGAGTTTGATTGTCGAGGTCTTTGCCGCTGCCAGCGCCAGCGCAGCGTAACAATCCGACCAGATCATCTGGCTGTCGGCCAACCACGCGTGTGTGTAACCCAGTTCCTCCGCCCTGACGATATAGTCGATGTCGCCAACATGACTTGGCACGCATATCCCGATATCCATAACCCGTTCCGATTTGTTGTTCTTGTTCGAAGGGATTCTACCGGAAACCCGAGGGGTCACGCCTAAAAACAGCAGGCGTGGGTTGCTATTGCGCGGCCTCGTAGCAGGAGAAGTTAAAGAAGGTTTCGTTATTCACGAGATTCAGGTTAAGCAGTTTCAACGAGTCGGGTCCCGTCACGGCGAGTGATGCTTCACCTTCCCAGGTGCTGACACCAAAGATGGATGCCAGTTCGTCACGACTCTTCCAGGTCGCCTGCTTGGGCGCAAGCGTCGCAATCACCTCGGCATCTGCGCTGCCAACCTGGTTGCCGTTCCTGTCATACAGCGTGCCCTTGATGCCGCTGATTTCAGTTGTGCCGGTATTGATAAACCGGACAAAGGTCTTGTCGCTCGACCCCGGTGGTTCAATGTTATGGACTTCATCACTTCGAACACAGTTGGTATTGCTGACAAGGCCACTTGGGCTCTGCAGCTTGATCATAAGGTCAAACACCGCTGGGCCTGTGACAACAAGATAGGCAGGCCCTGACCATGGTGTCACACCAAATCTTGTCTCGAGATCAGCCGCGGACAGGATGACCCGCGCGTTGCTGGCAAGACTGCCATCATGCAGGGCAACCCCAGATGCACCCAACTGCTCGCCATCCCCGTTGTACAGGGTACCTTTGAACTGCGCTGTTGTATCAGAGGTGTTAACCAGGTGCAGCAGGGAAATATTCTTACTGGTGGAGGTTGTCATCAGGAAAACTGATGCGCTGTCTGCACTCTCAAAACAGGAAAAGTTAAAGAATGTTTCGCTGTTGACGAGGTTGAGATTGAGCAGCTTCAGGTTCTCGGTTTCCGGCACTTCAAGCAGTGCCTCGCCTTCCCATGAGGCGCCGACGATCGCTTCGATTTCTGCCGCGTTTTTCCAGGTGGCCTGTTTCGGTGCAAGCGAAGCAACAAACGTTTGATCAGCGCTGCCAATGACAGCACCAGCAGTGTTATGCAGCGTTCCCTTGATATCGGTGATGGTGGTGTCGCCGATATTGATAAACCGCACGAAGAATCGGTCGGCTGACGCCTGTGGCTCGATATTGAGCACTCTCGTTTCCCTGACGCAGTTGGTGTTGCTGACAAGTCCACTCGGGCTGACCAGCTTTGCCATCAGCACAAAGTCATCGGTGCCGTAAACCCGGAGCATCGCAGGCCCGGTCCATGCATCAACACCGAACAGCGTTTCTATATCGGTCGCGGTAAGCCTGAGTTTGGCCTTGGCAGCAATCTCACCTGTGTGCAGGGCGACATCCTTGCCGCCAAGTTGCTCACCGGCTTCGTTGTAAAGATTACCGGTGAAAGATTGTGCAGATGTCGCCGTGTTAACAACGTGCAGCGTTGTGACATTTTTACTGCTGGACGTTGTCATCAGGAACTGTGTTGCCGATTTCCCCTCGGGTTTCACCATGACATCAGCCGATGTTTCCGCCGTATTACGAGCATCATCCGTGCAGGTAATGGCCACCGCCGTTGTACTGCCCGAGGCAAACGAATCTGGCAGTGCGATGTTCAGCGTCGGAGAAGAATCCGTATCGTCGCTGCAGGTAACCACATCGAAGTATTCCGTTACGCGGCTGTCGTCCTTTGTAACAGCGGCATCTGAAGTAATTACAAGCTGCGCAGCTGGGACATTGCCAATAGTTGGCTTCACGGTATCAGGCAGTTTCAGGGTGACGGTTTCACCGCCAAAATTCTTCGGCGTACCAGTGCCGGTTGCACCGCCGGTCTGGTACGAGGTGACACCATCTGTTGGCAGGCTGTTCCATGCCAACGCGGCGTTGTACCAGACATCGCCAGATGTGGTGGTCAGGAAACCGTCTGGAATGATGTAGTCCGGCTTTATCCCGTATGTCGCCTCAAAGCCGCTGGTGGCCAGCAGCAGACTGCGCCCGGCGGTTGCACCGGTGTAAAGGTCCTGCGGGAACGTGTAGGTCTGTTCAACGTTGGTTGTCTTATTGAGCGCGTACACCCTGTCAGCACGCATGTTGCTCTCACCGGAACCACTCGTGAACATCTCTATGAACTGCAGCGTACCGTCCGCGTTGCTGAAAACCTCCACAATCCGCCAGCCATGATGGCTCGACACGGCTGTCAGTGGTGTTAGCAGGAATATGAGAAGCAGAAGACGTTTCATTGGGCCCGGTCTCCTAGAAATTCCACAGAACCCCTAGCTTGTAGAGGTAGTCTCGATACGTTTTGCCGTTGTCCCCGTCAGACTCGAAATAGCTGCCGGAGATATCCACATTGAAGATACCAAGCGGGAATGCAACGCCGACACTGGCCAGATGAACGTCACCGTTCTGGCGATAGGCGTATCGAAAATTGCAGCGCCGCGTGCAGGGATCGTCAAACACCGGATCGAGGGTCTGGGCATCATAGGCATCCGGCGGTGCGCCGGTTGGATCTTGCGACACCGTAGAGACGATATCGCCCTGACGGAACGAGTATTCGCCGAACAGGAATACAAACTGGGTTACCTGGAAATCAAGTCCGGCATACACCTCACCGGCATCCCGGTCAAACGCGGCATGGGCATCCTCTTCCTGGCTGCTTTTCCCAACAAACCGAAAATCGTGGTAACGGTAGCCCAGGTGCCCGGTCAGTCTCGGCGTAAAGCGCTTGTTTGCGGACACATCTATGTCGAGCAACAGCCCCTCGCGCGGATCGCTGTTTTCATACTCGAACCAGGTGGCATTGGAAACAATCCGGTACCAGACACTATCGTATCCAGCATTGGGTGCGTAGGTGTAATCAACACCAAGTGAGGTTGCCAAGTTGTCGAGGTCGTCAAACTCATCATGGGTCGTCTGCGTCACGTAACCCGAAAGTATGAGCTGCCCGGATACACCGAGCTTACGCGAATGCCCACCACCGATCGTGACGGAGGCTATCTCGTCGCTTACCTGATCGACACTTTTATAAGATCGACTTATATTGTCTTCGTGGCCGTACGCGACTTGAAGTTCACCATACCACCCTGAACCATAGGCTTCTGCCCTGGCGGGTGAACCACTGCTGATCGCCAGCAGGAAAATCACTGTTACGGTGATAAGTTGAACTTTCGGTGTGTCCATGTCGAACCCATCGAAAACGAGGAATATCAATGACAAGGATATCTGATATCGACGAATCTCGCAGGCAGTTTTTGCTGATGCTGCTGAGCACCGGCGCGCTGGCATCCCTGCCCGCCTGCAGCAGTTCACCGGCGGTTTCCGAGATGCCTGCTCCCCTGCCCAGTGACCGCTCGATCCACCAGTTACGCGGCGACGTCAGGGTTAATGGTCTGGCAGCAACGATCAACACCCCCATCAACCCGGGCGATGTTGTCGAAACGTTCGAGAAAAGCTACGTGATATTTGTCGTTGAGAAAGACGCCTTTATCCTCAGAAGCAACAGCAAGATGACGCTGCCGGTACGTCAAGTCACGGCTGCAGCGCCGGTGACAACGGCCTATGTGCTGGACAAGGGTAAAGCCCTGTCAGTGCTCGCATCCCGGCGTACCAATATTGCGACACCTTCAGCCCTCATTGGTGTGAGAGGCACTGGTGTATATGTCGAGACGGAGCCCGACCTCTCTTACGTTTGTGTCTGTTACGGGGTTTCCGATCTGTCGACGCCTGACGATCCGTCCTTGAGTGAAACCATTGTTTCCGAACACCACACGGCACCGCGCTATATCCTGGCCGACAAGAGCGCGAGCGAGCGGATTGTGCCCGCGCCTTTCAAGGATCACGACGATCAGGAACTGCTCCTCATCGAAACGCTGGTCGGCAGGACAACACCCTATGTGGTTCCCAAGGGCGTGCCAAAAACAAGAACCAACTATTTCTAGGCTGTTTTTTGGCAGATGATCGTCGTTGTGACCTCCCAGGTTGGTGTTAACTGATGGCGGCGTTGTATGCGCCAATTGAGGCCGCCCTCACCCATTTTTTTAACCAGGATCAGCCCGACGCACGGCGGATCTTTCATGGCAGGGGCCAGTTCCACGAGGGCCTTGAGCACATAACCATTGACTGGTTCTCGCCTACCGTCCTCATCACCACTTACCAGGAGATTGAGAACACCGCGCCGCTCATCGACCTCGTTACTGCAACGGGTGGTGAGAAGGTTGAAAATGTACTGCTGCAGTATCGCAAGCGGACAGGCGCGCCAACACAGGCGCTGTTTGGCGAGCTTCCCGAAGTCGTTAGCGTTACCGAAGGGCCGCTGAAGTTTGAAGTCAGGCCCGGCACAAACCAGAACGCGGGCCTGTTTCTCGATATGCGTCTCCTCCGGCAGTGGCTGCTTGAGCATGCTACCGGTAAAAACTGCCTGAATCTGTTCGCTTACACCTGTTCCCTTTCCGTTGCAGCGCTGGCCGGGAACGCGACACGCGTTGTAAACGTAGACATGAGCAAGAGCGCGATCAAATGGGGGGAACGCAATCACGCCCTGAATAACCAGGATATGCACAGTGTAAGATCCATCCCCCACAATGTGTTCAAGTCATGGGGACGCATCCGTCAGTTCGGGCGTTATGACCTTGTCATTATCGATCCACCGACTCGCCAGCGAGGCAGTTTTAACGTTGAAAAAAATTACGGTGCGGTGTTAAAGCAATTGAGCAAACTGCTGAACCCGGGCGCAACGGTTATCGCGACCTTAAACAGCCCCTACCTCGAGGCTGACTTCCTGACCAACCAGGTAGCGCGTTATGCCCCTTCACTTCGATTCGAATCGCAAATGCCGGCCGCGCCGGAGTTTGAAGACAAGTTCCCTGAACGAGCCCTCTACATCGCCCGCTACCGGCACAGAGGCTGATAGACGAAAACGCCGCCCGGACACCTGCACTGCAGACATCAGGGACGCATAAATGAGTCTTTACAATTTGCAGCACTGACACCACACTCCGCTCTCCGTAACGGGATACCGGACCACGATGCCAATCGTCACCAACATTGAAGACCTGAGACGCCTGCACGAAAAACGCGTGCCTCGCATGTTCTACGACTATGCGGACTCGGGTTCATGGACCGAATCAACCTATGCCGCCAATGAAGCAGCGTTTCGTGAGGTGACCTTGCGCCAGCGGGTCCTCGTTGACATGTCCGACCGAACACTGCAAACCAGTATGGCAGGCCAGGAAGTATCCATGCCGCTGGCACTTGCACCGGTTGGCCTGACTGGCATGCAGCACGCCGATGGTGAAATCCATGCAGCAAAAGCTGCCGAGGCTGCCGGCGTACCTTTTACGCTATCTACAATGAGTGTCTGTTCGATCGAAGATGTGGCTGATAACGTCAGTGCGCCTTTCTGGTTTCAACTGTACGTGATGAAAGATCGCGACTTCATCAAAAGGCTGATCCTTCGCGCCAGGGCTGCGGCTTGCAGTGCTCTTGTTCTCACCGTTGACCTGCAGATCATGGGACAGCGACACAAGGACATCCGCAATGGCCTGTCCACGCCACCCAAGCTGACCATCAAGAACTTTATCGACATGGCCATGCATCCAGGCTGGTCATTCAGGATGCTCGGCACGCGCCGCCACAGCTTTGGCAACATCGTCGGCCACGTTGAGGGCGTTGAGCAGTTAAAAACCTTGTCACGCTGGTCAGCGGAGCAACTGGATCCGACCCTTTCCTGGGACGATGTGAAATGGGTAAAAGACATCTGGCAGGGTCCGCTGATCATCAAAGGGATCATAGATGCCGAAGATGCGATCAAGGCAGCAGACGCAGGTGTTGATGCCATCGTGGTATCCAATCACGGCGGGCGGCAACTGGACGGTGCACCTGCCTCGCTTGAGGTCCTGCCTGACATTGTTGCTGCAGTGGGAGACAAACTCGAAGTCTACGTGGATGGCGGGATTCGCTCCGGCCAGGATATCTTCAAGGCTATTGCACTTGGCGCACACGCGACGCTGATCGGCCGCGCTTACATTTATGGCCTCGGCGCAGCGGGTACGACCGGCGTCACCCAGGCACTCGACATCATCAGGAACGAACTGGATCTCACCATGGCCTTCTGCGGCTATCGCGACATTCAGGATGTCACTAGCGAAGCGATTTATGCAGGGCCGAACGGTGAGTGAGATTCTCATACTCACCACCGGGGGAACCATCGACAAGATCTACTTCGATGACAGGTCCACCTACGAAATCGGCGACTCCATCGCCGAAAAGCTACTCGAGGACGCCCGTGTCACGCTCGCCTTCGACGTGTCAGAAGTCCTGAAGAAGGACAGCCTTGAAATGACCGACGCGGACAGAGACAAGATTATTAAGGCGGTTACTGACTCAGGTGCGAGCAAGATCATCATCACCCACGGCACTGACACCATGACAACGACCGGCAAGGCGCTTATTCCCCACGCCGCTGACAAGACTATTGTGCTGACAGGGTCCCTTGCGCCGGCCAGGTTTGCCTTAACCGATGCAACCTTCAATCTAGGCATGGCCATGGGCGCGGTCCAGGCATTAGACCAGGGCGTCTATATCGTCATGAATGGCACCTTGTTCAACGCTGACAGCGTTATCAAGAACACGGATTCAAATACATTTGAACGCAGGTGATGATCACCGAAGCAAGAAGGTCTATAGTAATGGGCTGCAGTAGATGTCCCTACGATGAGTGACCCAGAAGCACAATTTCGCGTCGTGTTTGCCGGCCAATTGACCGGCGACTATACGCCTGATCAAACCAAGGCCCGGTTCGGCAAGGTATTTCGCCTGACACCGGATAAGGTTGATCGAATATTTTCGGGTAAAGAGTTTACGCTCAAGAAAAACCTTACCGTAGATGGTGCAATGGATTTTGCGGTCAAGCTCGCCGAGATTGGCTGCGAGACCTATATCGAACTTATCCCTGATGAAAGCAGCCCTGAAGCGGACCCTAACTTCGTGGAACGTCGCAAGACGATCAGGCGAATCCGTTTCAGACGCGGTCCGCGACCGGGTGCAATCGTTCCTGATCGGCGTCTTCTTGCAAGCAGACGCAAAAAAGACCTGGAGCTACTCGAGAAGACCGGAGACTTTCCCGGCAGGACCGTCGGCCCGGACGAATAGCCGCCTAAGCGATATAAAACCCTGTCAGGTGCCGTCAGGCTCCACTACTCTTTCATGCGCCTCAACTGAAGGTGGCTGCATGAGCCTCTTCTGTCGTTCAGTCGCGCCTGGAAAAGCCGCTGTGTCGTACCCGCTTTTTGCCCAGCTCGAATGTGGTGGCGAATACTTGTAAAGCAAGGTGCGCCGTTCATGATCTGCCTGCCATGGCGCAGTGCCATGAATAAGCGCTTCAGTAAAAATCAGCACGTCGCCCGCATCCATAGGTGGCTGCACCACGTAGTCTGCCTCACGCTCAAATCGACGTACATCAAGGGGAAGATTGCGCAGGAAATTCGATTTATGACTTCCAGGTACGCATGCAAATCCTCCTGCGCCGGCAGGAGCCGGCGTCAGGTTGAAGGTGGCAACCGTCAGGCCGTTGCGCATCACGCCATCCTGGTAGTAGTACCAGTGATCCGTTTCAAACAGCCTCGGACCACCGTGTAACTCCATGCACTGCTCACCTTTCTCCATGAATATGCAGTAGTCATGGTCAATGCGCAGCTTCCTGCCGATGAGTTCAGCAAGATACGGCAGTACCCGGTCATGATCCATCAGGTCAACCAGCGGCTGCCCCCACTGATGTACGCTTTCAAAACGTCGAAATGCAGGATCCCCCGGTTGGCGGGGCCACTTCTCATCGGCCAACTGGCAAAGCGAGTCGCACTCCGCCTGGCTCAATACGTTCTTGACTACAAGGAAACCCTGCAGGTCAAAACGAAACTTCTCCTCATCTGATAACACGTTAACCGGCCGTAAGATGGCTGCTAGTATTGACCGCATTGTACGCGAATGTTGCTTATGCTGAAGTCACTGACAGCGCTTTTGTTCACCGGCCTCCTAATGGGCATCGGGCAGACGGGCGCCGCTGCACCCATCGATGACATCCTTGCAAGGTGGCAATACAACGACCCGGCAGCGAGCGAGATGTTTTTTACCGCTGCGCTGCCGGATTTTGAGAAAGCACGGGATGTGGCGGGCACAGCAATCCTCAAGACGCAGATTGCGCGTACCCATTCGCTGCGCGGCCATTTTGACGAGGCGCATCGCCTGCTCGATGAAGTGGAGCCGCTCATTTCTGACGATATGATTCTGCCGCGTTGTCACTACCTGTTGGAACGGGGTCGCACCTATAACTCTGCGGGCAAGAAGGAGCAGGCAGCTCCCCTATTCTTTGATGCCTTTGAAATCGCCCTGCGATCCGGCTTTGAAGCACCGGCAGTTGATGCCGCACATATGCTTGCTATCACCGGCGATGGAGATCTGGCGCTGCGGTGGAACCAGATTGCATTTGCGATAGCACAAACAAGTAAAGATCCCGGCGCTCAGCGCTGGTTAGGCTCACTCCACAACAACCTCGGTTGGACCTATTTTGACAAGGGAGAGCTCAAGCGTGCACCCGGGCATTTCGAGTCCGCACTGGCCTTCCGCGAAGCAAGAGGTGAAACGCGACGGGCCAATATCGCACGCTGGACCATTGCCCGGACCTACCGGGCACTCGGTGAAGAAGACAAAGCACTCGAGATCCAGGAGGCCCTACTGATCGCCGCAGCCGGTGATGAGGGTCAACTTGGCTATATCCACGAAGAATTGGGAGAGCTTTACCTCGAACGCGAGAAAGGCAAAGCAAGTCAGCACTTCAGGCAGGCCTATGACATCCTTTCCCGCGACCAGTGGCTGGTAGAAAACGAATCAGCAAGAATTGAGCGTCTGGGGCAGCTCGCTGCACCGGCCGGCACATCAAAGTGATGGTGCTCTTCACGGGGTGTTACAATGGCACAAAAAATTCATAACCAGTCATTGTGTCTGACGCTGTAGCACAAAGCCCGGAATCCTCCCAGGTAGATAAGCAGATTCGAATCGAGTCTCTGCTGTTCCTGTATCGCTCAATGCCAAGTGCCGCACTAGGACACAGCGTAACCGGCGGTTTCATCACATTTGCCCTCTATGACGTGGTCGACCGCGACACGTTGTTTTTCTGGTTGGCGGCGATTATCTCCGTCAGCATCATTCGACTGATCGCAACAAACTTCCTGCAGCGAAGGTTAATCGGCCTGTCCGAAACCAGCGTTAACACCTGGGCGCAGATACTCGCGGCAATGACCTTTGTGCAGACATCAATCTGGGGACTTTCCGTATTTCTCATCTGGCCTGATGACATTGCATACCGGTCAGTCCTCATCGCTATTCTTGCAGGCATTATCGCCGCCGGCGGCATCATGCTCGCGCTACATCGGCGCTCGTTCTGGATCTACTGCCTGCCTATTTCGGTGCCCGCTGTCATCCAATTGGTTATCGGGGGCACTGAAATTGAACTGGTACTGGCGAGCCTGCTGGCTTTCTACTCGGTATTGCTGCTGGTTTCTGTCAATCGCCTGACAAACGTTTTTCTGGAAATGTTGAGACTCCGATTCCTGATGCAGAGTGAATCACGAACGGACGCACTGACAGGTCTCGCCAACCGACGCGGCTTTGATGAATCCCTGCACGACCTTTGGCAACAGAGTATCCGTTCCTCACAGTCGCTGGGTCTGCTGTCGATCGATATTGATTACTTCAAGAACTACAACGACTACTACGGCCACCCACAGGGTGACGTTGCGTTGAAATCGTTTGCCGACATGTTGAAGCGGGTGATTTCCCGAAGTACTGACGTGTGGGCGGCGAAGAATTTGCTGTCATCATGCCAACAACTGACCTGGATGGCAGCACGCGGGTGGCAAACATTATTCAGCAGGAACTGGCCAAGCTGCACATCCCGCATCGGAACAGTGAGCGAGGTATTCTCACCGTCAGCATTGGCGTAAACGTTGCCAGCCCCGACAAGAGTACTTCTTTCATCAAGTTTGTTGAACAGACCGACCAGGCGTTGTATCGCGCCAAAGAATCCGGCCGCAACTCCGTTTCCATCGCCGACCGATGAGCGAAACGGCTGCGCCAAGACAGGGGTTCTTCTACGGGTACGTGCTGGCTGCGTACTCGTTCATGATCTGCTTTTTCGTCTCAAGTTTCTTCCTGCACTCCCGTGGCATCTTCTTCCCGGTGTGGCTGGAAGAGTTCGACGTCGACAGAACCGCACTGGCGCTGGTGATCAGTACAACGCTGTTTACCGGCAGTTGCCTTGCACCGATTATGGGCTACCTGATCGATCGACTGCCGCTCAAGTACATCGTCAGCGCTGGGGCAACATGGATGGCGATCGGCTACCTGACCCTGCGTACTGTCGAAAGCTATGAAACGTTTTTTGCGACATTGATCATCTTCCAGGGTGTTGCCTGGGGTACAGTCGGCCCGCTTGTGCACACCAAACTGATGGTCAACTGGTTCAACCGCAATCGCGGTATGGCGCTCGGTATTGCCATCATGGGTATCTCGGTTGCAGGCGTCATCATGCCAACTGTCGCCACCTATCTGCTGGAGAACCTCGGCTGGCGGGATACCTACGGGCTTTATGCGGGGGTACTGCTTTTCATTGTTGTACCCATGACTATCGTACTGGTGAAACAGGAACCCGCTGTCATTGGCCAGTATCCCGATGGTGACAGCGCGCCTGCGGTATCGCCACCACCAGGCAAGGTGCAGACGTCTTTCGAGGTTTACAAGGAGTTCCTGACATCACGATCATTCTGGAGCGTGGTTATCACCTTCGGATTAATGAACGGTGTTTACAGCGCCATGATCACGCACCTGCCAAACTACCTGACAGGCGAACTGAGTTACACGCTGCTGGATGCATCCTACGTACTGGGTGTCGCCGGCATGTTTGCGATCTTCGGCAAGATAGTTTTCGGCTGGCTGATGGATCACTTTGATGCCAAACGCACCGTCCTGTTTGCCGTTACCAGCTATTTCAGTTCAACCATCGTGTTCATGAGTGCGGAGAATTACCTGCTGATGATGGTGGCCGCGGGCCTGTTTGGTCTCGGGTTTGGCGGCATGGTACCGGTGCGTTCGGTGCTGCTCTCAAGGTTGTTTGGCGTCGCAAAGTTCTCAAGAGTGAATGGCCTGCTGGCGTTTTTCCTCGCACCGGCAACCTTCTGGGTGCTGATCACCGGCTACATCGCCGATCGGTTTGACACCTATACTGTGGCCTTCCAGATCTGGGCGGTTGCGTTCACGCTGGCAGGCATTATCAGTGCGCTGGTCCGGCTGCCAAACCGTGAGGACGCGGCTGACTGAACAAAAACTATTCCAGTTCTGCGAGTCGTGTTTTCACGGCTGCACGTACTGCATCCACGTCGACAACCAGGTTGTCCACTATCTCCCTGTCATCAGGCACTTCTGGCCAGTGATCACCCCAGTTTGATTTGAGCTGCTCCGCGCTGGCATGGGCGTCCGGACTGATCAGCATGGCAAGATCGTTAATAAGGCCAATCTTTACCCACCCGAGCCTGGGGCTGCCCTCCACGTCGTTCTTGTCGTAGTGGCTGGCGTACAGGACCTGTTCAAATTCAGCCAGCTCAGTGAGCACCTCAAAGGCGGCGTCACGCACAATATTGTTGGACTCTGACTCTTCAAGTCGCCAGGCATTGTAGGAAAACCCTGTGACCGCAAAGACCAGGCTGACAATCGCTGTGGTGGACGGCGCTTTCAGGTTTGCAAACATCGAACACACCCCTCAGGTATGACATACAGAGTCGTCTGACGTCACAATGTTACAGGTCAGGATACGGACTCGGGCCGGCTCCACCTGTCACCTTGCTCAGAACAGTTCGGGCTCTTCCGGTGTCAGGTCGGATTTATGCACCCGTGATGAGCTGACCGCTTCATCGAGGTTCTCAAGGATTTGCTCAACCACCCAGGCGAGGTTGTCCCCTTCAGCAGAGTCCTGCATGGCGTCCAGCACGCTCGCGAGCGTAGCGCCGAGGTCGGTTTCGCGTTGTACTTCGTGTGCAACCAGTTGGCTCACCATATCCTCAAACTGAAGCAGGATCACCGAACGCTGGATGGTTGCACGCAGTGTCTCTGCCTCGTCTTCAGGCAGGTCGAGTTTCCCCAGCGTGTCGGACAGGTCTTCAAGATTACGCCGCAAACCGCTTGCCGCTTCGCCAACAAGACTCGCAATTCGCTCGGAATCAACAGCAGCAACCTCGTATTCATCGCGCAGGCGTTTCACAAGTTGTGCGGCCAGACTATCGGCCAACTTGTCAGCATCGAGCGCGTCTGATGACATCAGGTGGTTTCTCCCTGCCGCAGGGTAGCCAGGGAAATCAGCTTGCCGGGAATCTTATCGAGCGAGAGTACCGTGTCAGCCGCGCCGAGTTCGATAGCTTCGCGAGGCATACCCCATACCACGCTGGACTCACGATCCTGAGCAATTGTCCTCGCGCCGGCGTGACGCATCTTCTGCAACCCGCGGGCGCCATCATTGCCCATACCTGTCAGCAGCACGCCAACCGCATGATCCCGGGCAACTGCAGCAACGGAGTCAAACAGTACATCCACCGCTGGCATATGCCGGTTCACGGGTTCGCCGCCGCGTACCTTGCAGCGATAACCCTCTTTTGCAACCTGGATCATCAGGTGTTTATCGCCAGGCGCAATATAGACCTCGCCCGGCTGCATCGGTTGGCCGTCAACCGCCTCGGAGACCTTCATTTTGAGCTGCTCATCCAACCTGCGAGCGAAAGAGGCGCTGAACACCGGTGGGATGTGCTGGGTGATAACAATCGGTGGCATGACCGGTGGCAGTTTCTGGAGTAACAGGTGAATCGCTTCGACGCCACCTGTTGATGCCCCAATGGCGATCACACCGATGTTGTCATAACTTTCACCCGCACCTGCAGATACCGGCGAACCCGTTGCAGCAGTGCGGTCAACCGTGTGCCTCGCCAGCGTGGATCTTGCAGCAGCTTTCACCTTCTCACGGATGGTGTCAGCGTACAGCTCCAGGTTGCGTGCAATATCGAGCCTGGGTTTGCCAATAAAGTCGACGGCACCAAGGAGCAGCGCCTTCATGGTGACATCAGCACCTTTCTGGGTCATCGCAGAAATCATCACAACCGGCATCGGTCGCAGTTTCATGAGTTTTTCAAGAAAACTGATGCCATCCATTCGCGGCATTTCAATGTCGAGTGTCAGCACGTCCGGGTCAAGCGATTTAATCAACTCCCTCGCCATATAGGCATCCGCCGCAACACCCACCACCTCGATCTCAGGGTCGGCGTTGAGGATTTCTGAGAGCAGCTGCCGCATCAGGGCAGAATCGTCAGCAATGAGGACACGGACTTTAGTCATTGAAGAACACCGTCACATCACTCTCAATGGCTTGCTGGCCAAGTTCGTTGTAGTACTCACGTTCACGCAGCTGCAGCGTCTGGCCGTTCAGGCGCCCGAGCTTTTTCATCATGACGACCCCACTGTCCGGAAAGTAGTTGACCTTCCTCGGGTTTGGACCGCCCAGGTCATACGCCTCAACAGTGAAGTTTTCTGCACGCAGGTACTCGGTGATGAACATGATGTTCTTGGTCCCAACCTCGGAGTCGATGTCCAGTACCCGCGCACCGCCAAAAATCTTGAATTCCAGCTGCGAACGCTTGCCACCGTTGGCAAGAATACAGTTGATGAGCTTCTCCATCGCGAGGTTACCGTAGCGACCGGCAACCGATAGCAGCTTCTTGTTCCAGTCACCGGAATAGCTGTTCACAGAAGGCAACATAAAGTGGTTCATACCGCCGATACCGAGGCGCACGTCCCGCACGCAGGCTGCAATACATGATCCGAGCACTGTGGTAATCAGCTCACCCGTACCCGAAACATAGTATTCGCCGGGTGCTATTTTCGCCGCATGAGTCTTATTGACGTGATCCCAGTATCGATTGATATCGAGGAACTCGTCACTGATGAGGCGAGGCAGCTCTTTGTTCTTTTCTACTACCACTGCAACTAACTGCCAACTCTCTGGTGAATGGTTTTGCCTACAACCCTGAACTTGTCGCTCAGCCCGAACAGGCTCTCAGAGTGCCCGAGGACCAAATAGCCCCCAGGCTTCAGGTGCTCATAGAACTTCTGCAGCAGCATTTTGCGCAGATCGGTCTCAAAGTAAATCATCACGTTGCGGCAGAAGATCACATCGAAGGTTTCCTCGAGCTGCCAGTCCTGGTTGAGATTCAGCTGTGCATAATTCACCTGGGACCGGACATCGTCACCCAGGCGGGCAAAGCCCGTATTTTTGCCTTTGCCCTTCATAAAAAAGCGTGACAACAGGGATCGTGGCAGCGCTTCCACCTCGGAAAGCTTGTAGACCCCACGCTGGGCATGTTTGAGCACCTCTGAATCGAGATCTGTGGCACGGATGCGCAGCGACAGATCTTCTGTCATGTGCTGCAGCACCGTCATCGCGATGGAATAAGGTTCTTCACCTGTAGAACACCCGGCTGACCAGATATCGAGCGAGCGTCTACCGTCAGCGCCGGCCTGCAGGTTCGGCAGGATGTTACCGGCTAGAAACTCAAAGTGATGGTTCTCCCTGAAGAAGCTGGTGACATTGGTGGTCATAGCGTTTATGCAGTGCAACAGTTCAGTCTCGTCCACCGCGATCAGGTTGCAATACTCTTCAAAAGAAGACAGTGAGAGGCAGCGGACGCGCTTTGCCAGCCAGCTGTAGACCAGTTCCTTTTTGCCGTCGTGCAGGCTGATACCTGCATGTTTCAGCATCAGCGCCCTGATATACATGAAGTCCCTGGTACTGTACTGGACCCGCTCCAGTGCGTTTACGGCCATCAATCCAGTCCCAGGCTTTGATCCAGCTGCAGCAGGTCAACCACCTCACCGAAGCGAATCGATGCGCCGCTCCAGGTGACTTTGCGCCCCTGCGATTTGATCGATTTAACAAAACTCACAAGCAGCTGTGCACCGGCGGTATCCATCTGCTCAACACGCTGTACGTTGATGTCAATATCCCTGGTGGTTTCCAGCACCGGCAGCCAGGCCTCTTTAAGGTCGGCAACCGCCTGGATCGTAATAGACGGCCCGAGCTCAATCACGCCAGCAGGTTCCTCCTGACGGGGTGCATCGTCTTCCGGCGGCACACCGCCCAGCTCGTTCATCATGGAACGAACATTGGCGAGCATGGTGTCGAGATCGTCCTCACTCATGAGACCGCTTCCCCTGTCCCTTCTCCTTCAACACTCGCGGCTGCATCAAAACTGTGGGAAAGAATTCCTTCGCTGATCAGCGCGTCGATATCGAGCAGAATGATCATGTTTTCATCCATCGTGGCAAGAACGGTTACAAAATTCTGGGAGATATTAGAGGCAAGATCAGGCGTATCCCCAATGGCGTCGGCGCTGATGGCATGTACATCTGATACCGCGTCCACAACCATGCCGATAGTCCGTTCGCTCTTACCGTCCTGCATCTTGACGAGGATTGTCACGGTGCTCTTTGAATATTCCACGTTATCGAGCTTGAATCGGGCGCGCAGGTCTACGATCGGCACCACCGCGCCCCGCAGGTTGATTACACCCAGCATATAGTCAGGTGCATTGGGTATTTTTGTCGCACCCTCAAAACCCCTGATCTCCTGCACCTTGAGGATGTCGATACCGTATTCCTCTTCATGCAGCTTAAAGGTCAGGTACTGTTTTGCGTCCTTGGCTTCTGCGTCTGTTTCCTGGCTCATGGCCTCATTCCAATTCCAAAATCTGTCGTGTCACGTGCGTAAGTGCTCAGGCGATTTCACGCCGCTGCTTGCTTTCTTTACCAGCCCGCAGCACGCCGGGCATATCGAGGATCATGGACACCGTACCATCACCAAGGATGGTGGCTCCCGATACGGTAGGCACCTGCCTGAAGTTTGTCTCGAGGCTTTTGACTACCACCTGCTGCTGGCTCATCACTTCATCAACCAGCACCCCAAAACGTTCCACTGCATCAACAATCACAAGTATCGCCTGTGTGTCCTCCGTGTAATCGGCCTTAATGCCATATATCTCACTTAACGACACGACAGGAATGTACTCATCCTCAAGGCGATACATCGAGGTTGCGCCCGCGATACTGTTGTAAAGGTCACTCGCGATCATGGTCGATTTAACAATGGACAGCAGCGGGATAATGAATACATCTTTGCCCACTCTCACCAGCTGGCCTTCGATAATGGC
The DNA here is from genome assembly GCA_963921285.3 of Pseudomonadales bacterium. Taxonomy (GTDB): domain Bacteria; phylum Pseudomonadota; class Gammaproteobacteria; order Pseudomonadales; family Azotimanducaceae; genus UBA9659. Next base: position 177,501 of record CAWUFD020000008.1, read on the forward strand.
AAGGGTGAGTGGCAGTTTAATGCTGAACACCGATCCGCTGTCCGGGATGGAGTAAAGATCGATGTGTCCGTTGAGCTGCTCTATGTTGTTCTTTACCACGTCCATACCAACACCACGGCCGGATACATCGCTGACTTCCTCAGACGTACTGAAGCCGGCAGAAAAGATCAGCTGGTCAATCTGTTGTGTAGTCAGCTCATCGTCTGGCTCAACGATGCCCCGCTCAATCGCCTTGGCAAGGATACGATCACGGTCCAGGCCCCTGCCATCATCCTTCACCTCGATGATGATATTGCCCGCTTCATGGAACGCGTTCAGAGTAATTGTGCCTACAGTGTCTTTCCCCTTGGCACTTCGCTCCTCCGGTGTTTCGATACCGTGATCAAGCGAGTTGCGCACAAGGTGTGTGATCGGGTCGCTGATCTTCTCAAGCACGGTCTTGTCGACTTCTGTAGAACGACCCTGCAGGTTCAACGCGACGTCCTTGCCCAACGACTTGGACAGGTCGCGCACCAGTCTAGGCATGCGCTGGAACACGTTGTCCACCGGCAGCATACGGATCTGCATGGTCTGTTCCTGCAACTGGCGGGTGTTTTCTTCGAGCTGTTCAATACCGCGAATCAGTTCGTCCATGCGGCTTTCGTCAGGCGCTTCCTTAAACCTGCTTAACATAGACTGGGTAATCACGAGCTCGCCAACGAGGTTCACCAGCGCGTCGACACGGTCAATGTTCACTCGAATACTGTTCAGCTCGGGATTGAAGCTCGCCGTTGGCTGGGCCGATTCACGCATCGCCGGCTCAGGTGCAAGGGTCTCAGGCAGCTGCTGGGTTGGCTCGAGCATCGGGTCTGCTGCTTCTGTTTGCTCAAGATCAATATCAACATCGTCAGCGACCCACTCGAATAACTCCTCAATGTCCTGTCGGTTGACGTCATCACCGGTCAGTGTCATTTCCCAGGAGAGATAACAGTCCTCAGGATCAAGCGTAGTGAAGTCAGGTACCCGGCTGATATCAGATACCAGCTTCAGCTCGCCCAGTTCTCCGAGCTCTCGAAAGATTCGGTAGGGATCGTTACCAGACTTAAACAGACCCGTGTCAGGCTTGAAGCTGATGCGCCAGACAACAGGACCAAGATCCGATACATAGTCCTCAGCTACCTGGTCATTGGAAGTAGCGACATCAGGGGCAGAAGTAGCCGTATCAGAACTGGTTGTACCGGCAGCTGTGGTATTAGCCGCGCCGGACTGCCCGGCAAAACTGTTTAACCGGTCACAGAACGCGGCGATATCTTCTTCGGGTGTTTCCTGTTTCTCCTGCGCCGCTACCAGCATCATCTTGAGAAAATCGACCGATTCAAGCAGCACCTGGACCAGTTCGTCCGACAGGGCCTGGTCACCGCTGCGAACATTGTCGAGCAGCGTTTCCATGACGTGTGTGAAATCCGATACCGACTGGAAACCAAACGTACCGGCACCGCCTTTGATGGAATGCGCGGCGCGAAACACGTTGTTGATGATCTCCACATCGGGGTTACCTGGATTCAGGTTCAGTAGACCTGACTCCATGGTCGCGAGTCCCTCGAAGCTTTCTTCAAAGAAAACCTCGTGGAATTGTGAGAGATCAATTTCGCCAGCCATCAGAGCACTCGACGAATCGTCTTGAGAAGTCCTTCCGGGTCAAACGGCTTGACGATCCAACCTGTCGCACCTGCCTCTTTGCCAAGCAGCTTTTTGTCAGCGCCACCCTCGGTGGTCAGTACCAGGATCGGTGTGAACTTGAAGTGCTCAAGCTTTCTCAGCTCCGCAATCAGCGTTATACCATCCATATTCGGCATGTTGACGTCCGTGACCACCACGTTGACGCTGTTATGTTTTGCAAATTCAAGCGCCTCAACACCATCTTCAGCAACGTGATAATCAAACCCTGCCGAGTTCAGTGTAAAACTCACCATGTCCCGGATCGAGGCCGAATCATCGACAACCAGGATGCTCTCTCTGTTCTGCGCTTGTTCCATTAGACTGCTATTCCTTCATTGGTTTCAGAGCGATCGTGCTTGGACAGGGTAGCCCGGTTACGACCATCTTCCTTGGAGTGGTAAAGGGCCTCGTCAGCACGGGAAATGAGTTCAGCTACATCGATCTGATCATCACCCGATGCGGAAGCAACGCCGATACTGATGGAGACGTGATCCACGTCTGCCTTGCTGGCTTTATGTGGGATGGCGAGTTCCGCACAGGCCTTGATCATGTTTTCTGTCATGTTGAAGGCATCCGCTACCGGTGTATCCGGCAGCAGGACCACAAATTCTTCACCACCATATCGCGCCACGAGGTCAGTCGCCCGGTGGAATACACCTTCAAGCGCCTTGGCCACTTTCTTGAGCGTCGTGTCGCCAGCGAGGTGACCATAGGTATCGTTGTATTGCTTGAAACAATCAATGTCACAGATCATTAGCGACAGCGGAGACGAATTCCTGAAGCAGCGTGCCAGCTCAACCTTGATGCGTTCATCAAAACTGCGGCGATTGGCAATCTGGGTAAGCCCGTCCAGGCGGGCCATACTCTCGAGCACGCGGTTAACGTTGTGTAGTTCCTGGTTAATTTCGTGCAGCTTGCGCTTCATGATCGCGATACGTTCAAGTGCCTTGATCTGACCCAGCAGCTGCACCGCGTTGATCGGTTTGTAAAGGTAGACATCAGCGCCGGTGTCCAGCGCCCGCTGGATATAGTCATCTTCATCGTGCGCAGACAGGAATATGATGGGGACCCAGTTATCTTCCGCATAGTCACGGATCGCCCGGGTTGCATCAAAGCCATCCATCTCGGGCATCTCAGCGTCCATCACGATGAGATCAATATCGTCACTTTCCTTGAACAAGGATACTGCCTCGAGCCCGTTAACCGCTTCGATCACCTCGTGTCCTGCGTTGGTGACAGTGGCGGTAACGATCATCCTGATCGACCTGGTATCTTCAGCAATGAGTACTTTCATTTCGCTTCTCTTATTTTTCCTGGCTGTCGGCTGCACACATCAAAACTGTTCCCAGTCATCGTCCGACGCCATGGCGTTTTTCTGCGCTGTCACCAGGTTCGATGGCTGATCCGCCCTCGCCTGCGTATTCTGCCGCGCAAGCAGTTCAACACTGGACATCTGCGAGATTCCCTGGCTCGCTGCAACCGGTCGAACGCGGCGTTCTTCTATTTTCAGATTGAAGAACGAAATCAGCTCAAGCAGCTCACGGGCCTGCGCATCTGCAGCCTCACTGGCGGCAGCAGCTTCTTCTACCAGGGAGGCGTTCTGCTGGGTCATGTCGTCCATCTGAGTAATAGCCCGGTTGACCTGCGCGATGCCATCCGACTGCTCGCGACTCGCGGCCGCAATTTCTGCAACGTTGTCGCTGACCCGCTTGATTGAATCGACAATCTCAACCAGTCTCTCGCCGGTTTCGTTAACCAGCTCCGCGCCACCTTCAACTTTCTGCACACTATCCTGGATCAGATCCTTGATCTCTTTGGCAGCCGCCGCACTGCGCCCTGCGAGATTCCTGACTTCTGAGGCGACAACCGCAAAGCCGCGTCCCTGCTCTCCAGCCCTTGCCGCTTCAACCGCTGCATTAAGAGACAGAAGATTAATCTGGAATGCGATTTCATCAATTACCGAGATAATGTCGGCGATCTGGCGACTGGCATCGTTGATATCGTTCATGGCAGCAACCGCCCGATGCGCAATCTCGCCGCCCTGCTCGGCCTTATGGCTGGCATCAAGAGCAAGTTGATTGGCCTGGTCCGCATTTTCAGCGTTCCGATCGACGGTGCTGGTCATCTCTTCCATGCTGGCCGCAACTTCCTCGAGGCTGGATGCCTGCTCCTGGGTTCGCTGGCTGAGATTGGTATTACCCTGGCCCACCTGCTCAGAGGCGATGCTGACTTCCTCAGCGCCTATCTGAATACCGCTGATGACCTCCCGGAGCTTGATGACTGTCTGGGTAATCGACGCGGCAACCCCTGATGCCTTGTTATCTGTCCGCTGCTCAAGATCACCTTCCGCCAGCCGTTCGGCAACCGTCTGCAGCACCGCGGGGTCAGCGCCGAGTTGAGCGAGCACACCGCGCGTGATGTAAAAGCTGAGACCGATTGCGGCAAAAACGATCAAAACACCAATCGCACCGAGGGTCATGAGATCGGATTCACTGTTGGCGACAAGCTCTGAGGCGGAACTCTGCGCCCGCTGCGCAAATTCGCGGCTCAGGGGATCAAGCAGTTGAACCAGCTCGGCGGACTGCTGACGCACTTCAAACAGGACGTCTTCCGCTTCGACAATCTGGTCATTCTTAAGCAGTTCAAACAACCGCTCTCCTTTTCGGTAGTAGTCCTCGTAGACGTCAAAGGCGTCATCAAGTCCTGACTTGATGATTGCGAGTTCTTCCGTGGCGGTCCCCGCGGCTTCCGCCCGGGAGATCATACTGACGGCATCATCGATGGCGTCGCTGATGGTTTCGTGTTCGCGGGCATACTCCGACGCCGCCTGGTTCAGGTCCTCGGTATTCTGCAGTTCCGCTGCAAGGAGACTGCGTTCAAGCCAGGCGGACTGGGCAAGCTGACCCTTTGTGACCGCCGCCATGGCATTGCTGAGCGGCATGTCCGTCTCGCCGATTGCGCCCAGCCCGGAGCTGAGCCTGCGCATATCGGAAAAACCAAGCGCAAGGATAAACACCATAAGCACGATCATGGTGGCGCAAAGGGAGATCATCTTATTGGTCAGGTTCATGTGGATGTCTCCTATTGAGTCTTGAAGTCGTACTTGATGTTGAGGTTGGTTAACTTCGTGGCGACCCCGTTTTTAATACACGGCGGAAATTTCATCTGGCTAACCGCCTTGGTAGCGGAGCGGACAAAAATGGCCTTGGGCTCAGCCTCGACAACAACGATATCTGTCGTTGAGCCATCTTCGAGCACGGAGAATCCCATAATGATGTATCCCTCAATACCGCGCTGCATTGCTCTGCGGGGGTACACCGGTACGGAGTTGTTGGACGGTCTGTAGTCGGCGCCACAACCTAGCGTACCGTAGTCAGTCGTCGCTGCATGGGTGTTGTGGCCTCCGAGGCCAAACAACAGCCCTGTCAATGCAAGAACAAGTATCGGTAATTTCATTGTCTTTCTTCCCTGAGTTAAGACATGTTTATGTCGAGATCGAATCAATTAAAACGCTGATTTTTCATCAACCTGGCGCGGAATGCCAATCCGGTTTATAGGATATCTCGCTGGATAACTACCGGCAGGCAGGATCTCGTCAGGATCCCAACATGTTTTTCAACCAGTGTAACGTCTTATGGTGCTGCTGACGCATGTACTCAAGCGCTTCCTCACGCGCCGCTATCTCGCGGAGATCTCTTTCGATTTCCTCGATCCAGAATTGCACATTTTCGGTCGTGGGAGGTGCTCCCAGGCGCGATACAAGGTCAGCGCTGAACGACGCATCTGTATTCAGGTCAGTATTTGCAGGAGGTTGTCCAGGTGAACCCGGACGTGGTGAGTCAGCCATCTAAGTACCCTTCCCTGGGTTTGTCAAAATCTTTCCCAATCGTCCTCATTGACGTTTTGGCTTTCGGCCAGTAGCAATGCCCCTTGTGATGAAGCGCCCCGGTTCCGGGCTGCTTTTCCTGTCAGGCGGGAAGCGAGCGTAACGATCGAATCCTGCTGACGTTGGGCTGCCTTGCTGGCACGGGCGCCATTATCGTCTAACTTGAAGAAGGATACCAGCCTCGAAAGGTCCGCAGCCTGCCCTTCCATGGATTCTGCGGAAGCCGCTACTTCCTCAACCAGCGAGGCATTTTCCTGGGTCATCTGGTCCATCTGCACCAGGGCACGATTGACCTGCGAAATACCGTCGGACTGCTCCTGGCTGGCGGCAGCAATCTCTGCAACCGTATCTGACACGCGTTTTCGTTTTACAGCCTCGACTATGTCAAAGAGCGTGTTGCCGGACTGGTTAACCAGTTCAGTGCCTTCCTCTACCTTGCCAACGCTATCTTGTATCAGTTCCCTGATTTCTTTTGCTGCAGCTGCGCTGCGACCGGCCAGGTTGCGGACTTCACCGGCTACCACCGAGAAGCCCCGCCCTTGCTCCCCGGCTCGTGCGGCTTCGACCGCAGCATTTAACGCAAGCAGGTTGATCTGGAACGAGATGTCATCGATCACTGCGATGATTTCCTGGATGCGCAGACTCGATTCACTGATCTGTGACATCGCAGTGACGGCGTCAGCCACAACCTGCTGGCCTTCTTCAGCGCGCAACGATGCGTCCTGTGCCATCTGGTTGGCAGCAACAGAGTTGTCTGCATTCTGTTTCACAGTTGCAAGCAGCTCTTCCATGCTTGCCGCGACCTCCTCAAGCGCTGAGGCCTGCGCCTGGGTTCGCTGGCTGAGCTGCGTGTTGCCCTGCGAGACCTGGTCCGATGCTGACTGCACTTCAAAGGCGCTCGATCTGATACCCGACAGGACGTCGAGGAGTCTAGCTCGCATTGACTCGATATCCTGCATGATCAAGCCAATCTCATCGCCCGAACTACTGGCCATGGAGACAGTAAGGTCACCTGCAACGACGCCTTTTACCTGATCGCTTGCCGATGAGATGGGGCGAGTGATGCTGACAACGATCCAGGCCGTTGTCAGTGTGCTGACCACGATAGAAATAGCGAGTACGCTGAACTGCGTCACACTCATGAGGTTAAAGGTGTTCAGGACAAAGTCTCGATCAGATGCGATCCCTGCCTCCAGAGTCTCCTGTAGCTGGTCAATTTCTGCGGTCAGCTCATCTGATATCCGATCAAAATCAGCGCGACGGCCCGCTATCTGATCATCTGCCTGTACGAGCTGGTTGATCCCCCGCCGATAAGCCTCCCACTTGCCCATCATGTCCGCCCTGACAGCAGCAGGCATACTGCGTGCGTTGATGGTTTCCTCAAACTCGCCGATGCGCTGGGAAATTCGATTGATGTACTTCTTGTCACCACGCAGCATGTAATCTTTTTCATGGCGGCGAGCCATCAGCATCAGCACAGACAGTTCATCAAGGTTCTGTTCACTGACCGTTTCCTCAATGGAATGAACGGCGCCTCGAAAAGCACCCTGCAAACCCTCGTTTTCACTCAGGCCACGTCGTTTCATCAGCGCGACCATTTCATCAAACACGTTTTCGTAGTCCTGGACCAGGTCGACGATTCGCTCCCCTTCCCGACTGATGTTGTGGTCGCTCGAGATTTCCAGGGTGGTCAGGTAACCACGGGTTGACGCTAGGTGCCGCTTACCCGCATCAACGTAGGTGCTATTACCGGTGTAGAGGAAGTCCCTCGCATCCGCTGCCGCGTTATAAAAGGCAGCGCGAGCAGATTCGGCAGCGAGAAAGGACTCAAATCGACCGTCGATGAGTCGGCGCGTCTGGGATTCTGCGTTGCCGGTCAGGGTCATCGTCACACCCGCACCCACCAAAATGATCAAAATCAGCAGAGAGAAACCAAGAATCAGTCTCCACTTGATCGAAAGGGATAACATCAGTTCAACACCATGAAGCAAAACGCATACATTTGGATTCGAACGTTAAGAAGCATCAAAGATTCGATTAAAAATTCGACCAGATTAAGCTCTGGCGCGGCCTTTGTTGCGTCGTATTCAAGAATAGTTGGTCGGCCCGACCAGTGCTCTCGCGGGCACCGCGGCTTTCAAGTGGCGCTGCAGATAAGGTATGCTCCGGGCGATTTCCCGGTTGTCAGAGGGATGCCGTGCGCCAGGCACACCCGATAATAAAAACAATACTGATCCTGTCCATCGCCGCAGGGCTCCTCCAGCTTCCCGCGGCATACGCCGCAGAGGACGGCCAGCCTGTACGGGTATCGAGCGTTGAACAACGCCCCATTACCCGGACCGTCAGCACCTACGGCGTACTCGCTCCGCGCATCGAAGACCTGTCATTCCGTATCGATGGACGCATCGCCGGCTTCAATGCGGTTGAAGGCCAGATGGTATCTGAGGGAGAAGTGCTCGCGGAACTCGAGAAGCGCGACGCCCAGGATGCCCTTGAACAGGCACGTGTAGAGCGTGACCAGGCGGTACGGCAACTCGAAAGATTTGAAGCGCTGGCAGAAGATCGCCTCATCCAGGCGGAACAACTCGAAAACGCGCGCGACAATCTCGAGAAGAAAAACATCAATTTTGCCCAGGCTGAACTCACCCTGGAGCGCTGTACCCTGAAGGCACCAGCCGATGGCGTCATCCTGCGTGAGTACCTCGATTCCCGCACAACCATCACTGCAGGCAGGCCGATCTACTCTTTTCGAGACAGTTCGGGCTCATGGATTACAGAAGTTGAGTTGACCGATCAGAATGCTTTTGCGTTTGGGCTTGGTACAAAAGCTTACGCCAGGTTTGCCCCCTACCCCGGCGAAACCTTCACCGGCGAGCTGACCAAACAAGCCGGTGTTGCCGACGAAAGAGACGGGCTATACACCGCAGAAGTCACGATCGCTACCGAGGGCCGGGAACTACGCCCAGGTATGGTTGTTGAAATCGACCTTGTTCATGAAACAGCACAACATTACAGTGTGGTGCCTCTGGATTCTGTGGTAGACCTGCGCGCAAACCGCGGCACGATTTACCTGCTGGATGAATCAAGCAACCGCGCGATTGAACAGACCATCACCGTGGTTGCCATTACCGGTAACAGCATCGCGGTACTTGAACCGCTTATAGCGGGTACACCGGTAGTGATACGCGGGCAGCAGAGCCTGCGACATGACGCTGTTGTCAGGGTTCTTTAAGGCATGCGAGCCTTTGTTGAATTTGTCGTAACCAACCGGCTGTTTACAATCCTGTTTGCGTTTGTCGTTGTCCTGGCCGCACTCACTAATCTACCCAATCTGCGCATTTCCCAGTTACCAACGGTGGAGATGCCGACACTCCTGATCGAACTGACCCTGCCCGGCGCGTCTTCCCGGGAGATTGAGCAGCGTGTCATCAATCCCATCGAAGAGAAGCTGGAAACCACCCGCAAGCTGAACCGTTTCGAGACCACCATCAGCAACTCCCGCGCCACCATCATGATGGAGTATGAACATGATGTTGATATCGATGACGAGTATGTCGATATCAATTCGAAACTGAACAACATCAAACCCGACCTACCTGAAGACACCGAGCTGTCTGTTGCCAAGCAGAGCCCTATCGACCTGATGGTTTCGTTTGTTGTCGCCGTGGTCTCCAGCACTGCAACCGAAAACGAACGTGTGACCGTCGCTGAACTCTTGAAACGTAACCTGCGCGATGTGCCTAACCTTGCTGAGGTTGAGGTGATGAAACCGCCACAGGAGATCCGCGTCGAACTGGATCTCGCGAGGCTACACCGTTACGGCATTGATGTTGGCCAGGTAGCCAATGCCATCCAGGGCAACAACCGTTTCCTGCCGACGGGCACCTTCGAGGTGGGCGACAAGGCGATCTCTGTACTGGCTTTTGCAGGAGGCTATAAGTCGCTTGAGGCCCTGCGCGACACCATGCTGATCAGCAACTCCGGTAGCGCGCTTGCATTGCGTGATGTAGCCACCGTAAGCCAGACAATCGACAAAGATGCGCTGCGTACCCGCGTCGACGGCCTCGGGGCCACCTTCCTGACCATGAAGATGTCCGCCGATGCCAACGTGTTTGAAGTGAAGGAGGCAATCGATACAACGATTGCAGCCATGCAGGACGAACTGCCAGTGGATACACGAATCGACTGGCTGTTTGATGTCTCCGATGGCGTCGGTTTCAAACTGCGCCAACTGATCACCAACATCCTGCAGGGCATTGTCATACTCACCCTGGTTCTGCTCTTTTCTGTTGGCTGGAGATCAGGGCTTGTCATCGCCATGATGCTGCCGATATCACTGCTGCTGTCGGTGGTGGGTCTGTCTGTTACCGACTACGGCTTGCAGGAGATTTCGCTCGCGGGATTTGTCATCTCGCTGGGCCTGATCGTTGATAACGGGATTGTGGTGGGTGAGAACGTCTTTAAAAACGAGACGTATCGCAACATGGATTCCATGACCGCCGCGATTGAGGGCGCATCTTCGGTCATGTCGCCCCTGCTTTCAGCGACAGCAACCACGGCGCTTGCCTTCGCGCCACTGTTTCTCCTGACATCACCGACCGGTCTCTTCCTGCACAGCATGGTGGCGACCATCTGGCTTTGCCTCGCGGCATCACTCATATCCGCCATCGTGTTTTCAACGATGTTGCTGTCCCGCTTTGGTACGCGCAAAACTATTGGCAGGCTGCCCAATCCGCCGAGCTTCCTTGCGTATCTCACGCCAATCCGGGACGGCGCCTACGTTCGCCTGGTGCGTCACCTGATCCTGCATCCATGGCAGCTTTTTGCGGGAATTGTCCTGCTGCTGGCGGGTACTGCATACCTCGCATCACAGCTTGAAGTCATTGTCTTTCCGGACAGCGAAGACCCCTTCTTTACCGTCACGATTGAAGCCCCTAATGATCGCAGCCGCGACTACGTAGACGGCCTGGCACGTGACGTACGCGAGATTGTTCAGTCAGAGGATTCGGTAGAGACCTGTGGCACGGTGGTTGGTGGCGGCTTTCCGTTTGTGAACACGGGTATCCAGAATGCCGCCAACGGTCGCAGCAACGCGACACTCTTTTGTACCGTCGACTTCCGCGACAGTGACGAGATCAACGCCTTAACCGATGCGATCAACGTGAAACTGTCTGATCGGGTAGCCGATGCCAACATCCTCGCTACCCCTATGGTGGTTGGCGGCGAACCTGGGGTCAGCGACGTTGAAATCCATCTCACCGGGCCACGTATCGAACTCGTCAGGGAAGAAGCACGCAAGTTTGATGAATACTTCCGCGCGGCGGAAATCCCCGGCATCCTGCACGTCAACAATCCGGCCAGCTCACGCTGGTATGCCGTCGACATCAAATTCAAAGAGCGCACAGCCAACGCTGTGGGTGTCACGCGGGCCCAGGTTGACCAGATGTTGTTACTCCTGACTTTTGGCGCTGAGGTAGACAAGTATCGTGACAACGACGGGAACGAATACCCGATCATGCTGCGTGCCAACACCAGCCAGGAAGATCCGTTCACGGTGTTTGACCGCGTGTTTGTCACTTCAACCACAGGCAAACAGATCCCCCTCAGCCAGGTTGTTGAGTACACCTTCTCGGAGGATGAATACGATATTCAGCACGACATGTTCCAGCCGGACCTCGAGATCGGCATTACCGCAATGCCCTACTATCCGGTGCCAAAACTGACCTCAGAGATCACTGAAGTCGTCGAGGGGTATGAACTGCCAGAGGGTTATGCGATCGACATCCGCGGCGAGGTTGCCAACACCGAGAAGGCCTTCAGCGGTGCCGGTCGCAATCTTGGGCTGGTGTCCCTGGTGGTGCTGGCGATTTTTGTGCTGCAGTTCAAGAGCATGCTGCAGCCCGCCATTATTCTTGTCGCCATACCGCTCAGCTTTATCGGCGCGTTCATCATGTTGTGGCTGACCGGTCAGCCAATCTCGTTCCTGGCGTTTATTGGCCTCACCAGCCTGATGGGGATTGTGATCAACAACAGCATTCTGCTGGTTGATGAAGGTAACCAGCTGAGGCAGCTGGATGAGAATGATGATCTTGTTGAGATTGCCGTGCGGGCAGGTGTTAACCGATTTATGCCGATCGTACTCACCTCTATCACAAGTATCTTCGGCCTTTTGCCGCTTGCCCTGGGTAACTCCATGTTCAAGGGCCTCGCGGTGGTTGTTATCGGCGGGCTGTCAACGTCGACCTTCCTCACACTGCTGTGTGTACCGGTGCTCTACTCATTGCTGACACCTGCAACCAAGGCGGCGGTGGTTACCGCCGGCTGGTCCGGCCGTTCTACGCTCGGAGAGGAATAACTACTCCGCCTGCTCCGTGGGCGCTGCAGAGGCCCGCGACTGCACAAGTTTCGCGCCGAGCATCGCAAGCGGGATCAAGGAGGCAAGAAATACCAGGTGCCACCAGACCGGCAACGCATCCCAGAACGCGAGCTGCATAGGCAGGCCCACAGCAAAGAGCGCGATACCCGCACCCAACCCAATCCAGGTCGTTTCTTTTGCGATTAGTGCAGATATGGCACCTGACACAACGGAATACACAAAAGAAAGCGTTAACGCTCCCAGCAGGTAGGGCATTGGCGTTGAACCCTCGAGCGCTTCCGGATACAGCGCAAACATCAACTGGTTACCGGCAACGTTGAATACACCCCAGATGAGTGGCGCGGCGATAACCGCTGATGCAATCCTGACTTTGGACATGTCTACCTCTTTTGTTCTTATCTAGACAGCGTCTAGTTTAATCTAGACGATGTCTAGATTACAATGCTTCTATGACCTATCACCACGGAGACCTGCCCAACGCGTTACTTGATGCTGTCGAAGCCCTGGTGATCGATCAAGGTATAGAACAGCTGTCCCTTCGGGGTGTCGCCAAACACGCCGGTGTCTCCCATGGCGCGCCTGCGCATCACTTCAAGGACAAGAAAGGCCTTCTCTCCGCTTTCGCACGGCGCAGTGCCAATACACTTGAACAGCACGTTCTGGATGCTCTCGCAACCGTGGATGAAGACGATCACGCGGGTCGCCTCACCCAGGTGGGCATGGGTTATGTCGAGTTTGCGATCAGGCACCCGGCACAGTTCCAGGTGTGTTTTCGCCGCGAGCTCCTTGACCTGAGTAACGGTGATCTCCTCGAGGCGCGAACACGGGCAGGTAAAACCCTTGATGATGTGCTGCGCCATGCTGTCGAGATGGGTGCCCTTTCCAACACGGACTACCCGGCTATCCGCATTGCGTCCTGGTCACTGGCGCACGGTTACGCATCGCTGGTGGTCGACCAGGCGCTGCCCGCTACTGATGACAAATCGCTTCGCGAGATAGCTTTTGCTGCCTTTAGCACCTATTGTCGGCATATCTTCAGGCAGTAGGACTGCAACACAGCAAGCAACATGAAGTTAAGCGGTTTGTATTACGGCTATTGGCTGGTTGGCGCTGCGTTTGTTGCACAGTTTATTGCCATCGGCATGTACAGCTACGTGCTCGGCCCCTTCATGACGCCGATGACCGAAGAACTCGGCTGGTCGCGCGCTGACTTTACGCTCACCCGCTCTATTGGCCAGATTGTTATGGCCCTGCTTGGTATCTACATTGGCGCCCGGGTGGACCGCATCGGCGGGCGCCCCATCATGTTCGTTGGGACAACGGTGCTCGCCGTTACGCTGATCCTGCATCAATATGTGGAAACCCTGTGGGGCTGGTGGATATTGAATGGCGTGATGCTGACCGCCGGTTCAGCCATGGTGGGTAACCTTGTCGTTAACGTCACCCTGTCAAAATGGTTTGTGGTCAATCGCGGTAAAGCCATTGCCTTTGCGGCCATGGGCGTGTCTTTTGGCGGCATTGTGTTGACACCGCTCGCCACCTGGCTGATCGATGAAATCGGCTGGCGCATGGCCTGGGTTTGGCTCGGCGTGATGGCAGCAGCCTGCCTTTACCCGGTCGCCTTCCTGATCAGGCGGTCACCTGAAGACTACGGGCTGCACCCGGACGGGATGAGCGAAGCTGATGTGAATGCCGGTGCCAACACACAGGCGCAAATAGAAAGTGCTAATACACATACCCGGGCGGAGGCGTTGCGGACGTTTTCTTTCTACGCGCTAGTCATCGCATTCGGCTTTTTTACGATCAACATCGTTGTGGTGATTTTGCACTCTGTACCCTATCTCACCGATCACGGGTTCTCCCGTAACGAGGCAGCGATGTCGATGTTTATTGCGTCGATTCCAGCGATGATCTCGAAACCCTTCTGGGGCACGCTGATCGATCGCTATCCGGCAAAACCTCTTGCCGCTATTTCGGCGTCTGTGACCGGGGTTTCCCTGTTTCTCATCATCTATGCGGTTAACGCCGACGTGCTTGTGTGGATCTATGCGGCTTATGTGCTGCTGGGGCTCGGCTGGGGTGGCATGATCCCGATGCAGGAGGTCATCTGGGCCTCGTTCTTTGGACGTAAACACATTGGAGCAATAAGAGGTGCGGGTATGCCCTTCACCCTTGCATTGGGGGCGGTGGCGCCATGGGCCGTGTCCTATTATTACGACTTGTTTGGCACCTACGATGGCGGCCTGATCACCGTTGCAACGCTGAACGTGATATCCGGCGTGCTGATTTTTCTCGTTCCCAAACCGGTCAAAAAAGAGAGTGACGCAACATGAATGAGCCAACCTACGGGCAGGGAGACACCTCGTTCAGGACAGCGGGCGGCGAAGATGGCGTGCACCAGCTTGTTGTCGGTTTTTACGACGTGATGGCCACCCGTGACTACGCGGCGACAATTCTCGCCATGCATCCGGAAGACCTCTCTATTTCCATCGACAAGCTTTATCGGTTCCTTTGTGGCTGGCTCGGCGGCCCGAAACTCTATTCGGAAAAATATGGCGGTATTGCGATTCCACCGGCACATGCACATCTTCCAGTCACTGACGATGATAAAGAGGCGTGGCTCAGGTGTATGCAGGAAGCGGTGGAAAGGCAACCTTATCCCGATTCATTCAAAACTTACCTGATAGAACAGCTTGCAGTGCCTGCAGGACGAATTGTGCAACTCAGGAAAAACATGGATCGCCAGAACAGCAATTGATCAGTGATTTGTTGACCACCGTTATTTTGGTAGCCTTCCGATCGGAGAGGCACGAGATCCGGTGGTCTCCGCGGCCTTCAAAGCCGTTGTGGTGTTGTTGAAACGCCAGGTGGGTTCGACTCCTACCCTCTCTGCCAAACACTCACTACGTTTCCACGACTATTCATCTGCCTTCGCTTTACTAGTGGTAAGGCGCTCCCTAACATGGCGCCCGTGGAGTTAACCTGAAATTACTATGAATAAGCACTTCAGGGTTTTTGTAGAAAGGATCCTACTGACAGCAGCGTTTTGCCTGCTTCTTGGTTGTGAACAGCAAAACCAGGAGCAGGAATGGCGTTCCAATACGGCGGCCGAGGCACCTGCCAGCGCCGTTGTTGAGACAACGATTACCATCGGGGACATCGATCCCGATACGCCAACGGCAAGAATGCAACGCATCAGGCCACTCGCTGATGCGATGGCCAACTACATGGGCCGGGACCCCAGCGCGGTCAAGATACGTATCGCGAGATCTATTGATGAGATTTCCCAGCTGATCATGTCGGGGGAAGTTGATCTTTATGTGGACAGCAGCTATCCGTCGATGCTGGTCGGGGAGAATGCAGACAGCGTCATATTGCTGGAATCACCCGTCAACGGATCACGCACCTATCGCAGCCTGCTGGTTACGCAGGCAGGCAGCCAATACACCAGCCTTGGTCAATTAGATGGCCTCACCGTAGCACTGCAGGAACGATATTCAACCTCAGGCTACCTGCTGCCAGCCGCCATCCTGGCCGGCGAAGGATATGAACTGGTTCATGTGAATGACTATCGCGAAACCTTTTCACCTGGCACTGTCGGTTACTTCTATACAGGCGATGAAGAGAACACGCTTGCGATGGTGCGTAAGCAACTGGTGCCTGCGGGCGCGCTCTCCAGCGAAGATTACGACCAACTTCCTGATGATGTGAAAAATGACATCAGGGTGATAGCTACCAGTGACGAAGTGCCGAGAAAACTTCTGTCGATCCGAAAAGACCTCGATCCCGCACTCGTGGAAGACATACGCAAGGCCCTGCTATCGATAAATGATGAGGACCGCAAACAGATGATCGCCAGAAAGAGCTGGAACTGGGAGTTCCTGCCGCTGGATGAGCAGAGTGAGCGAGGCCTCAGCGCGATCCGAGAAATGATTACCGTGACCCGCAACCTACCTTGAACAAGCGACTTTTCGGCAATATGCGGATTCCGCCGGAGCGCCAGCCAACGCTGCTGGCGGTCCTGTTGTCGATTGCCTCAGTGGTTGGCGTTGCTGTATTCCTGTACGGCGAATCACAGCGGCGCGTAAACGCAGTCTTTCATGAAGCCGAACGCCAGGGAGAGTTCCTCTTCAACACCATGAGTCAGCAGGTATCAGACTCACTGTATTTCGATGACATCGAACGCATCCGTAAAGATACCGATGTACTTACTGCCCAGCAGCAGGTGCGCCGTATCGCCATCTTTACAGACAACGGCCAGTTTCTTCTCGATACCAACCAACCGAAAGTCCCCGAGGGGTAGATTGACCACCAGATTCTTGAACTGGCGATGAACAACCCCGGCATCCACAATCGCTGGCACGCCCAGCACCTCGAGTTTGTCGGCTCGATCGATTTTGATGGCACGCCGATGGGGGGCATGTATTTCGAACTCGATGTCGGCGCACAGCTGCGTAATGCCGAGCAGGCGATTAACGAACAGCTGATCGGCGGGCTGGTGCTTGTCCTGCTCGCTTCGGGGTTGAGTTTTGCCATGGCGAGAACGAGTGGCGCGATGCGTTCGTTGCGTGCGGCCGAGGCGAACTTCCAGGCGTTGATCGAACAGTCACCCCTGCCCTACGCGATTTTCGAAACATCCGGCAGTATTCGCTACTCCAACCCGGCGTTCAGGGACCTGTTACGTAAAGCAGGTGCTGAGTTTGTACTCGATGAGAGATACAACGCCGTGCACGACACGAGGATTCGTGAGAGCGGGCTCTTGAAACTCCTCGGCAAGGGTTTTGCTGACGGCCCGATAACGGTTAGACCGTTTCGATATGAACTCGTTGATGCTGAACCCGAACAGGACGAGCTGTGGATCCAGGCGGTGATATTCCCTCTGGAAAACGAAGCCCTGGACGCACCGCAGTATGTGGTGGTGCTTGAAGATATCACCGCGTCCAAGCTTGCAGAGATCCAGCGTGCAGAGTTGGATGCCAGGATTCTGCAGAGCCAGAAGCTTGAGGGCCTCGGCGTCATGGCGGGTGGTATCGCGCATGATTTCAACAACCTGCTGACACCCGTACAGGGCAACGCTGAACTCATCCAGAAACTGGCACCACCGGATTCCAACCTGCGAGACTTTGCCGGTTCCATCATTCGCGCTTCCACCCGCGCTGCTGATCTGTGTGACCAGTTGCTCGCCTATGCCGGCCACGGCATTCAAACCAAGACCGCCACCAACATTTCAAACGAGGTGCGGGAGATGAACGAACTGTTCAGGACGTCGCTCGCCAAGAAAACGGTGCTGGTGCAGGAGTTAAGCGATGGCCTGCCGCCGGTCATGGCAGACCAGACACAACTTCGCCAGATCATCCTGAACCTCCTGATCAATGGCTCTGAGGCACTTGATGACAAGCCCGGTACCGTCACCATCACAACAGGTGTGACCGACCTCTCGCAGGAGCAGGTGCAGACCCTGCTACCGGCATCAGAGCGGACCGCGGGTGAATACGTTTACCTCGAAGTGAGGGACAACGGTCACGGCATGGATGAGGAAACGCAGGAGAAACTTTTCAATCCGTTCTTTTCCACCAAGTTCACCGGACGTGGTCTTGGCCTGTCCGCGGTGATTGGTATCGTGAGCAATCATGCCGGTGGCATCAGCGTTGAATCCACGCCTGGCGTTGGCTCAACCTTTACCGTCTACCTGCCGAGTACACCGCTACCCCGGGAGAGCACACCTGGTCTGCAGACGGCTTCCGACGGCGGCGCTTACGGCGGGACCGTCCTGCTTGTTGACGATGAAGAAAGTGTGCTGGAGGTAGGTGTCAGCGTGCTTGAATCCATGGGCTTTTCTGTCATTACCGCAGTGAACGGCGAGGAAGCCCTGCAGATCTTCAGGACCCGTCATGAGGACCTGGTTTGTGTGTTCCTGGATATGTTGATGCCTTCTCTCGACGGTCGCGAGACGCTCACCGAAATGCGCATCATCGCCCCTGATATCCCTGTGGTGATCGCGACGGGATACACCAGCAGCACCGTGGCGCAATCACTGGCCAATGAACCACAGGTTATCGTGATGCAGAAGCCCTACCAGATTGCTGACCTGGAGGATGCCCTGCACCGGCTTTCCCTGACGAATCAGGACGAAGAAGCCACCGCCTGAGGATTAACCGCCTTAAAGAACCAGACTTCTGAAGGTCCTTCAACAGGTCTCGGACCGAGCGTCTCAGGCGCCACCCAACCCCGGGTCAGGCGTTCCATTTCCAGTTTCAGCAACTCTACCTCCTCGGCATCGTTCACACGCACCAGTTGCCGTGGATAAATTCGATTATCGATACGGAGCCGCGCACCTCCATCCCCTGCCGCTTTGATATGCCAGTCCTTGACCAGGTAGATCGCATTCAGGATCCAGCGGGTCCGGCCTTCAAACCTGCCCCACCCAAATCCAAGGTCACACGGGATGTACAGCGAACCGTCCAGGTACAGTGCACCGGTAAGCCTGCTGCTTTGATCGCCGGTCAGTTCAACTTCCACCAGCATGGGTGCGCTACGCTGCAGCTGAATTCACCGCCTGTTTCTACCAGCCAGTCAACTTCACCTTGGAAGACCTCGCCGCTCGTAAACTCACCTCCCTGGAGAGGGCCGAGGGGACCATCTGCCATCCTTGCCATAGCGAACAACCCGGTGACAGCCAGTACAAGCAAGGCAATGATACCCAACACTATCTTCCACCACATGCCATCTACCCCTCTTTCCGTTTCCCGGGTAGACGAAAGGTGATAGAGAATATTGTTAGAAAAGTTTCTCAGGGCATACAGATTTTGCGCCCCACGCCCCGGGTCCCATAAAATGCGGCCTGTAGTCAGGTACTGCATAGGTCGTAAGCCATCTGCTTGCTGGTAAACCAGCGAACTCGCACAGGATTCCTGACCAACCCACAAGTTCACCCCGGCTATGAACCGACGGTGAAGAAAATGGGAGTCTCAAGGGGTTTACGTGCGAGGTTTGCGGAAGCTGGTGTGCGATTTGGCGATGAGGTGTGAGGACAGAAAAGTGTGTGACACTTTTTGCGGAGGCTTTGGTTGTGGGATATGGGCTGGGGTCGTTGTGAGTGAGGTTATGGGATGAGTTGGGCGTCGCGGCATGCGGTGGTAGTTGGTGGCAGCATTGCCGGGTTGGTGACTGCGCAGGTGTTGTCGCGTCATTTTGGCGCGGTGACGGTTATTGAGAAGGATGGCCTGACGACAGCGCCTGGGGTGCGTAAGGGCGTGCCCCAGGGTAGTCATGTGCATGGTTTGCAGGGGCATGCGCTGACCATGTTGGAATCGCTTTATCCCGGCATCAAAGACGACCTTGTGTCACGTGGTGCAGTGTTGATCGATTTTGGGCGCAGCATCCGGGCGTATCTTGCCAAAGGCTGGGCGCCAGCGGCTGGCCCGGGCGCGCGCGGGCTTTCCATGACGCGTCCTTTACTTGAGCAGGTAGTGCTGGAGCGTACGCTGGCAGCGGGTAATGTCACCTTTCTTGACCATACGCTGGTCAAGGGTGTAACCGGCGATGGCTCGCAGATTTCAGGGATTCGTTACTTGCGCGACGGCGAGACCGGCGAGTTGGATGCTGACCTCATTATCGACGCATCCGGTCGCGGCAGCCGGTTTCCAGGATGGCTTGAGGGGCTCGGTTTCCCAAGGCCGGACAAGTCTCGCATCCATGTAGACGTTCGTTACGCCACCTGCCTGTATGAGCGTCCTGCCGGACCTGAGGGTGAGCACGGGATCGTTGTTCGCCATTACCCCATGGACAAACTGGGCGCAGCGCTGTTGCCGGTTGAGGAAGACCAGTGGCTGCTGTCACTGTCGGGTCGCTTCGGTGTTTATCCCGGCAAGGATCACGTTGCGTTTCTGGACTCAGCGCAGAGCCTCGTCATCCCCGATGTATATGACCTGCTTGCAGAGCGCCGACCGACAACTGAGGTCAGCGCATACACGTTCTCTCACAACGAAGTCAGTCATTTTGATGCCGCGCGTCTGCCGCGTGGATACGTTCCTGTCGGTGATACCGTCATCGCGCTGAATCCCCTTTACGGCCAGGGTATGACATCTGCAATCTTCCAGGCATGCCTCATGGACGACAGTCTTAAAGACTTCGCAGAAAACGACTTTCATGAGGCGCATCTGTCGCGCATCAATGAGTTTTCGGGCCCACCCTGGAAGCGGGCAGTGCTCGGCGACACGATCTTTAACGAGGCAAGCGGCGATATTCCTGACAATGTTGATCAGTGGCGCCAGGAGGAACGTGACCTGGCCGCGCTTGCTGCATCGGACAAATCCATCGCCAACCTGATCTTCCAGGTTGCACAATTTGCCGAACCGGCGTCCCGCCTTGATGAGCTCATCGTCAGTCCATGATGTGTCGATAATGCGCCGATGATGTTAAGCACAGGCGATGGTGTAGGATGAGCCCCGGGGAGGCTATCCCCTCGATGGAGAAGTGTTATCAAGTTTAAGGAGGCGATGCTTGCCCACCCCGTGTGGGTGATCCTCGGTCTTGCTGGCCTGTTTTTCCTGCCGGTGCTGGCCGGCGGCACCTTTTATGCGTTTGACGTTCTCTACCAGCATCCTCCCTGGCTTGCTGACGTCACCGTCCAGAACCGACTGATTACAGACCCCGTCAATGTTTTCTTCATTGGCCACCAGACCTTCCAGGCCGCTGTCTCAGAAGGCGCCTGGCCCTACTGGTCATCGCTGCTGGGTGGTTCGCCCGCCTCTGCTTACTCGGCGTCACCGTTTCAGCTGGTGCTGTTCTCGTTGCTGCCTATCACCACTGCCCATGACCTGCTGCTCTTCATCCATGTTGTCGGGAGCGGTGTCGCGGCGTTTGTTTACCTGCGCCTCTTGGTGAGCACACCGTCAGCATTGATTGGCGGCATCACGTGGATGTTTAACGGCTACCTGATGGTGTGGCTGCAGTTCGAAAACGCCTACATGATCGGCATGACACTGCCGATGTCACTGTACTTTATTGAGAAATGGCTCGAGTCTGCATCAGCCATCCATGTACTGGGGGCTGCGATAGGTCTGTCGCTGGCAACCTGCAGTGGTTATGCCCATCTTTTCATCTTCCAGATGTTGTTTACCGGTGTGTACGTCGGCTGCAGGATCCTGATGTTAATGAAAGATCCTGCTGACATGTTGAAGCTCGCCGCAGGTCCGCTGCTGGCACTGGCCATCTCATTCACCACAGGTGCGCTGTTTTACACGACGCATCTCTCCTGGCAGGAAGAAGGCCAGCGCAGCGAAAGCAGTTACGAAACGTTCTACGCGGACACCGGCAAACTCGCACCGCATTATCTTCTCACTTATCTCTTCCCGGACTTCTTCGGCAGTCACAAGGCAGAACACGGCTATTTCGCCTTCCCTCCCAAACCCGACGCACGCAAGTACACCTACAACAACTACAACGAATTGAACCTTTACACCGGTGTACTGCCATTGCTGCTCGCATTGATCGCAATCCCGCTTTGCGTCCGGCATCGCATGGTTGCGCTTTACACGGGTGCCACAGCAGTCACGCTGTTAATGGCGATGGGTACCTGGCTGTTTTATCCGTTTTACGCGTGGGTGCCTGGACTTGGGCTTTCTACGCCAACCAGGGTGCTGTACCTGACCGGGTTCTTTGTCGCCGTCCTGGCGGCTTTTGGTGCAGAGCGATTAAGAAGCGGTGAGGCACAACGCAGTACCTATATTGTTGTCGCCACAACGGGCCTTATTGCGCTTGCCGTGGTTACGCTTATGCAGTTCGAAAGCGTTCAACGCAACCTTATTGCCGGTTACCTCAGTGGATTCGACGTGGCCTGGGAAACTGTTCAGCCTATGATCAGCGATCACTTTGGATTGACCGGTTCGGTCCTGGTTAAACCAGTCATACTGCTGCTGGCGAGCACAATCACCCTTATTGCGTGCCTGCGATTGCCCTCACAGCGCGACACCATAGCCCTAGTCATGGCCGTGGTGATCTCGGGTGACCTTGCCTGGTACGGTCTCAGCTACAACACTGTATCTGATCCTGAAGAGGCCTTTCAGGAAACCCCGGGGCTTGCTTACTTGAAAGGAGATCCCGATATATTCCGCGTTGGTGTACATCCGGCCTTCATGCCCAACACCATCCGTGGCGCAGGTCTCGACGAGGTATCCGGCTATTCATCTTTTTATGATCCACGTTACGGCGATCTGTTGAACATGGTGAACGGCACTCCTGGTGTCTCCTCGCGCTTCCTTAACATCAGCGATCCCACACACCCGCTCCTGGGTCTGATGAACATGAAGTACTGGTTACAGCCAGCCGGCAGCACTCCACCCGCTGGTTTTAGAAAGGTGTACGACGGCGAAATGCTGGTAACGCGTAATCCCGATGCGCTGCCGCGCGCTTTCCTGGTGCCTGCTGCCGTCAGGATTGATGACCGTGATGAAAGACTCGCGAGACTTGCGGCCGGTACCCGCGAGACCTTCATGTCAGAGCTGATTGTCGAGACAGCAACGCCTTTAACCGAAGGGGCAGCCACCCCCATTGGGCGTGATGTATCCACATCACTTTCAAGCAATCACCTGTCCTTCCAATTCAGTTCACCGCAACCGGCCTACCTTTTTGTCGCCACAAACTATCACCCATCCTGGCAGGCATCACTAAATGGCGAAAGCGCAGAGGTCATCAGGGCGAATCATGCGTTTATGGCTGTGCAGGTTCCAGGTGGTGATCACCAGCTGAGGCTTGAATTCATCAATACGCCTTACGTGCTGGCTACCTGGATCAGTATCGCCGCATGGGTTCTACTGCTTGGAGTTACCATGCTGATGTCGGTGCGATCCGCGAGAGAAGTTAAAAACTAGACGTGTTCTGCTGAAGACACGGGCAAGTAGAGCGTAATACTGGTGCGTGGTTCGCTCGCTTTAAAATCCACGATGCCGCCATACTCTTCCAGCATCGCGAGCGCTATCTCAAGCGACGCGGTGGCCTCGTCGTCGGTCGCCAGTTCACGCCCATCCACGCGATTCATGGCGACCATCACGTGTTCGTGATTCACCCAGTGTCCATCATCGGCGAGCTCAAAGGCCATGAATCTCTCCGCATCATGTTGCGACAGCGCAGATACGTCAGTTCCCTCGACCAGGCTTAAAAACAGGGATACACGCGCACTGGCAGGCTGGCCCGCGGCGGCATAACGCAGGAACATGAACAGCAAGGTCGACAGGTGCACCTCGTCCATCTCGGTTCGTGTGTCGTCAACCTGGTAGTCAAATCCAAACTTGATCGAAGGGTAAAGCTCCTTGAGATCATCGATAAAGGTTGATGCCGTAAACTCCGTGATAAACCTCTTTACCGACATCAGTTTGTCTCTGCGCCTGACATCGTGCGTTGCGGCCACCATGCGATCCATCAGCGAATCGAGCAGCAGTTCCCGTTTGGTGCCGCCCTGCTCCCTCAGGCCATAGGCAACCATACCAAGGCGCTTCAACTGATCCGCACGATAGGCTTCATCGCTGAGCGCCCGGCTCTTGTCTTCTGCCGCACGACGCAGTTTCTCCTGTGTGCTTCGCTCGATCGTGGTGCGTTTCAGCAGGCTGGACTGCTGATCGATGGTTCGAAACGCAAACCCGAACCGCTGCGAGACCAGGATGCTCTGCAGCAGGATGCAGAAGAAGGTGCCGTATTGCAGTTTGATACTGGCATCGTACAAGGCGTTATTGACGAGGATGTCATTGACGGCGGTATAACCAAGCACGAGACACCCTAACCCGAACAGGATGCTGCCCGACTTGCCGCGCACCCCTGCCACCGCAACACTGGCAAGCCCATGCACAATCGCGAGCACCGTCACAACCTGGTAGGCAGGAACAAGTTCGGTTGCGAGCTTGATTGGCAGCAGGCTGCACAGCACCGCGCCTGCTATACCCGCAGTCCAGAAGGCGCGGGTCGACAGTACCGGCACCTCGGCTGGAAAAAGACTGCGCAGGAACCCAAGGAACACGGGCACCGTGAAAAACCAGGTTGTGTATTCGATCCTGGTCAGCAACTCAAACGGCAGTCCGGGGATAATGGTGTGGATATAGCGTTCATCAACCAGCAGCACGCGCGCACCAACCAACAGACAGAACACACCGAGATACAGGCCTGCGGTGAAATCTCGGCGTGACGCCCACAGCCCAAGGTTATAGAGCGCGGTGATCAGGATGGCGCCGAACAGCATCAAGTCCAGCGCAATGGCGTTCTGCCGCTCGCTGATCATCACCTCATCCGAACCCAGTCTGATCACCTCCCACAATCCTGCACTGCGGTGATGGAAGTTTGCGACCCGAAAGATCAACTCAATCCGCGTTGATGACGGAGTGAAGCGCACCACTTTTGGCTCATAGGATGGCAATGTATCGGCAGCGGATTCACCAAGTGCACCTACCTGGGTGACCAGCCTGCCATCAATACTGAGTTCGTAGGCAGAACCTATCGATAACAGCTTTATCGCAAGCGGTTCGACCACCGGGACAAGGATGGTGAGCCTGAACGTCGCCATACCATCGCCGCCAGGTACACCTTCGTAATCGTTCCAGTATGCTGGCACCTCAACGTACTGCGGTACCGACTGGTCCATCAGGAATGAATGCGAATCCCGAAGTTCTCCCCAGTAAAACTCCCACTGACCCCGCAGATCTACTCCGCCATCCCGGTCAAAGCTCCAGTTGGTCAGGTCGATCAGTCCCTCACGTGCTCTTGGGGGTTCAGGGTCTGCAGCAACACTTAAGAGCGGCAGGAAAAGTGTCAGCAGCAGCGTCAGGCGCACTGCAAGCTTTCGCCGGACAGCGATCAGCAGCATTGGTGAGCTAGGCTTCGTCTGCGCTCGCATCCGCCTGCATCGCCTCGTCAGCTTCGGCCATCAAAGATTCAATACCGCTGTGCCGGTCAGGGTCATATTCAATAGCACCCATGTCATAGATCAGCTCAAAGGGAAGATTCATGTTTTCTTCCCTTATCGCCTTGGCAAGGTTGTTAACAGGTTTTTCCAGGCCCTCTGTGCCTGTTCCCGTGAGCAGTACGTAAAACTCACCAGCACCTGCTCGCGCCACAACGTCCGAGTTTCGGAACTCGGCCAGTAGCAGCTGACCAACATCGGTTAACACCTTGTCACCGGCATCTCGTCCAAAATCATCGTTGAGGGAACGAAAAGCGCCCAATCTCACGTACATCAGGGTCGCCGCTCGCTCGACACGTTTGCAGAGCGCAATCGCGTGATCGCCAATCATCTTGAAGCCGCGCCTGTTCGAAAGCCCTGTGAGAGGATCCGTGGTGGATTGCGCATGCGCGTGAAACTCATCTTCGAGCAACCCAGCAAGCTCTACCAGACGCGACAGGTCCTCATCCGAGGGATAACGTGGTTTTGTATCACCAACACACAGCGTACCAACGCAGACACCCTGCACGTTCAACTTAACACCTGCGTAGAACCGCATGTGGGGCTCACCCACCACAAAAGGATTGTCCCTGAAGCGCCGATCCTCCAGCGCGTCCTGTATCACCATCATCTTGTCTTCGATGATGGTGTGTGTGCAGAACGAGTCGGACCGTTTTGACTGTTTCGCTGTAACACCCACAGAAGACTTGAACCACTGTGTATCATCGCCAACGATGCTGACAAAGGCGATAGGCACCCCCATCAGCTGACGGGCAAATCGCGTATAACGATCGAATCGTTCTTCAGGTGGGGTATTGAGGAGTCCCAACGAGCGTACTACCGCCGCCCGTTCTTCCTCGTTAGCAGGTTTTGGGAAATCAGCCATGTATGGCACACCGGTTATTTAAGCGTCAATGCAAATGCAATAGTAACCGGAATCAGGGATCAGGTACGATTTTTCAGGTAGCTCGCCTTGATGAGAATCAGCCCGTCACTGGCAAAGGTAAAGAGATCACAGCCATCAACTTCAATCGTCTCGCCACCAGACCTTGTTCCGCAGAAAGTCCACTCAGAACAGCCGCGGTCACCACCAACGAAGTGTGAACCGTTTTCAAACCGAACATCCGGAATATCACGCCAGACCTCTTGGAATCGTTCCCTCACAACTGCAAAACCTTCGAACCTGGTCCCGAAACGCTCGCTGCCACCGCCTGTCTCAAAGACGGTGTCCTCAGTGTGATATGACATGATGCGATCGATATCGTGATCGTTCCACGCATTGGAGTATTCAATCAGCTCATCACGAGTCATAGCTCAATGCTCTTTGACTAAAGGAAAGCAATATTGCCTCTTTCCGAAGGTAGTTTCATGCATTACGGCACGAGGGCAGCAACCTCCTCGTTGCCGCGACCATCCAGCCAGCCTCCAACAGCCTGTATGGGTCGCTGGGTGTTTGCGTCTTCAATCCAGGCCGCGATTGCTGTTGCCCGCTTGTCAGCAGCCACATCAAATCGCCAGGGACCGTCACCCTGCTTAAGCTCATGCTGCAGAACAACAAAATCATGGCGCAGTGTCCTGTCAGCATTCTCACCACGCGTGATGTAGTTCTCAATACCTGTGCCGAGCAGCGCAACGTGCGCAATCGGTTTACCGGGGTTTGATGAACCGGCTTCCAGCGTAAGAGAGATGTTTTGACCTGACACTTCAAGCGTCAACACACCAGGATGCGTACCCTCCAGCAACGGATTTGCCGGTATCGGAAATGGCTGGCGCTCAAGCAGGCCTCGCCACTCAAAACCGTTGATCAATACGCCTGGTGTATACACCGCCGAGAGATTGCCAACCCGTTTATGCTCACGCTGCCTTTGCGAAAATACAGCGCTCGAAAACTCGTCACGCCAGCCCAGGTAGTTCCAGTAATCCACATGAAAACTGAACAGTACAATCTCGCGCCAGAGCAGCGGGTTATCCACAAAACGGCTCAGCCAACGGTCGGCACGCGGGCAACTGGAACAGCCTTCAGACGTGTACAGCTCTATGAGGGAGACTTTTGCTGCGCCGGACGAGATGACCTGGACGTGCTCATCCTCGGCGTGAGCCAGCGAGCTAAATGAGGAGATGTAAAAGAGAGTCGCGATGCACAGCGCATAGCGCAGTGTCGACAAGGAAAAAAGTAATACAGTGTTCATGCACTGTAAGACCCGGTTTCTCGAAAATTGTTACAAGCTACTGTTACAAGCTAACGGGGTTTCATCTCAAACGCGGCAAGACAGTCGTCGGTATCTCGATAATAGATGAGCAGGTTTGACGGACTGGTGAACACACCCGTAAACCCGGCTACAAATCCGCCACTGTTATCCATCAGTCCGAACAGCAGCAGGCCGCCATCAAACGTCAGCGCCTCAGCAGCCGCAATGATACCGGCATCGACGAGATTGCCTCGCCCCCTGAATGTGCCGTCAGGTGTGATCTCTGCGACAAGGTTGATGTCATTTTCACAACTGTTTGCACGCGGCCCACGTTGCCGTTCACCAACGCCTTCCCAGATACCCGTCACATCGGCGATCGATACTGGCATGGCCGTACTCTCGGCACGCTCAAAGCAGGAGAAGTTAAAGAAAGTTTCGCCGTTAACAAGGTTCAGGTTAAGGAGTTTCAGGCCATCCTCACTCTGGATTTCAAGGCTGGCCACGCCATCCCAGGCGCCAAAAATACCGACCAGTTCTTCCCGCGTGATCCAGACCTGTTCCTTTGGCGCAAGTGAAGCTCGCAACAACTGCCCTGCTTCACCAATGACCTCACCGTTGACGTCCCGCATCGTACCTGTGATGCCAAGCAGCCGCGTTGTATTGGTATTGATCAGTCTTACGAACGGGCGATCAGAGCCGGTGCCGTCAAGATTGTGAATGGTCTGCTCGGCAACACAGTTGGTGTTACTGACGAATCCGCTCTGGCTGGTCAGTCGGATCATCACCTCGAACCGCGTGTCACTGAAAACCTCAAGCATTGCAGGTCCCTGCCAGGGCTCAATGCCAAAGCGTGTTTCAAGATCACTCGCCGTAAGAATCAGCCGCCCCCTGGGAGAAACCGGCACGTCAGACAGCGCGACACGAGTTGACCCGAGTTGCTCACCGGTACCTGCATACAACGTACCTGTGAATTCAGCCGCAGTTTCAGTTGCATTGATGACGTGTAACTCTGAAACATTGGCACTGGAAGAGTTGGTAATGAGATAGGCCCTGCCGACGTTGATTGCGTTCACATCATCTGTATCCGCGTTGTCGCCAATCCCGTCAGCGTCACTGTCTATGGTTTCCGTGGCGTCGAGGGGGAATGCGTCTTCCGTATCGACAACACCATCACCATCGTCGTCGCTGTCCGCATTGTTGCCAATACCATCGCTGTCGGTATCAACCGACTCGCTCGGATCCTCAGGGAACGCATCCTCAAGGTCAGGTACACCATCACCGTCGGCATCGGACTGTGAGTTATCCGTCAGTAACCTCTGGGATGCTTCAGCGTCCACCCGCCCTGCACCGGAGGTGTTGTCGTCACCTGGTGTACCCAGGTCAACCGCACCACGGGTCAGCGCACTTTTGATGGTGGCAGCAGATGCATCCGGTGCTGATTCAATCAGCAGCGCCGCTATTGCTGCCACGTGTGGTGCTGCCGCGGAAGTACCAAAGAATTCGGATGGGAAACCACCTGCCCCGGTCACACTCACACCATCAATCGCTGCAAGATCCGGTTTCATCCGGTCTTCACGGCGAGGGAAATCGATACGCGCCGGTCCAAGCGAACTGTAGAAGGTTACTTCATCATTGCCTGGCTCGGTGGCGTTGATGGCCGCCACGGAGATCGCTGCAGGCACGGCACTGTGGCCAAAGGTACTACCCGCCTCTACCACGTACTGCTGTGCCATATCAGCACCAAACACCATCATTTCAATTCGGCGTGCTTCGCCCGAGAACCGACCAACCAGCAGGTTAGCCCGGATCGTTTCATCAGACGGGTTGTGGTAACAGAACGCTTCAAGCGGATCACCACTGCCGGTCTGTGGCAGGCGGCTGGCTGTCAGAAGGTTTTCTTCAGCTTCATCGAACAAAAGCAGGTCGTAATCGTTGCTGCTTGCACCGTATTCATCGTTCCACTGCAGCACCGTGACAAGGTAACCGTCCGGGCCGATCAGCACACCCATGGTTTCATCCGAGGTGCTTTCCGCGGTTCGACCGAAGTTGTGGAACGACGAGGACTCAAGAAAATCAGCCTCGTAGTGGCGGTGAGCAAAGTTACCAGCTGATGACACGTAAACAACCCGATCTGCAACGGCAGCAACCGCCTGCGCAAGATCACCATCTGCAAAATAGGGTTCAAACAGGAAGCCCAGATCGTCGACAATCACATCTGCGCCAAAGTCGTTGGCAAGATCGTCAACGCGCTGGATAAACTCGAGCGACGTGCTGACCGCGCCCATCGCCAGCGTCGCTTCAGGCGCAATGTCGTGAATGATCTCCATCATGGCTGTACCCTCGTTGCAGGTGTAGCCGGAATCACACTGGCTCCTGTCACCATCACGACGGGTACAAACCCCGTAAGAGGTAATACCTTCAGGCAGGTCGCCGGTTGCAACGGCATCCTGCCGATTGTTGGCACCGTCAGAAATCACCCCGATTTTCACGCTGTTGCCGCTGAGTCCCAGCTCCCTCAGTTTGTCGCCGAGTAGAATGGCGTCACCTTCGGTCAGGCGACTGCCGCTGTTCACCGTTGCATATCTCGGCAGAGCAACGCGCTGCACAATGTCGAGCGAAGCCACCTGCCTGACCGCATCAAGCGGTAGCCAGCCCTGGATCATTTGCATGGACTGGTTGGTAATCTCCACGGCAAGTCCGAGGCCTGCCAATTGGTTCAGGGTGTCCAGGCTGAGATCAGCGACTTCAAGGTAGACCTGTACACGCTGATTGTCGTCCACTCTGGCGTAAGAATAAGTCTTTTTAATCAACGTTTTAGGTTGATTATCTAATGTTGTTTCACTTTCTATCAGTTCAACAAGCGCGGCAGAAATCTTGGCCTCAGGTGCCAGTTTGGGCACGTTGGCTTCTGCGCTCGCCAACATGGCAGCCACATCGCGGCTGGGAGAGCCCTGCCCTGCCTCTGGCTCATCGGAGGTAGCCTCATGAGGCGTGTATTGTGGTGGCTCGCTGGCGCGTGATACCTGGGGGGAATGCTCGATCTGTGCAGCTGACATGCCAGCCGGCGCTGACAGCAGCTGGGCGGGCGCAGGGCGCAACATATACAACGCCGCCGCCAAAGCGAACAGCGATAATACAGTACCCCCTACAATCAATCTGCTGAGCATTGTCAAAACGTTCCTAAAAAGCCCCCTTTTTCAAAGGGGCAATCATTCTAGCTAAAAGACCTTTGTATTCAACGGATTAGTTTCGTTTTCATTCCATCTACTTTAAGCATCTTTCATGGCGCGTATCAGCATGCCATCGATACCCCGACCAACGGCCCAACGGCGTGAATATTCGGTTCATCGCAGCCTTTTTTCGGCCAACACATATAGCCCTCAACTCACCGCAAAGTACTAAACGATTTACCGGGTTATGCGTCCTAATAGCCAACAGGCAACAACGCCTGTGTTAACAAATCGGGAGAGACGCCATGAAAAAAGCGAGCTTCATTTCTTCTATTGCTGCTGCAACTTTGCTGACAACTTCACTTGGCGCAAGCGCTGCGGCCATGATCGATAACAAGGGTCGGGTAAGCGTTGCCATTGATACGGCTGGCCTGAACCTGCAGACCAGTGAGGGTCAGGAGATCCTCTACAACCGCCTTAAGCGAGCTGCTACAGAAATCTGTGGCTCACGCAGCATCCGTAAGGTTGGTTCCACATCACGCGTGCAGGAGAACCGCGCGTGCTACAAGGAAACCCTGTCCAACGCGGTTGAGGCAACCGGCATCAAGCCGCTCCAGGAACTGCACACAAACAGCTGATCCGGACATAAGCGTCTATTGGGGGAGCATCACACTTTTGGCCCCACTGATCGTGTGATGCATCGGTAGCCGGCGGTATCTACCCCCACGGGTATCGCCGGTCTACCGAATCACCCCATACACGCGAGTCGGAGTAATCCTGATAATCACCCTGTCCTGGGATTCCAGCCAACCCGGCAGATCTTCCGGTTCCTGGTAACCCGTCCCCGCAATATTGGCAAAAACGAGCTTCGTTTCTCTGAGCAGATCGTCCTTAGTGACCACTGCTTTACCTTCTATTGCCACGAAATTGAAAGGCTCCTCGTTGGTAATGATGCAAAGGTTTACCCTGTCATCTGCCTCGATACTGCGACGTTTAAACGTAAAGCCCGGTGTGCTGACCACCAGTTCATCGCCATCTCGCGCATAAGCCACCACCGAAGAGACTGGATCACCGTTTTTACGGAGATGACTGATCACCGCCCAACGGTGATGCGAAATGAATTCATCAAAAGCCTCGTTATCACCAATCATCTTCTACCTGCCCCCATGCAAACTGTTATCGTTACTGAATCAAAACAACAAAAAGAGATGCTGCCATGCCAAGACTAACAGACGCAGAGCGTGATGATTTCCTGAATACCGATGGCATCCTGATGAGGATTGCCTGCGTGCGGGAAGATGGCAGTCCCCTTGTTACGCCAATCTGGTTCATCCACCACGAGGGTGCAATCCACTTCACACCCCGGGCCCAATCAGAGTGGTTTGGCTGCCTTAAGAATGACGCAAGAGTTGCCTTGTGTATTGATGAGCAGGATCTACCCTACCGTAAACTGATTGTCGAAGGTGAGGCGGAACTGCTCTACGACATTGGTAACGACGATGCGTGGCGAGACCTCTATCTGCGCATAGCAAAACGGTATGTGCCGGAAGAAGCGGCTGAAGACTATGTCCAGAACACCATTGACCAGGAGCGCGGACTGTACCGTGTTTCGCTCGAGGGGAGCACGGTCAAAAGCTGGCGGATGCCACTCGAGGGGGAACCTGCAAATGGTATCTGGCACCAGCGATATTACGCGAGCGGTACCAAATTCTCTGACGATTAGGCGCCCCTCAATGCGTCCCTGTAAGGCGCAGGATCAAACCCAAACATGCCGTAACGCGCGGTGACCGCCTCGATCGTTTCCTCGCACCAGTACTCAGCACCTGGCTGCGGGAAGCCCATCACTGCTCGCTGCTTCAACGATGCGCCTGCAATGAGCCGCTCAAGAAACTTGTTGTCGCGGTAGGCTTTCCAGGCCCAGCCGACGTGCAGCGTGCTGATCCACTCGGCACTGGCTTTACGGTAGGTCATATTGAGGACAATTCGGCGCGTACCCGCCTTCATCGGGGTGCCGCGATGCCAGGTATCATGCCGATAAAACAGCACATCTCCCGGTTTGAAGCCGGTGTGTACTTCTCGTTCGTAGAGTGACTCGCGAAACGCGGCGAGATGCGGGCGCTCCTCGGCAAAGTAGGCTTCAGCCGACGTGCGATCATTAATGTATCTCAGGTCACCTATCCCCGGGGTATCTACTATAGGCCAGCGATAACATGCATCGTCTTTACCCTGCCTTGGCACAACCGCGGTTGACCCACCCGTCTCTTCGACGTCATCAAAATATATGATGATTTCGACCGCCTCCGGCCTGTCCCACGGCGCGGGATGCGCCAGCATATGGTTCGGATAATCAACGTGGATGCGCTGGTCCTGGTTATCCTGCACGCCTTTTTTCTGCGTGTGCCCGTACTTTGGCCAAAGATCACTCTGCGTCAGCCGGATCTCTTCTGTTGCTACACCAAGCAGCGCAGCAACCGCATCGAGCAATGGTTCGTAGAGGGTAATCTGGTTCAGCGCGGCGATTTGCGTGGGGAAATTGACGTTGCTGCCGAAGTCTGCGATGTCCCCTGCCGCGTCTGAGCCTGGTCCGGGAAACTTCTCATCAGCTGCCTGCTGGATCGCGCTGATGAGTTCGGGCGGCATCAGGCCGCTCACCAGTGCATAACCTTCATCACGCCATCGATTCACCTGCGCTGTGGTGAGTTCACCTGGGCAGCTTTCAGCATGGACTAGTTTTGAACCACTCATTTGTGACACACTCGAGCCTGATTTTTTAAGCAGCAAAAGTTAGCAGAAGGAGATTCGAATGGCAGCTTATTTCATTGCGCAGTATGTCGTGAACGATGGTGCACTCTACGGTGAGTATCAGGGTGGCGCCGGCCCTACCCTTGCTCAATACGGCGGGGAGCTGGTTGCTTTTGATGTAGCCGCAGAAACCATCGAAGGTGCGCCCCCCGGTCCACAGACCGTGATCATCAAGTTCGAATCTGTGGATGCAGCAAAAGCCTGGTACAACTCAGACGAATACCAGGCGTTTGTTGGCAAGCGACTTGAGGCAACAGATGGTTTTGCTGTTATCTCTCAAGCCATGAATGTGGGTGGTTGATTAAACCTGGCACCGCGGCGCTCAGCCGCGGTGTTTCCATGTTGCATGTAACTCCGGCAGTCCCCGCAGAATAAAACTCGGGTCTGCAACCGGCCTGCCCTTTGCGGAATCCAGGGCAAAATCCTCAAAGTTATCCATCAGCGCCATGAAGCCGATGTTTAATTCCTGACGTGCCAGCGGTGCGCCAATGCAATGGTGCACGCCTGAGCCAAATGCCATCTGAAGGCCAGCCTTCTGGCGATCAACGTCTACCTGGTCAGGGTTTTCAAACTGGCGCTCATCACGGTTGGCAGCGCCATAACGCAACATCAGCATGTCGCCTTCCTTTAAGGGATAACCGCCGAGTTCCGTATCCTTTGTGACAAGTCTTGGCAGCCCCTGGACCGGCGCTTCAATCCTCAACACTTCTTCAACAAAGGTCTTGATGCGTTTTTCGTCTCCACGAATCTGCGCCTGCAGTTCAGGGTTATCACACAACGCCAGCATCGCCCAGCCAAAGGTGCTGGTGGTTGTTTCATGCCCTGCCACCAGGAACTGGTTAAGCACACTGATGATTTCGCCATGGGTCAGGTGACGGTCTTCGTCTTCCAACTTGGAATTGGCAAGAATCGTGATCATGTCCTCACGGGGTTCCTCACGTCGCTCTTCGATCAGACGCACAAGCAATTCCTGCAGGTCATAGCCAAGCTGCATACGTTTCAGCAGCACTTCAGGCGGTACCGGTGCAATCTTGAGTCCGGCCGCTGCTGCGGTGGCAGCCTCGTAGAAAAACTCTTTGTCCTCCAAAGGGATCCCGAGGCGGTCAGAGATGATCTCGAGCGGCACCGGGAAGGCGAACATCGACATGAAATCGCCGCCGTCCGCAGCAAGCATTGTCTCAAGGTTCTTCTCGATAACGTTGCGTACATCAACTTCTGACTTTTTCACTTCCGAAACGGTGAACAGCTTTGACACCAGGGAGCGATACCGGGTGTGTTCCGGTTCATCGAGGGTGAGCATCGTCGGCGGGATATCAATCATCTTCGATTGAATCTCCATCGCTTCGGCCTTCTGCTCATCGGATAACGTCATGAACATCATCTCGCGCCCGGCACCAAGAAACTTGTCGTACTTGGAGGAAAAATCATCGGTACGCTTGATCGCTTCACGAAGCAGATCATAACGCGTCACCACGTGCAGGTTCATCTCCTGCACAAAGTGTACGGGCGCTTCATCCCGCAATGTTTTGTATGCGGGATATGGATCGATCAGGGCTTCCGGGCTGAATAGCTGTACGTCAGCGACACTCACGCTGTACCTCCTTTAAGTATTTGTTGTTAACGGTAAGGGCGTGGTTGTACCGGACATATCGCCCTTACCTTCGTCTGAATAAAGGACATGGTAGCTGCGTTTCTTAAAGAGCCACTGCCCGTTCACCTTTGTATATTCGTCAGCATAGGTTCCGATATTGAACATGCCGTTCTCGCTGCCCTCAGGGCGCAGGTGCTCAGCCAGGTACCAGCGGCCTGTCGCTGAATCACCATCGATGTCGAGCGTGCCCTGGTATACCAGCTGTACCACAAAGCTGAAGCTGCCCATGGCACCCTGCCACAGGTTCACCACGGCTTCTTTACCGGCTATCTCATTACCTCGAAGATCCCAGATGCCATCTTCGGCCCAGGTGCTCGCCCACAACTCGCCATCCCTTCGATTCACGGCATCTGCATAGGCGGATACAAGGTGGCGGATCGCCAGTTCGTCTTCAACAGGATTGGCCATCGGGTACTCCCAGGGTTATTCGGTTCGGGCAACGTCCTTGACGTCGGCAAACATGTCTCGCAGTTCTTCCTTTAACCAGGTCAGCATCCGGTCGGGCACCGGGCCTTTGGTTACGCCTCTCACTGCCATGCCTTCAAGGAGAAACAGCGTCAGCAGTGTTGCAGTATTAAAGCCGCCGGATTGGGCGAGGTCAGGAAAAACGCTCTGGGCCACCTTCGCCCAGCTTGAATCAAACTCTTCGAGCGCAGGCACCAGGATCTCGCGGAGTTCCTTATCGGTGCGGGACGCGACATGCAACTCGTGAAACACAGTAAAGAGTGGCGAATGTAGTTGCTCCCAGTAGGCGTCGATACCCTCTTCAATACGAGAATGCTCTGCGCCCTCATTGATCTTGCGTTCCTGCTCTTCGAACTGGGCCAGCCGCTTTATGTTGAGGTGGGTAACAGTCGCTGTGATCAAGGCCATGCGCGATGGAAAGTGGTGCAGCATTGCCCCTCGGGATACGCCAGCCTGCCGGGCAACCTTCTCGGTGGTCGTATTGTTGTAACCGAGCTCATGCAGACATTGCAGCGCCGCATCAAGGATGGCGGTACGCGTCTTCTCACTCTTGGTCTGCTGCCAGGTCTTGTCGTTGTCGTTTTTGCTTTTGGTGAGGCCCATCTGTGTCGCTTGTCGCTCGTTGCACCACGCTGAATCGCTATTCATACTAACCGCTTTGTGAAAAACAGTCACGAGTGTCTTTTTTATGACGGTGCCCAACATCCTTCTTGTTACCAAGGGACACCCCTTCGAGCGCGATCCCTTTTTTGCAATATTTGATGACATCAATGTTAATTGGACCCACGTGGAGCAACCTGCTGCACGCCTGTTTTTCTCCGAGGAAAATGCCGCGCCGTATGATGTCATCGTGATGTACGACATGGCGGGTATCAGCTTTGGCCCCGGTGGCCCAACTTTTGAAACCCCGGATGAAACCTACAAGGAAAACCTGCTGACGCTGCTTGCGGCTGGCAAAGGCATGGTGTTCCTGCACCACGCCATTGCCGGTTGGCCTGCGTGGGAGACCTTTGCCGAGATCGTCGGTGGCCGCTTCCTGTATATGCCGGGCGAACTGCGAGGTTCGGCGCGACCGGACAGCGGTTATCGGCACAAGGTGGCCCATACCATCAGCAATGCAGGCGATCATCCGATAACAAGCGGCATTCCTAGTCAATTTTCCATGACGGATGAGCTCTACCTGTACGAGGTATTTGAGGACAGCGTTGAACCCCTCCTGAGGAGCGACTACACATTTACAGCAGAGAACTTCTACTCCGCCACCAAGGCAGTTGCGGAAGGCAAGATGTTCGATAACGAGGGTTGGTCACACGCAGATGGTTCAAACCTGGTCGGCTGGGTAAAACACTACGGCAACAGTCCTATCGCCTACCTCCAGGGCGGCGATGACCCGCAGGCCTATGCAGACGAGCACTACAGGCAACTCATCGAGAACGCGATCCACTGGGCGGCGAGTGAGGCAGCCCACAACTGGGCAAGGCAACGTAACGGATAGTCAGATGTTCTGCGGGCAACGTTCAAAGATCTGCCGCGCACGCTCCACCGGGTCCGGGTAGCGCTCACGTAAGTCCTTGGACCGAATCTCAAGGCTTACATCAACGCCGCTGTTCCTGATCCTGTTGGTATCGTCGACCGACGCATCACCCTCACCGAGGGGGCAACGTTCGTCCACTGCGGCAACGATGTAATCCATCCCTTCTTTTGTCGTTGATGCGGCATAGAAATCACAGGCCTGGATATACGGGAACATCGGGTCACCCAGCTCGGGCAAGTGCTCACCGGATCGGTTGAGGTGCATCTGGTCAATCAGTATGCCCG
The DNA here is from genome assembly GCA_963921285.3 of Pseudomonadales bacterium. Taxonomy (GTDB): domain Bacteria; phylum Pseudomonadota; class Gammaproteobacteria; order Pseudomonadales; family Azotimanducaceae; genus UBA9659. Next base: position 214,481 of record CAWUFD020000008.1, read on the forward strand.
CCGTCGGATGATCGATATCGGCAATAAACGCACGTGCGGCAGCGAGTGACTTCACTTCGGTGAAAACGCCAAACTCGAGAACTATCCTGATGCGCCCGTCCGCCAATTCACAGAGGGCGCGAAAATCGTCTTTTGCCTTCCCCTCATCGGGTTCACGCGAAACCACCAGCACGTTACGCGCACCGAGCTCAATGCCCGCCTCAACAACGGCGCGCTGAATCGCAGCAGGTTTGTCGAGCCAGGCGGGTTCAACATCGACCAGCGACAGTCCGGTATCGGCCAGCGCAAGCCGGGTCAGCGCGAGCGCTTTGTCATCCCAGAAAGATTCCGGATCCACCCACATGCCGCAACTTCCAAAGCCTGCCTCTGCCGCAATACGGGAATATCCCAGGCATCGACATCCGGCACACATCCCGCCGCCATGGCCCACAGTCTTTCAGTCATCAGGTGTTGTCTCTGTAAGGTAAGGTGAGTTGAGGTCAGATTAAAACAATCTTGACTGACTGTTTCACCTCTCATACGCTTGCCCGTCTGGTATTGGGCTCACCACCAGCAATGGGCAATGGGCCAAACGAATTTCATCCCCACATCCTAAGAAGGAGAAAAGCATGGATCTTAATCTGAAAGGCCAGGCCGCACTGGTGACCGGATCAACCAAAGGCATTGGCCGGGCGATTATTGAAGTCCTGTCTGATGAAGGCTGCAACATTGCAGTTTGTGCCCGTAACGCTGATGCAGTTGCCGCAACCGTAGATGCAATTTCCGCTAAAGGCGTGAAGTGTGTCGGTGAAGCTTTTGACGTGAACGATGGCGATGCCTTTAAGGCATTTATCGACAAGGCAGCCGGTGAACTTGGCGGCCTGGATATTTTTGTTTCCAACGTTTCAGGCGGTAACGCTGCTGGTGACGAGGGCTGGATTAACCAGTTCAACGGTAACATCTTGACCGCTGTTCACGGTGTTGAGGGATGTACCCCGCACCTTGAAAAATCGGAGAACGGCAATATCGTCATGATCTCAACAACCGCCGCACTCGAGCAGTTCATGAACGCCGGCCCATACAACGCAATGAAAGCCGCGCTGCTTAACTACTCAGGTGCGCTGGCACACGAACTTGCGCCCAAGGGCATTCGCGTTAATGCAGTCAGCCCCGGCCCCATCTTCATCGAAGGCGGCTCCTGGGACATGATCAAGCAGAATATGGCTGCGCTGTATGACTCGACGGTTGCCCAGATCCCACTCGGACGAATGGGTAGCGCCGACGAAGTAGCCGCCCAGGTTGCGCTGCTTGCCAGTCCACGGGCTGGATTCACCTCTGGGACAAACGTTGTCATCGACGGTTCGTTCACCAAGCGTATCCAGTACTAACGCCTTCCCGTACCTGCATGGTCACGGTCACTACTGATGTGCCGTGACCATTCAGGTGTTCCGCCCTCCATTTACCCATAAATCCCCTCGATTGACCGCAGGGTAAACATCTTTGCCTCTCCCCCGGTCTATGATAAAACAGTCATATCTGATCGTTTTAAATCAAAAATACAAACCTGAACAATCGGGTTAAACCAAAACTCATAATCAGGAGGGAGTTATGAAGTTCACATCGAACCGCACTGGCTGCGGCCGTCGCTGTGACCAGCGCCTATACCCCACTCACCGCTATTGGCCAGGAGTCCGTGCGCGTGATGGAGGAAGTGGTCGTCACATCTCGTCGCAAGAACGAATCGCAGCAGGATGTTCCACTGTCTGTGACCGCATTTGGCAGCGAAAGAATCGAGCAGCTGAAGCCAACCACACTACGTGACTTCGACGGTCTTGCACCGAACGTTTACATCGGCATGAACACCGCCGGACCTGGTGCGTCAGCACTTTACATCCGTGGCGTCGGGTATGCCGACATTGAGAAAACACAGAGCCCGCAGGTTGGCGTCATCGTTGATGGTATCCAGATCGGCTCTTCAACAGGACAGCTGATCGACGTCTTCGACGTTGAGAGTATTGAAGTCAACCGCGGTCCGCAGGGTGTGCTGTTCGGCAAGAACACCATCGGCGGCAACATCGTTGTTAACCGGGTCCGGCCACAGTTCAGTGACTTTGGCATCAACGCATCTGCAGAACTCGGTAACTACGACTCCAGCAACTACAAGGTCCGCGTAAACATCCCGCTGGTTGATGATCAGTTGGCCCTGAAAGTTGGCGCAATCCAGCGAGAGCGAGACGGTTATTACGATAACGACACGCTGAATCAGTCCGCTGGTGATGTTGACTTCCAGAGCTACACGGTCGCACTGCGTTGGGCACCGGTTGATGCGTTTGAAGCGATTCTGACCTACGACAACATCGATGACTCAAGCCAGATTCCTCCGCAGGACCCGCGCTTCGACGGTGACGATCCTTTTGTGAACCTGGCGGACAAGGAAGAGCCGACGACCTACGATGTAGACCAGGTTGGTATCAGGGCTACATGGGATATTAACGAGAACCTCACCCTGCACTCGATCACAGGTTTCCACGATGCAGAAGATGAGGTGAACCAGGACTTTGACGGTGCGGCGATCGATGGCGGTGCAAGTCCGTTTGCGCAGCTGCATACGTTGCGTACCCAGGATTTTGAAGTCTTCTCACAGGAACTGCGCCTGACCGGTTCGGTTGGGGACAACGTTGATTACATGCTGGGTTATTACTACTACGAGTCTGAACTCTCATTCCAGCAGAAAACCAACAACGTCCTGCAGGTGCCGTTTGGCCTACCACCGGGCGTACCTTGTGGTGCCGTGGTGCCTGGACTCCGGGACAACCCGAATCCAAACATCGGTAACGCACTGTGCCAGTTCCCTAACGCTCGTTCCACGCAGATTGCAGGCGAAGATGTTGAGTCAACCGCGTTTTTCGGCAGCGTCACATGGCGCCCGACAGAAGCGCTTGAACTCACCTTCGGTGCTCGTTACATCGACGAAGAAAAGGATGCTCACAACTCCTACTTCGATCACACCGATGGTACCTTTGATACCAGAGGACCAGAGTTTGAGCACGACTTTACTGGCTTCCCGACGGTGGCAGGTACAGCTTATGAAGTATCCGATGACTGGGACGACACCATCATCACTGCTTCAGGTACCTACAACCTGACTGATACAAACCGTGTCTACATCAGCTACTCGGAAGGATTCCGCTCTGGCGGATTCAGCATCCGCTCGGCGCGCCTGCCAAGTGAAGCTGCTTTCCAGCCGGAAGAAGCAGACCAGATCGAAATCGGCAGTAAGAACGAGTTCATGGATGGTCGACTCATCGTGAACCTTGCGTACTACACGCTCACCCTTGAAGGTGGTCAGTTCAGCTCAATCATCCCACTGCCACCGGGCTCCATCCCTGGCACAACAACCATCATTAACAATGGTGACGAGTCAGAACTCGATGGCTGGGAACTCGAGACGCGTTACGTGCTGGGCGACAACTGGATACTGTCATTTAACGGCGGTACGGTTGACGCTGACAACAAGGCCTTCAGCCTGCCATGCGAAATCATCGACGGCTGTGTTGGTGGCGATGCACCTGGTACACCCCGCAACTTCGGTGGTAACGACGATTCACGGCAGCCAGATTGGAGCGCTTCTTTCAACGTTGCTTACACCCGCGACTGGGGTCCCGGTACCTTCTCAGCCAACGTTGGCTATAAGAAAGTCGGCGACTTCCTGCTGGTTAACACTGGTGGTGGCGCAGACCAGCGACTGTTTGAAGGCGGTTATGGCCAGTGGGATGCCCGCATGGCTTACGACTGGGATCTGCAGGACGGCGCAAGACTTTCCTTCAGTGCCTATGGTCGTAACCTTTCTGACGAAGAATGGAAAGAGCAGGCGCTCTTCCTCGGTGGTCCTAACACCGGCTTCCAGGGCTGGGGTGCACCACGGGTTGGTTTCTTCGAGGTTAAGTACTCTCGTTAGTACCTGACTTAAAGACCAAGAAAAGGGCTGCATTTGCAGCCCTTTTTCTTTTCGTAACAAGCTGCAAAAAAAGCCGGAGATCAATATGAGCAATACTGACGTTGTCATGGCATTTATCAACGCCGTAAACGACATGAACTGGAAAACTGTCGGGGAACTCTTTGCCGACGACATTTTCTACCACAATATCCCGATGGACCCGGTCAACGGGAAGGAAGCTGCCCTCGGCTTCCTCACCAGTATGAACGCAGAATCGATCCACTGGGAGATGATCGCGATTGCTGAAAACGGCAGCGATGTCCTTACCGAGCGCGTCGACAACTTTGTACTTCCAGGAGACAAGAAACTTTCACTGCCTGTGATGGGTACGTTTGTTGTAGAGGACGGCAAGATCACGAAGTGGCGTGACTACTTTTGTATGAACCAGTTTATGGCCCAAATGGCATAAGTACCTACGATACTTATGTCATCCTGAGCGGAGCCGAAGGATCTCGACAGAGATTCATCCACTACGGTCGGAATGATTATAAAAAAAGCACGCTTGACGGTTTTTGTCCGGTTTCGCTACCCTTTCCTGATCCAGGCCAACGCGAGGAATCCGCATGTCTGTCACAACCCATAAAACCTTTTGCAGGTTCTGTCACGCCTACTGCGCCATCGAAGTTGATGTAGAAGATGGCAAGCCAATCGCCGTTCGTGGGGACACAGAAGACCCTGTCTATGGCGGGTACACCTGCATCAAAGGCAGACAGCTGCCTGAGCAGCACACCACACCTGCTCGGATCAGCCGTTCGCTGAAAAAGGGCCAGGACGGCGAATTCACGGAGATCGACACAGATCAGGCGATGGATGAGATTGCCGCGAAAATCCAGCAGCTCATTGAAGAGCATGGACCCCGCTCAATCGCCACCTATGTCGGCTCCTACGGCTACCAGAATTCTGCTGCGCTGGTGATACCGAAGGCCTGGCACCAGAGCATCGATTCACCCTCCTACTACACCTCGGTCACCATTGATCAGCCCGGCAAAAGAATTGCCGCATCAAGGTTCGGCACCTGGGTGGGTGGTACACACAAGTTCACCGATGCAGACGTCTGCATGCTGGTGGGTAACAACCCAGTCGTGTCGCAATACACACCCTTTGGCGGCCCGCCACCTTTCTCTCCTTACGCACGAATTCGTGATGAGATGAAAAAGGGCATGAAGCTGATCGTGATTGATCCACGACAAACTGAGTGTGCAAACCGCGCATCCATCTACCTGCAGAGCAACCCCGGGGAGGACCCAGCCCTGCTGTCAGGTTTCATCCGCATCATTCTTGATGAAGAACTGTACGACAAGGAGTTCTGCGCCCATCACGTGCAGGATCTCGAAGAACTGAAACAACGTGTTGATCCGTATACACCGGCCTACGTCGCAGGCCGTTGCGGTGTTACCGAGGATCAAATCTATGACGCTGCAAGAACATTTGCGAATGCCAAGCGCGGTGTCGCTGTTGGCGGCACCGGCCCGGATATGGCGCCACACGGAACGCTGACGGAACACCTGATCCTTGTGCTCAACACCATCTGCGGCAGGGTCAACAAGGAAGGCGAACAGGTACCCAACCCCGGCATGATCTCACCGCCGATCCCAAGAAGAGCAGAGGTCAAAGCTGCAAAGCCGGTATACCACTACGGCCCCAAATCGAGGGTTCGCGGCCTGGGCGAGGTGTTTGGCGAAATGCCTACCGCTGCCCTGAACGACGAAATCCTGCTGGAAGGTGAAGGCCAGATCAAAGCGTTGATCTGCCTCGGGGGTAACCCGATGGTGGCTTTCCCAGACCAGGACAAAACCAAGGAGGCGATGGACAAGCTGGAACTGCTGGTCTGCGTTGATCTCTACAAGTCAGCAACGGCCAAGCTCGCTGATTACATTATCGCGCCAACAATTTCCCTCGAGCGCGATGACGTCACCATCCTGACAGATACCTGGTATGACGTCCCCTACTCTCACTACACCAAAGCGGTTCTGCCCAGAAACGAGCAGAGCCGCGAAGAGTGGGAAATTTACTGGGAGCTGTCGCATCGAAGCGGTATCCCGATTGACCTGCCCGGCGGGCAGCTCGACCCTACAACCCGGCCAAGCAAGTACGACGTGTTAAAGCTGATCACAGCAGGCTCCAGGATCGATATCGATGTCATGCGCGACAAGGGTCGCGGTCACATCTACGAGGAAGTGGATGTTCGGGTGGAGCCTGGGCGTGAAGGCAAAAACGCACAGCTGCAACTGCTGCCGGAAGACGTTGCCGATGAAATCACCCAGGTCTACAACGAAAACCGCTGGCGTGATGGCAAGATCATTGATGAAGACAAGGCCTTCTCTCACCTCCTGATCAGTCGACGCCTGAAACACGTGTTCAATTCATCAGGTCAGCAGCTCACGAACCTGCAGAGGAAAGGTACAACCAATCCTGCCTATATGAACCCGGCTGACCTGGATGAGCTTGGCATAACGTCTGGTGAGCTGATCGAGATCCAGGGTGCCTACGGCATGCTTGTCGGCGTTGCTGAGGCAGCAGCAGACGTTAAATCCGGCGTAATCTCCATGGCCCATGCCTGGGGAGACATGCCAGGCAACTGGGGCGATGTCCGTGAAAAAGGCTCCAGCACCAACCGCCTGATTGATGACCACAAGACCTATGATCCCATTACAGGTCAACCTCGCATGACGGCGATCCCGGTCAATGTCAGGCATGTTCCCGAAGATAAGAGAGATAACGCGGCCTGATTTTGGAAGGACAGCATTTACTACTGATTCGCCACGGTGAAACCGTTGGCAACCTGGAGAAGATTGCCCATGGGCAATCCGAATCACCACTAAATGATCGCGGCATTGCCCAGGCAATGGCAACCGCGGCCATGCTGCGGGAATGGCAACGCACCTACCACCGGGTTTACACGAGCCCGTTGTCGCGTGCACACCATACCGGCCAGCATGTCGCCGAGGCACTGTCGCTGCCCATCGACATTCATGATCACCTCATCGAGGGTTTTCTAGGCGACTGGGAAGGCGTGACCTACCAGGAACTGGACGATTTCGGCTTCGCGCGGCATTCCATCAAGAACGATGATTTTGACGGGCACAACGGCGAATCGCCCAACCAGCTAGGCCGGCGCGTTCACGGTGCGATTGCAGAACTCCGCGAACGACACCCACAGGAAAACCTGATTATTGTCAGTCACGGTGCTGCCATCGCGCACTTCCTGGCCCAGGCACTTGAGACCAGGCCAGCATTTGGGCACCAGTACCTGATGCACAATGCCGCGGTCACCGAGATCCACTTTGAACACGGCGCGTCGCGCCCGGAACTGGTTACACTCAATCAATTCGAGCATCTGCCAGATCACCTGCAGGCAGACCCCAGACGGGAGGACCAGCATGTCAAATGAGATGCCGCTGCAGGTTGATGATCTCAGCGTTGAATGGCTGCAGTCGGCGATGGCCCCGCATCTCGGTGAAGCAAAATTAAGCGCCTTCGAACCACAGATTATCGGCGTTGGTGAAGGCTTTATGGGTCAGCTTGCAAGGGTCAAGCTTGTCTATGAAGAAGAAGCTGAAGGTGCCGATGCCGGCCCCGACTCCCTGATCGCCAAGTTTGCCTCACCCATGCAGGAAACACGCGATATGGCGCGGGACCAGAACCTGTACCAGCGGGAAATCTGTTTCTACCGGGATATTGGCGACGACATCGGGGTACCGATTCCCCAGTGTTACTACAGCCTGATGAACGATGAAACCTACCAGTTTGTACTGCTGCTGGAAGACCTTGCGCCAGGGGAACCGAGCGACCAGGTGGAGGGAACGGATCGCGAGACATCGCGGGAAGTAATCGAACAGTTCGCTAAGTTACATGCCAAGTGGTGGAACAGCGACAAGATTGAAGAATATGGGTGGGCACGCTGGCTCCTGAACGAGATGCCATTGCAGGACAGCCTCGCGCTGCTCGATAAAAGCCTGGCGGATGTTGAGGCTGGTAAGTTTGACGCCTATCCGGAAATGAAACGGTTGATGCCTTTGCTGCGGCCGCTCTTTCGCGTTGAACCACAACCGCCCTTCCCTTTTTCACTGACCCATGGCGACCTGCGCTCGGACAATATTATCAGGCCAACTGAAGCCGGTGGTCGCTTTGCCATCATCGACTGGCAGCTCTGCGGTAAGGGAGACCCTATCAATGACATCGTCCGATGGCTGGTGCAGAGCATCACGATTGAAGACCGGCGGGCAACAGAACAGGAACTGCTGCAGCTTTACTACGATCGACTGGTTGAAAACGGGGTCACTGGCTACTCTTACAAGGCCATGATCAACAACTACAAGCTGAACATCATCGTCGTACAGCTGATGTTCTCAATGTCCATGGACTCCGTGGATCAATCCTCCGATCGCGCCAAGGCACTGTTCCACGAGTTCTATTCCAGGCTGGATGCTGCCCTGGTTGACTGGGAGATAGAGAAACTCCTCGAAGTACTGCCATACATGGTGCCTTTCCTGAACCTTGCCAACTGGTTGAAAGCCCGATTCAAGAAAAAGAACTGAACGATAAACACTATGAAAACTGTTGATTCACGCAACAACTGGAAACATATCGACGAACTCCTTGAAAAAGAGACCGACGACTGGCGCCGGCATATGCTCAGCCAGCTCAAGGAGCACGTCCAGGCCGAGTGCGGCAGTAATCTCGATGCGCTGATCGCAACCATGTCTGACAACCCGCGCTTTCACATCTGGTCTGCAACAGAAGACACCGGACCCAAGGGATATGAAGCGCTGAAGGAGTTTTATGCTGGCCTGATTGCCTCGGGCTCCAACCGGTTCGAGTACGCTGTTGAACGCATTGTGATCGGTGACGATACGCTGGTCACCGAGGGAGAGCTGTACACACCTTTCTCCGGCGCCATGCTCAAGCAAATGGGTATGCCCGACATCGATGAAAACAAGTTTTATGCAACCAGGGGCAGGACAGTCACCTTCTGGCCGTTCGAAAAGGACACCGGCAAGATTATCGGTGAAAACATCTATTCACTTACCACAGACATGAGCCAGGCCGAAGAGGTTGAGCTGAACCCATACAGCTACGACGAGGACCCGGCACGCAACAACGGAGCAACATCATGAGAGCGGCAGTATTTTCAAGCCCGGGTAACCCCCTGACCATCGAGGAGATCGACAAACCTGTCATCGCCGATAACGAAATGCTGGTAAAGGTTGCCCGCTGTGGTATCTGCGGCACTGACATCCACGCTTCCCGGGAAGGCCCCTTTATGGCGCCGCCCAATACGGTATTTGGCCATGAGTTTGCCGGTGAGGTTGTCGAAATCGGTAGTGAACTGGTTGGCCGTGACTTTGAGGTTGGGGACCGCGTTACATCGCTGCCTTTCATTGGCGATCAAACCATCGGCCTAGGCCAGATTACGGGCGCCTACTCGGAATACGTAAAAGTCGGCCACGACCTGGTCGTGAAGATACCGGATGCACTGGATGACCTGAACGGCGCCCTGGTTGAACCGCTCGCGGTTGGTCTGCATTCGGTAAAGATGGCCGGCAGTGTTGCTGAGAAAAACATCCTCATCATCGGCGCCGGGCCCATCGGCCTCGCCTGTGCGATCTGGTGCCGGTTCTTTGGCGCACGCAACATTGTTATCAGTGAGATGTCACCTTCTCGCCTGGATATGGCTCGCCAGCTCGGTTTCGATCAGTTTGTCGATCCAACCGGCGATGTAGCAGCAGAGTTTGCAGGTTTGACTGACGGCGAACCTGAGGTGCAATTCGAATGTGTCGGCGCGCCCGGCATTATGCAGCAGTGCATTGAGCGCGCGCCAAAACTCGGCCTGATCATGGGTATCGGCGTCTGCGATAACCCGGACACGATTGTGCCCCTGCTTGCCTTCAGCAAGGAGCTCAGGATCCAGTGGGCGGTTGCCTACGACAAGGAAGACTTTGAGTTCACCATCGACATGATGGTTGCCGGGCGGGTAGATGCATCTGCAATGGTGACAGATGTTGTCAGCCTGGATGAGCTGCCCGAGATATTTGAAGCACTGCGCTCACCTACCGATCAGTGCAAGGTCATTATTGACCTGACCAAATAGCGTCTGGTCAGGTCACTTCCGCAATCGGCCAATAGCTGACGCCTTCGTTTCTGCGTTACCATCTGTAAAGAAAGGAGGTGCGCAATGAATTGGGAAGCCGTTGGTGCTATTGGAGAGGTCGTAGGAGCGTTGGCGGTTATAGCCACTCTGGCGTACTTGGCGATACAGCTTCGACACAATACGAGAGGGCTTCGAAATTCGGCCCGTGCAACCATGTCTATGGATGTGGCAAGCATCATGCCAAACATCTACCAGAGCGAGGAAACCTCAATGATCTGGTTCAAGGCACAGTCTGATCCAGATTCGCTTTCAGAATTTGAAAAGTTCCGGTTCAGCTTCATGGTTAATCATCTTTTGCGGGGCCAAGAGAGCATGTACCTGAACTACCTCGATGGCGTGGTCACCGAAGAGCAGTGGCAAACAACCGTATCCACTCTGACAAGAATGGGGAAGTCTGCAGCTATCGTCGATATATGGCATGAGTACTCTGTGACTTATACGAAGTCGTTCCAGCGATTGGTACAAGAGCTATTTGATGGTGTTTAGTAGATGTGGGTAGAGGCAACAAAAATACGGTTGAACCCCTTCCGCTTTGCTCGCGCGGACCAAGTACTCTTAGTCGAAATATAGGCCGCTAAGGGTCGTTAGCCGACGCTTACTACTTCCTACAAGTCAGCCGGTTATGTCTTTAATCGAGACAAACCGGCCATCTGACTCACGTATCACATCATGCTTATCGAGAGCGGCATCCGGATGGATGCCGCCCATGATATGGGGAAATAGTTCATCGTCTGATCCCTCAAAGTCTGGCTGCTTGTCACCGACGGGCGCTGTGCCCTCGTAGACGGTTTCAACACCGGTTGCTTTCAGACTTTCGACCGTCATCCTGAGGCAGTACCAGTCACCCTCCACATCGGGGTAGAAGTGGTTGGCCACCGCCAGCAATTTGGTCGGATTGGAAGTGCCGTGGGTAAACCCATCAACCTCGTAGGTTGGTGGATAGTACACAGCACCCTCCTCCACAGCCTCGTGCCAGAGTGAAGCCTGTACAAGGTGAAACACAAAGGGATGCGGCGAACTCACGGCGCGACCAGCAGCTTGCCTTTATGACCGCCGGTCATAAGCGTCACGATCGCCTCAGGGAAGCTGTCGATACCTTCAATGATATGTTCCGGCAGGTCGAGCTTGCCTTCCTTGATCCAGCCCGCCATGTTGGCTTCCCACTCCCCAAACTGCTCGGCAAAGTGATCAACGGTGAACCCGAGCATCGAAGCATTGCGCTCTGGTATGCGCAGGTACAGGCGCGGACCCGTGACATTCTCCATGTCGTTGTACTGTGAAATTGCACCACAGATCACAACGCGTGCACCCTTGGCGATGTTGTCGAGTGCGGCATCCAGTACATCCCCGCCAACATTGTCAAAAAAGACGTTGATGCCATCAGGGCAAGCGTCTTTCAGCTTCTCATTGAGATCGCCGGACTTGTAGTCAACCGCAGCGTCGCAGCCGATCACATCCGTCAGCCACTTGCACTTCTCTTCACCGCCGGAGTTATAAGGAGACACACACTTTTTTCATCCTACAAGGAGAACCGATAAAGTTTGGGGTATCTGTCACTGTCAATCATGATCCCCAATCATAGAATTCGGTGAAACCAAGAGTTCTTCAAGGACAAATAGCCCTGATCTGCTGATCAAGCTAAAGGAAAGAGTTTTCTTTTTCGTATCTGCTAACTAAAGGGCAAGGGGGCTCCTACAACCGCCCAGTTGCGTTCCTCAGCAAATGCCTCGAGTGCCTCAGCGCTGCCATAGGCCCGCTGCTTCCTACCAAACGAGGCAATTGCAGTACTCCAGCGGCTTTCCCCTTCCTCAATATCTGGGTTCTGATAGTCGTTACCCGCCGCTGACAGGATGTTGAGGTAGTCCTGCACACTGAATGACAAGGCAGGCCGCGCTAGCTTGATCCCCGAATATAGTGGTTTGATTGCCTGCTTGAGGCTTTTTGCCGTATTTCTTTTAAGTCGTACCCTGGCAGAGGTCTCTTCGTATTGCTCGAATGATGCAACTATCTTTGCACGGACGGGATTAAGATCAACATAAGCCATGGCCGCAATAAGGCTGTCTTCATCCAGGATTGCACCGGAGCGGAACCTACCCTCGAAGAAGTGACCTGAGCAGCCATCTTCTCTATTTGCTCGATAAGCAATTGGTTGTTTCAGATACTTCATGAACATCGATACGGAACCGAGAGTGCGCCTGGCATGCTCCAGTTTTTCCGGATTGCTCAGCATGATGCCACGGTGCAGGTCGAGCACGGCGTGTTTGTCCTGATCATCATCAAACCTGGGCGGGAATGCAGTGAGCCATCGTGTTACAACCTCCTCATCGCTCCATCGGTGGCATTCATTTGGATCGTAGTAGACCACCAGGTGAAAGTGGTTACTCATAATGGCGTACGCTTCAATATCGATGGCAAACGCAGGCGTTAGCTGCTGGATGCGTTTAACTAACCACTTTCTTCGGTATTCGTAGTTCTTGCCGGTTTGCTTGTCTTTACCGCAAAGGAATGAGCGTCGCACGCGTCGTGAAACGAGGTGATAGTGCAGAGGTGTATCGGGGTCGATGAGCTGTGCACGTGGAGTGGCCATGTGCAGATGCTAAAGTTGTATTGATCTGTCTTGTGTCAGTGATCATCCAAGGTGGTGGTGAGTCATCGACGTGATTGTGTGAGTGCGCAGAAGTGTGTGTCGCTAAGTTAATGGTTGCCGGGCGAGTAGATGCATCTGCAATGGTGACAGGCGTTGTCAGCCTGGATGAACTGCCCGAGATATTTGAAGCGTTGCGCTCACCAACCGATCAGTGCAAGGTCATTATCGACCTGACCAAATAGATTTTGGTCAGGTCACGTCCGCAAACGGCCAGAAGCAGACGTTAGAATTAACGTCCAGATTACTCTAGAATTTTGGAGAAACCACCCTAGGGTTGTTCCCAAAACATGCTGAGACTCGGCATCGTCGTCGCATTCATTGTTTACCTCATTCTCCTCGCCGGGCAGGTCAGCGATCTGGTCAACGATAGAGGTTCGAGATCTGGGATTTATATTGAGACCGGGGCTGCGGGCGAAGTTAGGATCAGTGGGTTTCGCACCGGTGTAGCTGAGTTGGGCGGGCTCGAAACCGGCGATGTCATACTGCGGCTTGGCGATGCAGATGAGCATGGTGTGGACAAGGTACCAACTAATTACTTTGCTTTTCGCCATGCATTGGACGCGGCTGATGGGAACGTGCTCATCCAGCGCGACGGGCACACTTTCCAGACCAGATACGATCTAGAACGATATCTATGGCAAGCGGTTGTCGTCTTGCGCAACGTTGCCCTGGGTGTTCTGGCTGCGGTATTGCTGATCTATTCAAGTGGCAGCCTTGCTCAGACTGCAGCGGTGACATTTCTACTAATGAGTGCCTGGGGCCAGGGTGCTCCGATTGGCGGTTCTGGTGAAGCCACAGCGCTTTTTACTCTGGTTTGGTGCATCGGCCAATCGTTTGTCTCGCCTATGCTTGGCATTTTGTTCCAGCGAGTTATGTGAACTTTCTTGGCTTCAGCTGAGCTGGCCCTGGTCTCTGTCTGTCATTGGAGCGGTTTTATACATGAACTACACCGGACAGGGTCTACCGCATGAAATCCCCTGGCTGCTCTATAATTTCTTGCTAGTGATTCAAGCTCCAGTTCTCGCCTGGATGGCTCATCGTCATTATCGCCTGGCGTTGCCGATTCAGCGCAAGCAAATTCAATGGATGGTTACTGCAGGGTTGCTAACCTTCATTTTGGTAGTACTTGCAATTATCCTTGATGGGCTGATCGGGGCTCCCAACCATCAAGCCTTCCTGTATATGGGGTCAATCGGCTTCCTTGTGCTCCCTATTGCTTTTGTATTGGCTATATTCAAGGTTGATATCATTCCTATTGATCGTGCAATAGTGACTACCGCTACCTACGCAATCATTGCTGTTGGCCTCGCACTGACGCTTGAATTTGTAATCGAGCCACTCGCAGGCGTCGCTTCGACCTACCTCGGCATGAGTGAATCTGCAGGACAAACTGCGTTGATTGTGTGTATCGCATTAGGTGCACCTGCACTTAAGAAGCGTCTAGAGCCCTTTGTACTGCGTTCACTACGACGCTATGAAAGCGGGACGGAGTCGGGAGCTTAGAGAACTTGTTGGGTAACACCAAGTTCTGGTTCCGCTTGGGTCGTCAGCCGACGCTTACTACTTCCTACAAGTCAGCCGGTTATGTCTTTAATCGAGACAAACCGGCCATCTGACTCACGGATCACATCATGTTTATCGAGAACGGCATCCGGATGGATGCCGCCCATGATATGGGGGAACAGCTCATCGTTTGATCCCTCAAAATCCGGCTGCTTGTCACCGACGGGCGCTGTGCCCTCGTAGACGGTTTCAACCCCGGTTGCTTTCAGACTTTCGACCGTCATCCTGAGGCAGTACCAGTCACCCTCCACATCGAGGTAGAAGTGGTTGGCCACCGCCAGCAACTTGGCAGGATTGGACGTGCCGTGGGTGAAGCCATCAACCTCGTAGGTTGGCGGATAGTACACAGCACCCTCCTCCACGGCCTCATGCCAGAGCGAAGCCTGTACAAGGTGAAACACAAAGGGATGCGGCGAAGTCACGGTGCAACCAGCAGCTTGCCTTTATGACCGCCGGTCATAAGTGTCACGATCGCCTCAGGGAAGCTGTCGATACCTTCGATGATATGTTCCGGCAGGTCGAGCTTGCCTTCCTTGATCCAGCCCGCCATGTTGGCTTCCCACTCCCCAAACTGCTCGGCAAAGTGATCAACGGTGAACCCGAGCATCGAAGCATTGCGCTCTGGTATGCGCAGGTACAGGCGCGGGCCCGTGACATTCTCCATGTCGTTGTACTGTGAAATTGCACCACAGATCACAACGCGTGCACCCTTGGCGATGTTGTCGAGCGCCGCATCCAGTACATCCCCGCCAACATTGTCAAAAAAGACGTTGATGCCGTCAGGGCAAGCTTCTTTCAGCTTCTCATTGAGATCGCCGGACTTGTAATCAACCGCAGCGTCGCAGCCGATCACATCCGTCAGCCACTTGCACTTCTCTTCACCGCCCGCGATACCGATCACGCGGCCACCGGCGATCTTGGCAAGCTGGCAGGCAACCGTACCCACTGCACCTGCAGCAGCGGAAACAACCACCGTGTCGCCTTCCTGCACCTGGCCCCGGGCCAGCATGCCCGCATATGCCGTCAGCCCCGTTGTCATTCCCATGACACCGAGGTAAGCGCGCGCAGGCACATCTGATTCGTCCAGCTTTCGTAACATGCCACCAGGCCAGACGACATGCGTCTGCGCGCCCATGGGACCGAACACGGCATCGCCCTGGTTTAACCCTTCAAAGCGGGATTCACGCACGCGCCCGATGCCAAGCGCCATCACCGGCGCATTAAGATCCATGGCGCCGTGGTGACTGTCACGGTCATCCAGGGTGGTGCGGATAAACGCGTCGATGGAAAGGTGTTCCACATCGAGTAACACCTCGCCGTCATTCAGTTCTGCCGTCTCGTCTTCAACAATCTTGAAGTCTTCTACTTTCGGCTCGCCGTCCGGTCGCTGGACCAGCACGACTTTTGTGTTTGCTACCACTTGGTTGTACTCCTATACATCACCTGAAATTCTGATCACCTGGCCGGTTACCCACTCCGCAGAGGGTGCCAGCAGGTAGAGCGCTGCTGCGCCTATGTCACGGGGTGTGCCCAGGCGACCCGCAGACAGTTTGAGGGCTTTTTCAATGCCAGGCAGGTCGTCCTGGGTAATCCTAAGCGCTGTCATCATGATCTCTGTCGGGACGAAACCAGGCATGATCGTATTCACCCTGACCCTTGGCCCCAGTTCTTTCGCAAACGTCTTGGTGAGCATGTTCACACCAGCCTTGGCGGCTGAGTAATGCCCGCTGCCCGGGATGACGTCTTCGGCTGCTAGAGATGAAATGTTCACCACCCGGCCGTTCTCCTGCATATGTTTTGCGGCGACGCTGGTGCCAACCCAGACGGCGGTCAGGTTCAATGCCATGGTGTTGTCCCACTCAGCCCGATCAAGCTCAACCAGGGGGGCCTGAATGGGCGAACCGCCGGCGTTATTGACCCACATATCGAGACGTCCAAACTTGTTAACAGCTGCTTCTGCCAGTGCATTGACGGCTGCCTCGTCGGTTACATCGGTGGTTACCGCAATCGCACTGCCATTGGCAGCAACAATTTCCTCGGCTACACGTTCAATTTCATTGGTACGGCGCGCCGCACACACCACGTGTGCACCATGCTCTGCCAGTACCTTCGCAATACCCTCACCTATACCTCGTCCGGCGCCGGTTACCACAGCAACCTCGCCCGTCAGGTCAAACAAGTCTGATGACATGAATTCTCCCTTTGGTGTATTCTAAAAAACCGTCAAGCTTGACTGTTATTAAACGTGGAGACCCCAGCAATGTCCAGAGCGCGCCTCATCGAAATGGCAAAAGCCAACTACGAACACGGCAAGGCAGGCACCGTCCCGCAGGCGCCTGATGTATTTAAGGTCCCGGCGCGGCACTACTTTGACGAGGGACGCTGGCACGCGGAGATGAACCAGGTGTTCAAGCGCATGCCATTGATGCTGGCGATGACAGCGGAGTTGCGTGAGGTTGGTGATTACAAGGCGATGGATGCCGCTGGTGTACCAGTGCTCATTGCGCGCACGGACGACGGCACAGTAAAAGCGTACGTCAACATGTGCAGCCATCGCGGCGCACAGATCATGGAGGAAGGCACCGGCAACACCCACCGGTTTACCTGCCCCTATCACGCCTGGTCCTATAACCGGCAGGGTGAGCTTATCGGTATCCTGTCGCCAAAAGAGTTCGGGGAAATCGACAAAAGCTGTTACGGACTGACCGAACTGCCCTGTCTTGAGAAAGCTGGTCTCATCTGGGTGACGATCGATCCAAAGTCGACGCTGGATATTGAACTGTTCCTGTCAGGCTATGACGACATGCTCTCCCATTTTGGATTCGACACCTGGTATCACTTCGCGAGCCAGGTGGTTGAAGGACCGAACTGGAAAATAGCCTACGACGGCTACATGGATCTCTACCACCTGCCGATCCTCCACAAGAACACCTTTGGTCCTGATTTCCCCAACAAGGCTGCCTACTACAGTTGGGGTCCACACCAGTGTGTGTCCGGTCCAAGTACCATGCTCGAGCACTTCGAGGGTATGCCGGAAGACGCCTGGCCAACCGAATACCTGATGGCGGGCGTCTGGACGATATTCCCGCATGTCTCAATCGCTGGCTTTGATGGCGGCGGTCGCGCGGTGATGATCTCGCAGCTGTTCCCGGGCAAGACACCGGGCACCTCTTATACCGTGCAGAACTACCTCATGGCGGAAGAGCCGAAGGCAGACGCAATTAACGCCGCGCGCAAACAGTTTGAATTCCTGCGCTATGTCGTCCAGGAGGAAGACTACGCCACCGGTATCAAGCAGCAGAAAGCGCTTGAAACCGAGGCCAAGGAATATGTTCTGTTCGGGCGCAACGAAGAAGGTGGCCACAATTTTCATCGCTGGGTGGATACGCTGATCGATACCAGTGATGAGGACCTGCCGAAACTTTTTCAAACCGGCTAAAACTGCTACCTTCCTGTGGTTATCCAACCATATGGAAGTAAAGCATGCCCGAGTTCGAACACATCATTGTTGATTCACCTGTTGAAGGTGTTTCACGCATCACGCTGAATCGCCCGAATTCCCGCAACGCACTGAACAATACCTTAAGGGGTGAAATCTACGGCACGCTGGAGAAAAACGACCTCGACGACAGCGTTAACGTGACCATCATCCGGGGTGCTGGCAAGGCGTTCTGCGCCGGATACGATCTCAAATCCAATACCAACAAGGACCGGCCCTTCCACACGGCCGGTGGCGACGGCAGCTGGGCACGCCACGTGGTTGAAGGTGCGTTTCGGGTCTGGGATCTTGCCAAACCTGTCATCGCCCAGGTGCACGGTTACTGTCTTGCTGGTGGCACTGAGCTCGCCACTTCCTGTGACCTGGTTTACGTCGCTGACGATGCCAAGATCGGTTATCCAGTTGTCCGCAGCATGAGCCCGCCTGACAACCAGTTCTTCCCCTGGATGGTTGGTATGCGCAACGCCATGGAAATGATGCTGACCGGCGATGCGATTTCAGGCATCGACGCGGTCGAATACGGATTTGCAAACCGCTCGTTTCCGATTGAGTCACTTGAGGATGAAGTGCTCGCCATTGCGAGCCGTGTTGCGAGAGTACCGGCTGATATCCAGCAGATGAACAAGCGGGCCGTACACAGGCAGATGGAATTGATGGGTATGCGCAGCGCAATCCGTTCCGGTACTGAGATCCAGGCGCTCGCCTTTCATACGGAATCAACCAAGGCACACTTCAAGGAACTTGCTGCTGGTCTTACCGATGCACTGTCGAAACGCGACGGTAAGTTCGGCGACTACCGTACCAGCGGCGAAACCAGCGAAAAATCATCAGGAGAAGGTGAAGGCTGAATTTCAATGCCAGGTCCCCTCTCCGGCATCACCGTCCTCGATCTCTCCAGCGTTATCTCCGGGCCTTTTGCGACCGGGATACTCGCTGACCAGGGTGCACGGGTTATCAAAGTGGAATCGCCGTCTGGCGATGTCATGCGCATGGGCGGTGCCCGACGAAATGGCGTGAGCGGCGTGTTTGCGTCACTCAATCGCAACAAGGGTATCAGTGTGCATCAACCTGCAGGAGCAGGCAGGCGTAGAGGTGATCAGGAAGCTCGCATCCAGCGCCGATGTGTTTATCCAGAATTTTCGTCCCGGTGTGGTAGAGAAACTTGGCTTAAGTTACGCATCGCTCAGCGAACTTAATCCTACCCTCGTCTACGCCTCAATCTCCGGCGCGGGTAAATCCGGGCCCTATGCAGGCAGGCGTTTTTACGACCCTGTCATCCAGGCGATGGCAGGCTACTGCAACGCGCAGGGTGAGAGTGAGCAGCCTGAACTGATGCGCACCATGATATGCGACAAGGTCACCGCCCTGACCGCCGCCCAGGCAATAACGGCAGCACTGTATGCACGGCACGATACCGGGCGCGGCGATCATGTTGAGGTGTCCATGCTGGAGGCGAGCCTCTATTTCATCTGGCCGGACTTTTTTGCCGAGACGTTTGAAGAAGAACCGGACGTGGCGGCAACGGACCTGTCCAGGGTCTACCAGGTCTTCGAAACGAGTGATGGCTACATCACGGTTATCGCAGTACAAGTGGCAGAATTTTACGGGTGGTGCCGCGCTGTGGGTGCACAAGACCTTATTGATGATCCACGCTGCGGTGATACCCAGACACTGATCAGCAACCTGGATTCCCTGTATGACGAGCTGCGGGAAAAGATGCGAACTTGCACTACCCGCGAACTGGCGGACCGATTGCTTGCAGAAGATGTTCCGTTTGGCGTGGTCATGGCGCCTGATGACATCATGGCGCACCCCCAGGTTCGTGCAGGTGAGATTGTCAGCCAGGTAACAGATCCGGATGCAGGCGTGATGAACCTTGTTAATCGTAACTCGAGATTTGCGAATTCGTTTTCCGGAATCAGGTCACTGGCACCCCCGCTCGGTGCACAGACCCAGCAGGTGTTAACGGAACTCGGCTATGCCGAAACCGAGATCAAGGCGTTGCGGAAAGCAGGCGCGATCAACTGAGCACGGATAACAGGAACAGGACAGATTCATGAAAGCAGTCACGATGCACAACGGTCAGCTCGAACACGTTGACGTACCTGATCCTGTGCCTGGCCCGGGAGAAGTCCTCGTAAAATCGATTGCCTGTGGTATCTGCGGCTCTGACCTGCATGCCGCACGGCACACCGAGGACTTTATCAGGGACAAGCCGTGAAGCTGGTGGTGCTTTCAAACTGACCACCGACAACCCGGTCATCCTGGGGCATGAATTCTGCGCCGAGGTGATCGACTTTGGCCCGAGGGCGGAATGCAGTGTGGCCACCGGCAGTCTTGTCTGCAGTGTTCCCGTACTAGCCCGGCAACCCATGGAACCGGTCGGTTACTCCGATGTAGTACCCGGCGGGTTTGCGGAATACATGCTGTTGTCCGAAACACTGATTACACCGGTGCCCTCTGGCACGGACGCTGAACTCGCGGCGTTAACCGAACCCATGGCAGTCGGATACCACGCCGTCAACAAGGCAAAGTTGTCAGGCTTTGAGTCCATACTGGTACTGGGATGTGGTCCGGTGGGGCTTGCCGTGATCACGGCATTAAAAGGCGTGAAGACCGGCCCTGTTATTGCAGCGGACTTTTCCGCTGGCCGCCGTGCGCTTGCTGAAAAGGTAGGCGCGGATGAGGTTATCGACCCAGGTGAGATCTCGCCTTATACCAACAAGGCCCTTCGGTCGCGCGGTGAAACAGTCATCTTCGAGTGTATTGGCGTGCCCGGTATCATCGATGAGATTTTCCTTGGCGCACCACAGGAAGCACGCATCGTGGTGGTCGGCGTCTGCCTGCAGACGGATCACATGCGCCCGCTCATCGCTATAAACAAGGAACTGAATATCCAGTTTGTGCTGGGCTATTCCGTTGAAGAGTTTGTCACAACGCTCCGCAACATCGCCTCAGGCGAGTTTGATGTGGCACCGCTCATTACTGACCGCGCGAGCCTTGCAGAGGTGCCAGCCACATTTGATGCGCTGGCAACCCCTAACGCCCAGGGTAAGGTGCTGGTCAAACCCTGGGACTGATACTTACCAGCTGTCCACATGCATGACAGTTTCAACCGGTGGCCGGTAAGCAGGCTTGAAGCTGGTGCCCTTGGTGTAGGCAATCGGAATCAACGCAATCTGCATGTAATCATCAAACGGAATACCGAGCAGCTCGGCAATTTCCTTTTCATGCATGAGGTGCAGGGTTGTCCACGCGGTGCCCAGCCCACGTGCCCTGGCCGCAAGCATGAAGTTCCATGCCGCCGGAATAACGGAACCGAGCGTGCCCGTTTGGGCCAGTGAGTTTGCGCCGGCTTCATTGTCTGTGCGACCAGCGATACATGGAATCATCAGCACCGGTGCACGCCCCATGTTCTCGCCGAGGTAATCTGCTGAAGACGCACTGCGCGCCTGGCTCTCGATCAGGGTGTCATCGCCACTTTCCTTGTGCAGCTTGTGAATGGCAACTGGCATATCTTTATAGATGCTGAAAGCCTGGCGATAGTATTCACCAATCTTTGCCCGCTTGTCGGCATCAGTCACAAACATGAACTGCCAGCCCTGGGCGTTTGAACCGGTTGGTGCCTGCACTGCAAGTTCCATGCACTCCTTGATCACGTCCATGCTCACGGGACGGTCAAAATCGAGTCGCTTTCTTACTGCCCTCGTTGTGCTGAGCAGTTCATCGTTGGTCAGCCCTAGTTGTTCATGAGCCACGTTACATCTCCTATCAAGTTTTCAGTCGTCAAAAAGGTCATCAAATTTGTTCTTAAGCGCGTCGTCTTCACCAGCAGGCAGGTTATCGCTACCAGGATCACTCACGCCTGTGCCTGTTTCATCGCCGCTTTCATCGTTTTCATCATCAAAGAGCGCTGCAAAATCTGATTTTGCGGAGGTTGCCCGCGCCGCGCCCGCCTTATCAAACCTGTTGGCAGGTTTGAAGTAATCACAGAAATTCGCACTTTCCTTGATCACCGGCGGATCCGCCCTGTCGTGATCACAGCTCGTGTGCCCGTCCTCACGATAATGACGGCACATTCGGCAGCAATGTAGCACCTCAAAACACTGCTCACAGTTAGCATGCCGACTGATCGGCAGCGGCACACCGTCAAGTGAAGCGCCACAGTTCCAGCAGTGCAGGCTCATACCCGTATTCCCGGTTTATCTTTCGACTTCGAGAGTACCACTATCGGTGACCTCACCGATAACAGCAGCCTGCCCGTAACCAGACTCAATAAGCACCTGTACGCACTCGTCCGCCTCTGCACTTGCAACGCCAAACAGCAGACCGCCAGAGGTTTGGGGGTCAAACACGATCTCGGGTGCGTCGACATCGAGTAGCACTGCCATCTTGTTAGCCTCATGTAACGTGCTGGTTATCCCGAACTCATCAATACAGGCTGTTGCACCTTCAAGCAACGGCAGCGCTTGTATATTAAGCCGCGCCCCGTTGCCGCTACCCCTGATCATTTCACCGAGATGGCCGGCAAGGCCAAAACCTGTCACATCAGTGCAACCTGCCACATCATATCTGGCCAGTAGCTCACTTGCCTGTCGGTTCGATTGCTGCATGACCTGGAGCGCGTTGCCAATCCACTCACCTTTTGCCCTGCTCTCCATGTCAGCGGCAAAGAGTGCGCCCGTGCCGAGCGGTTTGGTCAATACAAGTTTGTCACCAGCCCGGAGCCCCTGCTTGGACAGAAAGCTATCCTCGTCGGCAAACCCGGTCACCGCAAAGCCGATGCTGAGCTCCTGGCCTTCGCTGGTATGTCCGCCATTCAGTTGCACACCGTCCGCCTCAAATATGCTCAATGTGCCGGCCATGACCTGCTTTAACAGGTTCTTTGTTACCGGCGGTTTCGCAAATGGCAATGTCAGGAGGATCTGCGCTGAATGTGCAGAACCGCCGCAGGCATACACGTCGCTCAAGGCATGCACAGCAGCCACCCGGGCTAGCAAGTAGGGGTCGTCAATAAATCCCCTGAAGTGATCAACTGATTGCAACGCGATCTTACCGGCCGGGGTGCGCAATACGGCAGCATCATCAAGCGGCCTTGCCTCGCCGGTTAACTCATCCAGCACCTCGTCGAGAATCTGTGGAGACACTTTTGAACCACATCCGCCACACTGCATCTGTTCGTCAAACTCATGTGCCAGCGGACCGGCCTCAGTCGCGGCCATCTCGGGAAATTCACGAAAGCGCCGCATAAATCGCTGGTCAATCCAGTTCTTCCAGCGCCAGACCCAGGCACCCTCAATAGCAACACCATTTCTGGAGCCAACCGCTTTCCTGTCACCAGTCGAAATCAGCGAAAGAAAACGCTTCTGCGGTGAAAAGGGCTCCGGCTGTCGACCCACTGCGTAGCGCATCAGGTTCTTAAAGAGTGGGGGCCCCTGCCTTACCGCATAAACGCCCGCCTTCGGGCGAGGATGGTTAACCATCACAGCACAGTCACCCACCGCAAAGACATTCTCATGGCTTAACGACTGCAACGTGTCGCTGACTTTGATAAAACCGCGGTCATCCACAGCAAGACCGGCCTGCCCGGGCCAGTCCTGGGGCGCTGCATCGGTCACAAGGAATGTCGTATCTATCGGTACGCGGCGGCCATCGTCTGCAACCAGTGCGCCGTTATCGCAGGCCACCACGTCAAAATCGCGATGGACAATGATGTCACGTGAAGCGAGGGACTTTTCAAACTTGTGTCGTACGCTTGCAGGGAATTCCCGGAGGATGGTTTTCTCATTAGAGAAAAGATGGATACCCGGTCGAGCCCGGCTGTCCAGGTAGTGATCAATCGCCATCACCAGCTCTGTACCACCGGCACCGGCGCCAACCACGGCGACGTCGTTGACAGGCGCCTCGGCATGTTTATCGGTAAACGCTCGCCACCGGTCAAGGAACCTGGAGATCGGTTTTACCGGGATAACGCTGTCATGTTGCAGGCCGGTTGGCACCGAGGGCGTAATGCCGATGTCCAGTGAGGCCACGTCATAACGAACAGGCGGATGTTCCTGGCAATTCACTGTCTGCTGCAATAGATCAAGGCCCGTCACCTCGTCGACAACAAACGCTGCGCCTGCAAATCGGCATAGCGGACCGAGGTCGATATAGACCTCATCTTCCTCATAATGGCCAGCCACCAGGCCGGGTAACATGCCGGAATACGGTGTCCGATATTCACTCGATATCAGCGTCACCTTCAGACCAGGCACCGGGTTCATACCCAGCATGCGCAGGAAGATGACATGGCTATGACCGCCACCGACCAGCACGATCTCTCGTGCAATAGGCTCTGCCTGCATCAAGGTGATCAGCCCTTCAGGAACGCTGCCATTTCACTGATGGCGGTTTTCCCCTCGGGTATTCTTGCCGCAAATGCAGGAAAGACATGCGGGACTTTAGGCCAGATCTTCAACGTTGCAGCAACACCCGCTGCTTCGAGCTTCTCCACAAACCGGGTTGAGTCAGACAACAGCACTTCCGTGTCGCCCACGACCAGCATCATCGGACACAGCCCACTTACGTCGGCGTACAGTGGTGAAGCAAGCGGCGCCTTCGCATCACGATCACCAAGATAGTGTGATGCCATCATGGTGCAGGCCTCGCGGGACAACATCGCATCAGCTTCGGCGTTCGTATCCATGGTATCGCCCGTCAACGCAAGATCCAGCCAGGGTGAAATCAGTACCGCTTTCGCAGGCTGAGGCAGGCCCTGATTCTTAAGGTTCACCAGCAGTGCTGCGGTGAGCCCACCACCTGCTGAATCACCGGCGATACTGATTGCAGCAGCATCAAAGCTGTCCAGCAGGAAGCGATAGGCAGCAGTAGCATCATCAACCGCTGCTGGAAATAGATGTTCAGGCGCAAGGCGATAATCCACGGCCAGTACACGAAGCCCAGCCTCCTTGCAGAGGCGCCAGTTCAGGTCGCGATAGGTCTCATAAGTGCCAAAAACATAGCCGCCGCCATGAAGATAGAGCAGCACCTTGTCCACGGGTTCATCACCCCAGGATACCCACTCGGCAGGGACACCATCGATGTCAACAGATTCCGTGCTGACTTCTGCCGGCAGTTTCGGTTGAGACAGGGTTTCGGCAAGTTTTGCCCGGAGTTCATCAGCGTCGGTGATTTCCTTGAAATGCTTCTTGATGGTGTGACGCATGACAAATGACGCAAGCGTCGATCGAATAGACATATGCTGATCCAGTAAAACTTGAGGCTGGCAATGATACCCCCGCTGCTACAATGCCGTCATGTCAAAACGTGCAGACTCAACAAGTGAGGCCTCAACACGAGAAGAAAGGGACCTGACCTGGGCATTGCGTAGCCCCGCCCTTCCCTGTGCGGGTACAAGCGCCTGGCAGGATCAACCGTGGTTCGACAGTCTTGCCCGCCTGCAGGAACCAATTCATTCATCGCTGCCAAAACAACACAGGCTAGGCTATTACTTTGAAGACCTCATCGAGGCGTTTATCAGCGCGACCCCGGGTTATAACCTCATCAAGAGAGGCCTGCAGGTGTTTGGTGAGGCGCGGCGTACTGTTGGTGAATTTGACCTGCTGGTAGAAACCCCGTCCGGTCTTGAACACTGGGAACTCGCCGTCAAATTCTACCTGCTGGCCGGTGACAGCAATGACCCCTACCACTTCTTCGGTCCCGACCCCTCAGATCAGCTCGGCAAAAAACTCGCTCATATGCAGGACCGCCAGCTCCAGTTAGCAGGCACACCGGCTGGCCAGGATGCGTTGCGCGAGCTGGGCATCAGCGAGGTGACCGTAAGAGGCTGGATGAAAGGTCGGCTCTACTATCCGGTGTCGGACTTCATTAACAATTTGAGCGCCTTTCCAGCCAGCATCAACGCCTCGCACCTGCAGGGATGGTGGTGCACAGGCGGGCAATTCCTGGAACATTATGAACGGCACTGGTCAGGGCTGCGGATGATTGTTCTGCCGAAGCTGTACTGGCTGGCGCCGATTCATCTCTGTCAGGATGAGCTCACCGTTATCGAGCCTGATGAAATAGTGGCAGTAACGAGGGTAACCCAGGTGGCGGTTGCCGCGGAGGACGGCAAAGAAATCAGCCGCGGTTTTATCGTACCGGAGCGATGGCTGGGTAAGGTTCAGTCACCGTCCAGCGAAACATCCTGAAACTGTAACTCGTGCAGCGTGTGATATAGCCCCTTCAGTGCCAGTAACTCCTGGTGCGTACCATATTCCTCAACCTTGCCATGGTGCAGCACGAGTATCTTGTCCGCCTGCTGGATCGTCTGCAGCCGATGTGCAATCAGGATTGAGGTGCGATCAACCATCAGTTTTTCCAGCCCATCCTGGATAAGCAGTTCTGTCTCCGTGTCGATACTTGCCGTTGCCTCATCGAGCACCAGCACCTCGGGGTCCGCGGCCAGCACTCTCGCAAAGGCGAGCAGCTGACGTTGTCCCTGGGACAGGTTCGCGCCTCGCTCCACCAGCGGCGTGTCATAACCCTGGGGTAAGGCCGAGATGAACTCGTGCGCGTTGACGGTTTTCGCCGCCGCAATCGCAGCTTCCCGACCGATGCTGGTGTCACCGAGAACAATGTTGTCGAGGATCGTGCCTGAGAAGATATGAAAATCTTGCAGCACCACACCCACACGGGCGCGCAGATCCCTGGAGTGGACAC
This sequence comes from Pseudomonadales bacterium, assembly GCA_963921285.3. GTDB lineage: Bacteria > Pseudomonadota > Gammaproteobacteria > Pseudomonadales > Azotimanducaceae > UBA9659. The sequence goes on from CAWUFD020000008.1 coordinate 241,020, forward strand.
GGTTCACGTCGATATCGTCGAGAAAGATCATGCCATCCGGAAAATCATAGAAACGCCCTAACAGCCTGATCATGGTGCTCTTGCCGGAGCCGGTTGGACCAACTATCGCTAACTTTTCACCAGGCTCCACCGTGACAGAGACATCTTTCAAGATCGGCAGCTCTCGTTCATAACCAAACTTCACATGTCGAAACTCTATGCGCCCGGCAACACGGTCAGGCAGGCTCACCGGATCACGTGGTTCATGAATCTGCTCATCCCAGTCAAGTGCCTGGAAGATCCGCTCACCGGAGGCCATGGCACGAAACAGGACGTTTAACTGTTCACCCAGGGTGACCACCGGCGTAAACAGCATGCTCATGAAGCGGGTGAACAGGATAACTGCACCCAGGGTAAGCTCATCGGAAACCACCTCTCCCGCGCCGTAGTAGATGATAATCCCGAGGCCAATTGCGGTCAGCGAATCATTAAACGCGCCATAAAAGGTCGACAGGTTAATGCTGCGATATTCATAACGCCGGTTGTCCTTGTTCAGCTCCGTATAGGTTTCGAGGTTGCGCTCTTCACGACCGCTCAACTGGACTACCTGCAAACCCGAGAGGTTTTCCTGCAGGTTCTGGTTCATCGCCGACACACTGTTACGTACCAGGCGAAACACTTCCCGTGTTGCGCGCCGGAAAAAGTAGGTGGTGACGCCGACGATGGGCACGAGCGCCAGCAGAATAAGCGTCAGTTCCACACTGGTGGAAAACATCACGATCAGTGCAACAAAAAACGGTACAAATTCGCCAATCAGCGATCCCATACCCCGCAGCATTTCGTACAGCGCCTCAACGTCGTTGGTGACCCGGGTCATGATCCTGCCGACAGGCACCTTGTCGTAAAAGGAACTCGGCCTGGTTTCCATATGCCTGAAGAGATCCTGGCGCAAATCGCGCAGGCCTTTGACAATGGCGCCGGTCAGCAACAGTCGATGCCAGTGTCCGGTAATCGTGAAGATCACCATCAGCACAAAAAACAGCACACCCGCCGCCATCAGGGGTTCAAGACCTAGTGTGCGCTCCAGTTTAACCGTCAGGCCTATCATGCCGAGGTCCGGCATGATCGATTCTGTATCGCCGACAATAATGTAGTCGACCAGCACCCGTGAGATCACTACCTCCATCAACACAGCACACAGGCTTGAGATGAGGATGAGCACAATGCTGGCAATCAGGCTGAGTCGGTAGGGTTTCAGCCACGACAAGAGCCGTCCAAGCAGGTGCATATTCAGTACGGCACCGGACAGTTCAGCATCAAACATGCTGTGGTCTCTTTCCTGTATCGAGGTATCCGTCATATCAGGTTGGACTCGGCAACATGCCGTCCTCAAGATTGTTGTTGTCGCCTGCTGCTTCCAGGGTCTGCGCGCGTTCGAGCTCCGCGTAGATGCCGCCGGCGGCGAGCAATTCCTGGTGTGTGCCCTGCTCTGCAATCCGCCCTGCTTCGAGAACAATAATCCTGTCCGAGTGGCGCAGGGTTGAGACGCGATGTGAAACGAGAATGGTGGTCTTGCCCTGTCGCAGGTTACTGAGGCGCCGCAGTATGTGCTCCTCGGTTTCTGTATCTACGGACGAAAAACAGTCATCCAGGATCAGCACCGGCGAATTTCGAATCAGGCCCCTTGCGAGCGCTGTACGCTGCTTCTGGCCACCTGACAACGTCACCCCCCGTTCCCCAACGATCGTCGCCATCTTGTGCGGAAAGTCGCTGATAGAGTCACGGATACTGGCAGACTCCGCCGCGTCCCAGATCACCTCGAGGCTTCGCTCGGGATCGTCATAACTGATATTGCTGGACAGCGCCTCTCCAAAGAGAAACGGATCCTGCAGCACCTGGGCAACCTGGTCCCTGAGCTGACTGAGTGGATAATCAAGTACATCGTGACCATCAACCATCAGTGCACCACGAGGCGTATCCACCATGCGCGTAAAGAGTTTCAACAGCGTCGACTTGCCGGCACCTACCCTGCCGACTATGGCAATCGACTCTCCGGGTTGTATCTCGAGATCAATACCATTCAGGACCGAGACTGCACTGCCTGGGTAGCTGAAATGTGCATCCCTCAACACAAAATGTCCGGTGATTTCATCCGGTGTTTTTCCGCTGGGTTGATCGCTGATCTCGGGGTCTGCGTCATAAATCTCAAACAACCGATCCGTTGCCACTGCAGCGCGCTGTACCAGCATGACCAGGAGTCCCGCCATACGAATCGGTTGAAGCAACATCGACAGGCAGGCAAAAAAGAACACCAGGTCACCGACGGAAATGGTTCCCTGCATTACCTGGTAGCCACCATAAAGAATGATCACCAGTTGCGCCGTTGATGCAAAAAACGGCATCCAGGCACTCATCAGTGAATTTATCTTGGCCTGCTCGTAAAACGCACTGGCGTATCGGTCGTTGGTTTCCAGAAAACGTGCGATCTCATTTTCTTCCTGGACCTGCGCCTGTACTGTCCTGATGCCGGACAGGTTCTCCTGGGTGTGGCTTGAGAGCTCCGACAGGCGTTCCTGTACCTCTCTCGATGAGCGCCCCATCTCACCAGCCATGTGCTGGGCGTAGAAAAATATGACTGGCAGGAGCGGCACAATCAGCAGGGTGAGTGACGGTGATTTAAGCAGCATCGCGCTGACCCCGAACAAGGGGGCGTACACCATGATGACAAAGGCGATCAGGCCGAAAGCAATAAGACGTTGGATCAGCGCAATGTCCTGTATGGCACGTGTCATCACGTCGCCAACACTGATACTGGCAAAGAAGTTTGAGCCCTGTTTCTGCACCGATTCATAAAGCTTCTGGCGCAGGTCGTAGGAGACAGCAATGCCAACCCGCCTGATGGCTCGCCTCGCCACAGAAACAATGACAAACCTCGACATGACACACGCAACGATCCCGGCCGTTACCATACCGATGGTGTATTCACGCTCGATGTCTTTCAGCATGTCAGCAATCAGGTCGATGCCGACGGAAACAAGGTAATAAGTGCTGACCTCAAAAAAGCGCGCCATAAAGAAGGCGAAAAGACCCAGGTACACCTGCCCCTGGTAGACCTTTACAAACTGAATAAGACGCGCCAGAGACTTCAAGGGGTGTAGATGGCAGACCATTACCGGTAACAGAATCAGCTATTTTGCCACAACTGCTGAAAGCACACCGGGACAATGGGCTTCGGGTATACTGCTGGCTTTTTTTGGCACGGCAAACGTGGACAACGAACGTATTAACAACCTGACGGTCTACCTGCTGGCTTTTTCGAGCGGCTTCATCATCATGTCGGTTGAACTGCTCGGCGGCAGGATTCTTGCCCCCTACTTCGGCAGCAGCATCTACGTCTGGGGCAGCATCATCACCGTGTTCATGGTTGCGCTCTCGGTGGGCTACCTGACCGGTGGGCGACTATCACTGATCAATCCCAGGCTGACCTGGTACGGTTGCTTCTTCCTTGCGGCTGCTGTGACGGCTGTGCCAACCATCATCTTTGGTGACGCCATGATGGACTGGGTGTTCAGCCGGGTTGATGATCCGCGTTATGGGTCACTACTGGCTGCCACCATCATGTTTTTCATTCCAACAGCCATCCTCGGCATGATCGCGCCCTACTCGGTTCGACTGCTGGTACAGAACACACATCACAGTGGCAGTGTCGCTGGCGCGCTGTACTTTGTTTCAACCCTGGGCAGCGCGCTTGGCACACTGCTGACATCCTTCTACCTGGTCCTGTGGTTTGAAATCAATGTAATACTCATCACCATGAGCAGTGTCCTGGTTGGCGGCTTTGTGCTTGCCCTCAGCGTTGATCGTTTCCTCGGCGCGAATCATAAGGAGTAAATCATGAATAGTATGCGCGCCACGTTATTGCTGCTGGCGACGGGACTTGTTGCGGGTCTTGCAATCACACCGGGTCCTGCGTTCGCAAAGGTTATTCACCAGGAAAAGTCTCTTTACCGGAACATCATTGTCAGGGAAACCGGCGAACGCCGCTGCCTGATCTTTTCGGTCAAACGCCAGGATCGCAACCAGACCTGCATGAACCTCAAGGATTCGAAACAAGTGGTGTTTCCTTACGTGCGCATGACGTTTGCAGGTCTGCTGGTCAATCCCAACCCGTCCAGCCTGTTGATGATCGGCCTGGGTGGCGGCACCATTTCTACAGTACTGGGCGAGGTGTTCCCGGATATGCAGCAGGATCTCGTTGAGGTCGATCCGGCGGTGGTCAAGGTTGCGAGGGAGTATTTCGACTTTTCGCCTGGGCCCAATACCGATGTTTACACCCAGGATGGTCGTGTGTTCACCCGCCGTGCTGCCAAGCAGGGTAAAACCTATGATCTGATCATCCTTGACGCATTTACTGGTGAGTACATTCCTGAACACCTGATGAGCGCCGAGTTCCTGGGCGAGGTGAAAAGCCTGCTTAACCCCGGCGGCGTGGTCGTCGCTAACACCTTCAGCGCCAGCGATCTCTACGACCACGAATCCGTCACCTATGAACAGGTGTTTGGCCCCTTCTTTAACTTCAAAATGCCCGGTTCCGGAAACCGTGTTATCGTTGCCACGGGTGAAGCCAGCTTGCCGGATATAGCCACCATGAATGAGCACGCAGGGATGATTGCTTCAGAGCTGGCACCATACTCGGTGAACCTTCTGGCTTACCCCAGGTTCCTTGATACCAAACGTGACTGGAATCCGGCAAAGAGAGCACTGACCGATCAGTACTCTCCGGCTAACCTGCTGAGGGAAAACTAAGGGAATAGCAGCACCATGCGTACCACCATCAACCATGCAGTGGATGTCCTGCTTCGCCTGGAGACAGGTGAAGATGAACCGCAGGAACTGATCAGGACGATCAAGCGCGTACAAAGGGATTACTTAGAGATCATCGGCACCGCATTGTCTCTGCTTGTACAGGGCAAAGAAGACGAATGTGCTGATTACCTGAATGATGAGCGAAAGAAACTGGAGCCGGTCAAGCTACGCATTGCAGAGCTGGTGGGAGAAGAAGGCCGCTGGGAAGATGACCTGCACCGAATGGCGATCGAATACCTTTACACCAGAGCCCGGCTGGTTGATGAAATCAGGATGTTTCCAAGATTCGCTATGCAGCTGCTGGAGCGGCTCACACTTGATGAAAGCCTCGAAGAGACCATCACCTATCTTGAAGAAGCCATGACCGGCAAACAGAACCTGTTCAACAACCTTGTGAACAGCGTCACCTGATCTGATCTAAACAAAACGCAAGCCAAGCTACCAGAGCAAAAATTCTAGAAGGAACCACTATGTCACGACGCGACCAGATAAGACTGACCGATGATGAGATTGCCGATTACCTGCGCGAGTCCCGCACGATAATCCTTGTGTCCAATGGCAAAGACGGTTTCCCGCATCCGATGCCCATGTGGTTCGCGGTAGACGACGAACGTCGTGTACATGACAACCTTCAGGAAGAGCCAGAAGATCAACAACCTTAAACGTGATCCAAAAGTTGCACTGCTGGTCGAGTCCGGTGATGCCTACCAGGAACTCAAAAGCGTTTTGATCTACACCGAGGTTGAGCTGGTCGACGACGTTGAAGCGACCAGGGACATTCTCTTCAACATTTCTGTACAGCGCGGCGATATGGATGAAAATGCCGATGCGAGTATCCGGGAAGGGATGATGAATACAGCAGCGAAGCGGATCGGTATGAAATTCACGCCGGACAAGATCATTTCGTGGGATCACTCAAAACTGGGTGGCGTCTATTAAAAACGCTTCGGCCCGCACCCTCCTGATCGGGGGTACCTCCCATGCCGGGAAATCGAGCCTCGCTTTAAGCCTCGCAGCAAGGCTGGGCTACTCTCTAGTTTCGACCGACAAACTCGCTCGCCATCCTGGCCGGCCCTGGCCAACGCCACGTGGTGCCGTGCCTGCCCATGTGCGAGAGCACTACGGGACGTTATCAACCGAGGCATTGTTCAGTGACGTCATGCACCACTACCACAACAACGTCAGGCCGAGGGTGCTGGGATTGATTCATCAACACGAGATCCTGGGACAGGGTCTTGTTATTGAGGGCTCTGCTCTCTGGCCCGAGTGGTGGCAGCCTACAGCGACTCTCGCTGGATTCTGGCTGGCAGCACCTGACGACACGATTGCCGAACGTATCCGGCTGAATGCAGGGTACACGTCGATGTCTTCGAAAGATGCCTACCTGGTTGACCGGTTTGTTGAGCGAAGCCTCTATTACCAGGCAAACATGCTCAAAGTTGTACCGCCGGGTTGCCTGCTGGAAACCCAGGCAGACAGCACGGACGCACTGACAGAAAGGATTCTTGAAAAATGGGCCGGGTTGGAGCCTTCCTGACCCAGCAACGAAGTTTCCCAGTAACGCCGCGGTGGGCATCAGCGGCGCACCTCACCGGCTATCAGCCTGATAGCCGGTACTACGATCTTGAGAAGTTGTGAGCGCTATCTACGCGGACTGTCTCTTCGGTGGCTACCTAAAGGATGCCGGTTTTGTGACCTTCCCAGTACTTGTCCTTCAGGAGGCGCTTGTAGAGCTTACCGGTAGGATGACGCGGCAGCTCTTCCAGGAAGTCGATGCTACGAGGGCACTTGATGTGGGAGATGTGCTCACGACAGAAGTCAATCAGTTCCGCTTCGAAGTCCGGGCCTACGTCGTCCCAGTTCTTGGGTTGCACAACAGCCTTGACCTCTTCGCCGAAGTCGTCGTTGGGCACGCCAAACACCGCCACGTCCATCACTTTGGGGTGTGTCACCAGCAGGTTCTCGGTTTCCTGTGGATAGATGTTCACGCCACCTGAGATGATCATAAAGCTCTTCCTGTCAGTCAGGTAGAGGTAGCCTTCTTCATCAACATAGCCGACGTCACCGAGCGTGGACCAGCCCTGGGGATGACGAGACTCGTTGGTCTTGTCCTTGTCGTTGAAGTATTCGAAGTCGCCGCCGCCCTCAAAGTAGATCGTGCCGGACTCTCCAGGTGGCAACTCCTCACCGTCATCTCCCACGATATGCAGCACAGCGGTCAGTGATTTACCCACTGAGCCCTTGTGTGCAAGCCACTCCTCCGAGTTGATCGCAACAAATCCGTTGCCTTCTGAACCGGCGTAGTACTCATGGATCACCGGGCCCCACCAATCGATCATCTGCTCCTTGGCTGGGATCGGGCATGGTGCCGCAGCGTGAATGGCACACTGGATGCTGGACACGTCATATTTGTTACGTACGTCTTCATCAAGCTTCAGCATGCGGATAAACATGGTCGGTACCCACTGTGAGTGGGTCACCTTGTAGCGCTCTATCGCCTTTAAAGCTGCCTCAGCTTCAAAGTGCTGCATCACAACACAGGTGGTACCCATCGCGAGAAACGCCATCGTGAAAGTCAGAGGTGCAGCGTGATACAGCGGCGCCGGTGTCAGGTAAATGCTCTCGTCGGTTGCACCGTAGAGCAGCGCAAACAGATTTGGACCTTCATCAACGCCAAACTCACCTTCCGGCAGTGGCTTGAAAACACCCTTGGGGCGGCCCGTTGTACCGGATGAATAAAGCATCTGGATACCTGTCGACTCATCGCTGATCTTCTCGGCGGGCATTTCAGCAATCGCCTCTTCCCAGGCATCATATCCAGCGATCACGCCATCGATCATGTAGGCGTTGGTGACGTTGTCGAGTTTACCGGCAAGTTTCTCAACCACACCCTGCTGTGCTTTTGAGGTTATAAACACTTTGGCAAGGCAGTCATTGACGATGTACTCAACCTCTTCTTCCTGCAGGCGGTAGGAAATCGCAGTGAAATAAAGCCCTGCACGTTGCGCGGCCAGGCAGATCTGCAACATCGCCGGATGATTCTCCAGCATCAGCGCAATATGATCGCCACGTTGCAGCCCGAGTTTTCGGAACAGCTGCGAGGCCTGCATGGAGACGTCGTCGAGTTCCTTGAAAGTCACGGTTTGCCCGGTTTCTGCGATGATGTAGGCAGGTTTGTCGGGGTTCTGGGCGGCAATGTCTCCTGGATGCATCGAATAATCACTCTGCTGATGGAAAGCCGCGAGAATGCCGACTTGCGGCCTAAAACTCAAGGGTGGTCGCGGGGTAAGCTGTTGTATCGCCCCAGGTTTCATGATCGAATGTGCCCCGTTATGACCGACGAAAAACGCCGTTACCCCCGTTATTCGAATCACTACCTCAGCCTGAGTGTAGCGAGACCCGGCATCCGCGGAATCATTCGAACCAACCCCAGTGCCGAATGCATGAACTTCTCCCTGACCGGTCTTCAGTTTGATTCGCCGGAGAAACTCACACCTGGCGAAAAACTCCTCCTCGACATTGAAGTGGGCGACGTTGAGCTACACGAACTGCATGGTGAGATAGTTTCTTCCATCGAAACAGATGGTGGTAACTGGTGTCATGGGGTGCGTTTCTGTCTTGAAGATGCACAAATGAAAAAGAACGAGATTCACCATGCGCTCCTTTTAATTGAGGATAAACTCAAATCTGCAGACGCTTACGGCTCATAACCAACAGCCGTACAAAGGTGCAATTTCGCGCCTTAATCATCAAGTTGTATTCCCTTAACCTGTCTTGTTTTTTTCTTTCTTTTTGCCAGCCTCGGCTGAGTATTTACATCATGAAACCGCCGCAAGGTATTGAAAAAGGGAGTTGAAACGGAGCAGCGTTTTGCAAGACCTGACCCCATATTTTCATTACTTCTCCATTTTCTCTGTTAAGAAAAACAACAATATGTTGTGTTTGCAAATACCCTGCGGCACAATATCTAGCCGCTGACCCAAATAGCACAGAAAACAACAATCAGCTAAAAACTCAACAAAAACCAGGTAAGAACAGAGCGCACCAGAGCCATACAGGCGCCCTGAAAGCTGATAAACCTGATCAAGCTGATAAAGGAGCTGAGTGTTGCCACGTGCTGGCAAGGGTAAACGAAGCACCGCCGATAAATGACAAGAACCAGACACCGGCGGTTTTTTTTGCGGATTCTTTTGTGGGTTCTTTTGTGGATTCACTTGTAAAAGCCCGCTGCTTCGTAAGCACCGAACAAGAAACTATAACCATGTATATAACGGCGTCCTGGCGGCACCTGTTGTAAGCAGTCGTAACAGTAGGAGAAATATGGACTCGACAGCACAGAAACCTGAATTGACCCCCGTCCCATCCAATGTCAATGAGATCAAGTTCCAGGAAACGTCCATGGACATATGGGAGAACAAGTACTGCCTGAAGAGTAAAAAAGGCGAGGCAGTTGACCAGGACATGGACGACACCTTCAAAAGGGTTGCCAGGGCACTGGTTGAAGTAGAGGACAAGGGCAAGCAGGAAGAATGGTACGAGAAATTTGTCTGGGCCTTGCGTAATGGCGTCATTCCCGCTGGTCGCATCATCTCGAATGCCGGTGCGCAGGAGCACAAACCAGCAACGTCGACCATCAACTGCACCGTGTCGGGAACGATCTCTGATTCAATGGAAGATATCCTGCAGAAGAACGTGGAAGCCGGCCTGACCCTGAAAGCCGGCTGCGGCATTGGTTACGAGTTCTCTACGCTGCGCCCGAAGGGTGCGTACGTATCTGGCGCTGGTGCCTACACCTCCGGCCCACTTTCCTTTATGGATATCTACGACAAGACCTGTTTTACCGTGTCTTCCGCCGGTGGTCGTCGAGGTGCACAGATGGCAACGTTCGAAGTCGGGCATCCGGATGTCATGGAGTTCATCAAGGCCAAACGCGAAGACGGTCGTCTGCGTCAGTTCAACCTTTCGCTGCTGATTACCAGGGAGTTCATGGAGGCTGTAAAGGGTGACACAGAATGGCCGCTGTCCTTCCCGCTCACAGAAGCAGAACTGGAGCTCGACGAACTGGACCTGAGCGACCCGGAGGTTGTGCTGTGGCGCGACTTCCCCGTTAAAGGTTCCTACGTGACCAACGATGAGGGCCTGGTTGCCTGTCGAGTTACCCACAAGATCAAGGCACGTCGTCTCTGGGACCTGATCATGTCTTCCACCTACGACTTTGCAGAGCCTGGATTTATCCTGATCGACAAGGTCAACGAGATGAACAACAACTGGTTCTGCGAAGACATTCGCGCAACCAACCCCTGCGGCGAGCAGCCCCTGCCCCCTTATGGCAGCTGCCTGCTGGGATCAGTAAACCTGTGCCGTTTTGTTGAAAAACCGTTTACCTCTGAAGCGAGCTTCGACTGGGAGCGCTTCAGCGAGGCTGTCGCTATTTTTACCCGCATGCTGGATAACGTTGTTGAGATCAACGGCCTGCCGTTGCCTGAGCAGCGCGTAGAAATCGAAAGAAAGCGCCGTCATGGCATGGGTTACCTTGGCCTTGGCTCGACTATCACCATGATGGGCATGAGCTATGGCGACGAAGCATCTGTGGCGTTCACCGAAGAAGTGACCCGCAAACTGGCCTTGGTCGGGTGGCAAACGGGCCTGGATCTGGCAAAAGAGAAAGGCCCTGCTGCCATCATGGATGAAGACTTCGAGGTCACCGGCAAAATGCTCAGGCAGCGTCCTGAGATGGCCGAAGACGGCTACAAGGTTGGCGACACCATCAAGGGTCGCGTACTGCATGCCCGGTATTCACGATACATGCAGCGTGTCGCCGAATGTGACCAGGCACTTGTGGATGAACTGGCGGAAGTGGGCTGTCGTTTTACCCACCACAGTTCTATTGCACCGACCGGCACCATCAGCCTGTCGCTTGCCAACAATGCAAGCAACGGTATTGAGCCAAGTTTCGCGCATCATTATTCACGCAACGTGATCCGCGAGGGCAAGAAATCAAAGGAAAAGGTAGACGTTTACTCGTTTGAGCTGCTGGCCTACCGCTCGATGGTCAACCCGGATGCGGCGCCCTACACAGAAGATGAGGCAAACAAACTGCCGGACTACTTTATTACTGCGGATGACATCACGCCGATCCAGCATGTAGATATCCAGGCTGCGGCACAGAAATGGATTGATTCATCCATTTCAAAGACAGCGAACGTGCCGACGGACTACCCGTTTGAAGAGTTCAAGGACATCTACCTTTATGCGTACGACCAGGGCCTTAAAGGCTGCACTACCTTCAGGTTCAATCCTGAGGCGTTCCAGGGCGTGCTCGTCAAGGAAGAAGACCTGGAGAACACCACCTACCAGTTTGAACTGGAAGACGGCCAGGTTGTGGAAGTAAGAGGTAACGAAGAGATCGAGTATGACGGTGAGATGCATTCCGCCGCCAATCTCTTCGACGCGTTAAAAGAAGGTTATTACGGCAAATTCTGATTGCCGTAACACTTAAGACTAAACATAACTGTTGTACGGGTGTCATATGACACCCGCCGGGACTCGACCCACTGGTAAGCCGGGAACCTTGCCTTCGCTGAATGCCATCATGCTTAACCTTGATAACACATTCAGACGAAGAGGTTCGAGACCGCAGAGAAAAGGCGAAAAACATGAGCATAAAGATTGAAAACAAGATCGTCGGCTACGCGATCAAAAAAGAGGAAGTCATCGAGGAGCCTGCCAAGCCCGAGAAGGACGTCATGCATGAAGAGATTGCACGTCCCGATGAGCTGCGCGGTTATACCTACAAGATCAAGACGCCATTGTCAGATCACGCCATGTACATCACGATCAACAATATCGTCCTGAACGAGGGTACAGAACACGAGCAGGAGTATCCGTTCGAGGTCTTCATCAACTCCAAGAACATGGAGCAGTTCCAGTGGATCCTGGCACTTACCCGGGTTATCTCAGCGGTATTCCGCAAGGGGGGTGACAGTGTTTTCCTCGCAGAGGAACTCAAGCAGGTGTTTGACCCGCAGGGTGGCTACTTCAAGAAAGGTGGGCGTTTCATGCCGTCGCTGGTTGCTGAAATCGGCGAAGTGCTCGAAACCCACATGAAGAAGATCGGCTTGATCCAGGAAGAGGAACTGAGTGCTGCCCACCAGGAATTGATCGCGGAGAAACGCGCTGCATTGGAATCAGCCAACACGGCCGTTGAGACTGAAGCGGCAAACGAATATCCACCCGGTGCGCAGCTCTGCAAGAAGTGCAACACCACGGCTGTTGTCATGATGGATGGCTGTATGACCTGCCTCGCCTGCGGCGACAGCAAGTGCGGCTAGGCGGGTAAGCAGTATCGATGCGAACCTACCTGGACCAGCTTGAATACATTCTTGATCATGGCGTAAAACGCGAAGACCGAACCGGCGTTGGCACAATATCCTGCTTCGGCATGCAGGCGCGCTACAACATGGCCGATGGGTTTCCCGCGGTCACGACGAAAAGACTCGCATTCAAAGTCATGACATCGGAGCTGCTCTGGTTCATCTCCGGGTCCAGCAATATCAACGACCTGAAGGCTATCTATTCAGAGAATAAGATCTGGGACGCCAACTACAACGACTATGTAAAAAGGCTTGGCCTGGATACATCTGATGGCGAGATGGGCCGGGTGTACGGCACCCAGTGGCGCGCCTGGCAGGCACCTGATGGTCGCCGGATCGACCAGTTGCAGGAAGCGATTGACCTAATCAGGGACAACCCGGACTCGCGCCGCATCATCGTCAATGCATGGAATCCCGGGGAGGCAGCACTCACCGATGTGGCATTGCCACCCTGCCACTCCTTCTTCCAGTTCTATGTAGCAGACGGCAAGCTGTCTTTGCAGATGTACCAGCGCTCCGCTGACATGTTTCTTGGGGTGCCGTTCAACATCGCATCGTACTCAATGCTGCTGCACATGATCGCAAAGGTCACCGGCCTGACTGCACATGAGTTCATCCACACCATGGGCGACGCGCACATCTATCTTGATGCCATCGACCAGGCCAGAGAGCAGGTTTCACGAACGCCGCTACCGCCACCGACCCTGCACATTGAGGATCGGGGTCAGTCGACAATCGATGATTTCAGGATGGAAGACTTTGCGCTCGTAGACTACCAGAGCCACAAAACCATCAAGGCCAAGATGGCGGTTTGAAGTTTTTGGCATAGCCAAAAATCTTCGAGCGCGACAGCGATTCAGATATTGTGTCACCAAACACGATATCTGAATTCGCGATAGCGCAGGCTCGCAAAGCGAGCCCTAAACCATTCTGAAGACTCCAAGCTGAACCAGGCGCGAAAACCTACCTGGCCAACCCGCAGCAAGCTACGAAGAATTCTTAGCCCGCATCTCATTCAAAAACGAAATCAACGTCAACGCCTCCGCCGGATCCATCCGGCCAATTGGCGAGTTACTGTACGTCGACATCATTACCTTGCCACTCTTCGAGAGGACAAACTCGCTCGGCTGGATATGGTCACGGCGCTCTTCCCACCACGCACCAACCGCGTCACCATCCTCACGTGTCATGCCATAGGCTACCGGGAACCCGAGTGGCGCCGCCACTTCCGCGGTCTGTTCTTCGGAATCCACCGTACCTGCAATAATGCTGACCCCCTGCTCCGCAAGCGCTTCACGGCGCTCTTCAAAGCCGTTTAACAAACGGCGGCAGTAAGGTCACCAGTGCCCCCTGTAGAAGAGAACAATAGTCATTGGAGATTCAAGATCCTGCGGCAGTTTCAGTTCACCGCCACCCGCAATCTTGAGGTTAAGTTCAGGGAAGGTATCACCTCCCGCCAGTTTTCCTGTCATATGACCCCCTTTTTGTCACACCTCACCGATTGTCCACGTCGGGATGCTCTGCAACAAGTCCCCGATCACCCGGTTGCTTAACGCCCCGCCAAGCCCTTTCAGGCTCCTTTTGTCATGGTATGCCGATGCATCCGACACCGGTATGATGTGAGCAGCGGTACCAGAATGTCGAAAGAAAAAACTCACATCGAAGGAGATTCAACATGCCACTAGGACTCGCAGAACTGGAGAGAGTGACGGCAGATGTACAAGCAAACGACCTGCAATGGACTGAGGTTGCGGAAGGCTCATACTTCAAGGCGCTGACCATTCACGTCCCAACCAATACCGTTGCCTATGCGTTCCGCATGGATCCTGGCGCACCGGATTTCCCGCCACACTTCCATATCTGTCGCGCCATGTCGTTTACCACCAAGGGATGGTTCGGCTACCGTGAGGGAACCAACCGCGTGGATAACGGCATGTTTTCCTACGAGGCCGCTGGTTCATTCCATACGCCCTTTTCTGATTGCCCTGAAGGTTTTGAGTCGCGAGGCATCTTCGAAAGTGACAGCGAGGTGCTGCTGCAGAACCATGAAGAAGCCGATCCCAACAGTGAAATAGTTGGTCTGCTGACCGTGCAGGATTTCCTGGATATCGCATCACCGGAAACCCACATTGTTCACGCTGACGGCAGTGTCACTGGCGACCCTCATTTCAAATATGACTTCTCTGCCGGGGTCGACGTCTTTAAATAGTGTCGCCCCGAAAGGGATGAGACCTGACCAGCGGTAATGCAGTAGGCCTATGAGCACCTTACAGCGAGCAAAGAGCCTTCAGCGAGCTAAGAGCCTTGCGGAGTACCACGAACTCAGCAAGGCGATTTTCGGCGGATCAGAAAAAGATGAGGCAAGTAGTCCTGCACCGGATTTTGTACCCCGGCCGGGCGACATCATCATCACACCCTATTCGAAGTCAGGTACCACCTGGCTGCAACAGATGTTCCATACGCTTCGCACCGGCGGAGACATGGACTTTCCCGATATCTCGGCGGTTGTGCCCTGGATCGAAATCAGTGGCGCAATTGGTATTGATATCGATGCCGAACAGCGGGCGGAACCACGTGGATTCAAGAGCCACCTGCCCTGGGACAAGATACCGAAAGGTGGCAAATACCTGCTGTCTGTCAGAAATCCCGCTGATGTTGCCTACTCGCTGTTTAAATTCATGGAAGGCTGGTTCATTGAACCTGGGGCCGTGGCGGCGGATGACTTTGCCAGGGAGATGTTTATCAAACCGGCAAACTACTACCACCACCTGAAAAGCTGGTGGGAAGTCCGGGAACGCGACGACGTGCTGCTGATGGCTTACGAACATATGCTGGCGAACCCAGAGGACACGATTAGGCGTGTTGCCACATTTGCGGACATCGAACTGGATGATGAGCTGTTGGCACTGACACTGGAACACAGCTCGCTGCCCTTTATGCTGCAATACAAGGACAGGTTTGATGATGCCCTGCTGCGGGACGTTACCGAAAAGATGGGTCTGCCGACCGGCAGCGACAGCGCTAAAGTCAGGGTTGGCAAGGTTGGTGCGCACACACTCAGCCCCGAGGTACTGGATGAAATCAACGCCCAGTGGCAGGCCGAGGTGACTGCGAGCCTGGGCTTTATGAGCTATGATGACATGATAGCCGAGCTGCAGACTTGACCTCTTGGTCTATTGGCACGTTTTACTAAGGCGGCTATTGGAGTAATATCAAAGAGGTTCGACTCAAGGAGCAAGAGTGGTTCCATTGGAGGAACAAAATACTGAAGAGCTGATCCTGCAGGAACAGCTCGCCGAGCGTGAGCACAAAACACTGACGCAGCGCGCAGCAGTTCTGAGGGTATACAACTACTACCGTATTATCCTGTCTTTCTCGTTGATGATTCTCTTCTACGAGATCCCCAACCAGACATTTGTGGGCACGTTTGAACCGAGCTGGTTCCAGAGTGTTGTGCTTGCCTACGTGATATTCAACGTGGCTACGGGGTTCTACTGTCTTTTAGTGCCTGATGCCGAGAAGATCACTACTACCCTGATTTCAGGCATTATCCTCGTCGACCTGGCCCTCCTGACCGGCATCATGGTCTCGAGCGGTGGCGTTGAATCCGGCCTCGACAGCCTGCTCATCTTTGCTGCCGCCTTTGGTGGCGTCATGATTCACGGACAGCTGTCCTACCTGTTCCCATCTTTTGCACTGATATTCTGCTTCACGTCGGCCATCTACACCTACCTGACGGGTATTAACGAGTCCATGAACCACTTCTTTGAAGTGGCTTTGCTCGGCGTCTCTGCTTTTGCGGTCAACGCACTACTCCAGTACGTATCTGATCAGCTTAAAAAGCAGGAACTGGAAGTGGTGTCCCTGAGCACCCTGCAACGCATGCGTGCAGTGGCAGAGCAGTCGAGGAAACAGCTTGAGGAACAGTACGACCGCTTCAACGTACTGCTCATATCAACAAACGAAGGGGTGCTTGGCGTCGACACGATCGGCACAATCATCTTTGCCAACCCGCGTGCGGGTGAGCTGCTCGACATTGGGCATAACTCCCTCATCAACAGGGACATCCAGGACTTTATGGTCTCAACGGATGCGCCGACCAACGAGGAATCCATCGTCTTTGAACACCTCGAGGTGTCACCACGGGCAATCTTTGATCCTGAGCAGTGGCGAACAGACACGGGTAATCCGTTTATTGTCGAGCTGACGGCTGAAGAAACCGTAAACAAGGCCGGTGAGAAGACCGGCGCGGTGGTGCTGTTTAACAACGTCACAGAACAACGCGAGAACGCCGAGCGGGTCCAGTACCTTACCAATCACGACAGCCTGACAGAACTGCCAAACCGCGCCCACTTCAACGAGATCCTGAAAAACGCAATGTCGCGGGCATCCCGCACCGACCGGCTGACCGCCATTTTGATTGTCGACCTCGACCACTTCACGGTGATCAACGAAAAATCAGGCCAGCTTATCGGTGACGAGATACTTCGCATCATGGCTGGTCGCCTTAACGCAGCTGTCAGGCCAGGCGACATGGTGGCAAGGCTGGGTGGGGATCAGTTTGCTGTCATGCTGATCGACCTTGACCAGGCTGAAAATGCCGCGATTGTTGCTGAAAAGATCATCACCAGTGTTTCTGCGCCCCTCGATATGGACGGCGGGCCTGAATCGATTTCCACCAGCATCGGTATTGCGGTGACCGGTGATAGTGCCCGCCAGGCGGATGAACTGATGGCGGCAGGTATTTCTGCTGTCGAGGTGGCGAAAGAATCAGGACGAAACCAGCTGCGCTTTTTCGAACCGGATATGCAACAAAAGGCGGATGAGAAGAAGCGCATCCAGATGCTGCTGCGCAGCGCCATCGATAACGATGAGTTCCAGCTGATGTACCAGCCCATCGTCGATATCAAAAAAGGCAGGATTTACTCAACCGAGGCGTTGATACGCTGGTTCCCGAAGGATGCTGATCCTATTCGACCAGATATTTTCATACCGATCGCAGAGGAATCCGGGCAGATCACCAACATTGGTGCCTGGGTGCTCGAAACCGTATCCAAGCAAGCGAAAAGCTGGGCGGAACTTGTCAGCGAAGGCCCTTCCATCGCCGTAAATATTTCATCAAAGCAGCTCAAGAACGATGAGTTCCGAAACCAGTTCCGCAGCATGCTGGATGTTCACCGGATTGACTCACACCGGGTTGAGTTTGAATTGACCGAAACCGGGGTTATGGATGACCCTGAAACCTGCCTGCAGGAGCTCACCAAGATCCGCGATCTTGGCGTGAAAATATCAATCGATGATTTTGGTACAGGCTATTCCTCTCTCGACTACCTGCGCAGGTTGCCGCTGGACATCCTCAAGATTGACCAGAGCTTCACCCGTGGCATCGGCGAGTCTGAGAACGATGAGGAAATTGTCCGGGTGATGATTCGCATGGCCCACGCCATGGGCCTCAAAGTGATCTGTGAAGGCTGCGAGACAAAGGATCAGCTGCAGTTCCTGCAGGATCACGATTGCGACTATGTGCAGGGGTACTACTTCAGTAAACCGCAACCGGCCGCCGACCTGACAGACATGCTCGTAGGCGAACAGTCAGGCAACTTCAGCATCATGGACGTGAAATAGTCGGGCGCGCAGCTGGGCGCACAGCCGGGCGCGCAGTTGGGCGCACAGCCGGGCACTGCAACGCTTATCC
The DNA here is from genome assembly GCA_963921285.3 of Pseudomonadales bacterium. Classification (GTDB taxonomy): domain Bacteria; phylum Pseudomonadota; class Gammaproteobacteria; order Pseudomonadales; family Azotimanducaceae; genus UBA9659. Next base: position 258,933 of record CAWUFD020000008.1, read on the forward strand.
TGCCGGTACAAACCCCTGGTGACGACAGATCGTGCTGAACGGCTCCGGCAGTTGATCACCTGATTCAAGAACCACTTTTGTAGCCCCTGAAGCGAATGCTTTCTCGACAGCGCGCGTCAGGACGAGCGGCCCAATGCTCTCGCCGGTGTACTCTTCAAAGATACCGAGCGCCGTCAGCCTGACCGGCCCCTTCGACGCATCCATCAGGCGTGGCTGTAGCTGCAGCTCAACACAGCCAATGGGTTCGCCATCCAGAAAAAGGGCGTAGAACTGGCACTGCGGCTGCGAGATGTGTTTTGCCCAGTTGGCTAGTGTCCAGGCACCCCGGTCATCAGGTGCTCCATCACCAATGTTCTCCCACAGGAAAGCAGCAAACCGGCTGGCTGAAGCACCGAGTCGCTGCATGGACAGGTTTTCGTTGGCCCAGAGCCTTGGAAAAAAGTTCGCCCGTGACAGTTCCATTACATTGTTCACGCTAAATCATTTCCCTTTACTTAAATGGCAGTTTGATAACACTGAAGGCTATCTTTGTGCATTCTGTTCAATCAGGTAATCAATCAGCCCGTTGTGATCGAGCTGTTTGTCCTGCATCAGCCGCGTCAACGTCTCATCGGCATCGATAAGAATATTGGCAGCTTCTGTTTCACCGCGGTTATACAGCTCAATGACCTGCTGCGCCGCATCCATGCTTCAGCTGTTCCCGCTCTGTTGTGACGCCTCGAAAGCAGCCTGCTGTTCGGGCGTTGCCTCACGCTGGTATTGTTCTTTCCACTGCCCGTAGGGCATGCCGTAGATAATCTCGCGGGCCTCTTCATAATCCATGGCAATTCCTTTATCCTCTGCCGCCGCTCGATACCATTTGCTCAGGCAGTTTCGGCAGAAGCCGGCCAGGTTCATGAGGTCAATGTTCTGGACGTCGGTGTTTTCCCCGAGGTGATCAACCAATCGCCGAAACGCGGCAGCCTCAAGCTCAGTTTTCGTTTGCTCATCCATAGTAAAAAGCCTGGTTAACAACGTACTTCCATACCTTAACCGATATATCGCCCATGCCCAATACAACCTACAAGCCCGGCCAGAAATGGATCAGTAACGCTGAACCCGAACTCGGCATGGGCCGCATTGTCGAGGAAGATGGTCGACTTCTCACCATCTTTTTCGACCTGGTTGATGAAGTCAGGACTTACGCAAAAGACCAGGCGCCTATCACACGGGCCAAGTTTGGCGAGGGTGATACGGTACGCAGCTCGGCCTTCTCGATCGTGGTCGAATCCGTCACCGACTCCGACGGCCTGCTTGTCTACCACGGGCATTACCAGGGTACTGCCACGGCGATTATCGAAACCGATCTTGACCCCAATGTCCGGTTCAGCAAGCCGGAACAGCGACTGCTGACACATCAGATTGATGACAACCGCTGGTTCAACCTGCGCTACCTGACCCTCATGCACCGCGCCAGTCTCGACGAATCCAGCGTACGCGGCCTGATCGGTCCGCGAGTTTCGCTGGTGCCACACCAGTTTTATATTGCAAGCGAGGTGGCGAGCCGCCACGCACCGCGGGTTTTGCTCGCCGATGAAGTGGGGCTCGGTAAAACCATCGAGGCTGGTTTGATTATCCACCAGCAGCTCACCACGGGGCGGGCTGCACGTGTGCTTGTCATCGTGCCTCCAGCGCTCACATTCCAGTGGTTTGTCGAAATGATCCGGCGCTTCAACCTTCGCTTTACCCTGCTCGACGAAGAACGTTGTCAGTTGATCGAAGAAGACAACCGCGCCGAGGACGACGCCGAAGATACCGTCGACAATCCTTTCGAAGCGCAGCAGTTGATGTTGTGCACCCTGGACCTGCTGCTAGACCCAAAACGACTCGAACAGGCGCTCTCTGCAGAATGGGATCTCATCGTTGTTGACGAGGCCCACCACCTCGAATACGAACAGGGTGCACCCAGCCCGGAATACGAGGTTGTCGATGCACTTGCGGCAGTAGCACGAGGACTCCTGCTGCTGACTGCGACGCCGGAGCAACTGGGCCGTCTGGGGCATTTTTCCCGCCTGCGACTACTGGACCCTTCCCGTTATCATGACTTCGACGTCTTTACCGCAGAGGAAGCAGGCTACGAAGATATCGCGGTGCTGGTAAGAGAACTGACATCTGCAGCAGACCCCTCATCCGCACGCGAGGAAATCGGCAGGCGACTCGACATGCAAGGCAGCGATGATGAACTGATTGATGCGCTGCTGGATCGTCATGGCACCGGCCGGGTGCTGTTCAGGAATGTTCGAGATTCTGTTGGGGGATTCCCGGATCGAGTGCTGCACACCTATCCGCTTACTGGCGAAGAAAACCTTACCGATATCCTGCAGGACCCCAGGCTGGACTGGCTGGTAAAACTCGGCGAAGCATCTGATGAAAAGTTTCTTGTGATCTGCAGCCGGGCCGATACCGCCATCCGGATTGAACGTCACTTGAAGGAGAAGACCACGCTGCGTTCTGCCGCATTCCATGAAGGGATGGATCTCGTCTCAAGGGATCGCGCTGCCAACTATTTTGCAGATACCGAGTTTGGCGCTCAGCTACTCATCTGCTCAGAGATCGGTTCAGAAGGGAGAAACTTCCAGTTTGCCAGTAACCTCGTGATGTTTGACCTGCCGTTCGCACCGGACCTGGTTGAACAGCGAATCGGCAGGCTCGACCGTATCGGCCAGCTGAATGATGTAAAAATCCATGTCCCTTATATCGAAGGCAGCGCACAGCACGATCTGCTGCGTTGGTATGAGGATGGCCTGAAACTGTTCAGGGAGCCAAACCCGGTTGCCCAGAAGATCTTTGATGATCAACTGCCACGCATCGAAACCGATAATCTTGATGACATCATTCGTGATTCGGCTGAGGCCACCGCAGAACAACTGGCACTGCTCGCAGAAGGGCGTGACCAGCTCCTAGAGCGCAACTCCCATCGTCCAGAGATATCCAGCTCACTGATTGCAGAGGTTGACGGGCACGACGATGCTGCAAGCCTTGAGACTTACATGGAACTTTCATTTGACGCCTTTGGGCTTGAATCAGAGCCACTTTTTGATGACATCCAGGTGGTGAAGCCAACCGAGGGTATGGTGAGGCATGCCCCTGTCAGCGCGGAGACCATGGATCGTTTCCACTACCCGGAGTTACCGGAGGAAGGTGTTTCCATCACCTATAGACGCGACACGGCGCTGTCGCGGGAAGACGTGCAGTTCATCACCTGGGAAAGTCCGCTGGTTGAAGAGGCAATGGATACAGTCCTAAGTGATTTCACTGGTAACTGTTCCGTCATCGCCGTGACCCTGCCGGGTGTACAAAGGGGCACCGTCCTCCTGGAAACGATTCACATCGTTGAGTGTATCGCCCCGGCAGAGTTAATTGCCGCGCGATTCCTGCCGGCCAAGGTGATTCGTTCGCTCATTACCGCAGGCGGTGATGATGTTGCAGACAAGGTTGGCTTCAACCCTTTCGAGGATACTCTCGATATTGCAAAAGAGGCGCTCGCGAAAATCGTCGCCTCACAGGAGGATGGCATCAAGCAGATGCTGCGTGCAGCAACGCAGAGCGCCACTCAAAAGCTGTTACCTGTCAAGACAGATGCCATGGCACGGATGCAGCGGAACCAGGATCTTGAGATTGAGCGACTCACCCAGTTGGCGAGAGTCAATCCGAATGTCCGCGAGGATGAAATCGACTACGTCCGCGACGCAAAGGAAGCGTTAACTGACGCGATTGACAAGGCGGACCTCAGACTTGAAGCGGTGCGTTTGATTATTGCAGCGTAATTCCGTACTCGCCCAGCAATGCCTGCCACGCGTTTCTCACGTTGCGAGATTGATAAGCCGATATATCCCCTGTATAGGTTACCGTCTCACCTTCTGCAATGCGGGTGATCAGGCCCACGGCACCGGCGGCATCGTCATAACGCAGCGCTGCCGGTACATATTCCGGATATACCAGCGCATCTGGTGCCATCGGCACACAACCGACCTGTATAGCTTCCAGCATTGCGAGCCCCTGGAATTCCTGTGCTGCAGTGCTGAGCACCACATGACAGGACTTCAGCCACTCAAAGTAGGCATCACGCGAGGCGATGTAACCATCGTGGGCAAGCTGGCCCCTTTCCTTAAGCAGGTGGATGGCCTCCTCCAGTTCTGCAGGTACCTGCCTGAAGCGTTCGCCAAGGAGCACAAACTCGACGTTGACACCGGCAAGCCCCTTTATGATCTCAAGCAGCAGCGCCGGCCCCTTGTCAAATTCGAACCGGTGGTTCCAAGCGACCCTTAACAGTGGGGCCCTTCCAATACCGCCATCATCTGGTGCCTGCACTGCCACGGGGATCACACGGGTCTTCAACCCGGCGAGCACATCGCGCGGTACGCCATCGGGCATCGCTTTCAGAAGTTTGCCCGCCCCCTCAGTGAAGGAAGACCGATTGAATGCGGAGTTGAACACCAGGTGGTCAGCCGCGAGTGCCGTGTAAATGCTGGTCAGCTGCCGATCGATAAGCCCCTGCTGCGCATCGCTGCCGGGGTAGGCAAACTGGTTTTCGTGGAAATAGATGACCGAGGGAACCTGCGCAAGATGTGGCGCCATGCCCTTGAGCGAAGCGAGATCCGTCATGGACGTGGCTATCAGCAGATCCCAGCGTTGATGCTTAAGACGTTCATCGAAGGCAAAGCTGAGTGAATTACCCCGTGCACGCCAACTGAAGTGCCGCGCAGGTAATTGAAACTGCGTCACATCAGCGGACGGGGCCAGCATATCCACAAGCCCTTCGCGCCAGTAACGGTGACTGGCAGCGTCGTAAGCAGAAAGAAGCAGTATTTGAGGTCGATTCACCACAGCGGGCACACTTTTAGTAGAATAACGGCTTTGTTTTTCTGGATAACATTATGACCGGTTTTGTAATCATCGGGGCTGGCCAGGCGGCAGGCCAGGCAGCAGCAAGTCTCAGGCAGGAAGGGTACGAAGGTGACATCACGATACTTGGTGACGAAGCGCACCCGCCCTACCAGCGTCCCCCCCTTTCCAAGCAATACCTGTCGGGCGAACACGGCCTGGAAAAAGTCTACGTGCGTCCGGAAAAATTCTACACGGACAAAAACGTGGCGTTACATACGAACACCACCGTATCCGCTATCGACCGCGACGCGAAAACCGTTACCACCGAATCAGGTGATACTTACCCTTATGAGAAACTGCTGATCGCAACCGGCAGTCGCCCGCGCATCCTGAACATCCAGGGCTCCGATCTGCCGGGCATCCACTACCTGCGCACCATCGCTGATGTTGACGGCATCCGTGACGCGATGCAGAACGCAAAGAAAGTCTGCATTGTTGGCGGCGGCTATATTGGCCTCGAAGTGGCGGCCGTGGCTAAGACCGCCGGTCTCGAAGTTTCGGTACTGGAAATGGAATCCCGCATCCTGCAACGTGTCACCACCGAACAGATGAGTGAGTATTACCACAACCTGCACACGTCGCGCGGCGTAAACATCCTGGTTAACACGGGCTGCAGCGGATTTGAGGGTGACGGCAAGGTTGAGCGTGTACTTTGCGGTGACGACAGCATTGAGGCCGACCTGGTGATCGTCGGCATCGGCATTATCCCCAATGTAGAACTGGCAGAGGCTGCCGGACTTAACGTCGATAACGGCATCGTCGTTGATGACCACTGCCGAACCTCGGGTGAGGACATCTATGCGGCCGGTGACTGCACCAATCATCCCAACCCGATCATGGACAGGCGACTGCGGCTTGAGTCCGTGCCAAACGCCATGGAACAGGCCCGTGTCTGCTCATCAAACATGCTGGGCGGTGACAAGGTCTACGCCTCGGTGCCCTGGTTCTGGTCAGATCAGTATGAACTGAAACTGCAGATGGTGGGCTTCTCGGCGGACGGTGATGAATCGGTGACTCGCGGAGATATGGCCGCAAACCAGTTTGCGGTGTTCTACCTGAAAGATGACGCCGTGGTTGCGGTTGACGCCGTTAACAGCCCGCGGGAGTTTATGGTGTGTAAACAGCTGTATGGGAAGAAAGTGGACAAGTCCGCCCTCAGCGACCCCGAAACCGACCTGAAATCGCTGCTCGGCTAACGGCCGGGACAGCTAAAAAACTGCTCCAGATCATATATTTACGCCACATTGGTGAAATATTATGACTGGGGTATCATACGCAACTTTGTATTTTCATCGTGCATTTGTCTGGAGGTAGTGAATGCCAACAATTAAATTCGTCGAGTTCAACGGAACCGAGCACAACATTGACGCCACTAACGGCGAATCCATCATGGCAGCGGCCACCGGCAACCTGGTGCCAGGCATCGACGCCGATTGCGGCGGTGAGTGCTCCTGCGCAACCTGCCATGTCCTCATCCCTGATGAGTGGCTCTCCAAGCTGGAGCCAAGCACAGATACGGAGGAATCCATGCTCGACCTGAACCCTGACCGTACCGGCAATTCACGTCTCAGCTGTCAGATTCCGATGAGTGATGAACTCGACGGCATCGTGGTAAATCTGCCAGAATTCCAGTACTAAAAGCCATGTAAAAAAGGGGTCTCTCATGAGTGAAGCGGTAGCCAATAACGAACAAATCATCGCCGATCCAAACACCGTCCCACTTGAGGACATCAACATGAGTGACCCCATGCTGTTCCAGTCGGACAGCCATTGGGGCTATTTTGAACGCCTCCGCAAGGAGGACCCGGTTCACTACTGCAAGGACAGCCTGTTCGGGCCTTTCTGGTCGCTGACAAAGTTCAACGACATCATGGAAGTCGAAAAGGATCATGACCTGTTCTCCTCGGAGGACGGTATCACCCTCACCGACCGTCAGGCTGACTTCAACACCATCAACTTCATCGCCATGGACCCGCCCAAGCACGATGTGCAGCGTAAGGCCGTGACCGGTGTGGTTGCCCCGATGAACCTCGCAAAACTCGAACCCATCATTCGTGAACGCGCAATCAAGATTCTTGATAACCTGCCCGTCAACGAGGAGTTCAACTGGGTTGACCTGGTATCCGTAGAACTGACCACGCAAATGCTTGCAACGCTGTTTGATTTTCCTTTCGAAGATCGGCGCAAGCTGACCTACTGGTCGGACATGGCCACCAGCGGCGCACTTGCCGGTGGTCCGACACCGGAACCGGTCAGGCGCGCAGCACTGATGGAGTGCCTTGAAGTATTCACAGGCCTCTGGAACGAGCGAATCAATAACGACCCAAGCGAAGATATCGATCTGATTTCGATGCTTGCCCACAATCCAGAAACACAGAACATGGAACCCATGGAATACCTGGGTAACCTGATCCTGCTGATTGTCGGCGGCAACGATACGACGCGTAACTCGCTCACGGGTGGCGTCTACTTCCTCGACCAGAACCCCGCCGAATTTGCCAAGGTGAAAGAAAACCCCGGGCTGATTCCAAAAATGGTACCGGAAATCATCCGTTACCAGACACCACTTGCCTACATGCGCAGGACCGCAACACGGGACACCGAGCTTCGTGGCAAGCAGATCAAGGCGGGCGACAAGATCGCCATGTGGTATGTCTCCGGCAACCGCGATGACGAGGTTATCGAGCGACCCAATGAGTTCATCATCGATCGCAAGACACCACGCCATCACCTGTCCTTTGGCTTCGGTATCCATCGTTGCATGGGTAATCGCCTTGCTGAAATGCAGCTCAGGATCGTGTGGGAGGAAATCCTGGCGCGATTTGATCGCATCGAGGTTGTCGGCGATCCCGTTCGCGTTCAGTCGAGCTTTGTTAAAGGTTACTCAGAGCTACCAGTCATCGTGAGGCCCAAAGCCGCCTGATGGCACCCCGCGCCAGGGTTTACTACCGGGAGGAACCAGGCGGTATCGTGATCGAGTATCACGGCGCCGAGATTGCTGTTTATCGCAGTAACGCGGAGATGGTAGAAACCCATATAAAAGGACTCCTCGCTATCATTGACGTGGATAACGCTGAAGCGAGAACGCTTCGCAGGAAGTACGAGAAGCCGTCAAGCACCTGACGCAACCACAAGGCCATGCAGAAGTTTCACATCTTTCATGAGACCCGCTACGACTATGCGGCACCGGTTGCGCTGGGCGAGCATCGCCTGCTGGTGAGGCCCCGCGATGGGCATGACGTTCGAATAGAATCATCAAAGCTCGCTATCGAACCGAATGCGACCGTGAACTGGCATCGTGATGAACTGGATAACTCCGTTGCGATCGCCCATTTCGATGACACGCTGACGTCCACACTCTGCATTACCAGCGAGCTCATGGTAGCGCACTATGTGGCGCCAGCCCGCGAGATTAATATCCTGGACAGTGCCAATACCCTGCCTCCCGCCTACGAAGCACGCCAGTTGGAACGGCTCTCCAACTGGCAGGACCCGCTGCGGAAGATTACAGACGACACGTTTGCTGACTGGCTGGCCGGGATAAGGGCAAGCACAAATGACACGCTTACCCTGCTTCACACCTTAAGCGAACGTATCTATAACGACTGCGAGTATGCGATGCGTGAAGAACCTGGTGTCCAGTCGCCGGGAGAGACGCTTCGCCTTGCCAAAGGCAGCTGCCGCGATTACGCATGGCTGTTTATCTCCGCGGCGAGGGCCTCAGGGGTCGCGGCGCGTTTTGTGTCAGGATACCTGCATACCTCGGTGCAGCATCTGGATTCCCATACACACGCATGGGCAGAGGTTTACCTGCCGGGCGCTGGTTGGGTTGGCTACGACCCGACCTGCAACGCGATTGCAGCCGACAACCACATACCGGTTGCGCACGCGAGATATCCAGAAGATGTCCCGCCGGTCGCAGGTGTTTTCAGGGCGCCTGCCGATACTGTCAGCAGTATGGAAGTCAGGGTAAAAGTGACGCAGCTCTAGCCGCTAGCTTCACTGCAAGGCTATGCCTGGCGCTTTAGCAGCTTATCGATGGTCACCCGCATGTCGGTGAATCGTGCCGGCGGCCCAAACTGGTGATAAATCGATACTTCAGCGGCATCACGACCGTAGGAAACGGCAACTCTTGCCCCCTTGAGGTCTGCCTGGGTTGGATCAAACGTGTACCAACGATTACCGACGTATGCTTCAAACCAGGCGTGCATATCCATCGGCTCAAGTCCTTCGAGATAACCTGCCACCATCCTGGCAGGAATACTGATACTCCGGCACATGGCGATGCCCAGGTGCGCAAGATCCTTGCACACGCCCTGCCCCTGCGCTTCGATCTCCGTGGCTGACAACGGTAAGCTGCTTGTACCCGGTGCGTAGGTGATATGTGTGCGGATGTATTCAACAATCGCTGCCACCTGGTCATATCCGGGTTGCGTACCAGCGATCTCAAGCGCCTTGGCACCGAAGCGATCCGACTCGCAGTAACGCGAAGGTGAGAGAAACTGCAGCACTTCTGATGGCAATTCATCAATGGGCACAAACGGCGCACCATATCCGACGTCCATCTCCCCTACTGTCTTCACCTCCGTCTCGGTTTCTATGACAAATCCGCCTGGGGGCGCCGTCATGCGTTGGCACAGGTTGCCAAGCTCATCTGTGTATTGGTTTACCTGAACATCCTCGCTCAGGCGAAACTCTTCAGAACGAATCCACTGGTGCGCACCGCTCTGCGGCCGCAACATGAGCACCATGGGTGTGGCCGTGATGAAATCCAGATCAAGACGGCAGCTGGTCTTTACCCACACGGGTTTTGTGTACCGACTACTTTGAGGAAGGCACGCGCCCCTCAATATAGTCGTCAATCAGCTCATGGTAGCGACGGATGCGTTTTTCCTGGTTGGACAGGTAGACACCCTTGAATCCCCTAGAGCGGAATCCGCGCTGCTGGGTTACAAACACCTCCACATCTTCTTCGATAGCCGGGCCAATAGAATCCTCACCGAATGTAAGCATGGTGTGTTCTGCCTGATTTTCAGCACGCACGCCTCTTTCGCCGACGGGGCCTGCCTCAATCGACGCGGGACTGGCGTACCACCAGTTATCAAACAGGCACTGTTCGGGATCACTGCGATGCGGGCGCGCTCGCAGGAAATGGAAACCATCAGACCAGACAGACACTGCAAAGTTTGGAAACAGCGTGTAGTGAAACGCGTCGGTAAACTGCTCGTCGGGAATACGGTCATAGTGAGTGTAGCCACGCCCAGGGCCGAGCTCGCGCTTGGCTTGCTGCAGCGCCTCGCGGGTACCCTCGGGGTTGCCCTTGTAATCCGCGGGATCAATATCCCAGTAGCGTAGCTGGCTGGCGAGTGGTTCGAGGATATTACCCTCCTCGTCTGTTGAACCGACACTAAAACCGCCCTTCATGACCATGCGATTGTGCCCCTCGTCAGAGAGGTCAAACTTGGTTTCCTTGAAGTAGGTATCAATATTGCCGCGGATCTTCTTGCGGTCCGTATCCGGGGTTGCACGCATGTGCACCGTCGGCACGTGGTAAGACTCATTAAAGTTATCGAGCACCACTTTCCAGTTGCATGGCAGCCACATGGAGTTTGCGCTGGTGCGCATCCAGGTGTGGATGTCGCGTTTTTCCCATTCATCCCAAATCGGACCGAGATAATCACGCAGGCTGACACAGTTTTCAGGGTCCATGTTGACCCAGATGAATCCGGCAAACGTTTCACAGGCGAGCTCCTGCAGACGCACCTTGCCGCACGGATTACCCTCGGGGAAGTCTTCCTTGTCCGGAGCAAAATTCAGCGTGCCATCCGGCAGGAATGCCCAGCTGTGGTATTTACAGACAAATCGCTGCAGCACGTGGCCTTTCGGACCTTCAACCAGCGGGTTGCCGCGGTGCTGGCACACGTTATAAAAGGCCTTAACACCGCCGTCTTTCTGGCGAACCATGAGAATCTCTTCCGGGCCCACCTCTTCCATCTGCCAGTCGCCAGGGTTGGGTAATTCCGATTCCCTGCCCAGCAGCAACCAGACCTTGGTCCACATGCCTTCCCATTCCTGCTCGAAGAACTCCTTCGAGGTATATCGTGACCCCGGGATTGTGTGCCCGCGGGTTTCCTGGTCCGGCCAGTCCTCAATAATGCGCTGTTCTGACATGCTGCTGAGCCTCTGTGCTGTATTCAATCTGGCTAAATTATGCGGTATCCGGCGAAAGGCCTCCAGTCACACTTTATTAACCGGGCCTGGTCGGTCAATATCCCACCACAAAGGCAGCGGAACATTGTCACAGGAGCGCCTCTACATGCCGGAACCCATCGTCGCTACAAGCATTGAGACCACGTCTGACAGCCTTGCCCCTGCAATCTTCAAGCAGAAGATGGGTCCCGCTGAAGGACGCAACCTTGGCGATCACTTTGGCCTGACCAGGATGGGCGTTCGCATGGAAACACTGCCGCCGGGTTCCATGTCCGCGCTTCGGCACTGGCACAGCCACTCGGATGAGTTCATCTATGTACTGGAAGGTGCACTGACCCTCGTCGATGAAGCGGGCGGAAGGCTCATCCAGGCCGGCGGTTGTGTTGGTTTTAAGGGTGGCGACGACAACGGACATCACCTGGTCAATCATTCCGGAGCGTCTGCAACCTTTCTTGTCGCGGGTACAAGACATGTAAAAGATGTTGTCACCTATCCGGATGGTGACCTGGCATGGCGGCAGGATGGCGAGACCTGGCGACCAGTCCATCGCGACGGTACGCCGTACCAGGTATAACGCAGCCAGGAACCAGCACTTATGCGTATCCACACCTGCCTGTGGAATGAAGTTCAGGCGTTTCACTTTGACAGCCACGCACTCATGCAGCTTTCCGGCCTGTTGCCGACATGTACTGTTACGGAACACCACACCGAGGCCGCACTGCTGGCGGCTGCTGCGGATGCTGACATCGTTCTGGCCTGGGAGTTCAAGGCAGACTGGTATCCGCACTTCGAGCACCTGACCCACATCCTCACACCAGCTGCAGGTACCGACTGGATTGAACCGGACCCATCGGGACGTGTGAAGGTTGTCCATGGCAGTTTTCACGGAGACATCCTGTCTGAGTCGCTCATCAGTGCAGTGCTCTTCATGAATCACCGCATGCCTGACATGATTCGTAACCATGCCGCCAGGCAATGGGATAGAAACCTGCAGACCGATGCCAGGCTGCTAAAAAACCAGCGGGTCCTGATCATCGGCATGGGCAGTATCGGCGAGATCGCTGCACAACGCTTCCAGGCACTTGGCGTACACGTCACCGGGGTGACAGCCTCGGGCAGGGCCATACCCGGCGTCGACACGTTCAAGGAAGCTGATCTGCCAAAACTCTTGCCAGAAGCGGACCACGTCGTATTACTATTACCCGGCAACCCATCCACGGACGGCTATCTTTCCCTTGAACGGATTCTGCAGTGCAAACCGGGTGTTTACCTTTATAACTTTGGCCGAGGCAATGTGCTCACGTCACGCGATGTTGCTGCCGCCGCAAACCACATTGGCGGCGCCTTTCTTGACGTCACCGATGAGGAACCCCTGCCACCGGACTCGCCGCTATGGGCACTGCCTAACGTGATGATCACGCCGCATTCATCCTGTGTTTACCAGGAATATCGCGAGATGTTCCTGGATGAGGCAGCAAGTCATATAAAACACCTGATGACCGCTGCATGAACGCTATTGAATTAGAACAGGTCAACAAGCACTTCGGCAGTCACCACGCCGTGCGTGACATCTCGATGCAGATTCCCGAGGGCAGTGTCTATGGGTTCCTTGGACCCAATGGCGCGGGCAAGACCACAACCATTCGCATGATCATGAGCATCCTGTATCCGGATTCCGGCCGCCTGCAGGTGTTATCCAGCCTGTCCCCGGAATCGGTCAAGGATCGCCTCGGTTACCTGCCCGAAGAAAAAGGGCTCTACAAGAAAATGAAAACCGCTGAGCTGATCGCCTATTTCGGCACGCTCAAGGGACTCAAGCGACGCGATGCCATGCAGCGTGCGAAAACCCTGCTTGAAAAGTTTGGACTCGGCGACACCATCAACCAGCGCTGCGATTCTTTGTCCAAGGGCATGGGCCAGAAAGTGCAGATCATTGCCACCATCATCCATGAACCGGAGATCGTGATACTCGATGAACCATTTTCGGGGCTCGACCCGATCAATGTGGAAATGGTTCGCGACGTGATCCTGGACCTCAAGGCTGACGGGCGCACCGTGCTTTTCTCTACGCATATCATGGAGCAGGCCGAACAGCTCTGTGATCACGTACTGTTGATCAATCATGGTCGGAAGATGCTGGACGGCCCAACCAGTGAGGTAAGAGGCGGGTTTGATAACACCATCCTGGTCGACTACCAGGGCGACCCTGCCCTGCTGGCCCACCCGGACATTACCCGCATCAACAACATGGGTAACCAGGCGGAGCTGTCACTCGCTGAAAGTGCCGACGCCCAGCAGATCGTAATGGCGCTGATGCAGAAACTGACGATCAATCAGTTCAGCGTCAAGGAACCGTCATTACACGAGATTTTTGTGCGTGTTGTCGGGGAGTCGCCTGAATGAACAGGACCCTGCTGGTCGCCCTGCGCGAATACATTGAGAACGTCCGCACCAAAGGGTTCTGGATTGGCATATTCACCCTGCCGATTATCTTCCTGCTGATCGCCTTTGTGCCGATCCTGGTTGAATCAACGCGCGAGGCTAAACGTTATGCAGTGATCGATCTCTCAGGGGGCACCCTTGAACAAGTCGCTGAGATCATCGCACGCCGTGACTTCCGCGATTTCATCGAGGACTTTGATTCGGGTGACCTCGAAGAAGTAGATACGCCTGCTGGCCTCATCACTTATGCACCGGAGATTCGTGCACTCTCGGACGAGGACATCAACAAGGTCATGCTCGCCATTTTTGAGGGCGGCCAACTGCCAGATGGACTGACCAACCGCCTGCAGCGATACCTGGGTGAGAATACCGGCGCAGTGCGAGACTGGTGGCTGACACTCGGAGATGAAGAACGCGCCGCCCTGACCAACTCAGCCTCAGGCAATTTCTTCGTACGGGTGCCCTACACAGACGACGAAGAAAGCCTCAACAAACAGATCCACGATGGTGAATTGTTCGCTTACTTTGTGATCGGACCAGACCCGGTTGAAAGCAGCGAGGGATCAAAGTACGTCTCCAGCAATCTCACCGACCAGGACCTTAAGAATTGGTTCTCAGGCATCATTACCGAACACATACACGAACGGCGCATGGCGCAGAGCAATATTGCGCCTGAGACCGCCGACTGGATCGCGGAACCGGTGTCGTTCAAGGGATCCATACTGTCTGAGGAAGGCACCGCCGAGGATGTCGATGCAACGGATGTGGCTCGACAGTGGGCACCCATGATCTTCATGTACGTGTTGTGGATCTCCATCCTGATGAACACGCAGATGCTGGTCACTAACACCATCGAGGAAAAATCTAACAAGCTGATTGAGGTGCTGTTGTCATCTGTTTCGCCCATTGCGCTGATGACCGGCAAGGTTATCGGTATTGCAGCAACGGGCCTCACGATCATCGGCACCTGGGTGTTGTTCGCGGTTGGGCTGTTTATCGGCGTCCCGGCCATGGCAGGCGTCGACCTGCCATTTGAGTTTGCCTCGGTGATCGCAGATCCACTCTTCCTGGGGTCGTTCCTGGTGTATTTCCTGTTGGGTTACCTGCTGTATGCAGCACTACTCGTTGGCCTGGGCGCCATGTGTGACAACCTGAAAGAAGCCCAGAACCTGATGTTCCCCGTCCAGATCGTGCAGATGATTCCACTGCTGGTGATGGTACCCATCAGCCGTGACCCCAACGGCACCATTGCTGTGGTGATGAGCTATGTACCCCCGCTGACACCATTTGTGATGATGTCACGCGCCGCAGGACCACCCACCATGTTCGAGTACGCCATCACCACCCTGCTACTCATCGCATCGATTGCTGGAGCTTTCTGGCTCGCGGCAAAACTCTTCCGCGTGGGTATCCTGATGACAGGTAAACCGCCGTCGGTGCGGGAGATATTCAGGTTGCTTCGGGCACCTGTTTCGGCGCCGGGATAGACCGCGGTTTCTTTACCAGGGGCTTTTTACATAGGTCTACTTAGCGTTGGCACCCCGTGAACCTTTTAAGCGTCCCACATGCTTTCTCGCGAGTAACGCTGAAGGCTCTTTACATCGGTCTACCTGGCATGGGCACCCCGGGAACCTCTTGCGCGTCCCACATGCTTTCTCGCGAGTAACGCTGAAGGCTCTTTACTCTTTACATCGGTCTACTTGGCATTGGCACCCCACGCACCTCCAACGCGTCCCACATATTTACTCGCGAGCAACGCCGCTGGCGCCGCTGTGCTTAACGACGTGGTCTTGCTGGAGACGGGAGCCTTCAGCGTTACTCGCGGTAGCCGAACTGGGACCTAACAGAGGTTCGCGGGTAAAGCTGTGAAGTAGACCTGTGTAGAAAGTCAGCCGCGTAGTTTGGTTACAAACCCAGCCACGGCCTCACCGATTTCATCCGGCGAATCCTCCTGGATGAAATGCAGGCCTTTCACCATGACTTCTTCCTGGTTCGGGAATCCGCGGGCAAACTCGAGCACGCCGTCTGCCAGTATGGTGCCTGGGTCAGCGGCGACCAGCAGTTTGGGTATGTTGGTTTCCTGCAGCCAGTCTGCATAGGACTGCACGATCTCGACAACGTCGGCGGGCTCTCCATCGAGCGGAATCTGCCTTGGCCAGGTCAGGGTTGGGCGGCGATCCTCACCTTCATTCAGGAAAGGTCGACGATATTCACTCATCTCTTCATCGGTCAGGTCCCTGATAATTGACGCCGGTAAGACCGCTTCAATAAAGAGGTTTTTGGTGAGAATCATTTCTTCACCTGCTTCAGACCTGAAGCCCTGGAAAATACCGGTTGCAGACTCCGGCCACTCGTCCCAGGTGAGGGGTTTAACAATCGCCTCCATGTAGGCGATCCCTTGCACGGCTTCCTCATGCCGGTGGCACCAGTCAAACCCGAGCGCTGAACCCCAGTCATGGATGACAAAGACGGCATTACTCGTCACATCCAGCTGGTAGAGCAACTCATCAAGGTAACTGCGATGCTCAACAAAGGTGTAACGGTTCGGACCACTCGCATCCAGCTTGTCCGAATCACCCATGCCGATCAGGTCAGGAATAATGCAGCGCCCAAGGCTCGTCAGATGAGGCACGATGTTTCGCCAGAGATAGGACGATGTCGGGTTACCGTGCAGGAGCACAATTGGATCGCCTTCTCCCTCTTCGATGTATGCCATCTTTTTGCCGAGTACTTCTATGTGCTTTTTTTCCACCGGTAATCCCCCAGGACATTTGTTGGCGGGTATTCTGCCAGAACTGGGCTCTTTATGGTCGGCTACTTGTCAGCTGTACCCCAGGTACCTCTTGTAGGTCCCACTTCCATACTCGCGAGTAACGCTGAAGGCTCTTCGCTCTTATGAAGGCTGTGGTGTTGCACACTAAAATCTTCGGGGTCTCACGTATAATCAAGATATGAGTGTCTACATTACAGCCAAGGACGTCACTGATGCGCACGAGCGCATCAGAAAGCACGTTGTCGATACACCGCTTATTGAATCGAAGACCCTGTCTTCGATAACGGGCTGTACCACGCTGTTTAAGCTGGAAAATCTGCAGATGACGGGTTCCTTCAAGGAACGGGGCGCACTCAACAAGCTATTGCAGATGGGTGATGACGAGCTGGCCCGCGGTGTTATTGCGGCGAGTGCTGGTAATCATGCCCAGGCTCTGGCCTATCACGGCCAGCAGCTGGGGGTGACGGTAAAAATTGTCATGCCGGAGCAGAGCCCCATCGTGAAGATCAAATCGACGGAGCACTGGGGTGCCGAGGTCATCCTGCATGGGGCCACATTCGATGATGCAGCGGAACATTCCCACCAACTTGCTGCGGATGAAGGCCTGACCTATATACACCCTTTTGATGATCCTGAAATCGCTGCCGGTCAGGGCACACTTGCGATTGAGTGCCTTGCACACCCCCTCTGTGAAGGCCTCGATGCCATTCTGGTCCCCGTCGGCGGCGGCGGGCTGCTCTCAGGCATTGCGACTCTAATAAAGGGCGTAAATCCGGATATACAGGTGATCGGTGTCGAAGAAAGCACCTGTGATGGGATGCACCAGGCCCTGCAAACCGGCACCCCGACAAAAATTGATGCCCGTCCGGTCATTGCAGACGGCATTGCTGTCCGTGAAGTCAGCCCCAACAACCTCAAAGTTGCCGGTACCCTGACCGACGAGATTGTCAGCGTGACCAGTGACGAGATCGCTAATGCCATCATGCTGATGCTTGAGATCGAAAAACTGGTGGTGGAAGGTGCTGCCGCCGCAACCCTCGCTGCCCTCGTGAACAAAAAGCTGCCTCACCTGAAGGGTAAACGGGTCCTGTCGGTGATATCAGGCGGCAATATCGATGTGAACCTGTTATCGCGAATTATTGAGCGCGGACTCACCTTTGACGGGCGTGTTGCCAATATTGAGTCGGTTGTACCGGACAAACCCGGTGGATTGGAGCAATTTCTGGCCGTCATCCGTGAATTTGGGGGCAATGTGCTGGAGGTGAATCATCACCGCTTTAATTCAGTTGCGCCGATTGGACAGGTTGGCATCACAATTACGGTCGAAACGCGTGATAAGGCGCACCTGGTGCGGATTAAGGAAGCGTTGAAGCGGCGGGATTACGATATTTTGGGGATTAACTAGTTCTCATCCGAAAAGGGTGAGAACTAGAAGAAGCCAGGGATGGCTTGTCATTTTTCGCTAGAAAAATGCGAGGTTTCAATAAAACAAAAATAGAAACCGACCCGAAAAATGCCACGGATGGCATTTTTCGGATGAGAACTAGCGCGTCGCGACGCTACACTACTTCGCCAGCCCGGGCGCTCTAATCTAGGTCGGGGCGCTGACGATAAACTTCACTTTATCGAATTGCAGGCGGTCACCGTCTTTGAGGTTAACCTCGTCAACCTTCTCGCCGTTAACCCAGGTGCCGTTTACCGAACCCAGGTCGCGGATAATCAGATCGTTGCCGTCGAGGTCCAGTTCCGCATGTTTGCGCGACAGGCCGGGTTCCAGGATGGAGATGTCACATTCCAGTGCGCGACCGATCTCGAGCCGGTCCACGACCGGTATAACCTGACCCTTCTCAGGACCGGAATCCGCCACCAGTGACCAGCTGTTGCTGCCGATGTCGATCAGCGCGGTACCGGAGAGCACTGGCGTCTTGCCACCGCCTGCCGGATCGTCTTCAACAACCTCGAGGTCTACGCCACCAATGGTGATGACATCGCCTGCACGCAGGTTGGTTGGCCCGGAGATCTTGTCTCCGTTCACCATGGTGCCCGATTTCGTGTTGATATCAGTGATTGTGACCTGGTCACCTTCCACTCTTACGTCTGCGTGGAAGCTGTTGACCCCGTCCTGGTCGATGACAACGTCGTTGACACTACCCTGACCGATGGTTTTGCCGGGCGCGACCAGTTCAACTGGGTCGCCGCTACCATCCTTGTGTTGGATTTTCAGCATGGTCGAAGGGCCCTTTCTAATTCAATTTCAAGAGGTTAGTGCCGAATTCTCACTTAGATTACAGCCAGCCACCGCGTTTGTCGAGCATACTCCTCGCTATACACATTCACATTGCCCAAACCATTGGGTAGACTCAAGACAGCATGCAGGATTGATCGAATCCGTAACAAAAAACGAATAACAAAAACAAAAAGTAAAGCAACGTATTACATGCTAGAGAAGAGGCGCCGAATGGCGCAGATGCTGAAAACATTCTGGCGGGAATCCCGCACCATTATCATCTTCCTCATCGTTATGGTGCTGTTCCGCTCTGCCATCGCCGACTGGAACCAGGTACCAACCGGCTCCATGAAGCCCACCATCCTCGAAGGTGACCGTGTTGTCGTCAACAAGCTCGCTTACGACCTCAAGGTTCCCTTTACCAGCTGGCAGCTGAGCCAGTGGAGCGACCCGGGGCGTGGTGAGATTGTCACCTTCTACTCCCCAAGAGACGAAAAGCTGTTGATCAAGCGCGTTGTTGGCGTACCAGGGGACACTGTCGCGCTGCGTAACAACCAGCTGTACATCAATAACGAGGCCGCAAGTTACAACGAACTCGACATCAATATCATTCACCAGGTTGACCTGTACCAGCAGCATCACCACGCGTTCTTTTTCGAGGAATTCGGTGAGGCGAGATACCCGGTGATGTTGCGGCCATCTCCGCCAAACAACTACAACAGCTTCGGCCCCATCGAGATACCGGAAGGTTTCTACCTGATGCTGGGCGATAATCGGGACAACAGTGCTGATTCGCGCGCAATTGGCCTTGTTTCACGGGACAGGATCACTGGCAGGGCACATACCGTCGCCTTTTCTGTTGATTACGATGATTATTACCTGCCCCGCCTGGACCGGTTTGTCCGGCCCCTGGAGTAATCATCAGCAGCTCATCAACATCCGCGCTGGCTCAAAAAATCTATGAGACCGCCCACCTGGCCGGCGAATTTACACTGCGCTCGGGCGCCGTCTCGAATGAATACTTCGACAAATACCTGTTTGAATCAGATCCCACCCTGCTGGCAGCAATCGCCCAGGAGATGGCAGCGCTCGCACCGCCTTGCGATTACCTGGCGGGCCTGGAAATGGGAGGCATCCCCGTCGCTACGGCCCTTGGCCAGGTGACATCACAGCCGGTGCTGTTTGTTCGCAAGGAAGCAAAAGCCTATGGCACGGCAAAGCTTGCAGAAGGTCCTGACTTTGCGGGCAAACACCTGCTTATCGTCGAAGACGTTGTCACCTCTGGTGGCCAGATCAATATCAGTACCGGACAACTGCGCGAGCTGGGTGCCACCATCACGCATGCCCTGTGTGTGATCGACAGGGAATCAGGCGGCAGGGAAAATCTCGCCGCGGAAGGTATCGAGTTGATTTCGCTCTTTACGATGAGCGATCTGAAGGCTCACCTGGATTAACCTGCTCGGCGTCTTCGGAGGCCATTTCTTCCGACAGGCGCGCCAGCAACGGCGGCTTACTGTTAAACCTGCGCACGACAGGCGCAAGCAGAAGACCTGCAACCACCATCGCACCAACAAAAACGAATGACAGCGTCAGGAATACCCAGACAACATCCAGTTCGACGCCAAAGTAACTGACGGCGACCCATACAAAAGCACCGGCAAAAAAGGATGCCGACACAAATCGCCTGAATAGCGGATCTCTAAGTAGCTTGCCCAAGGGATCAAACTTCCGTTTGCTTGTTGCCTAAGGTTACACTCGAATCTTTTAGGCGTGAAGGAGATCAATATGCCACTGGACCCGGTCTTTGCAGAAATGCTCAAGCAGATGGCGGAAGCAGACGGACCCGCAATGAAGGACATGGCGCCATCCGAAGCGCGCATGATGTATCGCGTGATGCAGGAGGCACTGCCAAGGCCCGATCTCCCAAGCGTGGAAGACTCATCTGCTGACGGTGTTCCTATCCGAATCTATCGGCCGACCGGCGAAAGGACAGCCTGCATTGTGTACTTCCATGGTGGTGGCTGGGTGATTGGTGATCTCGAAACCCACGATGGCGTCTGTCGCCAGCTGGCTGAGGCATCCGGCATGACGGTTATCGCGGTTGACTATCGTCTTGCCCCGGAGGAACCCTTCCCTGCCTCGATTGATGACTGCTACAAGGCCACTGCCTGGATTGCGGCCAACGGCGACACACTCAATATTGATGCCGATAAGATCGCGGTTGCCGGTGACAGTGCCGGCGGCAATCTCTCCACCTGTGTCTGCCTCAAAGCTCGTGCCGAAGGTGGGCCACACATCTCATTCCAGCTGCTGGTTTATCCGGTGACCGATACCGCGATGGATACGCAGTCCTACGTCGACAATGCTGAGGGGTTTCTGCTGACAAAGGACACCATGACCTGGTTCTGGGACAGTTATGTCGGTGACGATGCGGCATCCAGGAGTAATCCGCTTGCCTCACCCATGGCCGAGAATGATCTGTCCGGTTTGCCGCCGGCCTGTGTTATCACCGCGGAGTTCGATCCGCTCAGGGACGAGGGAGAAAGTTACGCCGAGCGTCTTAAGGCAGCCGGTGTAACCGTCACGATCAAGCGGTACGATGGCATGATCCATGGCTTCTACGGCATGACACACCTTGTCGAGGGCGCCAAAGATGCCCTGGCCCTCAGTGTCAGCGAACTGAAGTCAGCACTCGGTTAACGCGTGCCGGACAACGACAGGCTCACCGCTGGGCCGTTAGAAGATGAGACTCTTGAAAACCTGACCTTCAGCGATCTGGACCTGCCAGCGCTGACAGTTGAGCAGTGCCGGTTCAGCCATTGTGCGTTCCTGAACTGCCAGTTCAGCTCCGCTGAGATCAGTAACACCACGTTCGACCACTGCCGGTTTTACGATACCGATAATGAGACCGGTTCTGCGCTGAAGTTTGCGAGACTACGTGAATGTGAGTTTCGCGACTGTGATATGACACTGCTCAGCCTGTCGAGGGCGAGCATCTACATGTCCCGCTTCCATGCATGCCAGTTGACCGGTGCTGATCTTACCCACGTGACCTCTGAAAACGCCGTCAGCACCAACGTGTCGCTGTCGGATGCCGCGTTTACCGATTGTAATCTCGCCTATGCTGACCTGTCAGGCGCACACCTCGTGGATGTCGACTTCAGCGGCTCGCGCATGAGTCATGTTCAGCTTTCGAGGGCGGATCTGTCAGGCGCACAGCTGCTGGACTGTGAACTACACCAGGTGGAAGCGGAAGACGTGGTCATTCGGGGAGCAGACTTGAGGGGTTCGACCATCACAGGGCTCGATATCCGTGAAATAGATATGACCGACGTGGTGATCGGCTTCGACCAGCAGCACCTGCTGCTCGAAGCGATCGGGATTATCGTTCGGGAGTAAATTACCCTACGTTCTCATGCGCAGTACCGCCATGCGGTACTACCTCGACTTATTGCTGAGCGATGATATCCAGCAGTTCGACGTCGAAGATCAACACAGAATTCGGCGGAATGCCGGGTACACCACCCGGTCCATAGGCAAGCTCGGATGGCACAAACAGTCGGTAGGTACCACCGACTTTCATCAGCTGCAGGCCCTCTGTCCAACCGGCGATCACCTGCTGTAACCCAAACTCTGCCGGTTGCCCACGCTGCCTGGATGAATCAAAAATCTCGCCGGAAATCAGGCGACCCTCGTAATGCACGCTGACACGGTCAGATGCACCCGGTGATGCGCCGGTGCCTTTGGTCAATTCCAGAAACTGCAGGCCGGAATCCGTAACGATGACACCATCGGCGGTGGCATTGAGGGCAAGGTATTCTTTGCCAGCCTGAAGGTTATCCAGGCCTTCCTGTTCCTGTGCAGCCTGCTTGGCAGCCACGATCGCCTGTTGCTTTTCCCGCACCATTGCAATCACTGCTTCCTGCTCTGCCTGTGTCAGGGAAGGCATGTTGCCTGCAAGGGAGTCCCGCAGCCCTTTTACCAGCATTTCAACATCAATATCTTCGTTTCCACCATCCCTTAACACGTTGCCGAAGCTGTAGCCGAAGAAGTAGCCGCGCTTGTCTTTCATCTCTGGGTCAGCGGGAGGCGCCGCCTGCGCTGGTTCCTGCGCTGATGTTTGGCTAGAAAACACTGCAGGAAGAATCATTAAAATACTGATTAATAAGATTTTTCTCATCTAAAAAAGCCCGGCTGGGTGGTTGACGCGGCAAATTATGACACAAATGTCCGGGGATTCATTGGAAAGACGTCTCAACTCATCGACGATCACGACCAACTGGCCCCTGAACCGCTTGAATTGTGCTTGTCATGCCCACTAAACTTCTTGAGTGAAATCAGAGACTCATGCAGAGAAACCGAACCTATTCACGCGTACTTACTCTAAGGTATTACCCGTAATACCAACCGTTGGTACACCAACGGGAAAGGCAGCTGGATCAGCCAAACAATCAGGTAGTAGCCAATATATGACCAGAATCATCACCTTCCTGCTCACAGCAGTAGTGTCCCTCTCAGCATATGCTGTTGCACCCGTCGAGCCGCAGGAACTCGCCACTCTCGAACCTCTCGAGGTGCACGCCAGTACAACCCAGAATATTGTTGACGCCCTCGCCTCGCGACACTACGTGCCGACGGTGCTGGACGATGACCTTTCGTCTCGAATCTTCGATACCTACCTGTCCGATCTGGACCCGAGCAAGAGCTACTTCCTGAAACAGGATATTGAAGAGTTTGAGATCTATCCGCTACGAGATGGACAACGCCCTGCGTCGCGGTGACCTGCGTCCGGCCTTTGAGATTTTCAACCGCTACCACGAACGCGTGGTGACACGATTCGAGAAAGTGCTGGCAACCCTCGAGGATGGCATCGAGCAGTTTGACTTCAGTCGTGATGAAGAGCTCATGATCGATCGCGAGGAAGCGCCCTGGGCAACCACCAACGAGGAGCTTGATGACCTCTGGCGCCGCCGCCTGAAAGACTCCGTGCTGAACCTGAAGATCACAGACAAGGAACCCGAAAAGATCCAGGAACTGCTGGTGAAACGTTTCACCAACCGACTCTCGCGGTCAAGGCAGACCAACAGTGAGGACGTGTACCAGCTGTACATGAACTCATTCACCAAGACTTACGATCCGCACACGCAATACTTCTCGCCTAGAACATCCGAGAATTTCAATATCAATATGAGCCTCTCCCTGGAAGGGATTGGCGCAGTGCTGCAGCTCGAGGATGAATACACGAAAGTTGTCAGCCTGGTACCTGCTGGGCCGGCAGACAAGGCGGGGCAGCTCAAACCCAACGACAAGATTGTCGCGGTTGGCCAGGGTGAAAGCGGTGAACTGGTAGACGTGATCGGCTGGCGCCTCGATGAAGTTGTTCAGCTGATTCGCGGCAAGAAAGATACCGTCGTGAGGTTGAATGTTATCCCTGCAACCTCCGATACCGGAGAATCAAAGGTCATTCATATCGTGCGCAACAAGGTACAGCTCGAAGAGCAGTCAGCGCAGGCTGAAGTTATCGAAATCGAGCAGTTCGGTGCCAAGCATAAAATTGGTGTGATCGACATTCCCACTTTCTACGTGGACTTCAAAGCGCTGCAGAAAGGTGATCGCAACTTCAAGAGCACAACCCGCGATGTGAAGCGCCTGATACGTGAGCTTGAGGAAGAAGATGTTGAGGGCATCGTCATCGATCTGCGCGACAACGGCGGCGGCTCCCTTCAGGAAGCCAAGACCCTGACCGGGCTGTTTATCGACCGCGGCCCTACCGTACAGATCCGCAGCAAGAGCAACCGCGTCGACATCCTTGATGATCGCGATGTGAGGGTTGTCTATGACGGTCCACTGGCAGTACTCGTCAACCGTCTCAGTGCATCAGCCTCCGAGATCTTTGCCGGTGCCATCCAGGACTACCACCGTGGCGTCATCATCGGCAGCCAGACGTTTGGCAAAGGGACAGTGCAGTCACTGCTGCCGCTGAATCGCGGGCAACTGAAACTGACCCAGGCGAAGTTCTACCGTATTTCAGGTGAGAGCACCCAGCATAAAGGTGTAATTCCAGATATCGCCTACCCTTCCAGCTACGATCCTGATTCGATTGGTGAGAGCACGCTGGAACGCCCGTTGGTGTGGGATCGCATCCAGGCAACCCGCTATCGGGTCAAGCACTCTATACAACATCTCGTCCCGGAGTTGAGGACGTTACACTCCGACAGGGTCAGCACCAATCCTGAATTCAACTACCTGAAGGAAGCCTTCGCCTACCGCAAAGCCCGTAACGAGGACAACACCATCACCCTTAACGAGCAGGCTCGTCTTGACGAGAAGAGCGCACGCGAAACCTTCTGGCTGGATCTCGAAAACAGGAAACGTGAAGCGCTGGGCCAGGACACGATTGCCAGCCTGGACGAGTTGGATGAAGAGACGGTTACCGTCGCCGATGCTTCTGAAGCATCCACATCACCTGCAACGCCACTGGACGGCGGCGCGGTCATCGTACCGGATCAGCCTGCTGGCAGCGAAAACCCGGTGGAAGGTAGTGAAATGGCGATCGTGACACCACCTGACAGTGCAGGTGAACCACCAGCTGCGGAGCTTGATAGTGAGGCAGAAGCACCGGAAGACCCTGATCCCTATCTTGTGGAAAGTGGACACATCCTGCTTGACCTGATTTCACTGGAAGAACGCACTGCAGCAGAAAGAGCACGCCGCTCCCAGGGCAGCTAGGACCGTTTAGGGTTCAGGACTGTTCAGCCTTCCTGTTCAAGACTGTTCAGGGTTAAAGAGTGTTCAGGGTTCAGGACTGTTCAGCGTTCAAGACTGTTTCAGGCGTCACGATCCTGCAGGTGTTTTTCCACCACGTCGTAGGCGTGCTGGATATCCTTGAAACGTTCTTCCGCGTTTGCAGCAAACTCCGGTGAAACGCCCCGTGACTGAACCCGGTCAGGGTGATATTCCATGGCAAGCTTGCGGTACTTTCGTTTGATGTCGGCAAGTGATTCTTCTTCACTTGCACCAAGAATCTCGTAAGACTGCTTCAGGTTGTTGGTGCCTGAATATCGCGCCTTCAGCTGCTCGTATTCCGCGCCGATGCCGAAGATATCTACCGCCTTCTCAATCATGCGCTCTTCTTCGGGATGCATGACACCATCCGAATGAGCCACCAGCAGCAACAGGTCTACCAGCTGGCTGAGGACTTCCGGATAGGCGGCAAATTCTATGTAGAACTGGTTGGCATAGTCCTCAAACTTGTCGTTGGAGTCCTTGGCGTGGGTAAATACCTTAATGGCGAACTCTCTAGCCTGGGGATTCAGTTGCAGGTTATTGGTCATGACCGTCTCGACGACGTCAATCTCCGCCTGGCTGACGACGCCGTCCGCCTTTGAAAGCTTGCCCAACATGGAGAAGGTTGCAGCGAAGAAGATACCCTGTCGCTGCTCCTCAAAAGATAGCGCTGCGCCGGAATCAAGTGTGTGATGGCCAACAACGGCGCCAAGCACGGCACCTATGGGACCGCCAATGATAAATCCGAGTCCTCCCCCGAGGATTTTCCCCATCCAGCTCACTTGGCAGCCTCCCGGCAGAACCTGACAATATGGGCACTTAACGCCGGTGCCAGTGCCACCGGTATGTTATGCCCCATACCTTTGATCAGCGTAAGTTCTGCATCATGAATAAGCTCCGCCGTATCAATGCCGGCCTCGACCGGGACCAGCGGGTCGTCCTCACCATGAATCACATGAACAGGCAGATTGATACTGCGCAGCAGCGGCTCCCTGCTGCCGCCTGCAATAATCGCTGCCATCTGTCTCTGCACACCGGCAGGATCGTAACTCCGCTCGATCCGGCGCCTGGCAATCGCCATGCGCTCTTCGAGTGACTCCGGATAGCCAGGCGAACCATATACTGCAAGTCCCTCTGCGGTGGATTTCACGATGTCCTCGGTAGTTGCATCACCAGCCACTTCACCGCGCAGAGTTGCCTGTACTTTGGGGTCAGGTTGCGGCAGACCAGGCCTGCCGCTGGAGGACATGATTGAATGCATACTGATCAGGCGCTCGGAGTGTTTGGCAGCAAACACCTGGGCGATCATCCCGCCCATGGAAATACCCACCAGGTGAACCCTCTTGAGCTGCAGTGCATCAAGCAGGCCAACAATATCCATCGCCATGTCTGTGACCTGGTATGGCGGTGCCTCTTCACCTTTTGCCACCCTGGCAAGATCCGGCGTGCCTTCGAGGTGTGTCGAGAGACCAACATCCCGATTATCAAATATGACCACGTGGAAGCCGGCAGCCGTGAGCGCATCGATGAACTGGGTGGGCCAGTCGGTCATCTGCGTGCCGAGACCACGCACCAGTAGAATGGTGGGATCAGATGCATCGCCAAAGGTGTCGTATTCAATCGACACCTGCCCCAGATCAACCCTGCTCATGCCTCTTCACCACCCATCATCGTCAACAGCTCGGCAGTTTTCTCTTGCATCAATGCTGCATCACCTCTCGATTCCACGTTGAGTCGCATGACGGGTTCCGTGTTGGAAGATCGAATGTTAAATCGCCAGTTTTCATACGCGATACTAAGCCCATCGGTATGCTCAACAAGTACTGCATCACCCGCGTAGGTTTCTTCAACCTGCGCAAGTATGGCACCAGCGTCTTCAACGCGGCGGTTGATCTCCCCGCTGACGGGAAACAACGCTATTCGTTCATCTACCAGCTCAGATAGTTTTTTGCCTGTCTGGCTCATCAGGTTGATCACCAGTAACCACGGCACCATGCCTGAGTCACAGAATGCAAAGTCACTGAAGTAATGGTGCGCGCTCATCTCGCCGCCATAAATCGCATTTTCCGATCGCATGCGCTCCTTGATGAAGGCATGACCCGTTTTACTTTGTACGGGTACACCGCCTGCTGCCCGAACAATATCAATCGTATTCCACGTCAGGCGAGGATCATGCACGATCGACGCACCCGGCTTCTGGGCGAGAAACGCCTGCGCCAGCAGGCCGACAATATAGTAGCCCTCGATAAATCGACCGTTCTCATCAAAAAAGAAGCAGCGGTCAAAATCGCCGTCAAACGCAATGCCGAGGTTGGCACCGTGCTGCCTGATCGCATCGACCGGCGGCTGCCGATTCTCAGGTAATAGCGGATTGGGCACCCCATTCGGAAAGTTGCCATCGGGTTCAGCGTGCACGTCGATAAACTCAACCGGCAGGTGTTCCTTGAGTTCATTGATGACAATGCCCGCACCACCATTGCCGGGATGCGAAACGATCTTGAGTGGCGCAAGTTTCGGAATATCGACATAGCTGAGCAATCGCTCCACATAGGCGCCCCGGTGATCCAGTTGGGTGACGCTGCCTTGCTTGCCAGATGCATCAAACTGGTTAGCTTCAACCATCGCCTTGATGTCGTTCAAACCCGTATCACCACTGATCGGCCGTGAACCCTCGCGGACAAACTTCATGCCGTTGTAGTCCTTGGGATTGTGAGATGCAGTCACCGCGATGCCGCCGTCAAAACCATAGTGATCGGTGGCGAAGTAGATTTCTTCAGTGCCGCAGGTGCCGATGTGGCTAACGTCCACCCCACTTGCGGTCAGGCCGCGGACCAGTGCATCAGTAATGTCCGGACTGGACAATCGAATATCGTGCCCAACAACCACTTTTTCCGGTTTAAGGAATGCCGCATAGGCCCGACCTATGGCATAGGCGATTTCTTCATTGAGTTCATCGGGGATCCTGCCTCGCAGGTCATAGGCTTTAAATGCAGAAACATTCAGACTCACTTGTTCACTTCCTCACTACTACTTCGCCTCGTTCTGGCGGAGTCGAAAATGGCGTAGGTTATCACCAATTTCGACATCTGTTTTGAGCCTGATCAGTTGTCGGCAACGTTGCGCCTCAACCTCGTTTTCCTGTACCTGTTTCAGTTTCCTGTGGGCTGAATCATCCAGGGGGGCACTGAGCATGGCATCAAGGGAACCATACTGCTCCAGCAACGATACCGCGGTTTTGGGTCCAATACCCTGCACGCCACCGATGTTATTACTCCGGTCGCCGCTTAACGCCAGGTAATCAACAAACCTGTCCACATCGACGCCAAATTTCTGCCTGACATGCTCCGCATCAAGTGACCTGCCGTTGAAGTGATCAACAACCGTTACACCGGGCCCCAGGAACTGCAGGAACACTTTATCAGTAGAGAGAATCGTCACCCTGCCTTCATGCCTGGCTACTGCTATAGCGAGCGTCGCGATAATATCGTCGGCCTCATAGTTCGGCACAGAAGTAGCCACAACGCCGATTTCAGCAAAGCCTTGCCGGAACGCATCAAGCCCATCAAGCAGGACCTGCGGCGTTGGTGAACGATTACCCTTGTAGTCCGGGTAAAGCAGATGGCGCCAGGTCCGGTCATGGTTTTCAAGGATGACGGCCGCATGGGTCGGCTGGTGTTTCGCCAGCGCCCTGCCCAGTGACGCCCGCGCAGAGGCGACGGTCCCCGATACATCCTGATCGTCCGAATGTCCCGCCTCAAATATCCGTCGGATCAGGTTGAAACCGTCGACGATGAGAAAGTGCGGGGGCATGTTTAGAACCTGTTTAGAATCCTGTTTTAAAAACCTGCTTAAAAACCAACGGCGATACCATCACCGCGAGGATCTTTCATGCCGTGCATGAGGCCGTCTTTGTAGAGGATCGAGTTGGCATCACCCAGCCTGAACCGTGTTGGCCGAAAACCAGTGTGCCCCATGTCTTCCAGCTTCTGTTTTGTGTCCGGCGAGAAGACGTAAGGTTCCATCAGGATCATGTTCGGCTTCCACTGGTGATGAAAGCGTGGCAGCGATACAGCGTCACCGAGGTTCATATCGTGATCGAGGACATTCAGCATGACCTGCAGCGTGGTGGTGATGATAGTTGGACCACCAGGTGAGCCTGTGATCAGTACGGGCTTGTCATCTTTTATGACCAGTGTCGGCGACATCGAACTCAACATGCGTTTACCCGGCGCAATGGCATTGGCCTCACGTCCGATCAACTGGAACTGGTTCTCGGTATTGGGTTTGATCGAGAAGTCGTCCATCTCGTTATTCATCAGGATACCGGTACCCGGAATCACGATCTTGTTGCCGTAGCCGCTGTTCAAGGTTGTGGTAAACGAGACCATGGTGCCATCTGCGCCCATCACAGAAAAATGCGTGGTTTCCCTACTCTCCGCCGGCCAGCTGCCTGCTCCAATGTCGTCGCTGTTCGATGCCTTTGTGGGATCAAAATCAGCAAAGCGGGCCTTCGCGTACTCCCGGTCAGTCAGCATTGCCACCGGCACATCTACGTAGTCTGGATCACCAAGATGTTCCGCTCGGTCGGCAAAGGCGCGACGCTCTGCCTCAATCATCAGGTGAATCAGTTCTGCACTGCCCCAGCCCATCGACTTGATATCGTAGGGTTCCAGCATGTGCAGGATCTGCTGGATCAGCACACCACCGGATGACGGCGGCGCCATGCCGTAAATGTCGTAACCCCGATAAGTACCTTTGATTGGGTCCCGCCACACGGACTTGTAGTTTTTGAGGTCATCGTGGCTGATGATGCCACCACCCCGCTTCATTTCCGCCACAATCAGATCGGCGGTTTCGCCTTCATAAAAACCCGCACGACCATTTTTCGAAATCCGCTTCAGGGTTCGTCCAAGGTCTTTCTGTACCCACAGGTCACCAGGCTTATAGAGTTCGCCATTGTTGGTGAATACCTCAACAGACGCCGGATACTTTGACATCGCTTCCTGCTGGCGCTCGAAAGATCTCGCCATCGACCATGACAGCGGGAAGCCCTTCATTGCGAGCTTGATCGCAGGCGCCATGACCTCCTTGCGAGACATCGTGCCGTAGCGTTCAAGCAGGAGCAGCAGACCGTCTACACTGCCGGGGACACCAGAGGCCAGGTGAGAGGCACGTGACAGCCCTTTGATCTCGTTACCGTCTTCATCAAGGTACATGTCACGGGTGGATGCAGCGGGTGCCGTTTCCCTGTGATCCTGTGTAAACACCTCTCCATCGGGCAGACGAACCACAACAAAACCGCCACCACCGATATTACCGGCCGACGGATACGTCACCGCAAGGGCAAACGCCGTTGCCACAGCGCCGTCAATGGCGTTGCCGCCCTGCTTCATGATTTCGATACCGGCCGCAGAGGCAAGCGTCGAACGGGAGGCCACCATCCCGTTTTCCCCATACACGGCCTCAGGGCTCGCAGCCCCTGCCAGCGAACTTGCTGCAAGTAACAGCACAGCAACCATCTGTCGCATGAAAACTCCTGTTAACTTTTTCTCATCTCTTCAGACGAGAGCTAAACACCTCGATCAATCGATCAAGCTTAGCACTAAATGAGTGGTAACATCGGGCCATGCATTTAAGTAATCGTGAGGCGCGTCGCCTGTTTCTGAACCAGCAGGGACTGCTGCGTCGAAACCAGTTTGGCCGGGGCAAAAACGCCGTACTCAAGTCAATCCAGCGTAAAGGCTATGTACAGATCGATACGATCTCCGTGATCAACCGTGCCCATGAACATGTGCTGTCGTCACGGGTAGAGAACTTTGCGCCACGTATGCTGGACACGCTGACAAAAAACCGTGACATCTACGAGTACTGGGGCCATGCGGCGGCGTTCCTGCCTTTTGAAAACTATCGTTTTTCGCTGCCGGTCATGCGCGGCTGGGCAGATTCGCGAACCTGGAACAAACAACTGGCTGAACACATCACCTCACGAATCCGTGCAGAAGGCCCACTGCAGTCACGGGACTTTGAAGATTCGCGCCAGAACAAGACCACGGGCTGGTGGGACTGGAAACCTGCAAAACAGGTACTCGAACACCTGTTTCTTTCCGGCGAGCTGATGGTGACCAGAAGAGAGGGTTTCCAGAAGGTATTTGATCTCCCGGAAAACGTGATACCCGATCACGTCGATACTTCCCTGCCAACCAATGAAGAATGGGCACACTTCATTGTCGATTCCATGGCCGAAGCGCTCGGGGTGGCAACGGAATACGACCTGTCCTACTCGCTTGGCACAGTCAGGCGGCTGGCAAAAGTTAACCTGCGTCCCGCGGTGAAGCAGGCCATTGCTGACAAAGTAGCTTCAGGCGAACTGGTGCAGGTCGATGTGGAAGGCAAACCCTACCTGCTGAAGGCAGGCCTCGAAGACACCCTGCCGCTTCGCCTTGCAAAGAAAGAAGTGCGGATACTTTCGCCTTTTGACAACCTCGTCATTAATCGTAAACGCACCAGCGCGCTGTTTGATTTTGACTATCTGCTCGAGTGTTACCTGCCCGAAGAAAAACGCGTCTATGGTTACTTTACCTTGCCAATCCTCTACGGAGATGAGCTCATCGGACGACTCGATGCCAAGGCAGAACGCAAGCAACAACATCTCGTTGTTAAGAACCTGGTGCTGGAACCATCACAGCTGGAACCATCAGGGAAAGCGGCGCCAGAACTTATCGATGCACTAGCCATCGGCATCCGTGATCTAGGCACATGCAACAACTGCGAGAGCTGGAAGGTGACTCGAAGTACACCTGCGGCGCTGAAAGCGCCGCTCAACAAGGCGCTGGCAAACCTGTGAACCTGCTATGAACCTGGGCATTTCAGACAACGCGGCCGAAGTCCTGAAAAAACTCAGGATATTCGTCGACGAAGTGGTGATACCCGCTGAAGAAACCTACCAGGCGCAGCTCGAGGAACAGCGCTGGCAGGTGCCACCAATCATGACTGCCATGCGCGACAAGGCAAAGTCGGCGGGCCTGTTTAACCTCTTCATGGGTAAAGACGGTGAAGCCTTCAACCAGGTGGACTATGCCCACCTGGCTGAACAGATGGGCCGCAGCGAGATCGCATCAGAAGTTTTCAATTGCGCAACACCGGACAGCGGCAACATGGAAATCCTTGCGAGATTTGGCAGCGACAGCCAGCGTCTCGCGCACCTGATGCCGCTACTGGAAGGTTCTGTCACTTCGGGATTCGCCATGACCGAACCGTCGGTGGCATCGTCCGATGCGACGAACTTCATCAGTCACGCTGAGTTTAAAAATGGCAACTGGATACTCAACGGCGAGAAAACCTGGGTGGCGGGTGCTGGCGATCCGCGTTTTGAGTTCCTGCTGGTTATGTGCGTAACTGACCCTGGCGCACCGCCCATGTCGCAGCAGTCCCTGCTACTGGTACCGGCGCGAACCGAAGGCGTATCTATCAAAAGAATGATCCCGGTGTTTGGCTATGACAACGCGCCACACGGGTACGCCCAGATCCAGTTTAGCGACGTGGTCGTGGCTGGCGATGCCATCGTTGGCGAGCCGGGCCAGGGTTTCGAAATCGCCCAGGGTCGCATGAGCAGCGGGCGCATTCACCAGTGTATGCGTTCCATTGGCGCCGCAGAGCGGGCGCTGCTATTGATGACGCAGCGTGCAACCACACGATACGCGTTCGGCAAACCACTGTCTGAACTTGGCGGTAACGTGGACATCATCGCCAACTCCAGGACAGACATCGAAACCAGCAGATTGCTTGCACTGCGGGCAGCCTGGTCCCTCGAAAACGGCGGTCTTGAAACCGCGCTTGCCGACATTGCCCAGATGAAGGTGGTGGTGCCCAATAACACCCTGGCTGTCATCGATCGCGCGATACAGATGCACGGCGGCAGCGGTGTCAGTGCCGACACTCCTCTTGCAAGGATGTGGGCCTCACATAGAGCCCTCAGGCTTTCCGATGGCCCCGATGAAGTGCACAGGGAACTCATCGCACGAAAGGAAATCGGCCAGGACGGTGGGGTTTACGTTTAAGGAAACTCTGATTAAGTGGTTATTTTCGTGAGAGGCCTTTGTTCGAGACGGCGAAGCCACCCGCAGGAAAACACTAAAACGCTTTAATTTAGTGGCTTTCCGAGGATGGTTCGGGCCACGCTGGCTTCAACGCAGCTATCGCGGAAAAAAACCTTAATCAGAGGTTCCTTAACTGACGCAGGTCAATTCAAACCCTGCAGGCCACCACTAAGATTGCTCCTGAAAGATTCATCAAACATGAAGGAGCACTCCTAAGTGAATTCATTTGATCTCGCACGGGGCGATCTCGAGGCAGCCCTGGCCAAGGCCGGAGAAGAAGGTATTGAACCTGGTCAGTACGGACAGGCCATGATGTGGCAATTGTTGCAGCTGTACCGAAGCCTTGGACGCAGCGAGGAAGATATCCGCAGCGAAATCTCTTTCGCCCTCGATAACATCGACGAAGACAACACCTTCCACGTTGTCAGGAACTAGTGCCCAGGCCTCACTACAGTGTTGGTTACTTACTGACCTGGCAGGCCCGGTCGAGGTAACATCGCCACTCCACAACCATGGCATGGATTCCATGCCACTTTGACAGGAGTGAATTTATGATCGGATACATCACTATCGGCACGAGTGACATGGAGCGCGCCAAGGAATATTGGGGCACGCTGCTGGCACCACGTGGCGCATCAGTCCTGATGGACATGGGTCGAATTGCCTTGATCGGCGCCGGTATGGATCAGCCGATGCTGGGTGTTTGTACACCATACGATGAAAATGACCCGCATCCCGGTAACGGCAACATGGTTGCTTTTGGCGTCGATACAACGGAAGAAGTTGATGCCCTCTATGCAAAGGCGATTGAAATGGGCGGTACCGATGAAGGTGAACCCGGTGAACGTGGCCCGGGCTTCTATGGTGCCTACTTCAGGGACCCGGATGGTAACAAGGCCGTTTTCTTCAAGATGGGTTAACGGCCCACCCGCTAAGCCTTAACACTGGTTCCTGATACTGGTCGCCCTTTTATATGCCGGGCGGCCAGTATTTCGTCTATGTTCTTTTCAATTCAGTATCCGGGGTTCTCCCAGATACTCGAGACATCGATCATCCTTGTTTCGAGCGTTGTTCACATATGTCGACATCGCGGTCATCTTGATGGACACCCTGATCTCCGGCACCAGCATCTGCGCCGCATCTTCAAGGGGCAACTCCCGCTGAACCCACTGCCGCGCCTGCTCGTTTGTCAGGTGTACCGGCATCCGGTGGTGGATCTCATCCATCCCGGCAGGTGCAGCTGTCGTAATAATCGTGCAGCTGTATATCTCCTGATCGTCCCGGCGCCATCGATCCCAGAGACTGGCAAACGCAAAGCCTGGCGCTTCAACCGGCTCAATGTAATACGGTACTTTTACCCCATTCTCCTTACGCCATTCGTAGTAGCCGGACACGGGCATGATGCATCGCCTGCGCTCGAATGGCTCCTTGAACGCGCGACTTTTCGTCAGCGTTTCACTTTTGGCATTGAACATCGTGTACTTGTTGGAAGGCTCCGGCGACCAGTAAGGCACCAGCCACCAGCGCATAGGCTTTACCTGCCAGCCGCCTTCCTTGTCTGTCAGGAAAACCGGTACCTGCTGTGTCGGTGCAACATTCAGTTCAGTTTCAAGGGAAAAGTCGCCGCCACCGGCAATATCAACCAGCAGTCTCGCAAGGGGATCATCAATAATGTTGAAGCGGCCGCACATGCCGAGACACTAGCACAGGCAGGCCGGTGAAGGCAGTACGACAGGGGGTGTAAATCGGCTGTAATGGCGTTAAGCTTCGCAAAATTCGATCGCAACATACGTCGCAAGACAAAACCGAGTCCAGCTTAATCGCTGGCTTTTTTTTTGGGGCAAGAATTATGAGACATATTCCTCATCTCAAAGACCTCTCAGCAGACGAGATCCGTTTCATCCTGGACAAGGCTGCTGAAATCAAGGCAAATCCTGAGGCGTTTACTGACGCACTCGCAGGGAAGTCACTCGCCATGCTGTTCCAGAAGACGAGTACCCGAACGCGGGTTTCCTTTGAGGTTGGCATGACGGAACTTGGCGGACACGCAATTTACGTTGACTGGATGACCTCCAACTTTGTGCTGTCAGGGATCGAATACGAAACCGAGTACCTCTCGAGGAACGTGGCATGCATCATGGCGAGGTTACTGCATCATGATGATCTCCTGAAAATCATGTCAGCAAGCCAGGTACCAGTGATCAATGGTTGCTGTGAGAAGTTCCACCCCTGCCAGGCGTTAACAGATATTCTGACCGTGTCCGAACATTTTGATGGCGATCTTGGTGAGGCCAACATCGTTTACACCGGCGTGCAGAATAACGTATCAAACTCACTTTCTGTCATCTGCAGCAAGCTCGGCATTCCGCTCACGCTGGCCACCCCAACGCCAGACGATAATGGTGAGGCGCAGGACGCCGACGTACAGGAAATCATCAGAAGCTCTAGCCACGTCAATCACACAACCGATCCAGTGGCGGCAGTCGAAGGCGCGAACTTTGTCTACACAGACACCTGGATCGATATGCAGTACTTCAATAACCCGGACATGAAGGAAGAGAACGATGCCCGCGTGAACGAGATGCTGCCCTACCAGATCAACAAATCACTCATCGGCGATCGAGATCTTAAAATCATGCACGATATGCCGATACACGACGGGTTTGAAATTGCCGCTGACTGCGTGCGAGATGAGCGATCGGTCATCTTCCAACAGGCTGAAAACAGGCTGCACGCCCAGAAGGGTCTGTTGTGGTGGTTATTCCACGAAGCAGCATAGTTGTAATACAGGCGGACAGGAGAAAGGAGCAGACATGAGCTGTTATTTTGTGGCGACGATCAATATCCACGACCGTGACACGTACGCTAAGTACGAGTCAGGCTTAATGGAGGTGTTCAGCAAATTCAACGGCAAGATGCTGGCTGTGGATGAAGAGGTGGAAATCTTTGAGGGTGCCTGGCCCTATACGCGCACTGTCATCATTGAGTTCCCGAGCGAAGCTGACGCCAAAGCGTGGTACGAATCGGAAGATTACCAGGCACTTGCGAAACACCGATTCGCGGCAAGCGAAGCTAACCTCGCGCTGATCAAAGGCCTGTAGCAAGTACTGAACAAAGCAGCTGAAAAGCGCATCAGAAAAGAACGGTATCAAACTGGCCGGTCTTCCAGCTGTCGATACATCAACTCGGCCCAGTGCATCACCGGCACATAGGCTTCTGCGCCGAGGTGCATCTGGCAACCAATATTGCCGGTCACAATCACATCGGGTTTACCTGCACCAAGCGCAACAAGCTTGTTCTCACGAAGCTGGTGTGACAGCTGAGGCTGCATGATCGAGTAGGTCCCGGCTGAACCGCAGCAGAGATGCCCTTCTGGCGCCGCAACGATGTCAAATCCGGCCCGGGACAGAATCTCTTCAATGACACCGTTCAACTTCATTCCGTGCTGCATGCTGCAGGGCGTGTGCACTGCAACCCTCAACGGCCTGCAGCGAAAGGCAAACTCAGGGATGGCCGCGAATACCTCAGAGACGTCCTGCACTCGACGAGCAAAACCTTGCGCCCTCGTCGCATCGTCAGTATGTGCCAGCGCTGCATCATACTCCTTCAGTGTGACACCACAACCGGTTGCCGAAGAGATCACCGGTAGTGACTGTTCATTTTCGAGCCGATCCATGACTCGCCGCATATAGTCACGGCCACTGTCGTGATGTGACAGGTGATAATCAAGCGCACCGCAACAATCAATCTCAACCAGCTTCACGGCGACACCCTGTTTCGCTAGCAGATGCCTTACCGATTCATTCACCTGTGGGGTCATGACGGATTGAACACAACCTCCCAAAAGCAGCATATCGGGACGTTCAGGTTCTGGTGGCCCCTCGATGCGAGGTGCCGCAGGCAGAATGTGTTCCTTTAACGCCGCGGGCAGAAGCACACGAAACGCCCTGCCCAATGTCACAAGCGGCGCAAACAGGTAGCGCCGTGGTAAAACCAGCCGGATCAGCGCACTGACCATAGATCGCAACCCATCATCTGCCTGCATTTCGCGTTTGAGGCCTCTGCCAATATCCAGCAGGTGTCCGTATTCAACACCTGACGGACACGTGGTCTCGCAGGACCTGCAGGTCAGGCATCTGTCCAGGTGGGCACCGGCTTCACTTGAAATCTCACCTTGCTCCAACATGTTCTTGATCAGGTAGATGCGACCTCTCGGCCCATCCAGTTCATCCCCCAGCAACTGGTAACTGGGACAGGTTGCTGTGCAGAAACCGCAGTGCACACATTTGCGCAGTATTTCATCTGCATCCTGGACGTCAGTGCGAGCGATTAACGATGGGTGAATATCGGTCTGCATGGCTTATTCTTGTCCGGACGCATGCTCGGGAGAAAAGTCGCCGAGGCCTGGATACAGGCGCGATGGATTGAGATTACCGGCCGGATCAAACAGTTGCTTAAGTTTCCGGTGTACCGTCATCAAAGCTGGTGCAACAGGATGAAACACGTTCACATCAGTTTCGTCGCCGGGTCTCAGCAGGGTCCAGTGACCGGTGCCAGCGTAAGTTTGCCTTGGATTGGTATTCGTTTCTGTCAGCCAGCGCTGCGCCCCACCCCAGTCGATCATCGAGAACGCCTGCTCGCAGACGGCCTCGCCTGGAGCGCAGGAAAGTCGCCACAATGTTGTGCCGCCAACCTGGCTGCTGTGGCGTAATTCATCAACCTCCTGCCAGCATTCACCGGAAACTTCCCTTGCGCCATGACTGGAACTGAGTGCCGCCACAGATTTCAGTACAACCGCCCTGGCCCCGGAGAAACGAAGACTGGCACTGCCACCTGCGTACATGGCTCCCGAGAGCGGCGCCCCCTGTCGCCTTAATGTTTCAAACAGCCCCAGCGCATCGCTTTCATCGAGCATCATCTGCACACTGGTTTCGGCTTCCGGTCGAGGCAGCACCTTGAGACTGACATCTGCAATAACACCCAGCACCCCCATCGCGCCTACCTGCACGCGGGAAACATCATAACCAGCAACGTTCTTCATCACCTGGCCACCAAACGCCTGGTAGCTGCCGCCGCCATCGATCAACCCGATACCGAGCACATAGTCCCTGGCACTGCCAGTGTAAGGCCGCCTGCTGCCAGACATGCCCGTCGCAATCGCACCACCAATGGTGCCGTTATCTGCAAACACCGCCGGATCAAAAGGCAGGTACTGACCATTTTCGGCAAGCACATTGATGATCTCCACCAGAGGTGTGCCGGCTTTCACCTTGATCACCAGTTCTTCAGGTACGTAGGATTCAATGCCGGTGTAACCAGCAACAGACAGTTCGCCCATACCGCTCGGGATGTGCCCTAGAAAACGACGTGT
Organism: Pseudomonadales bacterium; assembly: GCA_963921285.3. Lineage (GTDB taxonomy): Bacteria > Pseudomonadota > Gammaproteobacteria > Pseudomonadales > Azotimanducaceae > UBA9659. The sequence goes on from CAWUFD020000008.1 coordinate 297,764, forward strand.
TCCACCGCCGACAATTTCAGTTGGCCCGTCCAGTGACCTGACAGCTTCACACAGCTGCGATAAGGACTCCCTCTGCGTTGAAGACTGCATAAGGTGACTTAAAACCGCTCAAGTTCGGGAAACTTCTCTTCCCCGCTTTTTACGTGCATGGCGCCAAATTCTGCACACCTCGACAAGGTGGGGATCGCCTTACCGGGATTCAGGAAGCCCGTTTCATCAAAGGCCGCCTTGACCCCATGAAACAAGGTCAATTCCGTGTCGGTAAACTGCACACACATCTCATTGATCTTCTCGATCCCAACACCGTGCTCGCCTGTGATCGTGCCGCCTTTTTCGATGCAAAGCTGCAGGATGTCGCTGCCAAACGCGATTGCCCTGTCGCGCTCAGATGCATCGTTAGCATCAAACAGGATAAGTGGGTGAAGGTTGCCATCGCCGGCATGAAACACATTGGCCACCCCAAGCTCGTACTGTTCTGCCAGTTCACCGATACGATTGAGCACCGCAGACAATTCCCTGCGGGGAATTGTGCCGTCCATGCAGTAATAGTCAGGAGAAATGCGACCCACCGCAGGAAAAGCGGCTTTACGCCCCGCCCACAACTTCAGGCGATCCGCGGCTGCAGTGGCCGTGACAATATCAATCACACCACAGGATTCAAGCACGCGGGTAGTCTCAGCGAGAGTGGCCGCAACCTCATCTTCATCCCCATCCAGCTCGATCAACAGCAGCGCATTTGCATCGGTCGGGTATCCGGCGTTTACAAAAGCCTCAGCAGCCTTGATCGCCGGACCATCCATCATCTCAAGGCCAGCTGGCAGTACGCCTGCACCAATGATCGCCCCGACGCTGTCTGCCGCCTTTTTGATGTCGTCAAACGCCGCCTGGATCACCGTGACATGGGCTGGCCTTGGCAGGAGTTTCACCAGGACCTCAACAATCACCCCCAGCATCCCTTCGCTGCCGTGCATCAGTGCCAGCAGGTCTAGACCTGGCGAGTCATAACCTTCGCTGCCAATCGTCACCAGTTCACCGTCAGGCATGACTACTTTGAGCGACATCACGTTGTGAACGGTCAAACCGTACTTCAGGCAATGCACACCACCGGAATTTTCTGCAACGTTACCGCCGATTGTGCAGGCGATCTGAGATGACGGATCAGGCGCGTAATAAAGACCTAGATGCTCAACCGCCTGGGAAATAGCAAGATTGGTTACACCGGGCTCAACAACCGCGGTCATCGCATCCGCGTTGACCGCCTGGATCCGGTTGAACCTCGCCATAACAAGCAGCACACCTTCACTATGCGGCATGGCACCACCGGAAAGACCAGTGCCAGCGCCCCGAGCTACCAGTGGCACCTCATGAGCATGACAAAGACGCACCACCGCTTGCACCTGCGCCACCGTCTCGGGGATCACCACGATGGCGGGACGTTGCTTGTGGGCCGTGAGGCCATCAGCCTCATAAACACTGAGGCGCTCCGCATCCGCGATCAGATTGGGACAAACCTCCTTAAGCGCGGAAACGAAGGCCTGTGTGACCTTTTGCATGACATGACTACTTAACGTGATGAATAGCACATTATACGGTGAGGCCGTGCCATTAACATGGTAGCCGCCCCTTTGCGCTATAATTCATGCACCAGCAACGTGCCGAGGGAAGCCGTGCCGCTAAATTCTGTTGAAGAGATCCTTGATGACTTTCGTCAGGGCAAGATGGTCCTGATGATGGACGACGAGGATCGTGAAAATGAGGGTGACCTGATCATCGCTGCCGATGTCGTGACACCTGAGCACATCACCTTTTTCGCCCGCCATGCCTGCGGCCTGATCTGCCTCACTGTCACCGAAGACCGCGCGCGCCAGCTCAACCTGCCGCTGATGGTAGATAACAATGGTTCAATGCATGAAACAAATTTCACCGTATCCATTGAGGCGGCGGATGGTATCACCACCGGCATCTCGGCAGCGGACCGTGCAAAAACCGTCCGCACCGCGGTAGCAAAAAACGCCAAACCGGACGACCTTGTACAACCCGGCCATATCTTTCCGCTTATCGCCAAGCGAGGCGGCGTCCTCACCCGTGCAGGCCATACCGAAGCGGGTTGTGACCTGGCGAGGCTATCCGGCTACGAGCCCTCCTCGGTCATCGTTGAGGTCATGAACGAAGACGGCACGATGGCGCAGCGCCCGGAGCTTGAAGCATTTGCCGAAAAACACGGCATCAAGATCGGCACCATCGCTGACATGATTGCCTATCGCAACCTGTACGACACCACGATCGAGCGAGTCGACAAAAAGCCGGTTGAGACCGCCGAGGGCACATTTGAAATGTACACCTACAAAGACAATATCTCTGATTCGGTGCACTACGCGCTGGTACAGGGAGACGTCAATGAGGAAGATCCGTGCCTGGTACGCGTCCAGGTGCTCAACACGCTGCGCGACATCTTCAACACCCAGCGGGAGGGTTTCAACAAGACCTGGTCCTTGCAGGATTCGATGCGACGCGTCAACGAAGAAGGCAAAGGTGTGATCGTGCTGGTTGGCCAGGAGTTCAGCCAGGCTGATGAAATCGCCAACATTACCCATTTCCCACAGGTACCGCCGGTACAGCGTCACAACAATGAGGCGGGCGTCTACCGGGTTATCGGTACCGGCTCGCAGATCCTTCGTGATGTCGGTGTTGGAAAAATGCGCCTGCTGAGCTCCCCCAGCCGCTTTAACGCCATATCGGGGTTCGACCTCGAAGTTGTGGAGTTTGTCGAGAGAGACTGATGGTGGAAGTCCGACATAGCGTCGCAGCCATTGCGGCGTTACTTGTGCTCGCATGGCTTCCTGTTGCCGGTGCAAGTGAGTCCGGCAACAACCCCACTGCCGTGGTGGAGCGATTTCATACGGCACTGATCAGTGTCATGCAGGCCGCAACGCTGACCGACAAGCAAGCCATCGCAGGCGACGCCGTCATCGACACCTTTCACGTTGAGACTATCGCCCGCATATCCCTCGGCCGTAACTGGCGAACAATTCCGCCCGAAGCGCAGCAGGATTATGCGAACCTGCTTCAAGAACTCATCGCTACCACGTACGCATCACGTTTCAAGAACTACGATGACCAGGTGTTTGAAACGGTGGCCACTGCCGACCTGAGTCGCGATCGCAAACAGGTACGCACAACCCTCACCACGAAAACCGAAACCGTCAGCTTCGACTACGCCCTCGTGAGTGTTGATGGCAAATGGCAGGTCTACGATGTGGTGGCAAATGGTGTCAGTGACCTCTCCTTGAAGCGTTCCAACTATACATCGCTCTTCAAGACGGGTGGCATCGCCGCCGTCACAGATGAGATTGCAGGCAACATCCTTCGCAACCGCAACGGCGACGCCGAGTAGGACATGCTGGAGAAGGCGCTGTTTCGCTGGACCAGCTTTGTCATAGCGCACAGCGTAGCGGTCATCATCGCGCTGTCACTCATCACCGCGGCAGCGACCTACATCGCAATCGCCAGGTTCGAAATGAATTCGAACACCGGCGAACTGATTCGCCAGGATACCGACTGGAAGCGCACTCACAACGAGTTCATTGCCACGTTCCCGCAATACAACCAGAACTCATTTGTTGTCGTGAGCGGTACAAGACCTGACGAGGTCAGGCAGGTGACCATGGCAGTTCGTGATGAGATTGCAAAGAACGAGATCTACGGCAGTGTGTATGCGCCGGGAGTTACACCTTTTGCGGAACAGAACGCACTGCTCTATCTCGACCCGGAGCGCCTTAATGACATCGTCTCCCGGTTAGCAGATGCCCAGCCGTTTTTAGCTGCGATAGCTTCAGATTCAACACTGCGCGGCATTATCGATCTGTTGCATGACGCGTTCACTTCCACAGAGCCTCTGCCAGCAGGACTTGGCCAGATATCGGATTCACTCAACCGGGCTGCAGAGCAGTCCCTTGCTGGTGATACGCGGCCCATCGCGTGGCGCGATGAACTCTTCCAGGTTGGTGGCGACAATACGTTTTACCAGGTTGTCTTTGTGAAGGGACGCCAGGATTTTGGTGTCCAACTGCCCAACCGGGACATCGTCAACGGGTTAAACACAGCGATTGCCAACTTCTCCCACCCCTACAAGAACGATGTCACCATCCGGATATCCGGGCAGGTACCACTCGAACATGGCGAGATTGAAAGCGCCGTATCAAGTGCGCAGTTCGCCGGCACCCTCGCCCTCGTTCTCCTGGTTGGCATTCTTGTTATCGGCGTACGTTCGCTGCGTATTATTGCTGCCACTTATCTTTCCATGCTGATGGGTCTGATCTGGACAGCCGCCTTCGCCATGCTTGCCGTGGGGCAGTACAACACGATTTCGATAATCTTCCTGGTGATGTTTATCGGTCTCGGGGTCGATTTTGCTGTGCACCTCTGCCTACGTTACCAGGAAGCGACGAGCAAGGAAGGTAAACATGAGGCGCTGATCGACATGTCGGTGAGCCTGGGGCCGGCCATCATGTTGTGCGGCGTCACCTCGGCGATTGGTTTCCTGTCGTTTGCGCCAACCGAATACATTGGCGTTGCGGAAATGGGCATTATCTCGGGCGGAGGCATGATAATCGCCGTTGTCGTCAGCCTCACGCTCATCCCTGCGTTTTTTGCGGTAACAAAAGTACCAAGCCCGGCCGCGCCACTGCCGTTTTCAACCTCACTATCGACAACGCTGGCGTCAAGGCCAGAGAAAGTTGCCTACGCCACACTGGCATTTGCCGTTATCCTCGCCGTTGGCGCCAGCCAAGCAAGGTTCGACTACAGCACGCTCGCCATAAAGAACCCTGATTCCGAGGCCATGACAACCCTGAAAGAGCTGATCTCGGAAGATATCATTACGGACTTTGCGCTCACCTATGTTGCTGACAATGAAGCGCAGGCCGAGGCACTCAAACAGGAACTCGGTGCACTCTCCACCGTATCGGAAGTGCTTATCCCTCAGGACTACGTACCGGCCGACCAGGACGAAAAGCTCTACATCCTCGAAGATGCCGGTTTCCTGCTGGATGGTCTGTTCATTAGCGAGACATCCGCGGAACCGCTGCCGGACGAGACGCTGAAAACCATGTTGCTGCAACTGGCAGGTGACATCGAATCGCGCCTGGCTGGCGATGATGTTGCCCATGAACTTGCTGATTCACTTACTTCGCTTGCGGCGCTCCTGCGTCAACTGGCCGAGGCACCTGAGGCAGCGAGGGTGCTGATGCATAACCTGGTCATGCCGCCCGTCCAGGCAGAACTCGCCTGGCTGTAGCGTGCACTTGCGGCACAATCTATCACTTTCAAGGACCTGCCGGCCGATCTCCAGGCAAGGCTGGTCACCAGCGACGGCAAAACTCTGGTATCTATCACACCGGCTGAGGATGTGCTGCCTGTTGAGGCCCTGCGACGCTTCACAACGGATGTGCTCAACGTTGCACCCGATGCAACCGGTAGACCGGTGCTTGATCTTGGTATCGGTGAGATTGTACTGCACGCATTCTCAATTGCGCTTGCCACAGCGATAACCGTTATCTTTGTGATACTGCTTGTGACACTGCGAAGTGTTGTGGATTCGATACTGGTCTTCATTCCGCTGGTAATGACGGCCATGGTGACACTGGCGTTTGGCGTGCTTATCGACCTACCGCTCAACATGGCAAACCTGGTGGTCATCCCTTTGATCTTCGGTCTCGGGGTCGACAATGGCATCCACATCGTCAAACGTTTCAGGCAATCAAACAGTGTCAGTGACCTGGTCGCATCCAGCCCACCCAAGGCAGTATTCCTGTCCAACCTCACGACCCTGGGCACCTTCAGTGCGTTGTCGGTATCAACCCACCAGGGTATCTTTTCGATCGGCGTGCTGTTAACCGTCGCCATCATCAGCCTGATGATACTGACCTTGATCTCACTCCCAGCTCTGCTGGCAACCTTCTCGAGGTCAGCGACTGACCTCACACCACAAACGGTATGAGCGCACGTCGCCCGGCCGGGTAATCCTCAAAAGTACTGACATACCAGCGATGGTGTGAAATCGCGCGTGGTGCAAGGTTTGCGATGGTCCAGAAGAAAAACAGCAGACCCGCCTCTGAAAACGTCAGCAGCGCCCAGCCACCCCACTGGATAATTTCACCAAGATAGTTGGGGCAACTGACATATCGATAAACCCCGCCGTACGGGATCTTATAGCCGCCCTCGCCCCCGTTACGCAGATTTCGCAACACATGATCCGAGTGCTTTGCCACCATGTAACCACCTACAAACAGGCTGGTACCCACGATGAAATTGATCGAAGTTAACCAGGCGAGATCATACCGGTCTCCATAGAAAACAAAGTGACCTGCCATCAGGTATCCATTCACGAGGTTAAACAGCAATGCCATCGCCACCACCGAAAGCGGCATGGCCCTGGCACCTCGCAGGGTGAACGGATAGATAAAGGCACGATGAAAATAGTGACACTGCCACAGGAGCAGCATAACGAGCAGCGCAACATTGAGGGGCAGGATGAAAAACACCGCCAGCATGATGAGCGAGGCCGGTGCCTCCATCACAAGCCAGCCGACCCGCGGGTCCACCCCGCTCCCCCATCCCTGGCGGGTATGACGACCATAGGGTGCCGATATAAAAAACAGGCTGATGAACACAACCGGCGCCAGCACCCACATGGCGCTCAACACCCACCCGTACAGTTCCAATTGAGTCACCTATGTCATCCGCTTATCATGCGTTTACGTGTGCCTGCCCACGCAGGCCCCAAACACCAGGAACTAACTATAACCAGTTTGAGGGAATGATCGCGAAGTCTCGACGCCGTCGATGCTTGCAGTCGCTATCAGTACATTGCAGACAACTGACATGAACAATGACGTTGAAGTGAGGCTGGCCCGGCATGCACCGCCGATTGCCAGGGTCATTGCCAACTCTCTAAAAACCGCATCAGCGCGGTCACACATCGCGAGCCTCGTTGCGGGGATGAATGGTGTGTTCTGTCTCAAGTCAGAACACGACGCCCAGCACGTTACCGTCAGCATCAGGGACGGCGTCATTAACGTCAAAGGAGGCCTCGATAAACGCGCTGTGCCAGTGATCATTGTCGACTGGAACAAGATGTCATCGGAAGGTTATGAACCCAGGGCCGAAGGCGTGTGGCGGCGCCCCTTCTTCTCGCTCAAGGTTTCAAAGCTGATGTCAGAGCCTCCGCCCAACTGGGCAGACTCAGCCAAGCGCTTCTGGGCCGTGGCATCAAAGACCGCCCACACACCAGAGCGGCTTGTGGTGACCTGTCCGAAGGAAGCGCGCAGCCTGACCTTCGGGGAAGGTGACAGCACGGTGGAGATTGTTGGCAGCGCAACCAACCTGTCTGATGTTTTCACAGGCTCGGCAGTGCTCGCAGACAGTGTGGCAACCGGCAAGCTGCAGGTACATGCTTCTCTTGAACACCTGGCCGGTTTATCGGACGCCGGTATCGACATTCTCTGTGGAGAAGCCCGTGGATGAGCCGACCATAGAAGAGTGGATGGATCGACATCATGTCGAGATTGTCCGCACCCATGCGACCAACATGGATGGCATCGCGCTTGGCAAATACATCAAGCGACCCAAATTTCTAAAGTCGCTGCCCGGTGCACTCGGTATTGCGGACATGGCGCTGGCCATGGATGCCTCAGGTTTGCCTCATCTTGCATGGTGGCATGACTTCAGGCGGGGGGTTCTCGGCGACATCGGCCTGAAGCCAGACATCGATACACTGATCTCGGACGGCACCGATCCCGACCTTGGCCACATCATCTGCGATTTTGTCTCGGCCGAGGGCGAACCCATATCACTCTGCCCTCGCTCCCTGCTGAAGCGCATCACGGATGAGATCGCTGACATGGGATACCGGGTTACCACCACGTTTGAGCTTGAATTCTTCCTGTTCCATACCTCGTTTGCGGATGCCCGGCGTCGCGGCTACCAGCACCTGTCACCTGTTGGTGCGACCGAAAACCAGATGATCTATTCGCTACGCAACGCCTATCACTCGAAGCCCTTCATGGATGAGGTGATCCGGCGGCTGAACTGGCAAAAGATCGAATGGGAGTCCTGGAGTGATGAGGGTGGCTACGGTCAGGTTGAACTGAATTTTACGCCTTCGGATCCGGTTCAGGCGGCAGACCGGGTATCGCGGGCGCGCCAGATCGTGTACGAGGTGGCTTGCGATATGGATATGGCTGTGACGTTTATGGCACATCCGCAGCCCGGCTATTCTTCAGGCCTGCATGCCCATCACTCGCTTACCAATATGGAAACAGGTGAAGCGAGCTTCCACGAAAACGGTGGGCCGTCGCCCCTGATGATGAACTGGATTGCAGGCATGATCGCCACGGCAGCCGGCGCTTCTTCGTTTCTAAGCCCGACCATCAACAGCTACCGCAGGCTGGCTGAGTTTGCGGCACCGCCTGTCACTGCAAGCTGGGGCATTGAAGACAAGTCCGCTATGCTGCGCATCATTACAAGAACACCTTCTGTCACCCGGATTGAAAACCGCCTCGCGGCAAGCGACGCTAATCCTTACCTGGCCCAGGCAGTGATGCTCGCAGGTGGCCTGATTGGCGCGAAACACAACCTGCAGCCACCGGAGCCGCTCAAGCACCTCGGCTGGCGTCTGCCGGATACTGTCAAGCGACTGCCCCGGGATATCATGAGTGCCTATGAAGCGCTGGGTGAGGATGACTATCTTGCTGAAGTACTGGGCGAAGATGTCATTGAATACTGGCGCAAAAGCCGCCGCGCCGAGTGGCTGATGTTCCATACAGAAGGTGGTGACCCGGAAGCGCGTGAAGTGACTGACTGGGAATACAACCGCTATTTTGAGTTAATTTAGGGACTCGTTAGAAGACAAGTCCAGAAGACTGCAAAAGGACTGATTGCGAAAAGACTGATTGAGGACAACCATGAGATATCTCTTAGCCATCCTGCTACCACCCGTTGCCGTATTCCTGTGCGGTAAACCCATCCAGGGCATCATCAGTATCATCCTGACACTGGCTTTCTGGATTCCCGGCGTGATTCATGCACTGTTTGTTGTACACAGTCACCTCGCCGATAAACGCACCGACCGAATTGTTGAAGCACTTAAGGAAAACGACTGATGAAGTTATCTCACTTGCTGCTCGTCCCGTTCATCCTGCTCGCCGCCGGATGTGAGACGGCCTACTACGATGCGATGGAACAGTTTGGCGTCCATAAGCGCGAGATCCTGATCGACCGTATCGAGGATGCCCAGGATGCGCAGGAAGAAGGCCAGGAGCAGTTCAAGGACGCACTGGAACAGTTCCAGGCTGTGGTGAACTTTGATGGCGGCAATCTTGAGGCCGTGTATAACGAGCTGGACGACGAATACGAGGCCAGCGTGTCAGCAGCCGACAACATTCGCGATCGAATCGATGCGGTTGAAAACGTGGCCGAGGCGCTCTTCACCGAGTGGAGCGCAGAACTGGCTGAATACAGTAACCAGAACCTGCGCCGCGACAGTGAGAGACAGTTGAACGAAACCCGGCGACGTTATGAGCGACTCATGGGTTCGATGCGTAATGCAGAGAAAACCATCGATCCGGTACTGGCGAGCCTGAAAGACAACGTGCTGTACCTGAAACACAACCTCAACGCCCGCGCGATCGCATCCCTGAAAGGAGAGCTTGCTACGGTTAACGATGATGTCACGCGACTGATCAGCGCCATGCAGAGTGCCATCAACGAATCGAACGCGTTTATCGAGGATATGCGAACCGAGGGGTAACCAGGCACCCCTTACAACAGGTCAGTCAACCACTCGCGCGTAGGTGTAGTCCGGGTCCTGGCCAATCACCCGACGTACCACGCCTTTCAGTTTGGGGTGGACAAGGTAAGCTGACCCGGTTTCAGCCATCGGCAGGAGCGGCACGTCGGTAACGATGTGTTCCTGCATCCTGGCGGCGGCGTTAAACCTCTCCTTTTCATCGGTTGATGACTGCAGCAGGTCAAGCAGCTGATCGTATTCCGCCGAGACATAACCACCCCGGTTGTTGGCGTTATAGGAACCGAGCAGGTCCGCGTAGGTGACGAGATCGTCAAAGTCGGGGTACCAGCTTGAGAACACCAGGTCGAATTCTCCTGCCCTCGCCTTCGACAGGTACTGCTTGAATGTCTGCTGATCAACCAGCATGTCGAGACCCAGTGTCTGTTTCATCAGACCCTGAAAGTACTCCGCTACCTTGGTGCCCGTGGGTGAGGCCACCGTCAGCAGCCTGAGGGGAGCAAGCGCATCATCCCCATAGGTCTCGCGAAACTGCGCCATGTGACCCTCGGCAACTTCCTTTCCCCGCGGCACCTGCTTCGGCGGGTGCTGTTTTACAAACGATCCGCTTTCGCCGCGAATCCAGGCCGGGAACAGTGTTCTGGTTGGTCGATAGCCGGGAATGGCGATGACCTGGTTAACATAAACCTCAGGGTCGAATGAGGCCTGAATAGCTTTCCTGAGGTGCAGGTTTGCGGTTGGCCGGTCATCCTTGAGGTTGAACCAGATGTACGCAACACCACCACTTGAGAAGGTCCTGAGACGCATCCCCTCGCTCAACGCATCCTTGACGGTTTCGGCACCGAGGCGGACCAGCGCAATGCTGCCGTCCCTGAAAAGGTTCAACCGGGTTCGGTTATCGGCAGTAATGTAACCAACATTAATCTGGTTCAGGTGGATGTTTTCAGCATCCCAGTAGTGCGGGTTTTTCTTCAGGACGAGAGATGCCTCATGCACCCAATCGGTCATCATGAAAGGGCCATTGGCAAGCAAGTGGGACGCCTCCGCCCCAAAACGCTCACCGGTCTTCTCGTGAAAAGCCTGCTGAACAGGGAAAAATGTGCCATGCGAGACCAGCGACAGGCAATATCCGCAGGGTCGCTCCAGGTCCACGACCAGTTTGTTGTCGTCCTCCGCCCGCACACCAAGATTTTCAACCGGCAACTCACCCTTCTGGATCTTCTCGGCATTCTTGATGGGATACATGATGGCGGCGAATGGAGCAGCCTCTTGCGGGTCATTCACCCTTCGCCAGGCATAAACAAAATCGTGGGCGGTAACGGGGGAACCGTTAGCCCAGGCAGCATCCGCACGTAACCAGAACACCATGCGCGATTGGGTCACTTCCCAGCGTTCCGCCACACCGGCGCTCAGGCGACCACGCTTGTCGTAGCGCAGCAGGCCTTCATTGACGTGACCAATGACAAAAAAGCTGACGAGGTCCGTCATTCGCATGGAGTTGAGGTTGGGCGGTTCCTGTGTCATCGCGACGGTAATTGTCTGCGACCCCGCATTTACCGCCTCTGATGACATAACGTTGTCTGCAAAGAGCGACACAGCGAGTATTGCTGCGCCCAAGACAACTTTAGTGAATGCTAAACTCCTCGATACTGGATACATCAAAATTCCTACTACTAACTGGTAAATCTAACTGGTAAATCGGTGCAGTCGTTCCATCCTATTATCAGCGATTGGTTTGAAAGAACCTATGGCTCACCCACAGAAATCCAGTCCATGGCCTGGCCCAGGATTGCTGGCGGTGACCACCTGCTGATTACGGCCCCCACCGGTTCAGGAAAGACACTTACTGCATTTCTGTGGGCATTAAACCGGTTTATCACCGGTGACCTTGAGATCGGCTCAACCCGGGTGCTCTACATCAGTCCCCTCAAAGCCCTCAACAATGACATCCAGCGCAACTTGACCACGCCACTGACCGAGCTCAAGCGCCGTTTCGATGAGGCGGGCGAGCCCTTCCCTGACATCAAGGTCATGACCCGCAGTGGTGACACCGACAGCGAATCCCGCCGCAGGATGTTGCGGCATCCGCCCGAGATACTGATCACCACACCCGAGAGCTTAAATCTCCTGCTGTCATCGCGGGGCGGACAGGGCCTGCTTTACGATATTGATACTGTCATCCTGGATGAGATCCATGCAGTCGTCGAATCAAAACGCGGCGTATTCCTGATGTCCGCGATCGAAAGGCTGGTGCCAATGTCGGGAGAGTTTCAGCGAATCGCCCTCTCGGCCACGGTCAACCCACTCGACCAGGTCGCCGATTTTGTTGGCGGCTTTGAGCGTCACGGTGACAGTTTCACCCCGAGAGCAGTTGCGATCCTCAAATCCAACGCGCACAAACAGTACGACATCTGTGTACGTTATCCAGAGGAAGCAGCCAAACGCGGTGAAGATGAAAAAGTCTGGGATTACCTTGCAGGAGATATCCTTACCCGTATCCAGCAGAACACCTCAACGCTTGTGTTCGTTAACTCCCGCGCGCTCTGTGAAAAACTGACCTTCAAGATCAACAATGCCGCAGGCCGACTGGCGGCCTATGCACATCATGGGTCTCTCTCAAGGGAGATTCGTACCGAGGTCGAAAGCCGCCTCAAGGCCGGTAAGTTGGAGGCCATTGTTGCCACCAGTTCGCTGGAGATGGGCATCGATATCGGGGCACTTGATGAAGTCATCCTGGTGCAGTCACCCGGATCCATCGCGTCAACCATCCAGCGTATTGGGCGCGCCGGCCACCAGGTTGGTGCCGCCAGCAGATGTACGATCTATCCGACTCACCCACAGGACTTTGTTGAGGCGGCGGTACTTGCTGATGCGGTCATCGAAAAAGACCTTGAACCGATAAGACTGATCAACCGGCCACTCGATGTGCTGGGCCAGGTGATCGTTTCCATGACGGGAACGGCATCCTGGCAGCTTGATGACCTCTTTCATGAAATCAGGCGCTCAACCGCCTACCGGCATCTTTCCCGGGTCGAGTTTGACCTTGTGATCAATATGCTGGCGGGCCGGTATGCAGACCACCATATAAGGGAGCTGAAACCACGCGTCAGGGTCGACCGTGTCAACAACACTATTGAGGCGCGCAAGGGCGCCCTGCTATCCCTGTATCTCTCCGGTGGCGTGATCCCGGACCGGGGTTACTTCCAGTTACGTCACGAAGATGACAACGCCAAGATTGGTGAGCTTGATGAAGAATTTGTCTGGGAAGCCAACGTCGGACAGGTTTTTTCCCTCGGCACTCAAACCTGGCAGGTAAAAAAGATCACCCACAATGACGTTGTGGTAGGCCCAGGCAAACCCGGCAGCAGCGCCCCGCCTTTCTGGAAAGCAGAACCGCTTTCGAGGAGCTTCCACTATGCAACCCGTATCGGCAGATTTCTGGAGGAAGCAAACACACGCCTCGAAGACGAGGAATTTGAGGAGGAACTGCAGGCGCGCTTTCACAGTGAACCCCGCGTTGCAGCAGAAATCATCAACTTCCTGTCGAGGCAGCGCGAACATACGCGCACCGACCTACCCCACCGGCATCACCTGCTGGTAGAGAAGATTCGTTCCGGTCCGCAGCGTGCACCCGGGCACCAGGTGGTGATCCATTCAGGCTGGGGTGCCGCGGTGAACCGCCCCTTTGCCATGGCCCTTGAAGCCGCATGGCAGGACAGTTTTGCCGAACAACCAGAAGTCTTCGTTGCCAACGAATCAATCGTGGTGCAGCTGCCGGAAGAACTAAACGCAGAGAGGATTTTCAGCCTGGTAACGCCGGAGAAGATCGAAACGCTGCTTCGCCACCGCCTTGAGGGGTCAGGCTTTTTCGGTGCACGGTTCCGCGAGAACGCTGGACGCTCGCTGCTCTTATCAAAAGGCCGGTTTAACGAGCGCAAGCCGCTCTGGATGAGCCGGCTGCAATCCCAGAAATTGCTCGACAATGTACTCAAGTATGAGGACTTCCCCATCCTGCTGGAAACATGGCGTACCTGCTTGCAGGATGAATTTGACCTTGACGGTCTGCGGCTGATGCTAGAAGAGGTTGCCCGGCGGGAAATCCAGGTCACCGAGGTCGAAACACCATCGCCGTCACCGTTTGCAGCGTCTGTTGCCTGGGACCAGATCAATGTCTACATGTACATGTCGGACACACCAAAGTCACAGGTGTCGTCCAGCCTGTCGAAGTCGCTACTGGAAGAGGTTGTCTACAGTCCTGCACTACGCCCTCCACTCAATCCTGATCTGGTCCAGGCACTCCAGGTGCGACTGCATCGTCTCAGCGAGGGTTATGCACCAGCGGACCAAACTGAACTCATCGATTGGGTGATCGAGAGGAGTTTCATACCGGGCGAAGAGTGGCAACAGCTCATCGAACGTCTGGACTTTGACCCCGCACACAAGCTCATCGATACAACTACGTTTGCGAGCACGTTTGCGAGCGGTGTATGCGCAGCGGAAAACACGAAGACGTTACAGGCGTTGCTGCAGCATGAGGCTACCGAGCGCGCAGACGGCTTCAGCACCTTCCTCGCCAACTGGCTGCAGCACTATGGGCCTATCTCAATGGAGAAGATGGCGGCACTCCTGCAGGTACCGCACGAACATCTGCACGATGCACTGGGCGAACTGCTGCACGATGAGACCATCATCGAAGGCAAACTGCTCGAGGCCGACGATCGCATCTACTACTGCGACGCGAGTAACTACGAACATCTCCTCAGGCTCGCCCGACGCGCAAACCGGCCGACAACCACTACGCGAGCGATCAGCAATCTGCCTACATTCATGTACACGTGGCAACAACGGTTCTCGAATGGCGACCCGGTTGACCAGCTGTTCGAATCCATCGAGCAGCTCCGCGGATACCCCGCTGCCCCGGAGCTGTGGGAGGCAGATTTCCTGCCCAGCCGGATAAGCAACTATTCCACCCAACACATGGATGTGCTGTTCTCCGAGGGTGAGCTGCAGTGGCTCGGCACCGGCAAGAAACAGGTCACGTTCTGTTTTACCACCGATAACGACCTGCTGCTGCCCGGTGACGCAGAATCTGAACTGATCCGGGATGACCATGCGCGCTACGACTTTGGCGGCTTATCCGATCTCACCGGGCTGTCATATCACGACCTTGCGGAGAAACTGTGGGGTGAAGTCTGGCAAGGAAAAATCGCCAACGATTCAGTTGCAACCCTGCGCCAGGGGATTGCTCACCGGTTTTCCATCCCGGATATCAGCAGCATGGATATGCGCAGGTCGAGGCGTGGCGCCATCAATCGTGTCAGGGGTTCAACCCCGGCCACAGGCACCTGGTATGCACTCAGCCGTGAGGCCGAGGAAGACCTGTTAACACGCGAAGAGCTTGCCAAGGACCGTGCGAGACTGCTCTTAAACCGTTACGGGGTGCTTTTCAGGGAGCTGGTGGTACGCGAGGGTCAGACACCATGGAAGGATATCTTCCGGGCCCTGCGGTTGATGGAACTCTCCGGCGAAGTGGTATCAGGCAGGTTCTTTGACAAGGTTCCCGGCCCACAGTACATGACGGAGACCAGCCTTCGGCACTTCAATACCTGTACGGATACACCCGTCTTTTTCATCAACGCCGCTGACCCTGTCTCACCCTCGGGCCTCGGCATCGATGTATTTGAGCATCCTGTACCGTCGCGCCTGACCTCAAACCATATGGTGATTCATGGTGACAGCCTGGTGATGACCAGTCGTAAAAACGGTCGCTCGATCGATATTCATCGTACGGAAAACGACCCGGAACTGCCCCGCTACCTGCAACTGTTCCACCACCTGGCGTATCGCTCGTTCAATCCCGTTAAACAGCCTCGTATCGACGATATCAATGGCGGGCCTGCCCGCAGTTCAGGGTACATCGCCGCGTTTGAGACAACATTCAATGTCATACACGACTATAAATCCGTGATGATCCAACGGGAGCTCTGAGCCTGACACCGTAGTGTTTGCATGTGGAAACATGGTATCCAATCGGATACCATATACAGATGAAAACTCAAGACCACACAGCGTACAAACATACTCAGGAACATAACGAGACAGGCGCCCTGCTCAGCGATGCGAGGCTTGAGGCCGGTTTATCCCTCAGGGACCTGGCACAGAAAGCGGGCACATCCCACGCAACACTGTCCGCCTATGAGAAGGGCCGCAAGGTGCCCTCGGTCACGACCTTCCTGCGCATCCTCGAAGCGTGCGGTAATGTTGTTGATATTCGCCTGCAGCGACGTATCCGCGAGGCGGACGGCATTGCCCGCGGAGATGAACTCGAATCTGTCCTCGCCCTCGCCGCACAGTTCCCGGTAAGGGCGTCACGCCACCTGGATCTGCCGGTCTTCCCGAATGGATGACCTGGTCCAGAAGATACTTACGCTGCATGAGCGCCTCACTGGCAGGGATATCCCACATGCGTTTGGTGGTGCCCTGGCCCTCGCCTGGTGTACTCAACGCGCCAGGGGCACGATCGATATTGACCTGAACCTGCTGATCCCCGGCGAAGCCTGGGAGACGGCACTCTCGGTACTGCCTGAGGATGTCAGGGTGACCCGCAAGGATCGACATATGCTCAAGCGCGACAGCCAGGTACGCGTCTGGTGGGACCGAACCCCGCTTGATCTCTTTCTTAACTCAACCGAGTTCCATGAGGGCCTGGCAAAGCGCGTCCGTTGGGAGACATTCGCTGGTGCCAGCATTCCGTTCCTGTCCTGTTTTGATCTTGCGGTGTTCAAGGCGTTCTTCAGCCGCACCAAGGACTGGGCTGATCTGGAAGAGATGTACGCAGCAGGCACGCTGGACACCGAGCGTGTCCAGGCAACACTGATTCGATACCTGGGTGCGGATGATGAGAGAATCAATAAGCTGTCTGCGCTGTAGCAGCGAATCAACAACTATCCGGAACGAACAATGAACGTTGCACTGTTAACCCATCCAGACTGCGAGGCTCATGGCATCGAAGGCCATCCTGAGCGGCCCGAACGGCTCAGCAGTGTGATGAACCGCCTTGAATCCAGCGGCATGACGGCTGACCTCGATGTCCGCTCAGCAAGTGAAGTGACTGATGAAGATATCGTTCGCGCTCATCCGCACCGCTACCTCGAGGCCATACTTGATGCTGCACCTGCAACAGGCGCAGTCAGGCTGGACCCTGATACCTACATGATCCCAGGCAGCCTGCGGGCGGCAAAACTGGCGGCAGGTGCGCTCACCGAAGCAACCCGACTTGTGCTCGATGGCGAGGTCAGGCAGGCCTTTTGCGCCACCCGACCACCGGGACATCATGCAGAGCTCAGTGCAGCCATGGGATTCTGCATCTTTAACAACATTGCGATTGCCGCAGAGGTTGCACTCGCCGCCCCCCGCATCAATCGTGTTGCGATTCTCGATTTCGACGTGCACCACTGTAACGGCACGGTCGATATTTTTAAGGACCGTGAGGAAGTGCTGGTCTGCTCAAGCTTCCAGGACAGTTATTACCCGTATCGATACCTTGATTTCTCAAACCACCACATCATCAATTCACCCCTGCCCGCTGGCAGCGATGGCACACGCTTCAGGCAAGCGATCGAAACGGACTGGCTGCCCGCCATTGAGGCGCACCAGCCTGACCTGGTCCTGGTGTCTGCAGGTTTTGATGCACACAGGAATGATCCACTGGCCCAACTGAACCTCATCGAAGATGACTATAGATGGATCACCCGCCAGATCCAGGAGGTTGCCGCAAACCACGCCGGCGGCCGGTTGGTTTCAACGCTGGAGGGTGGCTACGATCTTGACGCACTGGCAAGCTGCGTTGAGACACATGTTGGTCAATTGATCACGGGGTGAATCACAGTCAGCCGACGCCAGCGCAGTAAGGTCACCAGGCCTGGAAGATAATCAACCGATGTAGTCGGTGATGTTCACGTCGTCGATCTGTGATGGCTGCAGATACTTGTCCGCATAGTCCTTGTAGACACCGGACGTCAGGAACAGTTTGAACAGCTCGGCATCAAGGTGCTGGTCTTTCACCATAAAAGACATGATCTTGATACTGTCGCTGAGTGTCTTGGGCGGCTTATAAGGTCGATCAGCTGCGGTCAGCGCCTCAAATACATCGGCAATCGCCATCACCCTCGCCGGCACGGACATTTCGTTACCGTTAAGGCGTTTCGGATAACCTGTGCCGTCCATCTTTTCGTGGTGGCCACCGGCTATTTCCGGCACACGTTCAAGGTGTTTCGGAAACGGCAGGCTGTCGAGCATGACGATCGTCTGGACAATATGATCGTTGATCTTGAAGCGCTCTTCTTCCGTTAACGTTCCCCTGCCGATACAGAGGTTGTAAACCTCACCCAGGTTGTACTTGTGTTCCGGTACATCAACCTTGAAGCCGTAGGGGTTATCGGGGTCAGCGGAATGCACCGCAACATCATGCTCAATAATATGATCAGGCCGGTCTGCCAGCAGCGGTTCAACGGTCGGCAGTGTGGCAGGCTCTGTTCGCTGTTTACGCTTCAATTCCTCAAAGGACACACCAACCCGGTCATCCAGGGTTCGGGTCCATTGCCTGTCAGCTATTCTGCGTACCCGCTCAACCAGTTCATCCGCCATGAACTCACCGCCCATATTACACTCGGCAATGAAGTAGAAATCTTCGTCCAGCTGCGCGAGCTCCGCTTCAAGTTCCTGCCGCAGGGTTCCAGGGTCAGCGTCACCGTTCAACTGTTTTTCAAGACAGGCGATGGTCGCCTCACGCTTGATCACCTCAAAGCGCATGCGAATCTCATGTATCCGGTCGGTAATCGTCTCCAGTTTTGTGGCTTTGTCGACAACATATTCCGGGGTAGTGACCTTGCCGCAGTCATGCAGCCATGCGCCGATGTGCAGCTCGTACCATTCCTCGCTGGTCAGATCGAAGTCTGAAAACGGTCCTTCCTTCACGTCACAGACCGCTCGGGTCAGCATCTCGGTCAACTCAGGGACACGTTCACAGTGTCCGCCGGTGTAGTGTGACTTGGCATCCACGGCGCGCGCCATGAGCGTGATAAAAGAATCCAGCAGGTTTTCCTGCGCTTCGATCAGCAGCGCATTGTCGAGCGCAACGGCTGCCTGAGATGCAAGTGCTTCAATCATGGGTTGAAGCTCAGCAGAAAACGGGATGACTTCACCATCTTCGCCCTGGGCGTTCAGCAGCTGCAGCACACCGATGACATCATCCTGCGAGTTTTTCAGGGGGAGCGTAAGTACCGATGTTGTGCGGTAGCCGGTGCCCTCATCAAATCGCTTGGTACCAGAGAAATCGAAATCCGTTGAATCATACGCATCAACAATGTTGAGCGTTTTACCGGAGAGTGCCGCAGCACTGACCATCTGCTGCTCGTTCGGCTCGCCCGCCTCGTTGTACATCTGGACAGGTGGCAACGTGATCGCTTCCCCCGTGGTACCGCCCTGTGCAATACCGAGAGAATCGTTACGGGTAATCTCGAAGGCCAGCGTATCCTCCTTGGTACGCCGGTAAAGGGTGCCGCCATCAGCATTACACATATCCTTCGCCTCAAGCAGGATCGTCTCCATCAGCTTGTTGGTATCCTTTTCAGCTGATAGTGCAATACCGATATCAATCAGCCTCTTGAACGAGGCCTGGTCTGCAGCCATTGCTTCCTCCTGGTGGTCCTTCTTAAGGAAACGAACCCGTCAATGCTACCACAGAGCATGATAAGCTTGCGCATCCAATCATCGTGACGATATTGCCGAGTATGCCAACCAAAATTCCCTTCACGTACAAGTATGACTTTGAATATGCCGCACTGGAGCGCCTGACGCCGCTTATCCGACGTGTCACCGCAAGAAACCCGAGCGGGTTCACTTTCCAGGGGACGGGCACCTACATCATCGGTGATGGCAAAGTGGCAGTAATCGACCCTGGTCCCATGCTGGATGAACACATCGAAGCGTTGAAGCATCTGCTTGACGGAGAAGAAGTTACACATATTCTGATTACCCATACCCATATGGACCACTCCCCTGCTGCAGCACCACTGAAGACACACTGGGGCACAAAAACCTACGGCTTCGGACCTCACGGTGCTGGCAAGCCGGATGAGAGTATCGAGGAAGGCGGTGATATGGCGTTCGTTCCCGACGTAACCGTCGGTGATGGGGAAATCATCGAGGGTGACGGATGGACTGTTGAGTGTGTCTACACCCCTGGCCACACGTCAAATCACCTGTGTTTTGCCTTGAAGGAAGAGAACGCACTATTCACCGGGGATCACGTCATGGGCTGGTCTACCAGTGTCATCGGCCCGCCAGACGGTGATATGACCGAGTACATGCAGAGTCTTGAAAAGCTACTGGACCGACCCGAGGACATCTACTGGCCGACACATGGCACCTGCATCAAGGACGTCAAGAACTACGTCAAGGCATTTATTGAGCACAGGCTCGATCGAGAACGTCAGATCCTGGCCTGTATGGGTGACGGGTACACCAATATCGTGGAAATGGTGCCTGTCATGTATACCGAGACAGACAAGAGCCTGTATGGCGCAGCCGCAAGATCCGTACTGTCAGCAATGATCAGGATGATCGATACCGGGCAGGTGCTGTGTGATAGCGATACGCCATCAGTCAACTCGGTGTATACACTACCCGGTTAGGCCAATCGAGGCTGGCCTGGCTTCAGTTGCGGGCAGTTATCTGGCCCCATAAGCCATCAGCGCCACCCTGCAGCATTGCGCTGCCAACCAGCGCCTGCCAGGTACGCTCGGCGCCGTATTCATTACGCCAGCACCAGAGTCTACGTGAGCGATGGTTCAGCGAATGCTCCATGGTGTAACCCATGGCACCGTGGACCTGGTGTGCAATATCCGTACACTCTGACACCGCCTCACCAATCCTGGCTTTCGCAATCGCGATATCCAGTTCATCAAGGTCTGCCACCGCGGCACTTGCCGCGTGTGCCGCCATTGTGCTCGCAGCCACTTCTCCTGCCAGGATCGCGAGCTGCTGCTGGATCGCCTGGAACTTTGATATCGCCCGACCGAACTGGTTGCGCTCGAGGGAATACTGGACAGACATCTCCAGCATGGATTCAAGCGCACCAGCCATCATCACGCTGCGTGTTGCCGCACCAAGCAGACGAAGCTGGTTGCGCACATCACCACCTGCGGTGGTAACAAGTGATTCATCGACCTTCACATCCACGCTGAGGTCGTCACGCGGCTCACCTGCGATGTTGACCGCCTCGGCCAGCGTTGCGTCACTAATCGGCAACTGGACCAGTCTCAAGCCGTCGTTCGCCTCAGCAATAACAACCACGTGCGAACACCATCTTGCAAAGGCAACGCCTGTTGCCTCCCCGGTTAACACACCATCCGCGCTCAGCCTGAAGTCACCTTCAGCTACTGTTGCAACCGAGGCGGTGAGCGCCGCACCATTTCCTTCCAGCAATCGTGCTGCCATAAAGTGTTCTGCAATGGGCACTGGCGCCGCAAACTTTGCCGCTTCCCAGATCACCAGCATAGAGTCAGCCGGATCACCGCCGGAGCCACCGAGGGTATCGGAGATACCCGCAAGGGTCAGGCCGGTGTCGCTCAGGTTCTGCCAGAGTGACGCGGCCCACTCTCCTCCTTCTGCTGCGTCAACCACACTGCTTTCACAATGATCCGTAAGCAGCCTGGCTAGTGTTTCTTTTATCAGCTGTTGTTGTTCGCTCATGACCGTCTCCTTACCGCAAACCAAGGCCACGGGCGATAACGCCGCGCAGGATTTCGCGTGTACCACCGCGCAATGTGAATGATGGCGCGTGCAATATGCACTGGTTCAGCGTATCTGCAAACCGTGGTGACATGCCGTCATCAGCCAGCGATCGAATCAGTTCCGGCACCATACGCTCGTATCGATTACCGAGGTCTTTAACAAGGGCGGCTTCCGTCGTCGGCACGCCGCCTGCCTCGAGCATACCGGCAACCGAAATCGACATCCGGCGCAGCGTGATCAGGTGACTGGCCAGGCGACCGATCAGTGCCGTGTGGCCTGCGTCGGCTTCGGCGCCAACTTCACGTGCATATTCAACCAACACCCTGAAGGCAGAAAGAAAACGCTCCGGGCCACTACGCTCGTAGCCAAGTTCACTCATCACCTGAGCCCAGCCATTGCCGGGTTCACCGACCACAAGGTCGTCAGGAATAAACACATCGTCAAAAAATACCTGGTTGAAATCTTCATCGCCGGCGAGATTTTTGATACCGCGCACCGTTACGTTCTCATCCTGTATGGGCACGATGAACTGGCTCATACCTGCATGGCGATTCTCCGAGGGTGGTTCCGTGCGTACCAGCGTCACCATGTAATGGTTGTTGTGGGCACCACTGGTCCAGATCTTGGAGCCGTTCAGATTCCAGCCACCATCCACCCTGGTGGCGCTGGTGCGAATCGACGCAAGGTCGGAGCCGCTGTCCGGTTCGCTCATGCCGATGGAGAAGAAGTATTCCCCTGCTGCAATTTTTGGCATGAACCGCTGCCGTTGCTCCTCGGTGCCGAATTTCAGCATCAGCGGACCGCTCTGTCTGTCTGCAATCCAGTGAGAACCTACCGGTGCCCCAGCGGCCAGCAACTCTTCTGTCACCACGTAACGTTCAAGAAAGGATCGCTCACCACCACCGTATTCCTTGGGCCAGGTCATCCCGATCCAGCCTTTCTCGGCAAGCTTCTTTGAGAAGGTTGCCGATTCTCCGGTGTTGAAATCGGAGTTCGGCAGGTAGTCTTCATCAAGTGCGTCTTTGACGAACGCCCTGACCTCCTCACGGAGTGATTCTGTTTCTGCTGGTAACTTAAATGGCTCGAACGTGAGGCCCTGGAACATACACCGCTCTCTCAATGCACGAAGAAAAATAAACGCGTAAAGTATCGTTTTAATATGGCAATTACAATGATCGCCAGGTGGCCGCGGAGCACCATCCAGCAGCCTCTGCAGCCCCGCTGAAAACCAGAGAAGAAGGAAGCTTTTGTGACGGTTGTCACCCTCGCCCAGGTCAAGAAATCAGATGTCGCCAGTGCCGGCGGTAAGGGTGCCAATCTCGGAGAACTGATCAGCCTCGGCTTCCCGGTGCCTCCCGGATTTGTCGTGGAAGCAGACGCCTACAGCAGCTTTATTGCCGACTTTGAGATTCCTGGCAATGACGATATCACCAACACCGACAGGTTCCTCGCAGATATCCAGCAGAGGATCACCGAAACCAATATCGATGAGACATTACGCCAGACCATAGAGAGGCATCACGCGGAAATCGAGGCTGCTCGTGGCACCAGCGTCACCTACGCGGTGCGTTCCTCGGCAACCGCTGAAGATCTTGCCGACGCAAGTTTTGCTGGCCAGCACGATACGTATTACTACGTGGATGAAAGCCAGATCATCCTGATGCTGAAAAAGTGCTGGGCATCGTTGTGGTCCGAGTCCGCATTTTCCTATCGCCATTCACAGGGTATCGAACATCGCTCTGTTGCCATGGCGGTTGTGATCCAGGAAATGGTACCGTCGGTTGTGTCCGGTGTTACGTTTACGGCAGATCCTGTCAGCGGTAGTGATTCAGTGATCATCACGGAATCGAGCTGGGGCATGGGAGCGGCAATCGTCGACGGCAGGGTCTCGCCGGATCAGTACGTGGTCGACAAGAAGAGCGGTCACCTCACATCCATCAAAATCTCCGACAAGAAGTTTATGGTGCCTGCCAGGCTGGATGAGGATCCGTCGCGGCTGCGCCAGGTACCGGCAGAACTAAGGCGCGCTGAGACCCTCGATGACGATGCAATCGACGAGATCACCCACTGGGCGATGAAGGCAGAAGAGCACTTCGGTTGTCACCAGGACCTGGAGTGGGCTATCGCTGATGACACGCTGTACCTGCTCCAGTCTAGACCGGTTACTGTGATGGGCGGTGTCGAGGACGATGTTCCAGCCGGCCGATATATTCTTTTCAAACCTGTTGCGGAAAATTTCACCGACCCACTCACGCCGCTGACGCAGGATATCGTTGAGGACCTCGTACCCTCGATGGAAATTATCTACGGCCGGGTGTACATGAACTTTGATCACCTGCGTGCCCTTTTGCCGGTGAACGCGTCCGATGAAGCCGTCGCAAAAATGGCCTACCTTTCTGATCCACCGGAAGGCAGCGTTACCTTCTCGCCGTTGCGCGCGATTGCACTCGGCGGCTTCGGCTACCTGCTGTACCTCATCATGGGTGTGTTCAGCATGCGCACGGCCAACATGCCAGATGACTTCATGAACAGTTTCCGGGACTACTTTGAGCGCACTGTGGCTGACCCGTCCATCAGTGCGCCGCAAAGCATCGTCCAGCTGTTCGCAAAATTCAGGTTCTTTGAGCCCGCCGGCAACATGGTGCTGCTGGCAAACCTGGTGGCACCGCGTTACATCCTGTTGCTTGAGATCATCGGTTCCCTCATCAGGAAATGGGCCCCCGACATGCCAGCTGATACACCTTCCCTGCTCTGCTCAGGCACAGAAGGCGTACTGTCGACAGAAATGGGCCGGGAAATCCTGGCCATGGCGAAGGTGGCAAAAGAGCTGCCTTCAGTCAGGGAGATCATCCTCGATGAATCACCTCAACATGCACTCGAGGTCATCCGGCAGACACCCAATACAGAAGCCTTCTGCACTGCGATAGACAACTTCCTGGCCAAACATGGGCATCGGGCCCTGAAAGAATTCGAACTGAACTCCGCGCGATGGGAGGAAGACCCCAGCCCGGTAGTCGGCATGATTCGCAACTACCTGCTGATCGAGCTGAATCTTGAGGACACCGAGCGGTCCGTACAGCTGCAGCGTGATGAACTGGAAGCAGACCTTGCAGCAACACTCAAAGCCGGACCTTTTGGCGGCGTCCGCCTCGCCATCATCCGCAGGCTGGTTAACGAGGCCAAGTACTACATCAAGTTGCGCGAGAACTCACGCTTCTTCCATATCATGGGCTTCTACGCGGTTCGCAGGAAAATTCTGCAAGTTGAGCAGCGCCTGCTCGCCTCCGGCGCGCTGAAATGTAAGGACGACATCTTTTACCTCAAATGGGAGGAGGCAGTATCGCTGGACCGCGGCACCATGAACTGGAGCGATGTTGAAGACACAATTCGATCAAGGCGCATGGAACATATCAGGCTGAATAAACTGGTCCCACCCAAAACGATTGGCGTTGAAGAGCCAAGCTTCGCTGAAAACGACGGCACCGAGCCCACGCTCTCCGGCCAGGGTGCGTCACCCGGTCATTACGAAGGCAAAGCGCGGGTGATCATGGACCCCGCCACGAACAACGAGATTGAACCTGGTGAAATCCTGGTTGCCCCCTACACGGACCCTGCCTGGACACCCCTCTTCCTCACCGCCAATGCAGCCGTGATAGAAGTGGGTAGTTATCTTTCCCATGCCGGTACCATCGCTCGCGAATATGGCATGCCGTGCGTGGTGGATGTCGCCAACTGCACCAGCCGCATAAAAACCGGTGACCTGATTCGTGTTGATGGCAGCAACGGCGCCGTCATGCTTATGCAGGACAACGAGGAGGCCACAGCATGACCCTTGTGCTCACTATCATCGGTTTTCTCGGCGGGGTTCACCTTGCGATGATGCTGATCGCAGCGTGTTATCGCGTAATTGACCTGTGGTACCGCATATCGGACTTCTGGCTGTCGATCAGCATGCGAATCCTGCTGCTGGCGGTGATTAATCTCGTCCCGCACCTGCTGGCCGCGGACCTGATCAGTGATGATCTGCTGACAGGTTTCATGTGGGGACAGGTTTTCTTCGCCTGCTTCCACGTCGGCATCTATTGGTTAGCCCGGCTTGGACTCTGAATAGTCGACCTGAGAAGGTTCTAGCTAGTTCTCATCCGAAACGGAATCAGGTGTCGGCGGCCTCTGAGTCCGGCATCACCATCCGGGTTGCCCTCGGGATCGCGGTGACGTAGATCATGCCACCATGCGGCTCGTCCAATCCCCCCTCAAAGAACAGGTATTCAAATATCTCATCAACAGACTGCACGGGCACAACAACCTGCAGCACCTCGCGTTCAGGCTGCTCGCCGATACCCCTCTCCAGGATGTTGGCCTGGTGCCCTACACCACGTGCGTGATGGAAGTTGCCCGTCTGGATGCCCTTTTCATTGTAAAGGGACTCCTGCAGCGCGTAAGCGCGCCCCTTTGGCATGATGCAGGTGATCAGCTTCACCTCACCTGCAGATTCGCCCTGCAGCATCTCACTCATGCATAACCTTCCTGCGCGCCTTCCTGCGCGTTGATGCGCTCGATGACTTCCCGCGGCACATAGGTAGCGGCTTTCTCCAGCTTGGTGACCCACATGATGCCGGCACCGGGCAGATCCAACTCGCCCGCAAAATACATTCGCTCAAATATTCGATCCATCTGCTCGTCGGCTACCAGGATGCTAATCACTTCCTTTTCAACATCCACCGCAAGCCCGAGCAGACCGAGGCGTTCTCTCACCCCGGAACCATAGCCGTAGTGGATGGTGGCGCCCTGTGCACCGGCTTCCTGCGCTGCCTGCACAACTTTTTCTGCGCTGCCCCGCTGCACAACGCAGGTGATCATGGAGAGATCGGTCAGTACGGTAAATTCCCGCGTGCTCATAGTATTGGAGACCCCTCGTAGGTTTCTGGTTCAAGTTTCTGGCTGGCGTGGCGGCGTTCAATCTTCCAGCGAATGTAGATCCCCGTTGAAAGCACCGCGATGATCGGCCCGATGGACGCCATGGAAAGAATGCCAAAGCCTTCAATTGCGCCGAGGGCATTGCCGAACCCGAGCCCCATGGCGAGGACCAGCGGGACGGTAACAGGTCCGGTTGTCACACCAGCGCTGTCCCAGGCGATGTTGACGAATTCCTCGTTCGATATGACGGTTAACCCAATCGCGACAAGGTATCCCGGTACCAGCAGGTAGGCGATGGGAATCTCGAAGATGATTTTGGCCACGCCGATGGCAATCCCGAAAGCAACACCCAGCGAAACCGCATATATCAGTGTCTGCTTCTTAAAGGACCCGTTGGTGAGGTTTTCAACTGTCATGCCAAGCGCATTGAGTGCAGGTTCAGCAAGTGTTGCGCCGAAACCGAGCAGCCAGGCGAAGGCAAGGGCGATAAAGAGGCCGAGGCTCAGCATGTAAAGGGGTGAGTCCTCTACTGCTTCAATTTCGGTAAACGCTGCCGGCACCAGGCCACCGCTCTGCCCGCCCAGCATCGATAAGCCGTAGCTGAGACCAAGGTTGAACACAATCATGCCAAGCACACACAGGAAGATGCCAAAGAAGATCATGGAAGGCGTCGGGATCTTTTCACGCAGCAGCACTGTCATGACCAGCAGGAGGAACACCACCAGTGGCACGATGGCTCGAATCCCGCCGACGATCTCAACCCCCGGCGTTGACTGATACCACGCCAGTTCGCTGGCCGCGGCCTGCCCCATGGCAACGGCTTCAATGATCATCTCCGGCGTGTTTGTGCTGGCCACATAAAGTGCCAGGATCATCACAGCAATGATCGGGAAGAGTGATGCCAGCGTGACGATGCCAAATCCTGAAAGGGAATCACCGCCTTTGCCCGCGGCATTGGCAATGCCGATGCCAAGTGACAAAACCAGGGGCACCGTCACCGGACCCGTGGTGACTGCACCGCAATCAAACGCAAGACCGAGGACTTTCATCAACTCAGCGTCTGTCGACATGTACAGCGTGAGGAGGAGCACAGGTGTCAGCGTGATATAGATCAACGGCTTCAGGGACCACCCGTAGATAAACCGAATCGTGCCAAGCGCGGCGGCAAGGCCTACACCCGCCCCCACGGAGAGCACCAGGGTGCCGGCCCAGTCGGTCAGCAGCGTGTAAAGGTATGGCGCCCGCGTGACATCAACAAGCGAACCCGCTGTCTGCAGTGCACCGATTGCGGGTTCCGCAAACGTCACGCCAATACCCAGCAGGAACACCACCGTCAGCACGACGGCAAGCCCGGCTTTCGCCGGCAGGGAGGTTCCAAGCGATTCCCCGAAAGGCATCAGGCCCACCTTGAGACCTTCCATGAAAATCATCAGACCGATGATCACCGCAACTAACCCTGCGGTGATGGTGGCTGCGTCGGCTATCGACTCTCTTAAGATAAACAGTTGGAAGAGCGCCAGGTAAACCGCGAGTGGCAGGACGGCGCGGACCTGTTCAAAAAATCGGATCGAAAGATAAGGCCGAAGCAGGCGGTATACGTCGCGTGAACTAAGCGAAAGCGGTTCGAGCGGCTTAATCACCTCGTTACCTTCGGCATCGCGCTCTATCGGCGCCGTCAGCTCGTTGTAACTGATGGTATCGAGGTTAACGTTCAGCTCTCGGGTGAAGCTGCCAAAACTGACTTCCCGGGTCACAAACGTCACCTGCTGTCACTGGTGTACGACTATGATTCTAGGCCTCGATGATCATGGAAGCAAGTTGCCATCATGTCACCAAACAGGGCGACATGATGGACTTGTTTGAGAGGTAGTGTGAGAGTTAGCTTGAGAGTTAGTAAGCCGGTCAGGCTGCCGCGCTTGGGCGCGCACCGACGCGTTCATACCACGCCATGATATTCTTGTTATCCGGGTTCAGCGGTTGACCAACCTGCGCGGCGAACTCAAGGAAACAGAACAGCATCACGTCCGCCAGTGAGAAACGATCACCACAAATGAACTGTTTGCCTTCAATCTGGCCATCCAGCCAGGTGATCTTTTCCTGTCCGATGCCCTTCAAGGCATCTGCAGCCTCAGGGATCGTCGTCATACGATCTTTGAAGATTGGCAGCCCTTCTGAATAACGGAAGCCGTTAGTCAGGTTCTCACATATCCCGAGATCAATACGACGTGTCCACATGCGCGTCTCCACGCGCTCTTCTGCGGTATCACCGATCAGCGAAGATCCTCCTGCGTTCTCTGCGAGGTATTCGCAGATTGCCGTGATCTCAGCCACCACGCTGCCGTCATCAAGTTCGAGTGCCGGGCTGGTGCCTGTTGGGTTCACTTTCAGGAAATCCGACTGGCGGTTTTCTCCCCCCATGAGATCAACATCCTGCACGGGGACCTCGGTGCCAATCTCGGCCATAAACATGCGGACAACTTTCGGGTTGGGCCCAACAGAGTTGTATAGTTTCATTCGTTTTCCTCTTGAGTCTTTTGGTTGTAGGTCTTTTGCTTGTAAGTCTTTCTGGAAAGATGCGCCGGCAGTTATAAAGCAATACCGATGGGGAGACCAGACATTGCGTTTTCGTGATTGAGGACCTAACATGCTGGCCAGTACTTTTACGGATTCACCGTAACTGTCACGCAGGAGCACGACATGAGTTCACAAATTATCCGGGTAAAGCCGATTACCGCCTGACTTACGGCGAGTGAACTTTTCACCCGCCCGCGATGCCAACACAAGCATCGACAAGCCGAGGCTATCCCTCACGGCGGGTCCTCCCATTTCTCCTGCGTAGCAACCAGCTATCTTTACCAGCTACGCCTGCTGACAAAATGCTGTCAGCACACCCAGAGTAGAATTGGGTCTTCCCGCCAAGCGATACGCCAGGCTTCACGAATCCCGGTCGGCAACCATGCCGGGCTTCAAACGAGATCCAACGCAGTGGGAGCAGTACAAAGTGAATGATGTAAGAAAAGCACACCTTCTCTGGGCTCATACCGCAGGGTTCCGTGGTGCGTTTTCGATAGCAATTCTTGCGATGGCCATCGGATATGTATTCATGTTCGGGGTGCCATTGCTGGCAACCTTCTCCATCGACGCCATCCTTGCTGGTGACAGCTTCACACCAGATCCGCGCGCCTACCGACTTGCCAGTGCCATCTCAGCGGCTGATTCACCCGGCATGATGAGCTACCTGATGCTGGCAGCCATCGGTACGGTCATCCTGACAGCGATCGCCGGGGGCTTCATCTACGTGCGTGGCCGATATGTCGCCTACGCGTCGGAAGGCATCGTGCGACGCTTGCGAGATCGATTGTTCGATCATATTGAACATCTGCCGGCTCATTTCCACGACAAGGCCGATACCGGGGACCTGGTGCAGCGCTGCACTTCGGATATGGAAACACTGCGGGTATTCCTGTCCGGGCAGGTTATCGAAATCTCGCGCGCCATCCTGATGTTGCTGGTGGTCCTGCCAATACTGTTCAGCCTGGATACCCGCATGGCCTGGCTGTCCCTGGTGACCATCCCGTTTCTGTTTATCGCTGCGGTATGGTTCTTCGCCAGGGTCAAACGATTGTTTGAGATCGTTGACGAGTCCGAGGCTGAACTGACGACGGTACTGCAGGAAAACCTGACGGGTATCAGGGTAGTTCGGGCATTTGCTCGTCAGGATTATGAGATCGACAAGTTCTCAGCCCGCAACCGGCAGTTCCGTGACAACAACAATCGCCTGATCGGGCTGATGGGACTCTATTATGGCTTCAGCGATATTGTCTGCCTGGGACAGATTGGTGTTCTGCTGATTGCAGGTGCACTCTGGGTGATCGATGGTTCCCTGACCGTCGGCACCCTCTTCGCCTTCATCACCTATGTCGGCATGATCATCTGGCCTATCCGTCATATGGGACGTGTATTGACCGATTCCGGAAAAGCGATCGTTGCTATCGGTCGACTAACGGAAGTACTTGCGGAACCTATCGAGTCACAGAACGAAACCGCGCCGGGTGAACGGCTGCGTGGCGATGTCACGTTTAAGGATCTCACCTTTGCTTACACCCCGGGCATCCCAGTGCTGAAGGACGTCAGTTTCAACGTAAAGCCAGGTGAGACACTGGCACTGCTTGGCCCGCCCGGGTCAGGCAAATCCACCATCACGCAACTCCTGCTCAGGCTGTATGACTACCAGGAGGGCTCCATCACGCTTGATGGCCATGAGCTCCGGGAACTCAACCGCTAGTATGTACGCTCACAGATCAGTATCGTGCTGCAGGAAGCGTTTCTCTACTCCAACTCTATCGAAGGCAATCTGCGTATCGGAAGGATTGAAGCCAGCCGCGATGAGATCATCCTTGCGGCACAAGATGCTGCCATCCACGAGTCGATCCTAGCCTTCCCGCGTGGTTATGAATCCATGGTGGGTGAACGTGGCGTCACGCTGTCCGGCGGTCAGCGCCAGCGGATCGCCATCGCGCGAGCACTGCTGAAGAATCCACCAATCCTGATCCTGGACGATGCACTGTCGGCGGTCGATACCGACACGGAAGTGCAGATCCTCGATGCCCTGAAACGACGGCGGGCCGGCGAGACAACGATCATCGTCGCCCATCGGCTCTCCACAGTAATGCATGCAGACAGGATTCTTGTATTGAACGAGGGCAACATCGTTCAGTCAGGCAGTCACAGCGAGTTGATCGCTGAACAAGGCCCCTACCAGCGGCTTTGCGAAATCCAGGGCGCGATACAGGACCAGATCGAGGAAGACCTGGATCAACTGGCCTCAACCGAGGACACGATGAAGGAGCGTGCGCCATGAGCGACATGTATTACGACGACGAAAACTTTGACGACGGTTTTGACGAAGACTCGTTCCAGCGTGGCATGAACCTTAACCTGTGGCGGCGCCTGCTGGGCTACGCCCTGAATTATCGTAAGGAAGTCACGATTCTTGCCACCTGTGCGTTCTTTACCGCAATAGCAGAGATTGCATTCCCACTGATCACCCGCGAGGTCATTGATGCGGTTGCAGAACACGGTGCCGATGCTGACCTTGCCTACTATGGTGCGCTCTATTTTGGTTTCACGGTCCTCCTCGGCCTGTCCGTTGGTGGTTTTATCTGGTACGGCGGCAAGATCCGCACGCACGTCGCCCATGACATCAGGATGGATGGCTTCTGCAACCTGCAGAACCTGTCTTTTTCCTACTACGACTTTCGTCCTGTCGGCTGGCTGATGGCACGTATGACATCCGACTGCGAACGACTATCTAATATCCTCGCCTGGGGTATGCTGGACCTCGTCTGGGGATTGACCATGATGATCGGTATCGCGGTTGCCATGCTGGTCATGGACGTCACGCTCGCGCTGGTTGTCCTGTCGGTGCTGCCGGTGCTTGCCTGGATGAGCATCAAGTTCCAGCACCGCATCCTGAAAAGCGCCCGCCTGGTCCGTAAGACCAACTCCCGTATCACCGGCTCTTATAACGAGAGCATTATGGGGGTGCAGACCAGCAAGGCATTCGTAAAGGAAGCGGAAAACCTCAAGAACTTCGGCGGCCTCACCGACCAGATGCACGGCGCGTCTGTCACCAACCTGGTTCAAGCCGCGTTGTACCTGCCACTGGTACTGACCCTCGGTTCAGTTGCGACAGGACTTGCGCTGGTATTCGGCGGCCTCGAAGTCATCTGGGGAGCCGTGACTGCGGGTACCCTGGTTGCGTTCCTGACGTACACCCGACACTTCTTCGAGCCGATTGAACAGCTTGCGCACTGGTTTGCAGAAATGCAGATGGCGCAGGCTTCTGCTGAGCGGATCATGAGCCTGGTGCTTGCAGAGCCTGAAATCGCTGATAACGATGAGGTGATTGGCCGCATGCATGCCGACAAAAAAGCCAACGACGCTATCGACGGTTACGCCGATGAGATCAACCAGATTCGTTTCGAGGATGTCTCATTCAGTTATGACGTCGGCGGGCCGGTACTCAGTCATGTGGACCTCACCATCAACCAGGGTCAAACCGTTGCCATTGTTGGCTCTACAGGTGGCGGTAAATCAACCCTCGCCAGCCTCCTGTGCCGATTTTATGAACCGAGCAGTGGACGCATCACCATCGATGGTATCGACTACCGGCAGCGCAGCCTGCAGTGGCTGCAATCTAATCTCGGCATCGTGTTGCAGTCATCACATATCTTTGGTGGTTCTATAGAAGACAACATCAGGTACGGCGCCCTCGATGCAGACCGGGACGACGTGCTGGCAGCTTCTCGAAAAGCAGGTGCCCACGACTTTATTGAGTCGTTACCGGACGGCTATGCCACAGAGGTTGGCGAAGGTGGCTCCCAGCTTTCTGCTGGCCAGAAGCAGCTGATCTCGTTTGCGCGGGCCATCCTGGCCGATCCAAAGATCCTTATCATGGACGAAGCTACATCGTCTGTTGATACGGAGACCGAGCAGAGAATCCAGGAAGGCCTGTCCGCGCTCCTGCGCGGCCGAATCAGCATCGTGATTGCGCACCGGCTGTCGACCATCCGCGCGGCTGACAACATCCTGGTGATTGAAAAGGGCCAGATTGCCGAACAGGGAAACCACGACGCGCTGATGCAGCTGAGTGGCCGTTACCATCGTCTTTACACACAGCAGAGCTTGTCCGAACTGACCAGGAAAGAGCGGAACTGGGAGACGCTGCCCACCAGCTGAATGTAGACTATGCTGTCTCCTGACATGACAGAAATGACATAAGGCAAAACAAGTGAAAAAAGGCTACAAGCAACTGGTAGAAGAAGCCGAAGCGCTGATCGAAACACTGCCACTGGGCGATGCTGAAGCGCTGATCGAAGATGACAATGTCACGTTTGTTGATATCCGCGACATCCGTGAGCTGCAGCGTGAAGGCAAGCTGCCCGGTGCAACCCACGCACCGCGGGGCATGCTGGAATTCTGGGTTGACCCCGACAGCCCGTATCACCGCGAACTGTTTGCCGAGGATAAAAAGTTTGTTTTCTACTGCGCCTCAGCCTGGCGATCCGCGCTTGCCACCCGCACGGTACAGGAAATGGGTATGGAGAATGTGTGTCACCTCGAGGGTGGTTTCAGCGCCTGGAAGGAAGCCGGTCTGCCCATCGAGGCGGTAGAAAAGAAATAAAAGAAGTAGAAAGAGTAGAAATGAGCCTGAACTGGGATACCCCCTACCCGTCCAATCGGTCGCCCGTCTTTGCAGATAACCTGGTTGCCACATCGCAGCCGCTCGCGGCAAACGCCGGGCTTGATGCACTGAAACAAGGTGGTAATGCGGTTGATGCGGCACTTGCTACCGCCATTGCACTGACGGTTGTCGAACCGAACAACAATGGTATCGGCAGTGATGCATTCGCCATCATCTGGGATGGCACGCAGCTGCATGGCCTGAACGCATCCGGGCGCTCACCCATGGCACTAACACCGGAGCGGTTCGCGGGACGTGAGCGCATGACCGTGCGCGGCTGGGATGCGGTCACCGTACCCGGTGCGGTATCAGCCTGGGTCGAGATGTCGAGCCGATTTGGCAAACTGCCGTTTGAAAGCTTGTTCACAAACGCCATCCGCTACGCAGAGCAAGGCTACCAGGTTGGCCCAAAAACCGGCTTCTACTGGCGTTACGCCGCGCAAACCTACAAGGACTTTGCGCCGTTTATGGATACCTTCATGATCGACGGGAAAGCGCCAGCCATCGGCCAGAAGAAGACACTACCGGACCATGCGCGCACGCTGCAGGAAATTGCAGAAACCCGCGGTGAATCATTCTACC
Organism: Pseudomonadales bacterium; assembly: GCA_963921285.3. Taxonomy (GTDB): domain Bacteria; phylum Pseudomonadota; class Gammaproteobacteria; order Pseudomonadales; family Azotimanducaceae; genus UBA9659. Next base: position 332,110 of record CAWUFD020000008.1, read on the forward strand.
GTGGCAACCTTGCCAGGCTGATTGCTGATGATGCGGCTGTTAACGGCGGCGCGATGACAATGGCGGATCTCGAAGCCCATAAGGCTGACTGGGTTGATACGATCAGCATGGATGGCTACGGCGTGACCCTGCATGAGATACCACCGAGCGGCCAGGGGATCATGGCATTGATTGCGCTCGGCATTGCCCGACACCTCGGTATCGAAGATCTGCCGCTGGATTCAGCTGATGCGGTGCACCTGCAGATTGAAGCCATGCGGATCGCCTATGCAGAGATCGAACGTCTTCTCGCGGATATCGATCATATGCGATATAGCGTCGAAGAACTGCTGGACGCTGACTATCTTGCTGGCAGGGCTGCAGAAATCTCATCCGGCACAGCAAACCCGACACCGCATGCGCTCGGTCACGGCTCGGACACGGTTTACCTCACCACGGCGGACGCCAGCGGCATGATGGTATCCATGATCCAGTCCAACTACATGGGCTTCGGTTCCGGCATTGTTGTGCCAGGCACAGGTATCAGTATGCAGAACCGGGGTGCCGGATTTGTACTGGAAGAAGGTCACGCCAACCAGGTTGGACCGGGCAAGCGCCCCTATCACACGATTATCCCCGGCTTCATTACGCAGGCAGGATCACCATTAATGAGTTTTGGTGTGATGGGCGGACATATGCAGGCGCAGGGACACCTGCAGATGACCATTCGCGTCTGTCTTCACGGTCAGAACCCACAGGCCGCTTCCGACGCACCCCGCTGGCACCTGATAGAGGATGGCCGGGTTGCACTGGAGGGCGGATTTGCACCTGCTGTCATCGATGAACTCAAGGCTCGCGGACACGACATTGTGCTGGGCAGCCCGGAACATTTGTTTGGCGGTGCACAGCTGATCTATCGGATGGCAGATGGTTTTGTTGGTGGTTCAGATCACCGCAAGGAGGGATTAGCGGTCGGCTTCTAGGCGGAGCCGATTCTAGTTCGCTGAGACGTGCTGCTGAACCTGGTTTCGACCGGATGACTTGGCCTTGTAGAGCACCGAATCCGCCCAACCAATCAGGTCTCGCGGTTCCACTTCTTCTGACGGTGATACCGTAGCTAATCCGATACTCACTGTGATGCGCAACTGGTTGCCATCGGCGATGAAGGTCTTATCTTCAAGGGTACGACGCAGCTGTTCAGCGAGGTCCTTGGCGTTTTCAGCCGAGATGTACGGCAGGATGACAACAAACTCCTCACCGCCGTAGCGCGCAACTACATCGGAGGGCCGATTGAACATGCCGTCCACCTCTGTCGCTACCGCCGCAAGGCACTCATCACCAGCAAGGTGACCATAGGTGTCATTTACCTTCTTGAAGTGATCGATATCGAGCAGCATCAGCGAAACGTCGTAACCCTGGCGTCGGGCCCGCCGCCACTCCTGTTCCATGACATCGTCAAAGTACTGCCGGTTACGAATACCTGTCACCGCATCAATGGTGTTGAGTTCCTTGAGGATGATGTATGCTTCACTCAATTTGGTGAGCGCTTCTTTCAGCTCCTCGGTGCGATTATCCACTTCCCTTTCGAGCTGTTTCTTGAGGGCTTCCTGTTCATCAAGCAGCGTACGGTTCTCCATCGCAACCGACGCCTGGGAAGCCAGCGCTTCGATCAGCGGGACAATTTCACGCGAGAATGGCACCACCGCCCCTTTGTCGTCCTGCGCATTAATCAGCTGCAGCACGCCCATGCACTTTTCCGACGCTGTCTTGAGGGGGATGGTCAGGAAGGAAGTTGATTGATAACCGAGGAGATCATCAAACTTCTGGGTACCTGAAAAATCGAATTCGCTGCTGCGACGTGCATCGTCAACAACAATGGTCTGGCCACGATGCGCGGCACAGGTCGCAACGTTGGAAAGATTAGGCAGTTGGTGTTCCGTCAGCATCGAGACTTCCGGCAGGCTGATCTTGTCGCCGTCCTTACCCCCCTGCGTAATGCCCAGTGTCTCATTCAGGACGATCTTGAATTGCAGCGTGTCATTGGGGGTCAACAGGTAAATCGTGCCTGCATCCGCCTGCGCGATGGCACGTGCCTCGATAAGGATGCGCTCGAGCAGGCTGTTCAGGTCCTTCTCTGCAGACAGCGCGATACCGATCTCAACCAGTCGCCGATATGCTTTGGCGTCTACCTGATCCAAGTCTTTACCCCAATTAATGTGATGTGGTTACAAACAGTAATGCGAAATTGGTGCCAAAACACCTATTTTCTTCGATTTACCTCGTAACTTTATGATTATTATAGATTTTATTTTTGCTTTTTGGCCAGGGGCCATTCTATTCAGTCACCTGCAATGCTGACCTGCCTCGCCAATAATCGACAGCGATGGTCAGTTCTTGGTCAGCCAGAGCGACTTATCCCCTGTCCAGGAAGGCCAGGCTCAGTCCCGGTACATAGGTGATCAAAATCAGCGCAAACAATAACACAAACATGAACGGTATCGTTGCCCGATACAGCTCTCCTATCGGCTTTTTGAAGCGATAACTGGCGATAAAAAGGTTCATGCCAATAGGCGGTGTGAAATAGCCGATCTGCATGTTGGCGAGGAATATGATGCCGAGGTGCACCGGATCAATTCCGAAGCGCAGCGCCATCGGCACGATCAACGGAATCATGATAACCAGCGCGGAGAAGATATCGAGAATCGCGCCAAGCGCGAGCAATACGATGTTCAGCAGGATCAGGAAGGTCCACTTGCTCTCGATGTATTCACTGATCCACTCAAACAGCTGCTGCGGGACTTCTGCATCGACAAGGAAATTGGTGAACGCGAGGGATACACCAAGAATCAGCAGAATCCCGCCGACCATGATCATAGAGTCCCGGATTACCGACGGCAGTTTGGTAAACGCCACCTCGCGATAGATGAACACTTCGACGATCAGCACGTACAGTGCGGTCACTGCAGCGGCTTCGGACACCGCAAAAAAGCCCGAGTAGATGCCGCCGAGCACAATAACCGGCAGCGGTAGCTCCCATTTCATCGCCGCAAGCGCGGCAAAAGCTTCCTTCGCATCAAATTCCTGGCGAACCAACCCATCGTTACGGGTTGTCCAGATGCTGTAAACCGTAAGCAGAACAATCATGAGCAACGCTGGCAGGATGCCGGCGATAAACAATTCCTGGATCGTAAACGGCTGCGGCAGATCCATCTGCTGCACGATAACGCCATAAAGGATGAGCGGCAGCGAAGGTGCGAGCAGCAGGCCGAGCGAGCCGGAGGTTGTCACCAGGCCCAATGAAAATCGCTCGCGGTAACCACCTTCAACCAGCGCTGGCAGGAGCAGCGCACCCACCGCCACAATAGTGACCCCGGAAGCACCGGTAAACGCAGTAAAAAACGCGCACACGACGTATGAGACCACGGCAAGTCCGCCAGGCATCCAGCCGAGAAAAGCGCCGGTGACCCGCACCAGCCTGGATGACAGCTGGCTTTCCGCCAGCACATAGCCTGCAAAGGTAAACAGCGGCAGCGCCAGCAACAGTGGTGTGTCGACCAGGCGGTAAATTTCGATAGCAATAACGGTGAGCGGAATCTCGGCGTAGTAGAAACCGAGCATCGCGGCGGCAAGAATCACGACAAAAAGCGGCGTCCCCAGGACGGCCAGAAAAGCAAGCAACGCTGACAGGACACTGTTCACTGCGCCTGCGCCTCTTCTTCATCTGGGTTCGGCGTAAACGGCGAGATTACAAAGCGTAGCCCCATGACGGCGAAACCGAACGGAATAATCGACTGGCACAACCATGTCGGCACCTCGGCAAAGGCAATCGTGCCGTCCTCATACTCGTACTGGATGAACTCGACCGAGTAGTAGGCGGTTGTAAAGCAGATGGCGGCAGCAAACCAGGCCGTCGCAACTGTTGTTAGCAGCAGCCAGCGCCCCTTCACCAGGCGAGACAGCGCATCGATATTGATGTGGTTCTTCTCCCTGGTCGCAACCATTGCCCCGAGCACGGCCACCCACAGCACCAGGATCCGCAGGAATGATTCAGCCCATAAGAGGCCGGAATCAAACAGGTTTCGAAGAATGATCTGCCCTACCGCCGTGCCCAGCATCACCAGCAGCGCAGAAACCAGTACGGTATCCTCTAGGCGGTGTAACCATCGCCTCACTGTGAGGAATGCGTTGATCAACGCCCTCCGCCCGCCGTAACACCTGTGCGGTAAGCATCAAGGTTGTCGAGGTAGAGCTGTACCGCATCGGGTGTAATCTCCCCGGATTCCAGCAGGCTGTTCACAGATTTGTCTGCAACGCTCTGCCATTCACCCAGGTTTGCAGGCGACGTTGCCTCAATGCCAATTGAAAGCAGCGCATCAAACGCCTTTTTGTTATCAACCCTCGCCTCTTCACCGACCTGCGTAAACGTCTTGTCCAGCACCGTCGAGACCAGCGCCTGGTCATCAGCAGACATTCGATTCCAGGACTTCTTGTCCATGGCCATGGTCGAATAGATGTACAGCAAGGGCAGATCCATGACATGACTCACGTGGTTGTGCCATTGCAGCGCCAGCGCCACGACCGGCGGCACCACCACCGCATCGATCAGTCCGGTCTGTAACCCTGCCAGCACGTCCGTGATATTGAGCGGAATCGGGCTCACGTCAAAAGACTTGATCAGCTCAGCGGCAATAGGATCGCCCTCAGGTATCCAGGCTTTCAGCTCCTTGAGTTCCTCAACAGAGGTGATCGGCTGCTGTGTCATCAGGTAGGCAAAGCCTGTCTCGACGAACGCGAAGGTTACAATCCCGGCATCTTCAAGGCCGCCGGAAATCATCGAGTCCATACGGCCCCTGATGTAATCGACTTCATCATAATCCCTGAACTGCAGTGGCAGGTTGTATATCTGCAGATCTGGATAGAAGCGGGTCAGTGAACCTGCCGCCACCATACCGCCGTGAAGCTGGCCGATGCGCATTTTCCTGAGGACGGTTGCATCGTCACCCTGCACGCCGCCCGGGTAGATCTTGAACTTGACCCGTCCCTCGGTGAGCGTATCAATCTGTTTTGTGGCGGTGCGAAACTGTTTCATCCAGCCGAGGCCGTCGGGCGAAACGGTGGCAATCTTATAGGACTTGGCCAGTGCCGGTGATGCACCGAGGCAAAAGGCCAAAAGCGCCAGTGCAATAAATCTGTGTACTACTCGCATGGTTGTTTCCTAAAAATAATCTGGTGACGAGGCCAGCAGGTCTGCTGCACGGGCCTGTGCAATGCGGTTGGTCAGTGTCATACCTTCAACAACGGGGTCAGCCGCCATAACTTCCCCCAGGAGCCGATCATGTAACTCCTGGTCAAACACCAGTCGTGCATACTGTTCGGCATAGATAACCCGGGTCATCAGGTAGTCATCATTGATTGCCATCGCGTCTTCAAAATGTCCCCGTCCCTTTTCAGGCTGGCCACCAAGGCTCGCCGGCAACAGGGTTTCAAGCCCTCCCATGTAAAGGTGCGGGCCACCGTTGGCATATTCCCTGTCGATCTCTATCACCCTGGCCATGAGCGCCTTGGCTTTGCCGAGTTCAGAGATAGCGGTCCAGTCATCGCTGTTTGCCTGAATCCACCCGACCCAGGCGACACCAAGCGTGTAGGCGACCGCGAGATCGTCTTCACCAAGACCGGCAACGGTTGCCTGGAAATCTTTGAAGTTCTGGGCACGTGAACCACAGAGCGCTGAGTCGCCTGCACACGTGGCTGCCTCGGCATACCGGATTGACTTGTCTGCCAGCATCCTGACTCGCTCGGGGTCTTCCACGAGGACGCTGAAAGAGCCGTTCAGATCAGCGGCCGCAATCAGCAGGTCTACCGAGTCGGGAGACCCATTGATGAAACTGTCGACCAGGAGCAGGTAGGCCGGCACACCTTCACGTACAGTATCGATGTCCTCACTGTTCAGAATGGCATCCGCCAGGTCACCCGCCATCTGCGAGGTGATACCCGACACCAGTGACGTGCAGCCACCCAGGAGGGTCACAAGCGACATCGTGCCAATCAGCCTGGCGAAATTTCTATACACTTTTTCTAATCTTGGGCTCTTCATGTTGGAGTTGGGTCCCTACTACTATCCGGATCCAGGTGTACCATTATACTGACCAACGCGACGGGTTTATGTTACGCCGCCAAAAAACGGGTTGGCCTGTTTTTCAAAGGCGAGTGAAGTCTGCGGTCCGTGGCCTGTCACCACCAACGCATCTTCGGCAAGGTTGAAGAGCCTGTCCGTGATGGAATGCTCAATCTCCGCAAAACTGCCTCCGGGCAGATCGGTGCGACCAATCCCGAGCTGGAACAGCGTGTCACCTGCCACCAGCAACTTGTGTTCATCAAACCAGAAGCTCATTGAGCCGGGTGTATGCCCGGGTGTGTGAATGGCAACCCCGCCACAGCAACCGAGATCGGCATCATCTTTGATCCAGCCGTCCGGGTCCGGTGTTGCTTCGCAGGCGATCCCGAACTTTGCGCACTGATCCTCAAATGCGTCCCAGAGAAACTTGTCACCCTGGTGCAGCAGCAGCGGCGCGCCGGTCTGCTCCCTGATTGTGGCGGATGCAAGCATATGGTCGAGATGAGCATGCGTATGGACCACTCCCACCACTTTCAGGTCATGTGCGTTTATCACCGCCATGATCTTGTCCGGATCGCCGCCGGGATCGATGATAAGGGCTTTACCACTCACCTTATCGCCAATAATTGCACAGTTGCATTGCAGCGGACCAACCGGGAACGATTCAAACACGATATCGTCTCCCATTTGTGGCGTCTCCAGTTTCAGCGGCATGACTTACGATCTCCGTTTATTGCAGCCCGCTATTGCTGAGTGCCAGGGGGCTGTTTACAAGGTGCACTATGCTACAATCATTGCTGGCTAAAACCTATGACAGCAGGCATGTTGCGGCGTTTTGTTTATCGTTTAATCGCTGTCCTCTATATCGCATTTGTCTTCCTCACATCAGCGTTCTTCTTTACGATCGCGCTGATCATCTGGGTCTGCACCTATCCGTTCGACAAACGATTATGGTTGCTGCACCGTTTTACCTGCTGGTGGGCCAGTCTATACATCTGGGTGTTTCCTCCCTGGGACGTCAGCATCAACGGTCGTGACAGGATCGACCCCGACGAAACCTATGTCATCGTTTCAAACCACCAGTCCCTCGTGGATATCCTGGTTGCTTTCACCCTGTTTACCCATTTCAAGTGGGTATCCAAGGCTGAGCTTTTCAACATTCCGCTGATCGGCTGGAATATGAGCCTGAACCGCTACGTGAAACTGCGTCGTGGCGAGAAATCCAGTATCAAAAGTATGTACCAGGCATGTGAACGTCACCTGAATGAGGGCAGTTCGGTATACCTGTTCCCCGAGGGGACCCGCTCAGAGACAGGCAAGATGCGGGCTTTCAAGGAAGGCGCATTTGTACTGGCGAAACGACTGAATAAACCGATCCTGCCGCTGGTGATCAATGGATCACGCACCGCTCTGCCCAAGAACAGTTTCAACTTTCATGGCAAAACCCATGTGATTGTCGATGTGCTGGAACCGGTTTACCCTGAAACGTTTGAAGAGGTAACCGCCAAGGAACTGGCTACAGACATGCGCTCATTGATCGAGAAGAACCTCCGGGAAGAGGCGCCTGCCAGCTGACCACCCCCTTACAGACAGGATCTCCTATAAAGCAGGCTCCTGCTTAAGCACGCCGCGGCACTTGGGAAAGCCTTTACATACCCAGAAACTCATCCCCGCATCCTTGCCCTTAACCGCCTTCCTGATCGTCATGGCCTCGCCGCATTTCGGACAAACCTGCGACTCTCGCTTCCCCAGCACATCGACCAACCTCACCCTCGCCTCTTCAACAGAAATGTCGGGAGACGGCGGGAATTCGATCAGTGGGATGCCGAGGTCACCAAAGACACCTTTCATGAAGTCCGGGCGGCTGCTGAGTCGTACCCCGCAGAGCGGCTTGAGGTCGGTAGCCGAGCAGATGAGATAGCTGATCACCGTGGACTTCAGCCGTGCCGCTTCAGTGCCACTTGTGTCCGGGGCTTTTGCAATTTCTGCCAGCGGTACATTGGTTAAGAGGCGCATGGAGCCAGGCAACGCCCCACTTAACGCCAGGAACAACGCTCGATTCACATCATCCAGGGTTGCGCCCTTTGCCACATAAAGCACCGGGTCAGGTGCGTCGGTGATATCGATGGGTATCGTATCCGCCGCGGCCGCTTCAGGTTTCTTGATCGGACCAATATCGGGATTGAGCGCGGCGGCAACCTCGGCCCTTGCCAGGATGGGGTTCTCTTTTTCTACCGCTTCGTTCGTCGAATGCAGCTGGAAGTCGCCTATATCGGCGTCCATGAAACGTTCAATCTCACGTTGACGCATGTATCGGGCAAGCCAGATAAGACCAGCGACGATACCAACGAATATGATGAAGCCTTCCACAGCAGCCTGAAATACAAAGGTTGAAAAAAGTATATCAGAGCCCTGATAGAATCCATGGCTCACAACGACAGCACGGCAGGCATATGGACAAGCGGTTGGAAGGTAAAGTTGGCATCGTCACAGGTGCGGGCCAGACAGCAGGACAGACAACGGGCAACGGCCGGGCCACCGCATTATTGTTCGCCCGACATGGCGCTCGCCTGGTGATCTGCGACAGGGACAGTGCGTCCCTCGAGGAAACGGCCGGTATGATCCGTAATGAAGGCGGCGAGGTTGTCACCCTCATCGCGGACGTCAGTAACGCTGGCGATTGCGAAAAGCTTGCGACTACCGCGCTAGCGTCCTGGGGAAAACTCGACATCCTCCATAACAATGTCGGCATTGGGTTTCGCGATGGCAGCGTGACGCGCCTGGAGGAAGCGGACTGGGATCGCATCATGGACGTGAACCTGAAAAGCATGTACCTGACCTGCAAACACGCGATCCCGGCGATGCGTGAGACCGGCGGCGGCTCGATCATCAACATATCCTCGGTGGCGGCGATTGCGTCAACCGCGATGCTTGCCTACAAAACCTCCAAAGCGGGTGTCATGGCCCTGACCCAACACGTGGCCATGGGTAATGCCGCACACAACATCCGTGCAAACTGTATCCTGCCCGGGTTAATGAACACGCCCATGGCAGTAGAGGGTTACAGCGCAACGCTCGGTAAATCACGCGAGGATGTCATCAGTCAGCGCGATGCGATGGTGCCCCTGGGAAGAAAGATGGGCACATCGGAGGACGTCGCGTACGCTGCCCTCTTCCTCGCGAGCGACGAATCAAAGTTCATCACCGGCGTAAACCTCCCCGTTGACGGCGGCCAGAGCATCAAAATCGGATAGGAGCATTACATATGGGCGAACTGGTCCTGGTAGAAAAAGAAGATGGGGTTACCCTGGTCACGTTAAACCGGCCGGAGAGCCTGAATGCACTGTCCACGGGGCTTCGCCGTGAACTGGCGGACGTGTTTACCAGCCTCAGGACAGATGATGAGACCAAGGTCATCATCCTGACCGGCGCCGGACGTGCGTTTACCGCAGGCCTTGACCTGAAAGAACTCGGACAGACAGGCATGAACACCGGCGATACAAAGCCGGATGGGGTGGACCTGCAGAAGGCAATCCGCGAGGTGGGTAAACCCGTCATCGCCGCCATCAACGGCCACGCCATCACCGGCGGTTTTGAGCTGGCTCTCGCCTGCGACATTCTCATCGCCTCGGAGAATGCAAAATTTGCCGACACACACGTCCGTATGGGTGTTGTCCCGGGCTGGGGGCTATCACAGAGACTAGCTCGGCTGGTCGGTGCATCCCGCGCAAAACAGCTTAGTTTCACGGGAAACTACCTCGATGCCGACAAGGCAGAACGCTGGGGACTTGTGAACGAGGTGCTGCCAGCAGATGAGCTGCTGCCCTACTGTAAGCAACTTGCCCGCGATATTACCTCCACCAACCCGGCCACTTTAAAAGAGGTTCATCACCTGATTGATTACGGTTGGGAGGGTACGCTCGGTGAAGGCCTTGCTGAGGAAAAACGCCGCTCAGGTCAGGAGAATCGTGATCTTGCGGCGGAGACGCTGGAGACTAACCGGCTGCAGGTCCAGGACCGTGGGCGCAATCAGGATAAGTGATGGTGTTCGTTCAGCGTGATCACGGACTTCTCACCTGAACTCGCCGCCATAAACCGATTGATACTGGTATAGCGTGGATTGAAGAACATCCTCGGTTCAAAACCGATGACATGAGCGGTCCAGACATTGATGACACCGCCATGGCAAACAGCGGCAACTCTTTTACCCGCGTTCTCGCTGATGATGTCCTCCAGCGTGTTGATAGCGCGTGAACAGAACGCCTGGAAATCGACACCCTCGGTGTCACCGCGCATCATCTTGCGCCAGCGTTCGTAGTCGAGTTCCTTGAGTTTTTCGACAGGAATATAGTGATCGGCATCCTGGTCATATTCTGCAATACCATCACGAACCTCGGCGGTCATGCCCTTTACCTCAGCAAGCGGTGCCGCGGTTTCAGCCGCCCGGCGCATCGGGCTGGTATAGATGGTATCGATATGGTGTTCACGCAGCCAGGCTGCCATCCGCGCCGCCTGGTCATGCCCTTCATCTGACAGCGGCGGATCCGCGGGGGCACCGTCGTCTGTTTCCACGTGGAGGGGTAAACCGTGTCGAATCAGGATCAGTTCCATCAGCCAGATACCTTTGCAATCATGTCAATTGTTGCCTTGAGATCGTCCGCCGTATCGTAGGGCCTGCCGACAATCATCTGTGTTATGCCGGCAGCTTCATATTCAGCGATGGTGGCGCGTGATTTAGCTTCATCATTCTCATCCAGGCCTCCAAACGTCACGATTTCAGGTGCTGCGAGACCCGCATCTGCAGCCTTTGAGCGGTACAACGCTATGTCCGGCGCAAGTTTCTCAACCTTGCCCATCGGCATCCAGCCGTCGCCATATTTCAGCGCACGCTCAATCGCATGTGGCGCCCTGCCGCCGATATAAAAAGGTGGACGCTCAGGGCGTGGACGAAACAGGAATGGCTGGTCGTTTGCGATCACCACATCATTGGCAAAACACTCGTGGAAAAACGCCAGGGTTTCATCAGAGGTCTTACCACGCTGATGCCGATCGAGGCCCAGTGCTTTGAACTCCGGGTCCATCCAGCCAATACCCATACCGAGGCGAAGCCGGTTACCGGACAGTTCCTGGATGGTGGCTATTGCTTTTGCTGTTGGCAGTGCCGGGCGGTACGGCAAAATCAGCACACTGGTACCAATGGCAATACGACTGGTCTGCCCGGCCATCCATGCGAGGCTCGCGAGCGGATCAAGGTAGCGACCACCAGATCCCTCGGCATCATCCGGCGGGATCGCGATATGGTCAACAATCCAGGCGCAGTCTACACCTGCTGCTTCAGCAGACTGCAAGATGGATGCAATGGTATCGGCCCCGGACTGGGGGCCCATCACACGGATACTGATGCCGATTTTCATGGCATCAACCTCGATACATCAGGTGATGAATCAGGCGATGATCAACGATCAGGTCGCAGCAATCGACACGTTGTAGACGCCAGCCTGCCTGGCTGAGTCCATCACGTGAATCATGGTTTCCGTGGTGCTGTCGGGATGTGGCTGAACTACCACAGGTGCTTCCGGGTTTTCCGCATGCAGACGTTCGATGTTCGCGCGTACAGCACGGAAGTCGACGTCACGACCGCGGATACGAATCCTGTCACGAGAAGTGATCTGCACAACAATACTCTGTTTGTCGGCATCCTTAACGTTCTGGTTCTTATCGGGGGAGTTCACGTCCAGACCAATTTCCTTAACGAAAGTAGCTGTGACGATGAAGAAGATCAGCATGATGAACACAACGTCCAGCATGGGTGTCAGGTCGATTTCGCCCTCTTCTTGTTGTTGTTGGCCGCGGACTCTTCGCACCAGTTCTCTCCGGAATATCTGAAGCCGCAAGCATACAGCGACTTTTGGGGATTTTAAAGCTTTCCTGGCCTCTGCTGAGGGCCCTGGATATCGCCTCGGTTTCGTTTCTTGTTAAGCGTTAATGACCTTCGAGACGGTCGTGTAATGCAACCCAAGATGCTCACCGATTTCCATCAACGTATACCCATAGTCGAGGTGGGCTTTTTTGATGAGTTCGTTGCGTTCCATCCGGGTTTTGTCGTCAACTCGCTTGAAAATAACCGGAAGAGAGCGACGTCTGCGGGCGGCTTTAGGACCGCGTTTTGACATCCGCTCGCCCTGCAGGATCGGCTTCATCTCGTTAAGAAACTTCGGTGAACCGAGCAGCACCTGGCTGGTTCGGCCATGCATTGGGGATTCAGCGTTCACACCTTCCTTGATGTAGTCGCGGTACTTTTTCTGGCTGTCCTTCTCGCGTTTCCCGAAGCTTTTTAAAACATCTTCAATGTAGAGATAAGCCGGTTTCTTCACTTGACCTGCAGTAGGTCGGTAACTGCTCCAGCGATAGCTGGAGAAACTGGAACGTGCCGGTACACGTGATGGGTTGGTTACCACATGACGACACACCGGCAGCAGGTATTTCTTCTTTTCAAACAGAAGACTCTTAAACCGACCCTGGAAGACGGGACCTTCGGTGCCGTGACGACGATTCACGTGTTGAGTGTAAACACCATTAAGCTGACGCATTCCCTTTGAGAGATTGGCATCTGGCACTTCGACAACAAGGTGGTAGTGATCATCCATCAACACGTAGCTGTGCAGAAGCCAACCAAATCGGTCGACAACGTTGTCTACAACATTGAGGAAGACGCCCTTGTCTTCATCGTCCTTGAAAACTGTCAGTCCTTCTTTGCCTTTACTAGTCACATGGTAGGTTGCACCGGGGAACTCAATGCGAACAGGTCTCGACATAAATTACTGCGCCTTAACAGCTTTGTTGTTCTTATTCGGGGGACAAAAATATTACAGGCTACCCCAGCCTTCGCCAAGAAATTTTTATCGAAAAGTTGGTTTTAACACAGCACAGATTAGCAGCCAGCTATAGACAGTTTGTTGGCAACGCCATGCCAAGGTCCTTGACGTTCACGCTTCACTGTTAGTATTTTCGAGGTAACTTTCAACGCAACCCAAAGAGGAAAAAGAAGATGGCCGTAGACAAATTTCCGATCGAGGCCGGACACGTCATGATGTTCGCTCGCTCCATCGGTGATGCAAACGACATTTACTACGATGAAGAGTACGCAAAAGGTACAGAGCCCGGCGCCATCGTCGCGCCCCCAACATTTGTACAAAGTAGCGCACAGTTCGACCCCGACTATTTCCTTCGCCCGAAAATCGGCGAAGAGTGGTTCGGCTCAGCCAAAGGTCCAACCGGCATTACCAAGAAAGAAGGCAGTGGCGGCGGTGGCGGCGGTGGTGGCGGCGGACTTCACGCCGAGCAACACTACGTGTATCACCGTCAGTTGAAAGTAGGTGACGTACTGACCGCCGAAACCAAGCCTGGCAAGAGCTGGGAAAAGGAAGGTCGCCGTGGTGGCAAACTGATGTTCAGCGAATCAGTCACTGAGTACCGCGACCAGAATGGTGAACTGGTCATCACTGCAACCGGCGTTGGTGTACGCACCGAACGACCTGCAACATCTGGCGATTAAGGAGTTTAAGAAAATGGCATTAAAAGCAAGCGAGTTAAGCGTCGGTGACAGCCACCAGGAAGAAGTCTGCAACAACCTGTCACGTACACAGATTGTCCAGTATGCAGGTGCCTCCGGTGACTACAATCCACTGCACAGCGATGAGATTTTCACCACACAGGTGGCGGGTTACCCATCGGTATTTGCACATGGCATGTTGTCCATGGGTATGACCGGCAAGATGCTGACCAACTACGTTGGCGATGGCAGGCTGACCTACTACGGCGTGCGATTCACCTCCCAGGTGTTTCCGGGTGCAACCCTCACGGCTAAGGCAACGGTCACCGAGATCAGGGAAGAAGACGGCAACATGATCGCGGACCTTGAAGTCTCAACGACGGATGAGGAAGGCGTTGAAGTCATCAAAGGTAAGGCCTCTGCAAGGCTTGACCCTTAACGGTTAACTAGTGCTCATCCGAAAAGGGTGAGAACTAGAACAAGCCACGGATGGCTTGTCATTTTTCGTCAGAAAAATGCGAGGTTTCACAAAAACAGAAACAGAAACCGACCCGAAAATTTTTCGGATGAGAACTAGCTAGAGCGATCCAATCGCGTCGAGGACAATGGCCTCGGTCAGGATCTGGGGCAACACCTCGGCGCGATCCTCGCCCTCACGATACAAAAGGTATAGGGGGACTCCACTTCTGCCGTAGTCTTCAAGTGCTGCGGTAATCACCGGATCTTCACTGGTCCAGTCACCTTTCAGGTAGGTCACGTTCTTCGCGGCAAGCGCATCACGAAATGCTTCGCTAGAAAGCGCATTCAACTCATTCACTTTGCAGGTGATACACCAGGCCGCCGTGAAGTTCACGAAGACAGGGCCATTAGTCCTCGCGGCCGCAAGCGCAGATGCCGAATAAGGCGTGTAAGCCATGTCGATGGGTCCCGCAACTTCACTCGAGGCGGCATCAATATCGCTGGTGCGAACTGTTGGCGCTTCCTGAACCGCAACCGCGTAACCGGCAACGCCCGCAAGACCCAGCACTGCGGCGTATCGAGCAACGCTACCTGCAGTAGATCTGATCCGACGGGCAAGCAGCCACACAGCGAGGCTCAGAAGCAGCGCACCTGCCAACACCTGCATCATGCCGGTTGGTCCCACCTGGATACCAAGCACCCACACCAGCCATATGGCAGATGCAAACATTGGGAAAGCAAGGAACTGCTTGAGCGTTTCCATCCACGCACCTGGCCGCGGCATCTTGTTCAACAACGCGGGCGAATAGGTGAGCAGGAGGTAAGGTGCTGCCATCCCCGCACCTAGCACGGCAAACACCGCAAGCGCTGCAATAGCAGGCTGCGTCAGTGCAAAGCCAATAGCGGCACCCATAAATGGCGCCGTACACGGCGCGGCAACCGTGGTGGCAAGTACACCGGTACCAAAGGATGAACCAAGTGATGAGGATGACTGCCCGTCCCCGGCACTACCCAGCGCCATGAAGGAGGTCCCAATCTCAAACACACCGGCGAGATTCAGCCCGATTAAAACAAAGAGATAAGCGAGCAGCGCAACCACCCAGGGAGACTGCAGCTGGAAACCCCAGCCGATCGCTTCACCTGACGCCTGCAGACCGATCAACACGGCGGCAATGGCAACAAAACTGAACACCACACCTGCGCTGTATACCCAGCCGTGCAGTCGAACACTGCCTTCTCCGACCCCCTCGACCAGGGAGAGTATCTTGATGGACAACACCGGGAATACGCACGGCATGAGGTTCAGAATGAGGCCCCCGAGGAACGCGAACAAGGCAGCAAGTGCAAGACTCATGTCTTCATCTGCCGCTGCTGTCGTTGTTGGTGAGGTCGTTACCGGCGCTGCGCCCTCCTCCCGCAACGTGATTTCGTAAGCACTGGTGAGCTCGTCTTCACGAACAACCAGCACACCGCTCAAATCAGCGCCCGGGCTGTAGTCAAATCCAGTCCGAAGTGAAATCTTCAATCCAGACTCATCAAAAGAGAATGCCTGTTCAGCCGGGTTGTCGATGGATTCAAACTTGTAGGGAAAATACTCAACCGCGGCGAGACGATTGGATGCGATGTAGGGAATACCGATATTGGCAGTGATCGCCTCGCCTTCCACCGTGTAGGACGCTGGTACTGCGGCCGGCTGTGGCAGCATTGCGCGGGCCTGCGTGAAGTCAGCCGGGTTTGCCCCTTCGATCTGGGTAGCGCCCACGGGGATGGAAAGCGCCACCTCAACCTGCTCCGGGATACAGATGTCGGCACAGACAAGGATGCGGCCGGTTGCCTTGAGTGCCAGGCTGTCACCATCAAAATCTTGCGGGATCGTCACGGTGAACGGTGACAGGACACGATCATGATAACCGTAGTTCATGAGCGGCCCGTAAGCGATTCGTTCGGGATACGGCCAGGCAAACTCACCAACAACGACACCCTCAGGTACATCAAAAGTCAGCTCGGGCGTTGCGCCGGAATCGCCAGGGTTGATCCAGTAGGTATGCCAGCCGTAAGCAATGGTCTGCTCCAGCAGCACCTCAAAGCTGCTGCCAGGTGCAGCCTGGGTTACTGAGGAGATGAAAGCCGCAGAGACCTTGGGCCCGGGGGAGTCATCAAAGTCAGCACCCGCAGCAAGGGTCGACTGGGCAAACAGCAGCGCCGCCAGGAGCGCAAGGCTACGTGAAATGAGATTCATTCGACTGATCATAATGTCTCGATGTTGTACCGCGTTGCGGATAAGACCGGCGCAAGCTGACTTTGTTACATCAGGTCGCCGATTCCCATGCAAAATCGCATTTTACGGGCGCATTCCCCAGGTAACAGGACCTTTCAACTGTTCCAGCATCGGTTCGATCCAGTCCACCCAGCGGCAAAGGTAGGCGCGAGTCTGGCGAGGGTCGATCAGCTCATGCACAGCGAAACTTTCCATCATCGGAAATGGCGACCGGCCCGATGCCAGTTTTTCTTCGAGCTCGCGGCGTTTCGCTTCCGGATCCTCAGCAGCCGCAATCTCCCGGTGGAAGGCCACCGCTACGCCGCCCTCGACCGGCAACGCACCCATTTCGTAGGAAGGCCATGCCAGTTTGTAGGTGTTTGGAGAGAAGTGCGCCGCAGAAGCAACCCCAAAGGATTTGTGAACAGCAATGGTCGCCCACGGTACGTTCGACTGCACTGCCGCGGCAACCGCAGACATGCCATATCGGATACAGGCCGCTTTCTCGGCATCCGGACCGATCATAAATCCGGGTTCGTCCAGGAAATTAACAATCGGCAGGTGGAACGTGTCACACAGTTCCATCATCCGCTTGGCCTTTTGTGAACCCTCTGCTGTCATGGCCCCGGCAAAGTGCCGGCAGTCATTGGCAATGATGCCAACAGAGGCACCGTTCAACCGGGCAAGACCAATAATCTGGCCGTGACCATAATCGGGTGCGATTTCAAAGAAACTGCCTTCATCCATGACGTGCCGAATCACCGCGCGCATATCAAACGGGATGCGAGAATCTTTCGGCACAATATTGATAAGCGCTTCATCAGCACGATCAGGATCGTCGGTGCAGTGTTGTCGCTCGGGCAGCTCCCATACGTTCTGGGGCAGATAGGACAAAAACTGCCGCATCTGCTCAAAGGCACCGTCTTCCGAATCCGCAACATTGTCGACGATGCCGCTGCGTGTATGAATTCGCCAGCCGCCCAGTTCCTCCTTGGTCATCGACACACCCAGTGCACGCTCGACCAGCGCAGGTCCGGCCACCATCACCTGGGAGGTTTCCTTCACCATTACCGAGAAGTGTGAGGCAACCAGGCGACCAGCCGGGAAACCTGCCACCGGCCCCATCGCACCTGAGACCACGGGTACCTCGTTCATGGCCTGGGCGATAATCTTGAAACGCGGTTCGGCGTACACGGGTGAACCCACGGTGGTGGGTCTCGGACCACCGGAGCCGGCCACACTGCCACCGCCGCCTTCCAGCATGCGGATCAGCGGCACCTTGAATTGCACCGCGAGTTCTTCTGCATAGACACTCTTGCGCAAGCCTGCGCCGTTCGGTGAACCACCCTTTAAGGTAAAGTCCTCACCGCCAACAGCTACGCGACGGCCGTTTATCTCGCCAAATCCAACAACATAGTTTGCCGGTGTGAATTCGGTGATCTCACCCTGTTCGTTCTTGTGAGCAAACCCGGCACCTTCGCCGTGCTCTTCAAAGCTCATCGGCGCGGTCAGGCGTTCGATGCGTTCACGAATGGTCAGCCTGCCTTTTGCGTGATGATTGGCGATGGATGACTCACCACCCTGTTGTTTTGAGAGCTCGCGCCTGAGTTCAATCTCGAGCGATTCCTTGTGCCAGCTCATGAAGTGACCCCCGATCAATGGAAGCGCATTTATATCAGTATTTTTGTTAGAAATCAGACTATGTTCATGGTAACTTCCTGCCCCTTTATGGCCCGCACACCCTCAGCAAATGCGTCTTACCGGGGTTGCATCAGGGGGAAATAAGAACAGATCAGCCGGGGCCTGACCGCTTTAAAAAAACATACCTAGTGAGGTAACTATGCAAATCGTGGTACCTGCGGAGACGTGGGCGAATGAGCGTCGTGTGGCGTTGATTCCCGACTCCGTGAAAAAGCTGTGCCGCGCTGGATTCGCTATTACAGTCGAATCCGGTTGTGGTACTGAGTCGGGCTTTGCCGACAGCGATTACACCGAGGCAGGTGCCGAGGTCGCTACCGACCGCACCGCCATGCTCGGGAGTGCTGACATTGTCCTGCGTGTTCGTAAACCGGATGCAGCAGAGATCGCGCAGTACAAAAAAGGTGCGATCCAGATCAGCTACCTGGACCCTTACAACGAGCACGACCTGGTGGATACCCTCGCCTCCTCCGGCGTGACCGCGATCAGCATGGAAATGATCCCAAGGACCACGCGAGCGCAGAAGATGGATGCCCTGTCTTCCCAGGCTAACCTCGCTGGTTATGTCATGGTGATCCTTGCAGCACAGAAGCTCGATCGCATTTTGCCGATGATGATGACGCCCGCCGGTACACTCAGCCCGGCCAAGGTATTCGTGATCGGCGCAGGTGTTGCCGGCCTGCAGGCCATTGCAACAGCCAAGCGTCTTGGTGCTCGCGTCGAAGCCTTCGACACGCGCCCCGTTGTTGCGGAACAGGTACAGTCACTCGGCGCGAAGTTTGTTGAGATTGACCTCGGCGAAACCGGCCAGACCAAGGACGGTTACGCCCAGGAACTCACACCTGAGCAGCTCGAGATGCAGCGCCTGGGTATGAAAGACGTCATCAGTGCGTCGGACATTGTGATTACCACCGCACAGCTGTTTGGTCGCCCTGCACCACGGATTGTGACCAAGGATATGGTTGAAGCCATGAAACCGGGTGGTGTGATCGTCGATATGGCGGTTGACTCCGGTGGCAACGTGGAAGGCTCAGCGCCTGATGAAACCGTTGACGTTAACGGCGTTTCTATCATTGGTGTCTCGAACCTCCCCGCAAATGTCTCCCGGGATGCGTCCCAGATGTATTCGTCCAACCTGACCAATCTCCTCACCGAGTACTGGAATGAAGAAGGCAAGGCCCTGAACCTGGATCTTTCCGACGACATTCTCACGGGCTGCGTCATTACCCATGAAGGCGGCATCGTAAACGAAACCATCAAGAATCTAAGGGAGTCTTAAGTGGAAGTTGTATTTCTGACCTTTATCCTCGTCCTGTCGATATTTCTCGGCTTCGAGCTTATTTCTAAGGTTCCCGCCACGCTGCACACCCCTCTAATGTCCGGGGCAAACGCTATTTCGGGTATTACGCTCGCAGGTGCGTTCCTGGCAGCCGGCCTCACCCATAACGAATGGGCAACCTGGCTGGGTACGGCAGCGGTGACATTTGCCTCCATTAACGTGGTTGGCGGTTACCTTGTAACCGATCGCATGCTCAGCATGTTCAAGAGCAAGAGTGAGGGCGAGAAATGAGTATTGATTTGATCGCAAACCTCTCTTACATCGTTTCGGCGATGTTGTTCATCTTTGGCCTGAAGATGCTGGGGTCTCCCGCGACAGCACGTCGTGGTAACTTCCTGTCTTCGCTCGGCATGTTGATCGCGGTATCCGCGGGCCTCACCGCTGAAGGTATTGTCAGCTATGAGTTCATCATTGGTGGCGTGATCCTTGGCGCGATCATTGGCTCACTGGCAGCTCGACTGGTTGCCATGACAGCAATGCCGGAAATGGTTGCACTGTTCAACGGTTCAGGTGGTGCTGCAAGCCTCCTGGTTGGCTGGGCGACACTGTATACGGGCGATGTCGGCACGTTTACTGCGGTTACTGTCCTGCTGGCGATCCTGATCGGTGGCCTGACATTCACCGGCAGCCTGATTGCCTACGGCAAGCTGTCTGAAACAATCAACAGTGCAGCCCTCGTGTTCCCGGGACAGCGTGTCGTTAACAGCCTGATCCTCATCGGTATCCTCGGTGCAGGTTATATGTTTGCCATGGACCCGCAGCCTGACTCACAGTGGTTGTATGTCATGCTGGGCCTGGCACTGGTGCTGGGCGTGATGGCGGTTATCCCCATCGGCGGCGCGGATATGCCGGTAGTAATTTCGCTGCTCAACAGCTACTCCGGTATCGCAGCCTGTGCCGCGGGTTTCGCCATCAACAACAACATTCTGATTGTTGCGGGCTCGCTGGTTGGTGCCTCCGGTATCATCCTGACCAACATCATGTGTAAAGCCATGAACCGCTCGCTTGCCAACGTACTCTTCTCCGGCTTTGGTGCCGTGAAGCAGGGCAAGGCGATCGAGGGTGAAGTGAAACCGGTCTCTGTAGAAGATGCTTACTACATTCTCGAAGCTGCATCGAACGTCTGCTTTGTACCGGGTTACGGTATGGCGGTTGCCCAGGCGCAGCACGTGGTCAAGGAACTTGGCCAGATCCTCGAAGCAAATGGCTGTGAGGTCAGCTACGCCATTCACCCTGTAGCAGGACGGATGCCTGGCCACATGAACGTGTTGCTGGCTGAGGCTGATGTGCCTTATGAGCAGCTGGTTGAAATGGACGACATCAATCCACGCATCGAAAACGTGGACGTGGCCATCGTGATTGGTGCAAACGACGTTGTGAACCCGAGTGCCCGCGAAGATGAGGACAGCCCGATTTACGGCATGCCCATCATCAACGTTGACCAGGCCCGCACCGTGTTTGTATTAAAGCGTTCCATGGCTTCCGGTTTCTCCGGCGTGGATAACCCGCTCTTCTTTGGTGAGAACACGCGAATGCTGTTCGGCGACGCCAAAGAATCAATTTCAGGCGTTATCTCTGAATTTGGATAAGCGTTTTTCGGCCACGCCGAAAAATCGCTGCCGCGACAGTGGAAAAGGATTTGTGCTACCCAGCACAAATCCTTTTCTCACGATAGCGGGCCTCTACGACACGCGAACTCCTCATCAGGAACCAACTGCCTGATCACCACTTCCTGATCTCCACTTCCTGATCACGAAAGGGGAACACCCCCTACCCCCGATCCAAAGCCTCAATCCGTCCCGCGTGCTTGTTCAGATCCACCAGCATCAGTAACCCAGCCCCAATAAGGCACACAATCCCCATCACGATAAACTCATCACCACGCTCAAAATGTGGTGTGCCCAGACCATACAGCCACGCACCAATCGACCTCGCGAGGTTCGTCCAGGCCATGTAAATGGCAAACTGCGTGGCAGACACCCTGCCCCAGCAGATGTTCATATGCAGCGCGATAAACGCAATAAAGATAATCTGGCCAAAAAACTGGTCCGCAAACAGCACAGTCAGGATAAGACTCGGCATATGCCAGTAGTCCGTCAGCTGGGAAGTCACGATATGCAAGACACCCATCGCGAGGAGTGCCGCGAGCAGGAAACGTCGTGAGCCAAACCTGTCGATTAACGGTCCAAACAACAACCCGAGCACAGCTGCGATGAAGCCCGCGGTTGCCGACCAGGAAGAATAGTCAGTAGATGCATAACCCAGGTCCGATACGACGATAACCGGCGTTGCACTGATCCAGAACCCGCTCTGGATACGCCACATCAGCGCCATCAGCATAAGCAGAATACTGGCCGGCAGGAACAGGACACGCATGAGGTTGCCGAGAATGCTCATCCAGTCGGTTGCCTGCAGCGCAATGGCGCGTTCACTGGCTTCACCCTCACTCCAGGGAAAACGCCGTTCACCTTCGCGCTCCCTCACAACGATGCTCCACGAGAAGATGAAGAAGACACCAACCGCCAGCAGAAGACACGCACCTGGCAGGCCTGCCTGCACCAGCACCAGACCCGACAACGCACCACTACCGGAGTAACCCGCCACCTGGCCAAATGCCATAAACGCATTCGCCCTGCCACGTTCATTTTCTTCAAGCACGTCAATGGCCATCCCATCTACCGCCACATCCTGGATCGCCGCAAAGCTGTTCACCATGAACCCTGCCGCCGACAGCAGGACAACGTTATTGGCGGGATCAGGCACAAACGCCATGGCGACAATGGCCAGCACCAGCAAGCCCTGTGCACCAATCACCCAGGGTCGACGGCGCCCCATCGCCAGGAAAGAAAATCGATCCATGACAGGTCCGGCAAGCAGCTTAAAACCCCACGGCAACCCGGTGATCGCGACAAACGAGGCAACCTCCGCCGCAGAAGCACCCTGACCCGCCAGCCAGGCAGGCAACGCAATACTGATCAGGCCAATGGGAAAGCCCTGGGCGAGATAAAACGTGGTAAATGAAACGAAACGGAGCCAGCGAGAGCTGGAGAGGTAAAACTGCATAGACTTCTAACTGCTTAGCGGCACTTTGGTGGCACGCTGTTTATTGTTGTTCTTTTGTTCTTACACCAATAATGGACTTTGTACGATGTCCTGATGCCCCAAAGGTTAACGTGTAGGCTCACGCTGTCCAACTGGCAATGCGCTCCGCCTGCCACTATCCTGTCCACCTGCGATAACAAACCGAGGATGACAAACATGCAGACCACTGATCTTTTGTGCCCCCCTGAGGAGTTAGGCATCAGCCAGGCCAAGCTGGATGACCTGATGACAAGAGTGAGGCACGAGGTGGATGACGGACTGTTACCCGCGGTCCAGGTTGCGCTCGCAAAGGACGGCAAGCTTGCCCTGTTCGAGAGTTATGGTAACGCGACCAACGACTCCCTGTTTGCGATCTTCTCGGCGACAAAAGCCATTACCTCCGCAGCAGCATGGTTGCTCATCCAGGACGGCAAGCTGGATATCAGCAGCAAGGTGATCGACCTGGTGCCAGAATTCGCTGCCAACGATAAAGGCGAGATTACGGTGGAACAGCTGTTTACCCATACGGCAGGCTTCCCCCACGCACCCTTTCGTGTCACTGATTGGGCTGATAAAGAGAAGCGATACAAGCGATTTTCAGACTGGCGCACAACGTGGGCACCAGGCACCCGTTACGAGTATCACCCCACCTCCAGCATGTGGGTGATTGCAGAGATCATTGAACGCGTCTCCGGAGAGGATTTTCAGGCATTTGTCCGGCAGCACATTTCGGATGCGCTCGGGTTACCCGATCTTTACGTCGGTGCACCCGATGAAGTTCATGACAGGATCGTCGAGATTACACTCGAAGGTGAACCGCTCACCGCGGAAGACTACGAAAAGATGGGACTACCTGCACCGCCGGTGACCGAGGTCACCCCTGACACCATCCTCAACTTCAACACCGACGTGGCAAGACGCACACCGGTTGCGGGCGGTGGCGGCATCATGTCCGCGGCCGAGCTTGCCCTCTTCTACCAGGCGCTGCTCGGCCAGTGCGCAAGTGGTGCCAGCCCCTGGAATGAGGAGACCATGGCAATGGCACGGGAGGTAAGAACAGGTGACCTTATGGACATGACGGTTGGCACTACCACCAACCGGGGCCTGGGTATCTGCATCGCTGGTGACGGTAAACGGAACCTGCGCGGCTTTGGACATACCAACTCGGAGCATGCCTTCGGACATGCAGGTGCGGGCGGCCAGATTGCCTGGGCCGATCCGGCCACAGGCATCAGTTTTGCTTACTGCACCAGCGGACACGACCAGAACCCCATTCGCCAGGGTCGACGCAGTATCTCCATATCAAACAAGGCAGCGGTCTGCGCTGATTAACCTTGTGGGTTCTCTGGACGTTCTCAGGATCTACTCAGGACTTAAGAAACGATAGTGGCAATATGGCAAAAGTCCGGGCTTTGTAGGCAGCATACCCGGGCTTATCGCCGGCAAGTTTGTTCTCGATCATGGGGATCGATATCGCCACAAACAGCAGCAGCATGACGACAACCCCGGCGCTCATCATGAGCGGCGCCGCGCCCATTGCCGCATAACCAAACAGGAACACCGAGAGCCACAATCCCATCTCGCCCAGGTAGTTAGGGTGACGACAGAGGGACCAGAGACCGGTGTCGAGCACCTCCTGCCTCGACGCCCTCACAGCTCTGAATCGATGCAGCTCGACGTCGGATTGGTACTCCAGCCAGACGCTGATAACACCCACAGCCAGCGCAAGTGCATCGATAATATTCAGCGGCCGGATGACACCAACATCGTGAGGAACGTGGGTTACATAGTAAACCGGCACACAGGCCAGGAATACGATGAGCGTTGGGATGAGGTGAATGCCAAAGAAGTTCACCACCTGCCAGGCTATACCAGCGTCATCTTTGAGTTTTGTATAACGCCAGTCGATGTGGCCAAGCCCCTGCCAGCCGTACAGGAAGTTCACCGTGAGGCGAACCGCCCAGGCAGAGATGACAAACAGTAAGAGCCACTCGCGCAGCGACACGTTGTCACCGGTTGTCCCGGTTGCATGCCAGATGAGATAGCCTGCAATGAACACTGGGATGACGCTCCAATAAGGATCGTAGTAGCTGGAGTTACCTGATGCGAGCGAGAAGATAAATATGACGATGGTCGCAACAACATCTGCGATCAGCAGCGCAATCAAAAGGTCGATGCCAACCCGGTCCAGACCGAGCATGTAAATGGTAACGGCAGCAGCGATGAGCGCAGCCACATAACTCAAGGCCAGCAGCAGATAGGATTTTGTCACGATGATTTTGTCACGATGTGTAGCTGCGATCACGTGGCTGCGAGCTGCTTCCGGTACTGGTACGGGGAAAGATCAGCCCAGCGCATGAAGGCTCGTCGGAAGTTGGTCACCTCGGAGTAACCCAGCAGTTCTGCAATTTCCTGCACGGTCAGGTTAGTGGTCTGCAGGTATTCAACCGCCAGTTCCCGGCGAACATCATCGAGGATCTTCTGGTAGCTGGTGCCAAGCTCATTCAACCGGCGACGCAGCGTTCGCGCACCAAGAGACAGTCTCTCGGCAACGGTGTCGAGCTTGGGAAACTCGCCGGGCGTACTGAGCAACAGATGGCAGATCCTCGAAATAATGTCTTCTTCGATTTCCATCTGGTTCAGCAGCTTGCGACAGGATTCTTCACAGATGCGTGCGGTATTCGAATCAGCTTCGGCGAGTGGCTGGTTCAAGAGACTGGCATCAAAGCGGTACTCACAGTAAGGCGCCTCAAACATCACCCGGCAGTTGAAACCGGCACTGTGTTTATCGGCATAGGCCGGTGCCGGATAGTTCAGCAGTATCCTGGTGGGTTTGTGATCGCCGCCCGTCAGGACACTGATAAGGGGGGATATCCCCATAAACAGATCTTCGACGACAAACTGCGCAACATCACCACCCGGCAGCAGGTGTTCAATCCTGAGCACACCTTCCCTGCCATCAACAAAAAAGGTCAGCTCGAACATCGCGCCTGCCATCTTGTGATACTTGACCGCGATTTCTACTGCCTGCGCAAGCGTGGCGCTGCTCATCATGGCGTAACCAAGCAAACCAAACTCGGAGATGGCGATGGTCTTCGAACTCTCAAGCCAGAAACCATTGGTACCCAGGCATGCCAGCATGTTCTCAAGCTGCCTGATGCGTTGCCGGTAGCTCACCAGCAGCGGCGAATCCTCGTGCACCATCGACGCGTCGAGTCCGGTACCCTCAAGACTGACGTCCGGTGCAAAGCCACGCTCGCTCATGACCTGCATCGAGTGGGCAACCTGCGACATGGGGATCGCTTTCTTATCCAGGCTGTAATTGTGGAATCGGGATTTCTGCATGATTGGCGCGCTAAGCTTTTTCTTCATCACGTGCGAGTAGCGGGTTCAGTAGAACGGCTCTTTATGGTGAGAATTAGTGTCCTCATTTGCCAAATCGGTGTCAAACACCGGGCTCTGTCGCCAGCAGGCGCCTGACACCGTAATAATTCTGCTTGCGGCATGCGGCGATGGCATAGTCGACAAACTCAAGTCCAACCCCCAACGCATTGCCGATGAGATTGACGCGAAGCCGATCCTCGTACTGCATTTCACAGCAGATATAGGTGGTCAGGAACGCCGCTTCAACAATCTGCTGTTTGCCGATCCCGCCAACCCGAGGCGCATAGTTGCTGACCCGCTCGACAATGTCGATCGATCCTCTGGCCAGCTCATGTTTCAGCGCTCGAAAGGTTTCCGGTTCAAGCTCAAAGCCCGTCAGTTTTAATGAGATTTCATCAGCGATCTCCGCGCTCTCAGCATGACCGTATCCGAGCAACAGGTAGGCAATCAGTAGCTGCACAGGCTCTACCTGCGATGGCAAACTGACATCACCTGGCGTAAAGCTCGCAAAACAGTTCTCGCAGCGCCAGTACGCGGCCTCCTCCTCAATTGGAATGAGAGGGATTGCGAAAAACGTGAACCAGCGTGATTCCTTCTGGTGAGTAAAATCCTGGGGTGATTGACATACCGGGCACGTATGAGTACCACAGGGTTCAGCCCTGGCGCGTGTTGATTCACCGAACAGAAACAACATCTGTGTTGTCACCTCGTCGACAGTTTTGGTAAGTGCTGGTGGCGTGAGGACGCCCAGGTTTGTGCTATCCCAGCTATTTAAAATGGAGAAGACATAGTAGCATGCCCGCTCTCATCGATGAGCTTTTTAAAAACGGAATCACTATGAAGAAATGGACAATAACGCTTGCCCTCGCACTGTTGCTACCCGCCCAGTCTGGCTTTGCAGAAGACAGCGAACTGGTCACGAAGATCAAGGAAATCATGGCGCATGAACGTCGGGGTGACGCAGACACCAGGCGTGATGCGAATCGCAGGCCGGCAGAGACGCTAGAGTTTCTTCGTATTGAAGATGACATGACCGTGCTGGAGCTGCTGCCTGGCGGCGGTTGGTATACAAAGATC
Source organism: Pseudomonadales bacterium (assembly GCA_963921285.3). GTDB lineage: Bacteria > Pseudomonadota > Gammaproteobacteria > Pseudomonadales > Azotimanducaceae > UBA9659. The sequence goes on from CAWUFD020000008.1 coordinate 359,051, forward strand.
CTTGGTCCACTGCTTGCTGAAAATGGCAAACTGTACGTTTCTATCGGCACGACCCGGGTGGAAGAAATGATCAAGGACGATCCGGCTTTTGCTTCAACAGAAGTGATTCCTTTTGACAGGTCAAACTTCTCACGGGCTGAAGGTGAACGTCGATTCTCCGTGCCGGAATTTTCTTTCGGGGTGCGCAGGCTCGATCATGTGCTGACCTTCCGCAACGCGCACAACCTGACTGCCGAAGGCCGCGCCAATCTCAACAACGCGGTATTCGACAGTCTTAAGAAAGGTGGCTACTACGGTGTCGTTGATCACACGCGTCGACATATGCAGCCTGACAGCGCAGAAGTGTGGCGACGACTGGACCCGGTCCAGGTCATCAAGGAAGTGGAAGCGGCCGGCTTCAAATTTGTTGATTACAGCACCCTGCACTACAAGCCGGATGATGAACTGCGTTACGAGGTTGGCAGGAAGACAGTTGCTGGCAATACCGACCGTTTCACCCTGCTGTTCCAGAAGCCATAATCAGTCCGCTTAGTCGAACGCCCTGATCTCCTCGATGAGCTGATCAGGGCAACAGCGGGCCCTGAAGTCCACGTCGACGTAGGCATACCCAATGGTCCGATCCGCCCTGACCACGAAGGTCGCAGGGATCGGCAGGCTCCAGTTATCCGCACCATTGACCACACCCAAATCCAGCCCCCAGCTTTCAAAAAGCGATCGCTCTTCACTCTCGAGTGAATAGACAATACCGAAGGCGGCCGCTATCTCATTGTCCTTATCGTAAATCACCTGGTAATTGTCCGGTGTACTGGCAAGGGATTCCGGTTGCTGCGGCGTCACCGCAAGATAGGCGCAACCAATTTTTGCCAGTTCTGCCTGGATACTTTCATAAGCTTCAATTTCAGTCTGGCAGTACTGACACCAGAAGCCCCTGAAGAAGTTGATCACCACCGGGCCGTTTCGCACCAGGTCGTAGAGACTTGCGCGCTGGTTGTGGTCATTGATAAAGGTGAAATCGGGTGCCGTTTCACCCTGCTGCAGGCACTTGCGCTCAATGCCACTGTCGCGCAGGCGGGCGATGGTCCGAGTCAAGATGGCCAGTTCAGGTGTCGGCAACTGGTCACAGTTGTTTGCTCGAAGTGTTGCGAGACGACTCGCAAAATCTGTCTGGGACATGATCGGGTTATGCTCTTTTTCTTTTTGTGCCGATGGCGTTACGTTTCTTTTTTACGTTTCTTTTTACGTTTTTGGGTTGAATCCATTACCTGCTGATTATGACAGCCCAGCAGAAAATCTTCATGTCGGCACAATAATCTATTCACTTTCTATTGATAATAGGTTTACAGTCGATACACTTTATTCATTTTGAGAATAGGTTATGGACCGGCTCGCCGCAATGAACATGTTCGTGCGGGTGGTTGAAACCGGCAGCTTCTCGGCTGTGGCCAAGGAGCTGTCCAGTACACAACCCACCGTCAGCAAGAACATCGCAGAACTGGAATCCTGGCTTGGGGCCAAGCTGCTGAACAGGTCGACCCGTAGTCTGCGACTCACGGAAACGGGCGCCGATTACTATGAGCGCTGTGTCGCCATCCTGCAGGACGTAGAGGACGCCGAACAGAACGTCGGTCTGCTCCAGACACAACCCAAGGGCCTTGTGAGAGTGAGTGCCGCGGCTGCATTCGGGCGCCTGCATGTCGTCCCGAGACTCGCCGGATTTTATGAGAGGTATCCTGATATCAAGGTGGATATCCGTCTGAATGATCGTATCGTCGACCTGGTTGAGGAAGGCATCGATATCGCATTCAGGATAGGCAACCTGCGGGACTCCAACCTGATTGCACGAAAACTCTGCATGAGCCCTACCGTCACGGTTGCAACGCCACAGTACCTGAAGCGCAGCGGCGTACCCAAGCACCCAAGGGACCTGCGAGACCATAACTACCTGATTTACACGGACCTCGGCAGTCGCGACCAGACCGTGTTCAAGGACCAGGGCGAGCCGTTTCATGTAAGGATCGAGGGTGACCTGCTGTCCAATTCATCCGAAGTCATGCGCAGCGCGCTGATGTCGGGTCTCGGCATCGCCAAGGCGCCCAGCTGGCTGGTAGGTGATGCGGTGGCTGATGGCAGGCTCGTGGAAGTGCTGCCCGAATACCAGCCAGGGCCTTCCAACATCTATGCGGTGTACTCCCCGGGACGACACCTGCCGTCCAAGATTCGCTGTTTCATCGACTATTTCGCCGACCAGTATCGCGACTGTGGCGTTATCAACGGGGCTACCCCCCTGCAGGCAGTAGAAGCCTGAGACAGGCCCAGGTTCGACAGACGGCTACAGTAGCTGGCGCAAGAATGCCTCAAGCGTGGGCACCGGCGCCATTCCCTCCGGGCCGGCAAACTCGAGTGCCACCGCGACGATGGTGATCCAACCGGTCAGCAGGATTGCAGTCACCCAGTTAAATAGATTCCCTGCACCCAACGGTGCCACGGACAAACGCCGTTGCTCCTCGATGTTTTCGCTCGGAATCTCATCAATAGGATCGATCTGGTTGTGAATTTCACAGCACTGGCAAGCAGACATGGGCTGTTCCTGAGAATTTAGACGAATTGAATTCTCATATATTCCAGTGTCAATATTAAGACGAGAAAAAAGAATATAGAGGATTCTGGAAAGGAATATATCCCTTCCAGAACCCCTGTATTGCTTGAAGGACTTAGCGCTCCTCGACGGCCTCCAGCCCCGGGGGCAGCAGATCGCGGGTTATTCGCTCGGTTGCCATGATTTCGCTGTCGATCGGGTCCCGCACCACCGTATCGGTCAGGTCATTGGTGACCATATCCTTGGCGCGAGTCAGCTGGAATACCCTGGCACGATCGAGTGCAACCAGCGCCAGTACGACCTGTGACTTTCTGCCTGTCAGGGACTGGCTGATCGCCTCCGCTTCGCTGAAGAGCTCCTCACCACGCTGGGTCAGGCCAAAACGCGTGAACATACGGGCAAACTGGCTGGTCAACAGACCCCGCTCAGCAAGCTCAAATATCCTGGAAACACGTGCGGCGGATTGTTCGACCCGTGTCAGTGCTTCCTGGTGGCGATTCTCGTAATAGAGTGCTGAAGACAACCGCAGTTCGAGCCGTGCGTACTGCGTTTCATCTTCCAGAGACTCCATCCAGGATAGTGCTTCGTAGTATCGGCCGTGACCGATCAGGCTCTCTGCCACCTTGGCAATCAACTGTTGTTTACCCTTGCCTTCACCCGCGTTCGCAATTGCCATTTCGGCACCAACCGTGTCACCCATGTAGGCGTGGGCAACCGCGATTTCACCAAAGGCAACCGAGCGCTGATGCTGCTGCAGGTCGGTACCGGCGATACGCGCTGCCTCGGCAAGAATCTCATTAGCGATCGTGACATTACGGACATCGTAATAACGTTGCGCGAGGCGCGTAAACGCTGAGATTCGCAGGCTGAGTTCTGGCAGCTGACCCGCCAGTCGCATGGACTTCTTCAGCATTCGCTTGGCGGTATCGAGATCATTGATCTTCATGTACGACACCGCCAGCCGGGACGTCAGGTACGACTCCTCAAACGCTGAATCAGCGTCGCCGGCCATAATGCTGACTGTTTCAATGGAATCATAAGGCTCGGAACTGCTGCCGGCGGCGGCAAGGTCTTCACCCATCTCAAGGATCACCTTGGCGCGTGCATCAGGATCATCAATCTTATCGAGTTCAAGGCGCACCCTGGCGCTGACCACCTTCATATCGGCGATGTTTTCATCCATGAGCAGGTCCTGCATCAATACGCTCAGCGCCTGGATTCTCACTACCGGGTTCTTGATTCGATTGGACAGGTCATCGGCCCGCTCAAGGTCGTCATTCATGACGTACTCTTTGACGTGCGACAACAGGTACTGATCCCACTCCTGGTCGGTTGAAATGGTGGACATCAGGTCAAAAATCATCGAGCCGTCCATCTCGTCAATTCGCTCGACAATAAGCTCAGGACCTTCGGGATTGATCGGATCTGCGATAAACGTTTTTTCCGACATGACTTCGAGCACTTTTTCGTGGCCGTGCTCGGTCAGCGCAGGCGCCATCGCTGCAAGATCACTGGGTGCAAAGTTGGTAACACCCTGCAGCCCACTGACGCCACCAATGGTGTCGAGGTTAACCGGTGCAGGCTCAATCTCACCATCTGAGAGCTGCGCCATGCCCTTCTGCATGGCCATGTTGCCTGCAGCCTTCAGGAAGGCTTCCTGGTCAACACCTTTCATCATCTGCTGGCTGGCGGCGATGATCGCATCACGCGTTTCGTTGCTGCCACCTGCCATCATCTGGTTAATATCTGCCATATCCTGGATCATGGCCGTCTTACCCTGCTGCTGCATTTCAATGGCAGCCGCCATCACTGGCGCAACCTGTTGCATTTCAGGTGATGCCTCGGTTTCCTCAAGCGCAATCTTCTCCTGCTCCTCGAGGTATTTGTCGACGTGGTAGAAGGCCACACCGGTTGCCATCACTATGCTGGCACTGAAGGCAAAGCCCATAGAGATGGTGTACTTCTCAAACAGTTGCCAGAGTCGGCTGGGTGGCCTGATACCCAGCTCTTTCATGATCTCCAGTTCAAGTGCTTTCAGGCGATCCAGTTCCGCCTGCTTGGCAGCAAGCTCTGCGTCCCTGTCACCCTTAAGCCGCTGATCGCGCAGCAGGCGGCGGCGGATTTTTTCCTTCTCCGCCTCCTCGCGCATCTTTTCTTCCCACTTGGCGATAACCAGGCCGCAATTGGGGCATTGATCGGGCTTCTCACCACGAGCGAACTCTTCTTCGTGTTCGCATGACGGGCAGATGAAGTAATCAACGATGTTCGCCTTGGTCATGTCCTCCAATGACCAGCCGGACTTGTCTTCGCTGACAGGTTGCACTGCGCGCCACACTTGTTGATGGCGTCGGCGTATTTGCCGCCGGTGACCTCATCAACGTCCTTGAGGATGGCGGTGGGGCTTTGTGTTGCGTACCAGGTATCTACTGTAGCCGCGTCAACACTCAAAGTGCTGCAAAGACGCTCCTTTACTACGTCAATTTCTTCGCCTTCCCTGATTTGCGGAAAGATAACGAGGTTAACGTTCTCTGCCATCCTGTGACCCTTATGTTCTTGTTGTTAATGGAGATTTTGACGCTGGCACAACATCTTTCTCCAAAACGCGAAATTGAAAACAATTCGAAGGCAACTTGCAACCGCAGACCGCTAAAAACAACCATTTCAGAGCATTCAATGTTATCAACGGCAGGTCTCGCACCCCGATTACTACCACCTTACTACCACCGGTCAGCCGACACGTCACTCCAACTGGCCAATCGTGATGGCTATTGACTAACATCGGGCGCAAGGGAGTGAGCTATGACGGCAAAAGAAGACGACACCGAGGTCACCAGGAAGCTGGATTCGAACGCAACGTTTTTCAGGTTCCCTGAGGCTTACTATCGATTTGCACTGGAATGGTGTTCGTATCCGCACTGGACCGTTGAGGAAGCGGCCAACCTGCTATCGGGATGCGTGCCGCACCGGGAAATGTTCTTGAAGGGAGAGCGTCACAGGAAACTGGATGATGAGATCCTGGCAATGGAAAACCGCATCCGGTCAGTCCTTAACCAGCAACTCGATGTCGTCAAAAGCAAAAAGTATTTCGGCAAAACCTACATCCTGAGTGCCCAGGTATTTGATTGGGCAAAACGCGCAGGTATCGATATACCTCGCGACCTGCTGCGGGCGGAGCAGGAAATCAAACTCAACTACATGTCGGACGGGTATACGACGCCGTATCTTGAGGCTGCCCGATGGGTAGTTGAGGAATTCTGGGAGAAAGCCAACCTGCGGGAGCCACCTTCGTCAGGGAAAATCATCCAGGCACTGTTGAACCGCTACCCTGATCTCAGCGGGGCGGAATGTGACATGATCGAGAAGATGACACGCCATCCGCTGACTGTACCTGATTAAACTGCCTGCCTTACCACCGCTGCCAGGACGCTAGGGTATGGCGTGCCAGAAGGCCTGGATAATAGGAGAAACCTCGAGGTTCTGGCGTCGTGTACAGAATCCCACATGGAAGTCTTCAAGGCTGGGCCCGGTATCTATCACCCTCACCCGCGATGCCAGCGGGCTGTCATTGATGACCAGTTCAGGTACAAAGCCCACACCACAACCCAGCGCCACCAGGGAAAGAATCGCCTCGTTGCCTGCCACCTCGGCATAAACATTTGGCCGGATGCCCTCAGCTCGCAGCCAGCTGTTGATGTTATCCCTCGCCTGACCCGTTGACGGCAGTACCAGCGGCACCGATGACCAGTCAATGGATCCGGCGTTGCCCAGGGCTTCAAACTCCGCGCCTGTTGCCGGTACCACGGTCTGCATGGGAATCGAGGTCAGGATCCGCTTCACGTAGCGTTCGTCCTCATCCTGTGCATCCTCTGCGCCTTCTGGAAGCGCCGCTACCACCACGTCGATACCTTCGCTGAGTCTTGACAGCGCGTTGACGGCATACCCCGTTTCCAACTGGATGTGGATACCAGGATAGCGCTCGCGGAAATCCGGGAGCACATTGGGCAGGATGCTCTGGCTGGCTGTCACTGAAGCAAAGAGTGTCAGCTGTCCCTGCAGTGCATCACCACTACCGGCGAGGTCATTCTGCAGGCGTTCCCAGCGGGCGACGACATCGAGCGCAAACTCCCTGAAGGTATGGCCCTGGTCAGTGAGGCTGACCGACCGGTTATCCCGGAGTAGCAGCGGCTGCCCAACCTGGTCTTCCATTCGCTGGATCGCCCTCGAAACCGCTGACGGGCTCATGTGCATCTGGCTGCTGGTCTTGCCGAAATGCAGGTTACGCGCGAGGGTGACAAAAAGTCTTAGGTCGTGAATATCGATAGCCACCTGACAGCCGATACCGTATTGCGGGAAACGATTTCACCTTAGCCGCATCTCTCAAAACCTGCAACATCACATCCCACATTAAGTTGACAATTTAGATTCGTTATTAATCAATAATTTATAGGATTTATCTTATGCAAAATATCATTATGCTGAATCACGCATAACACCTATTTTTGCTGTGGTTTTACACCGCCATCCAGTGCAAAATAGCGCCCCTTCTATCCGTGAGCCAGGATGAGCAATGACATTAGCCCGCAAAATACACCAGGTTGAAGGCACCTTCCGCATGCGCAACGGCAGCCTGGAGGCGCCAACCATCGCCTATGAAACGTGGGGTGAGCTCAATTTCCAGAAAGACAACGGCATCCTGTTGTTCACCGGACTCTCTCCGTCTGCCCATGCCGCCTCGTCTGCGGCGGACCCCTCCACCGGCTGGTGGGAGCAGATGGTGGGTGAAGGTAAACCCATCGATACCACCAAGTACTTTGTCATCTGTATCAACTCCCTCGGTAGTTGTTTTGGTTCGACGGGTCCATCCAGCATCAACCCGGCAACCGGAGAGCCGTATCGGCTCACCTTCCCGGTACTGACCATTGAAGATATTGCCCACGCCGGCCACGAGGTGGTGAAGAGCCTCGGGCTCGAACGCCTCCATGCTGTAGTGGGAGCATCTATGGGCGGTATGACTTCGCTCGCCTACTCCGTGCTCTACCCCGAGGTGGCAGAAGGTCTCGTGACAATCTCGGGCTCTTCACGTGCAGCGCCTTTTGCAATTGCGCTTCGATCACTGCAGCGGGAGATTATCCGCAGCGATCCCATCTGGGCGGGTGGCAACTATTCACTGGAAGACGAACCGACACTCGGTATGCGGCTTGCACGTAAGCTCGGAATGCTGACCTACCGCAGCGCAAAGGAACTCGAACAGCGCTTCGGCAGGGAACTGATCCCCGAGGAGCGCCAGACCGGTGAACCGTTTGGCCTCGATTTTTGAAGTTGAATCCTACCTTGAAGCACATGCCAACAAGTTCATTGGCACATTTGACGCCAACTGCTACCTGTACCTGTCCAGGGCAATGGACCTGTTCGATATTGCCGATCACGGTGGCAGCGTCGAACACGGCCTCGCGCGCGTCGGTGCTCGCCGGGCACTCGTTATCGGCGTAGAAACGGACCTGCTTTTCCCCATCGATCACCAGCAACGGATTGCTGATGGTCTGCGCGACGGCAAGCGTGAAGTACAGTTCCACAACCTGCCGTCTATCCAGGGACACGATGCTTTCCTGGTGGATATGGATCGGTTCAGGCCAATTCTATGCGACTTCTTCAATTGCACGATGAACCAACCCGGCAGGCTTCGCAACGTAACCTGACGTTAATAGCGTTTCATTCTAATCAGCCCCTGCTCATAAGGATTTGTTCTTTAACAAACGAGGCAGGCAGGCGTATCTTTGTCAGTGAGGTCAAAGGTCCTCTTTAAGGCGGACAACTACATCTGCCAACACACGAAAGATGCCAAGGCCAAAGATCCCTCGGGGACGCTTGGAATCGTGAAGTGTGAAAACGGAAGATACGTGCACGTAAGCCGTAAGCCTCGCATCCGCGGGGCTTCTTCTTTTCTGGAATACCGTTTTTTTGCGCAATCGCTGGTACAGTTGTGCAGATACATTGTGGGAGGCCAGCTTTGCCGGGAATAAATCGCGTTCACCAGATTGGCGCCAGGGTTGAAGACTTTGCGGCCACCAGGTCGTTTTACGAAACCACGCTCGGCGCGACGTTTATTGCGTTCTATGAACCACCGGGCCTGCTCTTTTTTGACTTCAGTGGTACCCGCCTTCTATTTGAAAAAGACAACGACCCAGCCATGCTGTATTTCTGGGTGGATGATATCGATGTCACCTATCAGGACCTGAAGGACAAGGGTGTCGTTTTTGACAGCGAACCCCACCTCATTCACAACGACGCGGATGCGACTTTCGGCGAGGAGCCTGCAGAAGAATGGATGGCGTTCTTTAAAGACCCCGGTGGCAACACGCTCGCCATCGCCACTCGTAAGCGCTGAAGCGTCGCAGACAACAGCGCAAAAAAGAGGCGCAAAAGACAGGTACAAAAAAGGGACCGTAAGGTCCCTTTTTCATAACACGTTTGAGCTGTTAGTAGCCCTGGATAACCCCGTAGCGGTCACGGTGAAACGCGCTGCTGCCGAAGGTGTGTTCGCAAACACGTGATCGCTTCATGAAGAAACCGATCTCGTATTCATCCGTCATACCGATACCACCGTGCATCTGTACGCCTTCGCTTGATACCAGGTTATAGGTGTCGTTAAGGCGCGCTTTTGCAAGAGAAGCCAGTTCCGCGACCTGGTCAGAATCTTCGTCGAGCGCTGAAAGTGCTTCGAGCACTACAGACTTGGACAGTTCAACTTCACAGAACATCTGTGCTGCGCGGTGCTTCAATGCCTGGAAGGATCCGATAGGTACACCAAACTGTTCACGGGTCTTGAGATACTCGACCGTGCGCTCAAAACATTCCTGGATACCACCCAGCATCTCAGCTGCAATCAGGATACGGCCGGTATCGAGCACCTTGTCGAGCACATCGGCGCCCTTGCCTTCTTCACCGAGCAAGGCACCACTTGCACCACTCAGCTCGATGTTGGCTGCATTGCGGGAGTCCGCCATGATCGTACGCGTGACGGAAACACCATCCGACTCACGATCAACCAGCACCAGCGTCAGGCCGTCACGATCACCAGCGCTGCCCGATGTTCTCGCAACCACAACAAGCTTGTCAGCAACATGGCCGTCGAGGACGAACTTCTTGCTGCCGGTCACGCTGTAACCGTCGCCTGATTTTTCTGCTGTGGTGGAGACGCCATATGGGTTGTGATGAGGACCTTCCTCTGAGGCAAGAGCAAGCAGCAGCTCACCGCCAGCCACCTGGCCAAGCAATTCTGATTTCTGCTCCTGGCTGCCGCCGTGCAGGATGGCAGACGCGCCGAGTACGGCAGTGGAATACAGCGGTGACGCAGCGAGCGTTCGGCCACACTCTTCCATCACGACACCCATACCCATGTACCCGAAGCCAAGGCCGCCAAATTCTTCCGGAATGGTGATACCAGCCCAGCCTAATTCAACCATCTGCTGCCAGGTGTCGCGGTCAAAACCGGTGTCGTCCTTGTCATCGCGAAGGCGACGCAACTGGGTGATTGGCGTGCTGTTGGCGCAGAAATCTTTGGCTGCATCCTTCAACATGTTTTGTTCTTCGTTTAATACCAGGGGCATCGTTTACTCCTAATCGTGTAGCGTATTTTTATGTCTGAATTCTTTCTGTTTTCGTTTATGCATTCGTGTTGCCATTCAGTCCGGCAAACCGAGCACACGTTTGGCGATAATATTCAGCTGGATCTCTGAACTACCACCAGCAATTGTTCCCGCCTTTGACCTGAGCCAGGTTCGCGTAAGGCTTTTCTCCAGGTCATCAAAATTGTCACCTTCCCAGCCGAGCGATTGTGTACCCATCAACTCAAGCTGGATCTCAAGTCTCTCCTTGCCAACCTCGGAGCCGTAGTACTTGAACATCGAGGTGAGAAACGTCGGCGTTGCGCCATTTTCACTTTCCTGCATGGCGCGTTGCTGTGTCAGGCCGAACGAACGCTGGTTCATCTGGTTCTTCAGAACGGCCTCACGCTTCGCAGCGTCGGCAATCTTACCATTGTCTGTGCCCAGATATTGTTTGCCTATATCAGGCAATCTACCGAGTGTATCGTAGCGCCCGCGGCGCCCTCCACCGGACAGTCCCGAGATCGATGAGCGTTCATGCTGCAGCAGGCGTTTACCTACCGTCCAGCCCCGGTTCAGCTGACCTACCAGGTTGTACTTCTCACAGCGTGCATCGTCAAAAAACGTTTCGCAGAAAGGTGAGTTGCCCGAGATAAGCTTGATCGGTTTGACGGTTACACCGGGCTGGCTCATATCGATGAGCACAAAGCTGATGCCCTCGTGTTTGGGCGCCTGTGGTTCGGTTCTCACCAGGGTAAAAATCCAGTCCGCATACTGCGCACCGGACGTCCAGATTTTCTGGCCATTGATAAGGAAGTGATCACCCTTGTCTTCGCACTTGGTCTGCAGGGCAGCGAGGTCCGAACCTGCGCCGGGCTCACTGTAACCCTGGCACCAGCGAAGTTCTCCGGAGACGATCTTTGGCAGGTGCTCCGCCTTCTGCTCTTCTGTACCGTAGTCAAGCAGGGTCGGACCGATCATGGAAAAACCCATGCCGGAAATAGGCGCCCGCGCATTAATGCGGGCCATTTCATCCTGCAGTACCAGGAACTCATCCTTGCTCAGACCGCCGCCACCGTACTCAGTTGGCCAGGTGGGTGCAGTCCAGCCTTTTTCAGCCATGCGATCCAACCAGAGCTTCTGGTCAGGGTTGTCATATTGCTGCTTGGTGCCACCGCCGATGATCTGGTCCTCGGCACAGGACTCACGCATGCTGGCCGGGCAGTTCGCTTCGAGCCAGCTCCTGGTTTCTTCTCTGAATGCCTCAAGTGACATGTTCTGGGCCTCTTGTATTCGTTTTCGTTCTTGTCGTGCCGGCCTGCTGCCGGGTGTTCTATTTCGAAGAGCTAAACACTACCAAAATGTCAGTTGCCGGTGAAATTGGCATCGCGTTTTTCTAAAAACGCCTGCACTCCTTCGGCGTTGTCACTGCTCCTGCCCGCTTCCGCCTGCAGGTTAACCTCAAGCTGATATTGCTCGGCGTAACTGTTGTGGAACGTCTGCCAGTATGCCTTGCGGATAAGGCCGAGCGACTTGGGTCCGTCAGCGAGACGCTCGGCAATGGCCAGCGCCTCCGTCATGAGATCAGCGTCATCAACCACACGATTGACCAGACCCCACTCATGGGCCTGCTCGGCTGGCAGGCGGTCAGCCAGCATGGACAATTCAACCGCCCTGCCCCAGCCAACCATTCGCGGCAGCAGGTAGGTTGCGCCACCATCCGGAACAAGTCCGATCTTCGCAAAAGCCTGCAGGAAATAGGCACTCTTTGCCGCAATCACCATATCCGCCATGATCGCGAAGCTCATGCCGACACCAACACAGGGACCATTGACCGCGGATACCATCGGGATGTCCATGTTCTTTAGCTTGTCGAGTACGGGATGATAATGCGTTTCAAGCACACCACCGGCGGGCGGCAGTTCATCGTCACCCTTGCCACGGTTCTGCAGGTTTGCCCCCGCACAAAATGCGCGGCCTTCGCCTGTCAACATGAGGCAGCGCGCGTCACTCCTGATCACATCGGTAACCGCCTGGGAAAGTTCCTGTACCATCTCGGCTGACAGTGCGTTCAGCACTTCAGGTGCGTTCAGTTTGACGATCCCTACTTTGCCGACGTGCTCGACAACGATGTTTTTGTATTCCACGTTTTCGTTCCTTTTTTTGATAAGACTGTTTTACGAAAGGCTTGTTGTTTTTTGATCCTCGCTTGTGCGCAGCTCAGGCCGGTGCCAGCCCGCGCATGTAGTCGTTCAGGAATCTACCGTCCGGATCATACCGGTTACGCACCTGCCACCATTCATCCCAATGCGGGTAGGTAGACCTGAACTCATCACCATCGAGGTAATTCACCTTTCCCCAGTGCGGTCGTCCATCGTAGCGCCTGAAGATCGCCTCGGCCGCCCTGTAATAGTCCGTCTCATCTACCCTCACGTCCTGGTGAATCGATATGGTCACCGTGTCCCTGCCGCTTGCCATGGACAGCCACAGGTCGTCAGCCGCAACGGTTCTGTATTCAACCGGCCACATGACATCCGGGAAATCATTGCGCAGCAGCGAGACAATCTCGTCCAGGCAGGCCGGGCCCTGTTCAGCCGGCACGCTGTATTCCATTTCTGTATGAGGATGAGGACGGTGACTCGGCAACACTTCATAACTCCAAGCGTGACGAGCACCTTCTTCTGCCAGCGGGTACTGGGGCGCCTCGGCGGTTTCATCAATGATCTTGACGGTCGCTTCATCGGTCTGCGGATACCAGAAGAACTCGAAGCGTTCATGTTCGGCGGCAAGCTCCTCGATCCTCGGGCGGATATCAGCGAGGCTCGCCTGGAAGCCGGATTCCTTTAACACACAGGATTGACGCAGCTGCATCCTGATGGCGGTGATCAGGCCAACGGATCCAACCGAGAGTCGCGCCACCTGAAACAGGTCCGCATTTTCATCAGCGCTACACTCTCGCACCTCGCCATCCGCGGTGATGACCTGCATGGCCACAACGGAGGCGGAAATATTCTTGAGGTTTTTTCCGGTACCGTGGGTGCCGGTTGAAACAGCACCGGCAAGAAGCTGCCGGTCGATATCACCCTGGTTCTTCAGTGCAAGACCATGTTCATGTAACTGCCCGCCCAGTGAATAGATCGTCGAACCGGCACGGATCCAGGCCTGCGCTGCGTCCTCGTCAACGGATATAACACCGGCAAGTCCACTCGTATCGATAATCACACCGTCGTTGGGAATAAGCGGCTGGTGGCTGTGGCCTGCGCCTGCTGCACGGATGGACTGTCCCTTACCGGCCGCGTCAGCAACGAGCGCGGCCGCGTCATCTACCGAGCGAACGAACTGTAACGCGCCCGGTTTGGCCTGGTGACGACCAGACCAGTTCTGCCAATATGCCATAGGTCCTTGGAACAGCGGCGCCTGGCCGCTGCTGAGAAAAATTAACCAGCCGCTACCTTAAGACCGGAGTGCCTTTCGATACAAGTGGAGAATTTCTCTGCGAGTGCAGGCCCCGCGCCCTCCGTCTCGTGTTTGAAGTAAACAAAGGTCTCCTTCAGCCTATTTTCGGCCAGAAACTTCGCCCACCCGGCAAGGTCGCCGGCTGTATAAGCGGGCTTGCGCAGGCGCAGGTAACTGAAGTCCGCTGTTACCGGGATATCACCTGTCAGGTCATCATCGTTGACGCAGGTTGCAATGTTGTTCGCCTTCAGGATGTTGTGGACCTCATCGTCCTGCCAGGACTCGTGCCTGAACTCCATGACCGCGGCAACGTCTTCAGGAATCAGTTCAACAAAGCGCTCAAGGCGCTCGAGATTGCAACGCAGTGTTGGTGGCAACTGGAACAGGATGGCCCCAAGTTTGTCACCAAGCGATTCTATATTGCGAAGGAGATACTCCATCGGCTCGCTGGTGTCCTTGAGACGTTTGAAATGAGTAATCCGCCTTGACGCCTTGATTACAAACCTGAAGTTGTCAGGCGTCGATTCACGCCACTTTTTCAGGACGTCGCGGCGCGGCATGCGATAGAAAGTATTGTTGATCTCAACGGTGCCAAGACGCCCGCTGTAATAGGAAAGGAAGTCGGCTTCCTTTAAATCGTCAGGGTAAAAGTGGCCTTTCCACTCTTTGTAACTGAAACCGCTTGTACCAACCCGTACAACGTTCATGTGTCCTCCTTCGATCCGCTGGCAATGCGGTATCGATCTGACGGACGCAAAATCTTAACGCATATTACCGGGCAAGTGTGCCACTGATCATTTTCGTTGCAGAATCAATAGCTTGCACAAGCCCTTCGGCATCAGCCAGGTTTTTGCCGGCAATATCGAAGGCGGTGCCATGATCGACTGACGTGCGAATAAAGGGGATACCCATGGTGGCGGTTATGCTGTTTTCAAAGTTGTGGACCTTGATCGCGATATGCCCCTGGTCGTGATAGAGCGCGAGTACCGCATCAAACTCGCCGCGAAAAGCCCGGTAGAAGACAGAGTCTGCCGGGTACGGTCCAACCACATTGAGCCCCTCTTCACGGCACGCTTCTACCGCAGGTGCAATCTCCTCGATTTCTTCACGGCCGAGCATGCCTCCTTCACCGCCATGGGGGTTCAACGCAGAGACGGCGACGCATGGATTCTCAACACCCCATTGCTCCAGGCTGGCCACGGTCAGGCGAAGTTTTTCGATGAGGACAGGTGTACGCACGTAGGCCACCGCATCAGCGAGAGACTTGTGGGTAGACAGGTGCGCCACCCTTAAACCGTCAGTCATCAACATGGTCGCGGTAAGCGAACTGCCGGTGAGGCGCGCAAGAATCTCCTGGTGACCAATATCATCGACATAACCTGCTGCCTGGACCGCCTCTTTATTTATCGGACAGGTGACAACACCATCAACCTCGCCTTGCTGGCACAGTTTCACCGCGGTTTCAAAGTACGTTACCGAGGCTTCTCCGCAGCGTGCATCAACCTCGCCAAGCTTAAGACTGGCTGCGTCGAAGGTAAGCGGTTCAATCACCTCGAGCGCCCCGCGCTCACCCGTCAGGTCCTGGGCCGATTCCCTCACCTTGATTTCATGAGTGTCGCCTGTCTGCGTCATGGCACTGGCCAGGCAATCCGCAGAACCGATGACAAAGGGTGCTGCCAGATCCCACAGGGATGGGTTGCGCCAGGCCTTGACGACAACTTCAGCGCCAATACCGGCAGGATCACCCATGGTGACGGCAAGTTTCGGTTTACTCCCCATATGAGCCCGGTCAGTAAAAAAGTAAAACGGATTATCCGTGAATTGATATCATTGAGCTATGCCAAGGCAATCGAACCGCAGAGAAAACATCATCGATATCGCAACCACGCGATTTCTGATCAATGGTTACGACAATGTTACCGTTGATGAACTCTGCAAGATCAGCGAGTCAACCAAAGGCAGCTTCTATCACTTCTTCGAGAACAAGGAAGCACTTGCGATCGACGTCGTCAACCATGTCTGGAACGATACCGAGTACGAACTGGGTGTCGTTTTCCAGGCTGAAATGTCACCTCTGGCGCAACTTCACGCGGAAATCGACCGGATCGCAGCCAGCTATCGTCGCATGGACAACAGGCGCTACTTCATCGGCTGTCCGGTGGGCACGCTTGCCGTCAGCATGCGTGGTAAAAGCCAGAAAATCACACGACGACTCAATTTTGCCCTGACGCATATGCGGCAGTTTTATCAGCAGGCGTTCGAGAAAGCGGTAGAACTGCACCTGCTCGAATCCGATAATGACCCCGCACAGCGCGCAGATGAACTCATGCTGGATGTGCATGGCCTGTCAACACTCGGAAAAGCGTACGGTAACCCGGCGCGTATTCGTGCGCTGGCTTCCGTGATCAAGGACCGGATGGCCTGACGGTTACGTGGTGAGGCTCCGGTAAACCCGTGAGAGCTCCTCGGGCAGCTGCTCGATATCCTGGATCACCATGTACTGGTTATCAGGACACATGGCTCGCAGATAGTCATGACCTGACTTGTCCACCGTCAGACAGTAGGACAACACCCCTTGTTGGCGCGCTTCCATCAGCGCCTTCATTGTGTCGTTCAAGCCGTAGTCTCTCGAATTGCGGTCACTGCCGTAGTCGTGGTCCTGCGGATAACCGTCTGAAATGATGATCAGCGCCTTGATCCGCGAACCCGTGCGCAGCAGACTGCGGGTTGCGTGACGAATGGGAGGACCCATGCGGGTACTGCGACAGGGTTTGATACCACCAATTTTTCCCTTTGCCCTTGCATCATATGGTTCGTCAAAGTCTTTACACAAAAAGTAGTCGACCCGGTCCCGCCCGTATCCAGAAAACCCGCAGACAGAATAGTTGTCGCCCAGTTTTTCCAGCGCCTCCGCCATCAGGACAACGGATTCCTTTTCGAGATCGATGATGCGTCGAGCTGATTCCTCGTATCGCCTTCGGTCTTCAAAATACTGGAACAGGTAATCATCATCATCTTCATCACCAGGGGGTGCGGGTTCTGCCTCGGGGTCAGGGATAATGTCATCGGTGGAGGCACTCATATCGAGGAGGAACAAGGTGGACACGTCGCGGGATTTTCGCTGCCGCTCCACGTAGATGTTTTCCTCCGGCGTCAGTCCAGCCTTGCGATCCACAAGATAGGCAATCGATCTTTCCAGGTCCAGCTCTTCACCTTCGCGAGTTCCCTTGATCTTGACCAGCATCTCCGGCTTCAGGTTACTCAACTGGCTTCGTACACGGCGCGCAAGGTCCTGGTGTTCGGCCATGGTGTCCTGCACGTAGGTCTCGTCCTCTTCCACCTCCCGCATTTCATAAAGCGTGCACCAGCGCGGCCGATAATCGCCGATCTCAAAATCCCACTCATCGTAGACGTGGGCGGTTTCATCCTTGCTGCGCTTGCCTATGCCTCGACCAGCGAGCGCGCCCTCGACGCCGCCCTGTACCGCCTCGTCTACCTCGAGTTCTTCCAGTTCTCGTTTGAGTTCTGTCATCAGCATGCCAACCCCCTCGCCAACATCACCTTTCTCGATATCTTCGAAATCGAGTAGTTCCGGGTCGATCAGGTTCATCATCGGCATGCCGTCTTCCGATTCCTCATCGGAGAGCGCTTCTTCAATTTCATCGAGATTGGCTTCGATGTTGAGGGTTGCTGAGACACGGTCCACATCCAGTTCGCCGCGAAACTCGACCGGCGGGGGTAGCTCGCTGAGCAGCATTGCTTTCTCTTGCGCGGAAAGTCCTGCGAGGTTCTCTGCCTCTTCAAGTTTTTGGTAGAGAGCCAGCATCACGGCAATGCTGTCTGCGACGGTTGCGCCCGGCTCTCGTAAACGAAGAAAAAGCCCGTCCACATCTGGATCGATATGTGGACCGTCATCCGCCGCCTCGTCGAGCCCAAGCCGTATTACCCGTTCAAGGATGGCAGCGGTTGCTGAACCTGGCTGGAATCCTCGTCGCAGTTGCAGCGCTTCGCGCTTCTGCTCACCAAGCTGCCTGCGTAGCCCCTTGAAACGGCGGGCAAGCTGCCAGTCGACCCGGGAATCTTCACAGATAACAAACAGGCGCCGCGCCAGTGACTCACGTTCGCAGGTCACAATTGCAGCATTCACCTCCGGTAACGCATCAAAACAGCCAAACTCGAAATAGCCCAGCTGATGCAGGAGGGAAACCTTGTAGTAACCGAAGTTCTTGTCCTGCTCCGAAAACAGCGACACGCTTTCTGGCAGGAAAATCGTTGTGCCATCCACCTGGGGCAGCTGCGTTTCTTCCCGGTAGGTCACGTTCTCATCGATGGTTTCGAGCTTCACCTGTCGTACCCCAAATGACTCGACAATCATTTGGAATACAAATTTCCAGTCTTCAAAATTCACCTGGCCGCGCAGGTCTTCAAGTATCTCCTTCGAACGTGCTGACTCAAGCGCGATGTATGCAAGCCCGGCTTTCTGGTTTCCAGACCAGTACGCCATACCACGGGACAACCAGGCGGACAGGAGTCGCTCGTCATCGAGTGGCAGCCTGTCCGCACATTTCACCAGGCACGCGAACAGCTCACCGTCACCCAGTAACTTCCCGAGATTGACGATAACCATCCAGCGAGCTGGGTCACGCTCCATGGATGAGGTGATAGCGGTGAGCACTTCGGGTACGCGCTCAGGATCAAACGTTGCCAGCAGGTCATCAAATGCTGGCAGCACACGCTCCGGCATGACTAATTTAAGGCCCTGAAAATGCCCAACGTAGACAAGCGCACTGCGCCTGCCCCTGGCCGCCAGCGCCCTCAGTACATTGAACGAAATATCAGGCGTACTGGCCGTGCCATCAAAAAATTTGAGCAGCTCATCCCTCGAATCACGCAACATTGCATCGGTGAGGTGCGTCCAGGTGGCGAGTTCATCAACTGACCTGTCACCCGCAATGCTGAAAGCCGAGTGGAAGTATTTGCTGATCAGGCCTGTCGCATGCTCGTAGCGATCGTGCAAGCGCCGTCCGGTTGCTTCTATCTCGCGGAGTGCGTCCTGCTCACCACGTGCAACAAGTTGAGCCGCGCCTGCAAAATAAACCTGTGGTGGTTCGTAGGAGTAACCGGCGAGCCGCGCCCCGTATTCCGCAATGCGAACCAGCGTATCCTCTCCTGCTTTGAGGAATATCGCTTCGCTCTGATCAATGAGAAAGTTTGCGGCTTCAAAGGATCGCCAACCCGCTTCAGCCACAGCAACCGAGGCCTCGGTCCATTTTGCGAGGCTGTCCACCTGCAAGCCAGCATCGGTAAGCCGACCAGCGGTCAGTTCATATTTCTCTGCGGTTTCCGCGTTAACCCTGGCCAGCGCAGCCAGCCCGGCTGCATCGGTCATGACGCCATGTCAAAAATAGCGGAGGACAATTCCCGGATGGCGCTCTGGACATCCACATCATCGGATACGGCCTTGGATATTGCGGTATCGCAGGCGCGGGCTGGCGATACACCCTGTACCATCAGCTGCGCAGCGTAGACCAGCAGCCGGGTACTGACGCCTTCGTCAAAACCATGGCTTTTCAGGTTACGAATTCGCGCACCGAGATGCGCAAGGTCAAGCGCGCTGCTCTCATCAATATCGCTTTCGTGCACAATAATCTCTGCCTCACGTTCCTCGTCCGGATAATCAAAGTCGATCGCAACAAAACGCTGCCGCGTGGAAGTCTTGAGATCTTTTAATACATTCTGATAACCGGGATTGTAGGAAATCACCAGGAGGAAATCGGGATGCGCCTCGAGGATCTGGCCCAGCTTTTCGATCGGCAGGATACGCCGATGATCTGTTAGTGAATGGATAAGAACTGTTGAGTCTTTTCGCGCCTCAACGATCTCGTCAAGGTAACAGATTGCACCTTCACGTACGGCCCGGGTCAGTGGGCCATCCTGCCAGAGCGTCTCATCACCTTTCAAAAGGAAACGGCCCACCAGGTCAGTAGCGGAAAGATCCTCGTGACAGGCGACTGTCTGCAGCGGCTCCTCGATGCGGTTTGCAGCGTTCTCACTGCGATAAATACGGTGCGCCATATGTTCGACAAAGCGCGTCTTGCCGCAACCGGTTGGGCCTTTCAGCAATACCGGCAGTCGCTGCTGGTAGGCAGCCATGAAGATTTCAACTTCGTCTTCTACCGGCAGGTAGTAGGGTTCCTCATTTAAGGCGTACCCTGCAATATTTGCCTCGCTCAAGCTATTCCCCCGACCAGTTCGGTTTACGTTTTTCAAGGAAAGCGTTCACGCCCTCCTGGTAATCTTTTTGTCTCGACATCGAGTTAATCAGATCCTCACTGTCTTTTACGGCGCTTGCGACATCCCGGTGCTGATCCGTGTAGATCTGCCGGCGCGTTTCGCGCAGAGAACCGGGTGATACCGTTTCAATCATCTGCGTGACGTACTTGTAGGTTTCCTGCATCAGGTTTTCCGGCTCAACCAGGAAGTTAACAAGACCCATTTCATAAGCTTCATCCGAAAGGAATACGCGAGAAGTCAGCAGCAGATCGTTAGCTCGTGGCAACCCGATTAATCGCGGCAGAAGCCATGACAGGCCGTATTCCGCCGGAAAGTTGAGTTTGCCGTGCGCCGTAGTGAACTTTACGCCTGGCACCGCAAAACGTATGTCTGCGAATGCCGCGAGCACCAGTCCGACACCTGCAGCAGGTCCATTGATGGCTGCAATCACGGGCTTGCCAAGGCCAAAGTGGTAGGCAAAAGAGGCATCAAACTCTTCCCTGACGCCAAAACCGGGCTCAGCCAGCGGGTCGGGTGTACCGGGATCATAACCGCCCTTCTCAACATGGCTTTCGAGCGCCTGGGTGTCGGCACCAACACAAAAACCACGCCCTTCCCCGGTCACCACAATTGCCCTGACATCTGCATCCGCATCTGCTTCGGCCAGCACATGCCGGTACTCGGTGTGCATTCGACCGGTCCAGGCATTCATCCGATGCGGCCGCGCCAGCGTGATCGTGGCGATCCCGCCTGATACTTCGTACTTAACTGTTTTCAGTTCCAAAACCAGACCCCAGGACTTTTCGATTGATTGGACGTAGTGGCTAGATGTAGCGATTCGATATTTCGAGCAAAAGCGACTAAACAAAAATGACTAAACAAAAGTGACTAGTTGAAGTTAAAACACCGTACCAGCCAGATCGGCTGATACTTCACGGATCCTGTCACCCGCACCCATGAAGAAATGATCCGCACCAGGAATCCTGTGCACGTTGATGCCCGCCTCGCTGAAAAACTGCTCGGTGCCGTCAACCTCAACAATGTTGTCCTGCTCACCGAGTATCACTGCGCCCGCACCAACCGGCGCGCCCGTGACCTCCATCATTTTTACGGGTGGCGCCACCAACAGGAAACCATCCGGCGCCGCCTGATCAAGTGCATTCAGAACCATCATGGCGCCAAAGGAGTAACCGGTGAGCATTATCTTATCCGAGCGCTCACGCAGCCAGTTTGCCAGGAAGATCACGTCCTCAACTTCACCAACCCCTTTGTCGTGACGACCAGCAGATGCGCCAACACCCCGGAAATTGAAACGCAGTGAACTGATACCCTGGCTGGCAAGTCCAGCATCTATCTCTGACAGTACCATGTCGTGCATGGAGCCACCGTACAAAGGATGCGGATGACACAGCAGCGCAGCACCGCGATCCCGCTCGCTCCAGTCGGCTTCAATCGCGCCCACCGGGCCTTCAATCAGCATGCGCTTTCCTCTCGTCGTCGCGGAAAGCCGGTAATCTAACACACCTTGCGTGGAACCCGGCTACAATGGGCGCTTGTAACAACGCTGGCAGATATTGACGTGCGGATAGGAGCACTGGTTTTTTTCCTGGTACCACTGATCGAGATGATTATCCTCATCGAGGTTGGCGGGATGATTGGCGCCCTGCCTACAGTACTTCTGGTGGTACTGACTGCTGTGGTTGGCGTGTGGCTACTACGACTCGAAGGCATGGCAACGCTGATGAGAGTCCAGGAAAAGCTGAACCAGGGCGAAGTGCCCGGCACCGAGCTGCTTGAGGGCGTTATGTTGCTGATCGGCGGTGCCCTGCTGCTGACACCGGGTTTTGCAACGGATGCATTCGGTTTTGTCTGCCTGATACCCGGATTGAGGCGACCACTTGCTAAACGCATCATATCGACAGCCGGATTCCAGTCGATACACGTGGGTGGTTTCTCGAGAGGCTTTCACCAGCACCAGGGACCGTTCAACAGCGATGCAGGCACCACCATCGACGGCGAGTTCTTCTCACATGGTGACGCGCACGGCGGAAACCCCAATGAACCGAAAGAACTGACTTCAAACAATGACAGACGGAACGACAACTCTTGAACCCGGAACATAACCTCAAATTTTCGACAGCGTACTTTGACGACGTTGCACTACCCAGCCTGTGCGAGTACGTCAGTATCCCGAACAAGTCACCGCTGTTTGACCCGGACTGGGAAGCCAATGGTTTCATGACCGATGCGGTGGACCACATGGTTAACTGGGTTAAGGAGCAGTCGGTACCGGGGCTTGAAGTCGAGGTACACACCCTGCCAGGTCGCACGCCGGTGATTCTGCTTACCCTGCCCGGTGAGATTGATGACACCGTGCTGATCTACGGCCACCTGGACAAGCAACCCGAATTTGAAGGTTGGCGCGACGATCTTCACCCGTGGAAACCTGTTATCACCGATGATCGCCTATACGGCCGCGGCGGCGCGGATGATGGTTACGCGATTTACTCAGCGATCATTGCGATCAAATCACTGCAGCAACAGGCGCTGCCGCATCCGAGGATTGTTGTGCTCATCGAGGCATCCGAAGAAAGTGGCAGCCCGGATCTTTCGCACTACATGGATGCGCTGTCGCCGCAGATCGGCACACCGGGGCTTGTCATTGCTCTCGACAGCACCTGCGGCAACTACGACCAGCTCTGGGTAACCACATCACTGCGCGGCATGCTGATCGGAGACCTCAGTGTCAGGGTGCTCACAGAAGGGGTTCATAGCGGCGCAGCCGGCGGCATTGTGCCATCTAGTTTTCGAACGTTACGTGGCCTGATTTCCCGCCTGGAGGATGAAGCCACCGGCACCATCACACCTTCCTTCCTGAATGAACAGATCCCGGACCAGCGTCGGGCTGAGGCCGTCACAGCAGGAGAAGTGCTTAAAGACTCTTTTGCAGATATGTACCCCTTTGCGGGTAACGGCAAGCCGATGGCAGATGACCCGACCGAGCTTGTGCTGAACAACACCTGGCAGGCAAGCCTCGCAGTGACAGGACTTGCCGGTGCACCCGCACCTGAACATGCTGGCAATGTACTCAGGCCCGAAAGCGTCGCGCGCCTGGCACTACGGCTGCCCCCTACAACAGGTGCAGAAAAGGCTGCAGGTGAACTGCACAAGCTCCTGACAGACAACCCGCCACACGGCGCAGAGGTTTCTTTTTCGCAGCATGCACCGAACCCCGGCTGGCATGCACCACTCACTACTGCTTCACTGGCTGAATCACTCAACCGGGTCTCAATGAACTATTTTGGCAGGGACAGCGTGTCGATGGGTTGCGGGGGAAGTATTCCTTTTATGGAGTTCCTGGCGGACAAGTTTCCGCAGGCACAGTTTCTCGTCACCGGTGTCCTGGGGCCACATTCAAATGCCCATGGACCGAATGAGTTCCTGGATCTGCCCACCGCGAGAAAGCTCACAGCGTGCGTGGCGGAGGTGCTGTTTGACTGGGGGCAGTCAGCCAGAAGCTGACCAGCTGTGGTCAGTCCTGGGTTGCAGCCAG
This sequence comes from Pseudomonadales bacterium, assembly GCA_963921285.3. Classification (GTDB taxonomy): domain Bacteria; phylum Pseudomonadota; class Gammaproteobacteria; order Pseudomonadales; family Azotimanducaceae; genus UBA9659. Next base: position 382,533 of record CAWUFD020000008.1, read on the forward strand.
TTGGGCATCCATCGCAGTCTTGAACTGCTCAAGCGTGAACGGTTTCTGCAGGAAAGAAAGATGTGGAGATTTAGCTTCCTGCTCTCGAACTTCGTGACGGGAGTAACCGCTCACCAGAAGGACCGGCACGGAACTATTTACCTCACGAATTCGTGACAGCAGTTCCATACCTGCCATGCCCGGCATCGTCAGATCGATGATACAGGCGACAATTCGATCGCCGTACTCATCGAACGCTTCGAGGCCCTTATGGCCATCACTTGCCTCGATGGCATCAAAGCCCATGTTCTGTAGCATGCCGCGGAGAATACCGCGTACGTATTCCTCGTCGTCTACGACAAGCACTTCGCCGCGACTGAGGGTGGATTCCTCTGTACATACCTTTGTTTCAGCTGGTTCAGCCGGTGTCATTGTTGTCTCCTTACCCGGGCGATCCTCTGATCGCTTTACGTAGACGGGTAGATATACCCGAATCTCTGTACCTGTACCCTGGTGGGATCTTATCCTGATCGCACCGTCATGTGCCCTGAGTATACCGTAAACCACCGCCATACCCAGACCGCGTCCAGCAAATTTAGTAGAGAAAAAAGGTTCAAACAAGCGCTCCCTGTCTTTTTCCGATATTCCGGGCCCGTCGTCGGCAACCTCAAAATACACGTAGTCTCCCCTGCCTACCTCACCGCAGAATTCGATGGCTTCACTCAACTCGGTGATCTCTTCTAACCCGGTCGACACGGTGATGGTGCCCGGTGCCTCACCGATCGCCTCGGAGGCATTAATCAGGAGGTTTAAAAGCACCTGGTCCATCTGGGTTGGATCAGCGTTGATGTCCGGCAGGCTGTCACCAAGCTGCACGTCAAGCTGTACCGAGCGTGGCACTGTCGCCCGGGCCAGTTCGTAGAATTCCTGAAGTCGTTCGTTCAGCGAAATGGGTGATTTCCTGAACTGACCTTTGCCGGAATAGGTGAGCATCTGGTGACAGAGTTCAGCCAGCTTCTCCGCGGCCCACTTGATCTTACCCAGGTAGTCATCCGCCTCCTGGTCGCTGACCCTGGCCCTGGCAAGATCAACATAGCCCAGAATCGGCGTCAGCAGGTTGTTGAAGTCATGCGCAACACCGCCGGCAAGCACACCAAGACTCTCGGTCTTCTGGCTCTGCTGCATGTGTTCTTCGATCCTTCGGTAGCTGGTCTCACTCGCATCGAGACGCAGTTCAACTTCTTCCCTGACGATCTCCGCAGCTGCACGTGAGGCAAATGTCTCGAGCAGCGATACCGCACTTTCCTGATCTGTGAGCGGTTTATCATCCATCAGCAACATGATCCCGAGCAGGTTACCCGCATGATCATGAATCGGCGTACCAAGGTAGCTTTCCATTCCCCGTTCGCGCAACACCTTGTCGTCAGGAAAGAGATCGGCGACGCTGGTGGGATACACACAAAGACCGTTTCGCGTGACGTTCTCGCAGGGCGCGCCAATCAGCGAATAGCTGAAATTCTTCTCGTGGGCATCCCTGTCCCAGACCGCCAGTGTTTCCACGCAGTCTTCAAGCGTGGGACTCAGTTTACCGATCAGTGCAAAGCGCATGCTCAATGCCTGCGCCAACGATCTTGTCAGGGCGCGATAGAAATCTTTGCCGACATACTGACTGGTACCCTGCAGGACAAATCGCAGCTGGTTAAGTACCTCAGAGTCCCTCGAGACATCACGGAACACCACCAGTCGAGAAGCTTCGTCACCATCGCCATCAATAAACTCATGGCTGACACGCAACACCTTGCCTTGTATTCCCGTGTAGACGAGCTCGGTGCTGTGTTCCTCCTGGCGCGCAAGGAAACGCATCAGCCGTGGATGTGCTTCAAGCAGTTCCGCTGCATCCGTGCCGATACTCGCCTCATCAAGTCCAAACAGGTTCTGTAACGCGAGGTTGGAATCGAGCACAACCAGCTGGTTGTTCAGCACCAGCAGACCATCTTCCATCTCGGAGATCACCCGCGCCCTCGTTAGCGGGATCAATTCACCTAGCTTCAGATGCACGATGGACACGTACAGGGTTGTGCTGGACAAAAACAGCGCAAAAGGAGACAGGTCAATCGCGAGGTCAGTCAACCTGAATACGTACAGCACGTTCGCAATCCATGGCAGCACCAGGCCAGAAATGACAGCAATCCTCTGCCAGAAGTAAAACGCGGCGGACTGCAGCACCGTGGTGATGATGAGCACGACTCCGATCGTGTTCATCGTGTAGCTATAGAGGATATGGATCCAGAAGGCGGGACCGTAGGTATTGCTGAACACCGTGAAGCCGTAGGTGTCCGATATCGTCTTTTCTACCCAGTAGAGCTCGTGCAGCTCAGACGTCAGCACCAGCAGATAGGTGCAGATCGGCACTGCAAACACGGCAAGCGCCTTCAGGCTTGGCAGATGAAAATCATAACCCCTCAAGCGCAGGCCGAGCAGGAACCACCCCGGTGGTCCAAATGCGAGCGCAATGTATTGGAAGTAACTCGCAAGCGTCATGACAAGGACGTCGCTCGCGACGAGTTCAATGGCATAACCACCTGACCAGATGGCGCCTGCGCCAAGGATGATAACCAGCGGCAAATCAATGCGCGTGTCTTTGCGCACGAGATACGAAATAAGGTAAACCGCTACCGGAACAGGTAGCAACAACAGCGATATGAGTAGCAGCTGCGTCAACGTCATCTGGGATCCTGGCTGGTTGTTCCGTAACCAATATGGCCTTCCCTGACCATGACATTATTCTGACGTTACAGGGTCAAATGCTCAAGACTGATCACCAGGATTCCGGACCCGCCTGTTAACCACTGTTTTTTAAAAGAATATTGGTGAGCGCACCGGCCTTGGCGGTCAATCCCTGCTACAGGCCCAGTACCTGGCGAGCAATAATGTTGTGCTGAACCTCGCTGGTACCGCCAGCAATGGTGTAGCCGCGATGGTGGAACATGCCTGAGGCCGCCATATCAGCAAAAGCAGGCCCAACCGCCTCCCCGTCGCGTTCCACCGAGTCCAGCGGCAGACCGTAATAGCTGGCAAGGTCGAACAGCATCCGATCCATTTCCTGGACAAGCTGACTGCCTTTCAACTTCAACATGGATGGCTCCGCGCCCACTTCCTGGCCAGCATCAAACTTCGTCAGCAACCTGAGCGCAGTTGAGTCCAGCGCCTCAAGCCGAATCTTCAGTGCTGCAAGTCCGGCATCAAACGCCTCACCGGCGCCAGGTGCCTCCTGCATTGCATCCATGACACAGGAAAGCAGCCGCCGGTTCTCGGCGACCCTTGATACCAGCAGGCGCTCATTGCCAAGCAGATTCTTCGCGACGGTCCAGCCCTTGTTCTCCTCACCCAGGATGTTTTTCCGCGGCACACGAAAGTCCTCAAAAAACACCTGGTTCCATAGACGCTTGCCGTTAAACGCCAACAGCGGCTCAACACTGACGCCTGGCTTGTTCATTTCGGCCAGCAGGAAACTGATACCCAACTGTGGTTTTACATCCGGGTCAGTTCGCACCAGCATGAAAATGTGATCGGCTTTCTCCGCCTGGGAAGTCCAGATTTTTGAACCATTCACGACGTACTCGTCACCGTCCACCACGGCCCGCGTTCGAAGTGATGCGAGGTCGGAGCCGGCCTGGGGTTCTGAGTAACCCTGGCACCAGGAGATCTCTGCATTAAGGATTTTCGGCAGGTAGTAGGCTTTCTGTTGCTCGGAGCCATACTTGATGATGGCTGGACCCACCATCGAAAAACCAAATCCCTGCAGTTCCGGCGCATGGTGGGTTTTCATCTCGATATCAAAGAGGTGGCGCCTGACCATACTCCAGCCTGTGCCCCCGACTTCACGGGGCCAGTTTGGTGCGGCCCAACCGCGTGCGTTCAATACCCGGGTCCATTCATCCTGTTCTGATTTAGCAATCGGCAAACCGAGGCGTACCTTGTCTGCCACCTGTGGATCAAGATTACCTGCGAGAAAGTCACGCACTTCCTGCCGAAACGCGGCATCTTCTGCTGTCAGTTCAAGCCTCACACCTGCTCCTTTTCAATTCACCAGTCATCAAGCCCCACCAGTTTCCTGCCGAGGTCGGTCAGTTGAGCGGGCTCACCCGCCTCTCGAGTCTTACCTTCAGATATCGCTTGCCTGATCGCCCAGTCGGGAAGCAGCCGTTCGCGCCACTCACGTACAACGCGCGCTCTCTCTGATTCATCCGCACGCGACATGGTGACATATTGCACAAAGCGGTGTTGGGACGAATGATTCACGTCACTCGTGTGGGGCATCAATCGACTGAAAACGACCAGTGACCCCTTACCCCCGGCCACCCTGACGAGGTCAGCGTCGTCAACACGGGGATGGCGGCGATCATCATCCGCAGCATGTGCTTCAAGGTAGGCAGGCAGGTCCCTGAATATGCCGGGCACACACATGAAGGCACCCTGGTCAGTGGTAGTATCTGTTAGATAAACCAGCCCCTGCAGACTGAAACCCGTGAACTGCCAGGGATCACAATCCCAGTGCACAGCGTCACGCCGCCAGCTGCGTGTTTTGCTACCCGCGGGCGGTTTGTAGGAAACGCGGTCATTGCTTACCCAGAGTGCCTCGGTACCGTACAGACCTGCAAACACCTCATGAAGCGCAGGATGCTGCCTGACATCCCACAATGCCTGGTGGTGGTGCAGCGGGATCAGCCCGTGACCGGACGCTTCCCTTTGGTACCAGGTGCTCTCATCATCGAGATCGACATTGATGCTATCGGTAATCGCATCTATCACACGGTCACAAAGCTCGTGCGGGATGACATCCGCTACGACCAGGTAACCCTGTTCGTCAAGCAGCGCCTTGTCTTGTCCTGTTAACATAATTGCATGATAGCTGACCTCGCGCCGTGATCCACCCGCCATGATCATCTCGTTTGACCTGGGTACAACCCGATTGAAAGTGGCAGCCTTTGATGCTGACGGCACGCTGGTGGCGCACCATGCAGAACGCCACGATGAAAATCCCGACCATGACAAGTCAGGAGAAGCAGACGGCTGGTGGCAGGCCGCAGTCAGGGGAACCCGCGAGGTCATTACCCGCAGCGGGCGAACAGCAGAAGACATCAGCGCCTTTTCCCTGTCGGGACGAGCCGGTGCCTGCGTCGTGATTGATGATGAGGGCCATGTCATCCGGCAACCCTGGCGCGATCGTCGACACCAGCAACAACTCGATCACCTGACAAATACGGGCGAACACTCCCTGTATGGCGCAACACTGATCGCCAAGTACCAATGGCTTGTAGACAACGAACCCAACATCGCCGCCAGGGCGGCAAAACTGCTATACGCCAAAGACACGCTTTGCTTTCGTCTGACAGGCAGGGTCGTAACCGATCCAAGCTCTGGACCAGATACATCCGACTGGCCAGAGGACGTGCCAATTGACCGATCCCTTTTACCGGTTGTTCAACTGCCATGGACAAAAGCCGGTGAGGTCACGCCTGTCGCCGCGCGGCAGCTCGGGTGTGCGGCAGGTATCCCGGTCGCCGTGGGCGCTCATGACGGCGTCAGCGCAAATATCGGTGCTGGCGTCATAGGCGATGACAGTGCTGCAATCACTCTCGGAACCCACGCGGTTTGCCGGCGGATAACGAATGGCGTTTTTGATGGTGTAACACGTTTTTACGGCTTCCCACCCGACAAACACATTTATGGCGCCAACGCGCTCGCTGTCGGTCAGACCATCGACTGGTGGCTAGCAACTGCCGGTAAAGACCTGGGGTCTGCAAACGCAATCCTGCAACGCCATCGCGAGAACGGTGTCATCGGTAGTCATGGTTTGAGGTTTTTACCTTACCTGGCAGGCCAGCTACATCCGGAGAAACAGGCACCGGGCAATGGCGCTTTCACCGGTCTCTCCCTGCAACACGACCTTGAAGATATGAGCCAGGCCCTGTTTGAAGGTTGCGCGCGCGATCGCGGTGAACTTTGCACATCTCATCGGCAGGACCGGCAGCGTAGAAAAACTTGCCTTTACCGGTGGCGGTACCGTCTTCACACCATGGCTGCAGATGATCGTCGATATGATCGGTCAGCCTGTGACAGTGACCGACGCCTATCCTGAAGCAAGAGGTGCGGCGATGTGTGCCGCGGTCATGTTGGGCGTCTACCCCGACATCAATGCAGCCTGTACAGCCATGTTGCCTGTCGGGGACATCATTACGCCTTCAGATCTCTCCATTACATACCAGCAACCTGGGTAACAGCTCGCGCAAAATAATTTGCCGCTCAGAGCAGTGGCTCATCGCCATCGCTGGAAAATAATGCCGGTGTCCTCTACCATTAGCCGCCTCTCGGGGGAGGGAACCAACTGCTTAAAAGGCTGGCGTGACGAAACTGTCGGGTTCGGTCACTGCGCGGCACTGCTGCCTCCCCTATCTGCATCCACCACTTCACAGGTCCAGACCATGAAAGTGCTCCTAAGACTGCTCCCCTATATCAGGCAGCATGCTTGGGCGTTTTATGGCGGCATGTTCGGCCTACTGGTTGCGCGGCTTTTCGAAGCCATGATCCCCTGGTATGTAAAGCAAGGGGTTGATGCGATTGCAGAAGGCACAGCCTCGAACATTGGTGACGCGCTCTTCTATCCGACCATGGCAATTGTCGGATGTGTCACAGCACAGATTATTGTCACCATCATCAGCCGTATCCTGATCCGGCGCATCGGCATGTACGCGTCCTTCGACCTGCGCAACCGGCTCTACGCGCACCTGCAGCGGCAAGGGCCCAACTTCTACACCCGCTATTCCATCGGCGACCTGATGGCACGAGCGATTAACGACATTTCCCTGATTCGCCAGGTGATTGCGGGCACCACGCGCATGACCGCCGTATTGTTTTTCACGGCAACCGTGGGATTGATCTTCATGTTCTCGCTGTCGGTTGAACTCACCCTGGCACTGCTGATTCCCATGCCGATCATCACAATTGTTGCCTACTATTTTTCAAAGATCATTTTCACCCAGTCGCAACGGGTGCAGGAAGGTTTCTCAGACCTTTCCACCTTCGTGCAGGAGAACCTGAACGGTATTCGCACGGTCCAGGCCATGGCCCAGGAAGATGAGGAGATCAAGCGCTTTGACGTGGTTAATCGCGATTTTGCGGAGGACAACCTGACACTGTTTGTCACCAGTTCACTGCTGGGCGCCATCATGCCGGTGCTCGCGGCCGTGGCTACGTTGATTATAATCGGCTGGGGTTCACACCTTGTCACCACCGGTGAAATCACGCTCGGTACCTTCGCGGCATTCTTCTCGTATCTTGCCCTGTTGCTCTGGCCGGTTCGCGAAGCAGGCTCGCTGGTTACCCAGTGGCAGCGCGGCGCTTCCGGTACACAGCGTTTGTTTGAAGTGCTGGATGAGGAACCGGAGATCACCTCGAGCGATCATGAAGACTTCCCCGACCTGACCGGCAAGATTCGCATTGAAAATCTCTACTACAAGTATGAGAACAAGGACAAGTACGCACTTGAGAACATCAACTTTGAAGTAGAACCCGGTGAGACTATCGCCATACTGGGACGGGTTGGCTCCGGTAAGTCGACGCTGCTGCGTCTGTTCGTCCGCCTGCTTGATCCAAGTCGCGGAGAAATCTACCTGGATGAACATCCGATTCGGGGCTTTCCGCTCGACTATTTGCGCCAGCATGTCTGCCTGGTACTGCAGGACCCTTTTCTGTTTGCAGAGAGTCTGGGTGACAACATTGCTTACGACGACCCTGACCGGTCGATCGAGGACGTCTGGCGCAGCGCCGAGGCAGCAGCACTCAGGGATACCATCGAAGATTTCCCCGAGGGCCTCAGCACCATCCTTGGCGAGCGCGGTGTGACACTATCCGGTGGTCAGAAACAACGTACGGCGTTAGCGCGCGGCCTCATCAGGATGACGCCGCTTTTAATCCTGGATGACTGTTTCTCCGCCGTTGACACCGAAACCGAGGAACACATTCTGCGCGGCCTGGCACAGGTACGTTCAAACCTGACCACACTCCTCGTCTCGCACCGCGTATCCACGGCACGCCACGCCACCCGCATTATTGTGCTGGAAGAAGGCAGGATTGCTGAAATGGGTACACACGAATCCCTGCTCGCAGCGGACGGTTTCTACGCGGAACTCGAGCGCAGCCAGCGCTTGCAGACACGGGACGAAGCAGAACTCGCGAGGGCCGGGTCATGAGTGAAGCGACCAGTATGGCCACAGAAAAGCCCGCAACAAAACTCGATCATTCCATCTTTGATGCTGATATCCATGGCCAGGCGCTGAACATGGTCTACCTGCGGCGGATCTTCGGCTGGATCGGGCCACACAAGCGCATTGCGACCATCAGTGTCATCCTGGTGATCGCTGCATCTACGCTGGCCGTCCTGATGCCGGTGGTGATCACGCGGGTGGTTATTGACGGCATCATCATGGGTGATCCCAAGCTCAATATGCCGGACTTCGGCATGATCGCGTTGAACGACTGGCTGAGTAATACCACCTCACTGTCTGCCATCGTTTCCGCCTGCATCATCTATGCGGTTTTCACCATCGCCTGCCATACCTTCTATCACCTGCATCGTAAGACGTTTGCCCAGACCGTACTTGCAGCATTGCGGGATATGCGCCTGGATCTCTTTGCGCACATGGAGAAACGGCCTGCGTCCTTCTACGACAAGGTTGCAGTCGGCAGGATCATGACGCGCGTCACCAACGACATCCAGGCGCTGTTTGAACTGCTTATGGGCCTCGGCATGCTGCTGGGTGAGTTTGTGCCGTTCTTCATCGCACTTGCCATCATGCTGGCGATCGATGTGACACTCACCCTGTACCTTTTGTGTGCCATCCCCATTTTTGCCGTGTTGACCTATTTCTTCCGCCAGGCGACGCGGCGAGTCTATCGCCTGATACGAAACACCGTGTCGCAGCTCAACCAGAACCTGCAGGAAAACCTCTCTGGTATGCAGGTGGTGCAGCTGTCAAACCGCGAGGAAAGGAACCTTGAGGTCTACTCGGAAGTGAACGCGAGGAACCGCAAGCACGAGATTGATGCTATCTATCTCGAGACCGGTTATGGCGCTTTCATGGACAACATGGCCCTCGCCGTGATTCTCTGGGTCGGCGGTGGTGCCGTTGTACAGGAGGCTGTATCGCTCGGCTCGGTGATTCTCTTCACGCAGTTTGTCGATATGTTCATCCGGCCGATCCGCGTCCTCGGTCAGCAATACAACGTCCTGTTCCGGGCAATGGCGAGTGCCGAGCGAATTTTCCAGGCTCTCGACTGGCATGAACAGATCCAGGAGCCAGCGGAACCAGCCAGGCTGCCGGATCGGATCCAGGGCAAACTCGAGTTCCGTAATCTCACCTTCGGCTACGACGCGGACCAGCCGGTACTGGATAACGTATCGCTGACCATCAAACCCGGCGAAAAACTTGCGGTGGTTGGGCCGACGGGATCGGGTAAGAGTACCCTGATCCGCCTGCTCGGCCGTTTTTATGACTTCCCCACCGGTAGCATCTTCCTCGATGAGATTGACCTGACGCACATACAATCCAGCGATGTACGGCGTCGAATCGGTGTTGTCATGCAGGACTTTCATATCTTTTCCGGCAGCATTGCCGACAACATCGGGCTCGGCAACCCTGAGGTCAACCGTGAGGATATCGTTCGCGCGGCTAAACTTGTTAACGCTGACAGTTTTATCATGGCGCTGCCAAATGGCTACGACACCGAGCTTGTTGAACGCGGCCAGAACCTGTCCCAGGGCCAGCGACAGCTGCTTGCCTTTGCCCGGGTGCTGGCGGCAGATCCGGAAATCCTCATTCTCGATGAAGCCACCGCGAGTATCGATACTGAAACAGAGCAGCTCATCCAGGCTGCCCTGAAAGAGATTATGAAAGATCGTACGTCGATCCTGATCGCGCATCGCCTGCAAACCATTGCAGAAGCGGATCGAATACTGGTGCTCAAGCACGGCGCGGTAAAGGAACTTGGCACCCATGAAGAACTGATGGCACTTGGCGGTGTGTACCACACCCTGCACGAGTTGCAGTTCCAGGATGTTGTCTGATACTAATAAGCCTCTTATTGCAAAGGGTGGTGTTTCACAAGGAGAATCACGATGAGCGAATTTGAAGGCAAGGTAGTCGCTATTACCGGCGCCGGTGGTGGCCTCGGCAAGGCACACGCACTGGAGTTCGCACGGCGCGGCGCAAAGATTGTCGTCAACGACCTTGGCGGTTCCGTCGATGGCAGCGGCGAGAGTGATGCTGCGGACCAGGTTGTGGAAGAAATCAAAGCGCTCGGCGGTGAAGCGGTAGCCAACAAGGCATCGGTATCAGACAAGGAAGGCGCAAAGTCGATCGTTGACGATGCAGTTGATGCTTTTGGCACCATTCATATCCTCGTGAACAATGCCGGTATCCTCAGGGACAAGTCTTTCAAGAACATGACCCTGGATGAATGGGACCTCGTGATGCAGGTGCATATGAATGGCACCGCCTATGTTACCCATGCGGCATGGCCCATTATGTACAAGCAGAATTATGGGCGAATTGTCTGCACCTCCTCCGGTTCCGGCATCTGGGGTAATTTCGGTCAGTCCAACTACGGCGCTGCGAAGATGGCGATGGTAGGCTTCATGAATGTCCTCGCGCTTGAGGGCGCCTCACACAATATTCGCATCAACACGTTAGCACCCGGTGCGGCAACACGGATGACGGCAACCGTGCCAGGTCGCCCACCCATCGATGTGGATAATCCACCCGCTGAACGCGCCCCTTCCCTCGTCACCCCTGCGGTGCTTTACATGGCAAGCGAGGAAGCCCCGACCGGCAAGATCTTCCAGGCCATGGGTGGCAAGTTTTCTTCAGCGGCGATGTACGCCAATCCCCAGGTCGACCTCGGTGTTGATGCTTCTTACGAGAGTTTTCTCAACAACCTCGAAGCGATCACCGACATGTCCCAGGCGGAAGATGGTGTGGCTAAACGTGCCCGGGAACGGGCCGAGCGGCAGCGCTGATCTTGCTTCTCGCTTCAGGCGCTATACCGGTAAAACGCAGACGGGCGCAGGAATACTGACGTCCTCAATGTGCTGACTGAGGCGGCCACTGATGTCGTCCCGCTGATAAGTCCTGAGGTTGTTGCTGTCCCGATTTACAATCAGCAATCGATCTCCGTGCAGTGTGAAATGTCTTGGGTGTTTACCTCCACTCTCCACGTGCTGGATCAAAGCCAGCGAGCCGTCATCCTGTATGGCAAACACGCAGATCGAGTCATGGCCACGGTTGGAGCCGTAGAGGAACTTATCGTCTTCTGACAACATAATCTGCGCGGTGTAGCTGAGTTCGGTGTATTCCGCCGGTAACGCCGACACATAACTCGACTCGACAAATCCACCAGCAGCGTCCGCCAACAACAACGTGGATATGGTGTTGTCCAGCTCGTTGATCACAAACAGAAACCGTTCGTCCCGGGTCGCCGCCATATGCCGCGGCCCTGCTCCCGCCCTCAGACGTGACACCCGCATGTTCGTGGTATCGAGGCTGCCCTCACCCGATACGGGATAAGACACCAGCTTGTCCCCACCGAGATCAGCAACAATCAGCTTGTCGGCATATCGGATCGAAGAATGTGCATGCGCACGCTGCTGCCGCATTGGATCGGGTCCTTTGCCATGCAGCTGCACAAAACTTTCGAAGTCGCCAAGCAGCCCGTCTGCCATCAACGGATAGGTGATGATGCTGCCTGAACTGTAATTGGTACAGGCCAGGTAGTGCTCATTGTGTTGCGCGTTGATACTCAGATGGCACGGGTCTGATCCGAGCGAGGGCAGCGATTGCAGCGGTTTGAGATTCGAAACATCACTTGCATCAAACACAACGACCTGCCCGCCGTCTGCAGCACCACTTCCACGCACCTCAGCGACAGCATAGATTCGAGCCAGCGTGGGGTGTTGCACCAGCCAGCTTGGATTATCCGCCTCACCAGCGAGCGACACCGTTCCATCATCTTCGAGCAGGTAAATGCCATCTGAACCAGTATCGCGAGTGTAGGTGCCAATGAGGTAAGCCATGTCTGCATTGTAGCAGTTGCCTGATAAGAGACTTGTTAGAGGGATTAAGGCATCATCATTGCGTTGCAGGAGTATAGATATATGACCACTACCGTAATCCGCCATGGCAGCGTCTTCGATTCAGTCACCGGACGTTTCGAGGATCGAGACCTTGCCATCGTCGACGGACTGATCAGCAGCGACGTGCCGCAGACGCCGGATTCGGAAATTGATGCAACAGGTCAACTTGTTGTACCTGGCCTGATCGACATGCACTGCCATGTGTTCAAAAACCCCAGCGCTGATCGTATCGGCGTGAACCAGGGGGTGACCTGTGTACTCGATACCGGCAGCGCGGGTCCTAAGAACATTGACAGCTTCCGCGAGTTAGTCGTCGACACCCAGGCAACGCGGGCGTTTGCCCTGTGTAACATCGGCTCACCCGGTTTGCCCGGCGTCAAAGGAGGACATGCGGCAACACCGGAACTGATTTCGCTGGCCGGGACGGTCGAGGCAATTGAACGTAATCCGGATTTCATCCTGGGTGTGAAGGTACTGGCATCATCCTCACACACAGGGCTCATGGGTATCGAAGCAGTAAAAATCGGCAGGAAAGCTGCCTCGCTGACAAACACCCCTCTCATGGTCCATCTCGGCAACGCACCGCCTGTGATCGAGGAGATTCTTGAACTGCTGCGACCTGGTGACATTGTCACGCATGCCTATCACGGTAAGGTCGGCGGTGTGCTGGGCTACCAGCGCAAAGTCATTCCTGAGTTCAAAGCCGCCGTGGAACGCGGCGTGATCGTCGATATAGCCCATGGCAGGGCATCTTTCTCATTCGATACCTGCGCTGCTGCGCTGGACCAGGGTATGCCCGTACATACCATCAGCAGTGACCTTCACAAGGGCAGCATGGACCGCTACGCGGTTTCGCTGGCGAGAACCATGAGTAAGTTACTGGACCTTGGGCTGACATTGGAAGAAGTCATCACAGCGTGTACGGTCACCCCTGCTCGCACTGTTCGTATGGACCAGCACGGGATAGGGACCCTCGAACCTGGCACAGCGGCAGATGTCAGCCTGCTGCGCAAAACAGATGAACCCCACGATGTGGAAGATTCGGAGGGTCAGGTCCGAACCCTGACCGAATGGCTGGACCCGGTTGGTTGTCTGATCGAGGGCCGATACTACCCTGTAACCGAAACTATTTGAGTAAATCTCCAGGCGCGAAACAATCGCAAGCTGATAGGAAGCCCATCAACATGTCCGACTACCCCGCCGTGATCAACGCAGCCGGCAAGCTCACCGCACTGGGCGGCAGCATCCTCTCAGACAAGGTTGTCACCGCGACCGCCAATGCAGCGGTAGCCCACGCTGATCTCGCCGCATTGCGTGAACTTACCGGACATCGCATCGCAGCGTTGACCGGCAGCGAAGCAGCATGCGTTACCACCGGTGCTGCTGCGGGTATCACTATCAGTGTCGCCGCTGTCCTGTGTGCGGAGGAACCGGACCGCCTGACACAGCTTCCTTTAATTGAAGACACGCGCTATGTCCTGGTGCAGGCCGGTCACGCCATTAATTTTGGCGCTGACATTACACAGATGATCGCACTTGCCGGTGCCCGCCCTCTTATCGCCGGTAGCCGTGAGGGCGTCTTGGCGTCAGACACCCACGCCGCCATTGAAGGTAAAGGGTCGGACGAGGTTGCCGCTTTCCTGTACGTGCAGTCACACCACTGCGTTCAGGAGAACATGGTTGAACTGGCAGACTTCATTGCGCTGGGCAGGCAGTACGGAAAGCCCGTGATTGTCGACGCAGCTGCGGAGGAAGACCTGACCCTCTACATCGAAGCCGGCGCGGACCTTGTCACCTATTCGGGCGGTAAGGCATTCTGCGGCCCCACTTCAGGCTTTATCTGCAGTCGTGCCGACCTGGTGGCGCTGTGCGAGCAGCAGTTCCGTGGTATTGCCCGAACCATGAAAGTCGGCAAGGAACAACTTGCCGGGTTGCTGCAGGCAATGCAGGACTATGTGCAGCGTGACGAGGCAGCAGAAAAAGGACGACTTGAGGATATCAATGCTTTATTTATCAAGTCGCTGAAGGATTCAAAGGTGTTCGCCGTCAGCGAGAAGCCAGACGAGGCGGGACGCGCGTTTTCACGCATCGCCATTGAAGCCCAGCAGCAGGGTGACAAGCCTGCCTTTGGTATCAGGGATCTTGCGCGCTTTCTCGCAGCCTCAGCGCCGAGCATCAGGACCCGCAACCATCACCTGCCAAGCGGCATCCTGCTTATAGACGCACGTGAACTCAAACCTGGCGACGATGAATTCATCCTCACGCGATTGCAGGTCTTTGAAAGCGAGCAGTGATAAACCGGTTCCCTCTCGGATGAGTAAACGTTAGGATTTCGCCCCTGCCGGCAAGGCACAAGAACAAACAAGGCTCGCACGAGAACAAGATATCTATGAACAAGTTTTTCCGTCTTCCCCTCGCACTGGCAACCGGCATGCTTGTGGCATGTGGTTCCGACCCCGGTTTCAACGAGGAAACGGATTTCGTCAATCGCGATAGTCGCCTGCAATTCGTCAACATGGTCACGGGCAGCCCCGAACTGGGTATCCTGCACGGGCTGAATTCGACCCAGGTGTCATTTGGCACAGCATCTGATGTGGCAAACCGGGCTGTCGATGACTACGACTGGGAAATCGCCTACCGGCGTGCCGACTTTGATGAAGTCACCGTCGCAGAAGGTGAGGATACGGACCTCCTTTTTGATTTTCGGCAGACTTTCCTGATCATGGGAACCATCGACAATGTCAGCGTGCAGATTATCGATCAGGTCGAACCGACCCCAGCTCGCATCCCTGCCGGTAGCGCCGAGGCCTGGTTTGCAGCCAATACGGACAGCCCGGCAATGATGGACGTCTATATCACCGGCACCCTGGTTTCTCTTGATGATGCCACACCGGTACTGACGCTTGATGCAGGTAGTGCAACCGACCCGGTGGTCATCAATACCTTGGAAGACCAGCGCATCAGGATCACCAGGGCCGCGTCAACAGATGACGTCCTGTTCGACTCGGGCACATTCAATTTCCCCAGCCAGTTCCGCCAGATGTTTGCGATCGTCGATAACGTCGGCCCGGATGGCGACAACTTTGTGGATGTTGTCGCCGCCTCGTCGCTTGCACGCAACCGCCTAGCCAATGAAGCCCAGGCACCCGCGTTGCGTGTCGCCAACCACACCACCAATGACAGCATCAACGTCAGCATCGGCACGAACCAGTTCAACGGGATCGCCCGCGAGACCATCAGCAACTACCAGGCAACCGTAACAGGTAACCAGGACGTGGTTGTGACCGATGGCGAGGGCAACCAGATCGACGTGCTGGTGACCGCCGCCACCACCGGCGTACACAATTCTCTGTACCTGTTTGACGACACAACCGACGATGGCGTGCTGATGGCGATCAGGACGGATGACGAGAACCGCAGCATTACGGAAAGGGTTAACTTCCAGTTTGTGTCCGGTTCACCGGAAGTGGTCGATATGTACGTACTGTCAGACGGGGAAGAAGTTGATGAGGTCAATCCGAACCTGAATGACCTGCTGATGAACACCAGCGGACTGGTCGAAACCATTCCGGGGCAGGTACGCTTTGCTGTGACCAACAGTGATGGATCTGAAACCCTGGCAACCCTGAACGCGACCATGACCGCCGGAAATGCCTATACGCTGGTGTTTGATTCCGAAGCAGCCCTCTTGTTATATACTCAGTAGCAGCGAGTCTACAACCAATAACAAGTAATCAAGGACGTCCGCTATGGACCTTGTCGCCCTGGGCTACAGCTACTCCCGGATCATCCACGACTTTTACGTGCGGAACTGGAAGGACGAAAAGGGTTCATCGAAGATCAGCATTTCGAAACGAGCGGTACTGACTTATCATCAGGAAACTGAAATTCAGAAGAACGTCGATCCCGTCTTCAAGATCCCGGATGACGAATCAGATTACGATGAGGCGGCCAAAGGCTGGGCGCACCAGATCGACAAGTTCTTTTCTCCCTATGAGACAGTGAAACTGCCCTACTCTTTTGGTGATCACCTGGTGATGGCACTCGACGAAGAGTATCGCAAGCAGTGCCTTATTGAACTCGATCGCAAACGACAGAGCATCGTCGGCGAAGCCATGTCGGGCCAGAATGCCGACATCATGATGAACCTGCAGGCAACCATCAAGGAAACGGCTGAAGCAATCCAGCATCTCGCTGCCCTCGTCCCGGGCGGCCTGGGTGACGACACCGACCAGGACCTGATGCGAGGGCGCCAGGAGGTCCTCGAAGCAATCGCATCACTGGAGGGTGGCCTGTCCCTGCTCAACGATGAGCTGACAAAACGGGATATCGAAATCGTCAGTTAGCCTTGTCTGCCGCCTCGCTGCGGCGCCCTAAAAAAACCGAACAGGAAAAAAGAACCGAAGCACACCGGCCAGGGTGACCAGCGATGCTCCGGCAGAGGGGACTGTTTATCTGACCTCGTTGGTGACGGCCTGCCTACATAATCGAGAATACGTTTACGCCAACCAGCACCAGGAAGATGCAGCCAAAAATGACCTGCCTGTGCTTGAAAATCTTGAACCCATGTCGAACTCCCGCTTTTTGTTGTTGTTACAGCAACTTCACAGGATTAATCCTCGCGCGGGTTCAGATCGGTAACAATGGAATGGGTTACCTATGGATATTCATCCAGTAATCTTGAGGTGAGATAGGCGGTTTTTTAAGGGCGTAAAGAAACAGTGCCCTCAGAATGAGGGCACTGGTTTCATGCAGATTGTACGAGTTAAGGCGTTACCGATAACTTTCTATATAACTTTCTTCTTCTCCAGTCGACTCACAAGATCGTCGAGTGTCGACTGCATTGTGGCCGAAGAAAAGTTGTCGGTCAGGATATTGGTAATTTCCTTGTTCATCGACGTGTTGTTGGTCTTTGCGCTGCGTTTGATCTTCTTGTGAAGAGATGGTGGTAAGCGCAATACGAACTTTACTTGGTCTGCTTGTGCCATATGATGGGCCCCTTTCCTTGCATAGCGATTCCATTATAGGCCGCTGATATCAATTAGATTGTAAGGAAGTTCTTACAATAGTTAGAACTTTGTGCGAGTGATCAACAACATCAGAATGACGTTACACCGAAAATGAGCCCCCAAACCTCGGAGTCGACAGAGGTCACCCGACGCCAAGTCCTCCTGGTTGCGGGTCCGATCATCCTCTCAAACCTGTCCACCCCAATCCTGGGGCTGGTCGACACGGCGGTCATTGGCAATCTTGGCGATGCAGCGCTGATCGGCGCCATTGCCGTCGGCTCGATGGTATTCAGCTTCCTGTACTGGGGATTTGGCTTCCTGCGCATGGGCACTACCGGCCTCGTCGCACAGGCCCGCGGTGCAAGGGATACCGAAGAAGCCAAGGCGGCTTATTTCCGGGCGTTTTACCTTGGACTGTTGATCGGCTTCACGCTGATGTTATTGCAATATCCAATCGGCAAACTCGCGTTCAGTATCATCGAAGGCAGCCCGCAGGTGGAAAACGCTGCCCTCACCTACTTCGGTATCCGTATCTGGGCAGCGCCGGTATCACTCGCTTATCTCGCTATCATTGGCTACCTGCTTGGCCAGCAGAAATCATCAACTATCCTGGTGCTGCAACTTATCCTGAACGGCACCAATATCGTGCTGGACATCCTGTTTGTGGTGGTGTTCGGCTGGGGTGTTGCTGGTATTGCTGCCGCCACGGTCATTGCCGAGGTGCTCGCCTTTGGTATAGGCATGTACCTTGTGCACCAGCACATCAGGGAGTATGCCGGCTCCCTCAGCAGCCCACGCGCACGCCTGATGGACCCAGCAGCACTTGCGACAACGTTTTCTGTCAATCGTGACATTATGATCAGGACGCTCTGCCTGATTTTCGCGTTTGCGTGGTTCACCAATGAAGGCGCTAAATCTGGAGATGTCATCCTGGCCACCAATGCCATCCTGATGCAGTTTGTCAGTTTCTCCGCATTCTTCCTCGATGGCTACGCACTTGCAGGTGAAAGTCTTGTCGGCAGTGCCGTCGGCGCTAGAAATCGCGGGTTGCTGAAGGACACATTGCGATATATCACCGAACTCGGGCTTGCGACATCAGTGGTGGTTTCTCTTATATTCCTCGCCGCAGGCACACCGGTTGTTGCGTTACTCACGAACGTAGCCGAGGTGCGAGATGCCGCGGATACCTTCATGATCTATGCGGTCATGGCCCCGGTAATATCATTATGGTGTTATCTGCTGGACGGCGTTTTCATCGGCGCAACACGCACTGCCGAGATGCGCAACGCCATGATTGTCTCCCTTGCGGCATTCCTTGCGGCCTGGTATCTGCTCACACCCTACGGCAACCATGGACTATGGCTGTCTTTACACATTTACTTTGTCGCCCGGGCCGTTTCACTCGCGGTATACCTGCCCGCGGTTTACGCACAAACCCGATAACCTTACACTCCCCTCTTCAAAATCTAACCCGGAGTCATCAATGAAAATCTCTACCCTAATGAGTTACGCACAGGGCTTTGCCGGTGCCAGCAAGGAAATTGTCGAAATGGAAAAAGCTGGCCTGGACGTTGTCTGGGTTCCTGAGGCTTATTCATTTGATGGCGTATCCGCCATGGGGTACCTCGCCGCCATGACTGAAAAGGTCACCATCGCGTCCGGTATCCTCAATATCTACTCACGCACACCCACACTGATGGCCATGACTGCCGCGGGCGTTGATTCACTCTCTGAAGGACGACATATGCTGGGGCTGGGCGCATCTGGCCCGCAGGTGATCGAGGGCTTTCACGGTGTACCTTACGATGCGCCAATGACCCGTATCCGCGAGGTAGTCGAGATCTGCAGGCATGTCTGGCGACGCGAAGAAAAGCTCGTTTACAACGGCAAAAAATACCAGGTACCGCTGCCCGAAGGTGAAGGCACGGGGCTTGGTAAGCCACTCAAGATCATCAATCACCCTTATCGAGAAGAAATCCCTATCGCGCTTGCCACACTCGGCGAAAAGAGCGTTGAAATGACCGCCGAAATCGCTGACGCGTGGTTACCGGCCTTTTACATGGCAGAGGGTGCAGAAGCCGTCTGGGGAGATGCCCTGAAACGTGGCAACGCCAAGCGCGACCCCGGTCGCCCGCCGTTGGATATTTATGCAGGTGGCTCGGTTGCCATCGGTGAAGGGCTCGAAGAGTATCGCAACATGGCTCGACCCGGTATCGCCCTTTACGTCGGCGGTATGGGCGCCAAAGAGAAAAACTTCTACAACCAGGTCTTCAGGAAGTACGGATATGAAGACGAGGCCGAGACCATCCAGAACCTGTACCTGGCGGGTCGCAAGTCAGAGGCTGAAGCCGCCATTCCGGATTCTTACCTCGAAGCAACATCACTTGTTGGACCAGAGGGATTTGTCAAGGACCGACTGCAGTCACTGAAAGAACATGGCGTGACTTCACTGAACGTGGGCTTCCTCGGCACAACAACCGAAGAGCGGGTCAAGAACTGCGATGCACTGGCAAACCTGATTGCAAAAATGTAAGCAGGTACCTGGCGGGGAGTATCAGCCTGGCGGCAGCAAAGACCTGAAGTCTTTCAGGTAGTCGCTGGATGTATACTCCCTGAACTCACCGGCATCAAGGAAGGTAGCGTTGCAGGTTGGGCATAGTTCAAAGCGGATCCGAACCGGTTCTTCGATCAGGCGCTGGTCCATCATCGTGTCACACTTAGGACAGTCGACGAAGACCAGCTCGTTGTATTCGGCGCCCATTTCTTCACTGCCGGTATCCACCACTTCCTGACCAAGCAAACCGTCTAGCAGCCCCTGGGTCAGCTGGTCAAAGTAGAGACCATGACAGTTATCACACCGGTCAACCTGGGTCGGACTTTCAATCACCGTGAGCATTTCAGCGTAACATTTTGGACATTCCATCTGATGGGCTTCCACAACCAAATCAACCGCGAAAATAGCGTATATAAGTGACCGAGCCAACTTTCAGACAGACCCTGACGCAGCTTGTAATACCGGTTTACCTGCCCTCGTTCATCATGTCGATGTGCCAGGGAATTGTCCTGCTGATGATCCCGCTTTTTGCCCTGGACCTGGGGGCAGGTGTCGGCATGGCCGCGATTGTTTTTTCCCTGCGGGGGCTTGGCAACGTGGTGGCGGACGTACCAGCCGGCGCAGCCGCATCGAGACTTGGTGACAAGCCGACGATGCTGATCGGCGTGGGCGTTATGTGCCTTGCTGCACTGGCCGCAAGCTTCTCGTCCAATGCGCTTGGCCTCAGCCTTGCTGCGTTCCTGCTCGGTGTCGGCATGGCGACGTGGATGATCGGCCGACTGACATTTATCAGCGATGCCGTGCCTGCACTACACCGCGGCAAGAGCATTGCCACCATGGCAGGCATCCAGCGCTTTGGTAACTTCCTTGGCCCAACCGTCAGCGGCGTGCTGGCGTTCTATTTCGGGTTCGAAGTCGTCTTCCTGATCGTCGCCGCACTGTCCCTTCTGGCCGCCGTGCTGGTAATGCTGTTTGTTGATGGCAGCAAAGTTGAACCTGAAGAGGATGACCCGCACCAGATACCACTCCTCAATATCCTGCCTTCGGTATTGAGTGAACATCGCCACGCGTTTGCCACCGCCGGTGTTGCCATGCTGATGCTGACAATGCTGCGGGCATCAAGGCAACTGCTGATCCCCCTGTGGGGGGAATCCATCTCGCTGAATACAGCAGAGATCGGTTACATCATGGGTGCTGCTGCATTTATCGATATGTGCATGTTTCCGATTGCAGGCTACGTCCTCGACAGGTTCGGCAGAAAGCCCGCAGCCATGTTATGCCTTGCCTTCCTGACGATCGGTCTCCTGATGGTGCCGTTCTCAAACGACGCATTGGTGCTGACGGCTGCCGCGCTGGTGGTTGGTATGGGTAACGGCCTGGGTTCCGGTATCAATATGACGCTCGGCACCGATCTTGCGCCGCCTGCAACCCGTGGGGAGTTTCTTGGCGTATGGCGACTTGCCGGTGACGCGGGTTCGTTTGCCGGTCCCGTGGTCATTGGCTCACTGGCTGGTGCGGTTGCCCTGACCTCTGCGTTTTATTTTGTCACCGTGGCCGGTGTCGTCGGCATGGTCCTCATTGCCTTCTTTGTAAAAGAGACAATGCCAGGGCGAAGCTGAACCTGCTCGTTCACAACGAGCTCTCAATCATGATTTCGATGAGGGCTGCAATCACCCACGTCAGCGGCGGCAGGATGCCAAACAACACCAGTGCACGAATACGGTCTGTAAAGGGCCACTCCCTGACAGCTCGAATCCTGTCCTGGTAGTAAAGCAGGTTGATCTTGGATACCGGTGCCGGTTCATCGTGCAGCAGCGTCTTATTCAGCGCATGCACATTACCCGAAAGCGCGCTTGCGACACTGGAGAGTTCCTGGTGCTTCACAAAATGAACCCGGCGACGAAAGTGGTTAAATGGGATCAGGTAAAGCGTGATGATGATAAGGCCCGGCAGATACCAGGGCATCATCGCCACCATCATTTCCGATGGCCCCAACTCACCCTCGGTAAACACGATAAAGCTCAGCGAGATGATACAGACGCCAAAGATGTACAACCCAACATGACGCACCATGATGTTGGCAATATTGGAGTAAAAGTCCGCGTTAAGCAGATCGATGCGAATCTTCTGCACGACGTTCATCAGGCAGATCAACTGCCGGAACATGATGTCACCGCATAAGATCACTGCTACATACTGGATAAAGTAGAAAAACAGCAACATCCCGGCAAAGGTCATTGAGAAGCTGATGTCGAGGTTGTCATTGAGCCGCAGGTTCACCCACGCGCACACCCCGGCAAGTACAAGTTCTACCATCACGGTGATGCGACCAGGCTCAAGCACGTTGAATACGTCCTTGAGGTCATGATCAAAATCCAGCAGCCGCAGGACGTCCTCGTACCAGCCACGACCGCTCGCAAAGTAGAACAGCAGGAAGAAACTGATGATTGCGCAAAAAGCGATCGAGTTACGGTAAATCGCCGGGTCCGGATAGCGCACGATGATCAGCAGGACAAAAGCAATCAGCGACAGTGTCAGGAAGCAGCCCAGTGCCAACAACCACGGTGACAAACCGCTCTGATCCAGCATTGTCAGGATGCGAAGGTGGGAAAGGCCTGGCGTTGCCTGGCTTACCTCTTCCAATTCGCCCGGATCTGACGCGAGATCGGTAATCGTGTGTCTCCTCTAACCCTTTGCAATTTTCAATTCTATGCTATTCCAGCGCTTTGAGAACTCAATAAACTGACGGCAGGTTCAAAAACGCACCTTTAGAAAACGCACTACAATCTCACGGTCGTGCTGACTGACGCACGCCGCGCCCAGCTGAGTTGGGATGTAGTATATCCAAGGGGGTTTGATTTACATTGCACCGCTATTCGGTACGAAACGACAGAGAGAAGATCCATGCATAACCTCACCGCAAGCCGCGCAACATTCAGTGGGGCTTTTAATATGGCTTTCAATATAGCTTTCAAAAAAGCCGCGCTCGGCGTCATGCTCACCAGTCTCCTGACTGCACAATCCACCTGGGCTGACACCTATATCCAGTGCGAGCGGCTGCTGGATGGACTGTCGACAAAAGCTGTTACTGACCGGACTATACAGGTGAGTGGCAACAAGATCGTCGCTGTACATGAGGGCATGGTTTCAGGCGACAGTGACAACGACCAAACTGTTTCACCTGGTGATGCAACCTGCGCACCGGGACTTATTGACGGGCACGTTCACATCGCCTCAGAGCAGAGCCCGACACGCTACATCGATAACTTCCGCCTTGATCCGGCCGACAAGGCGCTCGCCGCCGTCCCCTATTCGCACGTAACGCTGATGGCCGGGTTCACCACCGTTCGGGATCTCGGCAGCGCCCACAACCTGTCCATCTCACTCCGCGATGCAATCAACAAAGGACATATCATCGGACCGCGTATCTACACAGCAGGCAAGAGTCTCGCCACCACTGGCGGGCATGCTGACCCAACCAATGGTCGCAACACGGCGCTGCGTGGGGACCCAGGCCCGAAGCAGGGTGTGGTCAACAGCATTGATGATGCTCGCAAGGCAGTGCGACAACGCTACAAGGAACGTGCTGACATCATCAAAATCACGGCGACCGGCGGTGTATTGAGTCAAGCCAGTTCGGGTCAGAACCCCCAGTTTAAAGACGACGAACTGCGAGCCATCATCGACACCGCAAAGGATTACGGCTTCACCGTTGCAGCACATGCACATGGATCCGAAGGTATGAAGCGCGCCGTAATTGCCGGCGTGGACTCGATCGAACATGGCACCTACATGACTGATGAAATCATGCGCCTGATGAAGAAAAACGGTACATCGTTTGTGCCGACGATCATCGCGGGCAAATTTGTTGCAGAAAAAGCCAGAGAACCAGGCTTCTTCTCTGAGCTGGTGCGTCCAAAGGCGGCTGCGATTGGTCCACTGATGCAGGACACGTTTGCCCGCGCTTACAAGGCGGGTGTGCCAATCGTGTTTGGAACTGATACCGGCGTCTCGCCACACGGCGACAACTGGAAAGAATTTGTGTACATGGTGGAGGCCGGTATGCCAGCCGGTGAAGCCATCGTTTCAGCCACCAGCAAGGGCGCTGCCCTTCTCGGCGTTGAAGACAAGCTCGGCACCGTTGAAGAAGGCAAACTTGCCGACATTATTGCGATAGCCGGTAACCCACTCGAGGACATCTCCCAGATGGAACACATCGTACTAGTGATGAAAGATGGCGTGATTTATAAACAGATGTAAATGAGTGATACCGAGACACTTCAGCAATTCCTGAAAGACAACGCGCCGGTTGTCCTGTTAACCGGCGCCGGCTGCTCGGTCGGTGCGGGTATCCCCACCTACCGCGACGCCGAGGGGCAATGGCAGCGCAGCACACCTATCCAGCACCAGGACTTCGTCTCGAAGCACGCATCAAGGCAACGCTACTGGCTGAGAAGCTTTGCCGGGTGGCCACCGGTAAAAGCGGCTGCACCGACCAATACCCACAGGGCGATTGCCCAACTTGAATCCGCAGGCGTCGTGTCTCTTGTGGTCACCCTGAATGTTGATCGGCTGCACCAGAAAGCTGGTTCAAGAAAGGTGGTAGATCTTCACGGTCGCCTCGACGAAGTCGTTTGCCTGGATTGTATGCATGTCATGCGGCGAGATGACATTCAGCAGCAACTGTTCACCCTGAACCCCTTCCTTCGAGCTGAAGCAGCGCTAGCCCCGGACGGTGATGCGGATGTCCCAGATGAGATGGTTGATGAGGTCCAGATCCCATCATGTCCGGCCTGCGGCGGCATGTTGAAACCCAATGTTGTGTTCTTTGGTGGCAGTGTCGACAAGGAGGTTGTGCAGAGCGTGTACACGGCTATCGAAGCAGCCGGTGCACTCATCATCGTCGGCAGTTCGCTGAAAGTCTTTTCCGGCTTTCGTTTCCTGCGCCATGCAGCCAACCTCGGCAAGCCGGTGCTTTCAGTAAATCCCGGCAACTGCCGCGGTGACGAACTCATCAGCGTGAAACTGCGAGTTGCTGCCGACGAGGTTCTACCTGCGGCAGCAGAACGCATCGAGCGCGCGGTGGTTTAGTAGCGTATCAGGACAGCACCCTATTTAGGGTGTCATCGAGGGGTGTCAATGTGATACCCAGTTTGCTGGCAGCAGCACCGGCATCAACATCATCATCATGGTCGAGTACGCCCAGCATCGCGCGTGTTACCGGCGGGTTGCCGCTGACCGCTTCAAATATGCCCGCCATTAACTTGCCTAATCCGATGGGCAGGGAAATTACCGTGGGTCCGCTTTTACCCTGCAGGGATGCAGCTCTCGAAATCAGGGCCTTGCGGCTGAGACTGGTGGGACCGGCGAGATCAATCACAACGTCCTCAGTTGGTAAGGCCAGCGCGGCAAGCAGTGCACTCACAACATCATTACTGTCGATGGGTTGTTCAAGTGAAGCAGCCCTGAAACTGAAGCACATACCAGTGCGCGACTTTGCCGCAAGCGACATCGACGCATAGTCTCCTTCGCCCAGCACCATAGGTACGCGAATAATGGCAGCGGGCACATCGCCATTCAGGAGTATCTCTTCAGCACGCTGCCTCGATTGAAAGCAGGCGTTACTACTGCCCGGTCCTGTTCCCAGCACACCGAGACATATGATCTTTTGCACATCCAGTTTTGCGTCAACCAGTGCCTGGCACGGCGCCTCATGCGCCATCGCGAAGGTGTTGGCACGCGATTCCTTGATAATACCGACAAGGTGAATCACCGCGTCGCAGCCAGCGGCCGCAGCAGACAGCCCGGTTGCGTCAGTGTAGTCCACGGTGCGGATATCCACTTCAATCCCGTCGCCGCGAATGGTTGCCGCGGCACGATCAGAACGCACCACGGCGACCACCTCGTGTTCGCCGGTGGCGAGCAGCGCTTTCATCAGTTTGCGGCCAAGATGACCGTTGGCTCCGGTGATCATTATTTTCATGTGTATGGCATTATTGGTCCTGTCGGACGTCGAGTTTACCTGTAGTTAAGTCTCTCATGTTGTTTTCGCTACCAAACCTGCTTTCCATGGCACGGCTGCCGATGGCTGTTGCCATGGCCGCTTGCGTCTACATGAGCGAGTGGTACATCGCTGTGACAATCCTCTGGATCGCCATCGCAACCGATATCGCCGACGGCTACATCGCAAGAAAGAACGATGCCGCAACACCTCTCGGAGGCTTGCTTGATCATGGCAGCGACGCCATCTTTGTTACGCTGACGCTGGCTGCCTGGACGACCCACAACTGGGTGCCCATCGCCCTGCCGGTTCTGATTCCGATGGCATTTGCCCAATACATGCTGGATTCCGATGCGTTGCGGGGCAAACCGCTACGGGCAAGCCAGTTGGGCCGATACAACGGGATTGCCTATTTTGTGCTGGCGGGCTTCCCGGTCATGCAATTAACCCTCGGGTTGACCCCTATCCCCTTCGATTACTTTGTTTACCTCGGCTGGGGACTCGTTATCACCACGTTGATTTCCATGACCGACAGGGCGGTCACCCTGTATCGCGTCCGACGCGGCGCACCATAAGCGGGCAGCAATCCCACCAACAACCGCAAAAGTCCTCTATAATCCACACCATGAACAAAGGGATGAAGCTATTTGCGGGGCTCCTTGGAGTGCTCCTGGCTGTGCTGGTGACAATTGTCATTGTCGCCCGTAACAGTGATGGACCCATGGAAATTATTGCGGGTGGCCCTTTTAAAACAGGCGAGCTGGCAACCAACATTTCAGACTGGCAGTTCATGGATGAATTCATGACGGTCGAAATGCAGACTATGAATCCGCCGAGATCTCGCGTGATGTGGCTGGTTGTGCATGACAACCGGCTGTTTGTGCTCAGCAGCTATATGAAAACGCGACTGGGTCGGGCCTGGAAACGCTGGCCACGCAAACTCGATGAGAACAATGACGCCATTATCCGGGTTGACGGCAAGCTGTACGAACTGGCGCTGGTGCGTATCGACGATGAACCCACATCTACCGGTGTGCTGGCGCGTTTCAGCGAGAAGTACAACACGCCTTACACCTTTGATGATGTCATGGATGGTTCTACCTGGCTGTTTGAACTGACCCCAAGGGCTGGATAGGTCGACACCGGCTTCAGGCCTGGGCTTCAACAACCTCTGATTCAGGCAGTGGATCATGCCGCACGCAGTTACGGCCAGATTCTTTTGCTTCGTAAAGGCGTCGATCGGCACCTTCGATCAACTCTTCGCCTTCCATAGGATTCTCACCGGACCAATGCGCGACCCCCAGGCTGACCGTCACCTTCAGCTCAAGATCGTCATATACAAAGACGTGTGCTTCAACTTCTTCACGAACCCTTTCAGCCATGGCAACGGCGGCTTCGAGCGGAGAACCGCGGAGCAGGAACACAAATTCCTCACCACCGTAACGGGCAAACACATCGTAGCCACGCGCCTCTGACTCGATCAGTTGGGCCAGGTTTTTCAGAATGAAATCACCAGCCGGATGCCCCCAGGTATCGTTCACCTGTTTGAAGTGATCAATATCGAATAACACGACGCACAGTCCCGACAGGTTGCGCCGGTTGTATTCACATTCCTTCTCGAGTGTTTCGGAGAAGTAGCGCTTGTTGTAGATGCGGGTCAGGCCATCTTTAATGGCCATGTTACGCAGCATGAGGTGATACTCGGTGTCCTCCTCATCCTGGTAGGTAAACTTGAACACCACGGAGCCCAGAATCACCTTGTCCCCTTCGCTCACCTGCATCGGCTCATGAACTTGTTCCTTGTTCACAAAACTGCCATTGGTGCTACCGAGGTCGCTTAAGAAAAAGCCATCGACACGTTTGACTATCATGGCGTGGCGTCGGCTGATGGAGGTATCTGATACGACAAGTTCGACGTCGTCGGAGCGACCGATCATGGTGACGTCTTCACCGAGCTCATAAACCTGCCCGATGAAATCACCTTTGATCATTACCAGGCAGGGTCGCTTTTCCTTGTCTTCCTCCTGAGCTAGTTGGGCGGCTGCCTGAGTGTATTCCGTATTATCAGACATGCGCGTAATGCTGGTAACTCATGGCAGAAATATAGCATCAAAGCGCTAAAGGCTTAATACCGTGGATCGCCCAAAGATCACGGCTATTTCCCATAGCGGCGCTCACGCTGCTGGTAAACACGGATAGCCCGCCAGAAATCAATCATCCTGAATGCGGGCCAGTACACCTCGGTGAAATAGAGTTCAGAATAAGCGCTCTGCCAAATCAGGAAACCCGACAGGCGCTCTTCACCAGAGGTCCGGATGATCAGGTCCGGATCGGGAATACCCTCTGTATAAAGGTAGTTACCAAATTTCTCTTCGGTAATGTCATCAGGGGACAATTCGCCACGGCTGACTTCCTGCGCCATCTTCTTGGCGGCATCAACGATCTCCGCGCGGCCGCCGTAACTCACGGCGATATTGAGCTGGAAGTTATCGTACTCCCTGGTCATCTCCTCGGTCTTGCAGATCTCCCGCACCATCTCTTCTGACAGGTTGTCACGCTGGCCAATCACCTTGATCTTGACCCGCTCCTTGTGGATGACCGGATCAACCTGGTACTGCTTCAGCTTGCGCAAAATCAGGTCCATCAGGTAGTCGACTTCTTCGTTGGAACGCTTGTAGTTCTCGGTTGAGAACCCGTATAGCGTCACGATGCGGATATCCAGGCGCCAGCACCAGCGCAGGAAATCCTCAAGCTTCTGGCTACCGGCATTGTGACCTTCATTGGAGGCAAGCCCCTTCACCTGGGCAAACCGGCGATTGCCATCCACGATGAGCCCAATATGATGCGGCCTCGGCCCCGCCTTGATCTGGGACCAGAGCAGCGGTTCGTAGATTTTGTAGAGAAACGAGGGGGCTTTCACAGAATTATTATTGATTGATGCAAAAAACGTGTCTCACATGCGTCAACTGCCTGTGATTGGGGCGCAAGTCTAACGGGTAGCAAAGGTTATATCTAGACACGGTTGGGGGTAGACGACGAAACTCCGGTTTTGCGCGGTAGTGGACTAACTTGTCTAGTGGTTATCTGAAAGACCGTGCCGAGCGTAGACCGTTCTTAAGCGAACCGCGGAGTGAACAAGATCTTTGCTGGCTA
Source organism: Pseudomonadales bacterium (assembly GCA_963921285.3). Lineage (GTDB taxonomy): Bacteria > Pseudomonadota > Gammaproteobacteria > Pseudomonadales > Azotimanducaceae > UBA9659. Next base: position 411,419 of record CAWUFD020000008.1, read on the forward strand.
GACCGCGGTTTCCGGGCCAGAGACTCTTTATGGACGTCTACTGAGCGTTCGAACCCCGCGAACCTCTTGTGCGTCCCACTTAGGGTGACGCGAGTAACGCTGAGGGCTCTTCTCTCCAGCAACACCGCGGTGTGGTTGAAATATTTCTTAGCTGGACCGCGGTTTTGGGACCAGGGGCTTTTTATGGACGCCTACTGGGCGGTTTTGCCCGAGTACCTCTGATAGGTCCCAGCTGGGTTCTCGCGAGTAACGCTGAGGGCTCTGCTCTCCAGCACCAACGCGGTGTGGTGGGAAGCGCTCTTAGCTGGACCGCGGTTTCTGGGCCAGGGACTCTTTATGGACGTCTACTGGGCGGCTTTACCCGGGTACCGCTGATAGGTACCAGTTTGGTTCTCGCGAGTAACGCCGAGGGCTCTCTTCTCCAGCGACACCGCGGTGTTATAGCAAAGACTCCGGGTTGAGCCCGAGCGCCACGCGCCCTACCACCTCATATATAGGTGCAGCCACCATCAAATGCTGCGTGGTCACATGCACATCGCGGAAACACTGCTGCAGCGGGCTTTCTTCGTAGATGGAACTGCCGCCGCCTGCCTGGTAGAGGCGATCAACCGCGGCGACACATTTATGTGTGGTGTTTGCTGCGGCGAGGCGCAGACCGGCCTTGGATTCAGTGCTGAGGCGCTCGCCGGTGACGGCGACTTTGTAGGCCTCGCGGATCTGGTGGTGCATATAGGCTTCAGCCGACTCGATGTCCGCAATGGACCTGGCCACCTCTGCCTGTACCAACGGGCGATTGACCAGGGTTCGGTTGGATCCTGTGGGTTTCTTTACGCCAGCCAGGTCCTTGAAGGTATCAAGCGCCTTGTGGGCGATGCCGAGGCTGACAGCGGAAACGCCCATCGCGAGCATGCCGAGCATCGGGAACTGGTAGAGCGGCCGCTGGAAATTCGCGCGCGAGCCCATCTCGACGGAGCGGCCTTCCGGTACGAATACCTTGTTGACGTTGTAATGATGGCTGCCGGTGCCACGCAGGCCGCTGACATGCCAGGTGTCTTCGATCTCAACCTGGGATTGCTCAAACATCATAAGGTGAATACTGGGGCCATGTTTGCCCATGACGCGCTCTTCAACGTCAAAAACAAAGGATCCACCACAGATCCAGTCGGCATTCTGGGAACCACTGCCAAACGGCCAGCGACCCGTTACTTCATAGCCGCCTTCCACTTTTACGGCCTTCCCGTAGGGTGCCGTCACACCAACCGTCATGACACCGGGCTTGTCGCCATAGATGTGCTCGGCATGTGCTGCGGGCATGGATGCGGACAGCAGGCCCGTGGTCATGCCAATCATGACATTCCAGCCGGCCGAGGCGTCCCCGTGGGCCACACGTTTAATGACATCGATACCTGTGGCTGGATGTACCTCCAGACCACCATATTCCTCCGGTACCAGGGCGTGATAAATGCCACCTTCGGCAAAAGACTTGCTGATTTCGGCGGGCAGGCGCCTGGCCTGCTCTATTCGCGACGATTCTGCAGGTAACTTTTCGGTCCAGTTCGCAGCAAAATCAATCAGTGCCTGATCCCTAGTACTTTCGGCAGCATACATCGCGCAATTCCTTCTTTTTTAAAGCATTTTCGCTGAAAGAGTCCCAAAAGCGACCGTTCAGCGACGCTAGCATACGTCCTATCGCAATGTCTTGCATCTGTTGCAGTGCACACTATAATGGTCCGACCATTTTGGTCAGACCATTTTGGACTGACCATTGTGGCCCTACCAAAATGGCCCGACCGACTTGGCACGACCAAAGCGGCCATACCAAATTGGTAGGTCCAATTTTGAAAACGCCTCGTATACAGAACATCAAAAAGAGAACGAAGCATGAGTAACACGCCGTCAAAGGTGGATGAAGTCATCGCCGTCCTCAGGACGGAGATCCTTCACGGGCAGTACAGGCCAGGCGAACGCCTGCCGTCTGAGCGCGACCTTGCAGCAAGATTTAACGCAAATCGAGGTGCAATCCGAGAGGCGATCAAAAAGCTTGAACAGCTCGGTATTGCTGATGTCACACCAGGCGGCGTCCGCGTCGTGCCTGTTGAGAACGCTACCCTGGAGGTGCTGGGCCACTTGCTGGACCTTGATGAAGCACCCAGCCCGGACCTGGTTGGCCAGATTTTCGACGTACTCGGCGCCATGATGGCCCTTTCAGCCCGCTCCGCCGTGGAACATGCGGGCAGCGAAGCCACCGCACGGATGACCGAAATCATCTCCCGACTGATCGAACTGGTCCCCCGCTATGAAGAGGAAGATGCCCGCGAAGCTGGCCACATGGCCTGGAGTGAACTCGGCGAGTGTTTCCTTTCAACAAACAATAATCTGGTGCTGCGTCTCGTCTTTAACGGATTGAGAACTCAGTTTCTAGGACGCATGACCGGCCTTGGACTCAAGCCAAAGATAGATATCGAGGCAGATAAACAACACCTGGAGCAGCTTCGCACTGCTATCAGCAGCGGCGATGCCGCTTCCGCAGCGGATGCCATCCTTGCGCACTTCCGCCTGATCAAACACACCATCTTAGCTGCAATGCCAGCAGGACAAACACCTCAAAGGAGCGCCGTTTATGGCTAACGTAATTAAAGGAGCAATTACTGTTGCCGTGCTCCTCTTCGCAGGCATTCTTGCCTACGGTCTGCTCGCAACGGCGCCAACGCCGGAGCGGGTTGATCCCGAAGAGATCGCCACCACCATCCGTGTCCTCGAAGTCGGCAAGGAAGATATCCAGCTGGAAGTTGTCTCACAGGGCAGCGTCGTGCCGCAGACACAGAGCGAACTGATCCCTGAAGTTAACGGCCGCGTGCAGTGGATGTCGCCGAACCTCGTCACCGGCGGATACTTCAAGAAAGATGAAGTCCTGCTGCGACTGGATGACCGTGACCATCGCGCCACCGTTGCGAGAAGCCAGGCTGCACTAACCCGCGCCCGTGCCGAAGAAGAACTGGCGCGTTTTGAACTTGGCCGAATGGAAGAACTGGTCAAGAACAAGCTCACCAGCCAATCCAGCATGGAATCTGTGCTGCGTAACCACCGCATCGCACAGGCAGCACTGCAGGATTCACGAATTGCACTTGAGCAGGCACGTCGTGATCTGATGCGCACCCAGATTCGCGCCCCTTATGATGGGCTGGTACGTAACGAACGTGTCGACCTCGGACAGTTCATCAGTCGTGGACAATCTATTGCGTCTATCTATGCAAGCGATGCCGTTGAGGTGCGACTGCCGGTTGCTGACAGGCAGCTTGCGTTCCTTTCACTGCCATTGGGGTTCCGGGGTGAGCTTTCCGAAACACTACAGCCGGATGTGATTCTCTCCACCGACTATGCCGGCACACATTATGAATGGACCGGCAAACTTGTTCGCACCGAGGCCGAGATCGACTCTAAGAGCCGCATGGTTACTGCAGTCGTGCGCGTCGAAAACGACGACGAAAGTGCACAACCCAACCTGCCGGTTGGCCTCTTTGTGAAAGCACGCATCATGGGCCGACAGGCCAACGAGGTAGTTAAGCTGCCACGCGCTGCCCTTCGCAACCAGTCACAGGTACTCATTGTTGATGCCGACAACCGTCTGCGATTCAGGGACGTGCAGATTATGCGTTTCGAAAACGACGACGTGATTGTGAACGCCGGTATTGAAAATGGCGAAATCATCAACGTTTCACCTATCCAGACCGTCGTTGACGGCATGAAGGTGAATCCACTGCGCGAAAGCGGCCAGGGTTAATTTCACATGTCTGAACACAAGGTAATTTCCTGGTTTGTCGACAACCCGGTTGCGGCAAACCTGATGATGCTGATCTTCCTGGCAGGTGGGGCCATTTCTCTCGGCACCATGCACAAGGAAGAATTTCCGAGCATCGAACCTGGCATCGTGCAGATCAACGTTCCTTACCTTGGTGCTGCACCAGAGGAAGTTGAAGAAGCGGTCTGCATCCGTATTGAAGAAGCCATCGAAGGCACCGACGGCATGGACCGTATGTACTCTACCGCTCGTGAGGGTATGTGCTCGGTCACGGTGGAATTGCTGCAGGATGCATCCATCACCACAGCCCTGAATGATATCAAGGGCAAGGTCGACGCTATCTCAACCTTCCCTGCTGAAACCGAAAAGCCCATCGTTTCGTCCATGCAGTTCCGCGGCCAGACCGTGTCGATTGCTATCTATGGCCGCACTGACGAAGCGACACTCAAGTTACTCGCCGAGGAGATCCGTGACGATATCGCCACGCTCGAGGGTATTTCCCAGGTTGCGGTGAACTACGCCCGCCCCTGGGAGATCTCCATTGAGGTCAGCGAACAGACGTTACGGCAATACAACATCACCATGACCCAGGTTGCCAACGCCATCAGGCGTTCATCCCTGGACCTGCCTGGTGGTTCAATCAAAACCCAGGGTGGTGAAATCTTGCTGCGCTCCAAGGGCCAGGCCTACCGCGGCTACGAGTACGAGGACATCGTCATCCTGACGCAGCCCGATGGCACCAACGTCACCCTGGGCGAAATGGCCCTTGTACGGGATGCATTCGAAGAAGGCTTCCTGCGCGCCAAGTTTGACGGAGAGCGCGCCGTCACGGTCACCGTTTACCGTGTTGGTGAAGAGGACACGATCGAAACCGCACAGAAAGTCCGCGACTATATTGAAAAGAAAACGCCCTACCTGCCCGCCGGGGTTAAGTTTAACGTCTGGATTGATGAATCCATCGAGCTGGAGCGCCGCATCGGTGCACTCACCAAGAATGCCTACGCGGGTCTTGCGCTGGTGCTGCTTGTGCTAACGTTGTTCCTGCGTTTCAAGGTTGCCATCTGGGTAGCCGCCGGTATTCCCATCGCGGTGATGGGCGCTATCTGGGCTTTCCCGGCTGCCGGCCTCAACATCAGTTCATTAACCGTCCTCGCCTTTATCCTGGTGCTGGGTATTGTTGTAGATGATGCCATTGTGGTCGGCGAGCGGATCTTCAGTCATGAATCAACAGATCGTAACCACCGCGAGGCAGCCATCAGCGGCACCGCTGAAGTGATTGTGCCCGTCGTGTTCGGTGTACTGACAACAATCGCAGCGTTCCTGCCGATCCTGCTTATCGACGGTCGCATGGGTGAGTTCTTCTCGATCATCGGCTGGGTAGTGCTGGTCTGTCTCGTCTTCAGCGTACTCGAATGTATGTTCATCCTGCCGGCTCACCTCGCCCACCGAAAAACGGATGGCTACCCATTCCAACACAGCAAACCCGTGCAGTCGTGGATCAAGTTCCAGGGCAAGATCTCCTATTCACTGGAGTGGTTCTCACATGAAGTGTATAAACCGTTCCTGATTAAAACCCTTGAATGGCGCTGGGTAACCTGGGCTGTCGCAACTGCTGTACTTGTTACCTCCATCGCACTGATCGCAAGCGGGCGGGTCGTTTTCCAGTTCTTCCCCCCCGTTGAAGGCAACCGCATTTACGCCACGCTGACCATGCCCGAAGGTATCAACGTCGAGATGACGGAAGATGCTGCACGCCGTATTGAACGTGCTGCCCACGAGACGGCTGCAGAGATCAATGAGGCACTCGGATATGAAGATGGCGAAACCGCGATTAAGCACGTGTTTGCATCCATCGGTGTTAACGCTGCACGGTCCAGTGGGCCGCCTATGATGACCTCCGGCGGCAGCCATCTTGCGGAAGTTGTGGTGGACCTGGTCGACATCAAGGAGAGACCTGGCTGGAACACCAATCGTATTGCCGATCTCTGGCGCCAGAAGAGCGGCAGCATCACAGACGCGGTTGAACTTCAGTTCACGACAACCAACTACTCGGCAGGTGACGCATTGGCGCTGCAATTGAAAGGTCGCGATATTGAAGAACTGCGACGAGCAGCCGCCTTCCTCAGGGAAGAATTTGCACGCTATCCCGGCGTCATGGACCTCACGGATTCATTCCGTGCAGGCAAGCAGGAAGTGAAACTCAATATCCTGCCCGAGGCGAAACCTCTCGGCCTGACCCTGAATGACCTGGCAAGACAGGTAAGGCAGGCGTTCTATGGTGAAGAGGCGCAGCGTATCCAACGTGGTACTGATGACGTGCGCGTTATGGTGCGCTACCCCGAGACTGAGCGACGCTCACTCGGCAACCTTGAAAACATGCGTATCCGCACACCTGAGAATATTGAAGTGCCCTTCTCTTCGGTTGCCAACGTTTCCTACGGTACCGGGTACTCTTCTATCAGGCGTGAAGACCAGCAGCGGATTATCGATGTGATCGGTGACGTCAACAGGACTGTCGTGACACCGGAAGAAGTCTTCGCTGCAGTGCAGACCGCAGTTTGTGAAGAAGGCACCTCTTTCGCCAGCAGGGAGGCGCGTTGCTTCAACTCGAACTTCCCGGGTGTCAGCTTCAAGATTTCAGGGGAACAGGAAGAACGCAACAAAGCGCTCGGTTCCATGGTCGCCACGGTGCCCCTCGCGCTGATGATCATCTTTGCCCTCCTCGCGATTCCGCTCAAGAGCTACATGCAGCCGCTGGTGATCATGAGTGTCATACCTTTCGGTGCCGTCGGCGCAATTGTCGGCCACTACATCATGGGATGGGACCTGATCTTCTTCTCACTGCTTGGCATCATTGCGCTATCAGGTGTTGTGGTTAACGCATCGCTGGTACTGGTGGACTATATCAACCGGCAAAGGCGTGCCGGTGTGGAACTGTTTACCGCCGTCTCGAATGCCGGGGTTGTGCGGTTCAGGCCAATCATCCTGACATCTGTAACCACCTTTGTTGGCCTGATTCCACTGATGACCAACAACGATCCGGCCACATTCATGTTTATCCCGATGGCAATATCGCTGGCATTCGGCGTGCTGTTTGCAACCGCGATCACGCTGTTCCTGGTACCGAGCCTCTACCTGATGCTCGAAGACTGGCTGGCTTTCTGGGGACTGGATAAAGAAGAAGATCCTGCTCTCACACCCCAGAACGAGATGACCCTGTAAAACGGCTTGAGGACGGACCCGGCGAGTTAGCCGTCGCCGGGTGCAACCGGCCCATTCAGGAAGTGGTCAACCACCTCTACAAACCTGTCAGGCTGATCGTAATGCAGCATATGGCCAGCCTGGTTGATCACGACATGGCGGGCATCCTGGAACAGCTTGCGCTTTGATACCAGGTCAGCCTTGTAGAGCGCGTCTTCACCTGCAAGGTGTGGTCGCATACGCGCCCAGTAATCAAGGCCTTCATCACCCGTGATGATTAACACGGGACAGGCAATCTCTCCCCAGGCAATTTCGCTTTCATCATGGCTGAGGGTCATCCAGATCATGGAGGCCCTGTCATCCCAGGACCAGGTCACGCCCTCGCCGCCCGCAGCGCGGACCACGCCTTCCCCAGCAATCAGCCTGGCAAGGTCTTCACTGATACGGGGATTGTTCCGCATGAGGCGTGACTTGGCTTCTTCGGCGTCCTGCATCACACGCTCTTTTTGTGGCGCGGTGATCATGCTGATGGTGTCGCGCCAGCGCGCATCATCGATTGAAGCACCATCGTCATCTTCAAACGCTTGTCGCGGTGGTCCCATGCCGTCCGCCAGTACCAGCCTGGTGACATGATGCGGATACAGCGCGGCAAAACGGCTGCAGATATGGCCACCCAGCGAGTGACCAACCAGCACTGCACTGCTGACGTCAAAAAAATCGAACATGGCTTTCAAATCGGCCAGAAACTCAACCATGGACTAGCTGCCAGGGTTATCACTGTAGCCATGGCCGCGCAGGTCAACGGATATCACTCGGTGATGACGAAATGCCTGTATCAGATGAAACAGGCTTAGCGAATGGTCCTTCATGCCGTGCACCAGCACCATTACGGGTCCGTCCTGCGCGCCAAACTCGATCGCAGAGATCTGCGCACCGGCGCCCGAGAAGTATTGGCGCCGGCCGGTTTCGAGGTACTTGAGATCGATGCTGGTCATAAGCTGGTGCTGTAAAAAAGGCGAAATAATAGCAAAAGGCGCGTCCCTGCATGTATGCTGATTTCAAAAAGAAAGAGGGAAGACAATGAAATTTGGCATATTTTACGAACACCAGCTGCCACGACCCTGGAACGAAAACAGTGAACGCGAGCTGTTGAAAAACTCCCTGGAGCAGATCGAACTGGCAGACAAGCTTGGCTACGACTATGCCTGGGAAGTCGAACATCATTTCCTGGAAGAGTATTCACACTCATCGGCACCAGAGGTTTTCCTCGCCGCCGCAAGCCAGCGAACAAAGAACATCAGGCTGGGTCACGGCATCATCCAGCTCACAACAAACCACCCTGCTCGTGTAGCAGAAAAGGTCTCCACGCTTGACCTGGTTTCCGATGGACGCGTTGAGCTGGGTCTGGGAGAAGGCTCGTCGGTGACAGAGCTGCATCCTTTCAACCTGCGTTTCCGCGACAAGCGAGATGTCTGGGAGGACGCGGTGAAATGCGTGCTGCCGATGTTCTATAACCATGCCTGGGAATACGAGGGCGAATTCTTCTCTTTCCCGAAACGCGCGGTGTTGCCAAAGCCCATGCAGAAACCGCACCCGCCTCTCTGGGTGGCTTGTTCACAACTCGACACGATTCGCTACGCGGCGCATCGCGGTATGGGTGCACTGTCGTTCAAATTTGTTGACCTAGCATCTGCACAGGCCTGGGTTAACGCCTACTACAACACCTTTGTGAACAACCAGGAGAAGCTTGCCGACTACGCAACCAACCCCAACATCGCCGTTGTAGGTGGGTTCATGTGTTGCGAAACAGATGAAGAGGCCTGGCAGAAAGCCGAGGGCTGGACCTTCTTCCAGTTTGCATTGCAGCTTTACAACAAGGAGGGGCCGTTCGATCCCGGCACCGTAAACTTCTGGGACAGGTACCTCGAATGGAAAGAAACCCCGGCAGGACAAAAACGTTCAGGCAGCGAACTTATCGGCTCACCGGACACTATCCGAGAGCGTTTGCTGGAGCTGGAAGCTGCCAACGTTGACCAGGTCATACTGCTCAACCAGGCTGGTAAAAACACGCACGAGGACATCTCATCGAGTCTTGAACTGTTCGCAAAGGAAGTCATGCCGGAGTTTCATGCGAGGGACGCCGAACACCAGGAATGGAAGCAATCGGTACTTGCAGGCGAACTGCAGCTTGAAGATATCGATACCGACCCGTTCAACTTTAAGGCGCGCGGTGCGCCCACCAAAAAATCCAGCAAGGAAGAACGCAACAGCAACATGGTGGCAGGCGCGGTTGGCAGGCCTGAAAGCAGCAGCATAGGTTAAAGCTGACAGCCTTCAGCCCTGAAGAGCCCACGTAAGGAGCAGGCACGCCCCATCCCGGGCGTGCTGACCGCTCAGAGCGCGTAGTCGTTACGCTCTTCGGTCGCCTCGGAGGCGTACTCAACAAACTCCCATTCGACGCCATTCTTATCGAAGAAGTAGGCACGACGGCGGTGCGGATGGCCCTTCATTACCGATGCTGGTGTTACCTCGTAACCCTCCGCGGCCAGGCGTTTGATCATATCGTCCAGTTGCTCAACCACAAATCCAACGTGGTTGATGCCATCATGCTGATAGGTCACATCACTTCGTCCGGAGTGACTCGCATTCTGTTGCAGCGCGACATAGAAGTCGTCGTTGCCGAAGTGAACCCACCTTCCCATTGCGTCGTCACCGTGGATAGCGCCACCACCGCGCACACCACAGTCCGGGAATGCCAGGCCAAGAAACTCTACTGCTGCATCAATGGATTTCACTGTGATATTGGCATGCTCAAGTTTCATCTTTGTCCTCTCATTTGTCTGTCTCGTCTGTCTGTCTCATCTGTCTCATCTGTCTCTCTCAAAAAATTTAACAAAGTAAATGCTTTGTTAATTTAGACCTCTCCCATCAATATGTAAAGTATTTTATTTACTTAATTTATCGTTTTGTGCAAGATGCCCACATGACAGAAAAAGCCCAAACTAACCAGGACAAAATCCTCTACCAAATCAAGCGATTAGGACCACAAACTGTCAAATCACTTGCAGAAGCACTCGGTGTCACCACCATGGGGATTCGCCAGCATATCAGCCAGCTTGAGGAAGAAGGCCTGATACACGCCACCGAACCGCAGGCCCAGAAACGAGGGCGCCCCGTCAAAGCCTGGAAGTTGACCAGCGAAGGTCACGGACGTTTCCCTGATGCGCATGCGCAGGTAACCTACGAGATTATCACCAGCGTTCGCGACCTGCTCGGCGAGGAGGCCCTCGATCAGGTGATCAGGCAGCGCATGCAGGGCACCCTGGACGAATACCGTTCTGAGATAGACGCGCAAAAGTCCTTCCCGCGTAAGGTAGAGAAGCTGGCAGAACTCAGGACCAGTGAAGGTTATATGGCCGAGGTGGAAGTGATTACCGACGACCAGGTGCGACTGATAGAACAGCACTGCCCCATCTGTATTGCCGCAACCAGTTGCCAGGGCTTCTGCACTTATGAACTGGAGATGTTCCAGTCGCTGTTACCCGGTGCGACGGTCACCCGGGAAGATCACCTGCTTGCCGGCGCCAGGCGATGCACCTACCTTATCTCGCAAACCCGCTGAAACTGATTCTTGCGCGCGTCCTTGAGACCAACGTGCTGGTAACGATGCCACAGGGCCGCATCCTCGGGAACGGAATAGTAGGACGGCGCTTCACGATACCCCGGACACAGTTTGACAATAGACTCGACTAACCGGCGGTCCACCGCATCAACGGTATAAGAGGGATTGAGCGCCTCATCCCAGTACGGGTTGATATGATCCGCCCAGGTGAAGTCCCGCTGCTGTACATAGCGACCACTTTGCATGGTCAGAATAGCGGGCTTACCTTCGATCACATCATCACGAAACAGGCTCTGGTAGAAACGGTATCCCTCGTAGTTGGCAACAAGGTCCGCGTTGGAGTAGATACCTGTCGTAAACTGGCCAAACAGCCAGCGTTCTGCAAAAACGCCTCGCTTGATAATTTCTGGCTCAGGCAGGCCCCGCAATTCACGTCGAAAGTACTTGAAGCCCTGGGAGACAAAGTGCCCAAACTTGTCTGAGCCAACCATCACATCGTTTACCCTGAAGCTGCGTCCCACACCAAAGATGAAGGTCACGCGGGTTGCCCATATCGGCATAGACCGATAGATACTCTTGTGGCGAGTCTGCGGATATTTGTCGACGGAGGGGCTCTTCGCTGCCCAGCGTTCGATCTTGTCGGCCCAGTACCAACCACCAATTTCATAGTAGATGGCTCGTGCAACCGCCTTTTCAGTGTCTGGGGGTTTTGAAGCAGAAAGCACTCGCTCAAGGGCGAGATTTACCTGCTCGTCCATCAGGGCGAGAGAGTCATCAACCTCCGCAGTACGGTTAAGGTACTGGTCAGATTCGTAGGCCACCGCCCCAGCAGCAAACAGGCAGGCACTGACAATAATGAGCAGGCGAATAAACAATGTTTGAAAGTGGTGAAGGAGATTCTCCCACTATAGCCGCTCTACAGCCGCTCGACAGCCCTTTGAAAACTAGCGTGGCGCGAGATAAATGTCGCCGGAGCGCGTCGTGATGGTTACACGACTTACCCCTTCACCCATCCTGAACCGCAGCGCTTCATCACTGCCGTATTTGGCGACACGTGGCTCATCATCGGTTAACCGGTTCCTGATGGTGCCGGACCCTGTTTCGATATCGAAATCCGCATCCACCGCACCACCCAGTTTCACGCGGATATCACCACTGACACTGTCAAACTCAAGACCGTCGTCACCCACCAGGTCACCGGCAATTTCAACATCACCGGATATTGAATGTCCTGACAGTACCGTCATGTCACCGGTGATGACTTCTACATCACCTGAAACGGTCTCGATCGTAAGCTCGTTACCAGCGTCTTCTATGACCACGTCACCGCTCACCGAAGAAAAGACAGAGTCACCACTTGTTTCAACGGCTTCGACCTCACCTGAAACCGTCTTGATTCGCAGGCGCCCGGTTGCATCACGGATGTCGATATCACCGCTCACTGTCTGGATGTCAACGCGGCCGTTCCCGCCTCGCAGTTCTACATCACCGCTGACAAGGGCCATCTCAACGCTACCGGTTACCGATCGCGCAGACACATCGGTAGACACACCTGACATGGAAAGCTGTGAACCGGATGGTATGAATATGGTCAGGTCGGATGAATCACCATCAAACCAGCCAGTACCGTCCTTAATCTCGACTTCAATATCAGCCTCGTCGCCATTCACTTCGAAGGTAAATCGCCGCGTGGCCTCATCGAGCCTGCCCGTCACGTGGATTTCATCGTTGTCCCAACCGCGAACATCAACTTCACCTCGCACCACGTTGATCGAAACATAGCCATCTGCGCTGGCAGGTTTTCTCTCATCCACGGTCTCAGCGGCAATCACCTGCCAGGGCAGCAACAGTCCCATCACGATAACCAGCGGGAAAATCTTAAATCTCACGGCTATCCCTCCCCGCCTGGTAGAAGTCCTCATGCAAGAGCTCCAGTTCCTGTTCGTGTACCTTCATCAGCATCTCCAGCAATCGGTGATTGTCAGGGTCGTTTTCAACGGCACGTTCAAGTTCCAGTCGTGCTTGCTCCATGATCTGCAGGTTTCGGTACAGGTCATTCATCGTTTCTTCAGGCAGACCCTGGTTCACCTTTGAAAACTCCTCCACCATCGGGTTGCGGACTGTCCTGTATTCCGAACGCATCTGGTCAACAGATACGAGTGGACTGACTACCGCTTCATTGCTGCGCAGTCCCGTCACATTGATCAGCATTGAACTGATCGCTATCACAAGACTGGCGGCTACCGCATAAGGCATCCAGCGATCCTGCTGCAGGAAGGGTCGCTGCGGGCGCTGGGTAATCCTGCGTTCAATGCCCTGCCAGAGATCACGCTCCGGCTGCATCTGGCTCGGCAACGCCTTGATTTCCCTTGCGAGGTCGAGATCGCTCATTTCGTTTTGGTTGTTGTCAGTAGACATGTTTAACCCTGTGTTCCTGTTCTTTTGATGCAGGTAGGCCTGTAAAGGTTTGAATTCATGACAGCTGTGCCTTGAGTAACTGCCGGGCCCTGTGCAGCTGTGCCTTGCTGCTGCCAACCGCTATGTCCAGCATCCCGGATATTTCTTCGTGGGTGTAACCCTCAAGGCTGTAAAGTACGAATACTGCCCTCGCGCCATCCGGCAGCGTTGCTATTGCCGCCTCAAGTCCCATCTGCGTATCCGTATGCGATTCGTAACCGGGTTCGGGGATGTCATCAATATCGAGGGAGTATCGAAAAGCTTTCTGTTTGCGCAGGTAAGACAACACCGTGTTGGTGGTTATCCTGTACAGCCAACTGCCAAACGCCGCGTCCCCGCGAAAAGAGCCGAGTTTACGCCAGGCCAGTACAAACGCCTCCTGTGACATATCTTCAGCCATATCACGGTCACCGAGTAAGCGAACGCACAGGGCAAATACCCGCCCGACATGTAGACGATAGAGTGCCTCGTAGGCGGCGTAATCGTTGTCCCTTGCACGGGCAACAAGTTCTCGCTCTTCCTCGAGTGAGTTATCTTCGATGACTGCCACGGATTATAGACGCAGCACAGTGGAAAAGGGTTTAACCGCGACCCAGCGTGTAGAACTCGTCGTTTGGACGCATGCTGGTCAGGTTCGCCATACGATTCGACAGCGCAAAAAACGAGGTAATCGCGCCAACATCCCAGATATCATCGTCGCTGAACCCTGCCGCCTTCATTTCCGCAAGATCCGCCTCGGTGATTCGGGCTGAATTGGTTGCCAGTTTTACTGCAAAATCCAGCATGATCGTCTGTCGTTCAGTGATATCGGCCTTCAGGTAGTTGATCGCCACCTGGTCCGCAATCAGCGGGTTTTTCGCACGGATGCGCAATATGGCGCCATGAGCAATGATGCAGTACTGGCAGTCATTCACCGCAGACGTTGCCACAACAATCATTTCCCGTTCTGCCTTGGTCAGGCCGGAATCTTTTTCCATCAGCGCGTCGTGATAGTCAAAGAAGGCTCGAAACTCATCCGGACGCGCTGCCAGGACAAGGAAAACGTTGGGCACAAAACCGGACTTTTCTGCGACACCTTCGATTCGCTCGCGAATATCATCCGGCATATCTTCGAGCCGGGGCACATCAAACCTGCTGATTTCAGACATAGGATCGCTCAACCTTCTATTTGCTGTTCAAACTTGTAACCGTGGTAGCTGGCAATAGCAAGACCAGCAGCCACGGAGGTAAAGGGGTCATGCTCTGTCACGCTGCCGGGGAAGAGACCTTCCAGGAGCTTTCTTACTGCGACAATCTGGCTCGAACCACCTGTCCTGATAACCCGGTCAATGTCAGACTGACGCCGCCCTGCTGCGGTCAGGACCTCATCAATGATCTTCTCGATGTCGGCCAGCATGCCAGCCATCAGCCGATCCAGCTCTTCCCGACTGAACGGTACGGCAAGATCCAGTTCGGGCACGTCAATGACGGTTGCCGTCTCCGAAGATAAGGTTGCCTTGGCATCCTTGATCGCCTGGAAAACGAGGTAACTGTAGTTGTGTGTAATCAGTTCCTGCAGACGCTCAAACTTCTCAGCACCTGCACCGCCCTGCTTTATCCTGTCTGCAATCTTGGATCGATACTGGTTCTGGTTGAGCGTATAAGTCACCGCCCAGTTCAGCAGCAGATCTTCATATTCTTCGAATGGAAAATCGTTCTCGATCAGGACGCCATCTTTTACCCGTGACCAGGGTTCACCCTTACCAAAGTAAGGAAACAGCATTTCCCTGAAAATCAGCTGATCGATATGGTCACCACCTAGCGACATACCGGTCGTCGCGAGCACGTTAAAGGCAGAACCCGAGTATTCGACCACACTGAGATCCAGTGTACCGCCGCCGAAGTCGACGGTCAGGACACAACCCTCGGGTGGCGATGTCTCATCGTGGCGGTAGCTCAGTGTTGCAGCGACCGGTTCCGGGTAAAACGTCAGCTGTTTGATACCGGCGTGGCCACAGGCTTCAGATAGTCTTTCCTTGGCAAGATGGTTGCGGTGGTTTTCATTTCCTTCAAACAAGACGGGATGGCCGAAGTGAATATCGCCAAGCGTCTCGGGAATCTCCTGTTCAATAGATTTACGTATCCGAAGCAGCACGGGGGTAATGAGTGCCACGAGACGAAACGGATGATTGAACACAAGGAGTCTTTTGATACCGCTGTTACCCAGCAGGCGCTTTACGCCCCGGAACAGGCGCCCCGGCATACCCCGGTCAACCCAGGGCTGACCGTAAACATTCTGGGTGCTGGTTTCCGCCTCGGCATGTGGATCCTCGGGGTTGGCATCCCCGGTCAGCATGGCAGTCTTGGCAATGATCTCAGGTGTGAGTTCTACGATACGATCCCTGTTTTCTTCGATGTACTGAACCACAGCCGCTTCACCCGTGGTAGTAACAAGCTCGCGATCCAGGTGAGTTGCCGTCGGCATGATAGGGTCCGACTCCTCGAGTCGTACAAGCCTTACCTGCTGACCGTCGTACCACGCAGCCGCACTGTTCGAGGTACCAAAATCTACGCCTACACCAATCATAATTTATTGATTTATAAAGAATTTCCCGACTTGGCCGGATTTGAGCAAGGAGCAATTAACGCACATTTAAAATGCCTTTCATAGACTGGCCAAACCGGGATTAAGTGATATGATAAATAAGGCTGAAGGGAAACCTGCGCCTCAACTGTCTCGTTAACTCATTCGTGTTAACCACCACTTCCTCCCAACACAGAGCTCGAAAAAGAGCCCAAACAGAAGAGCACACCATAAGTACACAAACAGCAGGATATCCTTAATGAAAATTGGCATTTCCATTACCAGCGCCCACAGGGTTGATGACGTGAGGGAAGGCGCCAGGCGCATGATCAATCGCGCACGCGCCGCAAGGGCTGCCGGTCTCGATTCACTTTTCGTTGGCGATCAGCATGTCACGGCTATCCCCTACTACCAGAACACCCCAATGATGGGACGCCTCCTCGCCGAGTGGAACGACAACGTCAGCGGCGCCCTTTACCTGCTGCCGCTCTGGAATCCAGTGATACTCGCTGAGCAGATTGCAACCCTCGCC
Source organism: Pseudomonadales bacterium (assembly GCA_963921285.3). Lineage (GTDB taxonomy): Bacteria > Pseudomonadota > Gammaproteobacteria > Pseudomonadales > Azotimanducaceae > UBA9659. Next base: position 427,593 of record CAWUFD020000008.1, read on the forward strand.
AGCATAGCGGAAGGCCGGTTTGTCATGCAGTGCGGGATAGGCGCCGGAGACCGGCAGTTTGCGGGTACCGGTGCCAATATCAAGACGAGACCAAGTGCTTTTGAGGAATCACTCGATATCATGCGAGCCCTCTGGGCGGGCGAAACTGTTTCAAGCAGCGGTCGTTTCAAGATCGACGGCGCACGCATTTCTCCCCAGCCACCTGAACCCATCGAAGTCTGGATCGGCGCGGATGCACCTGTCGCCATAGATCGTGCCGCGAGGATGGGAGATGTATTCCTTGCATCTCCAGGACTTGGTCACGATGCCGCAAAAGACAAGCTCGACGTTTACCTGGCGGCACTGGATCGTCACAAGAAAGCTGTGCCGGAAACCATCGCACTCAGGCGGGATATCTATGTGGCGCAATCGCCCGATGATGCAGATGCCGCGCGTGAGGCCTCAGGTGGTTATCGTGGCATCGACCCGAACGCACTTATGATCGGTACCGCAGCGGAGGTGGCTGCCGAGATGCAGTCTTACGGTGAACTCGGTTACACAGACATTATTATCAGGAACCTGCATCCGGACCCGGACAAGGCTGTGGCGTCTATCGAACGCCTGGCTGATGTGAAAAAGATACTGGCGGGTTAAGGAAAGAAAACCCTGGCAGGAGCCTCAGGGGTTTTCGGGGTCGATCTCGAGCTGATCAAGCAACTGGCCCGTGCTGGCGAGTACACGATAGCGTGCCAGCAGCGCAATATAGTCGCCGGAAATCTTGGCAATTTTTGCCCTGAGCAATTCGTTCTGCACATCCAGCAGATCAAGCAGTGTGCGTTTACCGAGGGTCAGCTGCTCGTTATAAACAACCAGCACCTCTTCAGTCGACTTCACGTGCGCTTCCAGGTATTCCAGCCTGATCAGGATATCCTGTAGCTCATTCCAGATCAGGGTGACATCCTCTTCCACCGCACGCTGGTTGCTGCGCAGCAGTTCCCGCGCTGCAAACTCCCGTGCTTCCGCCTCGTTCAGCCTGGCGCGGTCTGCACCGCCCCGGTAAACGTCATAGGTCATGCGGACGACGGCGGTTTCATCATCGTTGGCGCCAACGGAACCATCGGTGTCGTCGTTACGGGTTGCGCCGAGTTCCAGGTCAAAGCGAGGGTGAAAGCTGCCGCGTGCCTGCTTACGTGCTGATTCGGCTGCGGCAAGGTCAGCTTCAGCGGCCTTTAACGTTGGATTATTTTTCATCGCAAGTTCAACGGCGGCCTCCAGTGTCCCTGGAATGCCATCAGCTGCAGTAGGTACAACAAGGGACTGTGGATACTCACCCACCACCCGATAAAATTCTGCAATACCGTTCTTGGCTTCGCGTTGTGACAACAGCACGTTGGATTTCGCCTGCGCCCGGCGACCCTGCGTCTGCACCACATCCACCTTGGTGCCTACACCACTCTCGAAACGCTCTCTGATCTTTTCAAGCGTATCCTCATGGTAACCGAGGTTTTCTTCTGCGAGCCTGACAACCTCATCACGTCGCAGGGCTTCGAGATAAACCTGGATCGCTCGTAGACCAACATTCTCCTGCGTGCTGACAAGACGTGCCATGGCCGCTTCAACCAGCGCTGTCTGCTGACGCACAAAATTGATGGTAGACGCACCATCGTAAAGCAGTTGGGTTACCCGGACGCTGCGCTCTTTTCGGGTGAGCTGCAGGTCGTCCTCACCAAGCGCTCGCGTCGTTGTGTTGTTTGAATTTTCTTCGCCGCCCGCCAGGACGACATCGACTACCGGAAAGTAGCCGGCGCGCGCCTGTTTGCGTAATTCTTCAGCAGCGGTGACATTGTGTGAGCCTGCCAGCACATCAGGATTGGTGCGCAGGGTCATGCGTACAGCTTCATCGAGGGTCTGCGCTGAGAGCGGGCCAGGGACAAGCAGGATCAACCCGATACTGCTGCATGCAGTCAGGCATTTCCGCATATTTGTCTGCACCCAACTGTACATTGGCGCACCCCCGTATGTGGCCCAGCGGCTATTGTAACCTCAAGATTGACTTAAACAAACGCCACTATGTCATTGAATTGTAATTCCGGCTGACTCGTAGCTACCTACGATCATAAACGCCGACCAGATATAGGGATACCCCCACTCGGGGCTGTCGATCAGCGCCAGCTGTGTTTCTCGCAGCGCTTCCCGCGCAGGCACACCTTCAAGGACACGGTCATAGAAGTCGGTCATGAGTGCCTGAGTACCAGCGTCACTCACTTCCCAGAGCGAACTGATCACCTCCGCGACCCCTGCTTCCTGGAATGACCGGCGCAGGCCGTAAACACCCTCGCCTTCGTGTATTTCACCGAGCCCCGTTTCACAGGCCGAAAGCACAACAAGTTTGGTACCCGAAAGATTCAGGCCGAGCACTTCGAGCGCGGTCAGGACGCCATCGTTGACCGTATCGATATCACCGAGGAACTGCGCGTTACTGTTGATGCCGGCAAACGCAAGTCCGGCCCGCAACAAGGGGTTGTCCCCGGGTGGTGGGACCTGCAATTCCGCGCCGCGCTGCATCTTCAAAAGCCGCTTGCGCAGTGTGTCATCTGCCTCAAGGAAGAAACCGTGAGTCGCCATGTGCAGGATTTCAGGTGCTTCGTTGATGGACGCCAGGACCTGTTCCTGGGCACGCTCACCAAAATAGACATCACTGCTTTCTTCCTTTGCCTCAACCTGGGTCGTGATGATCCTGCCCTCTTCTTCTGCACCTGGCAGTGGCGCAAAATTCAGCCCCCTCAAACCACTACCGGAACCACGAATACCCAGCTTGAGCGCACTGGATCGACGATCCGCTGCGACAGCCAGTTCTTCTGCACTGACCACGTTGTTGGCGTTGTAGTCGGGCCCCGCCAGGATCACGTACTCGCCCTGGGCCAGGTCGTATACATTTGGCAGCAGATCGCGCCCAGATGTGAGGATATGCAGGTCGGTGGTCTGGATGAGATATTCCTCATCTTCATTCATGAGCGCATTGAACGGCAGGATATTCAGCACGCCATCCGGCACCAGGTAGACGTATTCGAGGCCACCCAGTGCTTCTTCAACCGGGGCCCAGGCCGCGTCAAATGCTTCCATGCCGATTTCCATCACCTCATCGTCGTCAGCGAGGTCGTCCTGGATGATCTCCCGGTATTCGAGGACAGCCGTTTCGAGTGCTCCCCTGTCGTCATACACCACCAGGTCATAAGACAGGTCGCCATCCTCATTGAGGATGATGCCCGCCAGCACCTTGTCATCGCCTGCATCGTTGTACATCAGGAAATCAACCAGCGCGGAGTTCTCATCCAGTGAGTCCGTCAGCATGTCTGCATCAACGTTGGCAATGGTTGAGCGGTAACGCGCGCTGGCGCGGCCAAGCTCACCCTGCAGTTCGTTTACCTTGCGTTCTAATTCATACAGGAACTCTGTATGACGACCCTGGGTTTCTGCAGTTGGACCTGACAACGTTAGCGCCGCAAGCTCTTTGCGCGCCTCTTCAAGATCGGCAGAGATGGACGCCAGCTTAGGGTCCGAGGACAACTGTGAAATCTGCTCGATCTCGGATGTCACCTTCAAGAGCAATCCCTTACGCTGCAGGTTCGCTTCAATCGCTTTTTTGCCCGCATGAGGATCATCCACCCGCGTCAGCAGCGCCAGGTATTCATCAAGCTCCGGCCGATGCAGACGGATATATCCCTCTCGTGCGTTTTCACCAGTCACCCACAACATTCGGTCGAGGAACGTGCTGCGACGGGCAAGGCCCACTTCCCGGAGTTCAACTGACGCACCGAGGTCACCCTTGGCCTCAAGTACCCTTGCAAGATTGTTGAGCGCCTCAAAGGTATAGGGATGTTGTTCACCCACGGTCGCTTCAGCCCGGGCAAGCGCATCACGCAACTGGGCTTCGGCTTCTTCCAGTCGCTCAAGGTCCAGCAAAATAGCGCCGAGATCAATCTGCGACCTGATGCTGTCAACGTGATTCTCACCAAGACTGCTGCGGCGAGTTTCAAGCGCCGTTGACACGGTGAGCACTGCCTCATCGAGTTTTCCAAGACGATGCTGCACGCGGCCCAGGTTGTTAAGGCCTTTCAACGTGTCCTGGTGCGCCGTACCGAGAACCTCGTTCCACATTGCAACCACCTCACCGAACATCTCCTCTGCCTGCTCGTACTCTTCCATCAGCATGTAGAGGAACGCGAGGTTGTTCTGCACGGCGAGTGCATTCGGATGCTGCTGACCAAACTCTTCTGAGAAAAACCCGTAACTGGTCAGGTAGAGCGGCTCCGCCTCTCGGAAGTTGCCCTGGCTTTCATGCAGAAGCGCCAGGTTGTTTCGTGCAATCGAGGTCTGTTCGTGTCCAATCCCGAAAGTTTCCTCCATGCCGGCAACTGTCTGCTTCATGATCGGCTCTGCCTCATCGTAAAGCCCCTGCTGCTCAAGGTTGAGACCAAGATTGCTCATCGCAACCAGCGTAGTGGGATGGGTCACACCAACAATACTCACAAGCGTTTCGACTGCTTCGCGCAGTAACGTTTCGGCTTCTGCAAACTTACTCTGGCGCTGCAGGATCGCCGCCAGTTCAATCAGGACGCTGTAATACTGGACGGGTCGATCCTGCCAGTTCTGTTCGCCATAACGGACGATGTCTTCACTGATCACCCGCGCAGCTTCCGTCTCACCCTGGCTCGCGAGGATTCGTGACAGATAGGACTTACCGGTGTAACTGAGTTCGGTTTCACCGATCTGCTGTGCCAGGCCAATCAAGCCGGACAGCAGATCTTTGGCGGCCTGGTATTCACCCCGGATGCGATAGATTTCGGTGACCTGTATCAGTGCATCAAGGGCCTGCGAATCGACCCTCGTCGTTGACTTATCGAGGTTGGCAACGACGTTCTTGAGGATTCTCTCGGCCTCATCAGGGCTGCCGGTCTCCCGCTCAAGTCGTGCACTGTAAACCATGCAGCTGATGGTTTCAGGGTGATAGTCGGTGTAGGCAGCTGCGTACATGTCACATACCGCGGCGAGTATTGCCCTCGCTGAATCGTAATCACCTGCAGCCTCGTAGGTCGCCACCTCATTGGTGCGGGCTTCCATGGTCAGCATGTGGCTCGGCCAAAGCTGGCCTCGTAGTTGGCGACAATCACCTCTCGCATCGCCGCGGATTCCTCAAACGCACTGGCTGCACTGAAGAGCTCTGCCATCAACTCGGCAATATGCTGGGTACGAGGATGCGCTTCACCGAGCAATGCCGCCGACATCGCATATGCCTCGTTATAAAAAGCATCTGCCTCACCGGCCATACCCATCTGGCGATAGGCAAAACCCATATCACGCAGGGCCGCAATACTGAGCCAGTGTTCCTGGCCGAACGCATCCTGGGCAAGCATCATCACGCCTTCAAGCGCGGCGACTGCCGTTTCGAAATCCCCCTGGTCGAGCAGCATCTGCGCTTCGGCTGCGAGCTCCTGGTAAGCCTCGTATTCCGGCATCTGTCGCTTGTTATCTGCGAGATCGATGAGGTCAGGTCTTCTATCTCGACAGGCAAAGCGGCATACACCTCTGACAGGCGGGTCAGTGCCGCCTGTGCCCGGCTGCGATCGTCCGCTTCGAGTGCCCGCAGCACATCAGAAGCAAGCAGTTCACCGCCAAGATCCGGCACGCCTGCCGCTTCTGAAAGCAGTACCGCCATGTCGAGCGCCTCAGCATCGTCAGGGTTATCGGTAACGATATCCAGGTAAAGCTGCAGTGCGAGTTCAGCATCGCCATTGATAATGGCTTCTTCTGCTTGCTGCCTGGCATCCATCGCGTTTACAGAAATGCTCAATGAAAGCATCAACGTCGCGAAGAAATGTAAGCCAAGGTGCCGTATGTTCTGCATGTTCTGGGGCCCCGTCAGATATCAGATAAAGTGCAATGCAGTATACCTACTCCATTCAACTGGCTTTATCAACAGTTGCCCGATTGCCGGAGCGTGCTAGAGTCACGCCGTGACACGGGTAGCCCCATACCGGGGTTGTGCCGGTATTCGGGTCAGGACACAGCTCCAACCGCTAACTGAGTTAAAGCAGCAACAACTTGTCAGAAGAATCAGAACCCTCACTGCATCAATGCAGCTATTTTGCACACGTGATCGATAAGATGTTCATGCGGCTTGCCGGTTGGCGCACGACGGGAGAAGTACCACGCGCGCACAGCGTTGTAATTATCGCGGCGCCGCATACAAGCAACTGGGATTTCATTTACCTGGTGGCCGCCGCCTACTGTTTTCGAATCAGGATTAACTGGCTCGGCAAAAACTCACTGTTCTTCCCCGTATTTGGCGCCTTCATGCGATTTATGGGCGGCATCCCTGTCGATCGATCCCAGGCAAACAACATGGTGACCGACCTGGCGACGCGTATCCGAGAATCCGACGGCATTAACCTGGTTGTACCACCCAGCGGGACACGCGCCAGAACCGAGTACTGGAAATCCGGCTTCTACCGTATCGCCGAGGCAGCCGATATCCCGATGATCTGCAGCTACCTGGACTACGCAAAGAAAGAGGCCGGACTCGGCCCCACCTTTAAGCCCAGTAATCTTGGCGAGGATATGGATCGCATCCGGGCCTTCTACGAGCCGATCGCTGCGAAGTTTCCCGAGAACAAAAGTCGTATTCGCCTGCGCGAGGAAGACTCACTTCAATAAGCCAAAATACTGTATATAATTACAGTATATTCAGTGTTTACAGTTCTGGCATTTTCACGTGGTAAGCGATCTCAATCGTTGCGAGTTTATTGGCCGGTTGGGAAGCGATCCTGTCTCCCGACTTGGCCAGAGTGGTGTCACCATCACGTCGTTCTCGATCGCAGTTAACAAAACCTGGAAGCATCCCGAAACGAAGGAACAGGTGAAGTCGACGCAGTGGATCAGGGTGGTGACGTTCCGACGGCTTGCTGAGATCTGCGCCGAGTACCTCGGAAAGGGCTCACGGGTGTTTATCGCCGGGGAATTCCAGACCAGGCAGTGGCAGGACAACAACAACACCCGCACGATCACCGAGGTGATCGCAAGGGAAATGCAGATGCTGGACAGTAAGCCGATTGCTTCGCCGGTTAGTGGCAGTCAGCACCAGACTAGTCACCACGAGGCTAGTCACCACGAGACTTGGGGCCAGACCCACCCGGACTATCGCCCCGCCGGTGGCCCGGCGGATGACGATATTCCTTTTTAGACAGCCGAGGCGCGTTTACTGATCAAAAAGGATCACTGAGCGAGCGACGTTACCACTTTTCATGTCTGCAAAAGCCTCGTTGACATCAGCGAGACCAATCCGCTTCGACACCATTTCATCCAGGTGCAGCTTGCCGGCGAGGTAGTAGTCAACAAAACGCGGCATATCAACCCGGAAGCGGTTAGATCCCATCATGGAGCCCTGGATTTTCTTTTCCTGCAGGAACGCGGAACCGGTCAGCTCAATTTTCACGCCAACGGGAATCATGCCAATAATCGTGGCGGTACCACCTGGCCTGATCATGCTGAATGCCTGCTCGGCTGTCTGCTTCAAGCCAATGGCTTCAAAAGAGTAGTGAACGCCGCCACCTGTTAACTCCCTGACCTGTTCAACAACGTCGCCGTTGTTGCCATTCACCACGTCAGTGGCACCAAACGTCTTTGCCATGTCCAGCTTGCTGTCGACCATGTCAACTGCGATCACCCTGCCGGCACCTGCAAGCGCCGCACCGTTGATGCAGGAAAGTCCCACCCCGCCGCAACCGATCACAGCGACGGTGCTGCCGGGTTCAACACGTGCGGTGTGGAACACAGAGCCAACGCCGGTGGTGACGCCGCAACCGATGAGTGCGGCACGATCGAGTGGCATGTCTTCCCGGATTTTCACAATTGCGTGTTCATGAACCAGCATCTGCTCAGCAAAAGATGAGAGATCTGCAAACTGCTGCACCTTTTCTTCATTCATGGAAAGGCGTGGTTCTTCATCGCTGCCTCGACGCGTTTCTGAACTTGAACAAAGTGACATATGTCCTGTCAGGCACTCTTCACAGTGCCCGCAGAAAACCGAAAGACAGGTAATCACATGATCACCTGGCTTTACGTAGGTGACATCTGAACCCACCTGTTCAACAACACCCGCGGACTCATGGCCCAGCACCATCGGCGTTGCCGCAGGATACAGACCCTCAACAAAATGCAGGTCACTGTGACATACCCCTGCGGCGGCTGTACGAATCAGCACCTCACGCGGTCCGGGTTTTGAGATGCTCACCTCTTCTATCTCGAGCGGTTTACCCACTTCCCTGAAAACTGCTGCTTTCATTTATTTCCCCTTTCTTTATTTTGTGATTATTGAATTGTTTGAACGGTCTCGCTGAGTGTTGGCGGTTCCATGCACTGACCCGCCTGGTGATGGAACAGGTGGATATTGCCTCGCTCCATGACAAAATTGTTAGTAGCGATCAACCAGCCACCAGGTAACTCCTCGTAACAGAGCACTGAAAAGATATTCCCCTGTGCGAGGACTCGGGGTTCGTGGCAGACGATGTCACCGCCTTCTGGTTGGTTTCGAAATATGTTTGCCCAGCTTTCCAGGATCTCGTCACGACCGACAATCGGCTGCCATCCCGGGTGTATGCAGACACACGGTGTGTCGCTCGCCCACAGTCGTGCCATCTCGTCGATATCGCGAGCATTAAATGCAAGGTAGAACGCATCGTTTGCGAACTGTACAACGGCCGGATCAATCTTGTTCATACGTTGATTTCACCTGAACCCTCTGCTTCAATCAAGGACCAACCTCACCTTCGGCGCCTGGCGACACCATGACGGATAATCCGCGGACGCTCATCACCGGCTTTGAGCCATTTGATGACCGGCCCCTGAATGCCTCCTGGGTTGCGGCGGAGTCGCTGCAGTCCGAACCTCACGTCAGTGTGATGCAGTTGCCGGTTGCCTGGGGCGCGCCGCTCACGTACCTATCTCCTGCATGTAAAGACCTGACCCCACAGATGGTGTTAAGCCTCGGCGAAGGCCGTGAAGGCTGGTTCGACATTGAAACCCGAGCGCTCAACCGGCGTGATAAGCGGGCAGACAACCTCGGCGTGATTGAAACAGCGCCGATCGATGTGTCCGGACCGGATGTCCGTTATTCCTCGGCCCCGGCCAGCACCGTGCAGCGGTTAATGTGGCAACAAGGCTGGCCGATGCGCGTGTCTTCCGATGCTGGTCAGTATCTTTGCGAGGAGACGTTGTATAACCTCGAGAGCCTCAAAGCGCTTCACACCTCCATCAAGATCGCCAGCTTCATCCACGTACCTCCGTTTGGCACACCAGTCTGGTTCAAAGGCCGCCAGCAGCCCTGTGATTGCAACTTGCTGTCAGTTTTTGTAAAGGAACTTTATCTGGCATTTCAAGGCTGCGTTTAAGATAATTACCGGCTGTTTACCGCTGTAATCTTCACGGAGATCCGCATGGATTGCCCCAAATGTAATGCCGTCATGGAAGAACATACGCTCAATACATTGCAAGGCGGTGTCACTATTGATCGATGCACAAAGTGCATGGGTATCTGGTTTGACATCGGCGAAGCAGAGCAGCTGAAGGACAAGTGGATGTCCGACTACATTGATGCGGGCGATCCGAAAGTCGGTAAAGAGCAGAACAAGATCCGTGACATCGCTTGCCCGCGTTGCGGCAAGAAAATGGAACTGCTCAACGACCCGGTGCAGACCCATATCCAGTATGAAGCCTGCGCTGAGCACGGTATGTACTTTGATGCTGGTGAGTTCACCGACTACAAGTATGAAACCCTCATGGACATTTTCAGGGACTTCATCTCGGCGGTTAAAAAGTAGCAGTGATGGCTAGTGTGATCCGCCATCTACCGCGATTACCGCACCTGTTGTAAAACTTGCGCCCTTGCTCGCCAGGTAAAGCGCCGCCCCAACAATTTCTTCCGGTTCACCACCCCGTTGCATGGGGATGTTGTTCTCCGCACGCTCATTGAACGCGTCCATGTCCCAGGCTTTGCTGATATCCGTCAGGAAAGGGCCAGCCATGATGCAGTTAACCCGCACCTTGGGTCCGTATGCATCAGCAAAAGATCTCGTGATGGCATTCAGTCCCGCCTTGGCTGCGCCGTAGGGTTCTGCGTGGGCACTCTTGGTGACGGAGGCGGTACTCGAGATATTGATAATGCAACCACCCTCTCCCTCGGTCATGCGTTTAGCGCAAAGCGCACTCAGCCTGAATGGACCTTTGAGGTTAATGCCGATCACCTTGTCGAAGAGTTCTTCTGAGACTTCATCAAGGGAAGGATAAAGCGGTGATAACCCGGCATTGTTGATCAGCACGTCAACTTTGCCGAACCGCTCGTAAACAGCATCCGCCATCTCCTTGAGGCCATCCCAGTCAGCAACATGGGCCGAGTAAGGGAATGCTTCAACACCATAGGCCTCAACCTCTTTTGCTGTCGCTTCACAGACATCCAGCTTGCGGCTGACGACGGCGACATTTGCGCCGTGACGCGCAAACCCCAGTGCCATGGAGCGGCCTAGTCCGCGGCTGCCGCCGGTAATCAGCACCACCTTGCCGGACATATCGAGATCATCTTGCATAGCAACGTTTCCTTATCATTTTTACTTGTAGTTTTTGTTCATTCACCAGGCGATCATCGCCGGAAAAAATCGGTCAAGCAGTTCGCGGTAGTATGGGGTGAGCGCAGCGACATCCGGGGGCTTGTCTGCCTTCGAATAAAGATCGTACTGGTTGAACGCCTGGACACTGCTGAGGTGTTCAGCGTCCTTTGCATCCATGAGAAAGCGGTAAGCGCCGCCCTGGTGCCACGCATAAAAGCTGTGAAACCGTATCATGTAAAGCGCCGCTTCCGGCAGGTACGGACGCGCGACCTGGTACATGTATTCATCATGGCCAAAACTCATCACCACTTCGTTGAGACCGCAGCCCGGCTCGTATACACCTGTTTCACTTTCGTATCGGCCGTGGTCCGGGTTCTGGGAAAAGAACTCAGGGTAAACAATCTCCTCCGAGAACGGGCAACCAACCGGAAAGGTATCACCGGTCACCGCCCATTGCGGTTCGCCATACGAGACCAATACCTTTCCAAGATCATGGATGAGACAGGCAGCGATAAACCAGTCCGGCCGGCCATCCTGTCTTGCTGCCTCGGCGGTCTGCAGGAGGTGTTCAAGCTGACTGAGTTCGGTATCAGGGTCGCTCTCGTCGACAAGTTCATCGAGCGCCAGGCAGGTTTCCCACACACCGCGCCTGCCTCGATTCAATTGTGCGTAGGCATTCGCTTTCGAACGCGCAAACTCAAAGGTCTGCTTTTCATGATTGAGCCTGTAAAACCGGGCAACGTCGGTATCCTGCTCGTACTGCCTAAATTCTGTTGCCACCCTGCGGCGTCCTGTAGAATTGCTCCAACCGGCCAGAACCATATCATTAATGGATGAACTAATCTCAAAGCGCCTTCGTTCCAGGGTCAGCACACTCGGGACACTGCTTGGCGAAACCATGACCCGACAACATGGAGAGGCATTCCTCGACAAGGTTGAGGAGATACGACATCTCGCGAAATCGTCAGCGGACAGCCATGACAAACTTCGTGAAGTTTTGACGGCACTGGATGATGACAACCTGATTTACATCGCGCGCGCTTTTAACCAGTTCCTGAACTTATCGAACATCGCCGAGCAGGCGGAGTCCACAGAAACCGATATCAAAGCGGCGTCTCATCTGCGCGACCTGTTCAGACGCCTGACGGAAAAGGGTATATCCGCAGATGAAATCAGGTCCAATCTCTCGCAGATGTGCTGCGATCTTGTGCTGACAGCGCACCCGACAGAGATCACCAGGCGTACGTTGATCCAGAAGTACAACCGGATTGCTACCGCCCTCGCTGAAGTCAATGAAGATCGAGACCTGCCGCGCGAGGTGCGAACAGAGCTGGAACGCCTGATCGCGGAAGTCTGGTTCACCGATGAGATCCGTACCGAGCGCCCCACACCACAGGACGAAGCAAAATGGGGTTACGCCAATATTGAGCACTCGCTCTGGCATGCAATCCCCGCCATGTGGTCCCACGTGGATGAGGCTTTCCATGAGTTCACCGGCGAACACCTGGATCACAACGTCGCACCCATAAAGATATCGTCATGGATGGGCGGAGACAGGGATGGCAATCCGAACGTCACCGCAGAGGTCACCAAGGAAGTGCTGCGCCTGGCCCGCTGGATGGCGGCAGATCTTTACCTGCGCGACGTTGAAGAACTGTTGTCACAGTTATCCATGTCAGACTGCAGCGATGCCCTGATTGAACTCATGGGGGAAGTGTCTGACGAGCCGTATCGCCTGGTACTGCGCGACCTGCGCTACCGGCTCACAGTGACCCGCGCCTGGGCTGAAACCAGTGATGATCCAACACGCGACGTACTCCTGCACAACGATGAACTGATCACACCGCTTAAGGCATGTTATGACTCACTGCAGGCGTCCGGGATGGGCATCATTGCAGACGGCCTGCTGCGTGAGACACTGCTGCGCGCCTACACATTTGGCGTCACGCTGGTGGAACTTGATATCCGCCAGAACTCGGATAAACACGTCGCATTACTCGACAGCATCACCCGCTACCTCGATCTCGGCAGTTACGCGGAGTGGAGTGAGAAAGCCCGTTCAGACTTCCTGCTCAAGGAACTGGAATCCAAGCGCCCTCTCATACCGGACAGCTGGAACCCGGGCGGCGACGCCGGTGAAACCCTGAATACCTTCAGGCTAATCGCTGAAAATAATGGTGCAGGCATATCGAGCTATATCATTTCAATGGCACGCAGGCCGTCGGACGTGCTCGCCGTTGTCCTCATGCTGATCAAGTCAGGCATGAAGAAAAAATTACCGGTTGTGCCCTTGTTCGAAACCTTGGATGACCTGGAAAACGCGGCGTGGACACTGGAACGGCTATTACGCACCCGCTGGTACCTGGAACACATCGACGGCACCCAGCAGGTCATGATCGGTTATTCAGATTCTGCCAAGGATGCGGGCCAGATGGCTGCAGCCTGGGCCCAATACCGCGCGCAGGAGGAACTGGTTCTAGTTTCTGACAAGTATGATATTGACCTGACGTTATTCCACGGCCGTGGTGGTGCGCCGGGTCGAGGCGGCGCACCGGCCCGCCAGGCGATCCTTTCACAACCACCCGGTAGCGTAAAACACAGCATGCGAGTCACTGAACAGGGTGAGATGATCCGCTTCAAATACGGCTCACCACCGCTTGCACTGATCAATCTCGACCTGGTGCTTTCTGCGGCAGTTGAGGCCAGCATGCTGCCACCACCTGAACCACGGGAAAACTGGCGCAGGCTGACACAGCGACTGGCTGACGATGCGCGAGATGCCTACCGGGGTATCGTCCAGCAGAACGCCAGGTTTGTAGACTATTTTGTTGAGGGGACACCAGAGCGTGAGCTCGCGTTGCTCGCGCTTGGATCACGGCCGGCAAGACGTTCCGCTGATGACAATGATCGATCTATCGAAGAGCTTCGCGCCATACCCTGGGTGTTTGCGTGGACACAGAAACGCCTGATGTTGCCTGCCTGGCTTGGCACCGATGCCGCCCTCGACCAGGACCTGAACGCCAAGGACTGGCATGTCATCAAGGAGATGATCACCGAATGGCCCTTCTTCCAGACTCAGATCAATATGCTGGAGATGGTGCTCAGCAAAGCAGACCCATACATCTCTGCACAATATGACGAAATGCTGGTGAACCCGGAGCTGAAAGCGATGGGGGATGATTTCAGAGCACGACTTGAGCGACTGATAGCCAGCGTCAACCGTATCAAGGAGCAGGACAAACTGCTGGAAGGTAACCCGGAGATTGAGCGCACCCTCGAACTTCGCCATCCCTACACCGATCCGCTACATGTACTACAGATCGAGCTGATCAAGCGCTGCCGGGAGAAAACCACTGATGATCTCGACCAGGCCCACAAGGCCCTCCTGATCACCATCGCCGGCATTGCAGCCAGCATGAGAAACACCGGCTGACCCAGGCAGACATGTCCCGGATTGTCATTATCGGCGCCTCCCGCGGCCCCGGCTACCTGTTATACAACGCCCTCAAGGACGCTGGCAGACAGGTACTGGGTATGGCAAGGCTTCCAGGTGAAGCCGGGATGCTCGCGGTGGACGCAGCAGACCCTGCCGCCGTTATCAGCCATATCGAGAACGACGACCAGGTCATATTCTGCACGCGACCTGAACTGCTGAGTGGGTTGCTGAAGGCGGGCCTCAAGTGCAGGCAACTCATTGCGATAGGCTCGACACGAATATTCACGCGCTTCCCGGACGCGAAGTACCAGGCACTGCGTGAGATGGAAACTGACCTGGGCCAGAGCGACTTGCCTGTCACCATCATTCACCCGACGATGATTTACGGTGCGCCGGGTCTTAACAATGTTGAGCGCATCGAAACGGTCAGCAGGTACAGCCCATGGATCCCACTCCCCGCCGGTGGCAGGTCAAAAATCCAACCGGTACATGCCGCAGATGTTGTGAGTGCCATCATCGCCTGCCTGGATGAAGCACACGACGGAGAAACCTACGTCATAGCCGGCGAGGCCCCGCTTGAATATCGTGAATTTGTTGAACTGACGGCAGCCGCTTCAGGGAATCCCAGCAGGGTGATTTCAATGCCGCTCGGACTGGTTCAGGCGTTGGCGTTTTTCACACGCTACGTACCTTTTGTGCCCTCTATCACAAGCGAAGAAGTCCAGCGCCTCATGGAGGACAAGGCTTTCAGCAACGATAAAGTGATCAGCGAACTGGGTGTTACGCCTCGATCATTTGAAGTCGGTCTCAACAGCCGCTGACACCCTCGCCGCCTTCTCTCGCGCCTCTTCAATAGTGTCAGCTAGGGCTAGTCCGACACCCATGCGCCGCCGCCCGACTACCTCAGGCTTACCAAACAGTCGCAGCTGCGTGTCCGGTTCAGCCAATGCCTTATCCAGGCCGCCGAATACAACCTGGCTTGACTCCCCTTCTACGAGCACCACGTTAGAGGCGGCAGGGCCCAGTTGCCGGATACTCGGAATGGGTAGTCCGAGAATCGCCCGCACGTGTAACGCGAACTCTGAAAGATCCTGGGAAATCAGTGTGACCATCCCCGTATCGTGAGGTCTCGGAGATACTTCGCTGAAGATCACCTCATCACCTGCAATAAACAGTTCAACGCCAAAAAGACCGTATCCACCCAGCGCGTCCGTCACCGTCCTGGCCATTTCCTGGGATGCGGTGAGCGCCTTATCGCTCATCGGTTGGGGCTGCCAGGATTCACGGTAGTCACCATCTTCCTGTCGATGTCCAATCGGCTCACAGAACGAGGTGCCGCCCGCATGTCGGATCGTGAGCAGCGTAATTTCAAAATCAAAATCGACAAACCCTTCGACGATGACCCGCCCCGCCCCGGCACGTCCGCCTTCCTGCGCGTAGGCCCAGGCGTTATCGACATCTCCCTTTTCGGCAACGAGGGACTGCCCCTTGCCTGAAGAGGACATGATGGGTTTCACCACGCATGGGATACCGATCTCTTCGACTGCCTCCCGGTATTCTGTTTCGGTATCGGCAAACCGGTAGGTAGAGGTTCGAATGCCAAGCTCCTCCGCGACGAGTCGCCGGATACCTTCGCGATTCATCGTCAGTTTGGCGGCATTTGCGGTGGGGATCACCCTGTACCCTTCTGCTTCAAGCTCTGCCAGAACCTGCGTATTAAGTGCTTCGATCTCCGGAATGATGAGATCCGGGTTCTCGCTCTTGATAACACTGCGGAGCGCTTCACCGTCAAGCATGGAGATAACATGACTTCGATGTGCCACCTGCATGGCAGGGGCATCGGCGTACCGGTCAACAGCAATCACCTCCATCCCAAGTCGCTGCAGCTCAATCACAACCTCTTTGCCCAGTTCGCCGCTGCCACACAGCAACGCCTTGGTGCCTACATCACTGAGTGGGGTACCTATTTTCGACATATGTCTCTCCAGTTGTTCAGTCGCCCGACACGGACTTCACGCGACCAAAGATTTTGTCCAACCTGCTTTTGACGGATTCCGGCAACGGCGGTGACGCAATCGCCATCGCGTTTTCAGAAAGGTGCATCTTGCTGCCGGTGCCGGTCAACACAACGTCGACACCGGGCTCGTGTCGGCAATAACGGTATGCCACTTCGGTGACCGAACCGACGCCACTTTCCTCAGCAAGGAAACCAAGCGGGTTGGCTTCATCCACATCCGCAGCGTCGATTTCACCAGACTTCACCAGGCTGGCTACAGTTTCCTTCAGCTTTTCGGGATTACTCAATGCGTTGCGGACCGCATGCATGATCTGCGTCGCGACCTGCTGTTGCCTTGACAGCTCGAACGTTTCATCGCGTGCAGACGCGTTCAGGAAGTTGAAACCCACCATGATCACGTCAAAGAGGTCATCCTTTAACGCCTGGATCAACATGTCGTGGCGCGGTTCCGCCTGGAAACTTTCGGTGATGCCGAGATGGCGAATCTTGCCGAGCTGTTGCTGACGCTGCAGCGCCGGTACGAACTCGTTTACACAATGCGGGTAGTGCTTAAGTGTCACGCCGTGCAGACTAAACACATCGATGTAGTCGGTGCTGAGTCGGGTGAGCGTCTTTTCCAGTGACTCAACAAGTTCAGTCGCCGCCATGAAATCGTCATTGCGTCGAAACATGGTTTTGCTGCTGATCACTACCTCATCGCGGCGACCGGCAATTGCCCGGCCAACAACTTCTTCCGTACCGTACACCCGTGCGGTATCAAAAAAGTTGATGCCAAGATCCATGGCATGCCGGACCACACCCTCAGCGGCCTGCTCATCGTTACCACGGCGCATACCGAGACGGCTGTAGCCACCGCAGCCGAGTCCGGCGGGGCTGACCTCCAATCCTGTGCGACCAAATACTACTTTTTCCACAAGGCGAGTATACGTGAGTTACAGCGCGCTGGTGACACAACGCTGGCACGAGCAGTATGCTTTAGTAGCTTGAACGAACTTTCGATTTTTTGGCGGGGTATGCAATGACAACGGTCTACGATGTAGTGCAAGAGATCTGTTTAGGATTACCCGAAACAGAAGAAATCACTTCTCACGGATTCCCGAACTTCAGGATTATCGGTGGCAAAATTTTCGCGACGTATTCCGTCAATCATCACGGCGATGGCAAGGTTGCCCTGCTCCTCAATTTTTCACGGGACATGCAGAAGATGTTGATTGAAAGCGCGCCGAAGCACTTTTATGTGCCGCCCTATTCCGGCCCGAAAGGCTGGGTTGGCGTACACCTGAACACCGGTCTTTCGTGGGACCGCGTGGCAAGCCTGACCTGTGATGCCTACAGGAAAGTTGCGCCCAACAAATTGGCTGATATCGCCGAACCGGTAAAGGTCAAACCGCCGACGCAGAAGATGCGCCCAGAGGATATCGACCCTTACAAATCCAAGACGAACCAGAAGCTGCTTGGCATGCTTAAAGACATCTGCCTTGAGTTACCGGAGGTTACCGAAGCTTCACAATTCGGCAGCCCATGCTTCAAGGCCGGTAAGAAAACATTCTGCAACCTGCACATCTGGGAAGGCAAAACGGAGCTACAGGCGTGGGTTGGCAACGATCGGCAGATTGCGCTCACGTCTTTTGACGAACGTTACCGTGTACCTGCCTATATCGGGCACAACGGCTGGATCAGCTTTGACCTGAGCGGCAAGCCCAGCCTCAAGGAAATAAAAGCGTTGGTGATCGAGAGCTATCGGCATTTTGCGTTGAAGCGGATGCTTAAAGCGCTGGATGGTTGACCCTCAGGCTTTTGCGAGACTTGCCCGCGCTGCCGCGATCAGTGACCGGGCGTAGATTTTGTGAAAGATCATCAGCGCGGAAAAGAGAGGCGACGATCCCGGGTTAATCACCGCAGACCCAAACAGCAGCGTTGTATAGCCAGCCGCAGGTTCAACCATCAGCCAGGACCTGGTTGCACCGGATACATCTGCCAGCAGAATCTCGTTGGCTGCCCTGCCTTCAACCTGCCACGCTGAAAAACGTTCTCTATCACCGCTCGCCATTGCTGCTGCCTGTACATCGGTTGACGGCCTGCTCATCGCTGCCGCCAGGATGATTCTTTCGATCTTGAAAAGCGGTGTGCAGTAAAACGCCTCGACAAACTCTTCAATGGTCACAGAGCGATCTATGACTGTCGTGTAACAGTCAGTGAAAACGCCTTCACGTGCAGCATAGGCACCCAGCAGTGAGTCGGCGGGGACGGGTTTCTTATCAACGTTGGCAAACAACCAGGTTCTCCTCGATGCTCCATTGCAAGAATCGTCAAATAGTCTTGTCAGCGGAACCTAGAATACTGAGACTATTCACAAGCGCACAGGAGTCAACATGTCCTCGATCGAATCGTCGACACAAGCGAAACAACCCGTACCCTACCTCGCCATTATTTTCGCTTTTATCGTGACGGAGGCTGTCATGATCGCCTCGGCTTTTGCGTGGGTGTTCATCTACTCGATCACCATAGAAACCGGTGGCGACCAGGCGTTCTATGAGGCCTATGCCCAGGATGCCAGTCCCGTGGTTGCGGTGATCATGGCATTTCCTATGTTCTACGCCATGGGATACTTCATGCGCAGGTACGGCGCACGCGCGCGACAGGCAGCAATAGCTGTTCTTGCCGCGAACCTTGTCCTGGACGCCGTCGTGGTTTCAACAATGGCGGTCGATCTGAGCTACAACCTCATCATGTCTGTTGTCGCAGCCGCACTCAAAACCGCGGGCACGTGGTACGGGTCAAGATCAGCGCTTTGACTGCAATCGCGGAACAGATTGAGCACCTTGTCAGCGAGGTTATTGCGGAAGCCGGTGACTTACCCCTGACGTTGTCTGCCCTAAGCAACAGCACGGGTGTGCCTCCCTTCAAACTACACAGGGCGATCAAAGCTGAAACCGGGATGACACCCGCGAAGCTGGTCGAATCCATCAAGCTGCGGCGGGCAGCCACGGATCTGTTATTGCTCGATGTGCCAATTGCTTTAGTCGCCCAGCGCGCCGGCTTTAACAATCATGAAACTTTCAGCAGGGCGTTTCGTCGCCTGGTGGGTTCGAGCCCAAGGCAGTTCAGGAAAGAAGGCAGCATACCCGCGCCCGGTAAACGCGTCTTGAGTACGAAATGTGATCAGCCGTTCTGGATCGGTACAAGTGAAGCTGTCAGCTTTAGCCGCAACTGGTTGATCAGTAAACGCCATGTCGGTCCGTACACCGAGGTGCCTTTCGACTATTTTGACGAGGTGATGGGCTATGTAAGCCAAAGCCACCTGTCACCAACCGCATACGCAGGTATCGGCCTGGATAATCCCCAGATCACACCGCCAGGTGAGCTCAGGTTTGATGCCGCAGTTGTCGTTGCGGGCGATATCAATCCGGAGACTATCACACAGAAGGGCTTTCGAGCATCACGATTACCGGCCGGCACATGGATCCGTACCCGTTTTGTAGGTCCATACACGCGCATGTCGGAAGCCATCGCAAACATTGCCCATCAGTCTAGAAAAATCGCGGATATAAAACCCGGTCCGCTGATCGAAATGTATCACGCACATAGCATGACCGCGTCACGGATCATTGAATATACAGATGTGTATTTGTACGCGGGGGAGACGATAGATTGAGTACTAGAAGTGCCGCGTCAGCATGTCACACGCCTCGGCATGTCCCAGCACGCACGCCTGGTTAGCATCCCGCTCGGCTGCGGTCCTGTCTCCGCTGTGAAAGTAGGTGCCGCCCCGCTCATAATAAGCTCGCTCGTCGTTCGGGTTACGGCGCAGGTAACGATTCCATAATTCCAGCACCTCAGGCCAGCGCTTCTGGTAGCTGAGCAACCTGTCGGCGTGCTTGTGTGCTTCAAAGTTATCTGGTTGTTCACGTATGACCACCCGGAAATCACTCAGCGCAGACTCGTACTGATCCAGGTGCCAGCGCGCGATACCACGCCAGTAGAAAACCTCTGGATCGGTGTTTCCGCCGTTTATCTCCTCGTCGTAGTAGACGATCGCCTCACCATACCTGTCTGCACGATGCAGTTCGTAGGCTTTCTCGAGGCTGGTTCGCTCTGCAGCGGTGTCAGCTGAACGCGCTGTCTGCTCGGGCGGCACCAGGAAAAAAGCAAGCAGCAGGCCTGCAAATGTGACGACAGCAGCCCTGAACGTATTGCGCATGCGTCCGCATAAGCGCGCAATCGATTGATCGCCCAGTTTTTCGGGTGCATCCGAGAAGAGAAAACGCAGCACGGCACCAACGGCACGACCATTGTGCCGCTGCCAGACCTCATCAAGGTGCAGACTGTCATAGAGGTTGCGATGTCTGCGGTACATCTCGGCACGAAACTGGATAACCAGTGCAAACCAGATGAGCACAAGGCATACCATCGCACCAAACAGGAACATAAACACAGCGTCACACCACGCATCGAATCAAATGCAGTTTACAATGCCGCCATGTTGTTCTCACGCTACCGCCGTAAACCCTACTCGCTTGCATCCCGAACCATAAAACTGGATATGCCCAAGGACGTCGAGTGGTTTTCCAACCTGTCCGACAACCATGCCGCCATGCGCGTGGTCGGTACCATGTGGCCAGGCGGCGTGGTGCTGGCAGAATTGATGGATAAAGAGGCCAACCCATCGCTGAGCTACCTTGAGATCGGCGTTGGTCTCGGACTGCCGACACTCACATTACTTGCGCATGAATGCCAGGTGACGTCGCTGGACGTACACCCTCAGCTAGGTCCACTGCTTGAACGAAACGCGAAGCTGAATCGCACCAGGCATCCTCATTTCGTGCAGGCAAACTGGTCATCCGAGGATACCCGGCTTGGCAGTTCTGATGTTGTCATGGGCTCCGACGTTTTATACGAGCCTTCGCACATCGCAACATTGCCCGCGTTCCTCAACGCACACACCCATCCTGGCAGCCAGGTGATCTTCGTGGAACCGGATCGGGGCCTCTCCTCTGAAATGTTTAACAACATGGCAAGTACGGGCTACGAAGTGGAAAGAACGCCAGCCCGCCTTAATGATTTTGTCGGCAGCGTCTACAGGCTGAAAAGAACGGAGTAAACATGACTGATTTTGTGACCCACCTTGAGTGTTCAGCCACGGGCCAGCACATAGGAGCAGGTACCGTGCAAAACCTCTCGGAGGCCGGTAAACCGATCCTGGTTCGCTATGACCTTAAACGCCTGCGTGACGCAGTTTCGAAAGAGTTACTCAAGAGCAGGACGGGCGGTTTCTGGCGCTATCTTGAGTTTCTGCCCATCCCCGCCCAACGAAACGTCCTGGATCTGGGCGAGGTCACGACACCTCTCCTTGAAGTATCAATCGACGGTTCGACATTGATCATCAAGGACGAAGGACGCCTGCCAACCGGTTCATTTAAGGCGCGCGGCCTTGGCGTCGCCGTGGCCATGGCAAAACACCTTGGACTCAACCATCTTGCGATGCCATCAAATGGCAACGCGGGCGCTGCTCTTGCCGCATACGCCTCCCGAGCGGGCATGCAGGCTACTGTCTTCTGCCCTGATGACACACCTGCTATCAACATCGAGGAAACCCGCCTTATGGGTGCCGAGGTGCACCTGATCGACGGACTGATCAATGACTGCGGCAAGCTCGTCGCTGAAGGGAAAGCCGATAACGGCTGGTTTGATCTCTCTACTTTAAAAGAGCCCTACCGGATTGAAGGCAAGAAAACGATGGGCCTTGAACTGGCAGAACAGCTGGACTGGCAGCTGCCGGATGCGATTTTTTACCCGACCGGGGGCGGCACCGGACTGATCGGCATGTGGAAGGCATTTGATGAACTCGAGGCCATCGGCTGGATCGGCAGTAAACGCCCGAAGATGATTGCTGTCCAGGCGACAGGCTGCGCACCGATTGTCCGCGCTTTTGAGTCAGGTTCAGAACATGCTGAACTGTGGGAGGATGCACATACTATTGCCGCGGGTATCAGGGTACCGGCGGCGGTTGGTGACTTCCTGATCCTGCGAGCCGTCAGGGAATCAGGAGGCGTTGCGCTTGCCGTATCCGATGAAGCGATCCGCGAAGCCCATGCAGAAATAGCAAAACAACACGGCATCCTCATGTGCCCGGAAGGTGCTGCCACACTCGCTGCCTGGAAGCAGGCTCGCCTTGATGGTGTTGTCAGCGCCGATGATCGGTGTGTGCTGTTCAATTGCGCCACAGGCTTGAAGTATTTCTAAAACTTATTCCAATGCAGGATGTCACTGACGTCCCTTCGCGTCGTCGGGCCAAAGTTGGCATCCGGGTACCCGACCGGGATGATTGCAACGGGATGGGCATCATCAGGAATTGCAAGAATCTCCCTCAATTGGGCGTCGATCAAACCCTGCGCCGTGGTCATCAACGTCCCCAGACCCAGCGCCCTTGCCGCCAGCATCATATTCTGCACAGCGAGGTAAATTGAGCTGCCAGCTTCGAGCGACCGTGGGTCAGTCGTTGGTGAAGTAAGGTTATGGAGACATGGGATGATAATGGCCGGCGCATCGCCAAGGCGCGTGAAGAAGTTTCGCGCACCGCGCAACATCAACCGCTCGGTCTTGTTCTCGGAGTTTTCACCGGCAGAAATGATGCCCTGCAACGGCTCCGCGGCATCAAACACAGCCTTTAACGCGTTACCAAGTGCCTCGCGGGTTTCCGGTGAATCGATGACGATAAACTCCCACGGCTGTGAGTTACTGCCGGAAGGTGCCTTGGAGCCTGCCTCAACAACCTGTTCCAGTAACTCCCGCGGTACGGGCCTGTCCTGCCAGTACCTGATCGCGCGCTGGGTAAACAGCACCTCCCAGACGTTGTCGGTTGCGTCCTGGTTATTCGGCAAGTTGGAAATATCAAAACCCATAATGTCTGCCCCTATTGGATTGATCGACCGCCGTCCACATCAAGTGCAACGCCGGTCAGGAATTTCGCTTCATCGGAAGCGAGAAAAGCGTAGGCATCGGCAACGTCTTCTGGTGTGGCGCGACGGCCCATGGGAATCCCATCAACAACGGCCTTTTCCATTTCCGGACTGAGTTCCTGGGTACCAAGGGAGCGCATGTCAAAGTTGGTCGGTGCAGAAACCGGGCAGACACAGTTGGCGCGGATTCGCGGCGCCAGCTCAACTGCCATGCCTTTTGTCAAAGTAATCACCGCGCCCTTGGAAGCGTTATATGGTGTCAGCCCCTTGCGTGGTCGTTTGCCGCCGATTGACGCCGTGGAAATGATGCTGCTGCCCTCGGGCATATGATCAACGGAATACTTCACCGCAAGGAAGATACTGCGAACGTTCACCGCCCACATGCGGTCAAAATCCTCAACCTCCATGCGGGTCATATAGCTGCCGCGATGAGGAATTCCGGCGTTGCAGCACATCACATCAATCTTGCCGAACGCATCAACCGCCGCCTCGCACATCCGTTTGTTATCCGCTTCTTCGGCGACGTCAACCTGGACCGCGATAGCATTCGGCAATCCTGCCGCTACTTTCTCAGCACCGGCAAGATCAATATCAGCACACACAACCTGTGCACCCTCTGCAGCAAACTTCTCCGTAATAGCAACGCCAAACCCTGACGCTGCCCCAGTAACAACGACACATTTTCCTTCAAACCGGTTCAATGTTCTCTCCCCTCAAATCAATCAGACTGGCGATGTTACCACCACAACCAGGACCAGGCTTACGCATCCCAGGCAACCGGCAGTTCCTTGATGCCCTGCAATACGGGCATGCGCTTTTCCATGACGACCTCGCCATTCAGACGCAGGTTCTTAAGTCGCTCAAGCACAATATTCAGAAAGACCTCCCCTTCGATGCGCGCAAGCGGTGCACCACGACAGAAATGGGTGCCGTAACCGAAGGCGAGGTGACGTTTTACTTTAGCGAGGTCGCGATCAAGGCTGAATTGCATCGGATCATCAAAGACATCCGGGTCAAGATTTCCTGCAGCCCAGAGCAACATGACCTTTGTGTCCTTATCAAGGCGGGTCGGACCAAGATCGACTTCCTCGTCATTGGTACGAAAGAGCCCGTGAACAGGTGCGTCGAGGCGCAAGGTTTCCTCCATCGCGAGCGGGATCAGGTTGCGGTCATCAAGCACGCGCTGGTAGGCGTCACCTTCAGTCAGCAGCCTGTAAATGATGTTCGACAGCATGATGGTTGTCGTCGCACTGCCCGCGGTCATCAGGAAGTTCATAAACCCGAGGATCTTGTCATCAGAAAGCATGCTGCCATCCGGACCTGGCGTTGTCAGGAAGCGGGTCACCAGGTTCTCATCACCCTGCCATTCGCCGGACTCAAGTTTCTGTTT
The DNA here is from genome assembly GCA_963921285.3 of Pseudomonadales bacterium. Lineage (GTDB taxonomy): Bacteria > Pseudomonadota > Gammaproteobacteria > Pseudomonadales > Azotimanducaceae > UBA9659. The sequence goes on from CAWUFD020000008.1 coordinate 452,032, forward strand.
GGTGAGAGCGAGTTGATCAACATAGAGCTGGTTGGTCTTTTTGAGCATCTCAAATCGAATATCCTCGACGGAGGCGTTGGCCATCATCTCGGCTGCATCCGCCTCTGGGACAAACATCATGCCGACTGCACTCACAATACTTTCCCGGACCCACTCAAACCGATCTGTACCGTCATCATCGTAACGATCCACACCCAGCAGTTTGAAGATCACAAACAGCGGCAACTGGATCGAGAGTAGTGCGTGCAGGTCGGCCTCACCATCGTCGATGACGCTGTCGATGCGCTCGTTGATGAAGGCTTCCATGTCAGGGATCATCGCTTCAAAGACTTCCTTCGAAAACGAACTGGAGACGATTCGAACCTCAAAGGTGTGTTCGGGAGGATCGACACTGACGAGCACGCCGGGTGACTCAAGGTAGTTCAGCGCAGGGCCAAACTTGCTCTTCCAGACATCGTACTGCTTGAGGATCTCGACGATGTCGGCATGTTTTGCCACCGAGTAATGATCTCCCTTGCTGGAATGGGCAAAAGGACAACCGCCTGCATGCATACCCTGGTAGATCTGTTTGAAATCACTGAGAAAAGGCTCTTCGTTAAAGTTAACTTCTGCAAAGCCTTCGATCGGCTTTGTCCGCTTGTTCGACATTGCTTGCTCCCCTGCGCCTCGACTCCGGGCGTTGTTTTATCGCTATGTGCTTAAAATACTGACATATTTTCCCAGTTATTGTAACGCGTTCCAGCAACAGCGGAACCACGTCACAAAACGGCTTTGCGGGTGTGAACGCCTTCACGATTGCAGGACCGCGCCCGCCGCTTATTCCCGATTGCTACCCGACTGTCTGCACTTCGCTATGCAGGGTTGATCAACGCTTCTAGATTGAAGCACATGAAAAGACGAATCCAGCTACTGATCCTCGCGGCCACATTCTCTGGCTACCCACTTACCGGATGGGCCGACACGGTGTTCAAGTGTCCTGATGCAACAGGCAAGATCGTATTCACTGACGTCCCCTGCGCCACCAGCGGCAGTCCGGATACTGAACCGACCGAAGTACAGATAAAGGTCCTCGATGCCGAAATCGCGAAGACCAAGCGCATGATCATGGACACGCGAATGTTATATGAGCGTCAGCGTGCCGGTGCAGATGAAGAAACCCTGCCCGCCATCAGGCGCGACTACCGTAATCGTAACCTCACGCTCAGCAACCAGCTGCACGACCTGAAATCGAAGCGATCAGATCTCGTCAGCGTGGTCATGCACAGCTTGCAGCAGGGTTCCTGACAGACTGCTAGATTTTCAGTAACTGTTTGCCGAAGTTCTTTCCGCTGAACAGACGAAGCAAACTTGCGGGGATATTCTCAAACCCCTCCTGCAGGTCTTCCTTGTACCTGATCGCACCGGACTCCATCCAACCCCTGATTCTTGCCCTGGCGTTTGGGTATTCCCTCTCGTAACCACTTAAGAGAAAGCCCTCGATCTTCGCCTGTCGAAACACGACGTTGAAGTAATTGGCAGGCCCCGGTGGCAGCGTTTCCTGTTCGTACCTTGAGATTCCTCCACAGATGACCACTCTTGCAAATGGTGCGATACGGGCAAGCACATCGTTCAGGACTGGCCCGCCGACATTATCAAAGAACACATCAACACCGCCGGGACAAAGCTCCTTCAATCGCCCCTTAACGTTATCGTTTTTATAATCGATGGCACCGTCATAACCGACGTCGTTCACCAGCCAGTCGCATTTCTCCTGCCCGCCCGCAGTGCCGATCACCCTGCATCCACTGATTTTTGCAATCTGCCCAACCATCGAACCGACTGCGCCAGCAGCACCGGAAACCACCACCGTATCACCGGCCTGCGGCGCCCCAATACGAAGCAATCCGAAATAGGCGGTCAGGCCACTCGAACCCAACGGGCCGAGGTTTGCGGTCAGGAACTCATCATCCGGCACTATTTCAACATCACGCCTCGTGACGGTTGCATACTCCTGCCAGCCAACCTGGCCCATGACCTTCGTACCAACCGGCAACTTGTCATCGCCCGATTCGACAATCTCGCCGATGCCACGCGCCCGCATCACCGTGCCAATCTCGCTACCTGCGGAATACCCCGGGATCACCTCCATCTGACCTTTCATTGCCGGTTCAAACCCAAGATATTCGACTTTCACCCGGGCTTGCCCCTCGTCGAGTGTTGCCAGGTCCTCTTCATTTTCGAGAAAGTCCTCAAGTAATAGTGCACGAGCACGAGGGTTTCCGTTAACAAGCCATTGGCGGTTTTTCATTGCCTCTTCCAGTGTTATGACAGCGTCTGCATGTTATCACCCCGTTGGTATCACGTTATGCGCGGGTCGGCTGGTTGCGGCCCATAGGCAGCGCTGCAATTCCCACAATCGCCTTGAGGGTATTTGCCGGGTTGAAATCCTGCCTGTGAAACCCCACGTATACATGGCACAAGAGAGCGCGGGCTGGTATGCTTCGCGCCTTATCTGAACGTCAGCAAACCGCTGAATTTATTGAAGAAATACCAGGACCCGTGACGATGACGAACGAAGAAGCCCAGGACAAGAACCTCCCGTCTCTTAACTTCATGGACGAGAAGCTGTTCAAGTCCCGCTCTATCTCTATCTTTGGCCAGATTAACGAGCGAATCGCCCGCACGGTCACTGAGCAGCTGCTGGCCTTGCAGGCTGAAAGTGACGAGCCGATTACGATCTATATCAGCTCACCCGGCGGACACGTTGAGTCCGGTGACGTGATCTACGACATGATCAAGTTCATCAAGCCTGAAGTACGCGTTGTTGGCACCGGCTGGGTAGCTTCTGCGGCAACCAATATCTATCTTGCTGCAAAAAAAGAGAATCGCTACTCGCTCCCTAACACCCGTTACCTCGTGCACCAGCCCTCCGGCGGCTCACAAGGTGACGCGACTGATATTGCCATCCAGATGGAACAGATCCTCAAGACTAAGGAAAGGATCAATAAGATCATTTCCGAGGAAACCGGCCGACCCCTTGAGCAGGTCGAGAAGGATACGGACCGCGACTACTGGATGTCTGTTGATGAAGCGATTGAATACGGCATCGTTAACAAGGTAATCAAGTCCGTCTCTGACATCGGCTGATCTCCGACAAATGACAGACAAGCGGATCTGCGTTTACTGTGGATCCAGCAGCGGCACAAACCCGGCGCTTACAAGGGCGGCAGCGGATCTCGGCAATGCCATTGCCGAGGCCGGCTATGGCCTCGTCTACGGTGGCGCAAATCGCGGATTGATGGGTACCATCGCCGACACAGTGATGGCCGCCGGTGGTGATGTAATCGGTGTCATGCCGGAATCACTGGTTGAGATGGAAGTTGCCCACGACGGCCTCTCGACGCTCCACGTTGTCAGCTCAATGCATGAGCGCAAATCCCTGATGGCTGATCTGAGCGATGCCTTTATTGCGCAGCCGGGAGGCCTTGGCACCCTTGAGGAACTCTTTGAGATCTGGACCTGGACCCAGCTCGGATTCCACGACAAGCCGGTTGCCCTCTTCAACACGCATGGCTTCTTTGATGGGCTTATCGACTTTCTTCATCATGCAACCGCGCAGGGTTTCATCAAGGACGCTCACCTCCAGACGCTCATCATCGACACCGACCCAGCGTCCCTGATCAAACGGATCGCAGACTACGAGCCAACCAGCGTGGGCAAACTTTCCTGACAGGGTCAGCTCTGGTTAAAAACGGGTTTGCGTTTTTCCAGAAAGGCCATCATGCCTTCTTTTGAATCCGCCGTACCCCGGTTATCGATGACGGCCTGTCGTTCGGCTGCCAAGAGCTCATCCAGCGTCTTGTCTTCACTGCCGATAATCACTTCCAGCATGCTGCGCACAGCACCAGCGGGCTGTGCGGCAAGTTCGTGTGCGAGCGCAATTGCCTTGCTCTTCAGCTCTTCGATCGGCCAGACTTCATGCACGAGTCCCATCCGAAGCGCTTCAGGGCCCGACACCTTTTTCGAGCGAAGGATCATATCCAGCGCATGATCGCGACCTACACACTTGGATAGCCGGGCACTGCCGCCCCAGGCCGGTACTGAACCGAGATCGAGTTCCGGCAGCCCTATCTGCGCACCCTCTTCGGCGGCCAGCCTGAAATGACAACCAAGTGGGATTTCCAGGCCACCACCCAGGCAGAACCCGAATAATGTCGCGATGGAGGGTTTACCCATATTCTCAATCGCCCGGATGACCTTGAGTCGCTGATCGAACACGGCTTCAGGGCTGCCCTTGCGCTGGATACCTTCCGGCAGCTGCTTGAGGTTCATCCCCACGGAAAAGTTGTCCTCACCCTCGCCTGTGATCACTAAAGCCCTGACGCTGTCGTCGCCCGCAATATTGTCGATAGCAACTTCCAGTTCATCCATAAACTCAAGTGACATCCGGTTATAGGGTGCGTCGTTGATCGACAGAATTGCGACCGCGCCGTCGCGTTGCTCCAGTAGTGCCGTACTCATAGCTTTCTCTTACTACCCTTCGGGGTTTTATGACAAAACGCGAGTGTAACACCGCTCGCCAGTGGTGATCTTTATCTTGAATTTGCAGGTCTGCGCCACAATATCTGGAATACAACATCCTTTTTTGGACGCACTTTGTTATGACTAGAATCTTTTTGTTCCTGGCGACCAACATCGCGGTAATCGCGTTGATCAGTATCGTATTCCAGGTACTCGGTATTGAGGGCCTGTTGATGCAGAACGGCGTCGACCTGAACCTCTACGCTGTGCTGGTCATGTCGGCGGTTATTGGCTTTGGTGGCTCCTTTATCTCACTTGCCATGTCCAAATGGTCAGCGAAACACGCGATGGGTGTACAGATCATCGAACAACCTCGTTCACAACAGGAGCAGTGGCTCACCGCCACAGTGAAACGACAGGCAGAGGCCGCGGGTATTGGCATGCCGGAGGTGGGTATCTTTCAATCCGATGTCGTGAATGCCTTTGCAACGGGCATGAACCGGAACAATGCATTGGTTGCGGTCAGTACCGGCCTGCTGCGCAAGATGACTGCGGATGAAGCGGAGGCTGTGTTGGGCCATGAGGTAGCGCACGTTGCCAATGGCGACATGGTTACCATGGGCCTGATACAGGGTGTAGTGAATACGTTCGTGATCTTCCTGTCGCGTGTCATCGGCTTCTTTGTTGACCGGGTTATTCTCAAGAACGAACGCGGTCTCGGTATCGGCTACTTTGTAACGTCGATCGTCGCCCAGATCTTCCTGTCGGTATTCGCCACCATGATTGTCATGTGGTTCTCGCGACGCCGTGAATTCAGGGCTGATGAAGGTGGTGCGAACCTGGCTGGCAAGCAGAAGATGATTGATGCCTTGAAGCGCCTGCAGGGTGATACGGCAGAAGATCTGCCCGGTGAATTTGCAGCCTTCGGCATTTCTGGCGGCAGGCCAACCGGCTTCAAGGCGCTCTTTATGAGTCACCCGCCGCTTGAGGAAAGGATCGCGGCACTCGAGGCGAGCAAGTAAAACCGCAAACTACACGGGGTTATCCAAGTACGCGATAACCCCGGCCGCGCATGCAGTTGTGAATCACTCTTTCCTTGCGGCGCTCCCCATCTTGAACACCCTCAGTTGAACCAAGGATAGCGCCCGTACCCGCTCCCTGACCGGCAGCTGTGCTGTCACCAAATATTGCACCGATCGCACCACCAATAGCAGCGCCTATCGCACCATGCTCGGCCGCTTCACCAGCGGTATTCACCTCTTGCGCAAAGCTTTTGCATTCAGCCAGATCAGCTTCGTACTTCTGTGGATTAACACCGCGCTTATCGACAATCGGGTCGCTCGCACATCCAGCGAGTACCATTACTGCGAGAACCGGGGTCACCAGGTAGTTTATTTTTTTCATCATGCCAGCCGTCACTATTACCTGAGACTAAGGTTAATGAATGACGCTGAACAGAAGATGAATGGATCAGGAAACCCGCGGCATGTTGTCAAACAGGTAGGCGATCAGGTTGAAATACCAGGCAACCCAGAAGTTGGCGAGGCCGGCTAAACCCAGCGCCAGGTACCCCACCCTCACGACAACGGCGCCGTATCCTCGAAGCGATTGCAGTGCAGCATAAACAGCGACAACAATACCGAGCACCGCGGTGATATCCATGAGCAGCAACAGATAGTGCAGGCTGTCCGGGACACCTGCCACCAGGTGATCCACATCACCGGTGAGAATCATCACCATGCGTACGTACAGCGCGACCACGAGGACCGAAAACACCAGCCCGGTCAGTGCATGATGTATTGGCAAGTCTCTATGACCGCGGACAAGCCCGACGCTGATCAGCACGATGGCAAAAAGCGCTGTGATGATGATCAACGCAATCATGATCTGCTGATTACCGGGTGCATCAAGACCTGACACCTTTTCAAAGCTGGCCATTGCACCGTTGACATTGAGATGGGTAACCACACCCGCTTTGTTTCGCGTGAACCAAAGCGTTCTGTCTGAATTCCTGGCCTCGAACACATCGTCGCCCGCGTGGTGGTATCGACGACCAAACAGGTTGATGCCTTCCGTGTAATCTTCAAAGACACCGACATTCGCGTACTGCACCAATATGCTCATTCGCTCAAAACGCGATGTACTGCTGCGAAGGGGAACGTAGTCCCCTTCAAAGTCGCCAGGCTCAAATGGGAGCGACGTGCTGCGCCCGGCAAGGTAAGGCACCGGGAAAAAGTGATCCATGAAGGCATCAATGATGCGGTCTCTCGCACCAGCCCCGGGATCGCTGTTGTAGGAAACGAAAATACCCAGCTCCAGGGCCGGGAACATCGCAAGGTCGCTGTGAAACTGGTTGGTGTCACCGCCATGCCCATAGCTGAGGTGCCCGTTGATTTCACTGCTGAAGAAACCGTAGTACATGGCATCAATCGCCGGATGCTGATCAAACAGCGAAGTGCGCATCAGTGCCGCTGTTTCCGGTTTGAGTATTCCTGCCCCATCGCCAAGGTGGGCAAGCATAAATCGCGTCATATCATCAGCCGTGGTGCTGATCACGCCAGCAGGCGCATCCTGCATCCACTCGTAAGGCTGAGCGTTGTACGTGCCGTTGCCGAACTTGTAACTGAGCGACATCCGCTCCGCGAGGTTTGCGGGCGGTGGCGTCTGGGTGTTTGTTGATACCATCTCGAGCGGCACCAGGATGTGTTCATCGACGTAGTTCGCCCAGGCCTGACCTGAGACTTCCTCGACGATATGCCCGGCAAGCGACGTGCCCCAGTTCGAGTAGGACGCAAACTGCCCTGGCGGGCGCACCCGCTGGGGCATCCAGGTAGCGAGATATTCCGCAAGCGGTACTACACCCTCAAGCGTCGCGCTGTTCATGCCAATCGGCTGGTCTTCAAAACCCGCGGTGTGTGAAAGGAGATGATGCACCCGCACAGGTTCATTGAAAGCCAGGGGAATCTTGAAGGCCGTCAGGTAATCATTCACATCTGCTTCAAGGTCGAGTTTGCCGGCCTCGTGCAGCTGCATCACCGCTGTCCAGATAAACGGTTTGCTGATCGAGGCGATACGAAAAAGTGTCTGTGCAGGGTCAACCGGTACACCCGCTTCAAGATCCGCCCAGCCATAACCACGGCTAAGCAGTACGTCGCCGCGGTACACAACTGCAACCGTCGCGCCGACGATGCCGTGATCCTGTTGTTGTACGGCAAAAGCGGTATCGAAGAAGGACTCAACCGATTCCGACGTGATAGCTCTCTCGGCTGCCGTCGCAGAAGCGCCGATTACAAGGCATGCGGCGGCCAGGCATCGCAACAGCAGCTTTTTCATTTTGCTGAAAAGGTGCCCATGCATCGGGTAGTGACCGGGGAAACATCAACCCCCTCTGCAATCGGCAGCAGCGTCGGCGGCTCATCGAGTTTGAACGTGACGTTGTTGATCACCGCGGCAATCGTCAGCGGCAGGTAAAGTCGCGTTACACCCATCCCAAGGCATAGGTGTACGCCGCCGCCAAACGCATTGCTGCGTTCAGCGCTGCCATCCAGCCATCGCTCCGGCTTGAATTTATGAGGGTCCGGGTAACGCGCCTCTTCGAAGTGGGCAAGTCCGTGCAGGTGCAGGATCCTGCTGCCGGCAGGTATCACATGCCCCATGATTTCAACGTCCCTTGCGGCGAGTTTCGGCACAACCGGTGCTGGCAGGTAACATCGTTCCGCTTCAGAGATCACTGCATGGGTAACCGGCAGTTGCTTCATACCTGCGTTCAGCACATCAGGGGGAAAAACCCTGCAGCTCTCGCGCAAGCCTGCCCCTGCCAGGCGGGATGTTCGCCGAGCGCCCATAAAAGCGCGCAGGCAATATTGGCGATATTCCCGACACCTGCCGCGAGCAGCAGATAGGTTGCGAGCACCAGCTCTTCGCGATTAAACGCGTGGAACTGTTCAGGCCGCTTCCTGTCGAGTACCACATCAAGTGAATCACCTTTGCGAACACCAGCGAGGCGTTCATCCACGATCGATTCAAAGATACTGAAGGCACCGCGTTTAAGTTCTTGGTAGCGGGTACGGGCAAACCAGGCGTTGCGTGTTTCTGCTGGCATAAACCCGGCTGCGATGAACGCTTCCTCGAAAGAAAAAATGCCCCGGATCTCTTCTTCGGAGAGCTCCACTTTCACCTGTGTTCTGGATAGCGCCCTGGTATAGGTCACGGCCAGCGCTTCATAGATATTGGACGAAGGCCCGGCGCAATCACGGACACCGCTGACGATCTCGTCAAATGCGATATCTGCATCACGCATCATGGAGGCGATACCAAATGCAGGCAGAATGATCTTGCGGGCGCGGCGATGCTGCTCGCCATCAAGCTGGGTCACATGCAGTTCACCCAGCTCATGCCTGAAGAAGTCACCACCAGAGGCAGGCGGTCCATAGATCCAGGCATCCGGCATACGCCAGGCTTCAGCGTTGGCCTCATGCCCACAAATAACAACAAAATTGCCGTCAGGTAGCTCAGCGTCGAAAACCGCACCGTCCGATTTCAGCAGATCGCACCAGGAGGCAGGGGTATAACCCAGGAATGCCGGTTCAACCGTCGTGCCCGCTTGCTGCGGTTCCAGGCGCGAAAGATCAAGTCGAGGCAACGTGCTCATAGCACCAATATAGCACCATACCGAATGCAAAAAGCGTATGATTGCCTCTTTCCTTGACCAGGGCTGATCATGGCCGAACAGTTCGCATCCCTGACCGAAGACCACATCAGTTTTATCCAGCGCCAGCACGTGTTCTTCGTGGGTACTGCTGGTGCCGAGGGGCGCATCAATGTGTCACCAAAAGGTATGGATACGCTGCGGGTACTGGATGCGGGACATGTCACCTGGCTCAACCTGACCGGCAGCGGCAACGAGACAGCTGCTCACGTCGCTGAGAACAGCCGCATGACAATCATGTTCTGTTCTTTTGAACGCCAGCCGCTCATTCTGCGCCTGTATGGTACGGCGAATGCGATCCACCCTCGCGACGAATCATTCCAAGAGCGCAAACAGTTGTTCCCGGAGATTGCTGGTACACGCCAGTTCTTCGACATGTCCATCGACATGGTCCAGACTTCCTGTGGCTGGGCGGTGCCGCACTACGAGATGACAGGCGAAAGACAGACACTGCAGAAGTGGGCGACCAACAAGGGTGATGACGGTCTCGCCGTACACTGGCAAGAAAAAAACCAGTTCAGTATCGACGGTAAACCCACCCGCATCCTGTCCTGATCATGCTGCTTTTTATCTATGGCCCACCCGCTGCGGGCAAGTATACGATTGCCAGCATTGTTGCTGAGCAAACACCCTACAACCTGTTCCACAATCATCACGTGGTAGACCTGGTTCACCAGTTTTTTGACTTCGGCAGTGAGGGTTTTATCGCACTCAGGGAGAAGCTCTGGCTCGACACCTTCACCACCATCGGTGAGCACAACCTGCCGGTCATTTTCACGTTCAACCCTGAAGCGACCGTCCGCCCTTCTCTCATCGATGAGATTTTTTGCGATGTTTCCCGAGCGATACGTGATTGAACTGGCCTGCCCGGATGACGTTGTGGAGTCGCGGCTTGATTCACCATCCAGGTCGGGCTTTACCAAGCTGACCGATGTCGGCATCTACCGTCAGGCGAGGGACAACGGCGGTTTTGACTTTGACTATAAATTTGAACCGGACCTCGTGGTCAACACAGATTCAATGTCTGCCGAAGACTCGGCAACCCACATCATCAATTTTCTGAAAGACAACCAAGTACAGGGAACAACATGACTGACCTCAAGAACATCTTTTCCATCGAAGGCAAAACCGCTGTCGTGACCGGCGGGTCGCGCGGCATCGGTGAAATGATCGCTGCCGGTTTTCTCGCCAACGGCGCGAAGGTTTACATCAGCTCACGGAAAGCAGATGTCTGCGATGCCACTGCGGAACGCCTGCAGAAAGACTTTGGCGGCGAATGTATCTCCGTACCCGCTGATCTCTCGAACATCGAAGGCTGCGAGGCACTCGCGAAAGCGGTCGGCGAACAAGAAGACAAGATTGATATCCTCGTTAACAACGCTGGTGTGTCCTGGGGTGCGCCGATCGATGAGTTTCCCGAGATCGGCTGGGACAAGATGATGAACACCAATGTAAAAGGTGTGTTCTTCCTCACCCAGAAGATGCTGCCACTCTTGCGTGCGGCAGGTACCGATGACGATCCGGCAAGGGTGATCAACGTCGGGTCAATCGACGGGATCAAGAACCCGATCTTTGAAACGTTCTCCTACGGTCCTTCCAAGGCTGCGCTTCACCACCTGACCCGTGGCCTCGCCCTGCACCTCACAAAAGACAACATAATCTGTAACGCGATTGCACCTGGGCCATTTCCAACCTGGATGTTGAGCACCGGTGTTGGCGGTGGCGGCGACACCGATATCGACTGGAGCGCAGTTGCCAAGGGCAATCCCCGAAAGCGAGTGGGTACCGCGGAGGATATTGCCGGTCTCGCCATCTTTCTCAGCTCAAGGGCCGGTGCATTCACCGTGGGTGAAACGATCACCTGTGATGGTGGCCAGGCATACGCGACCTGACATTAAGAAATTTTAGACAGACGGGAATTCACCTATGCCAAACATTAAGGCAAACAACATCAATATCGAGTTCGATACTTTCGGCAGTGAAAGCAAACCGCCCCTCCTGATGGTGATGGGGCTCGGGGCGCAGATGATCGCCTGGGATGTCGAGTTTTGTGAACTGCTTGCGGACCAGGGGCACTTTGTCATTCGCTATGACAACCGGGACGTTGGGCTCAGCACGCATTTTAACGAACACGCCGCCCCTTCTATGGAAGCGCTTGTTGCTGAACTGCTCGCCGGTAATCAGCCCGACGTTCCCTACACGGTTAACGACATGGCGGCTGATGGCATGGGCCTTCTGGCTGAACTCGGCATCGATAAGGCACACATCTGCGGCGCGTCCATGGGCGGGATGATTGTCCAGGCGATGGCAATCAATCATCCGGAGCGCGTGCTCAGCATGACATCGATCATGTCGACAACGGGTAATCCGGAGTTACCGCCAGCAACGCCAGAAGCACAGGCTGCCCTGACCTCACCACCGGCAACCAGTCGCGAGGAAGCCGGTGAACGAGCTTTTCGAAACAGCAAAGTCATTGGCAGTAGCGGTTTCCCGGTAGACGAGGAGCGTGTCCGGTCCCCGCGCCATTGACGCCTACGATCGGGCTTTCAACCCGGCCGGTGTTGCGAGGCAGATGGCTGCGGTTGTTGCCCATGGGAGATCGCAGACCCGGATTGAAGAAAACTGACGTTACCCACCCTTGTGGTCCACGGCCGTGATGACCCGCTGGTTCCCCTGACCGGTGGTATCGATACGCGGGACAACATTCCCGGCGCTGAACTCCTGGTGATAGACGGCATGGGTCACGACCTGCCCCGGGGCGCATGGCAGACTATCGCTGATGGCATCAGCGGTTTTAACATCCAGGGTGTGATGAACTACACACCACATATTGCGTCGCTGGCGGCAGGATTCCTGATTCCCATGTCAGTTGTGCTTGTAACCGGCGTGCGCGAACCCTGGGATCACAACGGCTATTTTTTTTGTAGCGATACCGGTGATGTGTGTTGTTGCTGCAGCCATCGCTGCCAAATACAGGACCAGAACGTGGCTCTGGCCGATGCTCATGGGTATCGGCCAGGCTCTTGCCATGCTGACAGATGGCGGTTCATGGAACCTGTGGCCAATTGCCGTGGCTGCTATGCTGGTTTTTGCCCTGCCGCAGTTCCTGACCTCGCTGGTTGCGGGTTTTATCGCGAGACGGGTGGCAAAGGATTAGCCGACTCCGTTGAAGCAAGTGACCTGAAGCTACCAGGCCAGTTGTAAGCCTCGTCGCACTCACCCACAGCCAGAATAGCTTCTCGCATGACAGGCGAATACACGTGTGGGAACGTCGCAATAGGCTGGCGCGAATCCAGGTCTTCACCGCTCCACTCTTCTTCAATACTCACCCTCGCCTGATCCATTTCGATCACGAGCGGAGAATCTCCAACTTCTTTTGCCACCTGCTCACAGGCCATCGCAACAAAACTGGATCGCGCCGGTGCGTGCACAAATCTCCGTTCACCTTCCGGTGGCAGGTAGTAATGATCATCAAGACCTTGCAACAACTCAGCCCGGGTCGCGACGTGAAAGAGTTGTTTGTGAGATTTTTCTTTACCGGAAAGTAGTTGACAGAACGTTACGGTATTTCCGTCCGGGTCCAGCAACCTGAGCTCTCGCGCGGCGGCACCCTCAAGCAATTCAAACGCGAGTTGCGAAGATGCGATCTGCGTTTTTGATCAGTTCGATGTCAGACACCCGAAAAAGACACATGTCCGGCGGATCGCTCACCCGATCGCTGTACGAGGTTAAGTTCATCGCCCATCGTATTACGCAACAGCACAACCTCGTCGCCACGTGACGACGTCACCTTTTTGAAACCCAGCTTCTCGTAGAAAGTCATTGCTGCATTCATATCAGTTATTGAAACGCTGCCATGCGCTTGTCGACTGTTGCGGCCGTTCAATCGCATCAAGGCTTTCCACCAATTAAGAATTTTCATCACAACCTCACGTGGCCTCCATGCTTAGCTCTTCATACCCAGATCTATTAGCTGATAGTGCTGAATGATCCGGTCGGCAACCTCATCTGCGGGTACTGCCGTGTTGTCGATCTCAAGTGAATCAGTGCCGGGTATGACAACATGATTCTTGGCTGCCTGCTGTTTATGTAATACATCAACGGTATGCGCCTTACCGCCCAGGCGGCGGTCCTCAGCGACCACCCGGCGTTCCAGTTCATCCTGCTCACAGGAGAGGAACACATAACGATAGTTCACGTCATAATCTCGCAGGCACGCATAGATCATATCCCTGAACCGCTGAAATTCCGGGTGAGAGTACGCCCATGTGAAGATAATGCCGGACACACCATGTTTTTGCAGCGGCTTCAAACACCAGCAGGCGCACCTGCCAGATCAGGTCGTTGTACTCATCCTGACCGTACTCAAACAACACCCGACCCACTTCGATACTGATGTGATTGTGAAACAGCCTGAAGCCGGTTTTCTCTTCAAGCCTACGCGCCACCGTCAGCTTCCCAACACTCTCAGATCCATAAATGATTACGAGATCCACGTTCAATCGTCCTGCGCTTGCGTGGCTTTGTGTCTGACATGATTCCGGTACGCCGTATAGGCCACAAATCCCATGGTGCCAATGCCAAGACCGAAGATGAAACAGGTTCGAACTCCATGTGTTGCGCTGCTGGGTATCGTCCAGGCGCATCTGGAGCAACTCGAGATCAATTTCTGCTTCTTTCGCAACACGGGCAGCGTCCGCAAGTGCCGCAAGTGCGAGACGTGCATCGGTCACCAGCGATGGAAAACGTATGCAGGGTGAACGCAACGTAAATGGCAATCATCAACACAGCCAGCCAGGGGTTCAGCCGGTCTGGCGCTATATAGGCCACCGCAATCACCGCAAACGAGACGCTGATCCACATCTCGATTTTTACGGGCAATGGCCTCACCAAACTCATGCTGCTGCCCCAGCAGGTCAATTACATTGGCAAGGGTTTCAGGGTCCATCAACAACTCCTCATCGCGCTTGATTTAAAACGATGACCATTCGATGGCATCAACATCAAAGAAAGATCGGGTGAAAGCGACCCCCGCCTCACTTTCATCGAACTGCTTGCAGGTGAACAGCACCACAGAAAAGAAGCGCGCTTCGCTCCACACATAGAGGGATATCCCGGAATCGATCAGTGGGATAAAGGCGTCGAATCCCTGGTTCTCGGGGCTGCCTTCTCCGCCGGGTGAATGCACGATGGGTTTTCCGTAAACCCTGAGCTCAAGGTGTGCCGCAAGATCGAGCAGGAAACGCTCAACCGTGTCCTCATCCACCAGAATTGAATAACGCCCTTCTATGAGCAGTCGTTGGCGAAGAATGTCAGGCGCCAGGTCTTTCATCTACTAAAATCCAACCTCTAATCAAGATACTGCCAGGTTTCAGCACCATCAAATCGCCTGATTTGAAACCTTGCAGTTACTGCCGGGTCGCACATGCGGAAGTTGATGCCCATATGGTGATAATCCGGATGATGTTGCTCCCAATGTGTTGTGCAGCCGCAGTGGGCACAGGTCTGCAACGCCAGGGTCTTGTCACCCTGCATGTACGCAATCGTCCTCGCCGGTAGAAGTGAGTGAGAACGCATCAACGTCCACATAACCCCACAGCGGTGCAATGCGTCGGCACATGGAACAATTACAGTCAGAAAGGAAAGCAGGCTCCTGGGTAATCTGAAACGTTACCCTGCCACAGTGGCAACTTCCCTCGATCACTCGCTGTCGACCGCTTCAAGATCCAGGAGCGGTGTTGCCGGATAGTGTGCTGCGGAGATCAGCTCCATGGTTTTCCCTGTGGAATTGATCGATCTCGTGTGTGGACTGGTTAAACACTTCATGAAATGTCGCATCCGGGTTCTTTCTCATGTACCAGAGCAGGTGAGGCTGGCCTTCGATCTCTAATTCAAACCAGGACTCCACGATAACCCCCTCCTCGACCAGCGTCTGGATCGCCTCGCTTCGACGGGAAGAGATCATCGTTTTCCATTTCTGCACATGATCAAACGACCCTGGATTCAGCTTGATGAGACCCGCTGCAATGTCGCTCTCTACGTCGCTGTCCATATCGTCCTCAACGCCGACGCTAGTCGGTGGCTACCCGGTCTTCACAGGTACCGGCGTAGTAGGCAGATACGTCCGTATCTTTACAGGCTGTACAGGCATTGCTGAAGGTAGCCCACTCCGTGGTCTGGCAGGGCGTCGTGACACAGGTGATGCCTGTGGATCGTTCACCACAAACGTAGTTGATCTCCGTACTGCAGACCTCCGGTCTCGGTGTGGCACAGGAGGACTTACCACTCCCGGCACTGTCGCCGGTTTTCATAACAGGAAAAGTTGAAGAACGTTTCATTCACCAGATTCAGGTTGATCAGCTTCAGCCCGTTGAAATCACTGACATCGAGCCTCGCTTCCCCGGTCCATGTTGTCCCGACAATCTCACTGAGCTGTGATCTCGTCAGCCAGACCGCTTCTTTACCCTGCAGTGATGAGACGAGGATCGCATTTTCTGTACCGATCACCTTGCCGTCACCGTCATACAGGGTGCCGCGAATATTACTCATCGAGGTAGTGCGGGTGTTCACGAAGCGGATATAGGTCTGTTCACTTCGATCAAAACCCTCAATGTTCGAGACACTGCCTTCTCTCGCGCAGTTCGTGTTGCTGATGAGCCCGCTGCGTGACACAAGTTTCGTCATCAGCTCAAAATCCGCGCTACCTTCAATCTCCAGCAGAGCAGGCCCGGTCCAGGCCGTAGTGTTGAACAACATCTCGAGATCCGTTGCACTGAGGACCAGCCTGTCCTGTGGCTGCACCGCCACCTGGTGAAGTTCGACCCCCGCGTTGCCAAGCCGCTGGCCTGAACCCGCATAGAGCGTGCCCTTGAACGTCTGGGACAGGGCTGACGTGTTAATAATGTGCAGACTGGTCTGGTTGACACTATCTGAATTGGTAATGAGGTAGGCTGTCCCGGTAAACGTCAGTGCTGCGGTACTGTCGAGCGAGTCATCTCGCGTTTTGCTGCCGTCCAGGGGAAACGGGTCCTCCGTATCCGGCACTCCATCGCCATCATCATCGGCATCACCATTGTTACCGATACCATCACCATCGGTATCAACGGTCTCATTCGGATCGTTTGGAAACGCATCCTCACCGTCTGATACGCCGTCCCCATCGGAATCTGAGAAAAGGATGTAGTCGCGGGTCACCGTCTTGAGGGTTGTAACACCGAAGTTATCTGACTCTTCAATATCCACGGTGACATCAACGTCGACCGGAGACGGGAAAGTCAATCCACGGATATCAATCGCCAGTTTGTTGGTTGCAGTGAGACCAGCGCCCGAGTTGCCACGGAAAATCGCCTGCGACAAACCCTGCCCGTTAACCGTGGTGAAAACGACTGAACTGCTGCCATCCCACAGATCTCCCATGGCGGGATCAGCGGTGAACGTCACGCCACCGGTCAGCTTGACCACCACACGCATTTCGCGGTTAGCCTTAACCGCTTTACCCAGGGTGACGTTCAGGTCGAGTTTGCCGGTAACCGCATCATCCTGGCTGGTCGCCGTGCCGTCGCTGATAGTGTCAACGGTATCGGACAGCACATTGTTGCTGAGGTCTGTCGTTTTGAAGCTGAGTGCAGCGCTGGGGGCATCAAGATCCTGAACGGCAAGTGCATAAGAAGAAAAAACAAAGGCCTGGACAACAGTCAGTGTAATCAGGATGTGCCGTTTCATGTGACTTCTCCTTGCTGGTGAGCGGGTCAGCGAGACAACTTCAGGTAAGCGATCGTTCGCCCTCTTCTGTATCAACGACGGCCTTAAAGGATGTATTCCCGGAGGTGACCGGGACATCAAGACCTATCGCTGCAAAAAAAATCACCCAGGGCAGCTGCCTCGGGTGACGTGATTTCAAAACTTCGCAGACGACCACTCATTGGCGCGTCGTCTGCAGGATGCGGTGACTCAAGCCAGTTGATGAAAAACGGCATTTCCAGGCCAAACGGGTGCCCTGTTACAAAAATAATCTGCCATTCAAGTTTTACCCCGTCGGGACGGGTACGGGACATGTCGATGGTACTGGTTGTGTATCCGTGGTCAGCGGCCGCCTTTTCTATGATTGCGTTGTCGTCAACCGCGGCGGCCCAGGTTCTGATGTCAGCATGGCTGCGATTCTTGAGCTCTTCACCCAGTGTTCCCGTCAGCGACTGATTGTCATCCGGCGCAATGATCTCAAGATACTGCTTATCTCCAAAAGACAGCAGCGCATTACACGTACCGCCGCCGGGGTGCGCTCCACCAAACTCGGCTTTTGCACCGAGCAGCGCTTCCACTTCCCTGATACCCGCCTCGAGGTCGTTTACCGCAAACATGATGTGATCAAGTTTCATATCAGTCTTTTCCTTTAAAGAAATGCGTCTCCGGTTTCCAGGTCTCCGCGTCCCCGCGGTATCCCGGCACCAGTCCTTCCATGTAATCCGGTACGAACTTTATCAGCAGGTAATCATCGGGAAAGTCAGGATAGAACCGTTCACTGTCTGCCTCACGGCGTTTGGCTTTTTTGACGTCCTCATCATCAACAAGCCTCGCAGAACCCATCAGCGTCACGTAGCTGCGCTGTTCAGCATCCCAGTAATAGAGTGTCGCACGTGGATTGGCGGCAATCTGCGCAACCTTGCGTGTCACGGGCCTGGTGGCAATCCAGACGACAAAGTTCTCATCGGGCTCAAACGGGTCCACCACGCGGGCGCGAGGCTGTGATTCGGCATCGATTGTGATGAGTGCGGTGTAACGGGCCGACAGCATGACTGCCCTGGCAGCGTCGACAAAGGATATCTGCTCATCAGCTTTTACACCGCCGGGCAAACCCAGCGCCAACAGTGCAGCGGCAAGGGTAAAAGTAGATCTCAACACAAACATCGTTAACCCCTACAGAAGTTCCTGCAGATACAGATCGTAAAGTATCTTAGCAGCCCTCGGTGCAGGGAATACAGCCTGACCCGGCTTGATCACGGCACGCTGCTACGCCCGGGCAATAGCTTCCCGGGCACGCTCAGCGCGCCATGAAAACGTTGAATGGTATTGGGGGTCGCTTAGGTAACGACGAGCGCCAGGATGATGAGGGCCACGGTGAGTGCAGCAAATCCAGCCGCCCACATGCCGATGGTTTTGACGGTCTGCTGATCTTCTTCGTTGAAAACTGACATCTTTTACTCTCTATTCTAGTTTTTGTAAGTACTACCAGTTACAGCTGACTTAAGAGTACCCAAACCACCTCCCCAGTCAATACTCATAAATCTGCAAGTTGTTGAGAGGTGACGGGAGGCTGGTAGTTCACTTGCAGAGCAAGCTTCACTATGGTGTTGTAGCGGCTTCGTTTTTTACGGTACGCGCAATGGCCGATCCAAAATCAGTCCGCACCATTCATGAAATCGTCAAGCTCGCCCGGCTCAGGCTAAACCAGACCGACTGGGATTATCTTGTTGGTGGCACCGAAACCGAAACCACGTTACGCCGAAATCGCCATGCGATCGATAAGCGCGGCCTGGTTCCCCGGGTGCTTGTTGACGTGGAAGAAGTCGACACCAGCGGAACTTTATTGGGTCATCCCCTTAACATCCCCGTTTTGCTGGCACCCATAGGCTCCCTGCAGGTCTTCGAAGCCGGTGGTGGTGCAAGTGCCGCCATCGCAGCAGCAGAAGCCGGTGTCATGAGTATCGCATCCTCGGTGTGTGAACCTGGCCTGGAAGAAATCGCTGCCGCTTCAGATGCACCGAAGATCTACCAGCTGTACGTTCGCGGAGATGATGCATGGGTTGATGACATGATCGAGCGTGCCATTGCCGCAGGTTACGTTGCGTTCTGCATCACCGTTGATACCGCGGTTGTCTCACGCAGGGAAAGAGATATTGCAAAACGCGTTGTACCAACATCACAGTCAGCTGCTGCAGGCGATATGCGTTACCAGTCAGCGCTTTCCTGGAAAACCATCGAGAGAATTCGAGCAAAATACGATATCCCACTTGTGCTGAAGGGAATTGCACACGTGGATGATGCTCGCCGTGCTGCAGACCTTGGTGTGGATGTGATCTACGTGTCCAACCATGGCGGGCGACAGCTGGACCAGGGAGTCGGTTCGCTCGATCGGCTCCCCCCTATTGTTGACGCCATTGGCGCTAAGGCGGAGATTATTGTTGACGGCGGATTCTACCGCGGCACGGACATCATCAAGGCGATTGCCCTGGGTGCTGACGCCGTTGGCCTGGGTCGCCTCGAAGGCTGGGCCATGGCTGCAGGTGGCGCACCGATGGTCGCCAGATGTCTTGAGATACTGCGGCGTGAACTGGTTTCCGCGATGGCGCTCTGCGGTGTATGTCGAATGTCAGACCTGGACCCGTCGTTTGTGACCGAAGCCGATGTCGTAACGAATTCTGATGTACTGAGCGCCTTCCCGTTGCTCAACCTTGATGATCAAGGCTATTAGCAATCCATATTGTCTTTTCTAAGGGCAGACTCACGTCCCGGACTAGTGGTTTCAGGCGTAAAAGATATAATCTCGCAACCACAAAACGAGTTAGCACTTGAGCCAGATGTTTGAGACTGAAAACGACCTGATCGACGGTATGATCAGGGGAGAAGATGCGGCTTTCAGGCAAGCGATAAAAAGCTATCAGTCGTCTATGCGCTATCTCGCTGCTTCCATGACCGGTGACAAAATTGCCGACGAGGTTGTGCAGGAAGCGTGGTTCTCCGCACTAAAAGCCATCGCGAAATTTGAAAAACGCAGCAGCCTTAAGACCTGGCTGCTGAGGATTGTTGCGAATGAGGCCAAAACCCGCCTGCGCAAGGAGAATCGGCTCACCTCCCTCGACGCTATGACCGCGGAAGACCCGGATCTGCTCAGCCGTTTTGACGATACCGGGCACTGGACAACCAGGCCATCTGACTGGGGGGCCGAGGCGCCGGAAGACCTGTTGACGCAGGAAGAACTCAGAACCTGCATTGATGAGCTGATCAACGTACTGCCTGATATGCAGGGTGCCACATTGAACCTCCGGGAACGCCAGGGTTATTCCCTTGCAGACATCTGTAACATTCTCGATGTCAGTGAGTCCAATGTCAGGGTGCTGCTGCACCGCGCGCGTGTCCGGTTGTATCGATGTGTTGAACTGTTTCAGCAAACCGGTGAGTGCTGCACCACGTGAATGGGTAGAAAGAAACTTTGAGGAAACAACGTTGTTAACCTGCAAACAGGTCTGCGATAACGCCACGAACTATCTTGAAGGGCCAACAACCTTCCAGGATCGCCTCTCGCTGCGCGCTCATCTTTTGATCTGCCGGGACTGCAGACGATTCCTCAAGCAGTTTCGCACCATGGTGGGTGCGGTGAATGAGCCTGCAGACCTGCCTGAACCTTCCGATGAAGAAATCGATGCGCTGGTCAGGAAACTATCTAGCCAGTCTGCTGATCCGTAGCTGCGGTCAGTTTGTCGGGATTACCCCGCCGAAAAGCGTGATACTTCTCCGCTATCGATAACGCCCACTCGGGTTTATTGGACTTTCGCCATTCGCTGGCAGCAAATTTGTTCATTTCCATGAATGTTGGATACACATGGATCGTGCCAAGGATCTTGTTCAGGCCAATACCGTGTTTCATGGCAAGCGTGAACTCGGCAATCAGGTCACCTGCATGATCTGCTGCAATGGTTGCCCCGAGGATTTTGTCGCCGCCTTTTGCGGTGAGTACCTTGACCAACCCATGCGCCTCTTCATCTGCGATAGCCCGATCAAGGTCAGCCACGTCGTAGGTGGTCACGTCGTAGGGAATCTCCTGCTCCTGCGCTTCCATTTCGTTCAGTCCGACACGGGCCACTTCGGGGTAACAAAACGTAGCCCAGGGAATGACGCTGTAGTCGACCTTGAACTTCTTGAACGTACCAAACAGTGCGTTAACTGACGCATACCAGGCCATGTGGGACGCCGTGTGCGTAAACTGGTAAGGGCCTGCGGCGTCGCCGATGGCATAAATGTTGGGAAAATTGGTGCGCAGGTAATCATCAACCTTGACCGTGCCACGCTCCGACAGGGTTACACCAAGTTCTTCAAGTCCAAAGCCGGTAACATTGGCCTTACGGCCCACGGCGACGATCAGCGCATCAAAAGGTACATCGATGCTGAGCGCTTCGCCCTCTTCAAGTTGCTGCGTACAGTGCAGGACCTTCTCACCGTTCTCCTCTGAAACGCGACTGGCAAGGTGTCCCGTTAACACCTGGACCCCCTCAATCTCGAGCTGCTGCTGGATCATCGCGGAGAACTCCTCGTCTTCACGCGGCATGATGCGTGGCAGCAGCTCAACCTGGGTTACCTTGCTGCCGAGGCGATGCAGCGCCTGGGTAAGCTCAGTGCCGATCGGGCCACCCCCGAGCACAACTGTGCGTGCCGGCAGCTCCTCAAGTTCCCACAGGTTATCTGACGTGTAGTAGTCGACGTTTTCAATATTCTCAATTGGCGGTACAAACGGCTCTGCACCACTCGCGATAACAATGTTTCGTGTTGATAACGTTTTGCCGTTCACTTCCACATGCCATGGTGACACGATTCGGCCAAAGCCTGTTTCGCAATCCACACCAAGGCCCTCGTAACGCTCCACCGAATCATGCGGTTCGATCTCCTTGATGATCCGCTGCACCCGCTGCATAACGGCGGGGAAATTCACCGGCAGATTTCCTTCATCAAAACCGAGGTCGGTTGAACGGCTCACATCATGGGCAAGCCGAGCCGAGCGAATCAGCGCCTTGCTGGGTACACAACCGGTGTTGAGGCAGTCGCCTCCCATCTTGTTCTTTTCAATGAGGGTGACACGTGCTTTTACTGTTGCGGCGATAAGCGCCGCTACCAGGCCACCTGAACCCGCGCCGATAACCACAAGGTCACGATCAAATGCGCGCGGCTTTTCATAACCACTGTAGACCCGCTGGGCTTTAATGAAATCGAGTGTCCATTTTGCGAGCAGCGGAAAAACGCCGAGGAGTACAAATGAGGCGAGCAACCCTGGCGACAGGACATCACCTGGTGAACTCACCTGGCCAAGCTCGGTGCCTGCATTCACATACACAATCGTGCCTGCCAGCATACCGACCTGCGAGACGATGAAGTATACGGGCACACTGATCTTGGTCAGTCCCATCGCAAGATTGATGCCAAAGAAAGGAATAGCAGGCACAAGACGCATGGTGAAGAGATAAAACGCCCCTTCCTCTTCCATACCTTTGTTGATCGTCGTGAGCAGTTTGCGGAACTTCGCTTCAACCTGCTCGCGGAACAGCCAGCGGGCAAGAATCATCGCGAGCGTTGCGCCTATTGTCGAAGCAAACGACACCAGCACGACGCCCCAGAGGAGCCCAAACAGCGCACCGGCGATCAGTGTCATCGTGACCGCTGCACCCGGCAGTGATACGGCGGTGGCCACGACATACACCAGGAAGAAGATCGCCGTGAAACCGGCGGGATTCTCGTCCAGCATGGCAGCGAGATTCGCCTGCTCTGCCTTGATGCGCTCGAGGGTGAGCAGTTCACCCAGGTCAAAGTAGAAAAAACCTGCCAGCAGCGCTGCTACAAGCGCTACCGCAAACCAGCGGCCCAGAGTCATGTGTTGTCCTTATTTGCATTCCAGCACGTTAGTGACTGGACGAGAGTATTATGTGATTGTTACATGAGTTCACGGATTATACGTCAATGGTTCTTTTTCGAATCAGTGACGACGGAGCCCCTACATGAGCATTACCTACCTGTCCGGTCCCGATGGCGTCAATTTCGAGATGCTGCGAGCCGATCTCATCGCGGATGATTTTCACAATGGGCGTACGACCCATCAACTCGAACTGTCGTTCAGGAACAGCCAGGTACAGGTTTATGCGCTGGTGGATAACCGCTGTATTGGCACCGCACGGGCGCTGTCAGATGGCGTCGGTAATGCCTATGTTGTCGACGTGTGGACACAATCAACCTACCGCGGCCAGGGTATTGCCCGGGAAATGATGGAAAAGATTGCAGCAGCCTGCCCTGGCCAGCACATCTACCTGCAGACAGATGATGCGGTGGCGTTCTATGAGAAGCTGGGGTACCGCGCACGGCCAGTTGGTATGGAGTACGTGGCGGGTGAGTACCTCGTTAATGACACCCGGCAGGATCAATAGCCTGCGTCACTAAGCGTACGCAGGCTTATCCCCTCCCAGGCCGGGTTAACGGAATCGACGAGCGCGCAAAGTTCCGCCCGCCCCTTGCGATCAAGCTCCAGTTTTCTCGTGATGGCATCGTCAAGGCAGTGCATCTTTTCCACGTAAACAAGCTTCTGCAACACACGTCGTTTCTTCAGCCGGTGGGAAATGGCGGCTCGCTCCGCGGCCACACCAAATGGCAGGTCCGCACAAACACCCACGGTGAGGTGCTTGTGGTGTCGACTCGCCAGGATAAATAGGAAGTAACTGTTCATCACCGGCAGTGTCACACTGTCAGCGTCCGCCCAGCCACGCGACTTCTCGCGTTATCGTGTAGGCCATCTTAGGTAATCCCCCGGGGTTCTTTATTCTTCACAATGGGTTTTCCGGCTATGATCACCCCTGTATGAGTAACTCACCTGAAACCCTCGCAGCCTGGCAGTCTTTGCGTGCCGCGGCGGAACAAGCACCATCCTGGCGGATAGCGGATTTCTGCAAAGATGAAAGCCGGCTGGCCACGTTCTCGCACCAGGTTGGTGAACTGCACGTGGACTTATCCAAGCATCTCGTCGACGACAATGTGCTCTCGATGCTGCTGAACCTTGCCGAAGAAACCGGCGTGTCATCACTCGCTCGCGCGATGTTCAGCGGGGACGCAGTTAACACTGCAGAAAATCGACAGGTGTTACACACGGCCATGCGAGACCCGTCACATGTTGATAACGCAACTCGCGGACGGATCGAAAAACAGCATGCAAAAATGCGGCAGCTCAGCGAACAGATCCGCAGCGGAGACTGGAAACTCAGCGGCGGGCAGCGCGTAACCGATGTCATCAATATTGGCATCGGTGGCTCAGATCTTGGCCCGAGAATGGCAAACGAAGCACTTCGTGAGTACCAATCGCCGGACGTTCGCTGTCACTACATCGCCAACGTGGATGGTGCAGAGATCAGGCACCTGACCGGCACACTTAACGCGGCATCTACCGCCGTTGTTATCTCAAGTAAGAGTTTCACCACATCCGAGACAATGCTGAACGCCGAAACGACGTTGGCGTGGTTATCAGAAGAGACGGGCATCACCCGCCCCGCGAGCTCACCCCACGTGTTTGCGGTCACTGCTAACCCCGATGCAGCTGGTGCCTACGGTATCGCCGAAGAGCAGATCCTGACCTTCGATGAAAGCATCGGCGGGCGCTACAGCGTCTGGTCATGTATCGGTTTTCCGCTCGCTATCAGTATCGGCTTTAACAGATTCAGGGAAATGCTCGATGGCGCTGCGCTGATGGACCGGCATTTCCTTGAGGCGGCGCCACGCAAAAACGTACCACTGCTGATGGGGTTAATCGGTATCTGGTACAACAACTTTGTTGGTTGGCGGACCCATGCTGTCATCCCCTACTGCCAGCGACTGAAGATGTTTGTCGATCACCTGCAGCAGTTAGATATGGAGAGTAACGGCAAATCTGGGGACAGAGCCGGCGAGGCCATCTCGATTGACACCGGTCCGATCATCTGGGGCCAGACCGGTACAAACGGGCAACATGCGTTTTTCCAGCTGCTTCACCAGGGAAGCCAGGTTGTCCCTGTCGATTTCATCGCGGCGATTAGGGATGCAACTAGTAGTCATGAACATCACCGCGTCCTGCTCGCCAACATGATTGCCCAGTCCGAGGCACTCATGACAGGCAAGGCCAGTGAATCAGCCCATACCAACTACCCCGGTAATCGACCCAGCACCGTGATCCTGCTCAACGAGCTGACACCGGCAGCACTGGGCAGCCTGCTCGCGCTTTACGAGCACAAGGTGTTTGTCCAGGGTGCTGTCTGGCACATCAACTCATTTGACCAGTGGGGTGTTGAACTCGGCAAGGTGCTGGCCAATGACATTCTTGAGGGCGGTGGAAAACATGACGCTGCCACCACTGACTTACTCGCTCGAACAGGGCTTGACTAGGCTTGGCAATCGCCTGGCGTGCAGTGGTCGATGATGTCCGGTACGAGGTTCGTACCGCCGGCAATACCCGTCGCCTGTATACCAACGGCGCATTCCATTCACAATACAATCCCGGTTACGTCTTTTCCGGTGCCGTCTGGGATCTGCTGACGCTACCTGTCCTCTACCCAACCTCACCCATCAACAAGGTCCTTGTGCTGGGTGTCGGCGGCGGCACCGTCATTCACAACATCATGAAACTGATCGGTCCGACAGAAGTGACCGGCATCGAAATCGACCCGGTACACATCACCATTGCAACCGACCACTTTGATCTCAACTACCCCGGTTTGACGCTTGTGAACGACGATGCGATGGCGTGGTTGAGAAAGTCGCGGGCGAAGTTCGACCTGATCATCGATGATGTGTTCCAACACAGTGACGCTGACCCGGAGCGGCCGTTTCCTGCCAACAGCGCCTGGTTCTCACTGCTCACGCGGCATCTCATGAACGGAGGCAGTATCGTGCAGAACCATATTGATCGTGGGCACGCGCGTAAGGCAAAGATGAATGATCGCCGATTCCACCGCCTGGCATTCGAGACAGCCGGTTACGAGAACACAATTCTTGCTTATCTCGGAAAGACAGATAACCGCCGGACACTGATCAGGCACGGGGAAACACGGCTGGCAGCGCTGCCCTACAATGATCGCCGCAGGCTTCGCGCTGGCTACGTCAGGATCTGAGCGGCTCTCGCTGCGGAATAATCACAGAACCTGCCAGCAGGCAGACCAGCAGTACCAGGCAGATCTGCGAGGCTGATGTATAGCTGCCGAGATAGTCCACCGCAAGGCTGAAGGCGGCCGGGCCAATCGCGCTCGCGAATACCGTGATCGATGTGTTGAAGCCCGAAATCTCACCCAGGTGCAGTGGCCCGAAGAACCGGATAAAAGCGAGATTGGATGTCACACCCCACAGGCCACCACCAACGCCGAAACCAGCCGCCAGGGTCCAGTAACCCCAGGCGGTATCCAGGTTGATTAAGCCCCAGGCACCCACCGAAAAACCGACCAGCATCACCACCAGGAACGGTTTGAGCGGCGCATGGTCCACCAACGCGCTGGCCAGCAGATTTGAAACCGTCGAAAAAACCGCCGCCGGGAAGAAATAGCCAAACGCTTCGTCTCGTCCACGACCTGCCTCTGCAAATATCGCAACGACATGAAAGGTCAGCGCCGTCCCAAACATCGCGTGCATCGCGAGGCCCATGGAATATATCCAGAATATCGGGCTGCGCCGGGCT
This sequence comes from Pseudomonadales bacterium, assembly GCA_963921285.3. Lineage (GTDB taxonomy): Bacteria > Pseudomonadota > Gammaproteobacteria > Pseudomonadales > Azotimanducaceae > UBA9659. The sequence goes on from CAWUFD020000008.1 coordinate 478,680, forward strand.
TCAGATAATGTCTTGCTCGGCGCCTCGAGCGGTACATGCGCATCCTCGCCCGGCTCGCCCCCATCAGGCAGCAGCCCACACGACGCCGGGTTATCGCGGACAAAGATCAGCGCCAGCACGGCAAAAACGATACCCACGATAAACGCCATGAACAGCAACGCGCCGCGCCATTCAAACGTTGCGATCAGGAATGCCAATACCAGCGGTGCAAGTGAGAATCCAAACGACACCACGACACCACGAACACCGCTGACAAGTCCGCGCCGTTTCACAAACCAGAGCAGCAACACGTTGCGCGAACAACTGGTTAACACACCCTGGCCGAGAAAGCGCACGCCAAAGTAGCCCAGCATGATCAGGACAAACGTGACCGGCATGATATTGCCAAAAAACGCGGCCAGCTTGTCCACGAAGGCAATATAGACAACCATCACACCAAGCCCGAGCGCGGACAAACTGATCATCACTCGACCACCAAATCGGTCATACCAGCGACCTGCCTGGGTAAGAAACAGGGACGATCCAACGGTGCCGACGAGATAGGCCAAAGAAAGTTGTGTACGCGTTAACCCGAACGCCTCGATAAAAGGATCGGTAAATACGGCCATACCCATGGTCTGGCCTGGGATACTGAAGAGGAACCCCACTGTAGAGAACAACCAGACGATCCAACCATAAAAAATCGGCGAACGACGTGGATCAAAGGGCCAGGTGACGGCAAGCATGTAGGTGCCAGCGGAAAAAGTGGCAGAGCTTATCTGTCTCACGCCGTGATGTCTTCTAGGGAACCTCTGATTAAGTGGATTTTTTCGCGAGAGCAAGGCAAAGCCGCCCGCAGGTAAACACTAAAACGCTTCAATTTAGTGGCTTACCGAGGACGGCTTTAACGCAGCTATCGTGAAAAAAGACCTTAAGCAGAGGTTTCCTTAACAATTCTTTCATTGAGATTCAAAGGCCAAACTTCCAGAATCAAACTCGATCATTCGATGCAGTTCGAGGAAGGACACGATGGCTCGCAATATACTTTTTTTACCGCCGACCAGTGGCGTGCTGAATGCCTGTCATCTCTTGGCCACCGGGTGCAGACACCTCACCTTGATGCACTGGCTGCTGACGGTGTGATGTTCACCAACCACTTTGCCAATGCGGTGCCCTGTGCGCCATCACGGGCAAGCCTGCACACGGGCATGTACCTGCAGAATCACCGTGCCGGGACCAATGGCACACCACTGGATGCCCGCCACACCAACTGGGCACTGGAGATGCGGGCGCGTGGATACGACCCTGCCCTGTTCGGTTACACAGACACGGCAAACGATCCGCGCTTCTTTGACGCGGACGATCCCATCCTGAAAAGCTACGAGGGTCCCCTGCCCGGTATCAACCCGGTCATCATGATGGGCACCTACCCGGACGCCTGGGCGGCCTGGCTTGGTGAACAGGGATACGAGATCCCTGATCCGAACTGGAAATTCTATACGCAGAAAAAGAACCAGCCGGAATACGAGAACGGCGGCGACGTACCTGCACCACTCGACATCCCAAAAGAACAGCACGACACCTGGTTCATGATTGATGAGACCATGGCATACATCGATGCGCAGGAGGACAACTGGTGTGTTCACCTCTCCCTGCTGCGACCGCACCCACCCTGGGTGGCACCTGAGCCTTACAACAGCCTTTACCCGCCTGCGGACCTCAAGGATTTCAAACGAAAAGAAAGTGTGGCGGCGGAAGGCGAGCAGCACCCTTTCCTGGCTCACTACCTGTCGAAACCAAGGGTCGCCGCACCGCCTGATGACAACAAGCTCGCACGATTAAAAGCGTCCTACTCCGGATTAATGACGGAGGTTGATGACAATCTCGGCAGGCTGTTTGCCTACCTGAAATCGTCAAACCAATGGGATGACACGCTGATCATTTTCACCTCGGATCACGGTGAACAGATTGGTGATCACTGGCTGGTGGGCAAAATGGGTTACTTTGATGCGTCTTATCACATCCCGCTGATCATTCGGGACCCGGATGCGAACGACACGCGCGGCCAGGTAGTCGACGCCTTTACTGAAAACGTCGACATCATGCCGACGATGTTGTCGTGGCTGGATATCGACGTGCCCGTACAGTGTGACGGCAAAAGCCTCACCGGCATCGTGAAATCAGGCAATGTTCCTTCTAACTGGCGAGATGCAGCCCACTGGGAGTTCGATTTCAGGGACGTGGACGATGGTGAGTCCATGGAAGCATCGCTTGGCCTGACACTGCATCAGTGCACCTTGAACGTCATCAGGGATGATCGTTACAAGTACGTTCACTTCACAGGTTTACCGCCACTCTTCTTTGACCTGGAAAAGGATCCCGATGAGTTTGTGAATCAGGCGAACAATCCGGACTACCTGCCGCTGGTACTTGAGTATGCGCAGAAAATGCTGAGTTGGCGTATGAACCACGACGAGCAGACGCTTACACACCTCGCGCTGGTGGAGGACAAAGGCGTGGTTTCCCGGGCCGCACCGCGTTACTGACGATCCTCGGGAATCTCGCGCCTGATGTACCAGACTACGGTTGCCGAACCCAGCAGATAGATAGTCACACGCGTTACCATCACGAGGATGTTGGGCAGTGACCGTACGTCTATGTTGTCTTCCGTGAGGTAGGCCTCGTACATTGCCATCGTATGCATATCCGCCCAGGTCTTGACGAGCGTGCTGAGGACAAAGAACAAGTAGAGACAGGTCAGCGCCAGGCGAAGCTCACGCGTAATCGATTCACGTGCCGCGTGGACGGCGACGACAACCGCAAACGACGCACCTAACCAGAACTCAAAGGTCGTGGCTTTCGGTCTAATCCTGAAAGTCACTTCCTGTGACTTTCAGGAGTCGGTTTCATTTTGAATTTAACGGAACCTCGCATTTTCCTTCGGAAAATGAGCAAGCCATCCATGGCTTGCTGAGTTGGTTTCAGTGGCAACCAGTTGTAGTACTTCCGCCGTATCCATACCTAAAAGTGATCCGCGCAATGAGGTTTAAAAGGTGTGAAGAAGAGCTGGTCTGCCTTTTTCAGGCTGTCTGCATCACCGGCAACCGCACCCGTCATGGAAAGCTGTGTGGCACTCGCAAACCCGCTGTACATGGAAGACAGGCCATTCACCGTTGTAGTGATATCGGCTGTTGTGCTGGTTCTTTGCACCTCAGCCTCACCGTCTGCCGCCCTGACTCGATAGGTGCCTTCGTTCCACGGTGCGAGGCTGTCCTCGACCACTTTTATGCTCAGTTCCCCGTCAGCCCGATAGCCTCGACCGGAAAGCGCCATCTCTGCGTCGACAACGCGCAACCAGGTCCCATCATCATCCCGTGCACGAAGCAGGCGCGGCTCTGTGAACATCAACATGGCCGGGTCATCCATCGGTGCCTTGGGCCATGTCACCTTGCCGACAAGATCATGGCTGGCAATAAACCGCCATAGGCTGCGGTAGGCATCATCATCCAGTGCCACCAGGTCACGGATGTTGAGATGCTGGCCACGTGCAGGATGATCCACCTTGCCGTCACGCATGGTGTAAACAACGTAACCCGTCTGCCTGCCGTCTCGAGTTGCGATTGCGATGTGGGCAGGCCCTTCTTCATCTGTATGGGATAACACGGCATGCCGCCAGGTTCCCCGCCGGCGAGCGAGATATCCCATACGCTCGCCAGCGAAAGCCTCGTAGATCGCCTTGATGTCGTCGAACCCTTCCTCTTCACTCACCCGTGCAACGGTTGCTTCGCCAACATTGCCATCATGAAAACCGATTTCAACAGTGTCGATGGTGTAGCTGCGCCGCTGCCCGGCAAGTGAGTAACCGTACCGCTGGTAAATCGCCGCCTGTGACGCCCACAGGCTGGATAGCGGCTGGTCCCGCTCACGCATATCACTCAGCGCCTGTGTCATCATCTTTCTGAGGATGCCGCGGCGGCGATATTCAGGCAGCGTGCCAACCGCCGTCACCCCGCCTAGCCCAATGGTTTTCCCACACGCGTACATCTGGAACGGCAGCGTACTGAACGATGCCGCCATGACGCCGTCAACAAAACCACACAGGGTCCATTCCGGCCGGTTCGCCTGCGCTGCCAGGTTGTCATCATCATCGCCAAATGCGCCGGCAAAGACGTATGCGGTGATTGACCCGAAGGTCAAAATTTCTTCCGAGGTTGCAGGTCTTATCTCAAGTGCCATTGCTGTCTCAATCACTGTCTTAATCACATTGCTCTGTGGTATCAAATAACACCAAGCGGCGCCCTCAGCAACTCAATGACGTCTTCACCACTGATTTCAACGAGGGTGAGGTTGTCAATCCTGGCGGTCTCACCGACTGCCAGGCACCGTTCTCCCTGGTCAGTTACATGGGGACCATAGCCATCACCGGTAAACTGGGGTGTGCGGAATCTCGCATGATCCTTCACCTCCGACAGCAACTGGCTGTGCAGTGCAAACAACGCAGGCGAGCGTACGACACGGGTCACCGGTACATCTTCATTCACGCCAAACAGGGCCCTTTCAAGGGACGGCACGTCGAAGGCGGTATTCGCTGCGGCAACGGCGCCGACGATTGTGTTCAGTTGCGCCGAGTCGAGTGTCGACTCAAAGATGGTCAGCAGCGTCACATGCAGTGGCAACGTCGCCATGGTGTAGCCGTCGGCACCGGCTTCGAGGTTGGCAATCACCGCAAATGTCCCTGTCATTTCCTTCCTCTCCCCGTTAGCATCCCGGCATGGCCCGTATAGCAGAACACCTTAAACTTTCAGCAGATGAGATCGAGCATCTCATGCGCACCGAATCGAGAGTACGCATCGCGACAATCGGTCCCGGTACAGACATCAACCTTACACCAATGACGTTTGGCTGGGCTGGCGGCTGCGCCTACATTTTTGGTCGAGGACAGAAGATTGCCAACCTCAGGCGCAATCCGACCACCACACTGCTGGTTGATACGGGAAACGCCTGGCGGGAGCTTCGGGGCATCATGATGCGAGGCAGCGCGGTGGTCCTCGAAGATGCGGCAGCCGAGGCAGCAGACCCGCATCTCGCCGAAGCACAGTTCAACATTGGCGAGAAAAGTGGCCTCATCAAAGGCGGCAAGGTGCAGCCCCACCGGGCGACGGCATCAGGTGCGAGCCGCCGCTGGATAGTCTTTACACCAAAACACGTTGTAAGCTGGGACAACGAAAAACTGGACTGAGACGACGTCTAGAGGCCTTGTTCGTCCAGGCCGTCAATGGGCCGGTAGTAAGGTTTGCCTTCAAGCGACTGAAACTTCTTCATCCAGTTCTGGCCGGCTTCTTCCTGACTACCGAAAGACCAGTCCTGACGATGGTAGTTCCATGAATCCGTCCTGAGTGCCTGCGCGGCTTCCCAGTAACGGGTCGCCTTGTCTTCGCTACCCGCCTGCTGGATATAAACGCCCATACGGAAGTTGGCTTCCGCGAGCGCAACATCGTCAGACAGGTTCAGGTCAGGGATGGCATTACCCTTGGTGAATTCACTGTCAGCACCACGGGCTACCCAATCAAGCACCATCGGCGCGTAGTCATCACGGCCGTATTCAAACCCTTCGCCGCCGTGTTTCATCGCATAGGCACCTTCATCAATGCGAATGACTTTGCCCGCTTCATCAATCCAGACAGCGGATGGCACGTTAACGAGGTTATAAAGGGAGCTGATGGTGTGGTTTTTATCCACCAGGGTAACGTAGGTCGCCTTGGCGACGTCATACCATTGCCGCGCTACTGCCTCACCACCAGAATCCTGGGCGGCGGCGATAATGACAAAATTCTCATCGTTTGCTTTTTCAAATACTGCTTGCCACCCGGGCAAGTCATGTCGGCATCCTCACCATGAGGCCCAGGTCAGGAGCAGCACTTTTTTGTTCTTGTGAGCTGACAGTGTCACCGGGTTTCCCTGCTGATCGGCCAGAGTGAAGTCCGGGGCAACGTGATCATTCACGAAGCGATTTCGCGTCGCCGGAACCGGCCCAAAACTCCATACGGCGTCCTCGTGGTCATGGACATAGGACTGATCGAGCCGACGCGCCAGTTCAGTCACATTGAACCAGTTGGCGTCACCACGGGTGAGATAGATTTCTGAATCACGGTCCTGTTTGACGGGCACGCAGATGTCATCGAGACACGCTCCTTCCGGCTTCAGCTCAAACCCGTTTACGCCCGGCAGCGCCGCCGGTTTCACCCAGAGGTCATTCGGGTCCTGCAGCGTCTCAGGAACATTATTAACCCCGTTTACCGTGATCACCGTCGTCTCGGCCCGCAGCTGGGCCGTACCGAGCAACAACGCGATGATCGTGAGCAGTCTTAAAAAGCGCATCGGTTTCTCCCGTGCCGTGTGAATAACTATCTTGCCAGTACCTGGCAGCGACGCAACAGTCGTCGATGTGTTGGATCGATTTCATCCCGCCGATGCAGCACGCGGCGATTATCCCATATGATCAGATCGCCGACTTCCCAGGTCTGCTGCCAGACAAACTGTTCATCTGACGCATAGGTCCACAGCTCATCCAGCAACGCTTCACTATCCTCAAGGGACAGGCCTTCAACGTAAGCCCATTCCCTGCGCCCCAGGTAGAGACATGGTAAACCCGACTCTTCATGGCGCTTGACGATGCTGTGAACCGCACCCGGTGCCTCACGAGGATCGTCGAAAGGTTCATACCCCGGCCGCAGGCTGCCTACACTGGTATGTGCTGCGTCATGTTTGATATTGAGTGAGGCAATGCGATCGCGTAGTGCATCAGGCAATGCCTGGTACGCAGCGTGCTGGTCTGAGAAGTAGGTATCTCCACCTTCTGGCGGTATCTCGACCGCGTAAAGAACAGATGCCGGTGGCGGCGTCTCGACGTAGGTCATATCGGAATGCCAGGTACTTTCACCGCTGCCCAGCCCGCCGATCGGTTTACCATCCTCAATGATGTTGGAAATGATCGTGACAAACCGGTTTTTTATCAGGCGGCGCTTTTCTTCGGGCATGAGGCCAAGCGGCATTTCCTCAAGTGGCCCGAAGCGGGCGCTGAAAGCCTGCAGCTCATCAATATCGAGTGTTTGTGCACGCAATCGCAATACGCCGTAGGTCAACCAGGCAGAGTAAAGTTTCTCAAAGTCCTCATTGCTGATCGCAGCGAGATTGACGTCACTGATGTCTGCAACAAAACCATCACTGGCCGGTGTGATCTTCAACCGGGTGCTCATATGAGGCTGGCCTGGTTTTTCAGATGGCTGATCACCTCATCGCGGAGGTATCCGCCGGTTTCCATTTCCAGCACATCAGCAAATGCAATCTCGGGGATATCCTCGGCAACATGATTCGTCGTGGCGACGACATAGGTCCGATCCGCAGCGATGGCAGCGCCACTCGCTTCCAGTTGTTCACGCAGTTCACCGGTGATGTTCTGGCCTTTTACCGCAACCCTGGTGATCCTGTTCTGCCAGCTTTCCGCGTTGTAGATGTCCCCGGTTCGCACGGTGCCCGCACGCAGTTTGCCGACAACCGAGTCGGCGTTATAAAAGCCAAAATCAACGTCATTCATGGCGGCGAGTGAAGCCTCGAACATCTGTTTCAGCCCCGCTTCCTGCACTACTCCATTAAGCGCACCCTCCAGCCTCGTGACCTCCTCTCCGACACTGAGCGGTGCGTTGCCATCCATCGCAACGTTGAAGAAGGCATGCAGGTGAGGATAGCCGCGGTAGTAGAACACCGAGGCCGGCCCTTCAATGCGGTAGGTCTGGTACTGGCAACTGCCGCCGTCGCCCTCACTGTCCCTGTAATAACTGAGGTGCATACGCTCGATACCACCATTTGCATTCATGCACTGCCAGGCATAGTCGACATCATCTGCGGGATACTGGGCAAGGATCATGTTGATGGTGTCTTCAACCTTTGCCTGCGCCGCGGTTGGTAGTGAAGCGACAAAAACACCGGCGAAAACCCCACTGTCACCCTGCAGTTCAATCTGGGTCTGGATGGGCGAGGTTTCGTTGAGGGCTACATCCTGCTGTTTACCCGACAGCAGATGCCATAGTTCGGTACCTGCATCGAGCTGCCCCTGGTATACGTTGCCCGGCAAACCAGGCTCATGGTTACCACGCTGGTCGCCATATACCTGTGGACCGCCGAAGGCGACGCCTTCAACGCTGCGCCCACCAAGTCGCAGGTTCAGGTGAGGGCCCGACAACATTACCTGGTATTGGTCCGTTCGCGGATCACCCAGGATCATGAGGTCGATCAGCAGCACACCCGGGTAGTTGATGAAAAACTGGTTGGCCAGGACCTCGCGCCCCCGCGGTGAGAGCCCCGCATGGAACAACTCATTGATCAGGCCAAGCTGCTGCCTGGAAAAGTTCTGCAGGCCAATCCGCAGACCGTCTGTCCAGACACCGCGATTGTGGTACTGGCGAAACGCATGATCATAAGGGTAGATCACCTTTTCCGCCTGGGCAGGCGTCAGACTCGCGACGATATCGGTGGTAATCACCCTGACATCCCGCGGCACTGCCGGTGGTGCAGGTGGGATCAACATGTAGCCACCACCTGCTAACAGCGCAGCGCTGGCGGCGCCCCATTTCAAGACCTGGCGACGTTGCATCAGCCTTCCCTCCCCTTGCGAGCGCACAGTTTAGCGCATACATTTACGCCAACAAACTAACGCCATAAAAGACGCCAAAAGATAGGAACCGCTATGAAAGCAGCAAAAATTATCGGTGGAATCGCCATTGCCTACGTCCTGGTTGTGGTGATTTTTGAATCCCTGCTCGGCTACTACCAGCCGAGCAACGAGCAGACCCTGGTACTCACCACGATCGATGAACAGGGAGAAAAGAAGGATCGTGTCCTGTCACAGATCAACGTCGAGGACACGTTGTACGTTGCTGTAAATCACTGGCCGCGGGCGTGGTACTACCGGGTACTGGATTACCCGAACATTGAAGTGACCATCGGTGAGACCACCGGTGACTATGTGGCGGTACCACTCGAAGGAGCAGAAGCCGATGCGGTTGCAAGTGCCCGGCCGCTCGGTCTCGGGTTCAGGGTCCTGACAGGATTCCCGCCCAGGTACTTCCTGCGCCTCGATCCGTCGGCCTGATCGGCTGAGAACTAGTTAATTCTCATCCGAAAAATGCCATCCGTGGCATTTTTCGGGTCGGTTTCTATTTTTATTTTATTGAAACCTCGCATTTTTCTAGCGAAAAATGACAAGCCATCCCTGGCTCGTTCTAGTTCTCACCCTTTTCGGATGAGAACTAGTTAGATTTTAGCCAGTCGATGCAGCGCTCATTGAACAGGTCCGATTCCTCATACTGCAACCAGTGTCCGGCGTCTTGCACCAGCTCAAACCGGACGTCCGGCCGGATCTCCTTAAAGATCTCTCGCCGCAACTCAAGACCGGGATAAGCCGGTGCATCATGATCCCCGTAGATCACGTACAACGGCATTGTTGATCCTCGGAGCCCGTCTACTACAAGCGAACTGGTTGCGTACTGTGGGCTCTTGAACCGCGCCTTGCTGGTATTCATGTCCTGCAGAATGATGGCAAGGTCATCAATGTCCTGATCTTTATGAATCATCAGGGTGGCGAGATTGTGGCGCTGGGCCGCGAGCACCTCCCGCCGCGACATATCCGGCGAGCGTTTCTGCATCGGTTGCATCTGCTGTCGCCTCGGAATATTGCCTACTGCTGCGGGTCCGGTAAGCATGACCGATTTCAGCTTGTCGCCCAGTTCAGCGTGAATCATGGCGGTCATGGTGCAGCCCCACGAAAACGCCACGATGTGAAAAGGACCTGACATCACATCACGAATCGCCGCCAGGGTAGCGCTGGCCGACTCTTCAGCATCAGACGATGGACCGGGCATTGCAGAATCGCCCAGCCCCGGCAGATCCATCGCGTAGACGGTAAACTCAGCCGCTGCCGCGGGGATGTTCCTGTACCAGTGCAGCCAGGAACCGGAACCACCGTGCAGAAACAAAACAGACTCACGCTGAGCATCTTCACCCCACACCCGTGTGACAACACTGCCCGCTTCGCCGCCTGGTAAAGGGGATTTGATCACCCTCGCTTTGTCACCTAGTGCCTCAACTTCTAACCTGATCGCTGTCTCATTCATGCGGCGCATGATAACAGGCGCTGGGTTGCGGGGTTTGACCGTCTATAATGGGTTATCAACGATCACGAGGCAGGCAAAGTGACATTGAAGTTTGGGGTAATCGGTACCGGTATGATGGGCTGCGAGCACATCCGTAACCTTGTACACGTTGATGATGTAGATCTCGTCGCGGTGGCAGACCCCAACGAGAAGCCGCGTGCCTGGGCGCAGAAGGCGGCCGCAGAACGATTTTCACCCGAGGTGTTTACCGATTATCGCGACCTGTTAGCGAAGGATCTCGATGCGGTCATCGTCGCTTCTCCCAACTACACACATATTGATGTAATGCGGGATGTTGCATCCAGCAGCGCCCATGCCCTGCTCGAAAAACCCATGTGCACCAGCCTCGATGACGCACGCGAGATGATCCAGCTTGCTGAATCACGTGACCCCATGATCTGGGTTGCACTCGAGTACCGATACATGTCCGCCACGACAGAGCTGCTGCGATCACTCCCGGAGGTTGGGGAGTTAAAAATGTTCTTTATCCGTGAGCATCGCTTCCCGTTTCTCAAAAAAGTACAGAACTGGAATCGGTTCAATCGCAACACCGGCGGTACACTGGTTGAAAAATGCTGCCATTTCTTTGACCTGATGAACCTTGCGGTTGGCGCACGACCGGTCAGGGCCTATGCGTCAGGTGCACAGGACGTTAACCACCTTGATGAGGTTTACGACGGGGAAGTCCCTGACATTCTCGACAACGCCTTTGTCATCATCGACTATGACAACGGCGTACGGGCCTGCCTTGATTTGTGCATGTTTGCAGAGGGCTCTAAGAACGAGCAGGAAATTGCCGCAACCGGCAGCCTTGGCAAGGTTGAAGCCACGATCCCGGGTAATGATCTCATCATCAGCAAACGCGACAACCGTGAATCTCGGAGTTCAAAAGTCGCTGACAATCCAGACATCCGCTTCATGGGACTGCACCATGGTGCAAGTTACCTGGAACAGGTCGACTTCTGTAATGCAATCCGTAACGGCGAACCGCCTGCCATTACGGTGCACGATGGCTACTGGTCGATGGCTATCGGTGTTGCTGCACAGGAATCCATCTTAAGCGGCGTACCTGTTGCGATCGCTGCGCCTTAATCTATTCGTTACCTAGTCGTCGTTTGCGGCATCAGCAAACGCCTGGCACAGCTCGCCTATACGCAACTCACCCTCGCGGGTTTGCAAACCCATCTCCATCGCCTTGCGCATATTCTTCTGGGCACCATCGGTTCGAAGCGTCTGCTGGAACATGTATGCCTCTTCGACCAGGCCCTCCGTAAACGGCATCTCGGCATTCAGGACCGACGCCTTGCAGAGTGCAACCGCCTCGCGCGGGAAACTGGCAATGCGGCGTGCAAGGTTATCAACAAAGCCGTCCAGTTCACCCTGGGTATCAAAGATGCGATTCAGGTAACCCCACTTGTCGAGTGTCTCTGCATCGATGTCGTCGCTACCCAGCACAATCTCCATCGCCCTGCCGCGGCCTACCAGTCTTGGCAGGCGCTGTGTGCCGGTACCGCCAGGCAGTATGCCAAGGGCAACCTCCATCTGGTTGATTTTGGTCTTGCCGCGAAGGCCGAAACGCATGTCGCAGCTCGACGCAAACTCGTTACCGCCACCACCGGCCCGCCCTGCCATCTTTACGATGGTGGCTTTTGGCATGGTCCGAACACGTTCACACATCAGGTGAAAGTCAGACAGGTTTTCATCGCGCTGGGCTGGTGAGTCGATAGGGAACGTGAGAATGGCTTCCACGTCAAAGTGGGCAATAAAAAAATCCGGGTCGGCGCTCTGGAAGACCACTGCCTGTATCGCATCGTCCGTCTCGACTTCGGCGGTGAACGCAACCAGATCCATATACAGCTGGGCAGTCATGACATTGACCGGTGGATTACTGATCGTCACCCACATCACACCAGTTTCAGCAGTAACGGTTAATGTCTCGTACTCATATGCCATTGGTCTTTCCCTCGTTGTTTTGCGTTGATGTGATTGAGACTAGTGAAGCGCCAGTGACGGGTCAACTTCAACGAGCAGGTCACTGCGACGCCAACTTAGCAGCCATTTAGGTGCTGTTTAGATGCTATGATTTCCATTCACGCTGTTGTAACTGCCAATGATCCCCCGACGATTCGCATACCTCCTGATCATTCTCGCCTGGCTGCCGGCCACTGCGATGGCGGCACTGGATCTCAAGATCCTGTTGACCAACGACGATGGATTCGAGGCACCAGGCATCCAGGCACTACATGAAGCGCTGGTGAGTGCGGGCCACGATGTCTACCTGGTGGCACCGGCGACGCAACAGAGCGGCGCATCCATGAGCATCACCACCAGCAACCGTGTCACGGCTTATCCAGGGCAGATATGGGCCGTCGAGGGCACACCCGCAGATGCGGTGCGTTTTGCGCTTGGACATATTTTTATCGATACGCCCCCTGATCTGGTTGTATCCGGCGCGAACTTTGGCCAGAACACCGGTGCGGATATCCCCTACTCCGGCACCGTCGGCGCCGCTATGACCGCTTACCGGGCTGGCATTCCTTCTATTGCCGTCTCCGTCGCCATCAGGGAAGACGAGATGACAACCGGCTTTGGCACAACCTACGCCGCCTTTCCCGGGGCTGCGAGACTTATCAGCCGATTGATCACCAAGCTCGACCTGAATCTCCTCACTCATGTACTAAACGTGAACTATCCCGCCGCCCTGCCACTGGATGTCCGCGGTATTCGCTGGAGCGAACTGTCGGATCACTCGCTGATTTCCAACCGTTACTACCGCAGGGCTGATGGCAGCTACGCGGCCGAACTGCAATTCCCGCATCCAAATTCACGCAAGTACGATGCAGAATCCGTGAACGACGGATTTGTCACGATGACCTTGCTCGATACGGTCAAGGCTCACTCACCCAGCCGCGAGCAGAAAAGGCTCAGTCGTGATCTGCTCGGCAACACGGAACTGCAGCAACCCGAAGAAAGAAAAACCCTGCGCGAACTGCAGCGCCCGGACAGGACGGGCACGCAAGCAGATCCGTCACCTTCTTTGAAAGAGTTGCAGAAAGCACCGCAAAAACGGGAACAACCTCGCGTATCGAAACCTGAGCCAGCAGCATCCGCAACTGAAACGATTTCAGCGCCACCACCGGAAGCTGAACCCGCACCTGCGGTTATCGATGAGCAGGTTGACCCCGTTGAGGAAATCGATGAAGAGCTGGTTGAGGAGATTGCTGCTGAGGCGGTCATCGAGGAATCGGTTGAGGACACATTGACTGAACAGGTTCGCACAGACAATCAGGAGGTTTCCGACGTTGAAGCAATCGAACTTCCCTCAACGGATAACATAGAGGTCAACGCCGACGCTGCGCCAGCAGACCCGGATATCAGTGACGAGCCTCTGAGCGTGCCGGAAGAACCCGTACAGGAGCAAATCGTCGCTGACCCTGCTGATACACCGGTTGACCTGCCACGTGAACTCCAGGACGACACCATCGATGCACCAGCGGAACTCAGGCCTGAGCCACCAATGACAGTGGAGACAACATCAAATCCTGAAGAGGCAGTTTCTGAAGAGGCAGTTTCTGAAGAGACGGACGCTCCATCAGCGCAGCCAGTGGAGACAGAGGCAATAGAAGCTGAACGCAACAAGCCCGACTCATGGCTGCGCAGGATGTTCAGGCCTTCCAGCTGGCGCAACAAGTAGCTACACACGTAACGACACGAGCAACCCGCCAGACATTGCAGGTACGCGGCATTCAACTATACTTGCGGCTCCCGTTCCCGGCCACAAGAGAGCCTTAGACCGTATGAACATTTCCGCCATCGCCCGTGGCAACAACCCACCAGAAGATATCAACGTCATTATCGAAGTGCCTGTTGGCGGCGAACCGATCAAGTATGAGCTCGATAAGGACTCCGGCGCATTAATTGTTGACAGGTTCCTGTATACGCCCATGCGCTATCCCGGCAACTACGGTTTTGTACCGCATACCCTTTCCGATGACGGTGATCCGATCGATGTGCTGGTTGCCAGCACCCGTGCCCTGATTCCAGGCGCCGTCATCAACTGCCGCCCGATCGGCGTGCTCAACATGACCGATGAAGCCGGCAACGATGAAAAGCTGATTGCTGTGCCAAGCACAAAACTCACTCGCCGCTACGAAAAAATTCGCAGCTACGCGGACCTGCCGGAAATCACCCTGCAGCAGATTCAGCATTTCTTTGAACACTACAAGGATCTCGAACCCGACAAGTGGGTGAAGCTGGATCACTGGGGAGATGCTGATGAAGCCAAGACGCTCATCAGTGAAGCAATTACCCGTTACGAAAAACCTCCTGCTTAACAGGCAGGCCATAAGGAGATAAGCATGCATCTGTACACAATGTCAGCGTCACCCAACGGACTTCGCGTTGGCGTAGCCATGAAAGAAAAAGGCATCGAGATACCGACCACAGAAATTGACCTGCGCGCCGGTGAAAACCTGAGTGACGAATACAAGGCCAAGAACCCCGCAGGTCGTGTGCCAGTGCTCGAGACCGACTCCGGTATCTTCATCTCCGAGAGCGTGGCGATCACGCGTTACCTCGAGGGCCTCGAACCGGAACCCAACCTGTTCGGGCACTCCCATGAGGAGCAGGCCATCATCGAGATGTGGAATCGCCGCGTCGAACTCAACCTGTTGATGCCGGTTGCACAAGCGTTCCGCAACCTGACAGGTTTTTTCAAAGATCGCGAAAAAGTCAGTCAGGAATGGGGTGAAATCAGTGCGGAAGTTGCGCAGCAGGCATTGCCGATGTTCGAAGCGCAACTTGCAGACAGCGAGTTCATTGCAGGTGACAGGTTCACCGTTGCCGACATTTCTCTGACAGTCTGCCTCGGCTTCGCCGGTAATGTTGGCCAGGATCTGCTACATACACCCAACCTCAAGGCTTACCACGAACGTAACACGGCACGCCCGTC
This sequence comes from Pseudomonadales bacterium, assembly GCA_963921285.3. Classification (GTDB taxonomy): domain Bacteria; phylum Pseudomonadota; class Gammaproteobacteria; order Pseudomonadales; family Azotimanducaceae; genus UBA9659. Next base: position 493,818 of record CAWUFD020000008.1, read on the forward strand.
GTTCCAGTAAAACCTGTTGGTACCTGCCCCGGCAGGTACCGGCCAACAACGGAGGAGATATGGCAGCCAACAATATCGAGAAAACCCGCGCCATCCTGGGCCCGGATATGCTGGTGACACTCAAGGATATTTCGGACAGTTTCTACCAGGAGCTGGACACAGATTTTTCCGGTTTTAAGAACCACGTCCTGGTCAGCCAATTCTCTTTCGAGGAAGCATGGTCAACCTGGGAGATTCACCCGAACGGCGATGAAATCGTCTTCCTTTTAAGCGGCGACACCGACCTGGTGCTCGCAACCGATGAGGGAGAGGTTGTTACAAGGGTAAGTTCGCCAGGTGAATACGTGATCGTCCCCAGGGACACCTGGCACACCGCCCGGCCACATGCACCCACATCAATGCTGTTCCTGACGCCGGGTGAAGGCACAATGAACGCACTTGAACCTGGTGGCGAGCCGCTCTAAAGCGGCGTGACATGTGAGGGGAGCTACATACCCCTCAACGCAACCGTCACCGGCTGGCGCGCAGCGGTGATCGACGGGAACAATCCGCCAATCAACCCCAGCACACAGGACCAGGTAATGCCCCGCTGAATCAGTTCCGGGGTAACGGCAAAATCAAAACTGACCTGTGAAAACGTGCCACCCATGGTGGATGCCGTGTAGTTGTCGAAGGCAACGTAGGCTATAGCAGACCCGAGCGCGCCACCGATCAATGCCAGAATCAGCGCCTCTACCATGACGGAGATGACGACGGGCACCGGGCCAAATCCAAGCGCACGCAGCGTCGCAATTTCGACAGACCGGGTTGAGACTGCTGAATACATGGTATTCAACGCCGCAAAGATCGCGCCGACAGCCATAATGGTGGCTACAAAGTAGCCGAAATTCTCAATAAAGGACGTCAGCGACTTTGACTGCTCGCTGTAGTACTCGGTTTCCCTCACCAGATCTGTTTCAAGCTGTGGATCGTCATCGAGTGCTTTTTCGAGTACGTCAAATTCCTGGGGGGACTCAAGCTGCGTCACGACGGTATTAAACCCGCCGCCACGCTTCAGGTTGGAAGCGAGCACCTGCACGTCTACCCACACTTCCGATTCGAAAATGGTGCCGCCTGACTCAAACGTGCCGACAACCGTCCAGTCCGCACCCCTGATCGACAGCACTGAGCCGACATCCAGGTTCTGGAACTCGTGGGAGGCTTTGACGCCTGCAATCAATTCAAACTTGCCGAATTCGATGTTGCGACCGTCAACAATCTTTACCTCATCACGGATATCAAATGACGCTGACTCGACACCACGCATGGGCAGGTTGGATGTTGTTTCACTGCCCTTCTTGGGGATATCAGCGATCACATAGATCTCGCTCGCGGCAAGCGTACCTGAACCCGTCCGGGCAATGCCGGGCTTGGTTTTAACCAACTGCGCATGTTGCGGCGACATACCACTGCTCATCTCACTGCCTGCACCACCTCGCATGACGATAGCGCGGTCTGCATTGCCCGTCCCGGTGAGCGTAGACTCAAACCCGCGCGCCATGGAGAGCAACCCGATCAGCACCATCACAACGCCCGCGATACCCACAATCACGACGATCGAAGGTCCCAGCCGACTGGGCAGGTTCTGCAGGTTCATCAGCGTAATCGCAAATATCTGGCTCATGCATGTTCTCCCAGCGCATCAACAATACTGAGCTTCATGGCGCGAATCGCCGGTGGCAGTCCAACTGCGATACCTAACAGCACGGCCACCGCGATACCCTGCATGACAACCACCTCAGGCAACGTTGTGCCTCCAAGGAACGGCGTCGACGCCGGTAGTCCCGGGATGATAAATCCTGCTACTGCCAGGCCAAGGATGCTACCCAGCAGCGCGATCATGACCGATTCAACCAGCACCAGTACCAGCACCGACTGGTTGCTGAACCCGAGGGTCTTCAGGATTGCCAGTTCCGGAATACGTTCGCGGATTGCCTGCGACATCGTGTTGCCGGTGAGCAACAGAATAGTGAAGAACACCGCTGACAGGATACCGGTCATGATAAGCGCGATGTTGCCGGTCTGGTTAGCAAACATCTGGTTATAGGCTTTTTCTGTCTGGGTCTTGGTTTCATCAGATGAGTTGGCAAACATGTCGTCGATCCGGCCAGCAATCTCGGAGGCCTGGTTCGGATCCTCGATGCGAATCATGAACTGGCCAACACCACCCTGTCCGAAGGCACGGTACTCATCAAAGAAATCGTAGTTCATGAACATCTGGTTCTTCGGCAGTGAATCCTCACCGTCATAAATGCCAACAACTTCGAACTCCCATACCGCGTTGTCCTTGTTAGGCCAGATGTTCGCCATCAGCGGTATCTTGTCGCCAACCTTGATGCCGAAATTCTCAGCGATCTCAGGTCCGATGATCGCCGCCGTGCGCTGTGTCTGGAATTGCCTTTGCTGATCCTCCGGCAAAGTGAGGTCCGTGAACACGTCAAAAAACGTCTCAGCATCCACAGGCCAGCGCGGGAAGAAATTCTGCGGGTCCTTGTAGGTACCACCAAACCAGGACAGGTGGGTCACATGGATAACCCCTGGCACCTGTGCAATACGGTTCGCATAGTTAACCGGGATGTCGTCGATGATCGAGTACTTCGGCGCGACAACCAGTCGGTCAGCACCTGAAATGATGATGCCGGACGTGAATGACACGGTAACCGACTGCAAAAGCCCAAACAGCAGGAAGGCAATCACGATACTGGCAATCGTCAGGAAACTTCGCACCGGTTTGCGGAACAGCCCTGCCCAGACCAGTGACACATATTTCATGACGCCGCCTCTTCCACCAGCTTACCCTTGTCCAGGTGCAGGCAGTGATTGGCATGGTCAGCTGCCTTGGGATCGTGGGTCACCATGACGATGGTCTTACCGTATTCACGGTTCAGCAACTGCAGCAGGTCGAGGATTTCATCCGCCGTTGCACGATCGAGGTCACCCGTAGGCTCATCACACACCAGCAGCTCCGGGTCCGAGACAATGGCACGTGCAATTGCAACGCGCTGCTCCTGGCCACCGGACAGCTCGCCCGGCTTGTGCCCCTTGCGCTCGGCAAGGCCCACCACGGTCAGGGCTGCCTCGGCGCGTTGCGCCCTTTCTTTGCCACTGAGGCTGGTGAGCAGCAGTGGCAGCTCTACATTTTTCTGTGCCGAGAGTACCGGCAGCAGGTTGTAGAACTGGAATACGAAACCCACGTTCGCAGATCGCCACTTGGCGAGCTGCGACTCTGTCATGGAGTCAATACGCTGGCCGCCAACCTCGATGGTGCCACCGCTCGGCTTGTCGAGTCCGCCAATCAGGTTCAGCAGCGTTGTCTTGCCCGAACCGCTTGGCCCCATCATTGCGAGGAAATCACCCTTCTCAATATTGAGACTGAGCGATTCAAGCACCGGCACTTCCATCTTGCCGCGTGTGTACTGCTTTTCTACATTACTAATCTCTATCAGGTTTTCAGCCACATCCCCTCCTTTCTCACTTCCCTTAGCTCGGTCAGCTATTGCACAGCAACGAGCGCTCCATCGTTCAGGTCAGCAAAGGTTCCTTCCGCAACCGATACGACCACTTCATCGCCCGTTGCCAACCCTTCAATTACATTGCGTTTCTCACCCACCTTGGGGCCGAGCCTCACCGCTCTTTCACTCACGCTGTTGCCGTCAACGACAAACACGATATTCCTGTTCTCACGCAGCTGCACCGCCCGTCCGGGTACAAGCACGCCTGACAACTCCTGTTCCTGCTCGGTGACAACCTCTGCCGCGCTGGATTCTTCCAGGAACGCGACCCTCACACCCATATCAGGCAGGATCCTGTCATCACGGCTGAGGAACCTTATCCTGACTCGCACGGTTGCCTTGTTGCGATCCGCTGTCGGGATGATGGTGATCACTTCCGATGGAATGCGCCAGTCGGGATACGAATTGAGCATTGCCTCTACCTTCTGGCCAGGCTTGACCCGATTGATGTAGGCCTCGTTGACATCAACCTCTATCTCGAGCGAATCCATATCCACGATGGTGCAGATGCCGGTTCGCGTGAAACCGCCCCCGGCAGAAACCGGTGAAATCATCTCGCCTGGCTGGGCCGCCTTGGCTATAACCACCCCGTCAAAGGGCGCCCTGATCTGCATATCGTCCAGCTGCTGCTGTTGTACCTTGACCGCTTTTTCAGCCACGGCAACGTCCTTTTCCAGACCTTTTAAGCGCGCCTTCAGCGCGTCAACCGCAAGCCGCACACGATCAAGGTCCGCTGTGCTGGCGAGATTCTTCTCCTCGAGTTCAATGGTCCGCGCAAAGTCGAGTTCCGCTTCCTGTTTTAATACTTCGACTTCAGCCAGCCTCGCCTTGGCCGCTTCAAGCTGGGCCGAGGAAAGCTCAAAAGCAGCTCTCTGAGTGCTGTCATCCAGTGTAGCCAGCAGATCACCTTGTTTAACAACCATGCCTTCTTCAATGAAGACTTCCCTGACCTTACCAGTGAGTTTGGATGAGACGGTTGCCTGTCGCCGCGCGGTAACATAGCCGGTGGCGTCGAGGACGGCGTTTGATGAAGTGTTTGATGAGGTTGTACCGGTTGCCATCTCAGCACGAGCCGTGCTGATCAGTGTTGGCTCGGTACCCGGTAGCAGGTAAAACCAGGCAAGCCCGGCAAGCAGGATGGTGCCCACACCCGTAATGATCCAGCGACCAGGCCCTGACGAGACGTCACGCTGATCATCGTTGATGGTCAGTTCGCCCAGAAGGGCTTTCTTGTCTTCCACCCGGCTTCCCCCTGCCTGCACTGTTACCTTGTAACGCGACGCGCAGCAAGAGTCTAGCAGAAACGACGAATGTACCCCCCCACACCGAGCGACGATAAGATAGATTCATGGGACGAAAGATATTGATCAAGAACGTGTCGCAGCTGTTCACGCTATGGGAAGAGGATGGGGTTATGTACCTTGAGGTCGTGTGTGGCGGGATAGCGATGTATGAGCGCGTCATTAAACTGAATGGTACTGAACGCGAACGATATGCAGAGATCGGCGAAACCTATATCAGCCGTCTTGCGCGGGAGATTGCCAAACACGAAAGTCGGTTCACAGATCGATTTACCACCCACCCTTAAACTTTCGAGTGACCTCGGTTACGATCAACTATGCTTCATGTCTCTGTCTTGATTCCCCTGTGTTGATTCCCCTGTCGGGCCTGCGAGCGTGCTGAACCTGTTTCAATCCAACCAGATGCCGGTACTGGCACGGACCTTCTGTGAACGTGTGCCGGATGCGGCGGATCCGTTTGAGCCGGCACAGGTTATTGTCCAGAGTTTTGGTATCGGGCAATGGCTGAAACTGCAACTGGCCGAACATCACGGCATTGCGGCCAACGTCGACGCCGTACTGCCCGCAACGTACCTGTGGCGCCTCTACAAAATGCTGATACCCGCCACCGAGGGCCTCGATGAATCCCCGTTTGAGCGCAATCGATTGGCGCTGCGTATCAAGCGCCTGATCGAAAACGGGCTCGAACTCTCCCCGGCTGTAACGAGCTATCTCTCAGGTCCAGGCGACAGGGACCTGCGCGTATACCAGTTATGTCACGAAGTTGCCGGGCTGTTCGATCAGTACCTCATGTACCGGCCGGACTGGATGTTGTCCTGGTCTTTTGCTGAACCTGACCTTGAATTTGAACCCCATCCCCATGAGGCGTGGCAGCGAAAACTCTGGCGGGCACTGCTGGACGACCTGGATGGCCCCTCGCGCCGCTTTCACCGGGCGAGCCTGCACCGCCAGGCCATGCGTGCGTTTACAGAAGGCGAGGTAAGGCGAGACCAGCTGCCGGGCAGGCTCTCGGTGTTCGGTCTATCAACCCTGCCACCGCTGCAGCTGGAGACATTCGAGGCGATCGGTTCTGTCATCGATGTTGATATCTATTTCCTGAACCCATGTGAGCACTACTGGGGCGATGTCGTTTCACCAAAGGACCTGGCCCGTCACTCCATCCGTGAGATCACCGGCAAGGAAACCGAACTCACCGACACTGACTACCTGGAGGTTGGAAATCCGATCCTGGCCTCCCTCGGCAAACAGGGTCGTGAATTTTTTGAGCTGCTGGTAGATAACCAGCAACTGATTTCTGATGAGCTGTTCCTGGAATCGACGAGCGATACGGCGCTTTCCTATGTCAAAAACGACATCCTCAACCTGACCTTTGGCGGCGAGTTTGGTGATGGCGCACTGCCGGATGGTGTCCCGATCCCTGATGAACGCAGCATCCAGTTGCACGTATGCCATTCACGATTACGAGAAGTGGAAGTACTACACGATCAGCTGCTGCACCTGCTGGCGACTGATCCCGAACTGAAGTTATCTGACATTATTGTCATGGTGCCCGACGTCGCTGACTATGCACCGCTGGTGCAGACCATTTTTGGCGACCCGCTGCATTATCGGGTCAGTGATCGCAGTCATATAGAACACTCACCCTTCCTGTCCGGTTTTATGCAGCTGCTTGACCTGCCGCATTCACGTTTTACGGCCGCAGAAATACTCGACCTGTTGGAAAGTCCCGCTGTCGCTCGTAAATTTGGGCTACAGCAGGCTGATCTTGACCTGCTGGCAAGCTGGGTGAGTGAACTGGGGATCCGCTGGGAAGTGGACGGACAGACCAAGGCCAGGCACTGGTCGGTACCGGAGGATAACAACAACACCTGGCGCTTCGGCGTGGATCGCCTGCTACTCGGCTTTGCCCGCGCAACGCAGGCTGGCACCTGGCACGACACGCTTGCGTTCGATATCACCCCTGCTGATACGGAACTTGTCACGCGACTCATCGGTGTCATAGAAACGCTGGAGCGGTACCGCGAATCCTTTGCCGAAGCCCGTACTATGGCTGACTGGGTGTCACTACTATCCGACCTCCTGGAGGATATGTTTGAACCCTGGCAGGAGGAAATCCTGGACCTGGGACTCATCCGACGTAACCTTGAAAAGCTGGTTAGCGACTTTGACGCAGCGGACAGCAGTGCGCCGATCAGCTTTGATCTTGTTCGCCATCTCCTTAAGAACGCACTGACCGACGAACAATCCGCGGGTGGTTTCCTTTCGGGAGGCGTGACCTTTGCGACACTGGTGCCGATGCGCAGTATCCCGTTCAAGGTGGTCTGCCTGCTCGGGATGAACGATGCTGAGTATCCGCGTGATAAGCGACCACACTCGTTTGACCTGATGCATATCAAGGGCACACGCAAAGGTGATCGCTCCCGCAAACTGGACGATCGTTACCTGTTTCTTGAAGCATTGCTGTCAGCCCAGGATGTTTTTTATGTCAGCTATGTTGGCAGGGGAATCAGGGATAACCAGGACAAGCCACCTTCTGTGGTTGTCGGTGAATGGCAGGTCTACCTCGAAACCGTGTTTGGTAACTTTGAGCCGGTGTACCACCCCCTGCAACCGTTCAGCCCGCGCCACTACGAGGGGGGACGACGCCAGTCCTTCTCTGCAGTCTGGTATGCCGGTGAAACGACGAATGCCGGTGACAGCCGCTTTGTCGCCGAGGCGCTAACAACCGATGACACGCTGAAGCTGGCCTCACTCTCGCAGTTAGAGCAGTTCTTCCGTCACAGCGCAAAGTACTTCCTGCAGCAACGCCTCGGCGTGTTCTTTGAGTCGAACGACGTTTCCCAGCGCGATACTGAATCATTTGAACTGGACAATCTGGAGCGATACGGCATCGCCGACAGTGCACTGTCTACCCTGGTTGCAGGTCGCAGCATGACTGACTGGGAGTCTGCAATGCTGGCGAGCGGACAGGTCATGACCGGTGAACGGGGAAGGCACCAGCTGCGCAAGGAAGTTGCCAGGGCAGAAGCCGTTTATGACGCAGTGAGCCAGTTGATTCGTAGCGAAGGCGAGACCATGAACGCCCCGATAACCGTCGGGGGCAACGAGATTTTCTGCTCGCTCCCTGACATTTATGGCGACGTTGCGCTCGACTACCGCGTCGGCAAACTGCAACCGCGGCATCTGCTCAGCGCCTATATCAGGCACCTGGCAGGCAGCTGCATGGGAGAGAACCTCGCTACTATCTGCGTTTCAAGGGGAAACAACGATAACGTAGCAAAAACCCTGCTGCCGCCAATCGAGGCCGATGAAGCGCGCGCCCAGCTGGGGCGCCTCGTTGCGCTCTACACAGTAGGGGTCGAGCGGCCGCTCTTTCTGGCGCCGGAAACATCGAGCGAATACGCACGGGAACTGATCAAGAGCGGTGATCACACCAGGGCCATGGAGAAAGCCATCACAACTTTCAGCAGTGACAGGGCCGGCAGCGAGGGACAGGACAGGTACTGGCGAAGAATTGTTGATGAGTTTCGCGAGGAAACCTTTGCCGAAGCCGCAGCCGATGTCTGGGTACCGCTACACAATCTCACAACCAATCTCGACTGACATGTACGGCACACGAAACTCGATCGCTGGAAGGAAGGGTTGCCCATGACGGCGGACAGTACTATCAATCCTCCTGCCAACCCTCCTAAGGGCGCCCCTGTCAACGCCGACACGATCGCCATCGAGGGCCGGCAACTGGTTGAGGCGAGCGCGGGTACGGGGAAAACCTATACGATCACCAACCTCTATCTCCGGCTTATCCTGGGCCGTGGGGTCACGCGCGCCTACACCGTGCAGGAGATATTGGTCCTTACCTTTACGATCGCCGCAACGCAGGAGCTGAAACACCGGATCAGCAGCCGTCTGCGTGAAACGTACCTTGCGTATTTTGAACCCAGCAAGGATGAGTTTATTACCAACCTTGTGGCGAGCAGCGAGAACCCCGAACAGGATCGCAAGTTGCTCACCGCCGCCCTGCAGTTGATGGACGAAACGGCGATTTTCACTATTCACGGGTTTTGCGCACGGGTGCTGGGTGAAGAAGCGTTTGATGCGGGTACCCTGTTCGACCAGGCCATCAGTCTTGATGCTGAACAGATCCTGCTGAATGCGAGCCAGGATGTTTTCAGGCAATCGGTCATGACCCTGTCAGCCGGGGCGAGGGAAACCGCTTTAAAAGCCTGGCCAACGCCGGAAGCCATGTTGCAGGCATTCCGGCCTCTCCTGCATCGCCCGGGGGTCACCATTACACCCGCTGAAACAAACCTGAATATTGACCTCGACGCCGTGCTGGCAAAGATCCGCGAGGTAAAGGCCATCTGGGTTAGCGAGAATATTCACGCGATGATCGTCGAAGCCGGCTTCAGGCTGAACTACAAGCCGGTTACCCGACTCACCAGCATGACCGAGATGTGCCTTGGCAAAGAGGAGGACATCTTCTCCGAGTTATGGCAGGTGTACAGTCAGGCCGGCCTGAAACACGCGGTCAAAAAAGGAACCCGGTTTCCAGAACACCGCGTGCTGGACCTGATCGATGAAATTCACGCGGTGCAGGTCGCCCTGAACGAGGTCCGGCACAACCTGTGGCACAGGCTGCTCAATGCGCTCAAACAGCGCGTTCAGGAAATCAAGACAACCCAGCACCTCATGACACTGGATGATCTGCTGACCAATGTCGCAGCTGTGCTCAATGCAGATGACACCCAGCTTGCACATACCCTCTCGCAGCGCTGGCCAATTGTCATGATTGACGAGTTCCAGGACACCGACGAAACCCAGAACGGAATTTTTAACCGGATCTTTGAGGCCGCGGGTGACCAGGTCCTGTTAATGATCGGGGACCCCAAGCAGGCCATCTACCAGTTCCGCGGTGCGGATATTTATACCTACCTGAATGCACGCAGCGAAGCGTCGGGCGTTTACGGTCTCGATGTCAATCACCGTTCTACTGCGGCGATGGTTAACGCGACCAATCACCTGTTCGGTGACCGGGCAAGGTTCGACATAGACGGCGTCATCCCCTACCCCGATGTTGCCGCCGCTGAGCGCAACCAGGGTATGCAACTCCTGACCGGTGGTGGTGAGCCTGAGCCTTACCAGGTGCTCGTGTGCGGCGACGAATCAACACCGGTTGCCTCCGGCAGGGGCTGCAGTGTCACCATGGAAAGTGCTGCTGAAGAAACGGCCCGACTGTTAAATGGCGCGATGAACGGCGACGTTACCATCGATGGAGAACCGCTCACTGCCGGCAACATCGCCTTTCTGGTCAGGAGCCGCGCCAACGCAGCCGAGGCCAAGGCCGCTCTTGCCCGCCGGAATATCCAGAGTGTGTACCTGACGCTCGAATCAGTCCTGTTGCAGGAAACTGCAGACGACCTGGTGCAGGTGCTGAAAGCGGTGATCGAACCAACTAACGAACGCCTGATTCGTGCGGCGCTCGCCACCCAGGTAATGCAGTGTTCCGCGTACGAAATAGATGAACTCAACCACGATATCGAGGCCCAGCAACGGGTGCTTGCCGAGTTCCAGGAATATCATGACCTGTGGGTCAGGGAGAACGTTGGCCCGATGATCATGTCGCTGATCCACCGGCGTCAGCTGCCTGAAAAATGGTTGCGCAGGCAGGACGGAGAGCGGCAACTCACCAACATCCGGCACCTGGTCGAGATACTCCAGACGCGTGCTGCAGTGGCACCCGGTATGCATCGGCTGCTGAAGTGGTTTATTCGCGAACGTGATATCGCGGATTCACTTGCAACAGAGGAACGTCAGCTTCGGCTGGAGAGCGATGAGAACCTGGTCAAGATTGTCACCATGCATGCAGCAAAGGGGCTTGAATACGATGTCGTGTTTGTTCCCTATCCGCTGTTCTCATCCAGCCTGCGATCCGGTGAGGCAGCCTTGTACCATCGCCAGGCGGGTGATGAGTACCTGCTGTACGCCGAAGTTGGTGATGACGAAGACCATCGCGCTATTGCGCTCAGGGAGCTGGCCACCGAGAACATGCGCCTGATGTACGTGGCCCTGACCCGTGCAAGATACCAGGCGTACCTTTGCCTGCCGGTCACCAACCGACCCAGCGAACTCACCCGGTCAGCTATTGCGTCCCTGCTCGGCATCGAGGACTACGACAACAAGAAGGAATCACTGCTGGCACGACTGCAGGGCCAGATGCCCCGCTCCCTCTTCAATGTCCGCGCCGGTGAAACCACACTGACAATGCTCGCAGAAAGTCAGGCCGATCTGACGCAACGCGAACTTCCGGAGATGCCCGGCCCGTCAGACAAATGGCGCATGCACAGTTACACCGGTATTGCACATCGACTACATCGTGACGAGTCGCTGGAGGCTGCACCCCAGGTTGAAGGCGGGTACGCCGATGATGACGATGCAGAACCTGAAGCCACCACCAGTTCAGCAATCAACCGGTTTAACCTGCCACGTGGCGCAAGGGTTGGTGTTGCCCTGCACTCACTGATGGAGGATGCGGACTTTGTGGAAACAGGTGACAACGCAGTTTTGACCAGTCGATTCCTGGATCGTATCGGCGTCACCCTCGATCGTGACACCTGGCAGGGTTGTGTTGATAACTGGCTTGCAGACATCCTGGCAACACCGCTCAACAGCGACGGGCTGAGGCTGGGTAGCGTGCATCGATCCCACCGGGTGGATGAAATGGAGTTTCACTTCCCCGTGGACTGCGCTGCTGATGTCATCGAATTCCTGCGCCAACATGGACATCTCGATGCAACCTCGTCGCAGGGCCTAGGCATCGTTCACGGCATGATGACCGGTCTGATCGACCTCGTGTTCAGGGCAGATGGCAAGTACTACGTGGTCGACTATAAATCGAATCACCTTGGTTCCCGTTTTGAGGATTACGGCGAGGCCAGTGTTCGTGAGGCGATGTCGTCACACTTCTATGACCTGCAGTACCTGATTTATACCGTCGCCCTGAACCGATACCTGATGCTGACGCTGAAGGACTACAGTTATGCAGAACACTTCGGCGGTGTTTTCTACCTGTTTCTGCGCGGCATGAACGGCAAGGACAGCACAACCGGCATTTATTACGACGTGCCGGAAGAAGCGCTGATCATGGGGCTGGACGAGCGCATGGGTGCATGATGGCCACTGCCACTTTTGATGACTATTTCCTTAAGTTCCTGCGCCAGCACGGCGAGATAAAACCTCCCGTCGCTGCAATCATTCGCGATCTCTGCCAGGCGGCCCGCAGTCATCACTCCTGTCTTGCGCTTGAGCGCTACGAGGAGGCAGACGTTCATGCGCTGCGCAGTACCAGTGTGGTTGGAGAAGCCGGCAGCAATACGCCGCTGGTCGTTGAGGGTAATAAGCTCTACCTGCATCGATACTTTCAACAGGAGCAATCCGTTGCCGCCATGATGCTGACCCGAAATCGGCCAGCGCCGCTACCGGCAGACCTGGTAACGGATTACCTCGCCGATCAATTTGCCGGTACACCAGAACCCGACTACCAGAAACTCGCGGTGTTCCAGGCGGCTAACCGACAACTGACCATCATCACCGGTGGTCCAGGCACCGGTAAAACCTCGGTGGTAATCAGGGTAATCGATCTGTTACTGAAATCTGACCCGGACCTCGTGATCAAACTGACCGCACCCACCGGCAAGGCAGCCATGCGTCTCGGTGAATCGATCAGGTCCGCCACCAGTGATGCCGCAATTCTTGACCTTGATGTGATAACCCTGCATCGCCTGCTGGGTATGCGTCACGATGGACGAAGCTGGCGGCATGGCAGGGACAATCCGATCACCGCTGACGTTGTGATCATCGATGAAGCGTCGATGGTTGACCTCGCCATGATGGAGCGTGTGCTGCTCTCGTTACCGGCCACAACGCGCCTTATTTTGCTTGGTGACCCCTACCAGTTGCCTTCAGTGGATACCGGCAACGTGTTGTCAGACCTCTGTTATACCGATCCGGAATATACGCAGCGCTTCTGCGATGACGCTGCGCATATCATGCATCTCAGTGCTACACCTGCACCAGCAGGACTTGCGAATGCCATCTGCAGGCTCGAGAAGAGCCATCGTTTCAGTGCTGACAGTACAATCGGCAAGTTCGCAGCCGCCATCAAGGCCGGCGACGCTGCTCTCCTGACTAGCAAAGATAAAGCCATCACCGCGGTAAGCACAGAGGTAATAGGCCAGGAACAGGTATCGCTTCTCCTGCAGGGTTGGGAAACCTATTTTTCCCTGCTCGAGGCGCAGCATCCTGCCGCCGGCGAATTGATATCCGCGTTTGAAGAGGCCCGGATACTCTGCAGTCACCGCGGTGGCGATGAGGGCGTGGCTGCACTCAACGCGTATATCGAAAAAGAACTTGAGAAACGAGGCATCAAAGGAGCGAACGAGCGTTACTATGAAGGCCAGCCAATTCTGATTACACGCAATGACTACAATCTGCGCCTGTTCAATGGCGATATCGGTATCTGCGTCATGAGCGAAAACGGGTTACTGGTTGCGTTTCCTGACGCCATCACGGGGCTGCGCTACTTCCTTCCATCACGCCTGCCGGTCCATGAAACCTGTTTTGCGATGACGGTTCACAAATCGCAGGGCTCAGAGTTCAATCACGTCAACATCGTGCTCTCCGATCGACCCGGGGACAATATGGATGAACTGGTGACCCGAGAGCTTATCTACACGGCTGTGACCAGGACGAGAAAGTCGGTAGCACTTTATTGTTCGGCGGGCGCCTGGGAAGCTGCTATCGCAAGGTCTTCAAGACGGGTCAGTGGCATGGCGGATATCCTGGCGGCGAGTCCTGCACCGGAGGAAGGAGAAGCTGACAGAAAGCCCGAGCTGAATCCTAACGATCAGCTTGAGCTGTTCTAGTTAGCTGTTTTAGTGAGCTGTTTTAGTAAGCCGCTCAACTAGCTCCCGGTAAACAACGGCGTTCGCTTCTCCCTGAATGCCGCCCGGCCCTCTGCATAATCTCCAGACTGCCGGATAATGGTGCGGCGACGTTCGCCCTCGGTTTTTGCTGCGGCTTTGCTGCCAAAACTGGCTTCCCACAAAGTGGCCTTCTGCGCCCGCAACGCCAGTGGTGCACACTCTTTTACCAGTCTCGCTGCAAAGGCGCGCGCTACTTCTCGCACTGTACCTGCGGGTGCAATTTCCTCAACGAGCCCCGCATCTTTCAGCCAGGCAGCGCTTTTGGCATCACCTGGCGCAAGGAAGGCAAATGCCTTGGCGTAGCCAAGCCGGTCTGAGAGTTTGATCGGTATATCCACCGGATTCACACCGATGCGCACTTCTGATATGAGGAACTGTGCATCCTCATCCGCAAACACAATGTCACAGCCAGCATGAGATTGACGCCTTCACCAACGCAATATCCCTGAATAGCACCAATAATGGGTTTGTCTGTCACCATTTCCGTATCGATAAGAAGCCCGCCGAGGCCAGTAGTGATACCGCGCCTGGCATTTTCATCAAGCGCCCCAACATCGGCGCCTGCACTGAAAGCCCGATCACCTGCCGCCTGGAGCACCGCAACCCACGCGTCATCGTCTTCGTGAAAGCGCAACATCGCGTCGTTTACTCCCTCGTACATGGGGCCATCAAACGCATTGAGCCGTTCCGCGCGATCCAGCGTAATAATCGCAATGTGGTCTTCAACCGTGTAATTCACCCGGTCACTCAGTCTTGTTGTTGTTCCCATTAGAACTCCCATTACTCCTGCCTACACTCCACGGCCATACCTGTCTTGCAAAACACCCTCATCTCGCCTAAAGATAAACACATGCGGATCGTAAAGCACACAATGAATCACCTGTTCAGCGTGGTCACATCGTGTGTGGTCATTGGCAATCTTGCATTCTGGATAGTGCCGCTGACGCTGTTCGCGATCGCCAAAGCACTCTCACCAACCGCTGCTTTAAGGCATGGTTGCCATCAGGTACTCGTGTGGATCTATCGAGCAGCCGCCGCCATCGACAGCTGGTGGATGGTGAGGGTTGTCGGTATCCGGATCGAAGTTGAAGGTGAGTTACCGGATCACCCGAGTCCCGTGCTCATCTGTAATCACCAGACCTGGTTTGATATTCCAGTGCTGCAGCATGTGGTGACGGGCCAGGGACCGATTATCAAGTTCCTGATCAAGCGCGAACTCGTCTGGGTGCCGATTGTGGGCTGGATCTGCTATGCCTTGAACTTCCCTCGCCTTCGACGGGGCCAGGGCGCTGATGCACGTCAGCAGGATTACTCGGCGGTGCAGGCTTTCAGCAATTCACTCAGTGTTGAAGACGGTGCGCTGCTTATCTTCGCCGAGGGGACACGTTTCACAGAAGAAAAGCAGCAACGCCTCGAATCACCTTACCGGCACCTGCTGCCTCCCAAACCCGGCGGCCTTAAAATTGCGCTCGAGACCGCGCCGCCTGGTACACCGGTTGTGGACATCACCATTATTTACCATGGGGATACCAATTTCTGGCGATGCCTCGCCGGGGCAAGCAGCCGGATCACGGTAAAAATGAATACAACCCACGTTGAAGAGATCAGCGACACCCGCGCATGGCTCGAGGAAACCTGGCGCGCCAAGGATCTTGATTTTTAGCCAGGTGCTTTAGACAAGTACTTTAGGCATCCGCCACATCGGCGTGGACATAAACGTCAATCGTGCCGTTGGTAAACTTCATGTAGTTCGTACCGGTGCCAAGATAGTCCTGTTCGGTAGAACCGTTTGGCGCAACCCAGCCACCTGAAAGGGAACCGATAACAGGAATGCTGTGTATCGGGTTGCCATCAAGGAAGAACGTGTCGCCTGCATCTCCATCGATGACAAACTTGGTACGACCGTCAGGCAAGAGGGTTTCGAGGGAGTCATCACTACCCAGCATGCCGGATAGCTCAGAGAGACCCAGCGTCAGCGAATCATCGCCGGCACCGTCGTCCATGGTCACGCCTTCAATCTTGGAGAGGTTGGTTACGCCGGAGAGGTTCAGCGTGCCGTCAAAAGACAGGAAGTCGATGCCAAAACCACCGTCGATACTCGCATCGGTGTTCACCACGTTGGATGGGTCGTGCACCAGGGTGTCATTCCCGCCACCACCGAACAGCGTGTCATTACCACTGCCGCCATCCACCGTGTCGTCACCAAAGCCGCCATCAATCTGGTCGTCACCCATGCCGCCGTCCAGATTATCATCACCATCGCGCCCCTTGATGATGTCGTTAAACATCGAGCTTGGTGTATTCGGATCACTCGGCGTGATGGTATCGCCCTCACTGCTGCCGAGGAAAATCCTTGAGCCGTCAGTTTTCTGCACTTCATAGAGACCTTCTTCACCGGCATAAAGGCTTGTGCCAGATGAAGCGTGGTGCAGTCGTGTAAACGCCTCGTAAGTGCCGGGCGTACGAAGGTCAAATGCCCTCTGGCCGGAGAGCGTAAAATCGCCATCGAGAATGATGTGATCGTTCTTGTCCGCAACCACGACAATGGCTGCATCTTCACCCAGCAGCAGGTTGTCGCCATCGCCAAAGGTTCGAATAGCATCCGGGTCAAAGGTGACCTTCTGGGTTGAGTTCTCATTCAGGTTCAGGATCTCAAAGTTATCAATCCTGTGGCCGCCAATTGCCCTGAAGTCCGTGACCGCGTCGGTGACCCTGAGCGAATCAATGCCATCGCCACCGTCGACGCGACTGAATGCGCTGTCAACGATCACAAAATCGTCGCCGTTACCGGCAAATGCGGTATCAGCACCGCCACCGCCGAAGATCACGTCATTGCCGTCACCTGTGTGCCAGACCTCTGTGCCGCTTGTGCCACCCGGCGAATCAGCGCCAGGCGTCCCAGTGATCGGTGTCACTACCTCGGCCGTGATATCGGTTGAGCCCTGGTTCACCACCAGCACCTTGCCATGGCTGGACAGCAGGTCAGCGCCTTCCACCTGGCCGAAATAGGTAGTAAGCGGGATGGCGGACATGACAACCGTGTAAAGCTCACTGTTTACGGGTGAATGGCCACTCTTGACCTTCAATTTGAGTACACCATCAAGGGTTGGTGCAGCATTCGAAAAGCGCAGCTGGTCGTAAGTCGTCCCGGCCGTTGTGTCACCATTCAGCTCGATCTCAACCGAGGATTGACTGGTGAACACGGTGTCCATGGTGGAGCTGTTAGCAACAATCTCAATGATGCCAAGGTTGTCGTAACCGCCGGGTTCGATATTACCGTTGTTAACAAATGTGACCCCGGTTGCCGAAACGTCCAGCACCGCCGGGGTTGCACCCCCGCCGCTGCGAATGGAGGCGCCTTCCTGGTGATTAAGATCATCATCTGTACCGAATGTCAGCTTCTTGCCGCTCGAGATATAGATCGAGCCGTAGTTGTCATGGGTTTCTGCCGATGCCTCATCAATGATCAGGCCGGACTGCACATCAAGCGTACCTTCAGAGAAGTTCCTGAACCGCCCCACGAAGGTATTGTCGGACGTATCGGAAGGCGTCTGGCTGCTCCTGAACGTACCGTGATTTTGCAACTCACCCACCGTACCGGCGTTACCGATCTCGAGCCTGTTCGGATTACCGGCAGAGCCCTGGTTCAGGATAATCGTACCGTTGTTCTGCACCATCGTGTCGTGTATCACCGTGCCAACAACCACTGAGTCCGTGAGGTTATCTGTCCGCAGCGTGCCGCCGGTAACCACTTCCACATCGGATCGCACGTCGTGGTTTTCACCGCGCAGTTCCAGCTGTCCCGACACGTTGAGGTTGATGCCTGAATCAATCTCGGAACCAGCGCCAAGGGTAAAGGTGGTTCCATTACCAATCGAGAAGAAGCCGGAGCCATCGATCAGGATATCTGCAGCGGTGGTATCAAAGGTCAGGTCAGACGCATTGATGCTGAGACCATTTGTCAGCATCAGCGTGGTGGTACCGACGCTGGTATTGGTAATGGCGAGCGTGCCATCACCATAAAAGCCGCTGGTAGCATCAAGCTCGATGGTTGACCCGACACTGCCCGAATTGATCGTCAGTGTGTGGGCCGCTCCCGGCACACCAATCTGCCCGCCACCTCGCATATCGAGGGTTGCGCCACTGATGTTCAGCGATGCGTTGGTGTCCGCCTGGATCAGGTCATTGTTGGTCAGTTTCAAACCCGTCCCGATGGTCAGGCTGGGTGATACGGCGCTGCCACCGTTCTTGAATTCGATTGAACCCTGGTTGGTGATATTGCCGGTGGAAAAGGTTGCTGCGGCACCACCCGTCGCCGTCTGCGAATCTATGCGGAAGATCGCACCATCTTCGTTGGTAAGGTCTTTGGTCACCGTCACCGATGTTGATGTGGCGCCGCCGTTAACAGCGATAACACCACCATCCTTGTTCTCCAGCCCCACGTTGATCGTGGGCGTCTGCTCGATGTTCGCGGCGCCATAGTTATGGATATCACCGGTCCCGTTCAGGATGTTGGATCCGTCAATTTTCAGATCACCACGGTTTTCCACATCGACGTTCAACTGGGAGGTCAGGCCGGTTGTGATCTCAAAGGAGCCATGATCACTGCCAACAGGGTCCTTGGATATCTGCACACTGCCGCTGCCGGTCAGGAGTCCGTTCTTCCAGGCAAATTCCCCATCGACAACCAGGTCTTCACCCAGCGTCAGTGATGCCGTCTGCGTGCTCGTATTTGTGTTCAGCTTAAGTTCACCGCCGCGGTCTACCCGCGAATTCTTCTGCACGGTCAGCGCCCCGCCGGTCAACGTCAGCGTGGACGTTTTCGTTGCCGTGTTGGTCACCTCAACTGAGAAGGATCGTGCCGTATTGGTGCCAACACTGTGCAGGACATCCTTATCCCTGATCAGCAGGTCATCGCTGAGCACCGGCACATTGCCGCTACTCCAGTTTGCCGGTGTCAGCCACGCAGTGCCTGCGCCGACATAAGTGTTTTCAAAAACCATCTGCAACGACGACGTCGAAATTATTGCCATTGGGTGACAAGGTCACGTCGTAACCCGCTGCAAGGTTGTGTGTGGCAGGCATAAACGAGCCTGCAACGTTTCCAGTTGTGATCACATCCGTGATCGTTTCACCGCCATCAAATCCGCTGTCTGATGCAAAGTTGAGTTTCACACCGCCTGCGGCCGCGAGGTTACCGGAGACCGCAAACGTGTCATGACCTGACACCGTGGTGTCAAAAAGATCAATCACAATGGTGCTTGTTGCACCGAGCGTCACATCACCATTCACCGAAATGGTTGACGCAGGTGGTGAAAAGCCGGGGGTGATCA
Organism: Pseudomonadales bacterium; assembly: GCA_963921285.3. Taxonomy (GTDB): domain Bacteria; phylum Pseudomonadota; class Gammaproteobacteria; order Pseudomonadales; family Azotimanducaceae; genus UBA9659. The sequence continues at coordinate 512,984 of CAWUFD020000008.1, forward strand.
CACCATTGCTGAAGAGGGTGACATCAGTCGATATCGTACCGTTACCAGCAATAAATCCCGTATTGTTGAAACTGCTGCCACTCGTTATGGTGAGAGAGGCATTGTTCAACGCGATGACGCCTGATGTGTTGTTCTGGTGTGCGCCACTTGCCTGGTTAAACGTCAGATCACTTTCAATTTTGACAAGACCGGAGTTTTTCAGGTGACCGTCAACAGTGTGACTGGCTGCCAGCGAACCACCGGTGTTCTTGGAGATTATTTCTCCAGAGGTGGTGTTGGTTACGTTCCCGGAACCATTTACTACCAGGCTGGATACTGTGCTTGTTGCTGCATCCGTGGTGTCGAACTCAAGTACACCATTGTTGGTGACACTGTCTGCTGCGGTCAGCTGGCCTGCACCATTAGCTGTTGAACTGATGATCATAAGATCACTATCAGCATTACTGTTGTAAGTGCCGAGCAGAGACGTATTGCCGTTCTCGATCTTCAGCGTGCCGCCGGTGTTATTAAGGGTGACATCCGCGGTGACGGTATCTCCTGTTAACTTGAGCTCGGTGTCCTGAAAAATATCCAGCGTTACAGCGCCACCGGTACTGCCAATCGTCGTTGTACCCTGGAAGTCGAACTTGGCCATGAAGTTGCCGATGCCAAAGGATCCGTTAACCGGGTCGATTGCCAGCGTACTGTTATTGTCGAAGACGATTGAACCGCCCTGGTTGGTGTCAGAGAAGATATTCGAAAACTTCTGGACCTGCAGTGTGCTGTTGTCGAGTCTGAACACCTCACCGTCTTTGACATAGAGGTTACCGTTGTTGAGATTGATGACACTGTTGTTGATCACGTCCAGGTCATATTGAACGTTGATGAACGCACCGGAATTCAAGGTGACATCGGCATCAAGCCGGTGGGCAGGTGGCGTTGCTGCCCCCGTGTCCTCTGATCGGATTACCGAGTTGTTATTCAGCACCCCTGTCGACACCGTCAGGATGGACGATGCGGGGCCATCAAGGGATACCAGGCCAGCGTTGGTCGTGAACGTATTGAAGGTGAAATCCGACGCACCACTGCTGCCACCAATTCTCAGTTCGGAGCCCATGTTGGTCGTAAAGGACCCTACACCTGTTGATACTGTCTCACCCTGCACCGTCACCGTACCATCAATAACGACGGTGTCTGATCCCGTCAGTGAGTTCAGTACACCGGAGAGCGAGGTACCACCGTGAACCGTGATGTTATCCGGCGCCGTGCCCGGCGTGACGTTTTCTACATTTTCAATACCGATACTGTTGGTGACGTTGGCCAGTACCAGCGAGTCGACTCCATCACCGAGGTTGACCTCATCACCTGTCTGCGCACCACCAATGAGCGTCAGACTGTCTGTGCCCGCGCTACCGCCGATAAAACTGTCCAGTCCAGTCGGCAGGAAAAACGTGTCTGTGCCGGATATGAAGTTATCTGACTCACCAATCAACGTACCGGCACTGAATACAAACTCATTAAAACCGCCGCCATCGGTGAAGTTGACCTGCACAGCGAGTTCCTTGGAGATGTCGTCGACCACTGTCGTATAAGTCGAGCTGTTGGCACCAGGATGCTTACGCCATCCCGGAACCACTGGTAGCTGAACGATCCCAGGCCGTTGGCATCACTGATGCCCGCGGTGGATGCGGTCATGAGATTGCCAACCTCAGCGTCACCACTGACCGTCGGCTGACCGGTTGGCAGTACGTTGACACTGGTCAGCGTCGGCAGGAAGTCAGCAGCCTGCGGCAGGCTCGGCACACCCTGCAGTTTGATTAGTGAGCCGTCGTAGCTGGATCCGGACCCTGCGCCCTTCACATACACGTAGCCATCGGTGCCGTCCTGGAAATAGACGACCGAATTGGTGATACCGCTCGATACAATATTGCCGACAGTGGTGCTGACATCCGTTGTAAACGTAAAAGGCGTCGGCTCAAGACTTATGCCAGACATACCGACAAACTCGATCTTGTCCTGCGTTGAAACAAAGTCAGTGATCGTATCCATGGTGGCGAGAGTGGAATGCGCGGCGTTGTTGTACCGGAAGGTATCGTTACCTGCACCACCGGTTAACGTATCGACGTTAGCACCACCCTCAAGGAAGTCGTCACCGGCCTGGCCGTTCAGGGTATCTGCGGAACCACCGCCAAAGAGAAAATCATTGTTGCTGCCGCCGACAAAGTTGTCAGCACCGTTGTCCACCAGGAAATATGGCAGGTCTACGGTACCGTCAGCAAACTGCAGCACCTCGATATCGTGGACCGTGTCAGTACCATCTGGTGAACCTGATCGATTGTCGGTGATGGTAAAGAACTGGGAAGTGCCGGACCCGCTTGGGGTAATCGTGTAGTCAGCGATGTTACCGCTGTAGTTTGCCTGGTCCACGTGGCCATCATCGGATGTGCTGGTGTCGTTGCCGTCAATCAGGTCGTTGCCGGCCCCGCCGGTAATCACGTCCGCGCCGTCATCACCATACAGCGAATCGTTTTCGCTGCCGCCGTTGATCGTGTCATTACCCGCATTACCATGGATCAGGTCATCACCTGCCTGGCCGTTCAGCAGGTCAGCACCGCCACCGCCGTTGATCGTGTCTCTTAAGAGATTACCGTTCAGGATGTCGGGCGCACCTGTGCCGTCCAGGTGATGTGGCAGGATCAGCGTGGTGTCGCCGAACTGGATCTGCTCGATGTCGGTCAGCGTATTGGTACCTTCATCACCATCAGCCGTGTTCAGGTCAACAACCGTAAATACGTTGGTGTTTGTAGTCAGCGGATTTGGCGTGATAGAGAAGCCGGTACCGCCCGCAAAGTCACCGCCAAACACCGCGGTATCGACAGAGCCATCTTTATTGCCACTGGTCTCGTCACCATCAAGGACATCAGTCCCGGCGCCGGCTATGAGTATATCTGCGCCGTTACCACCCCGGAGGTCATCATCACCGTCTTCACCTTCGAGGGTGTCAGTGCCGTTGCCACCGCTCAGGATGTCGTTACAGTTGTAGCCACGCAACACGTCATTACCGGCCTGCCCGTTGAATACGTCGGGGCCATCAAGACCGATAACCGTGTCATTGCCTGCACCTGAATTGATCGTAAAGCCTGTCGTGAGAGGACCATCAATAAAGTTAACTTCTTCAATACCGACCAGTGTGTCGACCCCATCATCTCCAGCATCACCTGCTGCATTGTCAGTGATGGTGACAACCAGGTTGCCGCCGCTGAAGGTTGCGGTAGCAGTCGAGTTAGCGGCAAGACCACGGTAGAACACCGCATCCTGGCCGGTATCGCCGTCGTAGCTGTCGTTACCCGGCGAGCCCACAAAGACATCATCTTCGCCTGCAAAACCGGTAAAGGAATTGGGCGTCAACACCACATTGACATCAAAGGTAGCAGTATCGGAGCCGTGTACATCCGCTGCCGTCACAACAACCGTACTCGTACCCGCACCAACTGCGGTGCCCGTCATAAATACCGCCGCGAGGTTGGTAACGGTAAACGGCGTGCCGGTCAGCCACGCCGGTGCGCCACTTGCCGTCAGGGTGATCGGATCACCATCTGCCTCTGAGAAATGCACCACCGAGCGACTGACTGCCAGATCAACGATATCGCCGGGGTTAACGATCAAATTGTCAATCAGGCTGGTTTGCACCGGCGCCCGGCCAACATTGAGCGTAAACATCTCGCTGACCATATTCGCAGATGCGTCAGTCGCGGTGACGGTCACCGGGAACGTACCAGTGGTGGTTGTCGTACCAGAGAAGGTGATGGTCTGATCACCAGGCCCACTGGTATTCGTGAAATCGAGGGAGATACCTGTTGGCAGACCGGATGCAGAATAGGTCAGGTTTTCCGAATCGTTAAAGGTGATAGAACCGTTATAGAGCGCGCCTTTTTCCGCATATTCCGTTGTCAGATCTGTCTGCAGTAACGGCGCGCCAGGCAGGCCGCCGTTAAACGTAATGGTCTCAAACACCGGTGTATTGGTGCCGTCAAAAGCACTGATCTGGATCGTGTGATCCGTCGCTCCTGTTGGTGTGCCAGATATTGTCACCATGGTGATGTTAGCGGTTGTGGTATCCGTCACTGACAACCCCGGTGGCACATCTGAATCTGAAATCGTCAGCGAATCATCCGGGTCAAAAAACTGTACCTGGAAATTGACCGGCTGACCCTGGTTTGCCGCAACCACAGCGGGCGCGGGCGTCGATATCACCGGTGCGTCATTTACCGGTGACACGGTCAGGTTGATGGGCGTTGTCGTCGTATAGTTGAGCGAGTCAGTAACGATGATCTCGAAGGTATCCGCCCTGGCAAAATTGGGATCTGGTACGTACGTCCACTGGCCGGTTACAGGATTGACGGTAACCGAGCCATTGCCACCGGGTACCAGTGGGTTCAGGGAAAACGGTGCCGGACCGAGGCCATTGCCATCGGTCGCGGTAAACGTGCCAGTGATTGTCGAATCTTCGGGTCCGATGCCAGACAAAGCGCCGCCAGGCACTGTCGTGATATCGGGCGGCCTGACATTCACGTTGATGGTGACAAGTTCGATGTTACCAAGTGCATCTTCAACTTCGACATCAAACGAGTCGGTACCGATAAACGACGTGTCAGGCGTGTAGGTCCATGCACCAGTTGTGGGGTCAATAATCGCAGTGCCGTCGCCGGGCTGCGTTGCAATATCGAAAGGTGCCGTTGCCAGCGAATCACCATCAGACACCTGCAGTGTTGTGCCAAAGGAGATGTTCTGGGTACCGCTTAACTGGTCACCATCGAGCACGACTGTCGGAATGTTCGTGTTGGGCGGAATAACTTCAAGATTGAAGCTGAACGATGCGGTTTCTTCCCCGTCACTGGCGCCAACGGTAATACTGTAGTTGCCAGCAGACCCCGAGCCAGGATTAAAAAAGAAGAGATCGCCAGCCACGCCAATAAACGGCGCGCCTGTTACAAAGAAGGTCAGCGGATCATCATCAGGATCACCGAAACGGCCGCTGAGGTTCACACCGCCGGAATCCCCTTCTGCGATCAGCTGGTCGGAAAATGGCAGCAGTACAAAAGGTGCCTCGTTTTCCGGCAGGACTTCTACCGAGAAGGATACGCTGCTTGAGAACTCACCATCTGATGCGGTAACGGTGACGGGAACCACCGAGCCGATATCCGCGTTACCGGGAGCTGCTGTCAGCAGTGTGCCTGAAAGCGAAATGAAGCCGCCCGGACTCGAGAAATCGAAGCTGAGCGGTGCGTTCTCAGGATCAGTAAAGAGCGAAGCCACATCAACGGAAAACGTTTCACCGGCTTTGAAAGCCTGGTCAGCGACAAACGCCGCCACCGGTGGCTGGTTGTCGCCTGTCACATCAATCGTGACGATACCTTCAGCCTTGGCACCCTTTTCGTCGATCACCACGTAGGTGAAAGAATCGCTGCCTTCAAAGCCATCCGCCGGGTTGTATACAAAGCCGCCACCCGGGCCGACAGCAACGCTGCCGTTGCCTGCCGCTGAAAACGATTCAACGGTGAGCACATCACCGTCAGCATCGAGGTCATTGGCGAGCACATTACCTGTCAGTGTGCCATCCACCCCGACGGTAAACGCGTCAGGTACCGCAACAGGGTCTTCATTGGGTTCATCTGCGACAGGCTCGAGCACCTCGATCGACACGGTCGCACGTGAGGTCAACCCGCCAGCATCGGTGATCTCGTAGGCAAAACCGTCAGTACCGGAAAAGTCTTCTGCCGGCGTGTAGATGAAAGAGCCATCTGGCGCGACGTCAAGCGTGCCGTTGCTCGGCCCAAGCGCCGTTGATGTCAACGCAAACGTATCGCCGTTATCAATGTCTGAATCATTTGCCAGCAGATTGCCGCTGATGCTTTCTCCTGCATCAACCGTAAAGGCATCCGCAACCGCAGTCGGTTCGTCATTAATACCCACGATCTCGATGACAAATGTACCCTGGGCTGTCTGGCCGGCCTTGTTGCGGACAGTGACCGTAAAGGAATCGAAGCCGATTTCACCTTCAGCCAGCGGCGCAAACGCGGGTCCCGCTGTATAGATGATCGAACCGATGCTGATCGCACCCTTGGTGCCGCTGGTATCGATCGACACAATCTCAAGTTCTTCCGGGTCGCCCTCGATATCACCAAAAATCGCTGCCAGCGGAATGGTTACCGGTTCGTCCAGGGATGGCGGTGCAACCTGTACCGCCGGTGCATTGGCGTTAACGGTTGGGGCGTTGTCCACGCCCTCGATGCTGACAAACACCTGCGACGTGGTGGTCAGGTCGCCATCTGAAATCGCGTAGCTGAAGGCTTCTTCGAGTACCTCACCACCAGCAAGACCAAACGGCGCGGTATAAACAAGCCCTTTTCCATTCGGGCCAACTGTTACGGCGCCTTTCAGGTTACCTGCATCAATACCGGTGATCGTGAGGGCATCGCCGTCACTGTCAAAGTCATTGGCCAGCACGTTGATCGCAATTTCATCACCCTCAGCGCCGGACGCACTGTCCGCATTGGCGACGGGCGCCTTGTTTGAACCAACCAGCTGCACACTGACAACCGCAGTATCGGTGAGATCACCGGACCTGATCCTGTAACTGAAATTCTCTGTTGCGGTCTCATCACGGCCCAGGGATTCGAGCAGGTCCGCATCAGGTGTGTAGGTAATACCATTGCCGTCAAAACTGGTAATGCCGCCTCGGTCACCACCGGTGACGCCGATGATCTGGGGCGTCTGCCCCGGGTCAGGGTCACCATCATTGCCGACAAGGATGCCTGTAACGTTAACCGTATCGGCAGAATCCACGGCAAAAAAGTCATTACGCGCCTCAGGCGGGTTGTCGGGAGGCAGTTCCTCCTGCACAACTTCTTCAACCACATCTTCCGTTTCGTTGGCGACAGGATCTTCCGCCTCGTTTTCAAGAGACGCCAATGGATCAATCTGTGCAGTATTATCAAGGACTGAGTTGCTGTTGCCACTATCCAGGGAATTACCCGACTGCTGAACCAGTACCAGCTCGTTCTGGGTATTGGTTATGTCTACACCCTGGTCCTGGCCAAACTGGCGCGTGGGCACACCCTGCGTGTCGTCAGATTCAACATCGTTACCCTGGTTCTGCTGCAGCGCACCGTCCCCATCATTACCAGCAGCACTGTTATCGTTTTCATTGGCAACAGAAGATTGCTGCAAGGCGATGGCGTCCAGGAGTTCCGCCCTTTCGTCGTTGTTAAGTTCGGCTGCCAGTTCCCTGAATTCCTCCTGGGAAGTTGGCAGTTCACCAGAGGCTGCGAGCTGCTCAACGAATGACGGTTCACCGCCCCCTTCATCGCCGCTGCCCGTCTCCGCACCGGATTCAGTGCTGCTGCCATCACCGCTGAAACTGCCGACGGTGGCACCTTCAGCAAACCCCTCATTCTGTGCGGACCCTTCGCCAGTCCCTTCAAAACCATCGCCTGCGAGGTTGTCATCAAAGCCATCGTCGGTGTTATCACCAACCTGCTCACCGGACATCTCTGCCCGCTGCTCTGCAAGCGCCGCACGTTCTTCTGCGGACATTTCCTGCAGCGCAGCCTGGCGTTCTTCAGGGCTTAACTCCTGCAGTGCGTTTACAACCTCTTCGAGTCCAGGCTCTTCACCAGTCGCTTCTTCACCGCCGGGATCCTCAGCAGTCGGATCATCACCCTGGGCGTCTTCACCATCCGCCTGTGCCTGCTCCCTTGCAGTTGCCCTTTCTTCCTGCGCCTGTGCTCTTGCGGCGGCCTCAGCATCTTCGTCGCTACCCGCCGTCTCGTCAGAAGCAGCTTCAGAACCAGCTTCCGCTGCTTCTGCGTTTTCTTCATCCCCGGCTTCTTCTGCATCATCGGAAGTTTCACCTTCCGCCTCTGCTTCGTTTTCCGTGTTTTCCCCTTCCCGCGCTGCAGCGGCAGCCTCGCGCAGCGCAGCACGTTCCTCGGCTGTCATTTCCTCAGCCGCGAGTTCCTCACCGCCAGCGGGCTCTTCTTCACCGGGTTCATCGCCGCTTTCGTCGGCGGCCTCGTCCTCAGCAACTTCTTCTTCCGCCGTCTCCTCTGGCTCGGCATCGTCACTTGTTTCTTCCGCCGATTCGTCTGTGGTTTCCTCTACGCTCTCATCCGTCGTTTCATCACCGGTTTCGTCTGTCGTTTCATCAACAGTCTCGTCGGCTACATCATCGCTTTCACTACCTTCTTCGGTTTCATCAGCTTCCGATTCACTTTCATCCGCTTCATCGGTAGTTTCTTCTACCTCCTCCTCGGTCTCATCTTCGCTTTCGTCAGATTCATCTTCGGATTCTTCGCTGTCCTCTTCAGCTTCGTCTACTGTTTCCTCCTGAGCTTCAGCCTCCTCGCCGGATTCTTCTTCGGTTTCCTGTTCTTCTGCCTGGGCTTCTTCAGCAGCCTCTTCTTCCGCCTGCTCTTCAAGCGCTTCAGCGACCTCTTCGGGCGTGTCGGGTGGAGGCAGGTTGTCAAAGATCTGGTCAACCATGTCCGGAGAGGCAACCTCATAAAACTCAGGTGGACCAGAGAAAGAGAAAACCGTTGCACTACCGGGCGTATCGAGAATGACCTCGTTCTGCCCGTTGATGTCAGTGATGGAAAACACACCAGAGGTGTGCCTCAGTGTCGTGTTACCAAACTGGTCGACAAATCCGTCGGCTTCACTACCCCTGATGCCGATGGTTGCGGTGGGTGTCGAGATAACCGAGTGGTTCTTCGACATCCCGGCAAACATTTTGCCGATGTTGCCACTTTTATAATGGAATCCGCCCTTAACAACGAAGGCTTCAAACTTGCCGACTTTTTCGGTTTCGTTGTATTCAAAATCAGACAAGATAGCGTTGGCGTCTTTACCCAGGTGGAAGCGGGTTCCGTCAAGCATGCTGGCCTTAACAAACGACCGCGCCCCGGTCTGGATCTCATCGCCCTTGTAGAGCTTGTCTCCTCGTTTCAGCGTGATGGTCTCGACCACGCCCTCTGCGTTGGTGCGGATCGCGGTAACGTCGCCCAGCACGAGCGTAATCCTGCCGATCTCAACCAGGTTAACGGCACCTGCTGCTGGACCTGCAAACATGACCTCCTCGCCGAACGGCAGATGCATTTTCAGCATCACCATTTCCGGGGAAAAGCCTGCGCCGGAGGCAAGCATCAGGTTCGGCGGCGGATGGAACGAGAAGTAGTCTTCTACAACGAAGGTCTGCCCGGCTGGATTTGTGATAACAAGATCGAAACCGACGCGCTCAAAACTGCCATCGATAAGAAAAGAGGCATCCGGCAGATACACCGCCGGGAAGTCGTTAATGACCACGGGTGAGTCGGAGTTTTTACCCCCTGATAGCATCGTCCCTACTGCAGATTCAGACGAATTGCTTCCACGCTGAGCAACCATATGTGCTGAAAAATTCTGGCATCCCTGATAGAAGAGCATCTTCCGTGATCGGCACCCGCCTGAACAATCTACTTTGTAAATAGTTTGTAATGGTTCAGACTAGCGGTAAGAAACGCGGTGCAGACGGCGGAAAATCTGCACACAAGCCAGTGCTGGTGCGGGCTGGCGCCATTGACGACCATGCGGTTCCCGGCGGAACCTTTCAGAAGTGCAAGCCCAGGGGAAAGCTTGCCAGAAGAGAATTGGCTACATGTTGGCAGTTGCTGCGCTGATTGTTGGAATCATTTTCCTTGCCCTCTCCGCTGACAAGTTTGTCGAGGGTGCTGCAGTAGTGTCACGCAGGATAGGCATACCTCCACTGCTCGTCGGCATGCTGGTGATCGGCTTCGGCAGTTCGCTACCTGAGTTTGTCGTTTCCGTACTCGCTTCACGCGAAGGCAATACCGGGCTCGCACTCGGCAACGCGGTTGGCTCAAACATCTCAAACATTGCCCTGATCCTGGGCCTGACAGCGGTACTGAGTCCCATCGCGGTGAAGTCATCGGTGCTCCGGCGAGAACTGCCCGTCCTGCTGCTGGTGACGGTGGCCGGCGCGGTGCTGCTCGGATTGGATGGTGTGCTGGGTCGCGACGATGGCACTGTCCTGATTGTGCTTTTCATCTGCCTGATGACCTGGTCGGTTTATGCCGGACTCAAATCACCAGAAGACCAGCTTGCAGATGACGTGGAAGGATCGCTGAGTGCCGACATCTCAACCCTGCGCGCACTCCTCTATACCATCGTTGGTCTCATCGTACTGGTGATCTCATCGCGTATCCTGGTCTGGGGCGGTGTTGGCCTCGCCAGGCAACTTGGCATCAGTGACCTGATTATCGGTCTTACTATTGTCGCGGTCGGCACTTCGCTGCCGGAACTGGCGTCTTCCGTTGCCGCAGTCAAACGAAAAGAGCACGACATCGCCCTCGGTAACATCATCGGATCCAATCTCTTTAACACGTCGATTGTGATCGGCATTGCCGGTGTCATATCACCCACAACGCTGGAGCTAAGCACGATAACAAGAGATCTGCCGGCGATGGTCCTGGTAACCCTCGTGCTGTTCCTTTTCTGTCACCCGTTTGGGCAACGGAAGCCACGCATCAACAGGAAAGAAGGTGCCGCGTTACTTGCCGCCTATGTCGGCTACTATGTTTTCCTGGGTTATGAGTTTATGCCCTAGCCTGTATCAGTCTGCAAAGATTGCCGTGCTGAGCTTGCCGTGCCTGTCGACAGCAGCCCGGTACATACCACTTGAGTTAAATTGCATCACCACATTGGCATCGGCATCGATGCCTATCACGCCACCATCAGCGCCCATTTCGCGAAGCACCTTATTAACCACCTCATCAGCCGCGGCATCAAGTGATGTGTCCTGGTAGCTGACCCGCGCACAAATGTCGTGGGCAACAGCCGCACGAATGAAAAACTCGCCGTGACCGGTAGCAGAGATGCCACATACGCCGTTCTTTGCGTAGGTACCTGCACCGATAATGGGTGAATCGCCGATTCGGCCAAAGCGCTTGTTGGTCATGCCACCTGTAGATGTGCCGGCCACAATGGTTCCCGAGGCGTCAATTGCCACAGCACCGACCGTACCAAGCGGCGACTTCTCGTGATCCGCGCCAGATGCATCCGCGCCTCTGAAAGTATCGGCGCCCTCTTCGGAAAGGCTGACACTGTCTGCTGCTGCCTGAGCACGGCGCAGCTGCTCCTGCCTGCGCTTCGTTCTGAATTCATGGTTACCCACCATGTCGAAGCCCTGTTCGCGCGCGAAAGCCTCGGCACCTTCCCCCATCAGCATCACATGCGGAGATTTATCGAGCACCGCCTGCGCGAGCAGAATCGGATTCCTGACGTGTTGCAGACCCGCTACCGCACCTGCGTTCAGTGACTTTCCTTCCATGATGGACGCATCCATTTCGACACGGCCGTCATTGTTTAAGACAGAGCCCACACCTGCGTTAAAGAGCGGTGAATCTTCAAGCACCGTAATCGCTGCGGTGACCGCGTCGATGCTGGCACCGCCCGCTTTCAAAATCGAGTAACCGGCCGATACCGAGGCTTCCAGTTTTGATCGATATTCAGCCTCGAGTTCAGGCGTCAGCGCTTCCCGGTTAATCGTACCGGCACCGCCATGCACCACAATCGCAATGTCAGCGGCCATAACGGTACCCAGGTTCAGGGAAACGAGAAGGATAAAAATTTGTGGCCAACGCAAAGCTGCCTCCCGCCAATAAGATGGCAGCTACCTTACCATGACCACAGCAGCAGCAAGCTGGTTTAAAAAGTGCTGGCCTGGCAGACCGCGTCTAAAAAAAATGCTTAACCTTTTCCTTGTAGGAACGTGACATCTTTATTGATGCCCCGTTGGTCAGGATCAGGTGGAACTCACCGTTCATATGCGAACAGACCTTGGTGACCCGATCAAGATTGACGATGGTGCTGCGATGCACACGCTGGAAGTTTGCAGGATCAAGCTGCTGCTCAAGTTCTTTCATCGTAACGCGCATCACATGTGTCTCATCGTTGGCGTGGATGCACATGTAGTCACCAGCCGCATCCACCCAGTCGATGTCCTCAATCTGCACCAGGGTTGTCTCACCACCGTCCTTGATAGCAATTTTGTCAGGGTAGGATTTTACGCCGGTGTGATCGCGCAACAGCTGTGTAATTGATGTCTCTGATTTACCAGTAATGCTGATAATGAGTTCCATCAGCCGTTGCTTGTCCGTTACCGCACCACTTTGTTCGGCGTGGTCCACGGCACGGCTGACAGCTTCCGCCAGGCGCTCATCATCAATCGGCTTCAGCAGGTAGTCCACTGCATGTACCTGGAACGCCTCGATCGCATACTGGTCGTAGGCCGTCACAAAGATGACCAGCGGCATGTTGTCCTGCTGCATTTTGCTGACCACATCAAAACCGCTCATGCCGGGCATCTGGATATCCAGGAAAACAAGATCCGGGCGCAACTCAGCAATACTGTTCAGGGCTTCGCGGCCGTTGCTGCACTCGCCAACAACACTCACAGCGGGGTTTTCTTCAAGCCTGAGCTTAAGGCCTTTCCTCGCGAGGGACTCATCATCAACAATAACGGCGTTCAGGTTAGTCATGTTTCCACCTTGATTCTGCAATCAAACTTCAATCTCAAAAGGTATACAAATATCGATGGCAAGTCCGTGTGGCACCGCCTGCCTGAATGTAACCGACTGGTTCTTTCCATAAAGCTGCTTCAGACGGTCACGGGTGTTGGCAAGGCCAACGCCATTGAACGATGGACAGCCCTCGCCCTGCTTGTCTACCGGCAGGCCCGGACCATCATCCTGGATGGTAACGCGCAGCTGATCATCCTCGCGAACCGCACTGATCGAAATGCAGCCGCCCTTCTCCGAGTTGGCAACCGCGTACTTGATTGAGTTCTCAACCAGCGGTTGCAGGACAAGGTTGGGTACCAGCGCCCGTTTAACATCGTCGCCTGTATCCACCTCCACCTTGAGACGATCATCAAACCTGACCTTCTCGATATCAAGATAGAGGCGCATCGAGTTGATTTCATGTTCAAGGTCTACACGCTGCATGGGATCTTTATCCAGCGAGTACCTGAGAAACTGTGACAGCTTACTGACCATTTCGTTGGCCGCATCCGTTTCCTTGCCAAGTATCAGCGTTGAAATTGCGTTCAACGTGTTAAAGAGGAAATGCGGGTTCAGCTGGTATCGCAACATCCGCAACTGCGATTCGTGGGCCAGGGACTCAGCCCGAATACTCTTTTCAATCTCGAGCTGCAGCAACCGATAGAACTTAAGCGCAAAGTAGAGGCCACTCCAGCCCAGCATCAGGAAGTAGGAATAACCAATGATGCCGCCCCAGTATGCGAGCATGCCGTACTCATCAACCATGCCAAACTCGTTGTAGTACGCCATCTGTGAATAGTTTTTGATGGGTTGCCAGATGGCCGCCATCACATAAGAGGCGATAAGAATGGTGATGATTCTCTGGTAAACCGGCCGTTCCCAGACGATGCGATAGATATAGCGCAAGCAGGTTGTCAGGAGAAGTCCCGCCACCGCATCGACAACCAGCAGCCAGATCCGTTCCGCGGGCTGTCCCCAGTAGGCGTCGCGAATAGCGAACAGGCCAACCCAACCAGTCCAGCCGATCAGCTGCAACAGCCAGAACTGGTAGTCGCGGTTCTGGTAAAACTCAGCCAGCTGTCTTCTGAAGAGATGTTTGAGGGGGTTGTCGGACTGCACGGGCCCTTGCCGAGGCATAGTTGTCGCTTACGATTGCGACATTATAGGCCACCACTTTGCGTCGACAGTAAGCTAGCCTGTCATTCATCGCAGGCAGGCTTCGTTTCACCGCAGCCTGCCCGAATTTCTCACTAAAGTGAGAATTTACCTGGCTATTTCAGTTTAGCGGTCACCCGAATTTCGACATGCGCGCCGGGCATGGCCAGCTCAGTGGTGCCGATAGCCGTCCAGGCAGGCCATGGTTCAGACAGCACTTCATCTCGCACCGCCATAAATTCCGCCATGTGTTCACTCATGCCGATGTGATAGCTGGTGTATTCCACGATGTCATCAAAACCCGCCCCCGCAGCCTCAAGTACGCGGCCAACACCCGCCCAGGCATTCCTGAACTCTTCACTGATATCTTCTGGAATCTTGCCTTTCTCACCGGAACCGATAACGCCGGAGCAGAAGATATGACCGTCGCTTTCCACGGCTTCTGAGAAATGAAATCGGTCGTAGGAAAAACGGCCCGCGTCGGTGACGATGTTGTTGATGGCCATGGTGATCTCCTTCTTTTGTTGATCAGTATTGGTGGACATTAGTTGTGAACATCGCAAGTCTGCAGGTAAGCCCGCGCCTGCACAAGCACGATACCGGCCAGCCAAGATGATATAGTTCGCGCCCCCGGAGAGGACTGCACCCCCCAGGCTCAGAGCATCAATGTGAATATCAGCAACAACCCGACACTGTCCGCGCTTCGGCACCCGCAGTTCATGCGCTACTGGGTGGGCTCTTTTGCATCGGTTGGCGCAACACAGTTGCAGGTCATGGGCCTCGGCTGGTTGACCTACGAGTTATCTGAAAGCGCCCTGGTGCTGGGCTACCTGGGTGCGGCAACGGCACTACCAGCCATCATCATCACACTTTTTGGCGGCGCTCTGGCTGACAGGTTTGATAAACGAATCCTGCTCATGATCACCTCGCTGCTGGTAGCCACCCTGCTCGGTACCCTGTCGGTGCTGGACTACACCGGCACTGTTGAGGTCTGGCACGTGCTCACCATCGCCGGGCTGATATCGCTGGTTAACGGTGTCGACTGGCCTGCACGCCAGGCCATCTTTCCAGCTTTGATCGAGCGGGAAGATATGATGAGTGCAGTCGCCCTGACCACCGTGATCTGGCAGGCCACCCGCATGGCAATGCCGGCCTTTGGTGGTCTGGTGATCGCCTATTCGGACACCTGGGTAGTCTTCGCATTCTGCACCGCCGGGTTCCTTGCGATGTACTTTGTGATGCTGAGCCTGAAGATGGCACCTGCTGAGCGAGTTGCAGCACAGTCGACCCTGACGCAGATCGCTGAAGGCATCAGGTTCATACTCCAGGACCGGCTGTTCCTGATCCTGTTGCTGCTTTCTTACGCGATCTTCTTTTTCGCCAGTTCACACATGCAGCTGATGCCCGCATTCTCCGCCCTGCTGGGTGTAGGTGAGGAAGGTTATGGGTTCCTTTTGTCCATGACGGGTATCGGCTCGGTTGTCGGCACCCTCGTCTGCAGCTACCTCACGGACTCGCGGCACCTTGGCCTGCTCATGCTGGCCTCTGCACTGGTGTCGTGCCTTTTCCTGTATGGATTTGCCGGTTCGAGCGAGTTTGGCGTATTCAGCCTGGCACTCACCACACTGTTTTTTGCGCACTTGTGTTTTTCAATTTTCATGATCACTTCAACCACGGTACTGCAACTCGAAGTGCCCGATGAACTGAGAGGCCGTGTGATGGGTTTTCATGCGATCTGCTACAACATGATGCCGTTGGGTGGTCTGTTTGCCGGTGCGCTGGCCAATGTTATTGGCGCACCCGTCGCGATTGCGATCAGTGTAAGTATCTTCCTGGTTCTGCTGCTGTGGATTACGATCAGTGAGGCACAGATTCGTCGCATCGATGGACGCGCGCTGACCGCGTCCCACGGTTAACCACCTGCTGGAAAACTAGAAAAGACTGTCGAAGTTTTTCGCTTCGTTGCTGGTTCGTGCTTCCCTGATTGCCTGCGCCAGCACCGGCACACCTTCGACAATCAGTTCATCCTGTACGTGCCCAAATGCAAGACGTATATAAGGGCGCGCTGACCGATCAACATGGAAATCTGCACCGGTTGCAAAGAACACGTTACGCTCGTTTGCGACTTTAACCAGTTTCTCCATATCGGTGTCTTCGGGCAGGCGTAGCCAGAGAAAAAGGCCGCCAACGGGGCGAGACCAGACGCAGATATCATCAAGCTGCTCTTCCAGCCCGGCAATCAGCAGATCGCGTTTCTGTTTCAGCGCTGGAATGGTCGCCTTGCCATGATCGCCAATGCCATCCTTGTAGAACTCTGCCAGTACCGCCGCCGCAAAATAGTTGCTGCCAGCATCAAATCGCTTGCCAACGATCCTGGTGAAGTAAGGCTCGCGCGCATAGAGGTATCCCAGCCTCACACCCGGGGCAAAGATCTTCGATAGTGAGCCAATGTAGATATGGTTATCACCTTCATCCATGGCAAACATGCTGGGAATCACCTCTCCCTCGAAGTGCACATCCCCGTAACAGTTATCCTCCACAACCGGCAGTTCGTAGCGCGCAGCCAGGGAGATCAGGTCACGCCTTCTCGCTTCCGGCATACAGGTACCGGTCGGGTTCTGGTAGGTGGTTAACGTGTAAATAAACTTTGGCAGTTCACCCTTGCCCGCCATCTCCTCGAGACGATCCGCCAGCACATCGACACGCATGCCGTCCTCATCCATCGGCATACCAACCATCTTGAGACCAATACCTTTGTAGGCGGCGATTGTGCCTGAATAGGTGTACTCCTCCGTGATCACCATGTCCCCGCGAGCTTGCATCAATCCCTGGCCTGCAAGCGTCACCGCCTGCATGCTACCGTTGGTGAGTGCGATCAATTCAGGATCCACAAATACGCCTTCACGTGCCGCTTCTCGTTCCGCCATCAGCTTACGCAGGCGTTCGTGGCCTTTCGCGCCGGGGTAGCGGTTCAGCGCCTCGTGCTCCGCATCAATCGCGCGCATGGCGGCGGCCTTGAAAGCTTCTACCGGAAAGGTTTCCGGGTTGGTCTGACCGACTGCAAAGTCATACACAGGCATAGTTACTCCTGACCAAAATCATTGTGGTTATTGTCAACAAATCGAAGAATACGACGAAGCCCTTCTTCAAGGCGTGGCAGCCCAAGTGCATAACAGATGCGGATGTATTCATCGTTGCCTTCGCCAAAGGTATAGCCGGGTGCTACCCCAACATCCTCTTCGGCAAGCAACTTCTCGGCAAACCGCCTGGACGACTTCATGCCCCTGATCCTCGGGAACGCATAAAACGCGCCCTCCGGGGCAGAAAGCTCTATCGCCGGATGTGAGCCGAGCATCTGCAGGGTCATATCCCTTGCCTCCTGGTACTGCGACTTGAGCTGGCGCACAAACGGTTCTCCTTCCTTCAGCGCGCTAATCGCGGCGTGCTGGGTGAAGACAGTTGCACCGGTGTTGAAACACTCCGACATCAATGCCCAGTGTGTCGCCTGCTCAAGTGGGGCAACCACCCAGCCTACCCGCCAGCCGGTCATTGCCCATGCTTTCGAAAACCCGTTTACCACCACGAGCGGGTCATTGTCTTCTGCAACCTCAAGAAATGACGGCGCGGCATCTGCGTCATAGTAATGCCGGTGGTAAACCTCATCTGCTATCAGCAGCACGTTATGCTCCCGACAGTATTTCAGGATCTTTTCTTGCTCCGGGCGCGTCATCACCCAACCCGTAGGATTACAGGGCGAGTTGATAAAGAGGCTCTTTGTAGCGGGCGTCATCGCCTCAATAATTTCGTCAGCGGACAGCTCCCAACCGGTTTTTGTTTCTCGCTGGCGAACGGTGTTTACCGTTGCCCCCGTAACAGTGTAGGTCGTTTCTATGTTGGGCCAGTTGGGAGAAACCACCAGCGCTTCGTCCCCTGAAGTCAGCGCCATCTGGGCGGCGATGGTGATGCACAACATGCTGGAACCCGGCACCGATATCCGGTCCGCATCCAGGTTTATGCCGTAGAGCCCATCAAGGTAGTGTTTGATTTCATCGCGGAGTGTTTCGAGGCCCCGCGTATGCACGTAAAACGTATGGCCATCATCGAGCGCCTGTTTCGCCGACTCACGAACAAAAGGCGGTGTAATAATGTCCCCTTCGCCAAACCAGAGCGGTATGACATCAGGGTCCCCCAGGCGCGGAAACGCAACGGCAGTAATACCGTTCTGTTCCAGTGCGGCAATGTCAGGTCTTACTGCTTTTATTCTGCAACCTTTGGCGTATTCCAGATATCACGCGCGATTTTCCACTGCCCATCAAGCTGGCGCTGCAGTATCCAGATGTGGCGACTGACTGATCGCAATGGCGGAGAGCCATCATCTGCCTTGGCTCGAAGGTAGCCGTTGAAGCTTACCCTCACATAAGCCCATTCACCGGAAACAACAATCTCGTCGACACTGGTTTCCTGGTCGAAACGGAACTTCTGGGTAAAACGGTAAAAAGTGCGTGCTTCATCCACGTGCACGTCTTTGAAACTCGATGGCATCATCCAGACGGCATCATCGGTGAACAGGTCAAAGTAGCGATCGAAGTCATCTGACCTGATGACATCCAGGGCTTCCAGGATGAGTTTTCGGACCGCTTCGTCTTCGGCCCTTACCTTGGCAAGTGCGGGTGACACGATAGACCCCCTCAGTTCCTGCTGGTTGTTGTTGTTATGGGGGCAAAAATCTTACCCTGCGAAACGAAAACTACAAACGAATATTTGAATGCTTTAGCCCGTAATAGGCATCGGTTATGCTTTGACTTGGTCAAGCTTTGACCCCCTGCAGTCAGTAACGCGCAGCTAAACTAATGAAAATAATAAAATTTCTTGCCCTGACCATGCTGATCATCAGCGCCATCCTGGTGGTTATCCTGTACGAGGGTGATATTCCCCGGGACGTGGTGGACGCACGCTATAGCAATCACGCTTCGCAGTTTATGAGTCTTGGGGACATGGGACGTATCCACTTCCGCGACGAAGGTGATCGCCGCAAGCCCACGCTGGTGCTTCTGCACGGTTCAAACGCCAGCCTGCACACCTGGGAAGCCTGGGCTGAGCAACTGACCGATGACTACAGGGTGGTTTCCCTGGATTTGCCCGGCCATGGCCTGACCGGGCGAGTGCCAAATGATGATTATTCGACCGACAACTATGTTGCCGTGGTTGACGCCGTGCTCAACGAACTCGACGTGGACCAGTTTGTGATCGCAGGCAACTCCATGGGCGGTGGCGTATCGCTTCGCTATACGCTCACGCACCCGGATAAAGTACTGGGCCTGGGGTTGATTAACTCGGGCGGTCTGCCCCGCGATGAAACACCTGTTGAATCATCGGGCGAGTCACCCATCGCATTCAGGCTGTTACGCAATCCATGGTTCCAGAAGATTGCTACCCGTATCGACCCGTACCTTCTTGTGGAACAGGGCCTGCGCAGCGCCTACAACCACTCACCGGTGGTTGATGATGCGTTGATTCACCGTTACTACGAACTGAACCTCAGGAGCGGCACACGTGAAGCAACCATCCTTCGTTTCCAGCAACGCTGGAGCAGGAACGATGCCGCCGACATCTCGTTAATCGACCAGCCTGTGCTGATCATGTGGGGAGACAAAGATACGCTGATCCCTTTCAGCCAGGCTAAACGATTTGAAGAGATGTTGCCCCAGGCAACCACGGCATATTACGAAGACGTGGGCCACGTACCGATGGAGGAAATCCCGGAAATCTCGGCATCAGCAATGCGGCAGTTCCTCACCTCGGTCTACCCAACCGGTAACTAGCTTCGCGCCAGCTTGAACAACGCCATCTGGCCTTCCGCTTCTTCCATGGAAGGGAACCCTGCAATGATGTCCGGGTAATCAGGGCGATACTTCTCGATCCAGGCTGTGAGTACAGGCTCCCAGCCTTCGGTGATGCGAGATGCGTTAAGTGAATAGGTTGCATCCCCCAACCTGAACTCCACCGGTCCGCCACTACCCAACTGGGTCACCCAGCCGCTGCCTTCTCCACCAACCACGTAGAGTTCACCTTCGTAGTCGACAACCCAGATGATGACAACGCGTGGCAGCGTACCCGGCACCTTGAGCTTGATTTCATGCACCGCGGACGTATCAGGCCATTCAGCCGGTGCAGCAGTTGCAGTACCGCCGATAAAGAACCCAGGCATCGGACCGATCGGTGCGGCAAGGACAACGATGACCAGGATGACGGCCACGACCGCTAACGCAATATTGAGGATTTTCATGTGCAACCTCCGTTTGTAATTTATGTAAACACTAATCCAATCTCGCGCCGCAGCTCAGTTACCGGCGACACTGTCACGCGCTGACACCCGGGCATGCCATGCCCACAGCGCCTCATTGGATTCGTCGGGTTTCAGATCAACCAGCTGGGTTGCAAAATCGACAGCAGAGACGAGTGTGATATCCGCTACTGTAAATCTCTCGCCAGCGATATATTCGCTGTCGCTGAGCTCACCATTAAGGCGCTCGTAGTAGTTGACCACATTCTGGTCACTCATTTCTTTCGCCAGCGGGTTCTGCCTGAATCTACCCATCTTGCCAACAATGGGTCCGTTCACCCAGGAAATGCCGATCTGTGTCCAGAGTTCAAGCTCCAGGTGCCGGTTGCGCATTTCAATGTAACCAAGCTCATAGGGGTCTGCACCGAACAGGTTGGGCTCCGGCTGGATCGCTTCCAGGTACCGGCAGATGGCAACCGATTCACCGAGGTAACGACCGTCATCGGTTTCAAGTATGGGGATCTTGCCACTCGGGTTCATCTTGAGATATTCAGGTGATTTCTGCTGTTGGGTCGTAAGATCGCAGTTTTCAATCTCGTACTGCATACCCTTTTCATCCAGTAAAATTTTTACCCGCCGCGGGTTGGGTGCGCCGGGAAAGTCGAATAACTTCATGTATGCTCCTTGTCTGGTTGCGCAACACTTTATAGGCCCACCTGGTTTATGACCACTCCCGTTACACTCGTTTCCGGCTATCTCGGCGCTGGTAAAACGACCTTGATCAACCGGATGCTGGAGAACACAGCCGGTCTGAAGCTCACCGTACTGGTCAACGATTTTGGCGAAATCAATATAGACGCTGCGCTGATTCAATCCCGTACTGCAGATACCCTGGCGCTGACAAATGGCTGTGCCTGCTGTGCGCTGAACGATGATCTGTCGCAGGCGTTTGCAACCGCAATCGAAACATCACCCGATTGCATCGTCATGGAAGGCAGCGGTGTAGCAAACCTGGCAAGGTTGAAGCGCGCCGCAAATGGCTACCCAGGCTTAAGGCTGAGTGCAGCCATCACGCTTGTTGACGCCTCCAGTATCAACGGCCAGCTCGCCAACAAGTTCATCGGCCAGACCGTTGCTGAACAGATCAACTCGGCCGACAAGCTCATCATCACCCGCGAGGGTTCACTGCCTGACATCGTCACGGCAAAACCCCGGCTTGTAGAAGATGAGCTACTCAAGGACCTGGCACTACAACTCCTGCTGGCCCCGGACGACTCTGGCGAAATAACAAGCGCCACACACAACATGCCAGACTACGTGCGAGGATATTTTGAGAACGCGAGTGTAAGCCGGGACCAACTGGTTCAACTGCTCGATAACGCAAAAACGGCCGGTCTGCTCAGATTGAAAGGCGTCTTTGCGGACACCGATACCGGCCAGATGTGCTTTGTCCAGTGGAGCTGGGGCAACACGGAAATCACCCATATTGAACACTTACACCCACAACAACTGGTGTTTATTGGCTTGCCGGGCTTCGATGAGACCTTTTTTGACGGTCGAGTTACGATAGATGGACGCGGCGGCGATCTCGAGGGCGCTCTCGATGACGCTCTCGATGACGCTCTCAATGACAAGATGGAGAACAACAACCATGCCTGAGCAACAGAACCCGGATGTCCTGATTGTTGGTGCCGGATTTGCCGGCATGTACGCAATTCACCGTTTTCGGCAGCTCGGGCTTAGCGTCAAGGTACTCGAAGCAGGCACGGACGTCGGCGGCACCTGGTACTGGAACCGATACCCCGGCGCCCGTTGTGACGTACCGTCACTTGAATACTCATTCGGTTTTTCAGAAGAACTTGAGCAGGAGTGGCACTGGCCGGAGGTGTTTTCGGCGCAGCCGGATATCCTCGCCTACGCCAACCACATCGCAGAGAAATTCAACCTGCGCGATCATATCCAGTTCAATACCCGGGTGACGTCGGTTACCTGGCAGGAACACGACAATCTCTGGCAACTTGCGACCGAAGCAGGCGGGATGTTTGAGGCTCGCTATTGCGTCATGGCAACCGGCTGTCTTTCTGTCCCTAACAAGCCCAGCCTGCCCGGCGCAGACGACTTTGCTGGTGAGGTATTACATACCGGACTCTGGCCAAAAGAAGACGTCGATCTCTCCGGCAAACGTGTAGGCATCATCGGCACAGGTTCATCGGGCGTGCAGGCAATCCCTGAACTGGCAAAACTCAGCCGCGAGCTCATCGTCTTTCAACGCACGCCGGTTTACACCGTGCCGGCCAACCGCAAACAAATGCGCGAAGCGGTGGAAGATGAGTTCAAGGAAAACTATCGCGACATCAGGCGACTGCAATGGGATAACCAGGGCGGCGTATCAAACTTCCGACCGCAGAAAAGTGTCAAAACGGGTGCAACTCGAGGCCAACGACGTGGTGAAGGGGCTAACATCAAATCGCTCACAACCGAGCAGGCCCAGGCGGCACTCGACGCACGCGGTCTTGAGGCGATCCTCAACTTCAGCGACATCTACACCGACCTTGAAGCCAATGAAATGGCAAATGAACTGTTCCGCGACAATGTTCGGAACATCGTTAAAGATCCTGCGGTCGCAGAAAGACTGCTGCCAAAAACCTACGGCATCGGTTGTAAGCGCCAGGTGCTTGACCGTGACTACTACAACACCTACAACCGTGAAAACGTCACACTGGTTGATCTCACTGAAAAACCGATCAACAGGATCACACCAAGTGGCGTTACCGCTGGTGGCACCCACTACGATCTTGATGTGCTGATCTACGCTACCGGTTTTGACGCGATGACCGGCGCTCTCCTGAAAGCAAACATCACCGGGCGAGATGGCCGAACACTAAATGACAAGTGGGCTTATGGTCCGGTTGCCTACCTCGGCTTACAGATGAATGGGTTCCCGAATCTTTTTACAGTGACAGGACCCGGCAGCCCATCGGTACTCTGCAACATGCTGGTTGCAATTGAGCAGCACATCAACTGGATTGGCGACACGATCACCTACCTGCGCGAAAATGACATCGCAACAATGGAGCCACTGCCGTCGTCGGAGGAACGTTGGGTCAAACATGTCAACGAGGTAGCTGAGGGGACCATGTTCACCGCTCCAACATGCAACTCCTGGTACCTCGGCGCCAATATCGAGGGTAAACCCAGGATCTTCATGCCCTATGTCGGTGGCTTTCCCCGTTATCGCGCGAACTGCGAGGAAGAGATGACGAGCGGTTATAAAGGGTTTGTGCTGAACGCCTGATCACTCGCTCTCATCACTCGAGCTCAGCCGTTGAGAAAATCCAGCGCAATACCCGCATGTGCCGCCACCCCATGTGCCATGGCATCCTCATTCAGGATCATACGGTTAGAGTGGCAAGGCGCAGCAAGAGATGCATCCTCAGGGCGTACCCCGAGGAAGAACATCGCACCTGGCGTCTGTTGTAGCAGGTAGGAGAAGTCCTCCGCGCCCATCATCGGTGTCCTTGATTCTCGATAGGCAGGCTCACCAAGGTGCTTCACTACGCTCGCCTGTGCAAAGGAAACAAAATCCGCATCGTTCACAGTAACGGGATAACCGAGTGTGAACTCAAACTCAGCCTGCATGTCGTAAGCCTCAGCGATATTGGTGGCAAGCTGCCTCAACCCATCATGAGCTAGATAGCGCGACTTTTCAGAAGTCGAGCGGAGCGTCCCTTCAACCGTTGCGATCTCGGGGATTACGTTGGTTGTTGTACCCGCTTCGATTTTTGTTGTGGTCAGGATAACCGGGTCGAACACGGGCACGCGCCTTGTTACCCAGGTCTGCATGGACTGCACAATCTCGCAGGCAACCGGAATCGGGTCGAGGCAATCGTGAGGCATCGACGCATGCCCGCCTTTGCCCCGCAGCACCAGTTTAAAAGTATCTGCCGCGGCCAGCAGCGTGCCGGGCCGGCTGGTGAGAACACCTGCCTTCAGGAGTGGCGTAATATGAATCGCAAACACGGCATCCGGGGTAAAGGGTGCCTCCAGCATGCCCTCGTCCATAACAACTTTGGCACCAAAATATCCTTCCTCTCCGGTCTGGAAGAAAAAGTCTACCGTGCCTTCAAGTTCCTGCTGATGAGATGACAGTACCCTCGCAGCGCCCGCCAGCATTGCCGTATGTGCATCATGACCACAGGCGTGCATCTTGCCCTTGTTTTTCGAAGCAAACGGCAGGTCATTGTCTTCAGGCATGGGTAACGCGTCCATATCACCACGAAGCAGGATACGCTTGCCCGGTTTTGCGCCCTCGAGGGTGGCGATGATGCTGGTGGTTTTTTCGCTGAAGCGAAGTGTCAGCGGCAGGTCTGCAATGGCATCAACCACCGCCTGGGTGGTGGCCGGCAGGTTATTGCCGAGTTCAGGATTGGCGTGGATTTTTCGCCGGAGGTCGACAACCCCGGGCAGGATGTCCTGCGCCTCGGAAAGCAGGCTGGTCATCTGATGCCTAGCTGAACGGTACTGTGAAACCGCTGGCCATCGCCATCAGTGCACTGGCTTCAACACCACCCTTGAGTCGTTCCAACTCTCCACCATCAAGCCAGACACCCCGGCATTTCGGACAGCGGTCAATGACAATCATGTGCGCGATCTCCTTCGTCATGGGTTCGCCGCTGATGGGACAGGGGCGAAGATCCTCCGTTTTCGCTTCCAGCATCAACTGCATCTCTTTCTCGCATGTCTCACAGACAGCCTGGCCTTCTACCTCGTGACGGGTCTTGTTCCCACAACGTGCGCACTTCTCACCAAATAGCGACATGGCTACTCCGAGTTGTTGTTAGTTGGTCAATCCATTGTCATCAATCATCAGACCATGTCAATGAAACAGGGCTGGGCGCCCGTGGCAAAGTCCTCAAAGTCCTGACATACGGCACGAGCAAATTGCAAAGATTACGTTAAACTAGGGTGAAACGACCCTTTGCTGACGGCTGATGCGAATCTCAAGAAAACCGCTGAAACAGGTCAAACTCACCAACAAGGGTGATCTGTCGCTCTACTTCGTAGGGACCGGCTCCGCTTTTGCAAAAACGCTCAACCAGAACAACCTGCTCATCGTTAAAGGTGATGATCACCTCCTGATCGATTGTGGCACGAAATGTTCGCAGGCCCTCTATAACGTCGGTGTTTCAATGGCCCAGGTCAGCAACTACCTGATCACCCACTCCCATGCAGATCACATCGGCGGCCTGGAAGAAGTACAGCTGTTCGGCCGCTACGTGCTGCAGAAAAAGCCCAACATGGTGATTACCAAGGCGTATGAAAAGATCCTCTGGGAGCAGAGCCTGCGTGGTGGTTCTGAGCTGTCCGAACATAAACCACTCGGCTTCAAGGACCTCTGGAACGTAATGCGGCCGAAGAAGTTAACGGGTTACCCTCGGGAGACGTTCGAAATTAACGTTGGCAGCATTAATATCAAAATGCCACGCACCCTGCACTTCCCGGACAGCGCCAAAAGCTGGCGGGAGTGTGCCTGGAGCTGCGCGGTCATTATTGATGACCGGATCATGTTTACGTCCGATACCCGGTTTGATGAAGGCCTGATCCTGCCCTACGACGAGCGATTCAACTTCGACGCTATCTTCCACGATTGCCAGATGTTCACAGGCGGCGTACATGCCTCTATTCATGAGATTGCGACTTTCCCTGAGCACATCCGTAAGAAGATGGTGCTGATGCACTATGGTGATAACTGGGAGCAGTTTAAGCCGGTTGCGCGGGAAGCTAAGTTTCACTCCTGGGCCAAAGAGGGGCACAGTTATTCTTTTTGATTTCGAGAAATTACTTCCTGTAATTTCTCGAAGTCGCTGCTTTTTATTTCAAAGGCAGCTCGCATTTTTCTGACGAAAAATGATCCTTGCCATCCATGGCAAGGCCCCACTCTCTGACACTTGTGTTTGTTTTTTATGGGTTTCGAGAAATTACTTCCTGTAATTTCTCGAGTCGGTGCTTTTTACAGGTTTCGAGAAATTACATCCTGCAATTTCTCGAGTCGCTGCTTTTTGTTTCAAAGGCAGCTCGCATTTTTCTTCGAAAAATGGCCAGGCCATCCATGGCCTGGTACCCACTAACAGCACCGCGGTTGTGTAGGTAAATGACTCCTTGCCGTTGGTGGAGAGCCTTTCTCGAAAGTGGCCATACGCCACTCAATGTGATTTACTTTCGTCCTTCATTTTTTTACCTATTTCACAAATAGATTCAGGGACTTAAATGGTCCCGGGCAAAACCTAAAGGAGCAAAATTATGGGAATGTTGGATGGAAAAGTTGCACTGGTAACCGGTGCTGGCGGCGGCCTGGGTGAGACCCATGCCCTGCTCCTGGCACAGGAAGGTGCGTCCGTGGTTGTTAACGACCTCGGTGGTGCACGTGATGGTACCGGTGGTGGCAGCGCGATGGCTGACCAGGTTGTTGACAAGATCAAGGCCGCTGGTGGCAATGCGGTTGCAGACTACGGCAACGTCGCAAAGGAAGAAGATGCCGAGGCCATGATCAAGACTGCCGTCGACAACTTCGGCAAGCTCGATTTCCTCATCGCCAACGCCGGTATCCTGCGTGACAAGTCTTTCAAGAACATGGATAACGCCATGTGGGACGTGGTACTCGACGTTCACCTGCGCGGTACCTACCTGACTGTAAAACACGCCTACAACCAGATGCTGACCCAGGAAGGTGGCGGCAGTATCGTTGTGACCTCATCCACCTCTGGCCTGCTCGGTAACTTTGGACAGACCAACTACGGTGCGGCCAAGGCTGGCATCGCTGGTTTTGCGCGCTGCCTGTTCCAGGAAGGCCTGAAGTATGGCATCCGCGTTAACGTGCTGGCACCGGCCGCTTGGTCGCGCCTCACGTCTGACATCTTCCCGGAAGGCCAGAACATGGAAGAACTCCTTTCTCCAGACAAGGTGTCGCCATTGGTTGTTTACCTTGGCAGCGACGACGCCAAAGATGTCACCGGTCGAACATTCCTGGTCTCTGGCAACTCAGTACAGCTGCTGTCATGGCAGGCGCAGGAAATCTGCATGAAGGACAACACCGAAGGGCCCTGGACCGTCGCTGAAATCGGCGAGGCGGTTGCAGAGAACTTTGATAAGTGGCCAAAGGGCATTCAGCCAACCAGGCGCCCTTTTGAATAAGGATAAAAAGCAATGAAAGACCAATATGGTGACGTTACCGTCACTCGCCTGGACGGCCATGTTGCCCAGTGCGAGATCAAGCGCGGTCCCAACAACTTCTTCGACCACCAGTTGATCATGGACCTGGCCGACTGTTTCGAAGATATCGATAACGAAGTAGATATCCGCGCGATTGTGCTCTGCTCAGAAGGTAAACACTTCTGTGCAGGCGCCAACTTCGGTTCCAGCGAGCGTGCCGCTGAACTGGAGAAGCGTACTGAAAGCGATCGCAACCCGCTCTACGACGAAGCAGTCCGGCTGTTCCGTTGCAAGAAGCCGGTTGTGGCCGCAGTACAGGGTGCGGCTGTCGGCGGCGGCTTTGGCCTCGCGCTGATGGCGGATTTCAGGACGGTGTGCCCGGCAACCCGCATGACGGCAAACTTTGTGAAACTCGGCTTTACGCCAGGTTTTGGCCTGACTCACACGCTGGAGCGGATTGTTGGCGCGCAAAAAGCCAACCTGCTGTTCCTGACCGGCCGACGGATCAACGGTGAAACTGCACACGAGTGGGGTCTTGGTGACATTTACACCGACACTGACAACGTTCGAAATGCAGCCATCGAGCTTGCCCAGGAGATTGCCGAAAACGCGCCACTTGCGCTGGTATCACTTCGTGAACAGATGCGCCCTGGTCTTGCTGATGCCGTCAATGACGTCACGACCATCGAAAGTCGTGAACAGAAGTGGCTGCAGCAGACAAGCGATCACAAGGAAGGTGTAAAAGCGGTCGCGGAAAAACGTCCCGGTAACTTTACTGGGGCCTAACCGTGTCCTGGTTTTCCGCAAAACGGAAAATCTAACGCGGCAGTGATTCACGGGAGCGCTCCCTTCATTCACCGCTTCTGTAACCAGCAGATCTAGCCTGCATGTTTCATCAAATCCGCAAATCTGGGGACGATAATTTTGGTCCTGAGACGGCTCGTGAGCGGAGCCCTATCGAGAATAGGGCGCAGCGAGCATGGCGCCTCAGGAGCAAAATTAGCACGCCAGATTTGCGGGAACGAGCGCTGGGTACAAAGTGTGACATTCACAGAACATGCTTAACTAACTGAGGCTACAGCATCTAACAGCAAAATTAAGTGGTTTGGTGAAATATGCAGGCTAGAACAGATCAATCAACCCGAACACCCGCTCCCATACATAATCCACCTCATCAACAGGCGTGCGTCCCAGCCGCACCACCACCATGTCTTTGTCGGGATCACATACAATTCGTTGACCGTCATAACCGGAGCAGAAAAACTGTTTTGAGTTGGCTGGATTCATCCACCATTGCGCCCCATAACACTCCTCTTCAGAGTGATAAGTCGGCGAACGTGCATAGTCCACCCAGTCAGCCGGGATAACCTCGGTACCATTCCACGTACCGCCTTTCAGATACAGGTAGCCAAAACGTGCAAAGTCCTGTGGGATAGCCTGCAGAAAGGAAGAACCAATAAACGTGCCTGACGTATCGAACTTGGGCGTTGCAGTCCTGACGCCAATCGGCTCGAACAGTTCATCATTCATAAATTGCAGCATCCCGCTTGCGCCACCGCCAACAACCTCTTTAAGGACTCTGCAGATGATATTGGTGGTACCACTGGAGTATGACCAGCGGGTCCCGGGTGTATGCAGCAAGGGCATTGCTGCAGCAAAGCCGCCGGTATCATGCCGACCATCAAACATCAGCATGGGGATGACGTCCGACACACCACCATCAACATAATCTTCCTGAAACGCCAGACCGCTCGACATGCGCAGTAACTGATCCATGGTGATGTGTCGCCTGTCATCGTCCTGCCACTCAGGCACAGGCGCAGGATCATACAGCGATAACCTGCCCTGCTTGATGAGAATACCCGCTAATGCCTGCGTCACACTTTTTGCCATCGACCAGGAGTACTGCAGGTAAAAGGCGTTTGCACCATGATCGTAGCGCTCGTAAACGAGGCGCCCGTCCTTCACAACCAGGAGCGCATAGGTAACACCCTGCGGGCCAGTGAGATCAAAGATCTCATCGGCGATCCGACTGAAGTCGGCTGAAATATCTGCTGGTACCTCACCCCGGTCCCAGTTTTCCGTTGGCCACTGCACACCATCTGCATGGGCAGGCAGGCTTACAAGATCACTTGCAAGCGATTGTGATTTCACTAACATGCGTTTTCCCATCGCTGAAATGGAGGCATTACATCATGTCTCGGTATTCAAACAGAAGTTTCAGCCGCAGTGATCTACCCGCTTTGCTGGAACTGGTCTCCAACTGCGCACGCTCACGCTGGCCTACACCCTACCTCATGAACAGTGACGTGATCTGGCGCCTGCCGGGGGCCGGGGCCAAACAGAACATCCGCTTATGGTTTGATGGGGAAACACTGCTTGGTTATGCATGGTTTGCACCAGGCAGCACCACACTGATCGAGTTCGATCCTGCTGTGCCCTACTCAAACGAATGTTATCTCGAGGCGGTCCACTGGGCAGAAGCACGGGCAAGGGATTTTCCTCCCCCGAGCACCTGGCTGCTTGAACTCAACAACATGCAGGAATGGGCCGAGGCCCTGGAAGCTGGAAAACCCGCCGTTCCCGGCGAACACCAGACGCTTTTGTTGTCAGCTTATGATGCTGACGAACATCGGCAGCAGTTCCTTGAGACAAACGGTTACACGTCAACCGCCCACAAGGAGCGAAAGCTCGCAATGGAACTGGACGGGACCCAACCTGAACTACCGGACGGCATTGAAGTGCGGGCGGTCAGGGAAGACGAACTTGAAGCACGATGCGAACTGCATCGACGCGCATGGACAAAGTCCACTTTTTCAATGCCCCAATATAAGGCTGTCAGGAGCGCCGCAGCGTTCGATCCGGACCTCGACGTGGTCTCTGTCGAAAAGGACGGTGCCTTCAGCAGTTATTGCATTGGCTGGGCTGACTACAACGTTGGCGCCGGCTCGTTCGAACCGGTCGGCACACATGCCGACTACCGGGCGATGGGACGCGCTGAGGCCGTGATTCGAACCACGCTGTACCTCATGCACAAAAAAGGACTAACCCTCGCCAAGGTTGGCACGGCAGGTTTCAACGACCCTGCGCTTTCGCTTTACCAGCGATGTGGTTTTGTCTTCCAGGACCACGAACGTACCTGGACGAAGCACGTCGATACCTGAGTGGTGATGTTTGAGTTAGCGCAGAACTGCTAACCGAAATCCAGTTCCTTCTGCTGATAGGCAACATCTCCAATATGCTGGGGATGTTGCCAGGTGTCGCGGTGCTCGTTGTACCCGTCGATCAACCGATCAATGGCATCCAGCGAAAGCTCATCGAGAGAGATTGCCGGCGCGTCTTTTTCTCCTCCACCCGCACGAAACTCCAGCAGCTCAACCCCGGCTGGTCCTGCCGTGTACTTGTAAGGCATACCGTTTGGCAGGAAGAAGGTTGAACCAGGCCCGAGGCGGCGCTTGCCAAGGACGATCTCACCGGCAATCACGTAATAGAGGCAATCACCAAATTTAGGATGGCTGTGTCGGAACAGCGGGAAGTTGGCGCCAAACCACACGTGCGCAAGGCTCATGCCGTTAGGTCCCCGCTGCGCAAAAAGCGAGGTGGTGCTGGTGCGGTCAGAGAACGCCTTTACCATCTCAACCACTTTAGCGCGGGTTTCCTCTTCACCATGTTTCTCAGCGAGCGCACTGAAGTCGAAGCTGGCAGCGGCATGTTGGTCCTTGATCTTGCTGCCGGGAATCGGTGTATTGATGTCCGGGTTCTCATTTATCTTGAATGGACCACGATCGGAAACGTAGCCCCTTGTCACGGTTACGTCTTTTGGCGTCTTCTTGATTCTCTTAAGCTCACTCATTGGCACCCTCGCTAGCCTTCATCCGGTTTGTTTTCGTCACTGTAACGCGCAATCGCTTTTAGCGACAGTCCGTAGTGGTATTCAATCTGGGCAGGCTGATAGCGGTGTTGTCTGCCAACAGGACAGGCAAGGCGCGCGTGGCAGGTATATGCGCAACCGCTATCCTGCCTCATCCGCTCACCCGCGCAGGTCTCCAGCGCAAATCCGGCGCCTGATACTGCACCAACCGGACACGCCTTCTCGCAATCACGACCGACACAAACCTCACACGGATGTGCACTTGCAGGCGGTTTAGGGGTCACAAATCGCACCGGTATACTTACGACTGCCCGGTAGGCGAACCAAAGCCCGTATGACGGGTGAATGCCGGTACCGAGCGGTGAATCAAACGACCAGCCAAGGCGCTGCCCAAGCCGGTTAAGATCTAGAACATCTTCAGCTAAGGGGTAGTGAACAATCGCCCCCTGGATACCTTCACGTTCGAGCCAACCGTGAACACATCGAAGCGTGTACCGGTCGACGGGGTCATCGATCGGGTCAACCGGCACCTCCGTGGATACATGCCGCCAGAGATCCTGACCACCATGTCCAAGCACGACCAACTGTGTATCAGGGGTCAGTTGAAGACCGCAGGCGCGGGCATCGTCAGCGTTAAGAACACCCTGCAGATTCAGGCCCTGCTCACGCAGGACAGCATCGTCAAAGGCCCGCAAATTTACTTAACGCAACCGAGCGACTCGTATTCGGCATCATCAAAGTGTCCCACCATGGTGGACATGGTGTAGCTGAAACATCGCTCGTCTTTGCCGAGGCCAGCCAACTCTTCCATCATTTCGGCTTTAACCGAGGCGACCGTCAGCATGCCCTGCTCCATTCGAATACCGCCATCAAGCTCGGTGTCCAGTACGTTAAAGCTGCCACCGCCATTGTTACCCCAGGGAAGCCAGGCGGGCTCTTCCCCGGCCCTGCCCTGTCCAGGGTTGCCGCTGTGAGCAAACTCAGCCCAGTAGGACATCATGGACCCGGACAGCAGTTCCACCTCGTCAAAGGTTGAGTCCGGAAATACAACCCGAAGCGGGTTACTGAAGTAACCAAATACAAAAAACAGTTCCATGGCGTGAGCAGCACCAAAGAGGTCCTTCAGGTCAACGCTGCCGTAGTTGCGCCAGTCATCAGCATCGAACCGGTAGGCATAAACGTTGCCTGGGTCGTTGAGACTGAACTGATCAGCGAGCATATCAACACCACGGGCCTTCCAGAGGTTACTGCCGTATCGCGCATCTCGATTGTACCCTTCAAGATCCTTGATCTTGGATGGCAAACCCATGGTCTTCTCAACGTACTCATCGGAGAACGCCATGAATAGCTTGGACTCATCTCGGTTTGAACCAATCATGATCGGCACCTGGGCGTAATTGGCCGGATTGGAAAAAACCTCTTCGGTTGGCAGGTCTGGCAGGACATAGCCGTCCTTGATGTTCGCAGGGGCAGCAATCATGCCGCCCATGATGGCATCTCCATCAACCAGCGCCTCGTAAAGCGTGACTGCATCAATGCTTCGCAGCCAGATCATCAGTTCATTGGCTGGCATTTCGTCCTGCATGGCGACAGCCGCATCAAAATCAGACGCCCGACCTTCGTTAACCAGCAACCTTGCGATAATTTCCCGGGAAGACAGGTTAGGCGTCCCTCTCGGAGACATACCGATCTGCTCAGCCTGGTCTGCGGATTCCAGCGCCGGAATACCACTTTGGATAATGGCCTTGTGGAAGAGTCCCCTCGCTGCAGGCGACGCCATCATCGCCAGCACATTAACACCACCGGCCGATTCGCCGAAGATCGTCACATTGGTCGGATCGCCGCCAAACGCTTCAATATTGCTCTGCACCCACGTGAGACCTTTCACGAGGTCCAGTGTGCCAAAGTTGCCGGACTGATCTTCCGGCGTTGACGCGGTTTCACGCAGGGCGCTGTGCGCAAACCAGCCGATCGGCCCCATCCGATAGTTTACGGTGACAACAATCACCCCATGTTCCGTCGCCAGCAGTGAGCCGTCATACGGTGCATCGCTGCTGGACCCGACGGTATTGCCACCGCCATGAATCCAGAACATCACTGGCAGCTTGTCCCTTCCCTCGGGGACAGTTGTGGGTCCATAGGTCGGGGCAAAAACATTCAGCGTCAGGCAGTCCTCGCTGCCAACAGGTGTGAGGCCGCCATCCTGCGGCACCATTGGGAACTGCACACAGCTCTCTCCAAATTCGAGCATTTCCTTGCGACCTTCCCACGGCACCACGGGTCTGGGTGCCTGCCACCTGAGATCGTTGAGGGGTGGCTGTGCAAAGGGTATCCCCAGCCATGCGTGGGCATCGTTCTTTCCCTGGAAGCCAACAATCTCTCCCGCATCAATGACCCTGACCGAGGATGGCGCCGCCAGCCTCGGGGGTTGCTCGTCAGGAGAGAGATAAGAATAGATACTCAGTGCGACACCGCCGATGGCAATCACAATGACCAGCAGCAGGATTCCAAGAAACTTCAGCATGAAATGGCCCCTTTCATTTCCTGATTTTTTTATACACGTTTTTCTTACGGAATTTTACAAGCGACTTGTAAATAATTCTGCTGGGCGCCCCCTGGGCGCTAGTCACTAAAGCGTTGGCTCAGGACCTGTCCTGCACCTCATAAAACCAGGCATAGCCTGATCTCACCATTTCTGTCGGGTCACCAGGTGCGTTAAATCCGTACTTGTTGCCAAACTTTGTCAGGATCTCCGCCAGTTCAGGATGATCCATCATGCGCACCAGTTGTTGCTCATAGAGCTTACCGTCGATACGCAGGATGACCCGGTTGTCCTGCTCCATGTAGTGCGGCCACTGTTTCCATATCTTGCCGAAACCGGTCGTCATGTAACCACTGATCAGGTACAGCCGCTCATCGTGTACAACAAGCCAGACAACGCGAGACGTGGCTGGGGACATGGTCTGGAATTCCATCTCGTCGCGGCCTTCAAGAAAGCTCCAGTCAGCCGGTGGTTCAGTGAGTTCACCCGAGGTGAAGGGGCCGCCGCTGACGATCGCAAGTGGACCATCATGAAAGCGCATGCCAAACAGGAATACCCCAATGGCAACCGCAATAACCAATATTGTGATACCCAACCACTTCAGAAATGTCAGCACGTTCAAGTCCTTCCAGTATTTTGAATGCTTGTTTTACCCCTTTTACTTGCCACATTCATCTGGTTTAGGATCAAAACAATACTGCCCCGGAAGGAACACAGGAAGAAACACCATGATTATTGTTGTAGCCGCACTTCGTTTTGAAACCCAGGAAGCGCGGGATAAAGCCGTCGAGTTAACAAAAGATGTACAGCTGGCCACACGGGAAGAGGAAGCCGGTTGCCACGACTACTGTTTCGCACCTGACCCCTCAGTGCCGACACGCATCCAGGTCTACGAACTGTGGGAAGACAGTGATTCACTTGCCGCACACTTCAAACACCCCAACTACGACAAGATGGTAGAAGTCCTTGGCCAGGCAGGCATCGTCGAAAGCGTCAACCAGGCCTACCTGGTCGAACGCGGTGAACCCGTATACGGACCCAATGGAGAGCGCAAAGAAGCGTTTTTTGCTGATTAACTAGGATACTGACTGATTTGGAACTGATATGGCCAAAGTAATCGATCTACACGCACATGCGGTACTGGAAAAAGGCTTCGGTGTGGCCGGTAAATTTGGCCCTGAACTGGCCAAAGACGAAAACGGTGTACCGTTTTTTCGCATCGGCGATTACCAGATGAAACCCATGGAATACCGGGGCACGGTTTTCATGGAAACCGACCTCAGGCTCGAACGGATGGAGAAAGATGGCATCGACCTGCAGATGTTGTCCCCTAATCCACTCACCATGTTTCACCAGATACCCGCTGATGTCGCAACAAAGTTCTGCCAGGTGCATAACGATGCGATGGCGGAAGTTGTCAGCGCACACCCCGACAAGCTGCTGGGATCAGCACAACTACCAATGCAGGACATTGATGCGGCGGTGAAAGAGCTGGAGCGATGTGTAAAGGACCTCGGCTTTGTCGGCGCATATACAGGTACGCACTATCCTTTCACGCTCGATGATCCGTGCATGGACACCTTTTACAGTGCGCTGGTTGATCTCGACGTACCACTCTTCCTGCACCCGGCGTCATCGGGTGGTGATAAGGGCCCTGATGATGAGCGTTTAAACCGGTTTAACCTGACCATCCTGCTCGGCTACCCCTACGAAGAACTGGTTGCCTGCGCCACGATCCTGTTCGGCGGTGTGTTAGAAAGGCACCCCGACGTGGACATCTGTATTTCCCATGGTGGCGGTGGCCTGCCCTACTTCTTTGACCGCTTTGTCGGCATGACACAGTTCGGCGCGTGGGTGCCGGAGTCCATCCAGGAACATGGCTTCCAGACCATGATGCGCAAGATCTGGTTTGACGCCCACGTTGATGGTGAGGCTGCCCACAATCGGCTTGTCGATGTAATGGGACACGACCGGCTTGTATACGGCACTAATTTCGGCGGCTGGGATACACCGTCTGCAGCGGATGAGTTTGCAGCGAGTCTCACGCCAAACGCCGAGAAGCTGCTTCGCCTCGACAAGCGAGCGGCCTGAACGAGGCAGACCAGATGACCACATCGCACATATTTACCAACGCCCGCATCTTCACAGCACTCGAAGATACCGCCATCGAAAACGGCGCCATCTGGACAGAAGGTGACACCATCCGCTACGTCGGTCCGGCTGATGGCCTGCCGGAGACACCCGCTGACGTCGTGATCGAGGATCTCGGCGGAAAGTTTGTGATGCCTGGCATGACCGAAACCCATGCGCATCTCTCATTTGCTGACGCGAGTCCTTTTGCTATTGGTGAAACCCTGGTCGAAGACGCGATGATCACCGCGGTACGCAACGCCAGGCTCATGCTGGGTTCAGGATTTACCTCTGCAGTCAGCTTTGGCTCAACCTACAAGATTGATGTGGCGCTGCGCGGCGCTATCGCAAGCGGCAAGTTGATCGGACCGCGCCTGCTCGCAGCCGGCCGCGACCTCGGCGCTACTGCAAGCAACGTAGATTCACCCGGCGGCCTTTCCCAGATCGCCGACGGCCCATGGGCGCTGCGCCAGGCAGTGCGTGAACAACGCAAACTGGGCGTTGATATCGTCAAGATATTTATTGATGGCGAGGCCATCAACAGCCAGTGCCCTCCTGGAGAACTGTCTTTTACAGACGAGGAAGTTGAGGCGATTATCTCCGAGGCACACCGCCGCAGAATGCGTGTTGCCTGTCATGCCCGCTCAGCCGCCGCCGTGAAGCAGGCCGTACTTGCGGGTGTCGACTTTGTCGGCCACGCGAACTACCTCGATGACGAAACCGTCGACATCATCGCCGAGCGCAAAGACCGGCTTGTCATCGGCCCCGCCATCGCCTGGGAGATGGCCTACATAGAAAAATGTGAAACCCTCGGGATATCCAGGGACATGGTCCGGGCGCAAGGTTATGAAGCAGAGGTCGAGGCAACCATCAAATCGGTTGAGAAACTTCGCGCGGCAGGCGTACGCCTGGTCGTCGGTGGAGATTACGGCATCAGCATCGCGCCACACGGCACTTACGCCAAAGACCTGGAGCATTTCGTCAATCTATTTGGCATGAGCAATGCGGAATCAATCATCTGCGCCACCCGATACGGGGGTGAATCAGCAGATCCAACGGGCAAACAAGGCACCCTTGCCGAAGATACCTATGCAGACCTGGTGATTGTTGATGGCGACCCGCTTGCCGATATCACGCTCCTGCAGGATCACAGCAAACTGACGGTCATGAAAGCAGGTGTACTCTACAAGGACCTGACCAACCCCAACCCTTATCTCGCAGAAAGGATCGAATGATGCTTAAAGACATGCCGGCCAGCGGCACCAACTGGAGTGAACTCAAGCCGGAAATGATCAACCGCGGCAGCGGTGATGCGAAGTGGCGTGACGGCAAGACGGCGGTTTATGTCTTTAACGCAGGCGAGGACGTTGCCCAGGTCCAGAAAGAAGCCTACACGATGTACATGTCCGAGAACGGTCTCGGTCCACTCGCCTTCCCCAGCCTGAAGCAGATGGAGGAAGAAGTTGTCGGTATGGGGCTGGCCTTGCTGCATGGAGAAGATGGCAGTACAGGCAATATCACCTCGGGTGGTACTGATTCCATCACCATGGCTGTAAAGGCGGCCCGCGACTACGCGATCAAGGAGCGAGGCATTACAGGTACACCCAACGTGGTCATGCCCTACTCCGCACACCCCGCGTTCGACAAAGCCTGCATGATGATGAGCCTTGAGTTGAGACGCATACCGGTTGCTGACAACCTGCTTGCTGATATCGATGCCATGCGGGAAGCCATCGATGAGAACACCATGATGCTGGTAGGCAGCGCGCCCAGCTTCCCTTACGGCCTGATCGACCCTATTGCGGACCTCGGCAAACTCGCCGAGGAAAAAGGCCTCTGGTTGCACGTTGATGCCTGTGTTGGTGGATACATCGCACCTTTCGTGCGCATGAACGGCGGCGATATCCCGCCCTTCGACTTTGAGGTCCCCGCGGTTCATTCAATGTCCGCAGATCTGCACAAGTACGGTTACTGTGCCAAGGGCGCCTCAACGGTATTGTTCAGGAGTGAAGCCCTGCAGCAGCACATGATATTTGATTGTGCCGACTGGCCTGGCGGCAGGATGGTGACACCAACACTCGCCGGTACTCGACCAGGTGGCGCCATATCAGCCGCCTGGGCGGTAATGAACTACCTTGGCGTTGAAGGTTACCGCGCAAAGCACAAGCTCGTGACGGATGCGCGCGAGGATATTCAGCGCAACGTTGAGCAGCTCGGGTTCCAAGTGCTGGGTGATCCCCAGCTTGGCATCGTTGCGTTTTCCCACCCCGATCTCGATGTGTTTGCGATTTACAGGCAAATGTATAAGAAAGGCTGGTTTACCTCGCTGACCACTGAACCGAAGGCGCTGCACCTGATGCTCTCTCCTTTTCATGCAGAGGTGACGGATACGTACCTTGATGATCTTCGCGACAGCATGGAGATCGTACGCGCCGGTGCGACAGAAACCGTCACCGAGGCGCGTTACAGCTGAGCACGCTGTCCGGCCCTTCTTTCGATGTGTTTCTATACGTTTCGATATTGATACCTGCGCGTGAATAACATCACACGGATCATTCTTATAGTAGTGCTGGTGGTTGGCGCGATCGCCGCGGCAGCGGGCTACTGGTATGTCAGTCGGATGGACTCATCCGAGCCGTCAAAAATGGCTTACCTTGAGCATTGCGCTTCCTGCCATGGTGCTGACCTGAAGGGTACACCCACGGGCCCCGGCCTGATGAACATGCTGCAGGGCGGCGAACTCGCTGATGAAGTCACCGAGAGTATTAACCGGATTCACGCTGACCTGGTAGATGAAGCGGACTTTCCAGAGCCCATGGTCAAGGCACTGGCGCTCTATATCATCGAACGTCGCCAGGCACTCCCGAGCATCGTCGACTCCCATATCCATCATATCCCCGACGGTGTTGTAGAGACCCGTCATCACAGCTTTACAGCGGAACTGGTCACAGAGGTTGGCAAGGGCCCCTATTCCATCGAACCCCTGCCTGACGGCCGGATCCTGCTGGTAGAAAAAGTACGTGGGTTATCGGTTATCGATACCGACGGCCGCCAGGGCGAACTGGTTGGAGACACCCCGCAGGTTTGGTCAGAAATCGTGCAGGTCAGGGGAAGCCTCGCGGTACTCGGCGCAATGCTGGATGTAGAACTGCACCCCGACTTTGAGAAGAATGGCTGGATCTATTTATCCCACAGCGATCGCTGCCAGCTTGACTGCGGTTCACCCTGGCCCGTAACGATGGTCCGCGTGGTCAGGGGCAGACTTGAAGGCAATCGCTGGGTAGATAACGAGGTTATCTGGTCAGTGCACAAGGATAAGTACACCATTGTGCCGGACGGTGTCGCAGCCGGTCGGCTGGCGTTTGATCATGATGGTTACCTTTATGTCACTGTCGGGGGTAAAAGCACCTACGACAACCTGCATGTCATGGATATGCCTTATGGCAAGATTCATCGCATCGGCGCAGATGGAAGCATTCCGCAAGACAACCCGTTCTGGCAGGACGACGCTACGCGCGACCCGACATCTTCAAGAAACACGGTCTGGAGTTACGGCCATCGGACAACACAGGGCCTGACCAGCGACCCTCGCACAGGTGCTATTTGGAGTACCGAGATGGGCCCGCGCGGCGGCGATGAGATCAACCTGGTCCAGGGCGGCGGTAACTACGGCTGGCCGCTCTATACCAACGGTCTCGATTACAACGCGGATTACGTGAGAATTGGTGAAGACCTGGGGCTCGATTTTGAACTCTCAGCAACCATTGCCCCGGTTGTCGATTTTACGCCCGCCCCTTCCCTGTCGAACTTCACCTTCTATGACGGGGACAAGTTCCCGCGCTGGCAGCAGGACCTGCTGGTTGGCAGCCTGCGCGCCCAGACGCTGTTTCGCGTTCGCATAGACAATGGCGAAGTGGTTGAACAGGAGCGGCTGCTCACCAGGTTTGGTCGCATTCGCGATGTGGAAACAGGTGCCGACGGACTGGTCTACGTGTTAATCGAACACAATGAGACCGGCTCGCTGGTTCGCCTCCGGCCAGCGGAACCTCAGGCAACTGCTTCGGTTAATGCCTCAAGGCAATGACCATGAACGGAGATAAGCTCGCCGCGGTATGGCAAAGCCGCCCAGTACAACCTGAACGGGATAGGTTCATCACTACTGTGGGTTTCGGCTGACGCCCAGCTTTCGGGTGTCTCCTCCAGGCACTCGAGATGATAGAACCAGGCTCGCTGCATTTCCTCGATGCCGTGAGGGCGCATATCGAATTCGAACGTGCCGAGATGACCAACCAGTTGCACCCGGGTGAGACCTGTTTCTTCAGCCACCTCCCGGATCACCGCAGCCTCCGGTGACTCACCTGGCTCAACCGTCCCACCCGGCACCTGCAGGCCAGCTTCTGGATGTAACGGATGCTCCAGTATCAGCAGGCGTTTGCCCGAGACGATATACGAATAAACCCGATCCCGGGTTGCGAGCACTGGTTCAGCTCCTTTCATCAAACTGCGGGCCATCTCTGGTATCTTTCGAAACCTGTATTACACGACAAATAACAAGAGGGATCATGTCGGATTTTGGTTGGAGTTACGGTGACGTTGTTGAGGCCGTTGAAACGGTAACACCGGATGACCAGGTGGCACTGGTGCATGGTGACCGGCGAACACTCTGGGGAGATTTTAAAACCCGCACCAACAACCTCGCTCGCAACCTGCTGGCAGCTGGTGTGAACCCTGGCGACAAGATTGCGTTCTACATGCGCAACCGTCCCGAGTATGTTGAGGGCCTCGCCGCTGCTTTCAAGGCGTCACTGGTGCACGTGAATGTGAACTACCGCTATATCGCGAGCGAATTGATCTATCTGCTCGATAACAGCGATGCGCGAGTCGTTATCTATCACGCTGAGTTCCAACCTTACATCGATGAGATAAAACACGAACTGCCGGACGTCCTGCACTGGCTGGATGTCAGCGACGATGGAGATTGTACGTATGAGACAATGGCTACCAGCGGCGACGGTTCATCACCCGGCGTTACCCACTCACCTGATGACCTGCTATTTCTCTACACCGGTGGCACAACCGGTATGCCAAAAGGTGTGATGTGGCGACACAACGACCTCTACCAGGTGCTCGGTGCCGGCGGCAATCCACGACTCAATATCCCGCCATGTGCCGATATCGATGAACTGCTATCACGTCTTGAAAACGGGCCGCGTCCGGTCAACATGCCGCTGCCACCTATCATGCACGGCACTGGCCTGCTGAGTGCCATTGGTGCGTTCGCAGGTGGTGGCACCTGTGTGACATTACCTTCACGCAGCTTTGAGCCGGAACTTGCGCTACAGAACATCAACGATCACAAGGTCACAGCCGTGACCATTGTCGGTGATGCATTTGCACGCCCGATGCTGGAAGCACTGGATGCCAACCCCGGCAGGTGGAACATCTCCTCGATTATCGCCATCGCGTCTTCCGGTGTGATGTGGACCCGGGAAGTGAAAGCCGGTCTCTTAAGACATAACGAAAATCTGCTGCTGTCCGACGCCTTCTCCTCCTCGGAAGCAATCGGGCTTGGCACATCACTGATGACCAAGGATGAAGAGATCGAGGTCGCAAAATTCACCCTGGGTCCGAACTGCCGTGTATTCACCGAGGACCTGAAAAAAGTGACACCAGGCAGCGGCGAATCCGGCATGGTCGCAGTGCGGGGGTTTCTACCGGTTGGTTACTACAAAGACCAGGAAAAGACCGACAAGACCTTCAAGGTGATCGATGGTGAGCGCTATTCGATTCCTGGCGACTGGGCGCTGGTGGAAGCAGACGGTACGCTGACGCTGCTCGGCCGGGGCAGCAACTGCATCAATACCGCCGGTGAAAAGGTCTACCCTGAAGAAGTGGAGGAAGCCCTCAAGTTTCATGAGGGGGTGTTTGATGCTCTGGTGGTTGGTGTCAAAGATGACAAGTGGGGGCAATCAATCACGGCGGTAGTGCAGCCTGCTGACGGATATGAACTCGATGAACTTGAGCTGAGGGAGTTCTCCCGGCAGCACCTCGCCGCCTACAAAATTCCAAAGCGCATTCTCCTCCGGGACGACCTGGAACGGGCGCCAAACGGCAAGGCAAATTACAAACTTATCCAGGCGTATGCTGAAGACACACTCGGTTTAAGCGGCGACTGAACAAAACACGACAAACACAAGTGGAGATAGAACCGTCATGATAACCGTGTGGGGCCGACGCAATTCAATGAATGTCCAGAAGGTCATGTGGACACTGGGTGAGCTACAACTCGATTATGTTCGTCACGACATGGGCGGCTCCTTCGGGACAACCGATGAGTACGTCGCGATGAATCCCAATGCGGTCGTACCGACAATCCACGACGACGCAAATGACCTGACCCTGTACGAGTCAAACGCCTGCGTACGCTACCTCGCGGGGCAGTACGGGTCCGGAACGCTGCTGCCTGATGATGCAGCGCAGGCTGCGCTTGGAGATCAGTGGATGGACTGGCAGTGCAGCGCGCTGTCCCCTTCTTTCTTCCTGATCTTTTTCAACATGATCAGGGTACCCGCAGACAAACGCCAGGACGCACAGGTAGAGCGCGGCGTAAAAGAGACAGCAAGGTTGCTGGCACAGCTTGATGCGCAACTCGCGGACCGCGACTACATCATGGGTGATCGGTTGACGATGGCCGACATTCCGATTGGAGCCATCATGTACCGCTACTTTTCACTGGATATCGATCGCCCGGCACTCCCGGGTGTCGACGCATGGTATGCAAGACTCTGTGAGCGACCCAGCTACCAGAAACACGTCATGATTCCGTTTGGCAGCAATGTTGAGGAGTGGCAGCGCGAAGAGGAGAGGAACGCCGGGGTTCAGTAGTCGGGGCCCACCTTGCCTCGCATCTTTTTGCGTTCACCATGCTTTCGCTTGTTGTCCAGGCGCTTTCTTACCGACGACTTGCTGGGTTTCGTTTCCTTGCGAACCTTTTCGACCTTCTGGGCTTGCTTGAGAAAATCGTCCAGGCGCGCAAGCGCGTCTGCACGGTTCTTTTCCTGGCTGCGAAACTTCTGTGCCTTGATCGTGATCACACCATCTTTGCCAATACGCTGGTCCCGTATCCGGGACAGGCGATGCTTGATCGCGAGCGGCAGCGACGAGGCGGCAATATCAAACTTCAGGTGAATCGCTGAAGACACCTTGTTGACGTTCTGCCCCCCTGGCCCACTCGCCCGGATGGCTGAAAAGGCCAGCTCATCTTCCGGGATATCGTCAGTGGTGATCATGCGCGAGACATGAATTTGTCATTAGTTGTGTTCACCTTGATCAACTCTCCCTGCTCGATGTACTCCGGCACCTGCACCACGAGACCGGTGGCCATGGTTGCGGGCTTGGTTCGAGCACTGGCTGATGCACCTTTGATACCGGGCGCGGTCTCAACTATCTCCATCACTACCGACTGCGGCAGCTCAACGGCAACGATGTTGCCTTCTACCAGCAAGGCGGTAATGCCTTCGAGCCCGTCCGTAAGGTAGGCTTTCTGGTCCTCGAGCGAGTCCGGTGACAGGCTGTACTGGGAATAATCGTCCGTGTTCATGAACACATAGTCATCGCCGTCCATGTATGAGAACAGCACCTGGACTTTCTGGTAGTCGGCCTCGGCGAGAAAATCGTCGCCCTTGAGCGATTCATCTCTTTTCTGTCCGCTGATCAGGTTGTCAAAGCGAATTTTGTAGAGCGTTGCAGCCCCTCGTGCAGAGGGACTTTTGGCTTCAAGTTGTTTCACCACGTGGGGCGCATCATCAATCGTAACCACGTCACCTTTTTTGAGGTCGCTCGCCTTGGGCATATCAGTCTG
This sequence comes from Pseudomonadales bacterium, assembly GCA_963921285.3. Lineage (GTDB taxonomy): Bacteria > Pseudomonadota > Gammaproteobacteria > Pseudomonadales > Azotimanducaceae > UBA9659. The sequence goes on from CAWUFD020000008.1 coordinate 556,631, forward strand.
CTCACCTTGAATCGCTGGAGTGGCGCTATTGTACAATTCACCGGTGGAAAACGAAGACCTCATCCTCATCGCCAACCAGAAAATGCCCTTGGGACGCTACCAGGGCACCGCGCTCATCGACCTGCCCGAGGAGTATCTGCTGTGGTTCGTCGATCGAGGGTTCCCACAGGGGCGACTAGGCGAACTGATGCAGATCACGCTTGAGATCAAAATCAACGGCCTTGAAAAGCTGATCCATCCCCTGCGCAGGGAAGATCCGGCAGCCCCCCGGCGGCAGCGATCTTTCAGATTTTCAGGATCGCAGGATGAAGATCACTAGCCTGCAGACGCCCTACCTCATGCGTTTGCAAATGGCCCCGCCTCGATAGTTCAGCTATCCTAGTGCGCGCCGAAACGCAGTACCTACGCCAATGGCTTTTCCTGTAACCGCAAACGTCTCGGATTCGCTGAAGATCGAGATCCATCTGCATGAATTTTTCCTGGGTGACCGGGAGAGACGCGCGTGGACGTACCTCACCCGGGGCATGCAGGCAGTATCGCAGCAGGAAATGGCGCTGACGCTGTTGCTTGACGACGACATGGATGCAGACAACTTTCCGAAAACACCGGTAAAGATGTTCCAATTGCTCCACGAGCACGCAACCAGCGGGCGACTGGTACAGTCCGGGGACGCCACCAGGCTTGGAAAACGCGGCATCTTCGGCTTTCCTTGCCTGTTCTACGTACCGGCCATCCAGTATGAGGATCTGCCAAACCTCGATGAATACCTTTCATTGATGCTGGTGCACCAGGAAGAATATGAATATGCCAAGCAGTACGGGCTGACCCGTTTTCTTTCGAGGATTGGCAGATTCTGTTCCTCATTCCCCTACCCCACCTGGAATACCCAGGTCAGGCCATCACTCTTCACCGGCGAGGTCACAGAACTCAGCCTGCTTGCGGATGAAAATCACATCCTCGCCGAACACAGTTACGTGCACCTGAGTGACGGGAAACTGCAGTTCCAACTGCGCAGTGAAGATGCCAATGAACTGGCTGAACGGCTGGCATCAGGTGGTGAAGACGAGATTATTGTTAACTGCGGATTTTCACCGAGATGTGATGCATCCCTGTACTGGCAGGAGGGCCAGGTTGGGCCAGGCGCATACGCCGCACCGGCAACCAGGATGCAGCTTATTGGTGGCGCATTCCTCGTGATTCAGCCGGGCGATGAAACGGACTTTGGCATCGTAGAAGATGGCTTCTACCTGAAATTGACCTCATCCGATCTTGAGCAGTTTGCAGCACACATCACATCGGCTGAATCCCTGACACTGGCACTCGATGAGCGCTCATTTATCCTCGATGTCATGAGCGGTTCGCCGCGACCGGTCGCCCGGGCTTACGAGACCACAGCCGTTTGGCAGAACATCGCACCGGCACCCGAGGCAGAGGCCGAGGTAGAGGAAGAGACAGAAGATACTAATGATGCCGATTCAGCCGGCACCGATGACCAAGACGCTGCTGCCGCCAGGGTTACCTCTCACCCCTTTATCAACCTGTCTGGTGAAAACAGTCTTGCGGAACGCGTGTCACGCGACAAGCTGGATGATTACATTGCCGAGATCCATGACATGCTGGGTGAAGCACTTTCTGAGGAATCAGACAGCTTTGACCTCACGCTTGAGATCACCGTTTATCCGCACAGGGTTACCTGTGAGGTATCAGGCACCCTGGATTTCAATCCTGCGTTTTCTGACTTCATCCAGGGTGCGGTCCTCGACATCGAGCCTTGTGATGTTTCGAGCCAGATCAAGTTTCGCTTACCTGTTTCCGTGAATCCATGAACGCCACCCTTGAGCGACAAGAATGAAGAATGACACTCCTGATACGCACCGCCCCGGCGATACCACCGCTGAACTCGCCAACCAGCTTGCAGGCGAAGGCGTAGATCATATAGTTCTGCTTATGCGTCATTCGGCGCGGGAGTATGCCCCGGGCAAACATGACCTGCTCAATCCGTTGACGGACGAAGGGCGCGAACTCGCGCGCGGCCTGGGTGAGAAACTGCCGAACACACATCAGATCCGTGGATATTCCAGCCCTGCCGAACGATGTGTTGAAACCGCTGACCTTGTCATGGCCGGTCACGAGGCCAGTGGCGGGTCTATCGCGCGCAACAGGGTTGTTGAAGCGCTTGGCGTCTTCTATGTACTGGACCAGATGAAGATGTTCATGGCGATGCGGGATGCTGGCGGCCTGGTTGAGTTCCTTAACCTCTGGTTTGGCGGTGAGGTCGCGGGCGATATCCTGATGCCATCAGAGACAGCGGCAGGCATCCTGGCAAGGCTCGCTGCCACCAAGCTGAAAGACAAACCTGCCGCGCCACAGATCGATCTGCTCGTGTCACACGACTTCACCGTGTACACACTGAAAGATCGATTACTGGGGCAGGACACCGCTCGGTATCCGGATGTGCACTACCTTGATGGGATCGCCTTCTTCGAGCGTGATGGCGAGCTCTGGGCACAGAGCCATCATGAACCTGCCATAAGATTACGAGGCTAGGTCAGCAGAGGTTTTGCCTTGCGATCAAGCCACTCCAACAGGATGTCGTTAGTTGCCTGCGGTTGTTCCTGCTGGATCCAATGTCCGCACTCGAGGGTATGTACCTCGAGATCATCAACATAGGCTGACATATCCATCTGCGGCACCATGTCGTACTGGCCGTAGATCATCAGCGCCGGCTGACGCACTTTCTGCTCCAGGTCCGCTGTCGTCTCCCAGTTCCGGGTGAAGTTCCGGTACCAGTTACAGGGACCGTGGAAGCCGCTCACGCCAAACGCTTCAACGAACACATCGAGCTCTTCCTCACTCATCATGAGCTCACCGCGGTGCATGTCGATTTCTGCAAACTGGACAATGGAGGTGCCTGCCGGTGCGGCCTCATCCGTTTCAAGCCACTGCTTCGTGCGGTACATGTTGGCGAGAAAACGTCGTGTGTTGTTTTCGAATGCCGTTGCCGCAACACCGGGCTGCCGATTGAAATGCACAATGTAGAAATCCTGGCCCAGCATCTGTTCCCAGAAGGCAACCGGGTCTGCTTCCTCACGCGGCCTGAATGGTACCGACAGGTTTGCGACCGCAACAGCGCGATCCGGGTTAAGCATCGCGTGATACCAGACCAGAATTGCACCCCAGTCATGGCCCACAAAAATGGCCTTCTCGATACCGAGTGCATCAAGCAGCTCGTTGTAGTCACCTGTCAGCTGATGGCAATCGTAGTCTTCCGCAGCCTCAGGCTGACTCGAATGACCATAGCCTCTCTGGTTAGGTGCGATGACGTGATAACCGGCGTTGACCAACGGCTCCACCTGGTAGCGCCAGCTGAAGGCATGTTCCGGCCAGCCGTGCGCCAGTACCACGGGCACACCACCCTCTCCCGCCTGGAAGGTCTCCAGCTCAATACCGCTGGCTAGCTTAATCATCTGTGGTTCGGGAAAGTGAAAGTTCACGAGATTTCTCCTGGCATGAAGTTGGGTGGATTATTCGGTGAGCCAGCCGTAAGCGTCATCGAGTTTCTGAAAAAGCCGCATGCGAAAGCCAGGGCTGATCAGGTTGAGCAGGCTGAAGTACATGCGAAGCAGTTGATAGTCGACACTGCGCGTCGTCACCAGTGCCGCCTTGTAGTTATCACCGCGCTGCGCCATTAGACCGCGCATCGCGGCCGGTAACGCGCGAATATCGCCAACCGGAATTCGCTTCAGATCGAGCGCAGAAAGATCCCAGACCGCATTCATGTTCGGCTGAAACTCCTCAAGGTCAAAGATCTTCTCGTAGCCTGCCACCAGTTCCTCTACGGTAATCACACCGGTAATTTTCATTACAACGATGTGGCGATTACTGTCGATGGTGGAAGTAATGCTCAAACTGGGGGGCCCTTAAAAACTCAAAACTATTGCGGGATGCGGACGGCGAAGGATACCACCTTCAGGCCGGTCTTATCGATACGACTCGGCGCTGTCCTTGGGCTCAAACCCCAGTTCGCGCCTGGCTTTCTCGAGGCTGCGATATCCGTATTTGTTATCCGAAAGGATGAAAAACGTCTCACAGGTGTCTTTCATTTCATGATGCATGGCCAGCCGAATGGCGCTGACAACGTCGCGCTGGGAGTTCCAAACCGAAAACTGCCGGGCATCCAGGGGTTTATCCGCCTCGCTGGCGTAGCCGATACGAAGACAGATGATCTCAAGCCCATGGTTGTCAGCATAATGCCGCGCTATCGCTTCTCCCCATACCTTCGTGCTTGCATACATGTTTGCTGGTCGCGTTGGCATCGACTCATCAATGAGCGTTATATCCCCTGATTGCTCATATCGACCCTCGACGAGGCTCTTATAGGGTTCTACCTTTTCCCATCCAGCCACTGTTGCACCGCTCGAGGTGAATACCACGCGCTTTACACCTGCTTGCACCGCTGCCTCGAATACATTACGGGTACCAATGACATTGGTGTCCTGCAACGCCTGCCAGCCGTACCCGTCATGTATAACGGCAGCGAGGTGTACCACCGTATCGATATTCTCAAATGCCGGTTGTATCGCATCAAAATCCTTGAGGTCAGCCCTCACAGTCTCGACGCCGTCGACCGCCGATCGATTCAACGCCCGCAGGGCGTATTCAGACTCAATATTGTTTCGTAATGCCGCACCAATCAGTCCGGACATACCGCTTACCAGTACATGTTCATTCATTGACGATCCTCCTTGCACTCACCACAATGCTTCGCTCAGTCAATAATATTGGAGCGCATCATGGCAATAGGCATTGTCGCAAAACTCACTATCCAGGAAGGCAAGAACGAAGAATTTGAGGCGATTTTCAAAGAGATGATGGCCGACGTTCGCGCCAATGAACCTGGCAACAACTACTACGACCTGCACAGGGCCCGATCAAGCGACACCACCTACTACGTGATGGAACAGTACGTAGATCAGGCTGCGGTTGATGCGCACGGCAAGAGCGACCGTTTCAAGGAGTTGAGCAAAAGCCTTGGCCCGTTCATGGGCGGACGTCCTGAGATCGAACTCCTGGATGCAGTTGAATAGCGCGGTTGAATAGCGCGATTGAATAGCGCGGTTGAATAGCGCGGTTGAATAGCGCCATAAAATAAGCCGTGAAGCGGTCTCCCCTAAAGGACGACCGCTTCATGCTTCATCAATCGTGTAGTGTCTCTGCACGTTCTTCGTCACCGCCCCCCAGTCAGATGACTTCACACGCGCCTGGTGTGATTCGAAATCCGTCATCGTTTGAAAGACTTCATAAACTTCAAAGCGTCCTGGCTGTTCGGACACCTCGTCAACATCGAACACAAGACAGCCGCGTTCCTGCCTGGTCAACCTGATGTGTTCCGGTAACGCTGCACGAACAGTGACAAGATCGTCCTCGGGCACAACGATATACCCCTTGAGTGTGACTTTACCCAATGGAGGCTGCCGGTCGAACTACAAGATGAATTTATGGGTGAGGCTCTTGTAAGCGCGATTCACAAAGTTCGTGTTGTCGCCCATTTTTGCATCAAACTCTGCCGTCGGGTTCGCAGCGATCACTTCATTGAGCGTGGCGCCATCGCGAATAAGGTCCACCATGCGATCACGCACAGTCGACAACATATCGATATAGTCCGCCAGTGCCTGGTAGTCAGTCACAGGACCATGACCTGGAATGACTTTTGTATCCTTGTTGATGCGTTTCAAGGTCTCGCTGCAGAAAGTAATCATGCCTTCAAGACTGCCGCCACTATCTGCATCGATGAAGGGGTAGCCTGAATTGTTGAACACATCACCAAGGTGTACGGCATTGGTGCCTTCAAAGTACACGGCTGTATCACCGGTGGTGTGCGCTGGACCAAAATGCCAGAGGTTAATGGTCTGCCCGTTGACATGAAACTGCATGTCATCGTCGTAGGTAATATCCGGCCACGCGCTCTCGGGATAAGCTTCCTGCAGATATGAGACAGTCACCAGGTTAATCACTCGGTCAACCTTCATCATCTCGCGGGAGTTCTCATGGGCAACCAGCCACGTTCCCTCCGGACCCAGCACCAGGTTGCCTTCAGCGTGATCAAAGTGCCAGTGTGTGGTGACCGCAAAATTGATATCAGTACCACCAACATCACTGATCGCCTTCTTGATCTTCGGCATCATCTGCGGGAACTGATCATCAACAATGAACACACCATCGTCACCAATCGACACACCGATGTTGCCACCAGCACCAAAGAGCACATAGAAGTCATCGGTTAACTTCTCTGTGGTCACCTGCATCTTTTCAAAGGGCCAGCCAAATGCCCTCATCAGCGTGTCCAGATCCATCGGGTCTGGTACTGGCGGTTCGCTGTGGGCTAATGCCTGGTGACTCATCATCATCGCCAATGCAAGACTGAGTATTCGCTTTATCATTATTTTTCTCTCCTCAGTTCTAACCTGATATCGCAGCATAAAGGTACGGTAGTGAAACATCCAACCGATAGTCGATGCTGGAATGGTTGTCCGGGAACTCCTCGTAACGATGATCAATCCCCAATAGCTGCAAGGATTTGTTTAGGCGTCGTGCGCCATAAACAAGGTTGTACTGGTCCTTATCACCACAATCGATAAAAAGACCATTGAGGGAAGCGAGATTCTTCTGCGCCTCAGGTCGGTTGATCATCAGAACCGGATCCCACTCGAGCCACTTCTGCCATCGCTCATCGATTATCTCGCAGGTGTCCGTCGTGACCGGCAAACGAACACCGTAAGGCGCATCCGGGTCCGGGTCATAGCTGGCTGCCATCGCCATGATCATGAGGTAGTGCATCTGGCCACCAGCAACCTTTCGCCCCTCAAATATCCTGTCGATATAGGCGCGAATGTTGTAATCAAAAGGCGCAAGAGTCCGGAGCAGCCCGGGCATATCGGCGCGATAACAGATCTCAAAATCCATATCACCGGAATGACAGGCAATGGCACCCCATGTATCTGCATGCAGCATGCCGTGAACAATAGAACCGTAACCGCCAGATGACTTACCAAAAAGGGCGCGGTGCTCACGCCCTTTAAGAATGTTGAAGTTGGACTCCAACGCATTGAGCAGGTCAACGGTCAGGAATGTCTCCCAGTTCCCCATGGCCACAGAGTTCACATACTGGTTTCCGCCGAGGGAGGTAAAACAATCCGGAAACGCAACGACAACAGGACCCATATCACCGGCTTCGATCAGTCGATCAAGTTTCTGCGGGATGTTCTCCTGAAACGCTTTCCAGCCGAGGTGGCCAAGACCGCTGCCTGTAAAGGGTGCGATGTCGACCATCAGGGGCAGCGCCTCGGTTGTCGTGTCGTATCCGACCGGCAGGTACACCGCCACGGTTCGCGTGTCTGGGTCACCCAGCATATTCTCCGCGAGCGCCGTGCTGCTGACGTCGATGTATTCAATGCGACCCTGCGTTCGCTGGTAGGGGTGTCTTGGCATGTACTTTATTCCTTGCTCAGTCGAACCGCGCGTGCAGATCATCGTGAATGTTCTGGATGACTTCGATCATCGCATCCGGCGTGCGGGCGCCTGCCTGGAAGATCGCCGTCATGTTGATCGCCATCCATTCAAAACCGAGACCCTGTATCCTGTCTGCTGCGGCAAATATGCGATCCCTGTCCGCGTAGAAACCTTTACCGGCATCGTCCTGGGGCGGGTTATCCAGCATCATCTGCCAACCTAGTTTTCCTGGGTCCCGGCCCGCCTCCTCCGCGTAACGCATGATCTTCTCCCTGGAGGCTATCGCTCGTTCATCAGAAATCTGCGAGGTCCCCAGCCATCCATCGCCGAGTTGCCCGGTCCTGCGCAGGGCCGCTTCAGACATCCCGCCAATCCAGATAGGCAGGTCAGCGCCCTGCGGAGGTTTTGGTTCCATTGCGATGGCTTCAAACTGGTAATACGCCGTATCCATCGAGACGCTTTCTTCCCGCCAGTACTCACGCAACAGTGCAATCGCTTCATCCATGCGCTTGCCCCTGTTTGAAAAATCCTCGCCGAGCGCTTCGTACTCAGATTCCTGCCAGCCAACACCTACACCGAGGCGCACGCGACCACCTGAGAGAGTATCGAGAGTCGCAAACTGTTTCGCGGTTAAGGTCGGGTTGCGTTGTGGTAACACCAATACTTCAGTGCCGAGGCCAATCGTCTTTGTGACGGACGCTACAAACGACAACATCACAACTGCTTCCATAATCGGCATCTGGGGCGGATACATGGGTTTGCCGCGGGTTTCGGTCGGGTGGCCCATCACCACGTGGTCAAACATGTCCAGCTGGTCGTAGCCGATGTCTTCAACCGCTTTTGCAAGCCGGATCACTTCCTCCGGGCCAAACCGGTAACTGACTGATGGAAACTCAACGCTCAACTTCATATCGATGGTTCTCGTTTGAAAGGCGCAGCAAGCATACCCATAATCCGTGCAGAAGGTCGAACAGCCAGTAATGTGGAAGACGTCGAGACACAACAAGCAACACACAGCCTGAGGGTTTTCACCTTCATTGCACAGATCGAGGTGTTGCTGGTCTGGTTGATTTTCTCGCTGCTCGCCTGGCTGCTCTTCATGCTCTACGCGCCGGGTATCAGGGAAATTGTCGCCGGGGCCCTTGCCCTGGTGTTCTCGATCCCCTTCCTGCAATACGGCTTCATCATCATCGAATACACAGCCCGCGGACATGACGAGGTGCCTCGCATGGGGGCAGATATCCTTTCCGCCGATGGACGGGTTTATCGCCAGATGATCATCGCGACGATGCTGGTATCCGTGATCTATATGTTCCCGGAAGAATGGCGCATCATCCCGATTGGTGTGATCCTCCTGATTACACCGGCAATCACCTCCTTTATCGCCTTCTATGCCCCGCTGTTCAGCTGCCTGAATCCGATCAAGATTTACGGATTTATCTCCAGCATGGGGCTCACCTATGTTGTGCTGCGTCTGCTTGCCAACGGCGTGCTGTTCATCCTGCTATATTTCCTGCAACGCGGTACCGCGGTCTTCAATACCCCAGGTGGTGCCTTTCTGATGGCGCTGTCGGCAACCTATCTCACTATAAGCATGTTCCGGGGTACGGGTGTACTTCTGCATACGCGCCGTGATCTGCTGGGTATCCGTACAGACTTCAGCTCAGAGCAGGCTGCAGCAAAACAACAATCCGCCGACAGCAAGGCGAGGAAACGCTTTCTTGTTGAGCTGACCAAGCTCGCCCGGGCTGACAAGTTTGAAGATGTGCGTAAGCGCCTGAATCGCGTGACGCGGCGTGAACGGTATGAAAACGAACCAGTGTTGTACGAGGGACTGCGGGAGTTTGACGACAAACGGGTGTCGCATATTCTTGCAGAAGGATACGTACCACGACTGATGGAAACTGACCCTGAAGCCGCGTGGAAAATTCTTGAAACCGTGCTCGAGGAGTCACGCGGCCGTTACCAGTTTGCGAGTGGCGACCAGGTCATCAGGCTCTACGATTTTGTGCAGACGAACCACCAGAAAGCGCTCGCCCTGCGGCTCTTGGTAAAGTTTGATGATTCGTTCCCGCACCATACCCAGTCGCGCCAGGCTTACCTGCTGGCGACACGCATTGCTTGCGACCTGGATGACCTTGAGGTTGCGCAGATGTGCTTCCGGAAGGTGACGAGTCGTCGCGGGTTGATTAACAAGAGTGTGTATGAGGAGTGTCAGCGATTGTTACGGGGCTTGCAGGAGGGTTGAAGCCTCGTCGAGCGAGAGATCCCTCCGTTCCGCCTCCGTGTCGTGCGCGACCCCGGCCAGTAGGGATGACGAATTGACAAACCGTCCTTCCAATTGCCCGGGTCGTGCGCCACCCGAAGGCGTACAGTAGAGACCAGGCTGTATATGCCTGCAACCCTTGATAAACCCCCGCTCGTCGCCTTTCCCACTTTGCGGTCCACAGCGCCTGTGGCATGCTTCGCACCACCGTGAGACCTGAACCATCCTGGCCCGGTCCAGTACAAAGTAACAAAACCCCTGAAATCGCCCCTATGACCAGATTTATTACCGGCACCGTTGTCACATTCATGTTGATACTGGCCGACTCGGCGCGCGCCGAAACCATTGTGACTGTCACCACTCAGTTCGGATCGTTTGATATTGAAATGCTCGAATCTGATGCGCCGCTGACCGTGCAGAACTTCCTTGGCTATGTGAACCGGGGGGACTACAACGGCACATTTATCCATCGCAGTGTGCCCGGCTTCGTTATCCAGGGAGGCGGTTACACCTATGTCGCGTCCAATAACACCGCACCCCATATTCCAACCCAGGACCCGGTCGTTAACGAATTCAAGGTGTCGAACACACGTGGCACCGTCGCCATGGCCAAACTGGGCAACGATCCCGACAGCGCTACCAGCGAGTGGTTTGTTAACCTCGCAGACAATTCCTCTAACCTTGATAACCAGAACGGTGGTTTTACCGTATTCGGGCGTGTCATCAACAACGGCATGGACGTGGTTGACCAGATCGCCGCACTGGATCGTGCCGACCTTGGCGGTGCATTCAGCACAACACCGGTTGTGAATTTCAACGGCACCATCACTGAAGAGATTTTTATCACCATTACCGCAACGGTAAAGGCGTCCGGTCCTGACTTTGATGGTGATGGCATCATCGATGCCGACGACACCGACGATGACAACGACGGCGTTGCAGATACCGAGGACGCCTTTCCATTTGATGCCAGCGAGACAAAAGACTCTGATTCAGACGGCACCGGAGACAACGCAGATACCGATGATGACAATGACGGTACACCGGATACCGCAGATGCCTTCCCCGTTGACGCAAACGAAAGTAAAGACACCGACGGTGACGGTATCGGTGACAATGCCGATATCGACCGTGATGGTGACGGCATCGCCAATACCAGCGACAGTTTCCCTGATAACTCCCGGGAATGGACGGACAGTGACGGCGACGGCACTGGCGACAACGCTGACGAACACAAGGAGTCGCTCGGCTATGTTTACCTGATGACGAATTCTGCCAGCCAGAATGTCACCAGCCTGCACATCATCAACACGTCCGACGAACCACAGCAGTTCACCGGCACCCTCTTTACCGGGGATGGAGAACGGCTTGGCAGTTTTGACACACAGCTGCGTGTACGGGTCGTGCAGCCACAGGGCCGACTTATCCTGAGCGCGGCTGATATTGAAACAAGATTCAATACCAACGCCTGGTCCGGGCCAGCCATGCTACTGATCAAGGGGACCAGCACATTCGAGATGATGACCAAGCTGACCAGCCCAAGCGGACTCATCTCCAACACTAACTGCACACGTACCGATCGTGTTCATAACATCGAAGCCACCGGATCAAGCAACCGTACTTTCATCCGCTTCATCAACACAGGTAACAATACGATCAGCGATATCCGCGGCAGCGTTACCGACGCTGCAGGTAACACTGTCGGCACCAGCAACATACAGCTGGTTGAGAGCCTTGCTGCCAAGGCGGCGGTATGGGTGACGCAGGAGGAACTTGCGGAGAAAACGGGCACCAGCTGGGACAGCGTGGTCTCGCTTGCGCTGACTTCCTCACACAGTGGGCTGCGACTCCTGAACCTCAACCTGGTAAACGGCGAAACCTTCTTTAACTTCTCGTGTTTCGAAGACCAGCAGTCAGCACGTGTTTACCTGATGACAAACTCCGCCAGCTCGAACATCTCTGAGACACATATCATCAACACGTCATCTGAACTGGCCAGCCTGACGGCAAACCTTCATAGCGGCGACGGCAACCGCCAGGGCAACGCAGACTTTTCGCTCAGTGATAACACCATCGCACCAGGCGGCCGACTGGTGCCGCGCGCACCTGACCTGGAGTCTCGCGCCACCACCGGCGTATGGTCAGGCCCAGCGGTGCTGCAGGTAGCCGGTGGCAGCTCGCTCGAACTGATGACACGACTCACCAGCCGTAGTGGGCTGATCAGTAATACCAACTGTGTCAGACAGGGTGCGGTCCATAACATCGAAGGCGGCAGTAACGTCAGGACCTTTGTGCGATTTATCAACCAGGGGGACAGCGACATTACCAACATTCGGGGAACCCTGTACGACACGACAGGCAACCAGGTCGGTAGCACGACAACTCTGCTCGCTTCCCTCGCAGCTCGGTCCGCGGCCTGGATCACGCGCGATGAGTTTGTCTCTCTGTTCGGCAGCTGGAGTAATGAAGCAAGTCTTGTTGTCACTGCGGACAGTGATAAAGACCTGCGCCTCATCAACCTCAACCTGGTGAACGACGAAACGTTCTTCAACTTCTCGTGTTACGAGACGAGCACGGATATTTCAGTGGCGCAGACGTCATCAAGCCAACAGTGAAACAACACCTCACGCTGGCGCTGAGGGCCCTGCGGTGGAGTCTTCTTCACCCTGCCCTGGGTTTGCTGCTGTGTGTTAAGTCACCTTTCGTTCTTGCCGCAGAGTTTAACCACCACCTTTGTGATCTCACGTTCAACTACCCCTATAGCTTTGAGGTTGCCGAGCCAAGTGCAGAACAGGAGTACAACGGTGCATCGACATACGCTTGCCAGGTCGTCCTGACCAGCCGTGAGGACAAATCTCAACAGGTTATTCTCAGCACCAGTTCCTCAGCGTTCCTGGATGTCGCTGTATCGCGGGGATTTGAGTTCGAGGCTGGCAACTGGCTGCTCGAAGGCAACGAGGCAGACACGATAGTTGTCAACGATATGTTTGGACTCAAGGGTGAGACGTCCGCCAGGGAGATTTACATCCTGGGCACACCTTACGACAGGTCAGGTCGCACCATCAGTATCGAAGCGCCGCCTGCCGCCGCCGCAACGCTACCACTCCTCAACTCGGTTAAGTTCGTCAACCACGCAGAGGTCCCTGACGTGCTGACGATAGATATCCGGTAAGGCTAGCGACGAGCCCGCAGCATTGGCGTGATGGTGAGAGTGTCGCCGAATTCACGTTGCGAGATGATCTCGAAACCGTGGCGCTGATAGAGAGAGACGTTCTTCGGATTTGAAGATTCAAGGTAGCCGAGTGCACCCTGCTCATCGAGCAGATCTGTCACGTGTTTCATCAGTACCGCGCCAAAACCCCGCCCCTGGTGTGCGACATCCACACCGATGAGTGGCAGGTACCAGCAGTCATCGTCGTGCGGGTGACTCTCTTCAAGGTAACTGAACAGGTGCCCGACCTCCTGGTCCAGTGCCTGTGATACGCCGGCTTCCATGACGGCACCAACCCTGGCTTCATCCACATTAACACCAGGTGGAAACCATACCGCTGCACCCTCTCCATTGTCGGTCATGAAGCAGGCACCGGCTTCGATTGATGGCTCGACAAATGCCTCCACCATCTTTGGAAAGTACTTAAGGAACTGCTGCGGTCCCGGCATCATCCAGCGATTCAACGGATCTACTGAAAACGCGAGGGTAATCGCCCCCACAACCGTTTCACGGTCAGCTGGTGTGGCAAGCCTGATGCCGGGAAGATTCACCCGAATTCAAACCTAGTTGTCACCACCACCAGGAGCAATGCCGCCACGGTCAAGCATCTTTCGCGCATCTTCGCGGTCTTCTTCCATCTGGGCAACGGTTCGACAGACCTTGGTCTTGAAGTGAGAGCCGGTTTCTCTCTCGTATTTGCAGACAATTTTCTCTTTGGCGGTAGCCGTCTCGTTATGCTCGCTGATCGCCTGGTCAAGCTCCGCATCTTTTTCTGCCTTGGATGGTCCCGTGGATTCACATCCTGCAAGGATCAGTGCAGTCGCCACAATAAAGAAGTATTTCAACGTTTTATCCCCCGATAAATTCAGGTCGCTACCTTACACCGAGCCAACATGCGCTTCCAGTTGATTCCAATATCCAGGTCAAATTCGCTATCCTGACTGTCCTGCCTTCACGAAAAGAACACCTAAGAAAACAAAAAGGAGCTGCCATGCTGAGTCTTTCGATCCCGGAACACGTTGAACCGCTGCGCCAAAAAGTTCTCAATTTCATCGAACAGGAAGTCTATCCCGTCGAAAAGGACCTTCTGGAAGACAAGGTCGCCTCAAGGCGCGGTGACATCCTCAGGAACCTGATGGACAAAGCCAAGGCTGAAGGCCTGTGGGCACTTGGTCACCCCGAGGAAATTGGCGGTGGTGGCCTGCCCTTCATGGATTATGTGTTTATCAACGAGGTTGTCGGTCGATCCGAAATTGCGATGGTCGCGCTGGGTACACATTCGCTGCAGTACTCCATCATGCTGCACCGCTACGCATCAGATGAGTGGCGGGACAAGTACCTGGCGCCACTGGTTGCAGGCGAGGTATTCCCCAGCTTCGGCATGACCGAGCCCGAGGTGGCGAGTTCAGACCCGACCCAGTTGCAAACAAAGGCGGAACTCAAAGGTGATGAGTGGGTCATCAATGGCCGAAAGTGGTTTACCTCCGGTGCGGGCAACGCGGCCTACACAACCGCGATGGTGCCCCGTCGCATCCTGCGGGTCTACCAGGAAGGCAGTACATTTGATTTCGGACTGCGATAAAACCTGCCAGCAACGTGCGGGATCTATTCCGCCTACCTGGACTCAGGCACCCGGCTCGGACTCGATCAGCATCCTGGCCGTTCGCCTGGCATGATGTGCTGCCGAGGCGTCACGGCTTACCTGGGCTGACACAATGGCGCCTTCCAGGAGGATTGCGAGCGAGGTTGCCAGCAGCGCAGGATCATCCAGGCCTGCTTCAACCACCAGTTCTTCTATGAAATCACGCATGGCCTGCTTGTAGTCTGCACAGGCTTGCCTGATCTCACTCGCTTCGTCGCCAAACTCACCGGCGGCATTGATAAACAGGCAGCCAAAGAAATCGCTTTGCTTGAACCAGGCGTAAGCGACGTCGAATATGCCCAGCAATCGATCAGTGCCAGAACCAGGGATGGCTCGTACCGATGCCGTGAAGAAGCGCCGGAATTCACCGTCGTGATATCGCAATGCCTCTGCGATGAGCGCTTCCTTGGATCGGAAGTACGTATACATGGTTTTCTTTGATACACCGGCCTCAGCGGCAATCAGGTCGATGCCGGTCGCATGGAAGCCCTTTTCTCCAAAAAGCCGGATTGCTGTCCGCACCAGTTCCAACCGCTTGCCATTCAATGTTGTTGTCGGCACGTCAGGATACCGCTGGGTTTCGTTTCTTTATATTCATAACCCTATGATATTTATGAACTTCCAAAATTTCTTCAATTTTTCTTATCAAGAATGTAACAGATCTGTTTACCGAGCATCTATATCCCGTAAGCAGTATACAGATCTGTTTACTGTTCAAGATTCTGTTCAAGATAGAGACCTACTCAAAGGAGATTAATTGTGAATATCAAACACTTCATTCTCGGCCTCGCCGCCGTGGTCGGGCTTTCCCTTGCCAGCGCAACCAATGCCGCATCAGAACACAGCCTGCCCGCGGTGCAGGGTTACGATGTCGTGTCCTACCAGACGCTGAAAAGGCCAATTCGAGGTACCGGCCACTTCACAGCGGAGCACAATGGCGCAACCTACCTTTTTTCCAGTGAAGCCAACCTGAATACGTTCAAGGCAGATCCAGAGAAATACGCACCCGCATACAACGGCTACTGCGCTTTTGGCGTGTCGGTTGGTAAGAAGTTCATTGCTGACCCGGAGGTCTGGAGAGTGGTGGACGGCCGCCTGTACCTGAACCTTGACGCCAATATCCAGGATGCCTGGTTAGAAGATGTCCCGGGACGTATCGTGACCGCGGACAAAGAGTGGAAGCGTATCGAGCACAAAGCAGCACATAAGCTCTAAACAACGCGCAAAAAAAGCCCTCGGCTACTGATCTCCTGGAACTCATCTGCAGTTCCAGGACATCAATATCGAGGGCATCTCTGGCTCGCCTTCGCGTGTTTTGTTCAGGCTACTAGACGTTTTACGCCGAGCATGACTTTTTGGATGCCTTCAACGGTCGCGGATATGGCCATAAGGCCTGCAACCTGCATTCTCTGTAGGGTTGGCACCGTTTCAAGCTGGTTCATGCGTGTCTGCAGGCCTCGCAGTTTGGGGTGCTCATCAGCAAACGCCCGGACACGGCTGGAACCACGTGACAGCATGTAAACAGCACCCGCCAGGAACAGGATGCCAGGAATAATGGGAATCAACAGTCCGACCACACCAAGCGCAAGGAACAGGATGCCAAGGGTCAGGTAAAGGATTTTCTGGGGACCTGAGACGGTCATTTTTACTACCTCATTTCATAACTGCAAAGAGTAATGCAGGTAGCGTGCCAGAAAGCTAAGACCAGCTAACTTATTGTTTTTTATAGACTTAGATCTAACCCGTTAAGGCGGGAAATGACCAGGTATAGGTCGTTGCGCCAGTGGTTGGTCAAATTGACCAACCACCACGCAATTCAATAGATGGCTGATCAGCCGTCCAGGGAGGCGAAGTTCTTGCCTTCAGAAACCAGCTTGCGGAGCAGTTCTGAGGGCTTCCAGACCTCATCTTTGGTCTCTTCGTAGAATCTCTCCATGTCAGCGAGAACATTGTCGAGCCCCTGTACATCTGCAAACCACATCGGGCCGCCCACATAAGTGGGGAAGCCATAGCCGTTGACATAAACGGTGTCGATATCACCAGCTCGCAATGCATGCCCCTCTTCCAGGAGTTTGGCGCCAATATTCACCAGCGGATACATACACCGCTTAAGGATCTCATCGTCCGAGAAATCCCGTTGCTCAAAGCCAAGCTCTTCGGCCACACGGGTAATCACCTCATCCGCCTCGGGATCAGGCAGTGGCGTCCGGTCACCTTCCTCGTAACGGTAGTAACCCTTGCCGTTTTTCTGTCCGTAGCGACCGAGTTCGCACAATTCATCGGGAATACGTGCGGTGATCTCATTGGAGCCGCCCATCATCTTGCGAGCGCGCCAACCGAGATCGAGGCCAACCATGTCGTTCATGGCAAACGGCCCCATGGCGAGGCCAAAGTCATACATCACCTTGTCGACCTGGGCAGGTTTGGCACCTTCCAGGATCATCATGCTGGCCTGGCGCGTGTAACCGCCCAGCATGCGGTTGCCGATAAAGCCCGGGCAGTTGCCTGCCATGACGGACACTTTGCCAAGCTTTTTACCAAGCGCCATGGCAGTACCGAGTGTGACAGGCGACGACTTCTCACCGCGAACAACCTCCAGCAGTCGCATGACATTGGCCGGGCTGAAAAAGTGCATACCACAGACGAATTCCGGACGGCTGGTGGACGCCGCAATGGCATCAACATCAAGCCCGGAGGTATTCGTCGCAAGCAACGCACCCTCAGGCATAACCTTGTCGAGCCGGGCAAAAATCTCCTTCTTCAGCTCAAGGTTCTCGTAAACCGCTTCCACAACGCAGTTAGCGTCGCCCAGGTCATCAAAGTTCTCGGTGGGAATGATCAGCGCCATGCGCTTGTCCATTTCCTCCTGGGTAAGCCTGCCCTTTGATACGGTCCTGGCGTAGTTGCCTTCAATGACCTTGACACCACGGGCCAGGTTCTCCGGATCATTATCGTGTATGCGAACAGGAATACCCGCGTTGGCAAAACACATGGCGATGCCGCCACCCATGGTACCGGCACCGATGACAGAAGCCTTGTTCACAGGGATGAGTTCAACATCTTTGTCGAGCCCGGGAATCTTATTGGCCGCTCGCTCGGCAAAGAAGATATGGATCAACGCCTCGCGCTGCGGGTGCGTCATGCATTCCGCAAATCGGGCTCGCTCTACCGCAATCCCCTCATCAAAGTTGTCGGAAGTCACAGCCGCCTCAATACACTTAAGGATCTGTGCAGGCGCAAACTGGCCGCGATGAGTCCTGTCGAGATTGGCTTCAAACTGTTTGAAGAGGTCCGGCTTGCTGCGATCGGCTTCCACCTTGTCGGTCAGGTCGCGGACCTTCCGGGTTGCGCCGCCCGCTGCAACAATCTCCCCGGCGTAGGCAATGGCATCATCAACAATGTCACCGGAGGCAACCTTGTCGACAATGCCCATCGCAAGCGCATCAGGCGCCATGATCGGGTCACCGGAGATAATCGCTTTGACAGAGGCCTCCGCACCTATCAGGCGAGGCAGGCGCTGGGTACCACCGGCACCAGGCAACAGGCCAAGTTTCACTTCGGGCAGGCCAACCGGGGCGCTCGGCGCCGCAATCCGATAGTCACAGCAGAGTGCCACTTCAAGGCCACCGCCGAAGGCAGTGCCGTTGATCGCTGCGATGATGGGCTTGCTGCTGCTTTCCATCTTTTCGATCACCGCGTTCAGATCCACCGCTTCCGAGGCCGCACCACCAAACTCGGAAATGTCGGCACCGGCGATAAACGCCCTGTGCATGCCGGTTACAACAATCGCTTTGATGGCATCATCAGCAAGCGCCTTGACGATACCGTCATACAGGCCCTGCCTGACCCCGGAGGACAGCGGATTCACCGGTGGGTTATCAATACTGAGCAGTGCAACGTCGCCGCGCTCTTCATAATGGACTGCGCCCTTCATGGGGACTCCTTTTACTTGAAGTAGGTAAGTTGGATTAGAAAAAACTGCCCGGAGTATAAACGAAGCGAGGCGACGAGTGACGACTCTGTGACGGGGTTCTCAATTCGGGCAGGTTCATCTGATAGTATTTGCTTTCTAGCTTTGGTGGGTTTCTAAATGGACTTGTGCCCCGTCACTTATCGACAAGAAACCTCAAGTCATGAACGCAGAACTGGAAAGCCAGCCCGCAGCAGCCGCAGTGCCAGAAGACAAGGTGCTCGCCGCGTTTGTGCATTACTACAACCCGCCTGAGCAGACGGACGCTGCCGCCGGATCAGAACAGCTTGCAGATCTTCTGCGTAAATTGCCTTCCCTCTCACTCGAAGAACACGTGGACACCATCCACGTGCAGCTTGGCAAACATCATCCCGGCATTTCCCTGACGCGCGAACACCATGCCCTGATCACATTTGTCGATGAGGCGTTCACGCAGATGTTGAAACGAACCGATCTCGACTTCAGGGTTGAGTCCTTTGTTCGTGACCTTGCTCCCCTCGTCGCCGCTATCGCCGTCGAGGAGAACTTCCACGCGATTACGGGTAAGCAGCATCTGTTTACCCTGATGGACACCCTGCTCGAGGAGTGTATCGGCTGGAGCGAGGATCTCGGCGTGCTCGGTGAGCAGTTCATGGAAAAGATCACTGTCGTCATTACCGGGCTGACCAGCGGAAGGGCATCTGTCACCCAGGCGATAAAGGCACTGAAGAAACATTTCGACAAGGAAGCACCCTTACACACCAAACTGGAGAAACGCCTGTGTGACCGGGAACTGGAAACCCTTGCCGGTAAAAAGGGTCAGTTTTACAGCGCTGAGCTGTTAAACCGCGAAATGACGGGCCAGAAATTGCCGCTCTTCATCATCTTCATGCTGCAGGGCCCCTGGTATGAATTTATCCGACAAGTGTTCATACAGTTTGGTGAAGATTCAAAAGAGTGGCAGAACGCCGGCAAGATCACCGAGGCATTAATCTGGTCACTGCAGCCGCGTAAGGACAAGGCAAAACAGCAGAGCGTCATGGGTTCAGTGCCACAGAACATAAGAAAGCTCTGCCAGAAAGCATCGTTTAACACAGATGCGGTGCTCGCATCCCTCGCCGACGTCGAAGAGGAATATAACGCCCTGCGCCGGAACACTCCTTCTGACCCCTGCGACTTTGAACTGCTGGAAACAGACCAGTCGCTGGCCCAGGCGCTCCAGGCCGCAACGCCGGAAGCAGTGGAACGGATTCGCAAGGTACAGCCTGGAGAGTGGTATCTCTACGACGACAAGAACGAGCCCGACGAAAAAGTGGCCCGGGTCAAATTGATCCTGAACTGGCATGAAACCGAACAGCTGCTGCTGACCAATCACAATCGGCGCAAGGTCATCGACATGACCTATACCGAGATGATCAATCATCTCGGTTCCGGTGTGCTCAAAAACCTGAACCTGCACAGCACCACGCCGGACGCTATCGCTTCCCATCTCACGTTTGTCCTGAAGGCGGTGTCTGACCAGAACAAGAAAGAAAAACAGATCGAGGAGTTAAAACGCCGGCGCGCAGAGTCAGTGTCATACCAGAAGCGCCGCAAGGAAGACCTGGTGATGGAGCTAAGACGCCTGCAGAAGCGCGCCAAGGTGAAAAAACAGCGCGCGTTGGTGTTACGCCACAAGGCTGAAAAGAAGCAGACCCTCGCAAAAAACATGGTTTCGTCACTGCGCCAGGATGCCTGGGTCAAACTGCCCGTCATGGAGGGCACCCTCACCCCCTGCAAACTCGTTGCGATTATTCCCGGTAACGACAACTACATCTTTGCCAACCGGGCCGGGCTGAAGGTGGCGGAGTATACGGGCGGCCAGCTGGCCCATATGATCGTCACCGAAAACAGCGAGATCCTCGACACCGGCGCCGAGTTCGAAAGTGCACTCGCAACCGTTGTCAGCGGTTTGCGGGAGGACAAGGGCAAGAGTTACGATGAGCTCACAGGAGATACAGGCTGAGAGCAGCATCCATGGCGGCAAGCAACAACAAGACAGTCCCCACAAAAACCAGTCCTGCCAGTTTCATCAAAAGCGTTACAGATCCCGTCAAGCGGAAAGACTGCCAGGCATTGGCAAAAATGATGCGTGAGATTGTCGGCAAGAACGCAAAGATCTGGGGCAGCAGCATCGTTGGATACGGCCAGTACCATTACAAGTACGACAGCGGACGTGAAGGTGAGATGATGTTGACCGGATTCTCTCCACGCTCGCAGAACCTCACTATCTATGTCATGCCCGGCTTTGACAAATACCAGGCGCAAATGAAAAAGCTCGGCAAGTACAAGACCGGTAAATCCTGTCTCTATGTAAAAAAACTCGAGGACGTGGACCAAAAAGTACTGCGCACCCTCATTGAGCGATCTGTTAAAGACATGAAAAAGAAGTACAACGTCTGATGATCAGTGAAGACATCAGCCTCGACAAACTTATCCACGATATCGACCAGCAGATCGAGATCCTGACCGCGATCGCCCAGGACAATGCGATACTGACAGAACAACTGAGGCTCCTGAACGAATCAAGGGACATGCTGCTCTTCCAGGAAATGGAAATGAACCGGCTTGAGGAGATGGTGGACCCTGACCTCGTTGGTGAGCAGGTTACCATCATCGATCGCGGAGACCTGGAACGTGCCAACCGCGGCGATGACCTCTGACGGCGACGGGCTCGACGTTCGTCAGTACCAGGCAACCGATGAGGACAACGTCGTCACGTTGCTGAACGAGGTCCTGCCGGACGATCAACCTCACAACAATCCGCGCTATTCACTGCGTACCAAAATGGCCTGGGACAATCTCATGTTTGTTGCGGCGCGCGGCGGTGATATCAGCGGTTTTGTCATGGCGGGTTACGACGGCCATCGCGGCTGGATTTACCAGCTCGCTGTGCATCCCGACAAGCGAAGCAGCGGTACTGGTCGCCGGCTTGTCATGGCGGCGGAGAAAGCCTTGCAGGCACTGGGTTGCCTGAAGGTTAACCTGCAGGTTCGTGAGGGAAATACCGGCGTGACTGCCTTCTACGAAAAATGTGGTTACGAGATAGAAAACCGAACAAGCATGGGACGCTTGCTTTAACCACCCATGGGCTACTCATGAAAGAAGAACGACACACACGAATAGTTAACGGCGAACGACACCTGTGGTGGACCAGGAAATTGTGGGAAGCAACCGCGGATTTACCGGTGTTTGATGTGGCCATTGATGACATCCCTGAGACAGATATCAACTGCTGGTTCAGTGCAAAGAAACCGCCGACATTACGTGAACTGGCGCCGCACGTTGAACGGATTAATGCAGCCGATCTCGACTACCCGGTTATTCTCCTGCCTGACGGTGGTTTGATGGACGGTGGTCACAGGATTATCAAGGCGCTGTGCAGCGGACTGTCACATGTTAAAGCGGTGAAGTTTGATAGCGCGCCGCCGCCTGACCTGGTGTTGGCGCCGGGGGCGGCTTTGCCGGATTCGCCTTAGGGTTGCTTCCCGCCATGCCCCGTCATCTCGACCGGGCCACGCTGGTCGTAAGGAACGTAGTGACTGAAGTGGAGAGATCTCTCCGCTTCACTTCGTTCCGGTCGAGATGACGTTAGTCGGGGTCTTCAGCCGCAGGTCCTGAAAAGCTTTTAAGTTCCTCATACCAACCAGACCCATTAATCTTCATGGGAATACTCCCGAACTTAGCCATGGTCTGCATGTGAATTCGGCGACCTTCCCAGGCATCAGGGTCAGACTGCCATTCATTCAGCACGCTCTCTGCTTCTTCGTAACTCGGCGCTTCAACCTCGTACAGCGACAGGTAGGCAGACTTTGTTTCTATGTCCAGGTGAGGACCGGCGAGCTTGTACACGGAGCCGCGTACAAAGTTCGGGCAGCGCGTCGTGTCTTCGATGTGCTGATCGATAAACCACTCATCAAATGCTGCCTGGTCTTCACTGGTGAGCGGCTCACACAGACCAAGCAGCACGTAACGGGGCATCAGGCGTTCAGGTGTGAGGCGTGGGTGGCCTTGCCATCACCGGCGTCACGGCCAGCGATACGGGAGGTCGACAATTGCGTGTCGGGGTCTGGCACATTGGAGACCCAGTTGCAGACCTGCGGGTCTGCTTCTCGAATATCACCAGAGATATGTACACCTTCACCGGTGAATATACCTTCCTGGCCATCCCGCGTGACACGGATATTGCCGTCGTCCATCAGTTCGTAGGTGGATTCAGGATCAAACGGATGCGTCATGCTCATAATTACTCTCCTACCCACTCGGTGAGTTTGTGGTGCAACCAGCGTACTTTTGCCTCCTGGTAACCTGACAGGGTCACACCTGGCTTATAGGTGGATTCAAGCCCCATCTGCACCTTGGGCATGTTGAACACGTCCTGGTCGAACACCCGGCCGAGGAAGCCGAGGACCGTTGACCATTTTTCGTCATCACCGAGCCAGTGAATCTGCGCCGGTGGTGGTCGCTCACCTTCAAACGGCATCAGCTGGTAACACTCCATGATGGAAGTTCGATGATCGTCACCGTTCGGACGGAAGCGATAAACAATCTTGTTGAATGCACCCCAGGGATGGAAATTTGGCCACTGTGTGTAGTCGATACTGTCGACAATTTCCGCGTCGCAATACTCGTCAACTCGATCACCGGCATCAGCGCGCAGCCCTTCCCGGCTCATTGCAGCAAGAAACGCCCTTGCGTTCATACCCTCGGGGATAGCAACTTCCGCTTCAGGCGGCAGGTCCATCATCGCGCGCAGCACATCTTCATCGGTGACGTCATATTCAAGCAGCGGGCTTGGTGTACCACCCGGCGTAATCACCCGTGCGCAGTTATCCCAGACGTCAACCTGGGAGTTCACATCACCGAGGCTGCGAAGAATCTGTGGATGCGTCCCGTTGACATGGTAGGCCTCGCAGAATGCTTCCTGGGCAATCTTCCAGTTGCAGGGCATGACGCGTGCCACATGCGCCTGGATGTAAAGCGTGTCGAGATTCCAGCGCTCAAACTGTTCTGCCAAATCCTTGATGAAGGGCTCGAACGGCTCGCAGTCCTGGTCCGGGTTGATGAATACAAATCCGGCCCAGGTAGCAACAGGAATCTCTGGTAGCGAGAAGGCTTCATCTTCAATCTGCGGAAAATCCCAGCGTGCCGGTACATCTTTCAGGCAACCATCCAGGTGCCAGGCAAAGCCATGGAACGCGCAGCGGATTTCGGATGCGTGCCCATCAAATTCTTTCAGCATGCGACCGCGATGCAGGCAGGCGTTCGGATAACACTTGATCTCGCGGTTCTCCTGGCGAACGATCAGGAAGGAACGCCCGGCGATGTCATAACGCATGTGATCGCCCGGCTCTGGGATCTCTTCTTCCCGACAGGCCATCTGCCATACCTTCATCCAGAGGCGCTCAACTTCTTTCTCGTGATACTCACGCGAGGTGTAACGCTCTTTTGAAAACTCGTTCACCCCCATGTCGCGTGGTGACTGCAGGCGCAGCACCGGTGGAACTTCATGTGTATCCTGGTCCAGTAACTCCTGGTAGGTCAGGCCCGGGGATCGCGGCATCGTATCCGGGTCGAGTTCCTTAAACATTTCCGCCATGGTTAATCTCCTGGTGAGTCTTTTAGTGTTTGTAACGTCAGCCGCCGTTGGCAGGGTTCTCAATATCGGTGGCTTTGGATTGAATATCAAGCTGTGTCGGGTCAACCCGATCAGCTGGTGCTTTTGCATCAAACTCGATGTGCAACGCCTGCATGGCGCGCAGCGAAAAGTTTGGCGCCACCTCAAACGTGTTCATGCCTTCGGCAAACCGCAGGTCATCCACCCTGTCAACAAGGGCACGGAACGACCAGAACAGCTCCCTACGGGCAAGTGGTGCACCAATGCAATGGTGTACGCCGGAGCCAAAGCCGAGATGCCGGCCCGGCTTTTCGCGCTCAAGGTCCAGCTCTGCCGGACACTCAAATTCCCTTTCATCACGATTTGCCGCCGCATACCGTACGTTGATCATGGCACCCTTCGGAATAGTGACGCCGTGCAACTCGATGTCCTTTGCCGCCAGCCGGAAGAGACCCTGCACAGGCCCTTCCAACCTGACCACTTCTTCGCAGAAAGTCCGCAGGTACTTGTCCGGGTCTGATTTCAGTTTTTCCCAGACATGTGGATTTTCTATCAGCAGCTTGACGCCATAGCCAATCGCATTGGTCGTCGTTTCAGAGCCGCCAACAAACGTATCGGCCATCATCTCTGCATGTAATTCATTATCGGTGAGTGTCCTGCCCCACTCCGGTATCTCGCGGTTGACCAGTACTGACAGGAGGGTGTCATCCGGTTCCTGTCGAAGCCGTTCAAAAATCGGCTGGAAGTAGTGTTGCGCCTCGATCTCCATTTCCACCGACCATTGTTCTTCCTCTTCTGTCTGCATCATGCCGAGGCGCTGCACCCAGGCATCGGTCCACGCCTTGATCTTCCAGATATCTTCTTCAGGCACACCAACCTGCTGACCGATCACAATGAGGGGCAGTGGCACCGCAAACTGTCTGATCCAGTCGCACCGGCCATCGTCAACAAACGCATCAATGAGTTTGTATGCGGTATCCCTGACAAAGGGGTCCATCGCATTGATCATCTTCGGCTTGAACGCCTCGTTGAACATGGCGCGCATCTGCTTGTGATTGGGATCATCCCTGCCGGCGAGCGTTGCACCGGGCACCCAGCCTTTGTCCTGGTACAGCTGGTGCATCCGCTGCGCCCTGTCTGAGTCCAGTCTTTCGCGGCTGCCACCCTGGCCGCCACGCATATCATTGGAATAGTGTTCCGTGTCGAGCAGTACCTGACGCAGGTCTTCAAATCGTGAGATGACATAAAACCCTGTAATGGGATCAACCCACACCGGCGCGTCGTCACGCAGCATTCGATACGCATCATAGGGACAGTTCTGCAATCTGGAGTCGAGGAAATTGATGTCCTCGAGCTTTGACAGCTCAACCGGCTGGTAGGGTTTCATGTCAGATTCACTCATCTTCTATTCTCACTCATGTGATATACGGTCCAGCTCAGCCTGCATCGCGTCTCTTGCACTACCCCTGCTCACGCCGATAAGGAAAGCGAGGGAGTTGACCTGCAACGTCCGGTCCATGTCCTGCAGGTTAACCAGTCCCTTGTTCCACAGGATGAAGCTCGACCAGTAAACACCGGTGATCGATGTCGCCAGTTCGAAAACGTCGATCCCTTCAGCAAGTTCACCGTTTGCGGCCATGGCCTTGACCGACACCACGAGATTATCGCGGGTGGCCTCAAGCAGTGTTGTGACCAGCGCTTCACCTGGTGTCGCTCGAAGCAGCGCGTGTGTGATGGCTTCGGCATAAGCGGGCTCGGTTGAGACCATCCACGCGCCATTGCGAACCAGCGCCATGATCAGCTCCCAACCGGCTGCTTTGCTTTCACGGATCACACGGTTCTGGTTCTCGGCGATCAGTTCCTGCAAGGACTCCATGACCAGCTGATCTTTGGTGTTGTAAAGATTGTAGAGGGTCGTTGGCGACACCCCTGCCTTCTCGGCAACCTGGCTCATCACCATGCCTTCATAACCGTGGTCAGCAACCATGGCACGTGCAGCAGATAGAATCCTGCGGCGGCGGTCTTCCTGTTTCGGGGTAAGCGGTCTGACTTTGCTCATATCGAATGGGGGCTCATGAATGGCCCGGCTACTTAACAGACTCAGGTAATCGAGGGGTTACCATCGATAAAGGCTTCAACCCTTGCGCGGGCTGCTGCCTTGTCTTCAAACCACAGGGCGTTAATTTCAGTGAAAGCTGATGATTCCCGCGGCACCGCAGAATCTTCAAATATCGCGCCGACCGGACAGGCGGATTCACACACACCGCAGTCAATGCAGTCATTGGGTTCGATGTAACACATGCGGTCATCTTCCTCGACGAGGATACAGTCCACCGGACAGACCTCGATGCAGGACTCATCCCGGACATCGATACATGCATCTGCTATTACAAAGGTCATATCTACAAACTACTCCAAAGCCTTGAATGACAAGGCCTGCGCTGTTGCATCAGCTATACAGAGGGAGTAGTCTAAATGAGATTTTTGTACTTGACTACAGTTTTGGTCCGAGACGGATAAAGAGGTAAAACATGACCGATCTAGCCACGCAACTGACCAGTCTGGCAGACCAGTCTGAGACGTCCGACGCCCCGTTTAAAACGTTCCCCCTGATGCCAGAGGGTGAAGCCGTCGACATGGGTCACGCCGAGGATGGCACGCCGCTGATCGACCCGCGTATCTTCGATTCGCCGGAGTTCTTTCGTAACCCCTACCCTTACTACCGCATCCTGCGTGACCACTACCCCGTATTTCATGACAAGCTGCACAACTGCTACTGGGTAACGCGCTACGACGACATTACTGAATGTTACTTCGACGATGAGGGCTTCAACACGATTCCGAAAGGCTCATCGAGTGGTGTCCTCGGTAACACGCAGCTGGAGCTTTCCGGTGTTGAACATCGCCGCAGGCGCAACCTGTACGGACAACACCTGGTAGGCAAATCCTTGCAGAATCGGATTCCTGCAATTGAACGCCTCGCCGAAGAGATGATCGACGACTGGGACAAGGCTGTCGCCGACGGGTCAGATTATTGCATCGACGAGGACGGCAAGCGCAGCTTTGAACTCGGCATGATGTTCGCCAATGAGTTCCCGATCCGGGTGGTTTGTGAGGTCCTCGGCTTTCCGAAGGATGCACAATCACAGTTTTACTACTGGTATAACTCGATGATGAGCGGTCTCGGCGGTTCTGACACTCACAAGCAGGGTGTAGAAGCGCGCCAGGACCTTGAAGATTACGTTGCCGGTATTGTTGAGGAACGACGCGAGACGCCCACCTACCTCTATGACAATGATGGCAACCCGATCAGCAAGGACATCATCAGCAAGCTCTGCGAAACTAAAGTTGATGGCGACTATCTCTCCACTGAAGAGATCACTTCAAATATCGCATTGATTGTTGGTGGCGGCGGCGAAACGACCCGCGGTGCCATTCTGAACATGTGGGCCCTGCTGCTTCGCCACCCCGACCAGTTCGCGGCAGTCGTGGAAGATGAAGCCAACTGGGATCTCGCTTTTCACGAAACACTGCGCCATTCGTCTTCCATCGGCGGCCAGCCGAGGCACAACACTTTTGATGTGGAAATGCACGGCGTGAAAGTGCCGGCGGGTTCACTGATGCAGATGGTGGATTTCTCCGCCAACCACGATGAACGCATCTTCAAGGACCCTGAATCCTTCAATATCTTCAGGGAAGACCTGTACGCAGGTAAGCTGCTGCGCTCCGGCTATCGCAAGGAAGGCAAGTGTTCGCACATGGCCTTTGGCGTTGGCCCACACCTCTGCCCTGGCGCCTGGATATCCCACCAGGAGGCGGTGGTCGGTTCCAAGATTCTCCTGAAGCGCATGAAGAACCCGCGCATCAGGGAAGACAAGATGCCAAAAGATGTCGACGGCGTGAACCCGGCACCCATGGGCATCACGTCAGTGCGTGCGCTCTGGCTCGAATACGACCTGGACTGATTCATGGCAGAAGTAGTAGGTAAAAACGGGGTTGTTATCACAAAACGAGCCCCGCACGACGGCGAGTCTTATGGCTATCGCACCTATGAGGTCTACCAGCGTGAACGCGTCGGTGAAAGCACCGAGAAGATCAAACCGATACAGCTGGTTTCAAATGCTTATCGGCAGGATCCCTATCCGCTCGTCGCCATCCTCCGCGAGAACTATCCCTGTTACCGGGACTGGCTATCGAACAGCTACTGGATAACGCAGTACAACGACGTCACATCGATATTTTCAGACGATGCCAATTTTGAGACGCGACCAAACAGCTGGTACTACGGCATGGAGATCGGTCGCAACCTGGCCAACGAGTTAAGCGTACTTGCGGCGGAAGAAGCGTTTACCGACAACAACGCAGGCGAGATTGCCGGGCGTGTTGTGAACGACTTGCTGGCGGCTGACGCCGCAGACCTTGCCACTGGTTTTGCTGCGACATTCTCCATGCGACTCCTGGGCGGACTGCTGGCGATCCCGGATGAAGAGTTGGGCGAATTTTCGTCACGTTACTGGCGAATGCATCGGGGTGTTTCATTTGAACCAACGCTGCAGGAAGACGGTCGCAGGGCAATCAGTGAACTCATCAGTTATTTTGAACCCATTGCCGAGGCACGCCGGGCCTCCCCGAGCGATGACCTGGTCAGTGTCATGCTGCAGTGCGAACCCTGTTCTGCCGCTGATATCGTTGCAACATTACTGGAGCGAGACCATGAAACGCTGCAGGGTGCCCTCGCCAACCTGTGGTTCCAGCTTCTCACCAACCCTGGTGCACTCGAGCAGGCTCGCCAAAACCAGCGATTGATGAAACTCGCCTATCTGGAAACGCTGCGTCACTCGGCGCCCGTCATCACGGCACATCGATTCGCACGGCACGAGGTTGAACGATTCGGCAAATTGATTCCCGAAGGTGCAAGACTCACCTGCTCTGCCGCTGCAGCCAATCGCGACCCTCGTATTTTTAATGACCCGGATACCTTTATCGTGGACCGCAGGGACATGTGCCAACGTGAACCTCGCGGCCAGTACCGCGCCGATGGACTCGCCTCAGGCATTGCATTCAGGCTAGGCAAACCGTCGAAGCATCCTGCTGTCCCGGAAGATCGCGCCCGCTCGCGTTACGCACTGACCCGGGATACAGCAGTAACTGCCTCACAGGTCCTTTCCGAACTGTGCGCAGATATTCGCCTGGCAGAAGGGGCAAACCCGCACCTCGCTTCACTCACGGTAGGTGAAATGCATACCTGCTGGAAACTACCCGTCGGGCTGACCACCCGCTAGGAGCTACTATGTCAGAAACCCAGGCAATGCCACGCCGGGACCTGGATCCCCGCATCTTCGATTCTGCCGAGTTTCAGAAAGATCCCTTCCCTATTTACAAACAGCTGCGCGATCATCACCCGATTTACCATGACCGCTTCCATAACCGCTGGATCATCTCCCGTTACTGGGATGTAGATGCCGCATTCCAGGACAACGACAGCTTTGACCGGGCCATGTACAAACCTGACGGCCCCTACAAGTTTGGATCGTCACACGTATTTGGTCCCAACATCCTGGAATACGGCAACAGTGATGAACATCGTCGCCTGAGGATCATCGTCGCCGGACAGTTTGTCGGACAGAAGCTGCAGGACTTCCTGCCGATGATCGAGACGATTGCAGAGGAAGTAATCGAGAGGTTCATCGACGATGGCGAAGTGGAAATTGTTAAACAGTTTTCGAGCCAGGTCCCGATCCGGGTGATTTCCAACATGCTGGGACTACCAAGGGAAGATGAAGACACCTTTGTTGAGTGGTACCAGCACCTCATCGCCGGACTTGGTTTTGGCGGCGAACACCTCATGCGCGGCATCCAGGCAAGGAATGACATGTGGGATTACATTGATCCCATGATTGAAGAGCGGACCAAAAACCCGGGGGAAGATCTCCTCTCGCGTATCTGCGTTGCAGAAATGGGCGGCAGCCGCATGACCCCGGAGGAGATAAAGGGCTTTGTTGCGCTGTTACTCGCTGCTGGCGGTGATACGACGGATAAAGCAATTGCCAACATGTGGTATCACCTGCTCTATACAAGACCGGACCAGCTCGAAGACGTCGCCGCTGACCCGTCCCTTTGGGAAAACGTGTTCACCGAAATGATGCGATACGACGCGGTGGTCCATGCACAGTTCCGGTATACAACCAGAGAAGTGGAAATCCACAATCACGTCATACCCGAGCGTGCCGGTGTGGTGTTGTACCTCGGTGCCGGCAACAGGGATGAGAGGGCTTTCAAGGATCCGGACACTTTTGATATTCATCGAGAAGATCTGCACATGGGCCGGGAAAACCGCTCAGGGCGATACAAGGATGGCAAGAACGGGCACCTGGGTTTTGGTATTGGCCAGCACTTCTGCATGGGGTATGCCATGGCACGGCAGGAATCCGCCATCGCCTGCAGCAAACTAATGGCAGCAATCCGCAACATCCGTCCGAAGTTTGCTGAGCACAACGGCATTACATCACCATCCATCGACTCCGGCGGCTTCAGGGCGCCCCAGGAACTCTGGCTGACGTTTGACAGGTAATGGCTAAAGTTAAGATAGACCGTAACAAGTGCTACATGTCCGGGGAGTGTTACTACAACCACCCCGAGCTGTTCAAAATGGATGACGAGGGATATCCCATCGTGCTCGTGGACGAACTCGACGCCGACCTGCGCAGACATGCGCAGGAAGCCGTCGAGGTCTGCCCCGCAGTCGCAATCAGTCTGGAAGACTGACGTATCCGTCGGCTACAGGCGCATCCTGGCGCCGGGCGATGGTAAACTCTCCTAAAGACCATCATGAGACAAGAAACGCGATCAATGCGCCTTAGTATTATTGTTTTCCTGCTGCTGCTCGCCGGCTGTGATAGCGCAGATGAGCTGACCAGCGTGCTTTCAGAGCCTGAACCGGAAGTTGTCATCGACGGTAAAGGCCTTTACGACGAATACTGCTGGCGCTGCCACGAAGGCCAGGTGCCCAAGGCGCCTCACAGGGAAATGATCGGACTCGCGACACCTGAATCCATCCTGGTGTCGATGCGCGGCATCATGGCACCCCAGTCAGAGGGCTTAAGCGACGAGGAACAGATCCGGATAGCCGAGTACCTGACCGGCAAAACGGTTGGCCTTGAGGTATTGAACCCGGAAATCCCTGCCTGCACCGAAAGCAAAGTATTCAACGCGAGACGACCTATCGCCGGCGCCAACTGGGGCATCCAGCCGACCAACACGAGGCACCTCACGTTTAACACCTCGGGGATCGATTCGAGAAACGTCCATAAGCTCCGAGAAAAGTGGGCGGTGTCATTTCCCGATGCCAACCGGGTACGTTCGCAGCCGGTATTTGCAGGTGGACTCATTTTTGTCGGCTCTCATGGGGGTAAGGTGTACGCGCTGGATGAAGACACCGGCTGTTCTGTATGGACCTTCCAGGCGGCAGGCGAAGTGCGCACCGGTATTGTCGCCACCTTTAAGCAGCTCTACTTTGGTGATGTCCTCGGCAACGTTTACAGCATCTCGACCATCACCGGCGAACAGACCTGGCGTATGCGTGCAGATGATCATCCAAACGCCACCATTACAGGCACCCCTACCCTGCACAAGGAAACGCTTTATGTACCGGTGTCAGCACTTGAAGTATCACTTGCTGTCGATCCCGAGTATGAGTGCTGTACCTTCCGGGGCTCCGTCGTTGCTGTGAACGCTGCAACCGGGGAGGTTAACTGGAAGACCTACACGATTGATGAACCCGCAACGGTTCAGGGCCAGAACCCCGTTGGTACAAACATCATGGGACCATCAGGTGCGATGATCTGGAACAGCCCCGCCATAGACACAGAAAACAACCAGCTGCTTGTCGGCACCGGCGAGAACATGTCGTCACCGGCAACCCGAACATCAGATGCCATCATTGCAATGGATCTGACCACCGGCGCCATCAACTGGACCTACCAGGCCACCCGCAACGATGTATGGAACACCGCCTGTGATACCGATACACCGGAGAACTGCCCGGTAGAGGGTGGTCCCGATTTCGACTTCGGCGGTGCCGCTGTGGTTGTTGATACAAAGCGTCATGGCCGACTTGTAATCGCAGGCCAGAAATCCGGCTATGTACATGCACTACAGGCTGATACAGGTAAGCGAGTCTGGCGAACCCAGGTCGGTCGCGGCGGCATCCAGGGTGGCATTCATTTCGGGATTGCTGTTGCCTACGACAAGGTACTGGTGCCGATCAGTGACTGGGAAGACGGGCGCAGCTACCCGACGCCATCAAAGCCGGGTATGCATGCACTCGATGCCAACACCGGTGACATCATCTGGTCCCGCCTGCACGAAAACAACTGTGGAGAGAGAGAATACTGCGACCCAGGCATATCACAGGTGCCGACGGTTATCGGCAACCTGGTATTTGCCGGTGCAATGGATGGTATGGCGCGGGCATACGATATTGAAACCGGCAGGATTCGCTGGGAAATAGACACCACCGGCGCTTTTCCCACAGCAGGCCTGCCTACTAACGGCGGCTCCATGGGAGGCGGTGCAGGCCCGGTCGCCTACGATGGCACCCTGCTCCTGAGTTCAGGTTACGGGATCTACATGCATATGCCAGGTAACCTGCTGCTTGCCCTGACGACGGATGATCCGCCGAAGGAATAGTTGGGCAAGGCAGCGCTTATTGTGGCGGTTGTTGTGACGGTTGTTGTGACTGTTATTGTGCCGATTGTTGTGACTGTTATTGTGACTGGGCCCACTCCCTGGCAGACTCTGAGGCAACCCATTTGAGTGAATTCTCGATGAGGCGGCGATAGTTCGGGTCATCGTAAGCAAGCGGACTGTCACCCACGTCAGATACAACGATCGGTGAGTTCCTGCATGCATTTGCCCATACGATCAGGTCGCTGCCCTCTGGGTGATCCCAGTTTTCCTGCTCTTCTGCTGGCGCCATGGGCGGCGGTGTAAAGTTCTCCTGCACAAAGTCGTAGTCACCTCGCAGAATCGGTGTCACGCCGGATTCATAGTCCCTCGTTTTGAGATAGAGCTCATCAGTGATATCAAAACCCGCTTCGAGACCGGTGAGCACAGGGTGGTCCCCTTGCGGCACCAGTTTGATCGTGGCGCTCGGCAGCGGTCCATGTCCGCCACGGTAACCGGAACCTGGCACCTGCTTACCGTTCAGCTCTCCTGCCGTCAGCATGAAAGAGGAACCCGTAATCTCACGCCAGAGTGGCCACAGCGGCCAGCCCACCGTTGCATGGTTCACCAGCACCAATCCTTTACCTGCCTCCAGCAACCCCTCGATAGCGGTGACATATTCCACAGGCGGAATACCCGTGTTGTTTGCGCCATCGTGCAAGAGGCCCACACCGGGAATACCAGACATGTCGTAAAAGAAGATCGCGTCATAGGGTTCTACATGGCCAGGCTGCAGCACCACCTGCGCTGCCGGTTGCTCAACCAGCGTTGAGGTCACGCCATCCATCGCCGCAAACATGGCAAGGAAGGAATCGTGCACATAGTCGTGCCCTTTGCTCACGATAAGTACGTTTACATTCTCGTTCATTGCTGTCTCCTTTCCCTGCACCATCCACAATCAGATGTGGAGTTTATCGTTTTATATGTGTTGTCAGTTTGGTTGCCCACCTGCAACATCAATAAACTGACCTGTTATCCACCTCGCGGCTGGTGATGCAAAGAAAACGGCCGCTGCGGCGCAGTCTTCCGGGGTACCGGTTCGACCAAGCGGTATCTGGTTGGCAAACATGTCTTTCGCGTCATCACGGGAAATCTTCATGGTATCGACCAGCATATCGGTCACAACGATACCGGGCGCAATACAGTTGACCGTGATACCGCGTGGCGCAAGCTCAACCGAGAGCGTGCGAGTCATGCTGATCATACCCATGTTGGCGGCTGAGTAGACGCCGAACCCGGGTGACGGCTTGTGCGCTGCAATCGAAATGATGCTGATAATGCTGCCACCATCGCGCATGCGCATCGCTGCCTGCTGCGCGCCCCAGAACTTGGTTTTCATATTGAGGTGAAGCTGCTCGTCGAACTTCTCAATCGAGATATCCGGCAACGAATACATCTTGTTATCGAGCGTGCCGCCGGCGTTGTTCACCATGATGTCGAGACCGCCAAACTCATCAACCACACGATCAAGGGCTGCGGGGATGGCATCCCAGTCCATGACATCAACAGAAAGGCCAAGACTGCGCCGCCCTTTCCCCCTGATCTCTTCAGCAACGGCATCAACGTCAGCCTGACGTCTCGCCATCACCACAACATCGGCGCCACAATCCGCGAGACCGTGCGCTATGCCACGACCAATACCCCGGCCGCCACCTGTGACAACGGCAACCTGTCCGTCCAGTCGAAAATTCTCATAAAGTCCCATCTTTCTTCTCCGTTTTCGTCACTTCCTGGCGTAGATCCAAGGTAAGTCGAGGAATGTCCTGATGCCAGGTTCAGCATCAACCACGTAAGGGATGGCATTCATCGCGTGCGCGCCAGTGCCAACGCCACCGTTATCCATGAAACCAAAGTCTCTTTCGATCTCAAAGTTCACATTGGGCACACCCTTGAAGCGAATCCAGTTGTTGCCGTCGGCCCAGTCGGGCGCTGTGCTTTTATGGATACGCCAGACGGTTTCGTGGGCTATCACTTCTTCGCCACCAGCCATACCTGACCAGCGCCAGTGCTGCCCGGCGACAGTCCCCTTCCTGACCGTGCCTGCTGCGACAGTGAGGTCCTCGGTTGCGAGCTCTGTTTCCAACGTGCTCACTACCTCCGTCACCCCCATATCGAGGGCATCGGCAACCATCTGCACGCTTTCGGTGAAAAGCGAATCGAGCCAGGTTTTCTGGCGCTTGATAATCTCCGCGTGCTCCTCCGGTGTGGAGTTGAAGCCCATTGAGTCAAACATGATTTCCGGCGAGGCATAACCGTCGAAGTTTGAAATCTCAAGCACATGGATATGATCAATTCGCTCGCAGATGGAACTGATCGCGAGCGGCAGCAGGTCCCCCATCCAGCCCGGATTCAAACCGGTGGAATGAAATGAACTACCACCGGCCCTGCAGGCTTCCTCAAGTCGCTGCACCACTTCTGGCCCATGTACCTTGGGGTACATATAGCCGACAACGGTGATGACGTTTTTACCAGCAGCGAGTAACTCGCAGAAATCATCAAGGTCCTTCAGCTTGTCTTCACCCGCAATGAGTGACGGCAAAGGCGTGTGGATGACAACATCAGCATCGGAGTTTTTGATCGCTTCAATATCGCCCGTGGCGGTAATGCCTGTCGCGTCACGGCGAATCAGTTCGCCAACCTCTTTACCAACTTTCGCCTCGGACATCACGTGCATACCGCAAAGTTCAAGCGACTCACGATCAAGCGCTACCCTTGCGGCGTGCGAACCAATACCGCCGCTTGCCCAGACAAAAACTTTGTAAGTCATTCACATCACCTTTAGAAACAAAACATCACTATAAAGAAGACTCGCAAAAAAACCCGCGGCGGTTTCCCGGCGCGGGTTTTTTCTGTCTGCCGGATTACTGGAAGTGTACTGAGAATTCCAATCCGTACGATCGAGGCCGACCGAACATCGTGAAGTTCCAGAGTCCAGCGACCGAGTTTGCTGCCATGCGATAACGCTCATCAGACAGATTCTTACCCCAGAGCGTAACGCGATATCGTCCGTCGCCATCGTGGTAACTGACGTTGGCGTCCCAGAGGTCGCGTTCTGACATTTGCGTAAGCGGTGAATTGAACACGGAAAACTCATTCTCGTCAGTATGGTTAAAGTTCGTGTTCCAGGTCATCGACCCATTCCAGAACGCATGTTCATAGGTCAGCGCGATGCCATACTTGTTCTCAGGAGAGAACGGTACATCGAAGTTCGACAGATCCTCGACAATCCCATCCTGGTTGGTATCCAGGTCAAACTCGTCGTATTCGTGATCGAGATACCCATAGAAGAAGTCAACGCGCAGATTGTCATTGACCAGCCAGGTCAACTCCATTTCGAGCCCTTGCGCTTCTGAAACACCAGCATTTACGTTAATCGTCTCCTGCGTTGTATTGCCGAAGATGTTGGTGAACGGAACCACCTGGGAGCGAATCAGGTCCTCGTACTCCGTGAAGAAGATGGCGAAGTTGGCCTGCAGGGTATTGTCAAAGAACTGGCCCTTGTAACCAAACTCCCAGTTTTCGTTCGTCTCTGAATCGAAAGGCAGACAGGTTGCAGCGGTTGAACAGGTTTCCGTGTAGCCCCCCGGAATAAAGCCGGTAGCAAAACTACCGTAGATCATTCCATCGTCGCCAACGTTCCTCTCAAGCACGAGTCGGTAGGTTGTTTCATCCCACTCATCACCCGTGTTAAGCGCAATCTCAAAGGCTGAATCCGGCAACGGCAGGCTGAACGGATCGAGTTCACGCGGCTCAAAATCGCCTGGCACTCGAGACACCGCATTGGAGCGACGGTCGAGGCAGGTACCGTTCACCATCACCTGGTCCTTGGCAGGTGTTTCCGCTGTACAGGGACCACCAGGGTTCTGGCGCCTGAAGAAGTCCTTTTCATCCTTGGTATATCGGGCACCACCAGACAGCGACCAGTTCTCGTTAAACTCGTAGGTGAAATCGAAGTAGTAGGCCCAGGTCTCGCGATCCTGTGAGGCGCCTGTCATCGTCGGGTCGGTGACGTAGTCAGTTTCGAGTGCGAGCGTACCGTCGGCATTGAAGAACGGACCCGGTGTTGCAGGATCAGCGTCCGGATCAACAAAAGTCAGTAGACCAGACAGGCCGACCGTTGCATAAGCCAGCATGTTGACCTCTTCCTCTT
The DNA here is from genome assembly GCA_963921285.3 of Pseudomonadales bacterium. GTDB lineage: Bacteria > Pseudomonadota > Gammaproteobacteria > Pseudomonadales > Azotimanducaceae > UBA9659. Next base: position 593,738 of record CAWUFD020000008.1, read on the forward strand.
CATAGGAGAAGCCAGCCACAAAATTGAACGGACCATCAAAGCTACTGCTCACCCGCAATTCGATCTGCGAGTGATCCCTGGTTGTGTTGCGGGATGCATCGAACAAAGACATGAACGCTTCACCGGTGTAGGTGCTGGCGAGTATTTCTTCCTGCTCTCGATCACCCCAGAGTAACTTAACGGTGTAATCATCAAACGTCAGCGTCTGGTGCAACTGGTACATGTCCACATCGACGCGATGACCATCACTCACGCAGAACGCCTCACCCCAGCACTGGTTCGTGATACCGGTGCTGAGCGGATCGCCAAGACCCGCAGATTGGATAGAAGGGAATCCGAGCAGTGGCAACAGCATCGTTGGCTCTGATTCATTCACGCCAGGCGGGCTGCCGCCGTCGTCATCCATATGCGACCAGATAAAGTAGGCCTCATAAACGTCGTTCGGCTGCCAAAGGAACTTGACCTTGGAAGCAAATACGTCAACGTTATTCAGGTTTTCACCACTACCCACTGCAGGACCATCCAGGGGTGGCGGTAACGGCGCGCCACCAAACAATCCCGGAATAAGCCCCTGGGTCTGATCAGCGGTTGCTTTGTCATTGGTGTAGTAGCCATCGTCCTCATCCCAGATGGCCACCGCGCGAATAGCGAACTTGTCTTCAACTAACGGGATGTTCAAGGCGACGTTATATTTCTCTATATCAGACTTGGCACCATCGTCACCATTAAACTCGCCAAGCTGTACATCCACATCAGCAAACCACTCGTTCATCACTGGCCGCTTGCTGGTAATGGAAATCGCACCACCAGTTGCACTCTTACCGAAAAGGGTGCCCTGCGGCCCGCGATAGATCTCGATACGATCAGTATCAAACAAGGTTACAAACTGCGATTGCACGTTCGCCATGCCGAACTCATCAACCAGGAGCACAACGGAAGAGTCCTGGGTCACCAGGATCGAGTTCTGACCCGTACCGCGAATACCGCCCGCGATGGCCCGGAAACCAGCGTTCTGGCCCATTGAGATACCAGGTGACATCTCGGTTAACGCGAGGATGTCGGTTCGAAACTGGTTTTTGAGTTGTTCTTCAGAGATTGCCGTCAGGGCAATCGGGACATCCTGGGAAGACTCATCACGCTTGGTACCCGTAACGATAATCTCCTCAATCGTTGCGGACTCTTGGGCAAAAACAGTCTTGGGCAGGAAAAAAGCAAAACAGAAAAGAAACAGATAGGTGAGGATCGAGCGACCCCTCTTTAACTCGTCAGACATAAGTCCCCCTGACTTTGTGTGTTTAGACGTTCGTTTTGTCACTCATACCCGGCTCTACCTCCTTGCCGAGATTTTTAGATCCTACTACAAAATTTCTGTATTGGAATACACTTTTGTATTGCTGCAATGCAGCACAAACGAGCCTGTTATGTCGCTCAAATCGAGAGGGAATAGGCCAGCAAAACCAGGCCCAGGGGGATCCATGTCTGCCACGTGCGGCGCAGGATAACCGCCGGCTGTGTGCCAGCATCCGCGGTAGGGATAATGTCCGCACCGCCTCGCACCTTGAATACGATGGGCAGATCTACCGCGAGTGCTTGTACGCTGAAGGCAAGGCCGCCAATCGCAAACCAGGCACCTGCTGTGCCGAGGTCAAACAGCAGGTAGCAGCTCACACCGATCAGCGTTACCAGCACATGACCAAGGTCACCACCGTAACTCAGCGCAAGATACTGACGGCGGTCATACTTATCAATTTCGAACTTGCCAAGAAGTGCACCCTTGTATGGCGATAGTGGCATTTTGATACCCGTCAGGCGCGCGCCAAGATAGTGTCCCCACTCGTGCACGATGTAACAGAGTGCATAGGCAGCAACAAAACTGAACACTGCCGTTGGCACGACCACGACAAGTGAATCGTAACGCTGCTCCAGCACATAGCCGACGGACATACCGCTCACAAAAAACGCCGTCAGCAAGACGTCCCTCGTTATCCAGCCAGCCAGCGTGGCCTGACCTCGCGCGGCTACTTCCATGAGACGGGCAACCTTTTCCTGCCCCACAGGAAGAAAGGCGCGATGCGTTCCCCTGCACTGATGAGTTTGAGATCAGGCAGGCGGCGCGCCATCGCCTTGAGTGCTATCTCTGCTTCGAGTCGGGCCATTGGCGCACCCAGGCAGAAATGCACGCCGAGCCCGAAACCCATGTGGCGTTTTTTCGGCCGATGTAAGTCAAAGTGGTCCGGGTTTTCGAACACCTCCGGGTCGCGATTAGCGGCCGCATAGTTGATCAGCACTTTTACCCCTTCCAGGATCACTTCGCCGTGGAGTTCAACCGGTCTCGTTGTGTTTCGATAAAGACCAAGCACCGGTGGGTCAAAGCGCAGGCTTTCTTCAACTGCAGCTTCAGCAAGATCGGGGTTCGCGACTACCTCAGCATAGCGAGTCGGGTCCTGCAGCAGTCGCCACATCATATTGGTGATAAGTGAGGTGGTGGTTTCATTACCGCCGACCAGCAGTTGGTTCAACATCGACAACGCATCTGACTCAGGCAGCAGGTCACCGTTTTCCTCTTTTGCGCCGGAAACGAGTGTCAGCAGGTCATCGGGCACAGCCTCACCGCTGACGATCGCGTTACGCCTCGTCATCATGTGATTGTGCATGTAGCCAACAAATGCCGCCTGGTCGTCCGCGTAAATGGAGGGATCTTCTGCTCCCATGGCGGCAACCTGCACATCTGACCAGTACTTAAATCGCTCCAGGTCCTCCTGGGGTACACCCAGCATCCCGGCAATGATGATTACAGGCAGTGGGAACGCGAAGTCATCGTGCAGATCAAACTCGCCCTCCCCTTTACATATACCGTCAATCAGCTCTTCGGTCAGCTGCTCGATCACCGGTCGCAATGCCCGCATGGCAGGCGGCCCAAAAGCACTTTGCACCAGACCACGGGTATAGGTGTGCCGAGGCGGATCACACAACATGCCAACGGGATCGCTGAAGCGCGGTCCCTGACCATAGTGGCTTGAATAGGTTTCGATATCGCGCAGCGCGGCTTCAACATCAGCGTAGCGCGACAAGGTGTAAAACGGCGGATCAAACTCTTCACACTTGTGCACGGGACATTCGGACAACAGGTATTGATGCCCATTGCCCGGGTCTTCGATGATCTCTGGTTTGAAAGGACTCCAGCTCATTACATTTCATTCGTTACAGACATGTGATTTAGTGTAGCTGTTTTTGTATCCAACTACATTTTCCCCAAAGCTTTACATATGAAGACGCTGTATAGATGACCGAAGTAAACCGCATGGACGACCCGGTAGTGCCCGCCTCCATCGACGAGGCAACCCTGGCTGATACCGAAATACTGGAGTGCCCCTTCCCCACCTACGACCTGCTGCGCGAGGAAGCGCCCGTGTTCAGGGACCCGCGCACCGGCATGTTTGTAGTGACCCGATACCAGGACCTGCGCAAGATTGCGCTGGACTACGAGAACTTCAGCAACCATCGATATTCAAACGATCCCGAGCGGCTGACGCACAACCAGCGCATAGCCTACAACCTCTTTAAGGAGAAAGGCTGGGTGCCGGGGGCATCCCTTGCAGCCCGGGACGATCCTGATCACAAGCAGATGCGCAGCCTGTTCGATGACGCATTCAGGCCAAAACGCATCAAGGAAATCGAGGACAACGTTGAACGACTCGCCTATGAACTGATCGATGAGTTTATCGACGACGGCCACTGTGAATACGTTAACCAGTATGCGGTGCCGCTGCCGCTCATCATCATCTGCCAGCAGATGGGTGCACGGGATGAAGACATCTGGCAGATCAAGGCGTGGACCGACGCGTGGATCAAGGGTGGCAGCTTTGGCCTTGATGAAGAAGGTGTGATCTGGGCAACCGAAATGGAAATCCAGGCGCAACATTACTTCCAGGCAATCTTTGAACAACTGCGGCGTGAGCCTAATGACACGCTGCTGTCTGATCTGGTTAACAACGAAGTGCCCGGTTGGGGCCGGCCGTTAACGGACAATGAACTGCATGCCGAAATGATGCAGGACACCTTTGTCGGCGGCTCCGAGACCACCACCAACGCGATGTCGGCAGGATTGATGCTGCTCGACAGGCAACCCGGTGTCTGGGAAAAACTCTCAAGCGATCCAGAAAAATACCTGCCGACTTTTGTCGAAGAGGTAGTTCGCCTGGAAAGCCCGGTGCAGGGGCTCAGCCGGATCGCAAAGCAAGACATTGAAGTACACGGCGTAAAGATTCCTGCCGGGTCGGTTATCGACCTGAGGTTTGCCGCCGGTAACCGGGATGATCGTCACTTCTCCTGCCCGCACGACGTTGACCTGGAGCGGCGCAACGCGGCCTCCCACCTGGGGTTCAGCACAGGAACACACTATTGCCTTGGCGCTCCACTTGCGCGAAGGGAACTGTACTGGGGCTTTAAGGCATTTCTCGATCGAGTGGAATCATTCAGGGTCGTGCCTGAGAAGAACAACCTGCGGCACCTGCCGAACTATGCGCTGCGCATCCTGAAGGAACTTCACATCGAATTTGAGGCTAAACCCCGAAACCGGTGATGCGCTTGTGCAACGGTGGCTGATCACCAATGTGAACAGCTTCACCAACCCAGGCACCAAAATTTTCGCCGGTGCGCCCACTCGCGATGATGTCCATCATCTGCTGAGCAATATCTGCGGGCTGCATGACGACCTCCGCCATTTCTGGTGGGAGCTCATTATCCGGAAACAGACCACGCAGCATCGGTGTATCAACCGCACCCATGCATAACCCGTTCACCTTGATGTTGTCCGCCTCAAGGTATTTGGCCCAGGCATCCGTGAAACCATTTAACGCCCACTTTGACGCGTTATAGAGATCGGTATCTGGTTGGTTGGTGCCGTCACTTTTCGCCGGGAGCACATAGTAGGTTGAGATGTTAAATATGTGTCCACCGTTTGCCTTCATATGAGGTATCGCTGCACGCGACAGCATCATGACGCCCTTGACGTTGGTATCCATGATGAAATCCCAGTCGGCCAGCGCGTCTTCAAACGAACTCGTGACCGGGGTACGACGCCAGGTGCCGGCGTTGTTTACCACCACGCCAATGTCCCCCATCGTCAGGGCTTGGGAGATGACTTGTTCGACATCTCGCCGCTGACTGACATCGGCAACAACACCGGTAATACCATCAACCGAAAGTACAGCCTCATCAACATCAAACCCCAGTACGAGGGCACCTTCATCTGCCAGCCGCTTCGCAAATCCAAGCCCAAGGCCATCTGCTGCACCGGAGACAATCGCGACCTTTCCTGCAACGCTCATGGCTGCTCTCCAATGGTCACCTGCTCCTCTACAACGTAAACATGTTCATGCGGGGCCTCCAGCTTCACCGGCCGCCCCATGCAGAAGTTCAGATTCTGTGCGTTGCGCCCTGTTGGACCTTCCTCAAGCAGGTCAATCAACGCCTGTGCGTTGTCCTCGGCTTTCATCCAGGCATCAACCTCTTCCTGCGGTGGGTCAAAGTTATGAAACGAACGCAACATGTAGGAATCGGTTGCTCCCATGCAGAACGCGTTAACCCGGATTCGATGCGGGACCAGTGCTTTGGCCCAGGCATAGAGGAACCCGTTGAGCGCCCACTTTGACACATCGTAGATATCCATCGCGTCGCCGCCACCGGTCGGGCGTGGTGAGTCGCTCCACGGGCAGGTATCGAGCTTCGGACAGCAGTAGTAAGGCGTACCGCAAGTGACCATGTGATCGGTGGCGATGTTGACGATATCACCGCCCGTGCCCTGCTCTATCATGATGGGGATAACCGCACGGCCAAACATGAACACACCCTTGGTGTTGGTGCCCATGATCTGTTCGTAATCCGCGAGCGACTTGTCCAGATCATCATCGGCGACACTTGCGCCCCACACGCCGGCGTTGCTGACCAGGATATCGATTGTGCCAAAGCGGGACTTTGCACCCGTCACAACCTCCTGTACATGGCCCGGGTCCGACACATCACCCTGCCAGGCTACTGCATCAACGCCCATGTCCTTTAACTCCGCCGCGAGGTCCATGACTTCTTCCCGAATGTCACAGACCGCAACGTTTACACCCTGCGCGGCGAGAGCCCTGGCGTAGCTGTTTCCAAGCCCGACCGCAGCCCCCGTCACAATCGCATTCTTGCCTTTTAACATCGTCTTCCCCCTCTTCGCCTATCTCCCTGATTAATCAATATATTCCCGGACCGTGCAACACCACCGTGAACAAGCCACCTTGTCTGAAAAAACCATCACCCCGATGCTTGAATTGACGATACGCGGTGAGTAGAATTCGCCCCTTTCTACGACCCGGGCCATCGCGGCGTGGGGTTTACGGTAGAATACCGAAGAAATCGGGGTATAGCGCAGTCTGGTAGCGCGCCTGCTTTGGGAGCAGGATGTCGGGAGTTCGAATCTCTCTACCCCGACCATTTCTCAGTTTGCTGGAAGGGTTTCGATTGCGCCCGTAGCTCAACTGGATAGAGCATCGGCCTTCTAAGCCGAGGGTTGAAGGTTCGAGTCCTTCCGGGCGTGCCAGTTAAATGGTGGGCGTAGCTCAGTTGGTAGAGCTCTGGATTGTGATTCCAGCGGTCGTGGGTTCAAGCCCCATCGTCCACCCCATTTTCCCACATGTTAGATGTATGCGAGACTGCATACATGAACCACCCGCCTGTTTTCGGCCACCGCATGTCAACGCAACTCACACATCACGTCAGTGTGGCTGAAGGCATGATTACAATCCGCGAGCCATTCCCGCTTAAACTTCCACCGAAGCAGCTCACATGAATTGGGACGCGATCGGCGCGATAGGTGAGATTGTTGGTGCACTCGCAGTGGTAGGCACACTCGCCTACCTTGCCGTGCAGATTCGCCAAAGCAACACCGGCGCCAAAATAGCAGCACACCTCGAAATGACGAGGCAGTACGCAAACTTTCTTGATAGCCTGATGGAAAATCCCGCGCTGGCAAGGGTTTTTCGCGAAGGGAACGCAGGCCATACCCTCAGTGATATCGATGAGGAGTTGTATCGCCGCTTGATGAGCAAGTGTTTCTGGTATTTCGCTGCACAGCATTTCCAATATGCGCAGAAAACGCTTTCGGAGGAGGAATGGCACCAGCCTCGAGAAATGATTCGTCGAGTCGCATGCCGCCCAGGCATGAAGCAATGGTGGGATGAAAACAAGGCGGCGTACACGCCACCATTCGTTCTGTTCATGGACAAGGAAATCTATGCGGACTATACACCTGAGGTCACTTCAAATTAGCAGTACGTCCTGGCGGGGGTCATACAACCTGCTGTGCGCAATAGTCGGGGTCGGAGTCAAAGTCGCAACAATGTCACCGCGGTAGATTTTACCTCGACCCCATGTCTATTGGAGAAAGTTAAGAATAGAGAGTTCGCGTTGTGCGTATGATCGATACAAATAGAACATCCACACCAGCCCACATCGAATCCCGGAGTGTGTACACTTTTTATGTATCTAATAGGAAAAAAACACTAGGGGGAAACACCGGCGAGCCCCACCCTGTGACACACCTATGTGGCACACCGTGTGTGACACGGTCTAAAATCGTCAGATCATGGAAGAAGATCGCATCACCCCGAGATCAGCCGTACCATACTTTCTAGTAGAAAGGAGCTTTCCGCATGGCCCCCGGCAACATCGAGAGTTTGCCGTCGTGGTCTCGTACAGAACCTCATCGAACCGGAGCCAGGGACCGGACTGGGCAGAGCCAGCGCGGAGTACCACAGAAGCCCTAAAGGCTATCTATCGGTTTCAAGAGAAACTTGGTGGACAGGATGGTGACATCGCGCTGATGATCAATGACGGCCTGGGAAACAGCAAAACACATTCAATTAGTAAGCTCACGCAGCTGATCTCAACGATAGAGGGGTTGTTCAATCCTCCTGCACCCCCAGAACTCAGCATTGTCTTTAAAGAAGCCAGGCTAGCACTCGCAGACACGCTGGCCCGACTGGAAGGAATCAATGACCCTTCAGAGATTGGTTATGAACACCAAGATTTGATCAAGGTTATGGGCCACCTGAGAGCGTGCACCGCAATGATCAGAGACGATCTAATGAGTCGCGGATTGTTATCTGACACCATAGAGGTTATTAACCCAGATCCCGAGACGCCGCCAAACCCGTTGCTAATGGAGGCCCTCAAAACCCTGAAAGAGCTACTACGTGCGTTGAATATGTTAGGTGGTGACTAAGGTTCGCTTGCATTTACCTTGCATTGCCACTGGGAGCAGCATGTCTTTCTTCGGCACCACAACGAAGCCTTTCTTTGTGAGAATCATTACCCTGGAATCTGAAAATAGATGGGTCGGCGGAAAAAGTCACAACAACGTCACAGTTCTAAAATTTACCCAGACCCCATTTTTCGAAAATCAAGAAGGTGGATCACGCCCCGCGTTGAATTGAACGGATGAACTTCTTGGTGATCGCCTACAACAACAAAGACATATCCGGGTAGGAGAGCCCCGCCCTTGAGAGTAGGAAACCATGCCTCGTAGCATTGGTTGTCGAGGTCCCACTTTGCCCGAACCTCTTCAATTGATTTCGTCTGACACAGAAACCATCGAGACATGCTACCGCCATCCTGTTTGCCAAGATGGATGTATATTTTATGAATCGAGTAGCAGAAAAAACTAGCTAACTCGACAGCTGTTTTGGCCTGTCGTATCAGCAGTACTCTTCAGCGAGATCTAGAGCGTGTCTGGGTCCATCCAGCCATTTGACCTGTAGTGGGTTCGATTCGGGTAATTGTTGTAAGGGCCATTCCAAAAATTAGGCGCACCGTTTCGGAAAAAGAACCGGTCAACACCAATTCGCTGAAGAGCTTGCGACGTGATGCGAGTAGGAAAGCTAATGTCCAGCCCATCAAAACTATTTAGTTTTGCCGCGTAGTTTGCTGCAGCTCCAATCCATACACGGTCACTGTCATTGTCACCTCTACCTCGGATACCTGTTTTGGCTACAAGGATCTTGCCGAAGTCAATGCCTACTGTGTGGAGAAGATCCCGGTGCTGGGCACCGTATACCGCAGCGAAAGCCGGGTTGATCACGATACGCATTAAGCAGTTAAGGCTAAAAGCCATGAGGCATGCCCTCCCAACTTCGTCATCACCGTGAAAGACCACCATAATTCGATCACCGTCATAAGACGTAATCTCACCGTTAAATTTTTTCGCTAACTTGCCTCCTGCATGTAGAAAGGCTTTGTAGTAACTTGCGGCTCGCCAATCATCAGTCGAGTCAACCAGTGACGTTGATCCATGAATATCCGCATACAAGATACACACATCGATTCTCTTGCCTGTCTTGTCAAAGGTCAGAGTATCAGTGGTGGGGATAACTTGAGCATCTGGTAGGTGTTCCCAATCGCCTAGATACCCAATCAATGCTGCAGTGAATTCCTCCCTAAACGTTGACACCGGACACCTCCAAAACAAGGTACAGAAACACCAACCAACATCCTGCTGCTGTCATTGCCAGCTTAGTTCCTTTTTGGACATTCGCGTGTTTTGCAGCAGCAATCTCGGCGTTCCGGTGAATCTGCCGGGCGATGTCTCGGGTCAGAGACTCTTCCGTTAACTCAACGAGTTGATCTTCGTACTCGATAATTGACCGGCTTGTAATCCCCAGGAAAAACACGTCACTGGAGACTACATGATCGTCTTCATCAGTAGCTTCTCTCGTGTTTGGCAGCAAGGTTTGTAACAAGAACCATATTGAAGCGAACGCGAAACCAGCTGTAATCGCCGTCGCTCCGAAATCAAAGATTCCCATCAAATCTAAAGGTGGGGCCGTTGCCGCTACGATACCGAGGATACCCGTATTGAGCGCGAAAATTGGAATAACCTTGCTGTCAGCGGTGCTGATCCAATGTAGCTGTAAGTTGAGAATTTCCTTAGCGGATTTACTATCCATGTTAGCCACCCCATTTTCTATCTGCAGTGAAAGCTTGTTCAATTCACCTCTTGTTGCACCGCCGTTATACGTCAGACTCATGCAAATGCATTAAGAATCTGGGAACAGAGACTTCATCGGCTCTTTTTCAAGCTTCACACTTCCATTAAGTACATCATTTAGCCAAGACCGACCGGTTGTCGCCCACTGACTTGACTGTTCGGCTGAATCTAAAGCGTTCTGTAAAGCTTCAACATAATCAGCAAACTCATCAACTTCTACAAAGTGCTCGTTCGCAGGTCCTAGGAAATATCCTAGAACTGATGCTGTCGTCTCAATCACCTCGAGACGCTCATCACGAATATTCTCCGCTTTGGCAAACACCTCCGCGAACTCATACTTACTCTTTTCCAGCCTTCTAATAGCTCGATCCATATCCTTCAACTCATCTTTCAGCGCCAAAACTACACTGCCTTTCTCGATTCTTTGGATTCTTTGCTTCTCACGGACTTCGAAGAATTTACTCACCCAATTCAGCAGGTAGGTAAACCTGCCTTTGATAACTACGTTCACCCAGATAGTGGTTAAATAAAGAAAGTATGCGGCGATTGTATATGTCGGCACTGAGTCCAACGTCGCTCCGCGTTTGATACCCTCAATTCTAACTACAGGGTCCACGTCTAAGCTCAGCAACCAGACCAACACCTCGAAGTTTGCTACACACATCGCAACAAGCAGTGACACAAATAGAGAGTTAAGAAGTCGTTGTGAAATCTCATCTTTCGCCTCATTGAGTACTCCTACATACGGGTTCTGATCACTCATCCTACTTACGTCCTCGTCTTCAATGTTTTACGTCCTTCATTCAAGCAATTTTACTTATCTGATCGCTGACTCTTCTACTCACCTTCTTTAGCTTTTCTGACTATTCTCCTTCGCAGCATTCTAAATCTCTGCCAAACTGACAATTCGGGCGACTCAAACTTTTCACCATAGAACGAGCGATAACGTACTAGCCATTCCAACTGTTCGAGGAACTTCGAGACAGCTAAGTGGGCTTCCAGAGTGCCAATATGATGAAAAGTAAAAACTTCCAGTTCACCATTAACGCTGAGAACACCACCAGGCACGAAACTCGTCCAACTTAAACTTGGACCGTTCCCATCTATTGTGGTGGCTTTCTCAGCTACAGTAACGAACGCGTCATGACCGGGCTGGTGTAACAGGTCAAACCAATACGGGGAGTTTTCTAATCCGACTTCTAGCTCGTCAAGATATCCTGGGCCTAATCCACTATTAAACAGAACCACCTTCTGACTACTAGGAAACCCAGAGCTCGAAAAATCAATAACTATCCGGAAATGTGGACGCACAGACAGTCGATTGTGGCCTCGAGTCAACCTGCCTGAATAGATTGAGACTACTAGGGCGCAGGTAGCAATAAACAAGCTTGCAGAAACCTCCGGATTTGCAAGCATCCATTGCACGGCACCGCTCGACATATTGATGTTCCTCTCAACAGCACGCACTCAAGTGAACTGTCATGCTCTATCACTCAGTGTTTGGTTCTCCTCGGAGGCAAATAATCTCTGACGGAGTAAAACGCAAAGGTTGATCCTCGATTGAGACAGAGTTCCTCGTGTGGAGGAGAGCTAAACCCTGCGAATGACTGGCTACGACCTTAAGGTCCGTCAGTTCCACAATGCCAGAATTCAAAGGGTGTTTCGGAAGCCGGAGGTCGAGAACCACTTCCTGAGTGCCACAGTCTGTCGTCGGAACCTGAGGTGTTACATGAATCCTAAAACTCAGCTTGTTTTGATCTGATCCGTCCGTTGTATCTTCGTCCCGATACAACTTACCGTTAAAACTAGTCTCAAGCTCAAAGCGCCCGCTCTTCCTAGCACCTGCGGAGACTCGCAGTTCAGATATCATCGGCGTTGCTTCTGTTAACTCTTTTGCATCCTTGATTTTCCCGAGCGCCTCGACAAATATCTTCCCTTCTTCTTCATCAAGTACAACCAACGTCAACGGGTTCATCGCGAAGTAGGTAGCTATCCCTAGTATCGCCGCAAGCCCGCTAACGTAACCGAGTACTTTCATCAGATAGACTCCAGCTATAGTGATTTGAGAACTTGTGCCAATCTGTAACCAGCTTCTGCTACTCGTATCCCGGAGATCTCGTTGTCTGCGATGACGCCCGCGATCATGTACCCAGTATCATTCCGGGCAAAGACGTGTGTGGATGCGAGTAACGAATAAAGGGAAATAAGGACTTTCATGCTTCCTCCTGAATCACGGACAGTTCCATTTCGGCAGGAAGAGCACATTGAATAGGTGCGAGAAACCCGCCAAACCTCTCACCTAACTATCTAAAAATCTTGATTCACATGCAATCATAATTATTCTGCAAGGATTCGAGATGGAGGTTCGACAATGACGAATCGTTTGACGAAGATCGACAAAGACTCAACGGACGCGCATTAGAAGATCTTGGCAACAATCTAAACGGAGCAGCCATGGTAGACATTGGCGACTTTTTGGCTTTGTTCTCAGCGATTGACTCAATACCCAGGAAGCACCGAGAAAAGAAGAAGGAGGTTTGCAAGGCGATAGTGGATCATTGCCTTGAGGTCATCGATGGACCACCCGATCACCGTGACAAACGGGTATACCTACACCAAAAAAGCAAAAGCCTCTACAACCATATATCAACGTTTTCCGCTGGCTGTTTTGACCAAGCAGAATTTCGAACCGTAATCGGCGCTCTCAGCGCGGCACGAGTTTACTACTGGGCAAGGTTCGTACGGGAAAATCCAGAGGAGTTTAGAGACGAAACGGATACTTTCGGCGGCAACCTTCGGAAGCCTCGGTCTCACTCACTACGAACATTCATCCGGACTTTCATACGCGATCACGGCGGCGATATTGACTCGCTAGACGCACACTTGGATTTCGAGGAAACGTGCCTTGCAGATATCGCAGAACTGGAAGCTCTCTATCTGAAACTGTGACATGCACAAAAAGAAGGCCCGGCTTCTCAATGTCTTGACCTGGCCAATCATATGCAGTCGATATACCTGAGTAACGTCCTATTAGCTAAGAATCGGGGTATTTACATTACCAGCAAAGAGCTCGATGGCGAACCAGAGTTGCGCAACAAGCTCACTGCCATCTGGATAAGTGGCCTATTAGATTTAGTTGGCTCATTCGACACACTCGTCTTGTTAGAGGACGAAGCCGCGATACGAGAGTTTCGCCGGATGATTCAAATCTGTGAGCGGACAAAGAACCCTATCCCGTTTTCGTAGGCTGTACTGGCAGGGTATTCAAAAGAAGATCAGGTTTTTCTACAGTGGCAACGGGACCAAACTGTGCATGGTTGGATCACCAAAACCAATGAGGCGCAAATATCAATCAGATACACGTTGATGGCCAATTTAAGCGGGAGAAAAGCAGACCGCGCGGATAATAAGAAAATGATCAGGTGGGTTGATGAGTTCCAAACTCTCGACGACTACCTACAACCACTTTGCGAAAAGTTTTTGGGCAATAAAGATTATTGGGGCGCGATAACAGTAGCAGCTGCTCCAGATTATATCGAACAAGTGCAGGACGGCGTCACCGCCGACATTGAACAGAAGATCGAAGAGATTCAGAACCCCCCCCACTAGGGTGGCCTACTTTCCCAGAGTGAGGATGTCGATGACGAATGACCTGTAGAACGTCGGACGCACGTGCGCCACGATGATGATTGAAGCAGGAATGACAGCAGCCTGCTGTTCACGTGTACTTGGTGACAGCTTGGCTGTGTTCTTTCATATTGGGGACAAAATCTGAGCTACGTACACCAACATGGACACCATGCAGACACGAATGAGAGCGGAAGCATTAAAACGCTACACGCGAGAGTTGACCGTAGATGACCATCGACTCTATCCGGGTGAACTCCTGTTGATCAACGTCGAGAGGTTGGCAGACTACCTGGAGGGCCAATACTTCCAAAGCGGACTCATCGCTTTCTACGAAAATGACGATCTTGGTTTCAAAGTTTTCACCAAACGGAGTGAGGAGATTACCTCCCCGGACGACGCGCTAACGGCTCTACAAGAAGCGAAGTTGGGTTTGGCTAGGATCGCAACTCACTTACCGATAGGTGACCCCTTCCAACGATACTTGCGCGAAAGATGTGAGCACGCAGCATATCTTCTGGAGTGTTACTTTGATTGGCAAGGTAATGCATGGGAGTTAGTGCTCTCCTCAAATGGAGGAAAAACAACGACCCCTGAATTCAGGTCCGCCTATTTAAGATCCAACACAGACCATTTAGCTAAAGTGTTTGCCGAAGCAAGAATTGAACTTCGAGAGGTGTTGCGCAATGTGGATGATCTAAACGCGATTGACTCTGAGAACGTAGACATCGTTGAAGTTAAAGCGTGCTTGAAGACGCTCCTGTTCATGTTGGAAGGTGAAGAGCAGGTTGTCCAAGTTCAACTTGTAAAGGACGCCAAGTCGATTCTTGATCATCTGAAGGATCATGTGCCTTGGATCGCGTCAGTAGCCTCTGCAGGTGCCGCGATAACAGCACTATACCTTTCAGTGTAAACAGATGCCCGTATGGCCACTCCAAACTATAGTGCACAAAATCAAGCGTACCCATCCCGTAGCCATTGATAGCAAATCTGGGCTCTGATGGACAATCCCGTTAGCTGCTGGCGCATGTCCGACCAATCTACTTCGTGGACCAAAATTACCTTGTTGTGTGATAAAAGCGGAGTGGATAATCAAGACAACGATCCTGAGCGTCAGATGTGGTTTTTGTTCGTTCCGTGTAAGTTCATGGTTTCGATAAACCAATACTCAAGTATGCGTACTTAATGCCATGAACGAATCCCGAGCTATGTGGTTACTAAACTTGTCACATATCGACATGTGGTGGTCCAGTCTATTCGATCACCCAGGCATAGAGAGCTTTCCACACTGGTCAAACTTATTGGAAGAGCATCTCTCACGGATAGTCGTAAAAAAGGTCAAAGAAGAGTTATTACTTACCGGGGAAGAATCTTCAACTATCCTGCGTGTCTTGAACTCCGCGAAACCGCAGACAGGAACCGGCGCAAAAATTGAAGACCTGACTTTCTCTGAGTGCTTTTCGCGAAACAATTTTTTCGATGATACTAAAGTGAACCGACCAACTTCTGGATTCGAAGGATTGCTACCTACTCCCAAAGTATTAGAAAGCAAAGAAACAAACCCGGAACGCAATACACTCAGTAATTCCCGGAATCTTGAAAGCCACGGCCCAGGGGCGCAAACCTCTGGTGGCCTAATGGTTCAAGGTAACTACTTAGTAGCGACCACGGTTAATAGCGTCCATCAATTTAAGGAGGCAGGGGCATCCTTACGTCATGTGTTGGATCTGGTAAAAGGCGCAAATAACCCCAACGATCTATCGGTATTAGCCGCTATCGATAATATCAAGATCATCAACTCACTAATCTCAAGCCTTATCGCTGAGTTGGAAGAAGCCGCGATCGATATAGAAAAAGCTAAACGAACAAACGGCGTGCTAGAACAACTCCGAAAAGATCTACCTTGGATAAATATAGCCGTCGAGCGAGTCTACCAAGCAGGTAACCATTTGTTGTCCGAGGTCGACAAACTTCAGTGAAATTAGCCCAATCGAGCACATTGCGGTGACAGACAGATAAAGCAACAGTTATCACTTGTCCAAAGCGTTCGTGTTGCTCATTCGTGTTGGTCCAGTTTCACGTCGTACGTCGGTTCTTTGAACGCTAGTTAAGTACGCCGGTAGTTGACGCGCGATTATGGCTTTTCAATGGGCGGGAACACCTTCTGAATGAGCTACTGGCTGTCAGAAACAACCACGATTGAAGGTCAATTTGTCGCTGCAGATGCTCTGTGTACAAAAGGGTATGAACTAAATTCTTTGGGTTGCTACTTGCTAGCTACTTTTTATCTCGGAGATGCTCAGGGTTCGCCATCGCGGGTTAATCGCCTACAGCTCAAATGACAATATGATCTTTCCAACAGACATGTCGGATCCCAGAGAAGACAAAGACCTTCCTTCACACACTTAGCACATAGATGAACCGTAGGAGCCAGCACTACCCATAAAGCCGACGGAGTCGGAGTAAGATTTACAACAACGTAACAGTTCTAAATTTTACCTCTGCCTAATTTGTTCCCATCTGCGCAAAGAGTGAAGTTACCGACAGCTCCCGGAGGTCTACCTCAGGCGAAATCCAGTGGCAGCTCTGTTGTGTATTTCATTCGTTCCAGGACAAAACTGGAACTCACGTCAAACAGGTCTGCCTTGATCATTTTTTTATACAGCTCATCGTAGCCTTTCATATCAGGCACGACCGCTTTCACCAGGTAGTCCAGGTCGCCACTCATGCGTGAGACCTCGAGGATTTGCGGGATATCGTCGACTACCTTCTGAAACTTCTTTGACCAGGCATCGTTGTGCTGGTTGGTGCGCAACAGGATGTAGACCGTAATCGCGAGGTTGAGTTTTTCCTGGTTCAACAGCGTGACTCGCCCTTCTATGTAGCCGTTTTCTTCCAGTTTCTGAAGTCTTCTCCAGCAAGCTGATTTGGAAATGCCAACCTTGTCAGCGAGGTCGCCGACCGAGATGTTGGCGTCCTGTTGCAGCCAGCCCAGGATTTTCAGGTCTTGTTTGTTTTCTTGCATTGAGATGCCCCATGTTGGATCGTTGTTTCGATTATCGTACATAAACGGCACATGTGTTCGAATTTACTTGTCTCAGGGGTCGATATAGAGACAAAAATCCTCAGCTTTTGAAATACGATATGTGCATGATTTTCGAGAACAAAACAAACCAGGAGAAGTTGGCAGAGCTTCGTCAGTCGCTGATTGGTAGCGGGCACAAGATCTCGACCCCATACGGCGAAAAGCCGCTGATTTATGCGGACTACACAGCGTCTGGACGGGCAATGAAGCCAATCGAAGACTACATTCAGCAGGAAGTGCTGCCGTTTTACGCCAACACGCATTCGGAGTCTTCGTACTGCGGTGCCGCTACTACACGCATGAGGGAATGGGCCCGAGATGTGGTTAAACAGTCGGTGCATGGGCGAGACAATGACTGTGTCATTTTCTGTGGTTCCGGCACAACCGCCGCTATCAGCAAATGGATCAAGTTGCTTGAACTGGAAGAACGAGACACCCGACCAGTCGTTTTCATCAGTCCTTATGAACATCATTCAAACGATCTTCCCTGGCGTAGCGCAGATGTTGAGCTAAAAGTTGTCCCACTGAATTGTGCAGGGTGTATTGACCTTGAGCAGCTGCAACAGGCGTTAGAATCAATTGCGGAAGGAAGACTAGTTATAGGCAGCTTCTCGGCTGCGTCAAACGTCACAGGAATCCGAACCGATGTTGCGAGCATTAACCAGCTGATGAAGTCTTATGGCGCATTGACGGGTTGGGACTACGCAGCTGCTGCACCCTACGTTGAGTTGGATATGTCGACAGGCGGCGGCATTGATGCGCTGTTTTTTTCCCCGCACAAGTTTGTTGGCGGGCCAGGCACACCTGGCGTACTGGTGGTAAACGGTGACAGCGTAGGAAAACAGGAGCCGACCACGCCTGGTGGCGGCACGGTGAACTTTGTCTCGTCTTCAAAGGTCTCCTGGTCAAAATGCCTTATTGCTCGTGAAGAGGCAGGTACACCAGAGATTGTTGGTTCGATTCGAGCTGGTCTTGCAATGCAGGCGAAGCAGGAAATTGAAACGGATCTGATCGAGGCATGTGAATCGCGATTTATTGGCATGGCCATCGAACGATTGAGGCAGCACCCCAACATCAACATTCTCGGCCCGCTGGATCACGATCGACTTGCCATCCTGTCTTTCCAGATCATCAACGAAGAACAGGAGCTGCACTACGGACTGGTGGTTGCCCTGTTAAATGACCTGTTTGGGATCCAGGCAAGAGGTGGTTGCTCCTGCGCCGGGCCTTACGGTCATTTGTTGCTCAACATTGGCGATGGGGAGAGTCAGTCAATTGATCATGCCGTTCAGCAAGGTGAAATTCTGCGGCGCCCAGGCTGGACCCGTCTTAACTTTAACTACTTCATCGATGACGAGGAATTTGAGTACATCATCGACGCTATCCTGCACATTGCAGATCGCGGTTGGGAACTGGCCTCTTCGTACACGGTGAATGACACAGGGGTCTGGACAAACATCGCAACCGCATAGAACCGACGCGTCCTGTCATGAAAGCAGGTTGTCTTGAAAACAGATTGTGGAGTGACAGCTGAACTGCGATGGGTTACCAAGATGCGCAGCTCGCGCCAACAATGATTATCGCGTGCGCTGGATCCCCTTTCTTCGCAATTTCGGGATCAGCATTTTCAAAGTCCTCCGGTTATGATGAGCATTCAATCTGGTGAGGCAGGTCACAATTAAAAGCGACTATCTCGCTGCAGCGACAAAATTCTTTGATGAGTTTGTCGATGCATTCACTTCGTTCGATGGAAACAAGATCGCAGAACGTTATCACGTGCCTTTTGTGGCAGTGCATTCGGATGGCTCAGTGGAAACCATGCAATCAGTTACTGAGATCGCGGCATATTTTCAAAGGTTCCTCGACCAATATCACACCGATGGCTGCAGATCCTGCACCTACGATAATCTCGACGTCATACCCGTGGGCGACGCGTGCCTCCTGGCAACGGTCACGTGGTTGCTGCAGGATGAAGACATGGACACCGTTACCTCCTGGCGGGAGTCATACAACCTGCTGTGCGCAAACAACACGATGCTCGTGCTGTCTTCAGTTGATCATGCCGATTAGATAGCTCCCTAACTCACATGAAAGACTCAACACTGGAAACTCTGAAGCCGCTGCTAAACTTCCTCAGAAGCTACGAGATGCTCGAAGAAACTGGCGACACAAAGTTCCTGCTGAAAGGCAGGGACTTTGTTCACTTTCATGATGACCCGGATGGGCTCTGGGCAGATGCAAAGTTGACCAGCGGCAGACTGCGAATGTCTGTAGCAACACCAGCCGAGCAGGCGGAGTTGATGGAACGAATAGCCAACAAGCTCGATTCACTGGCAACACACGGGGCAAAAAGCAAAAACGCCAGGCCTCGAAGAAAGCAGCGCAGGCGCGAGTAACAGATCTTTTCAAATGAGCACTCATCGTTTTTCGATCTCAACCGTACTGACCTGTGCTATCGGTGAGATTCAGCGTTCTCTGACCATGGAGGGCGTTAACAGGGAACTTGCCCCGCTTGTAAGCATGACAGCGCCGCCTGACTGGCGCCAGAAACCCATCACGCAATGGCCTGCGCGGCAGCAGCTGTTTAAGAGCTGGGTATTACTGTTCGGGTTCCTTCCTATCGATCGCCACAGTTTCTATTTTGACGCCATCGATCCAGCCTCGGGGTTCAGCGAAGCATCCAGCTCAACGATGAATCGCATCTGGCGGCATCGCAGGACACTTGAGTCCATCGATGATTGCACCAGGGTAACCGATGAGGTTGAATTTGAAGGGAGAATACCTTTTCTGTTCTGGCTGGTGATGCCAGTTTACAAGGCGGTGTTCAGGCGGCGACACGATGTTCTGCGCCAGACCTACGGCCTCGCCAGGCAGTAACAAGAACAGTCAGCAGCAACGAGGAGCCAGATGCGTGAAGAGTTAACCAATGAAGAACTGATTCAGCTTTATGACGCAACCTTCTCGAACATCAATACGCAGTTCGAACTGTGGATCACCATCACTTTCGCCGTAATAATTGCATCTTACATCGCCGGACACCGTCTCGAACGCTCCCTGCAATACCTTATTGCCGCGCTGTACAGCGCTGTCTCTTTACTGCTGCTATTGATGCTTGTTTCCGCCGTAAATTTCGCCGGAGAATTTGACGCCTTTGGCGTCCAGGTGCAGCAGGACCCCTTAACCGTCATGATAGTATTCCTGAGAGTCGGCGTCTGGATCCTTGGCACAGTCGCGACGCTTGTCTTCATTTTCAAGCGAGGAAAAGACAACGCTACCGCCCAAGTTGAAGATGAGCACTGAGCATGGCCGTCGAAATAGAACGAAAGTTCCTCATCGATAAGATCCGGTTAACCCTGCCGAAGACGGGTATATCAATCCGGCAAGGCTACTTGCCACTCGCTCGCGATGTAAAAACGGTCGCCCGGGTCCGGGTCAAAGGTGCCACCGGGTTCATCACCATCAAAGGCGAAAACGAAGGCGCAGCCAGAGCAGAATACGAGTACGAGATCCCCTTGCAAGATGCTGAAGAGATGCTTGATACACTGTGCCAGCGCCCCCTAATCGAAAAGACACGTTACGAGCTCAGCGTTGGCGCACATGTGTGGGAAGTTGATGTGTTTCACGGCGATAACGACGGACTGATCGTTGCGGAAATCGAGCTATCTGAAACTGACGAGCCGTTTGAACAACCAGCATGGGCAACCGAAGAAGTCACCGATGATCCACGCTACTACAATTCAAGCCTGATGCAGATCCCCTACAAAAACTGGTAGTTGCCAACCAGCGCAGGATTGTAAAGTGCAGACACAGATCACAGGAGAGCAACATGATTAGATTCGCAGGCGTACTGATATTGGCCGCCCTGGTAACCGGATGCGCCACAACAGGTTTCGATGAAGACTACGAAGTTGATATCCCACTGGAGGAAGTGCCAGCGGAAATCATTGAGGCTGCAAAAAGTGCCCTGCCAGGCTTCGAAATTGATGCAGCAGAAATTGAAGTGATGAAAATATACGAGCTATCGGGCACGTCTGGCGGTAAAAATTACGAAGTCGAGGTAACCGAAGACGGCACGGTACTCGAGGTCGAAGAAGACTGACCCGGAGACGATACCAGCATGGCATTCATTAACAGTTTCGCACTTGTGCGATCAGATACGGACGGATTGATCGTTGAGTGGGACGCGGGCGCAGAGGAGTTCTTTGGCCATTGTGCAGCAGAAGCGATAGGTCAGTCCCTCGACCTCATCGTTCCTGAGGACTTTCGAGAACGCCACTGGCAGGGCTTCAGAAAAACCATGGAAACAGGTATCTGTCGCATGGACCGGGCCACAACCAACGTCCCGGTGAAAAGGAAAGATGGTGTTGTGCAGCCGTTCCCCGGCCGATTTGTATTCCTGCAGGATGCTCGGGATCGTCCGGTCGGCGTCATTGCCCTTTATGCCAAACCCCAGGGTAGCGAGCAGGCTTTCGGACCATTAGTCCCGCTGGACGAGAACAGTTGAACGAGAAAAGTAGAGCATCCGGCAAACACTCATGGATTCACCAGTAGACCAGCCACATACAAGACCACAACCACACAGCAAAACCGCCATGTTCATGCATTGGGGGTTTCTTGCGTTCTTCCTGTTTGCGTTGAGCAAACAGCTTGATGAGGTCGAAGAACTTGAGGACACCAACCTCCTTAACAGTGAAATGGTGTTTGCGACAGTTTTCCTGATCGTGGTTGTGGGCAGATTTCTCTATATGCAGTTCACACGCCCCACCGCACTACCTGTTGAAACACCGCCAAGGCAACGCCTGCTGGCGCGGGCTGTACACTTTGGGATGTACGCTGGCGTTGCGATGATCGCGGTCACAGGCCTCATCATTGGCGCGCTCTATTACGCTGAGATAAAAACCGGCCTAGCAATGGAAGCCGCCCTGGTAGCACACGAGATATTTGTTAACGGCACCTACACATTAATCTTTGTTCACGTAGCTGCCGCCATCTACCATCGCCGACTCGGCGACGGCATCTGGGAAACCATGGTGCCAGCCCTGGGCCGAACCAAACAGGAGAGCGACCCAGGATAACGATATCCTGGTGTCCCTTCGCATGAAGATACTGGGCAACCTTCTCGGCGTTATCCTTCTTGTTGGAGTTGGCTTGTACCTTTACGGGATGGGATCACAGATCGACAATGTCGAGGCACTATGTGAAGCGCACCCACCGGGAATAGACTTCTCAGCGGTGCAACGTTTCGCCGAGGCGCACAGGCTTGAGTCCAATGGACCGTTCACCGACACAGATCTCGACGGTAAGGAACGATATATTTACTGCGCGACGCTCACGTCATGCGCACATGCGTGTGCTATCGAAACTGATCTGCAGATTGTCACCAGCGCAGTCTATTCAGTACGCTGAACCACTATCCAAGAGAACCGACGACAAGCAATGACAATCCAGGACCTGGGCAGTATCGGCGAACTGATCGCTGCGATCGCTACGCGATTGATCTATCTGTCCCGGTCCACGAGGCAGGTGTTGTGACGTCTCTCTATCTCGTCCTCGCTGACGCCACCCTTATCACCCATGTTGCGTTTGTGCTTTTTGTGATTCTGGGATTCTTTGTCATCCTCATTGGTGGCGCACTGCAATGGGCCTGGATCAGGAACTCGTGGTTCCGTGCGCTCCATCTCATCGGCATCGTTATCGTTGCCGGCCAGTCCTGGTTCGGCATTATCTGCCCACTTACAACCCTTGAGATGTGGTTCAGGCGCCGGGCTGGTGCTGCGGCTTACGAAGGTAGTTTTATCCAATACTGGCTGCATGAACTGCTGTACTACGACGCCCCGGCGTGGGTTTTTATTGCTGCTTACTCCGCGTTCGGCTTGCTTGTCTTCATCGCTTTTTTTGTTTTTCCACCTGAGTTCCTGCGACGGAAATCCAGGCAGCCAGGTGATCTATGACCATCACACGCCACGGCATCAAGATGGACCAGTACAAGCTAACCGGGGCGCTGCTTACCGTGACAGGCATCATCCTGGCCGCGCTCGGCCTGCCACTGCTCATGCCTCTCTCGAGTAGTCATCTCTTGATGCTTGGTCTCTTCGTTCTCTGGCTCTGCTGGTTCCTGCTGCGAAGTGGTATTCCGCCGACACATCTGCTTGTGGCACCTGGCGATCACGCATTGGGTCTCCGCAACCCACTTTCTACACGGTGGTTCTCGTCAGGCGAGTACCGACTGGAACATCGACCTGATGGCGCCGTTAATCTCATCATCGATGACCGCACCATTGTTCTGGACGTTAATGCGGCGCGCGACGTTGAAAGGCTGCTGATCCAGCAAAAATAAAGGTAGGATGTCACTACCCTCCTCAACCGGAATCGATATGGCTGACTACATTGATGGTTTCGTTTTTCCCATCGCAAAGGACAAGTTGGGCGACTACCAGAAACTCGCAGACGAAGTGGCACGTATCTGGGTGGACCTTGGCGCGCTGGAATATCGTGAGTTCAGGGGAGACGACATGGCCCTCGAGGGTACATTGCCCTTTCCTGACATCGTTGACATCGCCGACGACGAAGTGATCGTGTTTGGCTGGGTCAGTTTTGAATCGCGTGAAGTCAGGGATGCAGTTAACGAGAAGGTTGCCAACGATCCGAGAATGACTGAATTGATGTCGGATACCAGTGCTGGTTTTGACCCGACAAGAATGGCGTACGGTGGCTTCTCCCGATTGATCCCGTCCTCAGACTAAACCAAAACATCATGACAGAATTTGAATTTGGAGAGCTGTTCGCCTTCGCCAGCCAGGATGCCTTCAGCCAGTTTGTCTCCATCAGCACTATGCTGTTTGCGTACCTGCTTGCTGCACATTTTGTGTTTCGGACCCTGACACGTCCGCTGGCAGCAGGCGCAACCGTCATCTTTGTCATGTTTTACGGCACAACGCTGACAGGTTATCTCGGCGCGTTCTTGCGTCTCGCAGAAATCAGCACCAGGTATTACGCAGCCTATCCGAACGGCTGGGTGGTACCGCGTATGACCGACGCAAACATTACCGTCCTCGTTACCGCCATACCGGTCCTGTTAGCACTCATCGGCAGCATTTACTACGCACACTTCCACGTGCGAAAGACCACATAATAATGAATGCAGCCAGGGTGTTATTACCGCGCCTGACGGCGCTGTTGTTCATCTTCAGCTCATCGGTTACCTGGTCCGCTGGCACAGTCACACCTGAACCGGATGCGAACAACTACAGTTTCGTTTCACACTACAAGATCACCATCAACGCATCGCCCGAAGTCGTCTGGCCACAACTGATTGCACTTGAAAAATGGATGTATGAATTCGAACTGTCCCGCGTCGCCGGTGAGCCCGGGCAGCCCGGCGAAGTCAGGCGACTGTACGAAGGGCAGGATTTCTACATGCAGGTTACTAAAGCCGTACCCAATGAGGTCCTAGTCGTCTCTAACCTGCCTTCTGTTTTTAAAGGGGAAGCATCAACGGGTATCGGCGTAATGACCCTGACAACGGTCGGCCCGGATGTAACCGTGGTCAACCTGACCATGTCACGTCGCTACCAGTGGCAGGGAGAAGGCGAAAACCCCTTTGCCGCACAACGCAATTCTCAAGCTTTCAACGAAAACACTGATGCCATGTGGGGAAGGTTTCTTAAGCGACTGGCGCTAATATCGACCGGGGCTGACGCAAAATAACGAGGAACAATTCGAGCCGCCATTGTAACAAGTCGTCACAAAATGAAACCCTGGTTCGTCTAACGTCGAACAATCAACGTTTAACCAGGGGTTTTGAATGACATCGAAACACACCGCCATGGTGATCTACCTCGTGATCGCAGCCGGATCTCTTTACATGGGCTTTGAACGCCAGGGGTTCCTGCCGTGGGCCACTTTGCTGATGGGCCTCGTTGGCATTGCAACACTCACACTTTTACCACTGCTGAGAACCTTGTTCGTCCTTGCTGGTATTACGCTCTCGGTGATTTTTAGTTGGGCGGGCGCTGTCTACTTCGTCTATTCAACCTGGGAGTCTGGAGAGGTAGTAGGCATTCAGCTCACCCCCTAGGTTTCAATCCGAACCTGGATTGTAGAGAAGGATAAAACGGCGGCGGTCGTCTACGATTGCCCACCAGAACACCTGGCGACGTTATCGGGGAACCCGCTCGTTACCGTCGAGCGCAACGGCACGAGATACCAGGCGAAACTTCGCGCTGTTGCGGTCAGCGGAGATTCCGAGGAATTTAACGAAGTTTATGCGTTGTACGAAGAGAAATATGCGACACAAAGCCTTGGTACGACCGTCTACTACGTCCTGATTGGTCCGAGGCGGGGCAGCGTGCTCCACATTCTCTACCTGACAAGACACGCCGACCCTGGTGACGAATAACTGAGCGCCCAGCTAAAGATCGCTAGCCTTCGAGGCACCTCGCAAAAAACGCCGCCCAGCTGTCCGCTTCACGTGCCGGGATCTCATTATGTCTGCCAGGATTGATGTGCATGGACTTATCCTCGCTGGCGAAGGTATCAAACAGGTCGAGCCCGTACTGCCTGACCCTTACTTCATCGTCCCATTGCATGACGTAACGGAGCGGTATGGTGATACGAGCCGCCGCGTCCCGGAATCTCGTGTGCACGGGATCCAGTTGTGACAGCCCGACCACCGCGCATTGATATCTCGCATCAGTTGCAAGTAGCGGGATGCCGATCCAACTACCTATGGAGACGCCCCAGTAACCAATCGCAGGTGCGGGTCCTGCAACCCCTGATGCAATCAGCGCATCCAGTGCGGCAATCCAGCCAGGGACTGCTTCATCTGCGAGATCATCAACATACTTCGCTTTGTCCTCCGAGCTGAGCGGGTTTTCATAACCACCTGCCTCGAAAACTTCCTGCGCTTCCTGTGTTAACTTCGCCGCCTCTTCCCGGGTGATCCTGTCGCCATGTCCTGGCGCATCCACGGCAAAGCTCGCCCACCCGTGTTCTGCTGCATAACGTGCTGCGCGCTCACGAATATCGGCGGTCTTCTTGTGCTGGGAGCCGCCATGTCCCATGCCGATCAGCACCGCGGGTTTCGATTCAGCAGGGGTCCACAGAACGCATGGGATAATTTCAGCCCCACCCTCAACTTCTACCTGGAAATCATGCTGCAGGACGCCCCCATCCAGTTGTTTTGTTTTTGTGATGTCGAGCTTCGGGCTTTTCTCAGGCATGCGAAATATCTTGTTGCAGGCATGTCCGCATGGCAAGTGCGAACGAACAGGTTAGAATCGCGCAGTGATCAACGCTTAGCTGTATGAATAGCCGTTTGAATGAGTAAACATGTTTTTATCTCGGACCTGCATCTCGATGAGACGCGTCCCGACCTGACAGACGCCTTCTTCAGGTTCCTCGACGACGTTGCCAGCGATGCAGACAGTCTTTACATCCTCGGCGACTTCTTTGAGGTCTGGCTTGGCGACGATCATGACACGCCCTTTAACCAACAGGTTATCGAGAGGCTCCGCGGCGTTGCAGCCACAACCTATGTCATGCACGGCAACCGCGATTTCCTTATCGGCGATGCGTTCTGTAAAGCCGCAGGTGTTACGTTACTACCAGACCCCTGCCTCATCGAACTCGATGGCACAGAGGTCCTGCTGATGCATGGGGACAGCCTCTGCACGCTGGATGAAAAATACATGCAGGCTCGAGGCATGCTGCGCTCCCCCGCTTTCCAGGCAGACTTTCTCGGCAAATCCCTTGAGGAGCGCGCCGCTTTCGCGAGACAGATTCGCGGTGAGAGCAAGGAACATACCCGCGAAACGGCTGATGACATCATGGATGTCACGCCGGAAGAAGTGATACGTGTGATGAGTGAGGCCTCGATCACGACGCTGATCCATGGTCACACTCATCGCCCGGCAACGCATCAGGTTGATCTTAACGGGGTGGCGGGGACACGCTACGTGCTTGGTGACTGGCATACCAGCACCTGGTATCTCACCGTAACAGACGGCAAACCTGAGCTGATCAAATACGCCTTTGGCTAAATCGGGGCCTGAATCAGGCAGGTGAGCCTGAGTGAAACCGGAACTCGGCATCCGGGCTGGTCACAAGATCGGCATCTCTCGCCAGAAAATGTTCAACCCGCTCGTCTATCGATTCAGCCGCGAAGTCCTCGGCCAGCTTCAGGTATACGCCGAAGTGCCGCGCTTCTGACTTCAGCAGACCCGCATAAAAATCAGCAAGCTCTGCATCCACCACGTCGGCAAGTTTTTCAAAGCGTTCACAGCTGCGCGCCTCAACAATGGCACTGACAATGAGGATGTCGATCAGCCTCGCCGGTTCATGGGTGCGGACGTCTTTTCTCAGCTCTCCTGCATAGCGAGACGATGACAACTGGGTGTAGGTAATGTCCCGCTCCTTCAGAATAGCCACCACCTGCTCAAAGTGACGCAGTTCTTCACGGGCCAATTTCGACAGTCTCAGCATCATGTCAGGGTGCTCAACATACCTGTACATCAGGTTCAGCGCGGTTGAGGCAGCCTTCTTTTCACAGTTAGCGTGATCGATCAGGAGGACATCAAGATGGGACGGAACTGCAGCCAGCCAGGCGCCTGGGGTATCGCATCTTAAAAAGTCCTTAACATTCATGGTGTTACCTGTTCGCGCCAAATATATTGGCATGCATAGTGTCTATACTTTTGATAGGGACTTATTGTACAATACCGCCCCTTCAAATCTCCCCAAGAAAATAATCACACGAGGACCGCGCTGTGCTTGAAGCTTATCGTGAACATGTTGCTGAACGAGCGGAAATGGGCATTGTGCCCAAGCCGCTTGATGCCGCCCAGGTCAATGACCTTGTCGAACTTTTGAAAAACCCGCCAGCCGGTGAAGAAGACTTTATTGTCGACCTGCTGGAGAACCGTGTCCCGGCTGGCGTGGATGACGCCGCCTACGTTAAGGCTGCGTTCCTCTCTGCGGTTGCCAAGGGTGAAGCGTCTTCTCCCCTCATCAGCAAGGTGCGCGCCACCGAGCTGCTCGGCACCATGTTGGGTGGTTACAACATCGAGCCGTTGATCGACCTGCTCGACGATGCGGAAGTTGCCGAAGCAGCTGCAAAAGGTCTGTCAGGCACGCTGCTGATGTTTGATGCGTTCCACGACGTTGTTGAAAAGGCCAAAACTAACGATCACGCCAAGGCTGTACTGCAGTCGTGGGCGGATGCAGACTGGTTCACCAAGCGAGACAAGGTACCCGAAGCCATCACGCTGCAGGTCTTCAAAGTGGATGGCGAAACCAACACGGATGACCTCTCACCTGCAGGCGATGCCTGGAGCCGTCCAGACATTCCACTTCACGCAGAAGCCATACTCATAAAGAAGGTTGAACGACCACTCGAGCAGATTTCCGAATTGAAGCAGAAGGATATCCCGATCGCCTACGTCGGTGACGTCGTCGGTACCGGTTCTTCACGTAAGTCCGCCACCAACTCTGTACTCTGGCACATGGGTGATGACATTCCGCATATCCCCAACAAGCGTGACGGCGGTTTTGTGCTGGGCGGCAAGATCGCACCGATCTTCTTCAACACCATGGAAGACGCTGGCGCACTGCCAATTGAATGTGACGTGTCGAAGATGGAAACCGGTGACGTGATCACCATCCATCCTTATGACGGCAAGATCACCAATGAAGCGGGCGAGACGATCTCTGAATTTGAATTGTCGACGCCAGTTATCCTGGATGAAGTCCAGGCCGGTGGCCGCATCCCTCTCATCATCGGACGTGGCCTGACGGAAAAGGCGCGGGAAGCACTCGGCCTCGGCCAGACTGATACCTTCAGGAAGCCGGTACCGGTCGAAGATTCCGGCAAAGGCTTCACTCTGGCGCAGAAAATTGTCGGTCGCGCTTGCGGTGTTGATGGTATTCGACCGGGCACCTACTGCGAGCCGAAGATGACCACTGTCGGCTCACAGGACACCACCGGTCCAATGACCCGTGACGAGCTGAAAGAACTTGCCTGCCTCGGATTCTCTGCTGACCTGGTGATGCAGTCCTTCTGCCACACGGCGGCCTATCCGAAGCCAGTTGATATCGACACGCAGCACACACTGCCTGACTTTATCCAGACACGCGGTGGTGTTGCGCTGCGACCGGGTGACGGCATTATTCACTCCTGGCTTAACAGGATGTTGCTGCCGGATACTGTCGGCACAGGCGGTGATTCACATACCCGTTTCCCGATTGGCATCTCCTTCCCTGCCGGGTCAGGTCTTGTTGCATTCGGTGCAGCCCTTGGCGTGATGCCGCTCGATATGCCTGAGTCAGTGCTGGTTCGCTTTAAAGGTGAGATGCAGCCAGGCATTACCCTGCGCGATCTTGTCAACGCCATCCCTTACGCAGCAATTCAGCGTGGTCTGCTGACAGTTGAAAAAGAAGGCAAGAAGAATGTCTTCTCCGGACGCATTCTCGAAATTGAAGGCCTGCCTGACCTCAAGGTGGAACAGGCGTTCGAAATCTCTGATGCATCAGCGGAGCGATCTGCCGGCGGTTGTACGATCCGTCTTGGCAAGGATCCCATCATCGAGTACATCAGCTCCAACATCACCCTGCTCAAGTGGATGATTTCAGAAGGTTATGGTGACGCGCGAACCATCGGTCGCCGCATCGAAGCAATGGAAGCCTGGATCGCAGATCCTGTGCTGATGGAACCTGATGCAGATGCAGAATACTTTGAGGTTATCGAAATCGACCTCAACGAGATCAAAGAGCCACTGCTCGCCTGTCCAAACGACCCGGATGACGTGAAGCCGCTGTCCGAGGTTGCCGGTGACAAGATCGATGAGGTGTTTATCGGTTCCTGCATGACCAACATTGGTCACTTCCGTGCTGCAGCAAGCATGCTCAGCCAGGCCAAGTCTATCCCGACCCGCCTGTGGATCTCTCCACCAACCAAGATGGATGAGCACCAGCTGATGGAAGAAGGTGTGTACAACGTGTTTGCCCAGGCAGGTGCGCGTACAGAAATGCCGGGTTGTTCACTGTGTATGGGTAACCAGGCGCGTGTTGCTCCAAACACCACGTGTGTTTCTACCTCGACACGTAACTTCCCGAACCGACTCGGTGATGGCGCTGATGTTTATCTCGCATCAGCAGAACTGGCAGCGGTATCGAGCATCCTCGGCAAGCTGCCAACACCGGAAGAGTACCTCGAGTACGCGAAGGACCTTGATACGATGGCTGATGACATCTACCGATATCTGAACTTCCATGAGATCGAATCGTTCCAGAAGACAGCAGACCAGGTCACCATCCCGGTGGTGAATGTGGTTGCCGCCTCTTGAACGGCGTAAACGAAAAAGCCCCGCTATGCGGGGCTTTTTTTTGCGCCTTTTTCATGACAAGTAGGATGGTAGCGACATCCTTCTACGGGAAACCGTCATGTCGACCGGGTCACGCTGACTGGAGCAGCCGTCAGGCTGCGCAGCGGAGACATCTCCATCTGCAGTCTCGCGAGAACTAGATCCCTCGGCTACGCTGGTGCGCCAGCCCGGTCGGGATGACGATGGGTTGGTGGACCCAGATTAGCTAGCGGCACTTGCGCCTCGGTCGACATGACGAAGACGTCACACGGCAGCAAGCCGCAAACGCCGCACCGCCTTCTTCAAAAACACTGCCTCACCAGGCGTGTTATCAATATAGTTCGCCTTAACATAAGCGTTAGTCACCGCACGTACCGCCGGTTCAAGATCCGGTCTCGCTTCACTCACCCTCGCGGCATAATCCAGCGGCCCTTCCCCTTTGTGCCTCGGTAACTCCAGGCGTTCAAGGAAACGGCAGTAGGCAAGATACTCCTGTTCCACCGGTGCAAGTTTTGCGTGGGTCCGCTTCAGCAGGAGAATAAAACCGATGATCGCGAACAACCCGAAGAAAGCCCCAAGCAGGATCATGCCCATGCGCTTACGATCAAGATCGCCAAAGTATTCTGTCAGCAGGTTCATCTGCACACTCGGTGTATAGCCGACAACCCAGGCTTCCCAGTAGTGACTGATGGCGCTCATCTGCAGGCGTAACTCAATAAACCACAGCGCGTTGATCTTCATGAAAGACAGGGGCACGTCAGCCAGGAAGGTGTCTTCATCGGAGACTGCAGACTCAAGCCCCTGGTTAATCCGCTCCGGTGCGACAATTGACGTCGGGTCTACGCGCCGCCAACCCTCACCGTCAATCCAGACTTCCGACCAGGCGTGAGCATCATACTGGCGCACCGCAACGTAGTTACCAATCCGATTGAACTCGCCGCCCTGGTAACCTACAACCACACGCGCTGGTACACCGCCGGCACGCATCATGTATACAAAGCTGGATGCAAAATGTTCGCAGAAACCGCGGCGCGTATCGAAGAGAAAGCCGTCTACCATCTCACCTTCCACCAGCGGCGGTCGCAGCGTGTACGCATAGTCCCCAACCGCAAACATCTGCAGGACACGTCGCACATAGTCGCTATTGTCCGTCGACACACCCCTCAGTTCGTCAGCGAGCGCACGCGTCCTTGGGTTGCCTGCAGGTAACCGCGTGTAGAGCGTTTTCCAGAAATCCCCCATATTCGCATCGGTGCGATAATCAAGGTATGAGGTGACCTCGTAGCGGAATCGATTGCGTACCTCGCGGAAAGAATAGAACCTGTGATCTCGCACTAACCCAAGGCCCTTGGTTTCGGTTGGCTCAGGTAACATGAGCGAAAAAATCCAGTTCTGGTTGGTCGGCTCCATGATGATGCTGTAGGCCACCGGATCACCAACATACTCCAGATGATCTTCCCAACCCGTCGGGTTGTCGCCCTTGATAATGGTCCTGCCATAAAGACCCGGACGTTCCTGCAGCCACGAGGTCCCGTCAAACCGTGACAGGACCAGACCCCGCCAGTAAAGATCCCGGTAGGCAGGAATCTCACCATCAAAAGTTGCACGGAAAGCCAGCTCATCTGACTGCACCAGGTCCGCAATGGTGCCCGGTGACATGTTGTCGGAAACCCCGGTCCTTGCCACGTTGGATTCAAGCGGCACAGTCCAGAGCGGCGCAATGCGCGGGAACAGCACAAACAGGACAACCATCAACGGGATGGCCTGCAGCAGCATCTGCGATGCTTTAATCACGGTCTTCTTAGGTGAAAGGTTGCGCTTGGTCTGGTTCAGCGCGACAAGCGATGCCGTAATCAGCGTAATGCAGGCATACATGTACAGGGTATACGGAATCGACTGTTCGAACAGGAATTCCGTCAATGCTACAAAGTAGCCCAGGATGATGACCGTGTAGGCATCTTTCTTCTGGTGCATCTCGAGCAACTTCAGCACGAAGGCGACGATGAGAATAGCTACCCATGGTTCCAGGCCAAGCAATGAACCATAACCGAAGCCAACGCCCGCAAAACCGCCAAACACCAGCAGGACCTTCATCCATCGGCCTGGATAAGACCAGCGCCCCTGGTAGACTATGACGCGCCAGCCGATACAGGCGGCACAGATCGCAATCAACCAATAAGGCATTCGAGGCAAGTGCGGCGCAATCACGGCAATCTGCGCAAGCAGCATCAGCGCAAGGGCGTTTCTCGGGACCTGGTACGTCGTCTGCATCAGTCTTCCCGTAACTCGAACAGCGCTAACGCCGTCAGGATGGACTCATGATGATCATCACCCCGCGAAGGCTGGATCTCGAGGCCAGGCAATTTCAGACCATATTCGTCATGGGTGGCGTGCAGTTGCACGGCCCAGTGACACAGGCGCGACAGGCGAGACTCCCGGTCGAGACCGGCAAAGTGATCCCAGTCCAGCCAGACGCGCTTGTCCGCGTAGGCGGCATACTGTTTTGTAATCAGCTTCTCTGAACGCGCGTAAGCCTTCCAGGCAATATGTCGAATCGGATCACCAGGCTGGTATTCCCGCAGCCCGTAAAAGTCTTCCGCACCTTCGCGAAGCACCAGTTCACCCTCTTCATCTGAGGTTGTGGTGGATGAAGGCAACGTCCCGCCAGCGATCGGCCTAGGGTAGACGATGGTGCGCATATCGAGATCCACCCAGCTCCAGGCTCGAAACAGCCCCAGTGGGTAAAACGTCTGAATCAACATGCGACCGGGATTCAGGCGCCCGCGCCTCTTGGTTTCGACGTAAGACTTGATTCGCACTTCCTCTTCTTCGACCAGATCAGCCTCGCTCAAGAGCTTGGTATTCCAACCGAGATACAGTGCCTCGTAGACCCTGTCCCCCATCCGCGTCAGGACAACCGTGAACTCGGCATCCTCGCCTGCAAATGCGGATCGCCCGCCACCGGCAGACAGGGTCAGCCCGGACAGGTTTCGATAGGTGTGCAGCATCGCCACCATAAAAAGGCTCGCCAGCAGGAAGGCCAGCGCAAACACCAGCGAGTTCTGGTAGTTGATACCCGCCATGACCATGGCAACGATCAGGAAGGCGAAATACATGCCGATACGGGTCGGCATAATGAAGATCTTGCGCTGATCGAGGGTGATCGAATCGGCGGGTGGCATGCGCCGGTCCAGCCAACGGTTGAACCTTTCCGAACGAAACAGCTGGTTGTCTGGCCTGTCTGCTACTTCGCTCATAACCTGCCCAGTGACCTAACCGATTACATCTACCTTGGCTAACAATCGCTGCGCCAACGCTGAGGCGCCGTGACCTGCAAAGTCTGCAGACTCACGCAGACGGTGTTCAATAACCGAAGGCAGCACAGCCTGCACATCTTCAGGTACAACGTGATTACGGTTATGCATGAATGACCAGCTACGTGCGCTTGCCAGCAATGCCATGGCACCCCGGGGAGACAGCCCGTACGCAAACTCACTGCTCTGGCGGGTGTACGCAACCAGGCGCTGCGCATAGTCGAGCAACGCATCAGAAACTTTTACCTGTTTGCACTGCGCCTGCAGTTCCTTTAACTGGATCAGGTTGATTTCTGCCGGCAGTGTCGCGAGCACATCTCGACGGTCTTCACCGGAAAGCAGGATTCGCTCTGCAATCGGATCCGGGTAACCCAGCTCGATACGCATCAGCAATCGGTCAAGCTGGCTTTCCGGCATCGGGAATGTGCCAGCCTGAGTGTTGGGATTCTGGGTCGCGATCACAAAGAAGGGTTCCGGCAGCGCCCGCGTCTCACCATCGACGGTGACCTGGCGTTCTTCCATCGCCTCGAGTAGCGCACTCTGGCTCTTCGGCGTGGTCCGGTTGATTTCGTCAGCCAGGATCAGCTGGTTGAAGATCGGACCGGGATGGAACTCAAACTTGCCGGATTCCTTGTTGTATACGGGTGCACCTATGATGTCAGCAGGCAGGATATCCGATGTGAACTGGATCCTGTTGTAGCTGAGGTTAAACACCTTGGCGAGCGCGTGAGACAGTGTGGTTTTACCCATACCTGGCAGATCTTCGATCAGCAGGTGACCCTGGGAGAGCAGGCAGGCGATGGAGAGCTTGATCTGCTCTTCCTTGCCCAGCACAACTGAACCAACACGTTCCACGGTCGTTGCAATTACATCGCGCATGAGTTTGCCTGTATCTTCCTTGTCCTGGTGCTTCTTAGGTTTTGTTTCTACCTGGTTTTGTTTCTGCGCGGCACTCAGCCCTGGTTGTGCAGTTCAATCACCTCGGCGTCTTTTCGCTGCGAGGCTTTGGCCGTGTCGTTGCGCAGACCTTCCACGCGCGACAGGTAGTTTTCATCAATGTTGCCGGTAATGTATTCGCCGTCAAACACGGAACAATCGAAACGCTCAACCTCAGGATTGATGCCGGTTGCACACTCGATCAGGTCATCCAGCTCCTGATAAAGCAGCCAGTCTGCCCCTATGTACGCCGCAATTTCCTCGGTGGTTTGCCCGTGCGCAAGAAACTCATGCGCAGCAGGCATATCAATACCGTACACATTCGGATAACGCACTGGAGGTGCAGCGGAGGCAAGATACACCTTGTTGGCACCTGAGTCCCGTGCCATCTGTACGATCTGCTTGGAGGTTGTCCCACGAACGATGGAATCATCCACCAGCAGCACGTTTTTGCCACGAAATTCGAGTTCAATCGGGCTCAGTTTGCGGCGAACGGATGTCTGCCTTTCTTTCTGGCCCGGCATGATAAAGGTCCGGCCGATGTATCGGTTCTTGACCAGACCCTCGCGGTATTTCACCCCGAGCCGGTGCGCCATGGGCAACGCAGCGGTACAGCTCGTATCCGGGATGGGTATGACAACGTCAATGTCATGGTCAGGATATTTCTCAAGGATTCGATCCGCCAGTTTTTCACCCATCTTGAGACGTGCCTTATAGACCGAGATCTGGTCAATCACAGAATCCGGGCGCGCCAGGTAAACATACTCAAAAATACACGGACTGTAGGTATTGGCTTCAACACACTGCCGTGTGTGTACCTGTCCGTTCATTTCAATATAGACCGCCTCACCGGGCTTAACGTCCGCAACAATCTCGTAACCGAGCACGCTTAATGCGACCGACTCCGATGCGATCATGTATTCATAACCTGCAGCCGTCTCGCGCCTGCCATATACGAGCGGCCGGATCCCCTGCGGGTCGCGGAAGCCAAGGATCCCGTAACCAGTGATCAGAGCAACTACTGCGTACGCACCGACCGCACGCTTGTGCACACGCTCAACGGCACCAAAAATTTCATCAGGTGTGGTGCGCAGGCCGGAAACATTCTGCAACTCATGTGCAAACACATTCAGCAGCACTTCTGAATCTGAATTGGTATTGATATGCCGCCGATCGGTTCGAAACAGGTCCTCGTTCAGCTCGTCTGCATTGGTCAGGTTACCGTTGTGGGCAAGACAGATACCAAATGGGGAATTCACGTACATCGGCTGGGCTTCCGCCGAGCTGGATGTACCGGCAGTCGGGTAACGAACGTGGCCAATCCCCATGCTGCCCTTGAGCAGGTCCATATGCTGCTGTCGGAACACGTCGCGTACGAGGCCGTTGTGCTTGCGCAGATTCAGGGTGTCACCATCACAGGTAACGATACCTGCCGCATCCTGGCCGCGGTGCTGCAGGACGGTGAGTGCATCGTAGAGCTCGTAACCCACTTCCTGTTTACCAACAACACCTACTATTCCACACATATCTTGTGTTCCTTAAGTTTGAAGGTGACCGGTTGTCACAACCAGCTACGCGTTCTGTTGTATCAATTGTTCGCCCTGCTCCCACAATAGTGGACCGAGTTCTTCGATCATCACCACGATGTGTGGGATCAGCTGGGATTCCTGCCACCAGGTGTCCTGCTTCACCGGCGCGAGGTAGTGTAATGCAGCAACCGCTACCAGCACGATCAATGAACCC
Source organism: Pseudomonadales bacterium (assembly GCA_963921285.3). Taxonomy (GTDB): domain Bacteria; phylum Pseudomonadota; class Gammaproteobacteria; order Pseudomonadales; family Azotimanducaceae; genus UBA9659. Next base: position 629,825 of record CAWUFD020000008.1, read on the forward strand.
CGCGCAAGACCAAAGAACATACCGAGAAAGCGGTCTGCACCTGCAAGCCCGGTAATCCGTATGAGCTCGCCAACGATCTGGTTGACCAGGCTGCCTACAATCAAGGTGCCAAAGAACAACAGGAAGTAAGCTGCGCCCATTCGAACTGAGGCTGTTTCAATCTGGTTCTCAAGCAACACTGCAAACTCACTGGCGAACAGCCTTGCTACCACCACCGCGGCAATCCATGTCAGCAGGGACAACGCCTCCTTAACAAAGCCTCGGCGGATACTCAGCAGCGTCGAGATGCCAAGTACCGCGATAATCAACCAGTCAACTGTCGACAACATTGCCATCTATCGTGGCCTAGCCTCCAAGCTGATCCGGGTCTTCAGCAATGTCATATCGAACGATGCGACCTTTCAGTTTCATTGACGCTTCGATCTCGTCACCCAGTTCCGCAAGGGATTCTTTGCTGACCATCGGCCCCACAAACACGCGGTAGACATCCTCATCATTGCTGATGCCATGCAGGATGTACGAGCGATAGTTCTTCTCACGCAGTTGCGCTCGCAGTCGGGTGGCGTTGTCCTTGTTCTTGAAGCTGGCGAGCTGGATGCTCCAGCTTACCGGGATACTGTTTTTATCGAGGATAAAGTCGTCCGCTTCCTCGTAATCGGTTTCATCAACGACTTCCTGGGGCAAGCGGGCTTCACTGGCTCGCTCCATCTCTTCCATGCGCGCGGTGATCTCCTCCACGGTGACATCATCGAGGTCGATGCGTGGTGGTTCGGGAATCTGGTTGATGATCTCCTGGCGTTCCTGCTCGTTACCGTCGAGCAACACCGGGATCAGGATAACAGCCAGCGAGGTTAAGATGACTGCACCGGTGACGCGTTGTTTGAGCTTGCCGTCCAAGGGCGTTTCGAACCTCTGGTTCTGGGCTATTGCGGTTTTGCCTGGTCTTCAATGAATTGCAGGGCACCCGCCACTACCGGAAATGAGCCAAAGACCACCAGCATATCTTCGCTCCCGCAGCAGTCGATTGCTGCCTTCATTGCGTCGCTAATCTTAGCATAGGTGTGTGATTTCACTGCAGAAATCTCAGACAAAACGGCCTGGATATCGGCTGCTGGTGCACCACGCGCCTCATCGAGGTCTGAGAGGTGCCAGGTCTTGATTTTCGGCGTCAGTGCGCCGAGTACACCAGCCATGTCCTTGTCCGCATACATGCCGACCACAGCAACAACGTTGCCCTGCACCGCCCTGCCCTCAAGGTTTTCCGCGAGTCGCTCGGCTGCGGCGGGGTTATGGGCTACATCAAGAATCACGGGACAATGCAGCTGCAGCTCCTGGCTCCTGCCGGTCATGGTAGTGTGCTGCAGGAGGTCATTCAGGTCTTCAGTTGTGAAGGTGTAGCCCAGTTCGCTCATCGCCTGGCAGGCTGCTGCAAAACTCTCGGGCGGCAGTTTGGGTTTACTCTTAAGCGAGATGTGCTTGCCGCTGAGATTAAGGGCGCCATCTTCAAAATCGAACGCTTTCCCGATCAGCTTCAGCATCGCGCCGTGATCTTCGGCAGCTGTGAACATGCTTGCAGTGGGGTTACGGTCCGCGTGAATGCAAGGGATACCCGCGCGCATGATGCCGGCCTTTTCTACCGCAATCAGTTCTCGATCATTGCCAAGCCAACTCTCGTGGTCCATTGAAATCGATGTGATAACAGATACATCCGGGTCAACGATGTTCATTGCATCAAGGCGGCCGCCAAGGCCAATCTCAAGTACGGCAATGTCCACCTGTTGATGCTTGAAGACAACCAGGGACGCCAGCGTGGAAAATTCAAAATAGCTGAGGCTGATTTCTTCTCGTGCAGCCTCTATTTCGCTGAAAGCGGCGATGATGACATCGTCGTCCACCTCAACACCGTTTACCCTGATTCGCTCGTTGAAACGACGAAAATGCGGTGACGTGGAAGTCCCGACGGTCAACCCTGCTTTCATCGAAAGCCCGGTCAGGTATTCGCAGGTCGACCCCTTGCCATTGGTACCGGCAACAAGGATGACCTGAGGCGCCGGCTTCAGGACATCAAGCCGTTTGCCAACTTCCGTGACACGCTCGAGGCCAAGATCCCAGCCGGGATGGCGCGACTCGATCAGTGTGATCCAGTCATCCAGCGTTTCTGCTTCGAGAGCGATCTCAGCCAAGTTCTTTTCCGGGTTCAGATAATGTTGGGCAGTGTACTGATCTGGTGCCGACTGGCCACCTTGTGTGCGACGTGATCGATACCAGGATGCGGCAGTCAGGCAGCCTGTACCGCATCAAAAAAGGCCTGCATGCGCGAGGTGTCCTTGCTGCGCTTATCGGTCAACACCTCGACACCGGTAGATACGTCCACCGCAAAGGGCTGGACCTGCCTGATCGCGTCAGCAACATTGTCCGGGGACAGGCCGCCTGCGAGGATAAGCTGCTTGTCCATATTCGGAATCAGGTTCCAGTCGAAGGTCTCGCCTGTCCCACCAAAGCCGGATGGCCCAAACGCATCGATGAGCAGGGCCCGGGCCTTGGTGTGGCGAGCCGCCATCTCGAGGATATGTTCCGATGACTCGCCTTTGATGGCCTTAATGTAAGGGTAGCCAAATGACTCGCAGAAACCGGGTGACTCATCACCGTGAAACTGCAGCAGGTCAAACCTCACAGCGTTCAGCACGCGCTCAACATCGGCCTCGCTCGGATTCACGAAGAGTCCCACCCTCGATACAAATGCAGGCATACTGCTGACCATCTCAATGGCGGCATCCAGGGAGATGTACCGTGCACTCCCCTCGAAGAAGTTAAACCCGAGCGCGTCCGCCCCCATCTGCACAGCCATGGCTGCATCTGCAGGGTTTGTGAGACCACATATCTTGACCCGGGTTCTGCCCATCGGTTTCGGTTGCATTTGATGTCGTGAAAATCGGCGCGAGTCTAGCACAGGGCTTACTCCAACACAGCTGCCAGCATGGACGATGTTGTTTGCCAGGCTCATCCAGTGAGGGTACTTTTGCGATGTCCATGAGATGTTCATGAGATGCTCAGCCGGTCAGCACATACAGGGCGAGAGGAAGCAGCACCGCCGATGACGTCAAATTCAGCTCCAGGTGAAATCAACGGTCTGCCCGTCAGGATCAACCGCGCCTCACCTATATGGCAGCAGGCGATTGAAGAGACGGACCCGGCGGTGCTCCAACCCGACGGACATTTGTGGTTTACCTTCTGGGATACGTTCGATAGATCTGCCCCGGACCTGAGCGAATGTCCGGCAGATGCCCGCGTGCTGAAACTCGTACCGCGGACAGCTTCAAATCCGCTTGCCAACAAGAAACTACTGGCCAGAGAGCTCATACAGCGTGGATTAACAGAACATGCCCCAGCCACGTTTGAAACGATCGATGACGCAATTGCACACCCCGACCGGGTTGATATCTGGTTCCTGAAAAACCCGCTTGGTACTGCAGGCAGGGGTATGTTCTGTGTCAGCAGCGACGCACTTGGTGGAACCACTTTGCCCGACAACTACATTGTGCAGGCGGGTGTCGAGGACCTTCAGCTCATCGAAGGCAGGAAGTTTACCGCGCGTCTCTATGTTGTGATTGCAGATGGTGCTGCCTACCTTTATGACAACGGTTTTCTGGTAATCCATGCGCCGATCTATGACCCATCGAGCACGGATTACAGCGTACAGATTGACCATGCGGGGTACGAGCGAGCCGATGCCGGGGTCAAACTCCTCGCCTTCCGGCGTTACCAGTACTATGACAAGTTCTATGCCCGATCACTCGGACTGCTTCAGGACATCGCAGGGCTTTTTGATGACGTCGTGCAGGCTTCTGACGAATCAACCTACCTCATTCTTGGTGTTGACCTGATTTTCCAGGCATCCGGGGAGGTGAAGATGCTCGAAATCAACAATGCTCCCAATTTTGTCCACACACCCGCGATCAACGCCGGGGTCAATGTGCCCCTGTTCAAATCCGTGCTGATGCGGCTTATGGGTAACACCGTGGACGGCTTCACCAGGCTGTAGTTGGACACACCTGGTTGGGCAGTGCATGATTTCGCCCAGATTCTAAAGCCCAATCAGGATATCCGTTGAACAAGCCCCTTTTTCTTTGCCTACTGCTGATCCCGACAATCGTCTCAGCCAAACCTCTCGAAAACCTAGACGTATTCCAGCTCGAAGTCGCCACCGATGTGCGAATCTCGCCAGATGGTTCACGCATCGCTTATGTCCGTCGCAGCATGGACATCATGAAGGATGCAACCCGCAGCAACATCTGGATGATCGATTCAGATGGCGACGACAATCACCGACCGCTGCTGTCAGGCGTATCAAACTTCTCGAGTCCACGCTGGTCACCGGACGGTTCACGTCTCGCTTACGTGACCAACGCTGGTATCCATGGCGCTGAACTGCATGTGCTCTGGCTGGACAGTCAGCAGACAGCACTACTTTCACAGCTGCCCAGTTCTCCCGGCAATATCGCCTGGTCACCTGATGGCAACATGATTGCCTACAGCAGCCTGGTGAAATCGGAAGCACCCAAACTCGCCAAGCCACCCGCAGCACCCGAGGGGGCAACCTGGGCACCCCCAGCCAAGGTGATCGATCGCTTGAACTACAAGGCTGATGGCGCCGGCTTCCTCAAAAACGGCTTCTCACACATTTTTGTTCTCCCTGCTGAGGGTGGTACGCCGCGCCAGTTAACATCCGGTGATTTTCATCATGGCGGCCAGTTGTCCTGGTCCCCGGACAGCAAGCAGATCGCTTTTTCAGCAAACCGCAATGACGACTTTGAACTCAACCTCGAGGGTGCTGACATCTGGTCAGTCAACGTCTCTGATGCCTCACTCACCAGGCTGGTTGACCGCCCGGGCCAGGACTATTCGCCTGAATTCTCCCGGGACGGTAAAAAACTGGTGTATCGAGGGGTACCAGATAATCGCAACGCTTTTCGTCATGCGGACGTCTACATTCTCAACCTCGCCACAGGCGAAAGCACTGTCATAGAGGAGGATCTTGATCGACATTTCAGCAAGGCAACCTGGCGGGACAGTAATGACCTGCTGGTCTCCTACGACGACCGCGGTCATACAGTATTGGCGACGCTGTCTCTCAAGGGGAAAGTGACTCCCCTTACCAACCTTGTTGGAGGCGCTACCGTCGGTCGACCATATACCTCCGGCACATTCAGCGTATCGACAAACGGCGCATATGCCTTTAACTACTCACGACCCGACAGACCGGCCGATGTAGGTTACGGCAAAGGCTCAGACAAACCTGAACGTCTGACCGACCTCAACAGCGACCTCATCAACCAGCGGCAGATCTCGCCTATTGAGCAGCTGACCTGGAAATCCAGCGATGGACTCGAAATCGAAGGCTGGCTGGCCTTCCCGCCTGACTTTGATCCGGCACAAAAGTATCCACTTCTTCTCGAAATTCATGGCGGCCCGCATACCGCATACGGTCCGCAGTTTTCTTCAGAGATACAACTATTTGCGGCAGCCGGTTACGTCGTGTTTTATACCAACCCGCGTGGTTCAACCAGTTACGGACTTGAGTTCGGCAACAAGATTAACCGCGACTACCCCGGCGATGATTACCACGACCTGATCACGGGAGTTGATGCGGTGATCTCGCGCGGATACATAGACGAAGACCAGTTGTTTGTCACCGGTGGTTCAGGTGGCGGCGTACTGACGGCGTGGATTGTTGGCAATACAGATAGGTTTGCGGCCGCTGCCGCTGCAAAACCCGTTATCAACTGGATCAGTGAAGTGCTTTACGCCGACCTGACTGCGTTTGCATCGCAGTACTGGTTCGACACGCCGCCGTGGGAAGACGTCGATGAATACTGGCGCCGGTCACCCCTGTCACTGGTGGGTAACGTCAGCACACCGACCATGCTCATTACCGGGGAAATGGACTTCCGAACTCCCATGGCCGAATCCGAGCAGTACTACCACGCACTTAAGCTGCGGGGTATCGACACGATGCTGGTGAGGATACCCGAGGCCTCTCACTCGATTTACGCTCGACCTTCACAGCTGATTGCGAAGGTGGACAACATCCTGGCCTGGTTTGAGAAGTACCGCGATAAACCGGAGGAGTCCGGCGAGCAGGCGATGTAAAGGCGTGGGCAGCCTTGTCGAGTCGGGTCAGCCTCGCCACGCATGAGAAAAATCCGGGCGTACGTCGGCACGACGCGCAAGGCCTTCATTGCCCAGTTTTTCCCTGATAAGTGCAAGGTGCTCCCGACCAAATAAACCAAGCTGACGCCCGGACTCAACGTCGTCCATCACATAATGAGGTACGCCGGCAAAACCTGCGGCTTCAGCTTGCTGCATGGACGCCGCAAGTTCTGTCTCCGCCTGCCCACCCGGCGCCATGAACTCGTCATAACCGTCAAGGCTGGCGCCAACGTCTTCGAGTGTGCCTCGTAACTGATCGATAGACTCCAGCTCATAGCCACGCCAGCCACTGCCCCAGCCTTCAACGTAAACCCGCATGATGAAAGGCACTTCCAGCCCCTGGTGTTTGGCATAGAGGAACGTCTTGTTGGCCGCACCAGAATCAAGCAGTCGATGCGGCGTTCTGAACGGCAACGACTGCAGCCTTGCATACTGCCTCGCTGCTGCGTAATACATCCGCGCCTTACGATCAGCTGCCGCAGAAGCAGGACGTCGTTTCATATCAGGTTCCACCGATTCGGAAACACCCAGCGCTGCATAACTCAGCGTATAAGGCTGGAAGTTCACCCGGACAAAATAGTCCCGCGCCAGTTGCAGTGACGGCCTGACAGCAAGGTAGGCGTGAGGTGATTTGATATCGAGGTAAACATCGACAACTTTTTTGTACTCGAGTGACATGATCTCGAGCCACTGTTCTGACTCCGACATCACAGCGGCGATGTCAGCATCGGGAGTTTGATCGCTGTTATCTGGCTGAGGCAACTGCCCTCTCCTTTTTCTCACCGAATTTCTGGTTAAATCTGTAACAAACCCGTTTGTCCGGTATCCGTGTTATATGAAAACAATACTTACACTCCTTGTAACACACGCCATTGCCGTCGTGATTGGATTCGCGGCTGGTATCTTTTCACTACCGATACTGATCGCGCCAGACGCACCGGATGTTGCCGTGCTGACGGAGAACGCGGCCCAAAGTGAATACACAGCGACTTTCCGGCGTGATCTCGCGGATAGCGATTTCCTGCACTGGGGTGAAGGTGAGGTCTCCATCAGCAATTCGACGGTGACGCTGATGGGTGAGATTGCCCCGGGCCCTGACTATCGGCTCTATTTCTCGCCGTCCTTTGTCGAGACCGAGGCGGACTTTAACGCGCTTAAGTCGAGTATGGTGCAGGTCGGCATGGTCACGACGTTCAAGAACTTCGCTGTTTCAATACCGGAGGGCATCGATCCCGCCAACTACAACACGGTCATCGTCTGGTGTGAAACCTTCGGCGAATTCATCACCTCCGCCGAATATTCCGCGGCTACCGACACCGGAAATTAGTCATCTGCATGCAGCGCGGTGTTGAGACCGCCCCAGTTCACACCATCTGAACTGATCGCCTCAACACCACCGGTCTTGCTGTTACGACGAAACAGCAGGCCGTTAGCACCAGACAGATCACGCGCCTTAACAAAGCTGCCATCTGACACCTTTACGATGGTGCCCGCTGTAACGTACAGACCTGCTTCAACCACGCAGCGGTCTCCGAGTGAAATACCGATCCCGGCATTAGCGCCTAAGAGGCTCTGCTCGCCAACCGCATTTACCTGTTTGCCACCCCCTGACAGCGTACCCATGATGGAGGAACCGGCACCCACATCAGAACCTTCTCCCACGATCACACCCGGTGTCACCCTTCCTTCGATCATTGCAGCGCCGATAGACCCTGCGTTGAAGTTCACAAAACCCTCGTGCATCACCGTTGTGCCAGGTGACAGGTGCGCGCCCAGGCGGACGCGATCCGGGTCGCCAATCCTGACCCCCGGGGGTACGACGTAATCAATCATGCGCGGAAACTTATCGAGCGAGAACACAGTGAGATGCTGATTATCCCCAGCCAGTTCACTACGCAACATATCCACCCACTCAGGCAGAACCGGGCCGGCTGATGTCCAGGCCACGTTGGTCAGGTGATCAAAGATGCCGTCGAGGTTAATCTCGTTGGGCCTGAACTGGCACTCAGAAAGTAGATGCAGTCGCAGGTAAACGTCTTCAATCGAGGACGGTGCGGCTTCTACATCACACTCAACCTCAACGAAGTCGGATTTGATCAGCCCACACTTCTGCGCAAAACAGCCGCGCGGCGTCTGTGTGTTAGCTCTCGGGAACCAGGTATCCAGGACGGTACCCGTTTGCACATCGATATATCTGTGACCCCAACGTCGCATTTGCGCTTCTCCAATGTAAAACTGTCAATGTAAAGCTGTCCAACGTAAGACTGGGCGACTATAGCAAATCTGAATCCGCCCACGCGAAGAAGTGAAACGCGAATGGACAACCTGGCGCCAGCCATTATCTTTGACCTCGACGGTACCCTGATCGACATCGAAGACCTGTACCTTCAGGCAGCACGTGCCGTGCTCGAACCGTTTAACAAGCGCTACGGTATCGAGGAGCATAGAACGTTCCTGAACCAGGACACGAGAACATCAGGTACCGCGCTGCTGAAAGATATCGATCTTTCAGTTGATGAGTTCATTATCCGAAGGCGCAGCTGGTTACAGGCAAATCGGGATGCCATCGTCGACTTCCCCGGTGTTGAAACCCTGCTGGCCACCCTCACCCGCCACGGTAGCAGGCTCGGACTGGCGACAAACTCACCGGAAGAAGAGTGCCAGGCCAAGCTGAAACCGCGCAACTGGAAGTCACATTTCTCAAGCATCGTCTGCAGCGACCACCCGGGTGTAACGAAGGTTAAGCCGGCACCCGATATGTATCTCACCGCCGCCAGCGAACTTGGCGCTGCACCCGGCGAATGCGTGGTGTTTGAAGACTCCGTGTTTGGTATCACGGCAGCAAAGAACGCCGGCATGAAGGTCATCGGTGTCAGGAACAAGTACATCGAGCCGGACCAGCTTGCGGATGCAGATCACATCATCGATGGCTTCGAAGACACGAGGGGCATCCTTGAACTATGCAGAGTGTCATGAAAACCGGCGTCATCGCCAGGGGAACCACCACGCTCTTTCTCGACATGAACGGTACCTTCATGTTCGAACATGATCGCCTCGATGATTCGCAGGACTTCTTTGCTACCTATGAGCTACTCGGCGGCAAGGCAATGCATCCGCAGAGCGTTTGCGAAGCAGTAAACGAGGCAGTAGCGCGGCTCAGCCAGCTTTATGACGGTGGCCAGCATGACCTCGACTTTCAGGGTGTACGTGAAACGGTTGGTCAGTTATGTAGTGACCCGCAGGAACGTGAGCTACTGACCCGGGTAATCGCTGCCCACGAACTGGGCAGCGTGGCCGATCGTATGCAGCAGACAGTTCGCCAGCTCTCAACGCAATACCAGCTGGTTCTGCTCAGCAACCTCTGGTCTGACAGCGAAAACTGGCGCGCCTACCTCGAATCAATTGAGCTTACTGAATGTTTCGAGCACATGGTGTTCAGCTCGGATATCGGTATCAACAAACCCGCAGGGAAGATATTCGAGCATACTCTCAGGGTTTCGGGCGCCGACGTCCAGGCAACGACGATGATTGGGGATAGCTACGAGAGGGATGTAGTACCTGCAGCCGCGCTCGGTATGAAAACCATCTGGGTAACGAGCAGCGCAACCCAGGCGCACATCGCTGATGCGGTCATTCCTGATTTCACCACGTTGCTCGAAGCGGGCCCCAACTAGCCATCGTCACTGATCAACTGCATCACGCCGTCGACCAGGCCTTGTTTCAGTTCAGCAGTTTTCTGATGCTCCCTTAAGACTCGCGACTCGCCAAGCGTAATCCAGCCACCCATGATGAGTGTCAGTACCTGGTAGGTTGCTTGCTCAGCGCGCTTCTTTTTCCAATGCGGATTTATCTGCCTGATCAGCTTGGAAAAGTAGGCATCGAGCGTCTCGTACCACGCACGCCGTTTCTCCTGGAAGTCATCGTTGCGTGCAAAATAGGCGGCAGTTTCAAAGAAATAGACTTCCTGTGTGCTGATAATGCTGTCGAGGTGTGCTGAGACGACTTCTTGCAACTGATCACGCTGATCAGGCAAGGGGTCGTTCATCTTCTCTTCGATGGTAAAGCGCATCCGCTCAAGACCGCTCATAAAAAACGCCTGGAGCATTTCATCTTTTGTTGGGAAGTAGTGCCTCACCGCCCCCTGGGTCACTTTTGCGCGTGAGGCAATGGAGTCCTGGCTGGCGGCAGTAAGGCCACCTTCAAGTATCAGCTCGTAGATCGCGTCCTGGATCGCCTGCAGCGTCTTTTTACCCTTGTTGTACTTTGCAAGGCGAGTGAAGCTGGTCTCAGTCATCGATTCTTCTTTCATGGCACTGATCGGCACTCTAGTGTCACCACACCTCAAAAACAACTTATTTACGATGTTTCTTGAAAAAAGCGTATTCACGATGTATTTTCAACGCTAATTTGAATACGACGTAAACAGGTTGTATCGAGGAGCGGCATGCAGATTATCGGCGCTGGGTTTTCCCGCACAGGAACCTACTCGCTCAGGCAGGCTCTTGAGCACCTGGGATACAACCCCTGCTATCACGGCGAGGTAGTCCTGCAGCGGCCTGACCACGTGGCAACCTGGCTGACGGTGACAGAACAGCTGCCCGACTGGCAGTCGCTGTTCAGCGAATACAAAGCAACCGTAGACAGCCCTGCCTGCTTCTACTGGAAAGAGTTGTTGGCAGCTTATCCCAATGCAAAGGTCATATTAACGGTGAGAGATCCGGACGCCTGGTACGACAGCTTCAAGGCAACCCTGTATGAAGCAATGATCCACCCGGAACGAACACCCGCAGAAATACAGGGTGCGATGCAGATGGCAAGGAAGGTCGTCCTGGAGCAGTCTTTTGACGACAGGTTCGAAGATCGAGCTCATGCGATCAGCGTTTATGAATCACATATCGCGTCCGTAAAGGCACACTTCGAAGGCAACGAATCAGGGCTACTCGTTTACAAAGTGGAGGAAGGCTGGCCGCCGCTCTGCAGTTTTCTTGGATGTGAGATACCCGAGGCGCCCTTCCCCAACACCAATGCGCGCTCGGCGTTTGTGCAGATGTTCACCTGATCACGCCTGCCCATCAATGACCCACCACGGTTGTCAGACTGTGGTAGGAACACTCTCTTTGATCTACGGCTCTATCCGCTCCGGTGTCACACCAGCCGCAAGGGGTATCAGGATCTCGCCAGTACCAGAAGACTCATCGTAACGCCGAAACGTGGTAGTAAACGCCGCGGCAGGTAGCGGGTACCACGCAAATATGTCGGGCCAGGGTTCAACCAGGTCAGGCGCCACTCCCTGCATCGGAATTGAGGCGTAGTCACAGGTGGGGAAGCGATACATCACACATCCCTCTGGCTGGCCCTTAAAAGAGGTGACCTCCATGGCTGCCATAATGGGGAAGTCCTCTTCGCTGGACCAATTCCAGAGGAGCGCCAGGAATTGTGTAGTGCTGCGCTTATGTTTCAGCTGGTGGGCGAGGCCACTGCGCTCCGCCTCAATACCGAGTGCGTCCAGGTCCTGGGATATGGTGCCAGCCCGGCTCGTGCTCTCGATACCTGCGACGAGCAACGCCATGTTTTCAATAATCTTGGGATTCATCATTCCATCTCTCATGTTTTGCTTTATTTGGGAGGGGGCGCAGCAGTCCGCCAACATCCGGTGGATGTTTATCGACTGATGCGTTTTATAGAGATGGATACTTCAAGCGGCTGATGATAACGCAATGAGGTATCAGCTGGTCAACTGCGTCAACCAGCTGCGTGTGGCGACGAGAAAACCATGGTCGGAAACAGTGCCCCGCGCTGAACAGTATTCCAACACCTCTACTTCCGCGTTAGCAGGACAGATCGGCATGCCGACCTTCTCCAGCATGGGCAGATCGTTAAGACCGTTGCCTATCGCTGCAGTACGCTCGATATCACCGCCCAGGAGCCTGACAATCATTTCTACACCGAGACCTTTGTCAGCTGCGCCCATGACATCGATGAAGCGCTCCGGGCGGCTGTGGTGGTATGAGAAAGCGACGTCTTCAAAAAGGTGATGCGCTTCAAGCAGTTGCTTCAGTGTTTCCAGCAGGTTGTCCCCGTCCAGCGCCATTGGAACAGGTATTGTGAGGTTGCCCTGCTGATTACCCTCGATCTCAATCGGTGACGCCAGCCCGAGACGTGCTGACAGTAACGCTTTGCCTTCATGCCGGTACCAGTTCACCAGTTCCTGCACCTTCTCTATGGTCGCAACCGCATGATGCACTTCAGGCAGGTTATGGGTGCTGGCAAGATCGAGCAGGTCAATCTGTTTCTCGTCGTGCACATCCCAGAGGGCGGTGGCATGTTCAACCAGCACATACTTCAGCTTGTCTGAGCCAATCGCGTCGCAAAGGTACCGGGTGTCTTCAAATATCCTGCCGGTGTTCAGGACAAGATGATCTACCGGGCTCGCATTAACGAGCGCTCCGAGCTCTGCAAGATCGTCCCGGTGTGCCGATGTCAGTTCAGCGTCGCTGTAACCAATCGGGGAGCCATCGGCGGTATTTAGACAGCCATCAACGTCATGAAAGAGAATCATGTCATGCAAACGCGCGGCTTAAGGGATTATTCACTGCCGACCAGCCCACCCAGCAGGTGCGGCATCACGGGTCCAGCAGGAATTCCGAAGGTTTCCGGATAGTGGACATCCACAAGGTAAAGGCCATTGGGTGGCGCGGTCTTGCTGGCAAGTGTCCTGTCCTTTTTTGCCAGCAACTCCTTCACCCAGGCCGGTTCATACAAGCCGGCACCAACGTCCATCAGCGTACCTGCAATATTCCGCACCATGTGATGAAGGAAAGCATTAGCCGTGATATCCACAACAATAAGGTCACCGCGACGGGTTACAGACACCTTGTGAACATTGCGCATGGGGGTCAGGGACTGGCAGTTTGCTGCACGAAACGCGCTGAAATCCTGCTCGCCAGGCAGCGCCTGTGCTGCCTCGTGCATCCGGGCCGCATCAAGCTGCCTGTGTTCGCGGGTGACATGCTGTGGGAAGAGTGCTGAGCGCACACGGCTGTTGTAGATAACGTAAACGTAGCGTCGAGCGGTCGCTGAGCGGCGAGCATCAAAGTCAGCTGTGACAGATCCGGCCCAGGTGACCGAGACGCTATCCGGCAGGTGTGCGTTGGCGCCCATCAACCAGGACTTCGAAGGCCGTTCTACCTCACTGTCAAAGTGCACGACCTGTTTGGTTGCGTGTACGCCGGTATCGGTTCGCCCGGCACAAAAAATAGTGACAGGCGCTGTTGCAACAACTTCCAGCGCTTTTGAGAGTTTGAGTTGAACGGTGGGTGTGGTTTCACCCTGGTATTGCCAGCCGTGAAATGACTCACCGCTGTAAGACAGTACTAGTGCTACCCGTGGGGCTACACGTGGCTCTTCAGTTGGCTCGTCACCTGGCCCTTCACTTGGCTCTTCACCTAGCCCTTCACTTGGCTCTTCACCTGACAAGGGCTAACCCCCGCGAGATCAGTCCAGCTGGCCGAGCAGTTCGTTGGCTTCAGCGATATCTTCTTCAGTGCCTTCACTGAGAACTTCCTGCAGGAGGCTCCTGGCACCGTCTGCATCGCCCATTTCGACGTAGGCCCTGGCGAGGTCCAGTTTGGAGGAAGCATCTTCATCCAGGTTCAGTTCACCCAGGTCGTCATCGAGGTCGAGTTCATCATCAAGATCGAGGTCGTCGTCGAGATCAAGGTCGCCGCCGAGGTCCAGCTCGTCATCACCTGAGAGATCGATCGAGAGATCGTCATCCGCACTTTCGAGTTCGCCGTCACCAATCTCATCAGCAAAATCATCAAGATTCAGCGCATCGTCGTCGTCATCGCCAAGGTCAAGTTCGATAGCGCCATCATCATCGAGATCAAGGCCGTCATCGTCCAGGTCAAGGCCGCCGTCGTCCAGATCCAGGCCGTCATCATCCAGCTCAAGGCTGTCGTCTAGCTCAAGGCTGTCTTCACCACCAAGATCAAGCTCGTCTGCGTCGCCAAGCTCGAGCGTATCACCCAGGTCGAGTTCATCGTCCCCACCCAGGTCGAGTTCGTCGTCACCACCGAGATCCAGACCATCATCATCACCTGAGAGGTCCAGGTCATCATCAAGATCAAGGTCGAGCCCGTCATCATCAAGATCTAACTCAAGCGCATCATCATCGGCCGCTACCGCATCGTCAGCGGTCAGTTCTGTTGTTGCCGCCAGATCATCATCGAGATCAAGATCCAGGTCATCGCTCAGATCCAGGTCGAGATCATCTTCACCCAGGTCGAGATCAAGTTCATCGTCGCCGCCAAGATCCAGCGTATCTTCTTCCGCTGCTGCATCGTCCAAAGAGGCATCAAGGTCAAGATCAAGTTCAGCGTCACCGAGCTCCATCTGCTCGTCGAGAGACAGTTCTTCTCCGCCACTGTCGAGATCAAGATCCATCTCTTCGCCGTCATCGAGATCGAGTTCGTCACCGAGATCCAGGTCATCCTCATCGGTTTCAGCATCGAGGTCGTCGAGGTCAAACGAGAGGTCGTCATCGTCGTCGAGGGAGAGCTCGGCGCCATCGTCATCGTCGAGTGACAGTTCCGGTGCGTCATCCAGCGAGAGGTCTGCATCATCATCCAGCGACAGACTCAGGTCGTCATCGTCGTCTGCCGGCTCAGCAATCGCTTCGATCGGTTCAGAGCTGATAATCGTGGCATCCATCGATGCCTGTGCTGTTTCTGCTGCACCCGGAATCTGTGATTGCAGATCAAGCGCCTTGTTGACGGCATCGTCATCGCCCAGCATCTTCAGCTGGTCAAGCTGCAGGTTGAATGCAGTTGCATCTTCCGTCTGGACGTAAACCTCGAGCAGCTTCAACTGGATATCTGCGCGTTCGGGCTCTGCTTCAATCGCGTTCTGCAGGAAGCTGATCGCCTGCGGGAATCGACCGTAGGCAATATAGATTTCTGCTTCGCCGATGACATCGCTAGTCTGTGGCGAGACATCTTCATCGTCTTCACCGCCTTCTTCGCCGCCCTCTTCGTCATCATCTGCTGCTGCAAGCTTCAGCTCCGGCTCATCATCATCAGCGAGTTGCAGCGGGGTAAATTCTTCATCGTCCAGGTCTTCAGACTGCTGGGCACGCCTGCGCATGATCAGCGCGGCCGCAATACCAAGGATCAGCAGCACGCCGACACCACCCAGCACCAGCGGGTTGGTTAAGAGAGAACCAGATTGTGGAGCCTGGGTAACCGGGGCCTGTGCAACCGGGGCCGCTGCACCTGCACTCTGCATTTTCTGCAGTTCCGCGCGCAGCGCAGCGAGCTGGTCATCTTTGAGCTTCACAATCTCGTTCAGGGTTTCAACCTGTCCTGCAAGATCATCAAGCCTGACATTGAGTTCGGTATTGGCCCGCCTTGCACGGTCCAGGTCTTCCCTTGCCACCGCGAGGTCGTCTTCGAGCGCACGTACACGGCCCGTATCTTCACCAGCGCGCGTGCCACTGCTTCGATCGGATGCCAGCAGTTTAAGTTCGCCGTCGTCATCCGAGCTTGGCGCGTCCGCATCCCGGCTGCTGACCCTGCGGGCATCAAGCTGGGTTACGCCTGTATCTTTGTAGTCTGCAAACTCTTCATTCTGCACACGAACTTCAGCGATGGCTTCTTCAGTGGTTTCAGCCCTGATTTCATCCAGGTCAGGTACCCGCAGGACATGACCGGCCTTGAGCAGATTAATGTTGTTGTTGATGAACGCTTCAGGATTGGCGCGTTGCAGTGCCAGCATCGTCTGTTGTACCGAAACGCTTTCACTTGGACGAACTTTGAGCGCAATGTTCCAGAGGGTATCGCCCGGACCGGTGATGCCGTACTCATCGTCTCGGGTTACTACACCTTCAGTGCGGCCATCGGATACCTGCGGGGCCGTTGGGATCGGACGTCGATCTGACTGCCTGCCCGAAGACTGACTGGCGGGCTCACTTGCCTCGGCAGTGTCAATTTCTTCAACCCCGTCCGAGCCATAAATGGGCGGATCTAGCAGGACGGTGTACTCACGCAGGATGCGACCCGTGGGCCAGATCACTTCAACGATGAAGTTCAGGAATGGTTCGACAATGGGGCGGCTGCTGCGAACGTGGATATAGTAGGTACCGTCATCACGCACCTTCACCTCAAAACGCAGGTCGGTGAGCTCATAGATACGCTCGACACCAACGCGATCGAAATCATCCTGGGCTGCGAGATTGGGAAGGACCTCGTTGGTTTCGAGGTTTCCGGTGTTGGTCAGGTCAATTTCTGCGTTAAATTGCTGGTTTAACGCAGAATTAAGCTCGATATCTCCGAGACCGACCGCGATAGCCGCATGCTGGAAAGAGAGAGCAATGACTACCGCAATCAGCCAAACAAGCCTCTTTATCATTCTTCTCCCTCTGTCTTATGCCCCGACACCCGCGACAAATCGGCCAAAATTGACCGTCGAAGAAAGAAATCGCTCAGTTCGAGAGGCTCAATACAAAAAACCGCAGGTTATCACTAACCTGTCGGTAGAACCTCGAAACGATCTCTAATAGTTGCGTTAAGTATCGCTTATTACAGATGTTTTAGCAAAACTTCGGCAATTTGTATACTGTTAAGGGCCGCGCCCTTACGCACATTATCGGAAACTACCCAGAGGTTAAGGCCGTTTTCGGAGGAGATATCTTCCCTTACCCTGCCCACAAAGACGGGATCGGTTCCGGAGGCGTCGGTTACCGGGGTGGGAAATCCATGGTTGGTGGGATCATCAACCAGCTCAACGCCCGGCATCTCAGCCATGAGGGCTTTTGCGTCTGCGGCGCTGATCTTGTCCCTGGTTTCGATGTGGACCGCCTCGGAATGCCCGTAAAATACGGGAATCCTGACGCAGGTCGGGTTCACTTCAATTGAATCGTCCTCGAAGATCTTCTTGGTCTCCCAGACCATTTTCATTTCTTCAAGGGTATAGCCATTTTCCTGGAAATCACCGATCTGCGGCAGTGCATTGAAGGCGATCTGCTTCGGGAAGGCCTCGGCTTCAAAGGGCTGCGCGTTCAGGAGCTTCGCCGTCTGGGTGGCAAGCTCTTCCACAGCGCGCTTACCAGCACCGGATACGGCCTGGTAGGTCGCCACATTAATACGGGTAATCCCCACAGCCTGGTGAATCGGGTGCAGCGCAACCAGCATCTGGATGGTGGAGCAGTTCGGATTCGCAATGATGCCCCGGCTTGTATAGTCAGGGATCCTGTGGGCGTTGATTTCGGGCACGACCAGCGGAATGTCCTCATCACGGCGGAAGTGTGAGGTGTTATCGATCACAACACAGCCCGCCTCAGCAGCTTTAGGCGCAAATTCCGCCGAAATCGACCCACCGGCAGAGAAAAGACCGATCTGCACCTTGCTGAAATCAAAGGTAGCCAGGTCCTCAACAACAATAGATTTGCCGCCGTATTGCAGGCGGGTACCCGCAGAGCGCTCACTGGCAAGCAGGTGCAGATTTTCAACTGGAAACTTGCGCTGCTCCAGGATCTCACGCATGACCTCACCGACTGCACCGGTTGCGCCGACAATCGCGACATTGACCTTTGAATCACTCATTTTGGGGTACCTCGATAACTTGTGGAGCGCATTGTATTGACCGTAGTACTATTACACAAATTCATATTTTTCATTGATTGAATGAAACTGGGGAATCCTGGAAATGGATGTTGATGGGCTAAAGGCATTTATTGCGGTTGCCGAAACCGGCTCCTTCTCGCTGGCCGCTGAAAAGCTGCACCTCACCCAACCGGCGGTCAGCAAGCGCATTTCGCTGCTTGAGCATCAGCTGGATGGCAAGTTGTTCGACCGGATCGGCCGCACTGTCCGATTAACGCAGACCGGGGTGGAACTGGAAAAGCGCGCTTCCGGCATCCTGCAGCAGATCGAGGATACCCGCCGGGCCATTCGCAACCTGTCTGGCGACGTATCCGGTCAGCTGTCGCTTGCCACCAGTCATCACGTGGGCCTCTGGCGCCTGCCTGCGATTCTTCGGCAGTACAGTGCACTGCATGCCGGCGTCACCCTGGATCTGCATTTCATGGATTCAGAGGTTGCACATGAGCGCATCGTGCAGGGAGAGCTTGAAATGGCAATCGTGACCCTCGCCCCCCAGGCGCACGAACGTCTTCGTACCGAACCCATCTGGCGAGATGAACTCGCTTTTGTTGCCGGTAGTGATCATCCGCTACGCCGTGACAGCGGGCTCGACGTGAACGCGCTGGCAGATTACCCGGCCATCCTGCCCGATATGACCACGTTTACGGGCCGCATCGTTAAAGGCATGTTTGATGAAAAGGGCGTCGAACTGAACGTGGCCATGTCGACCAATTACCTGGAAACCATCAAGATGCTGATTGGCGTGGGCCTTGGCTGGAGCGTGCTACCGAAGACCATGCTGGATGATGAAATCACCGTGCTGGATATCCAGCATGCGCCGATAGAGCGCACCCTCGGGGTGATCCACCATGTGAATCGAACGTTATCTAATGCCGGGGAGGCGTTTATCCAACTGCTCCGCAAAAACGCGGACTACCCTACTGGATAAATGGGGGCGACACCTCAACATCCTGGTTCTGCCCGCGATGGCGCAGCAGGTGGTCCATCAACACCAGCGCCAGCATGGCTTCTGCGATCGGTGCTGCGCGCACACCAACACAGGGGTCATGACGACCCTTGGTCACCACTTCACGCGCCTCGCCGCTCGTATCAATGGTGTTGGCAGGCTGCGTGATGCTTGATGTCGGTTTAAGCGCCATACTTGCAAGAATATCCTGACCGGTCGATATGCCACCAAGCACGCCGCCTGCATTATTGGATTGAAAGCCGCTGGGTGTAATCTCGTCGCGATGTGCAGAGCCACGCTGACTGACCACTTCAAAGCCTGAACCAATTTCGACGCCCTTAACGGCATTGATGCTCATCAGCGCTCCTGCGATATCCGCATCCAGCTTATCGAACACGGGTTCACCGAGCCCTGCAGGAACACCGGTTGCCACGACACTCACTTTTGCGCCAACCGAATCGCCATCACGACGCAGGGCGTCAATCAGGTTCTCCATTTCTGTCACCTTACCGGCGTCAGGGCAGAAGAATGGGTTGTTGTCGACCTCATTCCAGTCGAAGTTCTCGATGCGGATATCACCCATCTGCGCCAGATAACCTCGCACCTTCACCCCGTGTTTCAACTCAAGGTACTTCTTGGCGATGCCACCTGCTGCAACCCGCATGGCGGTTTCGCGAGCAGATGCCCTGCCACCCCCGCGATAATCGCGGATTCCATATTTCTGCTGGTAGGTAAAATCGGCGTGTGCTGGCCTGTACAGGTCCTTGATTTCGCCGTAGTCACGCGAGCGCTGGTCAGCGTTCTCGATAACGAGGCCAATCGACGTACCGGTTGTGACCCCTTCAAAAACACCTGAGAGAATTTTCACCTGGTCGTCTTCGCGTCGCTGGGTTGCGTATTTGCTGGTACCCGGCTTGCGGCGGTCCAGGTCAACCTGCAGATCAGCCTCTGTCAAAGGTATACCTGGCGGACAGCCATCCACGACGCAGCCGAGCGCAGGCCCATGGCTTTCGCCAAAGGTCGTCACCCTGAACATTTCTCCGAAACTGCTGCCTGGCATTTGGAATGCTCCACTCTGTCCCAGTAATCGCGCACGCATTATAAGGAGTTTTCTGCAAAGCAGAAAATCTCCTCTTTCAGACACCTCAAGCCGTGACCGTCGCAGCGAGGACGAAGTTTTCTGCAAAGCAGAAAATCTTCTGTTCTCAGGAGCTGAGGGATGTGACCGTCGTAGCGAAGAGTTTCCGCAGGAAATCGACTGGCGATTCCCTATGGAATCGCTGCGAGACGCCCACCAATCCAGCAGGATGAAAAACCACCAAGATCTCTCCACTCCAGGCCTTCGCCCTTCCGGTCGAGATGACGAGCTTCGGCCTTCCGGTCGAGTTGAAACCGTCATCTCGACCGGGTCACGCTGACCGAAGCGGAGAGATCTCTCCCTAAAGACAACAACTACCCCAAATAAGGCGTCTCAATCGCCAGTACGTCCTGCAGCAGGTCCGGCGGCGTATCCTCCGGTAGACCAACAATATCCGTCAAGCCACCGAATCGCTCCTTGATTGCGGGCACGAGCTCATCGTGCCTGCCAACAGCCGCAAAAAGGTGCACGACATCATCCGGGATTTCACGTGTCATCTGGTCCCATTGGCCTTTCTTCGACATATCGTTGAGTTTGTGTCCAAGATCCATCAGGTCATGTACTTCAAAGACGGGCCAGTAGGACGGCGTTGAGCCATAAAATCCGACGCGCTGGCGAATCCATTCGAACATCTTGCTGACTGCCGCGTCGTCAGCACCTGTTGCAACAAACCCACCGCCGGAGATTTCAAAAGCTGCGCGGTCTTTACCAGCGCTGGTGAGCCCCTTCTCGAGCCGCGGTGTGATGTTTTCTTCAAGATACTTTCGGGTGCAGAACCCATGCAGCATGACACCATCACATTCCTCAGCTGCCACTTTCATCATGACCGGACCCACTGCTGCTATCTGGATTTTCGGCAGGCCGCAGGTGAGTTTCTCCGGCGTAAAGTTGGGCGTCATCAGCGTGAACTGGTAATGCTCGCCCTGGTAATCGAGCTTGCTGTCGTTCTGCCAGCAGTCCCAGATTGCCCTGATGGACTGAACGTATTCACGCATGCGTGGTGCAGGTGGGCTCCACGGTACGCTGAAACGTCGGACATTGTGTCCTTTCACCTGGCTGCCAAGACCCAGCGTAAACCGCCCGTTTGATGCGGTCTGCAGATCCCAGCTCATCATGGCGCTGGACATCGGTGATCGTGCAAAGGAAATCGCAATGCTGGTGCGCAGCTCGAGGCTTGTCGTATTGGTTGCCGCCACCGCAAGCGGCAGGAATGCATCGTGCCGGTTCTCCTGCGTTGAGACGCCGCTGAAGCCAGCGGATTCCAGCCCTTTTGCTATGTCACCAACCTTATTAAGGTCGTTCCCGGAAACCGATGTGATGATCCTCATTTATCCTTCCTCGTCTCTCCATATTTTCCGAAAACTGCCATCCATGGCATTTTTCGGGTCGGTTCATATTTTGCTTTTGTGAAACCCCGTTGCGACGGACCGCGCGTTTTTCATTCGAAAAATGAAAAAGCCATCCTTGGCTTTTACTAACTCTCGTCCTACCCGGACGAGAGTTAGCTACGCAACATCCAGCAATAAAGGCGCTAACAACTGCCGCTGGTACTTTTCATCACCAAACTGGTACTGGCACCAGAGCGCCCTGCGCAGGTAGAGCTGGGCATCGCAATCGTAGGTAAACCCAAACCCGCCATGGAATTGCACGGCCCGATCCCCGGCAAACGCAAAGGCTTCACTACCCTGCGCCTTCGCCATGCGAATCGCAACCTCGGCGTCAGCAACGGCGCCTTCCCCGCACAATGTAGCTGCGTGATAGAGATGCGACCTGCAGCCTTCAAGCGACAGCAGGATATCCACGGTCGGATGTTTCAGCGCCTGGTAACTGCCAATAAACCTGTCAAAAGCTTTGCGGGTATTCAGGTACTCCACCACGGTATGCAGTACACCGACGAGACCACCGGCTACCTCGGCTGTGATAAGCAGCATGGCAGCCAGCTCAATCGATTTGAAATCAGTGCCCGGCAGCAATTGATCCGCAGGAACTGTAATACCGTCCAACGAGAGCACAAAGCTGCGACGGGTCTCGTCAATCACGACTTCCCGCTGCAGTGCGCCTTCAGGTATCTGATCGCGTGAGACAGAAAACAAACGCGCTGCCCCATCAAGCATTGCGGATACGATGATCACATCTGCAACGTCAGCGTCCGTTACAAAACACTTTGCACCTGCCAACGCGTAACCGTCGCCAGCGGATGACGCGGTCGCCTCCACTGCATCGAGAACCCAACTACCACTATCCTCGGTCAACGCCACCGTCGCCGGTGACCCTGCCGCGATTTTTGCGAGCAGCTCACTTTTTTGCTGTTCCGATCCATTAGCGCAGATGGCCTCGCTGGCAACCACGGTACCAACGTAGGGTGTACCCATGAGGTTTCGTCCCATGGATTCAGCCACTGGCACCACGCTGGCCATACCCATGCCGAGCCCACCATATTCCTCAGGAATGTTGATGGCGAGCCAACCCAGTTCGGTCATTTCCTTCCAGGTGGCTGCATCCATCCCCTCGGCATTAAGCTTTGCGCGAACCGTCGCGATATCAGAATGATTCCTGCAGAAGTCGGCCGCTGTTTCCAGCAGCATGCCCTGTTCTTCAGTAAAAGTAATACTTGCCATGCTTGTCTCCCCTTCTCCTCTAGCTCTTGGGCAGGCCGAGCACGCGCTCGCCAAGAATGTTCTTCTGGATCTGGCTGGTGCCGCCGCCGATCGTCCCGGAGAACGCATTAAAGTAGGAACGCTGCCACATGCCGCCATCAATGGCGCTGTCAGAAACAAAGCGTGCACCATTGGCACCCTGCAGGGACAAGGCAAACTGGCACATCCGCCGGCGCAGCTCAGAGCCACGCAGCTTCCCTGACATGGCAACAGCGGTGGGCCAGTCAGTTGCGAGCGCCGGTAAACGAGCTCGCTCGCCCATCAGTGCATTGTTTCGAGATTCGATAACCAGCTGCACCAGTTCATCACGAATAAGTGGGTCTTCAATGGCAGGCTTACCGTTTCTCTTTGCACGACGTGCAAGTTCAATCACGTCGTTAATGTTGAGATCCATTGATGCAATACCACCGGCCTGACCACCTGTTGCACCACGTTCAAAGGTCAGCGTGATCATGGCGATGTTCCAGCCCTCCCCTTCATTGCCGAGAAGGCAACCCGCGGGGATACGCGCGTCGGTAAAGTAGGTCTGGCAGAAGCCGTATTCGCCTGTGAGTTTCTTGATTGGCTGTGGGTCAACACCTTCCACATGCATCGGTGCAAGGAAGTAGGACAAGCCCGCATACTTGTTTGGACCTTCGGTTGATGTTCGAGCCAGCAGGATCATGTACTTGGCGTAGGACCCGAGACTGGTCCAGATCTTCGAGCCATTGATCACATAATCATCACCATCACGTACCGCACGGCACTGCGAATTGCCGAGATCAGAGCCACTGTCAGGCTCCGAGAACCCCTGGCACCAGATGTCTTCTGCTGACAGGATGTTCTTGATGTACTTTGCTTTGTCCGCATCCGTTCCCATGTGAAGGATCAGCGGTCCGGCCCAGTTAAGGCCAATGGTATTCGGCAGGAAGGGTGTGCGTTGCAGCCCCATCTCGCGGGTAACAACATCCTGGAAGGCCTGCTCCATGCCGTGGCCGCCGTACTCTTTCGGCCAGGCCATCCCCAGGTACCCTGCCTCATAGACCTTGCGCTGCCAGTCTCTTAAAAACTCGAACTGCTGGTCTGTCCCCACCTCCATAAAGGTTTCCGGCAGAAGAAAACCAGGGTCTCTTGGTGTGTTTTCTTCAAACCAGGCCCGGACTTCCGTCTGGAACTCCGCCAACTCTTGTTCAGTCGCCATGACTTACCTACCTGTGTTTTATCAATTCATTGTTTCAATTCGAGCAGTGGCGCAATCAGCTCAATCCATTTGCGCACGTACTGCGTGGTCTTTTCCTGGCTGACACCATAACGTTCCTGGAACAGCAGACCTCTCATAAAACTGCGTGTCATGTTGAGCAACATGACAACTTCTTCTTCATCGCCGGACACTGCCACGTAGTTCGCCAGCGTCTGTTCGTCCAGCCGTTTTCCCCATTCCACCAGGTCCCGACTGATCCGCTTCTGAAGATCTTTATCGGTTCTGGACGCGTTCAGGATCTCCATCAGGGCACGGTACGAGGGCGTATTGATAAACCGGTTCCAGGCATTCATCAGCGCCTGCTCTACCGAGGTCGGTTTCTTTCGCTCAGGGACAGTTTTGAAGGTTCGCAGCAGGAGCACATCCACCGTCGCCGAAATCAGGTCTTCCTTACTCGGAAAGTGGTGTTGCAGAGCGCCTTTGGAAAATCCCGCCGAATTCGCCACGCGGTTGAGTGACGTCTCGGCATAACCGACCTCAACCAGCGACTCGATTGTTGCCGCACAGATCGCCTCACGGGCTCGTGTGCTTTTCGCTTGCTGCAGGCTGATTTCAGACGCCATACGACGTGGTGACCCTCTACAAAAAGGTGTTCAATCCCGTACGAGACTATCATCGTGTTTCGGATAAAAAAAGCCAGCCGTAAGGTTTTTTTCTTTTGCCGGAGCCCTTAACGCCATGCGCAATTCCTGATACTTTTAACTCCTTTTTGCGTGAATGGCCTGGAGGGAAGATGCCAGTTCTGGACACTAAACTTGATACACGCTCGGAGGTTTTCCAGCAGAACCTCACCGACATGCAGGACATGTTGAAAACCATCGACGATCTGCTGGAGGAAGCTGCCGGTGGCGGCGGTCCTGAGGCAATCGCAAGGCTACGCTCGCGAGAGAAGATGCCTATCCGGGAGCGTATTGCACACGCCCTCGACCGCGACTCCCCCTTTCTTGAGATCAGCCCGTTGGCAGCGTGGCGTTCGCCTTTCGCCATCGGCTCCGGCTTTGTTGTCGGTATTGGCGTCATTGAAAACGTTGAGTGCGTGATCCTCGGTCACGACCCCTCTGTACGTGCAGGTGCCTTCAACCAGTTCAATTCAAAAAAGCTGATGCGCGGACTCGAAATCGCCCGGATCAACCGCATGCCCTACGTGCAGTTTGTGGAATCTGCCGGCGCTGACCTGCGCGGTGAAGAAGGCGGCGACCCGGAGGCAGCAATCCAGCGCGAAGGCGGTCACTTCGCTGAAAGTGGCCGGCTCTTCTACGAGATCACGGAACTCTCACAGATGCGTATCCCCACCATCTCGGTGGTGTTTGGTGCTTCTACCGCCGGCGGCGCTTACCAGCCAGGCATGAGTGACTACAACATCTTTATCAAAAACCAGTCGAAGGTATTCCTGGGCGGTGTTGCTCTCACCAAGATGGCAACCGGTGAAGACGCCAACGAGGAAGATCTCGGTGGCGCGGATATGCATACGACCATCTCAGGTCTTGGTGATTATCTGGCTAAGGATGAAATGGACGGCATCAGAATGTGCCGCGAGGTAATGGCCCACCTCAACTGGAAAAAGCTCGGCCCCGAACCCGACGAAGAATTTGATGAGCCGGTACATAGCAAGGAAGACCTGCTCGGCATGGTGTCAAAGGACTTAAAAACACCGTTTGATGTACGCGAAGTTATCAGCCGCGTTGTAGATGGCTCCTACTTCGAGGAGTTCAAACCACTATACGGACCAACGCTCATCTGCGGCTGGACGAAGGTGCACGGATACCCCGTCGGTATCCTCGGCAACAACGGCGCCCTCTTCTCGGAGTCTGCGGAAAAAGGCGCGCAATTTATTCAGCTCTGTAACCAGATCAACGTGCCGCTCGTGTTCTTGCACAACATCACTGGTTTTATCGTCGGTACTGACTTTGAACAGGGTGGTATCACCAAGAACGGCTCAAAGCTGATCAACGCGGTATCCAACTCAACGGTCCCGCACATCAGCATCATCATGGCCGCGTCTTACGGCGCCGGTAACTACGGCATGAGCGGGCGCGCGTTTGGCACCCGGTTCACCTATATCTGGCCACTCGCCAAGATCGCGGTGATGGGTCCAAAGCAGATGGCAGGTGTCATGTCGATTGTTGGCAGGGCCGCAGCAGAACGTCGCGGTATTGAGTTCGACGAAGAGGCAGACGCTGAGCGCGCCGCGATCGCGGAACACTGGGCCGAGGAAAGATCAAAAGGCCTCTTCGCCACATCACGTGTATCGGACGACGGCATGATTGACCCACGCGACACCCGCGAGGTCATCGCCATGTCTTTATCGGCGGCTTACAACAACAAGGTTGAGGGGACAAAGGAGTTTGGCACATGGAGAATGTAAAACCGATTTCTACCCTGCTTGTCGCGAACCGCGGCGAAATTGCCCGACGCATCATGCGCACAGCCCGCAACATGGGGATTCGCACCGTTGCCATCTACGCAGACGGCGACGATGATGCCCCCTTTGTAAAAGAAGCAGATACGGCAATATCACTTAACGGGCGAAGCTCAGCCGAGACCTACCTGGATGTTGGCAAGGTGCTGGATGCCTGCAGGCGCAGCGGCGCTGATGCGCTGCATCCGGGCTACGGCTTTCTTTCTGAAAACGCAGATTTTGCTCGCGCAGTATCCGATGCTGGCATTGCATGGCTTGGCCCGACCCCGGATGTGATCGCTTCCATGGGTGACAAGCTGTCCGCGAAAAAACTGATGACCGAGGCCGGCGTACCAACGCTGCCAGCGGTTGAACTGACACCGGACGTTGACCTAAACGCAGCGGCAAAAGACATCGGCTATCCCGTACTCGTCAAAGCATCCGCCGGTGGCGGTGGTCGTGGCATGCGTGTTGTCGACGCTGAAGCTGGTCTTGCTGAGGCGGTTGAAAGTGCCAAACGTGAGGCCGGCAGTTCATTTGGTGACGATACGGTGTTTCTTGAAAAATGGCTGGACACCTCCCGCCACGTCGAGATCCAGATCATTGGAGACACCCACGGCAATCTTGTGCATTGCTTTGAAAGGGAATGCTCAATCCAGCGTCGTCACCAGAAAATTATCGAGGAAGCGCCCTCCCCGGCGGTCACGGATGAGATCCGTGCAGCCATGGGCGGCGCAGCTATCAAAGCGGCTGAGAAACTGGGTTACTCCTCCGCTGGCACTGTTGAATTCCTATTATCCGGCAGTGATTTCTATTTCCTTGAGGTGAACGCTCGACTGCAGGTGGAACACCCTGTGACCGAAGAAATCATAGGTTACGACCTGGTCCGTGAGCAGATCCGTGTTGCCGAAGGTGAGACACTGTCATTCACCCAGGACGACCTTTCTATCACGGTCATGCGATCGAGGCACGACTCTGCGCCGAAGATCCCAACAACGACTTTCTGCCCTCCCCTGGCCCGGTCACCGTATGGGAGCCAGCAACTGCTGGTGACGCACGGTTCGACTCTGGTGTTGAATCCGGCAGTGTTATCTCAACCGACTTTGACCCGATGATCGCCAAGGTGATTGTGCACGCGCCAACACGGCGCGAAGCAGCAGCAAGACTCGCCAGGGTACTTGAAGCAACCCGGGTACAGGGGCTCACCACAAACCGCGATTTCCTGGTTTCAACGCTACGGCATGAAGCGTTCATTGCCGGCGATACCACCACCGATTTCATCGAACGTGTTGATCCACAGCGTGTCAGGGGATGTAGTGAAGCTGAACTCACCAGTGCGTGTATCGCCGCAGTGATGGAATCGCAGGCAATCAATCGTGCCAAAGCCAAAGTGTTGCGAAGTATCCAGAGCGGCTGGCGCAACACCATGATGCCATTTGAAATCATGAAGTTCAGTTATGGAGATGACATTTGTCACCTGGAATACCGTTCACAACGTGACGGCAGCTTCAGGGTCCGTGTCGGCGAAGACGGTAATGAAATGATCGTCAGGCCACATACCTGTGGCGACGGTAAAGTCGATGTGGATATCGTCGGGCAGCGTCATTACTTCTCAGTAACGAAAGACGGTGACGATTGGCTTGTGCACGGTGACGCGGGTGACCTTGCCATCACAGAACTACCACGCTATCCCGTACCCGGCGCCGATGATTTGTCCGGTGGCCTGGTAGCTCCCATGCCGGGGGCTGTCCTTGCCATGGAAGTGTCTAATGGTGACAGCGTCAGCAAAGGCGATCTGATGGTTATCCTTGAAGCCATGAAGATGGAGCATCGAATCACCGCACCACGCGATGGTGTGGTTGAAGGTATTCACGCAGCGGTTGGAGACCAGGTTGAAAACGGACAGCTACTGGTCACCCTCGCCGAAGAGGAATAGCGAAGAATAAGAACAGGAGAACACAAATGAGTGGTACAGAAGCAACCCTGTACGAAGTCGTAAAAGGCGCAGCCTGGATCAGGTTAAACCGCCCTGAAAATCGCAACGCACTTTCTGCCGTGCTGGTGAACGAGTTATACGATCACCTGCAGGCAGCCAACGCCGATGATGCGGTGCGTTCCATCATCATTACCGGCACCGGCCCTGCATTCTGTGCGGGCGCCGACCTGAAAAGCCCGCCAGGGCAAATTGTGGATGGCCAGCGCGCAATCGCTTATCCCGACGTGCTGAATTCAATCCTGGAAAGCCCAAAGCCGGTGATCGCCGCAGTCAACGGCGCCGCATTTGCGGGCGGCCTTGGACTGGTTGGCGCAGCTGACATTGTGGTCACTGTCGATGACGTGCAGTTCAGTTTCAGTGAAGTGCGCATTGGTGTCATCCCCGCCGTGATTTCAGTCGTGTGTCTGCCAAAACTGGGCACTCACCACGGCATGAAGCTCTTCCTCACGGGCGAACGCTTCACCGGCGCGCAGGCAGTCGAGATGGGTTTTGCCCATCGCGCAGTACCTGCTGACCAGTTGGAAGCGGCGGTCCAGGAAGAAATCGACATGATTAACCTGGGTGGTCCAATCGCCGTACAGGAATGCAAAAAGCTGGTTCGCCGGGTCAGCGAATTGAATATTGCCGATGGCTTTGCCGAAACCGGTGACTGGTCAAAACGGCTGTTCCAGTCAGAAGAAGGCGGCGAAGGTATGGCAGCCTTCCGAGAAAAAAGAAAACCAAACTGGGTGGTTGAATAACCCCCGCCGGAGAACAACGATGACAGACGTAATTCGAATTGGTAACTGCAGCGGTTTTTACGGTGACCGCCTTGCCGCGGCGAAAGAGATGGTTGATGGCGGTGAGATTGACGTATTGACTGGCGACTATCTCGCCGAACTCACCATGACCATTCTCTACAACCAGATGCAGACCCGTGGAGAGAACATGGGTTATGTCGGTACCTTCCTTAAGCAGATCAAGGATGTGGCAAAAGACTGCAAGGCAAAAGGTATCAAGATCGTATCCAACGCCGGTGGCCTTAACCCCAAATCGATGGCAGATGAAGTTGAAAAGATTCTGGCCGAAGAGAGTGTTGAGATGAAAGTCGCGTGGATTGACGGCGACGACATCAAAGAAGACATAGAAAAATTCCAGGCAGAAGGCGAGACCTTCACCAACATTGATCGCGGCATCCCCTTGTCTGAATCCAGCAACCAGGTTGTCACCGCCAACACCTATTTTGGCGCATGGGGTATCAAGGAAGCTCTCGACAAAGGCGCTGATATTGTTATCTGTCCGCGCGTTACCGATGCAGCCGTCGTCATCGGCCCGGCGGCCTGGAAGTTCAACTGGGCGCGCAACGACTACGATGCGCTGGCTGGTGCGCTTGCCGCAGGTCATATCATTGAATGCGGCGCACAGTGTTGCGGTGGTAACTACTCTTTCTTTGAAGAGGTACCGAGTTTTCTTAACGTTGGCTACCCCATCGCGGAGATAGAAGCTGATGGCAGTTTCACGGTAACCAAGCATCCTGGCACCGGCGGTCTCATCTCGGTAGGCACGATCACCGCGCAGCTGCTGTACGAGATCAAGGCGCCCGCATACTACAACCCAGACGTCATCGCGCATTTCGACACTATGAAGATCGAACAGGTTGGCGATGATCGTGTTTATGTGTCAGGCACACGTGGCAGCAGCCCTCCCCCGACCCACAAGGTGTGCGTCAATACACTGGGCGATTGCAAGCAAAGCATGGAAGTCCTCTTAACGGGTCTCGACATCGAGAAAAAGGCAGAGATCTACGTTGAACAGATCTTCCATAACCTCGGCGGCAAGGAGCAGTTCAAGGACGTCGACGTGCACCTGATCCGCAGCGACAAGGAAGATCCCAACAGTAACGAAGAGGCGCACGCCGCGCTCAGGATTACTGTTACTGCTGACAATCCAAAACAGCTGGGGCGACTGTTCCAGGCCAAGGTGACCGAACTGGGTCTTGCTGCGATCCCGGGCAACACAGGACGTGGTGCCGCGGGTTACAACGGCAATCCTGTTATCGCGTACTGGCCGACGGTCATCGACAGTAACAAGGTGACCGAAAGAGTCCACATGGGCGACGCCGTCACCGATGTGCTGCCAACCCAGCGTATGGACTTTGAGGAGATCTACTACCAGGAGGTACCGGTTACACTGGCACCCGCACCTGGCGGCCAAACCGTACGCATCCCGTTTGGCAGGCTCTATGGCACGCGTTCAGGTGACAAGGGCGGCGCGGCTAACTGCGGCGTCTGGGCCAGGACGGATGAAGCCTACAGTTTCCTGCATGAGTACCTCACCGTTGAGAAATTCAAGGAACTGGCGCCAGACATGGCAGAATACGAAATCGAGCGTTTCGAGATGCCAAACCTCAAGGCACTCAACTTTTACATCCATGACGTCCTCGGCGAGGGCGTTTCATCAAACCACCGCATCGACAAGCAGGCCAAGTCACTCGGCGAGTACCTGCGAGCCAAACACATCGATGCACCGAAAATTCTCGCAGAACAGGCAGGCCTAGACGTATGACTGACAACAAACACCGCAATGATATCTACGGCGACATAGACGACGATCGCGCCAAGGAAGCGGAGTTCCCGCCAGCCATCCCCGCCGCTACTGTCCTCTTATTGCGTGACTCGGCAGAACTCGAAGTGCTGATGCTGCACAAGACGTCGAAAATCGCGTTCGGTGGCATGTGGGTGTTCCCTGGCGGCAAGATCGACGAGGAAGACTACGACACCCCGGATGATCATGACGCAGCTGCACGCAACGCTGCCTCACGCGAGACCACTGAAGAAGCCGGCATTACCATCGCCAAGGATGAGTTCGTCTGGTTTTCACATTGGACGCCGCCCCCCAGCACTGCCCGGCGTTATGCCACCTGGTTCTTTGTGACTGCAACTGATGAAGATCATGAAGTGGCCGTGGACGGCGGAGAGATCCAAAACCATCAATGGGTCAATCCGAATGAAGCACTCGCTCAACACGCAAAAGGCGAAATTGATCTCGCACCACCAACCTGGGTATCGCTGTATCAGCTGACAAAATTTGATCGTGCCAATGATGCGATCAACCACCTGTCCGGGTTGGACCCTCGTTACTACCAGACAAGGGTGGTCAAAGCTGAAGATGGCACCCGTGTTGCCTTATGGGCAGGTGATCATGGGTATGAAGACTGGAATGCGGATACCGATGGCGACACTCATCGTCTCCTGATGCGCAGTGGCGGTTTCGAGTTTCATCACTCAGCGATTAAGTACTGATCGCGCTGGCGGACTGAAAATCCGCATCGGTGCAAGCGGTCTGCCCACTGAAAGGCCGCCTGCACTTCTGGCCAGGATATCTGGACGGTGCCTGAGCAAATGGGTACGAGGTCTCCTGCGGAAATCGCCAAACAGAACGCGCAACACTATCTACATTTGACAAGATCGCGCAGCCTTCGCTTTTTCTAGGCCCTGGACATTCATTTCCTGTTAGCACGCCCTTCTTAAACAGGTGCAATTCATTTGTAAGGTGTTACTTACAGATCGAGTCACCAGTAGCCATTTGTGTGTAACATTACGATGCCAATCACCGCATCGCGCTGAATGGCACGTAGCAAAAGCAAAACAATAAGAAGGGACCTTGCGTGGAAATGATGGATATCCAGCCGCATCCTGTCGTGGTTGCTACCCTAGTTGGATTTCACTTCTTGACCGCCTTGATTGCGTACCACGCCTACAAAAAAGGATTGCGCGACGTGGCGAATCTTGTGGTGGCGTTCATATTCGCCTATGGCATAGAAGCCTTTGCAGTCTATTCAGGCAATTATAGTTACCACTACTTTCTGATCTGGTTGCCTGGTGATGTCCCCGCCTACGTTATTTTTGGGTGGGCTCTCGTGTTCTATGCCGCGTACAAGGTCACCACCGCGCTTTCTAATGACTGGAAATTTATCGCGGTCATGTCCGGACTCCTTGCCACGGGACTTGACCTCATGTTCGACCCGGGCACCACGGGTCTCGGTTTGTGGGCCTGGGCCTCCGAACTGCGTCTTTGGTACAAGGTGCCGCTATCTAACTTTTTTGGCTGGTTCCTGCTACTAGGATCCCTTGCGGCTTGTAACCATTTGTTTGAGCAACGGCATCAGAACAGAGAGCTGGCCGCGTTTGAGCTTGTTAAAGAGAAGTTGATGGTGATCTTTTGCGGGTATCTTGCATTCATCGCGATATTTTTGCCCTACTCTTTTCTTGGCTCGCTGGGAATGGACAAGTCTGTCGAAGCGCAGATGATCTTCCACGTGCTACTCGTCCTGATCGCTGCCGTTTACGTGGTGTGGCAACTACCTCGTTTACCTGGCGGTCAGCCGCTGGACTGGGTTGCTCTCGCCGTCCCTGTATACCTGACGCTTTGTGGTATCACTTACAACGTTGTACTGATTTTGGTTCCACGTGAGGGTTGGCCCGGACACATTACCCTGCTTGCGTTGATTCCTTATCTGTCAGCCGCGGTTATCGCCGGTTTCTATTGGCCGTACAGGAAGTCATCGACACAGTAATGGTTCCTCGTACACCGCTATATGTCCGCCTGCTGGCGTTTATGCTGTTCTGCCAGACTATCCTCGAGGCCAGCGCTGAAGTTCTGACGGTAGATGCAAACACTCGCCAGGTTGTACTGACGCCGCATCTGCAAATCCTTCAGGACCCGGGCAGTACGTGGGATGAAAACCAGGCCGACAGCGCATTCGACAACGGCGATCCATTCATATTCGACGGTGTTACACCAAACTTCGGTATTACCGCGTCCACCTATTGGTTCGCACTGGACATATCTTCTGAACTGGATACGCCGTCAACATGGCTACTCGAAATCGAGTACCCGCTTATGGATGAGGTAAGTTTCGCGTATCAAAGCGAGACTGGAGAATGGGTAAGGAAGGTTGCCGGTGATCTCATACCGTTTGATTCGCGGGATATTGCCTACCCTACCCTGGTATTTCGGCTCCCCCTTGAAGCATTGGAAACAAAGCGTGTTCTGATCAGCGTCAATACGCAAGGCTCTGTACAGATGCCTGCAAAACTCTGGCATCCAGATGCCTTTGCCGACAACAGTAAGACAGACTACGCATTGCTTGGGGCCTATTACGGCATCATGTTGGCAATGGTGTTGTACAACCTGTTCATCTACTTTTCGGTTCGGGACCCCAGCTACATCTACTATATTGCGTACGTTGTCTTTATTTCGATGTACAACTTCGCAAATCGCGGGCTGGCAGTTCAGTACCTGTGGCCCGATAACCCGGCGATAGGTACCTTTAGCGTTACGGTGTCGGCCTATGTCGCAGCCACCTTTGGATTGTTGTTCTGTAAATCCTACCTGCATATATCAGAACACGCTCCGCGCCTGAACAGGCTGGTTTCGTTCGCAATCGCTACAACCCTCATCACGATCCTGCTGCCCTTCTTGATTTCTTATTCTGCGGCAACCACCTTAGGTTCAATAAACGCCGTTTTTGTAGCCTTCCTCATTCTTTACTGCGGATTCTGGATGACACTGCAAGGACAGCGAGCCGCGCGATACTTTTTTGCCGCGTGGATGGTCTTTTTGATAGCGGTGATTTTGATTGCGCTGCAACGCCTGGGTGCTATTGAAGGCAACTTTGTGATTGAGGAAGGGGTCCACATCGGTACTGCAATCGAAGTCGTACTGCTCTCTCTTGGTCTGGCTGACCGGATAAACACGCTCAGGCGAGAAAAAGCTGCCGTGCAACAGGAGCTCGTACAGCGCAATCTCGAAACCATCGATGCCCTGCAACATGCAAGCAAGATGAAAGACGAATTTGTTGCCAATGTCTCGCATGAACTCAGGACACCGCTCACGGGCATCATCGGCCTGTCGGAGATTGTTCTAGATCAGAACAGTACAACCCTCGACGGAAACAGCAGAAAAAACCTCAACCTTATTCGCAGTAGTGGCCAGCGACTGACCAGCCTCGTCAACGATATCATCGACATCTCGGCCATCAATCAAAACCACCTGGAGGTAGAGTTACATCCAGTTGATTTAAAGAGCACCGCTGAATTTGTTCTTGTCATGTGCAAACCCATGCTGGGTAACAAACCTGTTGAACTGATCTCTGATATCCCCGAGGAAACACCCCTCGTCCTCGCCGACGAAAACCGCATCATTCAGGTATTTTTCAATCTTGTTGCAAACGCCATCAAATTTACGTCGCAAGGTACTGTCGAAGTCAGTGCAGTGCTGCAAGGGCAGAAGATACTGGTAGAAGTGACTGATACCGGTATCGGTATCGCGCCTGAGTTACATACCGAGATTTTTGAACCGTTTAAACAAGTTGATGGTGCTATCGACCGGGAAGTAGGCGGTACCGGGCTGGGGTTGTCGATTACGAAAAAGATCATTGAACTGCATGATTCCAGCATCACTGTAAGAAGCGACGTTGGCGAGGGTACTACTTTTGGTTTTTCTCTTGCTGTCTCAGATGAACAGACCATTACCAGGCCAACTGAGAAGACAACAATTGAATACGATTTACCTGCAACGGAGACCGAGTCTCCGCTGCTCCATGCCCAGAATCAGGTTAACGATAAAACCGTTCTGGTGGTGGATGATGAGTACGCAAACCTTCATGTGTTACAGGAGTTCCTGAAGCCGCAATGCAACGTACTCACCGCCCAGGACGGATTTGCCGCGTTAGACGAGCTGAAATCCAACCTCCCAGACTTACTCATTGTTGATTTGATGATGCCTGGCATGTCGGGCTACGAGTTATGTCAAAAAGTGCGCGAGACATACTCCGCTGCAGACCTACCGATCTTGATTCTCACTGCAAAGAGCCAGACAGAAGATCTCATCGAGGGGCTCAAGGCCGGCGCCAACGACTATCTTTCAAAACCTTTTCACCGTGAAGAACTCATCGCCAGGGCGCAGAAGCAACTGCAGTTGAAAGATCTAATCGAAATCCGTGGTGCCAATATCAAACTAGAGGAACAGGTTGGCAGATTCAGAGAATCCGAACAGCGTCTGCACACCAGCCAGCAACGCCTGGCACGCATGCTGGACTATGGAGAAGAGAATCTCCTGTGTATTGATGCCGGTGGGCAGATTGTGCACGCAACCAAAAACGCGGCGCGCTTTCTTCGTTCGGAACCGGATGCGCTAGAGGGTCGCCCGATCGAAGTCGTGTTGTCCGACGAGGACGACAGCAACTTACGTTTTCCCTTTGATGATGCCTATGTTTCAGACGGTGATGCCCCTCAGTTTTACCCATTTACGTTGCGCAAGTTTGACAATGATCGGACTCGATTCACGGCAAGTGTCTGTATCGTCACGCTGACACTGGAACAGGAGTTCTATATTGTCATACTGCACGAAGCGGACACCGAGGCCAGCCAACCAGAGGCAACAATGCTGATAGCTGAAGTGAACAAGAACAGTTTCAGAAGCCAGGTACTTGGCACGATCCTCAGTCAGATCACACCGGCAGTGCTTAAGTCTGAACCAGCCCTTGTCAGCGAACTGCAACAGATCGATCTCATCATCGACAAACTATCTGCATCAGTTTCTTTTGATGCGAGAGACCAGGAATTCAGGGCGAACCTCGTCGACCTGATGCAGGATTGCATCAACGTCTGGGAAAAATACACACAGCGTACTGTAATCGATCTCGCTGAAGAGAGCAGAATCTGGCGAGTGAACATTGACAACGGAAGGCTGCGGGCGCGCTCTATGGAACGATACCTTGACCAGACGAAACTACCCAAGAATCCGCGTTGGCGGGAAGTGACTAGGACTGCATATTTCCTGCTTGGTCATCTCGAATTGGGCAAAGACGACAAGGAACACCTTGAGCAGCAGATCAAGCGACTGGATCAGTTTGCCCGATCCTAGTCGCTTGTACTTCTGCCTGATCAGAATTCGAATCCGATGCTCGCCCTGAAGACAGAGTCCCTGCTTTCTTCAGTGATTGAAACACCTGCACTTATCATCAATCGTCTATCGGCAAACCGGTCCCTGGTGTTTAGCCAGTGATTGATACTAAGCCCGATCGCCCCTTCAGATTTGAATTGTCCAAACCCCGCTGCAACGGTGGTTCGACCAGGCGCTGAAGGCATCGGCGCGGACGTGGCAGCAACCGCACCGGCAATACCTCGCCTTGCCTCTTCCTGTACATCATCAAGTTGGCGAAGTGTCACCGCATCTGTAGCAAACACGCCATCTGAGAGGTTACTTAGTCGCCGCTCGAAACCCGGAGCACCTATTGATACCGTGTTGGAGGCACTCGCGACTGATCCATATCCAATCGCTACCGAGTTGTCACCATGGACCTGTGTATTAGCGCCGAGCGCTACCCCGCGATGGTTCACCGCGGAGGCGCCCGTTCCGAGAGCAACTGACTGGTTACCGAGTACAACCACATCTCGCCCAAGTGCAACGTTCTCATCACCTAGCACCGAGACATTACCGGTTACCTGACCGACGTTATCATTCCCGGTGATCGCGCCGTCACCTGCCACACCGAACACATTCCGGTCACCGGTAACAACAACCGGATCACCAACAACAGCGTTGTTGTTACCGACGATGATGATGTCGTTTCCTACCGCGGTATTTTCTGCACCTCCCTTGATTTCAATTCCAGTGCCGAGCGCCGCGTTTTCAACACCACCACTGACAGACAACTCTGAGCCAATGACCAGTGCGTCAGATCCTTCAGCCATGTTGCCGATACCGAATGCGACCCCGCCATCCTCAACAGCTACAACGTTTGCACCCAATGCCACAGAGTTCTCACCAATCGCAACAGCGTTTTCCCCAAGGGCAAGTGAGCTCACCCCGATGGCCGTAGAATTGGAGCCCGCAGCGAATGAGCCTGGCGCCAGCGCTGTAGCGCCTTTGCCAAGAGCGATGCTGTTCTCGGCGCTGGCATTGGCCGCTGGCCCAACGGCGATTCCTCCCGTCGCTGTCGCGGTGCTCTGTGCACCAATTGCGATAGTCTCGTCAGCGCTGGAATCGGCTGCACTGCCCAGGGAAACACTGCCAACACCTGTCGCTGTCGCACTACTGCCTACCGCAACCGTGTTTTCAGCACTTGCATTCGCCAACACACCGAGCGCAACAGTCTGAGCTTCTACAGCTTGTGAACCGGCGCCGATTGCCATCGCGTTTTCACCACTCGCATTTGCGGTAATTCCCTGTGCGATGGTGTTCAATCCACTTGCAACAGCACCCGCACCAATAGCCGTGCCATTCTCGCCGGAAGCCACAGACATGGTACCGAGTGCCACAGTATTGATCGCGGAAGTCGAAGCACTCCGCCCAACCGCGATTGATCTGTCTGCCAGGACCGAAACCCCCTGCCCCATGGCAACGCTGTCCGAACCTGCAACATCAATATTGAGCCCCTGTGCGATGTTGCCACTACCAACCACAGCACTGGTTCCAGTCATCTGCCCGACATTATTGTCCCCGAGCACCTGAGACACCCCTGCCACACCAACGACGTTTTCATTTCCTGATACGGTCGCGGGATCACCAAACACAGCGTTTGCTCGCCCCGATACAATCAAGTCGTTACCAACAGCCGTGTTATCGGCACCTCCAGACACTGAGATGTTGCTGCCGATCACCGTGTTTTCACTTCCGCCCGACGCAGAGGTGTTTGTACCAATCGCAAGCACGCTATCGCCTTCGGTCCTGCTGTTGATGCCAAGGGTGATACTGTTGTCGTTCTGCGCTGTGACGTTAGTGCCGATTGCTAACGAGTTCGTCCCGTTGGCGTTGGAAGACGCGCCGAGCGCAATGGCGTTGTTTCCGGATGCAGTAGAGAAGTTGCCAATAGCAGTGGCTCCTGCAGCGGTTGCGCTGGTCCCTGCCCCATTTGCCAAAGCGGCGTCCGCAGAGGCTTTGCTGTTACTCCCTAACGCGGTCGCATTCAGAGCAGATGCCACAGCGCCGGAACCCTGTGCCGTGCTGGTAGCGCCTGATGCAGAGGCATTTTCACCAATTGCGATAGCACCTTTAGCTGTTGCAGCAGTACCCTGCCCCAGGGCGATGGCGTTTTCCTCTGCCGCAGCAGCGCTGGTGCCAATAGCGATCGCATTGGAGCCTGATACGTTGGCTGCTGCGCCTAGAGCCACACTTTGTATTTCGCTTGCCGCTGCTTTCAGACCGATAGCGATTGCGCTGCCTGACTTCGACTCTGCGCTGGTGCCAACTGCGATCGCATTTGTGCCTGATACACTGGCTGCGGCGCCTATAGCCATGCTTTGTGTTTCGCTTGCTGCTGCTTTCAGACCGATAGCAATGGCGCCGCCTGACTTCGACTCAGCGCTGCTACCAACTGCGATACTGTTTGTCGCATTGGCCTTCGCCGTGTCTCCAATCGCCGCGCCGCCAGTACCAGACGTCTGACTGTTGTGTCCTACTGCAATAGCGTTTTGACCCGCTGCCAGCGCTTTGTCACCAGCAGCAAACGCAGAGTCGCCGGATGAGTTCGCCATGTGGCCGACCGCGGCGGAGAAACTTCCACCAGCTCGTGATGTGTCTCCGACAGCGCTCGCTGAGTTCCCGGAAGCTGCAGCATCATGTCCCACCGCAACCGTATCCTCGCCCGTAGCCTGCGCGTTGTCACCGGCAGCAATAGCATGCGCCCCAGTAGAATCGGCGGTATGACCAATAGCTACACTGTTGATACCGCTTGCAACTGTCATGTCGCCGATTGCGGTGGCTGAATCGCCAGATGCAGAAGCGGAAAAGCCCATTGCCGTACTGTCGATTGCCGTCGCCTGAGCGTTGTCCCCTGCAGCGATAGATCTGTTTCCAGTAGCGTCCGAGTCATGCCCCAGCGCAACCGAATTGACGCCACTTGCGATAGCAGTCGCACCAATCGCTGCTGACGATTCTCCAATGGCCTGCGCATCTCGACCAACTGCACTGGCATCCTGGCCACTGGCTTTGGCACTGTCACCCGTCGCAAGAGAACCAGACCCCGTTGTACTCGCTTTGTAACCGAGCGCTGTTGCGTGAAACCCACTTGCAAGTGAAGTATCACCAATCGCTGTAGAAGAATCTCCGGAGGCTTTTGAATCGTGACCTAACGCACTTGCGTCAGAGGCCGTTGCCTGGGCGTTATCGCCTGCTGCAATCGCGTTCCCTCCAGTAGCATCAGCATCGTGGCCAAGGGCAACCGCGTTGATACCGGTTGCTATGGTGGTATCGCCAAGCGCTGTTGATAAATCTCCGGATGCCTTCGCATCATGTCCCATCGCAGTGGCGTCCACGGCTGTTGCCTGGGCGTTGTCACCTGATGCAATTGAACTCATGCCAGTTGCATCTGAATCGTGACCCAACGCCACTGCGTTAACACCGCTGGCAACGGTCGTGTCACCGAGCGCGGTTGAAGAGCTCCCGGATGCATTCGCATCATGTCCGATCGCCGTGGTATTTACCGCTGTTGCCTGGGCGTTGTCACCTGATGCAATTGAACTCACGCCAGTTGCATCTGAATCGTGACCCAGCGCAACCGCATTAACACCGCTGGCAACGGTCGTGTCACCGAGCGCGGTTGAAGAGCTCCCGGATGCATTCGCATCATGTCCGATCGCCGTGGTATTTACCGCTGTTGCCTGGGCGTTGTCACCTGATGCAATTGAACTGACGCCTGTTGCATCTGAATCGTGACCCAGCGCAACCGCATTAACACCGCTGGCAACGGTCGTGTCGCCGAGCGCGGTAGAAGAGTCTCCGGATGCGTTCGCATCATGTCCGATTGCCGTGGTATCCACAGCGGTTGCCTGGGCATTGTCACCGGATGCAATTGAACTCATGCCAGTTGCATCCGAATCGTGGCCCAAAGCCACTGCATTAACACCGCTGGCAACGGTCGCATCGCCGAGCGCGGTTGAAGAGTCACCGGATGCATTCGCATCGTGTCCAATCGCGGTGGTATCAGCTGCTGTTGCCTGGGCATTGTCGCCCGATGCAATTGAACTCATGCCAGTTGCATCCGAATCGTGACCCAAAGCCACTGCGTTAACACCGCTGGCAACGGTCGTGTCGCCGAGCGCGGTTGAAGAGTCACCGGACGCATTCGCATCATGTCCAATTGCGGTGGTATCCACCGCTGTAGCCTGGGCATTGTCGCCTGATGCAATTGAACTCACGCCAGTTGCATCCGAATCGTGACCCAAAGCCACTGCGTTAACACCACTGGCAACGGTCGTGTCGCCGAGCGCGGTTGAAGAGTCACCGGACGCATTCGCATCATGTCCGATTGCGGTGGTATCCACAGCAGTTGCCTGGGCGTTGTCACCTGATGCAATTGAACTCACGCCAGTTGCATCTGAATCGTGACCCAGCGCAACCGCATTGGCACCGCTGGCTACGGTCGCGTCGCCAAGCGCGGTTGAAGAGTCCCCGGACGCATTCGCATCATGTCCGATTGCGGTGGTATCCGCGGCAGTTGCCTGGGCGTTGTCGCCTGATGCAATTGAGCTGTCACCGAGCGCATCTGAATCGTGGCCCAAAGCCACCGCATTAACACCGCTGGCAACGGTCGCGTCGCCAAGTGCGGTAGAAGAGTCCGCGGACGCATTCGCGTCATGTCCGATTGCGGTGGTATCTACAGCAGTTGCCTGTGCGTTGTCGCCTGATGCAATTGAGCTGTCACCGAGCGCATCTGAATTGTGACCGACCGCGACTGCGTTCAACCCACTTGCAACCGTCGTGTCACCGAGTGCAGTTGCAGAATCTCCGGATGCGTTTGCATCGTGTCCAATGGCCGTTGCGTTTAACGCATCGGCTTTGGCATTGTCGCCAGCTGCAATTGAACTAACCCCGGTAGCATCGGCATCGTGCCCAACAGCCACGGCGTTGGCTCCACTGGCGATGGTTGCATCACCTAATGCAATTGCTGCAGTTCCGGAAGCGGCAGCGTCATGCCCCAGGGCAGTGGCGTTCGTCGCGCTCGCCCGTGCATTGTCACCGGATGCCAATGAACTGACGCCACTAGCTCCGGCGTCGATTCCGATTGCGGTGGCATTCAACCCGCTGGCTTCGGCGCCGTCACCAACAGCAATCGCAGCATTGGCGGACGCAATGGCGTCATGGCCAATCGCGGTTGATAAGTTAGCTGTGGCCTGAGCACCGTCACCCAATGCAACTGCACTTGATTGGGAAGCCTGAGCGTCGCTGCCTAGGGCAACGGCATTCAGACCAGCAGCTAATGAACTTTCACCGATGGATATGGCGTTCGCAGCAGAAGCTGCGGCGGCATCGCCCACGGCAATACTGTTGGTAGCACTTGCGTTACTGGTTGTTCCAATTGCAAGTGCGTTATCGGATGTTGCCTGGGCTGCATGACCAACGGCGATGGCGCCAGATGCTGTCGCATCGCTGTCTGCACCAAGCGCTACTGCCTGGTCGCCCGAGGCAACCGAAGTATGTCCCCCTGCAAAACTTCCATCCCCACTCGCTGTCGACGCAGACCCTATTGCCGTCGCATCAGCTGCATCTGCATTGGCGTTTTGGCCCAATGCAAGTGAGTTTTTACCTGCAGCCGTTGCGCTATCACCTAGCGCAGTTGCACTGTTGCCGCTAGCACTACTGTTAACACCAAGTGCGGTCGAACCAAACCAGAGGCTGACGCATCGTGACCGGCCGCAAGGGAACTCTCACCCGAGGAACTGGCCCCTGCACCGAGAGCAGTTGAGCTGAGACCACTCGATGTTGAGCCCGTGCCGAGCGCGGTTGCGTCATCTGCACTCGCGACGGAGGCATGACCTATGGCAACAGAACTGTTGCCTGTTGCACTGGCATCGTGACCTAGGGCAGTTGCGCTCTCTTCGCTCGCTTGCGCTCCGTCACCAATCGCCGTTGCACTGACGCCGCTTGCAACAGCATCGACACCTATCGCCGTTGACTTGTCTGCTGTTGCAGCAGCATTTTGGCCAACAGCAGTTGAACCTGCACCATTGGCCAAAGCGCCGGAACCGATAGCAAGCGCATTATCACCTGACGCAGTTGCGCCATCACCAATCGCAACGCCGCTTGCACCTGTGACGCTGACTCCAGCGCCAACAGCAACCCCGCTAGATGAGGTGATGCTGCTATCACTACCAAGGACAACGTTGTCATTGCCCGTCGCCGCAAGATTGTCCCCAACCAGGGCATTGCCGCTACCCGTCGCGCTGCTGTCATTGCCTAGCGTCGTGTTATCTCCGCCATCACTGGAGGTGCCGGAGCCAATGGCAATGTCGTTCTCTGATGTCGCAGTGGCGCCGTTACCGAGGGCTATCGATTCCTGGTGTCCTGTGCTTGCACCAGCACCGCCAGCACCAAGTCCCGTAACGGCACCATTTGAGATCTCAATACCCGGACTCACCTCGCTGGTATCTGAATCAGCACCAATTCTCAGCAAACCACCTTCAGCCGAGATTTGATCGGTGGCCATGATGTCGTCTCCAGCGCTGATATCATCGCCTGCCGAAATATCTTCACCTGCGCTGATGTTTGCCGTGGCGGATACATCACCCCCG
Source organism: Pseudomonadales bacterium (assembly GCA_963921285.3). Classification (GTDB taxonomy): domain Bacteria; phylum Pseudomonadota; class Gammaproteobacteria; order Pseudomonadales; family Azotimanducaceae; genus UBA9659. The sequence continues at coordinate 672,625 of CAWUFD020000008.1, forward strand.
GCAGAGACGTCATCACCGGCGATCAGGTCATCCCCCGCAGACACGTCATCTGACGCCTCCACATCGTCACCGGCAACGACATCTGCGGTGGCAGAAACATCGCCGCCCGCAGATACATCATCACCTGCGGAGATGTCATCGGAAGCTGTGACATCGTCGCCTGCAACAAGATCGTTACCAGTGATACTTCCACCTGCGGTGATGTCTCCTTCAGTAACATCGACGTCACCCTCTGTGACGATAAGGTCACCAGGATCATCCGGTCGAAGGTTCGAATCAGGGTCGAGTGGCTTAATCGTCACCGAACCTCGAAAAGTATCGGAACATTTATCGATACTGCCCGCGGCCCTGCCAACAATCACCTGTGCGGCTTCAAGACCCAGACCAGCAACCTGCCCTACGATAGCGGCTGTTTCGCCATAACCACTGAATACACCACCAAGGGCACTGGCGCCTTCAACCGCCTGGCTGGCGGTATCAACACCGTACGCGGTGATGGCAAGCGCATCGCTAATCGTCTGTAGATCCCCCTCACACTCCACCCCGGGAATCTGGTCGATCAGGGTACCGGACAAACCATCGATGAGCGCGGTGCCTTGCTGGCCAATAGTGTTGATGTCAGCGACCGTCGTAAATGCCAGATCAAGGGCAGCGCCGAGAACTTGCGTCACGTCGTTGTTTACCCCAGCGTCTACCAGGGCTGGCAGGTCAAGACCTGTATCTCCCTGGATCTCGTTGATCAGTGGTTCGAAGAATGTTTCAGCGGCAGGCTTCAACGTTCCGATAGGGTCGGTCAACAGACTGCCAAGGTTATCTGCAAGACTGGTGACTTCACTGGCAAGACTCGCCACGTCGGAAAATAGTGTGCCGATGTCGTCGACCAATGAACCAATATCCGGAACATCGATGAACGCGTAGGATTCGGGCGTGCTATGTGAGAGACAGCCAGCCAGAAGCATAGCCATCGCAATCCGTTTCGTCGTAGGTGGTTTTGTTATTCTCATGACATCACCCCGCTACTCGGCACTGGCGAGCAGATCCGCTCGTAGCCCAAGGAAAGCATCTGCAAAAGCACTGGATACGCGCTGGTTGCGCTTCTGGCTAAGTGCGAGCAGTTCTTCCTGGAAAGCGGTCTGGGACGCTGCGAACTTCTGGAAAGTACCAGAGCGAACAAAGACCAGCACTGAGGCAATTTCCTGTTCCGACAGGTTGTTAGCGTATGCCTGACCAAAGGCCAGCCGATCCGCTTCCCAATCAAACACGTCGAGTACCAGGCTGTTCACCTCGGACTTAAACGACTCAACCCGCGCATAGTAGGGCTTGTCTTGATCAACCTGGAGGTGTTCAAGGCGGGTTTGTAAACGCGCCTCAACGTTTTTGCGATTCGTTTCGTACTGTTCGTTAATGCCAAGCGCATCGACCAGTTCCAGCGCCAGTTCAAGGTGGGTGGACTGAATCTCGCGGTCCGTTTGTTCTGCTGCCAGTACCACCTGGCTCTGGTGAAAAACCGTAATCGAAAAAACAATGTGAATTAGTGTTTTGAATCTCATTTTGCAGGCTCCCATCAATCAATTTGTTGCGGAATTGATCGTCACACGCGTTCGGAGACTGCCCAATCAGATTATGTGGAAAGGTTAGGCAATGTGGGTAAATGTTGGGAAAAATGAACTGTAAGTATATGAATATTAGGGACTTTCCTAATAAGCAGCATGCACGAACAAGCCCATAGCCAGGCCGGGCGCCAAACAGATGGCACCACGAACAGGATCAGTTATCAGGTCAGGAAGTTGGTAGATTTACGCAAGCAGCATCGACGGAAAAAGCGAGCCTGCTGCCACCAATCCTCAGTTAGCGTCAAACCCGCTTAACAAGCCCTCATCACGCCAGGCCTGCATCTTTGCGAAGAATCGATTCGGGCCTTTGCCATAAGCACTATTCTGTCGACTGCTGGAGCTCGGTTGGCCTTCATTGTTGTAGTAGCCCGGCGTGCAGGCTTCCTGAAAACTATCGCTTATCCTGGACAGTTCAATGATTTCCTCAACCCAGGCGTCTTCTGCAGCCTGCGTGGGTTGTATGGTTTTGATACCGCGCTGCTGACAGGTTTGAATGATGTAGCCGATGTGGCGCGCCTGCACATCCATATAGTGAGGGAAATTGGTGGTAAACGCCGCCTGACCGCTTTGGATAAACATCAGGTTAGGAAAGTCTCGCGACTGTACGCCGTGCAAAGTGCGAAGTCCGCCCTGCCACTTTTCACCCAACGACGTACCGTTTTGATCAATGACATCATAGCCAGCACGGCGTGTGTAGTCTGTGCCAACCTCGAAACCTGTTGCAAAGACAATGCAATCGACCTCGTACTCTGTTCCGTTGGCAACAACACCGCGTTCGGTAATTTCTTCAACGCCTTTACCATCGGTATCAATCAGATGAACATTGTCCCGGTTAAAGGTGGGCAGATATTCATCGTGAAAACAGGGCCTTTTGCAGAACTGTCGATAGTAAGGTTTCAGGGCTTCTGCGGTTACCGGATCTTCAACAATGTTATCGACACGATCACGAATCTGATTCATCTTCTGGAAATCGGCTATCTCCATCAGTTGCGGCACGATTGACCAGTCAGTGTCCTTGCCACGGTAATTCGCCATCGAAATCAGGTTACGGATGATTTCTGTCCAACCATCTTTAACAAGATCTTCTTCAACAATACCGCCGGAACAGAGGGTGTTGAAGTTCTCCATGCGCTCGCGCTGCCAGCCCGGCTGCAAGCTGGCTTCCCATTCTGGATCAGTCGGCCGATTGTCCCTGACATCGATGGACGAAGGCGTACGCTGAAACACATACAAGGTTTCCGCGGATGCGCCCAGGTGCGGAACACACTGCACTGCGGTTGCGCCTGTTCCAATGACGCCAACTTTTTTGTCAGCCAGGTTTGTCAGATTGCCCGTCGGGCCACCACCGGTGTAGTCGTAGTCTCACCGGCTGGTATGAAAAGTATGGCCTTTATAGTCGCTGATGCCCTTGATGCCGGGTAGCTTCGGTCTATTGATCGGGCCGTTCGACATGATGACGTAACGGGCACGCATGACATCGCCCTTGTTGGTTTCAATGATCCAACGCGCCGACGTCTCCTCCCAGTACATATGGGTAACTTCTGTCTGCAGGCATGCATTTCTATAGAGATCATAGTGCTCGGCAATCCGCTGACTATGGCGTTGAATCTCCGGTCCCTGGGCGTACTTTTGCGTCGGCACTACGCCAATCTCTTCGCACAATGGCAGATACACGTACGCTTCAGTGTCACAAGCAGCGCCCGGATAACGATTCCAGTACCAGGTGCCACCGAAGTCACCACCTTTTTCAATGATGCGGATGTCATCAAAGCCCGCTTCCTTCAGGCGAGCACCGGTTATCAGGCCGCCGAAGCCGCCGCCGATGATGACGATTTCTGTCTCATCGCTGAGAGGCTCGCGCTGCAAAGGCTCATCAATGTATGGATCATCAATGTAGTTCGCAAAATCACCTGTGACATTGATGTATTGATTGTTGCCGTCAGTACGAAGGCGCTTGTCCCGTTCCTGGCGGTACTTGTCTCGTAACTTGTCCGGGTCAAAACCCAGCTCTCCTTTGGTTGGAATAGATTGCTTCATAACGTCCCTATCCTACTACATAGTGGTTGAAACTGGTTTTACGGCGTCGGTTCTTAAGAGCTTTACGGTGTTGGTACTGGGCAGCGTGGCAACAGGGAGAGCGATCCTGGTGTCATCCTGCTGCTGCATACTTTGCCGATGCTAATAGCGGGTCAGAGAAAAGTGTCAGAGTGTTCTCTAAAGGCAAGCACGTGCCTGGTATTCGGTATGCTTCGTCAGATCGGGAGCTCAGTGTTGTTTGATGGCCTGTGTGCGTAACAACGCATGTTAATCTCTCTATATCACTGGAAAATGACTTGTCTCTGAGGATTCACCGTGGATATTTCTGAAGTAATTGAACTTGTTGCGGCGAGCGCAGATCAGCCCGGCGAAACCGAAGTCGGCCCGTTCATCGAAGTGTTGCGAACCGATCTGTCGCATTTGCCGGTTAACGATATTGTTCGATTGGTTCATGGCGCATTGCGAGCGGATTCTCAGGCCACAGCCGGGATAGCCGGCCATCAGGCTGCGATACGACGTTTGTTCCCAAACACCGAATCAGACGCCATCACGGCATTTTGTGTGAGTGAAGCACGTGGACCACACCCTCGTTACATTGAAACCAGCTTGTCGGACGATCAATCAACCATCACAGGAAAAAAGATGTGGGGCACGATGGCACCACCTGCATCTACACTCTATGTAGCCGCAAGTACCGGCGTCGATGCCGACGGCAACAATCAACTGGTCATGACCGCGATCAATTTTCCCCAGGAGAGCGTTACCCAGATTGCACTACCTAAGGAACGCCAGGCAGGTGAGATACCGATTTGCGACCTGGAGTTTAACGCGACAGCCGTCGCTGAAGTGATACCGGGAGATGCTTACAGCCTCTACATTAAACCCTTTCGGCTCATCGAAGATGTCTTCAGCACCCTTGCAACACAGATTGCACTGTTCAGGCTGGGAGAAAGAACCGGTCTTGACCAATCTCAAAGAGAAGATTTACTTGCATTGATTGTGCAAGGACTTGTGGTTGCCGAAGGGCAGATGAACCGGCCGCACGAAATTCTATTGTTGACCAGTTATCTGCGCGCGAGCCAGGCTCATTGGGGCTTGCTTGCAGCGCAATGGCACCGAGCTGATCCGTCCTTGTTCAAGTCCTGGCAACCCCAGCGAATGATATTGACTGTTGCAGCTCGAGCCAGAGAACAAAGACGAACCAATGCCTGGGCGGAGATTGGTTAGTATTTGTCGGGCCTGGAGTAGCCCGCTCAACACCCGAGCAGGATCACGAGAGCCGAGCTGAGGAGACGGGCTATAATACTTTGGCCCTAATCACCGGTACCTGGCTATGAATAACCCCATCAATAACTATTGCCCCAGATCAGGTAAAGCTGTTGTGAGTAGTTCTCTGACTGAATACAAGGGCCACACCGTTGGCTTCTGCAATCCGGGCTGCAGGGACGGCTTTGATCAAGGAGATGCCAAGAGCGGCAGAGACAAAAAGTACTTCGATGTCATCGTAAAGGAAAACAACCTGGGCAATTAACTGGACCGACCCGCGGTGAGAATTGTTCTAGCACCAATGAAAAATTTAGGGTCGGAGTAAAAAATTACAAACCGCCTACTTCCTCCCATCAGGGTACTGGCATCGTATCTGCTTCGATTTTGTTTACCCTTAACCCTTCAAACTCTTGGCAAAAACTTCCCGGTTACCATCACGAATATCGTGTCAGTGTAATTCTTACTCCGACCCCATTTGTTCAGTGATACCAACGATTTGGTTGAAGCGGTCAGAACCGTTGACGAAGCCAAGTTGATCCAAAGTATCAACATCCCAGGGCTGACTGGACTTTCCCTTCATCGTCTTCATGTTTGTCGGCGCGAGACAGGCCATCAGGCGTTTCCTGGAGGATACAGTCGTTGGGCAACTACTTTTCAGTCGATGGACGTATTCATTTTTTATAAAATTCGAAGATGATATGTTATATCATAACGCGCTATACGGCTGCGAAAGGTTTTGATTCTCTGAGGAAGTAACCTGCTCTGAGCCGAACCGTCACAACCTCGCAGGTAAGTCCTGCCTGATGTTTATTTCGAAGAAACGAGGATTCCCATGGATAGCGAACCATCTCGGTTGATACCGATTACGGTACTGACCGGGTTTTTAGGTAGCGGCAAAACCACCGTGCTCAACTATATGACTCAGCAGGATGCGCTGAGTCGAACACTTGTCATCATCAATGAGTTTGGTGAGATTGGTCTTGATCATCAACTCATGGCCCGAAGCACCGATGAAGTGGTTGTTGAGATGCCGAGTGGTTGCCTCTGCTGCACGATCCGCGGTGATTTGGCGAGAACCCTTCGTGAGGCGCCTGGTCGATTTGCCCGAGGTGGCAAGCGATGGTTCGACCGGGTCGTGATCGAAACCACAGGGCTTGCTGATCCGGCGCCAATCCTTAATACCTTGATGACTGATGCGGCGGTGGCTCAGCAATATCGCCTTGACGGCGTAGTTACAACGATCGACGCGGTTAATGGCAGTGGAACATTGGATCTGCAGATTGAGTCCGTCAAACAGGCTGCTGTTGCGGATCGCCTGCTGCTGACTAAAACCGACCTTGTAGACAAAAACAGCCTGAGCAAGTTGCAGAAAAGACTGCGTGTCATTAACCCGGCCGCCCCCCAGGTGATTGCCCAAAATGGTGCTGTTGATGCCGCTCTGCTGTTCGATGCCGGTTTATACAACCCTGAAACCAAGAGCCTGGATGTACAGAACTGGTTGAAAGCAGAGGCTTATGACGATCAGCACAGCCATCACCCTGGAGGTGGGGAGCACAGTCATTCAAATCATGATCACGACCATCATCATCACCACGAGCACCATCATCACGATCATGATGACGTAAATCGTCATGACGACCGTATCAAAGCATTGTGCGTCACCATTGATGATCCGATTCGGGCCGTCTCGTTGGAGGCGTGGCTGGATGTTCTGATGATGTTTCAAGGTGAGAACCTGTTGCGAATCAAAGGTCTGATTAACGTTGAAGAGATCGAAGAACCACTTGTCGTGCATGCGGTCCAGCACATTTTTCATCCACCGGTGACGCTGGATGAGTGGCCGACTGATGATCGACGTTCCCAGATTGTCTTCATTACCCGGGATATTGAAGAATCAACCATTCGTGAATCCCTGAAAGTGTTCACGCCCAAACGACCTGCTAAGAATGAGTTGCAGCCAAACGCTCCAGAAACAGAGTCAGTTACGCTGGAAGCCCACTCATGACGCTTACCCTGACGAATACGTTAAAGCGGGCAAAGGAAGTGTTTGTGCCTGCTAATCCCGACCAGGTCACGATGTATGTGTGTGGTCCCACCGTCTATAACTTTGCCCATATCGGAAATGCCAGACCAGCTGTTGTTTTCGATGTGCTGTATCGATTGTTGAAACGGCGATTCGCCAAAGTGGTTTATGCGCGCAATTTCACCGACGTTGATGACAAAATTAATGCAGCAGCAAAAGAAACCAATCAACCCATTTCGGCGATCACCGAGCGGTTCATTGATGCTTACCATGCTGATATGGCATCACTCAGTGTTTTAACGCCGGATCTTGAGCCACGTGTAACCCAACACATTGCCGAAATCATCAGCATGATCGAACAGTTGATCGAACGTGGCCATGCCTACGCCGCAGAGGGTCACGTGCTGTTTCATGTGCCGTCGTATCCAGCATACGGCGCATTGTCTGGTCGTGATCGTGATTCGATGATTGCAGGCGCGCGAGTTGAGATCGCGCCCTACAAACGAGACCCGGCAGACTTTGTGCTCTGGAAGCCGTCAACCCCAGATCTGCCAGGTTGGGATAGCCCATGGGGGCGCGGCCGGCCAGGCTGGCATATTGAATGTTCAGCGATGATCGAGCGACACCTCGGCGATTCCATTGACATCCATGGTGGCGGTCAGGATCTGATCTTTCCTCATCACGAAAACGAGATTGCCCAGGGGACCTGTGCCCATGGTGGCAAGAACTACTGCAGTTACTGGGTTCACAATGGCTTTGTGACCGTCGAAGGGAGAAAGATGTCGAAGTCTTTGGGCAACGTGCTGCTGGTCCGTAACCTACTCGATCAAGCGCCCGGAGAAGCGATTCGTTTTGCGCTGCTCGCGGCCCATTACCGTCAACCTCTTGACTGGAGCGCGGATGCACTCAACCAGGCAAGCCGAGGCCTTGATCGGCTTTATGGTGTCCTCCGCGATCTGGAGGATGCACCGGAGAGTGATAAAGACTCCCAGGAACTGATCGCACCTTTTTACGCCGCGCTCGAGGATGACCTGAACTATCCTGAGGCAATTGCGTTGCTGTTTGGCCTCGCCAAAGCTGCGCGAAAAACAAATGTCTTGGAAGAGCGCGCGGCCTACAAAAAAGCGTTACTTGAAGCAGGTAGCGTGATGGGTTTACTTCAACAGGATCCGCAAACCTGGTTCGGACAGTCCGCCAGTGGTGATAAAGACACCGCGACGATCGAGCGACTGGTAGAAGAAAGGTCAGTCGCACGATCTGCAAAAGACTTTGCGACGGCTGATCGAATACGCGACGAACTCTTGGCGCTTGGCATTGAAGTCCTGGATCGACCCGATGGGCCAATCTGGCAAAGAAGCGCAGGCAATGGCTGACACACTCTTCAAGAATGCGCTCATCGTTAATGAGGGCAACGCGGTTGAATCAGACCTTCGTGTCGAGGGAAGTCGAATAGTTGAGATCGCACCTGCCATCGCAGCGCAATCAGGCGACCATATTGTGGAGGCAGAGGGCTGTTACCTGATGCCGGGTATGATCGATGATCAGGTTCACTTCAGGGAACCGGGGCTCACGCACAAAGGATCGATAGCTACTGAGTCGCGAGCAGCCGTCGCAGGTGGCATCACCAGTTACATGGAAATGCCAAACGTGAATCCAGCAACCACCAACATCGAGGCGCTGGAAGACAAGTTTGACCTGGCGGAAAACAGTTCGATGGCGAACTACTCCTTTTACCTGGGTGCAACAGAAGACAACATCGATGAAATAAAGCGACTGGACCGGGCGAGGCACTGTGGACTGAAAGTGTTTATGGGGGCTTCGACTGGCGATCTGCTGGTCGAGGATCCAAGTGCACTTGAAGCAATCTTCAGAGAAGCCCCAACACTGATCGTGACACATTGTGAGAGTGGCCCGATCATGCAGCGTAATCAGGAAGCACTACTGCGAGTTAAGAATGGGCTTGAGATCGAGGACCACCCGATCGTCAGAGATGTTGCGGCCTGCTAGGCGTCTTCAGAGTATGCGGTGGGCCTTGCACGTCGGTATGGTAGTCAACTGCATGTACTGCACATAACCACTGCCAAGGAATTGCAGCTGTTCACACCGGGGCCCATTGAGGGTAAGGCGGTGACCGCTGAAGCTTGTGTGCATCATCTCTGGTTTACCCAGGAAGACTATCCGAGGCTCGGCAATTTTATTAAGTGTAATCCGTCTATCAAAAGCCAACGCGACAGGGGTGCGCTGATAGATGCACTTCACACTGGTCAGATCGACATTATTGCAACTGACCATGCGCACCATACCCTGACTGAAAAGGAAGCGCCTTACTCAAAAGCACCGGCTGGACTTCCTCTGGTGCAGCATGCGTTGTTGACGCTGCTTGATCACGTTTACCACGAGCGAATCAGCCTGACTCAGCTGGTTGAAAAAACGGCACACAACCCTGCCAAACGCTATGCGATTGAAGAGCGAGGTTATGTTCGCGAGGGCTATTATGCTGATCTGGTCCTCATCGCACCTGAGGAGCCTTCATTGGTCACCGAGGCTTCGATCCGCTACAAATGCGGATGGTCTCCTTTTGTTGGGCACACCTTCAAGTCTTCGATCAGAGGAACCTGGGTAAATGGAACTCAAGTGTTTGACGGGCACGATGTGATTGAATCGACAGCACATACGATGAGGTTAGCGTTCGACAGATGATGTCGTTCGACTTTTCAGGGTTCAGCCTCAACCTTGTGGGAAGTTTCGCTGACTCACCTTTTGGACAAACGTCAGCTCTTCAACCCGAAGTGACACCGCGTTCAATCTGGGGCAGTTTTCTGCGAACCACTCTGGTTTCGGTCGCCAGTGACGCATGAGCCAGAAGTAGAGATCGATTGCTGAGAAGGTTTTTCCTAGAAACCAGGGGGCACCACAGAACGTCTCAAGGTAAATATAGAGTGTCCTGCGGTGTTCATCAGTAGCCTGTCTTAACTTTTCAGCCGCGTCTTCATCGCCACCGACCCAACGCGTTGGTACATCACCATAGGTAAAAGTTGGATACACGGCTGAGACTAGAAATGTCAGCCACCTCAGGTATTCACTGCGCATTGGGTGCGTCGGAGGTGGTACAAGTCCGCAGTCAGGGCACAGGTCTGCAATGTGCTGAATGATCGCCGCGGTTTCGGTCATGACCTTGCCTTCGGGCAGGACCACTGTTGGTATTTGCCCCAACGGGTTTAACTCTGCCAGCGCCTTGCTATGCCAGCCAAGATCCTGCCAGTCAACCTCAATGATCTTCAGAGGTATTTCGGCCTTGGCAAACGCGGCCTCAACAATCATGCCTCCGCTGCCCGGAGCGGTGTAGAGCGTGTAAGGTTGTGTCATAACTTAGAGCTGGGTCGGATTAGGTACATCTCCGTAAACTTCCATGGGGTCAAAGGTCTTTTCTGTCTCGGTGAATGTCAGTTTTGCAGGCCCCCCTGCTGCATCGCCCATGGCCACTGATCGATAAAAACAGGAACGATAGCCGACGTGGCAACTCGCATCTGAACCAGCGACATTCACTCTCAGCCAGACGGCATCCTGATCATCATCGATCAACAACTCAGCAACCTCCTGAACAAGACCGCTGGTTGCGCCCTTGTGCCAGAGACATTGCCGGCTTCGGCTCCAGTAGTGCGCTTCGCTGGTGGCAATGGTTAGCTGCAATGCCTCTTCGTTCATGTAACCTAACATCAGCACTTCGCCGCTGTTAGCGTCTGTTGTGACGCGGGTGATGAGCCCGTCGTCATCGAACTTAGGCGAGAGTTCTTTGCCCTCTTCAACCTGCTCAATGGAGGTGCGCGGGGCGAATTTTGATTCACTCATGATGCTTTCTCCTCAATACTGTTTGCGGTGCGCTGCGATTCAACTTTGCTACCCTCTAGTTTGCCGCCACAGCTTTGCCATCTCGAACAGTTCAAGTTAACCGCCTGGCCCCGTCCAAGACCCGCGATATTCTCTGCTTGCAGACAGTTGCTGTCAAAACCGAACAGAGAAGGGGCGACGATCTGGTAACCAATCAATCCGACGGCGGCCGTCTGTCTTCTCACTACATGATGGTCGGTCCGACGCTTCGCTAAAACTTTGCAAGATATTGGCACGACGCACAGACTTTGCCCTGACACCTAACTCTGACCGCGATTTTGCAAATTGGTAATGGTATGCATAGTCTGTGTCAGACGCTATCGATGGCAGGACTTACACCGGATCCCTGAATGACACTAAAACTCTTACTGCGTGAAATGGTCGAAAAGCAAGGGGCGGTTGGAGCAAGCTTCCTGTTAACCGTTATCAGCGTTGTAGCCTCCCTTGCTATTTCGGCCACGATTCACACGATGACGGTCGGCTGGAGCGCACCCTGGCGACCAGGAGAAATCTGGATACCCATACTTGCCCCGTTACTGGTGGCTCCACCTGCTTCCTATTTTTCCTTTCGAGTTCTTGAGCAGCTCTTTGAATCCGAGGCTGCCAAAGAGAAGTTGCTGATCGAACTCCAAAACGCTCTGGACGACGTTCACAAGTTGTCAGGACTGCTACCGATCTGCGCCAGCTGCAAAGACATCAAGACCGAGCGCGGCGACTGGCAAAGCATTGAGTCTTATGTGACACAACATAGCGAAGCGGACTTTTCTCACGGGCTTTGCCCTAAATGCGCCAGGAACCTGTATCCGAGCCAATTCCACAAAATAGAAAAGTCCTAGGCAACCTCAGCTTTTCGAATCACTCACCTATGAAGTAGCAAGACCTGCGCCGGCGTGACTGCCGAAGTTCTGACTAAGAATTGGAGTCAAAGTTCGAAGTCTCGATTTGTTGTTCTACACCGGTCTCTAAATTGGTTCGCACCATTTCTCCATCTGCTGGATAATTGCAGGCGATGAGAATTGTTTTAGCACCAATGGAAGGCCTCGCTGACGTTCATTTGCGGCGTCTCTTGACGGCACAAGGCGGCTTCGACTGGGTAGTTTCCGAGTTTCTGCGAGTCGTGGATCATGCCTACTCGAGCAAGGTGTTCTACGCAGTCTGCCCTGAACTGCAGACCGGTGGCAGAACCGCCTGTGGAACGCCAGTCCGTATGCAGCTACTTGGCAGTAATGAAGAGGCCATGGCGGCAAATGCAGTAACTGCCGTGGCGTTGGGCTCACACGGAATAGATATCAATTTTGGTTGCCCCAGCAAGACAGTCAATCGCAGAAACGGCGGCGCTTCGATGCTCAGGGAACCAGACAGCCTGTACCGGGTTGTGAACAGTATCAGGCGCGCACTACCGATGAATGTGACTGTGTCAGCCAAGATGCGCCTTGGTTATGACGATGTCAGTTTGATGCTCGAGAATGCACTGGCCATTGAGTCTGCCGGTGCAGATGAGTTGACCGTTCACGCACGCACAAGACAACAGGGTTATGCACCGCCTGCTCACTGGGATGAGCTGGCAAAAATCAGACACGCTATCGACATCCCGCTGATTGCCAACGGCGACATCTGGACAGTCGCGGACTACCACGCATGCGTCGCCGTTTCAGGCACCCCGGATGTCATGTTGGGCAGAGGAGCAATACGCTGTCCTGATCTGGCAAGCCGAATACGCCAGAAAGAAATGACCGAAACGCAGTGGCAAGTTGTTCGTCAGCTGCTGTTGGAATTCTGGTTCGACATCAGAAGCGTGATGCCGGAAAGAGACTGCGCTGGCCGGCTTAAACAGTGGGTGAATCACCTTCGCAAGGCACATCCTGATGCTGAGACGCTTTGGCAGCTGATCAAAACTGAGCAGCAGTGCCGGGAATTGGATCGCCTCGTCTCAATTTGTTAGCGCAGCGCTCGATCACGATCGACGTTTGATCCCCGGGTTTGCCGTGTCGAATTTCACGAGGGCAGCATCTGTTCTTTCTAACTGTTGCAGGCTGCGACGTGGTTAAGACTTGGACGTCGCGCGGTCAGTTGCGCCTGAGCCAGCCACTCACGTCGGGATAATCCGGCATCTCTGCATCGATAAGCTGCTCAAATTTCTCGAGTTCTTTCCTGAGCGAGCTGACTACCTTCCTGCCGTAGAGGGAACCCCAGTCTTTTTCTACTTCGACGACACGGGCCGGGTAACGATCCCTGACGCGCTTACCATGATCTGTCAGGTACGCAACGCCCTCCTTGACAGTCACCAGCAGGTGTCGCTCAAATGTCGAGCGACCCGTACCGTTAACGCCGCCGAGCTTCTTGGCGTCCGCCAACGACATGCCCTCATCCGGTACATAGCGCAGAAAGGTAAAGATCGTATGCAAATTCGCAATTGATGATTCCGCACTAGCCTCGTAGTCAATCGCAAAAGCACACAGCGCCTGGGACAACAACGCAGACAGCGGCAGGAGCGCAACCGCATCGCGATCTTCACGAAGCACAACAGGCCACTCCGTCCCATGCGATGGGATTCTTGGTGGCCCTTCCTGGCCTTTAACATGGTTACCACCATGGATACTGGTATCCCCCTGGCCATATCCACTTGGGTAGTGCGGCAGCTCAACGTCGATCTTGGATACCAGTTGCACCAGCGAATCGCGCAGTAGATCCACGTTGTCGGCGCCAAACCGTTTCTGCCACGCTCGTTCGGTTGCAGCAAGCCTCCTCTGCCCCGCCGCTTTGGCTTCCTTACCTTTCACCGTCAGGTGGGTAAGCTTCAGTCCTTTCCTGACGGGCTCGAATTTGATCCAGCCAATTTTCTCACTCGCCTGCGTCGAGATCCTGATTGCCCGTTCGGTCACATTGCCAAGTTCAGGCAATTTTTTTAGATCCTCACCATCGGGTCCAATAACGCGCAACAGGTTAGAGAGGAAAGGCAAAGGCGGGACATCTGATTTTGTGCTCTCGTAATCATGTTCAAGCGCAAGCAAAACGTGTGACAGAAGGACCGGGAGAGCTGTTCTGGATTTGGCCATTTACGGATTGTATGTGTAATTGATCGGGGTAGAAATCTACCCCTTGGTGCATACTGAAACCAACAGAATTGATACAATGTATCACTTTCCAATATGCGGCCCACTGTCGGGGTCGCCACTGATAGAGAGTGCCCCTATGCCGAGTATCACCCTTCCCGATGGTTCTTCACGTCAGTTTGATCGAGCCGTTACCGTCCACGACGTCGCCGCAGATATTGGTACGGGCCTGGCCAGGGCCGCGTTGGCTGGCAAAGTAGATGGCAACCTGGTTGATACGACCCACCTGATTGAACATGACGCTGAACTCGCCATCATTACAGCAAAAAGTGATGAAGCCCTCGAACTCATTCGTCATGATGCCGCGCATGTCATGGCGCAGGCAGTTCAGGAGCTGTTTCCAGGTACACAAGTCACGATTGGGCCGGCCATAGAAGATGGCTTTTACTATGACTTCGCGCGACCAGAGCCTTTCTCTCCCGATGACCTTGAGAAAATTGAAGACCGCATGCGTGAGATTGTCGGGCGTGATCTGCCGATTGAGCGCGAAGTCTGGGAACGCAGCAAGGCGATCGAGACGTTCACTGAACTCGGTGAAGATTACAAAGTCGAGATTATTGAAGACATTATTCCCGAAGGTGAAGAAGTCTCCGTCTACCGGCAGGGTGAATGGTTTGATGTCTGCCGCGGCCCCCATCTGCCCAGCACTGGCAAACTGCCCAAAGCCTTCAAACTGATGAGTCTTGCCGGTGCGTACTGGCGTGGAGACTCCGACAACGAAATGTTACAGAGAATTTATGGTACGGCGTGGCGTGACAAGAAGGAACTTAAAGCCTACCTCTATCGATTGGAAGAAGCCGAGAAACGAGATCATCGTAAGCTTGGGCGTCAACTTGACCTGTTCCATTTCAGCGACGAAGCGCCGGGGTCTGTGTTCTGGCACCCGAAGGGTTGGACACTCTTTCTCCAGCTACTGGAGTATATGCGCAAGCGCCAGGAAGAAGCGGGTTATGTCGAGGTCAATACGCCGGATGTAATGGATAGAAGCTTGTGGGAAACCTCGGGTCACTGGTTCAACTACAGGGAACACATGTTCTCAACGCAAACGGAAGACGAACGCATCTTCGCGCTAAAACCAATGAACTGCCCGGGATCCGTCTCGATGTTTGCACAGGGGCTAAAGAGCTACCGTGATTTACCACTGCGTATGGCAGAGTTTGGCAAGGTACATCGCTATGAGCCATCAGGCGCATTGCACGGATTGATGCGAGTCCGCCATTTCACCCAGGACGATGCGCACATCTATTGCACCGAAGAGCAGATGGAACAGGAGTGTATCGATGTCGTGGCGCTTGTTCTGGATATTTATAAAGACTTCGGTTTTGAAGACGTGGTGATCAAGCTCTCGACCCGACCGAACAAACGGATCGGCAGTGATGAAATCTGGGACAAGCTTGAAGGTGCACTCAGCAATGCCCTCGACGTAATGGGACTCGACTATGTGTTGTACCCCGGTGAGGGAGCATTCTATGGTCCAAAACTGGAGTTTGTGCTGCGTGACGCCATTGGTCGAGACTGGCAGTGCGGCACCTTACAGGTCGACATGAATCTACCCAAGCGGTTTGATATTACCTATGTTGACGAGAGCGGCGACCGGAGTAAAAGGCCCGTGATGCTGCATCGCGCGCTGTTCGGTTCGCTTGAACGATTTACCGGTATTCTCATTGAACACTACGAAGGCAAGTTCCCGTTCTGGCTGGCGCCAGTACAGGCGGCTGTCCTTAACATCACCGACAAACAGTCTGACTATGTCAGTGATGTTGAGAAAAGCCTCAGGCGTGGCGGTGTCAGGGCGATTTCTGATCTCAGGAACGAGAAAGTCGGGTTCAAAATTCGCGAGCATACGCTGCAGGGCGTGCCTTATCTGCTGGTTGTTGGTGATCGGGAAATGACGAATGGCGAAGTCGCTGTGCGGGCCCGAAACGGGGATGATCTCGGGACGATGAGCGTAGATGAGTTTGTTGCGTTCGCGCGCGATGCTGCACGAATCGGTGACGCAGAGCAGTTGACTGAGGGAGTCGCAGCCGCAGGCTGATCGCCTGCAAGTAAAGGCAGTTGCTGAATCAGGCCGCGTCTATGCCTGGTTTTTGAACGTCACCGCTTCAAACTCGCCTGCTGACAAAGCCTCGACAAGTTCTCCCATGGACTCAATGCGGTGTGGGAAGCGAGTACCGCAACGCCCTATGTGACTGACAATGTGCGCGTCGCTCCCGGCGATACCACGGTAGCCGTGTTTCTCTGCGTTATCGAGGGCAATCTGGTCTTCGTCTGCCCGGCTGCCGCCGTTGTAAACCTCAACGATGCGAATCCCCTCGGGTACACCCAGCTCTTCAGTGTGAGCAAACATGCCTACGCGAGGACGTCCCGGATGGGCAGGCGCAGCAACAGCACCATGCTTGTCCACTGCTGCCAGGACTTCCGCAATCGGGTTGTCAGTGCGGGCAAAATCAAACTCTTTCATCAGGCCTTCCGTGACGCCATACACGAGCACATGACCGTACTCGGTTTCGACTTCACTTCCTTCAAGGATCACGAGGCCGTACTTCTTTTCAAGGGCTGAGTAGTCTGTTGGTTCAAACTGTCGGTGTTCTGTCAGTACGATGCCATCGATTTGCAGATCCTTGGAGCGAATCCACTGACAGTAGTTTTCCACCTTGGCTCGGCCGTCGTCTGATTTGATGGAGTGGTTGTGCAGGTCAAGGATCACGGGAATCGGCTCAATTTTGAGTGAGAGCGCAGGATCTTATACATTTTTTGCCCGATCTGCATCGATTGTGCATGCAGCTGCGCGGGCCTGATACCGGTCAATTATCTGCTCGAATGGGTTACCATCGGGGCTTTCCACCGTCTCACGGACCATTTTTGATGTTCAGGAATCCCCTTCTCATACTAGCGCTTGCAGCGACAGTCGGTTGTGCCGATGCCCCCTCACAAAGTCAGGCTGGCGCCGAGGGCGCAGTTCAGCCACATGCTGAAGAGGCGGAGAGCATGATATCGGCCGAGCGTGCCGCCGTAGCGGCCGAATCAGACCTGCCTCAACCGAAAGTGGAAGTAAGCCTGCGGGAATGCCAGCCGATGAACAACGTGTCGGTCTATTGCGGTTATCAGAACCCCGAAGATCTCGTGGTTGTTCCTAGCGGAGAGGCGCTGATTGTCAGTGAGATGGGCGAGTTTATGTTGGATTCACCCGGTGGGCTTTCCATGTTGGATATCGCTTCCGGCAAACGGGGCGAGATCAACATTGATTGGACGGGTCGCGACGCCGCGTGGGGAGCCGAAAACTGCGACACGCCGGAAGCCGCTGCCTTCAGCCCCCATGGAATTGACCTCATCACCAGGACGGATGGTCGACATCAGCTGCTGGTCGTTAACCATGGCAAACGTGAGGCTGTGGAGTTTTTTGAACTATTGCAGCGGGACGGTCAATGGGCACTGGACTGGCGCGGATGCGCCCTGCCACCTGGTGATCCGTTTATCAACGACGTAGCTGGTCTGCAGGACGGCGGGTTTTTCGTGACGCACATGTGGGACAAGAGCACACCGTTTGAGAAAATCGCAGAGAAGTTTGCAAACGGTGAGAACCTCGGCTGGGTGTGGGAATGGCAGCAGGACAGCGGTTTCACCAAGGTTGACGAGTCCGATGAAATGATGCCGAACGGTATTGCAGTGAATGCGGACAACAGCAAGATTTTCGTCAACATCTATCTTGGCAACAAGACGATTCGTATTGATCGTGCCAGTGGTGAAATCGATGGTTCTTTTGAAGTACAGCAACCAGACAACATCACCGTCGATGCAGAAGGTAACCTCTGGGTCGCCTCACACAAACATGACCCGCTCGGCCAGACCTGCGCCGCCGTGACGCAGGGGCCATGCATATTACCCTATGACGTTGTGAGAGCAGATCCCGTCACCATGGCGTCAGAAACCGTGATGCAGCAGGATGGGCCTCCCATGGGATACGGCACGGTCGCGCTCAGGGTGGGTGATCAGATTTACACCGGTAGTGCCCATGGTGATCGAATCGCCAGCAAGGCAATCACAGAATAGCAGCGCTGGGATCAGACTCTGATCCCAGGATTACTGCCGCTTCTTTCTTGCTTTCACCAGGTAAGGAAGAAAGAACATGATCATACCTGTCACCAAAAGCCCTGATACCAGCAGGGCAATGGGTAGAAACAACCAGAGCTTGACCGGCTCTCCAAAAAACGAGCCGTCGTGGATACTCTCGATGAGATCAGACCGCCTGTAGGCAACTTGCAGAATCGCGCCGCCATTCCCGTCTATCTGAATTTCCCATCGATTCTCGGCGCGGACCTTAAGCATACCCTTGTTGGGCCGGGCATCCACCCGGTCGATATCAGACCAGCTTTCGATGCCCGCTTCGGGCACGGATTGGGCGATAGCCAAAACTTCCTCGAAGGTTAGTGAAATGCCTGTCTGCTCGCCGCGGACCGTTGAGGGTTGAATCCACTCGACATCCTTTTTCAGCAGCAGAAGCATGCCCGAGACGAGCACGATTGAAAGCGACAGGGCCACGATGGACGAGGTCCAATAATGAAGTACCCGGCTAAGCCTGTTGAATCTCTTTTTTGGCATGAAGCTAACGGCCTGGATGGCACAGGTTTACAACTACTGTTCAATCAGCAGGGCATCGATTACATGAACCACGCCATTTGACGCTGTAATGTCTGGCTTGAGTACATCGGCGTTTTCAATCGTAATCCTTTTCCCGTCGACCGACACCGCAAGGGCTTCACCGTTTATCATCTGCAGTGAATTCAGCTCGCTGATTTCCTTGCTTGAAAACTCCCCCTCTAGGATATGGCGCGAAAGCAGAGACGCCAGACGCTCTTGATTCTCCAGCTTGAGTAGATCCTCAAGGGTATCGCTATCAAGTTTGCCGAAGGCATCGTTATTGGGTGCCAGCAGCGTATACGGGCCATCATTTCTCAATAGATCAACCATGCCTGCTGCGTGGATCGCTTGCACCAATATGCCAAGCCCCTCTTCCCTGATCAGCCGCTCTTTTGCGGTTGGTACGTATTCAAACTTGGCATTGTTCGCTGGTCCCGCTGCGGTTGCAGCGACAGCCACGGACAACAGGCATATAGCGCAGCAAGTGCTGATCGCGCTCTTAAACGGAGTCATGAGTGGTAACACCTCTTCAATTTGCTGCTGCGGTAAACGCCTCAAGCGCGTCGTTAAACATTTTTCCTTGTTCATCTTCGGCCGCCCGAATCAGGGATTCAATATCTTCCAACTGCTCCATACTGGTGTTGTTGGGCGGGCCTTCCGTTGATTCCATCATGTTGTGCAACCACGTTAACTTGGAAAAAAGTTTGGCTGGCTGGTTGATGATTTCAGCAAGTGTTCTGCCCTTAGGAATGAATACTGACTTGTACTCCTCCAGCGCTGCGTTTACGGCTTCTGCCTGCCCTTGAAGCGCCGGATTCTGCGCTGCCTGTTTGGCGACCTCTGCCTCCGCTGCCATTGCTTTTGAAAGCCTGGCGGATGCATCAAGCGTTTGTTGGTAGAGATTCATCCAGTAATCATACTTCTCGTCAATCTGAGCTTGTGTATACGGCTCATTGGGATTGATCTGTAACAGGAAATCACTGCGCTGCCTGTCACCATCCACTTCAAGCACGACCGTGTATCTCCCCGGTTTCGCGAAAGGAGCGACATTAGCAAGTGCCGGCTTGGTCCAACGCATGTCCCATACAAACTTGTTCAGGCCATTGTTAAACGAAGAATTGTCGGTTCCCCTGGTGCTCAGGGTCATGGCGGTTTTGTCGTAAACACGAACTACTTTCCCCGCAGCATCCAGAATCGAAAGGCTGATGTTTTCAGGCTCCTGCGTAAGCTCAAAATAAATCGTCACACCCAGCGATTTTGCATCACCTGCAGTAATGAACTTGCGGTGCTTTTCACCATTAAAATCACCCAGTTCGTAGTACTGAAGATTACCTCGCTGGTTTTGTACGAAATACTTCTTCATCCCGAGCGGATCTCCGCCTGGTGCATAGTCCATCCACCAGCTGTAACCGAAGCGAGTATGGTCTGATACGTCGAACAGCACTGCTGCTTTTTCACCCCGACTGTTTTCGGCGCGCAGCGGCGTGACATCATCCATGACCCAAAGACCGCGACCATTGGTCGCGATGACGAGGTCATTGTTTTTTACCTCCAGATCGACCACCGGTGTGGCAGGTAAGTTCTCACTGAGCGATCGCCAGCTCTGGCCAGCATCGAACGAAACATACACACCGGTTTCCGTTCCGGCGTACAACATACCTTCAACCTGCGTATCTTCTCTGACCGTCCTTATTGTCTCTTCCTGCGGGAAGTTCGCACTCAGGTTGGTCCAGGTTTCTCCATAGTCAGTCGTCTTGAACAAATAAGGACTGTAGTCATTGGTCGTATTGTAGTTAGAGATGGCGACGTAGGCCGTGCCTTCGTTGTAGTGCGAGGGTTCTATCTCACGAACGTGAGAGTACCGGGGTAATCCGGGTATGGTGACGTCCTTCCACTCTTTGCCATCATTCATCGTCAGATGAATCAGGCCATCATCAGATCCCGTCCACAGCATGCCCTGTTTCAGCGGCGACTCGGCAATGCGAGCAATCGTAGAATAAACTTCCTGACCAAAATATTCGGGCAGCCATGGTGTGCCAGTTATGACCTGCTTGTCTTCGTAGTCGTTGGTTAGATCGTCACTGATTTGCGTCCAGGTTTGCCCCTCGTCCATGGATTTAAAAACAACGTTTGCACCAACATAGATTGCATCGTTGTCGTGTTCAGAGATAAACCATGACGTATCCCACTGGTGACGAGTAGGCATATCTTTTGCGCCACGACCAAAAATCGGGTCAGGCAAGATACTTCGAAATTCGTTTTGACCGGTCTTGATGTTTGCCTTGGTGAAAGGCGTTCCTCCGCCGATGGGCGTGCCGGTGGATAACATAAACACAATGTTATTGTCGTCAGGGTCCGGGATAACGGAAGAAGTCTCTCCGCCACCTACCAGTACATTCTCGTCCTGCGAAATGCCACCCCAACGCGACGAACTTGGCACTTTAAAAGAAAGACTGTCCTGCGAGTTTGCATAAACGTTGTATGGGAATTCATCGTCTGTATTCACCCGGTAGAACTGCGCATTTTTTTGCGTGTACTGCGTTGACCAGGTCATGCCGCCGTTCAGCGTCACAGCCACCCCGCCATCGTTGGTGTGAATCATTCGGTTGGCGTCTTTTGGATCAATCCATATATCGTGGAAGTCGTCCTTGATGCCCGGTTCAACTCGCCAGGTTTTACCGGCGTCTCGCGACGAGAAAAGGCGGTTATTAGGCGACCAGACTTCGTCGGCGTTACCTGGGTTGGCAACGATGTGACTGTAATAGAACGGGCGCCCAATGATCTGAAAATAGTCAGAAGTAAACGTCCAGGTTGCTCCATTGTCTTCCGTTAGGTAGACGCCACCCTTGGTTTCGTTATCAATCAGTGCGTAAACACGACTGGCATTGGCAGCAGACATGCTGATGCCAATGCGACCAAAGTCTCCTTCAGGCATACCTGGGTTCTTCGAGATATCCGACCAGCTTTCACCAGCATCCGTTGAATGCCATAACCCGCTACCAGGTCCACCGGTCTTGGGCCCCCAGGCCTTACGCTCAAACTCCCAGACCGACGCGAACAGCTCACTCGGGTTGGACGGGTTTAACACCAGATCGATAACACCGGTCTCTTCGCTGCGGTAAAGCACATGATCCCAAGACTCACCACCGTCGGTTGTTTTAAAAACACCACCGTGTTTACTAGGACCAAAGGCAGAGCCGAAGCCACTTACGTACACCGTATCGGGGTCAGTTGGGTGAATGAGCACTTGAGATATATGCCGGGTATTTGACAAACCAATGTGCGTCCAGGTCTCACCGCCGTCGGTCGTTTTGTAAACGCCGTCACCCCAGGACACGTTGTTCCGCATCTGCGGCTCGCCGCTACCGACATACATGATGTCAGGGTTGCTCTGACTGATATCGATGGCGCCGAGGGACCCAGCAGTAAACTGGCCGTCGCCCACAGGCTCCCAGGTATCACCTGCATCCGTGGTTTTCCATAAACCATTGCTGGCGTGGTAGAAGAGGTTTCTATTGGTGGGGTGTCCAATGACGTCGGAACCCCGCAAGCCAGTCATGGGGCCGATAAACCGCCACTTCAGCGCACTAAGATCAGCGCTTTGTTCTTCTGGAAATGCAACGCGAGGGATTTGTTTACCGGCGTGTGATGAAGACAGACCTGCATCGGTTGTGGGTGACTGGGCTGCACACGCCGCGAGCGTCCCCGCCAGGAAGGTTACTGTCAGCGTTCTGGCTAGCGTGGTTTTCATTGAAGAATCTCCGCCTCTATGCACTAAATCGGAATTGTATGGAGCTGAGGTTTACTGAGTTGCCCAAAGACCAAATCTTGTGTTTTCTAGTTGGATGAAACGATCTCAGGTTAATAGCAAGTCAGCTGCGTTTTCGCGAGCGCAACCATAACCCAAAGACTTGCAGATTTGGAGCCAAGAGCTCAGGTATACGTCATTGAAAGCCTTTACGTCCATGAGAGCACACTGGATTTCAGCAGGGACGCCGGCTGAGAAACTTACCTGCCCCGGTCAGGGTTGACCGTTACTGCAATTTCGACTCAATCAGCGTTTCTATCCGCGAGCTACGGAGCCTGCGTCAAAAAGTTTCCAGGGCCATGCCAGAGTACTTGTCTGCCAATCTCTGCATGCCCGGTGAGATCTCTACATCGTGCGGCGTATAGTTCGGCAGGTATATTCTAAGTAACCCGGGCATCAGGCTGCCAACGCTGGCGGGTTGGACATCCGCAAGCTGACCGCTCATTTCACTGGCCACCTGCGTCTGCTGCTTCTGCGGTGGTCTCACTTCCAGCATGTACTTCGTCACACGCCGGATCCAACTCGTGAAATGCCATTGCGCCCAGGTGCCGACGAAGAGGCGATACGGGTAGCTGCCAACAACATGATCATAGACATCAAAAGTTACCGTGCGATGTTCAAGTTCTTCGACAAAATGCCACTCCACCATCTGCATAAAGGGTGGCAGGTTTTCACCGAAGCCATCCGGTTCCATCATGTGCTTGATCGCATTCATCGTCAGAGCTTCAAAACCTTCCGCGTACGCCAGGTTAAACCGCAGGGATTTGGTGTTGGAAAACCTGTGGTAATCATCCGAAAGCGCTTTCTCAAACTTATCAAGCTCCGGAAAGCCTGCCAGTCGAACCGACTCATTGAATTTCTTATGCATCTGATAGTGCTGCGCTTCCTGGCGGACAAACCTGTCCAGTCCTTCCGCGACTACCGGGTCCGTCACATAGGGTTCCGCCGCCTTCATTGATCTGATCAGGTAGGGCTCAAGGTGAGGCAACAAAAGAGATCCTGCAATAAAGCCAAACGATCGCTGGTGGTCACCGTCAAAGAACACAGCATCTATCTCATCCGGAAACTCGAACGACATTTTGCGTACAGTGATTTCATCAAGCATTTTGTCACCCGGATCTGTTCAACAAGCTATCGCTATTCCATCGTTCCTGAGGATACCCACTGATGAGCGTAAAATCAGTTAACGCAGCAGAATCGAACACCTCATTACTCGACCAACGCTTCAGACCTGATATTGGTCTGTCAACGCGCTAAAGGTTTCCTCTGGCAAGATTGACTTCGACAGGTATTGTTGGGCTCCCGCTCGATCTACAAGGATGTATCCCAGGTCGGTCTCAACCACTCGATCCAGATCTACCCACAACAACGCGGTCTGAGAAAAAGGGCTGTTTGTGCTGATGCCTTTGTCATCGATTGTCAGCGTCACTTCGCTGTTTGCACTCCTTCCCCACATCTGTCGCGCGAGCCACCAGGCACGGCGATACCTGATATGAATCAGCTCCAGCACGCCCAGTGTAATCAGGCCCCAACCAGCGATCTGAGGTTGGTTAGTTAAGTTCAGTACACCCAGCCCAAGCGCAAGCATGATCAGCGGGAAGAAGTAATTGGGTTTAGCGCCCGGACCATGTGGTAACGACTGGTCAAAACACTCCGCAAGATACTCTCGCGTCAAGGTGAATCGAGTTTCGAAACGTTGCATGGCAACAGCTTACAGGAATCGAATCAAGCGTGACTTAGTGGGGGCTAAACCGTGTGCCAATGTGCGAAGTGAGAACCCATACTTTGACCCCGGAAGTCAGTTGGCGGTAGCACTTGATTGAACATTCCCATGTCGGTGTTAGATTTCACCACTAGTCGGGATACCCGCAGTATTCGGTGCCCGGTTTGTTTCAGGTTGCATTCTGCGCGTTGATAAAGTCCAGTATGTCTGGGCACACGCGCTTGTCGAGTGCCGCCTCTACATGGCCCTGCCCTTCATAGAGTCGAAGATGACAATCCGGGATCAGCGAGGCAGTTTCGAGCGTCAAATCCATTGGAAAATAAATGTCTGCGCCCCCTGCGATCAGCAGGACGGGAACCTTGATGTCAGGTAACACCGCTCTAGAATCAAAGTTTCGTTCTGCCTCTCCCTCGACCAGGGTATCGCTCGCAAACGTGTCATGCTCGCTACGGGCCACGAACCAGACGTAAGCGCCCAGAACGATCTGCATGATCCACCTCAGCCTGGCACCGGCGTATAGACCTGCCGCCATGATCATACCGGCCTGGAACAACTTCCCTTCATTTATCGCTTTGGCAAACCTGTAGTCAAACATCACCGATTCAGGGTGTACCTGGCACGCAGCGACGTGCACCACGATGTGATCGAAGCAGTGATCATGCTCGGCGGCAATGTATTGCGAGACGATACCGCCATACGAGCTCCCAATGATGAGATCGACTTTGCCGTTGAATTCAGTTGCGATGAGTTCGGCATAGTCTCTTGCCATGTCTTCAACAGAGTGTCCCTGTGGCATATTGCGTCTTCTTGCAACGCAAACCACGCGATACCCAGCATCAACCAGACCGGAAAGCGGTTTTACAGAACTAAGGTTTGGGGTGCTGTTACCAGGCCCTCCCGGAATCGCAAGCGCAACTCGATCGCCCTCCCCCATGGAAAGCCATGCCATGCCATTGTCGAAGATGCCAGTTTCCACTGCTTAAGGCGTCGTTGCGCTGCGTGTAACCCTTGTCATTCTACTTCCAGCTGTTCGGTCTAGAACCACAAGTGTAGTTGGCAGCATCCTTAATCTCCCCTGAACCCTGGTACAACGCCACTTGCGGATATGGACACAACAGGCGAGTCGATTTGGTTGCCGGATCTCGTGCTGCCGTTGCAGCTTCAACCGCATCCATCCACTCAACGCTCTCCTCTTCCAGGAGGCCAAAGGCCTCAAACCAGTGTGAGATACCTGGATTCTTGCCGACAATGGCGTCGGGTGCTTCGCCATTTTCGACCCAGTTAACGATCGCTGAATTGTAGTCGGCGAGCCAAGCACCAGTACCCGCTGCACAGTGCAACATGTTGGGCACCATGTAGGTACGGCTGAATTCATCCAGCGCTTTCTGGCCACCACTTAACTCTGCGGCTTCTTCAAGAAACTGAATTGTGTCATTCGCTCTGAGCGGCACATCCTGCCAGCCCTGAAAAATGATCAGCTTGGCACCTTTTTCGTGGAATGCCGTAAAGTCAGCAGGCGGTAACTCAACCGGCGCTACCATCCGTGCCAGTTTTGCCTGGTCTCTGAGGGGGTCAAACTCTTCCAGTTTGAAAGTCGGATCGTCATGAGCAATATTCTGCGCCATGACACCAAGACTTTCGTAAGCGGTCTTCGGCAGACCAGGTATAGGCGCTTCCTGGCCTGGAATACCGGTTACCCACATCATCCAGTCGCCCTGATCTTCATCACCCGGGAAGATACCGTTGTAGATCACTTCACCAGCTTCGTTTTTCAGTCCTTCGTAGATAAAACTGGCGGTCTCAATCTGACCTGCGGTCATACAGCCTGTTGCTTGCCCCTCCCTGCATTGCAAGTCATCGAGCGAAAGTACATCGACGGTGCAGGCCTGGGGGTTGCTGATCAGGCCGTCTTCAAGCTCATCCAGCAGATCACACTTGGCACGCGAGTTCTGTGCCATCAGCACAAGTGACTCAGCCGTCAGCGGATTCTTGTTCTGCATCCGGGAAACCGCGATGCCCCAGGGCACGATTGACTGAACCCAGCCCATAGCCGGGGCACCGGCCACAATGCCGTCGTAGTCATCCGGGTAACGCAGCGCTTCGACAAGTGCGCTACGTCCACCACCTGAACATCCTCGCAGGTAGGAATAATCCACTTCCTTCCCGTAAAACGCAGCAATGATCCTTTTAGCAGTCACGGTTGAAAGGTGGACCGCAGGGAAACCAAAATCGATTAGTGCCTTGTGATCTTTGACAAACTCCGACGAGGTCGAGCCGTAGTCGTGCCCCGAATTTGTTGTAGCACCAGCGAAACCTTTGCCGAGCAACGCTTTCGTATCACCGATCGTGCCCGAGTTGCCGCCATGGGCGAGAAAGAACATTCGCCCCTGCCATCCTTCCATGAGCATAGAGACTTCAAAGCGTATCGTGCCATCAATTACGCCAATCACCTCACAATGCCGAGGCGTGTCTCCACTGGCCGGAACAACAACACCTGGTTGAATCGCGTGATCTGAATCTGAGAGTTGATACAGATTCTGACAACTCACCTCAGATGCCATGACCTCCAGCCATGAGAACAACAGCGGTAGAACCAGGAAAAATTGCTTAGCTCTTGTCATATCGCCCCCTCTACTAAATCTGTTTTTGATCATTTTGCGCAATGAACGCAAGAATATCCTCTGCCACGCGTTCATCCATTGCTGCACCGATGTGTCCTTTGCCTTCATAAAACTTCAACGTACAGTCGGGTATCAGCGCCGCTGTCTCTCTGGTCAGCGCCTCGGGAAAATACGAGTCGTCGGTGCCACTCAACATCAGCACAGGCGTCTCGATACGCGGTAGCGCCTCACGCGAATCAAACGAGGGTTCAGTATCTGCTTCAACGACGATATCGTTTGCCAAGTACTCATGTGTGTTAAGTGACAGCATCATCGTCATCAACCCTGTCGCCACTTTCGCCAGTGGCAGAAAGCTGGAGTTAGCATAAACTCCCGCCGCTATTGTTGCGCCTGCGGTATAGAGATGGCCGTCTGCAACAAGTCGTGCGAACCGCTGGTCAACACCATCCGGATCAACAACCTGGCATGCGGTGACAATCAAAACGATATGCCTGAAGCAATCCGGGTAATCAGCCGCCAGGTATTGGCCGATCATGCCACCGTAGGATCCGCCGACGATGAGATCAACCTGGCCACCAAACTCTTCAGCAACCATTCGCGCGTAGTCGGCAGCGATATCTTCGACTGTGTATCCCTGGGGCATGTTTCGACGCCGCGTCACGGTAACCAGCCGATACCCCTCATCGATGAGAGGCAATAGTGGTTTTAGCATGTATTTACCACCCCAACCCGCAGGCGGCGGGGTGTTACCTGGTCCGCCGGGTATGTGAAGCGCTACCTTTTCGCCAATACCGTAGCAGGACCAGGCCATACTGTTGTCAAAAACACCTTGCGACCACACTGACATTACTCTGAATCTCCTGGCCGATCTTGCAATATAAGCAACACCACCAGCGTTACGATTCCAGGCAAACAAAGCCGTTGCGAATCGCGATATCACCGGTTTCAGTTTTCAGCTGAAAGCTGACAATGCCAGCCTCTCGATGCGACTCCAGTGTCACGGTTGACGGCATAAACACCATCGATGCAAATCGGCCACCCAATCTCTTAACCCTTGCTGGATCGCCATCCGCATATCGATTGACGACTTCTGTAATCGATAAAGCCAACGACGCGGTGCCATGCAGGATGATGTCCGGCAGACCGGCGGCGCGCGCATAGGCTTTGTCAGAATGAATGGGATTCCAGATACGGGCGCACTCGGTGTAAACGTGTGCTGCGCCCTCCGCTATGTAGATAGCGGTTGAATCGGGTGTTTCCGGCAAGTGCCAATTAGGTAATGCGGGCAACGGTTCAATATTCTTGTTGCCACCTGCAGTAGCAACGCCTCGATAGACACCTGACTGATAGGTTGTAGCCATCAGTTCATTGGTCTCCTGGTCCCTCGTATCCAGCCGCATGGTTGTGACCGCACCTGCCCTGGTATCTTTCAGATCAATGTAGGTTGATTGTGTCGACAACGTTGTTCCGGCTTTGATCTGTCGAAACAGGTGCAGATCGTGCGAACCATGAACACCTCGCGCAGCTTCTTCTGCGGTCGGCAACGGCACGCCTTTGAGATTACCGAGAGTCAGTTGCACTGCCCACTCAAGGCAAACAGGAAACACGGGATGTGCGACAACACTGTGCGCCTCGGTGTCCATGTAACGGGGGTTGAGGTCACCTAACCCCGCCGCATAGGCCATCAACCATCTCGAATCAATCTTATGGGTCAGCGCTTCACTAACGGCACCAACAATTTCAGCGTGAACGGGCATAACCTCTAGACCTGCTTGTAGATGGTAACAACGGCGGCTCCCGGTACACCGATGTTGTGTTGCAACGCGATCCGGGCACCTTCGACCTGCCGATCTCCCGCCTGGTCACGCAACTGGGTAACCAGCTAAAAACACTGCGCGAGACCAGTTGCACCGATGGGATGCCCTTTTGACATCAAACCACCTGAAGGGTTAACCACAAACTCCCCACCATAGGTGTTATCACCATCTGCCACAAACCTGGTGGCCTCGCCTTCACCGCAGAGCCCTAAGCCTTCATAGGTGATGACTTCATTAGGCGTAAAGCAGTCGTGCAATTCGACCAGGTCAACGTCCTCCGGACCTAGACCTGCCTGCTCGTAAGCAATCTGGCTTGCCCGAATCGTATTGTCTCGACCAACGGCATTGCGCGTCTG
Organism: Pseudomonadales bacterium; assembly: GCA_963921285.3. Lineage (GTDB taxonomy): Bacteria > Pseudomonadota > Gammaproteobacteria > Pseudomonadales > Azotimanducaceae > UBA9659. The sequence continues at coordinate 701,528 of CAWUFD020000008.1, forward strand.
CTCGTAAATATTCTCCATATCAGTCGCCATACCCTGACCCGCGATCACAACGTCAGTGCGACAACCATGCCGCTTGGCAAAGGCCTCACTGACAAAAACGGCGGCAGCCGCTCCGCAGGTCGGCGGGCAACACATCAGGCGGGTCAGAAAGCCACCGAAGACCATTGGGGAGTTTTCCACGTCCTTGAGCGTAATCGGGTCTCTAAACACCGCATGTGGGTTTCTGCCTGCATGGGTCCGGGTCTTGACCGCAACCCTGGCAAAGAGATCCGGCTTCGCATCGTAGGTCTCCATATATTCCGCACCAGCCAATCCAAACATGATCGCCGCAGGTGGTGCCTGGAGCTGTTCTGGTGGCGTGGGGCGCACGGACAAAAGTGCCTCGTAAGTTTCCTTGGCCGGGCTTGTTCTATCATCCCAGTGACTGCCCAGCGCACCTGGTTGCATCTGCTCGAAGCCGAAAGCCAGTGCACAGTCCACGAGGCCAGATTCGACCGCTTGCCGTGCCAGAAAAATCGCAGAGGAACCCGATGAGCAATTATTGTTGACGTTGAAGATGGGAAAGCCCGGCATCCCAAGCTCATTAATCACCTTCTGACCGCAGGCGCTGTCACCATAGACATAGCTGGCATAGCCCTGTTGGATATCGGTAAGCGCAAGCCCGGCATCACTGAGTGCAAGTTTCACTGCCTCACGCCCATAACTTCATAGGCTTGATTCTCACTCGGCTTCGCGAACCTGCCCATGCCAACACCAGCAACGTAAACAGATCTGGTCATTTCAATGTCCTCAATATTGTCCTGCGGGTAATTCGACGTACCTTTGCTAGCAGCAACATCGTTTAACGCCCTTCTGTTATGGGCTCGAGCCGCTCACGCAGCTGATTCTTGGCGATCTTCTCCAGCATTGACCGCGGCAGTGAATCGACCACGTGCACACTGCGCACGACCTTAAAGTCCGGCAGGTTAACCTCACAGTGAGCGATAATCTGCTGTGCCAGCGCCGCTTCATTAATCTGTTGACCGGACGGACCCGGTATGACAAAAACGACGGGGACTTCATCGAGCATATAGTGTTTTTGGCCCACTACCGCACATTCAGACACCAGGCCGGTCTCCATCACCACGGACTCAATTTCTGAGGCCGCTACATTTTCGGCGCCTATCTTCAACATATCCTTGTCACGATCGCTGAAATAGAGCCAGCCCTGATCATCAATACGAAGGATATCTCCCGTATCGAACCAGCCATTTTCATCAAAGGATGATGCGTTTGCTTCTGGGTTACCGTAATACTCTTTAAACACCGTCACCCCACGTGTTCCCCGAACGAAGAGCTTGCCCTTCTCCCCGGGCTCACAGAGCGTTCCGTCGTCGCGTCGAATCTGAACCTGGTAGTCAGGTGAGACCCTGCCGATCGTCAACTCAGGTCCCAGGTGGTTATAGTCAGCAGCAGTCCCCAGCCCCAGCAGTTCAGTCATGCCGTAGTGCCCGAGCGTGATTACACCAAACATCTCTTCAATCGCAGGTACTCTCGCACCAAACAACCAGGCACGCATACGATGTTCCGGAATCGGCTGATCAAGAATCGCTTTCACTGCAAACGGAATCATTGAGCCCCAGGTGACCTTGTGTCGCATGACGACATCCCAGTAGCGCGACGCAGAGAACTTTGGTTGGACAACGACAGTTCCCCCGGACCAGTGAGTTGAGAGCATTGAGTAGGCCTGGGCATTGGTATGGAAGAGCGGCAGATAAATCAGCGTTACATCATCCTCGAACAGACGCATGCGCTGGGCTGTTGCTCGACCGGTGTAAAGGGCATTCGCATGCGTCCACAACACCGCCTTGGGCCTGGATGTTGTCCCCGAAGTGAACTGCACACTCAGGTTTCGCAGTGGCTCAGCTGAAGGCAGGTCAATCGGCTCGTCTGCATACACTTCGTCGAACGCAATGCCGTCAATCGACTTGATTACCTCCGTGGAGTCACCCTTTATCTCCCCAGCATCTGTCTCAGTGACGGCAATAAACTTCAGCTGAGTACAGGACTCACGTATCAAACCCGCGTACTGAGGTTGTGTCAGGCAACAGGCGGCTGCCGTCACATCCTCAAAGTACGCCATATCCCTGGCAACTGATCTCGTGTTGGTTGAAACCGCCACTGCGCCCAGCATGGCACAGGCATACCAGCTGATTATAAATTCCGGCGAGTTATCCATATGGATAAGAACAAAGTCACCCGAGTTAACGCCACGCTGCCGCATACCGGCGGCAAAACAACGGGCTGAGTCAAACAACTCGGCATAAGACCACGTGGTGGACTCGCCGTTGAAGGGACACCAGATCAGGGCCGCCTTATCTGGTTGTCTATCCGCCCACTCAGCTAGCAGCCATGGGATATCCATGCCGTCAAAGGAAGAGACATAACTTTGATCAAGCTGTTCTTGCAGCCCCATACCTATCTCCTAAACACCCGTTACTCTCCGGATGTACCCGCTGCGATACGATTGTGAAGTTCCGCAGCTATCACCACTTCTTCATCACTGACATCACGACTGGTCTGATTAACAAGGTAGCCCTGATGCACGAGTCGTTCATTCATCGATTGCACGTGCAATATGCACTCCGGAGAACTCAGGTCGTAATGCATGGTTGCAAGCGGCAGTATCTTTGACCAGTTGGCGATAACCTTGACGTCAACCTCATTGGCGTCCACTTCCTGCAGGGACATTTCTGCTTCACCACCCATGATGGAAAAACTGTAGGCCACACGCGAACTGGATTCGCCCCGGATGGAGCGAGGCACGTCGGTGTAAACAGAGCAGTTGCTGTACCTGAAATCAGGGTACTCTGCTGCAAGTTCCTGCAGTTGGCGTGCAACAAAATCAAGCCAAAGTGGACTGGCGAATACCTGTTTGTTGTCGGACATTACTTCTTAATCAAACGAACCAGACAACGTTATAGGTGATTACCAAGGATGAAGCGCTATGCTCAGCGCAACGAAGCTATGAAATTTGCACTTTATTTACTGATCAGCCGTCGTTCCGCGATGTCCTGTCACCACGTCGTACATTTTGATTTCTGACTCATAGTCTCCCGCCGCAATCATGTCGTCCCTGATGCGCTGATAGTCATGTGGTGCGTCTTCAAGCTTCAACGTCTTGCGAAAGTAAACAAAGACGCCCCACAAATTGAACAGTACACACAAGCCCAGGACTTCTGGCCGAACCAGATCCCAGAACAGGATGAAAGAGACATATTGCAGATGGAACTCCGGCGCAATCAGGAACACCCTGATCATGCGGTTACATGCCGGCATCATGCACCAGATGCTGCAATTCAAAAGCGCCAGACTGAGAAAGATCAATTCAATCTCAAAGCGAAACACTGCACCTTCAATGACACCATTGAGTGCAACAAAGCCAAGGATCAGTGCAAGGGACGCATGCATCTTGTGGCCCTTTTTATCCAGCGACCAGATGAAGGTATTCATGCGACCATTCGGCCACACCCAGGATGGGGGTTTGTAGTAGAAGTCATCAAAAATTTCGGAAAAACCAACCAACAGATAAACGACAACTTCAACCCAAAGGACAACCCACAACGCGGTCGTTAGCGGATACAACTCAGTAGCAGTTAACACTTCAGTTCGTTCCTATCAGCTTTCAACGTGACGAGCCCGGCCTATTTCTGATGCCTGACACTTGATGGACTGCATCCGAATCTACGACGAAAAGCGATGGTGAAGTTGTTTGCGTGTTCGTAGCCACAACTGATCGCTATATCGTTCACCGTCTGTTCTGTTTCTTTTAACAGCTGATAGCCTTTGCGCATTCTCAGTTCCAGGGAGTAACCCCCGACTGTGTCACCGTAAACACTCTTGAAGCCTTCGGTCAGCTTTCGTCGATTCAATCCAACCTGGGCACTCAACTCCGCGATAGATGGTGGTGACTCGCAACTGGCTTCAAGTATTGCTCGTGCCTGGGAAAGTCGCCTCACTTCAGAAAATGGCACTTCAGCACCGGTATGTCGTTTGCCCGACACCTGATGATCACCGAGCAGGCAGAACAGCTCCCCCACCTTCAACCGCAACAGGGTTAGCCTCGCAAACCCTGAATTTGGTAGCAGGCAAAAGGACGCGGACAGTTGCTGGAACAGCGCTGAATCCGGCAACTGAAAAGCACGGTCATCGGTTGCTTCAGCCGTCCGCAGTTCATGAAAAATCGCAGGTGGCGGTATCCCCAGGCGATGCCAGACCTCGCGTTCGCCATCCTCTGAGATCGACAGTGTCGTGACGTGCATCGGTTCGCCATCCTTCAACAGGAAGTCAAATTCACCCGGCTCCGGCTTATAGGAAACAAGGCCGGGCGCGTCATCACTGTAAAAGTATTTGGAACCGAACCGATACCGGATATGCCCACCGTGGAAAAAACGCACCGCCAGTTCAGCCTCGGGAGCCCCCTTACGGGAGATCTGTTGAAGTTCTTTGGCCTTTTTTGTTTCGAACCTGGCATAGAACACGCCTATGCCTGGAAAGGGCCTGAAAACCTCGATGTCGCCATTCAGATACTCAGGGTTGAGGGGGAGATGGGCTGCCATCCCATCTGAAACCAGCGCGTCGGCGGCTTGAAACACGCCGCTATCGCCATAGGGTGAAGCTTCATGCTCCGATTGGAACACTGACGTAAAAGTATCAACGTCCGAGAAACTCTCAAGGTCTCCCGCAAGTGCTGGCCTGGTATCAGGCTTATCGAGTTCTTTACCCACTGATCAGAAGCTCTCTTTAAACTCATCAATATCAGGTTGAGTGATTCAGGCCCCATCGGGCCTGAACCATCCTGGCTCTATTACAACTCGTATGAGAACTCGACGCCATACTCCCTGGGTGTCGAGATTGTCTTCAGCGGTGCTGCGTAGAAGGGCCCACTTTGAATAAACAGTGCGCCGTCTTCATTCGTCAGGTTGTTTCCGAAGACAGAAACGTACACCCGCTCACCGAAGGCCAACCCAAATCGCATATTGAGGTAGCTCTGCGATGGTGCATCGTCAGCGCCACCAACCGACGCGCTGTATTCAGACTTATGGTTGTAGGACACCAGCAGGTCAGCACCAATGCCGTTACCAAGCTCCCAGCCATACAAGGCAGAAACAGACGCAGAGAACGGTGGGGTTCCTGGGACGTCGTCACCTTCGCTGAAGTCCGGTGCCATAGCAGCGGCGATAATTGGATCAAGATCGTCGAATTCCTGATTGTTCCAATTTGCCGCTATCGTCAGGTTCAGACCGGGGATCGATGCTGGTGCCCATTGAATACCAAGGTCAACACCAAAGCCGTTCACATCACCGAGTTGAAATGATGTCGTTATCGTACCGGCTCGTGCAGCACCCTGCATGTCGGTCCAATCCTGATAGTAAACTGACGCATCCAGGGCAAGTGCGCCATCCAGAAGGGTCTGCTTTGTACCAAACTCGTAGCTCCAGATTTCGTCAGAGTCGATTTCACGCGGACAAGCGGCCTGCAGTGGGTTACCCGCAGGTATGCTCGAACAGCTGGAAATACCATTGAACACGCCAGACCGAAATCCTTTCGCAGCATTGAAGTAGTAGTGCTTGCCTTCATCTGTTATGTAAGACAGATTGAGACGAGGATTCACACTATCAAAGGTATCTTCGATCCGCGGATAAGGAATCGGGAAGCCACCAATAATCTGCGTTTCATCGGAAGAACGTTCATCCTCGAACCAGCGCAGACCTACTAACAGTGTCCAGTTATCGTTCAGGTCATAGGTAACTTCGCCAAACACAGATCGTTGCTCAGACTCAATGATTGAAGAAGACTGGATTCGAGGCACACCGAAGAGCGCAAATTCAGCAACGTCAAGGCCGACGTCCACCTCCGAATCAACATAGTAAGTGCCGAGCACAAATTGAAACGGCCCATCAAAGTTTGATATCACTCGCGTTTCATTGCTGAAAGTCTCCGCCTCGTAAAATACCCCGGTTCCAAGACCGAAGGAGGCGATGAAAGAACTCTGCCAATGTTCCGAGTACTCAAATTCTGAGAAAACCGAGGTAATCGTGAAGGTGTCAAAGTCGTAACTGATGGTCGCCGAATACAAGTCATACTCAACATCATCAAATGTCTGTGCAGGGTCAGCGTCCGTCGAGACCGGGGGATCGCCGGAACCAATCTGGATAAAGCCGTTGGGTGACGTGTTGCTTTCATTGTGAGCAGCCATCAGCTCAAGGCTAAGTCTGTCATTTGGTTCCACGAGCAACTGCACACGATAATCAGAAACATCGTTCTCACCAAAATCTTCAACAGGCGGACCGCTCGGGTCGTAGGTGAACGTGGCGAAATTCAGTGCATGAGGTTGCACATCAATCCAGCCTCCGGTCTCTTCCTCACCAACGGAGACTCGCAAACCTGCCTTGCCGGGAACAATCGGCAAGCTCAGCGAGGCATCTACAAAATGCCCATCCTCTGCGTCGTCGATCGTGGTGTAGCCAACATTGATGGCCGCCTGGACCTCTTCTAGATCAGGTTTTTTGGGAATCACTCGAAGAACACCACCCATCGCGCCATTGCCGTAAAGCGTACTTTGTGGCCCTTTCACAACCTCAATTCTCTCCAGACCCGAGGTTCTTACCACTGGCGCCCAGATCATCAGGGGGAAATAGAAAGGTGTATCACCAAGGTAATAACCAAGCGTTGGATCACCGACAATCTGCGGCACACCTCGTAGCTGAATCCTGGTTTGCTCCGTGCCAAAAGCCTCACCCTGGGCGGCACCCGGGATAAAGTTCACCGCTTCACGCAAACTCTTGATGTTATTCCGGTCCAGAAAATCGCCATCGGTGACTTGGATTCCAAGTGGCACCTCCTGCAACGTTTCCTCGCGCTTCTGCGCCGTAACCAGGATCTCTTCCATGACTTCTTCAGCAGATACGGCAGGTATCCAGGAAGCCGATAACATCGCTAGTGCTGGCAATGCCAGCAGCCGATATAACACAGGTTTACGCATCTCTATCCCCCAGGGTCGCTAGTTTTTTTAGTTTTGAGGCAGCTTTAGTTCTCTCGAAAATCTCTCGAATTTTTTCAAATCTGATTGAGTTTCGGCTACTACAAGCGCGATTTATAAGCGATACCTCTCGGCATCACGCTATGCATCTGGGTCAAAACCTATTGTGTTGACACTTTTTTCTATCCGAAACAACACAAGCGGCCATCAATTGAGTTAGTTTTCACAGTGCACCCAAAGAGTGTTCCCGGAGAAAACCATGCGACACGTCCTCTTTACCCTCTTAATCGCACTGCCCTTCTCAGCCAGTGCAACTAACAAAGCGAAACAATGCGATGATCTGTTTCTTCTATCTGATGGCGACCACCTGGTAGAGCCGGGACTGGTGATTCCTGCAAGTGAGGGGATACCTGCGCACTGTCAGGTCAACGGTGTCATTGACGGCACTATCAGGTTCCAGGTCAGCATGCCGTTGGAGGGCTGGTCGGGTCGCATGATGCACCACGCGCCAGGCGGTCTGGCTGGCGTAATCGGTGACACAACCAGCCTGCTTGATCAGGGCTATGCAGCCTCAACAACCGACGCTGCAAATCCTGTAGAAAACAACCACACGTTCTATCGTGATGACGAACGAAAGATCAACTTCGCCTTCAGGGCTAATCATCTGACAACCGTGTTGGCGAAAAGGATCATCGGCACATTCTATGGCAAGGATGTCGAATACTCGTATCTCTGGGGGTGCTCAAACGGCGGCCGAGCGGCTCTGATGGAAGCACTGCGATACCCCGATGATTTCGACGGGATTATCGCAGGAGATCCGGCAATCGATTACGGCACCGGACTACTGCTCTTCTCATTGGAAGGCAGTCGAGTGCAAAGAGAAAACCCACTGACTGCGGATTCAGTTGCTCTGCTCGATGCAAACACCAAACGGGCCTGCGACATGATCGACGGGGTTGCTGACGGCATCATTGGCGATCCACGCAAGTGTACGCTTGAAAAACTCAACCTCGGTGCACTTGCCTGTGAAAACGGACCGGCTGCAGATTGCCTGACTGAGGGACAGATAAAGACCGCCACTTTCTTCTATACCGGCATCAAAGATGAAACAGGTAACGTCATCGTTCCAGGTAACTACCCTGGTTCAGAGACCGGTGGTGACTTCGAACTCTGGGTCACAGGTAATCCCAGTTTCATGCCGCTATCAGCCAACGATCTCACGGCAACAGTTATTGAAAGCGTCATGCACAGAACACCTGGTTTCAGTCTGGATAAATTTGACCCCGTGGCCGACTACGATGCCCTGGATCAGATCATGCACGCCGTGGATATTCCTGAACCCGACTTTTCAGCATTTCACGACAGCGGCGGCAAGCTGATCATCTACAACGGTTGGAACGACCACCCCTGCAGGGCCAAGGTACTGGAAGAATTTCATTTCGAAGCCGAAGCGCTGACCGGCAAAAACAAAACCGACGAGATGATGCGAACCTTTATGGTACCCGGCATGGTGCATTGTATTGGCGGCCCTGGGGCCTGGGCTGCAGACTACCTGTCTGCCATTGTCGACTGGGTAGAAAATGACAAGGCACCGGATCGAATCATCGCTGAACATCCCGGCTCAATGACCTTCCTTGAAACACAGATTGTCCTCGGCGGGAAAGCCCTGAACTGGAAAGAAGTCCTGATGGATGCACACAATGCCAACCCGGACGCCAGGCATTTCAGTCGGCCTCTTTGCCCCTACCCTCAATACGCCCAGTATATGGGTTCAGGTTCTACTGATGATGCAGCGAACTTTGCCTGCGTGTCCGATTAACCTGGGGCTTCTACTCCGGTCTCCACACCGGTCGTCTCGGTAAAGCTCGCAAACCGCCTGGAGCATGAGATACCAAGTTCCTAAGCACTTGCGGCACCGGTGTCTGTTCAGATGTTAACGACGATCTTCCCAAAATGTTTGTTTGCGGCCTGATGACCAAAGGCTGCCGCAAGATCATCCAGCCCAAACGTATCGCTGATGACAGGCTTGATGCCGCCTGCTTCAATCGCACGAATCATGTCTTCCTGCTCGTCCCTTGAACCAACCGTGATGCCATCAATTCGCAGATTTTGAGAAAAAATCTGCGCTGTCGGGACTTCACCAGCAAACCCTGCAAGCACCCCGATCAATGAGATGTGTCCACCGATTCGACAGGCGGTGATAGATTGCGCAAGCGTACCTGCGCCGCCGATTTCCACTACCTCATCAACGCCTCGGCCGCCGGTAATCTCCTTTGCCTTGACGCCCCAATCAGGTGTTTCCTTGTAGTTAATGAGGTGATCCGCGCCCAGTTCTCGCAACTTCTCCAGTTTCTCATTTGAAGATGATGTTGAAATGACACGCGCACCTGCCAACTTGGCAAATTGAAGTGCAAAAATCGAAACACCTCCGGTTCCCTGGGTCAGCACCCAGTCACCTGGTTTGATTTGTGCCTTGGTCATCAGCCCGCGCCAGGCAGTCAAACCTGCGCAGGTAAGCGTGGCAGCTTCTGCGGCGGAATAGCCATCAGGAACCCGCGTGAATGCGGTGGCGGGCATGGCGACATATTCCGCAGCAAACCCATCGGCGTGATCGCCGGGCACACCTGTGAGTTTCATCAAATCAGGTTCACCGCGTTCCCAACCAGGGAAGAAAAGCGAAACAACCTGATCACCAACTGAAAGTTCGGTGACACCTTCTCCCAATTCGACAACTTCACCGGCACCATCTGACATCGGGATTCGGTCGGCTGCTACTGGGATCATTCCTGCAACAACTGCAAAATCATGAAAGTTGAGTGAACTCGCCTTGACCCGCACCAGCACCTCCCCGGGACCAGGGTTTGGTTTCTCACGCTCTTCGATGGCAATGTTCTCAAGCCCACCGGGTTGCTTAACGCACGCAATTTTCAAATCTTCTTACTCCTGTCTCAGCAAACGCTAATAAGTATCTCTGAGGATACCGCACTGCTACACCCAAAATCAGTCATCCAGCTCAATCACAAAACACCACTTCAGGGTCAGGGAAGCCCAGCTCGATTTGAAATGAAACAATTGACGTCATCAGGCATTATGTTGCGATTGGATTAAGCAGTACCGAATTTGTGACAGCAACAACCACGCCTGAAGAAAGTGAAGTAACTGATGAAAACCCCGGCTTCGGTACCTACCGCTACCGAACCTATGTACTCTCAGCCCTCACGCTTATCTACATACTGAACTTTGTTGATCGTGGCCTCCTCGCCGTGGTCGGTCCCGAACTGGTTCCCGAGCTGGGACTTTCCGATACGCAGTTTGGCCTGCTGACCGGATTCGGTTTTGCCCTTCTGTACACCATTGTCGGCATTCCATTAGCCCGATATGCAGATGCCGGTCACAGGGTATGGATCATGACTGTCTGTGTTGCCCTGTGGTCACTCATGACAGTGCTATGTGGACTTGCTACCGAAATCACCATCGGTTCACTCACCATTGGTGCCTTCTGGGTGCTCCTAGCGTGTCGCGTCGGCGTCGGCATTGGCGAGGCTGGCTGCACACCGCCTGCCAACTCTTTGATCGCGGACTACTACGCGCCACGTGACCGATCCCAGGCTCTCGGCGTCTACGCGATGGGCGTGACACTCGGCGGAATGTTTGCCAACCTGATCGGCGGCTGGGTAACAGATGCATTCGACTGGCGCACAGCATTTTTTGTTGTTGGACTGCCCGGCCTCTTGATTGCGCTCGTTTTCAAACTCACAGTGCAAGAGCCGCCACGCGGCTATACTGACCCAGTGGGGACGCAAGCCAGCGAACCCGTGCCTCTGCGTGAAGCCATCCAGGAGCTGATGAAAAAACCTGCCTTCTGGTTGATGACCGCTGGTGCCACCGTCGCAGCATTCTGTGGCTATGGCATTTCATCGTTTCAATCCATATTCCTTGTTCGCACACACGGCATCACCACCGGCGAAGCCGCTATCTGGATAAACACACCAGTCGCGTTATCAGCAGCCATCGGCACATTTGCTACCGGCTGGCTTGCAACCAGGCTCTACAAAGTACACCCCGGCGCTATCGCCTGGGTACCGGCTGCGGGTTTAGCCCTGTCTATCCCCTTCTATGTATTTGCTTTCACCACACAAAGCCTGGTGTTTGCGGCAATTGGATTGATCATTGGCGGCTTCGTCAAATATGGCTACATCGCGGCGCAGTACACCATCGGCCAGGGTGTTGTCAGTATGCGTGTGCGTGCGATGGCAACGGCGGTACTACTCTTCATCGCCAACTTGATCGGCTACGGTTTTGGCCCGCTGTTCATTGGCTATACGTCTGATGTTTTCTTTGCCAGTGGCGCTGCTGAACTGGGCGTTAGTGCAGAAGAACTCGTTCGAAACCAGTGCCATCCGCGTGCAATCGGAGAGCTAAGCGAAAACCTGCAGAGCGTCTGCGGGGAGGTTTATGCCCAGAGCTTACAATCCTCTATGGTCATCATGGCGATTTTGTATGCTGCCAGCTCGCTGTTTTTCCTGCTTACCTGGCGCCGCCTGGACAAGGACATGGTCGACCGGAACTAATCCTTCCAGGCCGAGCGCAATCGCTACAGGAATGTAGACCTCGTCACTTAAGCTCAACAGCTTCCAATGCAGTTAAATTAGTCATTACATCAAAGTCATCTGCTGGCGCCTTTCTGAATAATCGGGTCGGTTCGAGGTCACCGGTTATATATAGGTGTCCTCATCTAAGGACGATCATCCTGAGGTCCAGGGATCCTAGAAATGCGAGTGACATGGTAGTCTCACAGACTCGCACACGAGGAAATGGTATGGACAGGCTTCACGGGAAGGTCGCCGTAATTACTGGCGGTGGTGGCGGTATAGGCGCCGCGTGCGCACGAATGTTTGTCGCTGCAGGCGCGAAGGTTGGAGTTGTTGAAAAGGATGAGGCGCTGGGACTTGCGTCAACGCAAGCAGCAGAAAGTCTATCGCCTGATTCTGCTGTGTTTGCGCAATGCGATGTTACCCGCGAATCAGATGTTGAAAACGCGTTCGGCGTGGTGCGAGAGGCATTTGGAAAAGTTAATGTCATCGTTAACTGTGCGGGCGGTTCAATCCCTGAGGACGGGCCGGTGACCGAGGTTGATCTTGACGTTTGGGATCGAACGATCGATCTCGACCTGAAAGGCACGTTTTTCTCCTGCCGCTACGGCATACCACACCTCATCGAGGCCGGCGGCGGGTCTGTAGTTAACTTCACATCTTTAGCTGCCCTGAAAGGTGTTTTTCGCAGCCACGTTTACACGGCAGCAAAAGGCGGAATCGTTTCATTTACACAAGCGATTGCAGGGCGCTACGCTCGAAAAGGTATTCGCGCGAACGCCATTGCACCCGGTGTTGTACTGACTGACAGGGTGATCGAGCTGTTTGGGATGGATGCTTCTCTTTCAAAAGAGGAACAACTGGAAGCGGCGCAATCCACGGGTGGCATGATGGACAGTCGTTATCCTAATGGCGTCGGCTTCCCTGAGGACATTGCTGCGGTGGCGTTGTTTCTTGCGAGTGACGAGAGCCGGATGGTTAATGCTGCAGTCATTCCTGCTGAGGGCGGTGCATCACACTACTAGTGCTGTGTTGCTGGCTTGAGATCAGGAGGAGACAAAATAGTCTCGCCACATCGCGGACAATTTCTGGTCGCGATCACTATACTCGTTTCGAACAGGCGTCTGTGACAGTTTGGGCAGGTAGGCAACTCCTTCACGGCAAACTTAGCGATCAAAACACATGAGATGATGGCGGGGACTATCAATACAATCCCCATAAAGATGCCTTTCTCAAGTTCAACAATGTTGTTGCAGGTGTAGACGTATAGATCACCCCAGAAGGCAAGCGGGAGCCCGACCAGAGATATCAGGGCATAGGCACTGCCTTTGAAGTAGAACTTATCTACTGATTCATTGATTGTTGCAACATCAAGCATGGAATGAGTCGACTCGGTTGAAGGCCTGCCGGTTGCAGGTATTTCTGACGTACCAGCTGTATCGTCAACTCCATCCTCTCTATCCTGTTCCGCCCAGGTCTTTGCCTTAACTCTTTTGCGCCCGATATGAAACTTCCCGCCAAGCCAAATTGCGATTGCCCATGATGCAGTGGTGACAACTATAAGCATTGCTGTAAATGCGGAAAGACCTGTCTGCAGCACCAGACCAGCGGTAAGGCCTAACAGCGCGCAAGGTATGGCGAGTAGCGAGATCATGTACAACGTCGCCAACCCAAGCTCGGTCCACTTGATTTGAACCGTCATCGGCACCAGTGCCGTGTGGCAATGAGGACAGATAAAACGCTGCCGGGGATCATCCCAGTCTACACACAATGGCTGTGTGAAAGATTCGGAACACGCTGTACATTCATACTCAGGAATCATAATTTCCAGGAGTTCCTACAACTGCATGCAGCAGCAATTGTACTGGCGAACTGGCTGTGGAGAAACTCGCGACCCCAACACGCTGCGATCACCTGCCTGATTGTTTTATGATGCTCCCCTGCCCTTTCTTCACACGGAGTAATCAGATGCCACAAATTAATGCCGGTGCCCCTTCCGAGAACTTTTTCCTTGATGGGAATTTCAGCCCGGTCGCTGAAGAACGCGACGCCGAGGACATGCAAGTCATCGGGAGTATCCCAGAAGACCTAAAGGGCAATTTTCTCAGGATTGGACCTAACCCTGTTTACGTCTTCAATGAGGAGGCTTATCACACGTTTGATGGTGACGGCATGATTCACGCTATTGAGTTTGCAGACGGGACCGCGCGCTACAGAAATCGTTTTGTTCAGAATGACGGATTCAAGTTAGAACAGGAACACGGCGACTGGCTCTACAAGGGCATGAATTCCATGCTCGACCCAACACCATCACCTGTTCCCGAAGGCGCGCCAACAAGTAAGAACCTGGCAAACACTGCCTTCACTTTCCACAACGGCACCCTGTACGCACTGCACGAGCCATCACAACCAACCATCATTTCACTGCCGGAACTCGAGACTGTTGGTACCACAGATTTTAATGGCAAGCTGACACATCCGTTTACAGCCCACCCAAAGGTGGATCAGAAATCCGGTGAAATGATGACCTACGGCTACTCGTTCATGGCCGAGCCTTATGTCACCTACTCTGTTGTTAACGCCGACGGTGAACTTGTCCATACGACGCCGGTGACGATTCCAAAACCGGTCTTCATGCATGACTTCGCTGCCAGCGAGAAGTACTCGATCTTCCTCGATTTCCCCATCACCCTTGATATAGAGCGCGCCATCTCCGGCGGCCCGGCCCTTGGCTTTGAGGCCGAACACGGTTCCAGAATCGGACTGCTGCCTCGTCATGGTACAGACGCCGATATTCGCTGGTTTGAGGTCGAGACAGGTGTGGTTGTTCACACTGCAAACGCCTGGGACGAGGGCGATGAAGTTGTTCTGCAGGCGTCCCGTTCTAAAAATGCTGACATCGCCGGCGCTGGAACGTCGGAAGGTAATGTCCTTGCTGAGAATCAGGGCCGACTCTACGAATGGCGATTAAACACAACAACCGGCGAGGTGAAGGAAAGAACCTTAAGTGACACGCCCTGTGACTTTACCCGCGTCAATGATGTGTATGCCTGCCACGCAACTCGTTACGTGTACGCTGCAGTCTTTAACCCCGTCAGACCTTTTACTTTTGACGGCGTGATGAAGCACGACAATGCAGAAGACATGACGACGGTCTTCAAGTTCGGAGAGAACCGCCATGGCGGTGAGGCTGTTTTCGCACCGAGAGTCAACGCCGACGGCGAAGACGACGGCTACCTGATCTGCTTCGTACATGATGAAGGCAAAGACCAGAGTGAATGCCTCATCATCGATGCCCGGGACGTGGCCGCGGGACCTGTGGCAACTATCGTCATGCCCTTTCGCGTACCATACGGGTTTCATTCAGGCTGGGTTGGTACAGGTACCTGATGCACTGGTGAGGTTGCGAAAGGAACGTATTGGTGGACTCTGTTCACTCCCTCCCTGGAATCGCCGAGTGGTCTGACCAGAGAAGGCCACTCGGTTATTCCTCCGGCAAACTTCTGGCGTAAATCAACAAACACACAGCCAACAAAATCGTGGTTACCACACCCGAACCACCGGCTATGGGTAACGGGCCAAACACATCACGCCCCATCGCCATGGAAGCTGTATTGGCGATGATTGCGATAAACCCAACCAACGCAGAAACATAGCCCAACGCCTTAGAGCCGCCATTCACCATCGCCATACCGAACACCACAGCAGCGATCGCCAAAAGCACCTTGGCCGCGTTGTAGACCATGAAAGAAAAAGCGACAACGGCGCTTGCGGTCGGCGCGAGTTGAGACATCTCAGCGGCAGCTTCGCCAAAAGGCGCAAACAGGGTTAATCCAACACTTACCTGAACAACATTGAGCAGTGCGCTACAAACAATGGCGGAAAAGCCCAGGGTCAGCAAGTCTGCTCGCACCAGCGCGGAACCAGCAACTGCTGCAAGCAGAACAAAGAGTGCACTTTCGAGTCCCCATAAAAGCTGCCGTGGTGGTGACATCTCGAGGACATACAGGGCCGTGTAAATTGATTGGGTAATCGCCGCCGCAAACAGCAGTATCACCATTATCTGCACGGTTTGTTTAAACGTAATTTCCATATCAGCTCCTCATGTCTTTGTATGTTTACCGGCACAGTGAATCCTGGCGGTTATTCGACTCAACAAACACCGCGCAAACCAGGCTTCCCATAACTGACGAACCAGTTAACGAAAAGTTACAAAGCATGAAGAACTGACTCGATGTTTTTCACCTAGGGAAACCTGTCCACCGGAAATGGCGGTAACGCTATCGGCTTTGAGGCCAGTGACATCAACGCAAAACTGTTGTCATCACCGGCAATCCGATTGGTTTTCAAGACACCACAACTCGTGCAGCGATGCACCAGCGCCCACTCTTTATCAGACTTCACCCAGACGGATATCGGTTCCATCTTGCCCTGGCACGGTGATGCCCGGTCACCGGGTCTTTCATCTACATGTTTACTCCACAGGCATAGCGGACAGTGATTGCGATGGCCTGACCCGGGTGTCTTGGTAGAGATCATCTGCCGGCAATTGCAGCATCTGAAGGATTCAGTGGACTGAGGTGATTTTTGATGGCCGCGGCGGCGACCTTCGTAAGAATGTTTGGAGCGTGACATGTAACTACCCATTCCGCTTTATTGCGGACACGACGGTGCAATCAACTTCCCGAGGAACATCCTCGAAAAGTCATTCGAGCGAGCACGCTGTCAGTCAACGACAGGGTGCATCAGCTGAGCACAATCTCCTGGGTGGTCATCAAACCTCACAAAAATAGAACCGGGTACGGGACCCGCTGGGGCGGCATTGTACTCTGGCGGCCTCGCAATGCAAGCAAGCTGGGTGAACGCACTATGCTGATCTATGATGGGGTATGTACAAGTCGAGTAACTAGCTTAGATGCTGAGAACAAGATTCGCGTTTCGTTGCACAACACTCATCATGTTGTTGGCGCTCATCGGGTGTGACCGATCAGAGCACTTTGCAACCGAACCGCAGCCTGCGCTGGCAGACTGGTCACATGTCAGCGACTACCATACCTGCTACCTGCGTATTGATCGCGAGTGGCGCCCTGCCCTTCGGGTCAACTGTTTTGCCATTGAGGGCGAGCTGTTTACCCATTCGAGTCGCCTGGTACCAATCCATGCACAGTTAACAGCCTGGCTAGGTCTGGGTGGAACCTGGCTTGCCGTGGTTGAAAGAAACCCGGACATCCAGGTATCAATTGATGGCGCGGTACACAACATGACAATGCAGCGCATCACTGATTTGAAGGTGCGCGAGGAGATTCTTGCCAATCGAGACTATGACCCGATCCCGGAAGCGATCGAGGTTTACAGAATTGTGGCGCGAGAATAATTTACTTTTCTGCGCTGACCCACACCGCCGTGTCATGAAACACGGCGCCCCCATTCGGGCTTCCTGGTTCTGCCGACACCAACGCATTGATGCCAATACCCTCAATGAAAGCTCTGTTTGGCCAAATGCTTTCTACAACAACAACCCCTCGCTGGACGCCTTCAAATATCCTGGCGTGTAGCAGGATATTCGCTAGTTCGTTGCCAATACGAACCAGATCACCATCGGCAACTTCCAAATCCTCGCAGTCAGACGGATGTAGCAACAGGGTTGGCCTGTTTTCTTTTTTCTGCGAAGTCGGGGTTTCAGTAAAGCTGCTGTTCAGGAAGTTTCGCGCCGGTGCGGCGACCAATCGAAACGGATGTTGCGCGTCCGCTGCATTTAACACCGGCATGTAATCGGGCAGCGACGGCATATTTCCTACATCAGCACCGACGCGAGACCAGTCAGGTTTGAAATGAAATTTCTTGTCAGTCGTGGCAAAGCCATTCAGGAAATTGCTGTTTTCAAAATCCAGGGCACAGTCATGCCAGTGCTTTTCATACAGCGTTGATTCGTCGGGCAATGATGAAAGTAACAGTGTCTGGTTGATTAGATCCCGCTCGCTTACATCCGATGCCGGATGCTCAACGCCAAGACGTTTGAGCAGCGCGTTCAGGACCCAGTGATTACTGCGACATTCATCCGGTGGGTCAATCAGTTTGCGCGTGGTTTGTAGAAAAGTGTGGCCACTCGCCTTATACAAATCATCATGTTCCAGAAACATCGTGGCCGGTAGCACAATGTCAGCCATTGCCGCCGTGTCCGTCATGAACTGCTCATGCACGCAGACAAACAAGTCATCACGCTGGAAACCGCTAGCAACTTTACTCAGCTCTGGTGCGACAACCATCGGGTTGGTGTTTTGAATCAACATCGCAGTAACAGGCGGCCCGCCCTGCAGATCTCGAGGATTTCCACACAGCACATCACCAATACGCGATTGATCCAATACCCGCGTCGATCTGTCAACGTGATCTGCAGCAGTGATCAAGCGCTGATCAATGCGATAGATGGTCGAATTACCATACAGCGCGCCGCCGCCTCGATATTGCCACGCGCCTGTGACGGCGGGCAGACAGGTTACGGCATGCATATTCGCCGCACCATTTCGAGATCGAGAAAATCCATATCCCGCACGGATGAAGCTGCGCCTGGTGCCACCGTAAAGATGGGCAAAGTCGACTATTTCCTGGGCTGTTAAGCCGGTGATATCAGCGGCCCATTCCGGTGTTCGAGTCTGCAGATGCTGTTCCAGTTCATCCGGTACATCTGTGTATCTCGCCAGATACTCTCGATCCGCATAGCCATCACTAAACAGTACATGCATCACGGCACACGCCAGCGCACCATCAGTGCCTGGCTTCAGCATCAGATGAAAATCTGCTTTTGCAGCCGTTGGCGTTCGATAAGGGTCGACAACCACCAGTTTTGCACCGGACCGGCGTCTTGCCTGTATGATGTGATGCATCAGGTTGACCTGTGTACTGACCGGGTTACCGCCCCACACAACAACCAGCTCACTATCTACAATCGTCCGGGCATCACTGCCGCGTTTCGCTCCCACCCCGGCATTCCATCCCGCATCAGCCAGCGACACACAAAAAGTGTCATGCTGTCGCGATGTTTTCAGCAGATGCCGGAAACGTGCAATCCCGTCACGCTGCACAAGCCCCATCGTCCCGGCATAGTGGTACGGCCAAAGTGTTTCACTGCCGTGTTTATCCATGGCGGCGGTAAAGCGGGACGCCACTTCATCCAGCGCCTCGTCCCAGCTGATCGCAGTGAAAGCTTCAATACCTTCACCTTTTTTACCAATACGCCGCAGCGGTTGGGTCAGTCGGTCTGCGTGATGTATGCGCTCAGCATACCGGCCGACCTTGGCACACAGCGTGCCCGAGGTGTAGTTATTGTCTTTTGCGCCATACACCCTGCCAATGCGCTTACCGTCGATAACTTCTACTTCGAGCGCACAGGTGCTTGGGCAATCATGCGGACATGCAGAGTGGTGGCGAGTGAGGGCTTCATCACTCATAACGCAGGGGTCCGTATCTAAAAACTCATCGAATGTTTTAAGCCTGGCGCCACCAGGCAACGCCGTTCTCGTCTTCCTCGACGGTCAACATACGGCGTTCGAGCGCGCAGTGCAGGTGCGCGATAGATTCACCC
Organism: Pseudomonadales bacterium; assembly: GCA_963921285.3. Taxonomy (GTDB): domain Bacteria; phylum Pseudomonadota; class Gammaproteobacteria; order Pseudomonadales; family Azotimanducaceae; genus UBA9659. The sequence continues at coordinate 720,723 of CAWUFD020000008.1, forward strand.
GTTGCAGGGAAGTAACTGGTGTCGGTGATCTTGCTTTTAAACAGCGCCGGGAATACATCCACGGCACGGCGCGGCTCATCACACATGTCGTAGAGCTTTTCGAGGGCAACTTCATGCCAGTCTATGAGCTCAGTAAGCCGTTCATGCACACCTTCATAGAGTGATTCATGTGCCGGCAGCACCAGAAGGTTCGGTTGCAGAACTTCCCTGAAGCGGGCGCAGGAGTTAATGAAATCACGCAGCGGGTTCGCCAGAGGCTCTGACGGTTGCACAGAAACGTTGGGTGTAATTTTCGGCAGTATCTGGTCGCCGCCGATAATCACTTTCAACTCAGGGCAGTATAGGCAGACATGTTCCGGTGCGTGGCCGTGGCCGATAATAGACCGCCACTCCCGACCATCAATCTCGATGAACTGGCCATCGGTAATCCGCCGGTAGCCTGCAGGCAGTTCAGAAATATTTGCACCGAACTGGCCGAAGCGCTGGCGGTAACGATCGAGTCTCGCTTCATCAAAACCCGCCCGCTTGTAAAACTTGATGGCATCTTCAGGCACATCAGAAGGACCATCTGCCGCCATCACCTTGCACATGAAGAAATCACTGCGCGACATCCACAATTCACAGCCCCACTCCTGACAGATCCAGCCGGCATTACCGGTATGGTCTGTGTGCAGGTGCGTCGCTATCACCCGCGTGACCGGCTTGCCATCCAGGTGATTGGCGAAAATTTTCTTCCAGCAGTTCTGTACGTCTTCCCGGTTCAGGCCGGTATCAACGATAGTCCAGCCGTCATTGTCTCGCAGCAGCCACACGTTGATGTGATTCAGCCTGCCCCACATGGGCATGCGTGCCCAGAACACGCCATCAGCAACCTCGGTTACCTCGCCATCGGCAGGCGCCTGATCTTCGAACCGGTAGTGCAGCGGGTCAAACCCGCGCTTTGACATATTGTCGACCATTGGAGTTTCTCTTATCTCGTACAGCTGAAAAGAATGCCCAAATTATCAATTTCACAGAACATATCAACTTTTCAGTGCAATCAGGCGCTATTTGAATCAGCAAAAAAAAGCGCGCCCAAAGGCGCGCTGAAAATGTGATCAGCAATGATCACGCTTGAAGTTCAGGCTCGCTTTTCGATGCTGTCCGGGGCAGTGCCCTTAACAGCGGTATCATCAGCAGAACAAACAGCAGTGCTGCTGCAATACCGAGTACAAACAGCGACATGCTCATCCCCTGCCACTCATATAGCCAGCCGACCAGAGGGCCGGTGACGATGAACGACAGCCTGAACATGAAACTCGTCAGCGAGTTTGCGGTTGCCCGGAACTCACTTGGTACGCGCGAGTTGAACGCGTCCGTCAGGATCACCTGGTGCAGCCCGCGACTGACATAAAAGCCAAACGCCAGCAGGATGCCGATGATGCCGCCGTCAACTGCCATACCGAGGTAGCCGATTACGGGTAACACCGCCATCAACACCAGGACAAATCCTGCACCGTACTTCTGTTCAAGCGTCGGGCAGTACTTTGCCGTGATCGCGATGGTGAAGTTCTTCAGCGCCCAGAGGACACCAAAGACCGCAAGCGGTATGCCAAACGACTCCCAGTAGGGCTGTATCAGCCAGACAACGTAGAACGTTGAAAGACCGTAATAGACCACCGCGAGTGTCGTCAGGCGCAACAACCTGTCCATGTAGAACAGGTGCATCCAGATCCGCTTGAAGTTTGCACCAGCTTCAGTGCTCATCTTCTGGTACGGCGCTTCGATGAGGAAGAACGACAACCCGAGTGGAATCCACGCGATAATCGCATTCGCCAGCACCACCGCATCAAAAGACCACAACACCAGCAGACCGCCCAGCAGGGATGCAACACCTTCAGCGCTCGCCTTAACGAAGCGAAGGTTGGCTATGCCGCGGGTTTTCTCCGCTGGCGTCTGCTTGAGTGCAATCTGGCTGTCGTACAACAGCGACAGATCCGCACCCGAGAGAAGACTCATACCGAGGCCAACCGTCACTTCGAACAGCACCAGCCCGGCAAAGTCATCCGCAAAGCAGAGCAGCGTGAAACCAATGCCGTGGAAGACACTGCCGATAACCAGTGCGTTCCTGCGCCCGATGAGGTCTGCAAAGTATCCGGAAGGTACCTCGAAGATCACAACAGACAACGCGAATACACTCTGCAGGAGAAATACTTCAGCCAATGACAGCCCTTTGCTCGCAAAGAACGGCACGATCACCGGAATGATGACCAGCGCCAGCCAGCAGAAGCTGAATGCGTAAAGCACCGCTATGTTCCGCTTAAGTTTTGCTTCTAAGTTCATCACTTAACTCCATGAATTGACTGAATGGTTCGTTCCTGCGCCTGCCGTTGCAAAAACTACAGGCAATAAAAAAGCCTCTGAGGTTTCCCTGAGAGGCTTTTTCAAAATACTGGTTATGTTTCTTAAAACATCAATAAAGAGAAATGCCTCCCGCAGCATGGGACATGCACACGCGCGCGGTCACACGCTGCAGCGTGTCCCGGGTAATGTTGTTTGGAATAAACATTTGCATGTCAGTTAAAAGCTCTTGTTCAGTTTGTTCGAACAGGTGTTCGATATGGGAGGCGCATCTTACGCTCAATCGATGTGAAGTCAACGACCAAGTACGAGAAACTCAATGCGCGCATCGGAATAGACGTCGGAAGGACCGAGCGGACCCATGCCGCGCGCATCGATCTCGGTGCTCTCGCCTCCAGTCAGAAGTTGGTCGCGCAGATCAGCGGCAACCCCATTTGTGCGCAGCATGGCCTCGTTAAGGGACTCTCCCCTTGCCAGGTTGTCGTGAACAACGACCACAACCGGTTGACTGATCGACTGTACTGCTTCGCTCACCGCTTCAAAGAGACCAGGTGCGATAGAAAGTCCCTCGACCACAAAGCGCCCTGTTGTCTCGAGTGCGCTGATGATCTCCACAGTACTCGCGGCCGCATCGGCGCCACTCATTTCGATACGTTCAATGTGTACGTAGATCTTCCGGGTTGCGCGCTGACCGATGTAGACGATCAGGTACTCTGCCGCGTTGTTTACCTTGGCGACATGGTAGAACTGGTACTGCTCAGGCCCGTAAAGGATCGCTCGTTCCATGATGCGATTCGCCCAGTAATTTGAACTGCCGCAGGTTCTGCCCTCGCAGGAAAAGAGGATCTGGCCAAGCGCGCCAAGTCGTTCCTGGTAGAACTCATTGACGTTGGATGTGCGCCTGGAATCAGGCAGGTAGAATGTCTCAGCTGTCTTCCGACCTCGAACCTGGATGTATTGTTCCGGCACAAGCTCGCGGTTGATTTTCTCGAGCGCGCCCAGCACCACGCGGTATCGTCCCGGTTCCTCGTCGGCGGTGGATTCAACCAGCTCTGAAATCGGGTAAACCAGCTCGTCAGGAATCCCGTCAGCAGACGCCGACTGAGCGCAACAGAAGAAAAAGATGACAGCTAAATAACGCATTCGAGCACTCCACAGCCTTTGCCCACCACCGGACAGTCAATCATCGCAAGATTTGCGGTCCCCATGCCAATACGTTCGCCGGTCAGCAGCTGGATCAATCTGGATACCAGTGGCTGATGTGTCACAGCCAGTACCTGATCCACGCCCCTCAGCTCATCAAGAAAAACCAGCGTTTCCCCGGGATCTGCTTCAGGCACAAGTAGCTGGGTAACGCTGGGTTCAACCGTTGCACCGGGACCGACAGTTTCCCTGACCAGCTGGGTAGTTTCCATCGCGCGCACCAGCGGACTGCAGAAAATGGCGTCCACCGTAACCTCACGCGCCACGAGTTGCATTGCACAACGACGTACCTCTTCCTCTCCGCGCGACGTCAGGCGGCGGTCAAAATCCGCCCCCATGGAGAATTCGGCATCCCCATGGCGCATCAATAATAGTCTCAAACTGCCCTCATCAGGGTTTACCTGCCTGCCTAGAAACTGTCCTAACAATCATCCATAAGCCATTCATCTGAAACATAAAAAAATTGTAACTTAAGGTACTCTCGAGCATCTCTATTTCTATACTTTAAACCGCATTCGCTGTATCGTTACGGTGCCTAGAGAGTGGGCCGCTTTACCTGTGTCCGAAATTGTAACCAAGATTCAAAAAACCAGCATACGCACGCTGACCGGTATGATCAGCGAGGTGCTCGAGGGTGCGCAAAAGCTGATTACGGATCAGGTTGGCGTGATGCATTTCAATACCGTATCTGAAGATATCCAGATGCGTTTTGTGACGCACATGAATAACAACTTTGACGAGCTGCTGGATAAGGAGATCGTCAAGGACAACGCGGTGTTCAGCTTTGAGAACCTGTCACTGGTCCAGGAAGAAGAACTGGAAGTGATGGTGGCGCTCGAGGGTATGGTCAATGCTGCCCGCAACGAACATCTGCCGGTATTTATCAGCTTTAACACCAGGCTCGCTTCACTCTTTCCCGGCAAGCGCATCGACGAATCCACAAACCCGCTGGACCCAGACCAGGTTGCAACCGCCTTCCAGGAGGCGCTTCGCCCCGTCGGCCTGAATGCTGATAACAACCTTGCTGTATATCGCTCGTTTAACAAGGGTGTCCTTAAGAACCTGGACAAGGTGTTAAACGAGGCCAATGGCGTGCTTATCGAATCCCATGTCATTCCCGACCTGGGCATGGAAGCACCCGGTAAAAAGGCCGCGCCTGCCAGGACGACGCCTCGCCCCAAGGGTGATTCCATCAGCTCATTTGGCGAGGTGGAAGAAGAAACCTTCGCAGACGATGAGGAAGAACAGCCTGAACTCTTCTCCATCATGCAGAATCTTCTGCATTTTGATGAGCCTGAAAATAAGTCCCCCCAGGGTGACGGTGGCGCCGGACCAGCAGGCGGCTCGCCCATCGGCGGCGCCCCAGCAGGCACACCAATGCCAGCTGGTGGCGGCGGACTGCTCGATGACAACCTGGTAGAGGCGCTCGACGCCGACGGTAACCAGGTTGAAATGGTGCCGATGCAGCCAGGCCAACAGCAATACATGATTCCAGCGGGCATGATCCCCGCAGGTATGATGCCAGCAGATTCAGCAAGCACCGGCGCAGGCGGCGCGCAATCTGGTGTCATGCAGCCATTCATGCCTGCTGAAGGTCAGCAGGTCCAGATGGTGGACCAGGCCAAGCTGATGGAGGTCCTGACCGCCATTCAGGAAACCCTGAGCCAGCAGCAACTGGCCCGTCCGATACCGGGCACCATTGACGATGTTGAAAAACTGGATATCTCGGCGTCGCTTGGCGAGGTACTGCAATCCCAGGCCAATGAGGGGATCGTCTCCGCGGTAGACCGTCAGTCTTCCGACATCATTAACCTGGTAACCCTCCTCTACGAGGCCATCTGGGATGACATTTCGGTGCCTATCCCGATCAAGGAACTGATCGGACGAACCCAGATTACGATCATCAAGGTCGCGCTTGCTGACGTTGAGTTTTTCAACAACGAGAATCACCCGGCACGCGCCATTCTGAACGAGTTTGCATCAGCAGGCATTGGCTGGACCGAGGTAGAGCAGCTCGAAGAAGACCCGCTGTACAAGAAAATCCAGGAGATGGTTGAGCGCATCCTCATTGACTATGAGGATGACATGGAGCTGTTCGAGGACCTGCTCCAGGACTTCCGGGCATTCAGGGCCAAGGAAGCAGCGAAAACAAGATTCCTCGAGAAGCGGATTCTCAAGGCCAAGGAACGCCAGGATCGTCTCGACGATATCCATGAGCTCTGCACCCAGAAAATCGAAGAGCGCGTACTTGGCCGCGATCTGCATCCCTTTGTTGAAGAGTTGCTCAAGGAGCCTTTCCACAAGTTCATGGTGATGCTGGTGTTAAAAGAAGGCCCAGGATCAAACGCGTGGAAACAGGCGATCAACACCATCGACGTGCTGCTGTGGAGTGTCCAGCCTCACGAGCAGGCAGGTGATCGCGAAAGGCTCGAGACGATTAACCCTCGCCTGTTTAACAACCTACGCAAGGCCTTCCGGATCGCCTCGGTAGACGCCGAAGAAATTGATGAACTGATGGCGCAGCTGAAGCGCGTACAGGATGAGACCTTCCACGGTTTGAGCGAGGAAGAGATCGAAGCTGCTGAGGCGGCCAAGCAAGAACCTGTGGAAGCAGAAGCTGCAGATACTGGTGAAACGGCTGAAGATGAGGCGGAGACCACCGCAGAGACTGCAGAAGAAGAAGACGCCGCCGAGGAGGAAGGGTTTAAGCCACGCTTCCTCGCAGCAGGTGAAGACGAAGCGGAAGAAACTGAAGAAGAACCGGCACCTGAAGCAGTCGAGGAAGACGACAATGTTGTGCCGATGCTCGACAGCGAACCCGAAGCAGCTGAGATCGATATCTCTGCCTCTGTTGATGAAGAACCGGTAACAGCGGCTGAGCAGGCTGAGGAAGCGCCCGCCGAAGCTGAAGAAGAAATGTCCGATGACGACCCGCACATGAAGCAGGTTGAAAGCCTCAACGTGGGTATGTGGGTTGAGTTTGCCGGTGAAAGTGACAGCAATACACGCTGTAAGCTCGCTGCAAAGATCAATGCGATCGATAAGTACATCTTCGTTAATCGCCAGGGCGTCAAGGTGGTTGAGAAGACTAAGAAGGGACTTGCAACAGAACTTCGAGACGGCACCGTATCGATTATTTCGGATGGCCTGCTCTTCTCCCGCGCACTTGAGTCAGTGATCGGCAACCTGCGCGAAAGCCAGCACGAACAACAGACGGGCAGCGCCTACAACCCGGGACAAACTGCCTGATAAACCAACTGCCTTTATTTCCCCAGCCATGAAAGTGCTGATCACAGGCAGTAGCGGCATCATCGGCCGCGCCATGACAGAAGCGTTACTTGCCCGCGGCGATGAAGTTGTCGCCTTTGACCTCGCAGCAACAGACCTCACACATCCTGGCCTCACTGCTATAGCGGGAGATGTAAGGCAATATGAACAGCTGCGTCGCGCATCTATCGATTGTGATAGCGGCCTGCACCTGGCGGTCAAATCCGGCGACACCGAGGAACTGGAACTCTTTTCCACCAATACCGCAGGTGCTTATGCTTTCCTGATGGCAGCGAGAGACAACGGCTTCAGGCAATCCGTCGTTGCGGGGTCTGCACCGGTGCATCTGCCAGCGGGCGGCCTTGACCTCGGCCTTATCAACACGGCCAGCGAAGCGGATGCCTATGACCTATCCAAGAGCGTGCAGGAGATGATCGCCGCTGATTTTCATCAGCAGGGTCTTCCTGTCATCTGCCTGCGGTTTGGTCATGTGGTTTACGGCGCGGCTGAGCAAAACCTCGACACGCCTACCCCGCTTGCAGCACTGGACTATTGTGTGGGTGGCTGGGTTGCACTTGAGGATGTTGTTCAAGGTTGTATCGCCGCCCTCGATACAGGTAAGGATGATGATTTCCGCTCTACAACCTGATCGGCTCACTGCAGGCAAGCGCGCGATTCGATATTGATGCAACCGAGAAACGTTTTGGTATCACGCTGGCCTACCGCTTTGAACAGTACGGGGAGCAAACAAATGAATGAGAGTTATCACGGCGTTGGCGCTGATCTCGAGCAGGCCTATGAAAACATGGTCGACGAGCGGGATGCCTCAGAAACCCAGGGCTGGAAAGCAGAAACACGACAAGCATTCCTGGATCTGCTCCGGCTGAAGGAAAAGCAAACCTGCTGGAAGTCGGCGCGGGCACTGGTGTGCATGCCTCTTCTTCATGCAGGCAGGCCTGAACGTCACCTCCACAGATCGCTCCGCTGCTATGGCGCAGGCGTGCACGGACAAGGGCCTCACGGCATACCAGATGGATTTCCTTTCACTTGATTTCCCGGACGCCAGCTTTGATGCAGTTTACGCACTGAATTGCCTGCTTCACGTACCTCGAGATGACATCGATCAGGTACTCATTGCCCTGCGACGTGTGCTAAAACCTGGCGGCCTCTTCTACTGGGGACAGTACGGTGGTGGACAGTTCGAAGGCGTATTTGAAGATGATCACTACAAGCCGAAGCGATTTTTCTCGATGATGACAGATGAAGACATCAGGTCGATGGGCGCGAGACACTTTGAAGCCGTTAGATTTGATGTGATAGATCTGAATCGCGACTTTGAACATTTTCAGTCGGGCACCTGGCGAAAGGAAAAAGGGAGTTAATCAATGACCATCGAACATTTTTACCCGACCGGTCGAGGCTTTTCACAGATCGTCACCGCAACCGGCAACAAACACGTTTTTATCTCAGGTCAGGTTGCGTTCGATCTCAGCGGCAAGATAGTCGGCATTGGCGACATCGCCGCGCAGACCGAACAGATATTCGCACACCTGCAGATGGGACTGACAGAGATCGGGGCAACCTTTGATGACCTGGTGCGAATGACCATCTACGTGGTGGACTACACGCCCGAGAAGCGCGACGCCATCCAGGCGGTGCGGGACAAGTACATCGCAAGAGACAAAGGCCCTGCCAGCACCCTGGTTGGGGTTTCCTGCCTCGTCCATGAGGACCTCATGATTGAGATTGAGGTGCAGGCGGTAATCGACGACTGATCAGGTAAGCCAATTGATCTTCGACTGGATGCTCGCCGCGATGTCGCGCAAGGATAAACCATCCGTCTCCTGACGCAGGTCTGCCGGAACGGAAGGACGGGTAAGTAATTCAGCCAGTTCCATCGATCGGTTGAGATGCCATTCGAGTCCTGTGCCCAACTCCCGCTGACGAACCCGTTCAGCAAGCGTCTCCGTGGTGGCAGAAAGCTGTACCACGGTGATTGAAGCGTCAGGGACACATGTATTTAGTGCATCAACAGTACTCGAATCCTCAACAACGTCAGCGATGATGAGATTCCGCGATCCCGCCTCGGCGCAGTTTCGCCAGATATCGGCCAGGTTCTTGTAGCCAAGCTTGTTACCCCACCGATCGCCTGCCGGCCGCGGGTAGGTTGCCCGCAGCACATCGTAGTCAACAAAGGTGTGCGGGATACCGGCTTCTTCCAGGCATTCCGTCAGCTCCCAGCCAACGCTGGTCTTGCCAACACCAACCGGGCCACTGATCACAACAACAGGCGTAAGCTCGTTCATTGGGGCCCGGTTAGCGCGCTACTCGATGGTTCTTACTTCGATAGTTCCAGCAGCAGCTTGTTAAGGCGGTTTACGTAGCTGGCCGGTTCTTCAAGCTGTGTACCTTCAGCAAGTTTCGCCTGGTCATACAGCACCAGCGCGAGATCGTTGAAACGATCAACGTCAGGCTCGTCGTGCAGTTTCTCAACCAGCGGATGTTCCGGGTTAATCTCGAAGATCCGCTTGCTGTCGGGCACCGCCTGGCCTGCAGATTCCAGTACACGTCGCATCTGCATGCCCATGTCATCTTCGGATACCACGAGGCAGGCTGGAGAGTCCGTCAGGCGATGGGTCACACGAACCTCGGCAACCTCTTCCTCGAGCAGAGCCTTGATCTGTTCAACCAGCTTCTCGTATTCCTTCTCAACCTTTTCGTGTTCTTTCTTGGTTTCCTCGTCTTCAAGGTCGCCAAGATCAAGGGCACCACGGGCAACGTCTTCGAACTGCTTCCCATCAAACTCCTGCAGGTGGCTGACCAGCCACTCATCAATGCGATCGTGCAGGACTACTTCGATTCCCTTCTTGCGGAAGATTTCGAGGTGCGGGCTGTTGGCCGCCGTGTGGTAGTTCTCAGCAGCAACGTAGTAGATCTTCTCCTGCTCATCCTGCATGCGGGATACATAATCAGCGAGCGACTGGTCCTGGGTCTCAGTACCGGTGTGGGTCGTTGCGAACCTCAGCAGACCGGCAACCTTTTCCTTGTTTGAGAAATCTTCTGCCGGACCTTCCTTCAGCACCTGGCCAAACTCTTCCCAGAACGGCTGATAGGCTTGGGCATCCTTGGCGAGTTTCTCGATCATATCGAGGACCCGTTTTGTCAGCGCGCTGCGCATGGAATCGATCGCGGGATCCTTCTGCAGAATCTCCCTTGATACGTTCAATGACAGGTCACTCGAATCAACAATACCTTTCACAAAGCGCAGGTACAGCGGCAGGAACTGTTCTGCTTCATCCATGATAAAGACGCGCTGTACGTAGAGCTTGAGGCCACGCGGTGATTCGCGGTGCCAGAGATCAAATGGCGCTTTCTTCGGGATGTAGAGCAGCGAGGTGTATTCGAGCTTGCCTTCAACCCTGTTGTGACTCCAGGTCAGCGGGTCTTCAAAGTCATGGCTGACGAGTTTGTAGAATTCCTTGTACTCGTCTTCGGAAACATCCGTGCGGGAACGAGTCCACAGCGCTTTGGCGGTGTTGATCACCTCGTCTTCAAGGGTCTTCTCATCGTCTTCACCGGTTTCCTTTTGCATGACAACAGGCACCGATACGTGATCCGCGTACTTCTTGATAATGCTACGCAGACGCCAGTCGTCTGCAAACTCGGACTCATCTGATTTCAGATGCAGCGTGACGGAAGTGCCGTGTGCCTCGCGCTGGATGGACTCAACCTCGAACTCCGCTTCACCCGCGGAAGTCCAGCGAACACCCTCAGCGGCATCCGCACCGGCGGCTTTCGTTTCCACAACCACTTTTTCGGCTACGATGAAGGATGAGTAGAAACCCACACCAAACTGACCAATCAGCTGAGAGTCTTTCTTCTCATCGCCAGTCAGCGAAGCCAGGAACTGTGATGTGCCGGATTTGGCAATCGTGCCGAGGTTCTCAATCGCCTCTTCACGGGTCATACCAATGCCGTTATCCGTGATGGTCACGGTATTGGCATCTTTATCAACATCGATGCGGATCTGTGATTCCTCACCCTCTGGCACCAGGCGGGTTCCGAAAGGATTTTGAATCGGAGCTTATCAATCGCGTCATTTGCGTTTGACACAAGCTCCCGCAGGAATATCTCCTTGTTCGAATACAAGGAGTGAATCATTAGGTGCAGTAACTGTTTGGCTTCCGACTGGAAACCAAGGGTTTCCTTATTGGCTTCAACCTCAGACATTGGGACGTATTCTCGTTTTTCTGGATGAGATCGAAATTGGGGCTGAGAGCGGTGTTTTCAACCCCAATTTGCTACTTTAGGCAATATGACCCACTTTGAGTACATCTCTATCGCCGGTTCCATTGTCTATGCCCTTACGCTCGGCCGGCTCATGACCGCTGCGCCATACGTGTTCAAACGGACAATGTTCGACCCGCTGTTTGCAGCGATTTACTCAGGTTTCTTCATGCTCCAGCTGGTTCTTTGGTGGGTACTTTGGGGTATGCGCGACGTCGCAGAGTGGGACTTTTTTACCTATTTCCTTTTCATGGCGACGCCACTGGGATACTACCTGTGCGCCTATGTACTTGTGTCGGATGAGCCCAAGGCCATCGAATCATGGTCTGAGCACTACGCTTCGATATCACGGCTGTTTGCCGGGACGCTGGCAGTGGCTTTTATGATTGGCAGTGTCAGGGTGAACTACGTGGGAGACTCCACACCGGAGATTTTTCTGAGGTTTACGTTACCGGTGATAGCGGTTTTTACCATGGCCGCCGTGCGACCGAACATCTACACAAACAGCCTGTTGGCGATTACCCTCCTCGGCTTTTCGATCCTGAGGGTAATTGGGGAGAGTGCACAGGGTTAAAAAACACCGGGCAACTTCCGCTGCCCGATGTTTTTACCTGGTGCATTACCAGCCGGTAATTTCCTTCAAAGCATCACCAATCTGGGCAAGGCTCTTGACGGTTTTTACACCGGCTGCTTCGAGTGCAGCAAACTTGTCGTCTGCCGTGCCCTTGCCGCCCGCGATAATGGCGCCGGCATGGCCCATTCGCTTACCGGGAGGCGCGGTAACACCGGCGATGTAGCCGACAACCGGTTTGGTGACGTTTTCCTTGATGAAGGCAGCAGCTTCTTCTTCTGCCGTACCACCAATTTCGCCCACCATCACTATCGCTTCAGTCGCATCGTCTTCCTGGAACATGCCAAGGATGTCGATGAAGCTGCTGCCAGGAATCGGGTCGCCGCCGATACCCACACAGGTGCTCTGGCCGTAGCCATAGTCGGTGGTCTGCTTGACCGCTTCATAGGTCAGGGTACCCGACCTTGAAACAATGCCCACTTTGCCGGGCAGGTGAATTTCGCCCGGCATAATGCCGATCTTGCATTCGCCTGGCGTGATCACACCGGGACAGTTAGGCCCAATCATGCGAATGCCTCGCGCATCAAGGCTCGCCTTGACGGTCAGCATATCGAGTGTCGGCAGGCCTTCCGTGATGCAGACAATCAGTTCAATACCTGCATCTGCTGCCTCGAGAATACCGTCGCGGGCAAAAGGAGCCGGTACATAAATAACTGATGCATTGGCACCGGTCGCTTCAACAGCCTGGGCAACGGTATCGAATACCGGCAGCCCCAGGTGTTCCTGGCCGCCTTTACCCGGCGTAATACCGCCAACCAGTTGCGTGCCATAAGCAAGCGCCTGTTCTGAGTGCAGTGTGCCCTGGGAACCAGTGAAACCCTGGCAGATAACTTTTGTGTCCTTGTTGATCAGGATACTCATGCTGCACCTCCTGCTGCTTTAACCGCCTGTTCCACAGCATCGGTCAGACTGGTTGCGGCGATGATGTCGACGTCGCTGTTGGCGAGCGTTTCAACCCCCACCGATGCATTGTTGCCTTCGAAACGCACAACCACCGGCACTTCAACACCGACTTCTTTCACGGCACCAATAATACCGTCGGCAATAATGTCGCAGCGGACAATCCCACCGAAGATGTTGATCAATACCGCCTTTACTGCATCGTCAGACAGGATAATCTTGAATGCTTCTGCAACGGTTTCTTTTGTTGCCGTACCGCCAACATCCAGGAAGTTGGCTGGCTGGCCGCCGTGCAGCTTGACGAGGTCCATGGTGCCCATGGCGAGGCCTGCACCGTTGACCATACAACCAATGTTGCCTTCCAGCGCGACAATAGTTGAGGTTGAATTCCGACGCCTGGTTTTCCCTTTCATCTTCCTGCGAAGGGTCACGCATTTCTGCGAGCGCCTTCTGACGATACAGGGCGTTAGAGTCGATGGAGAGTTTCGCATCGAGGCAGTGCACATCACCACCTGTTGTCACAACCAGTGGGTTGATTTCGATGAGAGAGAGATCGCATTCGTCAAACATCTTCGCAAGGCCCATGAAGATATTGGCAAACTGGTTAACCTGTTTGCCTTCAAGGCCCAACTGGAACGCAATGTCCCGGCCCTGGTAAGCGCCAGGACCTGTCAGTGGGTCGATAACCGCCTGCAGGATTTTCTCCGGCGTTTCTTCAGCTACCTTTTCAATCTCAACACCACCTTCGGTAGATGCCATGAACGTGATGCGCTGGCTGCCACGATCGATAACCGCACCGAGGTACAACTCACGATCGATATCCGTGCATTCCTCAACAAAAATCTTGCTGACCGGCTGACCGTTCTCATCGGTCTGGAAGGTCACAAGGTTTGTGCCGATATGCTGGTTGGCAAAGTCGCGAATCTCGTCAGCCGAGCTTACCAGCTTCACGCCACCGGCCTTACCTCGGCCACCAGCGTGCACCTGGACTTTCACTACCCAGCGATCGCCGCCGATCTTCTCGGCAGCCTCTACAGCCTCGTCAGCTGTGTCGACAGCGTAGCCGGTGGATACCGGCAGGCCGTACTGGGCAAACAGCTGCTTCGCCTGATACTCATGAAGGTTCATAACATCAAGGTCCTTATGGTCTTAAATTGATTGATTGGTTCTATTTCTTTTTGCGTTTCCTGTTGGCCACGTGAATCGCGTGGCCCGACACAGCGAGTGCTGCCTCGTGTAATCCTTCGCTTAACGTCGGATGTGCAAACATCGTCAGCCCGAGATCTTCTGCACTCGCACCAAACTCCATGGCAATAACCGCTTCGGCGATCATCTCGGAAGTGTGCCCACCGATCATATGCACGCCGAGTATCCGGTCCGTTTCGGCGTCTGCAATCACCTTGATCAAACCGGCGGTATCGTTGCTGGCCATGGCACGCCCACTGGCAGCCATTGGGAACTGCCCAACGTTGTAGTCTTCACCGGCAGCTTTAAGTTCCTGCTCGGTCTTTCCTACCCAGGAGACTTCAGGGTGCGTGTATACCACCGAGGGGACAAGGTCATAGTTAACAAGCGGCTTATGGCCGGCAATCCGCTCCGCCACCATGATGCCCTCTTCCATACCTTTGTGCGCGAGCATGGGGCCGCGCACCACATCACCCACGGCATATACGCCGGGCGCATCGGTCACACAGAGATCATTCACATAGATAAAGCCGCGCTCGTCGAGATTCACACCGGAATCAGCCGCCAGCAGATCTTTAGTAAACGGCCTTCTGCCAACTGCAACAATCAGCTTGTCGAACACTTCTTCTTTGTCACCGTCCTTGTCTGTGTAGGTCACGGTGACTTTTTTCCCTTTCACTTCACTGCCAGTGACCCGGGTACCCATGCGGATATCCATGCCCTGCTTCTTGAACTGCTTGGCTGCTTCCTTGGCGATCTGGCTGTCTGCTGCGGGCAGGAAATCCTCCAGCGCTTCCAGCACAACAACCTCGGAGCCAAGACGGTTCCATACGCTGCCGAGTTCGAGGCCAATAATCCCCCGCGCCGATAATGCCCAAACGTTTCGGCGCGGCATCAAATGCCAGTGCACCGGTGGAGTCGACAACCAGGTCGCCTTCAAGTGGGCATGGCGGAATTTCTACGGGTACAGAACCCGTTGCAATAATCACGTTCTCCGCAGTGAGGGTTTCTGTGTCACCGGCATGGGAGGTAAAGGTGATTTCCCTCGCTACACCGAGTCTGGCTGAACCTTCATAGGTGGTCACGCCGTTCGACTTCAAGAGACCGGCAACGCCCTTGGTGAGGTTGCCAACAACTTCTTCTTTCCTGGCGATCATCTTTGGCACGTCGGCCTTGATGCCGGACACCTTGATGCCAATTTCTTCGAAGTGTTCACTTGCCTCGACAAACTTGTGGGATGCTTCAAGCAGTGCCTTGGAAGGAATGCAGCCAACATTAAGGCAGGTGCCGCCGTAAGCCGGTTCACCCTTGTCGTTCAGCCACTTCTCAATGATGGCCGTGTTAAGGCCCAGTTGTGCGGCACGAATCGCCGCGTGGTATCCAGCGGGTCCCGCACCGATAACAATAACGTCGTAACTTGTGGACATGTTCTGTTCTCCCGGAGTTAGAGATCCAGCAGGATGCGCGCTGGTTCTTCGAGGAAGTCTTTAATCGTCACCAGGAATCGTACTGCCTCCTGGCCATCTATGAGGCGGTGATCGTAAGACAGGGCCACGTACATCATTGGCCTGATAACCACCTCACCATCAACTGCAACGGGACGCTCCTGGATCTTGTGCATGCCAAGGATCCCGGTCTGCGGCGGATTCAGGATGGGGGTCGACAGCAGTGAGCCGAAGGTACCGCCATTTGAAATCGTGAAGGTGCCTCCGGTCATCTCATCGATGGATAACTTGCCGTCCTGCGCCTTCATGCCGTAGTCACGAACCTGCTCTTCCAACTCTGCCAGTGTAAGGCTGTCCGCTTCGCGAATGACCGGTACGACAAGCCCCCTCGGTGAACTCACCGCAACACCAATATCCTGGTAGCCGTGGTAGACAATGTCGTTGCCGTCGATGGATGCGTTTACTGCAGGGAAACGCTTAAGCGCTTCAACACTCGCGCGGATAAAGAACGACATGAAACCGAGCCGCGTACCATTATGTGCCTTGGCAAAGTCATCCTTATAACGGGCCCGCAGATCCATAATGGCCTGCATATCAATCTCGTTGAACGTGGTCAGCATTGCGGCGGTCTGCTGCGCGTCGACCAGGCGCCTTGCAATACTTGCGCGCAGCCGGGTCATCGGCACGCGTCGCTCAATCCGGTCACCGGATTCGTTGGCAGCCTCCGGCACAGCCGCAGGCTGCGGCGCCGCCGCAGGAGTTGCAGGTTGCTGTCTTTCAAGATCAGCCACCGCCTTCAGGACATCTTCCTTGGTGACCCGACCGCCTTTACCGGTACCTTCAATCCTCGTGACATCAACACGGTTTTCATCAGCCAGTTTGCGCGCCGCCGGACTCACAATGGCATCACCGGCAGGTTCTGCTTCTGCTGCTGGTTCAGCGGCAGCCGGGGCTGCTGCGGGTTCAGCCGCCACTGCAGCGGGTTCAGCCGCAGGCGTTTCACCACCAACTTCGCCTGCTTCAAACTCACCCAGCAGTTCTTCAGCCAGCACGGTTTCACCTTCCTGCTTGTGAATCGCTGTCAGCTTGCCGTCCGCCGGTGCCACAACCTCCAGGACAACCTTGTCGGTTTCTATATCAACCAGGATCTGGTCACGGCGAACTTCTTCACCCACCGCAACATGCCAGGTGGCAATTTCACCATCCGCGATGGATTCCGGAAACTGGGGTGCTTTTATTTCAATCATGGCGATACCTTATACGGTCAGGGACATGCCCGGCCGTTAATCTACTTCTGAGTTGTACAACGCATCGTGAACCAGCTGCTCCTGCTGACGCACGTGTAATCCCATGTAGCCTGCTGCCGCAGCAGCGGACGCTTCCCGACCTGCATAGTTCAGGTAGAGACCCGGATACTTCCTGTGCAGCACCCTGCGCATATGGTGCTGACTTGAATACCACGCGCCCTGGTTCATCGGTTCTTCCTGGCACCAGACCGCGGTCTTGATGTTGTTGTAACCATCCAGCGTATTGAACAGGTACTCTTCAGGGAACGGGTAAAGCTGTTCAATGCGCACAATCGCTGTTTTTTCCTGTTCGTCTTCCTGGGCCTTTGCCAGCAGGTCGTAGTAGACCTTGCCGCTACAGAAAACGATTCGCTCGATGTTGTTCTTATCAACATCTGCCTCGTTATCGATGACGGTCTGGAATTGACCTTCTGCCAGATCTTCGAGACTGCTGACGGCTTGCTTATGGCGCAACAGGCTCTTCGGTGTCATGACGATGAGCGGTTTACGCAGTGGTCTGATCGCCTGGCGTCTCAGCAGGTGGAACATCTGAGCCGGCGTTGTTGGCACACAGACCTGCACGTTGTGTTCAGCGGAAAGCTGCAGGTAGCGTTCCAGCCTTGCCGAAGAGTGTTCCGGCCCTGCGCCTTCGTAGCCGTGAGGCAACAGCATGGTAAGACCAGACAGGCGAGCCCATTTGTGTTCGCCTGAGGTAATGAACTGATCGATCACCACCTGCGCGCCGTTAGCAAAATCACCAAACTGCGCTTCCCATATCACCAGCGTGTCTGGGCGACGTACCGGAATAGCCATATTCAAAGGCAAGCACAGCCTCTTCCGACAGGAATGAGTCATAAAGACTGAACCGATTGTCTTCGGTGACAAGTTGCGACAGCGGCACATGGCGATTGCCAGCCTTCTGGTCATGCAGAACCGCATGACGATGCGAGAAGGTGCCGCGGCCCACATCCTGGCCGGTCAAACGAATGCTGAAGCCCTGCGCCAGCAGTGTGGCGTAGGCCATGATTTCGCCGTAACCCCAGTTGATGGCCATCGCACCCGCAGTCATCTTCCTGCGGTCTTCGAGGATTTTTGCCACCTGCTTCTGTGGAACAAAACTCTCCGGCAGCGTGTCCATTTGTGTCGCAACTTCCTGGAACTCCCTCAGGTCAAAGGTGGTATCCGAGGGGATGTTCCAGTCGTGACCAAGGTAGGGATTCCAGTCGACATGCAGGGAGGTATCGGGTTCGCGCACGTAATCCCATGCAACCGCGTTACCTTCATCAAGTGCGTCCCGGTAGGCTTCCAGTCGCGGCTCATAGTCATCTGCAGTAAGAGCACCTTCTGCGATGATCTTCTCCGCATACAGCGCCAGTGTTGTCGGGTGCTGCCGTATCTTCTGGTACATGATCGGCTGGGTGATCGATGGCTCATCACCCTCGTTGTGACCACGGCGGCGATAACAAACGAGGTCGATAACAACGTCTTTCTTGAACTCCATGCGGTAGTCGAGCGCAATCTGGGACGCAAACACCACCGCTTCAGGATCATCACCGTTCACGTGGAAAATCGGCGCCTGCACCATCTTGGCAACTTCAGTGCAGTAGTGTGTAGAACGTGCGTCAGCCTGTTCGCTGATCGTGTAACCAATCTGGTTATTGATGACGACGTGTACCGTGCCACCGGTGTAGAAACCGCGCGTCTGTGACATCTGGAACGTTTCCATCACCACACCCTGGCCGGCAAAGGCAGCATCACCGTGTACGTTGATGGCGAGTACCTTGTCGCCAGTGGCATCACGACGGCGATCCATACGGGCACGTACCGAGCCTTCAATCACCGGCGCTGCAATCTCGAGGTGAGATGGGTTGAAACCGAGTGCCAGGTGCATCTCTCCACCCGGCGTCATGATGTTGGAGGAGAAGCCCTGGTGGTACTTCACATCACCGGAACCAAAGCCAGGTTCGTAACGACCTTCAAATTCATCAAAGAGTCCCGCCGGGTCTTTGCCCAGGAGGTTTACCAGGACGTTAATACGGCCCCGGTGCGCCATGCCGATCACGGTTTCAACAACACCGGAAGAACCCGCGCGGTGAACCAGTTCGGCCAGACAGGGGATAAACGACTCGCCGCCTTCAAGACCAAACCGCTTGGTACCGGGGTACTTGGTACCAAGGTATTTTTCGAGTCCTTCCGCAGCGATCAGACGGTCAAGGATCCTGCGCTTGAAGCCAGCGCTGAATGACGGCAGCGAACGCGCGCTTTCCATGCGTTGCTGAACCCACATCTTCTCGGCTTCGTCTGATATGTGTTCGTACTCAACCCCGATGGAACCGCAGTAGGTTTTTTCCAGTACATCGAGAATGTCACGAAGCGGTGCCTCGCCTTTGCCGAAGAACAGGTTGCCGGTCTGGAACGCAGTATCGAGATCAGCCGCAGACAGTTTGTGATGCTCAAGTCGCAGTACTGGCGGATCCTGCACTTCCTGTAACCCAAGCGGATCAAGATTCGCCTTGAGGTGACCGCGACGGCGGTAACCGTTGATCAGTTCACTGACAGCAAACTGTTTTCTTTCATGGTCCGCGTTAATGCTGGCCGCGGAAACTGGGACTACCCGGGCCTGGTTTTTCGATAACAGCAGGAAGTGGTCACGAATCGTCGCATGCGAGATGTCGGCTTCGTTAGTGCCTTCGACCAGCGGCAGCGTTTCAAAATAGCTGCGCCATTGATTGGGAACACTGGAGGGATCTTCGAGGTATTTCTCGTACAACTCCTCAACGTAAGAGGCATTTCCTGCCGAGATGTGGCCAGATTGCCACAGCTGTTCCATTTCGCTCATTGCCGCCAGTTACCTCACTCGACCGAGGACACAAAGAGACGGAGATTGTACAGGATTTCTGCCTTCTCCACCGATTTAATCGCGAAACCAAGGTAGCGCCAAAAGGGATCACGAAAACCGCCCCAAAGCCCAGTTCTCAGCGCAACAACGCCGTCAGAGAGTGGGACTTGGCCATGGATGACCAAGCTCATTTTTCGAAAGAAAAATGCGAGGTGACTTCCGCAGGAAAAGAGGCACCGACGCTTCCAAGTTACAGGAAGTAACTTGGAAGCAAAAAGTCACAACAAGTGACTTTTCTGTAAAGAGTAGGCACCGAATCCGGAAAATCACAGGAAGTGATTTTTCTGGCTCAAAAGTCACTCCGTGACTTTTGAATGTAAAGAGTAAGCCACCCGTGATCTGTCACCGGTTTCTTTCAGGCGAAAAAAAAGTCACCGAAGTGACTTTTTTTTCGAACCGGTTGCTAAACCGCCCTATCAAGCAACATAGACCGTATATGCCCAATCGCCCTGGTCGGGTTCAAACCCTTCGGACAAACCGAGACACAGTTCATGATGCCACGGCAGCGGAATACACTGAACGGATCTTCGAGTGCTGCGAGGCGCTCTTCGGTCGCGGTATCGCGGCTATCCGCCAGGAAGCGGTATGCCTGCAGAAGACCGGCCGGGCCAATGAACTTGTCGGGGTTCCACCAGAAAGACGGACACGACGTTGAACAACATGCACACAGGATGCACTCGTAAAGGCCGTCGAGTTTCTCGCGATCCTCAGGTGACTGCAGTCGCTCCTGTGAAGGTGGTGGCTCTTCGTTGATCAGGTACGGTGAGATCTTCTTGTAGTTGTCATAGAACTGTTCCATGTCGACCACGAGGTCACGGATAACCGGCAGACCTGGCAGCGGCCGAACCGCGAGCTTGCCACCACGCACCACTTCAGACAGTGGCGTGATGCACGCAAGACCGTTCTTGCCGTTCATGTTCAGGCCGTCGGATCCACATACACCTTCCCGGCAGGAACGCCGGTAGGTCACTGAAGGATCTTTCTCTTTCAACAATTCAAGAACATCAAGCACCATCAGGTCACGACCGCCAGGGATCTCAATGTCGAAATCCTGCATATGTGGCTCGCTGTCCACATCGGGGTTGTATCTATAAACGCTTACCAGCATGTCTTACTCCTGGCCTCCTAGTAACTTCTTTCTTTTGGCTCAAACATGGGCACGGACTTCGGTTCGAAGTTCACGTCACGCTTGCCAAGTGTCTTGCTTGTGGGGTCATAAATCGAGTGACACAGCCAGTTATCGTCATCACGATCCTGGTAGTCATCACGCGCATGTGCACCCCGTGATTCATTACGACCCTCCGCACTGATTGCTGTTGCTTCCGCAATCTCGAGCAGGTTGTCCAGCTCCAGCGCCTCGAGTCGTGCCGTGTTGAACGCACTGGAAGTGTCGTTCAGGCTGGCATTGTTGATGCGCTCGCGCAGTTCTGCGAGCACCTTGATGCCTTCGCGCATCGGGCCTTCCTTACGGAACACACCGAAGTTCAGCTGCATGCACTCCTGCAGTTCCTTCTTCAGCTGTGCAGGGGATTCGCCATCACCCTTGGAGTTATCCCAGCGGTTGAGGCGCGCCATGGCCGCTTCAATATCCGATTCGGATGCTTCAAGGGAATCAACACCCTGTGCAAGTGCATCGGTGATATGCAGACCGGCAGATCGACCGAACACAACCAAGTCAAGCAGCGAGTTGCCGCCCAGTCGGTTGGCGCCGTGTACCGATACGTTGGCACACTCACCTACTGCATAAAGCCCTTCAACGATAACGTCGTTGCCGTTTTCATCAACGGTAATCGCCTGGCCATGAATGTTGGTGGGCAGACCACCCATCATGTAGTGGCATGTCGGCACAACCGGGATTGGCTCTTTAACCGGATCGACGTGAGCAAATGTCTTCGACAGCTCGGTGATACCCGGCAGTCTTGAATGAAGGATTTCTTCACCAAGATGGTCAAGCTTAAGCAGTACGTGGTCACCGGCTTCACCAGCGCCGCGACCTTCAAGAATTTCCAGCACCATGCTTCGTGCAACCACGTCGCGACCGGCAAGGTCCTTTGCATTGGGTGCGTAACGTTCCATAAAACGTTCGCCGTCTTTGTTAATGAGGTAACCACCTTCACCACGACAGCCTTCAGTCACCAGTACACCCGCGCCGGCAATACCGGTTGGGTGGAACTGCCACATTTCCATATCCTGTACGACCATACCTGCACGCAGCGTCATGCCGGTGCCGTCACCGGTATTCATCAGCGCGTTGGTAGTGGACTGGTAGATACGGCCTGCGCCGCCCGTGGCAAGCACGGTAGCCTTGGACTTCACGTAGTGGACTTCACCGGTTTCCATGCAGATAGCGGTTACACCAACCACCGCGCCGTTGGCGTTCTTGACAAGGTCGACTGCAAACCACTCACTGAAGAAGACACAACCTGCTTTCAAGTTGCCCTGGTAGAGTGCGTGCAGCAGTGCATGGCCAGTTCGGTCGGCTGCCGCACAGGTACGTGCTGCCTGGCCACCTTTACCGTAATCCTTTGACTGGCCGCCGAATGGTCGCTGGTAGATACGGCCGTTTTCCTTGCGAGAGAAAGGCAGTCCCATGTGTTCCAGCTCAAAGACCGCCTGAGGGCCAACGGAACACATATATTCAATCGCATCCTGGTCACCGATGTAGTCCGAACCTTTAACGGTGTCGAACATGTGCCAGCGCCAGTCATCATTCGGGTCTTCAGAAGCAATCGCGCAGGTGATACCACCCTGGGCTGATACCGTGTGCGAGCGTGTCGGGAAGACCTTGGAAAGTACTGCTGTCTTGTAGCCGGACTCAGCCAGCTGCAGACCGGCACGCATGCCGGAACCACCACCACCAACGATGATGGCGTCGAATTCCAATACAGGAAGGTTGCTCATATCTAGTTACCCCAAAGAATCATGATGCCCCACAAAAGGTAGGCAATAATGATGAGCGCACTGCCCACCTGGAAGACCATACGTAACGCGGTCGCACCCGGACCAAGCGTATGCTCACGCAGGTAGTCAGAACCGATAGTCCACATGCCAACCCACGCATGCGCACAGGTGGCGAGTACCGTCAGCAGTGTGAAGAGCTGCATCCACGGCGCTGAGAAAAGCTGCTTCCAACCTTCGTAATCAAGGTCGGGATTCATCATGACAATCGCGACCAGCACAACGGTGTAGGCCGCGAGAATGATTGCCGTTACCCGCTGGACGAGCCAGTCGGAAACGCCAGAACGTGTAAGACTTGTTACCTGAGTCACCATATCCGTTACCCCACTACCCAGATTGCAGCCAGCGCGATCAGGATGGCTGAAAAGAAGATGGTCAGCTTGGCGGCAAACTGTCCGCCTTCAAGCGTCTCTCCGATACCCCAATCCATGATGAGGTGTTTGATACCCGCAACGAAGTGATAAGCGAGCGCTGAAAGCAGACCCCAGGTGATAAACATCCCCAGCGGTGTCGCTGCGAGGTCTTTTATCGTCTGGAATCCTTCGGCGCTGGAGAGCGACATATCGAGCGCAAACAGCCCGAAACCCACCCCGACAAACAGGACCACACCTGCTATCCGGTGCGTGATTGAAGTTACTGCCGTAATCGGCCACCTGAAAATCATCAGGTCAGAAATACCCACGTTAATGGGTCGTGAATGCTTGTTCACTGCCATGCTGAAATACTTACGTTGAGTTATCGAATAGAGTTCTTATAGGACCCGAGGACCATAAATCCGGTGAATCCGCGAGGCGCCGTAATGATAGAGAGTTTGCCCCTAAAAAACAAACGGCAACCCCATTTAAGGCTTATAGTACAAGGGTTTACAAGAAACAGTCGTTTTGCTTTCATACATTGCCCTTGGCCGGGCACCTCGTCCAGTTACATACACTGATACGACAATTAACATGGCCGATATCAACAAATATTTACAAATCTGGAGCCCTTTAGATGCCTGACAAAGTGGAAATCGTCATTGACGGAAAAACTGTTGAACTACCCGTAATGGACGCCACCGAGGGGCTCCCTGTTGTGGATGTACGGGGCCTGATCAAAGAAGGATTGTTCACCTATGACCCCGGCTTTCTTTCCACCGCCAGCTGCGATTCAAAAGTCACTTACATCGACGGCGACAACGGCATCCTGCTCTATCGCGGTTACCCGATTGAGCAACTGGCTGAGAACTCCAGCCACATGGAAGTCTGCTTCCTTTTACTGAATGGTGAACTGCCAAGCGGCAACGAACTGGCCGCCTTCGAGCAGGACATCAAGGATCGCATGAAGCTGGACGATCACTTCAAGCACATCTTCGACGGCTTCACCGACAACTCTCACCCGATGTCGATGGTGGGCGCTGCGGTTGCCGGCCTTGCTTCCCTTCATCACGACGAACTCGACATCTCCGACCCTGCCTACCGCAAAGAAGCGGCAATGCAGCTGATCGCCAAGATCCCGACCATTTCAGCGATGGCTTACAAGAAGTCGATCGGCGAGGAGTTTATCGACCCCGATCCTTCACTGGGCTACGCAGAGAACTTCCTGCACATGTGTTTTGGCAAAGCGGGCGAAGCCCCCAACGTATCGCCAACCCTGGCGGATGCGCTGGACCGGATCTTCATCCTGCACGCCGACCACGAGCAGAACGCATCCACCTCCACCGTTCGCATGGCAGGCTCAACGGAATGTAACCCGTTTGCAGCCATTGCAGCGGGCATCTCTGCACTGTGGGGACCATCACATGGCGGCGCCAACGAAGCAGTACTGGATATGCTGAACGAGATCGGCGACGTATCCAAAATTGAAGAGTACGTGGCGAAAGCAAAAGACAAAGACGATCCTTTCAAGCTGATGGGATTTGGTCACCGGGTCTACAAGAATTCAGACCCACGCGCGACGGTTATGCAGAGCAGCTGCCACGCCGTACTTGAAGAACAGGGCGTGGAAGACGAGCCACTGCTGAAGATTGCGCAGAGCCTTGAGAAGCTGGCGCGGGAACAGGACTACTTCATCGACCGCCGCCTGTATCCGAACATCGATTTTTACTCAGGTATTACGCTGAAAGCGATGGGTATCCCGACCACCATGTTCACCGTGATCTTTACCCTGGGTCGTATGCCTGGCTGGATTACGCACTGGGATGAAATGGTCGGTAACCCGTTCAAGATTGCACGTCCGCGCCAGCTGTATCTTGGTGAGCATGCGCGTGACTATGTTGACGTGAGTGATCGATAGCGAGCTGTCATCTCGACCGGGTCACGCTGACCGTAGCGGAGAGATCTAAAGCTCGCGAGCGGCAGATCCCTCGGCAAGCTCGGGATGACGGGTTTGCGCACGGGATGACGAGTTTGTGCCCGGGTGACGAGGCCCCTTGTCGGTCGATTGAGAGCAAAACCTGCTTATCCACCGCCAACATAATAAGTTTTACTAATACACATATACAATATTCTTATCAGAAACCTAGAAGGATTCCGCCTGTGAACATTACTGCTGCTATCGAAACCAGCAAAGGCACCATTAACGTGACCCTTACCCCGGAGAAGACACCTGTTACGGTGGCGAGCTTCGTTAACCTGGCTCGTAAGGGCTACTACGACGGTCTGAACTTCCACCGCGTGATTGCGAGCTTCATGATCCAGGGCGGATGCCCCCTTGGCACCGGTACCGGTGGACCTGGTTACAAATTCGAAGACGAGTTTGATGCATCACTACGTCACGACGCGCCGGGCAAACTGTCCATGGCCAACGCCGGCCCAGGCACCAACGGCAGCCAGTTCTTCATCACTCACGTACCCACACCACACCTTGATGATGCACACAGCATCTTCGGGCAGGTGGATTCCGCTGCTGACCAGGCCGTTGTTGATTCCATCGCCCAGGGCGACAAGATTGTCAGCATCAGTGTTGCCGGCGACGTTGACGCGATTCTCGAAGCCCAGGCTGACCGTGTTGCCGACTGGGATGGTCGCACCCCAGGTTAAGCGCCATGAAAGGCGTAATCCTTGACGCCAATAGTCTTGGCAAAGACATAGACCTGACCCCTGTCACTGATCTGCTCGATGAGTGGCAGGTACATGGCGCAACGCGCCCCGCTGAAATCGCCAACAGGGTGAAAGACGCGACCGTTGTCCTCAGCAACAAGATCCCGCTTGGCGCTGACAACCTGCCTGGCAGCGCCGTTGAATTCATCAGCGTCATGGCGACCGGCACCAACAACATCGATTTTGATTACATGCGCGCCAACAATATTGGCGTCAGCAACGCGGTGGCCTATGCCACCCCTTCGGTGGTCCAGCATACGATTTCCCTGATGCTGTCCCTTGCGACCAACCTGCCCCGATACATTCACGCAGTCCGTGAAGGCGCATGGCAACGCTCTGATGTGTTTTGCCTGCTCGACTACCCCATCATGGAACTGTCAGGCAAACGCCTCGGTATCATCGGGCACGGTGAACTCGGCAGCAACGTGGCAAACGCCGCCCGCGGACTCGGTATGGAAATCGCCGTCAGCGCACGACCGGGCGCGAAGGCCGACGAGGGGCGTATCATTTTTGAAGAACTGCTGGCCACGTCGGATGTGATCAGCCTGCACTGCCCGCTCACGGACGACAATGCCGGGTTGATCAACCAGGAAACGCTCGGATTGATGAAACCGGGTGCACTGCTGATCAACACCGCTCGCGGCGGACTCGTGAACTCCGAAGACCTCATCGAGGCACTTAAACAAGGCACGATTGCGGGTGCCGCCGTTGACGTGCTGGACAGGGAGCCCGCCTCGGACGATGAAGTCCTGCTGGCTGAAACCCTGCCTAATCTTATTGTCACGCCTCACAACGCCTGGGGTGCTATCGAGTCGCGGCAACGCCTGGTGATCCAGATGAAAGAAAACATCGAAGGATTCCTGAGGGGTGAACCCCCTCGCCGACTCAACTAAACTCTTTTTGTAAAACCACTTAACCGGAATATAGAAACTATGGGCTTTCGTGAAGAAGTACGCGATTGGCTGGAGGAAAACTGTCCGCCTGCCATGCGCACAACAGGATCTGAAGATGAAACCGTCTGGGGTGGCCGTAATGCCGAATTCCCCAGCCCTGAAGCCAAGGCCTGGCTTGAAGCCCTGGGTGGTAAGGGCTGGACCTGCCCAACCTGGCCAAAGGAATACGGTGGCGGCGGCCTCAGCCACGAAGAGAACATGATCCTGCAGAGCGAACTGAGGCGGATCAACGCACGCCCCGCCCTGGTATCTTTTGGTATCAGCATGCTTGGACCAGTCCTGCTTGAGTACGGCACGGAAGAGCAGAAACTGGAGCACCTGCCAAAGATCGTCCGCGGTGAGATCCGCTGGTGCCAGGGTTACTCTGAGCCTGGTTCCGGTTCTGATCTTGCCAGCCTGCAGACACGCGCCGAGGTTGATGGCGACGACTATGTTGTAAACGGCCAGAAGGTCTGGACGTCCTACGCAAATTACGCCGACTGGATCTTCTGCCTGGTGCGTACTGATCCGGATGCGCCGAAACATGAGGGCATCAGCTTCCTGTTGTTCGATATGACGTCTGAGGGCGTCAGCACAAAACCCATCCAACTGATCAGCGGGTCCTCCCCTTTCTGCGAAACGTTCTTTGATGACGTACGCGTACCCCGATCACACCTGATGGGTCGAGAAAACGATGGCTGGACCATCGCCAAGAAGCTGCTGCAACACGAGCGCAATATGGTCGCCAACATGGGGACACGTGGCAAAGCCAGCAACCCCGAACACACCATGGAAGCCCAGGCCAAACGATATGTTGGCGAATCAGGCGGAAAAGTAGCCAATGCGGATATTCGCAACGACATAAGCCAGCACAAGATGGATGGTCAGGCGTTTTCATTAACGCTGCGCCGGGCGGCAGATGAGTCAAAGACCACTTCTGCACCATCGCCGGCGTCTTCGATGTTCAAGTACTACGGTACCGAGCAGAACAAGAAGCGTTTTGAACTGATGGGCCGCATCCAGGGCACCCAGGGTGCCGGCTGGGAAGGTGATGGCTTCAGTGAGCGTGAGCTTGGCACCACGCGAGAGTGGTTGCGGTCGCGGGCAAACTCCATTGAAGGCGGCACGTCTGAGGTGCAGCTCAACATTATTGCCAAGCGGGTGCTGGAGCTGCCGGACTAGCTTTCGCGAGACACAGATCCCTCCGCTCCGGGGCTACGCCCCTACGGTCGGGATGACGCACGCATAGAGTGTCAGCCCGACCGGGTCACGCCGACCGAGCCTCCGTCATCTCGACCGGAGCCGAAGGCGAAGCGGAGAGATCTCAATCTCTCCCCAAAAAAATCCCAACAACTTGCATCCAAACCACCAAAACCTGTACCTCTACTAATACCAGTGACATAAAACCACTCACAGGAGGCTGGTATGGAACACATAGGTACAGGCGCAGGCCTTGCAGCACTTGGCTTCTGGCTGTTTGTCGCCGCGGTTATTGCTATTGGCGTCTGGGACAACATCCGGCGCCGGGATGCCCAACACGAAACCCTGCGACGGGTTGTTGAAAGCGGCCAGGCCATTGACGACAGCATGGTGGACAAACTGCTGTCCATCACAGACGGCGTGCCAAGCCGTAACCTTCAGCGTGATCTGATGATCACCTTTGCCATCTTCATGGGACTTGCACCGGGTCTGCTTGCCATGGGCTACATCATGTCCCTGACACTCGCGGAGGAGCTGCTGTATGTCATGCTCGGGGTGTCCGCGTTGATGTTATGCCTTGGCGCAGCTTTTTACGGTGCGGCGCAGATCGTTGGTCGCTGGTACCTCGACGACTAACTTCTGAACCATGGCAGCGTCTTTGGAGAGTGCGAACGAGACTTTGATAGTCAGTCTCGCGCGCACCGGTGACAAGAGTGCATTCGCCGAGATTGTTCGGCGACGCCAGGCGTGGGTGAGATCCCTGATGCGTCGCCTCGCTCTCGATACGGATCTGGCGGACGATCTTGCCCAGCAGGTTTTCCTGAAAGCGTTTGAAGACATCAGCAAGCTGCGTGATTCCCGCCGGTTTCCCGGTTGGTTAAAACAACTTGCGATCAATGTCTGGCGGCAACATCTCAGGAAAAACCGGATTGATCTCAAGAGCGACGACGAGTCCATTGAGCCTTCGGCTGCAAACGGCACCGCATTACAGCTCGACCTGGACGGCGCCTTAGCCCACCTGTCAGAGAAAGAACGTACCTGCGTGGTACTGTTCGGCCATGAAGGCATGACACATGACGAAATCTCTACAGCAACCGGGATGCCGCTCGGCACCGTGAAATCACATATCCGGCGCGGCTCCGGCAAACTGCAAAGCCTGTTACAAGCTTACGATAGCAAGGAGCATAGCCAGGAGGACAACCACGATGAGTGAACAAGCAGAGAACAATCTCACGGCGATGTTTGCAGCAGCGGAATCCTCCCTACCCGCTGTTGGAGCGGACGACAAATTCACGGCAGACGTGATGGAAAAGACGGAAGCGATTAAACGAAAGCTGGTGCTGCAACGTGCCGTGCTTGCGCTTGGACTTGCGCTGCTGTCGATACCACTCGAAGACGCGGTGTTGACACTGAGCGGCTTCCTCATGACTTCCATTGTCGAGATGGACGAGGGGCTCGTTGCGGAACTCCTTGCGCCAGTTAACACCGTAGGCGGTCTACTGACGGTGATACTGCTCGCGCTGCGCGTTGCGCACAAACACTTCCTGAAGTGAGTCTATTAGGTTGGACAGAACTTTGATTCGAGGTCCAGCACCATTAACAGTCGGCCAAAACCAATAAACTGGCCGATCATCATGCCGAGCTCCAGGATCTGCTCGTCATTGAAGTGTTCTTTCAGGCGATCAAAAAACTCGTCATCCATATTGTGATGGTCCATCGCGAGCTTGTCCGCATACTCAAGAGCCATCTGTTCCTGTTCGGTAAACGTCGTGACTGGCTTGTCCAGATCAAGTCGGCTGATCTTCTCTTCAGTGAGGTCGTGTCCTGCACCCTGCAGGAGCCGAGCATTCAGTCAGGTGAAACAGTCGTTGTGGCGGGCGATTCTGAGACGCACCAGCTCAATCAGCGCAGCATCCACCGTTGTACCTTCACGGGCTGGTCCGTAAAACTGGAAATAGCTATAGAACATATCCTGCCGATTGGCTAGCCCACGCAGCGTTGACGTATCTGCGCCCTGGGCTTCCATTGCCCTGGCCGCTGCCAGCGTCGCCTCGTTCAGTTCGTTGTCTTCTTTCAGTTTTATTCTTGCCATTGACTGGTCCTCTTCAGATGACCTCACAGTACCACAATTACCTACCTGCCTACTTCTCCCCCAAGGTTGTCTACAAAGCACTGTCATACAAATTATTCAAGCCGGCACATCCTTCTTAACAGCACCGGTGTCCGTTCCTCGCTCAGGGCTGTCTACAAAGTACTGTCATACACAGTGCTCAAGCCAGCGCATGCTTCTTAACAGCAGCAGTGTCTTATCCTCGCTCAGGGCTGTTTACAAAGCACTGTCATACAAAAATGCTCAAGCCAGCGCAGGCTTCTTAACAGTACCGGTGTCTTATCCTCGCTCAGGGCTGTTTACAAAAGCACTGTTACAAATCGTACTCAGACGAAGCACTCACACTCAAACAACCCCTATGTCTTATCCTCGCTCAAGGCTGTTTACAGACGCCCTGTCATACAGATTATTCAAGCCGGCGCGTCCTTCTTAACAGCACCGGTGTCCGTTCCTCGCTCAGGGCTGTTATAGTCCAGCCACAAGCAATTTCCTGTGACGAAACGAAGGAGCACACATGATTGATTTTGAAATCCCGGAAGAAACCAAAGCCATCCGCGAAAAGGTTCGCAAGTTCGTACAGGAAGTTTGTATTCCTGCCGAGGAAGGCTGCACCGCAGACAACTTCGAAACCGTATTGGCAGAACTGCGCACCAAGGCGAGGGCTGAAGGTCTCTGGTGTCCTTTCATCCCACCTGAACATGGCGGCATGGGCCTGAAGCCGCTTGCCAATGCGCTGGTGCAGATGGAACTGGGTGAAAGTTTCCTGGGTGCCCTGTCGCTGAATACGCAGGGGCCAGACGATGCAACGATGATGACGCTGCTGGAGCATGGCACTGATTTCCAGAAAGAGAAGTTCCTGAAGCCGCTGCTCGCCGGTGAAAAACGCATCTGTTATTCAATGACAGAAAAAGCAGCCGGTGCAGATGCAACCGGCATGCAGACCACGGCGGTACTCGATGGTGATGAGTGGGTGCTGAACGGAGAGAAATGGTTCAGCTCTTCAGCATCCGTCGCCGACATTGCGGTTGTGATGGCAAAGACCGACCCCGATGCACCACGTCACGAGCAGTACAGTACTTTCATCGTTGAGCTGCCGAACCCCGGTTATGAAATCCTGCGCAACATCGAAACCATGCAGCCACATACCGAACTTGGTCTTAAGCTTGGCGGCTCACACTCGGAAATCAAGATCGAAAACCTGCGTGTGCCACGCGAGAACATTCTTGGCGGCCGCGGCCAGGGTTTCAACATGGGCCAGCACCGACTCGCTTATGGTCGCCTGCGCCATGGTATGCACAATGTAGCTATCGCGCAGCGCGCGCTGGACCTTGCAGCAGGTCACGTCGTGCAGCGTGAGACATTCGGCCAGCGCCTGGCTGATCGCCAGGGTGTACGCTGGATGCTGGCGGACTGTGCATCAGAGTTGTACAAGGCACGCCTTATCCTCCTGCACATTGCTTACAAGGCTGAAAAGGGAATGGATATCCGCCAGGAGAACGGTATCGCCAAGGTGTTCCTTGCACACATGGTGCACAAGGTTGTTGATACCGCGCTGCAGTTACACGGTGCTCTGGGCTACAGCCACGACACGCCGCTGGCGCGCTGGTACATCGGCATCAGGTCACAGCGCCTGGTCGACGGTCCGGATGAGGTCCATCGCTGGAGAACCGGTGCCAATGTCATCAAGGCATTTGAAGAACACGGCACCACTGCTTCTGCCTGTGGTGGTGATCTGCTGTAGCCAGCAGCTCGCTTATCGCATGAGATACCTGACGGCTTCATTGATGCCGTCAGGACTCAGGTGATACATGTGTCCATCCACCATCCGCGTGATGGCGCTGATGGTATAAGAATCATTCCAGCGTTTCGTTTCCACCGGGTTCAACCACACCACATGTCGGAAGCGATCGGTTACCCGCTGTAACCAGACCTTGCCCGGCTCCGGGTTGAACAACTCCACACTGCCGCCACGTTCATTCAGTTCGTGACGTCCCATGTCGGCATCACCGACAAAAATGACTTTGTAGTCGCGGCCGTAGGTCCTGAGCACATCGTGTACAGGCACCTTGTCCTCGATGCGGCGGTCGTTATGTTTCCAGATCCCCTCGTAGATCATGTTGTGAAAATAGAAATACTCGAGGTGTTTAAACTCGCTTCGCGCGGCGGAGAAGAGCTGCGCGCAAAGCTCGATGTGGTCATCCATGGAACCACCAATGTCGAGCAGCAGTAATACCTTCACCGCGTTGTGGCGCTCGGGTACTTCAACGATATCGAGAATGCCTGCACTGCGAGCCGTGCGGCGAATAGTCTCATCGAGGTCCAGTTCAAGTTCCGCCTCGGTACGTGCCCACTTGCGCAGCCGGCGTAATGACATTTTCAGGTTGCGTGTGCCGAGTTCCACATCGGGGTCATAGTCCTGGTACTCGCGCAGCAACCAGACCTTGCTGGCACGTCTTTTGGATTCCTCCGTCAGCTCGGTCTTCTCGCCTTCCTCACCTTCTTCGGAAACACCCTCGCCCTTCTCTCCATCATCACCCTCGCCCTCTTCGCCTTCATCGCCGCGCTCACCTTCTTCGCCACCATCACCTTCTTCGCCGGATTCGCCGCCGTCTCCTT
Organism: Pseudomonadales bacterium; assembly: GCA_963921285.3. Classification (GTDB taxonomy): domain Bacteria; phylum Pseudomonadota; class Gammaproteobacteria; order Pseudomonadales; family Azotimanducaceae; genus UBA9659. The sequence continues at coordinate 753,059 of CAWUFD020000008.1, forward strand.
CCCCGCCATCACCGCCGTCACCCGAGTCGCCTTCTTCGCCAGTGCCATCTTCACCTTGCTCGCCTGCGTGGGATTCGCCTTCAGTCTCTCCCAGGAGCGCCTTTTTCATGGCGTCGACATCCTTCTGGTATTCCTCTAGCAGACGGTCGAACTCTTTTGGCGGCACCTGCAACTGCATGCGTTTCAGTTCCTCAAGTGCCTGGTTGTCTTCGATGTTGTCGTCCAGCAGTGCCGGGAAATCTCCTATCCCTTCAAAGTAATGCGCAAAGGCCTGGTCAAACCGGTCATAGAACTTTTCATCTTTCACGAGGCACATTCTTGCGAGGAAATAGAAGGCATCCTGGTCCGCAAACACCAGCCGTTTATCCATGAGTTCGTGTAGGTCAATAAACTCCCGCAGTGAAACCGGCACACGGAATCGACGCAGATGATCAAAAAAGGAAAGCAACATGGGGAGGCAATCTACAGCTGGAAAGGGATGCCGTTCTGGTAACGTTCAAGTCGACGGCTGTACTTGTTTCGCGCCGACTCCGAGAGGTTGTCCAGCGCAACAATCTGCCGGATCACAGAGATGGCTTCATCAAACCTTCCGACACGTGCATAGGCAGCCGCCAGAGTATCCAGGTTTGAGGCGTTCTCTGTCTCCTTGGTTGAAAGCAGCGCGAACTCCAGCGCAACCGGTCCGTTACACACCGTTTCAATCAGGCAGGTTGCAAGCAGCCAGGCGAGCCTGTTGCTGGCTTCACTGTCACCCTGTTCAGCGGCAAGTCGATACCACTTCACCGCGGTTTCAAAATCTTTCTGCACGCCGTTGCCGCGCCTGAAGAGGTAACCCAGTGCATTCTGTGCACGGGCATGTCCCTGCCGCGCCGCCTGCTCATAATGGTTCGCCGCACGCGTGTAGTCCTGCTCAACGCCGCGGCCCTTTTCATAGGCAACACCGAGGTAGTAATGACCGGTCACCACACCCTCCTCGACCCCGCGTTGCAGGAGCGAAATGCCTTTGCTGACGTCACGCTCAATACCCTCACCATCCATGTACATCTCACCCAGAGCGACGTAAGCGGCCGGGTATGACTGACCGGCGGCAAGCTGATACAGCCGGAATGCCTCGGTCGCGTTTCGTTCAACACCGCTGCCGCTCCGATAGAGGTTGCCAAGATTCACCTGGCTTGCCGCATACCCCAGTACCGCTGCCTGTTCGTACCAGGTTGCGGCAGTGACGGCATCCGCCTTGATATGTTCTGACAGGATGCCGAGGTGGTTAAGGGTCAGGAGGTGCCCAGGATCGAGCGCATTCGCTTCGAGCAGATCGCTTTCAGCAGCGTCATAGTTCTTCAGGAGACTGTGCGCGATTCCCCGATTGCTGAGGGCAACAACCTTGTCAGATATTGGCAGGTTTTCTCCATCCAGCACCTCAGACAAGGTGGTTACCACTTCTGTGTATCGGCCCTCCGCAGCCGCCTGCTGCGCGATGGAGAAACGTTCATCAAGGGCGATCGCTGGCACTGTCCAAAGAGCCAACAGCACCGCGATACAACGACGAACGGTAAGGCGAGAGACAAACATGCCGCGATTATAGCGGGTTCCTAAATGCTATACTGCGATCGATGCAGGAATCTCATGCGACACCGCTTATTCTGCGCGACCCGCTGCTGGAAGCGCTGGTTGCGGTCACCCGTATGCACCATCGTCCTGCAACCGCCGAAAGCCTCACAGCAGGGCTGCCCCTCGAAGGCGGCCTGCTGACTCCATCACTTTTTGTTCGCGCTGCTGAACGGGCAGGCTTTACCGCGTCCTACACCCAAAGAGAAATCCCACAGATCACCGACATGGTGTCGCCGGTGGTACTTCTGCTGAAGGACAAGCGCGCCTGTATTCTCATGGCAAAGACAGCGGACACAGCAACCGTGCTGTTTGTCGATGAGCAGGAAAAACCCCATGAGGTTCCGCTCGAATCTCTTGAGGAGCGCTACGCCGGTGAGTGTTTCCTGATCAAACCTGGCGAGCGCCAACTGGGCGGCAGCTCTGGCCAATGGTTCTGGGACACGATCAGGCGATCTCGCGGGTTGTACGCAGAGGTACTGGTTGCCTCGCTGCTGATTAATCTTTTTGCGCTCGCCACGCCGCTGTTCGTGATGAACGTCTACGATCGGGTGGTACCCAATCACGCCATCGAAACCTTGTGGGTGCTGGCATCCGGTGTTGGCATTGTCTTTGTGTTCGACCTGGCCATGAAGTCCCTGCGCGGCTATTTCATCGATGCAGCCAGCAAACGTGCCGACATCATGTTGTCTGCCAAAACCTTCGGCAAGGTGATGGATATCAAGATGCAGGACCGACCGGACCGGGTGGGTTCGTTTGCCAACAACCTGCAGGAGTTCGACACGTTCCGTGAGTTCTTCACCTCGACCACGCTGATTGCGCTGATCGACATCCCCTTTGTCATACTGTTTATCCTGCTGATCTACTTCATCGGGGGGGTACTTGCCCTGGTACCACTTGTTGCGATCCCCATCATCCTCATCACAGGGTTCCTCGTGCAGCGGCCGCTGCAGGAGGTAATCACGGAATCTTTCAGGGAAGCTGCAAGCAAACACGCGATGTTGATCGAGGTGCTCTCCGCGCTGGATGCGGTCAAGGGTTCCCGCGCGGAAGGTGTCATGCAGCGTCGCTGGGAAGCCTTCAATGCCAAACTCGCACGGCTCGGCCTGCGCTCTCGATTCCTGTCGCTTTCGGTCATCAACATTGCGCAGCTTGTCCAGCAGCTTTCCACCGTTGCCATTGTTGCGGTTGGCGTGTACGTGATCATGGCCGGTGAGCTGTCCATTGGCGGTTTGATCGCCTGCACCATCCTGACCGGGCGCTGTCTCGCACCGATGTCACAAGTGGCAAGCATCCTCACCAAGTACCACCACTCGGTCGCAGCATTTGAGGCGATTGACCGCATCATGGATCTGCCGGTTGAGCGACCTGAAGACAAACGCTTCCTGCATCGCCCCAATATCGTCGGCGACATTGAGTTTCGGGACGTGAGCTTCGGCTACCGGGGTCAACAGATTCCTGCTCTCGCTGAAGTCAATTTCACTATCAAAGCGGGTGAAAAAGTTGCCATTATCGGACGTACAGGCTCCGGCAAATCCACCCTGCAGAAACTGGTACTGGACTATTACGAACCGTCGAAAGGCGCAATCCTGATCGCCGGCACCGACATCAACCAGATCGATCCGACGGACCTGCGCCGTAATATCAGTTACGTGCCACAGGACATCACCCTGTTTAATGGTTCCATTCGCGAGAACATTGTGCTCGGTACTCCACTTGCCACCGATGAAGCCGTCATCAATGCGGTCAAGGTGGCGGGCATCCTGGATTTCATCAACGCACATCCGGAAGGCTTTGACCTGAACGTTGGTGAGCGAGGTATGGCACTGTCGGGTGGCCAGAGACAGAGTATCGCTATTGCACGAGCAATTATCAACCGGGCACCTATCCTGGTTCTCGACGAACCCACCGCGTCCATGGACAACACCACGGAAACGTTGTTCAAAAACGCGTTTGCTGAATACATCGAGGACAAGACCTTGCTGCTGGTCACCCACAAGGCCACCATGTTGACGCTGGTTGACCGTATCCTTGTGCTCAACGACGGACGCCTGGTTGCCGATGGCCCACGAGACGAGGTGATTAAGGCGCTGGCAGGAGGTGAGACATGAACGTCCAGCACAAAGACGACATCGAGTTCATGCCGGATACCTATGCCGCGGAAGTAGAATCGGTACCGATCGCCTCACACGCCGTGCTCTGGCTGGCGGCAGTGTTTGTACTGGTCGCCGTCATCTGGGCAAATTTTGCGACGCTGGATGAAGTCGCTCGCGCGGACGGCAAGGTGATCCCATCCAGCCAGATACAGGTGGTTCAGAATCTCGAAGGCGGCATTCTCTCCAAGGTACATGTGCGGCCCGGAGAGACCGTAAGCGAGGGGCAGACGCTGCTTTCCCTGGATGACACCCGGTTTGCGTCATCGTTCAAAGAGGGCAAGCTGACAAGTGATGCACTGACCACCCGGATCGCGAGACTTGAAGCAGAGATTGAAGGCACACCCTTTACCAGGTCCGCACTGGCCGCCATCTCGGACAACGAGACCATGGTGGCCGATGAGTTGCGACTTTATCAGTCCCGGCAGCAGGAACTGGCTGCCGCCCTGGATATTCTTTCACAGCAGTTAACCCAGCATAAACAGGCGCTCGCCGAGTTAAATGCCAATGTCCAGAAACTCACGCGCAACACCGACCTTGCCGAGCAGGAATTGAAGATGACAGAACCGCTGGTCGACAGCGGCGCGGTTTCGCAGGTAGAGCTCTTACGTCTGCAGGCTGCGGTAAACGAATCCCGAGGTCAGCTTGAGAGCAGTCAACTTGCCATTCCGGCTGCAGACGCCGCAATTGTCGAGGCCGAGCAGAAGATCAGTGAACGTAAGCAGCAGTTTATTTCCGCCGCGCAGACCGAGCTGAACGAAGCGCGCACGGAACTCGGCAGGCTGCAGCTTTCCAACGTTGCGCTGGAAGACAGGGTAAATCGAACTGCAGTCAGGTCCCCGGTTGATGGCACGGTCAACCAGGTCCTGGTAAACACGGTCGGTGCGGTGGTACAGCCGGGCATGAACCTTGTGGAGATTGTCCCCGCCAACGATACGCTCCTGATTGAAGCGCGCATCAGGCCATCAGACATCGCCTTTATCCGGCCCGGCCAGAAGGCAACGGTAAAGATCACGGCATACGATTTTGCGATTTACGGTGGTCTGGATGCCGTGCTGGAACTGATTTCAGCAGACTCGATCACCGACGAGCGAGGTGAACATTTCTTCAAGATACAGGTGCGAACCACCCGTAATCATCTCGGTACCGAGACAAACCCGCTGCCGATTATTCCCGGGATGATCGCAACCGTGGATATCATGACCGGACAGAAGACGGTCATGGACTACATCCTGAAGCCGCTCAAACGCGCCAGTGCTTCGGCATTATCTGAACGCTAGCCAGCTTTTCTTATTTATTGCCCTCGAAAGTCCGGCTTGCGTTTTTCCATAAATGCGCGGCGACCTTCTTTGTAGTCGTCACTGTCAAAACAGGCATCGATCATCTCACCAATGCGGGCAAGGTCACGGTCCGCCGCCTCCTTCATCGCCTCATTGATAGCTGCCTTGGCTGCTTTCACAGTCAGCGGCGCGTTACCGGCAATGAGCGCCGCATAGTCCCTCACTTCCTGCTCGAGGGTCTCGGCGGAGCAGATCCGGTTGATGAGCCCCATCTCATAAGCTTCATCAGCATTCATGAATCGCGCGCTGAACATGATGTCTTTAGCACGGGAAGGACCAACAAGGTCACAAAGGCGCTTCAGCCCACCGTATTCATAACCCAACCCGAGCCGCGCCGCCGGGATACCAAAGGTTGAATCAGGCGTCGCAAAACGCACATCTGCTGACAAGGCTGTTGCAAGCCCACCGCCGATGCAGAAACCCTGCACCATCGCGATAAGCGGTTTATCGAGCTTCGCCAGCCAGCGATTCGCGTGTGCAGCCACCTTGCCGTACTCTTCCTTCTGCTCCGCGTTGCCACGCTTCTTGTCGAATTCCGAGATGTCTGCGCCTGATACAAACGCCTTGTCTCCGGCGCCAAGCATCACGACTACCCGGACCGCATCGTCTGACTGGAAGGATTCAAGAATTGTCCCAAGGCCTTCCCACATCTCGAGGGAAATTGCGTTACGACGGGCCGGGTTGTTAAACGTTACCCACCCGATACCGTCTTCAACACTGGCCAGCATCTTGTCTGTTTTGAGTTCCATCGGTGTTCCTGTTACTTGTTGTTCTTGCTGTGGTGCTATGTGGATAGTCGCTAGATTGCACCGGCTTCGCGCAGTGCTGCAACCTCTTCATCTGACAGCCCCATCTCGATGAGGATCTCATCGGTGTGCTCGCCAAGTTCAGGACCTGCTGACCCAAAACGTTCAGGTGGATCAAACGCGGTCAGATTGATTGGTGAGCGAATCAAAGAGATATCACCCAGTTCAGCATGTGGTGCTCTGCGCGTCATCTCAAGTGTTTTAACGTGCGGGTCCTCAAACGCTTCGCCTACTGAATAAATCGGACCACACGGGCAACCAGCCTCGTTGGCGATGTCCACCAGTTCTGCGGTGGAGCGCTGTGATGTGAGGTTGTTAAGCAGATCCCAGAGTTCGTGACGGTTTTTGATCCTGCCGCCGTGCGACCGGAATCGTTCATCACTCGCGAGCTCCGGTACTCCCATTGCAGCGGTGAAAGCACTGAACATCTTGTTTGTGCTCGCTGCAAGATTCACCATGCCGTCACTTGTATGGAACACCCCCATGGGCGAGTTGGTCGGGTGGTTATTGCCTTCACGACCAGGCACATCACCGTTCATCGTGTAGCGGGCCCCCTGAAAGTCGAGTTTGCACAGCATGGATTCAAGCAGTGATGTATGGACCCATTGCCCTTCACCGGTTCGTTCACGATGTAAAAGCGCAAGCAGGATTCCCTGCCCAAGAAACATGCCAGCAGATGTGTCACTGATCGCGATACCCACTCGCATCGGATCACCGGCAGGCTCACCCGTAATCGACATCAAGCCACTCATGCCCTGTACAACCTGGTCCACGCCAGGCCGTTCACTGTAAGGACCTTCCTGGCCAAAGCCAGAAACAGACGCATAAATAACGGCGGGGTTTACCGCCTTGACGCTGTCATAGTCAACGCCGAGTCGATACTTCACGTCCTTGCGGAAATTCTCAACGATAATGTCTGCCTTTTCCGCAAGCCGCAGGAACAGTGCTCTCCCCTCATCGGATTTCAGGTTGATGGTCAGCCCGCGTTTATTCCTGTGGAGGTTCTGGGAATCCGGACTGTGCCGGCCACCGGTTACATCTCCTGCACCATCGGGTACCGGCGGGGGCTCAATCCGGATGACATTAGCACCCCAGTCGGTCAGCAGTCGCACCGCAGTGGGCCCGGCCCGCGCGATGGTCAGGTCAAGGACCGTATAACCTTTAAGTGGCAGGTCAGTCATTTTCAAGAATTCCTCTCAGCTCAAGCGACAGTTCGCTCAGCTTGGACTGGATCAGCCTGGTGTTACGCGGTCCCATTCGCAGCATCTGTTTCTGCACCGCGCTTAAAGATTCAAGTCGCTCGTCTTCGTACTTGTACATCACCACGGGGCGCACCAGGCGAATCTCTTCTTCGATGACAGGTGTCTCGAGTAGCCGGCCAACTGCCTGGAATACGACCGTATCGAACGGTTTGTCACCATAACCAAGTTCATCATATGCACTCTGGAAGAGCGGCCGCAGCAGGTGATAAAACTCCGCGGCCCTGCGCGCATCGATGGACGCAACCACATCAGCCACCTGGTTGTAACGCTGGTAAGACTGCTGGTCCATGACATAGACATCGTCGCCAATCGGTCGCGCAACAAAAGCGCTCTGGGGTGTCAGCACCCTGACCGGCTCTTTCGCCACCTGTCCGTGTGCCACGTTGTCTGCAAATGCGACAAACTTCCTGACCAGCTCACTGCCACCCAGCCAAGGGTTAATACCTTCATGTCGCGTCAGGCTGACCACGCCATTTCGGATCAGCTCGTCACTCTCATCAAGTGTCGGCAGCACAAACGCCGGTGTCTCGGGTTCCGGTTCGGGCTCAGGAATGGAGATGGGCGGAGGCTCGACCGGTTCCGGCTCAGGCTCTGGCTCCGGTTCGGGTTCAGGTTCCGGCAAGGCAGGTATCTCGATCTGTGCAGGCTGCGGCGGTTCCTCCGGTTCGCTTGCAACAAAGAACCAGACCATCGCCACAATCGCGGCGAGCACCACGACAAAAGTAATGATGATGGGTTTGTTTTCGGAAAGTTTTGATTCAGCCATGTTCTATCTCATCTAATTCGCTCTAAGCCGCCCGAAGCGCCCTGGCTCTGACGAGCATTTCCACCATGTGCGCACCTGCTTCAGCAAGGGTAGCACCAAATGAAAACACGCCGTCTTCATGCCCGCCCATTGAGAACATACCAGGCAGCGAAAGGTGCTCAATGCAACGAGCAACCTCAGCGGCCATTTCCGGTGTACCGTAGGCAACCGACGCATCGGTCACCGGGATCTCCAGCGCTTCAGCCGTATGCCAGAGATCAGGGCTATGTACATGAAACGCACAAACACTTGTGGGCTTTCCATCATAGACCGCCGCATGGGATAAAGATTCCGAAGAGGGTTTAACATCGCCATAGGCTGAAACCGCATTCCTCGAGAGCTCCCAACCTGTGCAGACTGCGTAATCTGCGAGGGACAGCTGTTTAATATCGCCGGTTTGCGTACCCGTGATGATAAAACCCTCGTTACAGCGCATGCTGATATTGCCAAAACCATAACCGTCATAACGAGCCGGATCCTGGCCGATCAGCTCAAGTCGCATCAGCACATCACGCCAGGCGTTGAGCTCCGCTATATCCATGGCATCAATGCTGCGCTGTTCAAAATCAAGATTGAACTTTATGACACCTTCCTGCTCAGCCATTGGCGTCGCTCATCACTTCAGCAATCGAATCCGTGAAAGGCGGTGCAAGTAAACCCCGATCCGTGATGATCCCGGCAATCATATCTGCCGGTGTGACATCGAACGCCGGTGAGCGGCCTTTCACCGCAGCGGGTGCAATCTGTTGGCCCGCCAGCATCCTGACTTCATCCGGGTCACGTTCTTCAATCACGATGTCCGCGCCCGTGGCCGTTTCGACATCAATGGTTGAACGCGGCACCGCCACATAAAACGGGATACCAAAATGTTTTGCAGCGATAGCAACGCCCAATGTGCCAATCTTGTTGGCAGCGTCCCCATTGGCAGCGATCCGGTCGGCACCAACGATCACCATATCGACGTCACCCTGGGACATGATGTGGGCAGCCATGTTGTCCAATATCAGCGTGCAATCAACGCCACTGCGACTGAGCTCATAAGCTGTCAGCCTGGCACCCTGCAGCAGCGGCCTTGTCTCGTCCACGTAAACGTGAACAGGGGTACCTTCTTCGTGTGCCCGGTAGATCGGCGCAAGCGCGGTTCCCATCTCCGATACCGCAAGGCTGCCCGCATTACAGTGTGTCAGCAGCCGCGGGCGTTCCCGCACCAGGTGAACCCCGGCGTCAGCAATCGCATGGCATGCGGCCTTGTCTTCCTCGTGGATCGCAACCGCCTCAGCAAGAAGATGTTCATAGACGGAGTTCACATCCGTGACCTGGTTCCGATCGAGGCTTGCCCGCATCCGGTTCACCGCCCAGGCGAGGTTAACCGCTGTTGGCCTCGCACTGATCAGGTAGTCGCAGCGTCGATCAAGTTCATCAAACACCGTATCCGGCGAAATATCCTGCAAACCCAGCAGGACGCCGTAAGCAGCAGCAATCCCGATTGCAGGTGCACCACGCACGGTCAGGGTTTTTATCGCCTCAAAGACATCATCAACATCCCTGCACTCAAGGATCTCTTCAACAAGCGGCAGTTTGCGTTGATCAAGCAACAACAACCTGCCGTCATCAAACGTTACTGCCCGTGGCAGATCTTCAAATGGCATTAACTACTTCACATCAATAAACAGCGGATTAGCATACACGCTAATCGTCGCCACTGTCTTCGCTGGCCCACATCATGCACAATCGAGTCTTCACGAAGATTGATCATTGAGGAAACCACCATGGGAGAACTGGTACTGCGGCATGACGAGGACGGCATCGCAACGCTTACGCTTAACCGACCTGAAGCATTAAATGTATTAAGCCCAAACCTCTTTATCGAATTGCGTGAACACATCGATAACATTGCGGCAACGCCGGATGAGATCGGCTGCGTCATCCTGCGCGGTGAAGGCAGATCCTTCTCTGCGGGCAACGACCTGAAAGCTATCCAGGCAGGTGAGGTTGCACCCAGCCGCCACTACCAGGCAGAAACCCTGGAGGCGATTGAAAACATACCGCAGGTGGTGATCGCCTCAATCCAGGGACATTGTTACACCGGTTCGCTTGAACTCGCGCTCGCCTGCGACCTGATGATTGTCCGTGAGTCTGCAAAACTCAGCGACACACACGGCAAGTGGGGCATGTCGCCAACCTGGGGGATGAGCCAGCGACTGCCACGTCGCATTGGGCCCCTGAAAGCCAAGGAGATGATGTATACAGGGCGTGTGGTAACCGGTCCTGAGGCTGCAACGATTGGTCTCGCTAACGAGTGTGTCTCAGACGATGCGCTGGTATCTCACACGCTCGAACTTGCAAAACAGATTACGGCAAACTCCTGGCACACGCTTCGTGCTGACAAGATGCTGGTAAGAGGTGGGCAGGACCTCAGCCTGTCGGAAGGCCTGAAGTACGAAAGAGAGAACAGTCCCGGTCGTTCCCCCGACCTGGAGGAACGACTCAAGGACTTTGGCAGCTAGGTGATTAAGCGCGCAGCTCAGCAACCATCTGCTGACGCTGCTCGGTATCAACAAAGCCGAAACCGCCGGACGTGCGATCAACAACGTCACCAAAGCGTGACTTCATTTCCGCGACGATATTCTGTGGCTCGTCCATAATGCCGAACACATTCAGGATGTCATCGTTGATGAGCTCACCCATTTCCTGCCACTTGCCCTGCTTTGACATGGCATTAAGTTCGATCTGCATCTCTCCCCAGCCATGTACGCCAAGCACGTTTTTGTAAGCAGGCGTGGAACCGTAGAACGCAATGCGGTTCTTCGCAGCGAGCTTTTCTTTCTCGAATGTTTCTTCGTCTTTTCCTGAAATCAGGAACGGCGTGTAACTGATTTCGAAGTCATCTCGCGAGCGGCCAGCCTTGGCGAGACCACGCTCAACTGCGGGGAGCGTGACTTCACGGATGTACTTTTCGTTGCTGAACGGGTGAATGATCAGACCATCAGCCACTTCGCCTGCAACCTCGGTCATCACCGGGCCAACTGCCGCCAGGATCACCTTGGGTGCGCCATGCTGGGTATCTTCCGGGGTAAACGCAGGGGTCATCAGTGTGTGATTGTAGTACTTGCCTTCGAACCTGAGCGGCTCACCGTCATACCAGTTGGCCCAGATAGCTCGCATCGCAAGGACCAGCTCACGCATCTGTGCAGCGGGCGCGTGCCACGGCATGGAGAAACGCTTGGTGATATGGGGGCGAATCTGTGAACCGAGACCCAGCGTGAACCGGCCACCAGAGTATGCATTCAGGTCATGCGCCTGGTTGGCGAGCGTCATCGGACTACGCGCAAAGGCCACGGCAATTCCGGTATGCAGTTCAATGTTCTGGCTGTGCTCTGCGGCCAGTAACAGCGGGAAGAACGGGTCATGGTTCATCTCAGCGGTGCCGACACCGTCGTACCCTTCTTCTTCTAGTCTCTTGACGTGGTCCGGGATCTTCTTCCAATCCGGCGTCATATGCGCATCAACTTTCATTCGTTTCTCCTGTCGCGGTAAAAATGATGTCCTGCAAGATACATAAATTGCGCTCAAAACTGAATTCAAAACTACTTCCAGGAAACTAAGGTCGACAGCACTCGAATACCTCGATTAACATCAGGTACCGGTCAAGGAGAATTGCCAAGGATGCGTTCAACCCGTCTCATCTTGTGTGTTGTACTCTCTGTGTGCTGCAGCAGTTCGCTTGCTGCCCTCTCGGAACAGACAGTCGACAAACTGATTGATATCAGCGGCCTGGAACTCCAGGTCAGCCAGATGCCGGCTGTTCTGCAGGCTGCTGGCAGCCAGGCAGCAGGCCAGAACCTGCCCCAGGGCACTACCATCGATCTGCAGCGAATCCTGGGCGAACTGCTGACCGCCGAGGGTATGTTCACGCTGATCCGCAAACGACTGCGCGCGGATTTCAGCGAGGAGGAAGCTGCCACATTGTTCCGATGGCTTGAGTCGCCACTTGGCAGAAAACTGACCATTGCCGAAGAGGAAGCCAGCACCCCAGCAGCCATGCGCGACATGCAACGCCGCGCCGCTGCACTGATGCTCAGCGAACAACGCGTCGCTTACGCCAACGAAATCATGCAGCTGTTTGATAACGAGATGATGATTGAGGTTGAAGACAAGATGTACCTGGAGGTGTTCCATACGGTCTCGCATGTGCAGGCACCTAACTCAAAAGCTGATGACCGCTCGCTGCGCAGGCTGCTTGATGAATCGAGGGCACAGCGCCTGGCAAACATGGAAGACATGATTCGCCTCAGCCTGATCTACACGTATAAGAAGTTCGACTACAACGAGATTGAGGCCTACATCGGATACCTTAAGACACCTGAGTCAATGAAATTGAACCGGATCGTCGAGGAATCAATGCGAGACGAGATGTCTGTCGGCGCCGAACGGTTTGCTGCCGCACTCGGTGAGGAACTCGAAAAGCTCTATGGTGAGCAGGATTCCCAGCAGGGTATCTAGCGCCGCCCTATCGCCAGTGATGGGTTAGCCCAACTCACGCCGGTAGTGAATCGCAGACACTGCCCGCAACTCAGCCGCCTTGTCTTCAGGGCATCCATCATTAAGAAAATGACCAGCGCCGGTTTCGATCCCCGCCAGGAATTTCTGTAAACCCGGTGCCCGCATCAGCGGGTGGATCTGGATGTGGAAATGGTAGTGCGACTGATCACTACCGTCGCAAGGAGCCTGGTGCAGCATCATGATGTAAGGGAAGTCCGTTCGCCAGAGGTTGTCATATCGAATGAGCACCTCCTGCAACGTCGCAGCAAAAGACGCCCTTTCATCGGCCGACAACTCATACACGTACCCCACGCGCCGCTGCGGGCTGACGTACACCTCGTACGGAAAACGCGCAAAATAAGGCACAAAGGCCACGTGCGCAGCGTTGCTCACCACCATGCGCCGGTCATCGCGTAGTTCCGCTGCGATCATGTCATCAAAGAGGGCTCGACCATGTTCGCTGAAGTAAGTCAGTTGTGCTTCCGATTCACGGGCAAAGGCATCAGGTACAAACGAAGTGGCATAGATCTGTCCATGCGGATGAGGATTTGAAACACCAACCACTTCCCCTTTGTTTTCAAACACGGAAACGCAGGCAATATCCTCGCGCGACGTCAGCATGGCGGTTTCGTCGGCCCATGTGTCGACGAGATTAACCACCGTATCAAGGGGCAGGCTCGCCAGCGACGCACTATGGTCAGGCGAATAGCAGATGACGCGACAGCTTCCATGAACGGGTCCGTTCAGGAAAAACGTATCCCCAGGCGGCTCTGGAATATCCGGGTTGGCGACGAAAGATGGATGGTCGTTGTCAAAGACGAAAATGCCGGTGTAATCCGGGTTCTTTTCTCCAGATACGCGGGTGTTACCCGGGCAGAGATAACAGCTCGCATCGTAAGATGCACCGGCCTCCACGGTTGCTTCAACTTCACTGGATGACCAGGGTCGCTTGTTACGGTGACTGGTAATGGTCACCCACTCCCGACGCAGCGGATGCCAGCGCCTTTCCCATGTCGCGGGCAGATACTCAACTGGAGTTACGTTTTGATGCTGATGTGCCGGGCGTCTGACCGCCGGTTTCACCAAGCTCCTCAACAAACTCGGTATGCTGCATCAATGCGTATTGATATGCCTCGACCAGCGCGTTCCAGCTCGCCTTGATGATGTCGACATTTACACCGATGGTGCCAAATATCTCGCCTTCAAAACTGTGCTCCAGGTACACGCGCACCTTGGCAGCGGTTTCTTCCGTGCTGTTGATTACCCGCACACTGTAGTCAGTGAGATGAAGATCATTCACCGCGGGGTAGCGCTCTTGCAGCGCTTTCTGCAATGCCCGGTTCAGGGCATCAACGGGACCATGACCCTCTGCTGCGCAGAGCTCCGTGTTACCGCCCACTTCCACTTTGACGGAAGCCTCGATCAGGCCATCCGAATCCGAATGTTCTTCGTTACTGGGCGAGTAAATCCTGTAGTAAACAGGATCAAAACTGGGTCGGTATTTGCCGATATGTCGGCGCACAACCAGATCAAAACTGCCGTCGGCACTTTCAAACGAGTAACCAGCGTGCTCCTTGTCCTGCACTTCATTCAGGATCGCCTTGATCGCCTCGTTGTCTTCAAGTTCAGGATAACGATTGGCCAGCTTCGCCCGCAGGTTGGAGCCACCTGCCAGTTCACTGATCAGGATCTTGCGCGCGTTGCCCACTTCCTCGGGCTGGATATGTTCATAGGTTTCAGGGTTACGCTGCACCGCTGAAACGTGCACGCCGCCTTTGTGTGCAAACGCTGATGGGCCCACAAACGGTTGTCCGCTTGGACCCTGGATGCCGAGGTACTCCCACACCTTGCGGGATATACCGGTCAAGCCAGTGAGATTGCCTTCAGGCAGGCAGCGGTAGCCCATTTTGAGTTCAAGATTGGCGAGGATGGAGGTGAGATCCACGTTACCGCAACGCTCACCAATCCCGTTGATCGTGCCATGTACCTGGATCACCCCTTCTTCAATTGCTCGCAGTGTATTGGCAACGGCAAGACCACCGTCGTTGTGCACATGGATGCCAAGTTTGATGCCGGGTACTTCTTTACGCACTTCACGCACGGCCGAGGCTACCTCGTGCGGCATCACACCACCGTTGGTATCACACAGAATGACGCGTTCGGCGCCACCATCCACTGCGGCTGATATAGAAGCCAGCGCGTAACCGGGATCACTTTTGAAACCGTCAAAGAAGTGTTCCGCATCATAGAAAACCGGATTGCCTGTCGCCTCTTTCAGGAAGGCAACCGAGTTCTGGATCATTTCAAGGTTTCGCTCAGGTGCAATCCTTAAAGCCTGCTCAACATGCAAATCCCAGGTCTTACCAAATATACAGGTGACATCTGCTTTTGCTGCCACGAGTTTCTGCAGAAAAAAGTCTTCTGCTGGTTCTGCATCAGCGCGGTGGGTAGAACCAAATGCGGTTACCCTGAGGCTCTTGAGATCAAGCTCTTTAACCCGGGTAAAATATTCATCATCCTTGGGATTGGATCCGGGCCAGCCCCCCTCAACAAAATCGACGCCAATCTCATCAAGTGCAAGCGTGATATCGAGCTTATCCCCAAGGGACAGGTTAACCCCTTCACCCTGGTTACCATCCCTGAGGGTGGTGTCATAAATCTCTATTTTTTTCCTGGCCATTGGATTGCCCCGGCGCGTTGCCTATCAGTAGTCGAGTGCTGCGGCGCGTTGTTTGATCTCGTCAGCACCTGCAAGCAACGTATCGAGCGGATCGTACGCCGCTGCAAGGAATGCTTCCCGTGCTGATTCTTTCATCTGCACCTTATACACCTTGTTGGCAAAAATAACCTGCAGGTTCTCAATATCGCAGATGAGTTCATCATCCGGATTGTCTTCCACCTGGCGCGCCAGGTCGCTGCGATCTTCATCATTCATGACCAGGCACGGAATCCCGAGCGTGGTGCAGTTACCGTGAAAGATCTCGGCAAAGGAGCCCGCGATCACCGCTTTCAGGCCAAACTTCTGGATCGCCTGGGGCGCATGTTCACGGGAAGATCCACAGCCAAAGTTGTCATCTGAAATCAGTACTTCAGCACCTGCATGCTGCGGCGCATCCAGCACGTGCTGCTTTGACTCACCTTCCGCTGTAAAGCGCTCATCGTGGAAAAGCGAAGGGCCGAGTTCATCAAAAGTGACACACTTCAAAAAACGCGCAGGAATGATGCGATCCGTATCGATATCGTTACCTGCAACATATACGCCCTTGCCAGTCACACGCTCAATTGCTGTTCCCGCCATGATTATTCTCCCAGTCCAAATACTTCACGGGCATCTGCAACCTTGCCCTCTACCGCGGCCGCCGCAACCATCACGGGGCTCATCAGGATAGTTCTGCCGGTTGGTGAACCCTGCCGGCCGATAAAGTTGCGGTTGGAGCTTGAGGCACAAACCTCATCTCCCACCAGTTTGTCCGGGTTCATGGCCAGACACATGGAGCAGCCTGGCATGCGCCACTCAAAGCCTGCTTCCTCGAACACCGTGTGCAGGTTCAGTTCACGCGCGGCTTTATCTACTTTCTCTGAGCCAGGAACAGCAATCGCCCTGACGTGTGATGCGACCTTCTTGCCCTTGATGACGTCCGCGACATTCTGGAAATCACTCAGTCGACCATTGGTGCAGCTGCCAATGAAGGCAACATCGATTTTGGTACCTTCAATCGGTTGTTCGGGATCCAGTTGCATATAGTTTAGTGCGTCGGTGACAAGGTCCTTTTCGAGCCCATCAACGGCAGCCGGGTCCGGCACGCGCTCTTTTATAGAGATAGCCTGGGCTGGCGTAACACCCCAGGTGACTGTCGGGTCTATGTCGGCGGCACTGATGACAACTTCATCATCGTATGTAGCATCTGCGTCCGAGGCATAGCCGCGCCAGCGCTCAACCGCCGCATCAAAAGCTTCTCCCGTGGGCACTCTTTCCTTGCCACGCAGGAACTCAAACGTCACGTCATCTGGATTGATATAACCACAACGCGCGCCGCCCTCGATGCTCATATTGCAGATGGTCATACGCTCTTCCATGCTCATGGCTTCAATGGTTGAGCCGCCATATTCATAGGCATAACCAACACCGCCATTTACACCCAGCAATCGAATGATGTGCAGGATGACATCCTTGGCGGTCACACCGGGCTTGAGATCACCTTCAACAGCAATGCGCCTGACTTTGAGCGGATCCATCGCCAGCGTCTGGCTGGCCAGCACGTCACGCACCTGGGAGGTACCAATACCGAGTGCAATCGTGCCGAAAGCACCGTGGGTTGCCGTATGGGAATCACCACAGCAGATGGTCATACCTGGCTGAGTGAGGCCAAGCTCGGGCCCGACCACGTGCACAATGCCCTGGGCACCGGACTCTGGCGGAAAGAACTCAATACCGTGTTCTGCAGTTGCATCACCCAGCACCTGGATCATTTTCTCGGCCATATCGTCGGCGAGCGGTCTTGCCTGGTTGTCCGTCGGAATAATGTGATCAACGGTGGCGAAGGTTCGCTTGGGATAAGCGACGTTAAGGCCCTTGTCTTTCAACATCCCAAAGGCCTGTGGACTGGTCACTTCGTGGATCAGGTGTAACGCCATGAACACCTGGTATTGCCCGCTGGGCAACGCTCTCACGACATGATCATCCCAGACTTTCTGATACAGATTCTTTCCCACTACGCCCTCGTTTTATGCTGGTGGCTAAAAAAAGGGCGCAATTTTAGCATGAAACCCGCAGCACTCTAGGGCTGCGGGATGACAATGAGGAATGCCCGGCATTACCCGTTGGCGCGGCGTTTTAGCGGGGCCTAGGAGGCTTTCTTTCTGGCGAGTTCCACTATCTGCGCAGAGAACTTCGAATTGGGCAGTACCTCGTAGAATTTAAGGCCCGTATCGGTTTCCCGATCAATGGCGGTCTCGCTCCAGGTTCCCACCCTGCCCTCGTGCACGACAATATCGCGCAGCTTGCCCTGCACGTCTGGATACTGGCCCACGTGAAACGTCTCGCTGTGGTCACCTGACCTGGCTTTCAGAGTCTTGAAATGGACTTCCTTGGAAAGCTTCGCCATGGCCGCGTCATCAATGACAATGCCATTGACGTTATAACGGATGAGTTCCTGGCCCTTTTCGCCCTTCTGTCTTTCACCCTCGGCAATCTGCATCACACCGATGTTGAAGTTACCGGGGTCATAGCTGCCTCGCAGCTTCCAGGAACAACCTGACATCCGGTCAGCGTCGCCAATCGCTGACGAAATCATGATGGGGCGATTTTCATCAAACAGAAACAGCGGTCGCTCGTCCGAATAGCAGATGCCGATACCAATCTCCAGCAGCGGCAGTCCCTCCTGTCTCGAATGTGCATTCTTGGAGGCAACAATATCGAGCATTTCCTTGGCAATGCCACAGGCTCTCGACACAGAAAACCATTCTTCCGGGGCGTTGTCGTACTCGTAGTGACCTAGGATCACCGCGTCACCCTCGATAAAAACCTTTACGGACCCATAGGTGGCGAGTCGCTCGTTGATCGGGTTGAAAAACCTCAAGGAAAAATAGCTCGCGGGATTTAATCCCTTGTTCATCAACTCTGCGGTGACCGTGGTCGAACCCCTCACATCCGCTTTGAGAATGGTGTGGTGGACAATCTCCGGCCCTTCGTCCTGGACAACTTCCTTGACCTCATCACCTGTCAGCAGGCGATACAGGTTACCGCCCGCCTTGGCGAGCTGGATCTTCTCGGGGTCCGTGATGACGGAGACCCGGTTGAACATGCGATGGGCAAAACGGTAGTACTTCAGGTGTAACCGGTAACGGCAGTAGTCCGTCAGGAACTTCACCCACATCTCATCGGATGCGTTCTTGATAACCTCATCAAAGTGCTTCGAACATTCTTCGAGTTTGGCCTGCAGCACTGCGGCCCCTTCCTGGGAACGATCCAGCGCGTCACCAATCTTGCGTATGTCCTGGTTGGCAATCAGCTCTATGGCTTTATCGATATCGATCAGGTCGAGATCGGGCTGCTGCAGTTTCTCGCGAACGGCGTAGCCGGCAAGGATCAGCATAACAGCGCGGTTGTCACCAACCGTCTTCCTGATATCACTGGCAACCTTCAGTAGTTTCTTAATGTCACCTTTCAGGCCGCGCTTGGCGCTGAACCCAAGGTCGTCTTTTGCGTTCGCAAGATTTCGTTCATGCAGCTGTTCATCAAACAGCAAACGAACGTTGCCTGGGTGATCAAGCCAGCAGAACGATTCTGTGACCTTTTCACCCTGGTCTTCAGATGGGCCCATGATGGTCTGGGCAGCAAACAGGCCACCGAGTTCGTCATAAACCTCCGACTGGGCCGATCCCAGTTTGTCAGAGGCTTTAAGCGGCTCAAATTTGAGCTCCGGCAGGTTTTTGGCAATCGTAGCTTCTATCGCATCGTTTACTTTTTCAAAGTCACTGCCGTTGCCCGGCCAGAGCGCATAATAATCAAGCAGTAACAGTGGATCCCTCGGGCCTCGCCCGAACAGCAGGGGGTTATACAGAAGGTTCGCTGCCTCTGACAGCTCACCGCCGAGCACCTGGGTGCGCAGCGCCTTGATATGGTTGTTTTCTTCCCGCTGCAACTGTCGCAGGTACAGACGAATCAGACGGAACTGGAACTCCGCCGAGTGCTTACGGAACCAGCCTATTTTCTCCTGGGTTGTCATCAGGTTACGGGACCCGGCGTACTGCTGCTGCCCGAGCATTTCTTCAAGCTGCGCGCCGTAGCGATCCAGTGCATCACGGACTTCCTGGATGATGAACTTGACCAGCGCAAACTGCAGGATCTGTATCTCACCCCTGGTCAGGTCCGTCTTGGAGCGATGTAGGGTCACCTTCATGAGGTCGGTGTAGACATCACGAAGCTCAATCATGACCTCGGCATTACCGGATAACATTGCACGCCCGTTGATGAGGCGTTTCAGGTTCTGCTCGATGGTTTCCTTCACGCGCAACGTAAAGGCTGCTGAGATCTCTACATCGGTGTGATAGTTATCAATACCCTTGCTGACAAGGGAGCAGTCGAGGGAGATCGACTGCGGCGTCTTGACCTGTTTGAAGATATCGTCGAGTGACGTGATTTTGGCAGACACCTTTTGTACCTCGAAACCATTCAGCTGCTGGTTGTTATTTTTATCGGTTGTCGCTTCCTGCCCCAGTTGCCTGGCGTTCCTTCAAAAACACCTGCAATCCAGGTACCGCAATGACGGCAGCAGGACTGACTGTCGAGATTCCATTCCCCTAGCTCATACCAGTCCCTCTCGATGAGCTTCTCGCCACATGACGGGCACCACGTTGATCCACCATGGGTGTCGTGGATATTGCCGGTGTAAACGTAGTTTAAGCCATTTAAAATCGCAATATCCCTTGAACCAAGCAGGGTCTGAGCGGGCGTATTTGGGTGATGAAGCATCTTGTAATCGGGATGAAAGGCAGAAAAGTGTAAAGGCACATCCGTGCCAAGGTTGTCTGCTATCCAACGTGTCATCTGGTCAATCTCATCCGGTGAATCATTTTCACCCGGAATCAACAACGTCGTGATCTCAAACCAGACAGACGTTTCATGCTTTAGATAGAGCAGAGTGTCGAGCACAGCGGACAATTTGCCGCCACAGATGTTGCGATAGAAGCCTTCGGTAAACGCCTTGAGATCTATGTTGGCGGCGTCCATGTGGGCAAAAAAATCAGCCCTCGGTTCTGCCTCAACATATCCCGCTGTCACCGCCACCGATTTAACGCCGAGCTCGGCAGCGCTCACCGCAACGTCCACTGCATATTCATGGAAAATGATCGGATCGTTGTAGGTAAAAGCGATACTGCGACAATTCATCTGCCGCGCGACCTGGGCCAGCGTTTCGGGGCTCGCCTGGTCCGCCAGCTTATCCATCTGGCGCGACTTGCTCATATCCCAGTTCTGGCAGAATTTGCAGGCGAGGTTGCAACCTGCAGTGCCAAAGGACAACACCGGCGTCCCGGGCAGGAAATGATTGAGTGGCTTCTTCTCAATCGGGTCAACGCAGAAGCCGGAAGAGCGTCCGTAGGTTGTCAGCACGATCTCATCGTTTTCACGAGCACGCACAAAACAGAGTCCCTGCTGACCTTCGCGTAACTTGCAGGCACGCGGACAGACATCGCACTGGATCCGCCCGTCAGCAAGCTTGGTCCAATAACGCGTGCTGTGATGCTGCGAGTTCTTTTTCGCCTTGTCCCCCTCCCTGTTATTGCCTCCAAGTTGCCAGGTCAAAATTGACGACATTTCTCTCGATTCCACCTACACTGCCCGTTCAATCTTGGGATAAATCAACCATGGAAGCAATTCGGCAACCTGCTGTTGCCGGGACGTTTTACCCGGCCGAAACGGCGGCACTGCGGGCATCCGTGCACGGCTACATGACGCCTGCATCGACGGGTGTCGCGCCAAAGGCGTTGATCGCGCCGCACGCGGGATTTGTCTATTCAGGTCCGGTCGCCGGGCATGCTTACGGGCTGTTAGGACCAGCACGGGAAGACATAAAAAAAGTGGTGCTCTTGGGTCCGTCA
>CAWUFD020000009.1:0-3732 GCA_963921285.3 Pseudomonadales bacterium
CATGTAGTGACAGCGTTGCGCCGAACGGCAACGCATCCCCGGTATTGTTGACCGTGACTTCAATGTCGATGCCCGTGCCGACAACAGAAATGTCCGGGGTTACCACTAGCGAAGCATCCAGTGCGGCCTGTGCACCTTCTGTCAGCGTAACCTCAATGGGTGATGATGGTGTGCTGGTCAGTCCCGTATCGAGGTCCGTTGCTGTGACGTCAAACACATTTAAGCCCCGGGTCAAGGGCCACATCACGGAACGTGAAGATGAGGCCCTGGCTAATCGGGAAGTGAACGTTACCGGCAAACTCGTTGACGTAAACGGTACCCTGCCCGTCTGACTGCTGGTAAGCGATAGATATCTCTGCAGGCGACGAATGCGTGTAGATCACCTCGCGCGTGTTGGTGGTGAGATCAAACGTCACCACCTCAGAGTTGTTCACTTCATCCACGCGGCTGTACACAACAACCGTGTCAGAAAGCCAGTCGGTACCACTGATGTAGTGATCCGGCTCTTCGATGATTGCATCGAACTGCCCTGTGACAACGTTATAGACACCAACCAGTCCAATATCAGGTGTGCCATTACCACCTTCAATCAAGAGGGCGCTGGCTGTTCGGTGAGAACGGATTCGAATCTACACGTTCGTAGTAACCATCGACACCACCAGGCACCGACACGCTCGTAACACTGCCACTCACCGTGTTGTAGAGCGAAACCTCCAGGTTGGGTGATGTTTCAGGGTTGAAGGCAAACCACTCGCCATCAGGTGAGCTGCCGCCAAATGCCAGCCCCGGCAAGAGCTGCGTGACGCTGCCATCGGTCAGATCAAAGGCAAACACACCTTCGATGAAGTTGAGCTGATCCAGGCCGACGAATCGAATAACCTGCTCGCCCGGGCGCATCTCGAGCAGCTGGAATGGCAGGTAATCCTGCGGTAACGGTAGTACTGACGGCGCCCAGATCGTTGGCAAGCAGCAGTTCATCGTTCTCGGTCAGCAGGACAACGTTGTCCGCATCAGCCCAGATGAAGTCATAAACGGCTGCACCCAACGGCGGCGCAAACCAGACACCATCCTCAAGCACGAAGAAGACCGGCGCGAATTGGCCTGGTTCATTCACGATGGCAGCCAGCGTGCCATCGGGTGCTACTTTCATTTGCCAGGATTCGTTGGGTATCGGTGCCCCCGCGGTTGCCAGGACCGCCGAACCCGGTTTCCGGGACATTGGGCAGGCTCGAACCATTACGTGCCAATGAAACCGATACGCCAGCTTCGGCCTGAACGGAGATATCGATAGTGTTCGCCGAGGTCGTCAGCGGCACTCCGGCTGTGGTCGGTGCGGTAATAAACCGGTGCGGCCGGGGGTGCAACCGTAAAGGTTGCCGTCGCTGTGACGGTATCGCTTGGATCACTGAAGCCACCAACATCATCCTGCGCCACGATAAAGTAGTCATAGGCAACCCCGTTACCCACCGTCGTATCGTCGTAATTTGTGGTGGTGACGTTTGCGATAGGCTGGAAATCGAAAACACCACCCAGTGATCTGACCACCAGATAACCGACCGGCGTATCACCCGGACCCTGGGTCCAGGAAAGCGAAATCAGGGCTTGCGTGGTTGAGCCGACGGCCGTCACGTTCTGGGGGATGCCCACGCCGCCGCCACCGCCACCTGTATCCACGGTCAGCAGCACGATATTAGACAGATCTCCTTCCTGACCGCCGCTATCTATTGCACTCACGGCATAGGCATAGGTGCCATCTGCCAGTGACTGGTCGACATACGCTGTATTGGCCTCACCGGGCACCCCATCAATCGGGAGTCCATCACGATAAATCTGATAGCCGAGGGAGCCAGGAACCTGCGTCCAACTCAGCAGTACATCGCTGCCGCTGACCTGGCCATTTAATACTGGCGCACCACTCGCAGGTTGGCCCAACCACAACCGTTTCAGGCGCGGAAGAAGGACCGAGGATACCCAGATCATTGACGGCGGCGACACTGTACTCAAAGCTGCCCTCTCCCGTTACTTCAATGAATTCCGCTGTCGTCAACGGCGCATGTTGCAGCAACCCGGGCCTCGGCAACCCTGATACCGCCCTCATCTTCTGCCAATAATGGGGCAAAGCGAATGTCATCGGTCAGGTAAGGGCGCATCGAGCGTAAGTCGCACCACGGACTGCTGTGGATCGATGCCAGTAAACACCTTCAACGGCACATATTGTTCACCGTCATAGGCAGAAACGAGATAGCTGTCAGCCCCGTCGGTCACCAGTGTCAGTTCTACCCCGGCGAGTAACTGCGGTGCACTGAACTGAAGACTGACCTCAAAATTGTCAGCGCTCGATGGCGCGAACATAAAGACGTTGGTGCCGATATCGTCGTCAATCAACCGGGGCAACAGGTGCGTGTTGATATTGCCATCAACACTATCCGGGAATGCAACCGTGACCGGGTTAACCAACTCACCGTCCCTGGTGACAGGATAGGTGATGATATTTTCGGCTGGATTGTTGAGATCCCAGTTCAGCGTCACTTCGCTGGACGGCACCGATTCGAAACCGCTGAGGCCTGTGGGTGCGCTCGGGGCAACGCCAAGATTGGTAACTGCAAAAGCAGGCCTACTGACAAATGGTCCTGCACTGTGAAGCACCGCAACCTGGACTTCCGTTCTGCCGGACTGCAACGTCCAGTCCAGCACAAAATCGCCATTCTCGTCTGCGAGCACGTCAACGTTCTGGGCACCAGACGTGTCTGTAATTGAGAATTGCGCGGTACCAAAGCTTGCAGTAGATCTGCCCGCATATTGCACATTGGCATCGCCTCTTGGCGTCAGCGGTATATCCAGCTTCGCGGTGAAGTAGATGACGGTGGTGAGCGGCCCGCTGGATGCCTGATTCCCTGCTGGATCTTCGGCAACGACGAGATAGATCAGCGTTTCATCTTCATCGTTGTTGATCGTAAACGTCGTGAGTTGCGTATCGCCGATTTCATTGAAACCCAGGGCCTGTATCAGCAACTCAACAGAAAGGGTAGCAAGGTTTGCTTCATCCAGCGCTGTCAGGCTGAGTCCGAAGTCCTGGTTGATTTCGTTCAGCGTGAACTCGAGATCCTGAGCTTCGGGCGGCGTGAACTGATACAGCCGATAGGTGATAGGGTCGGTATCGACAACGGCATCCCATGTCAGCGTACCGACATCCCCTACGGAGCTACCCACCAGGTTTTCGGCTGCGTCGGGCGCATTCAGGTCACGTTTCTCAACCGGTACGATCGCTGGTAACGGATCAACATTACCTGATGTGTCAGTCGCAACTGCTCTCAGTTCATAGTTGCCAATGCCGAGTGCGGAGGTATCCCACTGGTAGAAATACGGTGCATTGTCATCAAGTACCAGCTGGTTCCAGGTGCTCTGCCCGACTTCACGCTGTTCAAGGGAAACTGTCGCGACATCGTTGTCTTCACTGGTCGCGGTAAGCAGCAGGCTTGATTCAAACAGCTGGCCGGAGGTGATGTTGCTTATAACTGCTGCTGGAGGAGATGTTTCTACTGTGACGGTAATAGGATCTGAACCCGGCCCTATATTGCCTGTCGCGTCGACGGCGTGGACGACGTAGGTCTGCTCACCGTCGGGCACGTTCTCATGGGTGTATGCCTGCGTGCCAATCGCAAACGGGAGCAGATCCCCCACAACAACGCCTGTGGCGTTGGCAAGCTTTCCGTTCCGGAACAGCAGGAAGCC
>CAWUFD020000010.1:0-6810 GCA_963921285.3 Pseudomonadales bacterium
GTTCCCAACCAAAATCGACGCCGTAGCCCTCGGTCTGCCAATACGGCGGGTCGATGAAAAAAACGGTGTGCTGTCGGTCGTATTTTGTCATGACTTTATCCCAGTTGAGATGCTCAATCCATGTGTCTTGTAAGCGCAAATGCGCGGCGGATAAATCTTCTTCTAATCTGAGCAGATTAAATCTTGGCTTGGCTGTGGAGGTTGATTCTCGACAGTTGAGGTCTCTAGGAGGTTGCCGCCTCTTGGAGTCGCTCCTTTTTCTCAGTATTCCCTATATTTCTTGCAATTTCAAGGTTAATTCGTATTTCTTGCCAAGGCGGTGCTCGGCTTGCTCAATCAGATAATTACCGCTGTGAACACCGGCATTGACTAGATCTATCACATAACCGGCGAATATCGGCATGCCGTGGGTGATGAGTTTGCCAGTGCGGGTTTGCGCCAAGTGGCTTTTGTATTGATTTTCGGCGTAGATTTTCGCCTCACTGATGCTACTAAACTGGCGCTGAATGTTGAGTGTGGGTGTACCGCTGCCGTATCGTACCCGCTCGATGGCATTGGTCTTGGTGTTCTGCCAACTGACCTCAACGGAGGGGTAAAACCCTTTACTAGTCTCACTGATGCTGTAGGTGCATTCGGTGGTCGAAATCGTTACATGTGGCAGGGTATCTGCGTTTTTATCGAGCAGCACAATGCGGTCGGATTTAATGTTGAACAGGGCGTTATGATCAGCGGCGAGATTCTTTAATAACTCGATATCGGACTGGTTATCCTGCCCGAGATAGTCGTATCGGTGAGCAATATCGCAGCGGCTTTTGAGTTTATTGCGTTCGGCAATTTCAGCAACGATTTCCTGCACCGTCAAATTCCGATAGGCTTGATTATGTTTCGACTTGATCGGCTCATTGAAGGCAATGCCTTGGCATTTAATCACTGCCTTCGGCTCGTTGCCTGAGGTGATAATCGATACCCGGTAACGTCCCATGTCCCACGCATCGTCAACGTAGCCCATGCGAATTGACACCACCTCACCACGCACTGGCAGCATACGGTTGCGAAGTGTGATCTCTGCCGTATCGACAAACTCACCAATGCCGTCGGTGATATTGACCGATTCCACATCATCCTGCCATGGCACTGGGTTGCCATTTTGCTCGATGAAAAACTGCGGCGTCTTTAACATCAGCCAAGGAGTTGATTGCCTCCGTGCGGCAATACCGTTGAGTCAATCGCATCATCAATGACGACTTGATCGCCCACCTCAACGCGTAGTGTTGCAAGATGCTCGAGGTTGAGCATTAAAAACGCCTCGAAGCCTGCCGTTGAACCCGTGAGTTGATAATAGCAATTGTCCAAGCGCATTGGCTCCGAGATGGTTATGGTTCTCATTGCTCGACTTTTTGCAAGCTAATGCGAAAACTCACGCGCCGCGGCGAGCCATCGGCATTGAGTTCACTGCGCGTTTCGTTGATGCTCGTCACAATCCATTGCCCTTCAGTGACGCTGCCGATAGTAAGCGGTTGCGGCTGCTTGCTCGCTGCCATTTCATATAGAAGCTGCAGTGGCTGCTCGCTGGCGGGCATTAGGATTTCCCCGGATATATTGAGTGTTACATCGTGCTTACCGGTGGCTTCAAATAACGGGCTGGCTGCTGGGCGGTTGATTCGCTCGAAGGCGTAGTTGCTAGTTTTATCAACGCCGTGCACGTCGCTTTGTTTCTGAGTGAACTTGAAATCACCCAGTCTTGCTAGTTGTCCGGTTGCTGGCGCTACCATCGCCGCTGCTCCTCATCTTGGCGAATTTCTGCAAATGTAACGCGGGCAATCTCGGCGATTTTATCCTTCAGTGCTTCATCGCTGGGATTACCCGCCACGCTCAAATGAATGTTAATGTTTTGCACGATGTGCTTTGACGGTGCCGCTGGCGCTTGCGCAGTGGCCGGTGTCGGCACGGCAGGCGCTTCTAGCGCATTGGCTGCAACGGGTGCGGCAAACGCAGGCGTTGCTAACGTGGCAGTAAGGGCACTGGTAGCAATGGTTTTTTTGGCAATGTCACCAACGTTGGATTTCGCTGGCTCGTCATGACTTGAGCCAAACCAGCTGCCAACCTTGCTGGCGATGCTACCGACCCAAGCAAACTTTTCACCCAGCCAGCCAAAAAACTGCTGGGCAACCTGCCCAATCTTTTTGAACACGTCAATATACACCCCACCGACCACTTGTATCGGTCTCAGCAACCCGCCAAATTTTTCGCCAATCCAATCCACCACGGGCGCTATCAGCGCCGCAATGCTACTAATCCAGTCGCTAACAAACGCCTTAATCGGTTCCCAATGAGTAATGATCGCCGTTGCGGCCAAGGCAATACCTGTAATTGCCAAGCTAATTGGATTGGTCAGCATCAACCGCCCCACCCACTTTACTGCCCCGCCGAACGCCAGCATCGCGGTTTTGGCGATAGCAAACGCCTTAGCGCTACCCTGCCGTCACTGCCGCGTATGCCTTGGTGGCGATGGCACCCATGCTCATCAGGCGGTTGTTTTTCAACATGCTCAAGCCGAGCAGATTTTTTGCAACGGTCAAGCCAGCCGATGCCAATTTCAAGCCTCCAATCGCCACGCCCAAGCCGGTGACGACGGCAATACCCGTGCCGAGCCACTCAAATAATCCTTGATTGGCATTAATGAAATTCGATGCGATCACCGCCATCGATCCAATTGCCGTTGCTGCACTCTCCATTGCCGGGGCAAACATGGAACCCAGCGATTGCGTTAAATTGCCCAATTGCTGATCCATCAAATTGAACGCCTGCCCGCGTTGCATCTTCTTGGCCATCGCCTCCGTCACCACGGCGCCGTTTGCCATGCTGTGATTAAGTTGCTCTTGGCTGTGTCGCAGGTCATCGGTCTTGTCAATCAGCGCGGTAATAAACTTGCCCCGCTTCCGACCCACCCATGGCGGAGGAAATCTCGGCAATTTCAGCGGCAGATAACTCGCCATACTTTGCCTTCAGTTTTTCCAAGATATCCACCATCGGCAACAGTTTGCCACTGCTGTCGGTAAACGCCAAACCCAGTTTGCTCTGCCCGTTGACCACACCATTGAGAAACGCGCGATACCCTGTGCCTGCCTCAGCAGCGGTATTAAAGGCGCCTTTAGCCATGCCCAAAATTGCCAACTCTTCGGATAACGACACCCCCATCGCCTTCGCCGCTGCGCCGACATTGGACAAGCCCAAGGACAAATCGGCACCATCGGTGCGGAACATCTTCACGGTGGAGGCAACCGCGGCACTGAACTGCTGCCCAAATTGCGTATCCGAGGTAAAATCGTCACTAAAAATGCCATGCCCCAGCGCAAACAGCTTGGTCATCGTCGCCGTGCTTGCCTTGGTGGCCGTTCCGGTCATCGCTTGCCAGCTTGGTGAATTCCGCCACGCCCGCATCCGATAGCGAACTAATGCCCGATTTAATATCGTAGGATGCCTTGATAAAGTCCGGCGCCGTGGTACCTGCCCACTGGTTGCTAAATGCTTGTGCTGCCTTAGTGATCTTTTTAATGCCTGAGTCACTGATATCAAGGGAGGCAATCTCCCCTTGAGCCTGTTGCAACCCGGCGTATTGCTCATACACATTAGACATGCCACTAAACGCCGTTTGCCCTACTTTTACCAAGCTGGCACCGGCAAGCACCGATTTGGTACTGACGCCCTCGAAAACCTTAGCAGCCGTGCTGCCAAACTGCTCAAATTTCGATGCCAGCGAGCCAACGACGCCACTGGCGTTATCTTTGGCGGAAATGGTGACGCCAACGTTAGTGTTTTTAGCCATTATAATTGTGCTTTATGAATACAAAAAAACCCTATACCGCCGACCATCTTGCTGATGATATACACCAAGGCTACCTTGCTCTCAAGGGCTTTGGCATTGGGCTGCTGGCTTGGTTACTGGGGCAAACCCTCATCATTGCCGGTACTTTTGCTGTGTATCTGCTCACTACGCTGTTGCTGATTGCGATGAACTGGGCGAATCCAGCCATCATCATTGCCTTAACCCATCGGTTATGGTGTTTTGGGCATTTGGCTTTGTTGCTCCTTTGATAGAGCATTAACAAACCGCAACCACTCCACCACCTCCATCCGCAACTGATCGCCATAGCCAATCCCCGAACCCGCCAAGGCAAGCATTGCCTCGATGCGTTCGGCTTCGAGGATTAGCCTAAAAAAGGCTGCACCACAGCGCGGATTTGGTTGTACACCGCAGGCGGCAACTCCTCGCACTCGCGCTCGCTAATGCCCAACAAATTGGCAACCAGCAGCATCTCAAACGCTACCGGTTGCTCACTGGCGTTGTAGCTCTCGGCAGCTATCTTAATATCTCGCATTATCGGCTGACGGGCGCTGATTTGGGAGACTTCTTTGCCCGCGACCATCACCGGCGTCTCGAATGACACCACAATTGCATTGCTTTTGCTCATGTTAACCTCCGATTGCCGATCGCAATTGCTCTAAAATATCCTGACCGTCAATTTTGGTAATCAGGTTCTCCACATCGATCACATACCCCTGCTTGCCGTCGATTTCTAGGGCGTAGAAATTCGTGGCTAGGGTAATCTTGCGCTCCACTTGCTTGCCGGTTTCCAAGGTGCCGTCATCGACGGTTTGGATGATGCCTTTGACAATGGCATTGAAGGCAATCGTCTTGCCTCTGTCGTTGATATCGGCCTTGATAATCACAATCAAATCCGCCGCTGACTTCACCAGCATTGCTGCGTAGACG
This sequence comes from Pseudomonadales bacterium, assembly GCA_963921285.3. Classification (GTDB taxonomy): domain Bacteria; phylum Pseudomonadota; class Gammaproteobacteria; order Pseudomonadales; family Azotimanducaceae; genus UBA9659. The sequence goes on from CAWUFD020000010.1 coordinate 4,775, forward strand.
GTTGGCGAAAATCGCTCCAGGGTAATCTCCGTGGTCATTTCCTTGTACATGCCGGTGGGCACATGCCGCGTGCCGCCACCGAATTTTTGCGTATACATTTCCTCTTCTACTTTTGGCAGCACCACCGATTTGGTCGTACCCAATTCACCGATGCCGTCAATAATGACATTGGCATTGGTGATGGTTTGTGGCGATAAAACAGCCATTATTGCACCTCCTTAAATAGTACCTTGCCGAACTCGTCGGAATAATTGAACGAAACCTCAATGCGCTTAACGATGGGTGAATTTTGCATTGAGCAGTTGAGATAAAACTTGCCCGCGGTGATGTTCTCGCGAGTATTGCGCTCGGCATCCCATTCCACCTTAAAGCCCAGCAACACCCCAGCGCCCAGCAGCGCATTGCACAACCCCTCTACCGACACTTTAACCGGCGTCAGCACATCCGAGGCGCGGCGGTCAATTGCCCAAAATAACGCATCCAATGCTGCCTCACTAACGCGGTCAAATGCCCGCACGCGCGTTAAATCCGACCAAATTGGGTCGGCATCCGTTGTCTCCCCACCCCAAGCGCGAAAGCCCTGGTGGCGAATCACCGTAGTGATCTTGGCAGTGCGCAGGCGATCCGCTTGGCAATCCTGTCCCGGCACAAAGTCGATGGCACGAGCGGTGCCAATCACCCCATGGATAACGCGGTTGGAAAACAAATCCGCCCAACCGTATTCGCGCTCACCGTCGGTGCGCCCAATCATACCCGCGAGCCTTGCTGATACCGGACGATACGCCACGGAGCCATCCGCCGCTGCCACGCCGACATAGGGGTCTGCCAACAACACGCGCTTAGAGCCAAAGGATTTCACTGCCTTAACCGCGGCTGCCTCATCCTTGGCGTTGAGATCAATAATTGCAGTGCCGCGCACAAAATCTGCCACCTCCTGCATCTTAGCTGCCACTGTGTTGATGTGGCTAAACTCCGGTGCCACCAGCAAATTCACGCGATAGCCGGTTACGGATTGTGCGGTTTTCAGCGCCTCAATCGCCGCAATCACCTTACCTTCTTGACCTTCATTGACTATTTTTGCCGTAGACACAATGACCGGGCAGTTTACATTCTGACTTTGCAAGTCGTTTAACGCTGCTTTGATCGTTCCCGTGTCATCTTTAAATGCTTCAACTGCCCCAGCTGGCGAGCCATACAAACGCAACGCTGCATCCGTGCTGGTTGTGCCCACCACCGCAATGGGCGTGGTCGATTGCACCGCAATCGGACGCGCAGCGTCCGATCCGGTAGTGACATTAATGCCGAATTGACTGGCCATATTATCTCCGTTAAATTGTGTTTAAATGTTGGTTAATTGATATTTCAAAGTTTGCTCAGTTGCGTTTGCTCGATGGTCTAGCACCAAACCACCAAGTCACTGCCGTGGTAGTTAAGAAAATCATCTCATCGAGCACCTGCTCGTATAAACTGAGCAGTGCGCTTGCGGGCAGTTGCGTTAGCCCACCGGTGATGGTGTTGATTTCAATTACTAGGTAGCTTGCTATCACCAGCAAATACACAGTAATCAACGGGCGCATCAGCGTTTTTGCCGCATCCACCACCTTCACGCCGCTGGATTGATTGCCGGCTTTTTGGCTTGCCGCAAAAGCGCGGGCAGCAGCAACGTCGCTGGCAATTCGCCCCTCCGCCTCGGCTTGGTCGATTGCTTTATCGACCAGTTGCAGGGCTTGGGCGTGCTCTTTTTCGGCTTCTTTAATATCCAACTCGCGCATCTTCGCCTCGTGCGTTTGCTGCACTTTCAGGGTCTCGCGCTCTTCGCGCTTGGTCAGCCACGAGCCAACCATGCCGGTCACAGCGCCGAAGGCACTGCTGGTAAAAATGCCCGCTACGGTTTCAATCATGCTATCTCCTTGTATTGGTTGTTGACGGTAGAAATAATCGTTAAAGTAAACTCTTGCTGCCGCATTACGGCGGCAAGCACATCTAATGCCCGATGCGAGTTGAGCGTGGCTAACTCCCCCGCCAGCACCCGGCAC
>CAWUFD020000011.1:0-63913 GCA_963921285.3 Pseudomonadales bacterium
GGTTCCATCCTTTGTGAGTCCTCATCAATACCCTAAGTGTACGGCTGCCCGGCAACGAAGGTTCTGTCGCTCTCTTCCCTTAATCCCACGAGCTGACCCGTAAATCTCGACTAAAGCCCACGTCTATGCAGTTCAAACAGATCTGTCATAACTGGGTAATGGTTTTGTCGTACAACGTGTATTCTGGGTCATGGGGTGACCGACATTACCCTGTCCGTCAAGATGAGCTTCTGCCTAAGCTTTGTTGCCCCCCTGGAGAGTGATGCTCTAAAAGTTCAGGATTTTATCCTCGACCTGAGTAGGGGGTTGTTTGCGTGCTTGTCTTGTATTGTCTCAGATTATGTTCTTCTGTTTCTGAAGGACTTTTCCTGTACCCTTGTTAGGACCTCGTAGCCGGCTTTAAAGGCAACCACTAGGTTCTGGCAGTTGCTCAGTCTATCGGGAACATACCTACCTGCTTTGGTTGTAATGTTACTAAACATGCTGGTACAAAACGTTCTGAGTGCCCACAGCAAGTTATTACAAAGCACTCACATAGTGCGGTTTTCCGATAAGTGGTAGTGCAGCCAATCTCTATTCATATCAATAAGTTAGAGCTGTCTCCAAGTCTACTGCATTTGTGATAGCTCGTTGCGCTCGTTGGCTAGTTAGCCTACAATCCATACCGTCGAATCAGTCCATTTGAATGGGTAAAGTGTTATGAGAGTATTCTCTAAGGTCCTTGCATCAATCTTTGTCGTGAGCCTTTCGTTTAGTGCCTTCGCCGATGTTCGGTCGGATATGGCAAACCCCAATATGTCGCTCGTGAATGTCATGCAAAATGCTCTGTCCCAGGGCATGTCTGTGGGCGCTACCGTCGATGCAATGATATCGGAAGATAAATCACTTTCGAGTTCGATTGTCGCAACCGCCATGATCGTTGCACCAGATCAGTATGCGTCAATTATTGCCGCAGCTATCGATTCGGGAGTACCTGCTGACCAAGTGGTTGCAGCTGCGCTGATCTCCAGCGACGGTGAGAATGCGGATCAGGTAATTGCAGCTGCAATCAAAGCGGCTCCAGAGCAATCTGATGCGATACAAGCAGCGGCAGTGCAAGCCTTACCTCAAACTAGTAAAGGGATAGCCGCAGTGAGCGCTGCCCTTAAGGAACCAACACTGGCTAGAAGTTCGGGCGGTGGTGCTTCGGTTACGGCAGCTGAGTTTAACGCAGTAAATGCAGCTTTGAACTCCATCTCCGCTAGTCTGGTAGCGGCTGGGTTTTCTGATGCTGATGCAGCGGCTGAAGTAGCGCGAATCAGTACTGCGCTGCAGCAATCAGAAGCAGATGTTGCAACTGCCACGGCTGCTCTCGAGCAGTTGCAAGCAGAGCTTGTAGCTGCACAGGCTGCTCAGGAAGAACTCATCGCTGCAGCAGCTGAACAGGCTGTTTTGCAGCAGCAGATCGAAGCTGCTGAAGCGCAGATCAACGCCACAATTGCAGAGGCAGCAGCGGCTCGTGAAGCCGCGGCGGCTGCCCAAGCTCGAGCGGATCTGGCCGCGGCACGATTGGCATCCGCTGAAGCCAAGCAAGCTGAGCTGGAGGCACTGGCGCAGGAAGTAGAGGGGCTGGACGAGGAAGCAGCTGCAGCTAAGCAGCAAGAAAAGGCACAAGAACTCGTATCAGAGGCACAGTCTCTAGGTTTTGATAACGCAGCAGAAGCAGAAAGTGCGCAACAAACAGCACAGGCTGAGCTAGATTCGGCGATCAAGGAAGAAGCGAGTGTCGAGTCAGAGCTCACTGCGGCGAGACAAGCACTTGCAGCTTCAGAAGACTCAACAGGCGTCAGTTTTGAGCGCCCAACCGCTCTCGACTTGGCCACTGCCACCGGCGCAAGCCTTAGCGCGTTGATTGCAGACCTCGAGGCGCGCCTCGAAGCGATTCGAGTCGTAAAAAATAACGCGACTATCGTGGTTCAAAACGCGCAGCAAGCACAAGATTTGTTCAACGTAGCTTCATCAGTTGAAACGAATCTACAAAATGCGATCTCAAATCTTCAATCTGTCGTTCAGGATAGTGGTGATGATCTTCAAGCACAGGCAGATGCAGCTAATCAAGCATTAGCACAAGTAGAGTTGCTGGAAGATCAGGTGGCTCAAGAGATAGCTGAGACAGACCCTGCTGACCTTCTGGCCCTAAATGAAAAAGTCGAGGAACTTCAGGTTGATGCCGATCTGAGCGAGATACGCGAGGACATCGACGAAGTAATCGCGAGCGTTTCAAACCCCTAGTGCGCGTGGTGATATTTAGTGGAAAAAGCCCAGATTTATCTGGGTTTTTTTTTGCTAGAGTTCACATTCACTAGGGCGTTTGTTGAAAGGCAAATACCCGCAGAGGTGTTGCCGAACAGATAAAGGTTGGTCAGCTAAAAGGGAAGACTTTGAGTTAGCAATAACGTCTGACGCTTTGATTGCAATAGCGCGTTGGTGATCAGGGGTAGCGATCAACCACCACTGCAACGCTAGTTTTGCGTACATTGTACCCCCCCGCTTCGTCCAGTCCCTTGCAACGAGGCCGTCAATAGTATCTCTTGTAAACTCGAGCGACCAGTGTTGCACGTTTTCCATTGTGCTCATGTACACCCGGTCTGGGAGACCTGGGACTGAGCTCTCTAGACCGCGAATAATAGTCTGACGTATCGCGTTTTTTGTGGCCTCAGGGAAAGCTCGATAGTGTTCGACGCCGACCCTGACAACAGCTTGTATAACGACGGCTTCACGTGGCGCGACCCTGGTTGCTTCTAAAATCGCATCAGAAAGATCTCTATCTATCTCATTGAGTAGCCTCTTGAGATTTATATACGTGGCCCAGTTGCGTCCCCAGAATGGACGGACTTTGCGAGACACCAATAGATGAACTTGAGCTTCAGCCAGTTTTGATGAATCTCGATTCACTAGTGAAGAGATGATCAAATACCTGGCGATTTGGTCTCGATACTCTGGGTTTCTCGGGGAGTAGTGTATCGCTCTGCGAGTTGCCTCAATTGATAGTCTTAACTCACGCGCCTCAGGTGGACTGGTCTTCATCCAGATCTTCTCAAGCGCCAGGGCTTCATTAGCATGCGCATCAGCAACCCCTTCACGTAGGCTAAACCAGCCAACACCCAGAGATACGAAGGTACAGATGGTGATACCAGTGATAAAAACTGTTTTCCGCAAATCCACTTCTGGCTCTCAGCGTTTTCAATGACAAGCCAGCTTATGATAACGGATGGTTAGCCCATTAAGGTGAACGCACCAGTGTTGGTGCGACAAGTGGATACCATAGCGCATCAACGGGCGAATCTGGTTTCCGTTTCCAGTATTATCCTAGCTTCCGATAGGTTAGGTTTAGTTTTGCAGAGCGTACTCAAGCACGATTATTTGTTGTATTTTCTTGTAGCGATCTTAGTTTGCCTGCCACTTGCGTTTGGAAGTAACCAGGCCCGGTTCTGGGTCTATGGACAAGTCGCGTTACAGTTATTGGTCGTTTTTGTAACCTGTGGCTTGTTCGTTGGAAACTTGAGAATCACAAGGGTGTTCAGACAAAGCCTATTCCCCCTTGGTCTTCTCTTGCTGTTCCTCGCCTTGCAACTAGTGTTGAATTTCATACCAGGTTTATTCACCTCCGCTGACGCCCACGCTACGAATCAACAGCTAGTCAAAACGGTTTGCCTGTTGCAGATCTTTAGCATGATGTTACTGCTGGTTGATAACGAACAGCGCTTCAAATTTGTTGTGAGAGCTCTGGTCGTAGCCGGTACGTTTCAAGCTGTTTATGGAACGTTGATGACCGTAACGGGAACAGATTACATCTGGAATTTCAAGAAAGAGGCGTATCAAGGAATAGCTACCGGTACCTTTATTAATCGGAATCATCTTGCCGGATATCTTGAGATGACGCTTGCATTAGGTCTGGGACTGATGATTTCTAACTTGGGGGAAGGCCGACCCCGTACATGGCGACAGTTCTTAAGAGGATGGACTGAAACTCTTCTAGGTGAAAAAGCCCGTGTGAGGGTTTGTCTGGTGTTGATGGTGATCGGATTAATCCTAACCAGGTCTCGTATGGGCAATACAGCGTTCTTTGTCGGTATGGGGGTTGCTGGATTGATAGGTCTTTTTGTTTTTCGAAGGTCGCAACCGGGTGTGGTTGCGCTTTTTGTGAGTATTTTGATTATTGATATCTTGTTTTTGGGTACATTTTTTGGCTTGGAAGAATTACAAGCAAGACTCGAACAGACCAATATTCAAGAGGAACAACGAATCACGGCGGTGAAACTGAGTGTCGGCTTACTTGAGATGGCACCCTGGCTCGGGCATGGTCTAGGAACGTTCTACGCAGTGTTTCCCATGGTCAGGGACGAGACTATTTCCCTGTTCTACGATCACGCTCACGCTGATCTCATTCAGTTTCCTGTGGAGGTAGGCATCTTGGGTTCGCTACCATTGGCCGTATTGGTTCTTTGGACAGTCACAGTCGCGATAAGAGCGCAGTTACGTCGTCGCAACCGATTTTATCGTGCGATGGGGTTTTCTGTGACGATGGCCATTGTCTCTATTGGACTTCATTCAACGACTGATTTTAACCTTCAGATATTTTCGAACGCTGCGACATTTGTTTGTGTTTTGGCGATGGCGTACCTTGCGATGTACCTACCCAGCAAGCGACATAGATCATCAGAAGGGTTGTTGTGACTGTATCGGTGATTTAGTGCTTCGGGCAGCGTGGCGGTAATTTCGGGGAGTGTGTTCGGATGCAGCGGTTTAGGGTACCTCAGAGGCTCGGTTCTCTGCCCTCTATTTGCTCACGGAAAGGGAGCTTGTTTTCCCTAAGCGGGTACTTTGATGGATATAGTGAGGTTGATATAGCTCAGTGTTCTCGCGACTGAGTTAAGTCGTCAACTGTAGTCTCAATGGACAATACCCGGTAGTTTGTCTCAGTAGGCGTTTTTGTCCAGTAGAACAAATGCTGTTTTGATCATAATCTTGATGTCCAGCCAGATGGACCAGTTGTTGATGTAAGCAAGATCGTATTGAACGCGGCCCTCCATCGCCTCTAGGTCCTTGGTCTCCCCTCGGTAGCCGTTCACCTGCGCAAGTCCAGTTAGGCCCGGTTTGACTCGGTGGCGCCGCATGTAGTCTTTGATTTTTTCGCCATAAAACTCGTTGTGAGCGATAGCGTGAGGGCGAGGTCCGACAATGGACATACTCCCATCAATAACATTGAAAAGTTGTGGGAGCTCATCAATTGATGTCCTGCGAATGATCTTACCTATCCAAGTGACTCGATTGTCGTCCTTGGTTGCTTGAGTTAGTTTGCCATCTTCCTCTGTGTGGAGTTTCATGCTGCGGAACTTATAGATCGTGATGATCTCACCATTCCAGCCGTGTCTCTGCTGACTGAAAAATACTGGTCCTGGGGAACTAAGTTTTATGAGCGCAGCTGTGAGGATCATTAGTGGAGAAGCGAGAACTAGAGCACAACTGGCAATAGAGAAATCCAAACTTGTTTTTAGGAATTTGTTGCTGCCGACGAGTGGTGTCTCAGACAGTGAGATAATAGGAACACCACCGAGCTCGCGGATACTGTGGTTCATCAGGTCAACACTGAAGATGTCTGGCGCCCAGATGATATCGATGTTGGCATCCGCCAATTTCATATACAAAAGCTTTATCCATTCGGCGCGATGCATGGGAAGAGCGAGGTAGATCCGTCTGACAGCATAGTCGGCAATCAGATTGTCAACATCTTCTATATTTCCAAGAATCGGGACCGTACTTCGCCCTTCCGCAAGGGACTCGTCATCCTCGGAAATCAGGCCGAGCACCCTATCGGGTATCCAAGGATTTGAATTGATGTGATCTGCAAGGTATGCGCCGAGTTTTTCTGCACCGATCACAAGGGTCGGGATCTCTTCTTCTTTGGTATTAGCTTGAAGCTGACGGACCACAAGGAAAGAGAAGATCTGCGCGATAAAGCCGGTAATGGACCAAGTAATGATGACCTCGCGTGAAAATGTTGTGGAGGTCTTCGTGACAAATGCGATTAGTACGATGGTCGCTAATACCATTGCCCATGACTTAGCTATAGTGAGTACTCGCTCAAATAACGACGTGCTGAACTTGTAAACTCCGTTTACATTATAGATAACGATCATCAACAGCGCGGTGAGAATCGCCAACACGCGGTAGGAGGTGTCGAAAGGCGTACCCTTGAGCCAGGTGTGGAGGACTAATAGGCTGATCACAAGGGTTAAATCCAGAATAATCTGTAGCCAACGCGCGGAGGACTTGTGTTCTTGTACTAGCCTTCTGGTTGGCCTTGGTATCAGCGCATCATTACCTGGCCCAGGTAGTGGGTTTGATGCCTGTAGCGGATTTAGCAACTGAATGTTCTTTATGCGACAGGGATAGCGAGTTTAAGCCAATTATGGCGGATATTCATCGTCCTTTGGTCATACTAAAGGTTGATTTAGATCAGTGGTTTGTTTAACTCGGGTTACTGGTTCTCAGCCCAAGCTGTATTGGTTTGCATTTAGAGTTGGAATTCAAGCGGCCGAATTTCGTTGACGCGGTATTTTTTCGTCGCTGCGCCCCCGCCCGCTGCACCACCACCTGTCGACAAAATTGTTGTGGCCTAGCTCAACAAACCATAGCATTCTTAGCACTGTATTTAAGGTTTCACCAGATGTCTCGATCGATATTTGCATTGCTAATTCTGCTTCCCTTGCTCGTCGCCTGCGGTGGCGGAGGTGGTGGAGGCGGTGATGCAGCGCCGCCACCACCCGCACAGCCATCCTCATCAGCCGCAAACGATCTACTGACCGTTGACGAAGAAAGCTCCGGCAGTGTGGATGTGGCGTCGAATGACACCAATGTCGATACTTCAACGGTTGCCTTGGATTCGGGACCGACTAATGGCTCTGTTGAACTGTCCGGCAGTACTTTCACTTACTCCCCAGCAGTCGATTTCTCCGGCACGGATTCTTTTCGATATACCGTGACCGGCGATGATGGTTCTACGCTTAGTGCATCCGTGAGCATCACCGTTAATGATATCAATGATGCACCCAGTGTCTCGGATGATCGATTTACAATGATCAAAGACAACATGCTTTCCCTGACGCTGGGTGAGAACGACACTGATATCGACGGTCAGATTGTCAGCTATGCAATCTCCGGAGACTTTCTCGGCGAAATCAGCGGTTCAGGCGTCGACCTGGTATACACCCCTCCGCCTGACTTTGCTGGAGACATCAGTTTCACCTACCAGGCGACTGATAATGATGGGGCCAGCAGTTCGAGTGCGGCCACAGTAATAATTACCGTTAATCCCATCACTCTGACATCAAGCCAGAGCTTTTCTCTGTCGATGCCTCAGTCCGGATACTCATCGGTCAACGACGCTGAGCTCGGCGAGTCGATACTGGCGTCTCCAGCACAAACACTAGAGGTCCCTCCCAATGCCGTTTCTGTTTTGCTTTCCCTGATTGGAGCGGATGCGAACATCGACGAAGGTGGTCTTTTTATTTCTAATCTCGAACCGCCATCGGGGCCTTTTCCAGCTTTTCAACGATTGGTTAACTTTTGCTTTGGGGGCAATTGCTCTTCGCTCGTACCCAGAGCGCCCACAGTTCCAGTTGAATCAGGCACCTGGCACTTCCAGTTGGCGACCCGAGCCAGCTCACTTGACTCAATAGATTTTTCTACGCTGAGCCTGCAGGCAACGATTCGCACGGGACCGGATCCTGACCTTGCGGCAGAAAAGCCCGCTGCCTTCAGGCTGAAGCCATTCCTTACTGCCGAGACGTATACCCCTGAGGACCTCGCGCCGGTGCTTGAGGCGATAAAGGTTATTGGAGAGATCAATCAACTGGATATTATGATCGAACCGGTTGCAACGCTCCCATCGTCCCATTTCGCGCGGGTCAGCGCTGACTTCCTGGATACAACAACAGGTCAATTGGTCTCACAGGGCGAACCGGATGCAATCAATGTTTTCTTTCTTGAAGACTTTGTGGCTGATGAAAACCTTGCCGGGATATCTTCCGGAATCCCAGCTGCGTTTGGCACAAGCAATAGTCATAGCGGACTCCTGATTAACACTTCTGGCTTATTAGGTGATGGTCAGGATTTCCTCATCCAAGATACGGCCGAGGTTGTTTTCCATGAAACTGGTCACATGATGGGGCTCTACCACACCACTGAGGCACTGTTTTCAAATCACGATGTGCTGGATGACACACCCATGTGTGATCCGGATGTTGATGATATCGACGGTGATGGTGTTGCCGATGTCGCTGAGTGCCCGGATGGGGCGAATCCGATGTTCTGGCGTACCAGTGTGTTAATTCCGCGAAGTACGCTGACGGAAGGTCAGAAGTATGTGATGTTCCACGCGCCGATTGCGGTGCCGGGGAGTTAAGGCATAATCCCAGCAAGCCGCGTCATATTGACCGGGTCACGCTGACTGGAGCGCAGCGAAACGGAGATATCCGAGTTACCGATTACGCGGCTGAATCTGCAGTCAGGTTGATCGTGGGTTGAGATACCTCCGTTTCGCTGCGCTTCAGTCGGTATGACGGCGCGTTGAGAGGGATTAAAACGACTGGTCGACGTCGTGTGCCGGTGACTCTCCCGTAGGGCGGCCAACAACCTCCGCAGGGACTCCTGCTACCGTTACGTGCGCAGGTACATCTTTCATAACTACGCTGCCTGCACCCACTTTGGCACCCTCACCAATCTCGATGTTTCCGATGATGGAAGCGTTAGCACCGATCAGCACGTCACGCCGAACCTTTGGATGTCTGTCACCTTGTTCTTTACCGGTTCCTCCCAGCGTAACGCCGTGAAGAATTGAAACATCATCCTCAACAACCGCGGTCTCACCAATCACCAGCCCTGTTGCGTGATCGAACATAATGCCGCAGCCAATTCTTGCGGCAGGATGTATATCCACGCCAAAGATCGCGCTCATCTGATTCTGGAAATAAAAACTGAGGCTATGACGCTCGTTGTTCCATAACCAGTGGGCGATGCGATATGACTGCAGCGCATGGAACCCTTTGTAGAACAGAAGGGGTGTTGAGTAGCTGTTGCAGGCAGGATCTCTCGTGCGGGTTGCCTTTATGTCGATTTCTGCGGCTCGAATAATCGAAGGGTCCTGGCTGTAGGCCTCCTCAATAATTTCCCGAATGGCCATGCTCGAAACAACCGGACTGTCCAGTTTTGATGCAAGCAGAAAGCTCAGTGCACCCTCAAAAGTATCGTGATTGAGGATGGTCGCATGAAAAAACGTTGACATGATCGGCTCGAACTCCGCACGCAAATGCACCTCGTGGCGAATCGCTTGCCAGAGTGAGCCTGCAGCGCGAATCTCTTCGTTTTCTGCATCTTCCGCCAGTTCCCTTGCGTACCTGCTGTTGATACGTGAGTTCATGTGCCGCTCGAGCTTCTCAGAGTGGAAGAGTAGTTTGCGCTCTTTTATATTAAACACAAGAGGAAAACCATTCGTTCTGGGAATAATTGCTATCAAAAAGCTGATAAATAGGCGTGAGATGCTCCGGTGGTCTGTGTTTGAATCCTTTTGAGATCTGGCTTATAAAGCGCGTGCACATGCTTTGCGAGTACCCATGAGTTTTAAACGTATCGGGCTGGTAGCCCGCGTAGATAGCGAGCAGATTGTTGAATCGCTTCGTCGGGTCCAGGATTTTCTGGCATCCCGATCCACCGAGGTTGTACTCGAACAGAATACTGCGGCCCTGCTGGACACTGATGGCGGCTGTGAGTTGTCGACGTTGGGCGAGCAGGCTGACCTTGTCATTGCCGTGGGTGGGGATGGCAACATCCTGAATACCGCACGAGCAATGGCGCCCTTTGGTGTTCCCATTCTAGGGATCAACCGTGGCCGACTCGGTTTCCTTGCCGATGTTTCACCGGACGAGATTGAAGCGCGGCTTGGTGAAGTCCTCGCAGGCGACTACACCACCGAAGAGCACTTTCTGCTTGAGGGTGAAGTGTCAGCCCAGACGGATGTGCCATGTGCGTTGAATGAGATTCTGGTTCACTCCGCCATGATGCCTAAGATGATCGAGGTCGATCTCTATATCGATGATACGTTTGTTTATAACCAGTATTCGGACGGCTTAATTGTCTCATCGCCAACAGGATCGACTGCTTACGCCTTGTCTGCAGGTGGACCAATCATGCATCCAAGCCTCGATGCTATTGCGCTGGTTCCAATGTTTCCGCATGCGCTGACAAGCAGGCCGCTCGTCATCAGGGGAGACAGTGAAATTCGTATCGTGATTGGTTCGGGCACGGACCTCAAAGCAAAAGTGAGCTTTGACTCACACCTAGAATTCCAGATTGAACCCGGTGACAGTATTGTTATCAGGAAGAAAAAGGAAACTCTCAAGCTCGTGCATCCCCCGGGCCACAGTTTTTACGGCGTATGTCGAAGCAAATTGGACTGGGCTAGCAAAGTCATTCGATAGAGCAAGCTGTAAGCGGGAACATTATGGTCAGTTAACCCGTTAATGCTAGAATTGCGCGTCCCTGCGGGAGAGTAGTGTTGTCACAAAAAGTTGCATTGATTACAGGAGTAACAGGCCAGGATGGATCTTTTCTTGCTGAATCGTTACTTGAAAAAGGTTACATTGTTCACGGCATCAAACGTCGAGCTTCGCTGTTCAACACTGAACGGGTGGATCACTTGTTGCAGGACCGCCACGTAAGCGATGGCAGATTTAAACTCCATCACGGTGATCTCACAGACTCTTCCAACCTGATCCGCATCGTCAACGAATGTCAGCCGGATGAAATTTACAACCTCGGTGCCCAGAGCCACGTGGCAGTCAGCTTTGAGTCCCCCGAATATACGGCCGATGTTGATGCACTTGGGGCATTGCGACTTCTGGAAGCGATTCGGTTCCTCGGTCTCGAAAAGAAAACACGTTTCTATCAGGCATCCACATCAGAGCTGTACGGCCTGGTGCAGGAAATCCCACAGAAAGAAACCACGCCGTTCTACCCGCGCTCACCTTACGGGGTTGCGAAATTGTATGCCTACTGGATCACAATTAACTACCGCGAGGCATACGGCATTTACGCGTGCAACGGCATCCTCTTTAACCACGAATCATCAAGGCGCGGTGAAACGTTTGTTACCCGCAAGATTACTCGGGCAATGGCGAGTATCTCCCAGGGCCTGCAGGATTGCCTCTATATCGGCAACCTGGATGCAAAGCGAGACTGGGGCCACGCCAAAGACTACGTCGAAATGCAGTGGCTGATGCTCCAGCAGGAAGAACCGAAGGACTATGTGATCGCCACTGGCCAACAAATAAGTGTGCGGGAGTTTATCGAGATGACGCTGCAACTCCTTGGCGTCTCGGTTCGCTGGGAAGGCGAGGGAGCAGGGGAATACGGCGTTGTCGAAAACATAGCGGCAGGGTCACTGACACCAGACGGCATGACGATCAAGCAGGGCGATACCATGGTTCGGGTTGATCCAACTTATTACCGTCCTGCCGAGGTTGAAACACTGTTGGGTGACCCAACGCTCGCCCATAAGGATCTGGGCTGGAAGCCAACCACATCGCTTGAAGCGATGGTCGAAGAGATGCTCGCGCACGACCTGGACCAGGCGCGTCGCCAGGCGGTGTTGAAAGAAAGTGGCTTCGAAGTCACAACTTCGCAGGAGTAGGTCATGAGGGTGTTTGTTGCGGGTCATCGTGGGATGGTTGGTTCAGCGATTCAGCGCCGACTTGAAGAGGATGGTGCTGAAGTGTTGACCGCTGATCGTCAGACATTGGATCTGACCGATCAGAACGCGGTTCGTGACTTTCTGAAACGTGAGAAGCCTGACCGGGTTGTTGTTGCAGCCGCGAAGGTAGGTGGCATCCATGCGAACAATACGTACCCTGCACAGTTCCTTTACGAGAACCTGTTGATTGAGAGCAATCTCATCCATAGCGCCTACGAGCATGGTTGTGAGCGACTTCTGTTTCTCGGCAGCTCCTGTATCTATCCGAAGTTTGCTGAGCAGCCGATGAAGGAAGAGAGTCTGCTCACCGGGACTTTGGAATCTACCAACGAGCCTTATGCGATCGCCAAGATTGCAGGTATCAAGTTGTGTGAGTCCTACAATCGCCAGCACGGCACTGACTTTCGGTCATTGATGCCGACAAACTTATACGGTATTGGCGATAACTTTCATCTGGAAGACAGTCATGTCATTCCTGCGCTGATGCGCCGGACCCACGAAGCCAAACTGCAGTCATGTCCCGAATTGGTTGTCTGGGGCACCGGTAAGGCGATGCGTGAATTTCTGCATGTGGATGATCTCGCGGCGGCGAGTGCTTTTGTGCTGGGGCTTGAGAAAGAAAAGATCGATGCAGTGACCGAACCAATGTGTTCTCACATCAATGTGGGCACGGGTGTGGATGTGACGATTCGTGAGTTGGCCGAAACCATTGTTGATGTGGTGGGATACTCGGGCGAACTCAAGCAGGATGAGACGAAGCCTGATGGGACGCCTCGGAAGTTGCTGGATGTGTCGAAGCTGAACTCACTCGGGTGGAAAGCTGAGATTAGTTTGGATGAAGGGCTTCGATCAACTTATCAGTGGTTCCTCGATAACGAAGGTTCGCTAAGACTCTAAAGTTTCGCGGGAATCAGATCCCTCGGCTGGCGCTCGGGATGACCCGAACCCCCGTCATCTCGACCGAAGCAGCCAAAGGCTGCGTAGCGGAGAGATCTCAATCTTCCCTGGAATCCAAATCCTCAGGCCGATCCACATCCCTGACAACACCCGAATCCTCCACCTCAACCTTGATAACACTTTCCTGATTAGCCATCAGAACAGCCTTAGCTCCTCGATCCCCCGACAACCCACCTAGCGCCGAAAAATACTTCCGCCCAAAACAAACCGGATGACCATCCATTCCCTCAAACACCGGCACAACAATAGCGTCAACGTTCCCCTCAGCCTCAACCTTCAATAACCGTAATGTCTCAGCCCGAATAAACGGCATATCCGCCAGAAAAACAAAAACCCCATCCCAGTCACCAATCTCCCCCGCAGCATTCGCAAGACTATGCCCCATGCCCATCTCAGACTCGGGCGCACAAAAAGTCCTCACCCGGTCGTCATCCAAAAGGTCTGATAGCTCAGCCGCAAAACCCTGATCATCACAACGAAGCACAACCAGCACTTCATCAAAAACAGCCAGGGCGTTACGAACAGACTGGACGATAACCATCGTCCCATCGGGCAGGGTAGCTTTACGTTTGTCGCCACCAAACCGCCGGCTGCTGCCGGCAGCAAGAATGATGGCGCCTATCATGAGGATTAGGCTGTCGCGACAGCCTGGCTACGGAAATCCGCTTCGATCTTCTCTTCCTTTTCGCTGCGTAGCGCAGTGAGCTGTGCAAGAATCGCAATGGCGATTTCAGCAGGTGTCTTGCTGCCGAGTGGCAGGCCAACCGGTGCGTGGAGCTTGTCGATCTCTTCTTCAGACAGATCGAGCATCAACAGTCTTTCCCTGCGCTTTGCAGAGGTGCGAGTTGATCCCATGGCACCGATAAAAAACGAATCAGTCTTTAGCGCTTCCATCAATCCCATGTCATCAATCCGGGGATCGTGAGTGAGGGCGATGATCGCGGAGAAGTAGTCATCGGCGTATTTGCGTACGGCGTCGTCAGGCATCTCATTGACGAGCTGTGTGCCTTCGATGGTCCACTGTTCAATTAAATGTTCCCGCGGATCGCAGACCACCACGTGGTAGTCCAGCATCTGCGCCATCTGGGCAAGGTACATGGAAACCTGGCCTGCACCGATGAGGAAGAGTTGGTAACGGGGCCCGTAGGTCTGCACCAGGAACTTCTCATCCGGTGTATCGGTGTTTTCAAAATCGCCGATAAACTTGAGATGCGCAAAGCGCTCTTTTTCTTCAACGGTGATCTCGCCGGTTGCGATATCCACTTTGCGCTCGATGCACTCTCTTAAAGCAAGTCGATCGCAGATCTGCTGGAACTGGGCCAGGTTACGTCGATCAACCTGTGGTTCGATGACGACATGCAACTGGCCGCCGCAGGGCAGGCCAAGACGCTCGGTCTCTTCCTGGGTGACGCCATAGACCAGTACATGGGGTTTGTCTGTGGCGAGTTCACCTTTCTGCAACTGTTCCAGCAGGTCTTCTTCAATACAGCCACCGGATAGTGAACCAGCGACGTGTCCTTGGTCGTTGCAGCAAAGCAGAGAACCCACGGGTCGAGGTGACGAGCCCCAGGTTTTAACCACGGTGGCGAGCCAGCAGGTTTGTCCTGCCTCGATCCATTTGGTGAGTTGTGTCAGTACGTGTTGGTCGGCATTTTCAATCATAGGGTTGATATCGGCGTCAGTTGCTGTGGGGTAAACTTCGCTCCTTAGTTGAATTTTACACGCTTTGATTGATGGATGGCATTACACAGTAGGGATGGAGGCGCGGCGAGTCGTGATAAAAGCGCTCGAAATCCCTTCTCAGGTCGATCTGGCGCGATTTTCAGCCTATCTGCATGCCTGTGGCTTGGCCCACAGGATCTCTGAAGAGGGGACAAATCAGGTCGTCTGGGTAGCAGAAGAAACCGAGGTGGACTTTGTTCAGCAGGAGTTTAACCGCCTGGAATCAGGTGAACTCATCCTGAATGGTGAAATCAGCCGTGGTACTACGCTGGCGCTGGGGGCTCGCTTTTTTGGTGCACTGGTCCGTTTTCCACTGACACTGGTGCTGATCATCACGTCCCTGGTCTTCTACCCGGTGAGTTTCGGCGTGGAGCATGGCGATTTTGGCGTTCTCTTCTCCAAGATGACGTTTCTGGCGATGGAGCAGCACAACGGGACGCTGTACTTCATGAGTCTCACCGATACATGGGCGACCGGTGAGCGATGGCGGGTGATCTCGCCGATGTTTATTCACTTCGGTCTGATCCACATCGTTTTCAACCTGCTCTGGGTGTGGGAAATCGGGCGGCGTATTGAATTTACGAACGGTTCGATGATGCTCGCCGGTATCGTGCTGTTGAGTTCACTTGCAGCCAACTTCACCCAGTTTTTCATGTCCGGCCCGAGCCTGTTTGGCGGCATGTCCGGCGTGGTGTTTGGATTGCTTGGGCACAGTCTCGTCTATAGCCGCATTAACCCCGCCCGGGACATGGGGGTGCCGCGCGCAATCTACATCTTCATGCTGGTTTACCTGGTGATTGGCTTTACCGGTGCGATCGACCTGCTCGGTTTTGGCAGTCTCGCAAATGGCGCCCATCTTGGTGGGCTGCTGGGTGGTCTCGCTACA
The DNA here is from genome assembly GCA_963921285.3 of Pseudomonadales bacterium. Lineage (GTDB taxonomy): Bacteria > Pseudomonadota > Gammaproteobacteria > Pseudomonadales > Azotimanducaceae > UBA9659. Next base: position 15,354 of record CAWUFD020000011.1, read on the forward strand.
GGAGCGATAGCTGGCCTTCTGGCTCGGCCTCGGCATCACTCGAGCTGAATTCGACCTCATAGCTGGTAAGGCGTCGAAGGTTGATAACACCCGTATCAAAAATGAGGTACTGGCCCTTGATGCCGAGCAGTTTTCCGGTGATCTCTGGCGATTTGTCAAAGCTCATGCTCACCACTTTGGTCGGATACTGCTGAACCTGGTATCGAAACGTGTGCACGGGGCCATCGTGAATCGGCTGGATAGCCTGGATGCCGAAACGGTGAATCACCTTGTCCGGTTCTGGCTTGGCTTCGTTAAGAAGTTTGTCTCTCGCCTCGACCATGTCGATATGGCGATCATCCGCCTTCAGCATTTGTTGCCACTGCGTTTTGTCCGAGATGTGGTTTTTGAATGCGACCTCCACAAACCCTGACTGCTGGCGTGTCATCACGTTCATAACAGGCATCGCCTGTACGGCGCCCTGGTCAATCCATCTTGTCGGCAGGTTTTCTTCCTTTGTGATACCCACCTTGATGCCCGATGAGTTAGCGATATAAACAATATGGGGCTGCATGCAGAAGTTGGTCGCGAAGTCATCGTCGCGGCAGGTGCCCTGGTCGTAGTGACAGCGTTCCGGGCTTACAACGCAAAGGTCACACTGGGCGAGCTTCTTAAAGCACGGGTAGCAGTATCCCTGGCTGTAGCTTTTCTTCGACTTGCGTCCGCAGTTGAGGCACTCGATGTTGCCGGTGTAGGTCAGGGAAACCTGTGAGCCGATGTGTTCATTCAGGGGGATTGCTTCGTCGTCGAGGCGCAGGAAGTAGTCGACGTTGGCGGCTTCTCCTGGTGGCACATCCGGGACAGAGGAGGTCATTTTTCTGAGGAAGCCGCGCATAGGGACAGTCTACCTGTCATCTTTGGTTGAGCAAGCGGGGCTGAGATCTCTCTGCTTCGTTCGCCGCGCTCTCTACTTGTCATGTCGACCGAAGCGAAGCGCAGCGGAGACATCTCACCGGTAAGAACCACCGCTCCCCATAGTGTAAAATCCCCCACCCGATACACCCAGCGAGCCAGCAATGAAAGAAGGACAACCCAAGGCGATTTACCTCAAGGACTACAAGGTCCCGCCTTACCTGATCGACGAAACCAAATTGCACGTCGATATCCACGAAGACGTCACGACCGTGACAGCAACGCTGAAGGTTCGTAGGAACCCGGAAGCGGCTGCCGAGGACACCACCAATCTGGTGCTGGATGGTGGCAAGGATCTCGTCACCAAATCCATCGCGATTGATGGCCGCGAACTCACCTCGAACGAGTTCCAGGCAGAGGAAGAATCGCTGTCGATATTCGATGCACCTGAATCTTTCGAGTTGAAAACCAGCGTTGAGATCAAACCCCAGAACAACACCGCGCTCGAAGGTCTGTACAAATCCGGCGACATGTTCTGCACGCAGTGTGAGGCGGAAGGCTTCCGCAACATTACCTGGTACCTGGATCGTCCCGATGTGATGTCGAAATACACCACGACGGTTGTCGCAGATAAGTCCAGCTACCCAGTGTTGCTTTCCAACGGCAATGACATTGGCCGAGGCGAGGAGGGCGATCGACACCGGGTCACGTGGCAGGACCCGTTTATGAAACCTGCCTACCTGTTTGCGCTGGTCGCTGGCGATCTGCAGCACATTGAGGATGAGTTTGTGACCATGAGTGGTCGCAAGGTGACGCTGCAGATATTCACCGAGGCACACAACATCGACAAGGTTGATTACGCGATGACCTCACTGAAGAACTCCATGAAGTGGGACGAAGAGACCTACGGGCGTGAGTACGACCTCGATATCTTCATGGTTGTTGCGGTTGAGTCATTCAACATGGGCGCGATGGAAAACAAGGGCCTCAACATCTTTAACACCTCGTGTGTGCTGGCCCATCCTGACACGACAACAGACGCAGGTTACCAGCGGGTAGAGGCCGTCGTAGGCCACGAGTATTTCCATAACTGGTCCGGTAACCGCGTCACCTGCCGGGACTGGTTCCAACTCAGCCTTAAAGAAGGCTTTACGGTGTTAAGAGACCAGCAGTTCTCTGCTGCGATGGGTTCGCCTACAGTCTGCCGGGTCAATGATGTGGCGGTACTCAGAAGTGCGCAGTTCCCTGAAGATGCAGGGCCGATGGCTCATCCGATTCGCCCTGATTCGTTTATCGAGATCAACAACTTCTACACGGCCACCGTTTATGAAAAGGGCGCCGAGGTCGTTCGGATGATTCGAACCCTTTTGGGCGAGGAGCGGTTCCGAAAGGGCACGGATCTCTACTTCGACCGTCACGATGGACAGGCGGTGACCACCGAGGAATTTGTGAAGGCGATGGAAGATGCCAATGACCTGAGTCTTGAGCAGTTCCGCGTCTGGTATCGACAGGCTGGAACCCCGGTGGTGGATGCCTCAGGTGAGTACGATGACCAGGCGCAGACGTTTACGCTGAATGTTTCACAATCCTGTCCGGCAACGCCTGGCCAGGACGAAAAAGACCCGTACCACATGCCGCTCACGGTTGGTTTGCTGGATGAGGAAGGCAAAGACATCAGGTTCGCGACAGACGAACTGGATGTCTCAAGCGTCGAAGAGGATGGTGATGCGTATTCAGCAGTACTGAACCTGACCCAACCTTCCCAGGCATTTGTCTTCAAGAACGTTGCTTCCACACCAACGCCCTCGCTGCTGAGGGGGTTCTCAGCGCCGGTAAAACTGAACTACGACTATTCCCGTGATGACCTGACGTTCCTTATGAGTCATGACGCTGACGGATTCAACCGCTGGGAAGCAGGGCAGCGCCTTGGCGTAGCTGTGATCCAGGAGATGGTTGAGCAGATCGAGCGGGGCGAGGCGCCCGTGGTGGATGAGCGACTCATCAAGGCATTTGATGCCAACCTCACCCAGGCTATTGAGAGAAACTCCGATGCATCGCTCGACAAAGCCATGATCGCCCACATGCTGGTGTTACCGGCTGAGTCGTATCTCGCTGAGCTGGTCGAGGTTGCCAACGTGGATGCAATCCACCAGGCCCGGATGACCGCAAGAACGGAGATTGCGAAGGCGCTCTCCGGTGTTCTGCTCTCGGTATACAAAATGAACCAGAGCAACGAGGCGTTTGCGGCGACCGCAGATCAGGTTGCCCAGCGTTCGCTTAAGAATCTGGCACTGTCCTACCTTATGCAACCGGACGACACGGAAATGGTGCCGCTTTGCGTTGATCAGTTTAAGTCGGCAAGCAACATGACCGACTCCAGTGCAGCCATTCGAGCGCTCGTGGGGTCTGCTGCTGAAGCCGCTCAGAAGCCGAAAGAAGCCGCATTGACCGATTTCTACAATCGATGGGTTAACGAGGCGCTGGTCATCGATCAGTGGTTTGCCATGCAGGCGTCGAATCATCTGCCGGGTACGTTGGACCGCGTCAAGGCGCTGATGCAGCACGAGGCCTTTGATATCAAGGTGCCGAACAGGATGCGCGCGTTGGTGGTGGCGTTTGCCTTCCAGAACCCGGTGAACTTTCACAACAAGTCTGGTGAGGGGTATGAGTTTCTTGCCGATCGTGTGATTGAGTTGAATAGGATTAATCCGCAGATGGCGGCCAGGGTTCTGTCACCGCTGACGCGGTGGAAGAAGTATGACAATGATCGGCAGGAGTTAATGAAGGGGCAGTTGTCGCGGATTTTGGATGTGGAGGATTTGTCTAAGGACGTTTACGAGATCGTTTCTAAAAGTCTCTAGGCCATCGCGCGACACAGATCCCTCGGCTTACGCTCGTGCGCGAGCCCGGTCGGGATGACGAATTTCCTCGTCTCGACCGTAGGGCGTAGCCCGAAGCGGAGAGATCTCAGCCCTCAATTCAAAGCGAATAACTTAGATCCACCAACTCCGGATTCAAAGACCGAATCAACCGGTCCTTCTTCGCGCGACCCCATTTCTTCAGCTGCTTCTCCCGCTGAATCGCATCGACTATCGACTTAGCTTCTTCGGCGTACACCAGGTCCGTCAGTTTGTACTTGCTCGTAAAACCAGGAGCCGCGAGGGATTTATGCCGCTCCACTCGCGCGCGTAGGTTGGCAGTGACACTGATGTACAGCGTCGTTCGAGCGTGGTTGCTCATGATGTAAACCCAGGGCATTGCCCCAGTATTCACATCGACCGATTACTTTAAGTAGGCCTTGGTTGGTAGGGAGTGTGAGATCTCTCCGCTGCGTTCGCTGCGCTCTCTTCGGTCGAGATGACGCGGTTTTTCTTGTCATCTCGAGCGGCCGGGGTCGCGCACGACACGAAGGCGAAGTGGATAGATCTTTAAGCCGGGTTCAAAGCCACAGCCAAATCCCGCTTATCAGCATTCTCACGCCTCGCATGCCTTAACTCCGTCACAATAGAAGCCAGCCCCTTGCCACTCCAATCACCACCCTGGTGCGCGCCATAAAGTACACCCTCAAGTGTCTTTAGCTCACCTGCGAGATTCTCATTACCACTCGCAAGATCGTTCACAGACTGGATATCAGGGAATCTCGCCTTGGCCCACAGGAACAACTGCCGATGCGCCTCCGCTGCAAGGTTACGCTTACACGCGTTCATTAGGTCCTTGAACAGACGGTTCTCATCGGGATCATCAAACTGGGCAACATATTTCGTCTCTTCTGCCGCACGCAGCGCTCGGATCTCTCGTCTAAGTACAAACCATTGCCAGGTTGATAAGATCCACAGGATGCCCAGTACCGCAGCAGCGTATTGCCAAACTGGATTGGTGACGACCTTTGGTTCAGCCACGCTGCTGAGTTCGGTCACCGGTACGGTGACAGTGGGCACTGAAACAGTGACACCTGTTGCTGGTTTCACCTGGTAAGTGGCGGCAGGGATGATCGCCACTTCTTCTCGGTTCTTGAGGGTGTTCCACCACGGGATGCGGATCTCAGGCAGGGTCAGTTCACCTTCTTTGGTTGGTACAACACCGACAGTTGTCACCTGGATCGCGGTAATGCCGTCCACGCCAACCTGTTTCTGGGTCGAAGGCGGATCAGCATAGACCTTTGCATCCTGCACCTCTGTTTCACCGAGCGGAGGTAAAAGCGAATCTGACAGGCCCACAGCAGAAATTGTGAGCTGCCGGTTTACGGGTTCGCCCACCGTGAAAACAGGCGGTTGCACAGCCCATGATTCGGTGATCGCGAGTGATTTTGCAGGTATCCAGTTTTCTCCCGAAAACTCTGTTGGGATGCGCTTCACATTAACCGTGTGTGAATCCGATACGGCATTGACGCGCTGGCGTTGTGAGAAGAGGCCGCCGCGGCCGCGTGTACCCACGAATGTCTCACGCGGAATAACAAGTTCACCACTCCGCTGCGGGAAAATCGCGTAACTCTTTTCAAGCACGTAGTAGCGCCTGCCTGAAACAATCGCCTCGTAGCGTTTTTCGTTTTCGATGGTTTCGATCACCGCGTCATCCAGCGCCGGCGGCTGTGGGAAATCCCCACCAATCGCCTCTGTATAGAACAGTTTGACGGAGTAGATGATCTGCCCTTGTACGTAGGTTTCATTCGTATCGACTGTGGTCTCAAAGAACACCAACTGGTTCATCTGCTGACGCACCGCGGCTGACTGCTTCTGCACGCTGATGTTGATGGGCTGTGTCCTGAACTGGCCCGCGGTGATGGTCGGAATCGTCAGGTTGCCCATGCGCTTGGGTCGCAGCACCACGACGTGGTCGTTATAAACGATGGATGTTGTCCTGCCGTTCACTATTGAGATGGAGCTGTTCTGCCGGTTCGAGTTGCTGACGATCTCAAAGTCTCGGTCGAGTGGGGTCAGGTTGGGCACAAGGTTTGCCGCGTTGTCACTGGCGCGAATGGTCAGGGTCACCAGGTCGAATTCACTCAGCACCGTGCGATCAACGGTTGCAGTCACGCTGGCAGTTGCGTGAACACTGGCCAGTATCGAAAGTAGAAAAATCGTCAGTAATCTCATGCTGTTACCAATCTGAGTTAGTGTCCGGCGCTGGCGCCGTACCCTGTTGTAGTCGTTCATCATGTTGCTGCTGGAACTTGCGTTTCAGGAGCCCGCCAGGATCATCCGGAACGCGTCGTAGCCACTGCTGCAGCGCCTGCTTTTCTTCTTCATCAAGCGGGTCGGTTTCCTCTTCCGAGGCGCGCTGTCCCCCCTGCTGATGTTCCTGCTCCTGTTGCTGTTGTTCCTGCTCTTCCTGGTCCTGATTCTGCTGTTGCTGATTCTGGTCAGCCTGGTTCTGTTCCTGTTCGTCCTGCTGATCCTGCTGTTCCTGGTCCTGCTGGTTTTCCTGTTGATCGTTCTGGTCTTCGCTCTCGTTCTCGTCGGAGTTCTGCTGGTCCTGTTGCTGTTGTTGCTGCTGTTCTTCCAACAGCTTCTCGATCAGCTCTTTGTTGAACTGTGCATCTTCGTTTTCAGGGTCCAGCGTAAGCGCCTGGTCGTAGGCCTCGATGGCTTCTTCAAAGAGACCCTGCTTCGCCAGCGCGTTGCCCAGGTTGTACTTGCCATCTGTTGTGTTGATGCCACCAAACTGGTTCGCCGCATCTTCAAAATTGTCACTGCGGTAGTTTGCGGTGGCCTTCCATGCAGGATTCTCGAACAATTCTGCTGCCTTTGCTGTATCTCCAGCCTGCATGGCGGAAATTCCCTGCTCATCTTTTGTAAACCAGAGATCGTCCCATCCGAATGCGTAAGCCTCTTCCTGCGGCGCCAGCATCACCACAAGCGCAACTGACCAGACCCAGCCGCGCCTGAAAGCTAGCGAAGCAATAGGGAGGAGCAGGAGAAGCAGCCACGGGCCTTCTTCAAACCAGACGTCAAAATCACGTTCAAGTTCACGGAATTCGTCATCTTCGATCAGCGGTTGCTCAGCCAGCAGAAAGTTGAGGTCTTCCTCGGTCAGGCTCATCGGTGAATAACGGCCACCGGCGAGCGTTGCAAAATCCTGCAGGCTCTTTTCATCCAGTTTTGGTATGACGAGATTGCCACTGCGATCCTTCAGGAACCCCCGGTTGGGTTGCCCGGGAACCAGTGGCACAGGGGCACCATCCGTCGTGCCAACCGACAGGACTGAGACCGGGTAACGATTTCGAAAATCCCTCGCGACACGCTGTGCTGAAACAACATCGCGTATCTCGTCGGTAACAATTAGGATACGTCCGCTCGCCACACCACCATCCTGGAACAAGGTCATTGCACGCTCGAGCGCAGGCGCTAACTGACTCCCAGGCGCCGGTACGATGCTGGGCGAAAGTGACGGGATCATTGCAGCAATCGTGTTTGTATCATCAGTGAGTGGCGAGACGGTATGCGCATCCCCGGCAAATACCACGAGACCGGTTACGCCTTCATCCCGCAATTCCAGAAGATCGATCAGCTTGCGTTTCGCACGTACCAGTCGATCGGGTTTTACATCGGTGGCAAGCATGCTTTTTGTCAGGTCGAATATCACAACGAGGGCATCTTCGCGCTCGTGCACCGGCTGTGGCGTTTTTTCCCAGACAGGTCCTGCAAGGGCAAGCACGCCGAGTACCCATGCAATAAATAGAAGCGTCAACGGACTGCGCGATACCTGCTCATCCGGGTTATCCAGGATATGCGGCAGGAGATGCGGGTCGATCGCCTTTTCCCAATTGCTGTGATGGCTCTGGCGCCAGCGAAGCAGGGTAAACAGCAATACAGCTGGTATCAGTGCGTAAAACCACTCTGGCCGCAGGAAGTGAAACGCCGCAAGTATCTCGTCAAACGTCATGATGCCTGCGCCTCTTCCATGTCGTCTGTGCGCTTGCGGCGGTTAGCCAGCCACTGCGTGGTCGGGGCCCAGGTTGCGTATACCCACGTGGTTAGAACCGGATGGAACAGGGCAAAAGCCAGGCTGATCAGCATTGCAAACGCGAGTGGGTACCAGTACAGCGACTTAACAGGACGGTAGGTTTCCTGGTCCTGTTCAATGGGTTCGAGCTCATCGAGCGCGGAGTAAATATCCGTCAGTTCCTGGGTGGAACGGGCGCGGTGAAATATGCCACCGGTCAGGTCGGCGATCTGGGTCAGCGTTTCAATATCGAGTTCTGCCGACGGGTTAACCTTACGGTTAAACAGGAAGCCCGGCACGACCAGCTCTTCGGCACCAAAGCCAATGGTGTAAATACGTATGCCTTCCTGCGCGGCAAGTTTTGCCGCCTGCACTGGATCAACTTCACCGACGTTGTTGACGCCATCGGTCAGCAATACCAGCACGCGATTCTCTGCTGGTCTCTCCTGCAGTCGTTTCACTGCCAGACCAATCGCATCACCGATGGCGGTTTTACCGCCGGCAATGCCGAGTGGTGTTTCTTCAAGCAGGGATCTCACGGTGTTGCGGTCAAATGTCAGGGGCGTCTGCAGGTAAGCCCTGGTGCCGAACAGGATCAGGCCAAGTCGATCGCCCTTGCGGCGTTCAACAAAGTCGCCGACAACGCCTTTCACGACCGCAAGACGAGTGGTCATGGTAGATTCCATCTGCATGTCTTCGGTGCCCATCGACCCGGAGATGTCCACCGCAAGCAACAGATCACGCCCCGAGGTTGGCAGGGACACAGGTTCGCCGATCCATTGTGGCCTTGTTGCTGCGAGCACAAGCGCCAGCCATACGAGAATCATCAGTATTCGTTTCAGTAAACCCGTGAACCTCGCGTTGCTGTTGCCTGCTTCATAACTTGATGCGAGCCCGTAAAACGGCACCTGCAGCGCAGGCTCCTGCCGACTTGCCCTTGGGAAAAGGAAGTAGACGATGAGAGGTAACGGCAAGAATGCTGCTGCATAGGGCCAGAGAAATTCAATCATGCTGCCCCCCCGGCAATGGCGGGCTCCACGTGTGTCTCTGCAAAGTCCTTCAGGTGTTTACTGTGATGTTTCCTGATCCAGTGTTCGGCGATGCTGTGGACATTCTCGACATAGATTTTGGCGTTGGGGTTGTAGTTACCGTCGATGAGCACCTCGGCATCACCCATCGAGAACTCATGGGTGCCGGTCGAGTGATCCAGGAACGCAACCCAGGCCTCACCGGTCAGTGAGGCAACTTCTTCCCTCGGGAAGCTCGTCAATGCGGTTCTTTTTAACAGCGCCTGCAGTTCTGTCAGGTAGCGGTGATCGTCACCGTGTTCCTGCCAGGCGGACATCAATGTGCGCAGCTCGGCGAGTGCCTCACGACGATATCGATTACTGCGCCACCTTCTATATAGCCAGAAGAGTCCAGCCAGTACCGCGAGTGCTGCAATAATAGCGAGCAGCCACCAACCCGGCGCTGGCGGCCAGACTTCAATGGGCGCAGGCATATGGATATCACGCAGCTCTGCCAGCGGGTCGGTCTGCTGCTGCATGATGCCCGGCAGTTGTGAGGGCGCTGGCGCTTGAGAAGGTGCTGCCGCCATCAGGAAACAAGCCCCTTCGGTGTATTCAACCCGTCAACCAGTGATTGATTGGTCTGCAGCGCCATCAGCGGTGATTTCACCCGCAGGAACTCTTCCTGGATCGTGCTGAACTGATTCTTAAAACCTGCCTCATATGCGTCCCGGTGCTTCCTGCTTGCGGTATTGATGCGCGCCCGCTGTACACCGTTAGTGATGCTGTACAGGTCCGGGGTTGGCAGCGTGTGTTCGAGCGGGTCGCTGATATGGATGCCGACAACATCGTTATGGCGCGCCAGTGGTTGCAGGTGTATACGGGAATCAGGTGTGTAGTTGGCAAAGTCACTGATGATATAGATCACGCTGCCGTGCTTGATGACACGCCGTACGTTTGCGAGTGCTTCCGTAAAGTAGTTCTCTGAGTAGGTGGCTGTCTCGCTCGCGGATTCGCGTTTTAACGCATGGTTAAAATCATGGATCTCGTTGAGCAGGCGCAGCACCGCGTGCTTGTTTCGGCGTGGCCTGATTTCACGATGACCGTTCTCTGAAAAGACAATTCCACCGACTCGATCGCCTCTTTCAAGTACAGCCCAGGCGAGTAGAGCGGCCGTGCGGGCTGCAAGCACCGATTTGAATGTGACCTGGCTGCCGAAATACATTGAGGCAGATTGGTCTACCAGGATGAGCACGGGGCGCTCTTTCTCTTCCTGGAACATCTTGGTGTGAGCAACTTCTGTTCGTGCGGTGACACGCCAGTCGATGGTGCGCACATCGTCACCAGGTTGGTAGACGCGCACCTCGGCAAAGTCGATACCCCTGCCGCGGAAGTTTGAGGTTAAGAGACCCGCCAGCGGATTGGATGTCTTGTTGTCGACCATCTCCTCGATTTCCCGCGCCGCGTAGCGCAGGCGAATAAGGTCACGCAGATCCGTATAGGCGCCGCGATACTCATGTAACGCCGCGAGAGCGTCAGGTTTACCGAGAGATTTGTTGCTGGGTTTCGCCATGGTGCTAGCGTCCGGGCTGCAATCAGGCGGCAGCAACTCGCTGTACGAGAATGTCGAGAATCTTGTCTGCATCAACGCCCATGGCTTCGGCTTCGAAGCTGACTATGATCCTGTGACGGAATACGTCGTGTAATACCGCCTGCACATCGTCAGGCGATACAAAATCTTTGCCGAGCAGGAAGGCATTGGCCCTGGCACAAATGTCGAGTGCAATGGTGCCTCGAGGAGACGCACCATAGTCGATCCAGTTGGCGAGGTCTTCACCGTAGGCGGCCGGGTTTCGCGTCGCCATGGTCAGCTGCACGATGTATTCCTCAACCACCGGTGCCATGTGCATATTCAGGAGATCCCGTCGCGACGAGAAAATAACTTCCTGTGTAATGGGGGAGGCGAGTGCGTCTGTTAACACTTCCATGGCCTCATTGCGCACAAGCTGCAGGATGCTGCGTTCTGACGCGGCATCCGGGTAATCGATGTTCACGTGCATCAGGAATCGGTCGAGCTGCGCTTCCGGTAATGGGTAGGTGCCTTCCTGTTCGATCGGGTTCTGCGTGGCCATCACGAGAAAGAGCTCAGGCAGCTCGAACGTCTGGCGACCAAAGCTGACCTGGCGTTCCGCCATGGCCTCAAGCAACGCGGACTGTACTTTGGCCGGTGCCCGGTTGATCTCATCTGCGAGGATGAGGTTGTGGAATATGGGGCCTTTCTGGAATTCGAAGCTACCTTCCTGCGCGCGATAGATCTCAGTACCGGTGATGTCCGAGGGAAGGAGGTCAGGTGTGAACTGGATGCGATGGAATTCGCCTTCGATACCTTCAGCCAGGGTCTTGATTGCCTTGGTTTTTGCAAGCCCCGGTGCGCCTTCCACCAGCAGGTGACCGTCGGCGAGCAGGGCCATCAGCAGTCTGTTCACCAGCTTCTCCTGGCCGATGATTCGGCCTGCCAGCCAGTTTTCCAGTTCCATTATTTGTGCACGATGTTGCATAGCTCGTTTCTACTTATTCCGAGTTACTGATTTGAATGGACTCTATAGACCATAGGTCCGGGGCGAGGTTCCACGGGGGATGATACGTGAAATAGGGCCGTGGTGCTCTCGCAGGGGAGATGTGGGGGGTGGGGTGGTGTTTTTCAAGCGGCCAATGCTATGTCATCCCGACTGGAGCTTAGCGGAATGGAGGGATCTCGATGTTCTGCAAGGCTGAGATCTCTCCGCTGCGTTCGCTGCGCTCTCTTCGGTCGAGATGACGGGGGTTTTAGCCCACTCCGCGGCACACCCCGGCAGTGCCAATATACCCATCCCAGTTATCCGCTCGACCCAATCGCCAGCCAGACAACCACGCCATGCGCGAGGCCTCATCATGAAACGGACACATATCCCGGGACTTGCCGTGAACACCGTGCTGGTATCCCCTGGCGAATGCTCTCGTTGATTTCAGCCGTTTCTGCCTGCGCATGTAATCGTCTCCAATCAGGTGAGGGAACACCCAGTAAACCCTACCCGGATCACCTGGTCGAGAACCAAAATGATCTAAGAAAATGCACCAATATGAGGCATAGAAATATGCGCTGAAACCCGCACCATTGTTGGGCTTTAGCGATCAATCCGTTACACTCGATGGCGTAAAAATCGGGTTAATAACGGACACGGCCCACGCCGTGTTGATGAGAAGGAGCAAATCCCATGAAAAAGTCAGCAATCGCTGCGCTTTCCCTACTTTTATTCTCGCCGCTGGCGCTCGCTGACGAACTTAATGGTGCAAACACGGCCTGGATCCTGACATCCACTGCACTGGTTTTGTTCATGACCATCCCCGGACTGTCACTTTTTTATGCCGGTCTGGTCCGGGTAAAGAACGTGCTCAGTGTCCTGATGCAGTGTTTTGCGATTACCTGCATGGTGTCGATTCTCTGGCTGATCGTGGGTTACTCGCTCGCCTTTTCTGAAGGTAACGCGTTTATTGGTGGGCTCTCCAACGTGATGATGGGGGGCATCCTCGAGGGCACCATGAGTGGTGATATCCCTGAGAGCGTATTCGCGATGTTCCAGCTGACGTTTGCGATCATCACACCAGCGCTGATCGTTGGTGGTTTTGCAGAACGCATGAAGTTTTCCGCGATGATGGTGTTTTCCGGCATCTGGCTGCTTATTGTCTACGCACCGGTGACCCACTGGGTATGGGGTGGCGGCTGGCTCGGTGAAATGGGTCTGCTCGACTTTGCCGGTGGTACCGTTGTTCACGTCACGGCCGGTGTTGCCGCGCTGGTGGCAGCAATCACCATGGGACCTCGCAAAGGGTTTCCCACAACACCAATGCCTCCTCACAACATGACCATGACGATTACCGGCGCCGGTATGCTCTGGGTTGGCTGGTTTGGCTTTAACGGCGGTAGCGCGCTTGCGGCCAATGGTGATGCCGGTATGGCGATGCTGGTGACGCACATGTCAGCAGCCGCAGGTGCATTTACCTGGATGATGTGTGAATGGGTCCGCTTCGGTAAGCCGAGCGCACTCGGTGCCGTCACCGGTATGGTCGCAGGTCTCGGTACGATCACACCGGCTTCCGGTTTTGTTGGCCCTGCAGGTGGCCTCGTGATTGGTCTTGCGGCAGGTTTCGTCTGCTTTAACGCAACCATCTTCCTCAAGCAGAAGCTCGGCATTGATGACTCTCTCGACGTTATGCCGGTTCACGGTGTGGGTGGCGCGCTCGGTACGGTACTTGCTGGTGTGTTTGCCTCAGCCTCACTTGGTATTTTCTCCGGTCAGGGCGACGGCGGTCCGATGGGTGAGCAGGTGGTAACGCAGATTATCGGTGTGCTTGCTACCGGTGTTTACACCGCGGTCATCACGTTTGGACTGCTGAAGGTGATTGATATCGCAATCGGACTCAGGGTTTCTGAAGATGAGGAAACAGAAGGTCTGGACCTGAACCAACACAACGAAAGAGGCTACGATCTGTAGTCTTTAGAGGCCTTCTCGAACAAAAAACGCCTCCCTAGTGGAGGCGTTTTTTTTGATGCTCTCATTACTTGCGCTTTAGCGCACGTTCAACCAGGTACTGGCAGAGGGCAGGAAAATCCAGGCCAAAGCCATTCGCGCCGTCAGGGTAAAGGCTGGTTGGAGTCATCCCTGGCAACGTGTTGACTTCGAGCAGATAGATATCTGTTTCGGTCACAACAAAGTCTGCACGCGAGAGGTCGCGGCAACCCAGCGCGCGGTGAGCGGCGACGGCAACCTGTTGCAGCTGTTCCGTCTGCGCGTCAGGTAGGTCGGCAGGCATGACGTGTTCACTCAGGCCAACGGTGTATCGATGTTCAAAGTCGTACCAGCTGTTTTCGGGTGTTACGACTTCAATGACCGGGAAGGCCTTTGAGCCATCATCGGTGTCGATCACACCAACAGTGATTTCCTTGCCATCGATCCGCTTTTCAACCAGCAGCCTTTCATCAAACTCAAAGGCCGCTTCAACGCCTTCGTGAAGCTGGTTGGCATTGTCGATGATAGTCACGCCAACGGCGCTGCCCTGGCAGGCAGGTTTAACCACCACGTAGTCGCCCAGCTTCGCGGTGATGTGTTCAACGGCAGCGGCACTGCCGTTTCGTCGTTCAACAACACACTGGTCAATGATGGGCAGGCCAGCCGAGCGGAAGATTTCCTTGGCGACAATTTTGTCCATGCCAAACGCACTTGCATGCACGTCGCTGCCAACATAGCTGTAACCGAGAATTTCAAGAAAGCCCTGCAGCGTGCCATCTTCTCCAGGTGGTCCGTGCAGGATGGGTACAACCACATCGGGTTTGATGGACGCCAGGGAATCGGCAACATCCCCATCCAGCTCAACGCCGTGAACACTATCGTAGTTCTGCTTGAGGGCTTCGATGACGCCTGCAGCACTGCTGCGAGACACATCGGCCTCGGCGGAATCCCCGCCCATTAATACTGCGATACAAACCATTTACGGGCAGCCCACCCCGGCGTACTCAACCCGCTCGATTTCCACTGCGGCGTTTTTCAGTTCCTTGCACTTGTCAGGCGCTGATGAACCGGAGGTCAGTATGAACAGGGTCTTGCGATCTTCCCCACCGAGCATGCAGGCGAAGGCCTGTTTCTCGATGTCGATTTTGTCGGTGACCTCACCGCCTTCGACAATGCGATACACCGCATGACTACCAGGGGAGGCAACCCATATGCCGCCTGCTTCATCAAGGCAGATACCATCGGGGACACCTTCCGCCATTTCTGCCCAGGAGCGTCGGTTGGTGAGGAATCCGTCTTCCTCGATATCAAAAGCGGTCAGGCGAGCGCCTGTAGATTCACCGACTATCAGCGTTTTGCCGTCTGGTGTGATCACCGTGCCGTTTGGAAATTTAAGCTGGGTGGCAACCACGTGCGCTTCTCCCTCCGGCGTTACCATCACCAGTTCCGCAAAGTTGGGTTTTGAACCGGTGTGCAGGTCAAAACCGAAGTTACCAACGTAGGAGCGGCCCTTGTCATCTGTGACCATGTCGTTGCAGTGGTAGCTCGCGAGATGCGAGAGGTCGCAGAAATCGCTCAGTGTTTCACCGTCCCAGACGAGCAGGGTGCGGCGCTGCATGGAGACAATCAGCAGGCGGCCATCCGGGAGCCAGCCGAGTCCTGATGGGTCATCGTCATCAAGGGTGACGATCGCTTCACGGTTACCCTCGATGTCGACGGTATAGACGGTTCTGCCATGCATATCGGAGAACCAGAGTTTGCCATCGCGCCAGCGTGGTCCCTCGCCAAAACAAAGTCCGGAGGTGATGGTGGTTGTCATTGTTGTTGTCTCCCTCAGATACGTGGGCCAGTCTAGTTTGTGAAGGTGGTGATTTGAAGTGGAAGAGTGGAGGGTTGAGTGAGATTTGGATTTCTCCGCAGCTTAGTTTGACGTCATCCCGATAGCCGAGGGATCTGGGGTCTCGCGAGATTCAGGTCTCTCCGCTTCGCCTTCGGGTCGTGCGCGACCCCGGTCGGTCGAGATGACGGGTAGCTACATCGTCATCCCGACCGGGCTGGCGCACCAGCGCCAGCCGAGGGATCTGATTCTCGCGAGGTCTATCTAAAGCCGCTTGTTCAGCGCCTCGATCTCTTCTTTCCACTTCGCCTGCAACTTCGGCTTCTGGAACTTGGGTTTCCTCGCGAGGTCATCCTCAAGTAGCTGCTCCAGTTCGACAATTCGGCTGAGGATGTCATCGGGCTCCGAATCTGCTGCGGCCTCCAACTTCCCGGTTTGTCCGGGCTGTACACCTGACGTTGGCTCCGCCGCATAAAACGCCTCAGGCGAGTTGATCTCCTGCAGCCTGCCATCACTGATGAGCAGGTAGCGTTGGGCGATGTTGTCGACAAAGCGCCGGTCGTGGGAGGTGATCAGCACCGTCGCATTGGTTGAAAGGATCTGCTCTTCGAGTTCTTCCTTGCCCTGGATATCGATATGGTTGGTGGGCTCATCAAGGATTAAGAAATTAGGCGTGTTCAGTTTGATGAGAAGGAACATCAGTCGCGCTTTTTCACCACCCGACAGCACCGCGACTTTCTTGTCGAGCTCACGGAACGGGAACCCGGCTTTGATCAGTGCGGTTTTCAGATGACTGTCACTGCCGCCGCAATGATCTCTCAGTGTCTGCATCATTCCCTGGGCCGGGTCGAGCAGGTTCAGCTCCTGGTCGTAATAACCGATCTCGCATTGCGGGTTGAACTTGATTTCATCCCCATCGGGATTGGTTCGGTAACAATTCATGATGCGATTGATCAGCGTGGTTTTTCCCACGCCATTGTGGCCGAGTAGCGCCACCCGCTCGCCAGGACGAATCATCATGTCCTCGATGTGGAAGAGGCGGGTCTTGTTATCGGGCGCAACAATGTCTCGGCCCTCGATCGCGAGCATGCGATTGGCTGAAGCGGTCCCAACATCAATAGAAAGGTGCAGCCCGGAACCGCGTGAGACGAAGGTGCGGTCCTCCTTCATCTTTTCGACGCGTTTCTCCATGCTTTTTGCCTTACGCGCGAGTTTCTCGTTGTCGTAGGTCTTGCCCCAGATAGCGAGCCGTTTGGCACTCGCTTCAACACGCTTGATATTCTTTTCTTCAACCTCACGTGCAGCTTCGGCAGCCGCATCATGGTCTTCAAGAGCCTGTTTAGCAGCGGAAAAGGGCAAATCAAACTGGTATAGACGCTCGTCGCGAAGAAATACCGTTTTGGACGTCACCGCATCAAGAAAAGCCCGATCGTGGGAGATGATCAGGAAAGCGCTGCTCATCGACTTCAGTGTCCGCTCGAAAATAAGTAGCGTCTTCAGGTCCAGGTGGTTGGTCGGCTCATCAAACAGGATCAGCGTCGGTTCATTCATGATGGCCCGGGCGAACATCAGTCGGTTCTGCTGTCCCCCGGACAGATCACCAACCCTGTGTTGGTGTTCTGCCTCGCTGAATCCCAGGGAGGCAAGCAGTTGATCAACCCGGTAGCGGCCGGTATCTCTTTCCTCCGCCGGAAGTTTTTCTGCAAGCGCTTCTGACAGGCTGAAATCGAGCAGGTCATCGGCGATGAACTGTTCCACGGTTTCCATGCGCAAGTCACGGCCGCGGGTGAAGTCCCCGCTATCGGCTTCTGCGGTGTGGTTCAGGAGACTGAACAGCGTGGACTTGCCCGAGCCGTTGTGGCCAACCAGGCCAATCTTGTCGCCGGCATTAATGCTGAGGTTGATATCCCGGAACAGGGTTTTGGTGCCAACAGCGTGAGACACGCGCTGGCACTGAAGCAGTACGCTCATGCGTCATGGTTGATGATCTTGATGGGTTCTATCTTATCAGCTGGTGTGAAACCGAAAACCTGGCCGTAAAAATAGAGTTCGAGATCCATTGATCGTTTGATGTTCTCTGCTTTGCGAAAGCCGTGCTGCTCACCTTCAAAAGGAACGTAGGCCACTGGAATGCCTTTTTTGCTCAAGGCCTCAACCATCATCTCCGCCTGGTTTGGCGGCACGATTTTGTCTTCGAGGCCCTGGAAGAAAATCGTTGCGCCGGTCAGTTTGTCGACATGGTTTATCGGTGAGCGCGCCTTGTAGATATCGATGTCCTCGGGATACCTGCCGATAAGCGAATCGAGATACCTGGATTCAAATTTGTGCGTATCACGCGCAAGCGCCTCAAGGTCCGCAATACCGTAGTGGCTTGCACCAGCAGTAAATGTATCTGCAAAGGCAAGTGCGGCGAGCACGGTGTAACCACCGGCTGAGCCGCCCCTGATCGCGAGGCGTGCCTTGTCAGCTTTACCCTCAGCAACCAGGTAGTTGGAGCCGTGAACGGAATCTTCCACGTCAGCAACACCCCAGGCGTTTTTGAGCTTGTCCCTGTAAGCACGGCCATAGCCGGTTGATCCGCGATAGTTAACATCCAGGAGAGCAAAGCCTCGTGATGTCCAGTACTGGGTGCGCAGGCTGAGTGATCGGTGCGTAGCCCCGGTTGGTCCGCCGTGGAGGATGACCAGCAGGGGCGGGGCCTCGGTTGCCGGCGCCTCAAAGTCCTTGTTGGTTGGCGGGTAGTAGAACGCGTGGGCCGTGTCGCCACCGGCTGTTTCAAACTGTATAGCTTCGCCGAGAGAGACATAGCCGGGATCAATGTCCAGTTCGGACGACGTCTTGATCACCTGGGTGGTATTAGTTTTCAAGTCGAGGCTGACAATCTCACCAAACGTTGTGGACCCTGCAGCACCGAAGATCAACGTATCGCCATCAATACTGAGACCGCCGATATCGATATAAGGAACATCGATGTCGGTGAGTTTTCCATCGATTAATACAGCAAGGTGACTGATGTTGAGTTCACCGTAGTTGCAGATGATGGCGTTACCGTGGAACTGGTAGCTGCTGGACCCAAAGCCCCAGGCCGGTCCGCCAAATTCCGCGTCTTTTGGCATGAGGTTGGTATGGGTTTCACGGTCGAACCTATAGATGTTCCACCAGCCTGACTCATCCGATATGTAGTGCAGCTCACCTTTGTCGTTGTAGCGCGGCTGCTGGATAGAAATCGTGGGTCCGCCTGCAAGTCGCTCCACACCGCCGAGGGAACCATCTGATTCGATCGTCGCCTGGTTCAGAGTTGTACCGTCCCAGGGCATATTGGGGTGATCCCAGTCCAGCCAGACCAGGGTGTTACCGTCCGGGCTGATCGTGGGTGATGAATAAAAGTCGTGTCCCTCGGTGATTACGGTGACTTCACCTGTGCCTAGGTCCACCGCGCCTAGCTTGTTACTGGGTTCGCTGGCCTGCTCGCTGTGATCTTCAATGACGTAGATGATGCGTTGCCTTATCGCATCAACGCAGCCGTTGGCGAACCTGAGATCCGGTGCGTCAGTGAGCTGGGTTGTATCACCGCCGTCAATCGGGATGCTGTGTACCTGCTGGTCAACAAAATTGACGAAGTACACGCGATCGTCGTGAATCAGCCAGGCGTCGCCGCCGTATTCATGAACCCGTGTCCTTACATTGAAGCCTGCTGGCAATACATCCTTTTCTTCCCCATTGGCAAACCGCCTGACCACAACGTTCCTGCCGCCTTCCTGCGGACGGCTTTCTGTCCAGTAAAGGTCACCCTTGTATAACGCCGCACTGCCAAGGCCAATAGCCTGCGAGATGATCAGGTCGGTGGTAATCGGCGAATCCCATTCGCCGTAGGGTTTCTGCTGCTTTGTTGAATTCATGTGTTTAGATTCTTGTACTTAGATTCATGTGCTTAGAAAGCTGTCCAGTTCTTCAAGTGTAAACGGCCAGCCGATGTCGTCTGACCTTTCCGGCGTGGTGATCACCGGGATACGAATGCCGTACAGATCCATCAGTTCATCGGAGTCGGCAATATCCACCGACTCGATTGTGATGTCCCGGCCGGATGCCACAAGGTGATGCAGCATCGCTTCTGCCTGCTCGCAAAGATGGCAGCCCAGCGTTGTGTACAACGTTACTTTCAACGATCCGCTCATCGAGTAACCATCAAGTCGCTATCAAGGGTTCAGGGTGTGGTGTTCAGCCTGGCAGGCCAAAAAAGGTTCTTGCGTTTTGTGTCGTAATCTCAGCGACCTCATCGTACGGTTTCTCCAGGCATGCTGCCACCGTTTCGCACACGGCGGTGAGATGCATGGGTTCGTTACGACGGGTTTTGGGTCTTGGACGGATCGTCCTCGGCATCAGGTAAGGTGCGTCGGTTTCGATCATGAGACGATCGATGGGTATGTCCCCGATGAGTTCAAGCAAATGTTCGCCGCGGCGCTCATCACAGATCCATCCGGTAATGCCAATGTAGCAGTCGAGGTCGAGGTAGGCGTGCAACGCTTCTTTCTCACCCGTAAAGCAATGAACAACCAGTCTTGAGAGGTTGTCTCGATAGCTGCCAAGCACTTCAGCAAACGTTGGGTATGAGTCACGCTCGTGCAGGAACATGGGCAGGCCAGTATCAGCCGCGAGTTCCATGTGTTTTTCGAACGATGCAATCTGCGTAGCGCGTGGTGAGAAATCCCGGAAGAAATCGAGTCCGGTTTCACCGATGGCCTTTACCTTGTCCTTCGCCGCGATTTCCCGGAAGCGTGCGATGGTGGTGTACGAGGTTTCTTCAGCGTGATGCGGGTGAATGCCGCAGGTTGCAAAAAGTTGCGGGTAGTCCTCGGCCAGCTGCCAGGCCTGTTCACTGCCCATGGTTGAGGCGCCGGTGACAACAAGTTGTGCTACACCGGCTTCCTGCGCGCGGCTTAACACGTCCTCGAAGTCATGCTCAAAAGATTCGTGGGTCAGGTTGGCGCCGATATCAACCAGCATCACCATCCCCGCTGGGTGCGTCGCTCTGCTTCATCTGCAGGACAATCTGCTCTTCCTTGAAGGCACTGCGTTCATGCGGATAGACGAGTGGGGCGGTTTCGTTCATTTTGCGGCTGTAGATGCTTGAGAACATCAGTACGTTCTGCACATAGCCGCGGGTCTCCGTAAAAGGAATGATCTCAATCCAGACATCAAACGGTACATCGCTGTGTTTGAGCCAGCGCCCGACGTTACCAGGCCCTGCATTGTAGGCGGCAGAGGCAATGATGCGGTTGTTATCAAACTGCCTCAGCATTTGCGCAAGATAGTTTGTGCCGAGGCGAATGTTGAGGTCGGGTTCGGTCAGCTCCCGGTTGTTGGCGTAGGAAGCACCAATCCTGCCCGCGACCAGTTTTGCCGTTGATGGCATCAACTGCATTAAGCCGAGGGCACCGGCAGATGACTTCGCATCAGGCATGAATGCGCTTTCCTGCCTGGCGATGGCGAGGCTCCACTGCACCGGGATATTGGCGCGTCGTGCATGGGATACAAACCGGTCCTGGTAGGCGATCGGAAAACGCTCATCGAGGTGATTCCACGCTTCGGCATCGATCATTGTCTGGATGGCTGCCTTGTACCAACCCCAGCGCAGGGCAACCCTTGCGGCCACCTGCTGCTCTGAGAGGCTGAAGTCGCTTGTGGTGAAATACCACTCGCGACGTGCCCTGGACCTTTCACCGAGAGCAAACAGCTCCAGCGCACGCTCGATACCGGGGGTTTGTTCCAGTGCCAGCACCTGCTCCTGTGTCACGGCGATGGGCTCATCCTCATAACTGTATCTGCCAGACAGCAGATCAGCAGACAAGAAGCCATAAAAAGTGCGTTCCTGGCTGAGTTCCTCAAACGTCGCGGTGGCACTTTGCCTGTCGGCAATATCATCAGAACCTGCCAGCACGCGGGCCTGCCAGTATCGCCAGCGCGGCGAACTTTTCTGTTCTTCCGGCAGCAGGTTGATGAGAACCATCACATTGCTCCAGTCTTCAAATCGCAGCGACTGGCGAATCTGCGCTTCGAGCAGTTTCGGATGGTTATGCAGGTTAACCGGCAGGTTCTCAGATAACTCAGCCTTATCTGATTTCAGCGCCAGGAAGATCCCGATGTTTGCGTAGGCTTCCTCGAGCGCATCAGGATCAAAATCGTGTTTTGCCTGGTATCTGCCTAGTGTGGCGAGTGCATCTTCCGGGTCAGATCGCGCCAGTCGCTGCACACCATGCAGGATGATTTCATGGTTGCGTGGATTGTTGCGCGAAAAGGATTTTGTTCGTTTGATTGTGTGCGGCTTGCTTTGAACCAGGCGGAAATTACTGGCATAGGGTTTGTCAGCTTTATCAAGAAACCTGATCAGGTAGCCGGCAAGCTTTCTCTCATTGGATTTGATCGCCAATGCAAACCGCTGCCAGGCCAGTTCCGGGGTTAACCCGTCCCGGTCGCGCCAGGCTTTGAAGGCGGGGTCGCACTCATCGGGCTGTGAGTAGTCGACCAGCCAGAGGTCCTCGGCTGCCTGCATCGCCGCAGTGATGTCACCTTCCTTGAACAGGGCATAACCCTGGTAACAGGCGAGCAGTTTGTTTGGTGAAACCCTGTCGTAGTTGCCAAGGAAAGTCTGCCAGTCGCCCCGCTTTGCAAGGTTGGTCAGCCAGTGCTGCGTCAGAGGTTCAACCAGTGGCGTATCCGCATACTGTTCGGCGAAGGCCAGGATATCGTCTTCTGATTTACGTGAGATGCGGTATGCGTGTTCCGTGTATTCAAGGTACGGATACAGTGCATAGGTTCGAAGCGAGCCCTTGGACTTATTATATTTTGAGAACTGGTTGGTTCTGATCATGTGCAGCGCATCGAGGTACCTGGCACGCTGTGCGTAACGGTCGGGCGCAGCTGCTCCCTCGTAGTCCTCACCGCGTGAAAAATCAGCCCGCGCTGAGCCACCTGCGGTGAGCAGGGTGATGGTGATCGCTGCAATCAGGATTCGCACGTCGGTCTGTATCTTTCTGGACTTCCTGCGGGCAAGAGTAGCCAATCTCCAAGGGAGCGGCAAAGCAAAACTGCTGGAAGAAAAATTGAAGCTTGCGGTTACTCTATACCGACGCGCACGGCCAGCACGTCGCAGGGTGCACCGTGCAGGACACCATTGGCTGTTGAGCCCAATAATAGTGCAAGGCCGTGTCGGCCGTGGCTGCCAACCACGATGAGGTCAGCGCCGATTTCATCAGCAAGCGTATGGATTTCGGTCTCGGGCCGACCGAAGATGAGATGTCGGTCCGATTCTTCGATACCGAGGGTCTCGGCAAATTCAGCAAGGTGGGTACGGGCTGTATCCTGGATTTGTTCCTGGATGGTCGAGAGGTCCATGGGGATATCACCCCCATAGGCGAGACTTAACGGCTCGATGACATGCACACAACTGAGGCGGGCGTTAAAAGCCGTGCGAAGTGCACAGGCCCGTTTGGAAACATCTCGGGATTCGACCGTAAGGTCCACCCCAACCAGGATGTGATTGTATTCACCCATAGTACTTACCCCGTCTTGCCCTGTCTTGCTTTTAGTTTTGTTGTTATTTTGGGTACCGGTTTTCGGCAAATTTACACAGTTAGATTGTGCTTCTCAATACATTGCCGTTGATCAAAAGCGCCATGGAACATTCGTTTTAATGATGATGAGGAGATAGCCAGATGGCCTATGTGATTATTGCCGTGGTACTGATTGTCATCATCGTGCCGATCATTGCCGTGTTGCCCTCGGCGAGGCAAAAAGCGCAGATGCGTATGCGCAAGGTGGCTATGGCAGCCGGTGTTTCCGTTGATATCACAACGATAGACGACCCGAACCCGGAGCAGGAAAAGTACATCAGCCATAACACTGGCAAGGCGCTACCGACCAAGCTCAATGTCATCGCTTATCGCCTGCAGCGTCGCAGGGACAGGGACTGGCGGCAGCGCCCCAAGGTAAGTTGGGTGCTGGAGCGCAAGCAGAAGGCTGGTGACGACATGATGGGTGAATTCACCGTCACAGACATGACGCGGCAGCACATCTCGCCCGAAATGATCGCGTTTCTGAACGATTCAATATCGGCGCTTCCCGCGGATGTCGAGAAGGTAGAAGAGATCGCTTACAACATCTGTATCTACTGGCACGAACGTGAAGAAGGCTCGGAAGAACAGGTGATCAGCTTCCTGAAGTCAGCGAGTGAAGTATCCCTGCATATTGTCAATGAGGACGACGAAACAGACGAACTTGCCTAGTTTGTTCTCATCCGAACAGGGTGAGAAATAGAACAAGCCAGGGATGGCTTCGGATGAGAACTAGTTGGTCTTGAGCCCCGGTTTTTACTTTCGCCGATTTCCATCCTGGCATTAACCTGATGGCGAGCATCCTGATCCATTAGTCTAACGGTGCTTGACAAAAACACGCGTTATCAGCCTAAAGTAAAAAAGGAACTGAAACCGACAGGCAGGTTTTGTCGTACGAGTTTTTACGACGGCATCGCTTGACCTTGTTGGACGATGTCCTTATATATGTCGCCCCGCGCTGATGTAGAAAGCTTCATCAACGTCGGCACGAAGCACCTGAAGAGGCTATGAATGGGAAAATCGCTGGTCATTGTTGAGTCACCAGCCAAGGCAAAAACGATCAATCGTTACCTTGGTGATGACTATGTTGTGAAGTCCAGTGTCGGGCACATCCGTGATCTGCCCGTGTCCGGTACCAGCAAAACTGATCCGAAGGCGCGTGCCAAAGAAGCGGCTAAAACGCGCAAGATGGTTCCTGAAAAGAAAGCTGCGTACAAAAAAGAGAAAGCCCGTAAGCAACTTGTCTCGCGCATGGGTATCGATCCTGATAACGACTGGGCGGCACACTACGAGATTCTGCCCGGCAAAGAAAAGGTAGTTGACGAACTTAAGAAGCTTGCCAAGAACGCTGATGAAATTTATCTCGCCACCGACCTTGATCGTGAAGGGGAAGCGATTGCCTGGCATCTGCGTGAAGCGATCGGGGGTGACGAAACTCGTTACCGGCGCGTTGTGTTTAATGAAATCACCAAGAAGGCAATCCAGGAAGCATTTGAAGATCCTGGCGACATCAATATGGACCACGTCAGCGCCCAGCAGGCGCGACGATTTCTTGACCGGGTGGTCGGCTTCATGGTGTCGCCGCTGCTCTGGGCGAAGATTGCGAGAGGCCTCTCGGCGGGCCGGGTCCAGTCCGTTGCTGTAAAACTGATTGTTGAGCGCGAACGGGAGATACGCGCGTTCATTCCAGAAGAATACTGGGAAGTGTTCGCACTGCTGAATGAAGCAGCCAACCACCCTGACGGCGAGGGCGTGAAGTTCCAGGTCAGTAAGCAGGATGGCAAGAACTTCCGACCTGTTAACAAAGAGCAGACCGATGCGGCGCTGGCATTGCTCAATGACGCTGAATTCAAGGTCACCAGTCGCGAAGACAAGCCGACCCAGACCCGTCCAACGGCACCTTACATCACCTCAACGTTGCAGCAGGCGGCAAGTACCCGCCTTGGCTTCGGCGTGAAGAAAACCATGATGCTGGCCCAGCGACTTTATGAAGCGGGTTACATCACCTATATGCGTACTGACTCAACCAACCTGTCTGCCGAGGCGATCAACGCCTGTCGTGACCTGATCAAGGACGACTTTGGTGATAAGTACCTGCTCGATGCGCCTCGCTATTACTCGAGCAAGGAAGGCGCGCAGGAGGCACACGAGGCGATCCGGCCATCAGACGTCACGGTGAAGTCAACGAATCTGAAGGGCATGGAGCGCGATGCAGAACGCCTGTATGAACTCATATGGCGCCAGTTTGTCGCCTGCCAGATGCCCAATGCGAATTACATGAGCACCACCGTGCTGGTCGGTGCAGCCAATATGGAACTGCGTGTACGCGGTCGTATCCTGAAATTTGATGGTTACACTCGAGTGCAGCCACCAGCTGGGCGTAAAGATGAAGAGCAGCCGCTGCCTGACTACGAAGTGGGCCAGGTGCTTAACCTCAAGGAATTGTTGCCATCCCAGCATTTCACCAAACCGCCGGCCCGCTATGGCGAAGCGAGTCTTGTGCGAGAACTCGAAAAGCGTGGTATCGGCAGGCCGTCCACCTACGCCTCGATCATCAGCACCATCCAGGATCGCGGCTATGTGACGCTCCAGAACAAACGCTTCTACGCTGAGAAGATTGGCGACGTGGTCACCGAGCGTCTCAGTGAGAGCTTTGAGAACCTGCTCGACTACAACTTCACGGCAAAACTTGAAGAGGGCTTGGACGAAGTATCGGACGGGAAAGTTGAGTGGAAAAATCTGCTCAACGACTTCTACCAGGACTTTGAGAAAAAGCTCGATACTGCGTCCGGTGACAATGGCATGCGGGCAAACGATCCGTCTATGACCGACATTGCCTGTGCCGCATGTGGTCGGCCGATGCAGATTCGTACGGCCAGCACCGGCGTGTTCCTCGGTTGTTCGGGTTATGCCTTACCGCCGAAGGAGCGCTGCAAGGAGACCATCAACCTGATCCCTGGTGACGAGGTGGTCAGCGCCAATGGTGATGATGAGGAAGAATCGCGAATTCTCCGCAACAAGCGCCGTTGTCCAAAGTGCGGCACGGCGATGGACAGCTATCTCATCGATACGGAAAGAAAGCTGCACGTGTGTGGCAACAATCCTGACTGTGACGGATTTGGGATTGAAAAAGGCGAATTCAAGATCAAGGGTTACGATGGCCCCGTGCTTGAATGTGACAAGTGTGGTGCAGACATGCAGCTGAAGTCCGGCCGCTTCGGCAAATACTTCGGCTGTACCTCAGACACCTGCAAGAACACTCGCAAGCTGCTCCGAAATGGCGAGCCAGCGCCACCCAAGATGGATCCGGTACCCATGCCTGAACTGCAGTGCAGGAAGGTGGAAGATACCTACGTACTGCGTGATGGCGCTGCTGGTATTTTCCTCGCAGCAAGCCAGTTCCCCAAGAACAGGGAAACGCGAGCGCCTTACCTGGACGAACTGCTGCCTCACCAGAACGAAATTGATCCCAAGTACCAGTTCTTGATGCGTGCGCCTGTAGAGGACAATGAAGGGCGCCGCAGCCTTGTGAAGTTCGCACGCAAGACCAAAGAGCACTATGTCATGACAGAAAATGACAAAGGCAAAGCTTCAGGATGGCGAGCGGATTACGTGAACGGTGACTGGGTTGTCACCGATAAAAATGAGGGCAAGGTGACGAAAAAGTCGAAGCCTAAGCCGAAGAAAAAGAAGAGCGCCAAGGCCTGACGCTCTTTTCTCGTTTTCTTGGTGTTATGGGTGTTTTGGATGCCCTGGGTTGTTCTGAGCTGATCGTAGATGGCTAGGTTTGTCTTTTAAGACGCCTGGAATCAGTGTCGGATAACACCAACACCCAGCCCCTCGATTGCAAACTCCTGGAACCGCAGATCCACCTCGATCGGTGAATAATCCTTGTTCTCCGGCAGCAGGGTTACCTGGTGTTTGCTGCGGGATTTTTTCAGACGTTTTACTGTGACTTCATCCTCGATACGGGCAACAACAATATCCCCGTTATTGACGTTCTGCGTACGATGTACCGCCAGCAGGTCGCCATCGAGAATACCGCATTCGATCATACTGTCACCGCGCACCTGCAACAGGTAGTCAGCAGACGGGCTGAAGAAAGAAGAGGGCAGCTCGCAGTAATCCTCAATGTGTTCCTCGGCAAGGATAGGGTTACCGGCCGCGACACGACCGACAATCGGAATACCTTCGTTTTCAGGCAGTTTGATGCCCCGGGAAGTGCCCGGAATCATTTCAATGGCGCCTTTACGGGCCAGTGCCTTCAGATGTTCTTCTGACGCGTTGGGACTCTTAAAACCAAGTTTCGCTGCGATATCCGCTCGTGTCGGTGGGTAGCCGGTTTCATCAATGTAGCTCTTGATGAACTCGAGTACCTCGGCCTGCCGTGGTGTGAGCTTGTTCATGGTTTTCTCCTGCGTTTGCTGGTGCCTGGTTGCCAGGGCCTACCACTTTAAGTAACGCTAACCACAGCTAGTTGTTTGCCACTGTCTAGTCGCTGTGGTCAGTCGGTCGGCTGGTCACCAAGACTGGTTTTTTATACAGTTACTGGAATTATATACAGCAGATGTGCCTTGGCAACACTTTTCTGGACGGTATTTTCAAGACCTGGCACCCATCGCTGCCGAGGTTTCCGGCCCGCGTGGGCGTCGACGGTCTCGCTTGATGGGGTATACTGCGCCCCACATTGACGGACGCTTTTTTCAAAAATCGCAAAAACCACGTGAATCTCATTCATACCATTAAAGCTGTATTAACCAGTGCGCTGCTAACGAGTTTGCTCTTCTTGCCAGCCGTTGCTGTGGCGGAAGCATTCTGGGTGCTCGGCAGTTTCAGTGATGAAAGCCAGGCAGTTGCGGAGGGCAAGCGGATCAGCGGCGAGTCCGGAGTAGAGGTGCTGATGTATGAGGTGATATCGGATTCAAGTGTGTCCTATCGTCTTTTAACATCGATCTTTGATGAAGAGAGCGACGATGCGTCCCTGCGATATCAACTGGAGCAGTCCGGGGTTGTTGACCCATGGACGATCCGATTTGATGACGATCGACCCTACATGCAGTCCATTTTTGCTGATATCGAAGGGCTTGATGATTACCTGGGTGAGTATGACGACGACTTCAGTGATTATGACCTTGGCGGTGATTTTGGCGACGACCTTGGCGATCTGGATTCAGGTATTTCAGGCTACGGTTCGGGCGTGAGCACAACAATCACGGGGAGCTATGTGGTTGTAGGCAGCTTTAGCGATGCCCTTAAGGCGCAGATCCTCGCTGAACAATTCGACACCACGGCTATCGGCGTGTCGGAAGCCATCGTCGTCCCCACCGATGTCAACGGTCGGGATTTTCATCGGGTCGCGTTGGGCCCGGTTGCATCCGCAGAAGAAAGCAACGTGATGAGTTTGTTTGCCGGCATGGGTTACCCGGATAGCTGGGTGATGCGTGGTGTTGAATCTGTAGCGGCCCTGGTGCCTGCACCCGACAGGTCAGCTGCTACCGTGGAACGTTCAGCATCCGACGTGCCCGCCACTCCCGTGGTGCCGCGGATCAATATCCCCGATCCAACAGCGATTGAAGATAGTGACTACAACCTTGCAAGGTTGAGAGCGAAATAGAAATTGCCAATCCTCTACTGAATCGTTAGCAATGGACCTCGAATCTACCGTCGCCGACTGGCAAACACTGATCACACACCCCAAGGTGCTGACTGTTTTTGGCATCGTTTTCTTCACGCTGGTGGCCCATCAGATTGCCAAGCGCCTGCTGCTGAAACTCGAAGACACCACCCAGCTTACCCGCACCGTCTGGGACGATGCACTGGTCAAATCTGCCCGTAAACCGCTGGCTTGGTTGATCTGGGTGATGGGCATTGCGTGGGCTGCTGAAGTGCTGGCAGCGGGCACTGACTCGGTGCTGTCACAGCTGATTGACCCCGTGCGTTTTATTGCGGTGGTTGGACTGCTGGCACTGTTCCTGTCGAGGTTCGTCACGGAAGCAGAGCAGGCTTTTATTGGGAAGGGCTCTGACGTCACCACGGCAAACGCGGTTGCCAAGCTGCTCAGGATCTCTGTTTTTATCACCGCAGGCCTGTCGGTGTTACAGACGCTTGGCGTAAGTGTCTCCGGTGCACTCGCGTTTGGCGGTATAGGTGGCATCGCCGTTGGTTTTGCGGCGAAGGACCTGCTGGCCAACTTCTTTGGCAGCATCATGGTTTATCTTGATCGCCCGTTTGCAGTGGGCGATTGGATCCGATCTCCTGACAGGGATATCGAGGGGACGGTGGAAAGTATCGGCTGGCGACTCACCGTGATTCGCACCTTTGATCAGCGACCACTTTATGTGCCCAATTCGGTCTTCTCGACCATTGCTATCGAGAACCCCTCCAGGATGCGCAATCGCCGCATCTACGAAACCATCGGGGTGCGATATGATGATGCTGACAAGGTTGCGACGATTGTTGCAGATGTGCGCGACATGCTCGCCAATCATCCGGATATCGACACCAGCAGAACGCTGATTGTTAACTTCAATGCGTTTGCCGACTCTTCCCTCGAGTTCTTTGTCTATGCCTTTACGCGTACGACCAACTGGGTTGAGTTTCACGGGGTAAAAGAAAGGATCCTGCTGGAGATTGTGAAAATCGTCGAAGGCCATGGCGCCGAGTTTGCGTTCCCGACACAGACCCTGCACGTGGTGGAGCCAGAGCCTGACACCGGTTCCTGAACTGGAACGGCAACTTGCCGTCATCGCAAATATTTCCCGGCCCTGCCCGATGGACGGCAGTTTCTTACCGCTTGACGGGCGATGCGCGTAACCCGCCCTTCATGTAGACTAGCCGCGAACAATTCAGTCCACAGACCAGGAAGTTATGGCCAGCCTGCTTTTTTACGAGAACCCAGTACCCCTTAATAAAAACGATCACCAGAACAAAAAGATCAGGGGGGAAGAACACAACTTCTCCTTCGCCAGTAACACCAACTCGGTGATTCTGGCCGGTGTTGAATTCAGTGAGGCGGCAAAAGAGTACCCGATCGTGTTTGCACAGGCAGGCGCGGGGATTATCCCTGTTGCACTGCTCGGGCTGCGCAATGAAGAAAACCTGTTTGTTGATGAGGACGGTACCTGGGACGCACGTTATGTGCCGGCCTTTGTACGCCGCTATCCGTTTGTGCTGGCCGACACCGGCCAGGAAGGCCAGCGAGTTGTCTGTATCGATGAAGACTACGCCGGTTTTAATGACGAAGAGGGCGAAGCCCTGTTTGAGAATGATGAACCGACTGAGTTGCTCAGCCAGGCGATGAACTTCCTGGAGGAATACCAGCGACAGTACATCCGCACAGAGCAGTTTGTGAGACGCCTGCAGGAAAATGATCTGCTGATGGCACTAAATGCGCGCGGTGATCTTACCGACGGTCAGCAGTTTGGCCTGACCGGCCTGCTTGCTGTTGATGAGCGCAAGATTCTGCAGCTGCCTGATGACAAGGCACTTGAACTTTTCCGGAGTGGCGAGCTGTCCTGGATCTACTGTCATCTCATGTCACTGGGTTGCATGGGTCGCATGATTGATCGTGTGGCGTCCGCCGCAGCGGGTGAACAACCGGCCGCCGAAGCAGACGCTGGCGACGAAGATGATGGCAAGTACGCCAAGACCAAAGCCAAGGCTAAAGCGAAAGCAAAGGCTAAGAAGTAGCTTTAGTAAGAACCAAGAAAGAAGCGTAGTCAGGGAAGACCATCCCGGTCTTCTCTGTTCCGCTTTTCCCTATTGTTCAACCGTATGTGTATATCGGTTGATCTTCACCACAATCCCAAAGAGGGGATGATCCAGGTAGTGCAGTTCTGCACTTCTCATCCTGCGTGATTGCTGCATGATGTGGCGCGACGCGGGGACATATTGACCACGCTGCTGCTCAACTTTGACCAGGTCCTGGTTGTCTGCCAGTACCTCCTGGGGGAGGGTTGACGAAAACGCCGGTGCCGCAAATGGACTGGTATCCCTGTAACGCTGCTCAAATTCGGTGAACCACAGTGCGGTCTGTACATGCAGGAACCTGCCCCGGGAAAAGGAAAGTGTGCCTTCTATCTGGAATAGATCATCGTAGCGCTGTCCCGCCTGCAGCATCACCGGTGTGGGCGTCGCGTTGATCGGCTGTACCCAGGAATAATGCCCCAGCAGATTGAAGCGTGACGAGCGGCGCAAGCTTCTGGCAATTCCCTGCAGGGACGAGTCACCAACCCGTTCCAGTGCGTGACCACCGCCGGTTAATGCCGCTTCCGCAAAAATCGTATCGAGGTCGATAGCCTCTGCGATGTCAGGCATATCGGTGGCGAGCGCTGCCTCAATCGGATTTTCCAAGTCTTGTGTAGAGTCTGGCGCAGACTCATCCGGTGCCTCGAGTTCAGGCAATGGTGCCGGGTCCAGTCCCTGCTCCTGGCGCAGCA
The DNA here is from genome assembly GCA_963921285.3 of Pseudomonadales bacterium. Taxonomy (GTDB): domain Bacteria; phylum Pseudomonadota; class Gammaproteobacteria; order Pseudomonadales; family Azotimanducaceae; genus UBA9659. The sequence goes on from CAWUFD020000011.1 coordinate 46,626, forward strand.
GTGCCTCAATCAGGCGCCGGTTGCGTTCAGCTTCACCTTCTCCCTCAAATGCGAAGGTGTCAGGCTCCGGGTCGACCGGCCCTTGTGCTTCATCAATCTCAAAGTCAGACAGCAGCAGCTGTTCGACCTGGGACAGTCGCATCGGCCTGACCTGGTCTCCTTCGGAAATGGCGAGGATGTTGGCGGGATAGGAGGGCGCTGATTCCGGCCAGGTTTCATCATCAAGATCTGCTGATCGTGGTGTAAAGACGATCAGGTCGACCTGGTACCAGCCTTCGAAATCTGCTGCAGATGCCGTAATGCAGGTGAAGGTGAACGCTAACGCTGTCAGCAGCCTGGAAATGCGATTAAGCAACCCGCTTCTCCTCAAGTCGGGTCAGCAGTTTCTCTACCTTGTTGAATCGTGTTTCCGCTTTTTCCATCTTCTCTTCAAATGCAAGCTGGTTGGCACTGCTGAGCTTGTACCTGTGTGGTTCCGACTGTACCAGCGCGACAATGGAACCAGGGTCAACTGTAGTTTCCTGATCAAATTCTATCTTGCCACCTTTTTCACCGGCATCGAGCTTGCGGATGCCCAGCTTGTCAGCTTTTAGCTTCAGACCGGTCACCCTGAACAGGGTTTTACAGGGCTCGGGCAGCAGTCCAAAACGATCGATCATCTCAACCTGCAGCTCACGCAGTTCATCCTCATTCGATGCATTGGATATCCGCTTGTACAACACAAGGCGCGTGTGCACGTCAGGCAGGTAGGTTTCCGGTATCAGAGCTGGCAGGTGCATATTTACTTCGACACCATCTTTCAGCGGACGATCCAGGTTTGGTGTTTTGCCATCCTGAATCGCCTTGACGGCCCGGTCGAGCATTTCCATGTAAAGCGAGAACCCGATGGTCTGCATGTTGCCGGTCTGCTCATCGCCGAGCAGTTCGCCAGCTCCGCGGATTTCCAGGTCATGGGTCGCCAGGATAAAGCCGGCGCCGAGGTCCTCTGCATCGGCAATCGCATCCAGTCGTTTCTTCGCATCGTTGGTCAGCATCTGCGGATGCGGCGTCAGCAGGTAGGCGTAAGCCTGGTGATGTGATCGACCAACCCGGCCACGCAGCTGGTGAATCTGTGCGAGGCCGAACTTGTCAGCCCGTTCCATGATGATGGTGTTGGCATTGGGAATATCGATGCCGGTTTCAATGATGGTGGTGCAGACCAGCACGTTGGCGCGCTTGTGGTAAAAACCCTGCATCACCTGTTCCAGTTCCCGCTCGCGCATCTGGCCATGGCCAATCGCAATGCTGGCGTTGGGTACCAGCTGCTGCAGTTTGTCGGCGGTCTGCTCAATGGTTTTTACTTCGTTGTGCAGGTAGTAAACCTGTCCGCCGCGCATCAGTTCGCGCTGTACCGCTTCCTTGATGATGCCCTCGTTGTGTTGCCTGACAAAAGTTTTGATGGAGAGCCTCTTGGCAGGAGGGGTGGCAATAATGCTGAGATCGCGTAACCCGCTCATCGCCATGTTGAGGGTTCGTGGGATAGGGGTGGCGGTCAGGGTCAGGATATCCACCTCGGCGCGTAGCGACTTCAGTTTCTCTTTCTGGCGCACACCGAAGCGATGTTCTTCGTCGATGATAAGCAGGCCGAGGTTCTTGAATTCAAGACCTTCCTGGATAAGTGCATGCGTGCCAATCACCACGTCAATCGTACCGGCCTTCATTTTCTCGATCACTTCACCCTGTTCCTTCTTCGTCTTGAAGCGCGAAATGGAATCGATGTGAACCGGCCAGTCCGCAAAGCGGTCTTTGAAGGTCTCCGTGTGCTGCTGTGCCAGCAGGGTTGTCGGTACCAGCACCGCCACCTGCTTGCCTGCCTGGATGGCCATAAACGCCGCGCGCATGGCAACTTCGGTTTTGCCGAATCCCACGTCGCCGCAGATCAGCCGGTCCATGGATTTTTCATTGATCATGTCGGCAACAACATTGTCGATGGCCGCTTCCTGGTCAGCGGTTTCCTCAAACGGGAAGCTGGCGGAAAACTGATCGTAGTTCATGTCCGGTTCTGGGTACGCGTAGCCTTTTTTAGCCTCACGCCTTGCGTAGATATTGAGCAGCTCGGCCGCGACATCGTGAATCTGTTCAGCGGCTTTGCGCTTGGCTTTTTCCCATACTTCGCCGCCAAGCCGGTGCAGGGGCGCGAGACCTTCTTCACTGCCGGTGTACCTTGAGATGAGGTGCAGGGAGGCAACCGGGACGTAGAGTTTTGCGTCTTCCTGGTAGACCAGTGTCAGGAATTCATTGTCCTGGCCATCAACGGCCAGTGTCTGTAATCCCTGGTAGCGCCCCACGCCGTGATCGATATGTACGACGGGAGAGCCGATATTGAGTTCGGTAAGGCTCTTGATAGTGAGTTCATTGATAGTTTCACGTTCCCGATCACGACGACGTTTCTGCAGGACCCGCTCACCGAAGAGCTGCTGTTCCGAGATCATGGCCATGTTGCTGGGGTGCTCACTCGCAAGGCCTCGTTCAAGCGGAGACACGGCAATGCCGAGCATGTCTTTGCCGGCGACGAACGCCTGCCAGCTTTCCTGGTGATCCGCCTGCAGTCCGTTTTTACGCAGCAGTTCATCAACCACTTCCCGCCGGCCGTTGGACTCCGCGACGATCAGTACCCTTGTGGTTCCTTCATTAACAAACGTCTGCAGGCTGGCGAGTGGTGTCGCGCTGCGATCATTGATAGTGAGATCGGGCAGTTCGTTGAAACCGAAATCTATACCCTTGCCACCAGCGGACGGATGTTGGCGGTAGTCGATGCGCGGATATTCCTTCAATCTGGCAAACAGCTCGCTGGTGCTGAGCAGCAGTTCCTTCGGTGCCAGGATCGGTTTCAGGATGTCGTAACGCAGGCTTTCATATCGGTTCTCGGCCTCCGCGCGGAACAGATCGAGGTTAGCTTCTATTTCATCGCAGAACACCAGCGTGTCGCGTGGCAGGTAATCGAACAGTGTTTCCAGTTCCTGGAAGAAAAGTGGCAGGTAGTATTCGATACCGGCAGGGGACAAGCCCGTCGATACATCGCGATATATGGGGCACTCCCTCGCATCCGATTGAAACCGGAGGAACCATTCGTTCTGGAAGTGTTTGATCGCGGCGTCCGTCAGTGGAAACTCTCTGGCCGGTAACAGGTTGATGCTCTCGACCTGGTCAATCGAGCGCTGGGTTTCAGGATCAAACGTACGCAGTGTGTCAACCTCATCATCAAAGAGGTCAACCCGAAATGGCACGTTGGATCCCATCGGGAAGATATCCATGATCGAACCGCGCACCGCGTATTCACCATGTTCAAAGACAGTTTCGACACTGCGGTAGGCGGCGCCCTGCAGTTGCCTGCGCATCTCGGCAATATCGAATTTCTGGCCCTCTGCGAGCACAAGCGAACTGCCAAGTACAAACTGCCTGGGTGCAATCTTCTGTACCAGTGTTGTTGCCGGTACGACGATGATGGCGGTGTCCAATGAGGGCAACTCATTCAGCACTGCGAGGCGATCAGAGATGATGTCCTGGTGCGGTGAGAATGAGTCGTAGATCAGGGTCTCCCAATCAGGGAAGCGCAGGATAGGCAGCGCACCCGATAGGAAAAATGCCAGTTCGTTGTGCAGGCGCTCAGCAGCTTGTGTGTCGCTCGTGATGACCAGGCTTACCCCGCCAGACTGCCTGGCGGCCTCCGCGATCACCAGCGCTTCTGCTGCGCCGGACAGGTTGGCCCACAGCCGCCGGTCAGCAGGTTTGAACGGAATCTCTGGCAGGTTGTCTAGCATAATGTGGTGGCCGCTTCTGGTTGTTCGTAAACATCATGACGCGCAAAAATCGCGCGCACGACAGTGCTCAGGATGATCTCCTGTTCCGCACTCGATACAGCGGAGACAAACCCTTCTGGGGCGTCTCGTCGAGGGCGGCAAGGTTACCATAAATGTGCGATAACATTGCGCTTAAGTCTTTTTTATCGAGGTAATACGTGGCTCGAACCGGTTCGGCCCTGACTGCGCTTCTTCTCGTTGGCATTGGTGGGATTGCGACCGGCCTCGCCGCGGGCTACTACCTTTTCTCCAGTGCCCCTGAAGCTGAAGTGATCGAGGCTATTGCACCGGTCCAGCCTGTGATCGAACCAATAGAGACGCAAGCCGTTGAAGTCTCCCCATTCGATGCCCAGGTGGACGCAATTAACGCGTTGATGGCGGGTGGCCTGTATGAAGACGCGATTTTCCTGATCGAAAATCTTGAGCTGCTGGCCGAGTCAGGCAGCGAAATCAGCCGGGTCCAGATGCTGATGGCGGGTGCGGTGCAGGCGAGGGTTGAGCAATTGATGGCAAGCCAGCAGTTTGGCGAAATCGATGCGCTATATGAACGCTTGACCCTGCGCATGCCGGAGAGGGCAGAGTACTACCTGGCGCTGGGAGAATTCCGGATCAAGTACCTCGATCCAGAGACAGCCCTGCCGGTACTGGCGCAGATTGAGAATCATCACTCATTGGGCCGACGGGCCCGGGAACTGATTGAAACGGTGCTGGCTGAAACAGAACTGCCTCCCATTGCAGCCATCCCGCTGCGGCGCATGGGTAACCAGTTTGTGGTCAGCGTGCGCCTCGACGGCCGGCGCAGCGCGGCGCTGATGATCGACACCGGTGCATCCACCAGCGTGGTGGACCCTTCGATCCTGCAGGATTTGGGATATGACCTGGGCGGGCGCATGACCCGGTTTTCAACTGCGGGCGGCGTGGTGCTGGCACCGATGATTTCGATCAGGAGTCTTGCGGTGGGCGATAAGGTGATCGAACCGATCGTGGTGGGTGCCCTGAACCTGGACAGTGGCCAGCGCAAGAGTGAAAACGGTGTTGATGGGCTCCTCGGGATGGATTTTTTGCGTCATTTCGAGTTTTCGATCGATCAGCAGCAGGCGGTTCTAAACCTTTTATCCGTTCGCCGCTTACGCTGATTCCGAAAAATGCCATCCCTGGCATTTGTCGGGTCGGGCATTTTTCTCACGAAAAATGGCGAGCCATCCCTGGCTCGCGCCGACCGGTAGGTTTTTCCCTCTAAACACCAAAATTTCAGCGACAAAAGGGTGAGAATTATTTGCGAATTAAAGATTGAAAAAAGATAATACGCCCTGTGCTGCATAGCACAAATCTTCCTAAATCAAATACCATTCCAACAGCGCCTTTTACAGGAGAACCAAACCAGTGGCCCGACCCGGACTCGACGGCATGTTCGCCGATTTCAAAGAACGTGAAGCCCTTGCAGAATCAATGATCCCGATGATCGGCGGTCTCTACCGTCGCAACGTGGTCATCTACATCCATGGGGTGCCGCTTTATAACCAGTCTGTGATTGATCTGATGAAGGCGCATCGGTTTGTGCGACAGATCGAAAACAACGAGATGTCCGAGTTTGAGACGCAGCCTATCCTGCAGATCCTCTCCAACCTGGACCTTGGTCCGGCGCATATCGACATCGGTAAGCTCACCTCTGCTTACATGGACGATGATGAAGGCTTGTCCATGCAGCAGTACGTAGAGCGAGAGTGTGCAGAGATTCTCGGCCGCCACGACACGGTTGATCATCCTTCACGTGACGTCGTGGTTTACGGTTTTGGCCGGATTGGCCGCCTGGTTACCAGGCTGCTGGTAGAAAAAGCTGCTGGTGGCCAGAACCTGGTCCAGCGAGCGGTTGTACTGCGTCCGCCGAAGGACCCGGTAGCCGACCTCAACAAGCGTGCCAGCCTCTTGCGTCGTGACTCTATTCACGGCGGTTTTAAAGGCACGATCCGTGTTGACGAGGAAAACCACGTGCTGGTCTGTAACGGCAACGTGATTCGTTTCATCTACGCAAGTGATCCTGCCGACATCGATTACACCGAGTATGGCATTAACGATGCGCTGGTCATCGACTCAACCGGCGCGTGGCGCGACCGTGAAGGCCTGACCCAGCACCTCAAGTCTAAAGGCGTTTCCAAGGTACTGCTGACCACATCCGGCAAGGGCGATGTCAAAAACATCGTATCCGGTGCGAACTCAGACCTGCTGGAACCCGAGGACGATATCGTTGCAGCAGCGTCATGCACCACCAACGCCATTGTGCCTGTACTGAAGTGTATGAATGATCACTTCGGCATCGTGCGCGGTCACATGGAAACGGTTCACGCCTACACTGATGACCAGAACCTGCACGACAACACGCACTCCAAGGAACGTCGTGGTCGAAGTGCACCACTTAACATGGTGCTTACCGAAACCAACGCCACCAAGTCGATCGGCAAACTGCTGCCGGAACTCGACGGCAAATTGACCGGTAACTCCATTCGTGTGCCGGTGCCGAATGTTTCCATGGCAATTCTGAACCTGACGCTCGAAAACGAAACGTCGGTTGAAGAGGTGAATGCATTCCTGAGGGATGTTTCGCTGAATTCCGCCATGAACCGTCAGATCGACTTCACTATCTCCTCAGAGGTGGTTTCTACCGACTTCATTGGCAACCGCCATGCCGGAATCGTCGATTCGCACGCCACCATCGTCCAGGGCGCCCAGGTGATCCTGTACGTCTGGTACGACAACGAGTTCGGCTACACCTGCCAGGTAGTGCGCGTCGCGCAAAAAATGGCCGGTATCAAGTACCCGATCGTGCCGCCTCAGCCTGCAACCGGCGAAGAAGCTGCTCAGGAGGTCGCCAAGCTGAAATCGGCTTAAAGGCACCGAAAAGAACGTATCCCTGTTTCTGCGGGGATACGTTATTCGCTAAATCAATATCCCCGCGCAGCCCTGGCTGATCCTCTGGCATCCCTTTCCTTTCCTCTCGGCAAAAACTTCCCAAAAACCGCGTATTTAGCGCCGCTGAGGCTGGATAATAAAAGTCCGAATCACTATAATTAGCCGCGATTTTTCGGGGGCTTTTCGCCCCGTTTCGTCCAGGCAACAGATCTCAACTTTCGAGTGAAAAATTCAAGTGACAGATCAGTCGTCCGGCACCAAAAAACTTCTGTTGTTACCAAAAAGTTATCAACTATCAATATTCAAAGGGCGTTGTCAGGTAGGGAATGATTAAGACTAAACGCGGGCTCGACCTGCCCATTACAGGGAGTCCCAACCAGGTAATTGAAGACGGCAAAGACGTAAAACACGTCGCCATTGTCGGCTATGACTATCCTGGCCTAAAACCCACCATGGAGGTTCGCGAGGGCGATGTCGTCAAAGCGGGCCAGCTGATTTTCACAGACAAGAAGTCACCCGGTGTGAACTACACGGCACCGGCATCAGGCAAGGTGGTTGCAGTTAACCGCGGCGCCAAGCGAGTCTTCGAGTCTTTGGTAGTTGAAATCGACGGTGATGACGCCGTTGAGTTTGCTTCTTACGGTGCCTCTGAACTCGCGAACCTGGACCGGGACAAGGTTGTAGAAAACCTCGTGGCGAGCGGCCAGTGGACTGCGATCAGGACACGTCCTTACAGCAAGGTGCCCCTACCTGGCGATTCAGCAGACGCGATTTTTATCACCGCAAGTGACACGAGGCCTGGTGCAGCGGACCCATCTCTTTTCATTAAAGAGCAGTCTGATGCATTCCTGCAGGGTATTGATGTGTTGTCGTGCCTGACAGAAGGTGCGGTTTATGTCTGCGCAATGGCTGGCACCGACATCCCGGTATCCAGCAACGCTAAAGTTCGATCTGAGGCGTTCTCCGGACCACATCCTGCCGGTAATGCAGGTACACATATTCACTTCCTGCACCCCGTTCACACCAACCGCAGCGTCTGGACCATCGGTTACCAGGACGTGATTGCGATTGGTCACCTTTTTACGAGCGGCAAACTGTATTTTGAACGTGTGGTGGCCCTGTCAGGTCCGTCTGTCAGTAATCCTCGACTACTGCGTACCCGCCTTGGTGCGTCTACAGAAGAGCTGACGGCCGGAGAGATCAAGGAAGGCGATCAGCGTATTGTCAGCGGATCTGTACTCGATGGCCGCAAGGCTGCGGATGCCACCGGTTATATCGGGCGCTTTCACAACCAGGTTTCTGCGCTGGAAGAGGGCACCGAGCGCGAACTGCTCGAGTTTGTCGCACCTGGCACCAACAAGTTCTCGCTGACCCGTCTTTTTGTGGCGGCTTATTCAGGCAAGAAGCAGTTTGACCTGAACACATCCACCGGCGGCAGCCCACGGTCCATCATTCCGCTTGGGACGTATGAACAGGTGATGCCGATGGACATCCTGCCAACTCAGCTGCTGCGCGCGCTGGTTGTGGATGACTTCGATGCCGCCATTGACCTTGGTTGCCTCGAACTTGATGAAGAAGACCTGGCACTGTGCACGTTTGCCTGCCCGGGCAAGTATGAATATGGCCCTTACCTGCGCCGCATGCTGGCGCGTATTGAAGCAGAGAGTTAGTAAATGTCGTTAAGGGATACACTCGATAACATCGAGCCGCACTTTCACAAGGGCGGTCGTTTCGAAAGCCTCTACCCGGTATACGAGATGGTCGACACCATCTTCTACTCGCCGGGGTATGTAACCAAAAGCTCCTCCCACGTACGTGACGCTGTCGATATGAAGCGCGTCATGACCACGGTCTGGTGGTGTGCCTTCTTTCCCATGTTTGCCGGTATGTACTACACCGGTCTGCAGGCGAACCTCGCCATGGACGAGATGGGCATTGAACGTCTGGAGGGCTGGCGCGGTTTCATCTTAGAGCTTGTTGCAGGTTATGACGCAACCAGCTGGTGGGACTGCCTTATATATGGTGCGGTCTTCTACGTGCCGATTTATATGGTCACCTTTGTGGTGGGTGGTCTCTGGGAAGTGTTCTTTGCAGTCAAGCGTGGCCATGAAGTTAACGAAGGCTTCTTTGTCACCAGTATCCTCTTCTCGCTGATCGTACCTGCGTCTATTCCGCTCTGGCAGGTGGCACTCGGTATCTCCTTCGGTGTTGTGATCGGTAAAGAGATCTTCGGTGGCACCGGCAAAAACTTCCTTAACCCGGCACTCACTGGCCGGGCGTTCCTGTTCTTTGCTTATCCGGCTGAAATCTCAGGTGATTCAGTCTGGACGGCAGTTGATGGTTTCAGTGGTGCCACCCCGTTGGGTATTGCAGCCCTCGAGGGCTTGCAGGGTGTCACCGCTTCCGGTCTGACGTGGATGGATGCCTTCCTTGGCAACATGCAGGGCAGTGTGGGTGAAACCTCCACGCTTGCGATCTTCATTGGCGGCATCATTCTTGTGACCGCAAAGATCGCTTCCTGGCGAATCATCGCGGGTGTCATGCTCGGTATGGTGGCGACATCAACCCTGTTCAACTTCATCGGCTCCGATACCAATCCGATGTTCTCAATGCCGTGGTACTGGCACCTTGTTGTGGGCGGTTTTGCCTTCGGCATGATTTACATGGCAACGGATCCTGTATCTGCCGCGATGACCAATAGCGGTAAATGGTGGTATGGCGCGTTGATCGGCACGATGTGTGTGCTGATTCGCGTGGTCAACCCGGCCTTCCCTGAAGGCATGATGCTTGCCATCCTGTTTGCCAACCTGTTCGCACCGCTCATCGACTGGGGCGTGGTGCGATCAAACGTTAAGAGGAGGCTGGCTCGTGTCCAATGATAAGGACTCCATGAAAAACATTATTGTCGTCATGCTGCTGGTGTGCTTTGCGTGCTCCATCGTCGTGTCGAGTGCCGCGGTGCTGCTGAAGCCGCAGCGACTGGCGAACAAGGATCTCGATCGCAACCAGAACATCCTTGCTGCAGCAGGTCTGTATGACAAGGAAAACGCCGGCAATGTTGATATAGACGCGCTGTTTAAAAACATCGAAGTTCGCCTGGTTGATCTCGAAGACCAGCGCATGCTTACGGATCTGGAAGCGTCTGACCTGGGTATAGATCCACGCACCTATGACCAGCGCAAGGCATCAAAGGATCCTGCACTGTCTCGTGCGCTGGAGAAGTCGGAAGACATTGCCTCGATCTCACGACGTGCGCGTTACAGTGTTGTTTACCTGTTACGTGAAGGCCAGGAGGTTGATCGCGTTGTGATTCCCGTACACGGCTATGGCCTGTGGTCAACCATGTACGGCTTTATTGCGCTTGAGAGCGATATGAACACGGTTTCCGGTATTACGTTCTACGAGCATGGTGAGACAGCGGGTCTCGGTGGCGAGATTGATAATCCTGCGTGGAAAGCAAGCTGGGCCGGTAAGGAAATCTTCACCGGTGACGAGATTGCTTTGAAGGTAATCAAGGGCGCGGTTGATAAGAGCGCACCCAATGCGAAATACCAGATTGACGGTCTGTCGGGTGCCACCCTGACCAGTCGCGGTGTTGAATACATGGTGGCCTACTGGCTCGGCGACGAAGCCTTTGGCCCTATTCTTGATGATCTTAGGGGGTAGTCGGAGACACGTATGAACGCTAAAGAAGTCCTCTTAAATCCGATTTTTAATAACAATCCCATCGGCTTGCAGATCCTCGGTATCTGTAGCGCGCTGGCGGTTACCACCAAGATGAGTGTGGCACTGGTGATGTGTTTTGCACTCACCTTTGTACTGACACTCTCGAACCTGTTTATCTCGATTATCCGTAACCACATCCCATCGAGTGTGCGGATCATTGTTCAGATGACAGTGATTGCGTCCCTTGTAATCGTGGTTGACCAGATCCTGGGTGCGATGGCTTATGAAACCAGCAAGCAGCTCACGGTATTTGTTGGCCTGATCATCACCAACTGCATCGTGATGGGTCGCGCGGAAGCATTTGCCATGCAGAACCCGCCGGGACTGTCATTCATTGACGGCCTTGGTAACGCGCTTGGCTACAGTGTCTGCCTGATGGTTGTAGCAACCATTCGCGAATTCTTCGGTTCCGGCAGCCTGTTTGGTATGGAAGTCATGCCGCTGGTCACCAACGGTGGCTGGTACAACCCGATGGGGCTGATGCTGCTGCCACCAAGTGCCTTCTTCATCATTGGCCTGCTGATCTGGGCACTGCGCGCCTGGAAGCCAGAGCAGGTGGAAGAGCCTGACTTCGAAATCGGCGGTCAAACCGCCCTGTCACGAGGGTAGGGGACTGACATGCTTGAATATTATCTAGGTCTCTTTGTTCGTGCCGTTTTCATTGAAAACATGGCGCTGGTGTTCTTCCTCGGGATGTGCACCTTCATTGCGATCTCAAAGAAGATTGAAACCTCAGCCGGCCTTGGTATTGCGGTTGTTGTCGTACTGACTATCACCGTGCCGGTGAACAATCTCATCTACCAGTACCTGCTTGCTGATGGTGCGCTGGCCTGGGCGGGTCTGCCGGAAGTTGACCTCTCGTTCCTTGGGTTCCTCAGCTACATCGGTGTGATTGCGGCGATGGTACAGATACTCGAGATGTTCCTGGACAAGTACCTGCCTGCGCTCTACAACGCGCTGGGTGTGTTCCTGCCCCTCATCACGGTGAACTGCGCCATCCTGGGTGCCTCACTCTTCATGGTGAATCGTGACTATACGTTGAGCGAAAGTGTGGTCTATGGCTTCGGTTCTGGCGTAGGTTGGGCAATAGCCATTGTTGTTCTCGCGGGAATCCGCGAGAAGATGAAGTACTCGGATGTGCCAGAAGGCCTGCGTGGTCTTGGCATCACCTTCATCACAGTTGGCCTGATGTCTCTTGGTTTTATGTCTTTTGGCGGCATTTCGCTTTAAGCGCCGCGATTGATAAGAGGATAGTAAGAAGCTGATGAATATTGAGGTTGTATTAGGTGTCGGTATGTTCACCGGCGTCATTATGCTGCTGGTCTTCGTGATCCTTTATGCACGCAAGCTGCTGGTCAGCACCGGTGAGGTCACCATTGAAATCAATGGGGACCCGGAGAAGACCATTACCGCAAGTGCCGGCGGCAAACTGCTGAACACGCTGGCTGATTCTGGAATTTTCCTGTCATCTGCGTGCGGCGGTGGCGGTACCTGCGCGCAGTGTCGCTGCAAGGTGATGGACGGCGGCGGTTCCATGCTGTCGACCGAAGAAGGTCACTTCACCCGCGGTGAAGCAAAAGAAGGCTGGCGCCTTTCCTGCCAGACAGCAGTCAAGCAGGACATGAAAATTGAAGTACCGGCTGAGTTCTTTGGCGTTAAGCGTTGGGAGTGTGAGGTGATCTCCAACCACAACGTGGCAACGTTTATTAAAGAGCTGGTGCTGAAACTGCCTGAAGGCGAGGAAGTAGACTTCCGTGCAGGCGGTTATGTGCAGTTTGAAATACCTCCTTATCACATCAAGTACAGTGATATGGAGATTGAAGAAGAGTACCACCCGGACTGGGAAAAGTTCGGCGTGTTTGACCACGAGTCCAAGGTAGACGAAGTCACCATTCGCGCCTACTCGATGGCGAACTACCCGGAAGAAAAGGGCATCATGAAGTTCAATATTCGTATTGCTTCTCCACCTCCCGGCACGGACTTCCCGCCGGGCAAGATGTCTTCTTACCTCTTCACCAAGAAGCCAGGTGAGAAAGTCACCATCTTCGGTCCATATGGTGAGTTCTTCGCCAAGGAAACCGATGCTGAAATGGTCTTCATCGGCGGTGGTGCGGGTATGGCACCGATGCGAGCGCACATTTTTGATCAGCTGCTCCGAATCAACACCGATCGCAAGATCACCTTCTGGTATGGCGGTCGAAACCAGCGTGAGCTGTTCTACGTTGATGAGTTCGACAAGCTTGCTGCAGAGCATGAGAACTTTGAGTGGCATGTCGCCCTGTCGGACCAGAACATTGAGAACTGGGATGGTTACACCGGCTTTATTCACAACGTGCTGCTTGATGAATACCTGGCTGACCACCCGGCGCCGGAAGACTGTGAGTACTACATGTGTGGGCCACCCATGATGAACTCTGCGGTGATCGGCATGCTCGAAGATCTTGGCGTCGAACGCGAGAACATCTTCCTGGATGATTTCGGGGGGTAGGAGTTTTCGGTTACGCCGAAAATCTCCTCTGCACAGCCACCACTTACGTTATTGCGAAGCCAGGAGTTATCTGCCAAGCAGAAAATCTCCTGGTGGTCCCGTAGGGGCCACTGCGTAGCATTCGAGTTTTCGTAGAATTCAGCGCTGAGATCTCTCCGCTCCGCTTCGCTGCGGTCAGCGTGACCCGGTCGCGATGACGATGTCCCCGTCATCCCGAGCGCCAGCCGAGGGATCTGATACGCGCGATCACAAATTTCAACGTATAACCGCTGAGATCTCTCCACTTCGCTTTGCTCCGGTCGAGATGACGGGAGTTGGGATTCCTTTACGAAATTACGACGTCATCCCGAGCGTTAGCCGAGGGATCTGATACTCGCGATAGCCCAACTAACCAGGCGCCCGCTCCGGCATCTTCTGTTCAACAACCGAATAAGGCGCCTCGGCCGGAATACACAGGTAATTCCCGTCCTCCCGCTTTTCTGTCCATGGCAGTACAGGCACCAGCGGCCGATTCACCGCATCATCCATCGCAGCCGCAACACTGCCGCTCTCACCAAGCAGTTCAACATTCATCAGGGTAGGGAAGATAATTGTATAGGTGCCTTCTTTGGCGCCTTTCATTGCGTCCTGGGGTGAGATCCAGACCGAATCCACGGACTCATGCCCGTCATGCACCGCCAGGTGATCAGCAGGCGCTTCTGCCAGGTAGAAGTGTGTATCAAACCGCTTCGGCATCATGTCCGGCGTGATCCAGTGCGCAAAGTGCGTCAGCTTGTCACAGGCGAGCCGCAGATCGTTGTCTTTGAGGAAGTCACCTATCGACACCTCGCCGTTGTTTAGCGGGTCTCGCATGTTATCGAGTTGGGCCAGAACCTCTCCAGAGACGAGGTCAGATTCACCGGACTTTCTCGCCAGCAGAATCCCACATTCCTCAAACGCTTCCCGGATCGCGCCAACCATCAGGCCGAGCTGAGTGTCGTCGGCATCATCAGCACCGTCGCAGAAGTCCCTGACGGTGAAATCATTGTCGTCAACCTTGCCACCGGGAAACACCAGTGCCCCTGAAGCAAAATCGATCTGGTGATGGCGTACCACCATGAAGGTTTCAAGGCCGGTTGGCCCGTCTCTTAACATCAGGATGGTAGCAGCAGGTACGGGTACGGCAACGTCGCTCATGGAAAGCTCTCACGAAGAAGGAGCAACGATTATAGAGGAGTGTGGGACGGCTAACGCCCTGCAATCACGTCGTGAATAGTGTGGTCTATCGACTACGCTCGATCAGGATCTTCCAGTCGGTGCCTTCCTTACGCATGCGCAGTACCTTGTCAGTAAGATCACTGTAGGTATTGGAGCGGTAGGTCTGGCGGAAGAACACATCAACGACGTTGGTTTCCACAAATTCGAATCGCTGGTAGGCAACATCAAGATTGATGTACCGCGGCCGGGACAGTCGTGTTCGACGCAGGGCCTCCCAGGTACGACGGCTCTGGTTACCGGGTACGGCAAAGTCGTCGGAATAATTGTCGAGGTACTGCACGACATTCTTGTCGGACCAGGCGGCGGCCCACAGGTCGATGGATTCGGTCAGTTCGTCTTTCACGCTGTCGGTGATTGCAGTGACATCACTGTCATAGGGATCGGCAACGTCATAGTCGTCTTCTTCGACGTATGCATACTGATCGTCGGTCAGCGTATCTCCGGCATCGTCATAGCTGTCGGCAGTATCGGTGTCATAGCTGTTATTTGAATAGCTGTCGTCTGAATAGCTGTCGTCTGAATAGCTATCACTTGAATAATCATCTTCCTCATCCACATCGACGTCCGCAGCAGCGTATGTGTAAGGATCAGGTTCTTCTTCAACCACCGGCGCAGGTTCAGGCTCAGGTTCGTAGGTATCAACCGGCGCGGCTGCGAGTGAGTCTGCTTCCATCGGCATGTCGGCGATATCTTCTGCAACGTCTGCAATTTCCGGTGGGGGTTCATTGCTGGCAGCAATGGTGGCTTCTGTATCGATCAATTCATCGTTGCGAAAGAAGCCGGTGTACACGGTGCCATCGGGCAGGATCATCGTGCCGGGACCATTGCGCATATCATTTTCGAACTGGCCGACAAAGCGGGTGCCGTCCTGCCAGAAGATTGTTCCCTTGCCGGAACGCTTGCCGTCGACAACGCCCCCAACGTAACGGGTGCCGTCTGGCCATACCAGTGTTTTGGTAACAGGGCCTTCGTCCTGTGCAATTGACGCAAGAGGAAGGAGCAGTGCAGTGACGAGAATTAGTAGTTTTTTATTCATGGCTTCGAAGATTTTCGATGGCAAGGATACTAGGAAATTCAATTACCTACCAACATTATGCTAATGTCATTTGTAAGCATTTTCGAACAAATTTGCTTCCGCTGCCATATGCATGACCTTTTCGGCTTCGATGATCCGCGGGCCATCCCGCTTCACGCATAGCGTGGCGGTTTCGTCGGCATCAAGCTTGATCGTCCGATCTCCATCAAATGCGAGGATCCCTGGACCGTTTAGTTTAGTTGGTTCATCAAAGGCGAGCCTGGTGACAGCCTCAATGCCCACATCTGCATGCAGACCAGGCGATACAGGGATATTGATAGACCTGGACGCCTCCGCGCTGCAGGTCACCAGCACACCGAATTCATCCGCGTGCCCACATGGCATGAGATAGCCGCCGATGGGGGATACACCAATCGAGGCGGGTTCCGCCCTGGTCAGGAGCAGCGCTGCGATATTGTCGGTTTCAAATGGCAGCAGGCTGCCGAGCAAGTCATCACGCAGCAGCACGGCGTCGATCAGGGCCACATCGTGCACATCACCTGCTTCAATATGCACTCGCTTGCAGCGCAGGCACGCCTCGTTCACATCGATGTTCCCTGCCGCAACCAATCCTGCCGCCATCCCGGCAACAGACGCTTCCAGGCGATAGGGGAAGACGTTGTTGGTACCGGTTGAAAGCGGCAGCATCACGGCGTCCGGCAGGGCGAGCGAGACGATGCGCGACGTACCATCGCCACCCAGGACGATAAACACGCGGCAGCCTTCGTCCCACATCATCTTTGCCATGGTGGTTGTGTCAGCTGCCGTGTGGGTCAGTGGGAACTTGAGGATGGAGACCTGGTCTCGTTGTGGCAGGTTTTCAACCGCGCGCGCGTTGATGCGAAACGGTTCGTGGGCGAGGTAGATTCGCTCAACACGCTGGGACAGCGCGCCCAGAACCAGGCGGGTGACCTGCTGTTGTTTTTCATGGTGATCTGAAGTGCTGGCTCTCGCGGCAACGCGGCGCACGTCCCTTCCAGAGAAGGGGTTCACGATGATCCCCAGTTTACTCATGTTTAAGTTCTGGAAGGGGGATCAGGCCTTGCGGGTAAACACCCAGTTATCGTCGTTTGAGAAGCTCTCGTTGTACTTGTAGCCATCAACGTCGAAGGACTTGATGTCGTCCGGCTTGTCGATGCGGTTCTTTACGATATAGGAGGCCATGTAACCGCGGGCCTTTTTCGCGAAAAAAGACAGGATCTTGTAAGTGCCGTTGTTGTAGTCCTTGAATACCGGGGTGATCAACCTGCCTGGCAGGAGTTCCGGGTTTACCGCCTTGAAGTACTCGTTAGAAGCGAGGTTAACCAGGGTTTTGTTACGCTGCTCTTCGAGTTCCCCATTGATCTTTTCGGTGATTTCATCACCCCAGAATTCGTATAGTGTTTTCCCACGCGGCGTCTTCAGCTTGGTACCCATCTCAAGACGGTAGGGCTGGATCAGGTCAAGTGGACGCAGTACGCCATAAAGGCCGGAAAGCAATGCGCAGGTGCTTCTGCGCAAAATTGAAATCACGCTCACCGTATTCTTCAGCTTCCAGGCCAAGATACACGTCGCCCTTGAATGCGAGCACCGCCTGCTTGGCATCCTTGGGTTTGGGTTTGAAGTTCTGGTAACGCTCAACGTTCAGTTCAGCCAGCTTTGGACTGATACCCATCAATTTGCTCAGGTCTTTAGGTGACTTCTCTCGCATAACCTCGACAAGTGCTTTGGTCTGTTTTGGAAATACGGGTGTTGAGTTTTTTGCAGTGCTGGAAGGTGTATCAAAATCCAGCGTTTTTGCGGGCGAAATGACTGTGAGCATTAAATTCTAAGGGGTCAAAAAAAGTGCCTGAAGAATACTAGATTTGCGATGGGGGTGGAATGGACATGTGGCAGTCGATATCGCAAAATCTCGGAGGAAACATCGCCCAAAGAAGGGGATCGGGCCAGATGTTCCTTTTTCTTCTGCATGTGACGTCGGCGGCTTTTTTGCCAGGCAGCAGAAGAAGGATCAAGG
>CAWUFD020000012.1:0-65475 GCA_963921285.3 Pseudomonadales bacterium
ACGGTGCATTGTCATCAAGTACCAGCTGGTTCCAGGTGCTCTGCCCGACTTCACGCTGTTCAAGGGAAACTGTCGCGACATCGTTGTCTTCACTGGTCGCGGTAAGCAGCAGGCTTGATTCAAACAGCTGGCCGGAGGTGATGTTGCTTATAACTGCTGCTGGAGGAGATGTTTCTACTGTGACGGTAATAGGATCTGAACCCGGCCCTATATTGCCTGTCGCGTCGACGGCGTGGACGACGTAGGTCTGCTCACCGTCGGGCACGTTCTCATGGGTGTATGCCTGCGTGCCAATCGCAAACGGGAGCAGATCCCCCACAACAACGCCTGTGGCGTTGGCAAGCTTTCCGTTCCGGAACAGCAGGAAGCCCGCGAGATCGGGTACCACAGGGTCATAGTCCCAACTGGCGTCTACCGTATCACCGCTGACAATGGCGGCGAGGTTGGTCGGTGCTGGCGGCGCCGTGTTGTCTACAGTGACAGTGATGCTGGTGGAACCCTTGTTGCCCGCGTCATCTTCTGCGGTGAGCGTAATCGTTACCGGCGTATCTTCTGCGATACCAAGTGTACTCCACTGGGCGAGCTCACCTCCCTGAACCGGTAACGTACGGTTTGCGATGACCTGGCTGCCACCGCCGGTAACTTCAATGGAAACTTCGTATGACGCAAAATCTTCGTCGCTGAAGGCGGTACCGATAATCGACACCGCGCCGTTCACGGTTTCATCAGGATTGGGTGATGTCAGGACAACGGTTGGTGGTTCGAGATCGATGGTGACAATTTCAGGAGCAGTAAACCCACTCGATAGTCCCGCCAGATCAACTGCCCTGATCTGATACGAATATTCTCCCTGCCCAAGCCCGGAATCTTCAAACACCAGTTCGGTCAGGTCATCCTCAATGAGGGATCCGTTGCGGAATACTTCATAGTGGCTGAAGTCAGGTTCGGTGTTCTGAAGCCAAGTCAGGGTAACCGACTGCCCCTGGTTGTCCGCATCGCTGGTAAACCCTGTCGGTACAGCTGGTGGCGTGGTATCCACGGTGACAATCACCTCATCCACCGCCTCGTTGTCCGCCTTGTCCGATACCCGCAGACGGAGTCGATACTCACCGTCCTCAGGCAGAGCACCTACATTCACGAGTTGGCCGGCCAGTACGTTGCTGCTGCCGACGATCAGGTCAGTGTCACTACTGCCATCTATCGCGGAAAAGCTGACCAGGTATTGCCTGAGGTTGTCGTCGCTGGCCGTGCCTGTAACGGTGAAAGACTCTTTGATATAGCCCGCTGACGGTGCGGTAATCGTTGCCACAGGTAACGTTCCATCAATAGTAACAACATGAGTGACGAGTGCGTCATTACCAGCGAGGTCTTCCGCTGATAACGTCAGTACATACCTCGCATCAGGCAGTGCCCCGGTGTTCCAGACGGCGAGTTCCTCAGCGTTCGGATCTTCGCCAGCGGCGAGGTTGGTGATGCTCTCAGGTGAATTAAATGGCGCGAAATCCAGACTGAACGTCCTCGGATATTCATCTTCAACAAAACCGATCACTGTGAATTCGTTCTCGACCTTATTGATGAAGACATCGGGAAGTGGCGCAGCGATGCTGACCGATGGCGGCGTAACATCAATCAGGCGTTTTGTGGTAACGACGGTTTCGTTACCGGCGTCATCAATCGCGCGGAACAACAGTTCGTATATACCTTCCTGGGCAAACGGCTCGCCGCTGGTGGCTGTTAGAAGGCCAATGATGTTCTCGCTACCTTCAGCAAGCACTGTGCTAACAACGTCCCCATCCGGGGTGAGAACGATACTGACCTGGTAGCTCTCCAGATTGTCATCGCTGATCTGACCATTGATGAGATTGTCATCCCTGATAATGAAGCCATTCTCAACATCTTCAACGCTGACTATGGGTGGCGTAGCGTCCAGCAGTGTAGAAACAGTCTCCGTCTGATTTACACCAAGGAATGTGGCGATCACGCGCAGCTGATATTCACCATCCGGCAGCGGCGCCCCACCATTATCAAGGCCATCCCAAGTGACGGTGTGAAGGCCCTCTATGAAGGCGCTATCCGTGATCGTACGTACCACCGCGTCGCCGCTCAGCACCTGGAACACCGCCGTTAAATCTGCGCCGAATTGTGTACGCATGACCGCGGTATCAAACCTGCCATCCGCGTTAGGCGAGATCCTCTCCGCTACGACTTCGTGACTCTTGATCAGTTCTGCAGGATTTCCAAGATCGAAGGCACGTTGCACCTCCGCTGAATTAGCAACGATATCGACGGCTGAGAATGTCACGGTTGCGGGACCGCTCAGACCCACCCTGTCCCATTCAACGACGAGCGCGCCTTCGGCCCCACCATCAAGTGGCTCTGATCCGTCAGCCAGTGCCAGGGACTGGTCGTCAATCTGAACATTGAGTTGATGAGACGCAAAACGCTCGTCTGTTGCGTTTGCCCTGAAGGCGATGATGTTGCCGAGTGGATCACCTATTTGTGGCGCGACCAGGTCCACTGCTGGCGGCGTGATATCAATGGCAACCAGGAAATCCGTCTCTTCAATGAACCCACAGCCATCACGAACATTTACCCTGACGCGGTAAATACCTTCGGTGACAATGCCTCCTGAAACACCGTTCCAGTCCAGGATCGTTTCCCCTGCACCGATGGCAAGTTCATCTGCAACAACCGTGACAAGTTGATCGTCAACGTGCTCGCCAGCACTCTCCAGGGTGGAATAGATTTCCACCTTGGCAGCAACGGGTTCAAGCACGTTGATACGTGTCGACACCACATCGTATTGTCCGTCCCCGTTCGGAGAATAGTAGCTTGTCTGCTTGTTCAGCCTGGTTTTGCTGGGAACGCCTCCCATGGATGCCGCCGAGAAGTCGTCCACCTTGGTATCAAGGTCGACCTCAACGGTGGCACATTGCAACGCACCGCCGTTGTTGCGTACTTCAACCGTTATCAGTTCGATGCCGTCAGCCCCGAAGGTTGGCATGGCAAAAGTACCATTGAGGCTGGTAACAAAACCTGCTGTTGAGGGTTCGACCAGTACGAGTTCCTGATCGTCAGGCAACCTGACCGTACTGGCGGTGCAACCCTCACCACATCCGCCATTGGCGCTGGTGACGGTGTAGTCCACGGCACGCCCGGCTGTCGTGATCGATCCGGAGAACGGTAAACCGATATCACCGCTGCGTAACAGTACCCCGCAGGACTGAGAGCCATTTAGCGGGTCACCGATCGTGACTTCAGGCGACGTGTGGACGATGTCGACATCAAAGTCGCTGGTGGCGACATCGTTATCCGTTGAGACCAATACCGCTCTCAGGTCCAGGACACCCTCCGCATAGACTGTCTTATCGACCACAAAGTTGTGGAAACCTTCTGCCGGATCGATGACATTGAACAGCACTTCGTCCAGCTCATCTGCTACCACCCCGGGTGTACCGAGCGATAGTGTGCTAAGAACCCGATCATCACTGGCTTCGATTTCCAATCGGACCCGCAGGGTGTCGGAAGCAGGTGAGTTACAGGACTGTGTCTCGCTGGGTTCGCGATAAAACACCTTACGATCTGTTATTCCAATACAGCTCGAAGAGCGTTTTTCCTTAAGTTCCAGCGGTTCACCACCGATTGCAAAGTTAACGCGCACGGTGACGTTGTAGCTGACGCAACTCAGCAAGGTAGATACATCCAGCGGCACGAGTACGATGGGTGGACCAAACGGTGAGGAGACGACGATCGCTGTTTCCTCATTGACGACAGTAGCATCCACGAGTCGCTGCTCCACGAAACGCGGGTCTTCATTGCTCTGCACGAGCAGTTCCATTGAGGTGATGTCGGGTATGGTGTCGTCCGTCTGGACAAACAGTTTGGTGCTTCCAAACTTGCCAATGATATAGCCCGACTCATCGTTGAATACGACCGTCAGCGTCTCCACCTGAGTGCCGTCTTCAAGCGTCAAACGGAGCTTCATCTCGTACTCAACGAAAGGCTCGAACCCCGTTGCTGCAGGGTCGAACACAGCGAAGAAGGCATCGTCAGGAACGTCGGTTCCTGTCGAGATATAACACGGGCTCAATATGGTGCAGCCCAGCACCCCGTAGTCGACAGGCGCAGCCGCGGTGTAGTCGGCCGCAGGGCTTGGTCTGAACAGCAACTCAACAGCATCAACCTCTCGATCAAAGGTTTCCTGGATGAGAACGCGGAAAGGTTTGTATTCGGCAGCGACGGCCAATGGCACGATATTGACTGTGCCCGGGCTGCTGAAGTTATAAATCTCTTCATATTTAACGGCGGTCCCTTCATTGAGGAAACTGGTCACGATCTCACCGTTGTCATTAAGATGCCGGCCAATGTTGAGGGTCAGCACCTGGTCCCTCTTTTCACTTGTATCAAGCACAAGTGTTGCTTCATTACCCACTACATCAGTCGCAACCACCCGGTACTCGTTGGCACGCAACTGTGAGATGGTTTCGTTGCTGCTGACACGCTCTTCGTCTTCCGTCGTTCTCAGCGTGATCCAATCACTGGTACCAAGCGCTCGTCGCTCAAGACGTGTTTCGGCCAGGCCAATTGCGTCGCTCATGCGAGCCTCAACGCTTAAGTTACTGCGTACCGTGCACTCTCGTGCGTTGTTCTCATCAAAGCTTGTGCATGATGGGTCATTAAACGGTTGCGTTATGTCCTCGATAGCTGGCGGTGTCCTATCGACTGTGACGTTGTAACGCAGGTCACCAAGTACCAGCGCATAGTTGCCATCGGGAACCTGGATGCCTGCATCATCGCGGCCGTTCCAGATGATTGAGCGTCTAACACCGATATTGCTGAAGCTAGATGTGATCGATCTCACCAATGCGCCGTCTTCGCCAAAAACGTTCAGCTCAAGATTAACCGGTTGCCGGACGTCAAAGGACAGCGATACTTCCTCGGCAATACCATCACCGTTCGGGCTGAACTGCTGGGGACTTGAAAGCACAGCGGCGATGGGAGGGTCATCGGAATACGTCGTCTGCACAATGTCCTGCGCGACGTTACCGGCATCATCAAACACAGTGAGTCGCACAAAGTAGCTGCCAAAATCCGGCACCCATGTTGTGAAGAGATCGTCGATCACCATGTTGGTTGATGGCGGCGTGATCTCAAAGAAGCTGTCAGGGTCATCCGCGGTGGCGTACTCGAGGACATAACGATCGAAGTTCTTATCGGCAGCTGTACCCCGAAGTTCAATCCCTCCTCCTGCCGTCCTGAAGGCCTTGATGTCAGCCGTCAGATTCAGGAGTGACTGCACCTGGCGGTGGCCATCGTTAACACCATTACAGGCGTCGAGCGGATCATCCGGGTAGAACGTCAGGAATTTACCGGTGTTACTCAGCGAAACCCTGGCTCGATAGCCAGAAATATTTCTATCGGTCAGTACCGCGCGGCTCTGGGACCCCGGCGAGAGGACGTCCAGCAACAACGGTGAACCGAGTGGCCCCTGGCCAGAAGGGCTGCCTGAAACCAGGACATTCCTTTCACTCATCCATGTGAGCTCCTTCACCCGGCCATTGGGATCCCCCTTCCAGGAATCGCTTCTCGTCCACAGCAGGTAAGGCAGGTTTTCCTCGTTGAGGGGATAGCCGTTGGCATTGTTAGTGAGTACAGGTTCTGGCACTTCAACAGGATCTGGCCCATCGAACTGGGACGGCGGCAGGATGCCGATACGGGCCACCTTCTCCAGATCACCCGTGGCCGTTGTCAGCAGATAGATACCACCCAGATCGACGTTGTCTGTAAACGGCGGAGGAAAGCCTGGCTCAAATTCATAACGAATGAAGGCGGCGTAATCCTCGAATGCCACCACGATCCTCGCATCAGAGGGTCCCCAGGTGATACCTCTGAAGCGTCCGAACAGCGGCAATCCTTCTCCTGGGAACTGTTCCGCCATGGTGAAGGTCTGCAGGGTGACATTGTCAAGGTCGCGGATCTCAATCAGGCGGGTCTCGGGTGACGCAACAGCAAGCCTGTCCCCAGCACGTGAGAAAGCAGCTGCCACGGATTCACCCAACAGGGTCAACTGGCCAGTCGATATCTCCAGCAGTACTGCCGGGTTATGACTTCTCTCGGTGAGCAGACCGGAGGCACCGGCAAGTTGTGATTCCGTAAACTGCATCAGGCCGTGAGTGCGAGCCTGGTTCAGGGTAAATACGGGATTCTTGTCGAATAACGCTGATGGGATAGTGCTGTCATCAAAACTCGCGATCAGCTGCGGCGTGCTTCCAGCGGTCAGTGTCAGTTGCCAGATGTCAGTAGCACCGCCGCGCAAACCGAGGTAGATCAACGTGTTGTCATCGAGGAACCGGAAGTCGGTCCGAACCGCACCACTGCCCTGAGAATCTGAGAACTCAAGCAGCAGTTGCTCGTTGCTGCCATCGCTATCGACCAGGGTGAATTCAACTTGCTGCTGAATGTCTTCAACAAAAGGACTTGGGTTAACGTCAAGCTCGCGCGCCGTTACAACAAAAAGCCTGCTACCGTCAGGTGTGACAACAATATCCCTGACATCTCGCTCGTCGACAGAAAGTCCAAGAGCAGTGACATTGGTGCCGTCACTATCAGCGCGATAGAAACCTGATTCAAACAGGACACGCTCGTCCGTTACCTGCAGCTCGCCATCTTCCACGAACGGTTCGAGATAGGTCGCGAAGTAGATCTTGTCATCTATCGACGAGTACACCGGACCTGGTCTCATGCCTACGGAACTGTGATTTCGGTTGTAGTAGTTACTGAAGAAGAACACCGCGTTGTCAGGTGCCTGGGCATCCAGGATTTCACCGATGCGGCAAGCCAGGTTTGTCGTCAGCTGGAAGTCCGTGCCGAGTGCCTCTGCAAGCGGCAGCCGGTTGTTATCGATGGAGACACCAGCTTCTGCAAGCTGTACGCCCTGCTCGTCAAACAGGACAAAGCTGTACGCCCCATCCCCTGCCAGCCTGCCCTCGTCATCCAGACCATCCCAACTCACCACACCTGACAAGACAGCCTCATCGGTGAGCGCAATTGTGCGCACAGTCTCTCCGAGCGCATTCAGGACAACGCCGCTGACCCTTTGGGCGGAATCAAGGTTGAACTGGAAGTCGACCTGGTCACCAACGCCGTCGCCGTTTGGTGAAATGTGTCTGCGGGTGACTGCAAAATTGCCGTCCTGCACTGCGATCTCACGAACCGCTATGTTGTTCAGTTCGCTGCCCTCAACAATCAGTTCGCTGCTATCGACAACAAGTGTCAGTGATCGAGCCCCGTCACCGGCAAAGGTATGGGTGAAACTGGTCGACGCAGTCCCATTGGCGGTGACGATGGCGAGCGTTGTTGAGCCGATCAGGAAACCGTCATCAAGGCCTCCATCGTAAAGCTCAACCAGAACGTCTTCAGCATCCTGCATACCCGTGTTGTTCACGGAAATGGTGATATCGAACTGTTCACCGGCGGCAGGAAATGCGGGAGCCGTCACGATGGAACCTGCCGCAACCTGCAGGTCTGGCAGACTTTTCACGTCAACCTGGGTGAAAGCGACCTTGTCTGCTTCGTTGAACTCACCAATAAGATTCGCAGGATCCACCACGATAAAGATAATCCTGTCTGCATCACCATCAACGCTCGGCCAGTCAAACGAAACCGGTCGTTGTTCAGAGGCAAGCACGTCAGTTTCCGTTACCTCTCCCAACAGAATCCCGCCAGCCTGCGGGTCACCGTCGTAAAACGCGATATCGAGAGACGCTACATCCTCTGCACCTGTATTGACAACAATCGTGCTGATGGTCAGACCGCTACCTTCAAGCGCCGGGTTCGGCACAAAGTTGATATCCCTGAAACTGGTACTGAGATTAAAGCCTGCCTGTTGACCGCTGATGACAGGAACAGACACGGTGTTGTTGGTCTCGTCGTCCTCCGGTACCAGGTTGCCGCCATCCACGGTGACCACAACGTTCAACTCACCTTCGAGGTTAACAAGCCACGGTACTTCGAGCCGCTTGGTCTCTCCCGGTTCGAAAACAAAACTGCCGGTCAGTAACTCGAGCGTACCTTCGCTAGAAACGATCTCTACAACGACCTGAGACAGGGGTGCGGCAAGGGTTCCCCTGTTAGCAACGTCAACGGCAATGACAACGTCGTCACCAGCGGCAAGGCTTGCAGGCAGGACGACGCCTGCTTCAGTAATCTCAAGGTCAACCGAATCGATTGTTGTTACTGAGACACTCGCCTCGTTATTGGATTCATCCGCCTCAGCAAGGTTGTTATCAATATCGGCCACCACCGTGAATACGGTCTCGCCCGGGTCTTCCAGCAACGCTGTCAGGTTGGCAACCGCGCTGGTTCTGGCAGGCACAATGACTACCGCTGTATCGACTATCTCACCCGCCTGCAGCAGTGCCACTGATACAGGGCCGGAATCAGTCTGGCCGACGTTTCTAACGATGGCTGAGAATGCGATATTGCTGGGAATGCGATCGGGTGCAGCAGGTACCGCGACCACTTCCCTTTCATTGATTTCCAGTTCAGCGGAGACGGGTGCCTCAGTAATGTCCAGGTCGAACTGAAGCCCGTTATCAATAGTCGTGCGTTCGCTGACGAGACCATCTTCGTCCAGGGCAACAAAAAGCTGCTGACTGCCGATCTGGCCAAATGAGTCCCAGATCAGCGTCAGGTTGGTCTGCCCGCCGCGCCCAAGCGGATCGACCTGGGCGCTGTCAATCAGGACGCCACCCGCCTCTGGGTCGCCCGCGTACAAGCGCACACTGGTTGTGTCGCTCGGCTGCTGACCATCGTTGCGAATATTCAGGTTAATCGTCACGCGCTCCCCATCGAACAGGGTCTCTTCAACGGTAGACGTGGCTGTCAGCACAAGATTAGGGAGTGTTATGGATTGAATTGCCTGGACCGCTATTGCTGTCACATAAACACTGTTGTCGAAGTCACCACCCAATCGTTGGCGAGCACCCAGGTAGTTCGCCGCCGCAGTGACGTCTATTTCATCTGTCCGTTCGAAACGCGCAATCTGTATCAGGGCGAGCGCAGTTTCCGTCACGGTGGACGCCCCCGATACCCCGAACCCACCATCGGGTTGCTGAAGGTTAATAAGAAATGTGAGCGCAGCGTCAGCGAAGCTCGCGTCTTGCCCGAGCAGCGCATCAAGTACCGCTGCTGTGGCAACGACATCACTCGGCGCTTCGCTTGATGGTCCCCATCCGCCATCACTATTCTGAGCAAGTCCGAGATACTGAACAGCGTCCTCAAAGCGATTAACGCCTCGGAAGAATCGGTCAACAACGACACCTGACTGCAGGATCAGCGAGGTGTCCAGTGGGTCGCTGTCAAAACCAGCTTGCAGCCCCCAGCCACCATCACTATTGCCATTCAGGAGTAGGTCCGCTTCCAGGCTTGAACGAGGAAAAAAGCTGTAAAACCTGGCCCTGTCATCGTTGTTCTTGAGCGGCGCCTGTTCAATCCAGTCCAGCGCCAGGCCGGAACTTGAGAAAAACGGATCCAGTTCCTGCAACGTTTCCAATACCAGGGTTGTGTCGCGAAAAGCCGAAGCAGACTTGTCCTGCCAGGAGCCATCTTCTCGCTGTGCTTCCCTCAACCAGGTGAGCGCATCCCCCGCGTTGATGACAGCTCGGAAGTCTTCCTCAGAAGAAACATCAGCGACCTCGCCTGCTGAGGCCTCAGATATGCCTTCAGGGTAGACATGCACGATGCCATTGCCGCCTGTCATGATAGGAAAACGCTCGCTGAAACTGCGCCTGATATTGTTGACCTGGATGACGGATCGTAGATCCACCTGTTGCCGATCAGCCGTGAGCAGGATAAATGCCATTCGGAACTCTTTCTGCGCCCCTTCCACACCTGGCACGCGTGGACCCTCAGCAGCAATAACATCATCAATCGACACAGTGACCGGCGTGCCGCCAATGGTGACACCCTGCCTCGGCAGGTCGGTGCTGGCGAATTCAGTGCCGGGGTCAGGTTCTATATAGAAGAAGTCGGGAACCTGTTCCTTCTGATAGAAACCCATGAGGTAAAGATCGAGCGGCGAGTAGAAAAGTCGTGCAGCTACCGCCGAGAATGTGCCGTCTGCGTTGTTGCGCCACTCATGGCCATATTCAACCGACGCGCCGGTATGCGCAAAGAAACTCCAGTGAACGCCGTCAGGCCCAATCAACGCATCGTTGACCTGGCCGTTGCTATCAATAAACCGTGTACCAACACCAAATCGATGCAAGAGTTCGTGAGCAAGCACGTGATTGGAAAGATCAAAGCCGTCGTCAAGCGGGTTCTCCTTGTAGCGGGAGAGCGCTGCCATATCGATGGTGCCCTGCAGGCGTCCGTTACTGCCATAACGTGCTGTGTTGTTGAAGATCGGCTGATTGATACCAGTAATGTCGTTCTGCACACCGCCGTAAAACGCCAGGGCTTCGCCGGTATCGAACTCAAAGTCGGTAAAAATGACCAGGAAGTCGTAGTTGTCGGGATGGGTCCTGTAGAACTCTTGTGCCACCACGGCACGAGCTGCCGAGTTAAAGCCACCATCTGGCAATGTTCTATCGTAGTTCCCTGCAAACTCGATAACGGTCAGGTGATCGCGATCTTCAATGAACTCAGCGCTGTAGACACCAGGCGGTATAACAAAATCACCAGTGTCGAGAGGTGAACCTGCGTGTGCACCGCGGCCTGCCAACAGCAATGCTGCGAAGAGCAGCAAACGCACAGGTGCGGTGAGAACATTCATTGCTGAATCACCGGTGTGATTGGCGGTGGTTCATTGGTGGGTGGCGGTGCCCTGGTCACGACACTGGTGCCGGTGCTGGTCACATGAAGGAGGTCGTCGGTTGCAGCGTCCTGCAGTACCAGGGTGCCATCACTGATCGATTGAACGGAATAATCGCCTACCTGGTCACCTGCGACGACAACCCGGTCTTCACCTTCATGATTGATGACAGCGATCTGGTCTGCGTTCGAAATTCGGAGCAAGCGAAAATCATCGGGAAACGCGCTGAGCGCATAGCCTGATAAAAGCAATCCTGGTAGCCAACAACGCACCAGTGCCGACCGCATCCTGCTCCCCTGATGTGGAATCTCTGACCATGCACTTCCCTTTCCCGTGCGCATGGCCGCCCCTTGCAGCCAACAATACACCCGATCAATTCTTAACGCCTGTAGGACATTGACTATGGCCGTGTGAGATATTTCCTACACGGGCCTAAGTGGCCAGAAGTGCCATATTGTTTGACGAGGTTGGCGCCGGCAGCCAATGCAGGTAATTCTCATTAAGATCAAAAGGTAGCGAGGAAAAGTGCAAGTCGGTTCGAGAAAAATGGGGCCTTACATTCTGCTTACAAAATTTCCAATCAAATCGACCTGAAACAGCGTCTGTTTGGGCTGAAAAAGCAAGATAGCGCAACTACTATCAAGCGACTGTGTACGACGGCCCTTACCATTGCCTCATTGTCTGAACTCGTTGTTTGAAGATGGAGTCACACCATGCGCGCGATAGAGAAAGCCATTTGGTACATCGAAAACAATTATCGAGACGCCATTTCGCTCGAAGATGTGTCAAAGGTGGCTGGTGTTTCGAAATACCACCTCAGCCGGATCTTCTGTTACAGCCTCGGTCGCTCGGTCAGTCATTACATTCGTGCCCGGCGCCTGACGCTGGCTGCAATTTCCCTTGCTGCTGGTGAACCGGACATTCTGGATCTGGCTCTGTCAATTGGCTATGGCTCGCACGAGGCGTTCACCAGGGCGTTCAAGCAACATTTTTCAGCAACCCCTGAGCAGGTTCGCGAACAGGCTCATACCGACAACCTGGATCTGACGGAGGCAATGACCATGCAGCGTGAAAAAAATGTTGGCGCAACACTGACGACACCAAGATTGGAAGCCAGAGAGAATATTGAACTCACCGGCATTTCGAGGTTCTACCCATTTCAGCGGGTTGGGGAGATACCAGATCAATGGCAGACCTTTGCGGGGATAATCCCGCAGTTAACGCAGCAGCAAAAACCCACGACCTATGGCGTCATTTACAACGGCAACGAGGATAGTTTCGACTATATGAGTGCTATCGAAGCGCCGCCAGGGGGACATACCACTAAAGGTGCTATCAGAATGACAATAGCAGCCCAGACCTACCTCGTGTTCGAGCATGCAGGCCACGTCGCCACGTTGAGAGACACGTGTGATCAAATCTGGTCCGACTGGCTACCTGCCTCAGGCAAAACAGTCGTCGAGGCCCCCTGGTCTGAACAGTATGGTGACGCGTTTGATCCACTAACCGGGTCGGGTGGGCTTGAAATCTGGATCCCCTACTCCGAATAAAATCCTGGCAGGACCTATTTGCTTGCGTGTTCAGCACGGGCGCAGCTGACTCGCGAACGATCTGACTGCAGCTTGTGCAGCGTTTCCTTTATTTCGGTCAGTTCAGTCTGTATGGACTGATAGTGCATTTCATAGCTGTCCTGGCTGTATGAACATCCTGTCGACAGCACGATGCCCGCCATCGCAGTTGCCCGGGCCAGAGATCGCCGGTATCCGACCATAGTCATCTTAGTACTCATATATGGAGCCTTTGTCCCTATTGTTGTTTGCATGCAAGCGTCATCCAGGATGACGCTGCTTAGATGCAGGTTTCCGCAAAAAGGTTTAAGCGGAGTTAAAAATTCGCGAAGCCAATACATTTTCCCACGCTGAGCTTGCGGTGAGAGGAAGAAGAGAATCAGCTCACTTGCTTGTCGCTTACCAAAAAACATAGGGGAAGATGATGCGTTATCTGTTGATGGTGTTCATCCTGGCTGCATTCTGCACAAGTCCTGCTGTGGCCAAAAGCAAAAAGAGCGACAAGGATGACGACAAAAAGAGCAGTAAAGCTGACAAGGTTGTTGTGATTGAAACCGCCACGGTCAACGAAGACCTCGGCATTCTTTTTCTCACTGGCCAGAACTTTCGAAATCCCGCAAAACTAACCGCCACGCTTGGTGGAGAACTTTTGAATCCTGACGCTGCCACTGCCACCCAGAATTACCTGGAACTGGCTTTACCGGCGTCTTCGGTGCCTGGTGACTACCTGCTGGTACTGGATTACGGAAAGAAGAAAACGCGAGTCAGTTACGATCTGACGCTTGGAAGTGTTGGACCTGAAGGTGACGTTGGACCACCAGGCCCGCCGGGCGAAAGTGGCGTAACGGGTCCGCAAGGACCTCAAGGCCCACAAGGCAACCCAGGCGCACAAGGACCAATCGGTCCGACTGGTGCGACGGGGCCTCAGGGTATCGCTGGACCACCGGGACCAGCTGGAGAAAATGGCGTACCGGGCGTTCAGGGTCCGGTAGGCCCCACGGGACCTCAAGGACCACAGGGTGATCCGGGTCCGCAAGGACCGGCAGGTATTGCCGGTGCAACTGGTGCCCAGGGTGAGACTGGTCCTCAGGGACCGCAGGGAGAAACGGGCGCCGCAGGTATTCAAGGACCTGTCGGACCAGCAGGACCCCAGGGTCCGCAAGGTGATACGGGCCTGCAGGGTCCACAGGGCATTGCCGGGGCTTCAGGACCTCAGGGCGTCCCAGGCGCACAAGGCCCCCAGGGTGATACTGGCGCGCAAGGTATTCAGGGACCGGTTGGGCCAGCGGGTCCACAAGGACCACAAGGACCACAAGGCGATCCTGGTATTAGCGGTTCTGGTGCTGTGTGCCCTCCAGCAATGACCAGGGTTGGCGCATGGTGTTTTACAGGGGCTCAACCTGCTGCCACCTGGGTTGATGCCTTTCGTAATTGCAGTTTTCAGGGTATGACACTTGCTCCCATCATTGCCGTTTCACAATGTGACATCCTCGACTCACCTACTGATTGCGGGACCATCACTGATCAAAGTGAGACGATATGGACAGCAGAGGTAAACCCGACAAGCGTTGATGATGTTCGCTATGACAGTACCGCTGGTGAAGGTCGCACCTTCAATGGTGGAGGCGTCAATGCAGGTAACGAAGCCGATTGGGACCCCAGATCAAGTGTTCTGCGGTCTTTCTGTGTACTACCTATTAACACTGCGTCTCTGGTTAACCCATCACCATCGCCAAGTGTCACCTTGAATGGCGTCAATCCACGCCTGCATCACAGCGGCAGCAAGCCTGGCTCAACGGCTCTGCAGCTCATCGAGAATGAGTTTGTCGTTAACGGTGTTTCCGCGGGCGGCACTTCGTACGATCCCGGTGCTGGCTTTGGTCCGTTTGCCAACAAGATCTATGTGCTGACGCCGCTGACACTTGACCAGGTGCAGTTGGCAAAACAGATCGTGGAAAAGTACTACCCATTTGAGATGGAGGTTATCTTTGATATCGGTCCTTACGGCAATGAAGCCGCACAAGGTGTCGATCTCATGATCAACTTTACTGACTAAAATGAATTGGTGCTGCTAACTCTTTCCTCCAAGCTTGGCTTTAGGAGGAAAGAGTAGCGCCCGCAAGGCGATGCCAGGTTGGGTCTGCCCTTTGAGTTAAGTGCCGGTTGAAAAACCAGCCATCATCCCACCGTCAATAATGATGTGCTGCCCGTTCAGCCAACTCATGCGGGCTTCGGCCAGCACGATAATCGCCTCAGCTATTTCGTCCGGCGTCGCCGGCCTGCCGGTCAGGTCTATCATGTGAGACATTGTCTCTTCGCCGGTAGCTTCGGTGAAATCTGGCAGGATGGGTGTATCGATAGGTCCGGGCCCAACGTCATTCACCCTGATGCCACGAGCAAGGCCGCGACGCGCGAGTTGCATGGTGTAAACCACCACGGCTTCTTTCGAAAGCGTGTAAGCATCGATATCAACCGCCTGCTCGTGCTCGTTGTACCAGGCAACACCCTCAGCAAACGAATCTATGGCCAGCATCTCGGTCAGCGCAGCACGACGGCGACGCCAGTTGTTCCCTGCGATACTCGCGACGTTCACAACCGTGCTGTTGTCAGCAAGCTTGTCCCATAACAATTCCGTCAGGTACTTCAGCCCGAAATAGTTAACACGCATCGTCAATTCAGCCCCTACGCTACCGGGCACACCAGCAACGTTCAGCAGGCTGCAGTAAGGACCGTCCAACTGCTGCACAACAGCATCGATGCTGTCCGGGTCACCAAGGTCACATTGGTGAAATGCGGTCACAGGAGCCGTCGGTTCCTTGATATCGATTGCAATCACGTTGGCCCCGGCAGCAGAGAGTCTCTCCGCCACTGCATTACCTACACCGGAGGCAGCCCCAGTGAGGATAACTGGCTTGTCACCAGATAATTCATTCATCTTGTATTCCTTTTTGCTTCTTGGTTGTTGCTGCTTACTTACCCTTCCATTCGGGCGCGCGCTTCTCGATGAAAGCGCGTGGACCCTCTTTATAATCCTCTGTCCCGGCGATACCCCCGAACTCCTGGTTGCCCGCGCGCCAGAGGTCGTTATCGTCATCCATGAATGCCCTTACCGCGACTCTCCGAGACGCCTGAACCGCAAGTGGTGCGTTGGCCATGATCTGTTCAGCCAACGCGGTGGCGCGCGCCATGACATCATCCACCGGGACGACATAGTTAACCATGCCGAGCTGGTGAGCTCGTTCAGCTGACAATGGGTCACCGGTCATGATCACTTCGAGTGCGGGCGCCATACCAATCGCTCGAGGTAGCCTGAAAAGTCCACCTGCTGCGGCCACAAGTGATCGTTTGACTTCCGGCAGTCCAAACACGGTCTGCTCTGAGCAGACGATCAGGTCGCAGGCCAGTGCGATTTCCGTACCGCCCGCCAGTGCACTGCCCGTAATGGCGGCAATAAGCGGTTTGTTGCGTTCACGGCGAACCAGGCCTGCAAATCCACCTTTTTTCGTGCCGAGTGCTGCGCCGTTGCCCGCTGCGATCTCCTTTAAGTCTGCTCCCGCACAGAATGCGGAACCATTCGCGGTCAGTATTGCCACCCAGAGCTCCGGGTCATTCTCATATTCATCGAGAATGGCTTCCATGCTGCTGGCCACTTCGCCGTTTACAGCATTGCGGGCCTCCGGCCGGTTCAAGGTGATCACCCCGATTCGCCCTCGTTTTTCAAACTCAACTGCTGCCACTTTCTACTCCCTACTTTTTGTAACGTGTCTGTGTGTTCTTTGCCTGTCTGCTTTCTCAGCGGCGCTTGCTGAACGCAAGCAGCTGGTTGTTGGATGGCATATCCGTGTCCGATTCAAATGAAAAGCCGTGCGTTGCTGCAGCAGCGATCACCGCTTCAAGGTCCCTGATGCCACCTTGCGGATATTGTTGACGCAGCCAGCCATCAAACTTTTCATTGGATTCGGTGGTGAATTCTCCGTTTTTCTTAAACGGTCCATACACCGCCACCCGGCCTCCATCTGTCAGCGCGCCTGCAAATCCCCTGAACAGTGGTTCCATGAGATCGGGCGCCATGATATGCAACACATTGGCGAGGTAGCCATACCGGAAGCCTGACACAGGCCAGGCGCCCTCGCCTACGATGAGCGGTACCGGCGCAGGCAGGTCGCTCGCGAATTGTTCGATGTTGCGCGCCAGTGCTTCCAGGTACTCCGGCATCTCGGTGCACTGCCAGGTCAGGTGGCCAAGCCGTCCTGCAAAATGTACCGCGTGCTGGCCTGAGCCACTGCCGACTTCCAGGACAGCACCCGGTTCACTGAACAGAGGAATGAGATGCTCAAGGATTACCTCTTTGTTGTTGTCTGCAGCCTGGTTAAATCTCTCCACGCTTCCTCTCTGGTACCTGTTTGGTTTGCATTCGTTCCCGGATTTTGCAGTTTTCCCTGATGCCCCGAGGCCATGTTTTTCTTACCTTTGCCGGATTTCGCCAATGGTCACAATCAGCATGCATATCCTCAAAGGAGTAAGTATACTTCCAGCCATCGGCGCCTGCGCACCAGTGGTGAGAGCTGGCTCACTCGACATCGATTTTGACTAAGGTGGATTATCTATGGAATGTCCAAAGTGCCATGCAGATATGGAAGAAGTCACCTACGGCCGCAATATGACCGTAGACCGCTGCACCAACTGCAAGGGAATCTGGTTTGACGTGGGCGAAGCAGAAGCGCTCAAAGGTAAATGGATGTCCGAGTTTGTTGATAGCGGCGACCCCGAGATCGGCAAAGAGTACAACAAAATTGAAGACGTGGATTGCCCGATCTGCGGCAAAAAGATGGAAAAAGTCTCTGACCCCAAGCAGCCGCACATCTGGTACGAAGCCTGCCCGGAACACGGCATGTTCTTTGATGCCGGTGAATTCACAGACTACAAGTACGAGACGATCCTCGATAAGTTTCGGGATCTGATTACAGGCAAACGCTAGCAGCGGGTGATGACCCCTGCCCTCAGCAAATGCTGATTACCTTCTATGGCGTGCGTGGTTCTATCGCGGCGCCTGGTCCCAGCACGATCAAGTATGGTGGCAACACTTCCTGTGTGCACGTCCGCCTGAACTGTGGTGAGAATTTGATCTTTGATGCCGGTACCGGCATCAGGAAACTGGGCATGGAGATGGCGCGGAACCGGGAGCCACTCCTGCTCATGTTAAGCCACGGCCACTGGGATCACATCCAGGGCTATCCCTTCTTCGATCCGATTTACCAGCCGGACCGTGAGATCGTCGTCTGTCAGGGTGTTGAAAGCAATGCCGTTGCACTCAAGGCTATCCTGGAGCAGATGGATGGCTCCAACTTCCCGGTACATTCCGAAGACCTGCCCTCGCAGATTACAACGATCCAACAGGTTGAGGATTACCTCGGCCAGAAATCTTTCACTACCCTCAGAAAAGAGCTGAATCATCCTGGGGGTGGCAACGCCTACCGAATAGAGGAAGACGGCGTATCGGTTGCTTACATCACGGATAACGAATTGGATCCACCAGCAGCCCCGCATACAAGCTACGACGAATGGGTTGAGTTTTGCGCAGGTGTTGACCTGATGATCCACGATGCACAGTACATTGAGAACGATATGCCAGCCAAACATGGCTGGGGACACTCACTTATCTCACAGGTGCGCCAACTCGCCGTTGACGCGCAGGTGAAAAACCTTGTCATGTACCACCATGACCCGGAACGTACCGACGGTGAACTTGATGAAATCGCCATTGAGTCATCTTCATTCTTCAAATCCAAAAACAGTGTGATTGGCTCTTTCATAGCAGCCGAAGGACTGACTTTTGAACTCAAGGCACGTCAGGACCCTAAAGTCTCGACGGTTGACCTCCACCTTAAAAAATAAGCTACACAACAGATGAAAATTGTTTCCTTTAATGTGAACAGCATTCGCGTGCGCATGCATCAGCTGGAAGCTGTGATTAACACATACAATCCTGACTTTATTGGCCTGCAGGAAACCAAGGTCCCGGACGAAGAGTTTCCTGAAGAAGAAATCCGAGATCTCGGCTACGAGGTTTCCTTCCACGGGCAGAAAACCCACTATGGCGTGGCGCTGCTTTCTAGAAAAAAGCCCCTTGAGATAACCAAGGGTTTTGCTGCAGACACGGAAGATGACCAAAAACGCTTTATCGCAGGCCGGTTCGAGTCCAGCGATGGACGCCCTCTTACCATCATCAATGGATATTTTCCGCAGGGTGAAAACCGCTCGCACCCGACCAAATTCCCGGCCAAGGAAAAGTTTTACAAGGACGTGACGCAGCACCTGATGGATAACCACTCCGCGGATGACCTGATTTACGTTATCGGTGATATGAACGTTGCACCGGTTGATGAGGACATCGGCATAGGTGATGCAAACCGAAAAAGATGGCTGAAAGACGGCAAGACCAGCTTTCTTGAAGAAGAACGGGAATGGGTTGAGCGACTGACGCAGTGGGGCCTGAACGACGTCTATCGCCATCATCACCCGGACGTGGACGACCGGTTCAGCTGGTTTGACTACCGCAGCCGCGGCTTCGAACGCGAACCGAAACGTGGCCTGCGCATTGATCTCATCATGGCATCAAAAGCTGCCATGGCGCACAGTGTTGATGCCGGCATCGATTATGATGTGCGCGGTATGACAAAACCGTCAGATCACGCCCCAGTGTGGGCTGAGTTTGATATCAGCCTTTAACAACCGCGTTTAGCGGTCCTTGAAGGTCAGATCGAACGTCACTGGCACCATCAGGTCGATGGTCTGCAGTCCTGCAATTTCGCGTAACGCCTCGACGCCTTCCGACAGCTTGAACTCGGTAGCATTGACCAATACCGGGCCAAGGCTGCTGACTTCATAGGTTGCCTCTGAACTTCTCACCACCTTGGTCAGTACGCTGCGTTTCACATTCGAACCGTGCAGGGATATGTTGATATCTACGGTTGACTGCAGCTGCCCACCGACAGGCAACGCCGTAAATTCAGCCGTGTCCACCTGTCCGGAGATAACCGCCAGCGGAAAGTTCGTGACATCAAACAGCATAGATTGCATACGTTCATTGCGGATGGGGATCATCGTCTCGACGCTGGACAATGCAACAATCACCGAGACCATACCCGCGTCCGAGACATTGCCAGACACGCTGGTGAAATGGTGATTTTCACCAATCACCTCGTTTTTGACCGAGGCAAAGCCCAGGTGCGAGCTTTCAGGGTCAACCAGCCAATCAGCCAGCGCATCCTGGCTGATCAACATCACAAAAACTGCAGCGATAATCTTCTTCACGATCTTCCCTTTAACATTAGCCATTGTTTTTCCCTGTCCACATAAGGACAGAACTAGTTACTGTAACGATTCACCTCATCACGGGTTGTGAGTGCAACCGCACGTGACTGATCTGCAAAGTCAGGTTCGTCACCTCCTGCATAGAGCACTGCCCTGGAGGACGAAACCAGCATACCACCGCCCTGCGCAGCGCCAACCATTTCCTTGACGTCTGCACCCTGGGCGCCGACACCAGGTAAAAGAAAGGTCATTTCCGGGCAAAGCTCTCTCACTTTGCGCAGTTCTTCCGGGCGCGTAGCACCGACCACGAGCCCGACATTGTTATTACCGTTCCACTTGTCATTGGCTGTCCGCGCTACGAACTCATACAGCGTTCCGCCCGAGGCCAGCTCCAGGTGCTGCAGGTCAGCGCCACCAGGGTTCGAGGTCCGGCATAGAATGAAGACACCCCTGTCTGCGTAATCGAGGTATGGCTGCATCGAATCGAGCCCAAGATAGGGATTTACGGTACAGGCATCGGCGTCATAGCGTTCAAACAGCTCCCGGGCATACATCTCCGCCGTGCTGCCAACATCACCACGTTTGGCATCCAGCAGCACTGGCACACCTTTGCTCTTTATGTACGCAATCGTGTCCTGTAACTGATCTTCCGCGCCAACAGCAGCATAGTGCGCAATCTGGGGTTTGTAACAGCAGACCAGGTCACTGGTCGCATCGATAATCGCCTTGTTGAACTGCAGTATGGCGTCCGCCTCATCGCGAATCTCGGCTGGGATTCTGGTCGGATCGGGGTCCAGTCCAACACACAGGCGCGTGTTATTGGCTCGCTGCAGGTCATCTACAAGTCCAAAGAAACGGTGTTTTGCTGAATCTGATGCGGCGGAATCGCTGATTTGATGTCTCCTTCTGCTCTTTTTGTGTACGAAAACTGTCACCTGCGCGGATCAGGCAGGTGCCGGATATTGTCAGGAATTGGACGTCATCCGGCAGATTTGGGCATGCATTATAACGAAAGGATCAATACCTTTCGACATCCTTCTGCGCGCTATCCTATTGTTTTTATTATCAAAATATTAGATTTTCTAAAGTTGGCACAGTTATCGCTTATCCATGGGTGAAAACGAAAAAGTGGGATGAACACCATGCACTCAGTAACAAATGTTGTAAGCCTGAACAAGAAACGAGAGGTAGCAGCTATGGAAGCTTCTAACAAGATCCTGGAGCGAGAACAGCGTGCAGAACACCGGGCAATTTCCGGGGAACGCCTGTTTGTACAGATCACCCAGGCAAGTGACCGTGACCTCGTCGGTGTCACCTTGTCCTGCAAGACAGTGGATGCCTCCAATCACGGCATTAAATTCCTGGTGGATGAATTCATCCCCGTAGGCTGCCTGCTGGACCTCCGGGTAGACGATAACTCAAGACCCGGCAAATTCTTCCTGTCAGGTAATGTCAGGTGGACCCAGAAAGTCGGCCAGTCCTCAACCCTGGTGGGTGTCAGCCTGCAGGATGGCCAGGCAACCGATATCGATCACTGGAAAGAGGTTCACCCCGTTTAACCGCTTTTGAATGACAGTGACTACTTTTCATCCCACAAGCAGGACTAACGGTGCGACGGACCGCGCCGGGCCCGCAAACCCCGCCCACAGCAGTGTCAGGGTCAGCTGAAACTAGGCCTTACTGACAACCGGACCGTCTTTCGTGTCCTCAATCACATAGCCCATCGCAATCACTGCATCACGAGCCTCATCAGCTTTTGCCCAGTCCTTTGCAGCCCTTGCATCTTCACGCTGCTGCAACAGCACAGATACGCCTTCCGGCACCTCGACAACTTCAGGTTCCCAGGCCGCAATGTCGAGCCCAAGAACTTCATCACAGGCAAGCAGTGTCGCCTTTTTGGAGCTATCCGGCAGATCTGACTTCACCATATCCCAGATGCTGGCCAGCGCCCTTGGCATATTGAGATCGTCATTCAGAAAGTTATGGAAACGCTCCAGGTGTTCCGTCGACACTTCACCGGGCTCACCCCAGTCGTAGGCGATCTGGTAGAGCCTGCCAAGTGTGGTTTTTGCCGCAGCGATCGAATCCCAGCTGAATGACATCTGCGTGCGGTAGTGTGCCGTGAAGCAGAAGTACCGATACACCAGCGGATCAATGCCCTCTTCAATCAGCCTCTCCAGGGTCAGGAAATCACCCGTGGATTTGGACATCTTCGATTTTTCGATCTGCAGGAAATACCCGTGCATCCAGTAGTTGGCCAGGCGAGTACCCCGTGAGGCCTCGGTCTGCGCGATCTCATTGGTGTGATGAATCGGAATATGGTCTTCACCGCCACAGTGAATATCGAAATAGTCACCAAGGTACTTGGCCGACATCGCCGAACACTCGATGTGCCAACCAGGAAATCCGGTACCCCAGGGACTGTCCCACTCCATCTGCCGCTGTTCATCAGGAGCAGAGAACTTCCACAGGGCAAAGTCAGTGACAAACTTACGCCCACCCTGCTCAACCCGCGCACCAGCCTGCAGGCCTTCTATATCGAGGCGAGCCAGGTGACCGTAGCTATTCAGTTTGCGCGAATCAAAGTAGATGCCGTCCTCAGTACGATAGGTGAAGCCTTTTGCCTCCAGATCCTCTACGAACTCAATCTGCTCTTTGATGTGATCAGTTGCTTTACACCAGATATCCGGGTTGCTGATATTCAGCCTGGCAAGATCCGCCTGAAAGGCGTCGGTATAAAACGCAGCGAGTTCCCAGGCGGTCATACCGGTGCGCTTGGAACCGAGTTCCATCTTGTCTTCGCCGGTGTCGGCGTCGGATGTCAGGTGACCGACATCCGTGATATTGACCACATGGGTGACATCATAGTTATTTGCGCGCAACACCCGGACCAGCAGGTCCTCAAACAGATAGGTTCTGAGGTTGCCGATATGCGCAAAGTTATAAACCGTCGGGCCACAGCAATAGATACCAGCTTTACCTTCGATAAGTGGCTCAAAGGGACGAACTTCGCGTTCGTAGGTATCAAATAGCTGTAGTTTCATGATGTGCAACCTCCTAGAGGCGCGCATCTTAAACGAATAGCGGATGCTTTTCTAAGTGGTACCCGCGTTTTACCCAGCTCGAGGTGTTATGCCGCGGTCGTTGCGAACCGCTCCGCCATCACCCGTTCCACGGTTTCGACGATCACCTGGGTCTGGGTTTCAACCTCGATATTGACAAGATCACCCTCAGCCAGACGATCAAAGTTAGTTCGCTCGAGGGTTTCCGGGATAAGGTTAATGGCGAATTGATCGGCGGGACGATCAAGCTGCGCAACCGTCAGACTGGCGCCGTTGACGGCAAGAAAGCCCTTTTCGAAGACGAACTTCAGCCAGTTGGGGTTACCTGCAAAGGTCAGGCGCCGATTGTTGGCGCTCTTTTCTACCTGCACAACTTCGGCGGTACCGACCACATGCCCTGAGAGAACATGGCCGCCCACCTCAACACCCTGCTTGGCGCTGCGTTCGATATTGACGATGGTACCCGCCTCAATGAACCGGATATTCGAGAGTTCCAGGGTTTCCCTTATCGCATCGAAGCTGACGTCGTTGCCATCAATGGTGGTGACAGTGAAGCAGACCCCGTTTACCGCAACGCTTGCACCCGTTTCGAGTTCCAGAAGCAGTTCATCAGGAAAGCTGATAGTGAAGGAGTACAGGCCATCCTTCTTCTCAACATGTTTGATTGGCAACCTTGCCTGGACAATGCCTGTGTACATGGGGCGCCTCCTATCTGTGTGGAAGGTTATCGCTGGGACTAATCACTATATTCCCAGATAATACTCCTGCAGCGTATGCAGGTAGTGCTGTGAATGAGACCACGCTGGTGCTACCGCCACCGGAGGCGCATCATGGCGCCGGTGGCGCATGAGGGCCTCGTGGTAGTGCCTCACGCCATACAGATTGCGCGCTGCAGCATCCAGATGCTGCATGTAGGAACCTTCGGCCGCTGTCCTGGACATACGCCTTGCTTCTCGCTTGATCTGTCGGATATCAATGGCGGTCATGTGTAGATTGTAACTGTCGTTTCTGAGGGCAATTTACGAAGCGTGTGTTGAAGTGTCAACGTTAAACAGCCGCTGAGATGGTTTCGAGAAAAGTACCTTAAGGTATTGTTCTATATTGATTTATACAAAGACGCTGTGAGATGACTTTAAGAATGTTTTATCATTCATACTAATGTTCTACGCCCTTACTATTAAAACGGCTGATTTATATGATTGACCTCAGGAGTGACACCGTCACACGGCCAAGCCAGGAAATGCTGGAAGTGATGATGAGTGCTGAAACCGGTGATGACGTGTACGGCGAAGACCCCACTGTCAACCGGCTGGAAAAGATGGCTGCAGAGATGACCGGCAAGGAAGCAGCACTTTACGTTGCAAGTGGCACCCAGGGTAATCTCCTCGCTTTGCTCGCTCACTGCGATCGGGGTGACGAATATATTGCCGGTCAGGATGCGCACACGTACCTGTTTGAAGCAGGCGGCGGCGCAGTGCTCGGCAGCATCCAGCCACAGCCAATACCGTTTAACGAGCGAGGTGAACTTCCTCTGGATCTGGTTGATGCAGCCATCAAACCTGATGACTATCACTACGCCAGGACCAGGCTGCTCTGCCTTGAAAATACCTGTGGCGGCAAGGTCATCTCCATGGACTATATCGAGGAGTTTGCAGGTTTTGCGGCAGAGCGTGGTCTTGCAACGCATCTGGACGGTGCCAGGGTCTTCAATGCCGCAGTGAAGCTGGGCATCCCGGTAGGAGACATCACGCGGCACTTCGATACGGTATCCATCTGCCTGTCAAAAGGGCTTGCCGCCCCGGTAGGTTCAGTGCTGGTTGGCGATGAAGCGCGGATCAAAAAGGCCCGCCGCCTGAGGAAAATGGTTGGCGGGGGTATGCGCCAGGCAGGCATCCTCGCAGCATCAGGTATCTA
Organism: Pseudomonadales bacterium; assembly: GCA_963921285.3. Taxonomy (GTDB): domain Bacteria; phylum Pseudomonadota; class Gammaproteobacteria; order Pseudomonadales; family Azotimanducaceae; genus UBA9659. Next base: position 24,672 of record CAWUFD020000012.1, read on the forward strand.
TGCGCTGGAAAATCACGTCGAGCGACTTGCAGAGGACCATGCGCATGCCGTCGTCCTGGCTGAAGCGCTTGAGAACCTGCCGGCGATCAGGCTCGCCAGCCTGCCCGAAACCAATATGGTCATGCTCGATGTAGATACCGGCACACTCTCGCGCTTAAAGAAGCACCTGGCTGAGCGTGATATCCGCATTTCAGGTGGGCGCTGGGTGATGCACAGGGACATATCCAGTAACGATGTGGAAACCATCATCGACGCCTGTCGCGAGTTTTCATGAGCAACAAAACCCACAAAGTGCTTGTTACCGGCAGCATTGCCATCGACATCACAGGCCTTTACCCAGGTTCATTCGAGGCCTATTCGCAGCAGTACGACATCAATAACTTCAACGCGTCTTTTCAGCTGAGCGGCGTCAAAACGGGATTGGGCGGCTGCTGTCTCAATATCGCCTACGGCCTGAACCTGCTTGGGATACAACCCCTGCCCCTGTCATCCGCAGGCAGGGACTTCCGTGATGCCTACGAACCCTACATTCGGGCCCAGGGGATCAATACAGACTTCATCGCGATCAACGATGATGCGCCGCACGGTGCCACGTGCCTGATGATCAATGATCGAGACGGCAACCAGATCATCGGTTTTTTCCCCGGCGAGCCAAACCCCGCACGACTGCTGCCTTCAGAAGTGCCAGGCATCTCGGATATCAGCTGGGCGCTGTTGGCACCGGAGGAAGCGGAAATCATGTTGCGCCAGGCGAGAGACCTCGCTGCACTAGACGTTCCCGTCATGCTGGACCCAGGCCAGGTCATCACCGACTTTACAGGGCAAGAGATTGTGGAACTGTTGTCGCTCTCCTCGATGCTGCTTGCCAATGAGCACGAGTTCCATGCACTGGCGCGCAATGCCGGCATGAGTACCGACGAGGTACTTGAGGGGATTAGTCAGGCGGTCATCACACGTAGCGAACGTGGCGTCGACATATATTCAGATGGCACCTCAACACATGTGGACGCACTCCAGGATATCGATATTGTCGAAGTAACGGGCTGCGGTGATGCGTTCAGAGCAGGTTTTGTCTACGGGCTCTGCACCCATGATGACATCAGGATTGCTGCGGAGTATGGCTGTGTCATGGCGGCGACCAACCTTGAAAGTAATGGCACACAAAGCTACCAGATCAATGCGGAAAGCCTGACGCAGCGCCACCATCTTCACTATGGCGCGTCGGGCTGAAGCTGGCATAATCGAACCATTACAACCAAACCATTACAACAACGCCACGCAGGATGCATTCATGGCAGATTCCAGGGAAGAACACATCGTCTCTTTTGATACCGTCCAGGCAGCAGAGGAAGCGAGGATACGTGCGCAGCGGCGTAACCGGGATGCAGAAGATCCTGACGGTGAAACGATCCGGTCGGTGTCCATCTCGGGTGGCGGCATACGCTCAGCCTCTTTTGCACTTGGTGTCCTGCAGGCCCTGAATGCGGATGGAAAGGTCCTGCCAAAGGTAGATTACCTGTCGACCGTATCGGGCGGCGGCTATATCGGCTCAGCCTGGACCTGGTTTAACTACCTGCACCGAAAGGGCGAGATCCCACGAGAACAAGGTTATTTCTTTCCTTTTGGACACGCTGATGAAGGTGTACGCAGCGACCGCACATCTATCCAGAATCGAATACTGTCTTATATAAGGCAGCACAGCAGCTACCTGGTACCGGGGTTTGGCCTGTCCTACCTGTCAGCGTTTGCGGTTGTTGGCCGTAACATGCTGATGCCGTTGACGGTGTACGTGGCGCTGCTGGTTGTGTTCTTCTGCATGCTGCATGCAATCCAGGGACCGGCGATGTGGCAGGTCAACCAATTGCTTGCGGGCCTGGGCGTGCCGTTCTCTCCACCCAATCTGGCTATGCTGCTCGGCGCCGCTAGCGCGGCCTTAACGGTGTTGCTGGCTTTCGTGTATGGTCCCGTCACATTCAGACTGACCCGTACCTCTACTGAAGCCTACGAGAAACGCACGCGATATCAGCGGATCATGGGTTACCACCGCCGCTACCAGCATTTTCTTTTTTGTGATTGGTCTGCTGCCGTTATTTATCAAAGAACTGAGCCATGCCATCGCTACAACTTCTGGGGGCTTACTCGGCGTGCTGGGCGGGTTTGTGCATTTCGTCAGGCAGCAACAAAACAAGAAGACAGGCCTGCCTATGCAGGTGATCGTGATTGCTTCCTCGGTGCTGATGATTGTTGCGATCCTTGCGCTTGCCTATTTTATCTCAATGAAAGAGCCCGACATCTGGCCCTACGCTCTGGCAGGCGGTGTGTTCTTTGGCTTCTTTATCAACCTGAATCAGTTTGGTCTTGGTCGCATGTATCGCGACAGGCTGATCGAGACCTTTATGCCGGACCCGATCAGCATCGAGGAAGGCAGATGGCACCTGGCAAAACAAGCTGGCGTTACCCAGCTGGATGAACTGTGTACGGATGAAGATCTCGGGCCCTATCACCTGGTGAACACCAACCTGATACTTATCGACTCCAGCCGCAAGAAATTCCGCAGCCGGGGTGGAGACAACTTTGTACTGTCACCGCTCTACTGTGGCGGTGATGCCATCGGCTGGACGGAGACCGCCGGGTTCAACAATGAAGACCTGACACTGGCGACAGCAATGGCGACGTCAGGTGCTGCCGTAAATCCTCATACCGGCGCCAACAGCCAGGGTATTACCAAAAACCCGTTAGTTTCGTTCCTGATGTTTATCCTGGGTTTACGCCTGGGGTTGTACGTTCGCAACCCGCTCAGCATGGCGTTGCGTATGCCTCGCCCTAATCTTTTTTCCCCGGGCTTTTACCAGGGCCTGCTGGGGATGGGTTTCGATACATCATCTGATTTTCTTTCGCTGTCAGATGGGGGTCACTTTGAGAACATGGCCGCCTACGAACTGATTCGACGACGTGTCGATGTCATCGTGACATCAGAAGCAGGCCAGGATGTGGATTTCACGTTCGGCGATATCACCAACTTTGTTGAAAAAGTGCGAGTGGATTTTGGTGTACACATCCGGTTTATCGAAGACTACGACCTGCGTTTTCTCCTGCCGGGTTCAGCTGAACCCGACAAGCCATTCACTGACAAGTACCCGCTAGCCAAAAGAGGTTTTGCTATCGCAGAGATTTACTATCCGAGGACCACCGAGGGTGGTGAAGAAATCGAAGAGAAAACCGGCCACCTCTTTTTCATCAAGGCCACGCTGACCAAGAACCTGCCTGCTGATGTATACGGCTACCAGGACCAGCATCCCGAGTTTCCGAACCAGACCACGGCGGACCAGTTCTTTGATGAAGTGCAACTGGAAGCCTATCGGGAACTTGGGTTTCAGCTGACAGACGAACTTACAGGCAACTGCTATTTTCGCAAAGCCTTCGGGCTGGAGGTCAACGACGAAACACCATCGCCAGCAGCCAACTGATGAATGAGTTGTCAGACAGCGATTCACGGGCCATTGAGGTCTCAAACTCTGAATAGGGCACAGCGCCTGTAAACAGGTGTTTTCGAGTACTGATATCGTCAGGGTTGATACTACCAACGGGCCTCGCCGGGTTACCGGCGACAATGGTATTCGGCTCAACATCCTTAGTAACAACCGCGTAGGCGCCAATGACGCTGTTCTCACCAATGGTGACACCCTTACCAACGAAGGCGCTATCCCCCACCTATACGTTGTCTTCAAGGATTACCGGTGCGGTGTTGCCGGGTGCAAATATCCGATGCTGCAGATCGTGCCAATCAGCGTCACAGATGTAGGCGTTGCTCGCCAGCATGCAGCTCTCACCTATCTCGATTCGCTCTGCTGACGAGATCCTTACACCGGGGTTCACGATGCAATAGCTGCCGATATGAATGCTGCCCATCCCCTCGTAGACTGCAAGGCGCACAGGATTATCTGGCAGCGCCATCACGTGCACATGATCATCGACAGAAATATGCTGCCCGGAAACCTGCAGGTGCAACGGATACATCACGCGGAAGTCCCTTCCAACACCATCCAACTGGGGGGCAACCCACCATTCGACAAACCAGCGGTTCAACAAATCGAGTAATTGTTTCAGCCAGAAAGGCCGGTAATCCCTGCGCAAACATAGTCTCCCTGTTAGCTGGCCAATTCTAAACCTTTGTGACAGGATGCGCGTGCTTCTGGAACAAGAACCACACATCCCACGATATGGCAGACGGCAACATCATCTTTCTGAACGGCACGTCGAGTGCAGGCAAAACGACGCTAGCGCTCGCACTGCAGGCATTGTTTGATGAACCTTACCAGCATATGGCGCTTGATCAGTTTCGAGACGGTCTGCCAGCCAAGTACCGCGGCCTGAATTCACCCCCGGAGACAACCGGTGCAAGAGGCCTGAATGTTGTGCCAGTGACAGACGGCAATAACGCACACACCGCCATCTGTTTTGGTGAGGATGGTCAGCGTCTCCTGAAAGGCATGCGACGTGCAATCGCGGAAATCTCCCGTGCAGGTAACCACGTGATCATTGATGACATCATCCTGGACCCTGCTTTCCTCGATGACTACCTTGACGTCATGCATGGGCTACCACTCTACTTTGTCGGGGTCAGGTGCCCGATTGAAGTGATCAATGAGCGTGAGTCTTCCAGGCTGGGCCGCTTCCCTGGAACTGCAGAAGGCCATCTGCATACCTGCCATGCACATGATTGTTATGACGTCGAAGTGGACACTTCTGCCGCCTCACCCGATGAGTGTGCTGCGTCGGTGGTCGCCCGCGTTAACGCTGGTCCGCCCGATGCCTTTGACAGGCTACGCCAACGTAACCACCCACGCAGCTAGGCGATTCGCGCCACACCCCGATAGTTGTAGGCGGCAAACTTCGGCCCATCGATGTACCCCTTTTCAAGGTCATCGAACTTGAATCCGGCACCCTGGTAGAGATCTTCCATGGGACGATTCAGGTTACAGCCGCCACCGATCACACCCCATATCGGGTTGAGCCGATCTTGCCACCTGGCAACACCTTCGTCCGGTGATTTACCGTGTTCGGCAAAGATGATTTTGCCACCTGGTTTTACCACCCTGCGGATTTCTGCAAGTGCCGCCGTGGGGTTGGGTATCGTACATAACGTCCAGGTCATCACGCAGGAGTCAAAACTGTTGTCATCAAGCGGCAGCGTCTCACCACTTTCAGCAACAAACTCAACGTTGATGCCCACGTCGCTCGCCACGTCCCTCGCATACACCTGCAGTTCCTCGGATGGATCTACCGCTATCACGTTTACCGACCTATCGTAGAAAGGCAGGTTCAGTCCCGAACCGACCCCAATCTCCAGCACATTGCCTTCAGCAAGTGGCACAAGGCGCTTGCGCAACCTGGTCATGTCTGGTGCCTTCATTGCTGCATTGATCAGCTTCGGCAGTATGTACTTATCGTAGAAACCCATAACCGCTATGCCCCCGCTGTGAGACGATGTTCAATAAGCGGCAACCGATCGTTGCCGAAATACATGTCATCGCCATCGATGAAAATCGTTGGTGAACCAAAGCCGCCTCGTTCTATCAGTTCTTCGGTTGTGTCGCGCAACTTCTGCTTGTAGCTGTCATCGTTGATCTTCTCGAAAAACTCATCCGCCGGTAGCCCTGCTTCCGCAACAACCTCCTGCATCACGTCGTCCTGGGAGATATCCTTCAGGTCAGTCCAGTAGGTGCGGAAGACGATACCCGCATATCGAGAGATGCAGTCGTGCTCCAGAGCAACAAAGCATCCACGCATCGCCTTAACGGAATTGACAGGAAAAACAGGTGGGCTGCCGATTTCAATTCCCTGATAGTCAGCCCAGTCTTTCAGATCCTTCTGGTAGTACTTTGCTTTTACCATGACGGGATTCGCACGGTTTTCATACACGCTGCTGTTGACTGAGTTAAACACCCCGCCTACCAGGAACGGCCGCCAGACCAGTTCAGCGCCGGCGGCATCGCACACCGCCTCAATGCGTGTATACGAGAGATAGGTCCATGGACTGGAACAATCAAAAAAATACTCAACCCTTGCCACAGGTGCTCTTCCTTATCGGCATGTACATTGCGTCAACTTTGCCAAACCCGGCACGGTTTGGCTACGAAGGACGGCAGGAGTATGCTCTTCCATTACACATAACAAGACACATACCAAGATGGTGCCCGACATGACTGATGATGCGCCAACAGTACCTGAACACGTAGCCAGACTGCGTAAGCTGATTCACGAGGCGAACAATATTGTCGTCTTCACGGGCGCAGGCATATCGACAGAATCGGGGATCCCGGACTTCCGTGGACCCAAGGGCATCTGGAACACAATGACGCCCATTGATTTCAGCGATTTTGTCGCCTCCGAAGACATGCGGCGTGAATCCTGGCAACGCAAGTTTTCCGGCGGTGACAAAATGGCCAACGCAGCACCGAATGCTGGTCACAAAGCCATCAGTTCTCTTGTGGAGGCAGGTAAAGTCAGCTTCATCATCACCCAGAATGTCGACGGCCTGCACCAGCAGTCCGGCACGCCAGATGAACAGGTCATCGAGCTACACGGCAACGCCAGTTACGCCAAGTGTCTTGAATGCCAGAAACGTTTTGATCTCGAGCCGATAAAGGCCAGCTTCCTTGCTGACGGCACAATTCCCTACTGTGATGTGTGCAACGGTATCGTCAAAACGGCGACGATCTCGTTTGGCCAGGCAATGCCGGTTAAAGAAATGCAGATGGCCGAACTGGCATCGACCAGTTGCGATCTGTTCATGGCAATAGGTTCATCGTTAACGGTTTATCCTGCGGCAGGCTTTCCGAGAATAGCTAAACAGAACGGCTCGAAGCTCGTCATTATCAACGAGCAACCGACGGACCTTGATCCGGTTTGTGATCTTGTCCTGCATGAGCAGATTGGCCCAACGCTCTCAGCTGCCGTGGACTGATCCCCCAACCAGACCTTCAACCGCTTTAAATAGCGCTTCAAAATCGAGCGGTTTCACCAGGTGGAGCCTACCCTCGTTCTCAGGTTCGGCGCCCGTTGAGAGCCTGATCACCTGCAGGTGTTCAAACTCCTTCTGCATGACGGCATCAAGCGGCTCATCTCCAGCGAGCAATGTGTCGTCAACGAGTGCAAGACTTGCCTTGTCGCGATTCAGGTGCAGGTACTTCATGACGGATTCCGCATCCGTGAAGCTGACGGATTTGTATCCGCGTGTCTTCAGCAGTTCAGCAATCAGCTCCGCCAGTTCCGGCTGTTTATCGGTGACGAGAATTTCGCCGTCTTTGCCTGTGCCCTGAGGCTCGTTGTCCCCCGCGCCTGAAAGCACAGCACGGATCGCCCGCAGGGTTTTGACGAGCTCACCCTGGTAGAGCTGCAGTGCTTTTTGTTTTTCCGGTGGGATGCCGAGCTCCTCGTCGAGGATAACGCTCAGTAACTCGGCATATCCCAGTCCTGTCGTCGCCTGGTGATTCACATGACGCAGTTCCTGGTTGAGCGGTCGCTTGAGCTTCTGCAGTTGTCGTGTAAGCACGGTGACTTCAGAGATGTCTTCAACCCAGATATGTTTTTCATCAATGATACTGATACGAACGGGTTTGCTGGCGCCTGTTGTGATCAGCTGGCAGGCATCACCGGTGCCGGTTAAACACTCGTTGCGCTGCATACCGGGTTGCAGGCCCATCGCGAGCGCGGCGTTGTTGCAGGCAATAATGCAGCCTGCCTCATCAAAGACAACGTAGCCCGCGGGCGCCTTGGCAATCTCGTCGGGTATCTGCTCAGTCAACGCAGTAAACTCAGGGCTTTGAGGTAAGGAAATCTGCCATGCCAGTCATCATACCAGCTGCATCTCTGATATGATTCCGGTCCCGTTGTCGTCGTCTTATGCGTTAATCCCCCTTATATCCATGGGCCTACTTAAGAACCTTACCGTTCAGGTATTCATCGCTGCGGTGCTGGGCATTGTGCTTGCACTTGCTTACCAGTCCATGGCAGTCGACTCGGATTCCGTAACGCAGCTGATCAGTTTCCTGAAAACGACGTTTATCTCGCTGCTAAAGATGCTGATTGCGCCCATGATCTTCTTCTCACTGATCGGCGGCATCATCTCGATCGGCAATGTTATCCGGCTACGCCAGATGGGCGGCGTCACCGTGCTTTACTATTTGGGCACAACGGGTATCGCAATCACCATCGCGTTGATCGTCGTGCTGTTTTACCACCCATGGACCGCATATCCGGCCACCATGGAAGGTGTTGGTACCATCAGCCAGGACCGCATGCTGGAACCCGGCAGCGATTCAATCCTGCTGGTCATTACACAAATGGCCTCTCTCGCGTTTACCAACCCGGTGTCCGCGCTGGTTAATCTCAACATCCTCGGCATTGTTGCCAACGCGATTTTCTTCGGTATCGCCATTGTGTTGGTTCTGCCGGAAGACAGCCCCGTGGTAACGCTGGTGCACGACGTTAACAAGATCATTTTCAAAGTGCTGCGCTGGGTTATCGCGGTGCTGCCAATCGGCATCTTTGCGATCCTGTTCGAATTTACCCTGAAGCTGAACCAGACCGGTGAGTACGGAGAAGCCTTTCTGACGCAGCTGTTCTCGTTCGGCGCGCTGGTGGTTGGCATGACACTCTTCCACGGCATTGTGGTGCTGCCGCTCATCGGCTGGATCTTCACCGGGCAGAACCCCCGTCAACTCCTGTCAAAGATGATCCAGCCACTGCTGATTGCTTTCAGCACATCATCAAGCGCTGCCACCCTGCCCGTCTCCATGAGAACGGCACAGGAAGAACTTGGCGTCTCGGAGAGTGTCAGCAGTTTTGTGCTGCCACTCGGCGCCACCATGAACATGGATGGCACCGCGCTGTTTGAGGCGATCGCAGCCATCTTTCTTGCTTATCTTTATGGTATCGAACTATCCTCCGTGATGGTCATCACGGTGTTCCTCATGGCGATGGTGGCCTCTATCGGCGCACCGGGTATGCCGTCGGCGTCCATGTCGGGGATGCAGATGGTGATGCTGGCAATAGGTATTCCGCTTGAGGCGATTGCCATACTGCTGGTCATCGAACGTCCGCTCGACACAGTCAGGACGTCCGTGAACGTTGAAGGTGACCTGATTGGCTCAGTAATCGTGCAGCGCTATCTGAATCGGAACAAGGAAGCGCCCGAAGAAGCGGATACCGCCTAGGCACCGATCTCCCGTGCCAAAATCAGGCGCGCAAAGTGATGTAGGAAGTCCTTGTGGCGCTGGGTAACGTGTTGCCGTGCCAGACTGTCTTCTCCGGCCTTGCTGACGATGAACTCATAACATGACGTGACCGTTGCTCCATCACCCACGATTCTCCCAATATATGTGTTGAGAAAGTCGTGCAGGTTTTCGAGATCGTCCTCGACAATACCCGAGCGGTCAGGTTCCAGAACGGCGTTTCCCCACACGGTCGCGATCATGACCTGGAACTTTTCCTTGTCGACATATTCATCGGTGATACGACACCGTTCGACAATTTCATCTAAAGCGGGGGCAAAGCGTTCTGCCAGTTCTTCCGGGTCCATTTGTACTGCGTGGCCTTTGAAGGATCGGGGTCGAAGATTTTAAACTAGTTCCTGCCTGAAGCGCACAACAAACGGATTTACCCAAGTACAATCAGCATGCCGAGCGAACCTCAAATTGCACAACGCAAGATCATCCATGTGGATATGGACTGTTTCTATGCAGCAATCGAGATGCGCGATGATCCGTCACTGCGCGACATCCCGCTTGCTGTCGGTGGCTCAGCCGACAGGCGTGGTGTCATTTCTACCTGTAACTACATCGCCCGTGAGTACGGCGTGCATTCGGCCATGGCGACGGCCTACGCGCTACGACTCTGTCCGAAACTTACCGTGATCCCCGGCCGCATGAGCTACTACCAGGAAGTCTCCCAACAGATCAGGGCAATCTTTCGACGGTATACCGACCTCATTGAGCCACTCAGCCTGGATGAAGCCTATCTGGATGTCACTGATACCGATCTGCATCAGGGGAGTGCCACGCTGATTGCCGAGGAGATTCGCGATGCGATCAGGTCTGAGTTGAACCTGACCGCTTCAGCCGGCGTTGCGCCGAACAAATTCATTGCAAAAATCTGCTCCGACGAGAACAAACCTGATGGGCAGTTTGTGGTTACTCCAGATGAAGTGGATGCGTTCTGTATCAACCTGCCACTCAGAAAGATACCCGGTGTGGGCAAGGTCACCGCCGGTAAACTGTCATCGCTTGGTTTTGAAACCTGCGGCGACGTTCGCAAGGTCGATGAAACCGAACTGGTGCGACAACTAGGTAGTTTCGGTTCGCTCATCTACAAACGAGCGCATGGTATTGATAATCGTTCGCTGACCACCACCTGGGTCAGGAAAAGTGTTTCTGTTGAAAGGACATTCCCGGAGGACATCCCCAGCGTTGAAGATGCGATCTCACCTTTGAAGAGTCTCTTCGAAGAGCTATCACAACGCTTGCAGAAACACAGTGATCGCCAGATCCGCAACCAACAGGTAAAACTGAAATTTGCAGACTTCACCCAGACCACCATGGAACGAACCGCAAGCCAGCTGAACGAGGCACAGTTTCTTGACCTGTTGCCCCTCGCCTGGGAGCGCGGTGAAGGTCAGGGAATTCGCTTGCTGGGCCTCGGTGTGAGTTTCCGCGATGAAGACAGTGTTGCTGAAGAACAGCTCGAGCTTTTCTAGCTGCTTCTGTATGATTGCGGCCTTTTTTCGAAGTGGTCTCTCGACGTGAGAAAAACCAAGATCATCTGCACTATCGGCCCTGAAACGGACAGCTACCCCATGCTGGAGAAGCTGGCGGGTGCAGGGATGAACATCGCTCGTCTCAACATGTCGCATGCAGACCACGACAATACCGCCGCCGTGGTGAAATCTATTCGCACCTTGAACCGGAAACTCACCTCGCCCATTGCCATCCTGCTCGATACACAGGGCCCGGAGATCCGCACCGGCGACATAGCACAGGAACTGGAACTCAAAAACGGCGCGCGCATCACGATCAGCGTGCGTGACAGTGTCAGCGTTGAAGAGTCGTCTTTTCACATCAACTATGACGAACTGATGGAAACGGTTGGCATAGGCGACCGTATTACCGTCGACAACGGCATTATCAATCTCAAGGTGCTCGCCAAGAACGACAACGGCACCATGGACTGCGAAGTGATCGATGGCGGCATTCTCAAGAGCAAACGCCACGTTAACCTGCCTGGTATTCGGGTTAACCTGCCTGCCATCACGAAAAAAGACCGCGCTGACATCCTGTTCGGCATGGAACAGCAGGTGGACTTCATCGCCCTGTCGTTTGTACGGGAGGCGGCTGATGTACGCGAGCTGAAAGAACTGCTCGGCGACAAGGCGGGCAAGATCAAGATCATTGCAAAGATCGAGGATCAATCCGGCGTCGCCAATCTTGAAGAGATCCTCGAAGAGGTTGACGGCATTATGGTGGCGCGTGGTGATCTTGGCGTAGAGATCAACGTTGCAGAACTGCCAAACGTGCAGCGCAGGATCGTGCAACTCTGCGCAGAGAAAGGTAAACGCGTGATCGTTGCTACCCACCTGCTGGAATCGATGATCGAAAATCCGATCCCGACTCGAGCAGAAGTGACCGACGTGGCCAATGCTATCTATGAAGAAGTGGATGCGGTCATGCTGTCAGGTGAAACAACGGTGGGTAAACATCCGATCCGGTGTGTTGAGCAGCTGGTGGAGATCGCCGAGGCAACAGAACAGTTTCCGGGCCTTGGATTCACGAAGGCGCTGGTGAGAGACAACGATAAGCAGGACCTTGCGCTGCACGCCACACAGTTGGCCGAATCATTGGGGGCGCAGGGTATTGTCGTGATCACCCGTCGAGGGTTTATGGCGGATTATGTGACCAACTGCCATCCGCAGAAAACGCGTATCTATGCATTCACCAACGACTCACAGACGCGGCGGCGCCTCATACTGAACCGCAACCTCACGCCGTTCAGGACCGCCTTCTCAAGTGATCCTGAGAAAACCCTGCAGACAGCCTTCGACACGCTCAAAGAGCGTGCCGGTTTTAAGAGTGACGATAAGGTCGTGGTGATTTCAGACGTACTGGCCGGTTCCGGCATCGAGGCAATCCAGATCCGGCAGATCCCCTGACTTTCTCGAAACAGACTAATCGAAACAGATTAGTCGAATCAGATTAGCCGAAACAGATTTGCGCAACCTCGGGATACGTCGTTGCAAAGTGAACCGTCAGGTCTTCCTTCAGGTAGTCAGGCATCTCGTCAAAATCACGCTGGTTGTCGATCGGGAGGATAACCTCCTTTATGCCAGCTCGCTTGGCGGCAATAACCTTCTCTTTCACGCCACCGATAGGCAGCACCTTGCCAGTCAGGGTCAATTCGCCTGTCATCGCAATATTGCGTTTGACGGGTTTTGACGTTGCGAGCGACAGGAGTGATGTCGCCATCGTGATACCTGCGCTCGGCCCATCTTTGGGGGTTGCACCCTCGGGTACGTGCAGGTGGATCATTGCGTCATCAAAATAGTCTTCGGCGCCGCCGAGTGCCTTCAGGTTTGAGGCTACATAACTGTAGGCGATCTGCGCTGACTCCATCATGACATCGCCCAGCTGACCGGTCTGGCGAAAACCGCGATTACCATCGTGTACCTGGGTCGCCTCTACGCCAAGTGTTGTGCCACCAAGGGATGTCCATGCGAGGCCATTAACCACACCAATCCCCTTCTGCGGCTTCTGCTTCTTGAAGACAGGTGCCCCGAGCGCCTCTTCAACTTCAGAAGTACCGATCGAGATCTTTTTGGAATCATCCTCAATCAGTTCAATCACACTGCGCCTGACGATCTGGCCAAGCTGCTTATCAAGGTTCCTGACACCCGCTTCCCTGGCGTAGCCATCGATAACCTTTCTTAAAGCGGCGTTGGATATCTTCAGCTTGGATGACGGTATGCCTGCTCGCTCAAGCTGACGTTTCCACAAGTGGTTCTTTGCGATCGCCAATTTCTCTTCGGTCAGGTAACCGGCAAGCCGGATGGTCTCCATTCGATCAAGCGGCGGACCCGGGATGGTGTCCAACTGGTTCGCCGTGCAGATGAAGAGCACCTTGGAGAGGTCTACCCGCAGGTCAAGGTAATGATCAAGGAACTCACTGTTCTGTTCCGGATCGAGGACTTCCAACAAAGCGGACGCAGGGTCACCCTGGTACGACGCGCCAATCTTGTCGATTTCATCCAACATGATGACGGGGTTGTAAACAGATACATCCTTCAACGCCTGCACTAGTTTGCCTGGCATCGCGCCAATATAGGTGCGCCGGTGTCCTTTGATCTCAGCTTCGTCGCGCATACCGCCAAGGCTGAATCGATAGAATTCACGTCCGAGGGCTTCTGCAACAGACTTGCCGATGGATGTTTTACCAACACCCGGCGGTCCAACCAGCAGGAGAATGGAGCCTGCAATTTCACCGCGATATGCACCCACTGCGAGGAACTCGATGATGCGCTGCTTCACATCGTCCAGGCCGTCATGATCACGATCCAGGATCTCGCGGGCGTGTTGCAGGTCAAGTCTGTCTTCCGACATCCGTCCCCAGGGCACAGACGTGACCCAGTCCAGGTAATTGCGCGTCACGCCATATTCTGCAGATGCAGGTTCAAGGATCTGCAGCTTCTTGAGCTCGTCATCAACCCGGTTCTGCACATGCTCCGGGATCTCATATCCTTCGAGCCGCCCTCGAAACTCATCCACGTCATTTTCTCGGTCATCTTTTGAGATGCCGAGTTCTTTCTGGATCACCTTGAGCTGCTGGCGCAGAAAAAATTCTCGCTGCTGCTCATTCATCTGCTCCTGGGTCTGCTCTGTGATCTTGGCCTGGATGCGCGCGACCTCCAGTTCCTTGTTGATGATCAGCAGCACCTTTTCCATACGTTCGAGCAGCGAGAACGTTTCCAGAATATCCTGAAGCTCTTCAGCGTCTGCTGATGTAATAGCGGCGGCAAAATCAGCAAGCGCAGAAGGCTCGTTCGGATTGAAGTAGTTGAGGTACTGTTTCAGCTCCTCGTTATAAAGTGGGTTCAACGTCATCAGTTCCTTGATGATGTTGATCAAGGACATCGCATAGGCGCGCAATTGAGCTTCGTCGCCATCGGCAACTTCTTCCGGGTATTCCACCCTGACGATGTAAGGTGGCGTTTCGCGTATCCACTCGACAATACGAAAACGACGCAGGCCCTGTGCGATGTACTGCAATTTGTCCTGCGTGGCGTTAACCCTGTGAACTCGGGCAGCACACCCAATCAGGTTGACCTGTTCCGGTGCCGGAATCTCACCATCAGTTCCTTTCGCATAACTCATCGCCACCATCTTGTGAGCGCTTTCAGCGACCGCCTTGATGCTTTCGCCCCAGGGATCAGCATCAACAATGACTGGCTGCACCAGTACAGGAAAGTACGGCCTGCCTTGTAGGGGGATCAGTTGGAGTGTATCGGGCAGTACCTCATCAGGGCGGGCTGGGGGCAGCGCCTGGTCGCGCGGAATGAACTCACTCGCGCCATTTTCGTCATTCATAACTACATCACTGACTTGCGTTAGTCAGTATCTTGGGGCGCTGGCTGGGTTTTCAAGTTTTGACGGTTGTTCATGTACTGCTGATACAGCAGACCAGCCACGATCAGGATTAACCCTACAATCGTTGTGGTATAGATTTCTTCCCCCAGCACGCGGTTAATGATGACCAGTGAGATGAAAGGCGACAGGAAAATCAGGTTGCTGACACTGGCAGCATTGGTGGTCAGGCGCAGCGCGGTGGACCAGAACAGGAAACCTACAGCCATCTCAATCAACCCGACATAGGCTGATGTCAGCATCCCCCAGGCTGATATGGAGAAGTCTGACATCACATAACAGACGCCAAACGCAGCAGGTACTGCTACCAGGAAGTTCAGGCACAGCCCAATGGTGGGTTCCCTTTGATCCCGAATATTGAGAATCCAGTAACTCGCCCAGATAACCGTTGAGCCGAGGGCAAGTGCCAGCCCAAGCGGATCTGCACTGCCGAACGACGTGACGTTACCCTGTGTTGCGATGAGAAAGACGCCGCCGTAACACACAGCTGCGGCGATAAGGTCCCACGCGCGTATCTGCTGTTTCAGAATCACGATAGCCATCAGTGTCAGCACAATGGACCATGTGTAGTTGATCGGCTGAGCGACCTGGGCAGGCAGAAGCTCATACGCCTTAAAGAGGATCAGGTAATACACAACGGGGTTCATCAGCCCGGCAACCAGCGTAATACGCCAATGTGCCCTGACAGCGGTAACGAGCTCACTCAACTGCCCTTTAACTATCACAACACCTAACAACACCACAGCAGCGGTCAGCGAAGACAGTGCCACAAGCTGATATGAATCTACTTCAGCCAGTGCCAGCTTGAATGCGGTTGCTGCGGTGGACCAACAGGCAACACTTGCCAGGCCAAACGCAATGGCTCGCTGGTTTGGTGTCATTGGAGATCAACGGAGGAAATCACCGGCGAAAAATAATGGATAATCAGGGCGAACGGAAGCGGTCATGCCTGGTGCAGGTGTGAAAAGATTGCAGCAAATTGTTGGCCTAGCCGTTAAACTACGCGCGCTGCACTCGCCAGCCTTGCCCGGGTGGTGAAATTGGTAGACACGCGAGACTTAAAATCTCGTTCCCTTTGGGGAGTGCCGGTTCGACCCCGGCCCCGGGCACCATATATATCTTGTTTACTACTTAACTTCGAAAAGACGCAGAGCCCCGGCACTCCCCGGGAGTACCGCAATTACATTGCGTGTTCGACCCCGGCCCCGGGCACCACTATTCTCTGGCCTAGAACTGACTTCGCAAGTAAACCGAGCCCCGTCACTCCCCAGGGAGTACCGCAGTTACACTGCGTGTTCGACCCCGGCCCCGGGCACCACTATTCTCTGGCCTAGAACTGACTTCGCAAGTAAACCGGGCCCCGTCACTCCCCAGGGAGTACCGCAGTTACACTGCGTGTTCGACCCCGGCCCCGGGCACCATTTGTCTTTTACTTTTTTGCTTTACCTCGAAAAGAACTTCAACTTATTAGTAGATCGTTACGCGATGCAGTTCACGGCGATAACCTTCAAATCCGCCGGTCGCACGGTGGATAACGCTCCTGTTGTCCCACATCACCAGCATGTCCTCTTCCCATTTGTGGATGTACAGAAACTCGTCCCTTGACTGCCACTTATTCAGTTCCAGGGTGAGATCAAGCGCTTCCTGATCATTCATGCCTTCATAGCCGATGATGTAAGAGATGCCGCTCAGGAAACCTCGACGTCCCGTCTCTGGATGTTCCGGTGCAAGCGGATGAACATGTTTCATTGTCGTCGCTTCTTCAGAGGGCCTTATATCCATCGCGCCGTTTTTTGACGGATCACCGTAGATACCCTGTGGGGAGTATCCGCGTACCGGTGAATGAACTGCCTGAAGGCCATCAAAACGGGACTTCATTTCGTCAGGCATGGACTCAAAGGAAAGATGCTGGTTTGAGAAGTGTGTGTCCCCACCATGCGGAGGGATGTCGATGCTGTAGAGCACGGTGCCGCATGGAGGCTCTGGCATGAAGCTCCAATCCGAATGCCAGTTCTCCGCAAATATGGGATTGGTATCCTCAGCCTCACGTCGTACCGCAGCGATGAACTTTCTACCGGGCAGCGGATTGAAGAATGGGTCTTCCGCCAACTCGCCGAATTGTTGGGAAAACTGTTCCAGCTGGTCGTGATTGAGTTTCTGGTTTGGGAATGCCAGCACATGATGTTCAAGCCAGGCTTCCCTGACTTGCCTGGTTTCTTCTTCAGAAAGAGGTTTAGACAGATCCAGGCCTGCCACTCGTGCGCCACATGCTTGACCACTGGGCTCGACGATAATTGCGCTTTCCATTTTCTTCCTTCCGTTTCTGGGCGTTTACCAACGCTCCGTATATGTTCGAATGTCCAGTTCGTGCGTCCAACAGGTTGGTGTCTGTTGGGAGATAAACCAGTAGGCTTCGGCGAGCCCGGTGGCATCAATGAACCTGTCGGCATCGACATCGTTGATATCGACACCACTTCTTTCTCGATACAGACGGGCGATATCCTCTGATGCGATACCACCGTTGATCATAATGTGCGCGACGTGAATCTTGTCCTGTGCCAGTTCCTTCGCAGCCGATTGAGCGATCGACCGCAATCCAAACTTACCGCTGGAAAAAGCGGTCATGCCCTCCTTGCCTCGAATACCTGAAGTGGCGCCCGAGAAAATGATGGTTCCTCTTTGCCTGGGTTTCATGACCCGGCTGGCTTCACGAACTGCGAGAAAGCCGCCGAAACAACACAGTTCCCACACCTTCTTGAACAATTTCTCCGAAGTGTCTTCCAGCGGCGCGAGTGTATTGGCGCCACCGTTGTAAACGCAGACCTCAATCTCACCGATGTCCGACTCAACCTTGTCGAACAGTTCAGTCACTTCCGATTCGTCACGAACATCTGCAGAGATGGCTGTCACATCACAACCTTCGTCCAACAGCCGCTTGATCAGCTGTTCTGACTTCGATGCATCTCGTCGCACAATGACTGTTCGATAGCCACCCCGGGCGAATCGCGCCGATACTGCTGCGCCGATGCCATCCCCTGCAGCGAGAATGAGCGCTACTTTGACGTCTTCACTCACATCAAGCTCCTCTTAACGATGGTTCCACCAGGCAAGATCAGAGAATGACCTCAGATCCAGTTCATGTGTCCAGGAAGATCGATGCTGTTGAGATACGTGATAGTAGGTCTCGGCCATCTTCTCAGGGATCATTAACCCGTCTTCGGCACCGCGGGTTTCTCGCAACTTCTGGAAAGCCTCCGCACCCATCATCTTGCCAATTGTGTCCGGCGCATCCACAGCACCGTCAATCAATATGTGCGCGATGTGGATGTTCTTCGGGGCGAACTCCGCATTTAGCGTCTGACACAGCATTCGTCTGCCACCCATCGCAGCTGCGTGGGAATGTTGACCGGCATTGCCTCGAACAGATGCTGTGGCTGACGTAACCAGGATCGTTCCGCCACCTCTCGCCTCCATTCTCGGCATAAGTTCTTTGGCGACTCTGAAGAGTGCGAGCGTGGCCATTCTCCACCCTAGCTCGAAGGCTTTGAAACTTGTGTCTTCCAAGGACCGGCTTCCTATCTGGGCACCGAGATTGAACAACACGACTTCGATAGGCCCAATCTCTTCTTCGACTTTGGCGATCCGTTCTTCAAGCGCGCCTTCATCAACTGCATTGAGCAAGTAGCCAGTTGCATCACCACCATCTGCCTTGATGTCATCCACCAACTTCTGCAATCCCTCTTCGTCACTACGGCGACAAAGCACGGAGTGATAACCCTCGCTGGCAAACTTCTTTCCGACTGTGCCGCCAATGCCTGCGCCAGCACCGATAACTAAACAAACAGGTTTCATAGTTTTGTTCCTCTAATGTTGTCTTCTAAGCAGAAGAGATTACGTTGTTGTTCGGATCACCTGATGGTAGTGAAAACTCGCTAGTCACTTTTAACGATTCCCTGTTCAAACAAGGCCGCAGACTCGTCTTCGGTAAAACCAAGCGAACCTAGGATATCCGCACTTTGCTCACCTAACCTTGGCGCTGGCCCCTGTATCTGGCTGGGTGTCTTACTGAATCTGGCAGCAGGTACAGCCTGGCGAACCTCTCCAAAGCCTTCATGGATCTCACGAGATACCGATCCACTTGCGATGATCTGGTCGTTATTCAACAACTCAGTACGCCTTAAGAGAGGAGCGCTTGGGACCTCGTTTTCTCGGAGGCGCGCAAGAACCTCATCCCGCGACCATTTTGATATTTCATCCGCCATAATTTGTTTGCGGACATTGGCATTTGTGCCACGACCTCTTGCCGTCGCAAACCTATCATCAGCAATCAGGTCTTCGCGATTCAACGCACGACATAGTCCCATCCATTCCTTATCCGAAATGGTGCCAGCAGTAATGTGACCGTCCTGTGTTGCAAACACCAGGTCCATGGAGCCACTACCGGCAGAAGGATTAAATTCAGCTTCTCCAAAGGTGAGGCCTCCCATGCCTTCTGGCCAAAAAAAGGAAAGCATCGCATCCAACATCGAGAGTTTGATGTCCTGGCCCTCACCCGTTCGTTCACGGTGATAAAGGGCTGTGGAAATCGCCTGCGCAGCAGTTAAGGACGCAACCTTGTCGGCAATGATCACTCTGAACATTGCAGGTTTACCCGTTTGCCGATCAGCCTGAATATCGGTTGCGCCAGACAGTGCCTGAATCACGGGATCATAAACACGCTGATCTGCATACGGCCCTGTCTCGCCAAACCCGCTGATGGATACATAGATAATATTTTCGTTTGCTGCCCGGATGTCTTCATCGCTGAAACCCATTCTGGCCATTGCACCTGGCCTGAAGTTCTGGAGAAGAACATCTGCTTCTTTGATGAGTTTCCAGAGTATGTCCTTACCCTCATCAGACTTCAGGTCTACAGCGATGGACTGCTTACCGCGATTGCAGGAGTAGAACGTGGGCGGTGAACCATTCACAGGCGGGCCGAGATATCGCATCTGTTCGCCGTGCAGGGGTTCGACCTTGATAACGGTGGCACCCTGATCCGCCAACATACAGGCAGCAACAGGGCCCGAGACCATACTTGTCAGATCGATAACCTTTAATCCATTAAGCGCACTCATTCTTGGCCTCCGTTGACTGCTGCAAGCATTTGGGGAAAGTTGATTTGAAAAGCCCTCTGGTAAGCAGGTCGCTCTCTAATATTCACGCGATAACCGATCAGCGAACCGAATAACTCGATACCGTAGAACTCTGCCCAATCGAGGCAGGAAGTAAGAAGAATGTCTGCAAGGCCGAAGCGATCACCCATGACATAAGACGAATCGTTGAGGTGTTCCTCTACAACTTTGAGATGCCTTGCTGCATAGGCTTTGGCGGCAGCGACAGCCGCTGGTGCATCACCGTAGATCTCTTTCAGATCGCCATGACGGCGCATGACGTACAAGGCGGTTTCATCGAGTTCACCGTAGATGTAGCAAACCCATTCGTCTTCTTTGGCCAGGGACTCAGCATCACCTGGGATGCACAAGCCTGCTTCAGCACCGTACTTGCCAATCATGTATCGGCATATCGCCACACTTTCAGATAAACCAATCGTGCCGTCGTGCATAAACGGTACCTTCTGCTTGCGATTCAGGTTTGTGTACTCCGCCGTGGTTGTTTCACCCGTTCTCGGCCCAATCGGTAGGTGTTTGTAGCTGACCCCGAGTTCTTCAGCCGTCCAGATTGGTCGGAAGGTCCTTGACGTCCCTGCTCCCCAGATTGTGATTTGATCGCTTTGTTTGCTCATGTTTGCTCCGCCTTTCTCTTTTGGGCAGCGTCCAATTTCAATGTTTGCATCCTATCTATTCGGTAGCTAAAAAATAATGAATAGTTTTTGCATCTCTACCAAAGAAAAAGAATAATCAAAAAGCGCCGATACTTATGGAGAACGCTTTGCTCGATGTATCTGATCTGCACATGGTCGAGACGATCTGTACTACTGGAAGCCTGACCAAGGCAGCGGAAACGCTAAATGTTTCCCAACCGACACTGAGCAAACGCCTGGCTCGGCTGGAACACCAACTCAAGGCCAAGCTCTTCCAGCGTGGCCCAACGGGGCTTACCCCCACGCTGATAGCGAACTACCTGATTGAAAGCTCTACCCACATAAAAGCCAGCGTTGCGAGCGTGGAACGCCAGGTTGAAAGAATTCTTGAGCACGACAAAGGTGACCTCAGGGTTGGCGTCGGCCCCATCATCGAGCAGGTTCTGTTTCCGCCGGTATTGATTGAGTTTGCCAAGCAAACAGGAAGCGTTCGCGTCTACGTGTTTACCGATCGTGCTGATGTCCTTTTGAATCAGTTGAGAGAAGGCTCACTTGACGTGATTGCAGGGCCGTACAACGCGGCAGATCCGACGTACGAAGATGAAGGCATCCTTGCGATAGAACTTATCCGCGAGGAAACCATCAATGTGGCCAGGCCGGGTCATCCGATTTTTGAAGGACAGGCAAACGAAGAGTTTCTGAACTATCCGTATGCCGCCCCTCCCAGACAGGGCGTAATGTCCAAAGAACCGCGATTCATGAAAGAGCGGCCTCGTGTATCTGCAGATAACTATGCGTTGCTTAAAAGGCTTGTGCTCGAGACGGACTACATTTGTGGCGGCCCAAGAGAGATCTTTCGAGAGGAACTACGATCTGGCGCAATGATTGAGATTCCTGATACACCATCGCTTGAATGGCAGAGCGCCTGTTTGATGAAGTCAGAGGCTTTGGATACGCCATTGGTGAGGTTGTTTACGGATATCCTGGTCATGCAGCGAGACAAATACCTCGATGAGAGATAACAGGCGAGTCACCAAGATTACGCCCTGACCTCCAAAACAAATACCACCTTGCCCTCTCCCACGCTTCCCACTATGATGCAAAAACCATTTAGGGGTATATACACACGAATGTCAGAACAAGCCCTCGACACTTGCATCTGCATTGACGTCAGGACCGCCGCGAGGCGCCTTACCGATATGTATGACCGTGCGCTGTCGCCGTCAGGTATCTCAGTTTCCCAGTTCTCACAGCTTTACAACATACAGAGACTGGGTAACCCGACCCAGAAAGCGCTATCGGACGCCACCGGCCTTGACCGAAGCACACTCGGACGAAACTTGCGTGTACTGGAAAAACAGGGACTGGTCAGTATTCAACCGGGCGAAGACGCCCGAACCAAAAACATCACCATCACGAAAGCAGGCAAGGCAGCGTTTGGCAAAGCCGCGCCGCTGTGGGTCGAAGTTCAGCAGGACCTGACAAATACGATCGGCCGAGATGGACGACATCAACTAACACAACTTTTAGAAAATCTAACTGGAGCAGCATCATGACAAAAACAACCAAGTACTCCATTTGCTCAATCTGCGATATCGGCTGCCAGGTAAGAACCGAAGCTGAAGACGGCAAAGTGACCCGTGTGATTGCACATGACAATCCAATGTTGGCAAAGAACATCTGCTTTAAGGGTGTGGCTGCTCCAAGGATTCATAACCACCAGGACCGACTGACGAAACCCCTTAAGCGGGTTGGTGAGCGCGGCGAAGACAAGTGGGAAGAAATCTCGTTTGAACAGGCGATGGATGAAATCGCCGAAAAGCTGAAGAAGATTGTCGACGAGCACGGCCCTGAAGCGCTTGCGGTCTCAACATCAGGTTGGAACACGCAGACGACGTACGCATCAGATCGTCGCTTCATGAATCTGTTGGGCGCACCCAACTGGACCAGCGGTGTGTCACTCTGTGCTGGCAACACGGCCGCGGTGAATAAGCTGACCTACGGCTGGTTCCCCATGGGTGATTTCGGCAACGCCAACTGCATCGTCCTGTTCGGCCACAACCCACGCAAGCACTCCTGGACGCCTATTTACAACATGATCAACGCGGCACGCGATCGCCGTGCCAAGGTTATTGTCTTAGACCCCCGTGTATCAGAGCAGGCTGAGGTTGCTGATATGCACCTGCGGCTTCGCGCGGGCACCGACGCCGCGATGTGTCTCGGCTGGCTCAAGGTGATCTTTGACGAAGAGCTTTACGATAAGAAGTTTGTTGAAGAGTGGTGCACCGGTTTTGAAGAACTCAAGGCACGCGTTGATGAGTATCCTTTGGAGCGTGTTGAAGAAATCACCGGTGTAGACAGGGAAAGCATCGCAGCCGCTGCACGACTCTATGCGACGGCGGATGGCTCGATCATTCCGTGGACACCGATCACTGACATGCAGATCTCATCAACATCTGCGATCCGCCTGCATTCAATTCTGCGAGCGGTAACGGGTAACCTTGATGTTGTCGGAGGCGAAACGCTTGGCGGATTCAACCAGGAGTTTATCCCCGAATCAGAACTTGCCTTGCACGAGGAACTGAGCTTGCAACAGAAAGCCAAGCAG
Source organism: Pseudomonadales bacterium (assembly GCA_963921285.3). Taxonomy (GTDB): domain Bacteria; phylum Pseudomonadota; class Gammaproteobacteria; order Pseudomonadales; family Azotimanducaceae; genus UBA9659. Next base: position 47,773 of record CAWUFD020000012.1, read on the forward strand.
CTTGGCTACGAAGACCACCCGGCTTATACCTACCGCGCTGCAGAAATGCTGAAAGAATCCTGCGAAACGGTCTGGGGCTTCCCCTACGCTGATCAGGTCATGGGTTGTCACATGGCAAATCCATCCAAGATATTCAGGGCGATGGCCAAGGGCGATCCTTACCCGATCAAGGCTTTCTTTGTTCTGGGTAACAACGCGCTGATGAGCTATCCGAACCAACACCAGATCCGTGAAGGCATGATGAACCAGGATCTGATTGTCACGCACGAGATCTTCATGACGCCGACGGCCATGCTGTCTGACTACGTGCTGCCAGGCGATGTGTTTACTGAGCGCAACCACATTTCAGATTCGTGGAGCTGGTCCAACAGATTGACACTGTCCCAGAAGGTGGTTGATGCGCCCGGCGAATGCAGTAACTCATATGACTTCTGGCGTGGTCTTGCCCATCGGTTCGGCTTCGGTAACTACTTCCCCTGGGAGAACGTTGATGAGTTGCTGGACTATCGCCTGTCGCGTTCCGGTAGAACCTTTGCTGAATTTGAGGCGCAGGGATTCATGGAGGCGCCCACACCGAAGTTCCGCAAGTACCGAAAGACCGGATTCGCAACACCATCGGGTAAAGTTGAATTGTACTCGTCTGTCCTTGATGAACTCGGCTTTGATCCCCTGCCCTATCACCGGGAAGGACCGGCAACCAGCGAAGAGTACCCCTACCTTGTATTTACCGGTGTCCGCGAAGATCCGTTTTTCCAGACTGGCCAGCGCAACATCAAGGAACTGAGAGATCGTTGCAAGCTACCAAGCATCTACCTGCATCCTGAGGACGCTGAGAAAGAAGGCCTCATCGACGGGCAGTGGGTGAAGCTTGAAACCGAGCACGGTGAAGTGACCATGGTCCTGTCGGTTCAGGAATCGATGAAAACCGGACACGTCAGGGTCCCACATGGCTGGTGGTATCCAGAGCTGCGGGGGCAGGAAGAACTGGCCGGTGCATTCATGTCGAGTGACGCTGTTTTGTGTTCTGACGATGAAGGCCTGATCGACTACGAACAGGGTATCCCTCATTTCAAGGGCTTCCCTGGCCGCGTTGTGGCGGCGGAAGCGCCCGCTGCATTACAGGAGGCGTCAGCGTGACGCAGCGAAGCGAGATGCAGCACCGGGTGCTGGAGTTTAAATCAGCGATGATGACGATCGTTGCAAATCGACTGTTCTCATTCAGGCAGGATGGAATCGACGGTTTTCTCAAGCGCAAGATGTTGGGAGACAGCAAAAAAGCGTCGCCTGCAAAGGAGTAGTTGTGGCCGGGCGCAAGGGCATTGCCTTTGTTGCCCGGCATGTTCCTCTCGGAGAGGTTTCATTCGTCGTTCTGCGAGTGTAGCCAATATCAGCGTTCTACCCCTCGAATCACATCGATATCGACTTTGCTTTTCGCCATCCCGCTAATCACGTCCAGCCAGAATCCTTCATCGTGCTCAAAGTGGTATTGAGACAACCTCTCAGCATCCCAACCTCTAACCAGCAATGTATGAATCACCCTCTCCTTAATGGGTGCATCAGTAAGATCAATCAACGACATCATCGCGTAGCCTCCTTTGTTTCCAAGGAGACTTTCGCTCACCGAATCAGAAAAACTGGTTTATGGAAGCCAACGTCCAGTCAGGCAATCTTCGATCGACACCTCATAACGCACTCAAGTGCGCTCGTATTATGAACAGACACACGCCATCCCCCTGATCTCTCAGGCGACCAAAAATTGGATTATTGGACTAGTCGGTCCAGTTAGCCGTTGGCGGCTTTGTCCCGGACTACGCTTCGAGTAGTTGTATCAGTTCCGACGGGAATCAGGCCTGCTGCTTCAACATGCCCGGTTGCCTTTAGAAATTCTTTTATCGCCTTAAACGTCACACCGTCGCGCTTCAGCTTTTTCCTGGCTTCCCGACAATCGGTGCATTCGTAGCGGTATGCGAAGAAGTTTTCATCATCCCTGAATTCTTCACAGACTTGGCATTGCCACATTTGCGTGTCACTCCTTTTTCAACGCGACCTGCAGAGTAACAATGCTGTTTTGATATTGCCACCTGTCGGCTGACGAAGTGCGCTTTTTGCTAGCTGATCAGTCGAAATTTGGCGCGCGCTTTTCACGCAGTGCGTTCACTCCTTCCGGCGCGTCATGCCCCATGAAGTTAAGCATTTCAAATGCGAGACTCGCATCGAAGGCAGGTGCTGCCTGGGTAACCCAGAGATTCAGCGCACGCTTGGTCCAGCTCATCGCATCACGTGGGCCGGATGCGATCTTGTTAGCTACTTTCATGGCTTCATCCATGAGCTGATCGCCTGGTACAGACTTACTGACCAGACCGATCTGGTCAGCAGTTTTACCGTCCACAAAATCAGCGGTCAGCAGATAGTACTTGGCCTTCGCGAGGCCACAGAGCAGTGGCCAGATGATATTGGCATGGTCCCCAGCTGCCACACCCAGCCGCACATGACCGTCTGTGATTTTTGCTTCTTCAGCCATGATGCTGATGTCCGCCATCAGTGCAACAGCAAGACCTGCACCGACTGCCGTACCGTTGATTGCAGAAATGATGATCTTGGAACATTGGCTCATGCGGTAGACGATGTCGCCTGCTTCGCGGAAAGCAACTTTCATTTCGTCATAGTTGTTCACCATCTTGGCGATCCATTCGAGGTCACCGCCGGCTGAAAATGCCCTGCCGGCACCGGTGACGACTACAACTTTGATATCCGGGTCTTCATCGATATCGAGCCATACCCGTGACAAGGCATTGTGTAACGGCGCATCGGTTGCATTCATCTGCTCTGGGCGATTGATGGTCATCAAGAGGATGCCGTCATCACCCAGGTCAAAATTCAGGTGAGCGTACTTATCGAACCAGTCTTTTGTCATGCTTGCCTCGCTTGTTGCTTGTTTTTTGGGCTTGTTTTAAGGGCTTGTTCTACCGGCTTTCTGGCCGCAGGCGCATTAAGCCTTCCTGCATGCAGCTCGCGATCAGTTTTCCATCTGCCGTGTAGATCTCACCCCGATTGTAGCCCCTTGAGTGTGAACTGGAGGGACTATCCACTGCGTACAGCAGCCACTCGTTTACGTCGACAGGATGATGGAACCAGAGACTGTGGTCCAGTGACGCTGCCTGCATGTTTTCTCGGCTGTATTTGCCGCGATGCGGTAATCGTGCCGTACTGAGCAGTGCCTCATCAGACTGATATGCCAGCAGTGCCATGTTGAGTAGCGGATCTGACGGTGCCTCGCCGTTGGCTTTGATCCAGACGTGTTGCTCAGGAACCTGTGGCACCTCCTCCATCTTCGCCCGGTGATCTTCACGCCAGGAAATGAAGGGTTTCTCCTTGAGCGAGTCGATGATCTTGTCATCCGTAGGCGGGCTGAACCCTTCCGGGACCTCCAACTGGTGTTCAAGGCCGGGTTCAACACGATGAAAAGACGCATCCATGTTGAAGATTGCCTGGCCATCCTGGATGACCTTTACCCTGCGCGTTGAAAAGGACTTACCATCACGAATCCGGTCAACTTCAAACACTGCCGGTACTCGCCAGTCACCAGGTCGGAGGAAGTAGGCATGCAGGGAATGCGGCAGATGGTCATCAACCACCGTGCGTGCAGCAGCAACTAAAGATTGGGCAATAATCTGGCCACCAAACAGGCGCTTCTTTCTCGCTGCCGGATGGTGACCTCGATACAGGTTGTGCTCGATAACTTCGAGATCAAGCAGTTCTACCAGTTCTTCAAACGGGGACTGTTCAGGTGATGGCATGGTTTGGGACGCTTGGACTTTTGGACAGCCCGGCGCGATAATCAATGTGACACAAGGCCTGCCATTATCCGGGATTCATGAACGAAGTAACAGAGCCCACCACCGACGGTCGCAAGCTTCGCAGCGAAGACAGCAAGCGCAAAATTGTTTCCGCGATGCTCGATCTTGTTCGTGAGGGTCGCATTGCGCCCACCGCAGAAGAGGTCGCCAACCGCGCCAATGTAGGCCTGCGCACCGTGTTCCGACGCTTCAAGGACATGGAATCGCTCTACGCGGAAATGTCGGTAGCGATCAATGAGCGGGTTGCTTCCATTATCGATTCACCGCCGAGTGATGCTGACTGGAAGAACAACCTGAGGCACCTGGTAGATCGCCGGCTAGGGGTTTATGAAGTTATCATGCCGTATCGAGTAGCGGCGGATGCGCTCAAATTCCAGTCAACGGTACTGCTCAGCAAGCACATGGAAATCGTCAGGGAGGAACGCCAGAAGCTCATCGAAGTGCTGCCGGATTTCCTGATCAACGACCACATCCTTATCGAGGCCCTCGAAGCCGCCCTCTCCTTCGATATGTTTAACCAGCTACGTAATGACCAGCGCCTGTCCGCAGAAGAAACGGCGGAAGTCGTCAGGAAAATCGTCAACAGCTTGCTTGGACTCTGATATCGAATCTTGTTTGGATTTCGTATAGACTTGCCGCCTTTCCGGGATGGGATCTCTGTGTTTCGTTGCCCTTGGCAACTTTAGTCGAGATAACGTGATCGGGAATTGAGATAAGCGCGGTTGGCTGAATGGTGAGGCAGCAGATTGCAAATCTGTATCATGCCGGTTCGAATCCGGTGCCGCGCTCCACTCTCTTTTTGTAGCTTCTCTTCCGTTTTTACCCGATTCCTAACGCTACCTGGGTGCCTCGATACCGAGCAGCCTTGCCGCGTTTCCACCAAGCACCTTCGCACGTTCCTCATCGCTGAGTCTCTGCATCTGGCGTTCTATTGCTTCCGGTGAATGTGGCCACGAACCCTCGGGGTGCGGGTAGTCACTCGCCCAGCAGAAGTTGTCGATGAGATCGAATTCTGCGGCGACGGCAAGCCCGGATCGATCTTCACCAAACGTCGCGTAACCCTGCCTGTGGAAGTAATAACTTGGCAGCTCTGGCAGCTTGGGCTTTGCCCACATGTGGTGTTTGCGATACGCCTCATCCATCGCTTCAAGCGACCAGGAAACCCATCCTATGCCGGATTCCACCACGGCAAAACGAAGCTGGGGAAAGCGCTCACAGATGCCTGATGCACACATGAGCACAAGCGGTTCAACGTTAGTAACGCAGCAGTGGGCTACGTAATTGGCAACCGCGCCGCCTGGGCCCCTCGCGGTTGTCGGATTACGCCCGGTGCTGACGTGAAACGTCGCTGGCATGTTGGTATCTTGCAGCGCGGCCCAGATCGGGTCGAATTCAGGCATGTTGTAGTTGCGCTCCCGTGGTGCCTGGGGGCCGTACTCAGGCTTATTTGGCAGGCATACGCCGCGGAAACCAAGTTTTGCTACCCGTTCGATTTCAGCCACGGCTGCATCAACGTCGGTGGTTGTAATAAACGCCATCGGGAACTGACAATCCCAGTGGTCGCCATACCAGTCTCTCGCCCAGTTGTTCCATCCCTCGCAGAAGCGCATTGCAAGCGCCGGATCATCGTTGGCAATCTGGGCAGCCAGAAACGCCGCGCCAGGAAAGATAATTTCAGCATCCACCCCGTCGCGTGCATTGTCTTCGACGCGCTTATCGGGGTAGCGGCCTGAGAGCAGCCGCTCAAGATCTTCACCGGCCATCTTTGAGCGATCCAGCAAGTGTGATGGGACCGAGCTTTCTTTCTTTTTCTCGGCTTCGGTCTGAACTGGTACCGGCGCCTCCTTGGGTTCACGCACACCCTCCGCTCGCTCCTGGTCCATCTCCTTGTCGCGCCTGGCGCGTCTTGTGCGGAGTTGTTCACGGATATCGTCCGAGATATAGCCGCTCATCCAGTCCTTCGGCTCAATTGCATGGCAGTCTGCAGAGATCACATAGAACTTGTTGGTATCTTCAGGCCGGACCGTACGAGGCCAGCCATCGTGACCTGGTGTTTCACTACGCCATGCCTGCGCTGCGATGAGTGCTTGTTCTGCAGATTCCTGATTCGACACCTTGTTACTCCTGGTTGTTTACTGAGCGCTGAACACCGGTAATACCATATCGCTATCATCAATAGTTTCAAACGACACTTGCACAGGCATGCCAACGCTAACCGCTGCCGGATCGCAGTTAACGACGTTAGACATCATCCTGAATCCTTCCTCAAGGTCGATCACTGCTATGACCATGGGACATTGTTGAGCAAAAACAGGATGTGGCGCTCTTCGGGCGATTGTGTAGGTATACACGGTGCCCTTACCTGTACTCTCTTTCCATTCCAGTGCATCGGCGTTACAGGCAGCACATATCGAACGCGGTGGGAACGAGGTATTGCCACATGCGGCGCACTCTTGAAAGAGTAGCTGTCCGTTCTTTGCGGCCTCCCAGTATGGCTCTGACAAGGCTGTGGTTGGTGGAACCAGTCTGGTACTCATCGGTCAACTCCAAAGACGAGCCCCGCCTGTTCCGCGATTATCCCGCCGTTACCGTGCGCATAGGCGAGTTCAAGGCCAGGTACCTGGCGGTCGCCACCTCTACCCTGTATCTGGCGTACCGCTTCTGTGACATGGCTCATGCCGCCAGCCATGCCTGGCTGCCCAAAAGAGAGCTGGCCGCCGTGTGTGTTCAAGGGGAAATCACCCGCATAGGTCATGTCATGGGATTCAACGAAGTCACCTGCTTCGCCGCGACCGCAAAAACCAACCTCCTCCAGCGTCAGCAATACCATGATTGTGTAGCAGTCATACAGGGAAGCAAGGCCCACATCAGAAGGCTTAACACCGGCCTGATTGAACGCAGATCTTGCCGCGATACCAACACCCGTCGTGTCCAGTGAAGGCGCTTGTGCGAAGGAGGAATGGGTCACTGATTCACCCGCACCGAGTATCCAGGCCGGCTTCTGCCGGGCATCTGCCACTCTGTCTGCTGAAGTGACGATCAATGCTGCGGCGCCTGCGGCCGGCATAACAATCTCCAGCATATGTAACGGATCACAGATCACCTCTGAAGACAGCACGTCATCAATCGTCAGTGGCTGATCATGAAAAATGGCAGCGGGGTTTGCATTGGCATTCCTGCGCTGGTCAACGGCCACCTTGGCACGCTGCGTATCTTTTAGTCCGTACTCATGCATGTAGCGATTCGCGATCATCGCGTAACCTACATTTGCGCCGACCATACCGTAAGGGGAATCGAATTCCGCCTGGGGAGAACGGTCTCTTGAAGGAAATACTGACTGCGGCGTTCTCGGCTTGGCTGGTTTGTCGCTTGCGGGCCGTGGTTGGCGCTGGCGCCGGCGCGTGCCAGTAAGGCAAAGACAGGTTGTGCACATACCGGCCTGTATTGCCGCAGCGGCTCGCCAGATCATACCGGCTCCGGTGGCACCGCCCAGATCCACGACTTCAGCAAAGCTGGCGGTTATCCCGAGGTGTTCACCCACAGTTGCAGGCACAAATCCAGGTAATCCGCCTATCGGGTGAACTACAAGGCCATCGATACTGCTACGTTCTATCCCAGCGTCGTTTATCGCTTCCGCGGTAACGGTACTGAGCAGGTCGAGGATGGTTGCATCACCGGTGTATCGACTTGGTGGCAGTTCGCCAATGCCAACAACGGCTGCGGCTCCACGCAAGCTCATTAATCTTCTCCGGCAGTTTTGTATTTCGCCGGAACGTCTATGTTCCAGAACTTTGCAGCGTTCAAACCCAGCACCTTGGCGCGGTTCTCCTCGCTGAGATCGCCCATGGTTCGTTCAATGGCCGCTGCTGAGTGGGGCCAGGTGCCTTCATGATGTGGGTAATCATTTGCCCACATGAAGTTATCAATCAGATCGTGAGCAACGCCAAGCGCCAGCCCGGACCTGTCTTCGCCAAAGGAGGCGTACGCCTGACGTTGATAATAGTAGCTGGGTGGTTCTTTCAGGTCGGGGGACACCCACATGCGATGCTTATAGAAGGCTTCATCCATCGCCTCGAGCAGCCAGGAGACCCAGCCAATGCCTGCTTCTATTGTGGCAAACCGGAGTTTCGGATGACGCTCAAGCACGCCTGACGCACAAAGGTTGGCAACCGGTTCCTGGCTCGCAGCACAACAATGCACCGCATAGTTGATCACCGCCCCACCAGGGCCTGACGACGCCCTTGGGTCGCGGCCCGTGGAGACATGAATGGTGAGCGGCAGATCAACATCCTCGATGGCTGACCAGAGTGGCTCAAATTCAGGCTGGTTGTAATTGCGCTGGTCCATCCCCGTCGGACCATATTCAGGCTTGACCGGAATGGTGATGCCTTTGAAACCCAGTTTCGCAATCCGTTCGACTTCCTTCACCGCAGCCTCAACATCAAGTGTTGGCACCTGCGCCATAGGTAGAATGCGATCCTGGTGCTCACCGAATTCCTCGTGCGCCCAATCGTTCCATGCCTGGCACATCGCCATGGAGAAGCCTGGATCGTTTGTACCAAAGGCATGGATACCCTTGTTGCCAAACACCACCTCGACGTCGATGCCGTCCCTGTCCTGGTCGGCCAGGCGTTCCTGCACGTTACGGCCTGTCTTATTTCGCTCAATATCCTCAGGCCCCCAGTCGGTGGTATCTGTCTTGATCTTCCAGGGTCGATTACCTTCGGTGATGATGTAGGCCTGCCCGTCTTTAATCTCGAGCCTGGGTAACCGTGCCTTATACTCTGGGGCAATACGCGACTTCACCCAGTCCTTGGGCTCGTTGGCATGGCAATCGGCAGAGACCATGAAGTACTTGTTGGCATCGCCGGGGTTGGCACTGCGGTTCCAGCCATCGGCACCGGGGGTTTCGAGTCGTTTTGACATCGTGGTTGCTACTGTAGGCATCACATCACTCCAATATTTTTTTGTACTTTCTATATCGCCATCTGCTCCTTTTATACTGAAACCTGAGGAGCCAAGTAAAGGTGCCAGGTTAAGTTAACTGGCTACGGCAGATACCAGATCGGGGAAGACCAGGCGCGCTCCTGGACCGATCGGAGTGCACCAGGAAATTCATCACAGCGCCCTTCAGCACGACACATCACGGACGACCATCTCTCTGTTGGTGCCTCGATCGCCCTGACATACCAGTATGCCGCCTCTACGTTTTCAAGCGGATTGCTGACTGCCGCAACACAGACACTCATGCTGCCGTTATTGTCTTCCCATAGCGGCGTCACAGTCTCGAGAACCTCGCCTTCAACCACGTGTGTAGTGATCAAATCTATGCGAACGAGCGGCGCTCGGTCAGCTTCCGCCAGGGTTCGGAATGATAATGAAGTGGTTGGGGCGGTAAACTCACTCCCCATTGGTTGCGAGTCGACCTGATCGTTGTTGTCACAACTGAGCGTGCTGTGGCTGGCGTCAAACCTCAGTTTGATCCTTGGACCGCTGGTGCCATAGACCTCACGGCGATGCAGGGCATCAAAAATGTTCTCACGCGTGTTTTCCGACGCCCAGACGCCAGTCACGCCACCTGGGTTCCAGCTCAACCTGGACATGGACCTCTCGAGGCTGCCGATGCCAAATACGCTGCCAGGCCATTCAGATTCTTCAACCAGACCTGGCGTACCGCCGTGACTATCGGTCGAGCCGATGATGCCCATCTGCAAAGGGTTGATCGTGGCTTCACCGGCGTACGCTGCAAGACCCCGTGCCAGGAGATGCCTGACGTAACCACTGCGCATCTTCTGCCAACCCTCCGCTGAGTAATCAGCAGCGGTCCTGGGTTGTGAATGATCCATCAGCATGATTTCAAAGTTGCAGTCGTCTTCATCTGCCTGTCCAAAGGCTGGCAGGCACTCGCTGTTACCTTTCTCCTGATGAATTTCAATGAGGCGTTCATAGCGTGCTCGCAAAACATGCTCATCCGGCGACTCAGTTTCGACATCAAACGAGTTGCCATCACTCATGTTGGTGTTGTGCGGTATGGCCAGCACGTCACAACCCTCTTCCTTCAAGCAGTTGGCGTCGAGCTGGCGCCACAGGTCAAACGGTTGCGGGTACCTCATGTAGTCATAGGCCTCAGGGGTGACCTTGTCTGAACTGAATATGACGTTTCGGTGGGTGTGACTGAAATCCGGCGTTGCCGACCACTCGTAAGCTATGAAGGTTGTAAATTCACAAGGTTGGTTGGCTTCGTTGGCATGGTCCTGCACTCGTTGCCACTGACTTCGCCATGCGGCATCACAGCGATCGGGATCATCTTCACATATTGGTGTCGGCACAGGCTGCGCGAGCGTAATCGTAGGCACGACATATCCACGAAAGACCTCGCTGCCGGATTCGGGGGTGTTTTTATTGTTCATAAGCGCGCAATAAGCGTCATCGAGGCCAACCGGGTCCGTGCAGAGATACATCAGGTCGAACCACTCCGCGTGGTCGGTAATGGCAAGGAAGTCCAGCGGCCTGCTGATTTTTGCCTGCTGCCCTGTCGCCAGGGTGACAGTTTCACCCCTGGCAAAACGGTACATCTCTGGAGGCGTCAGTTTTGTGCCGAAACCCCAGGCATCCAGGGAAAAGCTACTGTGAGCATGCAGGTCCCCCCAGTAAACCTGTTTGCCCTCTCCTTCTTTGCAGCTATCGGCGAAGGCTGAGGCTGCCAGCAGCCAACAGACAAGAATACGTAACATCATGTTTCCTCCCTTGCGTGATACTCTAAGCCAACTGCCGACAAGAGCAAACACGGGGTTACATTGAGTATTACCGAAGCGCAACTGGTTGCAGACCTTGCAGCACTGACACCCCTGCTGCGTGAGAACGCCGCCAAAGCAGAGCGTGATCGAAAACCTGACGATGCTGTCATGCAGTCGATTGAGGCAACAGGCGCCTACCGATACTTCGTGCCAAAAAAGTATGGCGGATATGAATTCACACCGTCGGGTTTCATGGAGATCGGCATGGCGCTTGGGCGCGGCTGCCTATCAGCCGGCTGGGTCACCACCTTCTGCATGGAACATAACTGGCTGCTGGCGCTCTATGACGAACCCGCGCAGGAAGACCTGTTTGGCAAGCATCCTTATATCATTGCACCAGGTGCATTGGCTCCCAAAGGTATGGCTGAAGCCGTGGATGTTGGCTATCGCCTCTCCGGGCAATGGCAATGGGGAACCGGGATCATGCATGCTAACTGGGTAATGGTTGGCGGCATCATGCCAAACGATGGCGGACCACCCGCCCTCGGTATGTTTTTGTTGCCGATTGAAGATGTGCAGGTTGTCGACACCTGGCATGTCGACGGTATGGCGGGCACCGGCAGTAATGACATTGCGGTAGACGGCGCGTTTGTCCCAGGACATCGCGTTGTTGATATATCGACGTTGCGAGACGGCAGAAGCCCGGGCACTAAGTTACACGACAACCCGATCTACAGGATGCCCATGCTGCCGTTCCTTGGACTCACCGCCGCAGCACCTGCGGTCGGCGCAATGCTTGAAGCGGTTGATCTGTTCAAGCAGCGACTGGGTGGTCGGCAGGTTTACGGCACGATGGAAAAACAAAGTGACAAACCGCTCGCCCAGGCTAGACTGGGCCGCGCCGCCGTTGAAGCTGACCAGGTAAGAAGTCAGCTACTCAGCCTTGCAGCAGAAGTCCATGCCTGGGGTTCCAACGAGGAACCCTGTCCTGATGAAGAACGTGCGCGACTGAGGTTGAATATTGCACTGCTGGTACACAGGGCGCGCGATATCGTCACGGATGTTGTTGACGCCTGCGGCGCCAGCGCACACTTTCTTGATAATCCCCTGCAACGCATCCAACGGGATATCAATACGGTGATCGGGCATACGGTGTTTGACCTGGATACAGGCACCGAACTTTATGGTCGCGCCCTGCTCGGACTGCCACTCAACGCGCCCGCGTAGCCCTGTTGGGAGGATTGTGTTGGGAAGATTGTGTAGGGAGAATTGTGCTGGCAGGTTTGCCAGCAGACCTTTCAGTCAGTCTATCCTGTCGTCTTTCTTGTCATCTTCCTCGCGCGGCTGCATGCCCGAAGACAGATCTGGCCAGGCCAGCTTGAGGTATTCATACATTGACCAGAGCGTGAGAGCCGCTGCCGTGTAGAGCAGTGTGTAACCGACCATCTGCGGGATAGATGCGCCCGGGCCTACACCGAGCAGGAGGATGATGGCGACCATCTGGAAGATGGTTTTGATTTTGCCGAGCACTGACACTGCGACACTGCGCATCTCACTATATTGCGCCATCCATTCGCGCAATGCAGATACCACAATCTCCCGACCGACGATCACAAGGGCTGGCACCGCAAGAATCGCGCTGGCGTAGACCTCAACCAGCAGTACCAATGCCACAGCAACAATCAGTTTGTCAGCCACCGGGTCGATGAAGGCACCAAATGGCGTCACCTGGCCCCATTTACGCGCAAGGTAACCGTCCAGCCAGTCTGTCAGCGCCGCTATCGTGAACACGGTTGCGGACGCAAGATAGCGCCATTCCACTGGTGCCAGATAGAAGACGATGACAAGCACCGGGATGAGAACGATCCGGACGCCGGTCAACAGATTGGGGATGCTGATGGGTAATCTCACAGGCAGGGGCTACTGGTTGTGGAGTGTGGCATAAATGTGTTCCGCCAGCACCCCGCTGATACCTTCCACCTTGGCGAGTTCCTCGGCGCTGGCACTCTTGACCTGCGCAGCACTGCCAAAATGTCGCAGCAGTGATCGGCGCCGTTTCGGGCCCACACCATCGATGCCCTCAAGAATAGATTCGGTCCGCTTTTTGCCACGACGGTTGCGGTGAGCGGTGACTGCAAACCGGTGACTCTCATCCCGAATATGCTGGATCAGGTGAAGTGCCGGGCTATCCGGAGGTAGATGCAGTTCGGGACCACCGGACACAATCAGTGACTCCAGGCCTGCCTTCCTGGTGGGCCCTTTAGCAACGCCCACCAGCAATACACCCTCAACCTGGAGTTCTTCCATGATTTTCTCGGCCTCGGAAAGCTGACCCTTGCCGCCATCAATAAAGAGGATATCCGGTAACTGCCCCTCTCCCTTTTTGATGCGCGTGTAGCGACGATTCAATGCCTGTGACATGGCCGCATAGTCATCACCGGGTGTAATCCCTTCGATGTTAAAACAACGATAGTCAGATTTGAGCGGGCCGCTCTGGTCAAACACCACGCAGGAGGCAACGGTGGCCTCACCAGAGCTGTGCGAGATATCAAAACACTCCAGCCTGTTTGGTGCTTCCGGTAGCGACAGCGCTTCCTGCAGGGAATTGAACCGTTGCTGCAGGTTGTTCCGGTTGGCAAGGTGACTGCCCAGGCTCTGCTCCGCATTGGTCATGGCGAGATCAACCCAGCGTTTGCGATGACTGCGCACGCTATCGGAGATCAGCACGCGCCTTGATGCTTCTGCAGCCAGGGCTTCTTCGAGTAGGGGTTTGTCGTCCATACGATGACTGACAACAATCTCGGGTGGTATCTCCCGGCCATGGCCACCGCCAAGGTAAAACTGCGGCAGGAATGCCGTGAGCACTTCGGTTTCGTTCTCATCAAGCCGCGTCTTGGGGAAGAAAGTCTTGTTACCGAGCATCCGACCACCACGGATAAACATCACCAGGACACAGACGCCACCGGGACTGATCGAAACCGCATGCACATCAATATCGCCCTGGTTACCCACCACGTATTGCTGTTCCTGGATCCTGCGCAGATGCTGAACCTGGTCGCGATAGTGCGCGGCACGTTCAAATTCGAGGTTCTTCGACGCCTCCTCCATCTTATTGGCGTAGTCCGTCATCACCGCGTTGCTCTTCCCCTCGAGGAACATCACGGCGTGTTCAACATCGTCGGCGTAGTCTTCCGGTGATACAAGGTCGCAACAGGGCCCCGAGCATCGCTTGATCTGGTATTGCAGGCATGGTCGCGTACGGTTTTTGAAAAAGGTGTCCTCGCACTGCCGGACCTGGAACACCTTCTGCAGGATATTGAGCGAGTCCCGGACACTGTAAGCCGACGGGAACGGTCCAAAGTATCGCCCCGCTTTCTTTTGCGCCCCGCGATGAAATGCCAGGCGCGGAAATTTGTCTTTGCTGGAAAGGTAAATATAGGGGTAAGACTTATCGTCGCGGAAAACAATGTTGTACGGCGGCTTGTATTCCTTGATAAGTGACTGTTCCAGGAGCAATGCTTCGGTTTCGCTTGCCGTTACCGTCGTTTCGACATTGGCGATGTGCGAGACCAGCGCCATGGTCTTGCTGTCGAGCGCGGTCGTCCTGAAGTAACTCGACACCCGGTTCTTGAGATTCTTGGCCTTACCGACGTAAAGAATGTCGCCCGCCTCATCAAACATCCGATAGACACCCGGACGCGATGTGAGATTTTTGAGGAACGTCTTTTGGTCGAACTCAGCCATGGGATAAGTATACCGCCTTCTCCATGACCTCCATGAACATTGCTTCCGTCAGACGACCGGTTTGCGTGTTGTACCGACTGCAATGGTAGGAATCGACCATCGTGAAACCCGGCAGGTCATGCACCGCCCCATGAGCAAACTCAAAGTCCTTCTGCCGAAGCCCCAGCGTTCGTATCACCGCCCGATGAGCCACTCCACCAAGTGCGAGCGCAATTGCGTGATCCTGGTTTGCGTGAACATGCAGTTCTGCTTCGAGATAACGGCTGCAATTGTTCACCTCACGACCGTTGGGCAAGTTCTTCACTGGCAGGCACTTCACCACATTGGTAATGCGAACCTTTTTGGTCAGGCCGCAAGCGTCCAGCACCTTGTGCAGCATGTCACCGGACGCATCGCCAATGAATGGCACGCCGGTTTTGTTGGCACCATGCATACCGGGTGCCAGGCCAACCACCAGGATCGATGCTGTCTCGGGCCCGGATGGTGGTACCGGTTGATTCCAGTAATCCGGGTGACTGACCTGCAGTCGCTTCAGCTGGTTATGCAGGCGACGACATTTTTTACAGGCGAGCAGTTGCTGTTTGAGAGCGGTTTCCACGCGCGCATTTTACATGCGCATCCAGCTTAAGCACTGCTTACCTGCGGCATTGATCAGGCAGCTGCGTCAGCCTCGATAATGCCGTGGGCAATGGCGAGCTTTGTCAATGCAACATCACTGTCGACATCCAGTTTGTCGAAGATCCTGTACCGGTAGCTGTTGACGGTCTTTGGACTGAGAGAAAGCTTGCGGGATATATCCGGCGCCTTGTGCCCCATGATCACCATCAGCGTGATCTGCATTTCCCTCGAACTGAGCTGATTGAAGGGTGTGGCGTGTTCTTCAGCATAGGGTCGCAGTGCAAGTTGCTGGGCAATCTCGGCACTGATGTACCGCTGACCTGACACAACCTTTTTGATGGCGAGCACCATTTCTTCAAGGTCTGCCTTTTTGGTGAGATAACCTGTTGCACCCACGTTCAGCAGCTTGGACGGGTAAGGTTCATCTTCATGCATGGTGACGGCAATGACCTTCACCTCGGGATGTGCCCGGATACAACGTCGCGTTGCCTCAAGCCCGCCGATGCCCGGCATTTGCACGTCCATCAGCACAACATCGGGTTTCAGGTGCATGACCAGGTCGACAGCAGTCTCACCGTTTGCGGCGTCAGCCAGCACGGTAATGCCAGGTGTGTCTTCCAATAAACGACGGGTACCCAGCCGGACCAGCTGGTGATCGTCAACAATGATGATCTTGATCTCGCTCATAACAACATCCTTTTCGTTTTTGTTGTGAATGTTATGAAGACGTTATCGCGAGGATACCACCAGGGGATTAAGTGATCTCCCTATGCAGGTTAGGAGATCACTTAAATGCGTGTAGGAGATTTCCTACACGCATCTTGAGGCACTATTCTTGAGGCACTATGGGCTTTATGCCCCGGTGAAGGCCTGCAGACCAGTCTGGGCACGGCCGAGGATCAGCGCATGGATATCATGCGTACCTTCGTAGGTGTTGACGGTCTCAAGGTTCATGGTGTGACGAATGACGTGGTACTCATCCGAGATACCGTTACCGCCATGCATATCGCGTGACATACGGGCAATATCGAGTGCCTTGCCGCAGTTGTTGCGCTTCATCAGGGAAATGTTCTCAACCGGACACTCGTCCTCATCCATCATGCGGCCAATACGTAGTGCACCCTGCAGGCCAAGCGCGATCTCAGTCTGCATATCTGCCAGCTTCTTCTGGATCAGCTGATTTGCTGCAAGTGGTCGGCCGAACTGCTTACGCTCCAGTGTATAGGTAAGCGCAGCCTGCCAGCAGAATTCTGCAGCACCCATGGCGCCCCAGGCGATGCCGTATCGCGCCTTGTTAAGACAGCCGAAAGGACCTGAAAGGCCTTTCACGTTGGGCAGGAGGTTCTCTTTCGGTACCTCGCAATCGCTCAGCACAATCTCGCCGGTCACAGACGCACGCAGACTGAACTTGCCTTCGATTTTGGGTGTTTCAAAGCCAGGCGTACCGCGTTCAACCACGAAGCCGCGGATCTTGCCGTCGAGCTTTGCCCAGACAACCGCCAGGTCCGCGATAGGAGAGTTGGTAATCCACATCTTGGCGCCGTTCAGCAAATAACCGGAATCGGTTTCCTCGGCTCGCGTGATCATGCTGCCGGGATCAGAGCCGTGATCCGGTTCAGTCAGGCCAAAACAGCCTACCCACTCACCTGTCGCAAGTTTCGGCAGGTACTTTTCACGCTGCGCCTCGTCACCGTATGTGTAGATCGGGTGCATCACGAGTGAAGACTGCACACTCATGGCCGAACGGTAGCCGCTGTCGACACGCTCAATCTCACGGGCAACCAGGCCGTAGGAGGTATAGTTCACGTTCGAGCAGCCGTACTTCTCAGGGAGGGTTGGGCCCAGCAGGCCGAGTTCACCCATTTCGTTCATGATTTCGCGATCAAAGGTCTCGTCACGATAGGCCTGACGAACCCGCGTCAGCAGTTTCTCTGTTGCATACGCGCGCGCCGCATCCCGAATCAGGCGTTCATCCTCGGTGAGTTGATCATCAAGACCAAAGGGATCTTCCCAGTTAAAACCAGCCATGCTTACCTCAATTAAAAGTTCATGCTTAAATGCGGCCGGATTATACGGATTGCTTCAGCCCGAAGACAGTTAACCTGCATGTTTCATCAAAGCCGCCAATCTGGGTATGATAATTTTGTTTCTGAGGCGGCTCGTGAGTGGAGCCCTATCGAGAATAGGGCGTAGCGAGCATGGCGACTCAGACGCAAAATTAGCAAGCCAGATTTGTGGTAACGATCCACAAGTACAAGGCGTACCTTCATAGAATCTGCGTACTTACCTGACATCACTCTGTCTCGGAGCAGCATTGAGTGGTTTGGTGAAATATGCAGGTTTAGCAGGCAGGAATATGGCTTTAGATAACGACACACTTAACCAGTTACTCGACACAGTGAACCGATTTGTTCGGGATCGACTGCGTCCCCTTGAGAGCCAGATTGCGGCTGATGACGCCATTCCGGATGACGTCGTGCAGGAAATGCGTGAATTGGGTCTGTTTGGCCTCACGATCCCCGAGGAATACGGCGGCCTTGGGCTGAATATGACCGAAGAAGTCGCTGTCGCCCATGCATTCGGGCACACCTCCCCCGCCTTCCGATCGATGTTTGGTACCAACGTTGGTATTGGCTCACAGTCCCTCGTCATCGACGGCACCGAGGAGCAAAAGCAGCAGTATCTGCCACGCATGGCAACAGGCGAGATTATTGGATCTTTCTGCCTGACCGAACCTGATTCCGGTT
>CAWUFD020000013.1:0-54663 GCA_963921285.3 Pseudomonadales bacterium
AAAAATTAATGCCAAACTGCAAGCTTACTTTTTTACTTTTACTTTTTTATTGTTAAGCAAAAATAGTGAACAGGATTTTTTATGTTCATGTAAAAATAGCCACTGTCTGTTTGAAAAATACAGCTACCAAGTTGAGAGTTTCTGCGAGAAAATAGACAGACAAAGGACTAATGGTTACAGTGAGGTGCCCAACTAGCGCTGTTTAGGCACTTTTTGGTTGGCCTCCGCTTGGCTCTACTTCAACATATTCTCCATCCCAAGCTATCTACAAATAACTATTCTGACCAATGCGATGGTGTAGTGGTTAGAGCGTCTGCTTCGCAATCAGTAGACCTGGCGTTTATTCCCCTTTTCGAGTTATACCAAAAGACTTTTAAAAATGGTATTTACAGCTACCCTGCTTGGCGCTCGGAATTTAGGGGAATGTTGCAAAGAACAAACCGAAGGATTGCTTGTTGTGTCCTTGGGCAAGGCACTTAACGGGACACCTCCACCTTCATGTGAAAGACATGTGGCCCAGACATCTCGGAAATGGCAACTCCCAAGAGAGTGCGGACTTCCCGTCCAAAATATAGCGATACAATTCGCTTTCTTGTGAATGGAGGATACACATGGACAATGCGATTAGCGGTAGAGGCCTTGTTAGGTAGGCGCGAACAAAGCAGTTTTTAATTACTAGTGGGCCATAAAACTCTTTTTTTCCAAAAAATTGTTAGGATAGTGGAAAAAAGAAGAGCTTTAATTTTTCAGGAAATTTTGTCTTTTAACAAAACAATCTGTAAGTCTTACTTTTTTCTCTACTTTTTTGTGTTAATTTATTTCTTTCCAAATTTCTTCTTTCATAAATTTTTGGGTCATATGTTTCCAAATGAGGAAATTTTCTCCGAAGTAGGAGCCCAGCCCCCACGTGCGGAATTATTTCTATCCCAATCTTCATGCAAATGCAATTGGTGTTTACGACTCGTCAAAAGCGGGGCGACCTTATATCATTCTACCACAACCCCAAAATAGTTTGTACTTGTATAGATTTAGTAAAAAAAGGGCACTGTTTAGAGACTTAAACAGGGATGGATTTAAATTTCAGTAAGTAAGAGAAATTGAGCGCTCTAAAAAAATGTTAAAAGCAAATAAATTGCAGGCAAAAATATTGAGTTTCGCAACCGCAATTTGCGTAATCAAAAAAATGATAAAAGCGCAGCGCAAATCACGCTACAAAAATTAAAGGCGTTTAAGCGCAACACAAGTTGCCCGAGCATTAAAGGAATTACACTGAAATGCGCAATTGCAAAATTGCACAACTAGCGTTAACGCTGCCCATTGTCCAGCTCTGAGTTTAGCCTACTTTCATGTTTTTTGCCGCACAGGTCTCTAAACAACTGTATCTTTATATAACAGGAAGCTATGCAGATGCAACAGAGAGAAGAAGAAACAGAGTCGGATTATGCCTCGCTTGAGTCGTTGGAGAATTTTGAAGAACCATCCAAACATTCTAAGGAACCACTTAACTTTATAAACGAAAAAGATTGATTTGGATTATGCCTTCTTGATATTATTGTAGCTGATTCAACTTGCAATAATACAAAAACAAAAGTTTAATCCTATG
Source organism: Pseudomonadales bacterium (assembly GCA_963921285.3). Lineage (GTDB taxonomy): Bacteria > Pseudomonadota > Gammaproteobacteria > Pseudomonadales > Azotimanducaceae > UBA9659. Next base: position 1,604 of record CAWUFD020000013.1, read on the forward strand.
TTTTAAAGTTAATGTGCAATACTTAAACAAATTTACAGCCTTCTATGATTATAAAATTCAATATGTAGATGTTTATTATTGTATAGTATGCTGTGACTTTCAGTTAACCAAGCGAAGATCAAAAACAAAAGTCTATTGAGCATAATGGATGTAAATATAGTCAACAAAAGCACCAAACTTTTTCTTTTTCTCACACAGACTTCATCAGAGCGTAGCAACTAAAGATTATTGTGCTTTAATTTATTCTTATACATTAAAGTTATTCAGGTAATAAAGTACTAAGTGATTCTGCCTTGACGAGCCTGTGGGGGGGGGGAGATGAAAAACTTTGGAGTTTTCGCTAATTGTATTTATTTTAATTATGTTCAACAAACTTATACTTTTGATTTTTTTGGTTTACTGAACGTTGCAAGAAACTCCCCCCACTCCTTGAAATTTCATACTGTTAGTCTACGACATGTAGATATGATAGCCATATGAGACTCTCAACTAGAGGCGTAAAGCAGTTGAAGTCCCTCAGCGTGGATATAAGCGGACGAATCACCTTGGACCTGATGTCGAATTGATATATAACCCGCACAACCAGACCTGCGTAGGTTGCTCGATCAGTTTGCCAATTTACAAAAGTTTCCGGTCTTCAGCTACGAATTCGAGCTCTAGTTGTTATTTATATTAAGTTTGACTTCGGCAAAATTTTGTGAAAATTCGCACGCAAATGTGGTAGATCGCATTTTCCTTACTTCTGGAATTTGGATTTTAACCCAAGCTCAGAGCTTCTCGTTTGGAGGGAAGGCAAGAAAGAATTTCTGGAAATACAAATTTTTCTGCTAATTTGCAGCTAAATTTTTGTTACTTGGCCCATTGAAAAGATTCAAAAGTAATACGCAGTCAGTTATATTAACATAAAAAAAAACATAATCCATACAGACATAGTCCGGAAAATCATTGCGGAAATTATGCAAAGTTGTGTCGTTGGGTGCTCTCCAGCGACTGTTAGTGGTGACGCTAAACTTTTCAGTGTAGGACATAGGTTTTGAAACTTTTTGTTCTTGTTTACTCTTGACATTTTTCGAAAGCAAAATTTACCCCCTTTTTTTCCATCCACAGCAGATGGCATAGGGTTACCATATCTAAAAGTGCGCAATCTAGGAATCATTTATGTGGGTCAGATTGACATCGTGGTTTCTTTAAATTGCTATCTATATAGGATCCATTTGCCGCATTTTTGATCCATTATGTAGATGAAGATCTTTTCTTTTCGAGACGAAATTTTTCACATTGCAATTCAATGTGTTGTCAATCCAAATAGGCAGTGGAGATTCTTTTTTTGGATATAATTGTTTTAATGGTCTAAATTCTCAAAAAACATCAATATCTTTAAAATTCATCAAATTTACCGCCCAAGTATGTAAAATTTACCCCCAGTTGAGAAACCTTGGTCTAGAACAAGATAATTGCATTTGGGAATGCAGTAAAAACAAAAGTTTAAAGACGGCGAATAATGTTCTAGTTTGAAACAGACAAGCTAATACAACATACTGTAAAACCAATTGCCAAAAACCTCTAACACATAGAATGAGTAATAAGGCCCAACAATGAAGTAGTCAGTTAGCAGTGCGCTTGCGACGGAATTTTCAACAGCAAAAGTGTATTGAATTAGTCAGCATAAATAAATTTCAGTTTTTCTGCTAGCAGAGTAAAAATATCCTTTTTTTGAATCAGATTATAAAAACAAAACAAATTAATAAATTTCGGATAGGGGGGAACTTTTCTTCCAGGTTTTTAGGAACCAAACAAAAATCCAAAATAATGCTTTATTAAACATAATCAAATTAACATAACAATAATTAACATAAACAAATCCACCGAAGCTTTTCGTCCCCTCACGGGGACTTCATCAGGGCTAAAAGAAAAGAGAACAAACTTTTACTCTTAAATTAAATTTAATATGGTATTAAGATACTAGTCATTGATATACTAGTCGTTACTAACTGAATTATCAATGACTAGTATCTTAATACCATATTAAATTTAATTTAAGAGTAAAAGTTTGTTCTCTTTTCTTTTATTTAGCCCTGATGAAGTCCCCGTGAGGGGACGAAAAGCTTCGGTGGATTTGTTTATGTTAATTATTGTTATGTTAATTTGATTATGTTTAATAAAGCATTATTTTGGATTTTTGTTTGGTTCCTTAAAACCTAAAACAAATTAAATATTCTTAAAAATGCTTGAGACTGTAATTTTGACTCGGTAAAGCAGTTTTGCATGTAGAATCTATCTGCATGGTTCTGGTAAGCTAAAAGCAAGCTGCTTGCTTTTAGGCTTCTAGTTTCTGTAGCAACGTGCAAAAATGTACAGTGTAGATCAGAGCTACTCAACCAATTTTAACCAAAGTCCAGTTGGAGAAGTTCAGTATTTCCAGAGGTCCAGTAGAATTTTTGATTTGCAATGACAAAAATGAAACTATCATTACCAGTAAACACAGAAATATACTTAGATTTTCTCATAGTCTACAGTAATCATCAAAATCAAAAAATAATATAAGCTTATTGAGCTCTATTCTGCTAATTTTATAAAAAAAGCACATTTCTTATTTTTCGCCAGTTCTTAAAACTTGGTCCATAGAAGTAACACCAAATCAAAGGCGGTTGTGGGGTGTTTGGCCCGGGTACCATACAGTAGGCAATCTTGTGCGGCAGTAAGATTTTCCAACACAATGCCTGATTTATTTTCTTCAAAGCGGTGCTCAACGTTATAGGTTAGTTTAAACACTTGATCGGTTATGCATTGACCAGGCCGAAAGGCAACTTTGTGGGTCAAAAACAGGTTCTAGACGCCTAAAGAGTAACCGCTCGAAAAGCTTGTAAGAAACGCTTAAAAGCGATATGGGCTGGAAGTTCTTTCAGTCATCAGCTGCATTGCCAGGTTTTGGTGCCGAGATAACAATGGCCAGTCGCTATGTTGTGGGGATTGTTTGGTAGGTCATGTAGGCTGTGTAAAACTTTTGAAGCCATATAACACATTTGGAGCCGCAGTGCTCCAGAATATATGTGGCGGAATATCGTGTGAGTTTTGAGCTTTACCACACTTGATCGGTTAAATTGCAAAGGTACATTTGGTGGACGAGGCAGGTATGAATAACAGACCTTCATCACTGGGAAATAGGTTTTCTCCTGTTTTTCATGCTGATCGTGTTGTTTGCTAGTCCTCAAAAGATGCCGTTAGTCAACGCTAAGAATGGGTAGTTGCACCGAAGGCTTGAAAAATTTTTGATATTTTGTTTGAAAATAATTCAATATTAAGAATAAGCCACCAAAGTTTGGTAAAACGGGCATGGGCTTTTTCGCAATCCGTAGCTGCACTTACTGCTACTCATCCGGGAGCTTGAGGTCCAGTTTGAACACTTGAAAGGTCCAGATTCGGACCGCGGTTCGCCAATTGAATAGCTCTGGTGCAGATACTAGACAGTGGCCATTACGCAAAACGTTGATAAAAATAGAAGTTAAAATTGTTTCTTTATTAATAGCAGCAAGGTGGCAACTGTCAAGATTGATATTTATTGTTTTAGATCAGGGATGAGCAATTGTTTTGGCTTGCGGGCCGCATAGCGGTCACGGAAGCTAGTCGAGGCCGCACTTTTTAACGAACGCATTGGTATATTATTCTAATTGACTTGCATTTTAAGTTTGGTATAACATTAAAAACCAACAATTATTAGACAAATGAATTAAAGTAGTTTTATTCAATTGAAAATGCAAGCACATTTAATTTTCAAAGTCTATCAATGAGAAAAAAGCACCCAATGACGTTCTCCTACATTAATTATTTTTTTTAATTATTTGCTTGAGGCTTTCGCGGGCCGCACAAAAGTTCGTCGCGGGCCAAATGCGGCCCGCGGGCCACATTTTGCCCACCCCTGTTTTAGATGCTAGATTTGCATGATTCGAATTGATGTTTGTTTTGTGCGTAGAGCTATCAATTTTTGTAGCAAATCAAGGTCTGCACTTTCTCACAAAAAACGGTAAGTACATGTTATGGTAAACAAAGTAGAAAAGTTAGCAATGACAAAACTCGTTAGAAAGATGATAATTCTGTAGCATTTGCTTTTAAAAGTAGGCCATGATGTAGTTGGTACATTTTTCATAAAATATTACCTAAGTTATGCTTTGTGAAAAGGTATTTGTGGTTTGTAAATGTGCGAGTCAAAATTACAGTCTCAAGCATTTTTAAGAATATTTAATTTGTTTTGTTTTTATAATCTGATTCAAAAAAAGGATATTTTTACTCTGCTAGTAGAAAAACTGAAATTTATTTATGCCGACTAATTCAATACACTTTTGCTGTTGAAAATGCCGTCGCAAGCTCACTGCTGGGTGACTACTTTATTGTTGGGTCTTATTACTCATTCTATGTGTTAGAGATTTTTGGCAATTGGTTTTATGTTGTATTAGCTAATCTGTTTCAAACTAAAGCATTATTTGAAGTCTTTAAAAAAAACTACGCTTCTTTTTAGTAACCATATTATACTTAAGTAAAACCAAGATTCCAATTCCTAATTTGTAAATCAGTTCCACTTTTGTTTTTACTGCATTTTCAAACGCAAATATCTCGTTTTAGACTGAAAAGTTTAGCGTCACCGCAAACAGACGCTGGAGAGCACCCAACTATCTAAACTTTTTGTTGTTTTTCCAGACCGTTGATATAATATCTATGAAGAAAACAGCATTTTTGAAAGTTAAATTGTGTAAAGATCTCGTTTTTTAAGAGAATACTTTGAAAGGGAGGGTCGCTTTAACTGAAAATCTTTTTGTCAGTGAACGAAACTGAATCAAAAAAACTTTCGAATGTGAAGTGGCACTTTTTACTTTTTTGAAGTGATATGCTACTTGTCTTGTCGAATACCTCCTAGGTATCTCTGTATCATTGGCTATGCACCACAAATAGAAAGATGGCAAGCAATTGTTTAAATATACATCAACAGCTGCAACAGCTCACATAGGAAGCGATTGGTTTGGCGGCGCGATTGATTGCTAGTCACAATTGCATTAATTGACTGCACTTTCAACATCGCAAACCATGTGATAAAAAGTAGTGTGACCTGCAGGGGTGCGAACATTTCAGTGATTTATGAATCGCTGTTCTAAATACGCCTACAGTGCCACGTCGAAGGGAGTCAAAGGATCCGTAGGTCGTAAATTTTGTGTTTCAATAACTTGTTTTCTGCAAGTGCTGATGGTCATTGATATTCGATGAGTAACTTCATTATTTTGTGAAGCTAGGTTTTTAGTGTTAAGTTAGCTTTGTACGTATGTCGCCGTCATTTGGCAGATCTAGGTTATGCTGCTATTTTTGTTTCTCATGTTTTCTAAGCTGGTCTGCGAATACCAAGAAGTGTATTGAAAAGAACGCGCTTTCCATATGGTTGCAAAAAAATATAAGTTAGAATACTTAATTGTACGCCTACTTGGTACCACAGAGCTGATACAAGGGTCCCAAAATTATTCGGGTCCCTGGGTCCACAGAGATCTTAACTCTTTCGCTCCCGCGCCGGTTGCATTGCTAACAAAGAAAAAATGGTTTCCCTTAAACCTTTTTCCGCCAAAGTTACACAATTAGTTTACTAAAAAATAGATTTGTGACTTTATTTCTCATCCGATTTTCATAAAAATTTCAAAAGATCACGCTTATTTTCTCACGCATCAGAAAATGAAAAATTTGTGGTTTTCTTCTTGGATTTTTATACCCAAAATGGTTAAAAAGACCAAGAACCCAGTTGCAGACGACAAAAATTGCCAAATTTTCAGTAGACACGTGCAAAAGCCAACTACCTTGAAATCAAATCGAGATATCATGTTTACCGAAAAACCAAACTCTTTATCATTAATACGATCTGAAAATTACTCTTTTGGGGCATCATTTGACAAAATTTCAAGCAATAATGATAAAATTTACCCACCAAAATTTTCAAATTCCTTAGGGGTTTCAAAACCCCCAAAAAATTGTGTGGTAGGTAAAAAAACTAAAGTTGGTGCGTAAAAATATGATATGTTGCTCAATACCGGTCTCAATTGAAAGCCCAGGAAATTTGCTTTCCAGCAATATGTAACTTTAAATAGTTCAGGCTGAGTGGTATATGATATTTACCACATAAAATTGGGTACCATACATCATATCAGTTCAAAAACCCCAAGAACTTTTCAACCTACCTTCACTAAATTATAACTTTTAGAAAAACTACATCCATTAAAAACATAAAATAAATTGCAATTATTTCACCACCAAAGTCGTCGTTTTTGTATCAAGTTTCCAAGGAGATAGGATCTAAAATACAAGTTTAAAAGCTGACAGAAGTTTGACTTCTCCAAATCAAAATTTGCTGTATCCCCTTGTTTCTCAGCAAATGGGAAGGGTATAAAAAAGCTTCTGTTTCATTGCTAGTGAAAACATATTCTATTTAAACTTGATATTTTCTAAACCTTGAAGAAATTCTCTTTTCAAAAATAGTTTATGCTGCAGTGTTTAGGCAAACCTTTAGCAGATAATGACTGATCATATTTTATGTTCTAAATATAACTAACAAAATTTAGTACCGGTAAAAAAAAAAGGTCGTGGGCCTCAGAAAGTTGCAAATTGTAGAAAACCTTTGCTTTTAAATAAGTTTTGACTGATGTACCTTGAAAACTTAGTTTCTTAGCATCATCTAGCGACCATTTAAAATATAATCGCTAGTGATCTTTGAGGCAAGGGTACTACTTTAATTTCGAACACAACTCAACACCTATTGGGGGGGGGGGGGGTAATTCGCATATTAAAAAAATATTTTTACATTTGAAATCTTCAAAATATGGAGATTTCAACGACATATAACATTTGATGTAGAAGTAAGCAGATGAGTAATGATCTACAAACAAACTTGAAATATTTTATGAAGATTAATTAATTATAATTGAATATGACAAATTATGACAGTTTTTCGCACTGCCATCTGAGAGACATTTTTTTCGCTACTCACGCAGGAGCGAAAAAGTTGAAACGGCTTTGTTCGCCAGGATTTTGGCCGCAGGTTAAACAATGGTGATGTCGAATGATGAACTCATTTAATTTTTGTTTACTTGATTAAATTGTCTCCAACTCGCAACCGATTATTCTCATTATTAGAGACTACACCAGTTTTTAAGATTCTAGCTTAGTAAAATAACTGAGTTCGAGTGGTATGCTTGCTCAAAGCATATTGTGTAGCCTACATTTTTCAGTTATTGTCTGGGTAAAAAATTTCGATAGGTCTTATATTTTGATCAACTGGTCTAGACATAGGCAATCTTGAAAACTAGGACCATCCGTACGTAAATGGTAGCCTATCAGTGGTGAGCCAATGACAGCCAAAGATTAAGATATTGATTTGGTCTGCAAATATCTCACGTTTTCCAAATTTAAACAATAATTTAGGAAAATGTACCATGTGATTGATAGATGCCCACGGGCCTGTTTCGATCTATAAGATCTATTCAGGGCACTTCCGTCAAAGAGAATCGAGATCAGCAACCATGGGTTCTGGCAGCTTTGTCGATCGCCGTTCTGGCTATCTAGAAGCACACAGAAACGTTCTTTCTCCTACCACTAGTCGGCTAGGCAGGACAATTAAGTTATGATTCAGAAAAATGTTGGTGGTTTTTAAAACGTCGTTTTGAGATTGCCTCAAAAACAAATGCTGTTATTTTGGTTGGATACAAAGGGTATTACTTCAGGGTATTCCTCTGCGTGTTTGCGTTTATCTAATATTTTTTGTCGTTTGCCATTTTGTTTGAAGTTTCGTCGCTTGCTAAATTTCTTGTGAAAAAATGGATGTAACTCTTGCGTTCATTTTCCAATCGTTCATGACACTTCTGCTTTATATATTACGGTTTGATTCATCAACTATTATTATTATTATTTACAAAGGTGTCTCAGAAGTAAACTTAAAACTTAAAACTTTGACCTGATCGAATTAGTTTCGTTGCCATTTCGCAAAGTGGGATTTCGGATTTGGAACAACGGAGCAAAGCACTTCAAATTTCTGGTGCCGAAAACGTTTGCTGCAATTCATAACCGAATTGCATTTGCAGTCTGGTTGAACTTCAATCTGTGGTGGTAAGCTGAATGGAATATGCTGCTAAGGTAGAGTTTAAAAGCTTGCCTTAAGAAGCTAAGTCGACTACTTCTATGAAGCCAAATTAAGCTAAGTTAATTTAGCTTGCTTTAATTACACAGTTAGTGTAAAAATGAAAAGTATTAGACGAAGAATATCTTTATCAATGCGTCGAAGTAGAAGTAATCTGGTTGAAGAATCAATATCAGAAATAGCTGAAAATGGAATAGAGAATGAAGCAGGTAAGCATAAGTTAGTAGCAGAAAAAAGTGAGCAAAGGTTGCGGTGCCATGTGTGATATTTGTTGGCAGAGTGATAAAATAAAAATTTTTCATTTTATGGTAGGCTACGTTTTGTGAGTAACTGAAATCAAACAAGCGATGTTTGCCGATCACCAAATGTTTTAAACTTTAAGGTGATTCTTATCAAAAGTGTTGAAAACCTTTGAGTGACTCATGCCAATGAAAAACTAGTAAAATCTGCAAGCCACTCAGGCCAGAAGTGATTAAAAATCTACAAGCCTTAAATTAAAGGAAGTGGCTATTTTGCAGTTAATGGTTTTTTACCTGTGGCATCAATTTTGCTGTTGAACGTTTGTGTGGCTTGAGATTAGCACATTTATCTTAATTCTCGAAGTGATGATGTAGCATAGTTAATAGTGCAGCTGCCTTCATGATTATGGGTTTGAATCTTTTCAGGCAGGGTTCTTTGACAGAAGTGGTGTGTGCTTGGGGGCACCTGGTATGTAGACGTAGGGGAGAGGGTACATTGGAGATAAAAATTTTTGTCAAGTCACGTGTTTAATACAGTGTAGAAATCGAACAATCAGAAATGACCAAAAGTTGCATTTCTAGTATGTCATCAAAATTAACCAATTGCAAATTCTTGACAGCAAAATAGATTCCACAGATAAAATGTCATTAATGACAAAATAGCTACTGCCTAAATTAAACGATTATAACATGCATAACTTGTAAGTTTAAATACTTTTCAAAGGGAATATGTAGCTTGCACATGTTGTAAGTTTAAAACATTGCTCACATGATTAGCTTATAAGTTTTAAATGTTTTTCAGTTGACATTGGTAGCTTGCAGATCTTGCAGACTTTTGGCATGCACGATTTGTAGGCTTTTATTGCTTTTCGGTTGGCATGCATAGCTGACAGGTTTTAATTACACCCTACTCCTCCAGCTTTGACTCCCATTTTGTAGACAAACTTAAGGCATTATTTTTAAGCACCATTGACTATAACAGAATGTTGCACTTATTATCATGTGCTGAGAAAGGTTGCCAGTGATTTCAGCATCTGGTATTTTTGTCACACAGCCACCTTGACCATGTATGTAAAAACTTTAACCCCTAATCTTAATGTGGACAAAAACCTCTTTCGGGGGGGCATTGGCCCTCAAGTTGCTTTCTTGGCAATGGGCTTGTTTGTGTTCTTACTGCAGACAACTGAAATCAGTAGCATGTTTTTGGCTTTGTTTGCATGTGATGAAATAAGGTTTGAATAGACAGAAACCTTGTAGCTCGTTTGCAAGAGTCTGAAAAAATTTTCCAGCAATGTAGTTCAATAAGTTATTGAGTGCCAAATCAGTGGCAATTGCTTAGAGGAGTTAAGGTTGTATTGCTCATGCTCCATTTGTCAGCTTTCCAAATCCAAAGTCCTGTTAAAGGAGTGAGTGTCTTGCTATCCAGTGCTGACTTTTAACACCAAAAAAGTGAACACTGAGATAGCATGTTATAGATTTTGACCTTAGAATAGGTTAAAAGTAATGTCAAAATATTGAAATAAGGTTTACACGCATGCAGCCATTGCACTGCAAAAACTTTTTTGATGAAACAATTTTTGTAACCACAATATTGCTGTTGCATTTGTTTGTGAAAAAGAAGGATCCAGCTGCCAACTCATTTTAAGCCATGCAATGTAGCTCACTAGAAGAAAGTGTTGGTTTTACTGTCTATATTCTACAGATAAATCAAATTTGATGCCTACAAGTACTGTTGTGATGGACACTTTGTTGTTCCTCAGTTATGCAATTTTGCATGCGACTTGTGCACAAAAATTTCTGTTTTAAAAAAGAATTATATATATGTCATTTGGTTATGGTAAAATTTTTTGTTAGTTATTGTATAAACTATGTAGTGTTCATAAAGATACAGGAAATTACTGATAAACACGTATAACTAACTCAGGGGTGCAAAATTTTTTTGGAATTTAGTAGCGCGTACAAATTTTTAGTAGCACACACGTATATATGCTTTGGCATTCATTATTCATATCTGCAAGTTGCTGCAAATCCTGTTCGCGCACGCAAACTTTTTGGTCGCGCGGCGTGAGCGTGCGACCGTGTTTTTGCACCCCTGAACTAACTGCTTGCTGGTGAGAAAGAACGACCTCTTAATCACTTGCTCACAAATTTATTGTTTACATTGCTAGGATTTACAAATTTTTTTACACATAAAACTTATACTCGTATTTTTCTATAATGGCGAAGTGACAAAGCTGATTACACTGAAATTATGTTAGCGGTGGTGTTTTTTTTTTACAACGACATGTAATTTATGGCAGCAATTACTTTATGAGCTTCTTAAGCAAAGATAAGAGGCACAGAGCAATTATTCTTGAAATTAACTATTTATGTGGAAAGCCAAGGTATTCAGTACTGAGCTGACAAAATAAAAGATAAGTGACAAACCCATGGTTATGTTTTTTGTGGATCAGTGCATGGAAATTGAAGTTTTTTGATATTTGGTTTATGCATACTTTGTATATACTTGAAAATTGCAACTTGACTGGTTCATAGTGAATTTGCATGTGGCCTGAGACTGAAAACGGTTCTGTCACCTTTGGATTAACTAAATAGTGTTGCTTTTCAGCACTCATCAATCCTAGTTCTTCTTTACTCGGCTGTGGTTCGGATGGAGAAGGTGGAGGTGCATCATCGGATGAAGTTTTAACTCCTTCAGTAGTGATGAGAAATCCTAAACTTGATCAAAAGCGGCTTTCGTTACCAACTAATGTGCAAATACCTGCTTATCTCCTGAAACACGGAAACTTGTTTGCTGGAGAACAGCCTGAATCACGACGACGGAGAAGGGCATCTTTGGTAAGTAGTTAGTATCAATAAAGATCATACAGGAAGCTAAACACATTTCAGTAAGAACTATTACATTTTGTTGTGCTTAAAGGGTTTTATAGCTTTTGTTTTTTTAAGCGAGATCGTAGTTTTTCCAGAATTTAATGAAAGGAATTTCACAGGGAACCCATGTTTTCAAGAGGTTGGTTCCTTTCCAAATCAAACAATTTAATTAGACTTTTCCGCAATAACACCCACCGGCATCGAGCTCAACATAGTTGAACTTTTTGTGAAATTTATAGACAAAAATATTCAACACTTGTGTTGGATGTTGATAGATGTTGTTATAATGGCAAATTGCCAAATGTTTTAAACCTCTAATACAGCGTCGATTGGTTAATTCAGAACATAATTTTGAAATCAGTTTGATAGTACGTTTTTTCCTTTAAATATGCAGAGCATCGTCTTTGGCGTTAAGCGTAGTACAAGTTTCCAAGCCTGCTTCAAACTTTGTACTTTTCAATTTTCCATGAACTTGTATATAAATTTGCTGCTTGTTATAAAAGCCACTGCTAAGTGTCTTTCTCGAAGCCACTGCAGCATATCTGTTTTATGTGCTCAAATTGTTTTTGTGCGATCGTTCATGCGATCATGTGTGATCTCAGTTTAAATAGTAGAAGCAGCAAGTAATTACACGTACTTGTATTTAGAAACGGTTTTGAGATTTTCGAAACACGAAGATGAAAGGTTTTTACTTTTAAGTAACAATCAGAAACGTAGAAAAATGTTACGATTATTTCCATGGATTTTGAACCGTTTTTTCCTAAATAGTCGATTTTGATATCGTGTTGTCCTGTGTGTGAGTGATTTCTCTTTGTTTTTTGAATTTCATATTTTTACAAATCCAATTTTTAGTCTGAAATTGGATTTGGAAAACTGGAATCTTACATCAAACTAAATAAACTTGGGGAGGTAAGTGTACTATTTAGCTTGTGTTGCAATCTATGTTGTGTAAGGTCGATCGTCATTTCACTTGTGATCGTGCAGCACAGTGGAGATTCGGTTCACAGTCACTAGATTTGGGTTCAAATCTTTTCTTGGCTCATACCAAAAGACTTCGAAAGTAGTGCTCGCAAGTTTCCAGGTAGTATTGCGCACGATCAAGAACATAATAATAGCTTGTAATTCCGCAATAGAAACGACGCAAAATATAAAATGTGAACCAGTCAAAATTTACTCGGTCATTGTTACAATTACCGTAGAAGCTAACCATACCAGTTGTGATCCGTGGCAACCGTACTAGATGTTGAACAATATTGAAGAGTTTAATTGGTAACAAAATTAGGGATATCTAAATCTAGTCTTACCCAAACCGTAAATGAGGGTAAAAACAATTTTGTGAGTGTCGCTTAATTCCACTTCTGATTGAATTTGCTGTTCGTCATTTTCTGTGAATAGTTAGTCGTTGTGTTAACTGGAAGATTTAAATATCATTCTAAATAAAGCCCAAATCTGTTTCTTTAATGCAAATTAAACACTGCGCTCTGTATTGTACTAAATTTGGAATTTTTGTCGACTCAGAATTCTTTATACGTTGTATTATCTACAGCCAGTGATGGCAGTAACATCATACAAATTTAGAATTTGGCAGGAAAAATTCCACAACTTGTTTTTGTCATGTAATTCAAATAAAAAATTGCTAAATAGCGCTGGTGTAGAAATCTTAAAAATGTTTGTTGTAATTACGGCTTGCATGATGAGTATGGATTACTTCTAAAGCTGAATAACTGATTTGCTTTTGACGGCCTTCTAAATTTAATTAAATCAAGCTAATATGACTTTCTCTATGTGAGCGCTCGTCTGGCGTGAAATATGCTTTTAGTAAGTCGGCAAATTTTGCCTGCTTTTATAAGCTTCATTTAATAATAGATGCTGTGAAGCTTTATAAAGATAAAATGGTAATTTTATTAACATCGTTCTCCTTTGTTTGTTTGGGCACTGGAACTGAGGAGAATTTGTTTTCAATATAGCTTGTGTGTTACTTCTTTCTATCGAGAGTAATCTGCTTGGGAATTGCGGTAGAGTTGACAACTTAGGTCAACCATTCGTTGACTCACCAGTGTGAAGAAGTGTGCTCCATAACCGCAAGTTGACTCCCACTACGTTTCATCTGCAAAAGATGGCTTTAAACGGCATACCTTGGTGCAGTGCTAGTAGTAGAAATACACTGACGATTTCGAAGCAAGTGTGAACACGACATGTTCAGTGCAAAACTGTAAACACGTTGCGATTTGAAGATAAAGATATGTCGTGCAACTTAATTGACACGTTGCGCAAAGAAAATTGCTTTTGACGCAGTTTCTATATTACCGCTCATTAGCCATCATCCTACAATCTGGATGTACTTAGCGTGGCATATTCCTTTTATTGTCGAAGTCTCTTAGTGTGCTTTTTAGCTAAATGCATCTTATGCATGCAGGGAACCTATGCTACGGTCTTCAAAGGTAAAAGCAAATTGACGGATAATTTAGTTGCGCTAAAAGAAATTCGATTGGAACATGATGAGGGAGCTCCGTGCACAGCGATCCGAGAAGGTGAGAGTGCTTTCGTAGGCACAGATGTTTACACAATCTTTAGAAATAGCCAGAAACAAATTGTTCGAAGAACCGCCTAGTATTTATTGGTTTCTTATAACTTTTTTGTTGGCGATTATTTGAAAAGAGAAAAGCGGATTTCGACCAGCCCATTCATCAAAATGTTAAAGTGGAAAAATGAGAAACTGACACCCAAAGCAAACTGCTTCTATTTTATTTAAATAGGCTAAAGCAATTTACTTTTTGCCAGCGGTCATAAAATCATTTGATGTATATTTGTATAAGAAATATTGATTTTGCCAAAGCATCTTCTGTTTTTCATTGAAGTAAAATCAATTCACTCTTGTCTGTGAGTGAAAATACTTGAACGAAAAGACACTACTTACTTGACTTCGTAACTGTTCATCTAAAACAGGTTGTTTTAACTGCCTTTCCTTTTCTCTTAAATTGTGCTTCGTCTACGTCAGGGGCCGGCAACATGTGGGTTGGAAGCCGCATGCGGCTTTTTTGCCTTACTTTTGGCGAACATTTCTGTTAAGGTGTGAACTAGGTGAGCGTGTGTTGAAATTCGTTTTGCTGCCACAAATTAAAGATGAAAACTTTTTTTTTAGAATCACCTTTGATTTGAAGGGCCGTGTCATACAAATTCGCTCAAGCCCAATCTTTTGCAGCTCTCATTGTTATGGTTTTTTGGAAATCGGGCCCAAATAACTCTTCAGTCGTAAAGGGTTAGCCGACCCCTGGTCTAGGTGGTGCGAAACTGTTAAAAAAATAAAACTAAACCCTTGCTTGACTTGAAAATGTTTGACAGTAGCTACTTTTTTTGTGTAAATCTCCACTCTCGCTTTTTCACAAGAAATTCCTAAGTATAATCATGGCTTGTGTTCGAGTATTGTTAACGCTAAGAGCGAGAGCTTAAATTTGTTGTTAGGTTAAGCAACCTTGTCGCCGACTGGTTGGACAGCCATAGAAAAATATCTGTTAAGCTTGCTCTTAACGTTGTACACCAGTGCTTACAAACAAATAGATTGCGGCATGCGGTTTTATCGTTTGTGCGAAAGGTTCTTGCGTGTGGCAAGACGTTGTACATGCTTTTTGCTTTAGATTAGCTACGGCAGTCATATGTGAAACTAAACCAGCTCTGTCTGTAAACATTTGAAATTTATAACATCTAGTCTAGACCGTGGCACTGTTTCTATATATGAGGTGTCATCAGTGCAGTTGGTGACCGTCAAGTGGGTAGAAATTGTAAAGCTTTTAGTCAACCCTCTTGTAGGGCCCCAACTGCACCAATGAGATCTGATAGGTCGAAATAGTGTCACTGTCTGCAGTTTGCTTAAAACACATTGCTGCCCTCTTGTATGACTTTGTCACATCTACATTTTAATGTTGCGTGTCTTCAATCAGGCTGATAAATGATAGCTACTGACTAGATATAAGGCGAGATATATCTCCCAGGCAGCTAAGCTTCGTGATGTTGCAGATGCTGTGACATAATTTACAAAAATTCACATATGAAAAGCTGAAAACTGCAGTGTTATATATATTAGCTATTCGTATTATCAGCTGAAAACTGCAGTGTTGTATATTAGCTGTTCATATTATCAGCACAAAGCAAAGCTGAACATTCAAATTAGATGGTAGGAAGCAAGTCATTTTTTTCTTTAGCAAGGGTTTTTTTGATGTTTTTCTAGGAAGTTTTCTTCACAAGTTACGCATACCTTTGCCGTAGGGTTTATGACTCTGTTAATTAAAAGATGTACCTGTCTATTACGTTTCACCTCGAAATTTATATACTCGCATATCTTTACAAGTTCTTATCTTGTTGATCTTTCGTGACTTGTACAAGATTATCTCACTGACCTATTTAACCAATATGAGTACATAAGGTGTTGTCAGTTTATTTAATCCCGCCTTGAATATAGTGTAAGCTCCTATCTAAACTGACCATAACATGAAACTTTCCAACAAATTTTTCAGATTTGATTCGGGTTTATTGTGTGGTTATGGTTGATTGCAGTTAGTTAATTGGCACTAGTTTATGTGTTTCGTTAAGCATTTAAATAAACCAAGCTAGCTGATTATGGGCTTGCGATCACAAGATACTGAGTCCAAACCTTGTTACAACCTTGTTTTCAACAATCCAAAAGCCATCATGTTAGCGCTGAATAGATTTTTTTAACTGTGAGGCTGCATTTTTGGTGTGGGCATCGCATGTGCTTTTGTGTTTCTTATGTAAATTTTAAGGCCACAGTTTTTGTATTTTTTTAGTCTCCTTACTGAAGGAATTAAAACAAGCGAACATAGTGACCTTACATGATATTGTACACACAGAGAAAACTATGACGTTGGTGTTCGAATATCTGGTAAGTACTAATGATTGGACTAAATAAGATGCATATTGCAGAGGTGCTCAAAGCATAGTGAAATATTGAAAAGTCTTGGTTACTTCAAGAGCGTAAGTTGAGTTTACTCTTCCATGAGACGAAGGCGCGATGTTAAATATGATATTCAGTGTCCCCACGAACCCAAGCAAGCAAAAAGTCGAATATGATTTGCTGGCTGAAGAAGAGCGCAGTCCATTTTTAGCTAATTTAAAAACCAGTAGTCCCACAATCAGCAAGGCGTACTGCCATTGCCGAGTAACCAAAGTCCACTTTCACGACATGCTAGGTGAGCAGACGAACTATATGAACCGGTTGCAGCATCACCAAGAATTTTTTGCGATCATTAAAAATAATGAATTGTGGTTACCATTGAGATTTTAATGAACAAATTTTTAACTAGCGGTTTCTAGTCTTTTTGCCAAACCAAAACAGTGACATTTTAGGAACTATGCACCTAAAACTATTATAGAGCTTAGTGCTGTTTTGCTTTTAGACTTTTTTAGTGACTTCATGCTATGTGTCGATGCACGTATCAAATATATTAAAATACCTGCGGTAAAATGAGACTTTCGCTATCCCTGATAATTTATCCTAAAAAATCCAATAATTACCAAGAGTGCCAAGATGCGATTTATACCCTGAATTTTTGTACACCTCTGTCATTTTTGAAAAGGGCCCTTGATGAGTGATTTCCCTTCTTGATTGCAGCGCCTGTGGCTGAAACGCATGGTGCCAGCCGTGCTGATCGAAGCACGTGTGAGCTCAAGTTATTCCGTGATCAACCGCAAAGCTTTTTCTCTTATTGGTTGATAAAAATTTTTCTTGAAATTGATAGATCTTGTAAGCCCGCAACGGCAAACTTCAAGACAAGAGAAGTGTAATTATGTAGGAGCAATATCCTGCCATACCAGTCGTAATGATCACCATTTCAGTTCATAGTCTTGTAATTAGGCTACCGGGCGTTTTGGTGATTGTTCCAAATTTCGAAACAAAAAAGCCGAAGTTAGAAACTGTCGATTGAAATGCTTCTAGAAGAGCATTCGGAATTTCAAATGCGGTGTTGCTCCAGAAAATGTTTGGTTTAAATGTCAGTAAATATTGGCAGATACACCCGTGAGCCAGTACGTCTGCAGCGCGATGTACACAAGTACTGCGAACCGCTTATATAAAGGCAGCGAAAATTGCCGTGATTCTTGCGCCTACAACTGCTTGGGCTGCGATACACTCACGCCGACTGCCGTCGCTTTCCATGGACGACTAGGGCTACAGTTGTTGAAAAAAAGAGATGTGCCTAAATTTGATTGCTTTATATCAACTAGCTTTCTACAAACTTGATAGGATTTTTTTTTACTAAAAATTGATCATGTTGATATTGGTTTTTACGAACACCTGCGAAGTTGCTTCATGATAAGAGGCAAAGAAAACTATTGATTTGTTGTATTTAACCTCTTTCAGAAAAACTTGATAAAGTTTAGTATTGCCTGGTCTTTCTGATCCAGACTAAAACCTCCATTCTTAAAAATTCTTGAAGGATAACAGTAAAACTAGGTTTGACGCATCACCCCTGAACTCAGAATTTACGTGCAGCGCGGTAGTTCTGTCGTGATTTGGCAAAACCTATTAACTATTAAAATCCTGTTTTAAGATTATTGACTGTTTTATGTATTATTTTTCGACCAGGGAACAACTGAACCAAATTTTTTCCGTTTTGCCTTGCACCTGTTTACTGTTCGAACGTTAATTATTTTTTCGCGTTTGCTAATCAGCAGCTTTACATAAAGGAAAAAACTGAGGTTATTTAATGATGTAGGGGTTAGGTTTTGCAATGTCATGGCCGAGATGTGGTCGTTACCTTCACAGCGTTGTGGGCATTAAATGTCGTCAACCTCTGCAAGTACCTCGCGGGCTCAATGGCTTTTGAGTTTTGCAAAAAGCGGGAAAATGAATGTGTTACCCAGCGTCTTGAAAATACTTGCTTGATATTTTTATTTCAATATTTCATTAGATGCGGTTCAGTGCGTTCGAAAGTACTTTCGCGATAAGGCTTAATCAAAGGTGCTGGAACTCGTGAATTATTAATGAAGGTCAGAGATCAAGTTTTAAATAAGTCATCTACCGGAGACGCGTTTCGCTAACCGTTAATTATGTTTCCGCTGTGCACGTACGTTGGTAAAATCTTCACTTTTATTTGTCTGCTTTTTGATTAGCCACTGAGACGTACTATTTACTCTCTCGTATCAAACTCTTCGCCCAAAATTTGTGAAAACTTGATTTTTGCCAGACTTATGTTACGGCACCGACAATCTTTATTTAACTTCACTGGTAATCGCTCAGCTGACGGACGAGTCGTAAAAAAAGTGTTTTTTTACACTTTTGCGAAATCGATTTGATCGCTTCTGCATTTTAGCTGTGGACTGTGAACATTTTAACTGCGGTATTGATCTGGTGTTGTGCAAACGTTATGAATTTTGATTCTTTAGCTTTGAAGTAAAATCAAAATATCCGGTGAAAAACCTTTTTTGCGACACATACAGAGGCGACAATATTGGAGCTATTGGAACCTGCAGTGATAGATTCCTATCTCACGTCCGCTGCCTAACAACCTGCAGTTTCGGTCATCTAAAGTCCTTGTCAAAAAAAGCGCCTTTTCTTTCAACTTTTGTTTTTCTCAAAAAATCAATTAATTCTGAAAGAAAAGGCTTTGCATTCAACGGTAGATTTACTCGTTGGATCGCCCAGCGAGAAGAAAGTGTGAAACTTGCCACTGAAAGTGCACCGTGGCTGCTTTGAGCGTTACACTGCTGTGATATGGCAAAACCTAACAACTACATTTCAGATATAAACAGTCTGGAATGCTTTTCATTTATGGGAAGCTACTGATGAGCAAACGCGAAGAAATAACTGTCTGTACAGTTAGAGCTTCAAGGCAAAGCTGAAAAAAAAATGTTCAGTTCCTTGTTGAGCAACGATAAACGACCACAAAGTCAATGTTCTCAAAAACACGTTGTTTGTTGTTAATAGGTGGTGCATGTGGCGTGACTGAACGGAATTGACGTTTGCCTCGAAGTATATCTTCCGAGAATCATGTTTGAGCTATAGCGTGCGTTGTCCGCAACGACATGCCACTGTTAGTGCCGCGGCGCTGGCCATCTATTCGTTGCTGGTGCAGCCAGCTGCAGTTGAACGAGTGGAGTAGTTGCGACAATGTTCTTACATTACCTTGCAAGAATCTCTTGCACATTTCAAACGTGTCTTAAAGATTTATGTTTAATGGTGTCTGAAAATCTTGAAGCACAGTCAGGTGATTCCGACCTGCACTTGTAAATGTCCTAGCGGAAATAGCGTTTTAGTGGCACTACAAAATCTCTTGGATATTGATTAGCTCTAAAATCTCGTCGTGCATTGAACAGACCCAACCAATCGATTTTCTGCTTTTATCGATTTAAGGTAATCAAATTGTTTTATTTTTGTCAAGGATCGGGACTTGAAACAATATATGGAAGGCTGTGCAAATATTCTCAGTATGAATAACGTTAGGGTAAGTGTTATGTAGAATTGAAGGTCGTGTAGCCGAGCCGTCAGCTTTTGAAGTAGTTCGTTCATTTATTAGTGGACTATGACTGACTTTTTATACAAATGAGCTCATGCTCTGTTTGCCCGTTAATACCAGACCACCGCAACGGGTAGATTGCTTGGCCTCACCACCTGTCTGACACTTAGCGATTGGGGAATGCTGCGAAATGCCTTTCTTTAAGGCAGAGCGAGCAAGCGTGAGTTTTTTCCACATTGTCTTTTTTTTGTTAATTTTTAAGCTGCTCATTTTTAGCAAAATGTTTAGCATGAGTTATCAGGGACGTGTACCAGCAACCTGCATTTGAAGCCGATGCTGTAGTTACACAGTATCATCGAAGCAAAGCAGTGGAGTGTGTTTATTTAAACCAGGGATTATTACACTTTTTGAGACGTGCCCCCTTTGGCAAGATCAACAGAAACTCGCTCCTCTTTTAATTTTTTTACAACCTTTTATTTTTGGAAAGTCGGCCAGATTCTTAGACATTATCACATGTTTGCACTCGAAACCAACATGAAGACTTGATTCGGAGATCAACTATGTTAGAGTGCCGCTTTCCCAATTTTTTTTCATTATTTCAAGAACGTCTATGAAGCCGTGGCTTCTTATCCTCTCCCAGGCCCCCAATTTAGGAACCCCTGATTTAAACCGTCTACCATATGTCGCCCTACTACCTCGGGAGTTGGCAGCACTGCTGGATGGGCTGCGATCAGGCGGAGGTGAATGTTGTGTCTATTCCTAGAGCACAACAAAGAGTGCGAGCTGGAAACGCGCTACCTTTCAGCTTCGAACCGAATGTCTTGCTCTGAGCCATTGTGTGCTCGATTGGATTTGTGCATTCGTGGGCGAGGCCGTGCTTTCTGTTCGGCTGCTGCTTGCGGCCGGCACTCGATGTAGTTAGTATCTTGCGGACGAAAAATGACAAGTTCAAAGCAGTTTAAGCAACTTGTCTGTTGTTTGGCGCCAATGGCGTTATCATACGAGTCTGAAATATGCAACAAATTTTGTGGAATATGCTGTATATCTGAACCTATATTCTGCTCGTGCCAGTTTATATATAATGTTATTAAATTATTTTTAGATTTTTCTTTTTCAACTTTTAAGAGGAATCGCATATTGCCATAAAAAGAACATACTGCACCGGTAAGGA
This sequence comes from Pseudomonadales bacterium, assembly GCA_963921285.3. Classification (GTDB taxonomy): domain Bacteria; phylum Pseudomonadota; class Gammaproteobacteria; order Pseudomonadales; family Azotimanducaceae; genus UBA9659. Next base: position 22,511 of record CAWUFD020000013.1, read on the forward strand.
ATTTCACCTTTGTGGAATACATTTAACGTTGAATCAGTTGTTGCTGACTGCCCCTTTCCTCAGGAAGTGCAGAGAGCCCCAGGACCCAGGTAACCCACCAGCCTCACGGTCTTCATCAGAAGTCATACTTGAGGACGCGTTACGAAAAAGAATGCAGCATATAGATTCCGTAGTATTTGAATTGGCAAGTTCAATGGGGGTTATGAGTCGTTTTGAGAACTTTCTTAAACTGTGGGGTCTTCTACCACAAACATGGAGGTCTTCGAAGCGATTTTACGGCAAATTTCAAAGATCAAACGTATATTGTGTCATCTGCAGTGATTTAAAGCCTCAAAACCTTCTCATTAACGATCGGGGAGAGTTAAAGCTGGCTGATTTTGGACTAGCAAGAGCGAAGTCGGTGCCGACCAAAACCTACTCCAATGAAGTGGTGACGTTGTGGTACCGCCCTCCAGATGTTCTGTTGGGTTCAACGGAATACGATTCCTACGACGAGACCGGCGGCTACACCGCCATCATGAAGGTTCCACCCGGGTTTGACCTTCCCGGGCCGGTGCACTTCCGCTGCGACTTTGAGTTCTTTGTTCTCGAGGGCGCGCTGGAGGTCAACGGCATCTCATACAGCAAGGATTGCTACGGTTTCTTTCCGGCCGGATACCGACGGGACACCAATTCCTCCAGGGAGGGCGCGGTCGTCCTCGCGTTGTTTCATGGGTTTCCGGCGCCCATCATGGGAGAGGCGCAGTCAGACCTTTATCGCGAAGACAAATTGATCACCTGCATCAACGCGTATGATCTGGAGTGGCAGACCGGTGAAGAAGGCTCAGTGACCGGCAAACCTCTGTCACCGACCATCTTCACCAAGAAACTCCGTTACGATCCTGATACGCAAGAGCAGACGTTCCTCTACGCGGCGTTGCCGCACCATGCGCCGCCGCCAATCATGAAAGGCAAGTTTGGCCATCCCATGATTGAAGAGGTCTTCGTATTGTCTGGCGAGTATGTTTTCGGCGATGCCGGAAAGATGGGGCCGGGCGGGTATTGCTGGTGGGCCGAGGATGAAATGCACGGACCTGCTGGCAGTGAAATCGGCTACAACTTGTTTATCCGCATTTACGGCGGCCCGCTGGTCAATAAGTTTTCTGACCAGCCATCGCCGTTCTCATTCGAGCCGCCGCACAATCCCGTTTTGCCGGACCGCCTGAAAGAAGCCAGGGCCCCCTATCCTTGGGTCAAACCCTGGTAGAGCGCGTCACTACACCCGCCATTAGGTGTGATTGCGAATAACCAGCGGATCGTCCCAAAAGCGGTCGATGCGCGTGCGCTCAAAAGCTTTTGGATCGGCGAAGATGGCATTACGCATCCGCTGCGATCCCGCCGCGAAAACGTCGGTTTCACCCCGCGCCATGGCATCGAAGACCTGGCGTGCATGTTCTTCGGGCGAAACGCCGCCGCTTTTCACACCCGCAGGAGAGGCGCGAGTGTCTACTCCACCGGTGTAAACACTGGCCACTAGAATTGGATCGCGGTCTAGTTCAGCGCGCAAGCCATTGGTCATCATCATCGCTGCAGATTTCGAGATGCTGTAGGCCGTGTATTCGGGCAGGCAAAACCACGCAGCGGCAGACAAAACATTGGCAATCGCGCCGCCGCCGTTGTTCAAGATGATGGGTGTGAACAGTCGCGCGAGTTCCGCCGGTGACCAGCAGTTTGTCTCGACCACGGCTTTGCAATCGTCCAGAGAGGACGCCGACAAGATACGCCGTTCCTCGGCGTTCCGGCTGCCCGGATAAGCAGCGTTGTTGATCAGCCAGGTTACGTCGGTGGCTTGCGCGGCACAGGCTGCGCGCTGATCGGCGTTGTTCACGTCCAGCAACAACGGAACCACCCGATCAGGATCAAGGGCGATGAGGTCGGGAAAATAGTCCTCTCTACGCGCGGTCGCGTAGACGCGTTTCGCACCACGTTCCAGCAATACTTTGACAAAGCCAAGACCGACTCCACGGTTAGACCCTGTCACCAAAGCGACACTGTCTTTGGCGTCGACCGCGCGATCAGGCCAGGGTGTCGATTGCGGCTGCGCGGAGGCTGGCGCTGAATGCACGACCTGAGTTGCCGCCGCCGCCGCGATCCCGCCGAGAAGGTCTCTTCTTTTCATGATGGTGCTCCCGCGTCGATCCAGTTTGGACCACTTTACACAGAGCGTGGGTGAGGGAGCAAAGGGTGGGCGCTAGGCCTGGTCCAGGAATGACCGGACGGCTGCGGCACAGGCGTCCGGCTGTTCGTAAAACAACCATGCGCCTCCATCAGGAATTTCGACATATTGGCTGCCGGCGTGTTGGGCGTGGCGCGCGTTCACATCGCCACTGTAAATGTCTTCCACGCCTTGAACGTAGAGGGTGTCTTTAGTGAACGCTTGGTGTGCCGCATCGCCATCCCAGCGATACAGCGCATGGTGCATGTCATAAGGCCTTTGCCGCGCTTGAAGGCCGATGGTGAACGGAACCAGTGTGAGTTCAGGCGGCGTCTTTTCTGCACTCATGCGCCGATACACGGCCCACGTCTGGTTTAGGAAGCTTCCCTCGCCATCGACCGGCAGGTCGCGCGTCATCGGTGTGTTTTTCAGCGCTTCAAACTGTGCCGGGTCGCGTGTGCCTCCGCCGGAAAGAATCGCCTTGTCGACCAGGTCCGGATACCGGTTGGCGAGGTCGACACAGATGATGACGCCGCCATGGTGCCCAACCACGTGCGTACGCGTCACCCCAAGGTTCCTGAGTACGGCGACGGCAGAATCCGTCAATTCCTCGACTTCCAATTCATGGTCCGGCGTTTCGGATTTACCGTGCCCCGGCAGGTCGATGCCGATCACGCGATATGAGTCCGCAAGCGCTGCGGCGAACGCCAGGTATTCATCGGACGCTTGTGCGGACTGGTGAATCGCTGTCAGCGTTGGGCCGTCGCCGGTGACCCAATAGTGCACCTGTCCGAAGGGTGTCTGACAATAACGCCGATGGACGGCAGGTGAGGCGGTCATGAATGTTAGGTCCTTGGGCTAGGGAATGCCGAGCACTTTGTGTGTTTGTAAACTCAACCGCCACTGTGGATTGGCGCGGCAGAATGCCACGCACGCGGCCAGACTGTTTTGATAATCATCGCCGTCCATTGGCTGCACAAACCTATGGGAGAAGTTTTGTCCTTCGAGGGTGGACAGGTCGAGCCCGTCTTGTGGGTAGACGACCTTCAGTTCCTGTCCTGACGTTTGGACTTGCTGGGTTCCCGCTTTTGGGCTGACGCAGATCCAATCAACTCCATCCGGTGCGGGCAGGGTGCCATTGGTTTCGATCGCCACTTCGAAACCCTGGACATGGCAGGCGTCAATCAGGTCCGCGTCGAGTTGCAGCAGGGGTTCGCCGCCCGTGAAAACCACATACGGGCGCCCCTGTTCTGTGTCGGGCCAAAGGTTTGCAATCGCACCTGCGAGTGATGACGCATCGGTGAAGGTGCCGCCGCCCGGTCCGTCCGTGCCGACAAAATCCGTGTCGCAGAATTGGCACTGCGCTGTTGCGCGGTCCTGCTCGCGCCCCGACCAAAGATTGCACCCGGCGAAACGGCAGAAGACTGCAGCACGTCCCGTCTGCGCGCCTTCGCCTTGCAGGGTGTAATGCATTTCCTTAACGCTATAAGTCATGGCTGCCGCCTCTCGCCTCAGGCTGCCGCCCGGAAGGCGGCATAGCCATTCGCCCGCAATTCACAGGCGAAGCAGGTGCCACAGCCATAGCCCCAGTCATGCCGCTCATCGCGTTCACCGCGATAACACGTGTGGGTGTGCTCGGTGATGAGATCGACCAGGGCATCACCGCCAAGTGTCTCAGCTAGAACCCATGTCCCGGCTTTGTCGAGATGCATCAGCGGTGTTTCGATTTTGATGGGCCGCTCCGTCCCTAGCGACAGGGCTTGTTCCTGCGCATCCAGTGTCGCGCGGCGGCAATCCGGATAGCCCGAGTAATCGGTCTCGCACATGCCGCCAACCAAAACATCAATGCCGCGCCGGTAGGCCAGTGCGGCCGCGGCTGTCAGAAACACCAGATTGCGCGCCGGCACAAACGTTGTCGGCAGGCCGTTTTCGGCCATCTCGATTTCCATGTCGTGGGTCATGGCGGTTTCGCCCAGCGCGCTGAGAAATCCCAAGTCGATGAGATGATCCTCGCCCAGACGGTCTGCCCATTTCGGGAACGCCGTCTGAAGCTCCGCGCGTATCGCAGCCCGGCATTCCAGCTCGATGCGGTGCCGCTGGCTGTAGTCGAATGCGACGGTCTCCACGCGGCTATAACGCTCCAGCGCCCAAGCGAGGCAGGTGGTGGAATCCTGTCCACCCGAGAACAGCACCAACGCGGCGTCTGAAAGGGTAGGGTTTGCGCTCATAACGGCCTTTTATCACGCCCCAGGAGGGAGCCGCAGGCTTTTTTAGCGCCTTGATTTTCCAGGTTTTGTTCTCCATAACCCGGCCACCAACGACAACCTGTGACTCGCACTGCGACCCCATGGACATCTTCAAGAGTTTCACCTTCGAAGCCGCCCACCATTTGGCGCCCAACGTGGCACCGGATCACCGCTATGCGCGCTTGCACGGACATTCCTTTTCGGCCGAGGTGTACTTGTCAGGATCGCCCGACCATGAGACAGGGTGGATCGTCGATTTTGCAGAACTCGACGAGGCCATCGCTGGCTTGAAGGCGGAGCTGGATCACGGCTACCTCAATGATCTCGAAGGTCTTGATCATCCGACCCTAGAGAATATCGCGGTGTGGGTATGGGATCGTCTCGCGCCGCAATTTGCGGCGTTGAGTAAAATCGTCATCCGTCGCGGCTCGTGCGGAGAGGGCTGCATCTACAGCGGCCCCAACACGTAGTCAGCCGACGTCGAGAACTGGGGCGACGGCTTGGGCAATGCCGAGCAATTTTTCGTCCTCACCCCGCACCCCGTCCAATTCCAGCCCGGCGGGCATGCCGCTTGAGCCCAGTCCCGCAGGAATGCTGATGCCCGGCCGCCGGCCGTAACTCGCGAATGCGGTGTGGGCGTAGTAAAACCACGAAAAGACAGGTTCACCCTCTTTGAGCACAGTGTCATCTTCGACCAGTGGCAACGCGACGTCGGGCGTTGTCGGGAAACACACAGCATCCAGTTCGTGTTCTTGCAGCATCGCCATATAGGCCGTCTCGTAACGCTCAAACGCGGGGCCGATCGCTTCCGCGTAGCTTTTGTCGTTCATGGTTTTTGTCAGCCGCTCCGCCGTAAACGTGCGGGTGGCGGGAGCTGCGATCGCCGAGACCAAATCTTCCAAGCCGACATCCGGCGCGTGCTCTGCGAGGTAGGCGCGCATCACGTTGGGAAACTCGTGGTCGATGACATCAGCCCCGGCCGCACGCCGCAAAGCGTCCAGCTTTTTCAGCTGAATAGGGACCAAGGCTGCACCGGCGGCTGTCAGGCGGTCTAGCGCCTGGGACATTACGCCGACAACTTCGGACGACGAGCCTTCGATCAAATCCTCGGCGATGCCGATACGCAAGCGTGTCACTTCCAAGGCCGGGATGGGCTTGGGATCGCTCGCCATCACGCTGTCCAGCAACACTATGGCGTCCAACGAGGCCGCCATCGGTCCGGCGGTATCGACAGTTTCCGACAACGGTACAATCCCGTCCGAAGGATAACGCCCGACGCTAGGACGGAAACCGTATATCCCGCATAGCGACGCCGGCACCCGTACTGATCCTGCCGTGTCAGTACCCAGACCGGCAGGAACCAGACCGGCGGCGATAGCTGCCGCCGTTCCGCCGGACGATCCACCCGGGATACGCGTTTTGTCGAAGGGATTACGTACCGGACCGAATACGTAGTTGGCGCAGGTGCAGCCTGAGGACAGCTCATGCATGTTGGCCTTGCCGGCCAGAATCGCACCCGCGTCGAATAGCCGCTGAGCAATGGGCGCATTCCCTGCTGGAATGTTTCCTTTCAGCGACGGTGTACCCCCACTGGTCGGGAGGCCGGTCGTGTTGATGTTGTCCTTGAGAATCAGTGGCACACCGTGCAGTGGCCCGGCGGCTTGTCCTGCCACCCGGGCTTCATCCGCGGCTGACGCGGCGGTGAGAAGCTGTTCCCGGTCGAAGACGGTGAAGGCGTTCAAGTCCGACGCATTCTCAATTCGGCTCACAAGGTTTTCGCAGTACGCGCGGGACGTTGGGTCTCCGGCGGCGAGGGCATTGGCGAGAGGTAACATGGTTGGCGTCACACTCAGGTTACTCGGCGATCAATCTATTCTACGACCACGACGATATCCGGTGCTTCATCCGGAATACCATACCCTGTGTCGATCCAATGTCGTTGCTCAAGAGCAATGAGGCCGCGCCGCGCCGCATCGAAGGCGGTGGTACGGTGGTGCACGATACATCCGGCGAGACGCCTGGCCCGGCCCTTTCTAACTCCCAGCGGCAGATGTAACAATTCAAGCTCTACCTCGCGGTTCCGCGCATCGCCGAACCGGCCCCGTTCCCACAGGCCGCAATGGCGTTCAATGCAAGAGCGCGGCTGACGCAGATATCGCGCGCACACTTCTGGCGAAAAAAGGTCTTCAAGGGCTTGGCCAGTGAAGTCCTTGCCCCAAATATTCACGAGATCGGTGGCGGCCAGTCGGAAAACCGTGCGGTCCGGTTCTTCAAGCTCCAAAATGAACGCGTGAGGCTGGACCGCCGGATCGGGGTTGTCCAAGAAGGATTCCGAGGGTGGCGCCTCAGCGTTGTCCTTGAGAGTAGTCCAGTTATCAAGAAATGCGCGTGTGGTTTTGGACATGAAGTCCATAACAAGTCCTACGGTTGGCCCTGTTAAGGGAGCGAGCTCCGACCGTCTTGCGCATCTGCACGATAAAGCCGGTGGAGTGTTTCATGTGAGTTGTCTTGTCACCAGAGAAAACGGTTAGGAAAGCCGTATCCGAACGCCGGCAGAACCATCGGATGCCATCGTGCGGGACTGTGGAAACGTGCAGGTCACCATGGTGCCGTGATCCACTTCGCTGGTGATGGAAAGTGTACCGCCGTGCAAACTCATAAACTCCTTGCTAATCGCCAGTCCCAAGCCGAAACCCTCATCGGATTTCCGCCGCGTGAACTGCGATTTGACGAACGGTTGCCCGAGTTTGATCACGTCGTCCTCGGGAATGCCGATGCCTGTGTCCGACACTTTGAAGAAAATTTCGCCCGCATCTGTGATTCCGGCGGTCAGCCCGACGCGGCCCCCCGCGTTGGTGAACTTGAGGGCGTTCACGAGCAGATTGATAAGCGTTTGGGTGATCAAGCGTTCATCGCCATAGAGGTCCGGCAATCCACTCTCAATGGTCTTTTCAAGCAGAATCCCGTTGGCCTCTGGTCGTTGGCGAATTTGCTTGAATGCATGCTCCGCCAACGCTGCGGCCCGAACCCGGCTTTCGGTGATTTCAACCTTTCCAGCGTCGACGCGCGCGTAGTCGAGAATGTCATTGATGACATCTAGAAGGTGTACGGCGCTGTCATGGATGTCTTGATTGTACTCCACATATTTGGTGTTGCCGACCGGGCCCAAGGCTTGGTGACGGACCATGTCTGAGAAGCCAATGATGGCATTCAAGGGTGTGCGCAGCTCATGGCTGACGTTGGCAAGGAACTGTGACTTCGCGGCATTCGCCCATTCCGCCTGACGCTGTTTTTCTTCGGACAGCCGTTTGGCTTCCGACAGTTTGCGGAACGAAATCGACGACAGCCGGGCGAATACCTTGGCCAGGTAGGCGATATACAGGAAGGCCAACAGTGCCGAGGTGAAATATGCCGTGTTGTAGTGGTCCGGGGGAATCGGTGAGGTCATATCGACCCCCAAAGCGGGTGCAACGCCGATCGCCACCAGACTCACGACCATGGCTGCGATCACAGACATCCGCGCGTAACCGCGCAGATAGTAGTACGCGAAAACGGGTATGGTCGCGAACCACGGCATCGCCGGTGAGGCAAACCCGCCAAACGCGAAGGCCGCATACAGCAGTAGACCCTGGGAGTACAGAAGGCCGATCAATGTGAGCATTTTCAATTGAATGCCCATCTTCAAACCAACCGGCAGCACGACGATCACCAGCGCCAGAATGGCGATGGTGCCGAGCGGACTGCCCAGTGACGCTCCGGAGGCAAATGCGGCGCAGCAAGCCGCCAGTCCGGCGCCGCCGCCAACCCAGCAGAACACGCCGAATCCGCGGTCCGACATAGGGCTGTCGCGGTCAAGTGTCAGCACGCTCGGCGGCAGGCGGAGGAGGGAGGTGAAGTGCGGCATGTACGCCTGATTATTCGATTCAAGCCGGCCGTGCCGGCTCACCTACTATATAGCTACGTTTTTTATACCCAGTCCGTTGCCGTCCGTCGCGTGTTCTACGCGATTTTTAAGTTTCGTATCGCAATCATTCCTGGCAGGTTCAGACATCAATGGCCGTGCGCGCCTTGGTCAGGCCCCCGCGCGGTAACGCCACAGCATTGTCATCGGCGCCTGAGCCTTTTAGACAGAGCGCATCGAAAATCTCATTGGGACAGGGAGTGTCACGTATGTATCTCGTCACCGGCGCCACAGGAAAAACCGGCGGTCAAACCGTTCATCATCTGCTTGCCAAGGGAGCCCCGGTGCGGGCGTTCGTGCGCAACGAGGAAAAAGCCGCGCCGCTAAAAGAGAAGGGCGCAGAGCTGTTCGTCGGCGATATCGGCGATGCCGCTGCCGTCGCCAAAGCCATGGACGGCGTTGAGAAAGTTATGCTGACCCTGCCCAATGGCCCTAACGAAGAGAAGTTCGAGATGGGCGTGCTTGAAGCCGCCAAGGCGGCTGGCGTGAAACATCTGGTCTATCTGTCGTCGACAGAATCCAATCCGGACAACACCCGCCGCATTCCGCAGGTCCACGTGCGTGTGTCGCAAGCAGTAAAGGACTCCGGCGTGCCCTGGACGGTGATGCGTCCGAACTTCTTCATGCAGAATATTTTGGCGTTTGCGCGCACGGTAAAGCCGGAAAGCTGGTTCACGTTCCCGGCCGACGACGGTACTGCGGCCATGTGCGACGTGCGCGATGTCGGCGAAGTTGCGGCGATCATTCTCACGGAGGGCGACAAGCACCTGGGCCAGCAGTACGACCTGACCGGGCCGGATATTCTGTCCATGCACGACGTTGCAAAATTGCTGTCGGACGAGCTCGGCCGCGAGATCACCTATAAACCGCAGTCGCTGGAAGACTTTCATGCGGTGCTTTCGAAAGTGCTGCCCAGCGAGTGGCACATCGACGGTGTTGTCGAGCTGATGGAAGAAATGCAAACCACCGGCGGCCTCGACTATACCACCGAGACCATGGGCGAACTGCTCGGCCGTCCACCGTGTTCACTCAAGCAGTTCATCCACGAACACCGGTCGGTGTTTGAATAAGTCATCCCTACGGAATAGACGTCATGTCTGAAGTCACCGTCAGGTTTGTCGGCTCGGGTGACTCCTTCGGCAGCGGCGGGCGTTTGCAGACGTGTATTCTCGTCGATGGGCCGGGCATCCGCTTTGCTATGGATTTTGGGGCCACCTCGATGGTTGGGCTGCGGGCCTTAGACATCGATCCCAATTCCATCGACGTGATCCTGCTGTCGCATCTGCATGGCGATCATTGTGCCGGCGTGCCGTTCTTGATGATGGACGCCATGCTCGGCTCAAAGCGCGCGACGCCGCTGACAATCGTCGGGCCGAAAACCACGGCGTCGCATTTGGATACGGTGCGCGAAGTGATGTTTCCCGGCAGTCACATTATGGAACCGAAGTTCCCCGTGACGCATAGGGAGATTGCCTCCGGTGACGACATTGAGATCGAGGGTCTAAAAATTTCGACTGTCGAAGCCCGGCATACCAAGACCACCAATCCCATGGCGTTCCGCGTGGAAGTCGGCGGCAAGGTGGTGTGCTACACCGGGGACGGTGAATACACAGACGCCCTTGGTGGTTTGGTCGAGGGTGCCGACCTCGTCGTCGCCGAGTGCTATTACTTTGATAAGCCCGTCAACTGGCACCTGAATTATCCCGACATTCACAAACTCAATGCCAAGCGCGTCATCCTGACCCACATGAGTGCAAATATGCTGGCCCAAACGGACAACGTTCCCGAGGAATGTGCCTACGACGGCCTTGCGGTGAACGTGTGATGGAGACGTGCCTCTCAATTGCACGCAAAAATCTTTCAAAAATTCGCAGTGAATCCACCCACGAGTTTCCTTGACGAGGCGTGTGGACAGGTTCAGCATTATTCATGTGGACAGACGCGAACAGGAGCCCAAGCAAGGGCCTTTGCGGCGTGCACGGCAGGCCATACCCTATGGTGGCAAATGGCCGTTTGGACCTGGAGGGTGCGTAAAAACCATGACTCCGCCTGACCAGCTTGCCTGACATTGCGTGGGCTAACCGGTTTGATGCCGGACAGGTACTGCGCCTTCAAATCTGAAAATTGAAATGTTCGCGCGTTGCCGCGAACGCGGAGTTCCACTGAACCTCCGCACCTGAGATCCCGCCCGGGCAAGGCTTGTGGCGGGTTTCTCCGTTGTCTTTTCTGTTCCGGCCTAAGGCCGTTCCCGTGGCTCGTCCAAGGTCTCAATTGCGACCAGACGCGAGTCGGCGCTCTGCCACCTGATCTTTCGCAGTTCGATGTACTCATCAGAGTTATAGAAGGCCTCAATGGCAGCCATGTCCGGGAACTCGATGATCACCGTCCGGCGCGGTTGCCAATCGCCTTCGAGGACTTTGGTCTCACCTCCCAGCGACACGTAGCGTCCACCGAACTTGTTGACGATATCCGGGTTGGCGGTGCGGTACGCCGCGTAAGCCTCGGCATCCTTGACGTCGATGTCAGCGATCAGAAAAGCGGGCATGGTGTATCCCTTTGGTCGTTCAGTGGTGAATGCACGGCGTGCATGGGCTCGTTTGACTCAAAAATAAGTGTCTGAATCTATTCACACATTCAGCCCGGCACCGCAGAAAACGGTGGCGTGCATGGGCTCGTTCCTCGATTTTTCTTGCCGGGAATTTTTTTCCTTAGGACACCTTCACAACCCACTTGCCGATGTTCTTGCCGCTCAGTAAGCCGATGAACGCCTCAGGCGCGGCTTCCAAGCCTTCAAATACCTTGAGGTCGTACAGAAGCGCTTCGTCCTTAAACAGGTCCGCCATGGTCTTGCGCGCCTCGCCATATTCCTCGACGTGATCGTGCACCGAGAACTGTCCGGCGAACTGCTCGGACTGATTCCAGCCCCGCTTGTTGTAATTGGCGATGATCCCGCAGCGGGTGACCCGGCCTTTCTTTGACATGTGCTGCTTGATGGTCTCAGCCATGTCGCCGCCAGTGTTGTCGAAGAAGTAATCGACCCCGTCGGGGCAGGCTTCTTTGATCGCCGCACTCAAATCGTCCGTGGTTTTGTAGTTGATGGCCACGTCGAACCCGAGTTCGTCGAGCAGATACTTACATTTCTCATCCGTGCTGGTCACGCCGACCACCCAGGCATCACATAACAGTCCAAGTTGTCCCACCATCGAGCCGACCATGCCGGCCGCGCTGGTGATCACCATGCTCTCTTCCTGATCGAGTTTGCCTTCATGCTTCAGGGCCAGGATCGCTGTCAGGCCCGGTGCGCCCAGCGGCCCGATGAAATGCACCGGATCATCCACCAACGACATATCGCAGATGGCGACGCCTTCGGGGTTATTGGTCGGATGCGGTTCGCCGTCGGTCACCACGTAGTTCTGCCACCCCAAAAAGCCCTCGACGATGTCGCCTGTTTTGTATTTTTCGTTGTTGGACTTCACCACCACGCCGAGAACCGTGCCCGGCATCACTTTGCCGATGTCGGTCATCGCGCCGTGCGGGCGCATGGCTTTGTTCTCGTCATCGGTGGGGTTCATCATCAGCCGCAGGCGCGGCTCAAGGCCGATGTAGAGCGTGCGGATGAGCATCTCGTTGTCGCCCGGTTCCGGAATGGGCCCTTCTTCCAGGCGGAAGTCGCTGGGTTTCGGCATCCCTTCGGGATAGGCGTTGAGAACGATCTTTTGGTGTACGGTCTGGGTCATGAATTAAGCCTGTAGGAAAGTCCAAGTGAAGCCGTCCGGCGTGATGCAGGTAAAGGCCTGCGTGCCGAACTCGTCGGTGAGAAGATCAGTGATGTCTGTGCAGCCCGCCGCGCCGCACTCCGAGCGGAAGACCGCTAGGTCCCGTATGCGCCAAGTGAGGTTGCTGTGGCCGAGGCAACCGGGGCGGGCGAGGTCAGTCTGATCTTCGAGTTTGCTGTCTGTGCCGAAGCGGAACATCAACAAACGCCCGGAGCGGCGCTCGTCCATGCCCGCACCAGACCGGGGCTCCTCGAAATTGACCGACCAGTGCGTTTCGCCTTCCACCAAGTCAAACGCGCCGCGCGACGCCATGGCCTCGTCCCAGGTGACCGGGTGGTCTGACACCCGTTTGAGACCAAGCACCTGATCATAGAAGTCGAACACGCCATGATCGTCGCTCGTTAGCATCAGACCGGCATGCACGATCTGTGTTGCCGGAAACAGGCAGTCGTCGTTGAACTTGCCCAGCATTTTGCTTTCGTAATTGAAGCGCTCAAGAAACGCCTGACGCCACAGCGGTTGAATCAAGGTGTATTCACGAACGGCTATGATCATATCGTGAAACGGCACCGGTGCTTTGCCGCCGAATAGATCCGGGTTGTACGCCGACAGATCGATGAACGTCGGTGGCAGGTCATAGACCGGCTGTCCGGCTTTTTCCGCGACCCGGGCGTGGTTGGAGATATCCGAGGCTGAGCGCACGAACTGTCCGGCCCACCGGTTGCCATGGCCCCGGAACGGTTTGAGTCCAAGGCCGTCGTTACGCGGCGTGTCCCATTGCATCAGCCGGATCAGGCCGTGATCCGAGTCCGTGTGCAGCAGCCGCCGGCTCTTCACAGCGGTGTTATGGCCGTACAAGGCTTCGGCGGCTGACGCGTCCAGGCAGCCCTCTGGGCCCGCGTGGAAGCCGAAGCTTTCCCAGTACCGTGTACCGGCGTCCAAGTCTGGAACGCCAATACAGGTCTCAAACAGCCCGCCGACGGCTTGGGGCTCAGACATGATGCAAATCCGTGTTCATCGCGGGGGGCATCCTACCGCAGCGTGGTCAGGGGGCAACCCACGGTTTCCGGCGGAATCGCGCGCCCTTTACGGTGCGCCTCAATTCGCCGCACACTGAGATCAGCCCACGAGCCAGCATTGCTCCGACTGAGGCGACTGGAAACACCGGGGAACGAGAGGGACTTTGTCACATGAAAACGCGTAAATACTACTTTAGCCGCCGTCTTGCGCTGCGCAGCGCGGCCGCTGCCGCTCTCACCACCACCGTCGCCTGCGGCGGGGCATCGCGGCCGGTCCGGGCGCAAAACCAGTCCGATGTGCTCGTTATTGGGGCCGGGCTGGCGGGGCTTGCCGCTGCCCATGTGCTTCAGGACCAACGCTACTCCGTTCAGGTCATCGAAGGCCGTGACCGCATCGGCGGGCGCATTCTCTCGCTGCGCGACATTCCGGGCAATCCGGAGGCCGGGGGCAACGGCATCGGCGCGGGGTATGGCCGTGTCATTGACGCCGCCGAGCGCTTCGGCGCCAGGCTCAACAACATCCTGCCGCGCACGCCCTACATTCTAAATCGTGAATTGTGGCTCGAAGGGAAGATGGTCAGCAAAGACGCCTGGCCGGATCATCCCCGCAATGTGTTCGAGGGCATGTTCAAGGAGATGATGCCCTGGAGCTTCGTGCCCATCTTCCTCATCCAGAATATGGAACTGGACTCGTTTGAGGACTGGTACGATCCCAAGTCCGCACCGTTGGATATGCCCATACACGATTGGTTCCTATCCAAGGGCGTGACCGAAGAGCAAATCAACCTCGCCTACAACATCAATTCTGATTTCGGCAACTCGTCCTACGACGTCTCCGCTTTGATGCTGATGTTCGTTTACAACTGGGGCAACATGCAGCGTTCCATCGAGCCCCGCGCCACCTACGCCGCTGAAGGCGGCAATCAGGCCATTCCCGAGGCCATGGCCGCCGCGCTGAGCAACGAAGTACATCTCAACCGCAAGGTTGTCGGCATCAACTCCGACGCGGGCGGTGCGGAAGCCGTGTGTGATGATGGCACGGTCTATCGCGCCAAGCGTATTGTCAGTTCCATTCCGTACACCGTGTTGCGCACCATGAAGATCGAGCCTGGCCTAACGGGCATTCAGGCCCGCGCGGTCAAAACCCTCGGTACCCAGTTGCTCACCCAAAGCCACATCGTCGCCAAAGAACCGTTCTGGGAGGACGACGGCATGCCCGTCGGCATGTTCTGCGACAACGTGCTGGGCAACGTCATGGCCCAGCACTTCGCGCCTGACCCGGCGGAACTCACCAGCATCACTTGTTGGCATCGCGGCTGGAAGGCGCAGCAGGTCGATCAGCTGCCCGAAGAAGATGCCAAGCGCATGGTCTACGAGGAATTCGTCAAGCAACGTCCGGCGGCAGAGGGCAAGATTGAAGTCGCGGCGCTGAAGTCGTGGCACAACGATCCGTTCTCCTCCGGCGACTGGGCGGTCTGGGAGCCAGGTCAGATCAAGGATTTCATCGTCAAAATGCATCAGCCTCATGGCAACCTGCATTTCTGTGGCGAGCACACGTCGCTGTCGAACCGCGGCATGGAAGGAGCCATGGAATCCGGCGAACGGGTCGCCTTCGAGGTGATGGATGCCATCTAGCAGGCTTTCCCGGCGCGGCGCGCTCGCTGCTGGCGCGGCCACCGTCGCCGCATCGCGCATCAAGCCCCTGCGGGCGCAAAACGAGACCGACATCGTTGTCATCGGCGCCGGTCTGTCCGGCCTCAACGCGGCGATGATCCTGGAAGAGCAGGGGTTCTCCGTTCAGGTGATCGAAGGGCGGGACCGCATCGGTGGGCGTCTGCACTCTCTGCATCACATTCCCGGCAGCCCGGAAGCGGGGGGCAATACGATTGGCACCGGCTACGGCCGCATGGTCGACATTCTCGACCGTCTCGACATCCCGCACATGAATGTCATGCCGCGGGCGATGAAATTCGCCTACGAGATCTACGTGGACGGCGAACGCGTGGCCACTGAGCAGTGGAAAACCCATCCGAAGAACACTCTGCCGGACGAGTACAAGGCGCTGCCGCCTTGGGCGGTCGGACCGACGCTGTTGGCGCAGACCAATCCACTCGAGTCCTTCGAAGACTGGTACGATCCCAAGTCTGCCGAGTACGACGTATCCGTCCACGAAGTGTTGAAAGGGCTTGGCCTCAACGATGAGCAGATCGCGCAGGCCTTTGAGTTCAACATCTCTTACGGCACGTCCGCCCACGACGTGTCCGCGCTGATGATGTGGTTCAACGACGGCTGGATCAGTTCCATGCGCGACGGCGGACCGGTGCAGTGGGCCGCGATCGGCGGCAATATGAACATCACCGAAGTGATGGCCGCAGCGCTTAAGAATGAAATACATCTTGGCCGCGAAGTCTCGGGCATCCGCAGCAGCGATACCGGCGCGGAGGTTGTCTGCCGTGACGGCACCGTTTACCGGGCGGACTTCGTCGTCTGCTCGATCCCCATGCCCATCCTGCGGTACGTCGGCTTCGATCCGTTCCTGCCTGCGGTGCAGGCCAAGGCCATCAGAACAGTGCCTTATTTTCCGATGACTCAGGTGCACTTCACTGCGACGGAACCGTTCTGGGAAGCTGACGGCAACTCACCGGAGATGTGGACGGACACGGTCGCCGGACACGTGATTGCCAACATGCACAATGTTGACAACGATGACATCACCAGCTTCACCGCTTGGGCGCGGGGGTATACTGCCGTGCGGCTCGATCAGATTGACCAGCAGGACGCCCAGGCCTGGGTGATCTCCGAAATCGAACGTATCCGCCCTGCTGCCACGGGCAAGATTGAAGCGCGCTACATCAAGTCGTGGGTGCGCGACCCGTTCGCCGGTGGTGACTACGCCATCTGGGGGCCGGGGCAGGTGACTGAGTTCATCAATGAGGTCGGCAAGCCCCACGGTCGCATTCACTTCTGCGGCGAGCACACGGCGCGGTCCAACCGCGGCATGGAAGGGGCGATGGAGTCCGGCGAGCGCGCCGCCTTCGACATCCTCAGCGCGGCGTGACCGCCGCGCAGGCGGTGTAATACACGTCCCTCAATCCGGTTGGCTGACAGTCACCTGCGAGCAGACGCTCAATGCGGGATACTCGGTCCCGAAACTGCTCCGGTCTTTTTTCGGGATTGAAGGCATCGGGCCCGGCCAGCATTGCAACCAGGCCTGTGAACTCCTTGCGGGACAAATCTTCCAGAGGCTTGCCGAACCAGCGTTCGGCTCCAGCCGGAAACCCAATAACCGCCTTACCGTTATCGCTGCCCAGGTAGGCTGTGGACAAAGCAGCTATCAAAATGTGTTCGCGTGACACGGTTGGCACCAAGGCGAAACGGGTCAACATCAGAAGGTCCAGCTTCCGGATGCCAGGCTTGAAGGGCCGGTAATAGAGCTGCTTACCGAGGCTTTGCGGCAACGTCGTCAGGCCTTGGCCAGGGGTAGTAAAATCTATCCCCTTGTGAGACCAGAACGCCGGGTCCTCTACAGTAAGCAGAATATCGATGAATTCGGGATTGAGGTCATCAATCGACACAGAGGACCGCGCCAGAATGCGCTCTATCAACTCGGGTGTGGCGGCGCGCCATTGAACGACTCGCCATATTTCCAGGCTCACCAAACAGGCAATCGCTACTACTATGACTGACCCAACCCATTTCTTCATCACGCTCTCTCCTCCACCAACACAAGCATCTTTGACGTTCGGTGTGGCGGCAGTGCGGCATCAATGTGGCACTTGGCCTGTTCGCTTCGGCGTGGTTTAGTTTCTCTGCCGAAGCAATAAGGAAAGCACCATGGATATGCCTGAGACCCCGTTCGTTCACACCACCCGCCGGGTGTTGACCGTCGAAGGTGAGGACGGCGTTTCCTTTGTCATGGAGGACGGCGAGCCCGAGGATGTGCTCTACCTCAACGGTGCACGTATGGTCCGGCTGTGGCAGACCGATGAGGTGCCGGTGCAAATTCCCATCCGTGAGGATGTCACCGACCCCGGCTTGGGCCGTCTGCCACAGAAGTTCGCAGGCACGCGATTTTACACGGCCGAGCTGCCCGGCGGTGAGTTCGCCCCGCAAATTCCCATGCATACGTCAGAGAGCGTCGACTACATCGCTGTTCTGCGCGGTGAGATCGTGCTGGTGACCGATAAGGAAGAGGTCGTCTTAAAGACGGGGGACACCTTGGTGCAGACGGGTAACAATCACACCTGGGAAAACCGCACCGATGAGACTGCCGTGCTGTTGGTCGTGGTGGTCGGCGCAGAGCGCCGCGAGACATAATCGGGGCTGAGCGCACGTAAGGCGCGCTCGCCTGTCTTGCCCCCGCAAGCCTGCCTTGTTACACCGGCGGGCAGGGGATAGCTCACAACCGGTCGAAGGGGTGCCACGCTGATGGCCGATCAGATTCAACAATTCACCGCCACGGCGCTGCAGCTCGATTGTCACGCCGTCAATCACTGCAAAGACCGCGCCGAGGCGTCCGCGCAGATGCTCAAGCAAATCGACGAGATCGGCGCGGCGATGAAGACCATCGACCTCTTCACCCTCGGCTTCAACGGTACCAAGACCAAGCTGTTCGTTCTCCCCGAATACTTCATGTCGAGCTTTCCCATGGGGGAGTCGATCGAACGTTGGCAGGAAATCGGCGCCATTCCCATGGATGGGCCCGAATACGACGCCATGTGCAAGATCGCCCAGGAGCGCTCGTGTTTTCTGTCGGGTAATGTCTATGAGATCGATCCCAACTTCCCGGAACTGTATTTCCAGACGTGCTTCGTCATCGACCCCAGTGGCGATGTTGTTGTCCGCTACCGCCGTCTGATCTCGCTGTTTGCACCCAGTCCTTACGATGTCTGGGACAAGTATCTCGATCTCTATGGCGCCGATGCGGTGTTCCCGGTCGCAGATACGGAGATCGGTAAGGTCGGTTGTGTCGCGTCGGAGGAAATTCTCTATCCGGAAATTTCCCGCTGTCTCGCCATGCGCGGTATGGAAATCCTGTGTCACTCGACATCGGAGGTCGGCGCGCCGATGCTGACGCCCAAGGAAATCTGCCGCCGTGCCCGCGCGGTCGAAAACATGTGCTACGTGGTGTCCTCCAACACCGCCAGCATTCAAGGCACACCTATCCCGGCGGAGTCGACCGGCGGTATGTCCAAGATCGTCGATTACAAAGGATTGGTTCTGGCCGAGGCCTATACCGGTGAAACCTTCTGCGCCAGCGCGGTTGTGGATGTGGAAAGCCTGCGTAAGGTGCGCAACCATTCCGGCATGACCAACTTATTGTCGCGCCAGCCTTATGGTATCTACGCCCAGGAGTACGGCAGCCATACGGTTGTCGAGCCCAATGCCATGCTGAAAGACGGCGAGGTCAACGTGCCCGACCGCGCCTTCTTCGTCCGCCGCCAGCAAGAGGTGATGGAACGCCTCAACAAAGACGGCCTGATATAGGATCGCTGCAATGATCACAGCCTTGGTGACCTTCAAGCCGAAGCAGGCACGCACGTCCATGACCGCCGCAGAGAAGCTGGCGCTCTACGAAGCCACATCGCCTAAGTACCGGGAAATCCCCGGCCTCATCCGCAAGTATTTCATGGGCAACGGTGAACGTGCCGGCGGCTGGTATGAGTGGGAAAGCCAATCCCACGCCGATGCCTATTACACGCCGGAGTGGGAAGCCTTCATCACCGAAAACTACGGCACGGATTTGACGCTGGAGTTTTTCGACTGCCCGTGCGTGGTCGACAACGACGGCGGCAAAGTCGTCATCGCGCCGGAGTTGCTGGCCGAAGCTCAAAGCGAGGCCGCCGAATGAGCGTCGAGAAAGTCAAAGACTTCCTGCGTACGATGGAAGCGCGCGACCTTGAAGCGGCCAAGACCTTCTTAGCACCCGGCTTCAAGATGACGTTTCCCGGCGGCATCACCATGACCACCCTTGATGAACTGGTGGCATGGTCCAAGGGCCGCTACCGGCAAATATCCAAAACATTCGAGGACTTCGATACCTTCACCGAAGGCGAGGATACGGTCGTATATAGCACCGGCATGCTCAACGGCGAAGCTCTCGACGGCTCGGCCATCACCGAAGTGCGCTATATCGACCGCTTCGTCTTCCGCGACGGTCTGATGACCGATCAGCAGGTGTGGAATGACTTGGCCGAGGTCATGCCCAAGACCAAACCGTCTGCATGAGCGATTTACTCGCGGCGCTGGCCGAGGCGGTCGACGGCTCCGGCTTTCTCACCGGCGAGGATATCGGCCCGCGCTACACCGACACCCGCGGCCATGGTTCGGCAGGTACGCCCGCCTGCGTTCTGCGCCCCACCACCACTGCCGAGGTCTCGGCCATTCTTAAGCTTTGCCATGACGCCGGACGGCCCGTGGTAGCGCAAGGCGGCATGACCGGGCTTGTGGGAGGCGGTGCCCCGGGTGAGGGCGAGGTCGTGCTCTCGCTCGAGCGGATGAATACCGTCGAGGATATCGATCCCCATGGCCGCACGATGACGGCTCAGGCCGGCCTGGTGCTCGAGACTGCCCACGACGTTGCCGACGATCACGGCTTTATGTTCCCCGTGGACCTCGGCGCGCGTGGCAGCGCGACGCTCGGCGGCCTGATCGCCACCAACGCTGGCGGCAACCGCGTCATCCGCTACGGCATGATGCGCCAGTCGATTCTCGGACTGGAAGCGGTGCTGGCGGATGGCACCGTGCTGTCGTCCATGAACCGCATGCTCAAGAACAACGCGGGGTATGACCTCAAGCAGTTGTTCATCGGCTCCGAAGGGACGTTGGGTGTTGTTACGCGCTGCGTCGTGCGGCTACAGCCCAAGCCGTTGTCGACCATGACAGCCTTCGTCGGCATCAACGCGTTTGAGAATGTCCCCGCATTCTTGTCTCTGCTCGACAGCAAACTCGGTGGGGCGCTCGGTGCGTTCGAAGTGATGTGGCCGGAGTACTACGCTTTTGTGCGCGAACGCTGCCCGTCGCTGAAAACACCGCTGCCGCACGACCACACCTTCTACGTGCTGACGGAGGCTCTCGGTTATGATCCCGACGGCGATGCCGAGCGGTTTGAAGCAGTGATGGAGTCCGCTTTCGGACAAGACCTGGTGCAGGGCGGCGTCATCGCTCAGTCCGACGCCGACCGTGCCGACCTATGGGCCATCCGCGAAGGGGCGGGGGAGGGATTCCGTACCGTCGCACCCATGTTCACTTATGATGTATCGATGCCAATCCTCACCATGGAGGATTTTGCCACGCGCATCCGTACTGGCATTGAAGCCGCTTACCCGGGTGCGATCACCCTGGTGCTCGGACATCTAGGCGACGGCAATTTGCATGCCGTGGTCGGCGTCGGCGATGGCTCCGATGCCGCGCACCGCGCTGTCAATGACATCATCTACGGTGTTGTGCGTGAACTCGACGGCTCGGTATCCGCCGAGCATGGTATCGGTGTCGAGAAACGCGACTACTTGGACTGGAGCCGCACGCC
Source organism: Pseudomonadales bacterium (assembly GCA_963921285.3). Classification (GTDB taxonomy): domain Bacteria; phylum Pseudomonadota; class Gammaproteobacteria; order Pseudomonadales; family Azotimanducaceae; genus UBA9659. Next base: position 43,235 of record CAWUFD020000013.1, read on the forward strand.
GGAAGAAGTCGAGACCATGCGCCTGCTTAAGAAAACCCTCGACCCCAAAGGCATTCTCAATCCCGGCAAGGTGATTTAGTTAAGCCCGCCGCTCGATATCGACGCCGTCTTGCACGGCGTCCGAGGGGTGCAGGATGACCGTGTCGTCCGCTGCCAGGCCGTCGGTGACTTCCGCCTCCAGGGTGTTACGCCGTCCCAGCGTGATCTGTCGCAGCGCTGCGGTGCCGCCGTCATCGATAAACACGGCCCAGCTTTCGCCCGAGCGGAACAGGGCGCTGACCGGAACCTTCAGCACATCCTGGCGGTCCTGGATCACCACGCGGGTCTCAACCCGGTAGCCGTGGCCCAAACTCTGCCATTCCGCCTGCGGTGAGACGAAATCGATGACGACGTTGACCCGCTGTTCTTCGATGCCCAAGGCCGAAATCTTGGTGAAGCCAAAAGGTTCGACCAGCCGCACGCGGCCTTCCAACGGTTGCACGCCGCCCCAGTCATCGACGATCACCCGGTCGCCGGCGGAAATCTTCACCGCGTCGGTGGACAGCAAGTCGACGACGATTTCCAGTTCAGCCGGATCACCCAGTTCCATCAACGGTGTGCCTGCTGCCAGCACACCTTCGCTCTCCTGCAAGAGGCGCAGCACTCGGCCGCTGATCGGCGCGCGCACGGGGATCAACGAATCATCCGAGCGTCCCAAACCGTTCTCGACCTCCTGGGAGGTGATCAAAGTGGCTCTGGCTGTTTCCAAATCCGCACGTGTTTTGCGCAGGTTGGCTGTCGCCTGAGCCAATTGGGCCTGAGCGGTGCGCACCGAGAGCTGGCGCTGGTCCAGCGTCGCCTGCGAGATCGTACCGCGCTCGGCCAAGGGCTCGGCCCGGCGCAATTCGGCTTCGGCAAAGTCCAGCTGGGCGCGGGCGCGCGCCTGCTCCGCTTCGGCCAGCCCCACGGCCGCGTCTGCGGCTTTGACCACCGCTTCCGCTTCGCTGCGGCTGCGCACGTCGAGCATGGCTGGGTCTGAGGGCTCGAACAGGGCCAGTACGGTATCGCCCGCGCTGACGGGATCGCCCGCCTCGATGTCGATGCGCCGCACCCGTCCCGCCACCGGGGCGGAGACCACATACACGTCCTTCAGCCGGGTCTGTCCCTCGTCGTCGATGGTGACCAGCAGGTCGCCGCGTGTTACGGCTGCTACGTCTACGCCGACGGGTTGCGGTTGCAGCGACAACACGATCAACAGGATGACAACCGCCGTGATCCCGCCAATCGTTAGGGTGCGTCTGGATAGCTTAGGCACGTGAACACTCCTCGCGCGATACCATGTTTTATTCTCTCGTTTTCAGGGCGCTGACCAGGTCCAGCCCGAAAATGCGCCGCCGGGTCAAGAATCCGCACACGATGGCAGACACGCATACAACCACCACCGCGACGCCATAGGTCGACGGCTCAATGACAAAGGGGAAATTGTACATGTCGGTGGACAGCACTGGCGACATGGCCAGCGCCATCAGATAGCCGAGTCCGCAGCCCACTGGCAGCGATACGACGGTCAGCACGCCCAACTCGCCGAGCAGGATGTAGGTGACCTCTTCCCGGGTGAATCCCAGGACCCTGAGGCTCGCCAGAGCCCGTGCCCGTTCCGACAGAGCGATGCGCGCCGCGTTATAGGCCACGCCAAAGGCAATCAGACTGGCCAGCGCGACATAGAAGCCGATCATCACGTTCATGGTGTTGTCCATGGTCTCGCGGAAACTATCCAGGGTCGCGCTTTGCTGGGCGATTCCGGCAACCGCAGGCGTGTCTTTCAGCATGGCGTACAGTTCATCGGCATATTTGCTGTCGACGAGCATGTGCACCGATGTCACCGTCGGTCCTTCCTTCATGAGCCGGTTAAGTGCCTCAATGTGCATGTAGGCCTGAAAGCCGATGTACTCATCAACCAGCTGTACGATGGGAATGTCGACAACTGGGCGGCGCTCCTGCAGTACTTCCACCGTCACCGTGTCGCCGATCTTGAGGTTCAAGTCCTCGGCGATGTGGCGCGACAAAGCCAGGCCCCCCGGTGGCGGCTCGACAATACGCTGATCGCTGTTGAGCAAGCGGGACAAGTCCGCGCCTGAGACGATTCCCTGGATTGATTTGCGGTCGGATAAATGACCGTTGCGCAATTTGACTGCGACACTGCGCACCGGTTGTGTCTTCAGAACGCCGGGCAGGTTTTGGATTTCCTTTTCGACGGTCCCGGGGCGCGGTTCGACGAACGACACGGTCAAGGTTTGCCGCTCAGCGCGGAAGAAATACACGTCGATCATTTCCTCGACGCTGTCGAGGAAGAACAGGGACATCACCATCAACGCGACCGAGAACGCGACGCCAATGATGGTCAGTCCCGCGCGGGTGGGAAAGCGGGTGACGTGCCGGAAGATCATCCGTGTCGGTTGACTGATGTGGTAGCGCGCGAATAGCCGGGACAGCAGGCCTTCCTTGTAAGAGGTCGGCACCGGCGGTGCCATCGCCACGGCCGGCGACAAACGCACGGCCTGACGCACCGCGCCGAGTCCGCCTGCGAGTCCCGCGATCAAACTCACTGCCGCCGCCGCCGTCAGCACCGCTGGCTCGGTGCCGTAGGCCAAAAGGGGAAACTTGAAGTACGTGCTGTACATGCCGATCATGCCGCCGCCCATCCAATTGCCCAGGCCGATCCCTAAAACAAGGCCGACAGCAACCAGAATGAGAATGAGTTTGAGGTAGACCCACCCGACCTCCAGGTCTGAGTACCCGAACGCTTTCAACAGGCCGATTTGTTCGCGTTCCGTGGCGACGATGCGCGACACAACCACGTTCAGCAGAAACGCAGCGACCAACAGAAACACTGGCGGGAACACCGTGCCGCTGACGCGCAGTTGGGCAAGTTCGTTGATCAGGAAGAAGTGGGACAGTTGGTCTTCCCGCGCATATGCGCCCGACCCGCCGTAGGGCTCCAGAATGACGTCAAGCCTGCGGATAACTTCGTCGGTCATCGCGCCGCGCTGCAGCCGCAAGGTTACGCTATTGAAAGCGCCATCCAGATCAAACGCAGCTGCCAGCGCTTTACGGCCCATCCACATCACACCGAAGCGTTTATCGTCCGGCATGAGGCTGCCCGGGCCCAGGGCGTAGATGTACTCGGGAGTCAGCGTCAGGCCGACTATCTCCAAGGGCCGTTTGTTGCCGTTGATGATGGCGGAGAACGTATCGCCGAGCTGCAGGTTATGGGCCTTGGCAAAGGGCTCGGTGACCGACACTTCGTTAGGCCGCTGCGGCGAAGGATACCGGCCCGACAGCAGCACCACATCGTTGAGCAGCGGTGTGCCGCGCTCCGGCAAGGAGAGAATCTGTCCTGTGGCGGGTTCGCGCATGCCTGGCAGGTCGAGATTGACGGCAGCGGTGATCCGCGTTTCCGCCAAGGCAACACCTGGCAAGTTCTGGATATCTTCTTCCAAGCTGTCGGGCGCGCGTTTCAAGGTCGCGAACACATCGGCAAAACGGGTGCGGTCATAGAATGCGTTCATACTGTTCTCGAGCGCCGTCACCGTACCGAAGGCTGAGATCAGCAAAGCAATCCCGCAGGCCACCACAGCCGAGATGGCCAGTGCCTGACCTTTGATGCGCCACAGATCGCGCACGAGTTTTTTGTTCAGCGGAGACAGGCGTATTACCACGACAGCTCCTGCGGAGATTTTTTCTGGGGAATGTCATCGACGCTGGCGATCTGCCCATCGGCAAAACGAATCACCCGTTCCGCCATGTCTTTGATCCCCGCGTTGTGGGTGATCAGCGCTGTTGTCGTGCCGAGTTCCCGGTTGGCCCGTTCGAGGGCTTCCAGCACGACCACGCCGGTCTTGCTGTCCAACGCACCGGTCGGCTCATCGCACAACAGCACATCGGGGCGTTTCGCGATGGCGCGGGCGATGGCCACACGCTGCTGTTCACCGCCGGAGAGTTGCGAGGGAAAGTGGTCAAGACGATGTGCCAAACCGACCATGTCCAACGCTTCGTCGGGAGTCATCGGGTCGTCGGCAATCTCGGTCACGAGGCCAACGTTTTCACGTGCGGTAAGGCTGGGGATCAAGTTGTAGAACTGGAAGACAAAGCCGACATGATCACGGCGGTAGACCGTTAGCTCGTGTGCCGAGCAGGCCGTCAGCTCCAGATCCTTGAAGAACAGCCGCCCGGATGTCGGCAGGTCGAGACCGCCAAGAATGTTCAATAGCGTCGACTTACCGCTGCCCGATGGACCCAGCAGCACCACCAGCTCGCCTTCGTATAGTGTTAGGTCGACACCGCGCAACGCCTCGACCTTCAGGTCTCCGGTTTCGTAGACCTTGGTCAGACCTTCCGCGCGGAAGGTCTCGGTCAGCCGTGTTCCGTCTTGAACGCCATCTGGCATCGCAGGGAGGGCCCCAGGTTGGTTGCGGTGGGGGTTTATACCACCTCCGGATGCATGACTATAGACCGGTCAGCGCGACGGCATGGGTGTCTTGCCTGCATATCAGCCGTGCAAAAGTGGCTGCGGCATTGATCCGGATCAAACTATACTTGTCCGGACATGCGTAAGGGTTCCACCGTGAGCGACACATCATCTTCATCTTCTTCTGCCAAGTCTGCCGAGGCACCTATGCATGGTCACGGTGGTGATCATGGCAGCGGCAAGGGCGGGCGCGATCTAACCGCTGGCTCGGTCCGAAAGCAGTTCCTCAACCTGACGGCGTTCATGGCCATCGGCGCCATCATGTCAATGACGTTCCAGGTCGTCGACACGTTCTTTGTCGCCCAGTTAGGAACGGAAGAGCTGGCTGCCATGGCCTTTACCTTTCCGGTAGTGATGATTCTCCATGCCATTGCCGTCGGTCTCGGTACTGGTGTCACGGTCGTCGTCTCGCGCGTGGTCGGCGGCGGCGCCGGCGGTGAGTCGAAGATGCTCGCGACGGACAGCTTGTTCCTTGCAATGATCGTTACAGCGGTATTCTCCGCTGCCGGTCTGATGACTATTGATCCCTTGTTTGGGCTTCTCGGGGCCGGTCCCGAGATCATGCCGCTGATCCACGACTACATGGAAATCTGGTACCTCGGCATGGTGTTCATGGTCGTGCCGCTGATCGCCAACTCGGTCATCCGGGCCCATGGCGATGCCAAGTTTCCCAGCATAATTATGTCGGTGTCTGCCGTTCTCAATATGATCCTCGACCCGATTCTCATCTTCGGGCTGCTGGGCGCGCCGCGTCTGGAACTGGAGGGGGCCGCCCTGGCGACTGTGATCGCACGGTTCGTCAGTTTCGCCGCTGCGCTGTGGGTTCTGCATCACCGCATGCAGGCTCTCAGTTATGAAATGCCGAGCCTCGCGCGCGTTAGAGAGAATTGGGGTAAGATTCTTCACATCGGCCTGCCATCGACCGGCACCCAGTTGATCGTGCCCGTATCGATGGGCTTATTGACGTCGCTGGTGGCGTCCTTCGGTGCCGTCGCCGTTGCCGCTTATGGCATCGCCACCCGGGTTGAGATGTTCGCGCTGATCTTCATGATGGCGACCTCGATCGCCATAGGGCCGTTTGTCGGCCAGAATGCAGGCGCAAAACGTATCGACCGAGTCAAAGAAGCCGTCCGCTTTGCGCTTCAGGCCAACTTTGTTTATGGGGTCTTACTCGCCCTGTTGCTCGCTGCATTCGGTGAGGAGGTCGGGCGTATTTTCAGCGATGATTCCGAGGTCGTGCGTGTCACGGCGGTCTACCTTTTGATCTTGCCGGTGACCTACCCGATTCTCGCGGTCGTCAACATCAGTTCGCAGACCTTCAACTCCCTGGCCAAGCCGATCCCCGCGATGGTGATTGGTGCGCTGAAGTCGATGGTCATCCAAGTGCCTTTGGCCTACGCCGGTGCAGCGGTCGGCGGCATTCAGGGCGTTTTTGTGGGTATGGCGTTATCGACCGTCGTGGTCGCGGTGGTCGCCTATGCCTGGCTACGCCGCGCAATGAAGGCTGAGGAGGGCGCTGGTGCTGTGGCCAGTGCTGAAGTCCAGCCCAGCCCGGCTGAATAACCCTAGCCAATGATGTTGCTTAAGCGGATTGCCCCTGGGCAATGGCCCGGATGTTATTGATGCCTTGACGCATGTCCGACATCACAAACTCGCCCTTGCTCACCGGACTGCCGACGCGGGAGTTTGGAAACTTCACGATCCAGGCATTCATCTTCACCGTGAGGCCGCACAGCACACCCCCGATTGTGGTGTGGTACTTCGAGATGAGTTTCTTGACTTCTTCAAACCGGGCCGCTGACAGGTTGTCCCATAAGTCCTGGGTCTGAACCGCAAACTCTTTGAACAGCCGCTTCAGGAATTCGACGACGCCGGTCACGAGTTTTTCAACCTTGCCGATGTGATCGAGCAAGTTGGCGTCCTGGCGAACCTGGTAGTTTTTTTTGACCTCGGCCATCGACTCCATGAAATTCGCCATCAGCGGTTCGAGGCGATCGAGGCAATTCCGGTAGTAAGATAGCGAGAGGAAAATGTCGCCGTAGTCCTCAAGGAATAGCGGTATCTGATCCAACTCGATGTTGAGCTTTTCCGCCATCATTTTCAGTTTGCCCAAGGCCTTCTTGACGTCCGGGTCCTTAAACAGGCCGATCAGGTCGCTGAAGTTAGACACCTCCATGTCGTCATCGCCATATATCTGCTTGATCAATGGCAAAGTGAACGTCGACATATAGGCCGTCAGTTCTCTGTTTTTTTCTTCCGAGAGCTGCAAATCCGACCCCTCTGAAATCGGAATACCCAGTTTCCTCAATGACTTCCGCAGACTGTAAACATCGAAGCTGGGCAGGGGGGCCAATTGCGTTAGCACTTTCATGTCCGGATGAGACAACCCCTGTTTCCAATGGAAGTGATCGGGCAGGTTCTCGACAGAGATCTGTCCGCTCCCCGTATCTTTCTCGGCGTAAAGTTCAATTACCCCCTCAAGGTGATTGTTTTTGATCAGGCGCGCGCGTTGCAGGCCCTCTGTCTTGAGGGGAATGATCTCAAGCGGCAGGACGAACAGGGCGTCCATGTCCGCATCGACGATCGGGTTGAGGTTCGCAGAGCCGGGCACAGCAGTTTACGCTTTGTCTACCGATACATCAGAGCGGCAGACACCGCGCCCGCCGAACCAGCTGAAACTCCTATATTAATTCGGAGTCAAAATAAACTACCACGGGTGACGTGGCGGCAAATCACCGAAAATACGAAGCGGCCATATCGTAAACGGAACTAGGCTTCCGCTGGTGTGCTGTTGATGGCTTCTTCCAGCTCGAAGAAGCTGGGCTGGACCTTGGTGGGCACGTTGCCGCGGCCGATTTCCACCGAAACTTGGGGCGCATTGCCGTTGAGGTGGGCGACCAACACGTCCCGGATGATCAGGTAGAACTGATGCTCCTCGTCCAGCAACTGCTTTAGACGGACAGCGAATGGTCCGACGACGAGGTAGGCCAGGAACACGCCTAGGAACGTTCCGACCAACGCACCGGCGATCATTCCACCCAGTACTTCTGGCGGCTCGGTGACCGAGGACATGGTCTTGATTACGCCCAGCACAGCAGCAACGATGCCGATCGCCGGCAAACCGTCCGCCATGGTTTGCAGGGCTTCCTGCGGCTTCAATACTTCGTGGTGATGTTTTTCCAGTTGCGCTTCCATGGCGTCGAAGACTTGATGGGGGTCATCAAGGTTCATCGATAGCATGCGCAACGTGTCGCAGATGAAAGCGGTGGCAAAATGATCGTTGAGAATCTTCGGGTATTTCTGAAAAAGGTCACTCTCTTGCGGGTTTTCGATATGGGTTTCGATAACCAGTATGCCTTTGGACTTGATCAACTTAGTGATCGTGAAGAGCAGACATAAAACGTCGAGGAAATCCTCCTCGCTCCACTTTGGTTTACCGAACGCCTTTTTTGCACCACCAAAGGCGCCTTTGATCACATCGACAGAGTTTCCGATGATAAGCGCGCCGACAGCTCCGCCGAAAATGATCATCAGCTCGTACGGCAGTGACTTCAGAATCACATCGAACTTACCGCCCGATATGACGTACCCGCCGAACACGCAGGAGAAGACGAACACAATACCGAAAATTGCGCGCACAGCCTCTACCCGCTCCCCTGTTTACCGTCCCGTGGTGCGTGGCATCGAGCGCCAAGCCTGACAGCCGATCCCAGACCTATTTACCTATACCAGATCAATAGCTTATCAAAGATCAAATGAATTGGCGAGGCACCGCATAACGGTGGAGACGCGGGTCAAAACCAGAATCTGGGTACAGGCTTTCCTACGCAGGGTGGAAGCTGACGGCTTCATGGCGGCTGTTTTGGCCCGGGGAGATGAGGATGCCGGTGCCGTGGTCATCAAGGTCAATCGCTTTGGCAGTGGGTGCCGGGTCTATTCTCAAGCACGCGACGAGACGGGGCGTCTGGTTTGGCTATGCGGAACCGGTGACGCCGCCGTCGAGGAAGAAGACGCGGATGCCTACGTTGCCCGGCAGCAAACCTATGACGCGGATCTGTGGATCGTCGAGGTTGAAGACCCGAAAGGGCTGTATGAAATCGACGGTCCGGTTCTTAAAACCTGAGGGACTGATCAGAGACCAATCACCTCGCCACGGCAAAGCCGTGACGTTCTAACACCGTCCGGCCTACCTCAGAGGTCAGTGCCTCCAACAGTGCGACAGCCCCCGGTGATCTGCGCCCCGCAATAATGGCCGCGGTGTAGGTGATGGGCGGTTGGGCCTCAGGGGGAACGATCGCTGCGATCCCGACACGCGTGCTCAGCGCGGCATCGGTCGCATAAACAATGCCAAGAGCCGTCTCGCGGCGCTCGACCATCGCCAGTACAGCACGGACGTTGGCTTGCGGGGCCAGACGGTCGCGTACTGCGGCCCATAGCCCGAGGTTCTCCAGCGCGGCCTGGGCATAGGTACCGGCCGGCACATGCGCCGGATCACCTATGGCGAGCCGTCCGTCGCCGAGCGTCCCCAAAACCTCGAGTGGTTTTTGTAGGTCGATCAGGCGGCGATCGTTCGGCAATGGACGCACAAAAACCAGCCTGTTGCGGGCGATCACCTTTGTATCGACCGGACTTAATCTACCTTCTGCCGTCAGACGTTCGATCCACTTAGGAGAGGCCGAAATATATAGGTCCGCTGGCGCGCCGCGGCTGACCTGGCGGGCCAGTGTTCCGGAACTGGCTGCCGAAACGCGGATGTCGAACCCGGTTTGCGAGGTCACTTGACCGGCGATCTCCTGTACTGCGGTGGAAGCGCTGGCCGCTGCCAAGACAAGCACCCGCTCAGCCAGGGCTGCGGACGGGCCAAGACCCCAGAGAAAGCTGAAAATGATCAGGCAAACCCTGGTCCAGAGCCAGGGGACAGGGGCACGCGTGATCTCCTGGACAGGGGCGGGGAGGATGGGTATGTTCTGCGCCCTCTCCAGTCTTAATGTTTTCTCGTCCGGCTCGAAATCGAGGAGCGCCATGCCTGTTGTTTGGACAGATGATCGCATCGCAAAACTCAAGAAACTCTGGGCCGAGGGCCTGACCACCGGGGAGATCGGGAAACGCTTGGGCGTATCAAAAAACGCCGTGGTTGGCAAAGCTCACCGGTTGGGCCTCAAGAGCCGCCCGTCTCCGATCAGGCGCACCAAAAAGAAAGCAGCGCCTAAAAAGGAGGAAGAGGAGAGCAAGGTCTTTACCTTGGCAGACCTTAACAGCCAAACCTGCCGCTGGCCGCACGGTGATCCCAAAGAGGACGACTTTCATTTTTGCGGCAAGCCCATCGTACAGGGCAAACCGTATTGTGCAGAGCACTGCGAGTACGCCTACGTCGGTTCCAATCGCAACAGCAGTCGCAGCGAAGACGCGGCGTAAACCGCACGTAACTCTCCTGAGAAATCAAGCCACCCGATGCGGTGGCTCTTGGCCGGTGAGCACGGCTTCCAGGTTATCGATGGCGAGCATGCCCATCGCCTCACGCGTGCCCGCGGTTGCGCTACCCAGGTGGGGCAATAAGAACACATTGTCGAGATCCAGATAGCGCCGATCTAGTTCGGGCTCGCCGGTATAGACATCGAGTCCGGCTGCGGCGACCCGAGTGCTGCGCAGCGCGTCGATGAGTGCCTCATCATCAACCAACGGCCCGCGGGCCGTGTTGACGACAACTGCCCCGTCCGGCAGATGTGTGATCGCCTGAGCATCAAGAAAACTATGTGTGTCCGGAGTCAACGGAGCATGTAGGCTGAGGAACTCACTGCGGGACAGGAACTCGGACGCATCTGCCACGAATTCTGCTGGAAAGGGCAATCCCTCCAACGGCTTGCGATTGTGATAGATGATTTTCAGGCCAAACCCGAGCGCCCGTTGTGCGACGGCCTGACCGATCCGTCCCATGCCGTACAGTCCGAGAGTCTTGCCCGCGAGATCGTGTCCCACCAGCTGAGTCGGCCGCCACCCGGTCCACTTTCCGGCCCGCACCAGCCGCTCGCCTTCGCTGGCCCGCCGTGCTGCGCCGAGCAAGAGAAGAAGTGCGATATCAGCCGTGGCCTCTGTCAACACGCCTGGCGTGTTGGTAACCGTGATACCGCGGGCCTTCGCCGCATCAATGGCGACGTGTTCGTAGCCGACGGAAAAGCAAGAGATGACTTTGAGGCTGTCAGGCAGTGCCGCGATCGCCTCTTCATTGATCTGTTCTGCCTGCGTGACGATCAACCCGGCCGCACCGTCGCACATGCTGGCAATATCTGCCCCTCCGTAAGTGGTGGAGTCCGACCCCCAAGTGATGTGAAAGGTCTGTTCCAGACGGCTTTCGCACTTGCTGGGCAGGCGGCGCGTCACGGCGACGAGCGGTTTGGTCTGATCTGTCATAGAGAGTCCTAGAGTGGAGCGTGACCATGCCTCCCGCACCTCAAGCTGACAAGGTCGGGGCAGAGGTCAAGACGAGCGAGCATCACGAGTGCCGAAACGCATACCCCTTGTCGTTGCCGGTGTGCACAGACTTCGCGTCCGAAGGCCCGTATGCCGGTCAGGTCACGTTGGTTCTCGAACGGCAACCAGCCGGATGCGCACCTGCTGATGCGCCGGACCGCCAGAATCCGCGGGCGCAGTTGAGAAACCTAAGGTTGAGTTTGCTCTGGACGATTGACCCGTTGATTTAGCGCGCATTGTTTATGTCGATAGGTATAGAAATCTGGTTTCGGGTCTGCGATTGAACGGCATCACGGGAGATACGGCCTTCAGCCTCGGAAAACCCTCACTTCGCTATGCCAAGATCTTTGCAGAAAACTCTCTTTGGTCAACCTTTTCGGTACGCCAGTTCTCAAGGTTTGCTTGCGAGCGCGGTCAATCAGCGTGCAGCTGCGCGGCACCTCAATTGGCAGAG
>CAWUFD020000014.1:0-5838 GCA_963921285.3 Pseudomonadales bacterium
CCCATCGTGATCCAGATATCGAACACGCCACCCGCACAGTCATGTACCGCATGCTCAACTTGGCGGGCAAGGCGGCCAAGGGGCTGGCTTCAGATGCCGATTACATGGATCTCTCCACGCTCTACAAGATGGCAGGCAAGCCCACACCGGCAGGTGCTCGCGCTGCTGTCCTTGATATGGGCGATCCAATCGTCAATGAGATGAACAAAAGGGTTCGTCGATTTGCCGTGGGCTTGCACAAAGAGAAAGCCAGCCCATTCGATCTGATGCATGAGATCGGCCACATGGTTGTAAACGCCACCTTCAATGAGGGCGACTTGGCTAATATCCAGCGCAGCTTTGATGAAGCTCTTGCCAAGGGTGACCGCATTGCTACATCCATTGATGATAAGTATTCAGACAACAAGGCAATGGAGTGGTTTGTCGAGGGCTGGTCGCAATATCTTGGTGAGCGTGTCGGCAAGGGTGACATTTTCAAGGTTCGACAGGGTCAAGAGGATCTCGTTCTCCGATCAACACTTGAGAGCCTGATAGATCGCCTGATCGAATACGTTGCCTATGTAACAAACGGACTGATCGGACGTCGCTCAGTGCGACAACAGTATCGCGAGCTGACCTACTTCGGTGACATGTTTGCGAACAGGAAGCCGCGACCAACCCGTGACGCTGTTAAATCCTCAACTCAGCCAGCTGCTGTTATGCCATCCATGGCTCAAGCCCATGCGGCCCAGGTAATAGACAGCATGACCGAAAGCACGCGACTTCGTGTTCGCGACTTCGTTGGCGCGGGCCCTGATGAAGATCTCGTTTCACACGTCTACTTCCATGGCACACCGAATGGTATCCGATTTGATCAGGCACGAGATCCCAACGTGGTGATCGAGCCTTCCGCCCAGACTGCTCAATATGGCGAGGGTGTTTACGCAATCAAATCCAATGGTGTCGCCGCCGTATACGCGAATGGATACTCAGTTGCATCCATTCGAGAATTGGTCGATCGCCATGTCCGCAGCGAGAATGATCGTGCTATCGGGTACGACTTGGCCGACAGCATAAGCGATATCATCGTCCGTATGGAGATCGCAAGGGATGACATCCGCGCCCTCACACGGAAGGCCGACGATGGTGACGACTATGCGCTGTCTCTACTCTCTGATGCAAAAAGCCGACTGGCGGATCTGGCACGAGAGGAAAGCGACGCATGGAACTACATGAATATTGCTATTGGTGTGACAAAATCACCGAAGGTTCTACCGGTCTTTATCCGATCCATGAACTCATTCGACTTCCGCTCCTCCGCCAAGTACAGCACAAGTGGGTCAGCGTCAGCTCTGGCAAGGGCTATGGCTGATGCTAATCTCATAAGTAAAGAGAGTGCGCGGATACAGCCGATGGATGGCGCCCAGCTCTATGACCACCTTACATCATCTATGGTCAGGGATGGCCATGCTGCTGATGAGGTAGACGCCCGTGGCCGACTTACTGAGTTCATGAAGACACAAGGCTTCGATAGCTTCAACATTACTGAGCGCGGCGCGCCCCGGGGATCTAACGCGGATAGCATCGTCGCCCTGTATCCAGAGAACATCAAGCACATCGAGGCCCAGTACTTCGATGAAGGTCGACGTGGAATTTACAGCTCCATCGTTCAGCAACCATCCGCCAAATTGGGTGGATCCATGGTCAATGAGATCATTGGTGGGGCTGGCATCGATCAGCGATCATTTGCACCGATGGCATCCAACCTGCAACGTCTCGATGTTCCCAAGTCGGTATCTCAGGGTATGCGTCGCATGTTCCGTGGCAAGATGCCTGCGGCTGAAGATGTTGAGGCCATCGCAAAGTTTGGATCTAACTACATCAGCCGCAATTCCGATCACATTCGTCGTGGTGGCGCTCATTTCTTTGCCGACTTCATCCAACCAGAAAGCGGTGTCGGTTTCTATGAGCGTCATGGTGCTGAAGTTGGTAAGCGGCTCATGCCGATATATGAACGACTGAACGACCTGCCTGATGCTGGCAACGCATTCACGCGTTGGGCAAAGCGCAACAAGTTTCATGGCAAAATTGGACAACCTCCATCTCACAATCGTATCGAAATGTGGTTGCGCGGTAATGACGCTGTGAAGCTATCCTCGCAGGAAAAGGCGATAGCAGAAGACATCAGCGCCGCTCTCGAAGCGGAACTTAACAATCAGCGAGCAGCTGGCCTGATCATCGGTGAGCGCCGCGTAAACGGTCGCTATTATCCGCAGATCTGGGACACGAACCAGCTCAAGGATGACGCCAACGAATTTCATCAGGCGTTCACTGAGTGGTTCATGCATGACGCGCGCATATCTGGTGAAACCATAACAGAAGCGCAGGCATCTGCATCCGCCAAGCGCATGTTCACCAAGATGGTTGACGAGAGTGGAGTCGCAGATCATGGAACCGCTTCCGGATCCGATCACTCATTCCGTCGGGCATTGAACATTGATTGGAATGATCTCTCCAAGTCGAACCCAGATTTACACAAAAGTCTCAACAAGTTCCTGATGGATGATCTCCACGGCGTACTTGCCAAGTACTACGACCAGTCGGTACGCCGTCGCCTACTGGCCGAACGCATGGGTACCAACGACCAGGCTATCAACGCGTATCTTGGTGTGGCCGCAGGTGGACGCAATGGTTTGTTGGCGGTGCTACGCAAAGGCCATATCATTGGTAAGCCTGAGTTTGCTCGTGGTGAGGTCAGCTTCGAGCATGTAACCATTGAGCACAGCGCCGCATCAGATCCTGACAAAGCATTCAATCCAATTGCCAAGACCGACGGCGACGCCGCAGAGATCTACGGCGACCTGATGGATGCCATCCTGGCCGGGGGTGATACCGCCTCAGCACGTCGCGCCAACAAGGAGGCCGCCCGCCAGGTATTGATCAAGGCATCAGGCGAACCAGACCTATACAACAAGAACCCGCAATTTAAAGCGCGGATTGATGCCATCGTTAATGGGCTTGCAGATTACAGTGAAGCCGCACCACTTGAAGGCAATGGTGCACGCTTTATCCAGAAGACCATGAGGGCTCTGCACCGCAAACCCATCGATAATTTCAGCGATGCATCACAGAACTTTTCACGCAACATGCGATCCTTCTCCTCGATCAGCTTGCTTGCATACACAACACTTGCATCTATCCCCGATGTTGCGTTGCCTCTTGTTCGCTCTGGAAATCTCACGGCTTTCACGAAGGCGTGGAGCAAGTACATGAGTGATCCAGCATATCGCAAGTCATCGCAACGATTAGGTGTTTCCATTGAGAACTACATCAACGACCGCATGGCAAACATGCATGCCGGTGAGAGCGGTCGCATTCAAGGTGCGTTTTTCAATGCCATCCTCCTCACACCGTGGACCAACATGCAGCGCGAGATCGCCTCCATCGTCGCCCATGAGGCCATGATCGCTGAAGCCTCTCGCGCACAGCGCCTGATCCTGGAGGGTAAGCAACACACAATGGCCTACCGTAAGGCCAAGCGGTTTCTGAACAGGTACGGCCTTGGCAAGTACGCGGAGAAAGGTAGCACCCCTATCGAGCGGGATATCAAGAACATCACCGACAGTGATGCTCATGACGATCTGCGCTTCGGCATCCATCGCTTTGTCAACGAGGCTATATTCAGTCCCAATCCCAATGATGTCCCATTATGGGCTCAAACACCATGGGGGGCACTTGTGTTCCAGCTGAAGTCCTTCCCACTCATGATGGCGCGGATGGCCAACGATGTGATCGGTGAAGCAAGACAAGGGAACGTGAAGCCACTGGCATACATGCTGACGGTTGGATCTGGTCTGGGGGCAGTTGCCATTGGTACAAGGGACGTTGTTCAGATGCGTGGCGGAGAAGACGAAGACGCTGCCGCCTTCCGCAAGCGCAGCCTGTCGGCCATCGCTGAGCAATTTGGCCTTGGTTACAATCCATCCAACGAGGATCTTGATGTTGCCCTTGGTTGGGCGCTGGAAGGCTTCCTTGCCATGGGTGGTTTCGGTCTCTTTGCTGAATTCCTTTACAACTCGGCAGCTCAGGCAGACAACGGCGCATGGGGGCAGCTCCGCATGCTGTCCTACGCAGTTGGCCCTTCACTTGGTGTCGCCACTGACAGCATGACCATTGCATCCGGTGCCCTCGATTCCCTCAAGGGCAACGACAAGGACTTTCCTGAGCGAGCGGCGGCTCGTGCCATTGCCAGTCGCGTCCCTCTCGCAGGCGGCAATCGCGCATTCCGTGAAGCCGCAGCGGACTTGGTTGGTGAAGCCGAAAGCGACGGCGGCAGGACGACAAAAGCTGATGCCAAATTCGATAGTGGATTTGCGAAGAAAAAATTTGACAGCAGCTTTTAGGAAATCCCATGCACACAGTTAAACGAATGATCGGTAACATAATTCGCGATGGGCTTTGCCAAGCGTCCTGGCACTAATGCCGCTTGTCTCTGGCTCAAAGAAGCCGCCGCCGATGCCAAGAGTCACAGTGTCTGGTTGATGGCGCGGATCGCCGCACTTTCATCAGCCAGCTCATTATCACCCTTCACATAAGCATCGACGGATGTTGGGTGGCGCTCAAATATTTCGTTGACAAGTTTCTGCAACATCTCTCTGTGCGCCTTCACATCGACAGAGGGTGGTCGATCATCAATGCATTTGTTGTTGATCATGGCATCGCGCAAGACAACAAGTGAGCAGATCGCTTTTGTGACGTGGCTCAGGCCACTATCCGGGTCAATGTTTTCACCTTCCCACCAGTAGTCGAGGTGGCGCTGGGCAGCATCCCGGTACACGCTTGCTCGAATTCCAGCGATACGGTAATTGTGGCGACCGTACTTGCGAGCACCCTCCATCATCCCGACACCCACCTCAGCCATCACTATACTTGGCACGGTACTCATGGGCGGCTTCCGAATCCCGACTGCATCTTTGGGGTTGGTGTCGTTAAAGTCGGCTGTCATCCTTAAACTCCAGCAGTTTCAGCTCGGCTTCCTTTATGTCTTTCCGTACGTGCCTAAGTTTATCGACCGCCTTGCGCCGATCGCTGAACACCTCTTCACCAGAGATCTCCCCCACCTCGATCTGCCATTGCAGATCAGCGATGCGATCTCGGATGCTGACGGCTTCATGCCGCGCTTCGAGCAGCTCCTGCCTGATCTGTTGCTCTGTCTCAAACATGTCGTGATGCCCTTTCAACCAGGTCATAATATTGACGCTCAATAGCTTTCGCTTTTCGGACCTTTGCTGGAGTGTTGGGCATGTTTGCGACGATCCTTGCTCTATGCGCCAGTTTCTTGTACTTGGCAGATACCTCGCGTGGGCCATTAACGATCTCTGGTGGAATCCGCCCCAACCACCCAAAGGATTGTCGTTCCCTAGAGGTAACCGCCACAGTCAAGCCCTCCGTTCAGGATCTTCGCATCGGGTGCCAGATAATAGATCGGCATGTCTGCCTCCTTGGCGTACTCAATCTCAGCTCGCACGCCTTTAGAGACCTGCCACCCCCGCCATCTGGAAAACGAACATGGCGTCAGCCCCGGACAGCATGTTGAGACAGTGGTTCACCCACCACTGCTCTGAGCGTGTAACGCCAAAGTCTACACCTACTGGGTGGAACGCTGTGATGGGAGAGAAGACAGTCATGCCGCCCTTCATCAGCTCCGCCGCCATGGCAGTGATCTGCCAGTACCTGCGGGTGAGTTCGGTCTCCCTGTCGGTCGGTAGCATCTCATGGGTGCCTGTCGTATATGGTGCCGCCAGGTACGCAAAAGCCCTCATGTTCTATACCCCGGATTGAATTGTTTGTATTCATTGC
>CAWUFD020000015.1:0-4165947 GCA_963921285.3 Pseudomonadales bacterium
CGTCACTGGATCTTCGACCTGGTTCACATCACCGTGACCGTCTCCGTCACGCCGCCTGACGTCACCGTATAAGTGAAGCTATCCGTGCCGTTAAAGTTCGGATCCGGCGCTGTACGTCACATCGCCACCAGCACTGAACGACACACACTGCCATTCGTGCCCTGCGTCACCGACGTCACCGACTCACTGCCTTCAAACGTGTCCGCCGTCGCCCCATTCGTGCCCGTCAGAACATTCGCGATCACCGACGAGTCTTCACTCACACTCAGACTATCCGACGTGATGTCAGCCACCGCCGTCACACTCACACTGATCGACTGCGTCGCCGTGTTGCCGTCATCGTCCGTCACCGTCACCGTGAAGCTATCCGTGCCGTTAAAGTCAGCATTCGGCGTGTAACTCCAAGCCCCACTCGACGCATCGATCGACGCACTGCCATTCGTGCCATTCGTCGCCGTGAAGATCGTGCCATCCGTCAAACCATCGGCAGCATCCGTCGCCGTCAACGTGCCTGTGATCGCGCCGGCATCCTCATCTCCACCACCGGACGTATCACCGCCGATCGTCACTGGATCATCGACCTGGTTGACGTTCACCGTCATGGTGGCTGAACTTGTACTGTCCGCTTCTCCATCACCGACAACAAAGGAAAACGTGGTGTAGGGGCTGCCATTGTCGTCAGGATCAGGAACAAAAGTCAGATTGCCTGCAGTGATGTCCGCAACCGAAATCACATCATTGCCCGAGATCGCAGATCCATCCAGCTCGAGCGTGCCGGAACCAGGTAACGATTTGATCGTCACCGTTTCAATGGCGTCACCGGAATCAACATCGGCGAACGGAAAGTCCGACAACGCAAACGTAAGCGTAATATCTTCGGTCGTGGTGACAGTGTTATTGCCAGTTGTGGGCGGATCATTTTCTGGTGTGACGTTTATCGTCAACGTACCGGTGTTCGTACTGTCAGCAGTCCCATCGTTAACAGAAAAAGTCAGCGTGGTGAGCGGTGTGCCGGCCTGGTCAGCATTGGGAACAAACGTCAGGTTACCGGCAGTTATCTCGCTCGCACTTATTACATCGTTCGCGGAGACGACATTCCCGGACAATTCCAGCGTCCCGTCCGATGGCAGGGTGAGGATTCTGACCGTATCGATATTGTCACTTGTATCAACATCAGAAAACGGAAAATCACTTAGCGCGAGCGTGAGCGTAATGTCTTCGGTGGTCGTCGCGGTACTGTTACTTGTAACAGGGGCATCGTTTACACCTGTAGTTGTGATAACCAGCGTGGCGGTGTCGGTGTCGCCGTCGTAGTTCTGGATTGTGTAGGTAAACGTTTCGGTTGCGCTTTCACCGACAGCCAGTGCCTGCAGAGAGGCTGAACCTGTCGGGTCGTAAGAGTAAGTACCATTGCTGTTGATAGTCAGTGAGGCACCAAGGCTCGTCGTAAACGCTGAATTGATCGTTATGGTATCCATATCGACGTCTTCAGCCGCAATGACGGTGAGACCCTGCTTGCCATCATTGTTGGAAACAACATTGTAGTTGTCCTGCACTTCTGTTGCGGTCAGCGCAACCTGGTACAACCTGAACAATGCAATCTGGCCGCTGAACTCTCCGTGGGTGCCGCCAAGTACATCGGTGCCACTGGTACCACCGAGTGCAGCGGTATCGTTCTGGCTCCAGTCCGCCCCAGTGAAGGAGTTATCACCCTGGGCAATCTCAGTGCCATCCACATAGATCCTGAAGGTGTCCGCCGTCATATCTACCGTCAACACCACCTGCGTGAACTGCGCAGTTGATGTGAGTGTGTGCTGGATTGTCCTTGAGACGCCGCCATCCTGAACAGTGGCTTTGAGCACGTTGTTTTCGAGATAGAGCGCCAGACCGTCGGTGCCATTACCTGTTTCGAAAATCATCTGATTTCCGCTGACCAGGTCATCGGGCTTAATCCAGAGTTCAACTGAAGCGTTATTGTTGCTCGGATCACCAGAGAGATTGGAAAGGCTCGACATCGTCGCAACCTCACCACTACCAAACTGGTAGGCATCCGAAATACCCGGGAAAGTCGGTTCCGCATTAGACACAACTGTCGGCGACACGCCGAATGTCAGGTCATGGCTTCCGATGCCCTCGTTGTTGGGCCAGGTGCCATCACCCTGCGCGGGGTCTTCACCAGCATCAAACGAGAGAAACACGTCCGAGGTAATGGTGTTGATGTCATTACCCAACACACCTGTGGCAACGGTGGCGTTGCTAAGAACGGTATCCTCATCGGTTGAATCAGCATCGTCTACTGCAGCCAACTTGTTCTGAATTGTTACCGTGGCAACATTACTTTGCGCGCCAACATCGTCCGTTACAGAGATTTTGATTGCGGTGCTGAAACCAATAGCACCGGTATTCGTGTAACCGATTGATTGTGCCAATGCTGTCAGCGCAGCGTTGGTTGCATTGCCATTCAGGTTGACTGTGAGGTTGCTGCCATTCGTGCCATCGGTACCTATCGTACCGATCACCTGGCCACCAAAGTTGACATCAGCGCCGGGTGCGCCCGTTGTGGTTACGCCGTAGGTGGCTTCTATCGTCAGCTGGTCGTTGCTGCCCCCGGAACCCGCATACTCGACGGTAAATACACCTGAGTTGTAGCTGTTCTCTGCGTCGGTAACAGTGGCATTGGCACCAAGATCAATAAGCTTGACGCCACTGCCCAGGACATAGCCCTGAGAATCACCATCAAGGTTTGTGATAACTGGTGCATCGTTGATCGGATTAACCGTGATGCTGACCGTTGCCGGTGTAGATTCGTTGCCGAGCGCATCCTGAACGGTGTAATTGAAGTCAATAGTGCCGCCAGGTGGCTCGCTGCCATCGTGCGTATAAGTAAAGGTACCGTCGCCGTTATCAACCAGTGTTCCATCGGCCGGAGCAGCGCCATCAAGATCAACCGTCGAGAGCACAACACCAGAACCCGCGTCACTGACATTGTCGGTGAGATCAATCAGCACCGAGGCGCCTTCATCAACGGATACTGCTTCGTTGGTCGCGATAGGTGGATCGGTCTCTCCAGGTGTAACAACAACAGTCGCTACGGCATCAGGCGAGACGTTGGTTCCATCGGTAGTGGTGATCGTGAAGGTTCGGTTGCCCGCATTAATCGTCGACGAGGTGTTTTCGTATTCAGCTGCACCCAACACCGCGAGCACCTCGGCTTCGGTCATGTCACCACCACTCTTGGTGATGCTGATAACCCCAGAGGTATAGCTGATGTTGTAGGTCGCGGCACCAATGGTCACCGCACCAGACGAGTCTGTATCAAGGTCAAACTCAAGGTTTGAAGTACCAACAAACCTCAGCGTTTCGTCTGTATCAAATCCCCCGGAGACAGCCGGTGTAATCGTGATAGACGGGAATGTAGAGCCAGGTTCATCGGTCAGCGCGATATCGGTATCTGCGATGGGTACCGGCGCTGGTGAATCAGTAATGAATGTCGTGATGAAGTCTTTGCCGGTTGCGCCGGAACTGTCATTCCCGTCCAGGTCCAGTACCGGCGCTTCAAACTTACCGTTGATGATGATCGTAACGGTCGTTGTATCAGTATTATTTACAGAATCTGTAACCGTATAGGTGAACGTATCGGTTCGAGTCTGACCGATACGCAGCTCTGCAATCTCGAGGTTCGCAGGGTCAATCGTATAAACAAGGCTACCGTCCGCTGCCCAGTCAGCCGTACCGTAGGTACCTACAACGTTTTGCGCTTCGTCGGGTTGTGTCTCGAACTGGCTGACACTCAGGGCAATGGACTGATAGTTGTCACGAATCGCAGCATCAGAAAGTGCATTCGATTCGTAATAACGGAAGATTGCGATTTCACCTTCGTAGTTAGTAAAGGTGGGACCAGATGCGGCAACGCTGTTGGAACCCACTTTACCCAGGCCAGCATTGTTGCCGCCGGTCCAGTCATTCACACCGACAGCATTCTTGGTATCGGCCAGCTCACCATTGACGTAAAGCTTCAGCTCATTGTTTACCGTAAAGACTGCTGCAACCTGGATAAACTCACTGGCACCAAGCGAGTTAAGGTCGAAACTTACAACCGGCGCACCGGCTGAGTTCTTGGCAACAGCCTTGACGAAACTCCCCTCGAGATAGATGGCAAAACCATTCCCCTGACCACCTGTTTCCCACAGTACATGGTTGCCGGTCAGATCAGAGGGACGGAACCACATCTCAAACGTGGCATCGTCGTTTTCGTTAAACGGCCCCCAGTCGCCTGTATCGGCGCCCAGCGCATTACCCGGGATAAAGTTGTATGAACCTGTGATTCCAGGCAGCGAAGTGGTTGGGTTGCTGATGTATTCGTAGTTGGTGCCTTCAGTACCAGCAAACGTCCAGTCGAAGTTGGCGACACCTTCTTCATCCGCCCACTGGTTGTCGGTGGTGTTCGGATCAGTAGACGCGTTGTAGGTCAGCGTTGCGCCGGATGCAACATCCCCTGCATCGTTGTTCAGGATGCCCGGTGCAGGGATGTTAATAGAGGACACCGTCGGAATCGATGTTATAGGTGTCAGGTGTAGCGACGATATCGCTGCCAATCGTGATATCGAGGCTCGCGATATTTCTGCTCAGCGATCCATCGTCCTCAGCAACAAATGTGACCGTTCGGTCACCGCCGTTGGTACCTGCGTACTCAAACGTAATGTTCTGCAGCAGTTCGCTAATATTCGTGGAATCGGCATTCGCGTTGAACGTAAACACCAGTGGCGTGCCGCCAGTGCCACCCGTAAACGAACCGATCACCGTGCCGGAGTACTCGATATTGCTACCAACAACAACGATGTTGCCGGCGTCTTGAATACTGAGTGTGTCGTCAGCAGGTACGCCACCACTCGTGATCGTGACGGTCAGGCTACCGGTATTGAAGTTGTCTTCGTCATCAAAGACATTG
Organism: Pseudomonadales bacterium; assembly: GCA_963921285.3. GTDB lineage: Bacteria > Pseudomonadota > Gammaproteobacteria > Pseudomonadales > Azotimanducaceae > UBA9659. Next base: position 4,949 of record CAWUFD020000015.1, read on the forward strand.
CTGACGCCGCCGCTGTCAATCGCTACCGCGCCACTACCAATAAAGTAAGCGAGGTCTTCATTGTCGAGGTTGTTGATCGTCGGCGCATCGTTAACCGGTGTCACACCGAGTGTGCTCGTCACTGCGGTCGACGTATTGAACCCGTCACTCACCTGTATATCAAAAACGCGATTGGCGGGGTCAGGATCTCCAGCGTCGTTACGGTAGGTAATCGACTCAAGTACTGTTTTTGCATCTGCCGGGTTGAGCAGACTTACACCATCATCATCGAGAATGGTGAGGGTTGTACCGTCGTAGACAACGTCAACAATCACCCCACCGCCAAGATCGATGTCACCAATCGCCTGCCCGTTACCATCCAGGGCAAATTCCTGGCCACCAATAACCAGCACCTCATTAGCGCCGTCAGGCGAATTCTGCGGCGTGATGAGGATGGAAACAGGATCGGAATCCGGGTCAGTGATAGTTGCGGTACCCGTCAGGGACACAGCACCGCCATCTTCCACAAAAGTACCGCTGTAACTGGTGCCTACACCGCCATCTACGCCAACCGAGGGCGGCGCATTGATACTGATAGTACTGGTCGCAACGACAGGTGTGGTGCCGTCGTCGACAGTAATCGCAAACCCACGATCAGTGAAATTCGACGGAGAAGAATTATTGAACTGTATATCCTTCAATACCGCCGCTGTTTCAGCAGGGGTAAGCGGGTTACCTCCTCCGTCTGTGATCGTTACGACCTGGCTGGTCGAGTTGTAGCTGACATCGACGACAACACCACCCACGGTGATGTTGTTCTGAGTCGAGTTCGAAGACAGATCGACCACTGTGCCGCCGAAAATCAACTCATCTCCAGTCTCGACGGTGGCGACGGTGATCAGGACGTCAAGGGGTGTACCTTCAGGCTCTGTGACGATGGTATCCGAGTCAACAATATTGACTGCGGTACCACCAAAGGTGTCCTGGTAGCTGGTTCCGGTCGCACCTGATGAGTTGTCGTCATCAAGATCAAGCACCGGCGGACCATCAACAATCGCTACTGTGATCGTCGCTGTTTCTGTATCGGCACCGCCATCACCATCCTCGAGTGTGTAGGTTATGGTTCGCGTTCCTGTCGTCGGATCAAGAGACGCAACGTTTTCGTAAGAAATTGCCCTGACCAATGCCTGGACAGCAGCATCGGTTGCGTTTGAGGTCAGCGTGATAAAGCCGCCGGTCAGATCGTTGAAATTGAAGCTGTTACCAATGACCAGACCACCATAGATCACATCGCCATTAGGCTGCACAGTAATGCCACCGATTTCCTGGATTGAAAATCGATCTTCGCCAGGTTCATTGTTAGCAACACCAATAACGAGGCGACCACCCGTGTAGTCGCCGTCGGCATCTGACACCGTGGCAGCTGCACCCTGGTCAATGGCCTGCACGCCATCACCTTCAGTGTAAGCCAGCAGGTCACCCTGGATATTGGAGAGGATCGGCGGATTGTTTGAGCCTGGCCTTGAGATCAGTACTTCGTTCGAGCCGGTCGCGGCTGGCCCTGGCGTGTTGCCGTTATCGTCGACGAATACTTCAAAGTAATCATTCGTTCCGATGTTTGTGGTCGAGTAGAAGATTGTGCCGAGATCATCGTTACGCAGCAGACTATCAATCTCGGAAAGCGTACCTGTCAGCGTGACGACAGAAGTGCCGTTGTTTGAAAGCGCAATGCCGGACCCTGCGGGTAATGTGACGGTGATTGAGCCGCCGGTGCCCGCAGCCGGGTTAGCCGCTGTGCCAACACGAAGCTCAACGTCAATCGTGTCAGTTGCCGCATCGACATCAACGTCATCAATCGTAAAGCCCGCACCGTGAATTGCGACATTCGTGCCAGTGCTGTCAGCGATAATACTCGCGAGAGGTGCTGTAACAACAGGCGCATCGTCTACCGGTACAACATTAATCGTGGAAGACAGTCCACCGGCAGCGGAGTTCTGGTTGCCTCCACCGGTAGTACCACTATCGGTGATACTCGTTACCGTGATTACCCTGTTACCAGCGGTGGGGTTTTCCGGTACGTTGTTTCTATAGGTAATCCCGTCCAGCAAGGTCTGGATAGCCGCCGGGGAAGTACCTGATGTATCAATGGTTATTGTGGCCGTCCCACCGGCCTCCGAGACGGTGTAACTGTATCCTGATGGCGTAACGCTCGACCCGTCGTTCAGCGAAACTGGGACACCATCAAAGGTAAGCACTTCCTTATCACCATCTAGCAAGCCTGTGACGGTGAGGACAACCTCTTCAATCGTCTGGCCTGCTTCAACAGCAGTGACATTCGTCACGTTGAAGAGGTCAATCGGAGCGGTGACGTTTTCAGTAAAGGTATCTGTGGTGTCTGTACCAGTAATGACAGGCGCGTCATCTACATCGGTGATAACCGTGGTTACTTCGAAATCTGATGTCGAGACCGTGCTGCTGTTTGCACCGGAGAGATCGATCTTCAGACTCTCATCTACAACATCGCCGTTGTCGGTCGTCTGCAGGTTAAACGTCAGGGAGACCGAGGGCTCAGGCGATGCAGGTGCCGTGTAAGTCAGCAGACTTGTGGAAGGGCTATACGTGAAATTTGTACCGATCACTGCATTGGCGATGAGCGTGTCAAAGTCACCGTAGTCCGCACTGTCGGTGGTGATATCCGTGAGTTCGAGCAGTACAGAAACCGTCTGACCACTGGTCAATGCTTCAGCACCGAGCAGATCAATCGTGTAGCCGGCAGTGTTGCCATCAACCACGTTAGTGTCACCCGTGATGCTCCACTCGGGCGCACCAAGTATGCGGACCTCATTGGTCGTCTGATCCGATTTATTGGTTGTACCGTCGCTGCTGACAACGGATACATCGTAGGTACCCGGGCTGAGCGTTTGTGTACCTGTTAGATTCAACGTCCAGGTACCACCACTGGCCATCAGTTCAGTGTCAGACGTTGTGTAGGTAAGGCCATTAACAGTAACCGAAAGCCCGTCGCCGTTCTGATCAGTCGTGTCATCGTAAGTGCCCATAATTGTGGGCTGCGTGTTGATGGTGTTGAGCGTATCCACCGTCGGTGTGCCGAACACATCAATTGTTGTAGTCGCCACTGGGCTGTCGGCATAACCGTTGTTAATGGTGATTTCAATTTCCCGGTCTACCGACCCGTCCAGAATCGAATTGTTGTTTGCAAAGGTGAGTAGCAACAGGGCCTGCTCATAGGCAAGCATGCTAGCAACACCAGACAGGTTGATCGTTGACGAGCCCTCACCTGTCACGGTGATACCTAGTGCATTGATCGCCGCGGTGTTTGCATTCAACACATCACCCGGCAGCGGATTGGTCAGATTAATGGTAGCTGACACCATATTGACCGCATTCGGGTCGGTATCCGTGATGCTGACGTCCGCATCAACAATGGCGATATCGCCATCGCCGCTGACATAGGGCAGTTCAACATCATAATCCCAGCCTGTCGCGCCACTGCTGTCATCGTCGTCAGCATCGATGATAGGAATACTCAGCGTATTCGGTGATGTGAAGGTCACCTCGTCAAACAGGAAGGAGAAGAGACGCGTACCTAGCGGGTTACCGCCACCGTTCAGGGTTGCATCTACACCGATTTCGACATCGAACGTCGAACCCTGCACCACCTGGAAGGTCGCCGCCCAGGCTTCATCGTCATCGATACCCTGGTTAATGACGGTGGGATTGGTAACCAGCGTAATGGTGGTCTGACCGTTCGTGTAGGTAAGCGAATCAGTCAAGGCTGTCCCATCATAAGGGGAAGTTTGACCGCCCCCGTCTTCATAGCCATTTGGTGGTGAACTAGCACCGCCAGCAACAACAACCGATACGATCGGCGCCGTCACTGCCACATATTCCGCATTCGGGTTGCCGGTAAACCCACCATCCACATCTCGTGGGGAGAAGTAAGTATCAATACTTACAGGTGCGTCTGTATCTTCTCGGAAAAACTCGACTCTCAGCGTGGCAGAGTAGTTCTCGTTGGCCGCACCGCCTGCCGGTTCGCCGAGTACAGGATCCCAGGCACCTGCAGTTGTGTCACCATCAATGTCCGCCAGTGTCGGTAACACACCTCCAGACTTGTTCTCCAGGTTGGTCAACGTAACGATGGCATAGATATCTGTGGTCGCGTCACCGACATCAATGTTGGTTGCTACATCGTTGAAACGCCATTCTGAATTGAGGTCGCCCTCGGTCGTTGCGGACCCTGTGTCGAAGACCGGGCCGGTGAAATTCAGGGTAACCGGATTGAACAGCAAACCTTTAAATGAGGTGAGCTCAAGATCAGCGCCGTCGATCTGGCCGATTGTGTATTCCAGATCCCAGTCGCCATCCAGCTCGGCCGCACCGGTAAGGTCGGTGGAGGCCGCGACGTCAGCATCTGTGACTTCAGCAACACGGGTTACAAAGTCGACACCGATGCCATCTTCAGCAACGTTACAACCATAGAGCAGCAGATCGCCGTCTTCTGTCAGCGACTCCCCAATCTGGGCAAATAGGGCTTCGTACTGTGGCAGCGTGTCATTGTTGATAACCGCATTGCCCAACGTGATCTCACCCTGATCGCCGTGTGACAGGATGTGAATGGATGTGATGTCATCCCGTCCCTCAACGTAATCGGCTAACTGCTGCAGCCCATTTACGTGAGAGTCAATCAGCAGAACTTCAGTATCAGGATCAAGGTCCGCCAGCAGGTCTTCGTAACCTGCAACCCCGGTGTCAATCACCACCAACGCGGTACTTTCGAGGTTCGTAACAAGTTCCGCGGCGGTGGGTGTCTCGTCCGACGTAGCGTAGGGCGCAGCAACAAATTCGTTAGCAGAACCAGTTTCCTGGGGCGTCTCAGTGGGCTGGGCAACCGGCTGGGGTTGGTTGTCCTTCTGGTCCTGGGTGGTTTCAGCAGCCGTCACAAAAGCCGCGGCATCCAGCAGGATGCGCGGTTCAAGCATTTGGAAGCGAATCTTCTTGGGCACGACTAAAGTCCCACTCCTACGGCTCGGCTACTGTGTATCTCGGTGATTTTCCGCATAGATTCAATCCCTTGAGTCCATGCAAATTGAGGGCGGAATTCACCAACCCTGAGGCGAGGAATTCTAGAACAGCAGATCAGTTTGTATTGCGACAATAAGTAACTAAATTGTAAGGGATTTTTACAACTGTATGGGCGTCTTTTTTCGCCTGTTTTCAACAGCTTATGACAAAACCCGGCACTTTTCCGATGAACGGTATGACGCAATCTGTCAGGAACTGCTGAGACGCGCATCCCCCACATTCCCAAATTCACCCATCATACTGCTAAACATTCTTTCCCGAAATATTTTCTCTCATGGCGCATTTTGGAGATCCAATCCCATATTTTTTCAGTTATATAACCATATCAGAACATTTCTTCCCGCAAGAATCAAACGTCACTGACTGAGCTAGCAAGCGCGTGAACGCCCCCTATGTAAACCATATGGGTAGTTGAGCAAAATCCAAGCCAACCCGTTATCAACATTACTGTTGGCATCCAAAACCAGATCAGGTACAACAGCTGCTTTGCGTTTTGTGCACTCGCACAAATCGAATGGATTGTTTTCTTAACCCCGAGGATTAATGAATGTCCGAATCACAGCGAAAGGACACGCCTGAACAGGCTGAATTCCGCGCACATTGCCAGGAGTGGCTTGCGAACAACCACCCTGGCCGACCACCCGTAAAACTGCCACTCGGTGCACTTGAACTGAGTGACCCGGACGCTTTGGAATGGCTGCAAAAATGGCAGAAATCGGCCTACGACGCCGGCCTGATCGGCTGCGACTACCCCAAAGAATGCGGCGGCGGCGGCATGAAGGACTGCCAGGCTATCGCAAACGCGGAAATGCAGAAAGCAAAAACCCCTTATCTGCCGAACATCATCGGTATGGGTATGGCGGCACCGACGGTGCTTTTCCACGCACGCGATGATGTTAAAGCAGAGCTGTTACCAGGCCTGCTTTCAGGTGAGGAGATCTGGTGCCAGGGCTTCAGTGAACCCGGTGCAGGATCGGACCTGGCCAACCAGCAAACGTTCGCTGAACGCGATGGTGATAACTGGGTTATCAATGGGCACAAAGTGTGGACCTCGCTCGCTCACTTCGCAAAGTGGATGATTCTCCTCTGCCGAACCAGCAAGGATGACAAGTACAACGGTCTTTCATACTTCGTCGTACCGATTGAGGACGCCCTGGGTAAGGGAGTCACGGTCCGGCCCCTGATCAAAATGACTGGTCAGACAGGATTCAATGAGGTCATTTTCGAAGACCTCGTCGTAGATGATCGCTATAGACTGGACGACGTCGGCGCAGGCTGGAAAGTTGCCATGACAACGCTGGCACATGAACGCGGTGCCGGTCCAATGGTGACGCCTGCTTCCGGTGGAATGGCGCTTGAAGAAGATGAAGGTGCACAGACCTCCAGCGTCTCCGCGCTGATCGAACTGGCACGGACACAGTATCGCAATGGCAAAAGTGCCGCGGATGACCCGCTGATTCGTGACGAGATCATCAAAATGATGATCCGCCAGGAGGCGTTCAGACAGAACCAGCGACGTGCCGGCATTCCCGCACTGACCGATCACCCCATGCGTATTCCCCTGCAGTTCAAGCTCGTGGCAACTGAACTGAGCCAGGACCTGCAGGAAATTGCCTATGAGGTTGAGGGTGCTGGCAGCACGTTATACCTGAACGACGAGAATGCACCTGCGGCAGGGAAATGGCCGCTCGCCTATATGAACTCGTTCGGCGTCACTATTGCCGCAGGTACCAATGAGGTTCAGCGCAACATTCTTGGTGAGCGGGTGCTGGGCCTGCCCAAGTCGAAGTAGCAAGGAGATAACACATGACTGAACAACCAAAAGATTTCGGCTTTGGTGAAGATGAGACCATGCTGCGTGATTCTGCAGCAAAGTTCTTTGCAGATAACGCAAGCCCGGACAAAGTGCATGCACTGGTTGCGGGTAATCCGGACATCAACAGGCCGATCGAATGCATCTGGGAGAAAGACCTGTGGAACCAGATGGTTGAACTCGGTTGGCCCGCGGTGTGCGTCCCCGAGGAAGCTGGTGGCATCGGCATGCCGCTGGTTGCAGCCGTTGCGCTTGCAGAGGAAGCCGGGAAATCAGCTGCCCCCTCACCACTTATCGCAACATTCTGTGCTACTGCGCACTCAAAGCCTGCGGGACTGACAACGCTACTAAGGCGCTGTCTGAAATTGCAACGGGCACGGCCACGACGCTCGCCATTACCAACCAGAAAGGATCCTGGGAATCCAGCGACACTGATGTAGTCTGCAAGGACGGTAAGCTTAACGGTACTGCCTACTTTGTGCAGGATGCAGCCAAGTGTTCCCGCCTGATTGTTTCAGCAAGATCGGATACAGGCGTGGGTCTCTACCAGGTTGAGACAACATCATCTGATATCACAATGACCGCAGATGGTATCATCGACCTGACACGCGACCAGGCACACATAGAGTTCACCAACACAGAATGTATAGAACTGGCTGCACCTGGCGACGGCGAGAAGGCGCTCAGCGATGCCCTTCCTTCAATCCTCACCATTATCTCTGCCGACCTGGTCGGCGGCTCTGAATGGTTACTGCAGACCACGACGGAATACGCAAAAACACGCGTGCAGTTCGATCGCCCACTGGGCTTCTTCCAGGCAGTCAAACACCCACTGGTCAATGTCATGCTGGACATCGACCGTGCCAAGTCGCTGACCTACTACGCGGCCTGTTCAATCGATTGTGGCGAAGACACAGCGCTCATTAACGCGAGAATGGCAAAAGCCCAGGCAGGCGACACTGCTGTATATGCAGCAAGTCGGGCCGTACAGTTCCACGGTGGCATAGGCTTTACCTGGGAGTGTTACGTGCACCTCTTTTTCAAGCGACAAATGCATAGTCACGTGCTTTTTCGGGACGCGAAGTACCAAAGAACAAAGCTTGCAGATGCGATTATAGGGATTGCAGCCTGAGCAGAGGAGGCGTACATCACAGGATGTGCGCCTCTACTATCCCGTCAGTTACCCCACCAGCTTTTCCAACTCCAGCTCTACCCGAGAGAACACCTCTGCCCACTCACCGAGCTTTTTCTGCCTGAACAATCGTACCGACGGAAACAGCACACTGTCTTCGCGGTCCAGAAACCAACGCCAGTCAGCGCTGTATCCGAGAAGGATCCATGTGGGTATGTTTAGCGCACCGCTTAGATTGGCAATGCTCGTACAGGTCGTAATAACGAGATCCATGTTCGTCATCAACGCTGCTGTTTCTGCAAGATCCCGGTCTATCCCGGGCCAACGTTCCTCAGGGTCAACCAACTCTCTGCGACGCTTAAATGCCTCTAGCTGCTGAAGACTTTCACCTTTTTGGAGACTGACAAGGGTCACCCCTTTCAGGTCTGCAAGACCACCAAAATTGGCGAGGCTGGTCGACCGCCACCTGTCATTCGCGAAAGCCGCGTTACCTTTCCAGTTAATTCCGACCTTGAAACCCGGCAGTGCGCTGAGTCGCCGATGCCAGTCTGCGGCGCGCGCTGCGTTGACGTGCATGTAAGGAAACTTGACACGGTTCTCGCTGAAATCTTCCCTTAGCTCATGGAACAACGACATCATTGGCAAGTGGTAGTCGATGTCCCCAATGTTTCGATCGGTCGTGACGGGGCATACAACGGATTCTTCGAGAAATTCTGCCAGCCCCTCACTTGAACTGAAGATGATGACTTCAGCACCAAGTTTATCGAGATGGTCGAGGTAACGTAGTGCAAGGAAGACGTCACCCAGGCCCTGTTCAGCGATCAACAATAGTTTTTTGCCTTCGAGGGACTCTCCTCTCCACCTCGGCGACGAGGCATGGTCAATTTTCTTAACCCCTCCCCCAGCGAAGCGGTTTTCATAACGCTCGAAGCCTTTCTTGAATTTGCCCTCGACGAGATCAATAAAACCAAGATTCAACTCCCCGGCCGCTTTCTCCTCCGGGTGTTGTGCAATGATCTCCTCGAAGGCAACGCGTGCCTTGTCAAACCACAGTCGGTTCATATGGATCAATGCCATCGTGCTCTTCGATAACAAGCTTGTGTACCCCTCAACAAATACACTCTCGAGCCTCGATTCCGCTGCATCAAAGTCCGCCATTCGATATTCACAGTTGGCTTTTCGAACCCTCGCATCCATGTTGTCGGGCTCTATCTCCAGCAGCTTGGCCAGATAAAGATTTGCCTCTTCAAACCTGCCTGAATCGAACAGCGCTTTCGCATAGTTTCCAAGGTAACGCGCATTCCCAGGGCTGAGCACAACAACCTGCGCAAAGTACCTGGTCGCAGCCTGCGGGTTATCTACTACCGACATAACACCCAGGTTGTTCAAAGCATCCTGGTAAGGAATTGATTCCGGCGAGGCGGATTCAAGCAATCCCGTAAAAATTGATGTCGCGCGATCAGGATCAACCTTCATCTGACTGACGCCAAACTCAAGTATGGCTTTGCCAGTCATTTTTTTGCCTATCAGCAAACGGGCAGAGTCCTCAGCTACCACGTTCGCTATCGCCGGTGGCAGGTCAACTTCTTCGCTCTGGAAACTGGACTGTTCTCGAACAAGCTTCCATATGTCTTTTCCGTCATCAATAAAGCCGTTCGCGATAGGTACCTGTCGAATTGGCTGATCAAAGACGACAAGAGAACCACCAGGTTCAAGCCATCTCTCCAGAAGAGCAAGGTTCGCCTCAGGATCACTGCAAATCTGCAATACACGGCTCGCTATCACCACCGATACCCTGAGACTCGATTCGTTTGCTAGCGCCTGGTACGTTTCAAAAGACAAACAGGAGAAACGATCTGACTGAACATACTCGTGAGCCAGCCTGCGCATGGATGCACTGGTATCTACCCCAATCACGACAGCACCGAACTGCTGAATCAACTCCCTTGCCACGCGCCCGACTCCGCAACCGAAGTCGAGTACGACCGAAGATTCATCCAGAGCGCAATGTTCAGCAATTTTCTCAACCAGCAAACCGGTTTCTTGAACCCAGCGTTCGTTAGTTGTCAGAGAATTGGCAGGCAGTATTGCCTGTTGAGCCTGTTGCAGGCTTGCTACATCGAAACGGCTATAGTCTCCAACAGGTTTACCAAGTTTTATCGTAAACTGGCTCTGTAATTTATCCTCAGACACGCAAGCACCAACAGGTTGCGGCTTAGCGCCCTTTGAACTCGGGTTGCTCCTTGTTCACAAACGCAACCGCCGCCCGTTTATGATCATCGGTCATGAACGTGCGCATCATGTGCATCGCCTCAAGATCAAACACGTCACTCAGGCTTCTCGTCTGGGCCGCATTGAGGTTCTTCTTCATATAACCAACTGCGACCGTTGGCAGGCCAGCAAGATATTTCGCATAGGCCAGTGACTCATCTTCAAACGTATCTGCGTTCGCAACTTTAGTTACCAGCCCCATGTTGTAGGCTTCCTGGCCGGTAATCACGTCAGCCGTGAAGTAGAGCTCACGCGCCTTTGCAGCGCCAACCAGGTAAGGCAGGAAGTATGATCCGCCGTAATCACCGGATGCGCCGATCTTTGCAAACGCGGTGGTAATCTTCGCGGTATCAAGCGCGAATCGCATATCACAAGCAAGCGCGAGGGAGAGTCCAGCACCCGCTGCAGGCCCTGGAATAATCGCCAACGTTGGCTTCGGCATTTCATGCAGCATGCGACTGACTTCCATGCCATGGCGCAGACCGTTGACACGATCTTCAAGCGTTGGTTTGTCGGTCACCTCACCTTCGTTGCTACCAGCATCGGAGGCAAAACCTTTCACATCGCCGCCCGCGCAGAAAGCACCGCCTGCACCGGTCAGCACAAGGCAACGCACCTTGGGATCCTGAGCTGCTCGGGGAACCGCTTGCTGCAACGCTGCCATCATCTCGCCACTCATCGCATTGCGCGCGTGTGGGCGATTCATCGTCAGCGTGAGTACGCCGTCTTCAAAAGTTTCTTCAAGGTCTGCCATGTCGGCCTCCAGCGTGAGTAATTTCAACGAGCAGATACTACCCGGAAAACCACGTTGGAAGGAACGGGATCAAAAACTCAAATAGGCAGGAATAGACAATCGAGGGAAGAAGACCACCTTAGCCACATCCCGGCACATAAATTCATCGCTACCGTTGCTCCCTTCCGGGCCTGGCGGAGTTCACAACTATTTATTGCGGGAGGACCAAGGTGGAGAGCGCATTATAAGCACTCTCACGCAAGGCGTCATCTATGGAAATCGTTTATTGCGCAGCGAGGGAATCCACCCAGTGGCGCTCGGATATAATCTTGATCCCCTGCCCCTGATCTTTGAGTTCGACCGCACGCTCAATGGAGCGGCCAAACGTTGTATGCGCCCAGTCAGGGCTGCAGAACTCACCAATCACAAGATAATCAGTTTCCTGGGTCGGGTTGGTGACCACACTACCGCCAAACTCCATGATGGTTTCTTCACAGTCCATCATGGAGCCAAACACAAATTTGCCGGTCAGGCAGAACGTGGATCCATCAAAATTTATCTCAGGTTCCGGCCGGTCGAGCGGCAGACTGGTTGGCTGGTTCTGCTGCTGCAGTGGTGATCCTTCACCAGTAAGATCTTTGAGAGTCTCCAGCAGTTCTTCTCTTTCTTCTGCGGTCAGGATGCCATCACGCAGGAACTCAGTCACCCGCGCATAGACAACGTTTACAGGCCATTTATCAGCGACTTCCCGGTTACTCTCAATCCATTGACCGAGAAAGATCGCCTCGGATTCCTCAATCACACCATCGGCAATGATGCCCTTGCAGATACCTATCAGTTCATCAATCAAACGGTCCTGGATGCGCAGTGCGTTCCTGGATCTGGCGGTTTTACTCATCATCTACTCCTTCAAACAACGGTAGCTGCTTTTCTTCCTCGAAGTTCAGCACTTCCCGCACAATACCCTGCCAGTCACATCTGTCCAGCAGCATTTCCTTAAAGCGGCTGTCCGGCCTAAAGCCAAGTTCCGCCCTGAACCCTTCGAGTTCAATTTCACCCGTCAGTTGTATATCAACGTTGCCGGCAGCGGATTCTGCAATCCAGTAAACGCCCAGTATGGCTTCCTGGCACCAGTACCTGCTGTAGCCGTCTATAACATCCCGGCCCATATCAGCGACATCGGTTTCGTAAATCTCTATGCGAAGCAGCTGCCACCTACTGGCAAGTAACTCTGCTTCGCTGACTTTTTCTCTCAATCAACCGTTCCAGAACTGAACGTACAGGCCTGCATCGATATCAGGAAGCCCCTTTGTCCTGCCGTCAATCTCACCAACGTATAAAAAACCGACGATATGATCCGTCTCACCGAGACCAAGACCATCATGCACCGTTCGGTTGTAAGCCATACCCCCGGTACGCCACATGGCACCCAGGCCGAGTGCATGTGCAGCGTGAGACATGTTCTGCACTACAGCACCGGCCGACAAATACTGTTCGATCTGCGGCACTTTAGGATGTTCGCTGAGACTGGCGGCCACGACAAAAATCACCGGCGCACGCAACGGTTTACCTTTCAGCTTCGCGAGAGCTTCCGACGTTTGTGACGGATCTTCCGTCAACTTCGCCCGGGCAAACAATTCACCCAGACGCTCGCGGGCCGCGCCCTCAATCACGAGTATCTTCCAGGGGCGCAACTGCGCATGGTCCGGTGCCCTGAGCCCTGCCTTGAGTATTGATTCAATGGCCTCTTTTGGCACATCGCCGGTCAGGCGGGGTGCCGAATTGCGCGTCAGGATGGCTTCCAGTGCTTCCAAGTTTTCTTACATCTTTCGGTTGCTGAGCGGCCCTCCACCATACTCCAATCGACCAGCTGATTGAACACCACTGGCACGCGGTATTGTCTGGTAAACTGCGCAGCCCATACCCGCCCATTTGATACACCGTCTCATCTCATGATCCGCGACCACCGGCCTTTCTGGCTCCTGAAGCTACACGAGAAATTTGAACGTTGGTACATCGGCTGGTTCCTGGCACCACACTTTGAGTCTCTCGGCCCGGACGCCGTTTTCATGAAACCATGGAACGTCAACGTCCATGGCAAACACATACGCGTAGGCAAAAACGTTCACGTTGTCACCGACAGTCATCGCAAGGTGTCCTTCTCCATCTGGGAGATGGGTGATCACCAGGGTCATATCACCCTTGGTGATAACGTCCTCGTTTGTCCAGGTGGAAGATTCGACTCCGCCTCATCCATCTCGATTGGGGATAACTGTATGTTCGCTGCAGGCGCTTACGTCACCGACGCAGACTGGCACGACATTTACGACCGTACCCAGGCAATTGGTACAACGAAGCCAGTGACGCTCGAAGACAATGTCTGGATCGGTGATGGTGCCATCGTGTGCAAAGGCGTCACGATCGGGGAGAACAGTGTTATCGGTGCCGGTAGCGTGGTGGCAAGTGACATTCCCGCCAACGTGATTGCAGCCGGTAACCCGGCACGTGTCATCAAGCCACTCGATGCACAGCGGGAACTCACAACTCGCGCTTCAATTTTTGAGGATATGGGCGAACTGAACTACAGGATGGACGCGATCAATCGTTACATCCTGCACCACAACTCATTGCTGGATTGGCTGAGGACAAAGATTCTTCCACGACGTGGCGATTGAGACTACTGCCGCCAGAGCCGAACTTCAGGCGGTACGTCTTCACCTTGCGTACGCGTCGAATTGATATCAATGCCACCACGACGGGTGTAACGCGCGGTAACGGCAAGTCGCTCGGGTGAGCAACGGTTCATGATGTCGACAAAGATTCTCTCGGTAACCTGCTCAGCAAACTCCGCATGCTCACGGTACGAGATCAGGTAACGCAGCAGACCGGGATGGTTAATGCTGTTGCCGTTGTACTGGATCAGGATGCTGGCGAAGTCGGGTTGCCCCGTCATCGGACAGAGCGATTTGAACAGGTGCGTATAAAGTGATTCACGGACAATTGTTGAGCTTTCGAGTTCAAGAAAATCCGGGTTCCAGTAATACTCGCTGACGTCGATGTCCTGTGCATCGAGGTTGGTGCCAATAAACTGACCCATACCCTCATGCTGAATCTGGTCAGGCGTGAGCAGGGCAACACTGACGGGAGCCTGGGCGGCCAGGGTCAGGTCAGATTCCAGTGTGGAGATAACCTCATTGCGATGGCTAAACGGTGTATTGCTATAAGAACCGAGGTAGAGCTTCAGCGATTTTGACTCAACCAGGTGCGGTGAATTGCTCGGTACCTGAAACTGCGCCGTCGCTACTTCCGGCTTGCCCTTGCTGTTAAGCCACGTAAATTCATAGGCATTCCAGACATCCATACCTTTAAATGGCAAGGCTTCATCTGTAATACCGAGGGTTTGCCGCTGGTCCTTCCTTGTAATGGACTCCAGCAGTGACGGCATATATGTCGTCACATACTCCTGTTTTTTGCTGTCGCTCATGCTAGCCCTTGTCCCGCGCGGCTTTGCCTGATTTCACTTTTGCCGCCCAGTCAACTTTAATCGCCCAAATTTGTCAACAGATTCGCTTTCAGAACCCTGACACACGGGCCGTTCCGGGAGATGACCGGTATGATTATCTCTATGAACGGTCGTTTGTAACACCCACCCGAATTCTATAAAGTCTGCGGCGATTTTAATGCCCCTGAGCTGTTTTTGATGTCACCCAGAACCCTCGCTTTTCTGTCCTTGCTTGGCTTCACTTTAGTTGCCGGTGCCGACGACAATTCTCTGGACGAAATTGTGGTCATCGCCTCCAAGTCAGAGCAAGCGCTACGCGACGTCACGTCCAATGTGGCATTTCTAGATGAGGATCAGCTGAACGCCATCAGCCACACTCATATCAACGAGAGCATGCAACGTATTGCAGGTACATGGATATCTCGCGGCAATGGCCAGGAGCATCTCACCGCCATTCGTTCCCCTGTGCTGACGGGTGCAGGCAGCTGCGGCGCGTTCCTCATGGCGCAGGATGGGATATCACTGCGCGCCGCCGGATTCTGTAACGTCAACGAACTGTTCGAATCGACTTCAGAGCTGGCATCCAGGATCGAGGTCATTCGTGGACCCGGCTCCGCCATCCACGGCTCCAACGCATTACACGGCGTGGTCAATGTCATTACGCCGGACCCGACGCCAACCCGACAGGTCAGTGTCGAGGCCGGCCCGTGGGACTACTATCGAGGCAAGCTGCACCTGTCTTCAGACAGCCTTCGTGTCGATGTCAGCGCCACAACCGATGGCGGCTGGAAAGATGAATCCGGCTTCGATCAGCAGAAGCTTCTTATCAAGAACGTCGCAAACTACAACAGCTGGGAAGTGACCAACACGTTCACCTATACCAATCTCAATCAGGAAACCGCGGGTTTTGTGCAGGGTGACGATGCCTACGAGGATGCCGGGCTTCGCAGGGACAATCCCAATCCTGAGGCTTACCGCGATGCACGAAGTTTTCGCCTGGTATCAAACTGGATGTCGGATTTCCGAGATGGCACCCTGCAACTGCGGCCCTACTTTCGCAGCGTAGACATGGAGTTTCTGCAGCACTTCCTCCCCGGCCAGCCCATTGAGGAAAACGGTCACGATTCTCTTGGCATTCAATCACTTTTCATCAATGGCGCGGGTAACTGGCGCGTTGGCGCAGAACTGGAGCTAACCGATGGTTTCCTGAAGGAAACCCAGCCGTTACCCACCGGCCGAAGCCCGTTTCTCAACGAAACCATTCCCCAGGGTAAACATTACGACTATGAGGTTGACGCCATGATGGCTGCGTTATTCGCCGAGTATCGCGGCGACCTCAGTGACAACCTGCTGCTCACAGCTGGTTTGCGATATGAATACATGGACTACGATTACAACAACCGCATGATCGACGGGCGTACCCGTGATGACGGCACGCCGTGTGGTTTTGGCGGGTGCCGGTTCAATCGCCCTGCTGACCGGTCTGACTCCTTCAACAACCTCTCTCCAAAACTTGGGCTCGTCTACAGCTTTAGTGATGACCATCAGCTCTATGGACAACTTGCCCAGGGCTTCCGCGCACCGCAGGCAACCGAGCTATACCGACTGCAGAATGGTCAGTCCGTCAGCAACATCGATAGCGAAGAGCTCGACTCAATCGAAGTTGGATTCAGGGGAGATGCGGCGCAACTCAGTTACGATGTCAGCCTGTTTGCTATGCAGAAAGACAACTTCATCTTTCGCGATACCACTCGCCAGAACGTGGACAATGGTGAAACCTCACACCATGGCGTCGAGATCACCGCTAGCTGGGCTTTCAATGAAGCCTGGTCAACCCACTGGGCGTTCACCTGGGCAAATCACGAGTACGACAACGACCCGGCCCTGTCTGCTACACCTATCAAGGGCAACGACATTGATACCGCACCGGAGACTCTCGGTTCAGCCTCCCTTTTATGGACACCGTCACCTGCACACCGTGTTGAGCTCGAGTGGGTGCACATCGGTGAGTACTACACCGACCCGCAGAATAACAACGAGTACGAAGGCCATGACCTGCTGCATCTGCGCGGTTCTTACAGCCCCAATGAGAAATATACACTCTCCTATCGCATCATGAATCTGACCGATGAAGATTATGCTGAGCGCGCAGACTTTGGATTTGGCAACGAGCGATATTTCGTCGGAACGCCACTATCGGTATACCTGGGCGTCACAGTCGACCTCTAATGGTTTATTCCCGGTCGGTACTGCGGTAAATTCCGGCCAACAACAACAGCCACCAAAAAAAGGATCCCACCATGAAGTCCAAAGCCGCTGTTGCCTGGGAAGCAGGCAAGCCCCTCGAAATTGAAGAGGTTGAAGTTGCCGCACCCAGGGAAGGAGAGGTACTGATACGGATGGTGGCAACCGGTGTTTGCCACACAGATGCATTTACGCTTTCCGGCGCAGATCCGGAGGGCATTTTTCCAAGCATCCTCGGTCATGAAGGTGGCGCCATTGTTGAGGAAGTGGGCCCAGGGGTAACGTCGGTTGCGCCGGGCGATCATGTTATTCCGCTCTACACAGCGGAATGCCGCCAGTGCAAATTCTGCAAATCGGGTAAAACCAACCTCTGCTCCTCGGTAAGGGAAACCCAGGGCCGAGGTGTGATGCCAGACGGCACAACACGCTTCACCTGCAACGGCAAAGAAGTGTTCCATTACATGGGCACATCAACCTTTTCGGAATATTCGATTGTGGCGGAAGTGTCCCTTGCAAAAATCAGTGAGAAGGCGCCCCTCGACAAGGTCTGTCTGCTCGGCTGCGGCGTAACAACCGGCATCGGTGCAGTGCGCAACACGGCCAAGGTGGAAGAAGGCGCCACCATTGCTGTGTTCGGCATGGGTGGCATTGGTCTCAGCGTGGTACAGGGCGCGGTGCTGGCCAACGCCGGCAGAATCATTGCTGTTGATACCAATCCCGATAAATTCGAGATGGCAAAAATGCTCGGTGCAACCGACTTCGTAAATCCAAAGGATCATGCTGCGCCCATCCAGGAGGTGATCGTCGACATGACCGATGGCGGTGTTGACTATTCTTTTGAGTGTGTCGGCAACGTTGAACTCATGCGTGCGGCACTTGAGTGCTGCCACAAGGGCTGGGGTGAATCGATCATCATCGGCGTCGCTGGTGCCGGCCAGGAGATCAGCACACGTCCATTTCAGCTTGTTACCGGTCGCGTCTGGCGCGGTACGGCATTCGGCGGCGTAAAAGGCCGCACCGAACTGCCTGGTATGGTTGAGCAGTATATGGATGGCGACATCAAGCTGGATGAATTCATCTCCTACACGATGAAACTGGAAGACATCAACAAGGCCTTCGATTACATGCATGAAGGTAAATCGATCCGGTCTGTCATCCTCTACTGATTGCCTCGCCGCAGGTGACATTGAGTTTCCTGCGGCAACCCATCGCCATGTCCAGGCTGATCTGTTTCACCCTGCTACTCATCAGCGCCACGCTGGCCCAGGCTGAAACCCGATACTACTGGGTGCTCGGCAGCTTCTCGGAAGAACCACGCGCGCTTGCTGAACAGGCTCGCCTGGAGACCCTGCTTGGTAAGAAAATCACCAGCAGGTACTTCGAGGAACCCGGTGTCCATAGGCTCATGATCAGCCTCAACCGTATTGGCAAGGATCAGCTGGGCGACATTCCAAACTGGTTGCTGCCGCTGGAACATGATTTCGATGAAGAGCTTGAGCAAGAACTTGAGAAAGAACTTGAGGAACAGTGGGTAGCAGAAGAGGACATCATCGTGATTTCTGAGCCACCAGAGCCCGCGGAACCTCTTTATCCTCCCCTCGAGTTTGAGGAGCCAATTGATGACTACTGCGTCCGAGAACCCGATTCGAGGTTGTGCCAGCACCCGGCAATCGACGTTGTACGCCGCAAAGACCGGAAATTGCAGCCTCACCGAGGCAAGTTTGATGGCGTCTGCGAAGACATCGACAACCCTCGCTGGCGCGAAATCTGCGTGGAAATGTACCCTTCACAGGATTGATCAGGCGACCAGGATATGTGGCCGCAAATCAGGCACCAATTCTTTGCGCCTGCGCTTGACGAAATCGCCGCAGCCCCATAGAATGCGCGGCTTTCGTTGTATGTGTCCCCTTCGTCTAGAGGCCTAGGACACCGGGTTTTCATCCCGGCAACAGGGGTTCGACTCCCCTAGGGGACGCCACAACGACTAGCCAGGCTGGATCAGTTCGATATAATCCAGTTTTCTACCCACAACTTCGTCATTTGTTGTGTCCGAGCGGGTATAGCTCAGCTGGTAGAGCGCGACCTTGCCAAGGTCGAGGCCACGAGTTCGAACCTCGTTACCCGCTCCAAATTCTCTCCTCAAATACCAGTGTGTACTAACGGCTGTTCACGGCATAATGCCGCGCCTCATATCATCTGAACCCATGCCTCAAGAAACGCTCAAAAAGGCTGTAGAACACCTGAACAAGGGTGAACATGAACAGGCACTTGCTGCAGCAAGGCAAGTGCTGCAGTCCAGTCCGGAGAACCATGAGGCCCTGCACCATGCTGGCCTGGCTGCTGCCTCCCTTGGACAAACCGCCACGGCAGTGAACTACCTGAACAGAGCACTATCCCTTGCGCCAGCCAACACGCATTACCTGTCCAACCAGATGTTTGCTGCAAACCTGGCAAGAGAAACCGACAACCTGAGAGACGCTGAGGACTTGTTAAACAAGTTGCTAGGTACCTCGAGGGATCTGAAGGAAATCGTACTGATAAGGCTGACCGCGCTATACGCGCAACAGGACAAGAGCGAGGCAATATCCGAGCTACTGGCAAAACATGGTCAGGAGGGTTCGGCTGCATTCCATCTTTGCCGCGCTGTACTGTTTTATCTGCAAGGCCGTCACGTGGAGAAGGAATCTGCTTTTCTGAGCTCGCTTCGGGTCCGCTCCTCATTTTCCGGGTCTGCGCCCCTGCCCTCGTCAAAAAGAGTCATGGTCACCTACGGTACAGACCAGTTGCCGGTCAGCTTTCATTTCGCAGGCGACATTCTGGTGGAACTGGAAGGAGGGCATTTCAACGCCAACCTTCTACTGCAGCACACCAAAGAGCAAATTACCCGCCAATATGTTTTTGCTGACGCGCCTCTGCCAACGGGTTCCGTTGCTGAACAGGATCTGATCATCAACTGCATCTCAGACCCCGAGGTCCAAGGTAAATCACTGCAATCACTTGAACGATCACTCCGAGACAGCCAGGTGCCGGTCATGAACGCACCCGAGGCGGTGTTATCAACCGGCAGAGTGGACATACATCAGCGCCTGCGCGAAATACCAGGTGTGCTTTCGCCCGAAACGCGTCGTATCGACGTTCCTCATGACGTAGACGACGCCACGAAAATCATCTCTCAGCTACCTGGCTTCCCGGTACTCATTCGGCCACTCGGGAGTAGCACAGGGATCGGACTACGCAAACTGGACTCCGAAACGGCGATACGGGAAATCCTACCTGAGCTAAGCGGCGGGACTTACAACGTGTGCTCATATCATGACTTTCGATCACCTGATGGCTACTACCGCAAGTACCGGGTGTTCTTTATCGGCAACCAGATGCTACCTGAACACTGCGTAATTCATGACCACTGGAATGTGCACAGTTCCTCAAGAATGAAACTGATGAAATCCAACGTCCATCTACAGGCAGAGGAGAAACGCTTTGTTTACAACCCCTCGGACGTCCTTTCGGAAGCACAATTAACTTCGCTGAAGTTGGTCTGCGAGAACATTAATCTGGACTACTTTGGCGTCGACTTCACATTGGTCGGGAACAAAATCCTTGTGTTCGAGGCAAATCCCGCCATGCGGATAAATCCTGATTACTGTGATCATTTTCCCTATCTCAGCCAGCCGATCACTGCGCTGGTCCAGAAGTTCAATCAGCTCATCGAGTTAAAACTCAGGGGCTGAGGCACGGCGACTCTCGAAGTATGACCTCCTGTCGATGATCTTGGACTCTGGAGTAATCCTGCCTTAGTCTCTGCCATGAAAATTCAAGCGTGTTATTGATCCTTGTCCAACCTGTCTTACTGGAATGAAATTTATCGCAAACTTGGTGTTTCTGAGATCAATCACCTCAAACCCTCTCAGTTTGCGGCTTTTTGCCTGGGTGAGCTAAACCCGGCGCATGCCTTGCTGGACTGCGGATGCGGCAACGCCCGCGACAGCCTGTTTTTTTCCCGATACGGTGTCAGGGTGATAGCCGTGGATGGATCCGCGGAAGCGATCGGATTCGGGCAAGCACTTATGAGCCACCACAGCGGCTTCAATCTTGATTTCGAACAACTCGACTTCGCAAAGACGGAACAGGTGGAACAGTTTGCGCATTCCCTGCCGCTCAAAGACCTGTCGATCTACAGCAGATTCTTCCTGCATGCGATTACCGAGGAAGAGCAAGACAACTTCTTTATGCTATGCAACCAGGCGAGACGTCCGGGAACCCAGGTATTTTTGGAGTTTCGCACCACAGAAGACGCGCACGATAAGAAGGTAACAGGTGAACACTACCGGCGTTTCATCGAACCCGACACAATTGTGGCCGCCCTCGCCGACAACGGCTACCAGACTACGTTTCATTGTGAGGGGCAAGGCTACGCAAAGTATCGTGACGAGGACGCGTATGTTGCCCGGATAATCGCGGAATCAACAGAGTGAGTGAGAAAACCTCCAAGAAAACGGCGGTGAACCAGGTAACCAACCGTCAGAACCTGCTCGATGTTGTGCCTGCCCTACAGGGACTCGAGGCCTTCGTATTCTATGGGACGCTGCTCGGTTTGGAACGTGACGGTGACATCATTCCAAACGACGACGATATCGATTTTCTGGTCAACAAGCTTCATTGTGACCAGCTGGTTGCCAATATCGAGAAACTTCGTCTGGGCTACGAGATCAGGCGCAATCCCGATTTTCCCGAGGACATCTTACAGATAGCCAGGACGCTGAACGGAGAAGTTGTGCTGGCAGATTTTTATCTATTTTCCGCGCCCCGCCGCACTGATTTCATTGTGGATCGCTGGAACTTCCTTGGCCGCCCAGACATTGATGAATTCTCATTGCACATTCCCCGAAGCCTTGTTTTTCCTATCTGCCACAGGGAGGTATTCGGGACCCCAATCCCATTCCCAACAAATGCCAGAGCTCTGTGTAAGTTCCTCTATGGCGAGAGTTGGCAAACGCCCGCAGCCAAAGGTACTGAGTATGTGATGACAATCGCAGACAATAAGCCGCTTCTAAAAAGAACAGGCACATTCACGCTCAAAAAGCAGGGTGTGAGTCAGCAAGGACGCACCTTACTCAGCAGAATCCAGCAGATAGATGAGCAGATACAAGCACATCGCGCAGCGAACGTAAGGCTTGAACAGGATAGAGATCAACTCATTCAAGAGTTGATCGCGCTAGGGGATATGGTTGCGCAAGATCCAGAAATTTAGCCCATCACCCTGTCATCACCGCACGACCGTCAGTTAGTACCGTTCATCGGACCGGCGAACTTAAATCGCTACGCCATCGTGAGGCCTTTAGAACCAACAACTAAAGGTAGTAACTATGCGTTTACGACAGATAATCCCCGCTGCTGCGATGCTTGTGCTGACGGCATTTCCCTTAAGCAGTTTCGCCAGCAACCTCCAGCTGGAACTCAAACGTAACCCAATCCCGCGGATCATCGGCGGTACTGAACTCACCACCGGCCAGCAGCCCTGGCTGGTTTCGCTGCAGGAAAACGGCGAACACTTCTGTGGTGGCTCTCTGATTGATGCCGTGTGGGTACTCACCGCTGCCCACTGTGTGGAGGGTAGTGCATCGGGGTTACAGGTCAGGGCCAACTTTGTCGACCTGACAGATTCATCCGAGGGCCAACGCGCAAACGTCTCGAGTGTTTTTGTGCACCCTGATTACCTGAACGGCGACGCTGCCGACATTGCGCTGCTTAAACTCGCCTCACCGATCAGCGGCGTAACCACATTGCCTTTGGCTGACATCAGCTTTATGAACTCGTCAGCAAAGCCCGGCACTACGGCGACCGTTTCAGGCTGGGGTGTGACAAGGGAAAACGGCGATATACCGAATATCGTCCAGGCAGTGGACGTGCCGCTGGTTTCCACACCGCAATGTAACCAGCCGCAAGCCTATGATGGCCAGATTGCTGACACTGAGATATGCGCCGGATACCAGCGTGGTGGCAGGGACAGCTGCCAGGGCGACAGTGGCGGTCCGCTTGTTGTCCATCAACAGGGTCAACCGGTTCAGGTTGGCGTGGTTTCCTGGGGAGATGGATGTGCATTACCGAACAAGTACGGTGTGTATGCCCGCGTTGCCAGCTTCAACAGTTGGATCAGTGGGGTTCGTGACGGCAGCTCGAGTACGATGACTGGTGAATCACCATCTCAACCATCGCAAAGTGGCGACACACCGGTGAGCGGTATCCCGTTTGGCCCACTCTCTGCCGCTCAGGGTGAAACCCTCTTTTTTGAGATTCCCGTCGCGGATTCAAGCAAAGTGTTATGGGTAGATATTCGCAGTGGCACGGGTGACGCCGATCTCATGCTCAGCCACGGCAGGCGACCTGACTGGGACAACGTTGACTATGCACCCTATCTCGATGGCAACAATGAGCACGTGCTTGTAGAGGAACCACAGCCCGGCACCTGGTACATCGGCATCGATGCTTATGACGACTTCGACCAGCTTGAACTCATGGTGTTTGTTCGATGAAACGGTTCACACTGCTACCAGCTGTAGCCGGGGTGTTTCTCATCGCAGCATGCCAGTCTCCCGTCCAGAGGGCGGGAGACACGCAATTAGAAACACTGTATGGAATCGGATTTCACCCTGGACAAATATCCGTGCTTGTTGATTCCAACGGATGCACTGATGCTTCATCGTTCAACCTGCAGGTCGACGAACATGAGCTGCACATCACAAGAACAAGCGAAGACCTGTGCAGACGAAAAACCTTTCGAACCTGGATAAAACTCCCCAGCAGGCACACCGGGATACTGACCCTGGCTAACCCATTCTCGGTGTAACACCGCCACATCTAATGCGTTGCATTAGCTAATGCAACGCATTAAGCTCGGAGCATGAAAATATCGATCGTGCTTCTTGCGCTGGTGTTTATCATTGGTGCCGCCATGACCTGGCAACACCTTAGTTACGTTGAGAAACGACGGGTTCACCTACAGGACAACCAGGCGTCCTGGTATAGCAGCGCTTTACACATCATCACCTATCTCACCATTAGTGAAGAAGCTGAACTCGTCCCGGCCCTCACTCAACTCAAGCAAACTGCTGCCAGGAACAGTGACGCCACCTGGGTTTATGCAGGTAAGGTGATTTTTAACCCAACGCCTTCACCGCAGATCACAGAAGCTTTTGGCAAAGAGGTGAACTGGAACGCCATTGTCCTGCAGCAGTTTGATGACCGCGCAGCGTACGATGAATACCTGGCAAAACCTGAGGTCCAGGAGGCACTTGTACGGTTTGACGACCGTCTCGCACATGGCATGCATCGCCCTGCCCCGCTCAACATCGCGCTCCACCAGTTCCTTCTGGCGAAGAAAATTTGGCGTGCTATTACATTTGCACCTGACATCCTGCCACTGAGGCCATCAGGGCGCACAGCCGACGTGGATGATGCAGACGACATCCTGGCGAGTCTCCTTGCTGCATCTGATGGCCTTGGCAAAGACGCGATCATGATAGTGAACCTGATGCGTGAAGGCAGCGACGCAGAGCGGGCAGCAAACGCAGACTATGCAGGCAAGATGCTGGATCTGATGGCTGAGCTGGGTTACGGCCCGATGCATCTTGGCGGTTCCGTGCCGATTGATCACGACCTCAAATACGACTCGGTGGCACTGGTTTACTACCCCGGTGCAAAATACTTCCACGACCTTGTTTCCAGCACCTATTTCCAGGGCATCATCGGAGATAAACAGCTTGGGGATACACAGGTCTCGATCACGGTACCGCTAAACAGCGAGCTTCAATAACAAGCACTATGAAAACAACAAGAACAATATTCATCAGCGCTGTTCTCATCATCACGGTCTCCGCCTGCGATGACCCGGATGATGTACCTGCAGAGCACATATCAGCCCCAGTCACTCCCGTTGCAACCAAATCGGATGCTGAGGTTGAGCGGCATCCACAAAGGATTGCCTTATACGGCGATCTGCACGTCCATACCAGCTGGTCCGTTGACGCATATGCGGGAAATAATCGGCTCGGCCCTAACGGCGCTTACGAGTTTGCCCGCGGCGAGCGCGTTGAACTGCCAACAGGAGAAGCGCAGCTTAAGACCCCGCTCGACTTTGTCGCGATCACCGACCACGCTGAGGGGTTTACCACCCAGATGGTATGCACCACACCCGGCGCGCCTGAGTTCGATCTGCCACAGTGCCGCTCCAGCCGGGCTGGAGAAATGGATCAGCAAGAGCTGCTAAAAGTCGCTTTTGAGCGGGGTCTGACCCGACCAGCCACTCGTGACCCGAATCTCTGCAAGGATGAGGCGCACTGCCTTGAAAATGCCCGGGCCGCCTGGCAGCTTGTGCAGGACACAGCCAATGCCTACAACGATCCCGGCAAGTTCACCACCTTGATTGGTTACGAGTTCTCATCACTGCTGCCCGACTACGGCATGCTGCATCGAAACGTCATCTTCCGTGGATCAGATGTTATTCCACATGCGATATCCGCCCAGGACGTTGCAAATCAGCGCGAATTCTTCAGTGAACTGGATGCCAACTGTGAGGAACCCTGCAGGGTGCTGACCATTCCGCACAACACCAACTTTTCATGGGGGGTCACCTTTACTCGCACTGATGAGGACGGCGCTGCATACACCGCTGAAGATCTTGAGAGAAGAACCCGGATAGACAGGCTGTTTGAAATCACCCAGCAAAAAGGCGCATCTGAATGTACGCTTGGCGTGGGTGCCACTGATGAAGACTGTGACTTTGGTAACCTGTTCCCCGCCTGCGAAGATGATCAGCACACCCGCTGCATCAAACCACAGTCCATGTATCGGGATGTGCTGCTTGACGGACTGGCGCTCGGTGAAGAGCAGAACATCAATCCCAACAAACTGGGCGCGATCGGCTCAACCGACACACACCAGTCTGACCCCGGCAATACGCGCTCAATCATTCCCTCGTCGTTCGCGCAGGCCGAAGGATGGTCCTTTTTTACAAATCGTATTCTTGAAACCGACCACGTGGTTGTAGGCCATGTCAGGAAGTTCCTGATGGGTGGGCTCGCTGCAGTATGGGCTGAGGCAAACACACGAGCAGATGTGTTCGATGCGTTGCAGCGGCGCGAAGCATTTGCAACCAGCGGCTCACGCCTGCAGATTCGCTTTTTCGGTGGCGACTTACCTGCCGAACTAAGCAGCGAGGCGGATCCCGTCGCAACAGCCTATACACGCGGTGTGCCAATGGGGTCAGACCTGCCCGCCACCACATCGCCAACCTTCTGGGTCTGGGCGGCACAGGACCCACTTGAAGCGAGCCTCGACAGAATCCAGGTCGTGAAAGGCTGGATCGAAGACGGTGAAACCCACCAGAAGCTCTGGGATGTCGCATGTTCAGGTGGGCGTGAGCCCCATGCCAATGGAAAGTGTCCTGCCACACCCGCCTCGGTCGACATCACAACCTGCGAGGTGGATGACGCGAGTGGTGCAGCCGAACTGCAGGCCACCTTCTCTGATCCTGATTTTTCCAGAGAAACACCTGCTTTCTATTACGTGCGAGTCTTTGAAAACCCAACCTGCCACTGGACCACGCACTTCGCTAATGCAGCAGATGTGGACCTTCCTACGGACATACCACCGGTAACGCAGCAACGCGGCTGGTCATCACCCATCTGGGTTGGGTCACCCGAATAAGGAACACGAACAAAGAGATATGGAAACTACACGCGAAACTACACGCCAACAACTTATTGAAGTTGCAGAAAGACTGTTCCTCGACCAGGGCATTGAAGACGTTTCACTTCGAACCATCGTCAGGGAAGCTGGACAGAAAAACCAGTCGGTTCTTCAGTACCACTTCGGCGGTCGCGAAGGACTGGTTTCAGCGATTCTCAGTCGCCGCCTGCACCAGATAGAAGCCAAGCGTGCAGAACTGGTTGAAGCAGCACTAGAGGTAAACCCGAAACCCGCACTGCGGGATGCATGTGCGTTGTTGATTAGAGCGCCCTTTCTCCTGTGCCAGGAGCATAAGGAGTTTCGTGACTTTCTTGGCCAGTTTGGCCAGAAGATGCTCACCTCTGATGGGGAGATCAATCTTGAGTTTGCTGGTGAAGACCTGCCGAGCCTGAGACACATGCAGACGATTATCGGCCAGAAACTCAACAAACTGGATCACCAGGTTCTGAAACTGCGCCTCGAAAACACACACTCACTTGGCCTGCTGGCGATGTCGCGACGCGCCCGTCTCGGCGGTAGCTTCAAAGGTAACCAGGCCGAGCTCTTCTTCAATAACCTGGTTGACCAGGTCGCCGCCATGCTGTCAGCACCGGTTTCAAAAGAAACCCTGGCTACCCTGAAAAAATAAATCTGCCGGAATACACCTATGAAAGTACTTCGAACACCCGACGAGTCTTTTGAGGGGATAGTGGACTACCCCTTTGAACCTCACTACACAACAATCCAGGCCGCTGATGGCACCGACATCAGAATCCATCACATCGATGAAGGGCCTGCGGATGGCCCCGCTGTGCTCCTGATGCACGGGCAGCCAGTGTGGAGCTATCTGTACCGCAAAATGATTCCTATCCTTGTCGGCGAAGGCATGCGATGTATCGCCCCCGACCTCGTTGGTTATGGCAAATCCGACAAGCCCGCCGCCCGCGAAGATTACAGCTACCAGAACCAGGTGGATTGGATGGGGGCCTGGCTTGCTGAAAACGACTTCACAAACCTCACCTTCTTCGGACAGGATTGGGGCGGCCTGATTGGATTACGCATGGTGGCCGATGCCCCTGACCGTTTTGCAAGGGTAGTGATCTCAAATACCGGGCTACCCTACAACCCGGATGTACCCGACGATGTGGTAGAAGAGGTCAGGGCATTTCGTGCGAACGCGCCCACCCCGTCAATGCCGGAGATGTTCCAGGCCATGCAGAACATCCCGAAATCACAGGCGACCGCATTCGCCTACTGGCAGAAGTTCTGCTGGGAAACCGAGGACGTGCCGACCGGGTTCATGCTGGCGAGCAGCACCGGGCAGGAACCTCGCTGGAAAATTGTGCTGAAGTTTCTCCTGAACCGATTTGGCCTGGCACAACTGAAATCCTCTGCCCCGATTGCAAAGGCGTATGAAGCCCCCTTCCCTGATCCCAGCTACAAGATGGGGGTTCGTGCGATGCCGAGCCAGGTCCCGACATTGCCGGACGACCCTTCGCTAGAAGCACAGGCAAAAGCCTGGGAATTCTATTCCGCTTTTGAAAAGCCGTTTCTGTGTGCGTTTGCAGACAATGATCCCGTTACAAAAGGTGGCGATGCCGTGTTTCGCGAGCGGGTCCCAGGCACCAAAGGCCAGGCCCACACGACCATCGCCGGTGGCGGTCACTTTGTACAAGAGTTACGTCCAGCCGAGGTCTCAAAAGTTATCGTGGACTTTGTACGAGCAAACCAGTGAGTGATCATTACACGCTGTACGGCTCATATGCGTCCTACTACACAGCAAAGGCGCGCACCTACCTGAGAAAAAAGGGTGTCCCCTTTGTGGAACGGCTACCCAGCGACCCAATGTTTCGTAACAAGGTGCGGCCCGCGTCCGGCAGCCACAGGATACCGCAGTTGCTGACACCGACGGGTGATGTCATCCAGGACAGCGTCGCCATTGTTGACCACATTGAACCGCTTTTCCCTGACCTACCTGCATTCCCCGATTCACCCAATCAGCGGATATTTGTGCACCTGATGGAACTCCTGGGCAGCGAAGGACTGGTTCGCCTCGCCTGGATGCACCGCTGGATGTTCGAAGAAAATCTTCCATTCGTCATCAACGACTTCGGTCGATCGTTCAAACCGCAGGGATCTGATGAGGATTTGCAGCACTATGGGAACCTCATCGCTGACCGGATGCGCAGTTACGGCCTGCCTGAATCCACACCTGAACTGCGCGAACAACTGGATGACAGCTACAAGCGTCTCTTAACGTGCTTCGAAAAACATTTCATCGAACATCCCTACCTGCTGGGTGGCCACCCCTCTGCCGCGGACTACGCTGTGATGGGCGCACTTCACGCGCACCTGGGCCGTGACCCTGCAGGCCTTCGCGTGATGCAGATTCACGCGCCGAGAACGTTCCGCTTTGTTGAACATATGCTGGTTCCCGAAGTGCAATCTCCAGAATTCTATTCAACCGCGATTGAGTACCCGGCGAACGACGACATACCCGGTACGGCACTGGATATTCTGCGTCACATCGCAACCGAATACGGTGAACCATTTGTGCTTGGCGCGCTGGCATTCAATGCCGACATCGCTGAGCAGGATCCCTCGCCCGGTTCGGTGCTGGACGCTGAAAAGGATCAGCCAACGCTGCCCGCACATGAGATCGTCTACCGCGACAAACGACACAAGGTTGGTGCGCCGCTCTACGCAATCAGGCTGCTGCAACGCTCACAGCAGGTGTTTCAGGAACTTGATGATGACGCGAAGAAACAACTACTCGTAGATCTCAACAATCAAACGCTGACCGACCTGCTCACGACAACACTCGCAGCAGAACTCGCTCGCAATAACAACAGATTTGAAATAGCCGGAGAATCAAATGAATGAGGACAGACTCCCACTGGTAGGCGCCCCGGGTTCGCCCTACACCCGAAAAATGCTCGGCATACTCCGATATCGCCGTATCGCGTATCAGTTCCTGCAGATGGCACCGGAAGATCTGCCCACGCCCAAGGTATCGCTGATTCCCGTGTTTTACTTCAAGGATGAATCTGGCAGCCTCGCACCTGAGGTAGACAGCACGCCGATCATTCGCCGTCTGGAAGACGAATATCCTGGTCGCTCGGTGATACCGGAAGATCCAGCAATTGCCTTTATCAACTATCTGCTTGAAGACTACGGGGACGAATGGCTGACCAAGGCCATGTTCCACTACCGCTGGTACTACCAGGACGATATTGAGATGGCAGGCTCTGTTCTGCCGCACTATCGAAACCCAACACTCTCAGATGAGATGTGGGAAAAGATGAAAGCGTTCATCGCCGATCGCCAGATCTCCCGCCTGTATGTTGTAGGGTCAAACGACACCACCGCGGTTGTGATCGAAGACAGCTACAAGCGCCTGCTCGCCTGCCTGAATGAACACTTGAAGCAATACCCGTTTTTGATGGGTAATCGACCCGGCTCTGCTGACTTCGCCATGTTCGGGCAACTCACCCAGCTCGTCCAGTTCGACCCGACACCTGCCCGTGTTGCCGCCGCTGACTTCCCCCGCGTGCATGCGTGGGTGAGCAAGATGGAGGACCATTCCGGCCTTGAACCTGGAGCAGACGACTTCATCACGACAGAGAACTTTCCGGAAACCCTCACCGCCCTGCTACATGAAGCAGGCAGAACGTACGTACCGGTCATGCTGGCCAATGCCGCAGCAATTGATGCCGGGCTAGAAGAAGTGAACGCCGAGGTTGAGGGTAAGCCCTGGGTGCAGCAGCCCTTCCCCTACCAGGCAAAATGCCTGCAGTGGCTCCGAATTGAGTACGCAAAACTTGATGACGAAGACCGAAAACGGGTCGACACCCTGCTAGGGGGAACGGGCTGCGAGGCATTGCTCGTCAAATAGCTCTCAAAATGGAGCCAACCTGAATACTTGAGCTAAGGCGCCGACTCGACTAGTTTTGAAGTCAGGGTTAAACAAAGTCTGGTTGAGGAGAGCGCCATGAGTCTTTTTGCTGAACATGCTGTAATCGATGTCGACACCCATATCACGGAGCCCGCTGATCTCTGGACGTCCCGGATCGCCAGCAAATACCACGACGTGGTGCCGCACATAGAGCGCATCAAGGGTCGCGACTTCTGGGTCATCAACGGCAAGAAGGGTCTCGCACCAGGCGCTGTATCACTGGCCGGCCATGACGGACGCCCGCCAAACGAGTTCCCTGCCACTTACGATGATATTGACCCTGCCACCTTCGATGCGACCGCCAGGATCGCCCATATGGACCGCGAAGGCATCTATGCGCAGGTGCTTTACCCCAACGTCGGCGGCTTTGGTTCGCAGAACTTTCTCAGCATGGAAAACGAGGCACTCAAAATTGACTGCGTCCGTGCCTACAACGACTTTCTCGCAGAATGGGCAAGTGAATACCCCACGAGACTCGTGCCGGTCTGCGCCCTGCCATTCTGGGATGTTGCCGAGTCCGTGAAGGAAATTGAGCGCTGCGCCGAACTCGGCCATCGCTCGGTACTCTTCCCAAGCCAGCCACAGGATTTCAGGCAGCCTGCACTGCACGATGAGTACTGGGATCCAATCTGGGCCTGTGCACAATCACTCAACCTGCCTATCAGTTTTCACATCGGCGGCCAGGCAGCACTGGGAGTCAAGGAAGGTGAATTCACACCGAAGGGCGGCGGCATGAAAACCAAGGCCAAGTTCGCCCGCTTTTCCGCACTTGCCTTTGTGGGTAACAGCCTCGGCATCAGCGAGATCATCTGTGGCGGTGTGTGCCACCGCTTTCCTGACCTGAACTTTGTTTCCGTTGAAAGTGGTGTTGGCTGGATACCGACGCTGCTCGAGTCCCTCGACTGGCAGTGGCATAACGCCGGTGTTGCCATCGAATCGCCACACTACGACCTTCTGCCGAGTGAATACTTCAAACGGCAGATTTATGCATGCTTCTGGTTTGAGCGAGACGTGATTGCGCGGGCGGCAGAGCTATACCCGGACAACATCATGTACGAAACGGATTTCCCACACCCGACCAGTATGTCCCCGGGTCCGGCTACCATCGCGCAGCGGCCAGAGGTCTATGCGAGTGAAGCACTTGCCGAGCTGCCAAAGGAGGTTGTCAGTAAACTTTTGCATGACAATGCAGCGCGGGTTTATCACATCGACTAAAAACTGAGCTCCACCTTGTCGAAGTCGATCTGCTCTACGTTGTGCTGTTCGGCCTGGACAATATCCTGCATACCTTCCCATTCCTCCCACATGTGGGTGAGCGCATGTTTGGATTTTTCAAACGGGTTGTTGCCATCTTCAAATTCCAGCCACTCTCCCATCATGCCCCGGTCCGGGTGGTCCGACACGCCGGTTACCACAACGTTGGGCTGGCGTTTCTTGTTCCTGATACGGTAAATCATGTTCTTGCGGGACTCAGTGCCCCGCTCATTACGGGTACCAGAATGCGGCATCTGGAAAATGGTGATACAGGCATCACCAGGTTCCATCAGGATCTAGGTTGGCCGCGGCCAGGGGCGACCGTTAGATGATCGCATCGGTTCTTCGCCAACAAGTTCAATGAGTTTCTGCTGAACCGCGTCAGGCAGGTAGCGATGGCCGGCGCCATTCGGGGCCGTATAGTCAAAACGATCCCAACCTGGCCCCTCAGGACCAACAATACCGCCCTGCTCCATCTGCCAGCGATAGTACTGCTCAAGGACATTATGCCCACCCGGTACAACCGCCGTCTGGCCACTGCCTTCCAACATCTGGTCGTTCAGCGGCACGATGGCAAACGCGGTAAAACTGCCGACAGCCAAGGTCATTTCCGGGTCCTGGAAGAGTGGATCCGTATTCACACCCACCACATCAGCGCTGCGCCCGATATCCCCTTTTGGCCCTGAAGCTATCATCATTCGATAACGCTCCTCCTCAGAGCCCGTTACCGGTGACTGTGGTGTTGCACCGGTGAACAGCCCTTCCGCATGAAGGCTGTGCCCGTAGTAAGGCAGGTCTTTGTCCTGGTAGCCAAGGGGATTGTAATGTTCGCCGGGTTCAGACTTTTTGATTACGCCAACATGGGTCATCGACGGAGGATCAAACTCACCCATCAGCTCATTCAGGATCGGGGTCACGTCTGACAGGTTCACGAGGTCTGACAGTTCCGGCGCAGGCGCAAGACTTTCGCCCTTCTTCGCCGCCTTGATTCGAGCCCTTGCTGCATTAACCAGCCCTTCAGGCACAACATCTTTCAGGATGATGTAACCATCGTGAAAAAAGCGTCGCCGCGCATCATCGGAAACATTCATAAGCTTGTCCTCGTGGTTGCACCCTGTAAGTAACATGACTGTCAAAACGGCTCAAGTGGGTGCCAGCACCAGTTAATGTGAGACAATCCATCGCATGAGCAATGCTGATCAATTCCTGCAGACCTACCTGAACGGCGGTCACGAAAGTGTTGAAGGCTGGTTTTATCCGCTGGACATGCTGCTGTTCCTGCAGTTGCATCAGATACAGATCGCGCGCGGCTGGCAGGGAGATATCTGTGAACTTGGTGTATACCAGGGCAAGTCACTGATCCAGCTTCACCTGTGTTCGCGCACTGATGAGCGGGTCTACGGTTTTGATCTCTTTACCGGCCAGATGCTGGAGCAGACCCAGCGTAATCTTGCAGCACACGCCACCACGGAAGGCACCGGCAAACTGCAGCTGATCAAGGCAAACACCAGTGATTTCAACGTGGACAGTCTCGCGGCTCACGTAGAACGGCCGCTGCGCCTGCTGCACATTGATGCGGGCCACGAATACCACGAGATCCTGCACTGCCTCTATACCTTCTCGCCCTACGTCGCCAATACCGGCGTCATCATGATGGACGACTACTTCGACAGGGACTGGCCCGGTGTTGAACAGGCGGTCATGAAGTTCTGCATGTCTCATTCACCGCGCCGATTTGTCCCATTCCTCGCAGGTCACAACAAGATGTACCTGTGCGTTCAGGGTGTCGCTGATCAGTACCAGCGGGCTCTCATCAATCATCCGAGCCTGAAAGATGCCTGCCGGTTATCACGGCTCGATGACTGTTTCCAACTGGTTGCAGCGGCCAAAACGCCAATGACCAACGAGCAGGTGAATACCGTGCTCGACGCCGATCTTGTGCCCTACAAATATCCAGTGGACGAGGCGCAGCTTCGTGACGACGTCACCCGTGGACACCCTGAAACCCGGTATCCCTACGAGGAATAGCTCTTAAAAACAGCCCTCAAAACCGATTCGTCAGACGTACCGTTAACTCACTGCTGTTTACATCGTCGTCATCACGATTAGTGAGCGGAAACGCGAGATCGATATGCAGGAATCGGCCAACGTCTGCTTTGCTGGAAGTCAGCCTCAAGCCGATACCAATGTTGGCGAGGTAATCATCTTCGAAGGGATCATCCACGTCAGGGTCCCAGGCCCTGCCAACATCAAAGAACACCGCCCAGCCCATCCTGATCAGGTTAAAGAAGTGATAGTCGGTGAAGCGCCGTCGCTCCAGCGTTAACAGGAACTTTCTGTCACCGACCTGGAAACGATTGTCATAAGCCCTCGCCCCGGTATCACCACCCAGGAACACCTGCCGATTAGTGTTCAGGTTACCGGACCATGTCGCCCCGAGCCTCGCGAGGTAAGAAACCTTATCGGTAAGGTTGTAGAGGTAACGGATCGAGTAGTCGACGACAACATCCTCCTCTTCACTGGTGTCCGTGTTGTAGAAGCCGTGCCACTCAAGCTCATGCCCCAGCAGCGACGTTTCAGTGGCAATGAAGTTATCTGAATAAACCCCTTCAAAGACAAACCTGTCGGCGTCAGAGCCAAATGACTCACTGGCAAAACCCGCTCGCATGAACAGCTGGTAACCCGTGTTGAGATCCTCGGTCCGATAAATCTGCTCAAGGTTAACCCTGCGCTCAAACTTGTCTTCGATCGCCGAGAACTCGACAAAGGGATAAACCAGTTTCCGGTCGGTGGGGAACACCGCGGGTGGCGGCAGTTCATCCGCTTCGCTGAATTCAAACTCCTGGTAGCGGACCCCAAAGGACCAGCGCCTGACCTTGCCTTCCCTGAGGCCTCGTGAAAAACCGTAACTCGCCCGATAGTCCGATGTTTCATTCCTGACTTCGGTCACGTCATCACCACGGAAGTACTGGGTATCCACCTGGTCAAATTGACTGAGAGATACGATCCAGGCACGCCTTGAATCTAGCGCATAAAATGGCAGCGACACCTGGACCAGACCTTCAGAACCATCATCGTTGTCGGCATAAGCAAGCCGGGTCGATACACGCGATCCGCGCACATTGTTGTTCTTGTAGGCGAATTCCAGCGAGTCACGTTCAATGTCCTGCTTCGCTTTAACGCTGAACTCTGTGCCTCGACCAAACAGATTGGTATCTCGAATACCCAGACCGTAGTTGTTCTCCCCACCAGAACGATCAAAGGAGATATCCGCGGTTAACGACCACACGTCGCGCGTGATCACTTCAAGGTCGACTTCGCCTTCGCAATTTCGCACCACCCTGATATCGGCATCGTAAAGATACTTCTGCCGACGCAGCAGCCGGGCAGACTCCTCGATCAGTCGGAGGTCATAGGTATCGCCCTCAGCAATGAGGAGCAGATTCCTGATCAAGTCAGCGCGGGTTTCAATATGGATACGGTTGGCAAGACGATACAACGCATTGTCTTCTCTCGGGTTTGCCTCATCGAATACCGGCAGGCTGGTGATATGTATTCGCCTGATCATACCGGTGGCGGGTGTTTTTGCTTCCTGGCTGCTCAGTACAAAGTTGTAACTGCCACTGGCTCGTGTAAACGTCTCGTCACATGCATCGCTAGCACTGGCAATAGCAGCCGTCGTCACTGCCAGGATGTTCAGTAAAACGAGGATGCACTTCACGTCATTTCACCAATCCAAAGCGCATATGCATGCCTGCATCACGCCAGCACAGCCAGGTAACGAGGAAGTAGAGGTGTATCAGCAGCGCAAGCACCCACTCGAAGGCATCCTCGTAGTCGTCGTAGTTGGGAATGACGGCGTCCAGGATCAACGTGAATACACCAATGCCGAGCGAGATCGCACAGAGATAGAAGAGCCAGGGACGTCGGGGCTCATCCCTTTTGACCTTACCGAGCCGCCACACCAATAACAGTTGCGACAGGTAGGTAAAGGTAAAGTAAACAATGATGCCAATGCGACGTTGCAGGCGTAGTGCGTCACCAGCCGCTCCCAGCGCAACCGTGTAAACGATCAGGAACAGCGCGCCAATGGCGCCGATGATCATGATAATCCGCGCCTGCTTGCGTGAATCCCCAAGGGCGAGCAGCCATTGCCCGGACACATACCAGTAGGCCATCAATAACATCGCCGCTGGGATCATCGTTCCCTTGAACAGGAAAAAGGCGATGCCATGACGGCCGGTGGCAGAAATCGATGAACAGCTATCGATGTAGGGAAAACACCATGGCACATGGCCCTGGCTTGCCGATACAAGGTAGGTTGTATGGATCGCGATGATGGGGAGAAGCCCGGTAGCAAGCGCCAGATACTGGATGGCGTTTGTTGATGGCGTGTCGGTGTGCATCAGCTCTACCGCGTTTGAAGTTGAAACGAACCCCCTGACTCAAATATTCTCTGCTTTAAGTTTTTGATGAGCAATACCTTCCATGGCAGACGATAAGAACCAACGTGTAGAAAGGCGAAAAGGTCCACCTGACCGTCGCGTTTCAACGACGGACCGGCGCGGCAATGATCGTGTGGTGGAAGAGCCTGAACCACGGCGCAAAAAAGGGGACCGGCGCCGGTCGCAGGACTAGCCTGCCAGCTACTCGAGGTTGCTGACACCTTCATTCAAGTAGTGCTCAACCCTACGCCTCACTTCCGGGTGGCCCGGCGCAAGCCCGCGCAGCTTTCGGATGACAGGTTTTATTCGCGATGTATCGCCGGATTTTTCCATCAGCAGTGCTTCAAGCAACAGTGATTCGAACTGGTTCGGCCACGTGGCATTGGCCTCTGCCAGCACATCAAGGGCACTAGTCGTCCGTTCCTCGGAATCAAGTGCCACCGCGTAAACATAGGCATATCGAGGCACCGCATCTGCCTGTTCTGTTGCGGCTTTGAGGTAACCCATCGCATCGCCTATTTTGTCCTGGCGGATAAGCGACAAGGCATAGGCAAAGTTTGCCGCCCCACTGTCAGGTGCAAAGCCAACCGCTTCTGCAAGCACCGCATCAGCAATCTTTTCATCACCGAGGGCTCGCTGCATATCTGCATAGTTGAGCATCGCTGGCAGGTACATCGGTTCGATCGAGAGCGCCCTGATGTACGCTTTCTCAGCCTCCCGCATACGCCCGAGTGAGAGTTCAAGCGTGCCAAGTTGCGTCAGGTTGCCAGGTGAATCCGCATTCAGGTCCAGGCTGGCCCGGTACTCATCCATTAAACCGATGACAAAGCCCATATCTTCGAGCGGAAGATCGCCGAGGTGATTGGCGAGAGTGCGCGCGGCGTTATGTCTCACTGTGCTGACATCGTCGGTCGCGAGTTTGCTCAAGAGCGGATAACTCTCTTCAAAGGGAAGCTCCCCAAGCGCAAGTGCAGCGATACGTCGGATCATAGGGTCTTCATCCTCGGCATAACGTTCAAGCAATGGCAGCGGTATCGGATTAACGATCGTGTTGATGAGCGTGGCAAGCTCAATATTCGACAGCGATCCTGTCATCATCAATTCAAGTGAACTTCTAAATGCCGTTGTATCGCCCAGCCGCAGGCGAGTCATCAGTTTTGCGTAGCTGTCTTCCAAAGCTGCGGGCGAGAAACCTTCAGCGGCTGGTATGGCCTCATGGCAATCCAGGCAAGCGGTGGGCAGCTCGCTTGTAGGGTCCCGGTGCGGTATGCCAAAACGATGATCCGCACGATCATCCACCTGCATGTAGGTGGTCTCCGGCATATGACAGTCATTGCAGCTTGGTGCAGTCTCGCTCATCTCGTGGAAGTGATGTTGCTTGCTGTCGTAGGTGGCTGGTTCATGGCACTGCGCGCAGAGGTTGTTTCCCTGCAGGACCAGCTTGCCGCTGTGGGGTTCGTGACAGTTACTGCAGGTGACACCCTGCCCATGCATTTTGCTCTGCATGAACGAGCCCAGCACAAACACTTCATCCTGGATCTGCCCGTCGGCATGGTAAAAATTCTCTTCCAGGAGCGTCAGCCGATACTGGTCATGGTAGTTTTCCCCCGGAGACAGGGGCGCAACAATCGAGCGCCGCGAATGACAGCCGCCACACATGTCGACCATGGCATCGCTCGGCGTGCCGCTGGGGTTGGCGATGCTGTCCCCTTCTGCAAAAGACCAACTCACCTCACGGGGCGCGTTAAAGATATTGCCTTTACCACCGCCTGCGGCGACGTGGTCTGCACCCGGCCCATGGCAGGCTTCACAGGCGACGTTAATTTCCTTAAAGGTGGTGTCGTAGGCGTGATTCACAGGGTCGTAGTTTCTCTCAACGCCCGTGCTGTGGCAGTCAGCACAACGCGAGTTCCAGTTCTGGAAATGCCGTGCCCAGAAAAATGGATGATCGGGTTCGATGTCCTCATCAGGCTGCAGGTGAAACCATCTTTCGCCGCCTTCGGATTCAGGCCGGCTGTCCCAGGCCACGTTCAGGACCTGCAGGTGTCCCTTGCCGATATCTACGATGTACTGCTGCAGCGGCGAATGACCGAAGGTGTACTCAATATCGAAGGTTTCCGGCCCGTCGCCGATGTCCGTCTCAACCTTGTGCTGGCCATCCTCAAGATAGAAGCGCGTCTGGAGGTCGTGAAAGATGAGCGGTTTGCCATCAAAAGCGCCCGCAACAGTATCCTCATTCGCGACCGCCATCGCCTTGAAGTGATCAGAGGTCTGCCAGGCGTCGTAGGCATCTGAGTGGCAGCTTTTGCAGCTCTCAGCGCCAACGTAATCAGCTGACACATTGCACGAGAAAACAAGACCAGTAATTGCGCTGGCCAGCAACAACACCAACTTGTCACGCGTCTTGCATTCGTTCACTATTCCGTACCTCAAACTCGGCCTGCACAGCATACAATAAGACGCCAGTCGATCAGACAAGCTGGTCGACAAACGATGAATTAATCAAGAAGAACAGCGCATGCCTTTTCACGAAACCAGTCCTCGCTTCAGTTTCCAGGGACTCCTGATCAGTCTGATCCTGCTTATCCTGTTACCCGGTTTCTTTGGCGACCACATCAATCTGCTGCTGGGCTTCTCGCTCATGTTTGTACTGGTAGCGGCACTTTACCTGGTTGCCAACAACCTTCGACATTTTTTGATCGGTTGCCTGCTGGTGATTCCATCAGTGCTGACCAACTCGTTGTTCAACATCGGCAACCCGGAGATTAGGATCATTGTTAACTCGGTCTTCCAGATCGCCTTCCTGGGCTACATCTCTGCGAGTATCTTCGGCTACCTTTTCAACGCTCGACGGGTCACGTCGAATGTGTTGTACGCGGCAGTCACCCTTTACATGATCATCGGGCTCATCTGGGCATTGATCTACGTGCTGATCGAAGTATCCGTGCCTGGATCATTTAATCTCGGCTCAACACGGGACAATATTGAGCTGATGGTGAATGAACTGCTGTATTTCAGCTTCGTTACCCTGACAACGCTCGGCTATGGTGACGTCACGCCTGAACTGGAAGTCGCCCAGTCATTTGTCATCGTGCAGGCAATCTTTGGCCAGCTTTATCTCGCTATCGTGATCGCGCGACTGGTCGGACTGCAGATTTCCAGTGGTGCCAAATCTCTTAGTGATGCGGACTGACCATAGACTTATTTTCTAAAAGGAGTACTCATGTCCATCAAAATCTACGGCATTGCCGGCTCTCGCGCTATTCGCTCCCTGTGGGCCATCGAAGAAACCGGTGTTGAATATGAACACGTGGGTACTAACTTTGCAGAGGATTCGAAAGCACCAGACTACCTCGCAGTAAACCCGAACGGAC
Organism: Pseudomonadales bacterium; assembly: GCA_963921285.3. Taxonomy (GTDB): domain Bacteria; phylum Pseudomonadota; class Gammaproteobacteria; order Pseudomonadales; family Azotimanducaceae; genus UBA9659. Next base: position 44,483 of record CAWUFD020000015.1, read on the forward strand.
GTATTCCGGCGCTGCAGGACGGTGACCTCAAGCTGTTTGAGTCAATGGCCATCAACCTTTACCTCACCAAAAAATATGCGCCTTCACTCTACCCATCGAACGAAGCTGACGAGGCGAAAACAAACCAGTGGAGTGTCTGGGCCATCAGCGAGATCGAACCCCTGCAGATGCAGATTGTCATCCAGACGTTCTTCACGCCTGATGACAAAAAGAACCCGAAGGTGGTCGAAGGTGCCACCAAGAGTCTTGCACGGCCCCTCAAGGTCCTGGATGAACATCTTGCATCATCAGACTACCTCCTCGGTGACGCATTCACCGTTGCCGACCTGAACGTTGCGGGTGTCATGCTGTTACTCAAAATGGTTGGCTTCGATGCCTCTGAGTTCAGCAACGTCACGCGCTGGCTTGATGCCTGTTACGCAAGGCCTGCACTCGCCCGGGCACAGGCGCTGTAAAAAAAACACAATATTCCTGCCTCCCCTGCGTCTACCATAACAACAGGTAACCAGGGGACAGACCGCCACCATGTCGCAACAGACGGCTGCAATCACAAAAATCGTGGTTCGCGAGCGCGACAGGTTGCGCAGCTTCATCCGCCATCGCGTCAGGCTCGAAGAAGATGCCGACGATATCCTGCAGGATGTTTTCCAGCAGCTGGTCACGTCTTTTGAAACTATCGAGTCCATCGAACGCGTCGGCGCATGGCTGTTCCAGGTTGCCCGTAACAAGATTATTGATCGGGCCAGGAGAGGCCGGGTTGATACCGTCACCGTCTCGTCTCCGGTTGAAGGTGAAGACCTACAGCTGATCGACATTCTGCCCGACCCTGCCACCACGCGGAAATACCCGCACCTGCGCGAAGTCATTTTTGAAGCACTCGAAGAAGCGCTGCTGGAGCTGCCCGATAACCAGCGGGAAGTTTTTGTAATGCATGAGTTTGACGGACTTAGTTTCAACGACATCGCCGCCCGGACTGGTGACGGCGTTAACACACTACTGGCACGCAAACGCTACGCGGTGATTCACCTGCGCGACGCACTGAACGATTTATATGAGGACCTGCTCGCGTCTGAAAGCGAGTAAATGGAGGAACACTATGGGAATTTACATCAATGCGAAAACCGGCAAGTACGCCATCTTCATCCTGCTTGGCATTGCCGCGCTGGGTTTGCTCATCATGTTGCTGTGGAACTGGTTGATCCCGGATATCACAGGCTGGTCAGAGATATCGATGCTGCAGGCGATTGGATTGCTGGTGTTGTGCAAGATTCTGTTTGGGAACTCGTCAAATGCGAGGGGGCGGCGATCTTCGTTCAAGCAGCGGTTCAGGAAGCGGGTTGACAGAATGTCGGAGGAAGAGCGGGCGGAGTTGCGGGTGATTCTGGCTGGGAAGAGAGAGGGTGAGGGGTAGCTACTCCGTCATTTCGACCGGGGCACGCTGACTGGAATGAGGAACGAACGTAACGGAGAAATCTCAGTGTCGCGGGTATCAGATCCCTCGGCTGGCGCTCGGGATGACGAGTTTTCGTCATTTCGACCGGGGCACGCTGACTGGAGTGAGGAACGAACGGAACGGAGAAATCTCAGCGTCGCGGGTATCAGATCCCTCCGCTACGCTTCGCTTCGGTCGGGATGACGAGTAACGACGTCAGACCCCTTGGCTGCGGTCAGGACGACGAGTACCCGAATCCACCCACGACGTAGAAAACAACCGCGCAGCAAACACACCAGCCAACAACCCAAACAAATGCGCTTCCCAGGACACAAAATCCTCCCCAGGCAGCACACCAAAAATCATCCCGCCGTAATAGAAAATCACACCAGTTGCGACAACCAGGTCCGGAATACTGCGCTTGTACATCGCTATCGCAATAATGAACCCGAAATAGCCAAACACGAGCCCACTCGCCCCGATATGAAAAGCAGGCCGGCCAAGCACCCACACAGCAAGCCCAGCCAACACCCATACCAACACAGTAATCTTCAGAAACAGCCAAGGCCCGCGCAGTGCCACAAAAAATCCAAGCACTAAAAGCGGCGTACTGTTCATCACAAGATGCTGCATATTCCCGTGTAGCAATACCCAGGTAAATACGCCAACCAGCGCATCTGTATGCCGTGGGTAAATCCCAAACTCATTTAAGGCATAACCGTTCAGGTGGTTGATGATGCCAACGCACCAGGTGAGCAGCAGCAGCCAGCTGGCACACTGCAGCCCGACGATCCAGTTATGAAAAAACGATCTCACATCACCCAGGTGTGGTAATGCAGCTCTCCACCAGCTCAGGCTGGTAGACAGCACTCTGAGACACCATGATGAAGATCGCCTTACCGGAAACCACGGCATCAGGTGGCGGGTTGGTAATCATCTGGTCGTAAATGTTGAGGTAGCCGAGCGGCGTTCCAAGGCCTTTCTGCAGGAGCTTACTCGCCAGATCGCCCCATGCCTGGTCTTTGAAAGGCACATCGTAACGGCGTGGATGGTTGCCCGCATACACGAACAGGTCTTCGATGATTGCTTCCGTACCGGGCGCTGCCATGGTCCGCACCAACAACTCGGGGTAGGCACGAATCGGGCGAATCACCGAGGTCGCACCATTCTTTTTTAAGCGATCCCGGTTAGCTTCAACCACACACTCGACAATCACGTTCCCGGACAACTCGTAGCTTTCAAGCTGATCCAGCATGTCCAGGTTCACACTGTCTGAACGCGGATCGTTTGTATCCACTGCAAGCAGGATTACGAAACGCGCATCCTCGATGTCCACTTCTTCCAGTTCCACCCTGCCCTCAGGTCTTCCTGTTCTCAGGACAACACCCAGGTTGGCGATATCGGGCGGCAGGCCATCCGGAAAATGCGGCGTAAACACCTGGATGGGACACTCCCGTAACGTCGGGGTATCGCGGATCTGCTCCACCAGCAGGCGAAGGTATCGATCCCCATGCCGGTCGGGTGTGTTGAGCACAACGATGTGATCTTTCATATGCCATCTCCAGGTTCCTTTGCGCATGCGATCGCGCCGGTCGAGTCGATAATCAATCCACTCGCCGACAATCTGCGCCAGCAGAAAAATGCCAAATATGTAAATGAAAACGATGGTGGCAAAGCGCCCCAATACGCTTGCCGGACTGAGGTCCCCGTAGCCAACGGTGGTAATTGAGGTGAGCGTGAGCCAGGTTGCATCCTCAAGGCCAAGATCCTCGAATACCAGCATCGCGATGATATTCGCCACGATGAGGCAACTCAGGATGACGAACAGCTCAAAGATATGCCGGCGTCGTGCACGGTCCGTTTCAGTCCTGAAACGTTGTTGCTGGCGCCTGCGCAGGATCTCCGATTTGAGTCTCAGCAAGGTTGTCTGGCCTCAGCCTACCCTTGTGATCCGGGTTTCAGTTTGAGTGCTGCGGAATTCAGACAAAAGCGCTGGCCGGTTGGTGGCGGACCGTCCGTAAACACGTGCCCGAGATGAGCATCACAGTCTGAGCAGACCACTTCGGTGCGCCTCATGAACAGGCTGCGATCTTCTCTCTCGGTGATCGCTTCACCGTCGATCGGCTGATAGAAGCTTGGCCAGCCTGTACCGGAGTCATACTTGGTTCTGGAAGAAAACAGCGCCCTGCCACAGCAGATACACTCATAGGTGCCTTCTGTCTTGGTATCCCAGTATTCACCGGTAAAGGCTTTTTCAGTACCACTTTTGCGGGCAACCCTGTACTGAAGCGGCGTGAGCTGCTCTTTCCACTCAACCTCAGACTTCTCAATTCTGGCCATTAATCCAACCGATACTGCATTCGTGCATTCTTTCACACTCATTAGCGAGGGCCAACCGCGCCTGTATGCCATTTTTTGGCGCGCGGACTATAATAAAGACTTCACTAAGGGCCGCATATTTATGGCTGACATCAACATCGAGAATTTCTACCGGCATATCGCCAAGATTCTCAGCATCCTGTACGCGGCGTTCCCGTCGAAGACGCCCGTGTATGTTGATGATGTTGCTGGCATTGACGAGCCGGACGAGTATGGTCTGCACAGCCCGCATTACACGGCTGGCTTTTACGCGATCCTGTGGCTGGCCGACGAGGAATACATCCGTTTTGCCGATACGATTCGCCAGGATGGCGTTGACCAGGCTGTGCTGACCCACAAGGCATTTCTCAAGCTGACCAGGGTGGCCGACCAGATTTACGACCCCAACCCTGTTGCCCAGCCAGAAAGTAACGTTGTCAGCCTTGCCCAGGCCGAGGACAGGCCATCACCTATCCCGGAGAATCTCAGCCCTTCTATCGTTGAAGAGCAGAAACTGGTGATCAACCAGTTGCGCCAGGCACTGCGCAGCGGCAACTCGATTGCCATCACCAAGGTGGTGAATTACATCCTGCATAGCTGAGTTTTTTCAGGCAGGCTCCACGAGGTAAACCACCTCGTCTTCATATCCCGTTTTGATTCGCCGCATGCCAGCAAGTTGCTGATCCAGTTCACGATCACCAGTATCCACAAGCAGCGGTCTTCCATCCAGCGCCTGCAGTTTCGCCTTGGTGGAAACAATGTCGATGTGTTGCGTGCCGATACGTTTCAGCACCGCCGCACTTAACTGCTGGTTACCCCTGCCGAAGAGATAACCCTGCCCGCCGGTGAATGTGACCACGATCTGTGCCGGTGCCTCTGCAATCAACTCAAGGATCTCGCTTTCACCAAGGTCTGACTTAACCAGCGAACCACCCTGGATAGCATCAACACCAAGCAAGGTGTTCTCAATACCAAGCGACGCCATGATACTGGCGACCGTTGTTCCTGCGCCCATCAGGTACAGGAGATCCTCGTCCATGTTGTCCGCAAAGTCGGCGGCAATCTCTTCACGAACCAGGTCATCCGATTCCACACCACCCACCTTGGTCTGCTGCAGGTAGCGAATATCATCAGGGACGGCCAGTTCACCGTAAAAACGTGCTTTGACCTCTCCCCGTCGCAATGCTTCCTCATCAATGTCCCGCACTTCTGCGCGGGTAACAGAAAGGATCTTTCCTCCGAGCAAGTCCGTCAGTAACTGCCCTGCTGCGTCGGGCGACGTTGCGAACACACCGGAGTGCATTTTCACGCCGCAGGGGATGCCAAGCACCAGCGTTTCATCGCCACTATCGCTGACCGCATCAACGATATCTCTCGCGGTGCCATCGCCACCTGCAAAGATCAACAAGTCGATCCCACGGCCGATAAGCTCGCTCGCTATGCGCCGGGTATCCTCGCCGGTTGTTGTTGCACCGGCTTCGCCAATCACCATCTTGTCGGTATCGCCAAGGTAGTCAGCCCCCATCACGCCGGGTGCGACCACCCAGTTAATCTGGTTTGAGCTGAGGTTTTCAAAGAACACGGCAAGTCGGTCAGGCACCTTGCTGACCGCGCCTTTTTCGATGGCAAGATCAGCAACGCCATCGCTGCCTTTAAGGGCTACCGCACCACCAAGGCCGGCGAGCGGGTTAACAATCAGACCAAAGGTCAGGGTCATTGCAGTTTCTGGATACGCTCAATGGTTCGCTTGCCGAAGTTCAGTTCGGACAGGAAGTTATCCATCGCGGCGGGGTCGGGTTTGTCGAGCCGTAAATCATCCAGCGTTACTTCCATCGGCACCTCGCAATGAATGCGGGTAATCTCCTGGAACATTCGCACGTTGGCTTCGTTTTCTTTTAACGAATTCATGATCTTGGCAGCGCCGCGCACACCCGTCTCCGGGACCTCTTCAATACGCTGGTACAAGGTATCGATATCACCGAAGTGTTGTAACAACGCAGCCGCCGTTTTTGCCCCAACACCCGGCGCACCAGGAATGTTGTCTACAGAATCACCGGCAAGCGCCAGGTAATCCGCGATCTGTTCCGCTTCAACGCCAAACTTCTCTTTCACGGTGCCGCGATCACTGAAGTCGTTGGCCGCAAAATCCCACAGCGCATCATCTTCACGCAGCAACTGACCGAGGTCCTTGTCCCGCGTCACAATCACGGCAGGTCGGTCCTGACCGAGGCGGGCCTGCAACGTGCCAATAATGTCATCGGCCTCATAGTCGTACAGACAAACGCTGTGAAACCCCAGCAGATCGGTAATCTCCTGGCATTTTGCGAGCTGGTACTCAAGATTTGGACCGGGCAGATCGCGGTTGGCCTTGTAGTCAGGATAGATCCGATTGCGGTAGCAGGTGTTGAGACTTTCATCGAATGCACAAGAGATAAACTGCGGGCCCTTATCAATCAGGTCGAGAAGGAAGTTGGTATAGCCATACACGGCATTAACCGATTCGCCCGCCTTATCTTTGAAATTATCGGGGATCGAGTAGTAAGCCCGGAAGATGTAGATCGATGAGTCGACCAGGTATAACGCTTCGTCCTGTTCTGTCATGATTTCTCACGCAACCGCTTCATGACAGAACTCGCTGTCATAACAACCGTTCCCTCTGACACCAGGTCACCCGAGACAAACGCCAGCGAACCCGTACGACGAACCACGCGCGGCACACACTCAACAATAGACCCAATTTCCGCCGCCGCCATGAAATCTGCGCTGAAGCTGACCGTGGTGACACTTTCACCGTTGTAGTGATCAGTCGCCCCGATACACAGTGCAAAGTCAGCAAAACTCATCAGCACACCGCCGTGCACAAACCCGTTCACGTTGCAGTTCTTCTGTTCAGCCAGGAAAGCGCAGCGATAGTCATCACCTTCCTTACGCCAGTAGAAGGGCCCCATGTGATCTTCCGCGGGATCAAACCCTGGATCAGTTTCATAGTCTTCAGGGAAGTTGCTCATGTCGGGTACTCCTCATAACTGCAAGTATCCAGTGAAACCGTAACACCGGTTTTGCTTTCAAACATCTCTACCAGTCGCAACGCACGCGCCGGTAACCCACTTGTTAACCACTGGTGCGTTGCCTCATGCACCTGCCTAATCATCTCGCCTCGATCAACTGCCGCTTCATCAAAATTGTCGCAACTGACACGAAAGCGGATGTTGGCTGCATGGCTGAGGATCCGTTCCAGCGCCTGTGGCCTTGCTTCTGCCTCGGCAAACGCGGCCTGTGTATCTGCGTCCCGACTCGGCTCATACCAGTAGCCATAATCTTCCTGCAGGCGGCGCTTGCGGCCTGCGATACACCAATGGGCAACCTCATGCAGTGCGCTTGAGGCGTAATCATCACGAAAGATGACCTGGTGCAGGCCACCTTCTGATTGTGCGGGTCTGTAAAGTGGTTCGCTAGCGCCACCCACCAACTCAGTCCGATGGGCATCAAGAAAGGCGTTGTTGAAGTGCTGGACGATGTCCTCAGCATCAAGCGTGTGCATCGACTCAGGCAGGCTCAACCGTAGAATCCGGCAGGCAGTCGACTTCTGACAATGCCAGGTAGTAACGCTCGCTCAGATACGACCTGCCGGCAAGCAAATGCTCGAGGTACCACCTGGCGGGTCGAAGGCCATGCATGATGTACTCTTCGTTGGCTATATATACCCAGGCATCCACGGTACCGCCACTGACTTCTATCGGTAGCGCCAGCCGGTTGTAACGAACGGGATACCCCTCGTAGGGGTCCATCTCCTGAATCTGGGCAGGGTCGGACAGCTTGTAGATCACACCTTCCGTGTGACTGCCTGGTTGTTCGATCACATTGGCAGACGCCGCGCCGGGATACTTTACGGAACGTTTGTTGAACGCAAGCTCGTAGTCATAGAGTTTACCGGCCTCAGCAGCCTCAAAACCCATGTTCCTTTTGCGTACACGTTCGGGATTCATATTGCTCCCGTACGCAAAGTAGTAGAGCGCCATCAGCCCTTCCTGATCCAGTAGACGTATTCTTCGCCCTCTGTTTCCTGGTGCACCATTTCGTGGTTCAGGAACTTACAGAAATTAGGAAAATCCCACGAGGTGGATGGATCGGTCGCGGTCACTTTAACCACCTGGCCACTCTGCATATCCATCATCTTGTTTCGGACGACCATGAGCGGTTCCGGGCAGCGAAGCCCGCGCGCATCAATGTCTACATCAGCATCCGGCATCAGGTTTTCCAGTGCAAAAAAGCGATTATATCACCCGCGTCAGGATACATTCCTGTCACGGCCGGCCCAGTATGGTTTGCGCAGTTCTGTTTTGAGAATCTTGCCGGAGGGGTTGCGCGGTATCTCTTCCATCCAGTCGACGGAAGTCGGGCACTTGTAGCCCGCAAGGTTCTGCTTGCAGTGTGAAATCACCTCTTCCTCGGTAAGGCTGTCATCGCCTTTGGTCACCACGGCCTTCACCGTTTCACCCCAGCGATCACTCGGCACACCGATCACGGCGGCATCTGCCACCTTCTCGTGCTTCATCAACACGTTTTCGATTTCAGCGGGATAGATGTTCTCACCGCCAGAGATGATCATGTCTTTGACGCGATCATGGATATAGACAAATCCGTCGATGACATAGCCAGCATCACCGGATTTAAACCAGCCTTCATCGTTGATGCTGTCTGCAGTTGCCTCAGGGTTGCGCCAGTAGCCCTTCATGATCTGCGGGCCCTTGATCAAGATTTCACCAACCTCACCGTCAGCCATGGTTTCACCGGTATCCGAGTTCACGATTTTAACTTCGTGGGTGGGGAACACCTTGCCGCATGAACGCAGCAGCCCTGCCCTTGGCCCGCCTGGATCATGGTCTTCCGGCGGCAATAACGTCACGCCGCCTGTGGTCTCTGTGAGCCCATACACCTGGTAGAAATCACACTTGAAGATCTGCATGGCTGTTATCAGGACCTCTTCCGTGATTGGTGACGCGCCATAGGTAATGCACTCAAGCGATGAGAAATCCCGATCGTTTACACCGAGAATACCAGAGAGGAACTGCAACACTGCGGGAACAAAAACTGAATGAGTGATCCGCTCACTTTCAATCGACTCGAGGATCTGCGGCAGATCAACCTCCCGCAACATAATGGTGCGACAGCCAGCGTACTGGCCAATCACTCCCCAGCCACTGCCAGAAATGTGAAAGAGCGGCATACAAACCAGGTTCACCGACGCCGGTTCAAACTTCAGTGGCGACAGCCCATCACTCATCATGGCGATCATGTTGGCATGGGTTGTTTCCACACCTTTTGGCAGACCCGTGGTTCCGGAGGTATACAACTGGTAGCAGGTATCTGCGGCATCGATGTCGAGCACGATGTCGTCACTGGAGACACCTGCCAGCCATTGATCGTAGGTTGGGTAACCGGAATCACCGGGGTCACCCAGCACCACAACCGTATCCAGGTCCAGGTTCATCTGCGCGAGATGACCGAGGAACTCATCCCCAATCAGCAGGATCTTCGATTCACTGTGATTGAGGATGTATTCCATCTCAGGTGGGGCAAGTCGCCAGTTCACTGCGACGGATACCGCACCCAGCTTTGCGCCTCCATAGAGGAAAGTGAAGTACTCCGGCTCGTTCTTACCGAGATAGGCAATGCGGGACTGATCACCGATCCCTGCTGCCTGCAACGCATTGGCGCATCGACAGGCTTCCGTATCGAGCTGCTCAAACGTCCACTCACGGCCATCTGCCATGAACTTCAGCGCAACGTCGTTAGGCCGCTCCTGTCGGTGGACTCGTGTAATGTCTGCAAGGGTATTGATCGCCATGGCTACTCCGGGATAACAACAATAGCCGCAGTTGTATCACCAGCCAGCAGACCTCGCAACAAAGCAGCTAATCCGGATGCTGTCTTGCCTCGAAAGCCTCACGATAGCCTTCAAACTCATTCAGCACTTCGATGGCCGTACCGAGCGGCGGGCCAATGACCTCCCTCACCTCTTCCGGCGTTGGGAAGCCCTTTCCCGTTTCAAGGCACTGCTCAATATAGGCACGCATCCTGGGCCGGATGGCATCGCGTTTTTTCGTTTCACTGGCTTCGTCTTTACCCTCGAACACAACAACATTGCCCCAGGGGTCAGTGATCGGTACGTCCTTGAACTCGTATGGCGGGGATACCTCAGCGGAAACTGCACCTGGCCGCCGTTCATTCCATTCAGCGACAAGCGCATCCAGGTTTTTCACGTCCAGATGCAACGCCGTTGGCCCAAGTGTGCCGGGATGTTCATTGACCATGAACGCGCAGTTGTCACGCGACATTGCACCTATCGCCGGCTGGCCAGGTGCCTCACGCCATTCCCAGTCCAGGTTAAAACCAAGCCAGTCGACGTAGTGCGCAACCGCTTCATCAAAGTTACCGACCTTGAGCACGGGTCGCACGTAATCGAGCACCGCGACCTGGGACTCCACAAACGATTTCATGGCGGGCCAGCCATCAGAGCCGTAGTCGCGTGCAAGACTGTGTTGAACATCGAGTAGCGTAACCGCTGCCGCGATCTCATCATCTGAAGCAGAGGCAAATTTCTCATCGGCGCGTAACAGCGCCAAGTATTCCGTTTTGCCCTCACGCGCAGACTTGAGTATGCGCTTGGCTTCCCGTTTCAGGAATTCAAGGTTGGGTTTTTCAGGTAGGGTTCTAGTCATAAGACCTCCTTTCGTCGGTCCGCCGCCTGCTGAATCGGAGAAAGAAGGTTATGGCATTAGCAATTCGAGCTGATGAAGGTGGACTTATATCCTTTCCGCAGGCGAGGCAGCACCCTTCGAGTACTGGCACTTAGATTGCCGCTGGATATTGGTGCTGTCAAATGGCCAGGATTCCAATATAATCGCCGCTCCTCGGTACATCGCGTACCGAGGCCCTGTACCCGCCCATAGCTCAGCTGGATAGAGCACCAGGCTTCGAACCTGGGTGTCGGGAGTTCGAATCTCTCTGGGCGGGCCATTTTCTTGATGTAACTCGCATCACCTTGAATCAGCACTGACACACAGCAGTCCTGCGGACTGCGAGTCGGGCCAATTACATTGCGTGTTCCAATCTCTCTGGGCGGGCCATTTTCTTGATGTAACTCGCATCACCTTGAATGAACACTGACACACAGCAGTCCTGCGGACTGCGAGTCGGGCCAATTACATTGCGTGTTCCAATCTCTCTGGGCGGGCCATTTTCTTGGTGTAACTCGCATCACCTTGAATCAGCACTGACACACAGCAGTCCTGCGGACTGCGAGTCGGGCCACCTATCGAACTGCGTCCCAGGGGAAACTACATGTTATCAGCAAGCTGGCCTCGCTCTCATATCATCAATCTAAACTTCTAGCGCAGCCCTAAGACTCGCCCGCAACGACATTGCATCTTCAATGTAACCATCAGCTCGGTTAATCGCATCGCGTTGCAGCCAGAGTTTATTGACCAGCGAGCTACAAAACTCGTTGTCTTGCAGCAGAAACGAATGATCTATACGTGCGGTTTGAGGAATGTCGTAGTCATAGACGACAAAGCCCATACCAGGCATCTCCCTCGCGAAAGGCTCCATCGCCACCTGCATTTGTGAAACACCCTTGCGCCGCCATTCATTCCAGCTGGAAATCGTGTTTTCACGATCTTCCTGGAAACCGGCTTCGAAAAGACTTCTGAAGCGCGAGATCTCCATCAGCTTTTTCCTTAGATCAATGTCGTCGATCAGGTGCAACTGGCCACTCTGGATCAAGCTATCAAGCGCTCCCCAACTCACTGGTGGGGTTGAGTACCAACTCAGGCCGCCGAGCAGATTTTCAAAGTCATCTTCAACCGGACCGCCTGCACACAATTCCATTGTTTTGAGCGTTATCGTCTCCACCGCATGACGATGATTTTTACCCGTTTCCACCGCTAATATATTCTGGTCAAGCTCAACTACGACCGACTGCAGGACCCGCTCAATATCATTTTGCTCTTCTCGCTCCTCCCACCACGCCTGCAGCGTGAAAGCGAGCAGGATCCCAGACATTACAGCAAAGAAATCCCAGATCAGGCGATGGCTTTCACTCATTCTTCACAGCTCCTGTACCGCTCGCCACCCTTCACGGATCGCGGTAGGGACGTTCGCCCCGCCGCCAGCGTCTGAGTTTGCGACGCGAATTCGCCCAAAAGGCTGGCGACCCACAACATGTGGCGCTTCGTCATAGTGTTTGTCTTTGAAATGCCGTGCATTGCGGGCATAACCATGCGCGTGCCGGTTAACCGTAATCCCCAGTATGTCTTCCGCGGGATCAAGACCACCGGGGGCGAGCATGCCTGCAATTTGAGTACGAACTTCGCGTTCAATGTCTTCAAAAGAAGTGCCCAGGAGCATCGCTCGCGCAGATTTGTACTGCTCTCGAAGAGGTAATCCCGGAACAAGGGGCGCCGCATGCAACGACATTACGATTGGGTGATCTTCTTCGTTCGCAAACTTGTAATCACCCATACTCACCGGAAAGTCAGTAAGTGCAAGGTGGTGCCAACTGCCCGGACAATGGGCAATAGCCACGTGTTGTTTTTTCAGTGCCTGCCAGTTTCTAAGCAGAACATTGGTGTACACCAATGGTGCCTTGGTTTGTTCCGAAAGCGCTTTACGTTGCCTATCGGGCATCGTCGGACAAAGGTGCGGGATCACTTGCCCGTAACACGCAAGAATGCACTGCCTGGCTTGAACGCGCTCGACTATGCCGTCTCGCACGTAGGTGACATTGACTGAGGTAGCCGCGTTCTCCGGCCCATTGTGCTCCACGTTGATCACGGTACTGTTGAGGCGGATGCGTGTTGCAGAATCCTCGAGGTCCAGCTTTGTGTAGTCGAAGTGCGCAGGAACAACATCCTCCATTGTATTACCTGATGCCACACCAGGGATCAGACGACGAACAATCATGCGTGCCAGGCCTGCGTTTCCATCAGGAAAGTGATAGGTGTACGGTTCGGCGCTCAGTTGGAGACCATATCTCAACAAACCTTCAAACGCGCCGAGACCAGTCATGTTCAGTCCAGGCAGCCCAAAGCCGATTGCGTCCAGCGCGGAGAGCTGGTCAATCCCCCTCGCGAAATAGGCAGCAGGCATGTGGTGATACAGCCCTATAACTTGTTCGTTGGTAATCCCGAAGTGTTTGGTGATGAGTTCGAGGTAGGTGATCTGATCAAGGTAGCCAGGTTCCGAAAAGATACTTTGATCCGGCAGCATATCTTCGGTCACTGTGTGTAAGCGGCGTAGCTCTTGTTTTGCCTCTGTACTCAGTGGCATCTGGGCTAGCGATGTCTCAAATGGGATCTCACCAACCTGAGCGGGAAGAAAGTACGACGGATCAAAGGTCGAAATCCGTACGGTCTCGTTACGGCCGTAGGTTTTCTCGTCAAAGAATAGCGTCATCCCAAGATCGTGGCGACGATAGAAGTCGTGATCGTAGTACTCTGAGTCAAACCGACTCGTGTCGATACCAACCTTTCGAATGAGATCTTTTACCATCTCTGGATAGCCATTCGGCCCTTCCAGAGATTGGCTGCCGCCGTAACCTACGATGGTCTGATCACCAACCTGAAACTCGTTACGCCTGGCATGCCCACCAAAGTCATCGTGGTTATCAAGTATCAGTATTCGTGCATCGGGATGCTGTTCCTGGTAGTAGAATGCTGATGCGAGGCCGCTCAGCCCAGCACCAACAATCACAAGGTCGTACTGAGTATCGTCTATCCTCCGTGCTTGCCCCCAATCCGTCTTACCTTCTCGCGCTAGCGCGTGAGCGACGTTGTATGACCCTTCGTGGCTACCTCTCAGATCGGTCCTAAGAGGCGGATAGCTGGATACGTCCGGTGTATTCGTTCGTCGATAACCAACAGGACCAGGCGGTGTCGGTTGAGATGTAAGGGCTTGAGGTTTACAGCCGCTTACTCCCAGCAGCGCTGAACCGCTGACGAGCGTTGCTACGCCACCAACAAAATCGCGCCGGGTTATGTCTCGCCCCATGCCTAACTCACGATCACGTTTGTTCATGCTGTCTCCCTGGGTGGATTGCTTTGTTAACCGCCATGTGCCTCGCAAGTGGCTTTCACCAATAACCGCGCTGCGTCGCGAGCGGTGTTCATTCTGGATTTGGGCCTGCCCCAGTTTTGCAGCAGGTACGCTCCCTCAAGAAGTGCATAAAGCGTTTGACCCAACTGACGTGCGACAGGACGGGGCAAATCAGGTAGTGCCGCGACAACATAGTCCACCGATGCACCTTCGAGCATTTCATAAAATCGATTCACATGTTCGCGAATAGCACTTTGCTGATAGGCCTTGGCTTCGAACTCGTCCATGACCTGGTCCAGGTGTCTAACGGCGAAGTTCGCTCGAAACAGCGTGTCGATATAACGATCAATATCGGGCGGTGAGTCATCTTCGACGCCCGCTTCATTGCGGAATGAATCAACAATGCGTTGTATCAATGCGGCATGTATGTCGGACAGTGAGCCAACATGATGGTGAATGGTAGTCCGGTCGATGCCGAGCTCACGCCCTAGCCGGGTTATGTTGGCAGCTGCAAGGCCCTCTTCGAGGACTATTTTTTCGCAGCAGTCGAGAATTTCGGTTCGACGTTGATCCTGAAGGCTGGGTCTGGCCAAGATCGGCTCCCTCGCGATGAATGTTTCTTGACCTCCGAAACACATAGCCCATGAACAGAGATTCAGAGCACCGGCGTTAGTTGATCAAGAAATACCAACTGCTAGTTATTCAACAGAGTGTTAGCTTACTCCTTTTCCACTGTTGATCAACACTGTGTTGGCTAACTCTGGCGGTCCACCGATTTCGCTACCCTTCTGCGCGAGTCGGCAACGAGAAGTCATTTCAAACTGGGCTATGGAATCTCCGGGCCCTTTCGGGGTGTTAAGGTCCCTCAGCCCCGGGAACACAAGGGATGCTGTAGGCAACCCGGGAAGGCATAAACACTTCCGTGCGCCCACATCACCACTTAGTTGACGCACTCAACTCTTGGATGCTGAATGAGGTATCGTTGGCTCAGGTGAAGGGGCGTTTGTGCCCAAGGGTTCAAAGGTAACCTGGCACATCACAGAGCGACTGAAGAAGTACTGCATCACATCCTCGTGAAGTGAAGCTGTTCGAACAAGCCAGGAACATCTGGCTAACCGAGTTCGGCTAAACGGCTTTGTCTGAGCGACGTTAGCTACACAATTAGTGCAGCAGTCAGATCGCCGTAAGTCGCGTAACCCAGCGGTTGGGTGATTTCTTCCTGCCAAGCCCGCTCAAACAGGGCCAGAGTTTCATCACTCAGAGCATGGGTCGAGGAGCCACTGGTCACCTTTGAGCTATCACTTCCCGGCGGCAATCCAACAAGTTCTTCGCTCTGCTTTCTCAGCATTGCATCATCAAATCTGTCCTGGTACTTGAGCATGTATTCTCGCGAAGAGTGTTCTAGTGTTATCTGAAGCAACTCGTCATCGAGTTCGATGTTGGCGAATTCAGCAATGCGAACAATAGCGGCTTGCGGGTCGGCGAGCATGTGTTCGTAGGCCAGGAACAGCACGTCATCATCGTTCCGTCGTGACCACCAGGACTTCAGGTGCTTGTAGTACTCGCGTCTGATGAGAAACGTCTTTTGCACAAACTCGTTTACATCAATGGTGTCCGGCTCCACATAGCCGGAGACTGCCGCAGCAACGGGCTCCCTGACAACGTTGATGTATGTTCCGCCTCTGGGCATGTCATCCCAGGCGAGATGACTCTTAAACGCTCGCGGATTGGCTTTCTGCTCAGCATCCAGATCAATATCGAGTCCTGCACTGACCTCAATCCAGGGGACTACCCTCGAGATGTCATCGAAATCCATGTCCCCGCGTGTACGCAGGGTGTGAACTATCTGCTGGGTCCACGTAGTGCCGCTTTTGCCGTACGGCGTGATCACAACATCACTGGGCCTGAGTTTTACCTGTAGTCCCTTTTCTCGAACCCATTCCCTGTCTTCCCGATTAAACAGTTCACCCAGTTCAGCGAGGTTGGTGGCTCGATTTTTCGTCATAGTCTTTTAGTTGGAATAAGCGCTGTAAAACGAGCAGGCATTGTATCAGGCGAGATCGCATCGAGCCCAAGCGCCACCGATTGTGACTCAATCTACCATTGCCGCCACGCTTGAGATACGTTACAACATATCATTCAATAGAACACGTCAATAAGGCCATGCCAGGAAACGCGACAAAAGACAGTGCCACTTCCTCTTGTAACCTTCACGTCTGCACCTCTTGCCGACCATCTGGATTTCCGCGTGACCCTAAGGAGAAGCGGCCGGGCTTTCTACTCTACCAGGAGCTACAGCAGCTCCTGAAAGAAGATCACCTCCAAGATAAAGTGAACCTTCATCCTGCAGAATGCTTGAGTCTCTGTAAGCGCCCATGTGGTATCGCACTTTCATCACCCGGCGCCTGGACTTACCTGTTCGGAGATCAGGACGCAGACCTGACCGCACGGGAAATTCTGGATTGTGTCTCGGTTTACCTTGAAGCGCCCACCGGACAGATGGCAAGAGATATGCGCCCGGAAGCTTTGCGGGCGAGTATCCTCGGCCGTGTGCCGCCTGCACCAGCAAACGTACAAGACACCTGAAGCATGAAGGACCTAAAGAATGTATTCCGAGGTCTCCAGAAGAAGCTGATGGCTGCTCGCTGGTACGAGGACGATTGGGAGATCTATAACCGCGGTGCTTATCTACAGCTCTATAAAACCAACTGGCACAATGGCAATCAGGGTGGTGTGCACTTCGAGACCTTTATCGAGGCGAGAGAGATAAAACAGAAACGTTTTCCGGTTTGCCTGCATGCTGAAGAGGACTGCCCTTCACGGGATCTTTTCGTGGAAAGGCTCATCGCGCTGGAGGGAGATCGTATTCGAGCTTGGAAGGGATACCAGTTGGTTGGTGAAGGGTATAGCGTCTGTCAAAAGTCGATCCCGCTCAACTTCAAGAACCTTGAAGATCGGCTTTACGAAGAACTCAGCCAGCTTCGACAGCTGGAAAGTGGTATCGATCAGGTGTTGCTCACACTTGATGAACACTCATCAAACCAGTGAAACGTAACAAGAGCCCTTGCATCGATGTTTGCGATTTCTCCGGGCCTCGGGGATGGTGTCGCGGTTGTGGTCGCACGAAAGGTGAATCGCAACGCTGGAAGAAGATGAAACCCTTCGAGAAGAACAACATTTACCGCGAACTAAAGAAGAGAATGTCCACCATGTCAGATCCAGAGACGCGCTAAACATCGTTCATCTCGCGCCTTAGACCCTTCGTCACTGGGTTAAAGGTCTTCTTGCTTTCGAGCCCCCTCTTATCCTCGTCTTCTTTAGCCTTCGCCAGGCAATGACCACTGAGGTATAGGAAGCCGCAACACCAGCCAACGAAAGCGCAATGACCACGAAGTCCCACAGTGGCCGGTTAGCAAGCAGAAACTGGAAATCAAGGCTGTGCAAACCATTGTAGAGCCAACGTTCGACTCGACCGATGGATGTCGATCTGAACAGTATTTCGCCCGTAACCGCATCAATGTAGTACCAGGTCTTCTCCTCATCATCGAACGTCGCGCGATAGGCTGGCAACGGCCGATACCGGTTATGAGTTGTGTAATAGTAGTTGTCATATGTTTCGAGCTTTTCCAGCCGGGTTAATGAATGTGCTGGAAGTAGCAGAGGAATGGTCTCCCTGATCCTCGCCGCCATCTCGTTAGATGAGAAATTAACTACCTGCCTGCCAGAATCCGTGTGTGCCACCAGTACCCCGGTGTCATTCATCTGGTGCCAGGACAACTCCTTTAGGCCCGTCAGATCTGTCTGAGCCAACTGCAGAGAATCAAGCGCATGCTGCAAGCCTTCAAGGCGCAGTGCGCCGCCTTCGTATCGGGTAATTTGTGGTCGTGCTGAACTCTTCTCGTCAAATATCCCAAAGGGGTTCATAGAAAAAAGGCCGCTCACAACAAATGTCGTGATAAACACGGTAAAGCCGATGCCCAGTAGATGATGCCACTTCTGGATACCTTCGTAAGGTGTCACCGAGCCGTTACGATAGCGCTTTCTGGTTCGCAATCGCAGGAAGCCGACTACCGTACCGCTGGCCACAGCGACGATACCAAGTATGGAAACAACGATGACGACATCTGCCCAGAGGTCCGGGTACTTGCGCAGCTGCATCGGGTAGATCCAGTGGATGGTAGAGCCAACCCAGTTCCATCCGCGTTCCCAGGCATCGGTATCACGCAGCACCTCGCCTGTAGAGTTCGACACATAAAGGATCGTGCCCCGTGAGTCATCCAAAGCAACCTGATGTAAAGGCCGGTGTGTACTGAACCCGCCGTAGACTGTCCACTGGTCCATTTCCAGTTTTTTTACATAGCGAGCGTCATCACCCAGGCCGGCGTTACGCGCGAAGATACTCGCTGCCTGTTCCGCAGTGGCCCGGGTTGTTGGCGGCACTACCTCACCAGCATCGACAAACAAAACGGAGGTTGTCCCGTCACTGAATTGCATACGAAACACCGGTCGTTGCAAATGGCTGGAAACCGAGAAGCTTGTGACGCGCTTGTCATGCAAGATTGGTCCATCAAGTGTGCTGACCTCCGTATCGATGGCATCCAGATTCAATGGTGGAAGCCCAGCAATCCTCTCCCGTTCCGTCAGTTCAGGGTATTCGACGTACATCATGACGATGCCGGATGCGAACCACAGGAAAAACATCAGGCACATGAGAATGCCGAACCACCTGTGGGTCAGATAGAGCGTACGCTTGAAGTTCACGGGCTTATCGATTCGTGATCAGTTAGGACGAAAGGTTCTTCTTGAGCAAACGAAGTCACGGGCAGAAAGACTCTCTGCCCGTGTTCTCTCGGGAATGGCAAGCCTGGGTAACGGCTCTCCTAGAAATCGACATCAAGTGTCATGCTCATCGTTCGAGGTCGGCCAACCAGCCATTGGCCACCTGTCCAATGATCAGCCGTGGCATAGACTTCATCAAAAACGTTCTGAGCATTAACCATCAGTCGAACGCGCTCGTTTATTGCATAGCCCATTGATACATCGACAACAGAATATGAAGGCAGTGGCTGGTTTTGATAAGGACGTTCGTCCACATAACGGTAATCCGCACCGATGTGAATAGCATCCGTCACCATGTATAACAGCCCAACGTTCGCAGTTAATTCCGGCGCATATGGCGTGTCGATATCTCCGGCCCCGGTGTCACGTTCAGAGTCCACATGCGCCGCATTAGCATAGGCAATCAGCTTTTCGCTTGCTGCATAGTTGAAACCGATCTCAACTCCCTGGGCGTTCTGCTCCGGCACCGTGGTGAAGTCGGTTGGATCAGAGCTGTCTGGATCATCAATCAGCATGTTTTTCCTGGTGATATCAAAAATTGCCAGATTCCAGGTCAATCGTTCATCGAGCAAGGACTGCTTGAGCCCAATCTCATACTGTTCGACTTCCACTGTATCTGCTTCTCGCAGGCTGTTGCTGACGCGTACAACATCACCTCCGCGCGGATGTGTTTCCCCTGTTGAGAGCTGACCGTAGAGCGCGGTGTCTGCGTTAACGTCGTATGCGAGGCCAAAACGGTACATCGTGGGATCAATTTCCTGATTAACGCTGTTATCAACGGTGGTATCGCGATTGCCCGACGCATCATATGTCAGACGCTCGTAGTCAGTATCGATGTTGTCGTGACGAATGCCCGCAACCAAAGCAAGCTTGTCAGTCACCTTCAGTTGGGCCTCACCAAAGACAGCCCACTGCGTGGCGTCGGAAACCTGATCCAGGGCTGCGACACTATCTGAAACGTCATACCAGGAACCAGCAATGAAGTTCGCAGGGTCAACCGAATCAAAGTCACCACCCCAGTCAACCGAGTCAGGATGTGAACCGTTAAAATTCGAGGTGTAGTCAAGACTGATATCCGTCGTCTCAAAGCCTAAGGACATCTTCAAAGGCATAGCGCCCAATTGAGAATCGAACGCAAAGTTCACCCGGCCACCGGTTTGCTCCATTTCGTGACGAATGATGAGTGGATCGAAGCGATCAATCATCCCGCTTGCCTGGTTGTAAAAATACGTCTCAACAGTCTGCCAGAAACGATCGGTTTCAAGTGAAAAGAGCTCAGCGTTGACGCTGACAGATTCAGAAATGTTCCATTCAGCTATAAGTCGAGTAATCTCATCATCATAGTTGATATCGGTATCACCAACGCTGAGGTTCAAACCTACGAGGTCATCATCAAAGTCACTGCCCACTATAGGTACACCAAAGTAGCGTAACGGCGATTGATCCCCGGCGTCGTAACGAAAGGACAATGTCAGGTCATCGGTCGCCTGCCACTCAAGCGCAACAGCCAGCATCTGGGTATCACTCGAACCATTGTTGACCCAGTTGTCCGACGTGCCGTCGCTGTAGTCTATTCTGCCCGTCACTGAATCCGACAGCGCACCTGTCAGACCAAGGCCGTAATAGCGTTCACCGTCTTCCCCTGCAGACACTCGCAATTCGCCACCAAATTCTGAAGAAGGAGATTTCGGCACAACATTGTAAGCACCAGCAATACCACCAAGACCATAGAGAACAGATGCCGGTCCCTTCAGCACTTCCACACGTTCTACTGCCCAGGTGTCAAACGGAAAGGTGATGGTACCCGCCATCGTGTAGTAGTTGTTGCCATCGTATAACTTGGTGACGACGTCCTGGCCGGTAAATCCTCTGGCCGCGATACTGGTGCCACCGTTACCAGGGTTACCCGCACCCGTGAATCCTGCACTTCTGGTAACTGCTTCAAGCAAAGAGATATCCCGCCTTATGCGCATGGCATCACCATCGATAACATCGACAGTTGCGGGTATTTCTTTGAGGGTCAAACTCAACCTGCTTCCGCTTTCACTGACGGAGGTTAGCTCTTTGCCAATCACCAGAATTTCTTCGATTGAGTTTTCATCGTCTTGGGCCATCGCAACTGATGTGGTTATTGCAAGGGCAACCGCTAGTATCGTCTTCATTCCACCGTATCCTGCTGTAGGTTCATTGTTTGAAAGAGCGTCTTCACATGCCGACACTTTGATATGTTATATCATAACTATGTTACGTTGTAACATATCATTACATTTTTACCCTCATCCGCAATTGTTCGAACATCAGTTCCCGAAGCACACAGGGTGACCTGACAACACTAGAAAGCCCGATTTAGAGCGGCACGCTCCTACGCAGCCGAGCGTGATGAAGGTTGAGTTCAATCACGTTGGGCGGACTACGCCCTCGTTCTCAACGTGGCTGTATCCAAAAGACAAAGGCAACTACGTTGATACGTTGCCGTTATAAGTGGTGCTGTTTTTTTAGGTTGAAGCTCTGTAGGTCGTGAACCGATCCAGTAACAGACCAATCACCAGCAAAAGTAGTAGCGGAACGAGTCGAACACTGACTCCCCAAAGCTGGGGCACCGTCATCATCGTGTGAGAGGTCTCCAATGCAGCCCATTTGTGCTCCACCCCAATGTTGAACTCAGGGTCCAGGATAATCTCAAGAAAATCCTGACGACTTCGATACCGTGCCAGCGCAATGCGTTCCCATTCGATCCGGTCAGCGTCACCAACCATCTTAACGACGGGGTCAGTCACGACAATCGGGTGGCAGGCGCGAGCGAACAACTTAGGCACAACCATCGAAAAATATTTCTGTTCAACTTCCTGCGAGCTCCCGGTGACATCGCGTAAGTCTGCGTATTGGGGCTCTGGCCTGTATTTGTTCAGATTGACCATCACAAACTCTTTGCCATCATCCGTCGCGGCTATTTGCCGGACTCGATCTGCGGTTTCAGGGCTTACATCCGCAGCACGCGCCACATAGTGCTCAACTTCTTCTGGTGTCATCGGTTGGCCGTTGCCGCCATACCAATAGTGGAACACCGCATAGATGAGAACGATGACCAGCCAACGAATCCGTGATGCCGTCATGATTGAGTCTCTGCTGAGTTAGCGTCTTTCGATTCTGCGCTAAAGGCGACAAAAGGACTAGCGCCCGGGACACGGCCAGCCAAGTGGCAGACATCACGCCAGCCACTTGGCTGATCGCGAAACGTCTATCCCAAGAAGGACCTGAACGTGCCCCGACTCACCTAGTGTTTAAGCATGTCATGATGAAGGCGACAATCAGGGTATCGTTCGCACATTACTTCGGTGTGTTTGTAGCCGAGAGGTATTTGTTCGTACCAAGCTGTTCATCCAGCGTCGCTTTCATTGCATCTGCTTTTTCGTTGCCCGTTGATTCGGCCGGAATACCTATCGCATCAGCAATCCTGTTCATACGCTGGAAGTTTGAGGCGATACCGGCAACATCAACCATCGCCGCCTCCCCCATTTCACTCACCAACAGCTTTCTTGCCGCCGCTAGTGCACTCTCATCCTGCGACATGAAGGCATCACAAAACCCGAGAATGGATTTTGAGTTTGGTAAACCTTCAATCTCCTTGCAGTTCGGATCAGTTAACCCTGTCAGGTCAATTTTTTCACTAGTAGATTGATAGACACTCACACTGAGCATCGATGCATGCCCCGACGTTCAGTAGAAGCAGTCGTTGTAAGAAGAAACTCTTGCAGCAACAACTTCCATCTGCACGCGGCTGAGATTTCCTTCATAAGCCTGGGTGAGGTTTACGATGTCTTTGCTTTCTAGATAATGAATCGCGATAAGGTCGAGCAGTGTGCGGACTTCATCCGGCACAAGACTAAGCGCCCTGATCACATTGGCAACAAGTTCACCCGCCAGGTCCCCTTCGGGACCATCTTCGTCGACGCTCTGCGACATGAGTGGCACCCATGCACCGGCATCTTCGAGATTGTTCGGTCTGGACCGATGAGGTTCACCTTCCCTTGGCTGCGGCAGCTCATGCGGTGCGACACCGATAGCGCGACAGAATTCATCAATACAATGCACATGGACAATTGTGCCTATAACTTCAACGTACTCCTCCGCAGTTACTCCTTGATCGATAACGCCTTCAAACCAGGTCTTTGTCAGACGGTTGGGGTCCGTCACCACCCTGTGAATCACATCCACAATAACTTCAGGCAGGTCTGAGACCCTGTCGTGCGAACCTTTAACACTGTTGGGAGATAGCGCGGCCTTGCGCTGTTTGCACAACTCACACTGGAGCGCATTGCGGACCTCTTTTGCAATTTCAACGCGCTGGTGACCGGTAAGCCAACTGCCGGGCTGCGCCAGTCGCTGCCAGTAGCGAGTATGGCCAGCGGCAAAATCTGGCCGGATGGCATACGCGGCTTGAGAGTAATCTAGTTGCATATCCAAGTTTGGTTGTTAACTTTGCATAAATCATAGAACGATCATTCTAAATAAGCTACACTTCGCTCAAATTTTTGTCGGAGAGCTTAAATGCCAGCCTATTTTGTTGTCAGCGTTGATGTACATGACAGGGACAGATTCAACGATTACACCAATGCCATCATTGGCACCATGAAGCCCTACGGTGGGTGGATTCTTGCGGCAGGTCCTGCCGAGCGCCTCGAGGGAGATGAACCAGCAAAGAGCCATAATGTAGTCATCCAGTTTCCCACCACGCAGCACTGCAAGGACTGGTGGGAATCACCGGAGTACCGCGCCATCGTGCCAATACGCCTCGAAAGTACTGGCGGTGCCCAGCCCTATGTCCAACCGGCAATATCGGGTGACTTGCCCGAGGTATCGGGTCTGGAGCGGTTTTCGAAAAAGTCCGCACAGATAAACGGCAAAAGAATGACTTATGTCGAGGAAGGTGAAGGTGATCCCATTGTATTCCTGCACGGTAACCCGACTTCATCTTACCTGTGGCGCAATATCATTCCCTACCTGGTACCACAGGGCCGATGTATCGCACCGGACCTGATTGGTATGGGCGACTCCGAGAAACTGCCCGACACAAATGAGAACTCCTACAGGTTTGTTGAACATCGGGAGTACCTTGATGGCCTGTTGGCGCATCTGGGTGTAACGGAGAACGTCACGCTGGTGATTCACGACTGGGGATCAGCGCTAGGCTTCGATTGGGCCAATCGACACCGCGATGCCGTAAAGGGGATCGCCTACATGGAAGCACTGGTCAAACCGATGACATGGGAAGAATGGCCTGAAGTGTCACGTCGCCCCTTCCAGATGATGCGCTCAGAAGCAGGTGAGCAGAAAGTGCTCGAAGAGAATTTCTTCGTCGACAGACTCCTGCCTGCATCTGTCATAAGAAAGCTCGGCGAAGCTGAAATGAACGCGTATCGCAGACCCTTTATGACACCAGGTGAAGATCGTCGCCCTACCCTCACCTGGCCAAGGCAGATTCCTCTCGGTGGAGAACCGGCAGACGTCGTCGATATCATTCAGTCCTACGCGGATTGGCTGCCGACCAGCGATGTCCCCAAACTCTTTATCGACGCCGAGCCGGGTTCGGTCCTGGTAGGCCCAATGCGGGAATTCGCAAGAACCTGGAAGAATCAGCAGGAAGTTACAGTTGCCGGATTACATTTCATTCAGGAAGATTCACCTGATGAGATTGGCCAGGCGATTGCGAACTGGCGGGAAGCACTGAACTGATATGGCACGAGGCCCTGACAAGTCGTTTGATCGAACTGAAGTCCTCGACCGGGTGATGGTCGAGTTCTGGAAGCATGGCTACGCTGCAACGTCGATAAGCACTTTGAGAGAAGTGACGGGGCTCGGTGCCAAAAGCCTGTATGACACATTTGGTGGTAAACGTGAGTTGTTCCTGGCGAGCCTGGAACGATACAACGAGGTTGTTCTGCCGAAAATGTTTGACGACAAGATATCCAGGCACCCACCTGAAATAGCCTTAAGAAAAGTCCTTGAAGGGCTTGTGATGCAAAGCCCTAAAGGACCAGCCAGAGGTTGTCTTTTGGGTGTTGCAGCCGCTGAAATCGAAGATGACGCCGAGCTGTCGACTGCGGTCCGGCGCTATCTGAACAATATTCAGGAAGCTTTGTCTCGAGTTATTGCGAAGATGCCACTAAAGGAGACGTCACCTTCCCCCGAGGAACTGGCAAACATGCTGGTGAGCCTGCTTCAGGGAATTCATCTGATTTCCCGGGTTGACGGCAACAGCCGCGAAACAAAAGTCGCAATCAAAACCGCACTTGACCTCGTGGAGGCTAACCGAGCCTGAATTCTTCGACAAACTTCGCGGGCGGAGTGCTACTGCCATGTATCCGAAATTCTTAGCCCAGGCGCCAGTTTCCTCAGTGTAGCAACCGCCACGTGTTATTGACCTCTCCGTTTGAGTATCTACCATTATTTAAATGGAACGGATGTTATCGCGATGCCTCTGACCCTTGTCTTAACGCTTGGCGTGCCTATGCTGCTGGGTGCATGGCTGTTGTTCGACTATTTGCTCGAATCTGGCCACCTGGACAAGGAGGATATCGACAAACAGGTAGAGGCAATGCAGGCGCGATACGAAAAAGAAGAAGAAGCGGACGGAGACAAAAGCCATTGGGACCCAATGGCATACAAATGGATGGAATTCGGCGGCGGTTTTTATGGGCTCGCTGCACTGTATACCTTCGCACTGATTGAACTGGGAGAGATTGGTTCATTCATCACTGACTTCCCTGGTGTTTCTGCCCTGTTAAGCGCGGGGCCCATATCGTTAATCATCGATTTCTTTATCGACAGGATGATGAACTTTGTCGCCTCCATGCTCTGGTTTACCTGGTGGGGAGAGAACCAGATCGTGTGGAATTTTGTCATTGCCTATTCCGCCTACTACGCGGGTATGTATCTTGCCAAGAAGGATATCTTGAGGCGCTGGCTAAGTTAGCCAGAGGCATGGATTGCGCCGGGTTGGCGTTGAAGGTTTCCTGGTTCCTCTGGCTGGAAAACTGATAGTTAGCGCCACAAGGTGGTGCCAGGCAGCGCCAGCAGGAAACCGTATAAGGCCCAGCGGTCTGAAGCGAAGCCAACACGATGGCCAACGCGACCCAGCTATCTCGGCGTTTTGCCAGTAGGTACGGCTTGCCGTGCAGGGCACGACTAGACAGGAACAGGTAACAGGACCCCGGGGTAGCTTGAGCCCCGGGGCCTTGCAAGAGTGATTCGCCCTTAGAGGGTAAATCGATATCGCAATGTGACTGTACGACCGATCTGCGTCGCGACACCATTATCCAGGTTGTTCGCAGAGGAAGGATCCGCCGCAATACGACCAGGGATGGACTGACCTGAGATACCGTAGATTTCATCTGTCAGGTTACGACCGATCAAGCTGAACTCGTGACGATTGTCAGTTGAGTACAGATCGATGGAGGCATCCACCAGCGTGAAATCGTCAGTGTAGGGGTTCAGTGTATCTGTGATGGCGTAGTCATCACTGTAACGGAAATCCGCTGACATGCTCATGCGCCAGTTGTCAGACACGGCGAAGTCGTAGGTTGCACCGATATAGCCGGTCACATCCGCGTTGTTACGCAGGTCTTCGCCATCAAGGTCTTCACCCTGTGCGTTGATGAACGTATCGGTGTACTCGGTATTGGTAAACGCAATTGCGCCACGTACCGAAAGACCTTCAATTTCAGTCTGCCACAACATGTCGAACTCAACGCCTGAGGTTTCCATGGACGACGCGTTAAACGTGCTGAACTGGATACTGGTTGAGTTGAACAGCTGTACCTGCAGGTCCGAGTACTCATAGAAGAACGCGGTACCATTCAAACGCATGCTGCCGTCGAGGAAGTCACCCTTGAACCCGATCTCACCGCCTTCCGCTTCTTCTGAATCGTAGATCAGAAAATCGTAGCCGTTGAAGTTGGGATCCGCCGGATTCAGCGACGCGGTTGGCAGTGCACTGTTATCGATACCACCAGACTTGAAGCCTTCCTTGTACGCACCAAACAGCGTGACGTTGTTGCTGAGGTCGTAGCTTAATGCCACTTCCGGAGAGATGTTATCGTCTTCAAACTCCAGACCTTCAATCAACGGCGGTGACGTAAAGCCGAACAGAGCCGCGAACGTGTGGATGTAAGGGATCTCGATGATGCCGTCTTTTTCTTCATCCGTGTAACGTGCGCCGAAGGTCAGTTCGGTACGATCGTTGATGTCCCAGGTCAAAGACAGGAACGCGGACAGTACTTCGGTATCCGTCGAGTGCTTCTTGTTGTAGTCGTACTCGTTACCCGTAATCGGGTCCGGACCAACCAGCATTGTCGGATCAACAAAGATGTTTGGCATTACCGGCAGGTTGAATGCGTACTGGTACGCATCAAAGATCTGCTCAACATCCTGGTAGAAAAGACCAGCCTGGAAGTTCCAGTCGCCATCAAAGGAGCTGGCGAGACGGAATTCCTGCGAGAAGGACTCGTAAACGTTGTTGTGCAAACCGCCAAATACGGTCGCCCCACCGCTGTAGTCATCCAGTTCCCAGTGATCGAGATCAACCCAGGCTGAAATCGAGACGAGTGACAGCGTGTCGCTAACCTCCCAGTCTGCCTCGATAGAAATCATATCCGTTTCCTGCTCAAGGCCCTGCTGACCATCGTCATAGCCTTCTGGCAGACCTGCGCGAAGACCCGGGTTCAGGAAGATCCGGTTGTTGTTGCCGTTGAGCTTGCAGTCATCAACCGCCTGGAATGTTCTAAAGGGTGCACCGGCCGACGGAATACCTGTTGGCTGCGGGGCACCATCCGGACAGATACCTTCGCTCCACATGATGCCGCCATCGCTTTCATAGTCAGAATAGCTGTACTTCAGTTTGGCGCTGAAGTTATCGGTGGGCTGCCATACGACGGTCAGGCGTGCGTTAAGTGCTTCATCACCGAAGTACTTTTCTGCACCGATGGTGCCTGCATCAGGATTGTTATCGAATGCATAGTTCTCGACGAGTTCATCGTTCTCGACAAAACCCACGGCAAGTCGAGCGCCAAGTGTTTCGCTGAGCGGACCGGAGATAATCATCTCGGTGGTCATGCCTTCATGCTCGGATTCTAGACCGGCAGCGATCTGGAACTCGAACTCATCACCTGGATCGTTGGTTGTAATGGAAACAACACCGGCAGTTGCACTCTTACCGAAGTAGAGTGACTGTGGGCCTTTGAGGATTTCCAACTGGCTCATATCCAGGTAAGCGTTGTGAATAAAACGGCCACGGTTAACAACCACACCGTCGATGTTGATCGCGACGGACTGGTCAAAGGCGGCAGAGATGGAACTGGAGCCAACACCGCGCAGTCGCAGGTTGGCGCCGTTACCGGAGCCGCCCTGGGCAATCAGCATGTTCGGCACCATCTTGGCGGCGTCCACCAGGTTGGTAATGTTGTAGCGATCGAGATCCGCTTCCGTCATCGCTGCAATGGTGACGGGTACGTCCTGTAGAGTTTCTACCTGGCGTCTGGCGGTGACGGTGACTTCTTCAATCACAGATGCACTTGCAGCGGCGTAGACCGGCGCATGTGCACCAAGCCCCATGCCAGCAAGCACGGCGAGCGTCGCTGCGTTTCTGGTAAAACGATTCATGTTTCCCCCATTTTTACTTCGAATGGTTTGCTAGATAACTTTGTCTGCTCGTGACTCGGATCGAAACCTGACCCCAACGAGCTCGAACATATTAGCGGAACTCAGAAGAAAACTACGGCGCCTGATGGACCAATATCACTCTGATACATGAACGCAACGAGAAACGAACCATCTTGGTGCAATTTCACCCAAACCAGGCTCCCCTTCGGGGATGGCAATGCCATAAACTTCAACTCACAAAGCACAACCGACCAACAACTCACAGGAAAAACATGAACGAACCCGTTCTTAACCCGGCAAATATGATCAAGCGAGTCGCAGGCGCACTGGCATCACACAACCTTGATGAGTTGATGAGCTTCTACGAACCGGCAGCTGTTCTGGTGCGACCCGATGGCAGTGAGGCGCAAGGTATCGAGAAGATCAGGGAGGAGTATGCCGGTTACATCAATCGGGTTATCGCAATGGAGGCAGATGTCATATGGACGCATGTTCCAGGCGACATTGCATCGGTCCGCGGGCGCTTTTCGATCACGTTTGAGCGGCGTGATGGTTCGACTGTGACAAGGAGCGGAGAGCCGATTGAGGTGTTACGACAACAACCTGATGGGTCCTGGCTATACCTGATCGATCATGGCAGCGGTGCTGACGTGCGGGATCACGCCGACATTTAGCAAGCGTGATATCTAGCCGCGAAATCGTGCGACGAACAACAAAGATGTCTCGGCTTCGCTCGACATGACGGGTACTTCCACTCTCGTCATCTTGAGCGTAGTGGCGAAGCCACGTAGTCGAAAGATCTCAGATGTCTCGGCTGCGCTCGATATGACGGGTGTGGCAGCCTACATGACGTTCACCCACCCTAGTCGCGCTACTCAACGCGCGAATCCAATCGATAGATAAAGCGGTCCGCATCAAACCCTGCTAGCTCCCCAGGCTCACCAACCAGCACTGCCGTGACGGGATAAATCGTGTCACCAAAACGGACCCGGGCCTTAGGGCTTTTCCTCAACTCATCAAGCCAGCGCTTACCCTCTGCCGGGTCCACGTACAACTGGCCATCCTTAACAATGTAATTGAGTTCCACCGAATACGGCGCGGCAGGGTTGGTTTCAAGGTGAACAAACTGCTCGGTCAGGAATGACCAGTCCGTAACCGGTTCAGTGACGACGTTGCCTTCAAGCTTCCCTCCCGGGATGACCATGAAGGGGCCGTTACCACAACCGGTGAGTATCGAACCAAGCAGAATGAGAGTGAGCAGGTTTGTCCGGGTACGATTCATATCACGACTCTGAGTTAGTCATTCAAGGTAGATGTCTCGGCTTCGCTCGACATGACATGGGTTACTCGCCATGACGTCTACCCTACTCTCGTCATCTTGAGCGAAGTGGCGAAGCCACGCAGCCGAAAGATCTGAGATGTCTCGGCTGCGCTCGACATGACAAAAGAATCAGGGCTTCTTGAACACCAGGGTCATGCGATCGGACTCACCAATCGCGGCAGCTTCGGGTCCCTTGTTGGACGGAAGCAGACGCCAGACGATGTCACCGGTAACCGGCTGATCCTTGCGGTTGGCATTAATCTCAGACGCATTGTCCAGCATGAAACCAGCGCTCTTGAATGCCTCAATCACACGGCTCTGCTTGAGATAGCAATTTGCGCCCGATGCCCATGCGTCATCAGCGTCTTCAGGCGCACGATGCTGCACAACACCTACAACGCCACCTGACTTGAGTACACGAAACGCGTCGGCCGCGGTCTGATCCAGGTATGCAGTGTCATAACGATTCGTGTGATGCAGGGCGCGGATAAAGAGCGCTACATCAACGGTGCCGTCCAGGCTTTCAGGCATGCCAGGGAAAAAGTGGGCAGCAGTTTCAGGTGCGTTTTTGCCACCGCCATACTTCATGGCATCTTTTGGCCAGTCCGTCAGGAAAGACTGTGCTTTGTCCCAGCGCTCATCAGTATCTTCGGGGAAGCGATTGTCATAAAACCATTTGCCGTAGCGCACGCCGATGTATTTACCTTCGCTACCGACCAGCGGCGCAATGATGTCACCGTACCAGCTGCCAGGCAGGGCATCGATGACGGTCATACCTTCCTTAATACCAAACAGGCTGATGGTTTCCATCGGGTGACGATACTGGTCACGCGCTTTGGCTTCGTCGCTTCGCGCGTCAAGAATCTTCATCAACTTGCCATGATGATCGGCATTCGCCATTGGCAGGTAAGTCACCAGCAGCGCTGCTGCGCTGAGCTTCAACAGGGTCTTAAACATCTTGATCTTCCTCGACATCAAAAAGTGGAAATTTCCTGGCGAAGTGTAACCTGACTGAGATACAAGAACAGCAACCAAGTCACCAACCATGTTTACCGGGTTGCTCATGCTGACTTCTGCTCTCATGATAGAGGCAGCAACAGTGACGGAATCGAGCGATAAGGAAAACGACAATGAGCAGCGAGCAGAACCGCGCAATCATGGATATCTATCTCAATGACGTTCTTGGCAATCGGAACTATGAGCGCATACCAGAGATCGCGGGCGCTGACATGGTGGATCACACCCAGCCAGGTAGCAAAGGCCCTGCTGCACTCGATGCTCACGCGAGGGGTTTTTGCGCAAATACCCCGGACGTCAAAATCGATGTCATCCAGATCATCGCAGACGAACACTCAGTCGCCGGTATCTGGCACTGGAACGGAACAACGCAGCAACCAAGTGCTGTCTCTGCCAAGGGTTCACCAGTCTACCCTCACGTGGTCTGCAGCATCTTTAAAATCAAAGAAGGCAAGATCCAGGACTACCAGGTGTTCGTGGATGCCGTGGATGTCTTTACGCAACTGGCGCAGTGAATGGCCGGTCTCCCATCAGCGCAATAGATCAATGCTACGTGCGACAGACTGCTAGCCTGCAGCACCTCGATCAGCTGCACTGATAGCATGGAAGGCCTGCCAGAAGTCTTCCATAGCAGGACGTTCAGGTGCGTGTTTAAGCAGATCAAACCAGAGGTTACCCGGATCGTCTTTGCCGCGCTGACCTCGCAGGGTGGCATTAGGCGAGTTAGACATGGCACCTGAAATGTTGAGTGTATGTATCCAGCGATCCAGGTCAGCCGCAATCACCCGGTGCAGGATCTTCCACTCACCGTCCCGCTTTTCCCATACATCAAGGTAACGGCCGTCGTGCCAGAAGTCCGTAAAGCCGCCTTCGTGTTCCAGCCGGTGAATCACATGCCACTGCGAGGTTGCTGCGCAGCGATCACCATCAAACCTGAAGCGCGTATTGGTGATGGAATGCATGCTTGAATCAACCGCCTCGAGGCACGGGATCACATAGTCAGCAAAGTCATGAGCATTGCCTGCGAAAAAGCCGTGATCATCATAGGCGTCATCCCAGTAACAGGCCTTAAGCATCTCGAGATCACAGCGATCCACCGCCTGGCAATACCGGTGAATCACTTCGCGAATATCTTCCCGGTCACGCAAGTTACGCACTTCTGCTTCGAGAGCGTTGAGTCTTTGTTCCAATGCTTCTGACATGTTGATCTGTTCCTCAATCTCATTCCGGTAGTGATGGGACATCAACAGAGTAGCAGCGCATACACTACGCTGGAACAGCTTATCGGGGGAGAATCGAGCGAAGCAGACACTCGAAAACTGGCAGTAGTTCCTACTTTCCGTAGTGACCGGGGCTGAATTGAGGTAACTCACCCAACTTTTCTGGGTCGTAAGGCTCCTGCCCAAACAACATCGGATAGTAGAAAGTACGCAGCGCCGCATGAAAACCGCGCACCTCATTTTCGTAGGCGATCGCTGACAAGAGATCTGTCCCGGCAAGCTGCTGCAATGACCGCTCGAGTAAAGCCGGGGGTGCAAATATGGCAGTCAGGCCTGCCAACCGGTCACGAGCGATCCGGCCTTGCTGGTACGAAGTTGAAAGCGTCTCAGCTTTTTGGTCACCAACTTGCTGAAAGGCGTAGTACCACGGCCAGTCGAATCCCTCTCCCTCATGCGCGTATCCGGCCCATTCAGGGTGACGTTCAACAAAAGGCACCATCGTTTCTGATACCGGCAGATCCCATGCATCGTTTACTGCTTCGCGCTGTGTCATGAGGATGTCTGCCCCGGAAGGCACCGTGACCAGTTCATCGATAACCAGGCGGCTGCCTGTTGGCAAGATCGTGCCAAACATCACCAATACCCCGATAAGTGCGGCAAGAATAACCGCGGAGGAGCGATCCCAGCTTGCGAAGAGCAGACAGACCAGCGCCCAGAACAGAATATAGGCGCTCACCAGCACAGCCGCGGTAACCAGTGTCGACGCTGTTGTACCACTTAGTAACCCTGCAATGATCAGCGGGACAAGGCACGCCGTTAACACACCTGCGGATCGCAGCATGGTTCTCCACCACCAGATTGAACCGCCTCTGCCCTGCGTTGCGTTCAGTAAATCGAATCGCCCGGCAACACGCTCACCCGCTTTCAGATCGTGAAGGAGGAAAATAAGAATCAGTGGCAGCACAAAAGCGGCAAAGAACGCAAAATCAAAGCGACCAATCAGCGCCAGTTCCGGGTTACCGGCATCGTGCTCGTAAATCTGTCCTTCCAGCGCCAGCATGCGAAGCCTGTGCTTCCAGGGTAATACCTCCCGCTGACCGATAGCAGCAAACGCAAAGTCAGATGGCGGATCGTAGGTTACGTGAAAACCGTAGTAAGCAGCGCCGCCCCAATCTGATTGTTTGGCGAGTTCGGCGGTACGATCTTTTTCATCCGTAACAAGCAGACGCTCGATCGTCTCACGCTGATACTGAACTTCAGACATTCCTGACCAGACTGCCAGCGACGATAAGCCGACGATCACCAGCAGCCAGATGAGGAAGACCCGATCTCCCGAAAGAAACCTGGCTTCACGCCTGATAGCATTTACCGCGCTCATGGCTTCAACCTGCTACCGGCCCAACCATTGAGACCAAGTAATACTGTCAACCAAAGCAGCAACATCCCGATCGACGTACCGGCGTTGCCCAGCCTGGTGCCAGCATCTGCTGTATCGAACCGGAACTCATCCAGCAACTGCCAGTTCGATGCGTCTACCCGCGATCGATTGTAGGACGCTTCGTCCCGATTGCGATTGATATCGTCGATGTAAGAAAGTTGTTCAGCGTGCACCTGATTAATGCCCTGAACAAAGTCGAACCTAAGTTCTTCTGCCTGCATCAGAAACTTGTGATAGTGGTGAGTATCGGTGCCCGAGATAGCTCGCGAGGCAACCGCAACCGCCAGCATTGGCGTCAGCCAGCCCTGCACCGCCATGATCTCAGTCTGCCGCAACTCTGCAGCCATCCTTCTATTTGCATAGACGTTCATCGCGTCAGTCAGGTCCGCCTCGGCTTTTTGTGACATCAGGCCTCTTATATTGACGGGAAGGTCCTCTACCCTGTCGACGCCATACTGCTCGAACAGCTCCTTACTGAATGTTTCAAAGTCTGAATCACTGACACTGTGACCATCGCTGACGTCGCTAACCTCGGTAAGCATGGCAAGTTCCGATTCGATCTTGCCTGCGAGCGGCGCAGTCGCGGAAGCAACATTGACGGCGATAGATGGAAACACCAGCGTCAGCATGAGCCAGCATGCGGCAAGTGCCGCGATTACGGACGAGCGCTTGAGGAAAAGGGAAGATATCAGCACCGTCAGCCCGCCCCAGACCGAGAGGTAAAGAAAGTAGACAGCAATGAGTGATATAACCGCCAGCGGACTTTCACCGGCTGTCACCGCCAGAAGGCCAACTGCAGCAATAGGAAACAGCAGCATCATGATAAACAGGAGAAGTGCCAGTGCTTTGCCTATCATCAGCCTTCGGCCGCTTACACCCTGTGCCAGTATCGGTCCCAGCACCCTCGCCTCGCGCTCACGGATTACCGCGCTGTGACCAAGAAGAATGATGAGCAGGGGCGCAAAAATCTGGTAGGTCAGCGCGGGTGTCAACCACGATAAGCCACCAGGGTCACCGCTCGCGCCGGAAGCTGAAAACGTTGCGGAGTTCTGGCGATGTCCTTCGAGGAACATCGCTTTTCCTGTTACGGAATCCAGTCCGGGATCAAAGGATGCCAGTGGCGCAGGCGTCCTGAAGACATAATGGCCATAGTGCACCATGCGATGCGGGTTACGGTCAGGTTGCGCGAGAAATGTTTCTTCCGCTTCCGTCTGGTGGTGTCCGAGTTCCGATGACGCAGCATGCATACCCAGCACCGTTAACAGACTGACCGAAACCAGGATGATCCCAAACAACGCCGCAACAGAAAGCGCCAGCCTGGAGCGTAGCCAATAGCGCCATTCCTCTGCAGCAATGGTCAGTGCCGTATTCACGATGCCTGATGATCCGTCATTTGGCGTTCAGAGAAAGCACGATGCACAGCTTCGGTTTCGATTCGCTCACCTTCGGGTGCGGAGAACTCACCTACCAGCTTACCGTCTCGCATCAAACCAATCCGATCCGCAACCTGGCATGCGCCATACACATCATGGGTGACCATCAGTACCGTTTTGCCAGCATCCGCAAGGTCGCGAACAAGATCATGAAACTCATCAATCGCACTGGGGTCGAGCCCGGAAGTGGGTTCATCCAACAGAAGGATCTCCGTGTCACGAAGAATGGCGAGCGCAATCGCGAGCTTCTGGCGCATACCTTTTGAGTAGCTCGCCAGCCTGCGCGTTCTCGATTCGGGGTTCAGGGACACACGATCTAGTGCAGCCTCGGCTTGCTGTCTATCGTAGTGCGCACCGGCAAGCTGCAGGAAGTAACGCAGGTTCTCGTATGCATCCAGGTGCTCGTAAAGAGACACGGATTCAGGCAGATAGGCCACCGCTTCGCGAGCGGCATCTGTATCCGAGGTCACGTCCAGGCCGTTCACGGAAAGACTGCCTCCCGAAGGTGGCAGAAATCCTAAAAAACTCAGCAAGGTTGTGGATTTACCTACGCCGTTACCGCCCAGCAGGGCGTAAACCTCGCCCGTCTCAACACTGAAAGAGATACCGCTCAGTACTTGTTTGTCTGAGCGGATGACCTCCAGCTGATCAGCTTGCAGTTTTACCGCACCACTCATTGAGACCTCAGAAGCTATAGCTTGCAGACAGTCGGTAGCTGCGCGGTGTGCCCGGCTGCACCCAGACAGACGCATAGCTGTTGGTGTAGTACTCCTCGTCAAACAGGTTGTTGACTTCCAGGCGCACGCCCAATGAATCCGAGAACTCGTAGTTCGCTGCAACACGAACTGTTGTGTAGCTGGGCAGTTCGAAGGTGGGGTCACCAAACTCGCCGCTTCTGTCATCAACGTAGGTGACACCGCCAACCAGGGTCATTGGCCTGTTGGCCAGTTGCATTCGCTGCGTCAGCTGCAGGCTGAACTGATTTTCAGCAACGTTCAACAAGTCTGAACCGGCTGGAATGAATCCAAATGAAATGAAATCCACGTAATCGTTTTCGGTTTCAGCATCAACGTAAGCATATGACAACCACATGCTGAGGTTATCAGTGATGTCGCCAGTCAGGTCAAATTCGAAGCCCTTGCTGGATGCTTCACCGACCGCAGTCGGTTCAAAGTTGGCATCAAACGTCGCGATGTTGGAATGCTCAAGATCGAAGATCGCGAAGGTGCCAACCAGTCGGCCGTCATTCAGCGTGAACTTTACGCCTGCCTCTGTCGACTCGGCGATGTTCGGATCCAACCCGTTCTGGTCCGTCGCACCTGAAAGCGGACGGAAGTTCTCTCCGTACGTTGCATAGAGAGACAATTCGTCGTTTGCTTTATACACAATGCCAAACTGCGGGCTGACCTGGCTTTCAGAATACTTGGAGGTCGAGTTTCGACGACGGTTCTCGAGCTCCTGTTCATAGTCGTCAAAGCGGGCACCAATTCGAATATCCAGCTTGTCGGTCAGGCTGATCTGATCCTGTATGTAGAAGCCGACGGCTTCCTGTGTTTCAACCCTGTCGATCTGTGGTGCCAGCGCCAGCGAAGATGGCGGGTAGTTACCGTAGACCGGGTTGAAAATATTGATGCTCTGGTCTGTAGACCTGTCGCGGAAGGCAACCTGGTCATTTTCAAATTCATCAACGTCCACACCGATAATTATGCGGTGCAGTACATTGCCTGTCTCAAAGCTGCCGCTCAGTTCAGCACGGAACACCTCATAGGTGGCATCGTAATCACGATCTCGGCTGAAGCGACCAAAGTTACCAGCGGCATCCGGCGCGCCAAAGCCATTCTCTGATGCGAGGCCCTCAAGAGAAGTGTCGCGATAGTTGAAACCAACCAGCGCACTCCAGTCGTCGTTAAACTCATGCCGGAACTCAAACTGGTGGCCAAGTACATCAGTATCAATCGGACCATAACTCGGCTCACCCAGGAATCGATCTTCAGGGATCTCACCAAGTTCGTCATTGATCGCAATCACGCCACGATCAAAAGGCGTTTCCTGGTCGCTGTACTCCATCTCATAAATGAACTGGCTGCGATCACTGATACGCCAGGACAGCGATGGGCTGAACAACCGCTTTTCAGTTTCCACATGATCCCTGAAGCTCTCGGCATCTTCATAAGCTCCAACGAGACGTATTGCGACGTTATCGGATAGTGGTGTTGTGTAGTCAAAGTCCACGCGGTAGGTGCTCCAGCTCCCCGCAGAAACAAGGATTTCACCTGCCGTCTCAAATGTTGGCCGCTTCGTGACCAGGTTTACCGTCCCGCCAGGTTCACCGCGTCCAAACAGGGCCGCTCTCGGCCCTTTAAGAACCTCTACTGATTCAATACCTGACAGATCACGTGCGCCACCAAAACCGCGTCCGGCATTAAAACCGTTCACCAGGTAGTTGCTTGGCAGGTTCTCGTCACCGACAAAGCCGCGAATGGCAAAGCTGTTCCAGAGACCACCAAAGTTGTTCTGACGAGCGACCGAGGCAGCCAGGTCCAACGCCTGCACCAGGTCGATCGCACCCGCGTTCTGCAGTGTTTCGGCATCGATTCTCAGCTCAGCCTGGGGTGTTTCCAGCGGCGCAAAATCTCCCTGGTAGGCCTGTCGTGTGCCAACAACAGTGATTTCATCAATGGTTTCATTGTCCTGTGCCAGCGCAGTTGAAGCGCCCAGCAGGACGTCCGCAGTCAACAGCACAGTCATTGCTGGTAGAGCAAATAAACTGGCGGCGTGGCGTTGTCTAGTAACAGTCATGATTGATCCCTAATCTACGATTAAAAAAGCGCCGATGCTGGAGTTGCCATGGGGGACTGCTGCACGGGTTAGAGCAACAAAGGGGCATTCCAGTATCGGCGGCGCGACATGTTACAACATATCATTCTAAATGTTACAACATATCATTCTTTTTCGTGCACGATCGAAGGCGCGACCAGTAGTGCGATCAGTTGCAGAAAGGGAGCAAAAAGACGTGAGAGTTTGGATAAGACTTAGCGCGGCAGCTGGACTCTCAGTGCGGGGCCACTCAATTCAGTTGATTTTCAGCTTCTATGTCTTTGTAGCCCTCATCCGTGGATATCCATTCTGAACGAGGCGCTGCACCGACGGCTGATTCCGGTGCCAGGATGCCGGCTTCGTTTCCATACCGGCTATCCGGATCAGAAAAATAGCCGAGGGCGTAGTTGCCTTGCGTATATCCAAGCAGTTCCTGTAACGCAACTGGAAAATCCTTTGCGATATCAGGCGGGCAGGACAGGTACTGGTTCTCTTCCTGGCGTAGCCAGCCCAGGCAGTAGGTAATATTCAATCCGAGACGGGTCTCATCTGTGCTGTTCTCACCTCCAGCATGGATCACACTGCCTGTGTGCAGCAGCACGGAACCCCTATCCATCACCGCCTGGCAAACTTCTTCTTCGTTTGACTGCCTGTCCAGGTTCCATCGGTGACTGCCTGGTACAACCTGGGTAGCACCATTCGCTACGGTGAAATCACTCAACGCCCATATCGCATTGAATTGCGGTTCAATTGATGTGGGGATGTAATTACCCCAACCAAAACGATCTCGATGTAGCGGCTGGGCGCCCTGCCCGGGCTCAATGGCAATGGTCTGGGTCAGGTTGAGTTGGATACGGTCGGCAAATCTAAGGAGGAAACTGTTTGCGACCTTCAACACCTGTTCGTTCATGACGACATCACGAACCGCAGGTGCCCTCGCGACCAGCGCACCCGTTCGGCGCGTTTTGTTTCCGCTGAATGTGGGTTCGCCGTACTGTGTCTGCTTTATGTAGGGGGTGACCTCATCAATGACCTGTTCACGAAGGGAATCCTGAAGAGGTCCGGAAATGATACATGCACCGTCCTGCTCAATGACTGCCAGAATTTCTTCGGCAGTAGCTGATATGGTCAGTGTTGTCAGTTCTGTCATAGCGACACGCTCTCGAGATAACTATGCATCAATCCCTCAAAAAAAGAGATTAAACGAATCGAGTTAGTCGACCAAACAAGATTAACCTTGCCCTGAGCGAGTGCATTCCAGAGTTACTCCACTTCTACTTGCTTTTTCAATGTCTGATCGCTTGAACAATATTGGGCGCCACCGCTTACTCGCAAAGCGCTCAATCTGCTCGCCGCTGTGCGGGCTTTTTGAATCAGCAGTTTGCCCGTAGACAAGAAATGCATACCCCCGTGGTCCATCGCGGGTGAACTCAATTGTTGCGATATAGGTTCCACCCGCATTGATTGGGTATCCCCCTTCTGTGAGTTCTGCACTACCTTCGACCTTGGAAAACGTCACCCTGCCCGACTGACCCGGAGTCTCAGGCACTGTGTAAATGGCATTGCTGACACCTTCCCAATGTTGTCCTCCGTGTACAGGAGTGTAGCTTCCAGCACGATCGGTATAGGCCCGTTGAAGCTCGCCAAGGCGAACATCTGGCTTGATGCTTTCGTTCTCTAGAATTTGTAGAGCCTTAGCCAGGTTTGTGAGCGCAAGATTGTCCTGATTCGCGAGCGAATGTGGGGTATCGAGTGGATTACGATGATCGAACGCTACCTCGAACAGTTTCTCCGTCACGAGCAGCAGCCCCCCGTGACTAGGATGCGGGACGTACTGATCAAGCCACTCCCTGAAGAGCACCGCACCCACAGCATCAAGTTCGAGTCTGCCTTCGAACTGTTTGAGCGCAGCAACCGCATCACCTAACGGAACATCGGCGTCATTCACTCTGACAGTACGAGCAGTCTCCGCTTCGCGAATAAGGTCACGCAGCAACAATTCTGCCGCCATAGATTCATTACCCAGCGCCTTTTCCTGAAGATCAGCAATACTGGTTTCTCCCGGGCTGGCATGGAAGCCCTCCAGGTAGCTGCCGATCACCCGTGTTCGCAGGGAGCGTTCTGTTCGCTCAGGACCAAAGGTGCGAGGCGCACCCTCGATGGGACGCTGAGCATTCGTCAGCCAGTGACTGTCATTGGCGTTAAACGCGTAATCCGAGCCTCGATAACTCGGCGAGTCATCCGCGGGCACACAGCCCGGCAATGTTGCATCGGCCTCCACCAGAGATGCGCTGGGTCGTTTCCATCCAGAAGCACAATGCCCTGCCTTTCAAGTGACTGGGCCACAGGATCAGACTGTAACCGCCGCGTCCAATCCGCCAACGCTTGATCGCTGAGGTTCACTGTACCGGACGTGTCGCGGTAAAAAACGTTCCCGTCGGCGCTGACGGCAGTGGTATGGAGCACACCCGTTGGCGCAATACTGCCGGCAATATCCACGAACTCCTCTAGTGAGCTGGCACTAGCATATGCGAGCCATTGTTCGATCAAGAGAGAGTTATCGATGCATACATCATGAAAAGACAGCGCTTCAGTCTCTGTCCAGCGTATCGATGGATGAGAAATCATCAGGCCATGAGGGCTACTCCAGACCTGTCGAGTAGTCGTTTCAACATCGCCATCTGGGTTATTCACCGGGACCTGTACCGATTGAGATTCGATCCGCCGGGACTCATCACCATACGCGTAACTCAACGGCGCATCTGGCGTCGTGCTAATCCTGAAGAATGCGGTATCAATACTGAACGATCGGGTATGGGACCACCCAAGATTCTCGTTGAAACCAAACGAAACCCCAGGGCAACCAATAAAGTTAATCCCATAGGTGTTTAACCTGCCGGGAATGCTCAGATGCTTTTCCCAGAAGCGCCCTGGACCGTCCCAGACAAAGTGTGGGTTGATCAGCAACAAGCCCCGGTCAGAGCCCGTGACTTGTCGACCTATCGCGATTGCATTGCTGCCATTTTGACGCGTGTCAGGTAGAGGCATCGTTGCCTTTACAGAACCACCATTAGGCGGCTGCGCCAATGCGATAAGTTTGGCGTAGGCACCGCCAACGCAAACTGCGCTCCATTGCGCCGCATGCACATCCTCAGGGGATATTTGCGGATACCACTCAGGTAGCTCATCACGATGTTCATCACACCAGTGGTTAAAACCATCAGCAAACCCTTTAACCCATTCGCTCACATCGTCGATCTGGTTCGATAGAGCCTGTTGAGCCCTGGTCACAGGAGCCAGAGCACGATAGCCGATATCACTCAACAGGTTTCCTTCCCGTTGACCCACACCAAACCAGCGCGACAGCTCGCCCCGGTTTCTCAAGTACAGATTGGCCATAATGTCAGCGTTGTCTTCGGCCTGAGCATAGGCTTCACCAAAACCCAGACTGCCAAAATCATCTGCCTCGATATGCGCTACCCGGTAATCTGTTCGGATAATGTTGACGTTATAGCTCATTCGCGATTGTCCGGATCAATCACAACTACTTCGAGTTTTGGGTTTCCGGGAACGCTAACGTCAGCCAAAGATCGTACAGTCGGCGCCGCTGTTTCTCGCTGCCTCGCACCATTCGTTCAAGTGCCATACCGCGCAAAAGATAGGTCGTTAGCAGGAATCGATCTGCCAACCCGTTGTCCGCCTCACCTTCGGAAAGTGCCTCAGCCATGTTGGTCATACGATCAAACAGCTGAGCGTCCTCAATCACAACTTTCTTTTTCAGGTCAGCATCCGTCCGTGCCGCTACCAGGAGTTCCAGCCAACTTTCCAGGAACCGCCTGTCGCTGAACACCTTCCAGAAATACTGAACCGCGTCAGCCACCTCCGCCTCATTACCTTCGGTTTCAAACGCCTGGCCGTATTCGTCTGCCAGGCGTTCGATGGCAGCGATAACCAGGTCGGCTTTTGTTGGGAAGTGATGCGTCTGCGCCCCCCTTGAAACACCTGCTTTCCTGGTTATTCGAGGTGTGCTGGCTTTTGACCAGCCGTCATTGAACAGGGTATTGATTGTTGCGGTGAGGAGCCTTTCCCTCATCGCAGCGGTTCTTGCTTCCTGGGGCTGTCTTTCCTTCACCGATTGTTGTTTTGCCGCAGGCATCTTCACTACTCCATGTACTTAACAGGAATGTTAGTTGAAAGATGGCGCATTTACAAACAGACCTGTCTGTATTTTAATGCATGACAGCAACTTGGAGACCAACATGCATATTTACGAGATGGATGCGACCGCATTGGCAGCCTGCGTCGCGAAGGGAGACTTAAGCCCAGCAGAGCTTGTAGAAGCGTCAATAGAAGCTTGTGAAAAACTAAACCCCACATTGAACGCGGTGTTTTCTACACGCTTTGAAAAGGCTCGTGAAGAAGCTAGATTGATAACCGAAACCAGCGGCGCGCTTTCGGGCATTCCCACTCTGATCAAAGATCTAGGGACGCCCGAGGCGGGCGAACCTCAGTACTTTGCCAATAAGGTACTGAAAGAAATGGACATCCGCGCCCCCGAGGACAGTTTCCTTGTGGAGAAACTAAAGCGCGCCGGGGCAGTCTCTATTGGCCGCACAACGGTACCGGAACTGGCGAGTGGCAATTGTCCCGGTAGCTGTGAGACTACCGCCCTTGGTGTCACTCGGAATCCCTGGAATCTTTCACATACGGCAATGGGCTCCAGCGGTGGCTCGGCCGCTGCGGTGGCTTCGGGGATGGTTCCTATTGCACACGGCAACGACGGCGGCGGCTCCATCCGCCTGCCGGCCAGTGCCAACGGGCTGGTCGGGCTCAAATCTTCGCGTGGCCGCATATCGTGGGGGCCGATGGTCGGCGAGAGTTGGGAAGGTTTCGCAACTCAGGGCATGCTGACCAAGACCGTACGCGACTGTGCACTTACACTGGATCTGCTGTCCGGCCAAATGCCGGGCGACCCTTACGGCTGCCCAACACCCGAGCGACCTTTCACCATGGAAGTCAACGCGGACCCAGGTCGACTCCGAATTGGGTTATGTGACGAAAACGGCTTCGGCCCCCTACATCAGGATTGCCGTGATGCTGTTCGCGCGGTTGCTGAAATGCTTACTGATCTTGGTCACACAGTTGAACCATCCTGGCCCAAGCCGTTTTTTGAGGAACGCGTCATCGAAATCTGGCTGACGGTAGTATCTGTTGGTATCGCACAGATGGTCAGTGCACTCGAAGCTGCAATTGGAAGGACGTTTACGGAAGCTGATGTCGAGCCCGGCACGTGGGTAGATGCGGCGCACGGCCGAGAGATATCGAGCGTGGATTACCTGAATGCAGCGTCTGCCCTCAATCCATTTACTCGTGAAATGCAGGACTGGTGGCACGGCGATAACGGCTTTGATCTGCTGTTGTCACCGACAATGGCATCGCCGCCACCAGAACTGGGGTTTTTGATCAGCCGCCCGGAAGATCGATCTGCACCTTTCAGGGACACCTGGTCATTTACCGCACAATTCAACATGACAGGGCAACCTGCAATTTCACTGCCACTTGGTATGAGCAGTGATGGGTTACCTATCGGTATCCAACTCGCTGCTCGTTACGGTGACGAAGCATCCCTTATTCAGATTGCGAGTCAACTTGAACAGGCAATGCCCTGGGCTGATCGCAAGCCAGATACGTGGGCAGGCGCACTGCCTAACTCACACGGCGGCTAGTGACCGGCAGTTTCGACCGCCCCTAGAAAAGAAACGGCCCAACCCGTTCACCGTCACCTGCTAGACGCAAGTTCGGAAAGCGTCGCTTCAGCGCAAGTAATGTCACTCTCGCCTCCAGCTTGGCGAGCTCGCGACCAATACAGACATGCAACCCGACACTGAAGCTGAGTTGTTTCTTGCCGGTGCGATTCAATCGGAACTGATCCGGCTCTGGAAACGCCGCCGGGTCTCTGTTGGCAGCACCATAGTGCATCATCACCTTGGTATTCGCCGGTATGGTGACCCCATCAAACTCAACGTCCTTTGCTGTCGTTTTAAATAGCCCGAGCAAAGGCGGGTCAAACCGCAGACTTTCATTTACCGCATCATCCACGTCGATCTCACCAGCACAGAATCTCGCCCAGAGGTCATCAATCGTGAGCAATCGCCAGACCAGATTAGAGATGAGTGAAGTGGTGGTTTCATTACCAGCGACAAATATCTGGCCAGCCAGCGCCACCAGCTCCTGGTCACTCAGGTATTCGCCGTTCTCTTTTGCGAGTGCCATCACAGACAACATGTCATCAGGTTTACCCGCTTGCCTCTTCTCGAGAATCAGTTGAAGCAGGTATTCCTGCATCTCCGCGAGCTCAGCCGCGTATTCCATCGGGTCTGTGGAACACATGCTCGCAACTGATGCATCAGCCCAGCGTTTGAACTTCTTTATGTCGTCGGTGGGTATGCCCAGAATCTCACAGAT
The DNA here is from genome assembly GCA_963921285.3 of Pseudomonadales bacterium. Classification (GTDB taxonomy): domain Bacteria; phylum Pseudomonadota; class Gammaproteobacteria; order Pseudomonadales; family Azotimanducaceae; genus UBA9659. The sequence goes on from CAWUFD020000015.1 coordinate 88,575, forward strand.
GATGATTACAGGCAGCGGGAACGACAGTTCATCATGCAGATCCCACACAGCTTTCTCTGCTACCTCGTCGAGGAGTTCCTCAACAATCTCTTCGAGTCTTGGCTGCAGTGCACTGATCTGGCCTGCCAGAAAGTCAGGTTGGATCAGTCCACGAACAAATGTGTGATGCGGCGCGTCCGACAGGATACCGAGTGGCGGCTGGAAATTTGGGCCATTACCTGAACCTTCCAGAAAGGTTTCGGCATCCAGCAGCGCAGCGTTGACGTCATCGTATCTTGAGAGGATAAAAAAAGGAGGATCGAACTTGTCGTAGTAGTAGGCTCGTTCTCCTGTGAGCAGTTTCATCGCAGAGATTGACGGGTCCTCAAGCTCTTCCATGCTCATCAGGTCCAGGGGTTCTTTTAAAGCAGAACTTTCAACTGACACGTTTACACCCAACCGTAACTTTCACGGCCAGTTTACAACGTTCACAAGCAGGCTAGCTCAAACAAATGCGAGGAAGGCCAGGCTGTCTGTTTCAGTCCTCGCTACCTGGTAGCTTTATCCAGCAGCGGTTTTTGGTTGGCTCCGCACGATACAAAATGTTACGTTATATCATTACTAGTCAAGCCCACCATTCAACCACACATATGAGTAAAGACTCTACGAAGCGGATCACCCCCCTGCTGCATTGGAGCGCCTTCAATCGAGTGGGTTTAGCTGCAGGGCTCAGCGCGTTGATGTGGCTGTTGGTCTATCTCGTCACATGAATATCCACATAGACAATCTCACGGTTGCATATGAGCACCACCCAGCCGTACACCACCTCACCGCTTCAATAAGACAGGGCGAGTGGTTGGCAATTGTTGGACCTAACGGTGCCGGTAAGTCGACACTGCTCAACACGATGGCGGGCGTGATCAAGAACTATGAAGGCAGCATCAGCGGCCTGCATGCTGACCACATCGCATACCTGCCGCAACAGACACAACTGGATAAGAGTTTTCCGATTACGGTGTTCGAACTGGTCGCTGCCGGTCTTTGGAAACAAATCGGGTTCTCGGCCTCACTAAATAAACAACATCGGACTTTATGCGAACAAGCATTGGCAGCTGTCGGGTTGCAGGGGTTTGAGCATCGCATGATCGGCACACTCTCGGGAGGACAGTTACAAAGAAGCCTGTTTGCTCGCGTGATACTGCAGGATCAGCCTGTGATACTGCTGGATGAGCCATTTAACGCTATAGACGCACGAACGCTTTCCGATTTGACCCAGGTCATCAAACAATGGCATGCCGACAGTCGTACGGTTATCACAGTTACGCACGACCTCGACTATGTGAGGCAACACTGTCCCAGGTCCTTGTTACTGGCACGAGAGTGCATCGCCGATGGCAAGAGCAGTGACGTCCTGACTAAAGACAATTTAAAACGCGCGCGACAAATCTCTGAAGCTTTCGATGAAAACGCCCCCTGGTGTTTTGCCTGAGTAATGCTTTCCATGTTCTTTGACCCATTCTACGAGTACGGCTTTATGCAACGGGCGCTGATTGGCAGCTTAGTTGTCTCCCTCGGCGCAGTGCCTGTCGGTATATTCATGACACTCCGCCGGATGAGCTTGACCGGCGATGCTATGGCACACGCTATCCTGCCCGGCGCAGCTATTGCTTACCTGCTGTCAGGACTATCGTTATTTGCCCTCACGGTTGGTGGGGTTGTTGCCGGACTCATCGTCGCAGCTCTCGCCGGTTGGGTGGCACGTAGTACCCAGCTGAAAGAAGACACCAGCTTCGCTGCCTTTTACCTGATCTCACTCGCCTTCGGCGTCCTGGTTATATCCGTGAAACAAAGCAACGTGGATCTGTTCCACGTACTGTTTGGAAACATCCTGGCACTCGACCGCGACATGTTATGGCTGCTCGCTTCTATCAGCAGCATCAGCCTGATTACCCTGGCGCTTTTATATCGTCCGCTTGTGATTGAATGTGTCGACCCTTCTTACCTGAGCAGATCCGGCTATTCGAGCGCGATTGCTCACTACGGCTTCCTGTTTTTGCTGGTCCTAAACCTGGTTGCAGGCTTTCATGCACTCGGCACCTTAATGGCAATCGGGATTATGGTGTTACCTGCAGTTGCCGCGCGCTTCTGGGTAAAGGCGCTTGATGGCATTTTGATCTGCGCGATGGCCATTGCTCTGCTCGGCTGCTACATCGGGTTGCTGCTCTCTTTCTACTTTGACCTGCCTTCCGGTCCATCAATCATCATGTCTCTCGGTGCAGCTTACATCGTGTCGCTTGTTGCAGGACCAAACGGCGGACTATTCGACAACCACGCTGGCCGTCATCTGGCTGGCTAAGGTTCATGAGTGTTATGAAAACAAGACTTCTTATCTTTTTGTGTCTGTTGGTTACGCAGCTTCCAGCGAACGCTGAGGAACAGCGCCTTCAGGTCGTCACCAGTTTTTCAATCCTTGAAGACCTGGTTGGCGAACTCGGTGGTGAACATGTCAGCGTGGTGAACCTGGTGGGACGCAACAGCGACGCACACATGTATCGTCCCGTACCTTCCGATGCAGTTGCGATCCAGCGCGCGGACCTTGTCGTGTATAACGGTCTGGGATTTGAAGGTTGGATCGAGCGGTTACTCGACAACAAAGGCGCTGGCACAACGCAGCTTGCTGCCAGCGGCGGTGTTGACGTTATTGTCAACGACGGAGAGATCGACCCACATGCCTGGCAGAGCTTTTCCAACATCGATCTCTACGTAAACAACATTTCACGTATGTTGATCAAATTGATGCCTGAACATGTCGAGTATCTGACACGTAGGCAGCAAGATTATCTTGCTGAAGTCGACCGCCTGGAAAAGCAACTCTCCGCGCGCCTCGACAAAACACCGTTGCAGGCGCGCATTGTTGTAACCAGTCACGACGCCTTCGGCTATCTGGGCCGTGAGTTCAACATACAGTTCCTCGCGCCACTGGGTTTGAGTCTGGAGGTCGACCCTTCTGCTGAAGACGTCGCTACTGTTGTTGAGCAGATTCGAGAACGCCAGGTGAATGCGTTGTTTCTCGAGAACATTAACAACCCTCGGCTAATGCAGAGCATTTCCGAGGAGACCGGCGTTTCGATCGGTGGTCGCCTGTACTCGGACGCGCTGAGTGAGGTTGATGGTCCAGCTGCCACCTACCTCAACATGATGCGGCATAACGTCGAGTCACTGATTAACGCTTTTAATACCTCAACCAAACACTGAATCAGCAAAATTGCGTACCACATTTTATGGAGGCAGCTATGAACGCTACTGAAAAAGTACCCGTAACCATCCTCACAGGGTTTCTAGGTTCTGGAAAAACAACCCTTCTCAACCGGATCCTGAGTGAAGAGCATGGTAAACGCATCGCCGTAATAGAAAACGAGTTTGGCGAAGTCGGCATTGACCAGGGATTAGTCATCAATGCAGACGAAGAAGTTTTCGAGATGTCGAACGGTTGCATCTGTTGCACTGTTCGAGGCGACCTGATTCGTGTTCTGGGAAATCTCATGAAACGACGCGATAAGTTTGACTACGTGCTTGTCGAAACTACAGGTCTCGCTGATCCTGGCCCGGTTGCGCAGACATTCTTCATGGACGATGAGATCCGTGATGAGTTTTCACTGGACGGCATCGTTACGCTGGTTGACGCCGCGCATATCGATCAACAACTCGGCCGCAGCGATGAAAGCTCAGAACAGGTGGCCTTTGCCGATGTTCTCGTGCTCAACAAGACGGATCTCGTACCTGACGACTCGCTCGATGGGCTTGAATCGCGGCTTCGAGACATGAACCGGATGGCCAGGGTCGTGCGTAGCGAGCGCGCAGACGTACCAGTTGATACGGTACTTAACCTGAGTGCCTTCGACCTTGACCAGGCACTGGAGCGCCGCCCCACTTTCCTCGAGCCCGAATACCCGTTCGAATGGACCGGCATCTACCAGCTAGACTCAGGTCAGTATGAACTGAGCCTTGAAGAAGGCCCGGACCCCACCATGTCACTTGTCGTCGTTGCTGATCAGGATACAGACGATACTGCCCTCAACGAGGGTGCTGAATGGTGTGTAAGACGGTATGCGGAAGATGCAGTATCTCTCCTGCCCGGCGCAACGGTTCCAGTTGGTGAACATGTTGACCTGCAGCTTCAATCAGCTGGACAAAAGTCATTTGTGCTCGACATTGAAAAACCACAACAAATTGCACTCTTTACTCAGCACACTGCAGAAGAATTCGACATCAAAGTCAGAAGAAGCGATGCCAATCAGGACGATGGCTTCATTGACCCAATCGCTGAACGTACCTGGGTGGCACAACACGAACATGATGACGAGGTCGGTTCGATCGCAATTGAAGCCGAAGGTAATGTAGATCCGGACAAACTGATCGACTGGATGAATGGTCTGCTTGCAGTAAAAGGTGTGGATATCTTTCGCATGAAAGGCTTCCTCAGCTTCCCCAACGATCCTCGTCGATTCGTTTTCCAGGGAGTGCACATGTTGTTCGACTCACAACCCGACAGGGAGTGGGGAGACGAGCCGCGCCGAAATCAGCTCGTCTTTATCGGCCGTAACCTGGACGAAGAAAGTATGGTGGAGGAATTCGAAAAGTGTCTGATCTAGAGGCACTCGGCCCCCAGGGTGCACTGCGCGAAGGATGGGCCACCGTCGTCGACGACTACGCACTGGTTTGTGGCTGGGCGCTTCGCGGCAAGATCCTGATTGTGGGTGACGCGGCAGGTGGCCTGTACGCGTACCAGGGTAAGTCCGGTGACGAGTTATGGAAACAAAGTGGTGTTCATGACGGCGGCTTACTTGCGATGTCTATTCACAGGAACGGTGAGTTGTTTGCCACGGCAGGTCAGGATGGCCATGTTTATATCCGAAAGACCGAAGACGGCGACACCAGCACGGCGTTAGAACTCGGCGAAGGTTGGGTTGAACATCTTTGTTGGTCACCAGATGGCCAGCACCTGGTGGTCGCTTTCTCCCGCCGAGTATTTGTTTTTGACATCGATGGCAAGGAATCATGGCGCTCGGATGAGCAGGCCAGCACGGTCAGCGCAATCGCCTGGGCCAGTGAAACCGAGCTCGCTATTGCTGGTTACGGCAGCGTTTCTTTTTTCGATGTGTCGACTGGCGAAATGCAACAAAAACTGGAGTGGAAAGGTTCACTGGTATCCATGGTACTCAGTCCGGATGGCGACATTGTTGCCTGTGGAAGCCAGGACAAGTCTGTCCATTTCTGGCGGCGCTCAAGTGGCGAAGATTCTGAAATGTCAGGCTATCAAGGTAAACCCGGCATTCTGGCCTTTGATCACACCGGTACCCTGCTTGCGACTAACGGCTTCCCGAAGGTGACAGTGTGGAGCTTCCAGGGCGACGGACCCGAGGGTACCCACCCGGGCATGTTGGATTTGCATGTCCGCCCGATATCCAGCCTGACCTTCGCCCCGCGAGGTCGGCGTTTAGCCTCGGGTGCAAGAGATGGTTCGATTGGAGTATGGGCGCTGGAAAACGATGGCGAGGGGAATGCGATTGGCGTCGCGATGATGGGCGACCCGATTGCCGCGCTCGCGTGGAGACCGGATGGTCATGCACTCGCAGCGGTTAACGCCAAGGGTGGCGTATGTGTACTCCGAGTAAGAGATTGATCTCTTTGCCTCATTGAGAAAAGGACGGGCCTGACGGCCGGAAGCCCGGTCACTTAAACAGATCTGAGACTCGAAGTAGTCTGACACTTGCCTTTCGGTCATACTTCGTCGGTGGACGAATACCAGTCACTCCTTGCAGTCATCTCACTAACCCTCGGTGCATCCTGGGCAAGCGGCATCAATCTCTATGCGGCACTTGCCATGCTGGGTATCGCGAGCGCAACCGGCAACATAGACCTGCCACCGGACCTGCAGACACTCGAAAACCCTCTGGTGATTGGCGCTGCCTGCGTCATGTATTTTGTGGAGTTTTTTGCCGACAAGATACCCGGCGTTGACTCAACCTGGGACAGCCTGCATACGTTCGTTCGTATCCCAGCGGGTGCATTGCTGGCTGCCGGTGCTGTCGGTGAGGTTACCCCGGCACTTGAGATAGCGGCTGGTATTCTTGGTGGCGGCATGGCAGCAACCACACACGCCATGAAAGCGGGCACCAGGCTTGCGGTTAACACTTCTCCTGAACCATTCTCTAACGTCGGTGTGTCACTCGCTGAGGACGCAGTCGTATTTGCAGGGTTATGGGCTGCACTGACAAATCCGCTCGTGTTCCTTGGCTTGCTCGTGCTGTTTATCGCATTGGCAATCTGGATGCTGCCGAAGATCTGGCGGGGCGTGAAGTTCATTTTCCGAAAGATTGGCGAGCTTTTCGGCGCTACACCTCAGGAAGAGACCTACGCATCCATTACCGCCAGGAATCACAACACTGCAGGTACCATAAAAGAGCTGGAACGCCTCAACGCGCTGCGCGCCAGCGGTGCGATCAGTGACGCCGAGCACGAGAAATTGAAGTCCGAGTTGCTCTAACGCCGACTCCAATCTTCACGCAGTGAGACCTCGATCAATCGTTTGATCAGAACACACAAATTTTTCACGTATTCGCCCGCCTCGTTCGCTATCCAATAACCCTTTGCAAATACAGAGGTTTATTCTCTCAGTCCGACGATGAACTGCCTGACAGACTCTTCTAATTGGGCTACCGGCATCCTGGGGCGGTGATGCAGGGAAATCAACGCAACCTCAGCTAATAACGCGTTAATCAACTTGGCTGTAACTTCTGCCGACGGCACTGCTATTTCTTTGGCTGCGATGGCCTTCTCAACTGCGATTCGCATAGGTGCGAGGCTAGACCTGGCTTCAATATCCCGCGCCTTTTTCCAGCCCAGGACCTGTGGACCCTGCTCAACCAGGATCGTTGCCACTTCTCTTTTACGCACCAGCCGCAGCCATGCAAAACAGGAGGTAAGCAATTCTTCAAGGGGTGATTCGCCCTTTGCGCCGGCTCGAATCGCGTGGGAAACGCTCTCTTCAACAACCGCGATATACACAGCTTCAAACACATCGCGCTTACTGGGGAAGTGATGATACATCGCGCCACGTGACACACCAGCCAACTCTAGTATGTTGTCGGTGTGCGTGTCCTCGAATCCATCTTTGATGAAGCAGTCACGCGCCGCTGCAATGATATTTGCGCGAGTTGCTTCCCGTCGTTCCCTATTTGTTGCCATTTTCATTTACAGACACTGTGTCGGTTTGTTATTGTACGCCATAAATACCGACACCATGTCGGTTTATGTTTTTTAACTAAGATGGAGTAAACGATGTCCAACTATCCTGAATCTTTTGATCTCATGCTTGCCGCGTGGAACGAACCTGACCCTGCCAAGGTCAGGTCCCATCTTGAAAAGGCACTTGCGCCCGATGTTCGGTTTGTCGATCCGTCCATTGACGTGGTGGGGATTGATGGCTTCGAGGCGAATGTTCATGAGGTAAAGAACAAAAACCCGGGTAACGTGTACTCGCGTGCAAGCGAGGTGGATTCGCAACATGGTTTCCACCGTTACCACTGGGCAATTCACAACAAGGATGGCGAGTTACTGCTGCCTGGTTTTGATGTGGTTGAGACTGACGCACATGAGCGGGTGAAATGTGTGATTGGATTTTTTGGGGAGTTGTCGCGGGATTCTGGTTGAGGGATATCTCGGGAGCTAGTGGCAACCTCTGGGCTGAGATCTCTCGGCTTCGGTCAGCGTGACCCGAACGAGACGACGGAAATCGGGCACCTCAGCTCTAGTGTGAGCTGAAGCGCCCTGCCGGTTTCAATGTGATGTGACCCTGGTTATCAGGAAGCGAGCATGCTTCGCAGCATCCAGGCGGTTTTCTCATGTACCTGCATACGCTGGGTCAGGAGGTCTGCCGTGGGTTCATCGCTCGCCTTGCCTGTGAGCGATGACACCTGTCTTGCGGTCCTTGCTACAGCTTCATGGGCCTGGACCAGACGGCGAATCATCATCTCTGCATCCGGCTCATCTTCGTCCTCCGGGATAATCGTGAGTTCTGCATAGGCGCGATAACTGCCCGGTGCAGGGTGCCCCAACGCTCGAATACGCTCTGCGATTTCGTCCACCGCAGTTGCAAGTTCCGTGTACTGCTGCTCAAACATGAGATGCAGGGTGTTAAACAGCGGACCCGTCACGTTCCAGTGATAGTTGTGGGTCTTGAGGTAAAGCGTGTACGAGTCTGCCAGAAGGTGGGAAAGACCATCTGCAATTTCAGATCGCTCTTCCGAACTGATACCGATGTCGATTGCCAAATTGTTCATTTCAGGCTCCTTACTTTTCAATTAGTTACGTCTCAAAGTGAGACAGCACTTGGTAGTTTAAGGACCTGCTTTGATAGATAAACCTAATTGTATTTATAGTTATGATCTATATTTTGAATGAACCGAATGAGCGTTATGATCGTGCGAACCAGGGCGAGCTCTCTCACTGGTTATCAACGTCGGTATGTCAGTTTTTGTGAGGAGGAGACCCAGCGCTATTTGCTGTTGCCCAGCTTGATGTGTTTCTGCCCTGGTTTCATCAAGTTAACGCCGCTCTGGCCCGAGGGAATGACTGTGATCTCACCGCCAGATTCCAGAAAGGTGCGTGTATCGTCTTCTATTTTCTGACGTTGCCGCTCTTTGGAGAGGTCATCGGCTTGTTTCTTCTTCGCCATAGTTGTGGCCCAGGTTTGCACCTGAAGAATTGCAGGTGAGCGCGCACCGTACACCAGATCGGAAGTTAAAGCGAATGAGCTGGGTACAGCAGGCAACAAAGCGCCAGGGCTCGCCGAGCGTTTTCTAGCTGTATGCGTAGCAGAGCTAAAGCTCCGCTGATTATTTCCCAGGGGAACCAGGTGGGAATCAATATCGCCAACTTAGCGAGAACCTCACCGTCCTCGGCTCAAGCGGATGGTAGTGAACATCAGAAACACCGGCGAGCGGTTCACCTGCAAGGCGCGACTCATAAAAGTAAGCGATATCGGTATCGTCACTGTCGGTCAGGTTGAACACCTCGAGCTTCAAACCCAGCGGGCCTCGCTCGTATTGAAGTGCCGCATTGATGAGAATGGAGCTGTCACTTTTGACACTATTGTCCTCAATGAGCGGTGCTTCTCCCAGATAGCGCAGTCGGATGCTTGCGCCAAAACCGGATGACCAGTTCATGTTGGCACCAGCCGATAGCGTTTCGGCAATGGCACCAGGAATGTGATCAACCTGGCTGCCGACATCTTCGAAGCGTGCATCGGTGTATGTGTAAGAGGCGTTGAGCGACAACCACTCAGTCGGCTGGTAAAACGCGTTGAGCTCGATACCCCGCCGATGGCTGCCATCATTGGGTTCGGTAGCGCCGCCATCACCAACAAAGACCAGCTCGGAATCAACATCCAGCACAAACAGCGCCATGGACGCGTTAAACGCCCTGCCCCTCTCATAGCGCAAACCAAACTCACCGCCTTCGGTCGGTACCAGCAGCGGCACCTGGTCAGCCGGGTCACCCGTCACCGGATCAATCGTAATGCTGACCCCGCGCACGTCATTGGAATGCATGCCACGACCAAAATTTGCGTAAGCCTCAAGGTTGTCGTTCAGGAGATAGGCCAGCGTCAGCTTGGGACTGAACTGCGTATCATCGTCGGAACCGCTGTTAACCGGGGTATTGGCGTCGACATCAAATGTGTAGTGATCCGCTCGTAAACCCAGCATCACCCTCAATCGGTCGGTCGCCTGTTTATCAAAACGAGCAAACAAGCCATAGGATGTCTGGTCAACTTCATCGCTTCTGATCGTACCCTGTCTTACCCTGGCAGCCGAGCTGTACAAACCCAGCTGACGGATATCGTCGTGACGGATCTCTGCGCCCCAGCCGATCGACGTCGTATTGTTCAAGTCACTCGAACTGCCTGCATTAATGCCGTAGATACGTCGCTCGTCTTCCTGTTCAAACTCGTCACCGTTAACAGGATCATTCAAGAGATAGGTGAAATCGCTGAACAGCGTGAAGTCCGAATCCACAACGTACGCCTGCGCGTAGGTGTTACCTTTTTCGAGGTTGGCTCTTGCAGCGAATCGTGTCGAAGCGCCACCAAGGTCAGGGTCAATGAAGCCAAGCTCATCAATCATCCCGGACGTAACGGCACGCTGAGGAATCTGGTCAGTGGCATCCCATTCGCTGTCGTAATAATCCAGCGCAAACCGTGTCTGCCATCCATTAATCACAGGGGCCCAGGAAAGATGTGCCTTGTACTGTTCGAGGTCCTCATCAATCTCCCATGGTCCTTCGTACCTGGTCACATCGATAGCGCCGACAAAGTCACCTGCGCTGCCAGCGACGAGCGCACGCCCATAGCCATCCTCACCCACGCTGAGCTCGATTAAAGATTCGGAGAGCGTGGTGTAGTACTCAAAGTCGACGCTGCCTGCTGAGGAAAAATCCCCTTTCTCTGGCGCGTATGGTCCCTTCTGGTAACGGGTGGTTTTCACCAGCTCCGGGATCAGTGGATTGAGATCGAGATAACCCTGCCCGTGCCCGTGGGTGCGCATGTTGAGTGGCACACCATCCATCGCCGCCGAGAAGTCGGTGCCATGGTCAAGGTTAAATCCGCGCAGGAAGTACTGGTTTGCCTTACCTGTGCCCGAGTGCTGCGTGGCTACCATGCCGGGCACAGACTCAACCAGTTCACCCACTCGCAGCAGCGGCGGTAACTGGATGTCATCAAGTCCGACAATCCCTGCTGATGCACTGCCTGCAGACCCGATCTGCTGGATGCTGCGACCGTAGACCACAATTTCTTCCAGCATCTCTTCGCCGCCATGCTGTTCGTGCGCCCATGCGTTGGGCGTGAGGATCAGGAGTATCGGCAGGTACTTCTTCAATTTTGCTCGTGGCCTTGATGACGGGGCGGGAATAATATCACCAGCCGAAGATCTCGTGGAGATGAAAGTCGCTCGTCTATACAATCGTCGCTCCACAAACTCACCAGGTCCGATTGATGACACAGCCTTTTCCGAATGATCCCTTCCTGACGGGCAACTACGCCCCAATCAGATCCGAGTGTGATGCACCAAATCTGGTCGTCGAAGGTGAGTTGCCAGTTGAACTCCAAGGTACGTTATACCGAAACGGGCCAAACCCGCTTTTCCCACCGCGTGACCGCTACCACTACTTCAGTGGTGATGGCATGGTACACGCCGCCACGTTCGAGGATGGCAAGGTGTCCTACCGTAACCGATGGGTGCGAACAGACAAGTGGAAAGCGGATGCTGACGCCGGCGAGGCGTTATTCGGCACGCTCGGTAATCCGATGACGGCGGACAAGCGCTCTCAGGGAGTGCGCTATAACGTCGCAAACACACATATCGTCCAACACGCCGGCCGGTTGCTTGCTCTCGAGGAAGGTAACCCGCCATTTGAACTGGGTTCGGATCTCTCATCAATCGGCTTGCATACATTTGATGGCAAGCTGCCCGGTCCGATGACAGCACACCCAAAGTTTGACCCTGCCACCGGTGAGATGCACTTCTTCTGTTACAGCCTCGGTGGGATGGGATCACCGGCAATGGGTTACTACGTCGCCGACAAAGCGGGCAATCTCACTACCGTGGAGCACTTTGACAGCCCCTACCCCGCCATGGTCCATGATTTTGTTATCACGGAAAACCATGTGCTGTTCCCTATCTTTCCAGCCACAATCGATATTGAACGTGCAATGAAAGGTGGTGCTGCTATCGCCTGGGATCCATCGCTACCGAGTTATATCGGTGTGCTCCGGCGTGGCGAGAGTGCAGATCAGATCCGTTGGGTTTCAGGGAATCCGAGCTACGTGTTTCATCCAATGAACGCCTTTGAGCGCGGCGATGAGATTGTGATGGACATGCATAACTACCCTGCCGCACCAGGCTTCCCGGGTGCTGACGGCAGTAAGCCACGCCGTGAAGACGCGGAAGCTGTGCTCGAACGGTGGACGATTCCATCGGCGTCGAGCAGCGATACCTGGACGAGCGAGCAACTCGATGATCGACCGACAGAGTTCCCGCGAGTTGCAGACGCCGTTGTCGGTCGCACCTATCGACATGGCTACGCGGCAACATCTGTATACGGCACCGCCGCACGTACAACTTATGATTCCATCGTTCACTACGACCTCGATACGGGCGCCTCAAAGGTCTGGTCAATGCAACAGGGTGACTGTGTTTCTGAGCCCGCTTTTGTACCGCGTTCAGACGATGCTGGAGAAAACGACGGTTGGCTTGTTGCGTTTGTGTACCGAGCCGAAACCAATACCAGCGATATCGCAGTACTGGATGCCGCTGCGGTCGAGGATGGTCCAATCGCCACAGTGCATATGGACACGCGCGTACCGAACGGTTTCCATGGCACATGGGTTGATCACAGATAGACCCCACACAGGCGGCACACAAAGCGCAATCGTCTAAAACTCGCCGTGTCGCCCTGATCCAGCGACAAAATCTCCAGCACCTGACTGGAAAGCATCCCTGAATGCATCAGCAGCGCCCGCAACTTCGCGCTTGACGGCTTCCGCTTCGGGAAAGTCCCACTGGGAAATAGCAGATTCACGGTCACACAACATTGCAGATTGTGGAAACCCCGCAAGCGTGTCAGCAAGCACAACGGCGTCCTTAAGCGCCTCGCCTTTCTTTGCTCGTCGATCAGCCAGGCCCCAGATAAGTGCTTCATCAATGTCGACCGGCCGCCCTGTCATCAGCATATCCAGGGCCCTGCTTTCACCAATAATCCTCGGCAGGCGCACCGTCGCACCGTTAGGCATGGGGCCACCAAAGCGTCGGCAGAAAACGCCGAAGATGGCTGACTCACTTGCAACACGCATATCGCACCAGACAGCCAGCGCCAGTCCTGCAGCGACGGCATGACCTTCAATGGCAGCAATAAACGGTTTTGAAATGCGCTTTCGAGTAGCACCTTTGTTTTCCCAGGCCCAACTGAACCCGATCGATGCGCCCGTTGACAGCTCTTTCAGATCAGCGCCCGCACAGAAGCACTCTCCTTGCCCGGTCAGTACACCAACCAGGATCGAGTCTTCCTGGTCAATATCCTGAAATGCATCGTACAGGCCCTGCACTGTTTCCACATCACAAGCGTTTCTGGCCTCTGGGCGGCAGATAGTGACAACCGCTACACGCTTTTGCGTACCTGTCAGGGATGTGACCACCTTACCGGAGGCATAGGTCTTCCAAGTTGTGCTTTCCATCACGACGCCTCCATACCTTCGAGTAGCCGCTTGGGATGTTTGCCGTCTACCATCCCCATGAATGAGCCATGGATGGAATAGCCAAGCATCCGTTTCATGTCGTCAGAGCAAGCAGCGACCCTTGCCGATGGCACAGAGAGACTGAAGTTCTCTTGCTGTCGAAGATAAGGTTCACAGTATTGTGCGGTCACAGCGAGCCTGGATGACGCACTCTCATTTTCACCACCGCCATGCCAGAGAGTACCGAGGAATAGGACTGCAGAACCAGCTGGCATCTCGCAGGCAATCTGCCTCGGATCGTTTTCATCCGCTGGCTGCTCATCTGCCCATTGGTGTGAACCTGGAATCACAGCAGTGCTGCCGTTATCCGCGGTAAAATCCGTGAGCGCCCAAACGGTGGCAGCACCAAGCGGGCGCCTCGGTCGGGCGAACGGATAAAACGCATCGTCATAATGCAGACTCTGCTGCGATTCGCCCGGCTGGATGTTAATGACCTGGAGTTGTGACAACAGGTAGCCCGGCGTGAGGATCCGATCCAGCAAGGCAAGCACCAGTGGGTGCTCGACCAGGCAGTTGCAGGACAGGGTTTTCGAGATGACGGAGTAGAGCCGCTGGGTTTTCAAACCTTCAAAATCGTTTCGTCCTGCTAAATCAAGCATGGGTTCAACAGCAGTTCGAATCGCGCTGATGGCATCAGCGTCAATCAGTCGTTCCAGCACAACGTAGCCATTTCGATCAAGTGCGTCCAGGTAGGGCACAAGTTCCTCTTCCGTGTACCGATTTGCAGCATCTGAAACCGTCTTGCCGTATTTGCTGGCCAGATCGGTACCCAGGTATTCCTCAAAGCGATTTGTGTTCGCGTTCATGTGGTGGCTCCCTAGAAACGATAGAACGCAATTTAGGCCGCCAGTTTAATCGGGTCGAGGACAGGGTGTCGCGGATGATTCACCGATTGACTCACCTGCGGTAAGAACCAGGTGACTTTCCCGTCCATCGTTTAAAGGCCCTGTTGAAAGACCTCGTATCGCTGTAGCCAAGGCTGTCAGCAATCTGAGCCATAGGCATATTTGATTTACCAAGCAACGCCAGCGCCTTGTCCTTTCGTGCCCTCTCCAGTATGTCAGCGTAGCTGGTATTGGCGGACTGCAGATGCCGGGCAAGCGTTTGCCTGGACATGTGCAATCTGTCAGCAACGACTTCAACCGATAAGCGCCCCTTCTCCAGCTGTTCTGCTACAAGCACGTATACCTGCCTCGCAAAACTATCATCCATGCCCCACAGCAACATATATGGTGTACGTTGTCTGGCATATTCCTCTACAGGGATGACAGGAGACACCGGATATCGGGAAACCTCGGTTGCAAAATCCGCTCGCGACACTTCGCCATACACAGGCGCAGTGCCAAACAGGTAGGTAAACTCACTATCCATCCCTATCGACGGGAATCCCAGCTCCAACTGGTCTGGCGAGAGTCGCTGACCCGCCAACCAGCTCAACAGCTTCACCACACCCAATAACGTCGAGTAGGAAAAGTAGCTGCCACGACTGACGGCAAGCGCCGGGTTGACCGTGATCGAGAAATGACACTCAGACTTCTCAAGCGATATGAGTGGCTGATTCTCGCCCGTAAAGAGTGCATAGAACTGCCCATAATGCTGCAAAGCTGATTCAACATCAGGACTGTTGACGAGCATACCGCAGAGGACTTCAAAACTACCCAGCGGCACAGCACCAGGCAGCATACCCATCATCTCGCAGCGACAGGACTTGTGTATCGCTCCGACCAGTTCAACATACTCAGCGACGCTGAGCTTGTTTCTGTTCTCAAACATTTGCCGCAACCTGTGAACTTCTTCATCCAGCGGCCCGCGGGCAGCATTGATAAGCTCTTGAACAAACAACGCAGGTATTGTCGGTATCTGCAGCGAGGGGAGCGTTTGGGTCATCCGGCAATTCTTCTGGACTACTGTGAAGATGTTACTTGATCTACCCGCGCCGCGACTAACGGCTGCTTTCTATTCGCTCAACGTCAAGTCGGACGGAACAAAATCTGTCAGGCCCGGCTTCATTGATGTTACGATATATCATTGACAGCCAGAGTTAAGCCCAGATGCAACATGTAATCACCGACCAGATTGCGGACTTCACCGCCGTCTACGATCAGGACGTGGAGATGATCAGCGTAACGCGTCCGGAAATGTCGAAACTTGAGTCTCTTGCTGAGGACCTGATCACCTCACGTGCACACGTGGAGATGCGCTGGAACCAGTCCGCCGTTGGCGCGAAAGCGCCCATCCATGAGGGGGAGAGGTCGATGGGACCCGACCTTCGTAGCGCGCTTAACGAAGAAATATTATTTGCCGGTGAGGTATTACATGAACTCCTCGGCTGCGAACGGATCGGTGTTCGCCTGGCGAAACTGCACCGTCCCATGTGCCCAAGGTTCCATGTCGACCAGGTTCCCTGTCGCCTGCTCGCCACCATCAATGGTCCAGGTACAGAGTGGATCGCTGCCAATGATGTTGATCCGCAACTATTTGGCGCAAGGGACACGGAAGACCTACCCATCAAGACCGGCGGCAGTCTGCGTCAACTTAAGAGCGGACAATGGTCACTGTTAAAAGGTGGCGCCTGGCAAGAAGAATTTAATGGTGTAGTTCACCGATCTCCGCATCAGGACGGAAATCGATTGCTGCTTACTTTCGATCCTGTGTTTGCTGATTAACCCGAGGAAAAAACATGTCAATATCAAACTTAAAAGGTGTACTGAAAATCTTCGGTGGCACCGATCCTACACCGGAGGAGCAGGCACAACTTTTTAAAGAGGTTGCGTTGATGACGCTCGCACGAGCCACGTCTGCGGACAGCAACATCAACCAGGTCGAGGTTGAGAAGGTTCGCACCGTGCTGAAAACCCGAACCGGGGAAGACTTTCCCGACGCGGATATCCGCGTTGCAGCGCAGTCGGCTATCTTCGAATCTGCACCTCTCGAAAAGTACATTCGATCAACCGCAAGAAAGCTCAGGTGGCAGGATCGTTTGAGCATCGCGGAAGCATTGGCCGATGTGATCGAAGCAGATGATCGCGTCAGTGAACGCGAGATCACGTTCTTTAACGCAGTTGCCGATGCACCGGAACTGACCCCAGCGGAACTCATCGGTCTTGCAAGCAAGGTTGAGGCTACTTAAGAGTGGCAACACCATCTCAGCAGCAGAACCCGTTCGTTGCAGCCTTCGAGGATACTGAGCGAGCCAAACACTACGCCGAAGGGCCGCCACGATTTACGCCAGGATTTACCGACGTGCATCGCATGACCAATGTGCTGCTGAGCGAATGTGTAACTGACAACGCATCCGTGCTGGTGCACGGTTGTGGCGGCGGGTTGGAGCTGGAGGCATTTGCCAACCACAACCCAACCTGGATATTGGTCGGTGTTGATCCGGCCAAGCCAATGCTTGACGAGGCAAGTGCGCGATTATCCGAACACATGGACCGGGTTTTCCTGCACCACGGTTTCATCGATACAGCCCCATCCGGACCGTTCGATGCGGCAACGAGTTTGCTCACACTCCATTTCCTTCCAACTGAGGAACGGGTTGCGACAATCCGCAAAATTGCCGAAAGGCTTAAACCCGGCGCTCCTTTCATCGCCGTGCACAGCAGCTTTCCACAGGATGAATCAGCCCGGGCGCTTTGGATGTCGCGTTATGAAGCCTTTGCTGTTGCCTCAGGTGTCGATCCTGATATGGCACAAAATGCACGTCAGGCAGTAGAGGCAATGACGACAATTTACGAACCCGAACAGGACATGAACATGATGACCGAGGCTGGTCTTGAACGAGTCTCCCTGTTCTACACCGGCTTTACATGGGCCGGTTGGGTTGGCTACGCCCCTGACTGAACGGTCACACGAAACTTCCCTTAAGAAAAGAGACACTCCCACGCTATGAACAAGCTCCCCGTTACTGTGCTATCCGGTTTTCTCGGCGCAGGCAAAACGACTGTGCTGAGCCACATCCTCAACAATCGAGAAGGCAAAAAAGTTGCCGTCATCGTCAACGATATGAGTGAAATCAACATCGATGCGGCGATCGTGCAAAACGAAGTATCGCTGAATCGCAGCGAGGAAAAGCTGGTCGAAATGAGTAACGGCTGCATCTGCTGTACGCTGCGCGAAGATCTTCTCGAAGAGGTGACCAACCTCGCACAAGCGGGTCGCTTTGATTACCTGGTCATTGAATCAACAGGTATCTCAGAACCCCTGCCGGTCGCAGAAACCTTCACATTCGAAGATGAGAACGGGGTATCTCTTTCTGACGTCGCAAGCCTGGACACGATGGTGACAGTCGTCGACGCGGTCAATTTCCTGAAAGACTATGACGAGGCCAAGTACCTTCAGGAAACCGGAGAATCACTGGGCGAGGATGACGAAAGAAGCGTTGCGGACCTCCTGATTGAACAGGTTGAGTTTGCCGACGTCATTCTCGTCAGTAAAACCGATCTTGCGAGTGAAAATGATATAGAACGCCTGACCGCTATCCTGAAGACACTGAATACCGAAGCAAAAATCGTCCCCATCGCCATGGGTAAAGTGGACGTCGATGAAGTGCTCAGCACAGGACGCTTCAGCTTCGAGCGAGCACAGGACGCGCCGGGCTGGTTGAAGGAAATGCGCGGTGAACACATCCCGGAAACAGAAGAATATGGCATCAGTAGTTTTTACTACACCGCACGACGACCATTTAACCCGGAGAAGTTCTATCAGTTCCTGCACGGGACAGAACAGTACGGCAAGCTCATAAGATCCAAGGGTTACTTCTGGCTTGCGAGCCGTCCGACCTACGCTGGCCAGTGGAGTCAGGCCGGCGGTATCGCCCACTACGGTTTTGCCGGTCTGTTCTGGATGGCCGTACCAAAAGACAGGTGGCCGACGGATGAGGAATCCCTCGCGAACATTGAAGCGCTATGGGTAGAACCTTTTGGTGACATGCGCCAGGAACTGGTTTTCATCGGTCAGGGGCTGGATCAGGCGGGCATGACGGCTGCCCTCGACGCATGCCTTTTAAGTGAAGAAGAACTACTCAAGGGCAAAACCTACTGGACAAGTCTGCCAGACCCATTCCCGCCCTGGGATTTGTAACAACGATGTTTCAATGCGCTCATCGCGCAGAAACACGCTTCATCAAAGATATTCATAAAGAGACCACATCGGAACAATGCGCCACCTCACCAGTAACAACATCGACGATCTTGCCGCAATCCACGAAGATGATGTGGAGCTCGTCACCATCTCCACCAACAAATCAGAACAACTCGTATCAGTCGCAGAGCAGTTGCTCGCTGAACGACGATTGATGGAGTTGCAATGGGAACAGGACGCAGATGATGTCGAAGCAACTCGACGCGAACTGGCAGCCGCTATTAAAGACGAATACTCAGGCGCACTGACGGAAGAGCTCAGCGCAACCGCGGAAACGCTGCATCGTCTCTTCGATTGCCAGCGTGTCCGCATGAGGCTGGAAACATTAACCGCGCCAATGTGTATCCGTTTTCACGCAGATCATGTTCCGTGCCGCATGCTGACAACAGTCACCGGGCCAGGTACCGAGTGGATTGCCCACAAGGATGTGGACCCGGTGGTGTTCGCTGACCGAACCTCTGATGACGTACCATTGCGCAACGGCGGTGAAATCCGCCAGCTCGCCACCGGTCACTGGTCAATGCTCAAGGGCGGGCGCTGGCAGGACCAGTACTGCGGTGTTGTTCACCGCTCTCCACATCAACCCGGCGCAAGACTGCTGCTCGCAGTGGATCCTATTCTGTCTACCTGATCAGGCCATACCCATCAGGTCCAGCATGTTCCCGTGATAGAACTTGTCCATGGTCACCTGGTCACAGTTCGGCATGTTGCGCTCAAACTTGGCAATGGGGTTACCCGTACCTTCCGGGTGTGGGTAGTCAGATGCAAACACCAGCATGTCCGGGCCTACATTGTCGATAATCCAGCCAACCGGTTCATCTGCAAATGGTGAAATCTTGATGTGACGCCTCGCCGTCTCTGATGGCGCTTCCACAAACTCACGCCTGCGCTTAAACAGATGTGCTGTGAAGTCGAGCTGATGTAGCCAGGAGGGCAGCCAGGTTGCGGCATGCTCCATACTGATCAGTCGGAGCTCCGGATGGCGAGTAAACACACCGTCGAAAATCAATGCTGACATAAACAGTTGCGCACTGGTTCCAATGTTGAGCAGGCCGAGTTCACCGGCTGGGGCGTCACCACCAAGTTCAATTTCTGACTTGCCGTTGTTTTTGAAGCTTGGAGAGACGGCGTTGTAGTCACCGTTTGCTGCAACGTGGATACCAACGGGTGTACGACGCTCTGCAAATGCCGCCCATATCGGATCAAAGTCCGGATGAGTGTAAGACGGGTTGTCCGCATTGGGTTCATTGGTCGGCACCATGAACGTATAACATCCATCAGCGAAACCCTGATCCATGATTTTCTTTGCGGTATCAGGGCCAAGATTGAGCGGCAGGTATCCAACACCTTTCAGGCGCGCATCGTGCGCACAGAAGTCGGCCATCGCTTTGTTGAGTGTCATCGACGTCGCGGCAAGTGCTTCATCTGTAGCTGCATGCACGGTCTGGTGAAACGAGAACGTTGGCAGCACCCACTGCATTTCAAAACCAAGCAGGTCGAGGGTATGGGACCTTTCCGCAGGATCAAACGCACCGAGACGATTCCAGCCGCTCTTTGTGTTGTCCATCAGTGATGCTTCGAACTTGGCCATGGTTGCCGGATCGTTCTGGCGCTTTTCAAACAGCTCACGACCACGGTCGAGGCCAGCCTGCATGACCGGCAGACCTTTCTGGTCGTGCATGGAAGGCACCAGGTCCGCATGTTCGGGGCGGGCTGCATTGTGAAGAAAATCATCAAGCTCAATCAGGTGTGAATCCACATCGATGATGCGTCGGTGTTCAGCGTAGGTCATGGCGGCGTTCTCGGCGATCTTTATTAGAGAACCTCTCAAGTAAACTTCTTATTTAAGACTGTCAACAATAAGGATAGAATTGCGTCATGTCTGAAGTACGCACAAGAACACGCCTGTCTCCGGCAGCGCGAAAAGATCAGCTGTTGGATCACGCCAGATCGATGGTTACTGGTAGCGGCCTGCAGGCATTCACCATGGAGGGCCTCGCCCGTCACGCGGGCGTCTCCGCACCGCTTGTCTATAACTATTTCCCCAACCGCGCCGATCTTCTGCAGGCCTTGCTGAAAAGGGAGTACCAGCGATTTGTGGATGAGTTCAGTGTCTCTGCCCAGGATGCAAAAAACTTCGAGGATATCGTCCGCATTTCTGTTGCCAGCAATTTTGATCACCATGCACCTGGCAATATCCTTCCCCTGCTGCTGTCTCAACCCGAAATAGCCGAGGTTATTGCCAACGAGCAGAAAAAACTCAGCCGCCAGAATGCGCGGTTCCTGGTCAAAGCCGCTGCAACACAATACAAACTGGATAACAACGACGCACAACTTGTAGTGAGTATGTCCTCCGGCGCTTCGATTGCAGCCGCTGGACTGGCCGCAGGTATGGGGCTTAATCGGGAAGAGACGATAGAACGGGCGGTTGCCTACATCATGGCAGGCATTAAAAGACTGGCAAAGCAGTGATCCCACGGATGCGGTATAGGCAATGATCTCGCAACGCTGGTTGCGCCGCGCCTTTGTTTTGCTGTTACTCGCAGGCGCTTTTTCTCTAGGCTCTGCAGCCCAGGTCCAGCTTGGTATTTCTTTTACCGTCGAAGGTCTTGAAGCCTTCCGGGGCTGGATTCAGGGTCTCGGCTGGTGGGGTCCGGCTGTATTTGTTTGCCTCGTTGTCATTCGCCTTTTCATCGGCCTGTCTTCTCACTTGATACTTATCATCGGTGGGCTGGCTTTCGGCGCTGCCGGTGGCATGTTGTGGGGGAGCATCGGCCTCGTGGTGTCTTCGCTTGTTCTGTTCTACCTGGCACGCCTGCTCGGGGCAGACTGGGTTGAAAACAGATTTGGCGATCAGTACCGGTTGATGCTGGAGCGAATCAAGCGCCTGGGAGCCATTGCAATCTTCGCGATCACCGCTCACCCACTTGGATTACTCACGCCATCACATCTTGCTGCGGGCCTGGTGGGGTTGAACGTGCGCCAGTTTACGCTTGCCGTGGCACTTGCTGCACCAATACGCGCATTACCATTTGTGTTTCTTGGGACAGCCGTTCTGGAATTAACGTTGACGCAATCGATGGTGATAGCCGCAGGGCTGCTTATTGTTTTTGTGCTTCCTCTGGCGCATCCGAAATTCAGGGAGTGGATATGGGGCGCAGGCCAGGCTGAAACGGCCAGCTCGAACAAGGAAAACACATAAGTAACAGACTGCCGGCAGCGGCGCAACTCGCACAAAATAGCCACCTTGCACGTCGTTGAAGGTGGTCATGAATACACTCCTCAAGAAGAACTTCCTTTTGGTCTGGCAGGGTCACTTTGTCAGTGCCATCGGCACCCAGCTCTTCAATGTAGCACTCATGTACTGGCTGCTCGAAACCACCGGTTCAGCAACCACGATGGGTTTGGTGCTGATGAGTTCCCTCTTACCGGTAGCGGTACTCAGTATTTTCACCGGTGCGCTGGTTGATCGGCTTCCACGTAAACCGCTCATTGTCGTCAGTGACCTTGTTCGCGGATTGCTCTGCGTGGTTTTTGCAGCAACAACCTTTATGACGAACATTGACGTGACCATCGCCGTCGCCATGCTGTTCGCCTACTCCGTTATTGCTGGCGTGGCTTCATCTTTTTTCGGCCCCGCCCTGCGTGCCGTACTGCCTGAAATCACCGGACGCAAAAACCTGCAGCGTGCTAACGGATGGATGCAGGGGGCAAGCTCATTTGCGGGCACGGTGGGTGCTGCAGCTGGCGGCTTTCTTTATGTACTGCTGGGTGCACCGCTTCTTTTCCTCGCCAACGGCATCAGCTTTCTGTTATCCGCACTGGCATTGTCATTTGCTGATATACCGAGAGCCGAGCGCAAGCCTGGCAAAAATCTACTGATCGACATCAAGTCAGGGCTGGTTTTCATGTTCCGCGATGCGGGTTTGCGCCGAATACTGGTCACCATTGCCCTAATGAACGTCGTCAGCGCACCACTCACCATCACCCTGCCGATGCTTGTTCGTGATCACAGGGAGGCAGGCCCTGAGCTGCTGGGCCTTATTGCGGCGAGCCAGGGAATTGGTAGCCTCGCAGCTGCAACATTGCTCGGCAGCAAATCGATTCCTTCGAGACTGCGTTCTGTGTTTTCGTCGCTCAGCTTGCTGGCATGCGCGGCGAGCCTTGTCGCCATTGTTAACGTTGAATCACAAACCCTGCTGCTTTTGCTGTTTGGCTTGTATGGCGCCGGTATGGTGAGCTTTAACATTCCCATCCAGTCAGCCATACAGCTGCGCACCCCGACTGAGCTGAGAGGTCGGGTGATTTCAGCGTCTACCACGGTCGTTGCCTTTATCATCCCCGTTACTGCTGCAGTTGTTGGTATTGCGATCGATGCGGTGGGTCACGATATCAGCCTGATCTGGTCAATTGCTGCCCTGATCCTTGCAGCCGCTGCCCTTTCGCTTGCGGTATCGTCAGACGCCAGGAGTTACCTAAACGCAACATAGTTTCCTTTCTTCTACTGAACATGTCGCAAATAGAGCTTGTACGAAAACGCCCTTGTTGATTCCATGCCGCGGACACAAGCATTGGGATAACACATGACAAAGGTAGGTTTCATCGGCCTGGGCAACGTAGGTGGAAAACTCGCAGGCAGCCTGCTGCGAAACGGCATTGATCTCACGGTTCGTGATCTTGATGACGAGGTAGCAAAACCGTTTCTGGATGCCGGCGCCAAATGGGGCGAGAGCCCCACAGCGATGGCTGAGGCAGTCGACATACTGATTACCTGCCTGCCAAGCCCTGCCATCAGCGCTGCAGTCCTTGAAGCCGAAGACGGCGCCCTCGCGGGATTCAGCGAGGGGAAAATCTGGGCCGAGATGAGCACCACCGATGAAGCTGAAGTAAAACGCCTCGGCACACTGGTAAGGGCAACCGGCGCTGAACCTGTCGACTGCCCTGTTTCGGGCGGCTGCCACCGAGCGGCAACGGGGAACATTGCAATTTTTGCCGGCTGTGAACGCAGTACCTTTGAGCGCATGCTGCCGCTACTGACTATTATGGGACGCAGGATCCTGCACACCGGTGACCTGGGATCAGCCTCAATCCTCAAGGTGGTCACAAACTACCTGGCAACCGCGAACCTGATCTCGCTGTCGGAAGCACTGGTTACTTCAAAGGTTGCAGGCATGGACCTCAACACCACCTTTGAAGCGATCCGGATCTCATCCGGCAACTCATTTGTGCATGAGACTGAAAGCCAGGTCATCCTGAACGGCTCTCGTGACATCAATTTCACCATGGATCTCGTCTGCAAGGACATTGGCATTTTTGCCGACGTAGCCAAACGCGGTGGGCTTGAGCTGGAAATGGCACCGCTGATGGTAGATATCTTTAATGACGGTATGGCGCGTTACGGTACGCGGGAGCTATCCCCAAACATCATCAAGCGCCTGGAGGAAGCGGCTGGCGTTGAGGTACTCGCTCCTGGTTTCCCACCGGAGATGCTGGACGATGAGCCGGAAGAAGCCGGATATGAAGTAAAGCCAAAAGATCGCAGCCAGACCGGCGGCGTATAATTTGATCTAATCGTGCGCTGTATCAGCGATCAGTTCTCACCGGAATTGATTTTCATACCGGTTATTCCGACAGGGGCACTGCGCCCGCCCTGCCTTGCCTTACCAACCACATCCCTCAGTGTGTAGGGCGCGTTCAGTACTTCGGCGGGCGAATCGGGCCCGAGTTCACCAACCCGCCGGTACTCTCCATGATCAGCAGCAAGCCGAAAATCCACGGTTGCACCGGCTGCCTCACCGGGAACACCTTTCGCACCAAACCCATGGCCTTCATTGGTCTGCGTGCCAGTGGTGGCCTGGTATCCCATGCGGTGAAGCAGTTTTTCGCTCGCACGCGCCAGTACTTCTGGTCGCACAGACAACATCCAGTTTTCCTGCTGGCGCATCCAGGGCTTCTGCATACCATTTAGCATGACGATGCGCGGTGTGTCGGTGTGATTGATGCCGGTACCGTGCAGTAACCTGCCATCTGTGATCACCATGGTGCCGGCCTTTGCATCGAGATTAATGGCGGGAGGTAGCTTCCCAACGGGTTTACCCTGCCGCACCGCTTCAGACATCGTGACGTGACTGCCGGGAATGAGCAGCGTGCCGCCATTGGTTTCATCAATATCTGTGATCGCCGTCAGAATGTTGATACTCATTGGACTGCGCGATTCCGGATATAACCCCTGGTCCTGGTGTAGCGCCTGGGGCACGCCACCTTTCAGGGAAATGGCCGCAATGAGCGAAGTGCAAATCCAGCCGGATCCCAGCGCCTCGGTGACCAACTGCTCTACCAGCGGGCCACCTTGCGCAATATCGGGATGTTGTTCGATAAACAGTTCAAAACACCGGCCCTTGTTAATACAGCAGTTTATGTTCTGCCCGCTCGGCGTCTTCTGGGCGATACCAGCCAGCCGCTCCCCCTCTGCCTGGGCGAGTACGCGTTCGCGCATGGTTGCGACCTGAGCTGGTGAAAGGGCGTCAGCAATCTTACAGTAGCCCCAGGTCAGCATATCCTCGCGCAATTGATTGATATCGCGAGTTGCCTCGGGCAGGGGCTGATCTTTCCAGTAAGCGTGTTTGGCACCTGTTGTTGTGTCGTAGTAGGCGCCCTGCCTGAATTCCCAGTTTCCCCATTCGCTACCGCGCTGTGGAGGTACAAAATAGATCTCGGGATTATTTTCCAGCATGGATTTCATTGGCTCCTGGGAATGCACTGCCTCTCGATACATGTGCATTTCCGGTGCGGCATTTGCTGCGACGTTTTCGGGACTGAACTCACTCGGTATGGTCATGGGGAATCCTGCGAAGACTAACTTTAGCTAATCGTATTGAAACTGAAATTGCAATCCGGCCACCCTGATTTGATATGGTAGGCAGATAGCCAAACAGCAGGGTCAGCAAAATGATTCCAAGCATGCCGGCGGGCACGGACCCCGCAGAAATTGCAGGTGCACTGGATGAAGCCGGTTGCGTCGTAGTAACCGATCTTCTCAGTGCTGAACGTCGCGAGCAGGTTCGAGCCGAGCTCGCACCGCTTATGGCCCAAACGCGTGTATTGGATGAGGACGACCCCAAGGAGTTCTATCCGGCGCGTACAAGACGTATGAGCGCCCTGGTTGCTCATTCAGAACTTGTTGGTGAACTGGTGTTGGACAGCCATGCCCAGGATCTGTGTGACCGCTTCCTTCTGCCCAATGGGGAGTACGGTCACCAATTACATGTATCCGCCGCGCTTGAGGTAGGACCAGGCGCACGCAAGCAGGTGCTGCACCGCGAACATGATTCTTTCTCGTTCTTTCCCGACCCAAAACCCAACATTATCGTGGCGTCCATGTGGGCCATTACGGACTTTCGAGCTGACAATGGGGCGACGCTGGTCGTGCCTGGCAGCCACAAGTGGGAGGCAGGCAGGAAGGCTAAAGATGATGAGGTGCTCTCCGCTGAGATGCCAGCTGGTTCGGTTCTATTCTGGCTAGGTGGCACCTTGCACGGGGCTGGCGAGAACGTGTCTAACGATTGGCGTTACGGCGTCATCCTGACCTACTCTCTCGGTTGGGTAAGACAGGAAGAAAACATCTACCTGGATGTTCCGCCGGAGCGGGCTGCAGAACTGTCCCCGGAACTGCGCAAGGCGATTGGTTACACAACCTACCGCGCCCTCGGTTACTCGGTGCGCAAAGACGTCAAACTTGTCCAGGAAATATAACGGGTCTCAACCTAAAGCAATTCTTTCCGCCTGATCCTGCACGCGGGCCAGAAAGACCTTCAGGTCGCCTACCCTGACCTGCATCGGTGAGCCGTCGATCAATGCTGTCACCAGGCGCACACGCAACCTGACCTCCTCATCACTTAGCCTGGGATTGAGTTCGCGCACGGGTGCTTCCAGTGCAGAATAAAACACTGCGTATATCGAACGATGCAGCTTGCGAAACTCTGCGTTATGAATCGCCAGTGTTCCAAGCGTCGACATCAGGATACCGGTATCACCTCGCCAGCGAATCACCAGCTCCCTCACAATTGACCGAAACGCCTCGCGGTCAGTACCTGATAATCGTTTCGCCTCAATAACGGCAACATCGGCTGCGGCCTCACGCTCAAACACGTACAAAATCAGCGCCTCTCTGGATTTAAAGTAGTACTGCACGTTACTCAACTTCAGATCCAGTGACGTGGCGAGATCCCTAAGGGAGAAGCCATCTACACCGTTGTCGATCAGCTTTCTCCTTGCACCATCCACGATGCGATCACAGGTGGTATTACCCTTTACTGTTGGGGCGAGGCCCGCCAACTCAGCCTTGGTGTCTCTTTTCATTCTAATAATTGGTCATTGACTAGTTTTGGTCATTGACCAATAATATCGCGAAATCCGAGAGAGTGATACAACAGATATGCAGATCATCAGCGCAACCGAAGAAGTCCGCGAAACCTATGCGGCTGAAATCCCCGAACTCGTCTGGAGCACAGGGCCCGTCAGTTATGAGTACCAGTTTGGCACTCGTGAACTGTTTGATCTCTGTGTGCTGGGCTCATGGCCGCTTGATGGCTCGCTGTTCGCCGCCGACGCTACTTCACTTGCGGTAGAAGACGGCGCACTCATGGGCATTGAAATCGGCATGCGAGGCACCGAGTACAAATTGCGCCAGCACGCACTGGCACCGGTATGGCAACACCTGATTGAGTCAGGCCAGGTGGCCAAAGAGGATTTCTACGGATTGTTGGAGCGGGCCGACCATGCCAGCTGGCTGAATCCGGTGATAGACGAGGACACCTACTACATTCATGCGCTTTCAGTGAAACCTGAATACCGCGGCAAACGCCTCGGTTATCACCTGATTGATCATGCGATCACCAAGGCGCGCGATGCCGGATACAAAAAGTTCCAGCTGGATGTACTTTCTGACAATCCAGCAGTCGAGTTTTATCGTGCCGTTGGCCTGGAGCTGCTCGCAGATACGCGTGCACCCAAGCCCGCCGCTTTTGGTGTACCGCCTGAATTCCGAATGGGCATGAACCTGTGAGCAACCTGCTCTATCGCGTCATCAACCCACCTGTCAGGGCGCTGCTGCGCTCTCCGCTGCATGGCCTGATGAGTGCTAACACGCTGCTACTGTCGTTTACAGGGCGTAAAACCGGCAAGCCACTTGCCACACCTATCAGTTATCGCCTGGAAAGTAACACCGCCCACTGTTTTACAAACCGCTCCTTCAAGTGGTGGAAGAACCTTAACAATGGCCAGCGTGTGCAACTGACCATTCGTGGCGAGACCTGGCAAAGCAAACCGGTTGTGGAAACAGAGAATCATAAACTGATGGCAGATCAACTCGATGCATTCCTGCGCGCCGTGCCAAGGGATGCCGCACACGCAGGCGTAACACTGGCACCGGACGGCACGCCAGGCACCGGTGACATCAAAAGGGTGGTACCCGACATGGTGTACCTGAAATTCCCACTCGAGAAATAAAGGAGGCCAATCATGGCCAGGAAGTTTAAGACACAAGATGAGATCAATGCGTTTCTTGAAACGCCACGGCTTGCAATGTTGCTCTACAACGGGCCGAGACCGGCGCCTACAGGTGTACCTGTCTGGTTTGACTGGGATGGTAAACGCTTCAGGATGTTCGCGGGTCGCACCAGCCCCAAGGTTGCAAGACTGCAAGCGGATCCGAACGTATCGGTTCTGATCACCAACCAGGTGGGCGAACCGGAAGCGTGGGTCGCCTTTGATGGCGAGGTTACTATTAGCGATTTTGAAGTCGCCGAGTGGCAGACACTTGTCGACCGGGTAGCGCCTCGCTACTGGGACCTGTCCGATGAGGGTTATGCGAACGAAATCAAAGGCTGGCGAGCCTCGCCTGAGTCCTTTGTTTCACTTGAGTTGAAAAACATGACGATCCGATCAGGCGCCTGAGCGATTCAAGATGACGCCGGTTACGCGTGCGCGATAACCGGCATCGAATTGTAGCCCTGCACAAAGTTCGATCGGAGGCGCTGAATGTCCCCTGCCAATTCGAACCCGCTAAAACGATCCAGCATGCCTTCCCACATATACTCCATCTGCATCTGTGCCAGGCGAAAACCAATACAGTGATGAACACCTGAACCAAACGACAGTGGCCGTGGTTCCGTGCGGTCCAGCACCAGCTCATCCGGCCTGTCGAAAGCAGCTTCATCACGGTTTGCGGAGACATAGAACATGACCACCTTGTCACCAGCGTGAATCTGCTTGCCGTTTAACTCAAAGTCCTCAAGCGCCGTGCGTCGCTGGTGAACAACCGGCGTGACAAGGCGAATCATCTCTGTCACCGCTGTTGGCAGGAGACTCCGGTCAGCGCGCAGCGTGTCGTAAAGGCCTTGCCTGATCACCGCTTCGAGCGACCCTGCAATACTCGTGCGGGTCGTGTCGTTGGCACCCACCATAAGCAGTCGAAGATGATTCAGGAACATACGATCACTTACCTCGGCGCCACTCATGACGAGATGGGAAACCAGATCCGGGCGCGCAACACCTTCTGCTTCCCGCTGCCGCCTGAGGGCAAGGAAGTACTCCGTAAATGAAGGATGCTGGTCACGCTCGCTGGCATCCGGTTGCTGCCCACCAATCAGGGCAACCTGCACGTTGGTCCAGTACAGCATGTGATGAGTATCCGCTTCAGGTATGCCAAACAGGGTAGCCAGCATCTGTACAGGCAACTGGTTGGCAACCGCATCGACCCAGTCAAACGGCGTCTCGGTCGGGACCTTATCGAGAATGCGCTCGACGCGTTGTTTCACCTCGATGCGCATATCGTTCAGGTTTTTGGTACTAAACACCGGGGTTACCGAAGTGCGATGCGCCTTGTGCTGGGGCGGGTCCATCATGATGAAGCTTGAGTTATCGTCGACCGGTGCATCAAATATCGACATGCCGCCGGCTGCAGATGAAAACACCTTGTGGTTCATGTCCACCGCATGCACATCTGCGTAACGGGTGATCGCCCAGTAGGGTCCGAATTCACTTTCCTCACAGTAGTGCACCGGGTCGTTCGCTCGTAATTCACGGAACATTGGGTGGAAAGTGAAATCTTCGTAAAGCTGCGGGTCTGCAACGTTCATGTGGGCTCCTGTAACCGTTACGGTGTTTGTAAGTCGCGCTTGTCCAAACTGTCTTAACCAAACAGTTGTTTGGTTACTGGAGGCAAATTAAACAAACACTTGTTTGGTATGTCAAGCATCCATAAACTATCCGTATGACTGCCCAGCGTTCCAACAGCCGAAATGATGCATTGCTGGATGCTGCGGCAGCACTGTTTGCCGCCCAGGGCTTCAAATCAACCAGCATGCGGGACATCGCCCGATCAGTGGATATGCTGCCCGGATCGATCTACTACCACTTCTCATCCAAGGATGATCTGCTGCTGGCGATCTACGAGTCGGGCGTGGAGCAGATCACGGAGGCGTTTGCTGCTTCGATAAATCAACTGGAAGACCCATGGCAGCGGCTGGATGCCGGTATTGCAGCACTTGTCAAAGCTGTTACCGAGGAGAGCTCTTACACCCGGGTTATCTTTAAAGTGCAGCCAGATGACGTACCTGGGCATCGGGACCAGCTGGTCGCGCTGCGGGACAGGTTCGAAGAAAAGTTCAAGGGACTGATTGATGACCTGCCGCTGCAACCGTGGGTCGACAAACACCTGCTGAGACTCATGATTCTTGGCGCGGGAAACCACGCCAATTTGTGGTTTTCATCAGACGGCAAGGTCTCCGCAGAAGATGTCGGCAGGCAATTCAGTCGTTACCTCAAAGATTCGATCACCCTTTAGCACCCGCAAATACCCTCACGAGAGATCTTCTGAGGCATGTGCCTCGTAGACCCAGAATGAAGCAACTTTTCCTGGGATTGGCCTTAATGCTCGCAGCAGCAACTAGTCAAGCATCTAACTATGTTGACAGCAACCACCCTGCTATCGCCGAGCTGGCTGCCAAGTTGACGAAGGCGCACCTCAACACCGTCGACAAGGCGATCGCGTTGCATGATTTTGTGCGCGACGAAGTCCCTTTTGGATTCTCAGGCAAGTTTTACGACCAGCGGGCGAGTGAGGTATTGAGATCCGGCAGGGGATTCTGCAACACCAAGTCAACGTTACTCGCCGCGCTGCTCTCCGCCGTGGACATTCCTGCCCGGCAACACTTCGTGGAAATCAACGCTGACATACTCGACGGGTTCATCGATCCCGGTACGACTTTTGTCGATCACTCGTTCCTTGAGATCTATCTTGAAGGGAAATGGTTAAAGGTCGACAGCTATATCGTCGACAGAAGGCTGGCGGAGGTAGCACGTCAGCGACTGCGAGATGAAAACAAGGTTATCGGCTACGGCGTACACGTTAACGGTGTTTCCGACTGGGATGGAAGGAGTCACGCTTTCTCCCAGTTTCTTAACGACGGCGCGCACACAGCACTTGCCGGCAAGGACTACGGCATCGTTCAAGACATCGGTGTCTTTTACGCGGAAGCGCCGAGGAACAATCGCCTGACTGGATTCACACGGCTTGCGTTTCCGCTATTTGCGGCAACAGCAAACCGGCGCATCGAAAGGTTACGAGGTAACCGCTGAGATAGTACTCACGGCAGGTGTGCTCAGTGGGTATGAGCTTCGAGTATCACGACAGGGATCTGCCGCTGAGTGCGGGCCTGGTAACGTTCATAGTCAGGCCAGAAGCGAACCATCCATTCCCAGTAACGTTCACGTTCATCTGCAGACAGCACCCGCGCAACCGCCTGGTACGAGAAACGTCCGACCTGTAGTTCGCAATCCGGATTGGCGAGCAGATTCAGGTACCAGGCAGGGTGATGCTCGGCCCCTCCCCGACTCGCCACCACGATGAAACCAGACCCGGTCGGCTGGTACAACAGTGGTGTGGATCGCTTCTCATTTGTTTTGCGGCCCCTGGTCATCAGCAGCAGTGTGGGTACGAGCCCTTTACCGCCGACGGGTGTGGCATCCCAATCGTGCGCACCCTCGGGGTCTTCAAGGTAGCGTGCAGTATGTTCGCGCAACCAGGAGAGACTTTTGAGTTCGCTCATGTTCCCTCCTTATCGGAACACATAGGGTTCCAGCGTTTCGAGTGCCTGGGCCCGGCGTTTCATTGCGCCACGGCCGCCGTAATAAACCAGTGAACCAGGCGGCGTTCGTCCATATCCGGTGAAGTTGCCGAGACAATCCCGTAGAGGTGCACTGGCAAGATCTGCTTTGGCAGAGTGTTCAGAAAACTCTATTTCTGCTTCTTCCGTCACATCAACAACCTTCACATCGAGCTCACGCATCTTCGAGAGCAGCGCAACCACATACTCACTGTGCTCTTCTATCGCATCAAGGAAATTGAAACTGCCACCTGTCCCCTGCGGCCCACCGATAATGAGGAGATTCGGGAAACCCGCTGTATGTAATCCGGTAAACGTTCGGGTACCTGTCTTCGACCACTTCTCATCGATCGTCTGACCATTCAGACCGGTCACCCGCGCAAAGGTTTCTCGCGACATAAAGTCAAATCCTGTGGCATAGATCAGCACATCAAACTCGTACTGCACGCCATCATGTACGACACCCTTTTCGTTGATCTCCTGTACGCCAAGTGGCGCCACATCAACAAGGTGTACATGAGGCAGATTAACCGTCGGCAGGAACTCATCATGAAAAGCCGGTCGCTTACAGCCATAGGGATAATAAGCCTTGAGCGCCCGCGCTGCGTCCGGGTCTTCTACGATATCGTCCACACGGTCCCGCATCTGCTCCATGATTCGATAACTGGTCTCCAGGTCCTTCTGGATCTGCTCTTCACGACTGAGCCGGGGACCTTCGCTGCGCGTCTGGCGCTTGGGCTGCTCCGCCTTGCCGGAAAGGAATGCATCATTTGCCTGCAGCGCACGACGTCCGAACAGCTTGGCAAAACGTTGCCTGCGTTTTTTAGCCCAGTCGGGATCCTGCTTCCATTCCTCGATCTCTTCCTGCGTTGTTGCCCGCTGGTCACGCACGTCGATGGTCGATGGTGTGCGCTGAAAAATATGCAGCTCGCCAACCTCTTTGGCTATCTCGGGAATTACCTGGACTGCTGTGGCACCAGTGCCGATGATGCCGACACGTTTGCCAGTCAGGTCAACGTCGTAGTCCCACCGCGCGGTGTGAAACGACTCACCCTCGAACTTCTCCATGCCTGCAATGCGCGCAAGCCTTGGGGTTGTCAGCACGCCATTGGCAAGCAAGACAAGTCGCGCCTTCATGTTGTCACCACGATTGGTGGTCACGGTCCAGTTTTCTGCCGCATCGTTCCAGGTTGCACCGGTAACTTCAGTATGAAAGAGACAGTGGTCATAAAAGCCGAACCGTTCTGCCATGCGCTGGCAGTATTCGAAAATCTCAAAGCCCGACGCAAACTTCATCGTCGGGAAGTACCCCATTTCATCGAGTAATGGCAGATAGGAATATGACTCCACGTCGCAGGCAATACCCGGGTATCGATTCCAGTACCAGGTGCCGCCAACATCACCACCTTTTTCACAGAACCTGACGTCGGTAAATCCAGCCTCCTTCAATCGATACCATAGGAGCAGACCGGCAAAACCCGCGCCGACAACAAGGATTTCACATTCATCGTGCAGCGATTCACGTTCGATGGGTTCGGCCGAATAGTGATCTTTCAGGTATCGAGCAAAATCACCTTCCATGGCCATGTAGTCATCAGCGCCACGACGACTTTCCTTGAAATCCTCCATCTGGGCTTTCGCTGAATCATCGAAGGCCGCGTCAGCCTTGTAGTCGGGCAACGTCAGGTACTTTGCATCCGTGACCACCTCATACCCGTGACCTGCAACACGCTCCGAGGATTTTTCTGCTCGGGTATTGAAGACCTTCCTGCCGGTAGCGGGATCTGTCTGGATTGGCTGCTTCGCGCTCATACTACTTCCGGATTTACACTGAACATCGAGAATATTTTGATCTCATCGACGTTGCAATTGCCGGCTTACAACAAGCGCGCATTTGTTCCTGATCCTACGCTTCCTGACACACTCTTACTGAAACACCCTTCCTGACAGGACGCTGTCAGGATGAAAATCGTTCCTGACAACAGGCTGTCAACATCACCTGTTTAGACTGGATTCTCATACATAAAGGAGAGCCAGCCATGATGAAGAACTACATTTTGAAAGCCGCAGACAAACTGAGCAGAAACTCTCCGCTGCTTCGATTAAGGGGTGAGTTCAGGGCGGGGCTCGCACAGCCGAAGCGCTTGTTTCAGCATCGGGATGATACTGACCTTCCGCGGGATCAACAGGAAACCCAGGGTGACGACCTGGAGAGAACAAGCCGACCTGCCGCGTGATGGCAGCGTCGGTCGTGAACCGGTCTATCGCTTATGTTATGATACATCACATCATTAACGCCCAAGCTTATCCACAATGTTACAAAACCAGCAGACCTCTGAGCTGACCGCTTTCAGGACCCACCAGATCAGCGACAGACCCGATGTACTGCAGGAAATTGTCAATCCAGACGCCAACATCACCATCTGGGAGCGACCTGTACAGGCTGAGATCAACCGGGAACTGACGGGACTCGGCCCACGGGATTTGCGCGATAAACGTATACCTACGTCCGGGGCAACCTTCGGCACTGACGTCAGGACATTTATGCTGGCAAGCGGGCTCGACCTGAATGACTTTCCGCATTTTCTGGAAGACCTGCAGCGTCTGGCCGATATCTTCTTTTCAATCAGCAAAGATCTCGATGTCTGCTTCAGGCTGGTGACAACAGATGAAGACGATTGTCGCCGATTTCATGTGGACTATCGCCAGTTACGCATGTTGTGCACCTACCAGGGCCCGGGCACCGAGTGGCTGCCGGAAGCGCAGGTTAATCGGGAAGAACTCGAAGGCGGTGGCCCGAACGAACGAATCATCAGGTTCGGAGAAGCATCACACCTTTCCCCTTTTTCCGTTGGCTTGATGAAAGATGATGCATGGCCAGGAAACAAGGGTTTCGGACTTGTGCATCGTTCACCTCCGGTTGCCGGATCTGGCCAGATGCGGGTTATGTTCTGTCTGGATGCCAGCTGAAGTCCAGGCTGGAGGTCAGGTCGTATTGTGGAAGAGGACTTAGTTCCGAACCAACCTTCCCAACCAACCTGCTAACCCCTATGCTTGAGACATGACAAGAGAAAAATACACGCCACGCGAGATGCTCGAGACACTGGTGGGCTTCCCCACTGTTTCGTCGGTTTCCAATCTCGACCTGATCAACTTTGTTGAGGACTACCTTGCCGGGTTTGGTGTGGCCTCGCACCGGGTAGAAAGCGAATGCGGCACCAAGGCCAACCTTTACGCGACTATCGGCCCCATGGAACCGGGCGGGGTTGTACTGTCCGGTCACACCGATGTTGTGCCGGTAGAAGACCAGGACTGGCACTCCGATCCGTTTGAACTGACAGAGAAAGACGGACTGCTATATGGCCGGGGTACCTGCGACATGAAAGCGTTCAGCGCCATAGCACTGGCACTGGTACCGGAAATGGAAAGCCTGAAACGACCAATTCACCTTGCGCTTTCCTATGACGAAGAGATTGGATGTCTAGGTGCGCCAAAACTGATCGATACGATGAAGCAGATGCTACCCGAGATCCGGGCCGTCATCGTTGGCGAGCCGACCAGTATGCGCGTGGTCACGGGACACAAGAGTATCCTGCACTTCGACACCCGTGTGACTGGACTTGAGGCACACTCCAGCCAGCAGCATCGCGGTGTACCTGCCGTCATGGTAGCGGCACGCCTGATTAACTGGCTCGGTGAGAAACAGCGCGCCAATGCTGAAGCAGCTGACCCGAACAGCCAGTTTGAACCGCCCTACTCAACCCTTCACTCGGGCGTAATCCATGGCGGCACTGCGCACAACATCACCGCGCGTCATTGCAGTTTTGTTGCTGATATCAGAACGGTACCGCACGAAGATCCCATGACCTATTTTGCCGAATACGAAGCATTCGCCCGTGATGTTGTCGAGCCGGAAATGCATGCCATCAGCACGGATACCGGCATTGAAATCGAGGTGCACGCGAACGTGCCAGGTTTCGACTCATCGGAGGATTCAGAAGCTGTGCGGCTTGCCAAACAACTCTCCGGGCAGAACACCACGGAAGTTGCTCCATACGCCGCGGAGTCAGGGCAGTTCCAACAGGCAGGGTTTTCAGTCGCCATGTGCGGCCCCGGATCCATCGACCAGGCACACCAGCCGGACGAGTACATTTCTATCGCTCAACTGGAGGAAGGTACGGAGTTTATCCGCAGGCTTATCCAGGTGCAGTCGAGCTAAAGCCACAACAACAAAATAAAATTTCACAGGGAACCTGAAGATGGCAAGGCAATTTATTGATCTCTCTATTTACCTCGAAACGGATGTCATCTCAGATCCTCCTGGTATGCAGCCGGAGATCACCTACATTGATCACCAGGCCGGCATCCCGGGCATGGTGGCAAGTTTCCCGGGCCTGACGGCAGAGGAACTACCAGACGCTGAGGGCTGGGCTGTTGAGCGCATAAAACTCAGCACACATAACGGCACCCACCTGGATGCGCCGTACCATTTTGCGTCGACCATGAACGGCGGCGAGCGCGCCATCACCATCGACGAAGTCCCACTTGAATGGTGTTTTAACGATGGTGTGAAACTGGATTTCAGGGATAAGCCAAGCGGCTATGTGATCACCGCTGAAGATGTCGAGAAAGAACTCGAGCGAATTGAATACGAGTTAAAACCACTCGATATCGTCGTCGTTAATACCGCTGCCGGCAAACGTTACGGACATGACGACTATGTCTCTTACGGTTGCGGCATGGGCCACGAGGCAACCATGTATCTGCTTGAACGCGGCGTGCGCGTAACGGGTATTGATGGTTGGAGCTGGGATGCGCCTTTTGAATACACCCGACAGCGCTATGAAGAAACCGGTGACGCCAGCATTATCTGGGAAGGCCACAAGGCAGGTCGCGAAATCGGTTACTGTCACATCGAGAAAATGCATAACCTCGAAGTGTTACCACCTCACGGCTTCATGATCTCCTGTTTCCCCCACAAGATCCGTGATGCATCCGCGGGATGGACACGGGCGGTGGCCATTCTGGAAGATTAGCGGCGCTCTATCCCCTCGGCCTGATACCTGATTGGCTGGCTATCGCCAGCAACCTGCCCTCGCCCGAGAACATATTCATGGATCCGTGGTAAACCCGATCACGAACACCCTGCAATTGAGTCTCTGCAAGAATCCACTCACCCGGATTGGGGAGTTGGTTGATCCGTAACGTGTTATCAACACTGGAGGAACCCCGGGTCAACGAGGTGGCCCCCGGTAGAAAGTCACCAATAATGGCAAGCAAGGATGTGTTTTGTGAGTGACCTTCCTTGAGTCGAAACCACAGCGACTCGCGACCTTCATCATCATTCTGGTAGGCAACTCGACGCTCGAACTGATCGAGTATGTCACCAGGCACACCGATCCCACCGCTGTCCTTCTCCTGGCTGCTTTCAGGCGTTTGTCGGGAAAGTGGTCGAACATGTTGAACCGTCTCATCCGTAACGGTGGGTACACCTAACGCAGCGCTGGTCACAAGCACCAGCCTTTCGCCATCAGATAGTCTTGCCCGTGCCTGGGTGATGTTTCTTCCTTCCTTCAGCAGCTCCACTTCTATCTCAAAGTCCGTGTCTGCAGGCGCATGGGAAACGAACTGCGAACTTGACCACAACAGCTGTTTGCCACTCGCTTGCTCAAGTGCGTAAATCACCGCTCCCGTCGTAACCCCGCCCATCATGGCGTATCTGCGCGGCACCCCAACACATGCAGCCGCGGCTGCTTTCAAGCGATAGCGGTTATCACCGAGTTCAACAGGAATCCAAAAGCTCACTCAATTTCCTCACGCAGATCTGACTCTGCCGCTAAATCTTGCCTATACTTTACAACTCGACATACTATGTCAAGTAGTATACTTTACCTCTTCGACTCCCGCTTCAGGTCCGCATGGAATCCACAAAGATCGCGATCATTGATGCAGCCATAGCTACCTTCATTCGATATGGCGCAAGAAAAACTGCCATGGCTGATATTGCAAACGCCGCAGGTGTTTCGAGACAAACGCTCTACGATCACTTCGGAAACAAGAATGAACTGGTTGAGGCGGCAATCAGCAGAAATACCGACCTGGTACTCGCTCGAATCGAGGAGAAGCAAACCGCGGCTGAAGATCTCGCAGATCAGCTGGATATTTACCTGCATGAAACGGTCGTCACTACCTTCGAAAGACTGCAGATATCTGAGGATGTAGAGGACCTGATCAGCGGCCACAATGAAGCGGGCCGGACGGCAATTCGTGTCTCTCACGACAGGCACAAAAAGGTTGTCACCGCTCTGCTAAAACCGCATGAAAAACAGATCACGTTATCAGGCCAATCAGCAACCCAATTAGCTGCTTTCCTGGTCAAAACCGCTATGTCGCTGAAGCACAGCAGCAGCAGGCGAGAACTGAACAGCATGCTGCATTCACTCAAAAACCTGATTCTGTTGAGTGCAGCGCCATCGTTGATCGCCCCCGTTACAAAGACGAAGCAGGCTGTTTAGTCCTGTCTTATTCACAACTCGCATCGAGAGGAGCACTCCATGTCAAAAGAAAAAATCGGCTTTATTGGATTAGGGGCTATTGGGGAGCCGATGTGTCAACACATCATCGCAGCCGGATATGAGGTTTTCAGCTCTGCGAACAAAAGCCGGGAGGCCATTGAACGGCTCAAGACCAAGGGTTTGACTGAATGCGATACCCCCGCTCATGTAGCCAAAGAAGTCGATGTATTGATGACCATGGTCTGGGACGAAGCACAGAATGACCAGATTCTTCGCGGAGAAAACGGCGCAATCGCCCAGTTGAAGCCTGGCTCGGTAGTGATCGTCATGAGTACGGTAACGCCGAACTACTGCCAGGATCTCGCAGCTGAATGTAAATCAATGGGGATCGGCTTCCTGGATTGTCCCGTCAGCGGCATGGTGTCAGGAGCAGAAGACGGCACCTTATCGATGATGACAGGCGGTGATGAGGACACGATAAACAAATGTCGTGATGTACTCAGCACCATGGGTACGGTGATGGTGTGCGGACCTGTCGGCACCGGCCAGGCTGTAAAACTGGGTAACAACGCGATTTCACTTGCCACATATCAGTTGATTCAGGAAGTGCGGGCAACCGTGACTGCTGCTGGCGTCGACATCGACAATTTCATGAACATTTTAAACGAGTCCACCGGGCGCAGCTTCGTTTCCCGGAATTTCCCAATGCCACGCAAAACAATGCCGCTCAGGTCAATGCCGGAGAAGGATATGTCCCGCTGTTTAGCCACCGCAGACAATTTCGACGTTCCCATGCCCACATTGCAGGCGTGTTATGACGCGTACAAGCCGGAGTAAGAACTATGCTGAAAATTGCTGGCATCGCGCTGATCCTGATACTGGTCGTTGCGTTGGCTCTTGCTCTCACTGGCCGAAAGTCAGTACACGCTGAGTTAGACATCAACGCTACCCCCGCTGAAATCTGGGCGATCGTAGTAAATACCGCAGCCTACGATGAATGGAACCCAATTCTGGTTGCTGCTGATGGAGAGTTTGTCGAGGGCGGTACCGTCAACTACCAGATGAAAATGGGTGAAGGCGACCCCGTCCCGGTTTCTCCGAGAACGATCACGCTCATCCCTGAGAAACAGCTCACCCAGTACGGTGGAAATGACCTGGTACTGAGTTACCGACACACCTGGCAACTGGAACCGATCGAGGGTGGTACCAGGGCTACCCAGAAAGAAGAGTACAAGGGTATTGGTGTATGGTTCTGGGACCCCAGCGATGTAGAGAAACTCTACCAACAGGGTCTTGAAGCCGTTGCTGCAAGAATAGCAGGAGAAAACAATGAGTCTTGAAGGAAAAGTTGCCGTGGTCACAGGGTCGGCCTCCGGCATCGGCCGCGCATCAGCTATTCGCCTTGCTGAAGACGGCGCGGATGTCGCACTCATCGACCTGAACGAAGCGGGCCTTGCGGAAACTAAAGCAGCCATCGACTCTCTCGGCAGGCGCTGCAGCGCCGTGCCAACCAACCTGCTCAAGCGCGAGGACATCACAGCTGCATTTGCCCGGATTGTGAGCGAACTTGGTGACGTGGATATCCTGCACAACAACGCCGGTGGACCGTATCGCGGCCGGACGCGAGGTTTTCTTAAAGCCGATGCTGAGCAGTGGGATGAGGTTATTGACCTGAATCTTCGGTCAGCCGCGGACTGTACCCGTGAGGTCATCACGAGCATGAAGGAGCGCGGCTGGGGTCGCATCATCAACACTGCTTCCGAGCAGGCATTCAAAGGTGGACCAGGGTTTACCGATTATTCTGCGGCCAAGTCCGGATTACTGGGCTTCACCCGCTCGCTTGCGCTTGAAGTCGCGCCATTCGGAGTGACGGTTAACGCCATCTGCCCGGGCGTTATCCGGACGGGCATTACGGATTCGATGCCGCAGGACAGGATCCAGCAATCGTTATCCAGTATCCCCATAGGTCGCATGGGCGAGCCGGAAGAAATCGCCCACGCGGTGTCCTTCCTGGCGAGTCCCGGGGCAAGTTATGTCACAGGCGAACACCTGCTGGTTGCGGGTGGCAGGACAATGCACTAAACACTAAAGTACGCCTTTCTGACGGATTCACTAGTGCTTGTGAATCTGCTTCCTGAAACAGTAACCGTGGGTCAGGTAGGTTGGCCCGAACGCGAGCGGTCTACTGAACTCTTCCGGCGCATTGCCAATTTCGGTCAGCTCCGGAGAAAAAAATGACATGATTTCCTGCGGGGTGCGTTTGACCGGACCAAACGGGCTCCAATCCAACACGTGACGTTTGCACACGTGAACCAGGACATAGGTGCCTTGCTCTCCCATCCAGCTCAGGATCTGCGACTTGTACTGGTCTAGCAACGAGTCATCAAACGAGTGCATACAGCCACGATCAAACAGGAAGTCAAACCGACTTGGCGGCTCCCAGTTGAGGATATCGGCTTCAACAACGTCAATATCCACTCCCGCCTCGGAGGCGGCCAACTGCGCCATCTCCAGGGCAACCGGGCTGCTATCGATGGCAGTCACCTCAAAGCCCTGCTTGGCAAGGTAGATCGAATGAGCACCCGAACCACATCCAATATCCAGCGCTTTACCAGCGCACGGCGCTGAAATCGCGTTTTTCATGGCTTTAGTCGGTGCACTGGTATGCCAGGGCAGCTCTTCGGCGTTCAAATCCTGCCTGTAAAAGTAGTCGATGACCGTTTTAGCAAACATATTATTGTTGTTTCTTCAGGCTTTGATCGTATGGCATTATGATGCCAAGTGCCATTTATCCCACATTTTCATGATGTGACGCCAGAGGGTAACGATGATGACCGATCGAGCTTGGACAGAGGCATTCCTTGAGAGTCAACGACAGATAAAGGATCCTGTCGCTGACGACGTCATTAAGGAGTTCTTCGAGACCCCGGATGACGGTAGTGGCAACAACCCCGGCACAACACCACCGCAGTTCCTCAATGACCTGATGAACTATCGTATCGCCCGGCGAGACCTCAAGGTCATCGGTGGCGATACCGAGATTCCCGTACCCAGGCAACTGATCAATAAGGTTATCGAAAAGGATCCGTTCCCAATCGTTGACCAGGCTCGCCTCAAGGGAGCGCAACGGCTGTTCAGGGACTATGGCCCGGAAATCCTGACTATGTACGGGTACTACTCGCTGCCCACCGCCTACGGTGCAGCCAACGGCGCTAACGTGCTGGATGCAACCAAGTATCTTGAAAAGCGTGCGATGCGCCGTGTAATCGAGACGACACAGCTGGTTATCGATGTCTTAAGTGAGGACGGCTTTAAAACAAGCGAAGGTAACGCGTTCATGTCAGCAACCGAGGTCAGGCTGATGCACGCAGCCATCAGGCACCTGATCAAGAGCAGCAATTACCCATGGAAAGCCGAATGGGGTGAACCGATCAACCAGGAGGATCTGGCCGGAACCCTGATGACGTTCTCGACACTAGTGCTTGATGGCTTTGACGCCCTCAACGTGCGGTTGACCAAGGATGCTGAAGACTCCTTTATGTACGCCTGGGCGGTCACTGGCCGATTGCTTGGCATCAAGCCAGAGATGATCCCCAACAACTACGCCGAGGCCCAACAGCTCTGGAGCCTGATCAGGAAACGACAGTTCAAGGGATCAGAGGTTGGCCGAAAGCTGACACGGTCATTGCTGGATGCTTATGCCGGGCAATTGAAGTTCCCTTTCTCCCGTACCTATAACAGCATGATGATGCGTTTTTACATGGACCCACAGCTTGCTGATGACCTGGGCGTGCCTCGCAACGCTGTTGCAGATAACGTCGGCAAACTGATTGGCAGGGCTTATGGTGTATTGGACAACTTTGTTCATACCTTCCCTGCCACGAGAGAAGGTTATCGGCTCTTTTCCAGGTACTACATCATGGCCCTGACCATGGCTGGCCGGGGACATGAGGAGACAGCCTCGTTTGATCTGCCGTTGGAGTTAAGCGACTTCTGGGATGTGCCTGCAACTTCCCATCGGCCTGGCACCGCGTACAGAACGCCGCCGCCATCCCAGAGAGCACCGAACCGCGACCCTCAGCCTCGCAAAAGAAGCTGGTTCGAGCACTAAGCGCTGTAAAACGGGTCAATCAGAGCAACGGCGCCTCAACCAATCCGTCAGGCTCATCACTTATCTTGACAAGCTGGTTTGTCACGCCGCGAGCGGCTTTTAAGCCACCAATCGTCGCCGCTTCCACACATCCTGCATTAATCGATGTCTGCACCCAATCCCCAGCCATATAGAGGTTATCGAACGGCGTATCATGCGCTTCAAGCCTGTATTGCAGGGAGTTGGGTGTGCTGAGGACATACCGTTCACTCGGATCGATATTGGCCTTGAAGAAGCTGCCACCGTCTACCAGGAGATCCTTATTAAACGTGTCGTCGCTTTTTACCGCGTTTTTCCAAAGGTGAGCGATGTTGTCGTCCAGCCAGTCCCAGCCACTGCCTTCCACCGCCGAGAGCTGACCGTCCGCGAAGGCCGGGTCCGGCGGTGCAGGAAAGTTGGCAGCATCCTGCAGCACGCCGCAGAAGTATGCGATGTTGTTTGGTTCGTTGGTGGCTTGCCATTGCTCAACCGGCAACAGGTGACTCATATCTGCCCAGGTTGAGAAACGCTCCACGTAGGCGGTAGATATCGCACCGTCTCCGTTTTCGAATCCAAGTTCGGTGAGGTTTGGCTTGAGCCAGAGCTGCATGGCCTTGGTCTGAACCGTTTTCACTTCCTCGGCCATCTTTTTCCAACGCACACTGCTGTTCGCCAGATCCTGGCATATATGCTGGTAGGCCCCTGGCGGAATGCCGAGGATGACATCATCAAAGTCCGTGCCTTTCTGCAGTGTCTCGGGCGTGCCTGGCCAGTCAGCCCAGAAGGATTCGAGATTGATCTCCTTATCCTTCAACTCATCACCTTCAACAAGCTGGTCATAATCCGGTCGATCAGGCCAGCAGTCCAGGTCACCGATTCGCACCAGCGGATCGTAACCCGCTGCCGGGTTGTTCAGTGTCGCCTGCCGTTCAAGTTCAATTGAACTGATTGCTGTGTCACCTACCCTTAACGCCTTCACGCGGGTGAAGAATTCAAATTTCACACCGCGGTGTTTCAGGATCTTGTAGTAAGGCGTGAAAATGGTGTCACCCATGCCTGCATTCATCTTCCACATCAGGGCGCCCTTGTAGGTGAGGAATACCCTCAGTGCCCCCCGCACCGCAACACCAGCGGCAAAACTGGGCTGATCAATGTCTCCTTCTTTGAATGCAAACACGTAGTCGTAGCCACCACGCACAAGCTGGCTCTCTCTTGTTTTCTCAGAGACGCCGTATGCATCAAGGAATTCACGCAAATCATATTTGTTGAGCGTGTCGAAGCCATGCGCCAGCACATTCTCACCGATCAGGCCTCTCGCGACAGCAACCCCGAGGCTCATCACGTAATACCAGAGAAGCTTCTTGGGTTCGTCATCACCGATTTCCTCGAGAATCTCTTCGAGTTTCTCCTGGAACTCCTTCAGCAAATTATCAACACCATCCAGCAGTGCTCTTTCCTTCTCTCCCAGCCAGCCCTGACCACCGGTGCTTCGTAACCGCGAGAAGATCCGGAAGGCGGCATGCAAGGCGGTGCTTTCAACCGCGTGGGTAATCTCCCCTGCAAGCCCGGAAACCGGCGGCGGCATCATTTCTTCAAGGTGGTCTGACGCTGACAGGAGGCTCGCAAAGAGATCGTGATCGTGGGTGACATCATTGCAGTTCTGGGCACTTGAGCAGTTTGCAATGCCTTCAGGTGGCCTTGTAAAAAACTCCTTCAGGAAGAACAGCAGCATGTGCAGATAGTCATGCGGCTCAAGGAACTCCTGGTCAGAGCCAGGTATGGCATTGTTTTCCGGCCATGATGCAACCAGCTGCGTCCATTCATCACCGTTCTTGTCGTTCTGGATAAACTGGGATTGCGTCTTAAACGCAGCCCGCCAGCTGGGGAATATGCCATCATCCAGGCCCGCTTCCTCGAGGTCGCGGTAGCACTCCTGGAACAGTCGGAAAGCATTGTCGTAGAAGCCTGCCCATACATGCAGTCCATGCTCCTCTATTCTCTGGGCATGGTCAGCATTACGACCACTTGCTCCTTTACCGCCAAGTCGCCAGCCCTGCTGGTAAATCGTCAACTCGCAGTTATCCTGCCAGTTGGGCAGGCTGGTAATGGCATAAGCAGCGGTCATCGCGCCAACGCCGCCGCCAAGTATTGCAATCTTGCGCTTACCCTCGGGCCACGGCCGTGCTGTGTAGGTATGGTCTTCATCCTTCAACAATCGCGGCAGGCCAAACTCGTAACGCTGGTACATCTTGAAGCCGCCGAACGTATGGTTCTGCATGGCCGGATACACCACGTGCTGCGGAAGCCAGGGCAATTCCGGAATCTCATACCAGGCTTCTACCTGACTGGGCTGCACCATCTGCTTTCCAGAGAAGTGCATTTTTGACCTGAGCGTAAGCGGCCCGGAAAACGTTACAGCAGGCATGTTCCAGGCTGCGTTGGAGAGCTTTGCATAGGAACTGATGGGGCG
The DNA here is from genome assembly GCA_963921285.3 of Pseudomonadales bacterium. GTDB lineage: Bacteria > Pseudomonadota > Gammaproteobacteria > Pseudomonadales > Azotimanducaceae > UBA9659. Next base: position 133,327 of record CAWUFD020000015.1, read on the forward strand.
AGCCACATCTGCATCCGTAAAACGCAGCTCAACGAAGCCTCTGCCTAACACTTCCCTGATGACCAGACCATTTTCAGTTTCTTCAAACGTGGCCAGCTTCTTGGGAAATCCATACAGCCGGTTGACCAGGATGGGCAGCAGGCGGGAAACGTATAAAAACGGCTGGTAAACAAATGGTCCGCTGTCCGGTTGGTCTACCAGGCGAACATTCGGTATTGAGAATATGGCTTCCTGGTATCGTTCCGATAGCGGAATGATCGTTGGCCCAATCGACTGCCGACCCACGGTAAAAAAGATCGGCACTTTGTCTGCATCACTGATCAGCGCCAGCTTCCTCGGCAGCATCTTTTCAACTTCAGCGCGATCAACCTCAAACGCAACGCCGTATGGGTAATAAGTACCTGTGAAGAGCCTGTTGTGAATGTATTCCATCACCATTATTCAACTCCCAGTCTTTCGACCGCAGCCAGGATCACCTGGCTTTTTTCTTGTGAAGTAGGGGAAAAGTTAAGCACCGCAGCACGATACATCTCCATGCTCAGGGCAGAGAATCGCGATTTTGCTTCTCCCCACGCTTTGACCGCTTCGTCTGTCCTTTCGACTACGGCCAGGTACTGCGCATGGCAGAGCCATGAGAAAAACCAGCCGCGATAAAGCTGGGTAGATCGCCCGGACATTTCAGCAGCCTTTTCAAATTCACCCAACTCGGCGTAACAGGGTGCCTTCATGTGATACCAGACATATGACATCTCATCGTTGGGACTGAGATCAAATGCGTAGTCGATGGCTTCAAGCGCAAGATCACCACCCTTCTGCGCGCCGAGTCTGGAGAGGCCGAGGTAGGCCCAGGCCTGGGCAAAGTTTGGATTCAGGTCAACCGCCCTTTCCGAATAAACGAGAGCCTCGTCGTACTGGGCAAGATTGACACACGACACACCTGCTGCCATCAGGGTGAGGTCATGATCAGGATCGATCTCAATGGCGCGATCAATTGCTGCCCTCGCCTCAATCGCATGCTGGGGGCCAAGCAGGGTTGCGCGGAAGGACAAGGCCATGGCCAGCATCGCATGGGCCTCGGAGTAATTCGGGTCGATCTCGATGGCGCGCTTCAAGTGACCAATAACGTCTTCGTTGCGGCCTGCATACGGTCTCCTGCAGCGGTTTACCAGCTCCCACGCCTGCAGCGTCTCTGGCTGTCTCGACAGTGACCGTTGTGTTTCAGCCACCATCAAACGAGGTTGCAGGCGACCTGCGATTGAGCGGGATATCTGGCCCTGCAATGCAAACAGGTCTTCAACAGTCTGGGTTGCCCTGATCGATTCTGACCAGAGTTGCTTATTCGATGTGGCATCAACAAGTTCTACCATCACCTGCAGCTGACTACCCGCCTTCAGGATTGTCCCCTGCACGACGTAGCGTACGCCGAGTTCCTGGGCCACCTTGCGGGCTTCCATACCACTTTCACGAAAACCCCACATCGTCGAAAAAGCGATAACAAAAAAGCCCGGCAGCTTTGATAACGAACTGATCACGCCCGCGCTCAGCATCTCATCTTCTGGATCACCGGTGGTAAGCATGAGCGGCATCACAGCCACAGAGGGAATCTGCTGATCTACGTTTTCACTTTTCTCGGATGGCGTTGCAGGTGCTTTGTCAGGATCAAGCAGCGTCGAGATCCGCTCCATCAACCGACGGAACTCATCCGGCTCGTATCCAGGCCAGTTGTGCAGACGAACTGTGTTCAACGCGCGAAATGCAAAGGGGACCCGGACATCGTCCAGGACAACGGGAATCAGGATTTTTCTATCGAGGCCATCCATCGCCTCTGCTTTAACCCAATCCGAAGAAACAGATTGGTGTGACCACAGGACGACGACCGCGCTCGATTCGGTGATTGCCTGCTCGATTGCTTCGGCAAAGTCCTTCCCTGGTTCAATACGGCGATCCCACCATACCTCAAGACCCGCTTTCTCCAGGAGCCCCGCGAGATCACCGGCAATACTCCGATCTGAGCTACCGTAGCTTATAAAAACATCGGAACTCATATGACCAACCAGTCTGCTAAGGTTTTAAGTGTCGCGCATGGCGTCAACAGAGTAAAGGCGCGATATTGATTCAGTGGCGCGCTGCGCCCGGCGTCCCGGACTGGCATTTTTTTAAGGTGCCTGTCACATTTCAGCTGGCTGCTTCGTCTTTACCAGCGAACACACACTTTAAGGGAACATCATGATTCGATATCTCTTCAACAAGATGCTGCTCGGTTTCCAGCGGCAGTACAAATACGACGTCACCTACATGCAGGAGATCCTGGATACTGATCTGTCGGCTTATCTCCGTTTCATGGGATTCCAGACGATGTCGGCACATGCCGGAGACCTGCCAGTTGACGTACTGTTTGCGGCGAGACTGCGTGCCATCATCTGGGATGACTGCGGCCCCTGCACACAACTGCTGGTGAACATGGCGCTTGAAGCCGGTGCAAACCCGGACATCATCAACGCCACAATCAACCGCGACATGGAACAAATGCCGGATGACATAAAACTGGTCGTGGCGTTTACGGACTATGTGCTGGCACACGACCCGGCGGCAGATGACCTGCGGCAACGCATCGTTGCCAACTGGGGTAAACAGGGACTCATCGCCCTCGGCTTTGGCATCAGTACCTGCCGGGTATACCCGGCCCTCAAATACACGATGGGATATGGCAAAGCCTGCAGCAGGATCCAGGTCAACGAGACATCATTAACACCAAACAGGCAACCGCCACTGGCTTTTGGAGGCACTCATGCCTGATCGAGTTATCAGCGGCACCGCAATCGTGCTTGGTCTTGCGATGCTGGCAAATGGCGTTTTTATGACCATTGCGCCTGAGCCGTGGTACTGGGCGGTGCCGGGTGTGCCTGACCGGGGGCCGTTCAATCAACACTTCATCCGCGATATCGGCTTCATCTATTCACTGATTGGCGCGGCTTTCCTGTACGGCGCGATCTACAGCAAGCATCGTGTCCACCTCTGGCTGATCCCGGCCGCCTGGCTGGTCCTGCACGCGATCTTCCACGTGTGGGAAGTTATTGTCGGTATCTGTGGCCCGGAATCACTGGCTGAAGATTTTGCCGGGGTAACCCTGCCTGCACTGATTGCGATTGCTCTCGTTTACTTCAGTCGCCAGACCAGCACCAGTGAATAAGCCCGTAGTTTTATGTGGACTGATCATCATCGGGATGTCGCTTGGACTCGCGGCAGCGTTCCTCGCTCCTGATCCAGGTCATCGCCAGGTCATTGAATGGCTGGAAGAACCCCGCGCGGTAAACGAATTCCGGCTCGAAAGTAGCGGAAATCTGTTTGATAACAGTTCCCTGCAGGGGCGCTGGACCATCATCTCGTTCGGGTTTCTGAACTGCCCGGATATCTGCCCAACCAGCCTGTCACAGATCGCCGCCGTGAGTGGTCGAATATCGCCGTATTCCAGCGTCGCATTCGTTTTTGTGTCTGTTGATCCAGGCAGGGATTCCGCCAGCGCCGTTAACCGCTACGCAAGACAATTTGACGCGACATTCAATGGGGTTACCGGCAACGAGGCGGAGCTGAGTCGACTAGCGGACAGCCTTGGTATCCAGTTCAAGGTAGCGCCTGACCCGGATGCCTCACGCTACACGGTTGCGCACTCCATCACCTATTCCGTTATTAACCCGGCGGGTGAACTGCAGGGGCGTTTTCGCCCGGGTTTTGACGCCGACAGTTTCGTCCTTGAGTTTTCAAAGCAGGTCTCGTCACCTCGCATCTAGCGAGTCTATTCAACCGGTTTCGCGAGGAAGCGGTGCACCGTCACCAGCACGACAACACCAAGCGGCAACATCAGCCACCACGGCAATCCATATCCTGTTGGGATTACACAGATGATCAGCGCGGTCATGCCGCCGAGCAGCGCATAAGGGATCTGTGTGGTCACGTGATCCATCAAGTCACAACCTGTGGCGAGGCAGGACAGCACGGTAGTGTCCGATATAGGTGAACAGTGATCAGCCCAGACTGCCCCCGTCAGCACGCAGGCAATACACGCATAGAGAATATGCATGTGCGTCGCATCGGCAATACCGTTGCCTTCCAGAATCGCCCAGCAAAGAGGAATGACCAGCGGCATCAGTATTGCCATCACGCCCCAGCTGGAGCCGGTGGCAAAAGCCGCCCCCGCAGCCAGCAGGAAAACAAGGGCTGGGAGTGTGTACGGCGACAGTGATTCGCCAAGGACCGTAATAAGGTAGGGCCCGGTGTGCAGCACCTGGGTAATATCAGCAATAGCCCACGCCATGATGAGCAGGATGACCCCGTCTATCATGAACTTGGCACCAGCAATAAAAGCGTCAACGCTTTCCACAATCGTTAACAGTCGCTGGCCAAGCGTAAGGATAAATGCGGTAAGACAGGAAAGCAGCGACGCCCAGATCAGCACCACGTAGGCATCAGCACTGCCGACGATATCCTGCAGGTTGTCACCTTCACCGCTGACGAGCATGCCACCCACGACACCCGCCACCAGCATCACGATAGGAAGCACACCATTGATGGCACGACAGGGGATGCCGTCTTTTTCTTCAAATGCATCCAGGTTGCCGGAAGAACCCATCCCCTCTTCTCCCCGCATGACCTGACCGGTCGTTCGGGCACGAACTTCTGCCTGGTACATCGGACCAAAGTCCTTGCCGGTAAACACGACGAGGAATACAAAAAATATCGCAAGAAACGGATAGAAGCTGTAGGCAATGGAATTAAGGAAGAGCGAATACGCAGGCGCGGTAATGCCTTCAATCTGGCTTATCGCCTCGTCGATCAAACCCACCTGGAAGCCAATCCAGGTTGTGATAATTGCGATGGTCGCCACCGGCGCTGCGGTTGAGTCAACCAGGTAGGCAAGCTTCTCTCTTGATATCCGCAGTCGGTCACTCACCGGGCGCGTGGCGTTGCCAACAATCATCGTATTGGCGTAGTCGTCAAAAAAGATGCTCAGGCCCAGTGCCGCGACAATGGCCTGGCCACGTTTCGGGCTATTGGCGAGTGGTAACACCGCATTGACGATACCAACCATGCCGCCGTTGCGCGATATGACACCCACCATGCCGCAGATCAGGAAGCTGAACAGGATGATTGCGGCATGGCCCGGATCGATGATCGCCTCCAGGACATACACGGTCATGGTTTCAAACAGGCCGGCAATCGCACCGCTCGCTGTAAACCCATGTACTGCCCAGGCGCCGACCAGCAAACCGGCAAACAGCGCAGGCACAACAGAACGGATCAGAAACGCCAATGCAATCGCAATAAACGGTGGCAGCAGTGAAACCCATCCGGCGATAACGGGAATCTCGTGTGTCAGCAGGACACCACCTTCATTTCTTACCTGGATGGCGATATCTTCCTGGGCCGAGAGTGCCTCGATGGAAAAGCTGTCGTCGCTGCTCGTCCCGACAAGCTCATCATTCACATAAATCTCAAGCGGGTCTTCGCCAAGGCCTGTGAGGGTAACCTCGGCCGACCCAATATCCAGCATGACCCGTGGACCATCAACGTCGATGTCGAGCTGCGGAGATTCTGCAAATGCCGTCACACAGCAACATAGCAGCATCAGCTGCGCAAGATGGAGCAAAGGTTTCATCGACCGGCCTTAAAACTACGAGAACCTGATCCTACCTCACCGCTCCGAAGAAACAATGAGCAGCAGCGAAGATTGCAGGCAGTATTGCGGACGGTTCAGGCCACTTGTTTCAACACCTCACGGCGCAACCCGATACCCATCAGGTGTTCAACCTTGCCTTTCACCCTGAACACGTTGCTCATGATTTTGTGTTTACCCATCACACCCTCCTGGAAAGATGGTCTTTGGTAGATTCGCTGAAACCACGCAAAAACAGCAGGGAAACACTGCGCAAAAGGATAATCACATTCATGCAGGCGTAATGCCTTCATCGCCCAGATAACGTCTGCCATGGTCAGGTCATCGCCGGTCAGGAAAGCCCGCCCGTCACCCAGCCGGGTTTCGATATCAGTAAACGCCGCGTTCAGGCGAGCGAGGTGTTCAACATAGACTGATTCGGGAATGGATTGATCGTCGTAACCTTCATAAAAACTGATGAGCTGTTCACCATCTGCCTTGTCACCCAGCAGCGTCTTCAGGTGTGCTTCCTCCTTGCTGGAGAGACGTGCCAGGCCCCGCAGGCCCCAGCGAAACGTGACAAACCTGATCGAGCGATGCAGATCCTTACCGAGCTGCGTTAATGCCTTGGCGTCTTCGAGCAGCGCTGCATCATGCCTGGGCACAAGCGGCGTCCCACCAAACGCTTCATCCAGGTATTCAATGATGTCCATGGACTCAATAACCAGCACGCCATCGTGCACGAGGGCAGGCACAACAAGATTCGGCTGGATCTGTGCATAGGTCTCGGTCATATGCTCTTTTTTGACCAGGGAGACCTCCCTGCTGACCCAGGCACCTTCTTGCCCCCGACAGGCTTCAGGATCGGCAGCGTCGAACCTGACCTCACGGCCACGGTTGAGGCCTTTCTCGTGCAGCGCAAAACGTACCCGCTGCGCGCACGGCGCACCATCGAAATGAAACAGGTGTACACCTTCGAGCTTTGACACCCAGGGGCTTGCCGGATTTTCTACTTTCGCCATCGCTATCTCCTGTCATTGATTATTTTTGTATTGTTTCGCACAATAAAAGCTCAAGTCAACGCTTAATATGCGAAAAGGTACATAAATGCCAAGAGGACGGCCACGTAAGTTTGATGAAGACCAGGCACTGGACGGCGCCACCCGACTGTTCTGGCAAAAAGGCCTGTCGGCAACATCACTGGATGACCTCGCCACCGCAATGCAGATGAACCGGCCAAGCATCTACAACGCATTTGGCAACAAGGAAGAGATCTATCGAAAATCACTTGCCCGGTTCTGCGGGCAACTGGACATGGCCATGACTGGCCTGCTCGAGAGTGAACCTGATATTCGCAAAGGCCTTAACGCCTTTTTTAACCAGGCGATCGAGGTCTATAAAACCGAGGATCTGCCGATGGGATGTTTCATGATGTGTACGGCGCCGAGCGAAACCTTTACCAATCCTGAGGTTGCTGAAGACCTGCAATCAGTGATTCAAAGGGTGGACAAAGGATTCAAAACACGAATCGAACGCGCTAAATCAGAGGACGCGGTGCCCTCCTCCCTGGATGCCGGTATGGCAGCAAAACTACTACAGGCAACCCTGCAGTCAATTGCACTGAGGGCCAGGGCGGATGAGTCGAAACAGAGTCTGCGGCGACTTGCCCGATTTTCTGTCGACGCAGCGCTCAATGTAGCTGGAGACTAGCCGGTGGCTACTCTCACCGGTTTCTTGCCATCGGGACCGTAGAGGTTAACTTCCAGGCTTGATATCGCATGCACCAGCGGATTGGGTGCGATCTTCTGCCGGCCGGTCCAATGAATATTCGGGAACCGGTCAAAGATCCGCTCAAACGCCATGCGCAGCTGCAGTTTTGCAACCCGTGAACCAAGGCACTTGTGCACACCATGGCCGAATGAAATATGTTTCTCGACGTTGTCCCGGTGCATGTTGAAGGTATCTGGGTCCGGGAACACATCCGGGTCACGGTTTGCCGCCCCGTACCAGAGGATGACTTTTTCGTCTTTCGCAATCTTCTGGCCATTCAATTCTGTGTCTTCGAGTGCAGTTCTGCGCATATGCATCACAGGAGACACCATGCGCAGCGCTTCTTCGGACATCTGTGGGATCAGTGACGGATCATCGAGCACCATCGCGCGCTGGTCAGGGAACTCTGTCATCAGGCGGATAGTGCCTGAGAGTGAATTTCGCGAAGTATCGTTGCCAGCAAAGATAATCAGCAGCCATGAGCCATCGAGAAACTCCTGTGGCAGCAGTTCATCATTCAGTTTGGAGTGTGCGATGGCGGTCAGCAGATCCTCACGCGGGTTGGCACGTCGGTCCGCCATCACCCGCTCACCGTAAGCAAACATTTCGTTAACCACCGGGTTGAACCGAAAAGGAAACAGCGGTTCAGACAGAAACGTCTGCCACGGGTTCGCCAGGAACTGCGCCGCGAGCTCGAGATGATGCATCCACACTTTGACTCGCGGTCGATCATCTTCTTCAACACCCAGCATCTCACAAAGTGTGTAAAGCGGCAGATCTTCGGAGAACAGTTTGGCAAAATCAACCACAGGGCCCTTCTCTTCCAGCTCATCCAACAGGCTGTCGATTTTCTGACCTACCTTTTCACGCAGGGTTTCTACATAAGCGGGGAAGAAGAATTCACTCTGCTGGATGCGCATTTCCCAGTGCATGGGTGCATCCATATTGATCAATGAGTTGTACGCTGCAGGAACGAGTTTTTCCGGTTTCCATTGTTTTCGATCCGGCACCACCATGTTGATGCTGCCACGCTGCGAAGAGAAAACCTTGTGGGCCAGTTCAACTTCCTTGATATCGTCATAGCGCGTTACACACCAGAAACCAGAGAAGGCTTTGTCAGGTGGCGCCCACATGACCGGCGCCTGTTCACGCATCTTTTTGTAGAGCTCATAGGGATGACCGTTCGTCCAGGACGACGGGTCCCAGAACGCAAACTCGTTGAAAGATGGATAGGCGGCATCATAGACAGGATCCTGCTGGCCTGAATCGATAAAAATGTCGTCACTGATAAGCCTCACGGTGTTACTCCTCTCCCTGTGGACAGCCACGGCGTGCTGAAAAAGCGCCCAATTTACCTCACTTACACAAAAGCCTTAACAATTTTCGTCTGAAACCGGGTAACCAGATGCTGCATAATGCATCAGCAATCAATACTTGCCTCGACCAGGCTGAACATGTCGCTTTCAAAACAATCGATTCTGGCACGACCAATCTCTCGCAGGCGTTTCCTGCACGGTGCCGGTATAGGTGCCGGTATGGGAGCCACCACACTCATGACAGGACACATTCCCGCTGCTTCCGCCGATGATGCTCTCAGCAGTTTCATTGCCGAAATGCCCAAGGCCGAACTGCACGTGCACATCGAGGGGACCGTTGACCCTACCGAAGCCTTCAGACTGGCGAGGCGAAATGGTTCACCGATACCTTATGAAAGCGCCAAGGCCTTTGAAGAGGCACTCAATTTCACCAGCCTCGAGTCCTTTCTCAAAGGTTTTCATGACACCATAGCAGTGCTGCAGACAGAAGAAGATTTCTACGACGTCACCTCGAGTTTCCTGAAACGCAGTCACGAAGAGAATGTGCTGCACGTTGACATCAAGTTTGACCCACAGGCCCATGCGCGCAGGGGAATCAGTTTCGACACGTTTTTCAACGGGATAAGACAGGCCCAGGCTGATAGGGAAAAAGAACTGGGCATCACTTCCCAGCTCATCATGTGTTTTCAGCGAGATGCTTCATTGGAAAGCGCTGAGGACGCTTTTACCGCCGCACTCAAATACCAGGAGCACATTGTCGGCATCGGACTCGACAACACCGAAATACTGAATTTCCCGGCCAAGTTCGCAGATATTTTCGGTCGCGCGAGAGAAGCCGGGTTTAAACTGACTTCACATTGCGACCTCGGCCAGCCGAATGGCGTTGAACACATCAGGGCCTGCATCGAGGATCTTAAGGTTGACCGCCTCGATCATGGATACAACATCCTCGAGGACGAACGCCTGGTTCAGCTTGCCCTGGATAAGAGCCTGTGTTTTACCGCCTGCCCTACATCAGCATTCAACACACCAGACCCTGCAGAGCGGTTCTATTTTTCAGCCGTGTCAAAGGCCGTTAGGGATATGCTGGCGCTTGGGCTTCGCGTTACGATCAACACCGACGACCCTGGTGTGATGGGTAATCGCTACCTCAACCAGGTGTTTATCGACACCGCCAGCCATATGGATCTCAATCGTAACGACATCCTCACGTTGACTCGAAACGCGTTCCAAAGTCTCTGGATTCCAGATGAACGTAAACAACACTACCTTGCAAAACTGTTGGCATACGAACAGGCCGTCAGTCAGTCTTGAAAGCCAGGAGCTCGGTGTCGATGAGGGTTGGATATGGCAGCGTGCGTTGCCAACGCAACAGGATCAGGACGGACTCCTCGCCTGCGTACTCAAACACCCTTTTGCCCTCCTGTGCGACAACACTCACCGCCTCCCGCATATCGTGCTAGATCTATGATTTCATTATTTCTTGGCGGAGCTCGCTCAGGCAAGAGCGACCGCGCACTGACCATCGACGCAGAGTACGCGGCCCAATACTTTGTCGCTACCGCTGAGGTTACTGATGAAGAATTTGCTGAGCGCATAGCCAGACATCAAGCCGAACGCAGTTCCAACTGGCAGACAATTGAAGCACCGGTCCAACTGGTGGAAGCAATAGGGCAGATAAACCACGCTGATTCAATCATCGTGGTGGACTGTCTTACAGTCTGGCTGGGGAACCTCATGCACTATCAAAAAGATCTCGACGCCGAAATCGAGCGCCTGCTTGAGTACATTGCCAGCTTCAAAGGAGAGCTGAGGCTGGTAAGCAATGAAGTTGGTCTCGGCGTGGTGCCGGAAACCCCAATGGGCAGGCGTTTTCGGGATCAGCAGGGTCGACTTAACAAACAGATCGCGTCTATCGCAGACCGGGTGGAGTTGTTAGTTGCGGGCATACCGATGGTAGTCAAATCGTAAGGTGGAGAGTAAGCGCTCAAGATCTTCTTCATCAGCGGGCAGCCCGCAACGAATCAAGCCGCAGGATGCGTCGAGAAGTCGTGTATAGATACCGTTCTGCATAAGCGAGCGCCAGAGTGCTTTCTGTTCAGGCGGCTTAAAGGAAAAAAACAGATCTGTGCTACCGGCCAGGGCAACACCAGCTCGCGCAAAACCCTCTCGAGTCGTTCTAGCGGCAGCTGATAAGCGCTGCGCGTGCTGGTCACGCCATTGTTTGTCGCGGTAAAGCCGTTGACCCACTTCAAGCGCCAGGCTGGACACGCTCCAGTAGCCAAGGATACCGCGATACCAATCAAGGACATCAGAAGGGCCGAGCAAGGCACCAAGACGTAATCCGGGCAAACCATAGAACTTCCCTACAGAACGCAGCACGATCAGTTTTTCGCTGCCTGCAAGGTCAGCTATTGAAGACGCTGGTTGCAGCTCTCCATAAGCCTCATCAACAATCAGCCACTGATTCCGTTTGAGTGTCTGCTGGTAAATGGACTCGAGCGTGGCCCGCTCGAGGCACCGACCATCCGGGTTATTGGGATTACAAACAACAATAGCCGCAGCACTTGCAGGTGCAGCTGTCACATCACCAACGGCAATCACCTCTGCACCAGTTTGACGCCACGCAGTTTCATAATCGCCATAGGTCGGCGGGGAGACAACGAGTGCGCCTGGCAGCAATTGTGGCAAAAGACGAATAACCAGTTCAGTACCCGGCGTTGGTAAGACAGCGCTGGTACTGCAACCAAACGTAAAAGCCATGGCCTCCATGCAACCCTCAAGCGCTGCCGCTGAAGGCAACTGGTGCACTGCCCTGCTCAAACAAGCCGACTCCACCGGATAGGACCAGGGTGATATACCTGTCGAGAGATCAAGCCAGGGCTGGGGAGCGTTCGGGTAGTGGCAAGCCAGCTGATCGAGGTTGCCGCCATGGCCTGAACCAACGGTCATAATGCCTGCCCCGCAAATCCGGCGGCAATCACTACTACCAGTAAAACAATCACCCGCCAGTAAAGCTGCACCGCCGCTGCGAGGTCGTTTTGGCCTGGCCGAACGGCACCTGCATTAAAAACAGCAGCCTCAAAAACCACGCCCTGGTAACTGCGCCTGCCACCAAGCGAGATATTGAGCAGACGCGCCAGCACAGCTTCCGGCCAGCCTGCATTTGGGGACGCGTGCTGCCTTGCATCGAAGGCAATTTGCCCCAGCTGAGACGGCCTCGCACTAAACGAGGCAACCCAATACATCAGTGCGGTGAGGCGAGCCGGTATCCAATTCAGGACATCATCAAGTCTTGCCGCAAATTTCCCAAAATACTCGTAGCGTGGATTGCGGTGGCCCACCATGGAATCCATCGTGTTGACCGCTTTGTAAAGCAAGAGTCCAGGCATCCCCAACACAAGTAACCAGAAAACAGGGGCAACAACACCATCGCTGGTACTTTCCGAGAGTGTTTCGATGGCACCTGCACAGATACCTGCTTCATCAAGGTCCTGTGTGTCCCGCCCAACTATCTGGGCAAGCGCGCAACGCGCAGGTTCGAGTGAATCCTGGCCGTCCCGCCGCAGGGCGGTCTGTACGACCTCAACATGGTTATACAGGTTACGCGCTGCCATCATGGATGCGCACAGGAGGGCAATAACAATCAACCCACCAGTACTGGTGGAAAAGTAGTCCCAGGTGACATAACCAACTGCGATCACAAGCGTACATAGGAAGAGGGTCATGAAGGTGCCCGTCATAAGATCTATGCGGGTAACACCTCGCCTGAACAAACCTTCCATAAGGGTAACCGCACTCCCCAACCACACCACCGGATGCCTGATCGTTCGCATCAGCACCGCTGGCCAGCCGAACGCCAGCTCGATGACGATCGCCACCAGCGTAACACCAAGGATTAGCTCTACATCGTAGAGGATCACCGGGCTGACTCGATCAGGTCGTCCACATCGAGGTGAGCCTCAAGCGAGGCGGCCAGCTGATCCAGGGCTTGGTCAACATTCAGGTTGTAGTTAAGCTCACTGGATGTACCTGGCTTGATGTCATTAAGCCAGTATTGCCGAAAAGCATCATTTGCAAAAAGACCGTGCAGGTACGTACCAGTGACATTACCAGCAGGATTTCGAGCACCATCGGGCCCTGTGACAAGCTGCGCGAAAGGTCGAACTGCATCAGGGCCATCAGTTTTTCCAACATGGATCTCGTAACCTTTTAAGGTGGCGCCACTCGGGACATGCTCGCCCGAATTCTCACGCACTGTCTTCACAGGATGCATGCTGGTTGAGATATCGAGCAAACCCAGCCCTCGTTCGACCCCGCTTGGTCCGTCCACGCCGTCCGTATCAATCATCTGATTGCCGAGGAGTTGCAGGCCACCACAGATACCTAATATATGCCTTCCTGCCCGATGTAAGGCGCAGATATCGGTGTCCCAGCCCTGGTCACGCAGGAACCGCATCTCGGCCAGCGCAGATTTACTCCCGAGCAGAATCACCGCATCAGCATCCAGTGGGATCGGACTTCCCGGCAGCACAAACTCAAGGGAAACGCCTGGCTCCTGGCGCAGCGGATCCAGGTCATCAAAGTTGGCAATGCGTGACAGTACCGGCGCAACAACTCTGAGTGTTTCCGCCGATTGACGGTTATTGTCAGTGTCGGCATGTTCCAGCGGGACAGCATCTTCCTGTGGCAGCAACGCGGTTTCCTTCAGCCAGGGAATAACGCCAAAGCCTCGCCAGTTGGTCCGCGATTCAATGTCGCGATAACCTTCGGTAAACAGTGTCGGGTCACCCCTGAACTTGTTGATCATAAACCCGCAGATCTGCGACTGGTCCCTTGAATCAAGTACTGATTTTGTCCCAACCACCGAAGCAATGACGCCACCACGGTCGATGTCAGCAACCAGGCAAACCGGCACATCTGCTGCCGTGGCAAAACCCATGTTGGCAATATCACCCTGGCGAAGGTTTGTCTCAGCAGGACTGCCTGCGCCTTCTACGATGACAAGTTCAAACTCACGTTGCAGATGCTGAAAGGAACCAAGCACCTCCGGCAACAACGCACCCCGCTTTTCACCCCACAACTGTCTCGCAGCAGGTGCGCCCGCAACCTTGCCCCTTACAATCAACTGGGAACGCTCATCGGATTGAGGCTTTAACAAGACAGGATTGAAGTCCACCCGCGGTTCAATTCGACAGGCCATCGCCTGAAGCGCCTGCGCCCGACCTATTTCACCGCCATCGGCACACACGGCTGCATTGTTGGACATGTTTTGTGGCTTAAACGGGGCAACCTTGATACCGCGGTTTGCCGCCAGACGACATAAGCCTGCGACGAGCACGGATTTGCCGACATTGGATCCGGTACCCTGAAGCATCAAAGCTCGGCTTTTCATAACGGACGCACAAGATCAATGCTCGGCCTGGTTCCATCCATACTGACCACTGCCTCAACGCCATAAATCTCTTCGAGCATTTTCGCGTTCAGTGTGTCGGCCGGAGAACCATCTGCAATGATCTCACCGTTTTTCATCCAGACGATTCGATCGGCAAAGCGCGCAGCCAGCTCTGGTTCGTGTAATACCACTAACGCACCGTGCGAGGGGTCCACGTACTGCCGCAGTAACAGCATGATCTCAAGTTGATGCCTCGGATCCAGTGCGGTTGTTGGTTCGTCTGCAAGCAACAGGGGCGCTTGTGCCGCAAATGCACGGGCGCAGTGCACGCGTGTCATTTCGCCGCCGGAAAGTGAATCGATGCGACGTTCCCTGAATTGTTCGAGGTCACACTGTCTTATCGCTTCATCAACCGCATCAGCGTCCGGGCCGGACAACTTGCTCATACTGGCGCCGTACGCAAAGCGACCCAGCGCCACGACATGCTTGACCAATATGGGCCACGCCAGTGGTCTGACCTGCGGCAAATATGACAACAGGCGAGCACGGTCTACCGGCGCCAGATCACTGGTATCAACATCATCGATGATCACGCTGCCGGACATCTGCCTGGGGAGACCCAGCGCACATTTCATGAGAGAGCTTTTACCAGCACCATTACTACCAAGAATGACGACGAGTTCACCCGCCTGCATCGAAAAGTCGATGTCACGAAGAATAGACTTGTCATCAATAGCGAGTGACAGCCGCTTTGCAGTCAGCCTAGCCATTATTTGCACCTGCCAGCCGCGACGACGCAATCATGATAAATACGGGTGCGCCGATGAGCGCAGCGACAACGCCAAGTTTCAGTTCATTGCTGGTTGGAATGAGACGAATAAATGTATCTGCCACCACCAGGATGATCCCTGCCAATAGAGCAGCCGGTAACAAGGTCCGGCCGGGATCGAACCCCACAAACCTTCGCACAAGATGCGGCGCAACAATGCCAACAAAGCCAACCGCGCCGGCAATCGCTACTGAGGCGCCCGTACACAGACCGCTGCCCAATACGAGGATGAGTCTTGCCCGCGGCAGGTTAACGCCGATACTGGCAGCAACTTCTTCACCCAGCGACAGCGCGGAAAGTGAACGGCTCGACAAGAAAATCAACACCGAACCGGCCAACATGAACGGCATGGCAAGCAGCAGGTCTTCAAAACTCCTGTTTGCCACCGTCCCCATCATCCAATTGATCATATCCGACAAGGAGAACGGGTTTGGCGCAAGATTCATCAGAAGACTCATCAGCGCACCTGCAAAACTGGACAGGCCAACGCCGATCAGAATCAGCACGACTACAGAAGTGACGCGGACCGCCACAACCGACAGGAAGAAGGTTGCAGCCAGCGCACCGGCAATAGCGGCAAGTGGCAGTACATATCCCGAAAACACACTGATGCCATAGTATATCGACACGGTTGCAAACAAAGATGATGTGGCCGAGACACCCAGCACGCCGGGTTCAGCTAACGGGTTTCGCAGCAGGCCCTGCATGGCCGCCCCGCTCAACCCCAACATCGTACCAACGAGAAATGCAGCAAAGGTCCTCGGAAACCGAACATCCTGAACGATCACCTGGTAGGCTGGCTCACCCATGCCGAACAACGCGAGGAGTGATTGTTGAAAACCGATGGGAGTTGGACCTATCAGCACACTGATCGCCAGCACCAGCGCACTCACCGTTAACAGCAATATGTTCAGACGAAGCGCATTCAACTTTTCGCTCCGGCTACGAGTTTTTCCACTGCATCAACCAGGAACCAGCCGCCACAGGCGGTTGTAGCACTGTCCAACGTTATCGAGTGTGCCTGGCTTAACTGGTCTTTGATAATCGGATGACGGGCCGCAGACCAGAAATTGCGATGATTGGTCGCAGAGTTATAGAACGCCGTTGCCAGCAATTCCGGCTGCTGCAGGCTCAGTTTTTCTAGCGGGAGTGGTTGCCAGCCTCTTTCAGTTTGAAAATTTGCCAGCCCTGCCGCCTCTATCAGCTCATGCACCAGTGACCCCGGCCCGCTGGTCACGCCGCCCGGTGTTACGTACAGGATAGACCTGGATGACCGCGCCATCGCTGCTTTGAGCAGTCTTGTGTCCATATCGATAACAATTGCTGCAGCATCTGCTCTTGCATCCAGGGCTTCGCCAACACGAAGAATCTCCTGTTTAACCTCTTCGATGCTTGATGTGTATGCGATCTGCAACACCGGTAACCCGAGACTTCGATAAAACGCGGCTGCATTCGGCCCACCGCCGTAGCTTCTCACGACAAGATCAGGCCGCATCGCCAGGACATTTTCCGCACTCGGGCGTACCTGAAGCAGGCCATCAGCCGCATCACGCATGTACGAAAAATCTCGATCTGCATCCATCGAGACAGCTGCGATGTGTTCGCGATCAACAAGTTTGAGAACATACTGGTCTGCACAGTAGTCGAGACTGACCACCCTTCTGGCCTCATAACCGGCGACAAGCCCGGCGTGGAGAGCAGCGCAGACACCTGTAATCAATATCAGGGATCTTCTTAGCGCTGTTCTCCTCAACATGACTGGTTAGCTAGAAGCTGTAGGTAACACCCAGATAACCGGATCGCTCCGGCGTGCCATAGCCAAAGATCTGCTGGTAATCTTCATCAGCCAGGTTTTCTACCCGGGCGAAAAGCCTCAGGTTATCGTTGAAACGATAGGATGCCGAGAGGTCTACGCGCGTCCAGCTGTCAACTGTACCCCGGCTATCTTCCTCTTCATCGTTGTAGACAACCACCAGTGTGGACTGCAGCTTTTCCGATGGTTGCCAGGACAAGGCAATGTCGGCTGTGATCTCAGGCAGGCGTACCAGTTCACCACCATTGCCGTCTTCGCTGTCGATGTAGGTGATATTGGTAGACGCGCTCAGCGTATTTGTTAACCGGTAATCAAGGGCAAACTCAAGACCCTGCGAGTCAACTTCATCGAGATTTTCGTAACCGCCAACAGCGAAAGAGAAGTTCAGCTGGTTTTCCGTATCCTGGTCAAAGTAAGTCAGGGATAACTCACCGCGATCAAATCGCCAATCGACCCCGATATCAAAGGCTTCACTTTCTTCAGGTTGCAGGTTGGTATTGGGACCGGTGGCACCGCAGCAGAAAAACGTCGTCTGGAAGATGGTTGGCACTTTGAACCCTTCGCCCCAACTGGCTCGCAGGCCGACGTTTTCATTCACCTGCCATGCCGCACTTACCCGGGCAACCGTTTCCTCACCGTAGTCATCATGGTCGTCCTGCCTGAGCCCCATTGAAACCGTTAGGGCATCCAGCGGGCTGAACTGGTAGAGCGCATAAATTCCCTTGTTTGAGGCATCGTTGTTACCGCTATCAGCATCCTCATCTTCATATCCGATGGAAATCTGCTGGCTATCGGTCAGAGCGAACGTCCCCTGGTACTGAAGCACCTTGCGGTCACCTTCCGCAGAAAAGCTGGGCGCGCCGTTGCTGAAGTTTTCGCGGTCAATGTCCGTATCCGCATAACGCAGTGTATTCTGGAGACGTCCATCCAGGACAGGTATCGTCAGCGTAACCTGGCTTGTGGATGTTTCAGTCTTGCTGAGCTCATCACCATCCTCAACACCGGTCGCGAGGCCAAAGCTATCGAACTCTGTGTCAGCTTCAGTGCTGCGGTAGTTAACCTCGAGTCTCGCATCAGCGGGCAGGTTCAGACCCGCCCTGAACGAAATGGTCTCGGCGTCATAACCATCTTCCTCGGTATTGCCGTCATCCTCATCGGCCTTGGAGATACCATCCGTTGAAAAGTCGTAGTAACTGAAGCGAAAGCTGCCGACATCGCCGGCACCGGCAACAGAACCTTGATACTGCTGGGTGCTGAAGCTGCCACCGGAACCGCTTAGCTCACCTGTCAGCCCGTCTTCAGCTTCCTTTGAAACGATATTGATGATACCGCCAATGGCGTCAGAACCCCATAACGTCGACTGCGGACCTTTCAGCACCTCTATGCGCTGAACATCGCTTAAATCCATGGTACCGAAGTTGAATCCACCACCAGGGCTGGAGACATCATTGACCATGATGCCGTCCACCAGCACCAGTGTCTGGTCGCTGCTTGCTCCGCGAATCCGGGCACTGGCTGAACCACCGAAACTGCCATTCTGGTTGATGGTCACACCGGGAACGCTGGTCAGTGCATCTGTCATGTGCACGTAGCCACGACGTTCTATCAGCGCCTGATCGACGATCCAGACGCTGGAACCTGTTTCATCTTCAGGTGTTGAGAGCCGAAATGCCTCAACGACAACTTCTTCCAGTTGGTTGTTGTTATAGGTGGCCTCATCAGCATAAACATGGGAAGCCTGCAAAACCGTAAGTACAACAAGGTATAACTTTGAGAACGCAAAAACGCGAAAGAACATGGACTCTCCTTATAGATAGCGGTACAGCCGACGCCGACGGCTGATACTGTTACGACAATGTCCTGACGTGGCGACGTGGACTTGGTTGTCGCTGCTAAGGAAAGCACTCCTGTCCCAAAAACTAATCCCGGTTCCGGACGAGCGACGAGACGGCAGGTCTTCTGGCTTACGCGTCATCACCAATCTCGCTCCTTCCCGAATCCAGGATTCAGTGGATTATGCGAATGGCTCTTCGTTTACAGTTGCGGGTACAGCCCCGGATTCGATCACTGCGCAAGCAGCACTACACCGGGTTCCCTTTTATGCGCAAAGGCACCGTCGGGCGGGATTATCTGGATAAATACTGGTTGATGCAAGCAATCAGAAATCGACGCCCTGTTTTGCCTTAATCCCGGCCTTATAGGGATGTTTGACTTCCTGCATCTCTGTGACGAGATCGGCGATATCTATCAGCTCTGGTTTGGCATCCCGGCCGGTGAGGATGACACTGGTCCGCTCGTGACGCGCCTCAAGGGCTTCCACAACATCAGCGACATCAAGATAGTCATAACGCAGGACGATATTGATTTCGTCCAGCACGATGAGGTCATAATCACCGCTCGACATCATCTCAACTGATTGCTGGAAGGCTTTTGACGCGGCAGCAATATCGCGTTCACGATCCTGTGTGTCCCAGGTAAAACCTTCCCCCATCGTATGCCAGTCAACCTCAGGCAGGTTCCGAAAAAAATTCTTCTCGCCGGTCTTCCAGGTACCCTTGATGTACTGGACCACACCAACTTTATGGCCCCATCCTAGCGCGCGAATGACTACACCATAAGCTGAACTGGATTTCCCTTTGCCGTTGCCAGTGTGCACAAGCACCAGCCCACGCTCTGCTTTCTTGCTGGCCAGGCGTTTTTTTCGCTGCTCAGCCTGGACTCGCTGCATCTCTTCCTTATGAGCCTGGTTGATGTCTTTGTCTTCACTCATGTTCTTATCAATCCTCTACCGAATAAGTCAGCGCAACCGAGCCGCCATAGTCAATGCGCAGCGACCGCTCATCTTCATCAAACAACACAGCCTGTAACGATCGAATAACGCCTGCGTGGCTGACAATAACAACCCGCGCCTCGGGGTCAACCTGTTTGGACAAGTCAGTCAAAAAGTTCAGGACCCGGCACCTTAGCTCCTCTACATTCTCACCGCCGTGCGGTTTCGCCGTGAAGAAATCATCAGCCCATAAATCCAGTTCGTGTCTAGGCACATCGTCCCATGACAATCCCTGCCAGGTCCCAAAGTCCATCTCGGCCAGACGCTCATCGATCTGCACAGGTAGATTGAATGCACGCGCTATCGCTTCTGCAAGCCGCGTACATCGCTGCAACGGACTGGAATACAGCTGGTCAATATTCTGCAGTTGGCTGACCGCCACAGCGATTTCTTCAGCGGCTGTTTCTGCAAGTTCGACGTCGGTATTGCCATAACAAATACCAGACCCCGCGATGGTCCGGGTGTGACGCAGCAATATCAGATGCACACGACGATCCCGAGGTATATCGACTTCACACACCTGTTGTACGGCACCCAGGCAATCGCCAGTGTACCCACCAAGCCATTTTTCAAACCTCGCCCGTATCGCAAAATGCGCAACTATCAGTGCCACACCTGCGCCAACAACCGCAGCCCAGGGAATTGCCGCGACACCAAGCACAAGCAAGATCAAGGCTGTGAACAACGCAACAAGTCTGCCTTCTCTGCTCAGCTCGGTCGCGACTGGCTTGGCGGTACCAGCAGACCGGACATAATCACTGGTGACGATGACCACGACGGCAGAGGCGCGAGAAAGACCGTGGCCCAGCACGAGCGCCATCATCAAGACGCCTGGATCAAAGCTGAGTGACGCCAGCAGTGACAGCTTCAACAGTACGATTAAAAGCAGCCCGATGGTCCCGTAGGTGCCCAGGCGGCTGTCGCGCATAATGTCGAGCGCATGTTCGGCATCGCGCCCGCCACCGATACCATCACAGAAATCTGCAAAACCGTCTTCGTGGAAGGCGCCAGTAAAATAGACGGTGAACATCGTTGCGATGAGGATGCTTACAATGCCTGGTAGCCAAGGCGTCAACAACATGTAGACAAGCGCTGCCGCCAGACCCACAAGCGCACCCACCAGAGGGTAGTATCGAGCCGCTTCCTGCATTGCCTCTTCTGAATACCTGAAACCCGGCGGCGCGGGGATGCGCGTCAGAAATTGATAGGCACAGACAAACACTGTCCATTCATGCTGTATTTTCGCAGCAGGCATCATCAGGATTTGTTTGAAACCCCGCTGGACTCAAAGGTCGCCATATCAGTCAGCATATGCACCGCACATTTCACCAGCGGCCAGGCCAGCAGTGCGCCGGTACCTTCCCCGAGCCGCAAGTCCAGATTCAGAAGTGGTCGCTCTCCGAGCAGATCAAAAAGGCTTTGATGCCCTGACTCTGCCGACCGATGGGAGAACACGGTATAGGCATGCAGGTTGGGTTGGATGGCGTTCGCAACCAGCCACGCCGCTGAGGCAATAAACCCATCAACAAGCACGCATTTTCTATCACTGGCTGCACCAATCAATGCACCTGCCATCATGGCTATCTCAAAGCCGCCGTATTCCTGCAGGTACGTTTCAGGCGCGAGGCCACTATCAGTTCTGGCTGATGCCTGCTGCAACAACCGCAACTTGTGACTCAGGCCATCATCGTTAAGACCGGTACCCCTGCCCACCGTTTTTTCAAGCGGCAGACCGGCAATCTTGTGAATCAGCATTGCAGCAGAAGAAGTGTTGCCAATGCCCATTTCACCAACCGCTACAAACGGCACAGACGCTGCCTTGCCAAGGGCTACACCCTGTTCCATTGCAGAGCGCAACTGGTTCTCGCACATGGCCGCCTCATGGATAAGATTGTTCGTCCCTTCACCCTGTCTGGCGGAAATCAGCGAGGCATGCTCGAGAGGCTCGCCGGTGACGCCTGCATCAACAATCTTCAGATCAACGTCGTTCACGTTTGAGAACACATTTGCTGCTGCGCCGCCGTCCAGGAAGTTCAGCACCATCTGTCGAGTGACTTCCTGCGGATAAGCAGATACGCCGGATTGCGCAACACCATGATCGGCTGCAAACAACAGCAACTCACAACCGCTGGCACTGGGGGTAAGCGTTCCCTGTGCAATCGCTATTTTTTTGGCGAGTAGCTCGATTTGTCCGAGCGCGCCCATGGGCTTTGTTTTCTGGTCTATCGCCGACTGCACGGCGTCCGCCAGCGCAATATCAACGGTCGGGATGTTGGGAAGATCAAGGTCTTGCATGCGGGCAGCCTAGTGATCCGGGGAACCAGTCGCAACCAGTTTGTTTACCCGCGCTCGAAGTTGTTAGTAGCTCTCACGGATCACAACATCATCGAGGGTTTTTCGGCTATCCCAACCACGCTGTTGCAACTCGGGCTGATCAAGAAAATGGTCCACGTATCCAAGGCACAGGTAACCCACCAACTCGTGGTCTGCAGGTGCCTTGAGAATTTCCCGGACTTTCAGCGGATCGACAATACTGACCCAGCCGAGACCTATATTGAGCGCTCGTGCCATCAGCCACATGTTCTGGATTGCGCACACAACACTGTACAACCCTGCTTCCGGCATGCTGGTTTGCCCAAGTACAGGCTCACCAGCACGCTTGTAGAATACAGCCAGGTTAACTGGCGCCTCCTCTATCCCTTCCAGCTTTAGCTGCTGATAAGTCTCCTGGCGATCGGCATCAAACTGCTTCCACACCCCGGCATTTTCTTCCTCGAACACCTGCCTGATCCGTGATTTGGTTTGATCCGATCTGATGACGACGAATCGCCAGGGCTGTGAATATCCCACCGAGGGTGCATGGACACCCGCGTTTAGAATCTGCTCGAGATCGCCGTCTGCTATGGGTGTGGGCAAAAAGCGATTACCCCGCACATCTCGCCGCCTGGTCATGATGTTCTCAAGGACCAGGACATCTTCAGCTGTAAACTGCGTCATCGGATATGGGTGCCGTCGCGAAAAAGCTCGAATTCTAACGTCAGCTTTGCCTGCAGCCTATCCTTATCGCGTCCATAAGCTAAGCAAACCGCGACGTTTGGTGACGTGACTGATGATCTGACTAGTGCCATCGTTTGTGCGATAAAGTACAAAGCGACTAGAATCATACAGCACAACGCTACCTCCCACAGCCACGCAACCAAGGATGAACCATGAAAATGCTAGCAATCCTACTGACTGCAGCAGTCGCACCGATCCTCCACCCAGGTGCACCCGGTGAAGAGACACGTGAGTTAACCCCTGATCAGGCTATTGAGATCGCCGACAGCAGCTACTCCCCTGATGATGTGAAGTTTTTGCAGGACATGATCCCGCACCATCATCAGGCTGTTGAGATGTCGGCATTGGTCAACGATCGCACCAATCGCGAAGAAATTCGCGATGTTGCCGGACGCATAACCGCTTCGCAGGAGGATGAGATCGAGTTCATGACAGGCTGGCTGACCGAACGTGGTGAACAGCCCACGGCCAGAACTGATATTCACGCGATGCACACGACCCACAAGATGGCGGGTATGGCGACGCCCGAAGAAATGGCTGAGCTCGCCACGCTGACGGGCACCAACTTCGATCGCATGTTCCTGAAACTGATGATCACGCACCACGAAGGCGCGATTACCATGGTTGACGAACTGCTCGACCAGCCCGGTGCCGCTTATGACCCGGTGCTGTTCGAGTTCACCAACGACGTCACCAACGACCAGAGTACTGAAATCGAACGTATGAATGCGCTGCTGGTCAGCCTGTCCGATGATCCACGCGCCGGTCTGAAAGCAGGATTTATGGATGCCGAAGAAGCGATCCTGAATCTCGCCAAAGTAGGCTCGCTGCCACGGCCGGATGGTTTCTTTGACCCTGCCAACCCTTCTGAGATACCCCCTGAAATGCCCGAGGAAGAAGAGGAAGAAGGCGAAGAGGGAAACGACAAGGTTGCGCAAGCTGACGAACAAGCTGTAACCAAAGATGATGCAGACGCAGAAGTAGCGGCAAACGAAGAAGAGGAAGCGGAAGAGGAGGAGGAAGACAGCGACTACGATCGCTATCCGATGATGAGCTTCTCTAATACCGACATGGCCTTCCAGGATGATGTGCTGTTTGCTGGTAGCTACCACGGCTTCAATGTTTACCGGCTTGAGGAGGGCGGTATGCCATCGCTGCTATCTTCCATCGTCTGCCCGGGTGGCCAGGGAGACGTCTCTGTTGTTGATAATCTCCTGATCATGTCGGTCGAGGAAACACGTGGGCGCCTCGACTGCGGTTTGGATGGCGTTGTCGGCGATGTCTCAGAAGATCGTTTCAGAGGCATCCGTATTTTCGATATCAGCGACCTGACACGGCCAAAGCAGGTCGGCGCGGTACAAACCTGCCGCGGTTCACACACCCATTCGGTTGTGGCGGCAGATGACAAACGGATAGTCGTCTACAACTCCGGCACGTCGTCTGTCCGTGAGGAAGACGAACTGGCCGGCTGCTCTGACACGCCGGGCGATATGAACACGGCGCTGTTCAGGGTAGATGTCATTGAAATACCCAGAAAAGATCCGGCAAAGGCGAGAATCGTGCACAGTCCCGCGGTGTTTGCAGACCCAGATAAGGACACCCTTGCCGGTCTCTGGAAAGGCGGCGATCACGGTGATCACACCCAGGACACCTACATCACTGATCAGTGCCATGACATCACCGTGTTCCCTGAAAAGAACCTGGCTGCCGGGGCGTGTTCAGGTAACGGCATCCTGTTTGATATCAGTGATCCACTCGACCCCCAACGACTTGATGCAGTCGTGGACAAGGGCTTTGCCTACTGGCACTCCGCCACGTTCAACAACGCGGGCAACAAGGTGATCTTTACCGATGAATGGGGTGGCGGCGGACGTCCACGTTGCCGGGCATTTGATCCGCTCGACTGGGGTGCAGATGCTTTGTACGAGATCGTCGACAACAAGCTGGAGTTTCGCGGCTACTTTAAGATTCCTGCACCTCAGATCGAGGAGGAAAACTGCGTTGCACACAACGGCGCAATTATCCCAGTACCGGGCAGGGACATCCTGGTCCAGGCCTGGTACCAGGGTGGTATCTCCATCATCGATTTCACGGATGCCGTCAACCCGGTTGAGATCGGTTATTTTGACCGCGGCCCGATTCATGAAAAACACATGGTAGTTGGCGGCTACTGGTCGGCCTACTACTACAAGGGATATGTCTACGGCACCGAGATTGTCCGGGGGCTCGACGTGTTCAAGCTGATACCGAGTGAATTCATCTCGCAGGCAGAAATTGATGCAGCGGCCCTCGCCATCGACGGCGGCCTCTTCAATCCGCAACAGCAGTTTGCCATCACCTGGCCGGATTCTCCGGTCGTCGCCATGGCTTACCTCGATCAACTGCAAAGAGATAACGCAATATCAGACGATCTGTATGCAGAGGTGCAAGGCGCGTTGGCAGATGTATCAGACGCCAACCTCAGGAAGCTTTCACGCAAGGTCAAACGCGCCGGCGGCAAACACAGCAGCGCTGTCGCGCTGACCGATTTGCTCAAACGCATGTAACCTTAGGGGTAGGCGATACCCTCTTCCGACCCGGCCATACCACCTGTGATTTCGAGGACAGTATGGCCGTGGTGCACCCTGCCGAACTCATCAACGGCACGTACGGTCACGGTGTAGCTGCCGACACTAAGTGTGTCGAGCAGGTCCGCCTCAAACAGGTGCGTTGAAGGCTGCGCCTCTACCCAGCTTTTCCTGACGTCACTGTGCCGGTTGAACTGATCCAGGATATAGGGATCTCTACGCAGCACACGTCTTAACGGCAGATACTCGCCGTCTTCGATTTTGTAACTGACCTCTGATTTTGGTCCGCCATCAAAGAGATTCACGAGGATAGAAGCCGCATCAACTTCATCTGATGACATGCGGCCATCAACCAGCTGACCCTGCCTGTAGTCGCGCATGGCATCCGCGCGCAACTGGTGATGCGAGACATCAAACATAATGCGCATCTGGTGACTGGCAGGTTTGCCAGCACCCTTGAAGCGCACCGCCATGTCGGTGCCATCCACTTCCAGGATGTGATAACCATTTGGTGTACCGTCCCTCTGATCGGAGATCGCGACACCACGTTCATCAAACGGTCCGCTCCACCATGAACCGGAGACCGTGGCGAGCACGTGATGATGGAATGTTCCAGGGCCTGGGAAGCCCTCTTCTTTGCCGAAGTAAACATGATTGGTGGTGTGTGTGTGGCCAGCCACCGAGTAAAGGTTCGGACGTCCACCCAGCAACTTGAACAGTCGTTCACGATTGTTGGTTTTGTAGACGCCGTTTTCGCTGCCAAGCGGTGCGTGTGTAGCGATGAAGACCAGTCGATCTTCATCAACGTAAGCGAGTTCGTTTTCCAGCCAGCGGAGCTGATCTCGCGTCAGACTGGCATCGTAACCACCGCTGCCGCGGACGTCGCCGGGGTCTGCCTCACCATTGCCTTTGTATTCAATGTTGTCGAGGACCACGAACAACGCCTCGGCATATTCAAAAGAATAATAAGGCGGACCGTAAAACCGCTTGAAGGTCTCGAGGGAATACTTGTCGTTCTGCGCCTTGAGGTTCATCTCATGATTGCCGGGCACGTTGTACCAGGGGATACCAATGCGCGCGATCAGTGCGTTGTACCTGGGGAACATCGACAGGTCATCAAACAGGATATCCCCCATGGTCATACCGAAAGCCGCATCGGTGCCAATCAACTCAGCGACGACATCATCGCGAATGTAGTCCAGCTCACGGTTGGTCTGGGGCTGTGTGTCTGCAAACAGGATCGCCTCGAACTGATCCGGCTCATCCCGCTTTACCAGCGGAAAGTTGATTGTTTTGGGCAGCGGACCGGTCGGGGAAATACCTGCGTAGCGCAACCCAGCCGGAGAACCGCCAGGTTGGTGGATGTAGTAAAACTGCGGGAGCATGTGCAGGTTGACCGGTGTGGCATACCCCCTTGGCTTCGTGATGAAAATGATGGTTTCATCGTCGACATCTATACTGTAACTGCCGTCCTGGCCGGTGGTGACCACGTCAAGGCCATTACTGACCCTGACATCTGCAAGTCCTGGTTCGTTCTGGTCGAGCACACCATTCTGGTTAGCATCGACAAAAACACGTCCGGTCGCCGTCGCAGCAGTGGCAGCCTGTGAGATCAACATCAGGATAATTATGGCGATGAGTTGCATGGTTTCTTCCCTCTTTTTTCGGTTCAACACTACCAGTCCGCTGTTAAGTTATGACTAACAACATACAGAGATTTGCTGACAGCTTGAAGGGATGATTGCCCATGGCACGTCCACGCCCTGCCGAAGCGCGGGCCAGGGTCAGTGGACGTCGGGCCTGGTTTGCGTGCTTCAGGCAAGCGCCGTCTGGTAAAGAACCTCAAACTCCGCCGCTGAACAGGGGCGTGGATTGGTAAATGTACACACGTCTCGGGCTGCATGTTCAGCCAGCGATGGCACCTGGTCAGCTTCAACCCCCATTTCGGCCAGGTTTGCCGGGAGACCCAGTTCGGCATTCAATTGCCTGATGTGTTCAGCTGGATCAGCATCAACCGCTATACCGAGGGCTGCATTAAGGCGTTGATACTTGTCGCCAACATGGTCGCGGTTGAAATCAAGAATCGTCGGGAGAAAAACCGCGTTCAGTGTTCCATGGTGCAGCCGCAGGTTCTCATCAGCCCCACAGGCATGACTCATGGAATGCACGGCGCCAAGCCCTTTACTGAATGCCATTGCGCCTTCTGTTGCCGCCATCATCATATGCCAGCGTGCATCACGATCCTTGCCGTCTTTGACGGCTTTAAGCAGATTGCCGTCACGAACAGCGCGCTCAATCCCATCACAGGCAACCGCCTCGGCGGGAGGGTTAATTTCCGGTGAAAGTAACGCCTCGACGCAATGTGTCACTGCATCCATACCCGTCGCGGCAGTGAGCAGCGGCGGCATGCCTTCGGTTAACTCAGGGTCACAGATTGCAGTCAGCGGTACCAGATTGCGACTGATCAGTATCAGCTTCTCGCCGTTATTCATAATGATGACGGCGCCACTTGATACCTCGCTCCCGGTTCCTGCCGTGGTTGGTATTGCTATCAGGGGCGCAACCGAACCAATTTTTGCAGTACCGCCAAGTCCAGCCGTGTACTCGATTAAGTCATCTTCATGTGTCACGGCCAGCGCAACCGCTTTGGCGAGGTCCATGGAAGAACCACCACCCAGCGCAACCACACCATCGCAGCCATCTGCCTGGTACCGGGTCACTGCCTGCTCAACTGCAGCTTGGGTCGGGTTTTCCGGGGTTTCGTCAAAAATCGATAACGAAATATCGTTGCTGAGTTTTGCGGCGAGGTCTCGCGCCATTCCCAGCTTAACGAGTCCCTGGTCCGTGCACAGCAGTGGGCGTTTAATACCGTGCATGGCGAGCACCTCGCCGAGCTGCCCGCTGGCGCCATGGTCAAACAAGGTTTGCGTCATGAAGGTGAGGGTTGCCATATGTACTTCCTTAGGTTGATTAGCCGTCGATGTTCGACTGGACAGGCGTCGTTTACTCTATGTTAGATCGTATCAACATAACAAGAATCCGCCTCGCGCAGAGCTTCTCGCAGAGCTTCTCGAAGAGCTTCGCGAAGCGCACTCACTACAGCTTGCGTTGGTTACTTGTCGGAGTACCCCACCGGATTCCCGTCATCCTGTCGGATCGCAACGACGCTCGGGCGTGGAGGCATTTGCTCACTGAAATCAGGCCAGCGGGTTTTTGGCGTTTCATAGGTAGCGCCCTGCCCGTCGCCTGGATGTTGAACCGACAGGAACAACGTCGTGCCGTCCGGTGTGAACTGTGGCCCGCAGACCTCAGCACCGACGGGTGCGCGGAAAAATGCCTTGCCGGTGCCGCGTGCCGGGCCTTCGGTCTCTACTGACCATAGTCCATCGGCCGCACCTGTCTTTTCGTTACCATCGGTTGCAACCCACAAACGTCCGCTCGCATCCAGCGCGCCGTTATCAGGACTGCCAAACCATCCGTTTGATGTGGTTTCACTGTTCCAGGTTGCACCACTGTCAGGGTCAGCAGGATCACCGCAGGCGACCAGGATTTCCCAGGCGGACCTTGTTGCAGTGAAGTCTCCTGCCGGTTCGACGATTTCAATGATATGACCGGTTTCGTTGTTGGCCCTTGGATTGGCCGCATCAACCTGCTCCGGTTTACGCAGATTATTGTTGGTTAACATGACCCAGACACGCCCATCGGTGGGGTGCGGCTGGATATCTTCAGGTCTGTCCATCGGCGTTGCGCCCAGCAGGTCTGCAGCGCGACGGGTTTCAATCAATACCTCCGCCTGCGAGTTAAATCCGTTTTCATCAGTAAGCGGACCTTCACCATGTTCGAGCGCCAGCCAGGAAAGCGTGCCATCCGCGTCAAAACGCGCAACGTAGAGTGTGCCTTCATCCAGCAGGTCAGTGTTATCGCCCCCGGCCTCATAAGCTCGCTTCGAAACAAACTTGTAGACGTAGTCAAACCGCTGGTCATCGCCCATATAGACAACCACCCTGCCATCCGGCGCAATGACCGTTTCCGCACCCTCATGCTTGAATCTGCCGAGCGCTGTGCGTTTTTTCGGTATCGATTCGGGATCATGCGGATCAACTTCGACGATCCAGCCAAAACGGTTTGGCTCATTAGGCTCGTTCTCGACATTGAACCTTGCTACATGCAGCCCCCAGAACATCAGGCTCCGTGAAAGCCCATATCGTTCATGGTTGACCGCTTCCGGGTGATCCGCAGGCAACTGACCCTGAAAGTAGAGATTAAAATTCTCCTCAGCCATGAGCCACGTGCCCCAGGGGGTGATGCCACCTGCGCAGTTGTTCATCGTCCCTGCAACACGAGTGCCGGTCGGGTCAGCCGACGTTTTCAACCTGTCATGGCCAGCTGCGGGCCCGGTAACCTGCATCGGCGTTTTGTGAGGGGTAATCCGGCGGTTATAGGACGAACCAATGACCGGCATCCAACGGCCCTGTTCAAACTTCAGTTCGACAACAGAACCACCCTGTGCCGCCATCTCGGTCATGACATGTTCGAGTGTAAGACTCTGGGGGAAGCCAGTTGCCACACTGGGAAACATCAACCAGGCCGCAGTGTACTCATGGTTAACACAAAGCAGACCACGTTCCCCACTCTTATCAAGCGGAACAAAACCGATGTAATCATTGTTAAAGCCAAACCGCTGCAGTTGTTCTGCTTCGCTCTGATTAAGCGGGTCAAACTCGCCAGCGTTCTCATCAAACAGCGGATCGCCCCAACGCAGGATCACATCTGCGGTATATCCTTCAGGCACGTGATGGGTCTCATCACTGCCCCGGGAAATCTCAGGAAAGGAAAAGCCCAGCACCGGTTCAACCGAGGACGTTGAACAGCCTGTGAGAGCGACGCCCGCCGCGGACGCGAAACCCACGAGCAGTGTGCGTCGCTTCAGACGAGCGTGGATCAGGTCACTGATCACCGTACTGTCTGACGTTACTGTTGGGTTGGAGGGAATATCTTCTGGATCAAACATGATCATCACGACTCAATAAAACAACTAAGTGGCGCATTGTAGCGCGGTTCCGCGAAGATCATATAAAGGCAGATCCGGACATCGACAGTCGGTGCACCAGAGTTGTGCTATCAGGATTCGATCTCAACCGCGTCCTGCAGTTTGTAGATGATGCCTGTGGTCGGTTCTTTCACGAGTTCAAGCTTGCCTTCAAGCTTAACGGGGTCCCAGGATGCCTCAATCCCGTTATCCGTAAACACCTCGATAACACCAGCAGGCCCACCCGGAATATGAAAAAAACAGTGCGGTGGACTGGATGTCAGCAGGAAGTGCTTCTGCTCCAGATCGGGATCAAGCGGCATCATGAATCCGGACACCTTCACCGTTTCGCCGTCCTGGCTGCTGACCATGTCCGGGTAGGTGACCTCGACAGCGCCATCAACAAACTGGATGTTGGCCTGCATCAGCTCTGACCAGTTGAGTCCGAACTCAAGTGTGGGCGCTGTCGGGAAATCATTGATCGCGAGGCTGATGATGTTGAAATGAACAACCGCTTCATTCTTGCCAAACGAGACGGTCAGCTGATCCATCCCCTTCATGCCCGCCGTGATACCAAACTCCAGGATGCCGCTCTCATCGGTGCTGGTCAGGCTGGTAATCTCACCCGGCGCAATCAGCTGGCTGGATCCCTTCAAATCGAATTTTGGCTCCAGCCCGATAACCGGCTGTCCTTCTTTTGTATCTACGGAAAGCGCCAGCTGCACCTGGTAGCCTTCGAGCACGTCAATAACGTTACGACCGCGTTCATCTGTGTAACCGGAATCTGAGAGAATTTCGAACCGGTAGAGTGTTTGGTCATCAACGGGTACAGGGGCCTCTTCGCTGTATGCATCGGTCGCAGCGATACCCGTCAGACTTGCCATCCACAGGTAAACAAACGCGCCGAGCGTCATGAGATTCCGATTCAATTCAGTTCTCCTAGGGTGCGGACAATGTCCGTGCTACATCAGTGCCGTAGGCCTGCCAGGCAGGTATAAGTGCAGTGAGTGATCCTACTACGAGCAGGCCCGCAACGAGTAGTGTTTCGCCCATGGTCCAGGTCCAACCGGTGACGGATATTCCCTGGCCGTCCCCAAGCCACTGGCCGACTATCTCGATGCCACCGTGGGCAATGAGCAGCCCCACGGCTATACCGGCAACAGTCAGCAATAACCCTTCGACAAACAGCAGATAAAATAATTCCCTGCGCGTTCCACCAAGACAGCGCAGTACCGCCAGGTCATGTCGCCTGGCCCTCAGAGATGAATAGAGCGCTGCAAAGATAGACAGCGCCGCGCTGATCACCAGTATCACGGCAAATGCATTTAACCAGTTAAGCCCGATGCCCACGATCTGCAGCAGGCGCGTGATCTCAAACGCAGGCGATGCAGCCTGCAGTGCGGTTTCTTCGTTGATTTCCCTCGGCAGAGAAAGCATGCCGATGGGCGAAGACAACTTGATCAGGAGTAACGTGATTTCATCCGCCACGTGATGTTCCTGATCGTCCTCTGCGAGCTCACTTTCATCATCGTGATCATGTGAGGCATCTTCGTCATGTTCACGCTCGTCGTCATGCCCCTCTTCCTCATGATCATGTGACTCGTCTTCATCATCATGCTCTTCGTGGGCATGGCCCGAATGCATCAGCCAGACGCTGTCTAGCGACGTGACGATCAGGCTATCGAGTACAGACCCTGTTTCAGCGAACTGCCCGACTATCTCGTAAGTAGAATCTTCATGCAGGTCACCGCCATCTGACAGCCCATGCACACCCGCAAATTCATTGCCCAGTGATAGGCCTGTGACCGCTGCGACCCTTGAACCAACAACGGCCTCAAACGGCTCATCCCAGAGACCTCCGGTCGCGAGTTCTGCATCGTAGATATCCATGAAAGCCCGGGTTGTGCCAACAATCCGAAAACCCTCATAACTGTCACCCAGCGAGAGTGGAATCGCCGTTTCCACCATCGGGTGTTCCTGGATGCGTTCAGCTTCTGCAAGCGGTATGTTCCCCGGCGGCACATCCGCGTGGTAAACACCTGCCAGCACAAGTTGCAACGGGCTGCCTTTGGCACCAACAACAAGATCGATACCCGCCGCATTGCGGGTCAGTGCAGTTGAAAGCTGCGCGCTCGCCAGTAACAAGATCGCAATGCTGGCTGTACCGAGGGCAAGCAGGAGTATGTTGACCACCGATGAGAGTGGCGACATGGAAAGGTTGGCTATCGCAAGCCGAAAGAGACTCATGGCGATGTCCCCAGCGCAAATACCCTGTCCATTTCACCACGCACGCGTCCGTCGTGGGTTACGACGACAAGCGCTGCACCGGAACTTGTCGTCAAATCGGACAATACACTTAGCGCATCTGCTGCGTTGCCGTCATCCAGCGCCGACGTGGGTTCGTCGGCCACCAGTAGAGAGGGTTTGTGCGCAACCGCACGTGCAATCGCCACACGCTGTGCCTGACCCTGGCTTAGCGCCTGCGGTTTCCTATCGGCGAGTTCACCAATACCCAGTCGGTCCAGGAGGCTGAGCGCGTGATCCCGATCGATCGGACATCGTGCCAGGCGCTGCGCCAGCAGAAGGTTCTCGATCACTGTGATGGAAGGCACGAGATGCAGGCGCTGGAAGACAATGCCAATGTTCTCGCCGCGTATATGATCAATCTCCGCCTCACTCAGCGAAGTGATATCAGTGCCACCAATCCTGATGACCCCGGCCTGTGGTCGCAGCAGCCCGGTGATCAGGTGCATGAATGTTGTTTTACCGCAGCCAGAGGGTCCCAGGACAGCTACCCGTTCCTTTGCCAGGATCTCGAACTTTTCGATATCAAGTAACGGCTGATCGCCATAGGAAAACGCCAGATTACTTATCTCGAGAACAGGTGAGTCGCTTTGCATTACCGGTCAGCCGTTGGATGACATGACGTATGTTACGTTATATCATTCCGCTTCAAATTTTCTGTTACTGCTCTCCTACATCCATTCAAAGGAGGGCTGCAAAAGGCGAGCGCTATGATACAACACCTCCGGGCGCGGTACTTCACCGTACTGCTACTTCTTTTACCGTTTGTTTCCGGCACAGCGATGGCTGACGACGACTCCAGCGGTGATCACCACAAGTCTCATGATCAGTACCTCGACGAGATTGTCGTCAGTGCACCGTTTGGACAAACCGCTGCCGAGACAACCCAGCCCGTCAACGTGCTTGCCGGCGAGGAACTGCTGGAAGAGATGGCCAATACCCTGGGTGAAACGCTGCGTGAAGAAATTGGTATCAACAATGCTTCTTTCGGACCCGCTGTTGGTCACCCCGTCATCCGAGGCCATACCGGCAACAGGGTCGGCATCCTGAAAAACAGCGTCGGCACCACCGACGTTTCAAATCAGAGCCCTGATCACGCAGAAGGTATTGAGATCAGTCTTGCTGATCGTATCGAGATCATCCGTGGTCCAGCCAGCCTGCTGTATGGCAGCGGCGCAATCGGTGGTGTTATCAACGTCATTGACGGTCGTATTCCAGAAGTCGTCCCGGAAAAGCCAATCGTCATGATCGAGCAGACCTACAACGACAACAACAACGAAAACCGCACTGCGTTTCGCATTGACGCTGGTCGCGGCAACTTTGCTTTCCACCTGGAAGGTTTTTCCCGCAGCAATGACGACGTAGAGATCCCCGGTTTCGCGATTGATGAACTTGCTCTCGAGATGCTCGAGGAGCTTCAGCACGGTCATGATGATGACGACGAGCATCACGACGATGACGAGGAACATCACGACGAGGATGAGGAAGAGCATCACGACGAGGATGAAGACGAGCATCACGATGAAGAAGAGGAAGGTCATCACGATGATGAGCACGAGGAAGAAGAGCTCGAAAACACTCGTGGCTTCATTGGCAATTCAGACGCTGAATCCGACGGTGGCTCTATCGGCTTCTCATTTGTTAATGATCGCGGTTTCTTCGGTTTCTCCGTCAGCCAGCTGAACAACGAATACGGCCTGCCACCTGGTGCCCACGGCGCCCATGGAGGCCACGACGACGAGCATGGTGATGATGAAGATGAGCATCACGATGAAGACGAAGAAGAACATCACGACGACGACGAAGAGGAAGGTCATGATGAGGAAGAAGGTCATCACGATGACGAAGAAGAGCACGGTCACGATGGCGAAGAGCTCGAGTTTGTTCGCCTGGAGATAGAGAGCACACGTTATGACATGCGTGGCGGTCTCAATTTCGTAGACGGCTGGATCGAGTCAGTAAAAGCTTCTTTCGCGTACACGGACTACGAGCATGACGAGGTTGAATACTTCGAGAGCGGTGCAACCTTTGTGGGCACGCACTACAGCAACGAAGGTTATGAAGGCCGAATCACTATGAATCGCCGTGCAACCGGCGCATGGTCAGGTGTGTGGGGGCTTCAGTTCACCGATAACGAGTTCAGCGCCATCGGTGAGGAAGCGTTTATCCCTGAATCCGATATTCGCAACGTCGGCATCTTCATGTTTGAACAGTACCAGGGTGATCGGTTTAACCTGGAACTGGGCCTGCGCTACGACATGAACGAGGTGGAAACCGGCAGCTGTGACAGTGATGAATCCGAGTTCAGCGCAAGCGGCAGCATGCTCTATACGATTGACGATAACTCAAACGCGTTTATCGGGCTGACCCAGGCAACGCGAACGCCGTCAGTGGAGGAGTTGTTTGCCAACGTCAACAACACCACCTGCGCGCGACCAGCAGATGACGAGGACCTGGTGTTGCATGCGGCAACGGCTCTTTACGAGATCGGTGATCCAAACCTCGATCCGGAAACATCGAGCAACATTGAGATCGGCTATCGATATCACTCAGGAAGGGTTACCGGTGAAATCAGTGCCTACATGAACCAGATAGATGACTACATCTTCCTGGATATCACGGGTGAAGAGTTCGAAGAACAGCTGATCGGGCAGTACCGTGCCAACGACGCCGAGTTCCGAGGTATTGAGGCACGGGTCAACTTTAACCTGTACCAGACCGATGACCTGGGAATCAATCTGTCGCTGTTTGGCGATGCCGTGAATGCCGACTTTGATTCCGGTGGCTACGTTCCTCGCATACCGGCTACCAAGTTCGGTGCAGAGCTTGAGTTCTTTGGACCACGCTGGACGTTCCATATCCATGCAACGCACGTGCAGGACCAGGACGAAACCGGTCAGTTTGAACTTGAAACCGATGGCTATGACATGTTGTCAGTCTACGCCGACTACCATTGGGACTTTGGCAACGCCGGTGAGCTGAAGGTATTCATCAAGGGAGACAACCTGCAGGACGAAGAAATTCGTAACCACACGTCCTTTTTGAAGAACTTCTCTCCTGAGCCTGGCAGAACCATCAAGGTTGGCCTGCGCTACCAGTACTAGAGAAAAGAAGAGCTAGTCCATTCAGCCGGTGCCTGGTCTTTACCAGGTACCGGCTTTTTCTTTTCGGCAGTCGCGGAAGTTGATCAGGTGACCCATCGCGATCAGCATGGTACCCAAACTAGTAGCTGCTGTTTCGAGCCCCTCCCTCAACAGGGAAAGCCCAACAACAATACCCACACGCAGTAATCCCAGGCCTGCTAAGCCAAGCAGCAGGACACATGATTGCCATGTTGCTGGTAATCAAAATACAGTGTGACAACGCTTGTCGGCCGACAGCGCGATAGCCGCCTTGTCGAGAATCGACCTGACGCCTTCTGGAAGATTCAAACGTGAATCAGTTTAAGCAACGCACTCGTTACAGAGGCAGTCAAATTCAAGCTGCTGGCTGACAAGGTTGAAGCCAACCTCGTTGACCGCATTGTTGATGGTGCTCATCAGGTTACGCTTGATGTTGATTTCCTGGACACGGTGACACGCTTTGCAGATCAGGAATTGTGACAGCTGGTGTGCATGATCACATGCAATGTGGGAACAGGCGACGTACTTCTTTGCGAGATGCAGACGATGCACCAGGTCTTCGCCTTCAAGAAACTCGAGGATACGATAAACCGACATCGCTGGCAGGTTATAGCCCAGTTCGTCACGGCAGTAGTCCGTGAGCTCATAGGCTGACATCGCTTTCTTTGAATCGAGCAGTCCCATCAGTACCTGCTTGCGTTTTTCCGTAAGACGAGTGCCACGATTCCGGCAGTGCTCTTCCGCATGATTCAGGGCGACGGCAGTCGAAGGTGATTTATGATTCTGCATAATGAGGGGTCCGCAGCTGTTATTGTTATAACATAACATACGATACAGGGATGTGAAGGCCGGGGTTAAAATAAGTACCAACCAGTACAGACGAGAATCGCAGCATGAGCAGGAAAAAGCTGGGTCTGGACGATGCCTATGCCGTCGAAACCCCAGAAGATAACAGGCAACTTTACCGCGACTGGGCCGACACATACGAAAGCGAGTTCACGATACCAAGAGGCTACGTCTACCCGGACAGGATTGCTGACATCTACACCGATCTTGCTGGGCCGGGCGATGCGCCCATACTGGATGTTGGCGCCGGTACGGGACTGGTGGGTGCAGCCCTCGTGGCAGCGTCCCCAAACGTTGTTGATGCGATCGACATTTCAGAAGAAATGCTCAGCGTCAGCCAATCAAAAGGCATCTACCGTAACCTGCTGCAGGCAGACCTTACCGGCCCGCTCAACATTGATGATGGCATTTACGGCGCAGTTGTCAGTGCCGGTACCTTTACACATGGTCATGTGGGCCCCGGTGCGTTTGCGGAGTTACTGAGAATTTCCAGGGCGGGCGCGCTATTCGTTATCGGTATCAACGCCCGCGTGTTTGATGAATACGGGTTTGGTTCCTCTCTCGCCTCGCTATGCGCGGATGGGAAGCTCGGTGAGCTCACCTTCCGGCATATGAAGTACTACGAGAAAGCGGACGATGAGCATGCCGGGGACGTGGGATTAACAGCTTGTTTCAGGAAGATGTGATCTCCCGCTGCGCACCGACTTATTTAAGAACAAAGCCTTCAAAATCGTTATCAGCGACTTCGCTCAATCGATCAAAATACTGCGAGCCGCGCAGGTGCCCGAGAAACTGTCGAGGCTTACCGGGGATGTTGGCACCCATGTACCAGGAGTTGGTCTGCGGATAGAGCGTGCGATCTGCTATCGCATTAATCTCACGATCCCATTGGTTTTCAGCGTCAGTGGTTGCCTCAATGGAACCGAGCTTCTCATCGCGCACATGCTTGATACAGGTCGCGATAAACTCCGTGGTCAGTTCACCCCCGAGCGGCATGGTGAAAAAGACGCCCGGCGCACCCGGACCATGAATCATGAACAAGTTGGGGAAACCTGAGATCGCCGTACCAAGATAGTTATCAAATCGCTCGCCCCACTTCTGCTCCAGCGGGATACCACCCCGCCCCTTGGGATTGAGATTCAGCATCGAACCGCTCACCGCATCAAAGCCGGTGGCCAGCACCAGCATGTCGATTTCATGCTCACCGTCTTTTGTCTTTACGCTGCGCTCGGTAAACGATTGGATCGGATCTTGGCGAAGGTCAACAAGGCTGACGTTGTCGCGGTTGTAGGTTTCAAAGTAGCCGTTGTCGAGAATCAGGCGCTTCGTGCCGAAGAAATAGCTGGGGATGAGCTTTTCTGCTGTCTCAGGGTCTTTTACCGTCTGCCGGATCTTGTCCTTAACAAAGTCTCCTACTTCTTCATTGAGCGCCTGGTCCGACAGTACGCCGACGTAACTGTTGATTGAGAGGTGAATGCCACCCTCCTCCCACAATTCTTCATAGACTGCGTGGCGCTGTTCCGGTGTGTACTCTTTTGCCTTGCGACGATTGGTCTTGAAAGGCCAACCTCCTCTCCTGCGCATGGAGGTACGAAGTTCATCCCAGTTATCACGATAACCCTGCCTTTCTGCATCGGTCAGCGGGCGGTTCCGGGCCGGTAATGAAAACTGCGGTGTACGCTGGAACACGGTAACGTGATCAGCCGTTTTTGCGATCTCGGGGATCGATTGGATACCTGACGAGCCGGTACCGATAACACCAACGCGTTTACCCTCGAATGAGACCTTCTCATGGGGCCAGCGACCGGTGTGGTAACACTCGCCCGCAAAATCATCTATGCCTGGGTAGTCGGGTTTGTTTGCAACAAAGAGTGCCCCTACGGCACATACAAGGAACTGCGCGGAGTGCTGTTCGCCGCCGTCGGTTTCAATGGTCCACTGGTTAGCAGTCTCATCAAAACGTGCATCGGTTATCCACGTATCGAACTGTATGTCCTTCAGTAGATCAAAACGTTCCGCACAGTGTTCAAGGTAGGCAAGTACGGAAGCCTGGGCGGTCTGGGTTTCAGTCCACTTCCAGTCGTCAACCAGCTCCTGTGAAAAGGTATAGGCATAAAACGGACTGCTGGGTGCGTCTACCCGCGCACCAGGATAACGGTTGTACCACCAGGTACCGCCAACGCCACCCGCACCATCGAAGGCGCGGACATTCAAGCCCATCTTGTCCCGCAGGTGATGCAGCGCATACAGGCCGCCAAAGCCTGAACCAATGATGATGGCGTCAAAATCTGCCACGGTCGTCTTCCCAAGATCTTTAACGTAACAGCATTATGTCACCAACAATCCTGGTGATCAGCCGGGTTCAAAGAACGGAAATATCGCGTACTGCGGAACGTGAATGACGCGAGACGGACTTAATCGCTGTGCATGCGAACGGACTGCCAGGCGGCCTCACCCATCACTGCCGCCACTGTTTCGGGTGAACGACTGTAGCGACCAGACAACCACATGCGTGAATACTCCAGGGTAGGTCCACTGATCAGCGGCACGTAAACATTGAAGTGCAGGTTCTGCAGGTCGCCTGCTTCGATGTGCGGGCTGAACCAGGCTGTAAGCGATTCCCTGAACGACTGGTCCGCTTCGCGGAGTTCCGCTTTGGCCTCTTCGGAGAGTTTGATTTCACGGGACAACATGTAAGCAGCGAGTTGAGGCTGCCGGGTCACCCACGAACAGCACGATGATACAATCGACTTCACCCCGGGTTCGGCTTCGTTGTGCTGCATCAGCGCATCGAGCAGGTTGTGGTTGAACTGCTTCACCCCGTCAACAAACAGCGCCTCGGCAATACCCTCTTTGCTGCCAAAGTGATGGTACAGGCTGCCTACAGAGCAATCGGCGTCCTTGAGGATGTCGCCGATATTGGTCCGCTCAATGCCTGATTCCGTAAATCTTGCTAACGCGGCGCTAAGAACCCGACCCTTAAGTTCGCTGGTTTTAAGTTCCCTGGACATCGTCTAATTAGTTCTCTTCCAAAAAATGAGCAAGCCCTCCATGGCTTACCTGGTTCCTGCCCTTTCAGGACAGGAACTTATTAGAACATTTTTCTAGAA
Organism: Pseudomonadales bacterium; assembly: GCA_963921285.3. GTDB lineage: Bacteria > Pseudomonadota > Gammaproteobacteria > Pseudomonadales > Azotimanducaceae > UBA9659. The sequence continues at coordinate 172,965 of CAWUFD020000015.1, forward strand.
TATCATTCTAGTTTTGATATATTAGGCGCTCGGAAAACTCAACTGAAGACAATTTGAATGGATATTGAACTGAGTAAAGAAGACCTCGAATTCGAAGCAGAGGTCAAAGCGTTCCTCGACGAGAACGCGTACAAGCCCGGTGAAGACGCCAACAAATGGCGAATGGACTGGTTTGAAAAGGCACGAGAAAAAGGCGGTTGGGATGTGCCGAAATGGCCTGCGAAGTTTGGCGGCCCCGGCTGGACACCAAACCAGCACTACGTGTGGCAGCGCGCGACAGCTAATGCAATGACACCGTGGGACCTGCCATTTGGTCTCTCCATGCTTGCCCCGGTACTCATGGCTTATGGGTCCGAAGAGCAGCAGGAACGTTTCCTGCCCGATATCCGCGCACGCAAGGTGAACTGGTGCCAGGGATACTCTGAGCCAGGTGCAGGTTCTGACCTCGCCAGCCTGAAAACACGCGCAGAGCTTTCAGAAGACGGCACCCACTACGTTGTCAATGGCCAGAAGATCTGGACCACCATGGCGCACATCGCCGACTGGATTTTCTGCCTGACCCGAACCAGCAGCGACGGCATCAAGCAGGAAGGTATCACCTTCCTCCTGTTCCCGATGAAGCAGGACGGCATCGAAGTGAAGCCCATCATTACACTGGGCGGTTCCCACACGGTGAACTCCGTTTTCTTCACAGATGTAAAAGTACCGGTTGAAAACCGCGTCGGAGAAGAAGGCAAAGGCTGGACCTACGCAAAAGGCCTCCTCGAACACGAGCGAAGCGGCATTGCTGGTATCTCCAACTCCATCGTTGCACTTGAGGCGCTGAAAGAGAAAGCGCGCGGTGTAAAACGCGGTAACGGCAGCCTGATGGACGTGCCGAGCTTCAAGTCGAAGATTGCGGCGCTGGAAGTTGACCTGATGGCAGTTGAATACACCGAACTGCGCAGCCTTGCGACTGCCAGTGCGGGCGCAGCACCCGGTCCTGAATCTTCAATCCTGAAGCTGAAAGGTACCGAGATCCAGCAGCGTATCCAGAAGCTCACCATGGAGGCAGGCGGTCAGTTTTCTGCTGCATGGGGTGGCCAGAACGCAGGACCTGACTTTGCCCGAGCAGGTACCGGCGGTTACATGAACTCTCGCTACTACACGATTTATGGCGGTGCCAGTGAAGTCCAGAAGGACATCATCACCAAGAAAGTACTCGGCATTAAGTCGTCCAAGTAACAGGAACATCAAACAATGAATTTTGAATTAACAGAAGAGCAGCAACTGGTTGCTGACTCAATCGAACGGTTTGTTCAGGACAACTACGAACTGGAAAACCGTATTGCCATCTCAGGTTCAGCGCCTGGTTTCAGCGGCGATCACTGGAAAACCATGAGCGAACTGGGCTGGCTTGGCCTGCCTTTCAGTGAAGAGGACGGCGGCTTCGGCGGCAACCAGGTTGACACCATGGTGCTGATGGAACAGTTCGGCAAAGGTCTCGTACTCGAGCCGTTTCTCGCCAGCGTGGTACTCGGCGGCGGCGCGCTGAAGCGTGCAGGTAATGCTGAGCAGAAGAAAAACTGGCTTGAAGGCGTCATCGACGGTTCAAAGCAGTTGGCGCTCGCCTACATGGAACCAGAGTCAGGTGACGAGCCGCATAACGTTGCCGTATCAGGCGCAGCATCCGGTGATGGCTACAAGATCACCGGCACAAAGTGCATGGTTCTGCACGGCGCTACCGCGGACGCGTTTGTCGTTTCCTTCCGCACCAGCGGTGGCACAGTAGATGAGTCTGGTATCACACTGGCACTGATCCCTGCCGACCGTGACGGATTGAAGGTAAGCGGTTTCCCGACTGTCGATGGCCTGCAATCTTCAGAGCTGTCATTTGATGGGGTTGAAGTTGGCCAGGACGATATCCTCGGTGAGGTTGGCGAAGGCTTTGCCGCACTGAACGCTGCCATCAACGACGGCATCCTCGCTATCGCGGCTGAGGCTGTTGGCGCGATGGAAGTGCTCTACAAGGATACGGTTGCCTACACGCAGGAGCGTGAACAGTTTGACCACCCGATGTCAGACTTCCAGGTGCTGCAGCATCGTATGGTTGATATGTTTGTTGAGTACGAGCAGAGCAAGTCACTTCTCTTCCGTGCAACCATGGAAGTGGCAGCGGACGGCGATGATGCACAACGCTGCATTCACGCGCTCAAGCATCTCATCGGCAAAGCAGCATTCTTTGTCGGCGAGAACGCGGTTCAGACCCACGGCGGTATGGGTGTAACCGAAGAGCTGCGTATCGGCCACTACTTCAAGCGACTGATCGTAATTGAAGCCCAGTTTGGTAACACCGATTACCACCTGGAGCGTTTCGCAGCCTGATCGGTTTACGGCTGATTAATGGGGCACCAGGGCTGGTGCCCCAACAGTTTTCATGAGCCGCAACACCCTGTTTCGCCGCAACTATCCATTCCGCAGCAACTGTTTATTTTCGCCGCAACGGTATATTTTCGCCGCAACTCTCTATTTTCGCCGCAACTCTCTATTTTCGCCGCAACTCTCTATTTTCGCCGCGACTCTCTATTTTCGCCGCAGGCGCTGATCAAAAACAGGGGCCGCGCGAGGCACAGACGCCTGGTGGGCTTTGATCTCCATGAGCAGTTCGTCCCGCTTGTCCGGGAACCGATCTGCAACATCAAACCTTTCAGACGGATCATTTTTCAGGTCGTGTAGCACCCCTGACTCATGCTCTTCTCGTTGAGGTGGCATCCCGTAGGCACCTTCGGTAACAACGTGTAGTTTGAAATCACCTTTGCGGTAAGCCCGCAGTTCTCCCTGGCGGTAATAAGCGACAGCATCCCTTGGGCTTTCTGCACCGTTCAACAGCACACCGGACAGGTCAAATCCATCCTGCCCTCCTCCTGCCTCAACCCCGGCAAGTGAAAGGATGGTGTTGTAAAGATCAAGCGTAGAGCCGATATCGCTCACCACTTTTTGTTCCAGCTTGCCCGGCCACCAGAATACGGCGGGGACCCGCATGCCTCCTTCAAAGGTTGTGCCCTTGCCGTTGCGCAGCAGTCCGGCGGAGCCGCCGTGGTGCTGCATAAACAGCCATGGACCATTGTCGCTGGTGAACACCACCAGCGTGTTTTCATCGATATCCAGTGCCTTCAGTTTTTCGACAATGGCACCAACACTCCAGTCGAGTTCCTCGACAACGTCGGCATACAGCCCGCCTTCGCTCTTACCTTCAAATGCAGCACTCCTGAAGATTGGCGTGTGTGGCATAGAGTAAGGCACGTACAACATGAACGGCCCGTCGCTGTTATCCTCAATAAAAGACAGCGCCTCTCTTGTGTATTGCTGTGTGTTCTGTGTCTGCTGAGCTGGTCGCTCCACCAGTTCATCAATATATCCGTCTGACGTCTTCCGGCTTCGCATCACCGGGACATTCCAGTATTCAGTTTTTGGATCGAAGTACTTAAGCATGCGTCTCGCCATGCCGTCCCTCAGTTCTTCTACCCTGCCCTCAGCCCGGATTTTCAGCACTTCATCAAAGGTGGGTTCACCCACCCAATCCATATCATTCGAGTAGGGGATGCCGTACCAGTAATCAAAGCCGTGGCGCGTCGGGTAAACATCCGGCTGATCCCCGAGGTGCCACTTACCAACAATGGCGGTGGCATAGCCGTTATCGGAAAGCACTTCCGCCATGGTTGTTTCAGCCGCCGGCATCCCCGCTGGATCATTGGGAAACAAAACCGCAATGTGTTCGCCGTAAAGCCCGGAGCGAACGGGTAAACGTCCGGTCAACAACGCACCACGAGAAGGTGAACACACCGGATCAGCGACATAGAAATCTGTCCAGCGCTGACCTTCAGCCGCCAGCTGATCAAGGTTGGGGGTCCGAATATAGGGGTGGCCGTAACTGCCGAGATCGCCGTAACCGAGATCATCTGCAAAGAGAATAATGAAGTTAGGTTTCTGCTCATCCGATTGCGGCTGTGAGGCACAGCCGCTGAGCAGTACCAGGGTAATCAGCAGGGTTCTCAAGTGTTCGCCTTATCGTTCTTGTTTGCAGTTACAGCATACGCGATGGCAATCAGATGGGGTACAACACTACACGATGAACTTTGTGCTACGCTCAGCGGCAAATACGCGTTAACAGCAAACAACAAAAACAAGAAGCGCCCTGTGGACAGCAGTACCAATCCTTACGAAAAAGCATCAGCGAGGTATTACGCGCTGGTGCTCTTAACCATCGTTTACACCTTCAATTTCATCGATCGCCAGTTGCTTGCCATCCTGCAGGAGTCGGTCAAAGCTGAACTGTTATTGTCCGACGCGCAACTGGGTCTGTTGACAGGTTTCGCGTTCGCGGTGTTTTACGTCACGGCAGGTATTCCCATCGCACGCTGGGCTGACAAGAGTAACCGGCGCAACATCGTTGCCCTGGCTATTGGCACCTGGAGCTTCATGACCGCGATCAGTGGCGCAGCCCAGAACTACTTACAGCTGCTGGCTGCCCGGGTTGGCGTGGGTGTCGGCGAGGCAGGTGGCAGCCCACCTGCCCACTCAATTATCAGCGACATTTTTCCACCGGAGCGTCGCGCCGGGGCGCTGTCGTTCTATTCCATGGGTGTAAACATCGGTGTGCTATTTGGTTTCCTGTTTGGCGGGCTCCTGAACGATGCGTTCGGCTGGCGCGTGGCGTTCGTCGTGGTGGGCCTACCCGGCATTATCATTGCGCTGCTGGTGAGATTCACCCTGGCCGAACCGATACGGGGCCTTGCGGATGCAAGAACCGTTAATGAAGAAGCAGAACCGCTGTCACAGGTCCTTGGGCTGTTATGGAACCGCGTTTCGTTTCGCTTCATGGCGCTCGGTGCGGCCATGAATGCCTTCGCCGTCTACAGCATGAACAGCTGGACAGCCTCATACTTCATTCGAAGCTACGACATGACCAGCGGCGAAATCGGTGTGTGGCTGGCACTCATCCTTGGTCTTGGTGGCGCCATTGGACTTTTGTTGGGTGGATTGCTCGCCGAGCGACTCGCGCAGCGGGATATTCGCTGGTACATGTGGATCCCAACAATAGGCGCGTTCATTGCGGTTCCGTTTGCAGCTGGTACTTACGCAGCCAGTGATCATGTCACAGCATTGTGGCTCTTTGTGATCCCGGGTTTCCTTGCCACCGTGTATCTCGGCAATACACTCGCCATGGTGCACGGTCTTGTTGGGCTCAGGATGCGGGCGCTGGCGTCAGCGATTCTGTTTTTTGTCCTGAACATCATTGGCCTTGGTGGCGGACCATGGCTGGTCGGCATCATCAGCGACTACCTGAACCCCACAATGGGTGTGGAATCCCTGCGATATGCCATGCTTTACGTTATCCCAATTGCAACAGCACTATCCGGGCTCTGCTTTTACGGCGCTTCGCGGACCTTGAAAGCAGACCTCGAGAAAGCGCCTGTCTGACCCTTTGTAAACCTGGGCTTATTGACCCGGAATCATGATCTCCGCTGGTGCACCGGGCCCCAAGGGTATACCGAGGAACAACCAGATCATCATCAGCGCTGTGCCGGTGATCAGCATCCAGATAGAGTAAGGAATCATCATGGCTGTCAGGCTGCCGAGGCCATAGCCTTCTTGCCAGCGTCGGGCAAACACGAGGACAAGCGGGAAATACACCATGATCGGCGTGATGATATTGGTTGCGCTGTCACCTACCCGGTACGCAGCAGTTGCTCCATCCGGGCTGATCCCAAGGAGTATCAGCATCGGCACCAGGACAGGCGCAAGTAACGCCCACTTGGCTGACGCCGAACCCACAAACAGGTTCAACAACCCCACAAATAACACTATCAGACCAAGCACAACCGGCAGCGGCAGACCACTACCGCGAATGGCATCTGCGCCGTGCACGGCAGTGATCAATCCCAGGTTAGACCAACCAAACATCGCAACAAAGTGTGCGGCAAAAAAGGCCAGCACCAGGTAGTAGGCCATGTCTCGCATCGCGTCGGACATCATGTCGACAAGATCCTGGTTGGTCTTGATGGTGCCTGCAGCGCGTCCGTAGAACCAGCCAGCCATAAGAAAGAGAATCAGGAATGCCGCAACAAGCGACTTAAAAAACGGCGAAGCAATGGTGTACCAGGCAGCGCCCTGCATCTCTGGTCCGTCATTCAAGAGCGGCGTACCCGGACCAAACACCATGGCTACCCACGCACCAATAACCAGCAGCAACGCGATACCGGCATGACGTAATCCTTTGCGTTGTTCATCGCTGAGCGGTGTATTCAGGTCCTTGTAGCTTTCCTGGTCTGCCTCGCTGGTGGGTTGCCATGAACCGAGCGCCGGCTCAATGATCCTGTCGGCAACAAACCAGATGACCGGGATATACATGATCAGTAGCGCAATAATGAACCACCAGTTCCCTGCAATATTCATCGACCAGCCTGCATCAATGCTGCTCGCCTGGTAGGCAGATTCGGTGATGCCAAACAGCAGCGCATCGAGTTGGCCCGGTGCCAGGTTGGCGGAGAAACCACCTGATACACCTGCAAAGCCCACACCTATACCCAGTATGGGATGCCGACCAGCTGCGGCAAACATGATCGCCGCCAGCGGGATCACCACAACATAGCCGGCATCAGCCGCATGGTTTGACAACATCGCGATCAACGCCACAAAGGGGGTCAGCAGGTGCGTTGGTGCCTTGGCCAGCGCGGCGCGAATCGCGCTCGCAAACAATCCGGAACGCTCCGCCACACCGGCGCCCAGCATCACAACGAGTACATAGCCAAGCGGGTGGAAATGCGTAAACGTCTGCGGCATTTCCACCCACAGTCTCTGGATGTTTTCGGCAGCAAGCAGACTGAGCGCGCTCTCGATCTTCGGGTTCCCGGCAGCATCAAGTTGCGTCGGATGAACCGCTGACACACCCAGCAGGTCACAGACAACGGATATCGCGATCAGACCCACTATCAGGTACAGAAAAATAATCACCGGGTCCGGCAACCGGTTACCGGCTTTTTCGACCCAGGCCAGGATTTTGTTGGACTGCGTCTCTACGGTTATCTCGCTCATTAACACCAACTGCTTTATTGTTGTTGGCGTGTAGTCTAACTTGCTTTTGATCTTCTTGGGCAGACCACCAGGAGTACCCACATGAGTCACCACATTCAATGTCCCGGCTGCGCCGCCTGCGCGCTTTCAGCTTCAGCTGCGGACCTGTCTGAAATGATTACCGCAGCTGACCGCAACGCCGGTGCTGGTAACGAGATGGCAAGGCTGCTAACCGGAGGGGGTAAATCAGTGCCTGAACCCGGTCGACGACTCGACATCAAGAAGGGCCCGTACAAACGCCTGGTGATTCGAGGTGCCACCGTGATCGATGGCACCGGCGCGCCGCCCATCGGCCCCATGGATATTGTTGTCGAGGAAGACAGGATCGTCGAGGTGCGCACCGTGGGTCACCCTGGCCTGCCGATCAATCCTGGCGCACGTCCGGCCGCCGGCGAACATGAAATAGACGCCGAGGGCATGTATGTATTGCCGGGTTTTGTCGACGCACACGCCCATATCGGCTTCCCCCAACAGGGCAAGCATGGTGCGCTGGCGCCTGCAGACTATATCTATAAGCTCTGGCTTGCTCACGGTGTTACCACGATTCGGGAAGTCGGCAGCATGAACGGTCTCGAGTGGACGCTGGAACAAAGGGCGCAGAGTGCCGCTGGCGATATCGCCGCGCCCGGCATTGAGGCTTATGCACTTTTCCCTATTTCAGATGCCATCGCCCTGACGCCGGATGAAGCAAGAACATGGGTTAAAGACGTTGCCGAAGCCGGAGCTTGCGGCATCAAGTTCCTGGCAACACATCCTGACACCATGAAAGCAGCGCTGGAAACCGCGAAGGAAGTTGGTCTGCGGACATGCTGTCATCACTCGCAGATGTCTGTTGCGAGAATGAATGTGCTGCAAACTGCAGGTTGGGGACTGAACAGTATGGAACACTGGTATGGATTGCCGGAGGCGCTATTCGATGACCGAACAGTACAGGACTACCCCGCCAGCTATAACTACCAGGACGAGCAGGATCGCTTTGCCGAGGCTGGCCGTTTGTGGCTGCAGGCAGCCGAGCCCGGCAGTCCACGCTGGAACGAGGTCATGCAGCAGTTGCTCGACCTCGACTTCACCATCGTTCCCACGTTTGGGATTTATGAGGCATCACGCGACGAGATGCGGGCACGACGCCAGGACTGGCACGACGAGTACACCTGGCCAAGTGTATGGCAGTTCTACCAGCCCAACCGAAACGCACACGGTTCATTCTGGTTTTACTGGACGACCCAGCATGAAAACGACTGGCGACGGAACTACCAGCGCTGGATGCTGTTTATTAATGAGTACAAAAATCGCGGCGGTCGGATCTGCGCGGGCAGCGACTCCGGCTTTATCTACAACCTTTATGGTTTTGGCTTCATTCGAGAGTTGGAGCTGTTACAGGAGGCGGGTTTTCATCCGCTCGAAGCAATCAGGGCTGCAACACTGAAATCCGCCGAACTGCTCGGCCTAGATCATGAGATTGGATCAATCGAACGGGGCAAACGTGCTGACTTGATCGTTACCTCGGAAAATCCTCTTCTTAACACCAAGAGCCTGTACGGCACCGGCGCAATTCGCCTGAATGACGAAACCGTCAAGCGGAACGGGTTGGCGGTGTGAGCTGGACAATTCGCGGCGGTATTGTCCACGACGCAAAGCAGATGCTGGCAGACGTACGCGACATGGTCGAAGCAGCGCGCGCCTGAATAACACGTTAACTGGAGCAGGTTTGATGAAGAGAGTTGTAACTGGTCATAACGAACAAGGGAAATCGGTATTTGTTGAGGTCGGAGAACCAGATCACGTCGTTGAGGCGCCCGGCATGACATGGCGCGAAATCTGGGCAACCTTTCCTGATACCAAAGTACCCCTGAACCCGGATTACAAGGCTGAGCTGAAGTCCAGGTGGACGTCTGTTTTTCCCACCACCGGTGGCACCCGAGTTCGCATCGTGCAGTTTGATCCGGACAACGCCGAGGCGGACTTTACCGACGCAGCTGTCCAGCGCACGCAATCTGAACTACCAGGACTGATGGAACACATGGAACCCGGTACGGAGGGGATGCATACGACGGATTCAGTTGACTACGGCATTCTGCTCGAGGGCACCATGCGCCTTGAACTGGACGATGGTGAGTTTGTTGACCTTGAAGCCGGTGATGTCGTTGTGCAGAACGGGACGCGGCATGCGTGGCACTATACAAGTAAGTGCACTATTGCGTGGGTACTGATTGGGGTGCCGCGGGAAGGGTCCTAGCGTTGTAGGTAGCAAGAGATGTCTCCGTTCCATGAACTACGGTCATTCCAGTCGACATGACGAGTCTGCCGTCAGGCAGAAACCTGCCGCTCGTATCGTTTCTTGATGATGCGAACAACTTTCTCGTGCAGCTTGTCGGTTAGCGGCCAGGTAATGCAGAGATAAAACGCAAAAACGAACACCGCTGTTGGCACCACACCGTACAACACACCGAGCCATAACAGTTCATCCGGGCCGTTCACTGCATCCGAGGCAGCAGAGTAACCGACCACCGCGAGAATCGGCAGCGACAGGCCGCCAAAGGATGCAGCACACTTGGTGACAAAACCGAGAATGGCGAAGTAGCTAGCCGGTCGTGCTGCCCCGGTGCGCACGGTATCGAGATCTACTACATCCGCCAGCATGGCACGAGGCAGGTACGCAAAAGCGCCAAAACAAAAACCCTTCAACCCGAACAGGATGTAAAACAACATGCCCGGGTTACTCATCTGCGTTAATACGCCAAGTGACACTGCACCAACCAGGACCATCGCTGATGCGAGGGAGACGTGTTTACCGAATCGCTTCGCCAGAAAGTCCCAGAACGGAATCGCCAGGAGACCCGCTCCGAAATACAGCACCAATGCCCGTCCGATACCTGTCATGCCGATGTAGTCCTGCAGGAAGAGCAGCGACAAGGTGTTGCGGAAATTTTCTCCGCCCGCGATCAGTAACTCGATCATCAGGAGGCGGAAGAACAGCTTGTTCTTCCACATGCGCCCGACACCCTCTTTGAACGACACCGGTGGCGCGTTGTAGGTCGGCACTTCGTGGACCTTGATGAGCACCAGCGCAGCAGCCAGCGGCACCATAAACACCACGACCAGCGAAATATTTGAAAGGACGAAGCTCGCTTCAGCCCGGCCAAAGATCTCTTCAGAAAACGCCACCATCCCGGCCGACGCAATCAAGCCGGCCAGCACATACTTCTCCCGTGCAGACTGGATCATGGTGCGGGCATGATAGTCACTCGACAGTTCAACACCCCAGGCAGCATAAGGCAGGCCAAATATGGTGGAAGCTGCACGCATGAAAATGTAAAAGAATGCGAGATAAACAACCGTCACGCCGATCGATGGATTCAGCAGCATGTAGACGGCAAACAGCCACAGCGGTATGCCCACCACCATCCAGGGCCGGCGCCTGCCCCATCGAGTTCTCCAGCGATCACTGAAGTGTCCCATCAACGGATCGGTAATCGCATCAAAAATAGCAGCCGCCGTGATCACAAGACCGATCATGGTCAGGCTGATCCCCATCTCTGTTGAATAGAGTCGTGGGATGTAAGCGCCAAGCGGGTAACCCAGCATGGCAATAGGAAAGCTCAGGGAACCGTAGATCCAGGCTTTACTGCGGGTGATCGAAGGAAGCTCTACTCGATTGAGGCTTTCAGACAAACCGATACTTCACGTTGTTGTTTCGTAGCACTTTAACAACAATCCCCGCCGATGTGTTGTGGCGAGGTTCAACCCCCGGCCCTGATCGATCAACGCCACGTCATCTCCATCGGATCTACACCGCATGACCTGGCACCAGTCGTGTTTATCCGACTCGTTGTTTGTTATTGGATGGCACGCCCACCATCGACGTCCAGGCATACACCAGTCAGAAACGCTGCTTCTTGCGATGCAAGAAAGAAGACAGCGTCGGCAACATCTTTCGGTTGAGCACGGCGCCCCATCGGTATGCCGCTGATGATTCGCTTGTTTGCCTCCTCTGGTAGTTCGGCAATCCCTGACGCATTGAGATCAAAACCGGTTGGCGCAGACACCGGTAACACCGCGTTTACCCTCACCTTTGGTGCCAGTTCAACCGCGAGTCCCTGGCAAAGGGTAACCACAGCACCCTTCGCAGCGTAATAGGCCGCCAGGCCCGGACGGGGACGCTTCGCACCTATTGAAGAGGTTGCAACAATCGAGCTTCCTTCTGGCATATGCGGAACGCAGTACTTTGCTGCCAGAAAAACACTACGGGTGTTGATAGCAAACATGCGATCAAACTCTGTGGTTTCCATCTCAATTGCCGGGCCGACCCGGTGAGGAACACCCGCATTGGCACAGACAACGTCAATACGGCCAAATGCATCAACTGCAGCTTCGGCCATCGCCCTATTCTGGGCCTCATCAGCGACATCGATTTCAACCGCAATGGCATTGGCAACACCGTCAGCAATCTCTTTTGCGCCCGCAAGGTTCAGATCCGCCACGACAACATTGGCACCCGAAGCAGCAAACTTGCGCACCATTTCCGCCCCAAAACCAGAAGCTGCACCAGTTACGATGACGGTTTTCCCACTAAAATCACTCATGCTTCTCTCTCATTTTCTGTATCCAACTTTCAGCGTCCGACCTGTTGGCAGAATCAGTCGCCTGTAGGCATGACCATAGTAACATATTTATTTGCTGGCAAACCAATAAATATACTCATACGGCCCTGCTACAATGCAGCACTTTGCATTACCGAGGTATCCCGTGGCAGAGACATTAACTTTTGAAGATCGTGTTGTAGTGATAACCGGTGCTGGCAACGGTATCGGTCGCGCCTATGCTCATGAGTTTGCAAGGCGTGGTGCCAGGGTCGTGGTGAACGACCTTGGTGGCAGTGTTGACGGCGAGGGCAAGGATTCCAACTGTGCTGACCAGGTGGTTGAAGAGATTGTTGCTGCAAACGGCCAGGCGGTTGCGAACTACGATTCCGCGGTTGAAGGCGAAAAGGTCATACAGACGGCGCTGGACACCTGGGGGCGGGTTGACGTCCTGCTTAACAACGCGGGTATTGCCTACGCAACACCGATGGCCGACATGACCTCGGATATGTGGGGACGAATGCTGGACGTGCATGTCAACGGCAGCTACGCGCCAACCTATGCTGCCTGGAAACACATGCAGGAACAGAAGTTTGGCCGCATCCTTTTCACCAGCTCACCATTCGGTTTGCATGCGTGTGCAAACTTTGCACACTACTCTGCCGCCAAAGCCGCAATGATTGGTTTGATGAAAGCACTGACCCTGGAAGGCGCTGAGTTCAATATCAACTGCAATGCCGTCGCACCCTACTCCGCCAGCCGCATGACCGGCTTTGACAACGATGGACAGGCGGCAAGCCCGATTGGTCCCCGTTACCTGGCGCAACTGGTGGTGTGGCTTTCACACGCAACAACCGAAGAAACCGGCAGTATTTTTGAACTGGGTGGTGGCTACATACACAAGGCAAAAGTTGCACTCGGCAACCCGGTTCACCTTTCCGGTGACGAGTACACGGCAGAAAACATCGCAGCTAACGCGCACCTGCTTAACGATTTCTCTGGCGTCGTTTATCCCGAGGTAGGCGACTTTAATACGATTGGTCGTGAAGTTGCGGGCGACGGCGCAGACTTGTTTCCTGACCAGGATCTTACAGATTAGCTCTAATTTGTTCTCATCCCTTTCGGATGAGAACCAGTTAGCCCGCCATCGTTGCCGGGTGCATCAGATATCGCCAGGCAAAACTGAAAGATGGCGCAAACACGCTGGTATGTGTCTCACCTTCAAACTCGCGGGCAGCAAACGCAAAGTTGGCATCACTCGCATTTTGCAGGTCAGCCAGGATGCGATCGTAGCTGACCGCAATCTGCTGGTAGATCTCTTCCTGCAGAACACCGCCGACGCTGGCGTGACGTTCTTCTCCACCGAGGGTGAGTGCAACACGGGTCGGTCGGGAAAAACCGGCATCGAGCCGCGCCGGTAGCTGATCCAGGAGATAGTTGCCCGCGCCAAACACGCCGGGACTACCGATCCAGAACCGATCGAACAGCGAGGCGGGTTGTAACATCGCGTAGAACGTAAAGAGGCCTCCATAGGAGTCACCAAACAATGCAGCGGCATCGTTCCTGACACGATAACGCCTGCAAATCTCTTCGTGAAGTTGTCCCTCTATGAAGGCGAGAAACTTTGCCGCCCCGCCACTCTCAGCGGGTTTACCAGCAAGGGCAACATAGACGTTGGCAAACCAGTCATCCACACTGCCTTGCGGCGTTAACTCGCGCACCCTTAAGAGAGACAGGTCCGCCGGATCCGGGTAGCCAATACCCACCACTATCGCGGCTCGCATGGCTGGATCCAGGATATCTCTACCGCATAACGAATTGACCGTGGATGCGAGGTTGAAAGCGAGATTGCCATCGGTGACGTAGGCCACCTCCCATGCGGTCTCAGGCTGCGATTCATACGCATCGGGCAAACTCACTTCGATCTGAAAATCCTGGCCAATCTCTGCTGCGTGAAGGATGAAACTCTCGGTTTTGTATACAGGCGTCATGACACAAGTTTGCCAGATTTTCTCGCGCAGGATACATCTACACCAAAACTCGACCTACCATCACAATAACCCGATCTACCATCGGTGACGGAAATATGGTTAATTCTCGCCCGCACATTTTCAGGCCCGCTCCATGATCATCAAACGCCATGCTTTTGCCCGAGCCGGATTGATCGGCAATCCATCTGACGGGTATTTCGGCAAAACCATCTCTGTCATCCTGCACAATTTTTCTGCCGAAGTGACGTGTTACGAATCACCGCGCCTGAATATCGAGCCATGTCAGCAGGATCAGATGCACTTCGATTCGCTCGAACATCTCGCTGACGACGTGCAGACCAACGGCTATTACGGCGGCCTGCGCCTGATCAAAGCGTCCATTAAACGATTTCGGGAGCATTGCATTGAAGCGGACATCCCGCTCGACGCGAGAAACTTCACGCTGGAGTATCGAACTGATATACCGGTGCGGGTAGGCCTTGCGGGCTCTTCAGGTATTGTCACCGCGACGCTTCGCGCCCTGATGCAATTCTACGGTGTCGATATTCCGCCTCACCTACTCGCCAACCTAACCCTCAGCGTTGAACTGCAGGAACTGGGCATCGGCGCCGGTCTGCAGGACCGTGTCGTGCAAGCCTATGAGGGTGTGGTGTTCATGGACTTTGATCGATCACTGATGGAAAGCCGCGGCTATGGTGACTATGAGCAGCTGGACCCCGTAAGCCTGCCGCCGCTGTTTGTGGCTTATCACGACAATCTTCCGGAGGGCTCGGAAATCACGCACAACGATCTTCGCAGTCGATTTAACCGGGGAGACAAACAGGTACACGATGCGATGGAAGAGTTCGCCAGCTACGCGCAGGCCGTCAAGGATCTTCTCGCGGCAGGACGCGGTGATGAGATCGGCCCGATACTGTCAAAGAACTTTGCGCTCAGGAAAACGGTTGTCGATGTAAGTGCGGGTAACCAGGAGCTTGTCGCCGTGGGCGAACGCCTTGGCGCACACACCAAGCTCGCTGGCTCCGGAGGAGCTGTGATTGGCACCTATGATGGCGACCCAACCAGACTTCAAAAAATTCGGGAAGCCTATGAATTGATGGGTGCACAGATGATCGAAGTAGATGTAACAGGGACCGGAGGATCCGCATGACACGAGGCGTACGCAAAGCGATTGTTCCCGCCGCGGGATTTGGGACACGGTTCCTGCCGATCACAAAGAGCACTCCCAAGGAAATGCTGCCCATCGTCGACAAACCGGTGATCCAGTTTGTGATTGAAGAAGCAATCAGCTGCGGCATCGAGAGCATCCTGATCGTGACAGGGCGCGGTAAACACGCCATCGAGAACCACTTTGATCACGCACCGGACCTCGAGTCACACCTCGAGCGCCAGGGCAAACAAGACCTGGCAGAGCAGGTTAGGGAAATCAGCGAGGGCGTCGACATACATTTTATCCGACAGAAAAAACAGATGGGCCTGGGCGATGCCGTGCGGCTCGGCAGAAGCTTTGTCGGTGAAGACCCCTTTGCAGTCATGTTGGGGGATACCATCATTGATCCCGCTCCCGATACAGGCATACACGGACTCAAGGAACTGCTGGATGTGTTTGAGGAGACCGGTGCGAGCGTCGTAGGCGTTCGGCGCGTCCCGGAGGAACTTATACCGCGTTACGGCATCGTCGATGGTGATGTGCAGTCCGGTGAGAACCTTTATCGCCTGAAGCAGCTGCTCGAGAAGCCTTCGATTGAGGATGCACCAACAAATCTCGCCATTGCCGGCAGGTACGTCTTCACGCCCGAGATCTTTGAGTGCCTGGAATCTACCGGCTTCGGTGCGGGTGGGGAGGTTCAACTGACCGATGCGATGAATGAACTGGCAGCCCGCACCCCGGTGCTGGCATTGGCATGGCACGCAATTCGTTATGACATTGGTAACAAGGCCGACTACGTAAGGTGTTTTCTTGACTATGCGCTACGCCACCCTGAAACACGCGACGCAATGCGGGCTTACCTGGCGGAGTTGGCCTGATATTCAGCGAGCGGGTGTATGTTGTGCACGGATGTGTTTTGACAGGGCATCGATAAACAGCCGCGTCTTGGCCGGCACAAAGTTACGTTCGTGAGCCACCGCGTAGATCTTTCGTTGCCCCTTTAACTGGTGGTTGGAAAGCAGCTCGACCAGGTTGCCTTTCTCAATATCTTCCCGGACGAGAAAGTTGGCCAGTCTGGCAACACCAAGTCCTCGCCGCGCGGCTGAGCGCACCACTAGTCCAATACCGGAAAATACCGGGTTAACCGTGATCGTATTGCGCTTACCACCCCGGAAGTCCCACAGGTTATCGAGACGCCCCCTGGCACTGATGGCAAGGCAGCGATGATGTTGTAGCTCAGCCGGAGATGTCAGCGCAGCCCTGCCCTCAAGATATTCGGGCGCAGCACAGATCACCCACGGATCTTCGATAAGCGGTATCGCCGAAAGTGACTTTTGCCCCGGTGGCTCAAAACGGATCGCCACATCGAAATCTTCCTTCAGCAGATCAATGGGGCCATCGCCCTGCGACAGCTGTACATGAATACGAGGATACGCCTGCTGAAAGTGTTCCAACATCGGCACGATAACCTGAATCGCAAATGCGTCCGATGACGCGACATGCAGATCTCCCCGTGGCTCAGACGCCACATTACCAACCACCGCTTCTGCTTCTTCTATTGCATCCAGGATGCTGGTGGCACGCGCGTAGAACTCAGCGCCGGGTTCGGTGAGCTTTATGGTTCGTGTTGAACGCGTGAAAAGCTTCACGGCAAGTCGATCTTCGAGCCTCGCGATGCCCTTGCTGACCGCAGACGGCGTAAGGTCAAGCTGGTCTGCCGCACCAACAAAGCTGCCCTGGTTCACCACTGCGCAGAAAAGCGTAAGGTCTTTCAGTGATTCGCTCACCCGCTGCCCATTTCAATTAAAGAAATAATTTCATTTTTATATTGAATTGCAGAATATTTATCAACCAACTGCTCGATGGTCTAATGCCGCCAATTTCATCGATTGGAAGCAACATGTCTGATTCGAGTGTGCATATTGATAACGGCAACACGGTCAAGGAACGGGACGGATTGACCTCTCTCGAACTGATCCAGAGCACCCTGTGGGCAGCACTCGGGGTGCAACGTTCAGAAAACAGGGTCAGGGATTTCACCCACGGTCACTGGCTGCAATTCGTATTCATGGGTATCGGGTTTACCGCGTTTTTTGTCGGCACCCTGATCGGCATCGTGCACCTGGTGCTGGCAAACTAGGGAACCTCTGATTAAGAGGATTTTTTCGTGAGAGCAAGGCAAAGTCGCCCGTAGGAAAACACTAAAACGTTTTAATTTAGTGGCTTTCCTAGGACGGCTTTAACGCAGCTATCGCGGAAAAAGACCTTAATCAGAGATTCCCTAGCTTTTCTTTGCCCAGGCCTCTGCGAGACTATCGAGCAGCGCCAGCGTTGTTGCCCAGTCGACACAACCATCGGTAATACTCTGGCCATAGGTGAGTGCCGCGGGATCACCCAGCGCCTGTTTTCCACCTTCAAGGTGACTTTCGATCATGACCCCACAGATCGGTGACCCACCCTGCTTCAACTGACCGCAAACGTCTTGCACGACGAGTGGCTGTCTTTCGTAGTTCTTGTTGCTGTTGTCATGGCTGCAGTCGATCAGCAGTCGCGGCGCGTCAGCTAACACTGACAACACGTCAGCTGCTGCGGCAACATCTGTTGCGGCGTAGTTTGGGCCGTTACTACCGCCACGCAGGATGGCAAAACAATCCGGGTTGCCGCTTGTTTCCAGTATCGCCGGGCGCCCTTCCTTGGTCAGCGTTGGAAAACTGTGCCCGGTGCGTGCCGACAGGATGGCATCACGCGCGACGCCAACATCCCCGTCGGTTCGATTCTTGAAGCCAACCGGCATGGATAACCCTGAAGCGAGTTCACGGTGCACCTGGCTTTCCGTTGTCCTCGCACCGATGGCGCCAAGGCTGATCAGGTCCGTGTAGTATTGGCCAAAAGTGGTGTCCAGGAACTCTGTTGCAGCAGGCAAGTTGAGCGAGGCAACATCTAGCAGAAAGCGCCTTGCTGCCTTGATGCCATCATTAATCCTGTAGCTGCCATCAAGACCGGGGTCGTTGATAAGTCCCTTCCAGCCAACCGTTGTCCGCGGCTTCTCGAAGTACACCCGCATCACGATGCAGAGGGAGTCCCGGTAATCATCAACAACACCGGCGAGTTTTTGTGCATATTCCAGGCCGGATTGCGGGTCGTGGATGGAACACGGCCCGACGACTACCAGCACTCGCTCATCACGACCGTGCAGGATATCAGCAACTTCTTGCCGTGCCGCCACCACCGTTTTCTCGTGGGCTGCTGTTCTGGGCAACTGCTTCTCAAGCTCATCAGGTGAGATCAGCGGATGCGTGCGTGCGATACGAAGGTTGTCAGTACGGATGATGGGCTCCGGTGCCAGTAATCTACAGCGCGATACGGTATTTCATCGACGAGACAGTAACAAGTCGCTCCGGGACGTAATAAACTGACCCACCTATTTCTAACAAGCGGTAATCATGTCCGACAACAACCTCGCCCTATTCTGCGATTTCGAAAACGTGGCCCTGGGCGTTCGTGACGAAAAGTTCCCGAAGTTTGATATTGCACTCGTGCTGGAACGCCTGCTGGTCAAAGGAAACGTGGTCGTCAAGAAGGCCTACTGCGACTGGGAGCGCTACAAGGAATTCAAACCCGGGATGCACGATGCCGCGTTTGAACTGATAGAGATCCCGCATACACGACAGTCAGGTAAAAACTCTGCTGATATCCGAATGGTCGTGGACGCCCTCGACCTCTGCTATACCAAGGATCATATCGACACGTTTGTGATCATCAGCGGCGACTCGGACTTCTCCCCCCTCGTGAGCAAGCTTCGTGAAAACGCAAAGATTGTTATCGGCGTGGGCGTACGCAGCAGCACATCGGACCTGTTAATGAGCAACTGTGACGAATTCATCTTCTACAACGACCTTGTCAAAGATGAGAAGGCCCAGAAGAAGCGCAGCGCTGCACCAAAGAAGAAAGCCGCTTCAAAAACAAAGAAAAAAGCGCCGGCGGATGATTCTGATGAGGGTATCGCACAAGTGCTCGACACGGCATCCGCACTGATCGCCGAGCGCGGCTCACACGTGTTCGGCTCCATGGTCAAACAAACGCTGAAACGACGCCGACCCGGCTTCAACGAAACGGCGCTCGGATTTGCATCGTTTAACGAACTGCTGGAAGAAGCACAGAAACAGGGGTTGCTGAAGATGGAAGCGGACGAGCGTTCGGGTGGCTACGTCGTTCATTCCGTCACCTCCCAGTGACTGGCCCTACGCATCCATATTCCGGACCACACGTAATACAATAGACTCACCTGCTATCGATTCGACATCGATCTACCTGACCGACTTTTTTCATTTTGACTACCGAAACCGAACAGGACCAACCTGAAAAGGCAAGATCGCTTGAACCCCTGCGTGCCCTGGTACCTATCATCGCCCCCTACAAATGGACGGTGGTTGTAGCACTGCTTGCGCTGCTGCTTTCATCAGCTGCACTCCTCGCTATGCCGGTTGCGGTGAGGAACGTGATTGATCATGGGTTCACCGCTGAAGACGCGGCAAATGTCGATCGTTACTTTTTTGTGCTACTGCTGTTTGCACTTGCCATCGGGTTCTTTGGTGCTGCCCGAGCCTACTTTGTGAACTGGCTCGGTGAACGCGTGGTGGCTGATCTGCGCAGCCAGGTATTCCAGCACGTGATCTACATGGACCCTGCCTTCTTTGAGCGCTCAAAGATAGGCGAAGTGCTGTCGCGCCTGACCGCTGATACCACCCTGATCCAGTCTATCAGCGGCGTGAACCTTTCTATTGTGTTGCGATCAGCGATCCAGTTGATCGGCGGCCTGATCCTGCTGGCATGGACAAACATTGAACTGATGGGGTTACTGCTGCTGATATTTCCGTTTGTGGTTGTGCCCATCATCCTGATCGGCAGGTGGTTGCGTCAGCTTTCCAGGGTCTCACAGGATCGCATCGCAGACGCGAGCGGCCAGGCTGCTGAGATACTCGGCAACGCCCAGACCGTGCAGGCGTTTACCGCGGAAGCGCTGGAACATGAACGTTTTGCCTCCGCGATCGAACGCAGCTTTGTGGTAGCAGTACGACGTATCCGCGTTCGCGCGCTGATGACAACCGTTGCAAGCGCCGCTGTGTTCGGCGCACTGATCTTTGTGCTGTGGGTAGGAGCCAAGGAGGTACTCGCCGGTACTATCACCGGCGGTGAACTGGGCCAGTTCGTGATGTATGCGCTGGTGGTCGGTGTGGCCACTGGCGGACTCAGCGAGGTTTGGGGTGATATCCAACGGGCTTCCGGCGCCATGGAACGACTCAGCGAGTTACTGGCAGTTCGGCCCGACATCATCACGCCGGACAACCCGGTTCCCATGCCTGCCTCCCCTCGCGGTTCGGTGTCATTCACAGGTGTAAACTTCAGTTACCCGACCCGGCCAAACGAGCTCGCGCTGGAGGATTTCAACCTCACGATCAAAGCGGGAGAACACGTCGCCTTTGTGGGACCTTCTGGCGCAGGTAAATCAACGGTATTCCAGTTGCTGCTGCGTTTTTATGATCCACATTCAGGCACCATCAAGGTTGAGGACATCGACATCAGCCAGGCGGAGCCACGCGATGTGCGCAGTCTGATTGCAATGGTGCCGCAGGAAAGCGTTATCTTCGGCGACACCGCGTTTAACAACATCAGCTTTTCAAAACCCGGTGCAACCGAGGCAGAGGTGATCGCTGCGGCGAAGGCCGCTCATGCGCACGAGTTCATAGAGATGCTGCCTGAAGGGTATTCAACACAATTGGGTGAGAAAGGTGCGCGCATCTCCGGCGGTCAAAAACAGCGGATCGCCATTGCCCGCGCCATCCTGGCAGACCCGGCAATCCTGCTGCTCGATGAGGCAACCAGCGCACTCGATTCCGAGAGCGAAAGGCTCATCCAGAATGCGTTCAGCAAACTTCAGGACAACCGCACCACTCTCGTCATCGCACATCGCCTGGCTACTGTGCTTGAAGCAGATCGGATTGTTGTGCTGGATGCAGGCAGGATTGTGGATATCGGTACGCATCACGAACTGCTGTCTCGCAACGATATCTACTCGCAGATGGTGGCGTTGCAGTTTGGCGCCATCGATGTCCCGGCTACTCCTGCTGTCGCTGAAGTTTAGTGCGCCGAATCTGCCACCCGTTACTCGTGCAATAAGTCTTCTACATACGCCTTGTCGAGAGACCTGCCGGTGATAAGGAAACGAAAGTAGATCGCACCCAGTACCTTATCGAGCCACAGGTCTATGTTTGCTGGTGCTGTCAGCAAATCTGCCTCAACTGCCTGCAATACTGCTTTTTTCAGATGCCTGCGTCGTGCCATACCAATCGCGTTGGCGTTTTCCGAGAAACCTTCATCCTTATCCAGATATGGTATGAGATGGCGAAACACCGCACCCGCCGGTGTGCTGGTGAGTAACGCAATCGTGTTCTCCAGCAGCGCTCTAACCTCATCCAGCGGGTCTGTTGCTTTACGAACCGCCGGGGCAAGTTCATTAAACACATACCGAGACGCATGTATGATCAATTCACCCCGGTTAGCAAAACGCCTGTATACCGCTGGCCTCGACACCGACGCTGCCTTCGCCACCGCATCGATGGTTGTCGCCTCGAAACCCTCCCCCGCGAGGAGCGTTATCGCTGCGTCGAGGATGCGTTGGTCAATCGACTCATCGCGGGGTCGACCCGGTAGCTGCGCCGAACTCATGTGACCGGCAGCATGCGCTGGCGTTCACCCAATCGAGCCAGGGCATTCACAATAGCCGCCGTCGCCGGAGGAAATGCTGCCTCGCCGGCCCCGGATGATGTTTCGGCAGATTCTACGAGCGCTATTTCCATTGCCGGGACATCGTCGATACGCGGGACTTTGTAGGTACTGAAGTTGTCTGTACGACCAAGCCCGTCCTTCACAATGAATGCTTCATGTTTTGCCATGCCAACCCCCCAGACAAGGCAGCCTTCAATCTGCGCGCGTACACGGTCGGGATTAACGATGCGCCCGCAGTCATGTACACACCAGAAGCGCTTGAGGTTCCCGTTCGCATCAACCGAAGCAGCAACCGCAACAAAGGTCACACCCTTGTAGGCATTGGCTGCCACACCAATTTCATCGTCAGCTGCGACCGGCAGCATGTCGCGCAGCCGCTCCAACACACCAGCTAGTCTTGGGTTACCGGCGTGCCTGATGCGAAACTCAATCGGGTCAACGCCAGCCGCAAGCGCAAGCTCATCCATCGCACATTCCACGGCAAAAGTATTCGGCGCAGCACCCAACCCACGCCATGCACCAGTAGGCATGGGTCGCCTGGCATCGCCAAACTTAACCAGTTGGTTACCTATCCGGTAAGAAGTCTCGGCACCTCGCCATGTGCCTGGATCAGGAACGAGATTAGCGGCCCAGTGCAGGTGAGGCGGAATAAGCGCCGAAGTTGTCAAAATGGGCGAGCCAAGCATCTGGTGATGCCAGCTGCAGATTTCACCATTGTCATCCACACCGGCTTCAATTCGATGTGAGAACCCTGGTCCTGCATAGTTCCTGGTGAACTCTTCTTCGCGGCTCCACTGCACTTTGACAGGCTTCACTACCCCTTTCGACAACCACGCTGCTTCAACAGATGCCTGGCAGTGTATGCGCCCACCAAAGCCGCCGCCCATTCGATGGTTCTGTACAACCACATCATCAAGCGGGTATCCGATTGCCCTCGCAACCGCGCCGCGCACATACCACGGGTCCTGGGAGCCGGTGTGCACGACGCACCGCTTGCCTTCAAAATAGGCGAGACCGGCACGCGGTTCCATTGAGGCATGTGCTGCCATCGGCGTGTCATATCGGACTGATATCGAGTGCGCAGCATCACCCTGGCCGCGGGTGATATCGCCTTCATCGACAGGTGTGTGGTCAAGCAGATTATCCCGGATACCGCGGTCGATATCGTTAACTTCATCAATCTCGAGGCGCTTTTCTTCAGACAGTGGTTCCCACTTGATAGCCAGCGCATCGATGCCTTTGCGTGCGGCAGAAGGTGTTTCACCTATTACACCGATCTCAGCATCCGGACCATCAACAACCGCCACAACGCCTGGTACCCGGCCCGCTGCACCTGCATCCCATGACAACGGTTTTGCGCCGAGCCATGGCGACCGGGCAACCTGCCCAAAGAGCATTCCATCAACCCGTGCATCCCTGCTGTATATCTCCGCTCCTGTGACAATTCGCTCTGCATGCACAAGTGCCTGCGGCTTACCAACAAGCCGTGTATTTTCCCTCAAAGAGTAAAGTTCGGGTGGGGGTGTGATCGCCGCAGCATCAAGAACCTCCGATAGGCTCGTATCAGCTACCGTGTTAGCAAGCTCGGTAAAAGACACGCTGCGCGCACCATCGATAAAGGCACCATTTGAAAGCTCAAGGCTTCCGGCAGGTACATCCAGTTGCACTGCAGCCAACTGGCGCAATCGCTCCCGCAAGGAAGCAGCCGCCAGAGCGAGTGGCGTTGCGAAGCCTTCAACGCTTTCACTACCGACCGTCATCTTTGCCGGTGGAATCTGGCTGGTATCCGGGTAGACACAGGAAACTGCTTCAAGTGCGAGGCCCAGTTCCTCAGCAACGACCTGGCCGAGACTGGTCACAATGCCCTGACCCATTTCACTTCTCGGGCAAAGAAAGCTGATATCACCCGCCGGTGTTAGCTGGACCCAGGTATACGCGTCATTACCCTCAGGGCCCGCAAACGTTGGCAGGACAGGTATCACCCCACAACCAGACAGGACTGCGATGCCGCCTGCCGCGGCGCCCGTCTTTATCAGAAACTGTCTACGCGAGAGGTTCATGAACGTCCCTCCCTTGCTATGAGTGATGCGTGCTGTATGGCCTGCCTGATTCGTGGGTAGGTGCCACAACGGCAAATGTTGCCGCGCATGGCGGCCTCAACTTCATCTTCTGTAGGTTGCGGATGCTTTTCGAGTAACGCACATGCGGACATGATCTGGCCGGGCTGACAATAACCGCACTGCGGCACACACTGATCAATCCACGCCTGCTGGACCGGGTGCAGGCCGTCATCAGTTGCAAGACCCTCTATGGTGGTTACCTGTCTTCCTTCGAGGCTACCCACCGGCAGGACACATGCACGTACCGCCTCCCCATCAAGATGCACAGTGCAGGCGCCACACATGCCGATGCCACACCCGAACTTCGCCCCGGTCATGCCCAGGTAGTCCCGAAGAAATTCGAGCAGTGAACTATCCCGCCAGCCCCCCGGCACGGAAACCGGCTTGCCATTAACCTTCATATCTACATCCTCAATTATCGTTACACTACTGTAACGTAATTAAAGCGAGAACGGATCACAAGTAAAGTAAAATCAGGAAAAAGTATCGAAGTCTGGCTGGCTTAGCATCCTGGCTAAAGGATGCTGCTGGATGGTTTATCCATCCCATATTTCGCGAATCGCTCGATCAACGTCAAACTGCAGCTCGATGTTGTTATCAAAAATCATGGTTGCACGGTCTTGCTGGTTGAAAGGCATCCACTCAGGCATGCCATCTGCAAGCGGTTTGCCGTCCCTCGCAAAATTCACCCATGCATCGCTGATGGTGTCTGCCATCTCCCTGAGCGGTTCGATGTCTCCCAGTATCGGCCTGAACACTTCCAGGTTCTGGTTGGCAAATGGCACATCGATACTATGCATCGCGCCAATTGCGCCGTTGTACACGGGTGAAGACCAGTTGAACTGGTACAGGTAGGTGCGGCCGGGACTAACCGCTGAGTGGGTTTCTGCAGCTTTTACCGTCCCTCGCCTGAACATACTGTCGGTCATGATCTGACCGCGAATATAGGTTTTTGACGCATCCGGCATGACTTTCGTGTAGTTCTCAAAAACCACGTCGGGCTGGTAAGCAGGTTTCATAAGCCCCGGGAAATATTTCATACATAACCATGCGCCAAACACCTCAGGGCCCGGCATCACCAGCGGAAACAAACGACCATCTTCACGAACAGTGCCGATCATCAGGTCCACATCCGAACCCACACCCTTGCCCAGCGAATCAAGAATGCTGTCAGGCAGGAAATCATCACCGTAAATACAACCGATGTTGCCGTACTGCAGGAGCTTGCCATAACGGTCAGCCGTCCCCTTTGCCATGAGCTTGCGGGCCACCTTGATTGCTTTGACGGTGTCGGCCCCCGTCAGTTTTGATATTGCGTCCCGGTCACCGGGCCTGATGTTGAGTGCTTCGAGCAGGTCAGCCGCATAGTGCTGGTGATCCGACATCGGCGCGCCGAGTTCAGGCGTACCACTCTGTGCGATAGCCCGTTTGAACAATCCCTGTGCAAGAGGGCTCGCCAGCAGCACGGCAACGCTCTGGCCACCTGCTGACTCTCCAAATATTGTGACGTTGTCCGGATCTCCACCAAACTGACGGATGTTTTCCTGCACCCATTGCAATCCAGCCACCTGGTCCCTGAATCCCCGATTTGCACCGCAGAAATCATCGTCGAACATGTCCGGCGCAACAAACGACCCCATCAAGGCGAGACGATAGTTGATCG
This sequence comes from Pseudomonadales bacterium, assembly GCA_963921285.3. Taxonomy (GTDB): domain Bacteria; phylum Pseudomonadota; class Gammaproteobacteria; order Pseudomonadales; family Azotimanducaceae; genus UBA9659. The sequence goes on from CAWUFD020000015.1 coordinate 198,368, forward strand.
ACACGACCACAACGTCCTTGCGAGCGAGGTTACGACCGTCGTAGATGCTGAGAGACCCGGAACCAGTAGTAAAAGCACCGCCGTGAATCCAGAACATCACCGGCAGTTTTGCGTCGGGGTCGAGCGTCGATGTCCAGACGTTAAGGTTGAGACAATCATCTCCTGTGGATTCGTCCCCCCACAGTGTCTCGATAAAAGCCCGGCCGGCCCTTCCTGCAAGCCACTTGTTAGGTGGCGGTTCCTGCGTGCAGATATTGCCTGCCTTGCTCGCATCCCGGACGCCATCCCAGGCAACTGGCGGCTGCGGCGGTAACCAGCGGTTCTCCCCGGTGATGGGCGCCGCGTAGGGAATACCCTTGAATGTATGAATGCCATCTACCTGGGTACCGGCTACCGCACCACCGGTTACGTTTACAGTCATGGTTATGTTCCAGTATCCAGTTTTTTCGTTACTGTCGAGTAGCTGTCTGAATGATACATTACGAACTGATCACTCGTTTGCCACCTGTGAACTATTCTGATGCAATCCATTCATCCCCGCCTGGAACCCGTTATGAAATATCTCGTTATTGGCCTCATGATATTCGGCCTGCCTGCCTTTGCTACGGAACCGGGAGAGGAAACGGCACAGCTGTATGCTTCCTATGGGATCCAGATACCAGCACCTGCACGCGATCGCCCTGACGGAGAAGGCGCGGGTCCCTTTGACCGCCTGGTGATTGACAATGTGATGCTTGTTGACGGCCTCGGCTCGCCCCCTCGCGGACCTGTCAGCATTATTATCGAACAGGATATCATCAACGCAATTTCAAGCAGCTCACCCAAACCTGTCGACGGCGAGGAACGACTGGACGGTACCGGCATGACCGCTCTACCCGGCTTTGTTGATGCCCACGTACACATTGGCAATGCAGGACAGGGTCAGGCCGGCTCTGTAACGCCACCGGAATACGTTTTCAAACTGTGGCTTGCGCACGGTATCACGACAGTGCGGGACGTTGGTTCCATCATGGGACTTAAATGGACAGTTGACCACGCGGAGCGCGCGATTGAGGGCTCCGTAACCGCGCCCAGGATAATCCCCTACGCCATGTTTCCAGGCAGTGTCATCACAAACGCTGACGCCGCCCGTGAATGGGTTCGCAGTGTGAAGCGACGCGGTGCTGAAGGAGTGAAACTGCGCGGCGGAACAAAACAGGCCTTGACCGCGGTTTACGAAGAAACGGCAAAGCTCGGCATGGGTACGGCTAACCACCATGACCAGAACGGCGTTTATCACATGAATGTGCTCGACAGCGCCCGCCTTGGTCTCGACAGTATGGAGCACTGGTACGGCTTACCAGAGGCCATGTTCACGGATCGCACCATCCAGGATTACCCTGCTGACTACAACTATTCTGATGAGCAGTGGCGATTTGGCGAAGCCGGTAATCTCTGGCACCAGGCTGCCGGGCCGGGTTCAGATACCTGGAAAGCAACCATTGACGAACTCAGGTCTCTGGACTTCACGCTGGTGCCAACCTTTACGATATACGAGGCAAATCGAGATGTGATGCGGGCACAACGCGCTGAATGGCACGATGACTACACCTGGCCGGCGCTGGCAAGATTTTTCCTGCCGGACCCGAAGCTGCATGGCTCCTATCATTTCGACTGGACCACCGGGCATGAGGTCGCCTGGCGTAACAACTTTCTGCGCTGGATGACGTTTGTAAACGACTACAAGAACGCGGGTGGCCGGGTAGTGACAGGATCCGATTCCGGTTTCATCTTCAAACTGTACGGCTTTGGATATATCCGAGAACTGGAACTACTGCAGGAGGCAGGCTTTCATCCGCTCGAGGTGATACAGGCGGCGACATTGAACGGGGCCGAGCTGATGGGCATGGATGATGAAATCGGTGCGATCACGCCGGGAAGGCAAGCCGATATCGTGCTGGTGAAGGGTAATCCTGTTTCCAATTTCAAATTGCTGTATGGGACCGGACACATGTACCTCGATCGGGACGCAGGTGAACTGACCCGGGTTGGCGGCGTCAGTCATACCATCAGGTCAGGGATCGTCTACGACGCAAAGCAGCTCCTGGCAGATGTAAAGGCAATGGTGCTGGCGGAGAGAAAAGCAGAAGCTGCCGTGCGGTGATCAGTCACAAAGCACAGCTCCGTTGGCAACAGCATGTATACAAGACAGTTTGATGCAGGAGATGCGCTTACCGAACGGGGTGTCTAGGCCTGCGACTCACCAGCAGGTGCATTCATGTAGTCCTTGTAATAGGTCATCAACCCATCACGAACCCGATATAACCCGCATCCTTCAACTTTGCCCGCAGGTGTATGAGCCGTCCACTGGGCCCAGGCGACATCCCCACCGCCCGCAATCTCCCTTACAACAAAACGCGTCTCCCGGGCACCCATCTCCTCGTTCATTTTCGCCATGAACGCCCCGATCGCCTCGCGACCTTCAAAGGTCCCAAAAAAGGGATCGACCAGCACAGCGTCTTCCGCAAAAAGCGGTACAACTTTTGTGTAGTCCCCTTCATTCTGGATTTCCCAGAAGGTTTCTATTGTTTCCCTGGCGGTGCGTGACATGTGCGTTTCCCTTTTGCTTTAACGGCTGACGACAGCGGCCAAGCATAGGTGCTCGTGGCGGATTGTTCAAAACAATAAAATGTCGTGGAGCTCAATAGAAACTTAGCGTTGAGTCTCAGGTTGCGCTTGTTTGGCAGGCTATTTCCAGCGGTAAAGCATCGCAACATCAGGCGCGATGCCACCTGCGAGGTTGGCGTGATAGCCGGATTCGATTGCTTCGATACCGTCGCCGTGCTGAAACACCAGCCAACCAGCTGCCCAGCCTGCAAATACTTGCCATGCTTCAGCAAAGTCGCGGTGATAGTTTTCAAAGCCATTTTCCGCAGACTTCTCCTCGGCAACGTCCGGGATAAAAAAGAACCTGGGTGCAGGCCCGGGCATGGGAAGTGGTGAAGTGGCTGGTGCACGATGCGTGCCGCCGATCAGCACCGAGTCAATCAGTTCATCCCCAAGCGCAACGTGCATCGCAGAGGTGACCGCCGCGTTGCCTGCGATATCGATGTAAGCCGCCTTGCCTTCGGAGCCGCCCACATTGAGGTCGTCATAGGTGATGAGATCAGTATAGACGCCCCGCGCCTGAACAAACTGCCGGTTACCTGCGGAAGTGATACCCACAACATCGATATCACGCCCCAACTGCTGCAATGCCCAGGCGAGCGACAGCGCTGTTTTGCTCGAGGCGCTGGAGATGTATACCCGTTCAACTTCCCCGGAAAGCTGCTCCGCCATCATCCAACCCGTCATGAAAAGCGCCCAGAGGATCGGTTGAACGTCCATTCGACTCGCATCAAACGCAGGATCCGCGTCACATCGATAACAGCGTGTATACCAGGGATGCATACTTGCCCTTTGCGCTGACTGATCTGCAAAACTGAAAGCGGTGACATCGCCAGGCGTGAAAATCACCTCAGAGGCCATCGGCAGGAAGCCAAAAGTTCGCTCACCAACGGCAATGTCTGCCGAGCGACTTTCCGTTACCGTGCCAAAACCCCACACGGGCAACACCCCCCAGGTTTCATCGTGAGAAAAGTGCGCCCAGTAACCCAGCATATCGCCCGTTGCGGCATAGCTGATGTTGTTGGCAGACAAGCCAATGGATTCGACTTCAACCCGAATCTGGCCATCATCCAATGGGCTCGCCGCAAGACTGACTTGTCGGGTTTGCTCAAGTGCATCACGCTTTACATTTACTTCTTTGATCGTCATAGCTCTTCAATACCAGCTCTTACAGGTCACAGGTGAGGTCAGCTGATTGTAATTCGATGTCGACCGGGGAAGCCATCTCACCTTTGCCTTTCTTTGTTTCACAACACCTTCGGCACCAACACAGCTGTGGATTTGGTCATGCCAGCGGGCTACACTCTTACAAGGCGTTAGAGAACGCTGCCTGATCTGTGGAAAGGACCTAGTCCATCTCTGTTACACACAACGACAGTTTTTCCTTCTTTTCTGTCCTTGTTTACAGATCCGGGACGTTTGCTGAAAGGAAGGTTTCATGACCAGATCTTTACCCTCTCGACCCAACCTCAATCATCTTAAGAACGAAGCCAAGGCACTGCTGAAGACGCATGCGCATGGTGATGTCGACTGTTGCGGCCTGCTGCGCCACCTGCACAGATTCGCCGACGAGCCTGACGCTGCGATACTAGCCGCAGATGTCTCACTAAGCGATGTCCAGTTTGCACTGGCGATGGATTACGGTTTCGTCAGCTGGCGAGCACTCAAAGAACATGTCGAGGCAACAGACCAGCAGCTGGTCGAAATCAGCAGCTACGTGGATAAGACACTCACACAGGCACTCGAAACTGGCTCGTCCGATGTTCACTTTGAACCATCGGAAACGTCACTCAGAATCCGGTTTCGAACCGACGGCGTGTTACGCGACATCGACAGTTTGCCGAAAGAACAAGGCACGCTGATATCTGAGCGACTGAAGCAGCTAGCTGGTATCGATGAACGTGAAACGGGCGAGGCGCACCAGGGACACTTCAATTTTCGTTCCGACAGCCAGCGAAAAATCGGCTTTCACCTGGCTACACTGGCAACCACAAATGGTGAAAAAACCACCTGCAGGGTGTTTGATACTGCAGTCTCGGAAGTTCCCCTCGACAAACTCGGTTACACCACGGACCAGCTTGCGCTGGTGCGAGATGCCCTGGCAAAACCCGGTGGATTGATACTCTTTACGGGCCCTGCAGCTTCCGGCAAGACCGTTTCTCTCTATACCGCCCTCTCGCAACTCGACAACGAAAAGCTCAGCATTACCACGCTTGAAGACCCGGTGGAACTGCCCCTGGCTAATGTAAGCCAATGTCGAGTGAATCATTCAGGCGGTGGTTTTGCAGGGTCGCTCGGATCTATCCTGTCCACCAACCCTGATGTCATCATGATTTCAGACTTGTCTGATCCGGAAACCTGTCGAACCGCGTTTGCGGCCGCAGAACGGGGTCTTACGATTCTCGGCACACTGCCAACCAGCAGCGCAGCGGAAACGCTGTTGTTCCTGCGTACAGTCGGGATTCCAGCTCCGTCCATCATACGCACAGTGAAGCTTGTGGTTACCCAGCGCCTGGCCCGCAGGCTCTGCACAAAATGTAAGACCTCTTTCAAACCGGATTCAGCGATGCTGGATGTAGCCGGCGTCACGGACGCCGGGACCGTGCAGCTGTACGGACCAAAGGGATGCAGTGAGTGTCACGACGGTTACCTGGATCGTTTCGGTGTGTTCGAAGTTGTTGCGGTGAAAGGCGCGGTCGCGGACGCGGTGGCAAACCAACTGGAACAAGCCGCCATCGATGCCGCCTGCAGACAGGCGTGCTACCCCGGCATCCGTGATGTGGCCTTGCAAAGGCTACAAGCCGGCGAGACAAGTCTCGAGGAGGTGCAGCGTATCACTGCGTTATAAATCGCAGCTGGCGGCCTGGTTCAACCGGGTCGCCACTTCGATTACATGTTCAGGCGCCGCCAGACACGTACACGCCCGAAAGATCGGTTTCTTTGAGCCATTCGACTGCTGTGTTGTAACCACTTTCTGAAATGACATCGATCAACCTGAAGTCGAGCGGGTTGTGTTCTTCGAGGTTAAGTGAAATGTACAGGTCAGCCTGCTTGGCCTCCACGTCACTGGACGCGCTGCCCAGTGTTGCTGTTCGATACAGTATCGCCATCATCGATGGCATCACCTCTTCCTTATGGAAAGGGTTCATGCGCTTCCAGAACAGTGACCAGCCGGAATCCACACGGTCATCCCAGTCGTCAGGCAAGCGCTGCATATCACGAAGTCCAACATCGACGGCAATCACGTTGCCGTTGTAGTGCTGCTTGAACACACTTACCGGCAGGTTACTGAGGATGCCGCCGTCAACGAGCAGTTCGCCGTTTAAAACCAGGGGCGGGCCTATGCCAGGAATGGTGCCGCTTGCCCGTACGGCCCGCCACAATGATCCTCTCTGGTGAAACTCATAGTCTGCTCGAGTGAGGTTTGTCGACACACAACTGAATTGCAGGGGCAGATCTTCAATGTCCATGTCACCAAGGGCTTCCCGCACCATTTCCTGCAGGCGTTTACCACGCACCAGTGCTGTGGCTGGCAGTGTCACATCAGAAAGCGGTTTGCCTTCGGCCCAGATTTTCCGGTTCTCGACAATCATGTCGTCAAAATCCATGCCGGCGGAGTATTGCGCGGCTACCAGCGACCCCATACTGGTGCCGCAGACACGGTCGATAGGAATCCCGGCTTCTTCGATCGCCTTGATGACGCCAATCTGGGCAAAGCTGTGCGCAGCGCCACCACTCAGGATGAGATTGTTGGCGTTACCGGTAAGAATGCGAGCTAGCCGTTCATAGTCTGCCTGGCGCTCAAGCTGCATGTTATGCAGGTGATCAAACTCCAGATGCTCGCGCCACGCCGCAGCCATTCCTGCCTGGTCATGTCCCTCCCCATGCAGGAGAACAAGATCGGTATTCTCCGGATCATCGGTAAGTTCAGGAAGCGGCTGGGGTGGCTGATCACCTGAAGCCAGCAGCAACGTCTTATCCGCCTGACGTGAACATATCTTGCGCCATTCGTCCTCACCCTGCTCACAGATAAGGAGCACATTGTCGTGTTTCTCTTCGACGTCGTGAAGGAATCCACCGAAGTCATCGGCGGGAACCATGTCCTCGGTGATGCTGATGGCATTACCAAGCTCAAGCAGCGCCTGACTAAGCCGTTCTGCAAAACGACCGGCGCTGACCGACTCGCTTGTGGCGCAAATAACAATAGTCGACAGCCCTTGTTTCGTCTTATCACCCCGCAAGGTTCTTTCGAGCCGCTCAATGATTTTCTTGGTGATATTGAGCGCTGCGTCGGGATGATTATTGACGAGCGAATCGAAGGTTGCCTTCGAGAATCTAATCAGAGCGGAGTCACGCAGCGTGGACACCGTTGCCGTAATCGGCCGTGTTGTCAGGAGTGACATTTCTCCAACGCCTTCTCCGGCCGGAATCGTAGCGACCTGCATGTGCTCACCGTCTTCGGTGGTAACAGAGACACCAAGGCGGCCGTGCGCAAGCATGTAGAAGTACTCTCCTTCTGCACCCTGAACCAGGATATCTTCCTTGCCGTCTACTTCAATCCACTCGGGCGCAGGTGTTAGTGCAGACAAGACCCTGCTGTCCATATCTGCAAACAGCTCTGAGCGCCTGAGATATTTCTCAATCTCCTGCTGGCTTTTGTTCTTTGTTTTCATGATGCCAATTCAGCCGACGAAGCTTTTCCTCCTGCGGTTGGTTAACAGAAACTGGTAAGGCAGCTTCAGGACCTGCCTGATGTGTTCATCTTTTTCCGGCAGGAACGCAAGCAGATTTGCCCTGCGCTCAATATAGGGTTGGGTCATCCGTTCTGTATAGAGGTCACGCCCTAAAAATGCAGGTGTCATCGCATATATGACGTTTGCCTTGATACGCCCTGCAGCCGGTAGCCCCAGGAAGACGCTGAAACCACTGACGTAACATTCAAGTTTACTGGCAAACAACTGCGCGCCAGGGAAAGCCTTTTCCACAAAGGTGCGATGCTTGTCAGTCCACACCTGGAACCAGATACGGTCTATACGCGCCCTGATGACATCACCAAACCGGCTATCGAGCACCTCAAGCGCCCGGTCTCCCTGTTCAGCCTTGATATCAAGCACCCAGTTGCTGCCATCAAACTGCTCAACAAACTCATCAAAAAAACACAGGCTCTGCCCGTCGAGCAGCGTTATCTCGCGAAGCTCATCGGAACTGAGTGATTCCGGATTGATATCTTCCCCGGCGGTGCGAAGCAGGGACTGATCGTGGTGAAGGAATAGCTCTCCGTCTGTTGAAATTCGGATGTCAGTTTCCAGCCAGTCAAAACCGTCGTCGACGGCCAACTGAAAAGATGTAAGCGTGTTCTCCACCGTACCTTCAGCTTCCTCGTCTGACAGACCGCGGTGCGATATCCACTGAACCTTAACAGGCACATCAACAGGCAGATCAACAGGCACCTCACCAGGCGACTCAACAGGCATAAACGGCGTCTCCCATAATTCAGCGTTGGAACATTACGCACTGTGTGATGATAGTATAACGATCGCCGCATTAACGCGCGCTTCATTCAAAGCTTTATTCAACACTCAATTCAACATGTTCAGCTGGCTGGTCAAACGCGTCCTCAGAATCTACTTTCGCGCCAGGGGTTTCTCTTTCGACCCTGACGTCCCAGCCTCAGCCAAATCCAGATCCGTCATCATCGCGGCACCCCACACATCATTACCGGATATTGTTCTTACATTTACAGCATTGGAACTGGTTGGTGTGACACCCCGAATTGCAGTCGCTGACAAGTACGCAAAGTGGCCTATACGTATGCCGCTGGAGGCGATGGGTGCGATCTGGATAAACCGCAATCGAGGATCAAGTGGCACGTCTTACACCGATACACTCGCCTCGCTGTTCACAGACCATGAAAACCTGACCCTTGTTGTTGCTGCCGAGGGTACCCGCGCGTTGCGAGAAGAATGGAAAACAGGCTTCTACCACGTTGCCCGCAAAGCAGGCGTGCCAATCTGTCTCGGCTATCTCGACTATGAGAAAAAGCTCGCCGGGATCGGAAAAGAGATTGAGCCGGGGGATGACATGCATGCAGATATGCACGAACTGATGGCATTCTACAAAGACATTACCCCGCGTCATCCCGAAAAGTTCAGCCTGGATACGCGTTTCTATCCCTGAGCCCTGCGAGGACAGAGGCTCGCGACCGAACGTCATGCACAATCCAGACACCATTCAACCAGACCTGAACGACATTGATTTCCCTGCGCACCCAGGCGGCCAGGCCCTGCTGGATCTGGCCCGCCAGCATCGTCGTGCGGACTTGCTGTTTCTCAGCCATCACCTCGGCTGCAACCACGACCTTATCAGGCGAAACTGCGAGCGGCTTAACGTTGAGATTGCAGCAGCGAGCGACTTCTACTCGGAGTTGAGTCAGACCATCAGCAATATCAAAAAGCAGCACCAACACCACATCACTATTTACGAGTGGTACTGCATGCTGGTTACGCTGCTGCTGCCGGTAGTGTGGTATGGCTTTGCCATCAACGGCAGTTTTGCCTCAGGCCTCTTGTTCAGCGGCCTGCTGGTATCTTACGCGTTTGTCATTTTTCACACGCGACATCATCGAGGCGCCAGCGTGTACAGGAACCGCTACCTCGACCAGGCTACCCGGCCAATATATGACCTGGTGGACTCGGTGTTTATGATTACCCCCGCTGCCTGGCGGGAGCAGCACCAGGCATCACACCAAGTTTATCCGAACGACCCGGCACTGGACTACGATGTTTACCACCCAAGTCCCTGGATACGGCTGCACAGGAACCAACCTGTTCAACCATGGCATCGCCTGCAAAGCCTTTATGTACCCGTGCTGCTGTTGCTTAACGGCTTCAGCTTTCCGCTGACAAATGTATCAAGTCGCGGCGGTCATATCGGTTACGCTGCGATCTATGTTTTGCTCGTGGTCATCGTGCCAATCATGTCACACGGCCTAAGTGGGCTGATTTTGTACCTTTCGGCGCTCGCACCTGCATCTCTGATCATTTCGTACATGTTCCAGGTGTCCCATAATTTCGAGGAGCTGACGGACACCCAGGCTAACTCACCGTCAGACTTCGAGGCGTGGGTGGAGGCACAGGTTCGCAACTCAACGGACTATGGCGGCTATCTCACGACCCTGGTCTTCGGGGGCATCAACCTGCAGGCAAGCCATCATGTTGCACCGGCACTACCGCCGACCCTGCTCTACTTTCTATCGACACACCTGGAAGAGAAAATGCTCAACCAGGGCAAACCTTTTTACCGGCAACGTCACCTGGGTGAAGCGGTCTGGTCCTACCACCGACGCCTGAATCAACTCGCGTCAGGTGTGCTTTGAGACCTGATAAGAAAGAGACCACAGGCCAGGCAGGCTGCGGCCAGGGCAGCAATCACATAGAAGGGCAGCACGGCGTAAACGCTCGGCTCATTTAAGGTCATCAGGTGAACAAACAGCGCTGCGGAAACCATCTGCAGGGCGCTGGATAAACCCGACGCACCACCCGCCTGGTCAGGCACAGCAAGCAGGATCCCTGCCTGTGAAGGCGGCAGTGCAAGCCCGATACCGACCGACATCACAATGGCAGGCAGGAAAAGTATCAAGCCGCTTAAAGCCGAGCCTGCAACTGCCAGGGTCCCATATAACACTATCGCAAGCACCAGCGTGCCAAGGGATGCAGCAAACACAGCACGAGCATGCAGATAACCCGAGAAGGCCACCTCGTAAAGCCGTACACCTGCGCCGAGGCCAACGAGCACAAAAATGAGGCCAAGGGAATACTGCCAGGCCGGCAACGCCAGCTCATCGGCCATAATGTAGGCTGCAGCCGAGCAGAAGCCGATCGCCACACCGTAATGCACCGCACTCTGCAGCACATATCCCCACAGCGGGGCGTTGCTGAAGAGGCGAGTCAACTGGGTGGTGATGTTATCGTCTCTTTCAACGCTGAGGGTTTCCGGCAGACCGAAGATGATGAGTACAAACGTCACCGCGGCAAACACCGCCAGCTGCACAAACACCTCTCGCCAACCAAGATAGTCCATCATCAACGCACCGAGCATGGGCGCAATCATCATTGCCACGATGGGCGCCAGCGTGTAACGGGCAAGTTTTTTTGCAAGTTCACCTGATTCGAAGATGTCAGAAATCACAGCGCGAGCGACAACAAGGCAAAGTGAGCTGAACAAGCCAGCGATGATCCTGCCAAACAGAAACAGCCCGTAGTCGCTCGTCACTGCCGAGAGGAGACAGCCAAAACCTGCGATGAGTGCACTCAATACCATCACGCGTTTCCGCCCGATGCGGTCCACCAGCAATCCTGCCAGCAATGGAGCAGCCAGCACCGCTACCAGGGGGATGCTCAGGCTGAGCTGTGCCACCTGTCTGGGCACATCAAACTCGGCCTGCACCATAGGCACCACCGGCATGTATATCGCAAGTACGGACGGCCCGAAACACAGCGCCAGCGTCAGCGCCCAGATCGCTGCAGGTTGTTGCATATGACGTTAGCCGCGCCTGGTTTGTCAGGCGTAACCCTTGGTTGGAAAGCCGATTACAAACAGGCCAACTACACCAACCAATATATGTGAAACCGACACTGCCACCAGAGAGCCGCTTCGGGAGTACAACCAACCCCAATAGAGCCCGACCGGGAACACCAGTATCGCCAGGATGAAGGAGACATGCAGGTGGGTGGAACTGAACAGCAGCGTTGCCAGGAAGATGGACAGCCACTTTTTGTGTTTACCGGTAAGAAAGAGCTGAAACGAACTCTGCAGGCCGCTGCGAACAACAAACTCCTGCACCGGTGTAAACAGTGCATAGGCGATAAGCGCCACCACCATCATCGTCGGCGACACACCCTTGGACTGGTAAAAATCCAACATGGGTTGACCATCCATGGAAGGAATCGTCTGGAGCAGTATGTATTTTACGATTAACTGGAAGCCAATCAGTGGAATCGAGAAGACAATCCCATCGACAATACCCTTCTGCCAGCCACGCAGCGTCAGGCCATAGGCTTCCCTGGGATAGCTTGAGAACTTGATGTTGAGGGCAAGCGCAGTCGCGAACACAACAAGAATGGGAACGGTGACAAACGTCGTATCCGAGATGTACTCATCAAAGCTTTTGGTCAGGCTGAGCGCAAAAGTGTAGAGCGCGGTACCAATAAGCACGCGCGACATAAACCCGCCGAGCTCGGCTCGTTTTTCACTCTCTTCGAGTTGCGCCTGCAGTGAACGCACCGCACTTTCATTGGTCGACCGAATCCGGCTCGCTATTCTCTTGCCCAGATTGATTTTCATCAGGACATCGGTCTGCACCTCACCGAGATCAGTGTTATTCACCCGACCTACAGGAATCACTGCAACTTTTGCATCCGTGAGAGCAACCGCTGTCGCCGAGCGGGGGCCATCGTCAAGCAGTGCGACTTCACCCACACTCTCACCTGGCTCAATCGTCGCAACCCGGTGAGTCGTCTGGCTCACTTCATCAAGCACATTGATCTCAAGGGTACCGGCCTCGAGAATAAAGATATCGTCGGCCTCATCACCTTCTTTTACCAGCACTTCACCAGCCGGCACTTCACGCACCTCACTGATCATGTCAGCAAGCTCGGAAAAATGCTTATCGGAAAAACCACGGAACAAATCATTGCCCCTGAATAGAGACTTGTAATACTCGATCGAGTCTGCAGACACAGCGGCTCCCTTGATTTTTATGGTTATGGTGGGGCTGCTAATATAGCTTGAAAAGATCAGGTTTGTCGCCGCAAGCATCGGCCTCCCACGCACTATTATGAGCAGGCACCCAAGCACTAACACAGAGCGGCGCACTTTGGTCATCGCAAATCGAAATGCCGGCGGTTCCCGCAGAAAAACCGCTGACGCTACTCATGACTTTCTGCAGTATCTCTCTCAAAAGAACATTAACTCGCAGCTCATCAATCAGCCGGATGCGCACCTTGCGGGCGATGAGATAAAAAAATCGGCGCACGGCTACGATTCCGTTGTCGTCCTGGGCGGCGACGGGTCCCTGAATTTCGCCGTCAACAATGTTGATATCAACCTGCCGCTCGGTATTGTGCCGATTGGCACAGGCAACGACTTCATCACCAACCTTACTCTGCCTCGTGCGCGTCGGGCCATCTATGCCTGTGCCGTTGAAGGAGACATATGCACCGTTGACAGTGGATTGTGTAACAACAGGCGGTTTGTAAATGGTGTTGGGCTTGGACTGGACGCTTCGGTTGTGAAAGCAATGGAAGACTCAGACAGTCGTTTCCTCAGCGGGCACGCCCTCTACTACTAGAACGCGGTCAGGATCCTGATGCTCGAAGACGAGCAGCAGATGCAGTACGAGGTTGATGGCAGGCCCCTGGACAAAAACCTTTTGCTGCTCACTATTTCAAACGGCACAACGTTCGGCGGTGGTTTCAAACTTGTCCCCGACGCGAGAATTGATGACGGCCTGTTATCCGTCTGTGAGGTTGGTGAATTCCCAAAGATGACCCGGCTGAGACATTTTCACCACCTGTCCCGTGGGACCCACGGCAGCTTTGCTGGTGTGCAGATGTATAACACCAGTCGGGTACAGGTTTCAGGCACGGATGACGTGCACGCACACATCGATGGTGACTGGGCAGGGCATCCGCCATTTGACATCAGCATCGAGCCTGCTTCTGTTCAGTTGAGGTACGCCCCGGCAGACACCAAAGCAGCACCGTGAGTACAAACGGACAGATGTCATTTACCCTCGCCAGCTGGAATATCGCCACGACCCCTCACTGGAGCAGCGTCGGGATGTCACATGTCGAACCTCATATCGGATTCGAGCGACAGGACATTCTTTGTCTGCAGGAATTTGCTACCACCGACGCCCTGGACGAATCCATTACCCCCTATCTTTACACCCAGGCAGCACAGCCCTCTCACAACGCGATCCTGACCCGCTACAGGGTACTAGAGACACTCGACCTGCCAGTGCCCGTCAAAGATCCGAGGGTATGCTTTGAACCGGTGCAAATGGCCAGGCTTGAAGTGCAGGGTCGCGAGCTGATGGTCTACAACTGCCATCTGCCCATTATTCACGCTGGGTTCGCGCACCGACTTCCGATGTTGCGCGGCGTTCTGGAGCACGCCAGTCAGCATTCACTACCAAGTGTTATCTGCGGCGATCTCAACTCGACCCTGCCTGCCGCCGGCTGGAGACGACTTCTGGTCAGGCTGGTACACCGCGTACCTGCTGCTGCACTCAGGGTTGATGAGAGCCTGTATGTTGGCGATGAAAGAGAACTCGTTAATGACGAACTGGAGGCGGCCGGGTTTGCGGAAGCGTTTGCCTTACCGCAGGCCACCTGGGCCTTCCCGCGCTCAAGGTTTGAGCCACTGTCGCTGAAACTGGACTGGGTCAGTGTGCGTGGCCTTACCATCATTGACGCCTGCTTTGATGATTACGTGACGGATCACCGCAGACTCTTTGTCACCCTGGGCTTTCTGTAGCCGTCCTGCGTGGGTCCACAGCACTGGCAAGTCGCAATGCTGTGAGGTAATGTGTTGACCAACCGCTAGAAGTCAAAGAACAAGTTTGTGGTGGCACGTAATATCTCTTCAGTACCAGCAATCGTCCTGACGGTTGCCTTATGTCTACCTGGTCTCGTCAGCGCTGAGGAAGCGCAGTTCGTCAAGACAACAAAGATCCTCATCGAACCGGTTGAAACCCGGATTCGCACCTTTGGTGTACTCGCACCCAGCGTCGAGGATATGTCGTTTGAAATCCCCGGTCGCATACAGAAGTTTCATGTTGACGAAGGTGATCGGGTCAGCAAAGGCCAGTTGCTGGCCCTGCTCGACCGCCAGGATGCCCAGGATGCACTTCGCAAGGCGCAAACAAATCTCGATAACGTGCAGCGGATCTTTGATCGCATGATGAAACTGCATGAATCTGGTTCGATCCAGGCGTCACAACTCGACGATACCCAGGCCCAGTTTGACCAGGCGCGAATCGCTTTCGAGCAGGCGGAACTCAACGTTGAACGATGCGAAATGCGAGCACCCAGTGATGGCCTGATCCTGAAGCAGGACATCGATTCACGCACAAGTGTGCAGCCGGGGCAGGCTGTATACGTATTCCAGAGCGACGACGAACAGTGGGTCACAAAGGTGCACCTGACCGATCGTAATGCGTTGCTCATGTCTGACGACGCGAGAGCGGAGGTCGTTTTCTCACCCTACCCCAACGATGTCTTCACCGGCGAGGTGACAAAGGTCGCCAAGGTCGCTAACCCATCCGACGGTCTGTATACAGCCGAGATTGCGATCTCCACCCAGGGTATGGAACTCAGACCCGGGATGATCGGTGAGGTGGACCTGATCAAGGCGTCAGAACGCGCCTATTCGATCGTGCCATTCGGCGCGATGCTGGACGTCAGGGGCAATCGAGGTATTGTCTATGTGATGAACGACGGCAGTCCTCTCGCTAACGAAGTCGCCGTCACGATTAACAACATCAGGGGCGACGCTGTGTCGGTCCTGGAGGATCTCAGCATCTATTCCGACGTGATTACCAACGGGCATCACGGCCTGAAGGATCAATCATCTGTTTCCGTAGTTAACTAGACTGCATGACTGCGAAAGCTGGAAGACTGCGAAACTGCAAGACTGCTAAGAGGAACCTGACATGGAAGCTGTGATCCGCTTCATCGTTACCAACAGGCCTTTTACGCTCCTGTTTTTTCTCATCGTCCTGACCACCGCCTGGATCAAGCTGCCGGGTATCCGTATATCCCAGTACCCTACCGTTGAGCTGCCAACACTCATGGTGGAGGTGGTGCTGCCGGGCGCGTCAGCGACAGAAATCGAACAGCGCGTTGTTAACACCATCGAAGAGAAACTCCAGAACACCAGGAACCTCGACAAATTCGAATCAAGCATCTACAACAGTTTTGCATCGATCCTCATTCAGTATGACTACGGCATCGACATCGATGATGAATACGTCGACGTCAATTCCAAAATCAACAACATCAAATCTGACTTCCCGGAAGGCACCGAGGTCACGGTACTCAAACAAAGCCCGGTGGATCTCATCGTTTCATTTGTGGTTGGTATTACCTCACAGACAGCAACACCTGATGACCTGCTGCAGGTAGCCGAAACGCTCACGCAGAAACTACGCCAACTCAATCAGATTGAAGACGTTGAGGAAATCTACCCGGAAGAAGAAATCCAGATCGATATCGACATTGCAAGAATGGAGGTTGCAGGTCTCGACATCGGCACGATCGAGCGCGCCATTCAAGGAAACAACCAATACCTGCCAACGGGCACGTTCAACGTAGGCGGCAAAGCCATTTCCGTGCTGGCTTTCGGTTCTGGTTACACCGACCTGGAACAGATCCGTGAAACCATGCTGATCAACCGCGAAGGTAAGGCGCTGGCGCTGCGTGACATTGCAACGGTGCGACGTGTTAACGAACGTAACGCTGTGATTGCTCAGATAAAAGGCAAACCCGCGGTGCTCGTCACGATGAAGCTGTCTGAAGCTGCCAACATCTTTGAGGCACGGCGCTCCATCGAAGAGGCCATCGAAACCACTCGCCGCCCGGATGATGTTGAGATCAAGTGGCTGTTCGACGCCGAGACCGGTGTTGATTAGCCGAGACCGGTGTTGATTACAAGCTGAACGAGCTGGGCGTCAACATCATGACAGGCATCGCGATACTTGCCGTTGTGCTCCTGTTCGCTGTTGGCCTGCGCTCTGCATTCATCATCAGTTCCATGTTGCCGGCAGCGTTGTTCCTGTCGGTTGTTGGCCTGTCTTTTACGGACTATGGCATTCAGGAAATTTCTCTGGCTGGCTTCATCATTGCTCTTGGCCTGATCGTCGACAACGGCATTGTTGTCACGGAAAAAGCATACAAACTGAACCATTACGGTGGTCATACTCGAGAGGATGCGGCGATCCGGGGTACGTCCTCAGTGATCATGCCACTGCTGAGTTCGACGGCTACAACTGCCCTCGCGTTTGCACCGCTTTATCTGCTCACGTCTACAACCGGACTTTTCCTGCACAGCCTGGTTGCTGTCATCTGGCTCTGCCTGGGTGCATCGCTGCTTGCTGCGGTAATTATCTCGTCGGTGATGATTGCGAGACTCGGCACTGAGAACAAAGCGCCATTCCTGCCGTCACCACCGAGCTTTCTGATCGCATTGATCCCTTTCCGGGACAAAACCTACCGGTCGGTGCTTCGATATTTTATTAAACATCCTCTGCAACTGATGGGAGGGATCGGCCTGCTGCTGTATGTCACCGGCATGGTGGCCAGCCGCCTGCCAGTTATCGTGTTCCCTGACAGTGAGGATCCGTATTTCACGGTTACCATCAAGGCGCCGCTCGATCGCAGTGAAGATTTTGTCAAAGACCTGACGTATGAAATAAGTGATCTCATTGAGGGCCGTGAGGAGATCAACGTCTGCGCAAGTGTTACCGGGGCGGCCTTCCCCATGGTGAATACAGGCATATCCCGTGTGCCCACACGCCGAAACAACGCACAGATCTTCTGCTCGGTTAACTTCCGGAGTGCGCAGCAGATGAATGACATGGTCACTGAATTAAACGAGCAGCTGGCACACTACGATGCACTGGCAGATGTTGAGGCCTCGCCATTTACCGTCGGCGGCGGCGGCGGTCTGAGTGATGTTGAAGTTGAACTGCGCGGGCCGAGGATCCAGGCGGTACGTGACTACGCTACCGAACTGGAAAATCACCTGAAGAACTACGGCATCGAAGGCATCGGTGAAATCGATAACGAAGCGGAATCCCGCTACTACGCGCTCAACATACGCTTCAAGGAGCGGCGTGCCAGCGCACTGGGTGTTGATCGACGCAGCGTAGACAAAGTCCTCGTTCTGATCACCCACGGCAAAGAGGTGGACACTTTCCGCGATACCGACGGCGATGAGCTGGCCATCATGTTACGGGCGGAAGCACACTCTGAAGATCCATTAAACGTGTTTGATCGAATCTTTGTGACGTCGAAAACAGGAGCAAAAATCCCGCTGTCACAGGTGGTTGAAATCAGCTTCAAGGAAGATGAATTCGACATAGCACACAAGATGTTCAAACCGCAGATATCCATCAAGATTGATGCAGTACCTGGTCACTCCGTTTCACAACTGACCAACGACGTAAAAGCGGCGGTCGCCGCATTTGAGCTGCCGCAGGGATATTCGGTCAATTACGACGGCAAAATTGCCGACCAGGCCGCTTCCTTCGGAGGGATGAGCAAGTATGTCGGGGTGATCGGCCTCATCGTGCTGGCCATTTTCGTTTTCCAGTTTGGATCCGTCGTCCAGCCCCTGCTGATCTGTGCGGCCATTCCGTTGTCGTTTATCGGTGCATTCCTGCTGCTTTACCCGATGAACCAGCCGATCTCGTTCCTTGCGTTTATTGGACTCACCAGTCTGATGGGGATTGTGATCAACAACTCCATCCTGCTCGTGGATGAGGGCAACCAGCTTCGTGACCTGGAACCTGAAACAGATATATCAGAAATTGCTATTCGTGCGGGCTGCAACCGATTCATGCCAATCCTGCTGACATCGGTCACAAGTATTGTTGGACTGTTACCACTTGCGATGGGGCAATCTATGTTCAAGGCGCTCGCTATTGTGGTTATCGGCGGCCTCGGCACTTCAACCTTCCTGACGCTTATTTGTCTGCCGGTGCTTTATGCCTACGTTACGCGAAGGAAAACACCCACAACCACAGTTACCCACGACTGGTCAGGTAATTCGATGCTGGGTGAACAGGTGGGAGAACAGAAGTCCTGATTGAAGCGGATTAACTGGCGCCCTCTTCGCACACCAGGTCGAGCATGACATCAATCATTCGCTGGCCCATTGTCTCCGGCGCGGCAAAAGCTACCCGATCAAGGTTATCCGGTAGCGAAAGAGAACCGTGCAGACCGGCCCATAACAGCTCCGTGATTTCGAGAGGATCCCCGGGTCGAAACACGCCCTGCTCCTGACCTTCACTGATCACGTTGACAAAATGTGACGAGATACCCGCTTCTTTCAGCGGTATTGCTGGCGGTTTGTCATGTGATTCAGGCCTGACGAACATGAAAGCGCCGCGGTACACAGCCCTTTCCCTCTCACCAAACCCAACATAGGTTTCCATCAGTAAACGCAATTTGTCTCTTGGCGGCCCATCCTGGTTTGCGACTTTTTCTAGATCAGCCACCAGCTGGCGTACAGGTTGACGCCAGAGAGACTGCATCAGTTCTGCGAGACTGCCAAAGTGTGAGTAGATAGTACCGACGGAAACACCAGCCTCTTTTGCGATTGCCCGTGCGCTGATGTCACCGAGACCACTCGTCGCATAAAGTGCGGAGGCGGCTTCACGTATACGTCGACGGGATTCGCGGCGCTGTTCTTCAGTGAGAGCGGGTCTTGCCATGGGTTTGCGTGAGGCCTTTTGTTGTCATCTCCGTCAGCAGTGCATGCTATCACTTAACGCCTCATGACCGGGCAGTTAATGACACAACAAATTTCTCAAAGGTATAGCTGAGTTGCGTTGCTGTTTGTCGTACGTCTTCGCCCGGACATGCCGTCACCTCGATTCTGCGCTTTCGAAGCGCATTGATCACCGCCCGGGCTTCAAGGCGCACAAGCATTGCACCGAGGCACTGATGGATACCATGTCCAAAGGTAAAGTGTGCCCGCGCGCCCTGCCGGTCCAGGCGAAACTCGGTCGGATTCTCCCACACTAACGGGTCGTGATTGGCAGCGGCAAAGAAGATGGCCACCCAGTCTCCCTCGTTAATCACCTTGCCGCCGAGTTCAGTCTGGCGGGTTGCCACCCGAAACAGCCGTTGTGGTGGCCCGCAGATCCGAAGGGTCTCTTCAATAAACGGCGCCACCAGATCTTCGTCCTCGATCACCTGGTCGAACAACGCCGGGCGCAGGGATGCCTGCCAGAACAGATTTCCGATGAGGCCTGTGGTCGTTTCGGCACCCGCCACCAGCAACGTAAAACAGAACCTGATCACTTCCTCAGGCGACAGTTTCTGCAGCAGAGTGCCAATAAAGTCGCCCTCACTGCTGCCCGCTGCGGCTCGCTCTCCCACTTTGCTGATGAAATACTCGAACATCGCCTGGTTAGAAGCGCCGCGCTCCTCCGGCGTCATGGGTGCAGACAACATGAACGCCGTCGCCCACTGCCTGAACTTCGGGTAATCCTCGTGCGGCATACCAAGGATTCGCGCCATCACCATCGCTGGCAGGTCTGCCGCAACGCCCTGCATTACGTCCACTTCCTTATCGATCATGGCAGAGACGAAATCGTCACAAACCGATGCCAGCCACTCTCCATGCGGCGCTACCGCACTTGTCGTAAAAAACGGCTGTACGCAGTCCCGCAGTGACTTGTGCTCAGGATCATCATGGTTGACCAGCATCAGGGTCGGTGCACCGGACGCTTCCTGCAGTGGATCCCGCGAAGAAAAAACATCCGCCTGACGGGCCACCTCTACAACCTGCTCATGTTTCAGCACAGCCCATGCAGTGGGAGGATCATCTTCACCCGGCACCGTACCCGGCGGATAGTCACTGTAACCATATAGCGGCGACGCATCACGCAGCGCGGCATAAAAAGGATAGGGATCAGCAATAACGGCTGGATCAGCGAGTTTCTCAACTGTAATCGTTTCCGGTGTAGGAATATCCATGGGCGCTCCGGCAGTTTTGAGTTATTATGTCCTAAGGACACTATTTCTTCAGGACAATATCCGAATTGAGCAGACAGGTAAAGGCGAAAAAGCCAGCGAAAGCCCCCGCGAAAAGGCAAAACGCGAGAGACAAGATCGCGTCACAGTTTCTGGCGCTCTATTACCCTTTCCACTATGAAGTGGGTTTTGCAGTAGAAAGGGAGATGCGTGACAGCAAACTCACTCAACTGCAGAACGTTATCCTGTGGACGCTGTACAGCGCAGACGCAGATGGCGAGATGCCGCGAAAGCAGCTGGAGTCGATCATCGGACCGTGGTTTGAAGTGACCAGCTCTGCCCTGTCGAAATCCATCCGCGGCCTTACCCGTTCGCCCCTGAAGCTGTTGTCACTTAAAGAACATCCTGATTCCGCCCGTGAAAAGCTGATTCGCCTGACACCAAAGGGCCGCGAGGTGGTCGCTGGTATGCAGATGCGCGGCGAGGACATCATCAAGACCATCATCTCTGAGCTGTCCATGAAAGAGATTGACGAGGGACTGCACTTCCTGGCGCGCGTCAGTGACATCGTCAAACAATTCCCAACCGATAACCCCTCAAAATAACGGAGCACAACATGAGTGATTCTGTCGATGTAACCATGCAACTGTTTGAACGATTCGGTGCGGGTGATATCCCTGGCATCCTGTCGCTGCTCAACGACGACATCCTGATCGAGTTTTACGGGCCCGCCGTCATTCCTTACGCCGGGACCTACAACGGCATCGAGGAAGCAAGCCAGTTTTTCGAAACCGTGCTGTCGAGCGTTGATATCCACGTGTTTGAACCCCAGCAGTTTTTCTCGGAAGGCGAAATGGTTGCTGTGACCGGAGAGCTTCACCTGACTGCAAAAAGCACTGGTCGCGATATCGTGTCTTCCTTTGCGCACATCATCACGGTTGATAATGGAAAGTGGTCTAGATTTCGGGACTTTATGAATACCGCGGTTGCGGTTGAGGCTTTCTCCTGAAAGGATGACCTGCCAACGCTTTGACGCAATTGTAAGTACCGTATCGGTTCACCACTCACTTCCTGCTCACTTGCCTCTATAATGATGGCAGACCTTGCCTCGCCACTTAATCAACAGGACGATTCCATGGCAGACATGGAAGTTGAGGAACGACCCGATGGTGTGATAATTCGCCGGATATCCGGTGAGCTTACCCTCGGCGAGATTTCAGAGCGGATCATTCAATACAACCGGCAAGACCCGAGCGACTGAACCATCTGGGATCTCACCAATGCCCAGCTCAAAGACTTCCGCAGCTACGACATTTCTACGGCCGTGCGTGCAATAGAACCGGACGTGGTCACGGATCGAAAACGATATACCGCCTGGGTTGGGTACACCGATGCCACCTACGGCACCGTACGTATGATGGAAACATGGGCGAGGGACAACCATGGCCTCGTTGTCGCAAGGGCATTTCGAACGATTGAAGAGGCACTCGCCTGGCTCGATGATCCTCGGGACCTATAACACCAGGCGTATCTCTGACGGAGAGTGTGCCCGAACCTCCCACCGCTGCATATCAAGCGCAGAAATAAATGCTTCGTCGTGGCTGACAATGATCAGCGCGCACGGACAGTCCGCAAGGGCGGCCTCAAGCGCTTCTATCGATACCACGTCCATATGATTGGTGGGTTCATCCATGATGATGACATGCGGCGATTTCAGCATACCGAGAGCCAGAAGCAGCTTGCGGGTTTCACCAGGACTTGGCTGCTGGCTTTCGATCAAACGTCCCGGTCTTGAACCCAGCCTGCTGACGATCGTCATGAGGTGACCGAGCGCTGCATCCGGTAACTCGAGCACGTCCGCCAGTGCACGTGCGCTATCTTCTCCTGAGATTTCCTGGGGCAGGAAGATGACCTGCTCGGCTGGTGCATTAATGTCAGGCAGCAGTCTGTCCAGCAATGTTGTTTTACCTGCACCGTTAACACCGGTGATAGCAATTCGATCAGATACCCCCACAAAAAGATCCGGCCACTTCAGGTGCCGCTCGCCATCGAGCGATACCTGGCCGGCTTTGAGATCAAGTATATGGCTGCGACGCGAACAGCTGTTTTCCAGCCAGATGCCGGTTTCATATTCCTTGCTGACATTTGCATGCTCAAGACTGTTTTGAGCCTGCGCTATTCGCCCGTCGAGTTGGCGCAGGGAATTGCCCGACTTCCCATCGGTGTTGATGGCCGCATTGATCTTGCCACGCCCGTCCCTGTCCTTTGGTGCGAGCCCGCGCTTGGATCGCCTTTGCGGCTCGCTGGCAGCAGTTTCACGACGTTTGGAGGCTTCTGCCTGCAATCGCTTGACCGTCTGCTTGGCCCTGGCGCGAGTCCTGATGTCGGTTTCCCGCTCACCTTCCCTCAGTGTGCGTACACTGGTGTAACCACCGGGATAGGATCTGGCATGCGGCGGATCAATCCAGATGCATTGTTCACAAAGCTCATCGAGCAGGTCACGATCGTGAGAGACAAGAACGCCAACCCCTTCAAATAGCTTCAGGTTGTCACGCAGGAGATTACGGGCATCTCTATCGATGTGATTGGTGGGTTCATCCAGGGCGACTAAAGGCGGCGCTCGCCATAACGCGGTTGCTACCTGTGCACGCTTGCGCTCACCATGCGAGAGGGTCTGCCAGCGTTCCAGAAAATCCCACTCGACACCAAAACGACTGCGGATACTTGCCGCTTTTCCATCCCAGTCGTTAAGGAACTCCTCGAGTAGTGCAGGCGCATGATCGGTTCTTTGTTCGCAGTAAATCGCATCGGCAGTGCCTTCGATGATTCCCTGGTCAGGGACAAGTTCACCCACCAGCAAGCGCAACAGCGTGGTTTTTCCGCTGCCGTTCGGCCCGATGATCCCGGTAAAGCCTGGTGAAAAATTGAGTGTTACACCCTCGAAGATCGGCGTGGGGGAGCTATCGTAGGAATAGGAAAGGTTGCGAATCGCAACATGGCTGCGTGCGGGCATATGCACTCCATGTTTTTAAGGTAAAAGGTTAACGTTGTTTCGTTACCTGCGATTCACTGGTGTTCTCCCAAGAAAATATAGGTGAAGTGTATCACCCGCAGCGGCCCCCGCAATCAAAGACCATATCAGGCTTCAAGATTCAGCAGCGCGGCGTTGCCTCCGGTCGCGACGGTGTTGGTTGTCACAACTTTTTCAACCGCAAACCGTTTAAGGTAATTGGGTCCACCTGCCTTCGGGCCCGTACCTGAGTAGCCCTGTCCACCGAAAGGCTGGCTACCCACAACCGCGCCGGTAATGTTGCGGTTCACATAGACGTTGCCGACATTCATTCGTTCGCTCACATAGTCAGCCCTCGCCGCTATGCGTGTGTGGATACCAAAGGTCAGGCCAAAACGGGTCTCGTTGATACTGTCGATGACCTGGTCAATTTCGCTTGCCGCAAACCTGACCACATGCAGGATGGGACCAAAATGTTCGGCGCGGAGGTAGTTGATCGACGGTATTTCTGCGAGTGTCGGGGTAACAAATTGACCTGTCGGGCAGGCATGGGTCGCATCCACATGGCATTGGTGCCTCAGAAACCCTCGCTTACGAAGCTCTTCAATATGTGCATTCAGCCTGCCTGCTGCACTCGCAGAAATCACGGGTCCAATATCTGTTGATACACGTCTCGGGTCACCCAACCGAAGTTCATTCATCGCTCCGGTAATAAGCTCGATGGCCGTCTCGGCGATCTCTTCCTGCACGAACAATACACGTAATGCCGAGCATCGCTGGCCTGCGCTGCGAAACGCCGAGTCGATCACATCGTCTACAACCTGCTCGAGCAGTGCGGTTGAATCGATGAGCATCGCATTCTGGCCACCGGTTTCCGCAATCAGCGGCACGATGGGTCGCGGCGCCGCCGCCATTGCTATATTGATGTGACGTGCAGTGTCGTTACTGCCGGTGAACGCAACGCCGGCAATATCGACATGTTCAACCAGGTACTGGCCCTGGCTGCTGCCACCTGTCACGAGCTGGCAGACATCTTCAGGCACACCCGCTTCCCAGAGGAGCGCAACGCAACGCGCCGCGACGAGAGGCGTTTCCTCTGCAGGTTTGGCAATTACACTATTACCTGCGGCAAGTGCTGCTGATACCTGTCCCAGGAATATGGCGAGCGGAAAGTTCCAAGGGCTGATGCAGACCCACACACCCCTGCCCTGCCAGCTGAGCAGGTTGTCTTCACCTGTTGGCCCCGGCAATGATGCGTCACATTCGAATGCACTGATGCCTTCGGCATAGTAACGACAGAAATCCACAGCCTCACGAACCTCGTTCACCGCATCTGGCAGAGTCTTACCTGCCTCGTCCACAAGCAGGGATATCAGCGCCAGTCCATTCTCCTCAACGAGTGCTGCCATCTTGTTCAGGATCAGCGCACGATCGTCCCGCCGGTTCCAGGCGCCCTGGGCTGCCCGCGCCCGCCTGACCACCAGGTCGAGCTGTTCTATCGGGGTTGCAGGGACACTGTTGATACGCACCGAAGCGGATATCGGTGAAGATCTGTCCGCACCCCCCAACATTGTCTGCCGCTGCCTTCGACTGTCGATCAGGCGGGATTCGAGACAGGTAGTCGCCGTTGGATCATTCAGATCCTGACCAACAGAATTGAGCCTCCCGGGGAACAGGTGCTCCGGCAGGTAGATATCTGGATGTCCTCGCATCGAACCGTTTGCCACCAGCGCAACCGGATCCTGCACGAGTGATGCCGGTGTCACATTTTCATCAAGGAACCTGTTTACAAAGGAACTGTTGGCGCCATTTTCCAGCAGTCGTCGAACAAGGTAGGCGAGTAGATCTTCATGACAACCCACCGGCGCATAGGTTCGTACCGGCGGAAAAGTCGCGAATATCTGCCGGGCACTCGAGAACAGCATCTCGCCCATCCCGTGCAGCCGCTGGAATTCAAACTGCCTGCCCTGACCCATCACCATGATCGCCGCCAGCGTGTGCGCGTTATGTGTAGCAAACTGACCGTAAAGCTGGCAGGGGTGCTCGAGAATTTTCCTCGCGCAGTGGAGATAGGCCACATCGGTGTGCTCTTTACGAGTGTAAACGGGGAAGCCGGGCAAGCCTTCGACCTGTGCATGCTTGATTTCAGCATCCCAGTACGCGCCCTTAACCAACCTGACAGATATGCTGGTTCGCGTTTGTTCAGCAAGATCAATCAGCCAGTCGATGACATGCGGCGCTCTCTTTGAATAGGCCTGTACGACACAGCCCACGTTGCTGAGCTGATGATCCTCAATGAGGAGCTGCAGGATATCGAGGGACAGCTCCAGGCGATCAGATTCTTCTGCATCTATCGTGATGTTGACGTTCCGGTCTGCCGCCGCTTCACAAAGTGCAAGAAGGTCTGGCACCAGTTCGGCCATCACCCGCTCACGCTGTGATTCCTCGTAACGTGGATGCAGGGCAGACAGCTTGATAGATACAGAGGCCCCTGGCGCGTCGCTTGCCACATTGGTGATGGCATGCAGATAGTTGTCAAAGTACCGCCTGGCTGTCTGCGCATCACGAGCAGCTTCACCGAGCATATCAAACGAGTACTGCATACCATCCTGGCAGCGCTGGATCGCTTTTTCGATGGTTTCGCCCAGCACAAACTCGCGGCCGAGTATCTCCATCGCCGTCCTGACGGCAGCCTGAATCACAGGCTCGCTGGTTCGAGCGACGAGTTTCCTGAACCAGGGCAGCGGCTCTGCCAGCAGTTCTTCAGGGAGCTCAACCAGGCGACCGGTGAGCATCAACGCCCAGGTAGATGCGTTAACCAACAATGAATCAGCATGACCGAGGTGTTCAGACCAATCTCCACAGCCCAGCTTATCCGCGATGAGCAGATCCGCAGTCTGTGCATCAGGTACACGTAGCAGACTCTCAGCGAGACACATCAATGCAATACCCTCACTGTTACTCAAACCATATTCAGAAAGGAACGTATCGAGGATCGGTTTTGAAGTGTTGGAACACCTCGCCTGTCTAACGAGATCGATGGCGCGTCTGTTTATCTCGTGTGCAACATCATTGTTATAGGGAGGTGTTGAAAGGATGGACTGCAGCGTCGTGTGTTCATCCTGGAACTTTGCTGCTCGGATGCTGGCTCTGTGATCGGTCATGACAACTCCGGGGAGTGATTTGTCTAGAGCGTAGAACTTGCTCACAGGAAATGAGACTGATCTAAAGCCGAATAACTCGATAACAGACTATAATTCGTCAAATCACAGAAAAAAGAACCTGATTTTGGAAAAAATACAGATCGATAGACTGGACCTCAAAATCCTGTCGGCGCTGCAGGATGAAGGCAGGATCTCATTTGTGGATCTCGCGGAAGCGGTAGGACTCAGTAAGACACCATGCCTGAACCGCGTCAGGCGACTTGAGCAGGCAGGATATATAAGGGGTTACTCCGCCAATCTCGACCCAGGATTACTGGACCAGGACTACGTGGTGTTTGTTGAGGTCAAACTATCCAAAACCACCCGGGACGTACTGGCAGCATTCAACCAGGCGATCCGCGAAATTGATGAAGTGCAATCCTGTCACATGGTGTCCGGCGGCTTCGATTACCTGCTGAAGGTACGCACGCGGGATATGGAAAGTTACACCACGCTGATGATTGAAACGCTCTCTGATCTGCCAGGGGTCGTCAACACGACAACCTATCCCGCCATGCAGGAAGTTAAGGACTCATCACAGTTGCTGGTACCGGTGGGTTAATCTGCTTCTGGCATTTTGATACCAAACTCTGCCAGCACTTCATCGTTGTGTTGCCCAAGTGTTGGTGGTGACTGGTACAGGGTTGTTGGCGTCTCGGTAAACTTGATCGGACTGGCGGCGAGCTGAATCTCAGGGTTGTCACCGCCGGGATCACAGGTCTCCAGCATCTCACGGGCCACAACATGAGGATCGCGGTAGATATCCTGCATGTTCTGTACCGGGCCGAAGGGAATCTTGCCATCGAGCTTTGCCTTGATCTCCTCCCGGGTGAGGCTCGACGTCCAGGCGCAGATCTGCGCTTCAACCCAGTCAACGTTCTTCAGGCGGGCCTCGTTTGAGACACTGCGTTCATCGGTCATCAGGTCCACCCGCTCCATGGCGGCGCACAGCAGATCCCAGTGCCGAGGTTGTGCAACCGCAATAGCCACCTTGCCATCACTCGCCGGAAACAGGTCAAATGGATATAAGGTCATCGCTCGTTGCAGGCCGCTCGGATTCGGCTTACCGGTCACACCGAACTGCGCCACTGCACTCTTCTGGAAGGCCATCATTGCATCGTACATCGCAACATCCAGGAACTGTCCTTTGCCAGAGTTTCTGGCGTGATGAATGGCGGAAACCACACCCAGCGCCATCAATGTGCCTGGAAAAATATCGGCAATGGCAGGCGTGACAAGACCATCATTGGCATAGACGAGCCCACCGAAACTTTGCGCTGCCGCGTCGAGTGACGGCCAGTCCGCGTAGGGACTTTCACCTGTTCTCGGATCACCAAATCCTCTCACGCAGGCATAGACAATTCGCGGGTTTCGTTCAGCAATCGTTTCATAGCCGAGGCCAAGACGATCCATCACACCGGCACGCATGTTCTCAACAACAGCATCCGCCTGGTCGCAGAGTTCAAGGAAGACCTTTTTGTGTGCATCGTCCTTCAGGTCCAGGCACACACTGCGCTTGTTGCGGTTCACCGACGCAAACGGTGCGCCAAAATCAGTACCGGCCTTGCGATCCTCGTAAGGTGAAGCGTAGTCCGGCAGGAATGGCGGTATGTTGCGGTAACCATCACCCAGCGGCGGCTCCACCTTGATCACCCGCGCGCCCAGATCAGCGAGCAGCCCTGCACCAAAGGGGCCGGCAAGTGCTCTGGTGCAATCAATAACAGTGACATCCTCCAGGGGGCCGGTACGTTTGCTGTTCGACATATTCGGGTCTCATTTTTTCGCGGCCCACAGTAAAGGCAATCTGACGGACCGGGTCAATACAGGTGCCCGCTCATGGTAATGTCTCCACTCCTGCATCGGCCGGCCAACATGTCAGAAATAGTCACATTCATCAGCCTCATGTTCACGGACATTCCACTCGTCTTTATGCTGCTGGGTATCGTGTTCTGCCTGATAGGTCTCTTCTCCTGTTTCGTCTGGTGTTTTGCGAGGATGAAAGGCCGCCTTGAGACAGCCGTGGTACTTGGCGGCATCAATCATCACTACACAAAAGAGAAGATAAGGGACGGCGAAACGGTCACAAAAAACAAAACCATGCACTGCACGGTGTTCGAGTACAACGACACCGAGGGCAAACGCAAACAGACAGTTCGCAACACCGGTAGCGCCACCTTTTCCTACACCACCGGCCAGCAGGTTGAACTCTATGTTGTACCGAACGCGGTGTTTGACGACGTCTATGATCGCAGCGATCACGCGCCCCTTTACATGGCTGGCATCTTCACGTTACTTGGGATCGCCATGGTCTGGTTTACAGGTGATGTCATGAACGCACTCGGTGCGAGCGTTGTGTCAATTATCATCGGTCTGGTTGTACTGGTTGTTCGCATCGTCATGGAAAAGTCTGCGGCGCCCACAAAAACGACGACGCGTTTAGCAGACCACGAACTCGACCCGGCGCTTGCCGTACCGATCGAGGAGCTGCCGAGGCAATAAAGGGTGACCGGGGTCAAGCGCCAGGGCGCCTTAAGCGGTTACAATGGCGTTGTACGAGAGAGTAAGAGTACGAGAGAGTAAGAGTACAAGAGGATCAGAGTACAAGAGGATGAGCCCCATGATTTTCCGGCAACTGTTCGACACCACTTCATCAACCTATACCTACCTGCTGGGATGCCCGGAAACCCGGGAGGCGATCATCATCGATTCGGTATTCGAACAGCACCAGCGTGATACCGCCCTGATTCGCGAACTTGGCCTGACAATCAAATACGTGCTCGACACGCATGTGCATGCCGACCACGTCACCGGTGCATGGTTGATGAAGGAAGCGTACAACGCGCAGATTGTGCTGGCAGAGGTCTATGACGCAGAAGGCGTCGATGTGGCTCTCGGTGATGGCATGGTCCTAACGTTTGGGCGCTGCGCCGTTACCGCACACGCTGTGCCCGGTCACACCAATGGCTGCTTTGCGTTTGTCACCCACGACAAGCGTATGGTCTTCCCGGGAGACACGCTGCTGATTCGAGGTGCTGGCAGAACCGATTTCCAGTCCGGTGATGTACATACAATGTGGCGCAGCATCCACGAAAAAATATTCAGCCTGCCCGATGATTGTCTTATCTATCCGGGTCACGATTACATGGGAAGGACTGTTTCGACCGTTGCTGAAGAAAAGAAATTCAACCCGCGCATCGGTGGTGATGCACGCGAGGAAGACTTTGCAGGGTTCATGGACAACCTGGGCCTGCCTCACCCAAAGCTGCTTGAGATCGCCGTACCCGCCAATATGAAATGTGGCAAACCTGAAACACCGGTTGAAAAAATTGATTGGGGGCCGGTGACCCTGACATTTGCCGGCATACCCGAGATTGAACCCGACTGGGTCGCTCGCCACCTTGAGAGCCTGTTCGTGCTGGATGTCCGCTCTGCTTCAGAATACGAAGGCGAACTTGGCCACATTGAACCATCAACCGTGATCCCGCTTTCAGAATTGCGTGATCGCATCGGCGAAATCAGCACAAGTGCCCCTATCGTGGCGGTGTGCCAGTCAGGTAAACGTTCTGCCATGGCTGTGCAGATCCTGCGAAACAGTGGGTTTGAGCGAGTGGCAAACATCCCTGGAGGTGTAATCCAGTGGGGTCGGCTGGGGTTGCCGGGCCTCGTTGTTCCCGAGAACCAATATGAGACGTGGACGATCTGAACCGTAGGCCCAGTTAACGAAGTGCGTTAGCGCGGCCAACGCACGAAAGAAATCAACAATTAGCGAATCGAGCGAGCGTATCGGTGTCAGATCAAAAGGCCGGTGACAAGCCGGAGGATTTTGCTGCTTTTTTCAGAGTTAAGCAGCACGATTTTCCTAAAACAGAACAGCAGCAATGGAGTGATTTTGCTGTAACGACAGCGAACAATTGCGCAAATATCCTGCGGGTTACGGCTGCGGGTAGCGCAGATGTTTCCCTGCTGGACCTGCTGGAACTCATCGCCCGGGAACGAAACGCTTTCGCAAAAACACAACCGGAACTCAACGAGGCCAAGCGCGCAGACTTCGGTCGCTGGCGAGACGGCGTTTACGACAGAACTGTTGACCAGGGCAGACAGGTTGTACTGAGGAGATCTGCTTTAAACGCAGCCCTGCAGCGCGCGGGTTATCCGCCGGTAAGCGTAGACCTGGACGTCAGGGCGTCTCTCACCATGTACGAGCAGGTGCATCCCCTTTTCCAGGGTGTAGTGGATAATCTAGAGCGCTGCGCCAAGGAAGATCCGGGCGCAGTCAGTGTTACAGATGTGAATTCCACCAGCCACGAGATTGTGAGCAACGTGATACGGAACAAGCTCACGATCTCTCCAGCAAACTTTTTTGATGTAGCCAAATTTCACAAGTACCAGCTATTCGATGATACGACGCAATCAAGACCATTCACCAACTTCTTCGTCCTCAGTTATCCGCAGCCGACCTTTTTCGTGATCATGGAACACCCCACACCAAGAAAAGTCAGCCAGATGATGTTTGGAGACATGAATGAGCGGTTTAAAAGGCTGCTCACACTCCGGGAGGATACGGGCTATCTTGCTGCGCTGGCTGACTTCGGCTGGTACTGCCATCAGCTGATGCCGTTCGAAAGAGGCAGTGCCTCGATCTTCCTGATCCTGACCGCAGCCCTGCTTTCCCTGGGCAATGTTCCCTTCAAGCCTTACCACGGCAACCGGCTGGATATCGATGCGATATCACTGACACGCGAACTGTTCGGCAGAAAATTCATCGATAGCTTTACAGGGAGGTAGTCATGCAGGACCTCGAAGGAATCACTGTTGTCAGCCTGGAACAGGCGGTTGCCGCGCCATACGTATCCGGACGATTGGCTGAAGCCGGAGCCAGGGTGATCAAGATAGAAAGATCAGAGGGTGATTTTGCGCGCCAATACGATGATTTCGTATTCGGTGAAAGCGCCTATTTTGTCTGGCTGAACGGCGGCAAAGAAAGCATCACGATGGACATCAAGGATCCTGACGACCACGCCTTACTCGGGAGGATGCTCACGCAGGCTGATGTGTTCATCCAGAATCTTGCGCCGGGCGCACTGGCACGACTCGGTCTTGCCCCTGAAGTCCTCCGCGAGAAGTTCCCATCCCTGATTATCTGTTCCATCTCGGGTTATGGCGAGGACGGACCGTACCGAGACCAGAAAGCTTATGACCTGCTGATACAGGCCGAGACAGGCCTCTGCGCTATTACCGGTGTTGGCGATGAACTGACGCGGGTCGGCGTATCGGTTTCCGATATTTCTGCAGGGATGACCGCCTACCAGGCTATCCTTGAAGCCCTTTTCGCGAGGGAACGTGACCCGGACAGGGCAGGCCGGCAGATCAATGTGTCATTGTTTCACTCAACTGCCGACTGGATGACGGTGCCCTATTTCCAGCACCACTACGGCAATTTCACGCCGCAGAATCACGGGCTGAAACATCCGTCGATTGCGCCCTATGGTGCTTATCTCTGCAAGGACGACAAGGCCGTGCTGATCAGTATCCAGAGCCAGCGAGAGTGGCGGGCCCTGTGCGAAAAGGTCATGGGAAACGCAGCCCTTGCAGATCATCCCGACTACGCAACCAACGCAGATCGCATTGCCAATCGTCCGGCCCTCGATGGTCTCGTTGGTGACTTCTTCAAGGCGCTGTCGCGGGAGGAGGTAATCAAAAAGCTGAATGACGGTGGGATTGCATTCGGCCGGCTGTCAGACCTGGATGACCTCGCAAACCATCCGCAGAACCGGTTTCGCGAAATTGTCACGGAAAACGGTGTTGCTAAGGCGCTGGGTCGCGGCGCTGAAATTGAAGGAAAAATGGATAAGCAGTGGAAGCTGCCGGCGCTTGGCGAACATAATGAAAAGATCCGCCAAGAATTCAGCAAATAGTACGAAGTTTACAAATGTCCCGTTGCATATGGCCGGTATCTTCATTAAAACCAATGGGTAAACACGTAAAAGGAATGGGCCAATGGATATCTCAACCATCATCTTTATCGGTGTCATCGCGGTTATTGTCATTTGGGCAATCGCCATCTACAACCAGCTGGTTGCACTGAAGAATCGTTACAAAAACGCCTTCGCACAGATCGAGGTGCAGCTGAAACGGCGTTATGACCTGATCCCGAACCTGGTGGAAACCGCCAAGGGCTATATGAGCCATGAACGTGAGACCCTGGAAGCAGTCGTCGCCGCAAGAGACGCCGCCGCCTCGGTACTGGCAGACGCAGCGAGGGACCCTTCCAATGCAGACGCGATTCGCTCACTGATCACACAGGAAGGTGTGTTGTCCGGTGCACTGGGCAAATTCAACATCGCGGTTGAGGCCTATCCGGACCTCAAGGCCAACGAAAACATGATGCAGCTGTCAGAAGAGATCACCACAACGGAGAACAAGATCGCCTTTGCGCGCCAGGCATTTAACGACCAGGTGATGGCATACAACACCTACAGGCAGTCTTTCCCGCAGATTGTGCTGGCAGGTTCACTGGGTCACCCCACCGATGCAGAGCTGCTCGAGTTTGATGACAGCGATGCGATCCAGGAAGCGCCAAGCGTCTCCTTCTAAATCCTGATCCGGGCGACAACACGTCGCCCGTTTTTTCAATCCTTCACCCTCTCCCATGGACTTTTTCGAGTCACAAGACATCGCCAGGCGGAATACGCGCTTCCTGCTGTTCCTGTTTGTACTCGCGGTTATCTCACTGGTGTTGCTGACCAACGGGCTCCTGTACCTGCTGCTGTATTTCCAGACACCAACCAACATGCTGGGCTTACCCCCGAGCTACACGTGGGAAATGTTTGCCGTTGTTTCAGCTGGTGTCGTCACCATCATCGGTATTGCAAGCCTGATCAGGCTGCACATCCTGAAAAAGGGCGGCGCTGTCATCGCTGAGATGATGGATGGCGAACTGATTACGGAGCATGGCGGTGACTACCAGAAGCGGGTCCTGCTGAATGTTGTGCAGGAAATGGCCATCGCCTCAGGCACGCCCGTACCGCCGGTTTATCTTATCCATGAAAACGCCATCAACGCCTTTGCCGCGGGTTACTCACCCGGTGACGCTGTCATCGGTATCACACGCGGCGCGCTGGACAGCCTGAATCGTGATCAGCTGCAGGGTGTCATCGCGCATGAATTCAGTCACATACTGAACGGGGATATGCGGCTTAACAGCCGCCTGATGGGTGTGCTGTTCGGTATCCTGATGTTGTACCTGATCGGGCGCACCATTCTTTCGCCCGGTCGCGGCAGCAGTGGCTCAGGGCGAGGCAATTCCCATGCTGCTATCAGCGCGCTCGGTGCGGGCCTCATGATCATCGGTTCGGTTGGCCAGTTTTTCGGCAACCTGATCAAGGCGGCGGTCAGCCGACAACGTGAATTTCTTGCAGATGCCTCGGCAGTTCAGTTCACCAGGAACCCGGACGGTATTGCCGGCGCATTGAAACGAATCGGTGGCTACAGTGGCGGCTCCGTGCTGGAGCATCCGGAAAGCGAAGAGCTGAGTCATGCGTTCTTTTCAGAGGGTGTCAGCTTTACCTTCAGCAACATCATGGCAACCCATCCGCCGTTGCAGGAGAGAATCAAACGCATTGAACCTTATTGGGATGGCGCCTTCATCGAACACCAGGAGATAGCCTCGGAGAGTGAGTCCGCAGTGATGGGATTTGCTGCTGGCGCAGCTAGCAGCACAGGCGAGGCTATCGACGCAGAAGCCGTGGAGACAGCGGTTGATCATGTTGGTAATCCGCAGGCAACAGAACTTGATCGGGCAAGGCAGATCCTCGCCGCTATACCGGACGCAATCACTGAGGCAGCAGGCGAACCCTACTCTGCTCGCGCACTGGTGTACCTGCTGCTCCTGGATAATAAGGCTGAAGTCAGGGATACCCAGCTGAAGCACCTGCGCGAGGCGGCAGACCTTGGTGTCTACGACGCGCTTCAAAAACTCATGGCTCACCCTATCCAGCCAGCACATCGCATACCGGTGCTGGAGCTTGCCTACCCTGCGCTTCGCCAACTCAGCTATGAGCAATACCGCCTGTTCATGACCAACGTTGATACCCTCATTCGCGCCGACAACAAGGTTGGGCTGTCGGAATGGGCGGTGCAGAAGATGGTAAGCAAACACCTCGCGGAAGTATTTGAAGGCCAACACGCGGAACCCACCTACAGCAAACTCTCGATGGTCCGCCCACACTGCGCCGTCCTGCTATCCATACTCTCACACGCAGATCGCAAGGCGAGCATTCCTGCTGACGAGGCATTTAAGGCCGGACAGGCAGCCCTGGAAGAAAATGTCGAACTGCTTGAAAAGAGCGAACTGAGTTTCAAAAAGCTTAACGAGGCGCTGGACACCCTCGCCAACCTGCATCCGCTGCGTAAACCCAAATTGATCAAGGCCTGTGTAAAAACCATTACTGCCGATGGCAAGGTTACCCAGGTGGAAGCCGAATTGATCCGTACGATTGCTGACACGCTGGACTGCCCCATGCCGCCACTCGCGGCCTAGGTTGCCCCCATGGACTCCCCGGTACTCAAAACAACCTCACATGTGGTCATTGCCACATTGAGCATCGGCATGCTGCTGTTAACGGAGGCCAATCCGAGGGTGCTGCTTTACGCCCACCTCCTGGTTTTGCCGATGACCATGACCACCGCCTGGTACATCGTTGCTAAACGACAGCTTAACCGGGTGGCCCTGTTTGAGAGCGCCAGTCGTCAACCCGGCCTGCACGATAGGGGCAAACCCTATCGCAACGAAAAGACACGCGAGAAAGCCAGCCTTGCGGGTTACTACGGCATCATCGCTACCGTTATGTTTATGCTGGGTATTGTGCTGCTGCTCGGTCGGGGCGCGGACTTTCTTGCCGCGGATGTGCTGATCCCTGAACTGGCATTTGCGACAGGTATCGCTGTGCTCTTCTGGATCGACGATCTTGCAACCAAGCAGATCATCATCGACCCAAAGAAAGACATGGGTACAAACCTCGGCTACAACACACCCGCCCTGAATTTCATGCTGGCGGCGATATTCCTCGGCGGCCTCGCCGTACTGGCAGCCTCGTTCGTCCAGGTACTGATCTCCGATAACCCGGAACTGCTCACCTGGCTGGACTGGTTTATCTTTATCTCCCTCACCGTGTTGAAACTCATCTTTCAGATCAACCGGGATATCCGAAGCGAGTCAGGAGGATTTGCCGCACTGTCGAAACGGTGAGTACACTTGGTTTTTTCTCAAGCAGGGTTAGTCCATGGCGGGTCCGTTACACGGTATCAGGGTTCTCGATCTGAGCACGGTCATCTCCGGTCCATTTGCAACGATGTTGCTGGCAGACCAGGGGGCAGATGTGATCAAGGTCGAAGGCGTATCAAGACCAGATCATGCACGTGGTGCGGGCCACGGCGAAAACAAGTTTACAGCTACATTCCTTAACAATAATCGCAACAAACGCTCCCTTGCGCTCGACCTGAAATCTGACGCCGGTAAGGCCGCATTAAAAAAGGTTGCCGCAACCTGTGACGTGTTTATCCAGAACTTCAGGCCGGGTGTCGTCGAACGACTTGGCATCGATGAAGCAGCGATCAGGGAAGTCGCACCCGATATCGTTTGTATCAATTTCAGGGTTTGGGGAGAAAGGCCCCTGGTCCCACAAGCCGGTGTACGACCCCATTGTCCAGGCGCTGAGTGGACTGACGACCATCCAGGGCGGATCTGATGAAGAAAGGCCACGACTGGTGCGAACCATCGTGCCCGACAAGTTAACCGGCATGACTACCGCCCAGGCGGTCAGCAGCGCCCTATTTCATCGCGCCCAGACGGGCGAAGGCCAACACGTGCGTGTTTCCATGCTAGATGCCGTCGTCGCGTTCCTGTGGGCATCAGACTACGGTGGCCAGACTTTTGTTGGCAGGGAAGTCAGTACCCAGCGCGCGGCGACCTTTATCGACCTGATTTACGAAACCGAAACGGACTATATCTCAGTATCGGCGATGACCAACGCACAGTGGCAGGCGCTTTCAAAGGCCGTTGGCTATCCGGAATGGATAGACGACGAACGCTTCAAGACGCCCGCACTCCGGGACCTGAATGCGAACGAACGACTCAACATGACCCAGGAAGCCTTGCTCGCCAAGCCAGCGGAGGAATGGCTGCGCATCCTGGACGATGCCGGCGTACCCTGTGCACCTGTCCTCAAACGCCGCGAGGTGATCGAGCACCCACAGGTGCTGGCTAGCGACCTGCTGATGGAATCCGAACACCCCCATGCGGGACATATCCGGCAGACCCGCGCGGCTGCACGGTTCAGCGAAACGCCGACCGAATTGCGTACCGGTGCACCGGTGCTTGGCGAACACAGCGATGACATCCTGGCGGAGGCAGGGCTTACCAGCGACGAAATCGCATCCCTGAAACAATCTGGCGCCGCATTATGAAAGTGGTAGCGGTTGTTTCCTGGCATGAAGCTTTTACCTCATGCTCGGGCAGCGCCCATCAGCGCTACGCGCACCAGAGGTACCGCTTCACAGGGTGTTGTGTGCCTTGCCACGGACGGGCTTCAACCACATTGAGCATATTGGCCTAGCTGAAGATGGAACATACCGAGACATTGACGATCCTTGCCGAAGTCGCGATTGTTATCGCGGGTTTTGCTGGCGTTGTGTCTGTTTTTCGATTCGGGCGACATGAGGACGAAGGCCAAAACAAATCTGAGCGCTGGATGTTGCTTACTCTGATTTTTACTGGTGTCGAGATTGCTGCCTTTGCCCTTTTACCACTCGTACTTAACGGATATTCAATCGATGAAGTTCAGATTTGGAGTATATCGAGCGTTGTTCTCGCACTGGCATACATCCTTACAGATTTTGTACTTCTGCGCTGGAGAGAAAAGATTCCTGAGCAGTTCCGGCCGATAACAAGTTTTAGTGATCGAGTCATTTGGATGGGTGACATGATCTTGATCACCCTGCTACTTGCGAACGTTTGGATAGAGTCACCCGGCATCTATCTCACGGCACTTTTCTACTGGATTCTTCAAGGCATGTATATCTACTTTCTAATGTTCTATGAAACCGAATAAGTGCCAGCGCCAGACAACATGAATTTGCCGCACAGTAGTTTAACCAGGCGCCAGGCGTCGCCAAGAACGTACTCATCGGTGGGTCCGACATCGGTTCTGCTGCGGAAAAGGGTTGGCGCATAATATGCTGTTGAAGCTCGTTCGCTACGCGCACTAGGAAGCCAGTACTATGAAAATCGGACTTATATCAGACACCCATATCCCCGAGGCAATGCCCGAACTCTGGCCGCACCTGTTTGATCAATTTCACGATGTTGAATGCATATTACATGCAGGTGACATCCACGAGTTGCAGGTGCTCGATCAGCTGGAAGCGGTCGCACCGGTATACGCCGCGCGAGGCAACGGCGAGGACGGCTCCGGCGGCCGTGATATACAGCCCGATGACCACCGGCTGAGGGAGAGCTGGCTGATCGAGATCGGCGGATTTAATATCGGCCTTACGCACTACATACCGATGCCTGAAATGCCACCGCGGCTGACGGTGCAGACCTGGAAAGAAAAACTCTTCCCTGGCGTTAACCTCGACGTGCTGGTGTATGGGGACACACATGTCGAACAGATCGATATGATTGATGACACATTGTGTGTGAATCCAGGATCACCGACCTACCCGCACAACCTGAACCTGCAGTTCGGCACGATCGGTTTCCTGCATCTGGGCGGCGACTCGCCCGAGGCTGAAATCATGCAGTTGACAGAAACCGGTGTTATGCCGTTTGACTGGGCCTCTTCTCGCAGGCCCTGGTAGAAGGCGTCAGAAGACCACTCTTTCCACGCTCACGCCGTTGTCCGGGCAGAGCTCCACCAGTGCGGCGGTGATTTCCTTTGCCCCCTGGGCAAGATTGGGCGAGCCCGGGTAGGCCGCAGTGGTACCACCGTGTTCAACCACGTTAAATACATGCACGTGGCCAAGTGCCAGGTAGTCAAACGGGCTTTGTTCTATTTCCTCGGGTGTAATAAGGGATGAAAACATCTGCGCGCCCCGGCCAACGTAGTACCCGTGTGTCATGCCGATAAACCAGCCATCATTGTTCGCATCCGGCAGGACACCAAGTGGCTTGTGATCGGGGTGGTGGTCAACAATGCCCCTTCCCCAGATCGTCAGGTCGAGCTCCTCCAGGTGCACAAGGCCACCTTCCTCTTCCCTGATAAAGTTGATGTGATCCCCCGCCTCACAGGGATCATAGCGGTGATAAACGGAATAATCCGCCATGCAGTCATGGTTACCCGTGATCATTAGTACCGGGCAATGCAGGCGTGCCAGCTGCGTGGTGGCAAATTCGAGGCAAGGCGCTTTAACCCTGTTGTGGTCAAACAGGTCTCCTGCCAGCAGGAACAGGTCAACCCGCTCATCAATCGCATGGTTGATCACGGTTTTGAAACCTCGCTGGGCCGGACTCTCTTCTTCCCCCTCGCCAATCCTGTCATCGAGGTGGATATCGGAAGTATGCAGTATCCTGAGATTGGTCTTTGGCATGTCGCGCTCTACTTACCTTTAAAGTCAGGTGTGCGCTTTTCCTTGAAGGCAAGCCTGCCTTCAGCGCCGTCTTCGCTGTTGCGCACCGTCATCAGCTTGTCTCGTGCCAGCGCAGAAATCTCGGCAGGTCCACGCGGTACAGTATCAGCGACGAGTCCCTTGATGGTTTCAACGACGAGCGGCGCGCTGACTTCAAGGATCTGTGCGTAGTGTCGGGCTGCACCCATAAGGTCTGACTTCGGCACCACCTTGTTCACCATACCTACATCAAAGGCGCGCTGTGCGGGTAGATCTTCACCCAGCAGCATAAATTCCATGGCGATCTTGTGTGGAATCTTCGCCGCACAGCCTGCGATCAATCCGCCAGTAAACCCGACCTGCGCTTCCGGATATTTGAAAACGGTATTGTCAGCCGCAACCACCAGGTCGCACATCTGTACCAGGATGTAGGCACCGCCTATGCAGTAACCGTGAACAGCGGCAATGATCGGCTTGTTAGTGACAACGCCAACACCGGGGACCCCTTCCCACATTTCCTTCGGCGGATTTTTAATATCTGCACCAACAGAAAAAGCTCGATCTCCCGCAGCGGTGAGGATGGCAGCACGGGCATCGGACGCATCATAACGTCGCCAGGCCGCTCGCAGGCCCTGGATCACATCTTCGTCCAGCGCATTCATCTTGTCAGCACGATTAATCGTGATAATCGCCGTGCGGTTTTCTTCCTCGTAGGTCACCACGTCACTCATGGACATATCCAAATCATCAGCAAAGCGGTGAGTCTATTTATCGGTCGAGGTAACCGTCAACCGGGTTACCACTTGATTAGTGCTGCAGGTTTGCAGCCTTGTCGCGGATCGCAGCAACGCTGGAATCGTCCAGCAGGCGTGAGTTCGATGAAAACTGACGGCGCAGGAAGGCCATCTGGTCGCCAAGGATCCTGCCGCTGTGGGAAAGGGCCAGGTACTCAGCGTGATTGGGTCGATAAGGCAACGCCAGCAGCTGCATGTTGCACTCTTCCAGCAGCAGGTTGCCTTTACGGGCGTTACAGCGTTTGCAGGACGTCACCACGTTGGTCCAGATATCAAGACCACCCCGTGACACAGGCTTTACGTGGTCCCTTGAAAGGTCACACTCCTTGAAGTGGTTGCCACAGTAGAGGCAGATATTCTGGTCACGGCGAAACAGTGCGCGGTTGGTGAGCGGTGGATCCTTGCGGACCTTATCGAACACCTTACCCTTGCATGCCATGATGCTGTTCAGTGTTAGAACGGTCTGTTCGCCGGTGAGTCGCGAATGCCCGCCGTGAACCTCCATCACCTCTTCCCCGTAGGTCCAGCTGACGAGTTCCCTTGCGTGCAGACAAACTGCCTCCTGCCAGCTGAGCCAGTCGACAGGAACACCAGCGGTGTTGATTCGCAAAATCCTGACACTCATGTACTTGATCTTATCTACCGGGCCGCAGGGGTCAAGTCTTTCATCCTGTATCCTCAAAAATTAACACAATGCTTACACGAAGCAGCGATAGCAGAACCGGGTGTATAATCTAGGGCCGCTATTTCAACCATTGACCCCACATGTCGAAAGACAACCAGAATGACTTGAGAGGCAAAGACACTGTCTACGCGATCGAGCGTGACAACGTTGAGGCATTCGCCTTCGATGCCGGTGTTGCCGATGTGTTTCAGGACATGATCTCTCGCAGCGTCCCCGGATACGAGCTGCTCCTGCAGATGATCGGGCTTCTGACTGACAAGTACGCTCAGCCGCAAACCAACTGTTATGACCTTGGCTGCTCACTTGGTGCGTCAACCCTGCAGATCAAGAAGAACCTGCCGAAAGACTGCCACGTGATCGGCGTTGATAATTCTGCTGCCATGGTGGAGCGATGTCGTGCCAACCTTTCACGGGATCATTACCAGGCAACCAGCGAAGTCAGACAGGAAAACATCCAGGATACGGAGATCTCTAACGCCTCCATCGTCGTGCTCAACTTTACCCTGCAGTTCATACCGGACGCCGAACGGCTGCTTATCCTGAAAAGGATTGCAGACGGGCTGGTACCGGGCGGCATTCTCCTGCTCGCCGAAAAGCTCACTTTTGCTGACGCCGCGGAACAGGAACTCATGACAGACCTGCACCTGTCATTCAAGAAGTTCAACGGCTATTCCGATCTTGAGATTGCACAGAAACGCGCAGCCCTCGAAAACGTGCTGGTACCAAACACCCTTGATACCCACCTGGACCGGCTGACCAGCGCCGGATTCACTTCGTCAGGTTTGTGTGTTCGCGCCCTGAACTTTGTCGGCATTCTCGCCGTAAAATAGCGCCATGGCAGACCTCTTAACCAGGGAAGAACACGAGTCACTGACCGCTGACATCCAGCGTGGTGCTGCGAGCCTGGAGGTGACCCGCAGCATGGCCAGGCAGTTCTTCATCAATGTCAGTCGCCGCAACGTTGTAGACCTGACAGGTATCTCCCTGGCAAAGGAAAAGCTTGTCGTCCTCGGCCTGCTCATTGTCTCGATCATCCTGCTGATCGGCTGTCTCGGCCTGACCATAAATATTTTTGGCTGGACTGCGCTGCTCGCTGTCCCGCTTACGGGTATCTTCTGGACAATAATTGCCGGCTTTACCAGCGAGATGGGCGGCTGGCGCAGCACCCTCGCTGGCTATGTTGCAGTGATGCTTGTCACGCCATTTCTAGGTGAGAGTTACGATCTTCCCGTTGCGCTGTTTGCAACATCAATCCTGTGTTACCGCGTCTCTCATCTTGCCGCCCAGCATTTCCTGACCTCGCTCCTGATCAGATCTTACGACGCCTTCGACATGCTGCATCCCCACATCGAAGTCAGGCAAAACGCGGATGGACCCTGAACGTTTCTTTCGGGAAACAGCCAGTTCTGAGCTGGCGCGGTTTCACGGTTCACTGCGGGATTCGCTTACGAATTTTTCAAGGGACCATGGCCGGACCGGGGAATGGGAAGACGCGCTCACGGCAGCAAGCCTGCCTCCAGCTGAACGATGTGATTTCAACGCTGACACCATCGCTATCGGTGACGAATCTGCGCCACTGCTTTCTGACGAGTTGATAAAGGCGTTCAACCCCTGGCGCAAGGGACCCATCCGGTTGCGAGGCACCTTCATCGACACCGAGTGGCGCAGTGACTGGAAGTGGCAGCGCATCGCCCCACATCTGACACCACTTGAAGGACGCCAGGTGCTGGATATTGGCTGCGGGAACGGTTATCACCTGTTTCGAATGCTGGGTGACGGCGCAAAACTCGCCCTCGGCATCGACCCGACGGTACTCTTTAACTACCAGTTCAGACTCATGCAATCTCACCTGCCGGAGAACAGTGCCTACCTTCTGCCGCTCCGGTCTGAAGACCTGCCGGCTTTCGGCTGTTTCGACACCGTTTTTTCCCTCGGCGTAATGTATCACCGCCGTTCACCGCTTGATCACCTGGTGGAACTGCTCAGCTTCC
The DNA here is from genome assembly GCA_963921285.3 of Pseudomonadales bacterium. GTDB lineage: Bacteria > Pseudomonadota > Gammaproteobacteria > Pseudomonadales > Azotimanducaceae > UBA9659. The sequence continues at coordinate 241,068 of CAWUFD020000015.1, forward strand.
TTCGACCGGGCGGTGAGCTTGTACTTGAGACACTGGTCATCGATGGAGATGAATCAACGGTGCTCCTGCCAGACGACCGATACGCGATGATGCGAAACGTCTTTTTCCTACCGGCACCGGATCTGCTGACAAAGATGGTTACCCGGGCAGGATTCAGGCATGCAAGGGTAGTGGACGATACCGTTACAACAACCGACGAGCAGCGCACGACGCCCTTCATGACCTTCCAGTCGCTGCCGGATTTTCTCGATCCGAATGACTCCTCACGCACCATCGAGGGATACCCCGCACCAAGACGTGCCACGGTCATTGCCGAACGCCCGGTCTGACCGCCTCGCCGACATTGCCAGTCGCGAATATTCTCTTGCTTTCGGGTTGAGTATTTCCTTTATACTGACTTGAGCGTTACATAGATGGAGATTCGCGTGACTGAAGCCAAAACCCTGGGTGAACTGAAAGCACAAAACTACCAGGTGCTGCCGGTTCGCGAGGAAATGCGCCGCAACCTGATGAAAAAACTCCAGGCCGGTGACGAGGTGTTCGAAGGCATCATCGGTTACGAGGAAACGGTCATCCCGCAGCTCCAGAACGCCATTCTGTCCGGCCAGGACATCATCCTGCTCGGGGAGCGCGGTCAGGCAAAATCCAGGATCATTCGCAGCCTTACATCGCTGCTTGATGAATACACACCGGTGTTGGCCGGTGTTGAGATTCCGGAGAACCCGTATGAACCGATGAGTGTACAGGGAAAAAAGCTCATTGAGGAAAAAGGCGACGACGCTGAAATCTCCTGGCTGCACCGAACCAGCCGTTATGGTGAAAAACTGGCAACCCCCGACATCACCATTGCAGACCTGATCGGCGAAGTTGATCCGATCAAGATTGCCGAGGGTCGTTACCTCTCTGACGAAGAAGCGCTGCACTTTGGCCTCGTGCCGCATTCGAACCGGGGCATATTTGCCATCAACGAACTGCCGGACCTGGCTGAACGTATCCAGGTCGGCTTGCTCAACGTCCTGGAAGAAAGGGACATACAGATTCGCGGCCACAAGATTCGCCTCGACCTCGACATACTCATCGTGGCAACCGCCAACCCCGAGGATTACACCAACCGCGGTCGTATCATTACGCCGCTGAAAGATCGCTATGGTTCACAGATCAGGACGCACTACCCCCAGACGATCCTGGAAGAAATCACCATCATGGAACAGGAACAACGCAAGCTTGACCTTGGAGAGTACAAGGAAAACGTTCCCGCATTCATGTCACAGATTGTTGCCGAGGTAACCCAGCAGGCAAGAAACTCACCCGATATCAACCAGCGCTCCGGTGTTTCCGTGCGTGCTTCCGTTTCCAACTACGAAGCACTGCTCGCAAATGCGCTCAGGCGAGCCATCAAGGTGGGTGAACAGGACGTTGTGCCGCGAATATCCGATCTGCCCTTCATCATGCCTTCCCTGCAGGGCAAGGTTGAGTTCGAGGCAATGGAGGAAGGTCGCGAAGAGAAGATTATGGAACGTCTGTTCAGTGATGCGGTGAAAGCTGTCTTCTCACGTTTCACCGACCAGACCGATATGGAAATGCTGGCACTGCAGTTCTCCGACGGACTGCACGTCACCACCGGCGAATCACTGCCATCCGCCGAGTATGAAGATCTCATCAAGCGATTGGACGGCATGAACGATGCCATTGAGGCACTGGTGCCTGATGGCAATGCCGCAAAACGTGCCTCCGCGCTGGAATTTGTCCTCGAGGGGCTGCACATCAACCAGCTGCTGAACAAAGACCGCGTCGGCGGTCGCGCCACCTACCACGGATAATCCGGGAGAAAGACATGCCACAGAAGTACACATCCCTGCTCCGGTACAGCCAGTGGGATGGTACACAGAAGGTTGACCTGGATGCTGATGACATCCTGTCTGCCCTGTCTGAAGACCTGATGGAGTTTGGCGACCTGCAGCAGGCGATGCGATACCTCATGCAGCGTGGTATGGATACCGCTGACGGCAACTACATCAAGGGTCTGCGCGACCTGCTGCGCCAGCTCAAGGACGAACGACGCCAGCGCCTCGAGCGGTTCGACATGGGTGGCATCATGGAGGACATCAAGGAGCAGCTCGAAGAAATCCTCAAGATGGAACGCGATACGATCAACGAATGGATCGAGCAGAAGAACACAGAGGATGAATCCGCCAAGTTCATGGATGACCTGATGCGGGACCTGGACAGCAACCTGCAGACCGATCGCCAGCCTGGGCCGCAGGACGGCAACGATCCTGCCAATGCTGATGCAACCGCGCAGCCCGAAGGCCAGCAGGATGGTGAAGGTAACGATGCAGGCAGCGACAGTTTTTCAAACCAGGTGCTCGGCAACATCGGTGAAACCAACAAAGATTTCATCAAGAACCTGCCGGACGATACCGCCGGAAAGGTTCAGGCGCTGCAGGAATACGAGTTTCTCAACACCGATGCGCAAAAGAAATTCCTGCAGCTGATCGAACAGCTGCGCAAGGCCATGACGCAATCCTTCTTCCAGGACATCCAGAAGATGGTGAACGAGATGTCCGAAGGTGACATCGAACGCATGAAGAACATGGTCAAGGACCTGAACGACATGCTTGTCAAAAAGATCGCCGGAGAAGACCCGGGATTTGATGACTTCATGGACAAATACGGAGACATGTTTGGCGACAACCCGCCAAAAGACCTGGACCAACTACTCGAACAGATGCAGCAGCAGATGGCTGCGACACAATCGCTGTTTAACTCCATGTCACCGGACCAGCAGGAGCAGTTGCAACAGCTGATGCAGGGACGCTTTGGTGATCCCGAACTGGAATCTGAGCTGGCCAAGCTCGCCAAGGAGCTGGACTTCCTGAACCCGCAGGGAAAACAGTACAACTTCTCGGGCAACGAAGAGATCGACCTGCTTGCCGCCATGGAACTCATGAAAGAAATGGCTGAACTGGACGCGCTTGAACAGCAGATGCAGCGAGCCCAGTACGACGGCAAGATGGATAACATCGATACGGACACGCTCGAAAAACTGCTGGGTGAAGAAGCGGCGGAAAACCTCGAAGAAATGAAGAAAATGCTCGAGGTGCTCGAGAAGGCCGGCTATATCAGCAAGGACGGCAACAAGTGGGAACTGACCCCGCGCGGCACGCGCAGCCTGGGCCAGAAAGCGCTGGTCGAAATCTACACCAAGCTGAAGAAACATAGCCTGGGCAACCACGCGGTGCCCGAAGAGGGGCGCTTTGGGGAGCGGATTGAGGAGTCAAAACCCTACGAGTTTGGCGACCCTTTCCATCTGCACATGTCCCGTACCATCCGCAACGCGCTGGATCGGGAGGGACCAGGATCTCCCGTTAAGCTCAAGATGGACGACTTTGAAATCTATCGCAGCGAGCAGATCACCCAGACAGCAACCGTACTGATGGTGGACCTGTCATGGTCAATGGCATTGCGTGGATCTTTCCAGTCCGCCAAGAAGGTTGCGATGGCACTGCATAACCTGATCAGCTCCGCTTACCCGCGAGACAGCCTGTACGTGCTGGGCTTCTCAGCCTACGCAAAGGAAATCAAAGCCTTCGACCTGCCCTACCTGCAGTACGACGACTACTTGCTCGGCACCAACATGCAGCACGCGCTGATCCTGGCCGAGAAACTGCTGGCCAAACATCAGCAGGGTACCCGTCAGGTGATAATGATTACCGACGGCGAACCAACCGCACACCTTGAAAATGGTCGCCCGGTGTTTGCCTACCCGCCCACGCCAACAACCATCAGCAAGACCTTGCGCGCGGTGCGAAGCTGCACATCAAAGAACATCACCATCAACACCTTCATGCTGGACCAGAGCTACTACCTGAAGGCCTTTGTCGAACAGATGAGCAAGATCAACGGTGGCCGCATCTTCTATGCGGAACCGCATAACCTGGGTGAATACATCCTGGTTGATTACGTGCAGAACAAGAAAAAGCGCCTGGCGCGTCGCTGATTCTCGCTAGTTCTCAACCGAAAAATGCCATCCTTGGCATTTTTCGGATCGGTTTCTATTTTTACATGAGGAAACCTCGCATTTTTCTGCCGAAAAATGGCAGCGGAGCGCCGCCCGAGCCATCCCTGGCTTGCACCAGTTCTCATCCTTTTTCGGATGAGAACTCGCTAGAATCCCGCCGCGGACTCAAACTCACACCACTCGCCCGTTTTCGGATGAGGAAAGCCGAGCTTTGAGGCGTGCAGGCACAATCTCGGCGCCGCTTTAAACGCGGCCTCATGTGCGTACAGGTCACATCCCAGAATCGGGTGACCAATCGCAGACAAGTGAATTCGCAGCTGATGACTCCTGCCTGTTACGGGTGTAAGCCGCAACCGCGCCGTCTCACCTTGTTCAATCACCTAGTAGCGTGTTTCGGCTGACTTGCCCGCCTCATTGTCAATAAGCTGACGCGGACGGTTGTAAGGGTCGGGACGGATGCCAAGACTGATGGTGCCCGACCTCTCTTCCACCTCACCGTATACCAGGGCGATGTATTCTTTGCTGACCAGCCGATCGTGGAAGGCGCGCCCCAGTGCAGAGGTCGCTTGCCTCGTCTGCGCCAGGACCATGATGCCGGAGGTATCGAGGTCCAACCGGTGAACAACCGCCGCATCAGGATATTCATAGTGCATACGCTGCACCACCGAGTCTTTGAGAAATCGGCCAGGTACTGACAGCAGGCCGGAGGGTTTGACGACAACAAGGACATCATCGTCAGCATGTAACACTTCGACCTGCTCGTCGCACGGTGGCGGTATGTGTTGGGTGTACTGTTCTTCCAAAGCGTCTCCCAATCCGTTTTCCAAAGCGTCTTCTAGAGAATTACCGGTATTTTTCCTGGAGTGAGTTCACTGCGAACTCGATACCAATCACGTATAGTGCCACAGACAAATTCAGCAGTGACTTCCCCATGCCCGCTTCAGACGAAGAACTTCTCGACGGTATTACCCGGTTAACGCCCACACTCCTCACCACCATGGAAGCGTTCGAGCAGGTGCAGCGAAACATGCATCCAACCCGCATCGATCAGCTGGCTGATTTCATCAGGCCATTCGAAGACAACCTGAAATCGGCCTGGGAAGGGTTTGCCGAGCTTGAGTTCCCTGAGCATATCGCCACTTTTGGTATACACCTGAAGGAAGCGACCAGCTATTCCCTGCGTGCCTGTGACGGTTTGACCAATGCCGGTGGCGATACCATGGCGGCAATGAAAGCGATGCGCGCGCAATGCCGCGCCCAGGAACAGCTCTACCCGATTGCTTCAGTGCTGCGCCCGATCAGCCAGTATTTCCTGGAGCGTGATGCGAGGGAAAACGTCGCATTGCTCGAGTCACTCAACCAGGACAAGGACGGTCGAGAGGTCGGTATTCTCTCAACCAATTCCGACCGCAAGACACGCGGCGGCTTCTGCCTGTAAGTGCCTGAATATATCGACACCAGCACACCGACCCCGCTGGTGATCGCCATGCATGGCGGCACCGGCCATGGCGCTGACTTTATCTGGTCATGGCTTCGTGAGGCACGAACCCGGGGCTTTATTCTACTGTCACCAACATCGCAAATGGATACCTGGTCACTCATGGGTGAAGAACATGACCTTGGCTACCTGCTTGGTACCGTCGACTTTGTAGACGAGAAATTCAATATCGACAGGGAGCACATTCTCCTGACCGGCATGTCTGACGGTGGCACCTATACGCTGCTGGCAGGTCTGCGTGAAAACTCTCCGTTTACGCACCTGGCGCCTTTTTCCGGTGTGCTGCACCCCGAGATTTCCATGAACGGCAACATCCACCATGCGGCGGGTCGCAACATCTACCTCGTACACGGCACGCAGGATTGGATGTTCCCGATTGAAACCGCCTACATGGCCCAGGCAGAACTCGAGGCGGCGGGCGCAAACCTGACCTTCAGGCCCATTGAGGGGCTCTCACATACCTACTGCAGGACAGAGAACGAGGCCGTGCTGAACTGGTTCAATCCTGCTCTAAAAGTACCCGCCTGACGCGAGCCATTTATTCGGCAAAGAAGTCCTTCACCAGTTCGAGGAATTCATCAAGCTGGTCATGCTGGACCCAGTGACCAGCGTCCTTTATTTCCACGTGCCGTGCGTTCTTGAAGTAAGGCAGCGGGTCTTCCCTGTCTTCTGATGCCCACCAGGATTCGCTGCCGCTGACCAGCAGCACCGGCGCCTCGATACGCGACCACAGTGAAGTCACCTGGTCCCGGTTCATATCGAAAGGCGACATGACGTGGGTATAGTTATCGAACTTCCATGAGTAGGAGCCATCTTCATTCTGGTTGCTGCCGTGAACCGTCAGGTGCCGGGCCTGGTCGTCGCGCAAATGGCTGTTCGCCTCGTGCATACGCCGATAGGCATCCTCCACGTCGGGATACCGCTTCGGCAGACGCCCAGACATCGCCCGGGTGTTTTCGATCCACTCACGCATCCTTTCATGAGCAGGCCGTTGTTCATACATCTGAGGGGGTCCGCCGGTACCTTCAATCACAACCATTTTCTTGATGTTCTCGGGATAGATACCGGCGTAACGGAGTGCAACACCGCCGCCGAGCGAATGCGCAATGATGGTAACGGGCGCCAGGTTCTGCTGGTGAATCAACTGCGCCAGGTCATAGACGTATTCGCTGTGTGAATATGCTGAACCCCAGACCCACTCGGAGTCACCGTGGCCACGAAAATCGGGCGAGACAATGTGGTAATCATCACGCAATGCCTGCGCAACCCAGTCCCAGTTATGGCAGTGGTCCCGGTTGCCGTGTACCAGCAACAGTGGCTCTGCATCGGCGTTACCCCAATCGAGGTAATGCAGTCGCAGGCGTTGAGAGAAATAGGTACGGGAGGTTGGACTCGCCCGGCCAATATCGAGGTCCATACGGCACCTTTTTGTATTGTCATGAAAAGGTGCCGGAGTATATCACCCTCATCCGGAGCGGATACCACACAGCGCTTTTCTGTTACTATCTTTAGCCCCAGTGTTGGGTAAGAAATGGAATGTCTGCAACGCCACGACAGGTAGTCGAAGCACTGAAGCATCGTTATGTCGATGAGGAGTCGAGTGCGGCAAATATAGAAACCGCCGAACTCGCGGAAGCGATTCGCAACGCTTCTCCTGCCGTATTTGATGGCAGTAAGCCACTGCTTGAGACAGTTGGCAGCCTTAACACCGATTGGGTGCTGTCAGGCAATGACATCGCTGTAATCTCATCGATTGAAGACTGCTACAAGATGATTTTCAGTGTGGTCGACCTTGAAGACGAGGTCGAGTCGGTTATCCGCTCGGCAACGCCCGCATTGACTGCGTTGCTCCTGGCAAACCCTGCCAGCCCGCTTAGGGAACTCAATCACACTGTATTTTCCACCCTGGATCTGCTGTTGGACGCCACGATCGGCTGGACGCCGGATCAGGGACGCGCTGGCGAAAAGCTGCTCACCGAAGTTCGCAGCATTGTGGAGGCCATCGGCGCACCGGAAGCGGATATCGAGTCCGTTGAAACTGATTTTGCTGCCTACCTGCAGAAAGACCAGAACCGTATCCAGAAACTGGAGGACCGTCTGTCTGCATCAGAAACCGGCAGACTGCGTTCACAACAGTGCCGCATCATCGCGACTGAAACCATCAACAATGCCATGCAGGACAAGCAGCTCACCGGGTTGATTGTGCAGTTTCTGCAGGGGCCGTGGTTTGAATCACTGCAGTTGATGGCTCTCACCCAGGGGCTCGACAGCGAGGAATGGCAGCGCGCGGTCAAGATGACAGAAACCATCGTCTGGACCTATCAGCCGATCGATGCCAAGACGGAAAAAGGCGCGGCTGAACAGCAGAAACTGTATCGGATCGTCGAGCACCTGCCGAACGAGGTGCGTGACCTGCTGGTTGCGCTCGAACACTCCACGGAAGATGCCGAGAACGCTATCGCTGACATCGAAGCCGAACACGTCGAAATCATCTCCGGGCAGGAACTTGAGTATGCCGACTTCTCACTCTTGGAAGTTGTTGACACCACCATCGGTGAGGAAACTACTGTAAGTCGCATACTACTGCGAAAGGTTGCCAACATGAATGTCGGCGACTGGTTTACCTATCACGAAAACGACAAGAGCGCCCGCATCAAACTTGTCCTGAAGCTCGAAGACGTTAAGCAGATGCTGTTTACCAATCGCAATGGTATGAAGGCGCTGCAGAAGAGTTTCAATGAGATGGCCTACCTGATGTCTTCCGGTGTCATCAAGCCACTTAATCACGACTCGGCATTCACCTCGACTTTCGCCACCTTCTACCAGGGCCTGGTTGATGAGCACCAGAAGAAGCTCGAAGCCGACGAGCAGGCAGAAGCTGCGGAAGCCCAAAGAGAAGCGGATCGTCAGAAAGCACTGAAGGAAGCGGAAGCGCTCGCACGTGCCAACGAGGAGGCCGAGCGAGAAAAGCAGCGAGAGGAACGCAACCAACGGGTTGAAGCGGCCATGGCGGAAGCCGCACTCAAGGAAAACACCGCAAAACAACAGGAATTCAGCGAAAAGGTTGAGAGCCTGAACATTGGTGCCTGGCTCAAACTGCCCGGCCCGGACGGTGTGCTCGAGGAGGCCAAACTGGCGGTTAAGGTCGCCTCTGCAGATAAAATGATTTTCGTCAGTAGAACCGGCACCAAGATTGGTGAATACTCTGCAGCTGAACTGATATCACTCCTGGTGACAGGGGCTGCAGAAATTGATGATACCGGCGTAGAATTCGAGGATACGCTGGCCCAGGTGGTAAGCAAATTAAGGCAGGACAGAGACAAGAGTTATGACGACCTCACTGGAAACGAATCATAGGGGAGAAACTCGGCTCGAGATCGAGGAAACCATCTTCATTGAGATCCTGGCATCGGATTCTTCCTCTGCTGGAATGGTCATCATGTGCAATTCCCTGGACCTCTCTGCCAACGGCCTGCAGGTTATCCTCGATGAGGACATCTCTATCGGCTCAATCTTCCGTCTGTGCATTGATCTCAAGAGCCAGGATCCTATCTTCCTCGTGGGTGAGGTTATGTGGAAGCGTCCAGATGCAGAAACAGAAGGGTTTCGCCTCGGATTTTCGCTGTTCGAATCCGATGACACCGATATCCAACGCTGGAAGGAACTGGTGGCGGACCTTCTGACGGGGACCTAAATCCCGGGAAGATAAGGAAAGAGTACAGGATGTATTCGATGAGCACCGCGGCAATGGAAGCCCAGTTCAGGGAGACGCTCCGCAAAATCGCAAACGACCCGAGGTACACCGCCGGTGACCTCGTCGATGTGATGAGCTTCATTATCGAAAACGCAGCTGAGGCGCTCGATTGTGCCAGGGTCAGCGTGTGGTTCTACATGGAAGCGCCGTCTGAACACTCGGTGCGTAAGTCGATCCAGTGCCTCAGGCTTTATGACAGGCACCAGGGCGGTTTTGTTGAAGACTCCACCATCCTGACGGAAAACGAAGCCGGCACTTACATTGGTGCACTCGAGAAAGACACGGTCCTCATCATGGACGATGTCGCTACCGACCCACGCTGCGTTGAACTCATGCGGGAGTACCTGCCCAGTCACAACATCACCTCAATGCTGGACGCCCCGTTCCAGTTCAACGGATCCCTGGCCGGTGTCATGTGCTGTGAACACGTTGGCGAAGCCCGCAATTGGGATACCGCCGAACAGCACTTTGCAGAGAACATGGCGTCCCTCCTCTCGATATCCCAGGAAAGTCAGCATCGTCGCAACGTCCAGGCTGAGCTGACCGAGGAACAGGAACGTTATCGCTCACTTGTTGATGAGTTGCCGGAAGGCATGGTCATTGTCCTGGATGGCCGCATCGTTTTTGCCAACAAGCAGGCATCCGTTATCACTCACATCGACACGGTTGAAGACCTTGTCGGCATGCACATCTCCACACTGTTTCCGCCCGTTGAGACATGGGAATCAGAGGAATGGGAGAAAGCCGTACAGACAGGGCCGCAGCAACCAACCGAGTACCGGTTTGCCTTACAAGATGGGACCCGCGTGACCTTTGAAGTGATGGCGTCGAGCGTCACCTGGCTCGGCAAGCCAGCGGTACAGGCAATTTTCCGTGATGTTACCGAAGCAGCCTATGCCAACCTGAGACTACGTCGCAGTGAGCGCCTGTTGTCACAGGCGCAGCGAATAGCAAAGCTCGGTAGCTGGGTGTGGGATCTCGAGACCGGCCATACGGAGTGCTCGGCAGAGTTACGCAGCCTGCTTTCGATTCAGGGTGGCAATCCTCTGGTTGAACCGCTCTCTTCGCTGGCACATCCCGAAGATGCGCCTCGACTGAATGTTGCCCAGGCGAGAGCGATCAGCGAAAAGCAGAACTACCAGATCATCTATCGGGTGGAATCGCCAAAGGGGACCGTGTGGCTAGAGGAAATCGGTGTCCCGGAACTCGGCCCGGAGCAGAAGGTCGTGCGCATCCACGGCACCAGTCGGGATATCACCGAACAGAAGCTTGCCGAGCTGGAAGCGCGTGAGACCGAGGAGCGATTCTCCTCACTCAGCGAAACCTTCCCTGGCGGCTTCATCTACTGCGACGTGGACGAGCGTTATCTTTTTATTAACGCCCACTACGCAGATGACTTCCAGATCAGTGCGGATGACTTTCTCGGCAGACACATCCAGGAGGCCATGGGCGACGCCAGGTACCTTGAACTCAAGCCTCATATTGAAACTGTATTGAGTGGGCGCAGCGTCACATTCGAGATGGCACCTGACGGTTTTGACGACGACAAGCTGATGCAGATTACGTTTGCCCCGGATGTTGGTGTCAGCGGTGATATGCGCGGTTTCTTTGGCCTGCACTCCGAGATCACTGAACAGAAGCGAGTTGAACGAGCCCTGCGCCAGGCACAGAAGATGGAAGCCATGGGCCAGCTGACCGGCGGCATCGCACATGACTTCAACAACATCCTGGCAATCCTGATGGGGAATCTCGAGCTGGCACGGAGCACCACCAGTGACAAGGAAACCCAGGAGTACATCAGCGCTGCATTGCAGGGTGTTGAACGCGGTGTTGCCATCACCCAGAAACTGCTCGGTTTTGCCCGCAGCAACACGCCGGAAGAGCAGCTGGTGCAGATCAATTCACTGATTGATGACCTGGGCGATATCCTGGTGCAATCGACCGGACCGAGAATCAGCCTGCATGTCACCAGCGAGGAGGATATCTGGACCGCGCGAATTGACACTGGCGATTTTGAGGACGCACTCATCAATCTTGCGATCAACGCACGCGACGCGATGCCTGACGGTGGCACCCTGCTCATCAATACCTCAAACAAAACCCTGGATGATTCCTACCACAGGGTACATCCACACCTGAAACCGGGTGACTATGTGTTGCTTTCAGTCAGCGACACCGGCAAGGGTATGAGCGCCCAAACGAGAGAGCGCCTGTTTGAACCGTTCTTTACCACCAAGCCTGAAGGTAAAGGGACCGGTCTCGGCATGAGCATGGTATTCGGTTTCGTAAAACGCTCGCGAGGTGAAGTTGTGGTGTACTCCGCCGAGGGTGAAGGCACCACGATCAACATTTATCTGCCACGCGCCTCCGGTGACCTGCCTCGCGCAAAACCGGCACCTCCCCGCCGACAGGCCCGCGCCGAGCAGGAAACCATCCTCATTGTTGACGACGAGTAGATGGTGGCAAACGTTGCCGCAGGGATCCTCTCTGAACTGGGTTATAAAACCAGGATTGCAACATCTTCCAGCGATGCACTGGAGATCATCACCGCAGGCGTCGATGTTGACCTGATATTTTCTGATGTTGTAATGCCGGACGACCTGAACGGGTTCGAATTTGCACGGGCGGTGAGCAAGGTGCGGCCCAACATCAGGATTCAACTCACCAGCGGATTTACCAAGTTTCGTGGTGTGGAAGCTGATGACGAGATCTCGCGCATCCTCGCTGCCAACGTGTTGACCAAACCCTACAACCGTCAGGAACTGGCCGCGTCAGTCAGGCGCAGCCTGGATGCGCCACCTTTAAGCGAGGTACTCGAATGACATTTGATCAGCACATCGGCATGACCAGCGACCATGGAGAGCATGGGCACGTTGCAACTATCGAGATCGAAGCGCATCACAAGAACCCTACCGGCAACATCAACGGTGGGGTCATCATTTCACTGGCCGACAACCTGGCCACAGGTGCCGCCAATCGTCACTGGCAGGAGAAGTTTGGTGAAGAGGCGTTTATGGTCGGGGTTGATCTGCACGCCGTGATGCTTGGGAACCAGTTGGGCGGGAAGATTCGGGCGGAGTCTTCACCTGTGCGGGTTGGTAAGCGGGTGACGGTGATTCGTACGGTGGTTTCCGGGGATGAAGGGCGCGTGTTGGCTGAGGTGACTACTACGCATGTGCCTGTTGTGGGGGGGTAGTTTGTCGCGAGCAGTAGATCTCTCCGCTGCGGTCACTTACGTTCCCTTCGGTCGAGATGACGAGGTTGTCATCTCGACTGGAGCGAAGCGAAACGGAGAGATCTCAATCCGGCAACCCAAGCACCCGCTTGGCAATAATATTCAGCTGCACCTCAGACGTACCCCCTTCAATGGAATTCGCCTTGGTACGCAGCCAAGCGCGGGTATGTGTCAGCTCATCATCACCAAAGCCGTCACCTTCCCAGCCAAGCATCTGGGTGCCCATCGCCTTCAGCATCAACTCATAACGCGTCTTGTTCTGTTCAGTGCCATACAGCTTGAACATGGAGGATACAAAGCTCGGTGCCTTGGTTGATTTACTTTCCTCGCCAGTGCGCCTGACCGTCAGGCCAAATGCACGGTCGTTCATATTGTGGGTCAGGATCTCTTCGCGCAGGGCAGCATCGGCAATTTTGCCGTCAACCTTGCCCACGTAGTCCGACGCAAACTCATAAACAGGCTTGGCACGCTGGCCTCCCCCGCCGCCGCCAATCATGGTGCGCTCGTACTGCAGCAGGCGCTTGGCAACGGTCCAGCCGTCGTTTACCTGCCCAACCACGTTTGAGCGCAGGGCCCTCGCATCTTCGAAGAATGTTTCGCAGAAAGGTGACAGGCCACTGATCAGCTTGATCGGTTTTACGGTGACACCTGGTTGATCCATATTAAACAGGATGAAGGTAATGCCGTTGTGCTTTGGCGCGTCTGTGTCTGTCCTGACCAGGCAGAAAATCCAGTCAGCGTGATTAGCGCTGGAAGTCCAAACTTTCTGGCCATTGATGACGTATTCATCGCCGTCGGGTACGGCTCTCGTCTGCAGGCTGGCCAGGTCAGAACCGGAATTGGGTTCGCTGTATCCCTGGCACCACCAGATTTCACCGGAAGTGATTTTTGGCAGGTGTTCAGCTTTCTGTTCGTCAGTACCAAACTCAAGCAGTGCTGGCCCGATCATCGACAGCCCCATGCCTACGAGCGGCGGGCGCGCGTTAATACGGGACATTTCCTGACGCAGCACCTGGTGCTCTTCAGCAGACAGACCTGCCCCGCCATACTCTTGTGGCCAGGTCGGTGCAGTAAATCCTTTCGCGGCGCAGGCATCTATCCAGACCTTGGTGTCGGGGTTTTTGAATTGCGCGCGCTTGCCACCACCGGGTGATTCATCGGCCGGCATGGGTGTTCGCATGGATTCGGGGCAGTTTTCTTCCAACCAGCCCCTGACTTCTTCTCGAAAAGCTTCTAACGACATTGTTGCTCCAACTCTTTTTGCAGCGCTAGTCAGCAGGCGCTACTTCAAACAGGGTAATTTCACTGCGGGTGCCAAAACGCATCACCGGTCCCCAGGTTCCGGTGCCTTGCGAGACATACAGCCTTGAAGAGTCGTGATGATACATGCCAACGACCTTATCGAAGACGCGATTGACGACGAGATTAAACGGGAATATCTGTCCGTTATGGGTGTGACCGGATAGCATCAGGTTAATCCCGGCTTCAGCGGCGGCTTCAATGCCACGTGGCCGGTGATACAGGAGGATGCCGAAAGCATCCTGCTTCACTTCAAGTCGACCGAGTTCCCGTTCCACCTGCAGCGCGTCGTCACGATCATCAACGCCGATCACCTGGATATCACCACGTGCATCGACGCTCTCGGTTCTCAGCACCTGCACACCGAGATTCCTGAGCCGGGTGAGGATCTCATCAAGGTCCTCATATCGCTCATGGTTGCCGATGGAAAAATAGATCGGGCAGTTCAACTCCTGCAGCGATTTCAGGTCTTCCTCGGGGACGCCGGTTGCATCAATAAAGTCACCCGTGATGCAGAGAAAGTCAGGTTCCAGGGCATTAATCCTGTTTACGATCAGCTCAAGGAATTTCCGGCTGCGTGAACCAATATGTACGTCCGTAATCTGCACAAACCGGACCGGCGCCTCGAGCTGCTCAGCATTGAATGCGATGCGCTTGACCATTGGCATCACCGCGTTTTTCAGGCTGATCAGACCCAACCCGAGCGAAATCGCGATCACAGAAAGTGCCGCCTGGGATTCACCAACAACACCGAAGGCGACCGCAAACTCGTACACGATCAGTGTCATCAACATGATCGGGCTGAGGCCCAGCCAGAAGTCCGCAACCAGGCGCAGGTATCGGGAGAACCGATCTTTTTGGTGTCGTAACACCCATCGCACGATGATCTGCGATGTCACAGCCGGTATAAGAACCGCTATCGTCACCAGCAGGGAGGCATCAAGCCAGTCGCAGAGCCGGAGCACCGGATATACAAAGAGTGGGATATGCAGCGAGAGAAAGATCACCATGAAACCCAGCATGTTGCCGGGTCGGCCTGCTGTCTGCCGGGCTTGTGTGTTGGCTTGTGTGTTGGTTTCTGTGCTCAAGATAAAACGCCGGGTAGTTTTTACTTCTACGTCAGGAACTTAACTATGGTGTGCTGTCTTCTGCAGCAACCAGCGCAATCACCTTCCAACCGGCCTCCGGCTGCCAAGTGCTGCCATCTGTCACGACGCGCAATCTACCAGAAGCATCCTGGGCAAACAAAGGCAGGGTGCGGTTTTCATAGGTCGAAAGGTAGTCACCGAAGGTAAACTCTTCAGTGATAGGTGTGGTGCGTGGCAACCAGCCCTGGTTCATCAGCCCCAGCACCTGGTTGTGCGTCTCGTCCTCACCAAACAGGCGATGACCGCGCAGCAGGCCGGAAATACGGTGCTTTTCATCCTGCATTCCTTCTGCTGAAGAGGGCAGCTCGTACAGGTTCTTCTCACCGAACAGCGGTTTGAAATGCAGGCTGTTAACCACGTTGACATTGACCCGACCGGACAGCGCAATCAGGTTGCCGATACCGGACAGATCCAGGTATCGATCAGCATGCTCCGACACCGGATTGCCAAAGTAGGTTTCAAGACCGTCCATACGCGCCTGGCTGATATTGTCCCAGTCGCTGTCGGCGACCACGACGCGCAGATCCAGGTCTGCAATCTGCCGCGCCAGCATGCGCCCTATTCGACCGCCACCGACAACAAGAAAGCCGGTTGGCGCGGGATCACGAACACCCAACATGTTGGCAATGGGTTTAGACGTCAGTGACTGCAATACCACGGTCCCGATGATCACAATGAAAGCAAGCGGCACAAGCTGGTCGGCGCCGCTGACGCCCAGGTTCTCGAGCCGCAGTGCAAAGATTGCCGCCACCGCCGCACATACGATACCGCGTGGACCAATCCAGGAGATCAGAAGTTTTTCGTTAAATGTCAGGTCGCTGCCGATGGAGGAAGCAAACACGGCGAGCGGCCGTGCAACAAAAATGATCCCGGCAAGGATCACAAACGCGGCAGGCCCAAGCGCAATCAGCGCATCACCATCGATACGCGCCGCAAGCAGTATGAACAGCCCCCCGATCAGCAGAATGACAATTGATTCCTTGAAGTTAAGGATGTCGTGGACGTCTATCCCGCGATAGTTCGCCAGTACAATCCCGAACACGGTGACAGCAAGCAGACCTGATTCGTGTTCGATCGCTTCGGATATCGCAAACACCGCGCAGACCATCAGCAGCGTGAAAGGGCTTCGCAGGTATTCCGGCAGGTAGTCCTTGCGCAAGATGAATCCAAGCGCAAAACCGGCAGCAACACCAAGACCCGTGCCAACCACAACAATGATCGCAAAAATAGTTGCTATGGATTGGGTCGCATCAGAAAGCGTGGCGCTGACAATCAGGTTGAACGCCAATACCGCGGCCAACGCCCCAATAGGGTCGATAACAATACCTTCCCACCTGAGAATATTGGCAACCGGTCGGGTCGGCCTTACTGTGCGTAACATGGGCACGATCACGGTTGGACCGGTCACAACCACCAGCGCACCAAACAGGATCGCGATAGGCAGTTCAATTCCAACAAAATAGGCGATGGTGGTCGTCACCAGCCAGGTCACGGCAACGCCGATGGTGACGAGATTCCTGACGGTGCTGCCTATCTCTGCAAGCTCAGATCGTTTCAGTGTGAGGCTGCCTTCGAAGAGGATGATGGCAACGGATAGTGAGATCACCGGGAACAGCAGGTCACCGAAAAGCTCATCCGGTTTGAGTAACCCGAACCCGGAACCAATCGCCATGCCGAACAGCAAAAGAAACAGGATTGCCGGTAATCGCAGGCGCAAGGCGACCCATTGCGCCATGGCAGTGAGGAACCCGATCAGGGCGAGCAGTGAAAGTCCGTCTAAATGCATGTCGGGTTATCGCAATGAGCTACCCAGGATGTCGCGCGCAATAATATGCCGCTGCACTTCGCTTGGTCCCTCACCTATTCGGCGAATGCGCATCTCGCGGTACCAGCGTTCAAAAGGAAAGTCCTTGGTCACCCCATAACCACCATGGATCTGCAGGCAGCGATCCACGACCCGCGAAGCGGCTTCTGTCGCGACGAGCTTGGCCATGGCGGCTTCTTTCCTGAAAGGATCGCCATTGTCCGCCTTGCTGGCGGCCTCGAGTGTTGCCCAGCGGGCCTGCTGGATATCCATTTCGTTGTCAACCAGCATCCACTGGATAGACTGACGGGATGACAGTGTCGCACCAAAGGTCTCTCGCACCTGGGCATATTCCACGGCCATTTCATTTGCCTTGATAGCGACGCCGATACAACCTGCTGAATAGGGAATACGCTGGCGTGAGAGTCGATCATTGGCAATCGCAAAACCCTTGTTTACTTCGCCCAGCACGTTGGCATGTGGAACCCGCATATCTTCAAACTGCAGCTCTGTCGCATAACGTGCTGACCGCAACGTGTGCACAATGCGGCGTACGTGAAATCCCGGCGTATCGGTATCGACGATAAAACAGGTGACGCCACCCCGGCCTTTTTCGGGTGAGGTTCTTGCAAACACCAGTCCATAGTCCGCCACATCGGCACCCGAAATAAAAATTTTGGCGCCGTTGATGACCCAGTCGTCGCCATCCCTCACACCCTTGGTCTGGATGGCTCGAGCAGGGTCAGATCCGCCTGAGGGTTCGGTCAAACCAAAGAAACCTTTTTTCTCACCGCGTAATGTGGGGTAAAGGTAACGCTCTTTCTGGTCGTCGTTTGCCTCGAACAGCTGCGCAAGCCCTGCGCCACCAAAGACGCCATAACAGGGTACGTAAAGGCCTGCCCTGTGCTGGCTCATTTCGATAGCGATCAGTGTGCGTGTCACCATGTCGAGTTCGGGGCCACCGTATTCCTGCGGAATATCCAGACCGTAAAGCCCCATCTGTTTTACCTTCTCAACCAGCCGCGCTTTGTCAGCGGGTTCCAGCTCATCAGCATCCGGGTCGAGATTCATCTCGAGCGGCACAATCTCCTCGCGCACAAACTTGCGCACCATCTGGACAACCAGTTGCTGTTCTTCTGTCAGTTGTAACTGCATGATGATTCCTTAAGGGGATAGCTTGCCGAGCGAACGCGTGCTGGATTCATCGTTCATCGGCGGGTAGTTACCATGGTCAGCATGATGGACCATCAGGAGTTCACGTTGGCGTGTGCGATAAGCGGAGGTGATTTCGATGCGAAAGTGGCTCGCCTGGCCCAGGTACGAGGACACTTCACCCTTTAACCCATAAAGACTCTTGGCACCGGCGAACCCAATAAAGAGAATTTCTCCCGCATCATTGCCGAGCTCGAACACACCGAGCTGTCCTGCCAGCCGGGAAACACTCTCCTCGGTCAGCGGTCGCCAGTCTTTGTCCAGTCTCACGGGCATCGTAATCCTCCTACTCGCGAAGCAAGTTACCAAAGGGGTATGCTAAACACCACCCGATGACAAACGCATTCAGACATGGCTGAAGATTTACTTTCCGCCTACAGGAAAAAACGCTCTGCCGATGGAACGACAGAACCGTTTGGGCGTGTGCCGACGACGTTTCCCGGCGCGCCGTTGCGCTTTGTTATCCATCACCACGCTGCCCGCAATACACATTTTGATTTACGACTGGAAATGGAAGGCGTGCTCCGCTCCTGGGCGGTACCCAAAGGCCCCTCGCCTGCTGTAAAAGATAAACGCTTTGCCGCGCAGGTTGAGGATCATCCGATCGAGTATGGCGACTTTGAGGGGATCATCCCCGAAGGTAATTATGGTGCCGGCTGGAGCATCGTGTGGGACAAAGGCTTTTATTACCCAAAGGGAGACCCGCAGGAAGGCATTGCCAAGGGCAAGCTGGTTTTTGACATGCGCGGCCAGAAGATGAACGGCGCCTGGACCCTCGTGCGCATCAAGGGTGAAACCGGCAAGGAGTGGCTGTTCATTAAAGAAATTGATGAGCTTGCCGATGAATCAAAATCCACCAGCGACTACCCGATGGGCAGTGTCTTCAGCGGTTATTCACTCGATGAACTGCATGAGGAGATCGACAAGCAGGAGACAGTAAAGGCCGCGGTAAAAGGTATCAGCAAGTGGAAAGGTGACTACAAGTTCACACCACCCATGCTTGCAACCGCTGGCGAGGCTTTCTCCCGCAAGGGCTGGCTGTTCGAAATCAAATACGACGGCTACCGCCTGCAATGCATCAAGGAGGATGGCGACGTCAGGCTGATATCGAGGAACGGCAACGACCTCTCAGCATCGTTCCCTGAAATACAGGAAGCGGTATCGCGCCTGCCGTTCAACCGGCTCATCATCGACGGCGAAGCGGTAGTGCATTCAGAGGCAGGACTGCCCAGTTTCGCGCGCATCCAGAAACGCGGACGCCTCTCTAAACCCAGCGCGATTGCTCGCGCAACTCTGGAATACCCGGCAACCCTGTACGCCTTCGATATGCTCGCGTTCGACACCACGGACCTGCGCAACTCACCGCTCGTCAAACGCAAGGAGATTCTGAAAGCAGTACTGCCAAGCCCGGGCATGATCCGCTATTCGGATCACATCGAAACTGATGGCAACTCGATGTATCACGCTGCGGCAAGGCTTGGCCTCGAAGGTATCGTTGCAAAAAAAGCCAACAGCAAATATGTCACCGGGCGCACCGATCACTGGTTAAAAGTGCGTGTCGATATCACTGATGACTTTGTCATCATGGGATACAAGCAGAAAGGTAAAAGAGACCTGCGCAGCCTGGCGGTTGGCCAGTACGTTGGCGGCGAACTTGTCTACAGTGGTAACGCTGGTTCCGGGTTATCAGGTGAACTGTCCAAAACGCTGCTTGATGCGTTGCAGGCCCTTGATGAATGCGCAGCCCCGGAGGGTCACGAGAAATCTGACGTAAAGTGGGTTGAACCAGCGCTCGTCTGCGAGATCCGCTTCAAGGAAATCACCCCTGCTGGCCAACTTCGCCACCCCGTTATCCTGCAGATGCGGGACGACAAGGCACCCGCAGAATGCACCCGCCAGGTTGCGGGCACGGAACTCGAAGAACCGGAGGTAGAGGAAGAGGAAATTGTCCGCGAGGTTCACCTGTCAAACCTCGATAAGATCTTCTGGCCCGAGGAGAACTACACCAAGGGAGATATGATCAGCTACTACGAGGCCGTATCACCCTGGCTGCTGCCGTGGCTTAAAGATCGCCCGCTCGTCATGACACGTTATCCCGATGGCATCGATGGCAAATCGTTTTACCAGAAGGATGCACCCGGTTTTGTGCCGGACTGGATTCGTGTGGAGCGCATGTGGAGCCAGTCCACCGAGAGAGAAATCAGCTATTTCATTGTCGACTCAGTAGAGTCGTTACTTTATATCGCCAACATGGCCAGCATTCCCCTGCACATCCATCATTCTCGCACCGGTCAGTTTGAAAACCCCGACTGGTGTGTACTGGATCTCGATCCGAAAGAAGCGGCAATGAAAGATGTCATCAAGATCGCTAAAGCCATCCATAAACTGTGCGAAGAAATTGGACTGCCAAACTATCTCAAGACGAGTGGTTCCACCGGCCTGCATATCCTGATCCCACTCACGGGCCAGTTTACGTTTGAACAGTCCCGTATATTGGGCGAACTACTCGGTCGGGTGATCGTCAAACAGCTGCCGGACATTGCAACCGTGGTACGCAATCCTGCCAAGCGTGATGGCCGGGTCTATATCGACTACCTGCAGAACGGTGCCGGCAAATTGATCGCAGCGCCCTATTGCGTCAGGCCAAAACCAGGGGCACCGGTATCCATGCCGATCAAGTGGAGTGAGCTCACCGGGAAAACCAGGGCTGATCAGTTCAACATCAAAAACGCGACGCGCAGACTGTCACGACTCAAAAAGGATCCCGCGCTGGACGTACTCGAAGCCGAGGTAGATCTCTTAAGCGCGTTGGAGCTGTTGACGCAGAAGTTTGCCGAAGTGAATGCCTGAGGATCACTCCTCAAACGGTTCGGCACCAAAGCCGACAATCATCTCCCTCACCTCTCCAAGCATTTTGTCGAGGTCGGCTTCATCGGTACCCCGCATCACCAGGTTGGTGCCATAACCATCTTGTCGGTAGAACGGGTAGCTGCCGAGATCGATGTCGGGATAACGATCCTGAATAGCACCAAGCGATTTGGCCACCTGGCCTTCTGAGAGATACGCACCGACGGAACGGGACCGGACCGGATCACCGCCCTTGATCCGTTCTTTGGTGAACGACGACACCATTGCCTGCATCACCATCGGGACGCCGGCCATCACAAACACGTTTTCCATCTGGAAACCGGGTGGTCCACCTGTGGGGTTTTCGATCAGTGCCGCACCTTCGGGGATACGCGCCATGCGCAGCCTTGATTCCATCACCTCTGGCGGCGCCTCGCGTCGCTTGATGATCTCGACGATGTCTGGATGGAAGTAGAGTTCAACACCAAAGGCGAGCGCGATACAGTCAGCGGTGATGTCGTCGTGGGTTGGCCCTATGCCACCGGTGGTGAAGACATAGTCGAACTTCTCACGGCATTCATTGACCGTGTCAACGATGGTCTTCTCTACATCGGGGATCACCCTCGCCTCCACCATGCGCACACCAAGCTCGTTCAGCTCCTTTGCCAGGTGCTGCAGGTTGGTGTCCTGAGTTCTGCCGGAGAGGATTTCGTTGCCGATAATAATCAGGCACCCGGTAACGACGGGAGATGGCATGTTACTTCCTATCTGTTTCTCATCTTTTGGTGGGTACGAAATATACCCTATAAGAAGATGCGAATCAGAAACCCGATTTCGCCTGGTATGCCATGTAAGCCTGCAGGCTGCATTCCTCAGTGGTCTCAAATCGCTCGTTGCAGGTTGCGATTGAGTCCATCAGGTCTACTCTGAACGACCTCAGCCCATCGCGCAGCTCACACCAGGCACCCAGCGTCCACTTCTTGCCCCAGAAGGTCAGGATCAAGGGTCTTATGACCCTGCGAGTTTGTTCCCCATGCACCGACGTGTAGGTGACCAGCAGCTTTTCCTGGCCATCAAGCGCGGTACGCACCGCAAGGAGCTTGTCACTGATCTCCTTGGTCATCTGGAAACCCGGTACCTGGATTTCATCCAGCTGGATTTCTTTCTTGAGGTTATCTGGCAGGATGGATTCGATCTTGCGGATCGCGGTTGCCGTGGTCGAACCGAGATCATGATCTGACCAGGCGCGCACCATCTGCGCACCAAGCGCAAGCGCTTTCAATTCGTCTGCGTTGAACATGAGGGGTGGCAGGCGATATTCGTCCCGCAGCAGGTAGCCGACACCCGCCTCACCGTCGATGGGGATACCGGAGCCAACCAGGTCGCCAATATCCCGGTACACGGTGCGGGTCGAGACTTCCAGTTTCTCAGCCAGGTACTGCCCGGTGCGTACCTTGCCTTCCTGCAGCAGCAGCATCAGTTGAAACAGCCTGTCCGCCCTTCTCATTGGCACCTCCGCTTTGGTTTGCTACGGCTAACACTACTGACACCTTGTCGTCAGCAGGGTTCTTCTAGACTACGTTCTTGCAGTGCTACACATACACAAACGGGCCCGGTATATACTCCGGCCTGCTTTTCAGACCGGCGCTTTTCCAAGGAGCTATTTCAAAGAGCTTTCCAAGTAGCTTTTCGAGTAGCGTTTCGAGAAAGCCCCAGAGATTGATCCGGTCAGAAAAACTGTATATATATACATATATCTTAAACTTGTCCACCCGAGCAAAAAACAGGCAGTAATGAGAAAAGCGTCAGAAGAACTCGACCATATCTACATCCGCGGTGCACGCGAACACAACCTCAAATCCGTTGAGGTCAAGATTCCGAAACGAAAGCTCGTTGTCCTGACCGGCGTGTCGGGTTCCGGCAAATCTTCCCTCGCTTTCGATACGCTGTATGCCGAAGGCCAGCGTCGATATGTTGAGTCACTGTCCGCTTATGCGAGGCAGTTTCTCGGCCAGATGGAGAAACCCAAGTGCGACATGATCCGCGGGCTTTCTCCGACGATATCCATTGAGCAGAAAACCACGTCGAGGAATCCGCGTTCTACGGTCGGTACCATCACAGAAATTGCAGACTACCTGCGTGTGTTGTTCGCTCGCGTCGGTGTACAGCACTGCCATAAATGTGGCCGCGAAGTTCAGGGCCAGACAGCACAGCGGATTGCATCCAAATTGAAAAGCCTGCCTGACGGCTCACGCGTTTACCTGCTGGTGCCTCTCCTCGTCAATCGCAAGGGCGAACACCGCGAAATGCTTGAGGACGCGAGAGTCCAGGGCTTTGTCAGATTGCGGGTTGATGGTGAAATTGTCCGCAGCGATGAGATCGACGCCCTCGACAAGCGCAAGAAGCATACCGTTGAGGCGGTGATAGACCGCCTGGTGATCCGCGACGGCATCGATGAGCGCCTTAACGAATCTGTTGAAGCGGCACTGCGACTTGGTGAAGGTGCATTGATCGCCGCTGTCGACGGTCAAAAAGATCGGCTCTTCTCGGAGAATCTCTCCTGCGGTTATTGCGGCATTTCGTTCCCTTCATTATCTCCCCAGGCCTTTTCATTCAACAGTCCACAGGGCATGTGCCATGACTGTAATGGACTCGGTACCCAGGTTGCGTTTGATCCGGACCTGGTCATCCCGGATAAGGACCTCACGCTGCGCGAGGGTTGCCTGAAACCGGTCGGTCGTATCGATGACGACCGCAATTCCATGGGCGCGGTATTCCACCGGCAGGTGTTTAACTACCTGAAGATTCCCATGGATAAACCATGGCGCAAGCTCACCAAGAACCAGCAGAAAACAGTCCTGTATGGCACCGGTGAAAAGCGTTACAAGATCAACTGGGGCAGTCATGGCACCAGCCAGTCCCGTTACGAGGGCCTGCTGAATCGACTGATGCGTCGATTCCGGAACACCCGCTCGGAAGGTATGAAACGCTGGTATTCCCAATTCCTTGCCAACACACCCTGCACCACCTGTAACGGTGTTCGACTGCGGGCAGAAAGCGCCGCGGTGAGGGTTGGTGATGCGACCATTGTAGACGTCTCCTCCTGGACGATTGATCGCACTTATGAGTTTTTCATGACCCTTAACCTTCCCGGTGCCGCAGGTGAGATCGCAACAGAAGTGCTGAAGGAGATCTGCAACCGGCTTGGCTTCCTCAACTCGGTGGGTTTGTCTTATCTCTCCCTGGATCGACTTGGTCCTTCCCTCTCCGGCGGCGAGTCGCAGCGCATTCGCCTGGCAAGCCAGGTTGGCTCCGAGCTGTCCGGCGTGATCTACATTCTTGACGAACCGAGTATCGGTCTGCACCAGCGCGACAATGAAAAGCTGTTAGCAACCCTGTGCCGCATGCGTGACATCGGCAACACAGTGGTAGTGTTAGAACATGATGAGGACACCATCCGCACAGCAGACTATGTTGTTGACTTCGGCCCGGCTGCCGGCGTTCGCGGGGGTGAGATCGTCCATGCCGGTACACCGAAGAGCCTTGAGAAGAACCGGAAGTCGATCACTGGCAACTACCTGTCGGCCAGGACTGAAATCGAGATACCCGAAACTCGACGGGAAGCAATCGGCCAGGTGCTGGTTGAAGGTGCGGCAGCAAACAATCTGAAAGATATCGATGTGGAGTTTCCCCTCGGTGTCATGACCTGTGTGACCGGCGTTTCCGGCGCGGGCAAATCAACCCTGGTGAATGACATCCTGCATCCTGCACTAGCGCGCCAGTTCCATAACGCAACCCAACGCGTTGGCGAACACAAACGTGTGTCAGGCCTTGAGCAGCTGGACAAGGTTGTGGCCATTGACCAGCGTCCGATCGGTCGAACGCCACGTAGTAATCCTGTTACCTATATCAAGGTGTTTGATGAGATCCGTACCTTCTTTTCAATGCTCCCCGGCGCACGCATGCGCGGCTACAAACCCGGCCGCTTCTCGTTCAATGTGAAAGGCGGTCGCTGCGAAGCCTGCCAGGGTGACGGCGTTAAGAAAATCGAGATGCACTTCCTGTCAGACGTCTATGTAAAGTGTGAAGAGTGCAACGGCCGGCGCTTCAATGACGCCACACTAGAGGTCAAATACAAAGGTAAGAACATTGCCGATGTGCTTGACCTCACTGTTGCAGAAGCAGTTGAACACTTTTCCGAACATCCGAAGATTGTCAGCAAACTGCAACTGCTCGTGGACGTGGGTCTCGACTACCTGCATCTCGGCCAGCCATCTTCTACCCTGTCGGGGGGCGAAGCGCAGCGCATCAAGCTGGCACGGGAACTTTCCAAGCTGGCAACCGGCAAGACCTTTTACATCCTCGATGAGCCGACCACTGGTCTGCACTTTGATGACGTCAAAAAGCTGCTGGTGGTCCTGAACCGACTGGTTGACGCCGGTAACTCGGTGACCGTGATCGAACACAACCTGGACGTCATCAAGACTGCAGACTGGATCATCGACCTCGGCCCGGACGGTGGTCCCGCTGGCGGAGAGATCCTGGCCCTCGGCACCCCTGAAGAAGTCGCAAAGGTCAGGGCCTCTGAAACCGGTCGATATCTGAAACCCCTGCTCCGCAAACCGGGTGCAAATCGCCGCAAAAAAACCGTCAAGGCTGCTTAAAACCGCTGCAATGCAGCATAAATGCTGGTGAATAGCCTTGCTGAGGCGTTGACCTGCCCATCCCGGTTACATAAAGTACGAGTACCCAAAAAATTGGGTACGCGCCACTGCGTCATTGACGTGAGAAAAATAGTGGCGTGATAAAACCGGGAAAACCGGTAATAACGATAAAAATCGAGAGGGGGATTCAATGAATCTGATCATTCGTAAAGCTGCAGTGCTTCTCGGCGCCGCAGTTACGTTAACTCTCAGCACATTTGTTTACGCTGCTGAAGACGCCAACATCCTTGAGGAAGTTATCGTCACAGCACGACAGCAAGCTGAGACGTTGCAGGACGTACCTGTAACGATTGCGGCCATGACCGAAGAGGACCTGGACCGCTACAACATCACCAACCTCGTTGATGCTGCAAAGATGGTACCTAACATGGTCATCGAGCAGGGTGGTTCCGGTAACGGTTCCACACTGCGCCTGCGTGGCATCGGCTCAAGTTCGATCTCCGCGGCGTTCGACCACTCTGTCGCCATTAACATCGATGGTGTTGTCGTCAACCGTGGTCGATTCATCCACAACTCGTACATGGATATGAGCCAGCTGGAAGTCCTGAAAGGACCGCAGTCACTTTACTTCGGTAAGTCTGCAACCGCTGGTGTTGTTTCCATCACGACCAACGATCCGGGTGATGAGTTTGAATTCCAGATCAGTGGTGGTATCGAAACAGAGTACGACGGCACGTTCTATGAAATGATCGTTTCCGGTCCACTCACCGACACACTCGGTGCGAGGCTGGCTATCGGCGGCAACGAGAACGATGAGCTGTTCGAGAACTACTCTGCAGAGAACGATCCGAACGCACTCATTTATGGTGCGGACAAGTACTACGGTGACGACTCCACCAACGTACGCCTGACACTGCTGTGGGAACCTACCGACAACTTCAGTGCCAAGCTGAAGTACAACTACTCGGAGTTCAACAACGACGGCGCGGGTACAGCCTATGCTGAAGACGTCTGCCCTGAAGGTACTGTACAGCCCACACTGGCTGTTGGCATGCTGTTCCAGAGCGTGGATGACTGCGACATCAATGGCAACACCTCCAAGCTGAACCTGCACCCGGCACTGCGTGCTGGACTGCCACAGGGTTTTGACAACGGTGAGCCAGGCCTCGAGCAGGAAACGGATTTCGTTTCTCTGCAGATGGACTGGGACATCAATGACAACTACACCCTGACAGCGATCACGGGTTACGTTGACCTTGAGCACTGGGAACTGGACGACTACAGCTACGGTTCTGGTGTTTTCGGCGGCCTGCACAACAACCTGTACGAAAGCCTCTCCCAGGAAATTCGAATTGCCAGTCACTACGACGGGCCACTGAACTTCCAGGCGGGCTTCTACTGGCAGGACATCGAGCAGGAATTTGACGCTTACCAGTACGCGGCCAATATTGGCCTCTTAGCACCTGATCCCATCACGGGCTGGGGCTACGACTACAACAAGCATCACTTCCTCGACACCGATGCTATCTCAGCGTTCCTCGCGTTCTACTGGGATATCAACGACCGAACAGAGGTGACCTTCGGGGCTCGCTACACGGATGAAGAAAAGGAAGGTCGCATCGAGATTCCTTACGTTCACCTGTTCCTGCAGGGTACCTTCACGGCTCCGCCGGTTATCGATGGTCTTGAATTCGAAGATGACAACATCTCACCTGAATTCGCGATCAACTACTACCTGAACGAAGACGTCAGCGTGTTCTTCGCCTACAAGGAAGGCTTCAAATCTGGTGGTATTGATAACAGTGCACTGCCAACAGCGTCTCTCAGCCCACCGGATGGCGACTTCAGCTTCCTCGTTTATGAGTCTGAAGAAGCTGATGGTTTTGAGATCGGTCTGAAGGGTAACTTCATGAACGGTTCCATGCGTGTTAACGCAACTGCATTCAGCTATGAGTACTCTGACCTGCAGGTGCAGCTGTTCAACTCAACCGCGATCCAGTTCAGCACGTTTAACGCGTCTGCCCTGGAAACTGAAGGTTTTGAGTTTGACATCCTCTGGGTAACAGACGTTGAAGGCCTGACTGTGCGATCAGCATGGGCATGGACGGACACTATCTACTCAGAAGACTTCATCAACGCAACGGGTGAGAACCTCAAGGGTGAGGACGGTGCGGGTAGCGCAGACCTGTCTGGTTTCATCGGCTTCACGCTGGATCGATCACTGAACGACAACTGGCGTTACAGCCTCTCGGCAGATGCTCGTTACACGGGCGACTACGCCTGGACGGCTACCCTGAATCCGTTTGAGCAGGAGTCTTTCTGGATTGTAGATGCTGCCGTTAGCCTCTACTCAGCAGACGGACGTCACCAGTTCAACCTGATTGGTCGCAACCTGCATGATGAGATCTACATCATCGGTGGTGGTGCAATCCCAGGTCGTACACCAATCAACAACACGGGTGCTAACGCACTCGACCAGGCTGCTACCACGCCGCTTGGTAAGACTGTAACGTTGCAGTATCGCTTCACGATGTAATTGCAGCGTTGTAAAACGAAGAAAGCCGCGCATTTGCGCGGCTTTTTTTTGCCTGTCTTTTTCTGCCGCTGGCTTGCTTACTTAAAAAGAAGCTTGCTGGTTAACGAACCTGACCCGAGATGCTTTTCATCTGCGGGTTGTTCATCAGCTTTTTGATCTTGGGGTTGTTCTGCAACGCGTTGAAGTCCATGGACTGGACTGCCCGCATGACTTCAGGATCGCTCAACACCGCCTGCATATCAGGATCATTCTGTAACTGCATGATGCTGCTCATCAGTCCCTGGTTCTGCACGATCGACTGCTGCATGGATTCCAGCGCCTGTTGCTGCATGGATTGTGCTGCAGCTTCACCGCCCTGTAAGGGGTTGTAGCCGGCGCCGCCACCACCAGTGATCGACTTTACCTGGCCCTGTTGCAGGGTGATCGTCCCCATCGATGGCGTCTGGATCTGGTAAACGCCGTTTGAAAGGGAAATCACCTGGCCCTGTATCTGGCTCCCATCAGCCAGCGTGATCTTGTCAGCGGCGACGTTAGCGGACGCGAGCAGCGCTGCACCCAGCACCACACTTCTGCCCAGATTGCCGATTGATATTGTCATGAGCGACGACCTCCTGCTACTTGTCAGACCCATTTTGCCCAGCCGCCCGCAGCTTGGCTATCTTTAGATTTGCGCCGCTACCAGTCAAGGTCACCGCGTCATACAACGCCGGACCTATTTAACACCGGCTATTTACAGTACATTAGTCTGCAGAGTAGTTGTGAAGTTCATATGACAGATTCCGATTTCGACCCCGCCGCCGTTCCGATACGCCCCGCTGCAACCATCATGCTGATCGACGACAGGCCTGACCTCCAGGTACTGATGATGCAGCGCCACGCCAACACCGTGTTTGTGGGTGGCATGTGGGTTTTCCCGGGTGGTGCTGTCGATCACCAGGATGATGCCTCCTACTACGCCGATGTGGCCCTGCATCGAACAGATGCCGAGGCCAGCGCACTGATGGGCATGGATAAGGGCGGACTTGCCTACTATATGGCCGCCATCAGGGAAACCTTCGAGGAAGCCGGTGTGCTGCTGGCCCTGCACCGTGAAGACGAATCCATGCTGCAGCTGCGGGGAGAATCGGAAGCGCGGTTCGGCACCTACCGGGATCAGCTCAACAACCGTGAAATTGAATTTAAGACGATCCTCGAATCGGAGGGCCTGCTGGCCGATGTGGGCCTGATGCACTACATCGCGCGCTGGATCACGCCGCTCGGCTCGCCACGCCGATTTGACGCGCGCTTTTTTATCGCCCGTATGCCGAAAAACCAGGTCCCGATGCACGACGACGGCGAACTGGTCAACACGGCATGGCTCTCCCCTGAGGAGATATTACGCCGGGTGGAGTCAGAGGAGATGGCCATGATCAGCCCAACGCTGAGGATGATCAAAAACCTCGCACAGTTTAAAAGTGCCGATGAAGTGATCGAATCCGTCTCCGTCAATACGGAAGATGAGGTGGTTCGAGTCCACCGGGAAACCGGTATCGTGCTCATGCCCGGAGAACCCGGCTACGACGATGGCCGCACCGATGTAGAAAGCGGCTGGGTGCGGCTCAGACCACTCTAGAACCCCAACGACACACTCCCGCAAGTCTTCAGTATCTCCATCTCAGCCATCGCAGGCTGATTTCCGATATTTACCGCGCTCTGCTGGCCAATAACGTCAATTCCTGCACCTAAGGCTTTGTATTTTAAGCAGCCGTCCGTGCAGGTGTTCAGATACCGCAGGGAACAAAAACCCGCCTGAAAACGTTCTCAGAGCGTCTAAATGCAATAAATATGGAATTTTTTCGTTGAAAATGGAGGAATAATGAATAGAATGGAATTTACTCCATTTTGTGCACCGCACCACAAACTGAAGCCATGAGAACAATCACAGACAAAATTATGCTCTCCGCACTGCTGCTCAGCCTGGCCGCCAGCTTTCTGCCGAACCAGGAAAGTGCAGTATCAGTCGCAGACACGCAGGTCCTGCCCAGTCCTCAACCAGCGCCGGTTATCACCCCCGTCACACCGGTCGAGACCCTGGCAGAGACGGCACACGTCTCTGATATCCCTGATTTTGCAGCGTATTCAGACGTCCGCACGAAAAAGCAGGAATTCTTCAACTTCATGCTGCCTTACATCCGCGAAGCCAATGAGCAGATTCGCGACGACCGTGCGGCCCTCCTCCACATGCGTCATCAGCTGCTGGACGGGTACTACCTCGATGCAGCACAGGACGAAGTGCTTGATCGCATGGCTCGCCGCTATCGTGTCGGCGCTACAGAATCCAACGCGGAGAAGCTGGCAATCCTTTTAACCCGAGTTGATGTCGTACCTGCATCACTGGTCCTTGCACAATCCGCGAACGAGACAGGTTGGGGGACCTCAAGGTTTGCCCGCAAGGCAAACAACATGTTCGGCGTATGGTGCTTTACTGAGGGCTGCGGACTTAAGCCCAGGGCCCGTGATGCAGGTCTGACACACGAAGTAGCACGTTACGATAACGTTCTTGCCAGCGTCAGGTCATATATCCATACCATCAACACGAATCCAGCCTACGCAACACTGCGTGCGCTCCGGGCTGAATCACGCACCGACAATCTGCAGCTGTGCGGCCAGACCCTGGCCGAGGGTCTGACCAAGTACTCAGCCCGCGGTGAGGACTACGTACGTGAGATCCAGATGATGATTCGCGTGAACAAGCTTCAGCAATACACGCTGTCAACGCAGGCCTGATCTAAACCCTTTTGCTGCACCGGGCGTCTTACCCGCATACACAAGTAAGGCGCCTTCCCCATGAAATACATTCCCCTGCTCCTGTGCACCTTGATCGCACTACCCGCTTTTGCTGATGACTGCCGGGTTACCAGGACAGTTGAACTCGAATTCGACCCTGCCGCCTACGAGGCGGTCAATGTGCAGGCACTGGCTGGCTACCTTGAGGTCAGCAGTACCCCTGCCGACAACATCACCTTCTGGGGAAAATTCTGTACAGACACCGAGGTGCATCTCGACATGATGGATGTCGATGTCAGGGAGATCGATGGGCGATTCAAGCTTGAAGCGGTCATTCCATACCATCAGCGGGACTTTGATCCGCGCTACGCCACCATCGATATCGAGGTCCGCCTCCCCCAGGACATGCCGGTCACCCTTGAAGACTCCTCTGGTGATATGAACGTCGAAGGCGTTGCTGTCACGTCTATTGGCGACAGCTCAGGCGATATTCGGGTCTCGGACAACCAGACCAGCGTGGTGATCAAGGATTCGTCCGGGGAAATCGACCTGCGCCTGATCGAGGGCTCTGTACGGATATCCGACAGCTCCGGCAATATCGAAGTCAGCAACGTGACCGGGGATGTGGTGGTGCCGGGTGATAGTTCAGGCAACATCGATATCAGGCGTGTGTCTGGTTCTGTCCACGTTGAACAGGACAGCAGTGGCGACATCACTATCGCTGGTGTTGGCAAGGACGTGATGATTGGTTCAGACGGTTCCGGTGATATCGAGGTTGAAGATGTCGAAGGCATGGTCGGTATCGATGCGGATGGCTCCGGTCGTGTCCGCGTTCGACATGTCGCTGGTGCTTTCAGCCTTGGTGCCAAAGGTTCGGGCGCCGTGGAAACACGCGACATCGACGGTGAACTGAAGCTGCCTTCCCGCCACATGTAAGTCCGCATCGCTTTTCATTCCTTGGGACCCTTTGCTAGGCTGATAAATCAAGCAGCATTTGGTCCCAGAAATGATTTACGACGTTTTCAGCCTACAAGACACAAACAACCCCGGCTCGGTCGAACTGGTCAAATGGTGTGCCGATCTCTCTCAGGATACGGGTGGTGTATTTGGGACCTTCCCTGCGCTGTTTGGCCTTTCCAGCAACGAGATTTACCTCGTTACATACAGTGAAAACGGCAGCGATACCCTGCCAACCCTGCCGGACGGTATCAGGCAGACATCTCATATCCAGCTCACACCCACCGTCAGGCCTGTGGTGCACACACCGAGATCTACGCCTGGTATCTATGTGTTCCGCTGGTTCTGGGTCAACCCGACCGATATTGATGAAATCGTAGATCTTTCAAACGAAGCATGGACCCTGTTCGAAGGCGGATTTGATACCGAGGTGCAAGGTCTTTTCAAAGGGGTCAGCGATAAATCAAGAATGCTCCTGATCACCTGGTACAAGGACCTGTCGGTCTGGGAGGCATCCAGGAACCCTGCGCCAGAAGCGCGGGAAAACTTTATGAAACGCCACCGACTGACCGAACGCGCCCTGCCGGTCTGTACGCGACTGGCCGGCGTGGATATACCACCCGCGCTCGTGTCAGAAACCTGAGTAGCGCCCGCTACTTGAGCGTGTAGAGCAATCTCCACAAGGTGGCGGCGACGAGGGCATGATCAATTTCGCCCGCGGTCAGGAGCGCCGGCAGTTCATCCAGGGGGACAGCGTCACTTCTGTGTGTTCTGTCGAAGTGTTGGCAATTTCAGCAACCAGGCGGCAGTCACGCGCCACATAGGTGTGCAAGCGATTCGGAAAGATTGCGGGATTCGGATTCAGCACGCCGAGGGACTCCGCCCGCCCCGCTTCAAAACCGGTCTCTTCCAGGCATTCCCGCACCGCCGCGATTCCGGGGTCTTCGCCGGGGTCAACCATACCGCCTGGAATCTCCAGCGTGATCTTTTCACTGCCGTGGCGAAACTGGCGAATAAATACCACTTCACCTGACGTGGTGATCGGTACGATGTTGACCCAGTCAGCGGAGTCGATGAAGTAAAAGCTGTGTTCGTTGTTGGTACGCGGACAAACAGAGATCGATTCACTCACCGTGAACACCCGGCAGTCGGCCAGCTGGCGGGAATCGATTCGTTTCCAGGGTTTGACCTGGGACATGGGCGCTTTCCTCTTGGTTATTACTTACCGGTGAAGTTCGGGGCACGTCGCTCAAGAAAGGATGCGACGCCTTCTTTATGATCTTGTGACTTGAAACACTCGGCGAGCGCTTTAGTGTGCATCGCCATGTGTTCACCCACATCATTGCCCAGGCCTTCGTACACCAGCGACTTGATGCGCTGATGAGAAAATGGTGAGCCCGCGGTCATCGCCTTGGCAAGCTCGTAGCCTCGCTCATGCACATCTTCAGGCTCAAACACACCTGAGACGAACTTCAGCTCATGTGCTTCACGCGCGGAGATGAACTCACCCGAGTAGAGTAACCACAACGCCTGGGACGTGCCGATCAACCGCGGCAGAAGCCAGCTGCCTGCGCCGGTATCGGGCACCAGACCTCGATGCGCGAAGTTCCATGCAAACTTCGCTCGCGTGGAAGCGACGCGAACATCACACTGCGTCGCAAACTCTGCGCCCATGCCAACCGCCGGGCCATCAATAATACCGACCACAGGTTTCGGGCATTCAACAATTGGCCACCAGCGGCCGCGCTCCTCAGCAGACCCGCGCAGGCCACGTTGTTCCCCGGGCACACTGGCAAGATCTGCAAGATCGGTACCTGCGCAAAACGCACCGTCCGTGCCTTGCAGCACCACTACCTTTGCGCTGTCGTCCTCTCCTGCTTGCCGGAACGTCGAAATGAAATCGCCCAGCATGGCAAACCCCATGGCGTTCTTCTTCTCAGGACGATTGATGGTAATAGTGGCGATGCCATCGCTGACATCATAGAGAATATGCTCTGACACGATCCCTCCTAGCTCAGACCATCAACAGGTATTGCTGCGCCATGCACGGCAATTGCTGCGTCGGACGCAAGGAAGCCGACCACGGCGGCAAGCTGCGCGGGTGGCACCCATGTCGAATGATCCGCATCCGGCATATCGGTACGATTACGCGGTGTGTCGATCGTGCCCGGCATGATGCAGTTCACATTGATGTTCTTTTCCCGGAGCTCCAACGCCATGCTCTCAGTCAGGCGCATCACCGCCGCCTTGGACGCGGTGTATGGCCCCATGGTCGCAACACCTGCGGTCGCGGCACGGGCAGCAACATTTACGATCTTGCCCTGTCCGCCGGCCAGCATGGCAGGCACCACAACCGCTGCGGTATTAACGATGGAGCGGGTGTTCAGGTTGAACAGGAAATCCCAGGTAGCATCGCTTGTCTCATGCACAGCTTCCCCCATCATGAACCCACCAGCGATGTTGCACAGCACGTCGACACCATCTGCCACGACATCGGCCAGGACACCTGCACAGGACGCTCGATCGGTCAGATCCACGGCAAGGTATTCGTGGTCACCCCGGCCGTCAAAGGCCTCTGCCAGCAACTCATCGTTAACATCCAGCGCAATCAATTTATCGCCGGCGGCTTCGAAGTGTTCGAACACAGCGCGACCCAGGGCACCTGCTGCACCCGTGACTATAACTGTTCTACCTGCCACGTGATTTCCCTTCTATAAAAACAGCGTTCGAGTATATCAATTTGACGCCTCAGGACGGACGCTTTAACGTCAGGGGCTTCAGAAAAGGAGCATTGACCTGATGGCACTACAAAAGACCTTCTGCCGCGCCTGCGAACCATCCTGTGGCCTGGTAGCGGAAGTCGAAAACGGCGAGCTAAAGTCTCTGAAGCCCGATGCGGATCATCCTGTGACCAAGGGGTTCGCCTGCCACAAAGGTCTTGCGACCTTCGATATTCATCACGACCAGGACCGTTTGAACTACCCGCAGCAACGTGACGCCGCAGGCCAACTGCAACGGGTGAGCTGGGATGACGCCGCGGCCGGGGTAGCCGCACGTATCGCCGAACTGAAGGAGAAGTACGGCCCTGATGCCGTCGCCTCCTATACAGGCAATCCACTTGCCTTTAACACCCTGGCGGGTCCAGCCATCGGCTCCTTCCTTCTCAACAACGGCATCAGGCGAAACTTTTCTTCCGGGACGCAGGACTGCATGAACAAGTTTGCCGCCGGTGAAGCGGTGTTTGGTTCATCTACTGTGCACCCCGTACCCGATATCGACAACACCGACTTCCTTTTGATCTTTGGTTCAAACCCGCGGGTATCGCACATGAGCTTCCTGTCGATTGCAGACCCAATGGAAGTGCTTCGCAATGCAAGAAAGAGAGGCGCCGATATCCGCTTTGTTGACCCGCGCGAAAACGAATCTGTTAGGGGATCGGCAGTCATGTGCCGATCAAACCCGATACCGACGTTTACCTCCTGGCCGCGATGCTGCACCACATTTTTGCCAGCAACCTCCATAACGAGGACATACTCGTTGAACACGCCGATAACGTTGAAGCCTTAAAGACATTTGTTGAAGCGTACTCGCCTGTTAAAGCAGCAGAAGTCACGGGGCTCAGCGCCGATGAGATAGAATCGCTGACCAACGACTTCGTCGCTGCAGAACGCGGGTCGGTTTATATGTCTACCGGTGTGAACATGGGCCGCCAGGGCTCACTCGC
The DNA here is from genome assembly GCA_963921285.3 of Pseudomonadales bacterium. Lineage (GTDB taxonomy): Bacteria > Pseudomonadota > Gammaproteobacteria > Pseudomonadales > Azotimanducaceae > UBA9659. The sequence continues at coordinate 276,533 of CAWUFD020000015.1, forward strand.
CTACTGGCTGCTCTACATGCTGTCCCTTGTGACCGGTAACCTCGACAAGCCAGGTGGCAATATTCACTCCGTCGGTTTCTACCCTGCCGCCAAGGCAGGCCGCCGCCAGGGCCCGGTAACTTATGAGGACAGCCCTTACGGGGAAATCCGCAGGGTGAGAGGTTCACTACCGGGCGCGCTATTGGGCGACATGATCCTCGCTGAAGAGAACCCGATCAGGGGTCTTGTGGTCATCTCCGGCAATCCACTGCTGTCGATGGGATCAGGCGAAAAGCTCGCTAAAGCATTCGAGAAGCTGGAGTTCATGGTAGTTATCGACATCTATCCCAGCGCCACATCGCACTATGCTGACTTTGTGCTACCGGCCACCGACATGTATGAACGTCCCGACATCAACCTCGCCGGCCTTGGCCTGCAACGCCAGCCGTTTATCCAGTACACCAGTTTCGTTGTACCCCCGCGCGAGGAACGACGACCCGAGTGGTGGATACTGAGGAAAATTGAAGCGGCGCAGGGCCTCGATGCTGACGTCGAAGACCTCGACGAAAGCCAGGAAACCTACGAGCGCCTGCTGCGTGAAAACGGGCTGTTCAACCGGATCAATCACATGCTGACGCAGAGTAATCTCAGCATTGATGAAGTTGCATCAGCCGACAACTCGACGGTTGTGTTGAACCCGCTCACCAGTGGTTCCTTCTTCTCGAACAGCGTGCAGACAGAAACAGGCAGGATCGACTGTTGTCCCGATGTCTTTGACGAAGCGATCCAGACCTGCCATGACATCTATGATGAACTGCTGGCTGAGCCTGCAGATCAGTTGAAGATGATCAGCCGGCGTACCAACTACATGCTGAACAGCTGGTTCCACAACGTTCAGTCACTGAAACGACCAACGCAGTTAAGTAATCCGGTATACATGCATCCGGAAGATGCGCGGGCGCGCAACCTTGGAGACGGCTCAGAGGTTCGTGTCTCAAACAACTTTGGCGAGATCACTACGGAGGTCGTACTGGATGAATCCCTGACAAGGGGTACCGTTGCGATTACGCACGGCTGGGGACACCAGCAATCCGGACTCTCGGTTGCAAAACAACACCCTGGCACCAACGCCAACAACCTGCTGCCCTCGGGCCCTGGAAGTTTTGAGAAGATCAGCAACCAGTCGTTTATGACCGGTATTCCTGTTGACGTTGAAGCTGCTTAGCTAGCCAATGGCATCGCTGCTCGACTGTGGCGATGCCCGACGATCGCCTCGGTACTGTTAACTAACGCCGAAGATAGCTTTAAAGGTAAAGAAGAAAATTATTGCGAGGATCGCACCAGCCGGCAGCGTGACCAGCCAGGACACAAAGATCGTGCCGACAACCCGGAGGTTCAACGCTGCCAATCCTCGAGCGAGGCCAACGCCGAGTACACCGCCAACCAGCGTATGGGTGGTAGAAACCGGCAGGCTGTAGCCCGAAGCAATCACCACGGTGGTTGCCGCAGCGAGTTCCGCGGCAAATCCACTCGAAGGCGTCAGTTCCGTAATGTGCGTCCCGATGGTGCGGATGACCCGGTAACCGTAAAGGGCGAGACCGGCAACAATACCACCCGCACCCAGTAGCAGGATCCAGTTTGGCATCGCCGCCTGCTGCGCAACATCACCACCGGATTCGATAATCGAGTTAACCGCCGCAAGCGGACCAATCGCATTGGCCACATCATTGGAACCATGCGCAAACGCCATGGAACATGCTGTGAAGATCATCAGGATGCCAAACAGCCGTTCGATGTTGATGATGTCGGTTGATTCTGATTCAACCACGCGCTTAACCCGTGACAGCGCAATAACGCCGATGCCTGCAACGCCACCGGCAACTCCGACGGAGTAGATCATTGCCTGCTGGAAGGAGATATCGAGGCCCACGTGTTTAAGACCTTTCACCATGGTGACCATGGAGATCACGTAACCCACCAGGAATATATACACCGGTACCGCGCGTTTTGCCGCGACGAATGGGTCAGGCTGGTTGAAGACAAACCTGCGAACGCTCATGTACAGCAGGAAAGAAAGAGAGCCTGCCATAACCGGTGAAACCACCCAGCTCGAGGCGATCTCAGCAACCTGCCCCCAGTTGACCGCATCAACTGATATGCCAACTGAGGCAAAGCCCACAATCGCACCGATGATGCTGTGAGTAGTTGATACAGGCCAGCCAAAAGTCGTTGCCACCAGCAGCCAGATACCTGCAGCCAGCAGCGCCGACATCATGCCGTACACCAGCAGTTCTGGCGTGTCGGAAAGCAGCTCAGGGTCGATGATGCCCTTTCGAATGGTTGAGGTAACTTCACCCCCGGCGAGATAGGCACCCGCAAACTCAAACACCATGGCGATGATGATCGCCTGCTTGATGGTGATCGCCTTGGAGCCGACTGATGTGCCCATCGCATTGGCAACATCGTTTGCACCCACACCCCAGGCCATGAAGAAGCCAAAAGCCAGCGTCAGCAGCAGAAGCGTACTGCCGTAATCTTCAATGACACCCATCTAGAATTCCTTATCTCGCAATTAGATACATCATGCGGTTGCCCACGGACTGGGCGTAGTCGGCGATGTCACCAACCAGATCAATGATTTTGTACATGAAGAACACGTCAACAGGATTCAACGTTGCCTCCTGCTCGAGTAGCGCCTGGCGCAGGGTCACCTGGACTTCATCCGAGTGGCTCTCCGCCGCCTGCAGGTCCACAAGAATCTTCTCAACAACCTCAATTTCCTGACCGCTGAAACCCGATACCACCAGGTCATTGAGTTCATCCATGGCGGAGCGTGCCAGCTGCACAGCACTCACACTTGCTGCAACGAAGTTCGACATCTCACCCGCGATGGTTGCAGGGAAGGTCATCTTGCGGCCGATCACGAGACCAGCCACGTCCTCGGAGCGATTGGCGATCTTGTCCTGGCTATGCAGCAGTTCAAGGAGATCGGTTCGCGCCACAGGCAGGAACAGGCTCCGAGGCAGGTGCAGCCTGATTTCTCTCTTAATATTGTCAGCTTCTTTTTCTTCCGCAGAAATACGGGCAGCAGCACTGGCAGCGGCGTCCCAGTCATTTTCAAGTACGGCTTCGAAGAAGGTTGCCAGCGACTCGACAGAGCGCTCGCATGTGATCATGTGCTGTTGTAGCGGCTCAATAGGAGACCTACCAAACAACCTGGTAAATATCGGCTCGCTTGACATCTCCATCTCAGGATCAGCACAGAGCGCACATTATAGTTAAGGTGAAAATTAGAAAACAACAGTCAATCTTCATCTTCACCCCAAGCGGTAGGTGAAGCCCGATCTCACGGTTATCCGGCGCGCCATTCGGCCAGTATTTCAGCTGGCGATCTGCCATCACCGGCCTTATTGCCGGTGGGACGGGTGAGCTCGATGACGTAACCGTTTGGGTCATCAAAATAGATGGATTCGATAAAACGATGATCCGACGGGCCTCGATATTTCACACCCTCGGATTCAGCCCTGGCTCGGATGGCGTCGAACTTCTCATCGTCAACCAGCAACGCCAGGTGCAGGTCAAAGTCATGCTGGGACTTGAATTCAAACGGCATGTCAGGTGCCTCAAAAAAGGCAATACATGCGCCGTCAGCCATCTGGAAAAAACTGTGCAGGACACGTGTCTTGCGACCGGTTTTAGTCTCACTGATCAAAAGTGCATCCACAAAAGGCAGACCGAGGAAATCTTCGTAGAAGGCCCTGGTCTCCTCAGTATCCCGGCAGCGGTAAGCCGCATGATGCAACCCCTTGATTGAACCTTTGTGCATGTTTGTGCCCCAGATCGTCTGACTCTCGCCCCCAACTGTGATATAAAACGGCCCGTGATGGAATCCACCAACGGACAAAAGTGAGCATCTCCAGCGATACAACCGAAACACGCAGCCTGCTGGACAAGACGGCAGTTGTGCTGTCCGCAATCTGCCTGCTGCATTGCCTTGCGCTACCGGTGTTACTGACGTTACTGCCGGTGGTTAACATCGTGCTGCTCTCAGAACATGTATTCCATGGCATGATGCTGGCCTTCATCCTGCCGGTATCTGTGGTCGCCCTATCAATCGGATGCCGTGAGCACAAGAACATCACTACCATCGTGCTGGGTGTCAGTGGCCTCGCAATCCTGACCTTCTGTGCAATCTGGGGACACGACCTGCTCGGTATGACTGGCGAGCGAATTGTGACGTCAGTGGGCGGGATTACACTCGCACTTGCCCACATCCAGAACTACCGCGTCTGCCGCAGGAACAACTGCGCACACAACTAATCTTTTTGATGTGCCTGGTGAAGGCGCTCAAACAAGCCAATCATCATCGACACCGTAGGACCGGCAATCCTGGTTGTACCCTCGTGGTAACTCAGGTGCCCCCTGTCTGCGCTACGCCAAGCGAGCTGGTACGCATCACGATAGAACATGCGCGCGAGTGATATCTCGATGATCTCCTCGACTTCGGACGGGTTTGCTTTGATCCCTGAGGTATCGGAGATCAACCCGACAACCGGTCGAATGCGGTAGCCACTCTGGGTGAAGTAATGCCCAAGCGTTCCAAGCACCTCGACACCAGTCGGCGCCAGGCCAATCTCCTCTTCTGCTTCTCGCAGCGCTGTGCTGACTTCATCCCTGTCGTCCGCATCCATCTTGCCACCCGGGAAACAGATATGGCCGCCGAAACGAATATGCCCGGGCCTGCGGGTGACCAGCACCGTCGGCTCTGCGCGAGGGACAATACCAATCAACACGGCAGCCGGCTTTGCTGACTGCTTAACCGCTTCCGGCACCGGCATCTCCGGGTGCGGGTTACGGACCTCGCCTGCTGCAAGGTCATCAAGGGTTGCAAACATGCCACGCAACTCTTCAACACCTGCGGTAATTGATGACGGTGTTCGCAGGTACTCCGTTATACTGCGAGCTGGGATAGGAATCTCCGGCTGACCAAAGCCAGCGATAATGAGCGAAACATCAACGCAATATCAAGTAACCCCCTTATCACCCAACATTGGCGCCGTGGTAGAAGGCGTCGACCTGAGGACACTACCCGGCGACGGTATTGCAGAGATAAAGGCGCTGCTCGCCAGCCACCTGGTGCTGTTCTTTCGGAACCAGCAACTTGATGCAGCTTCCCTTCGTACGGCTGCCTGCCTTTTTGGTGAGCCCACGCCGTATCCATTTGTTGATGGCATCGAAAACTTCCCCGAAGTCGTCGAAGTAAAGAAGCTGCCTGAAGAAAAGCAGAACTTCGGCGGTGTCTGGCACTCGGACACAGCGTATCTCGACAAACCAGCCATGGGTGCGCTGCTGTACGCGGTGGAACTGCCTGCAACCGGCGGCGATACCCTGTTCAGCAATATGTATCTCGCCTGGGAAACCCTGTCACCCGGTATGCAGGAAATGCTGTCGGGGCTCAATGCGGTAAACGATGCCGACAAAGCGGAGATCGCGGCTACTCGCACCGACAGGCAGACAAGCTTCAAGAAAGGCCTCACAGCGAGCCATCCGGTTGTACGCACACACCCCGTTACCGGTCGCAAGCTGCTTTACGTGAACCGTGCGCACACCACCCACTTTGAAGGCATGAGCGTGGAAGAGAGTCGTGGGCTGCTCGAGTACCTTTTCCAGCACCAGGTGCACGAGGAATTTACCTGTCGTTTTACCTGGGCACCGGGCAGCGTTGCCTTCTGGGACAATCGCGCCTGCCAGCACTACCCGCTGAACGACTATCACGGCCACACGCGGCGCATGTTGAGGGTAAGTCTGGCAGGGGATACACCCCGTTAGCCCGGGTCAGGCAGCAAGCTGTTGCTGGAGCTCTCGGTAACCAATCAGGTGGATACCCTCGTCCTCGATGAACTGAAGCGTTTCAGGATCACTGAAGACCACATAGTCGGCATGACGACTCACATGCGTGTCAGCAATTGCGGTAAGCTCATCACCGTCCACCGCCGGGTGAAACAGCAGGTGAGTCAGACCCGGTTGTATTGAGCTGATCAGCTCTCGATAAAAATCTCGCTTGTCGTCCAGTGGGCGAAGCGTATCGATGATGATCTCGTCGAGCGTCGGGATATCCCCTGCGTCTATTTCCGCCAGTACGTCCAGGTATTCATCGACCATATCACCCTGGTTCAACTGCACCAGGCGGTCTCTCGTGATGTTCGGCAGAAACGCCACAACACCGTACTCACGGGCGAGGTCAAGATAGCTTCTGAGGAACTTCGGGTGCACCACCGAGCCCATGTGGGTATCGATATGGGTTGGCTTGATGCCCGCGGCCAGCGCCGTATCGATCTGCGCCCGCATCTCCGCTGCTGCCGCCTCGGCCGTTACATGCCTCACCGCATCTTCACGCGTGTGCCAGAGGTAACCCTCACTGTCGAGTAATCCTGTCGCCGGGTCGCGGCTGGACAGTGCGGGCCACCGGAAACTCGGGTACTCAGCCGTCAACGTCAGGTGGACGCCCACATCATGTTCGGGATGCTCATCACATATCTTTACCGCCTCCATGAACCAGGGTGCATTAACGATGATCGATGCACATGATGCGGCACCACTCGCAAGGCACTGGTGGCTGGCAACGTTTGCCGCGTGACAGAATCCCATGTCATCAATATGTGTGATCAGCACGCGATCCGTTTCGCTGTAGCCCATTTTGCTCAGAAACGGGTTCATGACAGCGTGAACTCCCCCTCGTTGATGACAGCGCGCCTGCCACAAAATTCAGATTCGGTCATTGCCTGCATCATGTCCTTATCCGACGTGTTGGCCCAGGTGCGCTTGCCATCCGCCGTAAGACATGCGGCATGCCCCTGCATTGGCCCCTCGGGTCCGTACATGACCGTGTAAGACTCGATAACCACCTCACCCTCGAAGTCCACCAGGTACTCGCGGGTAGGTTCCTGGTCTACTTCCGCCTGCACATTTTGATGCTGGAAATCGGTTGCCGGTGGCTGCGTTGAGTAGATGCCAAAGGCGTGTTTGGTCAGGAATCCGCCATTTGCGGTAATCATGCCTTTGGTGCCGGGATGCTCGCGCAGCGTGTCGATCATGGTCGCGACGCTATGCATGACGTAGTTGTTGAGCGGTCCGCCGCCAAAAGTCAGCCCGCCCGTCACGGTCAGCGGGCGTGAATCGTCAAGCCCCAGCTCCTTCGCAGCAACCTGCACGGCCGATGGGAAACAGCTGTAGACATCAACGTAATCGAGGTCATCGACGCCAAGCCCGGTCATGGAAAGTACCCGCTTCCCTGCAATCCTGATTGCAGGAGAACTGTAAAGGTTGTCCCTTTCGGAAACGTAGTAGGTGTCGTGCGCATCGGTACCCGCCCAGAGATAGACCCACTTGGATTCATCGATGCCAAGTTCCCTGACACGCGCAACACTGCAAAGCAGCAGCGCCGCTGACATGTCGACCGCGTTGTTCGAGTTCATCAGTTTCGGATAGGGAAAGCTGACCATCCTGTTGGTTGGCCCCGCGGTTCGAATCGCCTCAGCAGACAGGTCTTCTTGAATCCACGCATTCGGGTTATCAAGCGCGACATCATTAAATCGGGACCAGAGCTCAGAGACACGCTCCTGGTGCTCCTCGATACCCTCACCGCGTTCGTGGCGGATGGCGTTTTCGAATATCGGGTACATCTGGATAGGCGCCTGGATGCCCCTTGCCGCTTCCGCCTCGTTGCTCATCTTCTCTTCAACGCCAATCATGCGGCTGTAACTGCCGCTGGTTTCCTTGAGCGGCAGGGTCAGATCGTTTTTTCGCGCCTTAGCCTGGCTGTTACCATTCTCCGCGCCGGTGATCAGTATCAGGGAGTTATCTCCCGACAGGATATTTTTGGCTGATTCATTGATGGTGGACTGCACCATGTTGCCACCAAAGCAGGTGCCGACTGTTTCGGCTTGCGGTGCACCAATCGTCTCCGCCACGTAACCGGCGGGATGTTTATAACGCCAGGCACCCCGAATTACCCTCACCGAATCGACACCGGCAAGCAGGTCTGCGTTCCCCGCATCTGCGGCTGCTTTGAGTGCAGCGCTGACCATCAAGTCAACCGGCTCTTCACCTTCAAGTGGGTCGCTGACTCGCTGCAGTACTTGCCCGACGCCGATTACAACAGGTGTGTTAGGATTCACGCTCGTCCCTCTTCATCAAAAAAACAATCCGCGATTCTGCCACAGACGGCGCAAAGAGACCCGTTTCGATCCTATGAGTACGACTGACAACAACATCCAGGTAGCCGTAACCGCCTGGAAGTTTGGTACGGCCGGCCTGGCACATGATCTGGCTGAGCAGGGTGAAATAGCAGAAAAGATGGGGTTTGATTCCTTCTGGCTGCCGGAGAACCATTTCACCGGACCCACCGCAATACCATCACCGTTGATGCTGCTGGCTGCAATAGCATCACGCACCACCACGCTACGACTCGGCTCTACCTCGTACCTGTTGCCGATTCGCAATCCAATCCTGGCAGCAGAAGAAGTTGCTGTTCTCGACAGGCTATCCGGCGGTCGCGTGATCCTCGGCATCGGCCGGGGGTTCCAGGATGCGATGTTTAAGACGTTTGATGTGCCGATCAAAGAAAAACGCAAGCGCTTCAAAGCCAACCTCGACCAGATGATTGCAGCCTGGCAGGGTGAGCCCATCGACCATCATGACGGGCGGCCGATTACGTTGGCACCCCTGCCTGTACAGCAACCACATCCGCCGCTTTGGGTTGCCGCTTTCGGCCCGCTCGCAATCAAACAGGCTGGCTCGCTTGGCCTGCCATACATTGCTTCACCGGTTGAAGGGATCGAGGGCCTGAAGAGCAACTATGACCAACACAAGCAGCATGTGGCGGAGGCCGGTCACGCGCCGGTAGACCTCGCACCGATCATGCGCACCGTGTTTGTGTCTGATAACAAGTCGGTCTTAAATGAGGTTCGCGATTCACTGGAAAAAGAGGCGGTGGGCAGAATGCGCGAGGCAGAAACGCCGCTGGATGACTGGGCTATTGTTGGCGATGCCAGCTACGTGAAAGACAAGATTGCAGAGTACCGGGAAGAAACCGGGATGAACTACCTGATCGCGAGAGGCAGGATTCAGGGCATAGAGAGTGAAGTCCAGATCGCCTCACATGAGGCATTGATGCAAGCGGTTTCTGCATAGCAGAAACTCGCTTGTTGGCACCACCACATACCGTTACCGCCGAACCAGGCGTTTTCCGCAGGAAAATCGCCTTGTGATCCCGGAGGGGTCACCGTGAGGCAGCGCTGCCTCTAAGAATAACTGTTGAGATCTCTCCGCTGCGGGGCTTCGCCCCTTCGGTCGAGATGACGCCACTAATCTTGGTCATCTCGACCGGAAAGGCGAAGCCTTGGAGCGGAGAGATCTGAACCCCGCGAAACCCTAGTTTACGATCTTGATCAACTGCCCAGGCTCAGGCTGCCCACTCGGATACAACCCATTCATCACCCGCAGCTTATCGAGTGCATAGTTCGTGATCGGCGACTCACTCGCCAGCTGTTCCATGGTGGTATCTTCCTCTGCGCGAACCACCTGCAGTTTCGGCACCTTGGCCTCCTGGAAATCCTCGCGCGTCATGCGATCAAAACTGAAAATCGTCGAGATAAACTCCTTGTCGTTGGAGATTTTGCGCAGGTCATGTTTACCCGCACCGCGCAACACGTAACCGATTCGGCGACGCTCATCGAATACCACGGCAAAACGTATTGGCCTTGGGCCATAGGGTGAGTCAGCCTTGTCAGCAATACCGAGGAACGTCGGCATACCGGCAATGGTAATGTCCCTGCCCTCTCGCACCTTCAGACCGACGCCAAGTTCGGCGAAGTCTTTCGGCGTCATGCCTTTCTTTAACCTTGCCGTTGTAATAGAGAAGGTGGCATCTCCGGTGATAGACGTCACCTGCACACCCTGCGCGCCAGCAGCAAACCGCCAGTCCCTCGGGAAGCTGAATTTTATCCCGAGCTTGGGATGGAAAAAGACGTTTTTGCGCACAACACCAACCTGCCGTGCCGAACCGTACGAGAGTCCGTTAAGCTTCTGCAGGAACTCGTCGGTCTTGATGTATTCATCATAATCGCGCACCAGGTCTTCCGATGCGCGAATGGCTTCCTTGTAGCGTGTGTCGTGATCCGGGTGGGTGGACAGGAACCCGTGATATACACGCGGTTCACGGCCCTCGAGGCGCGCCTGGGCAATCTCGATGCGGTCCTTGGCTTTCAGGATTTCAATCGTGTCCAGCATGGCGAGCGGTGAATAACCCGCTTTTGCCATGAACCGGGCACCGACTTCATCTGCTTCAAGTTCAAACTCGCGGCTGTAGCCGGACAACAGCACGCCGCCGAACATATTGCCAAGCTCATACAAGCCGGGCTGCCCTGAAACACCAGCGAGAATCGCGTTCACAAAGTTGATGCCCTTGTTGCGGGACTCGCGTCGCAGCGCATGTTTCTCAGTCACGTGCGCAATCTCGTGCCCGAGCACGGCTGCAAGTTCGGACTCAGAATTCATATGCGTCAGCATGCCCCGGGTGACGTAAATAAAACCGCCGGGCAACGCAAACGCGTTGATCATGTCATCGTTGAGGACCGTAAACGTGTAATCGATTTCAGGCCTGGTCGCCTCAGCAGCCACCCGCTGCCCCACCTTGTCGATGTAAGCCTGCAGTTCCTGGTTGCGATAGACGCCAAACTTGCCAATGATCTTTCGATGTTCTTCCTGGCCAAGCTTGATTTCTTCCTCAACGCTCAACGCGTGAACCGGCTGCGAATGCAGCGCCACTATCACTACCAGGCCGAACCACGGCATTATCCTGGTCATCAATTTCATCAGGGAGCATCCCCTTTCATATCGCTAATTCCACCTGCACTAACACTATACGCTTCAAACTGAAGTAAAGCTGAACGTGTAGCCTCACCCGAGGCATTTCATGATTCTTAGACCGTAAAAAACCGCAAAGCGTTCAAAAGGGCCTGTCTTTTCGTCGCTTACATTTTGGAACCTCATCGGAAACTATGTAGCCGCAAACATGGTCCAATCTTTATTGAGGGTACAATCGTAATAACCTTTAAAAGTAGCACTTAATCGATGTCTGCAATCAGAGGCTTCTCGAGCAGTTTTCTGCTGGTTTTCCTGCTGGTCTCTCTCCTGGGTTCTGTCCTGGGTGGACCAGCGCGTGCCGCAACGCCTGATGATATTGCCTGGCTTGACCGGCTGAAGGAGTTGGAGGATCAGGTTGAATACATCGAGCGCCGCGATGGCCCCTTTGCCTCAAGCCTGTATGACCCTGTTATGGCACTCGCCCAGCTTCGATTGGAAGATGAGGATTTCGAGGCCGCGCGAGACCTCCTGCATCGAGCGCAGAACATTACACATCGCAATGAGGGCGTTTATACGCCCTCACAACTTGAAGCGGTGCGGATGCTGACAGAAATTGCGCTGGCGGAGGAGGATTTTGACGAAGCGAACACGCAGCAGAAGTTCGTTTTTTTCACCCAGCAGCGCCACATCGGTGTTGACGACCCTGCATCACTGCCTGCCTTCCTGGAGCTGACTGACTGGTACCTGAAAAGCGGCCAACCACAACGGGCACGGCGCCTCCTGAAGGACGCGGTCGAACTCGAACTCTCCGCCGAGCAGCAACTACAGTTGGCAATGTTGAACGAAAAGGCACGCCGCCTGCAGGGACTATGCTGCAGCACACGCAAACTGGAAAACGCTATCGAAGCGCATATCGGAGAGTCAGTGTCCGCAGATACCCTGGCTGATGTTTACCTGACCTACGCCGATTCGCTCATCCTTGCCCGAAAGGAAGACCATGCGATGGCCTTTTACCGCAAGGCCGCCGAGATCAACCCGCTTTATGCACAACTTTCAGTGCAACCCATCTCTTCAAAACGGGTGATCAGGCCTGCACAACAGGCACAGACCCAGGCATTTCGATTGACCAACGATCCCTACTATCGCCGTACCCAGATGCAGCGCATGACGCCGATTGAACAACTCGAGGATGACTACCAGCCTCCGCAATGGTTCATCCTCGATGGAGAAAGCGAGCACTATGGCTTCAAGGCGTCCGACCTGCATGAAACTTCTCTGGAAGATAGGAGAACACAGGTATTGGTGGGGGACCCCCTGAAATTTGGCGAAGATCAATTGAATTTTATCCTGCCCTTGTCTCTGCAGGCCCCGGAGGCGCGCGCAAACCTGTCGGTAGAACTGGCTTTTACCGTAACCGAAACCGGCGATCTTGATGATATCGAGGTGGTCGAGTCTAACGCGCCAATAAAAATCGAACGCTTACTTGTCGCTTCACTGAAAAAAGTCTACTTTCGGCCAATGATCATTGACGGTGAGGCCCGGCGACGCGACAACGTGAGAATCATCCAGACATTTAATAGTCAGTACACAGGTGACGCACTTTGAGAGTTATTCGCGCCGCATTCGCATCCTGCCTTTTCCTACTCGCCAGCGCAGCCAGTGGTGACCAGGACGCGCTCAACTACCTCTATGAACCGGCGATGCCGGAGGAATATGAAAACCTTCTGGGTCGAATGATGGTGCATGCCCGCAACGCCGAGTTCGAAGACGCTATCAACGTTTCGCAGACCATTGTTGACGGTGCGGAACCGCTGCAGCAGAACGACCCAACCACCTACGGCATGATCCTCACCAATCACGGCATTCTGTTCACCGCAGCAGGTGACTATGAACTCGGTCTGTCCATCCTTGAGTCAGCCTCGGCATACCTTGAACTGCGCACCAATCCATTTTCAACCGAATGGATGAACCACATCATGGCAACAGCGCTGGCCGAGAGCGGTCTGGGCAACCTCACCGATGCAGAGGACACCTTCAGGCGGGCACAGCACATCACGCATCGACAGAATGGAGTCTACAGTCCTGACCAGATCTCCATCATCAACTACATCACCGCCAATCACCTGAAGAGCGGCCGCGTTATTGCCGCGGATCGTGAACAGCGCTTCACCCTGAGGATTTCAGAACAGGAGTTCGGTCCTGATTCGCCGGAAATGCTGCCTATCCTGACGCGCCTCGGCAGCTACTTTGCAACCCGCGGCAGCACCATGCCTGTGGCACTACCAGCGGAAATCCGACTGCGGCGTGACCTGTTGTTCAAGGACTCGGTCAATATGTATGAGCGTGCCATTTCCATCATTGAAGATCAGTACGGCAACATGGACCTGCGCCTGCTCGGGCCACTGCGAGGCATGGCGAGTGCTCGGCTTTTGCAGGTGACCAACCGCAAGTATGCGGAGAACGCCCTGCAACGCGCCATGGCTATTGTTAACGCAAACCCGGATTCTGATGTCGGTGACCAGGCGCGTGCACTGATCGACATAGGTGATCTCTACGTCATCACATCCGACAGGAAGGCGTCTCAGTATTACCTGCAGGCCTGGAACCTGCTGCAGGACAGTGAAGAGACGCGGCTTGCTGCCACACAGTTCTTCAGCACACCAACCCGGCTTCACCCACGCCGGGACGACGTGCTCTACCTGGAACGCAAACCGGATGCAGCCAAAAACGGAGAAGAGCTTTTTGCCGAACTTCAGTACACAGTCTCAGCCCAGGGCAAGGTACAACACGTGCAGATCCTCGATAAAAATGTCCCCAATGAGCAGGTACGCATACTGCGGGGCCGCCTGCGCGCCACCCGGTTCAGGCCGCGGATTATTGACGGCGAGATTTTGCCAACCGAGGGCCTCATCCTGAACCAGAAATATCACCTGCTGAGTGAAGCTTCCCTAATTCCTGACGACCCGGACGCGCCAATCAAGGGCAATATGGAATCTGGTTATGTCGACTGGGCTGAACAAACCTGCAGCGGTTCAGGATGTGCAGGACGATAGGTTTTTGCTTAGGCCTTTTGCCTACCGGCACTAATTGCCGGTGATGAATTCCCTTAACTGATTCGCCAGCCCCTTACAGGCGGCATTACCCGGACGGGCGAGAATAGGAATCGGCAGCACCAGTCCGGCAAGGTACGACTTACCGGTTGCATCTGCACTGATCTGCCCGGTTGAGGTCATGGACTCCAGATCCCAGATTGATGCTTCGTAAGACGCGTCTTCTTCCCAGTAGCTCATGCCAAAGCAGCCACCGCCAAATGAACTGATCGTACAGCTCATTGATCCGCCTGAGTCAATTGTTACGGTGTCACCATCAATCCAGGCGAGATAGCGAACATTTGCCGCCTCAATCTGTTGTTTCACGCCTGGCTGCGCAAACAGCCTGCCCAGTTCATCAGCGGATGTCGGGGCGGTACGGGGTTCAAACCATGGATACAGGTCATCCATGAATTTCTCCTGGGAGATCAGCCTGATCGGACTTTCCCCTCCCTCAAGGGAGTCAGAGATACAGTCGGTAAAACTCTCTTCCGTCTGTTTCTCGTTGTAGCTTGCCCTTCCCAGCAGCACCATTGCTTCACCGCTGCGGATACCGGTTTCTGCCACACGTGCCTGCTCGATTCGCGATGACACACATCCGGACAAGATCAGGCTGGCGAACACCAGGAGTGTTCCCCGATAACATTTTTTTACTTCGAAACAGTCTACTTTCATCTGCTAAAGCGCCGGGGCGGCCTCTCCCCCACTCTCGTTAGTTCCCTCATGCATCTCGTTAAGTTCATTTTCATGAATGGCCCGTAGCCAGTTCTGTACTGCTGGCTGATCAATCAGCTCGATCGCGATGCGAGCACCACCGTCCCTGATCGCAAGCATGGTTGCTTCATTGAGGGCGTCATCACCGGAGAACATACCGCCTTCGCTCTTGCCATAGCCGATGATGTTCCACTCGCCCACTTTTGCACCGGCCTTGTCATACAGCGCAATCCGATACTCGATAGACGCAGAATAGAACTTCAGCCCGGAAATAGATGGTGTCAGGAAGCCGTACTTTTCGATACGCGGGATCAGGATGCCATCCAGGTGCTCAACTTCTTCATGTGTCAGCGGCGGCTCGCCGACTTCATCTACACCAACAAACAGCGCGTTGAGCAGGTTGTCAAAGAACGACAGGTTCTGCGCTCCGAGATTGATACTGTAGGTACCGGATTCCCTGATCACTTCCTTGTAGTGGAAGTTACGGAATTCATCCGGGTAGAACACGCCTATCTTGGCCGGAATCTGCGTGACGAGTGGCGTCGGCACGGAACCTTCTACCACGACGCTCGTTGTACAACCGTTCAACAGGCCGGTGAACAGCAGAACAAGGAAACAGGATCGCAGCCAGCTCATCTAAGATATATCCAGAAAAACATCATCAGGTCGAATCCTACTAGCGACACTCGATCAATGCCACAGCCCGGCAGCAGGTCGCACGGCAGGTTATCGTTATGCACCATATTGGTGTGTATTACGTTCACGCTATGTACACGTTATGAAAAGGCCCTACTACTATTGACCCGACAAATGACCAAAATCGTCCGTCGGTCGTATAAATTATCTATGCCCGGTGCGACGAGCGGCACGATTGAACGTTTCTGCGCAGTATCGGGTCAAATAGCGAGTTGTTCAGGATTTTGAATTCCCTATTCAGTTAAACTTCAGGTTGGTTGCGTAACAATCACTCGTGGCTGACATCAGGAATACCATGACTATTAAGCTTTCTACGAACTGGATCACGATTGTATCTATGGCGATGCTGATTTCTTCCTGTGCATCTCAGCAGCAGTCGAGCTCAATGCCAACACCGCCGACGCCGCCAAGTTCGTCGCCACCGAGCAGCTCACCGCCAACACCGCCTTCGCAACCAAGTCAGCCGAGCGATCCATCCAGCTCGCCCAGTCAGCCATCAGACCAGAGTCAGCAACAGCAACAACAGAGTCGCGAGCAGACACAGGGTCAACCACAACAGACGGCAGAGTCTTCTCCATCATCACCTTCCTCGCCTTCTCAAAGTTCTGAGGAGCAGCGCCAGGAAGCCGCCGAGTCGCTCAAGAAGGCCGGTCAGCAGGTTGCAGAGTCCGGAGAGCAGATGGCCGATGCGAGCGGTGCGTCTGGAGATCCCAGCATGCCCCAGATGGAACAACAGGCTCCAGGTGGTGGCGAATGGGATCCGCTGATGCCGGACAGTGACCAGAGCAGCGAATCTGACTCGGTCACGTTTGAAGAATCTGAATCAGCCAGCGCCTCCAGCAGTTCATCAGACAGCAGCGAGATGAGTGAAGCGAGCGAGGGTGGCGAAATGAGCGCCCAATCGAGCAGTGAAGCCGGCGGAGAAATGAACCCCGAAAGCGACAGCGGCGCCGAGAGCGCTGGTGGTTCACCTTCTGATGACATGATGGCGGAGTCTGGCCAGGCACGTGGCGGCAGCATGTCTCCCGAACTGAGCGCTGAGATCCAGGCAGCCCAGGAAGCACTGCGCCAGGCAGGTATTGAATTGCAGCAGGCAGGTGGTGCGCTTGAAACCGCAAGTTCTCAGGATGAGCTTCAGGCAGCCGAGGAAGCATTGTCGCGGGCCCGCCTCGCCGTACTCGTCGCAGGCCAGGACATCCTGGAAGCACGAGACATCTTTGAGGAATCCGGCGCACCTGGCGATCCATCTGAAATTTTCTCAGAGGCTGAAGATTCTTTAAACGACGCCAACGTGGCTATTGTGCTCGCTACACAGTCCATTTTTTCCGCCAAAATTGACCTGCCGGAGGTAGGCGGTGGCGGCATACCTGGCAGCGGTGGAGAAAGCGAACTTGATAAAGAACTGAACGAGTCCATTGCCATCTTCGAAGGACAAATCCTCGATGCGCGCCAGGGCGTACTTGATTCAACACCACCGCCAACGGGCGCGGAGAATATTCCGGGTGTTGCCATCCTCGGTGGCAGCAATGAAACCGACGGTGAAGATCCCGGCTTTTCGGAAACCGAACCCGGCGAGCCAATTGTGACCCAGCAGGGCCGTATGCCTGAGGGCGCCGAGGAAGTAGCTGTCGCGGCAGAAAGCGTACCCCAGGCGATTCCGGAGGATATTCCGGACCCGCAGGGTGATGACATCGTTGCCCAGCAGCTGCGCGAGGCGGCCATTGCAGAAACCGACCCGGCCCTGAAGGAAAAACTCTGGGAGGAGTACAAACGATATAGAGCGAGCCTGTAAGGCATCCGCTGAAAGGAAAGACAGGCCGGATAGCCAACCCGGACCGCTGAAGGACGTAACACGATGATTTTTTTGAGTAGGACAATTCGCGCAACCCTGCTGTCACTGGCCATGTTCACCCTGGCTGGATGCACCACCACGGAAGTGGTGACGGCTAATTCAAAGCCGGCGATACAGGCCAGCACCGCGATACCCTTTGACGAACTTCTCGACATCGGCATCCTGCCGCTCGAACCGAACATCCCTGCCGACCCAGAAGTCCTTGAGCGGGAACTGATCGTTCCGGACGTCAGACGTGCTGAATCCAGCTATATTTCCTACCACCTGAAAGATACGCTGGAGTTAACCGGCAACTGGGGTGCTGTCAGGGTTACGCCAGACTCATCCAACGCCGTCGATGTTGAACTGCGGGGCACAATACTGCTGTCCGACGGAGAACAGCTGAGGGTTGAGGTTGAGGCGATTGATGCCACAGGCAAAACCTGGTTCGTCAACACCTACGCAGATATCGCATCCAAGTATTCCTACGCGTCACCGAAGGAAGATCCCTTCCAGGACCTCTATAACGATATCGCCAATGACCTGCTGATCGCCCGACAGAAACTTAACAGTGATGAAGTGATCAACATCAAAGCGGTTGCTTCACTCAAGTATGCCAACGACCTGGCGCCGGATGCGTTCGAAGGTTATATCACCGAGAGGCGCGGCCAGGTCGCTGTACTGCAGCTGCCCGCTTCTAACGACAGCATGATGGAGCGGGTCAGTCGCATCAAGGAACAGGAATATCTTTTCGTCGACACACTTGATGATTACTACTCCCGTTTCTACCGGGAGATGCGCCCTTCATATGACGAATGGCGGCATGCTACTTACGATGAAGCAATTCGCCTTCGGGAGATTGAACGACAGGCCAGGAATCGCCTGATCGGTGGCGCGCTGCTTATCGCCGGCGGTATCGCGGCAGGCGCTGACAGCAACAGCTGGGCCACGGAGGCTGCAGCTGCAGGTGCTGTGACAGGGGGTATCGGTGCAATCCGCTCAGGCTTGCAGCGCAAGAAAGAAGCAGAGATCCATGCAGCCTCTCTAAAGGAATTGAGCAATTCCCTCGGCACAGAGATCGCGCCTTATGTCCTCGATATCGAAGGCAGGACCATCGAACTGAGCGGTACCGCGGATCAGCAATATGTACAGTGGCGTGCTTTACTGAAACAGATCTACGCAGAAGAAACCGGCTTACCTGCCCAGTAAACTTTTACGCGGCAAGCTCCAACAAAATCTCCAGCAGAAGTATCGAGACTGGCAATGACGTCCGAATCCACCTCCCAACGCACCGAAGGGCAGGCAATACCCCCGCATTATTCGCTGGTGCGAAGGCTCAGCGATACATCGGATCACGACTGTTGGCTTGCGCTGGACGAATCAACCAATGACCGGGTTTTCCTTCGGTTTATTGGTGGCGTCACCGAGGCATCCTGGCAGGCCCTTGAAGCGGGAGTTTCCCGTGCTCGCGGGCTGGTCCACAACAACATCGCAAGGGTTCTTTACGTTTCTCCCTGGGGTGAGCAGCCATTTATCGCAGAACCCTACTTCCGCGACGCCGAACACTTCTCCGTGGACGGCAAGACGGCAAACGAGCTCTGGCATCAACTGTCGACGTTGATCGAGGTTGTCAGCTACGCGCACCAGCTTGGCGTCGCCCATGGCCACCTGCACCCGGGCAACGTCATCATCGATCAATCCGGCAGGCTGCACGTGACCGGGTACGGTCTGCCGACCAACATCGCCTCGGGTTCGGACGGCGCAGTATTTTTCAGTCCTGAGGCGCGTAGCGGTGCTGCACCGGATCTCTCCGATGATCTCTATTCTCTAGGCGCGTTTGTTTTCTGGAGCCTGACCCAGAAGCACTACCACCCTGGCGTTGAGGTGAACACGCCGATGCCGAGGGAAGTTGATACCCTCGTCCACAAGATGCTGAGTGAAGCGTCCTATGACAGGCAGGTGGAACTCACGGATCTTGTCAGTGCGCTTGAGGGTCACTACGAAGGTCGATCCAATACGATTCAGAGTGTCGGATTCAGCCGTCAGGCATCCGGGCCGGTCGAAACGACACCAACAGGGACCACAGGCACAGACAGCACACAGGTCGTATTGTCACGCGGACAGACCCAGGTATCCATGCCGATGGTGCTGGGTGGTCTTGGCGTGCTGGTACTGTTGGTAATCATGGTATTTGTATTCCTGCCTGGTGAAAGCGGTCCAACTGCGCTGCCGGAAGTTGCAGAACCAGCACCGGTGCAGAGCACATCCACACCAGCACCCGCGGAAACCGCCGCACCCGCTACCGGCCCCTCCCCATTTGAACAGGCTCGCCTCGACCACGCGCGCGAAGAGGGTGAAAAAATTGCGAGAGAGATACTGCGGCACCAGATCGAGCTCGAAGATATGGGTGCAAACCTCTGGGCACGTGATGAACTGGAGGCAGTTGCATTGGCCATTAACGAGGCTGAGGAAGCGTTCAGGAACAACGATTTTGAAAACGCGCTGGCGCTATATGAAGGCCTGCGCCAGGAACTGATCGACCTGAAAGCGCAGGCAGAGACCGTGCTGGCTGAAAATATTGCCGCAGGTGAAGCGGCCATCGCTGCCGCCGACCCGGTTGCTGCTATGACCGCGTTTTCCATTGCAACATCCATCAAACCAGGAGACGCCGAACTCGCGGCTTCACTGCTTCGCGCCGAGAATCTGGGAGAAGTCCTGTCGCTCGTCAATCGCGGCGAGATGCAGGAACGTGAAGGCAACCTGGATGATTCACTCGCCCTGTTCCGGCAGGCAGCTACCATGGACGCAAAGTGGCAGCCTGCAAGCAGCGGGGTTGCGCGCCTGACAGCCGCCATTGAACAGCGCCGGTTTAACGATGCCATGTCACGCGGCTTTGCAGCACTGGCCGGCAAGGATTACGAGGCCGCCAGGCGCAGCTTTGAATCGGCCAGCAGCATCTTCCCTGATTCAAATGAGCCCGAAGACGGGATGCTGCAGATTGAGCAGGCTGAACAGCGCGACCAGATCACATTACTTCGCACGGCAGCAGAAACCGCGATGAGCCAGGACAGCTGGCAGACCGCAATTGTTGAGTACAACGCCGCGCTCGCCATCGACCCGTCGTTGGTCTTTGCCAGAGAAGGCCTTAACAATGCTGAGCATCGCCTGAAAGTGGAAACAGACCTGAAGGAACTGCTGGCGGATCCGGCACAATTGCAGGACGATGAGATTCTTGGACACGCCAGGAAAACACTTTCCGCCGCCAGCCGCGTGGAGCCGAAGTCTGATACCACCATGGATTACATCAACGCGCTGGCAAAACTCATTTCGAGTGCAAGGATAGAGCTTCCCCTCCTGATTCACTCCGACAACCGGACTGAGGTGACGGTTTACAGGATTGGCCACCTCGGCAAAATCCAGAGCCACCAGCTGAATCTCATTCCCGGCCGATACACGATTATCGGCAAGCGCTCTGGATATCGGGATGTCCGGCGCGACATTACACTTCTGTCGGGCGAACCCGTGCCACCCGTCGCCGTGATCTGTGATGAGCGTATATGAGCGAACAGGACCAGAATAACCAGGTAATTCAACCGACCACGTTTACCCGGGCGGAGCAGACCACCTCGGGCAGGCGCCTCAAAATCAATCCGCTCACCACGAGCATCGGGTTGGTATTCCTCATCCTGGCGCTTGCTGCGGCCTTCATGTTCAACGCCCGTGCAGTGAAGTTCATCACAACACCGCCGGAAGCAATCATCACCATTTCAGGCGGCCTGCCAACCTATATGCTCGGAGATCGCTACCTGATGCAGCCCGGTGAATACCAGTTACGGGCAATTGCCGAGGGTTACCATGAACTGGATGTCACGGTAATCGTTGGCCCGGACGCCGAACAGGACTTTGTCTACGAGATGACCAAGCTCCCCGGCATTTTGAAGATTACGACCCTGCCCGAGACGTCTAACGGCGCGGAGGTGCTGATCGACCAGGTGAGTGTCGGGCAAACGCCGATTACTATTGATGAGGTTGCCGCCGGGCCAAGGGACATCGAAATCAAACACCCTCGTTTCCTCGCCTACCAGACGGAGGTTGTCGTGGACGGGATGCGCAAACAGCAGGACGTCGAGTTCACGCTGGATCCCGCCTGGGCTAACGTAACAGTCACATCCCTCCCGGAAGGCGCCGCTGTAATCGTAGACGGAGAAGAAGTGGCGAGCACGCCAGCTGATATCGAACTCATCATGGGCAGCCATGAGGTTCGATTGCGCAAGCCCGGCTACAAGATCTGGCAGTCAGATGTCGTCATTGAGCCCCAGGTTGACCAGGTATTACCGGAAATCGTGCTGATCAAATCCGACGGTAAGCTGCAGATCAAAAGCGACCCGGAGGGGGCCAACGTGACTATCGCCGGCCGGTATTACGGCCAGACGCCGCTGTCCGTCATTGTGCCGCCGGGAGATGACTACGAACTGCTGGTCACGCGCGCAGGCTACAACCCGCTATCCCGCAGAATCTCCATCGCACCAGAGGAAGACACGTCGCTGAGCCTTCGCCTCAATCCGATAGTTGGCACAATACGCGTCGCTACCAGTCCTGCTGGCGCGACACTGATCATTGACGGAGAAGAACGTGGTGAAGCAAACCAGTCCGTTGAACTGACCGCACGCCGACACGACATCCGCATCGAACTGCCGGGATATGCACCATTCACCACCGAGGTGGTGCCGCAACCGGGACTCGCCCAACAACTCAACGTGGTCCTGCAGACCCATGCAGAAGCCAAGGCCGCCAGCATTCCACAACAGGTGGTCACCGCAACGGGTGACGTGCTGCGCTTTATCATTCCTGACCGGTTGAAGATGGGTGCGCCTCGTCGCGAGCCAGGACGACGCTCAAATGAAATAGAAAAGGATGTTGTGCTGACCAAACCTTTCTATCTCGCTGAAAAGGAACTCTCCAACTTCTCTTTCAAACAGTTTGATCCTGGACACGACTCCGGTCTGCTCGGCCGTGCGCTGCTTTCCGAGGATGACAGACCCGTCGTCAACGTAAGCTGGGACCAGGCTGTTCGCTTCTGCAACTGGCTCAGCGAAGCTGATGGACTGCCAGTGGCGTATGAACAAAAAGAAGGTCGCTGGCAACTTATCCAACCGGCCACCACAGGTTATCGCCTGCCAACAGAAGCGGAGTGGGCCTGGGCGTCCAGGTATGCAGGCGGGCCAACACCAAACCGCTTCCCGTGGGGTAACAACATGCCACCGCCTACCGGCGCCGGGAACTTTGCCGATGATTCCGCCGCCAACATGGTGCCCTACCACGTGAAGGGTTATAACGATAATTTCAGGGGTCCTGCCCCCTCTGGTACTTTCCCTGCCAATGAACTTGGTATTTATGATCTCGCAGGTAATGTTTCTGAGTGGATCAATGACAAGTATTCTGTCGCACTTGTGCGGGAAGAACTTACCGATCCAATCGGTCCTGAGACTGGGGACTATCATGTGATACGGGGCTCAAACTACACGCACGGCCGCTTCAGCGAACTGCGCTGGACGTTCAGGGACTATGGACTGGATCCGAGACCGGACGTTGGCTTCAGGGTCGCGAGGTACCTTGAATGAGGTGGCTTTTCATGTTGGCCGCGCTATCTCTTGTAACAATCAAATCGATAGCGCAGGACGAGGCAGTCGAAGTTGCGACGGATGACACGCAGCTTACTGAACCTGTCAGCGATAATGGCCAACAGAATGTTACACAGGGTGAGGCCGTAGAAGGCGAGGATGAAGAAGCAACCCCGGACTCTGACAATCTCAAAGATCGCTCCCTGGGTGATGCATTCAGGAATTTCAGGCCCAGTGAGGAAATCAGCGCGGACAACGCTGTAGCATTCCCGGTCGATATCTAAGGAACAATATGAACAAACAACTGCCCGTTGAGTTTATCTATCAGCTCTTCTCTTTGATTATCGCGGTGATCATCGTGCATGCCATTTATGTGTCGATCATCAGGCCAAACGCGAGCAACATCCTCGAGTCGCAGCGCATAGAAATCAACCAGAACCCGGACTACGTACCGGAGCGTTCCGTGTACGTCGTGGTGCGTGACCTTGAGCAGGAGGCCTGTTTTATCCTGATGATCTGGGCAATGTCGCTGATGGGCTACAAAGCGCTGCAGACCGTGCAGGAGCGACGCATCCTGCAGATGAACCTGGTCCCCATCAACCAGGGGACCAGTATCCTGCCGGAGGACACAAGGGAATTCTCAAGACCGATCCAGGCACTGCCTGAATACCAGCAGAGTTACCTGCTGCCACGCGCCCTTCTCACGGCGTTACACCGGTTCAGATCAACCCGAAACATCCAGGACGTGTCCAACTCTGTCCGGGCTGTTGTTGAATCAGAATCTGAACGCCTTGATTCCGAGCTGTCGATGATCCGTTATATCGCCTGGGCAATCCCGTCCATCGGCTTTCTTGGTACGGTACGTGGTATCGGCCAGGCACTCGGGCAGGCGCACCAGGCTGTCCAGGGAGACATTGCAGGTGTCACGCAGTCGCTTGGTGTCGCCTTCAACTCTACCTTTGTTGCCCTCCTCATCAGTATTGTCATCATGTTCCTGATGCATCAGCTGCAGCTGGCCCAGGAGAGACTGGCGCTGGATGCCGAGGAGTATTGTGACGTGCGACTCGTCCGGCATCTGCAGGTCAGTGGTTAAGGAGCTCAACACGTGGCTTTAACAGTATTTAATCTCAGTGACGCGGGCATACAGGTTGCCACCGACGGCGAAATTGTCCGTACCAGCCCAGGCTACGCTGTACTCGATGACCGTACACTGCTGACCGGCGAAGCAGCCATGGGCAACGCCAAGTTGTTGCCCCGCTGGACCAACAACCGGTTCTGGAGCCAGCTCAGCACCAGCCCCCTGCCCAACGGCACCGAACAGGTGCGCCACCATGCGGATCTGGCGTTTGCCCATCTCGAAGACCTCTGGCTACCCGTAAAGAACCAGTCCGAGGAAGTTATCCTGGGTGTCCCCGGCTATTACACGGCGGACAACCTGGGTCTCCTGCTGGGCATGACAAACGAAGCCGGCATTCCCGTGCGCGGCGTTGTTGATCATTCAGTGGTCGCAGCAAGCAATCTGCCACTTGCGGGTAATGTCCTGCACCTGGATATTCACCTTCATGGTATTACCCTGACCCGTTTGACAAACAGTGGTCTGCTGGTGCGACGTGACGTCAAAACCGTCATCGAAACCGGCTTTGTTACCCTGTGGGAGCGCTGGGCAAACATCATTGCCAACCAGTTCATCCAGGCAACACGTTTCGACCCCATGCATGAAGCTGCCACAGAGCAGAAACTGTTTGACCAGTTACCTGCCTGGATTGCCGCGCTTGAAGACAAAGCCATGACGCCATTTGACCTGGCTGCCGGAGGTAGCACGCATTCTGTTGCCGTCTCTCGCGACAATCTATTGACTGCGGTCAGCCCACTTTATCCACAGATCGTGCAGGCAATACGCCAGGAGGCAAACGACGGCAATCCGGCAAGCCTGCTGTTATCCCATGGCTTCAGTGGTTTCCCCGGTCTCCGGGATTCCCTGCAGCTGATCCCCAACCTCGACGTCATCGATCTTGGTGAAACCAAACTCATCGAGTCGATCACCAGGAACAAGGACCAGATCATCTCCGCCGACGGGTCAGTTGCTTTCGTCACGCAGCTCGATGCAGGTGAGTCCTCGGGGTCGGCCGTCGCCAGTACCGCCGCTCATCCGACACACCTCCTGTGGAATCATCACGCCTACCGTATTGGCCAGTCATTCAAACTGGGGGATGATTTCTCTAACGGACCCTCGGCTGCAGGCACTACGGCTGCCACACTTTTTGTTCGCAGCGGCGCCCTGATGCTGGAAAGTCAAAGCGAGGGGATTCGTGTTAACGGCAATGCGGTGACAGAGGTACAACAACTCAACAAGGGTGACGAGATCCAACTGGGCGACCAGTCTCTTACCCTCCTGACGGTCGACTGACATGGCCAAGCGCCGCGACTTTAATGTCTTCAGCCTGTCTTTTCTCGACATCATGTCGTGTGGATTCGGCGCGGTAATCCTCATCTTCATCATCATCAATCACGCCACGGAAACCACAACACAGGAAGTCAACGCGCAACTGCTCGCGGAAATCACGCGGATCGAAGAACAGGTAGAGGAGGGAAAGGAGAACCTTATTGTCCTTCGCAATACGCGTGACGAGAAAGAGGACGAAATTGTCACGACCGAAGAGCTTGCCCTCAAAATCATAGAAACCATCCAGCAGATGGAGGCTGAGCTGGCATTGCTGACACAGGACGGCGCATCGCAGGATGAGACGATTGCCCAGCTCAAGTCAGAGCTGCAGGAACTCGAGGCGGAAGCAGCCAATCTTGAGGGCAGCATTTCGGCGGACGAGACCGCGGGTACGGCGCTTCGCACCATTACCGGCGAAGGTGACCGGCAATACCTGACCGGCATGAAAGTTGGCGGACAGCACATTCTTATCCTGATGGACGCGTCAGCCAGCATGCTCGACAAAACCATCGTCAACGTCATCCGCCGACGCAACATGCCTGAGGCGAACAGGATAGAGTCCGAGAAATGGCAACGTGCGATTCGCACCGTCGAGTGGGTCACCGCCAACATGCCCAAGGGTGCTAATTTCCAGCTGTTCACGTTCTCGGAAGAAGCGAAACCCGCTATTGAAGGGACAGAAACCGACTGGCTGAGAGCCATAGAGCGACCGGACACCGATGGTGCCATTGAGGGTATCAAGGCAACCATCCCCGCAGGCGGTACATCCCTGATTAACGCGTTTTCCGTGATCGGAAAACTCGACCCCGAACCGGACAATATTTTCCTCATCATCGACAGCTTACCCACACAAGGCAGGCAGAAAGGTCGCCGGGGTGTGGTGGAATCACGTGACAGGGTTGAGTTTTTTACCGAATCCCTTGAACTATTACCGAATGCAAGCCCGGTTAACGTCATCCTGTTCCCCATGGAAGGGGATCCAATAGCAGCGCCCTCCTACTGGCGACTCGCGCAGATCACCGGTGGCTCGTTCCTGGCGCCACCTGAGGACTGGCCATGAGAGCAAAACGAAGAGAAATTGAAGGTGCCAGCCTTTCTTTCCTTGACGTGATCAGCTGCGGCTTCGGTGCACTCATCCTGCTGCTGGTACTCACCAAGGTATTCGAACCGATTGTCCTCGAAGATACCATCGAGAACCTCGAGGGTTACCTGGCCGATCTCGAAGATCAGCTTTTTGACATTCGCGGTGAGGCCCGTGCCATCAATCGCGAAATGGTCCGCAAGGAAGACCTGCAGGTTGAGAAGATAAAGAAGCTGGCAAGGCTGAATGCGGAGCTATCTGCGCTCAAGGCAGAATACGAGAAGACTCTTGATAATCAGAAGATCAGCAAACTGATTGAGGGTCGCCTGGCCGAGGCCAAGCAGAACCTCACAGCGGAGAT
The DNA here is from genome assembly GCA_963921285.3 of Pseudomonadales bacterium. Taxonomy (GTDB): domain Bacteria; phylum Pseudomonadota; class Gammaproteobacteria; order Pseudomonadales; family Azotimanducaceae; genus UBA9659. The sequence goes on from CAWUFD020000015.1 coordinate 303,214, forward strand.
GGAAACCCTGCTGGCAGACTACAAGCGCGCGGAAGACGATAACAAGATTGGTGGTATCCCTGTCGACAGCGAATACGTCATCTTCATCATTGATACGTCGGGCAGTATGTACAACTACGCCTGGCCGCTTGTGTTACAGAAGGTCTCGGAAACCCTCGCTGTCTATCCTCGACTCAAGGGCATACAGGTCATGAACGACATGGGTAACTACATGTTTACCCAGTACGCCGGTGAATGGATTCCGGACACGGAAGCCAGGCGACGCGCCATCATCGATCGCCTCAGGTCATGGAACGTTTTTTCAAACTCTTCACCCGTGGAAGGCATAACCAAGGCGATCTCCACCTACTATCGGCCCGGGCGAAAAATCAGTCTCTATGTGTTTGGTGATGAATTCAGCGGTCGCTCAATCCAGCGCGTGGTGGACACCGTCGACCGTATCAATCGTGAGAACGCCCAGGGTGAGCGACTGGTGAGGATTCACGGCGTAGGCTTCCCGGTGCAGTTTGCCAATCCGCCGCGTTACCAGGATACCGGCATCAAGTTCTCAATCCTGATGCGTACTCTCTGTGAGAGAAATGGTGGTACGTTTGTCGGACTGAATGACTTCCGGGCGTTCTAGAAAGCCTTACCAGGAGATTCGCGCCACATAGGTGAGCTTGTAGGTGCCTCCCGATGGCACTTCGACTTCATAGCGTGCTGTTCGCGCGTCTACACGTTCGCTTTCTGCAGTCTCACGTAACATGTCCCACTCACCGGGGAATCGCTCATCAACCCTGACGATGACGTCACTGTACTGTTCACTGCGAATCGCCAACTCATAGCCGATTTCAACGCTTCGCTCGCCCAGCCTTCGAAAGCTGGTCTGGCGACGTTCTGCTCTCAGGTCAAACGCGTGGCTTATGCCTGCCTCGATAACCTCGTTGCGGGGTGAGTGATCAATCCGGGCTTCACCAACAAATTCGTGACTGCCGCCCTCGCCGGTTTCATACACCCGCACGCGGCCAGCAGGCAGAGGCAGCGACAGATCATTGCCTTTTGAATTTACAAAACTGTAGAACACGCCAACAGGCGGCTCATCGGTGCCGTCACGCGAGTACTGCTGAACGGAAGATGTAATGCGATAGGATTTTTCGACATCCACTTCCTCAGATGTAACCAACCGCAATTGCGTCACCTCATTGTTGAAGAGGATCGCTGACCCGGGATAGTCGTAGGCATGTTGATCACCCACACGCGTGACTGCCGCACCAGGCGCGCTGTCTGCGGCCATCAGCGCACGGCTCATCATTTCTGGTTTAGGCTTCTGGATCTTTTCACGCCGAATATCACCGGCAATAAATCGCAAGCCTGAGACCTCGAAGTTTTTACCGGTGTGGTTGGTGACGGTTACCCAGCCTGTCAGCGTCGCAGGACCTCGCCGGTGAACCGTCAGCGCATAGTCCGCCTCCCAGCCAACGGCATCAGCGTGGTACCTGACCTCCAGCGCCTGTTTGCCCTTCTTCGAGTTTTCCCCCTTAAAGAACAACGTCGGCGTGGTGCGCAGATCATCAGGTATGTATGGCAGGGAGATGGTGCCCTGTGGCTGCACCTCGATGATGTCGCCGAACTTCACAATCTCCGGGTTGATAGAGAGCAAGATGCCTTCCCTGAAGACCCGCTCGTAGGTGCCGTTTTCCAGCAGTGAACGGGAGTACTTCACCTTACGGCCAATAAAGCGTTCGAGCAGCGTGACACGATTGATCAGGTCAAACCGGTAGTTCTGTTGGTCGGCAACAAAACCGGTACCGGCGTCTGATTTAAGACTGACCGACGGTGCATCAACGGTTCTTGCGACATCGATAAACTCAAGTTCGAGTTCACCGCGAGGCAACACTGTTTCACGCGTGTCCCTGATGACCGCGAACCCTGAAGAGTAGACAGTCAGGTCAAGATCAGTCCGTTCGGAGGCGTCAATCTCTATCTTTGCCGCATAACCCCGCCCGGCGAGCACCAACACGAGGACAAGAAGTAGGCAGAGACGAAAAGCGGCCTGCATGATTTGACACTTGATAACAACTTGCGCACATTCTAGCAGCCGTGGGCGTAGCGAAGAAGGCACGCCGTCGGTGGAAGGTGCTAATCAGAAGAACCCCAGAAGAACTTGAGGAGAACCCGCATGGCGAAAAAGAAGTTTGATCGAAGCAAACAGGATGTCGGCAACATCCTCGCGATGGAACATGTCAACGTCACCGTCCCCGACCAGGCCATGGCCACCCTGTTCTACGTTAACGCCCTCGGCTTCACGCGAGACCCCTACATCGACTTTGGCCCCTTCAATGTCTGGGTAAACGTCGGGCGCCAGCAGTTTCACCTGCCAACCAGCCAGGCACAGGTGCTGCGCGGTCATACGGGCGTGGTGGTCCCGTCGCTTGACGAACTCGAAGCTCGTCTGTCGCGGTTTGGTAAACGCCTCGCCGACACAAAATTCGATATGAAGCGCAAAAAAGATCATATCGATGTCACATGCCCATGGGGCAATCGAATTCGCTGCTACGCGCCCGGCAAATTCGGCGGTTTCCAGCTCGGCATCCCCTATGTTGAGTTCGATGTGCCAAAAGGCACAACACCCGGCATCGCCAGGTTTTACGAAACCGTCTTCTCATGTCGAACCAAGGTTGCCAGGCAACATTGTGATATCAGCATAGGCCAGGAACAGTTCCTTCGATTCAGGGAGGTGGGTCGAACCAACGATCACTATGACGGACACCACATCGCAATCTACGTCGCCAATTTCTCAGCGCCCCATGGGTATCTCAACGAACGGGGCCTGATCAGCGAGGAGTCTGACGAAAACCAGTATCGATTCCAGCAGATTATCGATCCTGCAAACGGACAGCCGCTGTTTGAAATCGAACACGAGGTCCGCAGCATGCACCACCCCATGTTCGAGCGTCACCTCGTCAACCGTGATGCCAGCCAGAGCTTCTTTACTTACCAGCGTGACAGGGATGCTTTTGTACCGGAGCGGTTGGCATAGCCCGTCCCCAGGTGAAGAGCTGAGGAGCTGGGCAACCCGTAATCAATCAATTTTCCTTACCGTTACTCTGTTAACATACCCGACTTTTTCACCCGCAACCTTTAGCAAACAGGATTGCGGGTATGTCCAGAGAAGGCAGTAACTATGGCAACACGCACCATGCGACAGGCATTCGGATTGAAGATCCTGAATGCCAACCATCCTGAGATTCGCCGCTTGAAACGTGAGGGCCACCAGGCCGAGATTCATGGCAACAAGTTCTGGAATTCCAGCTTCCTCATCATGAATTACCTGGCAAAGAACCCCCTGCCAAAGAAGACCCGCGTGCTGGAAATCGGTTGCGGCTGGGGTTTGCTCGGACTCTACTGCAACAAGGAATTTGGTAACCGCGTGCATGGCAGCGATGCCGATGAGAACGTCCTGCCTTACCTGACCCTGCATGCCTCGATCAACTCGCTGAAGATGACAGGCGAGAAAAAGACCTTCAGTCAGCTGACCACAAAATATCTTGAGAACTTTGATGTCATTCTTGGCGCGGACATCTGCTTCTGGGACGAAATGGCAGATGAACTGTTTCGACTGGCAGGCCGGGCGCGAAAAGCCGGCGTAAAACAGATGATGATTGCCGACCCGTGCCGCCCCCCCTTCACTGACCTGTCAGAGCGATGCCAGGACAAATACGGTGACGATGTCGAAGTGGTAGAAAAGTTTCTCAAGCGCCCCGTCAACGCCTCCGGTGAGATCCTGATCATCAAAAACTGATTGATCCGGTTAGTCTCAGAATTGACTAACGAATCCTGTCGGTTACGGGAACAAACCTGACCGGCAGCACCGATTCCTCGTGGAAACCGCCCGGCACGCGCTCAATCACCTTGAGATGCTGTACCGCATTCTGCGGGCCAACAGGCATGACCAGTTTGCCTCCGTCACGCAGTTGCTCCAGTAATGTGACGGGTATCTTTATGCCAGCCGCCGTGACGATGATTGCATCAAACGGCGCCTCGTCCGGCCAGCCCAGCATGCCGTCACCATGGCGCACATGAACATTGTCATACCCGAGTCGCTGCAGCGTCAGTGTCGCGCTGCGGGCCAGGTTGCCGATTATCTCAACGGTGTACACATCCCCGCACAGCTCAGCCAGCACTGCCGCCTGGTAGGCAGACCCGGTACCAACCTCAAGCACCCTGCTGCAGTCGCTGAGATCAAGCAACTGCGTCATCAGTGCCACGATAAAGGGCTGGGAAATGGTCTGCTCATCACCGATAGGCAGTGGATGATTCCTGTAAGCCAGGTAATCAAGTTCATCCGGCACAAACTCGTGGCGTTTCACTGAGACAAGCGCCTCTCGCACGGCAGGCTCAAGCGTCCGACCTACCGAGCGCATATCCGCCTCGATCGCCTTAATCATCTGGCCCTGCATGTCAGCAAAATCCGGCGTTGCTGCAACCAGGGTGACAGGTGCGGTTACCAGCATCAGCAACACAACCCGCTGTACGCTCATCCTGCCCTGTTTCAATATGTGCCACACAGCCCCTCACCTACCCCCGTCTGTTATGATCATGCCGCAAATCCAGGGGGAGTCATCATGATAATTACAACGACCCAGAGTATCGAGGGTCAGAAAATCGTCAAATACCTGGGCGTCATCACCGGCGAGGCGATCCTCGGCGCAAACATCTTCAGGGATGTGTTCGCCGCGGTAAGAGATGTGGTCGGCGGTCGATCGGCAAGTTATGAACGGGAACTCGGCAAAGCGCGGGAGATCGCGCTGGCTGATCTCGAAGACTGGGCAGAAGAACTTGGCTCCAACGCCGTCGTTGGCGTCGATATCGATTATGAGAGCTTCGGTCAGACCAGCGGCATGATGATGGTGAGCGCCACGGGTACTGCTGTGATCGTTGAAAAAGCAACGGGGGAAACGAACTGATGAGTGAAGCAATGGGCATTTTTGAAACCATGTACAACTGCCGTGCAATGCGGCGGCTTGATACAAAAGAAGTCCCGGAGGAACTCCTGGTCAAACTCATCGATGCTGCCAACCAGGCGCCATCCGGCTCAAACATGCAGAACGGTCGCTGGATCGTGGTTCGCGACCCGGCCGTTAAGGCAGCGCTGGCGAAGCTGAATGAAACGGCAGTAAAGGCCTACGTGGGCCCACAGTCTGAACGCCCGGGATCACTGCCGCACCAGTCCGAAGACAAGCGCAAACGAATGCTGAATTCAGTGCTGTGGCAGATGGAACATATGCACGAGATACCAGCCCTGGTGATCGCCTGCATGGACTTCGGTACCAAGGTTGACGCAGGCACGGTCGCCCGCGGATCCGGCTCCATCTGGCCAGGCATTCAGAATCTGCTCCTGGCCGCTCGCGCGCTTGGGCTTGGCGCAGCGCCAACTACCCTTGCATTGCAGGACCAGGCGGCCGTTCGCGAAGTGCTGGGCATGCCGGATACCATGGCCGCCTACTGCCTGATTCCGGTTGGCTATCCGCTTGGTAACTTCGGGCCTGTCACCCGCAAACCCACGCAAGAGATCATGCGGTTTGACCAGTGGTCTGGCTGACATCACGTCCGCTGCGGATATACAGGTAAAGCGGTAAGGCACAGGACAGACCAATGCTGAGATTGATCAGCACATAAGCCCATGGCCTTGCTGCTCCATCCTGCAGCAGGAACAACCAGAATACCGCCGAGGTAATCAGGAGATCCGCAGTAAAGCCACCGGCGGCGCCGTTGACAAACAGCGCACCGGTGAATGAAGCAAGATCGATCCCTTCATTCGCAAAAAAATCGATGAAAAAGATATAAGGAACAACAGCGCCTGCGATAGCAAGCATAAGGAACAGGTTTCGCATGGCAATTTCTCCCACTGACCATTTGCATCACACACTAGGCTGCCGCGTGTTACCGGCCAATTACCTGCCGGGTAATGATGACTGACCGGCACGTTATAACCGGCAGCTACTTTGCCCTGACCGCCCATCTTTTCTGGGGGGTTGTGCCTGTCTACTTCAAATGGGTTGATCACGTTCCACCACTTGAGATTCTCGCCCACCGCGTTGTCTGGGCACTGATACTGCTGGTGGCGATACTCGCTTACCTGGGTGAGTTGAAGCGACTCAGAATTGATCGAAAACTCCTGCCAACAATCGCCCTGACTGCCAGCCTGCTGACGGTGAACTGGCTGGTCTTCATCTACGCCGTGGTAAACGAGAACATTGTCGAAACGTCGCTCGGCTATTTCATCAACCCACTGGTCAGCATATTCCTCGGGGTAGTTGTCCTCCGAGAGACTATGCGTCCACTGCAGTGGGTGGCAATCGGCATCGCTGCAAGCGCCATCGTCCTGCAACTGGTCCTGTTCGGCTCGGTGCCGTGGATCGCCCTTGCACTTGCGTTCAGCTTCGGCTTCTACGGGCTGTTTCGTAAGAACCTGAACCTGCATGCCATCGGCGGACTCGCCCTCGAAACCCTGTTTGTTGCACCCATCGGCTTGATGTATCTCTTCTACCTGAACGCGAACTCGACGCTCGTATTCGGCGGAGATCTACAGGTTGATTTCCTGCTGGCACTCGGCGGCTTTGTAACGTCCTTTCCGCTGCTCTGTTTTGCCGCCGCCGTGACCAGGCTCCCGCTTGTGATGATGGGTATGTTCCAGTACATCGCACCGTCACTATCCCTGATCATTGCAGTGATGTTCTACAACGAGCCGTTTGAGTTGTCGGATATGATCACGTTTGGACTGATATGGCTTGCGCTGGTGGTGTTCTCCTTCGAGATGTTCGCTCACAACAAGCGCCTCCAGCGCCAACAAAGCGCAGAATTGTCAACTAATTCAGAAACTTAGAGAGACTTTGGCCACGCAGGTTGTCGCAGTCGGCACTTGCGAACGGCGCGAATTTCGTTATCCTAGCGCCTCTTTTTTTCCCGGACAGGCTTTTACCCCATGACAATGCAGCAAACCCCTCTCCTGATGTCCCGGATCCTTGGCCGCGGTGCCCGGCTTGATCCCCACGAGGAGGTTGTCACCCTGCTCGCAGACGGCACACATCGCCAGACGCTGGAAACAACATGGCAGCGAGCTTCCCAGGTCGCAAACGCCCTGGCTGCACACGGCATCAAGGTGGGCGATCGCGTTGCCAGCTTCATGTGGAATAACTACCGCCATCTTGAACTCTACCAGGCGGTACCCTCCATGGGGGCGGTACTGCACACCCTGAATATCAGGCTGTCGCCGACAGATCTCGAATACATCATCAACCATGCCGAGGATCGCGTGATTTTCGCTGATGAAGATCTGTTGCCGTTGCTCGAGCCTATCCTCGACAAGATACCAACCGTGGAACTGCTGGTTGTCTGTCGACACGGCGAAGGCGGGGAATCCGCTTTTGGTAACCAGGTCGACTATGAGGCCTTTATCGACGGCCAGCCCACCAGCTACGACTGGCCGGAGATTGACGAAAACTCACCCATGGGGCTCTGCTACACGAGTGGTACAACAGGTAAACCCAAGGGCGTGATGTACACCAACCGCTCCACCTACCTGCACACCATCACCCAGGCCATGACCGATGCCATGAGCCTGTCTGCCCTCGATGCGGTCTGCGGCATTGTGCCCATGTTCCATGCGATGGGTTGGGGACTGCCATTTGCGGCATCGATGCTCGGTTGCAAGCAGGTCATGCCGCACAGGTTTATGGACCCTGCCCGCGTTGTTCAGTTGATGGCGGACGAAGAAGTCACCATCTCTGCTGGTGTGCCAACCATCTGGCAGGGAGTGAAGTCCATCCTTGAGGAGAACGCTGACAAGTATGACCTCGGCAAACTGACCAGGCTCACCTGCGGCGGTTCAGCACCACCCGTCAGCCTGATGAAGTGGTACGCGGACGAAATGAACGTTGAAATGGTACAGGGCTGGGGTATGACCGAGACCAATCCACTCGGTACCCTGTCACGCAAAGTCGCCAAGCGTTCTCACCTGCAGCTCACCGAAGAACAGCAGTTTGAGAATATCGCCAAGGCAGGCCTGCTGATGCCAGGTCTTGAACTCGAGATTTTTGACGAGAACTGGGAAGCACTGCCCCACGACGGTGAAGCGGTAGGTGAACTGCTTATTCGCGGTCCGTGGATATGCAGCGAGTATTACAACGATCCGCAACCCGAGAAGTTTCATGACGGTTGGCTGGTCACCGGTGATGTCGCCAAGATCGACAGCGAGGAGTACCTGATCATTGCGGATCGATCGAAGGACCTGATCAAGTCGGGCGGCGAATGGATTTCGTCGGTAGACCTTGAGAATCACATTGTCGCGCTGGACGGCGTAGTGCAGGCCGCCGTGGTCGCCCAGCCGCATCCAAAATGGGATGAACGACCGGTGGCATTGGTGATCCTGGTGGAAGGCGCCAATGTGACAAGAGAACTGATCCTTGAGCACTGCGCTGAAATCTTTGCAAAATGGCAGCTGCCGGACGACGTCATCTTTGTTGAGGAGATTCCGCTGACGTCTACGGGTAAGATAGACAAAAAAACAATACGTGCGCAGCTGGAGTCAGAGTCCTATGTGTTGCCTGACCTGAGGACAGCCTGAACCGCCCAACCATCCCCATGAAACGTCTCTTTATCATCATCCTGCTCACCGCCCTGCCTGCGTTTGCCAGTGCCAATACGGTGAGCTGCACGGGCACGACCGAGGAGTTGCTGCAATGCTACTCAGGGGAAGTGAAAGATTTCCTGCGCCAGTGGGTACGTGCCTGGGGCGACGGCGATATTGAGACGTACCTCTCCCTCTATTCGACCCTTCGGTCACCTCGTGACGACATGAGCCGTGACGACTGGGTCGTCAACCGACGCCAGCGAATCGGGCCGGACAAGGACATCGAGATCAATCTCAAGCTGGAAAGCATGGGACTCGAGGATTCCGGCATTTTCGATGTGATTTTTGTCCAGCAATACCGGTCAAATGACTATCGCGACGAAGTCCGGAAACGCCTGTTTCTCGTACGTGAGGCAGGTGATTTGAAAATCTGGAAGGAAGAAACCCTCAACTAGTGTAGGTCTTCTCCTAACCCCATGATTTTTAAGGGTTAAAGTTCGAGCTTTTGCTATCAAAAGCCGTACAAAATCCATACATTTCGGTCATAAGTTTTCGCTATTATTGCCTTCCGGTTAAATCAGGCAGATTGCGCGCAGGCCCCGTTGAAACTGCGGCGTTTCGACAAGTGGGCTTTCTCTGCCGGTTAAGACCGGGTAAAGTTTAATAAATTTAGTAAGTTACATAACAAAGCTAAACTGAAATCTGATAAGGATAATCAGTACCAGTGATGGCTTCGTTTGTGTGGCTTGACGCGGATTGCAATCAACACGATGATGGGAAACAGTAAACAGGACGTTTCCAAGCAACTTATGGATGATGTTGCGCTGCCGGTTGGTGTCAAAATGACATCAGGCCGGTCATTCAAGCGGACGGCGCTCGCCTCCGCCATCGCTCTCTCGTGTGGACTATCCAGTGTGGTAGTGCACGCTGATACCCTTCCCCGAAACAAGTTCAGGATGGTCCTGGACGACGTTATTTCCAGTGAACCCGACACTGTTGCGCAAAATGAGTTTGATGGCCGCCTGCCCGTCCAGGGCCTGATCCAGAGTGACCCCGATCCACTCCTGATCGAACTCGAAGAGCGCTATGCCGCATTGCCGCCCATGCATATGGCTGTTGAAGAACGGCCTGAAACCATGCTGGCTGTGAATCCGACCGAGGCGTTCCGCGACCGTCTCAAGGAGCTCACGACAAACGTTTCTCGTTTTACACCGCGCATTCGCACCTACGTCAGGTACGATGATTTTCACGAGAACGACATCTACGGGCCACGCGACTATTCGACCCTGCTGGTCGCCGTGAACCCGACCTTCCGCTACGAGAAAACACAGCGCAAGTGGAGCCTGCGTGCCTTGTATGACTACGAGCGCGGGGAGTACTTTCTCGACAACGATGAACCCACCAACGACCACCACCTGGACGTTAAATTCAACTATCGGTTGACCCGTGGTAACGAAATCACCGTCAGCGCACTTGTTGAGGACACACACGACCGCGTCACCACCGACCCCATTCAGGATTTTGACTCCAGCGTAGAGGGTGAAAACCTCGACTACACCCGCGCACTCGTCAACATCAACTATTCAAATGGCACCATGCGGGACCGCTCCCGTTACAAGGTGTATCTGTTTAACGAGGCCTCAGATCTCAACTCCAGTACAAACTTTGTTGGCAGTGAATATGAACTCGACCGCAACGGTATCGGCGGTGAATACACCTGGCAGATTCGTAAGCAGCTCTCGCTGGTAGGCCAGGTCCGTTACCACGACTTTGACTACCGGGTTAAGTACCGTGATAACACGCAATATCGTGCACTCGTCGGCACATCCCTGGTATTGGGCCGCCGCATTCGTGCGGATATCAGGGTCGGTTACGAACAGAAGACGTTTGATTACTCCCAGTTCAGCGACGATACCATCGGCAAGCCAGTGTGGCGCGCATCAGCACTCTGGGCGTTGCGGCGCAACACCACCCTGGCGCTGGAGTCAGGTCGCGAGATCTTTGAACTGGTCACGGTGGACAGCCCTGTAGACACCTCACGCTTCCAGGTACAGGACTGGATCAGGACACGCTGGAAAGAGCGCTGGTCCAGTAACTTCCATACAGAGGCCACATTCGTCTATCGCACCACTGACTTTGAAGGTCGTGACAACGACGATGACGCCATCCAGGTCATCGCTACCGCAATCTACCAGGCAACCAACAAACTGGAACTGGCCCTGGATGCAGCCTACACGCGAGAGAAATCAGACTTCGGTGCTGACCTGATCCGTCGAACTTTCACCTTCCGGACCGATCTAAAACTCTAACCAGCAGTTTTCTGCTTCTATTCACTCTGGGTTACACTGGTTTCAGGAGGTTGATGTGAAAACACCGTTACTGTTGCTGTTCGCCCTTATGATGCCGTTTGTCGCGTCTGAGACGCTGGCGTCATCCGACTACCGACTGGGACCGGGCGATGAGATCCGCGTGGCCGTGTACGACGAAGACGACCTGTCGATGACGGTAAAACTGACCGATACAGGTCGCTTTACGTATCCCTATCTCGGCGTACTGACCGCCAAGGGAAAATCCGTACAGCAGCTCGAAAATGAGATCAAAACCGGACTGCTCCAGGACATCCTGGTCAATCCCTCGGTGGACGTCTCCATCATGTCTTACCGCAATTTCTATATCGGTGGCGAGGTTAAGCGCTCTGGCGGCTATCCTTACGAACCAGGCCTCACCGTTAAGCAGGCTATTACGCTCGCCGGTGGCGTGACCGAGTGGGCCTCGTCATCGAAGTTCGAGATTCTGCGGGAAGGCAGCTCCCGCGCCGAACCTGCCGACAACAACACATTGGTGAGACCCGGCGATACCGTGACGATCTTAGAGGGTATCTTCTAGCCCGTGCAGCGTTCAGCCCAGATGGAAACGGAGTTTTACGACGACGATATCATTGACTATCGCTACTACGTCGATCTCCTCAGGACAGTACTGCTCAAGTACACCAAGGCAATTGCACTCTTCTGTGCACTCTGCGTCTCCGCATCCCTTTTCTATGTACAGTCGCAGGCGCCCGTTTACGTCGCGACAGTCACCATGCACATCGCACCGAACGATCTCACCATGTTCAGTTTTGAACAATGGATGTTCTCCGATGATGAGAAGTTCCAGGACACCCAGGTTGGTATCCTGCAGTCGAAAAAGTTGATGCGTCGCGTGGTTGAAGAAACCTGCATGAAGCCGGCACGCTGACGCCGAAATCGTTTGACGCGGGAATCGCATCTGCCCTCAAGTCTTTCCTTTCCTCATTCAGCAGTGGGTCAGATGAGAGTATGCAGCAGGTTACCGAGGAGGACATGATTGCGGGTACGGCCTCAGAGCTCTCATCGCTGGTCTCCATCGCAAAGCCGCCGGATCGGGAGTATTCCAACCTGCTTAACATCACTGTGCGTATGGCCGACCCGAATCTTGCTGCCAATACGGCCAACGCCATTGCTGATGTCTACATGTCGCTGGTGTTCGAAAACGAAATTGAGAATGCCCGTAAGAACCAGCAATTCCTGACCGAGCGCCTTGGCATCTTGCGTGATGATCTGCGCATCGCAGAACAACGCCTGCAAGACTACCGGGAAGCAGAGAACATCGTTTCACGTTCTTCCGGCCCGGATGAAATTGATGAGGAACTCTCGTCCCTCTCCAACCGATATTTCGAAGCAAGGGAAAACCGGTTAAGGCAGGAGAACCTCTACCAGCAGATCAGGAACGTCACCCCATCATCAGATCGTTGGATGAAGATCCCGGCAATCACCAACCATCCGCGTATTTCTGCGCTGCAGGCAGACCTGCAGCGTCTCAACCAGCGCAAGAGCGAACTGAGCAAACGTTACGGCAGCCGTCACAACCGCATGATCGCGCTGGAATCTGAAATCAACGCAACCATCTCGGCCATGCGTAACCGTGTCGGCGATGTCATCGATGGAATTCGCAGTGAATACGAACTCGCCCGAAAAATCGAAGCCGCTGCTGAAGAAACCCTGTCATCAACGAGAAGTCGGGCGCAGCAGCTCGGGCGTAAGGAGTACCAGTTGAACGAACTGGTGCAGGACGTTGAAGCCAAGCGCGAGGTTTACGCGGTGTTCCTGGAGCGACTCAACCAGGATGGTGCTTCAGGCCCCGTACGCAACGACAACCTCTGGGTTGCCGACCCTGCCGTGGTCCCGAACGCAGGCCAAAGGACATCGTTGATGCGCGCAGCCATTGTTGCGCTCATCCTTTCTGGCGGCCTCGCCGTGGGTATCGGACTCTTCTTTGAACTCACCAACAATACGCTGCTGAGCGGTGAGGATGTCGAACGCAAACTGGGTATGCCTCTCGTGGGTTACCTGCCCCTTATCGCCGGGCACGCGGAGGATGAGGAAGGCCTCACCTACGCTGAGTACATACATAACCCGGAATCCAGGTTCTCGGAAGCACTTCGCACAACGCGAACCTCACTCACGCTCACGACGCTTGAGGATACCGATACACGCAAATATGTGGTCACCTCGGCGCATCCCCATGAAGGCAAAACCTCGGTTGCGCTCAGTCTCGCTGCGGCATTTGGCCAGACCTCAAAGGTACTGGTGATCGACGGTGACCTGCGTAAGCCTTCCCTGGAACGTATTCTGAATACGTCGAATCACAAGCTGCCAGGGCTGTCGGACGTGATAGCAGAATCGGTCACCCTGGATGAAGCCATACATCGGCGCGACGATGCCGAGATTGACGTGTTGTTCGCTGGTAGCAGAACGCTTCGACCACTTGAACTGCTTGCATCCCAGCAGTTCAGCGACCTTATGCGCGAACTGGAGGAAAGGTACGACACCATCATCATCGATTCACCGCCATGCATCTCGGTGTCCGACGCCTACGTACTGGCAACTCACGTCAGTGCGGTGCTGTTTGTCGCCAAGGGTGGCACCACGCCGGTGCCTGTCATTCGCAGTGCATTGTCGCGCTTCTCAAACACCGAGTCGCCGATTGCCGGTGTGCTGCTTAACCAGATCGACTTTGATGCTGCCTACAACCAGGGCAAGTACCAGGAGTACTACGACTACCACGGCTATACGGAAAAACCTGCCGAAGCTGCAGCCAGCTGACGTCGCCCGTGGACACCGCCCGATACTTCTGGCGTTATCTGGCGCCTGAAAAAGCCAAGCTCTGTATCGTTTTCTTCCTGCAGTTACTCCGACCCTTTGTAGGTGGTTTGAGCTTCTTCCTTGTAGTGCCGCTGATCGCCCACATCGGTATCATCGAAACAGGCAACCAGCTACCCGCTATCTTCAGCTGGATACCGACCGAACTGTCACTTGCTCCCCTGCTGACCGGGTTCTTTTGCCTGCTGCTTCTGCTTGCTGCAGTCGACTACATCATCTCGACCTTGTCCGAGGACGTAGAGCAACACTTTCTCAAAAACGCGCGGGTTGAGATCTTTACCCGACTCATGACGACGGAATGGAAACATTTCAGCGAAACACACCAGCTGGACTACGCTAGGATTCTCTCGGATGAACTGGAAACTGCCAGCTTTGGTATGGACAACCTTTTCAGACTGGCTGGCGCGACAACGCTGATCCTTGTCTACACATCGATCAGCCTCGCACTGTCCGTGCAACTGACCCTGCTGGCAATCGCGCTGGGTGTTCTGATGGTAGGCCTGTCCCTGCCGTTTCGCATGAAGATTATCGATATTGGTGAGCGAGGGCTGGATGCCTCACAACTCATGCTGCGCGAAGCGACACGCCAGGTTCGCGGCATGAAAGCCATCAGGAGCAACAACGCCGAAGCAAAGCACACAGACCGGTTCAACGCGACGACCGATGCGCTGCAACTGCAGGACAGGCGCTTCAACCGCCTCCATGCCGGCACACAGCTTGGCCAGAGTGCACTGGCAGCGATGACCTTTTGCATCATCTGTTACGTCGCGGTAAGTACGATGGAAGTTTCTACCGCGAGCCTGGTCCTGATCGCATTGATATTTTCCCGTCTGTTGCCAAAAGCCCGCGAGGTAACGGCGATCATCCAGCAGTTCACCTTGTGCATCCCTTCCATGCGGGAAAGTGCCAGGCTGCTGGCGTTTGTTGAAGACCACCAGGAGGCAGGACAGAAGCAGGTGGATTTTGATCCCAGGCAAGGTATCAAACTCGGCAACGTGTCCTTTAACTACCCGGGGTCAGACAGGAAGGTCCTTGACGGCCTGAACCTGTCCCTGCCTGGCACCGGGCTCATCGCCGTGACGGGTATAACCGGCGCGGGCAAATCCACCTTGATCGATATCATCGCTGGTATTCACCTGCCGACTGCGGGAGAAGTGATGGTCGGCAACCAATCTGTTGATGCTGGGACGATTGCAGCCTGGCGGCGCGAGGTAACCTACGTACCGCAGGATCCATACGTTATCGACGGCACGATTCGCGACAACCTGATACTGCTCCAGTCCGAAGAGATAAGTGACGAGGTGCTCTACGAAGCACTCGCATTTGCCTCTGCATCGTTCGTGAGCGAGCTCCCTGCCGGTCTTGATACCTTTGTCGGTGATGGTGGCAAGACGCTTTCGGGTGGAGAACGCCAAAGGCTGCTGCTTGCCCGGGCACTCATCGCTCCACGACATGTGGTGATCCTCGATGAAACAACCAGCCAGCTCGACCTGGTTACCGAGGCGGAGATCGTTGATTTACTTAAGACGCTGAAACGTGACAAACTCCTCATCGTTATTTCGCACCGTCCTGCCATATCCGCGAGCGCCGACCTCGTGATATGCCTCGATGAACATCAGCAGCGCGGTTAAGTCCGCTTAATTCTTATTGAGATGCAGTCAGTCTCTTCGTTTACCTACACAAGCACCACTCGCGATGAACTGTCGAGAAACGTCAATCTTTTTGATGACGTGAGACAACCACTGCTCGAACGCCGGGGCGCCGCCGTTGCCGTCACCGTGTTTGAGCATGAGGGGGAGGCATCAATCATCGTGACCCGCAGGTCGGGTCGCCTGAAAGAGCACAGTGGCCAGTGGGCAATGCCGGGTGGCCGCATCGACGAGGGCGAAGATGCGATTACTGCTGCCCTGCGCGAACTTGATGAAGAGGTAAATCTTTCGCTCAGCACTGATCATGTTATCGGCACGCTTGATGACTACGTCACACGCTCCGGCTACGTCATCACACCAGTGGTTGTCTGGGCCGATATTATTGATACCGAGATGTCACCCAATCCCGATGAGGTCGCCTCCATCCACGCGTTCACTTTCACGGAACTTGTTCGCGGCGACTCCCCCAACCTCGAGCGAATACCTCAGAGCGACAGGGAAGTACTCTCCATGAACTACTACGACGACGTGATCTACGCACCCACGGCCGCCATGCTCTACCAGTTCCGTGAAGTTGGTATCCTCGGGCAGGAAACGAGGGTGCTGCACTTTGACCAACCCGTGTTTGCCTGGAAGTAACCGTGTCTGAAAAATTCTATGTTGTTGCCGCAATTGCGGAACTTGATGCTTCACCACAAATGCACGTGGACCTGAACGGAGAGGAGATCCTGCTGGTCAGGGACGGCGAAGACTTTTACGCGATCGCCTATTACTGCTCACACGAGGAATTCACACTGGAGGGCGGCATGGTGAACAAAAAGTGTATAACCTGCCCATACCATGGCGCGGAGTTCAGCCTGGTTGACGGCCACGTGCTTTCACCGCCGGCGTATGAGGACATCAAGACCTACCCGGTGAAGGTAAACCGGGACGAAGGTACGCTTGCCGTTGGCGTCAGCGACTAAGTTTGCGCCCTAGCCTGCCCATGCTGCGATCAGGCCAGCATCTTTAAATCCCTCAATTTCCTCAAGGTAACGGCTGTCACCGGTCGCGGCATATTCACTCTTGCACACGTAGGCATACTTGTAGGCATGTTCAGGGTCCAGCACCTTCGGGGCGGGTAGCACCTCATCGAAGGCCGGGTTACCCAACACTTTATGTGAGGCGACGATGGCACTGCCGAGCGCTGTCACCGCAAGCGGCTCAACCGCTGGCAATATCCGGACAAGTGAGCGGACCGCCATCGTTGCTGTAACGAGATGCAGTGCAAAAAAGTTACGAGTACCACGGTACGCATCAAGCGCAACCGCAGCGCACTCATCGATACTTGCCGGACTGAGTGCTTCGTACTCCCCGTCTCTCACCAGCTCCATGATCGACGCGGTAAACCTCTGAGACTCAAACTTGCGCGCAGGTAACGCCGCTTGCGCCGTCAACACCTCGCGCAGGTCAACGTTGCGCGCAGCGTCGAGATCAAATGTCCGATGAACCGAAGCCATGTAGGCGAGGCTGGCAGCAACTTCATCCGGCGCGTCAAAGTCGAGTGCATAACCCAGTCGGATAACCGGATGGTAGGCATCAAGGACCACACCGGGGAGAAACGTCGGGATATATTTTTCGAGTAATGCCTGAAGGCCGAGATGCTCCGCCTCCTGGGCAAAATGGGTCATAAAGGCTGGATAGGCCATCCTGTCCCCGAGTCTTTCCTGTGGGTCACCAGGTGCCTCTGTGCGTTCAAATTCGTGCAAGCGTACGGTGTACTCCTCCCGCATACCTGAAAGCGTGTCTTCGTCTGCGCCGAGGCCAACCAGGGCGCAAAGCAGCATAGGCAGGTGATCACTGTTGCCCGATGGCAGGTAGTGGGGGGCATAACGGGTACCGTCAATGAGCAGGCTCTGCAGGCGGGCCGCTGCCTCCGGGTTATCTTTGAATGCAGACTGTGCAATTGTGCTGGCCATCGTTGAACCCTCACCCATATTTAATAAAGTATTTACTTTACTAATAAATCGGTAACGCTGCAACACCGTTTGCATGTTGCATTGGTTCACCCTGCAGATGTGATGCAGTTCACGTTCGCAATAAAAACCGCGAACCCCCTCACAAACTGAGAATGTCCTCACAGTTTTTCAGGTGGAGGAATCGTTTAATGGCCTCACTGTTTGATCAGGGACACATTCAAGGGGACACCAGATGAGCCAGCGACTCGAAGTTTACGTCGACTCTTACAACAACACGCCGATTGTGCGGGAGGTCAATAAGACCCTCTCCATCAACATTGGCGATGAGATCACCAGGGAAGACTGGCTCGAACTGTTGTCGGTACCCGAGGGAGAACTGCAGCTCAAGGTCAAGGTTGAAGACGTGCACCACCTCTTCTGGGATTCGGAAGACTGCGTGCACTCGGTAAGCATCAAGGTTGTACCGGTAGAATGAATCGGGTTCCCCTGCCCGCAGGTCACGGAAGACCGCATTCTGCCTCCAGCGCAGAAGCGCGCCATTTGTACAGGGCAGTACTATGGCGTGCTTTTGTACTGGGACTCCAGTAACGCGTTCTGTTTCGCCTCCAGCGTGCGCAGCCCGTCCATATGCTCGCGCACAAACTCGTCCACCGAGTTATAGGTGGCAATCTCTTCACCACGCCACATCAGCACGTATTTACCTGTCGATTTACGCTGGAAGAAACCTGTTCTTTCCTGCTTGTCAGAGGCGTCCGTCACCTGCAGCCATCCGGTTGATTTTCTCTGAAAGCAGCCTACCATGGGCCATACAGAAAAATCTCGCTTCATAAAAACGGACCTTTCCATGCGTCATTTCACTGGCCCCTGCCTGGCCATCACCCTCTTTTGCCTATTTTGTTCTGGGGGCCTGCAGGCAGCTGAAGATGCAATCCAGGTAAAGGATCGAACCACCGATCTCCGCTATGAAGAGGAGGCTGTGCAATGGACACCTCATTCTGTGACGGTGATCACAAGCGAAGAGTTGCAGCAGACCTATCGGCAGGACCTCGAAGATCTCGAGAGCATGGCACCGGGCCTGATCATTGATCGTATGAACACCACCCCGCGCGGCGCTGCCATTGCCATTCGTGGCCTCGGGTCATCTGAGACCTCAAAGGGTTTTGAGCCTGCAGTCGCGGTCAGCATCGATGGCGTATACGTTGGCACCCATACAAACCGTATGCAGGTGTTATTCGATTTTGAAGAAGTCGAGGTTGTGCGCGGACCGGAGTCCATTTACCAGCCCGCACCGAACCTCGCCGGTAGCGTTAACATCACGCGATCGAAACCAACTGGTAAACCTGAAGCTCAACTCAGTATCACCGGCGGAGATCATGACCGTCGAGCGATGGACGCCATCATCAACTTTCCCGTTATCGACAGTGTGGACGGCAAGGTCGCTGTCACCTGGAAAGATCGTGGCGGGGATTACGTACGCAACGTCTTTAATGAACGCAATGAAAACACCGAAGATCACTGGATGGCGAGCGCGTCTTTTCTCTGGCGCTTCCGCGACGTATTTACCCTGCAATACACCGTCGACAACGAGAACAGTGATGAGACCACGCCTGCAATCCTGAACATATCGGGGCCGACTGACCTGCTCTGTTCCATTTCACCGAACCAGGAAACCTGCCGGGTGGGTGTTTCTGTCCCGCGGACCGGCAAGATTGAACACACGGTGCAGAACACATCGAACGATCGAGAATACAACGGCGCTTATCACACGCTGCGGTTTGAATCACGGTTTCTTGAACATGACATCACGATCATCTCTGCTTTCCGGGACAGCGACGAGAAAATCAACCTTGATGCAGACGCCTCTCACGTGGACTTCTATCACCTGTTCCAGGACCAGGAGTACAGCCAGGTATCGCATGAGTTCAGGGCTTCAAGAGAGCTAACCGACACCATTGATTACAGCATCGGCGCCTACTTCCTCAATACGGAGTACGAGATCTTCCAGCAGGAGTTCCATATCCTGAAACGCCTGTCAGACGCCGGTCTCTCACCGGGCCATGCTGCGGGTGAAATACAGGAGCTCTCGTCAGAACAGAAATCAAATCTCACCTCGGCGTTTGCCCACGTGAACTACGTCCTGGGTGACCAGTGGATTGCAGATCTTGGCCTGCGCTGGACCCAGGTTGAGAAAGATTTCGAGCACAGCCCCAGCCGTATCCGCCTGGTGACAACATCAGCCCGCTACGCACATTCCTTGTCGGCGATGAAACCAGCAAGGAATTGCTCGTGTCAGCCGGTATCAGCTACAAAGTTGATGAGGAGGCGATGATCTTCCTGCGCTACTCGGAGGGCTTCCGACCAGGGGGCTTTGATGAAAACGCCATGTCCGCCTTTACAGCGAACTCGTATGGTTCAGAAACATCCCGTAACGCTGAGATCGGGCTTAAGAGTGACTGGGCTGACGATCGACTGCGAGTTAACCTCGCCTACTTCAAGACGGAACTCGACAACAAGGTTGAGAGATTCCCCACCATCACTGACACCGGACAGATCGAATCGATCCTGGATAACGTGTCTGAGGTCGAAATATCCGGCTGGGAAATCGAAATCGAGGCTACACCGATCGCTGACCTCTATCTCAACACCGCTTACGTTCATATGAACGCGGACTACAACAATTACTTTGTGCCGGACGTCGCCAATCCCGGCCAGTTTGTTAACAACTCAAGCCTGCTGCCCGCCCGCGCGCCGGACGAGGAACTCTACTTTTCAGCGCGGTACTCCTTCACCTACGGCCAGGGCCTGGTTCATACCTTTGCTGGATACCGCCTTTTCAGCGACTACCAGACCAACCCGCTTGTCGTCCCCGGTAAGGTTAACAACTGGACGGCCTGGGACCTGTCTATTGCCTACGAATGGCGCGAGTGGATGTTCAGGCTGTTCAGCAAAAACGTGAAAGACAAACGCTATATCCAGAATGTCGCACAGGTCGCACAGACCGACATCCTCCCTGTTGGTGCCGGCAACACAGGCGTTCCGGGTCTGATCACGTCTACCGAATACAACCAGCCCCGTTACACCGGCTTTGAGATTATCTATCGTCCGGACCTGAACTTCTGACTTAACCGATCCTAAACCAGTAAACTGGGCCCATAAAAAGGACTAAAAAGGGTAAAAAATGGAATGTCCAAAGTGCTCTGGGGTGATGGAGGAAATCAACTTCGACAATGTTGAGGTGGATCGTTGTACAAAGTGTTTCGGTCTCTTCTTCGATAAGCTTGAGCGCGAAACACTCAAGTCGATGGAGGGTTCAGAGATACTCGACATCGGTGACGACTTTGTTGGTGCAAAATACAATGAGCTTCGGGACGTAAAGTGCCCGAAATGCAGCACTACGATGGATACCGTCGTGCACGCCGATCCATTTGAAATCAAGTTTGAGCGCTGTCCCTTGTGCGGGGGCACCTACTTCGATGCGGGTGAGTTCAGGGACTACCTGGAAGACGAAATCTACGATCAATTCCAGGACATTGTCGCCAACCTCTGACCTCTAACGACGAACGCTAACCTACGAGCTAAGCAAACCGCGGCAGCACTTCCTCAATAAACCGGCGGGTCTGGTACATCATATCGCGTGTACCGGATGCCATGGGCAGCATCACAAATTTTGAGCAGCCTGCATCAATAAACTCGTTTACGCGCGCAGCCATTGCATCAGCATCGCCAGCAACAAGGTATCGATCTGGCGTGTCTTTCAAGCGCGCCTTAAAGCCTTCGGCAGTCTTTTTCACGATTGGGTCTTCAGGACTACCGAAGCGAAACAGGAAACTGGCGCCATAGTGGTCGAAATCAATCTCTCGTCCAGTATCCGCAAGTGCGGCCTTGATCCCATCAACTACAACCTTTGACTGTTCCGGCGTATCGATGCCGCCCAACCATCCCGTGCCATATTTTGCCGTGCGTTTCATGGCGATTTCACTTGAACCGCCAATCCAAAGCGGGATACGCCCATTGACGGGCTTGGGTTCTATACAGGCACCCTGGTACTTGAAGAATTCTCCGTCAAAGTCGACCGAATCTTCCGTCCAGAGTCGTGCGATTAACGTCAGTGCTTCGTCTGCTTTTTTGCCGCGACGTTTCGTCGGCGTCCCGGTGGCCTTGTAATCAAGCGAGAAGGAACTGCCAAGACCGAAAGCCGGCAGGATTCTTCCGCCACTCAGGAGATCAATGGTTGCGCATTGTTTTGCAGTCAGCAGCGGGTCACGCAGTGCTATGGAGGCGACATTCATACCGAAGCGAATCCGTTCCGTGTGACCGGCCAGTGCCGCCATGGTCGACATGACTTCGAGCATCGGTTCTTTTGAGATAAGTCGGTCCGTCTGCCAGATGGAATCCACTCTCCCAAGTTCACAGTAGTCCACCCAGCGCCAGTAGTCCCTTGCGCTATCAAACGGGAACCTGGATATACCGAGCCCTATACCTACTGCCATTACGAATCTCCCTCTGCTGTCACTGATGGCACACAGGTCCGCTGGCTGGTCTGGTTACCGTCAGCATCCTCAACCATCTCCCGAACACAGACCATATCGCCTGCTTCATGTTCGATGGCAATACTGTCGGTGGCTTCGCCTGGTTTCACGTGCCAGTCGATATCACCGGTGTGACTTGAGCACCCCGCAAGGAGCATCAACAACACGGCGAAAACACCTGTCCTTATGCTCAGCTTCACTCTCCTGTTCATCCTGTCTGCTCGTTCCGGTTTTATAAGCCAACAGCACCCGCAAGACCCAGAGACCTGATCTGTCTGAAGGCTGCGTCTATCTCTGCAACCACATCCTTGTCCAGCTCAACATCCAATATATCGAGCACAGCCGCGGCACCTCTGGCCACTGCCTGCGACAACACCTCGCTGCGAGGATCATCTATGGCATCACCGTTCGCTGAGCGATCATACAGGAAGCTGATCCATATTGCGGCGGCCAGAACAAGCGCCTGGTACGGTGCGCCTGCCTGCTTCAGTTCAGTGAGGCTGGAGAAAATCCGCACCACCATCTTCTCTGAACCATCCATGGCGATCTGTTGCAGCCTGTGTCCAATAGCAGGGTTTTCAAAACGCTGGAGCGTGCTGTTCATATACTGCTCAACATCGGCGTGTACCGGGAACAGTCTGCCTACCTCAAGACTCATCTGCTGCACCAGGTTGTGCAATCGCTGATCCGCAATGGCTTCGTCAACAAATTGGTGACCCAGTTGCAGGCCTGCATAGGCGAGCAGGCTATGACTTGCATTCAGACACTTCAGTTTCCTGCGCTCAAACAAGCTGACGTCACTGACGATTGTCACACCAGCATCTCCGAGCGGCAGGCCAGGGTCACCGCTGTCTTCTATCACCCATTCGCTATAGCTTTCCCGGGACACAGCCGCCTCATCCCGGAGTCCAATACTTGTGGCAATGCGTTGTCGGCTCTCTTCTGTTGAAGCTGGTGTGATCGCATCTACCATGCTGTTGGGAAACATCACATTGTCTTCAACCCAGCGCCAGTGTGGGGACCCGGTGAGTGCTTCACGCATTAGCGCAGCGAGCCTGTCACCATTGCCTGCGAGATTGTCACAACTGACGATAGCAAGGCGACCACCTGTCTCCGCCCGAGCCTCGAGACCGCTTGCGAGAAACCGGACCAATGGCGATCCCGGTTCGTAGGCTTTTTCAGTCACCGTCATTGTCACGAGGCGAAGGTCAGGGTCTGTCACGAAGTTTACGGCCGCAACCGGGTCCGGCACATGATGAATATCCTTGAGTGCCCCGATAACCTGGCAGGCGCCCGTTTCGAGCGTTTCAAGGGTGAACAGGCAGTCCTGCGGCTGCAGTGAATCCTGAACCGACTGCGATCGCAGGGATATACCCCGCACCGCAGCGCCGCGGTGGCCAGCTTCGGCGAGGTGTTCAAAATAGGGAAGTTGATGGGCTCGATGGAATGCACCAACACCGATATGCAGCACTGCCGGCTGCTGCCTTGATCGATCGTAACCTGGTGCGTGCGTGCCGGACGTCAGTTCAGTCAGGTTTGCCGCCGATAGCCTTCTATCCTCCAAGTTTTTTATCGACCATATTTTTCGTCAAACGCCCAGATATGCTCGAAATCCAACAGGTCATTAAGGTGACCGATATCTGCAACATCTGCCTGATCGCCGGACTGTAGCGCCCGGGCCGCTGCTCTCATGCCATCAACCGCAGCACCCAGCAGGTAAATCGGATGGATCACAAGGTTGAATCCCAACGAAGCGAGAGTGTCTGCCGACATCAGCGGTGTCCGCCCCCCACCAACCATGTTGGCAACCAGCGGGGTCCCTTCAAACACTTCCCCGATCCGCTGCATCTCCTCGTTTGATTCCGGTGATTCCAGGAAGAGGATATCGGCACCCGCATCGCGGTATGCCTCACAGCGAGCAATCGCTTCGTGAAGCCCGTGCTCCGAACGCGCATCTGTCCTGGCAATGATGAGAAAATCACTGTTGCGTCTCGCGTTAACCGCAACCTCAACCTTGGAAACCATGTCTGCCACGGGAATGACCTTGCGATTACGGGTGTGACCACATCTTTTGGGATACTCCTGATCTTCGAGTTGAATCGCCGCTGCCCCGGCCATCTCGTAGCCTTTAACCGCATATTCAACGTTAGGCAACCCACCAAACCCGGTATCGCCATCTGCGATAAGCGGCAGATCGGTGACCTCTGTAATTGCTCGAACCCTGCCGGTCATATCGGACATCGAGGCAAAACCCGCATCGGGTTTACCGAGCAGGCTTGCGTTAACGCTGTATCCAGACATGTACAGGGCAGTGAATGACAACTGCGAGGCCACCAGGGCAGAGAGAGGATCGAAGACACCGGGTGCAACCACCTGGCCGTTATCAAGAAGTGCTTTAAGTGTTTCCAAAATAATCCGTACTTGTTGAGGTGCTTGTTCTATAACTTGTTTTACAAAAGGTTGTGTTGCTTTGTGTTCGCTGGCCAGCCGGGAGCGATGTTACCTATAACATGACCATCGGCGACTGGGTCTTTGCATCCAGCAGCAATGCCCCAACATCCTCGAGGCCACGCATCTGACCGACCACATGCTGGCACATGGTGGTTGCATCACGTAGTCCCCTGTCGGCAAGTGACTGCCGCGAATAGATCGCGTCTCCACCGATCACGTCATAAAGTGAGTTGGCGATCTGTCTTGCCGCCTGGAATGCATTCACTCGAGACAACCATACATTGGCGCGTTCCTGCTGATTCGGCTCAGTATCATTTTCAAGATGCGCCCACTGGCATTCCAGCGAGTCGTAAACGTAAGCCCGTGCCCTGCCGAGCACCATTTCCGCCTCGGCAACTGCGGCCTGGATGCGTGGATTCTCCCTGTAGAGAGCCCCTGCACGCTTATCTTCCTTGTTCTTCATGATGTCGGTCGCCTCGTCAATCAGTTGCCTGGACAGCCCGAGCGGAATCCCCGACATCTTGCGCAGGAGCGTGTCCGGGCGTTTCCAGAGCAGCCCTTCACGCCTGGGTTCCAGGAAACTGAACGAGTGCTCTCGCGGTATCACAAGATAATCTTCATGTGTGGTGTAGTGCTGCGACGCGGTACCCCGCAAACCCGTGGTATGCCAGGTATCCTCGAAACGCCAATGGTTGCGGGGTGCAATCACGAGACGCCATTCAGGCATACCGGACGGACCCAGTTTAGGTTCACCATCCTTGTAAACGGTGACACCGGCTGCAACAAGATCTGCATGGGTGGAACCGCTGCAGAACATCCATTGACCGGAAACCTTGTAACCGTCGGCAACCTCATCTGCCCGGCCAGCGGGTTGAACCCAGCCTGCCTGCACCATATCCAGGTGTGGGTAGAGGTCACGTGCGACACGATCCTCCAGGTATCCGGAATAGATGCCGGAATCACAACCGATCATGACGCACCAGCCAACCGAGGCGTCGCCCCTGGAGAGCGCTTCAATCACCTCAACCTGCTGCGGCGAAGTCAGTTCTGGACCGCCCCAGCTTTTCGGCATATTGAGACGAAACATGCCGGCTTCCCTGAGCACGTCGACCACATCGCCGGGCAGTTGCCTTGCCGCTTCAATATCTTCTGATCGGGTGCCAAGCCAGTCCCGTAGCCGCAGGGCATTGCTCTTTATCTCATCAAAACTATCTGGCGACTCGAGGGTGGGTACTGCCATTTCCATATGCTGGGCATTGTGAGAATCCGGGCACGCTAATATGACAAAAGGTACGCCGGCTGTCATCAAGCCCGATAAGGCAACCTGTATCAGCCATAATCAGCGGCACTTTTCCAGCTTGTTCGCCTTATCTCGTTTCACTTAACATCTCCGCCAGTTAGCAATTTTCAAGACGAGATTTATGAAGGCGATTGTCTGCGAATCATTCAGCTCACCGGAGGAACTGAAAGTTTCCGATGTTGAGATGCCAACACCGGGGCCGGATGAAGTCCTGATCAAAATCGAGGCATGCGGGCTGGGCTACGTTGACGCCCTGACCGTTGCCGGGCTGTACCAGATCAAGCCTCCATTGCCTTTCACACCGGGCAACGAGATTTCCGGCGTGATCGAGCAGACCGGTGAAGCCGTCAAACATCTTCGAAGCGGCCAGCGGGTGCTCGCGACACCTTCAAACGGCGGGCTGGCGGAATACATCGCGCTGCCTGAGGGCCGCTGCACCCCGATTCCGGACGTACTCTCCTTTGATGCGGCTGCAAGCTTTCTCGTCAACTACTGCACTGCGTTTCATGGCCTCGGTTACTGTGGCAACCTGAAGGAGAAGGAAACTATCCTTATCCTCGGTGCCAGCGGTGGCGTCGGTGTTGCCGCCATCGACGTGGCAAAGGCCATGGGCGCCTATGTCATCGCTGCGGCTTCCACCAAGAAAAAACGTGACGCCTGTCTTGAAGCCGGCGCTGACGCAGTGATCAACTACAATGCCAAAAACTGGCGCGATGAGCTGAAAAAGGTCCTCGGCGACAGGCCACTGGATGTCGTCTACGACCCGGTAGGTGGCGACTACGCAGAACCGGCACTGCGTTCACTGGGCCCGGATGGACGCTTTCTGGTAGTGGGCTTCGCGACCGGTGATATCCCCAGGCTTCCCATCAACCTGGTGCTGTTGAAGCGCTGCTCCATTATCGGCGTGAACTGGGGCGGCCATATTGCAGCAAACCCCTCCGAATCCCGTCGTGCGCTCACCACCCTGCTTGAATGGATCACCTCGGGCAAGATCAAACCGCAGGCTGGGGAAAGTTTCAGCCTTAAGCAGGCGGGCAACGCCATGATGAAGATGCTCAATCGCAAGGCCATCGGCAAAATCGTCATACATCCGTAATCAATACAGGCACCCTCAGAGGGTGAGAGGTCTCAAACATGTCAGACATTACACCCTTTACTATTGAAACCAGTGCGCAGGAACTGGACGACCTTAAAGCCCGACTTGCTCTAACCCGCTGGCCGGACAAGGAAACCCCAGAGGACTGGTCACAGGGTATACCGCTTGATTACATGAAAGAGATCAAGCAGTACTGGGAAAATGATTACGACTGGCCTGCCAGGCTGGCAAAGCTGAACCAGTGGCCCGGTTATAAAACCGAGATCGATGGCCTTGGCATCCACTTCCTGCATGTCCGCTCTCCTAACGAGAACGCCATGCCGCTGCTGTTGACCCACGGCTGGCCTGGTTCGATCATCGAGTTCCAGAAGGTGATTGGCCCGCTGTCTGACCCCGCCGCCCACGGGGGATCAGCTAGCGACGCGTTCCACCTGGTCATACCCACCCTGCCTGGATTCGGGTATTCCGACAAACCGACCGCGCCTGGCTGGAACATTGATCGCATCGCGGGTGCCTGGGATGCGCTGATGGTGAAACTGGGATACGAGAGCTATGTCGCGCAAGGCGGCGACTGGGGATCAATCGTTACCGCGGCAATCGGTGTGCAGAACCTCGGTCACTGCATCGGCATCCATATGAACATGCCAATTGCCCCGCCAGATCCTGAGCAGATGGAAGACATGACCGAACTGGAACAGGGTGCACTCGCCGCCATGCAGTTTTACCAGGACCATGATTCCGGCTACTCAAAGCAGCAGAGCACAAGGCCTCAGACACTTGGTTATGGCCTCGCGGATTCCCCGGTTGGCCAGGCGGCCTGGATTCTCGAAAAGTTCTACCAGTGGATGGACTGTGACGGTCATCCGGAAAACATCGTCTCGAGAGATGAACTGCTGGACAACGTCATGATGTACTGGCTGCCCGATGCCGGTGCGTCCTCAGCACGGATCTACTGGGAGAGCTTCGGGCAGACCAACGTCGACCCTATCAGCCTGCCCACGGGATGCAGCATCTTCCCGAAGGAAATCTTCAGGACATCGGAGCGCTGGGCAAAGAAACGCTTTACCAACCTGATCCACTTTGAAGTGCTCGACAAGGGTGGCCACTTTGCCGCCTTTGAACAACCAGGGACCTTTGTGGACCAGGTACGCCGCTGCTTCGCCCAGCTCAGGTAGGCTGCCTTTACAATTTGTCCTGAAATGATCACTTAGCGGCCTGATTTCACCTTTTCCGGCAATGTTATCAATGTAAACTTCGCTCATCTCGACTTCCATTATTCGGGAGCTCTTTGCAGTCCAAAAGGGCCACCACACACGGAGACCTAAATGAGCGAAGCTATTGATTACCAGGGTACTGAAATACCCGATGCCTACGACCTGCCATTAGACGGCACATTCAACGTCGCCCAGGGCAAGCTGTTCTACAACGACGCCCACTGGCGTTACTTTGACCGCCTCAGAGACGAGGCACCGGTTCACTTCTGCGAGGAAAGCGAGTTTGGACCTTACTGGTCCGTGACACGCTACCAGGACATCATGAAAGTGGACTCCACCCACCAGGTGTTTTCATCCGAGGGTGGTATCACCATCGGTGACATGGACGAGGATTTTACCCTGCCCATGTTCATCGCCATGGACCCGCCCAAACATGACGAACAGCGTGCTGTGGTCAGTCCTGTGGTCCAGCCCATGAATCTCGCCAAGCTTGAGTCCAGCATCCGTACGCGGGCTGCAGGCCTGCTGGACGAACTGCCCATCGGTGAGGAAATCGACTGGGTGGATCGTATTTCGATCGAACTGACCACGCAGATGCTGGCTACCCTTTTCGACTTCCCTTTCGAAGATCGACGCAAGCTGACCCGCTGGTCGGACGTTGCTACAGCCGCACCAGAGACCGGCATTGTCGATACAGAAGAACAACGCCGTGAAGAGCTGATTGAATGCCTGACGGTATTCAGCGAAATCTTCCGCGAGCGCCAGCAAAACCCCGGCAACAACGATCTCATCACCATGCTTGCCCATGGTGAGTCCACCCGGGACCTGCCGGAGCGTCCATTTGAACTGCTCGGCAACCTGATCCTGCTGATTGTTGGTGGTAACGACACAACCCGTAACTCGATCACGGGCGGTGTGCTTGCGCTGAACCAGAACCCGGCCGAGTACGACAAGCTCAAGGCAAACCCTGCCTTGATCAGCAGCATGGTGCCTGAAATCATCCGCTGGCAGACACCACTTGCACACATGCGCCGACGTGCACTTGTTGACACGGAGTTAAACGGTCAGCAGATCAAGGCGGGTGACAAGGTGGTCATGTGGTATGTCTCTGGTAACCGGGATGAACGCGTTATCGAGAATCCCTACGATTTCATCATTGATCGAGCGCGACCACGCCAGCACCTGTCATTTGGTTTTGGTATTCATCGCTGCATGGGCAACCGCCTGGCAGAAATGCAGCTGCGCATCGTGTGGGAAGAAATTCTCAAGCGTTTTGAGCACATCGAAGTCGTGGGTGAACCCACCAGGATCTTCAGCAGCTTTGTAAAAGGCTACGCTGACCTGCCAGTGGTGCTGCATCCCAAGAAGTAGCACCGGCAGCAAGGAAACGTCAGGCCCTGGTGAGATCCTCACCGGGGCCGACAAACTGCCTGAACTCAAACCCGTTACCGTCCGGGTCTTTCATCTCACACATCCTGACGGGCACAAAGGACGTCGGTTCACGCGTCACAATGTGCTCCGCACCCGCGGCGAGCGCCGCGTCGATCGCTTCATCCAGGTTATCAACCTGGAAGTTAAGGCCAGCATGCGGCAGTGGTGACTCCGTGCTGCCCTCGAACCATCCATGTAGTGCCAGTGTCGCATCACCTATTCGAAACATGGACCAACCCGGCGTGTGCTGTACCAGGCGAAACCCGAACACATCGGTGTAAAAACCGACCGCTCGATCCATGTCATGCACATAGATGATGAACATCGGGTCTGAGGCGACGATCTTAGCCATTCAAAGGTTGCCTTTATCCTGCTTTAGATTCGTCCCAGAAGGCCGCTTCAATCTTGTGACCGTCAGGGTCCCTGATAAAACAACCGTAGTAAGGCTCGCCGTAGTCAGGGCGTGGTCCCGGTGCACCATCATCCGTTCCCCCCTCAGCCAGTGCAGTTTCATAAAAAGCGTGAACCTCGTCCTTTGAATTTGCAAAGAATGCGAAGTGCACACCGTTGGCGACTTCAGCCTTGCCGCCGTCAAAGGGTCGACGATGTACCCAGAACTCCGGAAACATTTTGCCGTAAGCAACCGCATCATCGTGTTCCATGATCCTGACCGCACCGACAGTTGCCAGCACCTTGCCATAGAACGGCAGCGATTTTTCTGCATCGCTTACCGCAAGCGATACGTGATTCATGATACTGGGGTTTTCCATGATTTTTTTACTCCTTGCGCCTGTCTGAATACTTCATCCTAGACGAAGCCTCCTGACAGCCGTATGTCAGTAATCTCCGAGATCTGTGATGACATCTTCAATAAACCGAACATGGTTCTGAACAGCAAAGTCAGCAACCACACGTTTTTCGATCTGCTTTTCCTGCCCAATCAGGTACGTGACACGGCGCACGCCGAAACCCATCGGGCCGTTAACCCCGAATGCCCGAATCAGGCTC
Organism: Pseudomonadales bacterium; assembly: GCA_963921285.3. GTDB lineage: Bacteria > Pseudomonadota > Gammaproteobacteria > Pseudomonadales > Azotimanducaceae > UBA9659. Next base: position 333,641 of record CAWUFD020000015.1, read on the forward strand.
TTGTCGCGATCCACCAGCAATGGAAATGGCAGCTCATAGCGATCAACAAAGCGTGCGTGGCTACCCTCGTTCTGCGGACTGACACCCACAACCTTTGCACCTGCTTCAACGATCTGGGGATGTATGTCCCTGATTTCACACGCTTCTGCGGTGCAACCAGGCGTGAAGTCAGCCGGGTAGAAGTAGAGGATCAGTTTCCCCTCACTGACGAGACTGTCCAGGGAGTGCATCTCACCCGTGTGGTCCGTTAATTCAAAATCCGGTGCCGTGTCTCCGACATCAAGCATGTGCTGTTCCTATTACTGTAGCCACGATGGCCGAACCATGCGGGGCGGCCTCAAATCGGCGATAATACCATTCACTGGAACCATCCCGGCTTTTTTTTCGGTTCCGCAAAATGCTTCAGACACCATTTTTGGACAATACCTATGGATCTATATGAGGTCATGCGAACCACGTTCGCGGCGCGCGAATATACCGATGATGCTCTGCCAGACGAGGTTTTACACCGCATCCTGGACAACGCTCGATTTGCGCCGAGTGGCGGCAATCGCCAGGGCTGGCGTGTACTGGTTGTCAAAGACGCCGCGATACGGCGCGCCATGAAAGACATCATGCAGCCGACTGTACAACAGTACAAAGCGCAGGCCATGGCCGGGGAAACGCCCTTCTGCTCGGTCAAAGAGAGTGCAGTCACGCAGGAGACCATCGATGCAACGTCACCTGCATTCCCCCTCGTTGACGACCTTGAATCGGCACCGGCGCTGCTGGTTATCTGTGTGGACCTTTCTTACGTTACGGCCTTTGACAAGAATCTCGACAGGGTTGGCGTGGTACCCGGCGCATCGATTTATCCTTTTGCCTGGAACATCCTGCTCAGTGCCAGGAACGAGGGTTTTGGCGGCGTGCTGACAACCTTTCTTGCAAACCGCGAGCCTGAGGCTAGAGCGCTACTGAAGATCCCCGACACCTACGCGGTGGCTTCCATGATTGCCCTCGGCAAACCAAAAAAGCAGCTCACCAGGCTCACCCGGAAACCCGTTGAAGAATTTGCATTCGTTGACACGTTTGCAGGCAACGCCTTCAGCGTCGACTGAACAGGCAAGTTTTCATGTACCGCGTCATTGCCCTTTACCACTTTGTCAGGATCGACGATCCAGCGCACCTTCAATCCGATATCCGCGAGCAGCTGCAGGCGGGAGAGATCAAGGGCACCATCCTTGTTGCCGGTGAGGGTGTTAATGGCACCGTTGCGGGCGGCGCAGATGCTATCGAATCCTTCCTTAATTGGCTTAAGCAGGATCCACGTTTTACCCATCTGCAGTACAAGGAGTCCTGGTCGCAGGATGAGCCGTTCCATCGCACCAAGGTCAAGCTCAAAAAAGAGATTGTCACTATGGGCGTCCCCGATATCGACCCGAATCACATCGTCGGTACGTACGTAAAACCCGAAGACTGGAACGAACTGATCAGCGATCCAGACGTACTGCTGATCGATACCCGTAATGAGTACGAAGTGCAGATCGGCACGTTTGAAGGCGCAATCAATCCGCACACTGAAACGTTTCGAGAGTTCCCCGACTACGTCAGCAGGGAACTGGACAGTGAAAAACACAAAAAGGTTGCCATGTTCTGTACCGGTGGCATCCGATGCGAGAAATCCACCGCCTACCTGAAGTCGCAGGGCTTTGATGAGGTATATCACCTTGAAGGCGGCATACTGAAGTACCTGGAAGAGGTACAAGAGACAGATTCACTATGGCGCGGCGAGTGTTTTGTATTTGATGATCGCGTGACGGTGAACCACCAGCTTGAACCCGGCCACTTTGACCAGTGTCATGCCTGCCGCATGCCCATCACCGAGGAAGATAAAACTCACGAGGCTTTTGAACCGGGTATCAGCTGCCATCACTGCATTGGCAACACCACTGATGCGCAGCGTGCAAGGTTCAGGGAAAGGGAAAAACAGATACAGCTGTCAAAACAGCGTGGTGAAACCCATATTGGCGGCGATGCCAGCAGGTATCACCAGGAGCATCGCGAGCAGAAACAGGCTGCCCGCGAGGCCATGCGTGAGGCTACCAGGAATCCCAGTGAATAATATCTGATGCAGGCGGGCGTTTTGCCCGCTTGAAGTCAGTACCCTTGGTGTAGGCAACCGGCAGCAGCGCTACCTGCATTACGTGTTCCGGAATGCCTAGCAGTTCAGCTGCTTCCTGTTCATTGGCGAGGTGCAGCGAGGTAAGGCAGGAACCCAATCCCCGGGAGCGAAGCGCCAGCTGGAAACTCCATACCGCAGGGAATACAGATCCCATCATCGCAGCCATGGCCATCATGGGCGTGCCTTCAGGCGGACGCCCTTCGAGGCAGGGGATCACGTGTACTGGTGCGTTCTGCAGGTTGTCGGCGAGGTAAGTTGCCGAGTGAAAAACCCGCATGGTCTGAGCATCACCCGCCTCTTCAGCTTTCTTGCCTTCTGCAGGCAGGTAGATGTTGGACATCTTTCGATAAATATCTGCAAGCGCAGCGCGCTTGTCGGCATCTTCCACAATCATCCAACGCCAGCCCTGTGAGTTGCCACCGGTTGGTGCCTGCTGGGAGATATCAATACACTCCTCGATCACCGAGCGTGGTACCGGTTTGTCAAAATCGAGTCGTTTTCGAACTGCACGTGTTGTCGACAGCAGTTCGTCTGTCATGTTCAGGTCAAATTCCATTATGGTCTCCCAGTGCTTGTGTCATTCGTGTATGTAGTGGCCCGTTTGGGTTGAGCCCGATTCCAGAAAGGAACTAGCTTGATAATTCTTCCTTCAGGAGCCTCGGCACAAGCCGGAACACCTCAGTGCTGCTGCCCATGCCGGTGTGGCTGCAGTTGATTTCGATTGCCTTGAAGTTCTCGGTGTCTTCATCCAGGCAGGCCTCCCAGGACACCACCCCATCACTTCTGGAGTACAGCGCCCGAACTGGCACCCTGATCGGCGTCACGTTACGTTCCTGTAACATGCGCATCATCTGTTCGGGGCTGATACCAACTTCGCGCTGCACCCAGCGACCGATTGACGTTGCGCCAACACCACCTTTAACAGGGCTGCCCATGGTGATCACGCGATCAACCAGGCGTGGTGCCTCGCGGGCAACCTCCCGGGAAATAATGCCACCCCTGCTCCAACCGACCAGTCGGACCGGCATGTCATGTTCATCACTGATGGCCTGTAACTGCTGCAACATTGCAGGCAGGTATTGCACGAGCGGTCGACGATTAGTACCGAGGCCCCATGGGTAGACGGTGTATCCAATCTGGCGCAGGTAGTTACGTAGCAGGTAGGTGGACCTGTCATCCGTCATAAAGCCGGGCAGCACCATAACGGGTTCGCGTTTACCGCGCGGCGCGCTCAAACGAAGCAGCGGGAGTGACAACAGTGTCTGACCGGTTTCAGCAACAACCCGGCCTTCCATCATGGTCAGGACAGGATGTGGAGGAGAGATGGGCTTCATGGCCGGCGAGCATTGCATATCCCCATCAGAGTTGTAAAGATGAGCCATGACTGAGGATATTCGAGCCCGCTTTGCACAGATTGCCGCGCTGCCCGACGGGGAGATTCCTCTCGATGAAGCAGCCCTGCTGATAGCCGCGGAAGCGGAAGCAGACCTCGATGTTACCCACTACCTCACACTGCTGGACGACCTTGCCAACCGATTCAAGGACGACCCGCGTTACGAAACGCGATTCGGCGTGCCGGTCACCAGCCTGGTTAACTACATCCATGAGGATGCTGGTTTTTCAGGCAACGTCTCCAACTACTACGACCCTGGCAACAGTTACCTCAACCGTGTCATCGACCAGAAACAGGGTATACCGATCACCCTTGCCCTGATCCATATCGCAATTGGCACCCGGCTTGAGATTCCCATCCACGGGATCTCATTCCCTGGTCATTTCCTGGTTCGATACGGTGGTGACAATGGCGCTATCGTGGATCCGTTCTCAGGCCGGGAACTGTCACGCGCCGACTGTGAAACGCTGCTACGACAAATTGCAGGTAAGCGGGCAATCCTGCAGGAAGAGTACTTCCATGCAGCCAGTCATCGCGACGTACTTATTCGTATACTCGACAATCTGAAACAGATTTTCTGGCGCAAGAAATCCTGGGACGACAGCAAAGCCTGCATTGACCGGCAGATGCTGCTGTTACCAAACCAGGCAGAGTTCAGTGTGCAGTTGGGGGCCGTTTACGAGATGAAGGGCAACACCAGTCTGGCGCAACATACCTACACCGAGGTGCTGCAGAATGCTGCTGATGAGCAGTTGCGGGACCTTGCGAGCAAAAGACTGCTCGCCCTCGAGTCAGACCGAAAGACTGTTCACTGACAAAGGTTTCACGAATAGCTACGAAAGCAGCTCAAGCGCAGCTTCAGCCCGCGTTGAAACACTCTGCTTCTGCTTTTCGAGATCGACGTCCCGGTCTTCACCCATCGCGCCGACAAGGTATCTTTTGTACACACCCTGGCCAATTGCGCCGAGGCGCCAGTGTGAAAATGCACGGTAGTAGTTGATCGCAGAGAGGTCACGACCGGTCAACTCTGCGTACTTATCACAAATGGCATCACGAGCAATGAAGCCACCCGCCGCCGTCGGCGGCTGATCTTCCTCAGCAATATCCGGTGTGATCTCTTCGGGCGGTACCCAGTTATTGAGAATATAGCCGACGTCCGCCAGCGGGTCGCCCAATGTACAAAGTTCCCAGTCCAGGATCGCCTTAACTTCACCGTCAGCAACTATCATATTACCGAGCCGGTAGTCGCCGTGCACAATCGTTGCACCAACCTGCTCCGGCATTCGCTCGGTGAGAATACGGCAGCTTTCTTCCATCTCAGGAATCTCGTGGGTTTTTGATGCTTCCCATTGCTTGGTCCAGCGCTTTAACTGACGTGTCAGGTAGGCTTCCTTTCGACCGAGGTCACCGAGGCCAACATCATCCGGGTTGATATTGTGAAGCGCAGCGAGGATATCGACGACATGTTCACCAATCGACTGGCGCTCGGCCTCCGGCAGGGTTGCTGCATCCACTGCGCTGTTCAGCACCAGCCCATCCACAAACGACATGATGTAGAAATCGGCGCCGTTCACCTCCTTGTCTTTACAGAGGCCAAAGTTGGGTGCAACCGGCACGGCTGAGTCTTTCAGGGCATCAATGATCTTGTGTTCCCTGCCCATGTCGTGGGCCGACTCAAGCACATGGCCAAGCGGCGGCCTGCGCAGGACGTATGCGTTACCGCCGGTATCTTCGCACCGGTATGTGAGGTTTGAGTGACCGCCGGTGATCAGTGAATAACTGACGGGTTCTTCCAGTGCTGGCACGTTTGCCTTCAGCCATGCTGTAACCGGTTTGTTGTCTATGCCGTCTGTCATTGGGGTTCCTGGTTGGGGTTTTTATGGGTGGGTAAGTTAGGGGGATGTGGGGGGTACGTCAACTGTGTGGTTTGGGTTGCTGGGGGCTCGCGAGAATCAGATTCCTCGGTTGGGCTCGGGATGACGGTCTTGTTCAAAGCCCAACCTATCGTCATCTCGACCGTAGCGGAGCGGAGCGGAGAGATCTATGTAGGTAGCACCGAGGTGTCGAGGAACAGCGAAGTGGATTAGACGTGGGAGGGGCGCTTTGCGCCCCTTGGTGGAGCTAGGGCTGGGCGCCCCCGCGTGATCAAACGGGGACGCCCAGTCCGCCGGAGTCGGCGGTCTCACCCGGCTAGGTCCGCCAAACAAAAAGGGGTGCATTTGCACCCCTTTTTATTTGGTGGAGCTAGGCGGGATCGAACCGCCGACCTCCTGCATGCCATGCAGGCGCTCTCCCAGCTGAGCTATAGCCCCAAATTCATTTTTCAGGTTTTCTCTACCTAACCTCTCCTTTCAAGGCTGTTAGCGCCGCTCTTTACAGGGCGCTGTCGTGCGCGACCCCGGCCCAGCTGAGCTATAGCCCCAAATTCTGTGTCCAGCCAACTGGTCTGGCTGAAAGGGCCGGAATCTTAGTGGATTCAGGGATTTGGATCAAGCTGGTGTTGCTGGATGGCCAGATAAGCTATGGTGCAGACATGAAAATACTACTAATTGTGATACTCACGGCGCTGTCGCAGTTTGCGGCAGCACAAGATACGGGCGCGCAGCCTGAACACATTCTCTTCTGGTCGCAGGAGGAGCGGCGCCTGCACTTCCAGCGAATGGATGAGCTGATGGCCTCGAGACCAGTGCATCGTGGCGACAAGGTATATGAGCTGACCGAGATGCCTCGCGACCTGTCTGATGTGACCTACGAGGTGGAGGGTGAAACCTTCAAGCTCTCGCATTTCATGGCGATGGAATCGAACATGGGCCTCCTCGTCATCAAGGACAACAATATCCTGCTCGAGCACTATGCCCCGGGTCATACCGCATCAAGTCACTGGATCTCCTTTTCTGTCACCAAATCTGTATCTTCCATGCTGATCGGTGCTGCCATAAAAGATGGCTACATCAAGAGTGTGGATGAGCCTGTGGTGAATTACGTACCACGCTTCAGGGGCACAGGCTACGAAAAGACGACCATCAAAGATGTACTGCAGATGGCCTCTGGTATTCGCTGGAATGAGGACTACGCAGACCTGAACTCGGATGTTGCCAAGGCGGGTGGCTTCAACGGCATACAGCTCGTACGCTACCTGGCAACGCTGCCAGCGGAAGCGACGCCGGGAGAAAAGTTCAACTACAACACCGGCGAAACCAACCTGGTTGGCGAAATCCTGAGAGCTGCTATCGGCAACAACGCGGCAACCTACCTGACCCACAAGATCTGGAAACCGTTCGGTATGGAATACGACGCGTTCTGGATGCTGGGCGAGCCTGGTGGTGGTGAGCTCGGCGGGTGCTGTATTAACGCGACGCTGCGTGACTATGCGCGCATCGGCATTTTTGCGATGAATGAGGGTAAACTACCTGATGGCACTTCGGTACTACCGGAAAACTGGATGAAAGAGTCAACTACGCCATCGAAAGGTTACGAGGGTTACGGATACCTCTGGTGGCTATGGGGCGACGGCAGCTATTCCGCGCTTGGTATTTTTGGACAGACCATTTTCATCGACCCTGAGAACCAGGTAGTCATCGCAGTGCAGAGTAACGCACCAACCGCAACCCAGAACACGTACAGCACGCATCGAAACGCCGCACTAATCGGCATTCGACAAGCGCTGAAGGAATGAGCATTGAGCAATTCGCTGTGGAGCTTTTCGTTCCCCAGTCGGGACGCTGCAGAAGAGCGCGCCTATCGTGAGTATTACCTGCAGGATGACATCGGCCAGCTGACGTCCATCACCTATTTTGCGGTCGCCTTCATGGTGTGCCTGTCGCTCATTGATGTATTCCAGGGTATAGACGACAAAACCGTCCAGGAAGGCTTGATGTTAAGGACACCGCTGATGGTGGGCGGGGTACTTGTTATCTGGCTGGCCGGGCGCTACCGCTCCCCACTCGCACTAGACCTTTCTGCGCTCGGTTACAGCGCGTTGATCACATCGATGATACTCACTTACTATTCAACCAGTGAACTCAGCATCCTGCGTATGGCAACCGTCGGCATCCTGTTCATCTATGTCGTGAACATGGCCTACCCCACCTACGCGGTCTATTCGTCGACGCCATTGATATTCCTGATCGCGGGCGATGCCTATATCTTCTATTCCAGCACCAATCCCGAATACGTTCAGCATCGCGCGCTGGTCATGCTGATCTTCTGCACGTCTCTGATCATTGCTGTGCTCTGGTCCGCGTTACTGCAGCGATCACGCTATCATGCGTTTGAATCTGCACGACGGGTTAAAACACTGTCCGGGCTGTTGCCGATTTGCTCGAACTGCAAGAACATCCGGGATGACTCAGGCTTTTACCAGAGCGTAGAACAATACATCGAGGAACACTCTGACGCCGAATTCACGCACGGTATCTGCCCGGATTGCGTCCGGGAGCTATACCCCCAGGCAGAACAGAACAACTGACAAACCAATCAAACCATGACGAGGAGTACCCATGATTATCATCGCCGGCACCATTGACCTGGCAGACCCATCAAAGCGGGACGAGGCCATTGAAAAAGCAAAACCGTTGCAGCAGGCAACGCGGGATGAAGAGCCCGGCTGCCACGCTTACGTGTTTTCACCTGACCCGTGTGTAGAGGGGCGCATCGCGGTGTACGAACTGTGGGAAGACGAGGCGTCACTCGCCGCACATTTCCAGCACCAGAATTACTTCAACATGCGGGATGTTTTGGGCCAGATTGGCCTCGCCGGGGCGGACAACAACAAGTTCAGGTGTGACCTGAAAGAGCCCGTCTACGATGAGACGATGACGCCCAGGGCGGATTTCTTTACCGCCTGAGCAATCACTCAGCTATCAGTCTGTCGGCGCAGCCCTCTGGAAACAAGCTCGTGCCGACAGATTTTCCAGGTTGATCCCGCACGCACCATATCAGTCCGGTAGGTTGCCCACAGGGTAACCGTGGTTTTGGGATCGTCTTTCACATAGTGATGGGCCTGCACGTCGGTGCGTGTGCTGGCCTTGTCACCATCTATCGTCGCCAGGGTAGGCCCAAGCATATGCTGGGTTGCGGAGTACTTGTCCACTGCTGCCAGCCAGAAGTCGAACCATGCCTCGATGCCGTTAATGGGTTCCGGGCCCATACCCACAACTTCAACATCATCGGTAAACAGCGCCTTATAGCCTGCGTCATCGCGATCATCAACACAGGCTGCGTACGTGGCCATTACATCGGTGATGGCAATCCTGTCAGCTACGTAGTCACTCATCTCTCTACTCATCTCTCTACTTATCTGGGTTCGAGGCCTTTTTCTTCACGATACTTGTTCATCCTGTCAGCATCCGAGCTGAGACGCGGTGTCTTCTCATCTTCGGACAGGAGCCCTGCCCTGTCCTTTGCAGACTTCTCTGCATCAAACGAAATCCATTTCTCCGGCACCACTTCGAGCACCGTGCGGAGCGGCGAGTCGAGCAGTTCGTAAAACGCGTCTTCACCTTCCTTGTTGTCGGGTGAGACTTTTTTTGAAAGCGCCCGGTAAAACCACTCCTTGGTTTCGTCATCGTCATGGAACAATCCACGTCCTTTGACCGTGACCGCACCCCGCGGGCAAGCAGGGTCGTTGGAAGTTGCACCACTGACTGTCACTGACACGCGATTATCACGTTTTATCGCTGAATAGCGATGACGATGCATAGCAAAGGTGATCCAGATCCGACCCTCATGCCAGACGAAGGAGTGCACCACACCAACCGGCCACCCGTCCTTGGTCCCCCACATGAGCACACACTCCGGTGCCCGGGTCATCAATTCATCTTTCTGCTCATCTGAGTGCCCGTAGATTGAGACAATCTCGTGATCATGTGCTGCCATGTTGTTCTCCTTTTTATCTACTCAAGATGTTCACACCAGAAATACCTGGCGCACCATAAACGTGGGTGTATGCAACCTTTGGATCGCCCTGCACCTGCCGCTCTCCGGCATCACCGCGCAACTGCAGTACATTTTCATATACCTGCCTCAGCCCGGATGCACCGATGGGTTCACCATTAGCCAGACAACCGCCATCGGTATTCACAGGGAATCGCCCACCAATTTCGGTATCCCCGTTTGCAAGCATCATTTCCTGCTCGCCATGCTCGCAGAATCCGTTTTCCGCCATGTGCATGATTTCTGCGCCGGACTCCGTATCCTGCAACTGGGCAAGGTCGACATCTTCAGGGCCGATGCCCGCCTGCTCGAACGCCGCTTTGGATGCATCCATCGTCGGACCGCCGCCCTCTTCGATCGACAGCGACGGCGCCGTTACTTCAAAACTGCCGAAGCGCCTCGAACGAACCACGGCGGCGTTCAGGTAGATAGGATTACTACTGTACTTGTGGGCCTGGTCACCCCGGCAGAGAATCAGGGCCACCCCACCTTCGCCCGGGTTACAGAACATAAACTGGGTCAGAGGGTACGACAGCATTGGCGACTGCAGGATCTCATCCTCGGACAAAGGTTTGCGGCGCCAGGCCATCGGATTCATCGAACCGTTGCGGAATGCTTTCGAGGCAACTCTCGCAAGTGCCTGGTTGCTGATGTTGTGCTTTTCCATATACCGGTTGATCTTCATCCCGAAGAACTGCGTTGTCAGCGCCATGCCGCTACCGCCGTACCAGTTGCGGCCCTGGCTTTCGGGGCCGCTAGGGCTGAACGCACCACGCGGATGCTTATCAAAACCAATGGCGATGCCAAGATCAAACGCGCCGGACTGGATGGTGTTGTAGGCAGAGAAGAGTGCTGAGCCGCCGGTTGCGCAACCATTGGTGACGTTGATGAACTGCAGCCCTGTCAGGCCAAGCATGCTGACCATCCTATCGGGATCACCTGCAGCACGACTGCCGCCGAAGGCAAACTGCATGTCTTTCCATTCCACACCGGCATCTTTCAACGCCCTGCGTACCGCAATCGCACCCTGCTCCATGCCGCTGACACCTTCATGGCGCCCAAACTCATGCATGCCGATGCCGACAATCGCTACATCACCCATTTGTTTCCCTCTCGCCGGTCTCGCCAGCGCTTGTTCTATTACCCATCGAGTATACCTGCATCAGAAGATATGTTGGTATGATCCGGCCCATTCACGGAGAGCATACATGCCTTACATCGGACCTCACGTCGAACTGGACGATCCACTTTTTATTCACGACACCGCGCAACTGCAGGGCAAAGTCCATGTTGGTAAGGACGTGTCGATTTGGACCTATGCTGTGACCAGAAGCGAAAAATACGAGATCAGGATTGGTGCCCGCACGAATATCCAGGACTTTGTCATGATCCATGAGGGTATCGACACACCCACCATTATTGGGGAGGACTGCTCCATCACCCATCACGCCACTATTCATGGGTGTAGCATTGGTGATCGATGCCTTATTGGTATCAACGCGACCGTCATGGACGGCGCAGTGATTGGTGACAACTGTATTGTTGCCGGTCACGCCATCGTCTCTGAAAACGCATCGTTCCCGGACAATTCGATTATCGGCGGCGTGCCTGCAAAACTACTCGCGACACGGGACAACAGCGAAGCCAACCTTGAGAACGCTCGCATGTACCAGGAGTTTGCAAAACGATTTGCCGCGGGCCACGAACGACTGTACGAGGATTGATCTTGCTGGAGCTTCGCCCCAACTGCGAACTTCATCCACTACCAGAAAACTGAAGGATCAACATGGCTGACTCTAACACCACACTCTCAACGGACCTTATGCCCTACGCAAGGCCGCTTGGTATGAAAATCGTGTCCGCCGAAAAAGATGGCATCACTGCTGAGCTGCAGGTAACTGAGGCACTCTGCACAACAGGCAAGATCATGCACGGCGGCGCCATCATGACAGTGGCGGATACCCTCGGTGCCATGGCCGCATTCCTGAATCTGCCAGAGGGCGCCGCAGGGACTACCACCATTGAAAGTAAAACCAATTTCATGCGAGCCGCACCTGTCGGCAGCACCGTTCACGCTGAAACTTCACCATTACATGTTGGCCGTCGCACCTCTGTCTGGCAGACCACACTCAGACTTGATAACGGTAAAACAGTGGCGGTAGTGACACAGTCACAAATGGTGCTGTAGGAGGTATCCATGCGTTTTGGCATCAAGACACCACCGCAGCACAACACTTTCGAAGACATGCTCGCAGTCTGGAAAGTTGCTGATGACTCTGGCGTGTTCGAGTCCGCCTGGAACTTTGATCATTTTTATCCACTGGTTGGTGACACTCACGGCCCCTGCATGGAAGCCTGGGTGACCCTTGCCGCGCTTGCCCGGGAGACTCGTCGCTTGCGCATCGGCTGCATGGTAAACGGCTCTCCATATCGTCACCCCGCCGTATTCGCCAACATGGCAGCCTCCCTGGATATTGTATCGGGCGGCCGACTTGAACTTGGTATCGGCGCTGGCTGGAATGAGGAAGAGTCAAACGCCTATGGTATCGACCTGCTACCTCTGAAACAGCGCATGGACCGGTTTGATGAATACGTCGCGGTTGTTGATTCGCTACTTCGCAATGAGGTGACCAACTTTAACGGTGAGTACTTCACGATTACCGATGCCCGCTGCGAACCCAAGGGGCCACAGTCACCAAGGCCACCTATTGTGATCGGTGGTGGCGGGGAAAAACGCACCATGCGCACCGCAGCGAAGTTTGCCGATCACTGGAACCTGCCGTTTGCAACACCTGACGTGTTCTCGCAAAAGAAGGCCATATTAATGCAACACTGCGATGACCTTGGTCGCGACGCAACGGAGATCACCTGCAGCGTGCAGATCGCCCTCGGCGTTGATGAGTCAGGCAGCGAGGCGGCTGACAAAGCGGCTGCCCTTGGCAACGCAGGCTGCGACAAAGTGATTTTCACGATGCGAGGTAAATACAACGCCTCACAGATAGAAGAGGTCGCCACCTCCCTCGAACAACTGGTGCCTTAGTACAACCCTCAGGGGTGCTCCTTGGTCAAGGCGGCCTTGACGTCGGCTGACATGTCCCGCGGGTGCGTTGCACCGATTGCGATTTCGGAGACCATTGCCCGCCTCGGCAAGCCAACCGCCATCATGATGGTCGCAGAGATGTCTTCCGGCATCATCATAGTTGAACGTGCGGCATCGTCCGGTGGCAACGCCCGGTTATCAAGGATCGGCGTATCAACTTCACCTGGCAGGATGGTGATCGCTCTTACACCGTATCGCCTGACTTCCTGCGCCAACACTTCCATATAGGCGCGTGCTGCCGATTTGGCGGCACTATAAGCCGCACCTGCCATCACATTCGGGTGCAGGCCTGCCATCGAGGAGATCATCACAACATCACCTTCTCCCTTGTCGATCATCGCAGGGAGCAGTTGCCTGGTGAGCAACATGGGGCCAAGCGTGTTCACATCCATGACACCCTGCCATTCATCGGCACGAACAAACCTCGCACTCCTGACCTTGGAAGAGAATCCAGCGTTATTGATCAGGATGTCTACACAGTCAACGTCGCGCAGCACATCAGCTGCAAATGCCTCTGTTGAGGCAGGGTCAGTCAGGTCGACCGTATAGGCCTTACCTTCAACGGCACCATCCGGAAAGAGTGACAGGGTATCTTCAAGCGGCTCCAGTCGTCGGCCGCAGATCAGCACCTGCGCTCCCGCTGCAGCCAGATCCAGGGCCACCGCCCTGCCAATACCGGTACCGCCGCCCGTTACCAGCGCCACCTTGCCTGTGAAATCACTCATTTTGTTCTCCTACTATCCAAACAGAATACCGCCTGTACGATCCATAAACCAATAGGCGGCGAGGCCACCAATAACGTAGACCGGCGCAAAATAGGCAACCGGCCCAAGCACCGCCCGGTCGTTCATACCGGCGCGTCGCCATAGCCAGGTGAGCGTGAGGACGAGCGCGATGATAATCAACTGGCCAGCCTCAATCCCAATATTGAACAGCAGTAACGCGGTCAACGCGCTGTTCTCCGGCAGGCCAATCTCGGACATGGCACCGGCAAAGCCAAGCCCGTGCAGCAGGCCAAACACAAACGTAATCGACCACAGGTAATCGTTGAGCAGCGAGCGCTGTTCACGCTGGGTGAGCTCCCAGGCCACCACGAGTATCGAGAGCGCAATGATTGCTTCAACGGGTTGCTGCGGCACAAACACAAGATCGAAAGCAGCGATACCAAGCGTGATCGAGTGCGCCACCGTAAAACTGGTGATTGCAATAATCAACTTGCGAACGTCGCGAAGCAGGTACATAAGAATCAACAGGAAGGCGACGTGATCAATACCAAACACCAGGTGTTCAACACCGAGCACAAAGTAGGCCGGCAAAAAGTCTATGCCACCCCCGCTCGCTTCCAGCACCGGGTTATCCGGTGTCAGCACGTGATTGACCTCATCGCCATCACTGCGCGCGATATGCACCAGGGTATCGATCAGCGTACGTTCAAGTCCGGCCACCCTGATGCCTGATCGCAAAATATCCTGCGAACAGGTTGCTACCCAGCGTGTCTCGAGGGCAGCCGTCTTGATGATCTGCGTCTCTTCGCCTTCTATCTCGCAGCTGCTGACCACGCCGAGGCCAAGGTAACGCCCCTGGATTTGTGGCTGCCTGAAGGTGAACTCGTACCGACCTTCATCTTTTTCAATTATCTCCAGGTAAGCAGGGCGGGTTTCGTGTGCCGAAACCAGCAGCGGCATCGTCACGAGACAGGCGAGGAGACAGAGAAATGCAGTGAGGCTGGATCGGGAAGACATCACAGGCGCCATATTAGATGCTTGCGGGAAAACCTTAAAGGTGATTAATTCCTGTCATGACTGACTATCCCGTAACAAGTTTTACCACACTCGGTGACATGCTCGTTGCCGGCGCGAATAAATGGCCGCGTCACGATGCGCTCATCTTTCCGGATCACCGGCACACCTACCAGTCACTGTTGGATGCCGCCTTTAATCGTGCTCAGAGCCTGCACGCGCTTGGCATATCCCCTGGAGACCATGTTGGTATCTTGATGGCAAACTGCCCTGAGTACATCGAATGCCTGATGGGCGCCCAGCTCATCGGTGCAATGGCCGTACCGATCAATGCAAGGTACAAACCACCGGAACTCGCCTATGTGGTGGAGAACGCTGACATTAATGTGATCGTGACTCACGATCGGATTTCAGAGTACGCCAACTTTGCCGAACTCCTGCTTGATGCATTCGCCGACGGCAAGCCACCAGAATTACAGCACATGGTGATGTTCGGTGAACCTGCTGACGGTTTTGTCACTCAGGCCGAGTTTGAAGCGGGCGCCGCCGGTGTCACCATCGATACCATTGAATCGTTCCGGCAGCAGGTGGTGCTGCGGGCGCCTGCCATCATGATGTATACCTCGGGGACAACGGCCCACCCCAAGGGTTGCCCACTCAACCACGAGGTGCTGGTCAGGAACGGTATCAATATGAACCGGAGTCGGTTTTTCCTCGACGACAGTGATCGTTTCTGGGCGCCGCTGCCCATGTTTCATATGGCGTCAATCCTGCCGCTGATGTGCTGCCTGGATGCCGGTGCAGCCATGATGTCGATGTTACATGTCGAGGCGGGCCTGTCTCTCGAGATGATGGAAACAGAAGGTGTCACGGTCGCGTTCCCGTCATTCCCGACCGTTACCATGGAGCTGATCAATCACCCCAGCTTCCCTGATCG
This sequence comes from Pseudomonadales bacterium, assembly GCA_963921285.3. Lineage (GTDB taxonomy): Bacteria > Pseudomonadota > Gammaproteobacteria > Pseudomonadales > Azotimanducaceae > UBA9659. The sequence goes on from CAWUFD020000015.1 coordinate 348,905, forward strand.
AGATCTTTCAAAGCTGCGGCGGATCAATAACGTTGCGCCACCGGATGTGTTGAAGCAGTTCCAGGCTGCGTTTCCGCAGGCCGTGCAGACCGGCGCCTACGGCCTGACAGAAGCCGGCGGTGTCATTGCCTACAACCACCCGGATGAAAGCGAAGCGGTTCGATATCGTACCTGCGGCAAGCCAATGCCAGGCCTCAGTGCCAGGATTGTGGATCCCGAGACGCTCGAGGAAGTCGCCGCCGGCCAGAAAGGAGAAATACTGCTGAAGGGATACTCGGTGTTCGATGGTTATTACAAGTCGCCTGAGAAGAACGCAGAGAGTTTTGTAGACGGCTGGTTCCGTACCGGTGACCTGTGCGTGATGGATGAGGATGGCTACATCGAATTTCACGGACGACTCAAAGACATGCTCAAGGTTGGTGGGGAGAATGTTGCCGCAATTGAAATCGAATCGTTGCTAGCCACACATCCCTCGATAAAAATGGCCCAGGTGATTGGCGTACCCGACGAGCGACTTGAGGAAGTTGCCTGCGCCTACCTGGAGACATTTGAGGGGGCTAACGTTTCCAGTGAGGAGGTCATCAGCTTCTGTACAGGCAAAATCGCCAGCTACAAAGTGCCACGGCATGTCCGCTTCGTCGAGGAATGGCCGATGTCTTCAACCAAGATTCAGAAATACGTCCTGCGGCAATGGTACGACGCGGAAATCGCCTGAGGTTTAGTACCCGCTAAGCGACGCGATCAACCTGCGGTTGACACCAGCGCCGCTGCGATCGCTTTTTTTAACTCTGCCGCACGGAACGGCTTTTCAAGCCGGCCACAGAATCCGAGCTCTTCATAACGCGCCATTTCGGCACCGGCCGAGTATCCGCTCGAGACGATAAGCCGGGCGTCGGGATCTTCCTTAAGAATTTCACTCGCCGCTTCCATACCGCCCATGCCACCTGCAACCGTGAGATCCATGATGACCAGATCATAAGACCGGTCTGAATCCTGACAGCGGGCATACTCTGCTATCACCGCTTCACCATCCCGCGTACCCGTTGCACGGTGTCCCAGGTGCTCAAGCAGTCGCGTTACGGTTTGCAGCACAACCTCTTCATCATCCATGACCAGCACGTTGAGCGCGCCGGGCTGGGCCCTGCTGTCGTGATCATCCGCCGCCTGGTTCACCGCTTCGCCCTTTCCTGCCGGGATCAGCAGGGTAAAGGTTGTGCCCTTGCCCATTGTGGATTCGACGTTCAGGGAGCCGCCATGTTTCACAATAATTGAATGCGTGGTTGCAAGACCAAGCCCTGTGCCAGTGCTCTTGGTAGTGAAGTAAGGATCAAAGATCCGTTGCAGCACGTCCGGCTCTATTCCCGGGCCATCGTCAGCAATACTGATGTTCACATACCCGCTCGGCTCTGCCGCTTCGCTGATCCTGATACGTATCTGGCCCTGGTCGTTTAACGCCTGTTTTGCATTCAGGATGATATTACCGATCGCCTGCTGCACCTGGCCGGCATCCACCTCGATGCCTGGCAGGTGCTCAGCGATATCAAAGGTCACGGCTATGCTGCTGCCAGACAGCGCAAAACGAGTGGCCTCTCGCACCATCTCTTCAACACTGACCACATCACGAACGGGATCGCTGCCTGTAGCAAACGTCAGCAGTTGCTTGGTCAGGTGTGTCGCCTGTTTGATGGATTCATCCGCGTTGCGCAGGAATTCCCTCGCCTTTTCAGGCTGATCGATAACCCCTTCAGCGAGGGACACGTTGCCATATATTGCCGTCAGGAGATTATTGAAGTCATGAGCAATGCCACCAGCAAGCAGACCCACCGAACTCATCTTGTCGACCGTCGCGCGCTCCTGCTCTATACGAAGCTGCTCGCTGACGTCCCTGAACGTAAACACCCTGCCAACCAGTAGTTCACCTGCATGGATATCTGAACTGAACAACTCCACCGCAGCTTCCTCGCCGTCACGATGCCTGAGGATGCCCTGGCGAACCGGCATCGTGCCATCCAGCGGCACACTGATCTCTTCAACTGTTTCGCTGAACTGGACAATGTCATCAAACGGCTGGCCAAGTGCAGCGTGTTCCGTGAATCCGGTGAGCATTTCTGCACCCGTGTTAAACAGGGTGATGCGGTTGCGGTGATCCACGGAGATAACACCTTCTGCAACCGACTTCAGGATCGTGTTGGCGCGATCTTCGCTTTCACGAAGTTGCCTTTCAACTTTGATCCGCTCGCTGATATCGATGAAGGACACCATAATCAGGTCACCTTCATCAGCCCCGGGACTGACCAGGAAACCATTTACCAGCGCCCACACGAACTCGCCGTTGTCGCGTTTTGCACCAAGGATTTCATTCACAACCGGTTCACCGGTTCGAAGGATTCGATTAACGGGTAACTGGTTTTTGGGCACGAGCTTCTCGTCGTAGCCATACAACACCAGCGGGTCTTGATCCGAGGGCAGACCGATCAGATCCTCCTCTTCAACACCGAGAATACGCATCACCTCATTGTTGATGAACTGGATGCGCGTATCCTGTCCGCGCACGATGATGCCGGCCGGTACATTTTCCAGCACTTTCTGCACGAGGGACTGACTTGCCTTTACCTGCTTCTCACTTTCGTTCAGCTGTTCAATTGTCGATTCGAGATCCTCAAGCTGAGCCAACTGGTTGCGTCGCAACACGTGCAGGAAAAACGCAAACAATCCCCCCATCACCAGCGCAAATGCAAAATGAATCGCTTCTTCCGGCCATCCAACACTGACACTGATGATCCAGGTCCAACCTGCCATGGTGGACCCAACCAGCGTCCAGAAGTAACGGTTACCTGGCAGCACGTAGCCCGCAATCGCCAGCACAAAAATGACGTTGGTGGTCTGTTTGATATCAGCGGAGAAATACAGGTGCGTGAGCGAGTTGCCTGCAACCACCAGCAGAATCAGCAGCAGCGCTTCCTCCGCATGTCGTGCAACCAGTGGATGGTCAGCCCTGAGCCATAGAATCATGCCGAGAAGCACGCTCGCAGCGGCAACGGTTGTCATCCAGGTTGAGAAAGCGCCAGGCAACACCAGCTAATGCGATACGGTGAGCACCGCATAGATGGCTACAAATATCGGAATACCTTGTGGCAGCAGAAGTCGCGATTGCTCCGCGATGATCTGCTTCAGCGGGTCCACTGTTTTGCCCGCTGCTAGAAATTAACCGTGCGGGAACCTGGTGCCGGCGGGTCTTCCGGGGGACCGGCAAAACACTGGGCAATGTCCATCCATTTCTGCGCGGGTTCACCCACCACAGTCAGGTTAACGTCCTGGATGTTCCGCCCCTGCGTGACCACGTGACAGAATTCAACGGCGTCGCCCTCAACCATATTGGTCTCATCAGGCTCATTGAATTCCCAGATGGTGCCTTCCGGACTGGTCAGTTTGACGTACGGTGCGGGTCCAGGCGGTTCCATACCGCGATTCGCAAACGTCCAGCCGTAGGTCTTCACACCGATGACAACGATGTTCTGAAGGCGATTGGAGTTGGCGCGGATTCTACCGAACATATCAAAGATGTCCTGGCCATGTGCCCAGGTTTCCATCTGCCGTGCCGTGGTAAACATCATGACGCCCATATCGGGACCAAACCAGGGTACACGCCGCTTGGGGTCACTTTCACCGAGCGCATCACACATCTCGTTGAAGTATGACCACCAGGTATCGAGGAGTTCACTACCTTGAAGCGTTGGATTCATGATGTCGCGAACCTTGCTCGGGTCGGACTGCGCCGTTTTAAAAACGTCTGCATCGTTCAGCGAAAGTACCGCCATGCGATCAGCACCATGCAGGTGCTGCACAACCTGGTTGACGGTCCAGTTCTTGAATGGTGTCTGCTTTTCCCAATCATCCGGGCCAAGCTCATCAAGAACTTTCTTGAGCTCGATGCCCTCTTCCCTAAGGTCTTCAGCCTGTTGAAACATGTCATATCCCTCCGTGCACGTTCACTTTACCAAGCTCTGGTACTCCTTTTCGAGGCGTTTCGCCTGCTTTTTTGACACACCGCCGAGGCAGTCGAGCGCATATCGTATACGTGCCTTTACCATGTCCGGCCCGAGTATCACCATCGAGTCAAAAAGCGGCGGTGACACGGATGCGCCAGCAAGCGCCATGAAAAGCGGCGCGAGGTAATCCCTTATCTTCAGCTCCATCAACTCCGCCTGTGCCACCATCACTTCATTCAGGCTGTCCCTGTCCCAGCTGGTGTGCGCTTCAAGGCGCCAGAGAGTGAATTGCAGGACCTTCTTGACGTCGTCTTCCTCGAGTTTCTTGTGTTTGAAGTCTTCGGCACTGAGTGCTGGAAAGCCTTCGAACAGGAAGTTGATCATGGGCGCTACATCCGACATCACATCAGCCCGGTCCTGGATCAGCGGCACAATCTGTCTCAGCTTTTCGCGACTGAAAGACCAGTTGATAAGGCGGTCGGTAAAATCATCCGGTGACAGGTCTTCGCGAATCCAGCGTCCGTTCAACCAGCGAAGTTTCTCAATATCAAACACCGGCGCACCAAGCGATATTCTATTGATATCAAAGTTCTGCACCATCTCATCAAGCGTAAACTTCTCGCTTTCATCGGGCATGCTCCAACCGAGCATGCCAAGGTAGTTCACGACAGCTTCCGGCAGGAACCCCATGTCTTTATAGAAGTTGATGCTGGTCGGGTTCTTACGCTTGGAGAGTTTACTTTTGTCCGGGTTACGCAGCAGCGGCATATGGATCAGGCGGGGCATCTCCCAGCCGAAGTACTCGTAAAGAAGGATGTGCTTGGGTGCGCTGTTGATCCACTCCTCACCGCGGATGATATCTGTGATCTCCATCAGGTGATCGTCAACAACAACGGCAAGGTGGTAGGTGGGGAAACCATCGGTTTTGACCAGCACCTGCATATCAACCTGGCGCCAGTCGATTTCTATATCGCCACGCAACTCGTCGTGGACAACACAAGTTCCTTCGGTGGGTACCTTCATCCTGACGACATGCTTCTCACCGGCGTCGATACGCTGCTGCGCTTCTTCCCGGCTGATAGACATGCAACGGCCATCGTAGCGTGCGGTTTCACCTGCTTCCCGCTGCGACGCCCGCATTTCATCGAGACGCTCCGGCGTACAGAAGCAATGAAACGCGTGCCCTGCATCCAGCAGTTTGTCCGCGTACTCCTGGTATATTTCCTGGCGCTCGCTCTGCCGGTAGGGTCCATTGGGACCGCCGACATCAGGGCCCTCATCCCACTCAAGCCCAAGCCATTTCAGTGAATTGAGTATGGTCTCCTCCGATGCTCGCGTACTGCGAACAAGATCTGTGTCTTCAATTCTCAACACAAATTTGCCGCCGGATTTACGTGCGTGCGCAAGACAGAACAACGCCATATAGGCGGTGCCAAGGTGAGGGTCTCCGGTTGGTGAGGGTGCTACCCTCGTCTTCACAGTCATGGGATAAAACGGCTACTACTGGTGCTCTGGCAAAGGGCACAAATGTTACACTAAGCGCCTGCAAAGATTAATCACGCCGCGATACCTGACCCCCGACAATCATGCTTGATAGACAATTAAGCGTTGCGCCAATGATGGGCTGCACAGACCGGCATTGCCGGTACCTGATGCGCCTGCTGGCACCCAACACGCTGCTGTACAGCGAGATGATCGTGACAGGCGCCCTGTTGCACGGCGACGCGGAATATCACCTCCGGCACAGCGACGATTCGCCCTGCGCGATTCAGCTCGGCGGGAGCAATCCGAGCGAACTCGCTGCCAGCGCAAAACTGGTTGAAGCGGCCGGTTACCAGGAGGTGAACCTTAATTGTGGCTGCCCCTCGGATCGCGTGCAGATGGGCGGCATAGGTGCATGCCTGATGGGTTCAGCCGACCTTGTAGCAGACTGTTACAGGGCAATGGCAGAGGAGGTTCAAATACCCGTGACCATCAAGTCGCGCATCGGCATCGACAAACACGACAGTTACGAGTTCTTCTCGGGGTTTATCAGCACCATCTACGCTGCCGGGTGCCGTGCCTTTTCGGTTCATGCCCGTTCCGCCTGGCTGGATGGTCTGTCACCGAAGGAAAATCGTGAGATCCCGCCGCTTCACTATGATTATGTCACCCGCATCAAGGCAGACTTTCCTGATGCCGTATTTGTCCTGAACGGCGGTATAGCCAACCTTGCGGACGCCCTTGCCCTGCTGCAAGCGCACGACGGAATCATGCTGGGGCGTGCACCCTACGCGTCTCCCTACCTGCTCGCCGAACTCGAACAAGCCGTTTACGGGATAGCACCGCCAACGAGAGATGAGGTGTTCGATGCGTACAGGGCCTATGTTGAAAGCGAACTTTCCGAGGGCACTGCCCTCAAGCACATGGCAAAACACCTGTTTGGCTTGTATGCGGGTGTATCCGGCGCCAGGGCATTCCGTCGTCATCTGAGTACGACAATGAACGTACAAACAGCAGGGCTGGAAGTTCTCGATGCAGCCCGGGACAACATCAGCCGGGCAGCCTGAGCAAAACGATGATCGACAAATTACTTGAGTTATTCCAAACCAAAGTTGAAGAACAAAGTGATGACCCGCAAGCCTTGCTGCGCGTTGCGACAGCCGCATTGATGTTCGAAGTTGCGCGATCTGATAACGACAAGGCTGAGGTGGAAATGCAGAAGATGTCGCTGCTGCTTGCAGAGAGATTTGGGCTTGCCGAGGCTGACAACAACGCGCTGCTGCAGGCCGCTGCAGATCAGGTTGAGGTAGCACATGACCTGTACCAGTTTACCCAGGTGATCAACGACACCTTTGACTATGAAGCCAAGCGCGCACTTGTCCATAACCTCTGGCAGGTCGCATTTGCAGACGGGCACGCCGATGCGATGGAGGATCACATCATCAGGCGTATCGCAGGGTTACTGCATATCGCCCACGGTGACTTCATACAGGAAAAGATAAAGGCGAGGGATAGCTGAGCTGACGCTCGTTAAGATCAGGCGGATGCCGCCTTGCGAACTGATTGCCCGGCGTGGGCTTTTTCTTCTTCAAGCGCACTGACCAGGTCTTTGAATTTCTCCTGGTTCTCTTCAGTGAGACTCATCAACACCCTGTGGGCATTTAAGACTTCTTCGCGAAGATCTTCTTCAGATGCGTCTTTGCAGGGCAACTCGGTCAAATTGTCGTCAACGGATACATCATCGGCGACGAGTGTGCATACCTGCTCCATTGCCATGCTTCGCAACAGGCGCTGGATACTTTCATCGGGGCAAAAGACACTGGGTGATGCGTGAAAAGATTCGTTGGTACAGATGGCTACCTTGGCGAGCAGACCAAGCGCGGTACTGTCGATACCTTCCGTGCCGGACAGGTCAACAATCATGGATTTGAAGTTGTCACACTTGTGCAGGTGATCGAGGAACGCAGAAATCGTCGGGCCAAGGGTCAACCGGACATCCCCGACGAACTTGAGGACATGAACCCCTTCGTGTTCCGCGTAGAGAATTTTACCGGCTTCGCTCATTTCAATTTACTAACCACACCATGCAGTTACGCCCTGGCTACTCTAAAGACCGCAATGTCATCAGGAATCTCCGCTGCGGTAAGCACACCGAGATCATCGACAAGCGCGTCAAGGTCATCCTGCTGGTGACATTTTACTACTGACAGCAGCTGTTCTTCTTTAGCCTCAAGGCTCCCCTGGGGCATGATTTCGAACACTCCGTCGGAAAACATCACAATCGAGTAAGAGTCAGGCAGTGAGACACGCTGGGTTTCGTACCGGGGTTCACTATAGAGCCCCAGTGGTTGTCCCCCGATGGTCAGGAATTCCGCCCCTCCCTCGTGGCACAGGATTGTACCCGGAAAGTGCGCAGCATTGCTGTACTCCAATACACTATTTTCGAGGTCGATCACGCCGAAAAACATCGTGACATGTTGTTCCAGTTTCCACTGCAAAAGTTCTGCATTGAACCAGTGAAGTACCTCAGCGGTAGAGGCAAAGGAACCAAACTCGTCCAGCAAACGCCGCGACAGGCTTTTCAGCAGCACTGTTATAAATGCGCTTGATGCACCATGGCCTGAAACATCAGCGATATAAAATGCAGCACGTCCGTCGAACAGTTCGAAGTAGTCGATGAAATCTCCACTCATGATCATCGACGGGTATAGCTGGTGGTTAAACGTCAGCCCACGGATCGACATCGGCGAGTTCGGCATCATTGCCTGCTGTACCCTGAAGCCTGACTGCTGGTCGCGTTCCAGCATCTTGAGCGTCATTTCAAGTTCATCCGTACCGGGGCCAATGCCCACCGCAAGGGTGCGCTCTACCACGCTGGTCAGGAGTTCCTTCTGCAGGCCTGCATAGAAGAGATAGTCCACCGCACCCGCGACAAGATGTTCCCGCACGGTCGGATCATCCAGTTCACTTGCGACAACTATCACCGGAATCTGCGGGAACTGCCCGCGGATTTTTGATAGTAACGACAGGGTGGAAATCTCGGCATGCTCCGTGTCCGCAATGGAGAGCAGGATCAGGTTGGGAACAACCTTACGTATGTTTTCGATCGCGTTGCCGGGGGCGGCAACATTAACAGCGGTGAAGCCGTTCTCCTTAAGGTCGGAAAGGATCTCGATCGCATCGGGTGCGCCTGAAATGATGAGAATCTGCTGCTGCGTCATCGAATGGCCACAAGGGCTCAGGAGCATTTAGTTCGTGGGACTTTACTCCCAAAACCCTGTATTTACAACAATTTAGGAGGGGGTATTCAGGTACGGTTTAGGTTGTGGGGATAAGTCCTTTAAGGACACCGGGGACTTTTTATGGACGTCGACCGGACGCTGGCACCCCGCGAACCTCTTTTAGGTCCCACTACCTTTGGGCCAAGTAACGCCGCAGGCGCAGCGATCCTAACTACACCGCGGTGATTCGCAAAAACTACCACGTGCAGCCATTAGCGACCCACAGACACCGCGGTCTCAATTAGAAATCATCCCCAAACGGATCATCAACTTCCCCATCGTTGGTGAGAAACTCCCGGCGCTGCAGATAAGCATCCCGGATAAAGATGTATCGATCGCCGAAGATCACGCTCTCTGCGGCAAACAGCTCACTGCGTACGTGGATCAGCCGCATACCGTAAACGGTATTGCGGTGACTGACCGGCTGGAGGTATCGGACTGCGTCTGCACTGGTGTAGATCGGACGGCTCAGGACGTCACGTACGGTGGCGGGTCCGATAAATGGAATGACCACGTAGGGTTCGGGCGGTACGCCCCACTTCGCCAGTGTCTGGCCGAAGTCCTCGTTGTGATCTTCGAGGCCAAACTTGGTTGCAGGATCAAACAGACCACCCACACCCAGGGTTGTGTTGATCACCACGCGCAGGAAGTCGCTGACGCCGGCATGGATGTTCCCCTGCAGGAGATTGTTGAACCCATCGTTCACATCGCGGATGTTGTCGTAGACGTTGCCGACAGCACGGTACGCCGGGCCTGGCATGACTTTCTTGTAACCGGTAGCTGCTGGTTTCAACACTACCCGATCCGCAAAGTCATTTAACTTGTGCAGGCGCCGGTTCATGTTTTCCCAGGGGTCAGGATTAGCTTCCTGTGCCTGCACGGGTATCGACACCGCAAACACCAGCAGTAGTGAAATCGCAAGCCTCATGCCTTGTTGCCCTGTACTTCCTGCCATAGTTTCTCCAAGCGTTTACCCGATACCGGGTGACGGGTGCCGATGGCCTGCGCAAACAGTGAGATTCGATACTCTTCCAGCATCCAGCGATATCTCAACATACCAGGCTCGCGGGCCTCTCCAGAATCACTCAATCGTTGCAGATGTGGCTGCAGGCTTGCAACCGCCGCGCGGTCTTTTTCAAGATTACCCTGCAGCTTATCCAGTCGATACTCGATGCCTTTCAGGTAACGGTGGTACTGCCTGAGTGAGTCCATCGGCACGCCAAATGGAAAGCTCCCACCGAAAAGACTGTCGAGGTGAACCTTAATATCATCCATGGTTTCCTGGTTGTGCGCTGATCGCTGTTTCCCCAGTGACTCTTCAATAGCGAGACCTTTCGGCAGTGTTTCCCCAATCACCTTGGCGATCTGCTCCAAGAGCTCGAACAACATGGATTTACGTGCGAGCGAATCTTCAAACACTTGCCTGCTGGTAATCTCAGGGCGATCTTCAACGAACACTGCATAAAATGCCGCCTTAACGATATTGTCGGTGAACGTCTTTCGATCACCCCGAGTAGCGTAGTAGAGAGAGAACCTGTCGAACCCAGGGATATTCTGTGAAAGAAACTTCACCTGGTCGGCCAGGTGCAGCATGTAGAGCCTCATCATGCCGCGCTGTCTTGCGGCCTTTGCCTCACCGGGGTCAAACATCACCGACACATCAACACTGTCGCCCTTGTCTATGAGGGCGACGTATCCATCTACCATGAGCCGCCCCTGCTTAACCTTGACCGAGACCGGCAGTTCATCAAAATCCCAGCGCGTTACCCCGCTTCGCTCGATGGCATGGTTATCGCGCTGCTCGAACGCATCGGTCATTTTCTCGCCGAGCTTGTCGATCAGCGCATCAAGGTCACGTCCCGTTTCAATCACCTTGCCCTTATGGTCTCGAACCCTGATGTTGATCTTCAGGTGTTCTGCCAGCGCTGCTTCATTGAAATCATCAGCGGTCACACGTGTACCGCTGATGCGAAACAGGCGTTCAGCCAGCGCTGTCGGTAAATCCTTGCCGGTAAACTCAAAATCCTCCAGGACACGCTCGACGTAGTCTGGCGCAGGCACAAACTGCTTGCGCAATGACTTTCGCAGCGACTTGATCATGGCGAGGCACTTTTCCGGCATAAGCCCGGGAATAACCCAGTCGAGCTCCGCGCGGGATACCTGGTTCAGCATGGCGAGCGGAAGGTCAACGGTTGCACCGTCATCAGCACGACCCGGCTCAAACTTGTACTTCAGTTTGAGGGACGTGTCGTTCACTTTGATCTGTTCAGGGAACGCTGCCCCTGACGGCAGAGACTCCTGCTGCAGCAGCGCTTCTTTCGTGAGCCGCAGTGCTCGACCCGCATTGCCCCTTTTTACAAAGTTACCGAGATCAATTTCACTGTAGACGTCAGCAGGAAGCTGACGATCATAGAAGTCGTAAAGCACCTGAGCTTCAACCAGCAGGTCACGCCGGCGCACACGAGACTCTATCTTTTCGATGTCCCTGATCAGCTTGCGATTGTGCGTAAAAAAGTCAAAGCTCGCCTGCAGCTCACCTTCCACCAGCGCCTTTTGGATGAATATCTCCCGGGCCGTTACGGGATTAACTCCGCTCATAGGCACCAACCGATTGGCCGTGACGGTGAGCCCGTAAAGCATCACATCTTCCTTGACCAGGACCTGGCCACGCTTCGGATCAAAGTGCTCACCATGATGTTTTCGTTGCACCAGGTGACCTGCCATCGGTTCAATCCACCGGGGATCGATGCCCGCCACGGTTCGAGCATACAGGCGCGAGGTTTCAACAATTTCTGAGGCGACCAGCCACTTCGGCTTATGGCCGAACTGTGAACTGCCGGGAAAGATGTATTGCTTGCGGCCACGCGCGCCGGTGTACTCGTGCTCGTCGGTCTTTTCGCTGACATGCCCGAGCAGGCCGGACAGCACGGCCTTGTGGATGTTGTCATATTCAGCAGGTTTGGCGTTGGCCTTGAACTTCATCTCTTTGATGAGCAGCAGCAGCTGGCGGTGAATCTCCCGCCATTCCCGCAGCCGCATGAATGACAGGAAGTTCTGGCGACAGAACTTACGGAACTGACCCTGGGTCAGATCCTGGCGCTTTACTTCGATATCGCGCCATAAATTGATCAGTGCCATGAAGTCGGAACGTTCATCCCAGTACTGCTGGTGCGCTTTGTCAGCGGCCTGCTGGTGATCAAATGGCCGTTCGCGCGGGTCCTGAATCGTGAGCCCGCTCGTAATCACCAGCAGTTCACTCAGACAGCCGGTCTTTGCGGCACTCAGCAGCATTCGCGCATAGCGAAGGTCGATCGGGAATCTCGCTAGCTGCCGCCCGAGTTTTGTGATCTGGCGTTTGCCATCGACGGCGCCCAGTTCAAACAGCAACTGGAAGCCATCATTAACCTGCTTGGGATTGGGACGCTCGACGAACGGAAACTTGGACATGTCGCCGAGACGCAGGTTAAGCATCTGCAGAATGACCGAAGCAAGGTTGGTGCGCAGGATCTCCGGGGTTGTAAACTCATCTCGGCCGTCAAAGTCATCTTCGCTGTAAAGCCGGAAACACTCACCCTCGCTGATTCGCCCGCAACGTCCCATTCGCTGATTGGCACTGGCCTTCGAAATCGGCTCGGTTGGGAGCTGCTGCACCTTTGATCGATAACTGTACCTTGAGATGCGTGCGAGGCCCGGGTCGATCACGTAGTGAATACCTGGCACTGTCAACGATGTTTCTGCGACATTGGTCGCGAGCACAATCCTCCGCCCCTTGTGCTCTTCGAACACCCGATTCTGTTCACGGGTATTCAGTCGGGAATACAGGGGTAACAGCTCAAAGCCCTTTAGTTGCGCTTTCCTGATGGCATGTGACACATCACGAATCTCACGCTCTCCTGCCAGGAACACGAGAACATCCCCCTTTCCTGAGGCCGCCGAAATCTGTTGCAGGGTTTCCACAATTGCCGCCTGCAGTGCCTCATCTGAATCTGCATCGTCCGCTTCGATGGGCTGGTAGTGAACAGTGACGGGATAGGTTCTGCCAGATACTTCAATGATCGGCGCGTTACCAAAGTGTGCAGAGAAGCGCTCAACGTCAATCGTGGCCGACGTGATGATGACCTTGAGATCAGGTCGCTTACCCAGGATCCGCTTCAGGTAACCCAGCAGGAAGTCGATGTTGAGACTGCGTTCATGTGCTTCATCGATAATGATCGTATCGTAGGCTTCCAGGAACCGGTCATTCTGGGTTTCAGCCAGCAGGATGCCATCGGTCATGACCTTGATCAGCGTGTTAGCCGTGGTCTCATCGGTGAACCTGACCTGGTGACCGACAATGTCACCGACCTTGACGTCAAGCTCTTCCGCCAGTCGATTGGCAATGGTGCGGGCTGCAACCCGCCGGGGCTGGGTGTGCCCAATTCGACCAAACACACCGCGCCCCGCCTCAAGGCATATTTTCGGGAGCTGCGTGGTTTTACCGGAACCCGTCTCACCGGCAACGATGACAACCTGGTTGGATTGGATGGCCTTTTTGATCTCTGCTACATGTTCGGATACCGGCAGATCGGGGTAGTTGATCGCGGGTATCGAGTTGCGCCTCACCTCTGCGAGCGCTACCGACTTGTCGATACGCTCTGCGACCTTACTACGCTGCGCCTTCTTCTTGATATCCCGGCGCAGGGCAAATCGATCGCGCAACATGCACGACTCAATACGCGATTCCAGTTCCTGGTATCGTGATGAAGTGTTGCTCTTTTTGCCTTTATCAGACGCCGTCTCTCGTGATGAAGATCGAGGAGAGGCGCGTGATGGAGATCGGGTCATAGTAAATGCCGGGACGCACTGCGTCCCGGATTATACGCTGTGACCGCTTATTTGGAGAGGACGTTCATCCCTTCTTCGATGCCCGCAATGGTCAACGGGAACATCTGGTCTTCAACCATCTTCTGGGTCAGTGCCACGGAAGTTGAATACTCCCAGGTATCCTGCGGTGTCGGGTTGATCCAGATGACCTTATCAAAGGTATCCTGGACCCGCTGCATCCACACGGCACCCGCTTCTTCATTCCAGTGCTCAACGGAGCCACCGGCATGGGTAATTTCATAGGGTGCCATGGTGGCATCACCAACGAAGATCACCTTGTAGTCGTGGGTGTACTTGTGAAGGATGTCGAAAGTGTCGATACGTTCACTCATGCGACGGTTGTGTTCCTTCCATACCCCGTCATAGATGAAGTTGTGGAAGTAGTACACTTCGAGGTGCTTGAATTCTGAGCGAGCCGCTGAGAACAGCTCCTCACAGACCTTCACGTGGGCGTCCATCGAGCCACCGTTATCCAGCATCAACAGCACCTTAACGGTGTTGCGTCGTTCCGGACGCATGATGATGTCCAGCAGACCGCCATTGCGGGCTGTCTTGCTGATGGTGGTATCAATATCGAACTCGTCGTCAGCACCCTGGCGTGCGAGTTTTCGCAGCCGCCGCAGGGAAATCTTCAGGCCACGGGTGCCAAGCTCAACGTTGTCGTCGTAAGCCTTGTAGTCACGACGGTCCCAGCTGCGTTTGCCACGACGCTTCTTGCCCTTGCGATCTTTGCCTTCTTCACCGCGTCCGTTTTCGCCCTTGCCTTCCTTGTCTTTTTCCTTGCCTTCACCGCGAGCAGCTTCTTCCACTTCCCGCTTGAACGCTTCGATCAGTTTCTCAAGACCGCCCAGCGACTTGATCTTCTCAAGCTCCTCAGGGGTCAGTGACTTTTCAAACTCACGCCGCAGGTACTCATCAGGAATGAGAGATGCAAGCAGGCTCGACAGGTCTTCCAGTCCCTTGAAGTAGGCGCTGAACGCACGGTCAAACTTGTCATAGTGGCGCTCATCTTTAACAAGCGCCATGCGGGACATGTAGTAGAACTCATCAATGTCCGCGTAGACCAGCCTGGCTTTGAGAATCTCCAGCAAATGCAGGAGCTCGGTAATGGACACCGGGATCCTGGCTTTTTTTAGCTCGAAGAAAAAGTTAATCAGCATATGAAATAAGCCCTGGATTGGTTGGGTTTAGCTTCCGCCTCCACTGCCCTGACGCCTGTTCATGAACGCCAGACGCTCAAGCAGCTGTACATCCTGCTCGTTTTTCACCAGCGCGCCGTAGAGTGGCGGAATCGCCTTGCTGGTATCACGGTTGGTGAGGATTTCTTCAGGAATATCGTCCGCCATCAGCAGCTTCAGCCAGTCGATCAGCTCGGAGGTTGAAGGCTTCTTCTTCAGACCAGGTACCTTCCTGACGTCGAAGAAGATTTCCATCGCTTCCTTGACCAGATCCTGCTTGATCTTCGGATGATGCACTTCCACGATTTCCGCCATGGTGTCGCGATCCGGGAAGTTAATGTAGTGGAAGAAACAGCGGCGCAGGAATGCATCTGGCAGTTCCTTCTCGTTGTTACTTGTAATGACAACAATCGGGCGATTCTTCGCTTTGATCGTTTCGCCTGTTTCGTAAACGTGGAACTCCATCTTGTCGAGTTCCAGCAGCAGGTCGTTCGGGAATTCAATGTCTGCCTTGTCGATTTCGTCAATCAGCAGCACGACCTTCTCATCAGAAGTAAAAGCTTCCCAGAGCTTGCCCTTGTCGATGTAGTTCTTGATGTCATGAACACGATCGTCACCCAGCTGTGAATCACGCAGGCGGGAAACCGCATCGTACTCATACAGACCCTGCTGGGCCTTGGTGGTTGACTTAATGTGCCATGGGATCAGTTCCATGCCGAGGGAACTGGCAATCTCTTCTGCCAACATGGTTTTACCGGTACCCGGCTCACCCTTGATCAGAAGTGGCCGTTCCAGGTTCACTGCAGCATTTACCGCCATCTGCAGTTCTTCAGTGGCAATGTAGGTTGATGTGCTTTCAAATTTCATATTGAGACTACCGTTCAAAATTCAGGCAATAAAAGCTCGGCAATATAACGTCTGGTTCCTGAATATGCCAGAGGCGTCATCGAATCGAATAAGCCGCCAATTCTATGCCTTATCCGCTGCCGGGGCTGATTCCACCTGGCTTTGCGGTGGGGGTTTGCGCACCAGCCGCTTCACCAACAGTACCACCAGCATTACGGCTGTCGACATCAGCAGGGCAAGTGACGCGGCCAGGCCATTGTCCGCGCTGCCAAACAGCAGGTCCAGGACAGCTACCATGACCGCGGGGGCAAAGTTTTCATGGGCATCACTGGCATACCAGGGCGTAAACATCAGTACCAGCGAGACACCCCTTAAAAGGTCTCGCCAGCCCGCGTGACCAATCCCCCTGGTAACTCTCCACCAATACAGGCTGAATGCAAGCCCCGCCAGGAGGTAGGCTCCCCAGGCGATCTGGTACTCATAAGCATTGATGAAGGCATTCACTACTGTTCAACCCACTGGATGATCTGTTCTTCGTATCCGTCCGGGTGGACGTGGGTTTCCGACACACATTTGCCCCGAATTGAGATGCCCGCCTCATGAACAGTGTCGGGATTTCCGGAGACAAGTGGATGCCACCATTCGAGCGGTCTGCCTTCGGCAATTGTGCGATACGCACAGCTTTTTGGCAGCCATGCGTAATCCAGTGCGCCGATCGGTGTCAGCTGGACACAATCCGGCACCAGCACGGTTCGCTTTTCATACTCGGTGCACCGGCATTCTGGTTCATCAAGGTAACGGCAAACGACCGCGGTATAAGCCACCTCACCGCTGTCCTCATCTTCGAGTTTGTGCAGGCAGCATCGGGCGCAGCCATCACAGAGGGATTCCCACTCAGCCGTGTCCATCTCAAAGAGGGTTTTGGTTTCCCAGAATTTCTCGGTCATCTACAGAAACCTGTCGCCCGGTGGCGGCAATTGCAGGTGGTAGCCCTGCTCCCTAAGGTTCCGTCGGACCGTTGCCGGACCCTCACGGGCAAGCGTGCGATCTTCGTGAAGGACAAACCTGATCGCTTGCACCAGTTCCCCAAACTGCTCGATCAGTGCGTCGGGGACCTTTGAGAGATCATCCTCTACGGTGACGTACAGGTAATAGTCCGGTTTCTTGTCACTCTTGTAGACCAGGACTTCTATGTCAGTAAAGCCATTGCCCACTTACATCACTCCGTAAGCGCAGACAGCAATGCGGAACCTACTGCGGACTCACGCCAGCCGGATAACTCAGCTGGCAGGTGATAACGCCCGTTGTCGTCTTCGCTCCGGATCAGCTTCTCCAGATGACGGCGCTTGGTTAGAAGCTCTGGCGCCACATTAAGGTCTTCTGCCCTCGCTTCAACCACGTTCTTGAGCTTCTTCATGAGCTTGTTGTCTATGGGCGCATCGGGGCGCGTCACCGCAGGCGGACAGTCCTTTTCAGGAACGAGGCGTGCTTCAGCCTGTAGAAAGAGAATCTCGTCACTGTATTTTCGAACCTGGCGGGGCGTCATTTTGGCTGCGGTCTGCAGCGCCTGTTTGCTGTTCAGGTTGCCCTTGGCGATGGCAAACAGGGACTTCTGGTCAACGACCCGGTTTCTCGGCACGTTGTCTTCCCGGGCACGGTTTTCGCGCCAGGCACACAGCGTCCGCAACACGTTCAGCTGTTTGCGATCCAGCTGCCACAGTCCTTTGACGCGCTTGTAGGCCTCCTCAACCGGGGTAATGGTTGGGATATCGCGTCCAAGGTCCTTGGCTTCTGCCTCTATCCAGCTCGACTTTGGCGAGTCGGCAAGTTCCGCTGCCTGCTTCTCGTACACCTGCAGCAGGTGGATCACATCAAGGGCTGCATATTCGAGCTGGTTGTCCGACAGCGGGCGCTGTAACCAGTCTGAGCGGGTTTCATCCTTGGGTAACGTGATGCCCAGGTAGTGTTCCACCAGTGATTGATAACCGACAGAGAAACCAACCCCAAGTGCGGCGCTGGCAATCTGCGTGTCAAACACCGGTGAGGGAATCGTGCCCAGTGCATACTGGAATACCTCCATATCCTCGGAGCATGCATGCAGTACTTTTAACACTGCTGTGTCTTCAAGGAGCGCGACCAAAGGTGTCAGGTCATCAACGGCGAGCGGGTCGATGAGGTAACAGTGTTCACCGTCATAGATCTGGATCAGTCCTACCATGGGGTAGTAGGTGCTGAACCGCGCAAACTCGGTATCAAGGGAAACAACGTCTGCTGCGCGCAACTGTGTGACAGCCTCGCGCAGCCCTTCAGTAGTGGCGATATATGCGTACGCGGTCATGCGTGATCAGATCCTTTTGCGCCCTTCTATCGCGTGGGTCAGTGTGCCCCCGTCAACGTACTCGAGTTCACCGCCGATCGGTATCCCCTGGGCAATTCTTGAAACAGCAACCCCGAGCGGTTTAACCGCCTCGGAGATGTAATGCGCGGTGGCTTCACCTTCAACCGTGGATGACACCGCCAGTATGATCTCAGACACACCGGACCTGCAGCGATCGACGAGGTGTTCAACACCAATCTCTTCCGGTCCTCGACCATCGATGGGAGACAGCGTGCCCATCAGGACAAAGTAGCGACCGCGATAGCTGAGCGAGTGTTCAATCGCCATGACGTCGCCCGGTGATTCAACCACACAGAGCGTTGTGGCATCGCGACGATCATCACTGCAGATCTCGCATACCTCTTTCTCGGTAAAGTTGCGGCATTCACGGCAGTGGCCAATCCTCTCGAGCGCGTCATCAAGCAGCCGCGCGAGCTGCTTGCCACCACCCTTATCCCGCTCCAGCAGATGCAGCAGCATACGCTGGGCACTTTTTGGGCCCACGCCGGGCAGGCAGCACAAGGCTTCGGTGACCTGCTCTATTAATGTTGCGTCTTTCACTGGGTTTCTTGCACTGGGATTCTTGTCGGCGGGGTTCTGGTTAGAAGTCCGGCTAATAGATCAGCTGAACGGGAACTTGAAACCTGGTGGCATTGGTATGCCTGCGGTAAGTTCAGACATCTTTTCCTGCTGGTTGTTTTCGGCGCGTCGAACCGCATCATTCATTGCTGCTGCAATGAGGTCTTCAAGTATCTCCTTGTCTTCCGACATGAGCGACGGATCTATGGCAACACTCTTGACGTCATGTCGACCGGTCATGGTGATGCGCACCATACCCGCACCGGATTCGCCGATCACCTCCGCGCTGGCGATTTCTTCCTGCAACTTCTGCATTTTCTCCTGCATCTGTTGCGCCTGTTTCATCAGGTTGCCCAGACCGCCGTTTTCTAACGCCACTTGGTTTTTCCTTTCTTAGGTATGTACCGGTAACAGCACCGGAGTTCAGGAACGTTTACCCATCTGATGTGTACAGCGTGCCATCTTCGGTACGCTCATGGCTGCATTACGCTCATGGCTGTATTACGCTCATGGCTGTATTACGCTCATGGCTGCATCGGGGTAATACTGCTTCTATCAAGTTTACCATTAAAGCTCTTGATCAATTGCTGGACATTGGCATCGTTTTCAATGTCCTGGACCGCCTGCGCCTGGTTTTCCTGCCTGACGCGGTCGGTCTCCTGTGCGGGTGTTTCGACAGTGGTGTAACCCACTTCGATATTCACGCGGATGTCCTCGCCATAAAGCCGCGCCAGTGATGCAGCAATTCTCTGCTCGTGTGACGCATTCCACAAACTTGCGTGGTGCTCGTTCAGCACCAACAGCCAGGTATCGTTTTCGGTCGACTTGAGGTTGCAGTTCGCGGCGAGCGTCTGTGTTACACCGGTCAACGCCAGCGCATCAAGAATGCGCGGCCAGTTTTCGGCAGAAACAGGTGGCGGCGGTGACCCTGGTGTTTGAACAGGTTCGGCGGTTTGCTCTATCGCTGCGGGTTCAGGTGCTTCGCGCTCCTCGTCAACCGACTCTTCGATGGATGTGTGAGGGGGTGACTCAGCCTGGGCCGGCAAAGGTTCTGCCGGGACCGGCGCTTCCACCTGGGGTTCTACCTTTACCTTTTCCAGTTCTACTTCTGCAGTCAGGGTCGGCACAGAGTCAGTGCCGTTAATCGCCTGTTTGACGCTTTCAATAGCAGCCCGTGCGGCGTCAGGTTCTGCCATGGGTGCTTCCACATCTGCTTGTGGTTCTGGTACTTGTGGTTCTGCTGCCGCTGGTTCGGTTGTGGCGGTCTCGGTTTCAGGTTGAGGCTGCTGTTCCTGCGCGTCTTTCGCTACTGCCGCGTCTTCTTTACTCGCCGCAGCGCTTACTTCCGCCGCGGCGCTTTCTTCCGCCGCAGCGCTTTCTTCAGCCGCGGCGCTTTCTTCAGACGCGGCGCTATCCGTTCCATCTCCATTGATAGCCGAGAGCAGTGACGCTATCTGAGGACTTGGTCCGCTCGACTGTTCTGCCTGCAGGTGCTGGGGTTTACCTACTTTCGGTGGCAATGTCTGCGCGACCCGTGGCGATGTTGTAACCGGTGCAGCCTGTGCGGGTGCACCCTGCATAGCCGGGGTCGATTCAGTGCCGCTGGTATCACCGCGGCCGCTACCACCAGGTTGCCCACCAGCACTGGCATCGAGCGTGAAAGACAACATGCGCAGCAGGATCATCTCAAAGCCAACCCGGGCCGACGGTGCATACTGAAGATCACGTTGACCAACCAGGCCTATCTGGTAGAGCAGCTGGATGTGTTCGGCGGACATCTTTGCCGCCAGTGATTCTATAAGGGCCTTATCACCCTGACTGTTATCGAGCGCGCCCGGCACCGCCCTCGCGAGTGCAAGCCTGTGCAGTACCGACAACAGGTCATCCAACATGCCCGCGTAGTCCGGCGCAAACTCTGATAACGCGGCAACTTTCTGGAGTACTGCCGCACCATCTTCCGCTACCACGGCCTCGAGCAAATGGAAGATCTCTCGCTGGTCAATCGAACCCAGCATGGTGCGCACTGACGCTTCTTCTACCGTGTTGTTACCAAACGATATTGCCTGGTCCGTAAGGCTGAGGGCATCGCGCATACTGCCGTCCGCTGCGTGCCCAAGCTGCCACAACGCAGCCTCTTCGTATCCGATCGACTCTGCATCCAGCACCTGGCCGAGGTATTTCACCACCTGTTCCGGCGTCAGGTTCTTGAGGTTGAACTGCAGACAGCGAGACAGGACCGTGATCGGCAGCTTCTTGGGGTCGGTGGTCGCAAACAGGAATTTTACGTGTTCCGGCGGCTCTTCGAGGGTTTTCAACATGGCGTTGAAACTGCTCTTCGAAAGCATATGCACCTCGTCGATGAGGTACACCTTGAATCGCGACACGGTTGGCATGTACTGGACGTTGTCGAGCAGCTCCCGCATATCGTCAACGCCGGTCCGCGACGCGGCATCCACTTCAATCAGGTCAACACTTCGGCCTTCAGCAATCTCTAGACAGGAACTGCAGGTACCGCAGGGTGTTGCCGTCACACCGGTTTCACAGTTCAGGCACTTTGCAAGAATTCGCGCGATAGTCGTTTTGCCGACACCGCGAGTGCCGGTAAACAGGTAAGCATGATGAAGACGGGCATTTTCAAGCGCATTAACCAACGCCTGCAGAACGTGTTCCTGGCCTTCCAGCGCTTCAAAATTGGCCGGACGATATTTGCGCGCAAGAACCTGGTAACTCATAGACGGATTGTAAGGGTTATAGTTATCACATTGAAGTCAATGGATCGAAGATGTCTCTCCTGTGTATCGGTCACCGGGGTGCCAAGGGCCACCTGCCGGAAAACACCCTGCCCTCTTTTGAAAAAGCGATAAGCCTCGGCTGCCCCTGGATCGAGCTGGATGTACACCTGGTGGAAAACGAACTGGTGGTGATGCATGACCGCACCGTCGATCGGACGACCAACGGCAGCGGCAAGCTCAAAGAAATGACCCTGTCCGAGGTCCGCAAGCTGGACGCAGGAGACGGCGCGCAGGTGCCACTATTGAGCGAGGTGATGGCGCTCGCCAGGGGCCGGGCAAAGATCAACATCGAATTGAAGGGACGAGGCACGGCCGAAGCTGTGAGCGGCGTGTTGGATGCCGCCTGTAACGACGGCTGGGATCCGCAGGATTTTCTGATTTCCTCGTTCTGGCACGAGGAGCTTTCAAAGGCAGATAAGCGATATCACCGCGGCGTCCTCTACGAGAAGCTACCGGCTGACCCGTGGGACGAGGTTGCGGCACTGGAAGGCTGGTCAATCAACCTGGACAAGGACGCAGTGACTGAATCGATTGTCAGGCAAGCCCACGATCGGGGCTACCCGGTGCTCGTCTACACGGTGAACGAGCCAGCAGACATCGCTCGTGTCATCGCCTGTGGCGTGGACGGCGTGTTTTCGGATTATCCGGAAAGGGTGTTTGCCGCGCTGGCTTAACAACTAGTTAGAAGCGAGCTCATCGATCTCACGGCTGAGATCATATTTGCCGTCGGTGACGATCTTTTCAAGCACCTCGATGCGCTTGCGTGCCTCATCAAGTTCTTCTTTCAGGTCCACAACCTCGTCTTCAAGCGCTTCCACGCGAGGCCCAAACTTGCCACCACCGGACTTGGCTGCCTTGATGATACTGACGACGCCATTGATGATGATGGCAACCGTGGCGACAACACCAATAACTATCCAGAATGTACTAGCCATGATCTTCTCCTCTGTCCTGTGATCGCTTCTCGCGTCGACGGCGTGTCAGGCTGCCAGAGCCTGAGATCGCCTTGGAAATATCTGGGAAACCGCTGTAGGTCACTTTGCCACTGCCATTGATGACCACCTGCAGGTCATCGGTTACCGAAACGCCGACGTTACCTGAGCCATTCACTGTCAGCTGCGCAAAGTCACTCACCATGTATTCAGCGTCGTAACGTCCGCTGCCATTCAAGGTCAGCGCCTGGTTTTCTACGTCGCCCACAACCCGGACGAGCCCGGAGCCGTGAATGGTCGTCCTGAGTCGGTCTGCGGTCAGGTGCTCCAGGTTGACCTTGCCAGAACCGGTGAGCTCAATGGTAACGGCATCATTATCGAGGTCAGGTACAACCACGGAACCGGAGCCATTCACAGAAATTTTGCGGATGTCCCGCATCGACAGGTCATAGGAAATGACTTCTTTAAGCACCCTCAGCGGTGTGACTTTTGGACTTCTGTAGCCCAGCACCAGGACCCCATCAACAACTTCGCTGATGACATCCGTCATGACATAGGCCGGTGCGTGAATCGTAAGGGACTCTTCTTCAGCCTGGTTGATCTTGAGAATACCCGGGCCACGAAACCTGACCTTATCGAACCTGCTGACGTCTCTTACTTCAATCGACACTATGCATCCTCGCCTGAAATCTTCTTCAGCTCACGCTGCAACTCGAACCTTGAAGAGGTCACATGAGTTTCCATCTGGCGGAGTCGATGCTCAATATCATTGAACTTGTCTTTCGCCACCTTTAACGCCTGCATGTTGTTCAGTTCAGGTTCTCTCATCTGAGGTTCCGCTGCTTCATTGTCTTCAAGATGGTCTTCAAACGCCGCATCATGCCCAGCCCGTCTACGGCGACGTTTGCGTTGATTATGCGCCGCATCGAAGCGATCCGTCACTCTGCGGTAGTAAGGTTTTTCATCCATCACAAAGTAGGTGATGAAATAGGCCGGCACGGTAAGCGACGGCAGAAATACCAGTCCGAGGATCGCGTACAACCTGATCTCCCAGGTCGAACGGCCAAAATGATCAGCAATCCCGGCACATACACCAAGAATGCGCTTTCGATCACGGTCGCGGTACAGGTGACCTGTGCGACGATGCCAACGCCACGGTCGGCGGGAACCTGACATGCCCATGCCATAGAGGTCTTCCTGCCAGTCACCACCACCCATCCAACCCCAGGCACTGCGGCGACGCTCGCGGCGTGCTTTCTTCCTGGCCTTGCGCCGGGCTCGCTTGGCAGCTTTCGCTTCGCGACGGGAAGTACGGGCATCGTATTCATCCCCGTAGTCGCCATAGTCTTCGAAATCTACATCGTCATAGCTCTCGCCGTATGCGGATTCGTCGCTGTATCCGAACATGGCATCAGCCTCGATTTCGGCTTCTTCAGCTTCCTCACGTGCACGTTGCGCCTCGCGACGAGCGCGCTGTGCTTTACCCTCGGCACGTTTCACATCGGGATCTGAATCGTCTTCGAAGAGTTTCTTGGTTTGCTCGTCGATCCACTCCTCGGCCTTCGCCGTGACCTCATCAACCAGGTCTTCGATGGAGTTCTCGAGATCGCGCTCACGCTTCGGACGGCGCTTTACCCGCTCGGCAAGCTTTTCAGCTCGCTCAGTGGCACGCTCGGCCTGACGCTCCTTTCGCTTGGCACGTTCTTCAGCTCGCTCTGCGAGGCGACGTGCTCTTCGAGCCGCTCGCTCCGCATCACGTATATCACGCCCCTTACTCATACTTATGCTTCCGACTGTTTCTCTCGCCAATCCGGGCTTTCTGCATCAAGGATCGACTCGAGCGTCTCAATCCGGGCTGCCATCTTGTTGGCAACCTCTATCATCTCATCCAGCTCAGCGCGTTCGTTCACTGAGAGCCCGTTTACGGTGTTAGCCTTCGATTTGTAGTGCAGGATGATCCACAGCGGCGCAACTACAACCAGGAAGACTACTACCGGTACAAATATCGCCACGACAATACCTTCCATTTCCTACCTCGGGATTAATGCGCTTCAGTTGAGTTGTTTTCGGTTGTATCTGAGGAACCACCCATTTTTGCCTTAAGCTTGGCGAGTTCCTCGTCTACTCTCTCATCGTTCTCAAGTTCAGCGATCTCATCGGACAGGTTCTTCTGGCCGAGATCGTAGGCTTCAATTTCGCCTTCAAGATCATCGATGCGACGCTCATAGCGATCAAATCGGCTCATGGCTTCATCGATGTCCACGTCGTGGATCTGTCGCTTCACACCCATGCGGCTCTGTGCGGTCCGGCCTCGAACAATCAGCGCCTTCTGGCGTGCCTTGGCATCAGACAGCTTCTGCTGCAACTGGTTGATGTCACCCGAGAGTTTCTCAAGGTTGTGGTCGATGACATCGAGATCTGCCTCTATTGCCATGCCAGCTTCTTCAGCGCCTGTCTTCTCTTTCAGCGCTGCTCGTGCCAGGTCCTCACGACCCTTGGTCAAAGCAATCTCGGCTTTCGATTCCCAATCGCCAGCTTCGCGACGCAGTCGTTCGATACGACGATTGAGTTCCTTTTTGTCAGCGATCAATTTTGCGGACTGGGTTCTCACTTCAACGAGTGTTTCTTCCATCTCCTGGATGATCAGTCTTACCATCTTTTCTGGGTCTTCAGCCTTATCCAGGATGGCGTTGATATTCGAGTTAATAATGTCGGTAAACCTCGAAAAAATACCCATGTCAGTTACCTCTTGTGGTGTGTGGGATTTGCTACGTTCGCTGTATGTAAAACACATTCCGTGCCAACTTTTCCCAAATTCATAACCCTTTGTTTTATATAAGTTTTCCAGAAATACTCAAACACTGGTCTAACGGTAGACGAAATTGGTTGGTGAATATTGCCAAGAGTTAGTGAAATAATTAGCCATCTTGAGGAGTAAAGATGTCCGCTAATCCCCACGCAGAGCGCCTCCTTGGCGAATCACCGGCCTTTCTCGAAGTACTCGACAAGGTCTCACAAATTGCACCGCTTTCAAAGCCGGTTTTAATCGTCGGCGAGCGGGGTACAGGCAAGGAACTGATTGCCGCGAGGCTGCACTACCTGTCCGCCCGGTGGGACCAGGAGTACCTGAAGATGAACTGTGCCGCCATCAGCGAAACGCTTCTGGAAACGGAGCTGTTCGGTCATGAGGCCGGTGCGTTTACCGGTGCCACAAAGATGCATAAAGGCAGGTTTGAACGCGCTGACAAGGGCTCGCTGTTCCTGGACGAACTCGCAACCACATCAGCACTGGTACAGGAAAAGCTGCTGCGCATCATTGAATACGGTGAGTATGAACGTGTTGGTGGCAGTAAAACCCTGACAACTGATGTCAGGCTCATCGCAGCCACCAATGAGGATCTGCCCACACTCGCCCGCGAAGGCAAGTTTCGTGAAGACCTGCTGGATCGCCTCGCATTTGACGTCATCACGCTACCCCCTTTACGTGCTCGTCAGGAAGATATCCTGCTGCTGGCAGAACACTTCGCCATGACCATGGCAAGCGATCTTGGGATGGACTATTTTCCGGGCTTTTCAGAACAGGCCATTGACGTGCTGACCACACATGACTGGCCTGGCAACATCAGGGAGTTGAAGAACACCGTCGAGCGAAGTGTGTATCGCGCACAGGACACTGAAACACCGGTCGATATGATTACGCTTGATCCGTTCGAATCGGAGTACCGGCCACGAAAAGACAAAACACGTGCGCCCATCGAAGAGACCGCGAGCACCGAGCCGTCGCAAGGGACGCCAGAAACAGCGCCCGACTTCCCCATCGATTTCAAACAATCCGTGCAGGATTACGAGATCAACCTGATCAACGCTGCGCTCGCCGCTTCACAATTCAACCAGAAGAAAACCGCCGAGGCGCTTGGCGTCACCTACCATCAGCTGCGCGGCTATATGAAGAAGTACGATCTGTTTGAATCGTAGCAATACCCGGCGCAGCGGAGCGTTGCGCCGGGCTACGTTAGGCAGCGCTAGGCGGCGATAACTTCCTCAGCAACACGCTGAAGATTTTCTACGGGATCACCAGCACCCATCATCGGCATGACTACCCTGTGTACGCCAACGTCTTCCAATTGACCCAGGAAGTCCTTGCCACCCATACCAGGCCACATGCAGGTGATTTCAATTTCACTCATGTCACGACCAATCGCATCACAGGCCTCACGCAGTTTTTCAAGGTGCGCCTTCATTTCAGCCGGGTCGCCCGCAGGTGCATACCAGCCGTTACCGTACTTCGCGATTCGCTCGAAGATCTTGCCTTTAACACCACCCATTACCACGGGGAACGGATTCTGGATTGGCAGTGGGTAACTCTTGAAGTTACTCCAGGACAGGAAATCACTCTGGTGTTCCACCACGTCACCCGACCAGATCTTGCGCATACCTTCCACGTAGTCATCGAACCTCGCACCACGCCTTTCAAACGGCACACCCAGCGCCTCAAACTCTTCCTTTAACCAGCCGATACCCACGCCGAGCATGAACCTGCCGCCTGAAATGAAATCAAGGCTGGCAGCCTGCTTTGCCATGTAGATCGGGTTTACCTGTGAAAGGATGTTTACACCTGTACCGAGGCGGATGGTCTTGGTGTTCGCCGCAATGGCAGTCAGCGCAATCAGCGGATCAACAAAGTTGGTCTCAGGTGGCGCACCCATCTTGCCGGAGTCGTTGTAGGGGTACTTTGACTCATAATCGACGGGCACAATCACATGCTCAAACGTCCACACTGATTCATATCCTAGTGATTCGGCAAACTGCGCTGCCTGGATCATCTGCTCACCTGATTGAACGCCAATGTTCACGGGGATGATGCCAATCTTCATACGATCTCCTAATATTCGGGTCTTTTGTAAAAACAACTGCGCGGTAATGAGCGCAATCACGGCTGTCCGGAAAGCGGGCAAAGTACCATAGCGGAGATACCATTGTTAGCTCGATTACTTCTATCCTTAACCCTCGCCTGTCCTGTAGCAGCAAACGCCGCCGGGCTATACGACCTGGTCGCCGAACGCCTTTCCCACATGCAGGACGTTGCCGCTTACAAATGGATACACCAACTGCCGGTTGAGGACCTTGAGCGTGAAAAGGTCGTTATAGAAAGCGCAACTGAAGCAGGTCTTCGTTACGGCGTGACCGCAGATTCCTCTGCGGTCTTCTTTTCCGCGCAGATCAACGCAGCCAAGGATATTCAGCAATGCTGGTTCAGCCGCTGGCAGGAAGGTAATGCACCAGCATCAGCACCTGATTTGAATGGCGAGGTCAGGCCCGAACTCATTCGCCTGGGTAACGCCATCTCATCCCGGCTGGGACAGGTTGACCAGGATCGACTGGCTTTTGATGCGGCGGTTGAGGTTGATTGCCTGTCTCTCGAAGTACGTGATGCCCTCTATGACGCACTCGCTTCAACCGCGACCTACCAGAGCCGCCTGCAACAGGTGACCAGCGTCGGCTACCTCAGGGTTGGCACAACCGGCGACTATGCACCCTTCTCTCATGGGGAGAACACGTTTACCGGCATCGATATTGACCTCGCCCATGATCTCGCTGCATCGCTTGGCGTTGAGGCACGCTTTGTCAAAACCAGCTGGCCATCGCTGACCAGTGACCTTGAGAACGGGCACTTTGATATCGCCATGAGTGGCGTTTCGCGAACCACCCGCCGGGCACTCACGGGTTACTTCTCGACGCCTTACCATGTTGGCGGCAAAACTCCGATCGCAAGATGCAGTGATAGTGCAAGGTTTGATTCGCTCGAGAAGATCGATCAGCCCGGTGTTCGCACGATCGTTAACCCTGGCGGCACCAATGAGAAGTTTCTCGATGCCAACATCAGCAAGGCAACCAAGCTACTGCACCAGGACAATCGCACGATATTTGATGAGATCATCGCGGACCGTGCAGACGTGATGTTCACGGACCTCATCGAAGTTCGCCTGCAAACCGCAAAACACAGCACGCTCTGTGCATCGATGAACGGTGAGACACTGACCTACCAGGAAAAGGCGTTTTACATGGCGCAGGACATGCCGTTGAAACAATTCGTGGATACCTGGCTGAACCAGCGAATCAATGAAGGCTACGTGGAAGCTGCGTTTGCAAAACACATTGGCCGCTAGTGAAAGATTATGCGGTCGTCGCAGGATCCTCGCTAACAAGCTGTGCTTCCCATTGCATATAAGGCACCGGTTCGCCGCTCAGGTACGCTTTCATCATGGCGTTCACCTCGACTGGCGCATCCTGCTGGACCCAGTGTGAAATACGCGGCAGGTAGCGGATGGTAAAGTCGTTGACGTACTGCGCTGTGCCGTAGGTGGTCTCCTTACTGAGTGCCATATCGTCTTCACCCCACAACATCAGCGTAGGCGTCTCGATATTGGGCAGACCCGCAGCCTGCATTCGCTTGGCGCCGCCACCGCGAAGCATGCCGCGATAGTAGTTGATCATCGCGGTCATTCCGCCCGGCCTGCTGGCGTTCTCCGTATACAGGTTGATGACCTCGTCCGGGTACATTTCGGGTCTTGCACTCGAGTTCCTGATCATCTCCCCCATGCCGCCCTTACCCCGGGGTGTCAGCAGGAACTCGGGCAACCACGGAATCTGGAAGAAAAAGAAGTACCAGGACTTCTTCAGCTGCTTCCAGCCGCGCAACTCTCGCTGCATAGGACCCGGATGCGGCACATTACAGATGATCAGTTTGTCGAGCGGCCGGATCTTCTGGATGGCAAACTGCCAGGCAATCACCGCACCCCAATCGTGGCCAATCAGCACCACCTCGCTGCAACCGGCGGCATCAATCAGGGCACCCACATCCTCCATCAGGTGTTCAATCCCGTAGTCCTCGAGAAACGGTGGGATGGTGGTATTGCCATAACCCCTGAGATTGGGCGCCCAGGCCTTGTATCCGAGTTCACCGAGCATCGGTAACTGGTGGCGCCAGCTGACACTATGCTCAGGGAACCCATGCAGGCAGATCGCCAACTTGTTCGATGACTGGTCACCACACTGGTCCACCTCAAAACGCAGGCCATTTGCCTCCACGTATGTTGTCGTAATTCGCTCGTCTATGTTGTTTGTGGTTCGCATCGTCATCGTTTAATTTGCTTGGCTGAAAAACGAGTATCTCATGCCAGCCAACGATCTTAAATTTGGGGTCTTCCTCGCCCCGTTTCATTCCACCAGGGTGAATCCGACCCTAGCGCTGGAACAGGACCTGGCTCTCGTTTCCCTGCTCGATGAACTCGATTATGACTACGCCTGGATTGGCGAACATCACTCCGGTGGTATGGAAATCATCGCGTCACCGGAAGTGTTTATCAGCGTGGCGGCCGAGCGTACCAACCAGATCAAGCTCGGCACCGGTGTTTCTTCGTTGAGCTTCCACCATCCCTTTATCCTGGCTGACCGCATCATGCAGTTGGATCATATGACCCGCGGTCGAGTTGCTTTTGGCATGGGACCAGGCGCACTACCGTCAGATGCACTCATGATGGGGATTGATACCCTGAAGCAGCGCGACATGATGCTTGAGGCAATCGAGGTGCTGGTGCCTTTACTGCGCGGTGAGGCGGTCACCCGAAAAACTGAGTGGTTCGAGTTAAACGACGCAAGGCTGCAACTGGCACCCTATTCCCGAGATGGCATTGAAATGGCAGTCGCCTCGCAGGTTTCACCCGCTGGTGCGCGGGCGGCAGGCAGCCACGGGCTTGGCCTCTTGTCGGTGGGGGCAACAACCTCAGGCGGTTTTAACGCGCTCGCCAGCAACTGGGAGATTTACGAAAGGAAAGCCAACGAGAATGGGCATACACCGGATCGCAACAGGTGGTCTTTGGTTGGCCCCGTGCATATTGCCGAGACCCGCAAACAGGCCATCACAAATGTGAAGCACGGCCTGAAGGAATGGGTTACCTATTTTCAGGATGTTGCAGCGCTGCCCATTGCACCGGATGGCAACGATCCAGTAGAGGCGCTGGTTGAATCGGGCCTGGCTGTTATCGGCTCACCGGATGACGCGGTAAAACAGATCAAGCGGCTGCAGGAAGAGTCTGGCGGCTTCGGCTGCTTCTTGCAGATGGCGCACAACTGGGCAGACTGGCCCGCCACGCAGCGAAGTTACGAATTGTTTGCCCGGTACGTCGCACCAAAATTCCAGGGGCGCAACGAAAGCCGTCGGGCCAGCTATCGCTGGGCAGCAAAAAGGCATGAAGAATTCATGCCGCGAGTAGAACAGGCAATCGGTAACGAGATTGCTAAAGATGAACAGGAAAAACAGGCACAGGAAACTTCTGAGCAGTGACAGATAACATATTTATTCCCGTCGAGGGCGCCATCAACCTTCGCGACTTTGGCGGACATACAACCACCGATGGGCGGAACGTGAAGACAGGCCTGCTGTTCCGCTGCGGGCTCATGACCGAAATTGAAGAACATGCCTATGACGCGTTTGCAGAACTCGACATCGGGGTGATTTGCGACCTGCGCAGCGAAGATGAAGCCATCGATCATCCGACCCCGGACCACCCTGCATTTGCAGGCCGTGTTCATATACCGATCTGGCCCGGCTCTTCGGACCAATTCCAGCAGACCATCAGGGACCAGGCACCGGTGAAGGAAGATTTCATCAACTTCATGAAGGACATCACGCGAGAAATCGTTCGTGACCATCCACACGCCTACAAGCAGCTGATGGAAGAACTGCTCGGTACTGATCGCGGCTTTTTACTTCATTGCAGCGCCGGCAAGGACCGAACAGGGGTCGGCGCCGCAATCATCTTGCTGACACTGGGCTGCGATGAGGAAACCATCGTTAATGACTACATGACCAGCAACAAATCCAAAGCACTAGCCGAGCGCGCCAAGAAACGAATGATGGAGCGCATGAAAGAAAGCGGCTTTCCCGGTGAACCGGATGAGTCCGTGCTGCACGTGCTGTCCGGCGTACGCGAGGAATACCTGCACGGTGCGATCCAGGAGATGCACGACACCTTTGGTGGTATTGACGGTTACCTCGAAGAAATCGGTATCAGCCAGGCGGAGAAAGCGGCATTGCAGGGTCGGTTGCTGGTCTGAGATCCCTCACGTCGGCGTCATGTCGACTGGAATGACCAAAGGTCATGGAACGGAGACATCTCCTCCGTTCCACAATCCCTCAACCCACATCACCACAGGGTGGCGAACCGCTATCAGGCCCTGATCACCCGACCCGGGCGAGCACCGGTATCTTCATCGTTCTGGCGAGTCATCACACCATGTACAAAGGTATTCAGGTAGCCACTTGCACCCTGCAGGATGCGACTGCCGCCCGCTGGCAGGTCGTGGGCAACCTTCAGCCTGCCCAGTGAAAGATTCGGCAGGTCAATCACATTGAGGTCGGCGCGTTTACCGACTTCAATCGCACCGCGGTCGTGCAGGCCGAACAGGTCAGCATTGCTGCGCGTCTGTTT
This sequence comes from Pseudomonadales bacterium, assembly GCA_963921285.3. GTDB lineage: Bacteria > Pseudomonadota > Gammaproteobacteria > Pseudomonadales > Azotimanducaceae > UBA9659. The sequence goes on from CAWUFD020000015.1 coordinate 380,715, forward strand.
TGCGACAACAAGCTCAATCGGCAACCGGTCACCGCGCGAGCGGTCTCGAACCCAGTGCGTCAGCTGGTAGGTCGGGCCAACCGCATCAAAGATCAGGTTTACATGCGCACCAGCATCCGAGAGACCAATGGTCGTCTCGGGGTGCGTAATCATCTCGTGCATCACGTCGAAGTTGCCCGCCGCAAAGTTTGCGCCAAGCAGGATGGCAAACCGGTCCCCATCCCCCTCGGTCAGGAAGTCGTACATGTACTCCGGTACTTCAACGCCTTTTGCTGCAGCGAGGGCGCCGATGTTCTCACCAGGTTCCGGTTCATAGTTGATTGGATAATCAATCGGGTGCATGCCCGCGGCAGCCATCCCCAGGAGGCCATACACGTTGGCCATCACACCTGGCTGGTCAGGCGGCACATCCTTGTCAGACAGTATCGCCGCTTTTACTTCCGGCTTACGCATCTCTGCCAGCATCTGCTCGAACGGCAGTGACTGGAGTTTGAGATAGGTCTCACGTCGCTGGAACATGTGGTATGAGCGCAGTGACGTTACAAAGCCAATGGGCCGGGTCGCAATCTGCGGACGAATCACCAGGCCTTCTGCATTTGCCTTTTCAACAATGTCCATGCAGCTGCGCCACTGATCCGGCCTGTTCCCGTTCTGCACCAGTGTAAAGGTGACGTTACGACCACTCGCACGCGCAACTGCGGCAAACAGCTCAACTTCCTGCTCCGTCGTAAATTTCTCGGGCACCATGTCACCGACCACACCAGCAGGTACCGCCTGGAACACGCCCTTGCCCGCAGATTTCATTGCTTCACCGATAGCGACCAGTTCAGCCTGTTCAGCAAACGTACCTGGAATGGGGTCACCCAGCACAGATCGATGCCCGACCGTGCGAGAAGTTGAAAATCCGACTGCACCTGCCTTGAGGCCATCAGCAACAATGTCACACATCGCCTTCAGGTCTTCTGCCGTTGCGTCTTCATGTTTCAGCGCGCGTTCACCCATCACATAGTTGCGCACCGCGCTGTGTGGAATTTGCGTTCCGATATCCATCGTGTACTTGCGAGTGCCGAGATAGTCGATGTACTCGGGGAAGGTTTCCCAGTTGCCCCACTCGATACCTTCGTACAGCGCGGTGCCAGGGATATCCTCAACACCCTCCATCAGTTCGATCATGCGCTGCTCACCGCCCGGTGGACACGGCGCAAAACCGACACCGCAATTACCCATGACGATGCTGGTGACGCCGTGGCTGAAGGAGGGATCCATGGTGTCATCCCAGCTGACCTGGCCGTCATAATGTGTGTGCACGTCGACCCAGCCTGGTGTTGCATAGGCCCCGTCTGCCTGGACTGTTTCCTTTGCTGAACCGGAAACCTCACCAACTTCCGCGATCAACCCATCCTTGATCGCAATATCGCCTTCAAAAGGTTTACCACCATTTCCATCAACAATGGTGGCGCCCTTAATCACGTAATCGTGCATCACTCGACCTTTCACATTAGAGTTAAGGCCCAAAACTTAACCGCAACATGAATTCAACACAACCACAGCCCCCGTTGAAGTCCTCTCGCCTGATGCTATTTGGGTTACCGGAGTACGCGGTTTACCTTGGCTCCATACCGGTTGGCCTGTACCTGCCTTTTGTCTACTCAAAGGACTACGGCCTTGAACTGGCGCAGGTGGGGCTGATCCTGATGCTGGCGCGGATTTCTGACGTCATCACCGACCCACTGATCGGCTACCTGAGCGACAGGACCAAAGGTGGTTTCGGCAGACGTAAACCATGGATGGTGGGCGGCGCTGGCCTCATGATGATCTCCGCGTTCCAGCTTTTTAATCCTGGCGTCATCGGCAGCGGAGAAGTTGGTAACACTTACCTTTTGACCTGGGCCGTCCTGCTCTGGCTCGGCTGGACCATGATCAACATCCCCTATTACGCGTGGGGCGCTGAGCTATCCGATGACTACAATGAACGCACTCGCATCACTGGCTGGCGTCAGGCATTTGGTTTCCTCGGCAACGTGAGCGTCCTTGCTGTGCACGTCATTGCAGGCGAACTGACCGGTTATGGCAGTCTGCCACGTGAAGGTTTAACCATCATCGGGTCGATGGCCCTGGTTGCCATACCGGTACTGATCGCAATCACGGTGATATCAGTCCCTGAACGGCAGGCCTATCCGCAACCAAAGGCGCATGTTTACAAACATGCCCGCGCCATGATGAACAACGGCTCCTTCATGCTGCTGTTTACCGGATTCATGCTGATGTCCCTTGGCACAGGCTGGGGGTCAGCCACTTTCATGCTGTTTGCGACCTATGTTGTTGAAGCAGAAGGCCAGACCCAGGCGATCCTGCTTGGCTATTTTGGCGCCAACATCATTGCGCTGCCTTTCTGGGTCTACATCGCGGAACGCATTGGCAAGAAAACCACCTGGGTGATCGGCGGCTGCATGTTTGTCTTGGTGACACCACTCTTTCTATTTCTTGAAGGCGGTGACCTGTGGCTGTTTTTTGGTGTGCTCGCGCTCTACGGCATCGCAGGTGGCAACTTCGCTGCAATCAGCATGTCCATGAAAGCGGACGTTATCGAGATTGCATCGAGGCGCTCAGGCGAGAATATTGCCGGCTCCTACATCGCCGTATGGTCCCTTGGGCAGAAGATGGTGGCCGCCCTCGCCCTCGGCCTGGCACTACCATTTCTGCAACTGCTGGGTTTCGATCCGAACGGTAACAATGGCCCTGAGGAGATTCGCGCCCTCGCTCTCGTCTACGTGTTACCACCCTGGCTGTTCTATTTTCTTTCGGTGCTGATTATCTGGCGTTACCCCATCAGCTCGAGTCGCCTGATGCGAATCCGCGAAGCATTTGAACGCAGGGATGCGCGGCGTGAGGGTGCTATGTATGATCAATGAACAGTTTGAAGCAGGAGACAAACGACATGTCAGATTTTTCAGCAGAAGAAATTAGTGAACTGAAAGAACTGCTTGAGAAAGAAAAGATCCGCAAGCTCAAGCAACTGTATTCCCACCTCATGGACAGCAAACAGATTGATGCACTTGCAGATATTTTCACCGAGGATGCGGTCTGCGAATTTGGCCCTGAGTACGGCAGCTGGGAAGGTCGTGAAACCATCCGCACCAACTATCACGGTGTGTTTGATGAGCAACCGCAGTTCAACGCCATGCACCACATTAACAACCACTATGTCGACCTGACGGGACCTGACACCGCTACCGGCCGTTCCTACCTCATCGATGTGATCACGGCGACCGAGCCTGAAGGCCAGCCGATCGTGTGGTTTGGGCTGTACGATGAGGATTACCAGAAGATAGACGGCAAGTGGTACATCAAGCGTTGTACGCTGCAGTTCCTCTGGCCGCAGAAAATGACCACCGATTCGTTCGAGATTCCCTACCCGGATGTGTCCAGCGCATGAACCTCGCCGATCCGATCGATAAATGGGCCGCCCTCACGCCTGACAGGACGGCCATTATTGATGCAATATCGGATCGACGCATCACCTTCGCGGAACTGAAAAACAGGATCGAAAAGCTCGCCGGCGGGCTCAAAGAACTCGGTGTCAAACGAGGAGACCGGGTCGCGGTGCTGTCGACTAACTCCATCGAGTATTTTGAGATCTACTATGCCTGCGCTCTTGCGGGATACATTGCCCAGCCGATGAACTGGCGGCTCTCGGCTGAGGAAATAGCACGCATCCTTGTCGACGGCTCACCCACGGTGTTGGTTACCCATGGCGATTTTGCTGAACTTGCTGACGATGTTGTAAAGCTGCTCGAGCAGAACAAGCAGCTTCCGAACCTCGTTCGCCTCGAATATACACCGGGCGCATCCGGCAGCTACGAGGCGCTCTTCAATGAGGCAGGGAGCTTGTCACGGGAGGCGGACATCGGCGGCGATGACCCGGTACTGATACTTTATACGGGTGGTACCACAGGACTGTCCAAGGGCGCCCTGCACTCGCACCACTCGCTCTACACGGGCATGATCAACCAGACGGTCGCCGAACGTATTGTGCCGACAGACGTGTATATGCTGACGGGACAGATGTTCCATATCCCGGTTGCGCTTGCCATGAACTACATCGCACATGGTTGCCCCTGCGTGCTGATGAACTTTGACGCTGAACTGGCACTTGAACTCATCCAGCGTGAGAAGGTTTCAGCATTCCTTGGCATTACCACCATGCTCAACTGGATGATGGCCGTGGACGGGTTTGACGACTACGACATCTCCAGTTTGCGCAACATACAGTACGGCGGTGGGCCAATGCCAGAAACCGTTGTCAGGGCAGCGCTCGAAAACTTCCCCTGCACCCTGATACAGGGCTACGGCCAGACGGAAGGGATGACCATGACCTTCCTCTCGCAGGAAGACCACCAGCGCGCCATTGAGGGAGACAACACGCAGCGCCTGAGCGCCTGCGGTCGAGAGGGTTTTGTGACACGTATCCGGGTGGTGGATGAAGATGGCAACGAGGTGCCGAGAGACAACGTCACTTCCGGCGAGATTGTTGTGCAATCTGAAGCCAACATGCTGGGCTATTGGCAGAAGCCAGAGCTGACCGCCCAGACCATCCGTGATGGTTGGATGTGGACCGGTGATGTTGCGACCTGGGATGAGGACGGCTATGTCTTTATTGTGGATCGCGCCAAGGACATGATCATTTCAGGTGGCGAGAATATCTACTCAACGCAGGTGGAGGCAGCCATTCACAAACACGATGGCGTCCTCGAGTGTGCCGTCATCGGTATACCGGACGACGAGTGGGGTGAATCCGTCAAAGCCGTTGTCGTCATGAAACCTGGTGAAACCGCCACCGAAGCGGACATCATCGAAACGGCAAAGGCGCATCTCGCCTCGTACCAGAAACCAAAGTCGGTAGATTTTGTTGATGAACTGCCAAAAGCGCCGACCGGGAAAATCCTCAAGCGCGAGCTGCGCGCGCCCTACTGGGAAAAACAGGACAGAAAAGTCTAATCCAGCTTGGTCAGGTCGATCAGCAGTGACCCAGTCTGGTGAACGGTTTGTCCGGTTGAATCCATCGAGCAGACAAAACTCACCTCAGGCCGCGCACCATTCACATCAGCATACCCGCTGACCAGGTAAACCTGTTCCTGGCTGGCGTCCTCATGCCCCTTATCCAGGCGCACACCAGCACTGACCCCAAACCGTTCGATAACGGATTCCCTGCACAGCTCCAGACCGGTCTGCTGGTCTGTTTCTGCAAGATGCTCAGCCGCGGCCAGCGGGCCGGCAGCAAGCAATATCAACAATAAGCAACGTGAGCAGGTGTTCATCACCTTTCCTCCGCAATTTTCATTCGCCATGACACCTCCGGAGGCCCTGGCGAGTGGCCAACCGACAACATTTCAGACTCTTAACGCCACATCACAGCATCTGGATCACTTAATTGACATGGATTAACGCTGCCATATGATTGAGGACCCGATGCAGTAACCCCGGAAACGAATGTCTGATGCGAAGTTTTTCCCTGGCCAGCAGGTTGTACACCTGAAGTTTGGATACCGTGGGCTTGTCTACGATGTTGACCCGATCTTCCAGGGCACCGAGGAGTGGTACGAGACCGTGGCAAAGTCTCGGCCACCGAAAGATGCGCCCTGGTACCACGTGCTGGTTCACGAGGCTGATCACACTACTTATGTCGCCGAGCGCCACCTGGAGGGTTATGCGGGTGATGAGTACGTTGACCATCCCATGTTGCCGCACCTGTTTGACGGCTTCGATGCTGGGGTTTATCGACCCATAAAAAAAGCAAACTGAAGGACAGACTTATGAAACCGGTACACTTTGGTGTCACCCTGCCCCAGATAAAGCGCCCCTGGGCCGCTGCTGCAGACGCGGCAAAACACTTTGAGGCGCTGGGATACGACTCACTATGGGTCTGTGATCACCTGTATGGTCCGCAGTCACCGCAGTTACCGATCCTGGAGGCCTGGTCGATGGTCTCTGCCGTGGCTGCCATCACAGAGCGGGTTGAAATTGGCACGCTGGTCACACCGGCCGGTATGCGCAATGCGGCCCAGCTCGGCAAGGTCATCGCCACAGCAGACAACATTGCCGGTGGCCGCGTCATCGCCGGTCTAGGCGGCGGCTGGATGCCGAGAGAGTTCACAGACTTCGATGTGCCTTTTCACAGCACCGGCGATCGCTTGCAGCAGCTGGCAGAAACCGTGGAACTGCTGAAACGAATGTGGGGTGAGGAGGAAGAAGTCTCTTTTGACGGCAGGTTTGTCCGTGCGGAAAACGTCGTCTGCCAGCCAAAACCGCCGCGGGACATTCCACTATTAATCGGCGGCGGCGGCGAAAAAGTCACGTTAAAACTGACCGCACGTCACGCCGACATCTGGAACAATCTCGCGGCAATGCATCCGCTCCTACCCGGCAAAATTGACGTGCTGAAACAACACTGCGACAACGAGGGCCGCGACTTTAACGACATCACCGTCAGCCAACAGTGCCTGGTGACCATCGCTGCCAATGAGGCTGCCGCCGCACCGATGGCAGCGCAGGCCCAGAAGATCTTTGGTGGTCACATGGGTGACCCGATGGGGCCACTTGCCATCACCGGTACGCCGGAGCAGTGCTGCGAGAAAATAGCCAAACATATCGATCTCGGCTGCACCATGTTTGTGATCGAGTTTTTTGGTCGTGACACCAGGGAGCCTGCTGCCCTCTTTGCTGAAACCGTATTACCTGAATTCAAAGCTGCTGTTTAAAGGAACCGACATGCAACTCGACTATGATCGCCTCGACAAAGAACTGCTGCCCATGCTGGATGATTTTCCGGCGCTGGACATTACTCGTGACAACATCGTGCAACTGCGTGAGCTGCTAGCGAGTCGTCCCCAACCGCCTTCCGCGGTGACAGTAGAGTCGCGTATCGAAACCATCAACACTGATGATGGTGACCTTGATATCCACGTGTTCCGCAAGGATGACCGCGGCAACCAGCCAGCCCTTATCTGGATTCATGGCGGCGGCTACCTTTTGGGTAACGCAGATGATGAGCGGGCGCGGGTGATCGCAGCACGCTGCGATTGCACGGTGTTCTCCGTGGACTACCGCCTCGCACCCGAACACCCGTTTCCAGCCGGGCCTGAAGACTGCTACGCGGCGCTGCGCTGGGTCATGCAGAATGCGGATACACTCGGTATCGACAGGGACCGCGTCGCCCTTGGCGGGGCTTCGGCAGGCGGCGGGATGGCAGCAGGTGTTATTCACATGAACCGGGATCGGGACAACTTCCCGCTGCGCCTGCAACTGCTCATCTATCCCATGATCGACAACCTGCACGACACACCGTCCGGACAGTATGAAAATCACCCGGTCTGGAAACAGCAGACCTCATTTAACGCCTGGGAAATGTACCTGGACGGTACCCCGGGCCTCGAGGCGTCGCCGTACGCAGCAGCAACACGCGCCACCGACCTGTCCGGTCTACCACCTGCCTACGTTTGTGTCGGTAGCGAGGATCTCTTCAGGGATGAGGATATCGAATACGCCCGGCGTCTTATCGATGCGGGCGTGCCGTGTCAGCTTGCAGTGTTCCCCGGCCTTTACCATGGTGCAGATTCATTTGTACCGGACGCGGTGATCAGCAAACGGCACAACGACAGTTTTATCGCTGCCCTTAAAGATGCATTACACTAGGTAGTTCTCATCCGAACACAGCTTAAGCAGATCGACGATTAACGGGATATCTCATGGTTGAAACAAAAACCGGTCACGACCGCTCCAACGGCATTTCATATAACGACATCCTGAAAGGGGATACTGTCCCGCCACCCGACGTTTACCTTGAGGATTCTCCCTACCCTGCGGGTGTCACGACGGTTAAAACCCATCGCTACTTCTCACAGGAAGAACACGACCTTGAAGTTGAGCGCCTCTGGAAACGTGTCTGGCAGATGGCCTGTCATGAATCCGACATTCCCAACGTCGGCGACACCCACGTTTATGACATTGCTGAACTGTCCTACCTGATCGTGCGGGTATCTGAAGACGAGGTGAAGGCGTTCCCCAATGCCTGTCTGCACAGGGGCCGCGCGCTCTGCGACGACCACCGTATGGGACTGCGCGTTTTCCGCTGCCCGTTCCACGGCTGGTCATGGCACCTTGATGGCAAACTGAAAGAAGTACCGGGACACTGGGATTTCCCAACGGTCACAGAAGAAGAATACTCCCTGCCTGAAATCAACATCGGTTACTGGGGCGGGTTCTACTTCATCAACCCGGATCCCAACTGCGAACCGCTTGAAGACTTCCTGGGGGGCATAGACAGACACTTTGGCATTCCGTTTGAACGTCGCTTCAAGGCAGCGCACCTGATCAAGCGCCTGCCATGCAACTGGAAGGTAGCGCAGGAAGCTTTCATGGAAAGCTACCACGTGATCGCAACACACCCTGAACTGCTTGGTTCGTTCAGTGATGTGAACTCCAAGTACGACGTATTCGGTAACTTTTCACGCGCCATGTCTGCCTCCGGGTGGCCAAGCCCACACACGGGCCTCGAAAACCCCACCATGGAATCCTATCCCGATGGCAAGGCCTACCAGTCGATGAAACACCTGGTCAGCGGGCACACCTACACCCGCCTTGAAGAGAATCGTGTTGAAGTCAGCACGCCTGATGGTAGAACCGGTATCTTCGATGAGTTTGCTGAATATATTTCCGGCGATGTGAAGTCTGCGGACATCCAGATGTGCAGTTGGGTGGGCGGCAAGATCATACCCGGTGAAGAAGATACGCCAATGGAATACCCGACAGAATCCGGCCGTGCTTACCGGGATGCAACTGCCTCAGCCCGCCGGGAAGGCATGCGCCCACAGTTTGGTGACTATGTCGATCAGGTCAGCGACGCCGACCTGAACGATGCGATTTACTACTCACTGTTCCCGAACCTTAGCCCGTGGGCAGACTTCAACCCGATCTTCTACAGGTTCAGGCCCGACGGGAACAACCCGGAGCAATCACTGCACGAAGTCATGTACATGATCCCGTTGCCAGAGGGTGTGCCTGCACCTGAACCGGCAAAGTGTACATTCCTCGATATCGACGATGATTACACCATTGCTGCGGAGATCGGCAGTAACCTCGCGAAAATCTTTAACCAGGACTTTGTGAACCACAAGGCAGTCCAAAAGGGTCTGCACTCACATCCAAAAGGTGAAACGATTTTTGCCAGTTACCAGGAAACCAAGATCCGCCACTTCCACGACACGCTGCTCAAATACCTCGAAAGCGAAGCATCACCTCGCAGCAAGTAACGCCTCACAAGTCGGGAATCACAGCTCAGGAATCCCAGCTCATCACAGCTCAGGCATCGCGATAGCGATGCCTGCCGGCGATGACCGGGTCGAGCAGGGATAGATCACCCGCTTCAACCGTGTGCCCTGCAGGAAACAGCGGTCCGCCTCGCAACCCAAGGCCGATCAGCGTGCCGTCGTCCTGGTAGTAGATCGCGTAAACGTGCATCAGTAGCTGATTGAACACATCAGGCATCGACTCGCTCAATTGCGCCAGTGCTTCATGTCTCGCCTCGTAGTCGAGTCCTGCAAACCCATCGTCCAGCGCCGCAAGGAACGTCCTGGTCGAGGCCAGGAAATCCGGGTCTTTTTCAGCGATCCATGCGCCAGCATCAAGTTCACCGGCAGAAGGCATTCTGCCATCATCCGACGCCGGCACCAGGGTGTCCTGAACCGCCTGCAGTGTTTTCCTTTCGGCGGGCGTCAGTGGGTCGTCACTTGTAATCAGGTCACTCATACATTTCCCCCTAGTCGAAAAGGTTAGCCAGGTTCTTCTTCATCGTGTCGGCGATGTAGAGCGACAGTGCCTGGATCGTGCTGGTTGGGTTCAGTCCACCTGCAGTCACAAAAATACTGCCATCAACGATGAAGAGATTTTTAACGTCGTGGCTGCGCCCCCAGCCGTTAACAACCGAGGTTGCCGGGTCATCCCCCATCCTGGCTGTGCCCAGCAGATGCCAGCCGGATTCACGCATAAAACCGAAGTTATTCAACTCAACAGCACCCGCTGCACTGAGCACTTCTTCTGCCCGGGCAAGACCGTGCTCCATCATGAGCCGAGAATTTTCGCTCAGCGTGTAGCTGATCTTCGGCGCAGGAATCCCATCACTGTCTTTCAGCTCAGGATCCAGCGTCACCGTGTTGTGTTCTTCAGGTAGATCTTCACAGAGAATGCCAACCGAGGCGACATGGTCAAACAGCTTTGCATGCGCCTCGTGGTGGCCTTTGCCCCAGGGTATCTTGCCCCGGGCATGCCCCTGCAGAGCAGCACCGAGTGGTCCCGGCCCACGCGTGATCTGCATGTTGTAGCCCCTGACAAAACCTCTCGACGCATCTGTTTCATAAAACTCCTTGGACAGGATGCAACAGCCACGAGGACCCATGTGGCTGTCGAGTTTTTCTTCGAAGACGCCTTCAACCCATCCAACCGGGTGAAACATAAGGTTCTTGCCGACAAGGCCGCTGCTGTTGGCGAGTCCATTGGGGTATTTGTCAGAAGTGGAGTTCAGAAGGATGCGCGGTGTACCAACCCCGTTGCAGGCCATGACCACGACTTCAGCCTTCTGGTGCACTTCATTGCCATCTGGATCATAGTAGATCACGCCATCGGCCATGCCATTACTGCCAAGCGTGATCTCCCGCACCCGGCAGCGTGTGCGTAACTCAACACCTGCCCTTATCGCCTCCGGCCAATACGTGATATCCGTTGAGGACTTGGCACCTTGAGAACATCCCGACATACACGGTCCGAGGTTTTTGCACTGGTCACGTCCCTCGTAGGGACGCGAGATAATGGCACTGTCGGACGGCCACCAGTGCCAGCCGAGCTTGTTATAACCGCGAGCCACTGTTTCCCCGACCAGTCCGAGCGGGATTGGCGGTAGGGGTGGTTGTTTCGGCGGGTACATAGGGTCACCGGCAAGGCCTGACACACCCATCATTCGATCATTCTGGGCAAAGTAGGGCTCAAGATCCGCGTAGGAGATCGGCCAGTCATCTGCGACACCATCCAGTGATTTCACACGAAAGTCTGAGGGGTGCAGCCGCGGAAAATGTGCCGCGTACATTATCGTGCCGCCGCCGACGCCGTTGAAATTTACAACCGAGACGGCTGAGTCATCATTATTGATCGGATAGTCCGTATCCCGCCCACGCACGTTGGGGTCGATGGAATACTCGCCCCACTGCTGAGTTTCCCAATCCTGTTTCGTGGAAGGGTACTCTGACGGATTCATCCAGTCGCCCTGTTCAAGGCAGACAATGTGCATGCGTGTTTCGGCAAGGCTCCAGGCAACCGCCGCCCCGGAAGCACCAGCGCCAATAATCAGTACATCTACAGGATCTGTTGAACTCAAAATTTATTCTCCAGACAGGTCAAGGTTAAACATCCAGTTGATGCCGTATCGGTCAACACAACTGCCAAAATAGGAACCCCAGAAGGTTTCCTGCAAAGCCATGGTCACCTCACCGTCTTTACTGAGCGCTGCAAACAGCGTGTCACATTGGTCCCGACTTTCCGCGGGGACGACCACTGAAAAGTTGTTACCAGCGACCACCTCCGAACCGGGCGCACTGTCACTGCCCATAAGCATCGAGTTACCAAGTGGCAGGGAGACATGCATGATGGCATCCATATAGGCATCGGGTATGTCCATATCGGGCGGTCCGTCTGCAAAGGTCTGCAGGCTCATGAACTCACCGCCAAACACCGACCTGTAAAACTCAAACACTTCCCGGCAGTTACCGTTGAAATAGAGATAAACATTCATACCGCCCTCCATCACGTTGAGGATTCCGAGACATCGTTATAACACGACCTGCTCGTGATATTTACTGGCTCATTTACTGGGCTCATTTACGGAGGGGGGCCCCAGCGTTATGCTCTTAAAAAAACACCGTCTTGAACATGGCCTACCAGCACATTTCAGTGAACCCACTAACACCTAACCTCGGCGCCGAGGTGACAGGTGTTGACTTAAGCAATGTCAGTGCAGATGTCTTCGCCGAAATCAGGCAGGCGTTCAGGCAGCATTTTGTTCTCGTCTTCCGCGACCAGCATATGAGCCGCGATGACCATAAGGCGTTCGGTCGTATGTTCGGGGAATTGCAGACACACCCTGCCAAGACCAATCTTGGCCTTAAAGGTGATCCGGAAATTTTTGATGTAAACATCACCGCGAAAACCCGGGTGGCCAATGGCGAGGGATGGCATACAGATCTTTCCTGTGAGCCGGTTCCGCCAATGGCATCAGCGCTCTACATCACGGAAGTCCCCGAATCCGGTGGCGGTGACACCTTGTTTGCCAACATGCAGGAGGCCTATGCGACGCTGTCACCTGCCATCCAGAAGATGCTGCTGGAATTCACGGCATTCCACAGCGGTTACAAGGACATCAAGGCGTACGGCTATGAGCTTCAGCCTGGCCAGACCTATCCCTGCGCCACGCACCCGGTTGTGATCACGCACCCCGACACGGGAAAACCGGTACTGTTTGTTAACGAGCCATTCACAGAGAAGATAAACGAACTGTCACCGCGAGAATCCGCCGCGATTCTCGATCTGCTGTACCGGCATATTGAAACCAACACGCGTTTCCAGTGCCGCGTGAAATGGGAGAAGAATACGGTTGTACTCTGGGACAACCGCGCCGTGCATCACCATGCGGTATGGGACTATTACCCTGAAACAAGGCGTGGTGAGCGCGTTACCGTACAGTGCCCGGCACCCCCTGAAGCCTATCAACAAGCGCCTGACGAGGGTGCGGCGAGACAACCCGCACCAAACTTCTGACACTGCTTTCTATACAAGCCCTCTACAAGCTCTTTACAAAACTCTTTGCAAAGCTCTTTGCAAAGCTCTTTGCGAAGCTCTCCACAAAATAAGGCAATGGTATGAGCGGTAGTTGTCGGTGTTAAGCCGCTGCGCTAGTCTGCCAGCAGCAGCCAAACCCCGTCGGGTCCGAGGCGATGGACCGTATTTACCTTGAAACCAACCACGAACTGATCCAGGCGCACCTCGAGAAGGTGCTGGCCCACCCTACTTTTCTGCGTGCACCGAAAATCAGCAATCTGCTCACCTACCTTGTACGAGAGGAGTTGGCCGGTGATGGTGAAAAACTTACCGGGTACAAGGTTGGCGTTGAAGGGCTCAACAAAGCAGAAGATTTTGATCCGAGTGCAGATGCCGGTGTACGCGTCGAGACTGGCCGATTGCGCAGGATGCTGCAGGCCTACTACGTGGAAGACGTACTGGGCAATCTGCGTATCGAAGTGCCGAAGGGCAGCTATCGACCGCGCTTTATCAAAGTAGAGGCAGCCCCGGATGCTTCTCTCGAGAGCGTCATCGCCCCGTCTTCAGGACCGGCGGTTGCCATCCTCGCTTTTGACACACATGGCGGTCGTGATGATGAGCAGCTCGTCGCAATCGGTCTGCGGGTTGAAGTACTGGATGAGCTATACCGTTACAAGGAGTTTCATTTTCTCGATGCAAGCGGCGTGAACGCGTCAGACGCCGGTGTACACCAGCGATGTCGCGATGAGTTTGAGTGTGAGTTCATGCTGAAAACACTCATCCAGTGTGAGGATAAGCTCGCGCACATTCACATCTCCGTGACGGACCTGCAGCTGAATCGCATCATCTGGTCAAAAAAATACCCGCTTGCGCTTGCAGAGGGTGACGTGCTGGCGGCGAGCGCTGACATCGCCGCCGAGATTGCCCAGAGCCTGGTGAAACCCGCAGGGATCTTGCCGATCGCCGCGGTTCGAAAACGACTTGGCAAGCCTCCTGCCGACTGGACGGCAAGCGATTGCATCCTGCGCTGGCATCTTTACAGGCTGCGGGATCGCACCCGCAAAAACCACGCAGCGGTCAGGGGGCAGATACGCGAACTGCTCAACCGCGATCCCGGCTTTGCCTACGGCTACGTCATGTACGCAATGCTGCGCATCGACGAGATCGTGTATCGAATGAACCCGGAAGAATCCGCAGAAGAAACCTTCCGGCGCGCCGAATTCCTCGTCAACCAGGCGATTTCGGCAGATCCGGATAACGCGCTGGCACACTACGTGAAAGCCCAGTGTCATTATTTCAAAGGTGAGAAGACGCAGTTTCTCACTTCCGTGGAAGAAGCCCTGGCCCTTAACCCGAGAAACGCAGACCTTCTGCATCACATCGGTGTGTTCCTGCTGTTTGCAGGAGAAACCGAGAGGGGCACCGCGCTGATGGACGCTGCCGGCATGCGCTACAACACCGGCATCGGCTATAGACTGGGATACATCCTGAGAGAGTATTTCCTGGGCGAAAGTGCGGATGAAGGCATCCGGCTGTTCGACTCCACCTACCTGCCGCCCGACCTGTCTGTCGGCTACATGGCAGGTGGACTGATTCACTGCAGGGCAGGCAATAAGGAAAAAGCCACAGAACTGATGGTACGTGCGTACACCATCGAGCAGACGCTCGGCAGGGAGCTCACCAACCTGAGCGATCTGTGGTTCCTGGACCCAAGCCTGCGGACCATGGTTGGGGAGGAGCTGGCACTGCTCGGCAACCTGGCAAACAACGTGGTGCGTCTTCCCACAACGTAGCAACGCGCAGCAGGCGAGTAGAGCTAGCTACGTTAATAGCAGTAAGACATATCCATATGCCAGCTAACGTTATCTAACGCCCTGTCACTCCCTCCATTATTTCTCAACTCCTAAGATGCGCCCACTGAAACGTGGAGTGTTTCCAATGTTTGTCATGCAGATATCGGGGGAGTTATCTCTCTCCTCGTTGACGCGCGATCTCGGAATCACCTCACCGGACGCGTGCCAGGGCAGGACCTGCTGGTTGATCGACCTGACCGAGGCGCGTTTACGCATTACCGGCAAAGAGGTAGAGCAGCTTGCTGCTTATATTCTGAGGTATCGAAACGAAACCAGCTGCTTTGCAGAAGACTGTTTTGCTGCCATTGCAACAACCGATGACACCACCTATGGCCTTTTGCGCATGCTGCAGGTCTACCTGGGTCGAGACGTTAACCTGCACGTCAGCAGGGAGCTCGACGAGGCGCAGCATTGGCTTGAAATGGCCTGTGAAGAGCCTGTTAACGACCTTTGTGTCGGGGCGGGCTGAAACTTACTGCATCCACGCAAGCCTGTCTTGCGTGGATGCAGGATCAACCAATATGGCGGGTAAATTCGCCGTCCCGCCAGCTGGATCCACCCACACAATCACCTGCCGCATAGTGCACTGAGATTGCACGCCGAAAACCTGATGTCCTGTTATGGCCCGAGCCATGCACCAGCAGTGGATGAAAGAAAAGCGTATCACCCGGTGCAAGTTCAATATGTACCCGCTTATCAACATCGATGTCCTCGATGCCGAAAAATCCATGGTTGACGTACTCCCAGTCAGGATCTCCGTGCTCCAGTAAGCCTCGATCATGCGTGCCGGGGATAATGGCAAGGCACCCGTTTTCACGTGTCGCTGGGGAGATCGCCGTCCAGGTGCCGACGATCTTTTCAGCCGGTTGCAACTTGAAATAGCGCAGGTCCTGATGCATCGGGTGCTTTCCGTCAACACCGGGCGGCTTGTTGAAGACGTTCGACGCAAGGGAATACAGCTCACCGCCGACTAGCTGGCGGGCAATACCGGCCAGTTTTTCGCTGCGCGCATAGGCGAACAGCACCTCGTCGTTCTCGAGGCAGGTAAGCTTGTTGATCGCATGTTGGGGAGAGCGCGGTTCAACTGCACCCTTCACCACCATCACGTCGCGCATCAGTTTCATGCCCGGCGGAGGCGGCATCTCTCCAGTCACCAGGGCATCAAAGCGCTCATCAAAGGCCGCCAGCTCATCTGTAGAAAAGAGCGACGGCACCACAATAAAACCGGATCGGGTGTAGTCGGCGATTTCCTTGTCGCTCAGGGTTACCATCTATACCTGCGTTTTCGCTAGTTTCGGCTTACGATTAGCTTACACATTTTGCATTACGTCGACTTATACTTTTCCGATGTCATTACGTCCCGTCTCAATCTGCGCACTGTTGTTACTGGTTTTTGCCAGCGCCTACCTGCGTGCTGAGGTAGGGCAAAGCCCACAAACAGCCGTTGCACAGGTTACCGAGGTGGAGCGCCTGGTCGTTCAGGACACCTCTCCCCCTTCAGATTTCGCGAACTGGGAGCCTTATACCCTGCCCCAATACTTCGGCGAGATCATGACGGAAGACTTCGATACCAGCATGACGGTCTGGTTCCGGTATCCCGTCGCACAGCACTGGGTGCATGACAATCTTTCAACGGCGATCTACCTGCCCCGCCACAACATGACCATGTCGGTCTACCTGGACGATCGGTATCTCGGCGGCACAGACGAACCTGTCCGCGGTTTGCGGCCCATCGGCTGGAACCACCCACTCCTGCTCGACCTGCCTGTTACCGAGGACAGCCGTTATATCTACTTTGAGGTAAAGAGCGGCCCGAGCGGCGCGCTTCTGGCACCTTTCTATATCGCCCCGCGGCCAGCGTTGCAGGACATGTTCGACGCACGTCATGCATTGCAGATCACCGGCATCCAGCTTGCCCTCGGTACGTGCCTGCTGATGGCTCTACTGTCCTTCTGGATCTGGAACCTGCGGCGTGAAGACAGGCTTTACCTGCGTTTCTCGCTGCTGTCGTTCTGCTACTGCATACCCAGCGCATTCGGCTTCCTGCCCTTCATTCCTTTTGACCTGCGCACCTGGCACGTCATGGTTTACGTGGCATCGGACTGGGCCAGCTACCTGCTGGTGACGTTTGTCACGCTGGCGCTCAATATCCGCGCAGACACCCTCA
The DNA here is from genome assembly GCA_963921285.3 of Pseudomonadales bacterium. GTDB lineage: Bacteria > Pseudomonadota > Gammaproteobacteria > Pseudomonadales > Azotimanducaceae > UBA9659. Next base: position 397,593 of record CAWUFD020000015.1, read on the forward strand.
CACGGGCCCTGTTTATTCTCGCCAGCATCGCAACCGTGTTGCACTTTGTTGTACCTGACCGATTGTTCCTGCAAACCGCCTTTCCGTTCCTGGCGGTTCAGGATCTGCTGGTCGCCATCTTCGGTCTCTACGTCATCTGGCGGGTTTTCCAACGCCCCCTGACCGCAGATGCCTGGTTCGGCGTCGCCTTCATCGGCATGTTCATCTTCAAAGGGCATGACTTTTATGGCGTCTTTCTTTCGACGCCGGAGGAACACGCCCTTGGTACCAACTGGATGCACCTCAGTCTGCCTTTTATGGCGATTGCGTTTTTTGCCCACCTGCTCTCGAGGTTCGTCAACGCGCTCGAAACCAGTGAACGGCTAAATCGAGAACTTGAGGAAGCTGCACAGGAAAAGGCGAGAATCTACCGTGACCTGCATGATGATGTTGGGGCAAAACTGCTCTCAATCATTCATGAGGACCGCGACGACTCATCATCGCTGGCGCGTGAAGCGCTTGAAAGCATCCGCTCCACTATTTACTCGGTTAATCACGGCGACGCCACGCTTGGCAGGTTCACCGACGAACTCATCGGTGAAATGGATATCCGCCTCACCAGTGCAGGCATTGATGTGAGCCACAATCGCACACTGGAGCAGGATTTTCTTATTGAGAGCAAGGTTGCTTACCACATCACACGGATTCTTCGTGAGGTGGTAAACAACATCCTTAACCACGCTGGTGCCAGTTTTGTATTCACCAACGTGCAGTGTGATGCACAGCAGTTCCGATTCGAGGTTGACGATGACGGCGAGGGTATTTCACCGGCACAGCTTGAAAATACCGGACTCAACAACATCCGCTACCGGGCCCGTGCCATTGGTGCCGAGGTTGACCTTGTTAACACCGATTCCGGTACACGCTTTACACTGACTATTCCTGTAAACCGGTAGAGAGACGCGCAAGCGCTTCTGCCGCAACCTGCTTCTGTCGATCATCGGTTTCTTCAGACGCAAGAAGCTGCTGAAGCAGCGCCCTGCCCTCATCAACCTTGTCAGCAAGCTGGTAGGCCCGGGCGAGTTCCTCTCCGACTGGCCACCCGCGCAGGGCCAGGTAGGTGACGTGTCCGATCGCCCGTTCATGATCCCCGAGAACCTGGTAGGCAACACTGATGTTTCGGTGGGCAATACCTGAGTCCGGGTATATCCGTAACACGTGGCTCCAGAAAGTCAGCGGGTTCTGCCAGTGGCTTGCCTGCGAGAAGGTGAGACCGGTCAACGTCACCGTCATCATGAAAACAACAAACAAGGTGACCCGGCGCAAGCCCGCATTTGAGTACCAGAACCAGGTGATGGCCAGCGCCACCAGGAAACACGCCGGCCAGAGCGGTAGGTAGGTATACCTGTCAGCAGCGTGGGCACTGCCGACGTGAACAATGCCGGATGCCGGTGACAGCATCACCCCGTAGAGCGCCCAGCATACAAACCACACCGGTTGACCTCGCCAGGCAAGAAAGAGGACCAGCACTGTTACAGCGGCACTGAACGCAAACTGTGGCACCCAGTACGCTGCGCTGAAGAACTCGGCAGGCGCAGGAAACTCGTAAAACGGCGACAGGTTTACCGGCACCGCAAACTTGTTCATGTAGAAAACTACGTTGTGAACGGCATTTCGGAACTGATCCCACGCTGCGAGACGCTCGTCAGCCATCGCTCCCGATTGGGTTGCGAGTGTCAGGGGAACAAACACAGCCAGCGCAAGAAAGAACGGCAGTTTGTCTACAAGTGCCCGCTTCCACGCGCCTTTTTGAAATCCTTCTTTTGAAAACCGCTGCAACGGATAATAGTCGAGCAGCAGCAGGACCACCGGCAAGGTCACCGCCATCGATTTTGACATGAGCGACATAGCGAAGGCGGTTAACGCCGCAACGTACCAGCCCCAGTTTTTTTGCTCGGCCCTCTGCCCAGCCTTGGCATACTGTAGCCAGCAGAGTATCGCCACGAGATAAAACAAGCTGTACAGCAGGTCTTTGCGTGCAGCCACCCAGGCAACTGCCTCAACCCGCTGTGGATGCAGGGCAAACAGTAACGCCGTCAACGCTGACACCATGAAAACTGAGGTCCCCTTGCCCGGCTCAACAGAGCGAATCAGCTGCCGGGTTGTAAAGTAGACCAGGATCGATACCACGCAGTGCAGCAAGACACTGGTAGCGTGGTGCCCGCCTGTCTGCCAGCCAAACAAGGTGAAATCCAGCTGGTGGCTCATGAATGTGAGCGGGTGCCAGTTCGCGATGATCGTGTTTGTGAACACCCAGGCGATATTGGCGAAGCTCAGTCCCTGCAGTTCCTCGTTTGCAAATATGTGATTGGTGTCCCAGATAAACTCATGGGTCAGCGTCTGGCCGTAACAGACCACTGTCAGCAGGCAGATCAGCGCAAGTGCAATCGCCTCGCGCTTTTCTACCAGGGGATAGGTCGTCACGTTTCTTATTAGAGCTGCAGGATAGCCTTGGCGACAATGTTCCGCTGAATCTCTGAGGAACCACCGGCAATCGTCCGCATTCGATTATTAAGGTAGCTCGGCATGAGTGGCAGTCCGGTTTCGGGACCAATCGTTGCTGGCCCTCCCACGTCCAGGGCGTCAACCTGGAACGGCAGACCGTAATATGCCGCAACCTCGATGCCGAGCTCGTCCGCTCGTTGCAGTGTCTCGGAACTTCGCGCGTTTAACATGCTGGAAACTGAACCTGGCGGATTGCCTGCGGCAAGTTCTGCCATCACCCGCTGCTCCGATGTCTGGATGGCAAGGCAATCGATTTCAAGCTGCGTAAATCTAGCCCTGAAGTCCTCATCCTGAGAGAGCCTCGTACCATCGTAACGGGTCTCATCAGCCAGACGCTCTATGCGCGACAACATTCGCCTCAGCTCGATTGAGGACATCGAAAAGCGTTCGAACTCCAGCAGGTACTTGGCTACCGACCAGCCTTCGTTTTCCTTTCCAACCCGATTGGCTTTAGGCACTCGAACATTGTCAAAAAAGACTTGGTTGAGTTCGTGCGTTCCTTCAAGGTTTATGATCGGCTTCACGGTGATGCCGGGACTTGTCATATCGATCAGCAGGAAGGATATGCCCTGTTGTACTCGCCCTTCACTCGACGTTCGCACAAGCGCAAAAATCATGTTGGCGTGCTGGGCAAAGCTGGTCCATATCTTGGTGCCGTTTACGACGTAGTCGTCCCCGTCACTGACTGCTGCGGTTTTCAGCGACGCAAGGTCTGAGCCGGAACCCGGTTCCGAGTAACCCTGGCACCAGATGTGTTCACTGCTAAGAAGCTTCGGCAGGTAGTAGTCCTTCTGCTCCTGGCTGCCGTGGCCAATCAGCATCGGGCCACACATCTTCAGGCCCATCGGCGAGATGCCGGGCGCCTCGGCTCGTGCGCATTCTTCGGCAAAGATGTAACGCTGCGACAGACTCCAATTGGTGCCACCGTATTCTTCCGGCCACTCCGGCACCAGCCAGCCTTTCTGATACAGGATCTCCTGCCATGCTGCGGCTGACGCTGGTTCCTGCCAGACACTGGTTCGTTTCCGGCCAGCCTCGCGCAGTTCGGGGGTGAGTTTTTCGTTGAGGAACTGCCTCACCTCAAGACGGAAAGCTTCATCGGCTGCTGAGAACGAAATATTCATTACGACTCCTGGATTTCATCACCAGGCTGGTTCAGGTACTCAGACAGCCCGTAACCGATGTGTTCGCCATCAAGCGTATATTCCGTCATACCCTCGCAGATGTAGGTGACCTGTTCAGAACGACGATTACGCAGCGGCACACGCCCTTTAACCTTGCCTTCAACCCGATGTGTATCGCCATTTTCAAGCGTGACATCCGCCGTCAGACCGTTGTGAAAGGTGGTGCCTTCTTCATAGGTGGTGCTGAGGTCAAGGTCAGTTACACGCAGAAACTCATCACCCTTGTGGAACATACCACCCTTCCGGTCGCCGACGACGGATAACACCATACCCATATCATCGCCGTAGTTGCCCGTTATCCAGCGATAGGATCTTATGGATTGCCAGTAGCGAGGGCCCCAGGAGTGATCCCTTAACCCGTGGCCGTTGAACTCAAACGGCGCCTCGCCCTCAACGCTGACCGTGCCTGCTACCCGCATATGCTGTTCATAGTGCGCCCGGGCAAAATCGTTACCATCACCTGGCTCTCCAACGTGACCATACATTGGGCCGACGCCAAAGTGGGTGAGATCAATGTGCAACTTCTTAAAAGGGTTTGACTTGAATGCCTTGCCAGGGTCTTTCATATCCGCCGGGTCAGCCATAAAAAGCGCCGAGCCCTCGTAAACCGTGCGAACTTCTTCACCGGGCACAATCACCTCGACACGTGCACCGCCCGCATCCCAGGCGTCGTTGTTGTCGATTTCAGGCTTTTTGTAGTTAAAGAAAGCGGAACCGTCGCTGTTGAAGAGGATGACGGTCATCTCGGCATAGCGCTCGTTTGCGCGGTTGCCCATCCGGATAAACCCGCCGCGATTATGACTCCTGTCAAAAAAATTGAAGTAGACCGATTCGTTAAAGTTCTCTTCGGGGCCAAGAGGATGCGTGTAATCGTCCTCGGGCTTAACGTTGCCAACAATTTTCACCATGGCGCACATACCTTTTCAGTTAACGGCCGGATAATAACAGCTATTGGACTCTTTGCTTGCTGATCCAGCCGACGTGCCGCTCGATCGCCTCCGACGCTTTGAGTTTTTCCAATGTATCGAACGTGGTGCCGAGCGTCATCTCATCGTAGAAGCGATGTATCGCCCTGTGGCAGGGCCGGCAAACGAAGACCCCACGGGAGAGTTCGTCGTGCGTGTATTTTTTCTTAAAGCGCGTGCGCCGATGTACCTTGCGCGGAATCAGGTGGTGGAACTCGAGTCGCGTGATGCGATTACACAGTTCGCAAGCGGTCTCAGCAGGGGGTTTAGGCGCCATCAATCCACTATATCAACCCTTTACCCAACTTTGCTGGATACCTTGAAGCAGGTCATCTATCATCCCGCGCAATCTTTATAGTATTTCAGCTTCAGCGCCATGGAAGAGGAACAGTCCAACACTAACCGTCGCACAGAAGAGCGCCTTGAAACAGAGGGAACGGCCAGGGTCCGAATCCTTGACGGGCCTTTCCCGGAGCTCAAAAACGCCTCTTTTGATGCTGACCTGATTGATGTTTCACAGTCAGGGTTATGCCTCGACTGCGATGAACTGCTGGATCAGTGTACGCTGCTGATGCGGGTGCAGTTACATGGTGCATCGGATGATGTACCGATCCGCGGGGAGGTTCGCTGGGCCAGCTGGGAAGAAGGCGGTCGTTACCAGATGGGCGTGGAATTCACCGGCAATGATTCGCCCGTCATTATCAAATGGCACAACCTGCTGCGGGAAATCAACGCCTGACCGGCAGGCGACCTGCAACCTTCACCCTACCTTCAAATCAGCACCTTCACTCAATACCTTCACTGAGAGAACGGCTCGAATAGGAAGCGTGCGCAATGCCCTGCGCATTCTTTTTGCCGACCATCGGCATATCCAACTCACCCTCGACCAGGGCACTGCTGCGCTGATGACCGCCCCTCGTTGATGTTGATTGTACGGCTGCTCCGGAACTGAAATAGGCGACGCTCTCTTTTAACGCGCTCGACTGCTCGCTGATCTCTTCAGAAATAGACGCCACCTCTTCAACCAGCGACGCGTTCTGCTGGGTCATTGAATCGATCTGGTTTACCGCGTGGCTGACCTGGCCCACCCTGTCATTCTGTTCCTGGCTGCTGGCAACCAGCTGATTGGTCGTTGCGACCAGCTGTTCGATTGCATTGACAATGTCCTCCAGCACTGCGCCTGAATCCTTTACGAGACGCATACCTTCATCCACCCTGCGCGAAGAATTTTCCACCAGTGTCTTCACTTCACTTGCAGCTGAGGCGCTGCGGTTGGCGAGATTTCTGACCTCACTTGCGACAACAACAAATCCCTTCCCATTCTCCCCGGCACGGGCTGCTTCAACCGCTGCATTTAATGACAAAAGGTTGGTCTGGAACGCCATGTCATCAATCACATCGATCATCAGGCGAATCTGTTCACTGGCGTTGCCAATCTCATCCATCGCGGTAATAGCGTTACCCACAACCTCCCCGCCGTTCTCCGCACGTTTTTTGGCTTCTTCGGCAAGCTTACTCGCCTCGATCGCGTCTCCACGATTGCGCTCGGTGGAGTCGCTGATGCCGGCGACTGTCGCCGAGATTTCTTCGAGCGCACTGGCCTGGGCCTGGGTACGCTGGTTCAGGTCTCCATTACCCTGGGCGACGGTGCGCGATAAACTGTTCAGGTCATCCGATCCGACCCGGATGTTGTCGATAATTTCGACCAGTCGACGGCGCATCTCATCCACCGCAGCGGTCATCCTGCCTACTTCATGCTGGGAATCATTAACCAGTGTCTGTGCCAGGTTGCCACCTGCAATACCTGTAGCAAAAGAGGACACCTCATCAAGCGGTTTTGTTATTGAGCGGTAGAAGATGAACCAGATGACACCGGTCATGAACAGCAGCATCACCATGACCAGACCGACGTTGGCCCATATTGTGATGTCGCCATCGCGCAGCGTCTGGCGCATATCCCAGTTGAATTCATAAAATCCAGCAAGGTCACCTTCTCGCCACGTTCGCTTGTTACCAACGCGAGCTGGTTATGACAGTCAACACAACCAGGGTGTTCAAGTTTTCTTGGTACAAACACCCTGCTGACGGGATTCGGAGAGCTGCGATCAACCTGTGAACCAAATGCACTTGTTCGGCCACCTTCAAAAGCCTGCCAGACAGTTCGCGCAAACTCATCGTTTGCGTCAGTTTTGCCACCGAGGACAACATCTGAACCCTGGCGTTTCAGGTCAAGCAAATGATCGTGAAAGGCGCGATCACCAGGTGTCGCTGTTTCCGCCAGCTTGTCTTCAAACACGCTCAACTGGGAGGCCAGCAGCTGGGACCAGTTCTGGTAGTTGGTCACCTGGGTTCTATCAGCCATCTGCGGCGCAAGGAAAAATCCCACAAAAGCGAGGGACAGCACCACCAGCAGCAGCGGACCAATTAATCGGAAAACAAGAGACTTCGATAACATGAGTGGGCCTACCTCCCTGTAAGCGTCAAACCGTTAAAAGAAACCAGCAACTTCCTGTGCTGGCGAAACGCCATCATACCGATGATTTTTGCGCCGCTCAATTGTGCGGTTTGTGCTTACTCTTTTTCTTATTGTTATTTTTGTTTGCTGTTCCCTGGCAAGAAAAGCAAGAAAGCCAGAGCAGGAAAGCCAGCAAAGACCGTGTCCGCTCGTTACCATCCTGATTTAACGGACAGCCCACAGTCAACGGTGACAATACTACCAGTGATTGAGGCCGCAGATGGACTGGCCAGAAACACCACGGTATCGGCAACGTTGTCCGGGTCAACCAGGCGGCCAAGTGGTGCAGCCGAATTCCATGCGGCGACGCCTTCCGGCCAGGCTTCCTCAATACCTTCACGCATAATCAGTCCGGGTGCTATGGCGTTGACCCGAATACCGAGGCCCCCAAACTCCAACGCGGTTGCTCGCGTCAGCATCTCAAGCGCCGCTTTTGAAGTCGAATAATGCCCGTGACCGGGCGCAGGCTTCGAAGCCTCAATTGACGAGATGTTGATCACCGCACCGGCAATACCCTGGGCAGCAAACAACCTCGTCAACACCATCGGAGTATCAACGTTAGCTCGCTGGGTTGACGACCACCGGTCAAGTTCGATATCCGCAATGTCAGACACATCCTGGGACTCGACCGCAGCACAGTTAACCAGGATCGTCAGTTCGCCAAGGGCATCCCGCGCATCAGTAAAAAGCCCATCCATGCAAGCCGGGTCAGTAATGTCGGCCTGCAACACCACGGGACTGTTAGCACACTGCTCAGCGAGCGCTTCTGCACCTTCACGGTTACTGCATAGACAATCGCGACACGTGCACCGGCAGCGTCAAGCGCTTTACAGATGTGAGGCCCAAGTCCACTGCTAGCGCCGGTTACAAGTGCGTTCATGCCGACAAGTGCAGCGTTAGATTCAGCCATGATCCAGCTCAGTTAAAGTCCAGGACAAAGCCTATCACGCGCAGCCCCTGTTGAGTCCGGCTGCCTGGCATCGCACAATCGCTGCGTTGAAGAACCGGAAGTGGATTAATGGGCAGGAAAACAGGATTCATCTGGCACGAGAAAACCATGTGGCATGCCAGCGCACCCGCGAGCGGATTCACCGCAATTCGCGGACAGGCTCAGCCTGGAGTGCATTTTGAAAATGCGGAAACCAAGCGGCGACTCAAGAACATGCTCGATGGTCACGGCATCACCGAACAGCTGACAGGTATTCCCGCAGCTGAGGTTGACGAATCGGTACTGCTCAGGTTTCACACGCCCGAATACGTCACAAGAATTCGCGAGATGAGCGAACACATGGGTGGTGATGCCGGTGAGTCAACACTGTTTGGCCCGGGCAGCTTCGATATCGCACGCCTTACCGTAGGTGCCTGCGTAGCCGGTGCACACGCTGTGACTGATGGCGCGGTGGATAACGGCTATGTGCTGACGCGCCCTCCCGGCCACCACGCCGAGCGGGATCAAGGCCGGGGCTTCTGCATCTTTTCGAACATCGCACTTGCCATCATGGACCTCATTGCACACAAAAAGGTGGAGAAGGTTGCGGTGGTCGACTGGGACGTGCATCACGGTAACGGTACCGAGCAGGCTTTCTACGATCGAAACGATGTGCTGACCATATCTATTCACCAGGACCGACTGTACCCGACTGACACGGGAGACGTATCGGACAATGGAAGCGGTGCCGGAGAGGGTTACAACATCAACGTACCGCTGCCGCCAGGTTCCGGCGGCGGTGCCTATCACCATGTCCTCGATCGGGTCGTGCTGCCTGCACTGGCAGATTTCAAGCCGGACCTGATCGTGATTGCCTGTGGTTACGATGCCAGCAACTACGATCCGCTCGGCAACATGATGTTGCTGTCGACACACTATGCAGAAATGACGAATAAGATCATGGCGGCGGCCGATGATCTTTGTAATGGCCGGCTGCTGGCCTGCCATGAAGGCGGGTATTCTAAAAGTTACGTGCCCTACTGCGGCGTCGCCACGATCGACGCACTACGGCAGGGAGACTCGGGGATTGTCGACTTGAGCAGTCTGTTCCCGGAGAACAGTTGGCAAGCGCTGCAACCCCATCAGGAAGAGGCAGTAAACACCGTCGTCGATGGACCGCTGAAGCGTCTGGTGGGTTAAATTTCTCGTGTTAGATTGACTCAACACGGGTTTGCCTCGAAGTTTTGCATGATTGAAAATGCTCACCTATGTCAGCGTGTGCAGCGGTACCAGATGCACAAGCACAAGAGGCACAAATGAAAGCCACACTATTGGCAGCAATGCTGATGCTGGTCACCGCGTGCAGCACAACAGACTTGATGCAGCAACGCATCGAAACACAGATGGCAGCGCCCGACAGGCACGAGTTCGATTTACGCAGGGACGCTGCCCGTAAGCCCTATGAAATGTTCCGTTTCATGCAACTCGAGACGGGTATGACCGCACTAGATGTGGGGGCATACGCCGGTTATACGAGTGAAATGTTGTCTGCTGCGGTAGGCCCAAGGGGCAAAGTGTATCTCCACAACACCGAAAACGTGTTGCACAACTATGCAGATGGTTACTACGACAGGACGGTCAAAGAGCGGCTTGCAAATAACAGGTTACCTAACACCGAACTGCACCTCGCCGAATATGATGATATTGGCCTCACCGGCAGCGTCGATTTTGCATTCATCGGGAACCTGCTGCATGATTTTTACTACCGCGATGGCGTCCCGGCGACCATGCGATTTCTGACCAGCATAAAAAACGCACTAAAACCGGGTGGTGTGCTCGGCGTCATGGATCACGTTGGCGGCAAGCGTATGCCTAACGGGCGACTGCATCGCATGGAACCTGAATTGGCAAGGCAACTGCTCCAGGATGCCGGATATATCGTTGAGGCTGAATCCAGCATGTTTGCTAACGAGGAAGACGACCACACTATGATGGTGTATAACGAGGCAATCTACCTTCAAACAGACCGCTTTCTCATCCGGGCACGTAAGCCTGAGTCAACCCCTTTATAATATCGTTGGGATTACCGGTTTCAGACCAACAAAAAATGACATTCAAAACTGCTACCCCTGCCTGACAATGCTGTTTAACATACACCCATGGATATCAGTCGCCCGGTAATACCGTGACATTACTTATCACGTTCTTTCTGATATCGATCGTGTTTTCCTTCCTGTGTTCGTTGTGGGAAGCAGCACTGCTCTCGGTCACGCCTACCTACGCACAGATACAGCTCCAGGAAGGCAAGAAGGTTGGCCAGCGCCTGGCGGATTTCAAGCAGAATATCGATAAACCCCTTGCGGCGATCCTGACCCTCAACACGATTGCGCATACGGTGGGCGCCATCGGCGTCGGCGTGCAGGCATCCGCCATCTGGTCAGATGCACATCCCCTGATCACCGGACTGCTGGTGCCGGTTATCATGACGCTGGCCATTCTTCTCCTCTCAGAAATCGTACCGAAGACACTTGGTGCCACCTACTGGAAGGAGCTGGCACCGTTTACCGTCAACGCGCTGATCCTGATTACCTTCCTCCTGGCGCCGCTTGTCTGGGTCTGTCAGCTGCTGACCCGTGTCCTGAAAAAAGACACAGAGGGCAGTATCTTTTCGCGCTCAGATTTTCTTGCAATGGCAGAGATCGGGGCACAAGAAGGTGTGTTTGAGGAAAACGAGTCCACCATCATTTCAAACCTGATCAAGTTTGAGTCTGTCTGTGTCCAGGACATCATGACGCCGCGGACGGTGGTCATCGCCGCACCGGAAAACACCTCAATTGAAGAGTACCTCAACGAGAACTCTGACCTGCGTGTATCGCGTATTCCCATTTTCCAGAACGAGAATCGGGATGAAATCACCGGCTACGTATTAAGAAGCGACTTGCTGTCAGCAGTAATCGACGGTGATGGCGGCAAACACGTCGGCTCCCTCGGCAGGGACATTATGATCGTCAAGGAGACATTCCCGCTGCCGGAACTGTTCAACCGACTGGTGTCACGCAGGGAGCATATCGCCGTCGTTGTTGACGAGTTTGGTGGAATGGCCGGCATCGTCACCATGGAAGATGCGATAGAAACGCTGCTCGGCCAGGAGATTGTTGATGAATCCGACAACGAGGTGGATCTTCGAACCCGTGCACGGCGAGATTGGGAAACCCGTGCCCGGGCACGTGGCCTGGTAGAGGAAACCTTCTCGCCGCCGCCCGAACCCGAAGATGAACCTGACAGCTGACGCAGGTGGGCAGGACCTGAAACGCCGCCATCTTCGTTTAGACACCCAGACCATCAAAGATCTTGAGATCTTCTCCTCGCTGTCCGAGGGGGATTCCCTGTTTGATTTCTGCAACAAATCCCGCTCGGAAGGCGGATCACGCGTGCTCAAAGAGCGCATGCAGTATCCCTGGACCGACCCCGAGGACATCCTGGCAACCCAGGTGAGCCTGTCGTTCATCTCGGCACATCGCAGCCTTTTCAACAGCATGCCATCCGCCTATTCAACCGGCCGGGTTGAACACTACATCCATGAGGTGCTGCCCATTGTCACGCATACCGGCCGCCTCGACTTTGCGCTGGGTGCTTTCACCCTCTGGGCCAATCACGACCTGCACTACCTGAGTATCGTCAGGGGCGTACAGGTCACTGCCAAGTTTATCCAGGCACTGCGGCAGTTCGCTCACGACAGCACACTGGATGAGATACCGGGTGAGCTGGGTCCGATCATCGAAGAGCTCCGAGCGCTGCTGGAGACCCCGGGGCTGAAGCAAGTGCCCCAGGAGGAAATCGGTAGCTGGGTGCTGCGGATCCTGAAGCTGGACCAGTCGTTTCGGCTGCACCACCGGGAAACCCTGGACCGGATACTACAGCTGGTTTTTGAAATCGACGCGCTGCTGGCCATGGCAGACGTTGTCTCTGAAAACAGCTACGTGATGCCAACCATCGCGACAGGCGAACTGCGCATCATTGCTGAAGACCTCATCCACCCCTTTGTACCTGCACCTGTCCCAAACCCGGTGGAGCTTAACCAGGACAAACGCCTGCTGTTCCTCACCGGCCCTAACATGGCCGGCAAAACCACCTACCTGCGAGCGTTTTCAACGGCGCTGTATTTTGCTCATCTCGGCATGGGTGTACCGGCAAAGGCATTTACCTTTGTACCGGTGGATAGCCTGTTCAGCTCAATATCTCTCTCCGACGATCTGCGCGGTGGCGTCAGCTACTTTCGCGCAGAAGCACTAAGGGTCAAGGCTATCGCAGAGGCGATTGCAGCAGGCGCACGCGTTGCCGCGGTTATGGATGAGCCCTTCAAGGGCACCAACGTTAAAGACGCTTTTGATGCCTCGCTCACTATCATCGAGCGTTTTGCCAACACAAGCGAGTGTGTGTTCATGTTTTCCTCGCACCTGATCGAGGTGGGTGAACAGGTTAAGGCAGGTCACATCGACTGCAGGTTCTTTGACGCCAGGGAAAGCGAAGACCGCCTCAGGTTCGACTACAAGCTGCAGAGCGGTATCTCAAGCCAGCGACTCGGGATGCGTGTGCTGACCGAGGAAGGCATTTTTGACCTGTTGGACCAGGCGAGAGCGCCTGGCGCTCCGCACGGGAGCTGACATTTCCCTTCATGGTCGCGTGGTACCAGCACCCGTGTAAGCCAAACTCCGCCAAACCGTTTACAATGCGCCTTTTTCGCCGCAGCCATTTGCACTGAGGGTGCACACAGGCGGCGGTTTCCGGAACAGACAGGCGGGAGCAGAGATTGGCCAAGCGCGTATATTTGTTTAACGAAGGTGATAAGGACGACCGGGCACTGCTCGGTGGCAAGGGTGCCAACCTGTGCGAGATGACCCGTCTCGACCTGCCGGTACCATTTGGTTTTATCGTCACAACATCAACCTGCCAGGAGTTCTTTGAACTCGGCAACCGCTTACCGGCTTCCCTCGAGGATGAGTACCGTGTTGCGCTAGGTATCGTCGAGGACAAGATGGGCGCGCAATTCGGCAACCCGCACAATCCCCTGTTGCTCTCGGTACGCTCTGGTGCGCCGGTTTCGATGCCAGGCATGATGAACACCATTCTTTACCTCGGGTTTAACGACGCAATTGCGGAAGGTCTGGCAAAACGCACCAACAATCCCCGCTTTGCTTACGACTCCTACCGGCGTTTCATCCAGATGTTCGCAGACGTAGTGCTCGGTGTCGGTCACGATCAGTTCGAAGACATCATCGATGCGTTCAAGGAAGAACACGGCAAAAAGGCTGACACCGACCTGACCGCAGAAGACTGGCAGGTGGTCATCAAGGCCTTCAAAGAGATCGTCACCATCCCCCAGGATCCCTATGCACAGCTACGCGAGGCAGTGAAATCCGTGTTCCTGTCATGGCACACGCCACGGGCCAAGGTCTACCGGGAAATCAACAACATCTCGGATAATCTCGGCACCGCCGTCACAGTGCAATCCATGGTCTTCGGCAACTTTGGGGATGACTCCGGATCGGGCGTTGCCTTTACCCGCAACCCCTCCACCGGTGAGAAGACATTCTTTGGCGAAGTGCTGTTCAACGCCGCGGGTGAGGACGTTGTTGCAGGCATCAGGACACCACTGCCGCTGTCGGACCTGAAGAGCAACATGCCCGGAATCTACGATGAACTGGATTCAATCCAGCAGCGTCTCGAAAACCACTATCGCGACATGCAGGACATTGAGTTCACTATCCAGGAGAGCAAGCTGTACCTGCTGCAGACAAGAAGCGGCAAACGCACCGGCCGCGCCGCGATTAAGATCGCGGTCGACATGGTTGGCGAAGGCATGATTACCGAAACGGATGCCCTGCTTCGAATCGAACCCACCCACGTGGAGTCTTTCCTGCACCCCATGATCGACCCGGCTGCTGAACGCCATGTCATCGCTCGCGGACTGGCCGCAAGTCCCGGCGCCTCCACGGGCAAGGCAGTTTTTTCAGCAGACGAGGCGGTTGAACTCGCTAAACAGGGAGAAAAATCCATCCTGATCAGGCGTGAGACCACGCCTGAAGATATTCACGGCATGCGTGTTACCGAGGGCATCCTCACGGAACTCGGCGGCATGACCTCGCATGCCGCAGTGGTTGCCCGTGGTATGGGCGTATGCGCCATCACCGGTTGCGGCGAACTGCGCGTCGACGTTGCCGCAGGCACAGCAACCGGCGACGGTGTCACCATTAACCGTGGTGACGTGGTGACTCTTGATGGCACCAATGGCGACGTCATTCTGGGCACGGTACCGACGGTTGCAGCAAGCGCGAACAACGACTTTCAGCAGCTGCTTTCCTGGGCTGATAAGTATCGCAAGCTCAAGGTGCGCGCCAACGCGGAAACCCCGGAGGAAGCAGAGAAAGCCAAGGAGATGGGCGCTGAGGGTATCGGTCTGTGTCGAACCGAACACATGTTTTTCGGCACCGAGCGCATCGACGTCATGCGCGCCATGATCCTCGCTGATACAACCGAAGAGCGCATCCGGATTCTTGATGAGCTTTACAGTTTCCAGTACGAGGACATGCGCACCCTCTTTACGATCATGGACGGGCACCCGGTCAACATCAGGCTGCTGGATCCCCCGCTGCACGAATTCCTGCCTCACGACGAAGCCGGAGAAGCAGAGCTGGCAACACAGCTTGGCAAGTCCGTCGAGGAAATCAGGGAAAAAGTCCTGCAGTTGAGTGAAGTGAACCCCATGCTGGGATTCCGTGGCTGTCGACTTTCAGTGGTTTATCCTGAAATCACCGAGATGCAGGTTCGCGCCATCCTGTCTGCCGCATCCAATGTCATCGCCGCAGGCATCGACGCCAAACCCGAGATCATGATTCCGCTGGTCGTCAACGTGCGTGAGGTTCGCCTGGTACACGAAATCGTTGAACGCGTTGCAAGGAGCCTCTCTTCCACCTCGCGTTTCTCTGTGCCCTATAAGGTTGGCACCATGATGGAAACGCCGAGAGCATGCCTCGGCGCGGAACGTATTGCGCCGGAAGTTGAGTTCATGAGCTTCGGTACCAACGACCTGACCCAGATGACCTATGGCTTCTCGCGTGATGATGCCGGAAAGTTCATCCCTGAATACCTGGACCAGAACCTGGTTGCAGCAGACCCTTTCATCTCTCTCGACACACGCGCTGTCGGCAAACTGGTGTCCATGGCGATCAGCGCTGGCAAGGGTGTTAACAACCGTATCAAGTACGGCATCTGCGGGGAGCACGGCGGCGATCCTGAATCTATCGAGTTCTGCCACAACATCGGGCTCGACTACGTATCATGCAGCCCGTTCCGAGTGCCGGTTGCACGCCTCGCTGCTG
This sequence comes from Pseudomonadales bacterium, assembly GCA_963921285.3. Taxonomy (GTDB): domain Bacteria; phylum Pseudomonadota; class Gammaproteobacteria; order Pseudomonadales; family Azotimanducaceae; genus UBA9659. Next base: position 413,108 of record CAWUFD020000015.1, read on the forward strand.
CCAAGGCGGCGGTTGCACGAGAGTAACCCCGGCAGATGCAGTTTCGGCTGTTCGAGCAGGAGGATCTCGAACGCTACCTGGGTTGGGTAAACCAGGAAGCCATCTGGCGGGTCGACAATCCAGGCCCGTACATCGTGCGAACCCCTGCAACGTTCGCTCCTCAATGGCAGAAAATTGTTGGCTGGCAGCGCAGCTGGATGATGATCGTTGATGGCCGGGAAATCGGCTACATCGGCTTTATCTCGGATGAAGACGACGAACTCACCAACGAGTTCTTTATCGTCATCGGCGACGTGAGTGAATGGGGCAAAGGGCACGGCCGCACCGCCATGCAATGGCTTTTTGAGGAAGCCAGGCGCCTGCGACTTGATTCCCTCACCGGTCAGGTGCTCGGCAACAACCGGCGCGCCCTGGCGTTCTATGAACAACTCGGTTTTGTCGTGACGGGTGAACACGAACCCCGTTTCGAGCGAGACGGCGAGACGTACATGACCATCCGGATTGAGATCGACCTGTCTGGCGCCTAAACCGCTACAGCAGAGCTACAGCACAGAAGAGTCGCTTGGTATATTATCGGGGCTGGACCAGTTAAACCGGCCCTCGGCCGTGGTCAGCGAGAGAAAAACAACAACTAACGGAGAGATATACGTTGAAACCTGGAACAAGGCTCAAGAGTGCCGTCTGCGATGCAGAAGTAATGGTCATCAAGGCAGCAGCAGGTGACGACCTGACCTGCGGCGGCGTCCAAATGGCAGAAGCCCCCGATCAAGCCGAGGGGAATCCAGATCACATGAACGGCTGCGTCATCGGTAAGCGATACGTGGATGCAGATGACACCGTGGAAGTACTCTGCGTCAAAAGTGGTGACGGTTCGATCTACTACAACGGTAACGAACTCATGACCAAAGATACGAAGAAGTTACCCTCCTCCGACTAGATCCAGACACCACGACCATCGCACTTTGAATAACGCACTATGAACATTGCCCTATTCCTGCAAATGGCGGCGGAGGCCTGTCCGGACCGTCGCGCCCTGACCCACCGCGGCAGTCACTACACCTACGCCGAACTCTACACCGGTGCAACCCGCGCAGCCGCGCAGTTTGCCGAGGCCAACGTCAAGTTCGTCTCGCTGATGGATGAATCCAGCCCGGCGGTACCGATTGCACTGATGGGCGCGGCCATGGCCGGTGTGCCGTACGTGCCGATGAACTATCGCCTCAGCGAAGAACAGCTGGTGCCTTTGTTTGAACGCATTACACCTGCCTATCTCATTTCGGGGCCACGCAACGAACCGTTCGATTTCAACGGCTGGGTACTGCGGGACTCAAACGATTTCCTCGCCGATGTGCTGAGTGGCGATGCTGCTGACGTTGCGTGGAATGAAGATCCATCATCGGTTGCAGTACAGCTGTTTACCAGCGGTACAACCGGTACCCCCAAGGCCGCAATCCTGCGCCATGAACATCTCGTTTCCTACATCCTGGGATCGGTTGAATTCATGGGAGCAATGGAAGAAGACGCTGCGCTGGTTTCTGTGCCGCCTTACCACATTGCTGGTATCTCGGCCATGATGAGTAATATCTACGCGTGTCGCCAGGTTGTGCAGTTGCCAGCCTTTGACGCCGGTGAGTGGCTCTCACTCGCAGCAGGCGAAAAAGTCACCAGCGCATTTGTTGTCCCAACCATGCTGTCTCGCATCATCGAAGAGATGGACAGTGCGTCGATGGACCCGGCCAGTATGTCCGCACTGCAGTCCATCGCCTATGGTGGTGGCAAGATGCCCGTGCCGGTCATCAAGCGAGCCCTCGAACTGTTCCCCGGCGTTAACTTCACCAATGCCTACGGCCTGACAGAAACCAGCTCCACGATCACGCTGCTGGACCCGGATGATCACCGGGCTGCGCTTGATCACGACGATGCCGCTGTGCACGCAAGGCTCGGTTCGGTAGGTAAAGCCCTGCCTTCGGTCGAAATCGAAATCCGAGACGAAGACGGCAAGGTAATGGCGCCATTTGAAGCTGGGGAAATTTATGTTCGCGGGCCACAGGTGTCCGGTGAATACGAAGGTCGCAGTGTTCTCGACAATGACGGCTGGTTTCCAACAAGGGATGCTGGCTATCTCGACGACCACGGTTACCTGTTCCTGTCCGGACGGGCAGATGACGTGATTGTCAGAGGCGGCGAGAACATGTCACCAGGTGAAATCGAAGATCTGCTGCATGAGCACGCCGCCATATCCGACGCCGCAGCCGTGGGTATCCCTTCCGAGGAATGGGGTGAAGCCGTCGCGCTTGCCGTGGTGTTAAACGATGGACACGAAATGAGTGAGGATGATATCCGCGGTCATATCCGTGAACATCTCAGGTCATCGCGCGTACCGGAAGTGATCCACTTCTCATCGGAACTCCCCTACAACGAGACCGGCAAACTGTTGCGCCGGGTCGTGAGGGAATGGTTCGAGATTGAAGGCGATTGAGACTACCCGGCTCATAGCCAACGCAGAACTGTTCAACCCGGGATCACCCGGACGGATTGCCGATGTCCTCATCACGGATGGGGTCATCACTTCAATAGGTGAATCAGCCACAGCTGATGAAACCATTGATGCCGAAGGCTGCCTCCTGCTGCCCGGATTGCACGACCATCATGTACACCTGGCGGCATATGCCGCTTCACTTACCTCCATCAATTGTGGCCCGCCCCAGGTAACCAACGAATCGGAATTGCGCGACGCCCTGCAACAGGAGGGATCAGACTGGTTACGAGGTACAGGGTTTCACGAATCTGTTCTAAGTGACCTGAACCGGGATTGGCTTGACCGGCATGGTCCCGCACGGCCCGTGCGCATCCAGCACCGCTCGGGCAGGTTATGGATCCTGAACAGCCTGGCCATGCAGCAGGTCGATCGTGCCAAAGCGGCACTGCCTGCGCACCAGCAGGCACGCCTCAGTGCAGACGACGGCCGACTCTATGATGTTGATGAACTGCTTGGTGATATCTGGCGAAACTCACCGCCACCGATGGACAGGGCCAGCCGCAACCTGGCGCGATATGGCGTCACCGGCATCAACGACATGACGCCTGCCAACGACGTACAGACATGGCAGTGGTTCCAGGCATTGCAGGATCGGGGAGACCTGCTGCAACGGGTAAGGTTGTCTGGCACGTCCTCGCTGACCGGGGACGCGACCAGCATGCTGCAGCCAGGTGAAACCAAGATCCACCTGCACGACACCAGCCTGCCGGATTTTGATGAACTGGTTGAGGATATGTTGGCCAGTCATCGCCGCTCGAGACCCATTGCCGTGCACTGTGTCACAGAGGTTGAACTTGTCTACACCCTGTCAGCCTTCCGGGCCGCTGGCACTATCACTGGTGACAGGATTGAACACGCCTCGGTTGTGCCGCCGGCGCTCTTATCCCAGTTGAAAGAACTGGGCCTTTGGGTTGTCACGCAACCCAACTTCATTGCCGAACGTGGTGATGCATACGTTGACGCGATTCCAGCTGAGGAACATGCGTTCCTTTACCGGGCCCGCTCCCTGTTTGAGGCGGGCATCCCCACCGCATTTGCAACCGATTTCCCTTTTGGCCAGCCGGACCCATGGGAAGCGATCAGGGCAGCAACCGAGCGAGTTACCACAAACGGTACGATACTCGGAGAGAATGAAACAGTTTCGGCTGCTGACGCCTTGACGGGTTTCCTGGGCCCGCTTGACGCCCCTCATGAAAGTCGTTACCTGGAGCCGGGAGCACCTGCGGATTGTTGCCTGATGGATGTGCCCTGGTCATCACTGCAACATGACCTGCGCAGCTCACATGTCTGCATGACCCTTCGTGGTGGCTCAGTCATCTACTCGAGAGACTGAAACACCTCCTCATTGTGTTCACCCAGGTGTGGTGCTCGCCGACTGATCGCCCAGGGACTTTTTGGCAACTTGTAAGGCGCACCGGGGTAGACAATGGTTCGACCAAGATCATCATGTTCGACAGGCACCTGGAATCCCCGCGCCTTGAAGTGTTCGTCTTCAAAGGCTTCTTCCGGTGAATAGATAACCCCTACCGAAAGTCCGGCACGCTGACAGCCAACAAAAAACTCGTAGGCCGTGACATTGGTTGCAATCAGCTGCAGCGCCTCACGACCAGCCATGAACACCGCCGTGATCGTCTCGTCTGTACCAATCTGGGACAGGTCAAAAGGCCCCTCCCAGTTTGCGCCCATTTCGAGGAACACAGCTTCAGGGAAATCATCGAGCAGTCCCACCTCGCGGAGCCACTCATATAAATTGCCGAATTCCTTAGGAAAGCGCGGTGGCACGCCGGTATTCACATACCTGCCATCGGCACATTTCATCTGGGTCTCGCCGGTGGGATTTACCGCGGCATGGCGCCCGGTCTGTCGCTGCACTGTTTCTTCTGCAACAAGCCATGAGTAACTTGCGGCTTCCGTGGTGACATTCAACGCCGCCGTCATACTGACATCAATAAACTGACCTGTACCACTCACACCGCGATATAAAAGCGCAGTGAGCACAGACATCACCGCATAGTGGCAACCCGTCTGGTAACCCTGGAAACCCCAGCCTCGCACCGGCGGCAGGCTGTGGTCATCGTAACCACAGCTCCACGGCGGTCCGCCCGCTGCCATCAGTGTCAGGTCGGTCACCGGTAGATCAGACATGGGTTCATCACGGCCATAGGGTGTCAGCGCAACATGAATAAGACCCGGTGTCAGCACTTTGAGATCCACATAGTCGAGCTGCAGACCAGCAAGCCGTTGCACCGGCTCAGATTCAATCAGTACATCGGCGCTCGCGACCAGTGAGCGGAAGTTTTCCTGTCCGCTGACAGTATCCAGGTCAAGCGTCACCGCACGTTTACTTGTGTTGTAGTGCATGAAGTAGAGGCTTCGGTTCGGCCCTGGTTCGTCATCTACAAAAGGCGGGTACTCCCGTGACGGGTCTCCACCTGGCGGCTCCACCAGGATCACGTCTGCCCCCATGTCAGCCAGCAACTTACCCGCAAAAGAGACCCGCTCGTTAGCCAGCTCAATCACTCGAACACCCTGCAGTGCGCTCATACCACGCCCTCCTCTCTGAGTGTCTGCACCTCGTCACTACTCATCCCAAGCAACTCTGTCAGCACTTTTTCGGTATGTTCACCCACGCACGGGGCACCGTGATGAAGTTCCCAGTCGGTTTCCGAAAAGTGTACCGGGTTGCCGTCAACCCTCACCTCACCCATGGCTGAGTGCTTCACTTCTGGCCAGAGCCCAAATGCAGCAGTGGTCGGATCTTCATCAACGCGTTCCTGTGGTTTTTGTACGGCCGAAACGGGGATTGCTTCTGCCCTGAGGAGAGCCTGTAGTTCAAACTTCTCCTGCCGCCTGGTCCAATCAGATACAAGCTCATCAAGCCTGTCCTGGTCATCAAGCCTGCTCGCCAACGTATCAAATGAGGCGCACCAGTCTTCATCGATGAGCACAGCAAGCTTGCGCCAGTCATCATCATGGCGACAGACAATCGCGACCCAATGGTCTTCACCGGCGGCGGGATAGATGCCGTGGGGCGCCATTGGCACATACTGGCTTCGGTTCGAGTCGAAAGGCGCATCCCGCATTGCACGGCCATTGACAGACCAGTCGAGCAAAGCCGGCCCGTTTAAACTGAGACCAGCCTCCGTGCAGGCGAGGTCAACCCATTGCCCTTCACCGGTTTTCTGCTTGTGCAAGCAGCGCAAGCATGATCGCCATGGCCATGTAATAGCCACCGGTATGATCCATGTAGGAATAACCCCAGCCTGCCGGAGGCTGGTCTTTCAATGCAGAAGAAAAAGTGAGCCCTGACACGGCCTGGACAATGGGCTCCCAGGTCTTGAACTGATGGTACGGACCGGTGTGGCCAAAACCGCAGTTCGACACATACACGATATCGGGCTTGATCTCTTTCAACGCTTCGTAGCTGAAGCCCCAGCGGTCCAGCACACCCGCGGCAAAGTTCTCGGTCACGGCATCCGAGCGCTTGATGATTTCGCGGAGAATATCCTTCGCTTTCTCGGTCCTGAGATTCAGCGTGATCCCCAGCTTGTTGGGGTTGTGATTGTTGAAGGCGCCGCCCATGTTCACGCCCCTGCGCTCATCAACAAAGGGACCGGTACCGCGCAGGATGTCCCAGCGACCATCGTTGGTTGGATCTTCAATCCGAATGACTTCTGCACCAAAAGCTGCAAGCCAGCGCGTCGCTCCCGCACCTGCCAGCTGCCCGGTAAAGTCGCATATTCGAAAACTCGATAAGGCATCCATAGACATCCCTCCTGTTACAACTACTGACGCTAAGACACCACGTCATTCAATCGCATCAATCAATCCCCACACCAGCGCTTCGCTGGCCGGAAGATCTCGACCGGTAATCGCCAGTTCATTGGTGCGCTGCCGGCCGATTCGGCGTGGAATGCTGACGCATCCACCCGCTCCCGGGATCAATCCCATGTTGATCTCAGGCAGTCGAAACCATGCATCCCTGGCGGCAACAACGCGCCCGGCAAATGATGGCAGTTCGATACCTGCACCGATACAACCGCCGTGAAGATAAAAAGTGAATCGCTCCGCGTATGGCGCAAGATATTGCGCAGGCATCGCGAGCTGGCGAATCTGGTGAGCATCGGCTGTACTGGCAACGCTGCCGAACTCCCTCAAGTCGCCGCCTGCACAGAAGTTATCGCCCTCACCTGTCACACTCACCTGCTTGATAGAGTCATCCTGCGCGACCAGGGCAAACGCTTCACTCAAGGCATCTCGCATCGGCGCAGACAGCGCGTTGCGATTTGCCGGGTCGTTCAGCCGAATGGAGAGATGGTCGGCCTGCCGGTCAAGCATCACCGGCTCGCCGGTAACGGAAATCTCTTTATTCCGATGAGGCGACTGCTCAAGCCAGGTGGCAAACTCAGCGCCGCCCTGCAGCGCGCCATAACCCATCGACTCAACATGTAACGCAGAAGCCATCGGCAGCAGCACCGTTGCCCGCGTCACCTGCACCAGTGTTGCAGATGCCTGGGGTCGCTTGATGATCTGTTGCTGAATCTGCTCCAGCCGATCCGTGTCATTCACGACTACATCAAAACCATCAAGGCCATCAGCGGCCGGGGAATTGTCATCCACCAGCGCGACCAGTGGAACAGGCTGCTGCGCCAGCCAGGTGTTGAGGCCAGTCGCGTCATAGTCAGAAGGCTGCGAACCACGGAGGTCAAGGTAAAGCGCCACCTCACCGGAGGCCCTCGCCCAGTTTGATTCCTTCATCAACCGTGACAGGTCTGCAGCACCAAACACGTTCAACCCAAACACCACCAAACCCTCATTGTAGTGTGAAGTCGGCAGTTCAAATCAAGTGAATACTTCTGCATGCTATGGAGAACCTGTTTTGACCTGGAGAAAGTCAATGCCCGAACCACTTGAGGGGATGACGGTTGTGGAGATGACGATTGCCGTACAGGGACCTGCTGCGGCGCTGTACCTTCGTGACATGGGTGCAGACGTGATCAAGGTTGAACCGCCCATCGGTGATCCCAGCCGGTACGGCAGGAACCGGCAGAACGAAACACCCGACGGTACACTCGGCCCGCAGTTTGCGGCTGTAAATCGGGGCAAACGCTCCGTTTGTATCGACATGAATACAGACCAGGGCAGGCAGGTGCTCGAGGCACTGCTCGAGAACGCAGACATCTTCCTCACCAACTACCGGGAGTCCGCGCTTATCAAAATGGGGCTTGGGTACGATGACCTGCATGAGCGATACCCGTCGCTCATCTACGCCTCGGTGAACGGTTTTGGACCCAACGGAGAAGACGCAGACAAGGCCATGCTGGACGGCGTTGCAGCTTCCCGTGGCGGACTTGTGCATCACACCGGTTACGCCGACAGGGAACCGTCATTGCCGGGAGCAATCATTATCGACACCGCCGGCGCTATGCAGCTGGCACTCGGTGTGATGACGGCAGTTGTCGCGAGGGAACGTTACGGCACCGGCCAGCGGGTTCAGACCAGTGCACTTGGTACAACCCTGTGGCTTCAACAATGGGAGCTGACACACACCGCTATGACAGGTGCTGAACTTGAACGTACCGGCAACCACCACCCGAATATTCGAGGTTTCTATGGCGTCTACAGCACCGCTGACGGCGGCGCCATTATGCTTGCACACGTGATGGACCAGGATGCCTGGGACGCACTGTGTATTTTTGCAGACATGCCGGAGTACGCATTTGACCCGCGCTTCATGACACCGGGCCAGCGCCTTGGGGAGGGCATCACTGAGGAAGACGCAAACGAGGTACGTGACCGTTTGAAATCTGGCTTCGCCGCTATACCCATGGCTGCCTGGTCAGAGTTCCTGTACACACAACCCGAGATCATCTGGGAGAAGGTTCGCAGCTGGACCGATGTACTGGAAGATCCCCAGAATCACGCCAACAACTATCTCACCAGCATCAATATTGACGGCGTGGGCGAAAGTCTCACCGTGGGGACGCTGGTCTCCCTGAGCGATACCCCCGGCGGCCCGAAAGGTGATCCACCAGCACTGGGGGAAGGTAATGATGACGTGCTGGCAAGCGCCGGTGTTGATGCGGCAACGCGTGATGAGGTCACCCGGCATGTTGAATCCGTCAGGGAGGCACAATTGGCGGAGCTCCTCGCACTGGTCGAGGAAAACCAATAGCCGGACCCGGTCAACCGAGGATACGTTTAATCACACTCAGCACGTCTTCGACCATGTAGGGTTTGGTGATGACATCATTAAACCCATGGTTCAGCATCTTTTCCCTGTCGCCGGATGTTGCATTACCGGTTACCGCAACCACCGGGATGTCTGCTGCTCCACCTGAACCCTGCCTGATGCGGCTCAGCGCTTCGTAACCATCCACCTCGGGCATCTGGATATCCATCAAAACGAGGTCGGGTAACTCCGAGAGTGCCAGCCTCACACCCAGCGCGCCGCCATCAGCAGACAGGCGTGCGATGCCATTGAAGTCGAGAATCGACTCCAGCAGTTCCCTGTTCATCTGGTTGTCTTCAACGATGAGGATGGTTGGCAAGTAAGACTCCTATGCGGCCCTGACACACGGCAGCCGAACGACAAAGGTTGTTTCTGAACTGAGGCCGGAGCGATCCAGCAGGATGGTGCCGCCGTGCAGTTCTGCAAAGTGTTTACTGATGGGCAGGCCAAGTCCGGTGCCGGGCGATTTATCCGAGGTGCTGCTATGCACCTGGTAGAATTTCTCAAAGATCTTCTGATCCATCCCGGCAGGGATACCCCGCCCGTTGTCAGTCACCCTGATGATGATGGTATTGCCATCCAGCGAGGTGCGGATGGCTACCCGGTTGCCTTCATCGGTGAACTTGAACGCATTGGCCAGCAGGTTTATCAGGATCTGCCGGAACTTCACCTTGTCGAGCTGCACGTTGCATCCCATCACACCATTTTCAATGAGTCGATCAAATGAGATTCTGCGCGTGTTCGATTCTTCCTCGAACATCTCACTCACCTCGTCAACCAGTACGCCCAGGTCAACATCCTCCGGTACAAACTCGATCTGGCCGGATTCAATCCGCGAGATATCGAGCAGGTCATTAACGAGCGCAAGCATATGTCGACTGCTCGCCGATATGTTGTTCACAAAATCGTTCTGCTTGCCTTCGAGCGGCCCCGCATAACCACGCGAGAGAATATCGGCAAACCCCATGATGGAGTTAAGCGGCGTGCGCAGTTCATGCGAGATACCCGACAGGAATTCTGTTTTCGCCACATCAGAGGCGCGGATCTGCTCAGTCGCTTCCTTCTGCTGTTGCAGGAAGAGCGCTGTGATACCACCAAGACAGGCCGAGGCCAGTAACCAGCTGGTGATGACAAGGCTCCCTGTTTCCAGCGTCAGACCCTGGCCCTCATCAGATAACAGCAGCGCTACCGCCGTCAGGGTAAAAATTGCGGCACTGGTCATCCCCCACCAGCCACCATGCTGGAAAAGGACGTAGAACACAGCCGTCACAAACCACAGTAAAACCAGCCCAAGAAGCGAGATTTCGAGCAGGGGCAAGGCAAGCAGACCGGCCAGCAGAAGCAACATCAGGTATTCACGGTAGTAGTGCAGGAACTGGCCTGGCGAAAGTAGGATCATGGCCCCGATACAGCCAAGCGTCACCAGCATATAGACAGGCACAGCCGCCTCGAACAGGGCGAGACAGGCCACCTGTAACAGTAAGAAACGCGAAAAAAGACGAGCGACCTTATCTGGGTGATAGCTGGACAGGAACAACATCAATTTCGACTCCGCCCGCGCGCCGTTTGGGCACCAATTTGTACCGCCTGTTCTTTGACCGGTGGTCCTCCCGGCATTGTCAGAACTAATATCAAAATTATAGTATTACCACGGCGCAAGTTGTCAGCATGTGACAAGGATTGTCACACAAAAAAAGGTAAAGTTCCTTACAAAGTCCTAACCTTAAGCCACTGTTTACTATGGTATTTTCCCGAATATCACTGTAGTGGCACAACAGTTGCTTGTACCCTGGTATGCACTCACTGAAAAAGCGAGCTAAATAACAATGCAATTCTGCAAGAGAGTGGGGACTCTTTCGATTAAGGAAATCGCACTGGGCTGTTTCCTAAGCCTGGTTCTGGCTTCAATGTCGTTTCCGCTGTGGGCCCAGGATGGACCTGCGGCAGAAAACGCCGACAAAGCTCAAGACAAAGTTCAAGTCACAACCCAATCAACCGATCCTCAACTGGCTGCCTACATCGTTCGAGGCAAATCCGTCGCTGATGCACGCGCTGCAGTAGAGAGCCAGGGCGGCACCGTCACCGATGAATACAAGATCATTAACGCGGTCTCAGCACAATTATCTGCACAGATGGTCTCAGCCATAGCAGCAGTGACTGGCATCCGCATCACGCCAGACCTCACCGTCACCGCATCCTCTGAAGAGGAGACGAAGGGCGACAAGAAAAAGAAAAAGAAGAAAAAAGACAAGTCGGACAAATCTGACAAGAGCAAGAAGAGCAAGAAGAGCAAGAAGGACAAATCTGATAAGAGCAAGAAGGCAAAGGCTGACAAGAAGAAAAAGAAAGACAAAGCCGACAAGAAAAAGTCTGCCAAAAACAAAAGCTCAAAGAATGATAAGCGTCGCAACGCTGATCACCCTGAAGCCAAGGTACTGATCAACGAGGCAGAGCAGAAGAAGAGCAAAATCAAGCAAAGTTATGGCGACAAGCCGAAGAAGTCCGCCAAGAAGGTAATGGAGAAGGAAATCAAGGCAGTCGATGCGGAGCTGGAAATGCAGCTTATGAGCCTCGATCGTGTCGATGGTATTCCACAGTCACCTGTTGCCTGGCAGATAGGTGCTGACGAACTGCACGCCGCCGGCATAGACGGCGCCGGTGTTGGTGTCGCCATCCTCGATTCCGGCCTATTCCGAAATGCCTCCGTCCAGAAAAGAAACGGTATTCCCGAACCTGTCGCAATCTTTGATGCCACCAGCAAAAACGGCAGCAAAAAAGAGAAGGTCTGGGACAAGCATGGCCACGGCACCCATATTGCGAGCATCATCGCTTCAAATGATATAGGCAGCAAAGGCGTTGCCAATGGCGTAGCCCCCGGCGTTGACCTGATTGTCGTCAAGGCATTCGATGGAAAAGGTCAGGGTACCTACTCCACAATCATCCGCGGTCTCGAGTGGATTGTTGATAACAAGGAGCGCTATAACATCCAGGTCCTGAACCTCTCGTTCAGTGCGGCGCCACAGTCCGACTACTTTGATGATCCCGTGAACCTCGCCGTCATGGCGGCATGGCATGCCGGTATAACCGTCATCGCCTCCGCCGGTAACACCGGCCCTGAACCCATGTCGATTGGTGTGCCGGGTAACGTACCCTATATCCTGACCGTTGGCGGTTACACCGATTCATACACGCCTGACGATGAATCTGATGACGTGCTGAGTGAGTACTCAGCCACCGGCCCGACGCGGGCTGGATTTATCAAACCAGACGTTATTGCGCCGAGTGGTCACATCACGGGCATCATGGATGCCACCGCTACGCTTGCGGCGAACAACCCTGAGTTTCATGATTCGGACACCTACTTCATGATGTCCGGCACATCGCAGGCTGCTGCTATCGTGTCGGGTGTAGCAGCGCTGGTGCTGCAGAAACACGGCAACATCTCTCCTGACGACGTGAAGTGCAAACTGCTTACCTCCGCATCAACACTGGTCGATGCTGAAGGCAATGCCATTTACTCCATCTTCCAGCAGGGCGTAGGCAAAGTGAACGCTCAGGAAGCTGTGATCAATGGTAGCGTCGGCTGCGCTAACCTTGGCCTCAACATCATGCAGGACATGATGGGCGAACAGCATTTTGCCGGTCCTGCCTACCAGGGTGACGACGGACTCTTTTATATCACCGGCCAGGGTTCTGAAGACGATGCTTCAGTCTGGGATGGAACCTACCAGCAAACAGCTGATACCTCGGCCTATTTCTGGAACAACGCTTACTTCTGGAATAACGCGTACTTCTGGAATAACGCGTACTTCTGGAACAACGCATACTTCTGGAATAACTCCACACCGGGTGTATCAAACATCAACAGTTGGGTAGACCAGGACTAAGTTTCGCAACGGGCCGAACATGTCATGAATAGAGTAGCGCTACTCGCCTCTCTACTTCTTTTTACCAGCCTGGCTGCCTTCGATGCAGCCGGCAAACTGGTGCGCTTTGAACACCTCGCCACTAACCAGGGCCTGTCCCATTCCGGCATCACCGCCATTACCCAGGATCAGCAGGGGTTCATCTGGCTGGGCACCCCTGAAGGTCTCAATCGCTTCGACGGCTACGATGTCGAAATCTATGAACGGGTGAATGGAGACGACACTGCGCTGGCTGACGACTGGATCTGGTCCCTCGCAGTAGATCGCACCGGCATGATATGGATAGGCACCAACAACGGCGGTGTCTCCCGTTACGATCACGCCTCTAACAGCTTTACCACGTACCGCGCAGACCTGGATGTTCCTGGCAGTCTGCGCACAGATCGCATTCGGGTCGTGTTTGAAGACAGGGCAGGCACAATATGGGTCGGTACCCACGATGCCGGTATTGCGCGTTTTGATCCGATTGAAGATCGATTTATCAGCTATTCATCCGCTACCCACCCGTTGCCGAGTGACGCAATCAATACGATTTACGAATCAGAAGGTATCCTGTTTGTCGGCACCGAGGCAGGTGTTGTGACCTGGGATCCCGCGCGCGAAAGCTTTACACCCCACCCCGCCGCCAAGGGCATGAACGTGCGGGCTATCACCGAGCACGACGGTAGGGTATGGATTGGCACACACAGCAAAGGCCTGGTTGTTTTTGACCCGATCTCCGGCACGATCACCAACATGGCAAACACTCCTGGTGACGCGAGCACACTGCCAAACAACCTGGTCCGGGATCTGCTGGTCGATCACGAGGGTACGCTCTGGGTTGCGACCGACGCCGGGCTGGCCGAACTCAAACGCAGCGGCACAGGTTTTTACACTCACCTGCCTGATGCAACGAACCCGAACAGCCTCAACGACGCCCGGATTGATTCGCTGTTTGAGGACCGGGGTGACGTCCTCTGGGTAGGCACCTACAAGGGTGCCAGCCGGTGGAACTATTCAAGTGCTGCCTTCAGCGGACTCTCAGTTGAAACAGGCCACCTGCATCACAACCTCATTACCGCAATCGCAGAGACGACCACAGGCACGCTTTATGTCGGCAGTTACGGTGGTGGCGTTGATCAGCTTATTCCTTCAGAAGATGGCTACGAGGCAACAAGATCGCTCGAAATTGCCCTCGAAGATCAGCGGGTCATGGCGCTGGCAATCGGCCCGGAAGGTGAACTCTGGATCGGCACACGCACAGCAGGACTGTACCGGCTTGAACCCGGTAGCGGTGCACTATCTCATTTTCAGCACGATCCCGTAGAAGCAAATTCACTCAGCGCAAACGGGATTACTTCACTCAAGGTTTCCGGCAACTATCTCTGGATTGGCACCTACGGTGGTGGGCTCAATCACTACAACCTGGGCACCGGTCAGTTCACGCACTACCGTCATGTTGATTCCGACCCCTCCTCGATTGGGAGCGATCGCGTCCTCACGATTTACCAGGCAAAGGATGGACAGTTCTGGATTGGTACCGAAGACGGTGGCCTGAACCTGTTCAACCCCATTGCCAGGACATTTGAGCGCTTCACACACAATCCAGAGAACGAAACCAGTCTCAGCAGCAACGCTGCCTGGGAGATGCTGGAAAGTGCCGATGGCTCACTCTGGATCGGCACACTTGGCGCGGGGCTGAACCGCTGGGCAGCAGCAGACAGGCGCGACGGTAAGGCGGTCTTCCAGCGTTACAACAAGTCAACAGGTTTGCCGGGAGATACGATTTACGGCGTACTTGAAGGAGATTCGAAGATCTGGCTCAGCACCAATCGTGGACTCGCTGAACTGGAACCTGAAACCGGCCTGGTGCGCCGTTTTGACAAGCGTAACGGCCTGATCCTTGATGAGTTCAATTTTGGTGCCCGATTGAAGAGCAGCCGCGGCGACCTCATCTTTGGCGGCTTCGACGGCATGGTGGCATTCAACCCAACAGCCGTTCGATTTAATCAACACGTACCGCAGATCTCGCTGTTTGCAGACTCAAACGAACAGACGCGTATAACAAGGTACTCGGGTGTAGAAATCGAGGAACCCGTGACGCTCGCCTACACGGATCGAATGATCAGTTTCAGTTTCTCGGCACTGGACTACTCATCACCAGATAAGAACATCTATCGATATCGCCTGAACGGTTTTGATGAAGACTGGGTGCTGGCCGACAAGTACAGCAAAGCGACTTACACCAACCTGCCTGCCGGTGACTATGAGTTCCAGGTACTGGGCTCAAACAATGACCGAGTCTGGAATGAGACCGGCGCCAGCATGCACCTGACGGTGGTACCCGCCCCCTGGTTCAGCTGGTGGGCCTACACGATCTACACACTGATCGTACTCGCGGCAATTGGCAGCTACATGTACGTTCAGAGGCAGAAACTCGCCAACGCAGCGCGGATGCAGCAGATCCTGGAAATCCAGGTGCAGGAGCGCACGCGGGAACTGGATGAAAGAAACACCCAGCTCGAAACCGCAAACGAGCAGCTGCGCCTGGCCAGCACTAGTGACGCGCTGACCGGGCTGCACAACAGGCGCTACCTGTATGAGTACCTGGAAAGCCAGATTGCCAGTCTGAATCGGATGTACACCAAGCTGCAGAACAATGTGGAAGCACCGCAGATCATCCGCAAGGAAGGCTCAATCTTCTTCATGATGATGGACCTGGATGGGTTCAAAGCCATCAACGATAACTACGGCCATGCCGCAGGTGACAATGCGCTCCTACAGATCAAGGAGATACTGGAAACCAGCACGCGGGATTCAGACACCATCATTCGCTGGGGTGGTGATGAGTTCCTGATCGTCGGCAAGAGTGAAGATCAATCGGGCATTGAACTGCTCGCTGAGCGCGTCAGGAGCAGCGTCGCCTCGCATAACTACGTTGTGGGTGAAGGCCAGATCGGCTACCTGTCAGCATCGATCGGCTTCGCACAGTACCCGTTTAATCCGGAATCTCCACGCCAGTTCACCTGGGAACAGGTTGTTGCCCTGGCAGACCAGGCCGCGTATCTCGCCAAGAACAATGGTGCCAATGCCTGGCTCAGCTTCACCGCTTCAGCGGACATCGAACAGGCAGACATGATCCAGATGAAAGATGCGCCAGAGAAAGTGATCGAGAAAGGTCATATTCTCATCAACTCTTCCATCAAGCAGGCGATTCGATACGACGGCAAAGCCGACACCGGCGGAGACAGGAGCAAAGTCACGCCGATCCGAAGGGATTCCTGATTGAGATAATATCGTTCCAATATCGTCTTCAGGCACGCTAACATTGCAACCTGCGTTACGCGCATTAATATGTACCTGCTGCACACACTGGAACCCAGATGCCCCAACCGAACGAACCCTTGATTGTTGACGTCGAAGCCTCGGGCTTCGGTGGCGAAAGTTACCCAATTAAAATTGGTCTCGCACTTGAAGACGGCAGTAAGTTCTGCACGCTGATTGCACCGGCACCTGACTGGACCCACTGGGATGACGACGCCGAAAAGGTACACCGCGTCTCACGCGATATCCTCGAGACCTACGGCAAACCCATGCAGGAAGTAGCCGAGTTTTTAAACTCGATCCTCGCTGGTAAAACCGTGTATACCGATGGCTGGGTTGTCGACAAACCCTGGCTGACAACCCTTTTCCATGCCGCCGGCATGCAAATGGACTTTACCGTCAGCTCCCTTGAGATGATCCTTTCACCGGAACAGATGGAAATCTGGCATGACACCAAGGACAAGGTAATCGACGATATGGAACTCAAACGTCACCGGGCGAGCTACGATGCCATGATCATCCAGGAAACCTACAAAAGAACCCTGCAGTCCGACCAGGGCGCCTGAGCGCAGTCGCCCGGTCACTCACCTGCCCGCTCACTTGAGCTTGTACAAACGCGCCACCGGTAGCGGCGTCTCGCCTTGCCCCGTACCCACTGTAGCGAGTTCTTCCAGTGCCGGATGCTCAGCGCCAGATAACATCAGTTTGTGCATACCCAGGTCATTCAGTGGATGACCTGCCCCGCTCGCACCACCATATCGCCGGACCAGGACATAGGTTGGCAACGGTATCGCCTGGCTGATTGCAGCAGGATCACCTCGCAGCCAGCCGTAAGCTTTGGCGCGACGATCGATATGTGACTGGGTTAACGTCGCGTTATTGGCGTAGACCCCGCAACGACTGTGGTACAGCACGTAATGCCCCTGGTTGGGATCGGCGAGTACCACATCATTCGCCTCTTCACACTCCTCCCCCAGGCGCATCAGCAACGGATAGATATCAAGGTACTCAGGATTCCACGCTTCAATCGTATTGAGCGAACTTGCAAAGGCAGCATTCCAGCTGAGTCCCGCTACTGCCACCACCGCAGGGAGAATCACGAACCGCTCTCGGACCTCATTGAGCAGTACAGCAAGGGGCAGGATTAACGCGGGCACGCCGAACAAAGCAAAACGCTGCTGACTGAGCAGCATGGCAAAACCGAACGCCGTAATGACTGCCAACGCCAGCCAGGGCTTTCCCTTGTAGCAGCCGAAAGCCAGTAAACCAATCGCAGGCAACGCCAGAATGATCAGCGGCGTATAGAGCACCATCAGGCTCATCAGATCCATGGTTAACGGTGGGTCAATCTCCATGGGCGTAAACGCCGCATCACCGATATAACCGATCCCCTCAATCACGAAAGACCAGAGCGGTAGCGACAGTAAGAGGCCAGTCACAGCTATCACGGCAAAGTGCTTCAGTGTCCTCTCAAACCACGAGAGCATTACCGCAGCAACACCTGCTGCCGCGGCAAGATAAAGGTGGAACCAGGAAAGCAGGTAGTAAGTGAACTGTCCTTCAAGAAAGGGCACAGAGGGCAGGCTCATCAGCAGCACAGACACCGGCATGGCAACGCCAAGTGCTATCGCTGCAGATCTCTCCACGCGATCATCTAAAAGCCAGCGAATCCCGAAATAGGCAACCACCGGAATCTGCAGGAGGAACAATCCGTTATTGATACCAAGGGAGAATCCCAGCGCGGCACCAAACGCCGCAGCCTGGTATCTGCCAGGTTGAGATTCAAACCGCAGTAGCAGCCAGGTCACCAGCAAGACACAACTGAGTTCCGCAAAATGGTGATCAATTCGACCTGCCAGGTGTAGCTGATTGCTGACTGGCAAGGCGGCAAAAACAAACAGCGCAGCAATGCTGACAAGCGTGTTCAGTCGCAACGCACGACAGCAAAGCAACACCAGCAGGAGGTTGGCAACAAAGCCAATCGTGGGCACATGTGCCAGCAAGCTCATGGCATGGGTACCACCAGCCGCCAGGTATATCTTCGCCATCTGCGCAAGTGACCAGTCGTAAAACCACGGCCAGGCAATCCAGTCACCATCCGGCATAAAGCCGCGGACATCAAACTCGATGAATGCGCCTCCCCTCACAACGTCCATGATTCTTGCAGCGTGATAAAAGGAGTCGATACCAAGCGGCATGTAGCCCTGGTACGGGGCGGGTGTGCTGGTGCTGAGCGAAAAGGCGATACCCATTGCCGCGGCAATGACAAAGCCGCAAAGCATCAGGTAGGAGCGAATCTTCTGATTCAAACGCCGGGCGCTCTTTGCCGGGTTACGCCAAGGGTGTCAATCGCACCCAGCAGCAGGGCATGTACGATCGTCTGCACACCGATAATCACGAGGGTTGCTGCAGGGATAGTGGATCGCATCGCAATGCGCGGGTTAAGTTCGGAGAAATCGACATCAGACCATTGCAGCACCGCATTCACTGTCCAGATCGCACCCGCAACAGTCAGTAGTAAACCGATAATGAGACCTCGCTCAACCGTAATCCAGCGCATGGCGGTGTCCAGGGCCATACTGTCAGGCAGGTACCCGGTCCTGTTTCCAATCAACCTGACGATCAGCGCCAGCGACAACATCTGCAATCCGATAATTGTCATGGCAGACGTGTACAGCAACGTCTGGATATCGAATACCACCGCCCCAATACCGACGGGCGTCAAGGCAAGGATTGCGCTGAAGGCAAGCCCCAGCATCAACATAAGCGCCCCCGGATACAGGAACATCCAGCGCGGGCTGAACATCACCAGGAAACGCAGATGTCGCCAGCCATCCCGCCAGGTATTCAGGTGTGGCGCCCGGGTTCGGCCGTCTGGCCGCAGTGTGGTGAGCACCTCGCGAATGTCGAGCGAAGCCAGGGTTGCCTTCACCACCATCTCAGAGGCGAATTCCATGCCCGGGCAAACTAATCGAAGTGACTGAATCGCGTCGCGATTAAAACCACGCAGCCCACAGTGAAAGTCACCGAGCTTGCTGCCGAAGAACAGTCTGCCAACGAAACTCAACACGGGGTTACCGACATATCGGTGCAGGAAGGGCATGGCGCCCGGCTCGATACCACCTTTAAACCGGTTGCCCATCACCAGCTGTGCACCTGCCCGGAGTTCCATCAGAAACGGCAAGAGGGCACTGAAGTCATAACTGTCATCGGCATCGCCCATGATGATGTAACGGCCTTCAGCCGCATCAATACCACCCAGGATTGCCGCGCCATAGCCGCGGTCTGCCACGTGAACAACCTTCGCACCATTGTCCTCGGCAATCTGCACGGAACCGTCTGTAGAGCCGTTGTCCGCAATCAGCACCTCGCCGTCAACATCGGCTTCAATCAAAAAACGTTTTGCCTTGCCGATGCAGGTTGCCAGCGTCTCTGCCTCATCGAGGCATGGCATCAAAATCGTGAGTTCGGTCATGCAGGCTTCTCAAACACAAACAGGTTGTTCAACCCGAACTGGAAACGCTTGCGTTTCACAAGTTCAAATCCCGCTTTCTGGAACAAAGGTATAACTTCTTCAGGGTCAAACCCGTAGTGGTCTTCGTGGGTTTCACCCATCGCATCAATCAACCGGAGGAAAAACAGTACGTCGAGTATCTTATCAACCTGTGGAGACGGCGTCGTAACGATCACCCTGCCCCCCTGTCTGCAATAAGAGAAACAGCTTGCCGCCATCGCCTCCTGCACAAGCGGGGGTAGATGCTCCAGCACCGCCAGTATCGTCACAACATCATACTGCTGCTCACGCAGCGTATCGGGCAGATCACCTGGGAATTCACCGGCAATACGATAGTCTTTCGGCCCGTGCTCCTCCTCAACCACGAGGCGTGGGTCAATACCAACGCCGAGGTCATATTCGCACCGGTTGAAAACAGCGCCATCGTGGGTACCGATATCAAGAATGCACCGGGCGCCATTGATAAATGGCAGCGCCTGATTGAAACGCAGGTACTGGATAAAGGTGTCGAGTGCCTTCAACGATCAGCACCAACACTTACATCTAACTGCATGCACATATCCTGGCCGGTTACTCCATTGCGAGCGAAGCAAAAACGTCCGCCATCCGATCAGCATCGTAACCGAGGATTTCGGTCAGCATGTCGACATTGTGCTCACCAAGATCCGGTCCCGCATGTTTTGTTTCGGCCGGGGTGCCGGTGAGTTTGAAACGGCTGCCTTCCACCACCATTTCTTCGAGGGAGGTGTGGGGACGCTTAATAAAATGTTCCCGGGCAGCAAACTGTGGATCGTCCCTGCAATCGACTGCACCCTGCACCTTGTGTGCAGGTACACCCGCATCGATAAGGCTTGCAACGAGGTCTTCTGCCGACTGCGAACGTGTCCACTCAGTTACCCGTGCATCCAGTTCATCCTCAACTTTCTTGCGCTGCTGCGCGGTATCAAACGCATCACCAGCCAGGTCTTCAAAACCAGCCAGCTGCCTGAGTGTCTCCCAGTCAGCATCATCACGACATGCAATGGCTACCCAGCTATCGTCACCCGCCACCGGATACACGCCGTGCGGACACATGCCACGATCGCGATTGCCCATCCTCTGCCAGATGTTTCCATTCAGTTCGTAGTCAAGGATCGCAGGGGCCAGGAAGTGGATTGCCGCTTCCGCCTGGGATACATCGATGTGCTGACCTTCACCGGTGGCGCGTTTATGTTCCAGGGCTGACATCAGCGCACACATCATGAAGCGTGGCGACACCCCATCCGTATAAGCGAGGTAAGGCCCGGCGGGGGATCGATCCGCCCAGCCCGTCAGTTCATAAAATCCGGTAATCGCTGCCGCCATGTTTCCATAGCCGGGGATCATGGACCGATCACCAGTCTGGCCCATCAGGCAACTCGACAACATGATGATGTTTTCGTTTACAGATTTGAGCGTGTCATAGTCGAGGCCCCACCCTTTCATCGCCTTTGGCGAAAAAGACTCGGTCACCACGTCCGCCCACTTTACGAGGTCGAGCAGGAGCTCGCGCCCGACCGGGTTTGAGGGATCTATCGTCACACTCATTTTGCCGGCATTAAAATTGTTCCACGGCGCACTGTTGCTGACGTTCTGCTCATCATCCTTAAAAGGTGGCGACGGCCTTGCCGGATCTAGTCGTGTCGTCGATTCGATCCTGATTACGGTTGCCCCGTAGTCGGCCAGCATTCGCGTAAACGTCGGACCCGCTATCACCCACATGAAGTCGAGGACCTTTAATCCGGCAAGCGGCAACTCACCTGCCTCTCCAGCAGCTTCAATGGGCGACGCTCGCTCGCCCGCAAAGCCCGTAAATGAGTTCCGGGTTGGCGCAGCACCAGGCACCGTTAACGGGTTTTTCGGCAGCCGGGCATATGGTCCTGGTACCCGCACATCTTTGCCATCAACTGTTACGTTCTGCCAATAGTCTCTTGAATGAAAATGACGTTCGGTGAGTAACCCGCCGATATCAAGCGTGGGCGCGATGTAGATTTCCCTTGCCAGCCCTTCCTCAAACAGGTGCTCCTTGGTGTGCTGCATCATGAAATCTTCAATCTTCTGGCAGAGTGCGAAGTACGGCTCGGGCGAAACCCCGGCGATAATCATCTCCGCGATCTTCATACCCCAGTCTTCTTCGGCTTCCTCACTGCTGCAGTAGCCTTCCTCTGCAACCCAGCGCAACAGTCGCCTGTTCGGTTCAGAAAAAGCCGGTCCGAACAACATCGTGATGGCGACATAGCCGTTTTTGCATGGCCACGTCAGTCTCACCGGGAACGTACTGGCAAGCCCGCCTGCTTCACGTAACACAACCAGTTCAGAGTTGTTGTGTGGACCAAGAAACGCTGACAACGCCGCCTGTGCGGAGGACTGCTGGGCAGACACATCAACGTGTTGCCCCTTGCCAGTCCTGTGCCTCACCTGCAGGGCAATAAGTGCGGCACCGGCAGCGTCCGCACCTGCATGCAGGTATGACTGCGGTACGCTTGTCCGCACTGGCGCAAGATCATTATCACCGGCAAGTGCGTGTGCACCACTCGCAGCCCAGACCGTGAGATCGGTTGCAGGCCATTCGGCTTTAGGTCCCGAATGACCAAAAGGTGTAATCGAAACGAGAATGAGACCGGGATTAATCGAGGCCAGGTGATCATACCCAAGCCCGAGCCGTTCGCGCTCAGCTGGCGTGCGGGAGTCGATAACAAAATCTACTTCCGCCAGCAGCGCTTCAAACTGCGCCCTCCCCTCACTGGATTCGAGATCAAGCTCAAGGCTCTGTTTGCCGCGTGCGTAGGCTTCCCACCATAACCCGGCCTCACCGTGTACCGGCAGGCAATCACGCACCGGGGAGCCACCGGGCGGTTCGATTGCCACAACTTCAGCACCCAGCTGTGCCAGCAGATAGCCGCAGCAGATACCTCGCTCGTCTGTCAGGTCGAGCACTCGATACTGATTCAGCATGAGGCAACCTCAATGGAAGTGTAAAGCGGATTAAGCAACTTTTAGGTGTAAAAGTACATGCGATGAACAATCCGAAAAGATTGACACAGCGCACCTGACAAATAAGCTTTAAGAAGGCGCTAAAAGAAGAAACGCACATGAGCAACGCCTTTATCGACAGATATCCCGTCAGCCACACACTGGAAGACGGCGCGAAGATTTCCTGTTCCGTCATGTCCTCCGAAGACCGGGACGCTCTCAAATACTTTATTTCCCAACTGCGTCGTTACGACCTTGCCTATCTGCAGGTCGACATCACCAAATCTGACGTCCTTGAGCGGTGGCTGGATACAATCGACCAGGGCAGGTCTGTTTGTATCTGTGCCTATGATCCCAAGCAACTGGTCGGCTACGCCTCAGTACAGTTGGCTTCACGTGGCCAGCCGAGCGGCGAGATTCGCGTCAACATAAGCCAGGGATATCGTTCGCGTGGGCTGGGACGTGTGCTGATCTCCGAGATCCTTCATGTCGCAAGGCGCCTCAACCTTGAACTGATTACCGCACGAATGTTATCCGACCAGCACGGCGCGCGAGCGGCATTCGAAAGACTGGGGTTCGCACGCCAGGAAGTCCTTCCCAACTATGTAAAAGACGCAAAGGGTACCGGCAAGGATCTGCTGGTGATGGCGACGGAGATCACCAGCCATTAAGCGACTAGAGAGAAGGGAAAAGGCAGACGGGAAAAGGGAGAAGTACGATTGAGTGATCAGCGTTTCACCCAGGCGGATATCGATCACTACAACCAGCACGGATTCGTGCTGCTAAAAAACTTCCTCACGAACGATGAGCTTACCGATATCTACGCCGACATTGACGCGGTGATTCCCGGATGGCGTTATGCCGTTGACCCGTCGCTGCCAAAACCGGCTGACGCGCCGGATGCCCCTGACCTGCCGATCAATCCTCGTTTCCCATTTGAGGGCACTGCGCTAAACGCGATGACGTTTCATCCGGAACTGAAAAGGTTTGCCGCCGAGATCTCAGGGCATGACCGGTTCTTTTGCGAACAGAGTGACCTGACATTCAAATGCAAAGGCCAGACGCGGGACGTCGATCAACAGATGCATATGGATTTTGGCAATCACACGCTGGCATACCCTTCATCCGACCGCCGTTACTGGCAAACCACCTACCTGGTCTATTACACCGAGGTGACCGAAGATCACGCCCCCACGGCAGTAGTGTCATGGGAAAACTACAAGGATGAACTTCACTGGCCGATCATCCATTCAAGACGCAAACGTCCTGACCTCTACGAAAAGGAGCAACTGGCGATTGTGCCCGCTGGTTCGGTACTGGCCTACAGCACGCGGACCTATCACCGGGGCACAGCCATGAAAGGTGACGCGGGCCGGGTGGCCCACTTCATCAGTTATTCACCGAAAGATTGCCCGTGGGTTGGCATTGTCAGCTGGCCAACCCAGGGTGTGAAGGACAGTTACCACCGCTGGATCGAGACCTCCAGCATCGAGGAGCGAGAGATGCTCGGCTTTCCACCGCCGGCGCATGACTACTGGACCGAAGAGATGATTGAAGGTGTGCAGGCGCGTTTTCCTGGACTCGACGTCAGCCCCTACCGCGAGGCGCTAGCTGCCCGCAGCTGATCACCCCTTCAGGCGCCCGTCAGGATATCCTTGAGGGATTTTTGAGAGTTGGCCGCAATAACATCGGTGTTCCACAAGTCCGCAAACTGGAACGAACGTGGGCAATGGAAGTAAGCCTCATCCACCAGGAGCAGGATACCCTGCCGGATCTCAGAGTTTTTGTCCGTCATCTTCAGTTCAGCTTCAACACCGCGCTCTGACACATCGTCAGATTCCAGCACTGAGATCCTGCCATTTACCCTGGCGGTCACCTCGATACCCGGGATCATGAATACCAGGCCTACCCTGGGATTACTTTCAAAGTTGGAATAGCTCTGGAACAGGTAGTTTCCACCAATATCCGGAATGAGCAGCGTCCTCTCATCGATGATCTTGATGAAGCCGGGCGCACCGCCCTTGGGCGAGGCGTCACAGTTACCCTCTGCGTCACTGCTGGCCATGACAGCAAAGGGCGACTGCCTGATAAATGTCGCGACATTGGATTCCAGATGATCCTTCACCTTGGTGGCTGCACCTGGATGAACGCCACCCAGCGCTTCGCGTAAATCTTCAATCCTGCTCATACCAGTCTCCCCTTGTCTCCGGTACCTGAATCAATGCAACCAGTATACGCCATCATCCGAACAGCGCTTATCGGTTAACTACCCAGGTAAACTACGGTGCAGCAAATACGTGGTCAATCATCTTGCTGCCTTCAAACACGGCGCGGTCCATGACATTGGTGTCATCAACAAACACAAAATCAAAGATCCCGTTGTCATTGCTGTCGCTGTGCAGCATGACGATAAAGTGTTCGCCTGTTTCTATCCCCTTGTAAACCTCAATCTCAACGTCCGAGTTGGTCCCTGAATCAAGGAAGGTGGCAGCAACATATTTGTCACCGTTTGGTTTGCCATCTTCAAAGGGGTGCATGACCAGCCAGCCATTACCCGCAATATTGACCTCCTCGAAGGTCAGTACATTGTCACTTCGCTCGGCGTTTTCAGTCACGATCCAGTTTTTGTCGCCGTTTCCCATGGAGAAGGCAGGTGCAGGTTTTTCAGCAAAAGTGTGCTGCGCTGCGAGCAAACACAACCCACCGACCAGGACGAGCAGATTCTTCACGATGGTTCTCCCACTAACTTTTTGAATTTCATCAATCATACCTTCTCTCGCCGGTCGTCGGATACGAGGTCCGGTACAGCGCAAAGCTAGCCATCTGAATCAGGCAGGGTTGCCCACGCAGATTTTATTGTTGCGAGCGATTCAGCTGTCAGTGGCCCCGCATTCCCTGCTGCTATTGCCTGCTCAAGATGGGCAAGCTCGGCAAGCCCGACAACAACACAGGCCAGCTTCTCCTCCGCGAGCGAGAACCTGATTGCCGTCTGGGCCCTCGTGTCGGCACCGGTATCAAGTGCCTGGAACAGATGGGTGGCTTTACGCGTTTCACTTTCCACGGTGTCACCGGCTGTAAGAGGACGCTCTCGGCCATGACGGGCATCGGTGGCAATCACGCCTGCAGAAAAAACACGAATGTTCATGGCTGCGACGCCATTGTTCTGACAGGCTGCCAGCACACCTTCAAAGCTGAAGTGTGGCCATGCGGCCGGCAGGTGTTCAGCGGCGCTCGCATTCAGCATGTTGTAATAAACCTGGGCGGAGGAGACCTGTCCGCTATTGATCACTTCGATCACAGAGGCAGGCTCTCCGAGCGCCGTGATACCGATGTGATCACACAGCCCCTGCTCCTGCATGCGTGCCATTGCGTCCAACACACCATCATTTTTCAGGACGTCTGACACACCAATCACCCGTTTGTCGGCCTGCGCGGCAATCGGATTATGCAATTGCAGCAAGGTAACCTTGTCTGACTGTAGACGCTTGAGACTGCTGGCAAGGCTCTCTTCCACCTGCCCGGCAACATCAGCGTTGCGCGTATCAATCGTCAACTTGGTTGAGACATGAGGCCGAGCATCGCAGTTCGCGAGCAGGCTGCCTAGATTCGTTTCTGACTGGCCCTGGCCATAGGCCGCGGCTGTATCAAACCAGTTGATGCCGCTTGTGACGGCAAGATCAAACGCATCCTGGCGTGCCTCGTCCGAGGCGTTGATCATCAGTCCGCCAACCGCACCGCAGCCAAACACAATCTCCGACACCTCCAGCCCGGTTTTGCCGAACGGTCTGTACTTCATGAATATCTCCTGGCCTGTGCATCCGACAACAGTACCTATGCTGGGGCTTTCTGTCGAAGTATCATAGCCGTCTCATTCATCCCGCATTAAACGGTTGCCACAGATAGCAGCTGAAAAAGGAAGATTTTATGTCTATCGTCGCCGAAGCGCTTTCAAGCGCCAAAGTTATCGCAACGGATATCATTCCCCTGGTCTTCAGGATGGCGATCAAACCGCCATCGCCTGAAGACATCGATAACCTGCCGCTGCGCCTCGCTGCGACGGCGAAAAAATGCCCAAACAAAGCGGCCATTGTCTTTGAGGGGCGCAGCATCACCTGGGGCGAACTGGATCAACGGGTCAGCCAGGTGGCCCAGGCCCTGCGTGATCGCGGCGTCACGTTTGGCGACACGGTCAGCCTGATGATGGATAACCGCATCGAGTTTATCGAGAACATGTTCGGCATCATGCGCGCTGGTGCGGCTGTGTCACTGATTAACACCAACCTGCACGGCACGCAGCTCGTTCACTGTATCTCGACGACAAACGCGAAGGCGCTGATTCTGGGCAGTGAACACAGCGATGCAGTTGCAGACATCAAAGGTGAATGCGAGCTGGAGGAAGGCAGTGACTTCCTCGTGGTAGCGGATGCCGATGCACCGGCAACACCTAACTGGGGCGTGGATTTCACGCAGGAAACCACTGACGCTGGTCCAATTGCAGAAGCGCAGATCCCACCATTGCGACAACAGGATCCAGCACTGTACATCTTCACCTCCGGCACAACTGGACTGCCGAAAGCGGCAATCCAGAAACAGAGCAGGCAGACCCTCTTCTGCGAGCTTGGTCAACGGGTCGGTCTCAAGATGGTACAAAGCGATACGCTGTACATCTGCCTGCCCCTTTATCACGCAACCGGGTTATGTATCGGTTTCCTGGGTGCAATGAACGTCGGTGCTACCGTTGTGCTGAAGCGGAAATTCTCCGCAAGCCAGTTCCTGAATGATATCCGCGAACACAACTGCAACAGCTTCATTTATATCGGTGAACTGTGTCGCTACCTGCTGGCGCAACCCGTCAAACCCGACGATAGCAACAACCCGCTTAAGAAGATGACCGGCAACGGGCTAAGGCCGGATATCTGGATGGAGTTCAAACAGCGGTTTGGCGTGGAACAGATCTACGAGTTCTACGGTGCATCCGAAGGCAACGCCACCTTCATGAACTTCTTTAACCGCGACCAGACCATTGGCGCATCCATCGTTCCACCTTCTCTTGTGCAGTACGATGTCGCCGCCGATGAAATCGTGCGAGACGAGAACGGCTACTGTAAGAAGGTTGAACCGGGTGAACCCGGCCTGCTGCTCGGTCCGATCACCAAGTCAACGGAGTTTGTGGGCTACACAGACCGTGAGGCGACAGAGAAGAAGATCCTGCGCAATGTGTTCAAACAGGGGGACGCCTATTTTAATACCGGCGACCTGATCAAGATGGTGGATGCTGGTTTCGCCTGCGGCATGAAGCACTACCAGTTTGTCGACCGGGTTGGTGACACTTTCCGCTGGAAAGGTGAAAACTGTTCCACCAATGAGGTGGGAGAAATCATCAACGCCCACCCCGATATCGAGGTGTGTAACGTTTATGGCGTCGAGGTACCCGGCACAGATGGCAGGGCCGGGATGGCTGCACTGCTGCTTCGCGAAGGTGCAGAGTTTGACTCTTCGAGTGTCTCGGCGCTCGTCCAGAAGGATCTCGCCAACTACGCAAGACCTGTTTTTATCCGCATCCTTGGCGAGCAGCAACTCACCGGTACCTTCAAGTTACAGAAAGGAGATCTCCGCGAGGCCGCTTTTCACCCGGACAAAGTGAGCGATGACATCTACGTCTGGAAGCCGGGTAGCACCAGCTACGAGAAGCTGGATCTTGAGTTCTACGGCAAGATCATGGCAGCTGAAGCCGGGCTGTAAGCTACTCGGCAAACTGCGGATTGCCGCCAACCAGCGCCGCCTGCATCACCTCAATAACCTGCGTGCCACCGTCGCGGTGCGCACGCAGCAATGCTTCTTCCAGGGCTTCAAAACTGTCCGCTCTTGAGGCAACACAGCCCATGGCTTCGGCCACCGCCACAAAATCCGGCGCGCCGATATCAACACCAACCGTATCCACCTCCGCATCCTGCATGAATCGTTTGATTTCGGCATAGCCGTGGTTGTTCCAGACGATAAAGATCACATCTATGCCTGCTTCAACCGCGCTTGCCATTTCACCGAGTGAAAACTGGCTGGCGCCATCTCCGATCAAACCAACCACGGGCACATCGGGTCGGCCTAGACTCGCACCGATGGCCGCGGGTAGAGCGTAACCCAGTGTCCCGAAGCCCGAGGCGGAATGGAAATAGGATCGGGGCACGTCAGTTTCATAATGAAGCCACGCATAGTAGAGCGGTTGGGCGGAGTCACCGGCAATAACAAGGTTGGGCAGGCAGCGTCGTAAGACAGCAAAAAACTTCTCATAACCGGGGTCCCGCTGACGCTTCAGTGCGTCTCGTGCAGCTTCTGCACGTGCAGCCCCATTACCTTCTGACACAGCAAGATGGCGAACGAATGCACTGGCCGCAAGCGCCGCATCACTGACAATGGCAATGTCAGCCGGCACGTTACGCGTTAACTGTGCTGCGTCTATATCGATACGAATGAGTTGGCCGCCAAACGCTGGCAGACCGGTGAAATAGAAGTCGTAGTCCGTTTCGCCAAACTCTGTACCAAAGGCTATCACTACATCAGACGCGGCAAGCAGCTCACGCACGGGACTCGAAGATGCAGATCCCCCCACGGCCAACGGATGATCGGCGGGCAGGATACCTTTTGCATTAACTGTGCTTACAACCGGCGCTGCAAGACGCTCAGCCAGCTCACGGATGACAGGTGCGGCATCAATCGCACCGCCACCCACCACAATTGTTGGTTGCTTAGCGGCCTCGATCACGCGACAGGCATTTTCAATTGCGTCAGGTGCTGGCCCTGGCTTAAAAGGTACAGGCAGCGGTGTCAGTGACAAATGATTCGCGTCTGCTTCAATCACATCGATGGGGATCTCGATATGTACGGGTCCGGGTCGCTGGGATTCAAAAACTGCAAAAGCACGTGCCAGAACCTGTGGCAATTCATCCGGTCTCATCAAGGTATGGCTGAAACGAGCCACCTGGTTGGCGAGCAGTCGCTGATCAGCGAGTTCATGTAATCGACCTTCACCCAGACCAAGTTGATGCGTACGGTTTACCGATGAAATGACCAGCATGGGAATGGAATCTGCCAATGCCTGCGCCATCGCCGTTGCGATGTTGGTCATACCTGGGCCCGTGATGATGAAGCATGCAGCCACCTTGCCCGTGGCCCGCGCATAACCGTCTGCCATAAACCCGGCACCCTGTTCATGTCGCGGCGTGACGTGCCTCATGCTGCTGCTCGCAACACCGCGATAGAGCTCAATGGTATGTACCCCGGGTATACCGAAAACAACCTCGATGCCATAATTCTCGAGGAGCTTCACGAGTTGTTCGCCGCAACTGGTCATTCGCCTATCCCTGCTGGTGGCTTTCTGCAAAACGGGCCAGGCGCTCGCAGCCCTGCATGAGTACATCCATCGGTTGCACGAGCGAGAGGCGAACATGTCCACGTGTACTACGCCCAAACGCACTGCCGGGTAACAAAGACACTCGCTCCGCGCCCAGCAGCGATTTCGCAAAGTTCACGTCGTCCGCGTCAATCGCGCTGATATCCACCAGGATGAACATGCCGGACTGCGGCGTAAGAAAGCTGATGCCCTCGATTGCATCCAATCGTTCAGAGACTCGATCGCGCCGCTGCTGGTAGCGATCACACATTTCTGCCACGTAGTACTCATCATTATTCAACGCAAAGGCTGCCGCATCCTGAATGAATTGCGGACTGCCAAACAGGGACATGGCGCTGAAGCGCCCAAGGTGTTCTGTCAGCGTTTGCGGCGCAATCACCCAGCCAACCCGCCACCCTGACATGGCATGTGATTTTGACAGGCCGTCGATAACCACAACGTTGTCGATTTCTTCTGCCGCACTGCGCAGGGAGGTGTGAGGTTGTTCATAGGTGAACATCGAGTAAACCTCATCACACACCACCCAGATATTTCGTTGCCGGCAGTAGGCCGCGAGTTGCCTGAGCAGGTCTGCGGGCATGATCGACCCGGTGGGATTACCTGGTGTATTCACAAGCACCACTCGGGTTGCCTCTGAAATCACCGACTTGAAATCAGCCAACTGAGGCACAAACCTGTTTTCCGCTCGCGATTCGACCCGACGTACCGTGACATCAAGCGCCTGCATGATCGGCTCGTAGCCCACATACAGCGGATCAACCACGACAATCTCTTCACCCGGATTCAAAAGACAACTCAAAGTCGCATAAATGGCAGAAGTGACCCCGGGAAAAACGGAGACCTCACCTGGATCACATGCCCTGGGTGTACATCGCGTCTCGTAGTCGGCAACTGCCCGCCGCAATCCAATTTCGCCAAGTGGCGGAGAGTAATGGGTTCGCCCTACCCTGAGGTGGCTGACCGCGTTGTCGATAATGGGCTCAGGGGTGCGAAAATCAGGGTCTCCAATCGACAGTAAAACCACATCCTCACCGCGCTGCTGCATCGCCACCGCTTCATCATGTACCTGCCAGGCGTCATCACGACCAGCGTTCAATCGGGCGCTCTGGTTACTGTATCTCGCGTTGAAGCTCATGATGGAAGTTGGCGCAGGAAGTGACGGATCATTATAACGCTGACCGGAATCTGCCCACTAACACAAACATAAACAGCAACATCAACAGCGAAACTACCGCCGCAACTTCGAAAAGAAATCATGCTGGATTTCATCTCCCGGCTCGATACCGATTTCAGCAGCAAGGCCGCCACGAATCTCCAGCACGGCGATTGCTGGTGAGGTAGATGGCAGGGGCGCCAATGACCCCGGCGTTGCCATGGCAATGATGTTGATCACTTTCGCGTTGGTATCGATGAAAATGATGTCCAGTGGGATCAGTGTGTTCTTCATCCAGAAGGAACGCCGTTCCGCCGACTTGTATGTGAACAGCATGCCGCGATCATCAGCCAGACGGTCGCGGTACATCAAGCCGACAGCCCGATCCTGCGGTGTCGAGGCAATCTCAACCATAAAGTGGTGTGTTGCATCGGTGCTTATCACCACCAATGGCGAAGCCGGGCGCTGCTCGTTCGCCTGATCTGCGGACAAGTCGGCCACTGCAAAAACAGCAAACAAATAGATGAGCAGCTTGTTAATCACGTATATGCCAGTTGCGCTTCTTGGACGCCGACACCTTAGCATTAACGTGGACAGCATGATGCGAGAAACCGCATGTTTGACTCATTTTGAGGTACTGTATCCCCATGCGATTGATCAGCTGGAATGTCAACGGACTGCGTGCCTGCGCCAGGAAAGGATTCGTTAAGGTCCTTGAGGTTTGCGATGCTGATTTCTTCTGCGTGCAGGAAGTGCGCGCCTTTCCTGAGCAGTTGGATGACCAGACTCGTTATCCGAAAGGTTGGGTGGCCAATTTCTCCGCCGCCGAGCGTCCTGGCTACAGTGGCGTCGGCATTTACAGCAAAACAGAACCGGACCAGGTTGATACTTCACTGGGTGTTGAAGAGTACGACGTTGAAGGCCGCTTCATCCTTGCACGGTTCGGTCGCATGAGCATCGCCTCCGTCTACTTCCCCAAGGGCAATGGCAAAAATCGCGACAACAGCCGGGTACCCTACAAGCTAGGCTTCTACGACGCTGTCAAAGCCAGGGTTGATCGAGCACGTAAACGGGGCCCGGTTTTCGTCGTTGGTGATTTCAATACCGCGCACCACGACATCGATCTCGCACGGCCCAAGACTAACAACAAGTCGAGCGGATTCCTGCCCGAAGAAAGACAGGTCCTGACCGACTGGCTTGACGATGGCTGGGTAGATATTTTCCGCAAGCAGCATCCTGGTGAACCTGGCCACTACACCTGGTGGCGCCAGTGGGGCGACGCAAAAAAGAACAACGTCGGCTGGCGCATCGACTATATCTATGCATCGACGAGCGCAGCAAAGCGAATTGATAGTTCCTACATCCTGCGTGATGTTGACGCATCCGACCATTGCCCGATTGGCATCGACTTCACCTGACGGAGAACGCAAACATGCTGCTGATTGATATCGTCTATGTCGTTCTGCTCTTCATCACGCTCATCGCCTGGTGGAAAACTTCACTCGCGGGCCGGCGCAACGTGCTCGTTGCACTTTCCATCGCCACCTTTATTGCGATTGGCTACGGGTACACTATCCATCGCTGGCAATTGGTACCGGGCCTCGCCATCGTCGCCCTGCTCTGGCTGTTCTTCCTGGTTCGCTCCCTGAGAGCGCTTAGTGATGATCTGCCGTGGCTATCAGGGTCGATACTGACCATAACCGCGCTGGTACCCGCCTTTCTTATCTATACGTTTCCTGTCCGGCCATTGCCTGCGCCAACGGGGGACGCTGCGGTTGGCGTCGTTGAGTTTGAACTCGTAGATGAAGGCCGCAAGGGACTTCTTGGTGTTGCTGCAGATCAGCCACGCAGGCTACTGGTCAGGGCCTGGTATCCCGCATCAGATGTAAGTGGGACCGAAGTCAGGCCTTACTTCACGCCTGCAGAATCGTCGACAACGGCAACGGGCCCCGGCTCCATTGTCGGGTTGCCTTTCTACTTTACCCACGTCGGGAACGCACTGACCAACAGTCATGTCATGGCGAAACCCGCAGCTGACCTGGGCAAGTTGCCGGTTGTGATCTACAGCCATGGTTATACATCCTTTGCGGGCCAGAACACCGTATTTATGGAAGCGCTGGCAAGTCACGGCTACCTGGTCTTTTCGGTGCACCACACCGGCGACGGATCAGCCGCGGTCATGCCAAACGGTGACGTGATCCCGATGGCGCCGGAAATTCTTGAGAGTTTCTCTGAGGAGATCGACCCAAACGAACCCAACCCTTTTGAGGCGCTGGTGACCGGTGACACTTTCGAGATCAGACGCCAGGGCAATATCGACACCTACTACTCGGAGACCAAGACACAGACGCGCCTTCGGCTGCTGAGTGGCGACATCTGGGTTACTGACAGGGAATTTGTGCAGGAGAAACTGGCCGAAGGAGATGTGCCCGAGGCAGTGCAGCACATCGTCAGCCTCGGCGATTACACCAGGACCGGTGAGATGGGCATGTCGTTTGGTGGTACAACGTCGGCATCCCTTTGCATGACAAACAAACGTTGTGCAGCCGCCATCAATCTTGATGGCGGTGACTATCACTACAACACCTTCAATCGCCACCTGCCCGTCCCCTTCCTGATGGTGTATTCCGATATGGACGGCCTTGCATCTGCATTAACCGATGGCAGGAAAACCACCGGATACGGCTTCAACGCATTTTCCTATGAGCGCCACGAGACGATGGGCCTCAGGGACGATGTGCATCGCGTCATGATTTCTGATGTGACGCACATCGGCATTTCCGACTTCAATTGGTTTGTCCGTCGCCCCTTTCGCGATGCACTGCTGGGTGTAATCGACGCGGAAGATATTCTCCAGATCCAAAATGACCTTGTGCTCGGATTTTTTGACACCTACCTGAGAAACCAGGCCTCAGATTTCCCCACTGGCGTCGTTGCAAAGCATGCAGGACTGCTGCGTGAATACGACATCAGTGAGGCGCTGCGTGAAGACTGGATCTCAAGAAACCCGGAAGACACCAACGTTCGCGTGATGATGGAGACCAGCGCTGGAGATATTGAACTTGCGATCTATCCCGAGCGCGCACCCGTTTCCGCTAACAATTTTCTCGCCTATGTTGATGGTGGTCACTACACCAACACCTCACTCTATCGCGTCACGCGAATTGGTGAGGGCGCTTCAAGGATCAGCGTTGTCCAGGGCGGCCGGGCTGGGGATGCCATGGCCGGTCCCGCTGACGAAGTGGCAAACAGCTATGCCCTGCTACCTCCGATCAGCCATGAAACTACCGAAACGACAGGCATAGACAACGAACGTGGCACCATCGCTTATGCCCGTTTTGATCCCGGCACCGCAGGCTCCGAGTTCTTTTTTAACGTTCACGACAACCCGGGCCTCAACAGCGGCAACACTAACAATGGTCGCGATGGGCATGGTTACGCCACCTTTGGCAGGATTATTCGCGGCCTGAAAGTACTGGAAGCGATTCAACTGATGCCGGCCGAGCGGGCCACCTCCATCGAATTGCTCCAGGGACAGCTGTTAACAGACCCTGTTGTTATAGAACGGGTCTACCGGATAGACAATTGAGTGGTCAGCACCGGTGAAAACTGCATCTGCTAGAATTCTCGCTACCTGCTTTGCCTTTCTGGCAAGTCTTCAGATATCTGCCTCGCAGCACGAAACCGATATCAATATCCTGATGCTGAAAACGGGCAATCAAATGCTCGAACTTCTGCCTGTTGTCTATAGCCAGGACTATGAGCAGCAGCAATTTGATACAGAACTGCGGCAACTTCGTGACAATCTCCGGGAAGCGCAAAACCATTTCAGCCAGACCTCCGCCAACAACCAGATACCCTACGAGTTTCTGATGCAGCGCCTGGACCAGGCTCTGCTTACTTACACACCGGGTAACCTGCTGATGTCGAAACGACTCACGGCACAGTCCTTTTCATTGTGTTTCTCGTGCCATCAGCAGGACGGCATCCAGAGCAGTGCCTTTCGTACACTCACACCAGGCTCAAAGGACAAGTTCATTAAGGGCCAGTTCCACTACCTGACAAGGGACTACGAGGCAGCAACGGCCACCTTTGAGGAATATCTCACAGAAAAGACCGTCAATCCGACTCGCCGCAGTGTCGCATTAGACCGATTACTCTCGATCATGATTGAAGTTCGAAACGACACTGAATCAGCCATCAAACTGCTGGATAGCCTGGCAGTAAGTGTAGAACTCAGCCAACGGCAAAGAGAACGCCTCGGTGACTGGACTGGTGCGATCAGGCGTCTGCAGAACGTGGATAGACAAATTTCCCGGGACGAGCCGATTGAATCACTGGACAACTTCCTGACCAACAAGTGGCCGCAGCTCAAACTCACACTAAACGTGAACGAGCAACAGGTCTATTGGCTGTGGGTCAGGCATCAACTGAATGCGGCGCTAACCAGCAACAACAAAGAAGATGATTTACCAGTCGTGTATTACTGGTTGGCGGTCAGCGACCGTTCCACGTATTTTCAGTTTTACAACTCTGTATCTCGCCACTACCTTGAACAGTGCGTTCGAGACTTCCCACAACACCCGTATGCACGAAAGTGCTTTGATGAATACGAGTTTCTCCTGACAACCTCATACGTGAACTCAAGCGGCAGGTTGTCACCGGCAATCCAGCAATCGTTGGAAGCGTTACGCGTACTTATCAAGTAAGTCCAGTAAGTCTCCAGTATCTGCCAGACTTCAACAGGGATCCTTCAGTATCCATTGACTGGTGGTGCATAAGATAACAGCACATATGTTGGAGAGGCGCTTGCCGTGTTTAGTTTCCATGACGCAAAGTCATCGCCGATGCGATCCTTCTTTCGCAGGCTGATGCGAGGACTCTGGCTGCCAGTCCTGGCAATCATTATCGGTGGCATCACGATTGTCATTTCAGTCGACAACCCCGGCGGGGCGGAAGGTTTGTACCACCTTGCACAGTTGTTCGCGCTTGCGACGATCTCCTCAGGCCTCATCGTCGGTTATGCGGTGGTTCGCCTGGTTATTGATATCGTGACATAACGAAAAGACAACGAAAGACAGCCTAGCGAATTTTTCCCATCACATAACGCGAGCCGTGATGATTTCGTCCACGCAGCACCAGCTTCAGATTGGTATGTGAGTTCCCTGACTCAACGCGATCTTCTCCGGGGTGCATCTGCACCAGCACTGTCTTGCGCGGCTGATCGGCGCGATTGGCGGTGGAACCATGGACTGTCAGGTAGCTGAAGAACAGGACATCACCTGCCTCGGCCTCGATTGGTGTTGCCCCTTCCACGGTGTACTCCTGCCTGGGTGCACTGCCGCTCCCCTCTCCCCGCATACCCGCCAGGCGCCCACGCTTGTGCGAAGCCGGATAAAGTCGCAGGCACCCGGAAGCTTCAGTTGCATCGTTTACGTGAATCACCGCTGCAATCATCCTGTCCTGCAATGTGGGGAAGTGTTCCCAGTCCTGGTGCATCGGAAAGGGTGAACCTGTGCCAGGCGGCTTATAGAAAAGCTTGCTGTGATGGAGAACGATGTCTTCGCCAAGAATCGCTTCAGCAACATCGAGGTAGGATTGATTTAGAAGCGCCTGCATCCATTCACCTGAATAGCTTTGGATGTTGTGGGTATGCAGTATGATCGAAGAACCATTATCGAGTGCGTCCATTTGCTCACCGCTCCAGCGCGCGTTGTTCGCCTGCATATCCTCGGCGAGCTTTTCAGCAACGTCATCAAAAGCGGTGGTCAACCTTTCCAACTGTTCACCAACAAAAACCTCTTTTGCAAGAAAGTGACCTTGTTCGTTGAACTGTCGGGCAACCTCTATAGGGTTCAAACCAGATTCCAGGGGAAAAACTCAAGGATAGGCGAATGCACAGCGCGAGTCACAGTAAAATGCGGTGATCTAAAGGTAAAAAGGGTAACGCCACTTGATCACGATATGGGGAGGCGCCAGCACACGCGCCATGCGCGCACACTGGATGGCACACGAGCTTGGTCTTCAGTATGACGCGCGGCTGATCGGCTCACGCACTGGTGAGACACAAACCGATGAGTTCCGGGCATTGAACCCGAAAGAGAAGATCCCCGTGCTTGTCGATGATGATTTTGTCCTGACTGAAAGCGTGGCGATCGTCACTTACCTGGGCGACACCTATGGCCAGGATACCGGCCTTGTTCCCGAACCTTTCACCAGGGAGCGCGCCAGCTACAACGAATGGTGCTCGTTTATCCAGATGGAACTGGATGCTCACACACTGTACGTGCTTCGAAAGCACCGAGACCTTGCAGATTTATACGGCGAAGCGCCTGCCGCCGTAACAACAGCCATTGACGGGTTTCACAAGCAGGCCGCAGTGGCAGAAGCGGCCCTGGA
Source organism: Pseudomonadales bacterium (assembly GCA_963921285.3). Classification (GTDB taxonomy): domain Bacteria; phylum Pseudomonadota; class Gammaproteobacteria; order Pseudomonadales; family Azotimanducaceae; genus UBA9659. The sequence goes on from CAWUFD020000015.1 coordinate 450,573, forward strand.
AGACCGGGATTACCTGGTCGGCGACAGGTTCACCGGCGCTGACATCATCATGACAACAACCATGAAGTGGGCCATCGCATACGATATTGAGCTGCCAGCAAGGCTATTGGAATACACAAACCTCCACGCACAGAGACCGGCCTACCGTACTGCAGGCCGACTGACATTCAGTGTTAATGCTGGTGCATGAATCTCGTCGCATAGAAAAGGCAGCCCCTTGCAGGATGAGCCTTTATAGTTGGAAACTCTCATCGAGCGATAACGCCCCGGATCAAGTTTGAGTATTCGCACCCTCCTCATAGAAGACAACGTCTCGCTGGCAGAGACCATCGTTTCCTATTGCCAGCTTGAAGGCATCTCCTGTGAGCATGCAGCAACCGGCACACAAGGGCTGAACCTTGCACGCTCAAACGAATACGAAGCCATACTGCTCGACATCAACCTGCCAAGAATGAGCGGATTGGAAGTTTGCGAAGCACTCCGTGCTGAAGGTATCGACGTGCCTGTACTGATGATCACCGCACAGGGGGAATTGGACGACAAGCTGGCGGGTTTTGACGCCGGTACAGATGACTACCTGGTAAAACCGTTTGAGATGAGTGAGCTTGTGGCGCGAGTCCGGGCGCTTTCCAAGCGACGCAGCTCTCGAGCACAAAAACTGATTGTTGGCTCGCTGGTGCTCGACCTGACGCAGAAAAGCGCAAGCCGCGAGGGACAATCGCTCAACCTCTCTCCCACCTGCTGGAAGCTGCTCGAACTACTGATGCGTGCCTCCCCTGACGTGGTCAGTCGTAAGCAGATGGAAGACGCTATCTGGCGCGATACGGATTTGCCGGATTCGAACGTCCTGAAAGTACAGTTGCATCGACTGCGCCAGAAGGTCGACAAACCGTTCGCCCAAAAAATGATACAAACCGTGGCATCACATGGTGTTGCAATCAGGTCGCCAGATGAGTGAAGCAAAAGGAAAAAGGCTGCCAAGGCTGAGACGTTACCTGCTCACCTGGTTCGGGGGCTGCGCGATCATCATGGTGCTCGTCTACACGCAGCTCCTCGAATACTACATGGAGATGGGTATTGATCTGCGAACGGAATCCCTGATTAGACAAACCGCAGCCGACTACTTTGCAGCACCTGACCGGGGCGACGAACTGCTGGCAAGATCTAACCTTGCTGTCTATGCAAGTCTGTCGCAGGTACCCCAGGAAATTCAGGAAGCCTACTCAAACCGCGAGTTACCCCGGGGTGAAGCGGTACGGCGCTTCAACTTCGACTTTGATGACGATGATGACTTTGTCCCTCTGGATACCGGGGATCTCTGCGGAGAGCGAAACTGCGAACTGCTATACCTGTATCACTATGTAACAGACGCTGATCGTTCAGTGTATTTCCTGCACGGCATCGTCGGCAGCGATCGGGTGTATAGGGAGTTCCGGCTGACCGAAAGGGTTGCCTTCGGTATTGGTGGCATTTTCTTCGCGCTCTTCCTTGTTGGCTCACTACTCGGCATTCGGATTATTGATGCACCACTCCAAAGGCTGGAATCATGGAGCGCTTCACTCGATGGCAAGCAGGCCAGGCAGCCTCTGCCGTCGCTCAGGTTCCAGGAGCTCGACACCCTCGCCAACAGACTGGCGTTTGCGTTCGAGCGGATGCGAGAAAGCGTCGATAAGGAAAAATCCTTCCTGCGACATGCAAGTCATGAGTTACGAACACCTATGGCAATTCTCTCCAGTAACGTCGAGCTGCTTGATCGGCTGACCGAGCGTCCGGATCGAACGGACGAAGAAAATGCCGCGTTCCTGCGCCAGTATCGGGCCCTTGAAGATATCAAGCTCCTCACCGACACATTGCTATGGATCAACCGGCAATCCGAGCAACAGCCGAAGCGTGGCCACGTTGACCTGCACCGCGAGATCTCAACCATCATTGAAGATCACCGTTACCTGGTTGATACGGACGAGGTCAACGTCTCTATTGACGGAGACGGCGAGCTTACCGACGCGCCCATCGCCGCCGTACGCATCGTGCTCTCAAACCTTTTGAAGAACGCGTTTCAATACACCCGGCAAGGCAGTATCACGATTACCGTGAGTGCAAACCAGGTTACGATCGAAAACGTCAGTTCGCCAGGTGACGCTGCAGACTGCAATGAACCCGATGAACAATTCGGTTTCGGGCTGGGCCTGGAGCTGGTCCTGCTGATGTGCGATCGCTTTGACTGGCGCTGCAACACAGAACAGCTCGACAACGGCCGGGCAACCACTATCGGCTTCTAAGGCACGTTAACCCGCCGTTTACCTCAACGCCTGTACCCTCTCCCTCCATGGTTGTCGCAACCGACAACCTGATCACATCCCAGGATTCACAATTCACCAACCAGGGCTGAACGATGCAAGATTCTCGTGTGAAAATTATCGCGGCTATCGTTATCGGCGCCGCACTATGCACAGCCATTCTAATGACCGGACCGGAACCACTTGAGGGGAGTATTCCCCAGGGTAAACCCGCCGTCAGTACTGTGCCGCTTGAGCGAACAACCGAGGTCATCGCCCTTAACGCTGTGGGTGCCCTGCTCCCCCGCCAGACGCTGGCACTGTCCACGCAGGTTCCTGGCCAGGTCACCTGGGTCAGCCCGAACCTTATTGCGGGAGGCCAACCCGGCGAAGGTGAACTGCTGTTTCGAATCGACGAAAGAGACTATGAGATTCAGGTTGCCAGCGTTGAGGCCCAGTACGAGCAGGCCCAGGCGAACATCGATCTCGAGCAGGGACGTTCCGCCATCGCACAATCTGAATGGTCACAGTGGCAACAACAGCTCGGTCAGGCAAGGGAGGCAAATCGCCTGGCGTTACGGGAGCCCCAGCAGGCAGAAGCGCAGGCACATCGGAAAGTTATCCTGGCGGAACTTGATCGTGCCAGGCTGGCACTGGAGCGAACCCGTATTACGGCGCCTTGGGCAGCCAGCATCGTTGAAGCCAATGCCGTGGTTGGCCAACTGCTTTCAGTTGGTGACGTCACCGCCACGTTGTACCCAATCGACTATGGTGTTGTGGAACTGCAGATCCCGGTTCACGACGTCAGGTTAATCGACACCGGCATCCAGCGTATTGAGCTGCGAGGTGTTCACGAGCCGCAGGCAGCGCCAGTCACCGGACAGCTTGAAGGAATCGTCAGGAACCTGACGGAAGATACACGTCTTGCAACCATAAGAGTCCGTGTTAATGAACCACTCGCGCACGAGGGTTGGGCTTTCGGTATGCATCTCAACGCTAACCTCATGACGTCGAAACAGCGCTCCCTTGCACTCATCCCCGCAGACCTCATCGTCAGTGGTAATCTCATCTGGATCTACAGATCAGGTCGAGCCCTGCAGCACCAGGTTCAGCCGATCAGCATGGCAGGCACCACCATCAAGGTGGTGGACAATTTTGACGAGGCGGATGTGCTGATTCTGGAGCGACCCATAGGCCTGTTCGATGGGGCTGAAGTTGCCCTGGTGAATCCATAATGGAATCTCGCGCCGGTATTGCCCATTGGTTCCTGCACAACCCGACGGCGGCCAACCTGCTGATGGTCGTATTTATCATCAGCGGCATCATCGCAACACTCACCATGCGCCAAGAAGTTTTCCCTTCGGCCGTGCTCGACACGATCGAAATTCAAACCGAATACCGTGGTGCAACCGCCTCTGAAGTTTCTGCCCAGGTCGTTCAACCGATTGAACAGAGCATCAACACCCTGCGCGATATACGCACTGTGGTCAGCGAAGTCCGCGCCGGTGGCGCGAGCATTTTTGTCATGCTGGAAACGGGTGCCGACGCGTCGCGCACACTCGATGAGATTCGCAGCGCCGTAGACGGGCTCAATGCACTGCCTGCTGATCTCGAATCACCCACCATCATCCAGGTTCGCGATGATGGCGATGAGATGGAGATCGGGTTTTATGGTTTCAACTCACGCACAGAGCTGCATGCCTTTTCTGAAAAACTTCGACGACGTTTTCTCGATTTACCTGCTGTAGGCCAGGTTGAAATAGATGGCGCTGGCGAACCCGAGGTAACTGTCTGGATATCCCCGGAGCGACTACGGCTGTACGGACTCTCCCTAAGTGACGTTGCAGATCGAATCGCACGAGCCGCGTTTGATCTTTCCGGTGGCTCCATTCGCAGTGCGGCAGGTGAATATGGACTGTCCACAGGACTCGACCGGCGCTGGGCCCATGAGTTCAGCGACATCGCCATCATTGAATCAACCAGCGGTGTGCCGCTTACCCTGTCCGATATCGCTCGCATTGAAAACGGATTCCGCCCACAGGGGAAACGCTATCGTATTAACGGTTCCCTCGGTCTGATGGTCACTGTCTACGGTGCCGGTGGCGCTACCCCACAGGAGGTCTCAAACACCGTTCGCGACTTAATCGAAGAGATCGAGTCCGGTATGCCGGGTGGCGGCGCCGTGATTTTTGATGATGACGCCCGCAGCTACGCGGACCGTGTCGGCATCCTTGCAGACAGTGCGATGATCGGTCTCACCCTGGTGCTCATTCTGCTGTTTCTTGTTCTGGAAGCCCGCGTGGCCCTGTGGGTAGCGGTGGGCCTACCGGTTGCGCTCCTCGGTGGTGTCGCCCTCTTTGCCATGACGCCGTATACGATCAATTTCGTCTCCATCTTTGCGTTTGTCATCGTCATCGGTGTGGTCGTCGATGATGCGGTGGTTATCGGCGAATCGATTTACGCCGGTATCGAATCGGGCAAGCCGCCTATCGAGGCGGCGCAGGATACCTTGGAGCGATTCAGCAGCCCCATCACGCTTGCTATCATCACCAACATTCTTGCGTTTGTACCCATCTTTTTCATGCCAGGTGAACTCGGGTTGTTCCTCCTGGCCATACCTGTCGTGACCACCTGTGTATTCATCGTCTCGCTCATCGAGGCGCTGTGGATTCTACCGGCCCACCTCGCTCACGGCAGCAAACGAAACTTCAAGACAGGCCAGGGTCGACGCCGAGTGCAGCAAGGCTTTATCACCGTGCGAGACAGTTGGTTTGTCCCACTGGTTGAAAAAGCACTTAACAACCGCGGCATGGTGATCATCGTCGGGCTCAGTATTGCAGGCACAATATTCAGCTGGGTGATCAGCGGGCGAACACCAATTTCTCTGCAACCTTCCTTTGAGAGCCAACAGATCCACGCGATCTATTCTTTAACCCCAGGGGCTTCCGATCGACAGGTAGATGACATGGGTGCAGAAATCGAAAGGCTGGGGCAACAGGTGCTGGCGTCCCTTGGTGAGGATAACGATATTGAAGGTGTGCATATCGAAGCGGGTACACCGGCAAGTCACCAGGGTCGGGTCAGCTTTACCCTGGTTGAACCTGAGTATCGATCGTTTACATCTGGCGAGTTCGCAGCCGAGTGGCGCAACCTGATCGGGCAGCCTGCGGAGCTGACGCAACTGGTTATCGACTACCTGCAGGGTCCCGGTGATGGCCGCGACCTGACACTGGAACTGGCCCATGCAAACCCACGCATCAGCCAGGAAGCAGCCCAGACACTCGTCACCCGGTTACGGGATGTGGCAGGTGTTGGACAGATATCTTACAGCGGTAACGCATTCCGATCCGAAGTCAGGTTTGAGCTGACTAACGCCGGCAGGGCCCTGGGTTTTGATGAAGCGGTGATCTCCAGTCAACTGCGCGCACAGCTCGACGGACTCGAGGCGACGCGACTCACGCGGGGGATAAACGAAGTCAGGGTGATTGTCAGGGGTGACCATGAGAGGCCAAGAATCCTGCCTGCGCTCAATAGCCTTATCCTCACATCGAGAGACGGCAGGCAGGCAGCACTGGGGGATATCGCTGACATCCATTGGGAGCGTGGTGCTGTTCAATTTCGCCGCATTAACGGTCAACGCATCGAGCGGGTTGAAGCGACCATCGACCAACAGGTCGTATCAAAGAACCTTGTTGAGGATCTTGTTGCTGAGCAGATACTGCCTTCACTGGAAATTGAATACCCCGGCCTGACAACCTGGGACGAAGCCATAGACACAGATGAAGATGCAGAAACCGCAATCGGGTTACTGCTCGCGACTGCTGGCGTGATGTCGGCCATTTTTGTACTGATCGGTGCCTACGCACGCAGCCTGAGACATAGTGCAATACTGCTCTCTTCCATCCCACTCTGCTCGGCTGGTGCTTTTCTCGGGCACTTCCTGCTCGGTGAAGGATTGAGTGCCGCCAGTTTCCTGGGTGTTCTCGCACTTGCGGGGCTGGTAATCAACTCTGGCTTGCTACTTCACTTACGCTACACCGAGGCGCTCAGTACACGGGTCCCCGAGGCAGCGATGTTGCAGGCGGTAAGAGATCGCTTTCGACCTATTGTGCTATCCAGTGTGACAACCCTTATCGGGCTGGCACCACTCATCTTCAGCGCATCAATTCAGGCGGCCGCATTACGCCCTGTCGCCATGTCGGTCGGCTTTGGCATGCTGTTCTCCATTCCCGTGATATTGATCCTGCTACCGGCAATCATAGTTTCACTGGAGAAACGTGCCCCGGAGAGTAATCCAGCACCCGTGATGAGCAACACCGCCTAGTCGCACCGGCCAATCATTCAACGATGCGGTGCGGTAACATCGGCACATGCATCGAGTTATCGTATTGTTGGCGTTGTTGCCTTTCATGGCCTCTGCTGAACCACATGGGCATCACGACCATGGCCCGGGCGAGGCAATCGAGGCAACCACGGCCCAGGTTGCAGATGGTACCTATGAAACACGGCTGAGCAGCATGCTGGTGGAAGTATCAAAGTGGCCACCGGATCAGCCGCCCACCGCGACACAACAGGCAGAGGCAGATCGATTCCTCGCGGCTGTGAAACAAGCGGCCGTCCGCTGGCAGGATCGTGATCAGGCTGAAGAAGACGGCTTTACCAACCAGTTCGACCATGCCCACCTGATGAACGATGACTACCTGTACGACGGTATTGCACTCGATCCTGAAAAGCCTGAGACGCTGGTCTACAACAAATCCGGTCACCTCGATGGCGTCATGTTTCTCATGCCCGACAATCGCACCCACGGCCATCAGTTTGGCGGCCCGCTGACTCGCTGGCACTACCATGATATGGGGCATCCGGTTTGCTGGGACGGCGTGCTGCCTGACTTCTACCCGGATGAACCTGAAACCTGTGCTGACGGTTCGCCACCATCCCCACGAAGTCCGGAAATGCTGCACGTCTGGATCATCGACAATCCCAGGGGACCGTTCGATTCACTGATGAACGTGCAGGAATGATCAACACGCGCGGTCTACAAATCTGTCACACCGTAAGTTGACCATGGCTGCCTGATACAGTTTAGTGATGGTATAGATTTCAGCTGTAGTGTGACCGAGATGTCGGATAAACCAGAACGTTCCTCTTTCAAAAAACTGCTTGCCGCCAACCGTTCCGAGATCGCCATCCGCATATTCCGGGCGGCGGCCGAACTGCGTATGCGCACCGTTGCCGTTTATGCACAGGAAGATCGCCTCGGCATGCACCGTTTCAAGGCCGACGAATCCTACCTGGTGGGTGCTGACAAAGGTCCCGTTGCGGCATACCTCGACATTGCCAGCATCGTTGCCCTCGCAAAAGAAAAACAGGTTGATGCCATCCACCCCGGCTACGGCTTCCTGAGTGAAAACGCCGACTTTGCCCGCGCTTGTGCTGAAGCCGGTATCACCTTTATTGGACCTCGCCCTGAATTACTGGACATGATGGGTGACAAAACCGCTGCCAGAAACGTGTGCCAGGAAATTGGCGTGCCTGTGCTGCCAGGTACAGACGAGGCGATATCTGATCGTGAAGAAGCCATGGCTGCTGCACACGAGATCGGGTTCCCGCTCATCATCAAGGCCGCTTTTGGTGGTGGTGGACGCGGTATGCGTGTGGTGCAGCGTGCTGAGGACCTTGGCACTGCGCTGGAAGAAGCACAATCCGAAGCGGATCGTGCCTTCGGCAACGACGCGGTGTTCATCGAGAAGTTCATCCCCAAGGTGAAACATATCGAAGTGCAGATCCTTGGCGACAGTCATGGCAATGTTGTTCACCTGCATGAACGGGATTGTTCAGTCCAGCGCCGTCACCAGAAGGTGATCGAAGTAGCACCCAGCTACGGCTTACCTGAAGGTGTTATCTCCGAGTTATGTGATGGTGCCGTGCGACTCGCCCGGGAAATCGGCTATGACAATGCGGGCACGGTTGAATTCCTTTATGACCTTGACGTGCACGAGTGGTTTTTCATCGAGATGAATCCACGCGTACAGGTGGAACACACGGTGACGGAAATGATCACCGGCATCGATATCGTGCGAAGCCAGATCCTGATTGCAGAAGGTTACGCACTGACCGACCCCGAGCTGAACATTCCCGCCCAGGCCGACATCCCGCGTCATGGCTTTGCTATTCAAAGCCGTGTCACAACCGAGGATCCGGAAAACAACTTTATGCCCGACTACGGCGAGATCCTCGCTTACCGGTCGCCCGGTGGCTTCGGTATTCGTCTCGATACCGGTATGGGTTTCCGGGGTGCGGTGATCACTCCCTTTTACGATTCACTCCTGGTGAAAGCGATCTCGAGTGGTCCTACCTACGATCTTGCACTCGATCGCATGCTGCGAGCCATGTCCGAGTTCCGCATTCGTGGGGTAAAAACCAATATCCCGTTCATCGAGAACGTGATTTCGCACGAGGAGTTCCGCAGCGGCCAGGCGACAACTTCCCTGATCGATTCGACGCCGGAGCTGTTCACTTTTACACCCCGCCGTGACCGCGCGAGCAAACTGCTGCAGTTCCTCGGCGAAGTCATCGTCAACGGCAACCCGGATGCAAAAGGTTCAAGACCGGAAGCATCTTTAAAACCGGTTAACCCGCCATCGTTCGAAAGGGGCAAGCCAGTGCCTGAAGGCACAAGAGACCTTCTCCTGAAGCTTGGCCCGAAGGGATTCGCCGACTGGATCAGGCGCCAGGAGCGACTACTCATCACGGACACAACATTCAGGGATGCACACCAGTCGCTGATGGCGACCCGTATGCGCAGCTACGACATGCTCGCCTCGGCAGACGCACTGGCAAGCAGACTGGGTGACCATCGCCGCGGGCTCTTCTCACTTGAAATGTGGGGTGGTGCCACATTTGATTCTGCAATGCGGTTCCTGAAGGAGGACCCATGGCAGCGACTCAGGGAACTGCGTGAAGCGATCCCAAATATCTGCTTCCAGATGTTGTTCCGCGGCAGCAATGCGGTTGGTTATTCACACTACCCCGATGATGTGGTTGCCGGTTTCGTCAAACACTCGGCCGAGGCGGGCATCGACATATTTCGAATTTTCGATTCACTGAACTACCTGCCTAACCTGCGCGTCGCGATGGAAGCTGTGCAGGACACACACGCTGTGTGCGAGGGTACGCTTTGTTACACCGGCAACATACTCGACCCTAAACGGGACAAGTTCCCACTGGAGTATTACGTGCGGCTTGCGCGGGAACTGGAAAGCATGGGCGCACATACCCTTGCGATTAAAGACATGGCAGGGCTGTGTCGACCCTTTGCCGCAAAAAAACTGGTCGAAACGTTGAAGGAAGAAATCGGCATACCCGTGCACTTCCACACGCACGACACGGCAGGCGTACAGACCGCATCAATCCTCGAAGCGTCAGCAGCAGGCGTGGACATTGTCGACCTTGCGTTCGCCTCCATGTCAGGCAGCACCTCCCAGCCCAATCTTGATTCCATTACCGCTGCACTCAAAGACAGCGATCGCGACCCGTGCCTGGACGTGGAAACGCTAGGTGAATTCTCCGACTACTGGGAGGGCGTGCGTCAGGTTTATGGCCCGTTCGACACGGCGCCCAGAACAGGCACAGCAGAGGTCTACCTGCATGAGATGCCAGGCGGACAATATACAAACCTGAAAGAACAGGCCGCCAGCATGGGCATCTCTCATCGTTGGCCGGAACTTGCCCGGACCTATGCGGAGGTGAACGAGCTGTTTGGCGATATCGTCAAGGTCACGCCGTCGAGCAAGGTGGTAGGTGACATGGCCCTGTTCCTGTTCAGCCAGGGCATCAAACCTGCCGATGTGGTGAACCTTGAAGGCAGTCATGACTTTCCTGAGTCCGTGCTGGATATGTTGCGAGGCGGTCTCGGCTGGCCTGAAGGAGGTTGGCCCACGGCTGTCTGGAAAGCCATTTTGGGCCCCGAAGCGTTTGCAGAGGCCGAGACGCGATACCAACGTGAAATGCAGAACGGGCATCCTGACCCATCACCCCCGCTGGACCTGGACGCTATGCGCAAGGAGCTGAGTGAGCGGGTTGATGCTGAGGTCACGGATGACGAGTTCTACGCTCACCTCATGTACCCGGCGGTGTTCCCCGCATTCCACGAGCATCGAGAGATGTACAGTGATGTCAGTCCGTTACCTACGCCAGCCTTCTTCTGGGGCCTGCAGCCCGGCGAGGAGATCTCAACCAGTATTGAGGACGGCAAGACGCTGATCATTCGCCTGCTCAGTGTCGGCGAAGCCAACAAGGAAGGTATCCGCAACGTCACCTTTGAACTGAACGGTGTAGCGAGGGACGTTCACGTTGCTGACAAACGCGTTGCACCAGACACACGTTCGAGAGTCAAAGCCGATGCAACCGACGCATCCCAGGTTGGTGCACCCATACCAGGATTGATCGCCAGCGTTTATGTGCGGGTTGGCCAGCGCGTTGCCCAGGGTGACAAACTGGTCATGATGGAAGCCATGAAAATGCAGAGTATTGTCACTGCACCGGCGAATGGTGTGGTGACAGAGGTAGCCGTCGAGTTTGGTGAAACCGTAGAGCTGAAAGACCTCCTGGTCAGGCTGGAAGAGAAATAGTTCTTGAACTAACTCACTACTCGAACTTCCCGGTGCGGGAAAGGAATGACAACCCCCGCCTCGTTAAGCGCCTTGTACACGGTGAGATTCGCTTCGTGCAGGATCTCAAAGTAACGGTCTGACCTCACCCAGATGCGGTAATCCATGATCAGGCCTGCATCAGAGAAGCGGTTGATGCCAACCACCGGCGCACGTTCCTGGGACACACCATCAATAGCGCTCAAACGCTCTGACAAGAGCGGTGTCACCGCTTCAGGGTCAGCCTCGTAGGATATACCCACCTGCCCTTCAACAATCCGATACTCAAACGAGTTCTTGTGAATCTCGTCGACAATCTGTTTGTTCGGGATCACCACCTGTTCGCTGTCTTCTGACTCAAGGATCGTGGTGGACAGCGATATCTCCCTGACAATACCTGCATAACCCAGCAGAGAGATACTGTCACCAACCTTGTACATGCGGGTAAGAATGATCACCAGTCCCGCACCATAATTTGAAAGCGGGCCCTGAATCGCCAGACTCGCGCCAACGGCAAGGCCACCCAGCGCGGCAATCAGCGGGGTGATGCTGATCCCCATCTGGCTGAGGGCAATAATGAGAAAGAGCCCAACGACAATAAGCCGCATCGTGCTGGCAAGAAACTCCCTCAGCGTGATGTCGACCTGCTTTCTCTCCATCACACCGAGCAGCAGACGAGAGACCCACCCGCCAACAATAAAGCCGGCTATCAGGACAACAACTGCCCCGAGAAGCTGAAAGGAATAAGTGACCGCGAAGTTGACGACCAGCGCGTAGACATCCTGCACGACGCCCAACTGCTCTTCCATTACTCTGCACTACCTGTTGAATTAAGCAGCACAAGTATAAGCGCAAATACATCCCACCACGCATCCCGATGAGCACACGTCATCCCGATTGGAGCCGGAGGCGGAATAGAGGGATCTGATTCCCGCGATAACTCAACCTAATCCCCAGCAAGCCCTAACATCCCCAGGCGACTATCACGTAACATCTACCCATGCTGAACTGGATCCTACGAGTCTCAAATCAACAACACTGGCTGATGCTGCCAGCGGTTTTCATTGCAGCCAATCTACTCACAACCGTGAGCGCGAGTCTCCTGAGCTCAGCAGATCTCGTCCGCACAGAACTCCCCTTCGCACATTTTGTTGGTACCAGCCTGCTGTTCACCTTGGTACCGGCGTACATTATGGCGGTCATTGTCTTCCTGAATCGAAGCACAGAGCAGCTGCCACTTTTGTTCGAGGACGCCTGCAGCAATCAGGACGCCACCGCGCTAACCAGTTCATTAACGGAGTACCAATCCTGGCGCTGGCCAGTTCTTTTCGTGGGCATCCTGTTCGGCTTCAGCCAGAACGAGCTGTTTATTCGCGAGATGTTTGCATCGATGCAGTTCTCAGGTCTGGACGTGGTGTTTGTCGTGCAGAGCGCGATCCTGTGGCTATTCATCACCGACACCATCATGTGGCGCGTCAATGTGAGCCTCGCGATCAACAGGTTCGCTAAATCGCTTGAAATCGATGTACTGGAAACCGACCGGTTCAAACCCATTGCAAGAATCGCGACGACAGACATCCTGTTTGTCGCCGGCGCAATGGCATTCATGCCCCTGCAATCCCTCGATGCCGAATTCCGTATCTGGAATTACCAGGCCGGTCTGGTTGTGGGACTGTTTTCTGCCATTGTCCTCTTTTCAATACCGCTACTCGGAGCAAGAGCCAATATTCAACAAAGCAAAGAACAACGTCTGGTTGATTTGAAGGATCAGAGGCAAGCTTCAGCACCAGAGACAGTCCAGGCACTGGAGCTACATCTTGCTCACGAAGATCGCATCAGGTCGATATCAGCCTGGCCGCTCGATCTGAATCTCGTGACCCGCATCATCGGCTATGTGTTTATCCCGCCGGTTGCATGGACAGGCGCAGCTATCGTGGAACGAATACTGTTTTAACCCACAGGGTGGGCCTCATCCACAGATCCTACAGTCGATCTCAAACTTGGCTGAGCCCAAGCGGCAAAGTAAACTCAATGATCCACAAGACGCTTCGCCACGGCAGTAAGGCACACGTCGCAACATGACAACGGGTAAGTTTCATGGCGAACAAGAAGTACAGCTACGAGCCTCAGGGCTTCTTCAAAACGGCAATGGCATTGCGGCGTATGATGAAGGAGGACGACTACGACAAAGCGGACGTTGAAGACGCTGCCATTGTCGAGTTTGCATTCAACCGGTCTAAATGGGGTCGCAAAATTGCGCGCTGGGACCTGCTAGCAGAGGAAGTTTCACAATCCTCACCCGAGGCCGCGGACCTGATGAAAAACCGTGTTCGCTTACCTGCAATCGATATCGCTTCACTGCAAATGCTACCTGCTGGAACCTTTGGTCACGAGTTTGCGCAACACGCTCTCTTGCGAGGCATTCATCCGAACCCTGTGGAAACCATGCCCGCGCCGAATGATGGTGACTGGCTGATGGCTTACATGTACGAAACGCATGACCTCTGGCATGTCATGACCGGTTTCTACTACGACATGGAAGGTGAGTTTGGCGTTGCTGGTTTTTACTTGGGACAGATGCCCAAGTTCTCTTTCATCGCGTTCTTTGCCTCCCTGCTGATGATCAGGGCAGTCTGGAATGACCGGGACATTATCCCGAAACTGATGAACTCGTTTGTGGAAGGCTACACGATGGGGCGTAACGCACGGTGCCTTGTTGGTGTGGACTGGTCAACGATATACGACCGCGATCTAGTTTCCCTCAGGGAAGAATGGGGCATTGTCGAAGCAGGCAGGTTTCCCGAGCTTCAGCAGGCTGCTTAGGCTCTAACTTCCCAGGCGTGCATCCACGCCTTCGCCGCTACCCGAGCTTCCTCCAACCCTGGCTCAGCTCACAAATCCAGAACAAGCCGATCAGATTTTGCCCGCGACACACACACCGTCATACAGTCATTCGCTGAGTGTTCCTCATCACTCATGATGAAATCCCGATGATCAGGCTCACCTTCCAGAACGGGTGTCATGCAGGACCCACAGATACCCTGGGTGCAGGAACACATGACGTAGTGTCCGGCATCATGCAGCGCGTCGATCAGGAATTGATCGGCGCCAACCGTTATGACTTCACCGGTGCTGGCAATCTCAACTTCAAAGGGCCTGTCGGCCTCCCGCGTTTCGCCATGCCTGGCTTCCGATGATGGCAATTTAATGTCGTCAACCGGCGTCCAGAAGGTTCTGGTTGGAATGTCCTGGGTTTCAAACCTTTCCCGGCCGATTTCCCATGCGCGGTGATACCGATAGTAAGGAATGGAGGGCGCAAGGTGATGCAGGCAATGTCGCGCCTGGCCGAGCATCAGCCAGCCGCCGATTCTCGAACAGATAATTCTCACTGTTGTCTGGAACGGCGCCTCCTCCCACAGCACATCACGCGGATGCTGGATACGAGCGAAGAACCAGGCGACCAGAAAGAGCCCAAGCCGCTGCGGCACCATCCACAGGATGAAAAACTCAAAGGCATAAGGCGATGACAAAAAGACCACGTGCACGCCAACATAGAAACCAATCGCACAGCAGAACTCTATCCTTTCGCCAACCGGTCTCTGATCCCACTGTTTCAGGTACCACCTGGTCCACAGTACATCCAGACCGGCGGTGACAAACACTGCCTGCAAGGGGCCGCTGGAGACAAAGGGTTCGTCAGGGTCCTTTACCCTGTCGCCAGCATAGCGATGGTGTTCCAGGTGCAGGTAACGATAAATTCGTGTGGTAATGCCGGGCAGCAACAACAGACATGAGACGGTGCCGATCAGGTCATTCAAAGGGCGGTGACTTGATACCGTTCTATGCGTTGCATCATGTAGTGGCGTAAACGCCATATAGACTGCAATGGCGTTGACGAGGAGCATCACCACAAGCGGTAACTCACCGGCAAGGTAGAGATAGGAACTTGCACCGAATAATGTAAAAGCGGCAATAACCAGGCCGATCTCCATTGGCGCAATCCGGGGTATCACCGTCAGGGCATGAAACTGTGGATCAGCGACCACATCTTCAAGCACCTCCCTTGGTCCAGCCTGGAAGCTGATAGTCATCAGGTATCGTCTCCCTGCACGGCCTTGCCGCCTGTAATCATGCCGTCTATCTCAGCATCGGTTAGCCCGATTTCAGAAAGAATCTCCGTTGTGTGCTCGCCAAGATTAGGGGCCACAACCGGCTGCACCTTTTCTTCTCCGGAAATCCAGATGGGGCTGTTCACGGTATGTGCATACAGCTGTCGACCCGGCGTCATCTCAACCAGGATATCGTTCGCCAGCATCTGCTCATTACTGATGACGTCTGAAAGCGTTGCAGCAAACGCGTAGGTGATCTCGTATTTGTCCAACTGGGCCCGCCAGTGGTCCGCGTCTTTTGCCGCAAATACTTCAACAAGAATGTCGTAGAGATCCGCACCATGCATCATCCTGTTCAGGCGCTCCGCAAAGCGCGGGTCCTCGTTCAGGTCTTCACGCTCCAGCGCTGCCAGGAGCTTCGGCCATTCTTTGTCCGGGTTAAGCACCGCCAGTAACACGTAACGTCCGTCACTCGTCTCGTAGGGAGACGCCAGTGCGAGGTTCTTTAGATCGTCTTCCGTGCGTCCATCAACCGCGTCATATCCGACGAGCGCACCCTGTATATACATGCTGTTGGACCATGCGCCGGAGGCAAGTAGTGATGTCTGGACGTGCGAGCCTTCCCCGGTTTTCTCGCGCTTGTAAAGTGCGCCCATGACACCGCCAAACAATGCCATGCTGGTCGGATGATCACCCATACCTGGTGTTGAGACGGCGGGCATTGCCCCGGGGCGTTTGACCGCATCCATCAATCCTGAAGACGCCCACCACGCCGTGGTATCAAAACCTGTTCGGTTGGCATCCGGGCCCTCGGTGCCATAGGCGTTGATCTGGCCGAAGATAATATCGGGTTTGATTTCCCGAACGGCGTCGTAGGTAAGATTCAGTTTCTCAAGTAACTGGGGGCGGTAGTTTGTGATGTACACATCTGCCTGCTCGATCAGTTTGACAATGACCTCCCTGCCCTCGTCACTGGTGAGATCAATTGAAAGACTTCGCTTGTTTCTCCCATCCATGTCCCAGAAGAAATTGGGGAACTCGGTAACTATCATCCCCAGCAGCTCGCGATAGGGATCACCGGTTGGCGGCTCTACCTTGATGACGTTAGCACCAAAATCACTCATCACGGTCGCAGCAGCAGGTGCGGCCACATAGGAACCGACGTCCAATACATTCAAGCCTTTCAGAAACATATTGATTCCGTTGTTATTGTTCTTTCGGACACATCCAATATAACGCATCACCGGGATAACGTTCGAGGACGACTTTGCAGCGCTCGTGAGACGCTGCACAATGTCACCTCAATCGAACCGCGATAAGTGAGAACTGGCCATGGAAAAAGAAGACATCAATTCATACTTCGACCTCGGCAGTTGCCATCGAGACATCACGACAACCTCTGAAGCAGCGCAAGCGTGGTTCGACCGTGGGCTTGCCTGGATGTTTGGCTTCAACCATGAGGAAGCCATCGTCTGTTTTCAGAATGCGATCGAAGCAGACAAGGACTGCGTGATGGCCTACTGGGGCGTTGCCTACGCGATTGGCCCCAACTACAACAAGCTGTGGGAGATGTTCGTACCCGATGAACGCGTCATGACACTTCAGACAGCGCACAAAGCGATCGAAGACGGCCTCGCTTGCGGCGTTGGCACTGAGCTCGAAAGGCAGATGCTTGAAGCACTCAAGTCCCGCTACCCGACCGATCCTGAAACGGAAGACTTTGGCCCGTTTAACGATGCTTTTGTTGAAAGCATGCGCCCGATTTATGAGGCGAACAGCGGCGACCTGGATATCACAAGTGTCTTTGCAGAGTCCCTGATGGGTAGAACACCGTGGGGGCTGTGGGACACCTCTGTCGGCCAACCCGCCGAGGGCGCATCAACGATTGAAGCCCGAACAGTATTGGAAACCGCATTTAAGAACGACACTGCCGCCTGGGCGCATGCCGGCCTCCTGCACATGTACATCCACCTGATGGAAATGTCACCAACCCCAGAACTCGCCCTGCCCCATGGCGATTCCCTTGCAACCCTTATCCCGGATTCTGGCCACCTGGTCCACATGGCTACACGTATCGATGTGTTGTGCGGTGACTACCAGACAGTCATCGACCGCAATCACAGGGCTGCTATCGTGGATCGCGATTTCACTTCACTCCGCGGGGCAGAAAACTTCTACACTGTCTATCGTATTCACAACGTTCACTTCGAAGCCTATGGCGCGATGCTGCTCGCGCGAAAACAACCGGCGCTCCGAGCAGCGCAGGAACTCAAGCAACTCTTGCCTGTACCGGTAGTGGCATTTCTGCCAGACCTGTTCGAAGCCTTTTGGGGAATCGAAACGCACGTCATGGTCCGCTTTGGTATGTGGCAGGAACTGATCGACGCCGAGTTACCTGAGGACAAGGACCTCTTCTGCTTTACCACAGCGCTGATGCGTTACGGACGCGTGATCGCATTTGCCAATCTCGGCATGTTGGAAGAGGCAAACGAGGAACTGACCCGTTTCTTTGAGGCAACCGCGGCCGTGCCAAAAACACGCTTCATGTTTAACAACCCGGCATCGGAAGTCTTGAAAATTGCAGCCGAAATGGCGCAGGGCGAACTGCACTACAAGGCAGGTGAAGTTGAAACAGGTCTGGATCACCTTCGTGCAGCAACATCAATGAGTGACTCACTCATCTACGACGAACCCTGGGGCTGGATGCAGCCACCACGCCATGCACTTGCCGCACTGCTGATGGAACAAGGCAGGACAGAAGAAGCGGAAGCAATCTATCGCGCAGACCTCGGGCTGAATGACAGCCTCGCAAGACCCTGCCAACATCCGGGCAACGTGTGGTCGCTGCACGGACTGCATGAATGCCTGACCCGACGAGGCGAGACCGCAGAGGTCACTCATATAAAACTGCAATTGGATCGGGTTCTGGCCCGCGCCGACGTAACGGTCGGCGCTTCCTGTTTCTGCCGCAGCAGTTAAGCCTCAAAAAGGAGTTACCACGTCATGCCCAGCAACAGGATTAAGAACCTCAAAACTGTCGATGTTCGCTTCCCTACCTCAGAGGAGCTTGATGGTTCGGATGCAATGAATCCTGACCCGGACTACTCGGCAGCCCATGTCATTCTCGAAACCGAGCAGGGAGACAAGGGCTACGGCCACATATTCACAATCGGGCGAGGCAATGATCTTTGCTGTACGGCGATTGAGGCAATGCAACACCTTGTTGTTGGCGTTGATCTCGAAGACATAAAGGCGGACCCGGCAGGCTTCTACGATCAGATTCGCGCCGACAGCCAGATACGGTGGCTTGGTCCGGAGAAAGGTGTGGTGCACATGGCGATGGGTGCCATCGTCAATGCAACCTGGGACCTGTGGGCGCGCACGGAAGGCAAACCTGTCTGGCGATTGCTGACAGATATGACACCAGAAGAATTTGTAGAGTGCGTGGACTTTCGTTACCTCGGCGATGTGCTTACCAAGGCGGAAGCACTGGAGATGGTGCGCGCTGTTGATAGTGGCAAGAACGCACGGACAGCCGAAATGGAATCTACCGGATATCCCTGTTACACAACGTCAGCTGGCTGGCTGGGGTATCCCGATGACAAGATGCGGACGCTATGCCAATCCGCCCTGGAACAAGGATTCAAACACCTGAAATTTAAAGTTGGCCGAGACCTTGAAGATGACAAACGCCGCCTCAGGATCGCAAGGGAAGTGCTCGGCCCGGACGTCAAGCTGATGATTGATGCGAACCAGGTCTGGGAAGTGCCGGAAGCCATCGCATGGACCAATGCCCTGGCAGAGTTCACCCCCTGGTTCATCGAAGAACCCACCAGCCCCGATGACATACTTGGTCACAAGGCCATCAAGGATGCGGTGTACCCTACCCTGGTCGCCACAGGAGAGCATTGCCAGAATCGGGTCATCTTCAAGCAGTTCATTACTGCAGATGCATTGGACGTGATCCAGATTGATGCCTGCCGCCTTGCTGGCCTGAACGAGATCCTCGCCGTGTTTCTTATGGCGAAAAAACACAACAAGCTCGTTTGTCCACATGCCGGAGGTGTCGGGCTGTGCGAGTACGTACAACATCTTTCTATGATCGACTACACCAGGATCTCAGCCTCAATCGATGACCGCGTCCTCGAGTATGCCGATCACCTTCATGAGCATTTTGAAGATCCATGCGAGATTCGTGACGGTCACTATGTCGCACCACAGGCGCCCGGGTTCAGCGTCAAGATGAAGGAAGCATCAATCGCAGCACACACCTATCCAGATGGTTCAGTCTGGCGTAGCAGACAAAAGGAGGCATGAGCAGATGAGCATAAGTCTTGAGGGCAAGGTCGCCGTTGTCACCGCTGCGGGCCAGGGTATCGGCCGCGCCACCGCCGAGCATTTCATGCAGGCAGGTGCGGAGGTGTATGCGCTCGACATCAATGAAACAACACTGCAGAGCCTGGGCGGTGCCAATCGAAACGTGGTCGACGTCACTGATCTCGCTGCGGTAGAGACATTTGTTAACTCATTGTCCCGCGTGGATATCCTTTTTAACTGCGCGGGTTTCGTTCATAACGGCTCAATACTGGAATGCAGCGAGGAAGACTGGGACTTCTCATTCAACCTCAACGTCAAATCGATGTACGGTCTGATCAGGGCTGTACTCCCCGGCATGATTTCCCAGCAGTCCGGTTCCATCATCAACATGTCATCTGTTGCAAGTTCCATCAAAGGTGTCCCTAGCCGATTTGTTTACGGCGCAACCAAGGCTGCCGTCATCGGCCTGACCAAATCGGTTGCCGCTGATTACGTGACAGATGGCATTCGTTGCAACGCGATCTGCCCGGGCACCGTCCACTCGCCTTCGCTTGAAGAACGACTGAAGGCAACCGGCGACTTCGATTCAGCCTATGAGGCTTTTGTGAGTCGACAACCAATGGGGCGCATCGGCGAGCCAGCCGAAATAGCAAAACTTGCCCTGTACCTGGCATCAGATGATGCCGCATTCACTACCGGCCAGTGTCATGTCATTGATGGCGGCTGGTCCATGTAACCCGCCTACGCACACAACGGAGCATAGAAATGGCTAACGATAAGGTAACTTTTAAGGGGTTTGACGGCAGCGACCTTGCAGGGATTGTCGAAACGCCCGATCTAGGCGAGCCCATCGCCTGGGTGCTGTATGCGCACTGTTTCACCTGCGGCAAAGACGTCGCCGCCGCTTCAAGAATTGCCCGGGCGCTGTCGATGCGTGGCTTTGGCGTACTGCGCTTTGACTTTACCGGACTCGGAAAAAGTGAGGGGGATTTTGCAGACACGAACTTTTCCACTAACGTCCGGGACCTGCACCTTGCCGAGGCATTCCTGCGAGAACACTACGATGCCCCCCAGATACTGATAGGCCACAGTCTTGGTGGGACAGCCGCACTTGCCGCAGGCAGGCAGATGGAATCATGCAAGGCCATTGCAACCATTGGGTCGCCTTTTGATCCGGAACACGTCACCAAACAGTTTGGTGATCACATCGAAGAAATCGAGAGTGCGGGCCAGGCAGATGTAGAGCTGGCCGGCCGCCCCTTTGTCATCAAAAAGCAGTTCCTCGATGACGTGCGTGACGCCAGCATCGAGGATGACGTTGCGCACCTGAGAAAAGCGCTGCTGGTGTTTCATTCACCTATCGACGCGTCAGTGTCGATAAATGAAGCTGAAAAAATTTACCTGACCGCCAAGCACCCCAAGAGTTTTGTCAGTCTTGATACAGCAGATCACCTGCTCACTTCGAAAACCGATGCCGAATACGTCGCCACCACTGTCGCCGGTTGGGCTTCTCGATACATCGAGCCCCACGTTTCAGATGTTGAGGTATCAGGTGGCGAGGTGTTTGTTGGAGAGGCTGACAAAAAGTTTGCCCGCACAGTGCAGACCGACAGTCACGCCTGGATCTCTGACGAGCCCAAGGCCATGGGCGGTCGTGATCGAGGCCCTGATCCATACGAACAACTGTTAGCGGCGCTCGGTACCTGCACATCAATGACAATTCGCATGTACGCAAACCGCAAGCAGCTGCCCCTTGAAGACGTATCGGTACTACTGAAGCACAACCGAGATTACTTCAGCGACTGTGAAGACTGTGATGAAAAGCTGCGGCAGATTGAAACGCTGTCACGCGAGATTTCGTTTCAGGGGGACCTGACCGACGAGGAGCAGGCAAGACTTATGGAGATTGCTGATCGGTGCCCGGTGCACAAAACCCTGCTTGGTGAACTGGAGATCACCAGTACCCAGGTAACAGCCATAGGTACCTGAATCAGGGCGCTTCCAGCCGATACAGCCAGACTTCCTCAAACTGATTCGGGTCCCGCTGAAAGACAGATCGGCTTGCCCAGATCGCGGCAAAACTGGCCATCTCAGCCTCATCATCAACTCGCACTGCTCGTGCTGGATAGATCGTCTCGCCCACGCGCAACCTGACCAGCGGGTTCTTTTCTATATGCTGAACCCAGGTTGTCCTGGTATCACCAGCATAAACGTACATGTTGCCATCTATCTGCACGTAGACGAGGTTGATGGAATACGGATCTTCGGGATTGGTTTCCAACTGCGCGAGGTCGGAGTCATTCTCGAACGTCCATGTCTCCGGTATCTCTGCCACAGTACCCGTCAGGGTACCGCCCGGCATGAAAACAAAGGGCCCCTAGCAGGCGGATAACAGCAGACAGAACCCGATGATCAAAAAGATTCGAGCGGATGTGCGCATAGACAACCTCAATGGCATCAGTAGCTGAATAGTCAGGATCTAGTGAGTCCTTGCTTCAGGCCATAGCCTAAGGAAGTTGTCCGTGTAGAACTTAGTCTTAACCGACTCATCAAGATCACCAATGGTCTTTTCAAAACGACCAATCGGATCGGTTGTGCCTTCAATATGCGGATAGTCACTGGAGAAGAGATAGAGATCAGGGTTCGACTGACTGATCATATTGGCAACATCTTCATGCGGCATCGGCGTGAAGCCCATCTGCTCCGTCAACTGCTGACTGGGCTTACGATCAAAGCGAATTGACTCATCAACCTTGCCGTAGGCACGAGCAACCGCATCCAGCTTGCGCAGCATTTCAGGTACCCAGCCGGCGCCCAGTTCAACGGCCGCGCCCCTTAAGTTGGGATGACGATGGAAAACGCCGTCTGCCACCATCATGCTGATAAACATCTCCGGCGCCTGGTGCAGCACCATGGCGTCTTTGGTGCGTACGTTCTCACCACCACCAAGCCAGTCCTTGGTTGCCGCGCGACCATTATTCGCCCATGAATCACGAATCTGCAGTGGCGCACCGCCAACGTGCAGCACAAAAGGAATACCTGCTTCAGCAAGACGTGCCCAGAAACCTTCAAGGTCAACGTGACCTGGTGAATGTCCAATAGGCGCCCGGTGTGGAATCCATACTGCTTCGAGGCCCTGCTCAATCACCCAGTCGGCTTCCTTGATGGCCCACTCGGGATTATCTAGCGGTATCGTCGCAACGCCCATAAGACGCGCATCATCCGCACAGAAGTCCACCATATGACGGTTGTGCGCCCTCGCTGCACCATAGCGCCATTCCGGCGCCTTTTTAGAACTCGGGTGAAAGGGTGAGACAACACTGTGTGTGGCAAACACAAGCTGCTTTTTAAAACCGAGCAGGTCCATCGCCCTGGTTCGGTCGGCAGCGTTAAACGCTCCCAGCGCCTGGATCTCCTTTGAATGCACTATCAGGTCGTCACCCATCGCAACCTGCGCAGCGATATGTTCCTCACTATGCTTGCCACCCTGTTGCATGATGACGTCAACTTCTTCGTCAGTGACGATGGATGCGTTGTAGTTCACCTCCGGGATTTCATCGCGTATCGAAGGATCTGCATACGACGTCAGGAAATCCGGCAACTCCATGATGTGGCTGTCAGCATCGTAGATCGGGCGGGTGTCAGGTGCGTAGGTCATCTCTCTTTCCTCGGTGTGTATTAGGTTCGGTCAGCACTTAAGTAGTTACTCTCTGCAGACCGCCATCAAGAGCCGTATTGTATAAACATGTAGCCGCCTGAGGCCAATCGACGGTCAGTGCGGGTGTTCCTGCAGGTGTTGCCTCAACAGGTCCTTCCCATAGTCGTTGCCATTAGGCGTTCGCACAACGGTATGAATGTGATCGCGCGTCGGCACAGGGGGTGCATCCAGGGCCACCGGTGTTTGCTGGTCAAACTCGATCATCAACACCGGTGAATGGATCCGATAGTAGAACACCGCATCGGGGCCAGTGCCTCCTACCCAGGCGAAGTAGGTCTGATCCCAGTGATTCAACACTTGTGCCAACCTGATTTCATCATGCCCTGACCTGATCTGGCCTGTGTACTGTTTCACGAGAGCAATCGCCAGCTGACGCTGGCTTTCATCCAGGTCATCCAGTCTCAAACCTTCATAGGGCACGATGGCGTTGTCCTGGAATAACTCACCATGGTTATTGTTACCGGGTTTGTCGCTCGCAATGATCGCAGCACTCCGCTGTTCCTCGGACAAGCTGTTGATCAACGCGAGACCCGCTTCAAGTTCACTGTCAAAAACCCGAACCCCTGCATATTGACCCTGCGTCGCTGCAACAGGCTCGGACCCCATGAAGGTTGGCGTCATGACAATCTGGTCACCCAGGACAAAGAAGTTGATCACGAGATGGTGACCATCAAGCTGCCAGCCCCACGGCGCTGTTGAAGACGGCTCCCCCATGATGGTCAGCCAATAGCGCTTTTCACCGTACTCAACATGATTGTCGAGCAGTTCGGCGAGGTAGCCCTCAAGCTGCATGATTTTTCTGGCGTTGTCATAGCCTCGATCACTCAGCCCCGAGGCAATCAGCTTGAACGCAGCGTCAGATTGGTCAGGATTGAATTCGAGAAATCCGACACCCTGCCGGGTGCTGATATGGATGTTTGCCCATTGCTGCCACTCCCGGTCATCAACAGGAAACATGACGCGCGCTCGCTGATCTTCATCCAGCGTCGCAAGAAACTCATTTGCCGCATCAACGACCGGCTGTGTTGATACGCCAGTTTCCTGAATGGAAAAGAGGTTCTGCTCAATGGTGCCGTCAGCGGTTACACCGATGAAGTCGTCGATGGCATAGGCTTCGACCAGGGGGTATATCACCCGGGATGCCGTGACAGGCCAGTTGACGATGCCGATAACCAGGAGGATGAGCAAAGCGGCGATAACACCAAGCCATTTGAAAGCTGACAGCAAGACAAGTCCCCAACATCAATCGAATACGGACAGTACCAACTGTAGGCCGCATCACCAACCTGGACCGTTGATAACAGCCAGGACTTTCGCCCTGGGATTAGTAGATCCTTTCAATTTATCATGAATTTGAGAAAGAAAATTCTGTTTTGGCCGTGCAGATTGGAAAAATAGAAGAATCTCGCCACCTGTACTTTTGTAGCATGAAATCTCCGCATGCCAGCAAAATGAAGGAGCACAAACCAAGGCGAGAGACTCGGCCTGAATGGCCTCGGTACCAGCCTGGTTCTAGAACATGAGCATTAACAAAACACATGATCCTGAGCTTAAGAGCTGGGTCACCTCTGCGAACTCAAGCAGTACTGACTTCCCTATTCAAAATCTGCCTTTTGCGGTACTGCGCAGAAGAGGCAGCGATGAAGAGTTTCGAGCTGCTGTTGCAATCGGAGAATACGCACTTGACCTGACCGCACTGGTCAATACCGGTCTAGTTTCAGCTGACTTCAATTTATGTCTCGGCAACACCCTTAACCGACTCATGTCTGCCGGGAAGGATGCCTGGTCAAAGATCCGCACCGAATTGAGCAAGCTGTTGGCGGAAGGTCACGAAAATACCGCGCAGCTGGAGCCATGCCTGATCCCATTGAACGAAGTTGAATACGCCGTGCCTGCAGTGATCGGCGACTACACTGACTTCTACACGTCGATCCACCACGCCACCAACATTGGTCGACTGTTCAGACCGGACAACCCCCTTTTGCCAAACTATGAATGGGTTCCTATTGGGTATCACGGACGAAGCTCTTCAATTGATGTAACTGGGCAGGCTTTCCCACGTCCCCGCGGGCAGCTGATGCTGCCCGATTCAAAAACACCAGTTGTAGAACCGTGCAGACGACTGGACTATGAACTGGAGGTGGGAATCTTCATCGGCAAAGGGAACCATCTTGGCAAGGCCATCTCGATTGAAACTGCCGAGGAGCACATCTTCGGACTCTGCCTCTTGAACGACTGGTCTGCCCGCGATATCCAAACCTGGGAGTACCAACCGCTCGGCCCCTTTCTTGCCAAAAGTTTTGCTTCAACAATTTCTCCATGGATTGTCACGATGGAGGCTCTCGAACCTTTTCGTGTGAGTTTCTCGAGGCAAGATGACCGACCGTCACCACTGCCCTATCTGAGCTCTGCTAAAAACAGTGAAGCCGGGGCGGTTGATATGCAGCTGGAGGTATTTATCCAAACTGAAAATATGAAAGCGGAGAGCACACCGGCCGAGAAGCTATCGAACAGCAACTTCACCGATTCTTACTGGACCATGGCCCAGATGGTGACCCACCATACGATGAACGGCTGCAATCTTCAGCCCGGGGACTTCTTTGGTAGCGGCACAATGTCCGGTTCAACAGAAGGGAGTCAGGCAGCGCTCATCGAAATCACAGAGGGCGGTAAAAAACCAATCACATTGAGCAACGGCGAGCAGCGCACCTTTCTGGAGGATGGCGACACAATCATCATGAAGGCCCGTTGTGAACGCGACGGCGCCGTACCTATCGGTTTCGGAGGGTGCTGCGGAACCGTTCTGCCAGCGATTGATCCATGAAGCTCTATTCTTACTGGCGTTCAACCGCAGCCTATCGCGTCAGGATTGCCTTGAACCTGAAGGGCGTCGAGTACGAGATGGAACCGGTAAACCTGCTGAAAAGCGCCCAGACTGCACCGGGCTACCTTGAAGTTAATCCACAGGGGCTGGTCCCTGCCTTGGACACAGGCGGTCAAATCATCACGCAATCGACTGCCATTATCGAGTATATGGAAGATTGTTTTGCTGAACCACCACTGCTTCCTGCAGACCCTATCGAAAGAGCAAAGGTTCGAGCGGCCTGCCAGACGATCGCTTGCGATATCCATCCACTAAACAATCTCAGAGTACTTCAATACTTGCGAAACGAGATATCGTGCGATGAGCAACAGGTGAGTGACTGGTACAAATGCTGGATACAAAAAGGATTCACGAGCCTTGAATCTCAAGTTGGTTCAGCCGGCTTGTACATGTTTGGCGATACCATCACGATGGCGGATATCTACCTCGTACCACAGATGTACAACGCACGACGTTTTGGTTGTGATTTGAACCCGTTTCCCAGGTTGTCTGAGATTTCCATGCGACTGGAAGAACATCCCGCGTTTCTCGCAGCCGCACCCGAGCACCAGGCTGACGCTAATTAGTTCTCATTAGGTCGCAGCAACGCGTCTTCGCGATTCAACATAGCCAAACAGGCCAAGGTTCATTATGGCGCTCGCGCACAACAGGAACACAAGCGCATTGTCACTGTATTCCAGCAGCCCCCCAATCTGTGAACCAACGATACCGCCAACTCCAAAACTCAAGGTATTGGACACGGCTGAAACCGTGCCCGCATCCTCCGGCAGCGTTTTCAGCGCACCTGCCAACGCATTCAATCGCGTCATCATCATCGGCAACACATAGGCAAACAGCATGATGCTGAAGACCTCCACGGAAAGGCCAAATGTCGCGACACACAGGGCGAATACAGAGGTAACCAGGGCCGCAAGTGGAATGCTGATTCTCAGGAGGTCATCTACCCCCATTCGGCGAACAAGGCGAGTGTTGATAAATGCAGCAACAATCAACACCAGGCTGAACAAAGAATAAAAGTAACCAAACTCGAGGGTGCTAAGCCCGAATCCTTCTACATAGGTGTACGCGGCATCGGAGACGATGGAAAACAGTCCGATGGATGAAAACACTTCGTAGCCAACGTAGGCCCGGGTCTGAGGGTTACTGACAATCTTCCCATAGCGAAGTGTCGTGTCCCTGACGAAGTGAGCGTCTTCGGGTCTATTGTGGTGGGTTTCTGCAATGTGTCGCCAGGCATACACACCGCAACCCATCGCGATAACAACACAGATCAGTGGCAGCGCCTGCCAGCCAAACTGAACGACCAGGTATGCACCAAGAACCGGGCTAAGCAATCTGGCGGCAATAGCCACAATTGTGGTCGATGAAAGTAGCCGTGCCGTGCCTGACGCATCGTTTTCATCAGCGATGATCGCATCCACCAGTACGGAAACCATACCTGCACAGACGGCAGACAAAAGTCTCAAACCAAGGTAAACCTCGAAACCATCGACCCACATCAAAGCCAGGTTCGTGCAACAGAAGAACACCGTAGACACGAGGAGCAATCGCCGCCGACCGAGGAAATCAGAAATTGGACCTCCGACGAATTGCCCAATCGCAATACCAATCAGAAACAGACTGACGTTCAGTGAGACGGATGCAGCATCCACGTTGAAGGTTTCCGCCAGCGATACACCGGCCGGTTGGAACAGATCGATCGAAAAGGACGCGAAACCGGCCATCAGGCCTAGCACGATGATCCTAACGTTCGACATTGGGCACCACGGTCAGCTTCCGGACTCGTTGTAGCTAGCCTAGCAGGCGATAGTAAAAATAGATAAAGCCAAGAAGCAGCAGACTAGTGATACCCAGGAGGCTCCATATTCGAATCAGGTTGCCTGGCTGATCTTTTTCAGGAACGTCCGTATTGAAGATCGCCCGATGATTGAGAAACGCAATCAATGGGCTGATAAGAAACACGATGATCGATGTCATATCCATGAACGTGGCGAACGACTTCATCATGGTCGATAACACCAGCACCGCGAGGCAACCGAGAGAAATCAACGCAATGTTGTATAACTTACTGGCGCTTGAATTGCTGTCAGGCACAGGTTGCAACTCAGCCCAGATCGCAAGTACAACACGAGTCATTCCATCAAAAACCGCAAGCAACGTTGAGAACATCACAAAGATTGCAGCAACCGCAATCAAGGGATAACTCCACTCTCCGATGGCTGCAGTGAACAATCCGAACAGTTGCCCAGCAAAACCGGCGTTACCCTTTGCCACTTCGACGCCTGGTTGATGCATCAACACCGTGCCGAGCACGATGAATCCTATCGCGAGCAGGACGCTCCCGATGTAGCCAATGTTGAAGTCCAGCTGAGCGTCCTCAAGGCGCACCCGTTCTGCCTGTTGTTTACTTTTCTCAACCGTCCACAGTGATTGCAGCACTGAGCCATCTGCCGGGGTTGGCATAAACCCGATCAGCGCGACGATAAACAACACGGTCGGGGCGCTCAACGCAGGCAACATAAAGCTGGATGCCGACACAGTCAGACCATCAATCACCATGAGGACTGCTGCGACAATCAATAAGGTAAAGACGCCAACGATCAGCTTGGTGGCACCTTCCAGGACGCGATAATGGCCCAGCACCAGTAACGTCGAAGTAAACACAAGGAGCACAACAACCCCAATCAGCGGCTGCACATCAATACCGAGAGCAGCCTGTACCAGCCCTGCGGTGAATAACGAAATTGCCGCAATAACAAAAACCATGCTGAACAGCTGGCTGAACGCGTAGAGCGCAAACACCGCCTTGCCCTGCGCATAATAGTTGCTGATCAAACTCCGACCGGTAATTGCGGCGTAATCACCACCAAAGCGGAGTGCCGGGTATTTTAGGACGCAGGCAATAATCACAATGCTGACAAGACCAAGGCCAAACCCTGCCCCCGCTCTTGTGGCCTGTACCAGGTGTGAAATACCAACCGCTGCCGCGGCATAGAGAATACCCGGCCCGAGCACCGCGACAATCGATCTTGCGCTCACTTGAGGTCTCTCATCCGTGATCCACGTTCATCTTTCACAATTTCGAAACGTCGCACGGGCTTCATGTTGCGAATATCTGCCTGAGCTTCCGGTGGTCGCCACGCATACATTTCAAAACGAATCCTGTCTCGATCCATATCAATGATCGTAAAGCCGTTTTTCTCAAGTGGCGGTTGCAGTTCTTCCAGAGTCAGCTGGGATGGCGACTGGGGCAGCACACCGCGCGCGGCGGATGGGTACGCACTATCGCCGGTTCCGAGCGGACCAACAACAACTGTGTTTACCGGGTTATTGCTGTAATCCTCACCAGCGCTCTGGGTAATTTGTCCAGCAGAGAACATATGCAGATCACCAGACATAATCAAAGGAATACGCGCCTCCTGAGCTATCAGACCGGCCAATAGTCGCTGGTGCTGCGCAAACCATCCGGGAGGCCAATACGGCTTTTCCTTCCTGGTACCTAGCGACCCATCCGGCTGCAACAGGTCGGGATACCATTCGCCCCATTTACCCGCTGACCAGCCAATAGGCGTCGAGGGAACATGGGACAAATGAATGCTGTCGTTAGCTTTGGTTCTTTCGAGGAGCCAGCCTTCAACCTCGGTCGGCACCATGTGACCTGAATCAGCGCTCGTGTTCACGTATCGCTTGGTATCGAAGAGCAATCCCTCGTACAGATCACCGAACCTGATCGTTCCGTAGGATTCGGATTCAACATCAGTAGATCCTGGCAGATCATCCGGCCGATTTTCTTCGGGCAGGAACTCTGGATAGTAGAGTGACTGGGTGACTCTCGCTGCTTCAAGCATGTGAGCATCCGGCGGCAGTGTTTTCAGGCCCTCATCCGCTTCATCGTTGTCAAAAAGATCATGATCGTCAGTCACAAAAAATGTCGGTTTCGATCTGAACATCACACCGTACAAATCTGCTATCTGCCGGTCGCCCACACGCTTCAGTACTGTTTCGTTTTTTGTTCCAAGGATCGGTTCATGCCGCGCCATCATGCCGATGGAGGCCTGAATTCTCCGCCACGCTGCGATGATGGGTTCCGGTTTCCTTCGAGTCATGGTTCGCTCGTCCCAGTAAATGTGATCACCATTGGCGATGACCACATCAGGCTCGAACTGCATTGCTCGTTGCAACAGCAGCTGGCGAGTATGAAGTGACTGAAAAACAGGCTCACCATCTGGCAACGCCAGGGATTCGTCACCACCGGCACACGTATAAGCAAGGATCCTCAGTCTCTCTGGGCGAGCATCAGGTGCAGGAAACGTTTTCAGCTTCCAGGGATCACAAAGCGCGGTACTGCCTTGCATGAACTGCAGTTCGTATTCGGTATCAGGCGACAAACCAGCAACACTGAACCTGAAAAACCTTGATCTGGTATCGGTCTGCACTCCTTGTTTGGCAACACCGTTGACAAGCAATTGTGGCGTCTTTGCCAGCGGTGCTCGGAAAGATGTTTTGATCAGGAACTGGTGATGGTTTGCCGTAGGAAGAATGTGTGCAACATCACCCTGATACCATCCATCGCGGGCCGCCTTCGATGCAGCAGTTAGCCGTGGCAAACCAACTCCGGTTGACGCCACAGCGGCACTAAACAAACGCAGGAATTCTTTTCGGGTCAGCATATTGGGATACTTCAATGTCCACCGACAAAGAAGCTGCCTGCAGTTTTGATACTGCAGACAGCCTCTTCATCAGCGGTGGGGGAACTCACCAGGCGACTAGCCATCTGACTGCATCGCTGTGGCACGGTCGCGTATTTGTCGCATCAGGAAAATCTGGAATACAGTTTCTGCACGCTCAAAGTTGGCAGCGAAAAACACGCCGACAAAATCATGTTTCTGGTCAATGTAGATCTTCTGTCCTATACCGCCAGAGGCAAACAGCTCACCCTGCTCGCTGTTGAGTACTCGAAACTGGTTGTTGTAAAAAATGTCCGGACCGTAGGAAGAGGTTTCTTTTTCGGACTGCATCGCCTCACGAAGTTGCTCACTACCGGCGATAGTGCTTTTGATCCAATTGGCCGGCACGATCTGCTGGCTGTTGTAGTAACCGTTGTTTTGTATCATCAGACCAAAACGAGCGAGGTCGCGCAGCGATGCACTCATGCCTGCTGTTGAAAATCCATGACCGCCTTTGTCTACAATGACAAATGCATCGCGCTCAGCACCAAGCCTCGACCAGATTCGATCCCCCAGCACCTGCTGCCAGTTCTGACCTGTCGCTTTCGAGATGGTCCAGCCCAGCATCTCCGTATTGACGGACTCG
Source organism: Pseudomonadales bacterium (assembly GCA_963921285.3). GTDB lineage: Bacteria > Pseudomonadota > Gammaproteobacteria > Pseudomonadales > Azotimanducaceae > UBA9659. The sequence goes on from CAWUFD020000015.1 coordinate 481,841, forward strand.
TAGGCATAAACTTCGCCATGGGCCATTTCTTTGCCGGCACCAGCAATCAGGTCAAGCGTATTCCTATAAGGAAAACGCTCAGTCTGCTCCACAAAACCGCCGGCCATAAAGGTTCTCAGGCGATAGGACTCCGGATCCCAGCTCATGGGCCAATCCATACCAAGCAGCATGTCCAGGGCGTCATTCAGCGTACCGTCTGCTACACCCGCACCAGCCAATTCAGGAAAGGTCTCACCAAATGGTTCATCAAGCCGCAGCAGACCCTCTTCTGCGAGGACCCCAACCAACATGCCAAGAAAAGATTTGGTCGCCGAATTCATCAGGTGTCGTTTCTCTGGCCGAAACCCATTCAGGTAGACCTCACTGATGATTTGCCCGCCCTTAATCATGATTGCGCCGTTAATCGACAGGCTCTTGAGTATGTCGATCAGTGGTAAGCGTTGGCTGGACTGATCAAGAAACTTTTCAGACGAGAAACTCTGAGGTGAGTATGGAATAGACGCTGGCTCGCCAGTGCCTCTACTGATCACATCGACATTTCTAACCAATGGCACATTTTGATGTGTCCAGAGAGCCTTATCGGGATCGCGCAGCCACGTGACATCTGCATTGATCACACTGGCATCCGGGACAGGCACACCCTTCATGTAGGGGGACGGAATATCACCTGCCTCGATTATCGGGTCCAGCCTGGCGTCGCTATCCAGTCTGTCTGAAATCTGCCGAATGAGTGGAATGTGAAAATCGAGTTGCTCTCGTTCCCGTTGCGTCGAAAAGAGCACTACAACCAGTTCCCTCGATACATCTATGTAGAGTTTCTGGCCCTGGTGGCCGCTCGCATAGAACTCTCCTTTGTCGCCATCAAGTACGCGAAACTGGTTTTTGTAAAACTGGGTGAACGGCTTTCGCTTCTTCTCGGTACTCTGCAGCCATGCGGCGCGAACCTCATCATCACCTCGCCAGGTCGTTTCTATCCAGCCAGGTGAAACGACCTGATTGCCTCGTACGTTACCCTCCCGCTGCAACATCAAACCAAAACGTGCCAGGTCCCGCAGCGTCACGTTCAACCCGGCCGTGGCAAAGCCGTTGCCCAGGTCATCAACTGCAACTGTCGCATCCTGCTCAGCACCAATCTTCGTCCAGATGCGATCCGACAGCACTTCGTGCCAGGGTTTACCTGCAACTCGGGTAACAATCCATGCAAGGGCCTCAGTGTGCGAGGCGTTGTATACGTGTTGGCTACCATGTTCACCCTGCTTACCGAGCGACCCCAGGAAATCCAATTGTCGTATCAAATTCGAATTCTTCAGGATGGGCAATAAAGCCACCCGCCATTGCATTGACGTTAACAAGAGATGTCGGGTCTGAACGAACCTTGTTCCACTCAGTCGCCGCAACCATATCAAGGAGGTCCTGGACAGTTGCCCCTTCAAAGCCGGTGCCTTTAAGTTCGGGCAAATACCTGGTGACAGCCCTTTCAGGATCAATCAGGTTGTCATCAACCATTGTCCCGATCAGCACACCAACCAGGGATTTGGTTACCGAAAAGACCAGGTGCTGCGTCTGAGGCTGCATATCGTTGAAGTAGGCCTCGCCCACAACAACGCCGTTCTTCAACGCAATAAAGCCATCAACCTCGAGGGCGTCCAGGATGGAGCCAAGTGGGCTCTCTACACCCTCAGGACTTGTGTAAAGGTCATCGAGTATCTGGTGACCCGCATAGAGCATTGGAACCGTTTGACTGTCACCCCTGCTGACTGCGGCAACAGGAATGATCTGGTCGAGGTTCTGAAATGACCAGCGAGCCTTACCGGGGTCCAGATACCAGCTGTCATCAGGCCTGGGATGAGACACGGGAAGTGGTTCAGCAGAAACCACCAGCGGTGCCATTGCAAGCCATGCCAGCGCAATAGTGATGAGGAAAATACTCCCGTTCTCGAAAGAACGGGAGTGATCAAGAGACATCGTTTAAGCGTTATTCGTCGACTAGAAGTCGTAGCCTAACTTAAGACCGTACTCAGCGGGACGACCCATCAGTGCCATTCAACGCCAACGGCCCGAGTCTGAATGAAAGTACCGGTCTTATAGGTCTCGTCCGTTACGTTCGTACCATAAGCAGAGATGTACCAGTCATTGCCCGAATCATAGGTAACAGAAACGTTCAGGAGACCATAGTCGTCTTCACTTTCAGCTTCCCGATCGACAAGCAGACCTTCCGGCTCAAAGTACACCTGGTCACGCCAAGAGTAATCACCTCGGAATCGGAGTGTTGCACCCTCACCCATCGGGACTTCATAGACTGCTGATAACGCGTAGGAATACTCAGGTGCGAACGCAAGCGGATCACCATCAACAAAGAGAATGCTGCTTGGGTCAGCAGGGTCCTGAAGTACATCTTCACCGTAGGTTGCATCGAGGTATGCACCACTCAGCAGAAGTGAGAAGTTCTCTGTTGGTGCCCAGATACCTTCAAATTCCCAACCTTGAATATCGGCACTACCTGAGTTCGCAATCGTTCGAATCTGCGTCCCGGTAATCACGTTGAAATCAAGAATCGAAACCTGCAGGTCAGTGTAGTCCATTGAGAACAACGCAATGTTGGTTTGCAGCGTGCCATCAAGCCAGGTGCCTTTCAGACCAAGTTCAATCGATTCAACCTCTTCTTCTTCGAAGGGCACGAGGAATGTGCCGGCAGGGCCAGCGTTGACCTGGTTGTTGATACCACCAGACTTGAACGCGGTCGCAAAAGTGGCGTACACCATGACGTCATCGTTAACGTCATACTGAACCTGAAACTTCGGAGAGAAGTTCGACCAGTCTTCATCAGCAGATGCTTGCGTTGACGTTGGATTAGTCACCGCGCCTCGAGTAAGCCCGGCGGTGAAGTCTTTCTCTTCACTCATGTAGCGACCACCAACAATCATGGTCATCTTGTCAGTCACGTCGTATGCGAGGTTAAAGTAGGCAGCAAAGCTGTCCAGTTCCTGATCTGTCAGGTTCCTGGATGACCTGTCTCGATATCCAGGATAAATTCCAACCAGCTGTGCTGTTGAGATGTTGTTTTCAGCAAACGTGTTGAACTCGATCTCATCCTGCAGGTAGTAGAGACCCGCGAGGTAGTTCAGGCGGTCATCAAATGCGAGGCCGTTCAACTGCAGTTCGTGACTGGTGCTCCTGTTATCAATGTCACGATTGTTAGCTGAGATGTCGATGGGGCTACCATCAGCATCAAACCCATCATTGGCCTTCATTCTTTTGTAGGAAGACAATGCGACAAGCTGGGCCCAGCCCATATCGTATTCAAGTCGGCTGATTACCGTTCGCTCATTACTCTTGTTGCGATGCTGGTCACCAGTGATGTTGGATTCGAACTCATCGTCGATAACAAAAGCACTGGAAATAGCCGGTGTATTACCCAGCAGGCCTTCGGCAACAGCATTGTTGTGCTGTCTGTGAAACGCGCTGGTTGCAAGAATTCGAACATGGTTCATTGGCGAACCACTGGATTCCATATCCAGCTCATCGACACTGACAGTCCAAGAGGCGTTCTCATTAATCTGCCACTTGAGGGCGGCTCGAAGCGCAATGTTCTCCTGGCTGCCAAGATCATCATCGCCTTCTATCGCTTCAGTTTCGATATAGCCATCCGCGTTGCGTGCAGCCGCAGACAACTGCAGCCCTAACTTGCCTTCACTCAACGGCAGGTTCACAAATGCACGCGCGTCCTTACGATCATAGGATCCTGCAGCAGCCGTAATCGACCCAAATGTCTCATTTACATCGGGCTGCTTAGTAATGATGCTGATCGCACCACCCACGGCATTCTTACCGTACAGGTCTCCCTGCGGACCACGAAGCACCTCTACTCGTTCAACGTTGAGCAGATCTATCAGGCCACCATGGGCAGTAGGACGATAAACACCGTCTACATATGTACCTACACCCTGGTCAAAGAAAACCTGCTGGCTGGACTGGCCGATACCTCGGATAAAAACACTACTGAGGTTGTTACCCGTACCACCCGTCTGGATCAAAAGGTTTGGTGTGACATCAGCAATGCTGCTGATTGACTGGATGTTTCTCTCTTCAAGGTCCTCGCCCGTATAGGCGGTGACCGAGACCGGCACATCCTGGATGCTTTCAGTACGCTTCTGCGCGGTTACTACAATTTCTTCAATAGTTTGCGCAAACGCCTGCGGGGTAATGACCGCAAACGCCAGCGCAAGTGACGTCGTAAAACTCGATGTTTTTCTCATGATTGTTCTCTGTTGTTCCCTTCCCCTGGGTAGCCAGCTCTTTTTGGAACCGGTTCTACCCAGCGCAAAACTAGAAGAAGCAGACCAATAAATAAAATATTGTTAACCTATGTTATCCATCATATTTTTTGATACTTTAAATGGAACTGAGACACCTCAGGTATTTCGTCGTCATCGCAGAAACCGGTTCTCTCAGTGCGGCCGCACAGAACCTGCACATAGCCCAGCCTGCGCTTACCCAGAACATCAAATCCCTGGAAGAGGAATTGAACACAACCCTCTTCGAAAGAAGTCGCAAGGGTATGACCTTGACCGATACCGGCATACAGTTCTTAACCCAGGCACAGACCATCCTGAGGCAGGTCTCGAACGCCAAGCAGAGTATTCTCGACGCCGAGGACGACCCGGCAGGTTCCGTGTCAATTGTGTCGCCAGCCAGTGTCAGTCACGTCCTGACTGTCCCGTTGTACGAATCGCTGCAACAGAACTACCCGAGGATTGAGCTGGCAATCAGGGAGGGCCTGACGGGTGACCTTGAAAGACGCTTCGATCTGGACCTTGACGACATATTTATGGACTTCGACACCGAGGAGACACCCGAGTACTCAGTTGAAGCGTTGCTTCGAGAGGAACTTTTCTTTGTCGAGCGCTACCAACCGGGGTTACCTGACACAATCAATTTTGTGGAGCTGTCCGACTACCCACTCTTTCTCCCCCGGCAGAAAAGAGATGCCATGTCCAAAACCATTGATCGCTACGCACAGATCGAGAATGTTGAAATGCAGGCCGTTCAAGGCGCCACTTAAATGCACAGTATGTTGAGACTTGTACAGGCTGGGTTGGGATTCAGCATCCTGCCATGGTCGGCGATTTATGACCTGGTTGGCGAGCGAGTGCACGCACGGAAAATTGTCTCACCAGAGATATTCAGGAAGGTGTGCGTTGTCACAAAGATCTCACGTGCGCGAACACCAGCAACAGCAAAGGTACTGGAGACGATTTACGATTGCGTCGCAGATGTGCATAGAGAGGGTCGCTGGAAAGGTGAGCTGCTGATATAGGGACATCGCGCAGGCATTGGCTTGCGCTGACCACGCTAAATTACGTCCCATTGAACGGGCATGCTCAAGGGTCCACGGAATGCCCAGCCGCCGAACTCAGGCTGCGTCGTAAGCCTCAAGCCGGTAAACCTGTCAAACAGCTCAGGGACAAATACCTCCGCAATCATGCATTTGGACGCTACTGCACCAGCGCAATAGTGAGGTCCGGCGCCAAATGGCATCGCAGCAGACGAATCCTGTGCAATGTTGAAAACATCGGGATCACTGAAATGACGCTCGTCGCGGTTCCCTGATCCAAACATGAAAAACACTTTGTCCCCAGGCTCGAGGATCACGTCATGTACCTCCTCACGCCTGGCAATACGCCGGGGTGACATACCGATCGGGGATATCCACCGACAGTACTCATCAAACGCGTCTTTCCAGGTAGCCTGCCCTGACCTGACAAGATCGAGTTGTTCCGGGTGCGTTAACAGCGCCCACACCAATCCTGCCAGCGCGTCCCTAAGCTCATTCTGACCACCGGAAATCGACAGTTTTACGTTCGCTCGAACTGCCGCTTCAGGTAGCCCCTTCTGAAGCTGAACAGACAACAAGGAATGGTCTGGTGCTTCAGCGTAGACCGGCATCAAATCACTGATGTAATCATCAATAGCTGAAGTGCAATCATGACATCTTGCCTCCACCTCAGGGTCACCAACGTAGTTCGCACAGCCATCAATCATGCCCTGGCTGACACGGTCCATTTCCTCCCAGGTGATATTCGTGAGTCCGGTCATGGCTTTTAATACTTCACCGGAAATACGTCGCGCGATGTCTCTCACCATATCTGCCTGTCCAAGCGGGAACATATCATCCAGTAGTTCGTTGGTCAGGGACTGGAATCGTTCCTGCCAATGCCCAGTGACTGTCTTGGGACTCACGCTGGGGTAGATAGCTTTGCGTTCCACCATGTGGTCTTTACCATCCTTGCGCATCATGTTCTGTCCCATGAGGCGCTGCATCAGTCCGTCAGGTTGATCGGATGAAAAGACCTCAACCCGCTTCTCATTCTGGAAGATGTCATCACGCCGTGTAATCAGGGTTGCATCAAGCTGAGGTACATAGGCGATCGGAAAGTCAGCCCTTAACCGCTTGAGTTCCGGATACGGATCCTGCCAGAACTCTGCCAGATCCAAATCATATGTAGGTGCGTTTTGCATTGCGTTGCCTCTCAGGATGAAAAAGGACACGAACTACTGTGTAACAAGGAGACTATGTGCTGCCACGTGTTGTCAAGTCAACACATGATCACGAAAAGCAAAAAAGCTAAGATGCCTGCATCTGTTTTAAGAATGGCGAGCGCCACAAGACATGCTTTCAGACGAGATGTTCCTGATTCCCTTGGATACCGGTCCCAAGCGACCTGTGAGTGAAACCTTGAGTTTCACCGACGCGCCGGTGGTGCAAATGATCTTTCTGGCCAATCGATACACCCGCCACATATCAAAAATCTACCTGGAGCAGTTCGGTGTGGGTGTCATGGATTGGCGAATGCTGGTCATGCTTGCACGCGAGCCGGAATGCAGCGTCGCTCATGCCAGTCGCACGATTGGAATTGATAAGGCGGCGGTCAGCCGGTGCCTGAAGAGGCTCGAGAAACAGGGACTCGCAAAGGTCTCATCCATTGGCAACGACGAGCGCCGCAAAGAATGGGTGCTGACGCAACGGGGCGGCACACTTCACGACAAGATCCTGAAAGTCTCGCTTGCGGAACAGAAAAAGCTACTCGCAGGATTTAGCAGAGATGAGGTTTCTTCACTTAACGATCAACTCTCGCAGTTGCTGGATAACCTGCAGGATTTGACAGGTTGATATACACCGCGAGTCTTGCGCCCATTCAGGCCTGACACGGGGATGCATAGAATTGATGCAGCACCGACGCTCGAAACAATATCGAGCGCCTGGGTTGGTGCTTATCGGATTAGACGAATAGAACTTAACGCAGAACCTCAAGCGGAGGTTGCCCCAACGCTTCCCGAAAGCTGGTGTGAAAGTGATGCAGCGCAGGCTCATTACGACCAAAGATGATCTCCTTGAGCTGACCATTGGCAGCTGCTTTCTGCTGCATCTCACCCATAACATAGTCTTCCATTTCAATGGTGCTGTGGAACACTTCAAGGTTAGCCTCAAGGTCTGCAACACGCCCGCCTCGAGTATCCATGTCATAGACATTGGTGCTATCAGCGACTTCGTCGCTTTGATCGGTGGCAGCGATGAGCTCTTCAGAAAAATAGAAGCTGACCTGGGTGACCGATCGATTCGCACCGTCAGCATGCGGATACATCCGGATAAGCGTTGAACTGCCCCTGCTGGTTAACAGCTGAACATTGGGGAACAGGTGATACATGACAAAGGTCGCCTGGTCTATCTGCCAGTCTGCCTCTGGTAACTCACGCAGTGCGTGAATGCCATGATTGGCCGTCACAAAACGGTGATGTCGGCCAAACTCCTCAAAGTGCTGGTTGTTGCCGATGTAGAGTCGGCCGAGGGTGTCCTTATGCAACTTGCCGAAGTGATAAGTTTCGCCAAACGTATCGTTGGCGAGCTTCCAGTTCAGGTTCATATCGATGGTTTTGTTGCCCAGGTACTGGTGCTGATCCATACAGAAGGAACCCAGTTCATCATCAAGCTCGGCACCAAGTAATTCTCGTACATCAAGTTCACCATCAACCTGGGGATGTACCCACAACATGCCGTGGCGCTCAACCGCAGGCAGTTCCAGCAAACCGAAGCAGGACTTATCGATATTGCCAAAATGATCTTCATTCGGAATGGAGACAAGATCGCCAGTGTTGGCGTAGCTCCAGTGATGGAACGGGCACATGAATACGTTCTTTTTGCCGCGCTCCTGGTCGGTCACTCTGACCGAACGATGCCGGCAGGCATTCAGGAAAGCATGAAACTCACCATTCTTATCCCGGGTTGCCAGGATCGGCGTACCAAAATCATCCATGGTGAGGAACGTGCCGGGCTCAGGCAGATCGCCCGAGAGACCGATCAGCTGTGGATGGTTCTGGAAAAACTCTTTTCGTTCCAGCTGCGCCTGCTCAGGACACACATAGGACGTGGTTGGCATCCTGTACTGTACGCCAGCATCGACATTACGATTCTCATCGAGCTGAGACATCAGCTCACTTAGAATTTCAACTTGTACCTCGTGCTTCATATTCCCCTCCAGATCTTATCGCCAGATTATCGCTTATTCTTAGTGTTGCAATTGGTTAGTGCTGCAATCCTCCCAGATCACAGCCCCGTTTCTCAAGTATAGGTCTCAATTCCCGATAGGCCGCAGGTGTCAGGCTCAGCGGTATCTTCGGGTACAGGTGATGAATGATGTGATACTGCATGCCTGCAGAGAACACATTGCCAAAGCGGCTCTTGAAGGCACGGGTATCGCGATAGCGGCCCTGCTCTTCACCGGGATGATGTGGACTCCACGCCAGGTAGTAAATCAAATGAAATTCCGCAAGGAACTTCGGCAGCCACCAAAGGAAGAAAGCCTCTATCGCGTGGCCTGTCCAGGCCATGGCAAACAACACAGCCACGTACGCCAGCTGCATAATGATCGCATCCATAATCAGGTGGCCCTGACCTGTCGCTTCCAGGACTTTGCTGTACCTGCCGCTTCGTTCAGACGCCGGTTGTCGGTTCAAGATCATCATACGAATGAAATCGAGATTGTTTTTCGCGTGCGTATCAATATCGCAATCTTTCTCCGGATGATTGGTGTGCTTGTGATGCTCCATATGCGTTGCACGGAGCACTCGATACGGATACACCAGCGGGATCGTCGACACGTGCCCAACGAGTTCATTAAGCCAGCGTAATGGTCTGCCCTTGCCCGCGATGATGTTGTGCTGCGCTTCGTGAGATGGCAGGTAAGACAGGGCCACGTTCAACGTGGCGATCGGGAACGCCATCCAGAGCGGCATGATGTCGAGCAACACCAGCGGAAAGAGAGAGATGAAGACGAGGCAGTTGCCGATACCCCAGGCCACTGCACCCCACGGAACAATGCCCATGTACTTGGAGGCTATCTTTCGTTCGAGTACGTCGAGCTGTTCGCCACTGACGTCGTCTATATTTTCATAAAGCGCGTCGATTTGAGCTACTTGACCCATATCCAGCTCCCTCGCAGCTGCGCCATCAAACCCAATGCAATCGCTATCACTGCACTGACAGCATAAGCCTGCCAGACGTTGGTCATGAACTCAGTTGCGATCATCGTTTGTGCCAATAAAGGCAGAAGAAACCCGATAGCAAACGCCATCGGCGAAAGAAGGATTTTTATGAGCGTTTCCACCTCACCTCCCGAACTTTTGATTAATTCGTCAATGTAGACATTGCCTACTTGGCGATTACATCGTAATATGTAGACGTTGTCAACATGAATTCAGAGGTAGTGAAACTCATGAGCGTCCAGGCTACAGCTGTGACCCAGACAAAAAGCTATCACCACGGCAATCTTGCGGCCTCGATACTTGAGCGCGCGGCAGAAATTATTGACGAAGAAGGAATTGAAGCCCTGACGCTGCGAGGTATCGCACGGGACCTTGGCGTTTCACACGGTGCGCCAAACAGACACTTCAAAAACAAGGCGGCCCTGCTCTCTGCCCTCGCCACATCAGGCTGGCTCAGCGTGAGAGATGCAACGCTCGCGGCGGCTGATGCTACAGGCAGCAGCAATGCACATGTTCGACTCAACGCAATGGGCCAGGGCTACCTCCGCTGGGCTTTTGCTAACCGGTCACTCTATCGGACGCTGTATCACCCGGATGTAAACCGCTATGCCGGTAGTGAGCTGAAGGAAGCTATCGATCAGTTTTCCCAAACGGTCAAGGACGCAGTTCAGGAAACACAGAAAGAAGGTCGACTCCAGAACGTGCCGCTTAACGTGCTTACCGTGTTTACCAACGCCGTACCGACGGGTGCAGCATTGATGTTGACCGACCCTCTATTGCACCACGACTTTGAATCTGAAGAAGAGCTCGACCAGCTCATCGAACAGATCATTGAGCTGGTCGTGCCAGTGAAATAGCGAGCGCCTTCTTAAACCAGTTCTAGCTTTTCTCCGGCGTGAAGGCCACTGGCATGTCTATCACCGCATGGAACCAGATGCTCTTGAGGATATTCATCTCACCTGTCGGGTGAATATCCGGAATCCGGGTAATGATCTGCTTCAGCAACGCCTGCAGCTGGTACCTGGCAAGTCGCGCACCAAGACAAACGTGAGGGCCTGTACCGAAAGACAGATGCTTGTTGGCGTTTTCCCGCGTGAAATCAAATTTGTGCGGATCTTCGAACACAGATGGATCGCGATTCGCGGCCGGGTAAGAGAGATAGATCTTATCGCCCTTTGCCAGCTTCTTACCGCCCAGTTCGGTTTCTTCCGTCACGGTGCGACGGAACTTGATAACAGGCGGTGAGAACCGGAGCACTTCTTCAATCGCATTCGGCAGGTACTTGTCGATATCACTTTTCAGTAATTCATACTGATCCGGGTATTCGTTCATGAGTCGTATGAAGTGTGCACCAGTACCCCGAGTTGTCTCATGCCCCGCAATAGCGAGTGTGACAAAGAACATGTTGAGGTTCATTTCATCCAGTTTCTGACCATCAACTTCACCATTTACCAACCGACTGAAGATCGAGTTATCCGGGTTCTGTCGCTTCTGTTCCGCAAGCTCCTGTGCCAGCGCAAACAGTTGAAACTGGGCGGGAACTTCTTCTTCATCACGATCTTCCCTCTCGATATCAGCCGTCCTGTTGCCCAGCGTGAACACCTGTTCACGCATCTCATCAGGTATGCCCATCAGCTTGCAGAAGGTATACACCGGCAGGCGTGAGGCAACGTCAAACACAAATTCGCAGGAGCCCTTATCGGCAACGCTATCGACAATCTCGGTCGCTACCCTGTCTACCTCCGGGTAGAACTCAAGGAGTTCCTTGGGGCCAAACGGCGGCATGACAATTCTCTTCACCGCACTGTGTTGTTCCGGCTTCATACCCATGATGCCTGCTTGCTGGATAGCCAATTGTTCAGGCTCCATATCCCAGATCACCGGGCTACCATCATGAGACGTAAAAAGCGCCTGGTTTCGGGAAACGTCGTAAACGTCCTGGTATTTGGTCAGAACATAGAAACCCTGGGTGACCTGGCCAAACCCTGATGGGTCGTTGTAACTATCCTGGGGCGGGTTCCAGTGGACCGCGTCTGTCTCACGCCAGGCATCAAAAAGCTGGTGGGGTGGCCCGCCAAGTGATGGGATCAGGTTTTTATCAAGCAGATTAGTATCGTTCGGTAATGCCGACATGTCGTTCTCCAGTCTATTTCGGTGCCGCAGCATCGACCCGGTCGATCCACGCGGTAATGTTGTTCTTTCCTTCAAGCGACGCTCTCGCCTCTTCGGCATAAAGCAGCGCATTCAGTTGTCCAATCACAGCAAGATCAGCAAAAGACAGGTTGTCACCAACCAGCCAGTCTCGCCCCTCAAGCATATTGTTCAGCGCTGTTAGGTGACGCTCGACATCCGCCACGATCTGCTCTTTGGGTTTCCGGCCAACGCCCTGTGCCTGGGTCAGCTGGGTAACCCCGTTCTTGATCAGCTCGCGGAGTTGGTCTTTCGGTACGCCGGGCATGGTTGCCGCAAATTCATCAAGCGCAGCATCCAGGTTATTTTCCCAGGTCAGACGCATGGTCATCTCGTAGAAATAAAGGCTTTCGTCAGCCCATTCTTCAATGGCGTGTGCTAACGCTGCATCACGTGTGTCTTCCGGAATCAGCGATGCCCCTGCGTGGTGCTTATCGAGATGGTAGATGATGTCAGTTGAATCCCAGATGGATGTTTCACCGTCGGTGATGGCGGGAAACTTCCCTGTCGGACTGACATCTTTGTAATCGCCTTCCGGAACCCGGGCTCGAACGACTTCATTCACGTCAAAGCCCAGTCCCTTGTAGTGAAGCGCTCGTCGCACCTTTTCTGTAAACGGCGACGTCGCGAATTGATAGAGCGTAATCATATTTCTCTCATCTAAACTTACTGATTGGTGTTAAAGAGCATGGCCTGCAGTTCGAGCAGGATCTGCTGCTCGTCCATGCCATGGGTTAGCTGGCCGGAAAGCGTCAGTGCGCTGATACCGTGCATCCCAACCCAGGCGACATGGGCCAGTTTTTCGGGATCACCTGACATATCACCTCGTTCGACGGCTTCGTAGAAAGGCCTGGTACAGATTTTCCAGGCACGATCTTCAGCAGCCTTGGTCTCGGCTGACACATATGCCTGCCGGAAGCCAAACAGGATTTCAAAGGCCGCACCCTGGGTCGCAGCAAAACTCAAATACCTCTGGTAAACAGGAATATCTACCGACGCGGGGTCATCACCGCTGATGTAGGCACCAAGCCTGTCAAAGGCCAGTGCGCGAATCGCATCGATCAATCGGTCTTTGTCGCCGAAGTACCGATGGGGTTTAACGTAACTGCACCCGAGACGTTTACCCAACTCCCTGAAGGTCAGGCTCTCAACGCCTGACTCGGTGACGATATCCAGCGCGGCGACGCAGGCCTGTTCCCTGAAATCATCTATTTCAACACTGGTAAGTTGCGGGCGTGCCATGTCTTGACCATATAATTAACATTGTTACAATAACAACGTTACATAAACTCCTGAGACAATTCAACCCCGCTGCGCGACACGTAATACCTGTCGGGCGAGCGGAAAAGGAAGACACGATGATTAACACCCCCGTTTGCATTGTTGGTTGCGGTCCCATAGGTCTGGCGGGTGCACTGCTGCTATCAAAGATGGGCATACAAACGCTGTTACTGGAAAAGCGAAGCGAGCTGAACACCCACCCACGATCAAGGTTTGTTGATACCAACACCATGGAACTCATGCGTATGTTTGGTATTGAAAAGGAAGTTGAACAAACGGGCCTCGGGCCAGATTGGACTGAATGCAACCGCTGGCTTAAATCCCTTACCGAAGAGGAATACGCCGCCATTCCGAGCCCAACCTTCCACACGATTCCAAGGTCAACCAGCCCCTGCCTGCCAATTATGACCTGCCAGGATTATGTCGAAGCCGAATTGCTCAAAGCCGTCAGAAAACAATCCAACATCGATTGCCGGTTTAACACCGAGGCCAGCAACATTCGCCAGGAGGATGCAGGCGTGACACTTGATATCCGCAACACCGAATCCGGCGAGCAAATTGAAGTTCGCGCGGAATACCTGATCGGGGCTGATGGCCCCCACAGCTACACTCGCTCGCTGATAGGCAGCGAACTGAAAACCGACCCTATCGCCATGTACTCACAGGACGTACTGTTCGATGCCGACCTGAGTGAACAGGTTGGCGAAAGAAAGGCAGGCCTGCTCCACTGCGTTACACCGGGCGGCGTTTCAACCCTGCAACCGCTTAACGGCATAAGGCGGTGGCGCATACAGATTTTCAAACCACAACCCGAAGATCTCAGCATGAATGAGATCATTGCCCGTATCCATCTTGCGGTTGGCACCACCGATGTCGAACTGGACTTCAAGAGCATTGGCACCTGGCAGGGAACACCAGGCTGTGTCACCAGGTTCTCTGAGGGGAGGGTTTTTCTTGCCGGTGATGCAGCACACATATCTGTACCGACAGGCGGCATGGGCAACAACATTGGTTTCTTTGGTATTCGCAACCTCACCTGGAAGCTTGCACACGTAATCAAAGGCCACGCACCAGCAGACATTCTCGAGACGTATGAAGAAGAGATGAGGCCCATTGCCATGAAGCGAATCGAACATGGCCTGCACACAACTCGCGGCGTGGGCACTATGATCAGGGCGATTTACGCGGGCGAGGATCATTCAGAAGGCATCTACAATTCGCGTATGTACGCCGTTTACGACGGCATCATTCTTGGCCACGAAACGGCGTCAAGACTGATCGTTGAAAACACTGACGCGCCACCTGCCATCGACAATGAGGTAACTGACTTTGTGCCCTGTGTCCGAAACGGCAGGCGTGCACCACATATCTGGCTGGATGAAGCCAACAACGAATCCATCCTGGATGTATATGGCACTGACTATGTCCTGGTTACCGGCAAGGACGTTGACGCAACGAGATGGTCTGCCGCGATCAACACCGCGGACTTGCCTATCAAGTTGCACACTCTCGAAACATCAGACGAAAGTATGATTTACGGAGACAACCAGCTGGTACTGGTCCGGCCTGATGGAATCATTGCCGACAATTGGAAGGACGGTGAGGAAGAAGCAGAAAGGTTGACCCGTTACCTGGCTGCCTAGGCATCAGAACATCGAAGCCTGTGACACCGGCCAGTCTGGTAGCGAATCGACACCATCACACAGCTCACGCAGGTGCGCCTGGAAATGAATTGCCTGCTGCGGGCAGTGCAGGTTGTTCGGGCAATGGATCATCATGTAGACGGTTTGACCCTCAGCAAGCCACTTTGAAGTCGCCTCAGCCCAGGTGTGGTAATAAGCCGCGTTGAGATTGTCATCAGGGTGGAGCACCAACCGAACCATTGCACCGTCCGGGCCTGGCTCAACATAGATTGGTAGATCCGGTTTCTCATGGCGAGCGGCGCGAACTTCAGGATGTGTTGGATCTTCCAGGTGGATAGGCCGTGCATCCATGATCGTACGCAGACAGTTCAGGTCACCAAAATAACGATTGAATTCCCCTGCCCGCTCATAAAAGTCTGGGTGTCTGACTTCCAGCGCATACCCGATCTCTTCAGGCAGCGAAGACAACAAACCACGAATCCACCCAATATGTTCTGGACCAACAACAGCAGGAAGCTGTACCTGAAAGGGCCCCAGATGTGATTCAAGCGGCGCGAGGGCTTTAAGGAAACTCGCCAACACCTTTTTGCCACCTGCCTGGTGTGTCACCTCTCTCGGTAACTTAAAGCAGAATCGAAAATCCAGATCCTGCACCTGGGCACGCCAGTCCAATACAGTTACCGCAGACGGCGTGGCATAGAAGGTGGTGTTGCCTTCGACTGAATTGAAGACGCTCGCGTACTGGCGCAGTCGATTCTGGCTGTCGAAGTAACGTCCCTGCCAACCTGGGAAGGCCCAGGCGGGTAAGCCGATGCGGTAGGTGGTGGTCATTGCCTAATATTCACTCACACACGGCTCCATTCGTCCAACGAATCTCCACGCCCGCTGCTCATTTGTGCTGCTGGATGGAACCTAAACTTGTGACTAGTTAATGACCAGAATTTGACTACTTTTTGGCTGGCTCCTAAACTTGTCAGATGCAGATTCGATATGCTCCACACGCCGTAGACAGGATGACTGAGCGAAAAATATCGACATCAGACGTTGAGAGCATACTGACCCAGCCGGATGGCGTAATCAGACAATCCATGGACAAGATAATCCTTCACAAAAAGCTGGGAAACAGGAAGGACAACTCCGTAGCCGTTGTTGCTGTGGAGAGAAACAGTGAATTCGAGATTATCACTGTCATGGTTAACTTTGAGGTTCGGAAATGAAAGTGCATCACGACACAGCGATCGACTACTTGTCCATAGACTTTACGGATGAGATTGAAGAGAGATCTGTTTATGAGGATGGGATCATCGTTCGCTACGATAAAAAAGGTCATGTCATCGGCATCGACATCACTGACTCAATGAAACTCTTTTCCAGCACTGATCTGATGACGCTACAGGAAGTTTGTGAGTTTCTGGGGGTATCCGAATCTACTATCCGGAGGAAAATCCGCGCAAAACAAATCAAGTTCACCAAGGAAGGTAACAAGTACCGCTTCCGAAAGGCTGATGTGATCAAGCTGGTCGCGTGACTACATGTAATCCCAACGTGAAATGCTACCTATCTCTTCGGTAAGCACCTGGCTTGTGATGGCGATGGTTCAGTCTGCCGCTAGCCAGTCTCCAAGATTTTCCAGTTAAGCTGGCAATCTACAGGGAGTCTTACCTCTTATAAAAACCTGACGGCGTGACGGCTGTAGACCAGGCGAATTTTGCTCCGTCTTGAGTCAAAACGTGGGACCATTCGCGAGCTTACCGTTTATCTAGACGCTGCTCTCTCAGCAACTTCCGTCGTAACTTCCCAGCATCATCACGCAGCGAATCTCCCACGAATTCAATCGAGCGAGGCAGTTTGTACCTCACCAACCTTTCGCCTAGAAATTCCATAAGTTGGCTTTCTGAAACTTCGGCAGCGTCTACGTCAACAATTGCGTGAACATAACTGCCTAGATCGTCATGGGGTAACCCGATCACCGCCGACGATCGAACGCCAGGGAAAGCATCGATGGCCGCTTCGACTTCTGCGGGATAGATGTTGGCGCCACCGCAGAGAATCAGGTCAGTCCGTCTGTCAGCGAGGTAAAGGTACCCGTCTTCATCCAGGTACCCCATGTCACCGATGCTGTCCCAGCCATCTTCAATGATATTGGTTTCGGCACCGATGTACTTATAGGTGCTGCCAGCACCCGACACAGGACGCATGAAAATCTCACCAATCTCTCCCGGCGGCAGCGCACTGCCCTTCTCATCAAAGATCGCGATCTCACAGAATCCTTCCACAGCACGACCAACCGAACCACGATGGGCAAGCCACTCTTGCCCGGTAATGATCGTGAAGCCCTGACCTTCCGTGCCACCATAAAGCTCCCAGACAACATCAGGCCCCAGCCAGTTAATAAACGCCTCCTTGAGCCACGGGGGACACGGCGCCGCCATATGCATGAATGCCTTCAGCGATGACAGATCGTATTTGAGACGCGTGGGTTCCGGCAGGTTCCAGATGCGCTGCATCATCGTCGGCACCATATACATACATGACACCTGGTATTGCTCAATCAGCCGCAACGACTGTTCAGCATCAAATCGAGTGACCAGTATTGTCCGGTTACCCTGGCAGAGCGATGAACCTGCCCACATAAACGGCCCATTATGATAGAGCGGCCCTGGCACCAGTACTGTCGATTCATAGGGGATGATGAGGTTAGGTGTCTCGGTATCACAAACCGCAGGCACCGGGGTGACAATCAATTTTGGCCGACCGGTACTCCCACCCGACGTAACTGCCTTCAGGTTGCTTGCCGTGCGTTCCGGCATCTCATCGGACGAGAACCCCTCCGCAGAAAAACCTGCAGGCACCACACTCAAATCACCATCGACTTCCTCTGTTCCTACCACTAACGCTGGTTTGGCAAGTGAGACAATGGCGTTACGTTCCAACCGGGGCAAGGATGAAGATACCGGTTGTGGCGTTGCACCCAGTTTCCAAGTTGCAAAACAAGCAGCCATAAACTCAATACCATTGGGGAGCGCAATCGTGACAAAGTCATCCTGACCGACACCCCGTTCAGCGTAAGCGCGTGCGAGTTGATTGGTTTTGCGTTCAAGCTCGATCCAGGTAATGGAATCGTCATCGTGAACAATGGCCGTGTCGTCCGGTTTCTGGTCTGCCCAGAAGCCGAGGATACGAGATAAAGAAATGACCGCCATGGATTACTCCCGTTCAGTCGCGCAGTGAACAACTGAAGTTGGAAGCCTTGTTGAGATCACCCGAACCCTTATACACAGCAACCTGCGGATAGGGACATAACAACCGAGTTGACCAGGTTGATGGACCTTTAGCCTTGCCGGCTTCGAGCGCGTGCTCATGCCAGTTAACTCCTTCGGTCGACAGGATTTGTACTGCTTCAAACCAATGGCTGATGCCAGGGTTAGTACCAACAATGGAATCGGGCGCGTTGCCGTTCTCCACCCAATCAACCATCGGCGTCACATAATCTGCCACCCAACCACCAGTGCCCCCGGCACAATGCAACATGTTGGGCACCATATATGTTCGGCTGAATTCTTCCATGACGCCCTGCCCGCCGGATAACTCAGCAGCTTCGGCGATGAAATCGACAGTGTCGCGGGAGCGCAAAGGCACATCCTGCCAGCCGTGATAGATGATTAACCTGGCCCCGTTTTCTGCAAATCGTGAAAAGTCTGGTGTCGGGAGCTCCACTGGCGCAGCGTGCCGGGCCAGTGCGGCCTGATCATGAATGGGATCAAAGTCTTCAAGAACAAAAGCAGGATCCTCGTGACTGAGATTACTGGCCATCACACTCATGCCCTCGTAGGCGGTCAGAGGGATACCTGGACCACCGGTGATCCAGAGCATCCAGTCTCCCTGATCTTCATTCCCGGGCATGATGCCGTTGTAGACAACCTCTCCCGCTTCATTCTTCATTCCCGCGTAGATGAAACTGGCGGTTTCAACCTGACCTGCGGTGAGACACCCCTGCGCTTCATCATCGCGACATGTCAGTGCATCCAGTTCCAGTACGTCCAACGTGCAGGCCTGCGGATTGCTGATCACCCCATCATCAAGTCCATCGAGTGAGTCACATCGCTGTGCTGAGTTCTGTGCAAGAATCGATAGCGACTCAAGCGTCAGCGGGTTTTCTTTCTGCAAGCGTGACACCGCAATACCCCAGGGAACGATGGAGTTAACCCAACCCAGGGCTGGCGCGCCCGCAATCACACCATCGTAGTCATCGGGGTAACGGAGTGCTTCCATAAGCGCACTGCGCCCACCACCCGAGCACCCCTGGATATAAGAGTGCGAGACAGACTGACCATAGAATGCTGCGATGACATCCTTAGCTGTCACCGTAGAGAGATGAACCGCGCGAAAGCCAAAATTGATGAGGGCGTTATGGTCTTTAATGAACTCAGACGAGTCAGGCCCGTAGTCATGGCCGGAATTTGTGGTAGCACCAGCGAAGCCATCTTTCATCAGGCCCTTGGTGTCACCGATCCTTCCTGAGTTTCCGCCATGGGCCAGGAACATCATTCGGCCTTTCCATCCCGAGAGAGGCATAGAGACCTCGAAGCGAATCGACCCGTCAATGACGCCGCGCACCTGGCAGTGAGCCGGGATATCACCGGAAGCCGGTACAATAACGCCAGGCTCTACCGCACGATTCAGGTCAGACAGCTGATAGAGATTTTGACAAGCTGCTGATGATGCCGTAGCTGTGCTTGTCGTACCCAACAGGATACAAATGAAAGAAAACAGGAACAGGTTCTTTGACCGATACATATACTCAGCTCACAAATAAAGAGAGGAAAGAAGTTGAAGGATCCCGGCAAAGCCACACCGGAATCCCTCGGGGGACCAAAAGCTGATAGCCCAATTCAATACCGTACTTATGCGATGGACGAATCCTGCGCCGGGTTGAATTGGAGAGTCAGCTACCTGCTGCCGATTCCAAACTGAACCTCGATACCGTAGGTTCGCGGCGCCTGGATGGAAGCCGTCAACTGCTGGTTGAAGTACCAGCTTCTGCGCTCCAGACTTTCGATAATCTCTTCATCGAACGCATTACGTACGTAGGCGCTTATCCTGAGGTCTCGCTCATTGGCACGATAGGTCAGGCGGAAATCGGTTCGTTCAGAATCCGGCACCATCGTATTGTCGTTATTGAAGATCGTCGAGAATTGCTCATCCGTGTAAACATATGAAGTGACAAAGATCATCTCGCCACCCAGGGCTTCCCACCGATAGTCCAGGTTAACGGTGAACTTGTGCTCAGGAGACTTGATCAGCTCGTTACCAGAAAGATCGCTTGGCACCGGCGCCGGATCAGTCGTGTCTATCACCGGTACGCCCATGGAATCGATCTCTGTATCCATATACGAATAGGTAGAATAGACAGTGAGGCGCTCGGTTGCCGCCCAGCGCATATCCATCTCGACACCCCACTGGGTAGCCTCTTCAGCGTTCAGGAAAACCGTGTTGTTAACACCATTGAGAATGGCGTCCACCGGTACCTGCATATCTTCGTAGTCGTAGAAATACACAGCGGTATTCAACTCCATGCTGTCCCAGGCTTTTTTGAAGCCGAACTCATAAGCGAGTATCGATTCCTCGCCAACGGTTGGGTTTGGCTGCAGTGCACCCAGGCGGAAGCCACCTGCCTTGTAGCCCGTGGAGATCTTGGTGTAGTACATGGTGTTGTCGTCTGGGCGATAGTCCAGACCAAAAGACCAGTCGGTCGACGACCAGTCATCTTCATGGCTTGCGCTGGCGGTGCCATTGAGCAGGTCCCAGGCAATTCGAGCCTGCGGCCCTGGTGTCGGCGTATTCACATTCAACCACTGCAGCGGCAGGACATTGTTGAAGATAAAGGAGTAGACGCCCTGACCATCAAAGATGATGCGCTGTTCTTCGTAACCTTCCTTCTCATCATCCGAATAACGAACGCCAAGTGCCATGTGCCATTGGTCATTGAACCAATAGTCCATCTGCGCATATGCAGCACTCGAGTCCGTTTCAAGGTCGCCCAGCTGATAGTAGTAAATCCCATCCGGGTTAGGTGGCGCATCGATGATGCAGCCGCAAACCGCGAAGCTGGCATCAACCCAGACCGGTGTCTGCAGAACCGGGTTGGTAGGTGAACGCAGATCGAAGGGTTGCCAGTTTTCGCTCTGCCAGTTGAACAGGCCGAAGATGAACTCAACCTTACCACCCAGGTTGGAGACCAGCTGCAGTTCATGCTGGTTGTAGTCTTCGTACTGCTTAATGTCCGTCAGATATCGGATGTCCGTTCGCGCCGTGCGATCGAAATCCTGCAGCCAGTTAAACTCATAATCGTTGTAGCCGTAGATGTACTTCAGCTGCCACGCTTCCCAGTCATACGTAACGTGGACGGTCAGTCTGTCACCTTCAGTCTCGTGGTAGCCCGCATCATTAAGATTAACTTCCCAGGGGTCGTCGGCACCCGGGTTTGGTGTTGTGTATCCCAACTGGGGGTTGGGTACCAGCTGCTGGAAGTCCGTATTGAAATCCCCGATAAGTCCAGCGGGGGAAGTCGTGTTGTAAGGCGAAATCAACACTGAGCCACCCGCATTTTCGTCCCATTCATACTCCTGGTAGGCCAGCCACATGGAGAGACGTTCGGTGACATCCCATTCGAACTGGGCTTCCCAACGAGTGAAGTCACCATCTCTCTGATCGTCGCCAGCAATGTTGTCGTACATGCCGTCGTTACCCTGAATCTCGTAAGACAGGCGACCCCGAAAGGTGTCACTCAGGGGCCCGGATACGGCGACACTGGCAACATGCCCACCATAGTTATAGGCACCCAGCCTGATCTGGGTATCAAACTCGTCAGTCGGCCGCTTGGAGTGGACAGCTGCTGCGCCACCGATGGCGTTACGACCATATAGCGTGCCCTGGGGGCCACGCAGCACCTCGATACGCTCGACAAAAAAAGTATTGTCGGAGACAGAGGCGGCTTCGTTGGTATAAATCCCATCACGGTAGATGGCGACACCCGGCTCCGACCCCAATGCGTTGGTGGTTCTGCCAACACCACGGATGAATATCTGGTTTGGCGTGCCGTTGTAGGTCATACCCGGCGTGTAGTTAGCAATGTCCTCGGCACCCAGGATACCCAGGTCATCCCGCATTTCTTCGGCGAATGCCGAAATAGCGAGTGGCGTATCCTGAACCGTTGAATCCCGCTTCTCAGCGGTAACAACAATTTCTTCAAGTTCCGCTACTGCTGCAAATGGCAGCATCACAAAACTTATAAAAGCCAAAATTAGAGCCGTTGAAAAACCTCTGTCCACCACGTTCCCCTCCGTTTACAGGTTTTGATGGCGTAGAGATTACAGATTGGACGATTGAGGAACGGGTAAAAATGACACGGAAATGGGTAAAAACCGCACAGAATTAGGGCAGTCTGGGACTAAACGAGATCCCTGGGCGCAACGCCGTAGTAGCGTTTCATGGCCTTAAGCAAGCCGCTGCGGCCACTGTAACCAACACCTGCAGCGACTTCTTCGACGGGCAGGCCTTCTGCCAGCAACTTTTTCGCACCCGACATCCGGCAGCTCAATACGAAGTCGTGAACACCAATATCAAACAAGGCCTTAAAGCCGTCATTCAGTTTGTTTTTGTTGAGCCCACTCCAGCGAGACAATTCATCGATGGTCAACTTCTCCGCATACTCGGATTCGATTCGAATCTTTGTGTTCGTTAACTGTTGAATCTCTGATGCACGAAGACGCAGACCCTCTTGCGCCTTCGCTGTTCCCGCATCCAGGGTTCGGAGCGCCTCCATCAATATGGTTTTTGATAGCACTTCTGCTGCCAGGGGGTAGAGCGGATCATCCTGTGGCAGGTCGATAAAGCGCTGCGCGTACTCGATGAGTTCTGCTGTCATGGTGAGGGGAATGAGATGCGCTGAAGGCTCTTCAGTCTCACCTGCTGCTTTCAGCAAGGCCGGTGTGTTAACGCTTGTCGGAGCAAAAAAGCGATCAAGCGCAGATGGCTCAAAAATGATCGAAACACTATTGAAGGGTCGACCAGGAGCGAAGCGCAGGACGTGGGTTATCCCTGATTCATAGTTCAGGAAGGTGCCACTGGCATTGTGTTCGTCGCGCGAGTGGCCTTCCCAGCCTTCTTCCACATCACCCTGCAATCGCATGCGGAGGATGCAATGCCTGCTGGCCTGCGTGATGAGCTCATAATTCTCATCGGCGACCAGGTGACGACTGACCGAGACCGCAAAATCCTCACTGAACACATGCAGATCCATGCTTCCCGCTTTAAAGGTCTGCGTTCGAACGATAGGCGTGATCTCGCCGGTACGGACCAGTTTGTACAAATTGCTGATCAGCTCAGACAAGTCGTAGCCAGCGGAAGCATCACGCCATTCCTGATCAGCAGAACTGCCTGGCTTGGGCGTCAGCACGGTCACAGATTGATCAAACTCTATGTTGTACAGTTCGCTGAGCCCGGGTTCATCTGGCACCCGGCTATCAGAGTGATGCATCTCGATAAATCTGGAATTCCATTGCCATAGATTGTAACAAATAGAACGAATGGCGAAGGGTTGAGACAGTGGCGTGTCTCGGTCGAGACCGCATAAAAGGCCGGAAAGAGATGTTACCTATTCAACAAGAATGGACCGGTTTGAACTGGCGGAAAGGGAGGGATTAGATCGGGGCGGCCTTCCGCACTCGATACCGTTAGGTATACACACACCAGGTTGATTCGAAAAAAGATCTGGCGGAGAGGGAGGGATTCGAACCCTCGATACCGTTAGGTATACACACTTTCCAGGCGTGCTCCTTCGACCACTCGGACACCTCTCCATGCTCGTCATCCCGAGCTTGTCGAGGGATCTGGGTCTCGCGAGATCCAGATCTCTCACATATGTTCGAGATGACACTCGGGGGTCGAGGTAACGACCTGACACTGAGACGAGATTGCTCAGCCCCGAAAGGCGCGCACAATAGCCGAATTAGCCCACTAATTCAATGCGTTACGCGACACCCGCGTATCGAATCCCGGAAAGCTCCGCCATCTCTTTCTTCCATGTCGTGATGTCTTCCGGCCCGAATTGCGACAGCTCATCATGCCCGCAGGCTCGTGCCAGCAGGCACATGAGGTCTGTCGCCGCACCAAAGAACGTGGCAAGTCGGTTAGCGGCGTCATCTACATTGAGCCGGGCACGCAGTTCTGGCTTCTGGGTTGCAATACCTGCCGGGCAGTTATTGCTGTTGCAGATTCTTGCGCCGATACAACCAATGGCCTGCATAGCTGTATTCGAGAGCGCAATGCCATCCGCACCAAGACAAAGCGCCTTCACAAAATCAGCCGGTGTTCTCAGGCCGCCTGTGACGATCAACGTGACATCGGGCGCGTTGGCATCAAGATAACGTCTTGCCCGCGCCAGCGCAGGAATCGTCGGCACGCTGATGTTGTCGCGGAAGATTAATGGCGCAGCACCTGTGCCGCCGCCACGACCATCCAGGATGATGTAGTCGGCACTCGCCTCCAGCGCAAACGCGATGTCTTCTTCTATGTGATTTGCTGACAGCTTGAAACCAATCGGGATTCCACCGGAGATGTCACGCACGTGATCAGCCATCGCGCGAAAATCCTCTGCTGAGTTAAGGTTGGTAAACGTCGCAGGTGAAATTGCCGCAGCGCCTGGCTCCAGATTCCGTACCTCGGCAATTTTGCCGATCACCTTGTTACCAGGCAGGTGTCCACCTGTACCAGTTTTTGCACCTTGCCCGCCTTTGAAGTGAAAAGCCTGCACACGCTCCAGCAGTTCGTCTTTGAATCCAAACTGCGCGGATGCCAACTCATAAAAGTATCGGGAGTTAGCGGCCTGCTCTTCCGGCAGCATGCCGCCTTCGCCGGAACATATGCCGGTGCCAGCAAGTTCTGCGCCTTTCGACAGCGCAACTTTTGCTTCCTCGGAAAGCGCGCCGAAGCTCATGTCAGAAACGAAGAGTGGAATCTCCAGTGTCAGTGGCTTAGCGGCCCTAGGACCGATAGTGAGCTGCGTGCCAACCTTTGCATCATCGAGGAGTGGTTTACGCGCCATCTGCGCGGCCAGCAGCTGAATGTCATCCCAACGAGGCAGCTCTGCTGCCGGCACGCCCATGGCCGCCATCGGACCGTGGTGACCGACGTTCTTCAGGCCGTTTTTGGCAAGTTCATGAATGAACTCCACATGCGGTTCTTCCGGCGTGGCTCTCGGCGGTGGTGCCTTGTCTGTTGCGATGTTTTTTGCACACTCTGTGCCGACATCATCAGCAGACAGTCTGGTATGGCTGCCATCACAGTACGGCGGGTTTGCCGTTTGCTTGCACTGGCACAGCGCCGCCGCACCATCAGCATCTGCTGTGAACTCCACCGGCTTGATCGACGTCTGACGGTGCGACCCATCGCAGAAAGGCTGGTTATTCGAACGCCCACAACTACACCAGTGATAGGATTTACCCGACTCCAACTGTGCCTGTACTGGTTTCACATCGTAAACAACCGGCTTATCCATTTCTTTACTCCTCAAGATATCAATGTGCCGCCCTGGTAATCCCTGAGCGCCTGTTCTATTTCTTCACGACTGGTCATAACAAACGGGCCGTACTGTACGACCGGCTCGTTCAGCGGCTTACCTGCGAGCAGGAGTACGCCTGCACCGGCTTCCGCCGCGGTGAGTTCAAGGCGGCCTTCGCTCGCAACCATCATCTGGCCTCTCTCGAGATCCAACGCATCACCTTCATATACGTAAGCAATCAGCTTCCAGTCATCCCTCACGTTGAGGTTTACGGTCGCACCAGCATCCAGGTGCAGGTCTGCAACCAACGCGCGGGATCGCGCATCTGCGGCTTGCATGTTGATGTCATTCAGGTTCAGCGCACCTGAGATGAGCCGGGCCGTACCGTCATCAAACGTCTCAACAACTACCTGCTCGGCATGAATATCACGGTAGTCAGGCGCAATCATCTTGTCCGCCGCAGGCAGGTTCAGCCACACCTGAAAACCGTGAAACAGGCCATCGGTCTGTTCCGGCATTTCTGAATGAACTACGCCTCTACCTGCAGTCATCCACTGCACGCCGCCGGATTCCATGACACTCTCGTTGCCCATGTGGTCCCTGTGACGCATGCGGCCTTCGCGCAGATAGGTAATCGTCTCGAATCCCCTGTGCGGGTGATCGGGGAAGCCCGCCATATAGTCATCGCCCTCTTCCGAGCGAATTTCATCCAGCATCAGGAAGGGATCGAGCACAGCGAAAAGGTTCGCGCCCGCCACCCGGTTGATGTTGACCCCGGCGCCGTCTCGCGCAGGGGTACTGTTTAAAACTACCTGGTTCATTATTCCTCCTATGCTGCCTCTTCACGACTGAGATGTTCTCGGCCGTGTGGCAGGTCAAATGCCTGGTCCTCCTGTCCGACGGGAATCACGCCGGTTGGATTAATCGTTTTGTGGCTACCGTAGTAGTGAGCCTTGATATAGGGCATGTCGATCGTCTCGGCGACGCCCGGCACCTGGTAAAGCTCACGCACATACGCTGAGATGTTTTCAAACTCGCGCAGCAACTGCCGGTTGCATTTGAAGTGTCCGAAGTACACCGCATCAAAACGCACCAGTGTGGTGAAAAGCCGGATGTCTGCTTCGGTCAGCGCGTCACCCATGAGATATCGGTTCTGAGACAGATGCGACTCGAGCATATCAAGCGTGTCGAACACCTGTGTGTAACCTTCCTCGTACGCTTCCTGTGTCGTAGCAAAGCCTGCGCGATACACACCGTTGTTTACGCCGTGATAAACCTTCTCGTTCATTTCATCAATTCGAGCGCGCAGTGATTCAGGGTAATAATCGTCGGCCACACCGGTAATCTCATTAAAGGCTGTGTTAAACATGCGAATAATGTCGGCGGACTCGTTGCTGACTATCGTGCCCTGCTGCTTGTCCCAGAGCACAGGCACAGTGACGCGCCCCGTGTAAGAAGGGTCTGCCTTGAGGTATACCTCGTAAAGGTAGTCACTGCCGAAGAGATCATCGTTCCACTCATCGTTGAATGCCCAGCCGTTTTCCAGCATCAGCGGATCCACCACTGAAACCGAAATGTGATCGGCAAGCCCTTTCAACTCACGCATGATCAGCGTGCGGTGAGCCCACGGGCATGCCAGCGATACATAAAGGTGATATCGACCTGATTCTGCTTTGAAGCCGCCTTTACCTGTGGGCCCCGCCTCACCGCCTGCGGTCACCCAGTTCCTGAACTGGCTTTCCTGCCTGACAAACCGGCCCTTGGTTGCCGCTGTTTCGTACCACTTGTCCTGCCACTTTCCTTCTACTAACAAACCCATTGCTGTCTCCGTTTTCTTAATCAATCACAAGTTTTTCTATTATTAATAAATGATTTAGCGGGAATAACCGGTAAACTTTGATCGATTTGTTCAAATATTTTGACTAATTGGATTTATCCGCATCATGAGAAAACTCAGCCTTGAAGCACTAGAGGTCCTGGACGCCATCCACCGGCGCGGCAGCTTCTCTGGCGCGGCACTGGAACTGGGCAAGGTACCGTCGGCGCTCTCCTATACCATGCAGAAGCTGGAGGAGGATCTGGACGTGCGACTGTTCAGGCGGGAAGGTCGCCGCTCGGTCTTAACAGCTGCCGGGCTTGCTCTCGCTGAACGCGGTAAAGGTTTACTTGATGAAACGGACCAACTCGTTGATCACATCACGCAGGTGGCAACCGGGTGGGAACCACGCCTTCGCATCACGGTTGATACCACCGTTGATCGCGGCCTGGTCCTGCCCGCCGTGGCTGAACTGCTCAAGCAACATCCGAGCCTCGAAGTCAGCCTGGTTGAACAGGTATTGGGCGGCACGTGGGAGCATCTCTTTGACGACAAGGCTGATCTCATAGTTGGTGCGATTGAAAACGTACCAGGTCAATACAATGCATCCAGGCAGGGTATTCGGGTTCATCCCTGGCACCCCGTGGACATGATGTTTGTGGCAGCGCCTGACCACCCGGTTGCGCAAACTGGTACACCACTAGACCCAGAGACAATGGCAACTCATCGCGGCGTTGTGATCTCAGATACCGCAATGCGACTGGGCAGCCTGTCGAGAGGCCATTTCCAGCCCGGCAACATCATGTATGTCAGCAACATGCGAGAAAAGCTGGATGCGCATATGGCAGGTCTTGGGGTTGGACTGCTACCTCGACACCTTGCCGAACCCGCCATCAAACTGGGTTCACTGGTTGAAATTGAAACAACCGAACCCATCACGCGAGAGCCCACGGTCGTCGCTTATCGCACCAGCAACCAGGGTCAGGGGCTTAAGTATCTGGTGAATTCACTCACCTGAATTCTCACAAAAAGGCCAAAAAACCGCGAGAATCTCACAGAAGTATCACACCCATATTCTCATTTCATCCCAATGAAATGATTTCTGAAAACCTGAGTTCTTTTTTGTCATGCATTGACCAGAAGGAACCAAGTTTTGTTGTACACCCCTCATAAAACCAAATTAGCTGCCGCAGTGGCAGCCACCCTCACACTTTCACAGCCAGCCGCCGCTGCCGTGGATATTTATGGATTCGGCGCTGCGCGCGTCGGCGTGGTCGAATCAACCCCGTCATGGCTCGAAGGTGGATTCGGTCGTTTTGATGTTGGCGCTGATGACGCTTCCAGCACGGATCAGTTTGCGGAACTGGACGTGCAAGTCGCGGCTGACATCGATCTTGGTGAACGATTCCTGATCCACGCCCATGTTGCCGGTCGCACCCAGAATACCAGCAATGATGCTGAGGACCTCGGACTGGTAGAGGCATTCATCCGCTACCAGGCGATCGATTCAGGTTCGAACGCGCTCAGCTTCAGCCTTGGCCAGAAGTTTTTCTCTACCTCATTTGAGAACACCGACGACCTGTGGCAATCGCCCTACACCATCTCCTGGTCGGCCTGGAACAGCTGGATTGCCCACGAGTTTCGCCCGATCGGCCTTGAGATGAGTTACACCCACTTCCTTGAATCTGGTAACCGCCTTGGCTTTCGGGCTTCCGTGTTTGGCGGGAACGATTCCAGCGGTGCCGAACTCGCCTGGGGTGGTTTTCGAGTTTCACGCCGTCTGAGCGTGCTCGGCGAAGTACTCCCCCTGCCGCCCATCTCGACATTACAGAATGGCGGTAGCTTCGCCGCGCAACGTGACGACGGCTCGAAACCTTTTGGTCCGGACCTGGATGATGAACTCGGCTACGCCGTACAGGCGAACTTCGCCAGCGAAACGTTCAAGTTCAAGGCAAGTTACGTCGATAACAACGGCGACCGTGAACTGCATCGCGGTGAATACGCGTGGGAAACCGAGTTTGCGATCGCCGGTTTCGAGTGGGACGTCAGCGATGAATGGAAACTGCTCGGCGAACACGCAACCGGTTCGACCGCCATGGGACCTGCCAATGGTGGCGTCGACGTCGACTTTGACACCACGTACCTCATGGCGAGCTGGGCACGCGGCAACCACCGCCTCAGCGCACGCATCGAACAGTTTGAAATTGAAGACGTTGACGGCCGCCCAACCAACAACGCCGAGGACGGCGACGGTTGGACCCTCGCCTACTTCTATGAGCCATCCAGCTGGCGCCTCGGCGTCGAGGTCTCCTCCATCGAGGTTGATCGACCTGCTGCTTTTGAATCCGGGTTCGATCCGGATAACGACGGCAACACCGTCACCCTTGAATTCCGCTACCGCTTCTAAGGACTCCCCATGAACATATTTATCGCAATTTTTCTCACGGTCTTCAGTACTTACGCTTTCGGCGGACGCATTGAAGGCCAGGTTCACCTTGAAGCGTCCAAGCGGCTCGGCAAAGTGGATCCGCAGAACGCCATCGTGTTCTTTCGTCCCGACGACCCGCTCGAGGTGCAGATGTCTGCCAGCCCGTCGGCGAGTGTAGTGATGCGCAACAAGATGTTTGACCCGACCGTGCTCAGCGTCAATGTCGGCACTGAGATCGCCTTCCCAAACGCAGACCGCGTCATCCACAACGCGTTTTCCACCACCAAGCAGAACGAGTTTGACCTCGGCTTCTACAACCAGGGCGAAGAGCGTAAGTGGACGTTTGATAACCCCGGACTCGTCAAGGTGTTCTGCAACGTGCACCAGGGCATGGTGGGTTACGTCATGGTGATGGATACCCCGCACCACGTTAAACCGGATGCGAACGGCAAGTTTGTTCTCGAAAACGTGCAGCCCGGTGTCGGCAAGCTGTTCATCTGGCATCCACGCGGCCGCACGTTCACAAAAGTTATTGAAGTTGCTAGCGACGACACAACGTCAGTCGACGCCACGCTCAAGCTGAACAAGCGTCTTGTACCCAAGCACAAGAACAAGTTTGGCAAGCCATACAAGCGCAGCCGCGACTACTAGGCAACTCACACAGCTCTCATAAGCACTCGAATAGCACCCCCATATCAACAGGAATTTACTCCCATGTTCCAGAGTCTCAGTATCAAGATATTTCTTTCCATGGCTGCGCTCGTCGTCTTTTGTGTCGGCGGCTCAGCTACCATTACCGCAATCCAGGGAAATGGCATTGCCATTGATGAGGTAACCGATTCGCTCTACCAGAGCCGGCGCATCCAGGAAACTGCAGCAGCAACTCGCTTCCAGAACCTGCTGCTGCTCAACCAGCTCATTTCCTCAGACCCCTATTTCGGGTCTCATATCGGCCAGGCGGCCGGTACTGACCTGGGGTTTGGCGAGGCAGAATCGGTTGATACCGCATCGATTGTTGACCTGATTAACGAGCGCAACGAAACGTTGCAGTTTCAATACGGCATCGGCTTTGATTTTGCCTATGTCATCGATCCCGATGGGTACCTCCTCGCGACCACGGCACAAAACCCTATTGGCACCGAAGACTTTACAACTGATGCTGTGCTCGCGCTGATGATCGAGGACCTGGAAACGGTCACAGGCTACTGGTCCAAGAACGCTCATATCTACCAGATTGCAGGTGTACCCCTTGCAAGTGATGACGAGCTGGTGGGTTTTCTTGTGCTGGGTCTTGAAGCGGAAGACGAGTATGTCGCAGAGATCAAAGACACAAGTCACACCGAATACGCCATCTTCAGCCCGGCTGTCGAAGGCTATGAGCCGATTACAGGTTCACTTTCCGAAACCGCACACCAGAACCTTGCTGCATGGCTATCGAGCGAGTCCGCGGTACATGGCAAACCGTTTGAAATCGAACTGGATGATCAGAACTGGATGGCCATCTCGGGCAACCTTTCTGATAACGCCGATGAAACGGTTGGTGTTTCGGTCAGCCTGGTTTCCCTCGACGAGGCCCTGGTTGGTTTTGTCGAATTGCGCAATCTCCTGCTTGCGGTCGCCCTGGTATCGGTTCTCCTGACGGTTGGTGTGGCGTACTTCCTCTCAGTAAGGACGGTTCGTCCCCTTAAGGAACTTGGTGAAGCTGCCCAGGCCGCCGCACGCGGCGACTACCGCGCAGAGATCGGCACCGGTACTGGCCAGGATGAAATGTCCAGCCTGCGTCAGTCTTTGACCTCGCTTTTATCTGACCTTCGGGAAAAAAGCGACATGGAAGAGTTCATGAAGAGCCTTTCGCGGCTGCAGCCGGAGTCAGAAGAGGAAGAAGCACTCAGTGCAGCAAGACGCATCGACAGCAAGCCGGAAGAACACAACGCCACCCTGCTTGCTTTTGAACTGAAGGATCTCATCGATTCATCACTACCGGCAGATGAACTCGCAGCACAGATGGAGCGTGCCAATAAGTTTGTGAACCTGGTGATCAAACGTTATGGCGGCACCGTCGTTGATTCTTCAGGCTACCGCTGTTTTGCCTACTTCAAAGGCAAGGAATCGTTGAAGTCGGCGTTGTCTGCTATCCCTGAAGCCGTCTCACACCTGTCGGTACAGAAGATCCGCCCGGTCATGGCGCTGACACGCGGCAAGATCACCACGGCAGCGATCCGACTTGAAGGCATCATGCGGGAAACGAGTGTCGGCAAACCCTGGCTGATTCTCGAGCGTCTGTTGTCAGAGGCAACACCCGGCTATGTGTTCATCACCAAGAACACGACGCTCGCGCTGGTCGCCCAGGAGATCGACCTGGAGGCAGAAAAACTCCCCGGCATCCTGACCAAGAAGCCATTTCATGCACTGTCCCTGACGAGTATCGGGCTATCCAAAACACTGATCGAACTTGAGCCTGAAACCAAGACAGACACCGTGACTAATCTTGAATCCCTCGGTGTCGTGAACCTTGAGGACATCAAGCCCGGAATGGTGATCAACGATCGCTACGAGATCATCTCGCAGATCGGCGTGGGCGGTATGGGTATTGTGTACAAAACCTACGACCGTGAACTTGATGATGTGGTGGCGCTGAAACTTCTCAGCATGGGCCTCGACAAAAAGCTGGTTGGCCTCATGAAAACCGAGACACGCCTGGCCCGGAAGGTGACCGACCCGAACATCCTGCGCACCTATGACTTCGGTGATGTTGATGGCCTGCCCTATCTGTCGATGGAATACGTGCGCGGCCTGACGCTCTCTTATGTCCTCGAAAATACAGGCGCACTGCCATTTTCTGCGGCCGTGCAGATCAGCAAGCAGCTTTGCACAGCGCTGCTCGCCGCCCATGCAGAAGGCATCGCTCACCGGGACGTTAAGCCCGCCAACCTGATGCTCGACTACACCGGGCGCATCAAGCTGATGGACTTTGGACTTGCCGGTACCAACAATGGCGTGCGCGCCATTGGCGGCACACCGCGTTATGCCTCCCCGGAGCAACTGCTTGGCCTTGACGCCAAGACTTCTGGGGACATCTACAGCTGTGGCGTTGTGCTCTATGAATTGTTCACTGGCGAGTTACCTTTCCAACTGGAAGGCTCCAACCTGAAGGAACTTGCCAAGAAACAGCGCGCGCAAACGCCCAAGCCTGCCATCTCCATCAACGAGACCCTGCCCGAGTTGCTCAACGACATGATCATGCGTTGTATCAATCAACGTCCGGAGGAACGCCCAACTGATATCAACGAAGTGCTTGAAGTGCTGGAAACGGTGAAAGCATGACCATGGCCTCAAACAGTAACCTGGCTGAGGATCTCGAACGCCTCGCCAGGCTCGTGGCACACATTGATGAGTTCGGGCGCATGGCCTACCCATTGGCACTATGGGAGGACTGCAGCGACGAAGATGAAGTTAATCGACAGGTGTTGATCGACAACCAGTATCGTCTGCTGGACTGGCTTGGGTTTTATTGCCGGTCTGTTCGAAGTGCGCCTTCACCGGAGTCACGCCATGTCGAAATCTGGGCACAGGTGCTGGTGAAACTCGCGCTCGCTATCGAACACCTGGAACAGTTGGATGATTGTCACAAACGAGGCTCGCATCCGAGCCTAAAACACCCGCTGCGATTGGAGGAGCTTTGTGATGTGCTGACGCAGTTGTATCGCGCAATTGATGGTGACGTACCACCGGTAAAAGCCCAACTCGCTCACATGGAGGGACTGAAACTGCTGATCGAAGCCCTCGTGCATGGCCTTGAGAAAATCGAGTGAGGAGGCTCGCTGACGATTAAGGGGTCGGATAACATCACCCCAGCCTTTTCAGGAAACCAGCATGTCAGCAAGCAAGACTGTCGCAGAAACAGAGCGGTTGCTCGTCGAAATGATCGACCTCGATGACGCGCCGCTCTTCTTCAACCTGATGAACTCGGCTGGCTGGCAGCGGTTTATCGGTAACAGGTCAATCGATACCATCGACGCGGCTGAAGCGACCATAGAACAGGGCTATCTCGCCTCTTATCGTACCCACGGTTTCGGTTACTACAAGATCAGTACCAGAGACGACCTTGAACCGGTTGGTATCTGCGGCTTCCTCAAGCGCGATACCCTTACCAATCCAGATTTCGGTTTCGCCATGCTGCCCAATCATGAAGGTCAGGGACTCGCTTTTGAGGCGTGTCACGCGACGCTTAACTATGGCGAGCGCACATACGGCTTCAAGGAGCTGGATGCCATTACCAACCCGACCAACACCCGCGCGATCAATCTACTTGAGAAACTGAGATTTCGCGTCGCTGGTACCTTTCGACATGAGGATGGTGACGAACCGCTGCTACTTTATCGCTGGCAGAGGCGCGAGCACTGACAAGAGATAAGAGACCGAGCTGGATGATCCTTCAGGTTTACCCTGTTTGAACAAAGCCCTCCGTATCAAGCTGGATGTGTTCGACAAAACACGTTTCGATCAGGTCTTCGTAGCCTTCCGGCAGGAACGACTCCTGCCAGCCCTCTCCGAAGCGTTGCTTGATAGCGTCGAGGTTTTTCCAGGTTGATGCGAACAGCAGTTTTTTATCGTCGCCTTCCACACCTCTGCCAAAAAAGTAACCGGTGTTTCCAGGTTCGCCCAGCACCACTTCGGCTGAAGTTGTCCTGAACTTTTCGAGCAGTTCCTGTTCGCGGCCGGTTTTTGCGCGCACGTGAAACATTCTGATGACTGACACTTGCTGATCCTGGTTGTGTTTAGGTGAGCAGTATACGTCCTCGGCCTCGTCATCCCGACCGCGCACTCCGTCATCCCGACCAGAGCGGAGGGATCTTTTGCTCGCGAGCAAAGGAAAAGATGTCTCCGCTCCGCAGACTAGCGTCTGCTACGGTCGACATGACGTGGGTTTTAGGAGAGGCCACACTACGTCATACCAACCACGCACGCCGTCATCCCGACCGAAGTGGAGGGATCTTATGCTCGCGAGCAACGGGAAAGATGTCTCCGCTCCGCAGACTAACGCCTGCTCCGGTCAGCGTGACCCGGTCGATACGACGAACTCTACTGAACAAACTCCGCACAGTTCAGCTCATCAATCGCCGCAAGATTCCGCTCCAGCATGCACTCAGCCAGCGCCCGTCCACGCTCGTTAGCAAGATCAAGACTGCCGCATACCGTAACCGGATATACCAGGCACCCTAGAATCATGCGCCGGTAATCCTGCCAGCAGGCATCAACACTGTAGTCCGTCACCCCATGCTGGTTCAGCTCATCGATGTACATCTGGATAAGGTCTTTCTCAATATCCCGGCGCAGTGTGGCTGGCAGGCTCTGGCACATGAAGTAGGTGATATCGAAAACGCTTTTGCCTCGACCGGAGATCTGCCAATCAATAATCTTCGCATCGAGCGAATTCTCCGGATAAATCATATTGTCCTGGCGGAAGTCGCCATGAATAAACGTATCTGTCCCCTGCATGTGTCGGGACCAGTACTCTGGAAAGGTATCCCCAACCCGCTTCAACAGTGAAATGGATTTGTCGTCAAGGAACTCACGAAACTTTTCAATCGTCGGATCAACTGAGGGCTGGTACAACATGTTCTGCAGCGGCTCCGCACCGGCATCGCTGGTCATCGGGTAGAGCCAGTCGTCGTCCGCCTTGCCCCACCAGCGTGAATGCATACCGGCAATTCGCTTGATCGCGCTCTCTGCCTCTTCTGCAGAACCCCCGATCACCTGATCCCGCGGCGAGACGTTGCCGAGATCCTCCATGAGCAGGACGCAGTCATAAGTCTCCTGATCAACCGCACCGTAGTAACTGGCTGGCACATTCAAACCACAGAGATCTGCATAATGGTTGTAGAAGTTCACCTCGCGGTTGTAGAAATCAAGGATCCTCGCCACCTGGATGTTCTCACTTTGGATGGCGGTCTTCGCAATCATCGTCGGCGGCAGGTCTTCATCATCTGCATAGCTGAGCCTGAGCCTCGCGAGTTCCCCCATCAGCCCAACGCCTTCACCAATGATTTCGATGTCCGCATCACTGACCGACGACTTCAGAAGCCCACGCGACTGAAGTACCTCAGTCAACCAGGCTGGTGTGATCTCGTTCGTAGAACTGACAATTTCCCGCATATTGTTTTCCTTATTCTTGGAAATTGGATGCTGATGACCCTCAACACAAATCATTCTTACAGGCTCGAACCAAGGTAACAACTGGCCGTGAGGCCTTTGTCTCATCTACACTTGCGTTTAGTTTTGCAAGGTACTCCTTCAACGGTATGAACAGATACAAGTACTGCCCCATGTGC
The DNA here is from genome assembly GCA_963921285.3 of Pseudomonadales bacterium. Classification (GTDB taxonomy): domain Bacteria; phylum Pseudomonadota; class Gammaproteobacteria; order Pseudomonadales; family Azotimanducaceae; genus UBA9659. Next base: position 517,632 of record CAWUFD020000015.1, read on the forward strand.
GCCTCACCACTCTTCGAACGTACCAAAGATCGCATTGAGTGTTCAGCCGCTTGCGGCTTTGTTAACTATGACAACCCTACCCCTGTTGCCGCGATGGTTGTTGAATATGAGGGTCAGGTTGTCCTCGCGCACAATCGCGCATGGAAAGGTGATTTTTATGGCCTGATTACCGGGTTTGTCGACCGGCAGGAAGCACCGGCTGACTGCGCGGTACGCGAGGTAAAGGAAGAGCTCGACCTGGATGCAGAACCACCGACACTGATCGGCGTTTACGGTTTTGATCGCCTTAACCAGGTCATCATCGGCTATCACGTGAAAGCGACCGGCACGATCACGCTGAACGAAGAATTGGATCGGTATCGGCTGATGGATCCAGCGGAGTGTGTCGCCTGGCCAACTGGGACCGGCTATGCGCTGCGAGATTGGCTGCGTACCAAAGGACATGAACCTGAAATGCTGAAACTTCCCTGAGGACACTACTAGCGTCCTGATTTGACCGTGACAGTTCGATTGGCCCCATACCTGACGGCACTCTTTTTCTTCGTTTGCGTTGCGCAGTTCGTTAGTGGCTTGTTCACCAGTTTGTTTGAGCTTCTCTACTACGAGAGGTCATCGACAACAAACGGCGAGATCGTCACATCAGAACCAATCCACGTGATTGGTTGGAGGGGGCGAAGGATGAATGCATACCATATTGAGTACGTTTATCTCGTCAACGATATCGAATACCGAAGCGAAAGCGTGGCAAGGGGCTATAAGACGGAGCGTGTCGACGAGTTGTTAGGGAAGTTTCCACGTGGGGCAAGTGTGACCGTTCACTACGACGCGAAGCATCCTGATATTGCCATTCTCGAGCCATCTCGTTGGCTTAGCAGACGACAGATTGTTGCACTTGTTGTGCTGCTGCTGGCACCGCTGATTTTTTCGGTCAGAACCAAAAAACGCCGCAACCCCTATCTGAAGCAGACCTAGTCAGGCGCCTTACTCCCTCTTTGTTCAGGAGTCCGGGCACGCTCGCTGTCATGTTTGTAGGCACTCAGCACACCAGCAAGCAGTTCCCATTCTCCGGATTCCAGATAAGATCGCGTCGCCCCAAGCCTGACAACAACCAGTGACTGGCCAGGCAGTATGTAGACGGCTTGATTCATCATGCCGTGCATGAAGAAGGCGTCCTGGGGAGGTTGCGGTAAATGTTCATGGCGGCTGTCTCTTCCGCCGGTTTCAGCAACCCAGAACCCGGCACCATAATCTCGCTCGGCAGACTGGGGCGTTTTTGTGCTGACGTATCGCGTCCACTCCACCGGTAGGAGTCTTGTTCCTTCCCAAACGCCATCCTGTAGATATAACTGGCCCAGCTTTGCCCAATCCAGGGCACTTGCCAGCATGAAAGACGAACCGAGGAAGGTCCCGACCCCATCTGTCTCCAATACAACAGAACTGATGCCAAGAGGGCGCAATAACTTCTCAGCCAGAAATTCATATGCAGCGGATGCATCGCCTTCGCCTGCAATTTCAACAAACTGCTTCGACAATACAACCGCGTTCCCCCCGGTGTACTCGTAGGTTTCACCAGGGCCATCGTGCAACCCCTGTTGGACCGCATACTGCGCTGAATCATGGGTTTGTGTGAGCATGATCGAGTTCTTGTCGCGTCCAGAGCCAGTCTCATCTACACCAATCCCGGAGATCATCCGTAGTAACTGGTCGTAGGTGACGCCAGCCTCGCTGAGCCTCCCCGCGTTCGGGACAACGGACAACACGTCGAGCTTCTGATGTGACACCAGCAATCCGATCATTGTGGCGGTCATACTTTTGGCCATGGAAAAGCCGGGTAACGGTGTTTGCTGCGTAACCCCATCAGCATATTTCTCTGCAACCAGCTCACCATCGCTGAGCACAAGCACCGCCATCGTCTGTCGGGGTTGCTGTGCATTTGGCTCTTTAAACGATGCTTCAATCACCGCACGAAGCGCTTCCACGTCAAAATTTGCATTGGCGACCCGTTCGTTGATCGGCACTGGCTGCGATGCGACGAGTTCGTATGGCGAGAGCTTCACGATGTCCTGACCGTGATGGAGCACACAGCCATAGCCAGGTTGATGAATCGCCGTTGAAGAGATCACACCCAGGAGTGAGGCGTGGGCAGACTCGGCTGCCTCGTTCAATTCAATAGATACGTAAGGCCCAAGTGGCCTGATGTGGCGATCGACGTATGTGTCACGAGCGAGAGAAAGGGGAATACCTGCCGCAAACTTAAGCGAGCAGGACTGTCGCGCGGCAAGGGCAACGGCGGAGTTCAGGATAGGTTTTACATAATACAGCGCTGAGATCACCACCAGCACAAACAACAGCACACTGACTCGGACCAGGTTTTTCAAATTGCAGCCTGTGTTTCTTCGGATGTTCGAACCAACACGATAACGTCAGGCACCAAGACCAGGCCCGGGAATCACCTTCACGTTACCCGGCTTAACTTCTGAACCCGTTTCCGTGTAGATCCCCATTTTTCGAATCGGCTCATCCGTTTCTGCATCTATAAAGTGAAATCGCTCCCCCTTGGGGTTCGGCCTGAACTCATCGCCCCAGTGAATCAACGAGATGATCACCGTGCGTAACGCCCGGCCGGCATCGGTCAGCACATACTCGGTGTGCGATGTTTCGCTAGCGGGGCGCTTTTCCAGAATGCCCTCCTCCACCAGGTGATTCAGCCTTGCCGACAGTATGTTGCGGGCGATACCCAGCTCTTCAAGAAACTGGTTAAAGCGCGTTTTTCCATAGAACGCCTCGCGCAGGATCAGCAGCGCCCAACGTTCTCCAATTGCATCGAGAGCCTGCGCCATCGAGCAATTCATGCCTTTGTACGATTTGTATTTCATGGCAGCGATTCTACCGCAGGTTTCTTTATAAAACTAATAGGTTGCAATATGCTACCGTATGGTTTTATCATGCAACCACACTCAAACAGGAACCCATCATGATCAACTGCACATGTTTTGTTCAGGCAGGTCAGTCGCCGGATCTTCACAAGGAAGACCTGAGCGCCCTTCTCAACAGGTTTGCCACAGCAAGATTGGGCGAAGCCGCCCAGATCGCCTGGATCCCCGTGCCAAAAGGCAACGGCTTTACAGCCGGTAAACCTTCCACTTCTTCAGTCGTTGCGATGACTGCGAATGAAAACCTCACCCCAGAACGCAGGGAGTCGCTGCTGCGAGAGTTCGTCACTCTCTGGACCAACGAGACCGGTTGCAGCGTTGATGAAATCGTTGCTGTGATCTCTGACCCTGTACAACACTAAGGAAACCGCCATGCCCCTTTACATCTGCAACACAAAAACCGGCGCCCTCGACCAGGACGCCAAAGCAAAAATCGCCAATGCCATTACTGACATTCACTGCAGCGTCACCGGCGCGCCACCGATCTTCGTCCATGCCGTCTTCTTTGAAGAAGCGCCGCAGTTTCCGCTGGATGACAAAACACTGTTCGTGCGCGGCACCATTCGTAAAGGTCGTTCAAACGAACAAAAGGACCAGATCGCAAACGCCATCCGCGCTTCACTCGCAGAGATAGGCAGTGTCGGTGAATTTGAGGTTGATGCGATGATTGCTGAGACACCAGCCAGCTGGGTGCTGGAAGGTGGGGAGATCATGCCGGAGCCAGGCGAAGAAGCCGAGTGGTTTGCCGCCCAGGAAGCCCGGCGGGCGAGCGAGGCCTGACATGCAGACTGCACATCGCTACCTGTTGCTTCTGACCGGCATCAGCGTTTGCCTGATCGGTGCCGCCTACTGCATCGATCCAAACCCGCTGCTGGCTCGCTACGAGCTCACCGCCCATGGCGCATCCGAGGACAACATGTATCGGGGCGCCTACGGGGGTCTCTTTATCACACTGGGCGCAGCGATTGCGTTCGGCTTTGTCTCGAGTGAGTTTTGTTCAACATCAACCGTCATCGCATGTCTGTTTATGGGCGGTTTCGCATTCGGGCGACTTACCAGTATCTTCGCCCTGGGCGTACCCCATGAACATATTGTTGGGCTGCTCGTATTCGAACTGGTTTCGGTTGGCCTGTTCGCCTGGTTTCTCTTTTCCCAACGAACCTACCGGGTGGAGTAAAACAGGAGCTCGATATGTTTAACGAACACCGCCTGCCAAACCACGTGTATCTCACGCTGACAGCCCGCGCGTTGTTTACGTCCCTCTTTTTTCTTTCAGGGGTAACGCACTTTACGGACATCCCCTACTACGTGGGATTGATGCCTGACGGCTTTCCCTTTGCTGTGTTCAGGGTACTGGTCTCGGGTGTCGTTGAACTCGCCGCAGCGGGCATGATCATGTTCAACTGGCGACCGCGACTCGGCGGCTGGTTGTTGATCGTGTTTCTCCTACCGGTGACGTTCGTCGTTCACGGCTACGAGATGATGCATGCAGAGGACGAGGCCTGGCGTCTTATCCAGCAGGCTTCGTTTTTGAAGGGAATCTCACTGGTTGGTGTGGCGCTTTTGATCACACAAACCGGGGTAGACCACAGAAAGGCGCCCTCATCTGACTGACAGACAAGGGCGCTCTTACGGGATTACAAGGAGTAAAGATTCGCGACGTTGGTGCGCGTGATCTTATCCTTCGTCTCGGCAGAGTAATCCTGGAACATCTCATCAAGCACCTGGGTTGAGCAGGGCCAGGTGGAATCGGTGTGAGGATAATCGGAGCCCCAGAGCAGCGTCTCTTCACCGATGGTCTCACGTGTTCGCAGTGCCGCAAGATCATCTTCGATCGTTGCATAGAACTGCCGCTTCCAGATCTCGAGTACGTCGACCGGCGGTGTGCTGGAGGAATCACGCGCAAACTCTCGCGCCCAGCCCTGCTGCACCTTGTCGAGCCAATGCGCAACCCAGCCGGCATTAAACTCAGCCAGTACAAACTTGAGGTTGGGATGTTTTGCACAGACGCCGCGGACCATCAGTTCAATCAATGTGTCGTGAATGAGTGCAGGTGAGCCCGCATACTGAACAATCGGATCACGATCTTTCATTGCTTTCAGCCAATCAGGCGAGTGCGACATACAGGCAACATGAAACGCGATCGGCAAACCTGCTTCTTCAGCCAGTGCCCACATGGGATCGTACTCTTCATCACTGTACTTTCGGCCACGCGGTGCGTTGGAAGGAATCACAATGCCTTTGAAACCGAGCTTGATGACGCGCTCAAGTTCTTCAACAGCAACTTCGGGCAGCTGAACTGGCAATGCAGCCAAACCAACCAGTCGGCCATTCGATGCCACCTGTTGATTGTGCATCCAGTTGTTGTAGTTCTGCTGCAGCGCTACCAGCAGCTCAAGGTTCGGCAGGCTGAACATCGGGAACCAACCCGGATAGAGAATTTCAGCCGATACGCCATCAATGTCCTGATCATCCGGGCGACGCGCGCCGTCGGTCAAGCCTGGACGCATGGCTGCATAGCCACCAGTGAAATAGGCCTGGATCTCCGGATCATCAATCGAACCCGCACCAGGCTTCGATGCAAACTCCCTCGGCAGCGGGGTTTCATAATCGAGTCGTGTGCCCGCAAGCGCCATCACCGCCACATTACGTGAACGCTTGGGGTTGTTTGGGATGGTGATGTAATCACCTTTGCCGTCGCTGTGCACAACGCGAGGGGCATCGTCGCCAAAGCGATCCGCCAAACCTTCAAACACCTCGGGGCCTTCCAGGGCATGTGAATCAGCGGAGATGGGTCTTGGGTCGTTCAGCAGTGTCATGAGCATTCCTTTTGTCTGGCGCTTGAGCCGGTTTAAATTAGTGCTGAACGGACACAGAATTGACCTCAGCACGAGCGATGGGCAGACAATAAGTTAATTAATGAACATGTTCAAGAAATAATTCAATTTACCCTGATCACCGCAGTATCAGCTAAATCTGCAGGACCAGCGGGCAATGATCAGACACCTCGGGCGCCGCCAGCACATCAAACTCAAGAACTGCGGTCGCAGCGTTAACGAACAGATAGTCCGCAAACCGGCCAGGTTTCTTGTAGGACGCCGTGCGAGTCCCGTCGAAACCCCGCGACGTTACGAGCTCTGTAAAGCCCTCCTCCGTTATCATCTCGAGCGTTTCACTACGCGGCTCCACATTAAGATCGCCACACACAATGACCGGGTGGTCGTGATGGCAACGCCTGATCATGTGGAGGAGTTTTTCAGCCTGTTGCCTGCGCGCCGGGGTGTCTGCTTTTCCGTTTTCGACATCTCGGAGGCCATGGGTATGCAGGATGGAGACAGGTCGATCCTTCTCATAATCGAAGATCGTCACTCGATGGGCATTTCTCGAACGCGGATGATCTCCATATGAATGTGGAGAAAACTGCTTATGAACGAACGCCTGTTCCTGTTCGACAATCAGCAGTTCGCGCCTGACAAATGTCGCGAGGCCCCACTGGGAATCTATCGCGATGTCTTCATCCCACAACACCCCCTGGGCAGCGGGACAGAAGATCGCCTCGTGATCGGGTAACACACCGCTGATATCGCTGAAGAAGTTCGCGCGCTGTGGCAGGACATGCTCACCATCTTTATAGGTCAGCCAGTCTTTGCTGGTACCCGGCGTGTGCACAACCTCCTGCAAACACAGCACATCGGGATCGGATTGCTGCAGGAACGTTGTCAATTCCTTGTGCAGCACCCCGCCCCAGCCGTTGAGGCACATGATTTTCATTGGCTACGCCGTAAGAAAACATCAGGAGGCAACATTCTATGCAAGTGGTTAACGATTGTCCGTTGAAGCTCAATCGATCGGGAACACTTCAGCAAAGTTGAACCATGGCACGGGACCAACTTCATTGTTAACCTGAAGCAATGAAAATCAAACTGTCAGACCTTGCAGATATCGCACAGGTGGTGAGCGCGCTTGCGGTCATTGTTTCGCTGGTTTATCTCGGCTACCAGATCGGCCTGACCAACAAAGCTATTGAAGCAAGCACCGTCCAGAGTGTCCTGGCGCAGACATCCAACACCTACTTTGAGAACGCAACCAATGAGGGACTTGCACCTGCCCTCGCGCGGGCTGCCGATGGGTTGGAACTATCAACCGAAGACGCTCTCCGAATAGAGCTCATGTGGATGGGCGTCTTTTCGAACTATGAAAACCAGTACTTCCAATACATTGCAGGGAATCTGCCGGAACCGATTCACCACGCCTATGGCGTGAGAATCGAGCGGCAGCTATCGACGATTGCGGGGGAGTTCTGGGAGGAGAATGGCCACCTGTTCAGCAAGCCGTTCCAACAATATGTGGCCCAGCTACAGAGCAAAGAGGCCTATACGACTAAAACGAACTGACTGAAGCAGTCTCAGTCCAGTCGAATCGGGTCCAATTCCGTGCCCGGCGGATAGTTGTCCGCGATCTGGTACATACCATCCATTGTGATCTCTGTCGGCGCAAACACAGCGTTGCCCTCCCCTACTTCAGCCGGACCCAGCTTGGCGATTGCACAGCGCCCCTGATTCATCGGCGCTTCGAGGACAGTCAGCATCAGCCCGTCTTCCCCGGCTTCGAGTGCCAGTTCCGTCAGGGTCGACTTGAGCATACCGCCGTGCGCATCAAAGGTAATCGTGCCTTTGAACTGCATTGACCCGGTTGCCGTGCCATCTGCCGCGAAAGCCAGATCACCGCCAGGGACAGCCTCAAACACAAAGGTTCCATCGTCTTCACGTGTCGCGCCATCACCCGCTGTGATCGACCCGCCAACACCTTCCACGTAACTCCTGAAACTGGCTTTCACACCCCAGGTCAATTTGTTGAAGCTCATGACTGCTCTCTATTGGTTTTTGGAGATACTACCTGAGAACTGGGTATGACAGCTATGCAACAAAAACAAGACATAATAGTTGTGACGGACTTGAGCCAGGGTATTCCTACTGGGCCTATTGCGCGGTGCTAAAGTCAAATCTCTAAAAGAGAAAATCTAGATCAACTTGGGACTACTATGTTTAAAAGAAGATTCGCGTACAAAGAATGGGCCGATAGGCGAACCCTGGAGGCAATAGAGAAGGTCGAGTCTGATTCTTTTCCCGAGAAATATGCTTTTGTTCTCCAACAGGTTAACCATATCGTGATCGTTGACGAACTCTTCCGCTCCAGGCTTGAGGGTGCTTCCGCACCACACAATGCGACAAACTCAGCGGTGGTTCCTGGCTACGCCGAGTTAAAAGAACGCCTGACCTCATCAGGTGGGTGGTACTCCAATTATGTTAGTGAACTTGCTGATGACGAGCCCCAGAACCTAATCTCCTTTGTGTTTGCTGACGGGAAGCCTGGTGCTCTAACCGTAGAAGAAATCCTGTTTCATGTCGTCAATCACGGCTCCTATCACCGAGGCTCTATTGCTCACGCTCTAGACCTGGCTTCAGTCGAACACCCTGCAGACGGATACGGGATATTCATCCACGAAGTTGACCCAGCTCGCAGAGATGCCGACTCGTCTTAGCCTGGGGTCACTACGTGAGCCACGGGGGATAACGATCCTTTCATCACCGGCAGCCTTCCTTATCCTGGGGCTCGCCTCGATAAGTTCACAGATAAACATTGCCAATTCATGCTTGGTAACTGCCAGGATGATTGACTAATCTTGTCGGGACCATGGCTCATCAGACGGGTTGGTGACAGATGAATTCACTATTAGAAAGCTTGTTGTTGCTGGCATGTTTTGATCACGGGATTGACGCTGATTTTGCAAAGGGTGTGAGTACGTTGCATACCCTTAAAGGCACAGTCCAGGGAGAAAACATTTCGTACGACGTACATCCCGGGTTGGGAGATTCTTCGGTAACACTGGAGGCTGCCGCCGGTCGATTCGGAGGAGCACTTGTTTTTCATGAACCGGATCCTCACGGTTTCGCGTTTTACCCTGCGGTTAAAAACGTCCGGTATTCCGAGGACAGGTTCGACGGGAGTTTTTCAATCTGGATCAAAGCAGATCCATCAAAAATGGGTGGGAAATATGCTGACCCCGTCCAGATCGGAGACAAGGGCGCAACCGACTCGAGTATCTGGATTGATTTTACAAAGAACGACGAACCCCCGGATTTTCGCCTGGGGATTTTTGGAAACCAGGTGGAGTGGGATCCAGACGGCCAGGGTGGTCAAGCGGAAGCGTTCTTCTTTCGCTTGCATAAAGTGGCGCTACCTCCTTTTTCGGAAGCAGATTGGACTCATGTCGTTGTCACATGGGAATCAATAAACGACACCGAACAGGCTGGTCGGGGCCGGTTGTACCTGAATGGAATCTATCAAGGCGCCACCGGGTTCATCCCGGAGAAGCTCACCTGGGACATACAACAAACAGCAATAAGACTCGGCATGGGACCGTTTGTTGGTAGCCTGGATGAGTTGGCTATGTTTGATCGCGCCTTGAACGCCGAAGAGGTGAACGAACTCTTTCATGCGGGCAAAAGCCTGAAAGAATATTTTGGTCTTTGACGGAATCTGCCGTCATCTCGAACAGATCAGCCGCAGGTTCGGCGCTGAGAGATCCGGGTCTCGCGAGAATCAGATCCCTCGGCTTCGCTGGTGCGCCTGACGAGAGGTACCTACACAAAGCGCATAGAAACAAGATCTTTCAACGCGATGTGGCCTTGCAGTTGATTCTCTTTGTCCACCACCGCGATTTCACCAACTCGCTTATCCTGCATCCTGTAGAGCACTTCAGTTACTAACTCATCCCCGGTACAACGGAGCGGGTCTGGCGTCATCACCTCTTCGATTTGCTGGCTCAAGAGGTTCTCGTCTTCGATATGCCTTCTTAAATCACCATCGGTGAATACACCCGAAAGTGTACCTGCCTGTATAACAAAGACCGTGCCTGTTTTTTGCTCTGTAATCTTGTTGAGCGCATCTTTAACGCTGGCGTTGCTCTGAACCGTGGCCGTGGCTTCAATTGGCTGCATGACTTCAGATGCGATCATCATGCTTCGACCCAGCGCACCGCCCGGGTGATAACGGGCGTAGTCTTCTTTGCCGAAATCACGCTGCTTCATCGTGGTAAGTGCAATTGCATCGCCCAACGCAAGCATCGTGGTAGTTGAAACGCTGGGCGCCATACCAATCGGACAGGCCTCCGGCACATCGCCCATGTTCAGCACAACGTCTGAAGCCTTGGCGAGCGGCGAATCCGCTTGTGACGTGACGGCAATGAGCCTCGAACCGATACGTTTTAAAGGGTCGATGACACTCAATATCTCCACACTGGACCCGCTGTTTGATAACAACAACACAATGTCGTTTGAACTGATTCTACCCAGGTCCCCGTGCAGGGCTTCACTTGGATGAAGGGGGAAGCTGGGCGTACCAGTACTCGCCATGGTTGCGCTGATCTTCTGGGCGATGAGCCAGGGCTTACCCACACCGCAGACCACAACATAGCCTTCACAGTCGAGAATTTCCCGTACGGTATCTTCGAAACTGGCGCCAAGCATATCCGCACACTGCCCAACACCGAGGGCCTCCTGCTTCAGGACGTCCCGACCAAATTCCAATATGCTGGTCATACTTCACTCCTCATCCGGTCACGCCTTTATCACTCCGAACCACCCCGCTACCTGCTGCAACGCTGCGACTAGTCTCGTGGGTATATTTTTCCCTTAGGCCCATAAAACAATGCCGCCGGCCTCCGGGGTGATTCGAGATACGCCTGAATACCAGGGAGCGCGGCAAAAAACTCGTGGAAGCGTTCTAAAGCACCGTAACTTCCAAGTAAAGAAGGAAACTGCCGCATAACACCATCAATAGAGTGGAACGCGACAAAGTCGCAGATCGTCAACGAGTCTCCAGCCCAATAAGATGCTCTCGCTTCATTTTCCAAATAGTACTTCTCGAGGTCTGCCAACAAGACGGGCTGTTCTTCTTTCAGAAAACGTTGTCTCGCCTCTTCAGACTCAGACAGCGCACCGAACACGTTGGCGATTCTATTGCCATAGTCCCGCCAGGCCTCCGTTGTGACATCACAACGAATACGCTCAGCAGCCGAATGACCACACAGATCATACTTACGACCAAGATAGTTCATGATGGCAAAGGACTCTGGGATCTCGGCGTCAGCATCAGTGTAGACGGGCATACGTTTGAAGGGCGTTGTAGATCGAACGCTTTCCCACTCCTGCATCGTCACCTGCCTGTCAGAAAAATCAACATTCAGGTAACTCAAAAGCATGCGGATAGGCTGTGCCCTACCCCTGATATCGAAGTAGAGCAGCGTTGGTTGTGCTGTCATTCAACGATCATATCGCGGTTATGGGCAACCGTCTGCAACCGCAGTGGCTGGGGAAGTGCTTAACATCTCAGTTTCCCTGGATGTCTACATTCGAATTTATGTTTGCATAATACGTGATTGGTCACGTATTATGCACGAATGAAAAAGCAAACCATCAAAGCCGAAACACTTACCCTGCAACTGCTCGATACAGCTTCCTTGTTAGAGCGACGCCTCGACGGCACGTTGTCGTTTTCTCGCGGCGTCACGTTCAGCGAATACAGGTTATTGCGCACGTTACAGTCAGCAGAAGCGGGATTAACACGAGTAGCACTGGCCAACGCGGTCTCGCTGACCCCCTCCGGCGTGACCCGTGCGTTGCGGCCTCTTGAAAAGCTCGGTTATGTATCGACAGTGAAAAACCAACGGGACGCCCGGCAGAGCCTTGCCACTATCACAGATGGTGGAAAACAACTTCTCTCAGATGTGGAGGTTGTTCTGACGGACTTTTTTAACGAACTCGGTCTCGAAAACGTTGATGCGGGTGATCTTGCGACGTTTGAGAAGGTTCTCCTGCAGCTGCGCAATCGTCGGCACGGTTGAGGCGCAGGTAGAAACTTCATGTTGTTCCTCGATCACGAAATCGTATTCGGATCATTCACCAACCTTTTCATCCTGGGGTGGCTGATGCTGTTGGCTGCTTCTTACATGAAGGAAACAACTAGACTCCGCCGCACCCTCCTCATCGTCGGTAGCCGTATTATCCCGCTGGTGCTGTTTGCGGTGTTTACCATCGGCTGGGCCTTAACGCGTGGATTACCTGGCGACATTACCTCCCTCGCTGGAGTCCTCACGAGCTACACAGTGCCGGAAAAAGTCCTCATTGCCTGGTTTGAGATTCTCGGCCTGGCGCTGCTGGTCTGCAGATGGATGATTGATGATGCCGCGGCTGAGGGATTTCCAAAGTTGCTGCTTACGTTCTCACTTGTTGTTGCATTCATCGCTGCGGCAATAGGCGTGATCGTCTATCTCATCCTGGTCGGCGTGTTGAAACTTTGGGTAGAAAGGAACGCGGTTTCATCGAATTAGCAGAAGAAACCCGGGGTCAAAGCCAGGCACCAGATCGACTCACTGACACTGGCACCTGACTCTGACCCCAACTTTCAGGGGGAAAGGAGTGTGTCGGCGGGTTTACCGAAGTAGAAGCCCTGTATGTAGTCGAAGCCGAGTTCTTTGCAGGCGACCACCTCTTCCTCGCGGTCGAGCCCTTCCGCCAGGGTTAGTGTGCCAACGTTTTTAGCCTGCTCGATCAGTGAGGCAACCATTTCTCTTTTGGCCGCCGGTGCCTGATCAATGCCTCGCACCATGGCGATATCGAACTTAAGGTAGTTAGCTGGCGCTTCCACCAGCTCCAGCAGGCGTGCCTGCCCTGCTCCGAAATCGTCGTAAGCAAACTCAACATCAATCGATTCGAGGACCTTGATCATCTCCTTGATGCCATCAAGATCGGGGGCGGATTCCTCATGACTCTCGAGTACGAGGTCTACCTCAGGATGTGCTTCCCTTAAAGATGCCATCTGCCGCAGCAGGCGGTCATTGTCGTAGTGTTCATCCGGGTGAATATTCAGGAAGAACTTTCTGCCCGGACCAATCTCCGCCGCCTTGCTCACGCCTTTCTCTCGAAACAGCTCTGACAGGTTCACGGCAAGATCAAAACTCTCGGCAATCATGAAGAGCGGGCCGGGACTTTCGGAGAGTTTTTCATGCCTGCCCCTGCCGAGAATCTCATACGCGTGAATGCTGTCATCAGCTGCTGCAACAATCGGTTGGAAGAAAGGTACAACCGCCTCGTCACGGATCAGCTCCTGCATTTCGTGGTAGCCGGTTGGCAACTGGTCGGACAGCCCCTCGATACCCACGACCGTCATGGCAGAATTATCCACGGCGGAGTGCACTACAGTCTTCTCTACAATCAGCCGCACTTCAAAATCACCAAAGTGAACTATGTCGCCATGATTGAGCGGTGTGATCATTTCCCTGATCAGCGGATCCCGGTTAACAAACGTGCCGTTAGTGGAACCATAGTCGACTACCGTCAGACCAGACTCTGCGCGGTTAATCTCCGCGTGAAAGCGGGAAACAGAATCACTCGGGACTGTGAAACCCAGACCAGACTGGCGACCCACCTGGAAAGGAAAGTGATTTATGTGGACACGACTCAGGCTGTTTGCGTTACCAAGATATCCTTCAAGGTACCAGTTGGTGATCGTCTCCATCAGTAACCTCAGGCTGCCTGCAGCGGCAGGTCGAACGTGAAGCGCGTGCCTCGATTCAGCTCGCTCGTCACCTGGATGGTCGATTCGTGCAGCTCGAGGATACGTTTGACGATCGCAAGGCCTAACCCTGAGCCAAGCTTTTCAGTAGGCTCTTCCGGCTGGGTGTAGTAGTAGCGTTCAAAAATGTGGGGGATCTCATGCTGTGCAATACCGTGGCCCGTATCTGACACTTCTATGAGGGCGCGCTGATCACTGTCTGAAACGCGCACCGTCACCGAATGACCTTGCGGCGTGTGGCGCAGCGCGTTATCCAGCAGGTTCTCGCGCTGGATGAGTCCGATATCCGCGTTCACAAAGCAGTTCTGGTCATCTGCAGAAATTTTCATTTCGATATCTTTTTCAGACGCCTGTAACTGGAAATCCTGTACACAGTCATGCACAAGCTCCATCAGCGAGAAGGGCTCCGCTTTCAGCTCCATCGCACCTGAATCCAATTTGGCCAGTTCAAACAATTCACTGATCAGGTCGTTAAGCCGCCTGCTGTGCTTGTGGGCAGTTTTCAGATATTCCTGGCGATCATCTGCACTCAACTCATCATCTTTGATGATCAGGGTTTCGAGATACCCCTGCATCGAAGCAAGCGGCGTGCGCAGATCATGGGAGACGTTAGCGATAAGCTCGCGGCGAGTGGCATCCAGGGTTTGCAGGGCTCGAAACTGCTGGCGGATATTGGTCGCCATATCATGGAAGGCATGGCCGAGGTCATCCACCTCATCGCGAAGCTTTGCGGGTGCTGAGAAAGAAATTTCATCAGAGGGATCAGCTGCACGAAACGCTTCGACGTTGTTGCGAAGTTGTACAAGACGTCTTGTCAGCACAAAAAATACGATTGCGCCGGCAAGCAGGGCAACCAGCAGACTACCCACAATCACAAAAGTACCTACGCGCAGGATGTAGCTTTCCTCAACCATGCTCTGCAGCGAGTCATACTTCTCACCGCCCAATACCGCATAAAGATAACCAACCGTTTCCCCGTCATCGACGATGGGAGATGCTGAAAAGACTTTTTCTACACCGACGTTACGTGGATCACTGCCAGTGATCGGTAATGCCACCTCACCCGAAAGAAACTGTTCAACAGGTTCCAGGGCAACTTCATCGCGTGCCATGGCTTCCTTCGGGATCACGTGACCTAGTATCTTGCCCTCATCATCAATCACATAGACTTCAACCGTCGGGTTGATGGTCATCATGCGACTGCCCAACTCCTCGATGGCAGCCGTGTTAACCACACCTTCATCGATCAGCTGCTGCTGTTCGGTCACGTACATCGCAATACTCTGGTTCAGCTTTTGCGTCACCTCCTGTGAGTAGGTATCACTGACGTTGTAAGAGATGGTCAGCAGGAGAAGCGTCAACGCTGTCGTCAGCAATAACAGGGTGAGCGCAAGCTTTGCGTACAGCGTTCGGAACATGGGGTTATTCACCTAGCTTGTAACCGACGCCCCACACGGTCTGGATAAATCGCGGGTCGGTTGGATCTTCTTCTATCTTCAGGCGCAGTCGATTGATGTGTGAGTTGACTGTGTGCTCGTAGCCTTCGTGGCCGTAGCCCCAGACCTCATCGAGTAGTTCTGCACGACTGAACACGTCGCCGGGGTGTCGGACAAAGTGGCTGAGCAGATCAAATTCTTTTGCGGTCAGCTCTATGGCCTCACCGGAAATACTGACCTGGCGCTTGTTCACCTGGATGCTTATCGTCCCGTGGGCAATATGATCGCTTTCCGGTTCGCGGGTTCGCTTCATGATCGCGTCGCGCCTCAGCATGGCTTTAACACGAGACATCAGCGTCATCACGCTGAAAGGTTTGGTCACGTAGTCATCTGCACCCATTTCGAGACCAAGCACGTGATCAAACTCGGTGGATTTGCTGGTGAGCATGATGATCGGCACATAATCCTCTTCAGCGCGAATACGGCGACAGATCTCAAGTCCATCCATACCCGGCAACCTGATATCCAGCAGGATCAGATCCCAGGATTCCTGGCGGGCGTACTCCAGCCCTTCGGTACCGGAACCACATAGCTGCACGTGGGCGTAATGATCTCGAAGGTGGAGTGCAAGCAGCTCTGCTATATCGCGATCATCTTCGACAACCAGGATTCGTTTCGCCTCAGTCACGGGAATCTCCGATCCGTAGAAGCCCTGGGGTACCGGCGCGGTAGCCGGTTGCGTGGTGGGTACAGTCATCCTCATTTTCCCTGAACAGCAAAGGCACAACTGTCACAGACCGGACAATTGCGCCAATGCTTTCAGGAGAGACCTCCAGAGTAGTCATAATGAGGTACTGACTACTCGACACGTGAAATTGTTACACGCGCGATTGGATTATCCCAACGATGCGCTTCGGTCAGTACCGATGAGGCAAGCCCATCGTCCTGGCTGAGTACACCAGGGTGACCACGAACAATGTCACTCAGGTCGTCACGCGCTTCGTTAAAGCCTTCACCGCCATCTGCCGGGCCCGGAATCGTGCCGGCCGCTTCCGTGTTGGCTTCGGTGCCAGCGTCATAGCCGATGGTGGTCATCCGAACGGAATCACCCACCTCCATGGCTGCAATATCGACACCACGGAAACCGGTGATCGCATCGTTGGTATTCACCAGCATGGTGACACCGGAAAGGTAAGCACCAACCACATCATCACTGACTTCCAACATCATCATCTCAGTAGCGCCTGGTGGTAACACACCACTCGCACTGACCGTGGTAATGACCGCGTCACTTGAAGTTGCCTCATCGAGGAAGCTGGTGTTGTCGCCACCTTCCGCCAGCTCTTCAAGACCTGTCGTTGCAGCCGCGCCAATATCAAAGGCACTGTAAGTGGAATCATGTGCCACGAGTGCAATCGGTGAAAAAGGCTGGCCTGCGGTGAGGTTAACCACGCTCACTTCAAACATTCGCATGGGTATCGGGTCCGGCTGCGGTGCCGGAATGGTGGGTACTGCAGGCGTAAACGAACTGCCGCCTCCACCACACGCGGTGATCAACACGCCGATCGAAGCCGTCGCAAAAATATTCTTAAGAGTCTTCACGTGCATCTCCTAGTTAACGGTGATGGTGACGCGCGCAACCGGGTTCAACCAGCGATGCACAGTGGCATCAATATCGCTGGCACCACCGCCAGCGTCGGTATCACCAATAACGTTGCGGTGAATATGTACAAAGCCTTCCGCTGTCGCTGCCACACCGGTGCCGTTCATGCCGGATGCTTCATCAACCGGGCCAGGTGCAGGGAAACCAGGTGTACCTGGTGCACCACCGCCGCGGATTTCATCGTTTGCTTCGGTGCCGGCATCGTAGGCATTCACGTTGAATGTATAGGTGCCAGGTTCGGTCGGGATGTTGACTGAGTTCAAACCGATGAACCCATCGTTGGTTGGCAGCATCATGCCTACTACAGACAGGTATGCGTTGCCTTCGGCGTTATCCGTGTTAAGTGCAGCGGTTGTACTCTGGCCAGGGCCGAGCAGACCTGATGCCGGGTTTTCTACAACCGTTGCATCAACAGCACCAAGGTCTTCAACGAGACCGGCGACACTGCCGCCTTCTGCCATCTGCTGCAAACTGGCACTTGCGGCTGCGCCACTGGCAAACAGTTGTGCGTCGGAGCTGTGTGCTGCAACCAGTAGTGGTGTGAAATAGATGCCCTGGGTCAGGTTCGTCACACTGACACTGAAGTCAGTTGCGTGGGCCGAGGTGGATATCGCTGCTGCGAGAATCGCGGCAGAAACTCTCTTCAGGTTCATGGTGTTCTCCCTTTTGTCCTTCGTGAAAAATAGGTGGCGCAAGATTGCCGCCCGGGAGAAATCCAATCCTCACAGAAGTATCACAAATACTTCATTTAACTATGCTTTCGTTTGAGCCCGCTGTTTACGTGGCCTGCAGGAACGACGGAGCCTGTCCAAGAAGGAGATCGCAAACTCGTTTTGCATGCTCTGCGATAAATTTTTCGTCGTCAGGATGTACACCAAAAAGACTTTCACATTCCGCCGCCACATCAAATACAAGTGTTGCTGCACCGATCAGGATGTAAACACTGTGGGCATCAAGTTCCTTGCCTGCACCGCTCTTCAGCATGTTGATGCGAGGCGACACGAAGTTTTCAAGCAAGTAATCGAGGCGCCAGGATTTGCGTCTGCCCTCCTGGATAATCACCCGGCTGACTTCAGGGTTACGTGCACTACCCTCGATAAATCGTGTGATGTGATATCGAAATTTCGCCTCTGCTGATAGCGCATCCAGCGCTTTATCATCGTCGTCCGGCATGGGCATCTTTGCGAACAGCGCCTGTATTGATGCCTTCCACAAATCTTCTTTGGTCCCGAAATGATAGGTGCCGATACCCCGTTTTAATCCGGCCTCCGTCTCGATCATACGGATCGAGGTCCCTTCGTAACCCATGGTGGAAAAAAGACTGATTGCCGTATCCAGCAGGACCTGCCGGGTATCCAGCGCGCGCTGTTGGGTGGCTCGTTTCTGCTTCTTAATACTTGCCATATGACGAGTTTAATGTTTTTATACTTGCGATATGACAAGTATAAGGATTTGAGATGACAAAGACAGTACTGGTTTGCGGTGCATCCGGTGGGCTGGGTGCTGTCGTTGCTCGGCATTTTCATGACCAGGGTTACCAGGTGTTCGGCACCATGCGAGATCCCTCTCGTGTCACCGGCCTGCCCTACGAAATGCGCAGTCTTGACGCTACATCGGACGAATCAGCGACCGCATGCATCACAAACGTTATAGAGAAGGCAGGCAAGATCGACGTAATGATCAACTGCTTTAACAACATGACACTAGGTTCTGTCAGCGATTGCGGGATGGATGAGATGACCGCGATGTTCGAGGTAAACGTGCTTGGTGCAATGCGTATGTGCAAGGCGGTATTACCTTCCATGCTGGAGGCGGGCCACGGCACGATTATTAACATGAGTTCGCTCGGGGGTATTCTCGCCGCGCCTTATCTCAGTGGTTACACCTCCACCAAGTTTGCACTGGAAGCCTATTCCGAAGCGCTATATCACGAGATTCGCCACACCGGCGTCTCGGTGGTCATCATGCAGCCTGTTGCCATGGCCATGGAACGCGAAGACACCGGTGATCATCTGCAACTGGCTCGCAACATGGCGGCAGATTCGCCAGCCCATGCGATGGTTGCGCGTATGATCGCGGACACAAAGGAGAGCCAGCTCACACCAGCAACGGTCGCCGCAAAGATTTATGACGTAGCTGAAATGCCAAAGAAGCCGCTGCGGGTCCCCATGGATCGCGCAAAACCTATCTCGCTGGTAAAGCGATTAGCGCCCCAGGCAATGATCAACAAACTGATCGATAATCTGCTGAGCGACGCACCCGCGCCTGTCTAACCAACCAGGGGGAAGAATTCACCCTCAAAGGGCTGACCATGCCTGCGCGCTGGGCCCAGGAATTCACTGTGCGGACAGTGGTCCTGGCCCTCCTCCCTGTAATAGGTGCCATCAGGCATGTAGGCCGGTGCCAGGACGAGGCGAGGTTCGTTGGTGATGTTCGGACCTGATCCGTGGATGGTCAGGCAATGATGAAACGAGATCTGTCCGGCACGCAGTTCTATTCTGGCCTCATCCCTCGGCACGATATTGCCAAGCGACTCGCGTAACGAATTAAGGTCGGTGTCAAAAAAGTTGTTGGCATTTTCGATCAGGCCGAGCGTGTGTGAGCAGGGAAACAGGCAAAGTGCGCCGTTATCGATCGTGACATCCTGCAACGCGATGTTGGCACTGACCATGTCGGTGGTCGAACTGTCCTGCCAGTAGCCGTAGTCCTGATGAAAGCCAATGTTGCCATAGTCGGTCATCGCGCCGTCGGAACCCGGCTTCCAGATCGCCTGGTCCTGCCACAGGCGAACAGCATTTGTGTCGAGCAGACGTTTAACAATATCGACAATGCGGCTGTCAGACACGTAACGCTTAATCACATCGTTCACGTACCAGGAAAAAAGGGCAGTACGGATACCGACACGTTCTTCGTTAACAAGTGGTGGGACGTACGGCCAGTCCCTGCCCTCGGCAACGCGGCCTTCATAAACATCATCAAATGCGGCCCGCATTTCATTAATCTCCTCCAGAGAGAAGACAACCGGTACCACCAGGTAACCATAGGTCCAGAAGCGTTTAACGTCAGCGTCGGAAATGCTCATGACATCGTCAGGCCCCCGGAGACTGAAAGCGTCTGCCCTGTGATGAATTCAGATTCGGGTTTCGCCAGGAAGGCGACGGCATTTGCGATGTCTTCCGGTGTACCGAGACGCTTCATGGGTACAGCACGCTCCATGGCACCGAGTACTTTTTCACCGTCATCACTGGCATCAGCAATCTCATCCAGCAGCGGTGTTGCGGTTGGCCCAGGACAGACACAGTTTGCGGTGATGCCAGCTCTCGCGACTTCTCTCGCGATGGTCTTGGTAAAGGCGATGACGCCGCCCTTCGTGCCGGAATAGACCGCTTCAAGCGAGGAGCCCACCCGGCCCGCATCTGAGCTTATATTGATAATGCGCCCATATCGGGCCTGCATCATGTGTGGCAGGACGGCGTGCGTGGTCCGCAATACGCCTTTGTAATTAAGATCAATGATGCGGTCCCAGAAGTCCTCGTCGCTGTGGACAAAGCGCATGAACTCATCCCAGCCGGCGCAGTTAACCAACACTTCTATGGAACCGTTTGCGATGGTGTCTGCAATGAGACCTTTTACCTCACTGCTGGAAGTGACGTCCATCTTGTGTGCGCTCGCATTGTCGCCAGCATTGGACGCGCTTTCTTCAGCGGCGTCGAGGTTCACATCGGTAACAATCACGCTGAAGCCGTTTTCTGCCAACAGCTTGCATATGGCGCGACCTATGCCGCTGCCCCCTCCTGTTACCAGCGCTGTTTGCACATCCATCTCCTTATTCACGCGGAGCCAAAATCCTACAGAGGCTTAGGCTACGCCCGATAGAGAGAAGATGAAACCCTGTGGAGAATTTGGCTTGTCTGGTTCTTGTTCGCGAGAGTCAGACAGATACATAATCAATCAACTATAGGAGTCTCTTATGCGAGAACTTACTAAAGAGGAGCTTGCCGAGGTTAATGGTGGTTTGTCAGTGGAAGCCGGCGGGCTAGCCCTAATTGGGGTTGGCCTTGGTTCTTTCGGCCTTGCAGCTGTGCCGCTCGGAGTGTTTGCAATTGGACTGGGTGCATCGATGGCCATCATCGGCTCTTGGTTCAGAATCTAACCAAACTCGAGCCCGCATCGCCGGGCTCGGTCTACTTATGACAAAAAAATGGTCAGACTTGGAGCGATTTCCCTTAAACACTCAAGGTTGGGTAGCTATTCACAAAACCAAAGGGGTACTTGCTAGCGGCGAGGATTCTGTACGGCGTTACATGGACAACCCGTTGTCCAATATGAACGTTCTTATTGGTAGCCCCGAATCAGAGCGTCTGCTGCCTGTCATGTGCGATCCCGTGCTTGGTCCCCTGGCTTTTTCGAAACTAAAAAAACAGGTTCTGTTTGCTACTTGCATAGTGATAGTAAGCCTGCTGGCAATAGTGGCCATGAGCTTGATCCATCAAATCTGGGATCGGGAGCAACTGACAACCATATCGATTCTGGTCCTGACGTTAATCTTTCTGGAGATTGATCGCCGCTACTCTCGAATGGACCTTGAATCCGCCAAAGAGAAGCAACTGTTTTTCGAGTATGCAAATAGTCACAATCCAGCGACTTTGGTGGTCTTCATGGTTCTGATGGTTACAGCTGGATTCGTTCAGCTGGTGTACCAGCTAAAAATCGGCTCTTTTGAGGATCTGGTTTTGGCTTATGGGTTGTACTTTGAAACAGCAGAAAGCGGGGAGATTTGGCGATTCTTCGTAGGCCCGTTCATCCACTCCGGTTTAACACATTGGCTATTCAATTTTATCTTGTTGGTCTTGATTGGCAGACTGCTTGGACTGTTTGAGCCACGATGGTCCATTTCCCTCTTTCTTATCGGCACATGGTTTTCTGGTTTCTGCGCCTTTTTGTCCCCTTGGAGACTTGATGCACTGGTCGGTGTATCTGGAGGTGTTTACGCCCTGTTCGCAGGAGTAGCTATTGCTGCTCTCAAATCACGCGAACATTACCCACGTAGATTCCCCGAGTTCATGCTGACTGTAGGGGTTACCAATATTATTTTGGGTTATCTTGCATCACCTACTACAAGCAATACGGCTCACATCGCCGGATTCTTAGCCGGTATTCTGTTTAGCTTACTGGTATCTCCGAACCACAGCCGCGATCAGACTAAATCGCGTTTAACCCACCATCCACAATAAACTCACTTCCAGTCGAATAAGAACTTTCATCACTGGCAAGGAACAACGCCAGGTTTGCCACCTCATCAGGCGAAGCTACCCTTCCTAGCGGTGTTCGTTTCGCAATCTTATCTGTATCAACGCCAAGCTGATCGGCCATGGGTGTCTCAATCAAACCAGGGTGAATTGAATTCACCCGTATCCCTTTTCTTGCCAGCTCGATCGCTGCTGTTTTCGTCATACCTCGCACCGCCCACTTGGATGCGCCGTATGCAAATGCACCGTTTGAGGCTCTCAAGCCCGCCAGGGATGAGATATTCACGATCGAACCACCACCAGATTCTTCCATGGGCGCGGCAACTGAACGCATCCCGAGAAAGACACCAACACAATTGATATCCATCACCATGCGGAACTCATCAAGCGTGGTGCGCTTCATCCTGGCACCGCGAAAAATACCCGCGTTATTGATCAGTACGTGGATGCCCTGGCCTGCACCAATGATCTCACTGGAGACCTGCTCCCATTCCTGCTCGCTCGCGACGTCGAGGTGCCGATAGTTCGCGCCAATTTCTTCCGCCAATGCCTGACCTTCATCATCGAGCACGTCGGTAATCCAGACGGTTGCACCTTCCTTCGCAAACAGCCTTGCTTCCGATTCACCCTGGCCTCGTGCGCCACCTGTAATCAGGCATACCTTGTTATCCAGTCTTCCCATCGCAGTGTCCTCAAAGGTTTTGCTTTTGTTATTTACCTGCCGAGCCTATGCTTGTGATTCATCTGTGACAAGGCCGATACATGCGTTTTCTCCTGACTGCCCTGCTGTTTCTTTCGACTGGTCCTGCGCTCGCCGCTGATATCCAGACGCGCACCATGAACAATGGCAACCTCATACTGGAAGATATCCCACCGATCCCTGCCGATATCAGCGATAACCTGAATCGATACCAGAACGTTCGTTCCGCAGGGTTTGTAGAGTGGACCGCCGACGGTGAATCGATCCTGATCAGGACGCGCTTTGGTGATGTTTCTCAGTTGCACCGGGTATCCATGCCGATGGGTGCCAGAAAGCAGATCACTTTTTTTGACGAGCCCATCGGGTCGGTGCAACGCAAACCGGAAAGCGATGAACTGACCTTCACCATGGATGCGGGTGGCAATGAGTTTGCACAGATCTTTCTGCTGGACCCGGCTGAAGGTGAATCTGAAATGCTCACCGACGGCGAATCTCGTAACGGCTCGGTTACCTGGGATAGTGCTGGTCAGCAGATTGCGTACCTTTCAACCGCACGCAACGGTAAGACCAACGATGTCTGGATGATGGATGTCAGCGAACCCGAATCCAAAGAAGTTGTATTCGAGGCAAGGGACGGTACCTATTGGTTCCCGGTTGAATTCAGCGAAAGCGATGACCTCCTTATCATCGGCAACTACGTATCGATCGTGAACTCTTCCTACTACGTGCTCGATCTCAAAAGCGGTGAGACCACCGATCTGCGTGGCGGGGGTGAAAATCCTTCAGTGAATAGCGCAGCCGGTTTTGATCGCAAGGATGAAGGCATCTTCTTTCTGACCGATGAAGGCACGGAGTTCACCCAGCTGGCCTACCAGCCCCTCGATAACCCTGGTGACATCAAGCGGATAACGTCCAATATCAACTGGAACGTTACCGGCTTCTCACTGAGTGAGGACAAACGCAGGGGTGCATTTATCGTCAATGCAGGTGGCATTGATGAGCTTTACCTGTTTGACCCGGACTCCTCCCGGTATAAGAAAGTCGCTGGCTTGCCCATCGGCCTCATCGGCGGTTTAAGCTTCAGCCCGGATTCAACCCGACTGGCACTGACCCTGAACACGCCACAAACACCATCGGATGTGTTTGTACTGAACCTGGGTAAACGCGCCCTCGACTCAAAAGGCCTGACCCGCTGGACTGAAAGTGAAGTGGGTGGGCTCGACACCAGCACGTTCGTAGAGCCGGAGCTGATCAGCTACAAGTCGTTTGACGGATTGGAGATTCCAGCGTTCTTTTATAAGCCACCGGGCGAAGGCCCACACCCGGTTGTGGTATCAATTCATGGCGGCCCTGAAGGTCAGGCACGTCCCTTTTTCAGTGCTACCTACCAGATGTGGCTGAGAGAACTGGGGCTCGCTGTGCTGATCCCCAATGTGCGTGGATCTTCGGGTTATGGCAAAACCTATGTGCAGCTTGATAACGGCTTCAAGCGCGAGGATTCCGTCAAGGATATCGGCGCACTGCTGGATTGGATTGCCACTGAAGACAGCCTGGACAAAGATCGCGTCGCGGTGTTTGGCGGGAGTTACGGCGGGTACATGGTGCTTGCGTCATCGGTGCACTACAGCGACCGGCTCGCGGCAGCAGTCGACATTGTCGGCATCAGCAACTTCGTCACGTTCCTCAGAAACACGCAGGACTATCGACGTGATGCGCGTCGACAGGAATACGGCGATGAACGTGACCCGGCAATGTACGAACACCTGCAGAACATCAGCCCGCTCAATCATGTCGACAAGATTAAGATCCCGATGCTCGTAGCCCAAGGTGAAAACGACCCGCGCGTACCTGTCACCGAAGCAACACAGCTTGTGAATGCCATGCGTTCAAACGGGCAACCAGTGTGGTACATGAATGCACTGAACGAGGGTCACGGGTATCGAAAAAAGGAAAACCGTGACGTCTACCAGGAAGTGACCGCGATGTTCTTCAGAAAGTACCTGCAGGGAGACTAAGCCAGGTCACATGTCCAATCCCGGTATTCGTGAGGGACTAAAACTCTTAAGCCAGCGCGATTTTGCGCGACTGTTCTTTGCCTACCTGGTGTCGTACTTCGGCACCGCCATGACCCCGATTGCACTTGCCTTCGGGGTCCTGGAGCTAACCGGATCAGCCAGTGAGTCAGCGATCGTCATCGCGGCATCAACCATGGGGCAGATCACGGTCATCCTGATCGGCGGCACCCTGGCTGATCGCACCTCCCGGCAAACCGTTATTGTGTGCGCCGATGTCATCGCATGTTGTTCGCAGCTGATGATGGCGTTTCTGTTTATCTCTGGTACCGCAACGGTACCGATGCTCGCCATGCTGATGTTTGTGACCGGCTGTGCATTTGGTTTTCACCAGCCAGCCAGCACAGGTTTCATCCCACAAATCGTTAAACGCGAAGAACTGCAGGCAGCAAATGCCCTGCTGGGCGCTGCTCGTAACAGTTCCATCACACTTGGCGCTGCGCTTGCTGGTGTACTTGTCGCAACAGTTGGCGCAGGGGTCACCATCCTCATTGATGCGCTGTCCTTTGCAGTTTCGGCCATCCTGATACTGACGCTGTCACCGCGAATACAGGAAGCAACGGAGGATGCCTCTTTCTTTGACGACCTGAAGGCCGGCTGGTCGGAGTTCATCCGCCACAAGTGGTTGTGGACGATTGTCATCCAGTTCTCAATCATTGTTGCCGCCCTCGATGCAATCAACGGCCTGCTCGGTCCAGCCATCGCCCGAGAACAACTCGGTGGCGCGGTCGCCTGGGGCATCATTGCCGCCAGCATGGGGCTCGGCACACTGATTGGCGGCCTCATCGTGATGAAGATTCACGTCCAGCGCCCTATGTTGCTTGCAACAATTCTTGTGTTTACGTTTTCACTGGAACCAATCGCCCTCTACCTTCCGTTTGAGGTGTGGCTTATCTGCATCATGTTTTTTATCTCGGGGCTATGTGGCCAGATATTCGGCGTACTCTGGTACACCACCTTGCAAACGCAAGTGCCGCCACATCTCCTGTCACGAGTCAGCGCTTACGATCACCTGGGTTCTATCGGTATCGCACCCCTCGGGATCGTGGTTGGCGGTTTTCTCTACGAAGGGATTGGCCCTCAATACACCATGCTGATCTGCGCAGGCGCAATCATCATTCCCACCTTGCTGGTGCTCTGCATTGATGACGTGCGGAACCTGAGGTCCGCGACCCTGACGTCCTGACCGGCCGTCCTGACCGGCTGTCCTTACGTATCCATTCGTCAGGTCGATCTTTTGCTGCTGTCGACCACCTCAATCAGTAACAACATGGACGCGACAAAGAGCGGCAAACTATCTTCAAGCACCACCTCCTCGCACTGAGCAGTCCAGTCACGCGGCTTAAAGAGACCCTTCAGCTTCTGCACACGCGTCGTCGGTTCCGCTTCACCAGGACGAAGTCGCCTCGCTATCTGACCAACCTCGAGTTCATTTCTCACGATCACGTATCGATCAGGCCAACCGTTCAACGCCGTTTCAACCAGCTTTGCCTGCCAGGCCCTCGGATCGATGATCGAGAAACGCTCGTTACCTGCATGATCAAAAGCAAAGCAGGCGCTACCATCTAGTTCAACAGTGCCTGCTGCGTTTCCATCCTGGGAAAGAAGCCAGGTCTTATTCATCAGCTTTCTTGCGGGTTTGATCTCGAACATCGCGCCGAGCTCAAAGTGAAAATTGACTGACTCCCAGACCGTCTTGCGTGACATCACGCAGGTCAGTCGCGTCACATTATCGATTTCAATGGAATAGGATTTGTAGCTGCTTCCGTCTTCAGCGGATGTCTCCCTGAAACGCACCACCGTCACGTGCGACCCTCCCTGGAACTTCAATGAATAGGTTCAGAGGCTGGCAACCGAGGTTCATTCAGGCACGCTTCTCGTAAAAATTTTCATTACCTCGCGCGTAATTGCAGGTAATACCAGACATCGAGCATCATTCTGACCAAACAACATTCTCAACAAAAACAACTGACAGAGATTAGCCATGATACTTTTTCGCGCCTGGTGCGTACTTATCTTCGTTTCAATATCAGCCTACACACTGGTAACAATCAGCAAGCAGGGTCTCAACATCTTCCCCTATTTCTTTGGCGACATGGCAGAAATGGAATGGCCCGGCCAGTTCAACTTCGATTTCATGTTCATGTTGAGCCTTTCCGCGATCTGGACGGTGTGGCGAAACGCCTTTACCGGCAGCGCATTTGGCCTTGGTGTTCTGGCATTTTTCTTTGGCGCGCCTTTTCTGAGCGCCTACATGCTCTACCTGAGCTTCAAGCATGAAGGCGACGTGGTGACGATGCTCGTTGGGCCTACTCGCGTGCCAACAGGGACGTAACCTGACCGCCCAATCTCACCCGCAGAAATTATTGAGCGACAAAACGCTCCCGTAACTGTTCCACATAGGGTGTGCCGGTGTTGGCATATTCGACAAAGGGGTCCCTGTCTGCATTCTCGTTCCATTCGTACTCGGTGGACTGTGCCACCATGCGAGCGACCTCCATGCCAAAGAATCGTGCGATCACGGCAAGGCTCATGTCGATACCGGCGGAAACACCTGACGACGTCAGGAAACGGCCACTTTCTACCCAGCGCGCTTCAAGTTGCCAGTCTGCTTCGCCCTGTGAGGTGATGTAATCAAAGAAGACCTTGTTACCGGTTGCTTTAACTTCTTTCAGTAGACCGGCTTTTGCGTACAACGCGGAACCTGTGCAGACAGATGTCGCAACAGCCACTTCGGGGACAGCGCTGCGCAGGAAATCGATCATCTTTTCGTTGTCGACTTCAACCAGCGTCCCGATACCACCAGGCACCATCAGGACATCCAGTTCCGGTGCGTCCTCGAAGGAGTACTGGGCTTCAACACGAGGCGCCAGGTGCTTCGGATAACTGGTAGTCGTCAGCACTATCGGTCGTTTTTCCTCGGCAATAAGATGCACACGAACGTTGTCCGGTCCGAGGTTCATCCACATCTCGAGGGGGCCAAACAGATCAAGCGGCTCTGTTCCGTCATACAGTACAACTCCAATATCAAGAGGTGGCTCCCACCGGTCTTCAACAAAGTCTTCTGGTAACTGAACAGTAAAGGGGATCGAGCCCTGATGCTCGCCGATTCGCCAGGCTATTTGGTAATCGCCATTGGCGAGAGGACCGTCCACCATCCCCATCAAATCATTCTGGCCCATGGAGTGTACGCCGCGGACAGCGTTACTGTTGCCGGATGCATCGATCAGATCAATGGACTGCTCACCTGCAGGTAGTTGATCAAACCAGATCCTCACGCCATGCAGCTTTTCTGCTACCACGCTGTTTGCAGTCGGGTCACTTTTAACAACAGATACTTCGTCCGAGGTGGCGCCGGCAACAAGCGGCAGCAGAAGCAACCCCAAAAAAATCATTAAAGGCCTGAGTTGCACGGTGTTCTCCTTCGATAGCAGTGACGCGATATTAGCGTGTGCATCTGTGATCAGCTACACCTCAGCG
Organism: Pseudomonadales bacterium; assembly: GCA_963921285.3. Classification (GTDB taxonomy): domain Bacteria; phylum Pseudomonadota; class Gammaproteobacteria; order Pseudomonadales; family Azotimanducaceae; genus UBA9659. The sequence goes on from CAWUFD020000015.1 coordinate 545,800, forward strand.
TTCTGCGGCGATCTTCTTCAGCGTTTCGTAGAAGTCATCGAGTGCCGGTCTGTTCTTGAACTTCAACTCATGTTTGTTGTGGAAGAAGATGGTCAGCGAGACGTCTGCGTTTCTGAGTATCACGGTGTAACCGTCGTAATCGGTCTCAAGTTCGATACCACGATACTGCAGCAACTGCTTGTGATTAGGCTTGCCATTTGCCTGGATACGGGAAACGGCCTTCAATGCCCGCGCGACATCTACCTTGCTTTCCATCAGATTCGCCTGGCAGCGGCAACTGCAAGCGCAGAACCGGTGCCGATCATCCATCGAAGCACGTTATCAAGTGGAACATTGTGTTCACCCATGAGATGTTCAGCCTCCAGCTTGTGCTCAACCTCATCCGTCATACACTGTTCCAGCAGGTCGGCGAGACTGTCAGCACCTTCCTGCCTCAATCGCAGGACCTGTTCCAGGTAATGTTGTTCGACGAAGCTTTCTACCGCGTTGATCGTGACAAACACCAATCGGCGACCAAAGAGTGCCGGTATGCATCCCGTCAGAAAGCCGGCAAGTTTCCACAAAGGAATTAACCGACTTTGTTCTTTTCGGGGGAGCAGCGCCTCCATCGCCTCGAGGTGAGTCAGCTCCGTGTCCAGGTGGCGTTTGCTGAACGCTCGAACAAGCTCGTCGTGGCTAACGGCAAGAATACCCCGGTATATCCAGACAGCACCGGTTTCTCCGGCATGATCCGACCGGAGTTCGCCGATTAACCAGTCGCGATCAGGTGCGCTACAGGCGTAGTCGTTAAGCTGGATACTCAAGTTTGCATGGCCGAGTGGGTGTCATCTTTTTTACGACCGACGATGAAATTCGGGTGAATGCCTGCAAGACCCAATCCCTTGGGTATTTCCTGGTCAGAGCCGTCGTAGTTTTCAGCGTATTGATTGTTTCCCCACCCGAAGCAACAGCGGGCGGTCAGCGCAGCCTGGAGGTGACTCGCATTACCGGAATCGACAGTGTTGCCACCACGCCTTCTTCGTCCTCGCGATTGGTAAGCGATAGATCCGCGCCATGAAACCTGGCAATGATATTCGCAACAAAAAGTCCCAGTCCGAGGTGTGTGCCGTCACCGTCGCCACGACGCTTTGACACCATGGAAGCAAACAGGTCTTCATCATCGTCCGTCAACGACAAACTGGCACCTGCATTCAGGATACGCAGATGAATCATCTGCTGTTCACGATGTAACCGAACACGAACCGCACCGTCCGCTGAGAAGCTGACTGCATTATCGACAAGTTTGTCGAGCAACTGCGCAATCAGTTCAGGAATACCCGTGATGGGTGCCTTATCCGTTTCAAGTCGAAGGTCAAACTGCATTTCAGGGTATGCAACCTCGTAACCGGCCACACATCCTTTTACGACGTCCACCAGGTCAAACGCATGAATCTCGTCTGCATCCAGGCTTTCTTCCAACCGTCGCGCTTCACTCATCTTGCTGACGATGTTATTCAGTCGTTTGATCCCCTGCTTGGCGCGATCAACATAGGTACGTTGCTGCTCCGTTACCGCCTGAGCTTCGAGGTTCTCTAAGGAGGACTTGACGACTGAGATCGGCGTGCGGAGTTCATGGTTCATTCGTGACGCCATTTTCTCAAGGTAGTCGCTGTGACTTTCCACCCTGCCCAGTAGTGCCTCCAGGGTTTCGGCCAACTCACCAAACTCATCAGATGATTTGTCCCAGTTAACTTTGGATACCAGCCGACCACTTGCATCAACTGCACCTGTCAGCTTGCCGGTAAATTCGTTAACACGTCTTGAGAGATGCATGCCCATCAACAGGCTCAACATCAACGCGAACGCAATAATAATCGCTGATCCCAGCACCAACGCATTGACCAGGCGCTCTGTCATCAACATCAGGTCAAGGGTATTGGTTGTCACCACGATCCTTGCCTGGCTGTTGGCATCAGGTGCAATTGCTGCCGATCCGGTTACCGGTAACGGTGGTGTATCCATCTCATCCGCTGGCACAAGAAGCGTTTTCTCCACATCCAGCATGCTGTTGCCCGCCGTATCGAACAAACGCACCCGATCATGTGGCAGCGCCGCAAAGGCTCGCCTCACCTCATCCAGAGAAAAAGACACGTAACCGAGATCCGCCGGTGCAGAAAGCGGCGCTTCACCAAGCAGGTATCGAAGCTGCCTTGCACTGGAATCGTCGACATCGGCAACGGCCAGCGAGAACCTTTCGGTCAGCGCACGTCTCGGGAGACGCACTTCCAGCGCATAACCGCTGACCGTTGCTCGCCAGAATGCTTCCATATCGGGGTCTTCCCGAAGCGACCGACCGCCACTACCCACTTCCGCCGCGGCAATAGCGCCAGGCTGAAACGCTGCAAAGGTGAACTGACGGAAGCGGTTGTCGGGTCCGACAAGCGCAATCCTGACGTGATCATTCCGGTGTACGCTGGGGTGGCCTATTTCCCTGTAGACCACACTGTTGTCAGCGACATCCACGAACAGGTAAACGAATTGCGGGTTATTGGCGATGCGCAGCGTGTAAGCAAGCGACGTTGAGACAAAAACCTCGTTAGCAAGCAACAGGTCCTGGGTCTCTGGGCTTACAGGCGGCACCACGTGCCAGTCGCCTGATTGTCCATCAAGGTGAATTGGCGTCGTAATTGGCGTGCTGACCAACACACCAGCCGGATTCAAGAGTGTGTCTACATCACCTCTTTCGGATATCCACTCGGCAATCCTGTTCGCTGATGCCTCCGCCGCAACCTGCCTTGCTTCTCTCAACTCCGCAACCAGGACGATAATGAAGAAGTAGCCGACAACAGGCACCAACAGACTTGCGATTGCCGGCAGCAATGCCACCAACCACAAGGGCAGACGATTCACGCGTCATGCTTCCATCGATAACCCATCCCGTAAACCGTCTCGATGTGATCAAAACCAGGGTCAATTGCCTGGAACTTCTTGCGGATGCGCTTGATGTGCGAAGTAATAGTGCTGTCGTCAACGACCTGCTGAGATTCCTGCATGAGCTGGTCACGATTTTTTACGTGGCCGACGATTTTGACGAGCGAGTAAACCATCCAGAATTCTGTCAGTGTGAGATCTACCACCTGGTTGTTCCAGTGGCACATCAGGCGATCGCCATCAATGGCGAGCAGGCCAACAGTGATGAGCTTCTGTTCTGCTTGTGCAGACTTCTGCATCACGTCAATCCGGCGAAACAGCGCTGAGACACGCGCCATGAGGTGAGGCAGCGAAATATCCTTGGTCAGGTAGTCATCTGCCCCCATGCGAAGCCCGCTGACGATATCGAAATCGTCGTCGCGTGCAGACAGGAAAATGATAGGTAGCGTTGCCGAACGAGAACGCAGCCACTGACAGAGCGCAAAACCACCGTCCACCTCGTCGCCCAGCCCGATATCAATAATGGCGAGGTCTGGCAGCCGGGACTGGAAAACAGCTTCGGCCTCCGGGCGATTGCTGAATGACATCAACTGGTAACCCTGCCGCTCAAAGGCATCAACGTAGTTTTCTCGTAGCAGGTCATCGTCCTCTACGATTGCAATCAGGTTCGCCATGATAATTCCGTCAGCGCCGTCAGAAAGTTGCCATATTTCGACAGCAGTTTGCCCGCTGGTGTTCCCCGGGGGGCCGCATTGATGCGGCTAAATCTCGTTTACATCAATAACTGATGTGATCTCTACAATACTCGAGGATTATGCAATGAAAATGAAACAAATCGTGATAGCCATGGCATTGGCTGGTACGGCACCACTGGCTGCCGCGGAAGAAACCCCAAAGGAAGAACGCCGCGGCGCCTTTGGCGGTATGGTTGTCGGCGCTGCGGTAGGTGGCCCGCTCGGTGCAGGTGTTGGTGCCATCGTCGGTGGTGCCCTGATTGGCAAAACAGTTGCTACCTACCGTCAGAACGAAGCTCTCAACATTGATGTCGCAAAACTGCGTGCTGACCTGCACAGCCAGTCAGCAGAAAAAGCAGAGTACGAATCGTTGATCGCAGATTTGAACAGTGATCTCGACCGCCTGATAGCGCTGCAGTCTGATTCATGGCGACAACAGCAACTGCCGATCCAGTTCCGCACGGCATCAAGCCACATTGAAAGTCACTACGAAGCCGAACTCGACAAGATCGCGCGTGTACTGACGAGGAACAAAGACGCCTCCGTCACCCTGTCGGGTTTTGCTGACAGACGCGGCGAGAGCGAGTTTAACCAGCAGCTATCTGAACAGCGGGTCACCCGCGTCAAGCACTACCTGCTGGCTCGAGGTGTACAACCACACCAGATGATCATCATGGCGTTCGGAGAGAGCCGACCACTCGACAGGGATGAGTCGCTGGAGACCAACTTCTTTGATCGCCGGGTTGTGCTTGAACTCTCCCTCGATGTCGACGCCGAACTGGCAACACGCTGACATACCCCTCATCCGCTGGTGCCGGTTCTTCGGCACCAGCACACCTTCATGAAAAAGCTATAATCTGCCAGTCGTCTCAGACAGTCGTCGTAAACGGACACACGGCAGTTCATGGAGGTTCATGTGCAACCGGAAAAATCAGTTCTGGTGGTTGGTGTGCAAAGAAGTGGCACCGCACTCTTGTGTGAAGCCATCAGTCTGGTAGGCACTGCTGGCATCCCATCAGAATGCTTCCTGGAGATGGCCGAACCATCCTGGACAAACAATAGAACCGCCACTGACATCAGGGCATATCTCACCAACGCATACGCCAACGGCACAACATCAAACGGGGTGTTTGGTGCAAAAATCATGTGGAACACGTTCTGCACTTTCGTTGACGTCACCCGCCAGCTACCGGAGTTATCTTCGCTCAGCCTCGGCGAACTCACCGACGAGTTGTTCGGTGAGACCACCTGCGTGTGGATCAGAAGGAAAAACAAAATCGAGCAAGCGGTTTCCTGGGCGATGGCAGCCCAGACAGGTAGATTTACATCCCTTCAGGCAGACAGTGCCACAAATTCTGCACCCCAGTTCGACTTCACGTTAATCGACAGTCTGCACCAATTGATACTCGACGGTGAACGCGGCTGGAACGATTACTTCCGCACTCACCAGAAGAAACATATCGACGTGTTCTATGAGGATCTGGTCGACAATCTGGACGCCTCAATCGAATCCGTATTCGCTGGCTGTGAACTGGAGAAACGCCGGCGAGTCACATTGGATGAAATCAAATATCAGAAACAGGCGGATGCAACGAACTATGAGTGGGTTGAATCGTACGTTTTAGAAAGCTCGCGCCGTTGATTTGCGCCTCTGCAACCAGCTGCTGATTGTAGTCTTCGAGCTTTGTTGTTTCGCATCAGGCCTCTATGGGCGATAGCCTTACGATATACCGCAGCGGCCCTCCTGCCGCCACAGCATCAAACGGATAACACGTCACCAGGTAGAGTTCCTTCACATCATCCAAAAGCGGAATACCTGGATCACGAGATACATCTTTCACCATCATATCTTCAACGACCCACGCCTGGTGTCCATGGAGTGCAGCAGTGGTAACAACACTCCCCCGCTGCAACTGCTCAAGAAACCCAAAGTGGGTATCCCTGTGCCCTGAGATAATACTGGAGCCCAGCTCTCCCGGCATTGATGTGCCGTGCAACAGGCCCGGCCCAAAGGCGAGCGATGTGCCATCAGCGCCAGACAGGACAAAGTAGTCATGATCTTCAAATGTAAGCCGGGCGACGGGGTAGGTATCCGCCCATGCCCATGGCGCCTTACTCTCGCCCGTTTCCATCAAAAAATGAAAACTGTCAGCAATCAACAATTGCGCCAGCTGTGCCTTTGCGTAAATGTAGATCGCCTGGCCAAAAGACCAGGCGCATAAGATCAGTAGAACGCCGGATATAACCGGACTGCTAAACCTCTGCAGCACGAGACCAACGCACGCGATAAAGAACCAGAAGCATCAGACAGATAATACCGAGCAGCATGTTAAGGCGGGCGTTGGTGGCTGTAGCAGGGTATTGGGCGGTACGCTGGCCTTGTGGTGTCGGGTTGTTGATCTTGACCTTGGCAAGCTGGTCGCCAGGCAGTCTTTCAACGACCTGCTCGACTGCAACGAGGCTCGTGAACCGTGAGACAAGATGATGTGCGAGCGCAACCTGAATAATTTCACTCTTAACCTCATCCGGATTTCGACCAGTCACCTGGCTGTCTTCCAGCGCGCCTATCTTGGCGCGTCCCCACAGGGCGCCCACGCCGATGCTCGATGACCCTGTGTTCAACGAAAGGGTTTCTGCCCAGGCATTGAATGCGCTGTTACCCGTGACATAAAGATCACCCATCAGGTTATGGCCGCGAGCCACCACGATGAGAGGCTCTTCCAGGTATAGATCCGGCACCCGCTCCGGGTAAACCTCTGCGGTGCCCGGCCACTGCACCTGGATGTTGCTCGCCATTGGGCTGTCTATCTTCTCAAACAGGTTCAGCATCTCGTCACGGGCTTCACCTGCATCGCCGATATAGGTGAAGGTGCCGCGGCCAAACTCGGCTGCCTTGCGCATGAAGAACGAATTGGGGGCACTGCCAATACCAACGGTAAACAGGCGGCCATCGGCAAGTCCGCTGTGAATGGAAGCAAACAACTGTGTCTCGTTACCAACGGCGCCGTCCGTCACGAAAATCACGTGGCGCAGCAGCGCTTCGTCACGTGGCATCTGGAACGCCATGTTGAGCGCTGTCAGCATGTTAGTGCCACCATCAGCAGACAGCGAACGCACCCACTTGGCGGCGACATCCTTGCTGTAGTGATCCGCAGGTTGCGGCGCCATGAATACAGACGTTGCGTGATTGTTGAATTCAATCACATTGAAGCTGTCTTCCGGGCGCAGTGAATCGATCGCGGCAAGTAAGGCATGCTTGGCCTGGATGATGGACTGACCCTGCATGGAACCCGACGTGTCGATGATGAAAATCATTTCACGCGGCATCGCCACCAGGCCGGAGACTTCGTTGGGCGGTAACATCATGAACATCACATAGTCTTCGCCGTCGAGTGTTTCTTTGAAGACCGCTGCCTGGGGCTTTGCCGACCTCACGGGCGACCACGTCATCACAAAATCGCGATCCATCGGCGTTGTTGTCTGTTTGAGCGAGACGCTGTAGCTGTGCCGATGTTTGCTGATCGACAGGTCGTGATAAGCGGCAACAATCTGCTTCAGGTCAAAACCCGGGGTCACGTCCGCAGTAATGGTCGCGTGCAGCATGGTACTGGTCAGCGCAGGTGCAGGACCTGCTGCTGTGTGCATAAGCTGTCCTTCCGCTGGCGAGCCGCCGGGGTAGAAACGTTCCGTAATAGTCATCGGTAAGCGAATGGAGAACTCACCACGATCGTATTGAACCGGCATGTAGAACTTAAGCGCGATGGTGACCTGTTCACCAGGGCTTATGTTGGCAACCGATTGCTTGAACATGTTGGGGCGTTGCTGCTCGACGAGGGCTGCTTTTTTACCAGCAGCCCGGGCAGCTGTGTAAATGCGTTTCGCTTCACCTTTCTCACGGATATCTGCCGTGATCCTGCGCTCACCAATTCGCATTTCCATGAAGAACACACTCGCATTTTCCAGCAATGGGAAAACGTAGAGGCCTTCAACATGAGATTGGGAAGGATTCTGGAATGTCTGCTCAAGCGAGACATGCGCAATCATGCCGTTTGCGTCGATGTGTGCTGACGTATCCAGCATGAGGGCGCCCTGCCCTTCAATGAGAAGTTGCCCCGAACCGATGTCGTTGAGGACGCTGGCTGACACCGGCCGGGGCATTCCCTCCCCTAGGATCAATGCCACCCCGAGAACCAGCAGGTTGAACTTCATCCTAATCATTCGCTAACTCCTGAGGTGACATTGCAGGCTATTACAACGTCCGGCCTTGGCCATTTCGTGCGCGGTGTATGTCAAAGCGCGGACCAATAATGGAGAGATAACGTATAGTGGTTTAGGTAGATGAATAAGGAATGACGATGAGTAAAGCCGTTGCAGAAGACACCGCGGGACTGCTTGAGGGACTGATGACCACCCGGGCCATTCGTCGCTATCGGGACGAGCCGATACCCGATGACGTACTGCGTGACATATTGTTTGCCGCAACCCGCGCACCAAGTGGTTCGAACCGCCAGCCATTCAGGTTTGTCGTACTCACCGACTCTGACAAGGCGGTAAAAGCAAAACAGTTGATCAAACAGGGGGCGGAATCTATCTGGAACGCAAAGCGTAAGGTGGATCAGTACGATGAGCGCTCCGGCGCTGACACCTCGTCACCCAAGGCCAGAATGGCCCGCACCATGGATCAATACGTTGAGAATTTTGACAAGGTGCCGTGCCTGGTACTGCCGTGCCTGGTCCGCTACCGGGATCCCAATCCAATGGAAGGCGCGTCTGTGTATCCGGCAGTACAAAACCTTCTGTTGGCCGCACGTGCGCTGGGTTACGGCGGCGTTATCACCGGGTTCCACGGCATGGTCGATGCTGAACTGAAGGAACTGCTCGGCATACCCCCCGAGGTGTTTATCAGTTGCACGGTAACGCTCGGCAAACCCCAGGGGAAACACGGACCGGTTCGACGTAGACCGATGCAGGAACTGGTGTATGGTGATACCTGGGAGGCATCACCCAACTGGGCCGAAGATCCTCCTGGTACCACGTTCACAAGTGCTGGCCCACCCACTAAACAGGTTGTTTAACACTCGAGGTCACCATGTCGAAAATCACATCACTCGAAGCAGTCAAGATTCAGGCCCGTGCCGTTGGCCCGATTCTTAAATCGCTTGAAGCTGAAATCGGTGAGGAGAAGGCCCGCAAACTGATCGGTGATGCCATCGCGGACGCCTGGGCAGACTTTGCCCTCAAGGGTGTTGGCACCGACAATCATCCACGTGATGTTGGCGGTGGCGATTTTCCGGTCGACTCAGTCATCGTGACCGATGCGGAAACCGAATATCGCACCAAGCTTACCAACTGCAAGTTTGCAGAATACTTCAGGAGTATTGATGAGCCCGTGCTCGGCGCCCTGCTGACCTGCAACATCGATCATGCGGTGTACGGCCGCGGTGCCTTTGGCTGGCACTTTGAACGGCCGCAAACACAGATGATGGGCGCCGACTACTGCGATTTCTGTTTTACGAAGAAGTCTGACTAAGCGCTGACCGACGGACCAGTGTAAAGCGCAGCCGGGCGTATGATCCGGTTATTCTGCCTGCTCTCGATGAAGTGGGACAACCAGCCAACCGATCGCGCCATCGCAAAGGTGGCAGTAAAGTACTCGGCGCTGATGCCGAGCGCCTCGTAGACAACACCCTTGTAAAACTCGAGGTTGGCCCAGACGTCTTTACCCTTCTCTTTCATGCGGCTGTTGAACGCCACTTCAATCGCCAGCAACACGTTAAAGATCACTTCATGCCCTGTGCCGTTACACAGTTCAGCGGCAAGCGGTTTAAGAATGCGTGAGCGCGGATCCACTGTCCTGTATTCACGATGCCCCATGCCCATTAAGCGGCCTTTGTTGGCAAGGATATCATCGACAAACGCAGCCGCTTTTTCAGGTCTGCCTACCTCGTAGGCCGCCCTGAGTGCCGCCTCATCAGCGCCGCCGTGCAGAATGCCTGCGAGTGCACCTACACCACCTGAGAGCACCGATGTCACCGGGGCAAGGGTTGAGCCAATAACACGGGTTGCAAACGTACCGGCGTTAAAACTGTGTTCAAGCTGCATCACCTGCACCGTCTTGAATACTGCAAGCTCGCGTGCGGACGCTGATTTTCGGGTGAACATCGAAAGAAAACCTGACAGGTATTCCTCGTCAAAATCGAACGGTCCGGCGACAAAGTCTGCCTCACGCTGCTCACGGATGGCAGCCAGCAGCGCGGGGTACTTGGCAATAACCTGCAAGCCACGCGAGGCTTCATCACCCAGTTCAGCGTAGGTTTCATCAGACAGGGACAGCAGAGGAATCATCCCCTGCAGTAACGCCATCGAATGATGTGTCGCGGGCATGGCGCGCAGAATGTCACGATCACCGGCACTGAGATCACCATGATTCGCAAGATAGCGGCGAAACGCCTTTTTCTCGTCCGGCTGAGGCGCTTGCCCAAACAAGACAAGGTAAACGACATCCAGGTAATCCCACTCAACCAGCGTCTCAATTGAAACCCCACGATAGGACAGGCGCCCTACTTCACCTTCCACGTTGCTGATACCGGTTTCCCCAACAATTACACCTTCAAGCCCAGGCACATAACTCATCATCGTTCTCCACTTAGTCATACTGTTAGATGAATGCAGTATGTTGGCGCTGGCTAATAAGGACTACTTAATGTGCCTAATCACGTAATCAGCGATGCTGATGTGTTATGTTCCACGCACAAATCAACGAGTTAATCACGCATGCAGATCAAGGCTTACCGCTGTCACGAAATCAGTGAAGACATCTCCAGCATCACCCTCGATGAAATTGAACTCGCGAGCCCAGCTGCCGATGAGGTCCAGATCAGGGTCAAGGCCTGCTCGGTGAACTTCCCTGATGTCCTGATGATCCAGGGTAAATACCAGTTCAAGCCGCCACTGCCGTTTGCGCCGGGCGGAGAACTTGCGGGGGATGTCATTTCCTGTGGCAGCAATGTCACTAATGTGAAAGAAGGTGATGCTGTCGTGGTCGGCACACGCTATGGCGGATTTGCCGAGGCCATCAACGTTCCGGCGGATGATGTAAAACCTATTCCGCCTGGTGTCAGTTATGCAAAAGCGGCTGCCTACCAGACAGCGTACCTGACGGCGTATGTGGCGCTGAAGGTTCGGGGCAGTCTCACCGAAGGCGAAACCCTGCTGGTGCACGGTGCCACCGGCGGCGTCGGACTCGCCGCGGTGGATCTCGGCAAACACTATGGTGCGAAGGTTATTGGAACCGGCGGCACAGATGAAAAGCTAGCCGTCGTGAAATCACGTGGCGCAGATCATGTCATCAACTACACGCAGGCAGATGGCAGCCTTGGTGGATTCAGGGAGAAGGTGAAGGAACTCACCGATGGCAACGGTGCAGATGTCATTTATGACCCGGTTGGCGGATCGGTTTTTGATGAAAGCATGCGATGCATCAACTGGGGCGGTCGCATCCTGACCATCGGCTTTACCTCGGGCGTGTGGCCGAAGGCTGCAGTGAATCACATCCTGATCAAGAACATTTCGGTGATCGGCGTTCGGGCGGGTGAAATCGGTCGGCGTGATCCCGCACTCGGCGCACATAACATCGCAACACTGTATGACCTGCTGGCTTCAGGCTCTATTGATCCATACATCTGCGACAGCTTCCCGCTGGAGCAGGCCATACCGGCGATGCAGATGCTCACCGATAGGAAGGTGGTTGGTAAAGTTGTGGTAACGGCGAACGGTTACGAACCCTGATCAGGCTCGAAGACAACCTTCTTGCCCAGCAGGCTGCTCATTTCCTCATCTGAGAATCCAAGTTCACCAAGAATATCCCGTGTGTGTTCGCCAAGGGCGGGTGGATCATTGATGGGCCGCAGCGTTTCACCGGCAATCTTGATCGGGTTGGCCACCGTCCATTGGAAGTCAGGGTCATCGGATTGAGTTCTTACAATGACACCACTTTCAATCAGGTGCGCATCGGTTACGACGTCGGTTAATCCTTCAACCACACCGTAGGTCAGTTCGTACTCGTCCATTGCGGGGCAAAGTTCCGCCAGGGTCATGCTGCTCATCGCATCCCCGATCATGGCCGCTACTTCACCGCGCTGTTTCATGATGGCGCGCATATCCGGGCAGCGTTCATCTTCTGGCCACTCAGGATGACCGAGTGCAGCAGCGAGCTGCGGCCACTCTTTGTTGGGGTTGGTCAGCACAAGAATGATGTGCCTGCCATCGCGGGTCTGGTACATACGAGCAAAGGGGCTGCGTTCAACCTTGCGCTCTTCCATAACCTTGGCAACATCGAGACCGGCAATAGCGCTCTGCAGGTGCATACCATTGGCAAAAGCGCCATTTGCGATCAGCGAGGTTTCAACCCTGGAACCTTCCCCGGTTCGCTCCCGCTTGAACAGCGCCATCATAATGCCACCAAACAGCGCCATGGCTGAAGCATGATCACCAACGCCACCGGTTGGGAACTGGGGCGCCTCATCATAGGGTTTCATCATCTGCATGATGCCGGTTCTCGCCCACCAGGCGGTGGAATCGTAGCCTTTGCGATTACGCTCAGGGCCGGTGGTACCGTAGCCGGTCAGCTGGGCGTAAATCAGTCTTGGAAACTTCTCTTTCAGGTCGTCGTAATCGAACTGGAACCGGGCAATCTGCTCTTCGCGGAAGTTGGTCAGCACTACATCAGCGTCTGCCAGCAGTCGATCGAGGATCTCACGGCCTTCCGGTGTACCGATATCCAGCGCGAGGCCGCGTTTATGGCGAGAGGTAAGCTGCCAGTTGTAATCGGTGCGGTACTGGCCGTGCAGACGCCGGTATCCATCACCGCCAGGTGGTTCAATCTTGATCACGTCGGCGCCGTAGTCAGCCATCAGGGTGGCGGCTCCTGGCCCCGCCAGAAATCCAGCCAGATCAATTACTTTCACGCCTTCAAGCACTGACATCCACGTTCTCCAAATGTTCGACCAAACGTCTCAAGTTGCAACGAAACCACAGAATCCATATCTTAGCCAATTTTTTGCGGACAGATCTCGTATGTACCAGGAACTTGAGAATGTCTGGCAGGAGTTAACCTCGCCAGGCGCCCCTTTTCATTATGAAGTGATCGAAGTGCGTGGATCACCCATGCGTGTCTACAGTGCCGCACCCGCGAACCTGCGTGAGGTCTGGCTGGGATCAACCGCATTTGCCGACAATGATTATCTTGTCTACGAAGACGAACGCTGGACCTATGCAGAAGCTCATGCAGAGGTTGCCTCCCTCGCAAACTGGATGGCAAGCCAGGGTGTAAAGCAGGGTGACCGGGTTGCCATCGCGATGCGCAACTACCCGGAGTGGATGCTGTGTTACTGGGCCTGTGTTGCAAGCGGTGTCACGGTGGTCGGCATGAACGCCTGGTGGGTTGAAGATGAAATGGTCTACGGCCTGAAAGATGCCGCGCCAAAAATCATCTTCGCTGACCCGGAGCGCATGGCTCGCCTTAACAACATTCGCGATCAGTTTCCGGACATGACGATTGTTTCTGTGAGGGAGACTACGCCGACCGAAGGCACCGTTGCCTACGCGGACATCAAATCATTCGGCGGTGAGCTGCCCGATGTCACCATCGATGGCGACGAAGACGCATGTATTTTCTACACCTCCGGAACGACGGGCTATCCAAAGGGTGCCCAGCTGACACATCGAGGTTGTGTACATAACATCCTCAACATGGCCTTCTGGGGCACGGCGATGACACTGGCAACCTGCAGGGTTAACGGCGTTGAGCCACCCAATCCCGAGGAAGCGCCTCCCGGTGCAGCGCTTGTAACGACACCACTCTTTCACGTAACCGCGAACAACTGCCTTGCTCACCGCACGACGATCACCGGCGGCAAGCTGGTGCACATGTACCGGTGGGAAGCTGGCGAGGCACTCAAGCTGATTGAGGCCGAAAAGATCAGCGGCGTGACAGGTGTACCAGTCATGGCGCGTGAGTTGATCAACCACCCCGATTTCGACAAGTACGATACCTCCAGTCTTCTCTCGCTTGGCGGCGGCGGTGCCCAGCTTCAGCCTGACCTGGTTGGCAAGATTGATGAAGCGGTTGAAACAGCAAGACCCGGCACCGGCTACGGCATGACAGAAACCTGCGGCATCATCACGTCAATTGGCGGTGACTACTTTGTTGATAAGCCGGAAAGTGCTGGCCCTGCTATGCCGGTTTTCGAAGCCAAGGTTGTTGATGAAAACGGCAACGCGTTACCACAGGGTGAGCGCGGCGAACTCTGGGTGCGCGGCGCTGCTGTGATCAAGGGCTATATCAACCGGCCTGAAGCAACCGCGGAAACCATCACTGACGGTTGGCTGCATACTGGCGACGTTGCTTACCTGGACGAACACAATTTCATCTTTATCGTGGATCGTGTGAAGGACATGGTGCTGCGTGGTGGTGAGAACATTTACTGCTCCGAGGTTGAAGCCGTGCTGTTCCAGATGGATGACATCGCTGAGTGTTCTGTCTTCGGCGTGCCCGATGATCGACTCGGCGAAGAAGTGGGTGTGGCCATCTTCCTGAAAGAAGTCGGCAGCATTAACGCAGATGATGTCAGGGCCTACTGCGCCGAGCACATGGCAAAACACAAGATTCCCCGTTACATCTGGTTTACCACGGAAGCGCTGCCGCGAAACGCGAGTGGCAAGTTCCTGAAGCGAGAACTGCAGGAAACCCTGTCCCTGGGCGACGCTGCATAAACTACCTGGCAGGTAATTGCCGCTATCAGTCCATGGCGTGGATGATCACGCCATGGAATCGCTTGACCTAATGCTTCGAGCGGGAGAAGGCTTCCCGCAACACGTCATCTGGTGGATGAACTGGATGCAGCTGTGTCTCATCCTCGCTCCGCTCCTCCTCATCAAGTTCCGCGGCGCACAGGTTCTGTTTGCTGCGCAGATCGCCAACTTCATCACCGCGTACTTCGTGTTCGTTGCTGACGGGCATGAAGTCACGCGGCTTTTTGGTCTGGGGCATGCGTTCTGGATCATCGGTGCGTGGTTCCTGATTAAGGACTTCAGGAATACCGACCTGAACATCGGCTATCGTGCGTACACGGTTGTTGCGTGTATCACGATTGCGATCAGCCTGGTATTTGATGTGAGAGATGTTGCCCAATGGGTAATGGGCGAGCGTGGTCCGTTATTTCCTGCGGCGTGATCGACGCGGGTTACCGGGTTTGCCTTTTTTGACGCCCTCGTTTGGCGGCAGGCCCGTATGCTGGGTCCTGAACGGTGCCGCCTGCTGTCTTCTTGCCGCTGGTCCGAACGCGGTTCTGGGGATGAGGTGCTTCTTGCCATTACCAATCAGGTCATTGCGCCCCATGCGACGCAGCGCATCGCGGAGTAGCGGCCAGTTATCAGGATCGTGATAACGCAGGAACGCCTTGTGCAAGCGCCGCTGGCGTAGCTTGTTAATCACATCAACTTTTTCACTTTTCGTGCCAACCCGTTTTAACGGATTCTTGCCGGTGTGATACATCGCTGTCGCCGTCGCCATTGGTGACGGATAAAACGTCTGCACCTGGTCTGCACGGAAGCCATATTCCTTCAGCCAGAGCGCGAGGTTCAGCATGTCCTCATCGGTTGTGCCCGGATGACCCGCAATAAAGTAGGGAATCAGGTACTGCTTCTTGCCCGCTTCTGCTGAGTACTTTTCGAACAACGCCTTAAACGCGTCGTACGTGCCGATGCCCGGCTTCATCATCTTGGAGAGCGGCCCGCCCTCAGTGTGCTCCGGCGCAATTTTCAGGTAGCCACCGACATGCTCGGTGACCAGCTCCTTCACATATTCAGGTGTTTCCACTGCCAGGTCGTAACGCAGTCCTGAAGCGATCAGCACCTTCTTTACGCCATCAATATCACGGGCTTTTCGATAGAGCTGTATCAGCGGCGTCTGGTCAGTATTGAGGTTACTGCAGATGCCGGGGTACACACAGGAAGGTCGACGGCAATTTGCTTCCGTCTCCTTGTCCTTGCAGTTGAGCCGCCACATGTTTGCGGTGGGTCCGCCCAGGTCGGAAATGACACCGGTAAAACCCGGGGTCTTTTCCCTGATGTCAGCAATCTCCTGCAGGATCGATTCTTCTGAACGACTCTGGATGATCCGCCCTTCGTGCTCGGTGATCGAACAGAAGGTACAACCGCCAAAACAACCGCGCATGATGTTCACCGAAAAGCGGATCATCTCGTAAGCGGGGATATTGGCATCACCGTAGTCCGGATGAGGGACACGCTGGTAGGGTCGCCCGAACACCCAGTCCATTTCTTGCGTGGTAAGCGGTTCCGGCGGCGGGTTCAGGTATACGTATCGATCACCATGCTGCTGCACCAGCGGTCGTGCGTTGCCAGGATTGGTTTCGCGATGCAGGATTCTTGATGCGTGTGCATAGAGCAGCTTGTCGTCCCGCACCTGCTCAAACGAAGGCAGCCGGATGATCTCGGCCCCTTCACCGGCAAGTCTCACCCTGTCGACGCCGGTTGGCTTGTCCTCTGGCAGGACACTTTCATCTACCACGGGCGTATCGGGCAGTTCCTTGCGCATGAAAGCCGTGCCGCGGATATCCTGGATGTCCTGAATCTTCTCGCCATCCGCCAGGCGATGGGTCAGTTCGACAATCGCCCTTTCTGCATTGCCGTACAGCAACATGTCAGCTTTTGCATCCAGCAGAACTGACCGGCGAACCTTTTCGCTCCAATAGTCAAAGTGCGCAATACGGCGCAGGGATGCTTCGATGCTGCCGATCACCAACGGCACGCCGCGATAAGCCTCGCGTACCCGCTGGCTGTAGACGATGACTGAGCGATCAGGGCGTTTGCCGCCAACATTGCCAGGTGTATAGGCGTCGTCGTGACGGATTTTCTTATCAGCCGTGTAGCGGTTGATCATCGAATCCATGTTGCCCGCAGCCACACCGAAATAGAGATTGGGTTTGCCGAGGGCACGAAACGCGTCCACATCGGTCCAGTCCGGCTGCGCAATAATACCCACGCGAAAACCCTGCGCCTCCAATACACGGCCTATGACCGCCATCCCGAAGCTGGGGTGATCCACATAGGCATCGCCCGTCACAATGATCACGTCACAGCTATCCCAGCCAAGCGCATCCATCTCCTCGCGACTGGTCGGCAAAAACGGCGCAACACCGAAACATTCGGCCCAATAGGGTCGATAATCGGTCAGTGCTTTCTGGGGCTGCAGGCTCATGCGCGCATCTTCACATAGGACTTGAGACGCAACAAGCAAATGTCTGATTTCACTAGAAAGAACAACAATTTGCGGTTGTGACCGTCGATTTGGGTCGACGATGCTGGTATATTTGCGCCCCTACAAAGCCCAGTTTTTCACCCTGATTTTCCTCGCCCTATTCCGGCTGCCGGAAGGTCACCACTTACTAGATTTGCAAGGGTCAATTTAGATGCTGAAACATGAACAGCTGGCGGCGTGGCTTGAAGAAATGAAAGCCCTCTGCCAGCCGGATTCCGTTGTTATTTGTGATGGTAGTGAACGCGAATACAACGAGATGTGGAGTCTGCTGTGCGAGGCAGGCGTTGCAAAGAAACTCAACGAGGCAAAGCGACCCAATAGCTACCTCGTTCGCTCAGACCCGGCAGATGTTGCGCGAGTCGAGGGCCGTACCTACATCTGCAGCGACACCGAGGCAGAAGCCGGCCCCTCTAACAACTGGATCGACCCCAGTGAAATGCGCAGTACGCTGAACGGCCTGTTTGAAGGCTGCATGCGCGGCCGGACCATGTACGTGATCCCCTTCTCCATGGGTCCGGTTGGCTCACCCATTGCGCACATCGGTGTAGAACTCACCGATTCTCCCTACGTTGTCACCAGCATGCACATCATGACGCGTGTAGGTCAGGCTGTGCTGGATGAACTGGGTGAAGACGGCGAATTCGTCCCGTGTATTCACTCTGTGGGTGTACCGCTGGTTGACGGCGCTGAAGATGTGCCCTGGCCATGTAATCCTGAAAACCTGTACATCGCGCACTTCCCCAAAACACGGGAAATCTGGTCATTCGGTTCCGGTTATGGCGGAAACGCACTGCTCGGCAAGAAATGTTTCGCACTGCGGATTGCATCCGCGATGGCGCGTGATGAAGGCTGGCATGCAGAACACATGCTGATCCTCAAGCTGACCAACCCTGAAGGCGAATCCAAGTACATTGCAGGTGCGTTCCCATCGGCGTGTGGTAAAACCAATCTCGCTATGCTGATTCCAACCATTCCCGGCTGGAAGGTGGAAACGGTTGGCGACGACATCTGCTGGATGAAGTTTGGTGACGACGGCCAGCTATACGCCATCAATCCTGAAGCCGGATTCTTCGGCGTGGCACCCGGCACCGGCATGGATTCCAATGCCAATGCCATGCTCAGCCTGAATGAAAACTGCATTTTTACCAACGTTGCAGAAACCGATGATGGCGACGTCTGGTGGGAAGGCATGAGCGATGAGCCGCCCGCACACCTGACCGATTGGAAAGGCAACGACTGGACACCCGCATCTGCATCTCCGGCTGCACATCCCAACGCTCGATTCACCGTATCGGCGGCCCAATGCCCCGCCATTGCCGAGGAGTGGGAAGACCTTAAAGGTGTACCGGTATCGGCAATCCTGTTTGGTGGTCGACGCGCGAGCGTTGTACCCCTTGTCAACGAAGCAAAAGACTGGGCCCAGGGCACGTTCTTTGGCTCGATTGTATCTTCCGAGAAGACCGCCGCTGCTGCGGGCAAGATCGGCGAACTGCGCCGTGACCCGATGGCCATGCTGCCCTTCTGCGGCTACAACATGGCGGACTACTGGCAGCACTGGATTAATACCGGTCACAAAGAAGGTGTCACCCTGCCGAAGATCTACTACGTGAACTGGTTCCGTAAGAATGATGACGGCAAGTTCATGTGGCCGGGCTTTGGTGAGAACTCCCGCGTACTCAAGTGGATCTTCGAACGTTGTGCAGGTACCGCTGATGCGATCGAGACACCCATCGGCAACCTGCCGACAATTGATGCGATCGATTTTGACAGTCTTGGTATGGACGACGACGCCATTGCGGAACTGCTGCGTGTTGAGCTTGACGGCTGGCTGGAAGAAATCCCATTGATCCGCGAGTACTACGATATCTACGGTGACCGGGTACCTGCCGAATTGCGACAGCAGCTTGATGATCTCGAAGGGCGGTTGATCGCTGCCAAGCAGACGGCCGCATGAACGACGTCTTCTCCCGCTACAGTCTCGAAGGCCATGTCGCCGTAGTGACCGGTGGCGGGCGAGGTATTGGCGAGGGTATCGCTGTCGACTTTGCCAAGGCCGGTGCGAAGGTTGTTGTGGCAGCCCGCCGCACCAACGAAATTGAAGCCGTGGCTGAAAAGATCCGCAGCAACGGTGGTGAGGCTATCGCTGTCACCACAGACGTTACCGACGATGCCCAGCTTGAACACCTTGCGAAGTCTGCCGTTGATACCTTCGGCAAACTGACGATCTGGGTGAACAATGCCGGTGGTTCTCCTATGCGTATGCCCATCCTGGATCTACCGCGGGAAGAATGGGATCGCACCATCGCACTCAACCTGACGTCCATTTACGTCGGTAGCATTACTGCTGCACGTCACATGGAGAAAGGTTCCATCATTAATATCACCTCCGGTGCGGGTACCGGGCCTGTTCCCGGCAGCGCGCACTATGGCGCCGCCAAGGCAGGTACCAATTCTCTGACCTGGACCCTGTCTGCCGAGTTTGCGCCCAACATTCGGGTTAACGCTGTCGCGCCCGGCGCCATACCAACTGAGGTGATGCTGAACGCACTGGGTAAAGACGAATCACAACTCGATGACATTCTTGAGGAGTGGAATATTCCGCTTGGCCGGCTGGGGACGCCTGAGGATATTTCTTCCGCGTGTATTTACCTTGCTTCCGATGCGGCGAGTTGGGTGAGTGGTGAGATTATTCGGGTTGGTGGGGGTGCTAAGCCTCGTTAGTGCTTGTCGGGATGAGATCTCTCCGCTGCGCTTCGCTTCGGTCGAGATGACGATGCTTTGGGGGCGCGGCGCACGACAAACACCGTCATCTCGAGCGTAGTAGAGAGATCTCAATCGTCAGCAAACTCCTTCACCCGCGCAATCGCATCCTCCAGCGGCTTCAAAGAAAGAAACAGGCAGATCGCCGCAATAAGGTAATTCACCGCCGCCAGCGAAGACAGTGACAGGTCGATCGCATCCTCACGTCCAAACACGTAGTCGTTCATCAGGCCGATAATCAGCGGCGCAAACAGGTACGACAGGAAGCTCACGCAGATCAGGTATACGGCAATCATCTGGCCGCGCAGGCGGTTGGGTGAAATGGCCTGCAGTGCTGCATTCGAGAGTCCAGGCGGCATCGACATGAAGAAAGTGATCGGGATGATGATAGCAATTGCCAGCCAGTCGTTATCAACCAGCGGCATGATCACTGCGAGAGGCCCAAGACCAATCGTGCCCCACATTGTCAGACGCATGGGGGCATCAGCCCGGCCGCGCGCCAGCATCAGACCAGCATAGTAGCCAGCCCAGACACTGCCGATGATGCCGATGAAAAAGGCGATTGCACCGTAGGTGAGTCCAATGTCTGTGCGCGTCCAGCCGTGAATTCGCACAAAGAACTCCACAATCCAGGTCAGGAACGCAAAGCCCTGGATGGACAGGCAAAGATAGGCAATGAAGTGGTATGTCAGGTACTTGCGCCGTGACATGCAGAAGTCCCAGAGTTCTCCCCAGGAGTACCCTTCATCCTTGTCAGCGCTGGCACCGACGCGCGCAGGTTCTGCAATCGTGAACATCAGGGCGGCCAGCAGGATGCCGGGCAGGCCAACTATGACCAGCACCATCTGCCAGGAATACATTTCACCGAAGAAAGGCATGACGATCGCCGGTTGCGCTTCAAGGTAGTCGACCAGCGGGCCACCTACCATGCTGGCTAGACCGGTACCGATAAAGGGCGCTGTCGCGACGATACCGTAGGCAAGTGGCAGACGATGCTCTTCATAATAATCGGCCAGCATCGACGTTGTTGCAGGGCCGAGTGACGCCTCACCGATACCCACACCCATGCGTGCGGTGAAGAGCTGCCAGAAGGTGCTGGCGAGGCCTGCCAGCGCTGTCATCAGGCTCCAGCTGAAGATACCCGCTGCGATGAGGTTACGCCGGTTCCAGCGGTCGGCAATACGCGCAAGCGGTAGCGTTGTCAGGGAGTACACAAGGGAAAAAGCGAGGCCAATGATGAGGGAGATTTCAGTATCGGAAAGGCCGCCCAGATCACGTTTGATCGGCCCGATCATCACATTGAGGATCTGCCGGTCAATGAACGACAACGTCGACGCAACGGTCAGGAGAAAAACAACGTACCACAGCGTGGCATTGGAATACTCTCGCACTACTACTTCCCTCATCCCCACGCGGTGTTCAGCACCTCACGGGTTGGTTCCCTTTATTCTTATTCACGCATGTTTGTTTTATGCGTCTTACACTTTGACGATGGTCTTGCCGAAGTTCCTACCTGCAAACAGGTCACAGAAGGCGACGCCGCAGTTTTCGACACCATCATAAACCGCTTCAAAGTTCTTCAGCTTGCCTTCACTGAGCCAGCCGACCATAACGTCCCGTGCGGCCTCGTAGTCTTCAACCCAGTAGTGGGTCATGAACCCTTCAAGCTTTGCACAATTGGCTACCAGCCTGAACAGGTTGGTGGGCCCGGTACCGTCTTCTGCGGTGTAATCGGCGACCGCGCCACAGAAGGGGATGCGCGCCTTGTAATTGATATGATTCAGGACCGGCTGCAAGAGGTCTCCACCAACGTTGTCAAAGTAGACGTCGATGCCGTCCGGGCAGAGCCTGCCCAGCGCCTCATCAACATCGTCAGCGCGATAATTGATGGTGGCATCATAGCCCACCTCATCTTCGAGCCAGCGACACTTATCCTCGCTGCCACCGAAACCGATCACCCGGCCCGCGCCAAGGTTTTTCGCTATCTGGCCCGCTGCGTTACCAACGGCGCCACCTGCTGCGGACACCACAATGGTTTCCCCGGGCTGGACATCCGCCACACGCGTCAAACCGAAATATGCACTGAGGCCCGTATCACCGAGCAGGCCGAGAAACAGGTTAGCGGGCTGATAAAACTTGTCTTCGATAGGCACCATCAGGTCGTTTGCCGTGGCAATCGAGTAGGACTCCCAGGAAAGTCGACCCACAACTATCTGTCCGGGCGTCAGATCCTCCCGGTTGGATTCCACTACCCTGCCGGCGGTCAGGCCCATCACAGGCGCACCAAGTGCCATCGCAGGCAGTACTTCATCACCAGCGCCTTCGTCCATCCAGTTACGAAAGCCGGCATCCAGTGATACATAGAGATTTTCCAGCAGCGCCTCGCCATCCCCGGCAACCGGCACGTCGGTTTCAACCACTTCAAAGTCTTCCGGGACGGGCTTGCCATTGGGTCTGCGGGCCAGCAGCACCTGGATATTTTTCACCTTCATTTCCTTGTCAGCGCCGGGAATCAGGGAGTATAGCGGATTCCAGTCAACCTTGACTGTTTTCCATGGTATTCTTGCGGGTCCAAATTCCAGACTTTCATTCGATCATCATGTCAGATACCGCACAAGACGAAGTAACCCGGGCAGCCACCTGCCCCATCAATGAAATCTGCCCTATGCATCCGGAACTGCTCAAGTCTCCGTGGGGCATGAACAGGCGCCTGCGCGACGAAGCGCCGGTCTATAAGGACCCGCTGTCGGGGATCTATTTTATCTCCCGATACGAGGACGTCGTGAAAATGGCGATGGACCATGAGACGTTCTCCAGCAAGATGAATTCACCCAGTCGCGCATTGGCCGCATCCGAGGATGAAGAAATTGTCGCCGTGGTGAAATCGGGTTACCCGCAGGTGGACACCATGCTGACGCAGGATCCTCCTTTGCAGCGTCGCTACAGGAAGTTTGTTGATGGCGCTTTTTCTCCGCGCAGCCTGAACGCGCTGGAGCCGTTTATCGAGGCAACCGCCCACGATCTTATCGACCAGTTCATTGACCGGGGTGAGTGTGAGTTCCTGTCCGAGTTTGGTGTCGGTTTGCCACTTCGTGTCATCGTTAACCAGCTGGGTGCACCCCAGTCGGATATGGACCTCTTCCGTAAATGGACCGAGGCGTTCATCGGCAACCTGTCACAGCAGCTTGACCGGGATGGTCTGTTGCAGGCGGCAAAAGACATGGTTGAGTTCCAGCACTACTTTGTTGACCGTATGAATGAGCGCAGGGCTGAGCCGCAGGATGACATCCTGTCAAAAGTGGTGAATGCCAGCATCGACGGAGAACAACCGCTGACAGACGCTGAATGCCTGTCGATGCTCTCGCAGATCCTGGTTGCAGGTAACGAGACCACCTCTGCTTCCTTGACAGAGGGTATCTGGCTGCTGATCCAGAATCCTGACCAGTATGAACTGCTGAAGAACGACCCTTCACCCGACATGATTTCAAGACTGGTAGAGGAAGTGCTGCGGATCTCCAGTCCATCATCAAACATGTTCAGGCGCACCAACCGTGATGTAGAAATGCACGGCGTAACCATCCCCAAGGATTCGGTCCTGTTCGCGCGATTCGCCTCGGCAAACCAGGACGGCGAGCGGTTCCCTGAGCCAGAGAAGTTCAACCTGATGCGAGACAACCTGAAAGAGCAGGTTGCTTTCGGCAAGGGGGTGCACCACTGCCTGGGTGCAGCGTTGAGTCGTCGTGAAATGAATATCGGCTTCAAGGTCATTCTTGAGCGTATGGAGAACTTCCGCCTGCAAGACGGTGCCAGCGAACCAGAGTTTTCTGCTAACGCACTGCTGCACGGCCTGACCGGCCTCAACCTCGCCTTCGACAAAATCGCCTGAGGAGATTACCCATGAGCGTATTGGATACATTTAAACTCGACGGCCAGGTTGCCGTTGTTACCGGTGGCGGCCGCGGCATTGGTGAAGGTATTGCCCTCGGGCTTGCTGAAGCTGGCGCCGATGTTGTGGTTGCCGCACGCCGCACCGACGAAATCGAAGCCGTTGCTGAGAAAGTCCGCGGTCTTGGTCGACGTGCACTTGCCGTCACCACGGACATGATGGATATCGAGCAGTTAAAAAACCTGGCCGAAACCACCTTCAAGGAAATGGGCGCCCTCACCTGCTGGGTCAGCAATGCTGGCGGTGCAGATGACCGCGTGCCGAGGACCCTGCTTGAGATGCCGGAACGGCAGTGGGATTTTCAGCTGAACCTGAACCTCAGGGCTGTATGGACCGGTGCCCAGGCGGCGGCGGGTATCATGAAAGACAATGGCGGCGGCACCATCATCAATATCTCGTCGGCGGCTGCTGGCCGCGCGTCGCCGTACAACGGCCCGTATGCGGTTGCAAAGTCAGGCGTTGATAACCTGACGCAGACACTGTCTTCCGAACTGGCAGCGTTTAACATCCGGGTTAACGGCGTTTCACCAGGCCCCATCCCGACCGAAGTCTTCCTTGAGTTTCTTAACATCACCGAAGATGACGTGCCGGAGCTGGGCAAACGTTTTGGTATTCCGTTGGGTCGCGTCGGTACCCCTGAAGATATTTCACCAGCAGTGGTTTACCTTGCCTCTGATGCATCGAGGTGGATGACGGGTGAAACCATCACCATCAAGGGCGGGCACGCTTAGCCTCTCAAAAACACCCGCGCACAAAAAAGGCGCTGTCCCTTAATCAGGAACAGCGCCTTACTTTTGCTTACTGTTATCGAGGGTTACAGGCGCTCGATAATCGTGCCGGTACCCAGACCACCACCACAGCACATCGCAATCAGTGCGTACTTGCCGTCGCGGCGCTCAAGCTCATGCAGCGCAGTTGTGATCAGTCGTGCACCGGTGCTGCCGGTCGGGTGACCGAGGGCAATAGCACCGCCGTTGACGTTGACCTTTGAAGGATCTGCGCCAACATCTTTCGCCCAGCCCAGTACCACTGATGCAAACGCTTCGTTAACTTCGAAGATATCGATGTCATCCATGGTGAGACCAGCGCGCTCCAGCACCTTGCGGGTTGCCGGAATCGGACCTTTCAGCATCGTAACCGGGTCAACACCCACCAGCGTGGTCGCAACAATGCGTGCACGTGGCTTGATGTCGAGATTCTTCACCGCATTTTCAGAGGCCATGATGACCGCTGCCGCACCATCAGAAACCTGTGATGAACTACCTGCAGTATGGATCTCCTGGCCGGGAACAGGGTCGAGACCGGCGAGAGATTCCAGGGTTGTAGCACGCAGGCCTTCGTCCTTGGTGATCATCCGGGTTTCGCCGGTTGGCTCAAACTTCTCGTTCAGGATCGGCGCTTCAATCGGGACGATTTCGCGCTCGAAACGATTTTCTTCCCAGGCCTGGATCGCCTTCTGCTGGCTCTCGAGACCAAACTGGTCAGTGTCCTGACGCGTGATCTGGTATTCCTCTGCGATCATCGCCGCACCCATGAACTGGCTGGTGGGCTGGTAGAGGCTGGCATAGCTTTCACCCATGGGTGAGCCATCTTTCATCGCTGAACCAAGCGGTACGCGAGACATCATCTCAACGCCGCAGCTCATCACGACGTCTTCAATGCCTGCACCCACCATGCTGGCTGCCATGGAGGTCGCCTGCTGGGACGAACCACACTGCGCATCAACGGTAGTTGAAGGCACTTCAAGCGGCAGACCCTGTGACAGCCACGCAATCCTGGCGATGTTGAAAGTCTGTTCGCCAACCTGCGATACGCAGCCGCCAACAACCTGGTCAACTTTTTCCGGTGCAATACCGGAACGATCCAGTGCTGCTTTCTGTACCTTACCGAGCAGGTCAGCAGGCTTCAGGCCGGCAAGGCCTTTACCACGCTTACCAATTGGGCTACGGCAAGCCTCAACGATGTATACCTCTCCCATAGGTTTATCTCCAATATCGGGATGAATGAAAAAATCAGGTTCGCAAGGATATCAGGCGCGCTTGCGCTCGAAAACTCAGTTCAAGCTTCTACTTTTGGATTACCACGAAGTGAATTGAAGTAGAAAGCCGCACCAATGATCACGCCGATCAGCACAACCGCCCATTCATAGGGCCATAACAGCGCTGACGGACTGAACGGCAGGTACAGGCAACCAAACAGGATCGACATGATAAGGGCGAGCCACCCCACCAGGCGGCCACCCGCCACTTTGAAGGGCCTGTCCATGTCCGGCTCATCGCGTCGCAGCCTGAGAAACGCCCAGGCCACGAAGCCATAAGCGATAACCACCATGAAAGAACCGGCATCCACCAGCCAGACCAGGATGGTGCGGCCAAAGAATGGTGAGATGCAGGACAGCGCGCCAATGAAGAGGATTGCGACATAGGGTGTCTGGTATTTCGGATGGATACGGCTGAACACGGCTGGAATCATGCCGGACTCCGAAAGTGCAAACAGTACTCTGCTGCCGCCAATGATAAATGCGTTCCAACTTGTCAGGATGCCGCCAACACCGGCAACGATCATCAGCGTCCCGGCGATTTCACTGTCCCAGGCTTTTGCCATCGCGTCTGCCGAGGCCATGGTGGTGGTTTCCAGTTCTGGACCTGACAGGGTCAATCCAACCGCGGCTGCGATCGCGATGTACCAGATCACAGCCATCGCGACAGATATGACGATCAGTTTGCCGATCTGTTTTGGCGGAAGATTAATTTCTTCAGCGGACTGCGGGATCACGTCGAACCCCACCATCAATGCCGGCACCATCACCAGCACGGACAGGATACCGGCGACACCGCCGACAAACATGACGGGGTCACCGCCGCCCGAGCCAGCTAGCGAACCCGTGAGGAACGCGACGCCGACGATAAAAAAGAGCAGTGTCACCAGCACCTGTACAAACGCGGCGAAACGAATGCCGACATAGTTGATCGCACTCATGATGACAGCACCGGCGATCCCGATAGCAACCAGGCTGGCATAGACGTCTGCTCCCTGAACGCTGTACAGGTAGCCCTGCCGGAGATCCGGGAACAAGTATTCGAGTGCGGTTGGCAGTGCCGCTGACTCAAAAACACAGACATTTACATAGGCCATGACAATGGCCCAGCTGGTGATAAAGGACGCGGTGTAACCGAGTGCACGGTATGTGTAGACGTGCTCACCGCCAACCTTCGGCATGGCAGAGGCCAGCTCTGCATAAGTCAGGCAGACGAGGATGACGGCGATACCGCCAATAATGAATGCCACCGCGGTGCCAGCAACACCTGCACGCTCAAGCCACTCACCGGAGAGCAACACCCAGCTCCAGCCGATCATGGCACCAAAAGACAACGCAACAACTTCGCGGCGCTTCACCGTCTTTGAAAATCGTACTTCAGACATCAACCTTCCTCGTGATCCCACAACCTGCGGTCAATCAGACCAGCCTGCCGATATTGTTTTTCGAGTTCGCTCATCCACACAAACTCCAGCTTAAGGTTGTCAAGATCGCGACAATACACAGCGTAGTACTCGCCATGATTTGTATAGGGAAATACCGCAGGCCCGTCGGTCACACTGCCACCCCATGTCGGAATCAAGGCGCCGAGTTCATCAACCGCAGATTTCTCTGCGACGTTGAACGCGATGTGATGCAATCCGGGGGCATACACCTCAAAGCGTTCTTCGGTGAGCACCGGGTCTGCCTGCCAGATATTGAATGCAGAACCAGTTGCAACGTGAATGTTCACCCGTACGGTTTCACCGGCTGATTCGTCGACCTGGTAACCGAGGTAGGCCAGCATCGGCGCATAAAAACGCATCGCTGTGCCCAGGTCAGAGACCGTGATCGACAGGTGGTTTAGCGAACCCTGAAGCAAATTTACACCGGCGTCAGCAGAAAGTGACCGTGACTGGCAGCAATGGGTCGCGTCTTTTCTTCCTGCCAGACCTTTGCACGCACGTTGGCAACGCGTCGGCCCTGCCTTGTTACCACGGCCCTGCCATAGGTATCCATGGGTCGACCGGAGCGCAGGTAGTCGACAGATATATCGACGGTCTTCGGCAGCTTTTCACAGGACGCATCAAACAGGAGCTGGATGATCGACGTAATTTCAAGAAAGCCGCCGAGGGCACCACCGTGCAAGGCAGGCAGCACCGCGTTACCGATCAGGTCTTCCTTGAAGCGTAATATTGTTGTGACCTCATTACCCTTCACGTCAACTTCAATACCCATAAAGCGAGCGTAGGGAATGTGATCGAGGAGCGCCTGCATATCCCGGGATCGGCCTTCTTCCCTCAGTTGTTTCAATATCTGCATGATTACTGCCTCGGCGCGTTCGGGGTGCCTTTCATGAAGGCAGCGGTTGATGTCGCAACAGGGTCATCCACACTATCGTGATAGGCAACCGCTCTCACAAAAGCGATGTTCTGAGTCTGTTTGTAGCACTCCGCCCGGATCATGAGATCCTCGCCCGGCGTGGCGGGTTTCATGTAATCAATCCTGAGATCCAGCGTCGCCATGCTCATTTCCGGATCGTGATCGTCACGAACCCGGATAGACCAGCCGGACGCGTTATCCATGGCAGCGGTGATCACACCGCCGTGGATAACGCCCGTATCCGGGTCACCTACCAGGTGTTCCGCGTAAGGCACGCAAATGATCAGGGCCTGGCCATCCATCGCCTCGAACCGGATGCCAAGTGCCTCACCATGCGGGGAGAATTTCTGTGCCCCTTCCGGGAGCTCGTTACTGCTCAATGAATCCTTCTCCAAACAGGTTCAACATTGTCACGTAAGCATATGAATTGAGTCGATAAACCCGCCTATATAGGCTATTCTTGCGCGTATAAGAACGAACATTCTAACGATAATGCTGCTAAAGAATCGACCTGGTAGCTGGAGATTCAGTGGCAAGCTGACGGGCTTGCTTGCCCTTTTGTTCGTCTTCCCGCTTTCAAACTCCTATGCCAGCGAGCTGAACATCAGCACCCGTGACGGCGAGTACGTCCTCGGTCCGATTGGCGCAGAAAGCGATTTTGAAGATATCCAGGCAAAACTGGATGCCAGCAACGTCGACTATCTTGCTGCCGAGGTTGATACGATTAGGTCCCTCGGCTTTATTGTCGTCACCCCCGCGTTTGCCGGCCGCGATGCGGCAGCACCCACCATTGAAGATCTTAACGACGCTGGTGTGCGCGACTACCTGTACGTTGGCCGCGGTGTCTACGTCGACAGGATTTCAGCCGGCGTATTCTCAGAGCGCGCCGCCGCAGACCGCCGCGCAAACCGATTGAACGATCTTGGATTTGATTTCAGGGTGATCGAGCGGACCGACACCGTCACTGGCATCGAGTTCAGCATTCGCACATCTGACATCAGACTGGATGTACTGCGCCGGATTCTGGTTGGTGAAGTGATCAGCCCCGAGCCGATACCCCAGTACGAGGAAATGCCGGCGGAGCAGCCAGCAGCAGAACAGGCAGAAAGTGCACAGGCAGAAACTTCACAGGCAGAAAGCGAGCCTGTAGTAGAAGCACCACCCGTTGTGGAAGCGCCATCGGTGCCCGAGCAACGGCCGGTTGCTGAGACCCCGGTTGAAATCGAACCGGAACCAGCCCCTGAAATTATCGAAACACCGGCACCCCCAGTAACTGAAACTCCCCAGGTCGCGGAAGATACAGAAACAGTTGTCGAGGAAGTTGCCGAACCCGATCCCGCTCGAATCGTAACGAGAGCGCCGGTTGTCAGGCAGGAATCACAGACCTCGGACTCAAGCTGGTTGTGGCTGCTGTTTGCCGGCATTGTCCTGATCATCATCGGCAGCCTCGCCTACTACATCCTGCAACGACGTGCCCAGGCCGAGGTGGCGAAGATCATCGAAACCAGGCCCGCAAGGAAAACGTCCGAACCTGACGCTGCACCGGATGACGATACCGTTATCAGGGAAGCGGAAGCTGAAGACATCGCAGCAGAAGCAGTTGTGGAACCGGTCGCCGAGACAGAACAGGCAGAAGAACCCCAGGACGCCCGGGAGGTCATCTTCGACTATGCCGCCACAGTACTGTCCGGCACCGACAGTACCCACCAACAGAGCCTGACCATACTCGGCACTGAGGATACTGCGATCACCGACCTGATCCAGGACCTGATTTACATCACCAGCCTCGACAAGGACGCACCGTCCACGGACGAGCTTGTATTTGATACACGCTCAATGCTCGACAACCTGGTGACGCGATTTACCGGCGAGGCAGCGGAACGCAACCTCACCCTGCAATCCGCATTTGCCGACACCCTGCCTGCATCGGTTGCACTGGACGCCGCAAAACTCGACCGGGTTCTTTCGATATTGATGGCGTACGCCATTTCGCGTTCCACCTCAGGGCTTATCAAGCTGTCACAGGACTTTGCGGACAACGAGCTGATCACGGAAATCCAGTTCAATCTCGATGTCGCCGACCCTGATGCCGAGCTGGGCGCGATTACGGATCCTTCGCTGGACAGTGTCGGGATCGAGCAGCGTGTGAAGTTCGGCGTTGCATTGCGCCTGACCACCATCATGGGCGGTACGCTGCGCGCAGAGGCCGATGCGGGCGAAGCGACGATCAGCATCCACCTGCCTGCACAGGAGGTTTCCGGTCCCGCGTTTACGCTTCCTTCCGGCAAGACCATCGACGACCTGCTGCACGCGGAAAGTAACGCCCAGGCTGAAATCAGCCAGATACGTGAAGAAACAGAGGCCCGGATCCACGACGCCGTCCAGAAGCAGGCTGAAATCGAACAGGAAGCATCAGCTTCACTCACCGCGCTCACTGCTGAACTGGAAGAACTGAAACAGTATTCCAGTGAGAACGAACAGAACCTCTTTAAACGTGAGACAGACCTTGCCCAGCTTCGGGCAGAACTCGATGCAGTAAAAGAGGCCCAGGATTCTGATCTTTCAGAACAGAAAGCGCTGGAAAACCAGGCTCGCGGTGAACTCGAGCAACTGACCGAGGAATTACAATCTGCAAGGCAACAACTACAGCAGGAGGTGGCCTCACGCAGCGAACTTGAGCAGGCTGCCAATGCGCGTGTCGCCGATCTGGAGACGTCGCTCGCCGAGGCACAGTCCGCCCAGGAGGCACAGTCGGCAACGCTGCTGGCAAAGGAAGATGCCGCACGAACCGAAGTTGCGTCGCTGCAGGCATCCCTTTCCGAACTCCAGCAAGCTAATGAGCAATACCAGCAACAGCTGTCGATACAAGCCGAGACACTCCAGGAGATAGAGCAGCTTAAAGCCTCGCTGGCAGCTGCAGAGGAACGCCTCGGAGAAGAATCCGCGCAGCGCCAGGCGATAGATTCAGAGGCAAGCGAACAACTCGCCAGGCTTAATGAAGAACTCAATACCGCGCGAACAACGGCGGCGGCAAGCACCGCAGAAAAAGAAGCCGCAGTAACCGCGCTATCTGAAGAACTTGAACAGGTACGTTCCGAAGAAGCCAGCACAAGGGAACAGGTGAACTCTCTCAATGCCCGCCTTGCTGATTCAGAAGCGAAACATCGCAGCGAAATAGATGAGAAAACGCAGCGGGAAGAAGCAGCGTTACATCGTGTCACCAACCTTGAATCTGAGTTATCCAGCCTGCAATCCAAGCTGGACGCCAACTCAAGCCAGCAGCAGGCCCGGGAAGAAGCGGTCACGGCTGAGGTGTCGACGCTGCGTGCATCACTGGAACAACTGCAGTCCCTCAATTTACAGTACGAGTCGCGCCTCGAATCCAGCGCTGGTATCGAAACCGAGATCACGACACTTCGCAGTTCCCTAGAGGGAGCCGAGGCAAGACTTGCCGAGGAGTCCCGGCTACGCCAGGAGGCCGAAACCAGTGCGGAAAGCCAGGTCAGGGACCTGCTTAAGAACCTGAATGACGCAAAGGCTGCTGCCGAAGCAAGCGCGAGTGAAACAGCAGGCCTGAACTCCCAGCTCGACAACGTTACGTCGGAACTGCAGGAAGCACGTACCCAGATCACCAACCTGTCCAGTGAAGTTGAACAGGTTACGGCGACCGCGCGTCTCGAAGTCGAACGTCTGCAGGCGGAGCTGCACTCCGCATCGGCGGCACTGGCAGAAGAGCAGGAAAATCATGCGGCCGACACCCGTGCGGCTGAGACACGGGTCAGTGAACTTGAAGCAAGACTGGAGTCTGTTGAAATCGCAGGGCAGGCACAACTGCAGGCTCGTGATGAAGAAATCGGTGCAGCCCAGGGAGAAATCGAACGCCTTCAGACAGAACTTGGACAAGCGACAAGCAAACTCTTTGAGGAACAGTCTTCGACAAGCCAGACCCGCGATAACGCGCGCAGTGAAGTCCAGAGTCTGCAGGCAGATCTAAGCAATGCCCAGGAGAGACTCGAAGATGAAATGACCAGGCGCAACCGTGCTGAATCATCCGCCAGCTCCCAGATCACATCATTGATCGATGAGCTGAACGAGGCGCGCGCACAGATACAGGTTGAAAGTCGTGAAAAGCAAAGCCTTGAGGCAGAAAGCCAGGGCAGGATTAACGACATCGAAACGGAGCTCAGCGCAGCCAAAGACCAGCTTGAGCAGGCCACCGCCGACCTTGAAAATGAGCGAGCCGAAAAAGCAGCCCGAGAAGAGGAAGTGGCCAGTTCTGTTGAGTCGCTGGAGAGCCGGCTTGCAGAACTTGAAGGTGAACAGGGCAAGCTCAAACAGGAAAACGAACGAGCGGAAGCTTTCGGTGCACAGCAATCGGAACTGCTGGAACAGGCGTTAAGTGAAGCAGCTAATTCGGCCAAGGTTGAGAAGGCTGCAAAGAAGGTGGCTGCCCATCTGAAAGGCAGGGTTGCGACCCTCGAAGCTCACATCACAAAGCTGACCCAGACCATCAAGGAGCAGGCGGAAGCTGAAGCAAAAGCCGAACCGGCTACAAGTACGGCCGAAGAAACCACAGCGGCTCGGGATGACGTCGCTGAAAATGAACCCACTTTGGAGGAACAGGCAGCAGGTCAGCTTGACGACTATGAAACCGATGAGGACTTTTCCCTCGAAGACTTCTCAGAGGACGATGAAGATCATCGCGTGATACTCGAAGAAGTCGAAGAGGACGAACCGCAGCCAAAACGGCCGCAAGCTGATCCGACACCGGCGTTGTCCCTGATGGATGACGAGCCAGCAGAGCCATCTGCAGCACCTGTGCTGTCCCTGGAAGACGAGGTGGTTACCGCACCTGCGCTTTCCCTCGTCGATGATGATGCAAGCCCACCCGCCCAGCGCTCGTCAGCGAATTCATCACAAGAATCACCAGCAGATATCATTGCTGCACCAGCGCTCTCTCTTGTTGATGACGGTAACGACGAAAATGTGCCTGCACCCGGGCCAACACCTGAACCTGTAAAGGAAGAAGACGCGATTGCTGCACCTAAGCTTTCCCTTCTGGACGATGACGCCCCGACACCACCACCCGAAAAACAGAAAGCAGAACCACAACCCGCCGCACCGGTGCCTTCGGAGGGTCTGTCCCTTGTGCCGACGGGCGATCAGGGGAAAGAACAAGCAGCTCCGCAGAGAGATAACACTC
The DNA here is from genome assembly GCA_963921285.3 of Pseudomonadales bacterium. Lineage (GTDB taxonomy): Bacteria > Pseudomonadota > Gammaproteobacteria > Pseudomonadales > Azotimanducaceae > UBA9659. The sequence continues at coordinate 579,091 of CAWUFD020000015.1, forward strand.
CCCTCTTCAGCACCAACACTGATGACGCCGACGATGACGGCGATATCATCGAAATCCAGTTTGACGACAAACCCATCAGATCGTCACGGCCGGTTAATAACCCGGTGCTGCATTCAATGATCGAACGTTTTGTCGAGCGTCTCCTGGACCACATCGAAGCGATGGAACAGGCGCTGTCTCAACGTGACTACCTTGAGCTGCTCGTGTCATGTAACTGGGTGCGAGGCGAAGCCAACACCCTCGGTTTCGAACCCCTTATCGCTCCCATCGAAAACATCGAGCTGCAGTTACGCCGTGAGAAGTTCAGCCAGGTCATCACCCATATTTCGGAACTGCGTAATCTCGCCGAGCGAATCGAGGTTAAAAAGCAGTCGCTGGGTGACGATGCACCCATCCAGTTTTTTGTACCCGAACATGCAAAGAACGCCGTCATCTACGAGAACTTTGTCGCACAGCTCGGCACCAAGATCCTCGAGCTTGAGGTTGCTGCTCAGAACAACAACACCCGCCAGATGACCCAGGTTTGTCGGTGGATCGATCGTTATGGCACCAAGATCAAGTTTGTTGAAGTGATTGAAGCGGCAGGACGTCTACAGGAAGCACTGGACAGTGGCGATGAATCACAGATTGGTGATGAGCTCACGGCATTCACTCACCTGTACGCAAAGATCGAAATAGTTAAACCGGAAACGGTGGCCTGAGCTCAAACTCAAGTTCATCTGATATCGGGCGACCCGCCCCATCAACGGCAGGGATCTCCGGTTTCAGTTTTCGCGCTTCAGTAACAGCACCCTCGTGGATACAAACCAGCTTGTAGCCGACCCGCTCGTAGAAGTCGATCGCTTCCAGGTTGTTATTGGTTGTGATCAGCCAGATGCGTTTGGCGTCAAGCTCCCGTGCGACCGTGTTCGCCGCACCCAGCAACTCCCTGCCAATGCCCAACCCGGGCCTTGTTGCGATCAGGATCACAACCTCCAGTTCACCACCACGCAGGCTGAACTGGAGTAAACCACACGGCTGCCCCTCGTTCAGGCAAACAACACCCGGCAGATCACGACAATCATGCAGTACACCTTTTGAAACCACACGACTGGAAGCGAACTGGTCGGCAACCTGCGCCATCGCCCAGTCGAGATGTTCAGCGGTGAGCAGGCGGATCTCGAGAGGACTCAAAGCAGCCAGGTTCCTTCTGCCACCAGGCGAACCCTGCCACCCACATCGACCAGAATCTCATCTCCATCCGGTTGTGCTTTCAGATAGAGCTGGCTCGGGCGATTGATCTCATAACCCTGCCCTACCCTGACATCAACATCAGTGCTGCCCAGCATCTGGTGTTTGCACAGATAACTCGCGAGGCAGCCATTTGCACTACCCGTTGCCGGATCCTCGGAGACACCTAGGTCACCTGCAAACATTCTTGCCTGGATACCCTGGTCTGCCTCGTAACCACCCTCGCAGAAAACAAAAAAGGTTCGCGAGAGCCGGCTGTCTACTACACGCGCTTTTTTAAGTGCGTCGTAACCAGTGAGCGGCACCATGAGAAACTCCAGGCCGGTCGAAACAAACTGCGCCGGGTAATCGGGATGCAGATCATCTTCCGAAAGACCCAGTGATGCTGCCACATCGCTTTTGCTGACGGTTCGTCCGAAAACAGGCGAATTCTGCCGCATCCACAGGACACCATCCGGCAGGAAGGTTACCGGGATCTTGCCAACACCAAGGTTCAGTATCAGCTCGCTGGCATCCAGTTCGTGGATAACATTGCGTAGAAGATAACTGGTACCAAGGGTCGGATGATCTGCAAACGGTAACTCTGCTTCCGGCGTGAAGATTCGCACGTCATAACCGCTCGCGAGATCACCGCCCGTGATGAATGTTGTTTCAGCGAAGTTGAACGCCCGCGCGATTTGCTGCATTTCACTGGTTTCAATGTCTGCAGCATCAAGCACGGTGGCGAGCTGGTTACCGCCGTACGGCGCCTCTGTAAAAACGTCAGTTATGTAGTACTTGTGCATATCATCTTCCAGGCGCGGGGCTAATGTGGCCTGTCACCAACTACCGTGACACGAATGCCGGACCGGGTTTCAGGGAAGTAGTCCCAAATAGCCATGTGTTGCGTGCAGCGGTTATCCCAGATGGCAACAGAGTTTGCTTCCCACTGAAACCGGCAATGAAAGTTCGGGTTTTTCACGTGATCAAACAGCATGTTGAGCAAACCGCTGCTTTCGGTTGGGCTGAGCCCGCGGATGCGCCGAGTAAACCCACCGTTTACAAAGAGCGCCTTCCTGCCGGTGACAGGATGGGTTCTTATCACAGGGTGTATGGCTGATGGATTTGCGCGCTGTGGCGCGTGATCACCATAGTAACCATCGTAATTGGCACTGTGTACCGCTTCGAGATTTTCAAGCAGCGCCTGCATGGGTGCAGAGAGGGCTTCAAAGGCGGCATACATGTTCGCCCATAGTGTATCTCCGCCCCTCGCAGGTACCTCATGCATGTGCAGGATACTCGCCATGGGCGGCGCTTCATCAGCTGACACATCGGAATGCCAGCTCTCACCGTTGTTACGGTGTGAATGTTCATCCGTATAGATTTTCATCAGTGCAGGATTGTCGTGCGCGTACGGCGCTGCGGGATGAATATGCAAAGGCCCGAATCGCTCGCCGATGGCGAGATGCTGCTCGGGGCTGATCTGCTGATCCCGGAAAAACAACACCAGGTGATCCATCCAGGCTGCATGCACCGCTTCGAACAGTGCATCGTCGTGAACGACGTCATGCAGGTTCACGTCACAAATGATTGCGCCGATGGTTGGTGTAAGAGGTTCGATACGCACGTGCCAGGTCCGATTGCCGTTTGCCGCTATGATACTCTCATCAGCAACAAATCTGACCAGGAGGTGATTGATGCCGAACACAGCGGTAATTATGGGTGTGGGCCCAATAGAAGGTGTCGGCGCGTCAGTCGCGAAGCATGCCGCGCGTGATGGTCTTCACGCAGTGGTTGCAGGGCGAACCGAAGAAAACCTTGCAGCCGTGGTACAGGATATTCAGGCCGAGGGGGCAAGCGCTTCTTATGTCGTTACCGACGCGACCGCAGAAGACCAGGTCACACATCTCGTCAGCACCGCTGAGGCCTCCGGCCCGATCGAATTTGCGGTTTACAACGCCGGCAATAACTTTCCAGGCAACTTCCTCGAGATGGAAGCGGATTACTTTGAGTCAGCCTGGCGAGTGTGCACGCTTGGCGGGTTTCTTTTTGCCAGGGAGGCAATCAGGGTGATGGTGACCAGGAACAGGGGTTCACTGCTTTTCACTGGTGCCAGTGCTTCCATGCGAGGCAGACCAAATTTTGCTGCCTTTACCGCCGCAAAAGCTGGCCTCAGGGCAATGGCACAGAGCCTCGCCAGGGAGTTCGGCAAAGAGGGAATTCATGTCGGCCATGTCGTGGTGGATGGCGGTATTTTTGGCGACAAGATCGTCAGCAAATTTCCGCAATTTGTGGACCAGGCAGGAGAGGACGGGCTGATTGGCCTCGACGGTATTGCCGAGGCCTTTATGTACCTGCACCGACAGCCCCGAAATGCCTGGACCCACGAACTGGATCTCAGGACATTTAAGGAAAACTTCTAATCAGACAGGCGCGTCGGCAATCTTAAGCAGCTGTTTACCGAGGTTCTTGCCCTCAAACAGACGCAGGAAAGTCGCAGGTGTGTTCTCAAAACCTTCCTGGACATCTTCAGCGTGCTTGAGCTGTCCGCTCTGGATCCAGCCGGAGAGCTCGGCTACCGCATCAGCTGCCTTGTGCATATAGTCGATAACGATGAAGCCTTCCATCTTGCAGCGCCTGATGACCAGCTGCATGTAGTTCTTCGGCCCCGGCGGTAACTCCTCTGAGTTATAGCTCGAGATGCCACCACACAGCACGATGCGACCATTCTGCGCCATGTTAAGCAGTGCATCATCAAGAATGTCACCACCAACATTGTCAAAGAACACATTAATACCGTCTGGACACTCCGCCTGCAGGCGTTCCATCACGTTTTCAGACTTGTAATCGATTGCGGCATCGTAACCGAGTTCGTTGACCAGCCAGTTACACTTGGTCTCACCACCTGCAATCCCGACAACCTTGCTGGCTCCCTTGATCTTGGCTATCTGGCCGGCAACCGAGCCGGTTGCACCTGCGGCACCGGAGACCACCACCACATCACCTTCCTGGGGCTGCCCAATATCGAGCATGCCGAAGTAGGCTGTGAGCCCGGTACCACCCAGGGCCGATAACATCAATTGTGGCGCAATGCCGTCAGGGATTTTGGACACACGCCCCATCATGCCCTGATCGCCAGAGGTCACATGGAATTCCTGCCAGCCGCTGCTGGTCACAAAATCACCAGGTGAGAATTCCGGGTTGTTGGATTCCACTACCTGACCAACCGCACCGGACCGCATCACCTCACCGATCTGCACCGGCGGTACGTAGCTTTTCACATCGTTCAGCCAGCCACGCATGGCAGGCTCAAACGCCAGATAGAGGTTACGGATTAAGACTTCCCCATCTGCAAGATCTGGCACCGGCTCTGCAACATATTCAAAGTCCGATTCCTTCACCATGCCAACAGGCCGGGATTTCAGGCGCCACTGGCCATTCATTCGATTAGACATGTTTACTACTCTTGGTCTTCCTGTGTGAATGCATCTTTGTAGGCTTCACCCACCTGCTCCCAGGCCTGGCGCATCAGTTCGCCGGAAGACTCGTTGCTGGTCTGTACGTTCTGCCACATGGCTTCGCCCATCTCCCGCTGCAGCTCCATCAGTGCCTGCGGGTCCCTGACTTCTGCCAGCCGGGCGGAAAAATCACGGGTCATCTCAGCGTAGTTCTGCATGTTCTGCTGCTGCATGCTCGCCAGCTCGGTCATGGCGGATGTCTGGATCTCGAACAGCTTCTGGCCAAGCTGGGTGGCTTTTTCAATTGGATTCATGGATGGCTCCCCTTTCTTTTGTCTGGGTGTTGTTTCAGGGGAGAAACTAGCGGCTTAGGCGGGGGGATGCAAGCTGATCAGCCTTTTCGAAACGGGGTGTGCGCCTCTTCTATATAGTCGATTTCCTCATCAACGTAGCGTCGCTCATTGGTCAGGAAGTTATCAACCGCGTCACGAAAAGACGCGTTGGCTATCCAGTGTGCAGAGTAGGTATGTGCGGGCATATAACCCCTTGCGAGCTTGTGTTGTCCCTGCGCGCCCGCTTCAACCCTTGTGAGGCCGCGCTCGATGGCAAACTCAATTGCCTGGTAGTAGCAGGTTTCAAAGTGCAGGAAGTCGTGGTGCTCAATACAGCCCCAGTTACGGCCAAACAGGCATTCGCTGCCGATGAAGTTGATTGCGCCCGCAATATAAAGACCATCTCGTTTGCACATAATCAGCAGAATGTCTTCCGGCATGGTCTCACCGACAATACTGAAGAACTCACGCCTGAGGTAAGGCGAGCCCCACTTGCGGGAACCGGTATCAATATAGAAGCGGTAAAAGGCATCCCAGTGTTCTTCCGTGATATCGCTGCCCGTGAGGCGCTCAATTTCCACACCGTTCGCTACTGCGCCCCTGCGCTCACGCTTAATGTTCTTGCGCTTCTTGGATGAGAGGTCAGCCAGGAAGTCATCAAAGGTTTCATAACCCCGGTTCTGCCAGTGGAACTGGTTGTGGGTGCGCTGCAGGAAACCGAGATCACCCATGGTGTCCCACTGCGGTTTTTCAACAAAGGTGGCATGGACGGAAGAGACTTCCATCTGTTCAGCAACCTGCATGACACCAGCCATCAGGTACTTCTCCAGGTCGTCTTCCTTGGCATCTGGCCTGACCAGGATGCGGCGTCCGGTTGCCGGTGTAAACGGTACGGAGATCTGCAGCTTGGGGTAGTAGCGGCCACCTGCCCGCTCAAATGCATCAGCCCAGGAGTAGTCGAATACATACTCGCCCTGGGAATGACTCTTCAGGTACATGGGCACAACACCGAGGACACCCTCGGTGTCGTGCTCAAGCATCAGGTGATAAGGCGCCCATCCGGTTTCGCCAACCGCCGAGCGACTTTCTTCCAGCGCAGACAGGAAGGCGTAGGACAGGAACGGATCAAAGGCAACGCTACAATCATTTTCGCCTTTACGTGGATTGGCGCAGCTGTCCCAGACAGCCTCGCCAATCTCCTTAATCCCGGCACACGCCCTGATGGTGAAATTTGTGGAAGAGATGCCGCACAGCTCCTTAGTCGCGACGCTTACTGTGATTGCTTGAGTGGATGATGGCTTAGAGCATCTCTCCAGCAATCAGCTCGAGCGCTTCAACCTGGCCGGCGCCGATCAGCATGCTGCCAACATGGCCGTTTGCACCTGCCTCTTTCCAGACTTGCAGTCTTTCCTTGATACGCTCTTTTGGACCGACGAGATGACACATGTCAACCAGCTCATCAGGCACAGCCGCCATGGCCTCATCTTTTTTGCCGGACAGATAGAGATCCTGGATCTTCACCGCTGCATCTTCAAAACCGAGCGCCTTTGCGTAGTCGTTGTAGAAGTTCTTGTCGCGTGCACCCATGCCGCCGATGTACAGCGCCATATTGCCCTTGATCGGCATACGGCAGTGATCAACATCGTCACCGATCACGCAGGTCACAAACGGCGCAACGTCATAATCCATCAGTGTCTTGCCAGCCTTGTCGAGGCCTTTCTGGATGGAAGACTCGAGCACATCGGCTTTTTCCGGCGCCATCCAGATCGGGAATACGCCGTCGGCAACTTCGGCAGAACCTTCAAGACCACGCGGCGTGATCGACGCGGTGTAAATGGGGATGCTGGTATCCGCCTGCATGATGCTCTTCAGCGGCTTGCCGAGACCCGTACCGTCTTCGCCGGAGTACGGCATGCTGTAGTGAAAGCCTTCATGCTCTACCGGTTCTTCACGGGCAAAAATCTTCTTCATGATGCTCACGTATTCCTTGATACGTGTCACAGGGCGGCCATAGGCAACACCGTGCCATCCTTCAACCACCTGCGGGCCGGACGCACCGAGGCCAACAATAAACCGACCATTTGAGAGCTGATTCAGGGTCATTGCGGTCATTGCAGTACAAGCAGGCGACCTGCCTGGCATCTGCATGATCGCGGTGCCAACCTTGATCTTTTCGGTCTGTGCAAGGATCCATGCAGCGGGCGTTACTGCGTCTGCACCGTAGGCTTCCGCCGTCCAGACAGAGTCGTAACCCATACTTTCAGCAGCCTTGATTCGATCGATATCAACGCTGATGACCTTGCCACCAAGGCCGTTCAAGATTCCAAGTTTCATGTTGTTTCCTCTTTAATGATTATGCAGACAGTTTCGACAGGAGCTCTTTGGCGTGATTATCATCACGCGCCGGCAGTGAACCCATGGTGCGATCCACCAGGCCACCATAGCGATTCTTGAACTTGTCAACGACGTCGTCGATTTCAGCAACGACAGCAAACTCCTCGAGAATATCATCGGTGATGAGTGTGCCCATCTCATCCCACTGTCCCTGCTTGGACAGCTTGTTCAGTTCCGGCTGAAGGTCGCCCCAACCGTGTACACCGAGTACCGGTGCATAGGCAGGCGTTGAGCCGTAGAACGCGATCTGCTTACAGACTGCCTGCTTGGTCGCGTTGAATTCTTCTTCGGTATTACCGGTGACGATGAAACCCGGGTATGACACTTCAAAGTCATCACGCGAGCGACCCGCTTTTGCGAGCCCTTTTTCTACCGCGGGCAGCGTGACTTCGCGCAGGTACTTTTCAGTCGTAAAAGCATGAATGATCACGCCGTCAGCAACCTCGCCCGCCACTTCGGTCATAAGCGGCCCTACCGCCGCAAGGAACACCTTGGGTGCACCGTATTCGGTGTCGGTTGGCGTGAACATCGGAGTCATCAGCGAGTGTGTGTAAAAGTCACCTTCAAACGACAGCGGCGTGCCGTTATGCCAGCAATCCCAGATGGCGCGCATCGCAGAAATGAACTCACGCATCCTCGCCGCAGGCTTTGACCAGGGCATGCTGAAACGCTTGGTGATATGTGGCCGGATCTGTGAGCCGAGGCCCAGTACAAAACGACCCTTTGAGTAGCTGTTCAGGTCGTGACCGATATTGGCGAGGTTCATCGGGGTACGCGAGAAGGCAACGGCAATAGACGTGACCAGCTCGATGTTTTCCGTTTCTTTCGCCGCCAGCAGCAGCGGGAAGAATGGGTCATGGGCAGTTTCTGCCGTCACGGCGCCGTGATACCCGAGGCCTTCGAGTCTCTTTGCCGCTTCCGGCGCGCGGGCGAGATCGCCCATCAATCCACCATCAACTCTCATGGTTATTTCTCCAAAGTGTAAATTTTGACTATTTCTTTCTGAGCGAGGCCAGCTTGTAGTTGTCCCACGTCACCAGCTCATCGGATGAAAACACCATCCAGCGGCCGTTACTGCCTGCTGCGGTTGCGCTGTTTGCGGGAGGGTCTTCCACGGGTGCCTTGCCATGTCCACCATTGTACTTGCGCCCCATCTGGACACGGGCCTCGGCGAGGTGCGGGTCTGCGTCTTCTGCTGCCTTGTCTTCAAGCACTTCACAGGTGCCCTGGAACATGGCTGCCTGCAGTTCCGGAAACTTCTCGTTGCGATCAACAATGATCGTGCAGGTCGGGTCTCGCCTGAGGTTCACCACCTTCTGGCCTCGCCCGTAGATGTAGATCCTGCCGCCGGCCCAGCCAAACCACATCGGCGTAAGATTAATTTTCGAACCCGGCTCGATTGTTGCCATGCGCAGGTTCCAGCTGGAGGTCATCAGCTCCTCGAGCTGATCTTCACTTAAGGCAAGTTTCTTCGATAGTGGCATAGCTTAATCGTCAATAGTTTATTCGTCAGATGATGTCCTGGCTGGAAATGACTTCTTCGCCCATCGCACTGGACCTGACCAGCTCCTTCTTCTGATGGCTCTTCTTACGCTCGTATTTTTTCGCAGAAGTATAAATAGGCTCCTGTAATGCTGTTGCTCCAAACGCTTTCTGCTTCTGAAGCTCAGATACCTCGCCATAGGTGGTCGATCGCAGTCTCGGGGTACGCCCAGCACTCCGGATAATTTCTTCCATCTCCTCAGGTGAGGTTTCCTGCCCGTGAGACGCACCAGCAGCTCGAGTGATCGTTTCATTCATAAGTGTGCCACCGAGATCGTTGACCCCGGCGTTAAGGCAAGCGCGTACGCCATCATGTCCGAGCTTGGTCCAGGAAGCCTGGATATTTCGGAAGTGTGGATGCAGGACCAGCCTTGCAATCGCATGAATAAGTACTGCTTCCCGGAAGGTTGGTCCCTTGCGCGCCTTGCCCTTCAGGTAGACAGGGGATTCCATGTGAACAAACGGCAGGATCACAAACTCGGTAAAGCCGCCCGTTTTCGCCTGCAGGTCCCTGACACGTAGCAGGTGCCTTGCGACATGCTTGTACTGTTCCTGGTGGCCAAACATGATGGTTGCGGTTGTGTTAAAGCCGGCTTCATGGGCCGCTTCCATCACCTCCAACCACTCGGCCGTGTTGATCTTGTCGGGGCAAAGCGTGGCGCGCACCACATCATCAAGAATCTCTGCGGCCGTTCCAGGCAAGGTACCGAGGCCTGCCTCTTTCAGTTCGACGAGAAAATCACTGATGGGTACACCAAGTGTCTTGGCACCCTGCCAGACTTCAAGCGGCGAGAATGCATGGATGTGCATATCCGGGATCACCTGCTTGATGGAGCGGCAGATGTCGATGTAGGTCTGGCCGGTATATTCAGGGTGGATACCACCCTGCAGGCAAACCTCGCTTGCGCCGCGTTCGTAGGCTTCCTTAGTACGACGCATGATCTCTTCATGGCTGAGGTCGTACGGCTTGCCGCGCAGGTTCTCGCTCATCTTGCCCTTTGAGAAAGCGCAAAACTGGCACTTAAAGTAGCAGACGTTGGTGTAGTTGATGTTGCGGTTAACGCAATAGGTCACCTCATCACCGGCAACTTCCTTGCGTATCTTGTCGGCTGCTTCACAGACATGGGTAAAGTCATCACCCCGTGCTTTAAATAGCCGAACGATGTCAGCCTCGTCGAGGCGCTCGCCCTTACCTGCCTTGGCGAGGATTGCAGCGAGGTCCGGTGATGCACCCTTTTTGGGAATCGCCGACACACGTGCAAGGTCAGTCTTCGGGACTTCTTCAACCGCACCCACCGCCCACTTCTCCGCACGTGCAAAACCGGAGCCATCAACGGCCTGCAGGACCAGCGGCTCGATCTGAGGGTCGACCCACTTTGAAGCTTCATTGGCATATGCCGGATAAAGCGCCAGGCGTTCAATCAGGTGTTTACCCGCATTCGCGGTTTCGTTGGCGAGGTGCATCAGGTGAGGCCAAGGGGCTTCGGGATTCACGAAGTCTGGTGTCACCGGGGACACACCACCCCAATCATTGATACCTGCATCCACAATCTGCTGGAACACGCCTGGCGAAAGATTAGGCGGCGCCTGGATATTCATGTAGGCGCCAAAAATGATTCGGGCAAGCGCCAGGGTCCACAGGAGCTCATTCAGATCCGGTTCCGGCGCGTTCGCCATCAGGGTTTCCGGCTTGGCCCGGAAGTTCTGGACGATGATTTCCTGGATGTGGCCATACGGTTCATTGGCATCACGCAGGGCGAGCAGAGATTCGATGCGCTCTTTCCTGGTTTCGCCGATGCCTATCAGGATACCGGATGTAAACGGCACCATCGCCTCTCCTGCGCGGCGTAGTGTCTCAAACCGGCGAGCAGGGATTTTGTCGGGCGACCCGTAGTGCGGCATACCCTTTTCGGTCAGGCGATCCGATGCACTTTCCAGCATAATCCCCATGGAAATAGACACCTTGCGCAGCTCAGCAAGCTCGTCAGCTTCCATCAACCCCGGATTCAGGTGAGGGAAAAGACCGGTCTCGTCAAACACCATCTCTGCCATGTCTCGCAGATAGGACAGCGTGGACTCCTGCTTCAGCTCTTTCAGCCCCTCACGTGCAGCCTTGTAGCGAAGCTCAGGTTTATCACCCAGTGTGAACAGTGCTTCTTTGCATCCCGCAGCGGCCCCATCCTGGGCGATCTTCAATACTTCTTCAGGTGTCAGGTAAGGTGCTTTCAGCTTGCGCGGCACCTGCGCAAACGTGCAGTAGTGGCACACATCCCGGCACAGGTGAGTCAGCGGGATAAAGACCTTTCTTGAATAGGACACGGTGTTCTGGTGCCCCCGATCACGAATCCTGCCGGCAACCTCGACCAGCGCAGACGTGTTGTCTGTGGTGGACAGCGCGAGGATCTCTTCATCATTCAGCTGACGTGATTCCGCATCTGCCAGCAGTGCTTCAATGTTGATAGACATAATAGTAACGGTGAGGCCTTATCAGCCGACACCCTGCTCAGGTTCCATTGTGTTCAGTTTGCTAATGATGCCGCTCGATACCATGTAACGCATGGTATGGCAGTTGTGCTGCTCTCTCTCAGCGGCTTCAATCAATTCTTTAAGGTCATCCGGTGTATCAATATCAAGGCCGATACCCGGCAGCTTGGCAACGCCGGGATCAATGCCAAGGTTTTTGGCAATCCCAATGTGGCGGCGAAAGCTGTCTACGCCAAACCCAAACTCCATGCAGTCGGGCGGCGACACGGCAACACAGTTCGAGCCACCAAGATCAGTTGCAGGCACTATCAGGAACTCATTTTCATCCGAGAGTCCAAATCCTTCCAGCACTACCTCCAGCTCCTCAGGCGTCGTCAGCGGTACATCGCCAGGCAGGAACACCATCGTGTTCACACCCTCTGCCGCGAGTGCCGCGCCTGCTGCAGTCACAGACTCGATCAGCCCCGGCGGTGTTGGCTCGGCCATGATATCAGCGCCATAGGATCTGGCCAGCTCAGCAACTGCATCATCATTGGTCACCACTACCACCCGGTCTATCTGGGTGGACGCTTCAACCGCCGTCAATACATCTTCCACCATGCACGAGAACAGCGCACCGCGCTCTTCAGCAGACAAAAGGCCGGACAGACGCTGCTTGGCGTTTTCCAGCTGCTTGATGGGGATCACCGCAACGGTGCTCATGGCCTAAGACCTCAGGTGTTCAGAGAAGCTGATCACTTCTTTTGCAAGCTCAGTCCTATCATGCAACGTTACCATGACTGTGTTTGTGACGATAGTCGACAGCCCGAGCGCCTTGATGTCGTCCTCAAGGTGCTTATCCTCCGTATCCAGTACAAAGCCCCTGAAAAGATCACCGTAACCGGCCCGATAGTGCTCCGCTACACCAAGCGCCGTTTTCGGCATGCCGAGTTCATCCATCATCTTGGCTGCCGGTCCCTTCAGGGCCATGCCACCGACAATATTCGAAACAACCACAATCGGGACATCAAGCGAGCGTAATGTGTCCACAACGCCGGGGAGTTTTAGAATGGGGTCTACAGATACAAAAGGGTTGGACGGGCAGACAATCACACCGGCAAGATCACCATGTAATGCCTCAAGGAAGCCTGCTGATGGTGTCGCCGATGCCATGCCGTCGAATTCGAAGCCAGTGACAAAGGGTTCACACTTGTCCCGGACAAAATAGTGCTGGAAGGAAAGTGTACCTTCATCACGGGTATGCACCTGGGTGCGCACACGGTCATCGGTCATCGGCACAACCTTGTGACCAATACCCATTTTTTCACACAGGTGACTAACAACTTCTGAAAGGGGCGCGCCGGATGCCAGCAAGCCGCTCCTGACAATATGCGTTGCCAGGTCTCGATCACCGAGGTTAAACCAGGTTTCGCCGCCAAGCTGTTTCAGCGCGTCGAGAAAATTCCAGGATTCGTTAACCTGACCCCAACCGAGCTCCTTGTTGTTCCAGTCAGCGAGGGTATACAGCACGGTGTCGAGGTCGGGGCATATGGTCAGCCCAAGGTGTTCAAAGTCATCACCTGTGTTGGCAACGACGGTCAACTCAGACTCACCGAGGCACTTGGACAATCCGAGCACAAGCTTTGCCCCGCCGACCCCGCCGGACAATGCGACAAACCTGGGAGTATGGTTGGCCATTTCCTTTAGCGGAACATGTCCACTTCTTTGGGCCGAATCAGCGGGCCTACACCCTGCAATTCGGGATCTTTCGGCTCAACCGGTGTGTATCCTCGTACGAGGACAATGGGTGTCTTTTCAGTGGTCTGGCCCATCACAAGAGACGCACCAGCCGCCATTTCATCAGCGGCCGCAACCTGGGTTACCTGCAGCTCGCGACCGTAGATATCTTCACCACCAATATAGTCCTCAAGCGCGGTAAAACCGGATACGCCAATCGCGAGACCCAGGGTGCCCATGCGCCACGCGCGACCAAGCGAATCATTGATAATTACCGCCACATCAACACCCAGCTGATCCTTTATTGCTTGTCTGATAAGGCGAGCACTTGCATCGGAATCAAGCGGCAGGAGCAGACACATATCATCCGGGTCGTCTTCACCCGGTGTGATGTTGGACTGGTCTATACCGGCATTTGCCTGCACAAAACCGTTGCGCTGTTCAACGATGATCACTCCGGGCCGTTTTCGGACGATCTCATTTGATTCATCGAGAATCGCCTGGACCTTGCGCGGGTCTTTATCGATTTCAACGGCGAGCGCCTTGGCCTCTTCGGAGGGCGTCACATCCCTCAGGTCAAGGTAACGGTTCTCGGCCTTGGAGATCACCTTCTGCGCATAAACCAGCACATCGTTGTCCTTGAGGGTCTCCCCCATGGACTCAATACCCGCCAGCGTAATCGCAACCAGGTCATCTCCCGGCTCGATCATCGGGATATTGTCTATCCCAATAAAGCTCAGCTTCATTCGGCTTTGGGCTCACCGGTAATAACAATACCGCTACCTTCAATACCGTGGTGGCGGTTAATGGTGATGAGAACGGAAGTAAGTGCTTCTGCCGCTGCTGCATTGGCAAGTGGACCCGCATGCCAGCCACGCAGACCAACCGCTTCTACCAGCTTGATCACGGTATCACGGGCAGCCCGCTTGTTACCGGTCACCAATACATCACATTCAATGCTGTGGTCTTCCTGCAGGTGAACCGCGCCCACGTTCTGGAATGCTGAAACCACCTGTACATCTTCACCGAGGAATTCCTGGGCCTGGACGGCCGCAGAACCTTTCTCTGGCAACTGCACGGTGCCAACCTTGGGCGGCACCAGCGGTACGGTGACATCAATCAGGATTTTTCCGGTAAGGCCCGGCTTGACGGTTTCCAGGGTTGAGAGCTGGTGTTCAAAAGGTACTGTCAGCACAACCAGGTCAGCCTGCGTGGCTGCATCAAGGTTTTCATGGCCCGTGACGTTAAGGTCGGGGAATTCATCGAGCAGTGCCTTTGCCGCCGCTTCACCCTTTTCCAGCGTCCTGGAGCCGATGAGGATCTGGTAGCCCGCTCGCGACCACTGGCGCGCTAGGCCGCCGCCAAGGTCACCGGTACCACCAAGGATCGTAATTGATTTAACTTCGTCTGACATACTTCTATTTACCTGGCTTGATTGCTCAAAAAAGGGGCTGATTATTCCTTGATCGGACCATTTCTACAACCCGCATGGATAAAGGGCTACAGAGGACGTGGGTAAAAAGTGGGAACTTTTTGGGAGTTTTAGTTGATGAAGATAGAGAGGAAAGCGCCTGTGATCATTACTCATAGTCTCTGTGCCATTTGCAGTAAGCCGGTTGTCCTGGGGTACCATGCAGAGAACGGTCACAGCGTGTGCGGGGAGTGTATCGTTGCTCACCCTGAAGGGTATGCGTACCACGCCAAGGCCGTTGCAGACGCGAACGGCTGGGATTTCTCGTTTGAAAATGTGAAGAGAGCGTACGACTCCTTCAACGATGGCAAGCCACTCACCGTGCCGTACGATGTCGTATATAAACCACCGCTTGACCCTGAGGATTAATCAAGCCACCGCTGGGCTTTCATCGCCTCAAATATCAGATCGACCTTGGTCGTCAGTTCGTGTAACTGATCAGCCTGTTCCGTATGTATCTCGGTCAGCATCTGATACATGTCGTTCCTGGTCTCGTGGAACCCCTTCTGGCCTTCCGGTTCAAAACCCTGGAAAAAGTCGATTAACCGACGAATGGCACCATAGTCCTCTTCCCACATCCGTTTTGCCTCTGAGAGACGCATCGCCCCGTACCCAAACATGATGTAACTGGCAGAGATGTCCAGCGTCTCACACATGTGCTTGAACTGCTTGGAATCAGGGCCTTCTGGCCTATCTGGGTTAAACCACCTGTACCACTGATCGTCTGAAAAACCAGTGAGTTGCGTGAACACTTCCTTGTCGATCTCGAATGCTGCGAACACCTCCCGGGTACGCTCCAGCACTTCAATTTCCCTGAACATTTGGACCCCCTGTCTACAACCGAAGACTGCTAATCCGTGACATTAGCACGATGCTACCACATCATTCTGATCAAGGTTTCATTGACCTATATCAAAGAAATCGATGAAGGAGTAAGAACTTGAACGCAGTAATTTATGAACGAAGGTGGTTAAGAAAACGATTGAATGATCTGATTGAGGCCCTGGATGAGGGCGAGGAAGATGCAGTCTCCCTCGCGTTACACATCTGGCTTAGAAATGTGGAGGTAAGGGATCAGCTTCCCCAGCCTCCCGCGTCACGCGGTAATGGTCTTTGAGTTCCTCAGGGGCTTTACCCATCTGGGCTGCTGCACCGAAACGGTTTAGCCCCTTCACCAATTCACGAGCAAGGACGTTCTGTTCCTGCTCTGAGGCTTCTCTGATGAGCCCTGGCAGCTGTTTCGCGATGAACTCTGCCTTGGCGTCACGGTCAGCCTTTTCGAGCCTAGAGGACAGCAGAGCGTGTTTCTGGGACCGGGGTCCTTCATCACGTCGCTTGTACGACTGAGACTTGATCAGTGGCGTGAGGTATTCACGTCGCTTGCTACCGACGAACTCCACAAACTTGTCATAGATCTTTCCGGTTCGATCGATGTCGACCAGGGAGATCTTTGTCCTGGTACCTGGGATTTTGATCAGGTCATCAGGTAGTGCCGGCGCCACTCTGTTCTTCACCAGCTGCAGGTTGACCGGGTCATCATGACCAGGAACACCGGAGACTTTCACCGGAGACATCGCGTACACGAACTCACCCATCCTGGGCTTCTTTGGTGTGCCATCCCAGTACCGGGCATACGCACCAGTGCGTTCCAACCCCATGATGTTCAAGAGTGGATCAGGAAGGCTCTCCTTCGCGTTGTGAGACACTCTGTGCATGAAGCCACTCTCAGCCAAGCCTTGGACAAAACGTCTTCTCTGCGTGTCTGTGTAGTTCCTGGCTGCTTTCAGTGTACCCACGTACGGTATCAGCCCAGTGGCAATGTTGGCCGGGATCTGAGCCGGGTCCTTTCGACCGTTCATCACCTCAACCAGATCACCGATGGTGGTCATGTAGGTTGAATCAAAGGTATGCTTGGCCATCTCTGCCACGAGGTAAGAGAACGCATCCATCGCGGTCTTCTCATCCTGGGCATACTTCATTGCCTCCATCGCATTCACGACCATGAACATGGACTGGGCCATGGGATCGAGCCTGCCCATCTCCAGGTACGAAGCATCCGCACCTTCCCCGATGACAATAGACTCCGGGCGTTGACCGGCCTGATCCCTGAGGTCTGCCAGCTTGAAGTCTGCCGGCTGAGAAGCAGTGATGTTGCCTGACTCGTATGCGTTCCATACCGCCATCGCGGTACCCATCGACGTGATGATCCTGGCTGCTGCAATATCAGATTCCGCCCCACCCTTCTTGAGGGATCTCACAACATCAGGGGCGATCGCAGAGAATACGCTGTTGTTGATTGCGTACTTCACCAGATTGGTAGGCGTGTTGATGAACGGGACAAAGAACCCGAACCCGGGATGGTTTGCTGCGATACGTTTGGCTGAGTCCGCAAGGGAGCCCAGGAACCCACCCACGTCTTCGTTGGTGAAGGTGAGATTCTTCGCGTGAATCATCGCGGCTTCATAGATCTCATCTGATGGATCATTGATCACCGTGTTGATGTGTTCGACCAGGGCTTCACCCTTCAGACCTTTCTGCACACCGTCACGTGTTGCCTGAGCGGAAATCTCCTGCATGAAGGCAACGGTCTTGAAGAGTTCGTCTTCCGCCTGTAGCGCCCTGAACGAAAGACTGGTGCCAGTCTGAATAGCCTCGGACACCGTGTCAGAGAAGCCTGCTCTCCTGGCCAGTTCATACGTCCTGGATTCGTACTCACCTTTATCTGCACCGAACTGACCTTCACCACTCTTGAGAGCGCGTACAAACGCCTTGAAGCCTGTTTCCAGTCCAGTCATCGCAGACATCACGTTGACCATCGCTTCAGCCCCAGAGACACCATCATCAGCGCCAGTGACCTTTCTGCGAACAGAACCCACACCAGCCGCCACTGGACGGATCAGGAGCGTCTCGTACATGTTTACCGCGGAGTTCGACATGACGTTGATCAGGTGCGTTGACGGACCTGATAGGATGTTGTTCTTCCAATACTCGACTGCTGCACCCATGGCAGTGTGATACCAGGGGCGCATGGCTTTCGATACACCCTCAATCACTTCACCGTCAGCCTTGTCGACTGAGTTCAGCAGGATGTTGGCCTGCTTGATGATCGTATCCGGTGATGCGCCTGCCTGACTCATTGCAGTCATCATGTCCTGCATCGACTTACCGTCGATCGTCTTAGCGATCATGTTCTGCTGCGATAGTGCCCGGGCCACTTCCTTCACCTGACCCTGCAGATATGACTGCGTTGCGAGCCACAGTTCTGACTTCTGCTTGTACTGCAAGAGCAACTGAGGTGTTTGGTCACCGCCCTGGATCTGTCTCGCCATACCCACGAGATCATCGCCCATGGTGGCCAGCATCGATCTGGCTGCAAACAACTGACGGTCATTTAATAGTCCGTTTTGCTTACCGCTGAACACCGGCTCAAGTTCACGCTTGATGTCCTCAGCAGAAGCCACCTGACCGCGAATGGAGTCGTGTGAGCGCTTACCATCCTGTTTGATCTTCTCGCCGGCAACATCGAGCAGGATCGCCATGTCGTCAGCGTTCGTCATGTTCTGCAACGTTACCAGGGGATCACCCAGGTTCTGAATCGCACCAGGGTGATGTCGTTCGATGTTGATGTTGCGCTGTTCAGTGAGTTTCTCAGTGGGGGCTTCACCGCCTACCCGCTGCGTTAACTCTTCCGCGATCGCTGCACCTTCCTCAGCCAGATACAGTTCCTGGATCTCTTTCAGCTGTTCCGGCTTCAGCCCTGTTTCTGGTGTGCGATTACGTCTTGCATCGAACACCTGATCGATGTCTTTGCGTAACGCTTTCACGAGGGGGCGAACGTTGAGGGCTGCCACCTGGACACCAGCTGGACGCTGTGCCTGAAAAGCCACCTCTTCCTGAACCATCTTGGGGTCTGTTCTCATTGCACTAACTCCGGTACTCGTGTCTGCACTGACATCACGTCTTGCAGTTTGTCCTGGCCCCACTTCGCCAGTGGTTTCATCATGCCCAGCCCGGTACCGATCGTCAGACCAGCAACACCGCCAATCATCGAATCGATCAACACATCACCAGGAGTGAAGCCGTGCTCTTCTGCGCTGATCCCCACTGACTGACGGTTGGCGCTATCCGCCGCGACAAACCCTGCCCCAGCTGCTGCACCGATCTTACCGGCAGTCTGCATACTCTCCAGCAGCATCGCCCTGATACCAGCCTTCGCTGATACCTTGGCTGCGGCTACCGGCGCACCCACACCGACATACGTAAAAGGATCCATTGCCATCGACTTCACTGAGTTGCCGGCCACGTTCCAGTTCACCCCAACGTTGTCGTAGAGGTTCATGGTGTTGTACAGCGCTCGTGCGAACCTGGGATCTTGTATGCCGCGGTAAGCCATCATCGACATGTGCGAGAGGTTCCAGTTGAACATCGCCATTTCACCCAGGGCCCACTCAGACAAATCCTCAGAACTCATCTCTGGCTTGGCGCCCTTGGTCGCCTCGTACAGTGTTTCAGCTGACTGCAACCACTGACGGTTCTCGTGCAGCGTGTCGGGGTCAATCGGTTCATCAGATACCGGCTGCGGTGATTGAGGCATGTCAGCCCAGTCATCGTTCCTGGTCCTGTCCTCGATTGCCTGTCGATACGATGCAGCCTGTGCAGCATTCCACGCGGTGATCTTGTGCGCTGAACTCCAGTGACCGGGCACCTGACCCATGAAGTCGTCTTTTGTCGCGCCTTCCTTCAACATGCCAGAAGCCACCATGGTGAGCCCCTCGATGTCTTCCCAGGGTGCACCCATTTCATTGTCCCTGACAGATTCGCGGAGGCGATTTACACCTTCCTGGATGTCACCGTCTGCGTCCTGGTAGTCCGTCCTGAACTTGCTACCGGTACCCATGTCATAACCAGCGATCGCAAGGTTCCTGCGGTTGCGGTTACTCAGGCGAGTGAGGTCAGGATTGTCCTGGTACTCAGACACATAGTCATAGTCCTGCATTTCAGGCACACCTTCGAGCCCCTGGAACACACCACGCGCTTCCTCTTCCAGTTGGACAGACGTTTCATCTGCCACTTCCTGGGCCCGACCATTCAGCTGTTGCCCCTCAGGGGATTCGTTGAAGATGTCTTCGCTGCGCTGCTGTAGGAAAATATCACCGTATTCCATTATTCCATCTCACTCAGGCGTATCTGATTGGCCAGTCTCATGGCGCCGGCCTTACGGTTTGTCATGTCAGCACCAGAGATGCCATTGATGTTGTCCATCGTTGCCTTGAAGTCCAGACGACCACTGTCATCGAGAATCATGTACTGCTGGTATGCCGCTTCATCGTATGACGGTGGCAGGAACTGACGCTGGTTACGTTCCCACCAATCAGCTGCATTAAACGTCGCCCCCTGGCTTCGTGCAGCTGCGTACAGGGCGTTTCTGGCCTCGTTAAGGTAAACGGCTATCTCAGGGTCAGCACCGCTGGAGAACTGGTCTCTGGACGCTCTACCAATCATCAGATAAATGGACTCTTCCACCTGTCTGAACGTGGGGTCAGATGTTGCAATCGCTTCTGCCTGCACAATGTCAGACATGGCCTGACCGTAATCTTCACCACTGATGTCACCGGTCTGCCTCAGGTTGTTCAGTCGCTCGATGGCGTCTTCCTGGTTGAGGTGTGCCATACGCACGTCAGTCACAATGAAGTCTGCCTCGTTCCTGGCTTCTGCCGTTGACTCAGTCTTCCGCTCTTCCTCGACACCCGCCATGAACCCGGTGAGTGCAATCACGTCTTCAGCTTCCATGCCCATGTCGAGCAGTTCACTGTAAGAAGGCAACCCACCACCATCACGAATGCTGACGATCGATTCTGCAAGGGTCTGTTTGCTCTCTCTCCTGCGGTCTTCTTTCACCCTGGCCTGCTCTTCATCCCTCAGGGATTTGATGCGCGACATGTACCGGCCGGTGAGGTCCTTGATCTGCGCATCGCTCAGGAAGGTGTTCTCCCCCTCAACAATCTCGGTTACCAGGGCACCCAGTTCTTCAGGGTCATCCTCTGTCACCAGTTGATCCTGGAAGTGTTTGTAGTCGATCGCCTCTCTGGACTCGATCATCATCTCATCGTGTTCAGCGAGGTCGTAGATGCCTGCCTGATGGCCCTGGCTGATGATCTCTGTGGTCCTGGCAATGGCTTCATCTCGTTCCAGTTCTCGCGCCAATCGAATGGACGTATCGAACGTGGTTCGCTGTGCAGACTTCCACTTCTGCTGCTGATCCTGGACAACCTTCTCCACACCCATACGGCGCTGACTGAACACCATGCGGTTGAACTCTTCGCGGAACTTCGGTGACAGTTCACCTTCAATCTCATTCGAGATTTCTGTCATCCGATGGTCATAGAGTTCAGTGGAGACCCGGTACGTGTCGACGTACGCTTCCTTGTCTGTGATGCCCAGCTTCTTCTTCAGCTGCCGGGGTATGTCAGACGCGGGGATCTTCGTGTTGTTAACCAGGGCGTTGCGGAGTTTCGTCTCTTCCGTCAGCAACCGGGTGGCGCTCTGCTGCAGCTTGGCGCTCTGCTCTGCGTACTCGTGCGCCTCAACGATTTCGACAGCACTATCCAGCACCTCAGTCTTCGCAAGTGTGGCGCTGATAGCTGGCCGAGCAGACTCCCTGCCCAACGATTGTACGGGTGCGCGGTACCCGACCGGAGGCAGTTTCACTAGCTACCCCACAGCCCGGTATCACTACCGAACTTGTTCACGGACTTGAAGAACGAACCAAATGCACCGTATTGCAGTGATTCCTTCTGGTTGTCACCAATATCTTCGAAGATGCTGGCGCGGGACTCACCCGATCGATTCAACCAGTCCAGCTGATGCGTGTTCTCTTTGTCGAACTCATCCAGGTACACCGAGGTGGAACCGGTGGTCTTCAACCCTGACGCTTCTGCACGAGCAACCAGCTGCGCTCTGGCACGGCGCTGATCCAGGTCGAGGCGTCTTGCCTGCTCCGCTGTCTCTTCGCGTACCCTTTGCGCGTTCCTGTCCTGGATCTCTTCGGCCTGTTTGCCAGCGTCATACTGCTGCTTCGCCGTATACAGACCAGTTGCCAATCTCAGGACGTTACCAAAAGTAACCTTCATGTCATTTGCCTCTCATCCAGGGAACTCCCCGGTGTTCATCTTCTACCACGCCTTTGCTGAAGAACCCACTCAAACCTGACCCCAGCACGTTGGTTGGTTCACCGCGGTTACCTGGAATCGTTGGATCGACAGGCGGTTCCTCAGTTGTGGGCTCGATACCGTCACCGATACCACCGCCATCGCCAACACCTGACCCCCCATCACCTTCACCGTCGCCATCACCGCCTTCACCATCGCCGGTCCCATCTCCAGTGCCTTCGCCATCACCAGCACCCTGGCCACCGGAATCGCCACCAGTACCCGTTCCAGTGTCACCGTCTTCACCACCAAAGGCGTCACCGCCTTCATCAGCGCCACCTGGGATATATCCATCCTCATCAGGTCTGGTCGCTTCCGGCGCAGTCACAACCGTGTCAGTTGTACTCACTGCAGGTGGAGGCACCACTGCAATTGTCTGGTCATTCGGTACGGTCAAGGGCGGGTTGTCTGGGTCAGCTTCGACACTGGCACCGTCACCACTGAGGTCGATGTTGAAGTCAACCAAATCCAATGGATCCACACCGGTTTCATCTGCGTCCTGTCCTGGGTCCTGTCCTGCAGGTGGATCCACTTCTGGGGCTGTACTCGTGCCACCCTCAACTGATACGTCACCTACGTTACCCAGTAACGGATCACCCGCATCATCTGTTGCCGGTGGATTGCCAGAAGTTGGCTCACCATCCGCTGCAGGCTGGCCGGCTGCATCGTTACCACCGCCACCACCGCCACCATCGACAGTCTCCAGGTCAACATCTGAGTTCTCCGGTATCACCAGATCACTCACTTCAATCGTGTTGCCAGTGTCGTCCTGGACGGTTTCCTTCAGCGGGTCCTTGGGGTCTTTCTGGGTACCGATGATGTTCACCAGATCGCCAATGGTCGTGCTCTCAAGCGCACCACCCAGGATGTCCTTCAGCACATCACTGACGGTCTTCTTCGTTTCCTCACCGGTTGTACCACCGTCCTGGGCGTCTTCCATCGTGGCATTAGCGTCAGCGATTTCATCTTCGAGCGCCTTGTTGAGGTTATCCAGGTCAGTCGCCGTTCCACCTGCGTTCCCTGGTTGTGGTCTGCTACCACCTCCCGTTGATACCGTGGTGGTCGATACGATCTCACCACCGGCATTGGTCGACAGGCTTGTGTTGGGGCCGACTGTTCCAGGTGCATCCAGTGCAGGGCCAGAGGTTCCAGTCAGGTCATCACCAGAACCAGGAATGAACGTACCCGCATCGCGAAGCGTACCGGTAACAGACGCCTCCACGATCGCAGGGAACTCTGGTGATGAAGCGATCTGTTTGCCCAGTTCAGTGGCCCTCTCAACAGCCTGATCAAGCGTTTCCTGGCTGATCGTCTGAATGGTGGGCTGAGGGGGGTTCTGCGCGATCCATTCTGCATACCAGTCATCCAGAGATGCATAGCCACCGGCCACTTGCTCTGTCGTCAGCGGTCCTGCGATGCCTGTCGTGGGTGCATTGTTGATTTGTGTCGCCATTATGTGGAACTCCCGACCATGCGACCAAACAGACCAGAAATGCATACCGGTGTTGGATCACTGTGCGTCACTGTCACAATCGCTCTCTGCGAGTGGTCTGATGCATTCACTTTGGCATCACCAGTGACTTTCTCGGTGATCGTGGACGAACCATTGCTCTCACTGATCTGCTCTGAATCATCGATCATGCGTTCTGCAGTCTCACCCTCGATCGTGGGCATGTAGGATTCAAACACCCTGACGATGATCGCGGCCCAGGACTTGATTGCATCCATGGGCGCACCCTGGGCAGAATAGTCTGCCGGCAAGGTCTCGAAGGTGGACGTGAACTTCAACCCCACCCTTCGCATCGCGAGGTTCGTCGGGAACGTCGATGCACCCGATGAGTTCAATGTCCTGTCACCCTTGTATTGCTTGTCAGCAAAGATGGCCACTTCCTGGCTGGACAGTGGGTCAAAGTCAATGAACTTACCCTGTACGTTGTTGGCGTAGTACAGCACCTCTGAACAGTCGGTACAGATCGTGGGGTCGAGCCTTTCCAGGTAGAGCCCCGGTGTAGCCGAGACAACAAAGTCTCGGTCGATCGCAATGGTGAGTTCGTTAATACCTCTGAACTTCGTGACACATGCGGACACCACCCGACCCGCAAAGTCATGCCTTGCCCACCCAATCACATCGTTGGCCTGATCGAACGTGCACGAGAGCAGTACCCCCTTCTCAGTCACTAGCCAGATTACCTGGGCGGGGTCCTTCAGGAAGTGAATCTCCTTCACTGCGCCATACTCTCGGAAGAGATGCTCCGCGGTTAACGACATGTCACGAGACTGCCAGCCATTCACCACAAACTTGTATTCCATGTCCCTGACTTTTGTTCCGTCATGGGAGACGTACACCATCGCATTGTTAACCGGCTCACCCTGCATGTGGGCTGAACCATTGACGCTCTGAGACTGCGCTCTGATGTCTGAGGGCGTGATTAACCCGCTAGGGGATGATGCTGCACTGATGACGTATTCGCCGTTCTCAGTACCCAGGAGAAGGTCCTGACGTCCTGCTACCCATTGGACGAAAGCATGGTCATCCAGGGTGGCATGGATCGATTCGTTGTCGAGCGCCGTACCCACGTCAAAACTCAGGTACTCACCAGACTTGCTGCCGTAGAAGTTGTCCTGGTCTGAAGGGAACCCAGTCAGCCAGAGCCTTCCCTGGTAAAACGTACCAGAGCCCGGGTAAGACCGGTTCTGTTGTGCCTTCCAGTCAGATGCGGTTCCCAGGTCTTCCCACTCAGCCGTGTTTGAGTAGTCCTCAGCGCCAAGATTGAGCGCGGTCTGTGCTGACACTGCTCGATAAACATTCTCTGCTGTACCACCTCCAGCGTAACCGGTGAGCAGTTCAACGGTGTAACCCACCTTGATGTCCTGAGAGCCATCATTCGTGTCGAAGTTCACCTTGCCCTTGAACGTGGCCGGTCGATGATCGATGTCCAGTTCTGTCAGCGCATCAACCTTGTTGGGGTCTGTCGACGTTCGATCTGTCGTCACCTCATGCGGCATGGAGAACGGACTGAAGATGTAGATCTTGTCCTCACCAGGAACATGCTCGTGCTGCAGGAATGGCAGTTCGTAATCCTCGTAGTTGTGAGCAACCACCACCTCATCGTTCGTGCTGTTGGGAATGATCCCGTAGTTCAGGTACGTCAGTTCCCAGACAGGTGGCCGGTCAGCACCGTTACCGTCTACCGTCGCAATGAAATTGATCGTGGTCGTACCGATCGACTCAAACCGGATGGTGATCTCTTCTTCACCCTTCGGCCACTCTTCGCTGAAGTAGATAACACCGGGAGACGTGTATGCGTCCTGACCATGGATTGTCAGCGTCGTGTTGTCGTTGTCAGCGTCGTAACCCTCAACCAGGGGTCTTGCCCTCAGTGTGATGTACCCGGGCCCTGTAGCAAGGTCAGAGTGGCCCAGGTTGCCCAGTCGGATCGTGGATGAGTAGTTGGCCGCTACCCCTTCAGCCGCCAACAGCGCACGACCACCACCGGCATAACCACCACCACCGGAAGACCCAATATCAAACAACCAGTTGGTAGGGTCGTAGAAGTAAGGGTCCGATGCGTAGCCTTTGCCGTACACACTGCCAGAGCGGATGTTCGCGTACATGTTGCCATCAGTTGAGAACGCAAGGGTGTAGACCTCGTTCTCATTGATCTGGAAGTCGATCAGCTTGGCATCATAGCCATCGAAGTTACCCAGGTAACGTGTACCCGGTCTGCGTTCTATCGCACCGTGTCGGGTGGGTATCCAGTTGAGGCACTTCTTGAGCCCAGCGTTGTACCCCTGGATGTCTGAGCGACCATGCAGGAGAGGCGTGATCTCGCCGGCTGAGAAGTGGGTCTTGATCGGGTGTAACTTCGGCACTTCATGTCTCCGTTTCGGTCAGGTAGTCGGCCAGTTGTTCTGCAGTCATCACGGCGATCTTCACCAGCTTCACAATGTCGCGCTCACCGGTTGGCTTTGAGGTGGAGAACAAACCGTTGAGGATCTCAATCGCAAACAATTCGCGCTTCGTTAGACCAGCACGATCGATGTCAGAGCCAATCGCGTAACCCGCGGCCACACCAAACGCTGCATCATTCTTGTTCATCGAGCACCTTCAAATATCGGTGAACCAACACACAGGAACGCACCGTAAACACCGCGGTCATCACTTCCAGGACCACCTGCACGAGCGCGACCAGGAACAGTGTTGGCGCTATAGCCATCCACACAATCATTCCCAGATGCCCAACCCCGCAAGCGTGTATGAAGTAATCGACAGACTTCGCCACACCAACCGGTGGGTTCAGTCCAGCGAGAAGGCACAGCTTCGTGATCAGCTTCCCCATGAGGGGCGCGAGGAAGAACGTGTACGTCACGAACGTCACCAGATTGGCTGACACCCAGGTCGCACCCAGTTCCATTCCGAACATCCATATCACGGCTGCACCCCTGGTATCTCCATGCCTGCGACACCGATGATGATGTTGCCGTGTGATCGCCTTGCATACTTGGCGAAAGGAAGCATTTGCAACTGTCCGTCACCCATGGGTATCGGTTCTGGAAACACTTGGTACCTACCTGTTCGCATAATCTCTTGATCGTTTGCCCTGAAAGCGTCAGCAGTTTCCTTCGGCCAGACTGCATAGTCATCATGGCCAACGTAGTCTGAAAGCGTGTACCCGCGAGGGAGAAGGAACTTCTCTTCATAGGCACGGTTGGCGTACAGGACCTTGCCGTTCGTGTCCTTGAACCAAGCCGCCCAGGGAAGGCTGTCCTGAGTGCTGAAGAAAGCCAACAGCTGAGCGCGAACCTCATTGATCTCGCTGCGTAGTTCCAGGTTCTCATTCTGTAGTGCAAGTTTCTCTTCATGGTGTTGCTTGTCTGCTGCTCTGCGTTCTTCTCGCTCTGTCTTGAGTTGCGCTTCAACCTCTACCAGACGGTTGTCAATACGCTGGTTGAAATCCTTCTGAGCATCGGGCCCGAAGAACAACCATAAGATCAGCCCGATGAGCGCGATCAGTGGCCCTAGTTTTGCCGCTAGATCGACTGCTTTCTCTTCCATGTCTCATCTCTTCCACGCTTCTGCCGGGGCGCGTTACCTTAATCTGTTGCCGAATATTTAGATCGCTTCGTCTGCAACTCCGTTGGCATCAAAATCTTCGGATAGCGCATGTACCGCTTTTTGTACTCGCTGTACTCCATCACGCCGACCTTCTGACAGAACACGTACGAGCCTGACATCAACTTGATCAGACAAGCCCAGTGCTTCATGTCGGGGCTGGTCTTGCCCTCAATTACGTAAGCCTCGTAACCCCACTTAATCGCCGCATCGAGCATCGCCAGCGTGATGTCATCACAGTCACCGCCACCGCGCTTAATGCAACTCCTGACCGAGAAATACACCTCTTTCAAGATGTCCAGGCCCGGTACTAACTTGGGGTCATCCATATAAGGAATGGCCCGCTGCAACGCTTTGAAGACAGCCTTCAGGAAGACAAGGTCTTTATCCTTTGGTTTCTTTCTCCACCAACTCAAAACGTCGAACCGTGGTCACATCTGATCGTTACATCATCCCCCGGCTTATCCTCTATCAATTTGTACGCTTCGCATTCTTCCAGCGTGGCGAAGGATTGCATTGTCTCCATGGTTTTCAGGTTTACTGCGGTAACTGGGGGCGGGGTGTATTCAGTTACCCATGCGCAGCCGGTTACAAGCAACATCACGCAAGACCCCGCGGCGACTAAAGCGAGATATGTACCAACCACTAAAAACAGTTCTTTGATAACCTTCACAGCAAATGCTCCGTTGGCCCCAACTCAAGAAATACCTTGGGCGGGTTGATTGTGTTGCCTTCCTCATCGGTGTAAGGCGTTTGGTCCCAGATAGCGTCGTACTTCGCTCGCAGAGCAGGGTCACCGGGAATCTCATCCCACTGCGGCACTTCCTCATACCATGTGTAATCGTCTACCCAGTCGCCATCGGTGTAACCAGTGATTACCTGCTCGTAATAATTGATCTCTTCCGTATCAACGAAAGTCTTCACGGTGCGTGTCGGGCTGGGTATCCACACCTCTGGGATAGGATTGCCATCTTCATCGTGGTCCCGCTTGATCATCAGCGGTTCTTCAACCACTTCCTTCACATAGACAGGGTCACCGTCACCGTAAACCGGCACTTGCCTGAAGTGTCCCGCCACAAAATGCTCAATGGGGTCGTCCCACATCAGGTTTCCGTCGTCATCGCGACTCTGTACGCGCTGGCCGAAGATGTCTTCTATCTCCGCGACATGGATGTAATCTTTGTCCTTGATCTTCTGGAGATCCTCGCCCTCAATTGAAGACAGCGCCTTGATGCTCGTGTTGCCGTTGTAGTGCGTGTGACCACCGGATAGATTCTTAAGCTTCCACCTGGTGGCGTTTTCCGGATCTTGCAACTCGGGAAAATCAGAGAGCAGTTGCACAACGTCGTCACACATGCAGTAGTAAGTGGTCATAGCGATGCCACCTGCGCGTCAGTCAAGCGCTTGCTGTAGAGGCTCAGGTTGCGTATGTACCCGTTAAGCTGACTCCCATCTGCTTCGTTACTGCCCACGTTAATCGTCGTGAGTCCTGAAGGCAGGGTGATGGAGCTATCAGTAACCACTGATCGGCCATTCACATAACCTTCGCCATCATTCTCGCCAACAGCCAAAGTAACCGTTGTCGGTACACCAAGCAGCACTTCTTCAGATGAAGACTGATCCATCTGACCCGATGTCGCCTGCACGAAGTAACGGTAGTTCGTCTGCGAATCGAATATGTAGTGCCTGTTGCTGCTTGATCCATCGTGAACAATGGCAAAGGCTCTATCAGATGAGCTAGACGCGGCTTCTTGAGTCACCTCAGCAGTCATCGTCAGCGGGCCTGAAGCAATCGGGCTGGTGTACGTCAGCACATCCGCATTCCTCGCAACTGCGCTTGCTCCTGTGGGGATGGGCGGAGTCGGAAACGAGCCTTCCTCAGATTGGGCGTGCCACACCAAAATAGAAGACGTGCCATCAAGGTCAACGGTAATGTCGTTGTCAGCCTCTGCCACGTAAATCCAGCAGTTACCTGATACATCAGTTGTCGAGTTAAAGACAATCCAGCATAGATACCAGCCATCGACAAGAGCCTTTATGCCCTGATCAACCAACCCTGACGTTGTACCAACACGCCCGTTGGCCAAGTCGAAATATGCAAAAACCGAAGCGTCGAAGTTGTCGGCTCTGAGATACCCCCAATCAAGCTGGTCAGCTTTCATGATGGCGTACCAAACTTGATCCTGACCTGAAGTCACCGTGATTGGCTGCTGAATCCTTGGGTTGCCTGTGCCTGTGGAACTGTCATCAATCAGCCTGTTCGCTGTCTTTGTTCCATCAGGTGCGATGGCGTAGTTCTGCACGTCAACTGATGACGCATTCGACCATGCCGCGTCACTCAAATCGTTGGAGTAAAGAGCCTCGTTCGTCCTCGCCTCATGCACCGACACACCGACAGGACCATCCTCATCCCACGGTGAAGCGATATTCGTCTCTACTTCACAGTTGCCGTTGATGGTGTAGGTGGCACCGTCTGGGCCTGTGGCTGTGGCTACGCCTGGGGCGTGGATTCGGGCGTCCCAGTCAGCAACCGGGGTAGCAGTGAAATCTGTACCAGACCAGACAGCCGCCCTTGCGGCCTTGCCTGACATTGGGCCATTCGTTCCGCCAGCGTTCGCGCCGATCTCTAGTGTTGATGTACCGTCGTAGACACCTGTAACGGTAATCTCTAGACCAGTATCAAGGTTCGTCCAAACAATCTGGTTCCACGGCTTCCAGCACTCAGATTCATTGGCCGTGTAGAAATCAACCGTGTCTGCTGAGTTGTCGTAAACGGCCAAGACGCCATGTAGCGATGCGTCAGAAAAACCGAGAGCCGATGAAGATCTGTTATCTGTAGCACTTCCGTCATTGGACAGATGCAGAATCAACCCACCGCTGCCATCAGTCTGGAACAGGTATGAACGCTGGTTGCCCGTGTTCGTCCACTTGCCTACAAGCGTCTCTGCGACGGACCAATCGTCCACTGAACCGATGAACGCGATACAGAGGCTTCCGGTAACCGAGTTTGCCGCACTGTCTGGAGTGGAGATGTAGTCACCAGATGAACCGGGCATGTCCACCACATGCGCTTTGGGACTAAACACCTTGGCGTTGCCGTTGAGGGTCCAGACATCTGGTACGCGCACGATGGACAAGTTACGAAACAGAGCCGTTCCGCCTCCAGCGTCCTGAACCTGCAGGTTAATCGTTGCTTGCGCAGTCGTTGCAGTGAATCTGAATGTCTTTGTTGCGAAACCTCCGGATGTAACGCTTACATTTCCGTAGGACGTACCGGGAATACCGTCTCTTATCTCGACCAGAGCCCCCGCTGTACCCTGGCTCATTTCACCAACAAACAGATAATCTTTACCAATGTCAGTATCAAACGCCTGATACGCATCCTTGAATGCACCGGTTGAAGTAACCGTCATCTCATTGTTGGAAGCTGACAGCGTTATATCGCTATCCTGCTCTATCCAATCACTTGTGCCATTCGCAAAGTTTCCGTTAACCACGACATTGGTGGAAGCAGGATTGCTCGCCTCAAACGTGCTACCGGCTTCGTAGTCGTTGGGGTTGAAGTCTACTGCTGGGGTGGCTGTCGCATCGGTGCCCGAGATGATAGCTGCCCTGAATATCTTGCCTTCTGCCAGATCCCCGGTACTGTCCCACCCACCGATAGACACAACTGCTGTGCCTTCATGGATAGAGGTCTGCGATATAGAATCCTGTGGCCCCCACTGAATCCAGTTAACCGAATCAAGCGCAGTTCCGATTGGATCAAAACTGATATAGAAATCGACGGTTTGCGCGGTTGGGTCTACAGTCACCCGAACCCATCCCGCTTCACCGTTGGCAAAAGGCACCGCCGTAGTCGAGTTGGCCGAGGTCGTGGCGATACCATCATCAGAAGTAAATACTTCCAGCACGCCTGACGTGTTCACCCGGAACAGATAAGACCGCTGATTGCCTGATTGGAAGTACTTCGCTACAAACGCTTGGTCGTCACTTGATCTGGACCAGTCGTCCAGTGCTGCATTGGCAATCAAGGTGATTTTGTCACCGATCTGGCTAGCGCCGCTGCTTGGGGTTGTTGGGTATCCGTCAGTGTCGCCAAGCAGATTAACCCACTGGCTATTGGCGCTGTTAATCGCCGGGCCTGTGTTCTCTGTGACTACGCCGGTTTCTTCGTTGTCGATGAAGGCGTCGCCGTTGAACGTCCATACCTCGCCCGTGGTGGATGAGGTGAGGGTAGAGCCGCCTGTGTGGTCTTCGGCGTTGAATTCCGCCAAAACTGTGCTGTCATTACGGACACGAGTCTTAAATATCGCTCCAGAAAACATCTGAGAAACGCCGTCAGATTGTGAGCCAATATTAATACTTTCACTGGAATCAAAAAGCGCTGAGTCAGTATGGGCGGTGTCTGTGCCAAGCTGCGAAAAGATTACAGAATCATAGCCAGTCTCAAGAGGGTCAGTAGACGTGTAAGCCCTCATGGTATCTGTGGCAGCCGACCAAGTAAGTTTCCACCAGAAAGCATCACCGTTACTAAAGCGAGATGTAAGGGCGGTTCCCGTGTTAGAGCCTACGGTTGCAGAACCATCATTAGACGTAGCCAACAGGAATTGGCCAGAACTATTGATCTGAACGATCCAAGATTCCTGAGACGCTGTAGACTCCCACTGGCCCACCAATGTTTGAGTAGAGCCTGTCAAAGCATCCGGCCTACAGTAGCCAATAACTTCTAACTCTCCCGTAACAGGCCCTGGGTCTGGTGTCTGTGCAGAGTCCCCGGTCCCATCCAGGTCCAGAAACTTCCTTCGCTCCGCAGTGTTGCCGTTGTGGTAGGGGAAGTATTTAACACCGTCGCGACCAGCGCCGTGGTCGGCTACCTTGCTCGAAACCAGGTTGTGATAGTGTGTCCCGTTACTCGATGCGTTTACCGTGATGTAAGTGGTCGTCGCCGTAGCGGTGAAGCTGACGGTCTTGGTTTCGTTGGTGGTGGAGGTGGTAGCCGTAACGCCAACGTTGTCTGCTGCGCCAGGAGATGTCCCGACTGAGAAGAAAGCATTGGTAGTAGTCCCCCGGCGCATCGTGTCGGTAATGACATAATCCTTTCCCACAACCGTGCTGAATGCGTAAGACGAATAGTCAGCAGATGAAGACACACGAGTAACAAGGAACTCACCACCCGTGGCTGAGATGGTTCCTGAAGCGTTTGGTGTCCATCCCGTTGTATCAGTTGGGTTTGAGCCGTTCGCGATTAACTCACTCCCAGTCCCAACCCCTGTGCTCACATACTCGCTGGGGGCGTGGGTGAGGTTGCCGGTGACTTCTTCGAGCTGCCACTTGGTAACCTCAAGCGTTCCCGCGTCATCCCATCTGACTTGCGGGTTAACCGTTGTGCCCGCCGCATCCGTGAAAACAGTCAGGGAAAATCGTTGCGGCGTGCTGGTGACAGAGGAACCAATATCTTTGCTGTTTGCAGCCGCGTCGATAGCATCCCCACCGACGAACAGTTGCAGTGCCGAGTTAGACGAGATGGTGCCTGTGAGAAGGGCTATCTCAACGCTAAACGTGAACGCTCTGCCCCCCGCGCCTGAGCCATCATCGGTTATCGTCACTGACTGCTGTACTCTGCCGTCCGCCGTGCCGTCCGTTGAAAGAACTGTAGCGGAGGAAGCAGACGCACCAGCGGTATAGGTGTACACACTGTTTGTCAGGTCTTCAGATGCAGTGACAAGATTCCTCGCCCTTCTCGCCCCCTGAGTGATCGCCTCACCGCTTAAGGCTTGGAAGTGCTTGCCGTGTTCGTTTTCGCCGCCTTTGGCTGTGGCTCGGGTGAAGCTGGGATTCAGATCTGATGACGTACTATGCTGTGGTGTGATGCCACTCTGCATGTCGCCAGCGAACACATACTGATAGTCCCAGAACTGCTTCCACATGCCCTGGACAGAACCCAGTGGGATACCAACCGACTCTAGCCATTCCCGGGCTCGATCGTTGTAAGGACCACGTGCAACACCGCGATCGTTCCAGTAGGACTGCCATAGATCCTGGGTAGGACCAGTCTCACCGGTCACCGTCTGAAGAAACTTGTTCTCCAGTTCTTTGACAGAACCTGACTCACCCGTAACTGACTTCAGGTAAGCATGCTTGAGGTCTTGATATGCACCCATTAAACGTACGGTCCTATTCGTGAGTTACCGCCACTCATCCTGGCATTCAATACGCGGTTCACTCTCAGCGGCTTGTTTCGACCTTGCTGG
This sequence comes from Pseudomonadales bacterium, assembly GCA_963921285.3. GTDB lineage: Bacteria > Pseudomonadota > Gammaproteobacteria > Pseudomonadales > Azotimanducaceae > UBA9659. The sequence goes on from CAWUFD020000015.1 coordinate 612,269, forward strand.
TCCATCGCTGCGGTATCCGCAAGCACCCTCATGTAGGTATCCTGGCATTCCCTCTTCAGGGCTCGGTTCTGCGTCAATGGCATGGCCAGCAACATGGCAAGGCGCCATACAATCACTTCAACCACATGATCATCGATGTTCGCGTCATCCACTCGCTTGGTGTACTGCACCTTAATGCCATCGTCTGCATCACAGATGATGTTGCCTTCTTCGACCTCCCAGAAGAGATCGTTCTGATCCCGGTCCTTCAGTGACGATGCACGAACATCCCAGACCTTGAGTGGTGTGCCTTCCAGGGTGGAAATCGTGTAGAAAGCTGAATAGCCATACTCAGGTGTGCCATCCTTCGTGCTGAGACTGTCTCTGGACGTGCTACAGCGCCATTTCTTCTGCGTGAGGACATAACGGACAGCCTGTTCAAAAAGCTCGTGACAAGCCCTCTGGGACTTGCTGCCCGTTGATGAGAGCGCAGAGATCTCATCCTGCCCCACGTGGGACAGCGCCATGTTGCACATCTCAAGATCAGTGGAAGCCATGCGGGATTACTCTGCCTTTGCTTTCGCCTTTGCTTTTGTCTTTGCCTTTGCTTTCGGCTTCGGTTCAGGTTCCTGGTTGGATTCAAACCCCGCCCTGGTCGCGTTATCTCGATCCGCATCACGCGATTCAGCGGCCTGACCTTCAGGCATCTCTAGACCACGCTGTTCAACCAGCTTCGCCTTCCCCATGTGACCCTGCTGCGTCTGACTGGCAAGTGCACGAGCCTTCTCAGCCTCTTCCTCGCTCAGTGACTCAAACTCATCAATCTTGAGGGGCGGCTCACGATAGTCCTGGTCAAGACCGCGGCCATCATCTTCAACCGTGTCCTCAAAGAACTTCTGCAGCACTGCGATCTGCTTGGGGCGCTGTGTGTCGCGGAAGTGCTGTTCGATCTGACCCAGGGTGTATCCCTGCGCTTTAAATCGGGCGACAACCTTGGCATCGCTGTAGGTCATGTGGGTGGTTTGGTTTCCTCGCATGGGATTCTCCTGTTATGGGTTGACCGTCTGTACTACGTTGGTCTCGTTGGGTGCAGCACTGTCAGGCACTGCAAGAATGATGTCCCGGTTCGCTGTCGTACGGGCTGTGAAGGCTGCGTTGGTGCCTTGCAGGGTCCAGTTCGCAGTCACTGAGTAGTTTTCAGTACCCAGGTTGATCGACGCGTCTCCAGCGCTCTTGGTGCGTCTGTAGACACTGCCTGCAGTACCACCGTTGGCATAGCCACCGGCAAGCAATACCGTCTGACCAGCCTTGACTGTCTTCGTACCGTCGCCAGTACCGAAGTCAACCCGGCCCTTGTCGACAGACTTCAGATCAGTGCGGATGGCAGAGGGTCGGGCTTCCTGTTTCAGTCCAGTTTTTCTGTTCGTGATAGGCATGGGGATCTCCTAGATCGTGTGTGTGGTCTCTCGCCGGCCACCGGTCCTTCTGACACCGGGTATGACGTAACGCTTATTGGTGGTGTTTCGATGCTTATTCGACTTCAAAGCATCACCAAGAAGCTTGCGTCTGACGATTCCACGTGTGGGGACATTGGGGAGAGGTCTGCACTCGTAACACTGCTTGTGGATGAAGTTCCACTCCACACCGGATACTTCTCTATTGCAGGTTGGGCATGTCCTCATTCGGATCTGACCTCTTAAAAAATGGCCCCCCGAAGGGGGCCTAGCTTCACCGAGGGTATTAGGTGATCGTGTCAGCTACGTGGGCTTTGACGATGTGCTCATCTTCAACACGAACCGCATCCATGCTCATTGCAGCGTAGACCTGCCACGCGTATGAGATGTCCGCTCGTTCCGTCACTCGAATCCAGATGTCCTCTGCAACATGCAAGCCCATTGCATATTCACTGAACACAAGGTTGTCGAGTTCGTTGGCAGATGGCACGTTCAGGCGTGTTGAACACACCCAGTCGTAACCCAGGAAGTCTGGAAGCCTGCCGGACTTCAGTGCCTTGGCATCACCCTGGAAGTCACCACTGGTCACTTCGAGCAGCTGCAGCAGTTTCCTGCGCTGCTTGGGGCCATGCACCCAGCACTTCTTGATGTCAGGGTCGACATCGTTGTCATAGAACTTCTCATCCACTTCCAGGATGAAGTCCACGTCGATTTCACCGGTACCGTCACCGATGGTCTGGCCAGCAGTGAACGCAACGTTTGAACCATCCTGATCAAGCGCGTTACCAGTAGCATCCGCGATGATCACGTCATCGATCTGACGGTTAAGACCCATCGTCACTGTACGGACAAGTGGGCCACGAGGCTGGATCAACATCTGGGCAATGTCTTCATGCTCGAAGGTGTCACCCAGGTGGTAAGTCGCGATCAGCGTTTGTCTGCCGCTCCATGCTGCGTTACCTGTCGGGGTGGCAGTACGGGCAGAAGACTTGCTTGCTGCTGAGAGGGAACCGATACGGTCAAAACGATGTGACTTGGACTGGTGATGTTCTTCCATCACGTAGGGTCGAAGTTTCGCTTGCTGCTGCTGTGCCAGATGTCGAACGTTATCGGCAAACGTATCCACATAGGCGTTACTGATTGTAATAGTCATTGACTGACTCTCCAGTTGCTAAAAGAAAGTTAATCGCCAACGAGCTATTCCCTTCCGCGTCACATAGACCTTCAGGGACTCATGACTTGAAGTGCTTGATCCCAGAAACACTTCAGCAACTGGTTGCGGACCTTTCGGCTGTTCCGCCCCTCCGGTGTAACCGGCGAGTTGAATCTAAGAGTTTTCGATTTTCCCTATTTTTCTATCCGTTGGAACTGGACCGTTATCTAGCCAGCTTGGGCATAGGGATCTGAGGCACCCGGTTCATCACCAACAGCCCTGCCGCCATAACCCCTAATCTTCGTTTTGTCAGGTGCGCCAACGTTCAACTGTTCGTTCAACTGGACCATCTCCTGGACCAGTCTCTGGTGATCTGGATGGCTCGACTGCTGGTAGCCTTCCATGTTCTGAATCTCAGCCTTACGGTTATGGATCTCAGCTGGCGTCATCTTCAGCCTGCCACGCTGGGGCATCATCGCGACGTTGTGATCTTCACCAATGAACTTACCGGTCCACTCGTGCAACCACTTCAGGGTCTCAGCACCTGCGTTGTTGTTTGCCACTGCGTTCTTGAGATCATCAGGGGCACCCATGACTTCCAGGGTGTTCTTCAGTCGATCCATGTTCTGGTCGTACGCTTCACCCCACTCAGACTTCATGGTGGTAACGGTTTGTTCCTGTCGCGCTGTATGCTCTTCAGATGCCTGAATCTCTGCCTGCGCGAGTTCACCAAACAACCCCTTGAACTGGTCCGGTGACAGCCCGTAGCGCTTCGCCAGATCGCGTACAGACGCCAAACTCTCTGGGGCAACCTCATGCTCAAGCACGTAGGCATTCACGTCCTCAGGCACACCCAGGGCCCTGTGGAAGTCTGCAAGTTCTTCCTCGGTGGCATTCTCACCAGGACGCTGAATCAGGTCAGGCACCTTCTCCATCAGTCTGGTACGGAATGCGGTCTGATCTTCTGGTGTGGCATCTTCCCCTGGCAGGATGATAGATCTGCCGGCCTGCGCCCTGCGAAAATCTACCGACTGCCAGAACTCATCCTGGGTACCCTTTGCTTCATCCCAGTTGTGCATGTACTCAGGCAACCCCGCGGTTACCTTCCAGTCTGTTACCTGTTCACCATCTCCTGGTGCTGCTGCGCCTTCTTCGCTCATTTGATGTCCTCGTTAAGTAGTCGGTCTAGTTGTTCAATGACAAAGTTCTGGCCAAGCATGAACCTGACCATCCCCATTTCTTCGTTACCCATCGCCTCGGCTGAGTGATGGAATGTTTCCCGCATTGCTTTGAAAGCATCAGGGTGTGCTGCGATCATCGCCTTGATCAGGCGACGGTTGTGTTTTCTGTACTCTGACCGGTCCATCAGTTAACGGTCTGCAGGGCCTGAGTCGTGGTGTTGAACGTCTCAGCCTCCATCTGGGCATTCTCCAGGGAGAGACGCTCTTCACGTTCTGCCTGCCGGCGCTCTCTCAGCTCATCCACCTCATCGTCACTGAGCACCAGACCCAGGTCGATGTTGTAGACATCTGCGAACTGGTCAACCATGGCATCGATGTCCAGCTTATCCAGGGCAGTCTGCTGACCGGTCACTTCCATCTCTGCGGAGGCAATACCGACCACCGCTTGGAAGAAGCGTTCAACGCTGACCGCTTCACCCTGCTTCTGTGCCTGTGCCAGTGGACCCAGGTACTCAATCTCAAGCATGTCCTTGCCGGTGTTACGCTCTGCCACGATCGGTGGCATGTCACCCAGCTGACCCGCACGAAACAGGATGTTGAATGCTCTCTGGACCAGGGGATCAAGCAGGTATTTCTTGATGAACCCGAACGTGTCACCCATGTCCTTCAGCATGATGTCCATACGGGCATTGGTCTCTGTCGCGGTCATCTGCGGTGAGTCTTTCAGCTGCAGGATGTCGACATAGAACGCTTCCTCGATCGCCATCTTCAGTTCTTCGCGCTTGAGTTCGTACACCTTGTAATCAACGCCGGCATTCAGCGGCTTGATGGATTTCTCCACGTCATTGACGTACGTGATACCTGCGGCCTGCATATCCACATCACTGAACAGGCCCATCTCTTTCACCATGAGAGGCGGCATCAGTGTGAGTTCTGCCGCGGTGAAGGACATCTTCACCCACTCGTTGATTGACTTGATGTCAGGCAGTGCATCGAAGGCAGGAGACTTTGCGTACTTGCTATCTGAGTGTTCGGCCCACTTACCGATCATGCATGGCTGCTCGAAGTAGCCACCGCTGGTGATCTCTGACTTGTCCTCGTAGTAAACGTACTTCCAGCCGTACGCTCGTTGCTCTGGAGCCGCTGGATAGGGCTGGCCGTTCTCACGCTTGAAGATGCAGAAGATCACCTTGTGTGTCGTCGTACGACCGTTGTCGTAGTCGTCCCTGGCCTTCTCTGGGCACTTGTCACCAAACTTGTCCACGCACTCTGAGGGCTTCAGCTGATACTCCACGTAGATGTTCATGGGGTCGCCATGGAAGTCAGGCTCGAAGTAACAGTTCTTCACCGGGAAGGTGGTGAAGTCCAGGTCACCGGTCTCTTCCCCAACCTCTTCCAGCATCATGTAGCACATGCCGAATGATGTGGTGTCAAGGAACGCCTTCGAGATCTGGAGAGGGAAGTCTGATTCAAGCAACGCCTGATACACCTTCTTGGATGCTTCAGACAGCCACTCTTTGGCTTCATGGTTGTCCTGCAGAACTTCATCTTCCCAGGTCAGGTCCAGCCACTTGCTGAGTGCAGGGGTAATGGATCCTCGTAGTGCAGAAGCCAGCTTCCTGGCACCCTTGATCCCAGTGGAATCGAACAACTGCCGACCGTCCCACTGGACTGAATGCTCTGATGCCTCGACGTTGAAGAACTTGCCTGTGTGCGGTCTGACATACAGTTCAATCAGGTCATAGATACCATCGATGGTGGAGCGTTCTTGCTTGAGTTCATCGAACCTGAGACGGATGTCTTTCGCAGTCAGTTCCATGGAGTGCCTACCGGAAGGGAGTAGCCCATCATTGTAGGGATTCGTTCTGCCAATAGAACTGGACCGTTAGCTAGTGCCTACCATAGATTTGAGAGGCTAACTAGGGAAGGCTTGAAGGGTTACCTAGATTTATTCGAGGTAGCCACAGTCAGCTGGCAGGTTGAGCAGCGGTATCGTCTGTGGGGTGACATCGTTGCACCAGGGTATCTCTCCCTTCGCCCTGAGTTCATCACGCTGCTTGTACACAAGACATTTCTTTGTGCCCTCATCCAGGTGAGGACATGGGATGTTGGTTCTGACTGTACCCACGAAGAAGTAACAGCACTTACCACAGTTGGGCTTACACTTGCTGGCCCAGTATTCGTCTATCAGGGTCACAGGGCCCTCTTCACACCGAACCTGCGCCGGTTGATACCGCGGTTGCCCATCTGTACCGAGAAGCGTCTCATCATGAACGCTATCCTTGTGGCATCAAGTTCATCATCTCGCTGCTTCACAATCTTGCCGTGCTTGTCCCGGTGATAACTCCTGAACTCTTCCAGCCATCCGGTGCAGTTGCTGAACACCTTGAACTTACCCTTACGCATCAGGTCGTTGATCAGGTACAGACCAGTCTCAACCGAGTAGCCACCCTCTTCCCAGGTAGCGTGTTCGTCGAGCATTAAGAACCCTGCCTTTCGGTAGTGCTCTTTCTGCATCACAGCGTCGTCACGGCCTTTTTCGTGTTGCAGACCATCATGTGGCCATGCAGTAGGAACGCCCTCTGACCACTCCTTGGTGGCGCCCCACGCCTCGTTTGCTGATTGCTTCCTGGCTTTCCATCCCCGGGTCACATAAACCGTCCCGGTGTCCCTGTCTTCAACCAACTGAATACGGGCCTGAGGATGGTCCCAACCGAAGTCCATACCATCGATCACCCAGAAGTGGTCCGGTATCTCAAACGGGTCAATGGTGATGAACTCTTCACTGAGTTCGAAGATGCGGCCATGCCCCAGCATCGGCACACCCTTCGATCGCATATCACGCTGATAGTCTGGGTACAGCTTCAGCTGTCGCTCACGCTTCTCAGGTGTCATGTGAGGCGCATCGTTCCACCCCTTGTTCATGAAGAACTGATCCTCTGATGGATCCTCCATGAACTGCAGCACGAGTTCTGTCTTGCCGTTCTCTGGGGTGAAGGTGTAGATCGCTCTCCCGCCCTTGCCCTTGTCGCCGTTGATCAATCGAGTCAGCACCTGGGGTCTGATCTCCTGGTCTTCTGGTTCCTCATCGATGTGGGCCCAGTCAACAAGGTCACCCATGATGGCGTGTTGGCCCTGGCTGTATGACCAGAACTGCATGATCGATGTGCCCTTTGCGTGTTTGACCCTGACTGTTCGCATCGCGTTCTTCACACTGCCGGCACCCTCCCAGCCGCGGTGAACAATCTTGTCCCTGGGTATCAATCCCCCGGTGAACTCACCATTGACGAACTCACCGAACAGGGCTTTCTGAAGCAGGTCACGGGTCTTTTCCATCGAGAAGCCCAGACCCCAGCACATGGGCGGGAAATCAAACCTGTGGCCCTTGTAGTCGTCTGGGTACTCACCGAGTAGGTGCATGGCATCGATCGATGTACCGGTGTAGGTCTTGCCGATCTGGTTTGCTGCCATCAGACAGCACTCATAGTATTCTGCGGTGGCTTCACAGAACTCCTTCTGCCAGCCATACATGGCATCAAACTGACGTTGGAGTCTGGTCCTGCCGTGCTTCTCGTTGTGTTCTCTCAGGCGTCTGAGTTTCTCTTCCTTCATCAGCCTGAGTTCATGAGCCTCAACCGCCGTTTGCAAGGTCTTCCTCGTTCGCCAGCTGTCGGTCTAGCTCTTCATCGGTGAGGTCTTCGTAGGGACGTGTTTCGACAACCCGGTGTTCTCTCAGCGCACCCACATCACGGTGTTTGGCAATGAGTTCCAGGTAACCTTTCGCGGTTTTGTAGTCACCCTGGGTTTTCAGTACATTGAATGCGTCAGATGCTTCAAGCAGGACAGCGTCGGCATCCATCTTGACTCGCTCAAACCGAACGTCATTGATCTCAGCAAGGTAGGCTTGTATGGCAGGTTTTGACAGGTTTTCGGTTCCCATCTGTTTCGCTGTCTTTGGCGAGTAACCAGCCCTGATACATGCCTGTGTTGCGTTCAGGTCAATCAGGTATTCACGGCAGAACTGCTCTTGTTTTGGTGTGAGTTTGTCAGGCATTGGCGTGGTCCCTGTATCCTTGGGATACGTTGTCAAGGCTCTCTCTCAGCCGGTCCTGGTGCTTCAGTTCTGGGTGTGGGTCAGTGACGCAGATGCCATCCACCTTGAAGAACTCACGAAGCTCGTGGGTCTCCATGTTGTGCAGGAAACGCTCTATGATTCGCAGCGCTTCTTTCTCGCTCATGCGCGCTAATTCAAACACAGAGAGCACGTTTCCCATCCGCACATCGGTGGTTTGATCTGGGTCGTTCGCGTTAGGGGCCGATAGTTTTGTATACACGCAGACATCACCTTCCATGCCTCGTTCCACTGCCATGATCTTCCACCCTGGTTTGTAGGTGATTCGGTTGTTCACCAGATCTATGAAGTCGTCAATGCTCAATGTGTCCTCCACCAAATGCCAAAGAGACGGATTCCACCCTGGGTGTGGCCGATGAGAAGGCGTTCGCCATCCATTTCCATGTACTTGGGCTCGCCCTTGGTCTGCACGAAGTCCACCCAGATGTCACCGTTTCTGTCTCTACTGATCGTCGGCAGTATCATCGTTTCCCCTTCGGGTGTCGCCATATCATGTTGGTGTCCGGGTCTATTCTGACGTTGGGGTCGCTGCGGAGACGGTAGTAGTGAGTTTCGTCTTTGCAGGGTGTCAGGAGTTCCAGTTTCTTGTAGTTGGGTAGATCGCTGTGAAGTGCTTCCCACTCAGCGAAGGTGATCAGCTTAATAGATTCGTCAGGCTTTCTGAATATGATCCTGCGTTTCTCCCTGGTCTCTTCGATGTGGGTGCGCTTGTTCATTAGTAGCTCCAGACGTGCGGTCTTGGCCTTCCTGGTTTTGCTGGTCCGATGCCGATATGCAGGAACCGGGTGGGGCCTTTCTGATTCACACCAATGCCCGTTACTTTCGGGTGAGCCATCGCCGCCTTAAGAACAGCATACGCAGCTTGGTGTGATACAGCGAAATCTGCACACGTTCCTTCAGTGTGTTCTCCTGGGGCTGACTTTCTCGCCTCAATAGGATGGTCAGGACACCGATAGCCAGAGCTAACACGCATAGGACAGCCAGCCGCTGTGCGGATCTCTTGAGCGACGTCAATGAACTCGAAACTGATGTGGTTCTCTCCGCAGTGCTTGCAATCAAACTCTTCACGGGTGAAGTTCTCCCAGGTCATTCCTTGTTCTTCGCCCTGCCGAAGTTAAAACCGATGATGTTGATGACCTTGTTGGCCCTGCGCCAGAACGCATCATCTTTCTTGTTGGGGGTGACTGTTGCGACTGCCGCGCCTATGGCTACGATGTAAGCCGCCATGTTGATGTATTCCATTGGTGTCATGCTGCTCTCCTGTCTTCCAGTTCTTTGGTTAATCGGTTGCAGTTGTCTCTGATCTCTCTCAGATCATCGATGGTGTACTTCTTCGTGTCGTGTGGTCCTTCAAGCCAATCGACAAGATCTTCCCCTATCCTGTCGATTAGGTTGATGCGGTATTCCACGATGTTCCCTGACTTCTTCTCGTTGCATTGAGCGCACTGCTTGTGGCAGTTCAGGGGCTCGTAGCGTAGCTCTGGAGCCGCTCCCCGGCTTCGGTAGTGCCCAGCATGCATCTGGCCCGTTGTGATCCCACAGGAGATACACGGCAGTGCTGCGTCACGTGTACGGATGTACTTGTTGAATGCTTTCTGGGCTTCCTCTCTCCACCAACCGATGCGGGTCTGGTTGTATCGCTTGCGCTCTTCCCGGGCTTCCTTCTTGCGTTGTTTCCTGGCGAACTCGCGACCATCTGCAGAGCCTGCAAAATCGATAGCACACTTCGGGCTGCACGTTGCTTGCAGCGTGTTGAAGGTGGGCTCGAACTTCTCTTTGCAGACTTTGCAGCGTTTGGCCATGAGTCAGTCCCCGTACACGCCAGATGGCTGACTTACTATCCGGCAGATAGTCGACTGGGAGCAGTTGAACCGTTTGGCCAGCTGCTCCTGGTTCTCGTATCTGCCGAAGTAAGCACGGCGAATCTCTCTCGCCTGAGGCTTTGTGATCCGGTGATGTCTCACGCGGCTTCAGCCTCTTCTTCCTCTTCCTCTTCGTCATCAGAGAGGTCAAGGCCGGTCTGCTTCGACATCGCTCGGACGTAGATGGATTCCAGTGTCATGGTGTCGTGCAGGTCACCAGAGTCTTCGTTGTCGATACCGCGAACACCAATCGAGAACGTTGCCTGAAACATGCCACCATCAGCAAAATCCAGTTCAAAGTTCTTCAGGTCACATTCCGTGTCCTGGTAAATGACAATGCCATCTTCGGGCTGGGTGAGGATCGTGACTTCTGCCTTCTCCACCTTGCGGCCTACCTTCAGGACCGTGTTGGAGTTACGCATTGCGGCAAACGCTTCCTCACCAATGTGGCCTACCAGGGCTTCAAGATCATCTGCATCAAGCAGACAGCTGCAGCGAAGGTCACCGGCTTTGACCCGGCCTTCGCCTTTACCTTCAGCCCGTGCGTTCCAGTTGGTGGCCTGACATGTTGCATGGAGATTGAGTTGACTCATGGTTCTCTTCCTTTTCGATTTGCTGTTGGATTTTCTTTTTCCAGTCTTTGTCTGGATCTGGGATGTGATACCCCTCTTCAGCGGCTGAGTCCTGCACAAACGTGAAGAACTGCGCGAAGTCTTTTGTACTGATGGGATCGTGTTCGCCCATCTCATTCGTTGTAGTGGTCCTGACCGGCTTGGTCTTTGTCTGCCCCAGGAAACTGATCGTGGTGGTACCGAAATACTGGCCACAGAAATACTCATGGCAGTCATCAGGGGTGGCGCCGGTCTCTCGGCAGATGATCGGGTAAGCATGGCCGAACAGCGCCGCGCTCTGGTTCCACGTGAAGCGTTTTCTCTCTTCGCTGACGACGACCTTGAGGGGGCGCTTTGTCGTTCTCCTGAGCGATCTCAGCGCGATACCAAGGGCTTGGTGATCACGGTCGTCTTTCACGATGAAGGTCTGCTTACGCATTGAGCCACTCGCGCTTGATGCGTTCTCGCTCTGCCTTCGGCACCTGCTTCAGGTCCAGCGTTTTGATACTGCTCGCAAGTTCCCGACGCTTCTGTTCAGTCGCGCTACTGGTATTCTTCGTACTCACTGTTCACCTCTCGTGATTTCAGCATCATCAGTTCAGCGTCCCATCCGGCATACACCGTGCTCACCGCGTTGTTCCTCGCTTTCTCAACCAGGAATTCCATGGTGGTGTCCTCGCAGTCTTCGTACATCGCACGGCGATACAGGAAAATCACCATGTCAGCGTCCTGCTCGATCTGGCCCGACTCTCGAAGGTCAGACATAATGGGTCTGTGGTTCTTTCGGTCGTCCACCTTTCGACTCAGCTGGGAGCCAAGGACGATGGGTATGTGGAGTTGTTTCGCCAGCCCTTTCAGGCGCCGGGTGATCTGACCGATCTCTTCCGCCCGGTTGTTACCCTCACCAGAGATCAACTGGAGGTAATCCACGAAGAGCACCTCGATGTGATCCCGGTGTTTCATCCGCATCGCTGCTCTGCAGACTTCACCAATGTCCACACCCCCTCGGTCGTAAATCGAGATCTTGCGGTTGTTGATGTCCGTCGCTGCCTGAGTAACACGAGACCACTCCTGGTCAGTGAGATCAGCGGTGTCTAGCTTGGTGTAGTTCACCCTGGACAGCAGCGTCAGTTCTCGCTGGGTCAGTTCGTCGTGGCTCATCTCGAAAGTCATGACGCCCACCGGTACCTTGCTCGACAGAACCATGTTCAACATGACCGCGGTCTTTCCCATCGAAGGCCGGCCACCCAACACGATCAGGTTCCCTGGTTTCATCCCGGCTGGGTATTTCTCGTCAAGCCCCTTGATCCCGAACGGGATGCCCGGTATCTCTTCGCCATCGCTGACTCGTTGGATACGCTCGATGGTGAACGCCAGGGACGATCGTGCATCCCAGAACTCCTGCTTTGAATCGCTCTCAGTCGCCAGCAACCCTTCGGACATCGCACGAAACATCCCATCGGCATCGCCATCAAAACCCGCCTGTACAGCGTCCTGAGCAGCTGTGATGCCTGATCGCAGCTTGGCCCTTTGTCGGATCACATCGGCATAGCGCCCCACGTTTGCGGTGGTGCCAATCCCGTTACTCAACGTCGACAAGTACGGCAACCCGCCAACCGCTTCGAGTTCACCGGCCTTCTCCAGCGCCTCAGCCAGCAACACGATGTCGGTCGCTGCGCCACACTCCAGGATGGCCCGGTAAATCAACCGGTGGTCAGTGCGGTAGAACTCTTCCGCAGATAAATCGATCTCCGGTAAACAATCCGGTGACTGCAGGATGGCGCCCAGGACGCTCTGCTCTGCCTCGATCGAGTGGGGGGGAACTCTCAGGTGTGTAACGTTTTCTGCGGGTACGCTCATTGTTTTTGTGCTGCTCGTTGTGCGCGTGACATCGGCTCAGATGGATCTGGCTCGTGCCCCTTGGGTGGAATGATTTCGTCTTCCCAGCGACGTTGATTGAGGAACGTCACCGGTAACGGGATGAATTGTTTTTCAGTGAACTGCCATTGCTTGGCTATGCGTTCGGGGAGGTGATCAAGGACTGCTTGTTGATCAGACTTGGATAATCTCTCGAAGGTTGTCTTCGCTTTGGGTTTCGCTTCCTTCCGAGGGTACAAGTTCCAGAATTGGACAAATATATTATCTGTATTTGTATCTGTATGGCGTGTTTCACCCGTTACATCACCGTTACCAAACAGGCTAAGTTCTTGATTTCCTTCAGTTCCATTTTTCCTAGCTCGGTACTTTCGAACTCGATCAGTGGAACTCCCTCTCTCTTCAGATTTGGAAGCCTTTTTTCGGTAGAACTCATAGTTGACCAGCCACCAACCTCGATTTGATTCGACCTCTTCGATGTCCTTGAGAGGGATAATTCGACGCCCCTCAAAGGCTGTGTTTCGAGACTCAGGGTCAGGGGCTTCCAGGAACTCAATGGCTTTCTCGAATTGCTTGACTGAAACAACAGGGGAATCACTGCCATCAGTCGAAAGACCCAGAAGCCTGTACAACGCCATGGGAGCAATGTTGACCAGCCCATCCTTGTCGGCCTTTACGATCATCCCCTGCATGATGTACGTGGGTAACCAACCGCCGTAAGCAATCATCGAGGATTCAAAAATGTCGTCGAAAATCTTGCCGTACATCAGGTATCCCCCCTCCCCTCGGTCGCATAGTCAGAGGTTGGATGACGCGAGGGGTCCGAGGGAGGATTCAAGACCTGGATACTGAACAGATTTACAGTACCAGTAGTGGGCATTTTCTGAGCGAGAGAAGTGAGATTTAATCTCTTCATGTCTGGGAACCTGAGTGGAGTCAGAGAGAGGGAAGCAGCAGCACTCCTGCCAATTAAGCTGCTGCTTCTCCCCAGACTTCAGGCTTCAGCGAAGCCAGATCCATCAACCGATCAGGCGTCACAACCTTGGACGCTCTCACCAGTTCACGGCACAGCGAAACACCGGGCTTTCTCACCCCAGCCTTCAGCTGTCTCAGATAATCGATGTTTGTGCCAGCTTCCTTAACGAGATCTTTCTTCTCTTCAGGTGTGGCCATGGAGTACCACTCTTCGAGTTTCATTATGCTAATCCTGCCAATTTGGATTAGCGCGATAGTAGCGCAATGCTACACACTGTACAAGCGCATTGCTTATTTATCACGTTGCTAACGTCCGTATTGTGGTGACATGAACGTCAAGGACAAGCGCAAGAGCAACCTCAAGCTACTCATCGCGGAGTACGACACCATTCGTGCCCTTGCGGAGACGGTTGGCACAGATGCTTCCTACCTCAGTCAGATCACGTCACCCAAAGGCACCAGGAACGTAGGTGATTCGCTTGCCAGGACCCTGGAACGGGGTACCGGTAAACCTGATGGGTGGATGGATGAGTTCCATGAGGAAGAGTACCTGGAGCACTCGAAAGACCGCCTCAGCCGGCTACTGGAACCCGCTGTCGAACTTCCCGGTGGAACCCATGGTTATACGCATGTGCCAAAGTCCAGCCTCACAGCCGGTCTGGGTGGGTCTGCGTTTGAGGTGGAGTCTGAACAGATCGTCGATCACATGGCGTTCAAGACCAACTGGATACTGGGCAAAGGCTTCGAGCCCAACAAACTCGCGCTAATCACATGCGCTGGGGACTCCATGTATCCGACCATTCAGGATGGTGACCTCGCCCTGGTTGATACCAGGAAAGCTGTCGCCAACGCTGAAGGCGTGTATGCTATCGGTCTGAACCAGACTATCCAGATCAAGCGGGTCAAACCCAACCTGGATGGCTCTGTGAAGATCATCAGCGACAACGGGAAGTATGAACCAGAGACCTACACCGCCGAACAAGCTGAGGCGTTCATGAGAATCATCGGACGCGTTGTCTGGGTGGGTCGAGAACTGCTATGACACCCATTGGCTACCTGCTTGCAGGTGCCTTCTGGCTACTGGTCTTCGCTGTCTTTGCGCTCATGGCGTACGACTTCCTAAAATACCTGTTTCCTGATCCACCGGTTCCCCTGAACCGGCTTCACCACTATCTCATCTGCCTGTACAAGGGCCATACCAAGCAAGACGAACATGCTGTTTGTCTTCGCTGTGGGCACATCAAACCACCAAAAAGCTAAGAAACATTTGCTGTTGACATGAGCAAAATGCTAATTTAGCATTCCGCTCAATGTGATTAGCGAGTGTTTCAAATGAATACACCACGTCAAGCACCACGCAAGAGAGACCTGACACCGGCTCAGGCTCGTGTTCTCTCCAAGTTTATGGAGTTTGGCAAACCTGATGAGGACATTGCAGATGACCTCAACATCAGCGTGGAGACGGTTCGCAAACACATCAAGGACGCCAAGTATCGACTGAACCTTCCAGGTGCTACCCGTGTGGGTCTTGCTCTGTGGTTGGAACGGAACGAGGTGATTGCAGCTTAACTGGAGGTTCCATATGGCCACGCCAGATTTATCAAACATCAACGATTTTCTTTTCGAGATACAAAGCAAGGCCCAGTACCTGGGTGAAGAAGATCTCGACATTCTCAGCACGATCGAAGCCCAGCTTGATGAGATCAGCGATTCGGTCTGTTCACGATTTCACGAAGACGATAGGAACCTTCGAGTGGTGTACCCGCTTGGTGTACCGAATCTTGGAGGGGAGCGATGCTGATCTATCAAGACTATTGGATTGAACCTGAGGGCGATGGCTGGACCTATACCCATTGTGGTGGTGGGTCAGATGTCTTCTGGTGCCGCACTCAAGACGAATGCTTCAAACAAATTGATCTGATCCAGGAAGGCAAAGGTGTGCTTCATTGCGGTCAGAGATTCGGGTCCTTTGAGGACCTCTACAACTACGTAAAGGAGGCCAATCATGGCGCTTAACATTACAAAATCAAGTGAACCCATCACCGTGACAGCAGTGAAGATCCTGATCTACGGTCAGCCCGGTGCTGGTAAAACATCAACCGCGTTTACCGCGGGTAACGTCCTGACGCTCGACACCGACAACGGCGCGTATCGATCAGCGTTCAGGAAGGACATTGTCCAGGTGTCGTCATGGGATGACATTCGCTCGATCACGCCGGCAGACATCGAGTCATATGATGCGGTGTGTATCGACACCGTAGGGCGTCTCCTGGACTGGATGACGGTCGCCATGATCAAGGATAACCCCAAGATGGGGAACGGCGCTGGAGGGCCCTCACAGAACGGCTGGGGTAAGTTGAAGAACGACTTCGCGGCATGGGTGAAAACCATAACCTCTACCGGTAAGCACCTGATCATGCTGGCTCATCACAAAGATGTGGTCGAGGGAGATGAGACGCACGTGAGGCCAGACATCCAAGGTGGTTCACTCAGCGAGGTGTTCAAGATCGCAGATGCTGCCGGGTTTATCTTTCGCGATGCACAGAACCAGCGGGTGCTGGACTTCTCGCCAACCAAAGGGCTGGGCAAGAACGTTGCCAACCTGCCACCCATTGTCGTACCCGACTTCACACAGCAGCCAGAGTTCCTGGCAGATGTCATCAAGGACATCATGGAAGCACTCAACACAATGAGCGAAGAGGGCAAGCAGGTAGCTGAGACAGTGACTGCGCTGAAGGAAGGCATCGACAAGATCCTAACTGCAGAGGAACTGAACCAGTGGCGGTCTGACATCATCGAGATGGAACACCCCACCGTTAAGAAGCTTGCCAGTCAGCTGCTCGTAAAGCGTTCTAAGGCCCTCCCTGTCGTGTTTGACAAAGACGCTGACAAGTTTGTCGAGGTGGAAGTAGAAACGCCTGCAGACCTCCAGGAAGCGTCCTGATGGCGACCTTTCGGGCAAGCCCCACATGGCTCAATGCCTACAAGCTGTATCTAAATACTGACTGGATGACCACTGAGAAGCTGGTCAGCCAGATCAGGTCAGAAGAGCCACCCAACGAACAGATGCTACTGGGTACTGCAGTCCACAAGTACATCGAGGATGGCAGTCACTCGGAAGAGTTCGACATTGACTATGCCTCGATCGATGAAGTGATGGCTGACCTTCGACTGGATGTCATGCTTCACGAACTCAGAGGCTCCAGGAATCTCATGACCGAGTACGGTGAGATACAGATCAATTCGCTGGCTGATGGGATTCTGGGGTTGATGCTCTACGAGTGGAAGACAACCACCGGCACGATCCAACTGGACAAGTACATTGACTCCATGCAGTGGAAGGTGTGCGCTTGGGTCTTTGAGTTACCCCGCATCGAATACCGAATCATGCAGCTGAAGCAAGGCAGGAAGAAAGACGACACCACCTGGAAGGTGACCAAGTCTGAAGTGCTTCCCCTGGTCTGGAATGACCGCGACATGATTGAGATTAACCACATGGTGAATGGCTTTATTGACTTCTGTCTTCGCACAGACCTTGAGGCGTTCATCCAACCCAGAGACGAAGTACAACTATTGGAGGCTTCATGACTAAACGATTAGCAGCAAAGGTTGACACCTACGAGCAGGACGGTGAGACCAAGAACAAGTACGTGCAGATTGGCGTGATCCTGGATGGTCAACATGGCGAGTACGCCCTGCTTGACCCCACAGTGGATCTGTCAGGTGTATTGATGAAGCAGAACGCTCTGAACGGTGAGCAGAACAAGTCTGTCATGGTGTCCGTCTTCACCGATGAGAGACGACAGCAGCAGAGCCCAAGCAACACTGCGCCCCAGGGTGCCGATGGAGACATTCCCTTTGATTAGGATCACTGACGAATTCGCCATCGATGCGGACAAGTACCAGTTCATCCTGAACGAACTGAAGCACAAGGAGAAGACCGGCGAGCCTTATTGGAAGCCGGTCGGGTACTACCCAACCTTGTCGACGTTGATTAGTGGGTTGAGTGACATGCAGATGTACGACGCTGTAAGGCGCTGTGGCTCGCTCAAGGCTGTTCAGGATGATTTGGTTGGTTGGGCAGAGGGATTCAAAACGCCGCTCGTATCAGACCTGCGTAAGGCTGTGCGTCAGGTCGAGGATTAACCAATGAACGAAGAAGAAAAGCGCCATTGCATAAAGGTGTTCTCTGGGTGGGCGTTTGAGGGTAAGCAGGTTCAAAGCCTAAACGGGCACAGCACTTGGCTAGACATCAATCCAACCGGTTCAGATTGGCGATCAATGACGACGAAGCACTCGAAGGACTACCGCCTCAAACCAGAACCCGAGACGCTGGAGATACACGTTTACAAAAACGATGGTGTTTACGGTGTGGACATTTTCGGGCCAACAGAGGTGAAAACACCAGAGGGGACCATAAAAAGACATCCCGACTATTCAGATGACATCTGGGGTGAATCCTTCGTTCACACCATAGAGGAGGTGAGTGAAGATGTCTGATCGAATAAATTGCTTAATCGGCGTTCTTCTAGGTGCCATCGGCATCGTAATTGTTGGTGTAGAGGCAAATTGGCCAATCGCAGTTGGTGTTTTTTTGATGCTCTGGGGAAACAACATTAGCGAAAACCACGGGAGGGCTTCTCAATGAGTGAAGACGAAAAAACACCAATTGAGCGTCTTACCAACATGGTCGAAGACCTCGAAGTTTACTACCACCACGACAAGTATTGCCTGATACCTCGTTTGGCAGACCCAAGAATGTGGGTTGAGGAAGTGGAGTTCATCGTTGAAGACCTCAAATCCCTCGAACAACAAATCACCGACCAAGCCAACAACGAGAGAGACCTGTTGGCAAGGGTTGAGAAGTTGGAGGCCTCTCTGGCTGAGAGGGATGAACGCATTGAGAAGATGCATGAACGTATTGGAGCGTTAACCACGATAATCCAGAAAGGGCTGTATGACAGCTACGTATTCGCCGCTAAGTTTTTTGAAGACGCGGAAGTCCTGACGTTTCGCGAATGGCTTGAGCGAGAGTTAGCGGACCAGGAGGGTAAAAGTAATGGGTGAACAATGGCAGGAAGATTTAGCTGAAGCGCTCAAAGACCCCAAGGCTCAGTTTCAGGCAATGGTGTTTACAGCCGCCACGGGCACGGACCTTCAATTCAAGGAAGGTATTTTGTGGGCAGCAGGCCGCATCACAGAACTGGAGAGCAACGAGAGAGACCTGATTGAAGCCTACGACAAGTACGTTAATCACCTGATAGATAGTGATGATGGGTATCACTGGGAGCAAAAAAGAACTGAGTTATTTGGCGCAGTGTTTGACGTGATCCGTAACATCAAGAACAGTGATTAACCAGTTAGCGCCGGGGGACAAAAATAAAACAGAGTCGAAGGGGTGAGTACCTTGCCCCGTGAAGCGGTCGAAACCCCGCGATGGCGAAAACCATCTCCCCTAACCGGGGACTCCCGGCACCCATTCAATAGAGGTGAATATGAAATACAGAGCAAAGCCAGTTGAGATTGAAGCGTTCAAGTTTGAAGGCGAGGAGCAGTTCATTGCAGACGAAACAGGAGCGGTGCCTTTCTGGCTGGCCTGCGCTATCGCTAATGCCGAGGTAGGTTTCAGCGAAGGAGTACCAGTCATCGAAACACTTGAAGGCACCATGACCGTCTCCCCTGGTGACTACATCATCAAAGGCACCCAAGGCGAGATCTACCCCTGCAAGTCTGACATCTTTGAAGGGAAGTATGAGCCTGTTACAGAACCCAGAGGGGAGTAAGTAACTCCTGATGTACACCGCGCTCCGCACATGGGCTGAAGAGAACTTCCACCCCGTACCCGACCCAAAGACCAGCTTGAAAATTGCTGAGGATTGGGGGCTAGATACCGAACTAGTCAGAGGGAAGTGGTACATCGTGAAGCGAGAGTTGCCTAAGAACCTGTACCTGGATGGCAACCGGTACAGATACAAGATGCCAGATGGTTCACGCCCCAGCATGGGGTCAGACAAAGAAGAGGCCATCCAAGCCGCCATTGAATTGAATACCAAGCTTTACGGCGCCAACCCCCTGGTGGCCAAGGTCATGGGTTCAAAGTCGCTCAGACACTACGGTGATCAGTGGCTGGCCAGACGTAAGCCCAACGTTAAAGCGTCAACATACAAGCAGTCACTCAGTCAGGTGCGGCTTGTGTGTGAGGGTTTACCTGGACCCATCTTCTCAATCAGCCAGAGTCAGATAGCAGACTTCCTGGACAGCCAAACTGACAACCAGTATGCAAAGCTGAGGAAGGTTCTGATCGAGCTTTACCGCATCGCAGTGGCACACGGTGACATTGCAGAGAACATTCCAGAGAAGACATTGCCTGCCCCCTCGTTCGTTCGACAGCGTCCCAGAATGAGCGAGGGGGACTTTCAGGCGATCTATGCGCGTGCTCCTGAGTGGTTGCAGATCGCTATGGATTTTGCGCTTCTGTCTTTGCAACGAGAAGGCGACATCTTAGCAAAACGCCATGACGAAATAGTGAACGGCCAGATGCCAGTCATTCAGCAGAAGACCGGCAAAGCCATCATGATTGATGTTGGCCCTCAACTGATGGAGGTGGTTCGTCGATCAATGAGGACCCCGGTACTCAGTAACTACATCGTTCACAAGCGTAACCAGATGCACCCGATGGAGACGTTCGTCAAACAGAAGCACCTGCAGAAGGTGTTCCTGAAGGTAGCCCGGGAAGCGCTGGGCAAGCAGGACATACCCACCTTCCACGAGATCAGAAGCCTGGGTATCACCATGTACCGTAACCAGGGCTTGATCGCACAGGATCTGGCCGGTCATGAAGATGAGAAGACCACTGATGGGTACGACCAGGAGATCAGATTTACCGAAGCGAGGACATTATGAGGAAAGACAGAACGGAGATACTCCATATCGTCTTGTACGAAAGGGGAGCCACAGGGTTGCCAGCCGCCATGACGCTAGACCTTACCGAATTCCCCCTGCCTCTCGGAGAACCGCGATGGATCAAAATGGAAGTCGATGGCGACGGTGAGAAAACCCGTTACATGTCAGAAGACCCTTTCGACACAGAGCAAAGCGACATCAACTGGATCAGGGAAAGCGACTGGGAAAAACCGCTCGTAACTGATTGATTTCATTGATCCCGATAATCCTGATTTTCCATGTGTATCCATCCAGTATTTTTCACTAAAACTTCAACGAGATCATAGACTTATGCCAGAAGAGCGTCGATTATTCCTTGAACGTACCGCCACTACAAGTTGTAGCAACATGAGGCCAGGCCCGTGAAATGAGCGTATTAGCTAGTTCGCATCCGAAAAAGGATGAGAACTAGTGCAAGCCAGGGATGGCTTGCCATTTTTCGTGAGAAAAAGGCGCGGTCCGTCGCTACGGGGTTTCCTAATTCAAAAAATAGAAACCGACCCGAAAAATGCCAAGGATGGCATTTTTTGGATGATAACTAGATAGCTGGTCTGTCAGTTGTGCCGCAGGGGGCAGTATGGAAATGGGCCTCAGCCGGGCAGAACCCTTGGTTCAACCCACTGGCCGTGGACCGGCGCAACTATTTCGCGTGGACGCTGCTCATCATCACGCTCCATCGCCCAGGCGATGGCTTCATTGGATTTGGGAAATACCCGGATATTCACGTACTTCACCACCGTAGTGAACAGCTGCAGCAGCACGCTGTTGGCGAGGTTGGTGCCAACCAGGGCAACCCTGGAGTGGCGCCGTGAGATCAGCACTTTGTTCTTAACAAAAGTCACGTATTCGAGGAAGTCACGGGCATGAATTTCACCCAGGTCCGCGTTTGAGAAGTCGCAGACGATCGCCGTGCGTGAATTGAAGCGGTGATCTGCGACAAGCTGGCAGGTTGCCTGGCAGAAATCTTCGAGCACCGGCGTGCCAGAAACAGAAACGAGCACAAACTGCGCGTCCGGTGAAAAGGTGTATCGAATCAACTGCATAACGATTCGTGATTCCCGCTGGTTTCCTAAATAAGCCGGGAGCATTCTATCCATCCGACCAGAGAAACCGTGCACGAACTTTGTAGCAGGTTGTATGGGAAGTGATGCGATTGTTAGAAGCTGCTTACATCTCTCGATCAGCTCTCAATCAGCCCTCAATCAGCGGCTATCCAGGCGATCGATTTCGTTGTGGATCAGGCTGATACATTGGGATGCATGTAACACCACCGGTCCGAGGGACATCGGTTTGACGCCCTGGCGCTGCATCGACTTGTAGGTGTTTTTCGGCATGGGCGTGTGGTCAGTCATGACAAACACCGCATCCGGCGGCAGCGTCTGCTCGCGAATGTCATCACCCTTCGGTGAGAGCACAAACACGGTGCTGCTTTCCGTACGCATTTTTACAAGTTTCTCGAAACTGGTGGCCTGGATGACCGCGCCGTTTGCTGCCGTTGTTTCTGCTTCCTTGGCTAGTCCCTCGCCTGCGGCCAGGCTGTCTGCAATGAATGCCAGTAAACCCGCCTCGTGAAGGTCCTGCACACTGCCCAGTTGATCACCACGTAAACTTACTGCCCGGGAAAAGTCCGCAGATTTTTCGAGCACCAGCGTCAGTACTGCATCGTCACGATGACCCTGGCTGACAAACAGCGCGTTGCGCAAGATTTCAGCCAGATACTCAACGCCCTGGCCATCACCGATCGCCGCATTAAACGCGGCCTTTGTAACCGGTGCATTCCGACACCGCACGATAAACTCAACCAAGCTGGTTATAGGCCTCGTGCACCAGCTCAAACGAGCGTGTATCGCCGAGCAGACTCGCCACCATCTGGTTCATCACGTAGGACACCGCGACCCGGGCCTCCTGGTCGACCAGGATGGATGAGCCACCCCATCCGCCCCAATAACAGGCGGTCTCGTTCGGACAAAGCGGTACAGGCCCTTTGTTCAATGCAAAGCCAAGACCAAAAGAGACCGGCACCATCAATGCAAGATCATCACCTTCGATCCTCGGTACGGTGATGGAACGCGCTGTCGCTTCATCCAGCAGATCGACGCCAAACGCGCTGCCGCCACAAGCAAGGGGTGTCTGTAGCCTCACCAGGGACCTGGCATTACCGTGTCCATTGGCAGCAGGAATTTCTGCACGACGCCATTCATCTGTCCAGGAATCCCGGGCATCAACAATCGGACTTGCGAAGGTCCTGTCCGCAATACTCCCCGGCTCCGTCTCAGAGACCGGTCCGCCGTCTGCTTCAGGGTCCAGGATCAGATTACCAATGCGGTGGAATTCACTGTCGGGCACACCGATATAAAAATCGGCACCAAGTGGTCCTGCAATCTCTTCCGCGAGAAAAGTCCCAATGGATTTGCCCGTGATACGCCTGATCAGTTCCCCGATTAACCAGCCCTGGGTAATAGCATGGTAAGCAGTCGCGGAGCCCGGTTCCCACCAGGGCGCCTGCGCTGCCAGCATCGATACCGGCACGTCCCAGTCGTAAAGTGCAGACATTGAGACAACCTCGTCGAGACCAGACAGCCCAGCTGCGTGATTCATGAAATGCCAGACCTTCACGTTTTCCTTGCCCGCGGCGCCAAACTCCGGCCAGTAGGTTGTCACGTTCTCATCAAAATCGAGCTGCCCCCGGCTGGCCAGCACCAGCGCACAGAGAAAAGAGACCGTCTTGGTAGAGGAGTAGACGTTGACGATAGTGTCTTCCTGCCATGGACGCTGCCGGTTCTCGTCCAGGTGACCGCCCCAGATATCCATGACAATTTCGCCGTCTACCGACAGGGCAAAGGACGCGCCTACATCCTTGCCTGCCTTGATATTGGCGGCAAATTTCTCCACCACCGGTGAGAACCGCTCGTCAAAGTGTCCGGAGACCTCAACACCATTAATATCTGCCATAACAACCCCTGCCTTACTTGTAATATCTGCCTGTAATATCGCGGAGCAATGTATCACAGCCACCGGTGCCGTGGTCACCAATGACAGAGGCGTCGAACGAGTTAGTGTTTACTGACCTTTCTCTTCAAATGGGCCAGTTTGTCTTCGCAAGATAACCGGCAGGCCTCAACATACGCCGTTGATGGCGGACAAAGGACTGGCAATTTCCCTTAATAGCGAGTTTATAAAACAGCCGATACACCCGAAATCGCACCATAATGGTGCAGCCCCACTTTGGGGCGCCCTGGAGGCAGGCCACTCGTCACTTTTCCACATTTACTGTGGATAACTCTGGTGATAAGTCGCTACTGATATGAAGCAGTTCACAGAATCAAGGGTTCAGCCAAACTGGTCAAAAAGTGACCAATAGGTATATTTTCATATATTTCAACAACTTAACAACTTTTACCATAATAAGATTGACAAATCAGGGAAAATAATGTGGTTTTTGATCTGACCCCACGAAATGTGAATAAGTTGACTCACGCGTTGCGCTGATATCGATTTTTTTCGATGCAAACAGTTTAACTGGAGTGATTTTCTCGAAAACTGACCCCCATTTTTGTAAAGAAATCCTCATAAAAGAGGCTTATCGCGAGTTTTCTATAAACATTAACGTTAATACCCCTCAGTAAACTGGTTTACCCTGACGTTTTCTTTAAGCCCCACGACTCTACGTGTTCGTCTGTACGCATATTGGTGGAGCAGCTATCATGCCTCCCTTGTTTTTTGAGGACCGGCATCAGCAAATGGGTTCTATCAGCAATTTCTTTGGCGACCTGAAGGTACTGTTAGCAGCCGCCACGTTGAAACCTCCCGAGGACTCAGGCATTGCATCTTTCTCGCTGCTGCTTGAAACAAACGCCGAAAAGTTCCCCAACGAAGTAGCCCTTATCTGTGAAGGTGAAACCGAGACCTGGCAGAGTCTTAACGAGCGCGCCAACAGGATTGCAAACCTGCTGAAAGCACAGGGCATCAGCCGCGGCGACTGTGTGTCGTTGTTCATGCAGAACCGGATCGAATTTGTTGTACAGGTCGCAGCAATCAGCAAAATCGGGGCTGTCGCCGGACTTATCAATACCAACTTGACGAGGCAGCAGCTGACACACTGCGTCAGCCTTACCGGATCAAAGAAGATCATTTTCGGCGAAGAGCTGACGGATCCGCTGAACGAGGTTCGAGAAGAACTTGAACTTAACGATGGCGCTGACTACCTCTGGGTTCGTGACGATGGCACAACACCCGCACCCAACTGGGCGATTGAGATCGACAGCACTGATGGCAGCTTTGATAGCAGCAACCCTCCCGAAACAAAGTCGTTAGAAATTTCCAATACTGCGTTTTACATTTTCACTTCAGGCACAACCGGCCTGCCCAAGGCCGCTGTTGTTTCTCACAAGCGACTCTTACCAAGTGCTGGGATGTCGGCAACACTGCTACTTCGGATCACCCAGCAGGATCGAATGTACAACTGTCTGCCGCTTTATCACGGCACCGGATTAATGATCGGACTGACCGCCGCGTTTACAGTAGGCGCATCAACGGTATTGCGGCGTAAGTTATCCGTTAGCGCGTTCTGGGATGACATACGCAAACACAACTGCACCTGCTTTGTGTACATTGGTGAGTTCATTCGCTACCTGATGAGCCAGCCTGTTTCTCCAAAGGACAAGGAGAACCGGATTCGCGCAATTGTCGGTAACGGATTGCGTCCTGATATCTGGCTTGATTTCAAAGAACGCTTTGATATCGAAAGAATCGGTGAGTTCTACGGCGCAAGTGAGGGTAACGGCGGGTTTGCCAATGTCTTTAACAAGGACTGTACGGTTGGCCTTGGCATCGCGCCGTCAAAAATTGTTGCCTACGACGTTGCAGAGGATGAAGTTATCAGAAATGCAGATGGCTTCTGTATTGAACAACCGGAAGGTGAACCGGGTCTGCTACTGATAGAGATTACCGAGAAGTCGAAGTTCGAAGGCTATACCTCGGAAGAAGCCTCCAACAAAAAAATTATGCGTAACGTGTTCAGTGAGGGGGATATCTACTTCAACTCCGGTGACCTGATGAAAACTGTCGACGTTGGTTTCTCATTCGGCCAGAAGCACTACCAGTTTGTTGACCGGGTTGGGGACACGTTCCGCTGGAAAAGCGAAAACGTATCAACCAATGAAGTGGGTGAAATCATCAACCAGCATGAGCACATTGTATTTACCAACGTCTATGGCGTTGAGATCCCCGGTGCTGACGGCAGGGCCGGTATGGCAGCCATCGTGCTGAACGAAGACGTTAAGGCGCTGGACGCTGACAGTATCTCCAATCACATCATCGAAAACCTGCCGGGTTATGCCCGTCCGATTTTTATACGGCTGTTGTCAGAACTGCCTACTACATCAACACATAAGCTGCAGAAGAACGAGTTACGTGACCAGGCTTTCCACCTCGGTACCTGCCCCGACGATCTGTATGTGTTGCGGCCGGGCGAGAAGGTCTACACAAAGCTGGACAGTGATTTTTATGACCAGATCATCAGGCGTGAAGTTGCATTTTGATGAACGAAGTAAAACGACCTAACCCCACCTCTCACACTTATTTTTCTCAGCGGCTGCGACTTCACTACCTTGACTGGGGCAACGCGGAAGCAGAACACCTGCTGCTGGTGCATGGCAGCCAGGATCATTGCCACAACTGGGACTGGACCAGTGAAGCGTTATGCGACGACTATCACGTGATCGTGCCTGACCTGCGTGGTCATGGAGACTCAGAGTGGTGCATGGGTGCGGGCTACAACAACATGGACTACGTCTATGACGTAAACCAGCTGACCTTCACCGAAGAACTGGACAAGGTTCACGTGATCGGCCACTCAATGGGCGGCACCATCGCCAGCCTGTTTGCCGGGGTGTTCCCTGAGAAGGTTGCGTCTCTTGTTCTCATCGAGGGCGTAGGCGGCTTCTGGTACAAGGACAGGGACACACAGCATCCGGGACAGCGCATCCGCGACTGGATTAACGATACCCACACACTTGCTGGTCGAACGCCTCGAAAGTATGAAGACATCCACGCGTCGATCGAACGGATGCAGACGTCAAATCCACACTTGTCCGAGGAACGCGCCAGGCAGCTGACCATCCACGGTAGCAATCGCAACGAGGACGGCACCTATTCATGGAAGTTTGACAACTACTCTCATTCACGGGTGCCCTATTCAATCCCTTACGACGACATGGTTAAGCTGTGGGAATCAATCACCTGCCCTGTCCTCATCATCAATGCCAAAGACGGTTTTGATCACCGCATTGGCCAGGATGACACCTTGCGGCACTTTAAGAACGTGGAATTGATCGAGGTAGAGGATGCGGGCCACTGGTTACACCATGACCAGTTTGACCAGTACATGGACCATATCTCCAGCTTCCTGAAAAAGCACGCTGGCTGACAATCAAGCGCTCGGTCGCCCTATGGCGTCACCGTCAGGATATCGCTGTGCAGCTTCGACAGGACAGTTTCTGCTGTATTGCCAATCAGCTTTCCCTTGACACCTTTGCGGCCAATGGTGCCGGTTACAACAAGATCCGCTTTGAGGGAATTGGCGACACTCGGGATAATCCGTCCGGGTGCGCCTACTTTCAGGTGAACATTGCCTGGATCCAGGTTGTGTTTCTCGCAAAACGCTTCTACAACCGGCTGGAGCTTTTTTCGCTTCTGGGTGGCATAACTTCTCGCATCAATCACATCGAGATCCACAAGTGCCTGCGGCGCAGTGATGGCATAGACAAGATGCACCTGGTCGCCCAGCGCATCCGCCATGAAACGCGCCTGCTCGACTATCCTGTCATTCAGTTTCTGTTTGGTTTTTTGGCGGGTCGTAAAGTCTACTGCAGCCAGCACCCTGGATTTCTTGCGCCAGCTTTTTCCTGTGGTAATCATCACAGGGATGCCTGATTGCCGGAACAGCTGCCAGTCAGTTGAGGTGTAAAGAAAAGTTTCACTGCGATGACCCGACTTGAAGACAAGGTCTGCGTTGTTCTGCTTGCAGAATTCCACGGTATCCCCGGCAACATCTTTACTCCAGATGACCTCAGTACTGACCGCGTTTTTTTTCACGTTCAGCTTCTTTAACTCTGAGGCAGTTTCCTTGTGACGTTTCTCGAGTGCAGCGGCGTGCAGGTCATCAATCGTGAGCCCTGCATCTTCAAGATCCTCGGGGTCCTCAACGTTGACGTGGGTAAACGCCAGCACCGTAACACTGGCATTGGTTTTTTCCTTGATCTCAAGTGCGCGCTTAAGCGCAGAGTTTTTACCGCCTGCCGGATCGGCGATGACAACCAGGTTTTTCATCAGGTACTAGCTCCGTTGTGTACACCGTCTCCGGATAGTAATCAAAACGCTCGGTTGCGTGCATTGATTGGCATCAACAAGATGCCAATCCCCGCAGTAACCTATTTTTTGCCAGTTGCTAGAAAATCGCGAACAGCTCTTCAAAGGCAACCATCTGGCCACCATTGGCTGAACTCGGCACCAGGATGGGTGTTTTTACACCGGCATCAAACCAGGCCTCCACGCCGTCGCGTACATCAGACGCGGTGCCAAAGAGTGTCGTATCAGCAAGCCACTTGTCTGTCAGGAAATGAGGAATCTTGTCCCTGTCGCCCTCCTCAATGGCTTTCTCAATGCCTTCCATCTCCTCGACGTAACCCGCTTCCTTCCAGTAGTTGCGGTAGTTGGGCAACATGGCATAGCTGGTCAGCGTCTTCCTGTTCACCGCCTTCGCCGCTTCAATATCATCACTGATACAGGTCGGGATCATGTCGCCGATAAAGAAATCATCGTTGTTGCGCGCCTCATCAGACAGCACGCTCAGGCTCTCGCCCATGTGGGACCGGGCACCGTTTGCGAACACCATACCCTCAGAGATCTCTTCGGATAGCTGGATCATCTTTTTGCGCAGGGTTGCGAGTAAGATAGGTGGCAGTTCTCCAACACGCGGAGCGTTACGCATATCTTCAACAAACTTGCGCGTATCAGACAGGGGTTTACCGGCGCTGATGCCACGTGCATCAAGTGCCGGTGCGTGACTCACACCGATACCAAACCTGAACCTGCCGTCTGAAACTTCATGTATGAATGAAGCCGTGGACGCAAAGTCGACCACCTGCCTGAAGTAAATCGGCATGATACTGGTACCAAAAGTGATCTCGTTGGTTGCGAAAGCCAGCGCTTCACAGAGGGCCATTGAATCGCCCAGGCTCGGCCCATAGATACCGGAAAAGCCGCGCTTCTCTATCTCCGTGGCGAGTTCAATGGTTGCTTTTCGCCGACCCGGTATGGCGGCTAGGCTCAGTGCTGGCATTCGTGTTGTCATGTTGCGCTCCTCAATTTTCTGCTGCTCCAGGTTCTATACCATGCGGTACAGTACCCGACGACTGTCGGTTGACAGGAATTGGCGAAGATATACCATCTAATTCTCGTTGTCTGCTTCCAGCTACTTCATAAAGGTGTCAGTTGGAAATTCGGGCAACAACGTGGGAGCCGGTACAGGAAGTTACCAGCAAAGCATGAGGACACTCCCCGTAAACGGCGATCAAGGGGACCCATGACACCAGCACCACGACCGGAAGACGAGGCCGCGCGTCTGCAGGCTTTGCAGCAGCTCGGCCTTCTCGATTCACCACCAGAAGAAAGATTCGACAGGTACACACGCATTGCACGCCGTGTGTTTCAGTCACCATTTGCCATGGTTACGCTCATCGACCAGGAGCGCCAATGGTTCAAATCGCGCCAGGGTGTACCGTTTGAAGAAAGTCCACGAGACGTTTCTTTCTGTGCACACGCCATACTGAATGACGACATCATGGTCATTGAGGACACCCTCGAGGACAATCGTTTTAAAGACAACCCGATAGTGACCGCAGACAACGGCATACGCTTTTACGCGGGCTGCCCGGTCAAGTCAGACAAGGGGTATCGGCTGGGTACGCTCTGCATAGCTGACACCAGCCCGCGTGAGTTCACCGAGGCGGATAAGGAACTGCTGCGTGACCTCGCATCACTGGTTGAAGAGGAGTTCTCCATCCAGTCTATTGCGACCGTTGATGAATTGACTTCTCTCTCCAATCGTCGCGGCTTTCTTGGCATCGCTGAACATGCAGTTGCTATCTGCAGGCGGATGCGTCGCCCTGCCACCCTGCTGTTTTTTGATCTTGACGGATTTAAGGCAGTGAACGACAACTACGGTCATAACGAGGGCGACAAGGTGCTGAAGAACATCGGCAACCTGCTCCTGTCAGTGTTCCGTAACTCCGATGTGGTCGCGCGCATGGGTGGCGATGAATTCTGCATCCTGCTGACCGGTACCGATACCGGTCACGTCGAGCGACCGCTGGCCAACCTGCAGGAATCAATCGATCTGCAGAACAAACACACGCCTTACGACATTGGTTACAGTGTTGGCGTTGTTGAGTTTGACCATGAAAAACATGCCAGCATCTCGGAGTTCGTCTCCGATGCTGATCAGCTCATGTACAAAGAAAAGCGCACTCGCAAGGAAGCGGCTGCGGGCTAGCAGTCTGTCCGACTTAGACGATCGTAGCGAGCATGGTGCGGTGCGACCGGGACACGTTGTCGATTCGCGAAATTGAGTCAGATTTTTCGGGTTTTGAGCGGTCCGACGTTTCGGCGAATATCGAGAATATTCAACGAGGAAAGCCGGCGGTCCGACGTCTCGGGAATGTGGCCAATTTACCATCAGCGCAGTAGATCAGCGCTAAGCCCGACAGACTGCTAGCTCCCAGCGGCAGCCTGGTTATTGCGGGCCTCAAGTTCTGCACGCAGCTCTGCGTGCCTCTCTTCTGTGATCGGGTAATTCCAGATGATCGCGCAGGCGAGGAAATAGAAGATTGACGGGAACATCGCAAACAGGAAGCGTAATCCGAACAGCTGGTCTTCCGTATTCACCGCACCTGGCGACGCATCAAACCCGACCATGGCAAGACCAAACAGACCAATCGAGCCACCGAGCGAACCGGACAGTTTTGCGGTAAAGGAATAAGTCGAGAAAAACAACGCTGCACGGTTTTCTCCTGTGCGCAGCGTGTCGAGATCAATCACATCTGCCTTCATTGAGTTCGGCAGTGCCGCAAATCCACCCGCAGCAAAACCCGTCACGAGTGTGATGGGCAACATGTACCAGAAATCACCTTCACCGAGCAGCAGGTAGAACGGGTGCGCAGCGCCGATCAGCGCAAAGCTGCCAACGTAGGCACGGTGCTTGCCAATTTTCGTGGAAAGCCACACCCAGAACGGTACGGCAGACAGGTTGGCCAGGTAGAAAAACGTCAGCATGTAGATCGCTTGTTTTTCCGCATCGAGCACAAACTTGATAAAGAAAATATAGAGTGGTGTCGTAATAGACAGCGCCGTGGAGCTGACCATGAACGCGATGATCAGCCGCAGGAACGGCTTGTTGGTCAGCATCAGCTTCAGGCCTTCGATCACCGGTGTCACGGTGGTTACGTAGTCCTGGCTTTCCGGCACCTGGGTCACAGTAAAGAAGACGCATATCGGCATCAGGATCAGCATGGTGACCCCGACAATCTCGAGCACTGTTGCACTGCCGCCCATGCCAAAGAAAAACAGTGCTGCTGCCGGTGCAACCTGCGCGGTCAATGAACCCACCACACCGAACATCGAACGCCAGCCTGTAATGATGGATCGTTCGTTATAGTCCGGCGACAGTTCCGCCGCCCACGCGTAATACGGGATCATCATCATGGTGGTGGAGATGGATAAGGTGAACATCCACACCGCCATGTGAATCCAGCCGGCGTCTTCCGGTGGCATGAACAGCTGGTAGATCGACACCATCATGATGGGGGTTGCGAGCGCTATCCAGGCGCGACGTCGACCCCAGGGGGTTGGCACGTTGTCGGTGATATAGCCGAATAGCGGGTCGGTAATTACGTCCAGGATACGGACGCCAAGGATAATCGTGGCGCTGATTGCGAGTGGTACACCAACGTCACTGCTATAGAACTGCGGAATGAACACCATCACCGGAAACAGTGACATGGACACGGGCAGGTCGGTCAGGCTGTAGAAAAACAGCGTCTTTTTCTTAAGCGCCATACCTCATTGTGCCCAGAGTGAGCCGCAACCACAACGCCATCGTAGTGACAGCACATACAAACTTCCCTAGTATTCCCCGTTCAGGAAAATCCCCGACCACAATGATTTCGATAAGAGACCACCGCCAAACTGCTGAAGCTTCACCTGCAGTGGCCGGAACGCCGAGACCACAACGGTAAGGACTCTGAGGCAATGGCGTTCTTCACCTGGCTGTTCATGAACTACCATGACCGCCCGGAAGTGATTGCACTGGAGGACGAGGAACACGTCCAGGAGTTTCTCGATCGAAACAAGCATGTACTCTGGCCGAGCGCCAAAGAAGAAGCAGACAAGTGGTCCAACCTTCGCCTGGAACACCGCATTGCCAACGACGTCACCGTTGAGATGAACGTCACCCAGGCCGGTGACAATGTTGCCGATATCGGCGCCGCTCTCACCGCAAGAACACTCGATGTCGGACTGCACGGTATGCGCGTGACCAGCACAGAGTCGCTGTCTGCCGGGTGCGAACTTGCCCTTACGGTGATTAAGGATGCAGATACCGGTAAACGCTATTGCCTTAACGGTGAACTGCGCTGGGTAGCACCGCTTGAAGATGGTTATCTCATGGGGATCAAAATTGACGAGACTGCAGAGTTCTCCAGCTGGCAGACAGACTTCGGCCGGGAGTTTGTTACCCCCGTCCTCGCCGGGAAAAACTAAACACCTCAAAAGATAATCAGGGGATCACCTATGATCGACGTCCACTACTGGCCCACGCCGAACGGCTGGAAGGTCACCATCATGCTCGAGGAATGTGGCCTGCCCTACAACATCATTCCCGTCGATATTGGTGGCGGTGACCAGTTCCAGGCTGAGTTCCTCAGGATCAGCCCGAACAATCGCATGCCCGCAATTGTTGACCACGATCCGCTGGGTGGCGGTGAACCGATCAGCATTTTCGAATCCGGCGCCATCCTTGAATACCTCGCGGATAAGACCGGACCGTTCCTGCCGAAAGAAACCCGGGACCGTTACCGCGTGCTGCAGTGGGTTCACTGGCAGATGGCGAACCTCGGGCCCATGATGGGGAATGCCAATCACTTCAAGAACTACGCAAAGAACATCACAGATGAGCCCGAGCAGCTGACATATGGCACCAACCGTTTTGTCGGTGAAGTTGATCGCCTGTCAGGCGTGATGGATGCGCAGCTTTCTGTAAACCAGTACCTGGCAGGGGACGACTACACAATCGCCGACATGGTGACCTGGCCCTGGGCGTTCCTCATCGGGCGTGTGATCGATGAGTCTGTCTGGGATGACTTCCCCAATCTGAAACGCTGGGTTTACGAGTTGCGTGGTCGCCCTGCTCTTGAACGGGGTTATCGCGCCGGCCAGGATCTCGGCAAGAAAAAGCTCACTGAGGAAGAAGAAAAAGCCAGGCGTGACCTGCTTTTCAACCAGACCAACGAAACTGTGAGAGCCGCGCGGGAAGAGGCCGTAAAACTCAATCAGTCGAGCGAGTAGCTGGAGGGAAAGTGTGATTCGATTGACGCGTTGAGCGCGTCAATCTGTGCTTGCCAGGCTGCATCATACTCAGGCTGCCAGGTGTCGCCCAGGATCGAACGGACCGACTCGTGGAATGCCGCAAACAACGGCGGGTACATGTCCAGTTCAACGCTGTAAGCGTACTTGTGGTTTTTCAATTCAAAGTCGAAGTAGCTGGATTCGGCATCAACATCGGGGACAAGCATGAGCCGAGTGACTTCCTCGAGCATTTTGCCTTTCGCCGATTCATCCATATGCTCCATCAGGCTTGCCGCCGCCTGGTTTTGCTCATAAAAGCGATGATAGACCTCGGCAAACACATCCACCTCCACTTCGGCCAGCGGTTCGAGCGATGTGGCGATGACATCGGCCGGGGTACCTGAAGCTGGATCACTCACCTTACTTTCCTCAAATTGACCACAACATCATTCAGCTTAGCCTATAATGCTCTTCGTTCAACCTTGCTGTCATTAGGAAGTTTATGGCGAAGAAAGAATCAAAATTCCTCAAGCAACAGAGGTTTGCCCTCATCGCAATCGGGCTCCTTGTCCTCGGCGTTGTCGGCTACCTGAGTTTCCTGACTATCCAGGATCAACCGCTGGGTGAGTTTGTCGAAGGTGAGCACTACCAGCTTGTAGAAAACCCGCGTCGTATCCGGGGCGACACGATCGAGGTGATGGAGTTTTTCTCCTATGGCTGTGTGCACTGCTACAACTTCGATTCGGACCTGAACAGCTGGGTTGATGACAAAGGAGATACCATCCGCTTTGTCAGAATGCCGGCCGTCTCCTCAGACTACTGGCGTTTGCTCGGCCGTGCCTACTACACCATGCAGGCACTTGAGATGCATGAGCGTCACCACACGCATTTCTTCCGGGAGATTCATGAGGGACGCCAGCCTTTCAACACGGTTGAACTGATCAAGGACTTTTTCGTTGGTGCAGGTGTCAGCGAAGAAGATTTCATGTCGACCTTCAATTCAGCCGAGGTTGACGCCCAGATCAACACCGCTGACCAGATGGCGCGACGTCTAAAGATTGCTGCGGTACCAATGCTGGTTGTGCAGGGTAAGTACCTGGTGCGAACAACCCGGGGAATCGGACCAAGGCGAATGCTTGATGTGATGGATCACATCATAGAAAACGAAGTGGCGGCGCCCTCTACAGGAGGCTAGTTGTCCAGGTTGATCCTGCTTTCAGGATCAACCCGCTTAATGCTGAAGCTCTGCTCCGGATCATCGATATCGGGCATCGGTTTACGCCTGACAAATCGCATCGATGATATGCGCGCATCCCACGGTATCAGTGTTGGATAGACGAGGCGAGCCTGCACACCCGGGTCCTGGTCTACCAGTGAGTGCGCTTCTTCGAGAGAGGCCGTGCGCAGCAACATAACCCCCACCAGGTCTGATTCAACGCCTTCAACATCAGCAACCGGGCCACCCATCACCAGCTGGTCATTGATATGCAGACCCTGCAGGTAGGCATGGTGCTTCTTAAGCCCGGGCTGATCGTTGTAGGAAATCGATTCGTTCCAATTGCTGCCCTTGGCATAGGTCAACAGGAAGTAATTGGGCTGTGATTCGGCTTGCGCAAGGGATACCCCGAACAGGCACAGGCAGCCAATCATCCATAGACGGAGCTTCATCAGATCAATCACTGATTTTCTTGTGAAGGTGCGGCAGCGAACTCGGATCTTTCGGGTCGAGAAATCGTTTTTCCGTCCCGGTGCGTGTGACGTTTTCATAAGTGCCATCGATCCGCTTCTCCAGCTTGGTAAAGCCCAGGTTCTTGAGCGCACTGTTACCTGCCGGTGTGTTCGCCATCGGCGGCGTAGTGAACACTTTCTGCACGGGTGATGACGCTGGCGTTTCGCCGGGTTCACAACCGGCCTGCTCACACAGTTCACCCCAGTTGCTGATTGTTGTGGCAATCGGGTGCACAACTTCAATGGTCAAGCCATTTTCGTCACACCGATAATCATACCTTGGCACGTTAAACCTCCATCATGAACCAAAGCGATAACGAATCTTGAAGACAAGGAAGTCTCCGAGCGGATTATCATAACCATCAGAGAAGGTATCTGAGAAGCTCTTTAACGGCCCACCCTCGTCAACCAGGCGAGTGTAAACGATAAAGATATCCGAGAGCGGCGCAATCTCCCAACGGTAGCGCATCTGCATTGTCATCTGCGAGAGTGAGAAGCTGTCTGACGGCCCGGCAGGTTTTGTCACCGGGATCAGGTCACCCGGGTCATTCGGCACCAGGTAGAAGTCATCTTCCGCCGCTTTGACGCCGACCCATTGCAGCGAGAAACGCAGCTGCTGCTTGGCATTGATGAAGTAATCCGCAGAGATCCGTGGTGCCCACTGTTCTGCCTGGAACGTGGTGAAGTTCTGGTCTTCCTGGTGAAGCAACCAACCATCCCTATCCCAGTACTTCACCGACGCTGACAGACCGAATCGGTCGCTCGGCCGCCAGGTTGCCCTCAGGCTGACGTTATGGGTCTTGCCACCCAGGTTTTCTTCGGGGAAACCGAACCCGAAGCCGTAGCTGAGTTCTTTTGACGCATCCGAATCCCAGGTGAGCTGGAAGTCCGTTCGGTCTTCGATACGATAGGCACCATTACCAAAGCTGTTCAGGTCATCATAGGACTCGGGAAACCAGCTGAGACGCAGTACCAGTGATGACAGGTTGTTGAACACGGTCCGGTTGGACAGGAATACCCCACCACCCGTGAAAAGATCATCATTGTTTTTCTGCACAAAACCGCGCGCATCAAACTGGTTGTCCCTGGCCCAGGACAAATTGGAGCTGGTGCGGATGTGCGCGGTACGAATCCTGAAGCTGTCATTACGTTGCAGGAAACCGAGATCATTCAGGTCGGCGTGTTCATCGATGTATTCAATCCCGACACGCTGCACGAGCCCCTGCCGGAAGGTGTATTCAAAGTCGAGAAACCCACCAAAGCCCGTTTCCTCATCCTCGATGTCGGACATGTAGGTCTGCAGGTCAACTTTCAGCTTACCGCCGGCCGTGAGGTAGTGAGCATCAATGCCGTGCGTCATGGCATCACGCATCGGGTTTAACGTCGCCGTTGTCATGAACCCGAGCGCGCGGTAAGGACCACCCGGTTCGTCTTCATACAGCACCCGCAACACACCATAGTCGCTGCTCTCACCTTCGAGGTGTATGGGATCGCCGTTCAGCGTGGCATCAAACTTCACGTCGTCTTCAAACGCAGCCAGCACGCCATAGCGTAACCGGGAGTACTGCCCGGTCATCTTCACCGCACCCAGCAGATCAACCGGCTGCAGGAGTTCACGTTCCGGAATCTCGAGTCCGGGCATTGCCGCAGGTTCGAGCGGTTCACCACCGATACGACGCGTGTTGATCAGCGTTGTTGGCGCACCGCCACTGCCAACACCACGCGAGCGGGTGTCTGCCCGCGGTGAAGTTACAAATATTTCCTGGCCTTCCAGGAAGAAAAGCCGCTTCTCAGGGAAGAACACCTCGGTGGCGCTGAGGTTGATCACCACCTCATCTGATTCCACCGCACCAAAATCAGGATTTACGGTTGCGGTGACCTGGAAATCACTGGAGGGACGCCAGAAGAAATCTGCACCGGTCCGGTAACGGACCTTGTCGTCGATGCGATCATCCGTCGCTGCCGTAAATGGAAAGATGCTGTATTGCTGTTTAGGTTCAACGTCGGTGAGCTCTAAACTCTGCAACGCTGAAATGAACACAGGCACCGTTGATGGCAGGCCGGGCCAGCCCCACCTTTCATCCACATAAGCAACCTTGCGGGACATGTAGAGACCGATACGGCGTTTGGATTCCACCTGCGGCATAGCCACCGTACCCCAGGGAATATGCATCTCTCCCGACCAGCCATTCGGTGTCACTTCACTCGCACCACGCCAGGCCCCATCCCAGTCACTGGAGAACTGGCGCTCAGGCAGCAGCGTCCCGTCCATCAGCGTGTCGCCCAGGTTTACCCCGAACCAGTAGCCGTAACGGCCCTCACCAGAGGTGTCGAGCGTGATGTTGATGGAGTCTCGCGCGAGTTCTCTTGAGTCACGACCGGACAGGCGTGCCACCAGCGTGTCATGCGGCTGGTCCATGTCGATACCAAAATAGATGCCGGTGGCATCATAGAAAATCCGCACACGCGTTCTGAAACGTGGTTCTGCAAGTGTGTCCGGCTCAATAATGACAAACTCATCATAGGCAGGCAGACCGGCCCAGACGTCCTCATCCAGACGACCGTCAATCCTGATGCCAGCATCTTCATGCCGGCTGAGCACAATGGACTCATCCTCGCCAACGTCAACCACCAGTTGGCTGAGCGGTTCAGCCGCATGGCTGCCGGAAGCCAGCAGCCAGACAAACAACCATGGAAGGATTCGCTGCATGTTTACACCGGCGCAGGCCCTGGGAACTCTTCCCGCAGCAGGCGTTTCAGTACTTTGCCGTTGGCGTTACGCGGGATGACGTCGATGAATGCAGCACCCTTCGGCAACTTGAAGCGAGCCAGCTTGCCGTCGCAGTACTTGAGGACATCGTCTTCGGTCAGCGTGTCTTCTTTCTTCACGACAACCGCAAACGGTGATTCACCCCAGCGTTCGCTCGGCTGGCCAATCACAGCAACCTCGGCAACTTCCGGATGGCTCAGGATCACGTTTTCGATTTCTGCCGGGTAAACGTTTTCGCCGCCGGAAATAATCATGTCCTTGATTCGATCCTGGATGTAGACAAATCCTTCATCGTCCACCACGGCAACGTCACCAGTACGAAGCCAGCCGTCCCCGGTGATGGTTTCCGCAGTGGCATCCGGGCGATTCCAGTACTCTTTCATGATGTGTTTACCGCGTACCCAGACCTCGCCCTGCACGTCCGGTTCACAGTTGTTGCCATCCTCATCAACAACTTTCACCTCCGTGTGGAAGAAACCAAGTCCGGTTGACCCAATCTTGCTGAGTGCGTGCTCGGCAGATATGAGACAAGCCGGCCCGCAGCTTTCTGTGAGCCCGTAAATCTGGTGGATCGGCACACCAAGATCGGCGTACTGCTGGATCAGGCTGACCGGTAGCGGCGACGCGCCACTCTGGATCCAGCGCAGTGTTGAGTAATCAAACCGGTCAAGGTTCGGCACCTGGACCATGAAATTCAGCATTGCCGGTACCAGCAGCGCAGTGGTGATCTTCTCTTCATTCATCAACTCCCACGCTCGGCCAGGGTCAAACTCCCGCATCACAACACTGGTGGTGCCGTTATAAACGTTCATGGTCACCGGCGTGAGTGAGCCAACGTGGAACATGGGCAGTGCCGCAAGATAACGGTCACCATCATGCGTGTCTGCCGTTGCCGAGAAAGTCAGCAATGCCCACATGGTGGTGTCATGGGTATGCACGACACCTTTCGGCAGCCCTGTCGTACCGGAGGTATACATGATGTAGAGGAGATCATCGTCATAGCCGCCGAGTTCCGGTTCATCGGTTGTTGCCGCATTACGCAGCGCCTCGTAATCCTGGGCGAAATGCGTCTCCCCACCTGCTTCGGACGAATGCAGCCAGTTTTTGATATCGGTTTTGTCACCGCGACTGTTGAGGTCACTGGCAAGCTCCATAAACTCGTTACCGAATATCAGGGTTTCTGAACCGCTGTCCTTCAGGATGAATTCAAGTTCATCGGCAACCTGGCGCCAGTTAAGCGGCACAACCACACCGCCAATTTTTGCGATAGCAAAATAGCTTTCGAAAAACTCTGCACTGTTCATCATCATGATGGCAACACGGTCACCGGGTTTTACGCCCTGGTCCAGCAACACGGCGGCAACCTGGTTCACCCGTTCATTCAACTGCGCAAACGTGAGTCGTACCGGCAGACTGCTATCAACATAGGCTTCCCGGTCCGGATTCAGCTCGGCTCGCTTGGTCAGTAATGCACCAATATTCGTTCTCATAGCTACTCTCTATTTCCTCTTCTTATTCTCTGTTCCAGTCATCATCAGCGACCGACAAGGCCACGGGCAATAACTTCTTTCATGATCTCAGACGTACCGCCGTAGATTCGTTGTACTCGCGCATCAACGTAGGCCCGTGCAATCGGGTATTCCTTCATGTACCCGTAGCCGCCAAACAGCTGCAGGCATTTATCAGCAACCCTACCCTGCATCTCGCTGCTGGCGAGTTTACACATGGATGCTTCTTCCGTTGTGAGCGAACCATCGAGATAACGCAGTGTCGCTTTCTCCACCAGCGCCCTTGAGAGTTCGATATCGGTCTTCACGTCGGCGAGTTCATAGCGCGTATTCTGGAATCGCGACAGTGGCTCACCAAATGCCTTGCGTTCGGTGACATAGTCAACCGTCTGCTGCAGCATGCCATCCGCCGCACCGACGCAGCCGACAGAAAGAATCAATCGTTCCCGGGGCAACTCATTCATGAGGTTAGCAAACCCTTCACCGAGTCCACCAAGAATCTCCTTGCTGCTGACCCTCACATCCTGGAACGACATCTCTGAGGTGTCCCCGGATGACAATCCCATTTTTTCGAGATTCCGGCCCCGCTCGTATCCGTCACTGGCGCAGTCGACGGTGAACAGGGTCATCCCGCGGGCGCCTTTGCTCGCATCAGTTTTAGCGGCCACGATCACCATGTCACAGTGCTGGCCATTGGTAATAAAGGTTTTACTGCCGTTGATGATGTAGTCATCACCATCTTTCACAGCAGTTGTGCCAATACCCTGCAGATCACTGCCCGCACCGGGTTCTGTCATGGCAATGGCACCGACAATCTCACCGCTGACCATCTTCGGCAAGATGCGCTGCTTCTGCTCCTCGCTGCCAAGGTGCAACACATAAGGCGCAACAATATCCGAGTGCACTGACAATCCGCTTGCCAGGGCAGCAAAGCCAGCCTTCGACAGCTCGTCGATGACAATACAGTTCATTTCAAACGACGCGTCATAACCGCCATATTCGGAGGGCTGGTCAGCACAGAGGAAACCGCCCTCACCAAACGCAAGCCACAGTTCCCGCGGCCAGATTTCTTCTTTTTCCCACCGCTCGTAATGGGGCTTTACTTCTTTGTCGAGGAATTTCACCACACTGTCCCTGAACAGTGTTTTTTCTTCCTCACTTATCGCGGTCATTCATACCTCACAGGTTCTCAATCGAGAAAAGCGGCAATTTTAGGTGTAATTCCCAGCGCAGTCGAACCGCATACATTTCGTTTACATAACTTTGCCGCAAACTCGCGTTTAATTAGTTTTCGTCCTAAAAGGGCGAAAACTATTGCAAGCTAGGGAAGGCTTGCTCATTTTCCGGAGGAAAAGGCGCGGTCCGTCGCTACGGGGTTTCCGCAAAAGAGAGAGAAACCGACCCGAAAAATGCCAGGAAGGCATTTTTCGGATGAGAAATAAATCGCGTGCTAGACTTGGACGCTTCAAGCCCAAGCGGGCCGTGAAGTCAGAGTAAGTAAAAGGTTAGAGTCGCCGAATGAGTAAGCCGAAGTTGCTGACACCCGCACAGGGCAGCAGAGTAGTAGAGGGCGACAAGGACGTTATCCTGTTTGGCCAACCCCCGGAGGTGCTGAAGGGGCTCATGGTCAATGATGTCAGTGCGTTTAACACACTGGTGCTGACTGATGTCCGGGAGAAAGACGGCTCTCTCACCAACAATCTCGAATTCCCTATTTATTACTTCCTGTTTGTTGCCAACGGGCTTGCTGAAGGCAAACAACTGAACCTCGTGGGTGAGCGCGCTGATATCAGCCAGGCATTACGCCTGCTTCGCTATACCCTGCTCGGCCCCGATCGTAACGAACTTGATGAATGGGGTACTGAGGCGGATCTCAAGGAAGAATGGCTCGCCGTAGGCGACGCTATAGCACTCACGTACCACGATGGCCGGACTATCCCGGTTGAAGAGTTTTTTAACGTTGTGCGCTTCGAGAATGGCGTGGCTCAACTCGACGAGCTTGAGATCAAGCATATCGGCATCGACCACTACTCGGTGTCAGGGCCCGATGGTGATGTCGACGTTAACCTGAACCAGGATCAGGAAGTACAACCATCTTATACCGTGCAGAATGACTATGTACCGGGTGGACTGGTGAAACTCGGCCTTGAAATCCTGGGCGGCGCATCCGGGTTTACACCGGACGAGCCGTGTACGGGACTTGCGCTCTGCTATAACGGCGACTACCTGCTGATCGATTCAATCCCGTTTCTTGATCAGCACCTGTTTGCTCGTGGGATATCCAAGAACCAGGTGTCCGCTGTCTACCTGACTCACCTGCATGATGATCACTGCGCCATGTTTCCGTTGATGCTCATGCCTCACAAGGTTGAAATCATCACGACGCGCGAAATTTTTGAAATGGCCATGGAAAAACTGGCCTGCAGCCTCGGCTGGTCGCCGGAGGTTGTCGCCGAGCACTTCAAACTTGTTGAAGTGAAGCCTGATGAAACGCTGAACTACTTTGGCCTTAACATCACACCTCACGTGACCGTGCACAGTATCCCAACCATCGGTGCAACCTTCTCAACCATCCACAAGGGTTACGAGCGCCAGCTCTGCATCGTGGGTGATAACCACACCATGACAACCATCCGCGAGTTACATGCGGACGGCCATGTGCGTGATGAAACGATGGCTAATCTCGAGCGACTTTATACTGAACGCTTCAGCCTGCTGGTCGCAGACGGCGGCGCCGGCGCGATTCACGGTGATCCGGCAGACGCCCTGCACTCAAACGCGGATCGCGTGGTGTTTGTGCACGTCGAACAGTTGCCGAATGAGTTTGATACGACCTTTTCCCTGGCGAGTTCCGGCAAACGATACACGGTGATTGATGGCGACCCGAGCGTGTACACCTCGCAGGTTAACCACTACCTGACACACTGGCTGGGTGAACCCTTCCCAAACAGGTGGATGCGCAGCCTGCTCGCTGAAGAGGAAATCAGGAAATACAACACAGACGACGTCATTATCGTACAGGACGCTGAAACCCGAGGATTCGTTTACCTGATCCTGACGGGCTACTGCGATGTCGTGCAGCACGATGGTACGCAGTTCCGCACCGTGGCTAACCTGCAGGCCGGCGATGTCATCGGTGAAATGGCGGTGATCACAGGCGTCGGCACACGTAATGCCAGTGTCGTTGCCCGCACGCCCGTGACTGTTTGCGTGTTTGCAGAAGAAACGTTTGCCGCGTTCATTGAAACTGAAGGTTTCCGTGACAAGCTGCTGAACCGGTGGGCGTTGAGACCCATCATCAAGGGCCTGCCACAGTTCAACATGATGACCTCCACCGTGCTCGACAAGGTGGGCAATATCGCCCGGTTTGAGTACCTGGATAAAGGTGATACCCGCCGGTTTGACGAGAGTGCCTGGTACATCCTTGCTGAAGGTTCTGTTGAAGACGATGAGGGCGTGCAGGGTTTCGCCACCGAGTACGGGTTCCGACCATTTTCAGAGGCCAACTGCCCCTCGGTTGTCTGCCTGGAAGACTGCAGATTCATCAAGTTCAAGAAAGACCAGCTCGAACACCTGCGCCACGAAGTGCCTCAGATCAACTACTACCTGCGCAAGCAGCGCATTGATCAGCCCTATGCCACCGTCGACTGGTTGCTGGCTGAAGTGCCGATCTACGACACCGCCGGATAACCTGCCTCTTTGAGGATCTCATAAAGCGCCGGTCGATGCCGGCTGATCTCTTCCTCACTCAGGCCTTCGAGTGAATGCGGAAACTTGATCCACTCTTCGGTTTCATGCAGGAAATAATCAGGCGCCCGCCCGGTGAGGTTACGTGACGGCTTGTAGTAAGGCACGGCAACCCGGATATCATGCGGTGTATTCAGGCGCGCCTTGCCGCGCAGATGCTCGATCACCGCTTCAACGCTGCGACCCGTATCAAACACGTCATCCACGATCAAAAGGCTGTCTCCATGATTCACGTTTTTGATCAGGTAATTCATGCTGAACACCTGCACCTCATCGTCCCTGCCGTCGATGCCCTGGTAGGACGCCGTGCGGATCGCGATATGGTCAGCATCGATACCTTTTAGCTTGAGGTACTCCTGCACCGCGACACCGATCGGCACCCCACCCCGCCAGATCGCCACAATAAAGGTTGGCCTGAAACCACTCCTGAAAACCAGGTCACCAATGTGCCAGCTATCTTCAAGCAACTGCTGCGCGTCCAGATAGAGTTTTTCGGTCATGTTGCGGTAAGGTAAAGTTCGAAGTTACGCGGTTACGACAACACGCATGTGTCACCGCCCTGGCTCGATGCCAGATTGATATTTACGTAAAAGACTAATCGGGCCCAACTTGGAGCACAAGCAGTTTCTAGCAGAACAAACCGTGATGGAAGACAGCTTCCGACTCGGCGTCAAAATATATAAGGCAGGTTATCGACCTACCTTTATCGTCGGGTTATGGCGTGGTGGCAGCACCGTGGGCATCTATGTGCAGGAGTGCCTGCAAACCCTTGGCGTAAAAACGGATCACATCGCCATCAGGACCTCTTACCAGGGCGCCTCGCAGTACCAGGAGATGGTCGCTGCGCCGGATACGACCATCCGCGTTCACGGGACACAATACCTTCTGGAAACACTCAACGCCGATGACCGGTTACTGATCGTTGATGATGTGTTCTCGACCGGCCTTAACATCGAGGCCGTGATCTCGCGACTGCAATCCCGCCTGAAGCGAAACATGCCGGCAGAGGTGCGCATTGCGACGCTCTACTGCAAAACCGGAAAAGCACGTACCGAGAGACGACCGGATTTTGTCATGCATGAAACCGATGACTGGCTGGTGCTGCCTTATGAGTTGGAC
Source organism: Pseudomonadales bacterium (assembly GCA_963921285.3). Lineage (GTDB taxonomy): Bacteria > Pseudomonadota > Gammaproteobacteria > Pseudomonadales > Azotimanducaceae > UBA9659. The sequence continues at coordinate 655,926 of CAWUFD020000015.1, forward strand.
GGACTGAGCGAAGAGGAATTAAGGTCACACAAACCGGCTGCGGTCGAGTTCTCCCGGCAGTCATCATGACTCACCCCCACCCTCGCACTGCTGTGGTTATCGTCAACTACAACAGTGCCGGCCTCGTTAAACGCGCCATCGCCTGCCTCAATCGACAGACCAGGCCGGCCGATCATATCGTTGTAGTCGATAATCACAGTACCGACCCTGATACCGAGGAGCTGCTGAACCGCCTGGCGGCAGAGTCAATACAGGTCCTTCGGATGGACTCCAATACCGGCTATGGCGCTGCTATCAATCATGCGACAAGCCAGTTACCGGAGACCACCGATCTGCTCCTGACACTCAATCCGGACGCTTTCCCCCGACCAGACTGGATCGAACAACTCACCCGCGCTGCTGCAGATAACCCCCGCGTCGGTTCATTTGCCAGCCTGCAGGTCTCAGCTGATGACCACGACGTGATTGATGGCGCTGGTGATGTCTATCACTTGAGCGGGCTGGTCTGGCGCCAGTTCCACGGCAGGCACAAAGCGGATGTGACGATCAGCAGCGGTCCTGTATTCAGTGCCTGCGGCGGCGCCGCCATGTACAGGCTTGATGCTTTCCAACGCGCGGGCGGCTTTGACGAAGCGTTTTTCATGTATCTTGAGGACGTTGATCTCGGCTTCCGCCTGCAACTGCTGGGGTATCCCTGCCTGTTGGTAGCGGACGCTGTGGTCGAACATATCGGCTCAGCCGTCACCGGCAAGACCAGCGACTTCACGGTCTATCACGGCCACCGCAACCTTGTGACCGCGTATTTCAAGAATATGCCGCTGCCGCTATTGATCATTACGCTGCCAATTCACATCGCCATGAACCTGGTCACCCTTGTTTATTTCACCCTTAAAGGTCGCGGGGGTGTGATACTGAAAGCGAAACTTGATGCCTGCAGGCGAATACCCGGCGCCCTGTCAGCACGCCGCCGACCGGAGGACAACGTCGCGATCTGGCCCCTTCTCAACAAAGGGCTCAACCGATATTAGTCGGACGTTAACGTAACCTTTATAATGGGCGCATCGCAGTAACACCACCCCCACTTTGCTGAGCAAACTACTCAACAGATTCAGGCGAAGGCCGACGTCATCTCCTGATGGTCGTCGCGTCATTACGTTTGGCACATTTGACCTCCTGCACGAAGGCCACATCCGCATCCTCGAAAGAGCGAGGGCTGAGGGTGACTATCTTATCGTGGGTATCTCCACTGATGCGCTGAACGCCCTCAAGGGAAAAAGCGCGATGTTTTCCCAGGAGCAGCGGCGGGCCTACGTCGATGCGCTTGAAGTAGTCGATGAAACCTTCTTCGAAGAATCACTTGAAGAAAAAGACGAGTACATCAAGGCACACCGCGCTGACCTGCTGGTTATGGGTGACGACTGGGTTGGCAGTTTTGACTGGGTCAGCTGTGACGTCCGTTACCTGCCTCGGACTGAAAACGTCTCATCGACTGACCTGAAAGCAGAAATGCTCAGTGCGCAGAAAAACCGCCGGGTCCTGTTTGGCGATACCTATATCAAGAAGCACTACGACTGCGCGCTCTCCATGGTGAACGAGATGCTGGATGCCAATATCGCGCCGGTGTTTACGCAGACTAAAGAGCTGCCAAGAAACCTTAAAGTCGATTGTCTCGTGTATTTCAATCGACCCTCCGCAGAGCCGCCTGAAGAATATAAGGACGTACCGCGAGTCTGTATTGATCACGGCGCGAGCAACCTGAAGTGGTTTCTCTCCGACATGGAGCGCTTCCGTTTTTTTGATCGGATCATCACAGCCGGGCCTGATCATTCCCGCTCCATCCTGAGTTTCTATCCTGAATCCGGTCATAACACGCGGGTGCATTCAGCAGGTTTCATCAAATCGCCGGACCTGCTCGCGCCGACAAAATCCTCGCGCAAGGAAATCTGTGAACGGGCAGGTCTCGATCACAGGAAACCGATTACGCTCTTCGTTCCCACCTGGTACATCGCCCGGAACAAGGACATCCAGATTGCCATCGACCAACTGGCAACTGTCCCGAACCACGTCGCCATCCTGCACCCGGAAACGCACAGCATTGATACCAGCGCGCTGAACGTCATGGAAAACTCAGCCGGCATCGTGACTGAATTCATGAAACATGCCGACTGCATCGTCTCCGATCTTTCATCAACGATTTTCGAAGCCGCACCGCTCGACAAACCGGTTGTACAGATACTGATGCGCGAGTACAGCGACAACAACGCAACCATGTATGACTTCCCCTACGTCGCAGGTACAGCAGACCTCTTCTGCGGTGGCATCTGCACGAGGCCGGAACAACTGGCAGACGTTGTAAACGACATCAACACGTCACCAAAAAAGTATGCCGTACGCATGCAGTCCTACAGGGAACGCGTCATGAAAGGCACGTCGATGGACGCTGCAGTACCCGGCAGGATCACCGCGGAACTGTTGATCAGTTGCCAGGAGCCACGACAATCCCGGGACGGTGTTGACCTCGAGTCTGTCAAAGACAAAGGCCTGACCGAAGTACATGAAAATCTCGCCTACCAGCGCCGCATGATGATTGCGCACGGGGGCGGCGACTTTAACAACCAGCATGCATCCAATTCGGTCGAAGCTATCAAGACCTCGCTGCACAGCCTGGGGATGGTCGAGGTAGATCTCTTAAAGGGTGCGGACGATATCTTTCTGGCCCATACCGAGTTCGAAGAGAAGTACGGCCTCGACAAACCCTTTGAAGAGGTGACACGGGAAGAATTTCTGCAGACCCAGTTTGGCGGTCAGCTGACCCCGATCTGCCTGCCCGAGTTCTTCGAGATGTTCGCGAAGCTTGGCGGCAATGTTATTTTCGACGTTAAAAACACCGGCACTGACTACGAGGACATCGTCACAGAGATTGCAGCACTGTCAAAACAGTACCAGGTTCGCAGTCGGGTTATCGTGCAGGCCTATTGCAAGAAAGACTTTGAAGTGATCAACCGCCTGGGCATCAAACGTTCGATACTCGCGGTCTGGAAGGAGTTTTACCAGGCGCCACTTGGCCAGGAAGCACGGGCGTTTATCGACGCGTGTTTCCAGATCAATGAACAGAAGATCTACGGCATCTCGATCCCCTACAAGAATCCGCACATGCCTGCGCCCAGCATCGACATGGATGAAATTCACCTGATGCATGCGTATTTCAAGCGCATCTATATTCACGGCGCACCTTTTGATCGCTACCCGGATATCCTGCGCCGTAACATGGGATTGTTCGCCGATGCATTCAAAAAGCGCATTCAGTTTCGAGATGTCAGCGGCCGCTTCGGCTGGCGACAGTACCTGTTCCTGAACCCGGGCCTGCTCGATACCGGTATCGACAACCAGGTTTCAGCTACCTGTCATTACATGGAGTGGGGGCAGAAAGAAGGCAGGGAATCAGAGTACGATATTCCCGAGGGCTTTAACCCGACTCGATACGTCGACCTGAACACCGACCTGCGACCGGGTGGCATCGCCGGACCGGACTCAGCGCTTGCCCACTGGACCCGCTACGGCAAAGCACAGAACCGCCGCTACTGACCGGCGTTCCTGCGGTCGGTAATTTCTTCCTGGTAGTACTTCAGGGCATCGCCCAGATCGCCATGGTATCGCACACAGCCGCCATCAATGACGATACCGGTGGTACAAAGCGTCCTCATCAGGCCGGTGTTGTGCGTCGCCAGCACCATGCCGCGGGAGTCTTCTACCATCCTGTTCATGCGATCACGGATCTTGTCACGAAAATGTGCATCACCGGTGCCAATCCACTCATCAAGAAGCAATACGTCCGGCGCGCGCATGGTAGATACCGCAACCGCAAGCCTGAGACGCATCCCGGTTGAGTAGGTGTTGAGGGGGCGTTCAATGGCCTCCTCCAGTTCCGAGAAATCGATAATGGCAGGCACCATCTCGCGGATCTCTTTCAGGTCCAGCCCCATCTGCAAGCCGCGCATGTAAATATTCTCAAGACCAGTCGCTTCGGGATTCATGCCAAGTGAAATATCAAAAAGACCTTTTACCGAACCGTTCACGGAAAGTTCGCCTGTCGTCGGTCGGTAGATACCGGCTAGCAGTCGTAACAACGTGCTCTTGCCAGCGCCATTTGGACCTACCACCCCGAGCCGCTCACCACGCGACAGGGTTAACGATATGTCGTTGAGCAGATGTGACACACCGCGGGTTGTACGCGCCAGGTACAGGTCTGCGATAAATTGCATCGGGTTCGCCAGGATCTGCCGGTCGCCCGCCTGGAACACTGGCACACTCAGCGAGACATTGCGCGCCTCAAGCAAATAGTCTGCGGCTGCTTCTGATGCTTCTACACCCATAGCGGCACCCGATGACCAAGCTGGCGATAGAAGATGACCGTTGCGATGTAACCGAAGACAGTAAAGCTGCCGACAACGGTCCAGGTCAGCAGTGTGATCTCATGCCCTAGCAGCGGTGCACGAACCACATCCAGAAAATGATAAAAAGGGTTATAGGTCAGGAAGATACCCATGATGCCACCGGCACCCCGTTCCTCGGGCAACCAGATGATCGGTGTTGCAAGAAAGGCGATTCGCATGACGGCCTGCACTACTTCGGCGAGATCCCGATAACGTGCACCGATGATGCCAAACAACATGGTCAGCCAGATGCCGTTTGCCACAAGAATAACGAGCCCGAAAAGACTGACCAGCGAATACCAGGTCGGTGTCAGGTCAAACACCCAGAAAACCACCGCAATGATGATCACCTGGTGAAGGAAATGCAGGACCGTGCGCATGACATCCACTGCGACGATATCGAGCATCGTCATGCCGCCCTGCATGATCTGCGAGCGGTTACGCTGAAACACGGTTGTGGACCCGATGACAAAACCGGATACAAGCGTCCATGTGATCAGGCCAATACTGAGATGCGGAATGAACTGGTTCTCCGCTGAATTGCTGACCTGGGCAAACAGCATGCCCAGGGTCGCGATGAACAGCGTGGGTCCCATCAATACCCATAGCGGGCCGATCATGGTCTTGCGGTACTGCATCGCAAAATCAAAGTAGGTCATGTACAGCAGCGACGAGAACTTGTTCAAGCGACTTCCTCGCCACTTACCGTGCTGTCATCCTCATCAAGACTCGCGAGGAACGCCTCATTTTTCTCTCGCGCACTTGGCAGATACGCATCCAGTATGCGCTGGCGTCTTTCCTTTTCGTCAAGGTCCCAGGGGGTCCGGTACATCGATGTCGTCTTGCGAATGAACTTGAAGTCACCCATGGAGGCATAACGAATCCAGAGGTTCCAGTCTTCAAGATTATCCAGCTCCGGATCAAAGCCACCCTGGGCTTCAAACAACTCACGCTTGAAGACGATGGACTGGATTGGAATGTAGTTGTGATGCGCCAGCACTTCACGATCAAACGGTTGCCTCAGCACATGCGGAATCCCATGGGTGAGTTCCTCATAACCGCCATCATCAAGAAAATCGGTTTCCACTTCCCAGGCCAGTGCATAGGCAGCTACCAGCGACTCATTGGCCAGGAGCTCCGCCATCAGCGTTTCCAGGTGATCGCCGAAAAACAGGTCGTCATCATCAAGGAATACCAGGTAATCGCCGCTGGTCCGTTCAAGACCGGCGTTACCAGCATGGCAACGTCCAAGTTTCTCGAGCGGAAAGTAGCGGATGTTGGCTGCAGGATACCTTGCCTTCATTGCATCAACTTCGGTTCGCAGCGTATCCCCGCCATCCTCAACAATGACATGCTCAATATTCGGATAACTCTGGTGGGCAACCGACTGGATACACTCACGCAGGAGCGCCGCCCGGCCACGATAAGTCCGCGTTACCACTGACACCACCGGCAGGTCATTGTCCGGCAGAGCCGGGCCTTCGTAGAACGCGCCTTCGCGGGCAATATCATAGTCCCAGCCCCTGAAGGGTAATGCCGGACCGCGTCTTCGCTGCCGGAGGAAATAGGAGGCGTTTCCAAGCACCTTTCTTGCGTTGCCCTGCATCATCTCCTTGCTGTCCGGCACACCGGTATCTGCGGCGATCAGCTTCACGTACATCGGCAGTACGGCAGCGGCGTCCACCCAGGAACCGTAACGCAACCTGAGATAGGCATTGGCAAGCGTACTGCCCTGGAACTGCAGCGGTTTTACTTCACCTGCTTCTTCGTAGGTGTAGTGGTTTACAACAGCAAACGGCAGATACCGCAGCTTGAGGCCGGCGGTCCTGAACCGGTAGGAAAGCTCAACATCTTCGCCGTACATGAAGATTCGGGGCTCATAGCCCCCGACGGATTCAAACGCAGTACGGCGCATCAGCACGGCAGCATGCGCGCACCAGCTTGCCTGGAGCGTGACCGGATCATAAAACTTGGGATGCTCAAAAGGTGCCTGGCGTAACTCCCAGCAGGCGACGTTGTCGTCGTCCTGCACAGCAAAGGATACGGCCCTGACAAGCGCATCCGGGCGAAACTCTAGGTCAATATTGGTGACGAGGACAAGTTCGGTATCTGAGGCTGCCACCCCCTGGTTATGGCCGCGCCCAAAGCCGACATTCTCCGAGTGTATTACCTGCGCTGACGCAAGGCCGGGCAACTTTTCAATCGCCTCTTCAAGGCGGGTGGCTGTATCGTCGGACGAGCCGTTATCTACAAAAGCGATGGATATAAGTGACAGCGGATAATCCTGTGATGCCAGGCTCGAGACAAAACCATCAATCCATTGCGATGAGTTATACGTCACGACGGAAAGATGCAGCCGCGGCAAGGCATTTTCCTCCAGCGCAGGCTTGGCACCGATCACCTGTTGCCGGCCGGCAATGATGTCACGATGCGATTCGCGGATAGCTCGATTATCAATCTCACCGCGCATTGCCATCTGCATACGCTCAATCAGGTGAAAGATGCGCCTTCGCAACACGGAGTCTTCTGGCAGCAGCATCACCAGTCGTTTCAGCGCGTTTCTGGTACCGAACCAGAGATTCCGCGGCGCCTCACGCACGGTGATGATCACCCAGCGCAGCGGCGCGGTCACTTTCCACGAGGTTGAATTCTTGATCAGCTCAATATCGCCAGCGAGCGCCTCTCCTTCCATGCGATATTTTTCGATGACAGCCCAGAGCCGATTGGTTTCGTCTTTAAGTTCCTGCCGCGCCTGCTGAAACTTTTCACGAACACTATCGCGCTCGTCAGAGGTCTCGCGCAATTGTGAATTGAGCCCGGCAACATTGTCCTGCAGTGCGCTGACATCGCTGCTCAGTGATGCAACGTTTTCGGCGAGTTTTGTTCTCTCGGACTCAAGTAATACTGCCTTCTGACGCTCATTTTCATATTTGCCAACAAAGGGCTGCAAACCCTCAACACTTTCTTTCAGCTGTGTGACATCTTTCGTCAGCTTGTCCGACCATTGCCGCTGTTCCGCAAGGTTTGCTTCGAGTCTCTCCTGGTACGCCCTGAATTTGCCGATTTCTTCTTCATCGGTGGCGATCCGGGCGTTGAGCCGTTCTACTTCCTGCCGGTTATCCAGTTCTGCACCACGCGCAAGCTGGTGAAGAAAAGCAGCCGAAACCATGTCCTCGGCGAGCCTGCCAAACGACTCACGAAAGTAATCATCAGTCATCCCATCGGGCTGCACGTGTTCTGACAGGACACGGTAGAGGTTAGCGGTCGCTGCAACCTCCTCGTCTACTTGGTAGGACGCGTTGTGCTGGAGATCATCACTGACAAACTCACCGGCAAAGTTGTCCACCACCTGTTCATCCAGCATGGGGTTGCCGAAGAATCCGGCAAGGTCGTGGAGCGCCTGACGAGGTTCCGCCAGGACGCGGTGATAGTCGAGGAACAGCGTCGGCAGACTGGCCGATGCCGAGATGATTTCATAATAGTATTGAAAGTACAGGCACTGGGACTTCAGTGAGTTGAACTCATTGCGCTTGGCAAGCGAACCTACCACCTCTGCCGGCGCACGAAACGGGATCACCAGCCGGGTATTGATACCCTGTTTGTCAAGCAGCTTCGCCCAGAAGGGCCAGAGCCTGGCCACCCTGGGGTCTTTGAAAGCCCAGCTGACGCCAGCAGCATGGCGCTCTTCCAGCAGCGCCGACGCCTTGCTTTTCAGGTGGTTAAATCGGGGCGAGTTGAAATCCCCTTCTGTCAGGCCAAAACCAGAAAGACTGCTCCAGTTAAGGCCCATGAAATCCAGCAACTCATCGTTGAGTGCTACAAAGGCCTTATCTTCAAAAAAGCCTTTTTCGTTGTCTGGCGCAGCCTCAACCAGTTCACCAGGCAGGCTGATGCCATACACCTCAAGCATATGCGCAACAAGGCTGGTACCGGTACGGTGCATACCGGTAACGATATAAAGGTCATGACTCATGCGGTTGTTAACGCGCCGTCGCCCTGCGGATTCCATCAATAGGGGCATTATACGGGTCAGTTACCCGTGGGTATCTTGTTAAACGCGATACCTTTATCCGCGCGCATGTCCTCCGGCAGGCCAAGTACCCGCTCAGAGATGATGTTGCGCAGGATCTGATCGGTGCCACCTTCAATACGTACCGCTGGTGATCGCATCAGCATGGCCTGCAGACGTGCTGAACCTGCCGCGATATCAGGATCGTTGATAGATCCGCCAAGGCCCTGCAGATCGAGAGCAAACTTGGCGATATCCTGCATCATGCCCCCGGCAACCAGTTTGCCGATGCTGTTTTCAGGTCCGGGTATCTCACCCTTGGACAGCGCGGTAATCGCACGTGCTCCCGTATTCTTCAGGCCCGCAGACTTCGCATACCAGTCCGCCAGTTTTGAACGTACTGCCGGATTATTGATGGCAGTGCCGGTATTCAGCTTCAACTCGCTGACGAGCTCGGCGATTTCGGGGAAGCCTGTTGCGATACCGCCACCAATCGCCATCCGTTCATTCATCAGGGTGGTCAGGGAAACCTTCCAGCCTTCACCGACTTCACCCAGGCGCTGTGCATCCGGAATGCGTACGTTGTCAAAGTAGACCTCGTTAAAACCGCTGTCTCCGTTCGCCTGCTTGATGGGGCGTATATCGACACCTTCGCTTTTCATGTCGAGGAAGAACATGGTGAGGCCGCGGTGCTTGGCGACCTCGGGGTCTGTACGGGTAATCAGGATGCCGTAGTCACTGTAGTGGGCACCTGATGTCCAGATTTTCTGCCCGTTGATTACCCAGTCGTCACCATCACGCTCCGCCCGGGTCCTGAGACCGGCCAGGTCAGAGCCCCCATGAGGTTCCGAGAAGAGCTGACACCAGACTTCTTCACCGCTGGCGAGTTTTGGCAGGTAGCGTTCTTTCTGCGCTTCACTGGCGTACGCCATCATCGTCGGGGCACACATGCCCTGGCCAATAATGAACGAGCCGCTCAGCTTGCCGTAAACGCCCTCCTCCTGGTTCCAGATAACGCTCTGGATCGGGGTTGCACCCTGGCCACCATATTCCTTTGGCCACTGGATGCAGGCCCAGCCCGCGTCGGCTTTTTTCTTCTGCCACTTCTTTGCTTCTTCGAGCGGGTCGTAGTCGCCGGTTTTGGTGGAGCCAAACCCGCTATTGGACAGTGCGTCAAACAGGTAGGTGGGCGCATTGTCATTAATCCAGCCGCGAACCTCTTCGCGGAATGCAGCTTCTTCGGCAGTGTCTGAAAAATCCATAAATTCCTCCTTTACGCCGCTGCTTCAGGCAGCGCATCAACCAATTTGTCTTCCCAGGCGGTCAGCCCGCCCAGCAGCAGTGTCAGGTAGTTGGATCGCCGGTAGTAAAGATGGCAATCAAACTCCCAGGTGAAACCCATACCGCCGTGCACCTGGATATTGTCCCGTGAGCACAGCTGGAAGGCCTGGGTGGCAGACACCCGCGCGGTCGCCGCAGCAAGGGAAAGATCCTCGGAGTCATTCTGCAGCGCCCACGCTGCGTAGTAACAATTCGATTCCGCGAGCTTCAGTGCCACGTACATATCCGCCATCATGTGTTTGAGCGCCTGGAATGAACCGATGGGCCGACCGAAGGCAAAACGTTCCTTGGCATATTCAACCGCCATGTTGAGCGCACTTTCCGCGCCGCCCAGCTGCTCAAAGGCAACCAGCACCGCTGCGCGATCGTACAGCCGATTGAGTTGTTCATACCCTTTACCCGTTTCACCAAGCAATTCTGCTGGCGTGGCGTTAAAAGCCACCGTCGCAGAAGCCATTGTCGGATCCACCGTTTCAACCGCGGTTGCCTCGACGCTGTCGCCGGCTTCAGCGATATACATCGATACGCCTGCAGCGTCCCGGCAAAGCACAACAAAGACGTTGGCGATGAGACCGTGAGGCACCACCAGCTTTGTGCCGCTGATGCCGTTCGCACCACCCTGCACCTGGATGCTGTCTTCACCGGTATCCTCGGTGCCTTCAGTCACGGCGAGTGTGCCGATAACCTGTCCGCCAGCAAGCCGGGGCAACCAGGCTTCCTTCTGTGCTTCTGACCCGAACAGGCTGATCGCTTCCGCAGCGAGATAGATGCTTGAAGAAACCGGTACCGGTGCAAGCCTTGCACCAAGTTCCTTTGCTGAAAGACACAGGGTCAGGTATCCCATCTCAACGCCGCCATGGTCGGCAGGGATCGCACTGCCCAGCACACCCATGTCCGCCAGTCCCTTATATACGCTGTCTGAATACTGCGCCTCACCTTCCAGCACCTGCCGGGCAACGTCCGCGCCGCAGTTGTCGTTCAGGAACCGACTGACCTGGTCCTGAACTAGCTTTTCTTCATCGGAAAAGTCAAAATTCACCTGTGTCTCCATCGCAATTTAAGCGGGTCACAAGCTACCTGCTCACCCCTTGGCAGTCAATTCAAACCCGGGCATCTTCTGGCCAATCGCGTGATGCTTTAATAGTATTGAGGTCCCTCGTAACAACCGGAAGTTAGTCATTTGTCTGAAACTGATGTCGAACCATTAAACAACCGCGAAGCCCAGCAGAAGTGGGCGATTGATCCGACTCGCGATCCCTGGTCCATGGATCTTTCAGAACTGGACCCAGCGCACCCCAGCCTGTTCGAGGCTGATGCCTTCTGGCCTTATTTTGAGAGAATGCGCAAAGAAGACCCCGTCCACCTGACCGAGGACAGCATGTTCGGCCCGTATTGGAACATCTGCGGGTACAAGGACATCATGTATGTGGACACACATCACCAGGAATTCTCTTCCGATATCAACAATGGGGGCATCCGGCTCGGCGGTCGACCAAGGGACCCGGAGGAGCAGGCAAACGCCATGTTCCACCTGCCAATGTTCATCATGGAGGACCCGCCTAAACACGACGAGCAACGGGCAGTGGTCGCGCCTTCGTTTACCCCTAACCGACTGCAGGAACTCAAGGGGCTGATCAGGGAACGTGCGGGCACCATTCTCGATAATCTGCCCCGCAACGAAGAGTTCAACTGGGTGCGCGAAGTATCGGTTGAATTGACCGGCCAGATGCTGGCCACCATTTTTGGCGTACCCCAGGAGGATCGTCACAAGCTGATCCACTGGTCAGATACCGTTGAGCGTATCGGTGACCCTGAGTATTTTGAGACACCCGAAGACGCATTAAAGGAACTGTGGAAGTGCTTTGAGTATTTTGATGGCGTGTGGAAAGCGCGTCAGCAGGACGCCGAACCGGGTGGCGACCTGATTTCATCACTGGTACACGGTGAATCCACCAAAGATATGCCACCCAATGAGTTTCTAGGCAACATGCTGTTGTTGATCGTTGGCGGCAACGACACCACCAGGAATTCAATCTCAGGCGGCGTGCTTGCTCTCAATCAGAATGGCGACGAGTACAACAAGCTGAGGGCGAACCCGGCACTGATCCCAAAGATGGTCCCGGAGATCATCCGCTGGCAGAGTCCGGTTGCCCACATGTGCCGGACTGCCATGACCAAAGTGCAGATGGGCGACAAGGAGATCCAGCCCGGTGACAAGGTGGTAATGTGGTACATCTCGGGTAACCGGGACGAGAGCGCCATCGAAAACGCCAACCAGTTCATCATCGATCGGGCCAACCCCCGCCAACACCTGTCATTCGGTTATGGCATTCATCGCTGTGTTGGTAATCGTCTCGGGGAGATGCAACTGAATATCATCTGGGAAGAGATTCTCAAGCGATTTGATCGGATTGAGGTAGTGGGCGACCCGCGTTACCTTCGATCCAGTTTTATTCACGGGATAACCGACCTGCCGGTCCGGATACCCGCATAGCATTACAACGTTAACCGCAGGAGCAACATGCATGAATTTTGAATTTTCCGATGAGCAGAACCTGTTGAGGGAGCAGGCCCAGGGCTTTCTCGCCGACAACAGTTCGCTCGCCGTGGTCCGCAGGGTTCTCGACGGCGATGAGTCGTACGATGAGGGCCTGTGGGGCAAAGTCGCCGAGATGGGCTGGACAGCAACGGTCATCCCCGAGGCATATGAAGGCCTTGGCCTGACCTACCTTGAACTCTGCGTCATTGCAGAAGAAATTGGTCGCGCCGTCTCACCTATTCCTTTTTCATCCTCCGTTTACCTCGCGACAGAGGCGATCCTGCAGGCAGGCTCGGAAGAGCAGAAACAGGCGTGGTTACCCAAACTCGCGAATGGCAGCGCTATCGGCTGTTTTGCCGTGGTTGAAGCCGCCGGCCAGGCAAGCCCTGCAAATCTCACCACAGCTGCCGAGGGTGGCAAGTTAAACGGCACCAAGGTCCCGGTTGCTGATGGCGATATTGCAGACTTTGCCGTTGTGATCGCAAAATCTGCTGCGGGTGACGGTGCATCTGCCTACATCGTTGACCTGTCACAAGACGCCGTTTCGCGCACGCAGGTATCAACCATCGACCCAAGTCGATCACATGCCAGCATCACCTTTAACGGTGCCGACGCAGAACCCCTCGGGGCAGACGGTGCAGGCTGGGCCTTGCTGGAGAGTGTTTATAACCGTGCGGCGGTACTTTACGCATGGGAGCAGGTTGGCGGCTCGGAGACTGCGCTAAATATGGCAAAAGAGTACGCCATGGGGCGTTTCGCCTTTGGTCGCCCGATTGCGACCTACCAGGCAATCAAGCACAAGCTTGCCCACGCCTACGTGAAAAACACCCTTGCGCGTTCAAACTGTTACTACGGCGCCTGGGCACTTTCCACGGATTCAGATGAACTGCCTATCGCGGCCGCAACCGCACGGGTGTCTGCGATCCAGGCTTATTACTACGCATCAAAAGAGAATATCCAGACCCACGGTGGTATGGGTTTTACCTGGGAGTTTGACTGCCAGTTCCCTTACCGGCGTTCGAAGCTGCTGGCGACCACCATCGGTGGTGAAGCCGCATGGCAGGACAAGCTGATTTCAGCCATCGAAAAATCACGTGCAGCCTGAGGAGATAAATCATGGACTTTAAAGATACCGCTGCAGAAGCAGAATTCCGTGCAGAAGCACACGCATGGCTCGAAGCCAATGTACCAACCGACGCTGAGCTTGAAGGCCTCGATTACATTGGCCGGGCAAAGCTCTGGCAGAAGAAGAAATACGACGCAGGCTGGGCCTGCATCCGCTGGCCAAAAGAACACGGTGGTCGTGGCGCAAGCGCCATCGAGAACGTGATCTGGGGCCAGGAGGAATCCAAGTTCAATACCCCGGACAGCATCTTCGCGATTGGCCACGGCATGTGCGCCCCGACAATGATGGCCTGGGCAACCGAAGAGCAAAACAAGGAACACCTGCCGCTGCTGGCGAGTGGCGAAAAGGTCTGGTGCCAGTTGTTCAGTGAACCCGCCGGTGGTTCTGACCTTGCAGCACTGCGCACAAGAGCCGAGCGCGACGGCGATGACTGGATCATCAACGGCCAGAAAATCTGGACGTCAGGCGCGCACTACTCGGACTGGGGCGTCATCGTCCTGCGTACCGACCCGAACGTGCCGAAACACCAGGGCCTGACCTACTTCTTCCTCGATATGAAATCGCCAGGCATTGAAGTTAAGCCGATTAAACAGATCTCCGGTGGCGCAAACTTCAACGAGGTTTATTTCACTGACGTACGTGTACCAGATGCACAGCGACTGGGTGCAGTTGGCCAGGGCTGGCAGGTAGCACTGACCACACTGATGAACGAGCGTGCTTCCATCGGTGGCGGTGGTGGTGGCGTTAACTTCAAGTCTGTTTTCGATCTCGCCTCCCGCGTTGAATTAAACGGCAAGAAGGCCATCGAAGACGGCGGTGTTCGCGCCAAGCTGGCTGACTGGTACGTTCAGGAATCCGGTCTCAAGTACACCGGCTATCGATCCATGACCGCCCTTTCCAAGGGTGAGACGCCCGGTCCTGAAAACTCTATCGGTAAGCTGGTCGGTGCACCCAAGCAGCAGGATATGGCTTCCTTTGCGATGGACCTCATGGAAGCGAGCGGTGCCATCTGGGATGCTGAAATGTCTGAAGCAGCAGGCATGTTCCAGGCAGCCTACATGGGCTCTCCAGGCTTCCGGATTGCCGGTGGTACGGATGAGATCATGGCCAACATCATTGCCGAACGTGTATTAGGCATGCCGCAGGATGTGCGTGTCGACAAGGGTATTCCGTTTAACGAAGTACCTACGTCCTCGTCATAACCTCTCTCGCCCCGCCTTCGGGCGGGGCACCACTCCATTACTCATCCATGAAGTTCCCCTGGTACGACTCCGCCTGGCACCTCGCCTACCTGGAAGTCTGCGACCTCCTGAAAGTGAAGTACCCGGACAAACTCGACGATTTCATTTTCGCCCTGGCCCCACTCAGGACCGATCCCGGCTTTTCCACCTCCCTGATCACCGCAGCGCTCAGCGATGCACAAGTTGATGAGGCCAAACTGATCATCAAGGAAATGCATATTGGTGACTGGGAAAGACATGAACTGGCACGGTTCGGCAGGCTGATCCTGCATGATCACCCTTTCTTCACTGAGCTCCAGGAATCACTCTGCGAAAGGGTAAGTGAAGCCTGTGGTGAGCGAGTTGTTGCTTCCTATAACTTTCTTTCTCTCTACAATCGTCGCGGTGTCTGTGAACCGCACATGGATGACCCTCACGCAAAATGGACATTGGACGTGCCGCTTCACGTGACAGATGACTGGCCTATACACATATCAGGTGTTGAAGATTGGCCAGCTGTCGATTTTGACCCCGGCGACAACTGGCAGGATGTCATCAAAACCGGGCGGCAGTATGAGAGATATGCTGCGGCGCCCGGCGATGGCCTGCTGTTTTCAGGCAGCAGCCAGTGGCACTACAGGGAGCCCGCACCGGACGATCCCCAGTTCGCCTGCTACCTGATCTTCTTCCATTTCACACCTGCGCTCACAAGTGAGCTGGTATCTCCAGGCAACTGGCCTGCCTTCCTTGACGTTGCGGAAATTGAACCGATCGTGAAGGACTACGAGGCAGCCCTGGTCAAGTGACCAGGCGTTTATAAAAGCCAGCGGCAAGTCTGTAGAAATAGTAGAGATACACCCGCGGACCGGACACACCATAACGCGCTTTGAGATAACTAACGGGCGGAAAGAGGTGCTGACCAAGCCATCGCAGCTTACCGGACAGACCTTCGATGGCCAGCATGCCAGCCAGGTCCGATGACAAGCGACTGGACTGGAGCGAAGCCGGATCGATCTGGTCTTTCGCCTTGTGCAACGCCGTGAGGACCTCCGGTGGGACAGTCGTTCGAAAAGCCTCATGGGATTTGGCAAGGCCATCAGCCACAAGACTGGCAACCTTCTTGCCGATAGCGCGCTTCAGCAGCGAGTGCCAACTTTCCGCATCCAGCTGACCAGCAAGCAGGTGAATGTCATAAAGCCAGATGAGTCGATCCGACTCGGGAATCACCTCACCACTGTCATCGACGAAAAGTACATCATGATAGTGTGCAGCCCGATGCACAGCTGCGATCAGCAGGGCGTCTTCAAGGCACGGCACACGAACTTTCGAAAGCCCGTGTTCCAGGGGCAGAGATCGCTCCATCAGCTCATCAAACTCAAAAACCTGCAACGCTGGAGAGTTGTTGAACTGCCAGTGCACATCAAGATTATGGATCACGCCAAAGGCATCCTCGAGGACAAAGGCCCGTTCACCAACAATACTGCCACCCGGCATCGTCAACAGCGGCTCGTAACCCAACTGCTGCAGCAGTTTCTCGATATCCTCGCGGTCTGCTGCACGAATAAATATGTCGGTGTCGGTACGAGGTCGATGCCACGCTTATTTGTACACCTGGTATGCGAGTGCCCCGCCTTTGAATACCAGGGCGTCAATACCCTGGCTCTCGAATCCAGCAAAGACCCGCTCGACCTCTTTGCAAACAAGTAACTCACGCGCAGCCAGTTCACGGCAATCATCCTGCAAACCGAGCAGGGCCTGCAGACCGTGATGTCGGGCTGCCTGGGGGTTGTTCTGGAGTATTTCTAGATCCAGGGGAAATGCTGTAGAAACAGACATTATCAGGGCATGCGCATTGCCATCATGACCATTCCCATGCTGATCATTTCCATTCCCATATTGCTGCCGGCAGTGGTTAGCTGACCTACATTGCCATGCCTGGTGAGCGCAGGTGGTTGATAGCTTTTCTTTGAAGCTTTCTTCTTATCGGAAGAATCGTGATTCATGAGACGCTGCGTGGGCCATCTTCTCGATTATTCTAGCGGAGTAATGCTATCCGGCATACCGCGATACCAGTTGGCCAGACAGGTGGCATACCAGAATTCTTCCAGATCATCGGTAGCCTCGTGGACATTGAAACCATAGCGCGCCAGGAGATCTTGGTTTCCTTCCAGTTGCACGGCAATCATTTCGCGATGTGCTCTGACCCAGGCAAAAACAAATTCGTGTCCGTTATCACCTGCACTGGTTTGCCAGCAGGTTTCCTCTGGCAGGAAAGGAGTCACTGACCGCCGTAACAGGTACTTCGAATAGCCGTGTCGACCAAGCTGTTCAAACGGAACCGCAAGTGTGAACTCGACGAGTTTGCGGTCAAGCAGCGGGTGTCTGGCCTCGATACCAAACCGGCGCGCGATTCTGTCGTAACGTTCGAGCGCCACGGTCACTGCAGGATTGCGCATATAGGCGCATCTTTGGAGAAAGTCTCCAGCCGCTGGTTCATACCACGCGTGACTGCTCGCAATCCTCTCTTCCAGGCATATCCGGTCGGTCAGCGAGCTGGATAAACCATACTGTTTACACAGTGCCCTTACCTCCCGCCTTGCGGGCGGACCGACAACCCCGCGCTTAAACCTGCGTAACCACGCCGGTGTATACCTGCCACGAAGATAGGACAGGATCATCGCTGCCAGATTCTCTTCACGTTCATACCATCGCTCCCACATAAGGCGCGTTTCACGAAGGCCTGACCAGAAGCCGTAACGGTCAGCAAGCCATCCTGGATAGTTTGACGGCAGGCAGTGAGGCGTTTCCCCGTCGAGGCCGTCAAGTACAACGGTAAAACCACGTTGCGATGCAGCCTCGTAAAGACAGGCGGACTGCAACATGTTTACATCAAACGGTTCTTCCGGGGATATCAGCACCCCCTCAAGCTCAGCCGACCCCTCACACAGCATCGCGGGTGTGAAGTTGTGCTGAACCAGACCATTAAGATCCGAAAGTTTTCTCACCTGCATGGAGTCAGGGCAACCCTCGGCGGGATCAATCACGCCGCTGAAACTGTGCACAGTCGCACCCGTGCTGCAGGCTGCGCCTGTTACGGCAGCGGAGTCAATGCCGCCGCTCAGCATAATGCCGCTAACATTTTCTTCGTGGCGCAGTGTTACCGCACGTACAAACAACTCGCGAAAAGTCTCTTCATAGGCGAGATCAGAGGAGAGGTTAACTCTGGTGATCTCCTGCGGATTCCAGTACGTCTCTACTGTGACAGTGTCTTCTATGACAGCGTCTTCTGTAACAGCGTTTTCTGTGACAGCGCGCGCATCGATTTCCATCACAGTCGCAGCCGGCAGCCTCGTCACCTCATTGAAGAACGTGCAGCGTGCATCTACCGACTCAAGGTAATCGACTCTGTAATCAACGATACGTGCCTCATTTACCGTGCACGGAATGGCGCCAGCCAGCGCGTTAGCATTTGACGCAACGGCAAGCAGGGTTTCATCCAGGAAGAAATAAAGGGGTTTAACGCCAATGAAATCTCGCGCAAGCACAACACGCTGCGTCTTCGCATCCCAGAGCGCCAGCGCAAAATCTCCCTCAAGGTACCGGACAAACTGCCTGCCCCACCTCCGGTAGGCGTGCGCAACGAGATCCGCGTCAGAAAGTCTCCCATCCACTTGTAACAGGCGCTTCAGTTCATCCTGGTTGTCGAGCCTGAGATCTCCTGTGAGCACAACGTCATCAGCCACACCGCCACAGAGCGCCAGGGAAACCGGTCCTCGACTGAAAAGCTCGCGAATGGCTAACGCGGGATGGCGCTGTGACTGGTCAATTTTGATCTGGCGAGCATACCCGGCGGGAGAACCACCACGTCGATGCATTACCAGGGTCAGGTCGTCCATGTCGGGTGGCGAGTTACACGCCTATCGCCTGCATGAGATCAGGTATCCTCGCATAGTCATGTTCGACTTTTACGCCAAGCAACAGGCCCTGGCGTGACATTGCATCCACGACTTCCATGCGGCGCTGGGCACCCTCGGTATCTCCGGGGTCCAGCACAAACACCTGTGAGAGTACGTTAACCACGTCACTTGCCCCAATGTTAACGGTCTCGGTCGTGGCAGCCTGCTCGAGAATACACATCCTGCTGAGCTCACCGTCCGTTGCGATATGCATCGGTTTAACTTTGTACTTGTCTGCTGCGACTACAGGAGGCTGGTGTTGCCCTTGCCTGCCAGCAGCAATCCACTCATAAGAATCCTCACAAACCCGGAGACCTGGATAGGAACCGAATACGTTAAATCTGTCACCAGACGTGACGATCCTGATTGCGTCATCACCGATCAGCGAGGCGGACTTCTCCACCACCAGCCAGCTCGACAGCGTTGATTTCCCAACACCGCTTTCTCCAACCAGGACCAGCACTTCACCTTGCAGGCTCACCGCCGCTGCATGTAGAACCAGACCACCAAGATGGCCAATCAGTCGTGGAATCACCTGGTCGCTGATCAGGTGCTGAAATCGAACCTCGTCCAGGTCTTGTGCCTTTTCGCAGACAATCTTGCCTTTCGATGGTTGTAGGTCTGCACGGAGCCCTTCTTCAAAATCAAGCAGGTAACCAGACGGTGTTCGATATGACGCCAGCCCATCCCATTCATGCACCAGTGCCAAAGCATCCTCCGGGTCGCTTGCTGAACCCTCGTTCAGATGGATTGTGGCAGTGGGTGTGCCGCTCAACTCATCCAGTTGAGGCAGCAGCACATCGGATGCCAGCACCTCATCAAAAATCCGGTAATACATGTCTATTCAACATACCCACCAGTGACACTGCTCACAAACTGCGCAACTGCGGCTGGTGAACTGAACAGCGCTGGGAAAGCCCGTCCAATCGCCGCGTTGATCTGCTCGTTGGACGTGTTTCCATCCATGAGCGTCAGTACGAGTTTGGCTGCCTCACCACGCGGATTGAGTGTTGGCGTTGCCCCGCCTGCATGCCGGGAAAGAAACGCCGGTGAAACCGGCTGGCGAAATGCGGTGGAACCCGTAAACCTTTTGTCACCGGTTTCGATAACCCAGCTCCAGGTGCCGAACGCTGGTCTGACAACCCTGACGCTGAAGACATCACCTGGTGCAACCTGCAGTGGCTCAGGCAGCGGAATCAACACCTGGGACCAGTGGGTCTGCTCGCTGTAGGGAGATGTCGACAACGTTTCACTGCCGCCCGACATATCAAACCACCCGGCAATGCCATGGCAGGTTCCTGCCGATGATACGGTGAGCTCTACGGTTGCATCACAGTCTGCGCTAAGTGCCTGCCTGAAGTCGAGGTTCATCAGTACCTGTGCATCGCCAAGCCTTTGAGCCCGGTCGCGACCAAGATCACCATAAAAAAGTTCGTTCAGCGCGTAGCGCCTTATCGATTCAAACGAAACACCGCAGACATCATCGGACCATCGGCCTACCTGTTCCCGGTAGGGTTCGGGCGCCTCAACCAATTGCACCATCGAGCGACCTGCAAACGGGATCATTGTGCCACCCGGTTTCAGGAAACGATCACGAGCAAGGAAAAGTGACGGTAGCAGGTCCTCTTCAACAAGGAAGTTACCTGTGAACACCGACAGCAGCACGTCGACGGGTTCATCGATCTCAGCTGTTTCGATTGCAGCAGGTATGCAGGTGATCCGGTCTGCCAGGTTGTTCGCACGAGCCACCTGTTCGGCCACGGCAAGGTCGGTTGCCGGTTCTACCAGGTAAACCTGCTTTGCGCCAAGCGAGGCTGCGATAAGACCAAGCGTACCGACACCTGCGCCGAGGTCCATCACCACCGAATCAGGCGTGATCACCTCTTTGAGGGCCCTGAAATAGAATCCATTCCGATGGTGATCCATCACCATCGACCCCTGCTCAGCCGGAATGGCGTAGCTCATTTAGGACTGCGCTCCAACGTCACATCGAGTAGTGGTTCAAATCGGTCCACACCTTCATCACCTATAACAATCCGATCACGGCATTCGACCCATGCGTGGGCTTCGAATTGCTCACCGGCTTTGTAAATACCAAGTCGTATGCGGCTGTCTACGCCAAGAAAGGCCAGCATCCACCAGAGCGTGAATGCCTGTTCGAGGCATTTACGGCGACAGGGACCATATGCGGCGGCGCGGGAAACAGACAGCGCTGCACGATCAACAAAATCATCTGATCTGCCGGAATCACTGACAACACGGCGGGACAAAAAGCGCTCTGTTTTTTTCAGGCCTTTGTGTTTTAGAAGGAATGAAACAAACGGCAGCGCAATGTACGCCGCCGTAAACAATCCGATATCAACCGGTGCTTTTCTCATTCGGCCCTCATTCAGCGGCTAGGATCAATCCAGCTTCTTCGAGATCACCCGCCAGCGCCAGCAGATCACCTTCGAGTTCATCCGGCGAGACATCGTATTCTTCACACAACTGCGCGTGAGCATGTTGCAGACTGGCGTCTGTCTCCAGCAACTGCCACACCCTGGTGCCAACCTCATTGAGGCTGAAGTACTCTTCCCGCTTCAGGTCCAGCACCACCATTTCACCATTCACCTCCTGGCAAATGGCCTCCGGTGACAGGGTATAGCGCTTGTCTAACGATGCCATGGGCTTAGCCTAGCCAAGACCACTGGTGTCGACGTCAAGCACCGCTTCGATCAGGCGAGGTCCATTTGCAGACATGGCTTCCGCGATCTGTTCGTTGAATTCGTCGGCGGTGGTCGCGCGCGTCGCAGCAACACCCATACCCTCGGACATCTTCACAAAGTCCAGGTCCGGATTTGAGATATCGAGCATATCGAGTGTCTTCTTGTTCATGGACTGCGCCCCGACACGGGCCAGTTCAACCTGAAGGATCTGGTACTTGCGGTTTGCAAAGATCACGATGCAGATATCCAGATTTTCGCGGGCCATCGTCCACAGCGACTGAATCGTGTACATCGCGCCACCGTCACCATGCAGGCAGACAACCTTGCGATCCGGACAGGCGACCGCAGCGCCAATCGCAGTTGGCAGACCGTAACCAATAGAACCACCGGTTAATGACAACCAGTCATGGGGCTCCGCGCCTTCACTGAATGGATAGCTGAGAAAACCTGCGGTTGCGCCTTCATCAACAACAATGGCATCGGTTGGCAGGTATTCGGTTACCGCGCGGGCGACAGATTCCGGGGACAGATCACCGGTGGCAAGTCCTGGCTTATTGAGCGGCATGCGGCGGGGTTCAAGATCACCTGCACCCAGTGCCTCGACCAGTCTTGCCAGTGCGTCCTCTGCGTCTTCTTCAACCGCGGCGAGGCTGTGAATCTCACAGCCTTCCGGATAAAACTCGCTGACCTTGCCCGGGTAGGCAAAAAACCCAACCGGCGCCTTGGTGCCAACGGTGATCAGCTGCTCTGCATCCTTGATCTGTTCGGTTGCCTGTTCGGCAAAGTAACCGAGCTTTTCAATCCTGGGTCGACCTTCACCACGTGCGAGACGTGTTGTAAACGTATCGCAGTAAAGCCTTGCACCTGATTTCTGTGATACCTGGTCGGCAAGTTCGAGTGCCCGTTCGGTTAATGCCATATTCGACATCAGGATTACCGTGGTCTTGCCGTTACCGAGTAACGCGGCGGCCTCTTCAACCGCCGCATCCGCCGCCGTTGGCACCCCTGGCAGTTCACGTGCGGGCACCGGATCAACAGATTCATCCCAGGCGCAGTCTGCCGGTACGATCAACGTGGCGATTTGCCCTGGTTTTACATTAGCGGCAACAACCGCATCGGCAGCATCCGAAGGTAACGCGGCTGCCGTTTCGACACTGCGTACCCAATGCGACACCGGCCCGGACAAACCGATGATGTCTGACGTGAGCGGTGCATCGTATTTCTTGTGATAGGTAGCGTGATCACCGATCAGGTTAATCACGGGTGAGTTTGCCTTGCGGGCGTTATGCAGATTGGCCGAACCGTTCGACAGCCCAGGACCGAGATGAAGCAGCGTGCAGGCGGGTTTACCGGCCATGCGTCCATAGCCGTCAGCAGCCCCGGTGCATACACCTTCAAACAGGCTGAGAATGGATCGCATACCCCCCGTTCTCCCTATCGCCGCAACCATGTGCATCTCCGATGTGCCAGGGTTGGTAAAACACACCTCAACACCATTGTTGGTGAGTGTTTCCAGTAGACTTTCGGCTCCGTTCATATCGCTTCCCGTACTTCTTTTACTGAGTTTGTGACTTAAGGTCGTTTGAATCTGCGGAGTATAACCCGCGCTGACCACCGGCGTTTGTCCACTCGGGCCCGTAGTGATGAATTTCACCAATTAAGTGGTAATTCGACTATCCATCGCCGACAACCGCGCCTAGCCAGAGAAAAATATGCATATAAATCAATAAGTTAAAGATGAGTAAATGTTGGCACGATTCGTGGATTAACAGTAACAAGTGATACACCGTGAGCCATTACGAGGAGAAACAAATGAAAAGGGCCATCACAAGTTACAGGCCAAACGCGAACTGGTTGTCCATGGGCGTGCTGACACTGTTCGTGGTTTCCTTCGGTATTTTTGCCGAAGCGCAAATGACAGGTGAACCACATGTCGCCTCAACGCCCAAAGCACTGGAAGCATTCTGCAGTTCCGCAGAAACGGTCAGCAGCAGCAACCTGACCAGGCTCATTCGCTACCACTAACCAAAGCATCAGTTAGCACAATCATTTAACAGAAGGGAAGAACAGACATGAGAGATGTGTTCTCGGAAGAAAAAGAGATTTACCGGGATCCGTACCACAAGAAACTTGGTGGCGTCTGCGCAGGCGTTGCCAACTACATGGACATCCCCCGGTTTTATGTTCGCATGGCTGCACTTGCTGCCCTCGTGCTCATTCCGCAGGTCACGCTGATTGCGTACGGCCTTGCCTACCTGATCCTGGACGAGGACCCACGCATTTAAATGGGGGTGGCCCGATCCTGATATAGTGACCGTTTTATCGGAGCGGCACTTTGCGACTGGGTATAGACCTCGGTGGCACCAAGATTGAAGGGGTCACCATTTCTACACAGGGTGAAATCACCAATCGACATCGTGTCGACACACCTCGTGACGACTACGAAGCTACACTCGATGCCGTACGTGACCTGGCCGACCAACTTGCCCCCGATCGAAGTATCCCTCTCGGGATCGGTACACCCGGTTCCATTTCACGCGTTTCGGGCCTGCTGAGGGGTTCAAACAGCACCTGCCTGAACGACAAGCCGATCCGTGAGGACCTTAGCGCACACCTTCATCGTGACGTCAGGGTTGCCAACGACGCGGATTGTTTCACCTTATCAGAGGCAATGGATGGCGCCGCCAGTGGCCATCACCTGGTATTCGGGGTGATTCTCGGCACCGGTGTCGGCGGTGGTATCTGTCACGCAGGTAACCTGCTTGCAGGCATTAACGGCATCTCTGGTGAATGGGGACACAATGCGCTCGACCTCTCCGCGCTACAAAAGGATGTGGACTTCGAACCTCGAGACTGTTTTTGCGGTCTCCGTAACTGTGTTGAGACCTGGTGCTCAGGGCCAGCGCTCGAGAAGAGCTACCTTGAAGCAACAGGGCGCAGGCTGGAGGCCCGGGAAATCGTAGCGGCTTGCGCAGCAGGTGATGATGCGGCAAGAGATGTCCTCGACACACATATTGAGCTTGTTACCCTCGCGCTTTCAGGCGTAATCAATATCATCGATCCCGATGTCATCGTGCTTGGTGGCGGCCTCTCCAACATCGACGCTCTCTATACCGAGATACCGGCAAGATGGGGAAAGTGCGTCTTCTCAGAGTTCGTCGATACAAAACTTGTCCGGGCACAACATGGCGACTCGTCAGGGGTCAGGGACGCCGCCTGGCTGTGGCCCAGATAGATCGGGTTTAGCTAGCTAGCTCACCCTGTCGGTCTGCTGCTGTTCTGAGCTTGAGCCTCGATGAGCGCCTTCAGTTCCCTGATCTCATTCTGCAGATCAACCATCGTGACCGTATCCGGGTCGTCCTCCAATTCCTTGCGGTGCTCTTCTTCGAGCACGTTCACCACGATACCGATCACCATGTTTAAGAACGCGAAGGCTGTCAGAAAGATAAACGAAATGTAGAACGTCCAGCTCATGGGGTAGACCACCATGGTTTCGTACATCACGTCGGTCCAGTCTTCGAAGGTCATCACCCGGAACAACGTCAGCATGGCAATACTGATATCTCCCCAGAGCACCGGGTTGATCTTTTCAAAGATGAGAGAGCCTACCGCCGCGTAGATATAGAAAATGATGAACATCAGCGCGACCACATAACCGAGCCGTGGCAGCGCTTTCAGGAGCGAGTTCAACAGCACCCTCAGTTCAGGAATGATGCTGATCATCCTGAGTACCCTGAATACCCTCACCAGGCGGGCAACCAGTGCCATGTCGGAGTTGTCGATCGGTATCAGACTGACCACAACAATCAACGTATCAAAAATGTTCCAGCCGCTTTTGAAGAAATTCCTGTGCGGATGTGTAGCCGCAAATCGAATCGATATCTCAATGACAAAGATGCCGGTGATGACAAGATCAGCAATCTCAATAATCGACATCATCAGTGGAGAGATGTTGTAGGTCTTCGCACCCACGGTCAGCGCCGAGGTCATGATGACGATGATGATGAACGTTTCAAACAGCTTGTTCGTGATCAGCTGCTGGAACCTGGTTTGCCAGCTCATAAGTTACCTGCCCCTAATTGAAGGTAAAAAGGGCGGGATTATAGCGGCAGAAAACGCTTTTTATATAAACACTGATTCGGAATCAGCTGGATGCCGGAGTGCAGTCTGACGACTACCGCATAGCTCACTCGACAAGCTCAGGCTTGCTGGATGAACCGGATGATCCAGCGCGAGACATCAACCCTGGAGAGCTCGTTTTCGAGCGAGGCAACCCCACGCTGATAGGTCTCCTCACCCAGGATCTCCCGGCGCATGTTCATGAGATCCGCAGAGTATTCCGGCCTGAACTCAGGGTGGCCCTGTATGCCCAGCATGTGATCACCCAGCTGGAACATACTGTTGGGGCAGAAGTCACTGGTTGCGAGTAGCTCAGCGCCTTCCGGCAACACTTTCACCTGGTCCTTATGCGAGACAATCAGGTTGTAGTCCTGCATGACCGGGTTCATATAGCCTTTTTCGGCAACCATGTTGCTGCCATGAATGCCAACACCCCAGCCCGCTTCAGCGCCTTCGGTCAGGCCGCCCAGGAAGTGGGCAATCAGTTGGTGCCCGAAGCAGAGTCCTACGGTTTTCTTCTTTGCATCATGCAGCGCCTGGACAAACTCTCCGAGTTTGAAAATCCATGGCTCATCATCGTAGACGCTCTTCTTGCTGCCGGTGATGACGTAGCCATCACATTCATCCAGGGCCCGGGGATACTCACCGTGTTCAACATCGTAAGTCCTGAAGGTCACCGGGACTTCCAGTGAATCTGCAGCAAGCCGAAGTACTTCCTCGATCATGCCGGGGTAGTCACCATGTGCCGGCTGAAACTGCTCAAGAACACTGTCAGCTTTTAGGATACCGACGGTCAGCATCAGATGATCTCGAAGTACCTTTTTAACTGCCAGTCGTTCACGTGGCGTTCGTACTCCCTCACTTCCCAGTCGCGGCTCGCGGCAAAATGGTCCACAAACGCATCACCAAAAGCCTGCCGTGCAACGGCTGAATCGACAAAACCTCGCGTTGCGTCGCGCAGGTTGCCGGGCAACTGCTGGGACTCTGGGAGATCATCCTGAATTTCATAGGCGTTACCTGCCACCGGTTCGGCGAGTGGCAATGACTGCCTGATGCCGTGCAATCCGGCGGCGATGTTGGCAGCCGCAACCAGGTATGGATTTGCATCAGCGGAACCCACCCGGAACTCAACCCGCTGGGACTTGGCACTACCAGGGATCACGCGCAGCGCGGCAGTACGGTTTTCAACACCCCAGGTGGACGCGGTCGGGGCCCAGGCACCTTTAACAAGACGAGTGTAGGAATTGATGGTCGGCGAGGTCATGGGCAGCAACGCCTTCATATTGGACTGCAGCCCGGCAACATAGTGTTGCATGACCTCACTCATGCCGTGCTCTGCCCCGGCATCATAAAAAACGCTCTCGCCATTGCTGTCGACAAACGACTGGTGGCAGTGGCCACTCTGGCCGGGATAGTCCATTGACCACTTCGCCATGAACGTTGCCGTCATCTCTCTTTTCTGGAAAAACGCCTTGGCAAAAGTTTTGAACAAGACCGCCTTGTCCGCTGCGTTCAGGGCATCATCAACCGCGATGGCCGCCTCCCAGACACCAGGACCGGTTTCACAATGTAGCCCCTCCAGCGGTAAATCATGTGCGTTGCAATAGTCCATCAGCTCGTTGAAGAGATCGGACAGCGTCATGGTTCGGAGCACGGAGTAACCGAAGTTCCCAGGCGACAGTGGCACCAGGTCCGTGTAGTTCTTATCGCGCAGGCTTTGCGGTGTTTCTTTGAACACAAAAAACTCGTACTCAAAGGACAGTCGCGGCGAGTAACCCAGTGACCTGGCATCGTCGATGACACGCTTCAGGAGGCTGCGCGGACAAAGCTCCGTGGCACCCTCGCTGACAAACTCGGCGATGAAGTAAGGCAGGTTGCCTTCATCAGTGAGGCGCCGCTCTGTTGCAAGATCAAGGCGGTAGGTTGCGTCAGGAAAAGCCGTGTGCCAGCCAGTAAACGTGGCATTGTCATAAAGCTGGTCGTCAACATCCCAGCCCAATACACAATCACAGAAACCTGATGTTCCGGCAGCGATGGCCTTGAACTTATCGAGGCTGATGTACTTGCCCCTGATCACTCCATCAATGTCGGTAAAGCCAAGTTTTACCCTGGATATGCCCTCTTCTTCATAGCGGGCTATCAGTTCGTCGGCATCCACAGCGAGCCACTCCTTCAGGCGCTTTGCAGCACTTTTAAATGTTGCGCGCTATACAAACACTGAGCCCCTGAAACTTCAACCGTTCAAAGGGTCAACGGGGTACACGGATGTTCATCACCATGTCACGAATCTCGGCAGGCGGCGGTGGTGTTACCCGGCTGACAACCAGGGACACAATAAAGTTGAAGATCATGCCAAGCGTGCCAATACCCTCAGGGGAAATACCGAACCACCAGTGATCAGCGTTGTTCAGTTCCGGGCTGATGAACTTGAAGAACACGATGTATCCGAAGGTAAACGTAAGGCCTGTGATCATGCCCGCGATGGCTGCTTCCTTGTTCATACGCTGCGAAAAGATGCCAAGGAAGATAACCGGGAAGAAACTCGCGGCCGCAAGCCCAAACGCAAAGGCCACCACCTGCGCCACAAAGCCGGGCGGATATATCCCGAACAGACCGGCAATACCGATAGCCACGGCAGCGGCAATTCGCGCATAGAGCAGTTCCTGCTTCTCCGATATCTGCGGCATGAACGTGCGTTTCATCAGGTCATGGGAGACCGCGGTTGATATCACCAGCAGTAGTCCGGCCGCTGTCGATAGCGCCGCGGCAAGCCCACCGGCTGCCACCAGCGCAATCACCCAGTTGGGTAACTCGGCGATCTCGGGGTGTGCCAGCACAATAATATCGCGGTCAATGTACAGCTCATTGTCATTAACCGTTGCCTCGTTGGTCACCGCCCTTTCACCAAAATCGCCACGGTCACCGGTAAACTGCGGGCCTGCCGGAGACATAGCCGCACCACCGCGGTATTGCACAACACCGTCTGCATTTTTGTCTTTCCAGGCGATCAGGCCGGAGTCTTCCCACTTGGTGAACCAGCTGGGTGCATCTGTATACACCATGCCGTCGACACGCTCGATGATGTTGATTCTTGCAAACGCTGCCACTGCTGGTGCAGTGGTATAAAGCAGCGCGATAAACACCAGCGCATAGCCAGCAGATATTCGCGCATCACGTACCTTTGGCACCGTAAAGAAACGCACGATGACATGCGGCAGCCCTGCGGTGCCTGCCATCAGTGCAGCGGTAATAAAGAACATATCGATGGTGGATTTACTGCCCTCGGTAAAGGCAGTCATTCCAAGTTCGGTGGTTAGACCGTCCAGCTTGTCGAGAAGATAGGTACCACTACCATCATCCATGGTTGAACCGAGTCCCAGCATCGGCAGCGGGTTCCCCGTCAGGATGAGACTGATATAAATCGCCGGGACGAGGTAGGCAAAGATCAGCACACAGTACTGCGCAACCTGCGTATAGGTAATGCCTTTCATTCCACCGAGTACCGCGTAGAAAAAAACGATACCCATGCCAATCATGACACCGGCATTGATGTCCACCTCGAGGAACCGGCTGAATACAATGCCCACGCCGCGCATCTGGCCAGCCACATAGGTAAACGAGATAAAGATGACGCAAACGACTGCAACAAGGCGCGCAGTTTGCGAATAGTAACGATCACCCACGAAGTCGGGCACGGTGAACTTGGCAAACTTGCGCAGGTAAGGTGCAAGCAGCAACGCGAGCAGCACATAGCCACCCGTCCATCCCATGAGGTAACGGGCACCGTCAGCGCCTTCGAACGCGATGATACCGGCCATGGACAAAAAAGACGCTGCTGACATCCAGTCTGCCGCCGTCGCCGCACCATTAGCGACCGGGTGTACATGACCACCTGCCACGTAAAACTCATTGGTAGAAGCGCTGCGCGACCAGATAGCAATGCCGATGTATAGTGCAAAGGTTGCGCCAACAAAAAGGTAGGTAAGGATTTGTGCTGACATCCGATTACTCCCCTTCTTCTTCTTCGACGCCGTATGCCTTATCAATGGCGTTCATACGCCAGGCATAGACAAAGATCAGGGCAACGAAAAAGTAAATCGACCCCTGCTGGGAGAACCAGAAACCCAGCTTGTAGCCAAAGAAACGGAACTGGTCCAGGTAATCGACAATCAGGATGCCGCACACAAACGACACCACAAACCAGATGGCAAGCAGCATCAACATGAGGTTGATGTTTGCGCGCCAGTAACGATTGTTGTTCTCTTCACTCATTCAAGTTTCTCCTGGCATTTTTTCTTGAGCAGTTATCCACGCCCTGGTTTACCTGTCGAAGGGCTTGCATTTCCTGGAGGCCAGAGAAAGCGCGCGCTGTAGCCGGTCTGGGCTGTGGATAACTCTGGGGGTAAAAATTACCGTGACGGCGCGCCCCAGCGGGCCAGGTCACGCACCTTTATAAAGTTATTAGTATTTCTTGTTATAAATCAGCAGGTTATATCGGAACTTAACCCCGAAAGGCTTCAAAGTTTCCTGAAACCGCCGGTTTATGTCAAACGGGTCACGTTGTGAACAACTAACTTCATTACGAAGGCGTGCTTTGTTTGCCTGTCCCAACATTTTGGGTAAGGGGGAGCTCACGTTGTGGCATTTCAACCAGGTTTTTCGGCAGAGATTTACTCACCTTCGCGCCGAGATCCTTCATATCTTCTGCACGCCTGACGAGATTACCCTTGCCCGACGCAAGCTTGGAGTATGCATCCCTGTAAGCATTCTGCGTGCTCTCCAGTCGAGCACCGACGGTATCGAGATCCGAAACAAAACTGACAAATTTATCGTAAAGCGCGCCTGCCTTGCTGGCGATCTCCTGTGCGTTCTTGTTCTGCTGTTCGTAACGCCAGATGTTCTGAATCGTGCGCAGCGTGGTCAGCAGTGTAGATGGAGACACAATCATGATGTTGCGTGAAAAGGCATCTGAATAAATGGCGGGATCTTCCTGCACGGCTGCTGTAAACGCAGCTTCAACCGGTACAAACAACAACACAAAATCTAGTGTCCTGAGGCCCTTGAGCTTCTGGTAGTCCTTTGCCGAAAGCTGTTTCACATGCGTTCGAAGTGACTGTACATGCGCTTTCAGCGCCTTGGCCTGCTCGTCAGCATCATCGGTTGAACAGAATCGTTCGTAGGCGGTCAGCGTCACCTTCGAATCGATGATGACATCTTTGCCCTCCGGCAGGTGAACAATGACATCGGGTTGCAGGCGTTTGCCATCTTCGTTGGCGAGGCTGACCTGGGTTTCGTATTCCCTGCCCTTCTGCAGACCGGATTCTTCGAGCACACGCTCGAGTACAACCTCACCCCAGTTACCCTGGGTTTTGTTTTCACCTTTAAGCGCATTGGTGAGGTTAACGGCATCCTGTGCAATTCGGCCATTTAACTCCTGAAGTGCTTTCACTTCCTTGACGAGCGAGAAGCGTTCCTTGCTTTCATTACTGTAAGTTTCTTCAACACGTTTTTCGAAGTCGCGGATGCGCTCACCAAGTGGATTCAAAAGTGCACCCAACTGCTCCTTGTTCTGCGCCTTGAAGTCTTTCTGCTTCGCTTCAAAGATCTCGGTTGCAAGATTGCGGAAGGCGTCGTCAAGCTGACCACGAGCTTCCGTAAGCAGCTTGAGCTTTTCTTCGGTCTGGTTCTGCTGCTCAGACAAAGTGGTACGCAAGCGAGTGATCTGCTCACGATGAGTTACTGCAGCCGCTCTCTCCTGATCGAGTGCCAGGGTCAGGCCGGACGCCTCGTCCTTTAACTCACCAACACGTTCGGTTAGCGTACTGTTCATTGCTGCAAGGGACGCGGACTCCACGCGTAGCACAGTCATTTTGCGGGAAAAGAAAATTGTTACGCCTGCAACGATGATCAGCATCATCGCGGCAGCGCCTGCTGCGGGCAGCATCCACGGTTCAGGCATTAGACGTGTTCCACCTTGAATAACCAGTTAAATTCAAGAACTGACCCCAATTTTAGCACACTCCTCCCCACCATCATTTTTGCTTCATTTTCAAACGTTAAGGAGTGATCAGTGCAGGAAAGTAAACATCTTGCGACGATAGCTGGTGGCAAGGTCATTGCCTTTGCCCAGCATATTGAACACGCGGATCATCGTCGTGCGTGCTTTTTCCTCTTCCCAGGTTTTGTCTTTCTTAAGCAGCGTCAGTAGCGTTTCGAGTGCCTCTTCAATCTGGTCATCCACAACCAGCTTAACGGCCAACTGATACCAGGCTGCGAGGTTATCCTCGTCATCAGCCACGGCCGCGCGAAGTGCCTCAAGCGAAGGTAGTTCACCCGCTTCGTCGATAAACTCAAGCCGGCTTTTTGGCTTTTCAATGCCCGGCGTATCTGCAGGCAATGCAGGCAGGATCTGCCTCGCTTCATCAGCATCGCCTTCCTGGATGAGCAGGTCACACAGCTCAACATGCAGCGCATAATTCTTAGGTTCTTCCGCGATAACCTGCTGCAGCAGGCCGATGGCTTCTTTCCTTGCACCCTGCATCACCAGCATATCGATCTGGTCACGCATGCGTTCCATCGGACTCATGGTCAGCTGTTCCAGCATGCCTCGCAGCTGGTTTTCATCAAGTGGTCCCTCGAGGTCGCCTGCCAGTTGACCCTGGTAGATCACCTTGACGGTAGGTAGCGTGCGAACGCCGAGTTGCTGAACCAGCTGCTGGTTCTCCTGGATATTAACGCGGGCCAGCAGGAACTTGCCCTGGTACTCGCCAACCAGACGCTGCAACAGCACGGCGGCTTCGGCACTTTGTTCGGCGCCGTCTGCGTAAAACTCGAGTAACACCGGCGTGGTCTGGGACCGCTCGGCTACTTCCGACTGGAAGTTCTGGAGGGTGACTTCAATGATGTTGGGATCAGCGTTCATGGCTACTTACGTCTCGTTGCTTGTGCTTTTCGCTTTTTGTCGCTTTTTTGCTGCTTTTTACCAGCGCGCGTAGCCTAACGCGTCAGAAGGGATAATCAAACCTGCTTGCGGTTCGATTGCTGTTGAGCTCGTATTCCTGTGCTCTTTACTTAAAGAATGTCGTTTCAAGAATGGCGTTTCAAGAATAGCGTTTCAAGGATAGTTTCAAGGACAAACAATACTCGCGGGAGATGAGGTTTATGCGACCAGTTTCAGGCCTTCCCTGCGCAGTGCAACCTGCATGACTTTCTGTGAGTGCCAGGGGTTCTGCTTACCCCGATACAGCACCTTGTTGCCTTTGCTCATCAACCAAATATCGAGTGACCTGATGTGCCTGATTTTCATGAGGGGATGCTCCTGCCAACTTACAATTACTGTAAGCGCATACAGTACTGGACATAAACCCAGATATCAAGCTTTTGCTGTAATTATTTACAGTAGTTTGTACAGCAGACGTTACGAGAGGCTGATCCAGTCAAAACCATCTTCCTGGCTGGCAACCGTCAGGCGTCCGCACCCGCCCTCGAGGTATGGAGCAACAGCCTGTTCGGCCAGCGCCGGCAGGTTGTTCGGCTCGGAGATATGCGAGATCACAAGATGGTTTAATCGTTCCATATTGACGGTTGCCAGCAGTCCGGCAGCCTGGTCATTGTTGAGATGACCATAGTCACCCCCCACCCTGACCTTGAGTGGATAGGGATAAGGCCCGTCCCTCAGCATGCCCGGGTCGTGGTTACACTCGAGCAGCAAGGCATCGCATTCACGATACTGCGCTTCAACATGTGGCGTGATGTGTCCGAGGTCGGTCAGGATGCCCACCGTCTTGCCACCGGAGCGTAGCAGGTACTGGCAGGGTTCACGCGCATCGTGGGGCACGATCACGGGCACGACCTCAATTGTATTGATCTGAAAATTTTGCTGACAGTTGATCTTGTGCAGCGTGGGCACAGCGCCCATGTACTTTTCCTGGTAGCTGCCGTGTGAAAGGTAAACCGGCACCTTGAACTTGCGCGCAAACGCCGCGACACCATGAATGTGGTCAGCATGTTCGTGGGTAACAATCACGCCGGTGATATCAGTTGGCTCCACACCGAGGCGCGCGAGACGTCGCTGGGTTTCTTTAAGGGTAAAGCCGAGGTCAACCAGTACGCAGGTCTCGCCGTCGTCAACGAGGGTGCCGTTACCCTTGCTGCCACTGCCGAGTGAGGCGATTCTCATCCGGTTACGTCGAGTACTCTTTGATGAGTTTCAGCAGCCGCTCAGACAGGAGTAAGGTCCTTGCATCCGTTGCGTTCTGGCTGCTTGCGTCAGAGGCTACGGTTACGTGAACTTCATCACCGGCAGGTTGCAGGTGCACCGTAAACCGGTGGCCAGGGTTCAGATCCTGCACTTCATCATCATCACCGAAGCTGAACAGCCTCGAGAAGAAACCGGGATCCGGGTCGTGCTGACGGGTGTAATGTACGTAGTAGTTAGCTGCCGTTCGATCAAGGTCCTGCACATCTACACGTGCATTATCGAGTGCAGCACCGACGGTTGCCCAGGCGCGGTCGAAGTTGAGCTTGTACCGCAGCACCATGCCTTCAGGGCGTGGTTCGAGGGTTGCCTTGCTTTCCTGGAGCCCAGCCGCAAGCAGGGAAACACTTGGTCCCTCTGCGGTGCGATCACCAAGATAGTAGGCGAGTGCTTTCAGCGCTTCTGACTCAAGTTCCCTGTTATCGGAGCCGCTATCCCAGTCGATAGTTGTGACGCGAAACGGCGCACCGGTGGCCATCTGTTTCTGGTCGATGTGAAGTTCCGTACTGCCGGTACGCACACCGGGCTCAACGCGAACCCTGAACTTGTGCTGTGATGACGACAGCTGGTTGTTCCAGGCCGCGCCTTGTTTGATGCTCTCAAAGATATCCTCAGCAGAGGAGCCCGTCGCATTTACCCACTCTGTTTCCAGGACACCGTTACGAGGGTCGAGACTCGCCACCGGGACGTTGTTTTCCTCAAAATAGAGGACAACCTGCGGCCAGATGATCGAGGTGGGTGTATCCACAAACACCCACTGCATATCGTCACCCAGGCGGCGAATGACAATCTGTTCCACACCATACCTTGTGCTGAGCGCATCGGGCAGCCCCACATCAATACCGCTATCACCAATACCGCGGTAATCAACAATGTCGGGAATCGGCATGATGTCGACAAACTGCGGCTCATCAAGACCGTCAGGAATCACCACCTGCTTTGAGGAACCGGTACGTAGCTGTTCCTCTTCCTCGCTGATGCCGAACCAGGAGCAACCGCTCACGATGAAAATAGTCAGCAGGAGTGCGCCGAACCTGATCAAATTGAAACGCGCCATATCAGATTGCACCCGCCGATTGCATGGCCTGTCTCACCCGGTCATGGAACTCTTCTGACAACATGGTCAGTGGCAAGCGAATGCCCTCGCCGATACGACCCATTTCATATAGAGCCCATTTCACCGGTATGGGGTTGGACTCAAGGAAAAGGTCCTTGTGCAGGTCGGCCAGTTCCGCATCCAGTGCTTTTGCTTCAGCACGCTGACCTGCCACCGCGTGATTACTCATCGCTGCCATCTTTGCCGGGGCAACATTGGCAGTCACACTGATCGTACCGTTTGCACCCTGCAACATCAGGTCACAGGCTGTCTCATCGTCACCTGAGTAAATCGCAAAATCAGAACCCGTTAACTGGCGGATCTCCTGGCTTCGTTCAAGCAGGCCAGTGGCTTCCTTGATGCCGATCACCCGGGGGAGTTCAGCGGTTCGTGCCACGGTGTCAGGCAACATGTCACAGGCGGTACGGCCGGGCACGTTATAGAGGATCTGCGGGATGTCCACAGATTCAGCAATCGCCTCGTAATGACGGAACAGCCCTTCCTGGGTCGGCTTGTTGTAATAAGGTGTCACCAGCAGGCAGGCATCAGCACCCGCCTGTTTTGCTGCTGCAGTCAGCTCAATGGCCTCAGCCGTCGCATTGGCGCCGGTACCAGCAATAACAGGTACTCGGCCATCAACGTTGTTAACGACAAACTCGACTATCCTGCAGTGTTCTTCAATCGATACAGTGGCCGACTCACCGGTTGTACCAACGGGCACAATCGCCGCGGTGCCGGACTCGATGTGCCACTCCAACAGTCCCTTGAACTTATCCCAATCGACCGCGCCGTCTTCATGCATGGGTGTAACAAGTGCGACGATGCTGCCGGTAATCATAGGATGCGCTGCTCTGTACGGGGTGTGGGGTGGGAAAAGTGGCTCATATTACTGACCACGATTTCCGTAAACAAGGGCTGAGACGAGGGTAATCATGCCGGTTCCGCCCGGGCCTCCGGTGTTGGCCACGCATTCATGATCGCCTTGATCAGGGTTGCCAGCGGAATTGCAAAAAAGACGCCCCAGATACCCCACCAGGAACCGAATATTAGCACGGCAAGGATTATCGCGATGGGGTGCAGATTATTGGCTTCGGAGAACAGCAGCGGCACCAGGATAAAGCCGTCAATGCCCTGGATAATGCCGTAACCCAGCACCAGGTAGAAAAAAGGCACACCCCAGCCAAACTGCAGGTAACCGATAAAAACCACCGGGATGGTGACAGCAACAATACCGAGATACGGGATGATAACCGACAGGCCAACCAGGAACGCCAGCAGCGCCGCGTAGTCCAGCCCGAACAGTACAAAGAGCGCATAGGTGGCAATACCCACGATCAGGAACTCAACAAACTTGCCCCTGATGTAGTTAGCCATCTGCACATCCATCTCGGCGGCGATCCGGTTCATGAGCGGCCGATCTTTCGGCAGAAACTTCACTGCCCAGGCCAGGATCTCGTCTTTGTCCTTTAAAAGGAAAAACACCAGTATCGGCACCAGCATCATGTAGACGAGCACGGCGATGACAACGGGTAACTGGGAGAGCGAAACAGAGAGAATCCACTGCCCTATTTCACCAGCCTCCGCGTTCAGTAGTTCCCCCCAGCTGTTTACCTGCTGCTGCGAGATAAAGTCGGGGTAAGCCCGCGGCAGGCCTTCCAGCGTTTCCCTGGTCTGGTTGACGAGATCCGGCAGCTCATCAAAAAGACTGCGCATCTGCCGCCAGACGCGGGGTATCACCAGCACCAGGAACGCGACAAAGCCGCCAAGGAACAGGAGAAACGTGACCAGCACGGCACCGAGTTCCGGTACCTGGTAGCGCTTCAGCACTTTGATCACACCCTGCAGGATGTAGGCGAGAATGATCCCGGTCAGCAAGGGCGCAAGGATGGTCCCCATGGTAATGATGACGAGAAAAAAGCTCGCCACGATAACGGCGAGCAGCACAGCCTCTTCATCGGAGAGATATCGATCCAGCCAACTGCGCAGCACGTCCAGCATTGGAGGCGATCAGGCTTTTTGCAGCTTGTAGTAGTACTTGCCGTCCTCTTCCCTGGACTCCAGCAGTGGGTGACCGCTCTGTTTTGAAAACACCTCAAAATCCCGAACAGAGCCCGGGTCAGTACAAACAAGTTCAAGCACCTGGCCGGTATCGAGGCCGTTAAGCGCCTGTTTTGCTTTTAATAATGGCAGCGGGCAGGTCAGGCCGCATGCATCGAGTGTCTGGTCTATCTGCATGGTGGATCCGAACGGGGTAATTGCTGAATTATAACTGAAACTTCCCAACCGATCGGTGGAACATAACGTGCGATAATGCGTCCAATCAGGCAGATGTTGTCGTATCTTGCTTATGTCGAAGTTGTTACAAGTCTTAACCATCGCCCTGCTGCTGTCAGGCCCCAGCCTGTCTGCGCTTGCGGCCGAACAACACAACCTGCCTACGCTCGGGGATTCTACCTCTGGCATCATTTCCCTGAACCAGGAACGCGCGCTGGGCCAGCATTTCCTGCGCTCCGTCAGGGCCAGGACCGAGACCGTTGACGACCCGATCCTGCAGGATTATCTCGAACACCTGATCTACCGCCTGGCTTCCAACAGCCAGCTGACCGATCGACGCATCGACCTCATCATTATCAAAAGCCCGTCACTCAATGCTTTCGCGGCACCCGGCGGCATCATCGGTGTCAATCACGGGCTGTTTTCATACGCGGAAACCGAGCAGGAAATCTCGGCGATTCTGGCCCACGAACTTGCTCACCTCAGCCAGCGGCATTTTGCGCGCCAGCTGGGTGGAGGCAAAAAAGCATCGGTGGTGAACATGGCTGGTTTGCTTGCAGGTGTAATCCTCATGGCGACCACCGGCGCTGATGCGGGTCTTGCAGCTCTTGCAGGCGCCCAGGGCTACAGCCAGAACCAGTTGCTCAAATACTCGCGCGAGCGCGAAGCTGAAGCCGACCGGATCGGCATCTACACACTGGCAGAATCCGACATGGACCCACGAGCGATGGCCTACATGTTTGAACGCCTGCAGCGTGCATCAAGATACAACACCGGTGACAGGATCCCGGAATTCCTGCGTACGCACCCGGTGACTAAATCACGAATTTCCGATGCCTATAACCAGACGCAGCAGTACCCCAAGCAGACCTATCCGCTGCAGCTGGACTACCAGCTTATGCGCGCCCGGGCGAAGGCGATCACCTCAAATGCGCCTGATCTCGCGCAGCAGTTTGAAGCCAAGCTGGCAACAGACAATCGAACACGCCAACTGGCCAATCAGTATGGACTCGCCCTGGTGTTAACCGATGACCTGGAGTTTGACCGGGCCCAGCAGCACATCCGCGAGTTACGGGATGCCTACCCCTACAACATCGCTTTCCGCATTGCTGAAGCCGATACCTACCGGGCGGGTGAACAGCATGACGATGCGCTGGAAATCCTTGAGGAGGCCCTGGCACTCAGCCCCGATAACTATCCCCTTTCCATGACCTATGCTGAGACCTTTATCGCAGCCCGCAGGCCGCACGCCGCGCTCGATGTGCTGGTGCCGATCTCCATATCAAGGCCCAACGATGAACATATCTGGTACATGCTCGCCGAAGCTTATGGCCTCGCCAACAATATTCCGGGCGTTCATGAGGCACGCGCAGAGTATTTTGTACTTAATGGTGCGTTCGATCAGGCGATTAAGCAGCTGGGGTATGCGCTGCCGCTGGTACGAAACAACTTCCAGCAGAGCGCGAGAATCAAGCAGCGTATGGAAGATATCTGGGATATGAAGGGCTCCTAACGGGATTCCGCGCGAATACCACCCACTATTCTCAGCGCCTGCTTCTCAAACTCACTTTCATTGCTCTCATCACGCAGGCTGACGCCCACCATAAGCAGGCCCAGGCCTGACAATGCGTCCGCCACCTGGGCGGCGGTCATATCCAGCCTTTCAGATAGTCTTGTAGACAGCCTCTCCAGGACGTAATCAGTAATGCGTTTGGATACCGCAAGCTTCTCAGGCGAAATGTTCCGCTGGATAACCTGCGTAAGGTTGGCAACCAGCTGCAGATACAGCGGGTCGGCCAGGGACTGTTCCCGGTAGTTGCGAATAAAGGCCAGATCACTCATCCCAGAGGGCGACTGGCGCACCAGCGCATCCCCCCATGCGCCGAGCTTTTCTACATAAAGCGCCAGCAGCAGGTCTTCGCGGTTATCAAAGTAGAGGTAAATAGTGCCTTTGACGAGATCTGCCTGCCTCGCAACCCCGGTTACAGAGAATTTCTCAAAGCCGGATTCACGCAGGTGTGCTTCGGCCGCTACCAGGATTGCGCGCTTTCGCTCATCCTTCTGATCTTTGCTTCTTGCCCGGCGCCTTTCTGTAACTCTTTGATTCATCTGTATTAAACGTATTAATGACCATAAGTCATTTAAATGATGTAGCGAATTCTTCCAATATAGCGACCGGTCGATTTTAAATGACTTACAGTCATTTATAAAGCATCCTTGTTTGACGAACACCCCTTACCTGCTTGTTGAAAAGACAAAAACAGAGACGTAATCTTCCGGCGTCATGAAAAAGCTGACCATCACATTCGATAATGGCCCGGATCCAGCATGCACGCCGGAAGTCCTTGATGTACTTGCCGAGCACGATGCGAGAGCCACCTTCTTTGTGTGTGGGCACGGCAATTCAATGCACCCGGCCATGCAGGCATCAGCCAACATGGATATCCTGTACCGAGCGGTTAACGAGGGACACTGGGTCGGCAATCACTCCACATCGCATGCGATTGAGCTGGGGACGACACTCGACGAAGACTTGATCCGGCGGGAAATCGACACAACCGAAGAGATATTGGGCAACCTGAACGAGCACAGGTTGTTCAGGCCGTATATGGGTGGCGGTGTGCGCTCCAAACGGACACTCAGCCCACCTGCCGTGAAGCACCTCTGTAAGAACAACTACACCATGGTCCTGTTCAACTGCCTGCCGAGGGACTGGGAAGCACCGGAAGACTGGCCGGAAGCGGCACTCTCGACCATGAAAGAACAAGACTGGTCATTGCTTTGTATCCACGATGTCGCGAGCTACGGCAGCTACAAGCAGCTGGACCGGTTCCTCGATCGTGTGCAAAAACGTGGGGTGGAGATTACGCAATCATTCCCAAGGGACTGCACCCCGATTATCAAGGGCGAAATTGTGGGTTCGCTGGATGACCTGGTGTGCGGGGCCACACCAGAGCCTGCTACCAAAGTGGCACAACGGGCAGCAGAACTCGTTAACGCACCCTGAGGTCGGGCGATTCGGCAAAATCCACCATGCGCTGCAGTGGCAGCATGGCCTGCTGACGCACCTCCTCGTCGATAATGATCTCACCCTCACCTGTCTGCAGGCAGGATTCGAGGTTCTCGAGCACGTTCATACCCATCCACGGACAATGTGCACAGCTACGGCAGGTTGCACCGCTGCCCGCGGTAGGCGCTTCGATAAATACCTTCTCCGGCACCAGTTGGCGCATCTTGTGGAAGATGCCCTTGTCGGTCGCAACAATAAACTGCTTATTCGGCAGTTCCTGGGAAGCACGGATGATCTGCGTGGTTGAACCGACCACGTCCGCAAGTTCAGTTACCGACGGCGGAGATTCAGGGTGAACCAGCACAGCAGCGTCCGGGTAGACATGCATCAGGTCTTCAAGCCCCTTCGCCTTAAACTCTTCATGGACAATGCAGGAGCCATCCCACAGCACCATGTCAGCGCCGGTTTCCTTATTAATGTAGGAGCCGAGGTATTTGTCAGGCGCCCAGATGATAGGTTTACCCTCGTCCATCAGGTGTTCCACCACCTCAAGCGCTATGCTGGAGGTCACCACCCAGTCAGACCGGGCTTTCACCGCGGCAGAGGTATTGGCGTAGACAACCACCGTGTGATCGGGATGTGCGTCGCAGAACGCGCTGAACTCATCAATGGGGCAACCCAGGTCAAGTGAACAGGTGGCCTCAAGCGTCGGCATGATCACGCGTTTTTCAGGGCTGAGGATTTTTGCAGTTTCCCCCATGAATTTGACGCCGGCAACAACCAGGGTTTCGGCATCACACCGCGCACCAAACCGAGCCATCTCGAGCGAGTCTGAGACACAGCCGCCCGTTTCCTCAGCGATCTCCTGGATGGCATCGTCGGTATAGTAGTGCGCAACGATGGTGGCATTCTCCTTTTCAAGGAGTGCCCTGATGCTGTCTTTATAAGCAGCAACTTCGCCGTCACTGAGCATGTGGCTTTGATGTAATGGCACGTCAAACGCAATACTGGCCATGTGAAACTACTGTTCTCGCAAGGGAACTTACTATTATAACCGAAGGGGAAAATTCAGATAGAATCTTGTCCTTTTTCCCGGCGGTCCCATGCGCTTTTGCCTCCTGATTCAAACGACCGAACGCGTTACCGACGATAATTTCCTGCGCCTCGGTCGCGCTCTTGCGGCAATGGGACACGACGTTAACTGCGTTTTTATCGACAGCCTGAGGCTTGCTGCCGGTGATCTTATGGGCCATGGCTTTTTGATGTCAGATGCCGTGGCGGTCGACGATCCCTTCCCTGCAACATCACCCATCAGGCTCGACGCTCACGATATCGTGTGGGTGCTTGGACTCGGTGAACGCGCCTCGTTTCTGGACAAGATCCAGCTACTATTCACGCTGCGATCTACACGCATCATCAACTCGCTCGACGCGCTGATGCATTTGAAGAGCAAATACTTCCTGACGGGTTTGAAGGATGTCATCCAGCATCCTGAAACCCATGCAGCAACCAACCCCCAAGAACTGCTCGATATCATCAAGCGTGAGGGCGGACAATGGATAGCCAAGCCACCGGCAGGTTCGCTCGGTCGCGATGTCTTTTTGCTCGGCCCTGATGACCAGAACGCGCTGGCCATCCTGCAACATCTCTGTGGGCCTGATGCCAATCAGTACACGCTACTGCAACGTTACATTCCAGAGATTGCCGGTAAGGGTGAGAAGAGGGTGCTGCTGGCAGCAGGCCAGGTCGTCGGACAATATCGGCGGCTGCCCGGTTCAGACCACCGCACCAACGTCGCCCAGGGTGCTGCGATTGAACCCTGTGATCTCAGCGATGAGGAAAGAACCTGCTGCGAGGCGATTGCGGCTTACGTGCTGAACATGGACGCCGTGTATGTGGGCCTGGATCTGGTGTACCCCTGGATAATAGAGCTGAACGTGGTGAACCCAGGCGGTCTCGCAACGCTGGAAGCACTGAACGGCGAGGATCTGAGCGGGAAAACAGCGTCCCTGATCGAGGCGTTTCTGGCGCAAAATCTACCCTGATCGGGCTTCTTGAGTTTTAGGTGGGAATCGGTATGATACCGCCCTTCGCTTTTCGGGCCGTTAGCTCAGTCGGTAGAGCAGTTGGCTTTTAACCAATTGGTCCCGCGTTCGAGTCGCGGACGGCCCACCAAAAAAAAGGGATAAGGGGTTAATCGCCGCTTATCCCTTTTTTCTTATCAGCGCCAAGCTAAAACGGGCGTATGTTCTTCACCACCCGAGCTCGCTCTCACTAACCTATTCGGAATAGCTACTGCTCCTCAAATCCAGTGGGGTTCACCCGCTGATATAATCTCAACGAACCTCCCGTGGACTAACTTCGTGGACTTCAAAAAGGTCTCATCAACACTCCTAAAAAAGTTTGGTGACGAAAAGATCCGATACGCTGTTATCGGTGGTTTTTCGCTGGGTTTCTGGGGCGTTACGCGTGCGACTATCGATATCGACTTTCTACTCTTGCTGGAGGACGCCGAACGAGCAGATTCAATCTTGAACAACCACGGATATACCCAGGTTTTTCGGAGCGAGAACGTCGCCAGGTATCAATCCGAGTCCTCGGACCTGGGAACAATTGACATCATCTATTCCTTCAGGCAAATCTCAAAATCCATGCTGGAACGGAGTGTCGAGGTAAGTTTTGCAGACAACCTTACGCTTACCACACTGATACCCGAGGACATTATTGGATTAAAAATCCAGGCTATCGCTAACGATGAAAATCGCGCTGATCGTGACAAGAGCGACATTCGTGCCTTACTCGATGCGAGACGTGCAAGTGGTGAGCAGATAGACTGGTCTTTGTTGCGTGAATATTGCGCACTATTCGATTTCGAAGATTTCTATGAAGAACTCAAGGCAGCCCATGACCAAGCTGAGTGAGCAGGAGAAGAGGGAACTTAAAGAAGACGCTATGTCCAAAAGCAGATGTACTGACTTCAGAGTACTTGCCAATCAGGCCTCCCAGTTGCCACCTGCTGATTACCTTGAATTCCTCACCTGGGCTGCCAGTCTGTCAAAGGAAGACCCCAGGTTACGAAAACGACCCACTGAGAAGACAATGTTGCTTTAACGCTGCCAGCTGATATCTGCATCTCCGTAGAGAGCAGTTGGCTTTTAACCAAATGGTCCCGCGTTCGAGTCGCGGACGGCCCACCAACAAAAAAAGGATAGAGGATAACAGCCACTTATCCCTTTTTATTTTGTCGGCATTTCCATCTCTTCCAGCCCTTTCTAGCGACGCGAAAGCACTTCCCTGGCAGCTTCTGCGAGTTCTCGGTCATAGGTAGCGAGTGGCGCATTGATTGAAACAGCGAGCTGTAGATAAGCCGCATCGTATGCGGATATTTTCTGATTCAACGCCAGCTCAAACTGGGCCCGGTGGTCGATGTTGTGACGAGCCAACCGCAATTTTCGATACCCATCCAAACCCTTCTCTATGAAGTCACTATGTACAGCTGCTGACTTCTTAACTGCGACACTGACGATTTCATGATCGATAAGGTTCGGTGCGTGTAGCGACTTGCCCGAAAGCAGATTCAATGCTTCATCTTTGGAAGGCTCATTGAACAAGATTGCGCATAGGAGGCTGCAATCCACCACAATCGGTGGCAGCGCGTTATATATTTTCTCAGGTTCGGCAACAAAGAGTTCTCGTCTCATCTGCTGTCCCGTTCCTGACGGATGATATCTACAGCAAGAGGTACCGACTTGCTGACTTTTGTGCGTGTTGTATTCAGTTCAGCTGCAATTGCCTCAATCGATAACCAACCTGACATTTCACTTTCGCTTGACCCTGTTTCGTGAACTTCTTCCGTCGCACGACAGACAAGATCCAGGAGTTCACCTTGCAGGGAACGATGGCTATCGGCTGCTCGCTGGCGGAGTTTGGCGACAACCTCTTCGGGTACATTTTTTATGGATAGATTAGGCATAAAATAGCTCCAATATGGAGCCATTTTAGAACCACACTAGTTTCAAGTCCATCCAGATGTTCTCGTGTTTCGGGGATACACAATTCTGTGCACCCGCAGACCCACGTCATTGACTCACCCTGCACGCGGATAATCATTGACAGGAGACTGTTGATCATCCGGTATTCACTTTATGGTAGCGCCTATACAGGCAGATACTGTGGGCCGTAATCCTGGACAAAATTGAGGAACGCATATGGGTACGTATGTCATAACCGGCGC
This sequence comes from Pseudomonadales bacterium, assembly GCA_963921285.3. Classification (GTDB taxonomy): domain Bacteria; phylum Pseudomonadota; class Gammaproteobacteria; order Pseudomonadales; family Azotimanducaceae; genus UBA9659. The sequence goes on from CAWUFD020000015.1 coordinate 700,245, forward strand.
AGCCCTTAGTGACGATAAGATGCACGGCATTGGTGGCGCAGTACGGAAAAAACTCACCGAACAGGGACACAGGGTCATTTCGGTGGATCTTCGTGATGCCGATATCATCGGTGACCTCTCCACACCTGCCGGGCGCAATATGGTCATAGAGCAGATACACAAGGAAGCGCCCGATGGTCTTGATGGCATAACAACGGTCGCAGCCGTTATCGGTGACCATGGAACCGAAGCGGTGGCAGAAGTGAACTTCTTTGGGACTATCGATTTGATCAATGGCTGTCGGGATCTGCTAAAAGCAAAACAAGGCAGCGCGGTTATTGTCTCCTCCCACACCTTTGTACTGTGGCACAAAGAAGATCTTGTCGAGCTGTTTGGCACGCTGGATCGCGAAGCGATATTGAAAGGCGTCGCCAATCGGTCGGGCATGTCGACCTACGCCAGCTCAAAACGAGCGCTCATTAACTGGATGCGCCAGCAGGTGCCTGCTTACGCAGCAGACGGTATTAGACTCAATGCAGTAGTACCCGGGTTTACTGACACGCCGATGAACGCGCGTGAACGAACCCCGGAGATGCAGAAAGCCGCAGACGATTTCCAGAGCAAGATTCCATTGGGTCAGCGGATGGGCAAGCCAGAAGAGGTCGCTGCAGGCATCGTCTTTATGCTGAGTGCGGAGGCTAGTTTTGTCTGCGGCAGCGTGCTTTTTGTGGATGGCGGACATGATACAAACCTGCGCAGCGGTACCGTAGCGTTCTGAGAAGTGAGCAATTGAGGCACAGCCAGTCTGTCAATGAAGCTCTCCATGGCGCAAATGCTTCATACCCGGACGCCTGCTAAACCAACCCAACCTGAAACTGCACTTAGACTGGCTGCATCCGAAAGAGCGAGGGTTGGGCAATGGCGATAGCAACAGGAAGCTGTGCGTGTCGAGGGGTGATGTTTGAAGTTACCGGACCTCTACGCGCGGTCATCGCCTGTCACTGCGAGCAGTGCAGAAAAACGAGTGGTCACTTTGTTGCTGCGACTGCGACAAGGCGGGCGTACTTAACTATCAGCAAAGATGAATCGCTTAGCTGGTTTACCGCCATTGAAGGATTCAGGCGTGGGTTCTGTAACCATTGCGGATCCAGCCTCTTCTTCGAAAAACTCGATGAAGACCGCATCTCCATTGCAGCAGGCTCACTTGATAAAGGCCACCTTGAACTATCGATAGCAGCCCATATCTATGTGGATGAGTGTGGTAGCTATTACGAACTGATGGATTCCGCCGATAAACATGACAAGGGAGACCACAACGTTCCTACGCCGCGTTGAACTGATCACTTTTTCACGGCACATCCTCAAGATGGTGGCATTGAAGGCACTGGCGTACCGGACCAGAAGCTTCATGCTGTGAAGAAAGCTCGACATGACAACCGCGGCAGAGGTCATGGAACTGATTTTCAAGCTGGCTGAACAGTTCCTCATCGGTGACATGGCAATGCACACACGTGCCGATACCCGAACCGTCGGTAAAGTTATGATGGCAGTCAACGCATGTAACACTTCGATGATCAGCATGGGCAAACGCCATCGGCAGGATCGGTGACGGACTGCCGTAATAGTTATCTTCCTTTGGCCGCTCCCAGGTCGCAAAGACGCCTATGCCAAGGACTACAAATGCTGCTGAAAGCAGTCCAATCACATACCTCATAATTCGACATTCCTGATTGCCGCAAAGGCAACGGCTGACACCAACGCCATCAACCCCATCAGATAGGCTTCTCGTTCCGTGTAATCGGCTGCACCCGGTTGCCTCCACAGCAAAACGCCAGCCAGCGCGCACACAAACAACAGCGACGCTATTTCATACCAGGCAGAGATATAAAACCCGCTTGCCAACACGTGATACCCGGCACCCACCAGTACAAACACTGCGCCCCACCTGTGCAACTGCCTGAAGGCGGGTCCTGTAAACCAGCGCGCCCTGGCCGGCCTCTCGGACATCACGGTGGTGCACAGCAGCAGGACCAGGGCGGCAATACCTGCGAGCATATATGCCGGTGCACGGCCCGGTGTGATGTAGGTGACAAGAGCAGGGTCCAGCACGAGAAACCAGGTGGCATGAATCACACACAGTGCCAGCACAACTTTTGCAAACAGCTCGTGTGAAGGAAAGTTACTGATACGCCCCACGGGCAGGGCAAGAAATATCAGACCGGCCAGCACGCCAAAGCCGATGCCATTACCGACGTCCCACAGCCAGCCGCCGCCAAGTGTTGGGGCCGCAAGCATGGTGGCCAGACAGACGAGGACAAGCAGAACACAAAACAACCACACGTGGATTGGCCAGCCCAGTGAACCCGTTAAGAAGGGTCCATTATGTCATTCACCTGCAACAAGCGCGCAGGTAAATGGTCAGTCGAGACCAAGTCGCTCGCGCAGATCGTCACCACCGCGCGGTACTGCACCAATACCCCGCACGCCAAAGCCGCCATCGTGATTCAGCACCGTGCCAGTGGCGGGCACATTGTCCTCACGCGAGGCAAAGAATACGTAGGCACCTGCATACTCTGCTGGTGTCGGCATCCTGCCGATGGGTACGAAACCTTCCGCGCCCTGCTCCAGCTTTTCACCCGGAAACACACGCTCTTCCATCCCCAGGGACTCCGGGCCTTTGAGTCGGGTGGATATAGCACCCGGCGCCACACCGTTCACACGCACATGCGGTGCGAGTTCGTAGGCGAGCTGGCGAATCATGCCGACCACCGCGTGCTTGGTGCCGGTATAGAGAACCCCACCACCTGCAGGCAGGAAACCCGCATTGGATACCGTAAACACCATGGAGCCTGACGATTCAGTTAAGGGTGCCAGTGCTGCCTTGGCAAGATTGATATAGCCCAGTACATTGATCTGGAAAAGCTCATCAAACGAACTGGCGAGCTTGTCATCGGGCAGATCCACCAGCCTCGCGTTGTAATCCCAGATACCGGCATTGCCGACAACCGTATCGAGCTGCCCGAAGTTATCGAGCGCACACTGAACGGAGCTACGGTTGTCCTCGATACTGCGTACGTCGCCAACAAAACCGATCACGCTGCCATCATGTTGCGCCTGCATGTCTTCACAGGCCGATGCCGTGCGATCCAGGACCACCACCTTTGCACCCTCACGCACGAAACGCTCAACAATCGCCTTGCCGAGCCCTGAGCCACCACCGCTGACAATCGCTACCTGGTTTTCGAGCCGCATGTTTTAACCCTGTGCCGATTTCAGTTCTTCGAGCTTCTGGTTCAATACCTGCAGTGCCCGCTTGTTGGCATTCTTGATTCGATCCATATCGGGTGCTTCTACGGATATATCGCCGAGTTCCGCGAGGACGACATGCACATCATCGTGGCCCTCCACCTCCGTCATATCTTTCAGCCAGCGCTGCACCGTGGGGAACGGCGAGAAGTCATACACATTGGTGAACTGTGGCTGCAGCTGGCCGATCTCAACATAGGCAGCAAAATCGGCGATGGTTACCTCGTCCCCCACCAGGTACTTGCTATCCCGCAGCCACCAGTTTTCCATGGTGGTCAGCGCCCCGGTCAGGTTACGCCGTGCGGAATCCTGCACCATCTCCGGGATATCCAGGTCTTTCCTGATCTTTGGTGCCACCAGCCCAATGGATGCATCACGCACATTGCGGTGATGGTAGTTCAGGTACCAGTCGACTTTCGCGCGTGCCTCATCGTTGTCCGGGTACACATCGGTCCAGCCGTTAACGCGGCACAGGTAAGCCATGATCGCGTGCGCCTCACCCAGCGTAAAACTGGTATCAGGGTCTTCTATTGTAGGGATGGTGCCTGCAGGGTTCTTTTCAAGAAACGCCGGGTTCCTGCTGCCGTTATCACCCTTGGAACCGGGATTGGTCAGCACCATATCGAAAGGTGTGCGCTTCAGCAGCATGAGCCACATGACGGCACGAACCGGTTGCGAAAAAGGAACGCCATAGAGGATAAGAGGTTTCAAGAGGTGTTCTCCCTGGTTGTTATTGTAGTATTCAGCACCGCATAAATTCGGGCGGTGTATTAAACTTAACCATTGCCTATAGCGAAGCAGATGTGAACCCCTTTCGCCTGACAATCATTGCCGGTGATGTGGCCAAAGAACGGTTGCAGCGCGACGGCTGGACGCCGGATATCTTCAACGCGCTGATTGGCGCATCAGGTGGCGCAAAGCTGCTCGGGATCACGCACCTGGATCGATACCTGGTTGAACACTTCCTTCCAAAGGGCGACAAACCACTCTGTCTGTATGGTTCATCCATTGGCAGCTGGCGCCATGCTGCTTTTGCTCCGCCGGACCCGCTTGCTTCACTCACCACCCTGCAGGATCGTTACCTGAACCAGGGCTGGGATGAAAACGAGAAGCGCTCTCCCACGGAAGTTGTTGATGAACTCTGTGAGTGGGTTCTGGATGGATTTATCGATGATGCGCTGGTCAATCACCTGGTGGCCCACCCGCGTTACACCAGTCACATCGTGACTGCTCGAGGTAAGGGGCTTAACAACCGTAAAGCTGATCCACTGCTGGCGCTCGGCATGGGCGCGTCTGCCATCGGCAATCTCTTCAGTCGTAACATGCTGGCGACAAGCTTCCAGCGCATTGTTTTCAGCAGTGGTGATTCATCGACAATGGTCTTTGATGATTTTGATACTGCGCACATCACGCTCAAACCAGAGAACGTGCGATCAGCGCTAACTGCGAGCGGCTCAATCCCTTTCCTGATGAGCGGCGTGCAGGACATCACTGATGCACCTGCGGGGCAGTACTGGGACGGCGGTGTTATCGACTACCATTTCGACTTCCGCAATCAGCGTACCGATTCACTGGCGCTTTACCCGCATTTCGGCGCGGACGTCATCAAGGGATGGTTCGACAAAAAGCTGCCATGGCGACGTAACTCCAGGCAGCTATTATCCCGTGTTGTGGTTGTTGCGCCCTCCGCCACTTATCTCGCTTCACTACCTGGTGGCAAGGTGCCGGACAGGAAGGATTTTCCCCGCTACAGCCAGCCCGAGCGAATTCAACTCTGGCAGCAGGCCATGGACCAAAGCAAACTGCTGGCAGAGGCCCTGGATGAGGTTGTGGGCGACCCGGACCCGCTGAGGTATGTCAGCTGACACACCTCGCTGTTATGCAGACTCGGCAAACAATTCCCGACCGATCAGCATGCGCCGAATTTCAGAAGTGCCAGCACCAATCTCGTAGAGTTTTGCATCGCGCAGCAAACGGCCTGTTTCATAGTCGTTAATGTAGCCGTTGCCACCGAGCGCCTGGATGGCCTGCAACGCGAGCTGCGTTGCCTGTTCAGCGGTGTAGAGGATCACCGCGGCGGCGTCCTTACGAGACTCCTGGCCACGATCACATGCCTTTGCCACCGCATAGAGATAGGCCCTGCTGGCAGACAGGATGGTATACATGTCCGCAAGTTTGCCCTGCATCAGCTGGAACTCACCAATCGCCTGGCCGAACTGTTTTCTTTCATGCACGTACGGCACGACGATATCGAGACAGGCCTGCATCAGGCCGACAGGACCACCTGACAACACGGTGCGCTCATAGTCGAGTCCTGACATCAGCACACCCACGCCCGCACCTTCTTTGCCCAGCACATTGGTTACCGGTACTTCACAGTTCTCAAAGATAAGCTCACAGGTGTTCGAGCCGCGCATACCCAGCTTGTCCAGTTTCGGCGCCTGTGAAAAACCGGGAAAGTTGCGTTCAACAATAAACGCAGTGATCCCGCGAGAAGCGGCAGACATATCCGTTTTTGCGTAAATGACATAGGTATCCGCATCAGGCCCGTTGGTGATCCACATCTTGTTGCCATTCAGCACGTAGACATCACCCTCACGTTCAGCGCGCAGCGTCATACTCACCACATCAGAACCCGCACCCGGCTCGGACATCGCAAGCGCACCTACATGTTCACCGGAACACAGTTTCGGCAGGTAGGTGGCACGCTGCTCGTCGTTACCGTTTTTCATGATCTGGTTAACACACAGGTTGGAATGGGCACCGTAAGACAGCCCGATAGATGCAGAGGCCCGACTGATCTCTTCCATCGCTATCACGTGCGCCAGGTAGCCCATGTTCGAACCGCCGTATTCCTCAGATACGGTGATGCCCAGCACACCGAGATCACCAAACTTCTGCCAGAGGTCCATCGGGAACTCGTTGCTGCGATCAACTTCTGCAGCACGCGGGACAATCTCATCCATGCAGAAACGGCGCACCGTGTCACGTAGCATATCGATATCTTCGCCAAGGTCATGTTCAAGCATGGCAAATGTCATTTTGTTTTCCTCTATCCGTCATTCATGGGGCAATGGTTGTCGTAAGGCGCATAACGCAGTGTCCATCGCGTTTTGACGTCCAATGTAAATTCAGGGACACTCGCAGGCAAGCATCGATTGAAGGAATATCAGAGTGAGCTTGTACCCAATTTTTCAGCACGCCTATTTTGTTAACGATGTCGAAGAGGCGGCCCGTAAGTGGCATCGCCTGTACGGTGCCGGTCCTTTTGTACTGGTGCCACATCACAAGACCGACAAGTTCCAATATCGCGGCACCGACCAGGAAGCTGATGTCTCGTACGCATTCGGTTACCTCGGCAACAACCAGATCCAGTTCATCCAGCAGCACGACGATACGCCGTCGATTTACCGTGACATGTTCGCCCCGGGCGAAGAAGGTTTTCACCATGCCGGGTGTCTCGTAAATGACTTCGCCGCCGCAAGACAGCGCATGCTGGACCTCGGGTTTGTAAACGCGTGTGAGCTGTGGGCCGACAACGTGAACGCCGCCTATTTTGACACCCGCGAGGTTAACGGCGGCTTCACAGAGATCCACGGCGACCCCGTGCATATCCTGGGCACGTTTGCGATGTGGAAACGAGCACACGAGAACCTGAACCCCGGCGACAGTCCTATCATGTCTCGTGAAGAACCGTTCCCGGATGGCCGCGACCCGGACTACCTGTAACGCAAAGTCTTGCGACTACGCGCCAAGCCGGTAAGCAGCAACCGCCGCATCATGAAACAGATGGCGTTTCTCATCTTCTGATGCTGAAGCGGCCAGCTTTTTAAACGCGTTCCATGTGACGTGATAACTCGCGAACAGCTTCTGCACGGGGAAGTTGGATTCAAAGATGCAGCGTGCGGGACCGAAAGCATCGATACACTCGCTTATCCAAGGCTTCCAGGCGGTAACAGTTTCATCGGATGTGGGAGGCAGACTGCGATCAACCCCGTCGCCTGACTTTCTGATCGGCAATGCGCCCAGCTTGATAAATACATTGTCATGCGCCGCTACCTGTTTGATACCCGCCAGCCAGTCGTTGAACACCTCATCATGCTTATCACGGTAAGGGCCACCCAGGATGGGCACACCGGTATGGTTCAGCACGATAGTTAAAGCGGGTAACTCAGCCGCGAGCTGAGCGATGTCGCCCAGCTGGGTGTGATACACCCAGGAATCAAGTGTCAGCCCGAGATCCGCCATGACGCGCGCGCCTGCCATTACGCCACCGTCCAGCAGGTAATGTTCAGCCGGTGCATGACTCTGGATACGATCATGTGCATCCCAGGCGGTGGTGTACCTGATACCCTTGAAGCGTCCGCCGGACACTTCGATGTGTTTTTCAAATATCTCCCGTGACGCATCACCCAGGGAAAGATCAACCCGACTGATAAACCCTTCGCACAGTTTCCGTTCACCAAATACGCCGCTCTCGGCCATCGCAGCGCAGCCTGTCACAAACTCTGTCTCACCAAGGGAGCGCCACTCCGCCGGGCCCTCCTTTTTGTACATCGACCGGCACTCGGCAAACACGCTCGAGACGATGTTGTGACCACTATCGAGGTCCGCCACAAACTCAGGCATCAGGTAGGTTTCGCCAGGATGCAGCCATAGGTGATGATGCGCATCAACAATGGGCAGGTCCGGTTCTATGATTTCTTCCTGAACCTGCTCCACCCATGCGAGGTCCGGTACCGATACCCCCATCACCTTCTTCGCTTTTGCTGCCGGTTCCTCACTCATGGCGCCGCCTCATCCTGTCAGATTGCCGATCGAGTATATCAGTCACCGGGCGATGTCATTTACACCACCAGCAAGCTTCGATAAGTTGGCTCAAAACAACCTACTCGGAAAGCACATGGCTACCACCGAACACAATGCCTACAACGACATCGCCATCCAGATGGCAGAGAAGATGCACGCCGCGCGCAGTGCAATCTATGAGGAACAGGTTGCCGAAAACCGTCCAATCGCACATCGCTTCCCGGCATTTAACAGGGCAGGCCTCGGCGTTGCGCTTGAGTATGAAAAGATGGGTAACCAACCCGTATCAGCATCACTGCAGCAGGAGGCAGATGAACTAGGCTGCCGGTTTGAGCATCTTGGCATCACCATCGGCTCGATTCTACATAACGTCGACTTGAAAAACGGGCTCACAGACAAACTGATCGGTTTCATTCACCGGGCGCTGCTGGAACGTAAAGTCATCTTCTTCCGGGACCAGCACCTGACCCAGGATGAACAGGTTGCGTTCGGCAGGTGCTTCGGCGAGCTTGATGCTTTCCCTTTCGGTAAGCCGGGAGAGAACCCCTATATTCTCGAAATTGTGCACGATGAGAACTCGCCTGGCGCAGAAAATGGTTTCCATACGGATGTCACCTGGATGGAGCAACCCTCACTGGGGTCGATAGCACAGTGTATCGAGTTACCACCCTTTGGCGGTGACACACTGTTTTCAGACAGTCACGCCTGTTACCTGGGTTTACCCTCCCTTTTGAAGGATAAGGTAGAACACCCGAACGGTATTCACGACTATCGTATTTTTCTTGGCGCTGCAGGCAAACACACTCTGCCGGATGAGCTCATCGAGGACATCAAGGCAAGCATACCGTTTGGTGTTGATCATCCACTGGTGCGCACACATCCTGAAACGGGTAAGCCAGGCCTATACATTCACGGCGGCTTTCTGCGACACGACTCACTCTACGACAGGCGCACGGGTGAACCTCTATCCAAACAGGAATCTGAATCCATCGTGGCGCAGCTGCTCGTACAACACAGCAGGCCGGAATACATCTGTAGATTTTCCTGGGAACCAGGTTCGGTAGCATTCTGGGACAACCGCGCCGTCCAGCACTATGCAGCCAGCGACTACTTCCCGCACCGCAGGGTGCTCAGACGGGTAACTGTGTCAGGTGACAGGCCATACTATTCGCCTTGAGCGCGAATACCACAGCCTCAGAACGAAGGACAAATCTGCAATGAAGTTGTACACGATGATCGTGGCGCCCAACCCGGCCAAAGTGTTGCTGTATCTTGCCGAACGGCAGGAAGCAGGCGCTGACCTGCCGATTGAGCGAGTCGAAATCAACCCGTTTGAAGGCGAGCTGAATGGCGATGCCCACCTCGCCCGGAGCCCCTTCGGTACAGTGCCCGTCCTGGAGCTGGATGATGGCAGCTATATTTTTGAGTCCCTCGCGACATCGACTACCTTGAGGAAAAATTCCCTGATCATGCAATGCTGCCTTCGAACCTGGAAGCGCGCGCCCATGCGAAAGCGTTAGAGAGAACCGTTGAGAGCCGAATCATGTTACCCATGACGAGGTTTGTGCACGCCACCAACTCACCTCTCGGATTACCTGCGGACCCTAAGCTCGCAGCACAGATCAAGGAAAGTCTGCCCAAATCACTCGCCTACATCGAAGACAAACTATCAGACGGCCGTGAGCTCCTGACGGGGCAAACGGTTTCCATCGCGGACTGCACCATGCAGGCAGGCTTCCAGTTTGCGCGGTTTGGCCAGGCGGATTTGATCAGCGATTTCCCACACATCGTCGCCTGGGACGAAAGATTCAGGCAACGCCCGGCAGCAAAATCAGTGCTGGATTTCTGATGGATGGGGAGTTGAAACAAAAGATCAGTGATGAAGGCTATGCGCTAATCCCGGGTCTACTGAATGACTCGTGGATCGATACGCTGAAAACAGAGGCCGCTCGCGTTGCAGGCGGCCGCAGCCTGGATGTCATGACCCAACTGGTACACCGGTCCGCCAGCATCAGGGACTTCTGCACAGATGGACCGCAGATTGGCATTACGACTGAGGTCCTCGGACCCAACATCTGCTTCACCCATCAACAGTTCATCATCAAACGTGCCGACGAGAAGGCACGCAGCGATATTCCCTGGCACCAGGACAGCGGCTATGGTCACCTTGAGCCTGCCAGCGACCTGACTATTTGGATCACACTGGACGACTGTGATGAAGACAACGGCTGTCTCTGGGTTATCCCCGGTTCACACAGGAAGGGATTACTCGATCACAGCCCGCAGAAGGGATTACTCGGCGCTGATGTCCATGAAGAAGGTATACCTTTACCGATGCGAGCTGGTGACGCGGTGGTTTTCGGCGGGATGTTCATGCACCGATCTTTGCCTAACCGAACCGATAAAGACCGCGTTGCGATGTATCTGCGCTACTGCACACCGGACGTCATCATGCACGCGGAGGGTGGCATCAATGTGCTTGAGGACGGTTTCTCCTGGATGGTTGCAGGCGAGGCGAACTGACACAAACTTCTATCGTTTTCTGAGCAGCCCGCCCCATAACGAAAAAAGCCGCACAATGTGCGGCTTCTCCGAACTGCATTGTTGTTACACCCTTTCGATGATGATGGCTGGCGCCATACCACCACCGGTGCACATTGTCACAAGCCCTGTATTCAGGTCACGACGCTCCAACTCATCCAGCATAGTGCCGATCAGGATGGAACCTGTTGCACCAATCGGGTGACCGAGTGCCATCGCACCACCGTTAACGTTCACTTTCTCAGGATCCAGCTCGAGATCCCTGATGAACTTCGCCGCCACAACGGAGAACGCTTCGTTCACTTCGAAGAGGTCGATATCACTGGTGGTCATACCAGCACGCTTGAGCACCTTTTTCGCTGCAGGTACAGGCTCATTGAGCATGAGGGTCGGGTCACCACCTACGGTTGCGATCGCCTTGACGCGAGCGCGGGGCTTCCAGCCAACACTGTCTGCATATTCCTTGCTGGACATGATGATGGCCGCGGCACCGTCTACGACACCTGAGCTGTTTCCAGCGTGGTGTACGTGGTTGATCTTGAGATCCGGATACTTGCGTTTCACCAGCTGGTCAAACGTTTCGCCTGTGTCGTCGATAGGCACACCCATGAACTGATCAAATACCGTTTTCAGTTCTGCAAGTGATTCCATTGTTGTGCCGGGGCGAGGAAACTCTTCGCGATCGAGGGCAACAGTGCCGTCATCGTTCATCACGGTGATCACACTCTTGTCGAAATGACCATTGGCAATCGCATGCTGTGCCCGGTTCTGGCTTTCCACTGCAAGTGCGTCAACGTCTTCACGACTGAAGCCTTCCAGCGTCGCAATCATGTCAGCACAGATGCCCTGGTGGGGCTGCGGGTGCTGGTCGCGCAAATGCAGGTTGCCGCCGTCCACGGTTCGGTTGTTGGTTGGGTTAGAAAGTGTCTGCGTGTAGGACATCATCTCAACGCCACCGGCAACACAGAGGTCATCCATACCGCTCATGATATTGGCTGCTGCAATATTGGCAGAGGTAATACCGGAGCCGCAGAAACGATCGAGGCTGACAGCAGACGCGTTGGTGCTCCAGCCCGCATCCAGCGCCGCCATTCGAGCAACACAGGCACCCTGGAAACCAACCTGGGAGCTGCAACCCATGACAACGTCATCGATGTCTTCAGTTTTCAGGTCATTACGAGCTTCGATAGATTCGAGCACTTTCGCCAGCAGGCGGCCCGGATGGAAATGAGTCAGTGCGCCCTTACCGGGCTTACCGATACCACGCGGGGTACGCGCTGCGTCGATGATGTAGCAATCAGCCATTGTTGTTTACCTATTAATGTCAGGGTGAAAAATCTGGAGGGCCAAGGATCACAAGACCCGGCCGAAAAATCAAACCGCTGGAAACGGAAAACCAGCGTGTAAACCTGCATTTTGAGCCGGGTTCAGTTATCGATTGACCCCTCGATGTTTTCGTTTGCGGCAATCGTCGCGCCATTTTTCCTGTACTGGGCGCGGCGTTCTGCAGACCAGGTATCGATTTCATCTTTTGGCACGCCATAGGCGAGACCACGCCCCACACCCGGCCTTTCCCTGACCCGGTTTACCCACTCAAACACACGGGGTTTGGTCGTGATATCAACCTTGCTCCACTTGTAACCGCGCAACCACGGATAAATCGCAATATCTGCAATGGTGAAGTCATCCCCACAGAGCCAGGGATTGTCACCGAGCTTCCGATCCATGACGCTTACAAGGCGCAATGCCTCATTCCCAAAGCGCTCCAGCGGATGCTCCTTCTTCTCTGGCGGCACGTCATCCATATAGCGGGTATAACTCAGCTTGTTGCCGAAGATCGGCCCGACGTTTGCCGCCTGCCAGTAAACCCAGGGAATCACGTCCCAGCGATGATCATCCAGCGGCAGTAGTGACGTTGGATACTTCTCGCCGAGGTACTGGAGTATTGCGCAGCTCTCGATGACGTCACGTTCACCGTCCCGCAGCACAGGGATCTTCTGGTTCGGGTTTCGCTCGGTGAAGTCGTCGGCAAACTGTTCGCCCTTGGAGAGATTGATCGTGCGAACTTCCATGTCGGCAAGATCCACTCCCGCCTCGATGAGTTCCTCAACCATGATGCTGACTTTCCAGCCATTTGGGGTGGGCGACGTCCAGAGTTCCATAAACCACTTCCTCGTAAACCAATCCTTCGACTATACCAACGCACTCCCCGCCCGCACAGTACCGGCAGGATGCTAAGCTGTGCCGCGATCCAACCATTCTCAACTGCGCTTCGGGGCTAACATGCAAGAAGTACCACCCGGCTTTGAAAATCTGCCAACCCGATCACCATTTATCACAATGGTTGGTCCCTTCTATGGCAAACGAGACGGTGACGGTGTGATTATCGGTGTGCTTGTTGAGGAGAAACACTGCAATACAGCAGGCAACCTGCATGGCGGTCTTCTTTCAACCCTCTCAGACATCGCGCTCGGTAACAGCGTCGGCGTTCACCTGGATAAGAGCCATACCGGGCCGCCAGAAAAAAACGGCACGCCAGCTATTGCTACCGTCAGCCTGTCCAGCGACTTTATGGGTACCGCAAGAATGGGAGACTGGGTCGAAGCACGTGCCAGCGCACAGAAGGTCGGCGGCACGCTGGCCTATGCAAACGTGCTGATCTATCGCGAGGACGAGGTGATTGCCAAGGCGTCCGGCATCTTCCGGATGATCGCGGGTAGGCCGGTCTAGCCTGCATATTTCACCAAACCACTTAGTTTTGCAGTTAGATAAAGTAATATCAGATAGTTATGAAGATTCTGTGAAAGCACACTTTGTATCTCAAGCGCGTTCCCACAAATCTGGCGTGCTAATTTTGCTTCTGAGCCGCCGTGCTCACTGCGCCCTATTCTCGATAGGGCTCCGCTCACGAGCCGTCTCAGAAACAAAATTATCGTCCCCAGATTTGCGGATTTGATAAAACATGCAGGCTAGTCGTTGCGTTTGATATCCCGGAAAGGCCCGGTATCAAGCCGGATGTCCTTGGGCATGCCCATCACACGCTCAGAGATAATATTGCGCTGGATTTCGTCGGTGCCACCCGCAATGGAAATCGCCGGTACCGAAATCAGCACCTCGGCAACCATCCCTGCTTCAGCAGAATCCGGGCCGCCGTGCATGGCATCTGCCCCGGAAATCAGCGTGTGAACATGAGAGGCCTGCCTGGCAATAACACTTGCCGCCAGTTTGCCGATTGATCCTGCGGGCACAATCTCATTGGAGCCGGACTTTCGCTTGGCTTCTGCGGCGGCGGCCGAAAGCTTGGCGCCTTCCTGCATCGACAGCAGCTTGGCAATCTCCTGGCGAATCACAGGATCGTTGATCGCGCCGGTTTCCCTTGCGCGCGGTAACACCAGGTCGACGCGACCCTGTCGCTGCGGATACCAGGTGTATGGTTCATTGGCGATTTCAACTTCGCGTTCGAATTCCTCGTAAACACGACCCTCGCGCGCTACTTCACTGCTGGTAAAGGAACGGCCTACGCCGCCGAGACGTCGCTCGTACGAGAGCGTGGTCTTGGCCACGGCCCAGCCATTACCAAGGCCACCAACCAGGTCTTCTGCAGCAACCTCTGCGTCTGTCATGAATACTTCATTAAACGAAGCGTGGCCATTCATCTGCCGCAATGGCCTGACTTCGACGCCGGGCTGGTGCATATCGATCAGGAAGTAACTGATACCCTGGTGCTTTGGTACATCAAAGTCGGTACGTGCTACCAGGATGCCATAGTCAGCGTGGTGCGCACTGGTGTTCCAGACCTTCTGGCCGTTGATGATCCACTTGCCGTCGATGAACTCAGCCTTGGTTGAAAGACCTGCCAGGTCTGATCCGCTGCCGGGTTCACTGAACAGCTGACACCATGATTCTTCACCGGTCAGTATTGGTCTCAGGTAACGGCTTTTCTGGATGTCATCGCCCATCGCCAGGATGGTTTCTGCCGCAAGCCGCCTCGGGCCGGTCTGCGCGACCGGCACCACGCCTCGTTCATGGAACACCCGCGAAACCACTGCAGACTGTTCCTGCGTGAAGTCACGGCCAAAATAGTCAGACGGCCAGTGCGGGGTTGCCCAGCCACCATCAACCAGGATGTTGCGCCATTCGATCAGGCTGAGATCAGGGTTCCAGTTTTCATCAATCCAGGCGTTAACCGCCGCGATAATCTCATCGTTGGTCATGCCGCACCCTCCATCATTGTCATCATCCGTTCCCGGTGAAAGCTCGGTGTACCCATGAACACCTCCGAACTCTTGGCGCGCTTAAACCAGAAATGGGTGTCTTCTTCCCAGGTAAAGCCGATACCACCGCGCATCTGGATCGCCTCTTTGGCAGCCTTCAGGTACACGTCCGATGCCATCGCCTTCACCATGCTCGGCGTATACGCATCACCGTCACCGGCAGCAAGGCAAAAACCGGCGTGATGGGTTGCCGCCTTGGCGAACTCGAGTTCCATCAAAAGATCAGCAAGACGATGTTTTAATCCCTGGAAAGAACCGATCGGCCGACCAAACTGGTAACGGATCCTGGTGTACTCAACGGTAGAGTCGAGCAGTTGCTGCGCACCACCAATCATCTCGTGCGAGAGCGCCACACAGATGTGATCCCATATGGCATTAAGGGCAGCCTCTGACACATCACCTACCCGCTCTGCACTCACGTCGGAAAAGCTGACCGCCGCCAGTCTTCGCGTTGGATCGAGTGAATCAATGGCCGTTACGGCAAGACCACTCGCGCCAGCCTCCACACGGTACAGGCCAAGACCATCTGCTTCACCGGCAACCACAAACAGCTGTGATGCATTCTGGCCATCAACCACGAGCGATACATCGCCGTTGACCTTGTTGTCTGCTGCACTCAGCACACGACCAACACCACCAGGTGAATTCAGGTTGTCGAGCACCAGGGTAGCGATCACCTCACCGGTCGCAATCTCCGGCAGCCAGGTCTGTTTTGCGTTTTCATCACCCGCAATCATCAAGCCGTAACCGGCCATAACTGACGAGGCAAAGAAGGGGCCGCAGTAGATGTGCCGTCCCATTTCTTCAAGCGCAATACCCAGCTCAACCACGCCAAAACCAAAGCCGCCGTAGGTTTCCGGGATGTGAGTACCGGTTAAGCCAACCTCCGTTGCCATCTGGTGCCAGACATTGGCGTCAAAGCCTGTTTGGGTTGCGAGCAACTCTCTCGCCGCTGCCGGGTCTGCCTTGTCCTGCAGGAAGCGCGCGACAACCTCGCGAAACTGCTCCTGGTCTTCTGTAAATTCTTTTTGCATCTCTTGTTTCTTTTCCGTTCTACACGGCCTTTAGGGGTCGAGCCTTGCTCGAGGGCGTTAGCTAGTAAACCATAAAAAAAGGCGGGTGATACCCGCCTTTTTAGAGCGATTTAACGCTAAGCCAGTTTCAGCGGTAGCGCCGTCAGTCGCTGTTTCGTTGCGGCATAAACCGCATTGGCAACGGCCGGTGCAAGCGGCGGCACCGATGGTTCCCCAACACCCGTCGGATCATCGTCACTGTCGATGATGATGACATCAACTTCCGGCGCCTCGTTCATGCGCAGGATCGGGTAGTCATGGAAATTGCTCTGCACCACTTCGCCGTCTTTCAGGTCAACCTGGCCGTACAGTGTTGCGGTCAGCGCAAACATCACGCCGCCTTCCATCTGGGCTCGCACCACGTCAGGCGTTACTGCAATGCCGCAATCGACCACGCAGGTTACCTTGTGAACGCGGATCTGGCCGTTTTCTACCGACACCTCGGCAATCTCGGCCACATCAGTTTTGAAAGAACCGTGTGCTGCAAGACCAAGGAAGTGACCTTCCGGCGGATTCATCGCCTTCATCGCCTCGCCCGCCACTTTGATCACGTTGTTCAGCCTGGGGTTGTTCCTGGTGTTCTGCAAACGGAACTCGACAGGATCCATACCCGCCTTCTCGGCCAGCTGGTCCGTCATGACTTCCTTTGCAAACGCGTTGTTTGAGTGTCCAACCGAGCGCCAGAAGGTGAGCGGCAGACCATGCTCAACGGTGTAACTTTTTACACCACGATTCGGCAGGTCATAACCTTCAGCAAGACCTTCAATGCTCGATGGATCCGGCATAAAGCCGCTGAAGACGTCTTCTGCAAGATCGGCAAGAAAATCCACAGTGCCATCGCTCATGCCTGGGAACAGCGCCGGAAACATATTACGCACAGTTTCGGGCGACATGTTGCCGCCAGCACGTTCAGCCTGCCAGGCATTGATGTTGCCATCACCGTCGACACCAGCAGATATCCGTACAAGGGAAGCCGGTCTGTATACACCGTGCTTCATATCGTCTTCCCGGGTCCAGGTCAGCTGGATGGGCTTATCGGTAGCAACCGCGATCTCTGTCACTTCAATCACATGGGTGAGCGTGCCGCGGCGACCGAATCCACCGCCAAGATACATGTTGTGTACGCGGACATTTTCAGGCTCAAGATCCGCAAACCTGGCTACGAGCCCCTGGACGCCAGGTGGTCCCTGGTTGCCGGTCCAGATATCCGCTTCGCCGTTTTCGATCTTGAGCACGGCATTCATGGGCTCAAGCGCCGCGTGTGCGAGGAATGGCGTAAAGAAGTCCGTCTCAAGCGTTTCGGCGCTGTCGGCCAATGCCTTTTCAAAATCGCCTTCTTCCTGGGCAGTCACTGCTTCAACAGAACTGAATGCTTCCTGGTAATCGGAAAGCACCTTGTCGGAACTGACAGAAGACAGAGGCACCTTCTCCCATTCTGTCTGCAGTGCCGCAGCCGCTGTCTTGGCCTGCCAGAACTTTTCCGCCACAACCGCAACGCCGTTTGAAATTTCGACGATGTCTGTCACGCCCGGCATTGCAGCAGCAGCAGTCTTGTCGACGGAAAGCAGCTTTGCGCCTGCCACGGGCGATCGCACAACAACCGCGTGGTGCATACCTTCAACTTCGGCATCAATCCCGTACAGCGCTGTACCAGTGGATTTGGCCATGGCGTCTATTCTGACCATGTCCGTACCGATGTATTTGAAATCAGTACGCGCCTTCAAAGGGCTGTCAGATGGCATCTGCAGCGTGGCCGCAGTTGCGATGAATTTGCTGTAGGGGTGTCTTTCACCGCCGACAACCATGTGACCTTCGTCGGTTGAGATTTCAGATACAGCAACGCCAAGGTCTATTGACGCAGCTTCTACCAGCAACGCCCGCGTATCGGCACCAACCTGTCGCAGGTGGTAGTAGTGTGCATTCATGGCATTACTGCCACCGGTTCCCTGCACGCCCATGCCGGGGTTGTTGTAATCAGGATGTACGCCAGCAAAGTCAGGCGTGATCTGGTTCGGGTTGACGTCCAGTTCTTCAGCAACAAGAGTTGCAAGACCGGTCATGACACCCTGGCCCATCTCATCCCGTGGGCAGTAGAAATGGATGGCACCGTCGGCCGTAAACTGCAGGAAAGCGTTCGGGGAATAACCACCTTCCAGTTCGGCCATGGGAATTGCTGGTGTTGAACAACCTGTCAGTGAGAAACCAACGACAAGGCCACCACCAACTATACCGGTGTTCTTGAGGAACTGTCTGCGCGAGAGATTCATGGCACTCATGATTTCACCTCCTCTGACGCAGGTGCGGCATTGTAGGCAAGTGATGACTCGGCCGTTGCCATGATCGCGCCCTTGATGCGTGGATAACATCCACAGCGGCAGAGATTGCCGGCCATTGCTGCTTCAACTTCTGCTTCCGTCGGATTCGGGTTGCTTTCCAGCAGGGCCGCCGCAGCCATGATCTGGCCTGACTGGCAGTAACCACACTGCGGCACACTTTTCTCTACCCAGGCCGCCTGGAGGGGATGTGGATTGTCGGGTGTACCAAGCCCTTCGATGGTGGTGATCTTTTTACCGGCAACAGCGGAAATCGGCATGATGCAGGTTCTCATCGCGACACCATCAACATGCATGGTGCAGGCACCACAAAGGCCGGCCCCACAGCCGAACTTGGAACCTTTTAACTTGAATGTATCGCGGACAGCCCACAATAGCGGTGTATCAGGCGAATCGTCGGTTTCTACGACCTGCCCGTTGAGCTCGAATGTAATCATTATATGGACCTGCAGGAAAGTTATTGAGCCACGAAATAATAAATGTGATTCGGTTTTTCTACAACCTTGGTTACACTCTAAGTACGTTCAGGTACCGCCCTAAGATTGCCTGTAAGTCAGCCCTGGCGGCCTTCCGGAGAAGAATATGTGGCTAAAAATACTTAAATGGATGGGGATCAGCCTGCTGATTCTCATTATCGCTGCCTTTGGCTACCGCACATTGACGATTGACGATACCAACGCACGCGTCGCTGACGAGATCCGCAGTAATCCAGACGGGGACAGGGCACGCAAGACGATGCTGCTTACATTGCAGGACGGCACCATGTACCCAGTAAATTTCCTCCACGAAGGTGACAAGGTTTTCATGGGCATCGATGGGCGCTGGTGGCGCGAATTTGTCGGTGCTGGTCAGCCGGTTTCCATGTACATCCGCGGCGAGACATTAACAGGGCATGCCGTGGCAAAACTGGACGACCCCGCTTATACCGCAGATATCTTCTCGAGGCTCCGCCCGACCGCGCCAGCCTGGTTGCCTGACTGGCTGAACGGCAAGCTGGTTGTCATCACCCTTACAAGAAGCGACACAAGCGACGTTGGCGATGCTACCGGCGAGTAGGCGCCGGTCATCCAAACGTCAGCACCAGCCGTAACCGTGGAAAGCTCATGATGATGGCAAACCATGCAACACAGGACACTGTACTGGCTGACAGACGACTTAAGGTTTCAGGACAACCCCTGCCTTGAAGCAACCCTGGCTGATGAATCACTTGTCATCGCCTACATTGTAGACCCGGACCTGTTTAACCCCGGGAAATACGATACCCGTCAGATGGGTTCGCATCGCTGGCGATTTATTCACGATAGCCTTAAGAATCTGCAGACGGAACTCGACCGGTTCGGCCAGGCACTCACCATCGTCGAAGGAAATGCCGCCACCGTGCTCGCCAGGCTTGCAACAACACACCGATCAACCAGGATCATTCGGGCAACACCACATACCTCACATGAACGGTTCGAATGGCGGCGGCTTGGCAGCGCCTTGCCGGATATAGACAAGCAAACCTTCGACAGCTCAACACTGCTGGACAGTGAAACGGCTGCCGCAACCTTCTCCTTGGATGCCTCCGGCTTTCCGGCAACGTTTTCACAGTTTCGTCGAAAGGTTGAACCATTGCCTGGGGTCACAATGTCTTCGCCAATCGTGAAGCTGCCTCCTCCCCCGGCTGAAAAGCTGAGCTCGACGCTGCTTCCACCGGTCGCTAACAGCGCGCACGAAAACGACTTCGCTGGCGGTGAAGCGGCTGCACTTCGTCACCTCGGACACTATTTCAGTTCAAGGGCACCGCTCAGCTACAAGGAAACCAGGAATGAGCTTGAAGGATGGGATCTGTCCACCAAGTTCTCACCCTGGCTGGCTGCCGGTAACCTGTCACCACGCCGCATCCTGCATGACCTCGCCACGTACGAGAAAACTCACAGCGCGAATGAATCAACCTACTGGATATCATTTGAATTACTCTGGCGTGAATACTTCAAGTGGTACGCGCTGGCACACGGGGAAAAGCTGTTTGCGTTTGAGGGTGTCACTGGCAAGAAACCACTCACAAGCTTCTACAGTGAACGATTTAACAGGTGGCGCAGCGGCCAGACACCCTGGCCACTGGTGAACGCACTGATGAACCAGTTATCAGCCACCGGTTACATGTCAAACCGTGGACGACAGATTGTCGCAAGCTGCCTCGTGAATGAACTGGGTGTCGACTGGCGTGCCGGCGCCGCGCACTTCCAGGAAATGCTGATCGACTATGACACCGCTTCAAACTGGGGTAACTGGCAGTACATTGCTGGTGTCGGGTGTGATCCGCGCGGTGGTCGACACTTCAACATTGAGCGCCAATGTGAGCAGTATGATCCACACGGTGAGTTCGCCAGGCGATGGTGCCCGGATACCGGCAAACAACTCATGACCTCCATCGATGCGGTGGACGCAGCTGACTGGCCTATCCTTCCTGAAGATAGCCTCCCTGAAGAAATGCAGGCATGAGCCAAGCAAAGCCCAATCTGCCCACCAAAATCTGCGCCACCTGTGGAAGGCCCTTCACCTGGCGTCGAAAGTGGCAAAAGGTGTGGGACGACGTAAAGTACTGTTCCAAAAGATGCCGCGGTGAAAAACCGCGAAGCGCCAGATGAATGCAACAACCCTTCGACTGATCCTTGGCGATCAGCTCAACGCCGCCCACAGCTGGTTCAGCAAAATCGATGACAGCGTGGTCTACCTGGTTGCGGAACTGCGCCAGGAAACTGACTACGTCAGGCATCATGTCCAGAAGGTCAGTGCCTTTTTCCTGGCTATGGCATCTTTTGCAGACCGCCTTAAAGCTGACGGTCACAGGGTGATGCACCTGACGCTGGATGACACCTGCGACTTCAGCGACTTGCCATCCCTGATCACACACCACGCAAGCGCGCTTGGTATCACTTCATTTGAGTACCAGCTGCCGGACGAATATCGGCTTCGCCAGCAACTGGCCGGGTTCACCCTGGACGGCATCGATATCTCGAGCTGCTCATCGGAACATTTCCTCGTGCCCGATGATGAAATCAAAGACTACTTTCCTGCCGGTAAACGTCTTCGCATGGAAAACTTCTATCGCAAGATGCGGGTGCGTTACGACATCCTCATGGCGGGTGGTGAACCCCAGGGTGGCAGCTGGAACTACGATGCCGCCAACAGGAACAAGCTGAAGAAGTCAGATATCTCGGCGCTACCGGTACCGCTCGTTTTCACTAACGATGCAACGGCGGTGCTGGATCGGCTGCAAGCGCATGGCGTTTCAATTTTTGGCACGGCGATGCCGGATCTACCGTGGCCCATCGACGAGGCGCAGGCAGAAGACCTGCTGAGCTTTTTTTGTGAAGTCTGCCTGCCACAATTCGGCACCTTCCAGGATGCGATGACCTGCCAGAGCAAACACGCCTGGTCCCTCTACCATTCGCGACTGTCCTTTGCGATCAACGCAAAAATCCTGCACCCGATGCGGGTTATCGAGGCGGCGATCACGGCTTATGAGCAGCAACCTCATATTGATATCGCCCAGGCCGAGGGATTTGTCAGGCAGATACTCGGCTGGCGAGAGTTTGTCAGGGGTATTTACTGGGCCAACATGCCAGGCTATGCATCCACCAATGGGCTTGAAGCCGAGAGAGACCTGCCTGGTTTTTTCTGGACCGGTGAAACAAAAATGTTATGCCTGCAGTCGGTGATCACCCAATCACTGGATACCGCATACGCTCATCATATCCAGCGGCTGATGGTCACCGGAAACTTCAGCCTGCTCGCAGGCATCCACCCGGACCAGGTGGATGAATGGTACCTCGGTATCTACGTTGATGCGCTGGAATGGGTAGAGATGCCCAACACACGGGGGATGAGCCAGTTTGCCGATGACGGCCTGCTCGCCAGTAAACCCTATGCAGCCAGCGCCAATTACATGAACAAGATGAGCGACTACTGCGCAAGTTGCCATTACAACGCCAAGGGAAAGACGCAAGAAGACGACTGTCCATTCAACAGCCTGTACTGGGCGTTCATGGAGAAGCATCGTGACAAGCTGGCTAACAATCCCCGCATCGGCATGGTGTACCGTAACTGGGACAAACAGGACGAGGCGCAGAAAGCCGCTGTTCTTGACCGGGCGGAATACTGCCTTAATAACCTCGATAAGCTCTGACGTCACCCTCAAGCAGCCCCGATGCTGCCGTATATGCAGCGCGCCAATATTCGCCGAGCCAACATTCGGCTGGCCAATAAGGTACATTGGCACCAGTCACATTGGATGAGCTGCACATCATGAGTGAAGAAAACCGACCCGCATGGTTTGCCCGGCGGGAAATCAAACCTTTTACATTGAACGATGACGCGGTGGATGCGCTGATCAACAAGGCAACCCACGCCGTCGTGTCTTGGGTGACAAAAAACCAGGAGCCTGTCTCCGCCGTCATGTTGTATGTCCTCGTCGACGGAAAAATCACTGTCACCTCAACAACCAATCGCGCCAAGTACCATGCATGGCGTCGCAACCCTGCGGCGTCGTTCTGTATCTGGGACCCGGAGAGCATCGGGCGGCAGGTGACGCTGCGGGGCAGGATGGAGATTGTCCAGGATGCCGAACTGCTGCATAAGTTCACCGAAGGATTCCTCACACGGATGAAAGGCGGCAATCCACCGTCCGCAGAAAGACTTCAGGCGGAAATAGACAAGTTTGACGCACCGGACCGGCACATGATGCAGCTCCATGTCGACAAGATCCTCAGCCACGACCTGAATCGGCTGATGGAGGTCGAGGCATCCGGTGAAAACGTCTGGGAGTAGATTCAATGTCAGCTGTAAAACTTGGCTGGGGACATATCAATATCAATGTCACCAGCCTCGACGATTCCATCGCATTCTACGAAAAACTGGGATTTACGCCGCTCATTCCGGGGGTACCCTATCTTGGCATCAACAGTGAGGTACCCGCTGAAATACCGGCACCGATGACCACTGCACTTGGCATCACCGAGGCAAGCCGGGCACGTGCCTGCATCATGGAACTTGATGGTGGTTTCCCGAAAATAGACCTCACCGAATATGACAAGGACAGCCAGCAGCCGCCGGGCAAAAACGATGACCTTGGCGCCGTCAGGATATGCCTTGCTTCAAACGATCTCGCCGCGGACTACGCGAAGCTTGTTGAGGCCGGTGTGGAATTCATTACACCGCCAACGGAAGGTCACGGCGGCCTTGCGGATATCGCTGTATGTATGGACCCGGATGGCACACTCATCGAGATCATCCAGATTTACCTGGAGAAGTGGACCGCGCAATAGCACTCACACCACCCTCCCCTTAGCAAGATAGTTCGCACCTGACGTCATGATCAAACTCGCCGCTACGAGCACCGAACTGACCATCTCCTGGCCGGACGGCGTGAGCCGTCAGTACCTGTGGAAATGGCTGATGGACAACGACCCCCGGCGACGCCACGCGGGCGGTCAGAAACTCGAGCAGACGTTTGATATGCCTGAATGTAAGGCCATGCATTTCAGTGTTGAAAGCGATCAGCTTGTTGTTGAATGGACTTCAGGGAAAAGTCACTTTGACATTGACTGGCTGCGCGACCCCGGTTTGCAGGATGGCCCCGTGCTCATCCACTGGGACCGTACGCTGGACGTCGAGACACTGAGCTTCAACTATGCGCAGCTTCAGGAGAATGCCACCTTCACCGCCTTCCTGCAGGCGGTGACCGATTATGGATGGGCAAGGATCGAGGGCGTACCCGAAGAATCGGTTAACGTTTGTGAGTTTGCCGAGCGGTTTACCTTTGTTCGAGAAACCAACTACGGCAGGTATTTTGACGTAAAGGTGGATGGCAGCGCCGTCAACCTGGCAGACACTGCCCTCGCCTTGCCATTACACACGGACAACCCGTACCGGGAACCGCCACCCAGCCTGCAGGTACTGCACTGCCTGCTTGCTGATACCGAGGGTGGTGACACCATCCTCGCAGATGGCGCGGCGATCAGCGCAAAACTCGTCGATGAACATCCGGCGCAGTTCAGGTTGCTCGCAGAGACACCGGTCCAATTCAGGTTTGCTGATGAAACCTGCGTGCATGAATCCTCTATTCCCGTGATACAGGCACCTGCAGGTAACTTCTACCAGATGCGCTTCAACAGCAGGTCAATCCAGCCGTTCCAGATGCCAACCGATGTCATGGCAGACTACTACAGCGCCTACGAACTGCTCGAAAGATATCTCTCCGATCCTGCATACCAGGTGCGATTTCGTCTCGCACCGGGTGACCTGATCGTTTTTTCCAACTACCGCGTTCTGCATGGCCGGTCAGCTTACAAGTCTGAAGGACGACGACACCTGCAGGGCTGTTACGCCGACATGGACGGGTTACGCAGCACACTCGCGAGACTAAAAGCAACCTGATGAACTTCGCAGTACTCAAAGGCAAAACCGGCCTGATTATCTCAGCCGGAACATCCGCATTCCTCGTTTACTTCTGCATGTACGCGTTCAGGAAACCTTTTTCGGTTGGCGTGTTTGAAGGCCATGAACTGTTTGGCATGGACTACAAGATCGTGCTGATCATCGCGCAGGTTATCGGTTACGCCACCTCGAAGATTATTGGCATCAAGGTTATCTCAGAGCTGCAGAAAAACTATCGTCCATGGCTGATCCTTGGCCTGCTGGCAGTTGCTGAACTGGCCTTGCTGGGTTTTGCGCTGGTTCCGACACCGTACAACGTTGCCTTTCTTTTCCTGAATGGCCTGCCGCTCGGCATGATCTGGGGTGTTGTGTTTTCCTACCTTGAAGGGCGCACGGTCACCGAACTGCTCGCGGCAATGCTGAGTGCATCCTTTGTCATGGCAAGCGGTGTCACCAAGGCGGTGGGCAAATACCTGATGCTCGAGTTTGGCATCACGGAGTTCTGGATGCCGGTTGCAACCGGTGCTGTTTTTATCCTGCCGCTGCTTTTTTCTGTCTGGTGGATGGAGCAGTTGCCGCCACCAACGGAAGAGGATATCGGTCAGCGACACAAACGCGAGGCAATGACGGGGACTGATCGAGGCAAGCTGTTCTTCCATCTGTGGCCCGGGTTGATCGCGATTGTCGGCATGTACTTTTTCCTCACTGCCTTCAGGGATTACCGCGATAACTTCTCAGCCGAAGTGTGGCTGGAACTCGGCATGGGTGACCGGGCCGATGTATTTGCCACGACGGAAACGGCTATCGCCATTGTATCTCTCATGGTGATGGCGCTGTTTGTCTTTATTCGCAGGAACGAGGTTGCATTGTAAATCATGCTGCTGGTGATGATGGCCGGTGTCAGCTGTATCGGTCTCAGCATGTACGCCTTTGATACAGGCCTCATGACAGACCCGATAATATGGATGTCACTACTTGGCCTCGGCGCATACATCACCTACATCCCGGTCGGGTGCGTGCTGTTTGAACGCCTGATTGCCAGCTCTGAGTTCCGCAGCAATGCGGGCTTTCTCATTTATGTGGCGGATGCCATTGGCTATATCGGCAGCATTGGCGTGCTGCTGTACAAGGAACTTTTCTTCAAGGATATGTCGGTGCTGGGTTTCTTTACCCAGTTCAGCTACCTGATGGCAGGCGTGGGACTTGTTTCACTCATCTATGCGTATTTTTATTTTGCCGGGGTGAGCCGCGCCAAAGCGGCTTAAGCTCTAGTCAGAGAATCAACCAGGCGGCGCATCAAACAGGATGCCAGCAGAGGTGAGGTCATTGACCTCTGACTGGTCATAGCCAAGCCAGGATGAGAGCACCTCAGCATTGTGTTCTCCCAATAGTGGGCACACTGTCCAGGTTTCTCGTTTTACACCACTTGCCTGTATCGGACTGCCGGGCATGGGTGTATCAAAACGATCGTGCCAGTCAAAAAAGCCCCGTGCTTGTACCTGCGGGTCCGCACACATATCAGGGGTTGTATTCACCGGCCCTGCCGCGATGCCATGTTCCTGCAGCAGGATCGCCGCTTCTTCCTTGCCCCGGTTACAGGTCCAGGCTGCGACGGCTGCATCAATACTCTCCTCATCTCGCTTCCTTGATTCGAGATCAGGTAAAGGTTCGAACCCGATGAGTTCAGCCAGGGCGCGCCATGATGCTTCTGTTGGGCATGCAACGGCGATCCAGGCATCATCACCTTTGCAGGGATAGACATTATGCGGCGCCATTGCCGGGTGACGATTACCAACGCAATGAGGCGCCCTGCCCGCCTGGGTGTCGAGCAGCCAGGGACCGCTGTAACTGACGCCACCTTCATGCAACGAAAGTTCCACGCGACTCCCATGGCCATCAGCGTTGCGGCGTTGTAACGCTGCCACAACAGCAGCGTAGGCATGCGTGCCGGTGATGGGATCCATCAGTGCCATTGCAGAATTACGCGGCGAGTCCGGCCCGTAACCGAGCATCTGGGTCAGTCCTGACATCGGTTCAACGATGGGACCAAAGGCAACCCTGTCACTGTAGGGTCCGGTACTGCCAAAGCCAGGCATGGTGACGTAGATGATGTTCGGGTTGGCACGTCTGAGGACCTCGTAATCAAGCCCCATCGACGGCATTGCCCGTGCACTGAAGTTTTCGATCACCACATCGGCCACTTCAACAAGAGACAGGAACAACTCAAGGCCAGCCTCTTCTTTAAGGTCCAGGCACAGTGATTGCCGGTTTCGATGTAACTTCACAAAGATGGCGTTGGCGTTCCACGGTTCACCATGATCATCACCGCCAAGCCAGCCACCCAGTGGCGCATAGGGAAACTCGCGTGGCCCGCGGCCATAGGGCGCTTCCACCTTGACGACTTCTGCACCAAGGTCCGAAAGAAAACGCACGGCAAGTGGACCAGCCCACACATGGGTCAGGTCGAGTATTCGAATGCCGGTGAGCGGCTGGGTCATACGCTGCCCTCCACGCTGTTCTCGCTTTCGATTTGCGTAAGGTTGATGTCCGGTCTCTGATCGTCACCAATTCGCCAGGGTATCCCGGGTGAGTGCACAGGGCGGCCATCCAGTGTTGCGGTTTCCCAGAAGGTTCTCGTATCGAGATGCTGATCGTTCAACACATCCTCGAGGGTCTGCACAACACCCAGCGGGATACGCGTTTCTTCCGAGCGCGCCATAAGCTCTTCGCGCGTGTATCGCAGCATGACTTCAGCGGTCATCTCGCGCAGGGCCGCGCGATTTTCCCTGCGAAGGTCATTGGTCTCAAATCGCGGATCAAACAAAAGCTGGGGCAGGTCCACAAACACCGTGAACGCATCCCAAAAGGACGGCACGATGTTGATGTATACCCAGCCATCTTTGCAGGCAAACAGGTCACTCGGGATCACCCAGTAGAAATCACTGCCGTGCCTCTCCCGAATCTCACCGGCACAGTGCCAGCGCACCGTGGTGAACTGTGACAGGGACATCACTGTTTCCAGCATGGATAGATCCACGTCATCCTGCATGTCCGCTAGGTGACAGGCATTTATTGTCGCGTTAGTGATGGCACCGCTCTGGAACTCTACATAGTGACCGGGCAAGGTCAGCGGTGCGCGATCAGGATCCCCAACAAGATTGGTATAGCCTCCCATGGCGAGTAATACCGATGGTGTCGCGTGCCAGTTACACCTGGGACCGGTTCGGCCAAAGGGCGTGATGCTTGCCTTGATGTTACAGTCCCATTCACTAAAGCCGAGTTGTTCCAGCGCATTTGCGGATTCCGCTTCAACAACCACCATGTCCGCTTCCGCCGCCAGAGATGCCATTAGGCCTTTATCGGCAGTTCCGATGCGCTTCTTGCCTGCATGCAGGTAGAGGTCCATCGCCTCATCCGACGCCCACGCCGGTGAACGGCTGGTTTCAATGCGCACAACCTCCGCACCCTGGCGTGCGAACAGGCGACCGCAGTAGCCTGCGGCGTATCCGCCGATTTCCAGGATGCGAGGCATCAGTTGATCAGGCTTGCTGGCCGAGTTCCCTGGCGCGACCGGTGCTCATATCCATGAGCACCTCGCCCTGTTCAGCAAGGTCTTCATATTCACAGTCCACGTCCATTTTGACTGGTTTGTTGGTGTAGACCTGTGCTCTATAGAATTTACCCCCAGCAGCATTGATCACCGCACCGTTGGGTGCATTTTCGGCACACATTAAAAGTACTGCAGGGCTCACCAGTTTCGGAGACCTTTCAGCCGGTGGGTTTTCAGGGTCAATCTCCCTGCCGGGAATCGTTGCGATCATCCGGGTCGCTGCACCGGGAGCTAGTGTGTTGGTTCGAACATTGTTACGTGCGCCTTCCAGCGCAAGCACGTTCATGAGGCCAAGCATGCCCATCTTTGCTGCACCGTAGTTCGCCTGGCCAAAATTGCCATAAATACCGGACCCGGAGCTGGTGAGCACAATACGGCCATACTTCTGTTCGTTCATGATCGGCCAGGCCGCATGGGTCACGTAGGCCGTACCATTCAGGTGAACGTTCATAACGATATCCCATTCGTCCAGGGTCATCTTTTTAAATGACTTGTCGCGCAGGATGCCAGCGTTGTTAACGAGGATGTCGATGCGACCAAACGCGTTAACCGCATCATCAACGATGCTTTTTGCACCATCACGATCAGACACAGATGCCTTGTTAGCAATCGCGGTGCCACCCATCGCTTCAATTTCAGCAACCACGGCATCAGCAGCGTCACCTGCGCCACTGCCGTCGACGTTACC
This sequence comes from Pseudomonadales bacterium, assembly GCA_963921285.3. Lineage (GTDB taxonomy): Bacteria > Pseudomonadota > Gammaproteobacteria > Pseudomonadales > Azotimanducaceae > UBA9659. Next base: position 729,278 of record CAWUFD020000015.1, read on the forward strand.
GCCAAGATCGTTCACCACAACTTTTGCGCCACGCTTGGCAAACTCAATCGCGTGGGATTTGCCGAGCCCACCGCCTGCACCGGTGATCACCGCCACCTTGCCCTGGAATTCACTGTCGTCGTATGCACCCATTTTTCATCCCTCGTTTTGTGTTTGGTTTTGCCTGCAGTCTAGTAATTAACGGGGTCGCGGGTAAAGACACAACACGACTACAATGCGGACTACAATCATCACGGTGATAACAGCGGGTACGTGCCATGTCCATGACCGACAATCTCGTCGAGGCTCTCAAGCTGCAGATGCGTGCGAAGAAGATTACCTACAGGGATGCTGCCGACGCACTGGATCTGTCAGAGGTCTCGGTGAAACGCCTCTTCTCAGAAAAGAGCTTTTCGTTGCAGCGTCTTGAAAAACTTTGCGAGCTTGCAGAAACATCGTTTAGCGAATTGCTCAGCCTGGCCGAACAACAGATAGAAACAACCCACCAGCTTTCCATCGAACAGGAACAGGCGATTGTTGATAATCCCAAGCTGCTGCTGGTCGGCGTTTGCCTCGTTAATCACTACGGCTTCGAAGATATCCTCACGAAGTACACTTTTGATGAGCCTGAACTGACCGGCTTATTCACCCAATTGGATAAGCTCGACATCATTGAACTGCTGCCGGGCAACAAGTATCGCCTGCGGCTGTCGCCGGATTTCAGGTGGCAGCCGAGTGGACCAATCCAAAGGTTTTTCATCGAATCCCTCGTGAAGGAATACATGATTGGTGAAATGCAGACCTCCGAGAACCACATGCACTTTGTATGGGGCATGATCTCCGAGGACGCCGCCGCTGAACTGAACCATAAGATCAGGCGCCTGGTAGATGATTACGTGCAGCTGACCAACAGCCGCAAAGCCGCCCCGATTGATCGCCATAACAGCAGCCTGCTGGTGATCTTCAAGGAGAACTGGGAGCCCAGTGTCTTCAAGGCGCAATGGCAGGAAAAACACGGCCTGCGCTAAAAAGTATCGCCTAGAGATACCAAATAGACCAAATCGCTATACCTTTCCTCTTTCGGTATCGACAGGGGAAACTTTCATCAATACTCCGCTTCGTGTTCATCAACAACGCAAGAGGAGTGAACCATGTCAATTTTCAAACGCACCGTCTCGTCACTGTTCTACAAGGTCGACCAGGTTATCGGCGAGATCGAGAATCACGACGCCCTGGTGCAGGTCGCCATCCGCGAACAGCAGCAGAAGCTTGCCACCGCAAAAGTGGAATGCCAGCGAATCAGGAAGCAGTCTGCGGCACTTAAAACCCAGATTGCAGAGCTGAAAGAAAAAGCAGTTCGCTGGGAGCAACGTGCCGTCAACGAAGCTGCTGAAAACGAGGAGCGTGCACTTGCCTGCATGCAACAACTCGATCGTGTCACCAGCGAGGTCACTCGCTTAACCGAAATGGCAACGCAGTACGACACTGCCATCGCCAAAATGAGCGATGAAATCAAACGCGGTGAAACTTCACTGCAGGATCTGAAGCAGAAACACCAGTTCATGCGTGCCCGGCAGGTGACCAGTGATGCCCTCGGGCGTTTCGGCAATGTCGGTGAAACGCAGCAGGAGAATATCGACACCGCCTTTGATCGATGGGAGGTGAAGATCAGCCAGGGTGAATTCGCGACCTCAGTGGATGCTTTTGATACTGAGGCTGACGACCTGGAAAGAACCTACGTCGAAGACGAAAAGAAAGAAGCATTAAAAGCGCAGCTGTCCGCGCTGGTTGCCGAGCGAAACGAAAAGGAGTCATAACATGAATACCGCAACAATGGACATCAATACGAAGCTGGAAGAAGCAGCCGTGGAAACAAACACGAGTGGCAACCCAATGGATATCCCCGGGCTGCTGCGTAAACTTGGCGCGGCGGCAGTGCTGGTTTCTTTTACCGCCTTTCTCTTCAAAGGTTGGGCCGGCACCAACGATCTCGTTAAGTATGGGTTGCTGTTTGGCAGCACGATCAGCATCTCGGTTGTCGCCATGTTTATCGCCCAGCTGTTTCGTGAAGGTAAAGGGCCAAGACTGCTCATGTCTCTTTCACTGGTGGCGGTGCCCATCAACTTCACCATCCTCGGCGCATTTGTCTTCTACGCCGCATCCCTGTCAGCAGGGATCACCTATCCCGACTACCTGGCCTGGACAATTGCTGACTGGCCAACCGCCATCGCTGTAACCGTTGGCAGCGGTCTCTTACTGCTGCCCGTGATACTTCTTGGCTTCAGGACGCTGGCCCGACCCATCAGCACACGGCTGAGCGTGTTTTTTGTCGCCAGCAACCTGATGTTACTGGTACCTGTTCGAGATGTATTTTTTGTCACGGTGGTGGGTATCACGCTGACGATCATCACGCTGTACATCACCAGTGCTTCAATGCGTGAAGAAATCAGTGCCAGGACGTTCGAAGGCAAGCTGGCCATGCTGGTGCAATTCCTGCCGCTCGGCATTCTGCTTGGCAGGAACCTCTGGCTTTACCCGAGCCACGATGCTGTGTTGCTGGTGATCATGGCTGCAATTTTTGTCGCGGTCAGGCAGATATCACTCCTGTGCGAACGTGACGGCATCAGTGCGTCGACGCTGAACTTTGTAAGCATGCTACCCATGATGTTTATCATGACACTGCTCGAAGATGTGCTCAGCCAGGCAGGTGCAGGTTCTGCCAGTGCCTTCTACTTTGCTGCATTAACCGGTGCTGCTCTCACCTACGAGGTGTCCACCAGGACCGAGACTTCAAAATCACTGTTTCGCCTGATTGCAGGCCTGCTGTTGGTCGGCGGCAGCTTTACGTCACTGATGATGTTTGGCAATGCGTTGATCGCCTGTGGGGTACTTGTTTCTGGTATTGCGCTTATTGTTGCGAGTGCCTGGCTGGAACAGAAAGCACTGGGCCTGACCGGTGTTGCCCTCGCGATCATGGCGTTGATCGATCTGACGATACAGGCGCTTGCGCTCTTTGATATTGCCTCGTGGTTCACACTGCTGATCGCAGGCATCATCGCTATCGTTGCTGCTTCGGCAATCGAGACGCATGGTGCAGGTGTCAAGCGAGTGCTTGCCAAGCAGCGCAAGGACCTGGAAGCCTGGGAGTTCTAATCTGAATAGACTCATGTGTTTTTAGGCCGGGGAAGTAGCAGCTTCTCCGGCCTTTTTTGTTTATGAAGAAGCTGCGCGCAATACATTGGCAGGTGAGCACGGTAACGTAGTCATCGGCGCACCAATCAACTGGCTCACCGCAGAACCGATTGCCGCAAGGGGCGGGATCACACCGCCTTCACCAACACCGCGAACACCATAAGGATGTAGCGGGTTCGCCACCTCAACCACAATGGTTTCGATCATCGGCAGGTCTGATGCAACCGGTATGCGGTAATCGAGGAAACTCGGGTTCTCAAGGCGTCCCTCATCATCGTAGACGTACTCTTCGTTGAGCGCCCAGCCGATACCCTGCACCGCACCACCTTGCAACTGGCCTTCAACCAGCGCGGGGTGTACCGCTTTACCGGCATCCTGGATCACGGTGTAACGCAGCAACGTGGTCTGGCCCGTTTCTTTGTCGACAGTGAGATCACAGATATGCACCATGAAGCTGGGCGCAAGATCACCGGCAAGACTCACCGACGAACGCCCCATGATAGAGCCACCTGTATACGGCGCTTTGCGAAGCACCTGCTTCATGGTGAGTTCGTCTCCGCGGTCCGGGTTCACCATCCTGCCATCACGCCACTCAACCCGGTCCGGCGCGATGTTCCATTCCGATGCGGCCCGTTCGGCCATCTGGGTTTTTGCGTCCCGGGCTGCATCAATGACAGCAAGTCCGGTGACAAAAGCTGTTCGACTGCCGCCGGAGACAAAACTGTATCCAACGTTTTCGGTATCAGCGACGTGGGAAGACACATTCTCAACCGGTATGCCCAGTTCTTCAGCCGCCTGCATGGCGAGCACGACGCGTGTACCGCTCAGGTCAACCGAACCTGTTGCAACATTGGCGGTGCCGTCGGCATTCATATGTACTTCCGCGCTGGAAGGTCCACCACCGTTGTGCCAGTAGGCTGCTACCACCGATCTTGCTGCACCATCAGGTAGCTCGCCCAGGTAGTGCTCACTCGCCTTGGCTGCTTCGAGACATTCCACCATGCCAATCGCCCTGAACTCGCCAGCGGGTCCCGGGTCGCCTTCTTTCACGGCGTTCTTTAATCGAAAGTCGATGGCATCGATTTCAAGCGCTGCGGCCATTTCATTCATCAGGCTCTCGGTACCAAAAATCACCTGCGGCCCGCCAGGGCCACGATAGGCACGCACCATGGGTTTGTTGGTGAGCACCGCGCAACCATCAACACTGACATTGGGAATCTTGTAATGGGTACATAACGTGTCCATGGCACCGTGCAGTGGTGCACCCGGCAGCGCACCGGAATCGAGCGCAATATCCGCTTCGAGTGCTGTGAGTGTGCCGTCCTTCTTTGCACCGATTTTGAAACGCCCCTTAAAGGCCGCACCGGGCCCCGCTGTGCGCAGCACTTCTTCGCGCGTCATCACCATCTTCACAGGGCGACCTGACTTCTTCGACAGCATTAGTGCGAGCACCTCGAGATAGGTGCCTCCCTTGCCGCCAAACCCGCCGCCGATCTCAGTCGGGATGACTTTCAATTTAGAAAGATCCATACCCAGCGTTGCAGCGACCAGCGCCCGGGTTACAAAGTGTCCCTGGGTGGTTGTCCAAATTGTTGATGGGGACGAGTCGGAGAATTCAGCAACACAGGCCGGCGGTTCAATGTAACCCTGATGCACCATGGGTGAACTGTAGGAACGCTCCAGCACCAGGTCCGCCTCGGCAAATCCGACCTCCACATTGCCTTTTTTGATTTCCTCGGTTTCGTAGACGTTTGACGGCGCGCCCTCGATATCTGCATGAAGATCAGGCGTACTTTTATCAAGCGCTGCGTCGATATCTTTTATGTGCGGAAGCACCTTGTACTTCACTTTGATCAGCTTCAGTGCCTGCCTTGCAACTGACGCACTGCTGGCTGCAACCGCCGCAACCGGATGACCGTGATAAAGCGCTTTTTCCATTGCCAGGTTGTCCCGTGCCCAGGTACCGACACCAGCAAAACCAAGGGCAGGCATATCTTCCCGCATGACCACTGCTTTGACGCCGGGCAGCGCAAGCGCCTTTGATGTATCGATGCTGAGGATTTCCGCATGGGCATGCGGACTGCCGAGAATCCTGGCAAACAACATGTTGGGCCTGTAAATGTCGGCACCAAACTTTGCCTTGCCGGTAACCTTGTCTACGGCGTCAGGTCGGAACGCATTCGTACCAATTGTGGATAGATCCATGGGCCTGCCTTTTTGAGGATGCTGATGTTTTATCCTAGCCTGCATGTTTCATCAAATCCGCAAATCTGGGGAAGATAATTTTGTTTCTGAGACGGCTCGTGAGCGGAGTCCTATCGAGAATAGGGCGCAGCGAGCACGGCGGCTCAGAAGCAAAATTAGCACGCCAGATTTGTGGGAACGAACTTGAGATACAAAGTGTGATTTCCCAGAACCTGCGTAACTACCTGATATCACTACCGCTAGCAGCAAACTTAAGTGGTTTGGTGAAATATGCAGGCTCACACTTCAGAAATCTAGTTCAGGCCCCGCTGATTTCGAAGGTAAACCGATTCTGCACGCCGGTAACGATACTCGCCTGGCCATTATCAACCTGTGGCTTGTAGCGAAACTTCATAACCGCCTCCAGTGCAGCCCGATCAAACATGTTACCAGGGTGAAGTTCAACAACGCGAGGGTTACGGACGGAACCGTCGGGGCCAATGTCAAACTCGACCACCACGTAACCCTCAACACCCTTCTGCAGGGCGCGCCGGGGATAGACGGGCTGGACCTTAACCAGAGGCAGATAGGTGGCGTCGGAGGCACCGAAAGCAGCGGTCACCCCTTCGGTGGGTCCATGAAAAATCGGTACGCCAAAGATGACACCGTCGACGCCAGTCGGGAGATGTGAATTCGGCAGCGGCGGCACTTCATCCGGCGGCTCGGGACGTTCAACCTTGCGCTCGCGGGGTTTTACCTGCTCCATCTCCATCGGTTTTACCCAGTCCAGCACCACGTGGGGTGGCGGGTCCTGCACCTCCCATGAGGCAGAAATAAGAAATTTCATCAGGTAGAAGAGGAACGTGGTCACGATGACCGCGCCAGCTACTGAAACAAGGTAACGTGTGATAGCTATCTGCATGATCTTCTCCGTTCTTTTATCAGGTAAACGTAGAGACCTGGGAAAGCGGTGCCTTTTTTGAATATCAGAAAACGCCTAACAACACCATCATGGCGATCGCAAAAAGAATGCAGGTAACAAGAATGAGTCGTGGGCCCTGGCCAAGCAACCAGCTTTTATCCAGGTCATTGGCAACCCTGCTATGGGCCATATCAAGAATCCGGGCATCAAGTGCCCGTGGGGGCGCGGGCGCCTGCTCAGTCACACTCGCAACAAACGGAACAACCTCGCCGAACTCCTCTTCGAGCGCGTGGTCTTCCCTGTCCCAACTGGTTTTTGCGTGCTCACTCATCACGAAAATCCCTTAACTGTACCTGCAGGGTTGCGTAGGCAGCTCGCAGCCTACTGCGCCCAGCCTCCAGCGAACATTGTTGTACTTCAGCAATCTCTTTCATGGAACAACCCAGTTCAGCGCGCAGGTAGAATGCCTGCCTTTGATCAAATGTCAGGGAAGCAAGTGCCGCCTCTATTCTCTGCCTGACCTCGCCCGCTTCCGGTACATCCTCGCGAAGCGGTTCTGCGGCCTCACTCGCATCATCTGCTTCCACCGGCCGCTGTTTCCTGTAGTGGTCTACCAGCACATTGTGCGCACAGGAAAACAACCAGGAACGAAACCGACCCTGGCGCTTGTAACGCGGCAGGGACGCAATGACCTTCACCCATACATCCTGGAACAGCTCATCCGCCACACCGGTACCGCTTACGCTCCTGGTCAGGTAGGCGTAGAGCCGCAGTCGGTATCGCTCGTACAGGACTTCAAACGCGCTGGCATCACCTTTCAGGTAACGCCTGACACATTCGTCGTCTTCATTTGTCAGCGGTTGGCCGGACATTTACTGCGCTTTTTTATCTAGGGAACCTCTGATTGAGGTCGGAATGCCGCATCACTTTTTCCGCGATAGCTGCGTTAAGCCAGCGTGGCCCGAACCGTCCTCGGAAAGCCACTAAATTAAAGCACTTTAGTGTTTTCCTGTGGGCGGCTTTGCCTTGCTCTCACAGAAAAATCCACTTAATCAGTGCTTCCCTTAGGTAAACGGACAAGTCACCAGAACCGGTGCAGGATCTGGTGACTCATGACGGGCAAGAGAGCATGCCATGCTACATGGCGCTGGCCGACATTGCCTTACGGATCAGCTGGGTCAGCTCCGCGCGATAGCCAAAGACATCATCACCCTTGTTAGCAATGGCGAGCTGCAAGGCGTCATCGTAAGTCCAGTCGCCGGTGTACTCTCCGCCACGAAGCAGCTGGGCAAAACCCGCGACGGCCACGGCAAACATTGTTTCCTGTCGCTGCAGGTCGTCCGTGCTCACCCCTTCGCCTGGAATTGGCTGACTGATCAGGCGGGACGTTTTCTCACCAGGCAGTTTGTACCTGAACTTGATGAAGCCAACCTCATTGTCAAACGAACTGGCCGCCTGCGCTTGATTACCGTAACGCAGCGGGTCGATTAAACCCTTGCCATCTGCCGGTGTGATTTCATAAATCGCGGTGACGCGGTGACCAGCGCCGATCTCACCGGCATCTACCGCATCGTTATTGAAATCTTCACGATTCAGCATCCTGCTTTCGTAACCCAGCAGACGATATTCCTTTACAGCCGCGGGATTAAACTCAACCTGTATCTTCACGTCACCGGCAATCGGGAACAGTGTTGAGGTGGCTTCGTCCACCAGGACCTTCTGCGCCTCGCCCAGCGTATCAATGTAGGCCGCGACACCGTTTCCGTTCTGCGCCAGCTGCTGCATCATCGCATCATGGTAGTTGCCCTGACCGAACCCGAGGACCGACAGGTATATACCTGCGTCCCGCTTTCGCTCGATAAATCCTTTTAGTTCATCACGGCTGGTGATGCCCACGTTGAAGTCACCGTCGGTCGCGAGAATCACTCTATTGACGCCATCTTCGATGAAGTTCGCCTCTGCAAGTTCATAGGCAAGTTTGATACCGGCGGCGCCAGCTGTAGAGCCACCGGCATTCAGCCTGCCCATGGCGGCGAGGATCTTCTGTTTTTCTGATGCCTTTGTCGGCTCCAGCACCATACCCGCCGCACCAGCATAAACCGCGATGGCAACGGTATCTTCAGGCTGCAGTTGATCAAGCAACAGGCTCATGGACTGTTTAACAAGGGGCAACTTGTTCGGGCTGTTCATGGATCCCGACACATCCAGCAGGAAAACGATGTTGGATCGAAGTGGTTCACTCATGTCAAAGCCTTTGATGCCGACCCGCACAAGCTTGTTGCCTGCCTGCCAGGGTGAGGCAACCACATCGGTTGAGACGGTGAAGGGCGCAGTGCGTGACTCACTGTCCGGGTACTCATATGGAAAGTAGTTAACCATTTCTTCGAGGCGCACTGCGTCCTTCTGAGGAAGCACACCCTGGTTCAACTGACGACGAACAAAACTATATGCAGCCGTATCGACATCGATGGAAAACGTGGATACGGGCTCTTCTCCCACCAGCTTAACGGGATTGGTATCAATAACTTCAAACCGATCACGTCCCACATCCTGGTAGCCGGGAGGTACCATCATGTCCGCCTCGGCAACCATCGGCGCTGCCCTGGAAGTGCCCGCGAGTGATTCTGCCAGTACTGGTTCAGCGAGCGTTTTCGCTTTCATCGGTATCTTGCGGAACTGTTCTTCCTCACCGCGGCTGTCGTTAGAGGCCAGGACCCGACCGGTCTCCTTCTTAAGCTCTGCTGTCTGATGCCTCACACGAGCAACATCAAACGCTTCAAACTCTTCGATTTGTGGCCGCTCACCGGTAACCCGTGTCTCCCCGGGTGCTGGTGTACCCCGCACAAGATCAAGGAATTCGCTGTCTTTGCCACCCGCGATTGGCACGGAGACGTTCGTGCCTGGCTGGTTCAACGTCAGGGTTACACCCAGTACCACGGCAACCGCGCTGCCAGCCGCACCGAGGAGCCATTTCTGTTCTATTGTCTGCATCCACCTTCTCCAGATGTCGTTTAAGGTGGATATAGGACGACCGGCTACGCCTGATCCTTGGCTCGCTGTTGCACCACTCGTCGCATTTTCGAATTCGTCCATCGCTGCCATGATCGAGCGCTGCTTCGCATCTGCATCCGGATGCGGCGTGCTCTCGTCAAACAGCTTTTTCAAATCTCTCTTTGTCATGCGCTTTCCTCCAGCAGGACCTGGCCTTTCATCTCTTTGCGCACCTCATGCAGGCGCCAGGATATGGTGGATTCCGAAACGCCCAATATGTCGGCAGCCTCTTTGTGGGTAAGCCCCTCGCCGATCACCAGCAGCACGGTTTCAGGCATGTCTTTGCCGAGCCTGTCGATCTGCTGCATCACCTGGCGTAACAGGATTTCGGGCTCTGCCGTCGTATCAATTGCGATTTCAGGAACGTCTTCGCGTGACTCGGGTGCTCTTGAACGCGATCTCTGGTAGTCATAGGCCGCATTCAGCACCAACCGATAGAGCCAGGACTTAAAAGCCGACTCAAACCGGAACTGCGCGATGCTGCGGGCAAGCTTGATACATGCCTCGTGTGTGACATCTTCGGCATCCTGCTTATTGCCGGTATACCGATAGGCAACCCGATACATCAGGTCGTAGTGCGTTTCGATCACCCACGCGAACGCCTCTCGATCACCATTCGAGGCGCGTTCTACGTATGAACGAACGTCACTTTCTGAAGCCAAGCAGGGGCATTCCGTCTAATTCTTGATTTATTAGACGTCGTAACCAGCGAAATGCTTGGAAAAATTTCGAAAAAAATTAATCGGCGAGGAAATCGCGTACCGTGTCGACAAATCCACCCAACTGGTCGTGATGCACCCAGTGGCCAGCGTCGGCAAAGGCTTCCACAGACAGGTCACAGTTGAAGTACTTTGACCGACCATCGGCAACCGGGTCCGAGGCCCAGGATTCCAGCCCCCGCACCAGCAGTGTCGGGCAACTGATACTGCGGTAAAGCTCCCATATATCTTCCATCGGCATGCCGGAGGGCGGAAACGCTCGTACGTAGTTGTCGAACTTCCAACTGAAGGTGCCGTCCTCGTTCTGGTTACTGCCATGAATGGTCAGGTGACGCGCCTGGTCTTCTGACAGGTGTGGGTTCTCTGACTGCATGCGTTCATAAGCCTGCTCGAGCGTATCGTAGCGTCGTACCTGCCGTGCCGACAGCGAACGCAGGTCATCCATCCAGTCATGCAGGCGGCCATCCAGTGGTTTGTTCAGTCGTTCTTCCAGCATCGAGGGTGGTGGTCCCATGCCTTCAATCGAAACAAGCTTGGTCACGTTCTGCGGATGCAGCGCGGTGTACAGCAGCGAGATCGAACCACCAAGCGAATGCCCAATGACCACGCATGGCGTCATCTGCTTCTGGTTCAGCAGCTGCGCAATGTCATAAACATAATCGATCTGGTTGTAGGAACTGCCGATGACCCACTGGCTGTCGCCGTGGCCACGCAGGTCAGGTGCAATGATGTGGTAATCGTCCTTGAAGTGCTCTGCCACCCAGTCCCAGTTCCGGCAATGGTCCCTGCCACCATGGATCAGGATCATGGGCGGGCCATCAGGGTTCCCCCAATCAACATAGTGCAATCGTAAACGCTGGGAAAAATAACTGTGCGAAGTGGGACCTGGCAAAACATCTGACCTTCAAAAAATCGAAGACGGCAGTATACGAAGATCAGCTCATTTCTCCACTACCAAATGGATGGGAGATCAACGGGTCAGCTCTCATAAGAAAAACCAGTTAGACAATTACTGCATAAGAATAGGATTCGAAATGATTTCAGCTGATCTGGCAGTGCCTTTAACATGGCCCGCCTGTCACGCCATTACAGTGACGTTATACACAAGAGGTATAAGCAAAGATGACAAGCGCATTAGCAAAGGCACACGCAGTCGACTTCGAGAAAGATAACCTCGCGCTCGAAGCCATGTCTGCCGAGGAGCGCGTTGAATGGGGGTTAGACCACCTGCCAGGTAAGTTTGCGCTGGCCTCCAGTTTTGGCATACAGGCCGCTGTCTCTTTGCATATGCTGACGAGAATCGTCCCGGACATTCCCGTTGTCCTGGTCGACACAGGTTACCTTTTTCCCGAAACCTACCAGTTTATTGACGAACTCACAGACCGCCTTGATCTTAATCTGAAGGTCTATCGCAGCCGATTCAGCCCTGCCTGGCAGGAAGCTCGACACGGTCCGCGCTGGGAGATGGGTGAGGCAGAACTTGATGCCTACAACCAGGAGAACAAGGTTGAACCCATGGAGCGTGCGTTTGACGAACTGGGCATCGAAACCTGGTTTGCCGGGTTGAGGCGAGAGCAGGCCAGTTCACGATCGGAGCTGCGCGTACTGGAAACCGTCCGCGGCCGAGCCAAGCTGCACCCGATCATTGACTGGAGCAACCGGGACGTTCACCAGTACCTGAAGCGTAATGACCTCCCCTATCACCCGCTGTGGGAAGAAGGATACGTATCCGTCGGAGACACTCACTCCACCGTACCACTCACCGCTGGCATGACAGAAGAAGAGACAAGATTTGGCGGCGTGAAGCGCGAATGCGGGCTTCATGTCGACACCCTCTCGGGCCTCTAGCCTTTTTAAAACCTATTCCTTAGCCTCGGGATCGGGGTATGTATCAGGCCTCCCTGAACTACTCTGATCTCGCTTTTTCTGACGTTGATATCCCAAACTCGGCAAGGATTTCCTCAGTGTGCTCACCGTGCCTCGGTGGCCGTTGGTGTAACGATGCCGGCTCATTGAGGAATTTGATCGGCGTACTCGTGTAGGCACCAGCTGCATCACTGTCAGGATAGTCGTAGGCCTGGATCATTTCCCGCGCGGCAACATGCGGATCAGTAAAAACTTCCGCCATCGTGTTGGCTGGGCCCACCGGCACCTTGCCACCCAGCAGATCGACAATCTCCTGCTTGCTCAGGTTTGAACTCCACGCGGCAACCTGCGCCTCCGTGAAATCCGCATTGGCGGCACGCCGGGGATTACTGCGCGTCCTGTCATCAGTAATGAGGTCTTCCCGGCCCATGGCTTTGCACAAATGTGCCCAGTGGTTTTCAACTGGGGCGGCAATGGCGATACGACCATCACTGGTAGGGAAAAGTCCAAACGGGACCAGCGCCCGCGCGCCGGGTTTCCTTTCTTTGCCGGTTAGCTGGTAAGAAGAAATGTTCGACTTAAGCAGCGTCATGACGCTGTCGTACATACCAACATCAAAGAACTCCGGCTGGTTGTTCTGGCGCGCCCTGTGTACTGCTGCCAGCAGGCCCAATGCCATCAGCGTGCCCGGATAGATATCAGCAATCGCAACGGGAAAGAGATCACCCGTCGCCTCTACCAGCCCGCCGGCTGCCTGGCCTGCAACATCAAGACACGGCCACTGCCCGTATGGACTCTCGCCGGTTCGCGCATCACCGTAGCCTCGCACGGTGCCGTAGACAATCTTCCGATTACGCTCGGCAATCGCTTCAAAACCAAGGCCAAGCTTGTCCATGACCCCGGCTCTCATATTCTCAACTACAGCATCTGCAGATTCGCAGAGCTGCATGAAAACTTCCCGGTCTTCACCCTGTTTGAAATCAAGACAGATGCTGCGCTTATTCGCATTCACTGATGCAAACGAAGCACCGTAGTCGATACCCTCCTCACCACTGCCAACCCTCGTGTAATCCTTTGGCAGCGGAGCAAGATTTCGGAAATTATCGCCATGCGGCGGCTCTACTTTAATCACGTTAGCGCCAAGATCCGCCAGCAGTGATGTTCCAAAAGGACCCGCGTAGGCCATGGTGCAATCAATAACGGTGACGTCAGCGAGTGGTCCGGTTCGTTTGTTCTCAGCCATAGCTTTCTCCTCCTTATTATCCGAGCTCTAAGAGCTCTTATCTCAGAGCTCTTACCTCAGAGCTCTGGGGCAAGGGTTTCGTAGATTTGTGCCAGGTAGTCGCTCATCGATTCAACCGAGCGATAGCCCTGCTGAAAAATCGGCACACAATCAATCGAGGTGTCTTGAAAACCCAGCTCCTTTAACTGCACAAGACGTTCCAGCAGCATCTCGGGTTCTGCATAAAATCGTTTGCGACGATCCTTATCGAGGGCATCCGGTGAGAGCGACATCTGCATAGGGAAGGTGGCCGGATCCCTGCCCTCGGCAGCAAGGAACTCGTGCAGCATTTTTATGTTGTCTTCAATGGGAGGGTCTCCCGGCGCTTTCATGGCCATCCAGCCGTCAGCGTATTTTGCAATCCGCCGTAACATCGGCTCTTTTGTTCCGCCAATCCAGATCGGAATGCGCCTTATTGGCTTCGGTTCAAACGCCATTTCTTCAAGCTGGTAATACTTGCCAGCGTAGTTGACGTGTTCATCCTCCCAGTAGGCGCGCAGGACTTCGATGCCTTCTGCCAGCCTGCGGCCGCGGGTAGAAAAGTCTTCCTGCAGTGCTTCGTATTCAGAACGCTGCCAACCGATACCAACACCCAGTCGTACCCGACCGGCAGAAAGGATGTCGAGGGAGGCAACCTGTTTGGCCACCAGCGTAATCTGCCTTTGCGGTAACACCAGCACGCCGGTGCCGAGTGCAATTCGATCGGTCACCGCTGCTGCATAAGAAAGCAGCATGAAGGCTTCCATGATCGGCATCTGCGGAGAGTAGAAAGGTGCGCGGCGCGTTTCGGTTGGATACCCCATGACCACGTGATCAAACATATCCAGTTCGTCATAGCCAATGTCTTCAATCGCCTTGATCAGACGGGTAACACCAGCTGGCCCGTCGCGGTACATCACGTTCGGGAATACAACGGAAATCTTCACAAATGGTCTTCCTCAGGTAACCTACCCAGTCGAGCCATATAAACATATTTAGCGACCGAATAATATTTACATGACTGAAGAACATTCCAGTACCGGCGCACTCAACGGTATACGTATTGTCGACCTGACCTCTGTTTTGATGGGGCCCTATGCATGCAGATTGCTTGCCGACCATGGCGCAGACGTGATCCAGGTGGTGCCGCCGTCAACGCCAAAAACTGTCATGGGCGACTCCACCGGTCGCGGCGGCATCTCCCTCGACATCCAGCGCAACAAGCGCAGCATCATGCTGGATCTGAAATCCGAAACGGGCCAGGCTGCGCCGTGGGCACTGATCGAAACGGCAGATGTGGTGGTCACCAATATGCGGGCGAAGGCGCTGCAGCGTCTTGGATTCGACGGCGAATCGATCAGGCAAAAATACCCCCGCATCATCTACTGTCTTGCCAACGGCTACGGGGAAACAGGACCTTATGCAGACCGGGCTGCTTACGACGATGCGATCCAGGCCATATCCGGTTTTGCCGGACTATCGGCGCGTATATCCGGCACACCTGCCTACGCTCCCTCTGTTGTCGTCGACAAGGTTTGCGGCCTCTTTATCGTACAGGCAGTGATGGCGGCGCTTATTCATCGAGGTAATACCGGCCAGGGTCAAAGCATCAACGTGCCGATGTTTGAAACAATGGCCGCATTCACGCTGGTAGAACACTTCCGCGGCGCTGCACTCATTCCACCCCAGGGCGAGATGGGATACACAAGACTTCTCAACGCGAATCGTCGCCCGTTCCAGGCAGCCGACGGCTGGGTTGCCATACTGCCCTACACCGACGCGAACTGGCGGGCTTTCTTCACCGAAATCGGCAGACCTGAGCTGATCGAAGATGAAAAGTTTGCAACGCACGACCTGCGCACGGAACACTCGGAAGAAATCTACGGTATTGTTGCGGAGCACGCACCACAGAAAACCCGTCAGGCGTGGATGGATTTCTGCGACGAGCACTCAATCCCGTGCAACCCGGTGCTGGACATCACTGACCTGGAAACGGACCCACACATGCAATCAGTGGGTCTGTTTCAAACCACTACGCACCCGGTAGAAGGCCCTTATCGCACAGTGCGAGACCCCGTTTCCTATGACGGCATGTCAACGTCGCTGAAAAGACACGCGCCCGTACCTGGTGAGCACACCAGTGAAGTCATGCGAGAGCTCGGCTGGACCGATGAGCAGATTGACTCGCTGGCCCAATGAGCCGGTTCTAGACCGTATATCCCAGCTCCGAGATTGGCATTTTCCTGACCCTTTCACCGGTGGCTGCAAAAATTGCATTAGCAATAGCAGGTGCTATCGGCGGCAATGCCGGTTCACCCAGACCGGTCGAATCAAAATCACTTTCTATAAAGTGAACATCGATTTCAGGTGTCGCAGGAATACGTAACACCGGGTACTGGTGCAGGTTGGTTTCCTGTATTCGGCCATCCTTCATCGTGATCTTCTGTCCAACCATCGTGGAGTAACCATCAATTATTGAACCCTGCACCTGCGTCAACGCACCACTCAGGTTGATGATCGGCCCGACATCAACAGCGGTCCACACCTTGTGCAGTGTGAGCTTTTTGTTCTTATCAACACTGACCTCGGCCACTTCGGCAACGTGCGCCGCATGGCAGAAGTAGAAAGACAGGCCAAGACCCCGACGATCACCAGGGTCGCGGCCCCAGCCGCTCATCTCGGCAACCTTCTCGATCGTACCGATCGCACGCCCGGTATTGATAGAGCGAATGTCGCCTTCCTCAAGCCAGCGAGGCTCTCCCATCATTTCAATAAGAAACTCCAGGTGATCACGTCCGGCCGCTGTTGCCAGTTCATGTATAAAACACTGCGAAGTAAACGCGTGGGTATTGGACCATGGCGCTCGCCATGGGCCGCATAAAGTCTTCATTTCCGTCATGGTCTGGCGACCACGCACGTTGTCCATGGTTGAAAGTGGGAAGTGACCACCACGCAGCCCGGAGCCGATAACCGGTTTACCCGACTGCTCGACGCCCACATAATTTTCTTCCCATGCGACAAGTTTGCCGTCAGCGTTGACCGCACCCTTCAAGTTGTCGAAGCCACCCACCCTGAAGAAGTCATTACGTATGCTGTCTTCACGGGACCAGGTCACCTTCACAGGCCTACCGGCTCGCTTTGACAGCTCCACCGCTTCACAGACGTATTCATTACTGGTGCGACGACCAAAGCTGCCGCCCATGCGGGTTACATGGATCGTCACCTGGTCTTTTTCGAGCCCGTAGAGTTTTTCAGCGACACCCTGGAATCTTGGACCATTCTGGGTGGGTAACCAGACTTCAAGGTGATCAGGTTGCCCGTTTTCGCCTGGCTTGAAGTGCGCTGTTGCGTTCATCGGTTCAAGACAGAGGTGTGTTACGTAGGGAAACTCATACGACGCCTCAACCAGCTTGTTGGCACTGTCAGCATAGGCGGCGTCAACATCACCGCGATTGACAACCTCGTCTTCCCCGGCTTCACCAGCATGTGCCGCAGCGAAACCAACAAAGTCATCCCAGTTATCACTGGAGGCATTCGACTCATCCCACTTGGCTTTTACTGCTGCCTGCGCCTTGTACACTGCCCAGGTGCTGGTGCCGACAATACCGACGCCATCCATCAGCTCCTGGACATTGCCGTTGCCCTTGATAATGTAGGCGTCAACGATGCCCGGCATCTGCTTCAGCTCATCGATGTTTGCACTGACGATCGTGCCGCCCACCGCCGGGGATTTTTCGTAAACCCCGTACAGCATGTCAGGCACCCGTGTATCGATGCCGTAATCGAGCCGCCCGGTGACGATCTCCATTGAATCAACCTGGCGCTTGGACGTACCAAGAATCCGGTATTCCTGGCGGCCCTTGTAGACAAGGTCTTCCGGGTTCGGCGGCTGCTGCTTGTAGGCGAGCGCTGCAAGCTGTGCGTAGGTTCGAAATTCTCCGGACGGGTGCGACACCCGGGAGTCTTCTGCCGTCAGCTCGTCCTTCGGCAACTCCATTTCAATGGCACCCGCTTCAAGGAACATCTCCCTGGCAGAGGCACCCATCTGGCGCATCAGGTCAAAATTGCGATAAAGCGTGTAGGATCCACCGGTCGCCTGGCGGCCGTAGCGTTCGGTATCCACTTCAGGCGTTTGCACCACGACAACGTCATCCCAGGCGGCGCCCATTTCCTCTGCGACAATCATGGGCAGGGATGTCTTGATGCCCTGCCCCATATCCGGCGTACCCGAATAGATGGTGATCTTGCCGTCTTCCGACACCTGGATATACGCGTTGATCTCAACCGAACCCACCAGGCCGGTGGCTTCGCCGGCTAATGCCGAAGGAACAACAGAGGCGAGTACAAAACCCGAACCCGCAATACCACCAATCTTCAGGAATGAGCGACGACTGACCGTTGCACCACTACTCACCGCATCGGTGATCGCATCGAGGATGTCTGTTTTAGTTTCGAGGCTCATGCTGCACCCTCCTTATCCGCGACATTACCAGTCGTGGCGTTATAGTAGGTTGCTGCCTTGTGAATCGCTTTACGCACCCTGATGTAGGTGCCGCAGCGGCAGTAGTTGCCCGCCATGGCGGTATCAATATCTGCATCGCTGGGTGATGGCGTTGATGCCAGCAGTGCTGCTGCCGACATGATCTGGCCAGCCTGGCAGTAGCCGCACTGGGCCACGTCTTCTTCGAACCAGGCGCGTTGTACAGCGTGAAGTTCAAGGCCATCGGCAAGGTCTTCGATTGTCCTGATGTCTGCACCTGCGGCATCAACCGCCCGAATCAGGCAGCTTCGCACCGGCGCACCATTCATGTGCACCGTGCAGGCACCACACTGACCAACGCCGCAACCGTATTTGGTGCCGGTTAACCCAATCACATCCCTCACGGCCCAGAGCAGCGGCATATCATCGAGTACTTCGATCTCATGCTCGCGCCCGTTTACGCTGAGTTTTACCATCGCCATGGTTATCTCCTTGAATACCTGCTCGGTGGACATCGTGAGGAAGCATAATTAGTAATTGGGTTTGACTCAATTGTCGGGTGTTTGTGGGTGTTCGTGCGCAGGCGGTGCGAGATGCCGACGAGTTTGGTGAGGTGCTGCAGGTTAGATCTCTCCATTTCGCTTCGCTTCAGTCGAGATGACGGCGGTGTTTCGTCATCTCGACCGGAGCGGAGAGATCTCAATGCGTGTTACTTCTGCTCCACCCCACTCTCAATCGCCTCGAGCACCTTAGGCGGCGACATCGGCAAAGAGGTCATCCGCCTGTCGATTGCATCAGCGATCGCGTTCGCAATGGCTGCCATTGCAGGCACGATGCCTGCTTCAGCGATACCTTTGACACCGTAGGGATGCCCGGGGTTGGGCACCTCAACAATCACGGTTTCAATGTTGGGCAGATCGGATGCTACCGGCATGCGGTAGTCCAGGAAGCCGGGATTATCCAGCAGACCTTTGCCGTCGTAGATGTACTCTTCAGAGAGCGCCCAGCCAATTCCCTGTGCAGCCGCACCCTGCATCTGGCCTTCAACATAATCGGGATGGATCGCCTGACCTGCATCCTGTGAGACAACAAAGCGCAGAATGGTCACCTTGCCGGTTTCGGGGTCAACTTCCACGTCGCAGTATTGCGCGCAGAGCCCGGGAGCGTGTCCGGATGCGTTGACCGCATGCGAACTGCCGATGGGCCCGCCGGTCTGTCCGGACGACGCTGCCAGCTCCTGCAGGGACAGGGGTTCAAACGTGCCGGCGTTACTGCTGGTGGGTCGTGCCATACCGTCGGCCCAGTCAACACCATCAATATCTATGTCCCAGAGTTTTGCCGCGCGGGCGCGCAGATCTGAAATCACTTTCTCACATGCACCGACAACAGCAGCACCGGTTGCAAACGTCACCCGGGAACCGCCGGTGACATGGGTATAAGGAACTGACGTGGTGTCATTTACTGTCGCGCGAACCAGGTGGTAATCAACGCCGAGCATCTCGGCGGCCATGATTGCCATCGAGGCGCGCGAACCACCAATATCCGGACTACCTGTTGCGACAGATACAGTGCCATCGGCGTTCACGTAAACCGTCGCACCGGATTCACCGCCCGCGTTATGCCAGAACCCCGCTGCAACACCCCTGCCCTGGTTCTTGCCCAGCGGTTTGTTATAACCCTCATGATCACGGATAGCAGCAAATGTCTGGCTGACCCCGTCATGGGTCATGGTGCGCTCTCCGATCATGGGATCACCAACACCACAGGCGTTCCTGAGCCGAAGTTCAACCGGATCCATGCCCAGTTCTTTTGCCATGATATCGAGCACACTTTCCGCACCATAAGCTGCAATCGGTGCACCTGGTGCCCTGTATGCCGCCACCTTGGGCCGGTTGGAAACCACATCAAGGCCGACGGAGTGCTGGTTTGGAATGTTGTAGAGCGCAAAACAACACAGGCATCCATTTTCAACAGGCGACTGCGGGAAGGCGCCTGCCTGGTAGGCAAACTCCGTGTCCGCCGCAACGAGGGTGCCGTCTTTTTTTGCCCCCAGCTTTATCTTCATAACACTGCCGGAGGTCGGCCCCGTTGCCTTGAACACTTCGGTTCTGGTCATGCGCATTTTCACGGGACGTCCCGAGAGCTTTGACAACATCATTGCCACCGGTTCGAGGTAAACCAGTGTCTTGCCGCCGAAACCGCCGCCGATCTCAGCGGGTATGACTTTAAGGTCACCCTGCTTCATGCCAACCATGGCTGCGGTTTGCGTGCGGATCGGGAAATGTCCCTGGCTGGAACACCAGAGTTCCGCCTGCGCATCAGCGTGGTAGTGAGCGAGGCAGGCCTGTGGTTCGATGTACCCCTGGTGTACCGCCTCGGTCTTGAACGTCCGCTCAATGATGACATCGGCATCACGGAAACCCTTTTCGATATCACCCTGGCTGAATTCGACACGCTTGGAAATGTTTGATGGTTTATCCGGCGAGGGTTCCACACCACGGGTGTACATGTCTTCCCAGAGCAGCGGTGCATTCGGTTGCATCGCCTCTTCCGTATCGATGACATGCGGCAGCACTTCATATTTTACCTTGATCAGTTTCAGTGCCGCTTTGGCAGTTGACTCATCAATGGCGGCAACTGCAGCAATCGGGTGTCCTTCGTACAGTGCTTTTTCCCGGGCCATCATGTTGCGCGTGTTGTGCCAGGGGTTGTTCGTCAGGCGCGATGGCCCGATGTACTTGAATTCAAAATCCGGGAAATCCGCACCAGTCACAACCGCCTTAACGCCAGGCAGCTTTTTCGCTTTCGAGGTGTCGATGGAGATGATCCTGGCATGGGCATGCGGTGAACGCAGCATCCTGCCAACCAGCATTCCAGGCAGGTTGTAGTCTGCACCGTACTTTGCAGCACCCGTCACCTTCGGCACACCGTCCGGGCGCGCTGGCCGTTTACCTACCCACTTGTAGTCGTATCCTGGCTGGTACATCTGTTATCCCCTGTCTATTGCTCTTATGCGGCTGCGCGATCAGCAATCGTGACCCTGTGCAGCACCCGGTCATATCCCTCATAGCCACCGGAAGCCTTGTGCAGGACGCAGCGGTTGTCCCACATCACCAGCATGCCTTCTTCCCAGCGATGGTCATACTGGAATTCTTCGCGACTCTGCCAGTCCATGATTTCCTTGAGGAGACCCAGTGCCTCAGCATCATCCATCCCTTCAATACCGATGATATAGCCGAGACAGCTGAACAGGGTCTCTGCGCCGGTTTCCGGATGCTGTCGAATGAGCGGATGAGGGTAGATGTCATAGGCCTCCTCCGACGAGATGATTTTCATGCTGCGACCCGCGGCCTTGTCAGCTTCACCAAAAGCACCGTCCGGTGCATAGGGCATTCGCGCGGAGTGCAGGCCAACCTTGCCTTCGATCTTCTGCCTCAGTTCATCCGGCATCTCAGCCAGCGCTTTCTCCTGATTGATAAAGCCGGTGTTACCACCGTGAGGCGGGATCGTAATGCCATACAGGCAGGTCATGGCTGGGGGCGAGGCCTGGAAGCTCCAGTCGGAGTGCCAGTTCTCCGCAAAGATCGGCGTCGTTTCATCCGCCATCCTGCAGATCTCAGCAACGTGATCATGTCCCGGTATGGATTCAAAAAAGGGATCGTGACCATAGTCGCCAAACTGGCGTGCAAACCGTGCAAGCGCACTGTCGTCCAGCGACTGTTCAGGAAATACCAGTACCTTGTGCTTCAACCATTCAGCCCTGATCGCTGCGATGGTGTCGTCCGGCAGCTCAGCCTGCAGCTCAACGCCGCGCACAAATGCACCACATGCCCCGTCTGTTTTTTGTACATCAAGCGTTGTCATCGACGCCCCTCCTTCTATTAATTCGTCTATGCTAAAAGCATTATGAAAACTCTGCCAGCATCAGCGGGTCTACCTTAGCTATGAATCCTTCAATAATACTGGCCGGCTTCCTGCTCGTAGCGTCATTCAGCCTGCGAGCTGATGACGCGCCAAAGTACAAGCCCTCTTCACGCGCGCCTGCTCCCGTGGATATTTCACTAAACGAGTATGGCGCCAGCGCACTCGCGCCAGAGGCACTCGGCATTGGTGACAAGGCGCCGGATTTCTCCTTGCAGATCGCACCCGATGGCGATCTGTTAAATCTCTCTGCGGTAGCCGCTGATGGCCCGGTCGCGATCATCTTTTACCGCGGCCACTGGTGACCCGCCTGCAATGTGCAGCTCGGTGAGCTGCAGAGCCAGATAAGCCGCTTTGAGGCACGTGGAGCCCGCGTGGTTGCCCTTTCTGTCGATCCCGCAAAAGATTCGCGTTCCATGATTCGTCGACTGGGCCTGACATTCGATGTCGTCAGCGACGCTGATCAACGTGTGATGGACGCCTATCGTGTTCGTAATCCCGACACAGGTGAGCTCGCCCTGCACGCTGTCTATATCGTCGATAAGGACCTGGATATCTTTTACCGCAAGGTGGCAAGCCGTCGCCCACTCGCCCAGGAGCTGCTGGATGCGATCGACTATTTTGAGGGCACATGGCCGCTTGACGACACCCGACTGGCACGCGGCGAGATTCCGGTTGCCTTCCCGCGTAACTATTTCCAGGCGCTGATCGAAATATCCACCAATGCCGAATTACCAGGGAACGTCTCCGCTGAAGCGTTGCAACCCACCATGGCTCACATCAGGGCTGGCGAGTCTGATGATGCAGTGGTTGCCTTCCGCACTTACATGAGATCAGTGGAAGGCCTGACTGAAGGTGATGCGGAGCGCACAGCGGCCTGGCTGGCCAAAACACTGACGATTCGTTCGCCTGCTGCACTCGATGCAGGTCGTGACCTGAATTCACAGCTGATGGCGCTCCGCTCGGGCGATAAAGATGATGCCGAACTTGAGGCGATTCGCAGCCAGCTTGACGCAACACGCACCTTGATTCGAAGTAACGCCGGTGAATGGCAGTTAAATCGAGCCCGCGTGGTGCTTCGTACCTATCGAGAACTTGCACTCGCCGCGGCTGGTGGTTAATCACCCAATCAGTGATTCTAATGTAAATTCACTGCTGCAAATGGCAGGATGTAGTGCAAGTTAACCACCGCATCCTGCGACATGCCGGT
Source organism: Pseudomonadales bacterium (assembly GCA_963921285.3). GTDB lineage: Bacteria > Pseudomonadota > Gammaproteobacteria > Pseudomonadales > Azotimanducaceae > UBA9659. The sequence continues at coordinate 752,063 of CAWUFD020000015.1, forward strand.
CCACATAGAGACAAACGAGATTCGGGCGTTCAAAGCCGTTTACGAAGAAAACGGCTTCAATCGCGCCGCTGAGAAACTGCATGTCACCCAGTCTGCTGTCAGCCAGACGATCGCCAACCTGGAACACAAACTGGATACGGTCCTGTTTCACCGTAAACCGCTGAAACTGACCGAGGCCGGTATGCGCCTTTTGCACTATGCCCAGACCGTGCTGTCTGAAGAGGCGACGGTGCTGTCTGACATCCGCAATATCAAGCAGGGGATTTTATCGACGCTGCTGCTCGCCATGAACAGCACCGTCAACAATATCTACGGCGCCCGCCTGATCGAGCAGTATTGCAACACCTATCCGCTGACCCGGCTGAAGATTGCCGTGATGCCGAGCCGCCAGATCATCACCGCCATCAGCTCGGACCTGTGGGAATTGGGCTTTGGCCCCTTCCAGCAGGTAATGCCGGATCGCATCATGTCGATCCCACTGTTCGAAGATGAAAGAGTGCTGGTCATCAGTGATCAGCACCCGCTTGCAGGCAAGGGCGATATGGAAATCCTCAACCAGGTACCGCTTATCGTCTCCCACCTGGATGACCCTGACCTGCGACCGACTATTGAAAAGTTGCGGGACAACTTCGGGACCATATGGGAGATCAACGACCAGGAACTCAGGCTGGATCTCGTCAACAAGGGGCTTGGCATGACCTACCTGGATGAGCGATACATCAACCAGGCATCGGTACAGGGACTGACTATCCTGGATCAGTTCAGCTTTGCCAGGGTGCCATTGACGTTCGGAGTGTACTATCAGAAAGGTAAACTGCTATCTGCAGGCGCGCACCAGTTCCTCGAGTTGTGTCGTAACTTCGATTTTGACTCTGACTTTGAATAGCCCGTCAGGCACCAATCGACTCAAAATAACGGGATAACGCGTCAAGGACTGTCCTGTCCTTCTCGTTTAGGTCCGCTGAGGATAGTTTGGCGGCGAGCCTTGTCCTGACATCTTCCACCCGGCCTGTTTCCTGCCACAAGTCTTGCTTGTAAGCCTCCCAACGAGACTGCTCTGCCGCCTCAAGTAACCCAGGGAAATTCCGTGCCCGGAACCGAAACAACATTTCATCCAGCCTGTCGTCCTGAAAGCCGCCTTCAAAGCGCTGAAGCTGCCTCGGCTCGCTCTGGTGGATTTCATTCATCAGGTTGCGGTCCGTATCGCTGAAGAATCCGCCCGAGTACAACATCAGGTCCGGGTCATCCGGCGAGTCAAATCGCTGCGCCGTAAACGCATCCTGGATTTTCTCGACGATGCCACTCGCTCGCTGCAGTTGTTCCATGTGCGCCAGGCAGGCTGATTTATCTATACCAAGGCGGGATGCAGCAACGTCATCCAGCGTACCAATCGGTGCAACCGACGGGCATCGATTGATATGGATTGTCTTCAGCGCAACCCGTTCGTCACCCTCTTCCAATTCGTCACTGCGCGTAAACACCAGCCGATGCAGTTCATCGGGCGTCACATCCATCAGCTGCGCGGGATCGGTGCCGAGATCAAAACAGATCACCCCATTGCCGTTGCGCGGGTGCTGGCAGAGCGGCAGCACAATGCTGGCGCAGCCTCGTGATGCCGGGTACATGCTTGAAACATGCACAACCGCGCTCTTGCCGAGTGGGTACAGCTGGGCAATGACCGCTTTCTTTTCCCGCAGGCGGAACAGGTACTCATAAAGACGCGGCTGCACCTGCCGGATCATTCTCACCACGTCGATCGTGGCACGAACATCAGCCAGTGCGTCGTGGGCACCGACGTGCGTTATCTCATTGGCTGCGGTCAGGTCTTCAAGCCTGAAACTTGGCGCGCCGTCTTCACGCATTGGCCAGTTGATGCCTTCCGGTCGCAACGCATATGCCGTTCGCACCAGGTCAATCACATCCCAGCGTGAATTGCCGGATCGCCACTCGCGGGAGTAAGGATCATGAAAATTCCGGTACAGCATCTGCCGGGTAAACTCGTCATCAAACCGGATGCTGTTAAACCCCGAAACGCAGGTTTCCGGCACAGTGAACTGGCGCAACATGCTGTGGGCAAATTCGGTTTCATTGAGGCCCCGCGCGACGATCTCATCCATGTTGATACCCGTGACCGCTATCGCCTCAGGGTCAGGCAGGATGTCATCGCCCGGTTTACACAACACATCCTGCGGCTCACCTACCTCTTCAAGGTTAAGATCAGTGCGGATGCCTGCAAACTGCAGGGGGCGATCCCGAAGTGAATCGGTCCCGGTTGTCTCGAGGTCGTACCAGTAGATGGATTCGGTCATCGGAGAAGGTCAGGTAGGTAGACTGTGCTACGGCCGCCAGTGCCGCGGCAGGAAAAATAGCAAAGTGTGTATAATCCGGGCGATTTTATCGTTAAGCCTTCAGATCTGTGAGCAGTGATTCTAGACGCCAGTTGATTGTACTCCTTATGGGCCCCCTTCTGGCAGCCATTGCCTTTTTCACGCTGCAGCAGATGGGCTGGGAAGAAGCCGCCTGCTGGACCGCCGCGGTCACCGTGATCTGCGCGGTATGGTGGGTCTTCGAACCCATACCAATCCCGGCCACATCACTTATCCCGCTGGGTGTCCTGCCCATTGTCGGTGTGCTGACACCTGCGCAGGTTGGCGAATCCTACGGCAGTCCGCTGGTGCTCCTGCTGATGGGTGGCTTCATACTCTCCACCGCCATGGAAAAGAGCGGCGCACATCGCCGCGTTGCACTCACCATGGTGAACCTGTTTGGTGGCTCATCCAGCACCCGTCTTGTGTTCGGGTTTATGGCCGCATCAGCAGTCCTCAGCATGTGGATATCCAACACGGCAACAACGCTGATGTTGTTACCGGTTGCCCTCGCCGTAATTGAAAAGTCCAAAGACCCTGCACTGGCGATACCGCTCCTGCTGGGTATTGCCTACGCCGCCAGTGTAGGGGGTATCGGCACCCCGATCGGCACACCGCCGAACCTGGTGTTCAGGGAAATCTACGAGCAGAACACCGGTATCGAAGTTGGCTTCCTGACCTGGATGAGCTGGGGTATTCCTGTGGTGCTCGTCATGGTGCCGCTGATTGGCTTCTGGCTGACACGCTCACTTAGCTACAAGGGCGCAATCGATATGCCTGAAGTTGGTGCCTGGCAGACTGAAGAACGTCGCGTGTTTATAGTTTTCTCCCTGACGGCACTCGCGTGGGTCACTCGCGGCCAACCATTTGGCGGCTGGAAAACCTGGCTTGACCTGCCGACAGCCAATGACGCATCGGTTGCCCTGCTTGCGGTAGTGGTGATGTTCCTCGTGCCAAACGGCAAGGGAGGCAAACTGCTGGATTGGGAGACCGCATCGAAAATCCCGTGGGGTATGCTGATCCTGTTTGGCGGTGGTATCGCTATTGCCAAGGGATTTGTCGTGTCAGGACTCAGCGCAGAACTTGGTGATGCACTTGCGGGTATCGCGGGCTGGCCTATCGTCGCGATGATTGCGGTTATCTGCTTCTCGATTACGTTCCTGACGGAGATGACATCCAACACGGCAACCACCACCCTGATGATGCCGATCCTTGCCGCGGCTGCCCTCGCCGCCGGCATCGAACCTGCCCTCCTGATGGTACCTGCTGCCATGAGTGCAAGCTGCGCCTTCATGTTGCCGGTAGCAACCGCACCAAACACCATCGTGTTCAGCACCGGGAGATTTACCACGCGCATGATGGCATCGGAGGGGCTTGCGCTGAACTTTATGGGTATCGCCGTGATAACCCTGATGTGCTCAATGCTGCTTTGATTCCGTGAGGAGTGCCTCCAGCTCTGCGTGCCTCGCGGAGGTAGACAACTCAGCAAGTTCCCGTACCTTGTCGAAAAGCCCCGCCAGCCCGACTCGCTGATAGATCAGTTCAAACGCCGGTACCCACTCGTTGTAATCAGCGACGGTTTCGAGCTTGGCGTTGTTCAATCCGCTCGACATCCAGTATGAAAACTCATTGCCGCTGCTCCACGATGCCTGCAGTTCCCCGTATCGGGTCACCATCGATTCCAGCAATGCCTGCTTACCGGCAAGCTTTTCCTTGTCATCTGCCGCTGAAGCATAAAGCTCGCGTAGTGCCTCGCGGGTTTCAGCAATAAGTTCGAGTACGGCGCTGCGTCGTTTTTCTCCTTCGATGTAGGCATCGTAACGGTGTTGCTGGTCGCGCGAGATCAACCATGATCGCAGCACCGCCTTTTCAACAGCAGTTGCAAAACTCTCGTTGAAACGTGTGTCCCCCGCGACGTAAATCAGCTGGTGAGCAAGTTCATGAAAGATCAGCGCCGCCAGGCGATCCTCATCGCGGAAGAGAAACGTATCCAGTAACGGGTCGGCAAACCAGCCAAGGGTGGAATACGCGGTGACGCCACCAACATAAACATCAAAGCCTTGCGATCGCAGCTTACCTGCATGGCGATCAGCGTCCTCTTTCGCAAAGTAACCGCGGTAACTGACACAGCCCGCCACCGGAAAGCAGGATCGTTCCAGCTGCAGCATGAGCGGCGGAGCTGCAAACACGTTCCAGATCACATATGGCTGCCCCGTCTCGACATAGGATTTATAGCTGTCACCTCCTGGCAGGCCCTGGCTTTCGGCGTAAGCAAGGATTTCCTGCGATAAGGCCAGGCGATGGCGCAGCGCTGGTTCTGTTTCCTGCGCCTCCAGCAGGGTTTCAACCGGTGTTCGCTGCATCATGAGTTTTGTCTGGCCAGTCACGGCCTGACTATAAAAAGAAAGGCTCTCGCAGCCGCTTAAGGCGACAACCGCCAACATGATGACTGCAAGCCTGGGATATAATCGGCGCCAGTCATCCAACTCGGCCATGTTCTTCGTTACCATGTCACGCATTCGCGGCATATTTTTCATGCTGTTTCTCGGTGTAAACACCATCGCCTGGTGCATTCCGCTGTACCTCTTTGCATTGTGTCGCTTCCTCGGCCCCGCAAGCATCGCGCCCTGGTGCACCCAACGGGCGATGAATATCGCTGAATTCTGGATAGCGGGCAACTCATCCGTCCTATCCTGGCTCGGCGTACTCGACGTCGAGTTTGAGCTGCCTGACGTTGACTACAACAAGTGGTATCTCGTTATTTCCAATCACCAGTCGTGGACGGACATCTTTATCCTGCAGTACATGTTCAATCGACGCATACCGCTCCTGAAATTCTTCATCAAGCAATCACTCCTGTACGTACCGGTGATAGGGGTTGCCTGGTGGGTCCTGGATTTCCCTGTCATGAAGCGCTACAGCCGCGACTACCTGGAAAAACATCCGGAAAAACGTGGCCAGGATCTCGAAACCACCCGAAAATCATGTGAACACTTCAGGCATACCCCGGTAGCCGTCCTTAACTTCCTGGAAGGCACCCGGTTCACATCCACCAAACAAGCGGCGCAGCAGAGCCCGTTCCAGCACCTGTTGAAACCCCGTGCTGGGGGTGCCGCACTGGTACTGGACACGCTGGGAGAAGAGATCGACTGCATCCTGGACGTCACCATCAACTACAATGGCCCTGCCCCCACGCTGTTCGAATATGTGTGCAGCAGAGGACGTTCCGTCAGTTGCCTGATTCATCAGCGACCTATTCCTGATAGTCTTCCCTTCAGAGAATACGACACTGATAACAGCGCGAAGGAGGAAGTTCAGGCTTATTTCAACGGTCTTTGGAAAAGCAAGGACACGATATTGACGCCGCCCTGAAGGGGCAGCGAACCTTTTCGCAACGTTTAACCACCAACACACATGTACGCTGACTATTTCGGCCTCAAAGAGATACCTTTCTCTATTGCCCCGGATCCCCAATACCTTTACTTGAGCAAACGCCACAAGGACGCACTGGCGCACCTCTTTTATGGTATCCAGAGTGATGGGGGGTTCATCCTCCTGACCGGTGAAGTCGGTACCGGTAAAACTACATTGTGTCGATGTCTGCTGGAGCAGATACCAGAAGACGTTGAAACCGCGTTTGTCCTGAATCCCAAGCTGACCGTCGAAGAACTGCTGGCGACCATCTGTGATGAATTCGGGATCGAGTATCCGGAGGGTGCCGGTGTAAAAATCCTGGTGGATCAACTCAACACGCATCTGCTGGATTCGCACGCGGCAAGCAAACGCTGCGTGCTAATCATTGATGAAGCACAAAACCTTTCGACAGAAGTGCTGGAGCAGTTGCGGCTGTTAACCAACCTCGAAACCAACCAGCGCAAACTGCTGCAGATTATTCTCCTGGGTCAGCCCGAACTGCTGGATGTGCTCGAACAACAGGAGTTGCGACAGTTGAGCCAGCGGGTCACCGCGCGTTATCACCTCGAAGCGCTCGATTACCCTGAGACCTGCGAATACATCAAACATCGCCTGGGTGTTGCCGGTGGCGATCCGACACTGTTTACCCGCAGCGCACTGAAGCGCGCCTTCCGACTGAGCGGTGGTATCCCGAGAGTGATCAACCTGATCTGTGATCGAGCATTGCTCGGCGCCTACGCAAAAACCAAAAACGGTGTAACACCTGGCATTGTCGGCAGCGCAGCCAACGAGGTACTCGGCAGGACTGCAACCGGTTTCAACGGCGCCGTGTGGGTTGCGATTATTGCACTCATTGCGTTTGGCCTTGCTGGTTACGATCAGTTTGCGGGTACGACGCAGCCGGAAACAACGCCACCGCTGGTCATCGACACCAACGAGCAACCCTCTGCCAATCGTGCAAGCCTCAGATCGGCCAGGCCTACAAGGGCTTTCCACGACCCAACGGTTGTGAACGGTCACACCACCAGCCACAACGCATATCACGATCTGTTTGCTCTCTGGGGTACGGCCTTTGAAGACCAGGAGAGCCCACCCTGTGACCTCGCTGCCAACATTGGGCTTCGCTGTTACGACACGCTGACCTCGCTCGACGACGTGTTCACGTTGAATCGACCTGCCATTATCCAGTTCAACGACGACTGGTTAACGATCAGTGCCATCACACCGGAATCGGTTACGCTGATTGCAGGAGAAAAACAGTTCGAAGTATCGAGGGCGGATCTGCAGGCAAACTGGCAGGGTGAAGCATTCATATTCTGGCGGGTACCGCCGGCCTATTCTGCACCGCTGCAGCTAACAGACACCGGCGCAGCGGTTGACTGGCTTACCATTCAACTTGCGATAGCAAACGGTAACGAACCGGTGCTCGAAACCGGCAAGGTGTTTGATGAGAACCTGGCTGAACAGGTCAGGGGCTTCCAGGCATCGGTGGGCCTTGCGCCCAACGGGATTGTCGACACGCTGACCTGGATTCACCTCAACAGTGTTGAAGCCATCGGCATCCCGAAACTCAGCGCAGAACAGGACAGGGGATAACAGATGTCCTATATCCTCGATGCGTTAAATAAGTCTGAGTCAGATCGGCAGCGGCAGTCGATACCCAACGTCGAATCATTGACGCGAGGTGAAGATAAGACGCCCTCTTCGTTTGGCAGATTCGCATTGATCATTCTTGCCGTGGTGATCGTCAACGCGGCGATTGTGTACTACTTCATGACGCGTGATGTACCAGTGGTGGAACAGGCACAAGTTGCACCGGCACCGGTTGATGAAACCTCACCCAGCGCACCGGCCATGGCAGAACGTACCCCGAATACCCCGCCTGCCATCGACCCTCAAACTGCCCCCGTTGCAGAAGCCACGTCTGAGCCTGCCCCGGTAACTTTCGAAGCAGCTGAGATTGACAGCACTGCAGGTGAACTGATCACCCCCGAACCAAGGCCACCCATCGCTGATTCGCCGCTGCCGGTGGCGCCACTTGTGACGGCAACGTTTGCAGATCTGCCATCGAACGTGCAGCGACGCGTGCCCGAGATGAATATCACAACGCACATCTACAGCAGCGACCCTGCGCTGCGGATGGTAAAAATTGACGACATCGCGAGACGCGAAGGTGATTCACTAAAAGGTGGCCTTCGCCTGGTGCAGATAACTGAGGTGGGTGTTGTGCTTGGTATCGACAGCTACGAGTTTCGCGTCGATATCCTGCAGGACTGGAATCCCAGCTGATCCTTTTATCAAAGTCCCGGCGCGGATGAAGTCTGCAGTTGGCTCTGCAGTTCAATCAGACGTTGGTTCACCTGGCGCCTGTGCTGATCAATCGCCTTGATAGCGTCTTCCGTATCCTTGACCTGCTTGGTGAGCGCAGCAAGGTTACGTTTGTTGGCTTCCTGCACCACTGCCTGATCCTGCACCTGGCCGCGTAGTAACGCGATCTGGGTGATCAGCTCTTCATTGTCGGCCAGGAGGTCGTCCTTCAATGCCTGCAGTTCGGTCAGCGTCGCCTGGGTTTGAGTCGACATGGATTTGACTGATGTATCGATTGTGTTGATCTTGCCGCCCAGGTCCACCTGCAGCTTTTCAATCGCTCTCACGTTCTTCTGGATGTTCAGCTTGTTCTGGCGGTAAGACACCGCCCAGAGCTTATCTATCTCGGAAAAATTGGTGCTGACCTGGCTCTTAAGATCCTGCAGCGTTTTCGATACATCCGTGCCAGTGGCAGCGAGCCTGGAATCCAGTTCCTCTGTTCTGGCCTGTCCCTGCGCGAGCAGCTCATTGGATCGATCCAGCTTTTTCTGGACTTCAAACAGCGTATAACCTCCAATGCCCATCATGATTGCCATGAGCACAATCACGAAAACCAGCAAGCCATTGAAGTTGCTTTGCTTGGGCGCTTCGGACCGGCCGCTCCTGCGATAGGAGGCAACCTCGTCCTGCTCCGGTTTTATCGACGGGATAATCCTGTCGTCGCCGTTACTTGCCATCAATCAATCCAAAAACCAAAAAGGGCTCCAATTAAGGAGCCCTCTTATCACACGCGGTTGTGTCTATAACAGAACCATCAGACCGTAAAGCACAAAGGTCAGACCGATGGAGCATCCAATCACACCGTTTACAGTTGTCAGTGGACCCTGTTTGCCAAAGATCGCGTTTGCTTCGAGCGCCAGGATGATCAGCATGATCACGCCAAGGCCAACTGCGCTTGCATCAGCAACCAGTCCATTCGACATGTGAGCCGAGGAGCCCATGAAGAACAACATTGGCGCAGAGAACAGTGTATTGGTTCGTGAGGCAAGCGCTGCCTTAGGCGCAGCACCTGCTGCTTCCGGCAGTGCTTCACCACCTTCAGCAACCTGGGTTGCAGAAGCGATTACAATTTTCTGGTTCGGCCAGATGATCAGCCAGACGTTCAAGAACATCAGTGTGCCAAGCGTTGCACCCACAGTGATGTCATAAGAGATACCGGTATGGCGATACGCCAGCAGCGCAACACCCGACAGGAACGTAAACATTGCACCCCAACGGAACCACCACAGCGCACGTGGCACCAGCTTCTGGATCGCACCTGAACGATGCGCATCTTCAGCTTCCTTGAAATATTCCGTTTGTACAAAGTTGAAGTAATACAGTAATCCGATCCAGGTAATGCCTGCCAGGAAGTGAATCCAGCGGAACAAAAAGTCCAGACCGTAGCTTGTGAAGAGTGCGATATCGCCCATCGTAATTCCCTCGGTTGTTGTTATGGGATGGGGTGCCCCAAGACCTGACCCCAAAGTCGGGTATTAATATACCACTTGAATAGTCCGGGCCCAAGTGATTGAAAAGACCGCGATTTCCGCTCTTTATGGACGTCTACCTGGCGGCTTTACCCGGGTACCTTTGATAGGTCCCATTCAATTTCTCGCGAGTAACGCTGAAGGCTCTCCTCTCCAGCACGACCGCGGTTTCATTAGAATCGCTTGGGATGGACCGCGGTATCGCTCTAGGATGAACCGCGGTGTGATTAACAGAGACTGTTTATGGACGTCTACCTGGCGGCTTTACCCGCGTACCTTTGATAGGTCCCACTCGACTTCTCGCGAGTAACGCTGAAGGCTCTCCTCTCCAGCGTGACCGCGGTGTTATTTGAATCGCTTTGGAATGGACCTTGGCGTCATTAGGATGTCCTGAAAGACCGCGGTGTTGTTCAGAACCATAGCGCCTGCGGCGTTACCTGGTTTATAAGGAGTGGGACGCACAAGAGGTTTGCGGGGTACTGGCGTTCAGTAGACGCGTGTAAAGAGTCAAGGCGGCACCACCGCGGTCTAGCCAGGCAAGATCGCGAGACTGCTGGTGAGTGGCACTTTTCTCAAAGCAAAAAAAACCCCGGATAAACCGGGGTTTTTTTCGATACAAGACCGATCTGATTTACATCATACCGCCCATACCACCCATGCCGCCCATGTCAGGCATTGCAGGTGGAGGTGTATCTTCTTCGACTTCAGTGATCATGCACTCGGTGGTGATCATGAGGCCAGCTACTGAGGCAGCAGCCTGAAGTGCAGTACGCGTTACCTTGGCAGGATCAGGCAGACCGAATTCGATCATGTCGCCGTATTCGCCAGTGGCAGCGTTGTAGCCTTCAGAACCGGACATACCTTTAACCTTGTCAACAACGACAGAAGCTTCGTCACCAGCGTTGGTTACGATCTGGCGCATTGGTGCTTCCATTGCGCGACGGCACAGGTTGATGCCGACGTTCTGGTCTTCGTTGTCGCCAGTCAGGCCGTCGATAGCAGCGAGGGCACGGATCAGTGCAACACCACCACCAGGTACGATGCCTTCTTCAACAGCAGCGCGAGTAGAGTGCAGCGCGTCTTCTACGCGAGCCTTCTTCTCTTTCATTTCCACTTCAGTTGCAGCACCAACCTTGATGACGGCAACACCGCCAGCCAGCTTGGCAACACGCTCCTGGAGCTTTTCACGATCGTAGTCAGATGAAGTTTCTTCGATCTGCGTACGGATCTGGCTTACGCGGCCTTCGATGTCTTCAGACTTACCAGCACCGTCTACAACAGTGGTGTTTTCTTTGGTGAGGCTGATGCGCTTGGCCTGGCCGAGATCATCAAGGGTTGCGCCTTCGAGAGACAGGCCAACTTCTTCAGAGATCACAGTACCGCCAGTGAGGATCGCGATGTCCTGCAGCATTTCCTTACGACGATCACCAAAACCTGGCGCCTTGGCAGCAGCAACCTTAACGATGCCACGCATGTTGTTTACAACCAGCGTTGCCAGTGCTTCGCCTTCAACGTCTTCAGCAATAACCATCAGCGGACGGCTGGACTTGGCTACGGCTTCGAGTACAGGAAGCATGTCACGGATGTTGGAGATCTTCTTGTCGAAGAGCAGGATGTATGGGTCTTCCAGTTCAGCACTCATGCTGTCCTGGTTGTTGATGAAGTAAGGAGACAGGTAACCGCGGTCAAACTGCATACCTTCAACAACGTCGAGTTCGTTCTCGAGGCCGCTGCCTTCTTCAACAGTGATAACGCCTTCTTTACCAACCTTGTCCATTGCTTCTGCAATGATGTCACCCACCTGCGTGTCGCTGTTAGCAGAAACACTACCAACCTGCGCGATGGTCTTGGAGTCGGAGCAAGGCTGAGCCAGTTTTTCAACTTCGGCAACAGCAGCCTGAACTGCTTTGTCGATGCCGCGCTTGAGATCCATCGGGTTCATGCCAGCAGCTACTGACTTGAGACCTTCATTCAGGATCGCCTGGGCAAGTACGGTAGCAGTGGTTGTACCGTCACCGGCAACGTCAGAAGTCTGTGAAGCAACTTCCTTCACCATCTGCGCGCCCATGTTTTCGAACTTGTCTTTCAGTTCAACTTCTTTAGCAACTGAAACGCCGTCCTTGGTTACCGTCGGGGCACCAAAGGACTTGTCCAGTACTACGTTACGACCCTTGGGGCCGAGTGTGACTTTTACAGCGTCGGCCAGTGTGTTAACACCAGCAAGCATGCCGCGACGCGCTGTATCGCCAAATTTCACGTCTTTAGCTGTCATATCTTTAATCCTTGTTAGCTAGGTTTAACTACTGGTCGTTTATTCAACAACGCCGAATACTTCGCCTTCGTTCATGATGAGCAGTTCCTCACCATCAACTTTCACGGTAGAACCGGCGTACTGACCAAACAGAATTCTGTCGCCAACCTTGAGGTCGACTTCTTGTACACTGCCGTTGTCCAGCTTCTTGCCGGGACCAACTGCAATGACTTCACCCTGGGAGGGCTTTTCTGCCGCAGAATCAGGGATAACAATCCCACCGGCAGACTTGGTTTCTTCTTCCGTGCGTCGTACGACAACACGATCTTGCAAAGGACGGATACTCATTCCTATCTCCTGATTGTTGCTCAGCCAGCAGTTACCTGCTGACGTCTTTGACAAAACAAGGCTAATCTCCTCGTGACACCTCGGAACGCACTGCCGATTTACTCGGGCATGCCCCGCTTTTTACGAGAGGGGCACAACCCCTTTAAATACGTGCCCGCCAGAGGACTTAGCACTCTCCTTTTGGGAGTGCTAATAATATGGGCGGATTTAGCAGAGTCAAGGCCAGAGTGCTAAATTTGGGTAAAAATGCTGTGAAATCAGTACACTTGGCGCATGGCAGAGTCACAGAAGAGCAGCCAGGAACGTGTCTGGCAGATTGTCCGCGCTATCCCCAAGGGCAAAGTGGCCACGTACGGTCAGGTTGCCGCGCTTGCGGGTATGCCGGCCCACTCCAGGCTGGTGGGCAGGATCCTGTCACAGCTACCGCCGGGGACGCGCCTGCCCTGGCACCGTGTGCTCAACAGCCAGGGCAAAATCACCAACCCGAATAAGGACAGCCAGCGCGAACGCCTGCAGGCGGAAGGTATTACACCTGTGAATGGACGCGTGAGTCTCAGAAATTACCAGTGGCAGCCTTGAAGGGTTAAGACGCTGCGCCCTCTCCGACCGCTTTCTTTGCCTGCAGTCGACCCAACCAGATCACCAGCAGGATTGCCGGAATCCCCAGAGCAGCGGCAACCAGGAAAAAGTGGGCGTAACCATAGCCTTCGACAACGAGGCCGGAAAAGCCCGACACAAATTTACCGGGTAGTGTCATCAGCGAACTAAACACTGCGTACTGGGTTGCCGTGTAAGCGCGGTTGGTCAGGCTGGAGAGATAAGCAACAAAAGCGGTTGCCGCAAACCCGCCGGATATATTGTCAGCAGATATCACCACGGCCAGGTATTCGACTTCCGGTGGCAGTCCAGCCAGCGCAACAAAGAAAAGGTTGGTCACCGACACCGCAATGGCACCGATCAGAAGCGGGCGCATAACGCCCCACTTGAGTACCAGGACGCCGCACAGGAACGATCCAGCAATACTCATGAAGAAGCCGAAGATCTTCGCCACGTTGGCGATATCAGTCTTGCTGTATCCCATGTCGAGATAAAACGGGTTCGCCATTATGCCCATGGTGATATCGGAAAGACGAAACACCGCAATGAACAGCAGGATCAAAAGCGCAAGACTGCCATTGCGCCTGAAGAACTCGGCAAAGGGACCGATCACCGCGTGCACAAACCAGTTGGATGAGCCGAGTGGGTCCGGTGTGTCATCCGTCTCGGTGCTCTTCGGTGGCTCGGCAACCAGCAGCACGGTCACGATACCAATCCCCATGAGCGCCGCCATCACCATATAGGCGCTCGCCCAGTCCATGTATTCAGCGAGGTAAAGTGCACCCGCGCCTGCCGCAAGCAGCGCAACACGATAGCCAAAGATATAGGACGCAGACATGGCACCCTGGTATTCCTTCTCTGCGGCTTCAATCCGGTAGGCATCAATCGACACGTCCTGGGTTGCCGAGGAGAACGCAACCAAGAGGGCGAGACAGCTGAGCAAAAACAGGTTCGCAGGCCCTACGAGGGCCATGCCGACAAGACCTGCCGCAATACCAAGCTGCCCCATCAACATCCACGAGCGCCGTTGCCCCAACAGTCGCGTCAGCGTGGGTACGGGCAGTGTGTCTATAACCGGCGCCCACAACACCTTGATCGAATAGGTAATGCCAATCCACGCAAAAAAACCGATCGTGCCGCGGGAGACATCCGCCTCAGTCAGCCATGCGGTGAGGGTTGAAAAGACCAAGAGGAATGGCAGGCCACCGGAGAAGCCAAGGAAAGCCATCGCGATAACGCGTGGCTGCATGTAGACAAGGATTGTCTCGCGCCACGTTCTTTCCGGCGCTGTTGTCGATTCAGCGTTGATGGTTAAGTTCCGCTGCCTGGCTCTAACCTGTTTCGGATCTAGTCCCTGAAGTTGTTGAACTGCAATGGGATATCCAGCTCAGATTCCTTCAGCAGCGCCATCACCTGTTGCAGGTCATCGCGCTTCTTACCGGTGACACGAACCTTCTCGCCCTGGATGGCGGCCTGCACTTTCATCTTTTCGGCCTTGATCATCTTCACCATCTTCTTGCAAAGATCGGAGTCGATGCCTTCCCGAATGGTGACATTCCTGTGCAGGAGTTTGCCGATGTGTTCATCGTCGCCAACATCCATTGCGCGAGGGTCGATGGATCGCTTGATCAATTTGGACCTAAGAATGTCGAGCATCTGCTCGAGCTGGATCTCAGCTTCTGCCGTTAATCGCACCACGGCATCGGTGCGTTCGAACTTTGCATCCACACCCCGGAAGTCAAACCGCGTCTGCAATTCACGGTTCGCCTGGTCAACCGCATTGGTGACCTCATGCATATCCACTTCGGACACTACGTCAAATGAAGGCATGTTATTTCCCTCGCATTTCTTTAAACTTTGGGGCTATTTCGCGCGTAGCATACCAACAACTGAACCACTATGTTTGACCTGCCCGTCGTCATTGTTAAAGGCGGAAATTCAATTCTGGATTTCTTTGACGACGACCTCCTCAAGTTCTCAAATAACCGGGTCTGCTTTGGTGCTGTTAACGCGCTGCAGATACTCGAGGACTCCCCTGCCAACGTTGTCATCACCGAGATGGACGTGGGTGAGATGAGTGGCATCGAACTGGCCGAGGCCATCCGTTATATTGATGAAGAGCGTAACCACTACACCTACATCATTCTGATCGGTGCGGTTCATCACGAAAAGGTTCAGCAGGATTCATTCCACGCCAGCGTCGATGCTGTCACAGGCACAAAACGGGTCGACATCCTTGAACACCTGACGCTGGCTGGCGCGAGAATTTCACAGCGAATCAACTCTATTACCGAATCAAACGTTGCCCTGCAGAGCCTGTGTAACGATCTGAGGAAGGGCCAACTGCTGGACCCCCTGACAGGCCTTGGCAATCGGGAGTTTGCAGAGCAGTCACTGCACGACACGATCAGGCAGATCGAATCACGTGGCGGCGCGGTATGTCTTGTCATGATTTCGGTAGCGAACTACGAAACCGTAAAGGACACGTACGACACCAGCGTTGCCGGTGAGCTCGTGGTGAGCGTCTCGGAGCGTATACAGAATCTCGTGCGCCCGCTTGATGTCGTCACCTATTTTCAGCCAGGACAGTTTGCACTGATCCTGATGCAACCAACCATCGAGCAGTGCACGGCTGAATGTTATACGCGCATCTTCGACGGCGTGCGCCTTAAAAGCTACACGACCTCAGCGGGATTCCAGCCGGTGGAGATCGGCATGAGCATCTGTGCAGCAACTGCCGACGCGGGGCCGCCGAATCAAAACATGATGATCGACACCGCGACGAAAAATCTTGAAGCATCGATTCGTAATGAATCGATTTCTGTTCACCACATCAAACCGGAATAAACATGGGTAAACGCCTGTCAAAGATCTATACACGCACGGGTGACAAGGGTGAAACCGGGCTCGGTGACGGTAGCCGCATCTCAAAAACACATCCGCGCGTCGACGCGATGGGTTCGGCGGATGAGCTGAACAGCATCATTGGCCTGCTGGTGGAAGCGCTCAAAGCGGAGCTGCATGCAGATCTCGAGGAAATCGCCACCTTCCTGCGTTCGGTGCAGCACAGGATTTTTGATGTCGGTGGAGAAATCTCAATTCCTGGCTACGCAATTATCACGGACGATCACGTCACGGCTGTTGAGGAAGCGCTGGATGCACTCAACGAACATCTCGCACCACTCGAAAACTTCATCCTGCCTGGTGGCTCACCTCTCATTGCACAGTGTCATCATGCCAGGGCGGT
This sequence comes from Pseudomonadales bacterium, assembly GCA_963921285.3. Classification (GTDB taxonomy): domain Bacteria; phylum Pseudomonadota; class Gammaproteobacteria; order Pseudomonadales; family Azotimanducaceae; genus UBA9659. Next base: position 768,122 of record CAWUFD020000015.1, read on the forward strand.
ATGCCGTCGCGCTGAACGGGCACTGGCGCTGCTTGGTGAAACGGAGGATATCAATCAACCTGGGCTAACCTACCTGAACAGGCTGTCTGATTACCTGTTTGTGGTCGCGCGGAGTTGTGCGCGAATTACCGGTGTTGATGAGGTGCTTTGGGAGAAGGGTTGATCTGGCGGCTGTTGGGAATCGGCCTAAGGGATGTCTCCGCTCCGCAGCCCTTGGCTGCTCCGGTCGACATGACGTGGTTTCGAACGGTCACCGGTTATTCGCGGGAGTGAGATCTTTCAGCTACGAAGCCCAGGGCTGCTCCGTCCGAGATGACGGGGTTCAGACCGAGTCATCCCATCAACGTCATTCCGACCGAAGCCGAAGGCGTAGCGGAGGAATCTGTTACTCGCGAGACTCCCGGATACAAGCACCGAAAACCCGCTCAACACATCCAGCCTTCCTACAAAATAATATGCCGCAGATCACCCAACACCTGCGCCAGATAGTTCGTAAACCTCGCCGCTTCAGCACCATCAATAGCACGATGATCATAAGACAAGGACAGCGGCAACATCGTTCTCGGCTCAAAATCACTGCCATTCCATACCGGTGACACTTTAGAGCGGGACACACCGAGAATGGCCACTTCAGGCGCATTAACTATCGGCGTGAACATGGTGCCACCGATGCCGCCAAGACTCGAAATCGTAAACGTCGCGCCCTGCATTGCGTCCATGGGCAGCTTTTTGTCGCGCGCCTGCGCAGCGAGTTCGGCACTGTCTCGTGCCAGTTCAATCACACCTTTTTTATCCGCATTTTTCAGCACCGGCACGACCAGACCATCTTCGGTTTCAACGGCGATACCAATGTTGTAGTACTTCTTGTGGATCAGGTTTTCATAATCTGCAGTGATTGACGCATTAAACTTGGGGTACTGCTTCAAGCATGTCACCACTGCTTTAAGCAGGAAGGCAAGCGGTGTCAGTTTCACGCCCTCATTTTTCAGCGCGTCGTTCTGCGCTCGCCGGAAAGATTCGAGGTCAGTGATGTCTGCTTCGTCAAACTGGGTGACGTGCGGGACATTCAGCCAGCTGCGGTGCAAGTTGCGTGCACTCGCCTTTCTGATACGGCTGAGTGGTACGTACTCAATCTCACCAAATTTCGCAAAGTCGACTTCCGGTACCGGGGGAATACCTGTTCCCTCTGCCTTGCCAGCACCACCGGCCAACCTTTCTTTCACGTAGGCTTCTACATCCTCTTTAAGGATTCGTCCTTTCTGTCCGGTGCCTTTAACTTCAGCAAGTGTGACGCCCAGCTCTCTCGCCTGCTTTCGCACGGCGGGCCCGGCATGCACATTCGCGGACTGCATTCTCTCGGTAGGTTCGGGCGCAGGTCTCGGCGCTGGTGAAGACGCCTTTGCGGCTTCTTCGGCTACAGGTGCCTCGTTGATCTCTAACTCTGCTGCAGCGGCATTATCTTCAGCCCCTGCTTCGTCGTCGCCAGTCTCATCAGCCTGCTCTTCACCATCGTCGTCAGTAGCAGGCTTCTCTTCCGCTGCAGAACCGGCTTCGGTCTCAACCTCAAACAGCAGCGTACCTTCTTCAACCTTGTCACCTTCTGCAACCGCAATGGACGTCACCTTGCCTTCGAACGGCGACGGTATCTCCATGCTGGCTTTGTCCGATTCCAAAACAACGAGGGAATCATCCACGCTGATCATGTCGCCAACGGCAACCAGCAGCTCGACTACTTCAACGTCGTCGGCTTCTCCAACATCTGGTACAAGGATTTTTTCTAACATGCTTACACCGTCGCCGGATTGGGTTTCTCAGGATCGATACCGTACTTCTCAATCGCCTGTTTTACGGTACCCGCATCCACCACGTTATCTTTCACCAACGCTGACAACGCACCAACAACAATGTAGTGGCGATCCACCTCGAAGAACCTGCGCAACCGCTCGCGGGTGTCGCTGCGACCAAAGCCATCTGTGCCAAGGGCGACGTATTGCCTTGGAACAAACTGTCGTACCTGGTCGGCATAGGCTTTCATGTAATCGGTCGATGCGATCACCGGCCCCTTGGTGTCCTTCAGGCAGGCCTCAACGTAACTGTCTCGCGGTGCCTCCTCTGGGTGCAGCATGTTCCAGCGTTCCGTTTCGAGTCCTTCACGGCGCAGCTCGTTAAAGCTGGTTACGCTCCAGATGTCCGCGGTTACGCCAAAGTCTTCTTTCAGCAGCTCTGCAGCCGCCACCGCCTCACGCAGAATCGTGCCGGACCCCAGGAGCTGCACAACCTTCTTGGAGTTGGCTTTCGAGTTCTTCTGCAGCAGGTACATGCCCTTGATGATGCCTTCCTCGGCACCTTCCGGCATCTCAGGCTGCACGTAGTTCTCGTTCATGATGGTGATGTAGTAGTACTTGGGCTGGCGTTCTACATACATCTCCTGCATTCCCCGATGAATGATCACCGCCAGCTCGTAGGCATAGGTAGGATCGTAGGAAACACAGTTTGGGATTGTGCTGGACAGGATGTGTGAATGCCCATCCTGGTGCTGCAGACCTTCACCGTTCAGCGTGGTCCGCCCGGATGTGCCCCCCATGAGGAATCCTCTCGCCTGCAGGTCACCCGCCGCCCAGGAAAGATCACCTACCCGCTGGAAGCCAAACATGGAATAGAAAATATAAAAGGGAATCAGGGGTACATCGTGATTGCTGTAAGAGGTCGCGGCGGCAAGCCATGCGGCAAACGCACCACCCTCGTTGATCCCCTCCTCCATCACCTGGCCTTTCTTGTCTTCGCGGTAGTACATGACCTGGCCGGAATCGGTTGGCTCGTAGAGCTGACCCACCGACGAATAGATACCAAGCTGACGAAACATACCCTCCATGCCGAAGGTGCGTGCTTCATCAGGGACGATCGGCACGATACGCTCACCGATGTTCTTATCCTTGATCAACGCGGACAGTATCCGCACAAACGACATCGTCGTGGACACTTCCCGCTCACCGGTTCCCTTCAGGATCGAGTCGAGGCTGTCCAATCCCGGGATCTCAAGCGGCGGGAAATCATGCTTACGTGTCGGCACCGAGCCGCCGAGTGCCTCACGTCGCTCCTTGAGGTAGCGGATCTCGACACTGTCTTCCGGTGGCCGGTAGTAAGGGACCTTTTCAAGCTCACTGTCAGGCAGCGGAATATCAAACCGGTCCCTGAATTCTTTCAACGCATCCAGATCGAGCTTCTTCACCGAGTGCGTGTAGTTCTGCGCTTCACCCGCGGGGCCGAGACCGTAGCCCTTCACCGTCTTGGCGAGGATCACCGTGGGCTGGCCTTCATGTTTGGTGGCAGCGTTGTAGGCGGCGTAAACCTTGTACGGGTCATGCCCGCCTCGATTGAGCCGATAAATATCATCATCGGTCAGGTCTTCAACCATCTTCAGCAATTCAGGGTATTTACCGAAAAAGTGCTCACGGGTGTAACTGCCATCACGGCTCTTGTAGTTCTGGTAGTCGCCGTCGACCGCTTCGTCCATACGCTGCTGCAACAGACCAAGCTTGTCTTTTTCAAACAACGGATCCCACATGCGGCCCCAGACGACCTTGATCACATTCCAGCCTGCACCGCGGAATGTTCCCTCAAGCTCCTGGATTATCTTACCATTACCTCTAACAGGCCCATCGAGGCGCTGCAGGTTGCAGTTCACAACAAATATCAGGTTATCGAGTTTTTCGCGCCCCGCGAGAGCAATTGCGCCCTGGGACTCAGGCTCATCCATTTCACCGTCACCGGTAAAACACCACACCTTCCTGTTACCGGAATCGGCAAGACCACGGGCATCCAGGTACTTCATGATGTGCGCCTGGTAGATCGCCTGTAACGGTCCTAGACCCATGGATACTGTCGGGAACTGCCAGTAGTCCGGCATCAGCCAGGGATGCGGATAGGACGACAGGCCATCGCCATCAACTTCCTGACGAAACTTGTCCAGCTGTTCCTCGTCGAGACTACCCTCAAGATAGGAACGCGCGTAGATCCCCGGCGCGCTGTGGCCCTGCATGTAGATCAGGTCACCCAGCGACTGATCATTCGACCCGCGAAAAAAGTAGTTGAAGCCAATGTCGTACAGAGTTGCGCTGGACTGGAAGCTGGAAATATGACCACCCAGCGTGCCGTCTTCGAGATTGGCACGCATCACCATCGCCATCGCATTCCAGCGAATTAACGAACGGATACCCCTTTCCATGAAAAGATCACCGGGCATACGTGCTTCTTTGCTGGTGGGGATCGTGTTCCGGTAGGGCGTGGTGATTGCATAGGGCAGTTGCGCCCCGGTTTCGGTCACCTTGCTGGAAAGCCGCTGCAGGAGGTACTGGGCACGCTCTACCCCCTGCGTCTCGAGAACAGAGTTGATCGCCTCAACCCATTCTTCCGTTTCGACGGGGTCGATGTCTTCTCTTTCCTGCATACGCGCCTCCTTACCTCTCAAGCTGGTATACGCTAACCACTATATCCGAGATGGGTGGTTTTTCTGAGCGCAATCGGAAATTTCATCTAATCATTACCACACGTTCACGCAGCTGTTGCCAGTCAAAACCTGTGCCAGGGTCGTGTTTGCGCCCCGGGGCGATATCGCTGTGACCAACAATGTCGGTGATCGGGTAGGCCCCGACCATCGCCTGGCAAGCGGCGACCAGGCAGTCATATTGCGCCTGCTCGTATGGACCGTCATCAACCCCTTCCAGTTCAATGCCGACAGCAAAGTCGTTGCAACGTTCGCGGCCGGCATACATTGACTGTCCTGCATGCCATGCACGCTTGTTAAAGGGTACAAACTGGATCAGCTCCCCGGTTCGGCGGATAAAGAGGTGACTGCTTACCCGCACGCCTTCAAGATCCTCAAGACCCGGAGCAGAACAATCGAGTTCGTTACAGAAAAGCTCGATCACTTCATTGCCACCATAGTGCCCCCTCGGCAGGCTGATGCCGTGGATGACGAGGAGTGAAACTTCATCCTCAGGGCGGTTGTCAAAGTTCTCACTGGGGATGAGCTTCGCGTCCGTAATCCTGTGCGATTCGATCAACATGTGACTATTTTATCACTTGCGCGGCAGGTCCCGGTTCTGCTGTTACACTGGGCAAAACAGGACAGAGGGCTTAAGCCCCCATGCAACCTGATACGTAAGAAAAGGTATGGAAACAAAATCAATGGGCCAGGGCATGATGGCGGTTGCCATCATCATTGGGATTGGCCTCATGACAGTCTATTTCTCGGGCGTGGAAGAAAGCCGCTACAACCCTAATGCGGACCCCGAATCGATCTCATATGCCAACACCGTAGAAGTACCGCTGAAGAGAAATCGCTACGGGCACTATGTTGTGACGGGTGAAATCAACGGCCGCGAGGTGAACTTCCTGCTGGATACCGGCGCAACCGACGTGGTTGTCCCGGAAGACGTGGCTAACGTGATCGGCCTGCAGCGCGGCCGGCAGGGTACAGCCATGACCGCCAATGGCCGCGTCACCATTTATGACACCAACATCTCGTCACTCAGGATTGGTGACATTTACCTGCGTGACGTAAACGCCAGCATCAACCCGAGTATGAGCGGTTCTATCCTGCTTGGCATGAGCGCGCTGGGACAGATCGAATTCACGCAATCAGGAAACACGTTGACTCTTAAACAGAAATCCCTATAAACAGCGCATGGATTTTCTGAAAGACCTCGACAGAACAGTAGCCAATGCGCTCGCTGAGGATATCGGCGACGGCGATGTCACCGCGGGACTGGTTGAGACCGACAAGCAGGCTACCGCACATGTAATCACCCGGCAGGCGGCGACAATCTGCGGCAGACCCTGGGTAGATGAAGTTTTCAGGCAGGTGGACGCCGATGTCGATGTCACCTGGCACGTTGATGAAGGTTCTGAGGTTGCTGCAGATACCCGTCTCTTAACCGCCATCGGATCAGCACGCAGCATACTCACCGCAGAACGCACCGCGCTTAATTTCCTGCAACTCTTGTCCGGTACCGCGACAAAAGCCGCGCAAATCGTCGAACTCGTTAAAGATACCGGGGTGACGATACTCGATACGCGCAAGACCATTCCCGGCCTGCGACTCGCGCAGAAGTACGCGGTTGCACAGGGCGGCGCCGCCAATCACCGCATCGGGCTGTATGACGCCTTCCTGATCAAGGAAAACCACATCGAAGCTGCTGGCAGCATCACCGGCGCAATTGCACTCGCCCGCAACACGAAACCGGGTTACCGCGTCGAGGTAGAAGTTGAATCCAAAACAGAACTGCTCGAGGCGATCGCTTCTGAACCCGACTGGATCATGCTGGACAACTTCTCGCTGGATGATATGCGGGAAGCCTGCGAAATTGTGAAAGGTACCGGCATCAAACTCGAAGCCAGTGGTGGCATTGAGACTTCAGAGGAAATGGTTAACATTGCGCGAACCGGCGTCGACTTTATCTCGATCGGCGCGCTCACCAAACACAATGAGGCAATCGATCTGTCAATGCGATTTGAATAGGACATGTCACGTTACACAGCTGCTTTCTATCACTTCCTGATTTCTTTTGTTGTTTTTATCTTTCTTGCCTACCTGGTCCTGTTCGAATGGCACCCGGGTTTCTTCTACACCATCGACGGTGGATGGGAGGGCATGCGAATCATCATCGGTGTTGACCTGGTTCTAGGACCGTTGCTCACACTGGTTGTCTTCAAGGCGGGTAAACCCGGACTAAAGTTTGACCTGGCCGCTATCGGCACTTTCCAGGCGGCCTGTCTTGTCGCAGGGATGTTTGTGGTCTATTCGGAGCGGCCACTCTTTTTTGTTTACTACGATCAGCACTTTTACAGTTCATCACAGGACACCTACTCACGTTACGGCCAGCCGATACCCGAAACATCTATCTATGGTAGTAAGACACCTGTGCCGGTCATTGCGAAGGTGCCCGAGGATCCTCTCGAAGAGGCAAGTCTCAGAGAACTGCTTTACCAGGATCAACTGCCCCTCTGGGTTTACCCACGAACCTACACACCACTCGAAGGGGAGGAACTGGCAGGTATTCTTGACGAGGCTTACGCCATCGAGCACATCCGCGAACGGGACGTGAACAACAACCTGGATGCGTGGATTGAAAAACACGGCGGCAACGTTGATGACTATGCATTCTTCCCTGTGCACTCGAGATACCGAGATCCCTTTATCGGCATTCGCAAGTCAGATCTCAGCCTGGTTGATATCCTGGAAGTGCCTGCCCCGATGGGCGGTGGTTGATACCGGGCGTTTTCTGAAGCAACGCTGTTAGACTAACCGCCTACATCATTCACTTCACCACGTAAGGACTCACTGGTGACCTACGATCTGAAAGAAGACATACCCGAGGTCGCGCTCGCTGCTACGCCAAACAACCGTCAGCAGCTGTTCATGCGCTACTTCACCGCTGTGCTGATTGACCTGGTGGTACTGAATCTCTTCTCGGACTACTGGGAGCACGTCTATTTTGAATCCTTCACCGTGTCCCTACTCGCTGCAGTCGTGTTGCAGATCCTACTGCAGGCAACGCTGGCGATTGAACATCGCGTCGGACTCTATTTCAAGAACAAGAGTGGTAACGCTGCCAAGGTGATGCGGGTGTTCAGCGCCTGGTTGGTGTTGTTCAGTTCAAAGTTCATCATTTTGTATGCGCTGAACTTCCTGTTTGGTGATTCCGTGATGTTCACCGGTCCACTGCACGGTGTGGTTGCGTTCATTGCTGTAGTCGTCGTTATCCTTGCGGCAGAGGAGCTGGTTGCGAGGACTTATCGCGCGCTGGCATAGCGGCGTGACACGGTTGGGATGACGTCAGGTAAGCAGCGTCATCGCGAGCAGGCTGGCGCACCAGCGTCGTCGAGAGGGCTGAGTCCCACGAGTATCAGATCTCTCCGCTCCGGTCGAGATGACGCGCGGAGCGACAACTAATACAGCTCAACACATACTCTTCAGGTGATAAACATGAGCAGAGTAACAACAGCACTGTTGTGGCCCATTACCGGACTCCGGAAAGCCATCACCAGCCTGACACTTGGCACAAGCATACTCTTATCCATCGCCATGCTTTCTTCACTATCGAGCGTGGCCTTCCTGACCAGCACCGCGTTTGCCAGTTTCGTTTCGGGTGGGCTCGCTCGAATCGGTATCACCACCGTCTACCAGGCATCCGCACTGAAAGCAGATCGCCTCGCAAAACAGAACAGACTGTTAACCACACAAAATTCAAAGCTATTGAAGCAACGCCAGGCGCTGGGAAAAACAGTGAAAAGCACGCGGAAAGTGATCCTTGAGCGAGCCCGTAAGAACGTCGTTCGAAACGTGGGCGCGATGCCAGCGGAGGCAATCCCCATTGCGGGTATCGCGGTGGTTATAAGCGTCACCGCGCTCGAGGTCAACGACATGTGCGCCATCGTCGAAGACATCGACAACCTGATGGTTTCTCTCGACATCGAGCAGACAAGGTCTGAAAGCGAAGCGATGTGCCTGTCGTGGCGAAAAGCCCTGAAAGAAAACACGGAGATTGTGAATCAGGGCATGAGCGACCTGGAGAACGTCTTCAGTGGTACCGGGTAGCCAGACCTATTACGAACCTGAGTTTTCGTAGCAGGAAAAGTTAAAGAACGTTTCCTGGTTAATGAAGTTGAGATTCAGCAGCCTCAGTGCATCAGTGGACTCTACTTTGAGGCTCGCCTCCGTGCTCCACGTGGCATTGAAAATTGACGATAGCTCATTGTTGTTCAGCCACACTGCAGATTTTGGCGGGATGCTTTCAATAATAAAGGTGCCAGGTTCACCGAGCACATCGCCGCTCCTGTCATAGAGCGTACCTTTTACACCCGTTATCTCGCTGTCGCCGGTATTAATGAACCGCACAAAGGTCTGCGCGGAAGTTGCCGGTGCTTCAATGTTGTGGACTTCACCTCGTCGCACGCAGTTCGTATTACTGATCAACCCGCTCGGGCTGACCAGCTTTGTCATCAACTCAAAATCTCCTATGCCTTTCACCTCAATTACGGCGGGTCCGCTCCACGCATCTGCCTTGAAGACGGTCTCAAGATCAGATGACGAGATAATCAGACGTGCTTTCGGCGCAATCGTGCCCGTGTGCAGCGGTTGATTGGCATCGCCGAGCCGCGTGCCGCTGCCGTCGTACAGCGTGCCAATGAAAGTCTGTGCAGTATCGGACGTGTTTACGATATGCGTGCTGGAGATATTGCGACTGGTTGAGGTCGTCTGCAGGTAGATCCCGCCTGACGCCGACGTTTCAAAGCACGAGAAGTTAAAAAACGTCTCCCCGTTTACGAGATTCAGGTTGAGCAGTTTTAAGCCGGTTGTCTCTGCAACCTCGAGCATCGCTTCATCGTCCCACTCACCACCTGCTTTGGTGGCGATTTCCTCGCGAGGCAGCCAGATGGATTGTCGGGCATTCAGTGCCTCAAACAGGACAAAGTTGCTCTCGCCGATGACTTTGCCGTCCTTGTCGTACAGCGTTCCGCGGGTTTCAGGCAACGGGTCATCTGTCGTATTGATAAAACGGATAAACGTCCGATTAGGTGAGCTCTGCCCCTCGAGATTCAACACTCGACGTTCCCGCACGCAGTTTGTGTTGCTCACCAGCCCGCTGCGGCTGACCAGCTTCGCCATCAACTCAAAACTCCCCTCACCCGAGACGTTCAGCACTGCCGGGCCCGACCAGGCCTGCACACCAAACCTGTTTTCAATATCAAGTGAACTCAGTACAAGTCGGCCATTGGCGGCAATGGGATCATCATGTAATGCCGTATTTTCACTACCAAGACGCTCACCATCGCCGTTGTAGAGTGTGCCGGTGTAAGACTGTGCAGCGCTGCTGGTATTAATCACATGTAGTGTTGTGATATTGGCACTGGCGGAGTTCGTCTGCAGGTACTGCGTTGCTGTATTTTTGGCTTCTGCTTCCAGCACCAGTTGTTCCTGCCCTGAGGCACTGACCGACGCGAGGCGTGCAAACGTTTCGGTGTCGTCTCCTTTTACGTAGGCATCAAGGAAGATCTTTATCCAGGTTTCTATGTCTGACCTGGCACCGTCTGACAGCGCATGTATCTCGCCCTCGTATTCCACCAGGAACTTGGTACCCGGCACGTTCTGCATAACCGCTTGGACCTTATCGTAGTCGGCCACCTCATCAGCGTTAGATGAATTGGCGAGGAAAGGCCGGTCGATGGTTAATCCGCCTTCACCATTACGCCCGAAAAAAGCATAACTGCCTGCCCCCATGTACGGGACAATAGTACCGGCGGCTTTGATGCGGGTGTCCACGGTTGTCTGGGTCACTCTATTGCTGAAGATACTGCTGAAATCAGGATTCACCGTCCCGGCACCCAGTAGTGCAGGCATCGTTGCACCACCAAAACTCTCGCCCGCGCCACCGATACGGGCCTGGTCAATGCGAGAACCGAAGTCTGCGTGCGCGAGCAGCCAGTCGATGGCCGCCTTCACAGCAAGGGGTCGCAGGTTAAAGCGCCGCTGCTCCTGCGTGCCCCAACGGTCATCACCATGGTAGAGCCCAAAAACGATGTAACCATGACTTGCCAGCGTTTCCATAAACGTCTGTGAATAGACGGTCGGGTGGCCGCCTGCGCCATGAGAATAGACGACTAAGGGGTACTTTGTTGTCTCGTCAGAGAAGATCGGTTTCTGCCCTGTATCCTGCATACGAGGCAGTTTGGGATCGAGAAACACGGTGTGATCGGGTCGTGGATTATCCTGCGTGGTTGGATACATGAGATAGCCGGAGATCGGGACTTTGGTGCCTGCGGAATCACCGTACAGCGTCGCATCATCAGGCACATCCAGCTCAAAATTCAGCGCCTCATCGGGATAGGCAAGCAGTGCATTGATATACAGAAGCTTGCCATCGTCGTTCTTACCGCTCTGGTAGTCCCCTGCATCGCCGCCCTCGGCCAGCACTGCCCTTAGCGTATCGTCATCAATAGTGAAGTTGGCACTGCCAACTGCAAAACTGCCTTTCTCGAGTGGCTCAGCAATAAGGTCGCGCGCAGCAGCAACGAGTGGTGAGTGAACCAGGAGGGCGAAGACAAGCAGCATCTTCAGCGCAGCTAAACGAAACGGCATATGACCTCTCTCAGCAGCTTGATATCAGCGTAGAGCTGGTTAAAGCACGGACTTATACTTACAATACCGTGCGCCTATCCAACCTCAACATCAACCCCCAAATGTGGGTGACGACAAAGTAGTAAATGCCATGACCTATCGCCACGCCCACATTGCACTGTGTGTGATATTCCTCATATACGGCCTTGTCAGGGCGGGTGTTGCCGTCGCCATGTTTGGCCAGTTATGGGGGATTATCGATACACCAGACCTTGCTGAAGCCTGGGCAGAAGTAGACCGTTTTGTCGCCGAAAAGAGCCCAACGCAGCTTGTACCAGTCACCGCACCTGGCTACATGGCGTACCTTTTTGTCATGGGCGCCTTGCTCACAACCGGTGCACTCGCCACCTTCCTCAAGGCGCGCAAAGGGCTCTACCTGATCGGCGCTTTCCTGGTGCTATGGCTGAGCCTTTTCATCAACTTCCAGACGGTAAACCCGAAAGTCATCCACCTGCTTGTCGCATCCGTGCTATTTGCTGCGCTCTGTTACCTTCACCAGGCTCTACAGGCATCGTCGCAAGGCAGCCAGGATTCTGCGTAGCTTTACCTGACCACAGTTTCCTAAAGTTTCTCCCGGGCAATGCGTAGTATTTTTCGAACATTCAGCATTGTTAAAACGAATTTAATTTCCACGGGTGCACCCTAATATTTCTCCTGACATTGAGATGGAGAAAGAGAAATGCAAATCAGCTTGCAGACACGCGGCATGACACCCACAAGTGCCCTCGCCAGTTACACAAAGGAACAACTCAAAAAGGCCCTCGCCTCACAGGAGGACCAGGTGCTTGGTGCCCGCGTGTGGTTGTCAGACGTCAACGGACCGCGCGGCGGTGTCGACAAGCATTGCCGCTTCCAGATCCATCTAAACGGCAAGAAAAGTGTCGTTGTAAGCGAAACCTCTGAAAACATGTACGCCGCCATCGCTCGCGCCGCACGCAGAGTTTCAACGGCGGTGACCCGTCGCGTGAAACGTGACCAGCGGTTCAAGCGACCCGGCAAGCGATACGACGACGCCAATATAGACACAAATATGTTTGAAGAAGCCTATTCGGCCTGAAGCCAGTTTTATATTGAAGGAGCTTGATATGAATACATCCGCAACCCGCTCGACAACACATCTGCAGGACGGTGTTGTATCGACAAATAAAGTTCTGCGAAACACTTACCTGCTGCTGTCGCTGTCGCTTTCCTTCAGCGCGGTGACGGCAGGGGTATCCATGGCACTGAACCTGCCCCACCCGGGTCTTCTGATCACCCTGGTCGGCTACTTTGGCCTGCTGTTTGGAATTAATCACTTCCGCAACAGCACCATTGGTCTCGGCCTCGTGTTTGCGTTGACCGGATTCATGGGTATGACCCTCGGCCCCATACTGAGCGCCTACATGAGTATGGCGAACGGCTCGCAGATGATCATGACAGCGATGGGTGGCACGGCATTCGCCTTCCTGGGATTGTCAGGCTATGCGCTGACCACGCGTAAGGACTTCAGTTTCATGAGCAGTTTTCTCATGGTGGGGATCATCGTGGCCTTTCTTGCAGGCCTTGCGGCGATCTTTTTCGAGATGTCCGCGCTATCACTAGCGGTCTCGTCCATGTTTGTACTGTTGATGTCAGGCCTCATCCTGTATGAGACCAGCAACATCATTCACGGCGGAGAGACCAACTACATCATGGCCACGGTTACGTTGTTTGTTGCGATCTTCAACCTGTTCACCAGCCTCCTGCACTTGCTCGGGTTTATGAACAGTGGTGAATGATTCACCAAGGGTCACAGAAGTAGGGTCGGGTGATACTTCCCCGACCCCGCTTCACATTTCGTGACCATGAGAATTCTTAGAACCCGGACTTTCGCGCAGCCTTGAGACAACTGACCCGGTTGTCCACACCAAAGTGCTTATATATGTGATTGATGTGCGTCTTCACCGTCGCGCGACTGATAAACAGCTTTTCACTGATTTCACGATTGTTTAGCCCCTTATCCATGAGACTGAGAATCTCGAGCTGACGTCGGGTAAGTTCTACCCCGGCCGCACCTGACTCCCTGCCGTTTGCAAGGCTTTCGCGATAGTCGCTCAGATCAAGAGACTTCGGCAGATGGATTTTTCCCTGCCGGCAGTTTTCTATCGCTTCAATCACCTCATGAACACTATAGGATTTTGGCAGGTACCCCACCGCACCCAGGGAAAAGACCTCATGGATCACGGGCAGGTCTTCAACTGAAGACATCACCATGATCGGCGTTGTCTGGTTGTGCTTATGCAGGTAACGAATCAGTTCGATGCCCCCGAGGCCGGGCATCATCAAATCCGTGATGATCAGGTCGTAGTCTTTCTTCTCCAATATCGCTGTGGGGATGAGTTCGGCATCCGATTCAAACTCAACCTCGTATTCCGGCTTCATCGTCTTCAACGCTGACTGCAAGCCTTCACAGAAAGAAGTGTGATCATCTATCAGGAGGATCTTCATTGATCCCGTCTCCTTCGCATGACGCGCTCCCAGGATTTTATCCAAAAAATTCAACCAGGTGGTTGATATGCACTACACGCCGTTCTCCCTAAGTTTAACTGACGATTTTGCCGGTTCTCGCGCTCTCGGCGCCTGAACGGAAAAGTCGAGAAACCCGGACAGTGTCCCACGCAGGTTTTCAGGCGCGAGGTTAGTCACTGTGAAAAACGAAGTAACAAACGAGAACCAATTCGCAAGGGAGCATCATCATGAAACGTGCAGTAATTGCGCTCTGTCTGCTGGCTGTCGCCGGCCTGAGCGACATCGTGTCTGCCAACCCGTTGGGTACGGCGGTCATCAAACTGGATGCGGGACATCATCACCACTGTGGCTGGATCCCCGGCACCAACGAGGTTAAATGCTGGAACAGTCCAACCCACCCAGGGTTTTGGATAAGCTGGCCAGCAGAGGAGCCTCCATCGGAGGATTACACTGCACCACCTGGTGTGGACATCGTGGATTTTGAGAGCGGCGATCGCATGAACTGCGTTCTCTTGTCCAACGGCAATACGGAATGCTGGGGGTATCAGTCCACCGCTGACTTCAACTACACCGGGGGTGACGCTGTCGCCATGTACCTGGGCCGGGAGTCATGCGTCGAAACTACCGCTGGGAATATTCTCTGCCAGGGCACCTACACCTCCGGTACACCGGGCGTTTACACACCGGTTTACAGCGGCGGCGGTGGTGAACTGCTTGGCGGATTGGATCTTGGGGTCTGCTGGAGAGAACCAGGCGATGCTGTGCCCAAGTGCCGCGGCTGGAACGTGATTGAACCAGAGTGGACAGGTGCAGTTGGCGCGCTCGAGGTAGACGGTTACTACACTCCTTGCGCCCTCATCGACAATGGCAGTGCTGTATGCCAGGACAACAACTACAACGACGTTGGCCAGTACCTCGGATATCCCGGCAGTGACGCCATTGATGTGCATGCGGGTTTCCAGGATGGTTGTGTGGCAACAGCCGCAGGCAGCGTGGAATGCTGGGGCCGCTTGTTTGACGTGAACAACTGGAACAACAACACGTCTAACACAACGTGGACTATCACCCAGGCAGTAGGCGCGCTCGATGTATCAACGACCGCCGTAAATGATCACTGCTGGTCTGACGCCAATGCGGTCGTCACCTGTACACGTTCAACACCTGACTTGTTCGAGTTACCCGTAACCGATAGCGATGGTGACGGTGTGAATGACGATGTTGACGCGTTCCCGAATGATCCGAACGAATGGACCGACAGCGACGGTGATGGCGTTGGTGACAACGGCGATGCTTTCCCAAACGACCCAACTGAGTCTTCTGACTCAGATAGCGACGGCGTTGGCGATAATGCCGATGCATTCCCCAACGATCCCAGCGAAACGGCTGATACGGACGGTGATGGTGTTGGAGATAACGCCGATGCCTTCCCGAACGACCCAGTCGAATCTGCTGACTCAGATGGCGACGGCGTCGGAGACAATGCAGATCCGTTCCCGGCATCTGACCTGTCAGCGACCATTGTTATCGACGGCAGCTGCGATACAGGCGTAACAAACCAGGTTATTGATACCGGCACCACCATGGCCGACAAGATAGCCGAAGTTGTAGCGCTGAATCCTGACCGAGGGTTATTCAGAAAGGCAATCAACGCGCTGGTAAACGCATGGAAGCAGGAAGGACTAATCAGCGCCCGGGATAAGCGCAAGATCAAAAAATGTCTTGGCCTCGGCAAGAAGAAATCTGACAAGTCGAAGAAATCAGACAAGTCCAAAAAGTCTGACAAATCGAAGAAGTCCGACAAGTCTAAGAAATCAGACAAGTCGAAGAAGTCAGACAAATCTGACACGTCTCAGAAGAAAGGCAAGAAAGGTAAAAAAGGAAAGTCCCGCAAGGGCTAACCTAACGGCCAGGGGGATTGGACTCACCAATCCCCCACTTCTCCCCTGATGCCCTCAACTGAACAACCACCACCCGGCAGAGAGCACATCACCATCGTGACGAGCGAACCTGCGCTCAAGCCTCGCAGGTGGTTTACCCCCCTTACAGCTGTAGTCTTGTTGTCCGTAACAATTGTGCTGCTGGCACTGATGATTTAAGCAGACGACTCAGTAGCCCGCACCAGTCCAACCGCACGTTGTACAAGCGACCTGACGTGCATCGCACTTGCGTCCAAAGGCAGGTTGAGCACACCCGCCTCTTCTAACACCTCATCGTGTTGAGTGATCACAATAAAGCGGAATGCTGGCGTCTTGTTTGCAGTGCTGCTCACTGAGCTGTTGGTATAGCTCTGCCAGCTCGCAAGATCAGCCACAACCAGGTCAGGTACCACGGGTAGTCGCCCAGCCAGGGAATCAACCTGGTAAGTCTCGGCACCCCATCCACGGATAAGTTCAACTGTCCGGGCAACTATGCCGGGGTCGCCAGCCCAGATGATATCGATGTCCAGCTCCGGTTCTTCCGTTTCGTTAGGCGCTACTTCGGGCGCCAACTTTTCGATGTAAAGGGTAAAACAACTCCCCTCGCCGGGGTTTGATTCAACCTCCATGGTTACCCCCAACTGCCTCGTCAGGCGCGCGACAATCGAAAGACCAAGCCCCACACCACCGGTGGATTTATCAACCTGGTAGAAGTCATCAAAGATCCTGGAAAGCTGCCCGCTCGCTACGCCTTTCCCCGTATCTCGCACAGCAACAACCACCTGGTCGCCGCTGTCATCGACGCTGACATTCACTGAGCCTTCATGCGTGTACTTGATGGCGTTTTCGATGAGATTTCGGAGCACCTGGCTGAGTGCAACGCGATTGCTCGACACAAAACAATCGCTGGGTACATCAACCTCCAAGGCCAGACCTTTCGTGATTGCCTTGGGCAGGAACTCTGTTTTCATGTTGGTGAGAATCTGGTTCAGATCGGTACGCTCCAACTTCATGTCCTTACCAATTGAATCGGTGCGGGAAAGCGCAAGCAGGCTGTCGAGCAGTTCGGTGATCGTGGTGACGTTGTCATCAATTCGATCCAGGTCACGCTGGGATTCTGTCGGCACAACACCGCGTAAGCCTGCCGTAAAGTTCCGGATCGCGCCCACGGGTCCATGCAGGTCATGGCCAACGGTCGCCACAAAGTTCGACTTCGCCTGTTCGATATCGTTGGCAAGCCGCAGATGTTCGACAGATTTCTGCTGGGCGAGAATGCGTTCTTCCTGCGCCTGGTTGAAGCTGTACCCTAAAATCCAGGAGAAGAGGATACTGTCGATCACCGTTGCCAGTTGCACAATGTTGTAGGGCTCAAACGGCAGCGTCGAACCTGACCCCATCACGATCATGGCGATGAGCGCCCACGAATGTAACATCAGGCCAAGGAACCAATAGCGCACGATCGACGATCGATTCCAGTAGTAGATGAGTGTTGCGATGAATACGATCTGCTCGAGCAGAGTGGCGAGGCCGCTCGTTGCAAAACTCAGGTAGATGAGGTTTTCCGTCGCGGTTGACGGGTCAAAGAATGCGATGGCAAGAAACGTATTGTTCGCGATGTTGACGACAATCACCAACAGCCAGAACTGAAAGAGCCGGCTGTTAGTCCGACGAATATTTAGCAGCGAGATACTCAGCAGGTAACTGAAAAAGTCTGTCATGCCAAGCACAACCGATGTCAGCGGCGTCGATAACGGGAAGTTACCACGCAGACCTGCAATGGCAGGAAACCCCATGGCGATATATATCGCCGACGCACTGCTCGCCAGAAATAATGCGAACAGCAGGTAGTTAACACCGCGCAGGCTGATATACAGAAAGAGGTTATAGATCACCAGCGCGAGGATCAGGCCAAAATACACGCCGTTTACAATGTACTGCTTGGTTTTAGCGAATCGGAATTCCTCGGGATCCCAGATCGTAAAAAAGAACTTTTCGTTTGCTATCGTTCGAACACCCACATAAAGCTGTACCGTGTCGCCGGGTTCAAGCCTCAAAGGCAGGGCGTGGTCAAGATCCTTAACCGGCCTGGTCGCAACAGGATCACGGGGGTCACTGATGAAAGAACGTAGTTCGCCCTGGGCATCAACGAGGAACCACACTGGGCGACCAAACCCTTTCAGCTTGATCATTTTTTCAACAACCACTGGTTGCGTATTCTGAACGTCAATGTGCATCCAGGTGACGTGGTTGTTGGGAGACGTTACGTAGCGATCATCGTTCTTCTGCCACGCCGAAACGGGTGTATCCGCAACGTTCTCCAGGAAGAAAGCCTCGGTCAGTTGGTCCAGCGGATTGCCTCGTGAAGTCACTGCGGGAATAGAAATAGGGACCAATCGGAGCGTCTACTTCCGTTTCAGGGCTAACCTGGTAGGGCTCGAAGTCATACCCCTGCGCCACAGATGAAGCGCAGACCAGCAGACAAAAAACGAGGATCTTTCTCAGGATCTGATGCACCGGGGGCAATCGCCAGAACAACAACGTTGAGGGTGAGATTACATCAAAATCGGATAAGGTGTTGTGGACTTAATACATCGAGAAAAGATGGAAATAGACTTCCAAGCAACAGTTGCAGTGGAACGCTGAAGAAGCTGTTTACTCACACCGACTGATCGTCCCTACGAAAATTCTTGTCTTTGAATCTATTTGAAGCACTCGGGTCAGAGTCGCTACTCTGCCCCAACAACTTCAGTATCAATCACGAAGCCAAGGAACGTCATCCATCACCGCAAACCAAGGTCTACCAGGATTGCCTGTATATCGATACATCCCCGAAGCCAAGTTGAACGGACTGTAACAGTCGATCAGTTTATGTCACTCAACAAGGAAGCTGAGCCTCGGTTTAGAACAGCAACGGGCCTGAAAACGCATCTGTACGACGTTCCGAAGAGTATCGGCTACCCAGAAAGGAACAGATCAGGGGCTGTATGGGTAGCTCCTGATCAAACTAAAGTACGGACGACAGACCAGTCGTTTCTCACTACAAAATGTACATCCTGATATACTCTAAGATCGTTTAGAGGCTTTCCTGCATAATCTGGGAGATTATTGCAGTCTAATGCACCTAGGATTGAGGATAGCCTCTGAGTAAGTGATTGACCTTAACTTGACCTGAGAGAAGGCGAAATCAATGCGAATAGACAAGGATGTCCTAGAAACCTCTGCCACTGACCTCGCCACCTTTATGGGTTGCCAACATGCAACTCACCTCGACAAGAAGAGCGCGCTAGGCGAATTAGAAAAGCCCTATATAAGAAGCAAGCTTCTAAAAGAACTTGCCGAACGTGGATTGCAACACGAGCAAAACTATCTGGCGTACTTATGTAACGAAGGTTACCAGGTTACTGAGCTGACCCGAGAATCGCCCTCTGAGGATCTGATGAGGGCCATGAGAGAAGGTCCGGACTACATTTACCAGGCTCCTCTCGAGTACCTGAGCTGGCGGGGTGTCGCCGATTTTCTTGTAAAAGTCAGTAAGCCCTCAAATTTAGGGGACTACTCCTACGAAGTACTCGACGCAAAACTTGCCCGGGAAACTCGAGGTGAAACCATACTTCAGCTCTGCGTTTATTCCGACGTCCTGTCTGAGATTCAGGGTGCCCAACCCGAGTATGCATATGTACTAACACCGGGTGCTTTTGAACCGGAACCCTATCGATTAGTTGCTTTCTCGGCCTACTATCGACGAGTTCGAACGAGATTTTTGGATTCAGTTCAAGACATCGAACAACAAGACAGCTATCCGGAACCTTGCGAAAAATGTGATCGATGCGACTGGATTCAGCAGTGTAAACAGCGCTGGCGGGGAGACGATCATCTGGTTTACGTGGCAGGTGTTAACAAGTCCCAGCGGCACACATTGAGCGCTCAGGGGCTTGGGACGCTTCAGGCATTCGCAGACCATGAAGATATTGAAGCCTTGCCGATTAAATCCGCTTCCCAGAACAGTTATCGCCGATTGAGAAACCAGGCAAGACTGCAAAGCCAAGCTCGTGAATCCGGGGAGCTTACACAGTCTCTTCTTCCTCTCGAGCCAGATGCTGATCCAAAACTAGGCGTTTATCTCCTACCTGCCCCATCCCCAGGTGATGTCTTTTTTGACATAGAAGGGGCGCGATTTGTTGGTGATCATGGCTTTGAGTATCTGCTCGGATATTCTTACCTTGATAGTGCGAGTGTAGAGCAATACATCCCGTTAGTTGCTGATTCACCGGCTGAAGAAGCGCGGGCTTTCTCCGATTTCATGCAACAGATGGTAGAGCGCATTCAGACCTGGCCGGATATGCATATCTACCATTTTCATAGCTATGAACCGAGCGCAATAAAAAGGCTTTCAGGCAGATATGCAGCATATCAGGACGAGTTGGACGATATGCTTCGGCACGAGCGTTTTGTCGATCTTCATGCTGTCACCAAGCACACAGTCCAATGCGGAATTGAGCGCTACTCCATCAAAGACTTAGAACCGTACTTTGACTTCGACAGAGAAGTTGATCTTCAAACGGCTGGTGATGCACGTCACGCCTTGGAGAAATGGCTTGAAGAATTCCCGATGAACGAAGCTCCAAAAGAAACTGTTGCGATTGTCGTCGACTACAACAAGGACGACTGCTTTGCGACGCGGGGATTGCGAGATTGGTTGGAGGGATTTAGAAGTCAATGGATTGACAACGGCCACGATATTCCTCGACCTGAACCTGATCCCGAAGTCGGCCAGGAGCTCTCCGAACGACTCAGGAAAATGAGGGAGCTATCGAGCAACCTGAGAGATGGTTTGCCCGAACTTTATGATGATGTTAGCGATGAGGACAAAGGACAATGGCTGCTCTCTCACTTGATCGAGTTTCACCGCAGGGAAGACAAGTCTCGCTTCTGGGAAAAGTTTCGCCTTGCAGCGCTGGATGAAGAAGAGAGGTTGGAGGAAAAATCCGCAATCGCAGCGCTCTCATTCATTGGAACAATCGAGCAGTCCAAAACGGGCATACCAACCGACCAATACAGCTTCCCGAATCAGGAACTAACCATTAAGCCGGGCGACGACTTGTGGATCAATCAGGATGATGCGCTCCTTCGATGGGGAACGGTTTCAGAGATCGATCACGGACATCTCACAATTGACGTCAAGAAATCGAAAAAGACTGCAGACATTCATGCTGATTCCGCCTTTTCCTGGGGGCTCGTTAACAGCGACAAACTGGCCGAGGCTATCTTCAACATTGGCGAAAGATGGCTGGCAGGAGAAGACCTTGGCGTTATCCGTGCCTTGCTAGATCGTTCACTCCCCCGATTCGATCAGTTTGGCGGCCTTGATGATGCCAGAGCAACTATAGCAGATGAGTTCGAACTCGCTTACGCTCTGGTGCGTCAAATACAAGCATCCGTCCTGCCAATTCAAGGCCCCCCTGGTACAGGCAAAACTTACACCGGTGCCCATATGATCCTTGCTGCTGTTGAAGCAGGAAAAAAGGTTGGCGTGGTTGCCCAAAGCCACAAAGTCATCTCCAACCTGCTGAAGGAAGTAGCCTCCATCGCACGCGAGCAGGAAATTGAGGTTCCGGTTATCCGAAATCCTGGAACGAAAGGTGCTGATCCTGATGATGAAGATGACATGATCACGCTCGGTGGCAATGGCGATGTGGAAACTGGCCTAGGGAACGAGTATTCGATTGCTGGAGGCACTGCCTGGATGTGGGCTCGCCCGGAAATGGCTAACTCTGTCGACATCCTGTTTGTCGACGAAGCGGGTCAGTATTCACTTGCGAACACTGTTGCCGTGTCTCAAGCAGCTCCCAGCCTGGTGCTTCTTGGCGACCCACAGCAACTTGACCAACCCCTTCAGGGTACGCACCCACCAGGCACTGACGCTTCTGGGTTGGCACATCTTCTTGGTGAGCATGCGACCATGCCTCGCGATCGAGGATTGTTCTTGCCAGAAACCTACAGAATGCACCCGGATATATGCAGCTATATTTCGGATCTAGCCTACGAAGGTCATCTTCACTCTGAACCAGAACGGGCCAATCAGTCGCTTGTACATCCAGATTTTCCGGAGCGGACCGGTCTTTGGTACTTGCCTGTAGAGCATTCGGACAACACTAACTCATCCATTCAAGAAGCCGACCGTGTCCAAAGGTTAATCAACCAATTGCTTTCAGGGGGTATGTGGATCGACCATCAACAACAGGAAACCAACCTAAGCCTGGAAGATATTCTTGTCGTTACACCATACAACGCCCAGGTCGGTGAAATACTGCAGCGAATTCCTGGAGCAAGAGTTGGAACCGTCGATAAATTCCAGGGCCAACAGGCCCCCATTGTAATCATCAGCTATGCCACTTCCACACCCGAAGAGGCACCAAGAGGTATGGACTTCCTGTACAGCTTGAACCGGCTGAATGTTGCGGTTAGCCGGGCGAAGTGCGCCGTGTTTCTCATCTGCTCCCCCAGGCTCCTCGAACCTGAATGCCGGTTGCCCTGGCAGATGCGTCTTGCAAATGGACTAGCAAGTTACGTGGAGCATTCCAGATGAAGATCGCCAACGTAAGGATCAGGAATTTTCGCTCGATATCCAGTCTGGATATCCAATGCAGCGAGCTGATGGTGTTCTGTGGCCCCAACAGTGTCGGGAAATCAAATCTATTGCGGGCCATAGAATTCGCATTTAGAAGGCACTATTCATTGGAGGATGCCACCGACGCTATTCCAAGAACCAACATCGGCCCTCGGACTCTTGTCCAGATTGAAATCGAGTTCGCCGATGTTCCCGAAGATGTTCGCCAGCTCGTGTCACCAGCTAGCTCCTACATCTACTCATTCAGACTCTCCAGAAAGGCAAATGTATTCAAACGACTGAATGGTGAAGACCTCGACGACGGAGCACTTGATATTATCGATAACCATTTCTTCGTCGCTTATGTCCCTGCAACTCGGGACCTGACTTCCCAGGATGCCAACCCTCTTCAAAGACTTGTGCAGAAGCAAGTTTATTCCGGCACTACCAACACCAAAATTTCAGGGCATTTGAGCGACATACGACAAGAAGTCCAGCGCAGAGCTGACCAGATATTGTCTGAACAATCCGCATTGGCACAAGCAATCCTTGGTGTTGAGTCTCTAAGTGTATCCACTGACTCTATTGACTTAACCGATTTGCACGAAAGGCTTTCACTCAGCGTCAATGAGGCAGCCGCCAGCTACTCGTTGGACAATTTAGGCAGTGGACACCAGAACGTTGTCTTGATCGGGCTCTTTCGACAACTTGCTGAGAGCCAACCAGGTCACGCCGTACTCTTGATCGAGGAGCCCGACGCCCACTTACATCCTCCGATAACCAGAGAAATCGCCGACGAACTCCAAGCAGCAAGTGGTCAATCACAAATTTTCTTGACGTCTCACAGCACTACCTTGATTAACCACATCGGAATGGGGAACGCGCAGTACGTCCGTTCCAGCGAAAGTCGTGGAACTCATCTCTCGTCAAATCGCTTTACGCCAACTAGGTCAAACGAAAATCTTTTGATGCGACATGGCTTAAGACTGTCAGAAGCCTTGTTTTCAAAACTCGTGGTTCTAGTAGAAGGAATTTCAGATGCGACTCTTCTCTCATGCCTCGTCGAACAACGCTTCTCTCGACGCCTGAATGCACTCGACGTGTTGCTGGTACCAGTTAATGGGAAAACCGAGTTCCCTGCTATTGCAAGTGTCCTGGAGCAATTAGGAGTGGATTGGGTAGCGATTCTGGATTTCGACGCAGCTTATCAAGATGAAACGATGCCAATCGTCGATGCAAACAAGAGGTATGAAAGCGTCGAGGTTCATGGCGAGCTGGATTCCTGGCAGGAAGAAATGTCAGAACTGATGAATATCCTTTCTCCCGTTACGAAGAGAGGTCGCAATGCACGCAGAAACTTGGAAGCAATTCTTGAAGAAATTGAGAATGGCTGTCCACAGATTCAATACTTCCATGGCTCGGTGGTCCACAAGCTTATCGAGGCAACTTCCACTCTTTCCGATACAAAAGCAGAATTATTGGAGAGGGAGTTACGCCGTAATAGAAAACGAAGCTATCGACCGCTCCTTGCGTCTGAGAAGATTATCCTGATCAACCCTGACCTGGAACAGGGGATGACGTCCAAGGCAACTAATCTCCCGATAATCGAGCAAGTCTTGAGAACTCACCAAGTGATACCACAAGGGGCACCTACACCAGCGAATCGTGAATATCTGAGCAGACGACTCCACTCCATCGGGGGTAATTCTCTGATATGGGAAGACCTCGTATCCTCAATTGAACAAGTAGGCGGCTTTGCAAAAACGGAGATAAACGCATGCATGAGGATCTTGTTCGATGATTTTCTATACCCACTAGAAATCCTGTGAAAATATCCAACTACCACGCCAAATACTTCGCCTACGAACTCACTCGCCTACGTCGCAGTAACGACGTGGATCGAATCTCCCAGTCTCTTTTTGATGCAGCGGTAGACCTGAACCCTCACCAGATCGACGCTGCCTTGTTCGCCTTACAGAATCCACTCTCTAAGGGGGTGGTTCTGGCAGATGAAGTGGGATTGGGTAAGACCATTGAAGCTGCACTGGTCCTCTGCCAGCTCTGGGCAGAACGCAGGAGAAGGCTGATTGTCATCTGCCCAGCCTCCCTCAGGAAACAGTGGGCAACAGAACTTTCAGACAAGTTTCAACTGCCAACCCAGGTGCTGGATGCCAGGACATACCGACAGCATCGCGCCAACGGCATCGACCAACCTCTTGACCAGGACGTTATCAGCATCATCTCTATCAACTATGCGGCTCGCCTGGAGGAGGAACTCAGGGCAATCCCGTGGGACCTTGTAGTCATAGATGAAGCACACAAGCTACGCAACGCCTATCGAGATAGCCACGTGACAGGCCAGTCCATCAAACGGTCGCTTGCCGGGTCAAGAAAGCTGCTGCTCACCGCCACCCCGCTTCAGAACACATTGATGGAACTGTATGGACTATCCACAATCATCGATGAACAACTCTTTGGCGACCCGGTCAGCTTCCGCAGCCTCTACATGCGGCAGGGAGAAGATATCGTGGCGCTCAAGCAGCGACTGGCGGAATTCACGAAGCGTACACTCAGGAGACAGGTGCTTGAGTACGTGCAGTACACGGAACGACGACCACTCACCATACCGTTTACCCCTTCGTTCACAGAGCGCCGCTTGTACGACCTGATCTCCGGCTACCTGCAACGCGAAGACAGTTTCGGCATTCCGTTCCGACAACGACACCTGGTCGCACTGATTGTTCGCAAGCTGCTGGCCTCTTCCACCAGTGCCGTGATGAAAACACTGGAGACTATCCTTCAACGCCTCCGCGCGCTGGAACAAGACCAGGAACAGAATGAGCTATGGTTTGAAGACTTCATCAACGAGGACGATTTCGATCCGGACGTCATCGAAGACGCAGATACAGATCCCTACGCCACTGCCAGCAATGACCCGATCGACAACGTGAAATTGAGAGGCGAGGTCGCGGAACTGGAAAGCTACCTGGAGCTGGCGGCCACCATCCATGAAGATGAGAAGTCCGGCGCCCTGCTCCAGGCGCTGCGCATTGGATTTGAACGCATGACTGACATGGGTTCACCTCGCAAGGCCGTCATCTTCACGGAATCTCGCCGTACCCAGGACTACCTGTTCAACTACCTGGAAAATCACGGATTTGCAGGCAAAGTCGTGACCTTCAGTGGCGCCAATAACAGCCCTGCTTTGACCGGTATTCACCAGCGATGGCTGGATCAGCACCAGGGCAGCGACAAGGTGACAGGCAGCGCAGCCATCGACAAGCGCAGCGCCATTATCGACTACTTCCAGCATGATGCCGAAATCATGATCGCCACAGAGGCAGCCGCAGAAGGGGTAAACCTGCAGTTCTGCAATCTTGTCATCAACTACGACCTGCCCTGGAATCCACAGCGGGTTGAGCAGCGAATCGGGCGATGCCATCGCTACGGGCAGCAATTCGATGTGGTTGTCATCAACTTTATGAACGAAACCAACGACGCCGACCAGCGGGTCCTGGAATTGCTATCCGAGAAGTTTCACCTGTTTGACGGTATCTTCGGCGCTTCAGACGAGCTGCTCGGCACTATCGAATCCGGGGTCGATTTTGAAAAGCGCATTGCCGCGATTTATGACACCTGCCGCACCCCTGAAGCGATCGAGGCAGCGTTCAAGGCACTGCAATCAGAACTGGAAGAGTCCATCAACCAGCGCATGAAGGAAACCCAGGCCAAACTGCTGGAAAACTTTGACGAGCAGATTCACGACCTGCTTCGCGTTCAACGTGAACGTGCAGAAACACAACTGGACCGCATCAGCCGCATGTTCTGGCAGCTCACACGGTACATACTGCAAGCAGCAGCCAGCTTCGATGAGACTGCCCTCGCTTTTGAACTATCACACAGCCCAATCTCTACAGTCGTACCCGGTCGGTATGAGATGATCCGAAAAGATGCGAGTGCCAGTGACACCGCACATACCTATCGGTTGACTCACCCGCTCGGGGAGTACGTACTGGACCTGGGCAGGCGCACCGATGCACCCACGGCGACTGTCACGTTTGATCTCACAAACCATGGCAGCCGTATTGCCATGCTGGAGCAACTGGAGTCCCGCACCGGCTGGCTACAGCTCAACCTGCTGACCCTGGAGAGTTTTCAGAGAGAAGAACACCTGGTTTTCACCGCCATTGCCGATGACGGCACCCTGCTCGACCAGGAGGCCTGCGAACGGCTGTTTGGGTTATCCGCAGAAGTCTCTGACGCGCCGGAACCTCCCCCGGAGTCATTACAACCACTTGTCACACGGCACCTCGAAGCTGCCCTAAGTCGTGCCCTGGATGAGAACAACGAGTACTTCCAGAAGGAGCGGGACAAGCTGGACCAGTGGGCTGAAGACCAGATCCATGCGGCAGAAAAGCAGCTGGAGGACACCAAGATCAAGATCCGCGATACCAAGCGCAAGGCCCGCAATGCCCAGACCATGGAAGAACAGAAGGACCTGCAGGAAAAGGTCCAGGCACTGGAAAAACAACAGCGTCGACAACGCCAGATGATTTTCGATGTAGAAGATGAGATTGAGTCGCGGCGGGATGCGCTGATCGAGGCCCTGGAGCGCCGGATGAACCAGCACAGCACCACTCACCCGCTGTTCACCCTGCGGTGGCAACTGGCTTGACAATATGTCTATTTCTATCGATTTTGCAGACATATAAGTCATATATGTCTATGTCGTCGACCTAAGCGATATATATGTCGATATTTTTAGCTTTTATAGATATATTTACTGAAACTTCGCAGTAAGCATGCGACAGGCACCCGTCATGCCATTTGATCCAGACCAGCCCTACAACGACCTGCCAGACCTGCCACCAGCCGCAGACCTGGAAACCCGTGTTGTACTGAAGGCATGCATTGAGGCCCGCAGCGCGCTGGCAGCCTTGAAGCAGGCCTGTGACCTGATTCCCAACCCGGCCATGTTGATCAATACACTGCCCCTGCTGGAAGCCAAGGACAGCTCTGAAATCGAGAACATTGTCACAACAACGGACAAGCTGTTCGCCTACTCCCCGCTGGATGCCGACAAGGCTGATCCTCAGACACGGGAAGCCCTGCGATACGGCACAGCACTCTGGGAAGGCTGCCGATCCCTGGCTCATCGACCGCTCTGCACCACTACAGCAGTAGAAGTCTGTTCACGCATCAAAGGCAACCAGATGGACATTCGCCGGATACCGGGCACAGACCTCAAGAACCCCGCAACCGGAGAAGTCGTTTATACGCCACCCGTTGGCGAGGCCCTGTTGCGCCAGAAGCTCGCCAGCTGGGAAAACTATCTACACAACGAAATCGATACTGATCCGCTGGTCCGCATGGCAGTTGCACACTACCAGTTCGAAGCGATCCACCCATTCACAGACGGCAATGGGCGCACGGGGCGTGTGCTCAACCTGCTTTACCTGGTGGAATGCGGTCTTTTGTCGCAGCCCGTATTGTACTTGAGCCGCTACATCATCAATCACAAGCCCGACTACTATCGCTTGCTGCGCGAGGTCACCGAGGCGGGCCAGTGGGAACCCTGGCTGCTCTACCTGCTGACTGGCATCGGTGAAACCGCCAACTGGACGCGCGAGAAAATTGCCGCCATCCGCGAACTGTTCAGTACAACAGCCGACCACATCAGGGAAATGGCACCCAAGATCTACAGCCACGAGCTGGTTGAAGTGATTTTCAACCAGCCCTATTGCCGAATCCCACACCTGGAGGCTGCAGGTATCGCCAAGCGCGAAACCGCCTCGCGCTACCTGCAGCAACTGGTCACACTGGGCATACTGGAAGAACAGAAAACAGGGCGGGACAAGCTGTTTGTCCAGCCAAAACTGATGCAGCTGCTCACCACAGACAGCAACCGCACCACCCCTTACAATTGATCGACTGCCGGGAAGTCACATGGCAAGTAACGCAAGCGAAAAACAACAGAAATTCCTGGATCTGCTCCGCGAGCTGTTCCAGATGGACCAGGCCGACCTGGATTTTGGCATCTACCGCATCATGAACCAGAAGCGGGATGAGATTAACCAGTTCCTGGAAGAGGACCTGCTGCCCCAGGTAAAAGCCGCCTTCATTCAATACCAGGATGCAGACAAGGCAGGTGTTCAGGAAGAACTGGATAAGCTCATCACCCAACTGAAAGATGCCGGGGTTGATCCAGAAGATTCCGCCAAGGCCAAAGCGCTGCAGGAACAGCTTGCCAACAGTGTAGACATCGCAAGCCTTGAAGCCGAGGTCTTCAGCCACCTGTACAACTTCTTCCGCCGCTACTACAAGGAAGGCGACTTCATCTCGCAACGCCGCTACAAGGAAGGCGTATACGCGATCCCTTACGAGGGTGAAGAGGTCAAGCTGCACTACGTCAAGAGCAGTGAGTATTTCCGCGACTACATTTTCACAATGCCGTCAGGCAAACGCGTGCGTGTCCACCTGGTTGCCGCCTCAACCGAGCAGGACAACAAGAAGGAACAGGCCGGAAAGGAGCGAAGGTTCATAATCTGCGAAGAAAATCCCACCTACGAGGAAGATGGCGAACTCTACATCCGCTTTGAGTACCGATCCGATGACGACAAGCGTAAACAGGCGGACCTGAACAAGGCAGCTATAGAAAAAATCCTGGCGGCAGACAACATCGATGGCTGGCTGCAGGAGCTATCCAAACCCGCCCCCACCAAGGCCAACCCCGATCGCACGGTGCTGGAAAGGCATCTTGCGCAGTACACGGCCAGGAATACGTTCGACTACTTCATTCACAAAGACCTGGGTGGCTTCCTCAGGCGAGAACTCGACTTCTACATCAAGAACGAGATCATGCATCTTGATGATATTGAGGAAGAGAATGCACCGAGAGTTGAGCAGTACCTCAGCAAGATCAAGGTAATGCGGAAAGTTGCAAACAAGATTATTCAATTTCTTGAACAACTTGAGAACTTCCAGAGGAAGCTATGGTTAAAGAAAAAGTTTGTATTGGAAACGAACTACTGCTTCGCTCTTGCGAGCGTCCCTAAAAGGTTTTACGCAGACATAGCTAGTAACACAGACCAGATTAAGGAGTGGAAGTCTCTTTTCTCTATCGAAAAAAACAAGGCTGACATGTTGACACCACAGTTTACAGAGCCGGTCAGTATCGAGTTCTTGGAATCAATGCCCTCGCTAGTGATAGACACCATTCATTTCTATAAAAGCTTCACGAATTCCTTGCTGAGCGAAATTAGCGACCTTGATTCAAGAGTATGTATCGATCTCATTAAAGGGGAAAACTTCAACAGCCTTTCATTCGCGACAGGAAAATACCAAGACAGAGTTGGTCTTTTCTACAACGACCCTCCATACAATACTGGGCAAGATGGGTTCCGGTATCGTGACAATTTTCAGCATTCTACTTGGTTATCAATGTTTCGAGATCGACTTGCTATTTCTCGTAGATGCCTCGCCAATCATGGTGTTGTGATCTCTAGCATCAACGACATTGAGCACCAGAGACTCAGAACTTTACTGGATATCGAATTCGGACCTGAAAACCTCATCGCGAATATGATTTGGAAAGGATCAACAGACAACAATCCCACAAGGGTCGCAGTTGAGCACGAGTATTTGCTGCTTTACGCAAAAGAAAAGAGTGAACTGGATTCACACTGGTACACCTCGACCAACGAAGTAAAACAAATGATGATGGAGAAGTACGCCGAACTAAAGGAAAGTTGTACTTCTCTTGAAAGCCTCTCGAAGAAATTCCATGAATACGCACTAGAGAATCGAGAAGAACTTGGAGATCTTTATCGGTATCGCCGAATAGATGAAATTGGCCCTTATGCTGCACGCCGCAATATGGATAACCCTGGGAAACCTGGCCACACTTATGATGTCTATCATCCAGAGACTGGCAAACCATGTGCCAAACCAACCTGGGGGTGGAGATTCACCGAGAGTACGATGAATGAGTTACTGGCAAGTAACCGCATCATTTTTGGAAAAACTGAAGAAAAAATCCCAGAACTGAAGGTGTACCTCAATGATGTACGGTTTCCCCTACGTGGCGTGTTATCTATGGACTCGCGAAAAGGATCGAATGACCTAGATCGATTGTTTGGTACTAGAGACGTATTCAAAAATCCCAAACCACAAGAGCTTATTGCCCAACTAGCGCAGTTTGTTACTCCTCACGGCTCCATAGTGGCTGATGTTTTCGCTGGTTCAGGCACGACAGGAGAAGCAATCGTACGACTCAATCGCGAAGATGGAGGCAGAAGGAAGGCATTGTTGATTGAGATGGATGAAGTGTTCGATACCGTCCTCCTACCTAGAATTAAGAAGTGTATCTACTCTCAATCCTGGAAGTCCGGAATTCCTACCTCTCCCGTGTCGGCCACGCAGCTTGAGCTTGGGCCTCAGATCGTTAGATATCTAAAGCTTGAGTCTTATGAAGATGCGCTTGTCAATCTCGAACCCCAGGCAAACTCGAAGCAACAATCACTTCTTGAAACATCACCCAGTTTGAAAGAAGAATATCTGCTCAACTATTCACTAGAGTTCGTAGACCCCAGTAAGAAATCTTTGCTAAACATTGCCGGCTTTCGCAATCCTGATAGTTACGAGCTAATTGTGGATCGCGATGGTGAAAACAAACGAGTAAAAGTGGATCTCGTCGAAACTTTCAATTGGCTTCTTGGTTTATCAGTCAGGCACGTTGATGTGATTCACAACGTCAGGGTCGTTGAAGGCTCCAACCCCAACGGAGAACGTGTACTGGTCCTCTGGCGCGATCAGGATGAAGTCGACAACGATGCTCTTGATGAATGGTTTAAGAAGCAGGCCTACAACACCCGTGATCAGGACCATGACCTGATCTACGTCAACGGTGACAACAATCTTGAAAACTGGCGCCGTGATGACCAGACCTGGAAGGTGCGGCTGATCGAAGAACACTTTCAGCGCCTGATGTTTGACGTGGATGATGTGTAAACATCATGGCGGCCCGGAAGAAAAAGGAGACACCTCCCCTCCGGTTTGACCAGAAACTGGTACTGAACCAGTGGCTGCTGTCGCTTTTTGAACGCGGTAGTTTTGATTAGCTGGCCGAACCGCTGCAGCCACTTGAACTGGAGGGCCTGGACGAAAACGGCAGCCACAATTTCCTGCACCAGATGCGGATGCTCTGGGAGTTCAAAGAATTGCCTGGCGATACACTGCTTGGCTATGACCAGAACATCGTCCGACACACTCTGGCACTCAGCGAGAAGCGTGCAGAACCCCTGCAATGGAAGTACTTCCAGTATCTTTCGCTGCTGTTTACTGAGATTTACCTGGATCGATTCTTCAGAGACCCTGCCCAGTTGCTGGCAGATCTCAACACCCATGCTGCTGTCTTCGACCAGGACAAACTCGCCAGGGACCAGGTGAGTCCGTTCGAAATCACAGACTTGCGGAAACTGGCATTCTGGAATGCCACGGGCAGCGGCAAGACGTTGCTGATGCACGCTAATATTCGCCAGTACCAGCACTACCTAGATTTGCATGGTCGCTCAAGAGAACTCAATCGCACGATCCTCCTGACGCCCAACGAGGGTCTCTCACGCCAGCACCTTGAAGAGTTTGAAGCCTCCGGAATTCATGCGGAGATATTCAGCAAGGACCAAGGCTCGCTGTTTGCCGGGCGGGCCGTTGAGATACTGGAAATCTCCAAGCTGCGTGAGGAGATGGGTGAGAAAACCGTCGCTGTTGATGCATTTGAAGGTAACAACCTAGTGTTGATTGATGAGGGGCATCGCGGCGCTTCAGGGGAAACCTGGATGGGCTTTAGAAACCGACTGTGTGAGAACGGATTTTCCTTTGAGTACTCGGCAACATTTGGCCAGGCCATGAAGGGGCGCAAGGACCTGGAGCAGGTTTACGCGCGCAATATCCTGTTTGACTATTCCTACCGCTACTTCTACCGCGATGGATTCGGCAAGGACTATCGCATCCTGAGTCTTGCCGACGACTCAGATGAGGCACAGCGTACACTCTACTTCACGGCCTGCTTGCTAGCTTTTTACCAGCAGCAGAAGCTGTATGCCGATGACCCTGCTGTCCTACGGCCGTTCCTGCTGGAGAAGCCTCTCTGGGTTTTTGTAGGCGGTAGCGTGAAAGCGGTGCGTACCAGCAACAAACGTAAAGTGTCAGATGTGGTCGATATCCTGCTCACCCTGGCGACGTTTGTTCAAGATAGAAGGCATTCGGTTGATGCCATTCGACGGCTGCTCGAGGGCAGCGCCGGCTTGCTGGACAAGAGTGGCAAGGACATTTTCGCCGAAGCGTATCCGCACCTGACTGCACAGCAACAGTCTGCAGACGCAATGTTCGAAGACATTCTCAAGACCTTATTCAATGCGCCTGGTACCGCTGCCCTGCACCTGGATCACCTGAAAGGCAGCGAGGGAGAAATTGCACTCTCCCTCGGCGGGAACAAACCCTTCGGCGTGATCAACGTCGGCGATGCGGCGAATCTCTGCAAACTATGTGAGGCGCACAGCGAACTAGTGGTTACTGAGCAGGATTTCAGCGACTCACTGTTCCATTCCATCAACGAGGCCAACTCCACCATCAACCTGCTGATCGGCTCCAAGAAATTCACTGAAGGCTGGAACAGCTGGCGTGTCAGCACGATGGGGTTGATGAATATTGGAAAGAAGGAAGGATCAGAAATCATCCAGCTCTTTGGACGCGGGGTTCGACTCAAGGGGCATGGCAATACTCTGAAGCGTTCCAGCCAGCTGCCGGGGGTTGATCGACCAAAACGGATTGGCCTGTTGGAAACGCTCAACGTATTCGGTATCCACGCCGACTACATGCGCCAGTTCCGTGAATACCTGGAAGACGAGGGGTTACCCGGGAACGAGAACCCCCTTGAGTTCATCCTGCCCACTCTGAGGAGCCTGGAAGATAAGGTACTGACGGGTAAGAACCTCACCAGTATTCGCATCCAGGAAGGCAAGGATTTCAAGCGTGATGGACCCAAGCCAACCCTTAGCCTGCCACCAGATCAGCTATTAAGGCACCCCATTGCGCTGGACTGGTATCCCCGGATTGAGGCGGACCAGAGCAAAGGCCTGAAACGTACGACCGATGCCGTAGACAAGTACGAGGGGAAGCTGGAAGAACAGCACCTGGCATTCATGAACTTTGATGCCATCTGGTTTGAGCTGCAGCATTTCAAGGCAGAGCGTTCCTGGTACAACCTGAACCTGCCACGGGAAATCCTGCCAGACCTGCTGGCACCAGCGAATCATGGCTGGTACCGGCTGTTCATTCCCCGTGAAGAACTCACCTTCTCCAGTTTCGAACAGGTACGCCGCTGGGAAGAGATCGCCACCGCACTTCTCTAGAAGTACATTGACCGGTTTTACAAGTTCCACAAGCAGGCCTGGGAATCACAATTCTACGAGTACCACACCCTCCAACCGGATCACGCGAACTTTGTCCAGGAGTACCGCCTGCACGTTGATGAGAGCCGTGATGACCTCGTTGATGCGTTAAATGGACTGAAGGAACAGATAGAGAACGGAGACCTGCAGGATTGGGCTTTCTCGAAGCTGCAGGCAACCTACTTCGACCGGCACCTGTACCAGCCACTCCTCTCATTCCGCAGCAGCTACGTGGAAGTAAGCCCGGTTTCACTCAATGAGGGTGAGATTGACTTTGTCACGGACCTTCGTGATTTCTGTACCGCAAACCCTGTTTTCTTCAAAGACAGGGAGCTCTACCTGCTACGCAATATGAGCCGTGGACGCGGCATCGGCTTCTTTGAGGCAGGCAATTTCTACCCTGACTTTCTGCTATGGCTGCTGGTTGATGGAAAGCAGTACGTGACTTTTGTAGATCCCAAGGGGATTCGTAACCTGGAAGGTCCAGAAGATCCCAAGATCAGGTTTTTCCGGACAATCAAGGCACTGGAGTCACAACTCGGCGACCCGACGATCATTCTCAATTCGTTTGTCATTGCCAACACACCGTTCCAGCAGGTGCGGTGGTGGACAAACGACTTAAAAAAGGAAACGTTCACCCGTTCGCACGTACTGTTCCAGGTGGACGACAGGCAAACCTACATCAAGCAACTATTGACGATGATTACGGAAGACCAGCCTGTTATGGAACCTACCAGCGAGGGCGCAGGTGACCGATAAGATGCTATCGGGAGATCGACTGAGAGACGCGCTCCGCGAGATTCGTGACGGGATGACTGACGACCATGCGACCCGGCTTCACCGAGCGGTGAGCTGGCTGCGCTGTGCGGAACAATATTCAGACACAGATGATGATATCGCCTTTATTGCGCTCTGGGTCTCATTCAATTCACTCTACGCCATTGACGACAACCGCACGGACCACACTTTCCGAGATGACTTTGATACCTTTATAGGCAAGCTGATAACGCTAGATGAAGAAGAGCGTGTCTACAACAGCCTGTGGATGAACTTCTCTGGGTTTGTACGTGTACTTATCGACAATCGTTATGTCTATGGTCCTTTCTGGTTGGCGCAGCACGACGACACAATTGACTGGGAATCTTCATTCAAGAGGAGCCAGAAGCAAGCCATGCGAGCCCTGGCGGATTCAGACGTACCTGCCTTGTTGCGTACGGTCATAGAAAGATTGTACGTGCTACGGAACCAAGTCGTGCACGGGG
The DNA here is from genome assembly GCA_963921285.3 of Pseudomonadales bacterium. Classification (GTDB taxonomy): domain Bacteria; phylum Pseudomonadota; class Gammaproteobacteria; order Pseudomonadales; family Azotimanducaceae; genus UBA9659. The sequence continues at coordinate 803,023 of CAWUFD020000015.1, forward strand.
GCGCCACATGGCAGAGCCAGGTCAATCGAGACCAAATAAGGGATGGAAAACGCCTGCTGCTTGAATTGATACCTGTCTTTATTGAGCTGATGTTCAACGACTCTTCTGACTGGGGTCCCATTTACTACCCGGTCGCATAAGGATATTCATGTCACGTCACTTTCACCGGACTAACCAGCACGCGATTTATGCCTTGGTAGAACAGTTCAAGGATCGCTGCCTCATTGAGGACGGTTCGATGTTCTCTGGGGAACAACTCTGGACTGCTGACGGCTTCGCAGAACTGGTGACCTGGTTTGTCGATAATCCAGATGAATCACAAAGTGGATTCTTCCAAAAATTTGAAAAGCAGCTTGGCCCTGCCGCACCAGCCACCAAGAAACTTGCGTCAGAGCTCTTCTGGTTGATGCAACTTTGCCCGTCCAACGTGGGCGTTAAGTCGAAACAGGAGGCTGTGCGCTCGATCTGGAGCTGGAGTGGGGAAGCACTTCCAACAAAACACCCCTGCCTGGACAGTGAGATTCTGGACGGCATTGGGAGTGGCGGCATGGGATACAACACGAATCGCTGGCGAGAGCTGCGCTACGCCATCCTCATGTTTAGCAGTTTTAAGCAACTGGTACCAGAAGCCCGCAGAGACCTGATCAGCAACCACTCAAGTTTTGCAGATTGGCTGCACACCGTTCCGGACGATGCCGCAAGGCAGTTCCGCTCTATGCTGCTCCACCTTCTCGATCCAGATAGCTATGAGAGGATTTTCTCACGGGGAGACAGGAGAGAGATCCTGATGGCCTTCACGGGAATGACAAAGGCCGCGTGGAAAAAGCTGACAAATGTTGAGATAGACAACACACTGCTGGAAATTCGACAAAAAATTGCGGATGAACTGGGCACACCCGACTTCGACTTTTATGAAGGTCAAATAAGGGATCGGTGGAAACCTCGTAAGGGGGATATCGACCTGAAAGCCCTTGAAGAATACAAGCAGGCGTTCCTGAACGCCTTTCCGGATGACCGGACTTTCTCTTCACCGGCGTACCTGCAGGCAGAACGGAACTACAAGCTGGAGATCGGGGAACGGTTCAGCCAGATCAATCTGACAGGCGCGCCTCTTGAGGTCACGGACGCACTTCTGAAGCTGCTCACCCAACCGATGTCCAACGGACAACCACAGAATCTTGTGAACTGGCGTCAATTCGATGGTCTACCAGCGATGACTGATCTCCAGAAACAGTCGTTCTCAGCTGCGGTCATTGATCTCGTTAACGGCGAAGACGAGCTTCAGCCAAGAGCTGATCGATTTATGGCATACCTGACCTCGCTCTATGAAGATCTGGGGAAGAAACAGTTTCCTTCCAAGATAAGGGGTATCACATCCTTTTTCCTGTTCGCGTCAGATCCAGCAAAGTTCCCATTTATCAAAACGACCGAGATTAGGAAGTCCATGAATGAGCTGGTTGGACAGCAACTTTCAAACGATGCAGACCAGTTCGAACAGGTCTGCACATTCCTTGAGCAATTGAAAGCCGCTCTCCTGACTGACAACTGGTCACCTCGTGACATGGTGGATCTGCAGAGTTTCATTTGGGTAAAGATGAACGCTCAATCCGACAACAGCAACTCGATTGCGTTCCAAGCGGAAGAGTACCTGGAAGGCCGCTATGGATACCGGAAATCACCAACTAAATACATTGCGGCATTCCAGTCACCATCCGGGAAACAACTAGCACTGGAACGGACGCGCTCCGGTATATCTATCTGGCTGACTGAATACTCAGAAACTCTCGAGGGTATTCAATTGCTCAGGACCTATTCACCGGACGAACCCCGGAACAGCAACCTGAAATCGCAAGCGCCTGATCTTTCGCCAGGAAACCAGGCCGCGCTTGTGGGAGTAACAAGTATCGATGCCCTGGAAAAGCTCTGCGACATGTATGACGACATCCAGGTCAAAGAATCAGGAGTCAAACCAATGATGGCTAACTCGACCTTGCCCACGAACCGGATCCTGTACGGCCCCCCGGGTACGGGGAAAACTTACGCCACAGTCGAACTCGCTTTGCAGATTCTGGATTCCGATTTTTTTGCCAGCCATAGTCACAACCGCGAGTCACTGAAACAACGATACGACGAGCTCAAAGCCGAAGGCCGAATTGAATTTGTTACCTTTCACCAAAGTTTCGCGTACGAAGATTTCGTAGAAGGCCTTCGCGCTAACAGTGAAGGCAATGCAGGTGTCAGTTATGACATTGAGGATGGCGTTTTCAAGCGACTGTGTGACCACTGCAGGAGTTCGAGCACAAATACACTGGATGATGCTATGGAGAGCTTTTGCGAAGACATCACTGAAGCACCCAAGTTGCTGAGGACGTTTCGAGGAAAGGAGTTCCAGATACAGTACAAGGGGGGTAAAACATTTACGTTTAAACCCCTCGCATCGGCGACTGACTATTCCGGTTACACACTTTCTATTCCCCGCATCAAAGATCTGTATCAAGGCCGGCCGGACAATGAGATCTACAATGTCAGCTATGCCAAAGCTGTGCTCAATGAGTTGCGAGAGAACTACGGGCTTGAAGCCCCTGGCGAGACTACAGAATCCGTTGTTGGCCCGCATGTAATCATCATCGACGAAATCAATCGAGGCAACATCGCTAAAATCTTCGGTGAATTGATTACCTTGATTGAACCTTCAAAAAGAGCGGGCGCCCCAGAGGCCCTGAACGTTACGCTGCCCTACTCCAAGCGAAAGTTTTCCGTGCCACCCAATCTCTACATTATCGGAACCATGAACACCGCTGACAGGTCCCTGGTACAGGTTGACACGGCCTTGCGCAGACGCTTCCAGTTCATCGAAATGATGCCGGATCTGTCTTTGCTTTCAGGCATACATGTTGAAGGAGTCGATGTATCTCAGATGCTGAAGACGATTAACGATCGAATCGAACTGCTCTACGATAGGGAGCACACTCTCGGGCACAGCTTTTTCCTACCGCTTAAAGGCGAACCTGCTCTCGAAAAGCTATCGCAAATCATGACCTTGGAGGTGTTTCCTCTCCTAGAGGAGTATTTCTTTGAGGACTGGGGAAGAATCCGTCAGGTACTTGGGGATTCGCTGAAACAGCAGCGCGATCTGCAGTTTTTCATGGAGAAACACAGCGATTCTGATATCTCTCGGCTCCTGGGTTCCGACGTTCCTGGCACGCTTTCGTCTCAATTCGAGAGAAATCCCGACGCGCTGAATAATCCCGCCGCATACATCGGCATTTACGCTACAGCAGCCTGAACCAGACAGATGCATATCATCGTCCGTGAGTATGGTTGCCTCGGCACTGCTGACAATGACCAGAACATGGACTATCGCCGCGTCTCAACGCAGACCTTCGAACTGCTGCGCAAACTTGCGTACAACCCGGAGCGTGAGCACGCGGAGTTGATCCGACCTTGTCGCTACGAAGGCCACGAATGCCTGCAGGTCGTCAACTATGTGGGCCTGATACAACTTCAGAACGGCGATCAGATTGAGATTCTTCCCAAGACCTCGCTTCAAGAGAAATCACTAGAAAATTCTCGAAACATCCTCTGGCGAATGCTGCATATTGCGAACAACGTCCCCTATGTTGATTCTGGCGCGGCAGATCTTTCTACCCTTGAAGACAGTTGGCTGGAAGCTTTAACCAGTCTGGTGCTGCAGGAAACGGGTCTGCTCATCAAGAAAGGTATCCGCAACCTGTATGTCCGACGACAGGAAGAATTCGGCTTCTTGAAAGGTCAGTTGCGTGTGGCAGCACAGATGAGGGCAAGACCCGGTACTCAGCATCGTTTTCATGTCAGCTATGACCAGTTTTTGCCTGACAGGGCCGAGAATCGCCTGATCAAGCGTTGCCTCGAAGTACTAAATCGCTGGACGACTTCACTGGAGAACAAGCGACTCTGTCGCGAATATCTCTTTACGCTCGACAATATCCCTGCATTAAACAACCACAAGGCTGACCTCAAGGCATGGCGGAACAATCGAAACATGGCGTACTACCAGCCACTACTCCCCTGGATTCGCCTGATTCTGTCCAATGAGGCACCCGTGTTCAGTCAAGGAATTCAGCAGGGATGCTCACTGCTATTTCCGATGGAGGCTCTCTACGAGAACTATGTCACCCGGATCCTGCAGGACAGGCTCCCTAGAGACTGTCAGCTGGTAGCTCAGGCCTCTGGGGAGTCACTGGTAAAGCACCAAGAACAAAACTGGTTTCGACTCAGACCGGACCTTATGATTACCCAGGACGGGCAGCGGGTCGCAATCCTCGACACGAAATGGAAACTCATTCAGTCAAACCAGGGAAATGCGCGCGACAAATACGGCATCAGCCAAGCCGATATGTACCAGCTCTTCGCCTATGGCCAGAAATACCTGGGCGGCAAGGGCGAACTCTTTCTGATCTATCCATCACACGAAGCCTTCACTGCCCCGCTGCCACCCTTTCACTTTGATGACAAACTGGCGCTTTGGGCGTTGCCATTCGACCTGAACCGGAATGAACTGGTCTACAACGAAGGGACAGTGCTCGCGAACTTACTCTCTAACCCATCGAAGCAGATGCTATCAATTGGGTAGAGTGAAGCTTTCGTGTTGAATACTTGCTCGTCAGTTCCGGACGGAAGTCAAAGACAATTGTCTTCGGCTTTCTTTCCATCAACCTCGCACCCGAAACCGAGGTGTCTACCAGTTGACAGACACACTCGCGCGTGAAGTCGTCGACAATGTTCAAGACTCGAAACCACTTACTATCAGCAAGCTGGTCGCTGGCACAAGTGTAAGAGTATCTCTGAGAGCTGTTATTTCACGGCGTTATCGTAGCCCAAACTGCTACGTTCGCAGCAAATACAGCTATTTCTTTAGAGGGGTGATGGTTAATGTTTATTCTTGGACAGGTTGTATTGAGAGAGGACTCGACGGTCCGACGCACCGACCGAAGACCAATGGCAATTGAGCGGAGCTCGATGTCGTAGCAAGGTGCTTTTTTGGGGAGATGGTGCCGGAAAAAGGACTCGACGATCCGACACTTCGGCCGAGGACTAATGTCAATTGGGCGGAGCTCTTTGCCCTTACAAGGTGTGTTTTTACAGGGATTTGGTGCCGGAAAGAGGACTTGGCGGTCCGACGCATCGGCCGAGGACCAATGTCAATTGGGCGGAGCTCGGTGTATCGAGCAAGGTAAGGCTTAAAACGATTTGGTGCCGGAAAGAGGACTTGAACCTCCGACCAATTGCTTACGAAGCAACTGCTCTACCAACTGAGCTATTCCGGCACAGAAAAGAATTATACGACTAGTACTGGGCGACGTCAGGATTCCACCTAACAATTGGTACAGTTATTCCCCACATCAAACGTCCGCGAAACAGTCGCATCACCATCATCAGGATGCGTCGCCGTTACGGTGTACCCACTGTTACGCGCACACTCCCCGGCTACACCACCATCCGTTGCGCAAGCCACCTCATAATCGATGACATCAAGATCCGTGCGCGGCGCCCAACCCAGGTTGGTCGTGAGTGATGTATTTCCCGCTGAGACGTCGTATATGCCCTCAACGTATTCGCCGCGGTCAGCACGACGGTCTGCCTGCATCAGGCGAATACTCTGGATGTTGTCGCCCATCACGCCGACACGAGCTGCTGTCATGTAGTCCTGGTAGGCTGGTATGGCTACTGTCGCCATGATTGCGATCACCGTGACCGCGATCATCATTTCCACCAGGGAAAAGCCTTTCATGTTTTTTTGGTATTGCATGCTGCTGACTCACTCGAAACCGGTGATCGAATTTAATCACACCAGAGGGGTGCAAAAAAATATCGGCGGTACAAACAAAAACGGGAGCCGAAGCTCCCGTTTTGCAGAAAAACTTTAAGAGTAAATCTTAAGTTTCTTCCGGCGCGTTGATGATGCTCGTAGCAAACGTCAGCTGATCGTAGTTCGGCTTGATGATTGTCACGATGTTGGTACCTGCGGTTACACCGATGATACCGTTAGCTGCGTTTGACGCACCTGAGTTGTAAGCCGCGCCACCACCTGGTGCCAGAGAGCCACCTGGGTTGTAGAGTGAAATCCACGAAGCAGCGTTAGTAGGCATTGTGTTAGCCAGACCCAGTGCTGCCTGAGTGTTACCCTTAACCATGGTAGAACGTGTCAGACGTACAGCTTCCTCGTAGTGAGAGTTAACCTTGGTCATGTTAGCTGTAGCGATATAGTCCTGATAGGCTGGCAGAGCAACCGCAGCGAGAATACCGATAATAGCCACAACGATCATTAACTCGATGAGGGTGAAACCCTGTTGTAACTTTTTCATTTGGATGAACTCCTTTCATTTGTTTTCAGGTCAGACTAGCGTACTTCGACCAACCTTGGCGTAATAGGAGCAAGGTTCGTGCCAACAAATTGCGACCGTTCATCCTGAAAATGTGACAATTTTGGTCACATTTCCCCAAAACCCACCCAAAACTGTAGGCCAAAAGTGACAATTTGCGTCACATTCGGTCATTTACGGCCCTGCCAGGGCACACCGAGGCCGCACCCCGGGCACGCCACTTTTGTCGGGCGATCTATCGACAGGTTTGGAGCCTGACGTTAAACTCTAAGGCTGATTCCGCCTCGTGTTGACGGGGCTGGACCCGTTTTTTAGAGGACGAGATTTATGGCTGCGAACCCGATTCAATTGAGCGGTTTGGCCAGGCGCCTGGTAGAAGATAATCTGCTGGAAGAAGATGCTGCACGGAACGCCTCCGAGGAAGCTCGCAAGACTCGAGTACCTTTTGTTACCCACCTGGTACAGAACGACATTGTCAGTGCAAAGGACATTGCAACTTCCGCTTCAGAAGAGTTCGGTACACCCCTGCTAGACATCACTACACTTGACCCCGAGGTCATTCCAAAGAACCTCGTTGACGAAAAGCTGATTCGATCAAACCACGCGATCCCCATCTTCCATCGCGGTAACCGACTCTTTGTTGCACTGTCCGACCCGACCAACAGAACGGGCCTCGACGAAATCAAATTCCAGACCGGTATCTCAACCGAAGAAGTCCTGGTAGAAGAAAACAAACTTGCCGCGTTTATCGAGGCATTCCTCGAATCACAGGAAGGCGGTGGCCTCGGTGATCTCGGTGACGACGACGTCGACCTCGATCTTGAGGCAGTTGACGAAGAAGGTGGTGGCCCGGACGAGGCGGATGAAGGTTCAGCCGCAGACGACACGCCGGTTGTACGTTTTATCAACAAGATGCTGATGGATGCCATCAAGGGCGGTTCATCTGACCTTCACTTCGAACCATTTGAAAAAGCCTACCGCGTACGTTTCCGAACTGATGGTGTACTGCACGAGGTAGCGCGACCACCGGTAAACCTTGGCCCCAGGATCTCGGCCCGTTTGAAAGTAATGTCCCAGATGGACATCTCAGAACGCCGTGTGCCGCAGGATGGTCGTATCAAGCTGAAGATCTCGAAATCCAAGGCCATCGACTTCCGGGTTAACACACTGCCTGTACTTTTCGGCGAGAAGCTCTGTCTTCGAATCCTCGACCCCAGCTCTGCCAAGATGGGTATTGATGCACTGGGTTATGAAGATGATCAGAAAGCGCTGTATATGGATGCGCTGCACAAGCCGCAGGGTATGTTCCTGGTAACCGGCCCAACCGGTAGTGGTAAGACGGTATCGCTCTACACGGGTCTTAACATCCTGAATACGCCGGAGCTCAACATCTCAACGGCTGAAGACCCGGTTGAAATCAACCTCGAGGGTATCAATCAGTGCCCGGTGAACCACAAGGTTGGCCTCGACTTCTCTGAAGCCCTGCGTTCATTCCTGCGTCAGGACCCTGACATCGTGATGGTAGGGGAGATTCGAGACCTTGAGACCGCCAACATCTCGATCAAGGCGGCACAAACCGGTCACATGGTGATGTCCACACTTCACACCAACAGTGCACCGGAGACCCTGACCCGTCTTCGAAACATGGGTGTACCCGCGTTTAACCTCGCAACATCTATCAACCTGATCGTCGCCCAGCGTCTTGCACGTCGACTCTGCGATTGCAAAGTGAAGCTCGACATTCCAAAGAATGCCCTGATGGAAAAAGGGTTCTCTGAGCAGGAAGTTGATGAAGGTCTCGAGATCTTTGGTCCCAAGGGCTGTGAAAAGTGCTCGGGCGGCTACAAGGGTCGAGTAGGTATATATGAGGTTATGAAGATAACCCCGGAAATTTCAAAGATCATCATGGAAGATGGTAATTCACTTCAGATTGCTGAAGTCAGTGAGCGGGAGGGTTTCCACAACATCTTCCAGTCAGCAATGGTGAAAGTGAAAAACGGTATGACAAGTCTGGACGAAGTAGACCGCGTTACATCCGGTCACTAGTCCAGGGAACGGCATAAAGGTAAGGAAATATGGCAGCTGCGAATTCAGTTTTCGCCTGGGAAGGCACGGACAAGTCCGGCAAGAAGACCAAGGGCGAAATCACCAGTTCAAACGCTAACGTTGCGAAGGCAGAGCTTCGCAAACAGGGTATCAATCCTACCAAGGTCACTAAAAAGGGTGGCGGCTTCGCCCTTGCCCAGATGGGTGCCAAGGTCACGCCAGGCGACATCGCCCTCTTCACCCGACAGCTGGCAACGATGATGAAAGCCGGTGTGCCCCTCGTGCAGTCCTTCGAGATTGTTGCCGACGGTATGGACAACCCACCCATGAAGGATCTCATCCTCAAAGTACGTGATGAGGTTGCATCGGGTAACTCGTTTGCGAATGCGATCAAATCCCAGCCTGAACATTTTGACGATCTCTTCTGTAACCTCGTCGACGCTGGTGAACAGTCGGGTGCCCTCGAAACCATGCTCGATCGCCTGGCAACCTACAAAGAGAAGACCGAGGCACTCAAGGCAAAGATCAAGAGTGCAATGAACTATCCAATCGCGGTACTCGTGGTTGCAGGTGTGGTATCCGGCATCCTGCTGGTGAAAGTGGTACCCCAGTTTGAAGAGATCTTTGCTGGCTTCGGCGCTGACCTGCCTGAATTCACGCAGATGGTTGTGGATATGTCTCGCTTCATGCAGGAATGGTGGTTTGCAGGTGTCGCTGGTATCGCCGTTATCTATTTCTCCTACAAAGAAGCTCACAAACGATCGCAGAAAATTCGGGACGGGCAGGAGCGTCTTGCCCTGAAGCTTCCCATTATCGGGGATATCCTCGATAAATCCTGTGTGGCTCGATTCGCCCGAACACTATCCACGACGTTTGCTGCCGGTGTACCGCTGGTTGATGCACTCGAATCGGTTGCTGGCGCAGCCGGTAATATCGTCTACCTTGAAGCGATCACGCAGATCAAGGAAGACGTCTCGACGGGTATCCAGCTGAACACATCAATGAAATCGACCAATATCTTCCCCAACATGGTGATCCAGATGGTTGCCATCGGTGAAGAATCCGGTGCCCTCGACGGCATGCTTGATAAAGCAGCCACCTATTACGAGGAAATGGTCGATAACGCTGTTGAAGGTCTTACCAGCCTCATGGAACCGATGATCATGTCGTTCCTCGGGGTTGTGATCGGTGGCCTGATTATCGCTATGTACCTGCCCATCTTCTCCATGGGTGACGCGATCGGCGGTGGCGGCGGCCACTAAACACCTCTTCGCAACATGCTGACAGAGCTCGCCTTTCTGCAGGCAGAATATCCTGTTGCCAGCGCTCTTGTAGTCTTCATCTACGGCGCGCTCATCGGCAGCTTCCTGAACGTCGTGATTTATCGCACTCCAGTCATGATGGAGCGAATGTTCCGGGAGGAGTCGATTGAGTTCCTGATTGAGACGGCTGACGAGCCAACCCGCAAAGTGCTTGATTCACTACGCTCGGAAGACATCGGCAAGTTCAACCTCGTCGTGCCTAGGTCACGCTGCCCTAACTGCGGGAGGCAGATCAAAGCCTGGGAGAACATTCCCATCATCAGTTACTTTACGCTGGGTGGTAAGTGCCCAGGCTGTGACTATAAGATCTCGCTTCGCTACCCCGCCATTGAATTCCTGACTGCCGCGCTCACTGTCGTGGTTTTCCTGCGACTGGGTTTCACCCTGCCCGGTTTCGCTGCCATGTTGTTAACCTGGGCGCTCGTAGCAGTCTCGTTCATCGATTTTGATACCCAGTTTATTCCCGACGACATCACCCTGCCGTTCCTTTGGCTGGGCCTCCTTCTCAACCTGTTTGGTTTCTATACAGACATTGTTTCAGCATTACTCGGCGCGGTTGCCGGCTACATGATCCTCTGGTCTGTCTACCAGGTGTTCAAACTGGTCACAGGCAAGGAAGGCATGGGCTTCGGTGATTTCAAACTGCTCGCCATGTTTGGTGCCTGGCTCGGCTGGCAGAGCCTGCCGATGATCATTCTGTTTTCCTCGCTGGCTGGTGCCGTCATCGGCGGCGCGTTGATTGCATTGGGTCGCGGTCGCGATCAACCCATGCCGTTTGGCCCATACCTTGCCATTGCCGGTTGGATCGCGATGTTGTGGGGCCCTGAACTGATGAACATGTACCTTGGAATGATGACGGTATGACCTATGTTGTTGGCCTGCGCGGTGGTATCGGCACAGGCAAATCCACGGTTTCTGATCTCTTTGCCGAACGCGGCATTGTCGTTGCAGATGCTGACGTGTCAGCGCGCCGCGTGGTGGAACCCGGCTGGCCTGCATACAAGGCAATTGTTGAACATTTTGGTGACCGGGTCGTCTCAGAGGATGGCACCCTCGACCGGGCGCGACTGCGCGAAATTGTTTTTGCTTCAGAAGATGATCGGCGTTTCCTGGAATCCCAGACCCATCGCCCCATCATTGAAGATCTTGCTAACGAGATCGCCACAGCAACCTCCCCTTACGCCATCCTTGTCTTATCAACCGGTCTTGGCAAATCACCGATGATGCATCGCCTCCTGGTAGCTGATGCACCGGAAGCCGTACAGGTTGAGCGCGTGATAAATCGGGACAACAACTCGCGTGAGCAGGTTGAAGCGATCATGGCCGTTCAGCCAACACGCGAGCAGCGTGTTATGGATGCTGACGACATCATCGTCAACGATGGCAGCAGCGATGACCTGGTTGCCGAGGTTGAGCGATTACATGCATTATATCTGGCACTTTCCTCCGGCGAGGTTTCTTCCGATGGCTGATGTAATCGTTAAGTGCCCAACCTGCGATAAAGCGGTTGCCTGGGTGAGTTCCAGTAAGCATCGGCCGTTCTGCTCAGACCGGTGCAGGCTGATAGATCTTGGTGAGTGGGCTGACGGGAATCGTTACATCGCCACGGACCCGGAACATGATGATGTAACCGAATCAGACCTGGGTGCGGATCCCCTCGACCGCTAGAACAGAGACCCACTAGGTCCTGTAATCGGCATTGATAGAGACATAGTCGTGTGACAAGTCACTCGTCCAGACAGTCTCTTCAGCATCTCCCGCATTGAGGTTCACGCGGATGGTGATTTCTTCTCCGGCCATCACTGCAGCACCCATCTCTTCAACATAGTCAGGGTGTTTGCCACCGGCAACCATGAGACAAACATCACCAATGAACACATCTATCTTGTTCGGATCGAGTGCCGTGTTTGCCTTGCCAATTGCCATGACGATACGTCCCCAGTTGGCATCTGACGCGAAGATCGCGGTCTTCATCAGCGGAGAATTAGCAATCGCATAAGCCACCTCAAGGCAGGCGGCTTCACTTTCACCACCCATGACATTCACTGCCACAAACTTTGTTGCACCTTCTGCATCACGGATGATGCCGTGGGCAAGTTCCTGCATCAGTGATGCGAGGGCTTCGCTGAATTCGTCTGTGTAGTCCGCAAGGGAAACACCGGAGCACGCTGTTGCCGTTAACATACAACTGTCGTTCGTGGACGTATCGCTGTCGACGGTAATGCGGTTGAAAGATCTATTTGCCCCGGCGAGCAGCACGGCATGTAACTCTTCCGCCTCTGCTTCGATGTCGGTCGCGATATAGGCGAGCATGGTTGCCATGTTCGGCTGGATCATGCCGGCGCCTTTTGCAATGCCCGTAAGCGTGACGGTCTTGCCATCTGCATCAAACGTACGGCTTGTGACCTTGGGACGCGTATCTGTGGTCATGATGCCTTCCGCTGCAGCAAGCCAGTTATCTTCACGCAGTTCGGGAATGACACGCGGCAGCGCATCAGTAATCTGCTCTACCTGCAGACGCTCACCGATGACCCCGGTTGAAAACGGCAGCACCTCTTCAGGTCTGGCCCCGGTTCGCTGGGACACCGCATCACAACAGGTCCGGGCATCAGAGACACCTTCATCACCGGTTGCCGCATTGGCGTTGCCTGAATTGATCAGGAAGTATCGCGACTGGCTCTTGTGCAGGTGTTCCTTGCTGAGAAGCACTGGCGCCGCGGCAAAATGACTCTGCGTAAAGATCCCGGTTGTGACACTGCCCTCGGCAAACTCAAACAGCACAAGGTCAGACGTGCCGTCTACCTTGATGCCGCAACTGCCGCTGGCGAGCCGTACCCCAGGCACCACCTTGAAGTCGGTGCTGTGAGGTCCGACAGCCATCAGCTTGCCAGTTTGCCGTGACAGGCTTTGAACTTTTTACCAGAGCCACATGGGCAGGGCTCGTTACGCCCGACTTTTCTCTCTCGGCGTACGAACGGCGCCTGCGGTTCTTCCGGGGCTTCTGCCGCACCTTCTTCTGCGCCACCCATGGCAGAGCCATCTGCCTTTGAATAATTCAGCTTAGCTTTGGCTTCCTGTTCCCGGCGGCGTCGCTCGAGGGCCTCAGCGTCCTCGGACTGTTGGAACTGTACACGGGAAAGAAAACGGATCGCTTCAAGCCTGACGTTGGAAAGTAACTCTTCGAACAGCTCAAACGCCTCACGCTTGTATTCGTTTTTGGGCTGACGCTGAGCATAGGCGCGCAGGTGAATACCCTGGCGCAGGTAGTCCATTGAGGCCAGGTGTTCTTTCCAGAGGCTGTCTAGAATGTCCAGCATGATGCGCTTTTCAAACAGGCGAATGTCCGGCCCAACAATTTCTGCCTTCTTCTCGTATTCGCCTTTAACCGCGTCAACTATTCGCTGCCTGACCCCTTCTTCGTACAGGTCATCCTCGCTATCAAGCCATTCCTGAACTTTCAGGGATGCGTTGAATTCTGTATGCAGCGCCTGCTCCAGGCCCGGGATGTCCCACTGCTCTTCGAGGCTCTGGGGCGGCATAAACCCGTCAATCACCTGGTTGATCACGTCATCCCACAGCGCGTCGATGGTTTCAGAAATATCATCTGTTTCCATCAGGTCGCGGCGCTGGCGATAAATCATCTGGCGCTGATCGTTGGCAACGTCATCGTATTCCAGCAGCTGCTTCCTGATATCGAAGTTCCTGCCTTCAACCTTGCGCTGCGCCTTTTCAATCGCGTTAGTCACCATCTTGTGTTCAATGGCCTCACCGCGATCCATGCCCAGCCCCTGCATCAGGCCGCGTACACGGTCCGAGGCAAAGATACGCATGAGATCATCTTCGAGCGAAAGGTAGAAACGTGAATACCCGGGATCACCCTGGCGACCTGCCCGGCCACGCAACTGGTTATCAATTCGACGACTTTCGTGGCGCTCTGTGCCGATCACATGCAGCCCGCCGGATTCCAGTACCTTGGCGTGGTTTTCTTCCCACTCCGAACGAATCCTGGCGATCTGCTCTTCACTCGGGTTACTGATCTTTGCAATCTCGGCATCGGGGTTACCGCCAAGGATAATGTCAGTACCTCGACCCGCCATGTTGGTCGCGATGGTGACTGTGTTTGGCCTGCCCGCCTGGGCAATGATCTCGGCTTCCTGCTCGTGAAACTTCGCGTTCAGTACGCTGTGTTTGATCTTCTTTTTCTTGAGCAGGGTTGAAATCAGTTCAGATGATTCGATTGAAGCCGTACCCACAAGAATGGGTGCCTCTTTTCCGAGGCAATATTCGATTTCCTCGACAATCGCCTCGTACTTTTCTTCCTGCGAGAGATAGATCAGATCGTTCAGGTCCTCCCGCACCATCGGAATGTTGGTGGGGATCACCACAACATCAAGGCCATAAATCTGGCGGAACTCAAATGCCTCCGTATCGGCAGTACCGGTCATCCCGGCCAGCTTGTTGTAGATCCTGAAGTAGTTCTGGAATGTCGTTGAGGCAAGGGTCTGGCTTTCATGGGAGATTGAGACATTTTCTTTTGCTTCAATCGCCTGGTGGATACCACCGGACCAGCGCCTGCCAGGCATGGTTCGCCCGGTGTGCTCGTCAACGATAACAACCTCACCACCCTGGACAATGTACTCGACGTCCTTCGTATAGAGCGTGTGTGCCTTTAGTGCTGACTGCACGTGATGCAGAAGGGACAGGTTTGACGTGCCGTAAAGGCTGTCGCCTTCCTTAAGCAGACCTTTCTTGGTAAGCAGGTCTTCAACCTTCTGGTGACCATCTTCGGTCAACTCAACATCGCGCTGTTTTTCATCAACAAAGTAGTCACCCGGTGGCTCAATGTCTGCCGCGATGTCTTCAGGCGTTTTAACCTGTTCTGTCAGTTGCGGCACGATGGCGTTGATCGCCTGATAGATCTCGGACGTGTTCTCAATACCACCAGAGATAATGAGCGGTGTACGCGCTTCATCAATCAGGATGGAGTCAACCTCGTCGACGATGGCAAAGTTGAGCTGGCGCTGCACCTTCTCTTCAACAGAAAACGCCATGTTGTCGCGCAGGTAGTCGAAACCAAACTCGTTGTTAGTACCGTAGGTGATATCGGCAGCGTAGGCTTCTTTCTTATCAAGCGCTGCCTGCTGCGAGTGCACAACACCCACGGTCATGCCCAACGCCTTGTACAGCGGCCCCATCCACTCAGCACCCCAGTTGGCAAGGTAATCGTTTACCGTCACCAGGTGAACGCCCTCACCCGAGAGTGCGTTCAGGTAGAGCGGCAACGTTGCAACCAGGGTTTTGCCTTCACCGGTGCGCATTTCTGCAATCCTGCCCTCATGCAGGGTAATGCCACCGATCATCTGGACGTCAAATATCCTCATGCCAAGGGCGCGTTTACCCGCTTCGCGGACAGCGGCAAAAGCCTCCGGTATAAGGCTCTCAAGTGTTTCGCCAGCATCGAGTCGTTCTTTGAATTTGTGTTTGAGCCCGGCAAGTTCCTCATCGGACAACTGCTCCATGTCCGCTTCAAGGGCGCTCACCTGGTCAACGACCTTGCTCATTCGCTTCAATTCGCGATCGTTCTTACTGCCAAATATCTTGCTCAGTACCTGCATCACCATGATGTGTTTCTCAAAAAATAAATGTGTATACGTGCCGGGAGGGGTCCCGGCGCCAGGGGTAGATTACAGGCGTGGTATCACAGGCTTGCGCGGTGAATATAGGTAGAGGGATCGACGATGCGACCGTTTTTGAAGACTTCGAAATGAACGTGCGGGCCGGTGGAACGACCGCTGCTGCCCATCAGGCCAATCACTTCGCCTTTGCGAACAATGTCACCAGTTTTAACAACCAGTTCCTTGTGATGGCCGTACCGGGTGGAATAGCCACTGCCGTGGTTGATCTCAACCATCTTGCCGTAGCCTGACCTGTTACCGGCGTAGACCACAACACCAGCCGCGACCGAGACAACATCCGCCCCTTCTTTACCCGCAAAATCGACGCCGTTGTGCCAGGCGCGTTTGCCGGTAATGGGATCATTACGATAGCCGTAGCGGGAAGACATCCAGCCCTTTTTGACCGGGCGTCCCGCTAGGAATACATCGCGGGACATCTTGCGATTCACCAGCAGTGTTTCGAGTACACCCAGCTGCTGCTCGCGATTGGAAATATCTTCGGCAAGATCGTCCAGCAGATCCATGTAGGCAGGGGGCTCATAGCTGGACGCGCTGACCGCATTTTCAGGGCCACCCAGTGCAGGTGGTTGCGCAAAATCAAATTCGCCTTCTTCCAGGCGCCCTATGCGGGTCAATCTTTCACCAAGCGCGTCAAGGCGGACGATCCGCGCCTGTAACTGTGCAATTCTTAAAGCTGAGGCTTCCAGGCTGTGTTCGGCTTCGGAGCGGACGTCGGCGACCGCTTCCTGCTGGTCTGCGAGAACCTCTCGCCATTTGGCAACCATTTCACTGGTCAAACCGGCTTCACCTACACCAAGGCGATATCCAAAATAGCCGGCAGCGCCCGGAATACCAAACAGGCCTGCAATGGCCAGGGAGACAATAATGGCGTTGGTGTTAAATGAGCGGTGCTTACCACTCTTGTTATCGATGATGATGAACTTCATAGCTATCGGTTAGTATTACTTCCTTGTAAAAAACTAGCTTGTTGCCGGACCGTAACTGCACATGCCGCGTATTCCAAAATCCATTCGATCTACACGCCAGATTTTAAGTGGCTCGAGGTCAGGTAACCCCACTGCCGGCACAAATTCTATACTCCAGTCCGTCGTGGCCCAATCACAGCTGCTGCTCGCAATTGAACCTGTTGTCCGACGCTACGTCCCGGAGGAGGTTCGCGTCGCATCACTCGATGGGGGCGTCCTGACCCTCATCACGTCGAGTAGCGCTATTGCTACCCAGGTTCGCTATCGCCAGCGGAACATTGTCTCGTCCCTCCGGCAATCTGCCAGTCACCTCGACATCAGCGATGTCCGCGTGCTGGTTCGCCCTGAATCATTCAAACCTGAAGCCGACCTGGGTCAACCCCGGTACCTGTCCAAGGGCAGTGCCCGACATATCGCCGAGACCGCTAAATATATCGAACATCAGCCGCTCCGCAAAGCACTGCTTGCGCTCTCAAATAGGGCTGAAAACGAATAGCAGACCAGGCGTAGCCTGCTTCAGACGGCCTGCTCAACTGCGTGAGCGGGAGCCGCGTAGGAATTTGGTACATCCCGGACGTCATCAAACGTGACGATCTCGTAGGCATCCTTCTCAGTCAGCAGTTTCTGCCGCAGTGCGTGGTTTTCCGTATGGCCGGATTTGTAACCCACGAACTCGCCAATAATAGGATGACCCAGCAGATACAGGTCTCCAATCGCGTCCAGGATCTTGTGGCGGACAAACTCGTCTTCGTGACGTAGTCCGTCATCGTTAAGAATGCGGTAATCGTCTACAACCACGGCATTATCAAGGCTGCCACCCTGGATCAGGTTGCGTTCCCTGAGGTATTCGAACTCCTGCATCAAGCCAAACGTACGGGCACGGCTGACTTCTTTTACAAACGATGTGGTTGAGAAATCGACACTGGCCTGCTGTTCTTTGATCACAGCATTGTCGTAAACGATGGTATGACTGACTTTAAAGCCATCATAGGGCTTGATGGTGGCAAACTGGTTGTATGAGCGGGGACTATCGTTGGCGTCTACTTCGACGGTTTTCTTGATCTTGATGAACTTCTTAAGTGCGTTCTGCTCTTCGATACCCGCTGATTGGATGAGAAAAACAAAGGTCGCAGCACTGCCGTCCATAATTGGCATTTCTGGACCGCTCACCTCAACATAAGCGTTATCAATGCCAAGGCCGCTGAAAGCCGACATCAGGTGCTCAATGGTCGAAATATGGTGCTCACCACTGACGATCGTCGTCGCCATGGTTGTATCACCAACATTTTCGGTCAAGGCGGGAATTTCTACTGCAGGATCAACATCCACGCGCACGAATACGATCCCCGTATCCGCAGGTGCAGGTCGAAGTGTCAGGTAGATCTTTTCGCCGGTGTGCAGACCCACACCTGTAGCCCGTATGACGTTCTTTAACGTCTTTTGCTTGATCATTCTTATTGTCGTCCCCAAACGCGGCGCGAATAGTACCAAAAAGGTGCACTCAGTTCACGCCAAGAGGCGTAATACCCCCAAAAACTTCCTGTTTGACTCCAGATTCGCCGATTAGTTGCAGAAAAAGACCCCAACTTGCGGAAATTTCTGCAATTTTTCTGTTTTTCCAGGTGCGGCACCCCGGTCATTCGGGGTGTTGTGCGCCCGGAAATGCCACTCAGTCTGCCTGTCTGCGCAGGAAGGCCGGGATATCGAGGTATTCCAGGTCTTTCGGGCCCGGAATTTCGACATCATCGGTACCGTTAACCACCGCATTACGGATAACCGTGGGTCGATCAAAGTCTGTGTAATCGGGTACACCATCACCCGCCACTTTCTTCTTCAACTCATCACCCATCTTCGGTGATCTTTCCTGCTGCGCCTGTGCACCAAGACCAGTTGCTACTACTGTGACCCGGAGTTCATCACCGATGGTTTCATCGATCACGGTACCGACTACAACAGTGGCATTTTCAGACGCAAACTCTTCGACGGTTGCACCGACCTCCGAGAACTCACCGAGAGAGATGTCAGACCCGCCAGCGATGTTAACCAGTACGCCGCGCGCCCCGGTAAAGTCGACATCCTCGAGCAGCGGACTGCGAATGGCAGACTCGGCAGCTTCTCTTGCACGCGACTCACCGCTGGCATTACCGGTACCCATCATGGCCATACCCATTTCGGACATCACGGTTCTTACATCCGCAAAGTCGACGTTGATCATGCCAGGCCTGATTATCAGGTCGGCAATACCCTGCACCGCACCTGAAAGTACGTCATCCACGTTAGCAAACGCCTCAAGCAGTGGTGTGTTTTCGCCGAGGATCGACAGCAGCTTCTCGTTCGGAATGGTGATCAGCGAGTCAACATGCTGGGAGAGTTCTACGATACCTTCCTCTGCAATTTTCATTCGCTTCTTGCCTTCGAACATAAACGGCTTTGTGACGACCGCGACCGTAAGAATGCCCATTTCTTTGGCAACTTCAGCAACGATAGGTGCCGCACCTGTACCGGTACCACCACCCATACCAGCAGTGATGAACACCATGTCCGAGCCATTTAAAGCCTCGGCAATGCGGTCCCGATCTTCCAGCGCAGCATCCTTACCCATGTTCGGGTTGGCACCTGCCCCGAGTCCCTTGGTGACACCGCTACCCAGTTGCAGCAGGGTACGCGCCTCCAGGTTCTTCAGTGCCTGGGCATCGGTATTGGCGCAGATAAAATCCACCCCTTCGATGTCCTGGGTCACCATGTGCTGGACCGCATTACCGCCGCCCCCGCCCACACCGATCACCTTGATGACGGCGTTCTGTGGCGCACTATCGACAATTTCAAACATGATTAACCTCCTCAGGTTAAAAGTTTCTTGTTGTTGTAACTTCTATTGGTTGTATTGGTTGATTGATTGTTAACTCACTTGTTGAGGTGTGAACCCCGTCCCTAGTAATTCCCCATAAACCAGCTCTTCACGCGTCCCATCATCCCGTCCATACCGGCCGCTGCAGGCAGGACAAGTTCCTCAGACTGCTGCTTCGCGCCGTACTGCAAGAGGCCAACAGCCGTTGAATAAATCGGGTTGCGCACGATGTCAGAGAGGCCTGACACATTTTTCGGCTTACCGAGCGATACGGGCATGTGAAAGATCTCTTCAGCGAGCTCCACGGCGCCTTCAATCTTTGATGTGCCACCGGTCAGGACAATGCCGGCTGCAATCAAGCTCTCAAACCCGCTGCGGCGAAGTTCCGCCTGGATGAGCGTGAACAGCTCGTCGTATCGAGGCTCGACAACCTCGGCGAGTGCCTGGCGGGACAGGTCCCGGTCATTGCGGTCACCGACACTGGGCACCTTGATCGTCTCGTTCTCTCCGGCAAGGGAGGCAAGCGCACAGGCATACTTGATCTTGATCTCTTCGGCATTTGGCGTGGGGGTTCTCAGCGCCATCGCAATATCGTTGGTTACCTGGTCACCCGCGATGGGGATCACCGCGGTATGACGTATCGCGCCATCGGTGAACACCGCGATGTCGGTTGTGCCGCCGCCGATGTCAACAAGGCAGACACCAAGATCTTTCTCATCTTCTGTCAGCACCGCATAACCTGAGGCAAGCTGTTCAAGGATGATGTCCTCAACCTGCAGGCCGCAGCGGCGAATACACTTCTCGATATTCTGCGCAGCATTCACCGCACAGGTCACAAGGTGCACCTTCGCCTCAAGCCTCACACCGGACATCCCCAGCGGCTCTTTAACGCCTTCCTGGTTATCGATCCGGTATTCCTGCGGCAGGATATGCAGGATTTTCTGGTCGGCTGGTATGGCAACAGCCTGAGCGGCATCGATCACACGATCAATATCAGGCTGGAACACTTCCTTGTCCCGAATGGCCACGATGCCATGCGAATTGAGCGAGCGGATATGACTGCCGGCAATCCCTGCGTACACAGAATGTATCTGGCAGCCGGCCATCAGCTCGGCCTCTTCAATTGCCCGCTGAATGGACTGCACCGTGGATTCAATGTTGACCACAACACCTTTTTTGAGGCCGCGGGATGGGTGTGAACCAATCCCGACAATCTCAATCTCTCCGTCGAGGCCTACCTCCGCAACAATCGCCACGACTTTCGAGGTCCCGATGTCGAGTCCCACAATCATCCGATTATTCATAGGACTACTCATAAGCTACGTTCCCCGCATGATTAGTTATATTCGCTAAGTTCATCTGGTTGTTTGTCTTGTTAGTGATGTTCACCGCAACGCCTGACAGGTAACGTGCATCTACCCGATCAAACGTTGCGCCCTCTTCCTGCAGCTTTGCTGCCACTTTCAGAAATCTCTCTACTCGCTGCTTGATGTCTTCCTTGCCGAGCAGCACGGTCAGGTTGCTCTCGGTTTCAAAGGACCAAGAGCCTCGGTCGCTCAACGTGAGCACTTCGATCTGGTGTCCGGCATCGCCAAGCGTTCGGCTCAACTGCCGGTAACGGCGCATGACCTCCATCTCGGAATTCTCCGGGCCATATAAATGTGGCAGATCCCCACCGATCAGCAGGTCCGTGACCAGGACATCCGCCTCTTCGTTGATGAAGCCATCGTCGTTCCAGTAGGCCACTACCTGTTCCGGGTAGATCGAAACGACGAGCCCGGATGGCCAGTCCTTCGCGACAGTAACCTGGTGAATCCAGTCCTTTTCTTCGAGCTGGCCTTTCACCTCCTGCACATCGCCGGGTGTGCCTTCAAATCCGACCAACTGCTTTTTGACATCGAGCAGCTGTCCCTCGGACAGCTCACCGAGCACGGTGACGTACTTCACCCGGCTCTGGTCAATCACGACAACAAAAAAGCCGATCAATCCAATGATGATCAGGGCACTCAACACAAACCCTGACTGCCTGAGCAGCGCAATCATTTAAGCCTCCTTGATTCCCATCGTTGCGTCAGTGTTCGTGCGATACCGGCGGTTTCACCGGCGCCCTGCGTGATAACAAAGTCGTCTGCGCCGACAACTTCCTCAAGGGTTTCAAACACGTCTCTGGTTTCTTTAACAAACCTGACGTCAACTCGATTTCTCAGTTCCAGCTGGTGGAACAGGTCGCTGGCCTCTGCGCCAGCAATTGGCGCTTCACCTGCCGCATAGGTATCGAGCAGGATCAGCACATCTACTTCACTCAGCGCATCCACGAACTGGTCAAACAGTTCCTGGGTACGCGAGAAGCGGTGAGGCTGGTACACCATGACAAGTCGCTGGTCCGGCCAGCCGCGGCGAACCGCCTCGATTGTTGCCCTGACTTCACTTGGGTGATGGCCATAGTCATCAACAAGCTGGAATGAACCTTCACCTGAAGCGCCTGACCCGGTAGAAAAGACGCCATGCAACTGGAAGCGGCGGCCAACCCCCTGGAAGGATTCCAGCCCCTTTACAATATCGTCATCAGATATGCCTTCATCGGTCGCGATGGCAACTGCGGCAAGTGCATTCAGCACGTTGTGACGACCTGGCAGGTTGAGCCTGATGCGAAGATCTGTATCTGCATTCTTGCGGCGTACCGCAAACACCGAAGTAAAGCCGGTCTGCTCTTCATCAAACGCCTGTATATCTGCATCAGCGCCAAAACCGTAGGTGATCACCGAACGTTCCACCCTTGGCAGCACGGAACGCACCCCGGGGTCATCAATGCAGGCAACCAGCAATCCATAAAACGGCAGGTTATGGGCAAACTCGACAAATGCGTTTTTTAGACGGGTAAAACTGCCCTCGTAATTGGCAAGATGATCCCGATCGACGTTGGTCAACACAGAGACCATCGGCTGCAGGTGCAGGAACGACGCATCGCTCTCATCTGCTTCTGCAATCATGTATCGCGACGCGCCGAGCTGTGCGTTGCTCTCTGCACTGTTCAGGAGCCCACCGATAATGAACGTCGGATCGAGTGATGCCTGCGCGAACACCGATGCAATCAGGCTGGTGGTCGTGGTTTTGCCGTGTGTACCCGCAACTGCAATACCATGGCGATATCGCATCAGCTCGCCCAGCATTTCTGCGCGGCGAACGACGGGAATTCTTGAGGCGTGCGCAGCGTTGAGTTCCGGGTTTTCCTCATGTATCGCACTGGAAATAACAATCACGTCAGCGCCCTTCACATGGGCGGCATCGTGGCCAACCCAGACCCGAGCGCCTAAGGAAACGAGCCGCTCCGTGACGGCCGTGCTCGCGATATCTGAGCCTGAAACTTCATAACCCTGGTTAAGCAGTACCTCAGCAATGCCGCACATACCGGCACCGCCGATACCAATAAAATGTATGACGCGGATGCGGCGCATTTCAGGGACTTCCATCCTGAGGGCGGGATTAGCCATTCTTGCGCCCTCCCTTGCTGGTCTTGGCCAGCGCGTGCTGACGCGTTTCAAATTCGATGCGCAGCAGCACGGCAACCATCATGCAACTCACGATAAGGCTGTTACCGCCATAGCTGATGAAAGGCAGGGTCAGACCTTTGGTTGGCAGGACGCCCAGGTTGACGCCGAGATTCACCGATGCCTGGATACCCAGCAAGAGGGCAAGCCCGTAAGCGAGGTAACAGTGGAAGGCGAGCCCTGACTGCTTTGCCTTCAAGCCAATCGCAAGGCTTCTCAGCACCAGCCAGCCAAACAGCAGGATCACCACGGCGGCGCCAATCATGCCGAGTTCTTCAGCGATGATGGAAAACAGGAAGTCGGTGTGTGCCTCCGGCAGGAAAAACAGCTTCTGGATACTGTTGCCAAGACCAAGGCCCAGCCAGTCACCACGACCAAAGGCGATCAACGCCTGGGTCAGCTGGTAACCCGAATCGAACTGGTGCTGCCAGGGATCGGCAAACGCGGTAAGTCTCGCCAGGCGATAGGGCTGCAACGTTGCGAGTAACGCCACGGCAGATACGCACAGCGCAACCAGCGGCACGAAGAATCGCAGCGGCACGCCGGCAAGGAAGATTACGCCAATCGCTGCAGAAATAATGACAATAGAGGCACCGAAGTCTGGCTGACCGAGCAGCAACATGACAATCACGGTCAGCACGACCAGCGGTTTGGCGAAGCCGCTCAGGGAGGTTTCTATTTCCTCTTTGCGCCTTACCAGGTATCCCGCGATATAGAACGCGACAAACAGCTTGACGAATTCCGAGCCCTGCAGGGAAAACGGGCCAAGCGATATCCATCGCGTCGAACCGTTCACTTCCCGCCCGATACCTGGCACCAGCACGAGGACCAGCAACGCCATCGCAATACCAAGAAACACCACATCCAGCCTCTGCCAGACCTGCACCGGTACACTCAACATCACCGCTGCCGCGCCAAGTGCGATGAACAGGTACATGGTGTGTCGGATAATCAGGTGGAACGGATCAGCATAGGTCCGTGCTGAAACTTCAAGCGAGGCAGACGCCACCATCACAAACCCGAGCATAAGCAGGGCAACCACGATACCGAGCAGCCAGAGATCCACCGGGCAGCTCACGTCAGGCGCCTGATCCGGCATGGCTTTCTTCGCCGGGCTCATCGGATCATCTCCCGCACGGCATCTACAAACGCTTCGCCGCGCTGGATGTAATTCCTGAACTCATCAAAGCTGGCACACCCTGGTGCCAGCAGGACAACATCACCGTCCTTCGCATCCTGGTATGCGGCAGCGGTCGCGTGCCCCAGGTCCTCGCAATCGATGACTGTCACGAACCGGGAAAGTGCAGCGCGGATGTTGTCGCGGTTTTTACCGATGAGATACGCAGCACTGACGTTGGCAGCAAGCGCAGGCGCAACCTCATTAAAAGAGAGACCCTTGGCATCACCGCCAGCGATAAGGCGAACATTCTTCCCTTCAGCAAATCCTGTTACCGCTGCAAGCATGGCGCCCGGGTTGGTCGCTTTGGAATCATTGATGAACGATATGCCTCGACTCTCCGCCACGCGCTGGCCACGGTGATCAAGACCTTTGAAGGCACGAACAGCAGGCAGCATCGTGGCAGGACTTATGTCCATCAGCAGGCCAACCGCAACCGCTGCCATCACGTTCAGCAAGTTGTGCTCACCAGCAATGTTCAGATCAGCACTGTTGAACAAAACCTCGTCACCCTGGCAAACCGCGGTATCCCTCATACCAATATCATGTTGATGTCTCGGTTCATCGAGGCCGATGCTTATTACTTTTTCCGCGTTCACCTGCGCCTGCAGTGCCGGATCGATTTCCCTGTTAACAACCGCCTTTCTGCAATTGTTGTAAACCGCGCGCTTGGTTGCGTAGTAATCCTCGAGGGTTTCGTACCGGTCGAGGTGGTCAGGTGCCAGGTTCAGCAGCACGGCAACTTCCGCAGGGAAATTCGTTGCAAGTTCCAGCTGGTAACTTGAAGCCTCGAGAACGTAAGAGTCGGCCTGATTAACGAGCACATCGAGACACGGTGTACCGACGTTACCGCCGAGCCTGACATCGTCCATGCCTGTTGAAAGAATCTGCTGGATCAACGTCACCACGGTGGACTTGCCGTTGGTACCCGTTACCAGTACAGCCGGCGCATCCTTGAGGTCGCCGAACATTTCAATGTCACCGTGGATAGCAGCACCTGCCCGCCTTGCATTGGCAATCGCAGGTGTGGCGAGCGGTACGCCGGGGCTGACGTATACGCCAGCAGCGTCGACCAGGGGCGCTTCTTCAATGGGGCCGAACTCGGCGTCGGGCAGCAATGCGCTAAACGCTGCCTGCCTGCCCACCGACTGAACATCATCCATCACCAGCACGTCACGCACACCGAGGCCTGCAAGATATCTTGCATAGGAAAGACCGGTTTCTGCCATGCCGATAATCACGTGACGTTGTCCTGCCATATTCCTCTCATCGCCCTGCCACTCGCTGGACGGCGCGCAATGCCACCTCGTGATCGCTGAACGTGATGCGCTCATTACCGATCACCTGGTAGTCCTCATGTCCTTTGCCTGCAATCACGACAACATTGTCGTCATCTCCCGAAAGCGCCTGGGTAATTGCCCGCTCGCGATCAATCTCGGTACTGATGTTTACGGCGGCGCCTTCAACACCGCCAACACCTGCAACAATGGCGTCAATAATCTGTTGCGGGTCTTCGCTGCGTGGGTTGTCACTTGTCACGATGACGTCGTCAGCCAGTCTCGCCGCAATCGCGCCCATTTGCGGGCGCTTCGTCACATCCCGGTCACCACCGCACCCGAATACAACTGTTATCTTTGTTCCGGCAAAGTGTTGACGAACCGCGGCAAGACACTTCTCAAGACCATCCGGCGTGTGTGCGTAATCAATGAAGACAGGCGCGGGTCGTCCTGTGGAAAGACGTTCCATACGACCGGTGACGGCCCGCAGTGCGCTGATACCGCTTTGTATTTGCGCGCCTGAATAACCAAGGCGGCTTAATGTGGCGACCACGGCAAGGATGTTATGCACGTTGTATTCGCCATAAACGGGGACGCTGGCCGCAATTGCCTCCCCCTGGACACTGAGCGACAGGTCAACGCCTTCATTTGTATAAACAATCTGTTCACACCTGATTGCCGCTGCGCTTGCATCGAGTGAATAGGCCGTTACCGGTGCCAGGCGACTCGCCAGCGACTGACCAAACTCGTCATCAAGGTTCACCACGCTACCGGTAATCATGGGCAGCTCAAACAAACGTGTTTTGGCGTCACGGTACGCTTCAAAAGTGCCGTGGTAATCCAGGTGATCATGGGTCAGGTTGGTCAGCACCGACACATCTACACTGGTGCCGTTGAGACGCCCCTGGTCGAGCCCGTGTGACGACGCTTCAAGGGCTACCGCTTCACAACCCACGTCAACCAGCTCTCTCAACATCGCCTGCAATTCGATTGCTGACGGTGTGGTGAGGCCGGGGTTTTTAAGCTGCCCGGGCAGGCCGTAACCCATGGTCCCGATGACCCCACATTTCACGCCAATCTCTGCCAATGCGAGGGCCAGAAACTGTGTAAAGGATGTTTTGCCATTGGTACCGGTAACCGCAATCGTGCTGATAGCGTCACTCGGACTTCCATGGAAGCGCGCTGCCAGGATGCCGAGTTGCTCGCGGAGGTTTTCTATTTCGACGACAACGGTTCCGAGGCCATCCGGCGCCGGCGGTTCACAGACAACTCCGACTGCACCGCGCTCTACTGCATCAGCAGCAAACCGCCTGCCATCCACGCTGAAACCCTGGTAGGCAAAGAACACATCGCCCTCGCCCACGACTCGACTATCGTCGGTAATACCAAGGACGTTGACGTCCTGGTTAATCGGCTGCTGCACAAGTTCGCTCAACATCATGCTTCAGCCGCCCTGTCTGTTTCTGGGATGACGTTAAGTATGCGCAGCGCATCACCAACCACCCTGGAGAAAACCGGCGCAGCGATGGAACCACCACCTGCCTTATCGACCTTGGGTTCGTTGATCAGTACGACGCCAACCAGGCGCGGTTGTGACAGAGGTGCCATACCCGCAAAGAATGCGAGATGCTCTGTGTCCTGGTATCCGTCTTCGCCGATTTTCCTTACGGTGCCGGTTTTACCTGCAACCGAGTAACCATCGATAGCGGCCTTCGAGCCTGTACCCTCTTCAACCACCTGGCCGAGCATCACACGCAGCTGGCTCGCAATTTCCCTGGAGAAGACCTGTCTCGATTCGCCCTCCGTACCCTGCAGCAGGGTGATATCACGCTTAACGCCATCGGCGGCAATAGCGAGATAGGCGGAGGCAAGCTGCAACGGCGTGACGGTGAGCCCGTAGCCGTAGGCAAAGGTCACCCGATCTATATCTTTCCAGCGTCGGTGATTCGGCAGGTAGCCCATGCTTTCACCGGGAAAACCAATGCCGGAGGCACGACCGAGATCCAACTGGTCAAACATGCCCCAGACCTTGTACTCCGAAAGATCCAGCGCAAGCTTCGAGATACCCACCTGGCTCGAGTGCGCAATAATCTCGCCGAGAGTCATCACACCGCGATTACGCGGATCTCTCACCGTAAAATTCTGGACCCTCACAAACCCGGGGCTGGTGTCTATTGTGGACGCTGGCTCATAACGGCCGGACTGCAGCGCAACCGCGATCGTAAATGGTTTTACCGTGGAACCGGGCTCAAACACATCTGTTAAGGCGCGGTTACGTACCGCTTCCATCTCCAGCGCCGTGCGATTGTTAGGGTTGTAGGATGGCTGGTTAACCATCGCCAGGATGTGGCCTGATTCAACGTCGAGCAGCACAAACGTGCCCGACTCCGCTTCGAAGTGCGTCACCGCCGACTTCAATTCACGGTAAGCGATGTACTGCAGGCGCAGGTCAATCGACAACGCGAGTCCTTTACCTGCGATTGCTTCCTCTACAGGTTTCACATCGCGAATGACATCGCCATAAAGGTTTTTCAGTACCTGCTTCCTGCCGGGTTTGCCTGCGAGCCACTTGTCGTAAGAGAGCTCGAGCCCTTCCTGGCCGTGGTCGTCAATGTTGGTAAATCCAACCAGGTGGCTTGCCACCTCCCCGGCAGGATAGAACCGGTGATATTCACGCTCGGCGTACACGCCTTTAATGTCGAGACTCAACAACTCCCTGGCTTCCGCCGGCGGTAGATGCCTTCTGAGATAAACGAAGCTGCGATCCCCGGCATTGTCGAGGCGAGCTCGCAGATCCGATGCACTGACCTCAAGAAACTCAGAAAGCGCACTGAGGTCTTCGTTGGCAAGCACTTCCTGGGGATTCGCCCACAGGGAAAGTACTGGCGTGCTTACAGCCAGCGGCTTACCGAACTTGTCTTCAATAATGCCGCGGTAGGCGTTGATGCGTTCCATGCGAACGGTGCGAGCATCACCCTGGTCTTTCAGGAACTGCCTGTCATAAACCTGCAGGTAACCAAGCCGCACAGTCATGGCCAGCACCAGTAACAGGACAACACCACCCACGATGTAAAGGCGGGATTCAACGGCGGCAAATCCTGTGTCGATTGCACCGTTCGCCGGATTGACTGTCGCGTTCTTCGCTGTACGGCTCATCGCGCTACTCATTGTGCTTACTCATCGCACCACTCATTGAACCACCACCATCTCGTCAGGCCCGGGTGCAACCATGGTCAGGTGCTGTTCCGCCAACTGGTCAAGGCGGGTGTAGTCAGCCCAGGCACTCTGTTCGAGCAGCAGGCGTTCGTACTCGTGTTCGAGATCATCATGATCTTTGGTAAGGGCCTGCAGTTCTGCGTAGTGATTGCGCGTGAGGTGCGCCGAGTAGGCCACTGATATGGCGGAGCCCATGATGCCAAGGCATAGTCCAACCACCACCAGTTGGCGGGGCATGATCAACCAGCGCAGGAACTGTAATGTGAGCAGGTTCATGCGATCTTCTCCGCCACACGCATGATGGAGCTTCTCGAACGTACATTCTCACGAACCTCGTCTTCTCCGGGCCTGACCGGCTTGGTGACGACACGCAGCTTTCGATTCAGTTCGTGATCGCGTACCGGCAGGCGCGATGGCAGGTCGTCACCTTTTTCCATCTGGCGGAAAAAGCGTTTAACAATCCGGTCTTCCAATGACTGGAAACTGATCACTACAATCCTGCCGCCGGAATTGAGCAGGTCGACCACATCGTGCAGACACTTCTCAAGTTCACCCAGTTCCTGGTTAACCTGGATCCTGATCGCCTGGAAGGTCCGGGTTGCAGGATGTTTGTGTTTCTCCCGCCGTGGGATTGCGGTCTCGACTATTTCGACCAGCCTGTCCGTCGTTTCAATAGGCGATTCGCCGCGCACCTCTACAATTTTTCTTGCGATGCGGCGGGCAAACTTCTCCTCGCCGTAGCGGGACAGGACCCAGGCGATATCTTTTTCACTGGCTGATGCAATCCACTCTGCCGCGGATTCACCGCTGGTGGCATCCATTCGCATATCGAGCGGACCTGGCTTGGAGAAAGAAAATCCACGCTCTGCGTTATCAAGCTGGGGAGAAGATACGCCAAGGTCCATCAGCACCCCATCAAGCGGCTGCAGGCCGTGGTCTTCGACATAACTGCGAATGTTGGAAAAAGCACCATGCTGGACTGTGATGCGGGGATCATCAGCAAACCTTTCGTTGGCATGGTTCACTGCGGTCTGGTCCCGGTCAATCACCATCAGTCGGGCATTGTCATCAAGCGCACCGGCAATCCTGGCTGCATGACCCCCGCGGCCATAGGTGCAGTCAACATAGTTGCCGCCACGATTAGTAATGAGGGCCTGAACAGCCTCTTCGAGTAAGACTGTCTGGTGAAGATCCGAGGCCATGGTGACACCTACAGGGAGAGAGACTGGAGTTCTTCCGGCAGCTCGAGGCTGTCCGGATCTTCGAGCCATGAATCACGTCGAGCGATCCATGACGGTTCGCTCCAGAGTTCAAGTTTTTTACCCTGGCCGAGCAGCACACCTTTCTTGTCCAGCTCGGCGTAGTCTCGTAAGGGTGGTGTCAGGAGTATCCTGCCGCTGCCATCCATCTGGATGTCCGTTGCATGGCCTATGAGCAGGCGCTGCACGCGGCGGGCCGCAACATTAAAACTCGGCAGGGCTTCAACCTTGCGCTGGATGTCATCCCAATCAGGTTGCGGATAGATCAGCAGACACTTTTCTTCGGTGTCGATGGTCACCACCATTTCACCGCCGCAGTGATTCATTAACTGATCACGAAAGCGCGCAGGGATCGCTATACGTCCCTTCGCATCCACGTTCATATTGTTAACACCGCGAAACACTGCTCAATGCACCCTTTTCTAATGAAGGCAGGGGTTACTCAAGCATTGATTTGGGACTGGCCAGGCCTAAACTTGTACTTCTGACCCATTTTTGAGGCGTGAAAACTGCAATCTGGTTACAACTTTCAGATGACGACACTCTGATACGGGCTGGCATGGCCATTCATGCCACAAAACAACACTTTTCCCCACATTTCTACACAAAGTGAAATTTAGGAGGGACCACAGGTGCTGTCAAGCCGGAAAAATGGCGATTTGTCTTTAAAACACAATAACTTAGCGCATTCAGCTGACCAGCAATCAAGGCCGGGCAGATAACCTGAACGATTACATGCAGATATCTTTTGAAGTTAAAGTAACTTGTGAAGTTTCTGCTTTTTAGATCGATTTGGAATTAAAAGCAGGAATTAATAGAACTGAAAAGTTGCGCCAAGTGCAGTGTCGGCGGCAGAAATCGTTCCTGCACACCCTCATAGACGCAAAAATATGCAAATCGAGTCCAGCAGAATGCGGAGTCGGCCGATAAGCCGGGTTCTGTCTTGGACAACCATTCATCTGTGATGCCTGTCACCAGGCACCTATAGCGACCTACCCGAACCCCATCGCGGGTCACGATTAACGGGTTCCTATTTGGTCTTGCTCCGGGTGGGGTTTACACTGCCACGCTCGTTACCGACCGCGCGGTGCGCTCTTACCGCACCATTTCACCTTTACCTGTTTCCAGGCTGTATATTTTCTGTTGCACTTTCCGTAGGCTCACGCCCCCCAGGTGTTACCTGGCACCCTACCCTATGGAGCCCGGACTTTCCTCCCGGTGAAACCGAGCGATTGCCTGGCCGACTCCGCGAGGCAAGACTAGCCGCTATAACGAATACGCTCAAGCAGCTTTCACTTGATCGCACTCGATCGCTTCAGTTGCCTTGTTTGATTCGCATCGCCAGCTCGTAGATATCGTTCCTGTTCATATCTACAACCCTGGCGAGTACACCGGCAATTTTTGACGGCGGTAGCTCTTTGAGAAGCGCCCGCACGAGTTCGTTGACGTCTGCCGTGCCCGTCTGCACTTCACGAGCACCTTCAACCACAACCACGAACTCGCCGCGACACGGGATATCTTTATCGAGGGATTCACAAAGTTCACCCAGGTCCGCGCGGACAACCTGTTCAAACGCCTTGGTCAGTTCCCGGCATATCGTTGCAGACCGATCGCCGCCAAGCACATCACGCAAATCCTCGAGCGTCGCCGCTATACGATGCGGCGCTTCATAAAAGACCAGTGTCCTTGGCTCTGTCTCGAGTTGCTGGATCTTTTTTCGCCTGGCTCCCTTTTTAGCAGGCAGAAAGCCTTCAAAGGCAAAACCTTCCACGGGCAGACCCGCCACACTGAGCGCGGTGGTTACGGCACTGGCACCGGGGATCGGCACCACCTTGACGCCTGCGACAAGCGCTGCATCCACGAGCGAGTATCCCGGGTCAGAAACAAGCGGCGTGCCGGCATCAGAAACCAGCGCAATAGACTCACCCGCCTTTATCCGCTCAAGCAGCTTACCGGTCATACCACTTTCATTGTGGGCGTGATAAGCAACTACCTGTGTATCGATGTTGAGGTGTGTCAGCAGCTTGCCTGTCTGCCTTGTGTCCTCCGCTGCGATAAGGTCCACCGATTCGAGCACTTCTCTCGCGCGCTGCGTGATATCACCAAGGTTTCCAATCGGCGTTGCCACAACATAAAGCATTAGTGATGACTCCACCGTTGATCAGTTCGCACAGAATTGTTGGCAAGGTTCTGCATAGAGCTCAGTTTAACTTGTGGGATAATAGGCTGCATGAAACGATTCTTACATATTGCGCTCGTGGCCACGGCAACAAGCCTGTTGCTAGCAGGTTGCGCCACAACAACCACTACCCCTTCTTCCTCCACTGAAGTCGATACGCCCCGTAGTGCCAATAAAGGCATTGAGCGTATGCTGCTGGAGGCTGAACGCAGCGAGCCACCAAGGTCCACAGAGTTACGGCTCGATGTTGCGGGCGAAGCCTTGAAACAAGGGGATGTGGAACTGCTGCGCCGTATCCTGGATGCGATTGTCA
Source organism: Pseudomonadales bacterium (assembly GCA_963921285.3). Taxonomy (GTDB): domain Bacteria; phylum Pseudomonadota; class Gammaproteobacteria; order Pseudomonadales; family Azotimanducaceae; genus UBA9659. The sequence continues at coordinate 835,231 of CAWUFD020000015.1, forward strand.
CCCCTTACTACAATCGTCGGACTACCCGCGATTACTCGTTACTGAAAGCAGAACTGGCAGTTATCGACGGAGACCCGCGAGGCGCCATCGCACTGCTCAACCACCAGCGCTTTATTGGCCTGCCACTGACCACGGATCTGCAGGTCAAAACCGGGCTGCTCAGGGCAAAGGCCTATGCGGCAGGTCGAAGTTATCTCGCGAGCGCCCGGGAGATTATTTACATCGACAACCTGGTCGACCCGGAACAGCGCACACGCAATCATGAGCAGGTCTACCAGACGCTGCTTCAACTCGATGCAGCAACCCTGGCAAAACAGGCAGAACAGAGCATCACCTCGGACATTCGCGGCTGGCTGTCTCTGGCTGCAGTTGCCAAACGCTATGAGCATGACCCGCTTCGACAACTGAACGCGCTGAACGACTGGATGAAGGCGTGGCCCAATCATCCCGCCGCGATACGAGTGCCAGAGACGCTGCGACTCCTGTCAGAAGTTGTCAGTGAACAGCCAAAACATGTTGCCCTGCTGCTGCCATTGCAGGGGGAACTTGGCAAATTCGGGCGGGCCGTACGTGACGGTTTTATCGCTGCACACTTCGACCAGAGTCCTGAAACAACCCTCAGCATTTTTGATACCAGTGAACGCGACGTGGTTGCGCTGGTTGATGAGGCTTTTGCAGGTGGCGCTGAGCTTATCGTCGGCCCCCTCGATCGAGAGAGAGTAACAACACTCGCGGCGCAGCGTTTGCCACTGCCCGTGATTGCACTGAACAGGACCCTCGATAGCTCTATCAACCCGAACCTGTACCAGTTTGGGTTATCCCCGGAAGACGAGTCCGTCCAGGTTGCAAGCCAGGTTGTCAGCGAATCACGTTACAAGGGCCTTGTCATCGCACCGGATACAGAATGGGGTGACCGTAACGTTGCCGCATTTACCGATCAGTTCACCATGCTGGGCGGCATCATTGTCGACAGTGCGCGCTTCACCAGCCAGCGGGATTACTCTGACATGATCAAGTCCCTGCTCAATGTTGATTCCAGCGAGGCACGTGTGCAGGACCTGCAGCGGATAACGGGAGAACGGTTCCAGTTCACACCCAGACGCCGCCAGGACATCGATTTTGTCTTCCTGTTGTCCAATCCGTTACAGGCTCGCGGCATCAATCCGACCCTGGCATTTTTCTATGCAGAAGACATCCCGGTTTATGCAACGTCACACGTGCATGAACTCGGTGAATCACGCATCGATGTCATCGATATGAACGGTATCAGGTTCTGCGACATCCCGTGGAAGCTGACTTCCACTGACGAAACCCAAAACGCCATCCAGGCAATCTGGCCGGAAGCATCATCACAGATGGCACCGTTTTACGCGCTTGGCCTCGACGTGCACCGCCTGTATCCAAGGTTGCAACAGTTGAAAGAAATTGAGAACGAAAGGATTTACGGTTCGACCGGCATACTCACGCTGGACGAAGAAAACGTCGTGAAACGCACACTGATGTGGGCCCAGTTCAGAGATGGCGAGGTTGAATCGGTGCCGATGATCTTTGACGTCGCCGCTGGCCGGTGAAGCTGACAACCCGGCAGATCGGCGCTTCATCTGAAGCGGCTGCCCTGAAACTTCTCAAGCGCAATGGTTACAAACTTCTCAGCCGCAACTATTCGACGCGCGGTGGTGAACTGGACCTTGTCGTAAGAAAAGATGCCAGCCTCGTGTTCGTGGAAGTACGCTACAGATCAAACACGCAATTTGGCACTGGCGCCGAGTCGGTCAACTGGCACAAACAGCAAAGGCTGATCCGCGCCGCAGAACATTACCTGCAACACGAGGTCAAAGACCCCGACATCTATAACGAGTTCCGCTTCGACGTTGTCTCTATTGGAGAAGACGTTGAGTGGATCCAACACGCATTTACCCTGGATTGAAACTCATGCATCAAACGCTTATTGGCCTCGCCTTCGTCATCAGTTTATCGGCCTGTGCAACCTACACGTTTAACGATTCTCGTAACGAATCGCTGGTGGAGAAAAACATACGTAGTGCTGACGCCGCGTTCGAAGAGGCGCACATCACCGTGACCAGTTTCAATGGCATAGTGCTATTGACCGGCCAGGTGCCGGACGCGCGCCTGCTACCGATTGCAACGCAGCAGGCGAAATCACTCAGGGCTGTGGATCGTGTTTACAATGAACTGAAGGTTGCCGGGCAGACTTCCTTCATCTCCCGCACCAACGACTCTTACCTGACGGCCCGTGTTGTCGCTGCGCTCGCTGGCAACGAATTGACCGATGCAGACCGCATCAAGGTGGTGACAGAAAATGGCGTGGTTTACCTGATTGGCACATTAACCAGGGCAGAAGCCGACGAAGCCGTATCCGTTGCCCAGAGTGTCACCGGAGTGCAGAAGATCGTCAAGGCGTTTGACTTCATCAACTGATGACAGGAACTACTTAGTTCTTATCCGACAACTCATCCTTTTTCGGATGAGAACTACTTAACCACCTTGAGTGATGGCTTGCCTTTCGGCGGTGGGCTCGAGGGTGAGGGATCCGGATCTTCGGGTGAATCTTCTGCAGTGCCTTCCTCCCGGGGAAACCACATACCCTCACCGTTTTCCTTGGCAATAATGCCCATCACGGCATCAATCGGCGCGTATATCTCGTGCGCTACGCCTGCAAAGCGACCGCTGAACATGACGTATTCGCTCCCGATAACGAGATCACGGATCGCCTTGGGGCTGATGTTCAGGACGATCTGGCCGTCCTTCACGTACTCCAGAGGCACTGATACGTTTTCCATGGTGGCATCGACGATCATGTAAGGCGTGCAATCATTGTCGAGGATCCACTCGTTAATCGCGCGGATCAGGTACGGTACCGAGGAGTTCATCAGGGAAAGCTTCCCTTCCCGTTAGTCCCGCATGTCCAGTTCAGCTTCGGACAGGCTCGCCTGGAACGCATCACGCTCAAAGATTCGATCCATGTAATCGTGGATCGGCTTGCCGTGTTTAGGCGGCAGTTCAATGCCGAGTACCGGCAGGCGCCACAGGATAGGTGCCACGCAGCAGTCAACCAACGTGAATTCTTCGCTCATGAAGTAAGGCTTCTCAGCAAAGATTGGCGCGATGGCGATCAGGCTTTCGCGTAACTCTTTGCGTGCCTTATCGATCACGGTTTCCTTGGAGCGACCCGCGACGATCGTATCCACGTAGCCACACCAGTCACGCTGGATTCGGTAGACGAAGAGACGGCTCTGCGCTCGTGCTACCGGGTATACCGGCAGGAGTGGCGGATGCGGAAAACGCTCATCCAGGTATTCCATGATGACCTGCGACTCGTAGAGCACCAGGTCACGATCGACCAGCGTTGGCAGGCTGTTATATGGATTCAACCCAGCCAGGTCTTCCGGCATGCTGCCCGGCTCGACATCGACAATCTCTACTGCTACACCTTTTTCCGCGAGCACCAGCCTGACACGCTGGCTGTAATGATCATTGCCATCGGAATAAAAAATCATTGAGGAATGTTTGGCCACGACGCCCATTTCTCACCTCGTCTTTACTTTATCTGGGTTGAACCGCGAGAAAATCTCGCGACTTGTTAGGCCCTGCCCGGCATAGCCGGGCAGGTGTGTTTTTTTATCGGTTTCTAGTGAAACTCTTTTGTGTATTCCCGGCCCAGCAGCCAGGTGAATACGAAGAAAAACGCCAGGAACAGCAGCACGTAAACGCCCATGCGTTCACGGTCCAGGCGGCTCGGCTCACTGGTGTAATAAAGGAAGTTCACCAGGTCATAAATCACCTGGTCATACTCTTCCGGTGTTAACTGGCCAGTGCCTTCGACAACTTCCAGCGGACTGTAACCACGGTCAACCAGGTCATCGCCACACTTTTCTTCCGTGATCGGCTCACCTGAAAGTGGGTCCCTCATCTCACCGCCGTTAGCAGCAAGCTTGGGGATCTGCTTACAGACCTTGCGCTGCAGTCCCTGCAGTTCGAGCAACGGATGTGGCATACCTACATTTTCAAAAAGCAGGTTATTCATGCCAAAGGGCCGGGTGGTGTCTTCATAGAAAACACGCATGTACGTATAGAGGTAATCCGGACCACCTTTAAGCGGACCACCCTTGAGGCTTGTGTACAGCGTCAGGTCAGGCGGCACGGCACCAAACCACTCTTTCGCGTCTTCCTTGGAGAGGTTGGTGTTCATCAAGTCGCCAATTCGAGCTGACGGTTCGAACACAAGGTGCTCCATCATGAGGTCATGCGGAATCCCAAGGTCGTCAGCCGTTCTCTCGTAACGCTGGTATTGCAACGAGTGGCAACCGAGACAGTAGTTCATGTAGGTACGCGCACCACGCTGCAGAGAAGCCTGGTCTTCAAGATCAGGCTCCATCTCATCGAGCGGATAAGTTGCTTCCGCTGCGTAGGCAGCACCCGGAATCAACAAAAGCAGGGTAATCAAATACTTCATCATGATGGCACCCTTTCCGGTACTGGCTTCGTCTTCTCAACCCGGGTGTACCAGGGCATCAGCAGGAAGTACCCGAAGTAAATACCCGTACATATCTGGGCTACCAGGGTTCGCCCTGCAGTCGGGTGCTGGGTGCCAAGGTAACCGAGGATAAAGAACGCGATGATAAACACACCGAGGAAGATCTTGCTGGCCATACCCTTGTAACGGATAGACTTGACCGGAGATCGATCCAGCCATGGCAGCACTGCTGGCAGAACGATGGCACCTGCCATCACCACCAGCCCCCAGAACTTGGCGTCAAGGCCAAACAGTGGAGACGTTGCAGCTCGCAACATGGAGTAGAACGGTGTGTAGTACCAGACCGGTGCAATCAGGTCCGGTGTCTTCAGCGGATCTGCCGGTTCGTAGTTCGGGTGTTCAATAAAGTATCCCCCGCCATCCGGGAAATAGAACATCACGATACAGAAGAAGAACAGGAACCCAACAATTGCCGGCAGGTCATGACCAATCGTGTAGTGCGGGTGGAACGGAATCGCGTCGAGCGGCTTGCCGTCTTCATCGAGGTGCTTTTTCACATCGATGCCGTCGGGGTTGTTTGAGCCAACCTCGTGCAGTGCCAGCAGGTGCAGGAATACCAGTACGATCAATACCAGTGGGATCAGCACAACATGCAGTGCAAAGAAGCGGTTCAGTGTAATGCCTGAGATGTTGAAGTCACCTTTCACCCATGTGGCAAGGCCTTCACCAACCACCGGAATAGCACCGGCGAGAGACACGATCACCTGACCAGCCCAGAAGGACATGTTGCCCCATGGCAGCAGGTAGCCGAAGAAACCTTCAGCCATCAGTGCGACATAGATCAGCATACCCAGCAGCCAGATCAGTTCCCTTGGCTTCTGATAGGAACCATAGGCCAGCCCGCGGAACATGTGCAGGTAGACCACCAGGAAGAACGCTGATGCGCCGGTTGAATGCATGTATCGCAGCAGCCAGCCGTACTCAACATCACGCATGATGTATTCAACGGAGGCAAAGGCGTCGTCTGATGACGGGATATAGCTCATCGTCAGCCAGATACCTGTCAGCAGTTGGTTAACCAGAACGACAATTGCGAGCACACCGAAGAAGTACCAGAAGTTGAAGTTCTTCGGCGCGTAGTACTTCGACATGTGCTTTTCATAGGTCTCGGTGACCGGCAGTCGGTCATCAACCCAGCCCATGATGTTTTTGAATGACTGTTGTAAAGCTTCCATCAAGCAGTCCCCTCATCTTCACCAATTACAATCACACCATCACTCTCATAGTAGTGTGGAGGTACTTCCAGGTTAGATGGGGCTGGAACCCCTGCGTATACCCGGCCTGCCATATCAAACTTGGAGCCATGGCAGGGGCAGAAGAAACCGCCAATCCACTCAGCATCAAACTGCTCGGGCTGGATTGCGGGTCTGAATTTCGGGGAACAGGACAGGTGTGTACACAGCCCGACCAGTACCAGTACATCCGGCTTGATAGAACGTGTGTCGTTCTGCGCGTACGCCGGTTGCATCTCGCGTTCGGACTTCGGGTCCGCCAGACGGTCATTTTTGGAATTGAGGTTGCTGAGCATCTCGTCGGAGCGCTTAACAACAAAGATAGGCTTGTCCCTCCAGGCCGGTATCGGGCCGAGGATTTCCCCCGGGGCTAGCTTACTGATATCTACTTTAATGGGCGCACCTGCCGCCCTTGCTTTCGCGGATGGAGCCCAGGAACCCACAAAAGGTACCGCAGCCCCTACAACACCTGCTGATCCCACCACGGTTGTGGCACCAATCAAGAAATTGCGTCTACCCTCGTTGACGCGACTATCACTCACAACGGCATCTCCCATATACGGTGACTACAACTAAAGATACGCAGAAAGGACAGGTTTTGGCCCAGTTCTGACGCGGGCGGATTCTACCACAAAGGTATGGAAAAATGTTGGGAAATCAGCGATTTGTCAGGCGCTGAAAAAGAAAAAACGGGGAAGGTCCCCGTTTTATCGTTTGCTGATTTGTGGTCGCTTGCGCGCCTTCCTGAGACCGACTTTTTTCCGCTCTACCGTACGGGCATCACGGGTAACAAAGCCTGCTTTTCGCAGTGTCGGGCGAAGCGTTTCATCGTATTCGATGAGTGCGCGGGTAATACCGTGGCGAATTGCACCGGCCTGGCCGAAACCACCACCGCCACGAACCGTGACGTTGAGGTCAAATTTGTCGACCATTTCAACCAGTTCGAGAGGCTGGCGAACGATCATACGCGCCGTCTGGCGACCGAAATACTCATCAAGACCGCGATTATTGACTCGAATGCTGCCTTCTCCAGGGGTCATGTATACCCGGGCCTTGGCTGATTTCCTGCGTCCTGTTCCGTAATACTGGCTCATGAATGTTCCTACGCGTTAATTTCGAGTGGAGTGGGCTGCTGCGCGCTGTGTGGATGCTCGCTACCTGCATACACCTTAAGCTTGGACAGCATGGCGTTGCTGAGTTTGTTCTTGGGCATCATGCCCTTCACAGCCGTTTCGATCGCCCGCTCTGGCGCTTTCTCGATCAGTTCACCAAAGGTTACTGACTTGATACCGCCGGGATAGCCCGTATGACGGTAGTACACCTTGTCGGATACCTTGTTGCCGGTCACTTTAACTTTCTCGGCATTTACCACGACGATGTAGTCGCCTGTATCGACGTGTGGCGTGTATTCTGGCTTATGCTTACCGCGCAGGCGATTAGCAATTTCTGTTGAGAGGCGGCCGAGCGTTTTGTCTGTCGCATCAACGAGATACCAGCTTCGCTTCACAGTCTCTTTATTGGCACTAATTGTCTTCATGATGATTTAGATAACCGTCACGTGAATAGATTGAGGGTTTTTTGGAGGCGCGAATATTACCCAAGAGGTGGGGGTGATGCAAGGAAATAGTGCAGCGATTCGGGAAATACCCGAAAACCCCTAAGTAACTGAAAAATCAGGCCTTATGCTCCCTGCCCAGGTATTCGGTGGACTGCATCTCCTGCAACCGGCTTTCGGTGCGCTGAAACTCGAATTTCAGCCGCTCGCCGCGGTATAACTCGAGTATCGGAACTTCCGCAGAAATGATGAGTTTCACATTCCTGTCGTAGAACTCGTCTACCAGGCTGATAAACCGTCGCGCCTGGTCCTCCTTCTTCGAATCAAACTGCGGCACCTTGCCCAGCAGCACGGTCTGGAACAGGTGGGCAAGCTCGATATAGTCATTCTGGCTGCGCGGGCCATCACATACATCCAGGAAATCGAACCAGGCGACACCATCTCCGCACCAGCGCGACTGAATCGGCCGGTCTTCAATGGTCAGTACAACATCCTGCCGACCCTCGTCCGGCGACAGACGTCGAAAAGCTTCTGCCAACCCGGTTTCTGCGGCCTCGTCCAGGGGATAGTGGTAAATCTCGGCTTTGCTGAGTACCCGCAGGCGATAATCCACACCACCGTCCATGTTGTGTACCTGGGTGTGCGTGTTCAGGAGATCAATGGCTGGCAGGAACTTGCTTCGCTGCAGGCCGTCCTTGTAAAGCTGGTCCGGCACCACGTTAGAGGTCGCAACGAGCACCATACCCCTTGCAAACATCTCTTCCAGGAGGCCTGCCAGCAGCATCGCATCCGTGATATCACTGACAAAAAACTCATCAAAACAGATGACGCGGCCCCTCGCGGCAAAACTTGCTGCCACCTTCTTGAGCGGATTCACCTCGCCCTGGAAGGTCCGGAGCTGCTGGTGCACTTCTCGCATGAACCGGTGGAAATGCAGCCGGGTTTTGTCTCCTGCTGGCAGGGATTCGTAAAATAGATCCATCAGGAACGTTTTGCCGCGGCCAACGCCTCCCCAGAAATACAGCCCCTTGATCGGCGCTGGAGCCTTATCGCCGCCAAACATGCGTCCCCAGAACCCGGGTTTGGGCACCGGTGCCTGCAATTTCTCATAGAGCCCCTGCAGCAGGTCGATGGCCTCGGCCTGTGCTGGATCTTCCTGGACTTCACCGCTTTCAAGACCAGCGAGGTAGCTGGCTTTGGGACCTTCCTTTACATCCACCTGTCAGCCCTTGACCCTGATCTCCGCGGATTCGGCGTGTGCACCGAGCCCTTCGGTACGGGCAAGAATGGCAGCCGCGCGATTGAGCGCAATTGAGCCTTCACGTGAACAATTCACCACGGAGGTTCGCGTGAGAAAATCGTAGATGCCAAGCGGCGAGGAAAAGCGCGCCGTGCCGGATGTCGGCAGGACATGACTTGGCCTGCAGTATAGTCGCCGACAACCTCTGCCGTGTCATTGCCGAGGAACACGGCACCAGCATGTATCACGTCGTCCAACAGCGCTTCAGGATCAGCGACGGCCAGTTGCAGGTGTTCCGGCGCAATGAGATTCGCAACTCGCATCGCCTCAGTAAGATCGCCTACGCTCACGATCGCGCCACGCGATGATAAGGACGTCCGGATGATATCCGAGCGCTCTGCCGCATCGATCGCTGCTGGTAGTTTCTCAAGTACCGCAGCGGTGAGCGTTTCACTCGCACTGATCAGGATGGATTGGGCCATCTCATCATGTTCCGCCTGGGCGAACATATCCTGGATAACCCAGTCAGGGTTGGCGGAATCGTCAGCAACAATCACCACCTCGGAAGGCCCCGCAATCATATCGATGCCAACCTTGCCGAAAACCAGTTCCTTGGCGGTTGCGACAAATATATTGCCCGGGCCAACAATCTTGTTCACTGCCGGTACGAGGTCTGTGCCATAGGCCATGGCAGCCACGGCTTGTGCGCCACCAACCGAGAAGACCTGGTCGATGTCGGCAAGGTGCGCCGCCGCCAGCAGCACTTCGTTTACCTCACCGCCTGGTGTCGGTACACACAGGATAAGTTCTTCAACCCCGGCAACCCGCGCGGGAATCGCCGTCATCAGTATCGTTGACGGATAGGCAGCCTTACCGCCTGGTGTATAGATGCCGACCCGCTGCATGGCGCGGATACGCTGGCCAAGCGAATTGCCGAGTTCATCCTGGTACTGCCAGTTACCGGCGTTGCCCTGCGCGCCCAGTTGCGCCTGGTGGTAAGACCTGACGCGCGCCGCAGACTCTTCAAGCGCACCGCGAACAATGGGATCAATCGATTCGTACGCAGCCTGCATCTCGGCTTTCGATATGCAGAGTTCATCCGGGGAAGTTACGTTACGAGCATCAAAACGATTGGTCAGCTCAAGGAGCACCTCATCACCGCGCACCCGCACATCAGCAATGATGTCCCGCACCGTTTCTCGAACCTGTGCGTTGTCTTCCTCATCATAGGCCAGGAGCGCCTGCAGCGACTGATCAAAGTCGTCAGCCTGTACATTGAGAACAGTGATCACAGCGCTATTCATTGCTGGCGTCATCACAGGCTTTGGCGAGATCATCAATCAGTGCCTTGACCTCTGGGTGTTTGGTTTTCTGGCTGACCTCGTTAACGATCAGCCGTGTGCTGATCTCTTCGATAAGTGTCATTGGAACCAGACCATTTGCGCGCAGCGTATTACCGGTTTCGACAATGTCGACAATCCGGTGGGCAAGGCCAGATATCGGTGCCAGCTCCATCGCACCATACAGCTTAATGATATCAACCTGCCTGCCCTGCATGGCGTAAAACCGCTTGGCGGTGGTCGGGAACTTTGTTGCGATCCGGAGGCGCCGTGGCAGTTCTCCCTCTGACTCGAAGCCTGCCTCCATCAGCTGGCACTTGCCGAGGCCGAGATCCAGCGGTTCGTAATAACCCTGTGCGCCGTGTTCAAGCAGCACGTCCTTGCCGGACATGCCAGCATCAGCGATGCCATGCTGTACGTAGGTTGCTACATCCATACCGCGTAACACCATCAGCTTGACGTTTGCCCGGCTGGTGGAGAAAACAAGTTTGCGGGACTTGGAAAGGTCGTCGTCCGGCGTAATGCCAATTTTTTCAAGCAGCGCCAGTTGCCCCGACAGCACCCTGCCCTTGGTCAGCGCTAACACGAGTTCGTTCATGGTGATTACTCGGAGGCGATTCGCCTGATATCGGCACCGAGGTTCTGGAGTTTTTCCTCAACCTGCTCGTAGCCGCGATCGATGTGATAGATGCGATCAACAATAGTATCGCCGGATGCCACCAGGCCAGCGATCACCAGCGAAACGGAAGCACGCAGGTCGTTCGCCATTACCGGCGCGCCATTCAGGCTTTCAACGCCTTCAACAATAGCGGTGGTGTTGTTGCCTTCAAGGCGAATCTTCGCGCCCATCCGGTTCATTTCATGCACGTGCATAAACCGGTTCTCAAAGATCGTCTCCTTGATGGTCGCAGTACCTTCGGCCACACAGTTCATCGCCATAATCTGCGCCTGAAGATCTGTGGGGAACGCAGGGTACGGCGCCGTGATCAGGCTGACCGCGCCGGGGCGTCGCCCTTCCATATCGAGTTCAATCCAGTCTTCGCCGACATCTACCCTGGCACCGGCATCACGCAGCTTATTGATCACAACCTCAAGGTGCTCGGGATTTGCGTCGCGGACTTTTACCTTGCCGCCTGTGGCCGCCGCCGCAATCAGGTAGGTGCCGGTTTCCACGCGATCGGAAATGACGCGGTGATGGCAGCCTTTCAGCGAAGAAACACCGTTGATCGTGATCGTGTCAGTGCCCGCACCCTGCACGTCAGCGCCCATCTTGTTGAGGAAGTCAGCCAGGTCAACAATCTCCGGTTCACGGGCACAGTTCTCCATGACCGTTGTACCCTCAGCCAGCGCCGCTGCCATCATGATGTGCTCGGTGCCACCAACGGTACTGAAATCGAAAAAGACGTGACCACCTTTCAGCTTGTTCGGTGCCGTCGCTCTTACGTAACCTTCTTCCATTTCAATCTGTGCACCGAGGGCCTCGAGGCCACGAAGATGCTGGTCCACCGGACGCGGACCAATAGCACAACCACCCGGAAGGGACACCTCCGCCTGGCCATAGTGCGCAAGCAGTGGACCCAGCACGTTGAAAGATGCGCGCATGGTTTTAACCAGTTCATACGGTGCCTTGAAGCTTTTGATTGTGTTGGCGTGGATTTCGATGTTCATCTTTTCATCGATGACCACTTCAACACCCAAGGAACCCAGCAACTCGATCATCGTGGTGATATCACGCAGGTGCGGCACATTGGAAATTGTTACGGGTTCATCTGCAAGCAGCGCCGCTGCAAACATCTTCAGTGCAGAGTTTTTCGCTCCGGATGCGCGCAGTTCACCACCGAGAACGGTGCCTCCCCTGATGAGTAACCTGTCCACGGCGTTATTTCTCCTCGGGTGTCAGTGTGCGCATGGAAACGGCGTGGATCTCGCCGGACTGGATCTTGTCGTTCAGCTTGCTGTAGACAAGCTGCTGGCGTTTGACACGGTTAAGGCCCTCAAAGTCACTCGAGACAATGATCAGGCCAAGCTTGTTTCCTTCCGCGTTGAGCTCCAGCTCACAATCCGTGAACCCGGCTTTCAACAGCGCTTCAATTGCATGTACATCCATGGGCAAAACCCCAAAAAAACTGGGCATATTATCACGAGGTACCTGCGATCTTAAGTTGTGGATCAGCTTTCCGGTTGAATCTCCAGAATCTGCGAGACGCCGGCCAGATTTGTCAGCTTCTGCAGCCTGATCGGTACGTTGACCAGCTGCAGGTCACCACCTTTCGCCTGGCAGGCTCGCTTAAGGTGCATCAGGTAGCTGAGAATAGCGGAGTCGAGGATCTCGAGGCCGTTAAGGTCAAGATTGATCGTGTGCTCGAAGTCCAGCTGCGTATTGCTGGTTTCCAGTGCAGCAACCAGGTTGTCGAGGGACAGTGTCCCCGCCAGGCTGACCTCTGCCTCGTTGGCGGTGATCTCAAACATCAACCGACCAGTTCTCGATCACCTTGTCGATGTCCCTTTTATACCTCTGCATGAAGGACGCAAACTGTCCGCGGAACTGCAATCCAATGTTGATGCCGTTAATGGCGACGTTGCGCAATAGCCATTGATCCTCCTTCCTGATCATCTGGTATGCGATCGGGTATACCGCTCCGGAAGAACCGTGAACTTCAAGCTTTACGACAGCCTTGTCGCCGTCGTCCGGCCCATCTGCTGCCAGCACAACGACCTCCTGGTTATCAAACTCAACCAGCGCCTTGGCGTAGGTCCTGATCAGCGCCTCTCGAAATGCAGCCTCGAACTGCTGACGTTGCTCTGGGGTTGCGGTGCGGTAGTGCTTGGCCATGACACCCTTGGCAAAGCTCTCAAAATCGATGTAAGGATCGAGTGCGCCTTCGACCTCAGAGAAAAACTTTTCCGGGTCCGACTCATAAAGCGGCTGCACCTCGATGAGCTTTTCGAGCAGTACATCTGTGGAGGCCTGCACAGCCTCATGGGCTGTCTGCGAAAAGGCGAACGCAGGTGCAACCACTAACAAAAAAGACAGCAGTAATTGCTTTGCCAAACGTAGACTCATCACAAACTCCTATATCTGGTTCAGGAGGAACTGGCCGATCAGTTCCTCCAGCACAATCGCCGACTGGGTATCGATGATCTCATCACCATCACCGAGATAATCTTCCTCGGCGCCGATGGAAAGCCCGACGTATTTTCCGCCGAGCAGACCCTCGGTAAGAATAGACGCGGTGGTGTCTGTTGAAATGTTGTCCACATCCGCATCAATTTCCATCCTGACCCTGGCACTGTAGGAAGCCTTGTCAAAAGAGATATCAGCAACCTGTCCAACGTGCACACCCGCAACGCTGACCTTGGAGCGAACTACCAGTCCGCTGACGTTCTCAAAACTGGCGTAGATGCTGTAGGTATCAGCCTCACTACTGACATTAAACCCGCTCATCCGGGTAGCAAGGATCTCAAGCGAGATAATACCCGCCAGCATAAAAGCCCCAACAACGATCTCTACTGTTCTCATCTGCATGAGCGTTCCCCTTGAACCCTAAAAGCTAAACATCATCAACGTCAGGAAAAAGTCCAGCGTCAGCACCGCCACTGACGAATATACAACGGTGCGCGTGGTGGCAGCAGCAATCCCTTCACTGGTCGGCATGGTGTCATACCCCTGGAAGACGGCAATCCAGGTCACCACCAGGCCAAACACCACGGATTTGATGATGCCTTTGAAAACATGCCGATAAAAATCCACACCTTCCTGCATGGTTGACCAGAAAGCACCTTCATAAACACCCAGCCAGTTCACGCCGATGATCGATGAACCCCAGATACCGACAACGGAAAACATCAGGGCGAGTATAGGCACACTGATAAACCCTGCCCACAACATTGGTGCGATAACCCGGCCGAGCGGGTCAACCCCCATCATCTCCATGCTGCTGAGCTGCTCGGTCGCTTTCATCAGCCCGATCTCCGCTGTCATGGCAGAGCCTGCCCTACCCGCAAACAACAACGCGGAGACCACCGGTCCAATTTCCATGACCAGCACCAGTGCCACGCCGAGCCCCAGCGCCGACTCTGAGCCGTATTTCACCAGCTGGTTATATCCCTGCAGTGCGAGCACGGCGCCGATAGAAAATCCTGACATCACGGTGATCACCACCGACAGCACACCCAGCTTGTAGATCTGCTTTACGACAAGTGAAAAGCCGTCTTTGCCTGGCGGTCTCGCCAGCGCAAACCACCACAGGCGACCTGCACGACCCAGCTTCTGGAGAATATCCAGGGAGATCCGACCAAGGCTGCGTAATTTTCCCAACATCACCTAATCCTGGAAGCTGAACCAGCTGGTTGGCCGGTCCTGGTCAAGCAACTGCTCGCCGTAGTCGGGTGCAGGGTAGTGAAAAGGCACCGGGCCATCTGGAATGCCATCCAGGAACTGACGTACCCGTGGCGTTTCAGCTTCGCGAAGCTCGGTTGCCTCACCGTGGCCAATCACCTTGCCATCTGAAATGATGTAAATGTAGTCAGCAATCGACAGCGTGTCCTTGATGTCGTGGGACACGATGATACTGGTGGCGTTGTAGGCCTCGTTGACGGTCTTGATGAGCTGCACGATGACCCCCTTGGCTATCGGGTCGAGACCAGCAAACGGTTCGTCGTACATGATGAGGCGTGGGTCGAGGGCGATCGCCCTGGCAAGCGCCACCCGCCTCTGCATCCCGCCGGATAACTCACTGGGGAACAGTGAAATGGCACCACGCAGCCCAACCGCCTGCAGTTTCATGAGGACAAGGTCCCGGATCATCGATTCCTCAAGATCCGTATGAATCCTAATCGGGAAGGCGACGTTTTCAAAAACACTCAGGTCAGTAAAAAGTGCACCGCTCTGGAACAGCATGCCCATATTCTTGCGCAGACCAAACAGATCCCGGCGCGCTAACCGGCTGAGATCCTGCCCTTCGACGACAACGCTGCCTCGCTCCGGCTGGAGCTGACCGCCGATGAGTTTCAGTACGGTGGTTTTACCGGTGCCGCTTGGCCCCATGATGCCGACAGTCTTCCCTCTTGGCACACTCAACGTCAGGCCATCGAATATTCGACGGCGATCGCGCCGGAAAACAACATTGTCTAACTGGACGAGGTTGTCCACTACCACAGCCTTACTGAACAAACTGATCAATAGCCGCGACGCTAACACCCTTGGGGGATATAGGAAAGATGAGATTTGTGAACGACCGGTTAACAGGGTGCAACCAGCGAAACGGAGGGTAACGGCACCTCCCCCTGCAGGAAGAGCCGATTGTCACCTGAAGTGCTGCTCAGGAATTTCATGTTGCAAATACAAGGTAATCCACCTTTAATGCCCCACTTGTTTGAGATCGCCATGGGCGATTTCCATTCTCACTTTGATTGTCACCATCCAACTGCGCCAGGTCATCGCGCCCATCAAAATGTTATCCACGCCCGCTAAATTCGCTGACGAGCCCTGCAGCACATGATCGTCTACAGTGCTGCGTTGCTGGTCGGTTTCCTGGTGCTGTTTAAAAGCGCCGATCAGTTTGTGATTGGTGCGGTGGCAACCGCACGCAACCTGCATATCTCGCCGGTCATTGTTGGCCTTACCATCGTCGCGCTGGGCACGTCCGCTCCTGAGATATTTGTCTCCGCCACTGCCTCGCTTGAAGACCAGCCGCAGATTGCAGTCGGCAACGCGCTCGGCTCCAACATTGCAAACATTGGCATGGTGCTGGGTATCACCGCGCTGATCGTCCCACTGAAATTTCGCGTCGATATCCTTCGCGACGATCTGCCGATCATGGTTTTCGTCACCCTGTGTGCTGGTGCCAGCCTGATCGACTACAAGCTGGGCATCTGGGACGGCCTGCTTCTCTTTACCGGCCTGGTGCTGTTCCTGGTTCGACTGGCAGCCGAACACCGCAAGACAACACCGCTTGATCTGGCTGAGGAGATATCAGAACTCTCCGAGATCCCGGCGATGAGCAACCTGCGTGCAATTGCCACTTTTATGCTGTCGCCGGTTTTCCTGCTCATCAGTGCCGAACTGCTGGTCTGGGCAGTGGCCAACATTGCGAGCATGCTGGGGGTGAGTGAACTGCTGATCGGACTGACGGTAATCGCTATCGGCACCAGCCTGCCCGAACTGGTGGTTTCCATGACCAGTGCATTTAAAGGCCAGACGGATATGGCGATCGGTAACATCGTCGGCTCCAACATTTTCAATATCCTCGCCGTGCTGTCGATTCCGTGCGTGTTCGCACCAACAGATGTCGGTCCGCAACTACTGAGCCGGGACTTCGCGACGATGTTCCTGCTTACCATGTTGCTGATTGTGTTCGCCTACACCGGCAAGAACGGTGATGCGTCGATTAGCCGCATAAAAGGTGGGCTGCTGGTTGCCATCTGGGTTGGCTACCTGGTCGTGCTCTACCACGCTGCAACCTGACCAGAACGGTTGGGTTCAGGGCACTCAGATCGATTTTCGTTGTCCCAGGTAGTAATCTCGAAACACATCGAGCCGGGCGTAGACCTTGACCAATAGAATTGTAGTACTCAGTTGCCTTGTGCTGGCATTTGCCCTGTCGATCGACTGGGTGCTTGAACGTACCGAAGCGCCAGCGAGGTCACCGGCCAAGAATGAACCTGACCTATACATGCTGAATGCTTCCATCAACCAGTTTGATGAGACCGGCCAATTGCAGCACCAGATCCAGGCCAGCCGGTTTACGCATTTCCCGCTCACCGACCTGACCACGATGTTCTCGCCGAAAGTTTCACTTGAGGACACCGCTGGCGACTCACCCTGGGAGATCACCGCTAATGAGGGCAGGATCCTGCCCCCAACCGCCTACCGGGAACAGATCGTCGAACTCTGGGATAACGTCCTCGCCGCCCGTTCCGGTGTCGCAGGCAAGTTCATCAACATCCAGACCAACAGCCTTACGGTTTACCCTGACCGTGAGTACGCTGAAACTGATCAGAAGGTATATATCGATAACCAGACAGGTCGAACCACCGCGGCCGGCATGCGGGCGTTTCTTGATACGGGCAAATTTGTATTTTTCTCGGACGAGACGGATCGTGTAACAACTATCTTTTTGCCTGGCATAGCAGACGGTTAATCGTTTCTCGGATGTGAAGCGCTACGTTAAACTACCCTAGTCATGAAACGTCTTTATCTTGTCATCCTGATCGCAGCAGCATGGGTTAACGCATATGCGCTTGATTCAGATCGCGACCAGCCCATCCGCATCCAGGCGGACGCGGCCATGGTGAACGATAACGCCGGTACATCCACGTACCGGGGTAACGTTGTGATTCGCCAGGGCACCCTGCTTGTCACCGCTGATGAGGTGGAGATTTTCACGAGGGATGAAGCCGTCATCCAGATCATCGCAAAGACCGATCGTGATTCGAGTGAACTGGCCCACTACGAGCAACAGACCAATGCTGATGCAGACATGGTGTACGCAAATGCGCGCAAGATTACCTACCTTGTCCAGGAGGATCGCCTGCACCTTGCCGGTAACGCACGCCTGCAACAGATTGAAGACGTCTTTACAGGTGAACTGCTCTACTACGATGTAGCGCGAGGGATTGTGAATCTCAGCGCAGGTTCCAACCCTGGCGATCGGGTCAACATGACCATCACGCCAAAGAAAAGCCAGAACTGATCGCATCAAATGCCAGTCCTGAAGGCGCTTAATCTTGCCAAAAGTTACCGTGGCCACCAGGTGGTCAGGAATGTATCACTCAATGTAGAGAGCGGTCAGGTTGTCGGCCTGCTCGGACCAAACGGTGCTGGCAAAACTACCTGCTTTTACATGATCGTGGGGTCGATCACGCGGCACGAAGGCCGTGTGCTGCTTGATGATGTAGATCTCACCGGCAAGGCAGTACACGAACGTGCACGCAGCGGCATCGGCTACCTGCCGCAGGAAGCATCGGTGTTCAGGAAGCTGACGGTACGCGAGAACCTTCTTGCTATTCTTGAGACCCGCCAGGATCTTTCATCAGCACAGCAGGCCGAACAGGCAGATGCGCTCCTCAGTGAATTCAGGATCACCCACATTGAAGACTCCCTCGGCATGTCGCTTTCCGGCGGTGAGCGACGGCGGGTTGAGATTGCACGTGCCCTTGCCACCGAGCCAATGTTTATCCTGCTCGATGAACCCTTTGCCGGTGTTGATCCGATATCAGTGACAGATATCAAGGATATTGTTGCCCAGCTTTCCGCAAGGGGAATCGGCGTGCTCATCACAGACCACAATGTCCGCGAAACACTGGATATCTGCGAAAAAGCCTACATTGTGAACGAGGGCCAGATCATCTCTGAGGGCGAACCGGAGGTGATTCTCGAGGACGACCAGGTCAAGCAGGTATATCTCGGCCAGAACTTCAAGATGTAGCCTGCCGTGTACGACTGGTATGATTAGTGCATGGCATTGAAACCAGCACTAACACTCAGGATGGGTCAGCAGCTTCGCATGACCCCACAACTGCAACAGGCAATCCGCCTGCTGCAGCTATCGACCCTGGACCTTGAACTTGAAATCCAGCAGGCGCTGGACTCCAACTTCATGCTGGAAGAAATCGATCCTGAGGCTGACGAGTATTCAACCGAAGAAGATATCGCACAGCCGGATACGGAAAATCGAGACACCCCGGAGGATGGCGGCGACGAGATAACCGAATCCATCGCCGACGAACTGCTGTCGATGGATCCTGATTCAAGTGAAGCGCCGGATATCCAGGAATACGTGGACGAAAACCTCGGCAGTGTGCCCGAGATTGATGGCGATACGGTTGCTGACACCAGCCAGCAGGTGGCCGAAGAATCCATTGGTGATGAACTCCCCGTCGACAGCGCCTGGGAAGACGTCTTTGATGACTTCACGCCTGCCAGTTCATCTGCCCCGATGGATGGCGGTGATGAGAACTATCTTGAAACACGTAATGCCGAGGATGCGTCCATTCAGTCTCACCTGCAGGACCAGATTTCCCTGCTCAACCTGACCGAGCAGGATCTCTTTATTGCGCTTGCAATCATCGACGGCCTCAATCCCGACGGTGTGCTCGAACTGGAAACGGAGGACATCCTGCAGTCCGCGCCCGCGGAGTGGGAGCTTGAGATAGAGGAAGTGGAGGCAGTCTTAAACCTGATTCAACACCTCGACCCTGTTGGTGTTGCTTCGCGCTCACTGCAGGAATGCCTCGCCATACAGTTGCGAGAACTGCCGGATACGACACCGGGCAAAGAACATGCGCTGGAGGTGGTCAACAACTACATTGGCCAGCTCGCTAACCGTGACTACACACTGCTCGCACGCAAACTCAAGATCAAGGAGCCGCAGCTCAAGGAAGTCATCACGCTGATCCAGTCTCTCAACCCGAGGCCGGGTGCAGACATTGCGGCGGGTAACACAGACTACGTTGAGCCGGACGTACTGGTCGCCAAGAAAAACGGCCAGTGGCTGGTGGAACTGAACCCCAAGTGCACGCCGCGCATACGTGTTAACCAGGAATACGCATCACTGATCCGTCGCGGTGACACCAGTGACGACTCAACCCAGCTACGTAACCACCTGCAGGAAGCAAAGTGGTTCCTGAAGAGCCTGCAACAGCGAAACGACACACTGCTGCGCGTTGCCACCAAGATCGTCGAGTATCAGCGAGGCTTTCTGGAGTATGGAGAGCAGGCCATGAAGCCGCTGGTGCTGCACGATATCGCCAAGGCCGTCGACCTGCACGAATCCACCATTTCACGAGTAACCACCCAGAAGTACATGCTGACACCGTCCGGCATGTATGAACTGAAGTATTTCTTCTCAAGCCACGTCAGCACCCACACCGGCGGTGAGGTCTCGTCTACTGCGATCAGGGCACTGATCAAGAAGCTGGTGGCAGAGGAGAATCCGCGCAAACCGCTGTCTGACAGCAAGATTGCAAAGCTGCTGGCAGAGCAGAATATCAATGTCGCCCGGCGCACCATCGCAAAGTATCGCGAAGGCCTCATGATCCCGCCCTCCAACGAACGTAAGCAACTGATTTAATTCGATTTATTAATCCTTGTTGACTTGCGTCAAGCAGGGAACATTTCCACTGAAATTCAATCAAATATTCAGATAAGGAGTGCTATAGTCCTTAGTGCCCGTCAGAAAAAGGGCGGGTGAACCAACCACAGAACGGAGAGATCCTATGCAAGTGAATGTTAGCGGCCACCACATCGAAGTCACCGATTCCATGCGCAACTACGTTGCCTCAAAACTGGAAAGACTGGAGCGCCACTTCGATCGGATCACTAACATGAACGTCATTTTATCGGTGGAAAAACAGCGGCAAAAAGCAGAATCGACCATCCATGTATCCGGCGGTGAGATCTTTGCCGATGCGGAACATGACGACCTTTACGCCGCCATCGATTTACTGGCCGACAAACTTGATCGACAGCTGATCAAGAAGAAGGAGAAAAACCAGGGCCGCAAACATCGCGCTGCCGCCCGTTAAGAATCTTTAAAAAACTCAGGCGGGAGTTTTCCCGACCAACGTTCCATAACCCTGACAGGATATGGAGACAAAATAGAAGGAGTCTCACGCAGGCTGTATAATTGCAACCGTTGCAATTTACAGCTTCGCGGATGGACATCACTTCAATCCTCGTTCCCGAACGCACGGTCAGCGGCCTCGCTGCCAGCAGTAAAAAGCGAGCCATTGAGCTCGCCTCTGAACATATTGTCTCAACCTTGCCTCACCTGGATATCGGCACCGTCTACCGCGCACTGATCGAAAGAGAAAAGCTGGGCACAACCGCGATTGGCGAAGGTGTGGCGATTCCTCATTGCCGCATCAGGAACAGTGAATCGATCATCGGTGGCCTGTTCGTCCTGAATGAAGCTGTCGACTTTGCCGCGTACGACGACGAACCGGTTAGTATCCTGTTTTTTCTGCTGGTACCTGAAGACGAAGAGTCGGAGCACCTCAAGACCCTGGCCATGCTGGCAGAGCGGTTCAGCTCAAAGGACTACCGGGCAAGCCTGTTGGCGGCGCGCGACAGCGAGGCGCTATTCGAAGCGGCAATATCTCCATTGCCATCTGCTGACTCTGCAGCCGGCCAGCAGTAACGGGCTACTACAATGATCTCACTTGTCATCATCAGCGGTCGTTCGGGGTCCGGAAAGAGTACGGCCCTGCATGTACTGGAGGATATGGGTTACTACTGTATCGACAACCTGCCGGTAACCCTGCTGCAACCCCTGATCGAAAGGCTACGCGACGACGAGCATATTTCGCAGGCGGCGGTCAGTATTGATGCACGCAACATTGCAGACGACCTCACCCTCTTCCCGCAGGTCTTTGATGAAATCAACCAGGGTGATGTCGACGTCACGGTGATCTATCTAGATGCTGCCAGTGCCACCCTGGTGAAGCGGTTCAGCGAAACACGCCGCAAACACCCGCTGTCCAACCAGGAGCGAGACCTGCGTGAGTCCCTCGAGCTAGAGGCAGAGATGCTGGACCCGATTGCAGGGCTTGCCAGCCTTAACATCGACACTACATCACTGACCCTGCACGAACTGCGTGACCAGGTGAAGTCGCGAGTCGCACGCGAAAGCCACGAATTCGCCCTGCAGTTCCAATCCTTCGGATTCAAGAAAGGGGTACCTGTGGACGCGGATTTTGTATTCGATGTCCGCTGCCTGCCAAACCCGCACTGGAAACCCGAAATCCGTCATCTCACCGGCCTTGATACCCCGGTGCAACAGTTCCTTAATGCCGAAGATGAATTCGCCGATATGTACGCGGACATAGAGGCTTACCTGATTCGTTGGCTACCCAGCTTTGAAGCCAACAACCGCAGCTACCTGACGGTTGCAGTGGGGTGCACAGGCGGGCAGCACCGCTCGGTTTACATGTGTGTGCGCCTCTACAACCATTTCAGGAACATCTTCAGTAACGTCCAGGTTCGTCATCGAGAGTTGATCGCCAGTGAATCGAACCGGGCGGCAACGTGATAATCAGAACCATCACTATCCAGAACAAGTTGGGGCTGCATGCACGTGCAGCCTCCGTTTTTGTCAAAACCGCTGCCGGGTTTGCGTCGTCCATAAAAATCGAGAACAAGGACAGGGACGCTGACGGCAAGAAGATCATGTCCGTCATGCTGCTACAGGCGGCCTGCGGAACAGACGTCACCCTCACCACCGAAGGCCCTGATGAGGAAGCCGCCATGCAGGCGCTTGAGAATCTCATCAACGACAAATTCGGCGAAGAAGAGTGACCGATTCCGAAAATATCAGTGACACCCCATCTGTTGTTGAACTGAAGGAGCTTGTCGAGTCCGGCACGCACCACCAGATCCGCAACCTCATGGACGAACTGAAGGCAGAGGATCTCGCGCACCTCATTGAATCCTCACCCGCGCCGGAACGCGACATCCTCTGGAACCTGTTTGAGGAGGAAGAACAGAGCGAAATCATCCAGCACCTGGATGAAGAGATTATCCCGGAACTGCTCGAGGGTAAGTCGGCAGAGGAGATTGCCGGGGTGATTGAGGCCATCCCGTTTGATGACGATATGACAGACGTCCTGCAGCAGCTACCGGACGCGTTGACCC
Source organism: Pseudomonadales bacterium (assembly GCA_963921285.3). Taxonomy (GTDB): domain Bacteria; phylum Pseudomonadota; class Gammaproteobacteria; order Pseudomonadales; family Azotimanducaceae; genus UBA9659. Next base: position 857,787 of record CAWUFD020000015.1, read on the forward strand.
GACAGGTGCTGCAGGCAATGGATGAGCAGGACCGCACCCGTGTCGAAAACCTGCTTTCTTATGAGGAGGATACGGCGGGTGGCATGATGGCCACCGACACGATATCGGTGCGACCCAATGTCACCCTGGATGTTGTACTGCGATACCTGAGGAGGCATCCCGAACTGCCGCCGATGACCGACGTTGTGTTCGTGGTGAACTCACGCGATGAATTTATCGGCATCCTGCCGCTCTCAACCCTGCTGGTGTCAGATCCGAACCTGACCGTCAGGGAAATGATGGTGACGGAAACGGACACGATTGCCGCAGACATGTCAGAACATGATGTAGCTGCCATGTTTGAACGTTACGACCTGGTTTCAGCCCCCGTTATTGATGACAACAACAAACTGCTCGGCCGGATCACCATCGACGATGTTGTGGATGTCATCATAGAAGAAGCTGACCAGTCGTTGTTGCAAATGGCGGGTCTCACGGTTGAAGACGATACTTTTGCTCCAATCCTCCGCACTGCCCGATCCAGGGCCTTCTGGCTGGGTGCCAACCTGCTTACCGCTTTTATTGCAGCTGGCGTCATTGATCTCTTTAAAGACACCATCGAAAAAGTTGTGGCGCTGGCGGTGCTGATGCCAATTGTCGCCTCAATGGGCGGTGTTGCAGGAAGCCAGACACTCACCCTGGTGATACGCAACATGGCGCAGGACGAACTGTTTGAGTCGAACCTCTCCTGGCTCGTCAGGCGTGAAGTGGCGGTTGGTGTTATCAACGGTGTGTTGTGGGCGATGGTTGTTGCGGTGGCTGCATCGATCTTCTTCAACGACTATTCCCTCGGCGTCATCATTGCCGCTGCGCTTGTTATTAACCTTTTTGTCGCAGCGTTATCCGGTGTCCTGCTGCCTTCGTTTTTACGCTCCATTGGCATCGACCCCGCCATCGCGGGTACAGTAGTGCTGACAACAATCACCGACGTGGTGGGATTCCTGTCTTTCCTCGGTCTTGCCACACTGTTTTATGCTTGATTCACATGTCTGAAATTGATCCCGAAGAAGAGTTTCAAGGCCCCAGCAAGTCACAGCTTAAGCGTGACATGGCGGCCCTGCGTGACATGGCTGCTAAGCTGGTTGATGTGTCAGATACACACCTGGCGCGGGTCCCGGATGATGACATCAGGGCAGCCGTTGTTGCCGCGAGACAGATCACCAAGGGTAATGCCCGCAAGCGCCAGCTGCAGTACATCGCCAAACTGCTCAGCAGAACCGATGTGACGCCGGTGCGGGATATGTTAGATCAGCTTGATGCCAGCTCGACAGCGCATAACCAGCGCTTTCACCAGCTGGAGAAATGGCGTGAAGCACTGATCGAAGGTGACGAAAGTGTCATGCAGGAAGTCTTCACCAATCACCCCGACGCAGATCGCCAGCATTTGCGGGCACTGATCCGGAATGCGCGCAAGGAACGTGAGCGAGGTATTTCACAGGCTGACTTCAGGAAGCTGTTCCAGTACCTGAAATCGCTCGGTTAGCGAGCGGGTTCAAAGCCTTCGCTGCGCGAGGAACGGCATCTCCTGGCGGATCTCCTCGAGCCGATCAAAATCCAGTGCCACCTCCAGGATACCCTCGCCTGTATCCAGCTCACCAAGGACATCACCCCAGGGCCCGACCACCATGGAATGTCCCCAGGTCACCCTGCCCGAATCATGTTCTCCGCCCTGGCAGGCAGCAATCGTGAAGGCGCTGTTCTCTACCGCACGTGCCTGCATCAACGTCCTGAAGTGAGCTTCTCCTGTCGGTACGGTAAACGCCGACGGAATGGTCAGCATGGTTGCCCCGGCGCCAAAATGCAGACGGTAAATTTCCGGAAAACGGATGTCATAACAAACGGTGAGACCCACACAGCCAAAAGGTGTATCAACCTGTACAACGTCCTCTCCGGGTTCAAATGTTGCGGACTCTCGGTAGTTCCTGTGACTGTCAGCAACGTCGACATCAAACATATGAATCTTGTCGTACCGGGCAACTTCGCTGCCGGTGTCGTCATACACAAACGACGCTGCACGCACCCGCTTACCAGGAACCGCTTTGCCATCAGGCCTGGTGACTGTCGGCATTGTTCCCGCAAATATCCAGCAGCCGGTTTCTCGTGCAAGTGAGGACATCATGCCGCGCACCTCACCATCCGGGCCGGCTTCGTTGGCACCGACCAGGTAAGGATCATCTGCGCCGAGCGCAGGGAAGTTCTCCGGCAGGAAAATCGCCGCGGGCTGACTTTCGGCTGCACGCTCGACAAGTTCTGAAACCCGTTCAAGATTCTTGTCAACGTGTTTGCTGCTGACCAGCTGAACCAGCGCTATCTTTGTTTTACTCACGGGTAAACGGCACTGAGATCTTCGGTTACCTCGGGTGCTCCCTGGGGTTCAGCGGACTCTTCCGCCGCGCCTTCACTTTCGCCACCGCGAACCGAATCATCAAAGATGGTGACAAACTCGATCAGCGGATCTTCTATGGTGCCGCTGATGTGATACTTGGCACTGCTCATGGTGTCGATCTGGTCTTCAAACAGGCGCTGCGCGATCATGACACCGGCACCTGCGAGCGGCCCGGTTGCTATTGCGCTGTATGCCGCGTACCAGGGCAGCGTCCTGCCAACCGGCAGGGTTACGACCATATCGTTATCGAGCTCACGGGTGTTCAGGTCAACGCTGCCACCCACAGTGAATTTGCCGGAGGAACTGAGAATAACAATCGGTTCTGTGACATCAATGGCACCTGCATCAAGCCGCGTCGTACCGGATATGTCATTAAACTCATAACCCTTGCTGACGACATCAGAGAAGTCCAGCCGAAAGCGCCGGGCGAGCTGCGCAAAATCGAATATACCGAGCAGTTTAAGTGCGCCGCCTGTTTCAGCCTGCACAAACTTTCCCTTCCCCTCGTGCAGGTTAACCAGGCCTCTCAGGTTGTTGATATCTACCATCGCCGGTGAGCCGGGCCAGCTGACATCAGCATCGAGCTTCAGGCCTTCACCCTCTATGCTCGACGCAAAACCAAACTGCTCCAAGGCGTGGCCAAGGTCAGAGATCTCAATGTCGCCCTCAAAGTGGCTGTAGTGTTCACCTTCAACAATCTGCCAGGTGGCGGTTGAACTCGGCAACACAGAAACACCCAGGGCCTCTGCAGTAACCTCGGACAACACGGCCACTTCCCCATCAACCCGGTATTTGAAGGACCACGCACCGTAATCTTCCTCATCCAGCAGGAGCTGCCTGGTGGCGAAATCTATGGGGTCAAAGCTGATCGGGTCGGTGTCTCCGAAGGGATCCTCGCCGTCACCGTCCTCGGTAGTAAACCGCAGGTAGTCAAGATTGATATCTATCGGCGCGAGATCATCATCGTCTACACGCACGACCCCGCGCATCGTTTCGTTGTCGATACTCGCAAGCCAGTGATCATCACCGCGTGTTACCAGTGTTTTAGCGTCTTCCAGTTCCAGCGAAAAGAGCGACAACTCGTCAATCATGAGATCAAGGGAATGTACGTGCCGGTTAATCTCACTTTCAAGCGACACATCGGAAATCGCGGAAAGGGCATCCGTCGTATCCATCCAGCTTTCGTAGTCAAGATAGGCGATCCTGCCGGACATTCGAATCGCGTCGTAGGTTACAACCCCAAGCGGCGTCTCACCGAAGTGAATGCGCCCGCCTTTAGCTATCCCATCTGCGATCTTGAGAGACGCCTTAATATTGTCGTCTGCAGACATGTCGACCCGATAGCCGTCATCAAGAAATATCTGCGTGTAGCTGAACAGCATCTCCGTATCAGCTTCAGGCTTTGCGAGTGGCGCAGGTAGCTCCAGCGTCAAGCCAACAAGGTCGGTTGACGCCTCAACCCAGGTCAGGTCCTTCGCTCCGCCAAACGGTACATGGACACTGGCTGAATAGCCGGTTTTGCCCTCCGCCCTGGTCAGGAGAATCTGCTCTGACCAGCCGTAAAGGTCCACGGCGTTGATTGCGCCGTTCACACTAACCACGATTTCGCCGCCAGAACCAAACAGCTGGCTTGTAATGGTGCCGTTGATCTCTTCACCAAACATGACCCCCTTGAATCCTTCGGAGGAGATACCATCAAGATTTGTATAGCGGGCAGTCCCGGACAGTTGTTCCGTGCGAAGATCAAAATCTGCCATATCGAGCGTGGCGCCATTGAAGCCAAGACGGACGTCACTACCAACCTCCTCATCCTGTCTTTCGCCAAGACCAACGTTAAGCTGCAGGCTTGCGCTTACGGGGCCTTCGCCTGACCAGTAGCTGGCCATGTTGCTGGTGGTCTCGGCAAGCGGTGTTTCATTCAGGGTCCTGATGGCATCGGACATATCACCGCTGGCCTCGGCATTGACGAGTACGGTGTCGACACCCGCTGGCGGCACCGGCACTACCACTTCGATATCGGCAACGTCCGTATCAAACACCCGCCCCGTGCCTCCACGGGATGTCACCTCGTGACTCGCAACATGCACCGTCGCAGCGAGGTCCGTGATGACCGGCCAGTCTTCGTGGTAGTTCATGGTGGCGTCCTCTACCTTGAAGTAGGTACTGTGGGTCTTGCGTACGGCAGGTGACCCCCTGAACAGCGCGCCATGGAAGAGCAGGCCAGATTCAACGCCGGTGCCACCACCAATCGCGTTGTCCAGCCAGCGAGTCAGATCCTCGTTCAAAGTGTTTGGCAGGTAGCGAGAAGCATCCAGCAGGTCCGCATCACGGATGCCAATGGTAAGCCCCCAGGTCTGCAATGCCTGCTCCGGCGGCAGGCTCAGCGAGACCTTGCCATACGCACTGAGATCTCCGTCAATCAGCTCAATCAACCCACTGTGCACAACCAGTTTGTCGGCACGTACATCGTAACCAACCCGACCTCTCGCTGATGAAAACGGCCACGCCTCAGAAAACATGTTGGCAAAGTTCATGCTGAACTCATCGTTATGGATATCGATGAACCCACGCCGCGGTGATACAGACAGGAACCCGTTTATGTCGCTGATAGCGGGTACACCCAGGTAGGCATCCATGGAAACACTGGCAACACGACTTGTGACCCTCACATCACTCGACCCGAATTCGCCCTGCACGCCGATATCAACAAGTCGGCCGCGTGGATTTACAGCGTTGAGCGCATTACTGAGTCTTTCACTGATCACGCCACTGTCTGCGAGTTCCGACAACATTGCCATCACCGCAGTCACATCAAGCTCTGCCAGCCTGCCGGCATAACCGGCCTTACCGCCAGTCTCGCCAAGGGCAACCGTCAGGTCTTCCAGGCGGAATTCGGTTTCACCGGCCTGTAGTGCCAGCGAAGGAATCAACATGCTGCCATGGGTCAGCGAAGCGCCATGGTAGCGTGCACTCGCGCTTACTTTTGAGAGCAGGTTCACTTCACCCTGCGGCACCCCGAGGCGCACATCGGACAGTTCAAGCTGGCTGGTGATGTCCACATCGTCGGGCGCCATACTGACCCAGAGCCTGCCGTTCATGTCTGCATGGGCAAGTCTTGTCGCCTGGTTCAATTTCGGGAATACGTTCTCAAGATCGAGCCGTGGCACATCCAGGAAAAGGTCAGCTTTAAAGCCGGCTTCACGAACATCACCCTGGTACCTGCCCATCAGGTGCACTTCGCTGCTTTCACTCGCGCCGCCATGAAGCGGCCTGGTCAGGATGGCGGTCAGCGAAATCAGCTTTTCCCCGTTACCTTCTTCCACCACGTACCAGGGTTCACCTTCAGCGGACTTCAGCTTGAGATGTATTCCCTCGTTGAACACATCAATATCGATATTGTCGAGGCGCACCACCTGCAGATGGGGGATTGAGTTGAGCAGGTAGTCAAGATTCACGGAACCTTCGCGGCGCGGCATACCTCGAATTGAGGTCTGCCCGTCGACGCGGTCCAGCACAAACCTGACACCTGAGACACTGACCTCAGCCACGATGGGCGTCTGCTGGATCAGCGTGCTGAGAGAATCAAGCCTGACCAGTAGCTGATCGACTTCAAGGACCGCCTCGCCATCTACATCAAAGTGCAGGTTCTCAACGTGAAAGCGCGGGTCAAAAGTCTGGAAGTTGCTTTCGATCTTGCCGATCTGGACGTATTCGAAACCGTTTTCGTGCAGGAAGGCTTCAATCTGTTCCTGGTTGTCATCTACCGTGGATGCCAGGTAACGCCCCGCGGCAAGTGCCAGCGCCGTCAGTACCACCGCTGCAATAAATATCCACCAGCTGCTTTTGGCAATGCCGGTAGTTATTTTTGGCAGGGCGGTTCTAACCATCAGCGCGCTCGCATGGACTGGCTGACAGACATGACAATGTCGTATTGCTCCTGCGTGTAGCCGGGCTCTACCTGGTAGCTGATAGATGTACCCACAAGGCTGGCCAGCTCGCGCACGTTGTCAGCATCTTCGTCGATCAGTCGGTCGACCACCGTCTGCGATGCCATGATCAGGCACTGCCTGCCTTTCATCTCGTGGGCACGTTTCTGGATCTGCTTGAAGATCTCAAGGCAAACAGACTCCGCGGTTTTAAGGAAGCCGCGGCCGTTGCATACACTGCACGGCTCACACATCATCTTCAGAAGGCTGCCATGGGTACGCTTGCGGGTCATCTCAACGAGGCCAAGCTCGGAAATCTGCGTGATATTGCACTTGATCCTGTCGCTCTGCTGACCTTTCTCCAGGGTACGCAGGACCTGTCTTTTGTGTTCTTCATCAATCATGTCGATGAAGTCGATAATGACGATGCCACCTATATTCCTGAGGCGCAGCTGTCTTGGTATAGCTGCTGCCGCCTCGAGGTTCGTGCGGTATATCGTCTCCTCAAGATCCTTTTTGCCGACAAACGCCCCGGTGTTAACGTCAATCGTGGTCATCGCCTCGGTCTGGTCGACAATCAGGTAACCGCCTGATTTCAACATCACCTTGCGATCGAGTGCCGCCTCAATCTGGTCTTCCAACTGGTAGGTGTCAAACAGGCAACCCTCGCCTTCAACAAGCTGCAGGCAGGATGTTTTTTCGGGAATGTAGTCTCCAAGGAACCTCGACATGGCATCAAAGGTAGCCCGGTCATCTGTATGAATGTTGGTGGTGCCTGCGTTGATAATGTCCCGCATCACACGCAACGCAAGCGGCAGATCTTCGTACACAAGTGAAGGACTCCTCGCATCGCGGGACCGGGCCTCCACGTCTATCCACTTATCACGCAGGTAACCCGCATCACGAGTGATCTCTTCTGCAGATGCGTTCTCGGCAGCGGTGCGAACGATGAACCCCTCGCCGGTTGCCTGCAGGTCCAGCAATACATTTTTCAACCTGTCGCGTTCTTCTTCGTCTTCAATCTTCTGTGAGATACCGATATGCGAGCTGCCAGGAAGGTAAACCAGGTATCGCGAAGCAAGTGACATATTGGTTGTGATTCTTGCGCCCTTTGTGCCGATCGGTTCCTTTGTGGTCTGTACAAGCAATTCCTGGCCGTCGTGCAACATCTCGGTAATCTGCGGGTACTCGTACTCGGGATCCTTCTCAAACACTTCATGCCCGTCGATCAGGTCTGTAATGTGCATAAACGCTGCGCGCTGTTCGCCAATATCAACGAAAGCGCTCTGCATACCGGGCAGTATCCGAACCACCTTGCCCTTGTACATATTGCCAACGGTGCTGCGGGTTTCGGTGCGCTCAATAAAAACCTCCTGGAGCAAACCCTGTTCGATAACACCAACACGCGTCTCGTTGGCAGACACATTGATGTAAATTTCCTCAGCCATAACGACTGTCCTTAACTTCTTCTGAAACTTTCTCATCACCTGCCCCAACACCTGCTTTATTGCCCGCCAGGCAGTTCACGCCGTGTCGGCGGAGCATGAGGTGAAGATGAGACAGCGGCAGACCCACCACATTGGTATAGCTGCCGGCGATGCTCTCAATAAAAATGCTGCCAAGCCCCTGGATGCCGTACGCGCCTGCTTTATCGCTCGGCTCTCCGCTGTCCCAGTATTGTTCTATCTCGCCAGGTGAAAGGTCCCGAAAACGGACCCTGCTTGAAACGACCTCCGTCTCTGTTTCGCCCCCGCCGGTCACACAGAGGCCGGTCAGTACTTCATGCTCGCGCCCGGAGAGTGTTCGGAGCATCTGCATCCCATGGTCTTTTGATGTCGGTTTGCCGAGGATGTTCCCATCAATCACAACGATAGTATCGGCCGCGACGACCAGCGGTTCCTGTACGCCCGCAAGGCTCAACCCCATCAGCGCCTTCTCTTCGGCAAGACGGCCGACATAGTCGACGGGCAGCTCTCCCGGCACTACCGACTCGTCAATATCGGGTTTCACCTGGGTGAACTCAAAACCGAGATCCTGCATCAGGCTGACCCGGCGTGGTGAACTGCTTGCGAGAACAAGTTGCATTACAGGCGCCCTATCTGACATCGAAACGGCGGCGCAAAAAGCGCAGCATCAGGAAAACCCAGGGCCAGAGCAGCGCCCCGGACAAGGCAGGAAACAGGTACCACATACTCCAGTCGGACAGACCAGCAATACTCTCTACCCAGAAGTTAACAAGCTGGTTGAGGCCTAGAATGGCAAACACAATCAGGGCCTGCTGCCACACGCTGAACATGCGCAGACGCTGGTAAAGGTTCGCAGCGATATAGGCGATGATCACCAGCGCCAGTGCATGCTGACCGATCAGGCTGCCCAGCAAAACATCCATCGCAAGGCCGATAAGCCAGGCGGTGACAATACCGATACGATGCGGCAGGGCAATAACCCAGTAGATCAGCACCATCGCTACCCAGTCCGGCCGCAGGTAACCCAGTTCGGCAGGTGCAGCTTCCGGCACTGGGATAACCGCCAGCACCATACCGAGCAGCACCGTAACCGCGATGACGAACAGCCCGTTGGCCCTCGTATCAACCACTGCTTGCATCGCCCATTCCTGATAAGAGTGACGCCTCCTGCGCCTTGTCTTCACTGAAGACCAGCAGCACATGACGACTCCGGTCGAGTCGCGCACTGGGCTCTGCAGTCACAAACGCAAAAGGTTTACCGGGTTCATATTCCACCCGGTTTACTACACCAACCGGGTATCCAACCGGGAAGCGGTTTCCAAGGCCGGAGGACAGTAACTGATCACCCACCTTGATATCCGCAGTGGAGTTCACGTGCAGCAGTTCCAGGTGCCGATTGATGCCGGTGCCCTGTGCTATCAGTCTTAAGTTACTGCGCATCACCTGTACGGGAACTGAATGCGTCGTGTCGCTGATCAGGAGTACCCTCGCGTTGTAGAGCGACACCTCCACAACCTGTCCCATGAGCCCCTGTGCATCAATGACAGGCTGGCCCACGAACACCCCGTCCCGCTCGCCCTTGTCGATGACAACTTCCTGTTCTTCCGGATCAGGGTTAACGCCGATCAGCTCCGCAACAAGCACGTTGTCCTGCAGTTTTGCGGCGGAACCCAGCAGATCTCGCAGGCGGTTATTCTCCGCTGTGAGCGCCGCCATTTTTTCGGTTTTGACACGCAGGAGGATCAGTTCGTTTTCAAGGTCGGTTATTCGGGCACGCAGGTCGTCGCGGGTGCTGAACATTTCCGACACGCCATCTGCACTTCTTTTTGGTAGATCAGCAACAACAACAACCGGACTGACGAGAAGCGTCAGGGCGGACCGTGGGGTATCAAGGTAGTCGGTCAGGTGGTCCACGAACATCAGCGCGACCGAAAGCAGCCCCAAACCTGCCAGTTTGTAGCCGAGAGTGGTTTCTTCAAGAAATAACGATTTGATCTGAAGCTTCCTGGTTCAGGTTAACACCTGCAAAAACCTGTATTGAAAGCCAGGTTTTCGTTTCCACTACCAAATCGATATGGCGAGCTGTCTTATGGAGATGATTACCTACTGGATCGATAACAGATCACTATCAACACGGTCGTCCATCAACTCAAGTGCCCTGCCGCCGCCGCGTGCAACACAGGTGAGCGGATCCTCTGCAACAATTACCGGCAAGCCGGTTTCGCTCGATAAAAGGCGATCAAGCTCGCGCAGCAGTGATCCTCCACCCGTCAGCACCAGCCCGCTCTCCGCGATATCGGATGCCAGTTCCGGTGGCGTCTGTTCGAGCGCCCCCTTCACAGCCTGCACGATCACGGACAGGGGTTCCTGGAGTGCTTCAAGTATCTCGTTGCTGTTCAGCGTAAAGCTGCGCGGGACACCTTCAGCAAGGTTTCGACCTCTAACATCAATCTCCCGCACTTCGTTACACGGGAATGCCATACCAATTTCCTGTTTAATTCTTTCTGCCGTCGCATCACCGATCAGGCTGCCCTGGGTTCTTCGGACATAGGTGGTGATGGATTCGTCAAAACGGTCGCCACCGACCCTGACGGACTGTGCATACACAACGCCATTGAGTGATATCACTGCAATCTCAGTGGTACCACCACCGATATCAACTACCATGGTACCGACGGCTTCATGAACCGGCAGGCCTGCGCCAATAGCCGCAGCCATAGGCTCTTCAATCAGCCTGACGTCTCGTGCACCTGCACTGACTACCGATTCCCTGATGGCGCGGCGTTCCACTTCAGTTGACTGACAGGGAACGCAGACCAGTACGCGCGGGCTCGGTCTGATAAAACTGTTTTCATGCACTTTCTTAATGAAGTGCTGGAGCATTCTTTCAGTGACCTGGAAGTCCGCAATCACCCCGTCCTTAAGCGGACGAATGGCAGTAATGTTGCCCGGGGTTCTTCCCAGCATGCGTTTGGCATCAATGCCTACCGCGGCAACATTTTTCTGGTTGTTGTTGTTTCGGATTGCTACTACTGAAGGTTCGTTGAGCACGATTCCCTGCTCACGAACATAAATGAGGGTGTTGGCCGTTCCAAGATCAATCGACAGATCATTGGAAAACATGCCTCGGAGTCGCTTAAACATCTAGTAAACCTTGTACCGCGGGGGCGTGCTGAGGTGCCTGCCAGCCCGTTTGTGGCGTCTGCGGCCCAATCATGGGTGCGTGCAGAACTGCAAAATGAGTGACCCACAAGTGTCGGGTTCGCGGTGACTGGAATGTGTCATCCCGACGGGTCATCTCTACCTTATCTTTTAGATTCAAAAACTTGCGTAACTCTATCATTTGCAGTGGGTTTTATACACCTTGGGATAATGGAAATAGGTAGGAGGGTGTGTTTTTGTCCCACTTGCTGATGCGCCGCAACAATTCTTGCGCCTGGCGGACATCCGAATGGCGTAAATTACTGAAAAGTTTGCGTATTTTAATAAACCTCATTAGCATGCAACGCCCAATCAGGGCGGGGACAAATCCTGCCTGAAAAGGTACAGAGTTAAGGGAGAAATCTGTGGAAGTCACCGATGAAGTCGTCAAAAACGTGGCCGAACTCGCACAGCTGGAAGTACCAGCAACCGAACTCGGCAGCTTGCGGGACGGGATGCAGAATATCCTGACCCTGGCAGAGGAAATGCAGGCGGTTGATACCGCCGACGTTGAGCCCGTTGCCAACCCGCTCGATGCAACCCAGGTGCTGCGTGCAGACAAGGTTACCGAGACGAACCAGCGCGAACTGTTCCAGTCCATCGCACCCGAAACAGAGAAAGGACTCTATCTTGTCCCACGAGTGGTCGAGTAACACCATGCTCCACAAAACACTGCTTCACAAAACACTCAGCGAACAGAAACGTGACCTTATCGCCGGTGAGTATTCACCGCTGGAACTGACCGAAGCGTACCTTGCCGCCATCGAGGCCAACGCGCACCTCAACAGCTACATCACCGTACTGGCTGATACCGCACTCGACGCGGCAAAGTCCTGTGACGTCAACGCAGGCAAGCTAGCTGGTCTACCGATTGCGCACAAGGATATCTTCTGTCAGTCCGGCACCAGGACTTCCGCCGGTTCAAAGATGCTCGACAACTTTGTGGCGCCTTACGACGCTACCGTTGTTGAACGCATTAATGCGGCAGGCGCAATTGTGCTTGGCAAGACCAACATGGACGAGTTCGCCATGGGCTCATCAAACGAATCGAGCTACTACGGCAGTGTAAAAAACCCGTGGGATGAAGCACGCGTTCCGGGGGGTTCATCTGGCGGCTCAGCCGCCGCCGTCGCTGCAGGTTTATGCAGCGCAGCGACCGGTACAGACACAGGTGGCAGTATCCGTCAGCCCGCTGCATTCTGCGGTATCACCGGCATGAAACCTACCTATGGGCGAGTCAGCCGTTGGGGCATGATCGCCTATGGCTCGAGCCTCGACCAGGCTGGCCCCATGGCGAGGAGCGCAGAAGACTGTGCGTTGATGCTGGAAGTGATGGCCGGACACGATGCGAAAGACTCCACATCATCAACCACAGCAACAGAAGACTACGCAGGTGCCTTGAACACACCACTCGAAGGTTTACGTTTTGGCCGCTGCGAAACCTTCGAGGAGAACCTGGCCGCACCCATCAGGGAAAAACTTGATCTTGTTGCTGCAGAGCTAGAAGCCCAGGGCGCAGTCGCCGTGGAAGTCAGTCTGCCGCATGCGCACCTTGCAATACCAAGCTATTACATCATCGCACCAGCAGAATGCAGCGCAAACCTTTCAAGGTTTGATGGCGTGCGCTTCGGGCACCGCTGCAGCAACCCTGAAAATATTGAAGACCTCTACAAACGATCACGCACAGAGGGCTTTGGCCAGGAAGTGAAAAACAGGATCATGGTCGGGGCGTTTGCCCTGTCTGCCGGCTATTACGATGCGTACTACCGCAAGGCACAACAGATCCGTCGCCTGATCAAGAATGACTTTCTCAATACGTTTGCGGCGGTCGATCTTATTCTCGCACCTACAACACCAAACGTGGCGTTTCGGCTCGGTGAGAAAACCGACGACGCACAGGCCATGTACCAGGAAGACATTTTCACGATCCCCGTCAATCTGGCCGGCCTGCCAGCACTGTCACTTCCCGCCGGTCTGCATGATGGCCTGCCGGTCGGTGTACAGTTGATCGGCAACTATTTCAGCGAGGCTCGTCTGCTGAGTGCGGCACATCAGCTGCAACTTACGACAGACTGGCACAGGCATACGCCGGGAGCATCATCATGAGTGGGTTGAATGACTGGGAAGTGGTGATTGGTCTGGAGATTCATGTCCAGCTTTCAACACAGTCAAAAATCTTTTCAGGTGCGAGTACCGCGTTCGGCGCGGAGCCGAACACGCAGGCCAGCGCGGTAGATCTCGGACTACCAGGCGTCCTGCCTGTGGTTAACGAGGCGGTCTATCCAAAGGCGGTCGCGTTTGGCCTCGGTATCGGAGCTGACATTACACAACGCTCGGTTTTTGACCGGAAGAACTACTTTTACCCGGACCTGCCCAAGGGTTACCAGATCACCCAGATGGACGCGCCGATAGTCCTCGGCGGCAGCGTCGACATCACGCTGGCTGACGGCAGCAGCAAAACTATTGCTGTGACGCGAGCCCACCTTGAAGAAGATGCCGGTAAGTCACTGCACGAAGATTTCCATGGCATGACCGGTATCGACCTGAACAGGGCCGGTACACCGTTGCTTGAGATTGTTTCAGAGCCTGATATGCGAAGCCCCGAGGAAGCGGTTGCCTACGCAAGAACGATTCATCAACTGGTCACCTACCTGTCTGTTTCAGACGGTGATATGTCGCAGGGTTCACTCAGGTGTGACGCGAACGTTTCGATTCGTCGCCGTGGTGATACCGAGTACGGCACCCGCACCGAAACCAAAAACGTCAACTCATTCCGGTTTCTGCAGCGTGCTATCGAATTTGAAATCGATCGACAGATCGACATTCTTGAGTCCGGTGGTCGTGTCGCCCAGGAAACGCGCCTGTACGATCCTGACAAGGACGAAACGAGGCCAATGCGCAGCAAGGAGACGGCGACGGACTATCGCTATTTCCCTGAGCCCGACCTGTTGCCGGTTGTCATCGACGAGGCATACATCAGCGCCATCAGGGATGCTATGCCTGAACTGCCTGCTGAGAAGAAGCAGCGTTTTGAAACCGAGTTCGAGCTTTCCACTGCTGACGCAACCCTGCTGTCGTCGAGCCTTGGACTGTCCACATATTTCGAGGCCGCCGGTAAAAGCTGCGGTGATATGAAACTTGCCGCTAACTGGGTGAAAGGTGACCTGCTGGGTAGCCTGAACCGGGACAGCCTTGATCTGGCCGACTCACCGATCAGCGCCGACACACTGGGTACCCTCCTGGCACGGATCAAGGATGAAACAATCTCCGGGAAAATAGCGAAGAACGTGTTCACCGCCTTGTGGAGCGGAGACGCTACCGACGTTGATGCTTATATCGAGGCCGAGGGACTGAAGCAGGTAACCGACACCGGCAGCATCGAGCCGATCGTTGATGAAATCATCGCCAACAACCCGAAACAGGTTGAACAGTTCCGGGCTGGCAAGACCAAGGTACTTGGCTTCTTCGTTGGCCAGGTGATGAAAGAGACTGGCGGTAAAGCCAATCCGCAACAGGTGAACGAGCTCGTTACCGCCAAGCTATCCGGTTGAACGTCAGAACCTGCTGATAAAGTCAGCAATTCGTGCGGCGTTAGCACCAACGTCACTTTGACCAACACGTGACATCGAGCGGATATCGATCCGGCTGCCTTCTGCGGTTTCCATCACACGCACAACCATGTCGTCCTTAAAGCCAAACCAGAAGGTTGTAGCCGTCGCCTCAACCAGTCCGGCAGCGGCATCAACACCAGCAATCTCCAGGCCCATTTCCGTCAGCACCTGTTCAGCGCGGGATACTGCTCCCGCCTTATCGAGGGAAGAGTTGATCGGCTGAATGTCCGGGTAGGCACCGGTCTGTGCCTCGCGCAACTTATCTGCCGGCCACGCTTCTGAGGCACCATACTCCGCACCATTGGGTGCAGCCTCACGTGCTGTCAGCAGTTGCACAAACGCCGGTGGGTTATCGAGATCGGTTGTGATGTCATGTATCGGCGGTACGGCCTGCGCAGCAAGAATCTGCGGCACCATAATCACGATGGGCAACGCCGACAGGATCATCGTCGCCGCCAATACGTTTCTATCTGAGCCAGAACCAGAACGGATTGCGCCGACCAGGTAAAAGATGCCCACCAGGATGACCAGCGCGCCACCGGCAACAGCAAGCAGAAGGCTTGCGAGGGATGGCAACAAAGGCACCACACCAAACTTGTAACCGAACGGCCCCGTGATCAGCACAATCAGCAGTACCACTGCACTGACCAGTAAAACCCGTGTAGATAATTTCAATTCGTCCACTCGCCCCTCCGCGTAACTCTTAACCGGCCTGCGTTTGCGCAGATCGCCAGCAATGCCTAATGTATAGTATGCATCGTGATGTTCGACACCCACCGCAGATATCTTCCGTGATTCGCATCAACGAGGCAACCAGCGAAGAGTTACAGGCGCTCCATGGCATCGGTCCAAAACGCGCCGAGTACATCGTTGACTACCGCGCGCAGGTCTCGCCCATCGTTGGAACCTTTGACCTGGCTGCCGCTACCGGTCTCAGCCTCAGCGCAGCGGCGAAGCTGGCCGATGATATCGACTGGACATCAAGGCCAGATCGCAGTGGCTGGCTGCCGCTGGTTCTTGTTGGTCTTGCCGCTATTTTTCTTATCTACAACACCTTTGAGCAGATCGCATTACAGAGCTGGCAGCCACCACTCAGCTACTACAACCTGGCACTGGCTTTGATCCTGCTGGGGGGCATTGCGGCGACCGGAGATATTGCCATCGCCGGCATCTTGCAACGGCCAAGTGAAAGCACCTGGGTGTTTGGCCTGGCGCTGGCCTGCGGACTTGCAGGTTTTGTCCTGATGCTCGCCATGACCGTCATGAGTTCTTTTTATGACCTGGATGAGGCGACCCGGCTTGCCGTGGAGGAATCTTTAAGCTTCCTCGCCTTTGCACTCGTCATTGTCACGTTGCACTACTACCCTGCCCTGGTGTTTCGCGCCTTTATCGATGATGAACGCATCCATCAGCTACCCTTGATGGTTCGTCTGTATGATTTTGGCCAGGCATCGCTCGGCGCAGCGGCCATTGCCATCGTTGCCCTGCTGGACTCACCGTCATGGATTGATGAGATTTTCGCCGGCTGGTGTCTCGTTCTGCTCAGCATGAATGCCCTGGATCTTGCATCTTCACGCTCGAGCTTTGAGAAAAACCTGTCAGCCGAAAGCCAGGCGCGCCTGCGTTTCTGTCGTTACCGCCGCCAGGATCTGGACTGGGGTACCAGTGGTGCGCGCATTGCTGCTTTAGCGGCACTCATAGTGACGATGCTGTTGCTTGCGGGATTGCTCATCAGTGCGATGAGCGCGGGGTTCGGATCTGCCTAGACGACTTTCTAGAGGACTTTTCTAGAGGACTTTCTAGACGAATTTCTAGAGGGCTAGACCACTTTGATATGCCAGGGTTCGTAACGTACCCCGAGCATGTTGTTGCGATGGTAGCGGATATCCACATAACCCAGGTCAACCAGTCGCTTGAACTCATCTGTTTTCGCAAAAGCCTCGGTAAAGTTCTTTCGTCCAAACCCGACCTTGCCGACATCAAAGTCACCGATACCGTGATAGGAGTGACCGGGAGGTGCAAGGCTGCGTGACGCCATGGACAGGTTCCCTTTCGACTGGATGGTCTTAGCGAGGAACAGATGGCTCTGTTTAACGATACTGCGGATACCGGACGTCAGGACGATACTCTCGCCCACATCTTTCTTGAGCTTCTTGTACAGGGCTTCTGAATCACCCTTGTACAGGTAGTGTCCTGTCCTGCCCACTTTGCTTCGCTCTCGTGTGGGTATCGACTGGGTCAATTCAGTGATCACTTTTTCACCGAAGAAACCGTAGCGGCTTGCGTTCACTGCAAACAGCTCTTCGAGAAACTCGGTTTCATCACGACTGAACTCACCCACTGAGGAATAACGTTTGCTCTGCTTGAGCATCTCATCAAAGCTGATGACGTTGAAGTTGCCGTGACCAACAAGGTTCTGCACGCGATCAAGGCGCTTGAAGGTTGAGATGAGCGTGTTGTAACGGGAACGCTGCAGGAAAATGTCACCACTGTGAGACTTCTCAAAGTTAGACATCTTGCGCAGGTACTGACCGAGGTTCGGTGAACTGGTTGTCGCCATGATGGGCGCGTTGACGTCGGCAACCATCTGCGCGAGGTCAACCTCTTCCATTTCACCAAAGGAGCGCAGGTAGTCATTAACTGATGGCGCTGGGGTGCTCATCAGTTCCATGGACCGGGCCAGCTCGGTCATCGAGACGTCGATATCTTCGAACGCCACGCTCTCCAGTCCCGGGCTTGTACCGCGACCAGGTGACCAGACCAGCTGCCCTGACATCGCTGCCACAGTGCCAATCGAGAATATTTTCAGGAAATCCCTTCTATCCACCGCGCTTATTACCGCCTCTTACCACCTTTCCAACAATAAACCCTGTTCCAAAGGATCACTTTGCACAGAAAACCCAAGATTAACGAGTTGTAATAAAAGTTTCTAGTAAGACCAACAGCTTAGGCCGGGTTTTTGATGTGGATAAGTAGATATCCGACCAACAGTCGCCCGGCCCGGGCCAATCAGGTTAAGGTTGTGTTGAGTTGCCTAGCGGCCACCGTCTACAACCACTGTCTGGCCCGTCATGAAGCTGCCCGCTCGCGAGGCGAGGAACACAGCGAGGCCCGCAATCTCTTCCGGCTCACCTATCCGGCGCAGACTGGCATTTGCCGTTGTGTTGGCGAGCGTTTCCGGGTTCTCCCAAAGCGCACGCGCAAAGTCGGTGCGTATCAGGCCGGGTGCAATCGCATTCGCGCGGATGTTATGTGGCCCAAATTCGTTGGCGATATTCCTGGCGAGTGCCATGTCAGCTGCCTTGGAGACACCATAGGTACCAAGCACGGCACTGCCGTTGAGGCCGCCCACCGATGACACGATCAACACCACGCCATCTTTTCGCTCCACCATCTCCGGCAGTACCATCTGGCTGAGCCAGTGGTTGGACTTGATGTTGGAGTCCATGATTTTCTCAAAAGCTGAATCCGGAATATCCAGCATGGAACCGTAGAAAGGATTCACCGCGGCGTTACAGACCAGTATGTCGATCTTGCCAAGCTTGTTTCGGGTCTCGTCCACAAGCATCTGCAGCTGTTCCTTGTAACCAATATGACATGCGATCGGCGTCGCACTGCCGGCCCTGCCTTCAAGGTCAGCATTGATCGCGTCCGCAACCTCAGCACAGGCGTCTTCCTTACGTGATGAAACCACCACGTCCGCGCCATGGTTGGCCAGCTGCTCCGCGATTGATCGGCCGATGCCCTTGGTTGATCCGGTTACGATCGCAACCTTTCCTGTCAGGTCGAATAGGTTTTCCATGTCCCTGTTCCCTTGTTGTTGATGTTGTTGACGTTGTTGCTGTGTACGTCCGTTATTGCTGAACGCGAAACTACAGGCGCCCCATATGGGTGTCAACACACGCTTGCGAAGCGTCTGTATATCGGACAAAGTCTGGGACGCAAGAGATCGCTTCTTGGAACGAATATGAAAGTAAGAATATTTCGCCAGCGAGTATCACAGGTTCACGAAAGTGAAGTCGAGATCAACGAGTGGCTTGAGGAGATGGGCGACAGTATCTCAATAAAGTTTGTCGAGCAGTCCGCCTATATCACTGATAACAGTGACACGGGCCAGCCCGGCTACGTGGTATCTGTCTGGTACGAAGAAGCCGGACCAGCAGCTCCTCAGGGCTGCATTTCCCGGCCAGCTGCCACCACCAGTTGAGGTGATGCGAGGACTTCAAGATCGTCCAGCGGGTTCGCAGCGAAGCAGATAAAGTCAGCCGCATAACCTTCCCTGAGCTGACCGGTGACTTCTCCAAGCCCCAGGGCATCAGCACAGTCTGCGGTTGCAGAACGCAGCACCTCCGCGGATGAAAGACCTGCGAATTTTGCGAACACAGGCAAAGCCCTTGGTAAATCGGTATGCCGGACATTGGGAATACCCGCATCGGTTGAGGCGATGAGCCGCACCCCCGCTGCTTTCATTTTCTCGTAGTTCGCCTGCACCATCTCAAGGAAGTCCGGCCTGCTGGTAAAACGTTGCCAGCCTGAGCTGATCGTCGGAGAAACCCAGACATTGTTTGCCGCCAGTGTCGCCACTGTTGTCTCATCGAACGCCTTGCCCCAGCCTTCCTTTTTCCCGACCCATGAGCAGTGTTCTACCGTGGTTACCGGCGCTTCGGCCGCCTGCCGAATGCCATCACTGCCATGGCAGTGTGCGGCGACACGGTAGTGTCGCTTCGCCGCTTCTGAAACCACCGCCTTTACGGTCTCGTCTGCAAACTGGGAATCAGCCGGGGTCGAACCCGGTGTCATGTTGCCACCTGTCACCATCATTTTGATGAGATCAACACCTGCCTCATCCTGGCGTTCAAGTACGGCGAGCGCTTCTTCCGTGTTACTCGCTTCACCACCCCAGAAGTGACAGTGACCCTCTACCGAAGTGATCGGTTGACCCGCACAGACCAGGCGGCACCCCGGTGTTTCGCCTGCGGCAACCTCGTCCCGGACAGTGAGTTCAAGATGCCTGCCACCGCCAAGGTCACGTGCTGTGGTAATTCCCACCTTTGCCATCGCCAATACACGCTGACGCATATGCTGCAGCAGCTCCGCATCCGAGAACTTGTCCTGGTCATCCGGATTGCGGATTTCCGGATCAAGGCAGAGATGAATATGCGCGTCAATAAGGCCGGGTATCACAAACGCACCCCCCATATCTTTCACAGCATCACCGTTATCACTTGCGCCGTTTGAGATAGCGGTGATCACACCAGCCTCGACGGTAACGGCGGCGTTTTCAGTGATCGAATCGCTGACAACATCCCATAGATGGAGATTCTTATAAGTTACTGCAGTCACTGTTTCTCCTGTCTATGCTCCCTGTCTCTTGTCCCTGAAGAGCAGGTAGGTGGAAAGCATGAAATTAACCACACTCGCCGCCAGAATCCCAGCCAGGAAGGCGATTAACTGCTGCGACTCCAGCACTCCAGCTTCGGCTGACAATAGCGCGTAAACGCCAACATTCACCACGAAGGACACCGTGCTTAACGCTACAACTCGCGTAAATGGAAACTGAGGACCCGCTTCATCCTCAGCGCCGGTCAGCCAGTTGAGCCGCCAGTTCCAGATGGCAGCCGGCCAGAACGCAATTGCTCGGGCCACCAGGTGTGACGCACCGGCAAGCTGAAGTGTCATGTAAAGCACAAGGTCAATCACAAAGCCGCTTGCGCCGATGGCGACAAAATGTGCCAGCTCGCCCAGGTCACCAAATTTCACCACATACAATCGGCGCAGGTGCTTAAGGAACTTGAACTGCTGCGCGAAGTTCATTTTGCTCTCGCCGATGCTGCGATCCTTGAAGGTGATGGGCACCTCCGTAACACCGCTGAAATCACCACGCACCAGGACCTCCAGACCGATCTTGTAGCCGATGGGATTCAATCGCGACACGTCACCCAGTGTCTTCTTGTTGAAGGCAAAAAAGCCCGACATGGGGTCACGGCATGCTACCAAGGGTTTGGTCAACATGGTGGCCACATGGGAGTTGATAAATCGCCACAGGCTCCAGTCACGGTCAAAACTGCCGTCGGCCACATAACGCGAACCAATGGCAAACCTGGTTGGGTCTGCGGTTACCACGTCAGCGAGTTCAACCACCTTCTCCGGCGGGTGCGATAGATCAGCATCCATCACAACAATCGTATCGTGGCGCGCAGCCTTGATGCCGTCTATCACGCTGAGTGAGAGATCCCTTTCACGGCCCTCGGGCAGCAGGATCCTGACGGGGAAGCCATCGCCTGCAAGTGTTTCCACCCGCGCCACTATATCGTCAGGTGAAAGATCATCCACCACCAGGATTTCGTAGCCATCTTTTCCTGACAGTTGTTCGTGCAGCAGTGGTACCAGCTTGCTGATATTTTCCGCTTCACAGTAGGTTGGAACCACCACACTCAGCATTGTTGATCTAACCGCCACATATGAGGTCAGGATAACGCAAGCGCAGGGCCGCTGCCTTGTCTTCCTGGTCGTCTGAGCCGTACAGCCCGATCAGCGGACAGAGGCTTGTGTTGGATGAGTGCGGATAGCGGGCAATAGACTGCATGAAGTAGCGCACCGCTGCATCGCGCGACGCGGGTTCGAGCAGCGCTGTGCGCGCGCGATATTCAAGGTAGATTGCCTGGCGCCGTAATGACAGGTCAGCGACCTCAGCTTCAATCCCTTCTGCCATATTCTCGAGGAGTTGCTTGTCATCGGTACCGTGTATCAGCAGCGTTTCGAGTGTCGCCAGCCGGCCTGGTACGGTGGACTGCAGCAGACTGAGAATATCCCGCTCAGCTTGACCAGCACCATCGACGAGATGCACGAGACCCACGTGCTGCCGTGCGAGATTCAGCAACAACGAATAGAGCAATTCCTGCTCATGCCCATCTACCAGCAGATCCTCGTCATAGAGTGTCACCAGGTATTGAATAAACTCGTGTGACTCTCGATTACCACTGAACCCGGTCCGGTATGCCTTATCCACCTCGTAAACCAGACCGTGATCAACCGTAGGCAACCCTGAAGAAAACGTGAGAAAAACCGGCGAACTGGCCTGTCCAATAAACTCGGCGGTGATCGTTTCTGACTGATCTTCCGGCAGGTAGGGCGAACCCAGCCGGTTCGGGAAAACCAGGTGATCCCAAGCACGCAGTTCAATGTCCGGGCGCACACCTTCCACATAGTGCAGATAACCGAGTGGACCGACCCAGGAATCGCCCTGTGCAAACAGGATTGCATTTTCCGGCAGTACGTAAAGCAGTTCCCTGGCAAAGCGATCAACCCAGTCGATCTGTCCGCGGCTGTTCTGCCCCAGGTTAGACAGGAAAACAGATGCAACCAGCACCACAAGGAGACCGTACTCATAACGCCTGGCTACCCTGTATTTATTCAAGAGTTGCACAAGCAACTGCAGTCCAAAGCCGAACCAGATTGCCAGGCTGACGTATGCTGCCACCGGATAAGGTCGGAAAATTGCCTGGCGGAAAGGCGTAAATTCAAAGTTGATCAGGAGATTGAGCAGACTGGTCGCACCAAGGTACAGGGCTAACAACATCCACGCGCCGGACGTCCCGACAACAGCAAAGCTCCGGTAGACACCGAGCAGGATCAGCGGCAATGCAACCAGGCCAAGCTGCAGCGCCGACTCTTCGGCCAGCCAAAGTTGATACTGCAACCTGTCTGCAGTGCCGGCGGTAGCAAAGTCATCGTTGTAGGCCTCCCTCAACACATAGGGTACAAACTCCTCAAATGAACCCACTCGGCCATACACGGAAAAACCGTCTTCCGCCTGGAACAACGACAGGTAGGGCGTGAGACCAGCCAGCAGTGCAATGACACATGACAACAGTACCAGCGGCTTATACAGGGTCTCAAAGAGCAGCCGGGGCTCAGCCAGCAAAACGCAGGCAACCGCTGGCAGGGCAAGGCCAAGCAGCGGCCAGTGATTTGATAGTGCAAGCCCGCCACAAAAAGCCAGAGCAACCAGGTAACCGGGCTTGTTTGTTTCCCGAAACAGGAGAGAAAGCAGAAGACAGAGAAGTATCGTCAGGGAGGCGAGCGAATAAACCTCGACAATAATCGCCTGCGACCAGAACGTGAGCGAAAACCCGTAAGCGAGCCCAACTGCCGCAGCGACTGGCAGTTCAAGCCGTAATTGCAGTGCGAGCAGCACGGCAATCGCAACACTGAGGCTGGCGTAGATTGATGACAGGAAGTTCGCGGCAAAAACGCTGTTATCAAAAAACGGCAGGTTGACGAACTGCTGGCAACCGAGCACAAACAGGGGATAACCAGGCGGGTGCCCAATACCGCCGAGATGGCACACCATCTGGAACAGACCGGCATCTTCCAGGGTGATCGTGCGGGGCAGCGTCATGGTGTACACCACCAGGGTGGCCATCGCGGTTCCACACGCCACCAACAGTGCCGCTCGATTCAGAGAGGTGTTCATTTACGTCTGGACAGGTAACCGCGCCATGTCGTAATGATACTTGTCCGGGCGGCGTTTGCGCAGCGGTGTGTAAGAGGCTAGCCAGCATGCCAGCTTCACGCGACAACCGGCATCAGTCAGGTGTTGAGCCGAACAACCTCCCGCAATCCAGTGAGGATAAGGTCCGGCACCACCTGGTCGAACAGCTTCTCACGATTGAACAGCTGGGCGAATCCACCTGTACCGATCACCAAGGGTGGATCATCGCTGAATTCTTCCTCGGTGATCCGGGAGATCAGTTCCCGCACCATGCCAACATTTGACCAGTAAAGACCGGACTGGATGCTCTCGATAGTGCTGCGACCCAGCGCCTGTCGCGGCGGCAGAATTTCAACCGATGGCAACTGCGCGGTACGTTCCTCGAGGGCTTCCATTGCAAGCCGTACACCGGGGATGATGTTACCGCCGAGGAACTCCTTGTTGGCTGTAATTGCACAAAGAGTTGTTGCAGTACCGAAGTCAGCCACGATGAGGTTTCGATCGGGGAACATGGTGATTGCACCAACCGCATCCGCGATTCGGTCAGCGCCGACTTCCTTGGGATCACGATACTGGATCTTCAACCCGGTTTTGACCCCAGGGCGCAGCACCAGAGGCTCAAGACCAAAGTACTTCTGGCAGCAGGCCCGAAGGGAGTACATCAGGTCTGGTACAACACAACAGATAGCAACCCGGCTGATCTCATCCGGATTGACATTGTTTTCCCGTAGCACCGAGCGGAAGAACACGCCAAGCTCATCTGACGAGCTCTGCATCTGGGACGTGCGGCGGAACTGCACCATCAGCTCATCGCCATCAAACAGCCCACCATAAACCTGCGTATTACCTACATCGAGACACAACAGCATCGTTAGTTTTCCATCGCCACGTTATCAATCAGGCGGACCACATGTTCGCCCTCCCCCATATTGACCGCACCAAAACGCCTGCCACGAAGCGACGTTACGTAGTCAATATCAAAACCTGCACAGGTCAGCTGCCGGATAGCATCCGTATCATCAGCCGCACGATGCAGGATCTTCGTGAACAGCGGCGCCTTTTCACGATCACATCTGGTCAGGTTCAGGTTTCGTGAACTCATGGCCAGACCGTCAGACTCCCTCACCGTCGGGCAGGCAACAATCTCAACGTCCAGGTAGAACGCATCAACCATATCCCGGATCAGCGTGAGCTGTTGGAAATCCTTCTCTCCAAAGAAAGCCTTGTCTGGCTTAACGAGATTAAGGAGTTTCATCACAACGGTCAGTACACCGGTGAAATGGCCGGGCCGGTGTGCGCCACATAACTCATTGCTGAAATCAGTTTCAGTCACCTGGTAGGTGAACCCGTCCGGGTACAGGACATCATAGGATGGCAGGAATACCACATCGACGCCGAGCGCTTGCAGCGCTTCAAGGTCGGCTGTCATCGTATCCGGATAGTTTTCCAGGTCGTCAGGATTGTTGAACTGGGTCGGGTTCACGTAAATGCTGACAACGGTTTGGTCGGTCGCCGCTTTGCTGTCCCGAATCAGCGACAGGTGCCCTTCATGAAGTGCGCCCATGGTTGGCACAAACCCAATGCTGCCTGGGCCACGGGACGCTTTAAGTTCCGCCGGTGTTCTGGCAATGATCATCCGTAGGTTTCCTCCATCGCAGGAAATGCTTTGGTTACAACATCATCATGAAAGCGCTGGACGGCCCCACCAACCACGCTGTGGGTGTCTGCATAACGACGCAGGAACTTCGGAGAGAAGTCAGGATCACTGCCGATCAGATCCTGCAGCACAAGCACCTGGCCATCAGTATGTGGGCCGGCGCCAATCCCGATAGTGGGTACATTGAGGCTTCTTGAAACGCAATCACCCAGCTTGTTGGGCACACACTCGAGCACAACCGCAAAACACCCGGCGGCTTCTAACTTCTTCGCCTCATCGATGATTTTGGTACCAGATTGCGCATCTTTACCCTGGACACGATGACCGCCAAGGTTATGAATGGACTGGGGTGTCAGCCCCAGGTGGCCCATCACCGGCACACCGGCTTCCACAATCTGTTCAATCACCGGCAGTACATGCCCGGCACCTTCGATCTTCACCGCGCTCGCACCTGCCTGCATGAGCTGCTGGACGTTCTCCATCGCATGGGCAATACCTTTACTGCAGGACATGAAAGGCATATCAGCGATGATGAATTTATCCGGCGCACCGCGGGCAACAGCAGCGGTATGCAGGGTCATCATTTCCATGGTGGCGTGCACCGTGGAATCGAAACCGTGCATCACCACAGCCAGCGAATCGCCAACCAGGATGCAGTCGATATCGGTGTTATTCAGGATGCGAGCAGACCATGCGTCATAACATGTCACCATGGAGATGCTGGTGCCCTGGCACTTTCGTTGTTTGAAAGTATTTACAGTCGTCATAACCTCACCTCGTTCGGGGTATCTGTAGATGACGGCTGAACTTTTCTTTAGACGGGGTAACCGACACGAAGTCGGTGAGCAGATGATTATTCATCCTGGTACCTGTCTTCTCAGATCAAGTCCAACTATCGATTATTGTTGTTTTTCTGCTAATCGTTTGTGTGAAATTTGTACCTGTCTCCGTCTCTCGATCGAAGCAAGCGGGCGCAGTTTCACATGATTGACTGCCCTCTGCAATCGTGTTTCTCTGGAGAAATCTTCATTTCTGGCGGTCAATAAGTGCAGTTTTTTTCATTATTTCTCCTGATTTTTGGCCTCCTGTTTTCAGCCGATTCAGGGGCCGCTGAGGACGAATCCGTCAAGCGATTGCAGGCATACCTGCAGATCAACACCATCAACCCGCCTGGCAATGAATCCCGCGGGGTTGCGTACCTTGCCTCCTTGCTCGATGAGGCCGGTATCTCCTATGAAACGGCAGAATCGGTACCCGGTCGTGGCAACATCTGGGCCCGCCTGCCAGGCGGTGACGAACCGGCGCTTGTGCTTCTGCACCATATCGACGTTGTACCGGCACACGCGGCCTTTTGGGATGTGGACCCGCTCTCCGGTGTAATCAAGGATGGCTACATCTGGGGGCGCGGCGCGATCGATACCAAGGGTCTCGGCATCGCTCAACTGCAGGCGTTCATCGCACTGCACGCCTCCGGTAAGCGGCTCAACCGGGATGTCATTTACATGGCTACCGCAGATGAGGAAGCAGGCGGGTTCTTTGGCGCAGGGTGGCTGCTTGAGCACCGACCAGAGATATTTGAAGGGGTTAAGTACCTGATCAACGAAGGTGGTTCGGGCAGGGTGTTCGGCGGCGTTCCGGCGTTTACCATCGAGGTCACACAGAAAGTGCCACTCTGGCTTAGGCTGACTGCGACAGATGTACCTGGCCATGGCTCGTCCCCCAGATTGACCAGCAGCGTTACGCGAATCATTCGCGCAGGCCAGCGTATCGCAGATACCCGGTTTGAACGACGACTCGTACCAGAAGTGAAACACTATTTTGAGTCCATGGCGCCCTTTGCTGAAGGCGAACGCCAGAACCTGATGGCTGACATGGATTCCGCCATACAGAGTGAGGCCTTCTATCACGCACTTCGCTTGGAGGAGCCAAGGCTGGCTGCATTACTCAGTAATACCTGCTCACTGACCACGTTGGTCGGCTCCGACAAGATCAATGTAGTACCGCCAACCGCAAAGCTCGAGCTGGACTGCAGGTTATTGCCGGACCAGGATCCTGACGCATTCCTCGCGGAACTGAACACAATAGTCAATGACCCCAACATTAAGATCACTCGCATCATGGGATTCACGCCGGCGGTGAGCTCAATTGATACGCCGCTCTACTCTGCAATAGAGCAGGCAGTGACATTAACCTTTGAGAACGCAGTGCTGATACCGGGTGTATCAACCGGCTTTACCGATTCTCATTTCTTCCGCGACGCTGATATCGTCAGTTATGGGTTCTCTCCGTTCATGTTCTTTCCCGGTGAAGCAACCGGCGTACACGGCAATAACGAGAAGATCAGCGTCGATAATATGATTCGGGGATCCAAAGTCCTGACGGACTTCCTGATGACATTCACGACGCAATAGTCGCGATAGGGTGTTTGGTGGGCCCACCAGGACTCGGACGGGCCGGCCTGGAAGGACCGCCCAGGATGGGACCAAGAGTGGAGGCAGAAGGCCTCCTGATGCGGGTATCACTCGGATGTGTTTGGTGGGCCCACCAGGACTTGAACGGGGCCGCCCAGGATGGGACCAAGAGTGGAGGCTGTAGGCCTCCTGATGTGGGTATCACTCGGATGTGTTTGGTGGGCCCACCAGGACTCGAACCTGGGACCAAGAGATTATGAGTCTCCTGCTCTAACCAACTGAGCTATAGGCCCAAACTAAACCTAATTTGAGGCGCGAATAATATCTGAATTCACCACTGTTTTCTTGTGATGGATACGCCTTTTCTTAGCCGAGGGTTGAGATCTCTCTGCTTCGCTTCGCTCCGATCGAGATGACGGGGGGGGCAAAAAAAAGCCCGCATTAAGCGGGCTTTTAGACTTAGTCGAGGAACGACCTTAAATGATCTGACCTGGAAGGATGTCGCAGCTTGCGCAGCGCCTTCGCTTCAATCTGACGGATACGTTCTCGTGTAACGTCAAACTGCTTGCCAACCTCTTCAAGCGTATGGTCCGTGTTCATGTCGATGCCAAATCGCATCCTGAGAACCTTCGCTTCCCTCGCGGTGAGACCGGAGAGGACACCGCGCGTTGCTTCACGCAGGCCTTCGTCGGTGGCTGTGTCAATTGGTGAACCTACAGAAGCGCCCTCACCCAGGTTGGAGTCTGAGTCGAGGAAGTCACCGAGGTGCGAATCTTCATCATCACCAATCGGCGTTTCCATGGAAATTGGCTCTTTGGCAATCTTCAGTACACGGCGCACCTTGTCTTCCGGCATTTCCATGCGCTCACCAAGTTCTTCCGGTGTTGGCTCCCTGCCCATTTCCTGCAACATCTGCCGACTGATACGCGACAGCTTGTTGATGGTTTCGATCATGTGCACCGGGATACGAATGGTACGCGCCTGGTCCGCAATCGAACGGGTAATCGCCTGGCGGATCCACCAGGTTGCATAAGTAGAGAACTTATAACCACGACGATATTCGAACTTGTCTACTGCCTTCATGAGGCCGATGTTGCCTTCCTGGATCAGGTCCAGGAACTGCAGACCGCGGTTGGTGTACTTCTTGGCAATCGAGATAACAAGGCGCAGGTTCGCCTCCACCATGTCTTTCTTGGCACGGCGAGCCTTAGCTTCACCGATAGACATGCGGCGGTTGATGTCCTTGATTTCACTGACTTCAAGACCGGCTTCTTCTGAAGCATGCTTGATACGCTTCTGGGCGCGAACGATGTCGTCTTCAAACTTCTTCAGCTTGTCGTGACCCGCCTTGATCTGCTTCTGCACCCACTTCAGGTCAGCCTCATGGCCCTGGAACTTCTCGAGGAACGTCTTGCGCGGCATCTTTGCACGACGCACGCAGGTGTTCATGATGTGGCGTTCCTGCCTGCGGATAATGTTGTGCGGTTCGCGAGCGATCGCAACTACTGTGTCGTAGTGCTTGGGTACAAACTTGAAGAACTGGAATGCTTCACCGAGGGCAGCAAGCTCCTTCTCGCCCTGTTTTGATGCACGGCCATGCTTCTTGATAGCGCGCTCTGTTTTCTTGTACTGCTTCGCTAGTGCTTCAAAACGCTCCTGTGCGAGTACCGGGTCAGCGCCCTTCTCTTCTTCAGTATCATCGTCGTCATCTTTCTGCTGGCCAGGCACTACCTGTGCAGCGGGTGCGACATACTCGGCCGGGTCGAGGAACCCGATCAGGAGGTCGGCAAGCTTGCCTTCTTCTTCAAAGGTCGCTTCATATTCCGCGAGGGTCAGCAGCACTGGACCGGGGAACTGCGCCGCGGCATGCAGCACGTCACGAATACCTTCTTCAATGCGCTTGGCGATAACAATCTCGCCTTCACGCGTCAGCAGCTCTACGGTGCCCATTTCGCGCATGTACATGCGCACGGGGTCAGTGGTCCTGCCTGCTTCGTTTTCGACAGCAACCAGCACGGCAGCAGCTTCTTCTGCTGCCAGTTCGTCCGTTGAGTCACCTTCTACAAGGAGGTCGTCGTTTTCAGGCGCAGATTCATGGACAGCGATGCCCATGTCATTGATCAT
Organism: Pseudomonadales bacterium; assembly: GCA_963921285.3. Taxonomy (GTDB): domain Bacteria; phylum Pseudomonadota; class Gammaproteobacteria; order Pseudomonadales; family Azotimanducaceae; genus UBA9659. The sequence continues at coordinate 887,102 of CAWUFD020000015.1, forward strand.
GCCAATGATGTCTTCGATCTGTTCCGGGTCGGTGATCTCATCAGGGAGGTGGTCATTAACCTCAGCGTAAGTGAGGTAGCCCTGCTCTCGACCCCGGGCGATCAGTTCTTTCAGGCGTGACTGTTGTTGTGCTAGACCGCTAGACATATGACCTCTTCTGGTGCATGGATTTCGAAGGAGCCGGCCATTATAGCCATAGGGGTACCCCTATTCCACAAAGAAAGAACCTGCCTAAGCCATACTAATGGAGGGTAATAATGGAGAAACCTTCAGTTTTAAGCGCGGGATCTGGTGTGCGCTACCAGCATCTCTCTTTCTTCCGGCGTCAGTTCTGCCAGGGGTTTCGACAGGAGGCCGTTAATAACTTCTTGTTTTAATTGAAGATCGCCTTCCTTCAACAGCTTAATGACGGTGCCCCTGAACTCCTCCGCGAGATCAGCGGGGCTGAGCAGTAGTTCTCGCTCGGCAAGTTGCCTGAGGTAACTGAAGTAACCCGTGTCCTGGTAGTGACTCAGCAGGACCACCGGTGAGATGACCGTGTTTGAGCGCGCCCACTCGATCATCTCCGCAAGCAACTGCCATTCATGACTCTGCCTGACCGCACTAACCTCATCATCTTCCAGTGCAATCGCAACCTCCGGCTGGTGCAGCAAAACACTGATGGCGTGATCAAGCAGTTTTGCGACACCGGCACTTATCGCGGGTTTTTGAGGCTGCGCTGCATAGTCATCATAGCCGCCCATCTCATCGGGCGGATAATCATTGTAGTCGTCCTCAGGATATCCGCCGCCATAGGCGCCATCCGGTGCCGGAGGATCACGTGGCACTGATGGTGGCGGTGCAGCGAGGCCGGTAGCTTCCAGCAAACGCGCCTCTGGCAGTCCTGTCTTCTCAGCAAGTTCGCTGATGACAAGCTGCTTGAATACACCTTCAGGGATCTCCCTGATCAGCGGTGATGCCTCCTGGGCGAGGGCTGCCTTGCCTTCAGGCGTACCGGTGTCGAGGCCCTCTTCCAGGTGCCGGAACATGAACTCTGTCAGCCCTAGCGACGCATCGATCTGCTCCTCAAAAGCAGATTGCCCCACGCGACGGACCATCGTGTCCGGGTCTTCGCCATCCGGGAGAAAAAGAAAACGGGCGCTTTTACCGTCCGCCATGGCTGGCAGTGTTGCACGCAGCGCTTTCCAGGCTGCGTTCCTGCCGGCCTGGTCTCCGTCAAAACAGAACACCACCTGGGGTCCCAGCCGGAACATTCTCTCAATGTGTTCTGTACTGGTTGCTGTACCGAGTGTCGCCACGCTGTACCCGATGCCGTGCTGGGCGAGCGCGACGACATCCATGTAACCCTCGACAACCAAAAGGCGACTCAACTTCCTGACGCGCTTTCGCGCCTCGTGTAATCCATAGAGTTCCCGGCCCTTGTGAAAGACCGGTGTCTCCGGGGAGTTTAAGTACTTCGGTTTTGCATCGTCCGACAGCACCCGCCCGCCAAAGGCAATGGTTCGACCCCGGAGATCCCGGATCGGGTACATAATTCGTTCCCTGAAGCGATCGTAGACCTTGTCGTCTTTGTCGCCGACCGTGATCATCCCCGCGTCGATCAATAGCTGGCGGTCGTGGTTGGTAGTGGCGAACTTTTTCAGCAGGTTGTCCCACCCTGCAGGTGCATAACCGAGACCGAAGTCCCGGGCAATTTCACCGGTCAAACCACGGCCCTTAAGGTAGGAAACCGCTTTTTCTTTGCCAGGGTGATGTTTGAGTTGTTCCCGGAAGTAGTCGGCGCACTGCTCCAGGATCTCGTACAACCCTTTGCGCTTACGTGATGCCTCGGAGTCCACACTCCTCGCCTGGGGTACTTCCATACCAACCCGCGAAGCGAGATATTCCACCGCGACCGGAAACTCCATGCGGTCAAACTCCATCAGGAACTTCAGCGCCGAGCCAGACGCCTGGCATCCAAAACAATAGTAGAACTGCTTATCCTGACTGACGGAAAAGCTTGGCGTTTTCTCATTGTGGAACGGGCACAAGCCAGTGTAGTTCTGGCCTTTTTTCTTCAGTGACACCCGGGGATCGATGATTTCGACTATATCGGTGCGGGCCAACACTTCATCGATGAAATCGGGAGGGATCACCTGCTGGTTGGTTCTCTTAAGTGGTCAGGAAAGTGAAACAAGAATGTCACTCCACCGGGGATTCTTCAAGGGAGGTATACCTGTATGGCGGCAGTTTCTTCGTGGGTGACACTGGGATGTGGGCGAGCCCGCCACACAAAGAAATCAGGCGAGCTTCTGCTTCACCAGGCCGGATACAACCCCCATGTCCGCACGCCCCTGCAGGCTACCTTTAAGGGCGCCCATAACCTTGCCCATATCCTGCATTCCGGCTGCACCTGATTGCGCAATTGCTTCGTCCACCAGGCTGGCGATTTCGTCGTCACTGAGTTGTTCAGGCAGAAATTCAGCGATGATATCGATCTCAAATGACTCTTTGTCTGCGAGATCTTGACGACCCGCATCCTGGTATTGGGCCAGGGAGTCTTTTCGCTGTTTGGTCATCTTGTCGAGGATGGCGAGCACGCGCTGATCGTCGAGATCGATGCGCTCATCAACCTCGACTCGCTTAAACTCGGCCATCATCAGGCGAAGTGCAGCTAAACGATCCTTTTCACGGGCCTTCATCGCTGTTTTTACATCAGCCTCAACCCGACTTTTGATCTCTGACATGGAGAACTCCAGGAATGGAGACGTAGAGAGGTTTAGTAGAGGCGCTCCATTCGCCTCGCTTCACGCTGGAGTTTCTTGGCGTGACGCTTTACAGCAGCAGCAGCTTTGCGTTTGCGTACTGATGTCGGCTTCTCATAAAATTCGCGTCGCCTTACTTCAGCAAGGATGCCTGCCTTTTCGCAGGACCGCTTGAAGCGCCTCAGCGCTACATCAAACGGCTCGTTTTCTTTGACTTTAACGTAGGGCATTAAGTCCGTTTTCCGTGGGTCTTTTAAAGGGGGCGAATTCTAGCGACTATCCCCCTGAAATGCAAAGCAAAAGAGCACCTGGCCAGATGCCAGGACTCACAAAAAAAACTATATAAATCAGCTATCTGGAATAACCTAACACTCTGATGCGCGTCCTTGGTATTGAAACCTCCTGTGATGAAACAGGGATTGCCGTTTATGACAGCGATGCCGGTATCGTCGCCAATCTCCTGTATTCGCAGATCGAACTGCACAAGGAGTATGGTGGCGTGGTACCTGAGCTCGCTTCCCGGGATCATATCCGCAAGACCCTGCCTATGATTAATGAGGCGCTCGAATCGGCCAACCTGGGCAAGCAGGATATTGATGCGGTTGCCTACACCCGAGGTCCCGGCCTGGTTGGAGCACTGCTGGTCGGTGCAAGTGTCGCAAAATCCCTAGCAACTGCCTGGTCGGTTCCCGCTATTGGCATACACCACATGGAAGGCCACCTGCTTGCTGCGCAGTTGAGTGACGAGCCGCCCGAATATCCTTTTGTTGCTCTGCTTGTTTCCGGTGGCCACACACAACTGATGGCCTGTTTTGAGCCCTGCGTGTATGAACTCCTTGGTGAGTCACAGGATGATGCAGCGGGAGAAGCTTTCGACAAGGTCGCAAAAATGCTGGGGCTGCCCTATCCCGGTGGCCCGGCAATCGCCAAAGCCGCCCTTGATGGCAACAAGGACCGGTTTCGGTTCCCACGACCGATGACCAACAAGCCGGGACTCGACTTCAGTTTCAGTGGACTCAAGACTTATGCGCTGAACACGATCAATGACCTGGGAGAGGTTACCGAACAGGACCGGGCGGACGTTGCGAGCGCTTTCCAGGATGCGGTGGTCGATACGATCAGGATCAAGTGCGAACGTGCCCTTACTCAAACCGGCCTCAGGACCCTGGTGATCGCGGGCGGCGTCAGCGCAAATGTTGAACTGCGCGAGCGACTAACTACCCTGTCCAGGGAAAAGCACCTGGAAATCTCTTACCCGCCTTTACACCTTTGTACGGACAACGGAGCGATGATTGCCTACGCCGGTCACGTGAGACTCATCCGTGGACACCAGGAGGGCCAGTCCATCGACGTGAAACCACGCTGGCCCATGACAGAATTGTAGCGCCTGTGGATATCGTTTTTATCGACAAGCTGAAGGTGGACACGGTCATCGGTGTGTATCCACATGAGCGCAACATTCGCCAGACGCTCGAATTTGACCTCGAGCTTGCGCACGACAACCGCAAAGCAGGCGCATCCGATGACCTCACCGATGCGCTTGATTACGATGCGATATCAAAGCGCATCATCGCCGAGATGCAGGCAAAAGACTTTTTTCTGATCGAGGCCGCGGCAGAGTACATCTGCGGCATGGTCATGACTGAATTTAATGTGCCGTGGATGCGTCTAACCGTTTATAAGCCAGGCGCGGTAAGCGCGGCAGCGTCGGTCGGTGTGAAAATCGAGCGCGGGCAAATCCCGGACTAACCTTCACCACCGGCAAACGAGAGCTTCAAGAATTCAGGCCGATAGCCGTAGAGGTTATCAACATCTTCTTCGGCATCTTCCTTATCGTCGGCATCCGCAACCAGTTCGTTGCTCAACAGATCGAGCTGCACCTTATATAGGGTGAAGGTTTCAGGCTGTGATTCCTGCGTGACACCACCCATCGTGACGATAAGGTAGATATTGCCATCCTCATCGTAGGCAAACGACTGGTCTTCCGGCAACAGGATACCCTGCGGGTTTTCGTCGTAGTTCTTCAGATTCTGGAATGCCACCTCATCCACTTCATCAACTTCTTCTTCATCATCTCGCTGCGATGCGGCGGTGGACCGTGATGAGGAGACTGCACTGGTTTCACCAGCGCTTGCTGTCGCATTGGCGGATGAATCGAGCGACGCGTTGAACTGCGTGGCGTCAATCTGAACCGGGTCAGCCACGCTGGTGCCCTCTGCAACCGTAAATGAGGTTGCCGACTGTGTGGCGTTGGTCAGGTTGGCGATGGTGTCCGACGGAATACTGTTCAGGATGCTTGAACCACCGATGTCATCGGAGAAGAAGCTACCCTGGTCAAGGCCGTAGAAGATACCGACAGATGAACGTTGCACAAAGTTCTGGCCAACATTTGCACTACCAACATCAGCAGAAGGTGCCAGGAAGACAATCGCGCCCCCTGAGCCAATATCCGGATTTGTATCACCCTGGCCAAGCGGTATTGGATCATTCACACGTGTGAATGCGGGTGATGTACCGTCGGCATTCAGACCCTGCTGATTAATGACCAGAGTCACGTCATCAGATGCCTGGATCGACGCGATCTCAATCCCGGTCTGCGCTGAAATCGTCACCTGGCCGGTCGCACTGAGCACCGTGTTCTTCTGCTGCGATACCTTACCGGCAACGCTGAACAGCGTTGCTGTTCCCGACGCAGACACATCGGTGATCGAGACGTTGCCCTGATCTGCCGTCAGCACCACATCACCACCACTCTGGATACTTGCGCCGCCACCTGTACCGAGAGAAATATTGTTCGAGGCAATTACCGTCGACTTTCCACCCGAGGTGATCGTGCCGGCGGATTCTACGGAGTCCTGCGAAACCAGAGTCACCGTACCGGTTCCGCCGGCAGTTGTGTTACTGCCGAGGAGAATGGAACCGGTGGCTACCGCACTGATGTTTGAACCAGCATTCAGGTCGTTAACCGCGACGCTTCCACGGCTGGCTGACAGCGAAATATTGCCTCTTGCGGACGTTGCCTCTGCAACAGAAATAGACTCGCCTGCAGAAATATTCACGCTGCCATCAGCGTCATCAATCGTGCCGCTGACCGTGACGTTTCCACCAGCATTGACGTTCAGCGTATTGCCAAACAGGTATACGCTACCGAGGAACACGTTGTCGGCACTGTTAACACCCAGGCTGGCCACACGACTCAGGGAATCAAAGTCACCAAGATTCACATCACCATTACCCGCGGTCAGGGTAAGTTTTGTCTCACCCGCGCCGTCACGCTGGCGGATGGTGCCCCGGGTCAGACCATCAGAGGCGATAAAGATATTGCCGGACTGACCACCTTCTATAAACGTGTTGATATCCACTTCACCGGAAAGATGTACGAAGCTGGACACAGCCTGTGGCGCACCGCTCGCACTGACACCAGTGATTGTCACGTTGCCGCCGTTGGATGTAATTGCAACCGGCGTATCAGTCGAGCCAACAAACACATTAGGGGCACTGATCAGGAAGTTGCTGGCCGCACCCTCTCTCGCCGTCAGGCTGGAACGGATATCTACCGAACCACCGGTTCGGGTCGACAGATTCAGGTCGCCGACAACGTTGTTGCTGCCTTCTGCAAATACGATGCTTCGGGATCGCAGCTGCCCTGACTGGCCAATAGTAAAGTTGGCACCTTCTGTGATGGTTACCACGCCGGTTTCAGCCACCAGGTTGAAGTTATCGGACACAACATTCGTGAGCTGTGTATCGCCGACCAGGTTGATCGTAATGTTCTGGGAGGCGAGATTCATCGCCGCGATAGAGTTAGCCTCGCCATTCAACTCGATCAACTGTGGCTGGTCTTCCACCCGCAGGGTTGCAAGACCGCCAACCGTGATCGCGGTATCCTGTGATTCCACGTCGGTCAGGCTCTTTTGTACCGTAAGATTCAGGTTTTCACGTACGTTGACCTTTGAAAGCTCTGTTTCAGAGTCTTCCTCGATAGTTGCGTTCTGCGCATCAAGCGACAGTGTGCCGAAGTTGATGGTATCGGCGTCACCCCCGGTACCAAGTGTAATGTTGCCACCGGCGGTCAGGCTGGCATCAGCGAAGGAATCAACCCTGACGCCTGCAGCACTCGCATTGGTGATGTTACCGCCCGCATTGATGGTCAATTCACCTGAGGCGCGCACATCGCTCAGGTCCACATCACCGGTTTCCGCCAGCGTGATGTTGAGGCCTCTCATCGTCAACGTACCAAAGTCGTTGGTAGAAGTACCGAGGCTGATAGAGCGACGTGGGTTGTCCGCGGAATCGCCACCCGCAACAAACGATGCCGGTCCTACAGATGAAACATTACCGCCCGTCAGCGAGGTAATGTTGCCCGACACTGACGTCAGGGACAGGTTAGAGGCTGCCGTGACGTTCTCGAGGACCAGGTTTTCTGCATCGGTCTGCGTCAACTGGATACTGCCACCTGTCAGGTTCACAGAGCCAAGTTCTACCGTGCTGTTACCTTCTGAATCACCGAGTGCAATATCAAAGGTACCAGCGTTGATAGTGAGCAGACCACCAACTTCTATTGACGCACCACTCGGGTTACTGACATCGCCATTATCTATCGCAGCTGCAGTAGAGGTCAGTGTGAAGCGGTTTGCATCAATAAGTACCAGTTCTGTATCAGAGCTGTTCTGCACCGTGATATCACTACCGGTCAGCGACAGTCTGTCGAGCCTGTTCTGTGCATTCCCCAGCGTGATGGAACCGAATCCGCTGTTTGCCCTGATATTGAGATCAGTGTTCGCAACGACGGTACCAGTGCTGGTGACATCGCCACCGGACTGCAGGTCAAAGAGGTTAGCGTTAATGCTGCCAATGTTGCTGCCGTCAGCTTCATTGATCCTGATGACACCACCTTCCAGCACCATCGTGCCAAACTCATGATCATTCTGGTTAAGTAAAATATTTGCCGCCCGCGCGTCTACGCTGAACGTGCCGGAGACCTTAACATCGCCCCCGTCGGTGATACCGCCGGTGTTCAAGGTGAGGTTACCCGCGTTGATCGCATTCAGTCGAAGCGACTCTTTGTCGGTAATCGTGACGTTGCCAGCATTAACAATCTGCAGCGAGCCAAACGCGTTGTCTGCACCAGCCAGCGTAATGTCGTTGCCAGCATTGCTGAAGATCGCACTGTTTACATCAACACTCGAGTTAATGCCGGTGCCCTGGGTAATAGCACCGCCCGCACTCAGGGTGAGGCTGTTACCTGTAAGGGATTCAATCACCGCGCCGCTATCCAATGACAGGTTGATCAACCCGCCGCGCATGTTGATTGAACTTAAGCTGAGGGCACCTGTGTCACCCAGCACAATGTCACCGGTAGTACCCAGGGTCATGGCGCCAACGTTGATGGAAGAGGCGCTAGCATCTGTGATGTTGCCGGTAGACGCGATGGTAAATCCGTTTGTCACATTAACCTGGTTGAGGTCGATATCATCGGCAAGTGACAGATCGACAATCGAGGCCGTGACAGAGAGTGTATCGATCACGTTGTTTACGTTCTTCAGCTCAACCAGGCTGCCAGCTGCGGTGATCGAAGCCGCCCCCGTGACACTGAATAACGCAGAACCACTGACATTGCCGCCTGCAACCAGGGTTGCTGTACCGGCCGTAATACCGTTTGTGGTGACATTGATCGCACCACCGGCATCCAGGGTTAACGTACTCGCGACAATACCATCAACCTTGATGTCGCTTGCTGCCGCAAAGTTAACCAGGTTACCTGACAGGTCTACAGAGCCGAAGGTACTGCTCTTGTCGGTCAGGACAATGTTGCCGCCAACCGTGCTGATGTCAGCAAGTCCCGCAACATTGATGGTTGATCCAGCCTGCTGTGAGATGTTTCCACCAGAAGTATCCACCGTCAGGGTAGTCGCCGTGATGTTCTGTAGTACGAGACTGCCGGTGCTCTTGATAGTCACGTTCACACCATTCAACTGCAGGGACTGGAAGCTGTTCACACCATCCAGCGTGATGTCACTCAGGCTGATCAGGTTAAAGAGGTTCGACACGTTTACGTTGGAACCGGCGCTCTGGGAAATCGCACCTGCGGCATCAATCTCGAGGTTAGCCGCATTGATCGAACCAAGGACAATCGTGTCGACTTCATCAACCGTGACATCACCGGCATTGGTGAGATTAAGTGTGCCGAGATTCGCGTTGTTAAGTGTCAGGTTGTTGGAACCAACAGCAAACGTACTGTTACCACTCACTGCCACCACGTCGCTTTCTGTATCAACAATCGCACCCGCCGCAGTGAGGTTCAGACCGGTAGCATTAATTGCGTTTAACACCATGCCTGATGAGTTGTTGATCGTGACCTGGTTCGCCTCGGGAATAGCCAGGGTCGCGATCGTCGTTGTGCCATTGTTAAGCGTGATCGCACCTTCGGCCTTCAGGCTCGTAATACCTGAAACCGCAAACGTTGAACCGGTTGCATCCGTAATCAAGCCGCCGGATTCCAGCGTAAAGCCAACCGCGTTGACCGTGGTGAGGTTTGAATCTCCATTCTCGCGCAGGTTGACCGCACTGCCCGCCTGCGTTGCAGAAACAATCAGGTTGCCAAACTGGTTGTTGGCGTTGGTCAATGTGATACCGGTACCGGCGTTGGCGGTCAGTGTTGTCTGGCCCGTAATCTGGACAGCTGACCCGCCTGTAATTGCACCGCTTGAAGCGACAATCGAGCCAGCGCCTGTTGCGGTTACCGCACCGAGGTTAATCGCCTGGTTATTGATAACCGACACATCTGCACCTGTCAGTGATACCTGTCCAGCCGCCTGCAGGGTGTTAAGCGTGATGTTGGCACCAGGGGAAACAAACGACGAGGTACCGGTAATACCATGGTTCTGGCCGGCGCGAATATCAATGGTGCCATTAGCGGTTACCGCGAGGTCGCCCCCTACCGTTCCGGACAGGCTTACACCCTGGCTGGTTGCCATGCTCAGCGTCGCATCGTCAGCAATGGTCAGATTAACGCCGGCAGGTGCAGTCAATCCGGTAAGGTTCACTGAGTTCGCCGACAGATCAAGCAAACCGCCGACAGTAAAGGTTGTATTGGCAAGCTGCGTAATGTTGCCAACAGTACCGAGCGACAGGCCACCGAAGAGCCTGACGTCACCCAGGATGATCGACGCTGCATCGATCAGGGTGAAGGTTGTCAGGCCATCAGCCGTGCCGACGCCGTTTTCATCACCCTGGAGTGCTGCAATAGAAACCGCACCGTCCGTGAGATTGCCGACAGGGTTGTTCACGTTCAAGGTCAGCGATTCTGCGCCGGCGCCGGAGTTACCCTGGATGGTTCCGCTGACGGTAACGTTACCACCCGCGGTGACAACACTGATGTTGGATGCGTTGTCCAGGGACAGATTGCCGCCTACGTTAACCACGCCGCCGGATGTCGTGATGTTGCCACCAAGGTTCAGCGCTGCAGACGTGGTGAACCCATTGTTGGCAGTGAAGTCTGCATTCACGTCAACCAATGCAGATTCGAGGTTGGCACTGCCAACGCTGACCGGTGATGTGAACTGGGTTGTGCCATCAGCACTGGTCACAATGAGATTACCCGGCAGGCTGACATTACCGCTGAAGTTAATGTTGTTGGCGTTCTGTACTGTCACGTTGGTGAGCTGGCCAACGTTACCCGTCACAGCACCCGTGAAGGTCACGTTACCACCAGGCTGTCCGGTGACACCTGCGTTGATCGACAGCGATTCCGCTGCAGTTGTTGCCGCGCTACCAAGTACACCCGCCACCGTGACGTTACCGCCCTGGGTAGACAGGATCGCCGTGGTATTGTCGACGATATTCAGCTGCGTGAACGCAAGGTCATTACCCAGCGTGCTGAGGGTACCGGCGAGGAAGGTGTTCGCGTTTGGAATATTGATACCGTAGGTTTCCATGGTATCCACACCTGAATCACCAAACGTCAGGTTGCCAGAGTTGGTGAACGTCACCGCATTCTGCAGCACCGGATCACCAATCACATTATTGGTACCGACAAAGGCAAGGTTGTAGGCCGTGTTACCTGAGGTGACAAAGTCACGGAAGTTGACGTCCTGGTTGAACGTAATGTTGCCGCCAGCCTGGGTATCCGTCACCGTGATGTTACCCGCACCGATGGCACCAATCTGGCCTCCGAACGTTGCATTGGTGCTGTTCGTCAATGTCAGCAGCGGCATGTTGTTGATCGCACCGGTGACAGAAAGATCACCGCCGGTACCGGCGTCGATCCTGAGGTTAGCGCTGCCGTTACCCGCAATCGCGTCGATTGTTACGTTTGCACCCGCTGCACTAGCGCCATTGTTCGTTGTATCCAGAATAGATGTGGCAATCATGTTGATGTCATCGAGAACGATGGCATCACCTGTTGTGGTCACATTGCCACCGAGCTGCGTCGTACCAACCGTGTACGTCAGCCCATTATTGAACTGGATATTCTCACCCGTACTGCCAAGCTTCAGACCGCCGGTCTGGTTAAAGGTCGCGTTGCCGGTAACGGTCGCAATGTCATTGAAGTTGACTGAACCGGTTGCCAGGTTAAACGTTGCATCACCACCCAGGATAGCCGACTGACTGAAGGTGACAGAGCCCGCACCGCTCGCCGTGAACTGCGCATTACCTGCGACCGTGGTGTTGCCAACAAAGTTGATGGAACCGCTGGTCGACCCGGTGGTGAGATTACCGCCGACGTTAACGATGTCGTTGAAGGTGACGGAGTAGCTGGTACCTGCACCAAACGTCACATCCTGCGCATCAACACGCTGCCTGAAGGTGGCACCGGTACCACTCAGGGTATTTACTGTGATATTACCCTGGGTGTTTTCACCAAACCTGCCGAAGACGTCTACAGTGGCCGCGTTGGTCAGGGTCAGCGTCGGGATAAAGTCCACTGCGCCACCGAACACAATGTCACCACCGGTACCAGCGTTTAATGTCAGGAGTGAGCCGCCACCGTTCACTGCACCAACCCGAATATCGTCGCCGACACCACCGCCGTCGAGCGCAGTGTTGATAGAGGCGTTACCCGTCATGGTGACGTTGCCAAACTCGAGTGCGCGACCGGTTGTTGTCACATTACCCTCAAGGGAAACCGCGATACCCGTCGCGGTCACGCGACCAAGTGAGAGCTGATCCGTTTCATCGTTACCGAGCACCAGGCCACCGGTATTTGAGAAGGTGACATCCTGCGCAACACTGGTCGACGTACCGAGGAACTGGACCTGGTAAGGACTCACGGCAGTGGTGATTGAGCCGAGCGTTGTACTACCACTGAAGGTAATGACACCACCGGTGTTGCTCAGCACAAGGTTTGCCGCCGTAACAGAATCTGCGCCTGTACCGGTAAATGAGACATTACCGCTATTCAATGCGCCAAAGGTCATTGTGCCGGCGTTAACCGTGCCGGTAATGGTTACACCGCTCGCATCAACCACCTCTAGGTTACCACCGGTGCCAGTGAGCGAATTGATCGTCAACGCACCGGTATCGGTAGCGTTGATCGTCAGGTCAGAGCCGGTGTTCACGACCGCGTTCAGCGCAACATTGCCTCCGCCACTGATCATGTTCGTATCGCCAAGGATATTCAGCGTTGTGAGATTGTTGTCGAGGTCAATCGCAAGGCCGCGCAGCTCAATGTTGGATAACCCTGCTGACCCGAAGTTCTGAACCGTGAGATTGCTACCGGCAGCCGTGCCGTTACTACGCAGGTTCGCTTTGACTGTTGCGGTATCGTTGGCCGTTGCACCACCGCTCAGCGCGATGTTACCCGAGGCAGTTACCGCCCCGTTAATTGTCAGGCTGTTCACACTGTTGTTGTCAGCATCGACAGTTAGGGTCACATCTCTCGCTGTACCACCGGCCGTTACGGAGCCTGTGTTGGAAATAGAAAGATCAGCGTTACCGGTGACGCTGATCGCGCCATCGGTTGTGCTGATGGTGTTAAGCACAACAGACTCACCGCTGGTAACCGCAATCTGGCCAGCGTTTGTCGTGGCGGCACCAAGGGTCAGCCCGCCGGTGCCGGTTGAGTTAATTTGGATTGCACCGCCAATGCCGGTGATTGATGCCGTCGTTACGTCGATATCAACCGGTGAACCGGCGCCAAAACTGTTCGCGGCTGAGACGACAAGGTTATTGGTCGTGATGTCAGCGACACCGGCATCAATCGGATTCGATGCGATAGCGCCACCGGTTGTGGAGAGCGTCACGTTGCCGTTAGACGCTGTCAGCTGGTCAAGATCAAACCCTTCGGTTGTGGAGTTGATGGTGATGTCGCCGTTGGCCGATGTAATGTCGAGTGCCACACCGCCCGTGCCAACGGCATCCACGCCAACCGAGCCTGTTACGGAAACATCAATTCTCGATGCATCAACGTCTACTGCACCGTTTGGTCCTGCGCCAAACTGGCTACCCGAACCAACGGTAAACACATCGGTAACGACCTCCGGACCGGGGTTTGTCAGTCCTGCGGTACCACTTTCAACAATACTGCCTGCGTTTACAGTGACATCGCCGCTGCCGCTGGTGCGAACCGATGTCAGCACCACGCTGCCATTGGCTCCCGCTGTAAGCAGGATATCGTCGTCGTCATCGGTGCCGTTACCCTGGACGCTGATGCCGAAGATATTGAACCCTGCGGCGGTGCTGACGTCGATCAGGCCATTGGTAGCAAGCACGTTGGTCAGTGTCAGGTCCTCGGACCCAACAATCGTGATGTTACCCACACCGGTATTTGCCGCGGTGATGTTGACGCCCCCGGTACCCACCGCGTCAAAGGTGATGTCAGAGGACACACCGGTAATATTGATCGTGTCCGCATTGATGTCGAGACCATTGGACGCCGCACCTACCTGGGTTGCGCCGGTGATGTTCAGCTGCGTCGTGATGACTTCAGCGGTTGTGTCGGCGCTGTTGTTTTCGATCGTACCCGTCGTGCTGAGGGTCACGTTACCGTTGGTTGTGGCAATCTCTTCGATCTCGAGATTACCGCCACCGGAAATCTGGATATCGCCCGCAGCATCGGTTTTCGCAGTCACATCAGTGGCTGCACCACCGATCGATTCGATATTCACTTCGCCGCCAACGCCCGTCACATTGATGATGTCCGCACTCACCTCGAGACCACTGCCCGATGTACCGACGCTGCTTGCATCGGTCACCACAAACTCTGTGGTTGTGATATCCGCCGTGCCGTCATCAACCGCACTCGTGAGTGAACCGGTCGTATCAACCACTACATTACCGGCGCTCGTTGTGACGTTGCCAAAGCTGAGGTTGTCAGATCCACCGATGGTGACGTTACCTGCTGCAGTGGTATCAACGCTGACTGTCGTCCCGCCAGTACCGATGGCATCAATCGTAACCGCGCCACTGACGCTGTTGATGTCCACGGTGTTGGAGTCGAGATCAAGGCCAGTCACATTCGTCGCCTGACCAACAACAAAATTGTTTGTCGTAACATCGGCCGCCGCATCAGTTCCGTCTACACCAATCGCTGCTGCGCTGGACACCGTGACATCACCGTTGTTGGTAACGATATTGCCAATCAGGACATCGCCCGTGCCCCCGGTTCCATCAATTGTGATGTTACCGGCCTGGTCAGTAGCAATGCTGAAGGTTGTATTGGTCGAGCCCACGGGATTGATCTCAACGGCGCCCGAGACACCGGATGCAGTGACGCCGTTCACATCGACCAGCAGTGAACCAGTACCTGCAGTACCAATCTCATCAGCGTCCGTTACGATCAGCTGATTACCGATCACGTCGGTGGTGTTACCTGCTACACGCTGGATCTGGCCGGTGGTTGCCAGCGAGATGTTACCGCTCGCGGCACTGATCTGGCTGATGTTGAGGTTTTCGTTGCCGGTCAGGGTGATATCCCCTGCGGCTGTTGTAGCTACCTGGATATTTACGCCGTCACCGCCAATGGCATCAATCGCGACGTCACCGCTCACACCAGACACATTGATATTGCCGGTGTTAACGTCGAGGGCGCCGTTGTTGTCCGGGTCCCCTACCCTGGTTGCACCGCCGATGGTGAGGTTACCCGCAGCTGCCGTTGTAACTTCAGCCGTAGCATTGTCCACCGCGTTGATAATCTGGGCTGACGTCGTCAGCGATACATCACCTGAGGCCGCGTTAATGTCCCGTATCACCAGGTTCTCGCCGCCAGTGATTTCAACGTTCGCACTGGATGTCACGGTAATGTCGACACCACCTGCACCGACCGCATCAAAGGCCACATCGCCGGTGACACCGCTGATGTTCACAACGCTGGCATCTACATCGGTGAGATTACCCGTGGCACCGAACGATGCACCCTGGGTAATCGTCAGCTGATTGGTCGTGATCTCGGCAGCTGCCGTACCAAGCTCGTTCGCAATTGCGCCCGCCGTGTCGATGGTCACGTTACCGTTGGATGTGGTCAGACCGCGTATCGTGATGCTCTTGGGCCCATCGAGGGTAATGTCACCCGCAGCAGTTGTCGTTATCGCAACAATGCTGGTGGTCGAGCCAACAGCATTGATATCAAGTGCATCTATATCCACTGCCCCAGAGACGCCGGATATATCAATCAAGTCGGCGTCAATATCGACCGAACCGCCAGTAATACCCACCTGCGTTGCATCAGTCACGGTCACCGTATTGGCAATAATGCCTGCGGCACCCGTGTCATTTCGGATGGCACCATCAAGATCCAGGGTCGCGGCTCCTGCACTCGCCGTGATGGCGTTAACTACAAGATCACCCGCACCCGTTACAGCAACATTGCCACCACCTGCGGTCACTGCCGTGGCTGTCACATTAGCCGAACCAGAAGTAGTAACGGTAATATCGCCTGCGCTTGTCGTGACACTGGTTAACGTCAGGTCTTCAGAGCCGCTCAGTACGATATTGCCAGCCGCGTTTGTGGCGACCGTCAGGGCCACGCCACCGGTACCAACCGCGTTCAGGGCCGCATCGCCACTCACCCCGGTGACACTTGCAGTGGTTACATTAAGATCCAGTGAACCGTTTGCACCGGCACCAATCGTCGCCGGTGCTGAAATGGTCAACGTACCGCCCACGAAATCTGCCGCGTTATCGCTGGCGTTGTCGGTAATGTTGCCGGAGGTTGAGAGCGTGATGTCGCCATTAACGTTGCTGACAACATCAATCTGCAGATCGTCTGTTTCGTTGACGACCACGTTGCCCGAGGTTGAGTTACTCAAGTCGAGTACAGCAACGGTGGTTTCAATACCTTCAACACCACCAGCCGAGGTGATATCGAGGCCACCTGCGGTTGCAACGACATCAACGTTTGTATCACCTGCATCGCGGATTCTTCCGCCAGCGGTGAGGTTAACGGCCTGACCGGAGGTTGAGGTGCTCACCAGGTTCGATACCGTGATGTCCTCACCGGCTGAAATAGTGATGTTACCGGCGGCTGCATTAACCGAAGACGTATCATCCAGTGCAACTTCACCTGCGTTGTCTGAGTTTGCGTCGGCAGTAATCAGTACGTCACCAGTGGTCCCGGACGTCACCGTCGTACCATTAACAAAGATGTCGTTATTCGCTCGCAGTTCAACCTGGCCCTGTGCAGTGGTCACCACGTCTTCAACAGTGATGTTCTCATCGGATTCAATCCTTGATGGTGCCAGCTGCTGCTGCCTGGTCATTCTGGACACCAGTGCCGCTGGATGCGATTGAGACGTTACCGACCGCATCAACAACCACGGCACCAGTACCCTGCTGGTGAACATTGGTTATGGTGACGTCGCTCGATTCATTAATCGTGATTGCGCCCGCACCGGTATTCGTCACATTGAGCGTGCCGGCTGATGTTTCGATTGCTTCGACGCCGAGGGCACTGGTGATGTTTACCGTACCGCTATCAGCAACGATATCGATGTTGGAGTTACCGCCATCTTTCACACCTCCGGCTGTTGCCGTAATGGTGACAGCACTTGCGCCGGTGTCACCCGTCTGCACGGAACCGAGCGTGACATTGCCACCGGCTGTCAGGGTGATCTCACCACCGGAGCTACCGGTGTTACCGCCGTCAACGACACTGCTGTTGGACATCGTAATGTCGTTGGTAGCGTTTAGAAGGATATTGCCTTCGGTACCCTGGACCACTCGAGTCACGTCGAGGTTTGCGGTGCCGGAGATGCCAACTTCACCTGACGTAGTGTTATCAATGTCGATTGTTCCGACAGTGGTTTCCAGTGGGTTGGCAACCGTGCCAACACCGGTAACCGCGTCGATGGTCAGTTTGCCTGCGCCGGCATTAACATCGAGGCCAGTACCATTACCGTCAATCACATTCGCCGTCACGTTGAGGGTGACATCATGATTTGCAGCGCTGCTGTCGATGAGATTGGTGATGGTCAGCGTTGATGCGGTCAGGCTGACATCGTTGTTCGACACCGTGATGCCGTTAACTCCCAGCACCGAACTCACATTCAGGTCGTCTGTATCCCTGAAGGTGAGTGAGCCGGTATTCGCAGCGAGGTTATCAACGTCGTTGGTCGCCTGACTCAACGTATTGGTTGTACCGCTGCCGTTCAGGAGCAGATTGGTTACGGTGATGCTGCCGCCGGATTGTGTCACCGTGGAGTTGGTGCCACCGGTTATCTCGAGGGTGCCAGCACTGATGTTCTGCGTCAGTGTCAGCGGGTCAGCCGTGGTTAGTTCAACCTGGTTTGCATTGGCGCCAATCGCACCCTGCAGCGAAATACCGCCGTCACTTGTCACGATGAGGTTTGTCGAGGCAGAGTTCAACGCCGGTAACACAACATCATGCGGCGCTGAATTGAGATCCAGCGTGACCGAACCGCCACCGAGTAGAGTCACGGTGTTAACGCTGTTTTCTACATCCAGGTTGCCACCGTCAGCCTGCAGCAGTGCCGCAGAGATATTGACGTTGTTAATGGTCTGGATAGTGATCCCGCCACCGGAAGTAATATTGCCATTAACGTTAACGGTGTCATTGCTGCCAGTACCTGCAATCTGTACGTCAGCAACATTCTGAACGAGACCACCCAGCGTAAGCGCGGTGCCTGTCGGGCTGAAGTTGGTATCGATATTGATCACCAGCGTGCCATCGGTACCCGTATTACCATCCAGCGAAATACCGGAAGTGGTGACGTTACCCTGCGACGTGATCGTGAGGCCCGCAGAGTTGGTATCACCGCTTGGGACAATCGGCGCGATTGTCACATCACCATCATTCAGTGCTTCAAAGGTCACTGTGCTGGCGCCGTTGTTAAGGATGATGCTGGTCACGCCAGTGTTAAGTGCCAGGTCACCACCCTGCGCGGACAGGCTTCGCGAAGACGATGCATCTAGCGTTCTGGATCGTCAGTGTGCCACCTGCAACCACGCTCTGGTCGATATCGATCACAGAGGGAGCGGCGGTGCCATCAAGTGTTACGTTGCCGACGTTGGTAAAGGCGCCGCTGATCGTCAGCCGTTCGGTCGCGGTACCACCTGTTGTATCGACACTCAACTGCACATCACCATCGTTGGTGGCGTTAAGGTCAATGGCATTAACCGTGAGGCTGCCGTCCGCCTGCGCAATCAGGTTGGTCTTGTTCGTATCAGATGTGTTGATGTTAGCAAGCTGCAGCGTGCGCCCTGTTGTTGTCGTGGTCGCATTGTTCTGATCGATAGTGACATCACCGGTACCTGACAGGGAAATGCTGCCAACACCCGTAAAGAGGTTGATGCTGCCATCCACCGTGGAAACTGTTGAACCCTGCAGGATCTGAATCTCGCCGACGTTGGTAATCGACAGGTCGTTGTTGGTACGAACGTCTGCATCGATGTCGACGGTTTCGAACTGACTGATTGTCAGGCCGCCTGCGATGTTACCGGCGAGGATGTCTGAGGTTACCCGGAACGTATCATCACCGGTTGTTCCACTCGCCGTCACTGCAACATCCAGCACAGAGAGATTCTGGTCGAGAATAAAGGTCTCGTTGGAGTTGTTGTCGGTATCAAGGTTAATGGTGAGGTTACCCACACCGTTCAGGTTCAGCGCACCGTCAAAATTGAGGTCACCCTGCGAGTTCAGGACCAGGTTGTTTGTGCCGCCAGTTGAGGTCACTGCAGGTAACGACAGGGTGCCAACACCCTGTTGCGTCAGTGTGACGGTGCCACCACCCTGGAGTTCAAGGCCGCCAACACCACTGCCACCATCCAGGTTCAGGTTACCGCCCGTTGATGTCAGCGTGGTGCCCTGCACTACCTCGATATTGGTCGTGTCAGAAACGGTGATGCTCTGTGCACTGGCGTTAGCGTCGATATCAACGGTGCCGGCATTGTTGATCGTCAATGCGCCCAGCGTGGTTGCACCTGCCACACCGGCAAAGGTCACTTCGCCAGTACCCGCGCTGATGGTGAGATCTTCAACCGCTGCCGTGGTGGCATCAACGGTCGTAGAGAAGGTGACGTTGCCACCCCCGGTGCCCGTGCTCACAGCAACGTCACCGGTCAGTGTCGTTGCACTCGCAAACGTGATGTCATCGTCTGACGTCGTTACGTCACCTGCCGTACTGATGCCACCGGAGCCAGTCAGCGAAACTGCCCCGCCTGAATTGATATCACCTGCTGCTGCGATGTTCAGTGCGCCACCGGATGCCAGTACTGTCACCGTACCCGTTGAGGCAGAAGAATCGAGCAGCGCATTGAGGTTCACCGCACTACCGGTAGACGTGAGATTGATACCGGCTGTATCGGTCGTAATAGCGTGATTCACTGTCAATGCATCACTTGCGGTAAGCGCGACCTGGTTGGCATTCCATGCACCGCCCGTGACCAGCGTGCCTGTGTTGTTCAACGTCGCAATGCCATTTGCAGCTGTCAGCGTCGCGGTCAGGTTGCCCGTGTTCGTGATATCAAGGCCCGTCTCGCCATCTGCTACCAGCGTCGATACCGATGTCTCCAGTGCATCTGCACCGGATGCAATCGCGCCGTTCTGCGCTGTGATGTTCAGCGTCGCTGCATTGACGTTGTTCGTGCCTGCATTGCCATCAATGATCGCGTTGTCAGCGATCAGCGTCACCGTTCCGCTTGTGCCTACCGTGGTACCCGTGCCACCCGCTGCACCGATCAAACCGTTCAAAGTCAGGTCGTTGTCGCCGGTTGCATCGTTGTCACCCGCAGTCACATTCACCGCCGCTGCATTACCACCGGTTGCACCACTATTGTTACCACCGTCTGCATCAATGCCCGCTATCGTCACCGCACCGTCAAACGTCGTCACATCTACCTGGCCGGCTGCACCACCGGTCGCTGCACCCTGCGTCACGATGTCGCCTGTCAGTGAGATTGCACCCGCCGCGGTCACATCGATATCTACCGTACCCGATGCCTCACCACCTGTGCTCGACGTCGTCGTGATCGTGCTGCCTGCGCCCGTGCTGGTTATACCTGTCGCACCTCGCAGTACAACATCACCACCCGTGCCACCATCTGTCACCAGTGCCGCATTGTTGATCGCCAGTGCACCCGCGCTGGAGCGGATATCGATGCCGCCAACGTCCGATGTCACTGCATGATTGATTGTTACCGTGCTGGTGGCGTCTACATCAATAGCATCACCGGTCCAGGCACCGCCACTCGTTACCGTGCCGGTCGTGTTGTTCAACGTCACATTGCCGCCAGTCGCTGACAGCGTCGCCGTTACCGATTCCGTGTTGGTGATGTTAACGCCGGTTGCACTCGCCGCCGTCAGGGTCGCCACAGATGTCTCGAGGATGTCTGCAAGACCGATCGAACCAGACGTCGCCGTCAGGTTGGCCGTGCTGCCCGTAATGTTCGTCGAGGCGCCATTGCCATCAACAATCGAGTTGTCTGCCGATACCGTCACTGTATTGGCCGTGCCGGTACCCACGCCGCCTGCCGCTGAACTCAAATGACCGTTCAGCGTCACATCATGGCTTTCATCTCCGCCTGCATCTGCTGCCACCAGCGAGATCGTGCCGCCATTACCGTTTGTGGTGCCTGCACCGCCATTGGCCGTGATCGCGGCGACCGTGATCAGGCCATCTGCCGTATCTATCGTGACCGCGCCACCATTACCTGCTGTGCCTGCACCTGAACCCGTGGTCGTAATCGCTGCACCCAGGACAACGTCACCGTCTCCCGTGACATCGATATCAACACGGCCGCCATCTGTATCTGCAGCCGTCGGGGTTGTCGTGATCGAACCGGATGCATTACTGGTCACGCCCGTCGCCGCGTTCAGGACCACGCCACCACCGGCGCCGCCTTCCTGTGTCGTCAGGGCCGCGTTCAATGCGATCGTTGCGCCACTGGTAATCGAGATACCTTCTGAACTGCCATCATCGCTGGTCAACGCGTGGTTGATCGTGACCGCACTTGAGCCGCCCGTGCTGGTGATCGCAATCTCATTGGCTGCCCACGCACCGCCTGTGGCGATCGTGCCCGCATTGGTCAATGACGCGATGCCGTTACCGGCGGTCAGTGTTGCTGTCACATCACCGGTGTTCGATATGGTTACACCACCTGCGCCGCCCGCTGATGCGGTCAGCGTGCCAACCGTGGTGGTCATCGTCACGTTACCTTCGGTCGACGTAATGCTGGCCGTACCCGAGGTCACTGAACCACCGCTGTTGTTCACGTCATCATCGGCCTGCAGCGTAATCGTGCCGGCGCTGCCTGCGGTCGGGTTACCTGCACCGCCTGAGGCTGACAGGGCTCCGCTCACCGTTACATCACGGCTCGTTGCACTCGTGTCTGCTGCCGTAACACTGATATTGCCTGCATCACCACCGGTCAGGCCGCCGCCGGAGGCTGCACCACCATCTGCATTAATACCGGCAACCGCCACGTTACCGTCTGTGGTCGCAATCGTAACCGCGCCACCTGCGCTCGCCACCGTGCCGCCCGTACCGGTCGTCTTCGCCGCACCGGTCGATACCAGGTTACCCGCAAGGTTAATGTCGCCCGTACCGGAGGTGTTTACATCGATAGCACCCGAAGCTGTACCGCTGTCTGCTGCCGCGGTGGTATTGATGCTCTCACCTGCGGCGAGATCAATGGTGGTTACCGCATCAAGATCAACCGCACCGCCATTGGTGATCAACGAGCCGTCGATATCGATCGAGCCTGAGCTCAGGTCCACATTGGTGCCGCTGCCAGTCACCGTGACATCCGCTATCACCTGCGCAATGCCTGTGTTTGTAATCGCAAGGCTGCTCGCCATGAACGACTCGCCTGCCGTGTCACCTACCGTCACATTAGCCGCACTCGATACCGTCACTGCGCCAAGGTCTGTCGTGCTGCCAACATTGGCATCGAACTCAACATTACCTGTACCTGCAGTCAGGCCCAGTGTCTCCGTGAAGTCCGTCGAACCATCCAGCGTGCCACCAAAGATGATGTTGCCTGCGGATGCTCCAGTTGTAATGGTTCTTGATCCAGTCAGGCGGACTGGCGAGTTAAATGAAACATCACCGCCTGCACCCTGGGTGTCAGCGGCACCGCCAGTGGTGTCGATGTTGCCACCAAGATCAATGCGTGTGGTGCCTGTCAGGGTTACTGCGCCGCCAGCACCAGCAGTGAGACTGGTTGTTGTTTGAGGTGCCGTGCCTTGTGCAGTGATATCACCTGTCGTCAACACAGTACCTGAAGCAAGAGTAACTGCGCCGGCCGCCTGGCCACCTGAATCGTTCGTGTCATTACCACCATTGGTGGTAATGGTGCCGGTTGAAAGAGCGCCGCTCGTGGTGACCTGTACTGCACCGCCATCGGCATCGCTGTTACCGGTGGTCGTAATCGCAAACCCGCTTGAATCGAAGGTTGTCACTGCGCTCGTCGCGGTCAAGCTGGCGGCAGTAAAGTTCGCATCAACATCGATAGTTGCGCCACTCAACGTAACGGCACCAAGTACACCGGTGCCGCCAACCTGGCCGTTGAAATCTATCGCACCGGCACCCGAGGTGAGGTTAAACGTATCAGCAAAGGCATTGGTAGCATTTACCGTGCTGTTAAAGGTAATGCCTCCGCTTGCAGGTGCGCCGTCAGTGCCACCGGCACCTGTAAGAATACTGCTGTTGGTACTGAGCGTAAGCGCGCTGCCAAAAGTCAGGCCCCGGCCAATGCCATCGTTGTTGGCACCATCACCGGTACCACCTGAAGAATCCAGCGTGCCGCCGAGCGTCACACCGTTTGAGCCTGTATCTGTGATCGTGATCTGACCGGCATTGCCGCCTGCACCGCCGGTACCGTCGCCACCTGAACTGTCGATGTTGGTGATGGTCGTCGAACCATTGTTGACGATGAGTGTGACATCACCACCTGCGCCTGCAGCACCCGCGCCATTGTCAGCAGATGAGGTATCAAGCGTGCCCGGCAGGTTGAGATTACCTGTTCCACTCAACTGAATATGAACGTCGCCGCTGTCCGTCCCCGCTGCAGCGACTGTAGACAGTGTCCTGCCAGAGGCAAGATCAACCAGTGTCGTGGCGTCCAGATCAACGTCTCCACCGCCTGATAATGTGACGTTGTTATCGATGTCGATGGTTGCGGAATCCAACTGGAAGGTTGTACCCGTACCGGTGAGTGTCACCGTGCTGTTTATCAGCGAAGTACCACTGGTGGTATTGGTGGGTTGCAGGATCCTGGCCGCGCCAAATGTGTCTGAGGTGGCGTCACCTATTGTGAGGTTGCCTGCAAAGCCCAGCGACAGATCTCCGAGGCCTGAGACATTGCCATCAAATTCAACGTCACCCGCTTCCCCGCTGGTTGAGGAGACGCCGGTGTTAATCGTCAGGTTGTTGCTACCGCCTGCAATGGTGCCATTAAAGACAACGTCACCACTTGCGACGAAGACACCCGTACCGCTCGCGGTATCAATCGATATGTTGTTCGTCAGCGTAACCGGACCAGCAAGCGTCACATCCCGGCCGGACCCGCCAATTGCACCGTTACCACCGCTGGTATCAATGTCACCATTTAACGTAACGCCAGCGCTTCCTGTATCCGTTATCGCCAGTGTACCTGCTGCACCGCCAGCGTTGGTCAGACCGTCACCACCTGACGTGTTGATATCGTTCAGCAGAATCGCGCCGTTGTTGGTTGTAATGGAGACGGCACCACCTGCGCCTGCTGCACCTGTGCCATCGAGGCTTGAGGTATCAACATCACCATTCAGCGTGATGGCACCTGTGGACGTTGCATTCAGTGTGACCGCACCGGATGTCGTGCCGAACGATGCGCCGGTATCGATAACCTGAGAAGCGGCAAGCGTGATACCGCCTGCGGCAGCGGTGATGTTTACGTTGCCGTTTGCGCCGCCGGTCGTGGTCAGAATGCTGCCGTTGATTGTTGCGGTGCCCGCATTCAGCGTTACCGCGCCGCCTGATGTGACATTGCCATCCAGTTGCACGGTGCCACTGGTAGTGAGATTCGTTACGCCTGATGTTGTCAGCGTACTCGCGAGGTTCGTCGTACCTGTTCCAGCGGTTTGTGTAAGGCTTGCAGCTCGCACTGAGCTGCTTGCCGTAACATTCTGGGCCTCGTCAATCTGTACAGCGCCGATTTCGTCCGCTGCACCCACCGTGCCAGTAAAGGTGATGTTGCCCGTTCCCGCGCCGAGGGTAAGTGAACGATTGGTTGCGTCATCCTCCAAGGTGCTGTTAAAGGCGATGTCACCACCTGAGGCATTCCCTGTCTCAAGGCTGATGTCACCTGACAATGTGGTGGCGCTCGCGAAAGTGATGTCATCACCTGTCGTCGTCACGTCGCCGGCAGTAGTAATACCCGAGCCACCCGTCAGTGAGACAGCGCCATCTGCGTTGATATCGCCGGAAGTACCGAGGGCAAGACTACCCGATGCGTTCAGGGTCACTACGCCATCGCTGGTTGCAGCAGTGGTATCCAGGCCCTGGTTGATGTTTATGTTCGCGCTCGTCAGCGTGATATCGCCTGTTGCTGCCGTCGCGGTGATCGAACCATTTACTGTTGTGGTTCCTGTGCCACCCGTCTGTTCAAAGCGTGCTGCCTCGACAGCGGCGGACACTGTCACATCGTGCGCGCTGGCAACAGTAAGTGCACCCAAATCATTGGTTCCACCTACAGCCCCGGTGAACGTCACATTCCCCTGACCTGCAGTCACGCTGAGCGTCTCACCAGTCGCCGCACCTTCAGCGGCGAGTGTACTCGTGAACGTGACGGATCCGTCGGAGCCGTCTGCGGAGGCACCCGTCGTATCAATCGACAGGTTCTCTGTAATTGTCGTCGAACCGGCAAACCTGGCGGTGCCGTCGTTTGCATCAACTGTAGACATACCCAGCGAGATGTTTGTCGCTGTGATGTCTACACCCGCTGTCGCACCGGTATCCAGGTTGCCACTCAAGGTCGTCGTGCCGCTACCGGCACTCTGTACAATGCTGGCGGCCGTGATTGTATTGTCAGCAGTCAGGTTCGTGGCACTGTTAACCAGGATCGCACCCAGCGCATTGGTTGCACCGACCGTGTTATCCAGATCGATGTTCCCCTGACCTGCCGTGATCGTTAACGTCTCCGCTGAGGAGCCGGTCTCCGCGTTCACCGTGTTCGTGAAAGTCACGGAGCCATCGGAACCGTCGGCCGACCCACCCGTTGTATCTATCGCCAGGTTTTCCGTAATCGTCGTCGCACCGGCAAACCTGGCGGTACCGTCATTGGCATCAACAGTAGACATACCCAGCGAGATGTTTGTCGCTGTGATGTCGACACCCGCTGTCGCACTCGTATCGAGGTTTCCAGACAGTGTTGTTGTGCCACTACCGGCACTCTGTACGATGCTGGCGGCCGTGATCGTGTTGTCAGCTGTCAGGTTCGTCGCACTATTAACAAGGATCGCGCCCAGTGCGTTGGTCGCACCAACGGTGTTATCCAGGTCAATGTTCCCCTGACCTGCCGTGATCGTTAACGTCTCGGCTGAGGAGCCGGTCTCTGCGTTCACCGTGCTCGTGAACGTCACCGATCCATCGGAACCATCTGCTGACGCACCCGTGGTATCAATCGACAGGTTTTCTGTGATCGTCGTTGCACCGGCGAACCTTGCCGTACCGTCATTGGCATCGACCAGTGCCATACCCAGTGAGATCGCATTGGCTGTGATGTTCAGGCCGGCTGTAGCGCTCGTTACGATATTGCCCGAGAGGGTCGTCGTACCACTACCTGCACTCTGCACAACACTCGCAGCATCAATCGTGTTATCCGCGGTTACGTTGTTGGCACTGTTTATCTGGATCGCACCCAGAGCACTGGTTGCACCGACTGTATTGTCAAAGTCGACATCGCCCTGACCTGCCGTGATCGTGATGGTCTCTGCTGACGTGCCCGTCTCTGCGTCCACTGTGTTCGTGAACGTCACTGATCCATCAGAACCGTCTGCTGAAGCACCCGTCGTATCAATCGACAGGTTCTCCGTAACCGTGGTCGCACCAGCAAACCTCGCCGTACCGTCATTGGCATCTACCAGCGCCATACCCAGTGAGATTGCATTGGCCGTAATGTTCAGACCAGCTGCTGCGCTCGTTACGACGTTGCCCGAGAGGGTCGTCGTGCCACTACCTGCGCTCTGCACAACACTCGCGGCATCGATCGTGTTATCCGCCGTCACATTGTTGGCACTGTTGATCTGGATTGCGCCCAATGCGTTCGTCGCACCGACCGTGTTATCCAGATCGATGTTCCCCTGACCTGCCGTGATCGTTAACGTCTCGGCTGAGGAGCCGGTCTCCGCGTTCACTGTGCTCGTGAACGTCACCGATCCATCAGAACCATCTGCTGATGCACCTGTCGTATCGATCGACAGGTTCTCTGTAATTGTCGTCGCACCAGCAAACCTGGCAGTACCGTCGTTGGCATCAACAGTAGACATACCCAGAGAGATATTCGTTGCTGTGATGTCCACACCTGCCGTTGCGCTTGTGTCCAGGTTGCCACTCAAAGTGGTCGTGCCGCTACCGGCACTCTGTACGATGCTGGCTGCAGTGATCGTGTTGTCCGCGGTCAGGTTCGTCGCACTGTTAACCATGATCGCACCCAGCGCATTGGTTGCACCGACTGTATTGTCAAAGTCGACGTTACCCTGGCCTGCTGTGATCGTTAACGTCTCGGCTGATACACCCGTCTCCGCGTTCACCGTGTTCGTGAACGTTACGGATCCATCAGAACCGTCCGCTGAAGCACCCGTCGTATCGATCGACAGGTTCTCCGTGATCGTCGTCGCACCGGCAAACCGGGCAGTACCGTCATTGGCATCAACAAGCGCCATGCCCAGTGAGATCGCATTGGCCGTGATGTTCAGGCCAGCAGTCGCACTCGTCACCACGTTGCCGGAGAGTGTTGTCGTGCCGCTACCTGCACTCTGCACAACACTCGCGGCATCGATCGTGTTATCAGCCGTCACGTTCTGGGCGTCATCTATCTGGATAGCGCCGAGCGCATCACCTGAACCCACTGTGTTATCAAAGTCGATGTTGCCCGTACCTGCACCGAGGGTCAGCGTACGATCACTGCCATCATCAGACAGTGTGTTGCTGAAGGTAATTGAACCGCCGCTGCCACTACCTGTTTCAAGGTTCAGGTTGCCTGCCAGTGTGGTCGCACTGGCAAAGATGATGTTGTCGCCAGTCGTCGTTACATTACCGGCGGTGTTGATACCGCCTGCACCGGTCAGTGATACCGGACCGGCCGCACTAATCGTGCCTGCGGCTGCGATGGTCAACTGACCCGATGTCGCGTTCAGCGTGACATTACCGTCTGCCAGCGTTGCACCGCTGGTATCCAGCCCCTGGTTAATCGCGATAGTACCTGCAGCAATCTCGATGCTGCCGGTTACCGTGTCATTGGCGGTTAACGTGCCACTGACCGTGGTCGTACCGGTACCGGCTGTCTGTGTAAAGCTGTCTGCTGTTACGGCTGCGGACAGTGTCAGGTCATGGGCACTGGCAACGGTGATCGCACCCAACTTGTTGGTGCCACCAACCACACCACTGAAGGTCACATTGCCCTGGCCAGCGGTAATGTTAAGTGTCTCTTCTGAGGAGCCCGTCTCTGCGTTCACCGTGCTGGTAAAGGTGACTGCACCATCGGAGCCGTCCGCTGACGCACCCGTCGTGTCTATCGACAGGTTCTCTGTAATTGTCGTGGCACCGGCAAACCTTGCTGTACCGTCATTGGCATCAACAGTAGACATACCCAGCGAGATGTTCGTCGCTGTGATGTCGACACCTGCGGTCGCACTGGTATCCAGATTGCCACTCAACGTGGTCGTGCCGCTACCGGCACTCTGTACGATGCTGGCTGCCGTGATCGTGTTGTCTGCCGTCAGGTTCGTTGCGCTGTTAACGAGGATCGCACCCAGTGCATTGGTTGCACCGACTGTGTTGTCAAAGTCGACGTTACCCTGGCCTGCTGTGATCGTTAATGTCTCTGCTGATACACCCGTCTCTGCGTTCACCGTGTTCGTGAACGTTACGGATCCATCAGAGCCGTCTGCTGAAGCACCCGTCGTATCGATCGACAGGTTCTCCGTAACCGTGGTCGCACCAGCAAACCTCGCCGTACCGTCATTGGCATCAACCAGCGCCATACCCAGTGAGATCGCATTGGCCGTAATGTTCAGACCGGCTGTCGCTGTCGTGACCACATTGCCCGAGAGGGTCGTCGTGCCACTACCGGCACTCTGCACGACACTCGCGGCATCAATCGTGTTATCCGCCGTCACATTGTTGGCACTGTTGATCTGGATCGCGCCAAGCTCGTTGCCACCGGCACCGACCGTGTTGTCAAAGTCGACGTTACCCTGGCCCGCTGTGATCGTTAATGTCTCTGCAGAAGTACCGTTCTCCGCTGCCACGGTGCTCGTGAACGTGACCGATCCGTCAGAGCCGTCTGCTGAAGCACCCGTCGTATCGATCGACAGGTTCTCCGTGATCGTCGTCGCACCGGCAAACCGGGCCGTACCGTCATTGGCATCAACAGTAGACATACCCAGCGAGATGTTTGTCGCGGTAATGTCGACACCCGCTGTCGCACTCGTATCCAGGTTGCCCGACAGTGTAGTCGTGCCACTACCTGCACTCTGCACGATGCTCGCTGCGGTAATTGTATTGCTGGCAGTAACGTTCTGCGCTTCATCTATCTGAATTGCACCCAGCGCATCACCGGACCCAACCGTGTTGGCAAAAGATATGTTACCGGTGCCTCCACCCAGTGTGAGCGTTCTGTCACTGCCGTCATCCGAGAGTGTGCTGCTGAATGTGATGTCACCACCGGATGCATTGCCGGTTTCTATGTTCACGTTACCGTTAAGGGTCGTCGCACTGACAAAGGTAACGTTGTCACCGGTCGTTGTAATGTCACCGGCCGTATTGATTCCTGAAGTGCCAGTCAAAGAGACTGCACCATCCGCATTGATGTCACCGGCAGCAGCAATATCCAGGTTAGCGGATGCGTTTAACGTCACCACACCATCGCTTGTCGCGGCAGTTGTGTTTAGTGCCTGGTTTATGTCGATTTCGGAAGTCGAAATCATGATGTCGCCGGTAGCTGCTGTTGCCGTGATCGAAGCATTTACCGTTGTTGTACCCGTACCTGCGGTCTGCTCAAAACGGGCCGCTTCAACTGCTGAAGAAACAGTCACATCGTGTGCGCTGCTTATGGTTAATGCGCCAAGATCGTTGGTACCGCCAACTGCACCCGTAAACGTTACGTTCCCCTGACCAGCAGTTACGCTCAGTGTTTCCCCAGTAGCGGCGCCTTCAGCGGCGAGTGTGCTCGTAAATGTAACGGAACCATCAGAACCGTCCGCTGAAGCACCCGTCGTATCGATCGACAGGTTCTCCGTGACCGTTGTTGCACCGGCGAACCTTGCGGTACCGTCATTGGCATCTACCAGTGCCATACCCAGTGAGATTGCATTGGCCGTGATGTTCAGGCCGGCCGTTGCACTCGTCACCACGTTGCCGGAGAGTGTTGTTGTGCCGCTACCAACACTTTGCACAACACTCGCGGCATCTATCGTGTTATCCGCTGTCACATTGTTGGCGCTGTTGATCTGGATCGCGCCCAGTGCATTGGTTGCACCAACCGTGTTATCCAGATCGATGTTCCCCTGACCTGCCGTGATCGTTAACGTCTCGGCTGACGCGCCGGTCTCCGCGTTCACCGTGCTGGTGAACGTCACGGATCCATCGGAGCCGTCTGCTGAAGCACCTGTCGTATCGATCGACAGGTTCTCCGTAATTGTCGTGGCACCAGCAAACCTTGCTGTACCGTCATTGGCATCAACTGTAGACATACCCAGCGAGATGTTTGTCGCCGTGATGTCTACACCGGCCGTCGCACTCGTATCCAGGTTGCCCGACAATGTTGTTGTGCCGCTACCGGCACTCTGCACGATGCTCGCTGCCGTGATCGTGTTGTCCGCCGTCAGGTTCGTCGCGCTGTTAACCAGGATCGCACCCAGTGCATTGGTTGCACCGACAGTATTATCAAAATCGACATTACCCTGGCCCGCTGTGATCGTTAGTGTTTCCGCTGATACGCCCGTCTCAGCGTTCAATGTATTCGTGAACGTCACGGATCCATCGGAACCGTCTGCTGACGCACCCGTCGTGTCAATCGACAGGTTACCGGTGATCGTCGTCGCACCAGCAAACCTGGCAGTACCGTCGTTGGCATCAACGATAGCCATACCCAGCGAGATGTTCGTCGCTGTGATGTCGACACCCGCTGTCGCGCTTGTGTCCAGGTTGCCGCTCAAGGTCGTCGTGCCGCTACCGGCACTCTGCACGATGCTCGCCGCCGTGATCGTGTTGTCAGCCGTCAGGTTTGTCGCACTGTTAACCAGGATCGCACCCAGTGCATTGGTTGCACCGACTGTGTTGTCAAAGTCGACGTTACCCTGGCCGGCCGTGATCGTTAATGTCTCGGCTGATACACCCGTCTCTGCGTTCACCGTGTTCGTGAACGTCACGGATCCATCAGAACCGTCCGCTGAAGTACCCGTCGTATCGATCGACAGGTTCTCCGTGATCGTAGTCGCACCGGCGAACCTGGCCGTACCGTCGTTGGCATCGACCAGCGCCATACCTAGTGAGATCGCATTGGCCGTGATATCCAGACCTGCTGTCGCACTGGTTACTACATTCCCCGATAAGGTTGTGGTGCCACTACCTGCGCTCTGCACAACACTTGCTGCATCAACAGTTCCACTGGCAGTCAAATTCTGTGTCGATACGATACTGATGGCACCAAGGCTCGAAGAGGCGCCGACGTTTGCATCGAACGCAATATTGCCCGTCCCGGCGGTCAAGGTAAGGTTCTGCGCACCATCTACGGTATCGTTGAAGTCAATAGTGCCCGCGGTTGCGCCTGTCGTGATTGTTGTCGCTGCTGATGACAGGGTGACCGCATCATTAAACGTGACATCACCACCGACACCTGCCGTACCGGTCGAAGTACCGCCACTCGTATCGATAGCGACACCATCCAGTGTAATGGTTGGACTGCCATCGGTTGCCGTAATCGTGACATCACCACCAGCACCGCCGGTGTCACCGCCAGCATCATTAGTACCTGTTGCGGTAATGCCCGTTCTGACTACAACGTCGCCACCGGATATCGTCACGTTGCCTGCATCATCCGGATCCGTGTTGCTGTCCGTACCGCCTGAGGTATCAACACTGCCAAGCGTAACCGTGCCGCTGGCTGTAATGTTTACATCACCACCGTCAGCATCAGCGCCGCCGCTGGTATCAATAGTGACGCCGTCAGCATCAAAGATGCTGACACTTGATGCGGTCACACTCGTCGCAGTAAGCGTGTTGTCGATGTTAACCGTTCCGCCACTGGCGATATTGAAAGCACCCAGCGCAGATGTACCGCTCAGCGTGATATCACCTGTTCCAGCCGTCAGCGTCAGGACCTGGCCACCGGTAATCGTGTCAGTGAAACTGATTGCACCGGCGGTCGCACCTGTGTTGATCGCAACCGCGCCACCAGTCAGCAGCACTGGATCATTAAACGTGATTGAGCTGCCAGCACCCTGACTGGTGCCAGTGCCGCCTGCTGCAGTAATCGTGCTGTTCGTCAGCGTTATCTGGGTCGCGCCATTGATCGCTATCGAACCCGCAGCGCCACCTACATGGCTACCCGAAGTTGCATTACCACCTGATGTCGTGAGATCTGCTACATCGACGTTACCACCAGCAGTGTCGATGGTTACCGCGCCACCCGCGGAGCCTGCCGTGGCGTTGCTATCTTCACCTGTGGTGATGATGTTGCCGGCCAGGGTTACCGTTCCGGCACCGGTGACGTTAATGTCGACCGCACCTGAAACGGTGTCATCATTCGCGACGCCGGTTGCCGTTGTCCGGATAACATCACCTGCTTCTAGATTCAGGTTTCCAGCACCTGCATTTAACGTGACCAGGCCGTTCGCGCCGCCCGACGTTGTTGTAATGTCAGCGTTGATGTCGAGGCCCGTGGCATCCAGCGTCACGGCACCACCAGAGGTAACTGCGCCATCAACAACCACCTGGGTACCTGTATCCAGGTTCACCGCGCCGGTTGTGGCAATTGACGCCGTCAGTGTCGTTGTACCTGTACCTGCACTCTGGACCAGCGATGCACCGCTGAAACTGTCGCCCCCGGCATCACCAACAGCAACGTCGTGGGCACTAACCACCGTCAGCGTCCCGAGTGTCGTACCGGCACCGATGTTTCCGTCAAACGTGATGTTGCCCGTTCCTGCTGTGAGGTTCAGGGACTGCGTACCATCCAGGGTATCGTTGAAATCAATGCCACCAGCCGTTGCACCTGTCGAAACGGCCACAGTTCCAGTGGTCAACAGCACTGGATCATTAAACGTGATCGTGCCGCCCGCACCCTGCGAACCGGAACCTGTTTCGGTGCCACCGGCAGCAGTAATCGTGCTACCAGCAAGCGTTATCTGATTGCCACTGCCTGTCGTCAGGGTAATGTCGCCCGCGGCGCCGCCGTTGGATGATCCGTCCGTCGATTGACCACCGCTCGATGTAATGTCACCTACAGTGATCGTGCCATTTGCAGTGTCTATTGTTACTGCACCACCTGCAGCACCCGCGGAACCCGAACTGTCATCACCGGTAGTCACAATGCTGCCCGTCAAGCTGACGGCACCAGTGCTTGTTACATTGATATCAACCGCACCGGACGCCGTATCGTCCGATGCTGATGCATTTGCTTCTGTTGTTATTGTCTGTCCGCTCGCCAGACTGACACCGCCAGCACCCGCATTCAGGGTGACCAGTCCGCTCGCAGCACCTGCGGTTGTTGCAATACCTGCGTTCAGAGTTACTGTGCCGGCATCCAGGGTCACTGCACCCGACGAGGTCAACAGACCATCAACCTGGGTAGTACCTGAACCGGTGGTTGCCTGGTTAAAGCCAGCGCTACCAAAAGTGGAGCCCAGCGTTACATTGTTCGCGGCATTAATGGTTACAAGACCCGCGCCACTGACTGCACCGTTGAATCCTATGTTACCGGTGCCAGAAGTTAGCGTGATCGCCTGACTGCCACCTGTGACCGCTTCACTGAACGTGACATCTCCCGCTGTTGCGCCTGTATCGATCACGAGCGCCCCCGTCGAAAGCGTTACGGCATCGTTGAACGTGACATCTCCACCCGCGCCCTGGCCCGTACCTGTGCCACCGGCCGTGTTAATAACTACACCATCCAGGGTGATGGTCGGGCTGCCATCCGTCGCAGTAACCGATACTGTACCGCCAGCGCCGCCGGTGTTTGCTGCGCCACCATCAGCGCCGCCAGTCGCCGTAATCGAAGAACGCACGACCACGTCACCACCGGACAAGGTCACATCACCAGCATCATCCGGTGTTGCATCACTATCTGCACCTGCTGACGTGACCAGCGTATCTACGGTAAGCGTGCCGGAGGATGTGATCAGGATGTTTCCACCAGAACTGTTCGCTGCACCTGATGTATCTATTGTTACACCGTCGGCATCAAACGTTGTGACCGTTGCCGTGTTGCCAGCCGTCACGCTCGACGCCGTTAACGTGCCGTTGATATCTACCCGATTACCAGAGACGACCGTGAACGCACCAACGGTCGCGGTGCTACCCAACGTCACATCACCTGTACCTGCTGTTAACGTCAGATCCTGGCCACCTGTGATCGCGTGATTGAAGCTGATGTCGCCGCTTGTGCCCGAGACGCCAGAGCCTGCCGCGGTGTTCACACTTATCGCAGCGTCAAGGTTAACGGTGCTGCCAGCGCCAAAACTGACATTCGCCCCTGCACCGGCGATGACGCCATCACCACCTGATGCATCAATATTGCCGCCGACACCCACTCCGGCATTGGCGGTGTCTGTGACAGTTAATGTCCCTGCGGCACCGCCGGTCGTTGTGCCGTTGCCACCTGACATGTCGACAGCATCGAAGCTGATGGCACCATTAAGTGTCTGAAGGTTTACATTACCCGCAGCGCCGCCGGTGGTCGCACCATTGGCACTGGAGGTATTCAGATTTCCGTTAAGCGTCAACGCACCGGCACCTGTGACCTCAAGGTCAATATCACCTGATGCAGAACCAGCCGCAGCGGTAGTGACTATCGTTTCGCCTGATGCGAGGTTGATAGAAGAAGCGGCATCCACATTGATATCGCCACCGGTTGTGGTGATAGAACCATCTATATCAACATTGGCGGCAACCACACTCAGGCTGGTGCCACCGCCTGAAAGGCTTACGTCAGCAATCAACTGAGTTGTACCGCCTGCCTCACCAGCACTCTGGGTAAAGCTGGTTGCGTTAAACGTTTCACCAGCCAGATCACCAATGGTCACATTGGTCGCGTTGCCAACGCTGACAGCACCAAGCGCCTGACTGGAACCAACATTCGCATCAAACTCGATATTGCCGGTGCCTGCATTGAGCGTCAGCGTGTTCGTGTTAGCGCTACTGTCATCGACAGTGGAGACAAAGATGATGTTACCGGATGCCGGCGATCCGTCACTGCCGCCACGGAAAGTATTGATCGTGGTGGCACCGTCTACTGTTACAGCATCGTTAAACGTAACGTTGCTGCCGGCTCCATCTGTTGTGCCGCCATTGCCACCAGAGCTGTCGATCGTGCCGCCTACGCTGGTGCCGGTCGTACTTGAAATCGTCAGGGCACCACCAGCACCGCCAGTGTTGGTACCCGTTGCGCCTGAAAGATCAGCACCGTCAAACGCAATTGAACCCGCCGAGGTTGTGAGTGAAATCGCCCCGCCACTCGCGCCCGTGTGTGCGCTGGCATCAGTACCCGCCGTGCTGAGATCACCATCCAGGTCAATGTTACCGCTGACATCGACATTCAGCGTGATAGCACCTGCCGTCGCAGCATTCCCGCTGACGGAGGTTGTTATCGATCCTGCGCTGTTACTCGTGATGCCACTGTTCGCCATCAGGGATACCGCCCCACCGGTTCCGCCTTCGGTCGTCGTTAACGAGGCATTGATTGCGATCGTATCAACCGAATCAATGTTGATCGCGGTGGCGCCACCATCATCACTCGTAATCGTGTGACTGACCGTCACCGTGCCGGTTGAACCGGTTGTATCAATGTCGAACTCATTTGCAGCCCAGGTGCCACCCGTCACGATCGTCCCTGCGTTACTCAAGGTAGCGATACCTGTTGCAGCATTCAGCGTCGCCGTGACATTACCAGTGTTAGTGATACTAAGACCGGTTTCGCCATCCGCGATAATGGTCGAGACTGTGGTTTCAAGCGAATCAGCGGTTGCGATACTGCCTTCCTGCGCAGTGAGATTTGCAGTGCCGGCAACGATGTCTGATCCCGCGCCATCTGTGTCCAGAATGTGGCGATCCGCGTTTATGGTCACCGTGCCTGCAGTGCCGCCGGTAGCCCCGCCCGAAGCGGTCAATGTACCGGTGAGGAAGATGTCGTCGTCATTACCGCTATCGCCATCGGCGGCAGCAATGTTTATGGCACCCGCATTACCTCCCGTGGTGCCAGCACCACCGCTGGTAACAATGTTGGCGACCGCAATAGAACCGTCGGCAGAATCGATATCTACCTGACCGCCGTTACCCGCCGTGCCGGCTCCCGAACCGGTCGTGGTGATAGTGCCTGCCAGGCTGACCACATTTCCTGTTGCTGCAGCTGACGTGACATTGACGTCCACGGAACCACCTGCTGTATTCGCGGCAGTTGGCGTCGTTGTAATCGTACCGGCTGCGTTGCTGCTGATTCCATTAACCGCCGTCAGAATAACGTTGCCACCGGTCGCACCACCTTCCTGCGTAGCAAGTGCAGCGTTCAATACCAGCGTATTCGAGGAATTGAGCTGGATACCTGCCGTGCCACCGCCATTATCACTGGTAATCGCATGTGCCACGGTAAACGTGCTGGCACCACCACTTGTGGTGATATTGAATTCATCGGCATTCCACGCTGCGCCGGTATCCAGGGTACCCGTATTAGTCAGAGTCGCAACGCCGCTCGCGGCTGTCAGTGTCGCGACCAGGTTGCCGGTGTTCGTCACATCAAGACCTGAATTCGCATTGGCGGTCAGTGTCGATGCTGCAGTCTCGAGACTGTCGGTCAACCCGATACCGCCATTAGCGGTAAGCGTGACAGTGGTTGCGGTTATGTCAGCACTACTATTACCGCTATCTCCCTGGATGGCCCCTGTGGTGTTAGCAACAAAGGTTTGGCCTGACACATCTATGTGGCCAGCATCAGCAAAGTTTATCGTGCCGGACCCAGCTTCTATCGTGAAAGTACCGGTCATGTTGGCAGGTGCAACCGCACCACCGACTGTGATGGTGCTGGTTCCCGTTGCGCCATTCTGGATGGTGATGCCAGCGGTGGTTGTGATTTCATCAAGCTCGCTATCTTCGAGACTCAATGCTCCACCCGTCACCGCGCCAATACTGATTGCGCGGTTGTTGCTGTTGGTAATCAGCGTCACCAGACCAGCGCCCGCGTTCACTGCACTGCCCACAGGCAGATCAATATCGTCAGCGCGCAGGGTTACAGGACCGTTACCAACTGATGTATTAATGTCACCAGAGCCCACTGTCAGGGTTCCCGACGCATTGGACTGCGTGATCTCTACCAGTGTGCCGTCGTTCGAACCAGCGACCGTAATGCCTGAAGCGTTGTCATTGTTGATGCGAACACCGTTGCTGGTGTTGTCAAAAGTCAACACGCTGACCTGGGTATTCAATGCACCGGAACTGCCGATGCCCGTTTCTGCCATCAGGGTGACGGAGCCAGAACTTGCCGTAAGCTCCAGGTCACTCGCACCACCATCAGCAATGCCCCCTTCACGACTGGTAACAGATATCGCGTCATTGCCGGTCGCCGTGCCTGTATTGGTATTGGTCGTTGAAATACCACCAATGGTTATGTTCTCGTCCGCCAGGACATCTACTGTGCCTGAGCCACCATCAACGGTTGCACCATCTGCCATTACAAGGGCACCGGAGCTGGCACCGCCGTCATCAAAGTCAGCCCTGATGTCTACCGCACCTGCCCCGGTTGCGGTGACGGAGCCCGCCGAACTGAAAGTAATGTCGTTATCGGCAAAAACGTTTACTGCGCCGCCCGATGATGAGGTCACGGAGTGATTGATTACGATGTCCGAGGTGCCGCCGTCGGCATCCAGCTCAATCGATCCACTGGTGGTTGAAACACCGTTCTGGCTGGCAGCGACGGTGATGGAACCAGCGGTGGCATCCAGTGTGATGTCGCCTGTACCCGCCTGCGTCAGACGATTAATCGTGACTGCGTCTGCTTCAGTGATCTGGATGTTGCCGCTCTGCGAGTTTTGAACATCGAGCGTCGCGACAGCGATATTAAGATCATTCGCAGCGCCGATACCCGTCGCAGAGCTGATGGTCAACGTACCCGTCGTCGCAGATACGTTGTTTGTTTCCGCGGTAGAGTTGTCGATGATCGCGCCCGTGGTGTTCGACGGGAAGAAGGTCGTGTCACCAGCAGTCAGCGTCACACTACCGCCACTCGTGATCGAGTTCAGGGAAATGTCACCGGTTGCGGTCAGAGAAACGTTGCCACCACCAGTGATCACGCCCTGGGCATCAAACATGGTGATGCTGCCGTTTTCATCGAAACCGGCGTTGGGTCCGGCTGGCGAGGTTTCTTCAGCGGTATCAAAGTCTCGGCCAGCAAACAGGGTTATCGCATGTGTGCCTGTCGTCGACAGAGTTGCGGCAAGGCCCGAATCGCCAATGAAGATATCGTCACCAGCGTAGACCGTGATCGTGCCGCCGGTTACCGTGATGTTCGCTTCGATATCAACGTCATCAGCATCTGCCTGGCCTTCCGCCTTGACACTGAAATTACCACCTGTGACAACAACAGGGCTTGTGATCGACACGGGACTCTGTGTCGCAAAGTCAAAGTTACCTGCAACGGAGATACCACGATCTGCGCCTCCATCGTTTGAATCCAGGTCAGCAAAAATCACGCCGCCGGTGTGGAGTACGCTGACGTCACCGCCTGCATCAATGTCTACTGTGTGGGTTGCGCCATCCGAGTTGATATCGATTCTTTCGGTAGAGCCGATACCACCAGATGCTTTCAGCAGTACGTTGCCTTGTGTGGAGATATCCACGGTGCTGTCTGAGGCACCTTGAATAGACCCGGAGGTTGCTGTGATAGTGACGTTAGCGTTACCGATGTTGTCGATGGCTGCATTCGTCCCAGTACCATCCAACACAATGTCACCATTTGGCGTTGTGAACTCCACAGCCACGGCGTTGTTGCCGGAGTTAGATATGTTCTCGATAGCCTGGTTTGACGATTCGCTGATCGTCACCGTCGTCTGGTTGGTACCGGTACCAGCGGTGTAGTTGACCGCAACTGTCCCGGTTTGGGTCGGGTCGGCGTCAAATCGAACGACAGTAATCGGTGCGGGACTCGCAAGCGCCATCGCACTGTTTGATGTGAAATCGATCTCATTTGCGGTGATGTCTATTTCCTGATCACCGGTTGTGCTACCAATCGAACCATCGCCGACGGAAATCGTCACTGTACCGCCTGTGTTTATGTCAAGGTCGGTATTGGGCGATCCATCAATGATGTTGCTGTCAACAGTGGTTATGTTGATGCTGCCGGTTGTCGCGTTACCGGCGCTGGTAATCACAGGTGTCGCATTACCGCTGCCTGACAGATCATTTAAGGTGACAGCACCCGCAGCGTTTAACGTAATGTTACCTGTGGTGGCGAGGGATATACCCTCATCATCCGTGGTGTCACCAATGTTGAGAGCCTGCCCGTTAACAAAGACCAGCGTCCCGGCGGAAGCTGACAGCGTGTCGACCATATTGGTCAGTGCAAGATTAATGCTGCCGGTTGTAATGCCGCCTCTGTTCAAGTCGAGCGTACCCGCAGTGATAGTCTGCGTTTGTGTCAGCGCCCCCGTCCACACCAGATCGACATTGAGACCACTGGCGGAAATACCGTTTACGCCATCGACGGATCCTATCGACAACGCACCGCTGGTGGTGAACGCAAGATTGCCAGTCACACTTGCAGCCAGGACTGGAATGGCGTTGCTTGTATTGGTCAGCGTGACGGTACTGCCCGTGCCGCCTGTAGTGATCAGCGAAAGTTCATCGGCGCTAACTGCACCTGTCTGAGATACTGCGCCGCCGGCCTGTAACGACAAGGTGCCGGTGCCGATGTTCGATGTGGCGAAAATATCGATGGCGTCGGCTTCTGACAGGTAAACGCTATCGTTCGTCGTGTTAACCGCAATACCACCGACATTGGTGTGCAACTCCCCATTGCTGGTTGCATTACCAATTTCGCCGTCGGCTGTGATAGACGCGTTCCCTGAAGTTGTCAGATCCACCGCTGCTGCGCCGTCACCGGCGACGATACCTGCGGACGTCAGCGTGACATTGGAAGACCCCGCGTTCACTGAAGTGATAGTAATGTCGGAGGCCTGTGTCCGGAGATTCACATCACCACTGACACCTGACACACTCACCAGTGTTATCTCCGACGTTTCGTCGATGGAGATAGCACTGGAGCTTGTTACCGTCAGGTTGCCGATAGTGGTATCAAGCGCAGAGTCTGCAGAAGCGACACCTGAACCAATGTTACCTCCAGCGGAGAGAGCGGTATCACCAGTTGTAACGAGATCAACAGCGGCGGCACCATCACCCAGGATACTGCCCGCCGATGTCAGCGTCACGTCCTGGCTGCCAGCGTTCAATGATGTGACCGTGATATCTGACGCCTGTGTCCGAACGTTCACCGCACCCGTAATGCTGCCAACGCTCAGCAGGTTGATACCTGATGTCTCATCAATTGACAGTGCTGCTGCACTGGAGACAGTCAGATCACCGATCGTTGTATCTAGCGCAGTATCTGCTGTTGCGGCGCCAGTACCGATGTTGCCACTGGCTGATAAGGTCGTTGCGCCGCTAGTGACCAGATCCACACTCGCGGCGCCATCACCACTGATGTCGCCCGACGAGGCTGTGATCGAGATGTCCTGGTTGTTCGCATCAACGGAGGTCACCGTGATGCCGCCTGTCGTCGCCGTATAAGTGAATGCACTGTCTGTCAGCGTTACCGCATTCAGGATATGACCATCATTGATATCAACCGCATCTGTGCCGTCGTATTCAATATCGATATCACCTGAACTGCCGTCAGCCACCGTGATTTCGGTCGACGTGATCGTGGATCCCGTCAACTCATCTACCGTGATGGCACCCGCACCCGTGTCACTGATCACCAGGGTGTCCAGGTTCTCAACATCCAGCGCTGTGATCGTGTCTGCTGTCAGGCTTACCGTGCCGCCGGCATCAATATCTACCAGTGCATCTGCACCCGCTGCTGACGAGATCGTTGCACCTGCGGACAGCGTCACATCCGCATCTGCACCTGTCGCAATAATATTGTCTGCGCCTGATACCAGCGTGATCGTGCCCGAGGCATTGTCTGCTGCGACACGCACATTGCCTGTTGTGTTCTGGATACCGCTGACTGCAACTCCAATATCGCTCGCGCCTGTCGTCTCGATATCGATCAGGCCGCCGGCACTCTGGATATGCGTCACCGTGATCGCATTAGCCGCATCAAGGTCAAACGCACCGGCACCCGATGCATCGGCTGCTGTAACTGTTAACGTGCCTGCTGTGACGGCGACGTTTACCTGACCCGTGGTCGAGTCCACGTTCAACAGGTTCAGGCCGTTGGTCTCTTCAATCGACAAGGTGCCGGACACTGTCGCGGTCAGGTCACCAATCGTGGTATCCAGTGCGGTGTCTGCAGTAGCAGCACCGCTACCAATGTTGGTTGCCGATAACGTCGTTGCACCGCTGGTCACAAGATCAACCGCTGCCGTGCCATCACCACTGATGTCACCCGACGAGGCTGTGATCGAGATGTCCTGATTGTTCGCATCAACGGATGTCACCGTGATGCCGCCTGTCGTTGCCGTATACGTGAACGCGCTGTCCGTTAAGGTCACCGCATTCAGGATATGACCATCATTGATATCAACCGCATCTGTGCCGTCGTAATCAATATCGATATCACCTGAACTGCCGTCAGCCACCGTGATTTCGGTCGACGTGATCGTGGATCCCGTCAACTCATCAACTGTGATGGCACCCGCACCCGTGTCACTGATCACCAGGGTATCCAGGTTCTCAACATCCAGCGCCGTGATCGTGTCTGCGGTCAGGCTTACTGTACCGCCGGCATCAATATCTACCAGTGCATCCGCACCCGCCGCTGACGAGATCGTTGCACCCGCTGACAGCGTCACATCCGCATCCACGCCTGTGGCAATAATGTTGTCTGCACCTGACGACAAGGTGATCGTGCCTGCCGCATTGTCCGCAGCCACACGCACATTTCCTGTGGTGTTCTGGATACCTGTTACTGCAACTCCAATATCGCTCGCGCCTGTCGTCTCGATATCGATCAGGCCACCGGCACTCTGGATATGCGTCACCGTGATCGCGTCAGCCGCATCAAGATCAAACGCACCAGCGCCCGATGCATCGGCGGCCGTGACCGTTAACGTGCCTGCTGTGACGGCGACATTTACCTGGCCCGTCGCAGAGTCAACATCAAGCAGTGTAAGACCGCTTGTTTCCTCCAGAGATAGGGTACCTGAACCTGTGACCGTAGCCGTCAGATTGCCTATCGTCGTATCGATCGCCGTATCAGCTGTCGCAGCACCGGTACCAATGTTGCCACCGGCGGAGAGCACCGTATTTCCAGATGTAACGATATCGACTGTGCTGGCACCATCCCCAACGATGTTCGCAGCGGTGGCCGCGAGGGTGACATCACCGGACCCACCGTCTACCACGTCAAGGGACAGGTCACCGGTTGTCGCTGTCGCGTTGATTGCTCCGCTATCAGAATCAATATCGAGGCTTGATATCCCGGTTCCCCCGGTGATGGTGACAGTACCGGAAGCTGACACTATCGTGGTGCCGCTACCAGCAACCATTGCAGTGGAGTTGATATCGATATTGCCGGCACCCGTGGCTGTCACCGCTTCGGAAACTGTGATCGTTCCACCAGCATCAAAGTCCAGCGCACCTCCCCCAAGAACAATCCCGCTGATTGAACCCGTGGCGCCACCAATACTCACTGCATTGGTTTCATTGATAAACACATCACCGCCCTGGGAGCGCAGCTCAATGTTGCTGACCGATGTATTCAGAGGGTTACCACTAGCACCAATCGTTGCACTGCTGTTGGCAGCGTTACTGACATCAATAAACAACGTGCTTGCTGTTAACGTCGCATCAGCTGACGTTCTCAATACCGATGCACCATCATCCGGGCTGTTCTGATTGATGGTGATACTGCCCGCACCAGCATTAACATTTTCAAGCGTTATTGACCCACCGGCTTCCCCCGTACCACCTGGAGAAGTACCCATCGTGATCGTGATATCACCACCGCCAGATATCAGAGAAACACCATCTGCGACAGTGATGGTTGCAGTGGTCGAATCAACGCGATTCGCTTCCTGCGCAAGGTTTGAGTTGGCTGTTAATGTGAGGTCGCCATTGTCCAGCGTAATATTCGCGCCAGCTTGGATGTCGATGCTGCGACCAGCTGTCAGCGTGAGGTTTCTGTTGGTCCGCGATGCGGCAGCCGAGTCCGTATCATCTGTGGCATCTACTGCGACGGTGACAGTGATATCGTTATTCGCCTGCAGCTCTACGTTTGCGGCTGCAAGTGCAGTTAAAAGATCATCGAGCTGTATGGTTTGGTTGCCGCTTGCAT
Organism: Pseudomonadales bacterium; assembly: GCA_963921285.3. Taxonomy (GTDB): domain Bacteria; phylum Pseudomonadota; class Gammaproteobacteria; order Pseudomonadales; family Azotimanducaceae; genus UBA9659. Next base: position 930,202 of record CAWUFD020000015.1, read on the forward strand.
TGTCACCAAACGCATCAACCGTAGTGACATTGGTCGCCGTACCACCGCCGGCATCCGTTGTTCCTGCTATCGTGATGTTGCCTGGGTCGAGCAGTAGGGTACCGGCAGAGCCGTCAGCCCCTGCAAGATCCACATAGCCTGTAAAGCTGAGGCCTTCCTTACCAGATACTTCCGCGAATCCACCATCACCATGCTCCGCACTCGCCGACAGGCTACCTTCGAACCTGGTAAACACATCCGACCAGACAATCACCCTGCCAGCATCACCAGTTGTCAGTGCGTCAGCGTGAATCGTGACGTTTTCATCTACATGAACTCGTAACGCGTTCATCTCGGGCCCGTCACCCTGGAAATTGCCGCCCACCAGAATCTCACCACCACCATGAGTTCCGGAGGCATCAAGATGGGCTTGGTCAAACAGCCCAACGCGGTCACCCAACAAACGGATTTCACCGCCAACACCGTCTTCGTTCTCTACACTGGCTGTGCCGTGAAAGTAGACGGTGCCGGACTCATTGTCACCATCAAACCCGGTTGCCGTTAAAAGGATACTGCCCCGGCTATCTCCACTTGATCCGACATCAAGTTCGGCAGTGTCACGAATCCGGATCCGGCCCTGGTTCGCCGTCAGTGCGACGTCGTTTCCAGGATTACGTGGTTCATTCGGAAGAGGACTCGGTTCAGGTCTTTTCTGTATTCGTCCTGCAACATCAATGATGGAGTTTGCACTTAGACCACTATCCGTCACATCGACCGTGATCTGCCCGGAGGTACGAATCGTGTCATCTGCACCTAACATGAAGAACCCGACGGCATCGGACTCTGCAGCTGAGAGCGCCAGACCATTTACGTTAATAGATAGCGAATTGGAACCAAGATCCAAGGTACCGCTCTGCAGGTCACCTACTTCCACGCGACCTGACGCGTTGATTTGAATGTTACCGTTAACCGTTTCAAGCGCAGCCACCTGGATACCGGTTTCATCTTCGATGACAACTGAGTTAACGTCGAAGATCAGCTCACCCGCTTCCCCTGCCGTTGCACTGACGTCAACCGTGCCGGAAAAATCGAGACTCTCACGAGCTTCAATAGTCACAGTACCGCCATCACCGCCTAACTCACCGCCCGTCGCAGATGCACTACCAGCAAAATCGACATCGTTAGCTGCGAGCGCTATTGAACCGCCATCACCTTCGCGCACAGCATCAGCAATCAACTGCGTTTCCGCTTCAACAACCACACTGTCATTGGCTGCAATGAATATCTCACCGCCTCCTTTGGCGCCAGACGTATCAACAATTGATCGACCTTCAACCAGCACCGACTCAGCTGTTATCTCAATCGCACCGCCAACATCACTACCCGACGCGGCGAGGAGGCGAGAGTCATCCCGAAGATAAACATTGTCGTCAGAGGTGATCTCGATTCGGCCGGCCTGACCTTCATCTGACGAGGCCGTAATGGTGCCGGTGTTAAGCACGCTGCTGCCAGAACCGAACAGCTTAATCACGCCATCTTTGTATTGGGCCGTTTCAGCCTTGATCACGCCTTCGTTGTTAATGGCGTGATCAAACAGGCTTTTCGATACTGAACTGGTGAGCATGATCGCCCCACCTTCTGCATCGATGGTGCCTGTGTTGGTAATCGCTGCGGCAAGGCCTTCGTTGTTCTCAAGCACCTGGTCGGTGACTTCAATACCAACCAGTTGTTCAGGCCCAAAGTTAACGACAGCTCTTGAACCTGAGGCGAGATTCACCTGGCCAAGTGTCGCCACAATGACGCCAGAGTTGGTGACAGTTTCACCTAAGAGTGCAACCTCACCACCGACTGACGCCGCAATGAGGCCGCGGTTGATGATATATCCGCCCGCACCAAGTCGTGCCTCAAACTCGGCTTCACCACCTTCGAAAAGATCATCTGTATTGAGGCCCAGCGCAGACGCGAACACGCCAGCCGCGTTGATCGACGCTGTCTCACCAAATATCACACCGCTTGCGTTGACGAGCGCGATCTTACCGTTGGCTGTGATGTTGCCGAAAATGGCTGTGGGTGACCCGCCGATGACATTACCGACGAACCATGCTGACGCATTGGGCTGCGTGATCAGGACCGACTCATCGACATCAAGGTCGAAGCTGTCGAACTCCATCAGGAGGTTCTGCGTCTCCTGCAGAATATGGGTGTTAAGTTCGTCTACCTGGTTGACGGTGCCCTTACCGTCGATGACGCGGCCGCCCTCTGGACCGGCGTAAACCGCAGGTGCAAGGAGTACGGAACTGGCGAGGCTGGTAGCAAGCAGGCCACGCTGCAACATGTAGCCTGTGAGGGTTTTGAGTTTGTTAGGCCGAACGGTGCCGTGAGCGGAACCTCCATTTGAATTTTTCAGAGATTGCCCAGCATTTCGCGAAAAAATTCGCGATTTGTTTCTCGACCGGGGCGCTACCGCTTTGCTGCGCCGCCTGGTTCGACCTTTTTTCACTTAGATCCTTTTTTGTAAAAGCTTCCGTTCGTATTTGTCGGTGGACTATCGGATCTGGTAAGTCACATCAACAAAAAATCTTGATTTCCCCTGTGCCTCCAAAAAGTCTTCCTCATATTTAGCTGAACTTGGCCGCGCATAAATCACGTTTGCCGTGATGATGTTCTGCCAATTCAACCTGAACCCGGCGCCGTACCCCTGGACAATTGCGTCGAAGTCCTTTGACGAATCCCCTGGCAACCCCGTAGGCATAGTCATAAAAAATGTATGGCCTGATCGGGTCGAGTGGGAGATCAAACTGCCCTACCACATCAAATGGCAGGTCAAACCAGAGCTCCACACCTGCGTACGCACCACTATCAACCGACACATCACTCACCCCAAAAGCACGCACCGCATTTGGTCCGCCCAGCGAGAACTGTTCAACTGATGACAAAAACTTCTCGGTGTACTGAGTATTCAGTTTCACCACAAAGTTAAAGAAGCTCTCATTCTTGGTGAGCCAGTTGTTGATACTGAATCGCTTCAATAAATTTGCCGTCAGCAGCAGCTTGGTGAAATCCGTCGATTGTCCTCTCGCTTCTCCATCTATCATGTGCCCCTGGTCAACGCCGAAACGGCCGGTCAGGAGCAGCTGTCTTTCATCCCACAACTGGGTGTAGTCGACAGCAACGTTAACTGTTTCTATCTGCTCATCAGTCGACAGCGTGGTCAGTTCACCTACCTGGAACACAACATCCTTCTGGGTGTAGGAACCATGGAACGCCATGTTGAGCGTTCGACTGCGAATCATCTGGTAACTCATCGCGGCGCTGTAGTTTGTCGTTTCACCGACAATCTCCGGCAGGTTCGCGAGTCGCTTTACTGAAAACTCGTTGGTTGAAAGATTTGCACTGACGCGCCCACGGCCGTCAGCGGTAAATGGCATTTCATATTCAACCTGCCCAAACAGCGAACTGTCCGGCCCTTCCGATCGCAAAACACCGGCCATAAACCTGTGCCCGCGACCGCCGATATTGTTCCATTCGGTGGTTGCATAAAGTCGCGTTTCACCGGTGGTTTCGGAGCCGTGATTGTCCAGCAGAAACCTTGATGTCCATGCGTTTTCGTCAAGCACACCAAGGTTCAGGCGAGTTTCACCCACATTGTCACCAGGTGAAAATGATCCCCTAACTCGTACCCCCGGTAAATCGTTGATCCGACGAAGTGCACCTTCTATCTGCTCCTCGGTAACGGGCTCGCCCAGCTCGTTGTTGAAGGCCATTTTTATCGTGTTTTCGGAGAAAATGAGGTTGTTTGAGACAGTCACATCGCCCAGGCGGCCTTCCAGCACATTCAACCGAATAACGCCGTCCGCAACCTCTTGTTCGGGTACAAAAGCAGTCGCCAGGATAAAGCCGCTTTCACGGTAGTATTCGGTGACCGAGGTGGCGATGGAATCGAGCTGTTCTACCGTGATCCAGCCGCGTTTGACCTCCTGCTCACGTATCATGAACACCAACTGCTCCACGTCTTCCTGGTCAACAGGGCCCTGGCGATCGGTGATTTCACGCAGGAAACGCCCTATATCGTCCAGGTCACGCTGTGTAAAACCGTTATCGTCGAGTTCGATCGACTGTTCTTCCCGGAAACGCTGGTCTATCAGGGCCTGGATCTGATCCTGCGTAATGCCTTGGTCGGGATAGGGAACCACACCCTCAATAATCACGCGCTCAACCGGCAGCCGCTGGGCCTGCTCTTCTTCGGCGTAGAGCCTCTCTGAAACCCTTGGTACACCTATCGTTTCGGGTACATCGACAAAAAAGTCCTCGTCGTCCAGGGCCTCTTCGTACTCAGGCATGGTGAAGTCGGGGAATTCGCCCTGGGCGGCACCCAGCAGCCAGAAACAGGACAAAAGCAGGCAGATTCTGAAGGGAAACGCGTACTTGGGAGTCATCGCATCAAATCCTCTTGTCACAGATCCACCTGGCCGGCTCATTTCAAGGCCGGACGTTCAATATTTTCGATTAATTTTGGTTTTTCGATCGAAATGTCGGATGGATTTGTGTTCTTATTACGGGTACAGGCTGGTACCTGAACCGTATCGTAATCGAGCCGATTAGTCTATGCAGGAATTTCCCGGAAACCGAGAAAAAACGCGGCCTCTAGAAGATTTGTGATGTGTTGGTAAGCACTAACCTCAGGGGCGATCAGTGCTCAGCTTTTGCGCTCAATTTCCCTGACGATGCGGAAACCTGTCACCGCGTCAGCACCACCGTTGTGCACCACGCGTTTTTCCACCGTACATTCGCTGCGAGGATCGGTATGCGCGCCCCCAACAGCCATCAGATTGCCCTCACCGTCCAGCGCCCATTCACGTGCATTGCCCACGTGGTTATAGAGCCCCCAGCTGTTTGGCCGACCTGAAATCGCATTGAGCAGTTTTTCACCGAGTTTTACACCCCGTGAGTCAACGGTGCAGTTGATGTTCTGGTCTACCTGATCGTTGTTAGTGGTCCTTGCTGCATGGTCCCATTCCTCCACGGTTGGCAGGCGATAGGTCTGGCCGCTCTGGCTGGATAACCAGGCCGCATAGGCCCTTGCCTGATCGACTGAGATCCCGGTAGCGGGGATAGAGTTACCTGAAGGGAGCTTTTCACAGCCTGTGTTTTCACAGAACTGGTTGTATTCGACTACTTTCACTTCTGCGCGGCTGATAGCGTACTTGTAATAGTCGTCCCCAATCGATTGGGCGGGAATCACTACAAGTTCAGGTCCCGTGCCGCCTTCGGAAAGTCTGTCAGAACACCATGAGCGGTTTCGAATGCCTTTGCCTTCGAGCTTGCGGTCATCACACGGGTCCTTGTCTTCTATGACGAGGTTTGCGATCCGGGTTTCACCTGGCAGGTACTCCAGGACCCTCGCCTGGATAGCCCTGGCGTCATCGGGCTTGGCGTAACCGATACGCTTCTGGATACAGGTACTCAGGTAGTTGACGATAGTCGGATAGTGATGATCGTAGGCATCACGCCACTCGGTTCTCATATCCGCGAGCAATATGCCCAATCTTTCCTGATCTTCCGGGGACATTGTGCCCTTACATTTCAGGATTTCCTTGAGTTCACCCAGGTACAGCTCGTACTGGTCCAGGCGGGCTTTCTCAAAAGCAAGCCTCTCCCTCTCTGCCTCTTCAGCAGCCTGCCGGGCAATTTCCAGCTCTTCCAGTCGTTGCTCTTCTGCCACGATCTGGTTAAACCGGTCTTCTCTCAGCCTGAGCGCAATGTCCAACTGGTTCGCCAGTTCATCCACCTGCCTTGGATCGGAGGAGCGATAGTTTTCCTCCACGATATCCATGAAGTCCCTTGCTTCGATGAGCTCATCAATTGCCTGGGTAACGCCAAACTCTTCGTGTCGACCCTGGTCGTAGCCGCTGACCAGTTGTCGAACTCGTTCGATTTCATCCAGGTAAACATCCAGGATCCTCGCAGCATCCGCCTGGATCTGAGGATCGGGTTGCAGCTCAAACTGCTCCACCCACTCCTCGTTTTGCATGATCTGGAGCTCCGCGCCTTTCCACCGATTTAATGCAGTGGACAGGTTGTCGTGCCAAACCTCACTGTCGAAACGGCGATTCGCCTCATCAAGACTATTCCTAATGGTGGTCTCAGAAGACGCCATAACCTCTTCAAGTTCGACTAACTCTGATGGCTTTTCCACCTGGTTCATTGCCTGGTAGGCGGCGAAACCCATGGAACTCAGAATCACCGTACCGATGGCGGCATAACGGAAGTAAGGCGGATCTTCCGAGAAAATACCTTCACGGAACTGATCAATCGTCTGGGTCCGATCCTCACCCTTGAGTTCCAGCGCCTTGCGTAGTGCGCGCCAGTGTCGGCGTTTCAGGAACGGGACGGGCTTCGGCTTGATCCCTCTTTCATAGGCCTTATCGGCCGGTACCCTGTCATAAGGGTGTTTGCCCATGAAGAGCTCATAGGCGACCAGTGCTACTGCGTATACGTCGTCCGACTTGGATGGCTCGAGACCTTTCAACATCTCGTAGCTTGCGTAGGTTGGTGTCAGTGCACCGAGTGATCCCGCGTCAAACACGGTTTTCTCGCCGTCTGCTTCAAGCTCATTCGGATTTGAGACAGCCCGCGCGATACCGAAGTCAAAAACCTTCGCCACCTTGTCCTTGGTATAGAAGATGTTGCCGGGTTTAAAGTCTGAGTGAACGATACCCGCAGCGTGTGCACGGTTCAGGCCGAGAGAGATATGATCAATGATGTTCCAGGCGTCTTCTTCCGATACGCCCTCCGGATGCTCTTTCAGGTAGTCATCGAGCGGCTTACCGTCCAGCAGCTCCATCGACATGAATACGGTGTCGCCTTCACGGTCGAAGTCATAAACACCCATGATGTTCGGGTGTGGGATACCCCTCGTGCGCGAGGTTTCCCGCTGCAGCGACAGGAATGCGTCCTTGTGGCGGGCGAAGTTCTCATTCAACAGCTTGATCGCGATATAGGGGTCGCGTTCCTGCGCTTCCTGCTGCCTGAGGTCGAGTGCCTTATAGACGTCACCCATACCACCGGAACCGATTTTCTCCTCGAGCACAAATCGATTCTTGAGCAGCCGGCCCGCCTCTGAATTACCCTTGCTGCGCGGCTGGTTATTACCTGCTGAGGCTACGTAGGTCGTGTCCTCGTCACGCGCGCCCCCACCAATAATGGTGGAGTCATCATCAATATCGTCATTGATAATGGTGCGATCATCGTCGTCTTCGACGCCATCACGAAGGATAGTGGCATCATCGCCCTCATCTTCGAGCTGGCTGCGCATGATGGTTGCGTCTTCATTATCGTCACCACCGCCGGCACGCAGGATCGTCGCTTCCCCCGAGCTTGCCCCGAGGCGCTCATTGCCGGCTCGAAGTATCGTGGCGGATTCTGAGCCTGATGCCCGAAGCACAGTGGCTTCTTCACCGCTGTCACGGGGGTCAACGCGAGGTGCCTCGGTATCAACGCGGAGGATCGTGGCATCATCGCCCGCATCGTCTTCATAAACAGCTGATTCGGGTTCTTCTGGCGACGGTTCCTTCAGGTGCGTTTCATCTTCCGGCTGCAGCCTGTCCCGTGGGCGCAGCACCGTTGCTGCATCATTTCCGCTATCGGAAGCTGTTGCCCCCCTCAGCACGGTCGCATCATCGTTGGGCGTGGCGGTATCCGGATCTGTCCTCAGGAGGGTTGCATCGTCGTTAGGTTCGCTGGTCTTGCGGGATGATCGGAGGACGGTCGCATCGTCATTACCTTCAGCCTGGGTTGCAGGCTTGCTGCGGATAATGGTGGCCTCGTCGTTACCTTCCTGCTGGGCCGGTGTAGCATCAGACTTTCCGCGAATAACCGTCGCCTCATCGTTGGGCTCTGCCCGGCCACGGATAACCGTCTCGTTGTCGCTTGGATCGTTCGGATCGTCTTCTGTACGCTTTTCCGACATATCAGCACCAGCTGGATAATCAGGACCTTATATTTTGGGACTTTTCAGCCAATTTTCATAGCCTGAGACGCAGGTAAGAGGAGGTTTGTTGCTAGGTCAGGCTATTCGCAGACGTATCGAATAACGTTCTGGGGGTCGTCCTTGGACACTTCTTCGCCAAGACCGATGTAACCCGAACCCCATAACATGAGTTCCTGGCGACGCAGGAAGATACTCTCGCCATCATCTGTCTGTACAAAGGTGCCATTGGAACTCTGGTCTGATAACAGGAATTTGCCACGTCGGAACTCAAGGGTCGCATGAGTCCGTGAAGCGAGCCGGGTTTTGCACATGAGATCGCTCTGAACCCCGCGGCCGATCACAAACGTCCGATTCTCATGTGAACCGATGCGATTTTGATTACCCTGGAACTCGAGACTCAGATACTTGATCTCGTCTTCTTCGTCGCCGGTGTTGATCTCAATTCGAGTGACATCATCGCTTTCTTCCCAGACGACCTGGTAGACGATGATTTCTTCTTCCTTGCATTTAACGTTGGTGCGGTCAAACTGGCGGCTCATATCCTGCAGATCCGCATCTAACAGGTTTATGGTGTCCTGGGTGGTGATGATCTGCGCACCCTTTGCGATACCCGCCATGCGCGCAGCGACGTTAACTGCATCGCCAAACACATCGCCGTCTTCCATCAGAATAGCCGGGCCAAAATGTAAACCCACCTTGATCGAGATCTCGACGTTTTCACCCTGGATACCGGCAGAGATTTCTTCCTGGCATTCAATCGCCGCCCTGACGCAGTCGTTAGCAGACTGAAAGCGGCACATGATCTCATCACCAATCGTCTTGATGACGTAGCCCTGATATCCCTCGGTAATCGCAGCCATGATATTGATGACCTTGCCGATGATCCGGTTGGCGTTTTCATCTCCGAGTGTTTCATACAGGCGCGTGCTGCCGGTCACATCGGCAAACATCACTCCTACTTCTACATTTTCTCTGGACATGAAACCCGTGGACGACCGCTGGTCATCAAAAACTGAAACAGAAGAATATAGCGACTTATCAATATTTTCCAGCGTTTGTAAGGCTCAATTGCGACCCACTAAAAGGCTGTAGAGTCAGGCTACATCAGGTCGAGCGGCCTCTTGCATATGTGGTATTCTGCCGCGAGATCAGGGAGAATAATTTGTTTGAAGAATGTCTGTGGGTTCGCAAAAACCACATAATTTCTTCAAGCAAGAAACTAATAAGTCATCTGAGGGAACAAGCTTGCAACGCTGCGGCAATTGCAGGCATCGCGACAGCAACGGTTCACAACCGTAAGTGACTGCGATCTTTCCCCAGTAAACCAAGTAGAAAACAAGTCGCCAGGAGCACCACTTGTATCAGTACGGCGCCGGAACCAACGTCGGCAACATTCGTGATAACAACGAAGACAGCTACGTTTGTGACGAGGACAAGGACCTCTGGATCATAGCCGACGGCATGGGCGGTCTGGGTTTTGGCGAGGTTGCAAGCGCAATCACCACCTATACTGTAACAACCCTTATCCGCGAAGGGCACGGGGTCAACCAGGCAATTGAGCTCGCCCACAAGAACATCAAGGAATACGCCAAAACCGATGCGCTTGGTACCGACATGGGTACCACCATCGTGCTGTTGCTCTCCCACGGCAGCCTTTACAACATTTTCTGGGTGGGAGACTCACGTGCCTACCTGATCGACAAGGCACAGATGAAGCAGGTGACTGTGGATCACTCCCTGGTGCAGGCGCTCATCGACCAGGGCGAACTCACCCGTGAAGAGGCCGAAACAGATCCACGCAAGAACGCGGTGACCCGCGCACTCGGCGTCCAGGGCCTTGAAACCGTGCGTGCTGACAGCATCAGTGAGCGATGGCAGCCCGGACAGAAAATCCTTCTCTGCAGTGATGGCCTGACCGACTGCGTCAGCGACGCAGATATCGAGTCCATTATTCGTGACGGTGGCTCCGACCAGGAAATCACCGATCGACTGATCCAGGCTGCACTGGATGGCGGCGGAAAAGACAATGTCACCATCATCCTGGTTTCAGCGCCGAAAACAGTGCGCGTTGCTGACACGGACACACATGTTCCGGGTGCGTTGACGAGTGACGACACCCACGTACCCGCTGCAGAAGAAGATATTACCGAAACCGGCAGGAACGGCCAGAACGAGTCTTCGGATATCGAAGGCGACCCGAAAGGTGAAGCAGCGGTCAAACAACTATCACTCGATATCGGGCCAGCGCCGGTTCAAATGACCACGAATACGGCGGAAGAAGATTCTGGTGAAGCCGAAGCTGTTGTCGTTCCCCTTGCCCAGGGTCGACTGGATTTTGACAATTCAAACACCGGAAACAACACACAGCTCGATCAAGTCGAAGATGCCCTGACGGAGGAATCCAACAGGAAAACCGGCGCACCCTGGTACAGGATCAGCAGTGCAGCCGCGGCAGCGGCCTTTTTCCTGCTGGTGATTGCTTCCATACAGTTGGATGAGCCCGCCGAGGGCATTCCTGAGCATTTCGCTGTTGAGGCGCCACTGTCGACGCAGCCAACACCGCGGCACTTCCCGGAGATTTCCTTCGAGAACCACGGCACGGTGCTGCAGGTCGGTATCTTCAAACGACTGGAAGGAGCAGAGTCACAACAGACCGAGCTCGCAAAACTTGGGCTGGCACCCCATATAGAAAAAAGAATTACAGACACAGGCACCCACTACGCCGTGGTTATTGGTCCGCTTGACCAGGACCAGTACGGCAGCGCGCTCGCCACACTGGATGCGTCCGGACATCGCTACTTCCACCGTTCGACGAGCGGTAGTTGATTACGTGGCTGAGCGGCTAGGCGACCTTGAGAGGCTAAATTATAATTGAGCGCCCCGCACGGCTGGGGTGAACATACACAGAGGTTTTAAGTCAGAGATGGATGGCGAAGATTTAGACATCGTCAAAACACTGATACCGTTCAACCAGATGAGTGAAGCGGATCTGAAGACCGTGCTCGATCATGCTGAGGTCCAGAAAATGGCCCAGGGCAAGATGGTCTTCAAGCGTGCAGAAGAAGACGACAAGGTCTACTGGCTGCTCACAGGCTCGGTGGACCTGCTCGACGAAAAGTTTGAAGCCAAAAACCGCAAGGCTGGTGAGGAAGTCACCAAGAATCCCATTGACAACAACTCACCGCATCGACTGACCGCAGTTACCACGGAAGAATCGAAGGTCCTCATCTGCCTCAGGGCTGAGATGCAGATTCACATGGGTGGACCTGCTGGTGATGCTGACGACGATGACGTTGAAGAGGGCATCGACTGGATGTCTACCCTGCTCAGCTCACCGTTGTTTGAGTTTATCCCGCCTGCAAACATCCAGACCCTGTTCAGCAAGTTCGAGGAAGTTAAGTACAAAAAAGATGACGTGGTGATCACCCAGGGTGAAAAAGGTGACTACTTCTATGTCATCCAGGCCGGTCGCGCCAAGGTGGAAAGAACCGCTGGTGACAAAAAGGCAGTTCTAGCAGAGCTCAAACCCGGCGACAATTTTGGCCAGGATGCACTTGTGTCAGACACACCTCGAAACGCGACCGTGACCATGACCAGCAACGGCACACTGATGCGGTTGTCTGAACCTGATTTCCAGAGTCTCTTGATGAGCCCTGTGATCGAAACCGTGTCGATGGAAGATGTACGCGAGATGCAGGAACAGGGTGATCCGAAAACCTACATCATCGATGTCAGGACTCCGAGCGAAGTTGAAGCTGACAAGATTCCCGGCAGTCTCAACGTCCCGCTGCAACTGCTTCGCAAGAACCTTGGCAAACTCAAAGAAGAAGCTGTTTACGCCATGGTTTGCGATGGCGGCAAACGAGCCGAGCTCGGTGCCTACACGCTTAATGAAAAGGGCTTTACCGCGTACGTCCTGAAGCGCTGAGTCGATGCGTAACCTCAACAATACAGACAATCTGCTTGGTCGAATCGACCAGGTGCTTCGAATTACTACCGGCAACTCGCCAGCAGCACACCGTGCCAATCCGGCAGACGCCCTCGCGGGTGATGAAGACCTTGCAAGCGAAGATCGTGAAGACGCAGGCCGCCTGATGCGAGTGAATCACTGCGGTGAAGTCTGTGCCCAGGCACTCTATGCCGGCCAGGCATCCACCAGCAGGGACCACAGGACCGCAGAAACCATGCGGCATGCGGCACAGGAAGAACAGGATCATCTCGCCTGGTGTGAAGACCGCCTGAAAGAACTGGATACACCGGTCAGCAGACTCAATCCGCTGTTCTACGGCCTGAGCTATACAGCCGGAGCCATCGCCGGGCTCATGGGCTCTCGAATCAATCTTGGCTTTGTCGCAGCGACAGAGGACCAGGTTGCAAAACACCTGGAGGAACATCTGCAGAGACTTCCCGAGGGTGATAACCGCTCAAGAGCAATCATCGAGCAGATGTATCGGGACGAAACTTCTCACCGGCAAAGCGCGCTCGACGAAGGCGGTGCTGAATTTCCGCGCCCTATCAAGACAATCATGACCGGCATGAGCCGGCTGATGACACGGACTACCTACTGGATCTGATCAGCTTTCCGCGCTGGCAATGGGGATGTGGTAGATCACCTGTACTCTCGTTCCTGCAGGATCTTCACAATAAAAACTTCTCGCACCATCCCGGTGGGTTCTTGGCTCGGTCAGCATCTTGATGCCGTTTTCTTTCAGGAAGGCGAACCAATCGTCGATGCGATCAATGTCGTTAATGAAGAACCCTATATGGTCGAGCTGGCCTGACTCGGGTTTTTCCTTAACTCGATGCAGCGCAAGATTGTCGTTGCCAGAGGTCAGGTAGACATTATCTTCGTCTGGTCGCCACTCCACTTCCATACCCATCAGTTCCGTATAAAAGTGCTCTGCTTCCTCAAATGCCTCCACAAACAATGCGACATGGCGCAGGCCATTGGTTGATCCAGGTCTTTGCACTACTCGGCCTCACGAATTTCATAGTCATGGGTGATGCTGACACCACCACGCTCGAGCATGATTGATGCTGAACAGTACTTTTCAGCCGAAAGATCAATCGCACGTTTCACCTGGTTTTCTTTCAGGTTCCGGCCGGTGACAACAAAGTGAATGTGTATGTTCGTAAACACACTCGGGATCTCATCGGCCCGCTCTGCCTCCACCTCGGCAATACAGTCCACAACATTCTGGCGAGCCTTCTTTAAAATCATCATGACATCGAAGGTTGTGCATCCAGCCATGCCCATCAACACCATTTCCATCGGCCGCACGCCGACATTCCTGCCGCCTTCTTCTGGTGGTCCATCAATGACGACACTATGTCCACTGCCGGACTCGGCAAGGAACATTGCATCATCAACCCATCTCACACTCGCTTTCATACCGTTTGTCCAATCTGACCGGATTCAGGGGGCGCAAAGGATACCACAGACCTGTTGCCAGGCTCGCGATGCAGCGCCCAGTTTGACTTACACAGTGTCTGGCAAATTGGCAGGACTGCCAGCTTGTATTACGATGTCTGTCAGTAACGGGCTCAACAAGTGATAGACCGGGATGGTTAGCCTCAATCTCAACTCGCCAACCTTCAGTAACATGGAGGAATTTCTTTCTTCTGCACATCGGCGGCGGTACCCGCGTGGCTCAACCATTATCTATGCTGGTGAAGAAAGTGACTCGATCTACTACATCACCAAGGGGTCCGTCACGGTACTGATCGAAGACGACACCGGCCGAGAAATCATCGTTGCCTACCTCAACGAGGGCGATTTCTTTGGTGAAATGGCGATGTTTGGTGAAGGCACCCGCACCGCCTGGGTGAAGGCAAAAACCGAATGCGAGGTGGCAGAACTTGGCTATGGCAGATTTGTTGAGTTAAGCCAGCGTGATACCGGCATGCTGTATGAACTGGCAACACAGCTTGCTGAACGACTGGGCAAAACCACGCAGAAGGTGGGTGACCTGGCATTCCTTGATGTGACGGGTCGCGTCGCGCGAACGTTGCTCGATCTCTGCAACGAACCGGACGCCATGACACATCCGGATGGTATGCAGATCAAAATTACTCGCCAGGAGATCGGCAGGATTGTCGGCTGCTCTCGTGAGATGGTGGGCCGAGTACTGAAGACCCTTGAAGATCAGGGTCTGGTTTCCGTCAAGGGAAAAACCATGGTGGTTTTCGGCACGCGCTAGCTCTAGCTAGTTCTCATCCGAAAAATGCCATCCGTGGCATTTTTCGGGTCGGTTTCTATTTTTGTTTTATTGGAACCTCGCATTTTTCTAACGAAAAATGACAAGCCATCCCTGGCTTGTTCTAGTTCACACCCTATTCGGATGAGAACTAGCTAAACAGACTCTCCAGGGCATTGCCGGGGTCTGCCTCCCTCATAAAGGCCTCACCAACCAGAAAACCAAACACATCCGACGACAGCATGCGCGCAACGTCCGCCCGCTGGTGAATACCACTTTCGGTTACCACCGTTACACCTGCAGGCATCTTATGCAGGAGATCGAGCGTCGTGTTGAGATCAACGTTGAATGTCTTCAGGTCACGATTATTGATCCCGAGCAGTTTTGGTGACAGCGTCAACGCAGCGTCGAGTTCTTCCGCATCATGGACTTCGACCAGCACATCCATGCCGAGGTATCCAGCAAGGTCATAGAGCGAATGTAAGCTATCAACATCGAGCACGCTGACAATCAGCAGGATGCAATCAGCACCGAGCGCTCTTGCCTCGTATACCTGGTAGGGATCAACAATAAAATCTTTTCGGATGACAGGCAGCGATGTAGCGCCCTTGGCCTCGCGCAGGTATTCATCCGCACCCTGGAAGAACTTCTCGTCGGTTAACACCGACAGGCAGGCAGCGCCGGCTTTCTCATAACTTTTCGCGATCTCGACGGGCCTGAAATCTTCACGGATCACGCCTTTGCTGGGAGAAGCCTTTTTAATCTCAGCGATGATCGCCGCCTGACGCCGGGACGCCCGCTTGCGGATCGCATCCACAAAACCACGCGCCTTGTGTTGAGAGCGGATCTCCTCTTTCAACACATGGATCGGTTTGACCTGGCGGCGAGCCGCAATTTCCGTCTTCTTATGCGCGACAATGGTCGTCAGGATATCCGGTTCGCTCACGATGCCGCCTTCACCTCTCGGGTAAACTGGGCGAACTCGGCCAGCTTCTCTTTGGCAAGACCTGAACCTATCGCATCTCGCGCCATTTCAACACCGTTGGTGAGCGACGTGGCACAGCCGGCAACGTAGATTGCCGCTCCCGCATTCAAGCTCACCATGTCACTGGCGGCCTCATTACTGCCATCAAGCGCTGCCCTCACCAGGGTGAGACTCTCTTCGGCATCTTCCACCCTGAGTGGGTCCAACGAGGTGCGTGCGGCCCCGAGTTCCTCTGGTGTCAGCGTGTATTCTGTTATCTCACCGTCTTTCAGTTCCGCGACGCGGGTTTCATCAGCGATGCTGATTTCGTCCAGTCCGTCAGCGGAATGGACCACCATGACATGTTCACTGCCGAGCGCCTTCAGAACTTCGGCAATCGTGCGGAGCTTGGATCCGTCGTAGATGCCCATAACCTGCCGGGTTGCTCCTGCAGGATTCGTGAGCGGGCCGAGCATGTTGAAGATGGTTCGCACAATCATCTCCTTGCGCGGACCGATCGCATGTTTCATTGCGCCGTGATGACTGAGGGCAAACAGGAAACCAACGCCAACCTCATCAATACAGCGTGCCACTTCCTCCGGCGTGAGCATGATCTCAGCGCCTGCTGCCTCAAGCAGATCAGCGCTACCACTCTTACTGGAAGCCGCGCGATTACCATGCTTGGCGACCCTGGCACCTGCCGCGGCTGCAACAATTGCACTGGCAGTCGACACGTTGAATTTGTTGCTGCCACTGCCACCGGTCCCGCAAGTGTCGACAAGACGCTCGTTTGAGACTGAAACAGGTGTGGCAAGTTCCCGCATGATCTCCGCTGCACCAGTGATCTCTTCAGTGGTTTCGCCTTTCATCCTGAGCCCGACAAGAAAGCCGCCGATCTGTGCCTGTGTGGCCTCGCCCGTCATGATCAGGCGCATCACATCATTCATCTGGGATCGATCAAGATCCTGCTTTTCAATTACCGCCGCTATCGCTCCTGGCATATCCATACGCTTACTCCCTTACCTGGTTCTTGTCAGGAAATTTCCTAACAGATCATGACCGTACTCGGTCAGGATCGATTCAGGGTGAAACTGTACGCCTTCAACGGGTTTGTCCTTGTGCCTGACACCCATCACTTCCTCAAGCTCGCCGTTTTCGTCCTCCGTCCACGCTGTTACTTCAAGGAAATCCGGCAAATCCTCCACCACAAGTGAATGATATCGTGTTGCCGTAAAGGGTGTCGCGAGGTTACTGAATACGCCTTTGCCGGTGTGGTGAATTGGTGAGGTTTTGCCGTGCATCACACTTTTGGCCTTTATCACCCTGGCACCGTAAACCTGCCCGATGCTCTGGTGTCCGAGGCAAATGCCGAGTATAGGGATCTCTCCCTCAAAGGTTCGCACCACATCCATGGAAATGCCGGCTTCATTCGGCGTACAGGGGCCTGGGGAAATCACGATATGGGTTGGCTGCATCTTAGCGATGTCATCCAACGTGATCTCATCATTACGGTGAGTGACCACTTCTTCACCAAGTTCGCCAAGGTACTGAACGATGTTGTAGGTGAAAGAATCATAGTTATCGATCATCAAAATCATGACTGAGACTCCCCGCTGACCACAGTTCTGGATTCACCATGGTCATAGATACGCTGGTTCTCCTGCGCGACGCCCTGCAGGTCGAGCCCTGCCTCTGCCATGGCGGCCGCCTGGAAAATGGACCTCGCCTTGTTGATGGTTTCTTTCCATTCGAGCCTGGGTATGGAGTCGGCAACAACCCCCGCGCCGGCCTGGATATATAACTTGTTGTCCATGACGATGGCGGTCCTGATGGCAATTGCGGTATCCATATTGCCATTCCAGGACAGGTAGCCCACGGCGCCGCCAAAGATGCCGCGTTTTTCCGGCTCCAGCTCGTCAATGATCTCCATGGCGCGGACCTTCGGAGCACCTGACAGGGTACCGACCGGCAGGGTCGCCCGGAGCAGGTCTATCGGCCCGAGTCCGTCGCGGATCTGGCCGCGGACATTGGATGCGATATGCATCACATGGGCGTAGCGTTCAACCACCATCATCTCGGTGACTTCAACAGAACCAGTCTGGCAGACACGACCGATGTCATTTCGCCCAAGGTCGATCAGCATAAGATGTTCAGCTCGCTCCTTGGGATCTGCCAGGAGTTCTTCCTCAAAGAAGAGATCTTCTTCTTCGTCTACACCGCGGCGGCGTGTGCCCGCCAAGGGCCGCACGGTCACCTCACCCTGGTCGAGACGGGCAAGTATCTCGGGTGAAGACGAAACAATCTGGAACTCGCCCAGATCAAGAAAGTACATGTAGGGTGAAGGGTTGAGTGATCGCAGCGCGCGGTAAAGATTGAGTGGATCGGCCTCAAACGTGACAGACATGCGTTGCGCGAGCACGACCTGCATGACGTCACCCTCAATGATGTAATCCTTAATTCGTTCGACACTGGCCTTGTAGTTTTCCTCACCAAAGGAGGATATGAAATCTGCTTCGTGCAGGCGTGGTCCTTCGTCCGGCTGTCGCAGCGTTGATGGCACATTGCCTTTAAGTGCATCCACCATCTCATCGAGACGCGCCTGCGCCTCTTCCCATGCACCAGCTGCTGCAGGGTCCGCATGGGTTATCAGGTGAATACGGCCCAGTACATTGTCAAAAATGATGACGTCGTTAGATACCATCAGAAGGATGTCGGGCGTACCCAGGGTATCCTCGGGCATGGTGTCGGTAATCTTCTTTTCGACGTAACGGATGGTGTCGTAACCGAAATAGCCGACAAGGCCGCCGGTATAGATCGGCAGGTTTGGCAGTTCCGGGTACCTGAAGCGGTTTTTCAGCGACTCCACATAATCAAGTGGATCATCACAGGCAAACCGCTCGGTTTCTTCTCCGGATTCCTCGACAACGACCTCATGGCCATAAACGCGCACAACATAGCTTGATGGCAACCCGACCACCGAGTAACGCGCCCATTTCTCACCACCCTGCGCGGCTGATTCAAGCAGGTAGGTATATCGTCCACGCGCGACTTTGACGTAGCAGGAAAGGGGTGTATCGAGGTCAGCAAACAACTGGCGCATGACCGGTACATGGTTGTAACCGTCTTTACCGAGTTGCATAAATTCTTCAGGAGTCATTTCTCTCTTCCGTGTTCTTGGTTGGCTTGGGGTTGGCGCAGACATGCGCCCGGCGGCGAATAATGACTAGCTTCGCCAGGAGAGAGATACCCAGGTAGGGGCAGATATATACTCGTTAAGATTTTTCACGGAGCGAAGCTTAATGATTTCATCGCGGCATGACAACAGCTTGAATCAGCCAGCAAGTTCCTGGCGCATGGCTGCAATGGTCGCCGCGTAATCATCAGCGCCAAAAATAGCGGAACCTGCCACAAACGTATCGGCCCCGGCTTCAGCAATCGCGGCGATGTTGTCGACCTTTACGCCTCCGTCAATCTCAAGGCGGATATCCCGGCCACTCGCATCAATCATCTGCCTTGCCGCTTTCAGCTTTTCAAAGGTCGCCGGGATGAAAGTCTGCCCGCCAAAGCCGGGGTTAATGGACATGATGAGCACCATATCGATCTTGTCCATGACGTAGTCCAGGTAGTTCAGGGGCGTCGTGGGATTAAACACCAGTCCGCACTTAACCCCGCCGGAACGAACCAACTCAAGGGAGCGGTCAATGTGCTCGGTGCCTTCCGGGTGAAATGTGATGTAGCTCGCGCCTGCTTCAATAAAATCACCAATCAGGCGGTCAACTGGCTTCACCATCAGGTGTACATCAATCGGTGCGGTTACGCCGTACTTGCGCAGAGCCTCACAGACCATAGGGCCTATGGTCAGGTTTGGCACATAGTGATTGTCCATCACGTCAAAGTGAACAATGTCGGCACCAGCCTCGAGGACGGCATCCACCTCTTCACCCAGGCGGGCAAAATCAGCTGACAGGATAGAAGGGGCTATTGCATGGTCCACGGACTTCTCTCTTTACAGGTTTATGAAATGAGTGATGGTGAGGTTAACGAACTGGCCGTATTGTAACCTAAGCGGGACTCGTCCCGAGATAATCCAGCAATTGCTGGTAGCGCTCCGGCGTACCAACGTCGCACCAATATCCCTGGTACAACGTCCCCATAATAGAGCCGTCAGGGATAGCCTCCAACATCTTCTTGCGCAACATAAAACGTTCCAGTGGCTCATCAGCAACAAATGCAGGCCGCATAACACTGACCCCGGAGTAGGTGAAACAAGGCGCGCGAGTGACGATGGCACCACCAGCCTCTATACCGAAGTCACCTTCAGGATGGTGCGGCGGGTTGTCGACCATGATGAAATTTGCAAGAACTTCAGCCGGCAGCGGGTCGTGAAGCCGAGCGAAATCATATTCGGTATAGACATCCGCATTGACGATCCCAAACGGCGCATCACCCAGCAACGGTAATGCACGTTTCACACCCCCGCCAGTTTCGAGTGCTTCATTTTCATGGGAGTAAACAATCTCTACGCCGTACCGCTCGCCGTTACCGAGGTGTGCTTCAATCATGTGTCCAAGGTAGTTCAGGTTGATCACGAACTTGGAAAAGCCCGCCTGTTTCAACTTGCCCAATTGCATCTCGATGAGGGTGCTGTCGCCAACCGGCAGGAGCGGTTTTGGCAGATTATCAGTGAGAGGCCGCATTCGTTCACCTCGGCCAGCTGCCAGCAACATGATTTTCATCGGATAGCGCCTCAGCGAGAAAACCGGGCAACCCTGGGACGAATCTCCGTCTCAAGGAAACCTGCCAGGTCCTGGCACTCGGGATACAGCCGCGCTGCCTCAATCAGGTAATCCACCACAAGCGGGATATCTCCGAGGTATCCTGGTTTGCCATCCCGGAGGTAGAGTCGCGCAAAAATACCAGCACATTTCAGGTGACGTTGAATGCCCATCAGGTCAAACCATCGCAGGAACTCGGCATCAATGACCCCTTGCGCAAGCCCCTTCGACTGGACCATGGCGAGATAGGCAGCAACTGCATGTTCAACTTCCTCGCGTTCAAAACGGTAATAACAGTCCTTGTAGAGCGATACCAGGTCGTAGGTTAAAGGGCCTATAACCGCGTCCTGGAAGTCCAGAATGCCGGGGTTACCCGCTTCAAGCACCATCAGGTTGCGCGAGTGATAGTCACGGTGAACAAACACCTGCGGCTGGGCGACGGCGCTCTCAATCATCTGCGACTTGACCTGCTCAAGCATCGCTGCGTCCTCCTGCCTGATCTCCAGCTCCAGCAGCCCTGGTAATAACCACTCTTGAAACAGATTCATCTCATCAAGCAGACGGGTTGCATCGTATCGAGGCAGCTCGCAATCAGTCGCCTGCATGTCGGCCATTGCAACCAGCGCATCGTGGTATAGCTCGTCTCTCCTATCCGGCTCCGCGGTGATCACTGACAGGTAACGCGCATTGCCGAGGTCACTCACAACGAGAAAGCCCAAATCATAATCAACCGCGATAACCTCCGGGCAGGACAGCGCGTGATCCCCAAGCGCTTTCGCAATCAGGACATACGAGGGGTTGTCTTCATGGGTGGGAGGTGCATCGACAAACACACGGCCGGGAGCGCCACTATCAAAGCGGAAATAGCGCCGAAAACTGGCATCGTCGGATACAGGAACAAGTCTTGCGTCAGCTGGTAGCGCCTGGCCGGCTTTTACTAACTGCTCGCGACCCCACTGCTCAAGCTGAGCCTTACGAACATCTTCCAAATTAGTGCCCTAAACCGCTGACCTCACATATCTAATGATTTATTATCGCTGCATTGGTCTCCCCGGGACAGTTTTTTAAGCAGTATGACTCCAATCGGTTCCTTTCTTCGGTTGTTCGTACTGCCGTTCTCCCTTCTCACCCTCACCTTTGCCCAGGTGACGGCTGACCCGGCAAGCGGGCAAGGCGTCACAGAAATCAGTGCTGCAGAAATCGACGCGACACCAGGTAACCCGGGCGGTGCCTGTCGGATCCGGTATGTTGCACCACCAATGGAAACAGCCGCGAGTGGCAACCCTGCAACGGTAACGGTTGAAGCAGGCGGCATCCTTCATGTTGAAGGACACTCAAGTAACATGATTGACGGTGTCCGAATCCAGCAGTCCGGCAGATCCTTTGAGGCTGAATTTGTCACGATTGATGACGCGACAGAGATCTATCAGGCCGAAGGCAACATCCGGATTCGAGAAGATGGTCTGCTGCTGACCGGCAATACCGCGAGCGGCAACCTTTTCAGTGGTGATGCAGCGATTGATGCAGCGACTTTCCTGCTGCACCAGAACCGGCTGCGAGGTTCAGCCGCCAGGGTATCGCGAAGCCCTGACAATCGTCTCACCATCACCGATGGGCGTTTTACCACCTGCGATCCTGATGACAACACCTGGCTGCTCGAGGGCGATGAGATTGAACTCATCACAGAGGAAGGCTACGGCACAGCGCGGGATGTCCGACTGCGCGTAAAGGATATCCCCGTCGCGTGGTTTCCCTACCTGCGCTTCCCGATTGATGAATCAAGACAGTCGGGTTTCCTTTTGCCATCGGTTGGACAGGACAGCGACGGTGGCACGGATATTTCGATTCCGTACTACTTCAACCTTGCACCGAACTACGACCTGACCTATTCGCTGCGCAGCATCTGGAAGCGCGGCATTGCAAACGAGCTTGAATTCCGCCACATGGATGCCCGCTCTGAGAATCTTGTTACCGGTGCCTACCTGCCTGACGACGATGAATATGACCCACGTGACAACGTGGACCTGGGTGCGGCAGATCCGTTTGATTTTGAGGAACAGGATCGCTGGCTTGCCCATGTTAAACACCGCGGGGTTTACGGCCGCTGGGTGTCACGAATCAACTATACAGCGGTCTCTGACATCGACTACCTGAGAGACCTGGGCTCGCCGACATCAACCGATACCGACTTTAACCGCGTGGTTGGCAGCACCCAGTCACCTGCCCTGCTGAGAACGGGTTCTCTCGACTATCGGCGCGGGAACTTTACTACCGCGGTTGAACTGCGCAGCTTCCAGAAGCTGAGCCAGATCCAGACGGAACAGTATGAAACGCTGCCGCGAGTCACGCTGGCATACCGGACAAACGTGGCGGCGTTTGACGTTACCGGCAGCGTCCAGGCAACCCAGTTTGACCGCAATAGCGATGTCCCAAACTTTGAGCCCGTCACAGGCGCACGTTATGTATTCGATGGCAGCGTCTCCGTGCCCATGCGCAATATCTGGGGCTTCCTTGTGCCTCGGGCCGACCTGATCCATCGCAGCTATGACCTTGATGACACCACGGCGCTTGCCCGCGATGATGCCGAGATCACCACAGGCAGGTTCTCCATAGACAGCGGCCTGATCTTCGAGCGCACCACAAGCTTCCTGGGGCGATCAGTACTGCAGACCCTGGAGCCAAGGCTGTTCTATCTTTATGCGGAAGAGGATTTCCAGGACGATCTGCCGAGATTTGATACCAGCTCGATCACGCCTTCCTACAACCAGATGTTTCGCGTAAACCGCTTCACGGGATATGACAGGATCGGCGACGCCAACCAGCTGTCCATCGGTGTGTCGAGCAACATCTCAGCCCTCGACAACGGCGCCCACATGATGACGCTCGGCATTGGCCAGATTGTGCATTTCGAGGACCGCGAGGTTGTTATCGCTGAACCGGGTGTGGATCCGGAAGCTGGCACCTCACCTTTTTTCATCACCGCTAACGTTAACTTCTCTTCAGCGTTAAACACGCGCATGACATACGAGTGGGACCCGGATGAAAGTCGGGCAAATCGCGGGTTCTTCTCCCTGAAGTACCGGCCTGCCAACAACGCGATCTTCAACCTGTCCTATGCCTACACCAACGAAGAGGTGCACCGGCCCGGCCAGTTCCAGAACGAGAAAGAGAGCAACGTGTCATTTATATGGCCGCTCGGTCGGTCCTGGCACCTGATCGGACGCTGGAACTACGGATATGATGACAACCAGAGCATAGAGTCTGTATTCGGAGTCGAATACAATGACTGCTGCTGGAAAACGAGGCTGGTCTACCGGCGTTTCCTGGAAGAGCCTCGCCTGATAGCAGTGACCGACCCGACCGGTGGCGTCAATCGCGTTTTCGACAGGCGTGCGGATAGCGGGCTGTTCCTTGAAATTCAACTGAAGGGCCTTGGCTCTCTCGGGGGGAGGCTGGATTCGCTGCTCTCGGATACAATACCCGGCTACCGTCCCGAGTAGGGGATCGGTAATACAAACACACAAGATTATTGAAGATACCCATGCCAGTTTCATTTATTCGCACGTCATCTATTCGCACGGTTGGCGCCTGCCTCGGCCTTCTCCTGCTGACTACAATGCCCGCCCACGCAGCGCTCGTTCTGCTCGACCGAATTGCCGTGGTCGTTGATGAAGACGTCATCATGGCCTCCGAGGTCGAAACCCGCGTCAGGTCGATCAAGTCGCAGATTGCAGCATCACCAAATGCACAACAGCCACCTGAAAGCGTGATCCGCGAACAGGTACTGGAACGACTGATCGTCGAAAGCCTGCAGCTGCAGATTGCGTCACGGAACGGTGTGCGTATCAGTGATGATGAACTCAACCAGGCGCTGCGCGGCATTGCTGCACAGAACCAGCTCACCCTGGAACAGTTCCAGGTTGCGATCGCCCAAGATGGCCTCTCCTGGCCAGAGATGCGTGAGCAGGTAAGACGTGAGATCGCTATCAGCCGTGTCCAGCAGGGGATAATGCGTCGACGCATCGCTATTACAGACCAGGAGATCAGGAACTTCCTGGCATCGGAGCTGGGCGAAACCATTACCGCTGATGAATACCGCATTGCCCATATTCTTCTTGCCAACCCTGACAACGCCCGACCGGATGATGTTCGCGCAACTCGCGACAAAGCCGAGCGATTGGTTCAGGACATCGCGGGTGGCGCTGACTTCCAGTCCCTCGCAATAGAACACTCAGCCGGCCAGAACGCACTGAATGGCGGTGATATGGGCTGGCGCAAACCCGCACAGTTGCCAAGTATGTTCTCCGACACGGTACAGTCCATGAAGGTTGGCGATGTTGCCGGTCCTATTCGATCCGGGCGCGGCTACCACCTGATCAAGTTACTTGAAAAGCGTGGTGCAAACACCGAAGGCCAGATCGCCCAGACCCGCGTTCGCCACGTGCTGGTCAAACCCAACGAGATTCGCACCGACCAGGAAGCGGAAGACCTCGCCAAAAGCCTTCGCCAGGAGATCGTTTCCGGCAGGGAGTTTGCCGAGGTAGCCAAGCTCTACTCAGATGATCCCGGCAGCGCCCTCTCAGGCGGTGACCTCGGCTGGTCCCGCGCAGGCATCTTCGTGCCAAAGTTTGAAGAAGTGATGCAGGGATCAGAAGAAGGCGAAATCAGCGAGGTGTTTAAATCTGAACACGGCTATCACTTTCTCGAAGTCACCGGTCGGCGCATCGAAGACTTCAGCGAACGATTCAAAATGGGTCAGGCTGAAAGTTACCTGAGAAACCAGAAGTTCGACGAAGAACTGGAGAACTGGATACGCGAAATCCGGGACGAGGCTTTTGTCGAGATCAAAATCTAGCCCGGAGCCTGGCCAGCATCCGCGCTTAGCCATTTCACCGGGCGAACCTGCTGGCATCGGCCCGGATATCTGTATCGCGGCACACACACAGATCAGCCAACATTGCGAACCCGTTTACTACGGTAGTATAAGCCTGTTTGAGCAGCGGGCTGGGCTGCTGGGTAAAACGCTGGACATCAACGATCTCGGCAGCGCTGACTGGTCGCCCGGCGCATTCAACGTACATGATATTCAGCTTGCTGAGGACGTTGAGGCAGGACAGCTGAACACTGCTAACGCTGCATATGTGATAGACGTACTGACAGCCGCAACCAGGGCATGTACGACGGGCGAAGCGGACGCACTTGTCACAGGCCCGATAAACAAGGCTGTGATCAACGATGCTGGTATGCCCTTTTCCGGCCATACGGAATGGCTGCAGGAGAAAACAGGTACTGATCGCGTCGTCATGATGCTGGCCTCCCGTTCATTACGAGTGGCCCTGGTTACAACACATCTGCCGCTCTCGGCCGTTCCCGCGGCCATCACCCGTGAGCTTGTTATTGACGTGATCAGGGTGACCAACGATTCACTCAAGGCGCAATTTGGTATCGATGAACCGAGGATTCTGGTATGCGGCTTGAACCCGCATGCCGGCGAATCAGGACATCTCGGCACAGAGGAAATTGAAGTTATCACCCCGGCACTCTCGACGCTCCTGGAAGACGGAATCAATGTATCCGGCCCCGTGCCGGCCGATACCGCGTTTACGCCGGCAAGCCTCGAACTCACAGACGTTGTCGTTGCCATGTATCACGACCAGGGGCTGCCCGTGCTCAAGGCGTCGGGCTTCGGAGACGCGGTTAACGTGACGCTTGGCATGCCCATCATTCGCACGTCCGTCGATCATGGCACAGCCCTCGATATTGCAGGGAGCGGCAAGGCGGACGCAGGCAGCATTGTCACCGCGGTAGAAATAGCCGCGCAACTCGCTACACAACACGCCACAAAGCAAGCCACACAACTCGCAAAAACGAGCCAGTAACAGATGGTCACGGCCCGCAAGCGCTTCGGACAGAACTTCCTGCAGGATGAGCGTGTGATCAATAATATTGTCACGGCTATCAATCCCAGGGCGGGCAATGCCATCCTGGAAATCGGACCGGGTCATGGCGCCCTCACAGGCCCGCTCGTGGCAAGCGGCGCGGACCTCACCGTCATCGAAATTGACCGGGACCTTGCAGCAGGTATCAGCACAACGTTTCCTTCCGTGGCGCTGGTTACCGAGGACGTATTGAAGACAGACCTCACAGGACTGCTGCAGGCGGCATCGCCCAAACGCGTTGTCGGCAACCTGCCATATAACATCTCAACGCCGCTGCTTTTCAGATTGTTTGAACACAGGTCAGGCATCATCGACATGCACTTCATGCTGCAACTTGAAGTTGTGAAGCGCATGACCGCAATTGAGAACGATCCCGACTATGGCCGCCTGTCGGTAATGACGGCGTTTTATGCTGACGCGCAGATGTTATTTGAAGTGCCACCCTCCGCCTTCATACCAGCACCGAAAGTAACCTCCGCCATCGTATCGCTGCAGCCAAGGCCGCAGCGCGAGGATGTGGATGAAGAACTGCTGGGCGACATCGTCAACCGGGCATTCAGTATGCGGCGCAAAACCGTGCGCAACTCTCTAAAGTCTTATTTGTCGGCAGAGGAGCTGGAGTCCATCGACATTGACCCAGGCCTTCGACCGGAGAATCTGTCGTTGGAAGACTACGTGCGTTGTGCCGGGCATGTCGAAAAGAGAAGCCAAGGGAGAAGCGCGTGAGCACCTACGTCGTCGGAGACATCCAGGGGTGTTATGAAGAGTTCAGGCGGCTGCTCGACGTGGTTCAGTATGACGACAGCACAGACGAACTCTGGCTGGTAGGCGACCTGGTTAACAGAGGGCCCAACAACACAGGTGTGCTTGACCTGATCATGTCATTAACGCGCTGCAGGGTTGTACTTGGCAATCACGACCTGCATTTTCTTGCCGTGGCCCTTGGCCATCAGAAGCAACATCGAAGCGATACCATGGATGATCTGATCAGCAGTAGCAGACTGCCTGATTACATCAGCTTCCTGCGGCAACAGCCGCTGCTGGCAAGAGATATTGAGCGCAACCTGGTGATGGTACACGCCGGTCTGCCACCGCAGCTTCACATTGATACCTGTGAACAACTAGCAGCAGAGGTTGAACGTACCCTCGTCAGCAATGAATTTGAGGATTTCCTGGTTGCGATGTATGGAAACGAACCCGCTGCCTGGCAGGACGACCTCACCGGGTTAACCCGTCTGCGCGTCATCACAAATTTCCTGACCCGCCTGCGTTACTGCACTGCCGACGGCACCATGGAACTCACCCACAAGGCGGAAGTGCAACCGAAGGGTTACGCACCATGGTTTTCCTTTGAGAGGCCGGATGACGTTCACATTCTTTTTGGACACTGGGCGGCGATAGAAGGCAAATCAACCGCAGACTTTGCAACCGCGCTGGATACCGGCTGCGTATGGGGCCGCAGCATGACGGCACTGCGTCTCGAAGATCGGCAGTACTTTTCTATTCCCGCCATAAATCAACGATAATTCCGCCAATGGAAACTTACCTTGTTGGTGGCGCCGTCCGCGACCGGCTGCTTGGCCTGCCGGTCGTCGAAAGAGACTACGTGGTTGTGGGCGCCACAGAAACCGAGATGCGTGAAGCCGGCTATCGCTCCGTTGGCCGGGATTTTCCGGTGTTCCTGCACCCGGACACCGCTGAGGAATACGCGCTGGCTCGCAC
This sequence comes from Pseudomonadales bacterium, assembly GCA_963921285.3. Taxonomy (GTDB): domain Bacteria; phylum Pseudomonadota; class Gammaproteobacteria; order Pseudomonadales; family Azotimanducaceae; genus UBA9659. Next base: position 957,768 of record CAWUFD020000015.1, read on the forward strand.
AGAGAGAAAGGTTGGCCCGGGCCACCAGGGTTTTGAGTGCCACGCCAGCCCTGATGTCACGCTCGAGGAAGACCTGATGCGGCGAGACCTCACGGTGAATGCAATTGCAGAAGACAGCCAGGGCAATCTCGTCGACCCCTATCGAGGCAGGCAAGATCTCAGCGCAGGTATTCTGCGCCACGTTTCCGCGGCCTTTGAAGAAGACCCGCTGCGCGTGCTCAGGGTTGCAAGATTCAAGGCAAAGCTGCATGGATTCGCATTTGAAGTGGCCGCGGAAACCTCGGCACTCACCAAGCGGATGGTAGAGGCCGGTATGCTCTTAGAACTCGCGCCGGAACGAATCCTCGGGGAACTTGATAAAGCTCTCACAACGGCACATCCGGCTGAATTCTTCCGATACCTCAATAACATCGGTGCTCATGGGCTGCTTTGGCCTGAGATACCCCACAACTCAATTGATGAACTCATGCAACGCGCGGATATCGCAGGCGCAGATGTGCGATTTGCTTTCCTGCTAAGGAACAGCGACGACGAGGCCATTGCTTCCCTGTGCAAAAGGCTGCGCTGCTCAAACGCACGGACCGAACTCAGCCTCATGGTTGCCGGGCATGCAGAAACCTGGGCAAGGCTCCCGGAACTCGACGCCGAGGGTGTCATGACCTTCCTGAACAGTATCGATGCGATTCGCCGTCATGACCGGTTTGCAAGATTCAACGATGCCTGTGACAACATTTATTCAAGCGTATCGTTAGCTGATGCGTGGCTCGAACTGTGCAACAGTGCCGCCGCTGTCTCCGCGAGAGATGTGATCGAGGATGCAGGCGAACTAAAGGGTCCCGAGCTGGGTAAAGCTATAAATGCGCTCAGGGTCGAGAGAATTGCGGCGATGCTCGAGACGCGTCGTTGAAAACCGCACTGATCACGGGCGGTGCGCGACGTATAGGGCGCGCCATCTCGCAGCGGCTTCACCAGGAAGGCTATTGCGTCATTATCCATTGCAACACATCTCGTCGAGACGCAGATGAGCTCGCAGCCTCTCTTAACGCAAAACAGGCAACGTCTGCATTTGTCGTGTGTCGTCAGCTCGCAGGGATTGGTGAGGACTTTGCGAGAGATGTGCTTGCGCACTCGGGCCAGTTGGACCTGCTGGTAAACAACGCCTCTACGTTCTACCCAACCCCACCTGGCGAATCACGCTCAGACCTGGCGGCAAGCCAGATGGACATAAACTTTCATGCACCACTGCGGCTGATCGAAATGTTTGCCGGACACCTGCGTGACACCCGGGGTGCAATCGTCAATATCACAGACGTGTACGCCAGGTTGCCGCTTGCTGAACACAGCATCTACAGCGCTTCCAAGTCAGCACTGACAATGCTTACGCGGACAATGGCGATGGACCTTGCGCCGCATGTTCGCGTCAACGCAGTTGCCCCTGGGGCTATTCTGTGGCCGGAGGAGAACGAAGCGTTTGACGATGCCAAACGTGAGGAAATGCTGGCCAGTATTCCGCTTGGCAGGTTCGGGATGCCTGAAGATATAGCGAGTGCGGTTGCCTTCCTTGCGACAGGCGCTGCTTACATTACCGGCCAGACGATAGCTGTCTCAGGCGGGCTCTCTCGGTAGCTTTTACTCTGCCTGTTCCCGGGCAACGGCTCGATATCCGATATCCGAGCGCATGAACTTACCCGCAAAACCAATAGCGTCGGTTGCTGCGTAGGCAACAGATTGCGCCTCAGTCACACTGTTACCCATGCCGGTGACACCAAGGACACGACCTCCTGCTGTAAGCACATCACCGCTGTCATTAAGACCTGTGCCAGCATGAAACACCTTCACGCCTGCCTGGGCATCAGCTTGCGCAAGACCGGATATCGATTTGCCGGTCTCGTAGCTGCCCGGGTAACCTCCGGAGGCAACCACGACCGTCAGTGCCGTGCGCTCATCAAATGTGATCTCGCGCCCGGCCAGTTCACCGTTGATTGCCGCAAGACACAGCGCCGGGAGATCCGACGTCATCCGCGACATGATCGGCTGGGTTTCCGGGTCGCCGTGACGACAATTGAACTCAATAACTTTGGGCGCACCAGATTTGTCGATCATGAGGCCCGCATAGAGAAACCCGGTATAAGGCGCGCCCTCCGCTGCCATGCCCTTTATCGTGGGGTTGATGACCTCCTCCATGATGCGGTCATGTACAGCGGGGGTGACCACGGGTGCCGGTGAATAGGCGCCCATACCACCGGTGTTCGGTCCTTCATCCCCGTCATAGGCTGCCTTGTGATCCTGGGAAGAGGCAAACGGTATGACGTTCGTGCCATCTGCGATGACAATAAAGCTCGCCTCTTCTCCTTGGAGGAAATCCTCGATAACAACGGTGCTGCCAGCGCCGCCCAGCACATTGCCAGACAACATATCAGCAACGGTGGCTTTCGCTTCGTCGAGAGATTCGGCGATCACCACACCTTTACCTGCAGCAAGGCCGTCCGCCTTGATAACGATTGGAAACTGCTGAGTCTCAAGATGTGCAACCGCCGCATCAACAGCATCAAACACTTCATAGGCTGCAGTCGGGATATCGTACTTTTGCAGAAAGCGCTTGGTGTAACTCTTGGAACCTTCCAGTTGCGCCGCTGCCATGCTGGGACCAAAGCATGTCAAACCTGCTTCGGTAAACCTGTCCACCACACCTTTCACCAGCGGGTCTTCAGGCCCGATGATGGTGAGATCAATGCCGTTCTCTTTCACGAAGGCAATCTGCGCATCAAAATCATTGACGCCGATAGCGACGTTCTCCATGCCGTCTTCGAGGGCGGTCCCGGCGTTACCGGGCGCAACATAAACCTTATCGACCTGCGCAGACTGGAGTGCCCGGTAGGCCAGTGCGTGTTCCCTGCCGCCGGAGCCAATAATCAATACTTTCATGTTTGCCATGTTTGCGTTCCCAGATTGCAGACCGTTTTTCGCTTCAAGTTAGCGGTTCAAGTTAGCGATTCAAATTAGCGCCTGTTGTTAGTTGCCTGATGTTAGTGCCTGAAATGCCGCATGCCGGTAAAGACCATGGCAATACCTGCCTCGTTGGCCGCCTGGATCACTTCTTCATCCCGGATCGAGCCACCCGGCTGGATCACCGCGCGGACGCCTTCGGCAGCTGCCGCATCAATGCTGTCCCGGAAAGGGAAAAAGGCATCAGAGGCCATCACGGAACCCGCCACCTCAAGTTCCGCCTCTGCGGCTTTAAGACCAGCAACCTTGGCACTGTGAACCCGCGCCATCTGGCCGGCACCGACACCGATGGTCATGTTGTCCTTGGCATACACGATCGCATTGGACTTCACGTACTTGGCAACCTTCCAGGCAAACAGCAGATCACTGTATTCGTCTTCTGTCGGCTGGCGCTCGGTAACCACCTGCAGATTGTCCTCATCGATCAACGCCAGATCTTTTTCCTGCACCAGCAGACCGCCGTTGACGCGTTTAAGGTCAAGCCTGGTTGCCGACTCACCTCCCGGCGACACCAGCAGGCGAACATTTTTGCGTGCAGCGATCGCTGCTGCGGCCGCCTCGGTCGCCGAGGGTGCAATGATCACTTCCACAAACTGCTTCTCAACGATAAGTGCAGCAAGGCTCTCATCCAGCTCACGATTGAAAGCAATGATGCCGCCAAAAGCAGACGTCGGGTCTGTCATGAAGGCTCGCTCGTAAGCTGTCTGCAGATCTGGTGCTTGTGCAACACCGCACGGGTTCGCGTGCTTCACAATCACACAGGCAGGCTCATCAAATGCCTGCACGCACTCCGCCGCTGCATCTGTATCAGCAACGTTGTTGTAGGAGAGTTCTTTACCCTGCAGTTGCTTAGCGGCTGACACGGTCATGCCGGCAGGATCCGCTTCCACGTAGAACGCTGCACTCTGGTGAGGGTTCTCACCGTAACGCATGGTTTGCTTGCGCTGGAACTGCAGCGTAATACTGCTTGGGTATTCTTCCCGCGGGCCGTCCAGGTGCATGGTCGACAGGTGATTGGCTATCGCTGCGTCATATCTCGCCACGTGCTGGAATGCCTTAACCGAGAGACGGAAACGAGTTTCGAGACTGAGCCTGCCATCGTTGGATTGCAGCTCCTCGGCCAGGGCCTCGTAGTCCGTAGGGTCAACAACCACGGCAACCGAGTGAAAGTTCTTCGCCGCAGATCGCAACATGGCGGGCCCGCCAATATCGATGTTTTCAATCGCGTTTGCGAGATCATCAGGCTGCGCCGCCACCGCCGCTTCAAAGGGGTAAAGGTTTACCACCAGCAGGTCGATGGGCCTGATACCGTGCTCTGCCATCACCGGCCCGTCATCAACCGACTGACTTTCACGCCGCCCAAGCAATCCACCGTGGATCTTTGGATGAAGCGTCTTCACCCTGCCATCCATCATCTCGGGGAAGCCTGTGTAGTCGGCCACCTCCTGAACATCAAGGCCCTCTGACTGCAAAAGACCCTGGGTACCACCGGTCGACATCAGGTGTACGCCCAGGCCTGCAAGCACTTTGCCGAGCGCCGGTAAACCACTTTTATCAGAAACACTGAGTAGCGCGGTGCCGATACGAATATCAGTCATGTTTTGTCCGTTTTATAAAATTACAGGAGACGGTATTTGCGCAGCTTCTTGCGCAGGGTTCCTCTCGTCATAACGAGAATCAGTGCGCTCTGACTCTGGTTATTACCGGTAAACGCGAGAACGCATTTAAGCAGGGGTTCCTCAACCTCCTTCATCACCATTTCGTAGAGGTCACGAACATCCTCATCATCCATCGTGTCGAGGTATTGCCGCACCGACACATGAACCGATTCGGATATCGTCTTGTCGCTCATCAGGCGGCGATCTCCAGACCCGCTTTTAGATCCAGCTGAGCCAGGGTTGCAAGTTGCTGGTCCAGGTCACCTGCCTGGTTAAAGGAGCGACGCAGCGCCTCTTCACCCAGCCATGACAGCGTCCAGCCTATATGTTTGCGCGCCACCCTTGTGCCGGTGTAGCTGCCATAAAACCCGTGTAATGCATGGACCTGCTGGATCAGCATGCGCTGCACCGCTTCACGGGAGGGCCCCTGAAGGTGCTCACCAGTTGCCAGGTAATGATCAATATGTGCAGGTAGCCAGGGTTGCCCCTGCGCGGCCCTGCCGATCATGACCGCATCAGCACCTGTAAGCTGCAACACCTGCTCTGCTTGCTCAGGTGTGGTGATGTCGCCATTGGCGATGATAGGTATATTGAGGCGCGAAACCACGCCCGCAATCTCATCATAGGTCGCCTGGCCATCAAATTTGCATGCCCGGCTGCGTCCGTGAATGGTGAGCAAATCGATACCGGCGTCTTCCGCGATCTTGGCTATGCGATCTATATTGATCTCATCCCGGGACCAGCCTAAGCGGGTTTTTAACGTAACCGGCAAATCAACAGCCGCAACCACCGCGCCGAGGATGTCGCTGACAAGCTTCTCATCACGAAGCAGTGCTGAACCCGCCGCCTTCTTACAGACTTTCTTCGCGGGGCAACCCATGTTGATGTCGATGATCTCGCCGCCCGCTGCCACGTTCATTGCAGCGGCATGCGCTATCGCCTCGGGATCGTTGCCTGCCAGTTGCACCCAGCGGGGACCTGGTTCGCTTTCATCTACAAGACGATGGGATGACTTTTTTGATTCCCACAGGTTTACGTCCGAGGTGAGCATTTCAGACACCAGCCAGTGAGCGCCAAACTGCCGGCAGAGGTCACGGAAAGGCCTGTCAGTAACACCGGCCATCGGTGCCACGACAACCTTGCTGGCATGCATGTAATTGCCAATTCGTAACATCAGCGTCTGTATGGAGGTCGGCTCAGGAAGAGGCAGATGATAGCAGCGATAAATTCATCACAAAACAACTTTCATCTCGTAGCCAACCGCATCATCGCCCGGATCAACAATATCGAGTGACACCCGCACTTCGGTCTTTGCCGGGATGAACTGCAGTCCGCGAAGTTCTCCGCCGAGATATTCCCGTACCCTGAAGCGCCGTGCGGCCACGAGGTCTCCCCTGATGTCAAAAAACGCCAGCTCGAGATGGGGGAAACGCTGGCGGAACGCCGCGCTGTTTCGAATCAGCACGTCCACGACCAGTGCGTCTTCAACCTCAGGGTTTGACCTGATTACCAGTTCCCGCGTGGTTAGTGAGTCCTGATCAATGTATTCAGGGACGTCACAGCCGACATAATCACAGAAGTCGAGGTAATAGGGCCGGTACTCAGCCAGTTGGGCGTAGGTCGCCATGTTGAAAAAGAGGTATTGGAAGCCCCCCGCTACCAGGAGCAGGGCTACAGCGGGTAACCATGCAAGCGAGATCGTTCGAGCCGTTCGCGCGTCATCCACCAACCAGTCATCCGGAGGCTCGTCGAGGTCTACATTTTCAAGGGCACCGGCGAGTTCGATTGGCACGTCCGGTTCCAATCGAACATCAACATCGTTTGATTCGGGGTCAGTACCTGCCTGCGCCAGCTCCGGTCCTGATTCCATCTTGGGTTCGGGGTCAGATTCGGGTTCGGGTTCGGGTTCGGGTTCGGGTTCGGGTTCGGGTTCGGGTTCGGGTTCGGCAACATCCAACGCCACGTCTGCTGTGGTATCGCCAACCACCGGGAATGCAAGTGGCCAGGTCAGCTTTTGCGTTTCCTCGGCTTGATCGTCATGGTCCTCAGGCGGGTCCGGCTCACCATTAGCAGGCTGGCTTGCGGCATCTTCCTGCCACCAGGGCACAGCCTTTTCCTGCTCCGGTTTGTTCCCCTGATCTGAACCCTGTCGCATCCACCAGGGCACCGCCACGTCCGTCTCGGCGGGCTCTGCTACTGGTTCTTTTGCCGTATCTGTATCTGATCCTGCAATCAGGTCTGCAGTCAGCTCAACCGAATCTTCTTCCAGGGTTGCATCAACATCCTGCTTGTGGACTGATTCCGGATCCGCTTCAGCGACAGACAGTACTTCTTCCGGTTTGTCAGGTGATGGATCAGCATAGGTTTCAAGTTGCACTGGCGTGGGGTCAGGGAACGCGCTGTCGCGCCAGTCCCTGGTATCAAAAAACCACGCTTCAAAATCCTCCCAGTACTGGTCAGCCAGCAACGCTGATTGCGCTGCATCCATAAACGGCGCAAGCAGGTGATCCGCCGCCGAGAAGACCTGCAGGCACGCACCGCACCTGACCGCACCGTCAGCCATCTCAAGCTGGGGCAGTGTGACCCTGAACGAGGTCTGGCAGTTAGGGCACTGGGTTATCGTCTGCGTCATGCTGAAGGTTTGTGGTAGATCAGCCTGACCCACCCGTTTAACACCGTTTCATCAACAAAGGTCAACTTATCCTGATAGGCCCCTCTCACCCACTCTGCCTGGCTTTCCATGATGCCTGACAGCACCAGGGCACCACCCGGTGCGACAAGACCTGACAGATCAACAGCAAGCTCGACAAGTGGCTGGGCAAGAATGTTGGCAAGTACGAGGTCAGCCTCATCAAGTGACAACTCGCCAACAAGCCCAAGCGCCATGTTTACTCCGTTCCGATCAGCGTTCATGCGGCTTGCAGTGATCGCCTGGGGATCGGTATCCACACCGTAGATTTCGTTTGCACCAACCAGCGCTGCGCCGATACCGAGAATGCCAGACCCGCAGCCATAGTCGATGACAGTTCGGCCGGTAAGTTCTGCACCATCGATGTATTCGAGGCAGAGTCGCGTGGTCTCATGGGTGCCGGTACCAAACGCCAGACCGGGATCAAGGCTGATCACCACTCTGCCGATCGGATCAAGCTCATGACCAGTCGGACAGATCCAGAGTCGATCACCAAAACGCATGGGTTTAAATCGATTCAGCCACTCGCGCTCCCAGGGCCTGTCATCAAGCTCATCAAGGGCAACGATTTCAAACCCTGCGGCTTCGAGCCCTTCGCCCAGGTGTTGAAGCGAGGCATCATCTTCAAACAGGCCAGTGACCAGGACCTTGCCCCACATCGGGGTTTCGGCAGGTTTCGGTTCATATATTGGATCCTCGCCGCCATCCTCAACAGTGACCGAAACCGCTCCGCGCTCCCAGAACCAGGTTTCCAGTTCATCAAGCGATACCTTGTCCGCTGCCGCGGTGACATTCAGCCAGCCCAACGCGTTTATTCCCCTGTCAAAGACGTATGGTAGTTGCCCGCTATGACGTCAGGATGATCCAGCAACGCCTGGTGTAACGGCCGGTTGGTTTCAATACCCCTGACGTTGAGCTCATGCAGTGCCTGTTTCATCCTGGCAATGGCTGCGGGCCGGTTTTCGCCATGTGTTATCAACTTGCCCACGAGCGAATCATACTGGTGCGGCACAACGTAGCCCTGGTAGAGGTGGCTGTCGACCCGCACACCGGCACCACCCGGCAATAACAGTGACGTCACCTCACCGCTGGAGGGCATGAAGTCGCTGTCCTCCGCATTAATCCTGCACTCGATAGCGTGGCCCGAGAAACCGATCTCACCCTGTGAAGGTAAGGGCTCACTAACCGCAAGGCCCAGCTGCATATCGACGAGATCGTAACCCGTGATCATTTCAGTGACTGGATGTTCAACCTGGATACGCGTGTTCATCTCGATGAAATAGAAGTCTTCACCTGTGTAGAGAAACTCTATCGTGCCTGCGCTGCGGTAGCCGAGTTCAGACAGTGCTTTTGTGCAGGTATCCGCGAGCGATTCGAGCGCTGCTGGAGTAATGCCTGGTGGCGGTGCCTCTTCGATAACCTTCTGGTTACGGCGCTGCAGGGAACATTCCCTTGCACCAAAGTGGACAACCGTGCCTTCACCATCCCCCATCACCTGGATTTCAATGTGCCTGGCCGGATTGACATACTTTTCCAGGTACATCGCGTGATCACCAAAAAATGTGTGCGCCTCCTTGCCAACCCGTTCAAAGGCCTGAAACAACGCCTTTTCATCGTGGACAAGACTGATACCCCGCCCACCGCCACCCGCACTTGCTTTAAGCATTACCGGATAACCAATTTCTTCCGCAAGGCGCGCTGCCTCTGAGGCTGATGTAAGAGCACCCTGGCTGCCCGGCAACACCGGCACCCCAAGGCCTGCCATCACTTCCCGTGCGCGTGATTTATCTCCCATCACGGCGATATGTTCCGCCGTCGGGCCCAGAAAGCGCATGCCTTTGTCTTCAACAAGTTCAGCAAAGGCCGCATTTTCTGAAAGAAAGCCGTAGCCCGGATGCACCGCGTCGCAGCCACGTGATAACGCGGCCGCGGTCATCTGGTTCACATCAAGATAGGAGCGCGCTCCAATACAGACGGTGTCGGTGGCGTACCGCAGGTGCAGGAGCTGTTCGTCAACCTTGCTGTAAGCGGCGACCGTATCGAAACCTCGCGCATGGCATGCACGCAGCACCCTGAGTGCAATTTCACCCCGATTGGCGATAAATACGCGCATCGGTATCAGCTGATGGTAAAGAGCGGCTGGTCGAACTCGACCGCTTCCTCATTATTGACCAGGATTGCTTCCACCTGCCCTGTAAACTCGGATTTGATTTCGTTCATCATCTTCATTGACTCAATGATGCACAAGGTGTCACCCGCCTTTACATGATCCCCGACATTTACGTAGGGGGGCGAGCCTGGCGATGCGGCCCGGTAGAAAGTACCGACCATCGGCGCGAAAATCACATTTCCGCCAACGGGCACGGGAGATGATGCAGGAGAGGGTGCAGCAGAAGGAGCAGGTGCAGGGGCTGCTGAGACAGGTGCAGCTGCCGGCGCCGACAGGGAGGGAATAACCGCACCACCCCGGGATATCCTGACAGACTCCTCACCTTCTTTTATTTCAATTTCCTGGATGTCGGATTCTTCCATCATCTCGATGAGTTTCTTGACCTTGCGAATATCCATCTATGCCTCCAGTTTTCCAATAACAAAGCGCAGAGCGAGTCGATAGCTGTCTGAACCCAATCCCGATATCACACCGACAGCAACATCCGAAAGGTAGGAGAGCTGCCTGAATTCTTCCCGGCTGAACACATTGGATAAATGCACTTCAAGGAATGGAACAGACACGGAAAGGAAAGCATCGCGAAGCGCGATGCTGGTATGGGTAAAGGCACCGGGATTGATAATGATGTAATCACTATCGCCTCTCGCTGCATGGATGGCCTCGATCAATTCATGTTCGGCGTTAGTCTGCATGAACGAGATTGAGACGTTATGTTCACCGGCGATTGCCTCAAGCGAAGCATTGATATCTGCCAGGGTTTCATGACCGTAGACTTCAGGTTCCCTGGTTCCGAGCAGGTTCAGGTTAGGTCCATGCAGGACCAATACCTTGCTCATAGCTGACACCCTCATAAACATTTCGACGAAAGGTTACTTAATTTCGCCGAAAACGCCATCATTTTCGGCGAAATTCATAGAAATTGTGGAAGTGGAGGACTTTCTTTCAAAGCCTGCTGCTGCCGAGCAGTCATGGGAACTTTTTACGATTTGAGCGCTATTTCGACGAATTTAGCACCACTTTTTGTGGCGGATAACAGTACCCCTGTGCCGCACATCCTTGATATCCAACAACCAATGGCGAGTTATCCAGGGGTAGCGAGACTTCAATGTAACCAGTCAGCACCTCAACCCGGCCAAAAATCTCATCATCGCGCATTTCACCATCAGGCAGGGTAATTGAAACCTCGCGCCCGCCCACGCTGATACTCACCTTGTCCTTGTATAGGTAATAGCCCGGCAGTACCTGCCAGAAAACCACCTGATCCTCAGCGCCTGCCACGCTGCCAAAATTGAATGCTTCCTCAACAGGCAGGATATCTGCTGCACGTAGTGGTGCTTCAGCCGGGTCACCCAGAAGCGCACGATCCTGCTTTTCGAAATAGCCTGTATCACCACTCAAGCTGAATTCATCAGCGTTTGCGGTAAAACCGGGCGCCCCAAGACAGGCAGTGATGAACAGGATATAAAGGCTTACTCGTCGCATGGCGAATCCATCTTAAATCAATAGACTTAAATCAAAAGATTAAATCAATAGAATAGTCTGACCGAATCTGCAGATCGCAGTTTTATCAGCCAATAACGTGACACGCATACTTCTGACCCGACATCTCGCGATAAGTTTACTCGCACTGGTACTGGCGGGCTGTACAACGCCATCAGCGGTCCGAACGCCGGATAAGCCGTCCCGGCCACCGGAGAACCCACGCCAGGATCTTGTCTACGATCTGCTGGAAGAAGCCCGGGTTGCTTTTGCCAGCAATCGGCTGACGACGCCGAACGAGGACAATGCCTATTTCCGCTACCTGCAGGTGCTCGCTATCGATCCGGACAACGCCGCAGCCGAGGATGGGATCAACGCTATTGTCGAGCAGTACCTTTCCTGGGCGATAGACAACGCAAGAGAGGGTCGTTTCAGCAAAGCTGCGAATTACGTCGGCAAAGCCAGCAGTGTTGATCCCGAACACCCGAACATCGCCCCGGTGATCAGGCTGATCAACGACTCAAGACAGCAGGGTGACAGAACCTTTCGCCTGGATCGCACGGCACTGCGTAATCGCGCTGTTGACCCGGATACCTTTGAAGCCATCGTGCAGGAGATCCTGCGCGGGGAAAGCTTCGTTATCATCAGGGCACCGGACGATGCCTCCGGCAGGTGGCTTTACCAGCAGCTTAACAACCTGACCAGCACTCGCGTCCAGGCGTCCCTTGAAATCGGCATTCCACCTGCCGTGATCGTGACGCACTGAACATTACACACACCTTGGTTACCCCGGGTTGCACCTGGCGTTTGTGCCCGTCTCCTGGCGCACTCAACTCATCGCTAATTCCTTAAATTGATGTACCCCAGGGGTATAACGGTTAACATGGGTTCCCCCAGAAGCGGGCAGGCGAGGCACAAGTGAGCAGCATTGACGACATCAAAGAATCGGTGAGTGACACCCTCGAAGTGGGTGGTAAGGGCAGTACGATCACCAAGGCGCTGGCAGGCACCGCCGGTGCGCTGGTCCTGATTATCAGCGTGCTCGGTTTTTACTGGAACAGCGAACCTGATCTCTTCGATGTAAAACAGAACGCTGAAGAAGTAACCGGCGCTGCCAATGTCAATGTTGTCATCGGCAGCACCACTGTGGCCACGATGATCACGATGGCTGACACCCTGCTGCACAAGCGCGGCGGATACCTGCACAACGACATCATGCCACCCGGCATCCTCATGGATAACGTCCCAAACTGGGAGTTTGGCGTGCTGGTCCAGATGCGCGATATGGCAAGAACGCTGCGTAACAACCTGTCTCGCTCACAATCGCAGTCAACTGAAGATGCTGACCTGGTGCGCGCTGAAGGCCAGTTCTATTTCGATAACAACTCCTGGATGTTGCCGGAAACCGAGGATGAATATCGCAAAGGTGTTGCCGCCCTCGATGCCTACCTGGTGCGCCTGGGTGACCCTAACCAGCAGTCGGCGCAGTTTTATGCACGAGCCGACAACCTGCGTATCTGGCTCTCGGAAGTAGAAACCCGACTCGGCAGCCTGTCACAGCGGCTTTCCGCCAGTGTTGGCAAACGCCAGCTTGATACCTCACTTGCCGGAGACAGCGCTGCAACCCAGTCGACCGCCTCTGCCAATGAACAGCAGGTGAAAACACCCTGGAACGAGCTGGACGACGTGTTCTACGAAGCACGCGGCACAACATGGGCACTGATTCACCTGCTCCGCGCAGTAGAAGTGGATTTTCACGACGTACTGGAGAAGAAAAACGCTCTCGTCAGCCTGCAGCAGATTATCAGGGAACTGGAGCCTACCCAGGACACCTTGTGGAGCCCACTTATCCTTAACGGCGGCGGTTTTGGGGTGCTGGCCAACCATTCGCTGGTAATGGGTTCACATATCTCCCGCGCGAATGCAGCCATCATCGATCTGCGCCGCCTGCTTGAAGACGGCTGACGTCTGCTTAATCAGGGCCCATAAGCGTCTAAAAAAGCACCGAAAAACCCGCCTTTACTCGTATTGATGGTTCAATATTGGTGCGGGTTTTTGTAGTATTAGCCCGCTTCAAATCGGGGTCCCCCTTTTCACTACCTGTTGCCAGCGGGAATCAGCCGCAGGCACACCCTTGATCAGGTCTCGATTTTGAAAAATAAGTATTAAGAATCACCCAATCGGAACCGCATATGGACACCATCCAAAACCTGCCGCCTATTATGGGCGTGCTCGGACTTGTTTGTGCATTTGTCATTTACGTGCTGATGACGCGTTATGACGAGGGCGAAGAAAAAATTCGCAAGATTGCAGACGCAATTCATGAAGGCGCTATGGTTTTCCTTCACAGGGAATACCTGATGCTGCTGGCGTTTGCCGGCCCCCTCTTCCTACTCATCCTGATCTCGCCGCTTGGCTGGAATACCGCTCTCTCCTTTGCAGTGGGCGCTATCACTTCCGCCACCGCGGGCTACCTCGGTATGTTCTCGGCAACCAAGGCGAATGTCAGGACCACGGCAGCGGCTGCATCCACCGGTGCTGACTCAGCACTGAACGTTGCATTCTACGGCGGCTCCATCATGGGCCTGTGTGTTGCATCGCTTGGTCTGCTCGGCCTTGGCTCGCTGTACTGGTACTTCGGTGGTGACCCTGCCACTGCACACGCGATTCACGGTTTCGGCATGGGTGGCTCAAGTGTGGCGCTCTTCTCACGTGTTGGTGGTGGTATCTACACCAAGAGTGCAGACGTCGGTGCTGACCTTGTTGGTAAGGTAGAAGCCGGTATTCCTGAAGATGACCCCCGCAACCCCGGTGTAATCGCTGATAACGTTGGTGATAACGTGGGTGATATTGCAGGTATGGGTTCTGACATTTTCGAATCTTACTGTGGTTCCATGATCGCAACGGTTGCTATCGCTTCTACGCTGGCAATGACTGCAGAGTACGGCGTCGCGGCGCTCGCACCTGAATCTGGTCGCGAAGCACTGATGGCACTGCCGCTCCTGCTCGCCTCCATCGGCCTGGTCTGTTCTGTACTGGGTATCATCGCAGTAAACATGCTGGCAGGCCTTGGTCCGGAGCGTGCATTGGAACTCGGTCACCAGGCTTCTGCAGTATTGCTGATCATTGCGGCCTGGTTCCTGTGCGGTTACCTCGGTGTGGCCACATCAATCTGGTGGTCTATCGTCGCGGGTACCATTGGTGGCCTGCTGATTGGTGTTGTGACCTCCTACTACACGTCAAAAGGACCTGTGGTGAAGATAGCGGAATCCGGTAAGACGGGTACAGCAACGGTCATGATCACCGGTCTCGCGGTTGGTATGCAGTCAGTTGTGGTCCCGATCCTCGGTATCGCTGCCATCATCTATATTTCTACCGACCTCGCCGGTCTCTACGGTGTAGGTATCGCTGCGGTTGGCATGCTCGCCACCGTCGGTATCACCATGGCACTTGACGCTTACGGCCCGGTTGCTGACAACGCGGGTGGTATCGCAGAGATGGGCGGACTGGGTGAAGACGTTCGTGCTATTACTGACGGCCTGGACGAAGTCGGTAACACCACTGCAGCCATCGGTAAGGGCTTTGCAATTGGCGCTGCTGCTCTCGCAGCGCTCGCCATCATTGCGGCCTTTGTTGAAACAATGACCGTCAACAACCCGGCCTTCTCACTTGAACTGTCCGAGCCCAAGGTTCTGACAGGTATCTTCATCGGTGGTGTACTGCCATTCCTGATCGCTTCCATGACCATGACGTCTGTTGGTGATGCGGCAATGGAAATGATCGAAGAGATCCGTCGTCAGTTCCGTGAAATCCCCGGCCTGATGGAAGGCAAGGCTGAGCCCGATCACGCCAAGTGTATCGAGATTGCTACCAACGCAGCACTGAAGAAGATGATCCCGCCAGGTGCAATTGCTATCGCAATGCCACCAGTGGTTGGCTTCACACTGGGTGCACAGGCACTGGGCGGCATGCTTGCTGGTGCACTGCTCGGCTGTGTTCTCATGGCACTCATGATGGCAAACGCTGGCGGTGCCTGGGACAACGCGAAGAAGTACGTTGAAAAAGGTAACTTCGGCGGCAAGGGCTCTGAGGTCCACGCTGCAGCGGTTGTTGGTGATACTGTCGGCGACCCGTTCAAGGACACTTCTGGTCCGTCCATGAACATCCTGATCAACGTGATGGCGATTGTGTCACTGGTGATTGCACCACTGCTGACGTAATCGACCTGAACTGGTCAACAAAACAAAAAGGGGGCGATTCGCCCCCTTTTTTTGTGCCTGCTTTTTACCTTTGCTCAGCTACCCCTTAAACGGCGGCAGTTTCTTTTTGACCAGCTTCTTTTTTAGCGTGGTGTACTGCGGCAGACCATTTTTGAAGGGTGGATAATCTTCTCCCTTGATGAGGGGTGCCAGATAATCCCTCGCCCTGCCGGTAATGCCAAACCCGTCTTTGGTGATGAAACTGCGAGGCATCATCTTTTCAACGTTAGCCACTTTAGACAGCGGCGCTTCACCGATAGACCACCGGTAGTTTTTACCCTTGCCTCTGACGATGGTCGGCATCACGGCGTTCTTGCCGGCTGCCGCAAACTCCACGGCTGCCTTGCCAACCGCGTAGGCCTGTTCAACATCTGTTGCAGACGCTATGTGACGCGCTGCTCGTTGCAGGTAATCGGCTACCGACCAGTGACACTTGTAGCCGTGTTTGGCCTTGATCATATCGACAAGGGCTGGTGCCACGCCGCCAAGCTGGGTATGACCAAAAGCATCCTTCGAGCCCGCATCGGCGAGGAAGGTGCCGTCCTTGTACTGAGCACCCTCGCTTGCAACAACGACGCAGTAGCCAACTTTATTGACGGTCTCCTTAATCCTGGCAAGGAACTGTTTCTTGTCGAATGCTATTTCAGGGAAGAGGATGATATGCGGCGGCGCGTTCTTCTCGGTTTGCGCAAGGCCGCCAGCGGCTGCAATCCAGCCGGCGTGACGTCCCATGACTTCAAGCACGAATACTTTTGTTGAGGATTCCGCCATGCTGGCCACATCGAGGCCCGCCTCCATCGTGGAGACAGCAACATACTTCGCCACCGAACCAAATCCGGGACAGGTGTCGGTCAGGGG
Organism: Pseudomonadales bacterium; assembly: GCA_963921285.3. Lineage (GTDB taxonomy): Bacteria > Pseudomonadota > Gammaproteobacteria > Pseudomonadales > Azotimanducaceae > UBA9659. The sequence goes on from CAWUFD020000015.1 coordinate 973,887, forward strand.
CAGATCATTGTCCACCGTCTTCGGAATACCAATACAGGTGATCGGATGGCCGCCACGCTGGCTCAACTCGGCAACCTTGTTGGCAGTATCCTGTGAGTCGCCGCCACCGTTGTAAAAGAAATATCCGATGTCATGTGCGGCAAACACTTCGAGCAACCTGTCGTACTCGGCCTGGTTTTCATCGTATGACTTGAGCTTGTGCCTGCATGAACCAAACGCGCCGCTTGGTGTATGCCTGAGACCGGCAATGGCCGTCTTTGACTCTAAGGATGTATCGATCAACTCTTCGTTTAACGCACCGAGAATACCGTTCCGACCGGCATACACCTTGCCGATCCCCTTCGTCTTGCGTGCAGTTTCAATGACGCCACAGGCGGTGGCGTTAATTACGGCGGTTACACCGCCGGACTGGGCATAAAACACATTTGATGCCAAGTGACTTTCTCCTGGTCTGAAAATTGGGGATGGAACGCTTAGAGGCCTTCTACTGTCTTCGCCGTCAACCAGTCAACAACATCAACCAGTGCCTCATCATGGCTGCGACCTGCGCTGATGCTCTCATCAAATACGCGTAACTGGTTATGTGCGCTGGTGCCCTCGGTGAGGATATCCTCCAGACGGCTGATCTCTTCGACGCAGTCGAGTGCCTCCGCATCCTCGCGGATAAATTCCATGAGTTCCAAAAGCAGCTCTTTATAGGCAATGACCTCCCCTTTAGCAAGATCAATCAGGCCTTCATCATAGGAATAGCGCATTGCACGCCAGCGGTTCTCATTGATGAGCATGGATGCGTAAACGCGCCAGCGCTGGTTCTTCACTCGCGCCCGGTAAAGCATTCGCATCAGGCACTGGTTCAGCGCCACGATCGACAGTGCATGTTCAAGATTGGTCATCACATCCATGACCCGGGTTTCAAGTGTCGGGAATCGAGACGAGGGCCGCAGGTCCCACCAAATCATGCTCGCATCTTCAACCAGCCCGGCGTTAACCAGCACCTGCACATGCCGTTCATATTCAGCAAAACTGACGAACTGTTCAGGCAGCCCGGTCCTCGGCAGCGCGTCAAACACCGTTAACCGGTAGGACTTGAGCCCCGTATTTTCACCCTCCCAGAATGGCGATGAGCAACTCAGTGCCAGCAGGTGTGGCAGGAAATAGCTGAGCTGGTTCATCAGGTCGATGCGCAGCTCGTCGTCTTCGATACCAACGTGTATATGCATACCGCATATCAGCAGACGCCTGGCAGCGGCCTGCATTTCCGCGGTCAGCGCAGAATAGCGCGCTTTTTCCGTCTGCTTCTGGTCGAGCCAGCTCGCAAAAGGATGCGTTGACGCAGCAATGGGGGCACAGTTGAATTTCCTCGCGATTTCACTGATCTCGTGGCGCAGGTGGCGCAGCTCCCGGCGAACGTCTGCAAGCGAAGAGCAGACAGGGGTACCAACTTCAATCTGTGCACGCATCAGCTCCGGACTGACGTGCTCCCCGAGCGCCTTTGTACAGGCCTGCATGAGTTCAGGCGGTGGATCGGTAACCAGGTTGCGGCTGTCCAGGTCTACCAGGAGGTATTCCTCTTCAACACCGAGTGTCAGTGCAGGTTCAACAAGGTGCATATCTGTCTCCTTAATCCCACTCGATTGTATACGCGCTTTTTTCTGACGATTTTTTCTGAGTCAGTACGCCTATAATAACCAGCTTTTGCGGTACCAGGTTCTAAACATGGCGGTTACGCAACCGACCCTACACAACATTGAGTTCGAAGCGATCAAGCCCACCCTGGGTGACAACCACCTCGCGTTTATTGAGCAGCTGCCGGGTGCGAGCTTCATGCAGGTGCCAGGCCGCGATCGGACCCGCAGGAAAATGATTGTTACCCTCTTGCACGCCAATGAACCCTCGGGCTTAAAAGCCATCCACCGGATACTCACCGAGTCCCATGTGCCCGCAACCGACATTGGCATCGTTATCGCGTCCGTGGACGCCGCAATTACCGACCCGCCGTTTTCCCACCGTTACCTGCCTGGAGAAAGGGACCTGAATCGCTGCTTCGCACTTGAAGACAATTCCAACCAGGCGCAGCTGGCACAATCCATCCTGGCGGCAATCCGGCGATTCGAACCGGAAGTCGTCATCGACACACACAACACATCATCACACAGTGAGCCATTTTGTGTGGCACGTCACCGGAACGATGATATTGACCGCATTGCCGCAGGTTTTGCCGACCGCCTGATCGTGATACGTCAGACTCTCGGCACGCTGATGGAACACAGTACAGATAACATGCCCATCATCACCACCGAATTTGGCGGATTTATGGACCCGGGAGCAGACGAACTTGCCTACCGCAGCCTGCTGAATACCTGGACCGATATTACCGAGGCCGCGTCACCCACGGATGCGCTGGAACATCCACTACGACTCGAAACACACAGGACGCTTAGAGTGTCGTATTCCAGTTCTCTGGATGAGTCTTCAGACCTCACCATCCTCAATACGATTGATCAGCTCAACTTCAAGCGCGTCCCCGCAGGCACCACGCTGGGCTGGTATCGCGAGCACACGCACCAGCACCTGATCGCGTCACACGAGGGAGAGAACCGCTTTTTCGAACACTTTGCGGAATCCCATGACACGTTGATCACGCGGACCCCCATGACAATTTTCATGGCGACAACCGATCCACTGGTTGCCAACAGCGATTGCCTGTTCTATTTCGTCAGCTAGCAGTTTCCGGCTTCGCCGGAAACTGCTAGGGATCAACCCAGCCTCACCGCGAGAACATCACAGCCTGATCCATGCAGCACGCCGTTGGCAGTTGAGCCGAGCAGGAGCTGCAACCCTGACTGGCCGTGCGTACCAAGCACCACCAGGTCTATACCCTGGCCCTTACACAGCTCATGGATCTCAGCAGAAGGACGACCTTCAAGGAGATGGGTGCGCTCAGAGGGCACACCTAACTTCCCTGCCAGCGCCTCGAGCTTCTGCTTGCTCTCGCGGCGAATGGACTCCTGCAACGCATAGACCTGGTCGCCCCATGACAAACTGTCTGGTGAATAGGCCATACCAATAGGTTCATTAACGTGCACAAGGTGCAGACTGGCTTCATTCATCTCAGCCAGCATTGTTGCAGTATCGATAGTCGTCTCATTGTCATCATGAAAGTCGACTGCAAGAAGAATATTACTGTAGCGTTTACGGGCCATGTGACCTCCTTTTAAGAAAAACTGTTCAAGCTGTTCTACACAACTTTTTTACGCCTGTCGAAGTAAGGCTGATCACGCATCATGCCGGATCAACAGTACATCACTTTCGAGAAAATCGAGCACCTTTTCAGTTGTGTTACCAATAAACACGTCCTTGATGATGCTTCGAGAGACCGAACCCAACACAACAAGATCAGCGCCTAAATCTGCCTCCAATGTGCGCAGACCAAACTCTGGTGCCTCCTCAAGGAGATGCTGGCGACTTTCCGGGATATGAAAATCTGCCATTAGCGTATCAAAGGCGCGGCGGTGTTGCTCCTGGGCGTCTGAGGGATAGAGGCCCGACAAGGGAAACTGTCCATAGGCATGGGCGGCAGCCGCCGTACCTGAGAGTTCACTTGCGAGAAACTCTGCTGTGCCCAGTATCTTGTGATCAAGACCGCTTGGCTTGTGCCGTGCATGCATGGGATCAACGGCAGCCAGGATCACAGGTGCCTCACTCCACGTTTTTTCCTTTACCATCAGGAGGGGAACGTTCGAGTGGCGCGCCAGTTGCCAGTCGTTAGTTGTCAGTATCATCCTCGAGAGCGCGGCATGGCGCTGCACGTGATGGACAATGAGATCCGGCTGGTATTCCTCGGCCAGCTGTAGCACACCTTCATACGCCGGGTGTGACCAGAGCGCCCGGGTCGTCACCTGCAGCCCGCCTTGTCGAAGCGGTTCCGCCAATCCTTCAAGCAGCACCTCACGCTCGGCAAGGTACTGTTTACGCAATTCAGGCAACTCCACCTCTGAGAAGTAATAACCCTCCACCAGATATTGGGAGTAGTCCGCTGCTGCAAGGATCACCTCAAACTCAGATCGCTTTGCAAGATATTCGAGGCGATCAATCACCGCCTGGTGCTCGGCGCCAGGTTCGACAATGGCAAGTACACGATCCAGCTTTGTGAGTGGTCCAATCATTGCGATGGCTCCCATTCGGTTACTGTTTAAAAAGCTTAAGTCTGCCCTTACTCGCGTTCAATGACCTTCGTCAATCTTTTCACCGCCTTGCAGATGTCCCGAATTTTTTTGCCTGAGCACTCTTGAACATTCAAAAACCGGACCTACTAAGGGACCACGAACAGTCAAATTTCCGATTTATTGAGGAGACACAAATGTCATACCTGGTTTCACCATTTAACCGAGCTAATCGATTTAACACGTTGAACCGCGAGTTATCCCGGTTCTTCGATGATCGTTACCCGTTCGCCGCAAGCGCATTTGAAGATGAGCGGTGGACACCCTCTGTCGATGTCAGTGAAACGGCTGACGGATTTCGTGTTGTTGCGGACGTACCCGGCGTTGACCCGTCCGACATGGAAATCAGCCTGCACAACGGCGTGCTGACCATCAAAGGCGAACGATCCACGACAAACGACATCAGTGAACAGAACTTCACCCGCAGGGAAAGAACCCACGGCAGTTTCGTCAGGCAATTTAACCTGCCAGATTCTGCTGACGAGGAAACTGTGTCGGCAAAGTCCGTGAACGGCGTCCTTGAAATCACTATCCCCAAGGCAAAAAAGACACAGCCCATCAGCGTCAAAGTTGAGGGTGAGTAACGGAGGTCAATATGACTACGCTCGATCGAATTTCAGATACCGTACGTGACACGATCGATGTCATCGCTGACGGCTGGCAGGACGTGTGGAACAAGGCTCGCGCCGCCATCACACGATTTACCCCGGCAGCAGATGACAAGAACGTACCTGCACACGGCACCCGGTGGGGACTACTCACCGCCGAGCTTCACGAAGACAAGAAGACCGTTACCGTTGACCTGGAAGCACCAGGGCTCGGCAAGGAAGATTTCGAAATCTACGTGAACGGTTCGAAGCTGCTGGTTCGCGGCAGAAAAAGTGCCTCAGCGGAACGAACCGAAGGCCACTACCATATTACGGAACGTGCCTACGGCAGGTTTGAGCGGCTCTTCGCACTACCGGCAGAGGTAGATGATGCAGGCACCACGGCGACCTACAAGCATGGCGTCCTGTCTATCACCATGCCGAAATCAGAGAAAGAGAAACCAAGGATCATTTCGATCCAGTAGCCCTTTCTTCAGGACCACTTCTCGACGATCGGAATCCTGCGCCCGATACCAAAGGCAACCTTTGACACCTTGGTACCGGGGCAGGTCTGGCGTCGCTTGTATTCCATCTTGCCAATCAGGCTGATTATCCGCTGGTAGTGTGCAGGTGCTTCGCTGTCACCAAGCCAGTCACTCAACACCCTCTCATCACTGGTGATTTCCGCACCTTTGGCAATCTGTTCAGTACACCAGGCCGCAAATTTCTCAAACGACGTAATGTAATGTTCGATGTAGGTCAGGACGATCGGGTCGAGGACCGCGTACGGTAGCAGGCTCGCTTCATCGATCTGCCCGTGGGCAAGCTCAGCCGATGGCGGCTTCTGCCAGATGTTGGCTGGTATCCTGTCATCGGACTTCGCAATATCGACAACCTGGAACTTATAGAGATCCTTGATCGGTGCGTAGCTGAAGTTCATATCAAAATGCGTGTAGTACCCGCAGCCGGACTCTGTCTTGTTTCCCGTTGACAAGGGCATCGCACCAAACGCGTTGCTGAAGTGCATCAGGTAAAGGTCCCGCAGCCTCGCCTGGATATTTTCATCGGCAACGTTGTTGTAGTTCTTGCCACCATTATCACGGTAACGCTCACCCAGCATTTCAACGACGGGCAGGTGCTCTATCGGCACCTCGTAATCACGACACCCGAGGTTCTGGTGCAGGGTCAGTGCATCATCGCGCGAGTGATCACTTGAGTAGATTGATGGCATGCGGATCGCGTGCACGTTTTCAGGCGCCACGGCATCACAGGCGAGTTTGCAAACAACTGCGCTATCTACACCTCCGCTGCTGGCCAGCACCAGTTCACTGAAGCCGGACTTCTGCATGTAATCTTTCAGGCCGAGCACCAGCAGTTTTTCCAGCGGCACAGGTGTTAGCGGGACCTCGTTTACACTGCCGAGGTCAACGACATCAAAACTGTCTTCGAACAGGGTGTCTGAGAGGTAGGCCAGCTTGCCGTCCTTGACGACAAAACTCTGCCCATCAAACACCAGCTCATCCTGGCCGCCTACCTGGTTGACATAGATAACCGCAGGGCCGCCTTGTGTTGGTGGTGCGATGTGTTCCAGCCGTGTGCGAAACTTGTCGTGAACATAAGGCGATGAGTTGAGCGACAGCACCACATCAACACCGGCATCCCTGTACCGGGCATAGGGGTTGTCGGCATAGTTATAGTCGTCCGTGTCCTTGTCGTTCCAGAGGTCCTCGCAGATCGCGATACCGACGTTAAGGCCGGCGATGTTAACTACCGTCGTGGTGTCACCCGGCTCGAAGTACCGGAGTTCGTCGAACACATCATAAAAAGGCAGCAGCTGTTTCTGGTAGGTTGCCCTGACCTGCCCGCCAGCGATAATCGCCGCCATGTTCGTATAGGGTTTGCCAACCCCGGCGTTCCGATCGATGTAACCGACCACGATATGCAGGTCAGGTCTCGCCTCAGCGGAGCGCGCCACAACATCGTCCAACACGGCGAGGTTCCGCGCCACGTAGTCTTCGTTATAAATGAGGTCCTGGGTCAGGTACCCGGGGATCGTAAGCTCCGGGAACAGCACGATGTCGGCGCCGGCTGCATCCGCCTGGCTGACACCTTCAAAAATTCTCGCAACATTCCCGTCAAAGTCTCCCGGCGTCGTGTTGATCTGTGCGAGACAGATCTTCACTGCTGCTTTTCCGGCATGGTTTTATAAACGAGTAATGTCGCAACGATCACCATCAGGGCAGCTACCGCCTGGTGAAGGCTGCCAAGCACCACGGGGACATTCATGAGCAACGTGGCCACGCCGAGCATAAACTGCACCAGGGTGAGGGCGGCCAGCGCCAACACCTCGACTTTCACCTGGTCCGCCTGAAGTGCCAACCAGGTCGTGTATGCAACCGCCAGCACCAGCGCGGCGCCAACCCAGCGATGGATGAACTGCGTCATCACACCGTTTTCAACAAAGTTGTGCCAGAACGGCTGCATCATGACCGCAGCTTCCGCAAGGAACTGCCCGTGCATGAGCGGCCAGGTGTTGAAGCCATGCCCCGCTTTCAGCCCTGCGGTGAAGGCACCATAAAGAATCTGCAATCCAAGCAGTCCGGCGGTCACCATCACCATGGTGCGCAGCCGTGAATCTGCCCGCACCCGCCCGGTTCCCTGGATATCGAGTATGAGCCAGATCAGGTACACCAGTATCAGCAATGCGAGAAACAGGTGAGCAGACAGACGCAGGTGAGACACGCGCGGCACATCAACCAACCCGCTTTTCACCATGTACCATCCCATCAGGCCCTGCAGACCGCCCAGCACCAGCGCAACCCAAAGTCGTGGCACATAACGTGAGTCAACCTGCCGCCGGATAAGAAAGTAGACAAACGGCACAAAAAACAGCACGCCGATAAACCTGCCAAGCACGCGATGGCCGTACTCCCAGTAAAAAATCGACTTGAATTCGTCGAGACTCATGCCCTTGTTGATTTTCTGGTACTCAGGGTACTGCTTGTAGGCATTAAACTCTTCGGCCCACTCACTTTCTGTAATAGGTGGAATAATCCCTGCAACAGGCTGCCAATCCACCATGGATAGCCCACTCTGGGTCAATCGCGTGGCCCCGCCGACGATAATCATCAGGTACACAACGAGGCAGACTGACATCAGCCAGAAGATAACTGCACGATGATTGACAGCACTCGCAGACGCCATTGCTGGCGCATGATTAAGAATATTTGGGTTCGACACTTTAATTCCCGGTTAATAGCCCTATTATGATACGTAAGTACCCTTCAATAGATTGCCCGCAATGCCAGCACAATCGAAATTCACCGTTTCATGCGGTAACTGTGGCCTGAGTGAGCTCTGCATCCCTCATTCGCTCACGGATACGGAGATCGATGAAGTCGACGACATTGTCAAACGCTCCAAACCGCTTCACCGGGGTGAAGCCCTGTATGAGGCAGGTGATCAATTCACCTCGCTGTATGCCGTAAGGTCCGGCTCCATCAAGGTTTTTTCAATTGATGAGGAAGGCAGCGAGCAGGTCATCGCATTTTACCTGCCCGGGGAAATACTTGCGATGGATGCAATCGATTCGAAGGTGCACATTTCATCCGCACGGGCCATGGAGACCTCAAGCGTGTGCGAGATCCCATACACTGATATGGAGTCGCTGTCGGCCAAAATCCCGAACCTGCAAGTCCATCTTTATCGCCTGCTCAGCCGGGAGATACGCATCGACCAGGAACTGCAGCTGCTGCTGGCAAAGAAAACCGCCGAAGAGCGCATTGGCGCATTCCTGATGAACCTGTCTATACGCTATGCCCAGCGGAATCTGTCGGCAACACGGTTTCGCCTGCCGATGGCAAGGGCGGATATCGGCAATTATCTTGGTCTTGCGGTTGAAACCGTCAGCCGCGTGTTCACGCGCCTGCAGACCCAGGGTGTATTACAGGTAGAAGGCAAGGAACTGGAGATACTCGATCGTCAGTCCCTGTGCCATGTTGCTCACATGCGTGAGCCTGATTGAACGTCAGCCAATAGCACTTAGCCAATAACGACAGACGCGGCAATGAGTGCCAGCATGACGCCGACAAGTACAACGACGTTAACGCCAATCTTTTTCATCGTGTTCAGGTCTTCTGCTTCTTGAAATACCATCGTTTTTCTCCTTTCGGGTGAACCGTTTCGGGTAAATCGTTCGTTAATTTGTAGAAGCTATTGTGTTTCAGTCCTTCTTCACGCTCCTTGACACAGGTCAAAGAAAATACGATCCGGGCAGAGCAAGATGGGACTCATGCAGACATTACTCATCGCGCCCCGCAGCCTTCATAACTGCCTCACCGATTTTCCGCACCTCTGGTCAGAAAACCTCTTCGATGCGAAGCCGCTCATGGCGATAAACGATGTGGATGCCATCATCTTTGACGATCGTGTCGCTGCCGACCACGAACTCTGCGATCTACTGAGTAACATCTCCCTCACTACCCGTGTGCTGGCGCTGGTGGAACAATTGCCAAGCGAACCGCTCTGCTCTGTTTCAGGCGTCGTATTCCTCACGCCGCCGATCAACGTCGCCGACATAAACTGGTTCATCCGCTCAGGCGTAGAAACGGAAGCGGCATTAAAATAGCCCAGTATCCGCTCCACTGATCATATTGAGCGGTTCCCCCAGTTTATGGCACATTGCGTGCCATCTTATCGGAGAATGTCATGACTGATCTTGAGACCTTTCGCGCGGAAACCCGCGAGTGGCTGGCAGAAAACTGCCCGCCTGAAATGTGCAACCTGTCTTTCCACTGGGAAGACGCCCACCTGATCTACCAGCGCCCCGAAGCGAAGGTGTGGCTGGAACGTATGGCAGCAAAAGGCTGGGTTGCACCCACCTGGCCGAAGGAATACGGCGGCGGCGGTCTCAACAAGGAAGAGGCAGCGGTACTCTCTCAGGAGATGGGCCGCATCAAGGCAACCGCGCCCTCATCAGGTATGGGCCTCACCATGATTGGCCCGACATTGCTGGAGTTCGGCACCGAAGAACAGAAACAGCGACACATTCCAAAGATAACTGACGGATCTATTCGCTGGTGCCAGGGTTACAGTGAACCCGGTGCAGGCTCTGACCTCGCTGCCCTGCAGACCCGTGCAGTACTCGAGGGAGACCACTACGTGATCAACGGGCAAAAAATCTGGACGTCCGGTGCACAGCACGCAGATTGGATGTTCGCTCTTGTGCGAACAGATCCCGATGCACCCAAGCATGACGGCATCACGTTTATCCTGCTCGACATGCATCAACCCGGTGTCACCGTGAAACCCATTGCGCTGATTTCAGGTTCCTCACCTTTCTGCGAAACATTCCTTGATGATGCCGTGGCACGTCGCGACGATGTTGTCGGAGAACTCAACAAGGGTTGGACCGTCGGCAAGCGCCTGCTGCAGTTTGAGCGATCCGGTATCGGCGGTCTGGCCGGTGCGGGCAAGAAGAAAAAGCCCAAGAACACGGAACTGCCGGACATCGCAAAAACCTATGTCGGTGTTTCGGGCAACAGGATCAGTGACAGTGGCGCACGTGAAAAGGTGCTGGATCACGTGATGCTGGAGCAGGCTTTCCAGTTGACTGCATCGCGTGTCAGCCAGGAAAACCAGTCAGGCAAAACACCCGGGGCAACCACATCGATCTTCAAACTGGTGGGTTCGGGGCTGCAGCGTAATGCAACCGAACTCAAATCAGAGTTGATGGGTACGCAGGGTATGGGCTGGGAAGGTGACGGATTTTCCGATACAGAGCTTGAGTCCACACGCAGCTGGCTGAACGCCCGCGCAACCACCATCTATGGTGGTACCAGCGAAGTGCAGATGAACATCATCGGCAAGCGAGTACTCGGCCTGCCGGACTGATCGGAAGTTAAAATGACCCAGGCGCGGTTGTATTTCATCACGGACCCGATCTGCGCCTGGTGCTGGGGCATGCTGCCGGAGGTGCTTCGCGCACAGCAGGCCTTGTCCTCCCGTGTGACCTTTATCCTGTGCTGCGCCGGCCTGCAGGTCGGCAATGCGCGTAAACTCACCGAGTTCGATATCAACAACCTGACCCAGCTGTGGGCCCGGGTGAACGAAACCACCGGCCAGTCCTTTTCCATACAACTACCCGCCGATGAGGACTTCATCTACCACAGCGAAATCCCGTCTCGTTACCTGCAGGTTGCACGGGCGCGAACAGGCGAAGAACCCTGGTCGCTTTTCCACCAGATGCAGGAAGCCTTCTACGTGGGCGCACGTAACCTTAACAACCCCGATACCCTCGCCTCGCTCGACCCGGGATTCGACATGTCAGCTGCCGACATTGAAACAGCCATCAGGTCAGATGACATCATTGAAACCACCCGTGCTGAGTTTGAATGGTGCAGAGAGCTGACGGCACACAACTCCCTGCCAACCGTTATGCTGGACACCGGTGATGGTGCCAAACTGCTTTGCGGCGGCTACGCCTCCGCTGACTACCTGATACCGGATATCGTCTCTCGTCTGAGCTGAACTGAATCGAACCGGCCGGTCCGCTATAATGGACCTTTAGCAGTTGGCGTCGTTTTGAACGATCTTTCCACTCCCCTGACTCCCGCCGATAAGTCGATGTTCGCATCGCTCAAGGTGCCAGACTACCTGTTCCTCTGGATTGGCATGCTGGCCTCGGCATTCGCCATGAATATGCAGTTGGTTGCGCAGGGTTGGCTCGTCTACGAAATGACGTCATCCGCCATGAATCTTACCTGGGTCACTCTCGCGTTCATGATTCCCCAGGTCATCTTTTCGCTGGTCGGCGGTGTTCTGGCAGACCGGGTTTCAAAAAAACCGGTGATCGGCTGGGCACCAATACTGAACGGCGTCGCCACGCTGGGCATGGCTTACATCATCATGTTTGGCAACGTAACCTTCTGGGATTTCATCTGGGTTGGCGTCTTAAACGGCACAGTCATGGCGCTCTCCATCCCGGCGCGCACCGCCTTCATCCCGGAGATCGTCGGCGAGGGACTGATGTTTAACGCGATGGCCTACAACACGGCCGCCTGGAATCTGTCCCGGATACTAGGGCCTGCGCTGGCGGGTTTCATGATTGCGATATTTGCGGGAGGCGATACAACGTCCACTTACGGCGTCGGCCTGGTTTATTTTGTCCTTTCGGCGTTGTATTTCCTTTCCGGCGCAACCGTTCTGTTGATTCGTCATGCCGGTAAACCGGTACCCGGCGAACGTAAGAGCCCACTCGGCGAGGTTCACGAGGGTCTGCTGTACGTATTCAATTCGCCGGTGGTTGGCGGACTGATTCTCTTATCGATCCTGCCTTTCCTGTTTGGCCTCACGATCAACACGCTGCTACCCGCTTTTTCAACAGATGTCCTGAACGGTGGTCCGGACGATCTCGGTCTGCTGATGACCGGCATGGGTGTCGGGGCCATCGCCGGGTCCCTGGCGCTCGCGAAAATGGGCAACTTTCGCAACAAGGGCTACTGGATTATCGGGACCGGTGCTTTCTGGGGCGTACTGGTCAGCACCTTTGCCATGACCACGGTGTTCAGCCACGCCACCCTGGTGATCGCGGCGATTGGTTTCATCTCCGCGGTCAACATGTCGATGAGCCGTTCATTGGTACAGCTTCAGGTTGAACAACATATGCGCGGCAGGATAATGAGCATCGATATGATGTCCCACGGCCTGATGCCGCTCGGTGTTTTACCGATCGGTTACATAGCAGAAACAGTCAGCGTACCGGCAGGTCTGGTCACCTCCGGCATCATCCTGTGTCTCAGCACTCTGCTCATGGGCTTCATGATGCCCAAGGTCAGGGCGATCAACGTCGGGTACGTGGAAGTAAAAGACTGATGGGCCAGATCAGCACCTTCTTCTGGCAGATGTGCCTGTTGCGACGCAGTCCCGCAGATCTGCCGTCCTCAAATTTTGTTACCGGGATCATCTTCGGGCTTTACCTCGCTATCGCATTGCTTGTGGTGAATCTCACCAGACCCTGGCAGGGCACCCTCGAAATTATCACCACCATCGCGATTGGCATCAGCCTGCAGGCGTTCATCACCTATATTCTGTTGCAGTTCAAACGCCTCGGATACCGCTTCCGCGCCACCTGGTCAGCCCTGCTCGGCACCAATGGGATCATGCTGATCGTGCTGCTGCCTTTCAATATGATCCTGCTGCACAGCGACAGCGACTCACTGAAGATGTTTGCTGACACGGCAACCTGGGTTTGCCTCGGCTGGTGGCTCGCCATCGCCGGACACATCTACCACAAGGCAAGTGACGTCAGCGTATTGCAGGGTTCGGCCATTGCCTTCCTGATCGAACTGCTCGGCGTACTGGTTGCGGTGAGTGTGTTTCCACCACCCGCCGCGCAATAAGCCTGATGCACGTTCATATCCTGGGGATCTGCGGCACGCTCATGGGCAGTATCGCCATGCTGGCGAGGGATCTGGGTTACCGGGTCACGGGTTCCGATATGAATGTTTACCCGCCGATGAGTACGCAGCTCGAAAACGCGGGTATCGAACTTACCTCACCCTACAGTGCGGAAAACCTGCCGGACGACGTCGACTTGTTTGTGATCGGTAACGCTGGACTTGCTCGCGGCAACCCGGCGGTTGAAGCAGTCTTGCGTGGAACCACGCCTTATACCTCGGGTGCAGAGTGGCTCGCACGTTACCTTCTGGCATCACGCTGGGTGATCGCTGTGTCGGGTACACACGGTAAAACAACCACCAGTGCGATGATCGCCTGGATACTCGAATACGCAGGCCTGAACCCGGGTTTTCTTATCGGCGGTGTCCCAGCCAACTTTGGTATATCGTCGAGGCTGGGCAATGATCCTTTTTTTGTCATCGAAGCGGATGAATACGATACGTCCTACTTCGATCGACGCTCAAAGTTCCTCCACTACAAACCCAACACTCTGGTGGTGAACAATCTCGAGTTTGATCATGCCGACATCTTTAATGACCTCGGTGAGATCGAGAACCAGTTTCACCTGCTGCTGCGTTCGGTGCCTGACTCGGGCCTCGTGATACATCCGGCATCGGACAATAATGTGGCCCGCGTCATAGAGCGTGGCTGCTGGACACCGACAGCAGCTGTCGGCAGCGAGACAACTTATGCCGAACTTCAATCAGCAGATGGCTCGGCTTTCTCTGTGGTGATCGACGGGCAGACCGAAGGCAGTGTCGCCTGGTACTTAACCGGTCAACATAACGTCAGCAACGCGATGGCCGCCATACTGGCAGCACGGCATGCAGGCGTGCCGGCCGGTACATGCTGCGACGCGCTCTCGCTATTCAAATCCGTCAAGCGGCGCATGGAGGTGATATACAGCGAGGGTGGCCTCAGCGTTTATGATGATTTTGCACACCACCCGACCGCAATTGAAACAACACTTGCAGGATTACGCGCGAGGGTTGGCGGCGAGAAAATCATCGCCGTGATCGAGCCCGCCTCACACACGATGAAAAAAGGCACCCATGCCGAAACGCTGCAAAACAGCGCCCAGGCCGCCGACGAGGTGTACTGGTACCAACCGGCTACGGTTGGCTGGGATATGCAACAGCTTGCTGCGCCAGGCCATCACGTTGAATCTGACCTGGAAGTGATCATCAAAAAGGTCACCACGGACCTGCCAGGTGAATGTCACATTGTCGTCATGAGCAACGGCGCATTCGGCGGGCTCCACCAGCAACTCGTCAAACATCTCTCGACGTGAAAGAGAGCGAACTGTTTGAACCGGTAAAGCAGTACTTTGCTGAGCAGGGTTTCAGCGTCGATGCTGAGGTTCGGAACTGCGACGTTGTCGCCCTGCGGGACGATGAACTGATCGTTACCGAACTCAAAACAAGCCTGAACCTGACCTTGCTGGTACAGGCAACCCAGCGACAGAAAATCACCAACGACGTTTACATCGCAATACCCGCACCAAAAAAAGAAACCAAGCAGTGGCGTGCCTCCGCACAGATTGTGAAGAGACTTGGCCTTGGGCTGCTGGTGGTCAGCGTAAGTCCGCTCGGACGATGGGCTTACCTGAAATACGAACCTGATCACAAGGGCAGGCTCAACCAGCGCATGCGGGGTGCTGTATTGAAGGAGTTTACGAGTCGTGGCACTCGCCTCAACGTGGGTGGCGTCACCGGCACACCAATTATCACCGCCTATCGCGAGACCGCACTCTGCATCGCAACCATGCTCGAGGTTGCGGGTCCCCTGCCGCCTAGAAAAGTAGCGAAGTTATGTGGCGAGAAGACCGGCAGCATCCTCCTCAAAAATCATTACGGATGGTTCGAGCGCGTTGACCGAGGCGTCTACGACATTTCAGATGAAGGCAAGGCTGCCCTCGAAACCTACGCCACTGTCACCGAGCGTGCGCGCAAGCTGATCGCTGAATTCGACGCGTCTTGACCGACTCTGCCAGGAGGCAGATACTCAAAACAAAAAAACTGCATGGAACGCAGACCCACCTCCCCCGAAGAATACCTGGTACCAACCGCATCACTCGTTTGGCTGGCAGAGGCCTGCCGTGAGACGAAACTGCATCACCCGTTGTTGGATTCGCTGGATGCGGTGTCTTTTGTCTCCTGGAAAGCCTGCTCGGAACTCATTGCCTACTTCGCAAAGTACACCGAGGGTGATGCCCTGTATCAACTGGGCTATCGCGCCTGGCATCACTTCCCGCTAAGACAGGCCAGGATAGCCAATACACAAAGCGGCGAACAACTCCTCAAGAATGTATTCGGTGTAAACGGCCTGCTCGCAAAGCTCTTCCCTGTCTCCCTCGAAGCCGAAACGAAGTCTCCGGGTCGGGTCAGCATCAGCATAAAACTGCGGAATGACCTAGTCAGTTCCAGCCAGTTCCTGCTCGTACTGCGCGGCATGCTCGCCGCTGCAATCGAGATAACCCGCGCTACCTGCGAGAAGGAAGGTGACATCTTTGTCATCTGTCCGCAGACACCACAACAGGCTGCAGGGGAGTTTGAAGCGGCTGAAGAACTTGGCAACCTGCTCAAGGCTCACGTGAGCGTACTTGCAGATGTGCCGAGCAAGATGGCGCACGAGACACCTCGTGCAAAGCAACCACCCGCCGATATGGTGAGGGAGCCATCACCGGTTACCGCGGATGACCTGTCACTTGCCACAACACAGCGTACCAATCTTGTTGGTAACGTTTCCCGTGGCATATCCCACGACTTCAAGAACCTGCTTGCCGCCATCAGGGCAATTGTTGAGCAGGGAGACTTCAGCTCTCTCGACCCAGACCTGCAGGTGGAACTGGACAACGCGGTCACCTTCGGCGATGACCTGGTGACACATCTGCTGCAGTTTGTTGCAAGCGAAGACCGCACGTACACGCCCATCGATCTTTCGGCCCTGCTGCAACGGCAGTGCCAGTTCGTGAGAAGACTGCTGACGGAGGACATCAGCTTTGTGACCCACGTCGATCCCGATCTTTTTGTTAACGGCAACGCCACCCAATTGCAGCAGGTGTTCATGAACCTGGTTGTAAATGCACGCGACGCTATCGAAGGTAACGGCATGCTGAGACTGGATGTGAGACGGCATGACGACGACGTGAAAATCCTGGTGGCGGACAGCGGTGTCGGTATTCCGCCTGCCAACTTAAGTCGAATATTTGACCCGCTGTTTACAACCAAGGATAAGGGACAGGGCACTGGGATCGGGCTCGCGCTGGTTGCCGATATCGTCGGCAATCACGGCGGCGAGATCAGCGTCGACTCATCGCCTGGACACGGCACAACTTTCACCATCAGGCTTAATATCCTGAAGGCCAACACACCCAGGCGCGCGGGCGAACTCAGCCGTGACGCTTCACCCACTCGGCAACCAGGTCAGCCGTCTTCTCCCGGGCATCCGCAGGATCAAGCAGGTAGTGATCACCTTCGGTAAACTCCAGCGTCTTGTTGTCGCCGCCGAGGGCATCAAAGATGTTCTGCGCGTCTGAAGGGAACACACCGGTATCAGCCATCGATTGCACGACCAGGCTGGGTAGTTGAATCTTTTCGAGATGCCGTTGCCCGGAGCAGCAGGACTGCGACAGGCTCCACATGGAAAGCCAGCTTCTGAGGGAACTGCAGTTACCGATGCCCCGACCGTCAAAATTCGCACGCCGCGCATCACCTGCGTAACACACACCAATCGGTCTGCGCGACGGATCGATACTCGCATCCATCAGGCGAAGGTCCGCCCAGACCCGCTGCATGGTAAACACCCGCTCAAACACACCAACTTTCTTGAGGCGCGCGATCTCCTTCATCACCCAGTCGGTAATCCGCTGGTTGCGGGCACGTTGCCCGTCCCGGTAACGGGTAACAAAGTCTTCGCTGTACGGCGGACCGTTATCGGGGTTATACATGTTGAGGCTTTCATCGATGCTGAGCGGATCGTTTTCATCCACCACCGAGGGATCCATCCAGTCCGTGAGGACCTCGGGCCTGCCGGCATGCGCGTTAAGGGAAACGTAGAGGTCACCCTGCGGCATATCAAAAAGGCTTTCAGGGAGTTTCATATCTGGCGCGGGATGCATATCAACTGACATCGCCTGGCTCTGGTAGGCGCCCATTAAAGATCCGCCGCCGGAGTTACCGAGCAGCACAATCTGCTCAACACCCTTTTCTTCACGCAACCAGCGCATACCTGCTGCAAGATCAATCAATGCATGCTCAAGGATGAACCATGCCTCAGCACCCGCGTAACGAGTGTTAAACCCAAGGAAGCCAAAACCCCGCTCAGCCATCAACGGCGCAAGGTAGTGCTCCTTGAAGTCCACGTTGTAATGACTCGCAATGAACGCGGTCCTGGGCGCAGCGCCATCCGGTGTGTGATAAAGCCCCTGGCACGGGTTAAATCCGGCCGGGTTGGTCCTGCCGGTTGCAGAACCTAAGCCAACAAACTCTTTTTTCATGAAGGACTATTTTGCTGCTGGAATCTCGTAAATCATCTTGCGGGCTGCTTCCCGATCCGGCGTAAAGCCAGGCGTATCCTCACAGAATTCGATCATGATGCCGTTCGGATCCTTGTAGTAGAGGGAATGACACCAGCCATGGTCGACATCCATCACAGGCTCAATGCCAGCGTCGTCCATCTTCTTACGGATCTCTTCAATTTTTGCCGTATCTGCCTTAAAAGCCAGGTGGTTTACCCAGAGTGGCAGATCCATGCCCGTGGATATGTCGGTGCGCATGTCCTCCGGCTCACCCACTCCATGCAGGTCGAAAAAAGCCAGGGAGCTGCCATCACCAAGATCAAAAAAGATATGCCGCATGAAGTGTTCCGGTTCTCCCTGGATCTCGGTATGAACCAGTGGAAAACCGAGCAGGTCATCGTAGAACCTCGTGGTCGCCTCTACATCTTTGCAGGCAAAGGCGACATGATGGAATCCAGCCATAGCTATCTCCGGCACAGTTACATGAGCGTTGCAGTGAAGCATCTTTCGGCAGCCTTGTCACGACAGGTAGAATGTCAGGCATGAAGGACATCACCATCCGCATACCAGCTTTTACCTACAGCACATGGCTGCTCGCCATCGGTATCACGCTGGTTGTCATCCACTGCGCGCTCAACTACTACACCTATGAGGTAGAAGAGGTTCCCTGGTTGATCATCCAGCTGTTCCACCTCGATGAAGAGAACAACCTGCCTACCTGGTTTTCGAGCTTCCTGCTGTTCAATTGTTCTGCTGTGCTATTCCTGTCCATATCCACCCGAGACGAGAAGTACCGATTGCACTGGCGCGTGCTCGCCATCGGGTTCCTCGTGCTTTGTATCGATGAGGTCGCAGGTCTACACGAGTCGTTTCACACCGCGATTGATTTCAACTGGGCGATACCGGCGGCTGGTCTGCTGACCGTGGTTGGCCTGCTTTATATCCCGTTCCTGCGAGCCCTGCCGCGACACCTTTTGATCTGGTTTGTCCTCTCAGGGAGTATCTACGTATCCGGCATCCTGGGCATTGAATACCTGTCACGGGACATGGATGAAGACAGCGTCGGTTACGGGTTTGCGGTAGCTTTGGAGGAGTCCCTCGAGATGCTGGGTGCCTGGCTGTTCTTTCGCACCGTTATCATGGACCTTGACCAGCACAGCATCCGCCTCGATTTTCAGCGTTGACAGCCGTTGGCGGTTAGACCTGCCTGCCGATTTTGGCTAACATGTGCCGCCTTTTTTCACCCCCTTTTTTGTATTGCAGCGCCTGAAACGCGCCAGTTGTTATGAACCTTAGACAATATATCGACGACAAGATGACAGCAGCCCTCGCCGAGAGTGGCGCTGACGGTGCACCGGCTGTTGTAAAACAGGCCGGCAAGCCAGAGTTTGGTCACTACCAGGCAAACGGCGTCATGGGCGCAGCCAAAAAGCTGAAGACCAATCCTCGCGAACTGGCTGGCACCCTTGTGGAAAACGCTGCGCTCGATGATATCGCCACTACCGAGATTGCCGGGCCGGGTTTTATCAATATCACCCTGACCAGGTCGTTCATTGAGCGCGAGCTGGAGCGGCTTGCGGAAGATGTCAGGTTCGGCGTTGAACAGGCTGAAGCCGCACGTATTGTCGTCGACTATTCATCACCCAACCTCGCCAAGGAAATGCATATCGGTCACCTGCGCTCGACAGCAATAGGTGACACGGCGGTGAGGATACTCGAGTTCCTCGGACACGACGTGATCCGCGCCAATCATGTAGGGGACTGGGGCGCACAGTTCGGCAGCCTGCTTGCGTACATGGCAAAACTGTCTGCACAGGGTGAGACCCTGGCAACCGAGCTGAAGGACCTGGAACTTTTTTACCAGAAGGCCAGTGAACTGTTTAAAACCGATGAGGCTTTTGCAGCTGAGGCAAGACAGTACGTGGTACGCCTGCAGAATGGTGACAACGAATGCCTGGCGCTCTGGAGCCAGTTTATCGAGGAGTCCCTCAGCCACTGTGATGCAATTTACCAGCGTCTCAACATTTCACTGACCCGTGATGACGCGCGTGCGGAAAGCGCCTACAACGATGACCTGGCTGGCATCGTGACCTCACTCACAGACAAGGACATGATCACTGAGTCAGAAGGTGCCAAGTGTGTCTTCCTGCCCGAATTCACCGGCAAGGACGGCGAAATGGTACCGGCGATTGTCCAGAAGTCTGACGGCGGTTACCCATACATCGCAACTGATCTTGCAGCCGTGCAGTACCGCACCAGCGAACTTGCTGCTGATCGCGCACTGTATTTTGTTGATGCGAGACAGGCACTACACCTCTCACAGCTGTTTGCCATCTCAAGGGCCGCAGGCCTGCTCGGAGACCAGGATTTCCGTCACGTCGCCTTCGGCACCATCCTTAACAAGGAAGGCAAACCCTTCAAGACGAGGACCGGTGACGCAGTAAAACTGGCAGACGTTGTCGATGAAGCGGTGCAACGTGCGGCTGACCTTGTGAAGGAAAAGAACCCTGACATTGATGACGATACCCGCGCCGCCATCGCCGAAGTGGTCGGTATCGGGGCCATCAAGTACGCCGAACTCTCAAAGAACAGGACTACCGACTATATCTTCGACTGGGACACCATGCTGTCCTTTGAAGGCAACACTGCGCCCTACCTGCAATACGCCTACACGCGTATCAGGAGTATATTCAGGCGCGCCGATATCGATGCGGACTCACTCGAAGGTACCTTTACGCTGGAAGAACAGCCGGAGATGGTCCTCGCCATCAAACTGCTCCAGTACCCGGAGACGATCAGCGCCGTTGTCGAGGACTACCAGGCCAACATCCTGACCAACTACCTGTTCGAACTGGCGGGTATGTTCATGAGTTTTTACGAAGCCTGTCCGGTCCTGAAAGCGGAACCTGCAGTGATGGCGAGTCGCCTCAAGCTGTGCAAGCTGACTTCTGAAGTCCTGGCACATGGCCTGTCCCTGCTTGGCATCAAGACCGTGGAACAGATGTAATGATCGAGATGGTCGCCGCGCAGTCGGAAAACGGCATTATCGGAAATGACCTGGAAATTCCCTGGCGAGTTAAAGGCGAACAGAAACTCTTCAAGGACATCACCATGGGCGGCACCCTGATCATGGGTCGAAAGACTTTCGACTCGATCGGTCGCCCCTTACCCGGTCGCACCACTATCATCGTATCCCGCAGCGGCTATGAAGCAGACGGCTGCAGGACCGAGAGTTCCATACAATCAGCTATCGACGCTGCAAAGCAGATTGACGCACCAATTTTTGTTGTCGGCGGTGGTGAGATATATCGCCAGGCCATGCCCATGGCCGATGGCATCCATCTGACAACCATCCATGCCAGCGTCGAAGGTAACGTCAGTTTTCCCGATCTGCCCGATGACTTTGAGCTGATCTCCGAGACGCACTACGAATCGAATATTAACTATACTTACCGACACTATCGTCGAAAGAACCGTCGATAAAAGCTGTCGACAACACCACAACAAGAAGGAAGCCCGTTGATGAAATTCAAAAACCGTGTCACCGATATGCTTGGTGTTGAACTGCCGATCATCCAGGCGCCCATGGGCTGGATTGCCCGCTCGAAGCTGGCATCTGCCGTGAGCAACGCTGGAGGCATGGGGATTATCGAGACATCTTCCGGCGAACTTGACGTGATCAAGGATGAGATCAAGAAGATGCGCGACCTCACCGACAAACCTTTCGGCGTGAACATCGCCCAGGCATTTGTGCGTGACCCTGAGATCATCGCGCAGTTTGTCATCGACCAGGGCGTTAAATTTGTTACGACCTCGGCCGGCAGCCCAACAAAGTACACGGCAGACCTCAAGGCTGGCGGGCTTACTGTGTTTCACGTTGTGCCAACGCTCCGCGCCGCCATCAAGGCGGTAGAAGCTGGTGTCGATGGACTGATTGTTGAGGGCGGCGAAGGCGGCGGGTTCAAGAACCCGAATCCGGTTGCATCCATGGTGCTGTTGCCGCTGGTTCGCTCCAAGGTGGACGTACCTATTGTTGCCGCAGGCGGTTTCGTTGACGGCAAAACCATGGCCGCCGCATTTGCCCTTGGCGCTGAAGGTATCCAGATGGGTACCCGCATGGTGTCCGCAGCCGAATCACCAGTGCATGAGAACTGGAAGAACGCGATTGTCGACTCTGAAGAGACCGGTACAGTCTTCCTCAACAAATTCCATTCGCCTGCACTGCGAGCACTCAGGACCGAACGAACCAGTCGAATGGAGAAGTCCATCGAAAACAACGTAATGGGTGAGTTTGGCCAGGCGCAGGATCTCTACTTCGGCGGGGACATGGAAGCCGCGGTGCCACTTTCGGGCCAGGTTGCAGGCAGGATTGACGACATCAAGCCGGTCAAGGCAATCCTTGAGGAAACGCGAGATGAGTTCTTTGAGACCGTCAGCAGCCTGGGTGCTGCTTACTCCTGAGGAGCTATTCCAGAAGGGCTATTCCTGAGGCCTGAGCCGCGCCACACGCTCAGTGGACTGGCAGTTGCCGGAAGGCTTCTTGGCAACGTGGTTTACTGCAACACATAGATCGACCACAGGTTTTTCACCTTCACCGGCCTGGGCGCTATGCTTCAGGCCGACGAATATCTCCGCACCGTTCAGCGATGGTGCCTTTTCTTTCATCAGTGCAGCGATACCCGACACGTAGGCTGTCGCCATGGAACTGCCTGATTTGAAACCATAGGTTGCGCCTGGTGTCGTCGTGAGAACGTCGGTGCCTGGGGCAAGAATCATGTTCGCAAAGTCTTCAGGGTCGTGAATCGATGTGCCCACGGCAATCACTTCCTGCATATTTGCGGGGAAACTGTTTTGACGCCCGCGACGCTCATCAACCGCCCCGATCAGCACAATGTCATTGTCAGACGCCCGACGCAGCAGCTTTTCGATGATTTCATCTCGCGGTCCGGCCAGCGACAGGTTCAGGACATCCGGCTGCACGCGCAGCACGTCGTTAAGCGCCTTGATGATCGACACAGAATCGCAGGAGGTTTTGCGTGACCCTGCCTCCTGCTGGCAAGCCTTAAATACCATCAGCTTGACATCAGGTGCAACGCCCACGATACCAAGATCGTTATTGGCCGCTGACCCGATTACGCCGGCAACCGCGGTACCGTGTTCGTCCTGGTCAAACGGCGTCGGGTCATCAGCAACAAAATTCTTTGAATAGACAATGTTGTCGGCAAGCTCGGGGTGCAGGCGATCAACGCCTGTGTCGACGATGCCAACCACAACGTTCTTGCCGGTGCTGATCTCGTGGATATGCTCGATCAGATCAGCGCTGGCTGAGTTCTGCAGCGCAAAATAAGGGTCGTTGTACGACATCAGGTTGAACGACTGCACACCCTGGACAGACTCAACCCGGGAGTCAGCGCTCAACGCGTTCACCACGTCGGGTATCGACTGCTCCAGCGGAATGTCCGCGACAACCGCCTCAACACCGAGCGTATCGATGGTGAACTGGGAACGTTTCTCGAGCTTGTGAAGGCGCAGGATGTCCCAGATTACACTTTTGATACCAGTCGGTTTGTCGCTGCTGAGGTCGCTCGCGTGAAAACCGGAAGCGAGTACAACGTAATCCGTGTCATGCTCATGGGAGACGGTGAACACAATGCTGCGGGCATAAACATCGCCGTCTTCAAAAGTGGCGGTAGTACAGCCGGACAACAGTGCCAGGCAAATCAATGTCGCCAGGTAGTGTTTAGCGCTCCGCAAACTGTGCATATTCGACGCCCTCAATTGCACGCATGGACTCAATAAACTCACTATCAGTCATATGGGCCGGAACCTCAACCTCCACCAGATAACTACCGTTTTCATCAGGACCGGAGACAATGTGCGAACGCGTTTCGATCAGCGCACGCCGCAGCGCGCTGGCAGGAATGGGGTTCTCGAACGTCACCAGCACCTGTGAACTGGTGCCGGGAACAGCAACATTTTCCACACTGAGGGTTTCAAAGGTTGCAGGCCCCTCTTCTTCTACCGGTGAGTAGAATCCAACACCCGCTACCAGGAAAACAAAGGCTGCGGCCACCGAACCAAACATCGCCAGCATGCCCCGATTACGCTGCCGGTAAGAACGGGTATCCATCGCCACTTCGGCCGCGACCGCCACATTACGTTCGTGATCATCAATACGCTTTCATGGTGCGCCTGAACGAAAGCGCCGGGTCAGCTTCAACCTGCCCGTCTTCCTGTACCAGTTTCTGCAATTCGTAGAGTCGATCCCTCTCTTCCTGGCAGGCTTTGTATGCCCTGAGGTGGCGAAGGGTGAGTTCCTCTTCTTTACCAGCAAGGGTGCCATTGACATGCCAGGGGAGCAGCATGACCACCTTGTCGTGATCTTTGCTGTAGTTGTTGTTACTGATCCCCATGTAGATTTTCCACGTTGTCTTCAGTTTCGCTCATGGTCTCGTCCTCATCGGCGAGACCGGTTGTTTCTGCAAGTGCGGGCAGCAGGTCAGCAAGGCGTCGGCGGGCGTGAAACATACGGGTTTTCACCGTGTTCACCGGGCACTGCATGATGTCTGCAATTTCCTGGTATGAGTGACCCGAAAAGTAGGTCAACTCCACCACTGAACGCTGCTCCACCGATATCCGATCAAAGCCGCTGGCGAGCCACTCTTCAAGGCCAAGCCTGTTGATAAGATCACGACTTTCGGGCGCTGCCTCCTGGTCGTTGATCTCCTCGGCACCGTCTTCGGGCACACTCTTGAGTTTATCGAGTGCCTTGATGCCCTTCAGGTAGGCAATCCCGGTGATCCAGGTGGAAACCTTGGACCTGCCCTGGAATTGACCGGCCTTTTCCCAGACGACAAACAGGGTGTCGCTGACAACCTCTTCGACGAGTTGCGGCCGCCGCATCATGCGCGACAGGTACCTCGTGAGCTGCGGATAAAACCGCGTGTACAGGCGCTCAAAGGCGATCTTGTCCTTGGCGGCTACCCGTTTCAGGAGTTCGAGGTTTTCCTCATCTTCCCGGCCACGGTTGGTTGTCAGGTCGTGAATCGACATCTGCTGCATTACTTCACTTTAACGGATTGGTCCGGAGCGGGTCGAAAAAAGTTCATTCACTAATCCATGATAGGATACCGGCTGTCAGTGATTACATGACGACTGTTTTGAAAAACGTACAACTCATTGTTATTTGGTTGTTTTTTCTAGTCGGTCCGGTACAGGCCGACTTCGAATCTGCATCAACCGCGTACCAGAACCAGAATTACGCACTCGCTTTCAAGGAGTTCAGTGAACTCGCTGAAGCCGGTGATCCGCGTGCCCAGTCGGTCCTGGCGATTATGTACAAGTACGGTGAGAGCGTGCCGCTTGACCTCCAGGCCGCCTTTACCTGGTATAAGCGAGCTGCTGACCAGGGCTACCCACCGGCGCAATTCAACGTCGGTACCATGTACCTGGAAGGTCGAGGGGTTGAGCAGGACGAAGCCGCAGCACGTGAGTGGCTGCAGATGGCCCACAAGAACGGCTACGACCGTGCAGCCGAGCCACTGGCCCAGCTGGATGGTCAGTCGGTTGGCCTGGGTAGCCAGGAACTGGTTGCATGGTCACAGTCCTGGAACCTGCGACTGCCTAACGACATCCGCTACCCTGAAGAAAACAAACAACCGTTGATGCCCCCACTGGAGCCGGTTTACCGGGCCCAGCTGGGTGCGATGAGCTCGATCACCAGCGCGGAGCTGCTGTGGGAGCAGTTACAGCGTAACCACGCCGATCTGACTGTGGGCTATCAGCCTACATTCAGAGACGTTGAATCAAGGGACCGGACGGTATACCGGGTTCAGCTGGGTCCGTTTGATTCCAAGCAGGCTGCAACCGATTTCTGCGATGCGCTGCAGTCACGCGACCGGCGGGCCGGTTGCATGGTGGTGAGATCACAATAATCGACTATTACGCCCGACGTAATAGAATTGATGCAGTGATTCAGCGAGGCTAATTGCCATGACCAGTACAGCCATCAGCCCAACACATACAGCCATCAGTCCACCACCGCGATTCCCGGATCTGCTGCGAACCTGGCGTAAGCTGCGCAAATTATCCCAGTGGGACCTGTCACTCACCGCCGGTATCTCACAGCGCCACCTGAGCTTTCTTGAGTCCGGTCGCTCCAGCCCGTCGAGGGAAATGGTACTTCGCCTGGCAGATTCCCTGGAGATACCCTTAAGGGAACAGAACAACCTTCTTGGTAGTGCCGGTTTTGCACCCATGTACAGGGAAAGCAAGCTGGAGGCGGATGTACTGGCCCAGGCAAGGGAGGCGTTGTCGGTTATGCTGCGGCACCACGAACCCTATCCGTGTCTCGTTGTCGACAGCAACTGGAACATGCTCATGTCGAACGAGGCCAACATCAGACTGTTCTCTCTCTTCGTCGATCCACTGAATGTCTGGGCGGACATCGAAGACAAGGGTACCCAGAACCTGGCCCGACTGATGATGCACCCGAAGGGCATCAGGCCTTATGTCAAAAACTGGGACATCTTTGCGGGTTATTTCATGCAGGGCCTGCAGCACAATCTGCGGGTTAACCCGTATGACCTGGAAACCCGTGCCCTGCTGGGAGAGATTGCCGCTTACCCCGATGTCCCTGAAGTGAAACAGGGACTGTCTGAAACCGAGATGCCGTTTCTTGCGATGCAGCTCGAAAAAGATGATGTGCAGCTTTCGATCTTCACGATGGTATCCACGTTTGGCAGTCCGCATGACGTCACACTGCAACACCTGCGCATCGAAACCTTTTTCCGCGCCGACGAGGCCAGCGAAAAGCTCATTCGCAGTCTGTAGGAAAGCCCTGTAACATCCTGCCGGGTTATGCAAGCGGTCTGCCCCAACTGCGATACGCCGATCACAGGACCTTACTGTGCAAGCTGCGGCCAGGAACAACGTAACCTGAACCGGTATATCTGGAGTCTTGCCGGCGAGACACTCTCCGATACCCTGAGCCTCGATTCGCGTGCGATGCGCACATTGAAACTGCTTGCGTTTTCACCGGGAAAACTCACCTCAGAGTATTTTGCGGGTCGCCGAGCCCGCTATGTGCCACCCGTGCGGCTGTACCTGGTGATCAGTTTCCTGTTCTTCTTCATACTGCCGCAGTTGAGCTCGCTTGATCCTGATTTTCCGCAGGCGGTGATCACCGATGACGAGACCGAGTTAACCGAGGGACTGGATAGCGAAATTGGCGGCATTACGCTGGACAACCTCACACCGGAGGAGAACCAGCAACTCAACGACTGGTTGCAGGCCCAGGTCACCAAAGCAACGGGGCGTTATCAATCAGACCCGGAAGGCCTCATCGGTGACCTGATGGATCTGTTATCGGCGGTGATGTTCTTCTTGCTGCCGATCTTCGCCATCGCACTCAAGATCATGTATCTCGGCTCCGGACGCTATTACGCAGAACACCTGCTGCTGGCCGTCCATAATCATTGTTTTCTGTTCCTCGCTTTGTTGCTCGCCAACATCGTCGAAATCAGTGGCCAGTTTGCACTGGCAACCGCAACCGATGTGGTTGAAACACTTATCCAGTTCTGGATACCCATTTACATGTACCTGTCGCTGAAGAACGTGATGGGCGAAGGACATGCCCTGACCACCATCAAATTCATTCTGCTGGGCCTCACCTACCTCGTGCTTGCAACCATCGGCTTTATTGCTGCCCTTATTCTTGGTGTACTGACCCTGTGAACCTCCTGCCAGAAAAATGGACATCACTCGGCATTACCGAGGAGATGGTGCATTCATGCCGATCACCTCAATTCAGTGAGGCAGCAGAACTCATTGATGCGGGCCGAGACATGTTTGACAGGCCGCAGCGCATGACACCAGCAACCCTCGATGCCTGGCAGGCCATGCAGCGCAGTGCAAAGGGTGATGGCATCTCCCTGCTGCTGGTATCAGCGTTTCGCTCCTACGATTATCAGTGTGAACTGATCCAGCGAAAGCTGGACGCAGGACAGGACATCTTTGACATCATCAGGGTAAACACAATACCGGGGTTCAGTGAGCACCACACCGGCTGCGCACTTGATCTGCATGACGGTGTTGGCGAACCGCTGCTTGAATCCTTTGAAGAGACGGATGCGTTCGCGTGGCTTGGGGAAAACGCGGTTAAGTTCAGGTTTGTAATGAGCTACCCGAGAGGTAACGACGCCGGCATCATCTATGAGCCATGGCACTGGTGTTACCGGGACGAACTAAAAGCCTAGGACTATTGATTTTTTTTGAATTGGGCCATCTTCTCAGCGATAAGCCGCTTCTGCTCATCGCTTGGGCCTTCTGTCTTTTTGGTAGTCTCACGTCGTGCAAATTCGTACTTTTCCCTAACGACCTGCTTATGGCGAAACCCCCTTGCCTTAAGATCACCCCATAAGTCATCAATCATCCGTGGGTTTCCGCAGAGCAGGTAGTGATCATGCTCGGTATCCGGTTGCAGTTCCTCGATCAGAGAGGTGACGTAACCGATGTGCTCGTGATCGGCTTCGGCAGATGCTTCCCTTGAGTAACACATGTGCAGGTGAAAGCCAGGGAACCGCTGCATGAAATCTTCAAACAGCTCGTGATAGATAAACTCCGTCCGATCACGCGTTCCAAACAGGAACTGTACTTCAACCGCCTGCTTCTCCAGCGGCTCCTGCAACTGGTGCAGGATTGGAATGTAAGGCGCTATACCAACGCTGGTAGCGACCATGACAAGACGACGAGGCAACTGCTCAGGCAGAACCAGACGCCCGTAGGGCCCGCTGACCGAGGCGGTCAGTCCTTCAGCTGCGTTGAAGAGCAGCGCCGTTGCGCGCCCACCCTCAACAGCGGAGATGACAAGCTCGAGTTTGTCTCCGTAAAGCTCATCGAAGTTGCACAGCGAGTAGCTTCGCTCAAACTCACCGGCATCATCAGTAAACGTAAACCTGTAAAACTGGCCAGGCTTGTAGGCGAGCGACCGCCCATCATCGCGCACAAAACGAAAGTCCATGGTTGATGAGCTGAGGCTGCGGATTCGGGTGAGGGTTACGTTGAACCCCTGCTCTATATTCATACTTTCACATAAACACCGGGTAAATGCTGATCGCGGGGCGTGCTTTCTTCGGCACGTTGCTAGAATACCGGTGTGCTAAGGTGATTGCATGCATGTCGTAGTTATCGGTGCAGGCGCTGCCGGCCTTGTCAGCGCCAGGGAATTCAAACGCGCATCAGCAGACGTCACTATCCTTGAACGTGAGGATACGATCGGCGGTGTCTGGCGCTACACCGACGCTGTGGATGAGGATCTTACCGGTGCGTCGGGTAAATCTGTCTACTGCAGCCTGTATCGGTCATTGCATACCAACCTGCCTCGCGACCTGATGGCATTTTCAGACTACACCTTTGACAGCGCCGGTGGTGGTGAAGACAACCTTCCCAGGTTTCCACACCATCCAGCCGTGCTTACCTACCTGCAAAGGTTTGCTGAAGACTTTGACCTCATACCTCATATACGGCCTGAAACCTCCGTCGTGTCACTGTCAGGTGGCGACGGCAACTGGCAGGTCACCACAGACCGGGGCGAAGTGTTAGCGGCGGATATCATCGTGGTGGCAAACACCCATTACTCAAAACCACGCTGCGCGTCGCTGCCTGGTGTCGAGCACTTCAGCGGCAGACTGCTGCATTCGCATAACTATCGTGCACCGGAGACGTTCACGGATGAGGTGGTGGCGCTATGGGGCACCGCGTCGTCCGGCGCAGATATCTCCCTTGAGATATCCGGTCAGGCAAAAACAACCTACTGGTGCGGAAACATCTTCGACGCGAATGCACCAGTCCTAAATGGGCGCACCTGCCTGCCATCGCCAACTCACTTCAATGAAAGCGGCGAGCTGTGTTTTGAGAATTCGCCGCCGCTGGCGATCGATACGTTTATCTTCTGTACGGGCTATCACTACGAGTTTCCATTCCTGGGCGAGGGGCAGGTCGTCGCGATGGATGAAGACTGGGTACATCCGCTCTATCACGACATCGTGCCCGTTTCAGACCCCAGCATCGGCTTTATCGGGCTACCCTACCAGGTCATTCCCTTTCCACTGTTTGAATACCAGGCCAGGTGGTTTTGCGGACAGGCAACCGGCAGGTTCGAGTTACCCGATGAGGCGGCGCGCCTGGCAGCAACCGAAACTCGATATCGCGACCTTGCGGGCACCTATCCCATGCAACGTCACTTTCATAAACTCGGGCCAGCACAGTTTGACTACTGCGATATGCTCGCTAGTGAAGCAGGACTTACGCCGGTTCCCGATTGGTTTCGGCAAACCCATGCCGCTGCCGACAGAATCCGCAAGGCAGACCCCCTCCACTTCAGGAAAAAGCCGTTACCCGCCATCGGCCCAACTACTTGTTAGATTGATCCTGGTCGACGGCTGCCATGAAGTCGATATCGCGGTCCTCACCATCAGGTATAGGCACTTCAACAATGCGTTCATCAACATCGTCATATTCCATCCTGAGCGCTCGCGTCATGGTCGCATGCATCTCGTACATGCAGGTGATGTAGGTCAACTCAAGAATCTCTTCGTCGCTGAGGTGTGTTTTCAGCACTTCAAAGGTACTGTCGGCAACCCGTCCACCGGACAGGACAAGATCGTCGGTATAGGCCAGCACTGCGCGCTCGAGCTCATCAAACAGCGATGAACTGGCCCAGCCTGGAATCGCCTCGATCTGTGCTTCTGAAAAACCAACCGCACGCAGGGCTTTGCAATGCTGCGAGAACACAAACTGGCTACCGCGGGCGAAGCCTGCGCGAGCCTGGCCGAGTTCACGTAGCTTCGGGCTGATTTTTCGTTTGCGCGAACGATAAAACTGGAAGCCTGCAGAGGCGTGCGCAAGACAGTCCGGCACCAGCGCAAACACCGTCCACCAGTTACCTGGCGTACCCGTCGCCGTGCCGGGCTCAGCCACTGGATCACGATCAGGGCCAAACAGCGCGTCATATAACGGCAACACACTTTCGTCTGCTTCAGATCTCGGCACTTCCCTTAGTCTTGGCATGGTTTCTCCAAACTCAAAAATGACATGTAGAGGCATAGTATCATCGCCGCCATGGAAGTAGAGATACATGGCAATCAGGCTGCCGGCTTTGACAGGGTCAGGGACGCGTTCCGGCATCTCTGGGACAGTATTGAAGTAGGTGGCGCATTCACGGTGTTTGTCGGCAGTGAAAAAGTCGTTGAACTCTGGGGCGGCTGGCAAGACCGTGATATGACACGGGCCTGGCAGCAGGACACCCTCGTTAATACCTACTCGACCAGCAAGGGGCCGATGAGCCTCGCGATCTGCAACCTTATCGGCGAAGGCCGCCTGCAACTCGATCAACCGGTTGCTGAATACTGGCCCGAATTTGGCGCGGAGAATAAGTTCACGATCACCGTTCGCGAAGCATTGTCGCACCAGGCGGGTCTGGTCGGTTTCGATCCGCCGGTCACGACGCAGGAACTGTATAACTGGCAATACCGTACCCACCAGATCGCTTCGCAAAAACCAGCCTGGTCTCCCGGCACAGCCAGCGGCTATCACGCCATCACCTGGGGTTATATCGCTGGTGAGATTATCCACCGCATTACCGGACAGATACCCGGGGACTATATCCGCGATACGCTCTGCACCGGCGAGGCTGAGTTTATGATCGGAGTGCCAGATCACGCGCTTGATCGCTGTGCTGATGTTATCGGCCCCAATCATGCGAGGAGCCATGCAAGAAGCCATGCCGGACTCACAAGCCCCTCCATTGAGACACCTGCGGAAATCGAAACCATCGTTACCAACGATCCAGTCATCAGGCCATTTGCTGATATCTGTTCAAGGCAGTGGCGACAGGCGCAGGTACCAGCATCAAACGGTCACGCCTGTGCGACGGGCCTCGCCGCGATGTACGCACACGCACTCAACGCTGACGGGATTGATGAGATAACGAGGCCTGTGATCGAAACCAATGTTGACCTGGTACTCGGCAAAGTACTGCGGCGCTCCGCAGGATTTATCCTTAACTGTGATGACGTCTACATGGGACCCGAGCGGCACACCTTTGGGCACTCGGGGACAGGGGGTTCAATCGCCTTTGCTGATCCGGTTAACAAGGTTGCTTTTGCCTATGTCATGAATCAGCTGAGGCCGGGTGGTACGAGGCCTGCAGACAGCGCAATGCTCATTGACGCTGTCTACGGGGTACTCAGTTAAACCTTAAGGCGTTTGGTGCCACCAAATCAGCTAGCTTCGGTGTTCTCCGGGAACCAGCCCTTGGTGCGATTCGCAAAGGCAACCAGCGACAGCATCACTGGCACCTCAACCAATACCCCCACCACGGTGGCGAGCGCTGCACCCGAGTTCAGCCCGAACAGGGAGATGGCAACCGCAACTGCCAGCTCAAAGAAATTTGATGTGCCAATCAGGCATGCTGGTGCCGCAATGTTGTGAGGCAACTGCAGACGAACCGCTGCGAGGTACGCAACCGCAAAGATCCCATAGGTCTGCAGCAGCAGTGGGATCGCAATCAGCACAATCGCCTGCGGCTGACCGATGATCTTTTCAGCTTGGAAACCAAACAGCAGCACCACGGTTGCCAGAAGACCAATAACCGACCACGGTTTCAGCTTGCCTGTGAAGCTTTCAATGGCATGATCATCGCTCTTTGATTCGAGCTGCCGACGGGTCAGGTACCCTGCCACGAGTGGCAACACAACGTAGAGCACCACTGACAGCAACAGCGTTGTCCATGGCACCTCAATATTGCTGATACCCAGCAGGAAGGCGGCGATCGGTGCAAACGCAAAAATCATGATCACGTCGTTAACCGACACCTGCACCAGCGTGTAATTCGGATCACCCTTGGTCAGCTGGCTCCAGACAAACACCATCGCCGTACATGGCGCGACCCCAAGCAGGATCATCCCGGCGATGTATTCATTTGCCGTCTGCGGATCAACCCAACCGGCAAAAAATACGCGGAAGAAGAGCCAGCCGAGGGCAGCCATGGTGAACGGCTTGATAAGCCAGTTCACCACGAGCGTCAGTACGATACCCTTGGGTTTCCTGCCAACGTCCTTGATGGCGCTGAAATCCACCTGCACCATCATCGGGTAGATCATGATCCACATGAATACCGCAACGACCAGATTGACGTGCGCGTATTCCAGCGTTGCAATCAACTGGAAGACGGGCGGGAACAGGTACCCCGCCGCGACGCCAGCAACAATGCAAAGACCGACCCAGACGGTCAGATAGCGTTCAAACAGCCCCATAAAGCAGACTCCGTCAGATTTATGGGGCGCAGGTTATCAGGAATTTGTGTTTTCCTGATAAAGATGTACATCCGTCTGAGGGTAGGGGATGCTGATGCCGTTTTCGTCAAAGGCGAGCTTGGCATTTTCAATCAGGTCGAAATAAACGCCCCAGTAGTCAGCGGCGTTGACCCATGATCTTGTCGTAATGTCGACCGCACTGTCTCCCAGGTTGGATACGCGAACAAAGGGCTCAGGATCCTTGAGAATTCGCTCATCGGCCTCGATCAGGCCCATCAGGATCTCACGCGCCTTTTTCATGTCATCGTCGTAACCGATACCAAAAACAATATCGACACGACGCGTTTCCTGCGTCGAGAAGTTAGTGATCGGCCCGTTTGAGATGGCACCGTTAGGAATGATGATGGTTTTGTTATCGGGCGTCGTCATTACGGTGTTGAAGATCTCGATCTTCGCCACAGTGCCCGAGAAACCAGAAGTGTCGATAAAGTCGCCAACCTTATAAGGTCGGAAGATCAGGATCAGCACACCACCGGCAAAGTTGGCAAGTGAGCCCTGCAATGCCAGGCCTACAGCCAGACCTGCGGCACCCAGCACAGCGATGAACGAGGTGGTCTCAATGCCGATCATCGAGGCAACGCTGATCAACAGCAGCGCCTTCAGGCCAATGTTGATAAGGCTGCGCAGGAACCTTCTGAGGGTGACTTCCATGCCACTCTTTTCAAAGGCCTTCATCACGCCATTCGTTACCCAGCCGATGATCCAGAGTCCGATAATCAGGGTCAGGATAGCCATCACCAACGGCGGGCCATATTCCAGGGCCATCTCCATACCCATATTTGCGTACTCGTTGACGTCTTCGACGCTAACTTCGGGAATATTCGCTTCCAATTTGTTCTCCTTCTTATTTACAGCGGGATGCCAGACATCCCGGTCGATGCGCATTATGGGGCCTTCTGAGCCGAGTTGACAGCATTGCCGGATGAAGCGACATGGCGGGGCCTTCACTCCACCCGCCCTTTATGGCAACATCCCGCCGTTTTGCGCCTTACCCGGCTGCAACCCACAACGCCGCAGTGACTTATCCCGTCCCGATGCGGGGTAAACAAGGCCAAAAGCCACAATAATTAATGCGCGACTACTTCATAAGACGATTCCTGCTGATCCCCCCTACCCTGATCGGCGTCACCCTGATTATTTTTGTCATCACGAGGCTGGTGCCGGGCGGTCCGCTCGAACGAGCCATTATGGAATCACAGCAGTTCAACGCCGCTACCGGGGTCAGCACCCAGGTTGCCGGTGCTGACATGGCGCTGTCTGAAGCGCAGCTCAACAAGCTGAAGGAGTACTACGGCTTCGATAAGCCGATCCTGCAGAGCTATATTGACTGGGTGGGTAAGGTTATCCAGGGGGACCTCGGTACGTCCTATCGCTACAACGAACCCGTCTGGGATGTGATCCGGGACCGTTTCCCGGTGTCACTCTATTACGGGCTGGTGACGCTGGTGATCACCTACCTGGTGTGTATTCCGCTCGGGGTGCTGAAAGCGATCAAGCACCGGACGGTGGTGGATAACGTCACTTCCATTCTCATTTTTGTCGGCTACGCAATCCCGGGCTATGCGCTGGGTTCTCTGTTGCTCCTGTATTTCTCCGTGCGCCTGGAATGGTTTCCCATGGGCGGCTTTGTCAGCCTGCAGTTCGAAGACAAGGACTTCTGGGGCAAGACGACGGATCTCATCAATCATTCTGTGTTGCCTCTCATCTGCTACCTTGTCGGCAGCTTTGCGTTGGTCACCCTGCTGCTGAAGAACCACCTGATGGACAACCTCGCCAGTGACTACATCAGGACTGCGATAGCCAAAGGCGTATCCTTCCGGCAGTCCGTCACCCGACATGCGATGCGTAACTCTCTCATCCCAATCGCAACCACCTTCGGGCAGAACATCGTGCTGCTGGTGTCCGGCTCGTTCCTGATTGAAACCATATTTGATATCGACGGCTTTGGCCTGCTGGGGCTGACCGCGATCCTGGATCGTGACTATCCGGTGGTGATGGGTGTATTCCTGCTCGCCAGCTTCCTGCTGCTGATCGGCAATATCATCTCTGACGTGCTGGTCGCCCTTGTCGACCCGAGGATCCGGTTTCAGTAACGATGCTTCGTCTTAACCCACAAACCCTGAAGAAACTGCGTCGCTTCCGCGAGATCAAGCGGGGTTATTACAGCTTCCTGATCCTGGTGGGTTTTCTTGTCATCGTCAGCTTTGGCGAACTGCTGGTGAACAACCGGGCTCTTGTGGTCAGTTACGAGGGTAACCTTTATTTCCCGACCTATACCGACTTTCGTCCAGGCACCGACTTCGGCCAGCCTTATGACTACGAGGTGAACTACCGCGATCTCGCAAAGCAGTTCGAGGAAGAAGGTGGCGAGAACTGGGTCATCATGCCGATCGTGCCCTACAACCCCTACGAGAATCACACAACAACCGGCATCTTCCGGCCGGAGGCACCATCTATCGAGACACGGCATTTTCTCGGCACCGACTCGACCAGCCGGGATATATTGGCCCGACTTTTCTACGGCACCCGTATCGCCCTGCTCTTTTCAATCGCTTTCATGGCAGCGGTTTACTTCATCGGCATCGCCATCGGCTGTGCGATGGGCTATTTCGGGGGCGTGTTTGACCTGCTGTTCCAGCGCTTCATCGAAATCTGGTCCAACATACCGTTCCTTTACATGATCATCATCGTCTTCAGCGTGATACCGCAGACCTTCTCGATACCGATGCGGATCATGATACTGCTGACCGTCATGGTGCTGTTCTCCTGGACCAGCATGACCTATTACATGAGGACGGAAACCTATAAAGAGAAGTCGCGTGATTACATTGCCGCGGCACGGATCATTGGTGCATCAAACACCCGTATCATTTTCCGGCACATCCTGCCCAACGTGCTCTCTACCCTGGTGACGTTTATGCCGTTCACCATTGTGTCTGCCATTACGGCGATCACCGCACTCGATTTTCTTGGCTTTGGCCTGCCGCCACCCACACCAAGCCTGGGTGAACTTTTGAAGCAAGGTACTGCCACATTACGTAAAGCACCATGGATCATCACTTCTGCCTTCGGCACGCTGGTGATCCTGTTGACGCTGGTGACATTTATAGGTGAAGCGGTCAGGGAATCCTTTGACCCGAAAAAATTCACGATCTACAGATAGAACGAGGTTATTCATGCGATACATGCGCGAGGTATATAAAGTTGTAACACTGGTCCTGGTGACAACCCTTCTGTCCGCCTGCGGCGGTTCAGAGGACACCGAGGCGCCGGAGGAACTCACCGCACGCGATATCACACCTGAAGTTGAAGCCTTTTACGCCGATAACCCGGATTTCTTCTCCTTCAAAACCCTGGCAGACCTGCCACCTGACCTCACCTGGATAAACAATGATCACCTGCCGGAAGTCGGTTCGCCAAACGCAAAGAAAGGCGGTACTGAATACGGCCGGCTGCAGGACTTCCCACGCACACTGCGCACCGTGGGGCCGGATTCCAATGGATCTTTCCGGACATGGCTGCTAGACGATGTGCAACTGCAGCTCGCGCACATTCATCCTGATCACGCCTTTGATTATTACCCGGGACTCGCTGAAACCTGGGCAATCGACAAGGAAAACAAAACCATCTACGTGAAGCTCGACCGCGAAGCCACCTACTCTGACGGCGTACCCATCACCGTCGATGACTACTTCTTCATGTTCTTCTTCTATCGCTCCGCGTACATCGTCGCTCCCTGGTACAACAATTACTACAGTACGCAGTACACCAACATCACAAAATACGACGATCACACCATGTCGATATCCATTCCCGAAGCCAAGCCGGATATGGATGCACGGGGTCTCGAGATCAGGCCAATCCCAAGTCACTTCTTCAAGGAACTGGGTGACGATTTTGTTGACCGATACCAATGGCGGTTTATGCCAACGACAGGTCCCTACGTGATCGAGGATGACGACATCAAGAAGGGGCGATCTATCACGCTAAGACGCAACCCGGACTGGTGGGCCAAGGACAAGAAGAGCTGGCGCTACCGATATAACGCCGACAAGGTGCATCTCTCTGTGATCAGGGATACACCGAAAGTATTCGAAGCATTCAAACGTGGCGACATCGACCAGTTCGGTCTCAGCCTTGCAGAATACTGGTATGAAAAGCTGCCGGATTCAGACTCTGATGTGCAGGCCGGATATATCCACAAGTCAGAGTTCTACAACCAGAGACCAAGACCAAATTTCGGGTTGTGGATCAACACATCACGACCACTCCTTGATAACCAGGATATACGAGTTGGCATCAACCACGCCTCCAACTGGGAGGTGGTAATAGAAAAGTTCTTCAGGGGTGACAACCGACGCCTGAAGGGACCGGCACATGGCTTTGGAGAATTTTCACATCCCGACCTGACGGCAAGGCCATTTGATATTGAACTTGCACAGGAAGCCTTTGCACGCGCGGGTTTTACAGAACGCGGTCCTGACGGCGTACTGATGAACGCGGACGGCGTGCGTCTCGCGTTTACCTTGTCGACGGGCTACGAAAGCCTCAAAGACATCCTGACCATCCTCAAAGAAGAAGCGTTAAAAGCAGGCCTTGAGTTCCGCATTGAAGTCCTGGATGGCACGTCGGGATGGAAGAAAGTACAAGAGAAAAAACACGACATTCACTTCGCTGCATTCGCGGTGCAGTTAGAGATGTATCCACGTTTCTGGGACTTTTATCATTCTGATAACGCCTACGACGATGCGTTCCTTGCAGACGGCAGCATTAACCCTGAGCGTAAGGTCAAGGTGCAGACCAACAACCTCGAAGTATTTAATAACTTTGAAATGGACGGTTTGATTGATCAGTACCGTGCCTCTGATGACAAGCAAGAAATGATCGGCCTTGCTCATCAAATGAGCGAGATACACTTCGAGCACGCGTCCTTTGTGCCTGGCTACTACCAGCCAATGTATCGTGTCGGTCACTGGCGCTGGGTGAAGTACCCTGATGGCTTCAACAACAAGCATTCCTCGCGAGCATCCAAGTTTTTTGTACATTGGATCGATACCGACGTTAAAGAAGAAACCCTTGCCGCGAAGAAAGACGGCAGGACCTTCAGCCCTGAAATCAACTTGTACGACCAGTTCCTAGAGAAATAGATTTGTCACCACTACTGTCAGTCGAAAACCTCATCACGGAGTTTGATACCGATGAGGGTAGAGTTCGTGCTGTTGACGATGTCTCCTTCAGTATTGAAGCCGGCACGACACTTGGCATCGTCGGTGAATCCGGCTGCGGCAAAAGTGTCTCGGCCCTTTCCATAATGCGTCTGCTGCCCCAACCCATGGGACAGATCGCTGGTGGTGCAATCCGCTTTCGGGACGAAGACCTGACCCAGGTGCCTTTGAGCCGCATGGAACAGATTCGTGGTGCAAAGGTATCGATGGTGTTCCAGGAACCGATGACGGCCCTGAACCCTGTGCACACGATTGGTCGCCAGCTGACCGAGGTACTGCTGCTGCACAACGACATGACCGACGCTGAAGCGATCCGCGCCGCAACAGAAATCCTCGATCGCTGCGGTATCCCATCACCGGATATCCGCATGACGGAGTATCCGCACCAGCTCTCAGGCGGCATGAGACAGCGGGTCGTCATTGCTATTGCACTTGCCTGTAAGCCGGATCTTCTTATTGCAGACGAACCAACAACCGCACTTGATGTGACAATCCAGGCACAGATCCTCGAACTGATGAAAGAGCTGCAGAAGGACATGGGGATGTCCGTGATGATGATCACCCATGACCTCGGTGTTATCGCCGAGACCTGCGAGAAGGTGGTTGTCATGTACGCAGGCAAGGTAGCTGAAAGCGGCAGCGTGTTTGATATCTTTGATCGACCATCACACCCCTACACGCGTGGACTGCTGGCGTCGATACCGACGCTGTCTACAGAACCCAAATCCCGACTGTCTATCATCGAAGGGATGGTGCCAGGCCTGATGGACCTGCCAGCAGGATGCCGTTTCGAAAATCGCTGCCCACACGCTGACGCCGATTGCACGATAAAAGCACCCCCCGTCGAAACTGTTGGCGAGGGTCACGAGGTCGCCTGCCTCAAATGGAGCAGCATCCGCTCATGAGCACATCAATTCTTGAAGTCAAAGATCTCAAGATGCATTTCCCGGTCAAGGAAGGCATCTTTCTGCGGGCCAATCGTTCCAACAAGGCGGTTGACGGTGTCTCCCTCAGCATTGCACCCGGTGAAACGCTTGGACTGGTCGGCGAGTCCGGCTGCGGCAAATCGACACTCGGCCGCTGCATTGCACGGCTCTATACACCAACGGATGGATCTATCCTGTTTGAAGGTAATGACATCACTCGCCTCAGGGGCAAAGCACTGATGCCTTATCGACGCGACATCCAGATGATCTTCCAGGACCCGATGGAATCCCTGAACGCACGCCACACAGTTGGCGATATCCTCGAGGAGCCATTTATTGTTCAGAAGATGGGCGACCGGGCTGAGCGAGGACAGAAAGTTCGTAAACTGCTCGACACAGTCGGCCTGCCGGCGCGATCTGCCAGCCGCTACCCGTTTGAATTCTCAGGCGGTCAGCGACAGCGCATCGGTATCGCCCGCGCAATCGCGTTAAATCCCAAGCTGGTGATTTGTGATGAGCCCGTTTCAGCTCTCGACGTCTCGATACAGAGCCAGATCCTGAACCTGCTGGTTGACCTGCAGCAGGAGTTCAACCTCGCTTACCTGTTTATTGCCCACGATCTCGCCGTTGTAAAACACATCTCGGATCGCATCGCGATCATGTACCTCGGCAACATTGTGGAAGAAAGTGGTGGCGAATCGGTTTATCACAGGCCGCTGCATCCCTATACGAACTCCCTGATTTCTGCGATCCCTATGCCGGATCCGCATCGGAAAGTTGAGCGTCAGATCATTTCGGGAGATGTGCCCTCACCCATCAATCCGCCTTCGGGGTGTCGCTTTCATCCGCGCTGCCCAAAGGTGATGGATACCTGCAAGGTCAATCCGCCGCAGTTACGGACGGTTGGCGACCACCAGGTTTCCTGCCACCTGGATTTCGAAAACCAGTAACGATCAGCGAACCATTAACGGGGGTCCCTGATGGTGACGGTACCCTGGGCAACGGCGGCGAGCCGGCCTTCATTGATCAACTCGATCTGTACCACCGCCTGGGTCCGCGTCATGTTGATGATCTCAGCGTAGGCATCTACCACACCCTTGGTGACCGGTGCCGTCAGGTTGATTTTGAATTCCGTGGTCGCCGCCCACTGTCCTTTTTTCATGACCGGATAACAAACACAGCCCAACATATGGTCGGACAGTGCGGACAGCACACCGCCATGCATGTTGCCGATCCGGGTCAACAGGTCGTCGCGAACTTCTATCTGTCCATGCATGGTACCGGGCCCCACATCGACAATACTCACCCCAAGAAATTCTTCGAGCCCGCCAGCGCCTCCCGTGGGTGCGCCTTTGAAAGCCTCGGCAACTTTCTCACTGAATTCAAAATTAGGGGTTGGCTTGTTACTCATGGCTCTGTTTCCTTAATGCTTCGCTTAATTTTTTCTTATTCAGCTCGCCACTGCACCGTGGCAAAAACTGCTTACAGGCAAGGTCATTCACCTTTCCTCGCTGTGACATAAAATTGCGGCAAAACAAACATAAAGGTGCCGTCCTCGAGCCCCCTATCCAGCTCGGCAAACATCGCATCAAGATCCGCTTCAGCCATGGTGCCAAACTGCAGGATGTAGGAGCGCATGTTGTTAAGGACGTTAAGTCCCCAGCCCTTCAGGTCCACTGCTGCCATCATTTTGACGCGGACGTCGGAGAAACCGGCTGTCGAAAGTGCTCCGGACACTTTGCGACCGATATAGGGTTCTTTGAATGCGGCGGCAGCCGCTTCAAAAAAAGCGTCGGTCACCTGCTTGCCCCAGGGTTCGACAATGACAAAGCCCCAGTCACTGTCGACGATGAGTATCTGCCCGCCAGGTTGCATCACCCTCAGCAGTTCGCCCAGAACAGCGTTGATGTCCGGGACATATTCGAGCACATTTTTAACCAGCACCCGGTCAAACGTTGCATCTTCTGCAGGCAGGCTCTCACCTGTGATGTTGACGTAGCTGAGGTTTGTAACGTCGCCGGTTCGATCGGTTGCCCGTTTGACAAACTCCGCGTTGAGGTCGAATCCAACCACACTGCCGTCAACACGACCGGCAATCTCCTCGGTCATGTATCCGGGACCACAACCAAAATCGAGCACGCTGCCTGCACCGGCTAGGCTCAATGCGGTAAGGATAGGCTCCTGTTCACGTGCGCGGAACTGGAACATCTGGTCATAACGCTGCAACCGTTCTTCTTCAATCGAAACCCAGTGGTCCTGGTAAAAAGTACTCATTGCCGCTTCCTGTTGTGGTTCAGGTAGAATGCGGCGCATGGCATTTAACGACGAAAACTTTCTGCTGCAATCCCGCGCCGCCGAACGTTTATATCACGATTACGCGGCGGATTGTCCGATCTACGACTACCACTCTCACCTGGATCCGGCACGTCTCGCCGATGATGTTGCCTTTAATGACCTGACCGAAGCCTGGCTTGATGGTGATCACTACAAGTGGCGCGCCATGAGGGCCTGCGCCGTGGCAGAAGAATTCATCACAGGTGATGCTGCTCCAAGAGAGAAGTTTCGCGCCTGGTCCGAGGTTGTGCCAAAGACGCTGATGAACCCGCTCTACCACTGGACCCACATGGAACTTAAGAATCCATTTGGCGTAGAAACGCAGTTGAGCGGCGCAACCGCTGACAGCATATTTGATTGCTGCAACGAGCAGCTGCAGAGCGAGTCATTTCGTCCACAGTCGCTGCTGCGGGCGCGTAATGTAAAAGTGGTCTGCACCACTGACGATCCCGCCGACGATCTTGCCCACCACGTTGCGCACGCCAATACACAGTCCGATATTGCCATGTACCCGACCTACCGGCCCGATGCGGCCTTTGCGATGTTAGGCGGCGATGCGTTCAGGAACTGGCTTAAGCAACTGTCAGAAGTGACCGGGCGCGAGATCAGCAGCCTTACCGCACTGCTTGAGGCAATGGTGCAGCGTGCAGAGTTCTTCGACGAGCTGGGTTGCAAAGCATCCGACCATGGCTTCAGCACTCTTTTCCCGACGGGCGCCAGCGAGAAGTCTGCAAGCGATGTCTTCGAAGCACTCCGCAGCGGCGGGGAACCGGATGATGCTGAACTGGATCACTATCGAGGTTTCCTCCTGGCACGCCTCGCCGAGACCTATCATAAACTCGGCTGGGCGCAGCAGTTTCATGTCGGTGCGCTGCGAAACACCAACAGTGCCGCATTCAAAGCACTTGGTCCCGACACCGGTTTTGACACCATAGGCTCGCTCGACCCGGTACCATCACTGCAGAGCTACCTGGACCACCTTGCTGCAAAAGGCACCCTGCCGAGAACTATTCTCTATAACATCAATCCAAGGGATAACGATGTAATGGCAGCCCTGATCGGCAGTTTCCAGTCAGATATCCCTGGCAAGCTGCAATGGGGTTCCGCCTGGTGGTTTAATGACCAGAAGACAGGGATCGAGGCCCAGCTGTCTTCCCTTGCCAACATGGGACTGTTGTCACTGTTTGTCGGCATGGTGACAGATTCACGCAGTTACCTGTCATTCTCACGTCACGAGTATTTTCGACGGGTACTGGCAAACTTACTTGGCAACGCGATGCAAACAGGTGAAATCCCTGACGACTTTGATATGGTGGGCGCCCTGGTCCAGGACATTTCAAGCAA
This sequence comes from Pseudomonadales bacterium, assembly GCA_963921285.3. Taxonomy (GTDB): domain Bacteria; phylum Pseudomonadota; class Gammaproteobacteria; order Pseudomonadales; family Azotimanducaceae; genus UBA9659. The sequence continues at coordinate 1,016,876 of CAWUFD020000015.1, forward strand.
CAATACCAGGGACTACTTTGGTTACAGGATGTAAGGCATGTCATCAGACAATCCGGATATATACCCAAGTCGGGAAAGCGCACTGATCGACACGTTGCGTAGCAACATCGAATCGGTAATCCGCTCAAACAATTACAGCATCAAATGGCTGCTCACAGCATTCTTCGCTGGTGGCCATGTGCTACTTGAGGACGTACCGGGAACTGGCAAGACCACTCTCGCAAAGTCTCTCGCGGGGTCAATCGACGCCAAGTTCAAGCGCATACAGTTCACCCCGGACCTGTTGCCCTCCGATATTCTCGGCGTGTCGGTGTTCGATCAACAGAGCCAGGAGTTCAAGTTTCGCGAGGGGCCGATCTTCACCCAGATCCTGCTGGCCGACGAAATCAACCGTGCTTCGCCTCGCACGCAATCAGCATTACTGGAGGCCATGGCGGAGAACCAGGTGAGCATCGAAGGTGATCGTATCACCATGGATGAACTGTTTTTTGTGATCGCCACCCAGAACCCGGTGGAGTTCCACGGCACCTACCCATTGCCGGAAGCCCAGATGGACCGGTTCGCCATGTGTTTTGAACTCGGTTACGTGAGTGCCGAGGACGAAGTCCAAATCCTCGATTCGCAAAGACACAGCCACCCGCTCGATTCACTGACCGCCTGCAGCAGCCTGGATGACATACGTGTCATACGCGAGGCAGCCAGCAATGTGCGGATCACTGATGAGCTGAAACGCTATATTGTCGATCTTGTGGTGGCCACGCGCAGTGCTCCCGGCGTCTCCCTCGGCGCGAGTCCACGGGCCGGTATTACGCTGATGAAATGTTCAACAGTCCATGGCGTTGATCCAGGGTCAGCCGTTTGTGACACCTGACATCGTACAGGAGCTTGCCATACCAACCATCGCACACCGTCTCGTGCTGGATTCGGGTACCCAGTATTCAGGATCTCAGACCAGCCAGATCGTGCAGGACATCCTGGCGGAACTGCCCGTTCCCGCCTGACGAGAAGCCATCATGGTATTCCGCGAGTTCATCTTCCCGTCGTGGATCCGCCTGACCCGCGCGAACCGTAACGCGCGTCGCAAAGCTTCTGACCGCGGCCAGCTCCTGTTCACCGCCGCCTTCATATGCGGCGCCGTGGGTCTCGATACCGACCTGTCGATGGTCTACCAGCTGTTTGCGCTACTGGTCTGCCTGATGATTGCAGCACGCCTCAGCTTGCGATTCATGGTGCCCGAGGTATCCCTGAAAAGGCGGCTGCCAAGATATGCCACCGCAGAAGAACCATTCGACTATTACATCACCGTTTACAACGATGGCGAGCGGGTCGAACGTGATCTGCGAATCGTCGATAACCCCAAGGTGATTCCCCCGACAATTGAACAGTACCGCGCAATGAAGGAACCGGGTGAAGAAACCCGTAACGCATACGATCGGTGGATAGGCTTTCATCGATTCGTCTGGCTGCAACGCCTCATGACCGGCATCAATGTCAACCGCGCCCATGTACCCGACATCAACCTGCGCTCACATGTCGAGACAAAGGTTGAGGCAACCCCGCTACGCCGTGGTGTTGTGAATTTCCTCTCAACGACGGTGCTGTATCCGGATCCGCTCGCAATGAATTTCGGCACGCTGCACTTTGAAAACCCGCAGCAGATGATCGTGCTGCCGAAGCGCTATCCTATTTCAAGGAAATTCAACTTTTTTGGTGGCAGGCACTTCCAGCCGGGGGGTGTTAATTCAACCTGGTCAATCGGCGAATCTGATGAGTTCGTATCCCTGCGCGATTACCGTGATGGGGATCCGATAAGAAAAATACACTGGGCCAGCACCGCCAAGCGTGACAAACCCATCGTGAAGGAATTCCAGGATGAGTTTTTTGTCCGCCTGGGCCTCGTCGTGGATACGCATATCGCTGACCCTATGGTGTTTGAAGAAGTCATCTCGATCGGCGCAAGCCTGCTCACAACACTGGAGAACAACGACGGCCTGGTGGACCTTTGTTACCGGGACGACAAACCGCGGGTGATCACCGCTGGCCGTGGTTTCTCACAGACATCCGCACAGCTTGAGGCGCTGGCGCTCCTGGTCAGCCACGACGAACCCGATGAGGACTTTATCCAGATGCTGAACGAGCAGGCCAAACTGATGAGCGGCTGCGTGCTTGTTTTCGGCGAGTGGGATGAAACAAAGCAGGCTATTATCGATGTGGTGACCCAGAAGGGCATCACCGCCGAGGTATTCGTGGTGACCACGGCACCCGGTACGCCACTGCCCGCAGGTGTACACCAGATCCCACATGACAATGTCGCAGAGGCGCTGTCGACGTTATGAACGCAAACGAGGTAATCAAGCCGCAATACCTGCAGGGCATCGCCACACTATTCTGGGGCTACCAGGCTGACCTGCTTTACTTTGCCATTCCCATGGCAATCATGCTCGAAGCCCGCTACTTCATGAACCGGCGCTGGGCGCTCGAAACAAAGGACTTTTACCTCGTTGCGGACCTCACCAGCTTTGGTCTTGTTGCGCTGGTCGGCTTCCTCTTCCTGAATGCCCGTGAGTTTCATTTCATCACCAGCCTCCTAACATGGCTGCCAATCCTGTTTTTCCCACTGGTCGTCATCGTCGGGTACTCAACCGAACCGCGCATGCGCCTGGACATTCTTTTCTATTCACTGCGGCGGCAACGCGAACCTGTTACCCAGTCCTGGGACATGGACTACGTGTTTATGGGTGCCTGCCTGCTTGGCGCGGGCTTCGAAGCTGACTCAAATGTCTACTTCCCGTTTGTCGGGGCAATTGTGCTGGGCTCACTGTTTCGCCTTCGCTCCAGCCGTTTCAGCCCGGCCATCGTGGTGCTCTCCATCAGCATTATTTTTGTTTCCGCAACGCTGCTGCACACAGGCATACGGGGCGCGCACCTGGCACTGAAGTCGCAAACCGAGCAATGGATAGCCAACTGGCTGGCGGGTCGACTGGATCCGATGAAAACCCGTACTGCGATCGGCCAGGTTGGGCGCATGAAACTGTCTGATGCCATCGCCTTCAGGATTGCGCCGGACTCCGGAAGACCGGACTTCCCCGCGCTGCTGCAGGAAGCCACCTATAACTCCCCCTCGACTACCAACTGGGAAGTCTTCGATCGCTCGTTCGACAAGGTGGAACATACCGATGACTTCCGCTGGAGTTTTGCGCCCCTGGAGCGCCAGGAGCAACTCTCCATGATGCTCGCCCCGGAAGCACGGATCTTCATCGAGTTTGATAAGGAGCGCGCTGTGATTCCCGTGCCCACCAAGCTGATTGATATCGCGGATCTACCGGCAACCGACGTGAACAAGTCCATCTACGGGACGATACAGGGCGTTGGCCTGGTGCCTGCCCCACACTACAAGGTGTCCTACCTGAATGAACGCTTCCTTGGCGAAGAACCTGGTGCCACCGATCTTGTGATTCCAGAGGACTACCATGGGCTCATGCATGAAGTTGCGCCACAAACCATGGCCCCTCATGAGGCCATCGCCTTTGTTAAAGACTATTTTGCCGACTTCCGCTACACGCTGTACCAGAACAATCGCGAAATCCGCGAGAACCCGATGGGCTATTTCCTGACGGAATCAAAAGCCGGTCACTGCGAGTATTTTGCGAGCGCAACCGCACTCATGTTGCGCCAGCTGGGTGTGCCATCGCGCTACGTCGTGGGATATGCCATCGAGGAATGGGATCCCGACCTCGAAATGTACATCGTGCGCAGGCGCCACGCGCACGCCTGGGCGGTTGCTTACCTGGATGGTGAGTGGGTCCCTGTTGATACAACCCCATCGGTGTGGCTGGGCATGGAGGAACACGCATCAAGTCCACTACAGCCAATCTGGGACTATCTCGGCAACAACCGATTCCTGTTTACGCTATGGTGGAATGACCAGGCTATCGAAGACTATGAAACGGAACTCTATATCCTCGGCTTTATCCTGCTGCTGGTACTTGTATGGCGAATAACAACCAGTGAACAGGTGATCCTGGAGGATGACGTGCCTGAGGAAATCCGTGCCTGGCTTATCCCCGGGGCCGAGTCACCATTTTTCGAGATTGAAAAATCACTCGCTGAAAATGGCTTTAACCGGATGCCAGGTGAAGTCATGAAGAGATGGCTGCTCAGGATTGGCAGGCCGGAACTGCTGCCCATGCTCTCCTACCACAACCGCTGGAGATTTGATCCCCACGGCATCTCCATCGATGAGCGTAAACTGCTTGCTGGCCAGGTATCAGAATGGTTGCACCAGAACGAGAAGCAAGTTGAGTCAGCCGCGTCTTAGGCCGTAAACTCACCGCTGGCTTATTCAAGAGAACTCTATGAAGCTGTTCAGCCGGGCTGCCCTCCCCGCCCTCCTCGTGATACTACTCGCCGCCTGTGATTCAGGCAGTTCCGACAGTGCGGAGAACATCGTTACAGATCCGCCTGCGCCACCGGAGGACGGTATCAATGGGCGTGTATCTTCGAGGATCAGCGGTGCCACGATCACCGTTCAGGACGCTACCGGCTCAGATATTGTTATCGATCGGGGCCGTACCACCAGCAGCAACGGTGCCTACAGTCTCATTTTCTCGGAGTTCGAGGTTAATGACTGTATCACCCCGCCGCTCGTGGTGACCGTTGACGGCAGTGGTGCAACCGCCACTTGTGACTTCAATGGCGAAGGCGATAACGACTGCCTGGCCGCAGACGGTACCTCTGTTGCCTTTGGAGAGACCTACACGTTGCCCGATGGTTACATTCTTCGAGGTGTGGCGCCCACCTTCCCGCCGCAAGGCAGTAGTGAAAAACGCACCGTCACCGTCAACGTTTCGCCAGCAAGTGAACTCGCTGTTACCTATGCTCTCGCCGCTGCTGGCGGCGCGCCCCTGACAGAAGCAGATGTGAACATCGCTACCGCACAGGCTCTTGGTGCCGTGGAGTTTGTGACCGCGCTTTCTGTCGATGGAATGCCGATAAATACCATTCCCATTCTCAACGTGACCAGTCCATCCTCACTCGAATCACCTGCGCTTGCGCTTGCACTATATGGTGCGTCTTTAAACGGCCAGGTGGACAGGGAAGGCCTCATACCAAGCTACACGGCTGCCATGGCGCGGGTGTCCCGGCGAATCGTCGCCGGTAACGACGGCGCACTGACAACCGACGGCACTTTTGGCGGTATCGTTGCCGGCACATTCATCATCGCTGGCAACAGTCTGCAGGCCTCACTCGGCTCCCCACTGGCCTCCCTCGCTGGTGCTCTGGCGAGCCAGAATGCATCGCTGCCCTATTTCTCCATGATCGGCAACGCCACACTGCCATTGTCACTCCCGGCAGACCCTGACAGTGGAGCAGCACTGGATGAAGCAAAACGTTTTGTCACGCGCCTCAGCGAAGTCGGCGGCGGCACACTGATTATTTCCAACGTGAACGGTATCGCAGGGACTGCCAGTGGGGCGGGCCAGGTGTTTTCTGACCAACTGAGCATCATTGCAAGACTTGTTGGCCAGGAAGTCCGCGACGCGCTGTTGCAGCTCGATGTTGCCATTGCGGATGCGTTTGCTAACGGTGAGACGACATTGTCCGGTACCAACGTATCCGGCCTGCTGTCCTTCGAAGGCGACGTTGTCACGATGGAAACAACAACATCAGCAATCACGAACATTCAAACCGGGATTCTTGTCAACATCACAATCCCGAACGGTACGCGCAATAACCCTGGCGGGGATGGCACGTTTGCCGCGACGGAGTTCACCATGAGCATCTCCCAGACACAGAACGATGTCGCCACCCAGGAACTCTATGAAGGCACGCTCACACTCGATATGAAGGCGGCCGAGAGCGGTGCGGATCTGAATACCATCAGCTTCCTTGGTGCGACCACCGCCATCGGTGGTCTCACATTTACCTCCGATATCAATATCGCAGACCTTACCCCGCAGGGAGAAATCAATGGCCCTGCTGGTGACTTTGAAACGACCATGACTTTCAACGAGGGCTCGATGCTCTCGCTCATGGGTCAGTTGCAGAACCAGCTAGACATGTACACGAGTGTCGTGGGCTCAAGCACTATCGTTGCTGATCTCGTCGCCAACAAGATTACAGACATGGTGACCGACCTGAACCTGCAGCTTGACGCAGGTGCTGTCATCGGCGGCGAACTCCGATCCAGCGGTGAAGTTACCGGTTCCATGGATGCTACTGGCATAGTCAGTTTTTCCGACGGCACCGTGGAGGTGCTGCCCGCACCGGTTCTTTAACCGCGCACTGTCGACAACACCTGGGTTAAGGGTATGGCCATCAGACGCCGCACCGGCATAATCTGCCTGCACGAGAAAAAACTGCTCTCGATTGAGCAGCAGGACCCGATTACCCTGCGCCGTTTCTGGTCGGTGCCGGGTGGCGGTATCGAAGCAGGAGAAACAGAAGCCGAGGCCGCTGTGCGTGAAGCACTCGAAGAAACCGGCTACAGCGTCACGGTCACAAGTGAAGACTACGTGACACGCTACCTGTTTCGCTGGAATGGCCACCTGGTGGACTGTGAGACCCACTGGTTTCTAGCCGAACTTGATGCTTCGACACCGCAACAGGTGATCGATGAACCGGATGTCACTTCGGTGAAGTTCCTGCGGTGGCCCGAGGCGAGACACCTGTTTACGTACCACCCGGCAATCCTTGGTGGGATCGAAGGCGCGATCAAACAACACGCAGCGGGCAACCCTGTATAATCACCGCTTTTTCCGCGGGACGATGGCGTCCGCAACAGGCTTCCATGAATATCAAAGAACGCATGGCCGATGTTATTGCCAAGGAGGCAAAGGCCGTTGCAGCAATCAACGTCACAGACGAGTTCGAACAGGCTGTTTCGACGCTGGCCAACTGTAAAGGGAAGGTTGTTACCACGGGTATAGGGAAAGCCGGCTACATCGCCCACAAATTCGCTGCAACACTGTCCTCCACCGGCACACCGGCGTTTTTTGTGCACCCGGCTGAAGCGGGGCACGGCGATCTTGGCATGCTGTCCGAAGGTGACTGCATCATCGCTTTTTCGACAAGCGGCAAATCCAACGAGGTTGTGGAAATGCTCGAGATTGCTCACAACCTCGGCGTAGAAACGGTGATCGGCATCACGTCGCACGTTGACTCACCGCTGCGTGACCTCAGCAATTTTGTGCTCGACATGGGCCCGGATATTGAAGAGCCCTGCCCCTTAAAGATCACACCCAGCGCCACCATTGCGGTCATGCTGGCAATCAGTGATGCATTGGCACTGACCCTCATGGAGTTGAAAGGCTTCACGAAAAACGACTACCACGCTCGCCATCACAAGGGTTATCTCGGCGCCATTACAAGACCCGCACATACTTACGATGCAGACAGCGGTACCTGACGATGATGTCCGTTGACCCGGCCCCAATCGCCGAGAAGTATCTCGAGGCATCAAAGGCCGCCCTCGCCAGAACAGGTGCAACCCCGACGATACGTGGTTTTATTGCAACCGCGGATAAACCATCTATAGCCTACGCACGCACCACTCGGCAGACCTTTAACGATGCCGGTTTCAAATATGAACTGCACCAGTTGCAAAGACTCGAGCTCGAAGCTGCCATTGAAGAAGCAAACAGGGATGAAAACGTCCACGGTATTTTCATTTACTTCCCCGTGTTTAATAACCAGCAGGACGACTACCTGCGCAACCTGGTTGACTATCGCAAGGACATCGAAGCGGGTAGCCAGTACTGGACCCGCAAATTGTTTTCCAATGACCGTATCGTTGAAACAGATCACGGCCCCAAAAAGGCGCTGTTACCTTGCACCCCGCTCGCCATTGTCAAACTGCTGACCGAACTCGGCGAGTATGGTGACGCCGCGCGAGGTACGCCACCGCTCACCGGTAAGCGAGTGGCAATATTTAACCGCAGCGAGGTGATCGGCAGACCACTTGCACTGATGATGAGCAACGATGGTGCAGAGGTGTTTTCTTTTGACGTCAATGGACCACTACGCTTCGAGCGCGCCGTCGCCTTCGAAACCGATATTGACCGCGCAGCTGCCCTCAAGGATGCCGACATCGTGATCACCGGTGTGCCCGGTCATCATTTTGAACTGGTGAAACCCGAAGAAATCCGCAGCGATGCTGTGTGCGTGAATTTTTCCAGCGACCAGAATTTTGATGACCGCGTGGCCGAAGAAGTGCGGCTGTTTGTACCCCGAGTTGGCCCGATGACGGTAGCCATGTGTATGCGCAACACTATCCGGTTGTACGAGAACTTCCATCGATGACAGGCATCAGCACACAGACGATTGACGATTTCCTTGGAGACCTCGCCAGCAGGTCATCAACACCCGGTGGTGGCAGCCTCGCTGCGATCAATGCCGCGGAAGCGGCTGCGTTGATGGCGATGGTTATCGAGTTCTCCGGCGAAGACCTGAAAGCCCACCTTGCGGGGGTCAAAGATACCATCGAGTACTTCAAGCAGCTCGCAGATGACGACATCACGGCCTTCAGGAACGTCATGAAATTCTGGAAAGATGGCTCACCGGAAGAACAAGCCAACGCTGCTCTCGAAGCTGCGGAGGTACCAAGACGGCTCATCAACATCGCAAACGAGCTGCTTCCCATCATCGTGCAACTCGCTGACAGGGGTAATAAAAACCTGATCAGTGACGTTGCGATTGCTGCTGATCTGTTGGTCAGTGTGTTTCGCGCCAGCGACCTTAATATCCTGATCAATCTGCCTCAACGACCGGAAGCCTTCGAGGCAGCAATGTCGACGTCAGCATCTGCCCAGCGGCAACTGACAGATTTATCCCAAGCCATCCGCGAATCACTGACATGACGCCCCGTCTGTTTGTACTTTCCATTAGTCTGCTGGCGATGCTCAGCGGATGCAGCTGGCTACCATCGGGTAACGAATCCGCACCTGGCGTTGTGGTGACAGATGCGAGCCGCGGCAGCACGGCAATGCGAATGGAGAACGCCATTGCATCAACATTACTGGCCGACGCGGTAGCTCTTCTCAGCGTTGAAGGTGCCATGCCGCTCGTCAAACTGACACAGCTACACACACAACTGAATGAGGATGTGAATGACTCCCTGCTCACTGACTCAAATCGACGGGCCCGGCAGATACTCGGTTTCATCCTCGAAAACGAACAGGCCCGCCGCAATGAAAACCACTTCGGGCAGACGGTTGAAAGACTGACCCATCTCAACCTGACTGCACTAGATCTCACCACGAGTATTGAGGCCAGACTGGCAGAACTCGATACGGTGCTGTCCGCAGCAGACCCGGGTGATACAGGCAGCTATCCTGCGGATACCCATGATGGTCGCCAGACCTATATGGATACGCTCTCCGATGCCTTCATCCAGGGTCAGTTTCGCTGGTATGACAGCCTGACCCGTTACGATGAATCAACATTTTCGATTGCCGGCCTCGAGGACGACAGCGTGTCGTACCTGTTCGACTACGAGCCTGCGACTGGTGAGCTCAACATCAACCTCACCGACACGCGCACGCTGCCCTATTTTGAGCTGGACGGGCTGACCGCTTTTTATGGATTCCCCGGCCTGCACAGTCTGCACGCTGGTGTGGACGAGGGCAGCGTCCAGCAGTTCCTGCATCTCCCGGGGTACACCCTGGGCTGGGCGCTTTACATCACCGGCTTTATCGCCGAGGCCCTGGCAGGCGAAGACAGCGACATACAGGCATATATGTTCACGTTCCTTCGCCTGCAGGTGTCACTTGCGATGGCAGATCTGAATGTTCACACCGGCGTCTGGCAACCCAAGCAGGCGCTTGAATACCTGAAGCAGAATCGTGGTTACAGCGAAGCGCGCCTCAAGCTTCACCTGCGAGAAATACAATCAAGACCGGGTTATTACCTGGCAGCCTATGCAGGCAGCACGCGCATGGATGAAATTGCTGTTATCTGTGAGAGCAAGCCGGGTTGCACGAGGGATCGTCTGCACCAGGCGATTGTGGCACTGGGTCCGGTGCCGTTTGTGTTGCTGGAAAAGAGGGTCAGCGAGGCTTTCTACTAACCCGCCTGGACAGTCGCCTAGTGATCGTGGCCGTGAGGTCTCGATTCAAGCTGGTTGAAACGTGTAGCGATTTCATCGCCTGACAACATGCCTTTCTCGACGAGCAGCGCCTGCAGCGCTGCCTGGAAGTGCTCAAAATAATGATAGGTGTCGTCACTGGTTCGGGCTGCATCATGTGCACCAATTTCGGCAATCAGCTTCACCCTGAATTCATCCCAGTCATAACAACCAGCTTCACATAGTGCCTGGGCCATGCCGAACACCCTGCTTTGCCACGGCGCTTCAAAGACCACTTCGCCATTCGCCATGGGCGGGGAAAGTTCTCCGTCGAGATTCATCGCAGTTCCCTATGCTGCTCTCTGTGCTGCTCTCTCTGCTTTCTGTAACGCACCGACCAGTTCACAGGAGCTCAACGCCGATCATTGAATCGCGCGTGACAAGTTCAGCCAGCGCTTCTTCATCAAGATCTTCAGTACCCGCTGGTTGCTGTGGCAGCACCATGTACCTGATTTCTGCACTGGAATCCCAGATGCGGATATCAACATCACCGGCGAGCGAAACGCCCATTTCGTTCAGTACCTTGCGAGGTTCCTTCACGATTCTGGAGCGATAGGCGGGGTCCTTGTACCACTTGGGTGGCAACCCGAGCACTGCCCAGGGGTAACACGAGCAGAGCGTACAGACTACCGCGTTGTGAACCTTGTCTTCATTCTCAACCACCACCAGCTTGTCGACCTGGCCGCCTTCAAAGCCCATTGCGTCGATAATACTGGTCGCGTCCTGCATCAGGGTCGCTTTAAAAGAAGGATCCTTCCACGCCTTTGCAACGAGGCGTGCACCATTCATCGGGCCAACCCTGTCATTAAATTGTTCTATTACCTGGTCAACCGCCTCAGCCTGCAGCAGGCCCTTTTCTATCAGCAGAGACTCTATCGCTTCCGCGCGGATAGCCTGCGGACTGACTTCCTGTTCGTGGTCGTGGCTGTGATCATCGCCGCTCATCACTTCACTCCTCTGGTTACAGGAAGCAGGTATGGCTCAAACAGGTCCAGGTGCAAATCAAACACCTCGGCATCCTGCCCGAACAGGTCAGTGCTCCTGAATCGCACGGTGTACAGATGGGTCGGTTGCTCCCCTTTACCATGGGCGTTGGTATCAGGATAAACCCAGCCATCATGATGCGTGACAACCTCACCGGTTTTACCCCGCGCATAACCTGGCAGGCGCGTGTGTCCTGCAACCACCTCGGTTGTGGTGATCACCTCATCACCCACCTTGAATGCAGGTGCATTTTCGATGTGCCTGCCTGCATGTGATGTCCGAGGGATGTCACCGATAGGGTCCGGTTGCGGATTCGGCTGCGCTGCAATCAGGTCAGACAGGTCGCCACCCATGGCCTCAACACGTTTGTTGATTTCACCGGTTGAAAGGATGTCACGTTCCGTAAGGAGGTTTTCAAGACCACCCAGCCATCGGCCATAGTAACCATGGTTAAGGTAGGCTTCGGGGTTGATTCGTTCTATTGCGTGGCGGAACTGGTCCGTGTTGTAAAAACCACCCGCCATCGCCACTGCTGGTACCATCGTACGAACACGTGCTTCCCAGCGGGCATGGAACACAGGTTCGTTGTCTTCACGCTCAACCTCGCCAAATCCGGGTTTGCCGCCAAGATCATGTACACCGTCCATACCCTGCTCCTGTTACGGGATTAAAGTTTACGCTTCCCCCAGTTTCCCACCTGAATACTCACCCCGGTCGAGCACCTCGCGGATTTCCTTGTGGGCTGCCTCAGTCAAACTGAAGCGGGTGAAGATCAATGCACCCACAACGTAGCAGACCAGCGGGAAAATTGCATAAAGGGTCAGCAGGGCAAGTTTGGTTGATTCAGTCTGCTCAACATTCGGCATAAAGCCGGCACTGGACAGAACGAAACCCGTTAACATCAGGGTGATGCCAGTTGCGCTCTTGTATACGAAGTTCCAGGTTGCAAAGTAGGCACCTTCTTTGCGTTTACCCGACTTGTATTCATCGTAATCAATAATATCCGCCTGGATAGAGGGTGCCACCACCGCGCCGCTGCCAGCGCCAAGCCCGCAGATAATCGCCAGCACGGAGATCAGGATGTCCGAGCCTTCCTGCAGGAAAAACATCCCACCAAATCCAAACCCGGTCACCAGCATGGAGAACAGCCACATGTTCTTCTTGCCAATCTTCCTCGACAGCGGCAGCCAGAGTGGCACAGAGAAAACTGAAGGGATGAGGTAGAGCAGGATGTAGATGACCGTTTTTTCAGGAGTGCCGACCACGTATTCGGCAATGTAGGGCGTCAGAATACCGATAGTGGCACCGCCGATATTCTCGATAAAAAAGACTACCAGCAACAACAACGCATACTTGTTCTTCACCACATCCGAGAAGGCCTGCAGCACATTGGTTTCGCCTCGTCCCTGGTATTCTGGCCGCTCCTTTGTGTTAAAGAACATCCACACGATCAGGATCGCCGTCGCGGTACCAACAATCAGGGTGATATAAAAAGCCACCTGGCGCGGATCGTCCGCAATGATCAGTTGATGCATGGCAATCAGTGCCAGCAGAGAACCCGAGTTGAACGACATATGGCGAAGGCCAAAAACCTTGGTGCGTTCGTGGTGCCCGGTGGATAGCTCTGCGCCAAGCGAGGTATGCGGCACCGTAAACGCTGTCATCGCCGTGTAGAACAGCATGACGGCAATCGCCATCCAGATGATGCTGCCTTCCTGGCTGAGCGCTTCGGATGGGTTCCACATCATGTAAAAGGTGCCGCAGACAAAGGGGATACAACCGAGCATCCAGGGCCTGCGGCGGCCTGACTTCAGGTTGGTCCTGTCGGAGAGGTAACCCACGACCGGGTCGGTAATTGCATCCCAGATCCGCGACAACCCAAAAATAATACCCATCGCTGCGGGCGCGATCAGCAGGACGTCAGTGGAGAACTTCATCAGGTAAAGCGATACCAGGAAGAACATGAACCCGACACCCACTGCCGGTACGTTGTAGTTGATGATGGTGCTGAGCGGCAGCTCAGCCGGGTCTTTGGAATTCGATGCCACTATATATCAATCCGGGCCTGCGCCCCTGGTCAGACCGCTTCTGCCTTATCCACTTGCCAGCGTCGTCTGACCGGCCTGCCACCCCGGTAATATGTAGAGAAAGCTTCGACCACGTTCAGCTCAAACAGCTGGTGACGGATAGATGGCCTGAAGCTTGAGTGATTTTCAGCCAGTTCGCGCATTGCCGGGTCATTTACCTTGACGGCCACGCCAGTAATCTGGAACTCGCCGCTGGACCCGGAACTGTCGTTCATTGCGCAATGCAGACAGTAGTCGCCGTTGACCTCCAGATCACGGGCCTTGGGTGAACTGGGTTCAACAAAGATGTACAGGTGACCCTTGCCGATTACTGGTGTGACGGGATGTGCCCGTGGCCGGCCATCGCCGCGAATGGTCGCGAGATATGCCACCTTGCCATCGAGTCTCTCCTGTCCGAAACCGGCGAGCTCAGTATCCGCCTCTGCCAGTATTCCCCATGTAACCGCTGTCATTTACCTTGTCTGCCTGTCCAATACTTTGGTTGTCTTACGAAGACGACAGTATTGATGTTTGTCCGCTAATTGTCACGGGCTGTTCAATCCTGACGCCAATAATATTAGCGAGTTCCGCCAGTTCCCGACGGTAGTTTACCCATCGCTGCCGGCTGCTGTTGTAGAGCGGTTTCCTGACCTGCAGGAAACTCGCCGTGGATACCTTCCGGTCGGTTTCATGGAAGTTGATGCAGGCCTCCTCAAACGGGAGCTCCATAAAATCGAGCAGGCGCCGCGTGGTCGCCTCCTGGTCGCTCACCATGTCGTCATAACTGATCGTGTGAATACGCTCCCCGAAAAGCGACTGCCAGTGCTCCATCAGCCGGTGGTAGTCGTTGTAGAAGTGCGCCAGCGTGGTGAGATCGAAGCTATAGTCCTGCCCCTTGGTAAAGTTCTGGAAAAAGCAGGACAAACAGGTGTCGAGGGGATTGCGCACTGTATGCACAATCTTTGCGTTCGGGAACATGGTGAGGATGAGACCGACAAACTGGAAGTTGAGCGGGTGTTTGTCCACGACCCGAAGGTAATCACCACCGTCTGTGTGGCCGGCCAGCCTCTTAAGATAGGTTTCACCAAGCTGGCGATACTTGATGCGCTGCAACTGCGGGATACAGTTGGGGTAGGCCTGCTTGGCGAGTGACAACTGCCCCGCGCGGCGCACGATGAATTTCATGTCATTCAGCTCGCCCGCGCCAAACACGCCGGAGTGACTCGCGAGGATCTGTTCCACCAGGGTTGTCCCGGAGCGTGGCATACCAACAATAAAAGTCGGCACCCGGCTGTCACTACCAGCACCCTGCCAGCGCCGCAGCGATGATGGGCTGTACGCGTATAGTGTGTCTTTTATCTGTTGCCTGAAGTCGGCAGAGCTGAACTTTCTGTCCGCCAGCCTGTTGCCTTCCAGGTAGTACTGGAACGCCCGGCGAAATTGCCCGATATCGTCAAAGATCTTGCCAGCCGCAAAGTTGAAGTAGCTGAGCGTCCTGTTTTCGAGCCCACCGCTCTCGATCATGCCGGTGACGCGCTCAACCAGGGGATCGTCAGCGGAGAATTTCACCATTTCAGCAAGCCCCTGGTACGCCTCACCGTAATCCGGCTTCAGGTCGATAGCAGCGCGGAACTCTCTTTCAGCGTCCTCGAGACGGCCAATCCGGCGATACACACCGGCAATATTATGATGAAAATGTGGCGCGCTCGGATAAAGGTCCAGCGCCCGCTCCATCAGGCGAACCGCTTCTACATCGTCTTCGAGTTCCGAGTAAACCAGCCCGAGCAGGTGGTTGGCATCAGGCTGGTCCGGCTGTTCTGCAAGAATCTCCCTGTAAACAGCTGCTGCTGCGTCCAGCTGGTTTTTTAGCTGGTGCTGCATGCCGAGTTCGAGGCGTTGTTTCAGTTCTGCGGACATGTCTCGTTGTCAGCCTGCAGTTCGGCGTCATCAGGACGGGTCATCTGGCCCAGCCCACCTACAACAAACCTGTGTTCGCGTCGCTCACCGTTATCCCACTCGGCAGCAAATGTATAAGTGCACCCGGATATGAGCGGTGCTTTCAGCCCCATCAGCATAATGTGAATGCCACCTGGCTCCAGCACCGCGGACTCGCCTGGTGCAAGCCGGATATCACTGTGGCGCATCCGCATCATGCCATCGTCCATGTACGTTTCATGGATCATGACATGTCCTGCGTTTTCCATCGAAACGCTGCGCAGTTCGACCGTTTCGTCGCCAGTATTTTCGAACTTCCCATAAATTGCTCCTGATCCACCGCCAGGTGGTGTCGCCCTTGCCCAGGCGTCAATGATCACCTCAGCAGACGCCTTGCCTGTGACGCTGAGTAGCAATATGAGAGTTAACAACAAGTTCAGTTTCATCTTTTTCCTGGCCCGACGAGCGCGGCGCGTGAGTATACCAGAGGCGCTTTTAGTACAATTCGCGCATGAGCAATGTCTATACGCTATTTGAAGATTGCTCCCGCCACGGCAACAGCTTTATCCTGTCCCCTAACGGAGAGCCACTTTACACCTACGCTGACCTGCGTGAAGAGTCTGCGCGGTACGCACACCTGCTGAAACAGGCAGGCGTAGCACCCGGTGACCGTGTCATGGTGCAGGTGCAGAAATCTCCCCAGAATCTTTTCCTGTATTTTGGATGCCTGCGTGCCGGTGCAATCTACCTGCCACTTAATACGGCCTATACCGAGGACGAGCTCACCTACTTCATTGGCAACGCCTCTCCCAGCGTCATCGTTGCAGAAGACACCCGTACCGGCTTTTTTGAGTCGGCAAGCGACGCTCGCGTGTTTTCCCTGTCCGCCGAGGGTACGGGCACCCTGGTCGATCAGCTGCCGACCCAGCCAGTCACGCCATACACCGCTGAAGTCGACGGTGATGATCCTGCAGTGATCCTGTACACATCCGGCACCACCGGACGGCCAAAAGGCGCCATGATTACCCACGACAATCTTGCGAGTAATGGCCTGACGCTACTCGATGCGTGGCAATGGCAAGCGGGCGATGTACTCCTGCATGCACTGCCGATCTTCCATATTCACGGACTCTTCGTTGCAACTCACCTGGCTGTGCTGAACGCGTCACCCATGATCTTTTTGAGCGGTTTTGACCCGGCCAAGGTAATTGAGAACCTGCCGCGTGCAACCGTGTACATGGGTGTGCCTACAAACTATGTGCGCCTGCTGGCCACAGGCGATCTGACACCCGAGACCTGCGGCAATATGCGGCTCTTCACGGCTGGCTCGGCGCCGCTCCTGCCCCAGACCTTTACCGCATTCCACGAGGCAACCGGCCACGAGATTGTCGAGCGTTACGGCATGACCGAAACCGGCATGAACACCAGTAACCCGCTGGATGGCGAGCGGAAACCCGGCACAGTTGGGCCGCCACTGCCAGGGGTCGAGACCCAGATTGTTGACGAGAACGACGCACCGGTCCCGTCGGGTGAAACAGGCTACCTTAAGGTTCGCGGTAAAAACGTGTTCAAAGGCTACTGGCAGATGCCCGAGAAGACGGCGGAAGAGTTTGACGCTGAGGGCTATTTTCGCACCGGTGACATGGCAAGCTGCGATGATGACGGCTACGTATCGATCGTCGGCCGGGGCAAGGACCTCATCATCTCCGGCGGATTGAACGTCTACCCGAAAGAACTGGAGGGAATCATCGACCGTATGCCCGGCGTGCTGGAGTCGGCGGTGATTGGTCTGCCCCACCCCGACTTTGGTGAAGGTGTTTGCGCGGTGATCGTGCCCTCGGGCGATGTGACACTTGAGGAAGCAGAACTCATCAGCGAGCTAAAAATAAAGGTTGCTAACTTCAAGGTGCCCAAGTGGGTCTACTTCGTGGATGCGCTGCCGAGAAATACCATGGGCAAGGTGCAGAAAAACGTGTTGCGTGACCAGTTCACACCAGCAGGGGATAACTGACTACCGTGTTGAAACTTGCGGTGCTTGCGTCTCACCAGGGGACGAACTTCCAGGCGGTTGCAGATGCCTGCAGACAAGGCACCTTGAATGCTGAAATTGTGCTGCTCATCAGCAACAATTCAAAGGCGCCCGTCGTGGCCCGCGCAGCAACCGCCGATATCGCGTTTCAACACCTTTCCAACAAAACCCATCCCGAGCCGGATGACCTTGATATCGCGATGACCACTGCACTTGAAACAGCGCAAACGGATCTTGTGGTGCTGGCGGGTTACATGAAAAGACTCGGCCCGCGTATGCTCGCCCGATACGAGGGGCGCATCATCAACGTACATCCCTCGTTGCTGCCTGCCCATGGCGGTAAAGGCATGTATGGTG
The DNA here is from genome assembly GCA_963921285.3 of Pseudomonadales bacterium. Taxonomy (GTDB): domain Bacteria; phylum Pseudomonadota; class Gammaproteobacteria; order Pseudomonadales; family Azotimanducaceae; genus UBA9659. The sequence continues at coordinate 1,034,370 of CAWUFD020000015.1, forward strand.
GACGGGTACACGCCGCGGTCCTCGCTGCTGGTGATACACGTTCAGGTGCTACCGTGCACTACGTGAGCGGTGACTACGATACCGGGGCGATCATCTCCCAGGCTGAGGTAGCAGTTGAACCAGGTGATACCATCGACACTCTCGCCGCGCGGGTGCGCGGCGTCGAACACGACCTGATGATCAGGACCATTAACCAACTTGAAGGTGAGCTAACCTAATGTCACGGGAACGAACAACAAGAACCACCAACTCGCGCGCACCGATTGCCCTCATGGCCTGCGAATCCGGACGCAACTTTGCCGCTGCCGTTGCCGGACACATGGGTATGGACCTTTTACCGAGTGAGGAAACCTGGTTCGCCTGTGGCGAGGGAAAATTCGAGATTGGTGCCAATGTGCGTGGCCATGATCTTTACATCTTCCAGTCTGCCGCCGGCCCCCAGGATGAACTGAGCATTTATGATCGCTTCATCATGCTGCTGCATGCCGTGGAGGCTGCCGCGCTCTCAGACGCCCAGTACATTACCGCCGTGCTGCCTTACTATCCGAGCGCGAGGCAGGACAAACGCAAGGGTAGAACCCGCGAGGGAATCAGCGCCGGACTTTTTGCCCGCATGTTACAGGGCGCTGGCGCAGACCGGGTGATGACCGTGGAGATTCACAACGACTCCATCGCCGGGATGTTCAACCCATCGGTCACCCACCTTGAAAACGTTTTCCTGACCCGCCACCTGGTTGGCTGGCTGCGAGAGCAGAATCTGACCGGCGATGTTGTCGTATCACCGGACGTGGGTTACCTGGAACGCGCACGACATTACGCGGAGGAGCTTTCGGCAGACCTTGCGGCGCTTTCCAAGGAACGCGACTACTCCAAGCCAAACCAGGTGTTCCGCTCCACCCTGATCGGTGAGGTGGATGGCAGGGATGTTCTGCTGGTTGACGACATCATTGATACCGCGGGCAGTGTGGTATCTGCGATTAACGAGCTGAAAACCCAGGGCGCCCGCAACATCAATCTCGCCTGTGTACATCCGCTTTTTACAGGACCCGCCTGGCAGAGGCTGACAGAGATACACGAAAGATCACTCGAAGAGGGCTGGACGTTCAACCTGGTTGGCACCAGCGTCATCGAGCACGAAAACACGCCGGACTGGTACCACACGTTCCGCATCGAGAGCCTCGTGGCACAGATACTCGAGAAAATTAACTCACGTGGCAGCGTTACCGGCGTCCAGGAACAGCGGCCATGACCTTGACATCACTAACCGATGATCTATGCTTGTGCGCCATGAACACCCGAGCAATCAGCCTCATCATCATAATTATCGACATTATTCGGTACCGAATGGTGGGTTGATGCCTGTACAGCATCAAAAAAAACCCGCCAACCGGCGGGTTTTTTTTTGGACAATTTTCGACAAGCGTCACTTAACAAATAGCCATAAGTATTAAAGGGACTTTCGTAGGAGCAGCCCCATGAGCAGCAAAGTAGATCCCACCAGCGACGACTTTTCATTCGTCGACGCAGAGCACGACGTGCTTTCCTATTGGGACGAAGGCAATGTTTTTCAGGAATCCCTGCAGCGAACAGAGAACGCGGAGCCCTATATCTTTTATGACGGCCCGCCTTTCGCCACCGGGCTGCCCCACCACGGCCACCTCGTTGGCTCGATCCTGAAGGACGCCGTGCCACGCTACTGGACCATGAAAGGACGTTACGTGCAGCGCCGTTTCGGCTGGGATTGCCACGGACTGCCCATCGAGCACGAAATCGACAAAAGCCTCGGCATGTCATCCCAGGAGGCCGTCGAGAAACTGGGCGTTAAAGGCTACAACGACGAGTGCCGCAAGATCGTGCAGCGATATACCGCCGAGTGGCAGAAAACCATCAACCGTATCGGTCGCTGGGTGGATTTTGAGAACGACTACAAGACCATGGAACCCTGGTACATGGAGTCCGTCTGGTGGGTTGTTAAACAGCTGTGGGAAAAGGACCTGATCTATCGCGGTGAGAAGGTTGTACCTTTTTCCACCGAACTCGGCACCGTGCTGTCCAATTTCGAGGCGGGATCAAACTATCAGGACGTGCAGGACCCCGTCGTTACAGTGCTGTTCAAGTTAAAAAACCGGGACGCATACATCGCTGCCTGGACAACTACCCCGTGGACTCTGCCTTCCAACCTTGCACTGTGTGTTGGAGCCGACATCGACTATGTCGAGGTGATGGACGAGGACCTTGGCGCGCACGTGATTCTCGCTGAAGATCGCCTTGAGGCGATCGGCAAAGGCAAGAACCTGGTTGTAAAGGATCGGTATAAAGGCGAGACGCTGGTGGGCGCAACCTATGAGCCGCTGTTCGATTACTTTGCGGGTTTCGCCGACGAAGGCGCGTTTGTTGTGCTGGAAGACGATTACGTTTCTACGGAAAGCGGTACCGGTGTAGTACATCAGGCCCCTGCCTTTGGTGAAGACGACTTCCGCATCCTGAAAGCAGCCGGTATCTCGGCCAGCGTCTGCCCGGTTGATATGGCGGGTAAGTTCACCAGCGAGGTCACGGATTTTGCCGGTCTGCACGTCAAGGAAGCCGATAAACACATCATCCGCACACTCAAGGACAACGGCAGCCTGTATGTCCAGGATGTGATCGTGCACAGCTACCCGTTCTGCCCGCGCAGCGACACACCGATCATCTACCGCACCATCGATTCCTGGTATGTGAAGGTTGAGCAGATGCGCGACGACCTGATTGCATCCAATGCGGGCATCAACTGGGTGCCGGGTCACATCAAGAACGGACGCATGGGTAACTGGCTGGAAGGTGCCATCGACTGGGCTATCTCGCGCAACCGCTACTGGGGTACACCGCTGCCAATCTGGATCAATGATGAGACCGGCAATATCGTCTGCATCGGTTCTCGCGAGGAGCTGAAATCGCTGACCGGCGTTTTCCTTGATGATCTGCACCGGGAGTTTGTCGACGACCTGAGCTTCAGCCTCGAAGGTGAAGCAGGCACTTATCGGCGCATCGAAGAAGTGCTGGATTGCTGGTTTGAATCCGGCTCGATGCCCTACGCCCAATTGCACTATCCGTTTGAAAACCAGTCGATGTTCGAGCGAGGTTTTCCAGCGGAGTTCATCGCTGAGGGACTCGATCAGACACGAGGCTGGTTCTATACACTGATTGTTCTCGGCACCGCTCTGTTTGGTACCCATCCATTCAAGAACGTGATCGTGAACGGCATCGTGATGGCCGAAGACGGCAAGAAGATGTCTAAGAGCCTGCGGAATTACTCGCCGCCTGACGAATTGATGGAAACTTACGGCGCAGATGCGCTGAGACTGTACCTGATCAACTCGGGCCTGGTGAAAGCAGAAGAACAGCGATTTGCTGACAGTGGCGTGAAGGATATGGTCCGCCGCGCACTGTTGCCCTGGCTGAATGCATTCAAGTTCCTGCACACCTATGCAGAGATTGATGGCTGGAAACCGGATAGCGGGCCGACCCATTCTGACAACATCATGGACCAGTGGATCCTGTCACGACTGGAATCACTCAAAGCCAATATCGCCACCGAGATGGAAGGTTATCGCCTGTACAACGTGGTGCCAGCGCTGTTCGATTTCATCGAGGATCTCACCAACTGGTATATCCGACTCAACCGGAGCCGCTTCTGGGCTGATGGAATGTCCGACGACAAGGCCGGTGCGTACCAGACACTGTACGAAACCTTAAGGGAACTCAGCCTGTCCATGGCACCGTTTGCGCCTTTCCTGTCGGAGACCATTTATGGTGCCCTCGGAGAGCTTGCTGGCCATGAGAAAACGTCTGTTCACCACGGCACCTATCCCGAGGCCAACGAGCAGCGCATCAAGCCGTTGCTGGAGCAGGCGGTTACAAGGATGCAGCACATCATCCTGCTCGGCCGCCAGAAGCGAAACCAGGAAAAGGTGAAAACCAAGTACCCGCTTGCAGGCCTGACCGTGATCCATCGCGACCAGGCGCTACTAGACGAGATCGCGCGGCTGGAGGACTACCTGCAGGCGGAGTTGAATGTCAAAAACGTCAGCTACGAAACCGATGAGCAGCAGTACATTCACCTGTACGCAAAGCCGAATTCACCGGTGCTGGGTAAACGCTTCGGCAAAACTTTTAAATCGTTCAAGACGCTGATCGAGTCCCTCGACAGTGCCACCATCGAGTCCTACCAGGAACAGGGTGAACTCATGCTCGAGGGAGAACGTTTTGGCGAAGAGGACATCCTTGTGTTCCGAGAAGCACTCGAGGGTACCAATGCTGTTTCAGACAGGTTTATCTCGATTGATCTCGACTGTGCGCTGAATGATGAACTCATCCAGGAGGGTCTTGCTCGCGAGGTTGTTAACCGCATCCAGAAGTCACGCAAAGATGCAGGCTTTAACGTGTCGGACAGGGTTTCGTTGTCATTTACAGCAAGTGATCGCCTGGCTGCTGCCATGGATATACACCGCGACTACATCCAGGGTGAGACACTGGCGACGGCATGGGAGCAGGTCAGTGACAGCGGTGATTTCTCGTTTGAGTTTGACGATGAATCACTCAGTTTTTCGCTCGTAAAGGCCTGATCTCGAGACAAGCTGACGCACAGAAAGAAGAATCTGATCCACAGAGAACGGCTTGTGCAGAAAATCTGCAAAGTCGTCCCTACTGATGTCGTTCATCACCTGTTCCTGGTGATAACCGCTCATCAAGAGCACCGGCACTGAACCGCGCCGTTCCCGCACGGCGCGCAGCACCTCCGGACCAGATACTTTGGGCATCGTGCAGTCGAGCAGAAAGAGACTGTAGCGATGCCCATCGAGCTTCACCTTGTCGATCGCTGCTGCACCATCTGCAACCGTATCGACGTTGTAACCCTCAGCGGCAAGGATATGTTCGATCAAGCCGCTGATGCGCACATCGTCATCTGCGAGCAGCACCCACGGTGCACTCTCGTCACCGCTGGATTCGCTTTCACCACCTGAAACATCCGGATCACTGAACGCCATCACAGGAAAATAGATGCCGATAGTGACACCAGCGATATCACCGCCGGACTCCACACGAACAAAGCCGCGATGTTGCCGGATAATGCCGGAGAGTGAAGCAAACGGATCGAGCATCTTTTCAAACGCCCGTTCATCAACATCTCCGGCGGTGTCTTTTACACCCATGTAAACATAGGTGCCCGCCTCGTAATCCTGCTCCGAGAAGACACCGAGCGAGACGTCTCGGGTTGTAAGGTCTGTGATACCAGTACGAATCTCTAGTACCGCGCTTGGCAGACCGGCGGATTCAATCCGTTCTACAGCGTTCGAGATAAGCTGAAGCAGCGCCTGGCCAAGCATCGCCTTATCGCCTTTTACAACCGGCAGATTCCTCGCAACCGCGCGTGTAATTGATATATGTCGCGGTACCACGGCGTCGATGGTTGCCGACATTTCGTCTGTTACCCGGGCCAGGTCAAGACCCGCAAAATCCATTGCCCCGCGCCCGCTTGATGACAGGATTCGAGAGGTCAGGTCCTGTGCCTGGCGGGCGCCGGACATCACCATGAAAAGCTCGTCTCGTGCCTCTGCATCCTCTGGCAGCTTGCGCAACACCAATCCGGCATAACCCAGGATGCTGGTCAGCATGCTATTGAGATCGTGCGCAATGCTGCCCGCCATGACGCCGAGGCCACCCAGGCGATCGGTCTGTTCAAACTGTAACGAGAGCCGTTTACGGTCCTGCTCAAGACGCATCACCTCGCGATCTGATGCGGACACCCGACTCAATAGCTCTTCAATCGCCACTGCCAGCAACATAACCCCGACAAGTACATAAAGGGTCGATAACGTCACCTGGGTCACCAGCTGGTCAATACCGAGCATCGGCAGGAATATCCGTGCGCACACATGCAGCATGGTAAGCGCTGCAAGTCCCATCAATGCAACCGAATCACGAATCAACGCCATCATCATGACAAGCGAATAGACGATAAGCAGGCCGGGTGGCAAAGCGGCAGCTGCCGACATCGCGATAAAAGTGGTGGTCACCGGCGGAGGTGCTTCGGCCATTACCGCAAACAGCAGGCTTGGGACAAGGCCAGTAATGAGGGCGGCCACTACCAGCGGAATCGGTACCTTGTGACCGGCGATATGACAGGCGGCTGCGAAAATCATGACGGCGCTGACCAGTTCGGCAAGCCAGGTCATCGACCAGGGTAATACGGCTTCGGGCAGGTAATTTGATGCAGCGTAGGACAACACCACAACCATTTGTGCTGCCATCGCCGCCGCTGAAAACTTCAGGTGTGAAGCTGAAGTTTTACGGAAATAGTGCAGATGAATGAGCACGAGCCCAGTGAATACCAGGCACAATAAAGCGCCAGCACCCAGCCCGTAAATCGCGTTATCCATATTCGCCGGGGGAAATCCTTTACCTGGATTCTCGCCTTTTCAATCGCCCATTACAAAGCCTGGCGACGGAAGGTAAAAACCTTCAGGTCATCGGTTGATACCGCCTTTATTAAAACCCATTCGAGGTATGCGATACTGCCACGCATGGATGAGATTATGGATTTACCGATCCGGGAGATGGCGGCCGCCGTCAGCACCGGCAAGACGACAGCCAAGGCATTGACCGAGGGATTCCTGCAGCGCATCGAAAAGGTCAATGGTGACCTCAATGCGGTGGTCACCGACGGGTCCGAGCTTGCCCTCAAGTATGCGGAGCGGGCCGACATCGCACTCAACGGTGGCGAGTCACCGGGCCCGCTTTTCGGTATACCGATGACCATCAAGGATAGCCTCGATACCTTCGACACGGTGACCACGTGGGGCACCACCGGGCGGGAAACATTCCGGCCTGGCAAAGATGCCACTGCAGTAGGCCGGCTGCGCGACGCCGGGGCGATCCTGCTGGGAAAAACCAATACGCCTGAATTTACACTGTCGTTCCAGACGGACAACCTGCTGTTTGGTGAAACGAAGAACCCTTTCGACACAACCCGGACTCCCGGTGGCAGCAGCGGCGGCGCCGCGGCAATTATCGCAGCAAATGCATCACCTTTTGATGTGGGTACGGATACCGGCGGCAGCATCAGGTTGCCGAGCCACTTTTCAGGTATCTGCGGCATCAAGCCAACTACCGGCAGGATACCCTGCACCGGCAATGCCCTCCCCTCAACAGGTCTGTTGGCACCACTGTCACAACCCGGCCCAATGGCAAGAAAGGTAGATGACCTGATTTACCTGCTGGAGATCATGCAGGGCCCGGATAACATTGACCCACATGCCGTGTTGGCACCGTGGCTCGACCCCTACGCGGTCAACGTGGCGAGCCTTAAGGTTGGCTATTACTCGGACAACGGCATCTGTGCGCCAGATGAAGCAATCGTGAGCACCATCGAGAGTGTGATGGCACTGATCGGTGACGAACTCAGGGCGCCTGTCGAAGCACGACCAAGCGGCGTCGAAATGACCGGCTTTATCTTCAGCCGGGTATTCGGCGCCGACAACGGCGAGATGATCGACATGCTGGTGGAGGATTCACGCACCACCAGGGTATCACCACGCCTGCAGGCCAGCATCGACGGTCGCGGCGCACCGCTGACCGGCCCGGAATTCGCCCAGTCAATTAATCTCTGGCACAACTTCCAGAGTTCAATGCTCAGCTACTTCGACGAATTTGACCTGCTGATTACACCGGTTAATGCACATACCGCCATCCCGCTGGGTGCAACAGAGGATTTGAGCGCCTATACGTACACCACAACCTACAACCTCTGCGGCTGGCCCGGGGTCGTCATACGAGCCGGCACCGATGAATCGGGGCTGCCAGTAGGTATCCAGATACTGGCACGGCCGTTCAGGGAGGATCAGTGCCTGGCGATGGCAGCCTGGCTTGAGGAGAAACTGGGCGAATTCCCAGCGCCTGAGATTTCAGCTTAACTCATCAGCTTAACTTGCTGTCGTACAAAGACTTCCATGGCACGGGGCCTATCGGCTATGCTACGCGGCCCTGACACGCGATTGTGTATCGATTTGGGCTCACATCCAGGCCACGCGAGCCGGCCTGTCGCCATGGACGTAACGTTATGATTTTTAAAGTAAAGTATCCTTCCGCAGTATCCAGATTCACCAAATTCACGCTAGCCGCCCTGTTCAGCTTAAGCCTGGCAAACCAGGCCGGTGCCTCCAATCTGACTGAAATTTACGATATGGCGGTGGAAAACGACCCGCAGCTGGGCGCGGCCCAGGCGCAGTTCCTGTCCCGCAGCGAAATCGTGACCCAGAGCCGGGCTGGACTGCTGCCTAATGTCAGCGTGTTTGGCACGACCTCGGACAACCGCCGCGTGTTCGTGTCTGAGTCGTTTCCTACCGACCGTTATAACGATCACCTGTGGCAGGCAGCGCTCAGGCAGCCAATCTTCAGGTTGGAAAACTGGTTCCGCTTCCAGCAGGCCAAAAACATCAAGGCAGAAGCCGTAGCAGCGTTTGCCGCAGAACAGCAGAGCCTGATTGTTCGCGTTGCAGAAAGCTATTTCGCCATCCTGGAGCGCGAGTCGCTGCTGATTTCATCCAACGCGGAACGTGATGCTGTTTACCGTCAGCTCGAGCAGGTGCAACAGCGTTTTGACGTCGGACTTGTTGCGATTACCGATGTACTCGAATCCCAGGCTGCCTACGACTCATCGACCGTTAACGTGATCGAGGCAGAAGGTGCACAGTCGACCAGCTTTGAACCGCTGCTGCGACTGACCGGCCAACCCCTTGAGCAGATCCAGGGCCTGACGGATACATTCCCGGTTAAAAACCCGGAACCCCAGGACGAAAACGAGTGGGTAAACACCGCGCTCGAAAACAACTACGAGATCATCGCAGCAAAAGAGCGACTCAGATCAGCGGAACGCCAGCTGCAGATTGCAAAATCTGGCCACTACCCCACCATCGATGCAGAAGTGACCTACACCCACAACGTATCTGGCGGCATCAGCTTTCTCGGCAACAAGATTGACCAGCGCGCCATGACACTGAACATGAATGTGCCTATCTACCAGGGCGGCGCCGTCCGTTCAGGTGTTCGCCAGGCCGTTCACGACCTTGAGGCCGCACAGAAGTCTCTTGACCTCATTCAAAGACAGATCGTTGAAGCAACGCGAAACCTTTTTGTTGCTGTTAACACAGACGTCGCCAGGGTTCGCGCAAGACTGCGTGGTATTGAATCATCGCAGAGCGCCCTTGATGCGACCCAGACCGGCTACGAGGTAGGTACACGTAACATCGTTGACGTACTGCAGGCGCAGCAACGCCTGTACCTGTCACAGTTCCAGTACGCCAGCGCAAGGTACCAGTATGTACTGGACACACTGCGCCTCAAGCAGGCCGTTGGCACGTTGAACCCGGATGACCTGTACGACCTGAACAATTTCATCGAAAGCGGTATCGTCGTGAACCGTACGGTACCTTCAACACGTTGATGCGCCGTCAATGAGAACCGGTTCATGAAGGTCTTCTTTGCTGCACTGATAGCGGCCGCACTGTCCGCCACGCTTGTCACACTCGCCACGAGTGAAGATGATGCGATGGAGCAGGTCAGCGATACTGCTATCTCCCCCGTCTCGGACTTTTCCGAGCTGACCGCGGATGAGCAGAACAACATCGAAGTGTTTGATGCGGTCAGCCCATCAGTGGTGTTTGTCACAAATACGCAGCTTCGCCGGCAGCGTTTTTCGCTGAACGTGATGGAGATTCCGCGTGGCAGCGGTACCGGTTTTGTCTGGGATGAATCCGGCCTCATCGTCACCAACTTCCATGTCGTCTACGGCGCAAACAAGATCACCATCACCGTGCAATCCGGTAAGAGTTACGATGCCGAGGTTATCGGTACGGCACCGGAAAAAGACATCGCCCTGCTCAAGATATCCGCACCCGATGAAAACCTGAGAGCGATCCCTCTTGGCGATTCAGCGGCGCTCGCAGTTGGCCGCAAGGTGCTTGCCATCGGCAACCCATTTGCATTGGATACAACCCTGACCGTTGGTGTGGTGAGCGCACTCGGCCGGGAAATCAAGTCCATCACCAATCGAACCATCAAGAACGTGATACAAACCGACGCCGCCATCAATCCCGGCAACTCGGGCGGACCGCTGCTTGACTCAAAAGGGCGACTGGTGGGCGTCAACACGGCCATCTTCTCGCCATCAGGTGCATCGGCCGGCATTGGTTTCGCCATCCCGGTCAACACGTTGAAACTGATCATCCCGCAACTGATCGATCATGGCCGACTGTTCAGGCCGGTCCTGGGGATTGAGACGCTGACGGACTACTGGACCAAGCGCCTGCGCGTCAAAGGTGTTGCTGTACTTTCCGTACGGGAAGGATTTCCTGCCGATCGTGCAGGAATGATTGGCGTTCGAGAGGACTGGCGCGGCAATATACATCTGGGTGATGTCATTATCGCCATCAACGATGAGCCGGTGACCAACGAGGACTCCCTGCTGTCATTACTCGAGGGTTTTGAACCTGGAGAAATGGTGAAAGTGACAACCCTGCGGGACGATGAAATTCACCACTACGAAGTAACCCTGGTCGCACCAGACGCCTGAGAACCAGCATGTTCCTGCACGAACTGAACAATGCACAGCGAGAAGCGTTTATCTGCCTTGCCCATAACATTGTCGTGTCTGATGGAGAACTCACCGCAGATGAGCAGCAGATGATGGATGAACTGCGGCGGGAAATTGGCTTACCCGAAAGTTTCGAGCCACGTTACATTCCCCTTGAGGGCATTGACGGTATTTTCGATTCCAGGAAATCCCGTGTGGCAACACTGATCGCGTTACTCCGGCTCAGTTACGCCGACGGCGCATTTGAGATCGAAGAGCAGTACATCCTCGGCGACGTCTGCCGAAACTTCGGGATTTCCTCAGAACAGTTTGAGCTCATCGAAAACTGGGTGCGACGCCTGATCGCACTCGAAAAGGAAGCTGCCCAGTTCATGTAACGCCATGGTCGTAAACCCACGCCTTAGCATCACCAGCACGAGAACAAGCACCGTACAAAGTGTCATCCTCGGTGCCATCCTCTGCCTCACCCTCACACCGCTGGCAAAAGCGGAACGACTGCTCGCACAACCCCCGGACACCTGGCAACGCGTGTACGAACTGAACACGGGTAACACCAGGCTTGCTGATTACATGCCCGCCGGGCAGACAGATCTTGAATGGGATACAAAGCTGTCGTTTGAATCTTTTGTCATGACCGATCCGATGGATCCCATCCAGGCACTCCTGTACGAAGTTGAGCAGGATGAGGGCAGGTGTTCATTTCTGCAGCATTTCAATGTGTTCTCCGGGCTTGAAAACAACTATGAAACCTCAGTGCGTTTGTTTCTCCGCGGCCGCAATGAGTTTGTTAACAGGGGCGAAGTAAAACTGGTCAAGGCGATCCGCGGCAACACCTACTTTTACACGGTCAGGCTGACGCGGCGTCTCGAGCCTTTCGAGCCGCATGAGGCTGATATGGCCAATGAAGAGATGGCCGCCTGGTCAAAGTTTATCGGCAACGTCTCCCTCTGCGATGCAGACAATACCGCACACCCTTGCCCTGAAGGCGCACAGGAAGTCCAGCCTTAGTACTGCAGACGGCAGTTAGTGAACAATTGATCATGCGGTAATGTATGACCTGCTGCGTTCTTCATCCTTCAGACTGCTGCCCGGCCGCTGCCTTTTATGTGGTGACCTGACCGGGCGAGATATCGACCTCTGCATAGGGTGCGAGCAAGACCTGCCTTACAACAACACATGTTGTAAGCGCTGCGCCCTGCCGGTTGCGAGCAACAGCGCTACAGGTCTCTGTATGACCTGTACCAGGAAACCCCCACCCTTCGAGCGGACCATCTCCTCGTTTATCTACTCTTTCCCCATCGGCGAGATGATCACCACGTTCAAGGAGCACCGCCAGTTTGTCTACGGTCACCTGCTGGCAAGCCTGCTTGCCCGGCACACAGGCTTCGATTGCCTGCCCCAGGACTCGCTGCTGCTGCCGGTACCCCTGTCGAGGAGAAGGTTACGACGACGCGGGTTTAACCAGGCTGAAGAAATCGCCAATGTCATCGCTCGCCGCCGCGCACTGCCTGTGCTTGCATCGGTGCTGGATAGCACCGGAGCTGGCACGCCACAGAAACTGCTCAATGCCGCCGCGAGGCGCAGGCAGGTCAAGGGCAGCTACAGGATAAGAGCCGGGACTGCAGCAGAGATTCGAGGCCGCAACCTTGTTCTCGTGGACGACGTTATGACCACCGCTGCTACCGCAACAGAAATCACACGGTGTCTGCTCGACGCCGGCGCTGCGCACGTATCGATCGCCGTCCTCGCCAGAACACCCGCGGGCATCCTGTGATCATCCTGTGCTAAAGTCCTGCCCCATGGATTGGCAATATCTCGACATCGCATCAGAATTTTCTCCAGGTATGACAGCGCCGGAGAATCCCGAAAACAGTTTTCACATCGTCATTTCAGACGGCGAAATTCTCAGCGTGAGCGGCGTCCACCCGTGGCGGCCGCTCACCCAGGATGAATGGCGATGGTGTGGCATCACATCAGAGTCTTCCCATTACCTGGGCGACATCGCCGGGGTACCCATCTTTGCCGAAGAAGCAGATCCCGACGCCGAAGAGCCGGACGGATACGAGTTTGATACCCTCTGGTCGTTCCTGACGAGTGTCGAACAACCCGTTTTCTACCTGATCGGTCGCGCCAAACAACTTGTTGAGTGGCATGTACAACATCACTACTGTGGCGCATGCGGTGGTGTCACTTCAACAGCACCGGTTGATCGTTCGCGCAAATGCGAGACCTGTAATATTCCCTACTACCCTCGACTGTCGCCGTCGATCATCGTGCTGGTATACAAAGGTGATGAGGTGCTGCTCGCCAGGAACGCACAGGCTCGAGGAAATTTTTACAGTACACTCGCCGGTTTTGTTGAACCGGGCGAATCCATCGAAGAAACGGTGCACAGGGAAGTGATGGAAGAAGTGGGTATCAAGGTGAAGAACCTGAACTATTTCAACAGCCAGTCATGGCCATTCCCCAACTCACTTATGCTTGGGTTTCATGCCGAATATGACAGCGGTGAGATCACGCTGCAGGAAGAAGAAATTGCAGACGCACAGTGGTTTCACTATGAAGACCTGCCAAACAAACCGGCGATGATGTCGATCTCCGGCTGGCTCATCCAGGATTTTGTAGAAAGGCGGCGGGCAGGCGGCTGATGTCTGCGGCACTGAGGTTATTCCTCGGCATATTTTTTTACCTGCTTAACGCTTCAGCTGCACTGGCAGCTAGTGAGCTCAGCATCGCGGTTGCAGCCAATTTCAAGCCAACCCTGGAACAGCTTGTCCCGGTGTTCGAAGCGGATGCCGGCGTCAAGGTCCAGGTCAGCGCCGGTTCCACCGGTGCCCTCTACGCGCAGATTCGCCACGGTGCCCCCTTTGACATCTTCATGTCGGCAGACGCGGACCGGCCCGTACGCCTTGAGAGCGAACAAAGAACAATCCCGGGTACCCGGTCCACCTATGCGCTCGGCCGACTGGTGCTGTGGGTACCCGGGGCAAACGACGTCTCTGCAAAAACACTTGCACAGATCAATTTCCCGGTTGCTATCGCCAATCCGAAACTTGCACCCTACGGTAGTGCCGCAGTGGAAGTCCTTAAATCAGTAAGGCGGGAGCTGCCCACACTTTTGCGCGCGAACAACGTCGCACAGGCGACCAGTTTTGTGGCGACAGGAAATGCAAAGGGCGGCTTCCTGCCACTGTCGCATATGCGACTGATGGACGCGCCGGCCACGTCCTACTGGACGATTCCGTCCCACTATCACAGTGACATTGACCAGCAGATGGTTGTATTGAAGGGTGCCAACCCGGCTTACACGCAGTGGCTTACCTTCCTTCGGTCCGCTGAGGCCAAGAACATCATTGCGGATGCCGGGTACCTGTCACACGGCGCGTCACAAACAGCGTCACAGAAAGTGGAAACCGGCGAGTGACAGATCCTGATCTCATATCCCTCTGGATAACCGCGAAGCTGGCTTTTGTCACGACGCTCGTGCTGATCGCTCTGGGCACACCATTAGCCTGGTGGCTGTCGCGAACCCAGTCACGCATGAGGACGATAATCGAACCCATCATCGCCTTGCCGATTGTGCTGCCACCCACCGTGCTGGGTTTCTATCTGCTGATCGTGTTTTCACCGGAACACCTGATTGGTGGCAGCTATACCACGCTGACAGGCGCAACACTCGCGTTCAGTTTTACGGGCCTCGTAATCGGCTCAGTGATCTACTCATTGCCATTTTATGTTCAGCCGTTACAGGTCGCTTTCGAATCCATTCACGAGGATCTCATCAACGCTGCCGCGACGCTGGGCGCAAGTCCCGTTAACCGATTTTTTTACCTGATTGCACCGATGGCCCGGCGTGGTTTCGTCACCGCGACCTGTCTTTCGTTTGCTCACACCGTTGGTGAATTTGGTGTGGTACTCATGATCGGCGGCAACCTGCCTGAAGAGACACGTGTTCTCTCCATTGCACTGTTTGATCACGTTGAATCCCTGGACTACGAGCGGGCACATCGACTCGCAGCTGGCCTGCTGCTGTTTTCCTTTACCCTGCTCGCCTTGCTTTATGGCTTCAACAGGAATCGCGGCCTCACGCTCGAGGTGCGCAACCCATGACGCTGAAACTAAAAGCCAGTGTTGATCGGCGGTCCGGCTACTCGCTTGACGTCGACATCGAGTTCCCAAACAACGCCATCACTGCCCTGTACGGACCATCCGGTGCCGGTAAATCCACGATATTAAAAATCATTGCCGGTATTGCAGATAGAAATGCGATGAAGGATGCGCATGTGGCTTTCAGAAGCCAGACCTGGCAAACCGAGGAGCGCTTCATACCCGCACACCAGCGGCGTATCGGTTACGTGTTCCAGGACCTGCAGTTGTTTGACCACCTGACCGTAGCCGGCAACCTTGCCTTTGCCGCTGACCGTCGCGAGGGCACAACGGAAGAAGACTATATCCGCGAGATGCTCGATATTGAGCACCTGCTGCAGCAACCCATCGCAAGACTGTCCGGCGGGGAACGACAGCGTGTCGCGATTGCCCGTGCCCTCTATTCCAACCCGCAGTTACTGCTGCTGGATGAACCGCTCGGCTCCATTGACGCCGCAGCCCGAACGCGCATCCTGCCCTTTCTCAAGGAAATGCAGGTAGAGTTTGATCTACCGATCGTCTACGTCAGTCATGCCATCGAAGAGGTGAACTACCTTGCCGACCATGTTGTTGTGCTTACCAATGGAAAAGTCAGCAGCCAGGGTTCGATCCTTGATTTCACCAGCGATCTGCTGCGCGGCGCAGAGGAACCCAACGCAGCCGCGGTGATCCGCTGCACGGTTGTTGAAGATGACGCCGGCTTTGATCTTGTCATTGCGGACTTCGAAGGCTACGCACTCTACCTGACTCAATCACAGGCAGGTTATCGCCAGGATGATCCACTCAGCGTCAGTGTACCCGCCCGGGATGTCAGTATCGTGCGCACAAAACCTGAGGACAGCAGCATCCTCAACCTCATCCCCGCCGTGGTGGAAGAGATACATGACCCGCTTGAGGGACCCTCGGCACTGGTGCGACTCGCGATTGGCGGGCAGTTTCTGCTGGCCCGGATCACAAGACGGTCACTAGCCGGTATGGAACTGGGTGTGGGTGAACACGTATATGCGCAGATAAAAGGCGTCGCGCTGACCAGCCAGCTGGAGCGGTTCGAATGAGTACCCATCCATTTTCTGTTTTGACACCTGACTTCATCATGGATGCAATCGAAAGCGTAGGCTATCGCTGCGATGCCCATATTCTGGAACTGAACAGCTATGAGAACCGCGTCTACCAGATCGGTATAGAAGATGCCGCACCACTTATTGCCAAGTTCTACCGGCCTGATCGTTGGAGCCACGCGCAGATACTGGAAGAACACGCTTTCACTCTTGAACTGGACGAGAACGAACTTGGTGTCGTGCCACCTGTCATCCAGGCAGGCAGTTCACTATTCGAATACCAGGGTTTTGAAGTGGCGTTGTTCGAGCGGCGTGGTGGCAGGGCACCGCCGGTTGACGACCTTTCCTGCCTGACAACGTTGGGGCGATTTATTGCGAGAATTCACAACGTCGGCGCAGTTACACCTTTCGCACACCGGCCAACCCTGTCAGTGGAAGACTATGCAATCTCGTCAGCAGCGTACATCCTGGAAGGTAACTTCCTGCCACCGGATCTGATCGAGGCGTATGAGAGCACCTCAAAAGGCCTGATTGATCGCCTGCAGGAGGCATTTACAGCGGTTGCCCCTCACCAGCTGCGCCTGCATGCAGACTGTCACATGGGCAATGTGCTGTGGCGTGATGACGCGCCACACTTCGTGGACTTTGATGATGCCCGCATGGGCCCGGCAATTCAGGACCTGTGGATGTTGCTCTCCGGTGAAGAGGAAGCCCGGAGAACGCAGATGAACAAGATCCTTGACGGCTATTATGATTTTCGAGAATTTGACCTGGCCGAGCTACGCCTGATTGAACCGCTGCGCACATTGCGCATGATGCATCACGCCGCCTGGCTGGCACGCCGCTTGGACGACCCTGCCTTCCCGCGGGCGTTTCCTTTTTTCAACACCCAGAAGTACTGGTCGGAACATATCCTGGAGTTGCGCGAGCAGTGGGCCGCCATCGAAGGCCCATCACTTACGCTTTACGTATAGCCTCTACGCTTTGTAAATAGTCTCGAGGTTATGACGGTTCAGCACCGGATTGGCATACATCCGGAGCAGATAGGGCAGGTGCTCAGGCGGACAGGCATCAAAACTTGCAGGCTTGGCCAGTGCCTCTTCATCAAGTTTGCTATCAAGCGCCGCTTGCGCCTGCGCATGTAGGTCAACGTAGGGCGCCTCAGCCAGCTGGGTCAGTGCCCAGTAGTTAACGGGAAAGAGCTCCATGCGGGAGATAATCTGACGATCAATCTCCGCCGCAACAGCTTCAGGCGACTCGTAATCGCCCTGCACTTCGTCACCGAGGCGCAGGACAACCCTGCCCTTGTGACCCGACAAGCCAGTAACCAGGGAAAGCAGATCCTCACCTGCGGGCTTCTCGTAACCGCCTTTACTCTCGATAACAAACTGTTCCTTCGCCTTCATCAGGTCGCACGGATCAAATTCATAGCTGATCGACAACGGCACAATTCGTAGCCCCTTCAATGCATCCGCCATGGCTTCCTTGCGATGGGCCAGGAGAAACATCTTCACAATGGCCGGGTCAGTTCGATCAAGTCCGTCTTTGGAGCGGCCTTCACTTTGCGCTATCCAGACGCTCTGTTTTTCCTCGAGCGACGCCCGGATGTACTGGGAGGATTGCAACAGGGCCGCATAGGCTTTTCTTGGCCCCTCAACGGACCGCTTGATAAAAAAGCCCTTATTGAGTCGCATGATGGACGTTGCGAAAGGTCGTTGGACCAGGTTATCTCCAATCGCGATGCGCACGGTATCGTGTCCGGTAAGGTACAGCGCATAATCGAGCAGCATCGAATCACCGGCAATATCACGGTGATTGCTGACAAAAAGATACGACTGATCCGCGTCCAGCCGCTCGAAACCTTCGTAACTGAAACTGGTTGCGCCTTCTGTCACAAGTTTCTTTGCGTACTTTGCGATCACATCCTGGAATGCGCGGATGTTTTCAACACCACTCAACTCACGTTTCAGGTAAAGCGAGACAAGAAAACGCATCACGGGCGGCATCACCGCATAGGCACCCGGCGCGAGCCAGTTGCCCATGAATCCGGTAAGCTCAGGGTCACGCACCAGGTCCCGAAGTGCTCCGGGGACCTCGTGATCAAAATAGGGTCTTATGTCGTCGAAAGCTGCAGAGTTCACACGCGCATTTTAAGTATATGTCTGAAGAAATCATCATCCGAACCGCCAACTCAACTGATATCCCTGCGATCACCAGGATCTACAACCACTATGTCCGCGAAACACATATCACTTTTGACCTTACGGAAAAGACCGAGACGGACCGCGCTGCGTGGCTTGAACAGTTCACGGGCAATCAGCGCCATCAGCTCATCGTTGGCGAAGTTGATGGCAGCGTCATCGGATACGCCTGCAGTGGCACCTTCAGGACAAAACCGGCCTACGATCGCAGCGTGGAAACCACGATTTACCTGGACCATACTGCAGGTGGCAAAGGTTATGGCCTGGCACTCTACCAGCACCTCATCGACAGTCTCAGCCAGACCGATGTGCATCGCTGCTACGGCGTGATCGCCCTGCCCAACGATGCGAGCGTGGCGCTGCACAGGAGACTCGGCTTTGTGGAAAAAGGCAGGCTGACAGAAGTTGGTTTCAAGTTTGATCGATACTGGGACACGCTCTGGATGGAACGCTCATTTTAATAAGGCGATAGTGGAGTCTCCCACAAGCACCGCACCCAGCAACATCAGCACAACGAACACAATTTTTCTTACCAGCTGATCCGGTACCAGGTGCAGCAGCTTCGAAACGATCAGCGTCACCACGATAACTACTGGAATCGATACCAGGGTTGTCATCATCACTGTCTCGTCGATGTGACCCGCAACACCCACAAAGAGCGCGCGACTGCCGGTCGACAGTGCAAACACCATCAGCAGCGTGAAGCGGATGACACTGACGCTCATCGGCTGGCGATACATGAAATAGGCAAGCGGCGCACCACCCGCGCTGTATAACCCACCTAACAAACCGCCGAGCGCACCAAAGAAAACGGTGGATGTATTGCCGGAGGGCTGAGACAGCCCAGAGGGAGAAATCATCAACATCACGCCACCTGCCATCACAAACACACCCAGGATCAAACGTAATGCTTCATAAAAATGAGTAGACAGGAAATCGAGCAGGACAATGCCGGCGAGCAGGGCCGGTATCAATCCAACAAACAGCCAGCGAATGTAGCGCCAGTCCACCTGGCGAATGCCTGCCCTGAGTGCAATAGATGCGTTCAGAAAAGAAATGAAACTCACAACAACGGCCGCAAAGGCAATATCAGCCAGGCCAAACAGGGCAACACCGGCCATGATAATCAGTCCCATGGCAAAGCCGGTCAGGGTCTGTATCAAAGCACCCACGCCGACAAGGACCAGGAACAATATTGTGGTAACCTCCAGCACTGCTTTTGACCCGTAACCCTGTAAACAAAAGGTCGCGCAGTATGCAGCGACTTTTCACTGGAGTCACTCCTGGATCTCGAACTTCAAAATAAAACCGCGCTCGTTACCGGCAGCAATCGTGGCACGGGACTGGTGATTGCCGAATCCCTGGTCAAAGAAGGCGCCACCGTCATATTCCATGGCCCCGATAAGGCATCAGCGCCTCCTGCCGCAGCCGAGTCTGCGTATGTCTGGGGCGACATCAGTACCGAGGAAGGTTGCGCACAGGTGAGCGAACAGCTGGGACCCTTTGCTCCACAGATCCTCATCAACAACTACGGCACTGCCACCCCCGGTGACTGGGTAACCTCTGATACAGCCAACTGGATAGACGCGTACCAGAAAAACACCCTTTCGGTTGTACGCATGAGCCAACTGCTGTTACCCGCGATGAAGGCAGCCGGTCACGGTCGCATCATTAACCTCGGTACCATCGGCTCGACCCGCCCGAATTCGCGCATGCCGCACTACTATGCATCCAAGGGCGCGCTTGCCAATCTCACGGTCAGTCTTGCAAAGGAACTGGGCGGGACCGGTATCACGGTAAATCTCGTTTCCCCCGGACTGATCCGTACACCGGAGGTTGAAGCCTCCTACATGAAGCGCGCGAAGGAAAACGGCTGGGGCGATACATTTGAAGAAGCCGAAACAGAGATCACTGCCCGATACTTCCCCAATCCAATCGGTCGTATCGCAACCCGTGAAGAGGTTGCAGATGTGGTTGTTTACCTTGCATCAGCGAGGGCTTCATTCATCAATGGCCAGAATATCCGCGTTGACGGCGGCGCAGTGGATATCACCTGATGTTGTGGTTCAAGGTTTTTCATGTGCTGTTTGTCATGGCGTGGATGGCTGCGCTGTTCTACCTACCTCGAATCCTGGTGCACTACGTTGAAGGCCTTGCAGCCGGGGAAGACATTCGCCGCCTGACCACGATGGCACACAAGCTGAATCGATTTGGGGCCATCATGGGTGTACTCGCCATGGGTTTTGGCGCAGTACTGTGGCTTTACTATGGCATCGCAGGCACCTGGCTCGTCGCCAAGCTCGGCCTGGTTGGCCTGCTCATCGCCTACCAGTTCCAGACCTGGCGCTACATTCAGCTCATGCATGCTGGTGAGCCGATTCGCACCAGTCTCTTTTTCCGCCTGTATAATGAATCAGCGCTGCTCGTCGTAATTCCGATTCTCATCCTCGTAATTGTGAAACCCTTTTAGGATAATCGGCGTGGAAGTCACCTATCTTTTCACTGGCCCTACCTCAAGAAAAACGTCATGAAAAATCTCACGCTCATCGCTGTTATTTCACTCGGTTTAACAAGCCTCTCGGCAAACGCTGCCAAACCCGGCAAGCTCATCAAGAAGCTGGACACAGATGGCGATGGTGCGATCAGCCTGCAGGAGTTCCAGGCAAAGGAATCTAAACGCATCGATAGACTCGACAGCAACGAGGACGGCGGCGTTTCCCTCGAAGAGATGCAGGCACACGTTGATGAAAAGTTCGCTGCCAGGCGAGCCAAATTGGATGAAAAAGAAGCCGCGGTGAAAGAAACGATCACCGAGCGTTTTGCCGAAACAGATGAAAACCAGGATGGCATCGTCACCTCTGATGAAGTCCGGTTTGCCACCTTCAGTCGACTCGACAGCAACGGTGATGGATTTGTCACCAAAGATGAGCTGCGTGCCGCAAAAAAAGCAGCAGCCAAGAAAATGCGCAAGGCACTCAAAGCGAAGAAGCATCGCAAGCACGACCGGGATGAACTTGACGAGATGGACAACCTCGGTGATGAAGACGAGGAAGGCTGATCATCGCTGGAGCTGATCGAGCAAGGCACGCACTTACCGGATTCGTCGAGCGAACACTCGCGCTGACTGACGACAACCTACTGTCAGCGCCCTTCGATGATGAGTGGCGCTCGGCTTGCGAGGTTCATTCAGATACAGAAACAACCTACTGGCGACCTGTTCCCCAGGATGAACCGGTAGACTTTTCCGGTCTCGAGCACGCATTTGAGACGACGTTTCATCCAGACATCATCACCTACTACGGCACCTATTGGTCCGGCACGCTTTCGGCAGAGAGCAGTGAAGGGGAAGTTTCACTGATCCAGCTGTGGAACAGCGACGATTTTGAACGGCTGCGTGCCAACCTGGTTGGCCATGGCATGGCGAAACAGCGGATCGGGCAGCCACTCACAATCTTCTTCGCGACAACGGATCCTGATTCAGAGTTGTTCCTGTCCCTCGACTGCAGCAGCGGCAAAGTGTTGCTGGAAGAACCAGGCAAACCGCCACTTCGCGAGGTGGACAGCTGCCTTGCTGATTTTCTGGATCGACTCACGCCACGAATCCGGCAACCTGATTTATACTGACCTACCAGCCAGGTTCATAACGACCCGGCACGACGTCAGATCGGTGCATCAGTAAACGAATGAAACAACTAACCCTCGAACCCATCACGCATGTTGCGGGCGAAGTCTCCCTGCCGGGCTCAAAAAGCCTGTCAAACCGCGCCCTGCTCCTGGCGGGCCTTTCAACAGGTAAAACACGCCTGAAAAACCTGCTGAAAAGCGACGATACGCTGCGCATGGTGGAGGCACTCAGCCAGCTTGGCGTTGCGATAGACATGTCAGAGGACTGGCAGGAAGTCACCGTGCGCGGCAACGGCGGCCTGTTCAGCGCACCTAACAAAACGGAATTCTTCCTTGGTAACGCGGGTACGGCGATACGACCGCTCACGGCGATGCTGGCGATGGTTGACGGAGAGTTTGTCATTGATGGCGACGAGTACATGCGCGAGCGGCCGATTAACCACCTGGTTGATGCCCTGGTATCGCTGGGCGCACCGGTTCAATACCTGGGCGAGCCCGATGTACCGCCGTTAAAGCTGCGCGGTGGTGGCATCAGGGGTGGTGAAGTGAGTATTCCCGGCAACATTTCAAGCCAGTACCTGACGGCGCTGCTGATGGCATTGCCATTAGCTGAAAAATCCAGCGATATCACCGTGATTGGCGACCAGGTCAGCAAGCCTTACCTCGACATCACGCTTGGCATTATGAAAACCTTCGGCGTGACGGCAAGCCACGAGAACTACAGCACCTTTCACATTCCCGGCGGTCAGCATTACTCGAGCCCAGGTGAGTTCCTGATTGAAGGTGATGCATCATCCGCGTCTTACTTTTTTGGCGCCGCAGCCGTCAAAGGCGGTCCCGTAAGAGTTAATGGTATCGGCGAGTCATCGGTTCAGGGTGACATCCAGTTTCTCGACACCATCGAGCAGATGGGTGCCCGCGTTACCCGCAACAGCGACTGGGTTGAGGTTGAGGGAGGCGACCTGAAAGGCATCGATGTTGATCTCAATCATATCCCCGATGCGGCAATGACCATCGCGGCCATGGCGCTGTTTGCAGAAGGCCGGACCGCAATCCGTAACATCTATAACTGGCGCGTCAAAGAGACCGATCGCATGCATGCCATGTCGACGGAACTGCGCAAGCTCGGCGCGGTGGTTGAGACCGGTGATGACTACATCATTATCGATCCTCCAGAGGAAATAACACCGGCGACGATCGATACCTACGGGGATCACCGCATCGCCATGTGTTTCTCGCTTGCGGCGCTTGGCAATGCGCCTGTAACGATTAATGATCCGGATTGCACTCGCAAGACCTTCCCGGATTATTTCAGCGTGTTCGACGCAATCGCACACTGATATGCAACTTCTTTTGGCGTTGTGCTGGGCAACGTTCCTGCTGATGACTGCAGGCCACGCCCACGCTGACGTCGGGGAGTGGGCGCTGAAAAAATCTGAAGACGGTATCGAGGTGTTTACCCGCCCCTCGGAGAACTCTGCCTACAAGGAATTTAAAGCGATCACGGAAATAGCCATGCCCGTCGCTTCCGTCATGGCCGTTCTGCAGGATACGGACGCCTGCCCGCGCTGGCTGCACCGATGTGTCGAGAGCCGCGTCATCACACAGATATCCACCGTCGAACGAACCTTCTACCAGGTCAGCAAACTGCCATTCCCGGCCAGGTCCCGCGACGCAATTTTTCACGCGAGCGTGACAATGGATAACAACGGATTGGTCATCGTCAGCATGGACACGCTACCCGACGAGCTACCGCCGACGGATCATGTAAGGATTCGCGAAGCCTATGGCACCTATCACCTTGAGCCGATCGCTGACGCCACAACGCGGGTTACCTGGGTACAGATGGTAAACCCTGCAGGAGCATTGCCAGCCTGGATGGTCAACCAGCTCCTGACGGACATGCCCTATAAGTCACTGAAAAACCTGCGTGACCTCGCAACCGAGCCGCCCTATCGACAGGCCCGCTTCACCCGGGACGATCACGGCGCCCCGACCGGCTTAATCTACTGACGACTTAGTGCGTGCTCTCCAACGCAAGCAAATACTGCTTGGCAGGCAGGCCGCCGCCAAACCCGGTGAGACTGCCGTTAGCACCAATGACGCGATGGCACGGGATCACAATAGGCAGGGGGTTTCGCCCATTGGCAGCACCAACTGCACGTACTGCCTTTGGCCTTCCAATCTTGTGGGCAATATCCATGTAACTGAGCGTCTGGCCGTAGGGGATGTCCAGTAACGCATCCAGCACACTCAGTTGAAACGGTGTGCCATTCGGGCGGAGCTTCAGGTCAAAGGTCTTTCGCTTTCCATCAAAGTATTCAGACAGTTGCTGGCGCGCATCACCAAACGCACTGTCATCCTTCTGCCAGTCATCTTCCGGTTCAACCCTGCCCTTGCCTTCAGGAAAGCCGATGTAATGCAGGTAGTCACTCTCACCGGCAAGCAGCAGTGATCCAATCGGAGAATCAAGATAGTTATATTGCATGTTCACTCCTCAGCGCTTCACAGAGCTGGTTCTTATCCTGTTAAAGGTTTGCAGCCTGCCGCCACAGGTGCATACCCGCGTAGGCACGCCACGGACGCCATCGGTCAGCTCGATCAAGCAGACCCTGGTCATCATCAATACCGAGACAGGCACTGGCCACCTTCTTTAATACAAGGTCGCCCGCCAGGAAGGCATCGGGGTCACCCAGTACCCGCATCGACATGTATTCTGCGGTCCATGGCCCGATACCTTTAATCTGCATCACATCATCACGAAATGACTCCCCGTCCGCGCCGGAGAGTTCCAACTCACCAGTCGCTACCGCCGCGGAGAACGCCTTGATAGCTGCCGCCCTTGCGCGTGGCATGGACAGCTTGCTCTCGTCCAGTTCTGCAAGCGCAGCTGGAGACGGAAACGTCCGAAAACCGCAACCCACCTCTTTGCCATAACGTTCTGCAATACGACCCATCACGGTGGTCGCGCCCTTGACCGAAACCTGCTGGCCAACAATCGCACGAACGGCTACTTCGAAACTGTCCCATGCGCCGGGCAGGCGCTGGCCAGGATTGTCCCTGACGAACCGGTAGAAGGTTTTGTCTCGTCGGAACGCCGCGTTGATCTCTTCCGGGATCGCGTCAACATCAAATATCCGGGCAACCCGTTGCCGCACGGTCATCAGTGTCGCCGCCGACATACCTTTCACCTGCAGGTGGAGGGCGGGAGCATCAGGCGCCCGGGTAACGGAAACGAAACCCGTCTCATCGTTAACGGTGATCGCACGCTGATATGCGCCATCGATAACCGCCTCCACCCCGGGGGTGGCGCGAACGCCAAGGAACGAGAGCACCCCGTCAAAGTCGTATGGCTCCCGGTATGGCAGGCGCAACATCACGCCATCACCGGATGCCTCGAGGCTCATTTCAACCTGGCCTTCTTTGCGCAGGCTGCGAGGGGAGCGACCGTAGGTAGTAAGAAAATGATCGTTAAACCGACGGATGCTGCCATAGCCTGCCGACAGCGCGATTTCCGTCATGGGCAACGAAGTAGCGTCGATTAATTGCTTGGCGAACTGCAGCTTACGCGTCTGCGCAACCGTCTTGGGGGACGCGCCGAGGTGTTTTACAAACAGCCGGGAAAGATGTCTTGTGGTTACACCAAGGCGATCCGCCAGCGCACCAACGCCAGCCTCATCCAGAGCACCCTCATGGATAAGGCGAAGGCCACGGGAAACGGTTGTGGAAGTACCTTGCCAGGCTGGCGTGCCGGGCGAGGTTTCGGGTCTGCATCGCAGGCACGGCCTGAAGCCCGCTTCACTTGCCGCCGCAGCACTTTCATAAAAGGATACATTCTCGGCTCTTGGCATCTTGACCCGGCAAATTGGCCGACAATAGATGCCGGTTGTTTTCACACCAATAAAAAACCTGCCGTCAAAACGTGGATCCCTTGCCTGTCTTGCTTGTTCGAGGATGTTCGTCGCGGGTAACATGTGGCCCAGTCTAGAGGGCCTTGCCCGGATGTACTAGCCAGAATCGGACCTGTTTATCGATGAGCAAATTATTGTGATTACAGACCTGGGTACGCTGACGCGCGTAACAGGGGCTGAAGCCTGGCTCACTTCAGGTGACCTCGTCACGTTTCGCTTTGACCACAAAGCCGACTACCGTGAAGAACCCACAACCCTGCCTCTCAACGTCGCCTACCAGGCAACAGCGACAGGTAATCTCTGTCTCATCACAGAGCAAGCCCTGCCAAGGGTTGAGGACGCTTCGATTGATTTAATCGCTGCGGCACTGGGTCTCCCCCTCATAAACCTGTCTGCACCTATACCCGTAACGCCCGTTGACATACCAAAGCCCTGGGGCAAGGAAGTCTGGTACACCGGCATCGAAGCTCGTGGCGTATCGCTGGTGCATGACACGCCTATCGCGTGGCTACTGGATGTGTTTGGCTATGTGCTCTACCGGGATGAATCCCTTTTCGCGCCACTCCTGCTGAAAATTCTTGCGCCCCTAGCCGAAGAAAACACCGGCGATCTGTACTTCGAACTGCACACGCAAAAGGTTGAGGTCTACGTGGTCACCAGCATCGACGCCGAAGCATGGCCCGATGGTACCGGCGCAATCCGTTACGGCTTTAACCAGGCACTGCGCAAGCAGTATGCGGACGATGCCGCGTTCCTGGCAGCGTACCGGCAGGCGGTTTCAGATTATGAGCAGGTTCGCCGGCAACTGGATGCAACAACGAGCCCCGACAAGACACTTCTCGATGAGGAAGCGCAACGCCGCGAGGCGATGTACGCGTTCACGAGCATGAAAGATCTGAACGTTGGCGATGTGGTCACCGTGACACCAATGACCCCGCATTCATTGCAACATGGTGTCAGCGTCATCGAATTCCAGACGCCTCACTACGAACGTTTCATCCTGTCTTTTGGGCAACAGGTGCTGACGCAGTCCCACTGGGATACCGACGCAGCGCTCGAAGTCGCAAAGCTGGATGAACCTGCAACGCCGGCCCCGGCAGCGATCAGCAGCGGCGTTGAGTGTATCGCCGATTTTGCCGAATTTACCGCGCTGCGGATCACACTGCCGCCAGGCGCGACGGTACCCATCGAGGTCAGCTCTTACCTGCTCGTCATTGGTGTTATTGGCGAGGCCGAAGCCGCAAGGAGCGAGCATAAAAAAGCCTCCACGGTGTTAACCGAGGAGGCCATATTTGTACCGGCCGGCGACAGCGCGTTGCAACTCACCAATACCGGTTCAGCCGAAGCTGTTGTTCTCGCTGCTTATGCGCCGCCAGGCAGCAGTTCCTGAACCGCGTCGCGCTCTTCTCTCAGCTCAGTTTCTGTCGCCGTCATTTTCGCCTGGCTGAACTCGTTAATCTCGAGTCCCTGAATGATAGTCCACTCACCGGCTTCACAGGTGCAAGGGAACGAGTAAATCAGTCCCTCGTCGATGCCGTAGCTGCCATCCGAATAGACCGCCATGCTGACAGTATTGCCATCTGTACCCAGCACCCAGTCACGCACGTGCTCAATCGCCGCATTGGCGGCAGAGGCAGCACTTGAAAGGCCGCGCGCCTTGATGATGGCGGCACCGCGCTGCTGAACCGTTGGAATGAACTCGTCATCCAGCCACGCCTGGTCAACCAGGTCTGAAGCTGGCTTACCGTCAACCGTCGCGTGGAAAACGTCCGGATACTGTGTTGCTGAGTGGTTACCCCAGATCGCGAGGCCGTTAACCGCAGTGACATGGGCGCCAGTCTTCTGGGCAAGCTGCGTTTCCGCACGGTTGTGATCAAGTCGGGTCATCGCCGTGAACTGGCGCGGGTCGAGATCCGGTGCATTTCGCTGCGCAATCAGGCAGTTGGTGTTGGCAGGGTTACCGACCACCAGCACGCGGACATCTTTTGATGCGTGATCGTTGAGTGATTTACCCTGCACAGAGAAGATCTGCGCGTTCGCTTCGAGCAGGTCCTTGCGCTCCATGCCTGGTCCACGCGGCCTTGAACCAACCAGCAGTGCGTAATCGACATCCTTGAAGGCTTCGTCGGGATTATCTGTTGCAATCATGCCCTGCAGCAGCGGGAATGAGCAGTCGTCGAGTTCCATGACAACGCCACCGAGCGCTTCCATTGCTGGCGGGATTTCCAGCAGTTGCAGGATAACGGGCTGGTCATCGCCCAGCATCTGGCCCGATGCAATCCTGAATAACAGTGAATAGCTTATCTGCCCGGCCGCACCGGTCACAGCAACCCTGACTGGATCTTTCATAGTCTTCCTTTAATTCGTCTGATTCTTTTCAAGGGGAGATCGCCCCTTTCGAACGGGGCGCAGATTATAACAATAGGCCGCAGGTTGCACCCTGTGCTTTTCGGCAGATGGGTGCCAAACTTCCTTTATGACAGCGGAAAATTCACCGGCGTTCCTGACACAGCTGCGTTTACAGGACGATGACTGGCCGGATGGTTACCCCTTTAACGTCCCAGCAATTGAGGCACTGCCCACACTCACGTTCGATTCAAACGTGACTTTCCTGGTCGGTGAAAACGGCTGCGGCAAGTCATCCTTGATCGAAGCTATCGCCTGCAGCCTCAAATGCCCTGCTATCGGCGGCGCTGACGTCATGAGAGACCCGCTGCTGGCACCCGCCCGGGAGCTGGCCAGCAGAATGCGCCTTTCCAAGAAGAAAAATCCACGCCGCAAACTGTTTTTCAGGGCGGAGGATGCCATCGGGTTCACCCGCAAGCTGCAGGCGGATCTAGAGGAACTCGCCGGTTACGAAGAGGAATACTCGAAAACCCTGTCAGGATACGGGCGGCAGCTCGCTACCGGTGCGATGCAGGGTCAACAGGCCGGCATCACCAGCCGCTACGGCGACAATCCGGATGCTCGATCGCACGGGGAATGGTTCCTCAACGTTGCCCGCGAACGCATCCATGGCGAGGGCCTTTTCCTGCTGGATGAGCCGGAAACACCGCTGTCGCCTATTCACCAGCTGACACTGCTATCCATCATCAAGGAAACCGTTGCAGCAGGTGGCCAGTTCATCATCGCGACACATTCTCCGGTGCTGATGGCCTATCCGGGCGCGACCATCCTGGCTATGGATGAGATCCCACCGAGGCCCGTGGCCTGGGATGATGTCGAACATGTCGCCATCCTCAAGGCGTTCCTGGCGAACCCGCAAGCCTATCTGCGTCACCTGTAGTCTCAAATAGGCCAATTTTGTGCCTCCATCAAACTTCCACTGTTCAAAAATCCTTATATTTCAATAATTTAATTTCAAAACAAATGGCGCGGTCCGTGCCTATACTCTTGACTTTCGACACCTTGATGGTATGGTCTGAGGCCCGCTCGACGACTGAAGCCGGCGGGTGAGTCAAATAATAAATCGCACCGGCAGCAAGTCGGTCGAAATAATAAAACTGGCCAGTTTCTAGATTTTCAGCAAACCAGCTTTGAGTTTCCCAGCAGCTGTGCCTGGGACGAAGAACTTTTCGCGGTTAATACGAGCGAATCCAAATGACGATGAGAAGAATTGACGGTAAGAAGGGTTTTCCGGCGCGTTCCGGACTGTATGACCCTGCCATGGAAAAAGACTCATGTGGTGTGGGCTTTGTCGCCAACATCAAGGGCGTACCCAGTCACGAAATCATGACTGACGCCTACCACATCAACTCCAGGATGGATCACCGGGGCGGATGTGGTTTTGAGGAAAACACCGGCGACGGCGCCGGCATCCTCACCGCCATGCCACACAGTTTCTTTACCTCTGTTTGCAGCGAAATGGGCATCACGCTGCCGGCACCTGAAAAATATGCCGTGGGCAATGTATTCCTGCCCCAGAAAGCTGATGAGCGCGAAGCAGCAAAGCAGATTATGGCTGACGTGATTAACGCGGAAGGCCAGGTACTCCTCGGCTGGCGGGATGTACCCATCAGACCTGATGAAGCGGATGTTGGACCAGCCGCACGCGACGCCATGCCATACATTACCCAGGTCATCGTTGCAGCCGGTGAAGCGAGCCCCCTGCCAGGTGACCACGGCTTCGATCATGCGCTGTACCTTATCAGGAAGCGATTTACCGACCAGGCAAGGCGCCAGTCAGGTTTTGAAGAAGCAAACCTGGTTTACGTCTGCAGCCTGAACACCCGTATCATCGTCTACAAGGGCATGCTGACGCCCGCGCAGCTGTTCCCCTTCTACGCCGATCTCGAAGATGATCGGTTTGAGTCACACCTGGCGATGGTGCACTCAAGATTCTCAACAAATACTTTCCCTTCCTGGGACCGTGCGCAGCCTAACCGCTTCATGAGCCACAATGGCGAAATCAATACGCTGCGTGGCAACAAGAACTCCATGACAGCGCGTGAAGGGGTTGCTGCCGCTGATGCATTTGGTGACAGGCTGAAAGACCTGTTCCCCATTGTCGAGCCAGACTGTTCAGACTCAGGCACCTTCGACAACGTGCTCGAATTTCTCATGATGACCGGCCGCAGCCTGCAGGAATCGGTCATGATGATGATTCCAGAAGCATGGCAGGCTGACGTCAACATGCCGAAGGACAAGCGCGACTTTTACGAATACCACTCAGCCCTGATGGAGCCCTGGGATGGACCTGCGTCAATCGCGTTCACCGATGGCCACTACATCGGCGCGGTACTCGACAGAAACGGCCTGCGCCCGTCGCGCTATTACGTGACACACGACGACAAGGTCATCATGGCTTCCGAGGTTGGTGTGCTGCCGGTTGATCCCGCCAACGTAAAGGAAAAGGGCCGCCTGCAGCCAGGCAAGATGTTCCTGGTGGACTTCCAGGAAGGCCGCATGATCCCGGATGGCGAGCTGAAATCCGATTTTGCCAATCGCCGACCATACGGCGAATGGCTGGCCGAGCAGAAGCTGCAGCTGTCAGATCTGCCACGAACCAGTAACGACTTCAATTTTGAGCCATCTTCGCTGGTCCAGCGCATGCAGGCTTTCGGCTACACCGTCGAGACCATGCAGTTCATGCTGCTGCCGCTCGTCACCGAGGCACGCGACCCGCTCGGCTCCATGGGTAACGACTCCGCCCTTGCCTGCCTGTCTGACAAGTCGCGAATGATCTACGACTACTTCAAGCAGCTGTTTGCACAGATCACCAACCCGCCGATCGATTCAATCCGCGAAGAAGTTGTCATGTCCCTCGCGTGCTATATCGGCCCGGAAGGCAACCTGGTCAACTCCACATCAGAGCAGGCCAACAGGTTACAACTGCCCCACCCCGTTCTATCCAATGATGAACTCGCGAGTATTCGCGATATGGACCAGGACGGTTGGAAGACCCAGACGATCGACATCACATTTGCCAAGTCAGATGGTGAAGCCGGCATGCGTGCCGCGCTGGATCGCATCTGCAGCGAGGCAAGCCAGGCAATCGAAGATGATTATTCAATCATCATCCTGTCTGACAGGAACATCAGCGCCGACCGCCTGGCATTAAGTTCTTTGATCGCCTGCGGCGCGGTGCACCATCACCTCGTTCGAACCCATGCGCGGACCCGTATCGGTATCGTGCTGGAATCAGGCGAAGCGCGTGAGGTACACCACCACTGTCTGCTGATCGGCTATGGTGCGGATGCAATCAACCCGTACGTGGCGTTTGAATCACTCTGGCAGGCGCAGAACGACGGCCTGCTTTCGCAGGAAGAATACCCAGGTATCGACAGCATCGTTGAGGCGTATCGCAAGGGCGTCGCCAAGGGCATGCTGAAGGTTATGGCCAAGATGGGCATTTCGACGCTGCAATCCTACAAGGGCGCACAGATCTTTGAGGCAGTTGGCCTCGCAGATGAAATTATTGACCGCTGCTTCGTTGGCACGGCCAGCCGCGTACAGGGCGTGAACTTCGCAGTCCTGTTTGAAGAAATGAAAGCCCGCCATGAAATTGGCTTCCCGCCGCGCTCTGAGAACCTGATCCCGGTACTGCCGAATCCAGGTGACTTCCATTGGCGTCGCGGCGGTGACACCCACATGTGGGATCCGGAAACGATCTCAAACCTGCAGGTTGCGGCGCGCACCAACAACGAGGACGCGTACTGGGCATTTGCCAACCACGCCAACAATGAATCAACACAGCGCGCCACGTTCCGCGGCCTACTCAATTTCAAATCTCGCGAAGCCATCGACATCAGCGAAGTTGAGTCCGCCAAGGAAATCGTCAAGCGATTCTGCACAGGTGCGATGAGCTTCGGTTCTATCTCTGCAGAGAGTCACGAGGCGCTGGCTATTGCAATGAACCGCCTCGGCGGTAAATCGAATACCGGTGAAGGCGGTGAAGATCCCGAACGCTTCAAGCCGATGGAAAATGGCGACTCCAAGCGCAGTGCGATCAAGCAGGTTGCATCCGGACGATTTGGCGTCACCATCTGGTACCTCGCCAACTCTGACGAACTGCAGATCAAGATCGTACAGGGTGCGAAACCTGGTGAGGGCGGCGAACTGCCAGGCAGGAAGGTTGACAAGACCATCGCAAAAATCCGTCACTCGACACCTGGTGTTGGACTCATCAGCCCACCGCCGCACCACGATATCTATTCAATCGAGGATATTGCCCAGCTTATCCACGACCTGAAAAACGCAAACCCAAACGCACGCATCAGCGTGAAGCTCGGCTCCGAGATCGGTGTCGGCACCATCGCAGCCGGTGTCACCAAGGCCAAGACAGACCACCTGGTGATCGCGGGTCACGACGGCGGCACAGGTGCATCACCGTTGACGTCGATCAAACATGCCGGCCTGCCGTGGGAACTCGGCATTGCAGAGACGCACCAGACGCTGGTTAAGAACAACCTGCGCTCCCGTGTTGTGCTGCAGACCGACGGACAGATCAAGACTGGCCGTGACGTCGCCATTGCACTGCTGCTGGGTGCTGAGGAAATCGGTTTTGCCACCGCTCCGCTTGTAACACTCGGCTGCATCATGATGCGCAAGTGTCACCTGAATACCTGCCCTGTTGGTATCGCAACCCAGGACCCGGATCTCAGGAAGAAATTCAACGGCAGCCCTGATCACGTGGTGAACTATTTCTTCATGGTGGCCGAAGAACTGCGCCAGATTATGGCGAGCCTTGGCATCAAGACCGTAAATGAAATGGTCGGTCGTGTTGACCTGCTGGAAACGCGCGAGGCGATAGATCACTGGAAGGCCAAAGGTCTCGACTTCTCGAGCATCCTGACGCCTGCCGAGATCGTCTACGAGGGTACCGAGGTGTACCGCACCATGGACCAGGATCACGCCCTTGATAAGGCGCTCGACAACAAGCTGATCGAACTGGCGAAACCTGCAATCGAGAAAGGCGAGCCGGTAACCATCGAACACGAGGTCATCAATATCAACCGTGTAGTCGGCACCATGCTCTCGCATGAAGTTGCCATGGCAACGGAAGGTAAGTTGCTGCCGGAAGACACCATCAAGATAAAGTTGAACGGTTCAGCTGGCCAGAGCCTCGGCGCATGGCTTGCCACCGGTATCACTATCGAAGTGGAAGGTGACGCCAACGACTACGTCGGCAAAGGACTGTCTGGTGGCAAGCTGATCATCTATCCGCCGAAGGAAAGCTCATTTGCCGCTGAAGACAATATCCTCATCGGCAACGTGGTCCTCTATGGCGCGACGTCAGGTGAAGCCTATTTCCGCGGCATCGCAGCGGAAAGATTCTGCGTGCGCAACTCCGGCGCAACCGCCGTCATCGAGGGTATCGGTGATCACGGCTGCGAATACATGACAGGCGGGCGCGTGGTCGTGCTCGGCTCAACCGGCCGCAACTTCGGTGCAGGTATGAGCGGCGGTATCGCCTACGTCTGGGATAAGGACGGCGACTTCGCGTCGAAATGCAACACTGGCACATTTGAGCTGGAATCGCTCTCCGATGCCGACGTTGCAGAGATGCGCGAGATGATCGAAAAACACCAGCAGTACACAGGCTCAACCGTCGCCGAGCAAATTCTCGGCAACTGGGAATCAGAGCTGTCCCGTTTCGTTAAGGTCATGCCAACAGACTACAAGCGTGTCCTCGAGGAAATGGCTGCTGAGGAAGAGCTGACCGCTGCTGTCGGCTCCTGAACCAAAAGAGTTAACTGACAAGATTTGTTATGGGTAAACCAACCGGATTCAAAGAGTTCGAACGAGAAGTCGAGCCGTATCGCGACGCCACTGCGCGTCTTATCGATTTCAAGGAAATCTACACCGAACACAACGATTCGCACCTGAAGACACAGGGTGCACGATGCATGGATTGTGGTGTGCCGTTCTGCCAGTCAAACAATGGCTGCCCGATTCACAACCTGATTCCGGAGTGGAATGACCTGGTTTACAACGGCCGCTGGCGAGATGCGCTTGACCGTCTGCACAAGACCAATAACTTTCCTGAGTTCACAGGGAGAGTCTGCCCCGCGCCCTGCGAAGGCGCCTGCGTACTCGGGATCACCAACCCGCCGGTAACCATCAAGAACATTGAAAACGCCATTATTGACCGCGGCTTTGAAGAAGGCTGGGTGGTACCACACCCGCCGTCATCAAGGACAGGTAAAACCGTCGCCGTGATTGGCTCCGGCCCCTGCGGCCTTGCAGCTGCAGCGCAGCTCAACACCGCTGGTCATAAGGTTACGGTATATGAACGTGCTGACCGTATTGGCGGTCTGCTGATGTACGGTATCCCCAACATGAAGCTCGACAAGGGTGTTGTGGAAAGGCGTGTACAGCTGATGCGGGATGAAGGCATTGAATTTGTGGTTAACGCTGACGTTGGCCGCAACGTCGACGTAAAAGAACTCATCGACAACAACGATGCCGTGTTGCTTGCAACTGGCGCAACCCTCGCACGTGACCTGCCTATTCCTGGCCGAGAAGCGAAGGGTATTCATCTTGCGATGGAGTTCCTGACTGCCAATACCAAGAGCCTGCTCGACTCCAACCTGGAAGACGGCAACTATATTTCCGCCAAGGACAAGAATGTCATCGTGATCGGCGGTGGTGACACCGGTACCGACTGTATCGGCACGTCACTCAGGCACGGCTGCAAGTCCCTGGTTAACTTTGAGCTGCTGCCAAAACCACCGGCAGATCGTGCACCAGACAATCCCTGGCCGCTCTGGCCGCGCATCTATCGCGTCGACTACGGTCATGCCGAAGCTGCTGAGAAGTTTGGTGACGATCCTCGTGTTTACTCCATCATGAGTAAAGAGTTCCTGATGGATGACGACGGCAACCTGACAGGTATTGTCACGGTAAACGTTGATGAGAAGATCCAGGAAATTCCTGGCTCGGAAAAGACCTGGGAAGCCGACCTGATCATGCTGTCCATGGGCTTCCTGCAGCCGGAGCACTACATCAATGAAGCCCTCGGCATGGATACTGACGAGCGTGGCAACTTTGTTGCCAACAAGTCTGATTTCCGCACCAGCGTGGACAAGGTTTATGCGGCAGCCGACTGCCGACGTGGCCAGGATCTCGTGGTGAGAGCCATCAACGAGGGACGTGAAGCTGCAAGGGAAATTGATCGGGACCTGATGGGATCAACCCAGCTTCCCTGATAACTGGCGGTTAACCAAACTCGCAGAGTGATTCGCCCGCGCGAAGTGTTTCCGACAACACCGACGCGGGCACATCTTCAACCAGCTCCGCTTCACCGGGGCCACCTGCCAGCAGCACAAAGCGCATACCCGCATCGATCGCTTTTTTGTCTTTTGCCATCAGTGAAAGGAAGGTTTCCGTGCTGATGTCCGCAGGCGGCGCGACAGGCAGGCCTGCTTTTGCTACCAGGTTCTTGATACGAAGCGCTTCATCGGCAGAACAACGCCCGAGGCGCACCGACAGGTCCGTTGCCATCACGAGCCCGGCACCCACAGCTTCACCGTGTAACCACTGTCCATAACCCATCGCTGTTTCAATCGCGTGGCCAAACGTATGACCGAGGTTCAGCAGCGCACGTTTGCCGCTTTCTTTTTCATCTTCTGCAACAACCGCCGCCTTGATGGCGCAGCTACCGCGGATCGCATTAATCATCGCTTCAGGTTCCAGCGCAACCAGGCGTTCAATGTCTGCCTCAACTTCCGCCAGGTAATTCGCGTCCGCCAGCATGCCATGCTTGATGATCTCGGCAAGGCCAGCACTGACTTCCCGGTCAGGTAATGTACGTAGTGTTGCAGTATCGATGTAAACCGCTTTCGGCTGGTAGAAGGCCCCGATCATGTTCTTACCGAGCGGATGGTTCACCGCCGTCTTACCGCCTACAGAGGAGTCCACCTGCGAGAGCAGCGTGGTTGGCACCTGGATAAAATCGACACCCCGCTGGTAACTTGCCGCGGCAAAACCTGCGGTATCACCAACAACACCACCACCGAGGGCAATGATCGTTGTATTGCGGGTGTGTCCCTGCTCAAGCAGGCTGCCGACAACCTCACCCAGCGTGTCGAGGTTCTTGTGTTCCTCTCCGTCACCAATCAGGCAATGATCCACCTTGACGTTGCCGAGTGCTGAACGCATCCTGTCC
This sequence comes from Pseudomonadales bacterium, assembly GCA_963921285.3. Taxonomy (GTDB): domain Bacteria; phylum Pseudomonadota; class Gammaproteobacteria; order Pseudomonadales; family Azotimanducaceae; genus UBA9659. The sequence goes on from CAWUFD020000015.1 coordinate 1,070,546, forward strand.
AGGTATAGATCAGCTACGGTTGCGTTACTGATAACAAAGGCTTTTTCAGAGCGAACATGCTCACTCAGCAGTTCACGCTCTTCAAGCAGGCCTTCACCGATATGAATGGTGTAGGCCCGATCACCCAAGGCAACATCGATAGCGGTATTAGTCGTCATCCAGTACCCCACAGGCTTTTAACGCCGACAGCGCCTGGTTGACCGTTCTTTTCGACGAGTTATCGCCGACATGAACATGCGCGTCCCTGACTTCCCGGTAGAGAGGGTCGCGTTCCTTTTTGATCCGTACAAGCACCGACCTCGGATTATCGTTCTGCAACAGCGGACGCTTTTTATCCTTGGCGGTTCGTTTCACCAGCAGGTCGACCTCGGTATCAAGATGAATCACAACGCCCCTCGTTTTCAGGTAGCCGCGGTTAGCCTCGCGAAGCACTGCACCACCACCGGTTGCCACCAGCACCTCGTCACGCAGCGTCAGGTCATCCAGCACGTGCGTTTCCCGGTCCCTGAAACCACTTTCACCTTCGACGTCAAAAATCCACGCAATATTTGCACCCGAGCGGCGCTCGATTTCCTGGTCACAGTCCACAAACTTGAGGCCGAGTTCCCTGGCAAGCATCTTGCCGATGGTCGTTTTACCGACACCCATCGGGCCGACCAGGAAGACGCGTGAAGGTTTACCGGATTTGATTCGCATAAAAGGCGTACACGCCCTGCCGTGTGCAGCAGGGTGTGAGCTTAACGCCTGGTCAGCGAATCACGCAGCAGTCTTGGCGTGATGAAGATGAGCAGTTCGTTTTTCTGCTCTGTCTTTGTGCGCGACTTGAAGAGGTTGCCTACCCAGGGAATATCACCGAAGAAAGGCGTCTTCGATACACCTGAAGCCGTGGTGGTATTAAACACACCACCAAGCACAACAGTCTCACCGTCGCTGACCAGAACCTGCGTCTGGATACTGTTGGTATTGATCGACGGTACGCCGTTGAAAATCTCACCAACGGAGTCCTGGGTCACGTCGATATCCATGATGATCCTGTCATCGGGAGTGATACGCGGTGTTACCGTAAGGCCAAGTACCGCATCCACAAACGACGTTGAGGTTGCACCGGATGATGAGGCTTCCTGGTAGGGAATCTGCGCACCAGAGGCAATCGAGGCTTCCTGCTTGTCCGCAGTAATCACCTTCGGCCTCGCGATCACTTCACCGTTACCTTCCGTTTCAAGTGCGTCAATTTCGAGTTCCAGCAGGAAGTCTTCGTCTACAAGACCCACTGCAAAAGACGCCGGGTTGCCTCGACCAAGGTCAACGATCAGTGCGTCTTCAGCGGAGAACGAGAGCTGCTCACCCTGGCCAACCGAGTCGCGAATCTCACCCACGGTTGTAAGAGAGCCACCCCACTGGGTAAGCGTGTCACCGCCATTGTGGCTGCCCGCACCAAGGGCACCCCAACGTACACCGATGTTCTCGCTGAAGGTTGAGTTCGCCGTAACGATACGCGCCTCAATCAGCACCTGCCGGACGGGTACATCAAGCCGGTCAAGCACTTCACGGAACGCATTAATGCGCTGCGTGGTTTCTGTGATGATGATGGAGTTGGTTCGCTCGTCAACGATGACGGAACCAAGAGACGAGATCACACCTTCGCTGGCGCCTTCACCTTCACCACCGCTCGATTCGAACAGGGCAAAAATCTCGCCGGCGTTGGCGTACTTCACTTCAATAAACTCAGTCCTGAGCGGCGCCAGCTCACTCAACTGCTGGCGGCTTTCCAGCTCCTGCGCGTCCCTTGCTGAAAGTTCTGCAGCAGGCATCACCATCAGGACGTTACCGACCAGTCGTTTATCAAGCCCCTTGGTCTTCATGATGATCTCAAGGGCCTGGTCCCACGGCACGTTTTTCAACCTGAGCGTGATCCTGCCCGCTACTGTGTCACTCGCCACCAGGTTCAGGTCAGTGAAATCAGCAATCAGCTGCAGTACCGAGCGAAGCTCGATGTCCTGGAAGTTCAGTGAGAGCTTTTCGCCGCGGAAGCGGAATGCCTGGTCAGCGGCTTCAATGTCATCGTCAGTGAGCGGCTTCACCTCAAGTGTGAAAATATTGTCAGCCTGGTACGCGAGGTAATCGATTTCTATTTCATCAGACGGCTGAACAATCATGACCGTATTGCCGTCTTCCGGGATCGAATCAACCATCATGACCGGCGTCGCAAAGTCTGTGACATCAAGTCGGCGCTGCAGTGCCGTTGGAATAATCGTGTCGGTGAACACCACCTTGATGTTGCCGCCTTCACTGACAACATCCACACCAACGCCCACATCTGAGAGTTTTACGATAACCCTGCCTTCGCCCAGTTCACCACGACGGAAATCGATTTCCTCAATAACAGGAAACTCGTGCGCTTCTTCTTCAGGCCGCGGTGCGGTATAGGTGTCGTCGGCCGCAATCGCGTCGAGACCCTGGTCGTCCTGGCCGACCAGGACATAAAGTGAGTTGCCAACAACCCGTGCTGTATACGAGACCAGTTCTCCCATGGATACGATCACCCGGGTCCTGTCTCCTGCCTCAATAACAGAAACACTACGGGCATTTCCGGAACCAAGCTGGTGATGCTTGGCAGCGAGTCCGCTGGAGACACCGCCGAGGTCAAGCGCAATTCTCGCAGGTTGCTCAATGGTGTATCCGGTTGGATCAGGCGGCACACCATCGAAGATCATTCGAATCTCGGTTTTATCTCCAGGCAGGCTCGAGAACTGGATGTCCTCCATCTGGACGCCCCAGGCAACAGACGAGAACGCCAGCGCGATGGTCATCGCTATCAACGCACGAAGTTTTGTTTTCATTGTGTTCATCACTCTCGCATTGCCCATTTCAATGCCCCCAAAATAAACTTATTGAAGTCCACGCAGCTCAAGTGTGCGCGGTCTTCGAAGCCAACCCCCGGCTCCATCGGAGACAATCTCCGTAATGTCGATCCTGGTATCTTCGATACTCTCGATCTGCCCCCACTGATCACCCATGTAGTCGCCCACCTGTACACGGTGCACGCCTCCCTGGTTGTCCTCGATCAGTGCAAAAGTTGAATTGTCCTTCTGAAGCGTGCCAACCATGGCGAGGCCGGAAAGCTGGAAGCGTTCCAGGTACTGTTTCACATGGTTCTGCGGTGGCTTCACACCAATATTTCTTTTCTGTTCGGCTGTTTTGGGCGGCACGATGACCGGCGGCTCAAACGGGCTGCGCTGGTTAGCAGCGCCATAGGTAAACGCCTGGTAGGCCTCGAACTCAGGCAGGGGTGCAATCTGCCCCCTTGGCTTGGTCTCAACCTCGCGCATGAACTCACGAATGTCAGCAAACTGATCACCACCTGCACAGCCCGCCAGCAGCGGGAGCAGCAGCGCGATTCTGATTACGTGTGACAGTCGAATAAACATGGTTAGCTGCGTGCGTCGTTATAACGATAAGTCTTGGCCATGATCTGCATGCGAAGCACACTGCCGACAGAATCCGATGCTGAACGGCGAGCGCCCGGCACAATCGTAAAATCGTGCAGCGTCACAATTCGCGACAGGTCAGCTACATCACTTACAAAAGAGCCCAGCCCATGGTAACCACCGTTCACCATGATCCTGATTGGTTTCTCGACGTAGAACTCGTGCCGTGTTTCAGGCTGCAGGTCGATGCTCTCAAAGGTGAGGCCGTTCTTAAGGCCAACCAGTGTGATGTCCTCGATCAGACCGGGAATTTCTGTGTCAGAGGGTAACTGTCGCAGGATGGCTTCAAAGCTTTCTTCCATCTCCTTCTGCTGCAGGCGATAACCCTCAAGGTGGGCAGCTTCAAAAAACTTCTTTTCGTAGTCCTCGCGCAACTGGCCTTCCTGTTGCTGTACACCACCGAGTTCACTCTGAAGGTTGGTGATATGTGCAAAGTAACCGCCGCCAAGCGCGCCAAGAAATGCGATCACCCACAGGATGATCTTAACGGGCAGCGGCCAGGACCCTACATTGTTGATGTCATTGAGCTGTTCAATGTCAAAGTTCTGTAAACTTTCTACAAGATCTTCCATCGCCATGATCAGTCCTCCTCGTCTTTTTGTGGAGTCGTCTGGTAGACGGCTAGCTGGAACTTACTCGCCTGTGGACCCATGGCCGCGTCAGCGGTGATCGCTGTGACATTCGGTTTTTCAAACCAGTCCGATTCGGTAAAGTTTCGGAGCTGGTTTGAAATCCGGTTATTCGATTCTGCTACACCGAGTATCTGCAACTGGTCTTCTTTCATCTCCAGACTGGTGAAGAACACCCTGGGTGCCAATTGCCTGGCCAGTTCATCAAACACCCGCACGATAATCGGACGGTTACCCTGCAGTTCCTGGATGACCCTCATCCTGGCGAGCAGCTCGTTGAGTTTCTGCTGCAGCAACTGGATTTCTGCAATGCGCCCTTCCAGCACACCGATCTCCGTTTTCAGGAAGTTGTTACGCGCTTCCTGGCGATCGATTGCACTGTTGTAGTAGCGGTCCACACCACCAACAATTGCACCGGCCAGTACCAGCACGGCAACAAGGATGTTGATGAATTCCTGTTTCTTCTGTTCCCGCCATTCCGCACGCCACGGCAGCAGGTTTATCTTGATATCAGCCATCAGTCGAAACTCCTGAGTGCAAGGCCGCAGGCGATCATCATCGCCGGGGCATCGTTGGTCAGGTTGCCTTCATTTACCTTCGCTGAAAGCTCCATGTTGCTGAAGGGGTTGGCAATCGAGCAAGGTGTCCCGAGCTTCGCTGCCACCATGTCGCCGAGTCCGTCAATCGATGACGTACCGCCAGCAAGAATGATGTGATCAACATCGTCATAGGAACTGGACGAATAGAAGAACTGCAATGAACGCGTGACCTGTTGGACCACCGCTTCCTTGAAAGGCTGCAGGACTTCTGTCTCGTAGTCATCCGGCAGGCCACCCTGTTTCTTGGCAAGGCCTGCTTCTTCAACCGAGAGGGAGTAGCGCCGCTGAATTTCTTCCGTTAGCTGCTTCCCACCAAACAACTGCTCCCTGGTGTACGGCGCCCCGCTACTCGTCAGGACAGACAACGTGGTCATCGTCGCGCCGATATCGACAATCGCGATGACTGAATCGTCCTCATCCTGCTCCTCCTCGGCAAACTGGTCCCTGACCAATTCAAACGCGCGCTGCATGCAGTGCGCTTCGATATCCACCACCTTGGCCTTGAGGCCACCAATCTCGAGCGCCGCCTCGCGCATTTCGACGTTTTCACGGCGGCATGCGGCAATCAGCACTTCGACCTGGTCTTCGGTTCTGGGGGATGGGCCCTGGACCTCAAAGTCGAGTGCGACTTCTTCCAGGGGGTAAGGAATATACTGGTCTGCTTCAACCTGTAGCTGGTTTTCCATCTCGTCTTCCGAGAGTTCTGCAGACATTTCGATTGTTTTGGTGATCACGGCGGAGCCGGCTACCGCGACAGCAGCGTGCTTTACCTTGGTCTTGCAGCGCTCAACCAGGCGTTGGATAGCTTCACCTACGCCGTCGACATCACTGATGTTTTTTTCGACCACCGCGTTCTCAGGCAGCGGTTCAACACCGTAGCTTTCGACCCTGTATTCGTTGCCGGACCTGCTCAGTTCCAATAACTTGACCGATGTGGAACTGATATCCAGTCCCAGCATGCTGAGGGGTCCCTTGTTTAAAAATCCCAACACGGTAAATACCTAAATTTCCTACTAGTACCAGCACTTACGGTCAATTTATGCAGGATTACATTAAATAACACCTTTAACCGCAGCGCAAACAATTTAAATGAAATAGTTGCCGTAAAACGTTCTTTTTATGACAGTTTCTCACTTATCCACAACCCTCTCCGATCAACGGTCAAAACGGCAGAACCGCTGAAAAGGGGGCAAACACTATACGTATTTCAATTGATTTCGCATGTTAAGAGATTCCTCCTATAATGGCGCCTCTCCGCGTCTTAAGCCTGATTTCATGCGAGTTACAGCAGTTCTGCGCACCATTGCCTGGTCCCTTGTCGGACTGACGAGCGTGATGGTCATGGGACTGAGTGCAGCATTCCTGTACCTCAATCCGCAGATTCCTGATACATCCACCTTCAGCGAGGTCACCTTGAAGGCGCCCCTGCGCATCTATTCGGACGATGGATTGCTGATCCAGGAGTTCGGCCAGCGCCTGACTCCTGTGACCTACGAGGATATTCCGCCCCTGTTTGAGGCCGCGCTGCTGGATACCGAAGACAAGCGGTTTTATGAGCACAGCGGCATTGACGTGGTGACGGTGATGAATGCCACCTGGCAGCTCCTGCGCAACCGGGGCGCGATCAGGACCGGTGCCAGCACGATCACCATGCAGCTCGTCAAGAACATCTCAGGAGAGTCCGAGCAGCGCTTTTTAAGAAAATTCAAGGAGATGCTGCTGGCACTCAAGATTGAACGGGAGCTGACCAAGCAGGAGATCCTGACGCTCTACCTGAACATCATCCCTTTTGGTAAACACTCCTTCGGCATCCAGGCCGCCGCTAACACCTATTACGGCAAAAATGTGGATGAACTATCGCTGGCCCAGACCGCGATGCTCGCAGGCATCCCCAAGGCACCGGAGGCCGGCAATCCCATCAATGGTCCGGAACGTGCGATCAACAGGAGGAACCTGGTCCTGCAAAGGATGCTGGACCAGGGGTCGATTTCAAAAGAGGCATTTGATGAGGCGGTGGCTGAGCCGATAACCGCAGAGGTGCACAGCCGCGAAATTGAACTGCCTTCGCTTTATGCAGCGGAGATGGTGCGAAAGCAGTTGCTCGAAGAATACGGCCGCAGCGCCTACGACCAGGGCATGATCGCCTACACCACCCTGTCATCAAAAATGCAGAAGGCCGCCGAGCAAGCACTTATCGGTAAGCTGATTGAATATGATCGGCGCCACGGGTTTCGCGGACCCGAGTATCGCAGGATCGCCGGTACAGACGAGTACCTGTCAGCGCCGGAGTACGGTTACCCGGACAACTGGGTACGCGTGCTCGGCAACGCCAGGACCTTCAGTGGACAGCATCCGGGAATCGTGACGGCCGTGGATGAGACCTCCATCAGCGTGCTCACCCGGTCGCTTGATGAGATCACCATCGACTGGGAAGGCATGAAGTGGGCACGCCCCTACGTTAACGTTGACCGACGCGGACCCCGACCGAAACTGCCCGAAGACATCGTCGGACCCGGCGATGTTATCCGCTACGAGATTGATGAGGCGGGTAACTATCTCCTCGGGCAACATCCGCAGATACAGGGTGCGCTGGTAGCGCTCGACCCTTATGACGGGGCCATCCGCGCCATTGTCGGCGGCTTTGATTTCAGGGCAAGGCAGTTCAATCACGCAACACAGGCAAGGCGTCAGCCAGGCTCAAACTTCAAGCCGTTCTACTACGCTGGCGCCATGGAAAACGGACTCACCGCCGCGTCCATCTACAACGATGCGCCAATTGTGCTTCCCGGTGGTGAGCTCGAAGAAACCTATCGTCCAAAGAATTCAGGCGATCGATTCTATGGCAACCTCAGGTTGCGTGAAGCGTTGTATCGCTCAATCAACCTGGTGTCGCTGCGGGTGATCCTCGACTATGGTCCCGCCAACGCCATCGAATACGTCTCACGATTCGGTTTCGATACCAGCAACTTCCCGGAGGACGTGCAGCTGGCATTCGGGGGCGGCACCATCGCATTAACGCCACTTGAAGTCGCCACCGGTTATGCCGCGTTTGCCAACGGTGGCTATCGGGTAACGCCCTACCTGATGCGGGAGCTGGATTCGATAAACGAGGATGTACTCTGGCAGGCTGACCCTGAGGTCGCCTGTAACAGCAACTGCACAGGACTGAACCAGGCACCACGCATCATCGACTCGCGCGTGGCGCATATCATGAACAGCATTCTGTCCGATGCCATCCGACGCGGCACAGGCACTAAGGCGATGCGTGAACTGAAACGCTCGGATCTCTCAGGTAAAACAGGCACTACCAACGACGCGGATATCTGGTTCTCTGGCTACACCACAGACCTCGTCGCCACCGCATGGTCAGGCTTCAGCGACAACAGCCCGGTAGGCAGCCGAGAATGGGGATCAACTACCCCGCTGGAGACCTGGATTGATTTTATGGCCGAAGCGCTGCCGCCAGAATCCGACACGCGAGAACTACCAAGACCTGATGGCATCGTGTCAGTCAAAATCGACCCGAAAACGGGCCTCAGGACAGACCCTGCAGACCCGGACGGAATATTTGAGATTTTCAGAGAAGAATATGTGCCGGCAGAAGCGCTGGCACGGGATGAAACACGCCAGGAAGACGTGGTTCAGGATATTTTCTGAAAGTACCCTATCTTAAGCCTTACGGCCGAAACGCTTGTTGAAACGGTCAATACGACCTGCAGAGTCAATTACTTTCTGCTTACCCGTGTAGAACGGGTGGCACTTGGAACATACTTCCAGGTGAATATCTTCGCAGGTGGTCGACCGGGTCTTGATCACATTACCGCAACTGCAAGTTGCTGTAATTTCTTCATATCTTGGATGAATGTCCGGCTTCATTAGCCCTGCCCTGTCATTTAAAGGTGGCGAATCATACCAGAACAGACCTGATAAACAAGCGTGGCATAATGGCCCTTTTCAGCTGTACAAGAGTCTAGCTTCTCCATGCCTTCCGGCTATGTTTCCGTGGCTGTGCCCACCCCGCTCAGGCAGACGTTCCAGTACCGGGTTCCGCGCGAGCAAAGCGTGGAGATCGGCTGGCGAGTACGTGTACCTTTCGGTAACCGGCGGGTTGTCGGCATTGTCACTTCCCTCGACGCTGAACCACACATCGAATCGAAAAAGATACGCGAGATAGCCGAGGTTCTGGACCCCGCCGTCAAAGTTGACGAGAGCATATTCGGACTGTGCCGCTGGGCAGCAGACTACTACTGCCATCCCATCGGTGAAGTCTTTGCAACCGCTCTGCCTACGCTGGTCAGGACAGGCAAGGAACCGAGGGCAGACCTCGAAGCGCTTACTCTCACTGATACCGGCAGGCAACTTGATCTCGACAGTCTCAATCGGGCACCCGCACAACGCCGGGTTATCGACCTGTTAAGTAAGCGCCCGCTGACTCGCGAGGAACTGGCGCACGAGGAAGTCACACGCCATGTCATCACAAGCCTTTATAAAAAAGAACTCGTCACGTGGGAGCCGGTAACCGCAGATGAGAAGCCCGCCGCTTTCAAACTGACCGGCGTGGACCATGGCGGGGTAACACCAACACCTGCCCAGGCTGCTGCCGTCTCACAGATCAGCGCTGGTGGCGCAGCGACCACGTTACTGTATGGCGTCACCGGCAGTGGTAAAACCGAGGTTTACCTGCGACTCATTGAAGACTGCCTCAAGGCAGGCAAACAGGCCATGGTACTGGTGCCGGAGATCGGCCTCACGCCACAGACCATAAGCAGGTTCAAGGCGCGTTTCGATGTAGAGATCGCCGTGCTGCACTCCGGCATGACCGATAAGGAGCGTGCAACAGACTGGATGAATGTGCGTAACGGAGAAGCCGGCGTCATCATCGGTACTCGCTCGGCAGTGTTCACACCGATGCGCAATCCCGGCCTTATTATTGTTGATGAGGAACACGATGCCTCGTTCAAACAGAGTGAAGGCTTCCATTACTCCGCGAGAGATCTTGCGGTCATGCGGGGCAGTCGCGAAAAGGTCCCGGTTGTACTGGGGTCGGCGACACCGTCGCTGGAGTCTTTCCATAACGCCGAGGTCGAGAAGTATCACCTGGTGAAACTCGCTGAACGCCCGGCAGGCGTCTTGCCGGAAAAGTATCGCCTGGTAGATACCGGGCAGGTCCCGCTTGAAGACGGACTCTCAAAACCGCTCACCAGCGCCATCCAGGCAACGCTTGATAAAGGCCAACAGGTGCTGGTCTTTATCAACAGACGCGGCTTTGCCCCTGTCCTCTTCTGTAATACCTGCGGCTGGATTGCTCGCTGTCATCGCTGTGACGCCAAGCTGACCTATCACCTAGGATATTCAAAACTGATCTGCCACCACTGCGGCAGCGAGGAGCGCAATCACCTGGTGTGCCAATCCTGCAAGAGCAAAGACCTCGCTGCACTTGGTCAGGGAACCCAGCGAATTGAACAAGTGCTCGCCAACACGTTCAGGCACCACCCGATCCTTCGCATTGACCGGGACTCAACACGCCGAAAGGGCTCGCTGGATTCAATACTGGATACCGTCGCTACCGGTGAACCCGCCATCCTTGTCGGTACCCAGCTGCTGGCCAAGGGGCACCACTTTCCGTCTGTAACGCTCGTCGCTATCCTCGACATTGATGCAGGTTTTTACAGCGCGGACTTCCGGTCGATAGAGCGCACCGGCCAGATGGTACTGCAGGTTGGTGGCAGGTCCGGCAGGGCGCAGTTCCCGGGCGAGGTGATGATCCAGACCGCTTTTGCCGGCCACCCGCTGCTGCAGGCCCTGATCAGGGAAGGCTACGATGTGTTTGCCCAATCATTGATGCAGGAACGGCGTGACGCACACCTGCCGCCATACCGATTCCATGCACTCATCAGGGCTTCAAGCCAGGATCGGGATACGGCCCGGATATTCCTCGAAGAAGTCAGCGCCTATAACAACAGCGACCGCGTTGAACTGCTGGGTCCGGTGCCAGCGCTGATGGAAAAGAGAGCCGGGCGATTCCGCCAGCTCCTGCTCTTCTCATCCGACTCAAGATCACAACTTCTACATCTCCTGAAAGAAAAAGTCGGCATCGCCAGCGCTTTACCGCGTGCTTCAAAAGTTCGTTGGTCCGTTGACGTTGATCCTTATGATCTTTTTTAGTGCCAGTGTCCTGTTCCGCTTTCGCTTTTAAGTAAACACGAACCAGGCACCGTGCCAGGTCGTAGATTTCCTTGCACGGCAGCGGCGTGCCTTCTTCAGCACGCTCAAGGCTTTTACATAAAACACGGACCGGCACCGTGCCAGATCGTAGGTTTACCTGCACGGCAGCGGCGTGCCTCCTTCAGTACGCTCAAGGCTTTTACATAAACACGGACCGGCACCGTGCCAGGTCGCAGATTTACCTGCACGGCAGCGGCGTGCCTTCTTCAGCACGCTCAAGGCTGTTAGAATGCCGTCCCTGTAATGACCCAGGATTTTGCAAAAAAGAAAAAGGAAGCGCCGCCTCCGACGCGTCCAACACCCAAGGCACCCTGGTTTCATTTTGTAACTGGTTTTGTTGCAGGCGCGTTTGTCACTTTTCTCGCTGCACTCTGGTACACGGGTGCCGGGCAAAACAGTGAAGAGAGTCTTGCCACTGCACCCAAACCCGTTGCCGAACCCAACTCCATTGCCGATGAAATCGACTGGGATTTTTACGAGATTTTCCCGAAGTCCGAGGTACCGGTCTCATCCGAACCGGACTACGCCACCGAATCTACATCAGGGCCTGACTACAGCTACCACTGGCTTATCCAGGCTGGCAGCTTTCGTGATGCGCGTGACGCGGACGAGCTTCGTGCACAGCTGATCCTGCTCGGACTGGAAACGAGGGTCCAGAAATCAAAGGTTGAAGGCACAACCTGGCATCGCGTGGTTGCGGGCCCGTTCGATACGGACCTTAAGAAAAATCGCGCCCAGGACAAGCTGGCCCAGGCCCAGATCGAGTCCATCCCGATTCGAATTCGCGATCGCGAGTAATCTCACGTAAAGCATGGCGTACAGGCAGCGGCACCAGGGGAGCCGAGCCAGTCAGTCTTGAAATCACCAACCCAGACCCCAATCTAGGAAAACATGGAACAATTTGAAGGCACCACAATCCTTTCCGTCCGGAAAGGTAACGCAGTTGTCATCGGCGGCGACGGCCAGGTCACCATGGGTGACACGGTCATGAAAGCCAACGCTCGCAAGGTAAGACGACTGTACAAAGACAGCGTCATCGCCGGATTTGCTGGCGGTACCGCTGACGGGTTCACCCTGGTCGAGCGATTTGAGGGCCAGCTTGAAAAGCACCAGGGCAATCTCGTGTTGTCAGCCGTAGAACTTGCCAAAGACTGGCGCACCGACCGCGCCCTCAGACGACTTGAAGCGCTGCTGGTGGTTGCCGACAAGGACAACTCTCTTGTCATCACCGGGAATGGAGATGTCGTCGAACCTAACGACGGCGTAATGGCGATCGGCTCCGGCGGCATGTATGCCAAGTCCGCAGCACTCGCTCTCCTCGCCAACACTGATCTCACTGCACGCGACGTTGTAGAAAAGAGCCTCGAGATTGCAGGCGATATCTGCATCTACACCAACCAGTCGCGCACCATCGAAGAGATCACCTTCTAGAGAAATCACCCAGGCAGAATTACATGTCGAACATGACTCCCCGTGAAATTGTCCACGACCTGGACAAGCACATCATTGGCCAAGAAGCCGCCAAGCGCGCGGTGGCCATCGCGCTGAGAAATCGCTGGCGGCGTTTACAGCTCAGCGAAGAACTTCGAGGTGAAATCTCACCAAAAAACATCCTCATGATCGGTCCGACCGGTGTTGGTAAGACCGAAATCGCCAGGCGTCTCGCCCGACTTGCCGGTGCACCTTTCATCAAGGTTGAGGCAACAAAGTTTACCGAGGTTGGTTACGTTGGCCGCGACGTCGAATCCATCATCCGCGATCTTGCTGAAGCAGCGGTCAAAATGCTGCGTGAAAGACAGATGCAACAGGCGGAACCTCGCGCAATGGATGCCGCGGAAGAGCGTATCCTCGACGCATTACTGCCACCTGCCCGGGACGCGGGTCCTGATGAGAGCAACAGCACGCGGCAACTGTTCAGAAAGAAGCTCCGCGAAGGCGACCTGGACGACAAGGAAATCGAAATCGAGGTACAGGCTGCCTCGGTTGGCGTCGAGATCATGGCACCTCCGGGTATGGAGGAAATGACTAACCAGTTGCAGAGCATGTTCTCCAACATGGCGCCCAACAAGAGTAAGCCCAAGACCATGAAGGTAAAGGAGGCATTAAAACGCCTCACTGACGAAGAAGCTGCAAAGCTCATCAACGAAGACGACCTGCGTGCCGAGGCACTCGATGCGGTCGAGCAGACCGGCATTGTTTTCATCGACGAGATGGACAAGATCGCCAAGCGTAGCGAGCACGGCGGTGATGTTTCCCGTGAGGGCGTCCAGCGCGACCTGCTGCCGTTGATCGAAGGCAGCAACGTCTCAACCAAGTACGGCATGATCAAGACGGATCACATTCTGTTCATTGCGTCGGGTGCATTCCACCTGTCAAAACCGTCTGACCTCATCCCTGAACTGCAGGGTCGCCTGCCCATTCGCGTAGAGCTGCAGGCGCTGACCACCGATGACTTTGAGCGCATCCTGACCGAGCCAAATGCGTCGCTCACAGAGCAGTACCAGGCCCTGATGGACACCGAGGGGCTGAACCTTGAGTTCACCGCGGACGCGATTGCCCGAATAGCGGAAATCGCATGGCAGGTGAACGAACAGACCGAGAATATTGGTGCACGTCGCCTGCACACGGTGATGGAGAGATTGCTTGAGGAGCTTTCGTTTGACGCAACTGATGCAGCATCCGGAACCGACAAGTTTGTGATCGACCCGGCCTACGTCGACGCACAGTTGGGTGATCTTGCTGGTGATGCGGACCTTTCACGGTTTATTCTCTGACCGTGATCCCAACAACCATCAACATCCATAAGAAGTCCGCCACCCTGGAACTCGGTTACCAGGAAGGCGAGACCTTCACGCTATCCGCAGAATTCCTGCGGGTACATTCTCCCTCCGCGGAGGTGCAGGGCCATGGGCCTGGCCAGGAGGTTCTGCAGGTAGGTAAGCGGAACGTCCAGTTCAGCGACGTTGAACCGCAGGGCAACTACGCGATCAAGATCATCTTCTCCGATGGTCACGACTCAGGCATCTATAGCTGGGATTACCTCTACGAACTGGGCCGTAACCAGGAAACACTCTGGCAGACCTATCTCGACAAACTGGCCGAGGCCGGTAAATCACGCGACCCCCAATTCATCGCGGTCCAGTAGTCACTACTCCCAACCAGCACATTCGCCAAATAACGGCTAAAATGCCTGCCCATGGCAGACGACAAGACCACACATTTCGGATTCAAGACCGTACCCATCGCTGAAAAAGCCAAACGGGTGGCGGGCGTCTTCAATTCGGTGGCTTCCCGCTACGACATCATGAATGACGTGATGTCCCTTGGTACACACCGTGTTATGAAACAGATGGCGGTTGACGCGACAAGGGCGCGCCGTGGTCATACCGTCCTTGATATTGCAGGCGGCACAGGGGACCTCGCCATACACATTGCCGACCGTGTCGGTCGAGACGGCCACGTCATCCTGGCCGACATCAACCAGGCCATGCTGGAGACGGGTCGCGAAAAGCTCACGGACCGGGGCATCATCAGTAATGTCTCCTACGCACAGGCAGATGCAGAACATCTGCCATTCAGCGACGCCACGTTTAACGCCATCACGATTGCCTTCGGTTTGCGTAACGTCACAGACAAAGATGCTGCGCTGCGATCCATGTTACGTACCCTGAAACCTGGCGGGCGCCTGGTTGTCCTTGAATTTTCGCACCCCGATAACCCGGTAATGAAAGAGGCCTATGAAGGTTTCAACAGGCTATGGCCTCGAGCGGGAAAACTGATCACCGGCGATGAAGAGAGTTACCAGTACCTGGTCGAATCCATAAAGATGCACCCGGACCAGGAGACCCTGGCGGGCATGATGGAAGATGCCGGGTTTGAACGTGTCGACTACCAGAACCTGATCGGCGGTGTAGCAGCTATCCACCAGGGCCGGAAGCCTCGCTCATGACCTTGCCGAGGATCCTTAAAATAGTTTTCGTATTCCTGCGTTACCGGCTGGACCGACTGCTGCCCGAGGCCAATCTTCTGCGAAGGATGCTCTCTATCCTGCCGACACCGCGCCAGCATGTTGCAGTCTCCGCACGTCTTGCCCTCGAAGAACTGGGCCCGGTATTCGTCAAACTCGGCCAGGTGTTATCAACCCGGAGGGATCTTTTTGATGAGGACACCTGGGTAGAACTGCAGCGACTCCAGGATCGGGTGCCTCCGTTTGATGGTGAGCAGGCAAGGACGCTGATAGAGAAATCCATGGGTGCGCCTTTCGAAACCGACTTCCGCGACTTTGACCCAGTGCCTATTGCCTCAGCGTCGGTCGCGCAGGTCCATACCGCAATCATGTGCCCGCCGGACGAACCGGAACGCGAAGTGGTCATCAAGATCATCAGGCCCGGCATCGAGAAGACCATCCGTGCTGATCTCCGTGTCATGTACTTCATTGCTCGCACAATGGAACGTTTTGTGCCGGATTCACGAAGACTGCACCCGGTAGCTGTGGTTGAAGACTACGACGTCACCATTATCAACGAGCTCAACCTCTTGAAAGAGTCCGCCAACACGATACGCCTGCGTGAAAACTGGAAGGGGTCCGGCAAGCTGCATGTACCCGAGGTTTTCCCGCTGTATGGCAGACCGAATGTCATGGTGATGGAACGCATCTATGGCGTGACCGCAACCGACCTCGAGGCGATGCGAAAAGCAAACGTCAACATGAAGAAGCTCGCCCACCTTGGTGTCGAGATCTTTTTCACGCAGGTCTTCGAAGACAACTTTTTCCATGCCGACATGCACCCTGGTAATGTCTTCATCGACATATCCAACCCGGAAAACCCGACCTATATCGCGCTGGACTGCGCCATTATTGGATCGTTAACAGAGAACGACAAAAGCTACCTGGCAAAGAACCTGTTGGCGTTTTTCAACCGCGACTATTACGAGGTCGCTCGCCTGCATGTCTCAAGCGGTTGGGTCCCAGTGGACACTGACGTTGATGAATTTGCCGCGGTGATCCGCGGCGTCTGCGATCCGATGTTCCAGAAACCCATCAGCGAAATTTCGTTTGGCAATGTGCTGCTGTCCCTGTTCCAGACCGCCCGCCACTTCAACATGGAAGTACAGCCACAGCTGGTGCTGCTGCAGAAGACATTGATCAATATCGAGGGGATGGGACGCCAGATCTACCCCGATCTTGATCTCTGGGAAACCGCCGCACCGTTCATGAAACGATTCATGACTGATCGCATCGGGATCACGGGTATCCTGCGCCGCCTGGGGGAGAACGCGCCATCCTGGCTTGAAGTCCTGCCGGACCTGCCTGATATGGCACTGCAGACGATGACTGATATCCGTACGCTTTCTGAACATAGCCAGGAGCAGGCGCAAACCCTATCCGAGGTAAAAACGGAACTGGCACTACAGGCCCGCCGCAGTCGCTACCAGAAACTGGGTGGTGCAGCACTGATTGCTGCGCTTTTATCCCTGCTCATACCAACGGCTGGCTACGCCGCCGACCTCAACACCATGATCCCCGGCGCCGTCCTCGGTTCGCTGGGTATTTACTGGATGTATGTGCACGCCTGACGTGGTATTCTCGCCGCCCTTTTTTACGACCCACAGTTTGTAAACTCACATGGACATCCAGGATACCAACTGGCTTGACGAGGTTAAGTTCAATGCCGACGGGCTTGTAGCCGCCGTCGCGCAGGATCACGAGACGCATCGGGTCCTCATGATGGCGTGGATGAACGAGGAAGCCCTGCGCCACACTGTGAGCCGTATGCAGGCTACCTACTATTCCCGGTCGCGCAAAAAACTCTGGCACAAAGGCGAAGAGTCAGGTCACGTCCAGCACGTCAAAAACATACAACTCGACTGTGACGGCGACCTGGTGCTGCTGACCGTTGAGCAGGTTGGCGGCATCGCCTGTCATACGGGCAGGAATTCCTGCCTGTACCGGACGTTGGAGGAAACAGGCTGGCAGGAAACAGAAGACGTGATCAGGGATCCTGCGGAGATATACAACAAATGACGGATGTACTGAGCGAACTTGAAAAAATCCTGAAGTCCCGTCGATCCGCAGACCCGGACACATCGTACGTAGCACAACTGCACAACAAAGGTCTTAACAAGATTCTTGAGAAGGTCGGCGAAGAGGCGACCGAGACTATTATTGCTGCAAAAGACGGTGATCGTAATGAGATTATCAATGAGACTGCAGATTTGTGGTTCCACAGCCTGGTGATGCTGGACCACATGGACATCTCCGTCTCAGACGTTTTGCATGAACTTGAGCGACGACTGGGCGTGTCAGGTCTTGAAGAGAAGGCATCACGGCGCGAAGCCGGGGACGCCGACAAGCAGGCATAAATCGGCTAACATATTGATTCCAAGCAAGGAGGACCTCAACCATGTCCTTTGGCATAACAGAACTAGTTATCATCCTGGTGATCGTGCTGCTCCTTTTCGGCACCACCAAGCTAAAAACCCTCGGTACGGACCTCGGTTCCGCCATCAAGGGTTTTCGAACCGCTGTCAGCGACGAGAATGCTGAAAAAAGTGAGCAGGCCGAAGATACCGAATCTGCAACACCCCAGTCAGAAAGCACTGACGTTTCAAAGACTTGACCACGCGCCTGCGGCGACTAGCGATGTCTGCGGCGGCGATTCCTGTGGCGTAACTTACGACGTAACTTGCGATGTTTGATATCGGCTTCCCTGAACTGGTGATGATCAGCATCGTTGCGTTGCTGGTCATCGGTCCGGAAAAACTCCCCGAAACTGTACGCACCATTTCCCTGTGGGTGGGACGTATCCAGCGCAGTTTTGCCAATATCAGGCGCGAGATCGAAAACGAGATTGGCGCTGACGAGATTCGCCAGCAGCTTCACAACGAATCGATCATGGCGGATCTGGAAGCCGCCAAGACGTCCGTGACCGACATGGCCAATGAAGTAAAAGACACCATGAAGACAGCGTCTGACGAAGTCGCCAGCGCCGAGAAGGAAGCCACACGTGACGGCAGTTGAGCCGGACCAGGACACCGGCCAGCCACTGGTCGAACACCTCATCGAACTGCGTACGCGCATCCTGTATGCGCTCGCCTCTGTGCTGGTTATCTTCCTGCCGCTCTTCTACTTTGCCAACGACATTTACGTTTACGTTTCGGAGCCGCTCAGGGCATTCCTGCCCGAAGGCACCAACATGATTGCGACGGAAGTCGCCTCACCCTTCCTGACCCCCTTCAAGCTGAGCCTGGTGTTGTCGATATTCGTCGCCATGCCGTACATCCTTCACCAGTTGTGGAGCTTCATCGCGCCGGGGCTGTACTCGAATGAAAAGCGCGTCGCGTACCCGCTCCTGGTCTCCAGTATCGTGCTCTTTTACGCTGGCATCGCCTTCGCTTTTTATGTGGTGTTCCCGCTGGTGTTTGGCTTCTTCACGTCGGTCGTGCCTGAAGGCGTTACCGTCATGACCGACATCAATCGTTATCTCGATTTTGTACTGAAGCTCTTCTTTGCGTTTGGCCTGGCCTTTGAGATACCCATCGCGACGGTGCTGCTCATCTGGACAGGGGCAACGACACCTGAAAGCCTCGCCAGCAAGCGCCCTTACGTTATCGTTGGGTGTTTTGTGGTAGGTATGTTACTCACACCCCGCCTGATGTGATCAGCCAGATCCTGCTGGCCCTGCCGATGTGGATACTGTTCGAGAGCGGGATTATCTTTGCGAAGGTGTTTAAGCTGGGAAGCTCTGATTAAGCGGATTTTTCTGTGAGAGCAAGGCAAAGCCGCCCGCAGGAAAACACTAAAGCGCTTTAATTTAGTGGCTTTCCGAGGACGGCTTTAACGCAGCTATCGCGGAAAAAGACCTTAATCAGAGCTTCCCTGGGGGCGCCTCAAGCAGAAACGTAACCGGGCCATCATTGATGAGTCCAACCTTCATATCGGCGCCAAAGCTGCCGGTTGCCACACGCACTTCTTTGCCCGCTTTTTCAACAAACTCATCATAAAGCTGTTCGGCCAGTTCAGGCGCTGCTGCAGATGAAAAAGAAGGTCTCAGTCCTTTCTTCGTACTCGCCGCCAGCGTGAACTGCGAAACAATGAGGAGTTCTCCACCGGTATCAAGGAGAGAGAGGTTCATGTGACCTTTCTCATCGGGAAACACGCGGTAGTTCAGCAGCTTGTGAAGAAGCTTGTCGATTTCGGCTGAGCCATCGCCCTTCTGCACACCGAGCAGCAAGAGCAGGCCACCACCAATTTCCCCGTGAACGTTGCCATCAATCACAACCCGCGCTTCGCTGACGCGCTGGATCAGGCCGAGCATCAGGGATCTTCGACGTCGAAGTCAGCCGCGAAGCGGTCAGCCATCTCCCGTGTCGCCCGAACAAGCGCATCCGTCACCGGCGGCTCAATGGCGGCATGACCCGCCTCACGCACGATATACAGCTGCGCATTCGGCCAGGCGCGGCGCAGCGCGTAGGCATTGTCGATTGGCGATACCGCATCAAACCGCCCGTGCACAATAATGCCCGGGATATCTGCCAGCTTGTCTGCGTTGTCGAGTAACTGGTTCGGTTCGAGGAAGCAGTTATTGGTGAAGTAGTGTGTACCGATGATGCAACGTGCCAGCGCCCTGCCACCATCAGTAAAGCGTTTTACCAGTCTCTGGTGAGGGTGCAGGCTGGAGCAGTTCGCCTCCCAGACAGACCAGGCTTTTGCTGCTGCCATGCGGGCCAGTTCGTTGTCATCCACCATCATCTGGGCGTAGGCCTCAAGACAGCTCAACGCCTCACTCTCGTCGCGGGCCGCATTGATTCGATTTACCGGCGCAACAAAGTCTTCCCAATAGTCGGGATAAAAACGTGAGCCGCCGGACTCGCAAAACCAGTCGATGTCTTCTTTTCGGCCGAGGAATACGCCCCGGAGGATCAGGCCAAGCACACGATCCGGGTGTGCTTCTGCATAGGCAAGTGACAGGGTTGAACCCCAGCCCCCGCCAAAAACGACCCATTTTTCCACGCCGAGTTCTTCACGGATCTTCTCCATGTCGGCAATGAGGTGGGTGGTTGTATTGTCGCGCAGCTCTGTGTGAGGCAGTGAACGCCCTGCGCCACGCTGGTCAAACAGGATGATGCGGTACTTCTCGGGATTGAAAAAGGATCGGGAGTCGAATTCACAACCGGACCCGGGGCCAGCGTGAACAAACACAACCGGGATGCCGTGTGGCGTACCACTTTCATCAACATAGAGCTCATGCAGGTCGTCTACCTTGACCTGGTGCCTGGCGTAAGGTTTCAGTTCAGGATAAAGCGGTAACATGTCTCTCCTCAGGCAACCCTGGCCCTGCCGGCCCGTTTGCGTTCGTTTTCCGTAAGCAGCTTCTTTCGTATGCGTATCGTCTCGGGTGTCACTTCGACAAGTTCATCGTCGGAAATAAACTCGATCGCCTGTTCCAGTGTACGCCTGACCGCCGGAGTGAGCACGACATTTTCATCACTGCCCGCAGCCCGGATGTTGGTCAGCTGCTTCGTCTTAAGTGGATTCACCGTCAGGTCATTGCCACGCGAGTGCAGGCCGACAACCATGCCCTCGTAGATCTCCTGGTTGGGTTCGACAAACAGCCTTCCCCTTGCCTGCAGGTTAAACAGCGCAAAGGCAACTGACTTACCGCTCGCCATCGATATCAGCACACCATTATCACGCGTGCTCATCTCTTCACTGATGACATCACCGTAGTGCGAGAACTGCGCCGTCATGATGCCGGTACCCGATGTCATGGTAAGGAAATCGGAGCGGAAGCCGATCAGCGCCCTGGTCGGCACAATAAACTCGAGTCGCACGCGGCCGCTGCCGTCCGGCATCATGTTCTGCAGCACGGCTTTGCGGCGGCCAAGTTCTTCCATCAGACTGCCCTGGTGCTGGTCTTCGCAGTCGATCAGGACATATTCGAACGGCTCTTCCCGGTTGCCATCAACTTCGCGGAAGATGACCTCGGGGCGCGAGACACCCAGTTCATAACCTTCACGTCGCATCGTTTCGATCAGCACTGCCAGGTGCAGCTCTCCTCGACCGGACACCTTGAACCGATCCGCGTGATCGGTTTCCTCGACACGCAGGGCCACGTTGTACTGCAGTTCCTTATCCAGGCGCTCTTTCAGGTGCCTTGATGTCACAAACTTTCCTTCGCGACCTGCAAAAGGGGATGTGTTGACCTGGAACGTCATCGAGATGGTTGGTTCATCAACCTTGAGTGGTTTCAGCGCCTCCGGACATTCGGGCGCACAGATCGTGTCTGAGATGGCGAGGTTCTCAACCCCGGATATACAGACAATATCGCCGGCACTCGCCTCAGGCACCTCAACTCGATCGAGACCTGCATAACCCATCACCTGCAGGATCTTGCCGCGCCGTTCACTGCCATCTGCAGAAACCACCGTGACCTGGTCGCCGGTTGAGATTCGACCACGCTTGATTCGACCGAGGCCAATCACGCCCACGTAGCTTGAATAGTCGAGTGCACTGATCTGCATCTGCAGCGGGCCCGCTTCATCTGTGTCCGGTGGCGGCACCTTCTCAATGATTGTTTCAAGCAGGCAGGACATATCATCGCCGATATCATCCGGGTCGAGCCCCGCCTTGCCTTCGATTGCGGAGCCGTAAATCACGGGGAAATCCAGCTGCTCGTCATTGGCACCAAGCTTGTCAAACAGCTCAAACACTTCATCGACCACCCAGTCCGGCCTCGCACCGTCACGGTCGATCTTGTTCACCATCACAATCGGATTCAGGCCGTTCTCAAATGCCTTCATGGTTACAAAGCGCGTCTGCGGCATCGGGCCTTCCACGGCATCAACCAGCAGCAGGACGGAATCCACCATGGACAGGATACGTTCAACCTCACCGCCGAAATCTGCGTGGCCAGGGGTATCCACCACATTGATTCGGTAATCGCCCCAGGTGAGGGCCGTGTTCTTGGCGAGGATGGTGATACCACGCTCTTTTTCGAGGTCGTTGGAATCCATCAGGCGCTCACCCTCGTCTTCTCCACGAGCGAGCGCGCCGGCCTGGGACAGCAGTTTGTCGATCAGGGTCGTCTTGCCGTGATCAACGTGTGCGATGATTGCTATGTTTCTGAGCGCTTTCATGAAGCGCGGCATTATACTTATCCGCACGATATAATCACCTTATGACGCAACGTAAAGCTGTATCGCTGATTTCAGGTGGCCTCGACTCCATGCTGGCGACTCGGGTCATCATGGATCAGGGCATCCACGTCGAGGGAATCAACTTCTTCACAGGGTTCTGTGTGGAAGGACATACCCATGCCATTCGCAAAAAAGACGCCAACAAGCAAAAACGCAACAACGCCCTCTGGGTTGCCGAGCAGTTGGGCATAAAGCTGCACATCATCGACGTGATCGAGGAGTACAAGGACGTTGTACTGAACCCGAAGCACGGTTACGGGCAGAACCTGAACCCGTGCCTCGATTGCAAGATTTTCATGGTGGAAAAGGCCCTGGCCTGGTCCTGGATGGAGGAAAACCAGTTCGACTTCATCATCACAGGTGAAGTGATCGGCCAGCGACCGAAATCCCAGCGCAAGGAAACCATGCCCATCATCGCACGTGATTCCGGCGCTGACGAACGCCTGCTGCGCCCGCTGTCAGCACACCACCTGCCGCCCACCCTGCCGGAACGGGAAGGCTGGGTAGACCGCGAGAAACTGTTTGGCTTCCATGGCCGCAACCGTAAACCACAGATCGAACTGGCCCGTGCGCTGGGTATCGAAGAATACTCACAGCCCGCAGGTGGATGCTGCTTTCTCACTGATAAATCCTACTCTGAGAAGCTCACCGACCTTTGGCAGGCACGCGGTGAACGGCGCTACGACCTCGACGACATCATGCTGCTGAAAGTGGGTCGTCACCTTCGACCAGGCCCGAACTACAAGCTCATCATCAGCCGTGAAGAAGGTGAGAACCATTACCTGTCCGGCTATCGCAATGAGTTTATTTCACTGAATCCAGAATCCCACGGTGGCCCGGTGACACTGATCGATGGCACACCTTCAGCTGAGGACCTTACCTTTGCAGCCCGCATCGTCGCCCGCTACAGCCAGGGCCGTGACGCGAATGAAGTGACGGTACGGCTGAGACAGCCTGGCGATAAAGAGGGCGAGGCTTTAAAGATTGTGCCCCTGCCAGCCGAGGAAGTAGACCCCGCCTGGTATGTCTGAAGATCCGTATTGCCTGGACGCACGACGCCTGTTGTGTCCGTTGCCCGTTATTCGCACTCAGGACCGCATCAAGACGCTCTCGACTGGCGATAACCTGCGTGTCGTCTGCACAGACCCCGGTGTGCTGAACGATATACCGGCCTGGTGCCGTATCAACGGCCATGAGGTTGTGGACAGCGAGCAGGTCGACCGTGAAATCACCATCACCATCCGTGTAGGCGCCGATACCTGATCTGCACTATTTTTGTGCACACCTCTTCAAGCCGCACCACAACCATGCATTCGAAATCCGCGCATGGATCGCATATTCTGTGTTTCCGCAAAATACTTCTGTCAGACACACAAGCTCGGGAGCAAGAATATGTCTGAGAAAACCCTCGGCCTGATCCAGGAACACGACGCACGCTGGGTGGACCTCCGGTTCACAGACAGCGGGGGCAAAGAACAGCATGTAACCAACAGCGCTGCGCAGATTGACGAGGATTTCTTCGAAAACGGCGCTATGTTCGACGGCTCCTCTATCGCTGGCTGGAAGGCGATAAACGAAGCCGACATGATCCTGATGCCTGACGACGCGACCGCCGTTGTTGACCCGTTTACGGAGGAAACCACCGTTAACCTGCGCTGCGACATCGTTGAACCCAGCACCCTGCAGGGTTACGAACGCGACCCACGTGGCATCGCAAAACGAGCCGAAGCCTACCTCACCTCAACAGGGATTGGAGACACCGCCTATTTCGGCCCGGAGCCTGAGTTTTTTATCTTCGACGATGTGAAATACAAAGCGGACATGGGCGGCGCCATGTACCAGATTGAATCAGAGGAAGCCGCCTGGATGAGTTCCCAGGAGTTTGAAGGTGGCAACATCGGCCATCGACCCTCGGTAAAGGGTGGCTATTTCCCGGTTCCGCCGGTTGATTCTTTCCTCGATGTTCGAAACGCCATGTGTTCTACCATGGAGGCCATGGGACTCACTGTCGACCTGCACCACCACGAGGTTGGCACCGCTGGCCAGGGTGAGATTGGTACTCGATTTAGCACACTGGTTACCAAGGCCGATGAGGTGCAGATCTACAAATACTGTGTACACAATGTTGCCCATGCTTACGGCAAAACGGCAACGTTCATGCCGAAGCCACTGGTCGGTGACAATGGCAACGGCATGCACTGCCATCAGTCGATATGGAAAGACGGCACCAACCTTTTTGCCGGTGATGGTTACGGCAACCTGTCCCAGGAAGCACTCTGGTATATCGGCGGTATTATCAAGCACGCGCGCGCAATAAACGCTTTTTCAAACGCTTCAACAAACTCCTACAAGCGCCTGGTGCCGGGGTTTGAGGCACCATTGATGCTCGTATATTCAGCGCGCAACCGATCGGCTTCGATAAGGATCCCTTACGTCCAGGGCGGCAGTCCAAACGGCGTCAGGATCGAGGTTCGCTTTGGCGACCCCACGGCAAATCCCTATCTTATGTTCGCAGCCATGCTGATGGCAGGTCTCGACGGCATCAAGAACAAGATCGAACCCGTAGGACCGCTCGACAAGGATCTGTACGACCTGCCCGCAGAGGAACTGAAAGACCTGCCAACAGTGTGTTCGTCACTGGAACAGGCGCTTGCCGAGCTTTCCGCCGACAGGGACTTCCTGCGCCAGGGTGATGTCTTCACCGACAGCATGATCGATGGTTATATCGATCTGAAGTCCGAGGAGGTCGAGCGGCTTAATATGACCACTCATCCGGTAGAGTTCGAAATGTACTACAGTGTGTAAAATAGCCTTATGAAAACGCTTCTTAAGAATATCCCTGTTCCGCGCGCGGCGCTTCTGACAGCTCTTGTTGTTACAACGGCCGCCATCACTCCCATATCAGCCTCCGAGGTTTATATGGAGATCGATGAGAACGGCGTTCCTGTCTTTTCAGATACCCGCACGGAAGGCTCCAAGGAGATCGAACTGAGGGAACCGCAGACATTCTCCAGTGATGAAGCAATTCCACAGGCCTTGCCACAGTACGGCGCACCGGATGCTGAGGACGATCAACCGTGGATTTACTCGCGGCTTGCAGTTACGTCACCAGCCAACGATACAGCGATCCGTGAGAATACCGGTGCGATGACCATCAGCGTGGCGATCGCACCGGGCATCAAAAACGGACACAAGGCGGAACTCATGATGGATGGTCTCGCCATCCGGAAACTCAGTGGCAGCGGACCGGTTTCGTTGTCGAACGTCGATCGTGGCACACACGTTTTCAGCGTCAGGATCGTTGATGACAACGGCAAGGTTATCGATGAAGGTGACGGTGTCAGCGTCACCATGCTGCGCCATGCACAGCCAAGGCGGCAGCCTCGATAATCAGGAAAATCTGGAGCACGGCCCTCCTCTTTTCGAGCTACCCTGTCAGTCCTGCATTTTGACAGCAGGATTCTGCACCAAAACGGTGCAATAATTTCATCCAGCGTCTACAATAATGCAGGCTGAATCGCCTGAACGCCCCAATTTCGCCTGTTTCGGGGCATTTTCAATTCTGGTGCGCTTTTTGCTTTGCATCAGGTATGCATTTTCCGGACAACATGAACGAACAGATCCTCGGCAATATCTCGACCGCGATTGTGGTCCTGGACGACCACCTGCAGATCCTGTTCTGTAACTCCGCTGCGGAAGCACTGCTTGAAGTGTCGAACGCGCAGATGAAGGGCCAATGTGTTGTAGAACTCATCAGGAACGGCAAGGACCTGACCACCACCCTGCGCAGCGCGATTGATGAAAACCAGACCTATACCCAGCGCCAGGCCAGGCTGACCATTCCTGGCGGCGACGAAATAACCGCCGACCTCACCATGACCCCGGTCATCGACGACGGTCAGCCCCTGCTCCTGCTTGAACTGATTCCACTGGATCGATATCTCAGGATCGATCGAGATGCCGCGCTGAAGGAGCACCACGAGGTATCCCGCATGATGATCCGAGGGCTCGCCCATGAGATCAAAAACCCATTGGGTGGCATCAAAGGTTCAGCCCAGCTGCTCGCCCGGGAACTGGCCGATAAATCCCTGAACGAATACACCAACATCATCATTGATGAAGCGGATCGACTGACAACGCTGGTCGATCGCATGCTTGGGCCGAACTCCCTGCCAGAACTGAAACAGACCAACATTCACGAAATTCTGGAACGCGGCGCGACCCTGATTGAACTAGAGGCAGATCCGTCGCTCACCATTGAGCGGGACTACGACCCCAGTATCCCGGAGATCAGTGTCGACCCGGAGAGAATTCTGCAGGCGATCCTGAACCTGCTGCGCAACGCCATGCAGTGCCTGATGGGCGCAGTACCGAACCCGATCATCAAAATCACAACCAGGATCGAACGACAGTTCACCATTTCAGGTAAACGTCACAAGGTCATCCTGCGTATAGACATTACAGACAATGGTCCTGGTATCCCGGAGGACATCAGGGAACATCTATTTTACCCCATGATTACACGCAGGCCGGGTGGCACCGGACTGGGCCTCACCTTGTCGCAGGAAATCATCAACCTGCACGGCGGCCTGGTCGAATTCACCACCGAGCCTGGGAAAACCGTGTTCAGCATGTACATACCAATCGCGCAATCGGAGCCAATTTCACATGAGTAGTCACAACGTCTGGGTCATCGACGATGAACGATCAATCCGTTGGGTACTGGAGCGCGCGCTGACACAGGAAGGTCACAAGGTTGCCTGTTTTGAATCAGCAGAACTTGCACTGGATACCCTGCCGCTCGAGGAACCAAGCGCCATCATTACCGACATCCGCATGCCGGGCATGGACGGCCTGGAACTGCTTGGCCTGATCAAGGAACAACAACCCAACCTGCCTGTCATTGTCATGACGGCTCACTCCGATCTCGACAGCGCCGTGACGTCTATCCAGAGCGGCGCTTTTGAGTACCTGCCAAAACCTTTTGAGATCGACGAGGCGGTGTCCGTGGTGAACCGTGCCCTGGCCCAGCTTGGCGAAACCGGCGGAGGAG
Organism: Pseudomonadales bacterium; assembly: GCA_963921285.3. GTDB lineage: Bacteria > Pseudomonadota > Gammaproteobacteria > Pseudomonadales > Azotimanducaceae > UBA9659. Next base: position 1,097,739 of record CAWUFD020000015.1, read on the forward strand.
AGAGTGACGATCCAGCCGAGCAGGTGGAAATCATCGGCAAGGCCCCTGCCATGCAGGAAGTCTTCAGGGCGATCGGCCGTCTTTCAAAGTCCAACGTCACGGTACTGATCAACGGCGCATCCGGTACAGGTAAAGAGCGAGTTGCACACGCCCTGCACAAGCACAGCACACGAAGCGATAAGCCATTTGTGCCGCTTAACATGGCGGCCATTCCACACGAACTGGTCGAGTCCGAACTGTTTGGCCACGAGAAAGGGGCATTTACTGGGGCTAACGCGCAGCGCCGCGGACGGTTCGAGCAGGCCAATGGCGGCACACTGTTCCTTGATGAAATCGGGGACATGCCAGCTGAAACACAGACACGCTTGCTGCGTGTGCTGTCCGACGGCGAGTTCTATCGCGTGGGCGGCGTCGACCCAATCAAGGCGGATGTAAGAATCATTGCAGCAACCCACCAGAACCTCGAAGAACTGGTGACACTAAACCGGTTCAGGGAAGACCTGTTCCACCGTCTTAATGTGATACGTATCCACCTGCCAACACTTTCAGAAAGGCGCGAGGACATCCCCGTGCTGGCGCAGCACTTCCTGAACATCGCAGCAACAGAGCTGGGCGAAGACGTAAAACGTCTCAAGCCTGAGACCATGGATTACCTGTGCAGCCTGCCCTGGCCCGGTAACGTTCGGCAACTGGAGAACGCCTGTCGCTGGATCGCCGTCATGGCAACCGCGCAGGAAGTCATGATCGAGGATTTGCCGCCGGAGTTACTGGAAGGTAAACCGGAGCGGATTGTTGATGGTGACGACTGGGAGCGTGGCCTCAAGACCTGGGCGACCAAGCAGCTTGCATCGATATCGCCAGGAGACCCGGGCATATTGAACGACGCTGTGCCCCGCTTCGAGAAGATAATGATCCAGGCTGCACTCAAGCAGACCGGCGGCCGGAAACGTGATGCATCGCTGCTGCTTGGCTGGGGTCGTAACACTCTGACACGCAAGATCCAGGACCTCGGCCTCTCCGAAGACGCGCTCATGGATTAAACTGGGCCGATGTTACACATCGCCCTGTTTGAACCAGAGATCCCGCCCAACACAGGCAACATCATGCGGTTGGCCGTTAATACCGGCATGCAGCTGCACCTGATTGAGCCGCTCGGGTTCACACTGGAAGACAAGCAGCTGCGTCGCGCAGGTCTTGATTACAGGGAATATGCGTCGGTTAAAACCTGGCCAGACTACGCGGCATTTGCTGAGGCGATGTCAGGCGCGAGAGTTTTCGCGATTACCACCAAGGGAAGTACGCGTCATTCTGAGGTGGCTTTTAAGGAGGGAGATGTGTTGCTGTTTGGTCCCGAGACAAGGGGATTGCCGGATGAGATCCTCGATGCAACGCCCGCCACACAAAAACTCAGGATTCCCATGCTCATCGATTCACGCAGCATGAACCTTTCCAACGCCGTGGCAGTATTGGCTTACGAGGCCTGGCGACAGCTCGGCTACCCGGGGGCAGCACCTGACTGATTACTGGATATTGGCGGCCTGACGGGCGGCTTCAGCCTGCTCGAAAATGGCGTCAAAGTTGACCGGTGCCAACATCAGCGGAGGGAAACTGCCCTTGGTTACAACGGAATCCACCACTTCCCTGGCATAGGGAAACAGGACACTGGGGCAGAAGCTGCCGAGGGTCTGGTTGAGTTCTTCGCCTTCAATACCGCGCAGCAGGAAAACACCCGCCTGCTGGACTTCAACCAGGTAGATCACGTCTTCTTCGTCATTGGTCGCCGTGACCGTAACAGACAGCACAATCTCGTAATGGTTATCACCGAGGTCATTGTGCTTGGAATTGAGCTCAAGATTTACACGCGGTTTCCACTGCTGGCGAAAGCCTTCCGGTGCCTTGGGTGATTCGAAGGACAGGTCCTTCACGTAAATGCGCTGCAGCGCAAAATGTGTGTCGCCTTCGCTCATGAGTTACTCCGACAATATCCGAGAATCCAGTTCACCGTGACGCTCCAACTGATAGAGCTCGTCACAGCCACCGATGTGTTCTTCGCCAATCCAAATTTGCGGTACCGTATGCCGCCCGGCCTTTTCCATCATTTCCTGTCTCAAAGCCGGGTTGCCGTCCACCGGAATATCCGTGTACTCAACACCTTTGCTCTCAAACAGCGCGCGCGCCCGCATGCAGTAGGGGCAAAACCGCGTTGTATACATCGTGATGGGGGCGAGGGGGTTTTTCATCTCCACCATATCTGCAACCTCGTTGCGCTTTTCTTCTCCAAACAACCTGTTTTTAAGGTCTTTCAGCATTTTTTCAATCTTTCACCACGGGCAGGCTGTTCGCGCTCCATTCCGCCATGCCACCTGACAGCCTGCGCACATCCTCAAAGCCCTGCGCACGCAGCTTTCTGCCTACGGCGCCGGCGTGCTGACCCATCTTGCAGACCAGCACAATCGGTTTTTCCTTGTAGGGTTCAAGCTCACCAACACGTGAATCAATCGCCATGTAGGGCATATTCACCGCACCTGCAATATGGCCACCGCCATATTCCTTGCTATCCCGGACATCCACGATCACCGCACCATCGCGGTTGACCAGGCTGACCAGGCTATTCGGCGTAATCGCTGCACCGCCCTGCTTGCCTTCATTAATGATGAACGCAACCAGGAGAAAAACGAAGATGCTGACGAGAATGAAGTGATTGCCAATAAACTCGAAAATCTGTTCGATCACCGGGGTTTATCACCAGCCTAGAAAATCAAGTCGCGCAGTATACACACAATAATCCTGAACCGGTAAAATTTCCCCGTAAGCCCGCAATTTACCAACAGAAGTACATTACCTATGAGTGCCAGCCCAGCAACGGTCCTTATCGTCCTGGACGGATGGGGTCACCGGCAACCCGCTGATGACAACGCAATTTCCCTCGCAAATACGCCAACGTGGGACAACCTGTGGAACAACGGAACGAGAACCCTCATCTCAGGCTCCGGGCTGGACGTGGGCCTGCCCGACGGACAGATGGGCAACAGCGAGGTGGGCCATATGAACCTGGGTGCAGGCCGTGTGATCCACCAGGATTTCACCCGCATCACGCAGGCCATTGCAGATGGTTCCTTTATGCAAAACGACGCCCTGTGCGATGCCATGGATCTGCCTGCTGGCCAGGCGCTACACCTGTTCGGATTACTCTCACCGGGCGGCGTACATAGCCACGAAGACCACATTATCGCGGCGATCGATATGGCTCGGGCAAAAGGTGTGGAGACTGTCTGGGTACACGCATTCCTCGATGGCAGGGATGTCCCACCCAGGTCCGCGAAACCCTCGCTGGAGCGTGTTCACAACCACATTACTGCCGGTGGCGCCGGAGGCATCGCCAGCATCACCGGACGCTACTATGCGATGGACCGGGACAACCGCTGGGATCGCGTACAGCTTGCATACAACATGCTGGTACATGGCGAGGCAGAGTTCACGTATCCATCACCTGGCGAGGCACTTGCAGCCGCGTACGACCGGGACGAATCGGACGAGTTTGTCCTCCCCACCATCATTTCCGACGGCGCCGCACGTGTTGTGGCCGATGGCGATGCGGTAATTTTCATGAACTTCAGGGCCGATCGTGCCCGCGAAATTACCCGCGCTTTTGTCGAAAAAGACTTTAAACACTTCGACCGACGCAAACTGCCGCAACTGCATCGCTATGTGATGCTGACGGAATATGCCGCCGATATCGACACCGACTGCGCATTTCGCCCGGATGATATTCATAACAGTCTTGGTGAGTACGTCGCCAGCCTGGACCTGACCCAGCTGCGCCTGGCTGAGACGGAAAAATACGCCCATGTAACCTTTTTCTTCTCGGGAGGCCGGGAAGCGGAGTTTGAAGGTGAAGATCGGCTCCTTGTGCCTTCACCCAAGGTCGCCACGTATGACCTGAAGCCGGAAATGAGCGCCCACGAGGTCACCGATGCATTGACCAATGCGATCATGACAAAAAGCCACGACCTCATCGTCTGCAACTATGCAAACGGCGACATGGTTGGCCATACCGGCAACCTCGACGCGTCGATCAAAGCGGTCGAATGCCTGGATGCGTGCCTGGCACGAGTTATAGCGGCGGTTGAGGAAACTGGCGGCCAGTGCCTCATTACCGCAGACCATGGCAACGTCGAGCAGATGGCCGACCACGGCACCGGGCAGCCACATACAGCACACACCTCAGAATTAGTGCCACTCGTCTATGTCGGGCCAAGGGACATTGAACTTGCACCGCAGGGTGGCGTCTTAAGTGACGTTGCACCTACCCTGCTCACGCTGATGGATCTTGCACAACCCGCCGAGATGACCGGCAAATCCCTGGTAATAGAGGAAAAACTCAGTGCCGCAGCCCACTAAGCTTTTTGCCATCGCCCTGCTCTGCCTTGGCGCGCTGTCTATCGGCGCAGAGGAAGAAATTACCCAGGCACAGATCGAACAGCGCCTGAAGGAACTGGAAGCAGAAATATCCAGGTACAAGGGCCTGCTCGAATCCACCGAAGGGCAGAAGTCCGAGATAGAGGAGAATCTCGAGCAGAACGAAAAAGGCATCAGCGATCTCATCAACAAGATTGACGACATCGAAGAAGAGCTGGACGACGGCCGCGACAAGGTTTCTCGCCTTCATCGTGAGGAAGCAGAACTTCTGCAGGCGAAATCAGAACAACAGTACTACATTGAGCAACAGGTACGAGCAGCCTATGAGATCGGCAACCAGGAGTACCTGAAAGTGATGCTGAACCAGGAAGACCCCGACGAAATCTCACGGATGCTGACGTACTACGATTACTTCAACAAGGCTCGCGCTGAACAGATCGAGACCTACAACGGTACGCTGATGGAACTCGATCGAGTGACGTTGGCTCTCGCCTTTGAAAACAAGCGACTCGCCGAGAACCGGAATGTGCTGCTAGGCCAGCAGAACGCGTTGAAGCGAGTGCAACAGGAACGCCAGCGAACCCTGAAAGCGTTAATACAGGAAATCGCTTCAACAGGCAGCGAGCTGAAACGCCTCGGCGAAGACCGCAAACGTCTGGAGTCACTGCTGCAACGTATACAGAATAGCCTGGCTAATTTGCCCACGCCCGATACCGCAGAGCCGTTCAGCGGCATGCGGGGCAAACTGGTGATGCCGGTTGCAGGCAGTGTCACGCATCGATTCGGCAAGCGCCGTGAGGACGGCAAACTGCGCTGGGATGGCGTGTTTATCGCTGCGGACGAAGGCGACACTGTTCACGCCGTACATTACGGTCGTGTCGTATTTTCCGACTGGCTGCGTGGCTTCGGGTTGCTCATGATTATCTCCCATGGGGAAGGTTACATGAGCCTCTACGGTCACAATCAGGTGTTATACCGCGAGACCGGTGACTGGGTCACAGCGGGTGATATGATCGCAGCAGTGGGTGATACAGGCGGCCAGGAAAGAAGTGGCCTCTATTTTGAGATTCGAATCGCTGGAAAACCAACAGATCCACAAAGATGGTGCAAGGCCCGGCAACAACGAGCAGCATGAGCAATATGAAAAGATCGATTTTAGTTTTACTTGCCGCACTGGCATCCACTCACTTTGTGGCCTTCGCCGAGGAGCCCGCCAGCGAACCTGCAGCAACGGAAGCGCCAGCGCCAGAAGCACCTGCAGCGACGCCAACGCCTGCTGAAGCACCAGCCGCAGAGGAAGCAATCGAAGCTGATGCCACCGCGGATGCAGCCGCTGCACCTGAAAAGGAAGCGCTGGAGCCTCGCCTGCCCCTGAACGAACTGCGTGTTTTTGCCGAGGCATTCAATCGCATAAGCAGCGCCTATGTTGAGGAGATCAACGATCGCGAGCTGCTCGAAAACGCGATCCGCGGCATGCTGGCACAGCTTGATCCGCACTCTTCGTACCTGGACAAGGATTCCTTCAGCGACCTGCAGGAAACCACTACCGGAAACTACGGCGGACTTGGCCTTGAGGTCGGCATGGAAGATGGCTTTGTCAAAGTGATAGCGCCAATGGACGATACACCTGCTTCCAAGGCAGGGCTCGAATCCGGCGATCTGATCATCCGCCTCGATGAACAGCCCGTTAAAGGCATGAGCCTGTCTGAAGCCATTGAAGCCATGCGCGGTGAACCAGGCAGCGACATTGTTATGTCCGTGATCAAATCCGGTGCCTCTTCACCAAAAGACGTGACCCTCACCCGCGAAGTCATCAAGGTCGCCAGCGTGCGCCATCGGTTCCTCGAAGATGGCTACGGTTATATTCGAATTGCGCAGTTTCAGAGTCGCACCGGTTCCGAGGTTGAGGATGCGTTACGCAAACTGACCGATGAAGAACGCCTGAAGGGACTGGTACTGGATGTGCGCAACAACCCCGGCGGCGTGCTGCAGGCGGCAGTTGAAGTCTCCGACCTGTTTGTTGACGAAGGCCTGCTTGTCTACACAAGTGGTCGACTCGCCAACGCGGACCTGAAATACAGCGCAACCCGTCCGGATGTCATTTCCGGGGTGCCCATTGTTGTCTTGGTCAACGAGGGAACAGCATCTGCGTCGGAAATCGTCGCGGGCGCACTGCAGGATCATGACCGGGCTGTTGTCATGGGAACCAACACATTCGGCAAAGGCTCCGTCCAGACCATCCTGCCGCTGACCAATGAGAAAGCGATCAAGCTCACCACCGCGCGTTATTACACGCCAGACGGCAACTCCATCCAGGCTGAAGGCATTACGCCGGACATCTGGGTTGATCGTTCAAAGGTAACTCCCGTGAAATCGAATCCGTGGCGCGTCAAAGAGAAAGACCTGCCTGGACACCTTTCTGCAAAAGACGGTGAAGAAGACAGCGAAAAGGCCACTAACAACATGGAACTGGCCACTCGCGACTATCAGTTGAACGAAGCGCTGACATTGCTCAAGGGTCTCAATATACTGGCGAAATCGAAGTCTCCCCAGGGTTAACGTTGTCACACCCACGCAGTATCAGCCTGATTGCATGCCTGCTGCTTGCACTGTCATGGGACGCCCTGGCTGAAGCGCCGGAGCGCGCCTACATATCAATCATCATCGATGATATCGGCCATAGCCGTGTTCGCGGAGAGCGTGCAATTAACCTGCCTGCATCGCTGAACTACGCGATCATCCCTGAATCAGCGCACGCAAAGCACCTTGCAAACTACGCCAACGACGCCGGAAAAGAAGTCATGTTGCATCTGCCCATGGCAAACACGCGTCAGCACCCCATGGAAAAACTCGCGCTGACGAGCAACCTGGATCGAGAGGCTTTCATCAACGTGTTTGAGCGGGCCGTCAGCGAAGTCCCACATATCAAGGGCGTCAACAATCACATGGGCAGTCATCTGACCGGGCAGCCCCAGGCGATGCACTGGCTGATGCAGGCAATCAAGTCGCACAAACTTTTCTTCGTTGATTCGCGCACGACGCATCGTACGGTTGCCAGGGAGATGGCGCAGTACCGGAGTGTTTTGAACGCCCGGCGGGATGTATTCCTCGACAACGTCAGAACGGAAGCGGCTATCGCCAACCAGGTGAAGAAACTCAAGGTGATGGCAAAACAGCGTAAGACCGCTATAGCAATTGGTCATCCATACCCGGAGACGTTGGATTACCTTGAGAAAGCAATTCCGCTATTAGCGGAGGAGAATATCCAGATTGTTTCTGTTTCCGAGATTATCGGGCTTAGGATTGCTTCCGCGCAGCTAGCGAGTTCTCGTCCGTAGGAACGAGAACACAAGCCATGGATGGCTTGCCCATTTTCCGCAGGAAAATGCGAGATTCACAAAACTGAAAGAGCATCGACCCTAAAAATGCCAGGACGGCATTTTTAGGAACAATAAATTAGGCTTCAGACTCGTAGTTCTTTGCGAGATCAATTGCCTCAGCCAGATCAAGCGTACCCTCGTAAATCGCCCGGCCGGTAATCACACCCGTGATACCACCGGTGACTCGCTCACCGGTTTCCAGCAGCGCTTCGATATCCTTGATATCGGTTACCCCACCTGAAGCAATGATTGGCACATCTACGCTGTCAGCCAGATCTTTTGTCGCGTGCAGGTTTACGCCGCCCATCATGCCGTCTTTGCCGATATCGGTATAAACGATAGCGTCAATGCCGTCGCTCTCAAACAACATGGCGAGGCTTTTGACAGAAATATCCGTCACCTCTTTCCAGCCATTGATGGCAACCATGCCATGCAACCCGTCCAGACCAACGATGATATGACCAGGAAAGGCCTTGCACATCTGGCCAACGAACTCCGGCTCCTGCACCGCCTTGGTGCCGATGATCAGGTAATCAACGCCTGCATTAAGATAGGCTTCAATGACTTCTGCCGAGCGGATGCCTCCCCCCAATTGAATAGTCAGGGAAGGATGATTTGAGGCGATGGTTTTGATGGCGTCAGCATTAACAGGCACCCCTTCAAACGCACCGTCCAGGTCAACCAGGTGCAGACGCTCACAGCCCTGCGCCACCCAGTGATCCGCCATACCAACGGGGTCGTCAGAGTAGGTGGTGGTTTCCTCCAGCTGGCCCTGCTTCAGGTTTACAACCTTGCCATCCTTGAAGTCGATGGCGGGAATAATCTGCATCTAGAGGCTTCCCTTGGTTGATGGCATGACGTCGGTCATACGCGGGTCAGCTTCAACCGCCATCCTGAGTGCGCGCCCAAAAGCTTTGAACACCGTCTCAATCTGGTGGTGTGCGTTATCACCTTTCAGGTTATCAACGTGCAGGGTTACCTTGGCGTGATTTACAAACCCCTGGAAGAACTCGTGGAACAGGTCTACATCAAAGTCGCCAACCTGTGAGCGAACAAAGTCCACGTTGAAATCCAGCCCGGGTCTACCGGACAGGTCTATCACCACACGCGATAACGCCTCGTCGAGCGGCACATAGGCATGGCCGTAACGGCGGATACCCTTCTTATCGCCAATCGCCTTATCAAACGCCTGGCCGAGAGTAATACCCAGATCTTCTACAGTGTGGTGCGCGTCGATCTCAAGATCCCCGTCGGCAACAACATTGAGATCAACCAGACCATGGCGAGCGATCTGGTCGAGCATGTGCTCGAGGAAAGGCAGGCCTGTCTTAAAGCTGCGTTCACCCGTGCCATCAAGGTTGATCGACACCTTGATCTGGGTTTCCAATGTATTGCGTTCTATCTCTGCCGTTCTCATGAGATCACTTGCGCCCGATAAAAACCGCGTATTCTACAGTGCGCTGCCGTTAGGTAGGTAGCGATTATCTGTATTGCTTTTTATCCATTTCCGCAGTTCCGCCTCAAAGGCACCTCTTTCTTTCAGGATTTTTACGAGAGGGATCACCGGAGACTTTTTACCCGCATCCCAACCTGAAACCTGCTGTTCAACCAGCGTAAAGAACCTGGTCAGCACGATAAGATCGCCATCATCAAGCGCTTGCGCAATATCCCAATCGGAAGCCTCGCCCTGCATGAGCCACTGAGCTGTTTCCAACCCAGATGTCTTCAGCAGCTCGCTGCTGACGTTTTCATCGGACACCTGCTTCGCGGCGGCGAGCACCTTCTCAAGCATCTCATTGTCGAGATTGCCTTTACCTGCTGCGCCCGGATCCCAGACTCCTACACCCATTTGGCTTTTCCACCATGCTTTAAACCATACCTATTATCGTCTACTGTCTTTTCCATGAATAGCTGAACCGACAATATGTCGGGCTGCCCTTCTGCAGCGCACCGAGGGCTGCTAAGCAAACAACCCGGACACCGATGTCGCAGTTTCGCATCAGAGATACTTCAAATGGGAGCAGCCATCGAGGGTGCACCAGGTTCGTTTTTGCTGGAACGATGTTTCTCCTGAGCGTGGTGTTTCTTTCGCCCAGGGCCGTTGCCGCCGATCTTTTCACAGGTGAACGCGCTGACGGCCAGGACATCAACGCAAGCTTCAGCTATGTCGTTGAGCAACCACCTTTTGGTGAGATTACCCCGGCGCAAGCGGCCCTACTTGCAACAACTCCAATCCCTGGCAGGCAACTATCACTGGGGTTCCAGGAGTACCGGGTCTGGCTGCTGGGTTCGATCAGCAATACTTCGAATGAAAAAGCGGTGCGCTACCTTCAAACAGGCCAGCGGTTCCTGCGCCCAATCGTGATTTATGTCAGCAACGAGGAAGGCGAGTTCGAACAGGTTCTCTACAACGACCCTCGTACACCATACGAAGACCGACCTTTGCCTTTACGTAACCTGTCGGTCCCCCTTGAGTTCAGGGCCGGTGAAACCCGGCAGGTGCTGATCAACGCAGGAGGAGAGCTAAACCTTGATCTGATCCTGCGATTGCCGGAACTGGCTGATCAGGAGGAGAGTTTTGAGGCCAACGCGCATTTTCTTTTCCTGGGCATCCTGCTGGCACTGATACTGGTAAACCTTTTTCACTATTTTGCAGTCAGGCGAATCACCTACCTGCTCTACGCAGCACAACAGTTCACACTTGGTATATACGTCGCGCATATTGATGGTATCGGCTACCAGTATTTCTGGCCTGATCTGCCTATCCTCAATGAGTACACCTCGTCGGTTTCCGGTAACGGCATCAATCTCATCGCCGGCCTGTTTGCGATAACTTTCCTCGATCTCGACCGCCATTCACCGAAACTCAGCGCCGCAATAAAATTCTTCGCATGGGTGTCGGCGATTGGCGTTTTGCTCGGGCTCCTCGCAAGCCCGATTCTCTCTGCACAGATCGGGATCTATATTTCCGCAATTGGCGGCTTTCTCTTGATCGCCTGTGGTATCGCGAGCTACCGCGATGGTAATAGCTCTGCTATCTACTACACGGCCAGCTGGATCAGTATTGTCTTTGTCAGCCTGCTGGAAGCGCTGCCTTCACCTGTCCCCTACGTGAACTGGTTCAAGCTTGGCGTCCTTGCTGAAGCCCTGCTTCTGTCATTCGCCCTGTCTGACCAGCTGCGCAGACTTAACATCGAAGCCCGGCGTAACCACGACCTGCTCACCGAAAATCTCAATAAACGCCTCGAGGAAACCAGGGCCCGACTTGCACTTGAGCAACATCACGCCAACGCAATCGAGCGAATTGCGGACATGAATCGCAAGCTTGCGACCACCAGCCACGATATTAATCAGCCTTTGTATGGTCTGCGATTGTCTCTCAATGCACTCGCACGCACTTCCAGCGACGCAAACATCTCGCAGAAGTTTGATCCGTTACTGGATCACCTGGAAGGTCTGCTGCAATCCAACCTTGCTGAACACAGCGATAATGCCGCTGCACCAGCACTCTCGCTCGGCCAGTTGACCGAGCAGATAGAAACAACTTTCAGCATGCAGGCAGAATCTGAAGGCATCACATTGCGCTGTCGGCCAACTCATCAAGATATTGAGGGCAACCTGGTGGAGCTGCGGCGAGTCCTGTTCAACCTTGTTGCCAATGCCATCACGCACTCCGGCGCCAAAAACATTCTGGTCGGCACACGCAAGCGTGGTGCCCTGATCAGCATCTATGTAGTGGACAATGGCGTCGGGTTCAGTGAGGACTCGCTCCGCAGAGGTGAACTTAACTATGGTCTTGGTTTATCCATCGTTCAGGAACTATGCGATCTCAACCAATGGGAGTTACACCAAAGCAGTACACCCGGAAGAGGCACGTGCTTTCGAATAGACGGAGCACGCAAGTGAATCAGGGAGGTCTCAAGTCGCTCTCAGGTATCTCTCAACCAGGTAAAGGTATTCGTACTTATCGCGCTCAAAAATCAGGTTCAGCACAGGATTGTCGGGTATCGGGTTGAACCAGCGCAGGTGCACATTATTGTTCGCGTCCCTGGGGAGTTGTGACATCTGGAGTCGGGTACGTGAACCTGCGGGAATAAACACGAGCGTGTTCTTCGGATACCACCAGGCCTGCTGGTAGATATCAAATCGTTCGAACATGGCATTGCGCAGGCATATCGTTGAGACGATATCGAGCCCGTAGCCAAGCGCGGCAAGCTGGGCCACCCAGAAGCTATAACTGTTTTCATTCACATGGGTGGCATTCTGGCCCTGGTCCTGGAAGGTAGTCGCTGCAGAAAACACCAGGTATTTCGGCTGGTGCTTCACCAGCGTACTAGCAAACGTCGCTGCGTGCTGTTCTGCGAGATGCTCTGCGGTCTCAAACGAAGTGACGACATCCGTTGCCGGAATCTCGGATGAAGCGAGGCTGAGGTCAGCTACCGAATAACGCGCTTTGTGGGCATCGGGCCACATCGGGGCAGCGCTGGCCGAACCGTCAACACCCATGGCGTCAAAACCCTGCCCGCGAAGACTTTCAACCAGCAGACCATGCCCGCATCCAACATCAACAACCGACAACGGCCATTCATCACCAGCCAGTATGCGAACTAACCCGGCAAGATGCTGATAAGCCGGAATCAGAGCGCGGTGTTGCTCAAAGAATTCAGGTGAATAGATTTCGGAGAGCTGTTCACCTTCAGCAGGTGTCTGCATGCAGAGTCCGTGAGATTTGATTAGTATGGACCATACTAAAGCGGGTGTAGCTCAGTTGGTAGAGCCCTAGCTTCCCAAGCTAGCTGTCGCGAGTTCGAATCTCGTCGCCCGCTCCAATCACCGCAGGCTGGCCTGTCATGCCAGCGCGATATCTCGACGGGTCGTACCCAGCACAACAATGGGTGCCCCCCGCTCTTCCATCCCGTATCGAATATCCTCAAACAGTTTCCTGTACTGGAAGAACGGAACCTTGGGGAACAGATGATGGATGGAATGATAGTTCTGCCATAACCAAAGAACGGTAACAGGTCCATGTACCAGCTTAGGTAACAGAATTGTTGAGGTGTCTTTGAAACGCTCTGTCTGATTAAAAGGTGTATGAACGATCCAGGCAAAGATGTAGCCAAGCAGTGTTACCCCAAGCACATTGGCGACCACGCCAAGGACAAATACTTCCAGTGGGAAGTAGAATCCAAGCCACACACGCCAGCCGACGGTCGCAGTAAGCTCCAGCACAACCGTCGCTTTCTCACGGAAGGAAGCACGCGGGAACGCATTGGTAAAGTAGTCTCGATACTCGTTGAGGAGCATCTTCGAGCCACTTGTGAACAGGTCGTAGAGGTGTCGACCGGTGTAAACGCGATCCGGGTCTTCACCGGCAACATTCGTGTGTCGGTGGTGGGCCATGTGCGCATACTTGTGCATCGTGAAGGAGACTCCCAGCACGTTTGCTACGACATATCCGGTTAACTCGTTAAGCCAGCGCAACGACCGGTTGGTACCAGCGATATTATTGTGCACAGCCTCATGAAAGGGCGTGTATGTCACATAGACGAGATAGCTGACGATGGGTAACGCCACCCAGAGAGAGACTATGTCTACCGTTGCCAGCAAGAACAGCACCGCCCAACAGAACACCGCACCAAAGGCAACAGCTGCAGTCATTAAGGCTGGCTTGCCCATGTACTTCGTGGCTGCTTTGGTGATCTCTGTGTCTGTCATTTCCATGTCTGGTCTCCAATTGTTGAGATCATGGTATCTAGCAATAGATCATTAGAGAAATTAAAATAGTTCAAAATAATTTTAGTTTTACTTATGAATTCGATCAGCCACCTGAAAGCGGTAGCGGCCCTTGCAAGGTATAGGCATTTTGGCCGTGCTGCTGATGCGATTGGTATGACGCAATCTGCCCTTTCACAGGCAATAAAGAAGATTGAACACACCTACGGTGTACCAATCTTCGAGCGACGCAATCGCCAGGTGGAGCTGACAACTTATGGCGAAGTCGTGAACAGCGCCGCCATTAGCATCCTTGAACGATTAGACCAGGTTGACCGCGAGATTCATCTACTCAGCAGCCTGGAGAAAGGCCATCTCGCTATCTGTTCAGACCCTTACTTCTCCGCCAACATCCTGGCATCCGCACTTGCTGAGGTAATGCGCGACTATCCGGCCCTGAAGTTCTCTTCAAGCTCGGGTTACTGGGACAAAGCCGAAACGGGGCTGTTGGATGACCGGATTGATTTGTACCTCGGCATGCCACCTGAAGTTAAACATCCCGACCTGGAGTACAGGGACTATACGGTGCCAACACCTCTGATCCTGTGTCGCCGTGAGCACTCACTCTGCGCAAGGAAAACCGTCACACTTGCGGAGTTAATCGACTACACAATTGTGACGCCACTGCCACCGGCCTGGTACATACGATGGGCCCAGCAACAGGTAGACAGCCTGAAAGCGCCTGTTGATGTTACTGAACTCATTCTCCTCGAGACTGATAACGTCGCGATGATGAAGGCGGTTGCCAGTCGCAGCGACGCGCTCACGGCAGCGCTTCCGGAGGATGTCGCAGCAGAAGTTCAGCGTGGCGACCTTCACGTGCTGAAACTCAAGAACTGGCCATCATCGATGCAGTGCTGCGTTGCCACCAGGCGCACCCGGGCATTACCACCCTCTGTCGAACAGGTTATTGCCAGAATCGATCTCGCAGTTGAAAGTACATTTCGGTGGGCAAACACACTCCCCTCGAGCGGTAAGAAGTCACGAGGAAAGAAACAGCAGCCAACCTAGCCTGGCGCTTAGTACGCCAGGTCGAGACTCAATTCCAGAACACCATTAGTCGCCAGTGATAAAGGAACCACAGCCACAAGACAGCAGTGGCGGCAATGAACGCGTATCCGATTTTCCCAACGGCCGTCACATCACCAGATGACAATACACCTGGTGTTCGCCATAACACCAGAAGCACCACAACTGCGATGATCCAGGCGAGTGCCAAAGTCAGCTTGATACTGGTCGCAAGTCCAAACACAATCTTGGTCTGATCACTTGCGCCAATCGCCAGCGAGATAAGGAACACCAGCGATAGCGCAGCAAGTATGTAGGCCCTGGTCCTGAAACTCGCAACCACGTCGTTGTGCCAGCGATTGCTGGTCCTCGACTGCACCGTCCACACAATCAATATCCACAGTGTCATCGCGAGGACAGCAAACAGGATCAGCTGGTTGAGCGCAGGCGAATCAAGGCCACTCAGCCTCTCGATTGCAATGATAGGTATGGCATCCAGGTACACATGACTGGCCGGTCCATCACCTGAAAGATCAAAAGTGAGTTTCAATTTGCCGTTCACTTCACGGAAAACACCGGTTTCCACTTCTTCAAGAAAGAGTGGATCCTCACCCAGCATCAATCCCGCCAGCATCAGCGTGCCATCAGGCATGGGCTGGACCGCAACCGGTGCCAGCAGTTTGGCAATCCGGGTCAGGTCATCATGAGCATGACGGATCATGCCGTAGGTACCAGCAAGCCTGGTACGGTCAGCGGGTGTTACGTTTTCAGATGGGATTTCCGCTTCGGGGAAGTATCGATCAAGCAACGCTGATCTGAAGTCGCCGCGAACCTCGCCGCCGGTTGCAGAGTTTGTCGAGATAAAGAAACCGATGCCGGCATCTGGCATCACCATGAATGCCGAATGGAACCACATGGTATCGCCACCATGACCAAATATTCGCTGGCCATGTTCACTGGTTTCATAAAACCCGTGCAGCAGGCCATTGGTTGTATCAGCCGCCCGATGCAGCACACTCTGCATCCGTTCACTGTATTGTTGCGACAACACCCTGGTACCGTTCACTTCACCCAGGTTCAGGAACTGCTGCAGGAAGATCGCCATATCTTTGCCTGAGGCACTGACACCACCGGCCGGACCAAGCGGCACAAATTCAAATGGCTTTTCTACAAATTTGCCGGCCTCCCACAGATAACCTTTGGACATCTGCGGGGCCATGTCAGCCGGCAGGGGCTGCCTCGTTGTGGTGTGCTGCATATCGAGTGGTTGCAGGATCTTCTGCTCGACATAGTCTGACCAGCTCATACCACTGATATCTTCGATGATCATGCTCGCCATGCCGACGCCGTGGTTGGAATAGCTCGCATAGGTCCCTGGCGCGCGAACCCTGAGCGGCATCTCCCTGTTCAGGATCTCATCGAGCGGTAACATGGTGGACGCATCCCGGCCAAACAGACCAATCACGTGATCTTCAAATCCGGGGGTGTGCGTCATCAGGTGTTTAATCGTCACCGGTTCACCAAAGGCCTCGGGAACCTGCACAGACTTCATGTAGGAGTTGATGTCCGTATCGAGATCGATATCACCGGACTCAAGCATTTGCATGAGTGGCAGCCAGACAAACAGTTTGCTGACCGAACCAATGCGGAACAGGGTCTCTTCCGCAGATACTGCCATGCCTTTATCAACATCGGCATAGCCATAACCTTTTGAGAGCAGCACCTCATCAGGCGTCGTTACAACCACCACCGCACCAGCAACATTGTGCTCATCCATACTGGCGTGCATAACCCCATCGATGTAGGCCTCAAGCACCGCCTTATCCCTGATGTCAGCAGAGGCTGTAAAACCCACTGACAACAACATCATCACCAACCAGATTCGCCCGAACATCCTCACCTGGATCATCGCTATTCCCCTCGTGGCCTGATACGCTCGCTCAACCTTAGCGCGCATCCATCTAGCCTGTCCATGTTGGAACTTTTTGTTACTGCTGACGACCGAACCGGTGCCTTCGAGTGTGGCGGCATCATTGCCGGTGAAGACTATCCCGTGCCCACGGGTCCCACAGCAACCGGCGAAGACACAATCGTCATTGATATGAATACACGGCAGGTATCGGCACAGCAGGCTTACGACTGCATGAGGGAGGTTCAGCAAACCAAGGCGCGATTTCGCACCCACAAGATGGATGCCGGCCTGAGAGGTAACTGGCCCCACGAGGTAAGAGCCCTGGTTGATCTAGGTTACAAAGTAGCCATTGTTCCCGGGTTTCCCGATGCAGGCAGGCGCTGCCGTGATGGTGTTGTCTACATTCATGGCAAACCCGTGCTGGAGTCTCCTTTCGGAAAAGACCCCCTTACCGCACCCGTCAGCAGCAGACCCGATGAAGTGCTGAAACATGCTGGTTGCGAACATCCTGACATTGTTATCTGGGACGCGGATACCAATGAGCAGCTTGAAGCGGCTGCAATCCGTTGCCGCGAAGAAGGCTGGATTATGGTGGGCCCGGCAGGTGCCATTGGTGCCTACGCGGATGCGGTCCTGCCTGAGCGAATCAAACCGTCACTGCAGATCGAGCCTCCTGTCACCATCATCTGCGGTTCGTTAAACGCAACAAGTCGCGAGCAGCTGGCAAATCTTGGCGAAAGACATGACGTCACTGTAATCGCGAGTGATGAACCTCAAGGAGCTATTACCGCGGCTGAAGCACAAGCTTGTGCTGCCGACCTGGCTGAGTCGGCACATGAGCAACTCAAGTCCGCTGCAACCTTGATCGTGATCGGCGGCGACACCGTCGGCGCCGTGATCGGTGATGAAACCGTGGATGTGCTTGGTACAATCCACGCCGGCATTCCCATTGCCCGTTACCGGGACCGCCTGATTGTCACCAAAGGTGGCGGCATCGGTGAACCTGACGTACTGATACAACTGCTGGAGAACGTTACATGAATGGTTTTGATCTTATCGCCCGCTGCCTGAAGGCTGAGGGTGTGGAATGGATGGCCTGCTTTCCTGCCAACCCGCTGATCGAAGCTGCTGCAAAAGTTGATATCAGGCCTATGGTGTTTCGCCAGGAACGTGGCGGTATCAACGCGGCTGACGGATTTTCGCGCCAGACGCGTGGCAAGCGCATCGGTGTGTTCGCCGCGCAGGATGGTCCGGGCGTTGAAAATTCATTCGGTGGCATCGCCCAGGCGTGGGGTGAAGGCGTGCCGCTTTTGTTCCTGCCGCAGGGCGCTGGTGTCACCAAGCACAGCATCTCGCCCAATTTCTCCGCACAGCGAAACTATGAACATGTCACCAAGCTGTCCCTCTCCATCGACAGCACAGACATCATTACGCGGGAGATGAGGCGTGCCTTCCATACCATACGCCAGGGTAGACCTGGCCCGGCACTGGTTGAGATGCAGCGCGATGTATTGTCGCAGGACGTACCAGAGGGTGCGTTCGATTATGAGTCTACCTCCGTTCTGAAATACGCGCCTTCGATATCGGATGTTAAAGATGCAGTCAGCAAACTGCTCGCGGCTGACAATCCCGTGATCTGGGCAGGCCAGGGCGTGCTCTATGCAAATGCGACTGAAGAACTAAGAACCCTGGCTGAGCTCACGCAGATTCCTGTTATCACCACCATGCAGGGCAAGAGCGCGTTCCCGGATGACCATCCGCTCGCGCTGGGGTCCGCCAACCGGACTGCTCCAAAAGCGGTTTATAAATGGCTCGGCGAGTCCGATACGTTTTTTGCGATTGGTTCTGCATTAACCCGCACGTCGTTTGGCCTCGATGTCCCCGCCGGTAAGTTCATGATGCAATCGACCACATCGCCCGAAGACATCAACAAGGACTACCAGATCGATATCGGGCTGGTTGGCGATGCAAAGCTCACGCTTGAGATGATGATCGACGAGGTAAAAGCCGCCCTTGGCGAAAACGGGCGCGCTGCCAACCAGTCACTCTGTGATGAAATCGCAAAGACAAAAGCAGACTGGTGGGAAGAATGGATGCCGCTGCTGACCGCAGATGAAACGCCCATTAATCCCTATCGCGTAGTGCAGGAGATCAACCAGGCAGTGGATCACGCCAATACAGTGCTGACCCATGATGCGGGCAACCCACGAGACCAGATCATGCCTTTCTACAAGGCGAGCACGCCCCTCAGCTATATTGGTTGGGGAAAAACAACCCATCTCGGCTACGGCATTCCACTGATGATCGGCGCCAAACTGGCTGATCCATCCAAGTTCTGCATGAACTTCATGGGTGATCTAGCCTTTGGTCATACGGGCACAGAGATCGAAACCGCCGTGCGCGAAAACGTGCCCATCACCACACTGGTCATCAATAACCGCACCATGGGTGGCTACGACGACAAGATGCCTACCGCCATGGCGAAATATGGTGCCGGTAACCAGTCAGGTGATTATGCGGGGATGGGTAAGGCGCTGGGGGCTGAAGGTATTCATGTGGATGACCCGGCGAAGATTGGTGCGGCGATCAAGCAGGCGCAGGTGCTGAATGATGAGGGTAAGACGGTTGTGATTGAGGTGGCGACGCGGCAGGAGAAGCGGTTTTCTCAGTATGAGGAGTACCTGAAGTAGGTAGCTCTTCGCGAGTATGAGATCCCTCGGCTGGCGCTCGGGATGACGATGCGCGCGAACGTCACCCCGAACTAAATAGACGTCATCCCGAGCGTAGCCGAGGGATCTTGCTCTCGCGACAACTTGTGGAGCTAGCCCCCCAACACCACCGGATTAGCCAAAGTAGCCGGATCAACCTTCCCTTCCAGCGCACCCACCAGGTTAGTCGCCGTCTCATGCGACATCCGCCGCGCGGCTTCAATCGAAACCCCGGCGCTGTGCGGGCTTAAAATCACCTTGTCGCTGTTGAGCAGCCGATGATCCGCCGGTGGTGGTTCGGTGGTGTACACATCAATCCCGGCACCCGCGATCCCGCCACTATCCAAGGCATCGGCAAGCGCGTCTTCATCAACAATGCCTCCCCTCGCGCAATTGATGACAAAGCTGGATTCAGGCAACTGCTGCAATTCAGCAGCACCAACAATACCCCGCGTTTCATCGTTGAGCGGCGTATGTACGGTAAGAAAGTCTGTCTCCGCCAAAACCGACCTGAAATCATCTACCGGTGTTGCACCGGAGTCCCTGATAAGCGCCTGGTCAATATAGGGGTCACAAACGTTGACCTTCATATCAAAAGCCAGCGCGCGCCTAACCAGCCTGGTGCCGATGCGCCCGAAGCCAAGGATCGTCAGGGTCTTGTCCGCAATATCAAAGGCGATGGGTGCGTTACGAAAACCAAAATCGGTCCTGCGCGCTGCCTCGTCATACTCTTTTGTGTGCTTGGCGAGATACAGGATGAACATCATGGTGTGTTCGGACACCGACACGGCATTAGCGTGGATGGCGAGCATCAGTGGGATCTTTCGTTCATTCAGTGATGGCACATGCACGTTGTCAAAACCAACACCATGGCGTGAAACGGCTTTCAACTGCTTCGCCTCTGCAAGCACGCGCGGCGTCAGTTTTGCAGATCGCACCGCAATCCCATCGACGTCAGAAACAACACTGATGAGCGCGTCTTCCGAGGTGTCTTCAGGGGTGACAACTTCAATGTCAGGGTGATCGTCGAATACCGCCTGCCCCACTGGCTGCAGCGGTTCGGTCATCAGAACTTTCATACTTAATTCTTGTAGCGTTGCCAGCTCTCGGGGTTCTGCGCAAGACGGTCGGCAACAATGTGGTAGATCATCGCGTTAAAACCCATGCCGCAGTGACTGCCTGCCACTTCTATATTCTCGGTCTGGTGATCTTCCTCATGCTCACGGCAGGACTGCCAGTGAACCACGCCGTCACTTTTACTGTAGATTGCCGTGAGTGGCACGTCGGGTGAACGGGTTGCATCCCTTTCATCCATCAGCGTCAGCATTTCTTCAACGCTGCTGCCGGAATATCGTTTGAATAGCGGGCGCATCAGGCTCATGGTCATCGTGCCGCTACGTATACTGAAGGGGCTACCGAGGGTAATCACCTGCCTCACCAGGTCCGGATATTCACGCGCCAGTTCACGGGCGAATACACCACCCAGGCTCTGGCCAATCAGGCTGACCTTTTCGCCGTGATAATCCGCGTAGGTGTTCAGCAACTCTGGCAGATGATCCAACAGGTATTCGGCTTGCCCGGTGTTACGACCAAAACCCCAGGTCTTTGAGCGGTAGCCGAGGAACCTGAGGAAGTTCCTCATCGTCCGCAGCGACGTGTCGCCGGCAAGGAAGCCCGGAATCATCAGAATCGGATGTTTGTCACCACGCGGCGACATCGACAAAGGTCCCAACCAGGCTGGCAAAGAACCCACTTCTAACAATGCACGAGGCACTTCCGTGAGCGTGTGCAACAGTGAAGGAGGGTTTGAACGATATCGGGTGACATCAATGACTTCTTGATACAACACGCACCTCTGAACCTGTCGTTCGGCTGTGGATAGAGAAGTGATTCAGTCTGGGGAAGATAAGGTATAGATGCAACTGGTTATATGCTTATTATGGCACTGCAACATATTGACATTGAAACTGCCAAAACTATAATGCGCCGCACAAAACTGAGGCGTGAAAGCGCTCGACGCACCTTTTTCAATCAAGATTTCTCGCGTCGACCTCTGTTCACAGAGTGTTCACCCTCAGTTTAAACCCCCTTTACACCATGAACTTACGATATGCGCGGACTGGCACAATGGTTGCTTAGTCTACGTTACCGTCATCGATTATTCGGAGAACGAAATGAGAAAGCTCACAGCACTTGATGCCAATTTCCTCTATGCGGAAACAGATAAGGCACCTGGTCACGTTGCTTCCGTCCAGGTCCTGCAACTTCCCGAGGGCGTTACGCCGTCGGAATTTGTAAGCTCGTTTCGCCAATACATGGGCGAGCGACTGCACCTCGTTTCCTATTTCGAAGACAAGCTTGAGTTCATCCCTGGCAACCTGGATCACCCCGTACTGGTCAAGGAGAAGGATGTCGATCTCGAACAGCACGTGGTTGAGTACCCGGTCAGGAAGCCCGGCTCCCGCGCTGAACTCGAGCAGGCGATTGCTGAGATTCACGAAATCAAGCTGGACTGGAATGCCCCGCTCTGGACAACTTATGTCCTGACCGGACTCGAAGGCGGCCGTGTTGCAACCTGTCACAAGGTTCACCACGCAACCATCGATGGCATGTCCGGCCAGTCAGCCATGACCACCATCATGGATGAAACACCTGAACACCCGCCTGTTCCTGCGGCTGACGACATCACCGTTGAAGAAGACTGCGGTCCACTGAAGCTGCTTGAAGATTCAGTTTCAAACTTCATGCGATTCCAGGCTGAAGCTGGTTCGCGATGGCTGAATGCAATGGATGCGAACCGCAGGTTGTTCCAGCGAATGATAGATCCGAGCAAGGATTTTGGCGCCACGGGTCGTGTCGCACCGAAAACACCTTTCAACAGGACCATCACCGAAAAACGCACCTGGGCGGCAGATGAAATGCCACTGGCTGACCTGAAGAAGATCGGCAAAGCGGTAAACGCCACCCTGAACGACGTCTTTATGGCAGTTTGTGCAGGTGGCATGCGTACCTACCTGGAACGTCACGGTGCCCTGCCTGAGCAGGAGCTGATTGCCGGCTGCCCGGTTTCCCTCAGGAAGCCAGGCGACACCACCATGGGCACGCAGGTCACCATGATGAACGTGGGCCTTGCGACCAGCATTGAGGATCCGCTCGAGCGATTGCTCGCTATCAGGGAATCAGCGCATACGGCAAAAGAAGTCACGGCCGAACTTGGCGGTCTTAACGAAAGCAACGCCGCATTCCCAGGCATGCCAGCCATGCTGTCTGGTGGTCTGGCTGCTTTTGAGTCCTATGGACTGGCGGACTGGATGCAGGGACCGGTCAATGTAGTGATCTCAAATGTACCTGGCCCTCGTAATACTCTCTATGCGAACGGCGCAGAGATGCTGACCCACTACCCGGTCTCCATCCCGGCGCACGGTGCAGGTGTCAACATCACCGTACAGAGCTATACGGACAAGATGTACGTCGGCATTACGGCCTGCGCCAAGGCGCTGCCAGATGCAGGTGAACTGCGAGACGACATGCATGCAGCGTTTATCGAGCTGAAGGCACGCCTGGTACCGGCAAAAATCGGCGAGTTGAAGCGCCCGGAAGCCAAACCTGAACCTGCACCGGTAGTTGGTGCAACACCGGAACAGGAAAATCAGGCCGCGTAACTCATTGATTTTGCTAGATAAGCGAAAATATTTGAAAAAAATTTTGAAAATGGGGTTGTAATTGGTGCACCGCACCATATAATGATGCAGTGCAACATTGATACAGACTCAAATCCCATCACAAACTCCCAACATATGGAGACTGAAATGAACATCGTTGAAAGACAAACACAACTGGGCCGCTCACTCTACGAGATCAACACCCAGGCTATGACTGAAGCTGCTGACCTTGCTCGCAAGAACGTTGAGCAGTACTTCGAAGTAAACCGCACTTTTGGTGAGCGTCTGCCGGAAGTACGTGAAATCTCTACATTCTTCGAAATGCAGCGTGAATACGGCGAAACGCTGTGGAACAACGCTCGCGAAGCGATGGAAGCTCAAAGCGCTCTGTTCCAGAGCACGATGACTGAAACTCGCGAAGCTTTCGAAACTGCTTTCAAAGCTGAAGAAGCTCCTAAGCCTAAGGCGAAGAAAGCTTCCAAGGAAGCTGCATAAGTACCAGTTCCCTCTTCCACCCTAGCGGTGGATTTTAGCCAGGCCGTTTCCCCTTTTTCGGCCTGGTGGTCTAAAAGCCCGTCTTAGTACGGGCTTTTTTTTGCGTTTTTTTTGAACAGAAAAAAGTTAGTCTTCGACCATGAAGATTGCAATTGCCGGTATCGCCCACGAAACCAACACGTCCTGTAAAGAGCAGACCCAGCTCGCCGACTTTCGCATCATGCGCGGCGACAAGCTGTATCGAATGCGCGGGACGGAGTCGCAGGTCGGCGGCGCGCTTGCGGCCTGTGATGAACTGGGACTAACCCCGGTCCGATCATGGCGGCCTGGACGCAGCCCTCGGGCACCATCGCGTTTGACGCCTATAGCGCCATGAAAGAGGAAATACTCGACGGCATCAGTGCCGCAATGCCACTCGATGGCATCTTTCTCGATCTGCACGGTGCAGGTGTGGTGGACGGCCAGCCTGATCTCGAGGGAGACCTCGCCTCTGCCATCAGGGAAATTGCGCCGGATATTCCTGTTACTGCAGCGTTCGATCTGCACGGCAACATTACGCAACTCATGGCGGATCATCTTGATGGGGTGTTTACCTGTCACCAGTACCCGCACATCGATACACATGAACGGGCGCGGGACGCCATTCACCTGATTCACCGCATGAACACCGAAGGCCTGAACACCGCCCTCAGGGTGGTGAACGTCCCCATGCTCATGCCAACCACCACAACATTCCACGGCCCGGGCAAAGCGATGCTCGACCACGTGCTTGAAATGACAGATGCTGATCAGGGCATCATCAATATCAGCTGGTTCCACGGCTTTCCATATACCGACATTCCTCACGTCGGCAGCCATGTGGTTGTCACGGCCACCGACGAGAAAACTGCAGGTGAAACGGCAGACAGGATCGCAAGGGAGTTATGGCAACGACGTGAAGATTTCCGGCCAACCAGCCTTTCTGCTGACGAAGCAGTGCAGGCTGCAAAGGACGCAACCGCATGGCCGGTGGTTATCAATGAAACCTCCGACAATTGTGGTGGTGGCACACCCGGGGATGGCACCCATCTTTTGAAGGCGATGCTTGATGCAAAGCTTGAAAATGCATGCTTCGGCTTCCTGGTAGACCCTGAAGTGGCAAGCCAGGCGCACCAGGCTGGTGTAGGTGCGTCGATTACCGTCGAACTTGGCGGCAAATACGATGACCTGCATGGCGATACGCTGACCCTGGACGTGTACGTCAAAGCCCTGCATGACGGGCGCTGTGTCATGACTGCCATGGGCAAAGGCAGCCCGATCAACTACGGCAAGATGGCAAGACTGGTTATCGACGACTTCGATATCATCGTCGCCAGCAACCGCTCACAGACATTTGATACAGAGCCTTTCATTGCCGTCGGCATCGATGTCCTGAAAAAGGACTACGTTGCCCTCAAATCCAGCAACCACTTCCGTGCCGGTTTTGAGCCGATCGCCGGTACCGTGATTACAGCGGACCCGCCTGGATTGACCACGCATCACGTTGAGATTTTTCCGCGACAAAACACAACCACACCGTTATGGCCAATCGATGACAAAGCCTCATTTGGTTGAGATCACTTACAGGGATGCCCACCCCGGTGACGGCGCCGCTATATCGCAACTGATTTCGACCCTGGCAAAGGACTTTATTGTCGGCGCGTTCCCGGAAGAAGGTAAGCGAGCCATGCTGGGCGCTGTTTCGGAAGAAGCCATAGCGGGCTACCTCGCCGAGGAAGAATTCGACTATCAGGTCGCTGAACATGAGGGGGATATTGTTGGCGTGGTTGCCATTCGCGGGCTATCTCATCTGTACCACCTTTTTGTAAAAGAGAGCTACCAGGGTATCGGTTTATCACGTGCCCTGTGGGACCTGGGTCGTAACCGAAGCATTAAGCGAGGTCACCAGGGCAACTTCACCGTGAACTCCAGCACCAACTCCCAGCATGTCTATATCTCATTTGGATTCACGCCGGACGGTGAAGCAGATGTCAGGAACGGCGTGACGTCTCACCCAATGACACTCCACCAGCCGACCTAGGGCGCGAGCAGCAGCACCACCACACCCGCAACAAGCACGACCATGCCGATGAGTTCGGTGCGGCTCGGCACCTCTTTGAAATAGAACACCGAGATCGCAAGCGTCAGCAGGAACTCGATCTGGCCCAGCGTCTTCACGTAAGCCGCACGCTCAAGAGTAAATGCAGTAAACCACCCGGCAGAGCCGACCACTGAGGTAAACCCAACAAAAAGACTTGGGCGCCACTTCTTAAAGATGACCTTGATCTCGCTAGCATTCTGGTAAGCGAGCATCGCAACCGTCATCACCGTTTGTACCGCAATCATGTAAACCAGTGTCAGGGCAGCGGTGAACATAGGGTCATCAATACCAAAAGACAGGCTGGCCTGCCTGATCAGCAGTGAAGTGAGTGAGAACGCAAGGCCGGCACCAACCCCGTAAAGTGCAGATTCATTCCAGAGGTCACTCACCTTGCCGGTTCGAGCAACGGTGATCACTACCAGGCCGACCACACAGGTGATCATCGCAATCCAGCCAAGCAGCGATACCAGTTCACCAAAGACAACCAGCCCGATCAAAGCAGTGATCAGGACTTCCGTGCGGATGTAACAACTGCCGACAGCAAAGTTCCGCAGCGTGAACAAGCGGACGAACAGGATCGTCGCAATAATCTGCAGGAAGCCCGCAGCTACACCATAGACAAGGAAAAGATTATTGAACTCAGGCAGTCCGCCGTCGCGGGACTGCAGCAAGTAGTAAAGATAGGCTATCGCAAACGGCAGCCCGAAAAGATAACGCACCAGCGTTGCGCCAAGTGCGGAGATATCCTGGGTGAGATATTTCTGGCCGGCTGTGCGGACAGCCTGCATTGAGGCTGCCAGCAGCGACCAGAATATCCAGCTTTCTAACACGCTGAAGTGTTGGTGTTACAGCGCTTCCATGATGGCTTCAGCGGAACTCACCTCAAAGGCACCACCCTGCTCCAGGTTGAGCGCGGTGATCTTGCCATCTTCTGCGATAAGGGAGTAACGGATTGAACGAGTGCCGAGACCAAAGCCGGAACCGTCCATTTCAACACCCATGGCCTTGGTGAACTCGCCATTGCCGTCACCAACCATCATGATTTCTTCTGCGTTCTGGCCTTTTCCCCACGCATCCATCACGAATGCGTCATTAACTGAAACACAAACAATGGAATCAACGCCCGCGGCCTTGATCTTGTCTGCGTTGGCAACGTAACCCGGCAGGTGGGCAGCGCTACACGTCGGCGTAAACGCACCAGGTACTGCAAACAGCACTACCTTCTTACCTGAGAAAATGTCACCGGTAGAAATGTCCTGTGGTCCCTTTTCACCCATGATTTTCATGGTTACGTCAGGGATTGAATCACCTACTTGAACAGCCATTTAAAGCTCCTGATTCGACTAAAATTTTGGAGCGCCAAGTATAGCCTAAATTTGTCAAAGTACCGTTCGGCAGCGCGCTGTATTCTTAAACTCATGGCAAGAATTGGGATTGATGTTGTGCTGCAAAGTCTTCATCTTGAACTTGCAGTTCAGAATACAACACCTCGCGAAAATCATAATGATCCGGGACGGAGAGTTTCCAATGTGAGTTCTTCTTGTTTGAACCGAATACTCTGCACCTGCTCAGCGAAGCATCGCACAGCAGAGTTTTGCCCCATTTCTTTCATAACAAGCAATTGCGCAAAACGCTGGATAGATTGCGCAAAACGAGTAGTAAGATCGCGCAAAACTAGCAAGATAAATGAGACTCCGATCAATTGGCTGGACAGCCTCTATCTTCATTTCATGTTGGCGTATAAACCTGGCTAAACGGTGTAGCGAGGTTACGTAAAGCAGCAAAAGATGGCGAAGCCACTCGCAGCTTTGCGTTGGCTTGATGCGCCCGAGCAAAGGAGCCGTAGGAGGAATCGCGGCATAACCTTGTACGCTTCATTCAGTATGGGATATCGGGGTCATCGAGTTGGCTAAGCAATTCGTCAAGCGCTTGTTCAACTCCCTTTGCTCTACGCCGAGCTATCTCGTAAAGATCTTTCATTTCCTCAAATGCCTTCAGGTTCACCTCGGACATATCTTCATCTGTAGCCTCTTCGATAGTCTCTCCATGATAATCTAGTATGGATATTGTGTACTCTTCCCCGCCGTTGAACTTGTCGCTCTTCCTCAACGTAACAGAGTAATTAGGAAAAGAAGCCTGAAAAGATCCTGACCAAGAACTTTCTTCCCACTCTGTTTCCCCTTTCTCAGTTGAATTTCGAAGCGCTTGCAACAGCTTGTCGAGCTTGTTGTAACTCATTTCTCTACTCCTATTCGGTCCTTGATACGAATAAGAACCTCTTGCAATGTGTCAATTTGTTTTGAAACTAGGGAATTCACCTTCGGCACGCTAACTTTAGATTCCTTACTATAGCTCTGTTCGTCTACTAACCGTTCCAACGTGCTCAAGTGCGATATAGCAGCTTGGATCGAGCTTTGATCATCAGATATACTCGGTGTTGAACTCTTTATGGAAATCAAGAGCTTTCTAAGACTTGAATACTTTTCTGGAAGCAAATGCCAAGCATTCTGACGATGCAGTCTCTTAACATCTTCCAACAAAGAGAGGGCTGAGGAAAAGTCCGAAACAGACTCCATTAACCGAAGGTCTTCCCTGACTTTTTGAACAGCTTCGTTTACCTGATCTGAAGCTGCTCGGACGCGCGAGACTTTGAAAATCGTGATAGCAAAACCAAGTAGAGTAATGATAAGGCCAGCCACACTGGCCATGTCTCCTATACTCATTGCTTGAAGCGCGGAAACGATTTCAGTTGAAGTCATGGCCTCGAGTTTATCATCTTGGCGTATAACACCCAGTTAAGCGGCCGGCGTGAAGGCCGAAGGCCTGATTAAGCCGATCCGAATGAGCAACGCAAGCAGCGAAAGACATCAACTGTTTGTTAGGTGGCGAATTTGGAAATCCCATACAGAGACACCAATATGATTGATATGAGCGCACTGAGTTTGAACACAAAGTTCACTACTTTGTAGTAACTTGGAAGCTCATATTCTGGATCATTATATCTACCTCTGTCATTCCAATCTGTTCCGATCACATCTCGTAATCCACGATATGCGATTGACTCGGATCGCAGAATGGACAGCCCCGAAAGAATCGTTATAGTCATTGTAATGATTGCAGCCACAATCAAAACAACAGCTGGTTTGGAGAGGCCTCCTGAATCCTGCAACCCAATCAGAAGTACCAATGTTCCTGTAATAACCGTCAGTACCGTTCGCACCCAAGCTAGGTAGGATTCTCGCGAGGCTTTGTTGGCTTTCGAAAACTCGCTGTGTGCAGTTTCATGATCAGGATTCATGACGCGCCACCTAACACCAAGTTAAGCAGCGCGGGCGTTCTCGCGCGGAGGTTGCGAAAGCAACAGGAGTGACAGGTTGCCACATCCGCTTCAACTTCATGTTATGCCCCCGAACTCACCAATTAGTTTGGGATTACTTCGCTCTATCTGACTCACCACATACCTTCGATATTCCTCAGGAAGCCTGTGCTCCTCGATACCATCGATAATGTGCTGCGCATATTCTCTAGAGGTCTCCAAGTTGGCGCTTCGATTTCTGACGACATAAGTCAAAACCGACTGTTCAGTTCCTTGTGCGTCCACAATGTTTATATGAATACGTTCGTAGTTGCCACCTTCACCTTCTATTGCGTCTAACGCTTTTCGAGAATGGCTGTTTGCGGTTTCACGGTAGATTAGATGATCCGGAATTTCGTAAAGAACTCCCCAAATCGATCTCCCCATCTTGTCTGGCACAATGTCAGCCGCTGCACAATTGTTCCCTTTGCTCCATACAGTAAACGCCAGATTGAAACGTGTCTTGGTCGATGCTGTTGAGACGACTACGGCATCGCCATTCAACCTCTTGGGGTCGTTCAACCTATCCGTAGACATATTCGAGCCATATTGGAATACGAGCATGCTGGTACGACCTAGGGTGCATAACGCCCAGTTAAGCAGCGAAGACGTTCTGGCGCTTGGGTTGCGATAGCAAACCAAGTGACAGGTTGCTTCGTCCGCTTTAACTTTATGTTATGCGCTTCACGCACGTTTCCTGGCTCCTCTGGATAACATGGTTTTCCGTGCCTCGTTGTCCGATCTCTCTTTCCATTCTTTCGCTAGTTTTTCCATTTCCAGGAAAATATTCGGATCCTTATGCCTACGTCTCAACTCGAGTATGAAAGGCTCTAGCAGATTAATGGCCCGGAAGAACCTGGAAGAATGCAGGTCATAGCTATAGTCATAGTGAACTGCTCCGACGTTTACGCCTGTAGCCAAGTTTTCCAGATCGGAGAGGAATGCTTTTATTGCAAAAAAGCCTTCGTCGCTATCGAGAATCTCCGTAACTTCTGAATCAGTTAAAGCTCTAGCGCCCCTCTGGGTATCTATCCCTAGACTTGTCAGGGCTTCATTGACACTCTTATCCAGTTCCTGAATTTCCTTCAGGTTCGTAATGTTCAGAGTCGCATTCAGCTTGTTCCATTTCGTCGCCTCTTTGAGTTGAAGCCATACTAAAATCACCGAAACCAGCCCAACTAACGTTAGCAACATTTGGGCAATCGGGACTACATCTCGAGAGAATTCTTCAAGCGTCATGGTTCTTCCTCAGGCGCATAACACCCCGTTAAGCGGCGAAGACGCCGAGGATCAAATTGCGATTCACAATTTTACGCTGAGACATGATCGTTACAACCGTGTAAAGGGTATCTGAGATGGTCGTACAGGTATTCGTAAACCCTGTTTTCGTATCAGGTGCCGAACTGATTCGGTCCGACTGTTTATCCTAGGCGCAGGTCCTACAATTACCCCTTCAATACAGCTGCAAATATCCAGCTCTTGAACCGTAGGGATGAACGGCACAATCAACCCATTGCGATTAAAGTAGTCGTAGTCCTCTAGATCTTCTTTTCTATTTGTGCCCAGCACACTCAGTCTACATTCACTTTCTTCCCTAAAGTGATGGCTCTTCGTATGGGCAAGATAGTCTAGGACAGAAACTAACGCCTGCGTACTCAATCCACCAGCCATGTCTTGAGCCGTCATGTCCTTAAAATCGAGATTCACTAACCATTCTAGGTGTTTTAGGAACGCCTGCTCGAATTCACCACTCAATGCCAGAACTTCGTTTTTTAACTCATTCTCCTTTTCATACTCAATATCTTGCAAGCGATAACCAATTTCACGTTCCGCGTTAGTTTTCTTAATCGTGTCAGAGAGCTTTTTCCTACTAAATTGAATTGCATAGCCGCCATCTGCACCATAGCCGCGCCACTGACTCAGAAGCCCATGCAAAAAATCTTCTTTCCCATTCGGTTTGCAGAAACACGCAATATAGACACTTAAGTAGCTCAAAGCTGCGCTCAAAATCGTTCCTTCAAAGCTATTCGCATAACTAAAGGGATCGACGCCACGGCCGCGAAAGGTCAGAACCCGTTTATCTTTTTCTTCCGTAAGTTCACGCATTTTCTTGCGAAAAATCGGAGTTAGTATTTCCCTCCCTTGTCGAAGCTCAGTTTGGTCATTCGTACAATAATGGGCGGTACACCAGAGCGTCTGGTTGCGAAGGATGCCAAGTAGGCCGGCGGCAGTTGTGTAGTGAAATAGGGCGTCATTTACTACATCCTCATCATACTGAGGATACATACCGCCTGGAGGGGAATAGTCGGAGACATCCATACCTGAAGGCTAGCGCATGCGGTTCAGAGCCGCGTAACATCTGGATAAGCGGTGCAGCGAGTTAGCGGAAAGTTGTGAGAGAGTGGCAGAGTCACTCACAACTTTGCGTTGGCTTGCTGCGTCCGAGTAGTGGAGGCGTAGCCGGAACTGCGACTTCAACCACACGTTATGCGGAGCCTCTAAGACTCGGATATTCTTTCTAAGCAGTAGGAACTCCGGGAGTCAGGACTAACAAGACCATCTTCAACTGCCGCACGCCATGCCAAATCACAGATCTCCTGCTCAGAAACCTCATAATTTGCGCCAGCAGCAACTATAGGAAAAGTTCCTATGTGTTTGTTCGTTTCGATTTCAGTGATGCTCACTAGCATTTGCGCTCCGAGAAAATCGATATTAATTCGAACATTGTACGCTAAGGTCATTAGACACGTGAAATCCATATGGTCGATTCGGATCATCCAAACTCACTCCACGTCGCCTAATCCAACCTTTCGCACCGAGACAGGCATTGAATGAGCTGCAATTTGGTAACTGCTTACTGGATGAGGAAGCTGAACCCCGAGTTTGCGAAACTGAGGCGGAGGCACTCGATACTCGCCCAACGGTTTCTTGCAAACATTCATATCTATCCTGCAAAAGCTGTTCGTAAGTAGCGTTTTGGTCACTGTTGGAGTAATACCGATTGCTATAGCTCGAACTACAAGAAGTAACTAGCGCGATGGATATTAGTAGTTAGTACCTCATAGTTTTCTTCTCTCTATCTTTGGACAAGGTTTCTCCGCATAAAACCCAGTTAAGCGGCCGGTGTGAAGGCCGAAGGCCTGACTATGCCGGTCAGAAGGAGCGATCCAAGGAGCGAGTGACTTCAACTGAATGTTAGATATCATCAATAGCTGTTGTAGTAGATCCATGCTCCGACCACGAAAGATATGCACTGCCCAAGTAAAACGAAGTACCCAAACGCTGATGTCATCTCTAACTCAATGATAGCGAGAGAGAAAAATAGCAGGATACCTCCAATGATCGTGACAACACACGTGATCCAAATTGCGAGCACCTTCACTGGGACATCACTGAACCACCGATGCGTAAACTGCATAGCGAGATAGCTCCCGACCCCAGGAGCGACGAACCATATAAACGTATTTTCCCAAGTCTCACCACCTCCTGACATTCCACGTATGGGAAAAGTAGCGATATAGATAGCAAGTGCTGCACCCGCCCAGCAAATTACGGTCAAGCCAACTGAAGTTATCCCGGCAAGTACAGCACGCATGGCATCTAACAATATAGTGGACAGCGAATTCGCCGCTTGATCAGGAAAATTCTGAAAAACTCTCTTTGCATCATCACGATATACAGTTCTTCTCGAAAGGACTTTAGCAACCTGCAGCCTATCCGGGGGAAGGGCTGCATTCTCGCAGCCTAACAATAATGTTTCATCCAAACTCTTCTTGACTGACTGAACCCCATAGCGTCTCCGGCAATCACTTATGTTCTGCGTCAACACCCGACGCTATCATCTTT
This sequence comes from Pseudomonadales bacterium, assembly GCA_963921285.3. Taxonomy (GTDB): domain Bacteria; phylum Pseudomonadota; class Gammaproteobacteria; order Pseudomonadales; family Azotimanducaceae; genus UBA9659. The sequence goes on from CAWUFD020000015.1 coordinate 1,130,415, forward strand.
CATTTGGACGATACACTCTTCTTTGAAAGCTCTCCGCTAAAGGAGGCTGTTTCCTCGCCGCCGGAGACTGCTAAACTAACCCCATGAAAATATACGACAGTGTGGAAGCCCAGATCCGAGCGGCCATGGAACGCGGGGATTTCGATAACCTGCCCAATAAGGGTAAGCCACTTGATCTCTCTGAGTGGAAGAAGACGCCCCAGCACCTTCGCATGACCTACGGCATCCTGAAAAATGCTGGCTACAGCCCCACTGAAGTGCATACAAAAAATGAGCTCGCCGAACTTCGTGCCATGCTGGAAAACGAGTCGGATGAGGAAAAAAAGGCAAGGCTGATTGGGAAGATCAACGCACTTGCGATAACAGATGCACTCCAAATGGGGAGGCTTAACAAAAAGTAGGTCTGCCCTGGAATGGATCGGCGAACATTCCTGAAATACAGTGCAGCTTCAGCGGCGCTGCTGAGTCCTTATTCGAGTGCCACCGCTGCTCCCTGGTCCGGTGGCCGGATACGTCACCTTCTGCCGCACGCGTCGGCAGACAGTTTCAGCATCAAGTGTTCTTTCTCCTCACCCCAGAACAACCTCGCGCTGCAGATCGGCAGCAAGTCATTCAGGGGCCGTGCGACTGATTCCGACAGCCGCTTCTGGGAGTTTTCAGCGAGTGGCCTTGAAGCCAACCATGAATATGACCTGCGCATTGTCGGTGGCAGGCGCGCTGTATCCGAACCCTGGCCGCTGCGTACCATGCCATCCTTCAGCGGCCCAGGATCAAATACCGAACACGCCAGGATCCTGATCTACACGTGTGCGGGTGGTTCAGATACAGCAGAAGGCCTCTTTCACCCGATCTCTGTCCGACGCAGGCTCCTGCAGCGAGCACTGTCATACAAACCCAACCTTGCGATTGGCGTGGGTGACCAGGTCTATTGGGACCAGACCGTAACCGGTGCTCGCCTGGAGGGGCGACAGAGCCTGGATGCAAAGTGGGGTCGCCTGAATCCCGACTTGCCGATACTTGGATCTCGCAATGAGGATGCCTTAACCCGCTCGCTGGATGAGCAGATAGCCATGCTCTACCAGACTGATTTTCGATCCATCCCCACCATCCTGACCCAGGATGACCATGACTATTTTGAGAACGATGATGCCAACGATAAGTTCATCGCGTTCCCGCCCCGCCACTTTATAAAACAGTTAGCAGATACCAGCCAGAGACTTTATTACCCGGACCATATGACTGATGCCATGCAGGGTCCGACACTACCCAAAGGGTACGGCACTATTCGCTGGGGCAAGTTACTTGAGATGCTGCTGTACGACTGCAGGCGCTTTTTGAACCTGAAAGGCCCGAGCGCCGTGTTTGTTGAAGAGTCCGCCGAGCGTTGGCTCGCTCGCAGAACGGCAGATGAAGACGCTGCGCGCCACCTCATCCATGTGCCTTCAACACCAATGGGCTGGTCTGCGGGCAAGTGGGGAGAATGGTATCCGGACAGGCTTGAAGAAGGCGGCACCCTCGGCACGACTCACGCCAAACCCTACTGGCAGCAGGGCTGGTTTAACCAGCATCAACGAATTCTCAATATGCTCGCAGCGCAGGAAACGCGTATCCCGTTAATGCTGTCAGGAGACCTGCACGCCATCGCTTCCGGCGCCATCATGCGCAGTGGCAACGAGACACTGAAACAGCCAGTGCACAGCGTGCTTGCCGGACCAATCAGCTCAGATGGCTGGTCCTGGCCAAGTGCTTTCAGGGGTACGGGCCCACTGGTACCCAGTCAGCTTGAGGTGGAGGAGCGAACCAGGCCGCTCGAACATAACGGTTTTACGATCCTCGATGTGGATACCTCAGGCATCACCGTGAAACAGTTTGCCTGGCACAAGTCGATGGGGCTTGCCGCTATCGACAGCCTGCAGCCGTTAGAAGAATTCAGGCTGGATACGCCTGCAACTAATCGGAAACAGCCTGCACCGAAGCATCCATTGGGCGACGCTCTCCTGTCACGCGCCTGAGTTCCATACTGGTTATCCGCCAACCGGTTCCCGGCAGGTAACGGACTTCATCAATATAGGTACCAAGGAACAACCAGACTTTGTCTGGAGGCACGTCGTGCCAAGCGCGCATGTAGCTTTCCATGTGCGCTGAGCCTGCAACAACTTCACAGTTGTCACCCAGCGTAAGCGTCTCTATGTCGACAAGCTGCGTACCGATCAGGTGCTGTGTCGGCCCTAGCGGGCCGAGCGCTTCCTTTACAACAGCAACCCAGGAATCCGGTCCTTTCTGGGTACGGGGTTCTGTACCAGGGCCTGAGACAATAAACGAAACATCCGGTGCAAAAATCCTGTGGTAGATCTCAGTCCCGGTTTTCACATTGCCAGCATCCAACGTGCCAATCAGGTCGGTCGCCTTGGCGTAGGATCGTCGCAGGTATTCGATTTCAAGGATGGCCTGGGTCCGTGCGAACCCCTCGTTACACTGTGTCATACTGAATGCCTGGTTCGCGCTTAAAAGAACAATAGCAAAAAGTAGCGATGCAAGACGTTTCATCCAATGACTCCAATGAACTGGTAGCAAATTTTGGCCTGCTGCTGAGTGCCTGTGCGGGCATCATCTGCAGTTCCATCGTCCTGCCATTCTACTCAATTGGCGCGCTGGTCGTGCCCATCACCACTGAATTCGGCTGGACCCGAGCCGAGTTCCAATTGGCGATCCTGTTTTCTACCGGCACCGGTGTCATTACCGCCCCACTGGTGGGATGGCTGAATGACAAATATGGTTCGAGGCGTGTTGCGCTGCCCGGCCTGATCGGCTTGAGTCTCGCGTTTGTGTTCGCGGCCAACATGAATGGCGAACTGTGGATGTTGTATCTGGCCTACGCATTCATGGCACTGCTCGGTGCAGGCACCATACCGGTTACCTGGACTCGCGCAATCACCACCAACTTCTTTCGCCAGCGGGGCCTCGCACTCGGCATCATGCTGAGCGGTACCGGCATCTGCGGCATTATTATTCCGCCTGTCACCGTGTTGCTGGTAGAAGCAATTGGCTGGCGTAACGCTTACCTGGTACTTGGGTTGTTACCCGTGATTTTCGCGGGTCCACTCGTCTTTCTCTTTTTCAAACCCGACGAAAAAAACACACAGGAAGAATCAAACGAGATAAACGACGGCCTGACCTTGCCGGAGGCGGTGCAGGGTTACCGATTCTGGGTGCTGCTGTTCTCGATCTTCCTGGTCTATATGGCGATGTCAGGGATCACGCCGAACCTGATTCCTGCCCTGACGGATGTCGGTATCGATCCCGTTGATGCGGCAAGTGCGATGAGTGCGTTCGGATTCGCGGTGATTGTTGGCAGGCTGGTTGTGGGATATCTCGTTGATATTGTCTGGGCCCCCGGCGTAGCTGCTGTTGCCATCAGTCTGCCCGTTTTTGGCAGCTACCTGCTCTATGGTGAGCCTACCCTTGGCATCGCTATCGGCGCTGCATTTCTGCTGGGTTTTGCTGCAGGTGCGGAACTGGACCTGATGTCGTTCCTTGCAGCCAAGTATTTCGGACTGCTGCATTACGCAAAGATCTATGCCTTTCTCTACGCTGCGCTTGCGCTCGCTTCGGGTATTGCACCGATGTTGTTTGCGCGCGTCTTCGATGAAACCGGTAGCTATGACCTTGGCTTTCTGCTGGGGATGGGCGCCTTTGCACTCGGCGCCCTTCTCCTTCTGACTCTCGGCAGGTATCCAGCAAGCTTCGATAAGTCTTAGTAGATTGCCCAGCTAGTCTCTTCGCGCTCGCCGCTTGCAAGCATACGGGTCACATTTCTGAGCTCCTGGGCATCCCAGGGTTTGGACATGAAGTGGTCGATACGACACTGGTTGATTGCTGACCTGAGGTCGGCCAGCTCAGCATGGCCACTCAGCATGATCTGCGCAGTATCCGGGAAGAGTTCAGTGACCAGTGTCAGGAACTCGATGCCGTTCATGCCGGGTAATCTCAGGTCTGAAATCACCACATCGAAGCTGCGTGAATCCATCTTCTGCAGTGCCCTTTCGGCAGTGTTTACTGCTGTGACGTGATAACCCTGGTGTCGAAGATTACGAATAATCGATTTCAGGATGTTCAACTCATCATCAACGATGAGGACGGACGGTTTTGATTCTGTATCGTTCATTGGTCGTGCTCCTTCGGTCGGGTGCTCAGGCAACCCGACCGTAGATGTCTTCGAAGCGAACGATGTCGTCTTCACCAAGGTAGGAACCACTCTGCACTTCGATGAGGTGCAGATTCTCCTCACCCGGGTTTGTCAGACGATGTACCGAACCAAGCGGGATGTAGCAGGACTCATTTTCTTTCAGCGTCTGCTCTTTCTCGTCGATCTCTACCAGTGCGACGCCCGAGACGATAATCCAGTGTTCAGCACGATAGTGATGCATCTGCTTGGAAAGTGATTCGCCCGGCCTCACCATGATGTGCTTCACCTGGTGACGCTCACCCTGGTCGATTGACTCGTAGGTACCCCATGGGCGTTGAACAACCTTCTGGTTGATGTGTTCTTCGCGACCTGCTTCTTCAAGCTGGTTGACCACGTTCTTGACCAGGTGCGCCTGGTCTTTGTGCGCCACAAGTAAGCTGTCAGGTGTATCAACAACAACCAGGTCGGATACGCCTACTGCTGCAACAAGGCGATCACTGGATTCGATCAGGCAGTCGTTACATTCGATGGCGGTAACATCACCTTTAAGGGCGTTGTTGTTTTCGTCCTGTGGTGATTCCTGCCAGACTGCTGCCCAGCCGCCGAGGTCATTCCAGCGTGCATCCAGCATGACACAGCTGACGTCTTTGGCACGTTCCATCACGGCGTAGTCGATGGACATGTCCTTGCAGCGCTTGAACGCTTCACTTTCAAGGAAGATAAAGTCGGTACCCATGATTGCGTTGGTGTAGGCTATGGAGGCATGACGCAGTACCTCGGGTTCAAACCTTGCCAGTGCATCCAGCATGGTTGATGCCCTGAAGACAAACATACCGCTGTTCCAGAGGTAGGTGCCGCTTGAAAGATATTCCGCTGCCGTGTCGGCATCGGGCTTTTCGACAAACGCTTCCACCGGCACCGCGCAGGCAGCCTGGGTTGGTACGCGCAGGTAGCCGTAACCTGTCTCGGGACGATCCGGCTTGATACCGAACGTCACCAGTTGCTCCTGCTTGGCTGCCTTGATTGCAACGCCAAGTGCCGCATCAAAAGAATCCTGGTCACCAATCGTGTGGTCAGACGGCAGTACCGCCATCACACCGTGTGGCACCCGCTCCTTGACCATCTTTGCAGCAACCGCTACCGCGGGTGCCGTGTTGCGGCCTTCCGGCTCAACAACGATGTCCACTTCCATGCCAAGGCGCGCCGCCTGGGATGCCACCTCGAATCGGTAGGCATCGCCAGTGATGATCACTGGCTTACCCATGTCTTTCACGCGAAGCAGTGTTTCCTGGAACATGCTGTTCTCACCCAGGATGGCCTGGAACTGCTTGGGGGTATTGCGGCGCGACTTCGGCCAGAGCCTGGTGCCGCTGCCACCACAAAGAATAACCGGGATTATGTTTTTCATGATCTTCTCCTTAAATCTGTTACTTGCGCTTACCAGCAGATGCCCTGGTATGCAGGTCGTGGGCTGCCGTCGAGGATGCGGACCAGGTCAATGACAGGCATGGACATGGAAGCTTCTTTGGCGACACTCTTGAATGCCTTGTCTGAGTTCGCGATGACAAGTGCGTCGGTTGCACCGACCAGCTCATCAATAGAACCGCAAGCCATCTTGCCGAGGCGTGATGCCGCGTCTGCGCTGTCCGCCTGGGTGTAGTCAGTATCGTGCAGTGGATTGTCGACGAGGTTTTCGTCATAGATCCGTACCTGGTAGCCAAGCTTCTCGAGGCGAGCTATCAGTTCAATTGCTGGGCTTTCACGCAGGTCGTCAGTACCTGCTTTGAAGGTCACACCCATGAGGCCAATACGCTTGACGCCCTGTGCTGCAATCAGCTCAACCGCGTGGTCGATGTGTGTATCGTTACTGGCTGCAATGTTGGCCAGGACCGGCACATCTACACCGTGACGGTTCGCCAGTGCGTTGATGCCGCGAGTGTCCTTCGGCAGGCATGAACCGCCGTATGCGAAACCAGGCTTCAGGTAGTAAGGGGACAGGTTCAGCTTGCGGTCTTCACAGAAAATGTCCATGACCTTGTGGCTGTCGACACCAACCGCCTTACATACACGGCCAATCTCGTTACCAAACACAACTTTCAGTGCGTGCCAGGTGTTGTCGACGTACTTAACAAATTCAGCCACTTCGAGTTCAGTGAGCAGGATTTCACCCGACACTGTGTCGCGATAGAGAGACGCAGCCATTTCAGCAGCGCGTTCATCTGTTGCGCCGATGACCGTCTTGGGCGGCTCGTAGAAATCATCAATAGCGGTGCTTTCACGCAGGAATTCCGGGTTGAAGCAGAGACCAAAGTCCTCGCCGCAGGTTTTGCCGGAAGCTTCTTCAAGAATCGGCAGCATCACGTCGCGGGTTGTGCGAGGTGGTACGGTGCTGCGGAACATCACGAGGTGATAAGTGTCCTTCGTGCGCAGGGCTTCACCGATCTGTCGGGATACTGCTTCGAGGTAGCGTGTGTCGCAGCCGCCATCAGCCTTGCTCGGTGTACCGACGCTGATGAAGCTGATGTCAGAGTTGGCAATCGCGTAAGCTGCGTCAGATGTCGCAGACAGCAGTTCTGCGTTATGTGCATTCTCGAGCAGACGATCAAGGCCTTCCTCGACGATGGGCGCGCGGCCTTCGTTGATGCAGTTGATTTTCTCTGCATCCATATCCACGCCGATCACGGTGTGACCGATATCGCAGAAGCATGCTGCGCTGACCGCGCCAACATAGCCAAGGCCAAAGATGCTGATGGTTGGCAATACTGCCGGTGCAACCTGGGGGTTCCAGGTAAAACGTGCAATTTCAGTTGCCGGTGTAGTCTCGATAATGCTCATGTGTAGTTACTCCTGATAAAGATGTTGTATTAATCGATGCCCTATAAGAGCAATCGCCATGCCAGTTCGTAACTAATTGTTTTTATTGCATTTATTTCACCGTGCCAGCTTTTTGCCGCAATATTCTTTGCATTTTGCAAAGCGCAATGCAATTCTGTGTTTTCTGATTCGCAAAACGAGAAAAGCCGGGTCAATGCCCGGCTTTTCTATTTCATATAGTGAGTAAGTACTAACTTTCGCGCATTCCCCGGTCTATTCCCCTGCCAATCGGCGCCCAGAGGTACTCAGCAACACTGCGATGACCGATGACCAGGAACGTTTCCACTGGCATACCCGCCAGGAGTTGCATTTTTCCTGCGGATCCCAGCTCCTGTTGCAGGTTCTCTGCCGGTACCTGAATCTGCACTTCTATGTAGTAGCCCTGCTCATCCTGCTGCCGGTCCGCTGCAACACGCTCGACAATGCCACCCACCAACGGTGTTTCACGAGGGTGATAAGAGGCAAGGCGCAGGCGGGCCTCCTGGCCAGGAAATACCTGGTCAATGTCCTTCGGGTCGAGGCGCGCTTCAATGACCAGCGACTGGGCCGTCGGGTGAATAACTGCAACAACCTCACCCGCGGCAATCGTTCCACCCGCGGTTCTGTGTTTCAGTTGAACAATCCTGCCCACCACATCCGAGCGGATAGTTTTGCCCTCTATTCTCGTGCGCAGGCGCTCCATGGCACTCTCGACGGACGGCAGCTCTGCAATTACCCCATCCCGGATGTCCTGCGCTCGCTGGCGTGTGCTTGTCTGAGACAGTTCCCACTCCAGATTAACCTGTCGAACAGTTTCTTCGCGCTCGCGAACAAGACTCTCATTGGCGGCGATGGAACCTCGCAGCTGGATCAGCTGCTGCTTGAGCTCCTGCAGTTTGATGTCAGCGACGAGCCGGTCTGCTGACAACGCCTCCAGCGAGGTTAACTGCTGCGCCATGATGCCTTCCTGCTCCCGGTAAGCCGAGAGCGTGGACTCGATACCTTCAATACTGCTCGTCATCTGCTGCAGCCGCGCTTCGCTAAGGTTTTTGCGTTTTGTTTCAGCAGTCACGTGATCTCGATGTGCAAGCGTCGCCTGCTTGAGCAGCTCCATTTCCTCAAGGCGCTTTGCCATAACAAGCGTGGCATCACTGAACGTCAGCCCTTCTAACCCTGCAAGTACAGCATTGGCTCGATCAAGCTTGATCCTTAGGCCAAGGTAACGCTTGAGTGATGCGGTCAGCTGGGCGCGTTCCTCCTTATCATCAAGTGTGATCAGCGGCGTTCCAACTTCTACAAGATCACACTGGGAAACCAGTACTGCCTGGACCTTGCCACCAGCGATGTGCTGAACAGGTTTGTTGGCGTTCTCAGCGCGCACGTAACCTGGCGTGACAACCGCTGACTCTATCGGCACTAGACTCAGCCAGAGGCTGAACAGGCCAGCAAAGGCTGCAAGCGCAATTAATGATTTGCGGGTTACCGCGGTGAAGTCAGACTGTTCGTAACCTGACATGGGTCATCTCCTTTGTTTCATTCGGTTCACTGCTTGCCAGTTCAGTACGCAGAAAAGCAGGCGCGCCGCTTTTCACGACCTCACTGCCTTCAAAGCAATAGAAACTGTTTGCAGATTGCAGCACGTGTTTCGATGACGTGCTGATAATGATGGTTGCGCCCTCATCAGCTTTCTGCCGCAGGACGTTGGTTACTTTTTCTACCTGTGCCGGGTCCAGGTGTTGTTCAGGCGCTTCGACCAGGTAGACCTTTGCTTTCCTTGAGAGTGTTGCTGTTAGCAACACAAGCTGCGCAAGCCTTCGACCAACAGCGGTCTCGTGCCACTGCGCCTTAAACGTATCGTCGTATGAGAGCTCTAACTGCTGGATCAACGCATTCAGCCCGAGTGCTTTTGCGCAAGCTGTTGCTTCCTCAAGCTTTACCGCACCAAAACCTGTGATCAATTGCTTGATGGGCACCGCCGGTAACAAGATGTCAGATCGCAGCGTCGCAACATGTTCGGCGATATGACCGGTGCTGATATCAGCAAGATCAAATTCATCCAGTGTGACCTGGCCCTCTTCAATTTCGCCATGGCCCGACAGCAGGCTGATCATTTCACCCGTCGCCTGCTGTTCGCCAATCATCGCTACCATGTCGCCGGGGCGCGCCATCAGGTTGACCTCTTTTACGCCTGCCAGTTTTGAGGAATTGGAGGTTGTGACGTTCCTTAGATGCAGCACACCTTCCAACGCCGGTTCTATGCCAGCGCGGCCCGCGTGCTCGTCTTTGCCTGACAGCAGCCGTGACACATCGCGCCAGGTATCAAGATCGCGGATGAGGTTTGCGGCACCGTGCACCAGGGCATCAAATGGCGGGAAGGTTCGCGACGCGACGATCAGCGCGGCGAGAAACCCGCCAATAGAAAGACTGCCTGACAACAACAGCAGGGCACCGATGGTCGGCAGGCCAAGCTGGAACGTCCACTTCATTGCCTGCTGGGCGACATGGATCAATGCCGCAAGCAACCCGACGTTTTCAGCCTGGCCAGCCTGGCTTTCCCTGAACTGACCCAGCAGATTGTTACCTTTAAGGTAACGCTTCATGGTGACGTGCGGTTCCGCTTCGTTGATCTGTGAGACGTTACGTTCGAATACCGCCTTTTCAGACTGCGACTGGTCGCGAAACTTGACCACGACCAGCAGTGCCATCACTGCGTTGACTGCCAGTACAAAAAGACCAATCGCAGGATGGATAAGAAAACAGACCAGTAGCGCCAGTGGAATCCACATCACGTCAAGCAGCACTGTGAAAGCACCGCTCGTGAGCTGGTAACGCAGGGTTTCAAGGCGCAGCAACAGCTTCTCACCGGCAAGCTGGCTATCCAGCTTCTCCTGCAGCGCAGGCTTGATGGCCCTGCTGATAAACGCAGAAAGTTGGCACATCACCTCCCGCTTGAGGTGTTCAAAAAAGAGCCCGCTCAGCGCAAAAATCAGCACACCCGCCAGCAGCAGCATGAGTGATTCAATCCTTCCGCTGACCAGTACTCGGTCAAACACCTGTAGCGTATAAACAGGTACCGCGAGCAGGGCGAGGTTAATGACAAGAGACTGGCCCAGGAGAACCCAGGCCAGTTTCTTGATGGATGACAAAACGTTATCCCAGTTCTTCATTACGACAGTACCGTGATCGTCATGTCATCAAGGGATGAGATGGTGACACCCTGGAGTTCTACAAACGCAACCGCGTTGGAGAAGTCTCCATCACCATCAAGGTCCATCGACAGGATGGTATTACTACCCACTGTTTCGAAAGTCAGCCACTCTTCGATTTCCTGCTCGGCGAGTGTCTTGCTCACGTTAAACGAGAGCTTGTCTTCGCCCAGTGCAAAGTCGAGGAGTTGGTCCAGCTTGCCGTCGACGTCTTTGTCACGCCAGACAAACCGATCTTTACCTTCTCCACCGACGAGCGTGTCAGCACCTTTCATGCCTCGAATTGAGTCATCTCCAGCGCCACCTTCAAGACGGTTGTCCTGCTTGTTTCCCCTGAAGGAATCATTAAATGCAGTACCAATTGCGTTCTCGATGGATTTCAGTTCGTCAGTGTTCTCGCCTGTCGACTTCTTCTTGTGAAGATCGATAGCAACACCGGAAGTCGCCTCAGCGTAGGTAACGGTATCATTACCCTGTCCGCCGAAGACTTTGTCCCCGGTGCCAGTGAGCACGATGAGGTCATCTCCGGAACCAGCATGGACATCATCGCTACCGGCACCAGTGATAATCGTGTCATCACCTGTACCGCCATGAATCTTGTCATTACCGTCTCCACCCTGGAGCGTGTCATCGCCAGAGCGTCCGTAAAGTGAGTCATTACCATCGCCGCCAACGAGGAGATCATCGCCGCGACCTGCGCCGAGCCAATCATCTCCATTGCCGCCGTAAAGCTCATCTTTACCGGTGCCACCCTTAAGCATGTCATCACCGTCGCCGCCGTCCAGGAGATCATCACCGCTACCGCCGTGAAGATTATCCTTGTCGTCGCCGCCAGCAAGCGTGTCATTACCCTTGCCACCGTGAAGATCATCTTTGCCGTCTCCACCAGAGAGGATGTCGTCACCGGTGCCGCCGTGTAACTTGTCGTCACCCGCGCCACCAGCAAGTTCATCATTACCCCGACCACCGTGCAGCGTGTCTTTGCCATCGCCGCCGTCGGCTACATCATTACCGTCACCACCATACAGGGTGTCGTTCTGGCTGCTGTAGCCGAGGAAGTTACCTTCCGCGTCATACTTCGCCAGCTTTCCTTCGGGGGTATAAACATAGGTGTATCGACCATCATTGCCACCTTCGCCATTGCCACTACCAAAAAGCGTGTCATTGCCGCCGTGACCATGGATGATGTCATCACCGCCACCACCAAACGCGGTATCGTTACCGTCGTTTGAGTTGATGGTGTCATTACCACCCTTACCATTAAGGACATCATTGCCCTCGGTCCCCTCAAGGTTATCCGCGTCGCGGGTACCCTCGATTTGACCTTTCTCGCTTGCCATAAGACTTTCCTCCTATTGGCCGTTTATAAAACTGAAACAATTCCTGCGTACTGCCACACAGACAGCACCAGGCATGAAATCCACACGGCCGTCACCCATGACGCCATGTAGTCCTTGAGCTGGTCGGTGAACGACCCACCCATACCCGCGGACTGGTTACCGCGGTTGGTCCAACGTTGCTTCGAAAGTCGGGCAAGGCAGTACACCTTTACCGATGCGTTCAGCAGCTGGTTGAAATACAGAATGAAAGGCCACTCGATATGCACGCTGACGCTGTAGCGGAAAAGAAACAGGGACAGCGCCATGCGGGATATGGCAATCCAGATGAGATAGCCAACGATGTAACCGGGTGACTGGAGCAGCGTGACGCTGACCGCCAGGATCGGCGAGACCAGCATGGTCCACATGGCCAGTCGCTGATCGAGCACACACCACCAGATAAAAAAGCCAACCTTGCGCGGGCCGAGCTGAAGGCAACGTGTACCGTTCCTTAACATGTTGCCGGACCAGCGACGGAAGTTCTGGGTCATGCGCTCAATGCCGGAACCTTCAACTTCCTCGATGGTGTAAACGAGTGCGTCCGGTACATAGAGCATCTTCGCGTCCTGGGTCAGCATGTAATACCAGGTGCTTTTGTCATCGCCGGAGAGGAAACGGAACTTGCCCCAGAGCCAGTGTTCCAGGTGATCAGCTTCCAGCATGCGGATAAATTTGTACTGTTGAAGGTGATGGGCACGGAAGACAGACATGCGCCCGGTGAGCGTCAGCACCTTGTTGGACATCGCGTGTGACTGCATGGCGATGCGACGCTGCGCAAAGCGCATGGTCAGCCAGCTCTGCATCCAGGTCGGACCAAAACACAGCACTTCTTCGTCGGTCGTCACGGCCTGCAGCTCAGGATCAATTTCAAATAAAGGGCAGCAGCGGGACAGGATGCCGGGTGCGAGGACGGCATCTCCATCCATGAAAACAACAAGGTCGTCTTGATGAATACCGCGGCGTGACATGGCGCGCAGTACAAGACCGATCGCCATGCGCTTGCCGGATACGTTCTGGCGAATCATGACGAACTCGAGTGGCAGGTCCTGCCCGTGCTGGCGCAAGTAGGACATCATGATGTCCTCGTCATATGAATCGCCTGAACCAAGCCAGAGCGTTGTCGGGATACCCGTCTCTCGCACCTCCCGACAGATGCTCTGTAAAACCAGTTCAGTTGTGTCGCGACGTTCACGGAACGTCGTCATCATGAAATGCACGTGGCGAGGCCGCCATCCCGCATTCCATATCTCATCTGCATTGCGCCTGATTCGCGGAAACACGCGATTGCCGAACATCTCGGCGCGAACCACGTGGGTAAACCACCAGCCGTAGCGCCAGAAGCCAAGCGCACCGAGTGTAATCGTGATGGCCTTTACCTCCGGATCCCACAGCGCATTGTTGGTGTGAATCAGGAGCAGGAATGCGATCGCAAAATAAAGGCCAACCTGGCCAACTTTGGCCGCTGTCCACTTCTTCGGCACGTCGACGGCACGAGCACCGCTGACAATCGCCTTGAAGTCGCGTGTTCCGTCGATAACCATCAGAGGAGTCCTGCAACCTGTTCCTGCACTGCCTCGGCGCCGCCGGGCAGCAGGTTATCGATCCGCGTGGCAGGAAACTCAACCCTGACCGGTGAACCTGAAGCGAGATGTGCCGCACCGGCAAACAGTCGCAGTTCAACGCGCATGGTTCGCTCACCCGGCAGGAAGCCAAGTTCGTCACGTCGCGCCGGAACAATAGCTGAGATTTCCGCTTCCCAGGCGGTGTCATAAAACTCTGAACGAACTACTGCGCGCTCATAAATGGCAAGATGCCGCGCTTCTGGTTCACTCACATAGGCAACCACCATCGGCTCGCCATCACGTTCAAACAGCGCAAGCGGCTCTCCCTTACGAACAAGTGAACCCTCGTTGCGCAGAATCCTGACCAGTCGCCCCTCTCCTGGAGATGCAACCAGCAGCTCTTCTTTGTGTTCGTAAAGTGCTACAAGTGTTTCGGTGGCGAGGGTTACTTCCTGCTGCTTCTTATCGATTTCGATTTCGATAAAACGTGCTTCTTTAACCAGGTGTGACTTGTGAATATCAATCACCACCGCATGCTTCTTGCGCAGTGATTCAAGCTCGAGCTTGGTCTGCTCAAGATCAATCTTGGCGTCCTTGATCTGCTGGTTGAGGTCAGGTGACGAGATGCGAAACAGTGGCTCACCGGCGCTGATGTCCCTGTGCTGCCGCGCATTCACAAAGCTGATACGGCCGTCTGTCAGGGACACCAATTCTTCAACCGGTTTCTCGGTGTAAGCGTGTGCTACTTCTATAGAAAGGAAGTTATCGAATATGGTCTTGGCCAGCAGGCTGAACACACCCACACCAAGCACCAGGTAAAAAACAGACATGCCGATCAGCTTGATCGGCCAGCGGGACACCGGTACCTCTTCTGTCGGGCTCGGATCAGGTTTGGTAGACACCGGCGTTACCGGTGAGTCAATCCTGAGAATCGTATCGTCGATTGGTGTCATCGCACCGCGAATGAGCTGTTCGACGAAGTGGTTCATCAGCTCGACCTGGCGATCATCAAGGCCGATAAACCGGAACGCGATCTCCTGGTCAGCCTCAATAAGGCGAACCACCTCTATAGAAGTAGTAAAGGCGATATCGAAGCCCTGGAACGGGAGTGAGAAGTGACACTCCATCCCATCGGTCACCGAGACAGTATCGAACTGATTCCAGCCGGACAGACGCAGGCCACCGATACTCCAGTCCACTGCTTTATAAGTAGAACCATCAATCGTGACCGCAAGCGGTGTGTTCACCCTGTGGTGAAGTCGCTGGCAGGCTTTTTCTCGTGTGATTTTCATTGTGCTTATTAGCGGCCTACTGGCCTTTGCTTAATGTGTGGCCCTAATAAGCGAAAACAGTGCCAACCCTGCATCAGCACCCTAAGTCGTTGTAATTAATGGCTTTTCATCACTTTCATCGCTTTTCGCAAATTGCAAACAGACAACATTTTTCGCATTTTGCAAAGCGCAACTCTTTGCATTTTGAGAAAAATCGACACCCCCGGAGCATGGCATTTTGCAAAGAAATCGCTCAACCCCTCATTTTTACTGGCCTGCAGCAGGCATCTCCGTCTTGGCACAGGCATTGCTCTTATGACGGCAACACTTTTTTAACGAGCAAAGAACATTTGGAACGGCGCAGGGATGCGCCACTTATTACACAGAGAAGAACAATGATTTTTTCAAGCAACATATTCCTGTTTGTATTCCTGCCGGTATTCCTGGCGGCTTACTACGCCACACCAGAAAGACATCGGTCCTGGACCATACTGGTCGGCAGCTACCTTTTTTACGGCTGGTGGCGCATCGACTTCCTGTTCCTGTTCTTCGGCGTGACGCTGGTGAACTACTTCCTCGGCATGCGGATTTCCCGTGCCGGTGAAAGGAACGACGAAATCACCTCCGCGCGCTGGCTGAAGCTTGGTGTGGTAGCCAACCTGGCAACACTAGGCTATTTCAAATACGCAAACTTCGGTGCAGAGACGGTTGCGGCTGTCATGTCTGCATTGGGGTCAGACAGCTTCCTTATTACGCAGGTGATCCTGCCTATCGGTATCAGCTTCTATATCTTCCAGGCCATCAGCTACCTGATTGATGTGCACAGGAAAGACACGCCGCCAACAGAGAACTTCATCCAGTTTGCCGCGTTCATTTCCCTCTTCCCGCAACTGATTGCCGGGCCGGTATTACGCTACAAAGATGTAGCTGAGCAGTTTCGTTCTCGCACGCACTCGGCTGAGAAGTTCAGTCGGGGTGCCGAGCGCTTCATGATCGGCTTCTGCAAGAAGGTCATCATTGCAGACTCTCTTGCACCTATTGTTGATGCCGGTTTCGGCGCAACAGACCCATCCACAGCGGATGCGGTACTGGCGACGCTTGCCTACACCGCGCAGCTCTATTTCGATTTCTCCGGCTACGCCGACATGGCCATCGGCCTTGGGCTGATGATGGGTTTCCGGTTTGTTGAGAACTTCAACCAGCCTTACATCAGCCAGTCGATCACGGAGTTCTGGCGTCGCTGGCACATTTCACTCAGCAACTGGCTGCGCGACTACCTGTACATTTCACTTGGCGGCAACCGTGGCGGCACGTTGAACACGTACCGCAATCTTTTCCTGACGATGCTGCTGGGTGGCCTCTGGCACGGTGCAAACTGGACGTTCATCGTCTGGGGGGCCTGGCACGGCACGATTCTCGCGATCGAAAAGGCGCTTGGCGTCAATCCGAACAACGAAAGCTTCAGCCTTTCTGGCTGGGCCTTGACCCTGCTGCTCGTCATGATCGGCTGGGTGATGTTTCGCGCTGATTCTGTCAGCACTGCTTTTGGCATCTACGCGGCCATCCTTTCATTTGAGGGCTTTTCGCTGACCGGCGCAGTGGCGCTGGAAGCAACCAGCCTGCGTATGACAGTGCTGGGGCTTGCCTGGCTGATCATCATCCTGCGCGGTGTCCAGGTTAAGTACCCGCAGGTGCTCAGCGATTCCAGCACATTCGTACGCTACGGGCTCGCACCTACATTCCTACTGGCACTGCTGAAGCTCTCCGCAGACAGCCATTCACCTTTCCTTTACTTCCAGTTTTAAGACTGGAGATCGAGATAACACCATGAAAACGCTTAATGAAATCTCGCTGACCATCCAGCTGATCATGATCCTCGTGATCATCATTGCAGTAAGTTCAGTTTCTAACGCAGCACGCATTTCTGGGGACGGCCAGCTGTTGAACGGCGAGCGTGCCGTCAACGCTGAAGCACAGTTCGATGAAGGCTTCATACTGAGGGACTTCTCCGTCGGCGCCATGAGCGCATTGTCGCTCGCGCTCTTTTCAGAAGGCGAGCCGGGCGTTGAGATCGGCAGGAACGGCTGGCTGTTCACCACCGAAGAAATCAACAGCTTCCGCAGCGCCGAAACGGTTTACAGCGACAACCTGGACTACATCCGCAATATCGCAAGGGCTTTTGATGCCAATGACATCATGCTTGTTGTTGTTCCCGTACCAGCAAAAGCTCGTGCCTATCCTGAACAACTCACGGTTAAACCTGGCAAGGTTCACCAGCAGCTTTACGCCCGCTTTATGGGCGATCTTGAAGCCCTGGGTATCACCTCGGCCAACCTGCTGCCGGCTTATGAAAAGGCAGCGCAGCGCGAGGCAGTCTTCCTTCGCACCGATACGCACTGGACACCTGCTGGCGCGGAGATCGCAGCTATCGAGACATCGCGCCTCATCGAGGTAGCGACGCGCACCACATTTTCCACAAAGACCGCTGAGGTCATCAGCCACGAGGGTGACCTGATGAGCTTCCTCCCGCTCGGGTCGTACTTCAACTCACTTGCACCAGCCAACGACGAAGTTCAGACCTGGTCGACAACAGCCGCGCTTGATCTCTTCGCCGAAACACCGGCACCGGGCATTGCGCTCATTGGCACCAGCTACAGCTACAACCGAACCTGGCACTTTGAAGGCTTTCTTTCCCACTACCTCGGCGCCGAAGTCCTGAACTTCTCCGCTGAAGGTGAGGGACCGTTCAAGCCCATGCAGCAGTTCATGGCAGAAGGACACATGTCATCCCTGTCATCACTTAACACCGTTATCTGGGAGATCCCGGAGCGATACCTGATCCACCCCGACTTTGCAGTGAACCAATAAGGAGATTCAACATGTTCAAACAGATTAAAAATTTCGCTATCGCCTCAGCAACCCTGTTACCGCTGTTGCCACTCAGCACCAGCGCGGAGCTTGCAGACAGCAAATCACTGTATGACCTGGCTCCCGAAGGCGCCGCGTTTGTCCGCATCGTGAATGTGACAGACACCACCTTTTCAGCAGAGATCGACGGCAAGGCAGTTAACGCTGCAGCCACCTGCGGCATCTCCGAGGTTGTCTGGGTTAATGAGGCAACCGCACTGCCAATGACAGACATCACAGTCGAGGCAGACACACTGTACACAATGGTCCTGTCTGAGAGCGGCACCACCGTGGAGCAGCGAAAAGCTGCGACCGATCCCTACAAGGCGGAGTTCGCCACGTTCAACCTGACAACCGACGCAACAGTCGATGTCGTGACAACACAAGGTCTGCGACCGGTGTTTAAAAGTGTCGCACCAGGCGCCAGCCAATCCCGTCCACTAAACCCGATCACCATCGGCCTGTCGCTGATGAATGAATCAATGCAGGTGGATATGCAGGAAGTATCGCTGGATCGAGGCGCGGTCACCGAGGCCTTCATCTGCGGCAACGAAGACGAACTGACCTTTGCACTCTCCAGCTATCGCAACTGATCACGCCCGGAGAGAGGAGAAAACTGACATGAACCCTAAACAAATCATCGCAGCCACTGCCCTGTCACTTGGCGCACTGACCTTCACGGCAAACGCGGCACCGGTCTGCGACATCGACACATCTTCCCCCGAGGCAAAGAAAGTCCCCGGGCTGGTTGCAGGCAATGATAACTGGCTGTTCCGTGAGCACGACCTGATTACCTCGTTTGGCCCACGCAATATCGGCTACGCAGGTCTTGCGGATTTGCAGACGGAACTTGCCGAACACGGAACAACCCTCATCATGGTACCCCTGCCCACACGTGCACTTGTTCACCCGGAGCAACTGGGCGACATCGATTACGACCTGGCTGCAGGCATGCAGGGTTACGCTGACTACCTGGGCAAGCTTCGTGAGATTGGCATCACCATTCCGGCACTGGAGTCCCTGCCCGGCGAATCAGACGAAGCGCTTTTCTTTGCCCGCGATCATCACTGGACACCGGCAGGTGCTGAGGCAGTGGCGGAACTGGTTGCAGAAGCTATTGATACCAGCCTCCTGACCCCTGCCACCACGGCATTTACAACCGAACAAACCGAAACCGACAGGAACAAGGGCAGCTACATGCGTGCCGCCAACAAGTTGTGCGGTACCGGGTATACCGAGGAATCATTCCCTGTTTACCGGACAGAAGGCGAGTATGACCTGTTCGCAGAGCCCGTCGCACCGGAGATTGTGCTGGTCGGTACCAGCAACTCCAACGGTGCGCAGCATTACAACTTCGCCGGTTTCCTGAAGCAGGCGCTGCAGCATGACGTGATCAACCTCGCCAAGAGTGGTGGTGGTTACCACGAGGCCATTACCGAATATCTCGCGAGCGATGCATTTAAGGATAACCCCCCGAAATACCTCGTGTGGGAAGTGCCGGGCTACTACAGCCTCAACACACGCTCGTTCTACGAAAAACTGATCGCTGCAATTGACGGAGCATCATAATGAACACATTAAACAAACTCAGCGCAGTGACGCTCAGCCTGGCATTGTCGGCCGGCGCTTCTGCACTCGAAATCAATATTGCAGAGGGTTATACAACCAACGCCTTCAGCACCAGCACTCGAGAACAGGGTTCCGCGTTTACCGCTCTCAGCGTCAAGCATGCAGGTCGAACAGAAGGCAGGTCACACCTGCAATATTCGTTCAGCTACAACGCTGAGAAACATGAAGTCGACGAAGCTGACATCCAGGACCTGAGGTTACGATCCAGGTGGGTGGCTCGCAGCAAGATCGCAGGCAAATCCGCCAGCGTACTGATCACTGCCGATGGCGTCATGAAACGCCAGAGCTTTATCGACCAGCGTACCGGCGCCATCGCAACGAGCCGCGCAGGTGTACCGCTCACCGATCGCTTCGCCTACAACTCAGGCAAGCTGAGCGTAGAGAGCATCCTGCGATTCAATCGCAATAACTCGATTTCACTCTTTGGTTACGTTGAAGAACGGAACTACGTGAACGATTACAGCGAACTGTCACTGGAATCCCTCGACTATCGCGAAACCGGCATCCAGCCGAGTTATCGATTGAAAACAGAGGGTGGCGCTTACCTGCGTGCATTTGTGTACCAGAAAAAGCGTGAACACAAGGGCCTCAGGAACGATGACATGCGTGGACGCAATGTCGATTCACGATTGACCTACACCCTTACCGGTGGCGGTGTGCTCTTCAACTACCCTGTCAGCGACAACCTGACTTCCAGCACCTACGTACAGGCGTACGTGGCGAAGGATGATTTTGAGGGAGCACGTGACCTGCGTTACTGGAAGCTGGATACGTCACTCAAGTGGAACCTGACTGGCGGTCGCACCATGTCACTGGGGCTGATCCACTACGGCCAGGCTTTTGAAAACGATCGCATATCACGCCTCGACGACGAACTCAGGATTCCTGGGCAGCGTCGTGAAGGCACTACTTTATCACTGTCTTACGAATCACCATTTCAGATCAAAAACACGGAGTTTTTATGGAATTTCTCAATCGAACAAACCTGGTTGAACAATTCAGATCGCTCACGCAGTTTCGAGACAACAACAGCCCTCGTCGGACTGACCTATCGCTTGTAAGCAGTCGCCCTTCGAGGTTTGTTGATGCACGGTACATTGCGGTGCTGGGGTTCGCTGAGGCCTGCAACTGGAAGAACCGCACACTCGCTTTTCATATTGGTCGTCGCATCGCTGCTGCCGGTTACGGCGTGCTCTGTGGTAACACCACCTCGACTTTTGACTACGCGTTTAGAGGCGCAAAAGAAGCGGGTGGACTTACCCAGGCCATTATCGATCCGTCAATTTTTGAGACATCGGATTATTGCGACAACGAGTACCTGGCGGCCACGCCGAAGGATAAACATCGATTGATCCTGAAACACGCCAGGGGCGCCATCGTGATTGGAGGTGGCAGGCGTACGCGTGAGCTCGCAGTGAGACTCGCCTATACGCGCAAACCTGTTATCGCCATTGAAGGTAGTGGTGGTGTTGTTACCAGGGAGCTGCCAAAGCGCATTCCGCGAGCGGGCTCCGCTATTGAAGCTATGGACCTGCTGCTGCCATCTCTCACGAATCGGGTGTGACGACCCTCACCTGCAGGAACTGGCCGCTCTCCTCGATGGTGATGTCACCCTGCAGGTCCTGGCTTCGCTGTGCCCAGAGGGACAACGTGACATACACATGTTCAACTGGCTCATGCAGTTCATGTAATCGACTGCCGGACAGGATTTCATGGTGCCGGGCGCGATCCAGGTTCGTCGCAACCGCCGGTAACACCACATGACCGGGCCTTTCCCCGGGCGCATCGCTCAAACGAACATCATAGCCAACCATCACCGGCGGCCTGTGCTCGCTGCTGACGATCAACTGGAAGCGCACATCCAAAAGCGCACCCGCTGCCGCGCTGATCGGCCCTACGGTCATGACAACCACACGGTTGCGATCATACTGGGTTGTAATGGGGATCTGATCTTCCAGGATAGAACTGGATTCAATGAGAGCGGGTACTGCAAACACTGAAGTGGATGCAAGCACCACACCAGCGCCCGCCGGACGCTTCAGGTAATCAGGTACGTGCACTGGCCCAGCGCTTAACCTGTTCGATACTTTCATCAACCATGTCGACCAGCACCTGGGCGTCCTGCTCAAGGCCAGCAAACTCTTCCTGCTTCACCTTCTGGTCAATGGTTTTGCACAGGCCGTGCAGGGACATGGCACCAAACATCGCTGCACTGTTATTCAGTGCATGTGCTTCCTGGCCAATCACCTGCCAGTTCTGCGCCGATAGGGCTTCCCTGACCCGACCACCCCTGGCAGTTGCGTCACGGCAGTAGGAATCAACCAGCTTCTGCATGACTTCCGGCCCGGTATTCTGGATGAGCTGATCAAAGACACTTTCTTCAAATACGCTCGCGGGTCGTTCAACTGCCTCTGATGTCGCAGTCTCCCCGAGAAGCATCAAACTCATCTCATCAAAGTCGACCGGTTTCCCGATCACATCGCGGAAGCCTGCTTCCTCGTAACGCCGCAGCGATTCATCATCCAATTGTGCGGTGAGCGCATAAACAGGGCAGTCAACGGCGGCATCAGTGCGGAGAATTTCCAGTGTTTCAAAGCCATCAAGCTCAGGCATATTGATATCGAGCAGCACGGCATCGTAGCCGGGGCCACCCTCCTTCATACGGCGTATGGCCGCGAGGCCACTGGTATCCGTATCGGCGATGGCACCGCGCTGCACGATGGCTGTGCTGATTACCATGCAGTTGGTTTCATTGTCGTCAACAATGAGGTAACGCCTGCCATCGAGATTGCCCTGCCCGGAAGGCTCCTGGTTGTTTGAATCTTCACTTGCGGTTGCAAGCGGCAGGTTCACGGTAAACGTGGCGCCTTCACCAGGCACACTGTCGACATCTATTGTGCCGCCCATCTGCTCAACGAGTTGCGATGTGATCGACAGCCCGAGCCCGGTGCCACCGTAGTGACTGGCATGTGCAGGCTCCATCGTCTCAAAGGCTGAGAAGAGTCGTTCACGGCGTTCTTCGGAGATACCGATGCCCGTGTCGCTCACTTTAATTTGAAGCGTATCCTGGTAGTCGATAGATATCTGCACCTCACCTGCGTCGGTGAACTTGATGGCGTTGGAAACAAGGTTTGCCAGGATCTGGCGTAACCTCGCCGGGTCACCGGTGAGCCGCAGCGCCGGGGAACATGATGCGCTCAGTCGCAACAGCAGCCCCTTTTCTTCTGCGTTAGGGTGCATGAGCTGCACCACAGCGTTACCAAGTTCAACCGGGCTGAACACTACTACATCGAGCAGGAACTTGCCGGATTCGAGCTGTGAAAGATCAAGCACATCGTCGGCAATTCGTTTCAGGTCCTGCGCGGTGGCAAGGCTGGTTGCCAGCAACTCGTTGCCTTTGAGGGTTTTGTCATCATTTAAAAGCTGCAGCACACCGAGCAGGCCATTTAATGGTGTCCTGATTTCATGACTCATGGTCGAGAAGAATCTCGATTTGGTTTAAGCTTCCTGGGCGATGGTTTTCGCCTGTGCCTCAAGCTGTTCGTTCAGCACGAGCAGGGTCTCATTCTGCTCCTGCACCTGTCGGGACAGCGCCTGCTCCATCTCGCGCAGTTGCTTTCGTTCGAGGAACCCCCTCAAGGTAAGCTTCAGCGAATCGTCATCCCAGGGTTTCTGAAAATAGTAGGCAAGACTGCCTTCGTTGACTGCCTTGATCACCGAGGGCAGGTCCGCGTTACCTGAAAAAAGAATGCAGTAGATGTCGGGATAGTTTTCCTGCACCTGGCGGAGTAATTCGGTGCCATCCATCTGCGGCATGCGAAGGTCGGATACAACAATGTCGACCGGCTCGCGAGCCAGGAGCTCAAGCGCCGCCGGCCCGTTGCTCGCGGTCAGTACGCGAAAATCCTCTTTGCGACACACGCGTCGCAGGGACTTCAACACATACTCTTCGTCATCGACAAAAAGTACGGTGTTCTGCACGGTCTCGCTCACGCCTTGGCCTGTTTCCGGTAAAGGGTCGATGGGCTGATTTCAAGTACAGCGGCAGCCCTTGGGATATTGTCATCACAAGCCGCAAGGACTCGCGCAATATGGTCCTGTTCGACCTTCCACAACGGCTGTAATACGTCATCCCCGCTGGTCGCCGGAGTATTGCTCGCCTCCATGGATGCTGATTCTGTTTCAGTCACGCCACTCAGGTGAGCCGGCAGCATCTCAAGCGATACCTCGTCGGCATCGTGCAACACGACGATCTGGCGAATGGTGTTCTGCAATTCACGTATGTTGCCCGGCCAGTTGTGGGCCCGAACCTTCTCCGCGGCTTCTGCGGTAAAGCCGCGGAAGGCTTTCGATTCCTCGTCCGCATATTGCAGGAGCAGATGTTCAGCAATCAGCATCACATCATCGTGCCGGTCACGTAATGCAGGCAGATCGATCGATATCACGTGCAACCGGTAATAGAGGTCTTCGCGGAAGTTACCCTCACGCACTTCAAGGAGCGGGTTTCGATTGGTTGCGCAGACAATCCGGACGTCTACTTCCAGTTCCTCATCGCTACCTACCGGCCTGAAGATTTCGGTTTGCAAAAAGCGAAGCAGCTTCACCTGCAAATCGATATCCATCTCACAGATTTCATCGAGAAACAGCGTACCGCCATTGGCTTGCAACGTCGCGCCTTTTCTTTCTTTGTTGGCCCCGGTAAAAGCGCCTTTCACGTGTCCGAAAATCTCGCTTTCGATCAACTCTTTCGGAATCGCGCCACAATTCAACGCAACAAAAGGTTTCTTGCGCCTGGGACTGGTGTCATGAATCGCTCGGGCCAGGACTTCTTTACCTATGCCTGATTCACCAGTAATGAACACTGTCGCCTTGCTGGGTGCAGCGGCTTCAACCATGTTGTAAACGGTCTGCATCGGCAGGGATTTTCCAATAAAACCGGCAAAAGCCGTTCGCTCCGCGCCGCTTTTTTCATAGTCGCGCACCATGGAATCAAGGCGCGACTTCTCCAATACGTTAGCAACCGTCGTAAGCAGGCGGTTGCTGGAAAAAGGCTTTTCAAGAAAATCGTTCGCGCCAGCCTTGATGGCATCAACGGCCAGCGTGACAGAACTGTCCGAGGTGATCACGATCACAGGGAACTCGTAACCTGCCTCACGCAACTCGGATACAAACTCGATGCCGTTGCCGTCAGGCAACTGCACGTCGAGCAGCACTAGTGCAGGCGCGGCCCGTTCAATTGCACTGCGCGCGCTGGCAAGGTCGAGCGCAATTTCCGTTTCGTAGTCGTCGAGAAAACTCTCGTAAGCGATCGCGGTCGGCTCGCTGTCTTCCACAATCAGGATGTCATCTATGATTGCCATTGCGTCACCTCGTTGGCGTTATCCGGCGACGCTACAGCGCCGGGGTTGAGTTTGGTTTCAGTCAGCGCAGCCAGGACTTCCGGGTCGTAAAGCTCACCGTTGTCCTTGAGCATTTCGAGCATGGCGACACTGGCACCCATTTCCGATGCGCCAGATTCAAAATCCGCTGCAACTCGAATAATACGAGCACCGATAGGGATGTACTGGGCAACCAGCTGCAGGGGGAATCCGCCGCCGTCATTGTCTTCCCTGTGGTGTCTCACCATCAGCGACACGGCGTTCTCCTCGCCATCTTCCATCAGGGCATCGGCGCCAACAGCGGGGTAAGCCGTAAAAGCTGCTTCATCTGCATCGGTCCAGGTATCCGGATCCCCATGCAGGACCTTGTCGGACAACCCGAGCAGGCCAATCTGGTGCAGCTCCGCCGCAAGCATGATCTGTTCGCGTTCTTTTAAGGACAGCCCAAGGTACGTCGCAATACGCCCCGCGGTTTTTGCAGTTTGCTTTGCAAATTGCGAAGAACCCGGCAAGCGCTGCTCAAGCAGCGCCGCGTGGATGTTAATACTGGTGCGAAAGCGGCTGGCAGACAGCAGCTCGGTTGTGCCGTCCAGCAGTTTGGAGGTGAAGTCCACCTTCTCCCCCATTTTCTCGTTGAGGCGACCCAGTACCCGCTTTTCCTGCGCGTCTTGTACCTGGGCATGGTAGGTATCCAGTTCCTCAACAATCGCCTCACGCAGTTCATCCACATCCCATGGCTTGGTGAAGTAACGATTGATCTTGCCGTCGTTGATGGCAGCGATGGTTGGTTCGAGATCCGCGTAGCTGGTCAGCACAATCTTGCGCATTTTCGGATTGATGTCCGCTGCGGCGATAAGGAACTGGTTAACGTCCGCATCCTCCCGGTTCAGGTCAGCGATCACGACCTGCACTTCCTGGTC
Source organism: Pseudomonadales bacterium (assembly GCA_963921285.3). Classification (GTDB taxonomy): domain Bacteria; phylum Pseudomonadota; class Gammaproteobacteria; order Pseudomonadales; family Azotimanducaceae; genus UBA9659. The sequence goes on from CAWUFD020000015.1 coordinate 1,155,706, forward strand.
CTTACAGAACTGCAACGCGCGCTCTATAGAACCAGTTGCGAGCAGGACAGCGTCGAGTGGACGCACAAGGCGATTAATCGCCTTGAACATCTTCTGTTCTTCGTCCAGCAGCAGGATGGTTGTCGACATGGTTCACCAATATAGCGTTTGCACTTTGCAATTCAAGTAATGTGCCAACTTTCGCTTTTTGCAAATGCGTACATTTTTCAAAGGGTTAGTAATGTGCTTGCAAATCGGTTACAACCTTCTGACCTGCCACTAATGGTCAACTTGTGACTCTTGCTAAGATGCGCGCGACAAAACTGACGAGGACCCACCGATGAAGGGTGTTGTGATGAACCTGCTCAACGAAATGGTTGAGGAGACTTTTGGAATCGAGGAGTGGAACGCCGTCCTGGATGAAGCCGGTGTGAGCGGCGCCTACACCGCTGCAGGACTGTATGAAGACGCTGAACTCCTGAGCCTCGTCAGCATCATCAGCCAGCGTAAGGATATCCCTGTGCCTGAACTGGTATACGCATTCGGTGAATTCATGTTCCCGCAGTTCGTCAAACGCTATCCCGGACTCATCGACTCCAGCATGGATTTCCTCGATTTCCTGGAAACCATCGATGGCGTTATCCATGTTGAAGTGAAAAAGCTCTACCCCGACGCCATCACGCCTGCGTTCCAATATGAGCGGCAGGCAGAAAACAGGCTATTGCTGAACTATTCCTCTTCAAGACAGATGTGCGAACTGGCTGAAGGGTTGATTGCCGGTGCTGCAAAGCACTTCGGCGTTTCTTACGAGCTCATTCACTCGCCTTGCATGCATGATGGTGCAGATCACTGCGGATTGCTTGTCACCGTATGAGCGATGATGCTTACAAGAAGGCTTACGAACGCGAAAAGGCTTCGCGCATGGAAGCTGAAGCCCTGCTCGAAGATGTCAGCAGGGAGCTCTATCGCAAGAACCATGCGCTTGAGCGCGCCAACGCCGATCTGAAGAAGAACCAGCAAACACTTATCCAGCAGGAGAAGATGGCATCGGTCGGCTATCTTGCATCCGGCATTGCACACGAGATCAACAACCCACTCGGCTACTCGCTGAGTAACCTCTCGGTGCTGAAAGACTACTTTGAAGAAGTACTGGAAAAGATCGACGTGCAAGCGTCTGATGACGACGCATTCAAGGATACGCTTGAAGACATCCCTGACCTGATTGCATAAACCACGGAGGGTCTGAACACCGTTAAGGAGATCGTTGGTGATCTGCGGGGTTTTGCCCGCTCCGGTGAGTCCGGCAAGGAACTCGCGCAGATCAACGATGGCATAAAGTCGACGCTGAACGTGCTGCGCAACCAGCTCAAACATCAGGTCGAGATTGTTGCCGATCTTGGGGATATCCCACCGATCCAATGCTGGCCGGCGAAGCTCAACCAGGTTTTTGCAAACCTGATCGTGAATGCCTCGCAGGCGATGACTGAGCCCGGCAAGGTTTACATCACCACGCGTCTGTCAGGCCCGCTTATCGAAATCGAGATTTCAGACGATGGTCCCGGAATCCCCGATGGCGACATCACCAATGTGTTCTCGCCCTTTTTCACAACAAAGCCAACAGGTGAAGGCACGGGCCTCGGCCAGGGCAAATCATCATTGGTCTGTATGCGAACAAGGCAGCGTTCGATAACAGGAATAACGCCATCGCCTTCGCCATGATGCCCGCAACGAGCCGCGGCTTTACCGTGCATGGTATGACCGGATCTATGGCTGCACTGGTGTTCCACGACGAAAACAGCGATGGAGAGCTAAACCAGGAAAACGGTTATCCCGCCGAAGGCTATGGCAGTTCAGGTACCGCAGGTCGGTTTGACAGCCCGACCTTTGAGGACTCACTCGTTCAAGGCGGTGATGTCCCGATCAAGATGTACTATCTGAATTGAGCGGGTTGCAGCTGAGATGGAATGGTTATTTATTACGTTTGACCCGCTGGACATGACCCATTGGGAAGAGGTGGCCAACAACTACTTCTTCCTCGCGGCAATGGGGTTACTCTTCCTCGAATTCTGCCGGTACACCTGGCAATCCCGCCTTTCATGGCAACTGGCTGGTGATACGCTGACCAACTTTGTCACTCTGGCGATGTTCATTGGGCTGAACCTTTTTGTTGCAGCCGCGTACGTTACGGTGTTCTTCGTTGTGTACGAACACTTCTCGCTCATGCAGATCGAGATCACCGTGGCCAGCATCATCGCCTGCGTGATACTCGCCGACCTGGCCTACTACTGGGAGCACAGGTTTGTTCATCGCACCGGCATCGGCTGGGCAACACATACCGTTCACCATTCATCGCCGCACTTCAATATTTCGGTGGCCTATCGGTTCGGTCCGCTTGACGGCATTTTTCCACTCTTCTTTCACCTGCCACTTGCGGCCCTGGGTTTCCATCCATTCCTGATTTTCTTCGCGGAGATGTTTGTGCAGCTCTACCAGACAGCCCTGCATACAGAGGCCGTACGCCGGCTCCCGCGGCCCATTGAATGGTTTATGAATACCCCGTCACATCATCGTGTGCATCACGGATCGAATCCGGAGTACCTCGACAAAAACTACGGCGGCATTTTCATCATCTGGGACAGGATGTTCGGCACGTTTGCTGAAGAGAAAGCGCCTGTCACCTACGGACTGGTGACGCCTGTGAACAGCATCAATCCCCTGGTGGTGTTCTTTCACGGTTTCGGGAGACTGGCGAGGAAAGCTGCCAATGCTGGCAGCTTTGCCAACGCACTTCGGTATCTGGTTCTGCCACCAGACTGGACTCACCGACCTGAGTCTGAAGTCATTCGATGACGGTCCGGCGTCCCTCGTAACCGTTAGAGGAAACCGGGCAGAAACACGATGCCACGAATATCCGGCCAGCTTGGCAGCGCGAACACCGGCGGTGGGACATAAAGGCCGGTTAACTGATAACCACCGTTAACGACGTTTAACTCATTGGGTTCAAGTTCTCGCATGATCACTCCTCACGTGTTGATGGGATGATCACCATATCCTGGCAACTGCCGCTGTGCTCTGCGCCTGTTGCCATCGCTGCCGTGCGAGATTCGCTACTTCACTTCCAACAGCTCAACCTCAAACACGAGCGGCGTATCAGGCGGGATTCGGGAACCGGCACCACGTGAGCCGTAGGCGAGATCACTCGGTATCACCAGGCGCCATTTGTCTCCTTCTTTCATCAGGGTCAGCGCTTCCGACCACCCTTTGATCACACCGCCAACTGGAAACTCTGCCGGTTGGCCACGATCCACCGAAGAATCGAACACGCTGCCATCGATAAAGGTGCCATGGTAGTGGGTCAAAACACGGTCTGATCGCGTAGGCGTGCGTCCATTACCGGACGCAAGCACCTCGTACTGGAGTCCTGATTCGGTCACCGTAACCCCTGCCTTTGCAGCGTTGTCGTTGAGATACTTTTCTTTCTTGAACGCGTCCACAGCATCCAGCTGTAACGTGGTTGTCGGGGGCGCGGCCTCCTCGCAGGCAACTAGGAACAGGCTGAGCACGATTACCATGAGTATTCGCATGAGTGATATCCGTTTCCGTGAGGACTGCGAGACTAACACACGGCAGCCTCCTCACGTATGCTGCACCTGATGTACGCGATACGAATCCTGACCACCCTCTTCCTCATTGTTGTCGCCTGCTGCTCAAACGCCAGTGATAGCGAGGCAATGGCATGGCAGCTCCGGCATATGGAAGAACAATACCCCGTCCGAGTGGTCGCCGCTGGTGCGCAAAAAACACCGTTAAAGCACACCGACAAAAAGCTTGATGTTCAGTACAACTACGACAACAGCTCAACCACGCTGGACGAGTTTCTTCTAACCAACGAGGCGACTGGATTTATCGTCGTCAGCAACGGTACCGTCTTGCATGAGAGCTATCATCTCGGTAACCGACAAGGATCACGACCTACGTCCTGGTCGATCGCAAAGTCTGTCACTGCAACCCTGATCGGCTATGCCAGGGCAGATGGTTACATCAAAAGCCTCGATGATGACGTAACCCGCTACCTGCCAGAACTGAACGGCACAGTGTATGAAGGCGTTAGCGTCAGGGAGGTCCTACAGATGTCCTCCGGCGCTGCATTTAATGAAGACTACGACGATCTTCAGTCCGACTTCTGGATCTTCACCAACCATTGGCTGAAACGGGGCGAGGTTAATGAATACCTGGTAACGCGAACAAAACGCGACCATCCGCCTGGCACTGCATTTCTATACAACTCCAGCGAGACCCAGGTACTCGGCTGGCTGCTGGAACGCACGACCGGTGGCACCGTCTCGCAATATCTTTCAGAAAAGATCTGGCAGCCGATGGGCATGGAATCTGATGCGCTCTGGATCACCGACAAGCCGGGCGGCATGGAAGTGACGGGATTTGGCATCAGCGCCCGGCTGCGAGACTTTGCCAGGTTCGGCATGCTTCACACAGATCAGTATGCTCATCTCTTACCTGATGGTTGGGTTACGGAAGCCACCACACCTGGCGCATCACATCTTGAAGTAGGCGCGCTCTATGAGGGTACACCCCTCGGCTACGGCTACCAGTGGTGGACGTTCGCTGACGGCGGGTTTGAGGCGCAAGGTATTCACGGCCAGTTTGTCTACGTAAATCCTTCAGAAAACCTTGTGATAGCCATGACCAGCGCCTGGAAACAAGCCTGGGTGCTGGAGCGTGAATATGAGTTTTACGCGATCATCCAGGCAATCAGAACACAGTTGAACCGTGAATAGTCCGCAGGCGCTTATCAGCGCACCCGTGTTCCCTCTGCTGGTTCGTATGGCAACGCCTCAGGCCACGGCATTTTTTGTCCAGAGCGCGGTGTCCATCGCTGAAATCTGGTTCATAGGTAAGCTCGGTACAGCGGGTCTCGCGGGAATGGCCCTGGTGTTCCCCCTGATGATGTTGATGCAGATGCTTGCGGGCGGCGCATTGGGTGGCGCCGTAACCGGCGCGGTTGCTCGCACCATGGGCGCAGGAGATGTTGCCCGCGCTGAATCCCTGCTCTGGCAGGTCTTCATCATTGCCATCACGTTATGGCTGGGATTTCTTGGGCTTTACTTCCTGATCGGCGATACCGTTCTCATCCTGCTTGGCGGGGAAGGTGAAGTGTTACGTCAGGCACTCGCCTACACCGCCATCTTCTTCCCCGGTTGTGTCATGATCTGGCTGTACAAAATGATGCTCGGCGTTGTGCGGGGCACAGGTAACATGCGCCTGCCAGCGGTACTGATGATTGCAGGTTCCGCGGTGCAGGTGCCGCTCTCCGGCGCACTGATTCTCGGTTGGGGTCCATTGCCACAGTTAGGTATCCAGGGTGCGGCCATCTCGCTGCTGACCATCAACTTCATCAATACCTTCCTTTGTATTGGCTACCTCGTTTACCGGTCACCCGTGAAGCTGCGCTTAAGTGCGTTTGGCGTTCGCGTCGACCTGCTGGCAGACATTCTGTCAGTCGGTGCACTGGCCGCGGTATCTCCATTTTTTACAGTTTCATCCATGCTGATCATGACAGGATTGGTTGGCCGATTTGGCGTTGAGGCGCTGGCTGGATATGGCATCGCCGCCCGTGTTGAATTCCTGGTTATCCCCATGGTGTTCGGACTCGGTGTATCGATGAATACGTTAATCGGGCTCAGCATCGGTAACGGCGACTTTGACCGCGCTGAGCGTATCGGCTTTATCGGTAGCCTGAGTGCTGGTGTCATCACCGGCATTGCCGGTGTCCTGCTGGCACTCTTTCCGGAGTTCTGGATTCATTTCTTTTCAACCGAACCGCAAACGGTTGCTATCGCAAAAGAGTATTTTGTGATCACCGCGCCATTTTTTGGTCTCATGGGCGCAGGCCTTTCACTCTACTTTGCCTCGCAGGGGGCGAAGGCGGTCGGTTGGCCGGTCACTGCAACGGCAACACGTTTTCTCATCACCGCCGCGGGTGGCTGGGTCCTGGTCACCCAGTTCGATGGCAGCGTCACACAACTCTTCATGCTGGTATCACTCGGCATTGTCGTTTACGCCGGTATGACCTTCCTCGCGATCTATTTTGGTGCATGGCGTAAAGAAGAAAGGCAAAGACTAGACCACGGCGTCTAGAAATAGAAAATTTTTCTTCAAGGTGGGAGAAATTCTCATCACAGCACACCTATAATTTATCGGGAGCAATATCGATGTAGTATTGTGGAAGTATTAATCGGGATAGAACATCCGGACCACAAGGCGGACCAGGCGTTTGTGTCCAGGGGATTCAGCGTCACACATTCAGGAGTTGATGAACTCACGGGACGCCTGTCAGAGAAGCCTTTTCATTTTGTTGTCACAGATTCACCGTTCAGCCAACTGAACAACATCAGGGACATGACCGACGCCGCCATCATTGCGGTGCGAAAAGCCTGGGCAAGAGACGATAAGGTTCTTGCATTGGGTAATGGCGCAGATGAATGCCTTATCGCACCACTGACCGACCGTCATTCCAATGCACGCATCAACTCTCTGGTGCGCCGCATTGCCATCCAGCAGAAGATCGACCATTACCGCGGCGTCATCGTGAACCCTGACTGGACGTTTGATATGCGCAAACGCACGATCTACTCCCGGCAGGGACACGAAAAGAGGCTGCGTGCCACCGAGGCAAAACTCCTGATGCTCCTGCTAGACAGGCGCGGCAATGTACTTTCAAGACAGTTTGTCACAGACACGCTCTGGTACAGGCGCACACCACCCACGGAACGGTATGTGGATCATCTCGTCAGTAAACTGCGCAACTCGTTCAGGGCAGAGGGTTGTGAAGCACCCGAAATCGTCACACTGCATGGCAAGGGTTACGTGCTGAGGTAACTACTTTTCTGTCGTTGCGTCTTCAATCGAATAAAGCTCCGCAAAACCCGCAAGCTCATCCAGTTTGTTATAGGTCTCGAATATCTCGGCCGTTGTATGCCCGGGATCACCTGAAGTGATGAAACCATCGTACGCAGCTTGCATCGCCTTAACCGCCAAAACCTGCGGCGTAAACGGATCAATCACCAGCGACACGCCAAGTGCCTGCCAATCCGCAAGCGGTCGACCTGACAATGCGCCAAAGGTGACGATCGGTGCATCAACCCTGTCCTTGAGTGCTGCCCAGTCCTGTCGTTCTTCCGGCATGATCAGGATCATGTCGGCGCCGGCTTTGTGGTAGGCATTGGCGCGTTCGCAGGCCGCATCAAAAGATTCGTTTTTGACGCCACCGGTCCTCGCGATAATCAGGAAGTCAGGAGAACGGCGTGCCGCTACCGCCTGGTCAATCTTCTGCACCATGTCTGCGGTTGATATGAGATGTTCAATGCCCCGGTGATGGCTGACACGCTTCGGTGCGACCTGGTCTTCAATTTCAACAGCGGCTGCACCAGCAGCTTCAAACACCTGCACGGCACGATGAAGGTGTACCGCATCACCAAACCCGACACCTCCGTCCACAATGATCGGCATCGTACAGCGAGCGGTGACATGCCTGACAACATCGGCAAGTTCGTCAACGGACAAAAGCGCCTCGCTCACGGCGTGCGCGTATCCAAGCGCACCGCCGGAGACATACCCCACTTTGAACCCTGCCTGTTCCGCCACCCGCGCAGATAACGCATCAAGGCAGAGCGGCGCAACCAATGGCGCTGATTCAGACAGCAGGTTCTTTAAGCTCATGCCCCGGCTGTGCCTTCCTTGATCATGGGGATCAGCTCACGGCCATACTCCACAGCATCATTCCTGGGATCAAAGCCGCGGATCAATACGCCTTCAACCCCCATCTCGTGATACCTGATGATGGCATCGGCTACCTGCCGCGGCGTGCCGACAAGTGCTGTCGTGTTGCCGGTACCCTGCGCTGCCGCTGCGAGCGGCGTCCAGAGGCGTTCATCGTGCAGCTCACCCTCTTCCGCCAGTTTCATCAGGCGCCGAGCAGTTTCTGCTTCCGCCTTCCTCGCCGGCATGGGTTTTACATTTTTGAGAATCTGTTCTGCTTTCTCCCACGCATCACTTTCGGTATCAGCAATGATCGGGCGAAAAGACAGCTGGTATTCAGGCTGGCGATCAAACTCCGCCGCTCTCTGGTTGATGTTAGACATCATCTGGCTGACGTTGGCACGCGATTCACCAAACAGCGCGTAGACATCGGCGTGTTTTGCACCGACCCCCAGTGCCGCCTCAGATACACCACCAAAGTACACGGGGATGTGCGGCTTCTGGTGTGAAAATACTTCCGACGTCGCTTTTTCTACCTCGTAGAACTTACCCTTGTGATCAAAAGGTTTTTCGGAAAGCCAGACCTTCTTCATCACCTCGATATATTCGTCAGTTCGCTCATAACGTTCATCATGACCGACAAAGTCGCCATCCCTGCGCTGATCATAGTCTGAGCCGCCCGTAATGATATGCACCATCAGCCGGCCCTTGGTGAGGTTGTCCAACGTCGCCAGCTTGCGAGCAGCAAGCGTCGGCGCGACGAAACCGGGCCGGTGGGCCAGCAGGAACTTGATGCGATCGGTGTTGGCTGCGGCGTGGCTTGCCACCATAAAACCATCAGCCGATGCCGATGAATAACCTACCAGTGCCGCATCGAATCCAGATTGTTCATGCGCCTGCGCAAACTCAACAAGGTAATCCGCATCGATGCCGCCTCCGACAATATGAAAGGTCGAGCCCTCCGTCGGCGCAACACCAATCATCCCGAGTACTTTCATGTTTTCTCCTTATGACTTTGCCGGTCGCACCATCGGGGTTACTACCGGACCATCGCCAAACTGAATTTCGCCAGTGACCTCAAAACCGTAACGTTCATACAGCGGCACGTTGCGAGGATTGCTGGATTCAAGATAGGCGACATCGCCCGCTTCATCGATGATCGAAAGGGTATGCTTGAGCAGCGACGCACCGAGGCCCTTGCCCTGCTTTGCAGTATCAATCCCGATAAAGCCGAGGTACCAGTGAGGTTCTTTCGGATGGGCCTCATCCATGGCTTGAAGCGTTTTCATCATGTTTTCGAGCCGCGAGACTTCCACAAAAGGAATCATGCCCGACTCCGGGTTGTTCCAGGGTTCCACACCCGGTGGAAACCAGATCGCACCACCCTCGTAGTGATTCACGACATAAGTGGCGCCAGCCTCAAGCGACGTTTTGCCCTGTTCTGAGAACACAAACGGCCCACCGTTCAGGAACTGGTGCGGCTCCGGAAAAATGTATCGCATCAGCGGGTCAACGCTGAACGCTATCATCATCACACTGATCAGGCGGTCGACCTCATCCTGCTCAACCACGCGTACTTCTGGTAAATCCATGGCTCCTCCCTTTGCAAGCACCATACGCATCCCGCCCATACCGGGCAAGTTAGCCTGCTACACTATCAATATATGTAAACCAATAAATGTAATCGATAGACGCAGTCTACAAACCCCTCAATAAACCAGAACGTGCTTACTACCGACCTGCCAATCGGCGACATACTTGATGAGCTGAAATCAGTGCTTGCGAGCCACGACCGTGCCGTCCTGGCTGCGCCGCCCGGTGCCGGTAAAACAACGGTTGTGCCGCTGGCGCTTGCCGCGGAATCCTGGCTCGGGCACAGGAAGATCCTGATACTGGAGCCAAGGCGAATCGCAACGCGGGCAGCGGCACATCGTATGGCGTCGCTCTCCCATGAGAAGCCCGGGCAGACGGTTGGTTATCGCATGCGACTTGAGACGGTCGTCAGCGAATACACCAAGATTGAGGTGATCACAGAGGGCATCCTGGTCAGGATGCTGCAGGAGGACCCGTCTCTCGAAGAGGTTGGCCTTGTCATCTTTGATGAATTCCACGAGCGCAACCTCGATTCAGATCTTGCACTGGCGCTGTGTCTCAAAGCCCAGGAACTCTTCAGGGAAGAGGACCCGCTCAAACTGCTGGTCATGTCCGCCACCATCGATGTCACTGCTATTGCCGGGTTGATGGAAGGCGCCCCGGTTATCCAGAGCGAAGGGCGCATACATCCCGTTGATGTTCATTTCGGAAAGGCTGCCCAGCCGAGAGAGCGGATCGTCGACCGTTTGGTGCCCGCCATTGTCAGTGCTACAAAAGATCATCTCGATAGCAATATCCTCGCCTTTCTGCCGGGCCAGGGTGAAATCAACAGAACCCTCGAGGGGCTTACCGGCAAACTGGCCAGCAATATTGATGTGCATCCAATGTACGGCAATCTGCCCATCGAACAGCAACAGGCTGCCATCAACCCCGCTCCAGCCGGCAGACGGAAAGTCGTCCTCGCCACCAATATCGCGGAAACCAGTCTCACTATTGACGGTGTAGATGTCGTCGTTGATACGGGTCTCGAACGCGTCCCTGTCTTTGATCCGGTTACCGGGATGACCCGCCTCAGCACCCAACGCATATCAGATGCTTCAAGTACCCAGCGCGCAGGTCGAGCAGGCAGGTTGAAGCCAGGACATTGTTATCGCCTCTGGTCAAAAGACCAGCAGCTCACCATGGCAAGGCACACCACCCCGGAGATCCAAGGCGCAGATCTTGCGCCACTTGCGCTGCAGCTTCTGCAATGGGGTATCAGTGATCCTGGTGAGGTGAAGTGGCTGGACCAGCCGCCAACAGGTGCGTTCAACCAGGCCAAAGATTTACTACACAGCCTCGGTGCAATAGACGGCACCAACCTCACGCCACACGGTGACGCGATGGCGAGCTTCGGTACCCATCCTCGCCTTGCGCACATGCTGATCAAAGCAAAAGAATACGGCGTGGCAGAGACGGCGGCATTGCTGGCGGCGATCTTTGCTGACCGCGATCCGTTTACCGATCAATCCCCTGACATGGCCTACCGCATAGATGTATTGCGAGGTGTGGAAAGCGCACCCAACCGGCATCGTGGATGGTTTAGACGAACCCATCAGCAGGCGGAGCAGTTCACTAACCAGCTGGCCAGGGTGGATGTGCCTCGCCAGATGGCAAAAGTACCCGATGACATAAAGCTCGGTTACCTGCTTGCCCTCGCCTATCCTGATCGTATTGCACGGCGAAGGCACTCTGGTGGATACCAGCTCGCCAACGGACGAAGCGCAAAAATCGACAACAGCCACTTTCTTTCAAAAGCAGAGTGGCTCGCCGTCGCCGAGGTTGGTGGTATCGGCAAACAGAAAGGTGATCACATCCGCTCGGCTGCAAAGCTCGACACCAACCTCTTTGACAATCTCCTCCAGGACCTGATCGAAGAGAAAACCGTCGTCGACTGGGATAAGAAAGCGGGCCGATTTGTTGCCGAAGAACAGCGCACCATCGGCGCACTCGTCCTGAGCAAATCAAAACTCGACAATATCGCACCAGAAGAAAAGAGCGCGGCCCTGATCCGATACATCGAACAGAACGGTATTGAAACGCTCAACTGGAATGATGAGGTCAAGCAGCTACAGGCAAGAGTTGAGCTACTCAGGCAAATCGAGGGGGACGTGTGGCCCAATCTCACGCCTGAATACCTGGTGAGAACCCTGGGTGAATGGCTGACACCTTATATAGGTAACGTCACCAAACTCGCCGATTTCAAAAGGCTCGACCTGGCAGATATCTTCAAAGCCCTTTTGCCATACGAGCAACAGCAGCAACTGGAAGCCAAAGCCCCCCAGCGAATAACCGTACCATCAGGCTCCAGTTATCGAATCGATTACACAGAAAACCCACCCGTCCTTGCGGTAAAACTCCAGGAGATGTTCGGGCAGACCACGACGCCAGCCGTCGCAGGCGGTAGTGTGCCTCTCAAAATCCACCTGCTCTCCCCGGCCGGCAGACCGCTGCAGGTGACCCAGGACCTTGAACACTTCTGGCAGAACACCTACCCAGAGGTGAAAAAGGAGATGAAGGGGCGATATCCCAAGCATCCCTGGCCTGATGATCCGCTGGCGGCGGAGCCGACTCGTTATACGAATAGGCGGAAGTAGAACGTGTTCTAGGGGGTTGAGATCTCTCCGCTGCGCGGCTACGCCGCTCCGGTCAGCGTGACCCGGTCGAGATGACGTGAAACTGCTGTCATCTCGACTGTAGCAGCCGAAGGCTGCGAAACGGAGAGATCTCCATTTCTGTAGCCCACTACAACATCACCCACCTCCATCCAACATCAATCAAACATCACCCCAAATAATCGTCTAACCGTAAAAACCTAACAGCTCATCTAAGGGACTCACTCACCACTAGAAGTTTGTAAAGAAATCTCTACAATTCGCGCACCGGGCATCCCGCCCGTCATTTCAATGGGGGAGGAAAACATTGAAAACACTAAAACTTAGCGTCCTATGCACAGCGCTCGCATTCGCGAACACCGCTTTTGCACAAGACGAAATCGAAGAAATTGTTGTTACCGCAACGAAGCGGGCGTCAACAATCCAGGACGTACCGTTCTCGATTAACGCCCAGTCCCAGGAGGACATTCAGCGCAGCGGTGCAACCAACCTCGAAGAGTTGTCACGTAACGTTGCCGGTCTTACCGTACAAAACCTGGGTCCTGGACAGTCACAGGTTGCTATCCGCGGTGTATCAGCTGGCCAGATCATTCGAGACCAGCCGGGTGTTAAAGAACAGGTTGGTGTTTACCTCGATGAATCTGTGATCTCACTGTCACTCTTCACGCCGGACCTTGACCTCTACGACCTGAACCGAGTTGAAACACTGCGTGGCCCGCAGGGCACACTGTTCGGATCTGGCTCAGTAGGTGGCACCATCCGTTACATCACTAACCAGCCGGTTATCGGTGAAAGCGAAGGCTCCATGGAGTTCGACCTCAACACCGTGACCGACGGCAACGAAGGCGGCCACGTCAAAGGAATGGTTAACGTACCACTGACCGAAAACGCTGCACTTCGCCTGGTTGGTTACGCGACCGAGTATGCAGGCTTTGTTGATGCACTCGGCGAAAACGGCGACAGCAAGTCTGACGTTAACTCCGGCAACCGTTCCGGTATTCGTGCAGCCCTCAAGTGGCAGCCAACTGAAAACTTCACACTGACCCCACGTATCGTGTTCCAGCAGATCGAAGCTGACGGCTTCAACCGCAGTGAGGTGTTTAACCTGTACGCTAACCCGTACACCACAACACGCCCTGCTATCCAGCTGGACAACCGTGAACAGTACCTGCAGCTCGACGAAGCATTCGAAGATGACACGACGCTCATCGACGTCACTGCTGAGATCAACTTTGATAACTTTGACGTGATCTCAGTAACGAGCTTCCTCGACCGCGACATCCTGGTCAGCCGTGATGCCTCTGCTCTAACGGGTTCTGTATCTGTTGACCTCGGTTACCCTGACGAAGCAGTACTGCTGCCTTCAAACCTGCAGGACACCACGAAGCTTGAGCAGTTCACCCAGGAAATCCGCATCACCTCTAACAGCGATTCAAAGCTGCAGTGGCTGGTCGGTTTCTTCTACTCAGACACCGAGCGTGAGTACGCGCAGCGTCTGCCAACACCCGGCTACGACATGTTTACCGACATGGTTCTTGGTACAGGCACGTCTGATGCAGTACGTAACGGCTTCCCTGACCTGGACTCTCCGTTCAACTCAAACCTGCCTTACGACATTGAACAGACCGCAGTGTTTGGCGAGCTGAGCTACGACTTCACCGAGAAACTGACAGTGACTGTTGGTGGTCGCTGGTACGACTTCGAAGAAGAACGAACCATCACCACTGGCGGCCTTTTTGCTAATGGCGACTCCGGCATTGTCGACAAGACTGATTCTGACGGCTTTAACCCACGTGTTATCGCTGCCTATGAAGTCAACGACAACCTGACCTGGAACGCACAAGCTGCACAGGGCTTCCGTCTCGGTGGTGTTAACGATCCACTCAACACTGGCCTCTGTACGCCTGGTGACCTTGTTACCTTCGGTAGCTTCCAGGCTTACGACGATGAGACCATGTGGAACTATGAGACTGGCTTCAAAGCAGCATGGGACAACGGCGTTCGTTTGAACGTTGCTGTATTCCACTCTGAAATTGAAGACCTGCAGGTCACACTGGACGCGGGTTCTTGTTCTTCACGTATCTCTTTCAACGTCGAAGAAGCACACACCACTGGTCTTGAGTTCGAACTGACTGCAGAACCTGCAGACGGACTGATCTTGAGCCTTGCTGGTAGCACGCTGGAATCCGAATTCGACGACACTGTCATCGCTGCTGCTGGCGGCGTACTCGGCGGCGTTGAAGACGGCAACCGCCTCGCTTCGGTACCTGAACTGCAGCTCGCTGCGGCAGCAACGTACACGTTTGCAACCGACCTCTTCGGCGGCAGCGATGCGTACCTTGCAGCAACCGTTCAGCACGTTGGCGATCGCATCACGCAGCCTTCTGACCAGGTTGCCGGTGCTGGTACATTCTCCAGCGGCCTGCCATTCGGCGGTGCAACCGGTGCTGAGCAGACGATCCTCGACCTGGAACTGGATGCCTACACGGTATTCAACCTCCGGTTTGGTATCGCTCGCGAAGACTGGGAAACAGCGATCTACGTCAACAACGTAACTGACGAAGAAGCTGATCTGTCTTTCGACAGGGAACGCGGCGGCCGTGCACGACTCGGTTTCCGTTCCAACCAGCCACGTACAGTAGGCCTGGTGTTCCGCAAGTTCTTTAACTAGAACAAAATCTCACCCCCCTGCGACCCCGTCATCTCGACCGGAGCCGCAGGCGAAGCGGAGAGATCTAGAAAGGCGCCAACAGGCGCCTTTCTTCTTTCTGCAGCCGTCATCGCGACCGGGTCACGCTGACCGAAGAGAGCAAAGCGAACACAGTGGAGAGATCTCCCTCTCCAAAACATCAACCGCCGAGATCTTTCGACTCCGCTCAAGATGACAAAAGCCCCCAAATCCACTCCTTGAGCCCACACGTACCATCAATTACCATCCGCCAACCAACCCCCTGAAACCGTCACCATGTCCGAATACAACGATCTCAACGCCGAAGAACAACACGTCATCCTTCACAAAGGCACTGAAATGCCTTTCACAGGCAAATACACCGACCACTTTGAAACCGGTGGTCACTACGTCTGTAAACGATGCGACACCCCGCTTTACCGAAGCGAACACAAGTTCCACTCCAACTGCGGCTGGCCGGCATTTGATGACGAGATTGAGGGCGCAGTGAGACGTGAAATGGATGCCGATGGTTACCGGGTCGAAATCCTGTGTGCCAACTGTGGCGGCCACCTGGGCCATGTATTTGAGGGCGAAGGCTTCACCGCGAAGAACATTCGCCACTGCGTTAACTCCATCTCGATGAAGTTCGTGCCGGTTGAATAAAGCCGAGGCTGTCAACGAGATCATTCGGCACCTTACTGAGGCAAGAGACAACGCAGCAAGCGCCGCTGACGAGGCGCGCTCCACCGCAACGAACAAAGAAAACGCCGCCGAGAACAAGTACGACACACTTGGGCTCGAAGCTGCCTATCTCGCGCATGGCCAGTCCGAGCGTATCCTGGAACTCGAGACGTCGATCAGGCAATACGAATCGTTGGTCTCCTCAAAGAACGAAGATCGTGTAGGTGTAGGCAGCCTTATCACCCTCGAAGACGAGTCGGAGCAGACCTCACATTTTTTCCTGGGTCCTTCAGCGGGCGGCCTGAAACTGATGCTCGACAATCAGGAGATCACCGTCATCACTCCCACCGCACCCGTCGGCCAACTGATGATGGGCCTGCAACAATACGATGAATTTGATTTGAGCACCCCTAACGGTGTATCTATCTACACCATCATCTCCATTCAATAACAAAACGAGTCATCACCATGGCAAACATCACAGACCTGTTCGATCTGACGGGGAAAGTCGCGCTCACCACGGGTTCATCCATCGGCATGGGCCGCGCTTTAGCAGAGGGGCTCGCCATTGCTGGTGCCAAAGTCGTTATCTCTTCACGCAAAGGTGACGTGTGCGAGCAAACCGCAAATGAGATCAACGAAATGGTGGGTGAAGAGCGCGCTATCGCGATCCCATGCAACGTTGGCTACAAGGAACAGTTGCAGAATCTCGTCGACGAAACTCGAAGCCAGCTCGGTCCAATTGACATCCTGTTCAATAATGCTGGGGTCAACCCTTTCCATGGCTCAGCCAGCGATATCCCTGACGAAGCCTTCGACAAGATCATGAACACCAACGTGCGCTCCAACCACTGGATCTGCCAGATGGTGCTGCCGGATATGATCGCCAAGAAAGACGGTGTGATTGTTATTACCTCATCAAACGGTGCATTCATGCCTTCAACGGAACTCGGCACCTACGCCATTTCAAAGGCAGCCGACCTCGCACTGGTACGTAACCTCGCAGCAGAACACGGCTCAAACAATATCCGCGTCAACGCACTTTGCCCGGGTGTATTCAAAACACGTTTTGCCCATGTGCTGTGGAACGATGACGACGGCAACGAACGCCCGGCAGAAGAGATCACGCTGAAGCGATTTGGTGAACCGGAAGAACTTCGCGGCGTGAGTGTATTCCTCGCGTCACGGGCAGCCAGCTACATGACGGGTGAAGCGCTGATCGTAGATGGCGGACGAGTAATGGTTCGTTGATGAGGAGAAATATCCTCCTCATCACCACGGACCAGATGCGCTACGACGCACTGGGCTGCAATGGCGGCGAAGTTGCCCGAACACCAAACATCGACAAACTCGCGGCCGATGGCATCAACTATCATCGTGCGCACAACCACAATGTGGTCTGTATGCCTGCGAGGGCTACCATCATCACGGGGCAACACGTCGGCTCCCACGGCGTCTGGATGAATGGTGTCTGTATGCCGGAAGACCGCCATACCATCGCCCACCATCTGAAAGACCACGGCTACAACACCGCATTGCTCGGCAAAGCACACTTTGAACCGTGGCTCGGCAGTCCTGACAAGTTCTTTGAAAATCGCATGGCAGCAGAAGGCCACACAGGTCCACACCGCGGCTTTGATCACATGGAACTGGCCAACCACTTTTTTGAGGGGCACAGTCATTATGATCGGTGGATGGATTCACGCCCTGAGGATAAGGGGGGCTTCTACCCGATGGTGACAGACAAGGGCCAGAACACAGCATCACGCGGTGAAACAGGGGCAGTACAGGTCTGGCCAATGGATGTCCCTCGTGACATCTACCACACGGACTGGGTAGCAGATAGGACGATCAACTGGCTGAACCAGCAGTCCGATGAAACACCCTGGTTCTGCTGGATGAGTTTCCCTGATCCTCATCACCCGTGGGACATCCCGCGATCGGAACTGCATCGAATCAACTGGCGCGATGTGCCACTACCCAGGCTCTTCCCGGAAACTAAAGAGCAGGCACACGATTGGCTGGATGCAAAACCCAAGCATTGGCGTGGTTACTACGACGGCACTCTCTGGACGAACCTGGAATCACCCCGTGAATTCATCCCGAATGAGATGACGGCGGAGCAGGTGCAGGAGATCAACGCGTACACCCACATCGAGAATGAACTGATCGATGAGGCATGCGGGCGTGTATTTACAGAACTCAAAGCGCGCGGCATGTTGGAGAACACCGATATTCTGTTCACAACGGACCATGGTGAACTTCAGGGAGACTTTGGTTTGTTGTTCAAAGGTCCTTATCACGTGGACGCACTGATGCGACTGCCGTTTATCTGGCGCCCTGCCCCTGCTGCAAACGTTCAGAGTGCCGAGGTAACTGAACCCGTCGGTCACGTGGATTTGGCAAAAACGTTCTGCGCCATCGCAGGTATCGATGCGCCTGATTACAGTGAAGGCGATGTACTACCTGTGTCCGATAACGAGGCACAGCAGCAAGGCAGAGATCATCTCCTCACTGAATGGGATTCAGAACATGGCCCCATCGACATGCATCTCAAGTCGATTTATCACCGTGACGGTTGGCTGTGTACCACCTACCAGGAAAGCCATCTATATGATGGAAGCGAAGGTGAACTCTACAACCTGAACGAAGACCCCGACCAACTGGTTAACCTCTGGGATGACCCGGGTTGCAAAACCCAGCGAGACCAACTGCTTGAGCAACTCTGGCGAGAACTCCCTCCCCCGAAAGAACCTCGACTAGAACGCCAGGCCCCCGTGTAAAACGAGCAGGCTTTTTGGCCTGCTCGCACCAGTTTTTGTGCCGTCCGTCTATAACCTCCAAGTTGTGAAGCAGTACACAGAATCCAACTCACGATTTAGCGAAGATGGCCGCAACAAAAACACGGAGTGGCTCATGCTTCCGGAGCAAAATGAGATGCACAGCACAATTGAGAAGACCATTCTTCAGTTCCATACGTTGATGGCGCTCGGGAAAAGAGACGAGATCGTTGAAGCGACACAGTACGTTCAGCAAAACGCCGATGACTGCCACCTGGATATGGAGTCGCGACTGATCTGGCGACGGCTGCTTCAGGTTCTAAATCAACGCCTAAGGGAGCTCTAAGAGCCCTCTTCCCCTCCTCCTTCTCCCAGAGCAAGGCTCCTGGGACTTTTGTTGACATGGGCTAAACCTGATCGGCAGATCCCTGTACCATGATTCATAGCAGTACCAGGGACAAACAATACCTTTTCGATCTCCTGAAGCTCTATGCCGGTCGAACTAAAGCGCAACATATCGCTGTCTCTCCTGACCTTTTATGGTCTGGGCACTATTGTTGGTGCCGGCATATTCGTACTGACCGGGGTCATCGTCGGTAAAGCGGGCATCTACGCACCGCTTTCCTTCCTGTTTGCAGCGATTGTCGCAGCGCCCACCGCACACACCTACGCCCGCCTTTCATCCCGCTTTCCGAAATCAGCAGGTGAAGCTGTTTATGTTGAACATGCTTTCAACAATCAGCTGTTTACAAACCTGACTGGTGCGCTCGTCGTCGTTATCGGGATCATTTCGGCAGCGACAATATCGAGAGGATTTGTCGGCTACGTCGACTACTTCGTTGATACGCCAGACACTATCGTCACCGTCGGCTTTGTCATATCTCTTGGTGCACTTGCTGCATTCGGCGTGATGGCATCGGTCCTCACAGCTAGTGTGATCGCGATCATTTCCATTACGGGTTTGCTGTTGGTCATTTACGGTGGGTTAGATAGCTTTGCTAGTGGTCACGCCAACGAACTGATCGCACTCAACTCAGACCTCGCCATTGGGGCAGGCTTCGCAGGGGTCATGGCAGGTGCATTTCTCGCCTTCTATGCATTTATCGGATTCGAAGACATCGTGAACATGGCTGAAGAAACCGTGGATGCCCCACGAACCCTTCCGCTGGCAATCTACTTTTCGCTTGTTGGCGCTGCCACCCTGTACGTGCTCACCACAGTTGTCGCAGTGACAACCGTGCCATTAGAGATGGTGGCAGATGATCCTGCGCCCATTGCACGGATTATTGAATACCACGACATATTTAATCCGGAGCTCATCGCGATTATCAGCATGCTGGCCGTGGTCAACAGCGCGCTGGTCCAGATCATCATGGCTTCTCGGGTCATCTACGGTATGTCGCGACTGGGTCGCTGGAATGCGTTGCTCGGTGAGCTTAACCCGCGTACACAAACACCGGTTTACGCCACCGTATTAGCGAGTGCCGTGGTTTTGGTACTGGCAACAACACTCAATCTCACCGCCCTGGCCGGACTGACCTCGGCTGTAACGCTAGTGATTTTCTGTGCGATCAACATTGCGCTCATTAAGCTTGGCGACAATAAATCATCCATCGTCATCGCCTGGATAGGCGCGATTCTGTGTATCGCCTTGTTGCTGATGAGTCTGTCAGGACTCGTCTAACGCTGGATTAGTTTTCACCTAGCCGCTTAATCAACGAATACCAGTACTCCTGCGCGGCATAAAACTGATCAACCGGAACACGTTCGTTCAATCCATGAGCAAACACATCTCTCGGATGAATGAACAGCCCGGAGCTGGCCACTGTCGGCACACCGGCCAGCCTGAAGTGCATGCCATCGGTACCGCCTGATGACATCGATGGAATCAACATCACATTCGGATAACGCTTGTGGATCTCGGCGGTAATCGCCATTTCGATGTCTTCGGGTATCTCACTGACCGGGCTGATTGTGGCTTCCTCTCGCTGGGTTATTTCCACACTCTCGTTGTTGAAGGCGGTTTCAAGATGCCCGACAACTTCCTCAATTGTCATCCCAGGAAACACGCGGCAGTTAACCGCCGCTGATGCGGTTTGGGGTAATGCGTTCTCTGCGTGACCCGCGGTTAACATCGTGGCAACACAGGTGGTACCAGTGGAACCCACGGTACTTGGGTCTGCACGCAATGCCGTGACAGCTTCCTCATCCCCCGGGTTATCCACAAAACGCTTCATCATCTCACCCGCACGGTTTTGCAGCATTGCTGACATCGTATAGAAGGATCGTAGTGTCAGCTCGTTGTGTTGCACCGGAAACTCATAGTTCTGCAGGTTCACGAGGGCAGCTGCGAGCTCATAAATCGCATTGTCCTTCCTGGGCCTGCTGCTATGGCCACCGGGGTTCTTAACCGTGACATCGAAGGTGACGTAGGTTTTTTCTGCAGCTTGCATGCGGTACATCAGCGCGTTGCCATGATCATCAAGTGAACCGCCACCCGCGTCGCTGTTGATCACAAAACCTATGTCGTACTGCTCTGGCGTGTGATTGGCCAGATAACGGGTTGTGATCATCTCGGTTTCTTCGTCACCGGTGAACAGCAGTACAAAGTCTCGTGCCGGCACATAGCCTTCACGCCTCAAGCGCATAAAGGTCTGGGTAAGAAGCACCACACCGTGTTTGTTATCGAGGGTGCCACGACCAAAGAAGAAGCCATCTTCCTCGATCAGTTCAAATGGATGACGCTCCCAATCACTGGGGAGGGCTTCAACAACGTCCATGTGGGCAAGCAGGCCAATTGCCTGTTTTCCTGCACTGCCGTCACCGCGATAGCGCACAACAAGCGCAGCTGTGGATTCTCCTTTTGAATCAATAGGGATGAGCTGAATGTCTTCATCCTGAAAACCCGCATCCAGGAGCTGGTCTACCAGGGACTGTGCAAAAGCAGGAACCTGCTCATGCCCTCTGGCGGTTCGATAGGTGATGGCGTCAGCAAACATCTGGCGAGCTTCTTCTTTGTCGGATTGAAGCTGTGAAGCATTAACGGTGAATGAAAGCGCCAGCAGGCACATTGTGAAAATTCTGTACATCAACTCAACCTCTCGTCATCTCCAGCAGCCATCTTCCAGGTTGCCCATGTCGGAAGATTACCACTAACTGGTATCAGGAAGAGCGCCGGGCGTACTGGATAGTACCGACCCGTAATCAAAACGTTATAAACTCCCGACTTAAAACAAGCGGTACCAAACCATGTGCATCAAGACACAGATGAGCATCACCAGACGATGAAACTGTACCGCGCGCCCTATCTGCTCACGATGGATCCGGACAACACCATCATTGAAGACGCAGGTCTGCTGATCGACGGCGACAAAATCGCCGAGGTTGGCAATGGTGATCTCTTGCAAAACAATCACCCAACCATCGAAGTGATCGATCTTCCTGATCGATTACTGATGCCAGGTCTGATCAATTGCCACATGCACTCGGGATTACTCCGCGGCACAGCAGAAGGCAAAAAACTCTGGGACTGGCTACGTTTGTATATTGATCCCATGCACCGCGTATTAACACCCGAGGACGCAGAAGCGGCATCCTGGCTCTGTTACGCGGAACGCTACTCACCGGCAGTACAACGCTAGTAGACATGTGGCGCTACCAGGATGGCAGTGCCAGGGCCGCAGAAACCCTGGGTAATCGAGCCGTGCTGGTCCCTTACGTTGGTGAACATCCCGATTTCGACTATTTCGATACGCTCGACGATAACGAGCAGCTGATCGAAACCTGGAAAGGTCGCGCCAACGGCAGAGTGATGCCGTGGGTAGGCATGGAGCATCTCTTCTATTTCACCGAAGACGCCTGGGACCGCGCGGTTAACATCGCCGCACGTCACAAGGTCGGACTTCACACACATGTCGGCGAGTCGCAGGCAGAAGTGAGGGAACTAGACGAGCGCTTCGGTCTTAGACCCGCACATGCAATGGAACGATTCGGGTTCCTGGACCTGGACCAGGTCCTGTTCGCACATTGTGTCTGGTTGGATGAATCTGAATGTGAACTGCTGGCCAGCAAGAAGGTCGGTGTTGCCCACAATCCCACCAGTAATATGAAACTGGTCAGCGGTATGGCACCTGTTTCTATGATGATCGATGCCGGTGTTCACGTTGGTATCGGCACGGATGGCGAGAAGGAAAACAACAACCTGGATATGTTTGAGGAAATGAAGTTCGCCTCGCTGCTGGGCAAGATACGCGAGGACGATGCCACTGCCGCCGACGCCTGGCAGACCCTGAGGATGGCGACTATCGAGGGCGCACGAGCGTTGGGCCTCGGCGATCAGATTGGTTCGCTAGAACCTGGCAAAAAGGCTGACTTTGTCGCTATACGAACAGACACACCTCGCATGACGCCGCTACTGACCGACGACTTCTGTAACCTGCACCACAATGTTGTGTACGCGGTACAAGGCGGCGACGTGGATATGGTTGTTTGCGACGGTGAGCTAACCGTTGTGGATGGGAAGCTGGTCAATTCAGACCTGTCCGAAATCAGGGCAGAGGTCCAGGCTCGTGTACCTGATCTTTTCGCACGTCGCGCGGCATGGCTAGCGGAAAATGAGCATGGTGCCACGAGTCCGGTGACGGGAGATTGAGTGGCTCAATCGCAACCTGACAGCACTGACCAACAAGATGAATACGCTGCGGTTAACGAAGTACTCCCGGCCGCAACGACTATTACGCTTGCGACACAGCACCTGCTCGCTGCCTATGCCAGCCTGGTTGTTACACCACTCATTCTGGCTGGTGCCCTCGACTTATCAAACGAAACTCTCACCTTCCTGATCGGGTGCGCCCTGGTAACAAGTGGCGCCTGTACCTTAATTCAGTGCGTTGGGGTTGGTCCCCATATCGGCATTCGTCTACCTGTGATTCAAGGCACTACCATAGTTGCGGTACCAGCACTGATATTGATTGGCTCGGTGCATGGCCTGAACGCCATGTTTGGCGCCACCCTGGTTGCGGGGCTGGCCGCATTCCTCGCAGCAGGTTTATGGAGCCGCATACTGGTGTTATTCCCGCCGGTGGTCACCGGTACGGTGATTGCATCAATTGGTATATCTCTATTGCCTGTCGCGGTCATGTGGATCAGCGGCGGTACGCCGGGCAGTACACCGGTAACCAGCATTGATCTGATCCTCGGATTTTTCTCTTTGGCAGTCGTGATTGTCTCGATGCGATTTGGCCACGAGATACTGGCCAGATCGGCAATACTGGTTGGCCTGGTTGTCGGTACAGCGCTCGCTTTCTTACTTGGCGCCGCGACGACATCTGCACTTGGTTCTTCGCCGTGGTTCGGTATGGTGACACCGCTCGCATTCGGCATGCCCGAGTTTCCGATCTCTGCCTGTATCGCGATGTTACTGGTCATGCTGGTTACGATGGTTGAATCGACAGGTGATTACCTTGCTATCGGGGAGATCTGTCGCCGTCGCATCAAGCCTGCTGATATTGCGGCCGGTATCAGGGCAGAAGGTATTGGCACCATGCTGGGCGGACTGATGAACTCGTTTCCGTTTACCACCTTTTCACAGAACACAGGCGTGATAAGACTCTCTGGCGTGCGCAGTCGCTGGGTGGTCGCCGCGGCCGGCGGCGTTATGATCCTGCTTGGCTTTATGCCCAAGGTCAGCGCTGCTGTTTCAGTCATACCGTCGCCAGTCCTGGGAGGCTGCGCCCTGGTAATGTTCGGCAGCATTGCCGTAACCGGTTTGAACATCCTGCGCCGCGTGGACCTCGAAGATAATCGCAATCTGGTGGTTGTCAGCGTGAGCCTTGGCCTGTCGCTGATGCTCACAGCGAATCCTCAGCTGTTCGATGGTTTCGGCGACAATCTCAAAATCATCTTTGGCAATGCCATCACACTGGCTGGTGTATCAGCGATATCCCTGAACTGGTTGTTCAATATGTTTGGCCAGCAGGACGATCAATCTCAAACCTGATCGTTAGAACATCCCATATATCCGGAACCCGCCAAGGCCGAGGGTGATGCAGATGACGACTGCTGCACACACGTTTAGCACAATGGCGTTTTTGAAAAGCCCCATACCAGGTTGATTCACTACCCACACGAGGGCGATCGCTACGATTGGAAGTATCAGTGCATTGGCGGACTGGGCAAGTAGGATCAACGTCACCGGTGACGTGCCAATCAGGGCGAAGATGATTCCAGCCAGCATGACCGCTATCCATATTGCGCGAAAGCTGGCGGAGGTCTCAGAACCACGCCAACCGAAAACACCCCTCACCGCATAAGCCGCGGCCAGCGGCGCCGTCATCACGCTGGTCGCGCCTGCAGCCATCAAACCAGCTGCAACGAGGTACCTGGAGTTACTACCCAGGGTTGGCTCAAGCTGTTTCGCCAGTGTGGCACCCGTCACTGCAATATCATTCCCGTAAAACGCCATCGCAGATGTCGTGAGAATGGCGAGTGTAATCGCACCACCAATGAGAATGGAGACGACTGTATCCACCCGGGCTTCCTTCAGGGAACGTTGAAGATCAGTTTGATCACCCCATTTTTCCCTGACGATGCTCGCATGCAGAAAGAGGTTGTACGGAACAACGGTGGTACCGACTAAAGCGATAACGATCAGCGTAGACTCATCTGGCATCGACGGTACAAGTCCTGCAAAGAACGCTGCTGGACTCGGCGGGGCGAGGATAACAGTAAGCAGGAATACCAGGCTCATCGTTGCAACCAGCACGATCAAAACGATCTCAAGGTATTTGTACCTGCCTAGAAACAACAAAGCGGAAGCAAAAACTGCTGTCGCTATAACCAGGATCTCATGACTGACACCGACGAGGTGCGATGCACCAATCGCCGCGCCAGTGAGGTTCCCGCTCTGGTAAGCCGCATTGCCGATACCGATAGCCACCACAATGATGAGGAGAACCGGCCAACGCAGCGCCGCCGATGAGATATTGTTACGCAGGGCTTCAGCTAGTCCCTCGCGTGCAACAAGACCGAGTCGGGCAGACATCTCCTGCAGGACGATGGCAGTAAATACTGAAAAGAGCACCGCCCAGACAAGCGCAAAACCAAAGTTTGCACCGGCAACCGTTGCTGTGGTGATGGTGCCTGGACCAATGAAGGCGGCAGTAACGACAAGTCCCGGTCCAAACTTACCCATGATAAGCGGTTAGCGAATAAAGCCCCTCGAATAATCCGCAACAGGATACCTGACGAGACCACCAAGCCGCTCATCTTCCACGTATACAACCGATACTTCATGCGAAGGAATAATCGGCGCCTCGTCGTAAATAAGCTGCTGCATTTTCGCAAAGGTACTCATCCTGATCTGCTGATCACCGGTGCTGTGCGTAATGGCCATCAGGCGATCATATTCCTCGCTGACAAATGCACCACTGTTGAAGGGGCCGTCTGACTGCAGGATGCCCGCGAAGAAAACCGGGTCGCGGAACGCGCCGCTGCAGAAAGCGGCCCTTGCGATATCAAAATCATGATTGTTCATCTTGGCGATGGCCTGCTTGAAGGTCTGCTTGTCCACCTTGATGTCGAGGCCAAGTGCTGAGCCAAGCTGGGCCTGGATGAACTCTGCTTCTATCTGGCGGGTTTCATTGGCAAGCAACGTCACCGATGGGATTTCGTCCACACCCATTTCAGATTTGGCTTCTTCCAGCAGCTGCTTGGCATTCGCTATATCGAATTCGATTTTTGGCGCTGGGAACTCACGCTGGAAATTTCGCTTAACCCCGTTTATGCGCTTGGTGAAGAAGCTATCGATCACTCGTGTGCCCGGGATACCCACAATCTGGTTCACATAACTCTGACGGTCGAAAGCCATCCGCATGGCCTGTCTGACCTTCTTGTTGGAAGTCACACGACCGGGCTGCATGTTCATGAAGATCCACGCAATACAGTTCGTTGGCGTTCGCTTGATGGAAAGCCCCGAACCCATCGCGTCTTCGAGAATCTCTTCATTGAGCGCGAGCTGGGCGAGTTCGCCGCTCTTGTAGAGGTTAAGCAAGGAGCGGACATCTGAAGTGATGTAACCCACATCGATACGCTCCAGTTCCAATTCGTCAGCGTTCCAGAAATGTGGATTCCTGGTCATCCTGATTTCTGAATTGTGCACCCAGGTTTCCATCATGAAGGGACCGTTGGAAAGCAGGTTGTCTGCTTCTGCAGCGAAGCGGCCGTCCTGCGCCTCGACAAAGGCCTCATTGAGCGGCATGTAAGGTGTGCCAATCAGCACAGTCAGGAGGTACGGCACAGGGTGGCTGAGTTCGATATACAGTGTGTGGTCGTCCAGCGCTTTGACGCCAAGTGAATCCACCGGCATGTCACCGCTCAGGATGGCAGGTGCATTCTTCAATACATAGGTAAAAAAGGTTGAGCCGCTGGCTGCAGTCTCAGGGTTGACCAGACGCTTCCATGCGTACACAAAATCATGTGCAGTAACGGGTTCGCCATTGACCCAGCGGGCGTTGTCCCGAAGCTTGAAGGTCGCATGGGTATCCGTGATCTCCCAGCTTTCGGCCACCGCACCAATGATGCCTTCTTTGCCGGCAAACCGAACCAAGCCTTCATTCATCAACCGAATGATGAGTCCGCTGGTGGTGTCTTCCGATAGCGAGGTATCCAGGTTAGGTGGTTCAACCTGCAGGCTGATGGTGATCGATTTGTTTTCCGGGTCAATCCCATCAGCCGTCACAAAGGTTGCAAAAAAAGCCAGTGAGATCAGGGTGATAGTGCGGAACAGCATGTACTTCATCCGATGGGGGAAGCGGCAAGCATCGCATGAATCATGGCGGATAGGAACGTTGCTGGCGCTGCTATTTCAACTCACCGTCCGTGTATACCCACCGGCCTTCGTGGCGTTCAAAGCGGCTTTTCTCATGCAGGCGATGCCCCTTACCGCCCACCTTGTAGCGAGCCACAAACTCGACCACACCTGTTTCATCATCCTCGTTACCGGCTTCGGTGGCCTTGATCTTGAGACCAAGCCAGCGCTGTTCATCATCAAGGTTCAGTTGCATCGGGCGGGTTGATGGATGCCAGCTATGTTTCAGGTAAGCCTCATCTTTGAGCACATACGCCGTATAGCGTGAACGCATCAATGCTTCAGCGGTTTTTGCAGTCTCACCCTGTATGATCGGCAGGCAGCAGTTACTATCCTGCAGACCAGAGCCGCAGGGGCAGAGTTCACTCATGTTATAGACCAGGTCCAGGCTGCATCGATGAACCGTCGGAGAATCGAGAGAAACGGAATCGGCTCAAGTCGTACTCCGCTTTATTGCCAAGCACCATGTTTGCCATGACCTTGCCTGCACCTGGTCCAAATCCAAAACCGTGACCGCTGAAACCTGTTGCAAGGTAAAGGCCGGGCACACTGTCGATCTCATCCATTACTGGTACAACGTCAGGTGTCACATCGATCATGCCTGCCCACGATTCAGCAAAGGGGACGTCCGCCAGCGACGGCACATATTTACGAAGACCGGCGCGCATGCGGTTCACACCGTCCGGTGCTGGGTCAGGGCTCAGGTTCCTGGTTTCTTCGAATGGCGTGATGCTGTCACCGTGCCATTTTGGTTTCGGCAGGAGACGCGTAATAACATCTGCCCCGAAACGCAGTTTCAGGTTGCGCGCACTTTCCCGCAGGACATTCTGGTATTCAAAGAAATAACGGAAGCTGTCGAGTGAAAGATAGTGTTCGTTGATGCCACCTGGGGCGATGGTGTATCCGCCATCCTGCCTACGGCGAAATGCGATACCCGCACCCGCTGCATTACCTGAAAAGAAGTTATCGCTCGGTTCTGTTCTCGCCACGGTGGCCCTGACCGTGAGCTGTGGTAATCGCACGCCAAGGTTACGCAGGAACATCGTAGACCAGGCACCACCTGCGAAGACGACACTTGGCGCTTTGACTTTACCCGCCTCTGTCACCACTCCGGCAACCTTGCCGGCTTCCTGATCGATAGTCCTGACCGCGCAGTTTTCCCTGATCAGCACACCTTTCTTCTGGATGTGTCTTGCAACCGCCGGTACTGCCGTAAATGCTTCCGCCCTGCCATCAGAAGGCGTATAGAGCGCACCATGCCAGTGACTGCCCTGGTCTTTGATCAGTGCATCAACTTCCGCCCGGTTGATGAGCCGCGTATCAAGCTGATGTTGTTTTGCCACATCGAGCCATTCGCCTAGCTGGGCGAGTTCCCCTTCAGAGCGGGCAAGATACAGTGTGCCGTGGCGTTCGAAACCGACATCAGGACCAATCTCTGCACTGATCCGCTCCCAGCTGTTGAGGCTGTCGATAGCGATGGGGAGTTCACCTGCGTCCCTGCCCTGTGCGCGCACCCAGCCCCAGTTTCGCGAGGACTGTTCGCAGGCGACACGACCTTTTTCACAGACCATTACACTGACACCGGCCTCATTCAGGAACAGCGCCGTTGAGATGCCGATCACGCCGCCGCCGATGACCACTACGTCAACAGACTCGGGCAGCGCATCTTCGAACTGGACAGGGTTCTTTAGGGTTACGGGTGGAATATCAAATCTCCTGCTTATAAACAGTGAGACTAATGGGCTTGCTTTATCCCGGCAAGAGGGCGTGTTGTCAGAAAAGTCTCGCTATTCGCAAAGCAAGGTCCACAATGAGCGCATAGCTATGCGAGGGATCGCATGAACCCACTCAGGTACCGCTACCAGACCTACGTGTTCGGAGAACACGACATCCACTTGCGCGCACTGCGCGATACAAGCCAGTTTCACGATCCACAATTAAAAGCGAAGGCGCAGGGAATCTCCCAGGCCGCCTGGTCCCTCTTTGGAGTGGTGTGGACGGCGTCTGAGATCCTCAGTCAGTTGATGCTGGATGAAGACATCGCGGGCAAACGTATTCTTGAGGTTGGCTGCGGTCTGGCCCTCGCCAGTCTAGTGCTGAATGAGCGCGGTGCGGACATCACCGCGATGGACATTCACCCGGAGGCGAAGCGCTTTCTTATTGAGAATGAGAGTTTGAATTGCGGGCGGCATATTCCGTTTGTCGAAACGTCCTGGGAGACCAGCCATGGACTGCTGTCGGAGTACGACCTGATTATCGGCAGTGACATTTTGTATGAGCCGCGGTTCACGAAGCATCTACCGGCGTTTATGGATCGGCATGGCAAGGCGCATTGTGATGTGATTGTTGTGGATGGTGACCGTGGGCAGAGTGAATCGTTTACGAGTGGGATGGATTCATTCGGGTTTATGCATTCTGCGGAGCGGACCGGGCTTCGGGATCATCTGGATGTGGTTTATGGGGGGTGGGTGCATCGGTATTCGCGTTGATTGAGATCTCTCCGCTTGGCCTTCGGCTCCGGTCAGCGTGACCCGGTCGCGATGACATCGAGGCACGTCATCTCGACCGAAGAGAGCGTAGCGAGCGAAGCGGAGAGATCTAACACCACCACGATGCTAAGCTCCTTACAAACCCCATAACCAGGCACCCCAATGCCCATAAAACCCTTCGAAGTATCAATCCCAGCCGACACCATCGCCGACCTCCAACACCGCATCCGCAACACCCGCTGGGCACCCACCATCGGCGAAGACGACTGGCAATACGGCATGCATGGCGGCTGGCTGCGCGACATGGCCGCCTATTGGGCTGACGAATACTCATGGGAAGCCGCCCAGGACGAGATGAATCGTTACGACCATTACCTTGCAAACACTGATGGCGTGCGCATTCATTACATGCATGTACCAGCGAAGCAGGCGGGAGCATCCCCACTCGTCCTGACGCACGGCTGGCCGTGGACCTTCTGGGATTTCAAGGATGTGGTTGAACCACTGTCGGAGCACTTCGATGTTTACGTGCCTTCCCTGCCCGGTTTTGGTTTTTCCACACCACTCGCGCAATCAGGTGTCGATGTCGCTCGTATTGCCTCACTCTGGGTAAAACTGATGACCGAGGAACTTGGCTTCGATAAGTTTGCGGCGCACGGTGGTGATTGGGGTGCACTTATCACAGCGCACCTCGCGCATGCACATGCAGACAAGCTGATTGGTGCTCACATGAGCCTCACATTGATTCCCGGCGTGAACCGCGCTGAACTTGGTCCTGATGCATTTGCTGAGGATGAGCAGTGGATGATCGAAAGAAATGCGGAATCGCAGGCGCTCATCACGAGCCATGTGCAGGTACACCGACTGGACCCTCAAACTCTCGCCTTTGCATTAAATGATTCACCCATTGGGACAGCAGCCTGGATATGGGAGCGTCGCCGCAACTGGAGTGATTGCAACGGGGACGTTGAGACGCGGTTCAGCCGTGAGCATCTCTGCACAACCGCCACCCTGTACTGGTGCACTGAGGCGATTGGTTCTTCGCTAAGGATCTATCACGAACATTTCAACAAGGCGTGGCCGCTGGCACATGAACGTTCGCCAACGCTTGAAGCGCCTTGTGCTTTTGCTGTGTTTCCAAAAGACGTGGTGCATATGCCGCGGTCAGTGCTGGAAAAACATGCCAACCTTGTTCGATACAACGTCATGGCGCAGGGCGGGCATTTTGCTGCTGCTGAGGAGCCGGGTGTTTTGGCTGAGGATGTTTGTGGGTTCTTTCTTGGGGATTTGGCTTAGGTAGGCTGAGATCTCTCCGCTGCTTTCCTTCGCTTTGCTCGCTCACTACGGTCAGCGTAACCCGGTCGAGATGACGGGGGGATTTAGCAACCCGCCGCACCGCTTGCGCGTGGGGGAGTGTGCGGCGTAGTTGCTTGCTTGAACACAGGTTTAGTCAACTGGCGTCTCAGTTAGTTCCCTGAATACTTCATCAAGCGTGGAGTTTCTTCGGGGATTCTTTAACCAACTCCGGTTATTTAGTGTCTGTTTGAGGAGTTTCCTCCCACTCGTCGGTTTTGCTGCCTTTCATCCAGCACTTCGCACCACTCATGCCGGGCACTTACAAAATCCGTACATTTCTCAGGGGTTAGACTCCTATACTGGCTTTCACATGGATCGGAATCCACGAAATCACGGCAACGGAAGCGGGCAATGATCGAACACATTATTATTCCGTCGAAAAACATGGCGACGATTACGATTAAGCAGGCGCCCGATCTTGCCACCTTTATCACGGCGGCAAAGATATACATCAATGACCCTGCTTACTCGCCAACGCAACATCGCATCTGTGACTTCTCACAGGCGGATCTGTCGCACATCACGGCGAACGACTTCATGCAGTTTGTCGAGTTTGCGCTGGCAGAAATCAAACTTGCACGCACCGCCAAGGTTGCCCTGGTGGCACCGAGCCCTGACAAGCGTGGCATCTTCGAGCAGTTCGCTAACAAGATCGACACCGGGATCTTCCGTATCTTTAACGAACCTAAAGATGCCTACATCTGGGTTGCCCAGTCTCCGCATGAGGATGACCTGCCAGGGCCGCACAATACCGCGCCTATTCGCGACGTGGACGCCGCTCCCTGACATTTACTCTTGCCGTGGCCTGATATCATAAGGCCATGGTCAAGCGCTCCACAGAAGAGATCATCACACTCGCCGTCTGTACATTGTGCATGATGGGTCTCAGCCTTTTTGCGGTCGTTCGCCTTCTGCGCGGTGACTACCTGATCGCCGCTATCGACCTGATTGGCCTTGCGGCAAATATCGGTATTTTCATCTACGTGTATCGCACCCAGCAGATCAGGTACGCCGGGATCTTCCTGGCCGTGGTCGCGCTGAGCGGCGCCGTGGGGATCACCTTTATCGGCGGCCCGGATGAGCGCTACCTGCTCTACCCTACTTCGATTATCGCGTTCTTCCTGGCACGACCGAGTATCGCCCTGGGGCTTGGCGCTGGGGCCGTTGCTATAGCCACGATTAAGATGCTGCCTGCCATGCCGGTTTTTGAATACGGCAAGTTCCTGCTGTCTATCTCGGGATGCATCCTGTTTGCGTATATATTTGCCCGGGAACGCAACTTCCAGCGAGATGAACTGTTGCGGCTTTCAACGCGTGATGCGCTGACCGGTGCGGGTAACCGCCGGGCCTTTGATGAGCGGCTTGACGAGATAATTCGCATGCAGCAGCGTCAACAGAATGACATTTCCATGCTGCTGATCGATGTCGACAACTTCAAAGAGGTGAATGACACGGAGGGGCACGCGGTTGGTGACGACATGCTGCGCAAGGTTGCAGACACCATCCAGGGTCGTTTGCGGGCCGGTGACAACCTTTATCGCTACGGCGGTGATGAGTTTGTGGTGATTGCAGCAACCGACCTGCGCACGGCCATGCCACTTGCGGAAGGCTTACGCCAACTGATCGAGGTGGCCAAACAACCCGGTCGCACTCGAGTTACGTTTTCGATCGGTGTAACTCAGCACCTCCTGAACGAAACCGGGGAAGAATGGATCAAACGCACTGACCGTGCATTGTTTGAGGCAAAACGCGCCGGTCGCAACCAGGTAAATATGGGTAAGATCGTACAGGTAATTGCCTAACCGCCAAGTCCCGCCAGCATCGCTTCACAGCGATTTTTGTACTTATATTTGATTCGACTGAAGTTGGCGTAGTTGCGATTGATCTGATCAGTCATCTCGGCAAGCACCGCTTCCCATTCGTCCTGGAACATCTCTTCCATGAACGCTTCATCACCAAACTCATCTATGCCAACTTCCTTTGCCTTTGCGATGAGCACGTTCATTTTCTCGCGCTCTTCCGCTTCCAGTGCCTGCACATTGCCCCTGTTCTTCATGGCACCAATCGACATGCGGTAATACACCGCACAGGTCGTGTAGTCAGACATGTAGTATTCAGTTGCGTTGGCAGCAGACGGAACCGCCGCGAGCGCAGCAGTAATGAGCGTGAAGATTGTTGCGGCGAGGATGTTGATCAGAACATCTTCTTAACAAGTGTGTCGCGATAATCCTCGTACAGCGGGTACTGCTCCTCCGAGAGGATCTTGCCCATCTGGCCATTCATCACTTTCAGCAGCTTCCGGTTGCCGCGCCTGATTTCCTTATCGAGGTTGCCTTTGCTGGTACGAACCGTCTTCTGGATCATGGGGGGCACGTCCTGCAAGTACTGGGTCAGGGAAGCCTGGAAGTATGGCTTCTGTGCATCTGACAACTGAATAGCTTCCTGCTTGGCGAGCACTTCCGGGTCAAGCCAGGCCTGCTGGGCATTGGCACCCGAACTGAAGCCCAGTGCGAGGAGAAGTAGGACGAAAAAGGAGCGTAAGGTGTTCATGGATATTCCCGATTTTTCTTTTTCTGCGTTCTGCGAATCGTTCTGCTACTAATGTAGCGAACCAAATACACGACATCAAATTAGCGGCCACCACGCACCAAACGGCCTGGCATCTCCCCTGTCGCCTCGCCACTTTCAAACGTGACCTTACCGTGGCTCACCGTGGCAACGTATCCGTCTGCCTTCTGAATCAGGCGTTTACCCTGGCTTGGCAGGTCGTACACCATTTCAGGGTGACGCAGGGCGAGTCGATCATAGTCAATCAGGTTCAGGTCCGCCTGGTATCCCGGTGCTATCACACCGCGATCACCGAGACCGTAAACATTGGCACTGTCCTGCGTCATCTTGTGGATAACAAACTCAAGCGGCAGTGGTTCACCCAGGGTTCTGTCTCGCGACGCATAGCTCACCATGTAGGTCGGCACACTGGCATCACAGAGCACGCCACAGTGTGCACCGCCATCCGAGAGGCCAAACACACTCTGTTCGCGGGTAATGGCTTCAAACTGGTCTTGCAGATGGCCGGGGTAACCACCAAAGAAGAAGATGATTGGTCGCCTGTCAGCCATGCAGTCCATGATCACGTCGAGCGGCGTGACGCCCTTCGCATCCGCAATCGCCTGCACGGAATCATTCTCCGTTGGTTCGTAGGACAACATGTCATCCAGCGGATACATCTCGTGGAAGCTGGTAGTAAACCGGCGGGCATCACGATTGCGATGATGTTTTGGTTCGTCAGTCTTAACCTTCTCACGGAACGAAGGATCGCGCAGCATCGCTATCTGCTCATCGAGCGGCAGCGAACGAATCGCCTTGTAGCTCGGGTAGATCGCAAGCGGGTTAATGGTGCCATCAAGACTCATCAGGATAGATGCCGGGCGCGCGCCGACCTGTGGACGTAACTCAAGGCCATCCGCTTTCAGCTGCTTTGCAAGTTCCCACACTTTCTTCGATCGTGGTCCCGATAGCGTGGTGATAGGTCGGCGCGTGTCTCTTAATATCTGCGTGATCCACTCGAGTTCATCATCGTCCTCAAGATAATCGGTGATGATCTCCATGGTGCCGTGGTCGAGGCCTTCAAAGGCACGCCCCAGCGCAAGCATTTCTTTTGCAGCGGCGTGGGTACCGGGGACGTGGTTGCCTTCCTTATCGAGGTGGCCGTAAAAACGCGAGGTGGAGAAACCGAGGCCACCGGCCTGCAGAGCCTCCCTGGTGAGAGACGCCATTTTTTCGATGTCCGCATCGGTTGCATCGTCGTAACAGCGATCACCCATCACATAGCGACGGATCGCCACATGCGGTACCTGGCTGCCAACGTCCATCACATAAGGTGTATCAATGGCATCCAGGTACTCACCATAGGATTCCCAGCCCCAGGTGATACCCTCGTTTAATGCAGAGCCAGGAATATCCTCAACACTCTCCATCAGCTCAATAAGGCGGTTTTCGTCGCCAGCGTGTACCGGTGCAAAACCAACACCGCAGTTGCCCATCACAATACTGGTAACACCATGCCAGCAACTCGGCGTGACCTGCTTATCCCAGCAGACCTGGCCATCGTAGTGGGTGTGGATATCAACAAACCCCGGCGTCAGCAGCAGACCATCGGCGCTGATAGATCGGGTTGCGCTACCAACGTCGTCTCCAACTTCGGTGATCACACCGTCTTTCACACCAACGGAACCGTGAAAGGCTTCGGCACCGGTGCCATCAAC
Source organism: Pseudomonadales bacterium (assembly GCA_963921285.3). Classification (GTDB taxonomy): domain Bacteria; phylum Pseudomonadota; class Gammaproteobacteria; order Pseudomonadales; family Azotimanducaceae; genus UBA9659. The sequence continues at coordinate 1,190,816 of CAWUFD020000015.1, forward strand.
AATACGTGCATCTTTGATCTTAAGGTCTAGCATGAGCTCACGCTCCCTGGGGTTTTGTTCTTGTTGTTGTTTAAGTTGCAGCACCAAGCGTAACTGCCTCTTCTGAACCCAGCAACAATATCAGCGCCATTTATCGCCGACTCCAGTCGGAATATTTCTTTGATATAGTCCCTCGAAAACAAGAACAGGGTCACCATGAGCAACCTGGCTATCACCCCTTAGTTGGAGGACATTGCCGCGCAGGCCAGCGAAGCTGATGCATCGCGATCAGTCGCCCCCGGCGTAATCAATGTCATCAAGCAGAACGAGATCATGCGGTTTACCGCCGCCGAGAGCCTGGGTGGATTAAACGAAAGCTGTCTTCGCGTCGGCCATGAACTCGAAGCAACCGCTGCTGCATGCTCATCAACTGCGTGGTGCCTATGGAATCATCTCTGTACTTTCCACCTGTTCTGCGGACTGCTTGGCCCAGACAATGCTGAATTTCTACGAGGCGTGACCGAGCGGCAGGAGTGGGTGTGCTTTCCCGCTGGTGCCAGCACAGCGGTCAAAGGCATAGCTAGCGAAGATGACATGCACATTACTGGTCAGGCAGCCTTCGGGTCCGGCGCACGTTATGCGGAATGGGCCGGGGTTGCTTTTGTTGTGGATGATCCGACCGGCCCGCAGTTTTCCATGATTGACCTCAGGCAGGACTCAGTCAGCATTGATGACAACTGGCGTGCCATGAGCCTGCGTGCCAGCGCGACGGATACGGTTCACTACAAATCAGCCGCAATCCCTATGAAGCGTGTCGTGCCTTTTCCCTTTATGTACCGCGTACCATTTCGAGACCCGGGTCGCGCGATGATTCACCCGCGCTACCGGGAGGACTGGGTTGCGCTCTCCGACCTCTGGCTGGGCATGATGGCAGCGGGCGTAACGCAGGCGGCGATCGACGAGGTCACAAATGGCATCAAAGATCGCGTTGCTATCATGGGCGTCAAGGTTGCCGAGCGCCCCACGGTGCATGTGAACCTCGGCCAGGCGCAGGCTTTGATCAATGCCGCCCGCGACACCGTGACAGCAGCCCTCGTAGAAACCGATGCGCGTATCGCCAGTGAAACCACGCCAACGGAATCAGACTACCTGCGTCAGTTGAGCGCCTCGATGGCAGCGCTGCAATGTTGTGAAGATGCCATGCGGCTGCTGCTGCGTGTCATGGGTGGCAATGGCCTGCGCCAGGGACCGGACTTTGAAAGGCGCTACCGGGACCTGCAGGCGATGCCGCTGCACATCAATGCGCATCGAGACAGGGTCAGTGAACAGTTTGGCCGGCACCTGCTTGGCCTTGAAACCGAAAATCCTTTCTAATTGAAACGATCCTTCGTGGCACTATCGGACAAGAAATTGTGGAGACGTTTATATGGGTGACTACAGCTTTGTAGAAAAGCATGCAGGCTGGGCGGAGATCGTTATCAACCGTCCGGACCGCCGCAACTCACTGATCCCTGCGCTGGCAGGTGAAATTACTGAAGCGCTGAGCGAAGTGCAGGCCGACAAGAGCATATCGGCCATCGTGCTCCGGGGCGCCGAGGGGTACTTCTGTTCCGGCATCGACCTGAAGGCGCTGCAGGCACCTGACCAGGGGGCAGACAAGGAGAAGACCACCGGTGATGTACGTTCCATGCATATTGCGCTCTATCAATGTGAACTACCGGTGATTGGCGCGCTGGAGCGGTTTGCGATAAACGCAGGTGCAGCACTCGCGTTTGCATGTGATGTGCTGATCACAGGCGAAGAAGCCTTCCTGCAGATCGGTGAAATCCAGCAGGGTGCAAGCATCCCGATGAACGCCGCATGGATGAAGATCAAACATTCGGAACTGACCACAGCAAGACTCGCCTTCTACGGCGACCGGGTCCAGGGTAAAGCGCTGGCAGAACTGGGTATCGCTACCGAGTGTGTAGCCGACGATAAGGTCGTTGAAAGATGTTACGAACTGGCGGAGAGAATGGCTGGCTTCCCTGAAGGTGCATCACGTGAAGTGAAACGAGCCGTCATCGCGCAAAGAGGTATTGCTGACGTCGACGCGTTCTTTCCAAAGCGCACCAACGATGCGTTGAAGACTGCAGGGATGGTCAACTAGCGTCTTTCTCACAACTTATCTCACAACTTAAAGGCGTCCACCTCCCGAACCAGCTCTGCAACGAGATCAGCTGCCGGTATCTGCCTTAATGCACTAACCCCCTGCCCCGACCACATCGCCATGAAATCAGCATTGTTGGTTTTTGATGCTGCCGGTCTCAGCTTCTTTGAAAGCGAGTACTGCTGAGGGTAAGGCAGCAGTTCGCCCGTCTCTTCAACTTCGCTGATATAGCGATTACGGATACCGCGAGCCGGCCTGCCTGACATGGCAGAGGTGACCGTAGTGTTGATGGCATCCGCATCAAGCAGGCTATCGGTCCATGCATCAGCGATACCTGCCTCCGGACAGCCAAGAAATGCAGTACCCATCTGTACGGCGTCCGCACCAAGAGCACGTGCGGCAACGATACCCCTTGCATCCATTATGCCGCCGGCCGCAATTACCGGCAGATCAATGGCGTCGACAATCGCTGGCACCAGCGCAAAGGTACCCACCAGAGAATCATGGTTAAAACCGAGAAACGTACCGCGATGACCGCCGGCCTCAGCACCCTGCGCAATCACTGCATCAACACCAACCTCCTGGAGATACTTCGCCTCTGCAACATTGGTAGCCGTGCATAGCACTTTTGAACCGATCGCATGTATCGCATCCACATGTGCTTTTTCTATACCAAAATGAAAACTGATCACCGGCACTTTTTCTTCGATCAGCACCTGCAGCTGTTCTTCAACAGGTCCGGAGACCGCGCCCATTTTGGGGACTTCGCCAAGCGCAAGCTCATCATGATATTGCTGGATCAGCCCACTGAGCTTGGCACCGGGTGTCAACGCCGGGTCGTACTGCTCAACCACGGGCGCAAACAGGTTGATATTAAAAGGTCTGTCGGTCTGCTGCCGTATCGCATGTACCTGGGCACGCAGGGCATCAGGTTTGAAGGTTGCCGCACCTAGTGCGCCAAGACCGCCAGCGTTACTTACAGCTGCAACCAGTTCTGCAGTGGACGCACCTGCCATGGGTGCCTGCAGGATCGGATGTTCGATACCAAACATTTCCTTGATTGCCATGTCTCCTCCAACCTTTTCCAACATATAAGGTAAGGCGCAGCAGGTCTGTTGCTAACACCAGGGGGCTAAGATACCCTCTCACGAAGTCTAAGAAAAATAAGAACGATGAATCAGATCATAAGTCTCGTTGACCAGGGCGCACTGCTGGTGGGTCGCTTCCTCCTCGGTATCTACTTCATCCTGCCAGGCATCACCAAGATTGTGGGCTGGGATGCCAATGTCGCCTACATGGAAGAGCACAACGTGCCGATGATCCCGGTACTGCTGACCATCACGATTATCCTGCAGCTGGGCTGCGGTGCCATGCTGATTGTGGGCTTTAAAGGCAGGATTGCAGCCTTCCTGCTGGCCGGTCTCACGCTGGCCATTTCCATCTACATGCACAACTTCTGGGACTACGCCGAGGGTATGGAGCGTAACCATGAGACACAGAACTTTGTAAAAAATCTTGCGATTATGGCCGGCCTGCTGGTGGTGAGTTCACTCGGCACCGGTAAATTCAGCCTCGATAACAGGCTCGCTGCCAGGGCCTGATCATTGGAAAGCCTGCTTAACAAGAAGGTGCTCGCCGCCTACTCCGGCATCACCATGCCGATGGCGGCGATGGGTATGCCTATCGCGGTTTACCTGCCGCGTTTTTATACGGAAGGCCTAGGCCTGTCGCTGGTGACCGTTGGCACCATCTTTACGATTGCACGAATCTGGGACGTCGTGACCGACCCGGTTATGGGTATGCTGATCGACAAGTTTGATTCACGCTGGGGTCGCCGCAAGCACTGGGTTGCGCTGTCCATTCCGCTGCTCGTGGTTTCCGTGTGGATGGTGTTCCTGCCGGACCCCGAAAGCGTTTCAGGCACCTACCTGCTCACCTGGCTGATCCTGCTTTATGTCGGCTACACCATGCTGGCGATAGCGCACCAGTCCTGGGGAGCGGAGCTTTCAAAGACCTATGACGACCGTTCCCGGTTGTTTGGCTGGCGAGAGATATTTGTCATCGCAGGCATGACCATTGTCCTTGCCATTCCAGCCGCGATGGAGCTGTCCGGTTACACGGACCAGGAAACCAAGGTGGGCAGCATGGGCATCTTCTGCCTGATCCTGTTTCCGCTGCTGGTGATACCAACTCTTCTTTGGGTACCAGATAACCACGCCAAGCCCCAGACCAGTATCCCGTGGGATGAGGCCGTTCGACTGCTTGTACAGAACAAACTCATGTGGCGAATCCTGATTGCAGACCTTGCCGCGGGATTCGGGATTGGTGTGTCTGGCGCGCTCTATATCTTCGTCGCAACCACCTACTTCGAGCTGCCGGAACACGCGAGTATCGCCCTGCTGTTTTATTTCCTCGCCAGTTTTATCGCGATGCCCTGGTGGCTGAAACTCGCCTATCGCGTGGGTAAAGACAACGCCATGAAACTTGCGCTGGTTTACATGGTGGTAATCAATCTTGGCCTGATCCCGCTCGCCGAAGCGGGCAATGTAGCCGTACTGTGGGGCTTCACCATCCTCTATGGTGCAGCGTTTGGTGCGCCGCCGACACTTATCCGCTCACTGATGGCGGACCTTACCGATGAAGACGAACTGCGCAGCGGGCAGCAGAGACCGGGGCTTTTCTTTGCCCTGCTCACCACGACTAACAAACTTGGTGCAGCGTTTGCCGTCGGCGGCAGTTTCTCCGCACTGGAGCTGGTGTTTAACTTTGTGCCGGGGGGAGACAACTCACCGGAGGCGCTGCAAGGCCTGCTGCTTACCTACTGCATCGGCACCGCGGTTGGACTCTTTGTCGCATTCCTGCCACTGATCAAATATCCGCTCGATAAAACTGCCCACGATGACATTCGGCGGCAGCTGGATGAACTGGAAGCGCAGCGCGCCTAAGACTCCTGGTGGCGGATCACTTCGCCCTCTTCCATGAAGATGACTTCTTCCGCAATGTTGGTGGCGAGGTCACCGATGCGCTCAAGATTCGACGATATCGTCAGGTAGGACACCGCAGGTGGCACAATTGTCGGCTGTGCCATCATGACGGCCTTCATGTTGTCGTAACACTGGGCGTGTAACGCATCCAGGTCGTCGTCCATGCTGAGAACTTCACGGGCAACCGAGGAATCCCTGAACACCATGGACTGCACGGAGTTCTGCACCATTCGTGCGGCAATTTCACCCATGCGAGGCAGGTCAACATCGGATACCACCCTGTCCTTGTCAGCAAGGAAGTTGACCCGCTCTGCAATGTTCACCACCTGATCGCCAATACGTTCAAGGTCGTTGTTAACCTTGAGCACGAGAATGACAAAGCGCAGATCGGCAGCTACAGGCTGGTGAAGCGCGAGCACCTTCAGGCACTCTTCTTCGATCTCAACCTCCATCTCGTTGATCTGCTCCTCACGCTCAAGAATCTCGCTGGCCAGCACCCGGTCAAAACTGGTGAGCATGACGGAGGCCCGCTCACAGGCATCAACCACCAGGCCGCTCAGTTCGGATATATGATCACTCAGTTTGGCGAGATCTCTCTCGAGATGTTTCAACAAGTCTTCCACCCCAACAGCATGGCTGTTCGTCGTCGGATTAAATTAAAGAAAACAAAAAGGATAGAGGTACCGCCAATATTGATGGCGGTTGTGTTGCGTGTTTATCCCCTTGCTTTGTCATCATAGCCGCCCCGGGGGGGTTGTAACAAATTGGAATGGTGGAGGTTTGGTTGAAAGATCTCTCCGCTTCGGTCAGCGTGACGCGGTCGGCGTGACCCGGTCGGCGTGACGCGGTCAGCGTGACCCGGTCGAGATGACCAGTGTGGTAGCCGTCATCTCGACCGAAGAGAGCTTAGCGAACGAAGCGGAGAGATCTCAACCAAACTTGCACCAACGCCCCCACCCCACTACATTGTTCAACCCGCACCACCAAACCGAATCACTATGTCAGACCCCCAGAACAACCTCCCACAGTGTATAGAACTGACCCCGCTGGACGAAACCTTCCGCAACAACCCCTATGCGGTATTCAAACGGCTGCGCGAGGAGGCACCCGTTCACCAAGACACGCAACTAGGTCGCTTTATCTACTCAAAACATGATGACGTGAAGGCGCTGCTGCGCGACCCCGAACTGTGGAGTGATCCTCGTAAGGCTAACGAGGGGACGTTCACGCGCGAGTTTCTCGGCAGGAACATGGGCGAGGATGACGAGCCTTCCATGTTACTGATGGACGAACCTGACCATCGCCGCCTGCGTTCCCTTGTCAGTGGCTCATTCACGCCAGCTGCCGTGGAAAAATGGCGTGAACGCACACGCGGTGTTGTACAACGGGTGCTGGACCGGATCGAAGGGGATGAGTTTGACCTTATTGCGGACTTTGCAGGGCCGGTACCCACGGTGGTGATCGCCGAGATGCTCGGCATTGATCCTGAAAACCATGACAAATTCAAAGCCTGGTCCGATGCGCTTGTTATCGGCGCGTTTAATCCCTTTCCAACCGAAGAGCAGGCAGCAGAGCAGGCAAAGGCTGACCAGCTTCTATGGGACTTCCTGCAGTCGGAGGTCACCGCGCGCCGATCAAACCTCGGTGACGACCTGATCTCCGACATGATCCGCGCAGAAGAGGACGGCGAAAAACTCACCGAGGAAGAAATGATCAGGCAGACCAATCTGCTGCTGATCGCCGGCAATGTGACCACAACAGATCTGATTGGTAATGGTGTCAAAGCACTACTGGATCATCCGGATCAACTCGAGAAACTGAAAGTGAACCCTGGGCTGATTAAAAACGCCGTTGAAGAGATGCTGCGCTATGACTCACCCGTGGTGAATTCAGGTCGTATCGCCAATCGCCCGCTCGAGATCCGCGGTTGCCCGGTTCACAAGGGAGAGTCGCTCTCGACATCACTCGGCGCCGCCAACCACGACCCGGACATCTATCCGGAACCGGAAGTCTTCAATATTGAAAGAGAGGATACCCATCACCAGTCGTTTGGCGGCGGCCGCCACCTTTGCCTGGGTGCGCACCTCGCGCGACTGGAGGCACAGGAAGCGATACTGGCGTTAATCGAGCGATTCCCGAATCTCGGGCACAGTGACAAGGGGTTTGAGTATCACGCCATCCCAAGCTTCAGGGGTATGACGAGTTTCTGGGTGAAAACCGGTCGCGAGTAACAGATCCCGCTGTTCCGGACGGCGTGAACGATCAGTCGTCAGACAACTCGATGTCGACGCCAAGCTCTTTCGATATCTCATCAAGCCGGTCGGCAAGTTCATCCAGGTCCACCGTATCATTTACGGCGACGACGGCCGTGCCGTTGAACATGGGTTTACCCGTCATCGCCGCCTGTGAGATATCGGTCTGCAGGTCAACCACATTGAGCTTTCTTTCAGCCAGCGCATGAGAGACCTCACGGACGATCCCGGGGCGGTCCAGCCCAAGCATGGTGACGCTCAGTGTTGCTGGTTCAGCAGCCGCGCCGCTTGAACTCTCTTCCGCAATAACCGAGAGCCCTGAGGATTTCAGGCCTTCGAGGGCATCTTTCAGGCTGCTGAGCCGCGCACTATCCCCTTCGACCTCAACCATACCCGCAAACTTGCCGCCAAGGTGCGACATGCGTGAGCCCAGCCAGCTGGCTTCGTGATCGTTGATTATTTGTGCAATTTCCTCAACGAGACCAGTCCTATCATCGCCGATGATCGTAAATACAAGGGTAGACACTTAATTTTGCTCTTTTTTCGGGCGTCAAACGGTCGCACATTCTATGCACAACACCCTGTGCAGACCAGTGCTTAGCGGCTTTTTATTCATGAAACACACAGCTTAGAATGCAGCCAATGTCCACTTATTCTGTCGCACTATTCCCCATCCCCAATCTCGTCGCATTCCCGGGTACCGTTGTCCCCCTGCATGTTTTCGAACCACGTTATCGCACCATGATTAACGACTGTGTTGAGCAGGAGCGAATGATCGGCGTTTGTCACACACGCAAGGAAATCAGCGCACCAAAAAAAGACCAGACCGTCCAGCAGGCACTGAAGTCCAACCAGGCGACCTATGAACCCTATTCAATTTTCTCGGCAGGCCTGTGTGAGATCGTCGAGACAACTGACGATTACCGCATATACGCGAACATCGATATGAGCGTACGCCTGCGCCTGCTTGAAGAAACCCAGACGCTCCCCTACCGGATCGTCAGTTGCGAGGAAGTGCATGACAGCAACGAAAACCCTGAGGAGACCCGTCTCTTCCAGGCCTCCATTGCGACAACGGTTCGGGATATGATTGCCTCACGTAATCCGAAGATCCTTGAAATGGTTGACCGCGCCAACTGGCAGGATATGGACCCGACTGACTTTTCATTCCGCATCTTCCAGATCTTGCAGTTCCATGCGGACATCATGCAGGACCTGCTTGAAGACACCGATGTACTGTCGCGACTGCGGCAGATCGATACCATTCTCACCGAGGCAACCCGCAATGGTTGAGGGGATCACCCGCCTTGGCATGATCGGTGACGTTCACGCGGAGCACGACCGACTTGAAGCAGCGCTCGCATTCCTTAGCGACGAAGCACCGGATGCCATCATCTGTACAGGTGATATCGTCGACGGACGCGGCTGCCCTGATACCTGCGTAAAACTGCTAAAAGACACCGGCGTCCACACCGTGCGTGGTAACCATGATCGCTGGGTTCTTCAGGAAAAGGCCCGCCACGTTCCCGATGCCCACATGGCTGCTGACCTGCATGACGATACCGTCAGCTACCTCAACAACCTGCCTACCCAGGTCACACTCAACACGATCAAGGGTAACCTGATGCTGTGCCACGGCATCGCAGACAATGACCTGAAAAAAGTCTGGCCAGGTACCGAACGCATGGAAATTGAACGCAGCGGAGAACTCGACCGCATCATCGCGGATGGCGACTATCGCTACGTGATCAACGGCCACATGCACTTTCGCACGCTCATCCATTTCGAGGCGCTCACGTTGATCAATGCAGGTACGCTCCGTGGCGAGCACTGGCCGGGCTTTTCCCTGGTGGATTTCGAGACAGAGGAAATCACTGCCTGGGAGTTCAAGGACGAGGGCATCAACCTCGCCAAAGTGCATCACCTGGGAGATGAGAACCATGTGGTCTGGCAGGATACCCAATCCTTCTCCGGTGGCTGGGAGCCGGTACGCCTGTTCTGACGACTTGTTGACTTGTTGTAGTCTCAGCGTTGTTCACGATAAAGTAAGCGTCACCTTTACGCGGGTCTTAGATGAGGCCTGTCAGGACTGAATGGGCCACAGCATCAAGGATTAGAGGATAGGGACATGCACCTGATTTTCTTACACGGGGTACCTGGCGTCGGCAAGCGAACCATCGCGAAACAGCTGGCAACAGAACTTGGTTTTCCGTTCCTTGATTTCCAGAATCTGACGCAACTGCTTGGTCCTGTTTTCGGTTACTCCTCTTCCACCTATGGTGATCTGAGGAACAACGCTTACCATGATGTGCTCACCGCAGCGATGGAGTTGCCCGAGGATGGCCTGATTGCATCGTTCACTTATGACAAGTTCATCAACCTTGATCAGTACGCCACATTCATCGAAACCTGCAAGGGCTCAGGCGGAATCGGCCTTTTTGTTGGCCTGACCTGCGATGATGAGGAACTCAGAGGACGTGTGGGCGATCCCAACCGACACGTTGAGAAGTCGAATGACCTGCAATTGATGGAAGACGATTTCGGCATGGAGGAACTCTCGATTCCCGCCCTGCCCGGTCCATCCATCACCATCAACACAACCGGTGAAACACCAGAAACCACGGTGCAGAATATCCTCGCCACGCTGCCGGATGACATGAAGTCCGGCATCAGCTTCTAGCGGGATACCACTGGAGAAACCCCGAACCCGGGTGTAGGCTAAAGCCGAGTTCTCACCGTATCGTCAAGGGTAATGAGCAGCCCCTACCCCAACAATCACGCCGGTCCAAGCTATGCTGCCAAGGCCTTTGTGGTCGTCATCGCGGCCATGTTTGCCACCGTGATGTGCTTTTACCTGATGGTCATGCTGCTTAACCATGAGCTGTCATCCAACCTCGATATTGAGGAGATGCAGATATCCGTCCCGGATATAGCCGAAGAGCTCGAGGAAGTTGAACCGCCGACGCGCACCCGGGCGAAAAAGAACCTGCCGGCAGATCCGCCACCCGACCCGGATACCGGCATGTTCAGCGCATCCACGCGCATCGACATCAAGGCGGATCAGCCGATTATGGGCTCACTCGCTGACAGAATTGGCCCAATCGATGTACAGCTCAGCCTTGAGGCGCCAGTATCGGATGTGGTGCCTGTCTCAATCATGCAACCGGAATACCCGCTGGCTGCGGAGATGCGTGAAATCGAGGGCTGGGTGATTGTACGTTTTTCAGTGCGCTCGAACGGTACCGTCGCCAATGCGCTGGTTGTGGAGTCAGAGCCGCCCAAGATTTTTGACCAGGCGGCGCTTAATGCCGTGAGCCGATCCAGGTTCAAACCAAGGGAAGTTGGCGGAGACCAGGTTGCCGTTGATAATATCGAAATGAAATTCGCCTTTACACTCGATTCACTCTACGACATCCCCGCGGAGGCACAGCAGTGAAGCTGATTGCGATGATTCTGCTGCTCTTTCCCGCCCTGGCAAGCGCACAGTCGAAGACAACATTTGGCTCTACCAATGCGTCGCGCTGTTACCAGGAAAGTAACATGCCCTTTTCCGACTACGGGCTGAAATTCTGCACGGACGCGATCAGGAATGATGACTTGCTGCTTCGCGACCGCGCCGCAACCTACACAAATCGCGGCATCATCTATGCAGCGAATGGCAAATACAACGAAGCGCTGGAAGACCATCACGAGGCCATGCTGCTCGCACCGGACATGGCGAAGATTTACGTGAACCGCGGCAACGTGTATCACCACATCCACGAATACGACAACGCGCTTGCCGACTATGACAAGGCACTGGAACTTGAAGGTGTGGCAAAAGACATTGTGTACTACAACCGCTCGCTTACCCTGATCAGGATGAAGCGCTGGGACGATGCCAAGGCAAGCCTTGAGGCGGCGCTGGAACACAACCCCGAATCGAGGCGTGCTGCAAGAAAGCTGGCTCAGTTTAATCCGCCCGCGGCTGAAGCCGGGGCGGATCAATCAACTGAGGGAGATGAGGATACCGGTTCCTAGACCTCGTACCGGTCAATCACCTGGCGTACGAGACCACTGCGCACGATATCGTCGCGTTCGAACTCGTGAATACAGACAGAAGGCAAACCACGTAAACGCCTGATGGCATCTGCCAGGCCATTTTCACCACGGATGTCGCTCTGGTTTACATCACCATTAACAACAACCTTGCAGTCTTCACCAATTCGGGTGAGAAACATCTTCATCTGGGCAACGGAAGTGTTCTGCGCTTCATCCAGTATCACAAACGTGTCATGGCCAAAGGTCTTACCACGCATGTAAGCAAGTGGCGCGGCAACGATGCGACCGTGGCGCAGATGGTATTCCACCGCCCCTTTGCCAAGTCGTTCCGTCAGGATGTCCCTGAAAGGGTCAATGTAAACGCTGAACTTCTCGTCAACATCACCGGGCAGATATCCAAGCTGTTCCCCCGCTTCGACTGCCGGCCTGGTGAGAATAATGCGTTCCACCCGTCCATTCGCCAGTGCTTCAGCAGCCAGTGCAGTCGCACAATAGCTTTTGCCGGTACCAGCGGGGCCAGTGCCGAACGTCAGGCAATGACTCTTGATGGAGCAGATGTATTTTTTCTGGGCTTTGTTTCTCGCTTCAATAGGACGGTGAGAGCGAGTGGGTGTGTAGGCTGTTTCGAGATGAGAATGTGCAGGGTAAAGCGTGTAAATGTCGGCGCTTATGAACTGGCCGTTGTCCTGCTTGCTGTGTTGTTTTGATTTTCTCCCTTCTGGTTTTCGTCGATTAGTTGAACTGCGTGCGCGGTTTCTTTTCGCCATAAAGAGGATACCTAAATCGTTAACCTATAAGTTTGTTGTGTGTTCTGAATAGTGCGCCCCTCCCTTTTTGCCTGGTGAATTTCTATTTTCAGTGTTGGTCAATGTGATCAACCAACTCTTCAAATCGCTGTTTAAATAATAGCCAAAACGTTTTGATTCGCAATGATTTTTGGGGTCAGGTTTGAATTTTTTACACACCCGCACCAATTACGGTCACTGTATAAGGGCGCGGTTAAGATTCTGCACTGATGCAGGGCTAGTTCTTAACAGTAAGTGACTCTGACTGTTCGATGACGTGTTCAGCAAAGCCATGACCGGCTTCACCGTAGAGATTGAAGGAGATGCAGCCCAGCGCTTCGAGCTCAGCCCGCTGGTCAGGAAAACGCGATACCACAGCCAGCTGGTTTTCAAAACCAAGTTCTCGGGCAAGTGCCACCACAACCAGGTTCTCCTCGTGATTGGTAAGGCTGACCAGTATCAGCTTGCGGTTTTTCAGATCAGCGTGAGCCCAGAAGTCATAGTCGGTTGCGTCACCGCGAACACAGTTGTAACCGGCTTCGTTATGCGCCTGCACCCGCTCGAAGCTTTCATCTACGCCCACAATCTTCTCGCCGTGATGATCTCTCAGGGTCTCGTAGGCACCAAGTCCCACCCTGCCCATACCAAGAACGACGATATCCGCGTTACCCAGATCAGCGGGCAATTCTTCTGGAATACGTTTTGCGCGTTCGAACCTGTGTAGATGCCGACCGAAGCGGGAATAAAGAAAGTGTATACGCGTGTTGAGCGGTGTCGCGATGAGAAACGACATCGTCACAGCAAGCGCAATCGTCGTCAGCCACTCTGGATTGAGCAGCCCATTGCCTACTGCAATGGTTGTAACAACCAGCCCAAACTCGCTGTAGGTGAAAAGGGAGGAGCCGCCCAACAATGACGTTCGGGCGCGCAGCCTGAATGCCGCAAACAGCATGTAGTAGATCATCGGACGCAGGAATATGAGCAGGCTGAGTGCACCCGCCACAAACCACATGTACCCTTCAGGTAACCCGTAGTATCCGATCTGCAGGAAAAACCCGATCAGGAAGAGATCCTTCAACTGCACCAGGTTACTGTAAAGCTCCTTGGTTTTGTCTGAGTTCGACAGCAATACACCAGCCGCCAGTGCACCGAGCCCACCTTTCAGGTCAACAAATTCAAAGTAGGCGGCGCCACCCATCGCAACAACAAATCCAAACAAAAGGACAAGTTCCCCGTGTCTCGCAATATTCAGGAGCCACAGCAGAACTGGTCGAATAAAGGGAACCAGCAACAAGGAAAACACCCACACGTTTGGCAGCTTGCCGGACGCAGCGACGAGGTAGCCAACCGCAATAATGTCCTGGATAACAAGGATGCCAATGGCGATGCGAGCGTGATAGGAATTGGTTTCGCCGCGCTCTTCAAAAACTTTCACCGCAAATACGGTGCTCGAAAAAGACAGGGCCAGCGCCAGTGTCCATGCAGCGGTAGTCGATTCCAGCGCCATCACCGGAAACAGGATGCCGGAAATGATGATGACCAGCGTTGTCAGCGGTACCGCTATCAGTATCTGCAGACCTGCAACCGCCCACACCTGCGGCGCGGCAATTTCGCGCAGGTTAAGTTTCAGGCCAATGGTGAAGAGCAGTAGTATCAGGCCAATATCGGCAATCGCTTCAATGGTGCTGATATCACCCAGCCCCATGCCGTGGGCAATAAACCCGGCAAACAGGTAACCGGGCAATGGCGGGTAACCCAATCGTTTACATGCAAGTCCTGCAATCAGTGCAAGCAGGATAACCAAAGGTTCCAAAGCAGCGGCCCGTTCTCAAGAAGCGTAAGTCAGAAGTTGTCATCTTAAACTATCAGGGTGAAACAGGTGTATGCTGAACACAGGTGATCTACGTGGAGCAACCCATGCCAGCAAGACCAACCTCTTCGCCAGCACAGTTTGTGCAATGTGCGCCGCTCTTAATGGTTACTGATGTGCTCGCCACGACGAGGTACTACCAGGACGTGCTGGGGTATACCTGTGATTTCGCGAGCAAGGATTACGGCGTGGTCTGGCGAGAAAACTGCGCCATCCACTTTGCGCCAGCTGAAGACGCACCGACGGGTGTACGCATCTTCAACTGGCTGAATGATGTCGACAGCTATTACGATGAAATCAAATCACAGGGTGCCAACATCACGGTTGATATCGATAACCGTGACTACAACATGCGCGACTTCTGTATTGAGGACTGTAACGGCGTCACCGTTGTCTTCGGTCAGGATCTTTAATTCTGCGCCGGTGGTTTCGCGTCTGGTGACTCAATCGTTTTCTGAATCATCGCCAGCTTTTCAAGCAACTGTCGCGCCTGCGCCTCCGTCACGCCGTGACGTACAACACTTTTAATCCGACCGAATTCATCAACCAATTCCTGCCGGTATTCCTCCAGACACTTGCCGTATCGCTTGCGGGCCCGCTCAATGCGCGAGCGATCAACGCTATTGGTATCGTAGTCAACAACGCCACCACCAAGCTCTTCATTACTGCCAAAACTATTGTCACCCAGCGCACCGGTCGTGGTGGCCTGGTTACGGATGGTCTGCTTGGGAGGCACACACTCATGTGCAGGTAACTCCCAGGCGAGGGCCTCGGCAACTTCAGGATGCGTGGTCGCCTGCTGTGCATTCGTGGTGACTGGAATAGTGAGCAGAGCGGCCGCCAGCCATTTCAAGGTCGATCTCATCTGTATCCCCTCCTGTTTCCGACTTTGTATTTTGGTCGATTTCATACGAGGCAATCGGAACAATACACCCGCCAATCACCTAAAGTCAGGTAAGACATTATGCAGATTTCCCACAGTGAGTTCCTTAAGCCCCATACTGTCGGCCTGCCGGATAGGACGACTTGGTGGCGATGGAGGTGTCGCAGCCCGCAGCTGCATTCAGGGATGTCGCAGAAGATGCCGTATTAGCAAACACTTGCTGCGATATCGGAGGGTGCGGCGCTGGCAAGCCAGCGCCTTTTGTAGTCCTGCCAGGGCGGACACGCTGAGCCGCGTGTCTCACCCATTTTCCTTGCAAAGATTACCCGGGATGAATCACACCAGATCAAATCGATCCGCATTCATCACCCTCACCCAGGCAGCAACAAAGTCTTCCACAAACTTCTGCTGGTTATCATCCTGGGCATAAACCTCGGCATAGGATCGAAGCACAGAGTTTGAACCGAACACCAGGTCAACACGTGTCGCAGTGAAATCGGTCTTGCCGGTTTCGCGGTGACGAATATCGTAACTGTTCCTGCCGGTTGGCACCCAGGTGTATGCCATATCGGTGAGCGTGACGAAAAAGTCGTTGCTCAACACACCTTCCTTTTCTGTGAAGACGCCGTGCTTAGTGCCGCCGTGGTTTGTCCCGAGCACTCGCATGCCGCCGATCAACACCGTCATGTCGCGGGCGGTGAGACACATCAGCTGTGCGCGGTCCAGGAGGAGCTCTTCCGGTTGTACGGCATAGCTGTCCTTTTGATAGTTGCGGAAACCATCGTGTACCGGTTCCAGCACGCCAAAGGACTCTGCATCGGTCATCTCATCGGTTGCGTCGCCTCGTCCAGGAGAGAAAGGCACCGAGATATCAAACCCGCCGGCCATCGCCGCCCGTTCGATACCGACATTACCCGCGAGCACGATCACATCCGCTACGCTGGCACCTGTGTCAGCTGCGATGCCTTCCAGAACTGTGAGGACCCTCGCGAGTTTTTCGGGCTCGTTGCCTTCCCAGTCCTTTTGCGGGGCAAGCCGAATGCGAGCACCGTTGGCGCCACCGCGCATATCTGAGCCGCGGAACGTACGCGCACTGTCCCATGCTGTTCTCACCATCTCGCTAACGGAGAGACCGCTTGCCGCAATCTTTTCCCTGACCGCATCAACGTCGTAGTCTGAGGTACCTGCAGGTACCGGGTCCTGCCAGATGAGATCTTCTGCCGGTACTTCCGGGCCGATGTATCGCACCTTTGGCCCCATGTCCCGGTGCGTCAGTTTGAACCATGCGCGGGCAAACACTTCATCAAAGTAGGCTGGGTCGTTGTAGAAACGCTCTGATATCTCCCGGTAGGCAGGATCCTTGATCAACGCCATGTCGGCGTCGGTCATGATGACCCTGTGGTTCCGCTGCGATGGGTCTTCCACATCAACCGGCAGATCTTCCTCAGCAAGATCGACAGGTTCCCACTGCCATGCACCTGCAGGGCTTTTGTTAAGTTCCCAGTTGTGCTCGACAAGCATCTTGAAGTAGCCGTTGTCCCACTGCGTTGGATTACTGGTCCAGGCGCCTTCAAGGCCACTGGTGACCGAATCCCTGCCAATGCCACGACCTTCCTTGTTCATCCAGCCGAAGCCCTGGTCTTCGATGGGTGCACCTTCCGGCTCAGGGCCGAGGATACCCGCATCACCATTACCATGCGCTTTGCCGACGGTGTGGCCACCTGCAGTGAGTGCAACGGTTTCTTCATCATTCATCGCCATACGCGCAAACGTTTCGCGCATATCTTTCGCTGTTTTGAGCGGATCAGGTTCGCCATCTACACCTTCCGGATTCACGTAGATAAGACCCATCATCACTGCTGCTAACGGATTCTCAAGTTCGCGCTCACCAGCGTAACGGCTGTTTTCATTGTCGGTTGGCGCGAGCCAATCCTGCTCTGAACCCCAGTAGATGTCCTTTTCCGGGTGCCAGATGTCCTCACGACCAAACGCGAAGCCAAAAGTTTTGAAACCCATGGACTCGTACGCAACGTTGCCAGCGAGGATAAACAGATCCGCCCAGCTGATCTTGTTGCCGTACTTCTTCTTGATCGGCCAGAGCAGACGACGTCCCTTGTCGAGGTTGCCGTTATCGGGCCATGAGTTCAGCGGCGCAAAGCGCTGGTTGCCGGTACCGGCACCACCACGACCATCAGCCACGCGGTATGTACCAGCAGCGTGCCAGGCCAGCCTGATCATCAGGCCACCGTAATGCCCCCAGTCAGCGGGCCACCAGGGCTGACTGTCTGTCATCAGGTCCTGCAGATCGTTTTTAAGTGCTTTTACATCGAGGGTTTTTACCGCTTCACGGTAATCAAAATCCTCACCCATCGGATCTGTCTTACGGTCGTGCTGGTGCAGAATGTCGAGGTTGAGTGCATTCGGCCAAAAATTCTTTGAAGTACCGGTGGTTGTCTCACCACCGTGGTTGAACGGGCATGTACCCGTCGAGATTGCTGCGTCTGACATATTACTTACCTTCCTTTCCTGTATTGGGTTGTTTGTGTGACCGTTTGTTTGATGAGGTCTCACCATGAGGACAAGATTAGGTGGCGGCAGTTGATTCGTAAAACAGATTGTTTTTATGGTTTTGATCGATTTTTACGAACAATAGAGTGGGCGCGCGGTTTTGGGAGCTTCGCGGGAGTCAGATCCCTCGGCTACGCTCGGGATGACGCACTGTAAGAGCGACGTTGCGACAGACGTCATCTCGATTGGAGCAGCCATAGGCTGCGGAACAGAGAGATCTAGGTCTCGCGAAGAACGAGACCGACTGGCTGAGGTAGTCCGCCAGCCCGGACGAGCTGGCACAAGTGGATGACGCCCTTAACAGGACGCCATCGCAGTGAAGTGCTTACGCGAAGTTGAAGTGCGCCGGCAGATCCTGCCGCGTTTCTTCCATGTGATTCAGGTACTTGGTGATACCACCGTTGTAGTTACCATCCTGGCGTCGCTGGTGCTCACCTTCAAAGTTGTAGTACCCCGGCGTGCAGTCCTGGTTCCGCGTGGTTTTACCACGGTGTTCAATCACCTGGTCTACCCACCAGTCTTCGGTTTCAACTTTCGGGTCAATCGTGTCGTAACCATGCTCACGGGTATAGGCGATGCAGTCAGCAATATGATCACCCTGGGTCTGCAGCATGTAGGTCAGGTTGAACTGGAAAGATGCCTGGTAGCCGCCCATGATGAAAAGATTCGGGTAACCATGGGAATGGATACCAAACACGGTGCGCATACCGTCTGCATACTTGTCTTCGAGGTCGAGGTTGTTCTCCCCGACGATACGATTCCAGATGCCCGTCTTCTGCACTTCAAAGCCGGTCGCATAGATCAGGCAGTCAAGCTCGTATTCCTTATCCTCAAACACCGGACCTTTCTCGGTGATCTTGGTGATGCCTTTGCCGTGGGTATCAACCAGCGTCACGTTGGGTCGGTTGAACGTCGGCAGGTATTCATTGTGGAAACAGGGCCTCTTGCACATAAACATGTACCAGGGCTTTAAAGCCTCTGCGACATCAGGGTCTTCCACTTCCTTTTCGATGCGCCGATGGATGCGCATCATGTAATCGATATTGGCATTTTCCTGCTTGCGAATTTTCTCCTCGCGGGAAATCTTGGCGTACTCGGCCTGCTGTTCGGCTGTCGGTTGGCTGAGACGAATCGCCTTGTCGCGTCGCTTGGCCTGCCACCCCGGCTGCAGGGTTTTGGCCCATTCCTGGTCAGTTTCCCAGTCGTCGCGGATATCAATCGAAGACGGCGTGCGCTGGAACACATACAGATGCTTTGCATTTTCGCCGAGCCCGGGGATCGCCTGCACAGCGGTTGCACCGGTGCCGATAATGCCGACCACTTTGTCCTTCAGGTTGGTCAGGTCCTGGCCGGTGTAATCGTAATCCCACCTCGAGGTGTGGAACGAGTGACCTTTGAAGTCTTCAATACCGTCGATACGCGCGAGCTTGGGTTTTGACAGTGTGCCGTTGGCGCAAATCACGAAGCGCGCCTTCATATTGTCACCACGGTCCGTGGTGAGATGCCACATCTTTTCTTCTTCGTTCCAGATAGTTGAAGTCACCGTGGTCTGGAATACCGCAAGGTCGTATAGGTCATACTTCTTCGCAATGTTCTGGCAGTGGCCGAGGATTTCATCACCGCGGGAATAGTGGTGCTTGGGCACGTAATCCATCTCATCAAGCAGCGGCAGGTAGTCGTAAGACACAACGTCACAGGCAACACCAGGGTAACGGTTCCAGTACCAGGTGCCGCCCACATCGGCGCCGCGCTCAACAATCCTGATGCTCTCAACACCCCGTTCGCGCAGGCGGGCTGATGTCAGCAGCGCGGAAAAACCACCACCGATAAACAGCACCTCAACGGTATCGTTGATCGGTTCACGTTCAATCTTTTCGTCAACGTAAGGATCAACCGCATACTTTTCGAGCTCACCGGTCAGATCCGATGTGTACTGCTGTGTGCCCTGCGGACGATATCCAAGGCGGATGTCGCGTTCTTCCGCAAACTTTTCCTTAATCTTGTCGTAGTATTCCTGCTCGTGTCTGGCCATATCCAAGTAACCTGGTTCTTAACTTATTGTCTGATGAAATCACGTTTAGCCAAACAATCTAGTGACTCAGGTCAGCTAAATCAACTGCATTACTGCGGTGAATCGAACCGCTAAGCCAGGAACATGAATAGAAACATGGATAGGAACAAAGTGACCAAACAACGTACCCGGGTGAAGATCTGCTGTATCGCTTCAGTCGAAGAAGCGGTCATGGCCGTGAACGCTGGCGCTGATGCGCTGGGGCTGGTGGCAGAGATGCCCTCCGGTCCGGGGCCTATCGAGGATAACCTGATCCGCGAGATCACGCCTACTGTGCCCGTCTTTGTTGAAACTTTTCTGCTGACGTCACGCACCTCTGCCGCCGGCATTATTGATCACGCAAGGTACTGTACGCCTACCACCGTGCAGATCGTGAGTCATATTGATCCGAGCGAATACCCTGCCATCCGCGCCGGCCTGACACAAAAACTGGTGCAGGTGATCCACGTGGAAGATGAGCGTGCCCTCGAACTGATCCCCGAGTATGAACAGCATGTCGATGCCTTCCTGCTGGACAGCGGCAGACCCAGTGCTGCGACACCAGAACTGGGCGGCACCGGACGGGCACATGACTGGTCCATCAGCGAGCAGTTTGTTGCGCGATCCTCGCTGCCGGTGTTCCTAGCAGGTGGACTTGCCCCAAGTAATGCCGCGGAAGCGATCAACCAGGTGAGGCCATTCGGCCTCGATCTCTGCTCCGGCGTCAGGACCGATGGCAAGCTTGATCCTGACAAGCTCAAAGCCTTCATGTCTTCGGTTGGAACCACCCTTTGAGACTCACCTTGGCTATAATGGCCAGTCTCTATTTCAAGCCTGTACGGAAACATCCATGACCAGCATCCAGGAAAGACTCGACCTCGTGCGCCAGGAGATGGCAAAACACGATATCGATGCCTATATCGTCCCGCGAGCCGATGAATACCTCGGCGAATATGTGCCGCCGCAAAACGAGCGCCTGCACTGGATCAGCGGATTCAGCGGCAGTGCTGGCATGGTGATTATCCTGAAAGACACCGCGGCCATTTTTGTCGATGGACGCTACACCATCCAGGTGCGCCAGCAGGTGCCCGCGGACGCGTTTGAGTTCCATCACCTGATTGAAGAACCACCGGTCGCATGGTTAAGGGATACGCTTGCCGAAGGTGCGAGCGTCGGTATCGATTCCCGCATGTTTACCCTCGCCTGGTTTGAAGCGACAAACAAACAGCTAGCGAAAAAGAACATCGCCTTAAAGGAGATCGCAGAGAACCCGATTGACCTGCACTGGCACGATCGGCCTGCAGCCACAACTGATCTCGCCATGCTGCTGGCCGAGGAATATACCGGTGAATCAAGCAGCAGTAAGCGCGCGCGAATTGCCGAGGCAATACGCGGCACCGGCGCCAATGTTGCACTGATATCGCAGCTCGATTCCATCGCATGGCTGCTGAATATTCGTGGCGCCGATGTACCTCGCCTGCCCGTCCTGCTTTCCTTTGCGACCATCAACGGCGAGGGAGAGATGACGCTTTTCACCGATCCGCGCAAGCTGCCCAATGACTTCTCCATCCACGTTGGCGAGGGTGTCAGCGTGCAGGATGCTGAAGACCTTTTGTCTGCGTTGGAATCACTTGATGACAAGAAGGTGCTTGCTGACCCGAACATGACCAACGCCTGGAGCCAGTTGCGTTGCCGTGAGGCCGGCGCAGAACTGGTAGCAGGTACCGACCCTGTCATCATCCCGAAGGCGCAGAAAAACGAAACCGAGTTGAACGGTATCCGCAACTGCCACGTGCGGGACGGTTCAGCGGTGTCGCGTTACCTTGCCTGGATTGAAAGTGAAGTGGCAGACGGCCGGCTTTACGATGAAGGTCAACTGGCCGATCAGCTCGAATCATTTCGTATGGAGCTCTCGGATATCCATGACCTGTCTTTTGACACGATTTCAGCAGCCGGCGCCAACGGTGCGCTGTGTCACTACAACCATATGAATGGCGAGCCCGCCATGCTGGAGAAGAACAACCTGTACCTGGTTGACTCAGGTGGCCAGTATTCCGACGGCACCACGGACATTACCCGCACCGTGGTGATTGGTGAGCCAACCGAGGAGCATCGGCGGATGTTTACGCTGGTGCTCAAAGGACATATTGCGCTCGCACGAGCCGTCTTCCCAAAAGGCACATCAGGTGTTCAGCTTGATGCGCTGGCAAGACAGTTCCTTTGGCAGGAAGGACTCGACTACGACCATGGCACCGGTCATGGGGTTGGCGCATTCCTTTCCGTACACGAGGGCCCCCAACGCATCAGCAAATCCGGCCCGCAGCAGGAACTGTTACCCGGCATGGTGATCTCCAATGAACCGGGCTACTACCAGGAAGACTGTTTTGGTATCCGATGCGAAAATCTTGTCATCGTTAAAGAACGTGATGACGGGATGCTGTGCTTTGAAACCATTACGTTTGCGCCTTTTGACCTGCGCCTGGTGGATACCAGCCTCATGACAGAAGATGAGATTGCGTGGCTCGATAACTACCACGATGAAGTCAGGGAAAAACTGCGCCCGATGCTTTCCGGCAATGACGAGGCCTGGTTAACCCGGTCAACCGAACGGCTGTCGGCCTGATCGACGGTACCGTGAGCCTCTAAGGCTTGCTGGTCAGAAAGCGGGAGACAACCTGCCCCAGTTCCCTTCGATGATTTTCGAGCAGCAGTGAGTGGGTACCGTTGCCGATAATCGTCATGCGTTTTTCCGGTGAACTGGTCAGTCTGGAGAAGACCTCCCGGCACTGCTCCGGCGTGGTTTCCATATCAAACTCACCGACAACCACCAGCGTTGGCGCGGTGATCTTGCCCGGGTCATACCAGTCTTCTCCGGTCGATGAGTAATGCATGAAGTCTTTCATCACACCGGTTGGCGCTTTCATTTGCGGCGGATCGAAACTTAAAGCCTCCTCGTCTGACATGATGGTGTCTTCGCACCACTGCCGGCGTTGCTCCATGGAAACGATCTCTGCCATCTTTGCTTCATCCATACCTACCGACCAGCGGGTGAGTGCGGACTCAGCGTCAACGGTGCGGTAAGCGCCTGGTGAAGCGGTAATAGCGCGAGCCTGGTTACCCTGCTTTACCCATAACGCACCACTCAAAACGAGGCGATCCACCAGCGCAGGATGTTCACCGGCAAACGTGCCCGCAATCGCGGTGCCCCAGCTGTAACCAATCAGGTTAAGGTGCGTGATGCCGCGATGTTCACAAATGAAATCGACCGCGTTTTTCACTTCCTGCACCGCATGCGCAGTATCAACAATGGGGTCATTATCCTCGGGAGCCGCTCGTAACTCATCCGGGCGATCGGACTCGCCGTAGCCCAGCAGGTCAATACACCAGGTATCAAACCCTTCCAGCGCCATCCGATCCATCCAAGACTCACCATCAATCGCGTAGTCGAACGTGTGTGTTGACCCGTACGTGGCACCATGGACAAACAGCACGGTGTCTTCAAAGGACATGTGGTCTGCATCGGTCAGGTGCTTGTTACGCAGCAGCACCTTGTAAGGTGCGGTTGCACTGTCGATTGAGTAATCGGATTTGATGATCATATAGGCCTCCCTCAGCGCTTAACGTATCATGGTTTTTGTAGGATCGCGCAAACGAAGATTGGAGATTTGGATGAAAGATGTTGCAGGCAAGGTGGCCTTTGTCACAGGCGGCGCAAGCGGTATCGGGCTTGCCATGGCGCGCTCACTCGCGAGCGCAGGCATGAAGGTTGCCATTGCGGACGTCCAGGAGGACGCACTGGCTGCTGCCGCAGAGTCGTTTGCGGAGTCAAACGCAGACATCATCACCATCAAGGTCGACGTAACGGATCGTGAAGCGATGGAAGAAGCGGCAAAAGAAACCGAAGCCGCCTTTGATAAGGTGCATGTGCTTTGCAATAACGCTGGTGTAGCTGTCTATAACAACATCGTCGACACCACCTACCAGGACTGGGATTGGGTGATGGGCGTCAACCTCGATGGCGTGATCAATGGGGTACAGGTGTTCACCAACCGGATCCGGGAACATGGCGAAGGTGGCCATATCGTCAACACCGCCTCGCTGGCAGGAATCTCGGGCACACCCAACATGAGCGTCTACAACACGTCGAAGTTTGCTGTGGTTGGCATGTCAGAAGCCATGCAACTCGACCTGCAGCATTTCAACATCGGCGTATCGGTGCTCTGCCCCGGCTTTGTTGACACCTCAATCTACTCGTCTGAGCGCAACCGCCCGGAGACGCTGGAAACCGCGACTGATTCAACATTCCGTCCGGAAACGAGTGAATATCTTGAAGATGAACAGAAGGCGATGGTACAGGGTGCACTCAATTCGATGATCGATCCGGCGCGCGTGGGGGATATGGTCCTGCACGCTATTCAGCAGAACATCTTTTACATCTTCACGCACCCCGAGTTCAGGGAAGGCTTTGCCCAGAAGACGGACATGATGCAAAAGACGGCGTCTTACTGGGCAAGTTTCATCAAGGACGCCTGATCAGGCTCAAGGGTTGTATCGCCAGCAACAGAACAACCAGTACGAAAGTGACCAGGCTGACGTAGTTGGCCAGCACCTGGACTGCCGGCTGTTGCCACTCAAATGGCCTGTTAGCAAGAAAGGCTGCCGCACTGTCTCGCTGTTGAATATCGAAGTGATCACCCGGTGCACACTGATTTGCGTCCGGGTACAGGTAACATGCGGGATTTTTGACGTTCAGCCTGTCCTGCGTCACTGACAGCGCAGCCCCCTCACGCAACGATCCCAATGGATATTTATCAAGACCATAACCAAACAGAGGCTGGTAACAAATCTGGGAAGATGCACCGTCGACAAACACGTCATCCACACCAAGGAAGGTTTTTGCCTCAACATCCACAACCCGCTGCACCGGCGGTGGTGCTGCCCCGGTAGCTACCGCTGCATGTGCTGCGAGCAGTCTGTCCGGTTCATATCCTCGCTCCACACCTGGATCTGTGTAGATTAACGTCGCGGCCAGAACGATACCCGAACCCGCCAGCAACAGCGCTTCAACGGTGAGCGCCCTGCCGGGCTGCTCAATCTCACGTAACGCTTCACTCGCCAACACGACCGTGATCACAATGACAGGTGCGATCAGCAGCGCCAGCCAGCGTATCGCGAGGCTCATCTCTCGAAAGTAAGGTAGCTGTTTCAGGAATGCTTCCAAACCGGGGAGCGATACCGTTAACAACATAGGCAGGAAAAACGCGAGCCCCAACATGACGACACAACACCACCGCCATGGTGTCATCAACCTGGATAACCTTGGCAGTGAAAGTGCACCGAAAGCCAGCAGCACGAGCGGAATAACCGAAACGCCGAAACGAAGTTCCTGCGCCTGAACCACATAGTTCATTTCTATCTCGCGCAACTGGATCAGCGGATTCATAAACAGCAGCTTAAACACCGAAAACAACATTTCAGGAAAATCAGAGAACACGGCCAGTGGCAGGCCGTCCCGTGGAAACCAGCGCACGAACGCGTACCCCGCCGACAGTTTTGAGGCAGACATCAAAAAGCCAAGCAGGCTGGCCAGGCAGAAAACAACGATCAGGGGCCGCGCTGCCGCAGGGTTTCGGAGCAGGTACAAAAGCACCAGCATGGCGACCGACAGCATCATTGGCACAAGAAAATTCAGCGCGCCGCCGTGAACAATGTACGCGATAGCCAGCCCAGCTGCAGCGATCAGCGGCACACGCAGGGCTGCTCGATTTGCGGCAGTTGTCATCAGCAGTGCGATCACCGGTGTGAGCGGAAACACGTGGTAGGTCAGGTGCCCGGCGAGCATGCGGAAAAGGTAAAACTCATTAAACGCAAATAACGCCGCACCAATAATCGCGAGGCTCGACCCTACGTTGAAACTGTTGCGCAGCAAGAGGTACATGCCACCGGCACCGACCGCGCCAAACAGGATGTAGGAGATCTGTAATCCCAGGATCGGACCGAACAGCGCAGTCAGCACCTGCGGCAGGGAGTAATACATCACCTGTGGGTCCGCATAGAACGGTAACCCGCCGCAGAACGCTGGTGTAAACCAGGGCACAACGAACATTCCGTTCTCCTGCAACCAGAAGTAGCCGTACACGAGCCGCGGGAGGAAATAGGTATAGTCGTGGCCAAGCGACTCCGCGGCAAAAAGGTTGTAGCCGGTGACAGCAAACAAGAGCGCCAGCAACAGCGCGATAACTGCGCGGATTGCGATCAAGTTGAGGTCGTTGGAGCATCAGGCTTCATGCCATCATTATTCCAAGGCCTGTCGTCAATTCAAGTTGGACCCGCGCCAGCTGTGCTACTAGACTGCCGTGCATGAAAAACGCATACCCCGGTACCGAGCTGGGAGTTTTCAAGGACGCGGTCAATTGGAAACGTTACTGGTCTCATCGCCTCGCACCTTATGTAAGAGGACAGGTGCTGGAAGTTGGCGCCGGGATGGGCGGGACGCGGGGGCTGTTCAGCTCAAATCAAATCAAACACTGGCATGCACTTGAACCGGACGCTGATCTCGCCAGCCATATCCGAGCATCACAAGATCTCGAGGTCACGGTCGGCACAACCGCGGTCATATCAGGTTCATTCGACACACTGCTATATATCGACGTTCTCGAACATATAGAGGCTGACGCAGAAGAACTTCAGCGGGCCGCATCACTCCTTAATCCTGGCGGGCACCTGGTGACACTCTCACCGGCTCACCAGTGGCTCTACAGCGACTTTGACAAGGCCATCGGGCACCACAGGCGTTACAACAGGGAGACCATCACGGCCATTTCACCGGCTGGCACAACGCTGGTTGGTATAGAGTACCTGGATAGCGTCGGCGTGCTGGCATCCCTCGGCAGCAGGTTAATGCGCAGCGAGCCCACGCCCAGGCGAGTCAGGTTCTGGGACAGGTTGATGGTGCCCGTATCCCGACTGACCGATGTCCTCACGCTTCACAAGCTGGGCAAGAGCATCATCGCTATCTGGCGCAAAGACCCAACCTCCTCCTGACACTGCCAGTAGCTCCCAGGTTCAGATCAGTATTTTGACTATGACCGGGATTTCCGGGATGCTGCGCGGATCATGCTGCTGCCATACTACGAAGTACACGAAGGCGACGGCCCGCCTCTCCTGATGGTGCACGGCATCCTGTCATCCCGGGCGCAGTGGCGGGACAATCTTGATGCCTTGAAGTCATTTTCATCACCGGTCGTTGTTGAATTATTTGGCCACGGGCGGTCTCCTGCGCCTCGTGATGTGAACTGTTACCTGCCGGACTACTACGTTGGTGTGTTTGAGTCGATCCGCGGTGCGCTCGGCGTGGATCAATGGCTGGTGCTGGGATATTCACTCGGCTCGGGACTGACGATGCGTTACTGCCTGGCACACCCCGAGAGGGTTATTGCGCAGGCGATCACGAATTCCACCTCTTCACTTGCAGAGGCTGCCCAGACAACGCAGTTTCGAGACAATGCTGACAAGGTTATCGAACGGTATGAAGCAGGCGGCATCGCCGCGATCGAAGAGATTCCCGTTCACCCAAAACATGCGAAGCGCTTGCCCACACATGTTTACGAGGAATTGATTGAGGACTGTGCGCGGCTGGACCCCGGCGGTGTGGCGCGAACTATCGTCTATACAAATGGTCACTCTTCCGTACGTGACGTCATCGATAAAAACCAGGTGCCGGTCCTGCTGCTATGCGGAGAAAAGGAAAAACGCTTTGAACCGTTCAAAGCCTTTGCGATGCAGAACATCCCCTCACTTGAGGTTGTGAACCTGCCAGCAGGTCACGCGGTGAACGCCGAGGCACCGGAGGGTTTTAACAGGGAAATAGCTGCCTTCTTTTCAGGACAGCTGGCGCGTGACTAACGATTCAGCTCGGGCTTGATGGTGGTTCGACGACGTTACTGTCAGGTCCGCCATTACCGGTGAGTGTCTCTTCTGGAGGTGACGCTGGAACCGATTCACCAACGGTACCGACGGTTGAATCCAGCAACTGCTGGGTAAGTTCGGTTTCAATCTCAATTGAAAAACCGTCGTCACCGGCGAGATCCATCTCTGCGGCCAGCACGCTGGCAACAAAAGAGTTATAGGCCTGAAGCGAGTGAATCTGCATGGCTTCATAGGCCGCAACAATCACCGCCTCGTAAGAGGTTGCATCAACTGAACGCAGTGCTGCCGTGACCAGTTCATAACGGGCACCTTCCGGCATCGCTTCAAGGCAGGCGCGCATAATGGGTTCTGGGTCTGCTTTTTCTTCGAGCGCCGTTGTAACAAGATTTTCAATACCCGCTGAAGTCAGACTGGTCTGGCACTGCTTGGCCACCTGCGCAGGCGTTGCGCCAGCACGCAGTGCGGTACGGACAATCTCTTCGAGTGTACCCGGTGAAGCCACCACGGCCGCACTAATAATGTCTTCGGCTGCGTCCGGCTCGGTTTCGAGGCCATTTTTCACGAAGGCCAGCAGCGAGCCGCTGGCGGATGCCTGCTGCGCGGCGACAATCGTGGCGTGCCTTTCAATCAAGGCAGCAGCCTGGACCTGTGCAGCGAGGGTCAGCAGGAATATGGAAGCAAGCGTTCGGATCACGTGGATGCCCGGTACAGTTACGGTTTGTCGTATTTTACAGAGTCAGGTGTTCCATCGGCAAAACCCCGTCGACGGGCGGTCTGTGGGCTTGCCCGGGCGGGAACCCCACTAGGCATCTATCGGGGGGCAGTGGCGATTGCCTGCCGGGAAACGCGCGCAGATGACACGTGAAAAACCCCTTTTTCTCAATAGGTTAGCCACTTCCCCGGCTTTGAACTGGGCCGCAGAAGACAGTGCGAGCGCTGCATAGTCGAGCATGACCTCGCGCTCCTGCCTGCTGAGACGCAGCCACCTGGCTGTGCCAGCTTCGATGAGATAAAACCGCGCCACCGGGTCAAACGGGCCAGTTTCGTTGACCCGCGCAAGTGCGGCACTACGTTCCTCATCTGCTTCAGAGAGGTCCAACTTCAATACAAACAACTGTGCCCACAGGGTAGCGCTATGTGGTTGTTCTTCAAGCAGAGCTCTAAGCAGATCCAGGGCCTCTCGAAGCTCGACGTCGCTGCGGGCCTGCTGCATCGCAAGCTGAACCGCCCAGCGCCTGGGTGCCGGGTTTACCGGATCGAGTGCCGTCGCCCTTGAATAAAACGCGTCCGCGACTTCGACATCGGTTTGTGTCACACGATCACCTTCCAGCGCACGTTGCGCCTGCATGATGTAGAGGTTCGAGACACCGAGCAGCGCGGTCTGCGCCATGGCACCCGCAAGGATCAGCGAGAGGATAAGTTTCACGATCACGCAGGCTGACCAAGTGAACTGCGGAACACGAGGATTACACTAACAAGGACCGTCGTGACGCCAAACACACCCGCGAGCATCCATAACAGCTGTGTGCTGATGAGATCCCTCGGCACGATCGCCTTGGCGTAACTTTCTGCAGAAAGCTGCTGTGTCACCGAGTCGAATTCTGTCTTTGCTTCCTGGACGGCTTGTTCGAGGTCGTTAAGTGTCTTAAGACGATTCGCGCTGCCCGCTTTCATTTCCTCAAGTGATGACACCCGTAATTCGAGATCGCGCTGCTGTGTTTGTATGCGCTTGATTTCCTGCGTGAGTCGTTTGGATGAAACCATCGCCTGGGTACGCAACATGGTTTCGGCCGTCGCCAGTTCAGCCTCCGCGGCGACCATCTTCTGGTGCTGCTTGCCATAGCGGGTTTGAAGCTGATCGTAGTTCAGTTGTTTTTGGTTTCGCTGCGATAACACCATGGCAAACGACTGGTCATCCATCAACGATTCAAAATCACCGTCCTGCACCTGGCCAACATGAACCCGCCTGGCTTCTAACTGCTGCTCTAAGTGCTGTCGCTCTACATCAAGCGCCGCCTGCTGTCTTAA
The DNA here is from genome assembly GCA_963921285.3 of Pseudomonadales bacterium. Classification (GTDB taxonomy): domain Bacteria; phylum Pseudomonadota; class Gammaproteobacteria; order Pseudomonadales; family Azotimanducaceae; genus UBA9659. The sequence continues at coordinate 1,220,334 of CAWUFD020000015.1, forward strand.
CTGTTCTGCATGGGCTGCTTCGAGCGCTGCGCGCCCCCCATGTTCACTGTTAAACGCTTCCAGTTCGGCAATTGCGTCGGTAACGTTCTGGCTCGCCTGGCGTTCCAGTTCACTCGAGTCTTCATCTTCCGCGCGTGACAGAACGTAGCGTCGTGCAACGGCGTTGGCAACATCAGCAGCAAGCTCTGCATCGGGTGCATCGATAGAGATATCGATCCAGCTTTCGAACGGATCTTTCTCTACCGTCATGTTTTCAATCAGTCGCGCCACCCTATCGTCGGGGCCCTTGCGACGGAGCAGCACATCCTGGAACGTTTCCAGCTCGTTGATCGGCAGGTTGCTTTCACTGACGACGCCAGACAGGAACGCTTCGCTACGGATATAGAGGACGGCGTCGCCCGTTCCGGCAACCGTCGCGGTGGCGCGATACACCTTCGGCAGCGCCAGCAGGAACATACCCGCCAGTAGCGTCACGATGAACGCGGTCGCGAGAGACGACCAGACTACCGTAATGAAAGAACGTGTCATGCCTGAAGCGGGCTTACTGCAGAAACGTATCATGATACCGGTTGGCCTTTTATACTCCTAATAACCACGGAGTAAACGCAGCCATCAACACCACCACGTCAACCTCAGGCCAGGACCACGCTCCGGCGGATCAGTTCCTGTTCCTGCTTTACCTGCTGTTACTCGCGATTGCACCTTGGCCGCTCGGCAGTAACCGGGACTGGGCGTGGCCCATCAGTATCTTTCTTGCCTGCGGTATCGCGCTGGTGCTGATCTACCGGGACCGTGACAGGCTGTCACGTGAAGCCACATTGCTCCTGACTGGCATGGGTTTGCTGGCCGGCTGGATCGGCATCCAGCTCATCTCAGGGATATCGTTCGATTTTTATTCAACAAGATCGGACCTCATAAAAACCATTGGCTATACGGCGTTTGCCTTCAGCACCATTTGCCTGCTGCGTAACCCGCGCCGTTTTGAAGTTGTTATCTATGTTGTGGTTGTGACTGGACTGCTGCAGGCGCTGGTGGGCACATTCCAACTGCTGGTGCTGGACAATCCACCCGCACGGGGCAGCTTCATTAATCGAAACCACTATGCCGGGTACCTGGAGATGGTACTTGGGCTCGGCATCGGACTGCTGATCGCGCGGATGGCCGATAAGCCCGAAGAGGAAACCTGGCTGTCCAACATCCTGGGGTTGATCACGGGACCTCAGGCAAGGCTGCGACTGATTCTTATCGTTGTGGTGGTGGGCCTGGTACTGTCGAGATCACGTGGTGGCAATATGTCGTTTTTCATTGCGGTGTTGCTGACCTCCGGTGCGGCTATGGTGATCACGAGGCAGTTCAGTCGTAAGACCATGGTGCTCATTGCCAGCATTCTCATCATTGATGCTTTCCTGGTCGGCAGCTACTTCGGCGTCGATCGGGTGGCCGAGCGCGTGCAGAACACGACGCTTGCGACGGAGTCCCGTGACGAGGTGAGCGCCTATACCCTCAACATGCTCAAAGACCATTTCCTGGTTGGCACGGGCTCCGGGACTTACGAAATCGCGTTTCCCGCATACCGCGGCGACGACATTTCCCGTCGGGTCACCCATGCAGAGAACGATTACCTCGAGTTTATGGTCGAACTGGGGTTGCCGGGTATTGCCTGCCTGCTGCTGATTCTTTTTGCCGGGTTGCGGGGACAGACACTGCTTCTAAAGCGTTCGCAATACCTAAAGGGTATCGGATTCGGGTGTATGCTCGGCACCTGCTCGCTGCTGCTGCACAGCGCAGTGGATTTCAACCTGCAAATCCCTTCAAATACCATTCTGTTTGTCCTGCTGCTATCGATGCCTTTAGCAGCCCTGTCACTACCCGGAGATAATTGATTATCACAAGCTGAGATATACCTCGATATGGACGGCGTCTGTGTCGATTTCATTGGTGCGGCGCTTTCCACCCAGGGCTACGACGCTGCCGAGGTGTTGAAAAGATGGCGTGCAGAGCACCCGGGCTCACTATTCCCGGAACCATTGATCGACAAAAGCGCTATGGAGTTTTTCACGCACGAAAACCTGCACGAAGCTGATTTCTGGGGAAACCTTGTTCCCTATCCGTGGTTCGACAGCATGTATGAAGAACTCAGTAGACTCGGCCACGTCGTTTTCCTGACTGCCCCAACAAATGCACCAGGGTGCGTGCAGGGCAAGCACGAGTGGTTAAACGAAAAATTCGGCAACAGCTTCACCGATTTCATCTTCACCCGCCACAAGGACCGCCTCGCCTACGACAACGCCTACCTCATCGACGATATGCCGTTCAACACAGAACCGTTCGATAAACGCAACGGCCACGGCATCCTCTTCCCCCAAATCTGGAACAAACACCACAACATCGAAGACCCCCTCGCCCACATCATCGACTCCCTCTCCCAAAAAGGCCTAAAATCCTAAGGACACACACTCCTTCCCCAGGGACACACACAAAACCCAACCCACATCTTTGTGGAAAAAGCTCACACCTTTTCAACCTGATATCTCAATACGAATGCTGCCGCCTGGCTTTAGCATTCACCTCATGGCAACACCACGTTCATTGCTTATCGATCCGAACACACCGCTGCACTACCACCTTATCTCGCGGTGCGTGCGACGTTCATTCCTGTGCGGGAAAGACAAACTTACCGGCAAGAACTATGACTATAGAAAACGGTGGATCTTAAACAGGTTAATGCAGCTAACACCCGCCTTCGCCATCGCTGTGGAAGCGTACGCCATCATGAGCAACCATTTTCACCTGGTCGTGTACTACGATCCCCAGGAATGCCATCGGTGGAGCAATGAAGAGGTTGCAGATAGGTGGTTAACTGCGTTCCCACCCAGGTCTCATGGTGAGAATGATGAGCAGGCACTGCTGAGCCTGCATCGTTCCATGATTCTGAGTGACCCTGAGAAACTGAACCACGCGAGGGAAACCCTGGGATCGGTTTCCATGTTCATGAAATACCTGAAGCAACCGATCGCTTACAGGGCCAATAAGGAAGACGATTGCACAGGACACTTCTTCGAAAGTAGATTTCACTCCGGCGCTATCCTTGGCGAGGACGGCATCATCGCAGCTATGGCATACGTTGATCTCAATCCGGTTCGAGCAAAGATAGTTAAGTCATTTCAGCACTACGACGATGCATCTGGTCAGATTCGATTGAGGCGCAATTCTACAAGGACTGTTAAGCAAGCGATCAAACCACTTTATTCTGGCTTGTCAACAGCACGTCCCGAGTTGTCTTTCACTGTTCAGGATTACCTGAACATTCTCTCTGCATGTGAATCGGACTACAGGAATCCCGACACAGATGATTCACAAAGCCGCTGGTCGAGTGCGATTGCTTCATTCAGCGAACCACAACGGGCTTACGGCAACGCCGAGGAACTTCAGTTATTCGCAAAGGAACGCGGCTGGTCAGTTGTGGGGACTCCCATGACGTTTCGTTAGGGTTTCTCGGTTCACCCCTGCGTACTATTCGTAAATAGCCAGCCTTCCAAGAGGCAATACCACACAAGACCCCAATTTTTTGACCTGTATTGTTACAAACCTGAATTTGGTCAACGTGCGGGGTTGTCCGCAGGAGGAAGTGTGTGTCCCCTGAATGGAATGTGTGTGTCCCTGTTAGCTGGTTAGCTGCCGGAGACTTTGCGGTCGTGGCCGGCCCAGTGGGGGTCTCGGAGGGTTTTGCGTTTTACTTTGCCGACCGGGCTTTTAGGCAGGGGGTCGGTGGTGAAGGTGGCGCCTGAGGGTTTTTTGTATGAGCCGAGGCGGTCTGCGCAGAGTTCTATGATTTCTTCTTCGGTGACCGTGGGGTTCTCGCCGGTAACGCAGTGGGCGTATGGGGATTCGCCCCACTTTTCGTGTGGGACGCCGAAGACGGCGACTTCGATGATCTCAGGGTGATCGCTGATGACGTTTTCGAGCTCCATCGGGTAGATGTTATAGCCGCCGGAGATGATCATGTCGTTAGCACGGTCTTCGATGTAGAGATAACCGTTGTCATCGAGACGGCCCATGTCGCCGGTTTTTACCCAGCCATTGATGATACGTTCGGCGGTGGCCTCTTCGTTGTTCCAGAAGGCCACCATCTGGCCGTCTGATTTTGCGACGATCTCACCGATCTCGCCACGGGGAAGTTCAGTGTTTTCCTCATCCCAGATCTGGATCTGTGCAAAGGGTAAAGGCAGACCGCAGGCACGAAGTGGGGTTGAATCCTCAACCTCGGCGAACCACTGGGCAGGGCCCATCATCGCAACAGGCAGCACTTCCGTCTGGCCATAGCCCTGGTAGAGCACGCTTTCGCCAAACACATCGCGGGCTGCCAGTGCGGTGGCATCTGCGATGGGCGCCGCACCGACGAGGATGCATTTCAGTTTTGAGAAGTCGCGGCCACGCGCTGTATTGTCCCTGACAACGGCGTTCACCATTGTCGGGACCATGAACATGAACGCAATCGGTTCCTTTTCCATCACATCGAGTGTCTCTTCTGCATCGAAGTGATCCATCATCACGTTGCATCCACCGGCAAGCAGCGTTGGCAGGTACTGGTAGCCGGACCCATGTGAAATTGGCCCGAGATGCAGGCACTTGTCGCCGGGCTCCACCGGCGGAAAGGTATAAAACCAGTCACGACCCGCGGCAAGCCAGGCCTTGTGTGTGTAGGCAACACCTTTTGAAGGTCCCGTGGTGCCGCCGGTATGGCGAATGATGAAGTTATCATCCGGCGAGATATCTATATCGGGCAGGTCGTCAGGAAAGGATGCAAGCCAGTCTTCGTAGCCCGTGTCGCGAACGATGATGTGGTCAAGGGACTCAACCTCAGCATCAAGACCTTCCACCTCATGCAGGTATTCACCGCTCGCCATCACCGCCCGGCAACCGGTGTGATTCAGCATATGATGATGTGCTTCACGTCCGTTTCGTGGATAAAGTGGCACACGCACCAGGTTGGCAATCGCCGTGCCGTGGAAAAAGTCCGCCGCCTCAATGGAATTGTCTTCAATAACACCGATGCGATCACCTGGTTGTAAACCCAGTGCCAGCAATGCATTGGCGAGCCGTTTGCCACGTTCCCAGGCTTCAGCAAATGTCAGCCGACGATCACCATGAACGACACATTCACGGAAAGAGTGATTCACCACCGCCTGATGCATCAAAGTACGGACGTCCATATTGCTCCCCTAGCTCAACTCGTTAATTCGCGCCTCAGTCAGGATCTTGCCGTCCCTGACCAGGCCAATGGCTGACCAGCGATCATCCTCACCCTCCACGCCAACCTGAAACGTATCATCCCAGAATATCGGCCTTCGATAGTAGAGTTCCATATCCAGCACCTTTGGGTTGAACTGCTGTCTGATCGCGGCAACAAGGTAGTGAACGCCCATACCACCGCCGATGATCGGCGCCCGGAAACCGGCTTTCTGTGCAGCGTCCATCTCGTAGTGAATTGCGTTGCCTTCGCTTGAATATTCTTTCACTCGCTCCGGTGTCAGGGTGTAGGTTTCACCCATCACAAGGCTAGCGCTGTCGCCAATCACCGGTGCCGGTCTTTCACCCGCGCCTGACTTGGCCTTAGCAGGATCCGGTTTGAGAGAACGACGCGGCGCAGAAATCACCCGCTCACCGTCAGCATCCTCAAACCAGGCATCTGTCGAGACCGCCAAACCGCGCGGCACTTCCTCTACCGCTTCAATTCGCCCCTGGAACGTCAGTTCCTCGTCCAGCCGTACAGGCCTGTGCTGTATCAGCCTTGTCAGCATGTTGATGTTGCCTTCAGCAGATATGCCATTGCGGATGCCGGCACGTATCGCGAGCCCAATATAGAAAGAAGGATCAACGTCGCCCTGCATCACCGCAGGGTCGAGCCCACAGGCACCAAGCTTGTCTGCCTGATCTTTCGTCGAGACCACAATCGGCTCCGGCTCAAAACGCAGGCCAGCTACAGGTTCACGCCACTCAATATTCTCAAACGCCAACGATATGTCCTTAAAAACCAGGCAGATCAATACTACATGACTACATCGCCCCATGCGTATTGGGTAGCACCGTCACGGCAATGTAGGTATCGTTTCAAGAAAACAACTTTCAAGAATAAAAAGGCAGGCCCATGAGCGAAGCCACTAACCTCGACCCATATTCCATCCCGATAGAGGACATCAACGTTTCGGATCCCATGCTCTTCCAGACCGATTCGTTCTGGCCGTACTTTGAGCGTCTAAGATGGGAAGCACCGGTACATTACTGCCCCGAGAGCAACTTTGGTCCCTTCTGGTCGATCACCAAATTCCACGACATCATGGCGATCGACAAAAACCACCACGATTTCTCATCCCAGGGCGGCGTCAGCATCGGTAACCGCAGCCCTGATTTCCAGGCGCCCAATTTCATCTCGATGGATCCACCCAAGCACGATGAGCAGCGTATGGCAGTCACGGGGGTAGTAGCCCCCAACAATCTGGCAAAGCTGCAACCTATCATCAGGGAGCGTGCGGGCCGGATTCTTGATGAACTACCGGAAAACGAAGACTTCAACTGGGTGGACAAGGTTTCCATCGAACTCACCACGCAGATGCTTGCAACCATTTTCGATTTCCCGTTCGAGAACCGGTACAAGCTGACGGAATGGTCCGACCTCGCCACATCATCGGTTGCAACCGGTGGTACATTACCGGACGAAGACCGTCGTGAAGGGCTGATGGAATGCCTGCAGGTGTTCACCGACATCTGGAACGAGCGCGTTAACTGGGACCCAACGGAACACTACGACTTGATCACCATGATGGCGCACAGCCCCGCAACGCAGAACATGGATCCTATGGAGTATCTCGGCAACCTGATCCTGCTGATCGTCGGCGGCAACGACACAACCCGGAACTCCATCTCCGGCGGCGTTTATGGCCTGAACCTGTTCCCCGAGGAATACGACAAGCTTCGCAACGACATTGAGCTGATCCCGAACATGGTTCCCGAAATCATTCGCTGGCAGACGCCGCTCTCCCACATGCGCCGCATCGCCAAGCACGATGTTGAGTTCCAGGGCCAGCAGATCAGGGAAGGCGATAAGGTCATCATGTGGTATGTATCGGGCAATCGGGACGAGGAAGTGATCGAAAACCCTGACCGGCTGATTATTGATCGTCCACAGGCGAGGCATCACCTCTCATTCGGCTACGGCATACATCGATGCATGGGTAACCGCCTGGCTGAGATGCAGCTACGCACCATCTGGGAAGAGATCCAGAAGCGCTTCAGCCGTGTTGAAGTCACCGGTGAACCGGTGCGAGTCGCGTCAAATTTCGTCAAGGGTTATGCCGAACTGCCGGTGAGGGTTCACCGCCACTGATCCGCTTGCCCGCAGTTTTGGCAGGGAGAAAGCCGTATAATTGCACCCTTCAGATGTACATATTCGGGTAGCAACAATGACGCCAAGTTCCATCGAATCCATGCTGAAGGGCAAGGTCCCTGTTGGCACCACAGTGACCGCGGAAGGCTGGATCCGCAGCAAACGGGATTCAAAGGCCGGTATCAGTTTTCTCGCCATTCACGATGGCAGCCATTTCGACCCCATCCAGGCAGTTGTGCCAAGCGATCTCTCCAACTACGAGGCAGAAGTCCTGCCAATCACCACCGGCTGCGCGGTCCGCGTTACGGGTGAACTGGTTGAATCGCAGGGCAAAGGGCAGTCAGTGGAAATCCAGGCGACAGCGGTTGAGGTTATTGGCTGGGTTGACGACCCTGAAAGCTATCCGATCGCGAAAAAACGTCACAGCTTCGAGTACCTGCGTACAGTTGCACACCTCAGGGCTCGCACCAACACGTTTGGTGCGATGACACGGGTGCGTACCAACCTGGCAAACGCGATTCACAACTACTTTTTTGACAGGGGCTTCCATTGGATTAATACGCCGCTGATCACGGCAAGCGACTGTGAGGGCGCGGGTGAACTGTTCCACGTCAGCACACTGGACCTGATGAACCTGCCCATCCGGGACAACAAAGTTGATTTCAGTGAGGACTTTTTTGGCGCCGAGTCCTACCTGACCGTTTCAGGGCAATTGAACGTCGAGGCGTACTGCCTGGCCATGACAAAGTGTTACACCTTCGGACCAACCTTCCGTGCCGAAAACTCCAACACGTCACGGCACCTGGCGGAATTCTGGATGGTGGAACCAGAGATCGCCTTTGCTGACCTGTCGGATAACGCAGACCTGGCTGAAGACCTGCTGACCAATGTACTGCAACGCATTCTCGACACATCGGAGGATGACATTGCATTCTTCCAGCAGCGGATTGATGACACGGTGATCGAGCGCATGCGCAGCATCATCGATAACAAGTTTGAACGCATGGAGTATGCCGAAGCGATCGACATCCTGAAGGCAAGCGGCGAGAAGTTTGAGTTCCCGGTGGAATGGGGGCTGGACCTGCAATCAGAGCACGAACGCTTCCTGACGGAGAAGCACGTCGGCAGGCCCGTTGTCGTAATGAACTATCCGACGGAGATAAAGGCTTTTTACATGCGCCTCAACGATGACGAGAAGACGGTGGCGGCAATGGATGTACTGGCACCGGGTATTGGCGAGATTGTTGGTGGCAGCCAGCGTGAGGAGCGACTCGATGTGCTGGACAGCCGCATGCATGACGAGGCGATGAAGGAAGAGTTGTGGTGGTACAGGGACTTACGTCGTTATGGCACCGTGCCGCATGCCGGTTTTGGGCTTGGGTTTGAGCGATTGCTGACGTACATCACCGGAATGGACAATATTCGGGATGCGATTCCGTTTCCGAGGACGCCGGGGAGTGCGCCTTTTTAACAGATCCATTTAGGGATCGCTGCGAAGCGAGCCAGGTTTCCTAGAATCGAGGATTGAGATCTCTCCGCTGCGTTCGCTGGCGCTCTCTTCGGTCGAGATGACATGCTTGGTTAGAGTTCGCTCGAGTAGGTGGGCGCCAGATCTCTTGCCAGCACCATTTCCAAATCCTTGGAAGACAACGCCAACCACTCAGCCGCCTCCTCAATATCACTGAACACGTGTAAGTTGATGCCCGTGGTGTTGATCATCGCACTGTAGACGCGCCCGGTACCAAACGCGAGCGCCGTGGGCACGACGTATGCCATTTTTTTGCTGTCGGGCTTGTCACGCCAGATGTGTTCGTAGTGATCCGCCAGCTTGTGTATCTGCTCGATGCTGACACCGTAACTGGTTACATCGCGCAGATCCTACAGCTCGTTATACACACCAACCTCACCCTCCTGGTTGATTTCATCCCAGATGCGGTGCGCCTCAGCTGAATCGTCGTCGTCATAGGAATCCCAGCAGCGCTTGTATACAAGTCTCAGGTCGTGATGAAAGGTGAACGAAAACGCCATGGCCTTACCTGATGTGCCTCGCAAACCAGTCTTTCATGACGTCCATGCGAAAACGGCGCAGCTGCGTACGCCCGCCAACCTGCGCGCCGTGGTTGCAGTTTTTCATGCGGATCAACTCAACCTCGCAGCCATGGTGTTCAAGCGCCGCATATAGCTGTTCTGCCTGTTCCATCGGGCAGCGGATGTCATCTTCCCCCTGCAGTAACAGTGTCGGGGTTTTGCATTTGTGAGCATAGGCGATGGGTGAGAGCTCCCAGTACTTCATCGGTATCTTGTGCAGCGGGCCGCCCATTTCGATTTCAATCAGCGCCTTACCGGCATCAGACGTACCCCACATGGACAGCATGTTGTAAACACCCTGCTCAGGCACCGCAGCCTTGAACCGGTCAGTGTGCCCAATCAGCCAACCAGACAGGTGACCCCCGCCCGAAATACCGGTGACACCCAGTTTGTCCGGATGCGATATTTTGCGGCGAACCAGCTCATCGAGGAACGCATGAAAATCCTTGAGTTCCGGATGTCCCCATACACCCAGGATCGAGCGTGTAAACGCTTCACCGTAGCCGGTGGAACCGCGAGGGTTCATAAACGCCACCGCGTATCCCTCACCCACCAGTTCAAGGAAGTCATAAGCAAACGCATAACCGTAGCCAGCGTGTGGCCCGCCGTGGATCGAAAGGATGGTTCTGTAAGGTGCCCTGCCTCTTTTCGGTTTAAGCACCCAACCTTCGATCTCAACCTTTCGCTCACTTTTGGCAACAACGCGTTCAACATCCGGCAGCAGGTATTTTTCGCGCCACACTGTGTTGTGGTCCGCAATCACTCTTTCGTCGCCCGACTCAATGTTGGTCATACAGAGCGCCGGCGGGTTCAGCGGATCCTGGCTGATATGCAGGATATTGCCGCCTCGTTCATCCATCAGGTACGTGATGCGCTGACCTGCTGATATCGGTGTCACCCGCTTGCGGCCGGTCAGTGACACCCGCACAAGGTTCGCCTCTCCACCCACCGTGGCAGTTGTATACAGCTTGCCATCCACTATGCGTTGTCGGCCCTGGATACGGGCAGGATTGTGGGCCTGAATGGCAGTGCCGATCATGATATCCGTTGCACTCGTGCGGTTCTGCGGTTTGTCCGCACCGATCGGTAACACAAAGACAGCCTGCTGGCTGGCAAGCCCCTTTCCATTGGTGACGTAAACCAGCGAAGCGCCATCTTCCGACCAGGACATTTGGGAGGGGATATTGCTTGCCAGCAAGTGTTCGCTGTGGGGTTTACGACCCAGCGTGACAAGTTCGAGATCGGCATCAAAAAATTCATGGCCGGGTACGGCAGTCCGCGCCAGCACCACGCGTTTTGAGTCAGGCGATATCGCAAAGCTCAGGATCAAACCCTCAGCTTCTGTCACGGCTTTCGGCTCGCGCCCGATACGCATGACAAAGAGTGCCTGCTTCACATCCTTGAGATAACCCGGCACAGGGTCAAAACGATACCAGGGCGCCGAGACTCGGACATTATCATCATCTGATGGCTTGGCCGGCGGTGAAGCCAGTGTTGCGAACACAATAGACTTGCCATCGGGCGTTATTTCAAACGGACCTGCACCCTGGGGCAGTTGCGTTACCGCCTCGGCTTCGCCGCCCGCTACCGGCATACAGTAAATCTGCGGAAGCTTTTCGCGGGTTGAGAGAAAGTAGAGGTTTGAGCCATCTTTTGAAAACCGCGGATGATAGCTGCCGCCTTTGCCTAGCGTCAGCCGACGCCTTTCTCCGGATTCAATGTCGACCAGCCAGATGGACAGCTCCTGTCTTTCCTTGTCCCCCTTTCCTTTCACCTCGGCAACCACGTAAGCAGCCGAAGCCCCATCCGGTGAGAAAACTGCATCACACACATAACAGACCTCGTAAACCGCATCCTGCGTGATGGTTTTCCTCGCCATGATGTTCCCCTTCAGTTGTTAAGAAATTCGAGCAGCTGCCTACTGTACTCAGGATGTGCCGAGATATTGTTATGGCCCGTGCCTGGCAGTATATGAAATTCCGTGAGGTTACTGTCGAGTGCCGTAACAAGATTTTCTGCATGCCTGACCGGGATAACATTGTCGTTTTCAGCTGCAAGTACCAACATCGGCACAGTGAGCGCTTGTGCCCGGGACAAAGAATCGAATACATCCTTCAGGATAATCTTTGCCGGAAAGATCGGGAAACGCCGCTGGGCAACATTCAGCACACTGTCATAGGGTGTGATGAGTACCAGCTTACTGATATCACGATTCACCGAGAGCCATGTGGCCACGCCTGTACCCAGGGAGCGCCCCATGGCCATGACTTCGGAGTGGCGCGGCGCAATCGCGTCGTAGACCGCCAATGCATCCGCATAAAGCCCTGCCTCAGACGGTGAGCCCGAACTGCCGCCATAGCCTCGGTAGTTAACCATATACAGGGTGGTGTCCTGCAGTCCCTGAAAATCCGGGATGGAATAGGCAACGGCCTCGGCGTTACCGCCAAAATAGATCAACGCTTTGGAGGCATCGGGATTGGCGGAGATAACAACGATAGACTCGCCGTCAATGTCGAGGAACTCTTCAATGAAGGGATGTTTAACAGGCGGCGTCGGGAAATAGAGGAGGCTTCTCTGCGCAACGTATAGGTACAGGGCAATACCCGAGTAGATGAGCAGTGCGGTCAGTACTATTTTCATGGAATCATCAAACCTTCTTCCCAGCCGGCTTTTGATGCCAATTTGGCGATACTCTTAACGGTTTTTTTCGGCGCCGCCGAAAACTACCCCATCATCATCTTCCAGGTCTCAATATCATTAATGCGCAGATACGTGTTTATCTGCTTCGCCTGTTCCATGGTTGCGTGCGGCACAGATGAATAGTTGTGCCCTGGCAGCAGCAGGGTGTCATCCGGCAGACTCGCCAGCTTGCGCAGCGAGTGATACATGTCTTCAGTATCACTGCCTGGCAGGTCTACCCTGCCGCAACTGTCTACGAAGAGCGTATCTCCCGACACCAGTGTATGTTTGATACGAAAACATTGAGAGCCAGGTGTGTGGCCCGGCGTATGCAGGAACTCCACTTCGACGTCACCGACGTTGAGCTTGTCACCGGAGTCAACCTTAACCATATCGTTATCAGAGATACCTGTGACCTTCTTCAACCCGTCAGCTTCAATCTTGTTGGTGTAGATTTTGACCGGTTCTTTTGCCAATAACTCGGCCACGCCATCAACGCTGTTCTGACCAAAGCTGCCACCACAATGATCAGGATGATAGTGGGTGACCAGCGCAGCGGTTAACTTGTAGTCACGCTCATCGATGATGTTCAGCAGACCGTCGATATCCCAGGCCGGATCCACAACAGCCACTTCACGGGTGGCCTTCGAGCCAACGATGTAGGCAAAGTTCTGCATCGGTCCGATCTGTATCTGCTCGAGAATCAGTTCATCCTGGATACTCATGACAACCCCTTTCAGGTGGGTGGTTAGACGGCGGCAATAACGCCTATCTCAACGTTGAACTGGGGCGCAGCCAGACGCGATTCCACGCAGGCTCTCGCCGGTGTTTCACCAGGCACAACCCAGGCATCCCACACTTCATTCATTTCGTTGAAATCGTCCATAGAAGACAACCAGATAGTAGCTGACAGCAGCTTGGACTTATCGGAACCCGCTTCAGCGAGCAAACCATCAATCGCACTGAGAATATCTTGTGTCTGCTTTGTGATGCTTTCACCACCCGCGTTCAGGGCCACCTGCCCTGCCAGGTAAACAACGCCAGCGTGTACAACGGCCTGGCTCATGCGCTTGTTGGTTTTGATTCGTGTAATGCTCATAACAACTCCTGTTCAGGTTTCCGTCCGGGACTGTGCTGTTGCGTCGGCAACAATAGTCTTAATGTCGTTAATAATAATGTCAGGGTGCAGAAAAGACACCGAATAGATATTGCGGATCACCTGTTCATGATCAATCAAGTAAACCCGCAGCACATGCGAGAGTGTGCCTACCTTCTGCCCCGCCTCGTCCACATCCTCGATGATGAACTGATCGTACCCGGTGAGAATTTCATCGAGATCTGCATCTGATGCCGTGGTGAGAAACTGCCAGTCAGGCGCCGCCTCACGTGAGAATTTCGCACCATAGGTTTTCAGATGTGCTGGCGAGTCATTCATCCGATCAAAGCTGATCGAGAGCAGCTGAACGTAGTCTTTTAGTGCGTCGTCTCCTGCAACGCGTTCCTGCACCTTGTTCAGCACATAGCTCGCGAGCGGACAGCCATTCACATCACTGCATGAAGTGTAGATGAAGCTGAGGAGCGTAAACTTGCCCGTCATGAACTCATGCAGGCGCCGCTGCTTTCCTTCGGTGTCCAGCACTGCGCCATCTTTCGCTGTCCAGAGTGGCGGCAGCACATAGGTACCCGCTTCAGGTGCCGCGAAGGTCAGCTCTGCGTAACCGGGTGCGAGAATCTGGTTTTGGGGCGTCTCGTGATGCGGGGCGGCCATCGCTGCCCCGCACATTAACAGTAGAGCTAGCGCGGCTTTCACTGCAGCTGCGCAAGACCTTTTTGCGGTACAGGTGAAAATGGTGCGCGCTGGCCGTACAGAGAATAGGCACCAAATCGCATCTGGTGAGGATAACCGAGCTTCTGACCAACAAAATCAATGGTGTGCTTATGGGTCAGTTTTTCACCGTCAAAGTCATAAAACTTCATGTACTGCAGGTCTTTGCCAGTCGACTGTGTCTTGTCCCAGTTCGCCAGCAGCGAAGAAGTAAAGTAAACACGCTTGCCATCCCAGCTCTGCGAAACCATGTTGACCTGCTCCCCAATAGACTCCTCGAACAGCTGCACCGGTTTGTGCGGATCTGAGATATCGAACAGGCGTACCAGCCCATCGTTCCAGGTGTCTACCCAGAGACGCTGGTCATTAGATGCGATAGAGATGTCAACCGGCAGCGGAATCTTGGACGCATCACCAATATCGGCAACTTCTTTCGCGTGCCAGTCATTATCTTCCTCGTAGATCAGCCAGATCTTCGAGGTCAGCGCGGTGGTGGTAAAGCAGTAGTTGTTGTTCGGACCCCAGGCGCATCGAATCTCGAGTGGTGCGCCTGGTACGTCAAGCACCTTCTTCGGTTTGCGAGTATGCAGGTCCCAGATCACGACCGTATTACCGAATGCTGCCATGGCTTCAGGGCTCGCCATCATCTGGCCCATGTTCATCATGTAGTTATTCCAGCCGGTGAAGGATGACGTGATAAACACATTGCGACGCGGCAACGCACGAACGTCATAACCATAGCCGTCAGCAATCTCTCCACTTTTTTCTGCGCCTTGCAGATCGCCGTCTTTCGGCATCCAGTAGGTGGCCACATAGTCACCGGCGTTGGTGTATTCAACCAGGCCGGTCATGCCACCATGATCCTTGTCGTTAGAAAGTCCGGTAATCAACATTCGACCGGGCAAGGCATAAGAAGTGTGAGGTCCTACCACGCCACCTGACTTCTCAACAAAGTTATCAATCGTCTTGTGGAGTTTGGGTTTCGCTGGATCGGTATGTACATCAAAAATGAAAATCTTGCTGGTATCGAGACCACTCGCCCAGAGGTAGCGGCGATCATCGGTGAAACCAGAGTGATGTGCTTCGTTTCTCCCTCCAACAGAAAGACTGTCAACTACCTTGCCATAGTTCTCATCGTTTGGATTGACGGCAACGGTCACCAGCTTGTCCTGCTCGTCACCAACACCTTCAACACCCAGCGTCCAGACATAGATGAAGTCTTCCTGGCCGACAATTTTTGCCATGTAAGGCGACATACAGGTTTCATCGGCAGAGGCTAGATTCGCTGCAAGCAACAGCGCAATCAAGGTAATGAACTTTTTCATTTTTGTTATCCTTGCAAGAGCAACGGAAGCCAGCGTAACACAGTCATCATGAGGTTAAAGCTCTTTTCAAATCGCCGCGCCAGCCACCTGTTAAGGTCGCTGGGCGCGCTGCTGCTGGTGCTGTTTGCAGCCACGGCGAAGGGTCGCCCTGACCTTGGCTTGCCCCCTGTTACGCCTCTATCCAAGCATGGGGACAGCCCGGCAGCGGTCGCCCTCGGCAAGGCGCTCTTTTTTGAAAGAAAACTATCAGTCAACAACACACTGTCCTGCGCCATGTGCCACATTCCCGAGCAGGGGTTCGCACAGAACGAGCTGGCAACCTCCGTCGGTCTGGAAGGCCGCGTTGTAAAACGCAACGCACCCACGATCCTCAACGTTGGATACCTCTCCAGCCTGTTCCATGACGGCAGGGAGATGAGCCTTGAAACCCAGGTGTGGTCCCCGCTGCTTTCAGACCGGGAGATGGGTAATCACTCGATCGGCTACGTGCTGGAGAAGGTTGCGACGCTGGAAGATTACGCGTCGGAGTTTGAAGCCGTGTACGGGGAACTCAATATCCAGACGCTGGGTTCCGCACTGGCGGCCTACCAGCGATCCCTTGTTGCGGGGAACAGCGCATTTGACGCCTGGTATTTTGAAAAAGACCAGCACGCGTTATCTGAATCAGCGCAAAAGGGCTTCACGTTGTTTAACCGTCACGGCTGCGCTTCCTGCCATACCATCAACGACTCATATGCCCTCTTCACCGATGAGGCGTTCCACAACACCGGCATCGGCCACGAAAGAACCATGTCGCCCAAAAACGGTACCAGGGTTGTCAGGCTTTCCGAAACGATTGTGATTGAAACGGAGGAAGAATTTGAGGGTGAAGTCTTCAACGACCTGGGTCGCTACGAAATCACCGGTGACCCTGCTGACCGTTGGCGGTATCGAACCCCCTCCCTGCGCAACGTCGCCCTGACCGCGCCTTATATGCACGATGGTTCCATGGGTACGCTTCGCGAGGTCATCGATTTTTACATGCAGGGTGGGTTCGACAGCCCTGACATGGACCCGCGTATGCTGCCTTTCACGCTGGATGAAGAAGAAATCAGTCAACTGACTGCTTTCCTTCACAGCCTGACCAGCCGGGAGATGGATCGGCTTGTTCGCGAAGCTCGTCATGACGAATCTCATCAAGAATGGCCCCGCAATGAATGAGGACAATGCCAGAACCTACCTGTTAGCCAAGCCGGAAGCGGCTGAAGATTATCCGTTTGGCCCGGACGTTGCCGTATTCAAAGTACTGGGCAAGATGTTCGCCACGCTGGCCGATGATGCAGGCACACCAAACATGAACCTGAAATGCGATCCTAACGAGGCACAGATGTTGCGTGATGTGTTTCCCAGCGTTGTGCCGGGCTATCACATGAACAAGGACCACTGGAACACCATCATCCTGGATGGCACGGTGCCCGCGGGAGAGATCGAGCGGATGATCGACAACTCCTATTCCCTGGTTGTGCGGAAAATGAAAAAGGCGGATCGTGTTTTCCTGGAAACACGTTATCCAGAGGATAAGCTCTACAAAACCAGGAGATAGCACACTGGGTGCTGAGGGGAGTTCATCTTTCAATCCCAATATGAAAATGCGCCTTTGAATCATGCCTCCTGAACCCGGGACACGCGCTAAACAGGCTCACCTCGCTTTCAGCATGCTTGAGGCACTGTTGCGGCATGCACATCAGGATAACTGGCTCACCTGGGCGCATCGGGGAATCGAACTTGCCGATAAGAATCAGATCGACCCCGACATGGGCAACGTATTCGCGGGCGCAGGCTCCTTTAACGACTTTAGTATCTCGTCACACGAACAAGTCACCTGGGCCAACGAGCTTCTTGAGGCGCTTAGGTTGCGGCTTAGCTCTATCCTAAGCCCGCCAGCAAGCGGAGCCCTCCCTGCCAATTGGCAGTCAATACTGGTCAATCAACAACTGAAAGGCTGGCGATGCCTTCTGTGTGATCGCCAGGAGCTCTCCCATGGAGAAATCGAGCAGTGGGTTGCCGTTAACGTGCTGTCGACCTGGCTGAACGATGAAAACTTGACGCAATCACAGCCGGAAGAAATGGTGGCTTCGATACTTGCCGGGGACGTGACGGGTGCCGCCGCGTTCAGAAGCGGCGTCGAGGAACGTGCACACCGCAGCGGCATTGCCATAACCGACCGCACCGGCTGGATGAGTCCCTGCCCGGACTGTGGCAGGGCCGATACCGCAGTCCACAGGTGGGTTGATTCGGACGACACCTATATCTCCGCGCCAGGCACCCTGTCACTGCGACCACCGGGTTACAGGTATCGACCGGATACAACAACGAACGATCTCATCGAGCGGTTCAAAGCACTAGGATCCGAGCCCATCGATGGTAGCATCATACAATCAACGCGGCCGCATCCCCTCGATGATCTCATTGCCAGAAGTGATGTCATCGAAGCATTGCGTGGTCTCCGCGGCAACACGTATCTCGTTTACTACGACGACATCACAAAGCGAGCGGAGTGGGACGCCTGGATCAAAATCGGCGACTACTGCTGGCAGATTCCTGCAACAACCCACACCCTCACATTGCTGCAAGGTGAACTGGAAGTGGATATCTGGCAGATGTATCAAGCCGACCATGCGGTCGACCGTAATATGTTGCCCAACCTTTTCAATGATTCGCTCGGACAAGAGATCAGGAAATTTGAATCTACCGGCATAAGCGCCCTGGTTGATTCTTGGATGAACAATCGCCAGTGGCGACTGATCTCACGCTGACAGCATCGACACCACGCTATGAGGCAATCTCCCAGGACTAACCCTGGGAGACCTTAGATAACAAAGGCTAGCCGAAGATACCAACCGGTGCCTTACCTGCCACGGTATCGTAGAACCTGCTGATATTGGGGATAACATCTCCCAGGCGCCCGGCCGGTACACCCATCCATAATGCGAGATCAGCAAAGTACTCATCGGTCGATAAAGTCGGCATCAGCACACCACGACCAGTGTCGAGCGGGTTGCCCAGCGAGAGGTCAGGATAGGTGCCAAATACCTGCCCACCTTTCACCGCACCACCCATCACAAAGTGATTGCCACCCCAGCCATGATCGCTGCCACGACCGTTGGACGTGAGAGTGCGCCCGAAGTCCGACGTGCTGAAGGTCGTCACGTTGTTTTCCATGCCGATCTCCTGCATCGCCTTCTGGAATGCACCCAACCCCTGGTTCACCGCGGCAAGCATGCCGGCCATTGAGTTGATCACCTCATCGTGATGATCCCAGCCACCAAAGTTCACAAAGAACGTCTGCCTTTCTGAACCGAGCTGCGCGTTGGCGGCAATGGTCTTCGCCACCATGCGCATTGCCTGCGAGAACTCATCGTTACCAAACGTTGCCGAAAACTCAGACGTACCCGCGATCGCATCTCCCAGCTGTTTGTTAGCGCTCTGGGCCTGGTTGAAACGGTTCTTGTAAGCCCTGCGGAAAATGTTGCGATAGCTGTTCTGATAAATCGTGTTCACCACGCCGGTCCGATCATCGCCACCTTCCAATGAGACGACGCCGTTTCCACCTGGCACCATGGCGTAGTAGTCAGTACGTGCACCCGTCTGGAAAACGTTTGCACCCGACAGTGAGAGACTCATGGAAAGGGCCTGGTTGCTGTTGCTTGGCATGAGCAGATCAGCAAGACGGCCGCCCCAGCCTGCGAGGCTACGGCTGTCTGGCACTGAGGTCTGCCACTGGTTGATCTGGTCGCTGTGCGAATAGAGGCCAAGAGGCAATTTGGCGGAGCCGCTCTGCAGTGCACTTGTTGTTGTCGGCTCAACCAATGTGCCAACGTTACTGACAAAAGCCAGCTTTCCGCCGTTGTAAAGGGACTGCAGTTCCGTCAACGCAGGGTGCAGGCCGAGTGTCTTTCCACCACTCGCAGCACTTGTAAGCGGTAACAGGCTGCTAGCAGGCAACGCGAGATCGGATCGGATTTTCGCGTACTCGGCGTGACCCGCTGTGTCGGTTGGTACCAGTACATTGAAGGAATCGATACCGCCAGCAAAAAGGATGCAGACCAGTGCCCGGTAACCGCCGCCAGCCTCCTGCGCACTCGCCCTGCCGAGCAGGCCTAGCTGAGAAAGGCCGACAGTAGTGGCCACTGCCACCTTGCCGCTTTTGCTGAGAAAACTTCTTCGAGATGGATCAAATGTCGTCATGGTCACGCTCCTTTCTTAAATGGCAGTGGTGTAATCGGGTGAAATCATCACCAGGTAGATCGCGGTTCTTACTCTCTCTTCACCTTCGAGGTTTGCGATGGCAGTGCTGATCGCATTGCGCGTACCGAGGGTCATGGTGCCGTAGGTAAGCACCGTATCGAGGCGGTCAAGTAAGACTTCCGGTGTCATCGCGGCTTCTTCGGTAAGGTCGAGTCGTGTGATTGAAGAAGCCCCTTCAATCTCGATAGGACCCTCTTCACTCGTCGCAAAGGCGAGATAGTTCTTCACACCGATAATCGAACTTGCGCTGGTGATCTGGAACTCAGGTGCAACCAGGCCGCGATTGGTGATTTCGCCCAGCGGCGCGTACCCAGGCTGGAAGAAATTGAATACGCTGGGTGACCCAAAAATCACCTGGTTGGTTGTCTCTGATAACAGCACGCCATTGTCGTTAAACGTTCGGTCATGGCTTGTCGCATCAAATGCGCGGGCGAGATGTACCGCACGCAACATCGGTTCGCGCAGTTTGCCCTGGCTGTCTGCTGCCAGAGCGGGCGCGCTGACTGCCTCCGGGTCCAGCAGAATTGCTCTTACTAGTGCTTTCATATCACCGCGGGGCGAGCCAGTTGCCCCATTAAAGGCAGCGGTAACACGTGCGACGTACGCCGGGCTCGGGTTTGAGGTTACCAGCCGCTGAATCAGCAATCGGCCAATGAAAGGGCCCACATTCGGATGGTTGAACAGGTTGTCGATGGCGGCGTTGATATCGGCCATACCATCCTGCCCACCGGGGAGGGTCACCCCATTTAAGAGTCGCTTTTCGCCGGTATCGTGCTGTTGCTGATACATCCGCATCGGCACATACATGTCGACGCCAATATCATCCACCTGACTGAATGAAGACTCTTCGCCGCCATTGCCGAGACCGGTAAAGACTTTCGCGAACTCACGGATCGTGTCGTTGTTATAGGTCGCGATCGGCTGACCGTTCGAATCTGCTTTGCGTGTGCCGTCAGCATTAAGCTCGTACAGGCCAATACTGAAGAGTTGCATCACTTCTCGTGCGTAATTCTCATCGGGATAGGTACCCGCCTCAGGGTTCGCCTTGGCATTCTCAAAGTGGCTGAGATAAACGCCCATGGCTGGATTCAAGGTCACATCGAGCAGCAGGTCACGGAAATTACCCAAACTGTGCGTTAACAGCATGTCGTAAAAACCCGCCAGCGCGATCGGGTTTTCACCGATTTCCTCAACGTTGCGTGAGATAACGAATATCTCCGAAAGTGCTGTCGCAACTCGCTGCCTGACAAGGTCAGGCGACGTCATTGCCTGCGTCCACCAGGAGTAGGAAAAGTAGCTCTCCGGCACACCCTGGAACTCAAACAGGTAATCCAGCTGCGCTTCGCTTAACTCTTCTTCGCCCTCAAACGGGCTGATCAGGTATTCCACATAGGGCATGGTCAGCCCCGGCGGTTGTGCCAACTGTGACTCAAGCCAGGCTTCTTTGCCCTGGTGGGCCACCTGGGTGATCAGGGGATAGTTGGCACCAAGCGTCGCCTGTGTAAGGAATCTAGAAGCATCATTTGCCTGCTCGATGGGGACCGTGAATACGGTCGCGTCTGCCACCGGATTTGTATTAACAAATCCAAAACCCTGGTCGGGTGCACCGAATGAGGACTCATCGTCACAGTCTTCACCGTTTTCGCATTCGTTGTCTTCATCGTCCTGGTTTTCGTCGTTCTCGTCGTCACTCTCGTCATCGAAGTCACAGTTATCCAACTCGGCCTCATCGTCGAGGTCGTCTTCATCTTCGTCGAGGCCGAGCGTCTCATCCTCCATCTCGTCGTCGAGGTCGTCGCCCTCATCTTGCTCGTCGTCATCCTCATGCGTGAACTCGCACATGTCTTCATGTTCGGATTCGTCACTCTCGTCGTCTAATTCCTCGTCGTCTTCTTCATCTTCATCGTCGTTTTCATTGTCTTCGGGATCATCGTCCTCTTCATCCCCATCCTCTTCATCAAAGTCCTCTTCATCAAAGTCCTCGTCATCAAAGTCCCCGTCATCGTCCTCCAGGTCTTCGTCATCATCTTCATCGTCATCGCCGAAGAATTCCTGCAGCAATCGATACAACTCTTCAAGATCGAAGAAGCTTTCCTCGGTTTGCGTCTCGCGTACGAACTCGTTGAATTCTGATTCCACATCGGCCCGAATCATCGGTGCCTTGGTGACAAGCAAACCTGCCAGCGCGGCGCTGATCACCATGTGGTTAATGGAAAGTGGTTTTTTCATTTTCGGTCCTCACCGGTGGCTTGATGTCGCGCGTAACGCTGCGATCAGAACCTCATTCCGGTTTGCCGACGAACGGTCGATTTTTGAGGAGGAATGCCTGAACGGCTATTGGTTACGGATCAGTCCATAACCGAAGACGGGATCTTTACCAGGCTCGCCAAGATCCTGAGATATCTCTTGCAACTGCTCCCGGACATGATCGAGCGTTGCAAGTCCCGCAACGCGCGAAGTGACATAGGCCGCCGCAAACGACGTGCCCGTCCCTTCACTGAAGCCTCCTTCACTGAATCTGGACAATGCCGCATGCCTGACCCTGACACCGGGTCCAGCAAAATCGATATACGCGCCCTGCGCTGCTCTGTAATACGGCTGGTTCGCGTCATCCACCGCAGTGACTGCAATGGTGCATGTATACGCAGCAGGATAGAGGGGTGCAGCCTGGGGACCAGCGTTCCCCGCCGCCGCAATGATGGTCGCCCCATCATCACAGGCATTGGCAACAACCCTTTCCAGAATCGCGTTGTGGGGGCCAGTCAGGGACATGTTGATAATCCTGATGTCCTGACCCAGCAGCCAGTTAATTGCCCGGGTGACGGCGACTACTGTCGAGAACTCACTGCCGTTTGGATCTTCAGAGAAGACTGCTGCGTTAAACAAGCGGGCGCCAGGCGCGTAACCGGTGAACTCGCTCGAGCGTCCCACCATCACCGACGCAATTGCCGTGCCGTGTGCCTCACCCAGTTCGTAAGCACCGGGGTTGAATGCAGCCTGGGAGATATCAGCTTCATCAAACACCGGGTGAGCAATGTTAATACTGGAGTCGATCATGCCGATGGCATGCCTGGGTGACACAAAAACTGGTTTACCTGCCGCGCCAGCATCTGTTGCACCAGCTACCGGCCGATAGATAACGTTTCTGTCGATCACTACATCCGGCGAAGAAATCATCTCCAGGCCTGCAAGTCTTACCTGCGCGGGGTCAAACGAGCTCGGCGCCTCTATGCTGCCGATGACGTAACCGAGCGCATCCAGCACTTCGGTTTCGTTGATCAGGTAGCCCTCGGCTTCCAGTGCGAGCAGGGCTTCCGGTGTCGCAAGTACTATCCACTCGTCTGAAAAAGCCAGCCTACCTTCTTCGTCTGTAAAGGTGTCCATGGCGAGATCAATCTGGTCTTCGGCCAGTTCTGCCGCTTTCTCGGCAATGGAGTCGAGTAATTCCTCTACCTCAGCGTCTTCCAGGTCTGACGAGGAAAACCCTGGTTCGTCCAGGTCTTCATCAAACTCATCTTGAAAGTCTTCCTCGTCAAATTCGTCGTCAAACTCCCTGTCTTCATCAAAGGCATCCTCGATTTCATCTTCGAATTCGTCATCAAAACCGTCTTCCAGCTCATCATCGATCTCTTCGTCGAACTCGTCCTCGATTTCGTCTTCTATTGCGTCTTCAAACTCATCTTCGATCTCATCCTCCATGAAGTCTTCGAACTCATCTTCAAGGTCATCTTCAATGAACTCCTCAAACTCATCTTCGAACTCGTCCTCAATCTCGGCTTCTATCGAATCCTCGAACTCATCCTCGATTTCGTCTTCGATCGACTCTTCCAGCTCGTCCTCTATCGCATCTTCAAACTCGTCTTCAATTTCATCTTCGATTGAATCCTCAAGTTCGTCTTCAAGCTCATCCTCGATACTGTCTTCAAACTCATCCTCGATCTCATCCTGGATTGAATCCTCCAGCTCGTCCTCGAGTTCATCTTCTATCGAATCCTCGAACTCGTCCTCGATCTCATCTTCGATGGCATCCTCAAACTCCTCCTCGAGTTCATCCTCGATCAGGTCTTCAAACTCGTCCTCGATCTCATCCTCAACTTCGTCCTCAAGGTCATCTTCAAACTCATCCTCAAACTCATCCGAGGACAACACGAACGCCGCTTCGGCGACATGAAACGCTGTCGACGTCGTGAGCCAGAAGAAAACAGCCAATGCTGCGATGAACTTACTGTTGAGGCCGTGCATGATTTAACGGAACATTCGCCTGAATCGAATTGTCGAAGCGCTGGTGAGTATTGTGATAGTCAGTAACGACATGACGAGTAGGCTATTCCAAAATTTTTCCGGAATTAATGAGTGATCCTGGCGTTAGATGAGCAGTAACAACGATAGATTAACGGGAAAAGCGCTGCACGACATGCTTGTAGACGAGTTACCGACGCTCAGGAAGTTTACCTACTCACTGACTGGTTCAGTGGACGACACCAACGACCTGGTCCAGACCGCTGTTGAACGTTGCCTTAAAAGCGGCATTCCAGCTGACGGAGCTCGTCCATGGATGTTCAGGGTCTGCAAGAATCTCTGGATTGACGAACTGCGTCGTCGGGGCCGAAAGCCAGGCGTGGAATTTAACGAAGAGATCGATACAGAGTTACCGACCTTTTCCACATTGAACGAGTCGGAACAGGACCTTGCCCGACAGGACAAGCTGCAGAGACTCGCAAGAGCGATGGAAAGACTGTCCGAGGACCAGCGTATTGCGCTATCCATGGCTGCGATTGAAGGCATGAGTTACGAGGAGATATCGGTTGCGCTGGATGTGCCACTCGGCACCGTCATGAGTCGAATCGCCCGGGCACGTGTCACCCTCGGCAGGCTAACAGGAGGCCTTAACGATGATCAGTGATGACGATGCCATAGCCATTTCACGCCTGATTGACGGCGATCTGGATGATCAAGAAGCTGCCCAGCTGAAAGAAAGACTGCTGCAGGATCCTGACCTGCGCGCGGTTTACGACGTATTGAAGACTGACAATGACGATCTTCAGGCACTTGCATCACAGATCGAGAACGAACCGCTCCCGCAGCAGACCATCGACACGCTGGAAAAACATGCTCTGGAAAAACAAGCGCTTGAAATAGATGCGCAGGAACCGACCCGAACTTGGCTGATGCCTGCCATTGCAGCCTCTGTTGCAGTTTTTATCGTTGGCGCTATCACCTTCCTACCCACACAAAGCACCATGACACTGGCTGACGCGCTGAACAATGCGGCATCGGGCACCACAGTTGAAACAAACGACGGTGATGTTGAACTTATCGTTACGTTCAACACCGCAGATGGCTGGTGCCGCGAGTACGTGGCCGAAGGTCGTCGTGCCGTCGCCTGTCGTGCAGGTTCAGACTGGCAGACCGTGGTCAGTGAAAGGGCAATTGAGCGGAAGGAAGATGAATATTCGACGGCCGGTGCTGCATCAACCGTCGAAGACTACGTCATGGGGAACATCAGCGGCAGTCCCGCAGACCCTGCCACCGAACGTCAGCTGCTGGAGGATTGGGGCAGCTAGGGCTTCAGGCGCTTTCCTGCGTGGTTTTTGCAGAAACAAGATGGAATGCATAACCGCCCAGGCCACCCGCAATACCCTGTGCAATCAGCCCGGTAATCTCTCGGGTTGGGGCGATACCAGAAAGCCCCAGAACTGCCTTCATGATGACGTGCAGGGCGATCATGCCGACAAACCCGGCAGAGACGTATCCGATCAACCGAAGGTTCGGTACAAAACGAATAATCCCACCTGCCACGCTCAGCGCGATCAGGAGGCCAATTGTCACCAGCGGCAGATAGAGGTCATACATGTGGGTGATGTCGTGTACCACCGCATCCAGCCGGTGGGCCATGATGATGTCAAATCCCATGTCGATGACGGCGGCAATGTTCCCCTGGCTGATAAAGGTTGCGCCGAACAGATACGTGACCAGTACGGCCACAATAAAACCACCAACAACTTTCATGTGTTTGTACCTTGAATAGATGAGGGCAGTATAATGGTTCCTTCATTTCATATCCCGGAAAATCCACATGAGAAGTTTGTTTGCCTTCACTCTCCTGGCACTGGCGATGACCGCAAGTGCTTCAGACTACAAAGTGGAGGTTGTTGCCGAGGGTTTTGACTACCCGTGGTCTATCGGTTTCCTGCCAGGGGGCGACTACCTTGTTTCGACCCGCGAGGGTGAAGTGTTCCGGGTTACACCAGAAGGTGAAACCAGCGCAGCGCTGACAGATACCCCACCAACCTATGTCGCAGGCCAGGGTGGTTACTTCGACGCCATTCCGGACCCGGACTTTTCAAACAACAGTCTTGTTTACCTGTCTTATGCTGGCGGGACGCCTGAAGCAAATGGCACGACGATCATGCGTGCTCGACTGACAGATACCGGCTTTGCGGACACTGAGATCATCTACAGTGCCATACCCACAAAGGACACGCCGCAACATTATGGTGGCAAGCTGCTGTTCCTGCCTGACGGTACGCTGATGGTGACAACTGGTGATGGCTTTGAGTACCGCGAAGCCCCGCAGGACACGATGAGCCACCTGGGTAAAGTCATCCGCATCAACAGTGATGGATCAGTGCCCGAGGACAATCCTTTTGTTGATGGTGGCGGCGATGCAAAAGTCTATTCCTACGGTCATCGCAATCCGCAGGGCCTCGCCATCGACAGCAGCAACGGGGATATCTATCTTCACGAGCACGGTCCCAAGGGCGGCGATGAGCTGAACCTGATTATGCCTGGCGCAAACTACGGCTGGCCCGCAGTTACTTACGGCGAAAACTACTCGGGTGCCTACGTCTCCCCTTTGACACAATATCCCGGTGTCACCGACCCGTTACACTACTGGGTTCCGAGTATCGGCCCGTCCGGGCTGGCCTACTATGATGGTGACGTGTTCCCGGAATGGCAGGGTGATCTCTTTGTCGGCGCTCTCGTTGACATGGAAGTGCGCCGACTCGACATGGAAGACGGCAAGGTGGTTGCCGAGGAGCCCCTCTTCTCAGAACTTGGTGAGCGTATTCGGGATGTCAGGACCGGACCTGACGGCAATCTCTATCTCCTCACAGACAGCGACAGTGGCAAAGTCCTTCGAATCACGCGGGGTGAATAATGGCGCGCTACCACCTGGCACAACTGAACATCGCGAGGTTCAGAAAACCGATTGAAGATCCGGTTAACGCCGATTTCGTCAACAATCTTGATCGCGTTAACGCCGTCGCTGAGGCGCAACCCGGTTTCGTCTGGCGTCTCGTCGGCGATGGCAACGATGCAACAGACGTACAGGCCTATGACGATCCGAATATCGCCGTGAACCTTTCCGTCTGGGAAAGCCTCGACGACCTGGTGGCGTTTGCCTATCGCAACACCGATCACCTGCAGATCATGAGAAGACGCAAGGAATGGTTCGAGAAAATGGATTTTTATCTTGTGCTCTGGTGGGTACCTGCTGGTCACGAGCCGAGCATCGAAGAGGCCAGGGCAAAGCTCGAATACCTTGAAGCGAACGGTCCATCGGTCGACGCATTCACTTTTGCTGCACCGTATAGTCAGCCGGGCACATTGATGGCACCGGTTGAAGACAAGTGTGCCTGATTACCTCAGCCCTCTTCATCCAGCACCATCACTTCATACACAGACATCCTGAAGCGATAGCGTTCGTAAGCCTGTTTGCCCTGCACGTTGTCCTTATTCACGTAGAGCCGCAGTTCCAGGCCGCCCTGGTACATCATTTCTGATTTCACAGCGTCGATGAGCAGCGCCATGCCACCCTGACCGCGATGATCCGGTTCGATGTACATGCTCTGCAACCACCAGTAGTACCCCGCGTTCCAGTCACTCCAGGCTTTCAGCACTGACACAGAACCAACAGGTGTATTGTTTTCATCGATAAGCACCCAATACATCGCAAGGCTTTCATCCTGCAATGAGCGCCGGATGCCCAGTTGCACAACATCCGGGCCTTTAATAGCACCCTCGCCCTCTCGAACCTGGCGGGTCGTAAACTCAACCAGGTAATCCAGGTCATCTTCGCTTGCGCGTCTTACTCTCAACATGTCTGGTCCTCCTCAACCCAACTGCGCTTCAAGCCAATCGACGCAACGCTGCCAGGCGAGAGCCGCCTGTTGTTCCCTGAACATATGCGGCCGGGTGAAATTAAGGAAAGCATGACCTGCACCAGCGAAAGATTCAAACTCGTGGGCTTTGCCGAGGCTTTCCAGGTGCGCAGAGATCTGCTCCATATCAGCCGGACTGGGATTGCTGTCGTCTGCCCCGAATATGCCGAGTATGGGCGCACTGATCGACTCCGACTGTTCGAGTGGAGAACACAACACCTCGTCTTTTTGCATCATGATATTGCCACCATGGAAGATGACCCCGGTGCGTATTCTCTCATCGTGGGCAAGATCAAGATAAGCAAGGCGTCCGCCCATGCAAAAACCCACAATGCCGATCTTTGACGTCCCGGTTGCTGCGAGGAAGTCTATGGCTGCGCGCATGTCTTCTATCGCCTCTGTATCAACCATCTTCATCCATGGTTCATCAACGCCGCTTGCAAGGCGATGGTAGAAGTTGGGGGCGATGGCAAGATAACCAAGTGATGACAGGCGTTTGCAGATATCGCGGATGAATTCATCTACACCTGGGCCATGCATGCAGACCAGGATGGCAGCGGTGGGCGATGTCTCGGGACGGGAGACGTAGGTGTCCATGGACTTGCCTGAGACGGTGAGTTGGATCAGTTCTCCCATGTTGTGCCTCCTTTCGCCGGCTCACGAGTGAGCGATCCCTCGGCGTTGCTGGTGCGCCAGCCCGGTCGGGATGACGGGTTCACGCACACCCCTCCAGTAACAATATCCGCGCCTGCGTGGTCCGCTGCCAGATGTCGTAAAGATCAGTGGTTTTACGCTCGGCCAGGAAGGCCTCCGCATCTGCGGTAGAAGGAAATTCGATGATGACACTGCGCTCGGGGATAGCGTCATCACCTTGAACTGTTTGAGGCACCACGCCCTGAACAATATACCTGCCGCCATGTTTACCAATCAGTTCGGGGATACGCTCCGCGTACTGCATGAACCCCGGCAGGTCGGTTATCTTGAGGTCTATCTGCAGGTATGCCTTCAATGGTCTTCACCGCGTTTGACGTATCACCTCACTTTACGTCCGCGCGGTAAAGAAGTGAAACCGCGTCAGGCGAGTTGGGGGTAAAGCTCATCCAGCGGTACCGAGCGACCATCTTCCTGCACGATCCGAACATGGAAACGTTTCAGTCGCCGTGGCTCCGGTACACCGCAGCTGTGCGCCAGCACTTCAACTTCATGCACCAGGTTCATGCAATAGTTGGCAACTTTTGCCGCTTTGTTCTCGGGGTTGAGACCCTTCTGCAGCCTTGGGTTGTGGGTGGTAATGCCGGTCGGGCAGGTGTTCTTGTTACATTTCAGCGCCTGGATACAGCCGAGCGAAAACATGAAGCCACGTGCAGAGGTCACAAAGTTGGCGCCGACGCATAACGCCCAGGCTACTTCCGCTGGTGTGATCAGCTTGCCTGATGCAACCAGCTTGATGCGGTCCTTCAGCCCTGCGCTGGCAAGAATATCGGCCACGAGTGGTAACGACTCTTTCAGGGGGATGCCCACGTTATCCATGAGAGGCATCGGGGCGGCGCCGGTGCCGCCGTCGGATGAGTCAATCGTGATGAAATCAGGCGCAGACTCAATCCCACGCTGCTTGATCAGTTCCATCAGGTTTTCCAGCCAGCCATAGGCACCGATGACACATTTAAACCCGGTGGGTTTCCCGGTGACCTCCCTGACGTGATGAATAAAGTCGAGCAGATCCTCGTTACTGTTGATTTCCGGATGACGATTGGGGGATATCGAATCCTCTCCGACGTTGATCGCTCTTACCAGCGCAATTTCTTCAGTGACCTTGTCACCGGGCAGGATGCCGCCCTTGCCTGGCTTGGCCCCCTGCGACAGTTTGATCTCGAACATTCGCACGTTTTCGTTTTTCGCCACGTCAGCGAGCTTCTCATCACTGAGTGTGCCGTCGGTGTTGCGAACACCGTACTTGGCTGTACCAATCTGGAACACGATGTCACAGCCACCGGCAAGGTGATGCGGCGACAGCGCACCTTCACCTGTATTCATCCAGCAGCCCGCCATGCGGGCGCCATTGGCCAGTGCCTTTACGGCTGGCGCAGAGAGTGCGCCGAAGCTCATACCGGAGATGTTAAAAATTGAGCGCGCGTGAAAGGGCTCCCTCGAATAAGGTCCAATCTCAAGCGGCTGGCTTGCGGCTGCGTCCTCATTCAGCGTCGGATAAGGGCAGTTCACAAAAATTGAGGTACCGGCTTCACGCAGGTATCGGGTGGAGCCAAAGGCAACCGTGTTGTCCTTGTTGTCAGCTGCACGATATACCCATTCACGCTCGGCGCGGTTAAAGGGCATCTCCTCACGATCCATCGCAAAAAAGTACTGCCGAAAGAACTCACCGAGTTCAGACAGGACATAGCGCATGTGCCCTATGACGGGATAGTTATGCAGCACCGCATCGGCTTTCTGGGTTCGGTCATGTATCGCAAGACCGATGACGAAAAGTACAAACAGGCCGATCACCAGAACAAACAGTGTGGCCATAAAATCCAACGTCGTCATGACATAGTCGGGCATGGGATTGCCTCCTTTGATGACTTGTTTTTGTTGCGTTATTGATTTCTTAGATGCAGCGCCGGTCTTTTTGTTACACGCGCTGCGATTCAAGCTGCTTCAGTACAAGTCCACGGGCGAGCGTTTATTTCTACAGATACTGATGTGAAACTGGGCCATGCATAACTCGGTCTACAACCTGATGAGACTGGTCATACTCATTACAATACTGATCGCCTGCGCTATACCCGCAGAGGCTGACAGCGGCCTGCGGGCGGCTGTTGATAAGATCCGCCTGGAAAATGACATCGCCGGTGTCGGTCTGCTGATTGTTGACGGCAGTGGTCTTATCACTGCGCAAGCCCTCGGTGTCTCCGATCATGAGCGTCAGGAGCCGATGCGCCTCGATGATTACGTTCGCCTTGGCTCTGTTTCGAAGATGTTTCTTGGTATGACTGCGCTCAGGCTGCGCGGGTCGGGGCTCCTGGATATCGATGCACCACTCCATAGTTTTCTCGAAGAAGTACCTGTCACTAACACCTTTGCAGACACATACGTCACCGTTGCACAGTTGATCGAGCACAGCGCCGGGCTGAGCGACATGAGTCGCAAGGAATGGGATTTTAATGAACCGGTATCGCTACAGGCATCTCTTGCCGTGGACCCTGCCTCCAGAACAACTCGCTGGCAGCCTGGATTACATTCTTCTTACACCAATTCCGGCGCAGGCGTAGCGGCATACGCTATTGAAATTACCGCAGGCGAGACGTTTGAAACACTCGCGGAGCAACTTGTGTTTGCGCCGATGGGGCTCGAGAGTGCCACCTACTTCCGGACCGATACGGTCAAAACCTCGCTGATCACCGGTTACGATTCAGATCGTACAACGAAGATTCCTTACTGGCATACGCTATATCGAGCATTTGGCGGGCTTAACATCCGCACGATAGAAATGGCGCGTGTGCTCCAGATGCTGATCAACCGCGGCAAAATCGAGGGACGCCAGCTCTTCACGCCAGCAGAGATCGCGCGGCTAGCAACGCCGGTAACCACGCTTGCGGCAAGAAGCGGGCTGCCGTGGGGTTACGGCCTGGGACTCTATCATTACGCGCACAAGGGTTTTGTCTTTATCGGCCATGGCGGTGATGCAGACGGATACCTGACTTACCTCGCCTATTCGCCGCAACTTGCACGGGGCTATTTTGTTGTGATCAACGCGTTTAACAATCGTGCAT
The DNA here is from genome assembly GCA_963921285.3 of Pseudomonadales bacterium. Classification (GTDB taxonomy): domain Bacteria; phylum Pseudomonadota; class Gammaproteobacteria; order Pseudomonadales; family Azotimanducaceae; genus UBA9659. Next base: position 1,251,854 of record CAWUFD020000015.1, read on the forward strand.
TGCGCAGGATCAGGCGAGTCATTGAAGACGATCTCGTTAAGGGGTTTGTGCCACCAAGACCACCGCCGGTCATCACCCTTTCACGCGAACAGATTTCGTCAGTCAGCGGGGTGTATCAACCAGTGACGTATCGATTTGCCGGCCGGAAGCCCAAGGAGTTGCGCATCACCGCCGAGCGTGGCCGGTTGATGACAGAGATCGGTGAAACAAGCCGTGTATTGTTACCAGTGACGGCAAATCATTTCCGCCGGCGCGGCGAACCTGAAGCAACTACCGCCATTATCCAGCACGGCGCTGCCACGTACTTCCAGGGAGACGAGGGCAACTTCATCAGGTCGGGTCCGTTGCCGGAATAAAGCCGCACTGTTGCATCAGGGGCTGTAGTGCTTCTACGTGTTCAGCAAGCGCCTGCGCGCCCACGCCGAGGTCCGCGTCACGCCGCGTACGCCAGTCGCGATAGGCGCGCGTTTCTGCAGCGTACAGCATCTGCTCCATCTCAGTGACCAGTGGCAACACTTCGATCGTGGTTTTCTGCGCTTTTGCAATATCCTGCTGAATTCCGCCGATAAACTCTGTCATGACAACATTTCGAAGAATATCCGCAGCATCTGTTTTCATACCTTCAAAACAAAGTGGTCGTCGTGCCTGACGTGACATGAGGATAGTCGTCGCCGTGGGCAGGCCAGTCGCAAGGGCAGACCAGGCGGCAACATCTGCGCCACCGGTACCGCTTCGAATCACTTCGAGTTGCCCCTCCAGTCTTCCTGAAGACACCTCATAGTTACCGGCAAGCCAGCCCTGCATGTCCTGTTTCATCGCACTGATCGCAGCCGCGATCCGCCCTGCATCTGATCCATCGGATGATCCAGTGGTCGACCAGTACTCCCTGAACTCGGGACCTGCCAGGGTCGCCAGGAAGATTCGCGCCGGCAGTTCTGCTTTCTTCTGTAATAGCACAACTTCAAACTCAGCGGCAAGCGCAGCGTCCAGTGTTTCCAGGCAACGTTCTGCAAGGGACAGGAACTGCAGTTCATAGACGAGCTGTTGCGACGCTGGCGCCATGCGGCCCATGCCTGAGTTACGCAGCGCCACCAGTCCCTGCAGTTCGCAGCCGCCGAGGGACAGGAAATCCAGTAGATCGATACCTTTTTCGGTAAAGCTGATTCGATTGTCCCGCACCCGCGGAAATGTCAGCGGCGACATTGTTGTACCGGCAGCAGCAACGTCTTCATCCAGCACCCTCGCCAGTTTTGCGGCATATCCCTCGTAGGGGGAACCACCGTCGCTGCAACCCGCCAGCAGCACCAGGAGGGCGAGCAACCTAAGTGGGGCAGAACGGGAAAAAGGGCTTTGAGTCATGTGATATCGAAAGAACAGTAAGGGCTGGTGCACTTGTGTAATGGAACTGCGGATTAGGCTATCATTTGCGGCGAGGTCTACACAGACTTCTACGCACAGCGCCGGTGCGTTGTTTACAAGTACACAGTACGAAGGAAAGGTACAGTGGAACAGAGAGAAAAACCCCTGATCCTCGTTGTCGACGACCAGGTCACCATCATAAGGATCATGACAAGCATTCTGCAGCCCACCTATGACGTGGTGGTTGCTACCTCCGGGCCGAAAGCACTCGAAGTTGCGCGAACGCAACGCCCTGATCTCATTCTGCTGGATAACATGATGCCCGAGATGACGGGTATCGAAACCTGCATGGCGCTGAAGGAAATGCCGCTCACCGCGGACATTCCCGTCATCTTCGTTACCTCCATGGATGACAAACATAACGAACAGATGGGTTTCAAAGCAGGGGCGGTAGACTACATGCCCAAGCCCCCCTCACACGAACTGGTGCACGCCCGAATCGAAGTACATCTGCGCAACCAGCGGCAGCGAAGCTTTTTGCAGAAGCTGGCTGAAGGCGGTTACGCGAATATGGAAACGGTGAAGAGCGCGGCGCAGCAGTTGTTGGATCACGAGCGTTAGTTCGACTGTTTCCTTCTGCGGCATGATCGCCGCGAGTATCAGATCCCTCGACTAAGCTGGTGCGCCAGCCCGGTCGGGATGACGGGGCGCTAGAGTAAATCGACTTGTTTGCCTGGCACCTGGCAGGGTGCAAAAGACATTCGGTGTACCGGTGAAGGTCCATGTGCCACCAGCGCATCGAGGTGTTCTTTCGTGGGATAGCCTTTGTGTTTTGCCAGCCCGTATTGCGGGTATAAGCCATCGAGGCGCGTCATCTCGTTGTCTCGCGCCACCTTGGCAATGATCGATGCGGCCTTGATGGCATCAGACTTGTCGTCGCCTTTGATGAGCCATTCCGCAGGACACGGCAGGTCCGGGACTCGATTACCATCTACAAGGGCGAACTCCACGTCTACGGTAAGCCCGTCCAGTGCGCGCTGCATCGCCAGCATACTCGCCTGCAGGATATTGATGTCATCAATCTCAGCGACGTCTGCATAGGCAACACACCAGGAAACCGCCTTGTCGCGGATTTCTTTATCCAGCGCGACGCGTTTTTTCTCAGAAAGCTGCTTGGAGTCTTTTAACCCGTCGATTGAAACAAAAGGATTCAGGACAACGGCAGCAGCATAGACGGCGCCAGCCAGCGGCCCCCTGCCAACCTCATCAAGCCCTGCAACATATTCCAGCCGGTACACTGCTCAGCACTCCGCGGCCGTTGCGACACCGATCACAGCCTCGGCAGCGGCCTGCCCGGCAACACCGCCTGCGGCGAGATTGGCATGTATCTCGGCGTAGGTTTCAGCAGGATAGCCCGATCCTTCCGGTGCGCTGAGCAGGCGCCTGACTTCCGCCGCCATGGCCTCCGGTTCAGCATCGTGCTGAATAAATTCTTTTACCAGTTCACGACCAGCTAGGATGTTCGGCAGTGCAAACCAGTCGGTGGTCACCAGCCGCGACACAATGGCATAAGTCCCGGCCCCCAGACGGTACGACATAATCATCGGTCGGCGCAGCAGCATGGCCTCGAGTGTGGCGGTACCGGAATTGACCATAACAACGTCTGCTGCAGCCATCACCTGCTTCGACTCACCCGTTACTACCCGCACTTTTGCGGCCAGCGTCTCCGGATAAGCGTTAAGCATCGATTCTATCTGCGCCTTACGTCTCTCGTTTGCGGCCGGTATGACAAATGCATCTACATCAGCCAGCAGGCTTGCTGCATCAAGAAAATCTGCTCCGGTGTATTCAACCTCGCGGGACCTGCTGCCCGGCAGAACTGCAACCACGGTTTCATCAGCGGATAAACCAAGTTCAGCGCGTGCAGCAGACTTGCTTGCATCGCCATCCCCAGGCGCAATCTCAATTGCCTTGGGATGGCCAACGTAGCTCACACCGATGCCGTGTTCCCTGTAGATATCAACCTCAAAGGGATACAGCGTCATCATCAGGTCCGTGCTGCGCTTAATTTTGTTCAGTCGTCCGCGGCGCCAGGCCCAGACCGTTGGCGACACATAGTGCACCGTCTTGATGCCGCGTTTTTTAAGGAGGCCTTCAAGCAGAAGATTGAAAAAATTGAAATCAATGCCGACAAAACAGTCGACCTCAGCCTCAACCATCTTGTCTCGCAACCCGAACAGCATCCTGATGAGATCAGGCAGGCGCATCAGCGGGTCAACAAATCCGTTAACAGACAGTCGTTCGATATCGTAATCGCTGGAAAAGCCTTCTGCGATCATGGCAGGGCCACCTACCCCCATGATGTTGGCATGCGGGTGGCGTTTCAGGATTTCGCGCACCAGCGGTGCACCGAGGTTATCGCCCGAAGCCTCCCCCGCCACCATGCCGATGGTAAGTGGACGGCTGGAAGGTTCCTCTTGCATCGGGCGTGATCAGCTGACTTTCTGTTCCGCGCAGGTCAGCAGGGAGGAGCAGGCGAGGTTGTCATCAACATAGGCCTTGCCTGAGGCCTTCATCCAGTGGCTGCGCAGGTTAACAATCTCCACCTCAAGCCTGATCTGGTCACCGGGCACCACCGAGCGTTTGAACTTGGTTTTATCCGTGCCAGCGAGGTAGTAAATGTAGCCGTCGTCCAGCGTGCGCTCACGTGAACGGAAGGCGAGGATACCTGCAGCCTGTGCAAGCGCCTCAACGATCAGTACCCCGGGAAACACCGGTGTCATCGGGAAGTGGCCGGTGAACTGGGGTTCGTTGATCGTCACGTTCTTGATGCACACAATGCGCTTGTCTGCTTCAAACTCAATAACACGATCTACCAGCAGGAACGGATAACGATGCGGCAGGTAGTTCTGTATTTCGGTTACTTCCATGAAATATCTCTTGTTGTGTCCGTGCGGACGTCTAGTTCTTGTCCGCAGACAATTCCAGGCGGCGTAGCCGTTTGAGGATATCGTCGAGCTTCTTGAAGCCGACAACGCTGCGCTTCCAATCGCGACCTGACATAAGACCCGTGCCTGACGAGTATCGACCTTTCTCGTGAATAGACTGGCTCACGAGTGTCATGGCAGTGATCTCCACCTGATCAGTAATCTCTATATTATCAACGATTCCGACCGCGCCACCAATCAGGCAGTAACTGCCGATTTTCGTGCTGCCAGCAATCGCAGTACACCCCGATATCACCGTGTGATGACCAATCGTGGTGCCGTGCCCTACCTGCACCTGGTTATCCAGCTTACAGTGGTCTCCCAGCGTCGTATCGTTGAGTGCACCCCTGTCGATGGTGGTACCCGCGCCAATTTCAACATTGTTGCCAATACGCACACCGTAAACCTGCGGGATCTTCACGTAGTCGCCAGTCGCACCATCGAACTCAAAGCCAAAACCATCAGCGCCGATGACACAACCTGCGTGAACAATACAGTTATCGCCAAGCTCTACGGCGTGATACAACACCACGTTGGGATTGAGGCAGGTACGTTCACCAACCACCGCCCCGTCACCGATAAAACAGCCTGCCCCGATCACTGCACCCGTCTTGATGACAGCCCCTGTGGCGATGGTAACCCCTGCGCCAATTGCCACGCCTGCTGCAACCTGCGCGGTATCTGCAATGACGGCAGAGGGATGCACAAAGGGCATCGCCACCGGCGCCGGGTCAAACAGGGTCGCAATATGCGCCCAGGCCAACCTCGGGTTGTCTGCCACCAGATGCGGAATGGGGCAGTCGGCAGCATCATCTGCGCGCACAACAACCGCTGCTGCGCCGGTCGTGGCGAGATGTTCTTTGTAGGCGGAATTAAACAGGAAGGTCAGCTGACCGGTACCTGCGTCCTGCAGGGAGGCGATGCCGGTTATCTCGGTATCAGCATCGCCACCACAGGTGAGTTGGAATTGCTGCGCTATTTCACCCAGCTTCAAAGGGAGGACTACTACTGCTTGGCGTCGAGTTCGTTTATTTTCTCAGTGAGCTTCAACGTGATGTCGTACAGCTCACCGGTATAAACAGCTACCGCTCGTGGCATGATGATGTCGTAGTCTTCAGCCAGCACCAGGTCTTCAATAGCGTCCCTGACCGCCGGGTTCAGACCCTGGATCAGACGCTGACGACGCTCTTCAACCGCACGCTGCAGGTTCTGGCCACGGCCGACAAACTCGTTGTTCTTGGCCTGGATCTGTTCCAGCAGCTGGTTGAATTCCTGGTCGCTCATAAATTCAGTATCTTTCTTGAGCTTCTCGAGCAGTGCCGTAGCATCCTTCTGGACCTGCTGCAGGGCTTCTTCTTCTGCCTTGAACTCTTCCTGGATCTGCGCCAATCCGCGCTTGCCTGGTTCTGAGTTCAATACGGCACGTGGCACATCAACCACTGCAATCTTTACCTCGGCAAAGGCAGAAATTGACGACACGGCCAGAAAGCTCGCGGCCAGGATAGCCAAAACGCCTTGTTTTACTCGCACAATCATCTCCTCGGGTGTATCTATGTTATTAATTCTGTTCGATTTTCTATTCGACCTTCTATTTCAAAACAGGGGTCGAAATCGCGATGGGGGCGGATGTTTACACATCCATCGGCATGATTCAATGACATTTGACAGCCGGTGGCAGCGTTAACTTCGCCCCACTTACAAGACCCCGGAAAGGTTAAAAAGTTCTACCCAGCTCAAACTGGAAGCTCTCGGATTCGTCCCCGTCCTTCTCGTTGAACGGTACCGCCAGCGCAAAACTGATCGGTGCAAAACCGGTGATCCAGGTCACGGCAATACCTGCGCTGTAACGAAGTTCGCCTTCATCCAGGTCAAGGCAGTAAACGCTGACATCAGGGCAGTTGGTGTTGAATACGTTGCCGGCATCAATAAAGAAGGCTGACTTGAGCTGGCGCTGATCCTCGACAAACGGCAGCGGGAACAGTATCTCAGCGCTGAATTCGATCAGGACGTTACCACCGATCGGATCAGGCTCAGGGAAAGTATCCTGGGGTGACGGCGTTGAACGCGGGCCAAGGGTGTTGCTTTCATAACCCCTGACGGAGCCCATGCCGCCCGCAAAAAAGTGTTTATAGAAGGGGAAGGTATCTGTATCGCCGTAAGCATCCCCGTAGCCGAGGTCGGTGCGCAGGCGCAGTACAAAAGGATCCCAGAGGTTGAAGAAGATCTGCCCGGAGTAGTTGAAACGGAAGAATTCCAGCTCGCTGCCGGGCACTGTCACCTCAAGGGACAGGTTCTGCGAGCGACCACCGGTTGGCAGTAGTCCCCGGTTCAGGGCAGACATGCTGTAGGCAGCAGTCAGCGAGACCAGGTCAAACGAATCGCCTTCCTTATCGATAAATTCTGAGATTTCCTGGGCCGGGATCACCCCTTCCTTGATGTCGGTCGATTCAAACCCGACAGAAAAGTTAATACGCGAGATTTCACTGATCGGGTAGCCGAAGTTTACCGAGGCGCCGTACACGTCGGTTGAGAAGCTCGCAATATTCCGCTCATCAAAATCGCTTTTCCGGAAGAAGATGTTGTAGCCGCGGCTCACACCATCAACCGTGTAATAAGGATCGAAGAAAGACAGGTTCAGTGCTTCCTGGAAGTCACTGCGATTGACGCTGACACCAACGCTGTTGCCGGTGCCGAATACGTTTGATTCCTGGTAGGCAAGGCCAAGGATAAGCCCGATGTCCTCAGCAAACCCCAGCGTTGCAGAGATTGAACCTGAAGGTTGTTCTTCTACCGTGTAGTTCACGTCAATCTGGTCTTCTGTGCCGGGTACCGCCGGTGTCTCCACGTTGACTTCCTTGAAGAAGCCAAGCCGTTCCAGTCGAATCTTGGAGCCTTCAATATAGGCTGTTGACGCCCAGCCGCCTTCCATCTGGCGCATCTCGCGTCGTAACACTTCATCCTGGGTTACGGTGTTGCCCTGGAAGTTCACGCGACGTACGTAGGCTCGTTTACCCGCATCAACAAAGTAACGCACGGTAACGGTCTCGCCGTTCTCATCAATAACCGGCTCTCCCGTGGCACTCGCAAACGTGTAGCCAGCGTTGCCAAGCGCCCTTTCTATACGCGTTTCCGATGCTGTCATCAGCTCGCGCGAGAAGATCTGCCCTTCACGCGTGATCAGCAGCGCACGGATGGTTGACTCAGGTATGTCTCGCAACTCACCCGCGACATCCACGGCGGAGACTTCAAACTGGTCACCCTCAATCACGTTGATGGTGATGTAGACATCTTCCATGTTGGGCGCAATGGAGACCTGGGTCGATTCAATTTCAAAATTGAGGTAACCACGGTCGAGGTAGTAGGACTCGATCTTCTCGAGGTCACCCTTCAGCTTCTCGCGGCTGTACTGGTCATCTTTCGTGTACCAGGACAGCCAGCCCGGCAGGCGCAGCTCGAGCAGGTCGCCCAGCGTCGCGTCGTCAAAAACAGTATTACCAACGATGTTGATATGGCGAATGCCCGAAACGTTTCCTTCGAAGACATCAACCTTGATCGCCACACGGTTGCGCGGCAGTTCATCAACCGACGTATCAATCCGCGCGTCGTAACGTCCCTGGCTGACATACTGGCGCTCAAGATCAGAGGCGATGTGTTCCAGCGTTACTTTTTTGAAGATCTGGCCCTCGGAGAGCCCCGAACCAGACAGACCTTCCAGCAGTGCTTCTGTCTTGATGGCCTTGTTGCCATCAAATTCAATGGAATCGATCGTCGGGCGTTCCTGCAGGATGATGACCAGTACATTACCGTCACGGCCGACCTGTACATCATCGAAGGACTCGGTCGCAAACAGCGCGCTGATGATAGAGCGAATCTCGATGCTGCCGATGTCGTCACCCACACTATAAGGAATCGCACCAAACACGGTGCCGGCAGAGATACGCTGCAGACCCTCGACCCGAATGTCACTGACAACAAACGCATTTGCGCTTAAGGAAAACAGCAGGACCGGGATGGTAAGAAGACCACGCAGAAAATTCACACGGGAGTGACGGGATACAGGTTGGGAATGAGAAACCACTTCTATCTCTTATTGATTTATTTGTTATGCCGGGATCACGTCACCCGGTGCTGTATCTACAGCCGTGTCAGGTCATTATAAAACGCCAGCACCATAATACTGACAATCAGGAACATACCCGCCTGTAATCCCCAGGCCTGGACCCGCTCCGGAACCGGTCGACCCGCGATCACTTCAATAAAGTAATAAAGCAGGTGCCCACCGTCGAGGACCGGAATGGGCAGCAGGTTAATCACACCCAGTGAGATACTCAAGAGCGCAATAAACCCGATAAAGCTTTCAAAACCACTTTCAGCGGTGGCGTTGGCAACCTGGGCAATTGTAATCGGACCGGACAGGTTTTTGGGCGATATCGCGCCAACAATCATCTTTTTGATCGATTCCAGCGTGAAGACCGTGACATCCCAGGTTTTCTCGAGTGCCGGGATCCAGGCTGAATAAAACGGGTGGCTGATCTGCCGCAGCATTTCTTCAGGATAGGTCACGGAGGCGACACTGGCGCCGATAAAACCAACCGCCTTGCCGTCACGCTCGACCGTATCAGGAGTAATGGACAGCGAGACCACAGAACCCTCGCGCATGACTTCGAATGTCATCGGCGTGCCTGCGCTCCCCTGGATCATATCAACGAGATCACTCCACTCGCCGACCACGTTGCCATTTACGCTGTAGACCTCGTCGCCAACAAGGAGCCCGGCACCTTCAGCCCTGCCACCGTCGACCAGACCGCCGATGACCGGCGGGATATCCGGAAACTGCACATAGAGGCCAAGGTCTCTCGCGGGAGACGGCATTTCATCATCCGACAGCCAGCTTTCAACATTAACCGTGTGTTCCGTGACTGACGTGCCGCCCGGTGACGTCACGGTGAAAACAATCGGGCCGGTTTCGCCGAGTTTCTCGAACAACCGCATGTTCACATCGGACCAGGTCTGGGTCGGCTGGCCGTCAACGGCGATGACTTCCTGGCCTACCTGCAGACCAGCGACTTCGGCCTTGGAGCCCTCTTCAACGGATCCAATAATCGGAATAACGCCACTGACCCCGGTTACAAAAAGCAGCCAGTAGGCAGCAATCGCAAGGAGAAAGTTAGCAATAGGTCCGGCGCTGACAATTGCGATGCGTTGCCAGACCGACTTACGATTGAAGGCGAGGTGTTTCTGGTCGTCGGGGACAAAGGTCTCCCGCTCATCCAGCATTTTGACGTAACCACCAAGGGGAATGGCAGCAACCGCGAACTCGGTGCCCTCGAGCGGTTCGTTGGCACGGGTTCGGATTTCAATGGGACTGCCGTCGGCATCAACGCCCGGCCCGGTTTTATCGACAGGTGGACGGCCTCGCTTGATGTAAAAAGGTTTGCCAAAGCCGATACTGAATCGAATCACGTGGACGTTGCACATCCTCGCGACCCAGTAATGGCCAAACTCGTGGATCGTCACAAGAATGGAGAGCGTGACGATCAACGCAAGTACTGTCTGCAGAAATTCCAGCATATGTCTCTATAACCTGCCCGGATAACGTCTATTGTATACGCAGCAGGACCCAATAATGGTACCTATTAAGACCATTATCCCGGTGGGAGTTCCGCTCGTCGCACTACCATCCATATAGCTGCAGTGACAGCACAAAGATCGGCGTCGCCGACAGCAGACTGTCGACCCGGTCCAGCACGCCACCGTGACCGGGCAGCAGGTTGCTGGAATCCTTAATATCGCGCTTTCGCTTGAACATACTGATGGTGAGATCGCCCAGCACCGACACCATCGTGACCAGCATACAGAGGCCAAACAACATGAGGGCATCCACCGTTAACAGGGTCGGTTTTCCGTAGAAAAGCGTCATGCCGACGGCAATCAGCAGCGCCGTAACCAGCCCGCCATAAAAACCGACCCAGGATTTGCCAGGGCTGACACTCGGCGCCAGCTTCGCCTTACCGAGCGCCCTGCCGGAAAAGTAGGCCCCCACATCTGCGCCCCAGATCAGGAAGAACAGCAGGCAGATCAGGTAGACATGGTCCTCGTATCGACGCAGTTCAACCAGCGCTGTGAACGCTGTGACCAGCACCACCACACCAATGAGCAATACCACCGGTTTACTGCCCCATGTATCTGAAGATACGGGGAAGGTTACTACAAAACCAAGTGCAGCAAGCCACCAGGCAACGGAGACCATGAGGAGAATGTTGGGTTCAACAAACCAGGCTGCACCCATAAGAACCGCTACGAGGCCTGCATAAGCAAATCTCAGTGGCTGCTCAAAGCCGGCAAAGTTTGCCCACTCCCAGGCACCGACAATCAGCACAAGTGCGATAAAGATAGAAAACTCGAGGTGCGGCAACAGGAATACACATGCGAGCGCAATCGGCCCTGCTATCAGTGCTGTGATGATTCTCTGGCGGAGCACGGAATGGGATCGATCAGATGATCGATCAGATTTCCATCAAGTCGGCTTCTTTAACAGTAAGCGCTTGATCGATCTGTTTGATTTTTTCGTCGGTCAACTGCTGGACGAGTTCCTCACCACGGCGTGCCTCATCTTCCGAGATTTCCTTCTCTTTCAGGAAATCCTTCAGGTCGCTGTTGGCGTCACGACGAATGTTACGGATGGCCACGCGAGCGTTTTCCGCTTCTGCCTTGGCAATCTTGGTGAGATCACGACGATTTTCTTCGGTGAGTGGTGGCATCGGCAAACGAATGTTGTCAGATGACGTGCTGGGGTTAAGACCGAGGTCAGACTTGAGGATGGCTTTTTCAACTGTCGGGATCATCGGCTTCTCCCATGGAGAGATCAGCAGGGTCCTGGCATCTTCGACAGTGATGTTCGCCACCTGGTTTAGCGGTGTGTCCACGCCATAGTAATCGACGGATATGCCGTCCAGCAGGCTGGGGTGCGCACGACCGGTTCGGATCTTTGCAAAAGCGACATCCAGGGCGCCAAGCGTTTTTTGCATGCGCTCTTCGGCATCTTCTCTAATATCTTCGATCATCCCTTTAACCCTTTACACACTTTTTGATTCGTTTGGCCGCACCGCTTGCTGATCAACTGACAATCAGCGTGCCTTCATCTTCGCCGACAACCGCATTGCGCAACGCGCCGGAGTCTTCCATGCGAAACACCCTGAGCGGCATATCGTGATCACGTGCAAGGCAGATGGCCGTCAGGTCCATCACACCAAGCTGGCGTTCAAGCACCTCATCATACGTGAGCTGATCAAACTTGGTAGCGTCCTTGTGAATTACCGGATCGGCAGAATACACGCCATCCACCTTGGTCGCCTTCAGAACAATGTCAGCATCAATTTCAACACCGCGCAGGCACGCGGCTGAGTCTGTTGTAAAAAACGGATTGCCGGTACCACCTGAAAAGATCACAACGCTGCCTTCCTGCAGATGATGCACTGCAACCCGGCGGTCATAGGTTTCAACAACACCGCTCATCGGGATGGAGGACATGACCACGGTCTGGATGTTGGCACGTTCAAGTGCATCACCCATGGCCAGCGCGTTCATGACGGTGGCAAGCATACCCATGTGATCGCCAGTGACACGATCCAGGCCTGCTGCATTGAGTTGGGCGCCGCGAAAGAGGTTACCCCCGCCAATGACGAGGCCAACCTGGACGCCGATACCGATGAGCTGCCCGATCTCCAGTGCGGTGCGGTCAAGCACCTTGGGGTCAATGCCAACACCGTCGATACCAAGCGCCTCCCCGCTGAGTTTCAGGAGAATGCGTTTGTACCGGGGTCTGGCCTTGTTGGGCATAATCGAATCGGCGCCTTATATAGGTGGTTGGATACTCGTGATCAGTTTCCGAGCTGCTGCTGTACCTCTGCTGCGAAGTCGACTTCTTCCTTCTCGATGCCCTCGCCCACTTCATAGCGAACGAAGCCACTGATAGAAGCGCCTTCTTTTTTGAGCAGTGCGCCAACCTTAACATCGCCGTCTTTTACAAAGGCTTGTTCGGTCAGGCTGATTTCGGACAGGTACTTCTTAACCCGGCCTTCAACCATCTTCTCGACGATTTCAGGTGGCTTGCCGCTCTCGGCCGCCTGGGCTGCGTAGATTTCACGTTCTTTTGCGACCATGTCCTGGGGCGCATCGTCCGGGCCGACAACCGCAGGGTTCATCGCCGCGATGTGCATCGCCACGTCTTTACCCAACTCGACACTACCGCCCTGCATTGCGAGCAGGACACCGATCTTGCCGTTGGTGTGGATGTAATCCACAACGTTCTCGGCATCAGCGTAAATCTCAGCGCGACGCACAGAGATGTTCTCACCAATCTTCTGGACCAGTGCTTCACGCTCTGATTCGAGCAGACCTTCAACATTGGTGTCACCGGAATCGAACACGCTGTCGGTTACTTTCTGCAGGAAAGCAACAAAGTTCTCGTCCTTCGCCGCAAAGTCGGTTTCACAGTTCACTTCAACCATGATGCCTTTACCGCCTTCAACCCTGGAACCAATCAGACCATCCGCAGCAATCCGACCAGCCTTCTTGGCCGCCTTCATGCCGGATGACTTACGCAGGTTCTCGATCGCAAGATCCATGTCACCGTCAGCTTCGACCAGTGCCTTCTTGCAATCCATCATGCCCAGGCCAGTGCGTTCCCTGAGCTCCTTTACCATTGATGCTGATATAGCAGCCATCATCAGTACCTCAAAATCGTGAAATTAAATTGTAGGAAAGTGCGTGTTTACGCTTTGCTTTCGTCTTCTGCAGCAGGCGCTTCTTCCGCCGCTGCTTCCTCAGCAGGGGCCTCTTCAGCTGGTGCTTCTTCCGCCGGTGCTTCTTCAGCTGGCGCTTCGGCACTCACTTCAACGAACTCATCCGCTCGCACATCACCCTGGGATTCTGCGTAGCCTTCTAGGGCTGCATCAGCCAGTGCTGCTACGAACAGGCGAATAGAGCGAATCGCATCGTCGTTACCCGGGATCACGCAGTCGATACCGTCAGGGTTAGAGTTGGTATCAACGATGCCTACAACAGGAATACCCAGCTTGCGGGCTTCTGTTACAGCGATGTTTTCGTGGTCAACGTCAACGACAAAGAGTACGTCCGGCAGACCACCCATGTCCTTGATACCGCCAAGGCTGGACTCGAGCTTGTCGAGGGCGCGCTGGCGAGACAGGGCTTCTTTCTTGGTCAGCTTTTCAAAAGTACCGTCGCTGGCCTGGGTTTCAAGGTCACGCAGGCGACGGATCGACTGACGAATTGTCTTGTAGTTGGTGAGCATGCCACCGAGCCAGCGCTTATCAACATAGGGCATGTTGCAACGCTGGGCATTTTCTTTAACAACCTTGCCCGCACTACGCTTGGTGCCGACAAAGAGGATCTTGTTGCGCTTCGCCGCCGTGCTGCGGACAAAGTCCATCGCTTCGGCCAGGGCCGGGACGGTTTTCTCAAGATTAATAATGTGGATGTTGTTCCTGGCACCAAAGATGAATTCGTTCATCTTGGGGTTCCAGTACCTGGTCTGATGACCAAAATGCACGCCCGCTTCCAGCAGGTCCCGCATGGATACGCTAGACATAGTCTCTCCGAATTGTGTTGGGTTACGCCTCCACATGTCCCATATCCCAACCTTTTCAAGCACTTAGCTCTGGAGGCACCCGGAATACGTGTCGACAACGTGTGAGAATTTTAGTTTCTTGCTACGGGGGTTCCCGTAGCGCGGCGCGTTATACCACTTTTTATGGACGGCTACTAGTCGTTTGTGTCCCGCGAACCGGTTGTGCGTCCCACCCCCCGTGAGCCAAGTAACGCTGAGGCCTCCTCTGTGCTCTAGAAGACCGCGGATTGTCGGCCAGAAGCTCTTTATACGCGTCCAATAGGCGTTGGTACCCCGCGAACCGCTTGTGCGTCCCACTCAGGTCAGAGCGAGTAACGCTGAAGGCTCCCCGCCGCCCTTAGGATGTGCTGGTGACGAAACCGCGGTTCGGGGAGAAACTCCGCACAAGACCGCGGTGATCTTAAAAAACGCAGAGCCCTCAGCGTTACTCGCGAGAACAGGAGTGGGACGCACTAGCGGTTCGCGGGGTACCAGCGCTTATTGGACGCGTGTAAAAGGAGCCCTCAGCGTTACTTGGCCAAAGGGTAATGGGACGCACAACCGGTTCACGGGATACAAACGCTTACTGGACGCGTGTAAAAAGAGCCCTCAGCGTTACTTGGTCAACTGGTAATGGGACGCACAACCGGTTCACGGGATACAAACGCCAAGTAGACGCGTGTAAAGAGCCTCTGGCTGAGAAACCGCGGTGTTGTTCAAAACCACAGAGCCCTCAGCGTTACCCGCTTTGACCCGAGTGGGACCTACAACGGGTTCACGGGGTGCCAACGCTCAGTAGACGTCCATAAAAAGCCCATGGCCCAGAAACCGCGGTGTTGTTCAAAACCACAGAGCCCTCAGCGTTACCCGCTTTGACCTGAGTGGGACGCACAACCGGTTCACGGGATACAAGCGCCAAGTAGACGCGTATAAAGAGCCTCTGGCCCCGAGACCGCGGTGGTCTTAAAAAGGTCTCTGGGATACCACCGCCCCCATTTCTGTTAGAATCGCCCGGTTTTCTAAATCTCCTAATTTCAATGTCAATCGAACTAAAAGACGCCGAAGCAATAGAAAGAATGCGCACAGTAGGCGCACTGGCCGCTGAACAGCTGGAAATGATCGGCGAATACATCGTGCCTGGCGTGACCACGGGTGAGCTGGATCGGATCTGTCATGAGTACACGCTGTTTAAGCAGAAGGCGACGCCTGCGCCGCTGAACTACAAGGGGTTTCCGAAGTCGATCTGTACGTCGGTGAACCACGTGGTGTGTCATGGCATTCCTAGCGATGACAAGGTCTTAAAGAACGGTGACATTATCAATGTGGATGTGACATTGATTAAGGATGAGTATCACGGCGATACCAGCAAGACATTTATCGTTGGCGAGACCAGCGTGCTGGCGCACCGCCTGACCAAGATCTGCCAGGAGGCCATGTATCTTGGGATTCAGCAGGTAAAGCCGGGTAATCACCTGGGAGACATCGGGCACGTGATCCAGCGACATGCCGAGAAGAACAGGTTCTCGGTCGTAAAAGAATATTGCGGACATGGCATCGGCAAGGTGTTCCATGACGAACCGCAGGTGCTGCACTACGGGAAGAGAGGCACAGGCCCTGAATTGAAACCGGGGATGACCTTTACCATCGAGCCCATGATCAACGCAGGCAAAGCTGCCGTGAAACTGCTGCCGGACAACTGGACGGTGGTGACCAAGGACCACAAGCTGACCGCGCAGTGGGAACACACCGTGCTTGTCACAGAAAGCGGATACGAGATCCTCACCTATAGAAGTGATGACACTATTCCACGTGCCGCGTGATCGGCAGTGGCAGACTCCATCATTGACAGCCTTGAGGCTGAACTGGCCAATACAAGGCAGCCGATAGGCCTCTTCAAGCAGGCCCTTGCGGACATTCGAGAAAACCTTCAACAGCGTTTTGATGCCGGTGACGACATCGACGCGCTGGTGCATGAGCATGCTGAGCTCATGGACCGCATCATGCAGCTCGCCTGGGCCAGGTTCGAATGGAATGAAAACCTGCGGAGTTGGCGAAAGTCGCGGGTTGCCCTGGTGGCGGTCGGTGGCTACGGGCGACGTGAGCTTCTACCCCACTCCGACATTGATCTGCTGATATTGCTCGAGCGGAACAACTACAGCAAACATAAAGACAACATCCAGAGTTTCCTGACACTGCTCTGGGATATCGGCCTCGAAGTTGGTCACAGCGTTCGATCGATCAGTGAATGCAAAAGCCAGGCGGCAACCGACGTCACCGTGCTGACGGCAATGATGGAATCCCGAACCATCACCGGCGATGACGAGCTGCGCCAGAAGATGGATAAAAAGATCGGGCCGAAAAAGATCTGGTCGAGCCCAAAGTTCTTTATTGCCAAGCGTGACGAACAGCGTGAGCGGCACCAGAAGTCAGATCACACCGAATACAGCCTCGAGCCAAACCTGAAGACTTCACCCGGCGGTTTACGCGACATCCAGACGCTGGGTTGGATTGCGCGACGCCAATACGGTGCCCTGACGTTTGAAGAGCTTGTTGCCGAAGGGATACTCATCGATGAAGAAGTTGAGGAACTAATCCGGGGACGCAGTCACCTCCTGCGCATCCGATTTGCGCTGCACCTCTTAACCGGGCGGGATGAGAACAGGCTGCTGTTTGAACACCAGCAGCGTCTGGCAGGCCAGTTCGGGTATGAAGATGGCGACCAGCTCGCGGTGGAGCAGTTCATGCAGGCTTACTACCGGACCGCGCACCGCATTAACGCCATCAGTGACATCCTGCTGCAGCACTTTGACGAGGCTCTGGTCAGAAACCGTGAGCGACTGGTTGTTAAGCCGATCAACGATCGATTCCAGCAGCTCAATAACTTCGTTGAGGTTATCTCCGACGATGTATTTGAAAAACATCCATCCGCGCTGATCGAGATGTTCACGATCGTTGCCGGTGACATGAAAATGGAGGGGATACGCGCCTCAACCATTCGACTGGCACGACAGTACGTACACCTGATCGATGATGATTTCCGCAGCGACCCGGAGAATGCAAAACTCTTCATGCAGTTGCTCGGCTCAGACAACCACCTTTTCACACAGCTGCGCCGCATGGCCCGTTACGGCATTCTTGGTGCCTACCTGCCTGAGTTCGGTCGCGTGATCGGCCAGATGCAGTTTGACCTCTTCCACATCTACACAGTCGACGCGCACACACTGCAGGTTGTGCGGAACATGCGCAGGTTCCGTTACAAGAACAACGAGCAGCAGTTTCCGATTGCAGCGCATATTCACGCGCGCCTGCCGAGAGTTGAACTACTGTATATTGCCGGGCTCTACCACGACATCGCCAAAGGCATGGGCGGCGATCACTCGGAGCTTGGTGTTGGTATCGCAAGGGCCTTCTGTGAAAGACATGGCCTTGCCACCTGGGATACCAATCTCGTCTGCTGGCTGGTGCAGAACCACCTGGTCATGTCCAGTACTGCGCAGCGCAAGGACATCCAGGACCCGGAAGTGATCCACGAGTTTGCAGAATTTGCCGCCGACCAGGTTCGTCTCGATTACCTTTACGCACTCACGGTTGCAGATATCAATGCCACCAACCCGACCCTGTGGAATGGCTGGCGTGCATCACTCTTAAGCCAGTTGTATTCGGAAACCAAGAAAGCACTGCGCCACGGTCTTGAAAACCAGGTGGACCGCAATGAATACATCACTGACATCCAGGCACAGGCGATTGTGCGCCTGGCGGAACACGACATCAGCGAAGCCGATATCGTGCAACTCTGGAATCACGTTGACGACGATTATTTTGTGCGTGAACGCATCCCGGACATTATCCGCCAGACAGAGGCGATCATGGCCCACGATATCGAAACCGGTCCGCTCATCGTCGTACACGATGATGTATCCAGGCGGACCGATACCGGCTTCACGCAGATCTTCATTCATACAAGGGATCGCAACGATCTGTTTGTCGCGATTGTCAGTGCAATTGGCCAGCTGGGCCTCGACATTGTCGACGCGGGTATCGCAACCTCCAGCGCCGGTCTGACCTTCAACACCTTTACCGTCCTGGAAGAAAATGGCCAGCCAGTCGGCGAAGACCCTTCCCGTATTGAGAAGATTCGCTCGACTATCTCCAAGTACCTGCAGATGGATAAGCTGGAACTACCGGCGCCACGCCGCACACCAAGGCAGCTGAAGCAGTTCCCGCTCCGAACAGATGTGACCGTTAGGCAGGATGAACATACATCGCAAACTATCCTGGAGCTGGTCGCACCTGACCGCCCCGGCCTGCTGGCGAAAATCGCGAGTGTGTTGGTTGAATTTGACGTGAGCCTTGTCACCGCAAAGATCACCACCCTGGGCGAACGGGTGGAGGACGTTTTCTACATCACCGACGCCAATGGGGATGGCATCACTGATGAAGCCAGGCTGAACAGTCTGTGCAACCGTCTTTGCGAAGAACTCGACGAGCACGCACACCAGATCGCTGTGTAGGTCGTAACAGAGTCATGAACGAATTTCTCAACAACCTGAACCCCTACCCGTTTGAACGCATGGCCGTCCTGCTCGACGGCGTAACCAGCGAGCAGAACGTGCCCCTGATCGCCTGGTCTCTCGGCGAACCGAAACATCCTGCCCCGGACTTCCTGGTTGATGCCTTCCGGGACGAGGAGCGGGTGCGTCGAGGCTTCGGCACCTACCCGCCGACCAAGGGTTTACCCGAACTGAGGCAAGCCATTGCTTCCTTTATAACGACACGTTACCGGCTGCATACCGATCTCGATCCCGAGCGTGAAGTCCTGCCAGTGAACGGTACACGCGAGGCATTGTTTGCATTTGCACAGGTTGTGCTGGATCCGGCCGATCCTGGACTGACGCTCATGCCAAACCCCTTCTACCAGATTTACGAAGGGGCAGCGATACTCGCCGGCAGCAAACCACATTTCCTTAACTGCACAGAGGAAACCGGATTCCTGCCGGACCTGGATGCAGTCAGTGAAGAAACCTGGCGTGACTGCAAACTCATTTATATCTGTTCACCCGGCAACCCGACCGGTGCGGTGATGCCTGAAGATGAGATCCGCAAGTTGATCGATCGCGCCAATCAGTATGACTTTGTGATCGCGTCAGATGAGTGTTACTCGGAACTCTACATGGATGAGGACAACCCGCCGCCGGGTCTGCTGCAGGTTGCATCCGCCATGGGCCAGGCCGGTTACAAGAACTGTATTGCGTTTAACAGCCTGTCGAAGCGTTCCAACCTGCCAGGCCTGCGTTCCGGTTACGTCGCCGGTGATGCTGACATCATGGAGCGGTTCCTCAAGTATCGCACCTACCATGGCTCGGCCATGCCGGTGCATCACCAGTTCGCGAGCATCGATGCATGGCAGGATGAATCCCACGTGATCGAGAACCGGCATATCTACCGGCGTAAGTTTGAAAGTGTGACCTCGATCCTGAACGAGTTCTGGCCGGTCAGCACGCCACCAGCCGGCTTTTATCTCTGGCCCGAGACACCTGTCGCGGATACTGATTTCACGGTAAGACTGATTGAAAAAGCCAACCTCAAGGTCCTGCCGGGCAGTTTCCTCTCAAGAGAAACCGCGGACGGCAATCCTGGCCAGAACCGGGTGCGTATCGCCCTCGTCGCCACCCTCGAGGAATGCGAAGAGGCCGCGACGAGACTGCGGGATAACTGGGCAGCAATCATCGCCTAACAGGGCTGCCTTCAGGTGCAACACCCCGCCCGCATGTCTATAATGTGCGGCCTCAAATCATCACTCTCCCAAGGGAATTCACATGTACGCTTTGGCTTTTGGTATCGGTACCAAGAACAGCCGGAATGAGTGGCTGGAAGTCTATTATCCTCGCCCCATGTTCAGGCCTGACCAGTCGATCATCGACGACATCACGAAGGTTGAATTTGCAGCCGGTGCTTACAAAGGCGGCAACACAGATATCGAATTGGATGACGATGATGTCCGCAAGCTGATCGATGCGGTTTCTGACGAGGCGCAGGCACGTGCACTGAACCTGATGAGTTCCTCGGTCAAGCCAAGGGTGCTGACCATTATCGAATCGGATGATGACCTCACCACAACACCGGAAACTTACCTGAAGCTGCACCTGCTCTCACACCGATATGTGCTGCCAAATGAGCAGAACCTGAATGGCATCTACCCGCTGTTGCCGAACGTCGCATGGACCGAGATTGGTGCAGTTGACCTCGACGACCTCGAAGAGCTGCAGATCAAGGCACGCGCTGAAGGTCGTGTCCTTGAAGTGGCTGCGATCGACAAGTTTCCGAAGATGACCAACTACGTTGCCCCTTCCGGTGCACGGATTGCTCACTCTGCACGAGTGCGCCTCGGTGCTTACGTTGGTGAAGGCACTACGGTCATGCATGAGGGTTTCATCAACTTCAACGCCGGTGCTATTGGCCCCAACATGGTGGAAGGCCGAATCTCTCAGGGCGTCACTGTTGGTGCAGGCAGCGACCTTGGTGGCAGTGCCAGCACTGCAGGCACACTTTCAGGCGGTGGCAACATTGTCATCACCATCGGCAAAGACTGCCTGATCAGCGCTAATGCCGGCACCGGTATTCCTCTGGGTGACAGATGTACGATCGAAGCCGGCCTCTACATCACGCCCGGTACGGTTGTGCAGATCATGGATGAAGACCGCAACTTCCTGAAGCTGGTAAAGGCGCGAGAACTTGCTGGCAACTCAGACATGTTGTTCATCCGCAATTCACAGAACGGTATTGTTGAGTGTCGCACCAACCGTCGTGCGATCGAATTGAACGATACCCTGCACGCCCACAACTGATTCGAGCGCAATCAAGATGTCTTCAGAATCCGCAACCATTTCGCTGACGCGGCAGCTTATCCGAGAAGAGTCGGTATCACCCGAGGATGGTCACTGTCAGGCAATCATGGCGGACTACCTGTCTGAACTGGGTTTTACCATCGAGCACATGCCGTTTGGGCCGGTGAAGAACTTTTGGGCAACCAGGCAGGGCTCAAAGCCGGGGCCACTATTTTCTTTTGCGGGTCATACCGATGTTGTTCCAACGGGTCCGGTGTCCGAGTGGCGGTTCCCGCCATTTGAGGCGATGCTGGACAGTGACATGGTGCATGGACGTGGCGCCGCTGACATGAAGGGTTCACTCGCCGCCATGTTGACGGCGACCACAAACTTTCTCGCTGCCAACGCCGAGTACGCCGGGACAATAGGCTTCCTCATCACCTCGGACGAAGAGGATGTCGCCATCGACGGTACCGACAAGGTGATGGAAACACTCACGGCGAGAGATACCCATATCGACTACTGTGTGGTCGGCGAACCATCCAGTTCAAAGCAGCTGGGCGATGTAGTCCGTGTTGGCCGCCGCGGCTCTCTGAACGGCGAACTTAAAGTAAAGGGTGTCCAGGGACATGTCGCCTACCCCCAGGACGCCGTAAATCCCATTCACCGTTTTGCGCCTGCCCTGGCAGAACTCAGCAGCGAAGTGTGGGATGAAGGCAACAACTTCTTCCCGCCAACCAGCTTCCAGGTTTCCAACATCAATGCCGGCACCGGCGCCAGCAACGTTGTCCCGGGCGAGCTGGCAGCGCGCTTCAATTTTCGCTTTTCCACCGAATCAACACAGGCTTCGCTCATCGAGCGAACCGAGGCTATTCTCGACAAACACAATGTTGACTACGAGGTGGAGTGGAAGCTCTCAGGCAATCCATTTATCACCACGGGTGGTTCACTGATTCCAGCGGTACAGGCAGCCATCCGCAACCGGTTCGGCTACGAGACCGAGCTTTCCACGTCAGGCGGCACATCGGACGGCAGGTTCATTGCGCCAACCGGTACCGAGGTGGTTGAGCTGGGTCCCTGCAACGCAACCATCCACAAACTGAACGAGTGTGTCAGCATCCACGATCTGGAAAACCTGTCCCTCGTCTACCAGGATATCCTGCAGTCGTTGCTTGGCGATAAATGACCGATATGTCGGACGCCGAACCACAACCGGAAGATGTCGAAATCTACGTCAAGCGCGTCGAACTGAAAGATATCCTCAATTGGCTTGCCTCACACTTCGACATCAAAGCCGAAACCCGCAAAGGCGAGATCCTGGAAGTCACGCTTGCCGCAGGTAACATCGAATTCGCGTGCAAGATCTTCGAGAAAGCCGCTCGCGGCGGCTACACCTCCATCTGGTTCACCGAAAACCACACACCCTGGGAAGACGATCTCAGCTGCGCCCGGGAAGCATTCAGAACCTTCGCTGCCGAAACTCGATGTATCAACGGCAACTGGGACGGTAATGAAGAGGATAGCGGTGGTTGGATACGTATCACCGCTGATGGCGAAGCCGTGGTGAACTGGCGCACCTGAAACCGTGTCAAAAATTATTGCCTACGTCTTGCTTGCGCTGACAACCATCGTTGTCTTTGTTGTTGTCGTTTTCCCTGCCGGTACTGCCTGGTCTTTTGTGCGTGAGGATGTGACATCACAAGTACCCGATCTCAAGGTCTCTGAGGTCAGAGGCACCATCTGGCAGGGTGAAGCAGGCGTTGTAGTGGGCGCACTGCCGCCTCTTTCTATCAACTGGGATCTGGATTTCCTGCCGCTAATGACAGGGCGTGTTGCCGCCGACCTTATCATCAGTGGTGACGGCGCCAACGCAAACCTTAACGTTAGTGCCAGTACCCAGGCTGTTGCAGTGACAGGAGAGGCTATTGTCGACAGTCGGTATGTCAACCAGGTGTCGATCAACTACGGACTTGAGACCAGTCAGCAGTTTCAGCTTACAGACCTTGATGTTACCGCCGACACTGCCTGGCTTACCCTTGTGGATGGCGAGATCACCTGGCCCGGCGGCACGGTGATCCTTCAGACACCCGTCGAACTGTTGACCCGCCAGGTGCCACCGCTGCTCGCTGAACTGGGATTGCATGACGGTGAAGTTCTGCTCGACGTTGCGAGCGACGGCATCGAACTCATGCATATCAGGATCAAACGGGACGGCTGGGCTGAGGTTACGGTATTGAACGCGCTGATGCGGACCCTGAACTTACCCCTGCCGGATGGGTCGAATATCGATATGACAGCACCGGCGCTGATTTTCGAAGAAAAATTGTTCTAAAAAACCGGTCACCAATGATCGGGAAATGAGGCAATTTATCCGTTAATCTCACGTTAACCGTAGCGTATTGAGTATGTGTTAAGTTAGGTTTGCCCACGTACGGCAAATCATTGATTTTAAACAGGTAACAGATTGGAACAGGTCCTTCACTTCGTCACCGAGAACAATCGCCGGATCGCGACTGCAGCGAGCATCGTGCTCGTCGTGCTGATGAGCCTGTCTATCGCTAACACGGTGTTGTTTGTGCTCGATGCCATGAACCCACCTTCGCTGACCACGACAACATCGACGACCCGCGCCACCAATACACCAACCGCTGGTCCGAAAGTCTCTACCCTTGAGCTGTTCGGAAAATACCAGGAGGTCAGGGAAGTTCCCCAGGTTGTTGATGCACCGGAAACCAAACTCAACCTGGAGCTGCAGGGGGTATTTATCGCCGAGGATGAAAAACTCTCAACCGCGATTGTTGCCCAGAAAAACAAAACCGGTGAGCTGTATCACATCGGTGATCGTCTGCCGGGTAACGCAACCCTCGCGGCCGTGCTGGAAGATCACGTGTTAATCAAGCGCGGTACCCGCATGGAGAAGCTGGCGTTTTCCGACAGTCCGTTCAGGCTGGCCTCGAGCAGCTCGCGCCGTACCAGTAATAATGCAACGCCGACCGATGGCCGCGGCATTGCCAGCGCAACACCGCCCGGCAACGCGCGAACCCAGAGCGAACTGGAGCGTATCCGCGAGCGTATCCGCAACCGCACCCAGGCCGCCAACAACAGTGCCGCATCGGGTGGTGCCAGCGTACGCGATACCGTCAACCAGTATGTTGAGAAAGCAAGAAACGACCCGCAGGGCACCCTGGCTGAACTTGGCATCAGCCCCGTTTCCAACTCAGAATCAAAAGGATATCGCCTCGGCAGCCAGGCTTCACAACCCGCGTTGCAGCAGGCCGGATTGCAGAGCGGCGACGTCATCCTCTCCGTCAACGGGCAGGCGGTTGGCAACGCAACCAACGATGCTGCACTGGTTCAGCAGGTAATGTCATCTTCGCGTGTCAGGGTGGAGGTACAGCGCGGCCAGCGGCGCTTCTTCCTGACCGTGCCGGTACCCAAATAAATCAGCATTGCTGATATCATCCCAAGTTAGATTGAGCTTTACGTCCATGAGAATTCACCCCGCTACTTTACTCCTCGCCCTGGTGCTCACCTTTACGGGTCAGCTCGCCTGGGCCGAAGACGAAACCTGGAAAGTTAACCTTAAGAACGCCGACATCCGTGAATTCGTCACCCAGGTGTCGTCCATCACCGGTAAAAGTTTTGTTATCGACCCGCGGGTAAAAGGTAACGTAACGGTGATTTCAAACACGTCGATGGACAAGGGTGCGGTATACGAGCTCTTCCTCAGCGTCCTGCGGGTACACGGCTTTGCTGCGGTTCCGGCAGGACAGGTCACCAAGATTGTCCAGCAGGTACTCGCCAAGCAGAGCAGCAACCCCAAAGACTTCCTGACCTCGCGCAATTCAGAAGAGCTGATCACGTCGGTTATCCCAGTTCGAAACTCGCCTTCTGCAGAACTCGTCAAGATCCTCAGACCGCTCATTCCGCAGTACGGGCATGTTGCGGGCATTGACCAGCCTAACGCGCTGATCATCAGCGATCACGCTGAGAACATTGCGCGCCTCACGGAAATTGTCCAGCGCGTTGACGTTGCCGACAACCAGACAGTCCAGATTGTCGATCTGAAGGAAGCCTGGGTTGAAGACATGGTGCAACTGCTGGAGAGCCTGGCCCCGGACCAGATCGGCGGCAACGCAAAAGGTCCAAACCGGGTAACCGTGGTGGCAAGTGAGCGCACCAATTCACTGGTTATCAAGGGCGAAGAGACAACCGTGTCCCGCGTCCAGTTGCTGATCAAGCAGCTTGATATCCCCGCCAACCGATCCGGCTCAACCCAGGTGATCAGGCTTGCCCATGCTGATGCAGAGGAGCTTTCGGAGATCCTGAAAAACATCATCTCTGACAGCGACCAGGAAGAGAAAAGTAACAACATTGCGGTCAGCATCCAGCCGGACAAGGCGCTTAACGCACTCGTGATCCGCGCTGACCCTTCAACCATGCTGGAACTAAAGGACATCATCCAGAGCCTTGATGTACGCCGCCTACAGGTGCTGGTGGAAGCTGCTATTGTCGAGGTCACCGCTGACTTTACCCGGCAGCTTGGTACAGAACTGTTTGTTGCGGACCCATCCAGCGGCAACGTGCCGCTTAGCCTGACAGCACCATCCGGAACACTTGCCCAGGTGCTGCAGAACATCGCGCTCGACTCCGAGGCGGCTGTCGACCTTGGCACCTCACCGCTTGCCGCCGCAGGCCGCATCAATGAAGACGGCATCAGCTTTGGCCTCATCGTTCGGGCACTCGCCAGTAACTCAGACGTTAATCTGCTTTCCACGCCGAGCATCACAACCATGCAGAACGAGGAAGCAAAAATTGTGGTCGGCCAGAATGTACCGTTCAGGACCGGTTCAACCGTGACCGGCAGTGAAGGCGCATCCAACCCGTTTACCACCATCCAGCGGGAGGACGTCGGCCTTACCCTCGAAGTCACGCCACATATCCAGGATGGCAGCCTAATTCGCCTCGAGATTCACCAGGAAGTCTCCGAGGTTGACCCGGCTTCACTCAACGTTATTGGTTCCGACGGTAGCGCAGACCTTATTACCAACAAGCGCACCATCGACACGACCATCCTGGTGGACGACCAGGAGGTGATCATTATCGGTGGCCTGATCAGGGACAAGGAAACGGTCAGTGATTCGAAGGTGCCCATCCTCGGTGATATTCCCGGCCTCGGTTTCTTCTTCAAGAGCAAACAGACCTCGATTGAGAAACAGAACCTGCTGGTATTCCTTCGTCCAACCGTACTGGAATCGCGCGAGGCTATCAGGGGCGTTACGGAGCGTGAGTTCAACAACGTCTATGAAGTAGAGATTGAAGGTAAGGACACTAAGACCGCGATTACCGATCTCTTCGATGGCAATTCTCCCTAAGATCAAGGCTTTCCAGTTTGGCCTGTCGCGGCGGGTGCTGCACAGCTGGATCAGGCCAACCATCCTCGGCTGTAACCGCGAAAATCTTGGCCTGACCGAAGACGATATCGTCTGTTACGTCATGCCCTTCAGGTCAACCGCTGACCTGCTTGTGGTGGACAAAGCCTGTGAAGCGGGCGACCTGCCCCTGCCGACCGCTGGCATTCCCGAACTGGAGGAAGACCGGGCGTTCTTCTTCATGGGACATGCTGAAGGCACATTGGGTCGACGCTCACTGCGACACCAGTCAGAACGTATGGCCAGGCTGTTTGAACACCAGGCGGACAAGCCCGATACCAGTATCAAAATTGTGCCTGTGTCCCTCTTCTGGGGGCATCAACCGGATCGAGAGCAGTCGATCTTCAAACTGCTGCTTTCAGAGAACTGGACGGCAACGGGTCGTGCAAAGAAGTTCCTGGCCGGCCTGTTCCACCGCCATCACATCCTGGTCCAATACAGCCCGCCGATTGATCTGGCGGAACTGATGACCGGTGAAGCTGACCGCGAGCTGCAGACACGGAAACTCAGGCGCCTGTTGCGTGTGCATTTTAACCGGCAGAAACAGGCGATCCTCGGACCTGACCTGTCCCATCGTCGCACGCTGATCAACACCATCCTTGAAAGCCCGGAAGTCAGGGAAGCGATCGAACGCGAAGCCCGCCTGGAGGAAACACCTTTCCTCGCTGTTGAAAAGAAAGCACTTGGTTACGCTGAAGAGATTGCCTCCGATGTTTCCTACCGCGTCATCCGCTTCTTTGACGTGCTGCTCACCTGGCTATGGAACAAGCTATATGACGGCATCGAAGTTAACGGCATCGATACCGTAAAGGAACTCGCACAATCATGCGAACTGATCTACACACCCTGCCACCGCTCCCATATCGACTACCTGCTGTTGTCCTACGTGCTCTATCACAACGGACTGACGCCGCCGCATATCGCGGCCGGGCGAAACCTCAATCTGCCTGTAATCGGTCCACTGCTGCGCAGGGCGGGCGCTTTCTATATGCGTCGCTCATTCCGTGGTGATGCACTCTACAAGGAAGTTTTTGATGAATACCTGCACCAGGTGTTTACGCGGGGATACTCGGTTGAGTATTTCATCGAGGGGGGCCGCAGCCGAACAGGTCGGACACTAAATCCACGCACCGGCATGCTGTCCATGACCCTGCGCAGCTTCAAGCGGGATTCAACCAAGCCGATCGCCTTCCTGCCTGTCTACTTTGGCTACGAACGTGTGCTCGAGTCTTCAACGTACCGCAAGGAACTTGCCGGCAGCGACAAAGAAACAGAATCCATATTCGACGTGTTCAAGATTTTCTCATCGTTTCGCCACGCCTTCGGTGAGGTCACGGTTAACTTTGGTGAGCCTGTACTGCTGGCGGACTTCCTGGAAAAAGAAAACCCAGACTGGCAGAACATGTCACAGCAGGCTTTCAGTGCAGCCTGTGTCGACCTTGCTTCGACGCTGGCGGCGAGGATTAATGCAGCCACCGCCATCAAGTCAACTAACCTCGTCGCACTGGCCATGCTGACAACACCGCGTCAGAGTATTGAAGAGGAACACCTTAAAGATCACATCCAACTGCTGATCGATATCGCAAGAGGCTGTGGTCCGGACACGTTGTCGTTTACCGATCTCAGTCTCGATGAAATGGTTGAAGAGGCTCTCAGTATCACGGGATTGAATCGGACTGAACACCAGTTTGGGTCGATCATCTCAGCAACGCAGGTACAGGCTGTGAACCTGACCTACAACGCCAACAACATAGTGCATATTTACGCACTGCCTTCGCTGATTGCGCGCCTGGTACGGGTGCGGCGCGCCACCAACCTTGCCGAGGTAACCGCCTACTGCCGGCGACTGTTCCCGTTTATTGAGGCCGAGATGTTCCCGCATTATGGTGAAGCAGGTCTGCCGGCACAGGTGGAACAGGTCGTCCGTGTACTGACGGAAATGGATCTGATCCAGACCAGCGGCCAGGAATTAACAGCACCACTACCGGCAACAGCCGCTTATAACAGCCTGCATGAACTGGCGCGAATATCCGACCCTACCATTGAACGGTTCTATATTGTCCTTGCCCTGCTTGCTGACGGCATGCCATCAAACAGGGAACTCGAAGTGGCTGCATCCGGTGTTGCTGAGCAGCTTTCTGCACTGTATGGCATTAACTCTCCGGACTTTTTTGAACGTGCGCTGTTCTCCACCTTTCTCACGACACTGAAACAACAGTCACTGCTGTCACCGGAAGAATCTTCCCTTGCAGTGGCATCCGGTTTTGATGAACTGGAAAGTGTGATCGCAGGCACCATGGACCCGGACGTCCGTCATAACGTCCTGCAGGCGGTGGCTAACCGCCAATAACATTCAGGGTACAAACACTTCAAAACGGCTGGTCTTCGCACTGACCTCATGATTTGGCTTGCGCGGCGATTGCCAGTCGCTGTGGGCCGGGCGCTTTAACACCACGCGCTTTGCCTTACTGGCGAGCGCTGCGGTGAGCAGTTCATCCACATCGGGATCACTGCCGAGGAGGTTCTGCAGGTACTGCATTTCACCTTTGACCAGCGCCGCTTTACGACGCACAGGAAACATGGGGTCGAGGTAAATCACATCAAAGTAATCCAACCCCTGTAGACGCTGTTTCGCGTCGCCAAACTCGACGTTAAGACGCGCTGCAGTTGAGGCCAAAGACGCGTCGGTGCTCGCGCGATCAATGCCGTCTGCAAGCAACGTGTGGACTACAGGAGAACGCTCGAGAATGGTGACGATACAACCAAGGTGCGCGAGAATGAACGCGTCGCGACCGAGTCCGCCAGTGCAATCAAGCACCATAAGACCGGCCTCGGGTTTGACTGCCCTCGCCACTAGTTCACTTCGAAGGCCCGCGCCTTTGAGCCGGTGACTGAAGGTGCCATCCGAAAAATCCACACGAAGCGGATTACCTGGTGTGAACTGATCTACAAGGTGATAACCGGCATCGTCGTGTCTTAGTTTGAACCGGGACACGCTCAAACCTACGCCTGGTTTCGCTCGGCTGTCGTTTCCGCCACTTTCTCGCGCAGGTAGACCGGCTCAGCTTTCTCGGCGGTAACCGCGTTGCCTGCTTCAATCACAGCGCGCCCTAGCGTGAGCAGATCCGCAAGGCGAGGTTTTGATTCAATAACGACCTGCTGCATGGTGACGCCCATCGACGTCTCGAGTTCCTCACGAAAGGTCCAGCCGCTGCCGATTCCAATCCAGGTGCCTTCCTGCTGCGGGGCTGCGGAGACATCAACAACACGTTCCTCAGCAGTGCCCCGCGCAAGATTACCTGTAAACGAATACGTGCCGTAAAAAACCTCTGTCAGCCGCGCTGTCAGCGCAACCGCAACCTTGACGTCATTATCATTGCAGTAACGTTGCGCCATGCAGGCCATGCTCGAAACCGGTGCCACCGGTATATCAAGACCGTAGGCGAGACCCTGGACCACACCCACCGCAATCCTGAGACCGGTGAATGAACCAGGGCCCTGCCCCATAACGATTGCATCCAAATCTGTGAGCGAGATACCCGCTTCTTCTACCGCCGATTCGACCAGCGGCAGGATATCCCGACTGTGAGATCGACCGGTGGCGGTGGTCCTGTCGATAAGCCCGCCTTCGGTAGCGACACCAATGATGGCTGTATCAGTAGATGTATCGAGTGCAAGCAGGTTCACGTGGGGAACGTTTCAGCGTTGTTTACAGACATAGAAGTGCGAATTCTAATTGTGCCGCTTACGTCACGCCAGCGACTTAAGCCAGTTCACTACTTCAGCCTTTTCTGACAACCATGGCATCGAAGGCAGGTTGCTTTGAATAAAGGGGCCATAGGACTTCTGCTGCACACGCGGGTCACCCAGAACAAAAAGACCGTGATCTTCTTCAGACCGGATCAGTCGTCCAAAACCCTGTCTCAGTGACAGCACCGTTTCAGGCAGCATCAGTTTTGCAAAGCTGTTTTCGTGAGCGGCTTCCAACGCACGCGAACGACCAGCAACCAGTGGATCAGACGGGTTTGGGAAAGGCAGCTTGTCAATGATGAGCAGTTTGAGCGAGGCGCCACGAACATCAACACCCTCCCAGAAGCTCTGGGTACCAAGCAGGACACTGCCATGCCTCGACATGAACTCCGCCAGCAGCTGGGACTTGGGCATCTGGCCCTGAACCAGTAGTGGTTTGGAGAGCCCCTCAAGTTGCAACGCCGCTTGCTGCAGTGCGCGGTGGCTGGTGAAAAGGAAAAACGCCCGGCCCGGGTTTATCTCAAGCAACGGTCGCACCTCTTGCACCAGTTTTTCAATATGATCCGGATGAGATGGGAGCGGCAGGCCTGCTGGCAGGTATGCCTTCACGTTAGATTCAAAATCAAACGGACTTTCACAGCGCAGCATAGTTGCATCCTGCTGCCCAAGTTCCGCGGCAAAGTGGTCAAAGGAAGCATCGACGCTCAATGTTGCTGAAAGGAATATCCAGCTGGTCGATTCATCCTGTGTGGCATCGCTCAGCTCCCTGGCAATAGATAGAGGTGAGAGATGCAGCACAAAGCCGCGCAGGTGGGTTTCCAGCCAGTGAACATGAACAGGTTCTGTGCTGTCAGCTTCAACATCGGCGTCGTACGGTTCTCCTTCTGACAGCAGGGCAAACTGGTCCGAGAAGCGATTGCAGCGAACAAGACACTGTCCCATGAAGTCACTGCGCACACTCACCATCTCAAGCTGCGTACGCAGTTCGGCAAGCTGGTCATCAAGCTCCAGCACAAGCTTGCGGGCAACAGGGTTCAACCACCCTGTCCCACTGCCCGTTTCACTTTGCGCCTCGGCAGCAAACTGATCGGTCAGTCGCTGCAGGACACGTTCAACATTGTCCACTTCGGTTGCGGTTGCGGGATCATCGTTACCCAGTAGCTGCAGCTCCTGCCTGATGTCTTTCAGCAGCCCGGCAAGTTGACCGCTGCCAACCCGTTCGCCGAAGAAGGTACGCGCAATCTCCGGTATCTGGTGCGCCTCATCAACAATCACGGCTGCAGCCTCGGGCAGCAGACCTGACAGATTCTCCTCCTGCAGAGCCATATCCGCGAACAGCAGGTGATGATTTACGATGACAATGTCTGCAGCGTGGGCTTGCGCCCTCGCTCGATACAGCGGACAGCTGTCGAACTTGGGACAGCGATGACCACCACAGTTATCACGGGTGCTGGTGACTTGAGCCTGTAGTGCAGGCTGTTCTTCCAGGTTGATCACCTCGGTAAGATCACCCGTCCTCGTCTGGTAAGACCAGCGCCTGATTTCTTCCAGTTGATGCAGCGATGCAGCATTACTCGTAAGTGTCTTCAGGTGACGATCGAGACGAAAGGGACACAGGTAGTTTGCGCGTCCTTTAAGCAGGACAATCTTCTTTGATGGCAGCAACGCCCGGGCAACCGGTGCGTCTTTTCCAAGTAACTGATCCTGCAGGTTCTTGGTACCCGTCGATATGATCACAGGTCCGTTGTGCAACATTGCCGGTACCAGGTACGCAAGTGTTTTGCCGGTGCCAGTGCCTGCCTCAAACAAACCGTTGCTGCCGTTATCGATGCAGCGACGAATCGCATCCGCCAACGCCAGTTGTCCTGGCCGCGCTACATAACCCGGCAGGCTTTCGGCAAGTTCGCCGTCCGATGCAAAGATTTCTTCAAGCCGTTTTGTTTTAGGCTCTTCTTTTTCAGTAGAGGCTCTTTTAACCAATATGGTTACCGCTGAATGCTGATATATTGCCGGCATACCCAAGCGGCAACATCTGGATGGACAAGTCTGACATCACCGCAATCTTACTGGCCGGTGGCCAAAGTTCACGCATGAATGGCGAGGACAAGGCACTCGTCAGCTATAGAGGGCAGCCGCTCATCCAGCATGTCGTTAACTGTGTTGCCCCCCAGGTTGGCCGTTTTCTTGTTAGCTACAACCGTATACCCAATGCTCTCGATGTGATCGATTTTAAACTCGACTTCCGCGTTGTCTCGGATGACATTGAGGGATTCCAGGGACCGCTTGCGGGTATCGCTGCCTGTGTGCCATTTATCAACAGCGCCCTTACCCTGGTTGTACCCTGCGACACACCCAAACTGCCGCGTGATCTTGTTATGCAAATGAACCAGGCAATGGGTGGTAACGAGCAACTGGTGTACGCAAGCGACCCTCTCAGGTCTCATCCATTGATTTTGCTGGCCCGGACGCAAGTCCTTGAAACGACGAAAGATTATCTCGCCTCAGGCAGGCGTTCAGTGATGGGTTGGTGTGAAAGTCAGGTTTACGGGGTCGTGGAATTTGCTGACGGATCAGCCTTTGAAAATTTGAATAGCCTGGACCAGCTTGAACAAGCTGGTAAGAAGTGACGTCTTCCGCTTACATCACAAGAAGGTTGACGTCCTGGTCAGGCGGCTTCGAGTTGCTTTCGCTTTCCTTGTAACAAGAGTAACAAGAGTAACAAGAGTAACAAGAGCAACAAGATTTCGCTTAAGGAGAAGTCGTTTAAGCGGCGTTCATCTGAACGCACATTCGAAAACCTGACGCTACAACGAAAAAAGCCCTCCGCGGGGGAGGGCTTTTTTACGATGTTACTTCTTCTTAGCAGCCTTCTTTTTCTTGGCAGCTGGCTTTTTCTTTGCAGCCTTCTTCTTAGCAGCAGGCTTCTTCTTTGCAGCCTTCTTCTTAGCAGCAGGCTTCTTCTTCGCAGCCTTCTTCTTAGCAGCAGGCTTCTTCTTAGCGGCCTTCTTCTTAGCAGCTGGCTTCTTATTAGCCTTCTTCTTGGCAGCTGGCTTCTTCTTAGCCGCAGCCTTCTTCTTGGCAGCTGGCTTTTTCTTAGCCGCAGCCTTCTTCTTAGCAGCTGGCTTTTTCTTTGCAGCTTTCTTTTTTGCAACCACAGTCATTGCTCCTGTATGTGTTGAAAAATGTTTCTAATACCGCTCTTAAAACTAACTATTAACTAGCTCGTAAACTCTCGTATGCATACGTGACTGTAAACTAAATTAATAGCACAACAGTTACGTTGCGAATACGTTGCAAAGTTTAGAAAAAAAATTTGCGTTTTCACACCTTTTTTTCTCTAAATTTTTGCGCATTTTCAAGCGCATGTTAAAGCAGCGCTTTAACTTTCCTTGAAGGGAATTTTATAAGAAGCGTGGTGCGCGCCAACATTTTAGCTATGGCGCGCACCGACTGTAGAGGCGAGTATCAGCCGAGGATATTGAAGATAACGTCGCGTATATCCTCGGTTGCTCCAAGACCATCAATCGCATGGTAGCTGACTGCCTGCGATGATTCCTTTGACATACCGCGGTAAAACTCCACTAACGGCGCAGTCTGGTCGCGATAAACTTTAAGTCGTTCCTTGATCGTATCTTCCTTATCGTCATCACGCTGTATCAGGTCTTCACCGGTCTCATCATCTTTACCTTCAACCTTTGGCGGGTTGTGGGTTACGTGATAAACACGGCCAGAAGCCTGGTGCACGCGCCGGCCTGACAGGCGGGAGATGATTTCATCATCAGGCACACTGATCTCTATGACGCAGTCGATACTGATCCCCTGGTCAACCAGGGCCTGTGCTTGCGGAATAGTGCGCGGGAAACCGTCAAACAGGTAGCCGTTTTTGCAATCGTCGCGGGCAAGACGTTCTTTTACGAGATCAAGAATAATGTCGTCAGTTACCAGCGCGCCGCTGTCCATGACCTGCTTCACCTTCTGTCCGAGTTCGGTACCTTCACGCACCGCTTCCCTCAGCATATCGCCGGTAGAGATCTGCGGGATGCCATACTTGTCCATAATGTACTGCGCCTGGGTGCCTTTACCCACACCTGGTGCGCCAAGCAGAATCAACTTCACTTCTCGTTACTCCTATTTTCTCTGATCTGTTTCGTACCCTACCCGTCAGACAGGGGAGATAGTGCGCCTGGCACTCATCACGTTGGGTAATTGTTCTATTTTTTCTAACGTCTGTAGCAACCTGTTGAGCTGGGAGACCTCAATAGTCATCTTGAGGTTTACACGGTTTGTCTTCTTGTCGGTAACCGTGCTGATGGCCTGCACATTGGTCTCATCAATCATCAGGACGCCGGTGATGTCATGCAGCAGACCGGAGCGATCATAGGCATGAACTTCGACCGATACTGGGAATTTTGCCTGCACTGCTTCACGCCATTCGAGCTTGATCTTCTGGCCAAGCACATCACCCCTTAGGGCCTGAAGACAGTCCTGGCGGTGTACAACAACGGGATGGTCTTCTTCAATAATGCCAACAATCAGGTCGCCGGGTACGGGCAGGCAGCAGTCCGCCATCTCTGTTTCAAGATCACCCTGGCCGGTAACCAGGATCTCACCCTCTTCGCTATCCTCATCCATGCCGAGACTGAGCTGTGATCGACCCACGTCGAGATTCACCACAGAGGCCGCATCTTCGATCAGCTCAATAATCGGCAGGTTACCTACCGCGAGGTCGTAGAAGAGCTGGTCAATGGAGTCGTAGCCACTCTTCTCTGACAATACCGACAACTCGATATTCTCAATACCCAGGTGGGTCAACTCGGCAAGCAGTACACGCTTACCCTCATCAATATTCTTCTGTCGTTCCCGCTTGCCGAACCAGGCCTGGATCTTGGCCCGCGCTCTTGCGGTTGAAACATACCCGAGGTGTTCGTGTAACCACTCGCGACGTGGTTCAGCTTCATCGCCAACAATAACCTCGATGCGGTCACCCGAATTCAGCCTGGTGTTGAGCGGCACTACCCGGCCATTCACCTTGGCACCACGACACTTGTGTCCAACTTCTGTGTGCACCCGGTAAGCAAAATCAACCGGGGTTGCGTCATGGGTCATATCAACCAGGTCACCATCAGGGGTAAAGATATATATTCGATCGATCGCGATATCGCTGATCAGGTCGAGTTCTGCAAGTTCGGGATCATCATCCGGTCCCTCCAGCAGTTGTCTCAGCCATTCGAGTCTTTGATCGTACTGCGGCGGGTCCTGCGCATCTTCGGGCACCTTGTACTGCCAGTGTGAACAGACACCGTATTCCGCCTCATCGTGCATCTCTTCGGTGCGAATCTGGATTTCCAGCACCTTACCTTCAGGCCCAACCACAGCAGTGTGCAGAGACTGGTAACCGTTTTCCTTGGGGTTCGCGATGTAATCATCAAACTCATGCGGGATGTTGCGCCACAGGTTGTGCACGATACCGAGGACCCGGTAACAATCATCCTGGTGCTTGACCAGGATCCGGATGGCCCTCACGTCGTAGACTTCAGAATACGGGATACCTTTGCGGCGCATCTTCCGCCAGATGCTGTAGATATGCTTTGGTCGACCGGTAACACTTGCCTCAATGCCGATCTGTCGAACCTTACGTTCTACCTCGGTGACAACATCAGCAATGTAATCCTGCCGAGCGGTTCTCTTCTCGTCGATCAGCTTGGCGATACGTTTATAGGAAAGTGGTTCAATCAGGCGGAAAGACAGGTCCTCAAGCTCCCACTTGAGATGACCAATACCAAGACGATGCGCAAGCGGTGCGTAGATTTCAGCTACTTCACGCGCGAGCTGCAGGTTCTTGTGTGAAGGATGTTTAACCCCAGCCCTGATGGCACAGGTTCTCTCTGCCAGCTTCAGCAGTGCAACCCTCACATCATCAACAAGCGAAACCAGCATGCGTCGCGCCTGCTCAAGCTGGTCCTTGCGTTCGCCCAGTACTTTTTTACGGCGACCAAACTGGATATCGCTGATCGCCGCCATCTTGAGGACGCCTTCAACCAGTTGAGCGACTTCATCGCCAAACTGCTTACGAACATGATTCAGGGTCAACTGGTTTTCACGAACCGCGCGGTAGATGATCGCAGCAACAAGGCCGTCTTCATCAACCTGCAGTTCGTTGAGAATTTCGGCCATCTGCAGGCCTGTGCGGTAACTGCTGCGTCCTTCTGCCCAGACACTGCCGGTAGCGATTGCTTTCTCTTCAGCCTGCTCGGCAAGTTCACTCACCTCGCGCAGGCGCGATAAGTTCAATTCCGGCCGCAGTTCACCCATCTGCACGAGCCAGAGTTCGAGGTTGACGACATCATCAACAACTATAGGTTGTTCTGCCTTAACTCTAACCATGTAGGAATTGGGGGTGGCTTTAATCCCGCGTTATGAGCGCGATGGATTCAACGTGAGTGGTATGTGGAAACATGTCTATAATCCCTGCTGTCCGTAGCTTAAATCCCTCATTTACAAGGGTTTTTACGTCCCTTGCGAGGGTGGCCGGGTTGCAGGAAACGTACACTACCCTTTCGACATCGTGCCTTGCAAGTACTTTCACAAACTCCTCGCCACCGCTCCTGGGCGGGTCCAGCAGAACCTTGTTAATTCCTGAAAAATCAATACCTTGCAGGTCACCCTGGTACAGATCCTGGACGCCAAAATGTGCGTTAGTGATGTGATTTTTTGCTGCATTCAGCCTCGCTCTGGCAACGCTCGGTTCGGCAGCTTCATAGGCGCGAACCTCACGGCAGTGTCTTGCAAGCGCAAGTGAAAAATTTCCAATACCGCAGAAGGCGTCCATGACCCGGTCATCCTCATTGAGGTCCAGAAGTTCCAGCGCACGCATAACCATTTTTCGATTCAACGGCAGGTTAACCTGGGTGAAATCGTGGGGTTCAAAATCAAACTCAAGATCAAACTCTGGTAAGGCGTAGCTGAGGCCCGCTCCGTTTTTTGCACCGTCATGCAAGAGGTGAGTGCTCTCGGGTTTACCCGGTTGCAGGTAGAGCTGCAGACAGTGTGTCTCCGCGAACTCGCGGAAAATCGCGAGGTCATCATCACTGGGAGCTTCGAGGTGCCTGAAGATCAGGGCAATGTCCTGGTCTCCCATGCTGAGTTCGATCTGGGGGACTTTTTCCCGAATGGACAGAGAGGTGATCAACTGTTTCAGTGGTTCTATCAACTCATCCGCTGGTGGCATGAGGATCGGGCAGGTGTTCGTCTCGGCGATAAAAGGTTTCTGCTTTTCCCGGAAACCTACCAGCACGGCTTCCTTCTTGTGAACATATTTCACACCGAGGCGGGCCTTGGTTCGATAGCCCAACTGCCCATGCGTCAGGGGTGGATGAAACGTTTCCGGTCTTGTCTCAGCCAGTTCGTTTTCCAGCAGCGACTGCTTTAACGCCAGCTGACCTTCATGTGCGAGATGCTGGAAACTGCAGCCGCCACAAAAAGCTGCGGCGCTGCAGGCGGGCGTGACCCGATCAGGTGATGGATTGTTGACCTCAACCGCTCGGCCATAAAGCCGTTTGCGTTTTCTCGCGACCGGCTGTGCCAGCACCGTTTCACCGGGCAGCGCACCGTAGACGGCATGACGATTGTCACTGCTATAGCCGCAGCCATCGGTGGCAAGCTCAGCCACCTCTACCAGTACTGGTTCGCGATTTTTCATTTAAAAGAGGAGAAGGCTTAACTTAACCTTCGGAGAACACACCTGTTGAGAGGTAGCGATCGCCACGGTCACATACGATGGCAACAATGGTGGCGTTTTCAACTTCTTCTGAGAGCTGCAGGGCACCCGCAACCGCACCACCGGAGGATACACCACTGAAAATACCTTCCTCTTTTGCCAGTCGCCGCATCGTGATTTCTGCAAGCTTCTGATCAACATCGATCACCCGGTCAACCTGGGTTCGATCATAGATTTTAGGAAGATAAGCTTCCGGCCAACGGCGAATACCTGGAATGGTTGAGCCATCCATCGGTTGCAGACCAACAATCTGGATATCAGGATTCACCTCGCGGAAGTAACGTGTACATCCCATGATCGTGCCAGTGGTCCCCATTGAACTGACAAAATGGGTGATCCTGCCACCGGTCTGACGATATATCTCAGGCGCGGTGCCTTCATAGTGTGCAACTGGATTGTCGGGATTGGCAAATTGATCCAGCACCAGCCCCTTGCCCTCGGCCTGCATCTGCTCGGCAAGGTCGCGTGCGCCTTCCATGCCCTCTTGCTGGGTCACCATAATGAGTTCTGCACCATAGGCCGCCATGGCTGCCTTACGCTCATCACTCATATGTGCCGGCATGATCAGCACCATGCGGTAACCCTTGATCGCAGCGGCCATTGCGAGCGCAATGCCGGTGTTACCACTGGTCGCCTCTATCAGGGTGTCGCCTGGTTTGATATCGCCACGTTGTTCGGCACGGGCGATCATACTTAGCGCCGGTCGATCTTTGACCGACCCTGCAGGGTTGTTACCCTCGAGCTTGACCAGCACGGTATTGGAAGTTTCTCCGGGCATACGTTGTAGACGTACCAGCGGCGTTTCGCCGATACAATCTTCAATTGTCGGGTAATCGGTCATGCTTGAGACTCGTACGGACTGCCTGGGTGATCGTTTGTCTTCCAGGAATTGTATTCTAGGAGATGAATTTGACTTCTTATAATATCAGGATTATCTATTCAAATTCATTCCAGTCATAAGTTCCTAAGTATTAACACAGGGGTATCAATGCAGGGGTTGAAGTCAGCGTTTGTTGTTGCGCTATTCGCAGCGCCCCTGGCTATTTATATCTACGCACCGGGTGCCATATCCGATGAGTTACTACTTGCATCCTGTTTTTGTTTTGTCCTGGTCCTGACCTGGCTCGTTTCAAAAAACAATCCAGCAACACCCCGCGTCGCACTGGGAGAAACCCACCCGACCAGGACCAGGCAGCACGATCTTGACCGGTTAACTGAATATCATCTCGCACAGCTGCAGCAGGCCAACCAAGCAGGCGACAGTACCAGCATCGAAGTCGCTGCCAGGCGCCTGAAGCTGATATGTACCGGAGAAGCGGATGGCGAAGCGATCCCACTCATCGAACTGATCGATGAACTGATGGAGACCGCCGCCCTCACCCTCAGTGAGGCGGGACTTGTCATTCACGTCCTGCTTGAAGGAGATCAAAATCCACGCATCAACGCTACAGGCCCGGTAAGGCAGGTCCTGCTTCACGTTCTTGTTGAACTCTGTAACGCAAACACATCGAAGGAAATTACTTTTGAAGTTTCCGTTTCGAATTCCAGGCTGACTGTCGCCATCGAACCTGGCGTGCTTGAGCTATCCATATCGCTCATGGATGAGATAGGTGCATCGGGAGGGAGCTGGTCGAGTACATCTACCCAGGATGAATTGCATCTGCCGGTCACCGTCATCGAATCAGGGAAACCGCTCCACTTGAGCACCAGGGCACTTATCGTCAGCGACAATGACAACGAACGGCGCGCTCTCACGCAACGATTGCTTCTGCTCGGCTGTGAGGGCATGTCTGTTTTTTCGGATGCCAGCATTGACCGTTGTATCGTTCGAGATCGACACGCATCCAACTTCCTGGCAATTGCATCACAACTGCCGGGGCAAACAAGGTATGCAACAACGGGCGACTCTGCTGGTGAGGGATGGACGACACTCAATCTGCCGCTGACCCAGCAAAAACTGAAAGCGTTTCTCGCGGAACCGCTGGTAGAGGCAGCAAGTCGAAAGCACTTGCTTATCGTCGATGACAACGAAACCAACCTCACATTAATTGCACGCCAGGCCGAGGTGCTTGATTGCGAAGTTAAGACAGCAACAACCGGCGAAGCTGCGCTTAGGCTCGCAAACCGCCAACCATTCACACTGATCCTGATGGATCTGCAGCTGCCCGGTATCAGCGGGATCGAGGCAACGCGGGCGTTGGTACGTGAAGGCCACATGGCCAGCATAGTTGGTCTCACTGCACACAGCAGCGTTAGTGAAACACGTGAGTGCATCGAAGCCGGTATGCAGCAGGTACTTACAAAACCAATCAGGTTTGATCAGCTGCAGACGCTGCTTGGCGGAGAGGCAACAAGACGCAAACCCAGGGCCGCGTCCGCGAGGGACCTGCCCGTATTTGATGAATCACTCGCACTTGCGGCTGCGGATATGCGACCCGCGCTTGCAAGCGAACTCATGCAGGCATTTATTGATGGACTGCCTGATGACCTGGCGGCGATCAAGCAGGCAGCGACAAAAGCTGCTCTAGCGCGGGCCGTGCACCGCTTCCACGGTGCTGTCAGGTTTTGCGGACTGCCTCGCCTGATGCGGGCAGTTGAGGCCCTCGAGTCTTCAATCAAAGCAGGGCGCGATGATTCCGACGCACTGCTCAAACTTATGCTTAGCGAGGCAGAAGCGGTGGAGCTTTACTTTAATGCGAACCGTGACAGGCTTTTTTCAAACGGCGACAACGCTGAATCGGATCAGCCTTCAGCCAGTGCATAGGCGATGGCGTACTGTTTTTCATCAGAGATACTGATGTGCCAGGTTTTAACGCCGAGGATCTCCGCACGCGACAACGCGCCACCCTGCAGTTCAACGTAGGGTGCGCCTGACTTCTGGCGCAACACTTCAATCTCGCGGAAGTGCACACCGCGCATGCCAGTACCCAGCGCCTTCGACACGGCTTCTTTTGCTGCAAACTGACGGGCAAGGTAAGCCGCCACAGCGGTCGTCGCTTCAAAACGCTGCATTTCCCGTGCCGATAATATCCTGCGCGCAAACCGCGTGCCGAAGCGTTCCACTGAACGCTTAATACGAGACGTATCAACGATGTCGACGCCATTACCAAGAATCATGTTTTCATCCCTGCGCCGGGCGGTTCTGGATGTGCTGGAAGCCCTGGACGATCCTGAAACAGCGCGCGACTTTTCAGTGGCCTGCCGCCGAGCAATGGGTGTATCGCTCTTCGCGTAATCTGTCTCAAGACGAGTTCGTCAACGTCAGGCCAGTTTTCAGTTGCGATGTTGATAATCTGTTGGCCGGGAATTGCACCTGGCTCATCGCCCCGTCTCGCCTTGAACCCTTCATCGGCTACAAAATGATAGGTACGTGACGCATCAATCGCCTCACCCGTCATCGCGTCAGAAAAGAAATTCACACCGTAACCCAGCTCCTGCAGCATCAGCAGCTCAAATTGTCGCACCGTCAGCAGCGAGGACTCCACTTCAAGCACCTGAAGCAGCTGCTCATAAGCCGAGAAAAGGCCAGGTACCGGATCAAACTTACCCAGCAGGCGATACAACAGTTCATTAACGTAGAGGCCGAGCATCAATCGATCTCCACCCAGAGCATAACCACGCCTTGCAATGTCGATGGAGGTTGAGGTCTGCAGTTCACCTCGCCCCACCGAGGCGATCAGCAGCGGCG
This sequence comes from Pseudomonadales bacterium, assembly GCA_963921285.3. Taxonomy (GTDB): domain Bacteria; phylum Pseudomonadota; class Gammaproteobacteria; order Pseudomonadales; family Azotimanducaceae; genus UBA9659. The sequence continues at coordinate 1,293,299 of CAWUFD020000015.1, forward strand.
TAAACGGCTGCAGCTGCCCTCGCATTTTTGATTTTGGGGACCGGGCCCCTCGCACGACAACTGCGTGCCGACCGCCGTTTAAGCCAAGTAACTCCAGGATGACGCTTGTATCCCGGTACTTCCTGCTGTGCAGGATGTAAGACGGGTCTAGCTCTGCCGCGGAAGACATGCGTGCTAGCCTACATATTCCATCAAACCACTTAAATTTTCTGTTAGCGGTAATAACATCAGGTAGTTACGCAGATTCTGTGAAAGCACACTTTGTATCTCCAGTTCGTTCCCACAAATCTGGCGTGCAAATTTTGTTTCTGAGCCGCCGTGCTCGCTGCGCCCTATTCTCGATAGGGCTCCACTCACGAGCCGTCTCACAGACAAAATTATCGTCCCCAGATTTGCGGATTTGATGAAACATGCAGGCTAGAGGTCGTCGTAACCCAGGCTTTTCAAGGCGCGGTCATCATCTGACCAGCTTGCCTTCACCTTCACCCAGGTGTTCAGCATTACCTTACCCTGCAGGGTTTCCTCGATATCCTTGCGGGCATCTATGCCAACCCGTTTGATACGGCTGCCGTTCTTGCCGATGATGATGCGCTTCTGACCGTCCTTCTCCACGTAAATAGTCGCGTCGATATGGGTAATGCCGTTTTTGTTTTCGAATCTTTCTATCTGGATGGTGACGGCATAGGGTAGCTCATCACCCAGTTGACGCATCAGCTTTTCCCGGATGATTTCTGCTGCGAGGAAACGGACACTCCTGTCCGTCACCTGGTCTTCATCAAAGTAGAATGGCGATTCAGGCAAGTTGGCAGTAATCACCTGCATCAGCGTATCCAGGTTTTCACCTTTCTCAGCAGATACCGGCACCACATCAGCATCGCCCAGCGCTTCGTTCAATCTCGCAATTGCAGGCAGCAGGCGCTGCTTGTCGGACACCTGGTCAATTTTGTTCACCGCCACAACCTTTGCTGCAGGCGAGGATTGCACCAGCGAGAGCACCATATCGTCATCGTCAGTCCATTTATCCTTATCAACCATGAACAGGATCACATCGACATCGCGCAGGGCGCTGCGGGCACTCTTGTTCATGTACCGATTGATGGCGCGGGGTTCATCGCTATGCAGGCCTGGGGTATCAACAAACAGCACCTGGGTGTCAGCCTCGGTGAAAATGCCGAGCAGGTTATGCCTGGTGGTTTGTGGCTTCCTTGAGGTGATACTGACCTTCTGGCCAAGAATCCTGTTCAACAGGGTTGATTTACCCACATTGGGCCTGCCCAGGATGGCAACGTAACCACAGCGGGTCATTTGTTTTCTCCTAATGCTTCGAGGATCAACTCGGCAGCCTGCTGTTCGGCAGAACGTTTTGAAGGGCCTCGTGCTGAAAGCGGCGTCGCCAGGTCACCAACACTGCACTCTACTTCAAACTCCTGCCTGGGTGATTTACCCCAGCTGCCAATCAGGTTGTATTCCGGTAACGGGTGGCCGCGACTCTGCAGGTATTCCTGCAACCGCGACTTGGCATCCTTATTGAGATCATCCGGGGAGAGTTCGCCGAGGCGCGGTTCAAACCAGCGTTGAACATTCTCACGGGCAACCTCGAAACCACTGTCGAGAAGCATCGCACCTATGATCGCTTCAAGCGCATCAGAGAGAATGGAATCACGTTCGAAGCCGCCGCTTTTCAGCTCGCCACTGCCCATCGTCAGCATCGGACCTATATCCATCTCTCGCGCGAGTTCCGCCAGCGTCGGTTGTTTCACCATGCGAGCGCGCAGTCGAGACAACTCTCCCTCGGATGCTTCACCAAATCGATGAAACAGCGATTCTGCGATAACAAAGTTCAGAATGGAGTCGCCGAGAAATTCGAGTCGCTCATAGTTTTTGTCGCTGTGGCTGCGGTGCGTGAGCGCCAGCTGGAGATGCGTTTTGTCGGTGAAGGTGTAGCCGAGACGCCTTTCGAGTTTCTCAATCGAGTTATTAGTCACAGAGAAACCAACGGCATGACAATCAGTCTTTCAGTTCGATACTCTTTTCGAAGGAAGCGATGACATCGAGGTTGGCGATCATTGGCAGGCGTACTTCATAGTCGAGCACCACTTCTGCACCTCTGCCTGATCGGACAACTTCCACGAGATCATCTACAGCAAAATCCCTGATATTGTTCAGGCGAAATCGCTTCTTCAGCATATCCCGGATTGCGGTATCGGATTTGAGCGCAACACCTTCTTCGGTTGCGAGTTTATCCAGGACGGATTCCATGGTGTTGTGGTCCATGTAGAGAGGGATCAGCTTCGAACCCATAGAAACCCCGCCACCTACGATAAGAATAATGATGATCCAGCCGCCGACACTGCCGCGCTGCGATGTTCTGTTTGTTTTTTTCATCACTTAAATTCCTCTATTCCAGTGACCTGTGTAACTACTGGATCCAGCCATTCCTTGAGAACTCTGGCAAACGCAGTCCGGGCTTCTTATGCAGCCAGATGGCCACTGCCTTTCCTACTATATTCTCCTCTTTAACGAGCCCCCAATACCGGCTGTCGCTGCTCTGGTCACGGTTGTCACCCATCATAAAGTAATGACCTTCCGGTACAACCCATTCATCCACGCGGGCATCAAGATAGGGGTTACGTTCAATGAGGTGTTCCACCTCGCCGAGCTTCTCCCGGTAGCGCAGGACCCTCGGGTTTACCGGCGGAATCTGCGCAACAAAAGTCTGTTCCTGTTTCTCACCATTAATATACAAGACCTTGTCTTGATATCGAACCGTATCGCCAGGGATGCCAACAACCCGCTTTATAAAGTACTCATCCTGGTGGGGTGGGATAAACACCATGATCTCGCCATTTTGAGGGGCTTCCATATCGACTACCTTCGTGCCGATAACCGGCAGCCGGATACCATAGGTGTACTTGTTAACAAGGATAAAGTCACCAACCTCCAGGGTTGGAATCATGGACCCGGTTGGGATCTGGAAAGGTTCGAACAGGAAAGAACGTAGTACCAGTACGATAGCGAGGACGGGGAAAAACGAAATCGAGTATTCAACAACAACAGGCTCTTTTAATGCCTCTTCCTTCATCGGCTCAGGCACGCCTTCTGCGGCAGCCTCGCGCCTCGGTTTCAGGAAGAAGGCCTCGATCAGCCAGATAAGACCTGTCAGTGCGGTTGCCACCACAAGGAAGAGTGGAAAATTGATACTCATTTCTCCACCTTCAATACCGCAAGAAATGCCTCCTGTGGTATCTCGACACTGCCGAGCTGTTTCATGCGTTTCTTACCGGCTTTCTGTTTCTCGAGCAGCTTTTTCTTACGCGTGATATCACCGCCATAACACTTGGCCGTGACATTCTTGCGCAGCGCCTTCACGGTCTGACGCGCGATAATCTGCCCACCGATGGCTGCCTGGATTGCCACATCAAACATCTGCCTAGGGATCAGTTCCTTCATCTTCTTGGTGAGGGCAAAACCCTTGTTACGCGCATCATCCCTGTGCACGATGATGGCAAGGGCATCAACCCGATCACCGTTGATCAGTACATCGAGGCGCACCAGGTTGGATGCTTCAAAGCGATCAAAGTTGTAGTCGAGGGACGCATAACCACGTGATACAGATTTCAGCTTGTCAAAGAAATCCAGCACCACTTCGTTCATCGGCAGATCGTAGGTCAGGGATACCTGCTGGCCAACAAACTGCATGTCTTTCTGGACGCCGCGTCTTTCGACGCAAAGTGTGATGACACTGCCGACATGCTCGGATGGCACAAGGATGCTGGCGCGAACAATCGGTTCGCGCATCTCATCAATGGCACCGGTATCAGGCAGCTGGGATGGATTATCAACCTGCATGACGTCACCGGATTTGGTGACCACCTCGTAGATAACAGTCGGCGCGGACGTGATGAGATCCAGGTTATATTCTCGCTCAAGACGCTCCTGGATGATCTCCATGTGCAGCATGCCGAGAAATCCGCAGCGGAAACCACTCCCAAGCGCGTCTGAACTCTCAGGTTCATAGACGAGAGATGCGTCATTCAGCGTGAGTTTCTCCAGCGCATCGCGAAAGTTATCAAAGTCATCCGACGATACGGTGAACATGCCCGCATAAACCTGCGGTTTGATCTTCTCAAAGCCAGGCAGCGCCGGTACATCAGCCTCGTTTTGCGCCATCACAATGGTGTCACCGACAGGTGCACCTTTTACATCCTTGATTCCGGCTACCACAAAGCCGACTTCACCTGCCTTTAACACACCGGTTTCGGTGCGACGTGGTGTAAAAATGCCGACGGAATCTACCTGCTGAACCTTGCCGATCGACTTGGTGACAATTCGATCCTTGACGGCAATCTGTCCCTGCACAACACGCACCAGCGAGACAACCCCAAGATAGTTATCAAACCAGGAATCGATGATCAGCGCCTGTAACGGATCATCGCGATGATCAGCGGGTGGCGGGATAACCTGGACAATTTCTTCCAGCAACGCTTCAACACCCTGGCCGCTCTTGGCACTCACCTCGACGGCGCCCGTCGCGTCAATGCCGATAATCTCTTCAATCTCCTGGCAGACTCGTTCCGGGTCAGCCTGGGGCAGGTCAATCTTGTTCAGTACGGGCAGAACTTCAAGGTCCTGCTCAATGGCGGTGTAACAGTTGGCCACCGACTGTGCTTCGACCCCCTGGGCTGCATCCACCACCAGCAGCGCCCCTTCGCAGGCCGCCATCGATCGGGAGACTTCGTAGGTGAAATCCACATGACCCGGTGTGTCGATGATGTTCAGCTGGTAGGTGTTGCCGTCTTTGGACTTGAACTTGAGGGTGACACTCTGTGCCTTGATGGTAATACCGCGCTCTCGCTCGATATCCATTGAATCCAGCACCTGGTCGGCCATTTCACGCTCCGACAGGCCGCCGCAGATCTGGATAAAACGATCAGCCAGCGTCGATTTCCCATGGTCAATATGGGCAATAATCGAAAAATTCCGAATGTGAGCGGGTTCAGTCAAAAGGAAAAGTGTGCGGGCTGGAAAACGCGTGAAGTCTATAGGAAAGCGCCTGTTTTAGCTATGAAACAGGCGCTCATTGGTGCCCTGGGCGAGATCAGTCGCTGATCTTGATCGCGAGGTACTCCGGCCGCTGATCACGCACGATCCTGATATGAATCGCCGTTTCAGCAGGCAGTGCTCTCACTACCGTATCAAACTGCTCCGCACTTTCGACCCACTCTCCGTCAATGGTCGTAATCACGTCACCACGCTGGATACCGGCTTCGCGGCCCGGTCCCGGTGTGACGCCGCGTACCAGTACACCCTTGTCGACAGACAGGCGCTGGCGATCAGTGTCCTCGAGATCGATCACATCCACACCAAGTCGATTGCCTGTTGATGACGTCGACGGTGCTGGCGGCTGCCTCAGGTCGTCTTCCTGGAGTTTGCCGATGGTTACAACGAGGTCCATTTCCTCGCCGTTACGGTAAATCTTCACGGCAGCGTCTGTTTCAGCCTTGGTCCTGCCCACCATGTGAGGCAGATCGGATGAAAGATCAATCGCCTTGCCGTTAAAGGAGACGATGATATCTCCCTCACGAAGGCCGCCCGCTTCCGCAGGACTGTCTGCAAACACCTGGGTAACCAGCGCACCAGCGGCTCGATCAAGACCAAAAGACTCAGCCAGGTCACGATCAACACGCTGGATAAGTACACCCAGCCATCCACGCGAGACACTGCCCTTGTCTTTGAGCTGATCAACCACTTCCATGGCGACATCGACAGGGATTGCAAAGGAAAGCCCCATAAAGCCGCCGGAGCGGGTGAAGATCTGGGAGTTGATGCCGACCACTTTGCCATCCAGGTCCAGCAGCGGGCCGCCCGAGTTACCCGGATTGATTGCAACGTCGGTCTGGATAAATGGTACGTAGTTACCGTTGTTTTCAGGCAGACTGCGACCGGTTGCCGAGACGATTCCCGCCGTTACACTCAGCTCAAAACCAAAAGGCGAGCCGATGGCCACAACCCACTGCCCGGCTTCCAGGTCTTCTGAAGAACCAATCTGCACAACCGGCAGGTCTTCTTCGTCAATTTTCAACAACGCCAGGTCTGACAGGGCATCCTGGCCAACAATAGTGGCCTCACGTTCGCGCCGATCACTCAGCGCCACGATAATCTCGTCAGCATCATCAACCACGTGATTATTGGTCAGGATATAGCCGTCTGATGAAATGATAAATCCGGAACCGGCACCTGGTGCCGGCGTGCCACGATCCGGCATATCTCTGAAAAAGCGGCGGAAGATCTCGGGCACCTCTTCCGAATTGAAATTGCGCCTTGTGCGGGTCGTCCGAATATTCACTACCGCGGGGGACGCTTCCTTGACGAGTTCCGTGAACTCCGGCAGCTGTGCGTTCACCTGCCCGCTCTGCAGACACGCGACAATAAAAAGACCAACAAGAACAGAAAACTTCACGTTTACATAACCTCTAATTTTTCGATCGGCTTACACAACCACGTGCCGATCACAAAAGCTGTAACACTCAACAACAGGGAGATGGGGTCAGATAACCCGAAGGACAAGGCTACTGCACAACCCAGCACCGCAAACAACAATGGCATCAGCCACGAATGCCACAACACCGCCATCAGACTGCTGACATCCACGTCGTTTAGGGCTTTACGCTGGCGCTGCGATGCGGGACCACAGCCCGGGCAACTGTGACAGTCGCGAGGCTGCCGGTTGACCGGGATATAGGATTCGGGAGACACAGTGGTTTTAGTAGAGAACGGGCTCTACAGACTCTGCAACACGGCGAGCAGTCTGCACCGGGATTTCACCCACCACCGTGATCTGCGGGCCTGATTGCTGCAATCTGCGTGTGATGACCACGGTGCCGCCCACCGTCGTCGTCATTTCTGGCAGGTCACCAGGACCTTCCTTTTCCACGAAGACCGATACTGTCGCAATGCCGTCACTGAAGTGCAGTCGGTTACCCTGCTGGCGAACCGGCCTGAAGCCATCCGGTAACCAGGCAACACGCCAGACCGGCTTTCCCTGGGTTTCCTGTGGCTCAACCATGGTCATCGGGTGTGAAACCGTGCCATCTGGGATGGCAGCCAGGGTAAGATCAGCATCATCGCCAATATTGATTGATGTGAACTGGAAGATTTCCTTCACACGCCCGCGATCCACCAGGTGTGACTGCAGCAGCAGGCCCGTTTCCTTGTCGAGCCAGAGGCGATACCCGTAACGATCGTTGTTGGGCGGCGACACACCAATTTTTACTGCAGCGCGACCGGCGATGCGGTCTTCACCATGCAATGAAGTGTGATAGAGATGAGAAGCGGCCGTTACCCGTTCGGCAAACACCGGTGAGAAAGGTCCGATGTGCACCGGGCTATGCTGGAAGTCGGCGGTATCATGTTCCTCACCAGGGTGATAACAAATGATGCCGTCTTCGGTGCGGCGCATTTCACGCACATCACCATTCAGGTTGAAAAGGCTCTCTGTCTCCTTGCCGTTCTCATAGCGATGAACGATTCGCACGGTCTCATAGGTGGTACCGCGCATGTAGGTGAAGATGCCATCATAATTCTGTTGTTTTAGTGCCTCCCCCATCTTCTGCACCCAGCGGGTGGCTTCGGGATCGGCAAACAGCGTTTTCGAGGAAAAAACGCCAACGATGAGGATGAGTATTCGGACTGCCTGGGTCATATCAGGGTATTACTTGTCGCCGTTTCTCTGGTAGTTCACAAACTGGGTGTTGTCGTTCATTCGTGACATGCGATCGTGCTGGTAGAGGTAGTTGCGCAGACGCTGCTGCTTGTCTTCATCCAGCTCGATCAGCTCCGGCGTTTCATTACCGGCAATGTCCGCTGCAGCACGGGCGCTGACCATACCTGTCGGTGGCGGTGCTACAAGCGCCGCCGGGGCAGCGGCAACTTCAGGTGCGGCAGTTTCCGTGGTCTGCTGGTTAACACCGACGAATACAGCTACAACCAGTGAAGCGGCAACGGCAACAGAGGCTGCTACTGCAGGCATCCGTTTTGAACGGGCCGGGACCGCAAGCGGGCCGCCGTCATAAAGTTCTTCGGTTTCGATCGCAGCGCTGATGCGCTGGTGTAACTCAATGTGCTGCGCTGGCGTCAGCCCGGTGGAATCATTTCTGACGACACTTCGAACCTGCTGGAAAGTTGCCCAGCTGCTTCTCAGCGACGCATCGTCTCCGTACTCCCGGACCAGCCGATGTACCTCAATCTCACTGGCTTCGCCGTCTATCAGTGCGGAAAGTGATTCTTTTTTTGTATCTGTCACGCTACTTCCTCAAACCCCTAAATCGTTCTACCCAGGGCAAAAGCCTGAGCATTTTTGCCAGACCGGCTGCATTTTGCAATCCGGCGCCGCGTCCCTTGTCTAACCCTTAACAAGGCACAACCCTTACCAAGGTATAACCCTTACGGAGCATCTTTCTATCCCAGCCCAGCAATGCTCTTTTCGATGGCTTCCCGGGCCCGGAAAATCCGGGATCGGACCGTGCCCACCGGGCACTCCATCACCTCAGCTATTTCCTCGTAACTGAGGCCCTCAAACTCCCTCAGGGTGACTGCAACTTTCAGCTCTTCCGGCAAATTGTCGATGGCCGAATAGATCACAGACTCCAGTTGGGAGGTCGCCATGGCATTCTCTGGATTCGCGACATCCCTTAAGACAGCAGAATCCGTCTGAAATTCCCCATCAGATACATCAATATCGGTATCAGGCGGTCGCCTTGACTTGGAAACGAGGTGATTCTTGGCTGTATTGATCGCAATCCGGTACAACCAGGTATAAAAAGCGCTGTCACCGCGGAATCGGGGCAGTGCCCGATAGGCCTTGATAAAGGCCTCCTGGGTGACATCCAGGACTTCATCAGAGTCCCGCACATAGCGGGAAACCAGCCCTACAATCTTGTGCTGGTACTTAAGCGCGAGTATGTCGAAAGCTCGCTTGTCCCCGCGCTGGACGCGCTCTACCAGCTGTTTATCGGTCTCTTCGGTGGTGCTCAACCGATACCCCGGGCTTTTTTATTCTGTGCTAGCGGGAACAACGTCGGTACTCCTTAACTCTGACTTTGATTACCTGACCCCGGATAAGTTCTATCCTGAACGGACGGGATGATAACAAATCCCGATGAACCTGATCTGAGCGCGACCTCGTATACCTGTAACGTTATAAATAGTAGGCTTAGCAGCCTATTTCTCTGCCTGATACGCATAAAAGGCCACCTTTGAGCACAATCCAACACGAGTACGACGTCCTGATCGTCGGCAGCGGCGCAGCTGGTATGACGCTTGCCCTGAAACTGGGCGAACAGTACCGGATTGCCATGCTCTGCAAGGAAATCCCCAGCGAAGGATCCACCTATTATGCCCAGGGTGGCGTGGCAGCCGTGCTGGATGAGTACGACTCGGTGAATTCACATATCGACGATACGCTTGTTGCCGGTGCCGGGCTCTGCCATCGCGACGTGGTCGAATTTACCGTCGAAGAAAGTGCCGACACCATCCGCTGGCTGGTGGACCTCGGCGTTAACTTCGATACCGAGGATGGCAGCGATGAGTTTCACCTGACCCGGGAAGGCGGTCACAGCCATCGACGTGTGATCCACGCGGCTGACGCCACCGGAAAGGAAATATCAGAAACCCTCGCCACGCAGCTGGATAAGTGCAGCAACGTCAGTATTTTTGAGCACTACGTTGCCGTCGACCTGATCACCCGCGAAAAACTGGGTTTGCCGGGTAAGGATTGTGTGGGTGCCTATGCCCTGAACCGTGAAACCGGACAGGTAGAGACCTTTAAATCAAGATTTGTGGTCCTGGCAACCGGGGGCGCAAGCAAGGTCTACCTTTATACAAGCAACCCCGATACCGCGAGCGGCGACGGCATTGCCATGGCGTGGCGAGCCGGTTGTCGTGTCGCCAATCTTGAATTCAACCAGTTCCATCCAACCTGCCTGTATCACCCGGACGCCAAGTCATTCCTGATCTCAGAGGCCCTGCGTGGTGAGGGGGCCAAACTGTTGCTGCCGGATGGTACGCGTTTCATGCAGAACTTTGATGAGCGTGCAGAACTGGCGCCGAGAGACATTGTCGCCCGCGCAATCGACCACGAGATGAAGCGGCTCGGCTGTGACTGTGTCTACCTCGATATTTCACACAAGGAAGAAGAGGCAATCCGGTCTCACTTTCCGAATATCTATCAGCGCTGTATGGAGCTGGGTATCGATATAACAAAGGAGCCGATCCCGATCGTACCTGCCGCACACTATACCTGCGGCGGTGTTGTGACAGATCTTAACGGGCAGACTGACCTGCCCAATCTCTACGCCATTGGCGAATCCAGTTTTACGGGCCTGCACGGCGCCAACCGTATGGCGAGCAACTCACTACTGGAATGCATGGTGTTTGCGACCGCCGCTGCAAAGCATATCGAAAGTCTGAATGAACCTGCGCCAAGACCGGTGCAGATCCCCGCCTGGGACGACAGCCTTGTGACCAACTCGGATGAGGACGTCATCATTTCCCACAACTGGGATGAACTTCGCCGCTTCATGTGGGACTACGTGGGCATCGTGCGCACGGACAAGCGACTGCAGCGTGCACGCCGTCGTGTGCAGTTGTTGCAGCAGGAAGTCACCGAGTACTACAGCAACTACCGTATCTCCAATGACCTGATCGAGTTGCGTAACCTGATACAGGTGGCTGAACTGATGATCAGGTGTGCCATTCTTCGCAAGGAAAGTCGCGGGCTGCACTACACACTGGACTATCCGGGCACCCGCGACGGGGCAACCGATACGGTACTGACGCCGCCGCTCTTTGGTTAGACTGTTTTATTACCCCCGCCAGCGTTCAGCAGCCGGCCATATCGCAACATCACCCTGGTACGCCTGAAGCTGTCCGCATCAACGCTGTCGCGCATCAGCACAACATAGCGGCGCCTGACCCAGCGGCCGTGTTCCCTGAAAATCATCACCACGAGTCCGGTCCAGATGATGATGGGCTCAATAAGCTGTACGTTCTTCTGTTCCCCGCCAGCGCAGACAATCCGGAATCTGCCGTTACTTAACACCAGGCGGATGATGGACTGTGGTGCCAGCAGCAGTGCATGTTCAGACGCCACAACCACTAGCGACACCAGCAACGCGAGGGCGAGGTAGGCGCCGAGGGCATTGTGAAAGATGGGATTAGCAATGAGCCCGAGCAAACCCAGGCCATGCACCGCAGCAAACACCACGAGCACCCGCGCAGAAGGTTTCAGGTCAAGGTAAAGGTTCTCATCGGAGAACATTCAGTCATCGTCAGCGGGCTGCACGCGCTTAAGGATACGTTCCACCAGGGCTGCAAGATCGTCTTCTTCGGGAACCCCCTTGCGGGAGAACCATTGCAGCAGGTCCGGGTCATCCTGCTCCAGCAGTTTGATGAAAACGAGCTGTTCCGCCTCGGGCAGCTCCCGAAATACCTCGTCAAAAAAGGGCAGCAGCAACAGGTCCAGCTCCAGCATGCCACGCCGGGAGCGCCATCTTAATCTGTTTAACTCAAGTTCCGTCAGCAATCGCTTTATTCCTGTAAAATACCGGCATGGAATCTTCGAAGACCGCACACCTTACCAACTTTGGCATCCTCTGCGTTAGCGGCAAGGATGCTGTGAAGTTTCTGCAGGGTTATACGACCTGCGACATCACACGGCTTGATGATCGTGCCGCGCTTGGTGCCATCACCAACCTGCAGGGTCGTATGCTGACCAGTTTCATCATCGTCCAGCAGGGCGGCGACCTTCTCCTTCGGATGCAGCGGGAACTGGTCGCGCGCACCATCGAGTTCCTGTCGAAATATATCGTGTTTTCAAAGGCCGAGATGTCAGACTTGTCTGACGCCTGGCACTGTTATGGCCTGCCAGTACCAGCGACATCGACCCCGTTCAGTGTCAGTAACAACGACACGGCCATCACTATCAACCTGCCCTGGGGCCAGGAAATATGGTCAACAAACCCGCTCCAGGCTGATGCAGATATCAACTCGTGGGCTGACGCAGAAGTCTCTCACGGTATTGCCTGGGTCCATGCGAACACCAGCGAAACCTTCCTGCCGCAGATGTTCAACTACCACAACCTTAACGGGATCGATTTTGAGAAGGGTTGTTACCTTGGCCAGGAAGTGGTGGCGCGAGCCCAGTATCGGGGTGAACTCAAACGCAAGCTGCACAGGCTGGATACCGCCCCTGCAATCGAGATTGGTGGCGAGCTGGATGGTGGGGAAATCGTCGCTGTATCGGGCAATGCTGCACTCGCGGTTCTGTCCAACAAAACCGATGAGGATATCGAGGTCAACCTGGGTGGAAGCCAGGTATCAGCGCGCCTGGTCAGCAACTAGCGGCAAATAGACCGGCAGAATATTTCTTGAAGCCGCATTGGGCTCATCGCCGTCGTTGATAAACCAGGTTGTCCCCAGCACCAGATCAACAAACCCCGCGGCAAGCACCGCGCCTTCGTCCAGTTGATTTGCCTGACTGATCATACGTGCCCGGGACAGGAGGATATCCCGGACAGCAGCGCCATCGGTGAGATCTGTTTCATCACCAATAAAGTTATGCATAAAGCGTCCTGTCTCTATCTCAGCCGAGCCAATCACACCCTTCGGATCAATCGCGATCCAGCCGCTCTCACCCAGTAGAATGTTTTCATGATGCAGGTCGCCATGGATAAGCAGGTCCTGGACCGCGAGCAGATTTCCTGACAGTCGATTCGCGGTATCTATGTATTCATTGAAAGCTGGCAGCGCTGCCGGCGCAGTTGTGTAGCGTTCAAACGCACCACTCAGCCACTGGGCATATTTCGGCAAGCGTTCAATGTCCTCATCACTGGCTTTGAGCGGGACGTCATGGAACAAGGTGATGACCTCATCGGTCCTGTCGGCTGCTGACCGCAGCATTGTGCCGGGTTCAACCTGCTCCAGCAGCACAACACCTACTGCCTCGTCAGCTTCCACATAGCCAACACAACCTGGCCTGCCGCGCCACCGGGCGAGTGTATAGATCTCTGTAAAAAGCTCCGGGTTTGGCATACCCGTTTTGAAAATGAGTGGTGTATCGCCGCGCTTCACACGCAGGATGACGTTAGTTGGCCAGCCAGTTTCGACTGCGGCGGTAACCTCAAACTCCCAGCGCGCCGCATAGGTTTCAATCATCGACGGCAGTTGATCAAGCCAGGCTCGCCCCTCATCGCCATGGCGCCGCAGAATCTCCGGCTCACGGTTGGCTGGTAAATCTATTCCGCCCGGTAAACGCACAACCAACGCACGGCTTACAGGTGCGCCAGTGGGTTGGCATCCCAGGGTGGCGTAAAGTGCGCCTCTACAAGATCGTCTGGAACGCTGGATGCATCCGCATAACTCCACTGCGGATTACGATCCTTATCAACCAGCAGCGCTCTTACGCCCTCAGGAAAGTCAGGATGTCGCAGGCACTGGCAGGCGATGACAAGCTCCATTCGGAACATGTCGGCAAGCGACATTCCACCATCTGCTTTTGCGCGCTGCATCTGCTCAATGAACACACGCGCGGTTACCGCTGAGCCTGCAAAATAGGTTTCTGCTGCCTGGGATATCCATTCGTCCTGCATTGATTGCAGACCAGGGTTGAATACCGCAAAAAAATCATCAGCAGCAAGTGCTTCACCGATAAGGTCATTAATCGCCTGCTCATTGGCAAGCAGATTTCGTGGTAGATCTTCGGTGGGCGCGCCGTAACCTGCGAGGTGTGCTGTCAGGGCCGCTCTGTTTGCCTGTGAATCCCCGCTCCAACTGATTGTTGCGAGACCATCCAGGATTGAGGCCTGATCTTCGTGATTCACTACGTGGTTGATGATGCCCAGGTCAACGGCGTCACCTGCACCAAGCTGGCAGCCAGTCAGGCCAATAAAATAGCCAAGGTTGCTGCGCATGCGTGACAGGAACCAGGTTGCCCCGGCATCGGGAAAGAGACCAATGGTGATTTCGGGCATGGCGATCCGCGATTGCGCGGTGCCGATCCGATGGGAACACCCGCCCAACAGACCAAGACCGCCACCCATCACCACGTTATGCCCCCAGGCAAGGATTGGCTTTTCACATTCACGAATCATGAAATCCAGCTCATATTCGTGGCTGAAGAAATCTTCCCCGTAAGCGTTGTAGGCACCGTCAGCGTCCTTGATGGAATGATACTGCGCGGTAATGTCTGCACCGGCACACAGCGCCCGATCGGTAATGCTGGTCAGTACAATACAGGCGATGTCAGGATCGGCCATCCAGTTGCGGAAGTTGTCGAGCAGCGCGTCAATCGTTTCGAGACGCAGGCTGTTGAGTGCCTTTTCCCGGGTAAGTGTCGCAACGCCGATGCGCTTACTCCCGGCTTCACGTACTTCAAATTGAACGAGATCTTCCACAGTAGTCTCCTCGATTTCTTGTGTTGTCAGTCCTGCACGCGCCAGTCGATCGGCGCTTCGCCGATCGACTCAAGATAGGCGTTACAGGCGGAAAAATGTTTGCAGCCGAAAAAGCCCCGGTGGGCTGACAGCGGTGATGGATGCGGTGCTTTCAGTACCTTGTGTTTGCTGTCATCAATAAAGGCACCCTTCTTCTGTGCATAACTGCCCCACAACATGAACACGACGGACCGCTCCTGCCGGGCAACCGCTTCAATGGCATGATCGGTAAAGGTTTCCCAACCCTTGCCCTGGTGTGAAGCAGCCTTGTGTTGTTCAACGGTGAGGACGCTATTCAGCAGCAGTACACCCTGGGATGCCCAGCCTGTCAGGCAGCCATGGTGGAAACCTTCTTTTGAGAGCGAGAGGTCTTCCTGTATTTCCTTGTACATGTTGATGAGGGACGGCGGCAGCTTCACACCCTTCTGTACAGAAAAACACAAGCCGTGGGCCTGACCTGGGCCGTGGTACGGGTCCTGGCCCAGTATGACCACCTTCACCTTATCGAGTGGTGTCGCATTGAGGGCCGCAAAATACTGGGAGCCCGCCGGAAAGATGGTTTTGCCCAGCGACTTTTCCTCAACCAGGAACTGACGCAGGGACTGCATGTACGGCGCGTCGAACTCATCCCGCAAGGCATCCAGCCAGCCGGGCTCAAGTGCGATGTTTCGCGCCGCGTCCGCCATCAGGTTTTGGGTCGCATATGCGGGAACAACACCACGTCACGAATCGACGGCGAATCGGTGAACAGCATCACCAGTCGATCAATACCGATACCCTCGCCTGCTGTTGGCGGCAGACCATATTCAAGTGCCGTGATGTAATCGTCGTCAAAATGCATCGCTTCTTCGTCACCGGCATCTTTTGCTTCAACCTGGGCGCGGAAGCGGCTCGCCTGATCCTCGGCGTCGTTCAGCTCCGAGAAACCGTTGGCAATTTCCTTGCCCATGATGAACAGCTCAAACCGATCGGTGATGTTTTCATCGTCGTCATTGCGACGTGAAAGCGGAGACACCTCGGTTGGATGCTGGGTGATAAAGACAGGTTGCGTGATCTTGTCCTCAACCAGTTCTTCAAACAGCTCCATGACAAGTTTGCCAAGTCCCCAGCTGTCCTGGACTTCAATACCGGTTCGCTTGGCAAGGTCCTTTGCCTTATCGATGTCCTTGAGGTCGTCAGGTTCAACATGAGAAGCGTGTGAAAGTATGGCCTCTTCCATTGTCATGCGAACAAACGGCTTACCAAGGTCAATTTCAGTGTTGTCGTAAACAAACGACGTTGAGCCAAGTACATCTACCGCCAGCTTACGCAGCAGCTCTTCGGTCATATCCATGAGGTCGTTGTAGTCGGCATAAGCCCAGTAGAACTCAAGCATCGTGAATTCCGGGCTGTGCTTGGTCGACATGCCTTCGTTACGGAAGTTGCGGTTGATTTCAAACACGCGCTCGAATCCGCCAACCACCAGCCGCTTCAGGTTAAGTTCCGGTGCCACACGCAGGAACATGTCGATGCCCAGCGAATTGTAATGGGTCACGAATGGCGCTGCCGTCGCGCCACCCGGGGTCGACTGCATCATGGGCGTTTCGACTTCCATGAACTCATGGTCAATCAGGAAGCGGCGGATCCCATCCACGATGGCTGAACGGCGGCGGAACAGCTCACGCGACTCCTCGCTCATGATCAGATCAAGGTAACGCTGGCGGTACCGGGTTTCCGTATCCGTCAGCCCCTTATGTTTTTCGGGCAGCGGCCTGAGTGACTTGGTCAGCAAGCGGATACTGGTGGTGTTGACCGTGAGTTCACCCTTGTTGGTTTTCATCATGGTGCCCGACGCACCGATGATGTCGCCGATATCCCAACTCTTGAAGTCTTCATAGACGTCCTTGCCGACGTCATCCTGGCGTACATAAAGCTGGATGCGCCCGGATACATCCTGCAGGGTCAGGAAGCTCGCCTTGCCCATCATGCGGCGCAGGACGATGCGCCCAGCCACCGTGGTTTCATGCGCTGCACCTTCAAGGTCTTCCTTGGATTCTTCGCCATAGGAATCGTGCAACGCCTGCGCCAGGTGTTTTCGACGAAAATCGTTGGGAAAGGCATTGCCTGTCTCGCGGAGTGCCGCGAGCTTGGCCTTGCGCAGGGCAACAATTTCGTTTTCGTCGAGCGCGTCGTTTTCTTCAGTCATTTTTTATCTTCTATAGCCCCATCTTCAGGCTTGCTTCAATAAACTTGTCGAGGTCACCATCCAATACGGCCTGCGTATTGCTGGTTTCCACATTGGTCCTGAGGTCCTTGATCCGTGCTGAGTCCAATACATAGGAGCGGATCTGGCTGCCCCAGCTGATATCCGATTTTATGTCTTCTATTTCCTGCAGCTCGGCACGCCGTTTCTGTTCTTCCAGTTCATACAATTTAGCTTTCAGTTGCTTGATAGCCTGGTCCTTGTTCTTGTGCTGCGAGCGCTGGTTCTGGCATTGCACCACGATACCCGTGGGTTCGTGCGTGAGTCGGATTGCGGAATCTGTTTTGTTGACGTGCTGGCCACCTGCACCACTCGCCCGGTAGGTATCCACCCTGACCTGAGACATATCCAGCTCAATATCGATGTCATCGTCCAGCTCCGGTGACACAAACACGGAAGCAAATGAAGTGTGACGCCGGTTACCTGAATCAAACGGCGACTTTCGCACCAGCCGGTGTACGCCTGTTTCGGTGCGCAGCCAGCCAAACGCGTATTCACCCTGCATGTGTATGGTCGCGCCTTTTATACCGGCAACATCACCATCAGAGATCTCCATGATCTCCGTTTTAAACCCGTGGTCTTCACCCCAACGCAGGTACATTCGCAGCAACATGTTGGCCCAGTCCTGCGCCTCGGTACCACCGGAGCCTGCCTGGATATCGAGGTAGGCACCATTGCCATCCATTTCACCGGAGAACATGCGGCGGAATTCCAGCGTGGCGAGCTGCGCCTCCATCTTGGAGAGGTCAGATACCGCTTCTTCGAGCAGGGATTCATCGTCCTCCTCTGCGGCGAGTTCAATAATATCGGCGATGTCGCCAAGGCCGTTATCGAGATTGTCTATGGTGCCGACAACACCTTCGAGGGCACTGCGTTCCTGGCCCAGTTTCTGCGCGTATTCCGGGTCATCCCAGACCTTGGCATCGGCCAGTTCGAGTTCTACTTCAGCGAGTCTTTCTTTGCGATTTTCATAGTCAAAGATACCCCCGGAGTACATCAGTGCGATCGATCAGGTCTTTCACCTGTGCATGTAATGCGTTTGTTTCGAGCATTGGGGTTCTACTATGAAAAAAGGACGGCGCATTTTAGCGAAAACAGCGCCAATAGGGTATTACACCAGCGCTTCAATGATCAGCTGCGGTTTGAAGGTACCCCGGTAGTGATTGATGTCGAGTCGGTAGGCACATCGTATGGAATGTCCTTCAACCAGGCTGCCATAGCTGAAAAAGATGGCGTCGACGAGCGGGCCCCTGCCCTCGTCCAGCAGCAGCTTCAGATGACGCCCGCCGACAATGCGCTGGTCAGCGATTTTGAATTCGCCGTCAAAAACAGGTTCTGGGAAACCCTGGCCCCAGGGCGCTGCTTCCTGGATTTCCCTTGCCACACTGAGCGAAATCGCCTCAGGCAGCGGTCCGTCGCTGACCACGACGTTTTCGAGTTGCTCTTTTGTCAGTACCCGTCTCGCCTCTTCATCAAAGGCTTTGCCAAACGCCTCAAGCTTGTCTCGCGAGAGCGTCAGGCCTGCGGCCATGGCGTGGCCACCAAACTTAGCAAGCAGCCCGGGGTTTCTCGCGGCAATCGCATCCAGCGCATCGCGGACGTGAAAACCCTGCACTGACCTGGCGGAACCTTTCAGTTCACCATCCCCGGCGTCAGCAAAGGCAATCACCGGCCGATGGGTTTTGTCCTTGATCCTCGAGGCAACAATGCCGACAACACCCTGGTGCCAGGAAGGGTCAAACAGGCAGAGTCCAATATTCTCTTCTGTATTGAGCGCGAGGCCTTCAACATGCGCTTCTGCCTGCATGCGCATATCTGCCTCGATTTCCTTACGCTCACTGTTGATTTCATCAAGCTGCGCGGCGAGTTCATGGGCACGTTCACCGCTTGCCAAAAGACATTCAATGCCAATTGCGATATTGGAGAGGCGGCCAGCAGCGTTAACCCTGGGTGCCACACTGAAGGCGAGGTCGCGGGAGGTGATGTAACGGTAGTCAGCACCCGCCAATTCAAGCAACGCAAGGAGCCCCGGCCTTGCCCTGCCTGCGCGGATTCGCCGCACACCCTCGCTCACCAGGCGCCGGTTGTTCTGGTCCAGTACAACCACATCGGCAATTGTGCCGAGCGCCACCAGGTCAAGATAACCTGCCAGTACAGGTTCGACCCTCTCGCTGAACCAGCCACGTTCCCTCAACGTGGACCTCACCACCGACAACAGGTAAAACGCCACGCCGACACCGGCAAGGTGTTTTGAGGGAAAGCTGCAGCCGGGCTGATTCGGGTTTACGATGGCTGCGGCTTCCGGCAATACATCGCCCGGCAGATGGTGATCGGTGACCACCACGCTGATACCTAACGAATTGGCGAAGGCGACACCTTCAATACTTGAGATGCCGTTGTCGACAGTGATAATCAGGTCGGGCTGTGACTGCTGCGCTTCCTCGACAATCTCCCGGGTCAGGCCGTAACCGTACTTGAACCGGTCCGGTACCAGGTAGCCAACCTGCCTCGCACCAAGATCGCTTAACGCTGAAACCAGCAATGCACAGGAGGTAGCGCCGTCAGCGTCAAAGTCGCCAACAATCAGGATTCGGCTGTCCGCCTCGATGGCGTGACACACGATTTCAGCGGCATCATTGACGCCTTTTAGTTGCCCCGGTGGCGTCAGGCCCTTGAGGGAGTGATCCAGTTGTCCAGGTGTTTGAACGCCACGCGACGACAACAGGCGGGATACCAGTGGTGAGTATCCGCTGATGTCAGTGCCGGGCTCCCGGCGAATCAGCTTTTTCGTGTGGTATGAGGACAATATTGCCCCGTTACGTGCAGGTCAGCGCAGTACAGTTTATGACGTCTGTCTACAGGTCCGCTACACGGATACGGGCAACCGAACGGATCACGTCACTTTCGGCTTCAAGCGCAGCGATACACTTGTTCACAGCACTCTCGGCCACCTCGTCTGTGACAATGACAATGCGCGCATCATCGGGTCGGGCGTCCTTCTGGATCAGCGCTTCGATACTGATGTCCTGCGATGACAGGATGGCTGCCACCTTTGCCATGACTCCCGCTTCATCTTCGACGATCAGCCGGAGGTAATAGGAGGAGCGGATGTCTTCAATTGACAGAATGTCGCTGCCGCTGATGTCGGTAAAACCAAGATTAGGGGGCGGTTGTCCTGCACCGGTCCGGACAACGTCAATAATATCGGCCATGACCGCAGAAGCGGTTGGACCGGCACCCGCTCCGGCTCCGTAGTACATGGTTGAGCCAGCCGCGTCCGAGCCGACCATGACAGCGTTCATCACACCGGAAACCTGCGAGAGCATATGTTCCTTTGATACCAGTGTCGGGTGTACCCGCAATTCAACCCCAGTGCCGGTTCGCCGCGCAATCCCAAGGTGGCGAATCCGATAGCCCAGCTCGTCAGCAAAGCTCATATCGTCCAGAGTAATTGCAGAAATACCCTCGGTGTACATCGACTCAAACGAGAGCGGGATGCCAAAAGCGATGGAGGCAAGGATGGTCAGCTTATGTGCTGCATCGATACCTTCTACATCGAAGGTTGGGTCAGCTTCTGCGTAGCCAAGCCGCTGTGCTTCCGCCAGCACTTCTTCAAAGGACTGGTTACTACCCTCACGCGCCATCTCGGTCAGTATGAAATTGGATGTGCCATTGATGATGCCAGCAACCCAGTCGATCCTGTTTCCGGCAAGCCCCTCGCGAATCGCTTTTACAATCGGGATACCACCGGCAATAGACGCTTCATAACGAACCTGCACGCCGGCCTTTTCTGCAGCCGCAAAAACCTCGTCTCCATGTAATGCAATGAGCGCCTTGTTCGCGGTGACGACATGTTTGCCCGCTGCAATGGCTTCCAGCACCAGGTCCTTTGCGGTGTCAGTGCCGCCGATCAGCTCTGCGACAATCTCAACCTCCGGGTCACGCACAACATCAAAAATATCGCGACTGACTTTGGTATCGGTCAGGTCACAATCAGGATGATCCCGTCTCGCACCGACGTGAACCAGTTGCGGCGCGCTGACGTTTTTACGCGCAATCTCGTCACCGTTTTCAGCAAATAGATTGAACAGCCCCGAGCCAACAGTGCCAAGACCACAGATGCCTACTTTCATGATGCTACATCCTCGGCAGCTGATGCGTTCTTGAACATGCGCCGGATACCGCGCAGCGCCTGGCGAGTGCGATGTTCGTTTTCGATAAGTGCAAAGCGAACGTGATCATCGCCGTATTGCCCGAAGCCAATACCGGGCGACACGGCAACCTTCGCTTCTTTCAGGAGATGCTTGGCAAACTCAAGCGAACCCATGTTTTCAAACTGTGGCGGGATCTTTGCCCAGACGAACATCGTCGCCTTGGGCGGTGTCACTTCCCAGCCAATACTGTTGAGTCCTTCACACAGCACGTCCCGACGACTGCGGTACATATCACAGATCTCGTCAACACAACTCTGGTCGCCTTCAAGCGCGGTTATCGCTGCAACCTGCACAGGCGTAAACATGCCGTAGTCGAGATAGGACTTGATCCGCGCCAGCGCACCGACCAGGGTCGGATTACCGACGCAGAAACCAACACGCCAGCCCGGCATGTTGTAGCTCTTCGACATGGTAAAGAATTCAACGGCGATATCTTTTGCGCCTGGTACCTGCAGGATGCTCGGGACCTTGTAACCGTCAAAAACGATATCGGCATAGGCGAGATCCTGCACCACCCAGATGCCATGCTCTTTTGCTATGGCGATCACCTTCTCGAAGAAATCCAGTTCGACACATTCGGTGGTTGGGTTACCCGGGAAGTTGATGATCAACACCTTCGGCTTCGGCCAGGTGTTAACGATGGCGCTTTCCAGTTCTTCGAAGAAGTTCACATCGCTCGTGAGCGGGACGTGGCGGACATCAGCATCCGCAATCACAAAACCGTAAGGGTGCACGGGATAACTGGGGTTCGGCACGAGCACCGCATCACCGGGGCCAAGTACCGCCATCGCCAGGTGAGCAATCCCCTCTTTTGAACCAAGCGTAACAATTGCTTCGGATTCAGGATCAAGGTCAACGTCGAACCGGTCCTTGTACCAGTTACAGATCGCGCGACGCAGCCGCGGGATACCTTTTGATTGGGAATAACGATGCGTGTCACCACGCTGCACGGTTTCAACCAGCTTGTCGACAATGTGCTGCGGTGTTGGCTGGTCGGGATTACCCATGCCGAAGTCGATGATGTCTTCGCCACGCGCTCGCGCTTCCCTCTTCAGCGAATCGGTGATGCTGAAAATGTAGGGCGGCAGCCGTTTGATACGTGGAAAATCGTCCATCTTGAAACTCGTTCGGGTAGTGGTTGGGTAATTCTTTGGGTAGCTGAAAAGGCGCAAGATATTAGCGTTTGTGACCCTGAATTAACAGGGCCGACGCCTTGAACCTCTGGATTTTTGGGGCATTAAGCCCCGAGAGCTGTCAGTGCTAGTTCAGGACGCCGAGTCTTCTCGCCATCTCTGCCGCAGGTGCATAGCCGCTCTGCAGATAGCCTGTTTCGTAAATGATGGCTGGTGTGCCGGTGACACCAAACTCATCACCCATGGAATATTGCTTGGCAACCGGGTTGGCACAGGTCAGCTGGTCGATTTCCTGGCCGTTCTTGGCCTTGGTCAAGGCCAGCTGCCGATTGTCTGCACACCAGGCAGAAACAATCAGGTCGTAGGACGCTGAACCCACACCAGCGCGAGGATAGGCAAGGTAACGCACGGCAATGCCATAACGGTTCAGCTCCGGGACTTCCTGGTGCAGCTTACGGCAGTAGCCGCAATCGATATCCGTGAAGACGGTGATGGTTGCCTTCACAAGTTCCGGCGCCGGGGCAAAGACAACCATGTCATCTTCATCCATCGCTTCAAGCAGCTCTCGACGTCGATCTATGCGGATATTTTCAGACGCGTTAACAAAACCCTGTGGCTGAACAAAGAACAGGTCGCCGGCAAAAAAGTGTTCACCAGACTCGTCAACGTAAAGCGTCATACCGCCAACCAGGACCTCATAGAAACCATCAATAGGCGCGCGCCTGACTTTGCTGATGGGCAGGTCGGGACGGGCATCCAGCAGACGCTGCTTGATCATCGCTTCACCAGTGAGTGCTTCTTCTTCCGCCGCCGCCATGCCTGCAAAGGCCATTAAGAGGGAAACGAAGAGAATCTGGATGCCGCTTTTCATGCTGTTAACTCCACAATGGTAAGCCCGGGTCTGGCCCCGGGTGGGGTGACGCAATGCTATCACATTGCAGTGTTTGACCCTGCCAGTCGCGAATAGGTTTCAACCGCCTGCGAATTCCTTAACGGTTAACCGCGCGGGTGATGGGTCTGGTGCAACTCCTTCATGCGGTGCTGGGCAATGTGTGTGTAGATCTGCGTGGTCGACAAATCACTATGCCCCAGGAGAAGTTGCACGACCCGCAGGTCAGCACCGTGGTTGAGCAGGTGTGTCGCAAAAGCATGCCGCAGCGTATGTGGTGACAGTTTGCTCCTGATCTGTGCTGTCTGTGCATGTGCCTTGATGCGGTGCCAGAACGTTTGCCTCGTCATGGGCACACCCCGTGTGCTGGGGAATACGATGTCCTGGGCCAGGTTCTTTTTTAACAACTCAGGCCTGGTTTCTTCGAGGTAACGCTGCGTCCAGGCAATGGCCTCTTCCCCCATTGGTACCAGTCGCTCCTTGCTGCCCTTACCGATAATGCGGATCACGCCCTGGCGAAGGTTGATTTCGGACAACCTCAGACCGGTCAGTTCACTGACCCTCAGCCCGCAGGCGTAAAGCACCTCAAGCATGGTCCGGTCGCGCATCCCAACGTGGGTGGAAAGGTCCGGCGCGGCAAGTAGTTTTTCGACATCCGCCTCGGTGAGACTGTCAGGCAACTGGCGACCCAACTTGGGATTCTCCACCCGCAGTGTTGGGTCTTCCTTCATCAGGGATTCCCGCAGGAGGTATTTATAGAACGCGCGTAGACAGGACAGCGCCCGGGCCGTGGAGCGGGCCTTCAAGCCTGCGGCCATTCGATCGGAGAGGTAAGCCAGGACATCAACCCGGCTGATACGGGTGAGGATTTTGCCTCGTTGATCAGCCCAGCTGGCGAAGTGTTGAAGGTCGTTGCGGTAGGCCTTGAGCGTGTTATCGCTCAGGCCTTTTTCCAACCAGAGACTGTCGAGGAACTTTTCGATCAGCCCCTCGTCAGTCATGCTTTGTATTACTGAAAAATGCCATCAAGGCATTTTACAGGGCGAAAGACAGTTTTTTAGTTGAGCTTTTCCTTGATTCGCGCAGATCGACCACTGCGCTCACGCAGGTAATACAGCTTCGCCTGGCGAACATCGCCGCGACGCTTGACGCTGATGCTCTCGATGAGCGGGCTGTGCGTCTGGAAAGTACGCTCTACGCCAACACCGTGGGAGATCTTCCTGACGGTGAAAGCTGAGTTCAGACCGCGGTTACGCTTGCCGATAACTACGCCTTCAAACGCCTGCAGACGCTCGCGGTTACCTTCACGAACACGCACCTGCACGATGACGGTATCGCCTGGACCAAACTCAGGCACATCGTCCTTGAGCTGGGCAGTTTCAACCTGCTCGATGATATTGTTCTTGCTCATTGCTTATCCTCATTAACACCTGTACTGGACAGGTACCTATTCAACAGATTCTTTTCTTCATCGCTCAATTCGAGCTTTTCAAACAGGTCTGGTCTTCTCTCAAAGGTCCGGCCCAGCGCCTGCATCTTTCGGTAGCGATCAATTTCTGCATGATTGCCACTCATCAAAACTTCCGGTACTTCAAGACCATCAACCGACTCAGGTCTCGTGTACTGGGGGTAATCGAGCAAGCCATCAACAAATGATTCCCTGACTACCGATTCGGCATCACCCACTGCCCCTGGCAGCAACCGGGTAACCCCGTCCATCAGTATCATGGCCGGCAGCTCGCCGCCTGATACCACAAAATCTCCAACAGAGATTTCTTCATCGATAACCGTCTCAACAAGACGTTCATCTATACCTTCATACCTGCCTGCTACCAGGATCATGCCCGGTAACTGGCGCAGCGATTCCAGTTTCGCCTGGTCCAGTGGCTTGCCTGCCGGTGAGAGGTAAATCACCGGGCAATGCCCTTGTGCTTCTCCCAACTTCTCGGCTGCTGCCTGCTGCGCGGCATTGATCGCGTCACGCAGGGGCTGAACCTTCATCAGCATCCCCGGCCCGCCACCGTAAGGTTTGTCATCCACCGTACGATGTTTGTCTTCAGTAAAGTCCCTTGGGTTAAAGGTCTCTACCTCAACAATGCCGTTTGCTGCTGCCCGACCCGTAATCCCATGGTCACGAATCGCATCAAACATTTCCGGGAACAGCGAGACAACGCCAAACCACATGGCACCTGTTTGATCGCTCATGCGTCCTGTTCACCTTCCGGGCGCTAAAAGTCAGCTTCCCAGTCAACTACGATTTCACCTGCGTCGAGATCTACTTCTTTGACGACACTCCCTTCTACATAGGGAATGAGTCTCTCTTCTTCATCGACGCTGTCCTTCGTGGCCTTGACCACCAGGACGTCATTGGCACCGGTTTCCATCATGTGGTATACAACACCAAACAACGTGCCGGTGCTGTTAACCACGTTGAGTCCTTCCAGCTGGTGCCAGTAGAACTCCCCTTCCTCAAGGTCCGGCAGGTTGGCCCGGTCCATAAGGATGTCGTAACCCTTTAACTCATCTGCCTGATTACGATCCGTCACACCTTCTAACTGCGCGATGAGCTTTTTGCCCTGCGTACGGTGTGCCAGTACTTTGACTTCCAGTGCTTCGGCTCGCCCTTTCTTAAGAATCCAGGGCGAGTACTCCATGATGCTTTCTACGGGGTCAGTGTAGGAGTAGACCTTGACCCAGCCTTTGATTCCGTGGCCGCCGGTAACTGTACCGACCCTTATCTCTTTCACGGGCTCAGGCCCTCATTTCCGAAAAAATGCCTTCCTGGCATTTTTCCGGGTCGGTTGCCATTTGCATCAAATGGAACCTCGCATTTTTCTTCGAAA
The DNA here is from genome assembly GCA_963921285.3 of Pseudomonadales bacterium. GTDB lineage: Bacteria > Pseudomonadota > Gammaproteobacteria > Pseudomonadales > Azotimanducaceae > UBA9659. The sequence continues at coordinate 1,319,109 of CAWUFD020000015.1, forward strand.
AATGGCCCGCGGTCCGCCGCCCGTACCATCCTTGGTATGGTATCCCTTCCTTCGGAAGGGATCAGGCCGCAGCTTCTTCCGAAGTGGCGCCAGCTACCGCTTTACGGTAGTCCTTGACCAGCTTGGTAACCCTGTCAGAAGGTTGCGCACCCTGGCGAACCCAGTAGTCGAATCGCTCGAGGTCGATGCGAAGTGTTTCTTCAGCACCACGTGCGATAGGGTTGAAGAAGCCGATACGCTCGATGAAACGAGCATCGCGGGCGTTCCGCTTGTCGGCGACATGAAGATGGTAGAACGGGCGCTTCTTACTACCACCTCGCGCTAGGCGAATAGTGACCATTCGAATGTTTCCTGTAATTTATCCGGATTATCGGCGAACGGGATATGGAGACACCCCCGCCGAAAGGGGGCGTATTGTACGGGAAAGATTCTGGAAATAAAACCTTATGAGGCGTTCAAAACACACCCCAGGAAAACAGCTAAGTCACTGTTTTTAAAAGACTTTGCTGTTACCTGCCAGGAAAGCCGCCACCGGGAGGCTGCATCATGCCGCCCATTCCGCGCATCATGTTGGCCATTCCGCCCTTTTTACCCATCTTTTTCATCATCTTCTGCATCTGCTTGTGCTGCTTCAGCAGGCGATTGATGTCCTGGATCTGGGTACCAGAACCGGAAGCAATACGCTTCTTCCTTGAGCCATTAATGCTGTCGGGGTAGCGCCTTTCACCGGGCGTCATCGAATTGATAATCGCCTCCATCTGCACGAAGGTTTTATCGCTGATCTTGTCCTGGGCAGCCTGCGCCATGTTGCCCATGCCCGGCAGCTTGTCCAGCATGGAGGTGAGGCCACCCATGTTGTTCATCTGCTGGATCTGGTCGCGAAAGTCTTCAAGATCAAACTTCTTGCCCTTCTTGATCTTCTTGGCAAGTTTCTTGGCTTTCTTCTTATCGATCTTCTGTTCGGCTTCTTCGATAAGTGACATGACGTCACCCATGCCGAGAATCCGCGAGGCAATTCGGTCCGGGTAGAAGGCATCCAGCGCATCGATGGTTTCACCAACGGCCATGAACTTGATCGGCTTGCCGGTAATCGACCTGACTGAGAGGGCAGCACCACCCCTGCTGTCACCATCTGCCTTGGTGAGAATGACACCGGTCAACGGCAACACATCGCCAAACGCCTTGGCGGTATTAGCGGCGTCCTGGCCGGTTAACGCATCAACAACAAAGAGGGTTTCCACCGGTGAGAGCACACCATGCAGCTCGCGGATCTCTGCCATCATGTCTTCATCAACGGCGAGGCGACCTGCCGTGTCGACAATCAGTACTTCAGTAAACTGCTTTTTGGCGTGTTCGAGCGCGCGTTTAGCGATATCGACAGGCTTTTCATCTGTAGAACTTTCAATGAAGTTAACGCCAGCCTGCTCAGCGACTGTGCGTAACTGGTCAATTGCGGCGGGTCGATACACGTCAGTGCTGACCACGGTGACACTCTTGTTGTCACGATTCTTCAGCCAGTGCCCCAGCTTCGCCGTCGATGTTGTTTTACCAGCACCCTGTAGACCTGCCATCAGGATGACCGCTGGCGGCTGCACAGAGAGGTTCAACTCACTGCCGGTTTCCGCAGACATCACCGCAACCAGTTCATCATTAACAATTCTGATGAACTCCTGCCCCGGTGACAGCGACGCACTGACCTCGTGACCCAGCGCCCGCTGTTTCACCCGATCAATAAATTCCTTAACAACGCTTAATGCGACATCAGCCTCGAGCAGGGCAACCCTGACTTCTCTAAGGGCATCCGAAATGTTCTCTTCGGTGAGTTTCGCCTTGCCCGTAATGGAGGCCATCGCACCCGAGAGGCGCTTCTGTAATGAATCAAACACGCTTTTTCCTTTTGCCTGCCGGTAGGACTTCTCTGGCCCCGGTAGGCTGTCTATCCGGTGAACCTGCTATTATAGCGGATTGTTGATGAAGGCAGGACCAGCCTGGAGATTAACATTGGAACTACTTGTACCCGGCATCATTGCCTCAGCAATTTACCTGGCTGCTACCTATATGCAGGTCCAGGTCATGCGCGGGCAGCGTGAAAAATCCGGGGCAATCAAATCCATTGCGGCCGTGGCCGTTGTGTTCCACGCCCTGACAACCTATCTCGACTTCATCGAAACCGATGGCATCGATCTCGGCATCTATCCGATGTTATCGCTGATGACCTTGTCGATTGTGACCATTGTGCTCGTAAGCAGCCTGCGCCGCCCCGTCGATAACCTGTTTGTCATCCTGTTTCCGTTTGCGACGCTCACTATCATCCTTGAGGCAACGCTGCAGGGCGACTACACGCCGCGCGCCGATATCTCGGGCGGCATACTTTCACACATCGTGTTGTCCGTGATCGCCTACAGCCTGCTGACGATTGCGGCTGCACAGGCACTGTTGCTGTCCTTTGGGGACAATCGACTGCGACGTCACGACATCGTCCTGGTCCGTAATATGCCGCCGCTGGAAACCATGGATCAGCTGATGTTCGAGTTGCTGTGGGTGGGTCTTGTCTTCCTGACACTCTCCATCCTGAGCGGATTCATGTTCCTCGAAGGTCTCGAGGGTCCGGGACTGGTACACCACACCGCGATCACGCTTGCTGCATGGATGGTCTTCACGGTGCTGCTGTGGGGTCGCTACCAGCTGGGCTGGCGTGGCGCGATTGCTTCGCGCTGGACACTTGCCGGTTTCGTATTGCTGGCACTGGGTTATTTTGGCAGCAAACTGGTTCTCGAGGTCATCCTGGGTCGGAGCTAGCAGCCGTGAGCGTACCGAAGCAGCAGCGCCGCTGTAGTGCGAGTAAACCTACCTGGCACGGCGTGCGATTAGGGATCACAAAAAGTCTGTTATCCAGTACCGACAAGCGTTTAAGCGCGTCTTGACACTTCAAAGATATATCCGCTACAACTGCACTCCCTTCATCACTAGAGGTCTCCATTTTTGGACGATCCGTCGCTAGGAGTCCTGTTCGGCTCCATCAGCCTGCTGGTCATCGTGTCAGCATATTTTTCAGGTTCCGAGACAGCGATGATGGCACTGAACCGCTATCGGGTCAGGCACCTCTCAAAGGAAGGGCACGGCGGCGCAAAACGCGCCAGCGCACTGCTCGAGCGCCCGGACAGGTTGCTCGGCGTAATCCTGATTGGCAACAACCTTGCCAACTTCACCGCGGCTTCACTGGCAACGCTGCTCGCACTTGAGCTGTTGGGTGATGCGGGTGTTGCAGCGGCACCGGTGGTGTGCACCATCGTGTTTCTAGTGTTTGCGGAAGTAGCCCCGAAAACCATTGCGGCGCTATACCCCGAGAAGGTCGCCTTCCCGTCGAGCTACCTGCTGCAATTGCTTCTGTGGATATCCTACCCGTTTGTCTGGCTGGTGAACGGTATCGCCAACGGCATGTTACGGATGCTCGGCGTGACCCATGATGGAAGCGAAGACCATCTGAGCCAGGAAGAACTTCGCACCGTGGTTCATGAAGGATCACAGATCGCAGGTCATCGCCAGGACATGATGCTGTCGGTGCTTGATCTCGACAAGGTGACGGTTGACGACATCATGGTGCCGCGCGCTGAAATCATCGGCATCGATATCGAGGATGAAATAGAAGATATCGTGACGCAGATCCGCGCCATCCAGCACACACGCCTGCCGGTCTTCAAAGAGGATATCGACAAGATCATTGGTGTTCTGCATATCAGGAACGCGGCAAGGTTCCTCATTGACGGTGACCTGACCAAGGCTGCCCTGCTGCAGGAAACATCAGACCCATACTTCGTGCCGGAAAACACACCGCTGCAGACCCAGCTGATCAACTTCCAGCAGGAAAAACAGCGGATTGCGCTGGTAGTAGATGAGTACCGTGACATCCAGGGCATTGTCACCATAGAGGATATCCTCGAAGAGATTGTCGGGGAGTTCACCACCGACCTCGCAGCAACCAGCGTTGATATCCACCCGCAGGAAGACGACACCTTCCTCATTGATGGCGGCGCGCATATCCGCCACATCAACCGGTCCCTCGACTGGGAGCTGCCCATCGACGGCCCAAAAACCCTGAACGGCCTGATCACGGAGACCCTGGAAACCATTCCGGAATCCAACGTCTGCCTGACCATTGATGGCTACCGGATCGAGGTTGTCCAGATACAGGACAACAAGATCAAGACCGCAAAACTCTCAGAACCACCCGAGCCTTTCTAAGCGCCCACCAAATTCATGAACAAGAGATTTACGGCCCTCGTGCATGTGCCGGGGCAAGGCATGCGACGTTTTGAAGAACCCCTGCAGGTGCTCGTCGCAACAACACCTGAAGAAGTTCACGCGGTGCTGGATACTGTGGAAAGTGCCTGCCGTGATGATGGCTGCATAGCAGTGGGCTATGTTGCCTATGAAGCGGCCAGTGCGTTTGACGATGCACTCGTCACACACCCTTCGAACGGGCCACTCGCTGAGTTCGCGATCTTTGCAGATTCCACGCCTGAAGATATCCAGGATGCCATTACACAACCTAATCCTGCACAACCAATCGATGTAACAAGCCGGGTAAAATTTGCAGACTACGAAACATCCATTGATGCCATCAGATCGCTGATTGAAGCAGGTGACACCTACCAGGTGAACTACACCCATCTGCTGGATGTGAGCACCCAGGCATCGCCGCTTGCAGCCTTTGCCTCAATGTACTCGCGCCAGCCCGGTGAACTGGCCGCTTATATCGACACCGAGAACACAACGATCTGTTCGGCCTCACCTGAACTCTTCTTCGAGCGACAGGGTAATGTCGTCAGGTCGGAGCCAATGAAGGGCACTGCACCGCGAAGCCCGGTTGCGGCCGACGATCAGCAGATGAGAGACAACCTGCTCGCCTCGAAAAAAGATCTCGCTGAAAACCTGATGATCGTCGATATGGTGAGAAACGATCTCGGCCGTATTGCAGAGGCTGGCTCAGTGAATTGCCCAGACCTCTTTACTGTGCGAGCGCTACCCACACTCTGGCAGATGATCTCAACCGTGGAGGCAACAACGTCCGCTTCACTTGCAGAGATATTCGGCGCCCTCTTTCCATGTGCTTCGATCACCGGAGCACCCAAGGTCAGGTCCATGCAGATCATCAGGGAGCTGGAACCTGAACCACGCGGCGTTTATACAGGCGCCATCGGGTTGGTCCTGCCGGGTGGAGACGCGAGGTTCAGCGTTGCCATCAGGACACTGCAGGTGTCGCAAGACAGGGCCTGCTACGGGGTTGGCGGCGGCGTGGTCTGGAATTCAACTGCTGAAGCCGAATGGCGTGAGTCGCTCGCAAAGTCACGCATTTTTAAACCCGTTGATTTTTCCCTGCTGGGCACCATGCGCTGGACCGAGGCGGAAGGCATCTACCTGCTGGAAGAGCACGTTGAACGCTTGCTGAACTCAGCAGCTCGTTTCGAGATCCCGCTCGTTGAAGGCAATCTACGCCAGGCACTTGAAGATCTCGCGCTCGTGGAAGACAGCCTGGTGCGCCTGCTCGTTAACAAGCAGGGTGATGTCACAATCGAGTCACGCCCCTTGCCCGCCGCGCGCGAGAAAGTGCGGCTGCGAATATCTCCCTTTTCAGTCTCGTCCGGCGACGAGATGCTGCTTCACAAGACCACCCGTCGCGAACTGTACGAACAGGCATCCATGGGGTGTGACGACTGTGACGATGTCGTGTTGTGGAATGAACGTTCAGAGGTGACCGAAACAGCGATCTGCAACATCTTTATCAACCGCGAAGGCAGGCTACTGACCCCACCACTTTCAAGCGGCACGTTGCCGGGGACATTACGCCGTCACCTGATCGAGGCAGGTGAAGCCGAGGAAATGGTGATCACTATTGATGACCTGCACGCTGCCGACGAGATTTTCGTCGGCAACAGTGTCAGGGGATTGGAGCCGGCAGTCCTGCTACGGGACTAGCCTGCATGTTTCATCAAATCCGCAAACCTGGGGACGATAATTTTGTTTCTGAGGCGGCTCGTGAGTGGAGCCCTATCGAGAATAGGGCGCAGCGAGCACGGCGGCTCAGAAGCAAAATTAGCACGCCAGATTTGTGGGAACGAACTTGAGGTACAAAGCGTGCTTTCACAGAATCTGCATAACTACCTGATCTTACTTTAGCAAACAGCAAGTTTTAGTGGTTTGGTGAAATATGCAGGCTAACGCCACTTGCGGTTGATGCCGGCAATAATCGACTTGAACGCAGCCGTGGTAGTGTTCTGGCTGATGCCGACACCGTAGTACTTGTTCTGCTGCTCGTCAGCCAGTGCGAGGATACAGATGGCCTGCGCCTCACTGCCTTCTTTCAGCGCATACTCCTGGTATTCCACCACGTTGAGCGGTTCGTTGAGGGTGGTCACCATGGCATCGATAAACGCATCGATTGGCCCGGAGCCTGCACCTTCGATATCCACTTCGCTCTCAGCAATTTTGATAGTTGCCTTCAGCGATTCACCGCCGTCTGATTCAGAATGCACCTGGTAGTCCACCAGCTGGTAGGGGCCATCAACTTCGATGAACTCACCTACAAAGGCATCCCAGATGGCATCGGGCTTCATTTCGCCGCCGTCAGATTCACTCAGCTTCTGCACAATCGGGCTGAACTCCATCAGCACCGAACGTGGCAGCGAGACACCGAAGTAGTTCTCGAGAATAAACGCCACACCACCCTTGCCGGACTGGCTGTTTACGCGAACCGTTTCCCGGTATGAGCCACCGACATCCGACGGGTCAATCGGCAGGTACGGCACTTCCCAATCGGTATCACCACCTGCTTCCACGTACTCCATACCTTTGCGGATTGCATCCTGGTGCGAACCTGAAAACGCGGTGAACACCAGTTCGCCCGCATAAGGCTGACGCACATGAATGGGGATCTTGGTGCACTCTTCAGATACCGCAACAATCTTCGGCATGTCACTGAGATACAACTCGGGGTCAACGCCCTGGGAGAACATGTTCATCGCCATGGTGATGACATCACAGTTACCGGTGCGCTCACCGTTACCAAACAGTGTGCCTTCGATGCGCTCAGCGCCTGCCATCAAACCCAGTTCGGAGGCTGCCACACCGGTGCCGCGGTCATTATGGGTATGCAGGCTGATAATCGCCTTTTCGCGACCGGGCAGGTTGCGGGTGAAATACTCCAACTGGTCGGCGTAGATGTTGGGCGTCGCCATCTCAACAGTGGATGGCAGGTTGAGGATCATCTTGTGATCTTCCGTCGGCTGCCACACGTCCATTACTGCAGCGCATATCTCAACCGCAAAATCCATTTCGGTGGCCGTGTAACTCTCGGGCGAGTATTCCAGTGTGACGCGAGTACCTGCGTTCACCAGGTCCTGGATATTGTCCTTAACAATCTGGGTTGCATCCGTCGCAAGCTTGATGACTTCCTCGCGGCTCATCTTGAAGACAACACGGCGCTGCAGTGTCGAGGTTGAGTTATAGAGATGGAAGATCACCTGCTTGGCGCCGGAGACGGCTTCGCAGGTGCGCGCGATCAGGTCTTCGCGAGCCTGGCAGAGCACCTGGATGGTCACACCATCAGGAATGCGATCTTCTTCAATAATCTTCCTGACAAAATCAAAATCGGTTTGCGATGCCGCCGGGAACCCGACTTCGATTTCCTTGAAGCCGATCTCGAGCAGCAGGTCCCACATCTTCTGCTTCTCGTTTGGCGTCATGGGCTCGATCAGCGCCTGATTACCATCACGGAGATCTACACTGCACCAGGTCGGCGCCGTGGTGATCACCTGATCAGGCCAGGTGCGATCCGCCAGCCGGATCGGCTCAAATGCCTTGTACTTGTGGAAGGGCATTTTCCTGCCCTGGGATTCTGCGTTTTGTATCGATTGGTCTTCAGCGTTCATTATTCAAATCTCGGAAATCTGTTGGATTGCCTGTCGAGACAGGCCGACAAAAATGCAATGCAGGAGTTTAGAAGGCCGCCTACAACGGCAGTTTTAGCAGCAGGAGAGCGAGCGCAGGCAGCAACGCGGCGTTGCTGTCTGAGGTAGTCATGGTCGTTTTCATGGCCATCTGCACTCGAATATCGATTTGAATTGCTGGGATACTTTATTCAGGCACGAACTATAGCTCGCTTCCCGTGATTTGCAACCCTGCTCAGGCAGGGTCGAGGCGCTTCAAACCAGCCCTGAACTTCTTGAAGTTCGCGACATAACCAGCCGCACTGAGCTTGAGTCCGGCAATCTGCTCTTCGGAGAGTTCACGTACAACTTTGCCTGGGGAGCCCATCACCAGGGAGTTATCGGGGATCTCTTTGCCTTCCGGTACCAGCGAGTTAGCACCGATCAGGCAGTTCTTGCCGATTTTGGCATTGTTCAGGACAACGGCATTGATACCGATCAGCGAGTTATCGCCGATTTCGCAACCGTGCAGCATGACCTTGTGCCCCACCGTCACGCCGTTACCAATGGTGAGGGGGATATGGCCTTCCACATGTAACACGCAGGCGTCCTGGATATTGGTGTCATCGCCAATCGTGATCGGCTGATGATCAGCCCTGATCACGGCGTTGTACCACACACTCACATTATTGCCGACAATGACATCACCGATAAGCGTGGCGTTATCTGCAATCCAGTAGTCGCCCTTAAATTGTGGCGCCTTATCTTCCAGCTGGTAAATCAATCCATATCTCCTGTTCCACAGCTTCTTCTACAGCTTCTTCTACAACTTGCTTCCACAACTTGTTTCTACAAATCGCGCTCACACGCGATCTTCATAAATTCGACGAGGATCATGGCAGTCAGGCCCCAGATTTCAAAGCCTTCATATCGAAACGCGGGTACGTGGTGGGTTTCACCGTGGCGACTGATCACATCGGTGCGGATACGCGGGTCTTCCATGATGTATGAAAGGGGTACTTCAAAAATTGCAGCGATCTCATCGGGGTTGGGTACGTAGTCGTGGCCGTCGCGCACGATGCCAACATAGGGGCTGACCAGCAGTCCATACTTCGACACAAATGGCCGCAGCTCACCGATGACGTCAACCTCCGGTGTGGCAAGTCCAATTTCCTCTTCTGTTTCCCGAAGCGCGGTGAACTCAAGCGAGTGGTCAGTATCGTCCTGCTTGCCGCCGGGAAAGGCCACTTCCCCGCTGTGTTTGCCGAGACTGGTTGCGCGCTCGGTCAGGAGGATACGGGGCTCATCAGCGGCGGCAATAAGCGGCACCAGCACAGCCGCACGGCCGCGCTGCAGATGCTCACCAGGCGGCGCTACCGGTTCGTGCGCCTTTACCCTCAAACTCAACTCTTCAAGATTCAAAATCAATCCCTATTCGTCTCATGCAGACGGTTCTATACTGCGCACCATGAAATACTGCAGTCAGTGTGGGGACGCTGTAACCCACCGGGTACCCGAAGGTGACAACCGCAAGCGATTCGTCTGTGACAGCTGCGATATCATCCACTACCAGAACCCCAAAATTGTTACCGGCTGCCTCGCTGTACACGAGGATAAGGTACTGCTGTGCAAACGATCAATTGCACCACGTGCCGGATTCTGGACCCTGCCGGCCGGATTCCTTGAAAACGGCGAAACCACCGCGCAGGGTGCCCTGAGGGAAACCGTCGAGGAAGCCAACGCGCGGGCGGAGGACCTGACGCTCTACACCATGTTCAACCTGCCGCACATATCGCAGGTCTACATGTTCTACCGGGCCACCCTGTCGGATCTCGATTTCTTTCCCGGAGAAGAAAGCCTTGAAACCCGGCTTTTCAACGAAAATGAAATCCCCTGGGATAACCTCGCCTTCCCGGTAATCACCCAGACCCTGCAGCACTATTTTTCGGACCGGCCAACGGCAACCTTCCCGTTCCGCACAGCCGACATCATCATCGACAGGAACCGGGATCCTATCCGGTAAATTTCCGTGCGTTGCGGAACATGCGCATCCAGGGACTGTCTTCACCCCAGTCCTCAGGGTGCCACGAGTTCTGCACAGAACGAAACACCCGCTCCGGGTGCGGCATCATCGCGAGGATCCTGCCATCTGCATTACTAACGCCGGTCAGCCCCCCAGGTGAACCGTTGGGATTAAACGGGTAACGATCAGTATGGTGCAGCCTGTGATCAATAAAACGCAGTGCCACCTGGGCATTGCCTGACAGTGCAGCAAGGCTGGCCTCTGCAACATCGGCGCGGCCTTCACCATGGCTGACAACAATCGGCATGTGGGAGCCGGCCATCCCGTCAAAGAAGATGCTGTTACTTTCTTCGACCCGCACCAGCGAGAACCTCGCTTCAAACTGCTCCGACCGGTTGCGGATGAATTTTGGCCAGTGTGATGCACCAGGAATGATGTCTTTTAACGCCGCAAGCATCTGACAGCCATTACACACGCCCAACCCGAACGTGTCTTCTCGCTCGAACAGGGCCTGGAACTCGGCGCGAAGGCGATCATGATGGATGATAGACTTGGCCCAGCCCTCGCCTGCACCCAGCACGTCGCCGTAGGAAAAACCGCCACAGGCGACCACACCCCTGAAGTCCTCAAGCGACACTTCGCCTGAGAAAAGCTGGGTCATGTGGACATCCACCGCGGAGAATCCCGCCCGATCAAACGCGGCTGCCATTTCAACCTGGCTGTTGACGCCCTGCTCTCTCAGGATGGCAACGCGCGGCCGTGCGCCCGAACTTATCATCGGTGCGGCGATATCTTCTGCCACATCGTATGTCAGGTGTACGCTGAGGCCAGGGTCATCCGCATCAGCAATCGCTTCGAACTCTTCATCTGCGCAATCAGGGTTATCCCGAAGTCGCTGGATGTCATAGCTGACACCTGACCAGGTCTGCTGCAGCGAGACACGGGATGCGTTGAATACTTCCTGCCCGTTCGCGGTGACGACAAACCTGTCGGAATCGGTGATGTTGCCGATCACAGAAGCGTGGATACCTTTATCCGCACAGTCAGCAAGGAAGACATCACAGGCATCGCTGCCCAGTTGCATCACCGCGCCCAGTTCTTCGTTAAAGAGGAAGGGAATTGGCGCGGCGTCTTCTGGCAGCACGATGTCAATGCCGCAATGGGAGGCAAACATCATTTCAGCCAGCGTCGCGGCGAGGCCACCATCAGCGCGATCATGATAGGCAAGAATGTTGTCCCGGTGCTTCGCCATCACATCAAAGAAGGATTTGAAAAGCTTGGTATCAACAAGGTCAGCAGGTTCTTCACCCAGCGCTGCGTAACACTGCAGCAGTATTGAACCACCAAGGCGTTGCCTGCCTGCGGCAAGGTCAACAAACACCAGTGCCGTATGTTGTTCCGTCTTCAGGTGTGGCGTCAGCGTGCGCCTGACATCGCGGACCGGGGCAAATGCAGAGACGATCAATGACAGCGGTGAGGTCACCGACTTATCGGTTTCACCCTCCTGCCAGCGGGTCGCCATCGACATGGAGTCTTTACCAACGGGTATAGTGATACCAAGCGCCGGGCACAATTCCATGCCGATCGCCTCAACTGCCTCATATAGTTTGGCGTCTTCGCCCGGTGTGCCGATAGCCGCCATCCAGTTCGCTGAAAGACGAATATCACCAAGCGCTTCAATATCTGCGGCAACAATGTTGGTGATGGATTCGCACACGGCCATTCTTGCGGCCGCTGCACTGTTTAACAATGCGGCGGGTGTTCGCTCGCCCATCGCCATGGCCTCACCGGTATATCCGCTATATCCACTTGTCGTCACGGCAACATCTGCAACCGGTACCTGCCAGCGACCTACAAACTGATCACGCGCCACCATACCCCCGACCGAGCGATCACCAATCGTGATCAGGAAGTTCTTCGAGGCGACAGTAGGATGAGACAGTACTCGCGTCATGCATTCATCAAGCGTATCGGCGGGAACAAAGGCTTCGCCGCGGATAACATGTGAGGAGACCTCTTTGTGCATCTTTGGCGGCTTGCCGAACAACACCGACATCGGCAGGTCTACAGGCGGCTCATCCAGCAGCGGGTCTTCAACCAGCAGGTGGCTGTCTTTTACTGCAGTGCCGACAACAGCGTAAGGGCAGCGTTCACGCTCACAGATTGCGCTAAAGCGCGCCATATCAGTATCGTTAACAGCGAGGACATATCGCTCCTGGGCCTCGTTACACCAGATCTCCAGTGGCGACATACCGGGCTCGGCGTTCGGGACATCACGTATATTGAACAGACCGCCGACACCGCCATCCTTGACCAGCTCCGGCAGAGCATTGGATAACCCGCCCGCGCCAACATCGTGAATGAACCGGATGGGGTTGTCCTCGCCCAACTGCCAGCACTGGTCAATGACCTCCTGGCAGCGATGTTCAATTTCCGGGTTGCCACGCTGAACACTGGCAAAGTCCAGTTCCGCATCACTGGCACCGGTTGCCATACTCGATGCCGCACCGCCCCCAAGACCAATCAACATCGCCGGCCCACCGAGAACAATCAGCTTTGCACCAACATCAATAGGTGTCTGTTCGACATGTTCCGCCTTGATGTTGCCAAGACCGCCCGCAATCATGATGGGCTTGTGGTAACCGCGCACTGCGCCCTCCACTTCCATCTCAAAGGAACGGAAGTAACCGGCAATATTGGGCCGGCCAAACTCGTTGTTAAACGATGCACCACCAATCGGCGCCCTCGTCATGATCTCGAGCGGCGACGCAATCCTGTCCGGTTTGCCGTAACCCTTCTCCCACGGCTGTGCCCTGCCTGGCAGGTTCAGGTCCGATACGGTGTAGCCGGTTAACCCCGCCTTGGGCTTTGAGCCCTTGCCGACAGCACCCTCATCACGAATCTCGCCGCCCGAACCGGTCGCCGCGCCGGGAAATGGCGCAATCGCCGTCGGGTGGTTATGTGTCTCAACCTTCATGAGGATATGGATATCCTCATCGTGGTAGCGGAATTCACGGGACGCAGGATCCGGGTAAAAACGTCGACCATTCGAGCCTTCGATGACCGATGCATTGTCCTCGTAAGCAGACAGCACGCCAGCACCGTTGGTAACCCGATAGGTATTCTGGATCATGCCCATCAGGCTGAGATCCTGCGCCTCACCGTCAATCTCCCAGCTCGCCCGGAAGGTCTTGTGGCGACAGTGTTCAGAATTCGCCTGGGCAAACATCATCAGTTCAACATCGGTTGGATCGCGCCCAAGATCTGTAAACGCATCTACGAGATAGTCGATTTCATCGTCAGCAAGCGCCAGCCCAAGTGACACGTTGGCCGTCTCGAGTGCAGCCCTGCCTGTCTCCAGCACCGCCACACGGGACAATCTCCGGGGCGCGGCCTCGTTGAACAGGAAAGACACGTTGTAGTCGGATACAACCTCCTCAACCATGCGATCATGAATGAGTGGTGTGGGATCAAACCCGTCTGAGTCAATGCGGTAGGCAATGCCGCGCTCGATACGTTTCACTGCAGACAGGCCACAGGTGTGTGCGATATCGGTTGCTTTCGAACTCCAGGGTGAAATCGTGCCTCGTCGGGGAATGACCAGATAGAACTGTTTCTCTACTGCCGATATCAGGCCATCACGCTGCTCGCGATCACTGCCATAACGGAGCAGACTGGTCAGAAGCTCTCGGTCTTCGTCATGCAGATCACCAGCGACATCGACGAAATGCACAAATTGTGTCTGTATCTCCCCCAGTGCCCCACGTGCATCTGCACGGAGTTTGTCCGTCCTGAAGTCTGATAGGGCCAGGGGGCCGGGCAGGATCAACATTAGCGACGCTCCTTAAAGAAACTGGTCATCAGCTCTGCGCACTCGTCGGCCAAAACTCCGGCTGTGACTGCGACCCGGTGATTCAAACCAGGTGTTTCAAACACCCGGGCAGCTGAGGTCACTGCACCTGCCCGGGGCTCCTCGGCACCGTAGATCAGGCTTGCAACTCGCGCATGTATCATCGCACCAGCACACATCGTGCAAGGTTCAACGGTCACATAGAGTCTCGTGTTTGGTAGTCGGTAGTTGCCGAGATGTCGGGCCGCATCACGAAGCGCGCAGATTTCGGCGTGTGCGGTTGGGTCACTTGCACTGATCACCTGGTTATAACCACGGCCAACAATCTCATCATCCAATACCACAACCGCGCCCACCGGGACTTCATCTGCCGCGCGAGCCAGCTGCGCCTGGTTGATCGCTTCTCTCATGTAGGTGACGTCATTCATACAGGGTACCTGAGGGAACCAGCGCTATGCCTTAACACCAGGACGTACTGTCCCTGGTGGCCAGGAGTTCTTCCACGTTTGCCCTGAGGACGCCGTAGCTGACATCGCCGTATAAAATCTGTCGACCGCCATCAAGGACGTAAGACGGACTCCCTCGCAGTTTCAGGGTTTCCGCTTCCTTGTAATCTGACATCACGCCTGCCGCTGCTGCACCACTCGCGATCTCATCGCGTAATCCGTTCGCGTCAAAGCCCGCTTCGCTCATGATTTCAACAAGTGAATCAAAATCACTCACGTCTCGACCATCCTCAAAGAAAGCTGAGCGTAACGCAGCCAGTGCGCGTGACGTGTCCGCGTTGCCGTAGACAAGTTGAACTGCTTTCAGCACCAGGTGAGCATTCAGGGATGACAGGGGAACCACCTCAGCCCATGTTTTGGAATCGATGTAGAGACCGTGGGGTTCTATGACCTCCTGTACATGCTGGCGATAGCCGGCCACACCGCCTTTATCAACCCACCCCGAGGCAAATTTTCCTTTACAGTCACCGAACACGTTTACAAAGCGATAGTTGATGTCGAGGCCGGAGTCGAGTTTATCTCGCAGCTCATCAAGCCTGGGCTGGGTAAGCCAGGCCCAGACGCACAGCGCGTCAGACCAGTAATCAAGTGTCGGCAAATTATCAGTCATATCATTTCTGTTGCCCCAGCGACCGGCTAACACTGTTTATTGGCCAGGGCCGACCTGCGAATAGTTACTCCCATTCAATGGTTGCTGGCGGCTTACTGGATATATCGTAGGTGACCCGCGAAATACCATCGATCTCGTTGATAATCCGCGTCGACACTCGCTCAAGAAACTCATACGGCAGGTGTGCCCAGCGCGCTGTCATGAAGTCGAGGGTTTCCACCGCGCGCAGTGCAATCACGTATTCATAACGGCGCGCATCGCCGACCACGCCAACGGATTTCACCGGCAGGAATACCGCAAACGCCTGGCTGACCCGGTCATACAGATCGGCCTTGCGAAGCTCTTCAAGGTAAATGGCATCGGCGCGGCGCAAGAGCTCCGCGTATTCCTTTTTGACCTCACCAAGGATTCGTACACCCAACCCTGGCCCGGGAAAAGGGTGCCGGAAGACCATCTCGTGGGTCAGGCCAAGCTCAAGGCCAATCTTACGTACCTCATCTTTAAACAGCTCACGCAGTGGCTCAACCAGTTCAAGCTTCATGTAGTCAGGCAGGCCACCAACATTGTGGTGCGATTTAATGACATGCGCCTTGCCACCCTTGTGCCCGGCGCTTTCGATGACGTCGGGATAAATCGTGCCTTGTGCCAGGAAGGCAACATCCTCGATACGTGACGCTTCGTCATCGAAAACATCGATAAAGGTGTTACCGATGATCTTGCGCTTGTCTTCCGGGTCGGTGATGCCTGCTAGCGCGGTCATGAACCGGTCTTCAGCCGGCACCGTCACCAGGTTCAGGTCAAACGTATTGTTAGCGCCTTCACCCAGCATGCCTTGCACCTGGGCAGCCTCGTCCATACGCAGCAGACCGTTATCAACAAAGACGCAGGTTAGCTGGTCACCAATCGCCCGGGACAGCAGTGCCGCAACCACTGATGAATCCACACCACCCGATAGTCCCAGGATGACCCTTTTGTCACCAACCTGTCGCCTGATACTGTCAATGAGGTCTTCAACGATGTTGGCCGGCGTCCACAGCGCGCTGCAGCGGCAGACTTCCTTAACGTATCGCTCAATGATGCCTGCTCCCTGCAGTGTGTGGTTCACCTCCGGGTGAAACTGCAGGCCGTAGAAGCGACGTCCCTCGTCAGCCATCATTGCGATATCAGTGTTCTCGCTGGAGCCAACCGCCACAAACCCCGGTGGCACTTCTGTCACCTTGTCGCCATGACTCATCCAGACATCGAGGTACCCATCACCATCTTCAAGATGACCGATCAGCGCACTTTCAGCATCGACATGAACCCTCGCGTAGCCAAACTCCTGCTTGGCAGAACCCTGCACTTCTCCGCCGAGCTGCGCTGCCATGGTCTGCATGCCGTAGCAGATACCAAGCACAGGTACGCCCATTGAGAATACGTAGTCAGGGGCTTTGAGCGTCTCATCATCCGTCACGGATTCCGGTCCGCCTGAAAGCACAATACCGGCAGGTGCAAATTCAATGGCTGCGGCTTCAACAAGATCGTAGGGACGTATCTCGCAGTAGATGCCGGTTTCGCGGAGGCGCCGCGCAATGAGTTGGGTGTACTGGGAACCGAAGTCGAGAACCAGGATCTTTTCCTGGTGGATATCGATGGTCGACGACATAGGAGGATCGAGAATTCGTAAAATCGAATTATACGGAACTGGGCCGGAAATGCGCTGAAAATTGCAGCCGAGCGCCGAATTTTCCGTAAACTACCGGCATAGGAAGTAATCTCCCACATGTTTATCCATGCCTGAATCAAATCGCCAGGTCATCTCGGTCTCTGAACTGACGAGAGACGCCCGGGACCTGCTCGAATCAGCGTTCCCCGCCATCTTTGTTGAAGGGGAAATCTCCAACCTGGCACAGCCATCCTCAGGCCACTGGTACTTCACTCTAAAAGATGACCGCTCGCAGGTGCGTTGCGCAATGTTCCGCAATCGTAATCACATGATCAGGTTCAAGCCACGTAACGGCCAGCAGATCATCGTGCGTGGTCGCATCAGCCTGTACGAGGCCCGCGGCGAATTCCAGATGATTGCCGAGTTCATGGAAGAAGCAGGTGACGGTGCACTGCGCCGGGCTTACGAGAAGCTGAAAGCAGACCTGCAGGCCGAGGGACTTTTTGCTGAATCCCGCAAGAAGCCTGTGCCATCAATGCCATCACACGTCGCCATCCTGACCTCTCCCACCGGCGCCGCGATACATGACGTGTTAACCGTAATGGGCAGGCGATTCCCAGGCATCAAGGTTTCGCTCGTCCCCATACAGGTGCAGGGTGAGGATTCCGTACGCCAGATTGTGAAGGCAATGGCGTTTGCCAACAGCTATACAGCCGATCCATTTGACCTGATCCTGCTGACCCGTGGTGGTGGTTCCCTCGAAGATCTCTGGTCATTTAATACCGAACCCGTGGCACGGGCCGTTGCGGAAAGCCGGCTGCCGGTTGTCTGCGCAGTCGGGCATGAGTCCGATGTCTCCATTGCCGACTTTGTCGCCGACCTGCGTGCACCGACACCGTCCGCTGCTGCTGAACTGATTACACCTGATGGCGAGGTCTGGAAGAATGAGTTTGCGGACCTTGAGCGTCAATTGCTGAGCAACATGATAAATATGCTCGAGTATCACGGCCGCGAAGTGGTTCACCTGCGGCGCCGCCTCCGCCACCCTGAACATCGATTGCAGGATCTGCAACAACGCGCAGATGAATTGAACCGTCGACTGATCCGCGAAGGCCAGCGCCAGCTTGAAGGATATACCTTCGATGAGACGCGGCGACGACTTACCTCCGCCCTCAACAACAAAATCGCCCATCACAAGGCCAGCCTTGCAGCGCTGAAACTCCGCTCACCCACGCAGGCATTGGCCACACGCCAGGAAAAGGTCAGACAGGTGCAGGAACAACTCACCCGCGCTGTGGTCGATAACAGGAATACAAAGGCCAACCGGCTTGCGCTGGTGGCAGAGAAACTGGGCGCGCTGAGCCCGCTCAGTACACTGGAACGTGGCTATGCCATCGTCACCAATGAAACAGGACATGTCATTACAGATGCTGAAGAACTCAACACCGGTGACAAAATCACCGCCAGGCTCCAAACCGGTGAAGTCACTGCTACGGTCACGGACAAAAGTGTTTAGGCTGCTCCCTCTCTTTTTACTGTGCCTTGCGCCACAGTTTGGCATAGAGCTGCCCAAGCATGACCCGGTGCCGGGCGGTGTTGCCGTTGTGCCCGTGCAATCCGATACCGTGACCTTTAAGGGCAAGCCCATCATGGTCTTGAAAGAAGGTGAACAGAACTACGCCATTGTCGGCCTGCACCTCAGTATCAAGGCAGGCACGCATGTCATCTCAGATAACGGCAACAAGATCAATTTCAGCGTTGACGACAAGGAATACGAAGCCCAGTACCTGACCATCCAGAATCGCCGCAAGGTGAATCCTTACGCGCAGGACATGGATCGGATTGCCGCCGAGCGCAAGGAAATGGACCAGGCGTTTACAACCTTCACCCGGGGTGAAACACATCCAAGCTTTTCACTGCCTGCCCAGGGTCCCATCTCAAGTCCGTTTGGCCTGAAGCGGTTTCTTAACAAGCAGCCTCGCAATCCGCATTCCGGGCTCGACATCGCAGCGCCCCAGGGAGCGCCTATCGTGGCACCGGCATCGGGCACTGTTGTGGCTGTCGGTGACTATTTCTTCAACGGCAAAACTGTCCTGCTCGATCACGGGCAGGGGCTCATTTCCATGTACTGCCATATGAGTGAAACGAAAGTGTCGCTCGGCGATAGACTCACAGAGGGTGATTTGATTGGCCTGATCGGCATGACCGGTCGGGTAACCGGACCGCACCTGCACTGGGGTGTCAGCCTGAACAACGCCCGGGTTGATCCGAACCTGTTCCTGGCAGAGTAGTTAGCTTACTTCTGCCTTTTCTTTTTGTTCTTCTTAACGTGGCGGAGCATCCGTTTGCGTCGGCTCTCCTGTCTTTCTGACAGCTTGTTCTTGCGACCCTTGTAGGGATTGTTGGTCGTTCGGAACTCAAGCCGCACCGGGGTCCCCTGCAGACCAAGGGCATCCGTAAACCGGTGGGTCAGGTAACGCTTATAGGGATCGGGCACATCCTCGGTCTGGTTACCATGGATCACGATGATGGGTGGATTGCTGCCACCCAGGTGGGCGTAGCGCAGTTTGATGCGTCTGCCACGCACGAGTGGCGGCTGGTGTTCAAACAGTGCTCGCTCAAGAATTTCGTTCAACTTTGAGGTGGGAATCTTGGCAATAGCCGACGCGTAGGCTACGTGGATAGAGTCGTACAGGTGCCCTACGTTGGATCCATGCAGTGCCGAGATGAAATGCACCTTGGCAAAGTTGATAAACGTCAGCCGACGCTCCAGCTCATCCTTGACGTATTCCTTCTGCTCCTGGGAAGTGCCGTCCCACTTGTTGACGGCAATCACCAGCGCGCGCCCAGCATCGAGCACGTGGCTTAACAGGTGCAGGTCCTGGTCAACAATCCCTTCACGCGCGTCGATCATCAGGATCACCACATTGGCGTCCTCAATGGCTTCGAGCGTTTTGATGATGGAGAACTTTTCTATCTTCTCTTTGACCCTGCCCTTTCTGCGGACCCCGGCAGTGTCGATAATCGTGTAGGGTTTGCCATCGCGCTCAAACGGGATATAGATGCTGTCACGTGTTGTGCCGGCCTCGTCAAACACCACAACACGATCTTCACCCAGCAATCGGTTCACCAGGGTGGACTTGCCAACATTGGGCCTGCCAACCACGGCCATCTTGATGCCGGTGACCTGTGGCGCTTCTTCCTCCGGCGCCTCCGGTAACAGCTCGATCACATGATCATCAATCAGCTGCCGGATGCCGGTGCCGTTACTCGCCGAAATGAAGTGAGGGTCGCCCATGCCAAGCGCAAAAAACTCGCCTGAAACATAGTCGCGGTTCTGCCCATCAATCTTGTTGACCACCAGCAGGCTGGGCACGTCCTGTTTACGCAGCAGGTCAGCAATCGCTTCATCGCCTGCAACCCGGCCATCCTTTGCATCCACCATAAACAGAACAATGTCGGCTTCTTCAATTGCCTGTAGCGCCTGGTCCGCCATCGGGACGTCGATTCCGTCGCTGTCGCCGGATAAGCCGCCTGTGTCCACAACGACATATCCAAAACTGCCTACCGCGCCGGTGCCGTACTGGCGATCGCGGGTCAGCCCGGGAAAACTCGCAACAATGGCATCGCGGGTTCGCGTCAGGCGATTAAACAGCGTGGATTTGCCGACGTTGGGACGACCGACAAGAGCAATGACAGGAAGCATACTGGTAAGGGGTTAACGTATTTCCAGAACGGAAAGACTGCCGCCGTCCCCGAGTGCATAGATCCGGCCGCTTTCTACAACCAGACCCGCCTTGATACCGTCGCCATCAACTTTACGGCGGCCTACAAACCGCCCATCTGATTGCGCCAGCAGGTGAATGTAACCTTCATAGTCCGTCACTGCGACATAGCTGCCGAGCGTCACGGGCGCGGTAATGTCCCGATGCAGGAGGTCTTCAACATTCCAGACTTCCCGTCCGCTATCCGCGTTATATGCGGTCAACCGGCTGTCCGCATGGGACAGGTAAACGTTGCCGAAGCCTGATCCGACACCTGCAACACTGGAAGATTCTTCCGCCCACATGAGGCGACCTGACTGAACATCGACGCCGATAAGTCGGCCCTGGAAGCTCGCCACGTAGAGCTTGCCCTCTGCTGTCAGTTCGATATTGCCATCTATGTCGACCAGTCGCTCCAGGTCGGACGCACCCTGGCTTACCGCAACACGCTGATCCAGGCGAGCCAGACCTCGTTCCTGGTCGAGAATGGCCAGGCGACCGTTGGCAAAACCTGCAATCACAAACTCACCAAACAGGATCGGTGTTGCAGTACCACGCAGCGTCAGTGACGGCGTACTGGTGTTATAGAGCCAGATACGTGAACCATCAATGGCATCATAGGCAGCAATCTTGCCGTCGATGGTCTGGACAAACACCCGATTCCTGCTGACCAGGGGTGGAGCGAGAACTTCACTTGAAACGCCAACCCGCCAGGCGAGACTGCCATCAGACTGGTTCATGGCAACAACTTCGCCAGAGGCCGTGCCAACGACAACCAGGTCACCACCCGCACCAACACCACCGGTGATGACATCGAGATCCTTGGTATAGGCGTTCGCCAGCTCTTCCTTAGAGTAGAAGTCCTTAATCTCCTGCTCCCAGATCACCCGGCCGTTGCTGGCCTGTAGTGCCGCAACCTGGCCGCCCGCTGCTGCCGCGTAGACACGCCCGGAGTCAATGGCAGGCTTCAGCCTGATTGCGCGATCTGCAGCACCCTTGCCAATGTTTTTTGACCACAGGACTGAGAGGCCAACTTCCTCATTAATCCTGACGAGCGGATTTGGTTTGATTTCCTCCGGCTCGTCATCATCACCACCAAACCAGCTGCAACCGCTGGCAATCGAGGTGACTAGAAGTGTTACTGCAAGGGTGCGGATGAGTTTCATGCATCCCCTTCGGCAGCTTCAGGCGCTGCGTCATCCATCGAATCAGCCGCTGCTGCAGGTGTATCACTGGAGCGCACAGGTATGTCCGCCAGCTTCAGGGTGAGCAGTGGTTTGTTGGCATCATCGGTAAGGCTGTCTACCGCCGCCTGGTATGCCACGCGCGCCTGATCCAGGTCACCAAGGGCAACATAGATATCTCCCCTGACCTCTTCAACTGAGGACTTCTGGGCTTCACTGTCCATCGGCACGTTAACGGTGGCAAGTGCATCCTCAGGTTTCTCCTGAGCCAGCAGCACACGCGCGAGCCTGAGGCGAACAATAACTTCCAGTTGCTGATCGATATCCTGCGCAAGCACCCAGGTCAGTTCCGTCACCGCCGTGTCATAGTCTTCACGATCAACCGCGAGCTTTGCCACGTGCATGGAGGCAAAGACGGCATAGGTGGTACCGGCGTGCTCATCACGCAAAGTAGTCGCGAGTGACTTTGCAGTAGCTTCCAGACTGGCATCGTCGTTACCCGGCGTAATACTGGTTGTCGCCGTTACAAGATCTTCGTAGACGACTGAGGCCGCCTCGCCAGACTCACGGACGTTGTTCTCCCAGGCCTGGTAACCGAGCACACCGGCAACACCGAGCGCCACCGCGGTGACCGTGGACGTACCATTGTCGTCCCACCAGCGTTTGATCTCTTCTAATTGTTCTTCATCGGTCTCAGCCAAGCTGTTCTCCGCTTACATCTGCTTAATTATAAATACCTGTTCGTATCGCCCGTTCCTGTCCCGCGGATGGGAACTAGCTGAAAAAGCCCGAGCAATAGCTGCCAAGCTTGTCGAACGCAATCTGTACTTGTTCGCCATCTTCCCGGAGCGCTTTGACACTGGCTGCACCAGCTGCCACTTCATCTTCTCCCAGGATCACGGCAATTTTAGCGCCACTGGCATCTGCCTTCTTCATCTGCGCTTTGAACTTGCCGTCACCACAGTGAACGACAATTTTCCTGCCGTTTAGTTCATTTCTGAGCGCTTCACCCAGACTCAATGCCTTTGCCCTGGCATCGGCGCCCTGCGAGACGACAAACACGTCCGCCGCATCACTCTGCTGGTAAGTCTCCTGCATCATCAGCGCCAGTCGATCGACACCAGCTGCAAATCCAGAGGCGGGCGTCGGTTTACCGCCAAGCTGCTCAACCAGCGAATCATAACGACCGCCTGAGCATACTGCACCCTGGGATCCGAGGGTGGTGGTGACCCACTCAAACACCGTTTTGTTGTAATAGTCGAGCCCCCGCACCAGTCGCGGTTTCACAACGTACGGCACACCATTGTCCTCTAGCAGGCCCAGCAGCGTATCAAAGTCTTCACGTGATTCGGCATCGATAAAGTCCGAGAGCGACGGCGCACCTGTAAGGATTTCCTGGGTCGAAGCAACCTTGCTGTCGAGGATACGCATCGGGTTAGTTGTCATCCGACGTCGGCTGTCCTCATCAAGGTCCGCCTCGTAAGGCGTGAGGAAATCTACCAGCGCCGCCTTGAAGGCCTGGCGAGCATCCAGGTTGCCGATTGTATTCAGTTCAAGCTGGATCTGGTTGTCGAGCGAAAGCGCGCGCCACATCCTGAGGCACATCATCAGCAGTTCCGCATCAATATCGGGACTGCCCATGCCAAAACACTCCGCACCCACCTGGTCAAACTGGCGGTAGCGACCCTTCTGGGGTTTCTCGTGGCGGAACATCGCGCCTGAGTACCAGAAGCGCTGTACCTGGTTGAAAATCAGGCCGTTCTGCTGGGCAAACCGAACACATCCGGCGGTACCTTCCGGACGCAGCGAAATACTGTCGCCATTGCGGTCGTCGAAGGTATACATCTCCTTTTCGACGATATCCGTCGCCTCACCCACCAGGCGCTTAAAAAGCTGCGTACTCTCCAGATGAGGCAGGCCGATTTCCTGGTAGCCATAGCTCGCAAGAATCTCCCGGAGCACGTCTTCAACGTGCCGGAATATCTCCTTTTGCGCAGGAAGAATATCCTGCATACCTCTAACAGATTGAATTTTCATAACTTTTTTGTGATATCGCGCAGCGGGAGTCGCCGCACCGATTATTCAGATATGACGAGTTTCGCAGTTTTGTCCTGGTTCACATACGGCTCCAGGTCGAATGGGCGGCCATTGTAAATCATCTCGACGCCAGTTGCCTTACCCAACAGGATTTCAAATGGTGCAGTGCCATAGACGGTCAGCACGTCATTATCACGATTGAGGTCGTTGTAGACGTTGCCAATCTGGCCATCCATGATCTCGACCCAGCACTCATCGGTGAACGTCAGCTCTACCTGGTCAAATCCACCCGCATCCACGGTGATGTAACTGCGTCCGTTATCCAGCAGGCGTTCAATCTTCACGTCGTCGATGGTTGCGGGCACGGCCACTTCTTCCACCTGCTCTACAACCTCGTCCTCGACATCTTCCGCGATGTCAAAGGCAGCTTCGGCGCCTTCTTCGACGACATCTTGAACGGTGTCTTCAACAGCGTCAAAATCATCTGTTGATGAAATCGCCTCGTCTTCAAACTGCAGCGTGCTGCTTTCGGGTTCTGGCGTTTCCTCTTCCGTTGCCATCTCGGGTTCTACATCATCAAGGACGTAGTCAAAAGCAGGCGTACTTTCTTCGACAGTTGGCCCAGGCAGAGAGGGTGACGTGACAACCGGCGGCGCAGGTTCTTCATCACTGCTGCCTGCCCACCAGACAATACCGACAATCAGCGCAAGACCAGCCAGGCCGATCAGGCCTGTCTGCAACACCGGGCCGGTAATCGCAGCAGTGCCAACAGATTCTTCGGTGACACCGCGAATCTCCGCTTCCGGCTCTCCTGCTGTCAGGGCGGCTTCGTAAAGTGCCACCATTTCATCACCAGAAAGCTCAACAACTCGTGCGTAAGAACGCAGGTAGCCCTTGATGAAGGCAGGCTTCGGGATCTTGTCGAATTCGCCCTCGTCGATGTACTTGATAAAAGTCGTGGTAAGAAAGAGTTTGTCGGCAACTTCTTTCTGGGTCAGGCCAAGCTTCTCACGGGCTGCTACAAAATGCGGGGATGGTCCGCCGAGGTCAGCCGGCTGCGTCTGCTCTTCAGCAGTGTCTGTTACTTCAGTTGGCTCGGACATTACAACGACTCAGCGTAAGCCTGGTATTCATCACTGGCGGGATAGATATTCTTGAGTGCAAGTCCGCAGCTCGCTTCTTCATCGGCGTTCTGGAAGATCCTCGACACCCGGACACACAGCCACAGGCTTCTTGGTGAATGTCGTGCGCTGCGCGTGTGACGGTAATAAAGGTCGCGTGCGGCAACATAGTTGCGCTGCTGAAAACGTATTTCACCCAGTTCAAGCAATGCACGGGCCTGATCCGGGTTTAACTGTGTTGCCCTGAGGAATGCCTGCTCAGCACCTTCAGCATTACCGATCCGCAGGTAGGCAACGCCCAGGTTCTCAAATACAGATGCACGGTTCACATAAAAACGGTCTTCAGCAGCAATACTCAACTGTTCAACCGCCTCGTGATAACGCTTCTGTGAAAACAGGAACGCACCGTAGTTATTGCGCGCCTGGGTCAGCTCCGGCTGGTGGCGGATTGCTGCCTTGAAGTATCTCTCTGCGAGTTCGTACTCCCCTTCAAGCTGGAACAAAAGCCCAAAGGTTGTGTGGGCGACACCCGACTTGGGGTCAATTTCGAGCGCACGTGTCAGTTTGTCCTTGGCTCGCTGGTAGTCGCCCCTGCGCAGGTAGCCAACGCCAAGTTCGATCTGTTTTTCGAGGACCTTGCCCATCTCAGGCTGCTTTTCAGGCAGGGGTGTCACCGTTTCTGTCGTGGTGCACGCTGCTAACGACACAGCCAACATGACAAACAGGACGCGTAACATCACTAAGCGACCTCTTCCGCGGCGATGCGTTTATACCGTTCCTGGCGGCGCGTCTTGTCAGACACTTCGCCGACAAGCTGGCCGCAGGCAGCCTGGATATCGTCGCCACGCGTGGTTCGTACGGTTACGGAGTAGCCGTCTCTCACGAGCTTGTCCTGGAATCCTCTTACTGCGCTCATTGCAGGTCGCTGGTAGCTTGTTCCCGGAAATGGATTGAATGGAATCAAATTAATCTTACACGGAAAACCGCGCAGCAATCGACACAATTGCTCAGCATGCTCTGCTGTGTCGTTAACGCCGTTAATCAGAGTGTATTCCACCGTGATGGTGCGCTTCTCACCGAGGTTGCGGGCATAACGGCTGCAGATATCCAGCAGCTCGGCAATCGGATACTTGCGATTGATCGGCACCAGTTCATTGCGCAGCTCATCGTTTGGCGCGTGCAGTGAGATCGCGAGCGAAACATCTGTTGTATCGATCAACTCCTGGATGCCCGGGACAACGCCGGCCGTTGATACAGTGACTTTACGCTTGGAGATACCGTACCCGAGATCATCCATCATCAGCTCAACCGCAGGCAGCACATTGGGCGTATTCAGGAGCGGCTCACCCATCCCCATCATGACAACGTTAGTCACCGTACGGGTACGATCAGGATAGACTTCCGCCAGCCTGCGCTGGGCAATACGAAGTTGTCCGATAATTTCAAAGGTACGCAGGTTCGAGTTAAAACCCTGTTTGCCTGTTGAACAGAAGCTACAGTCGAGTGCACAGCCAACCTGTGATGAGACACACAGGGTGCCGCGATTATCTTCAGGGATAAAAACGGTTTCGACCAGTGAGCCTGATGCTGCCCGCACCAGCCACTTGCGCGTCCCGTCCTTGGAGACAAACTCATCGGCAACTTCCGGTTCGGCAATCTCACCTTCCGCTGCCAGGCGTTCACGAATTTTTTTCGAAATGTCAGTCATTTCAGAGAAATCACTGACATATCGATGATGTAACCACTTCATGATCTGTGTTGCCCGGTAGGGTTTCTCCCCCCAGGATTCGAGCAGCTCATGCCAGCGGGACTGGGTAAAGCCCAGGTAGTTGTACTTCTCGCTGGCTGTTTGCGTTTCCATCAGCAGGCCATTACTTGTGGTTGTCGTGTTTGTTGTCTTCGTACCGATTAACGGTCGCAGATCTGCTCATCACTGAAGAAGTAGCTGATCTCACGAGCGGCTGATTCAGGTGAATCAGAGCCGTGTACCGCATTTGCATCGATATTTTCCGCAAAGTCAGCACGAATAGTACCCGCTGCTGCATCTTCAGGGTTAGTTGCGCCCATCAGTTCGCGGTTCTGCAAAATCGCATTTTCGCCTTCCAGCACCTGCACGATCACAGGACCAGAGGTCATGTATTCGACAAGCTTTTCAAAGAAAGGTTTACCGTCGTGTTCAGCATAGAACCCTTTAGCCTGGTCCTGGCTGAGGTGCTCCATGCGAGAAGCCACAACCCGGAGACCCGCTTTTTCAAAACGGGACAGAATTTCACCAATAACGTTTTTTGCAACCGCGTCCGGCTTGATGATTGAGAAAGTTCTCTCGATCGCCATCAGAACAACTCCAATAGTAGTAAGTAATAGAAAGAGCCCTCAGCGCGGAGGCTGCAGAGGGGGTTAAAAATCGGGGCGTATTATAGGGGAGAGGCCAGGGCGAAACTAGCGACCTGGTCAGATGGATGTAAACGTTGAGACGGCTAGTCAGCCTCGTCGAGCCACGCCATTTGGATAGCTTCGAGGATCTTCTCGCCGCACCGCTCAGCGTCGTCATCAAACCCAGGCAGGGCCATAACCCAGTCCCGCAGGTCAGTGAAGCGTACGCTAAGCGGATCCACGTCCGGGTGGGTGTCACACAGCTCTATGGCAATGTCGTTTACGTCAGTCCATTTCATGTCGGTATTTCCTAATGTGGATTTTCAGACACCTGGTTAATCGTGTACTTGGGGATTTCGATCACGAGATCCTCATCACCAACTTCCACCTGGCAACTCAGGCGACTGTCCGGCTCAAGTCCCCAGGCCTTGTCGAGCAGGTCATCTTCGAGTTCTTCCGACTCTTCAAGTGAGTCAAACCCCTCGCGGATGATGACGTGACAGGTCGTACAAGCGCACGCCATCTCGCACGCATGCTCAATGTTCACACCGTTGTCCAGTGCAATTTCGATCAGGTTATCACCGGGAGACGCTTCGATGACCGCACCTTCCGGGCAACGCTCCTCATGGGGTAAAAAGATGATTTGTGGCATTACACTTCCTCAATACTTCTGCCGGCGAGCGCCTTGCGCACCGCCGCGTCCATTCGCAGCGACGCAAACTCTTCACTGGCCTTTGATACCATCTCGACGCCCTCGGTGATCGCGCGCGTATCTTCGCCCTCGGCGAGACTCATCAGTTTCGTGAGCGCACCCCGTAAGAGGGCAATATCTTCGCTGCTGAGCAGAGCTTCGCCGTCTTCATCGAGGGCGTTGCCGAGCGCCTCAACCACGCGACCCGCTTCAACCCTCGCTTCATTCAGGGATCGCTGCGCGGCATCATCGGCGGCGTGATCAAAGGATGCCTTCAACATACCGGTGATCTCTTCATCCGACAGTCCGTAAGAAGGCTTCACCTCAACCGATGACACGACGCCGGTCGACAGCTCCTTTGCCGTCACCGCGAGCAGACCATCTGCATCGACCTGGAATGTCACCTGCACTTTTGCCGCGCCGGCCACCATGGGTGGGATCCCGGTTAACTCAAAACGGGCGAGCGACCTGCAGTCTTCTACCAGTTCTCGTTCACCCTGGACAACATGGATGAGCATGGCGGTCTGGCCATCTTTGTAAGTTGTAAACTCCTGCGCCCTTGCAACCGGTATCGCGGTGTTACGGTGAATGACTTTCTCGGCGAGGCTGCCCACGGTTTCAAGACCAAGGGAAAGCGGCAGTACGTCGAGCAGCAACATTTCATCATCTGACTTGTTGCCGACGAGCAGGTTTGCCTGCACGGCCGCGCCAATCGCAACCACGCGGTCAGGATCGATCTCAGTCAGTGGCGGCGCATCAAAATAGGCCGCAACACTTTCCTGCACATACGGTACACGGGTTGAGCCCCCTACCATGACAACTTTTTCCACATCCGACACTTCCAGACCGGCGTCGCGAACTGCCCTGCGACAGGCTTTGATGCTGTCACCAACAAGGTCCTTGATAAGGGATTCGAACGTTGCTTTATCCAGAACAGCCTGCACGCTGATACCTTCGTGACTGAAGTCCACCTGCACACTGTCTTCGCTTGAAAGCGATTCCTTTACTCCGCGTGAATAAGAAAGCAGCGATCTCATCTGACCATGGGTAAGGTCACCGGTTTCGCCGGCCTCACCCAGAATCCATTCAGCGATGGCGCGATCAAAATCGTCACCACCGAGGGCCGAGTTGCCGCCGGTCGCGATCACTTCAAAAACACCCTGGCGTAACCGCAGGAGCGAAATATCAAACGTCCCGCCACCAAGGTCATACACAGCCACAACGCCTTCGGCACCGGTATCGAGTCCGTATGCTATTGCCGCCGCAGTAGGTTCATTAATGAGACGCAGCACCTCGACACCTGCAAGTGTCGCAGCATCTTTGGTTGCCTGGCGCTGGGCATCATCAAAATAAGCGGGTACGGTGATGACAACGCCATCGAGATCGCCAGCAAGGGTCTCACCGGCACGGGCCACCAGGTTTTTGAGGATCTCGGCAGAGACCGATACAGGACTGACGTCTCCCTGCACGGTTTTCATCCAGGGCATGCCGCCTTCTTTTTCAACAAACTCGTAAGGCAGCTGATTACCGAGCGACGCCACATCCGCAATACCCCTGCCCATCATGCGCTTGACCGAGACGATGGTATTAAGGGGATCCGCTGCTGCGGACTTGAGGGCTTCGCTGCCAACGACAACGCCGTCTTCAAGGTATCGAACAACCGAGGGCAGCATGTGTTCGCCGGCCGCATCAGGCAGTGTTTCAGCTACACCAGCGCGCACCGATGCGACCAGTGAATTGGTGGTACCAAGATCAATACCCGCGGCACGCTTTCGCAAGTGCGGGTCAACCGCCTGGCCGGGTTCAGTTATTTGTAACAGCGCCATCAGTAGTCCAGCAGCTTTTCTTCCAACTGGTTTGCAGAAACCAGCAGCTTGTTCATGAACTGAAGTTCGTAAACGATCACTTCAGATTTTTCGAGATCAGTATCGAGTGTTTCAGCAAAGTTCGCCTCGAGTTTCGCCATCACACTTTTCACCTCTCGCTTGAAGGCATCCAGACCATCGAGATCTTCACTGTCTTCAAGTGACTCCAGGTCCTCACGGAGTTCGATCTGCTCCATCAGGAATGCCGGTGGCAGGGCCGGGTTTTCCTGGATCGTGACCCCCTTACCTTCCAGCATGTAAATGGCTCGTTTCAGGCCATCCTTCAGCGTGACCTGAGCGCTGTTGACCAGCGTTGCCCACTGCATTGCAAGCCGCTGCTGGGTTTCAGGTTCTCCGGCAAAACGATCCGGGTGAATTTCTTTCTGGAGATCGAGGTAACGTTCCTGCAGCTTGTCCTGGTCAACGGCGTAACTGACAGGCAAGCCAAATATCTCAAAGTAGTTTTGATTCAGATCCACGGTAGGGGCGGCACGACAAGTGTTTAGACGGTAAAGCTCTCGCCGCAGCCGCATTCACCCTGGACGTTAGGGTTCTTGAATTCGAACCCTTCGTTGAGGCCCTGTTTGACGTAGTCCATTTCAGTGCCATCAACATAGACGAGACTCTTGGGATCGACAAATACGTCAACACCCTGTGAAGAGAAATGTACATCTTCCGGCTGTACATCATCCACTGGCTCAAGGACATACATCAGGCCGGAGCAGCCCGTGGTTTTTACGGCAAGGCGGATACCCACGCCTTTGCCCCGGCTCTCTAAGTATTGCGCAACGTGATGTGCTGCTTTTTCAGTAAGGCTGACACCCATCGGTCTTATCCTACCGCTGCGGCATCATCCGCGTCGTGCTTTGCCTTGTAGTCAGCAACCGCTGCCTTGATTGCATCCTCAGCCAGAACACTGCAGTGGATTTTAACCGGCGGCAGCGCGAGCTCTTCAGCAATCTCTGTGTTCCTGATTGCTTCAGCTTCGTCCAGCGTACGTCCCTTTACCCACTCGGTGAGCAGGGAAGAAGACGCAATTGCAGAACCACAACCATAGGTCTTGAACTTGGCGTCTTCAATAACACCATCATTACCCACTTTGATCTGCAGACGCATCACGTCACCGCAGGCTGGCGCGCCAACCATGCCGGTACCGACGTCTTCCGATTCCGCATCCATCTTGCCGACGTTGCGGGGATTCTCGTAGTGGTCCAGAACCTTGTCGCTATAAGCCATCTCTAGTTCTCCTTTTACCTAATACTTAGTGGGTAGCCCACTCAATCTTGTCCATGTCCACACCGTCCTTGTACATATCCCAAAGCGGTGACAGTTCTCGAAGCTTTTCAACAGCGCCGCGAACACTCGCGATCGCCTTGTCGACATCCTCATCGGTCGTGAATCGACCGATTGAGAAACGCAGTGAGCTGTGTGCCAGTTCGTCATTCAGCCCAAGCGCTCGCAATACATAAGAGGGCTCAAGGCTAGCTGATGTACATGCGGAGCCGGATGACACCGCCAGGTCGGGCAGCGACATAATGAGCGACTCACCTTCAACAAAATTGAAGCTCACATTGATGATGCCCGGCACGTGGTGATCCAGTGAACCGGAGGCATACACCTCTTCCATATCTTTCAAGCCGTCCCAGAGCTTCTGGCGCAGACGAAGGATTCGATCGCCTTCTTCATGCATCTCTTCTTTCGCAATACGGAACGCCTCGCCCATGCCGACGAGCTGATGTGTTGCCAGCGTGCCTGAACGCATGCCGCGCTCATGACCGCCGCCGTGCATCTGTGCTTCGAGGCGAACGCGCGGCTTACGCCTGACGAAGAGTGCACCAACACCTTTCGGGCCATAAATCTTGTGTGCAGAGAACGACATCAGGTCAACCTTCATCTCGGCGAGGTCGATATCGACCTTGCCAGCGCTCTGCGCTGCATCCACGTGGAAGAACACTTTATGCGCACGGGTGACTTCACCGATGCCTGCAATATCATTGGTGACGCCAATTTCATTGTTGACGTGCATGATGCTGACAATGGTTGTGTCCTCACGAATAGCGGCTTCAACACTCTCAGGGGAAATGAGGCCGTCTTCACCTGGCTCGAGGTAAGTTACCTCATAGCCTTCCTTTTCGAGGTGACGACAGGTGTCGAGTACCGCCTTGTGCTCAATCTTCGACGTAATGATGTGCTTACCCTTGTTCTTGTAGAACTGGGCAACACCCTTGATTGCGAGGTTGTTGGATTCCGTCGCACCTGATGTCCAGACGATCTCACGCGGATCGGCATTGATCAGGTCTGCAACGTGGCGACGTGCAATCTCTACTGCTTCTTCCGCTTCCCAGCCGAACTTGTGTGAGCGGCTGGCAGGGTTACCGAAGTTGCCTTCCGCCATGAGGCACTCACTCATCTTCTGCGCAACCCTCGGGTCGACCGGGGTTGTCGCAGCGTAGTCAAAATAAATAGGTGTATTCATACTTCTTCCTCTAAGTAGCGACTAAGTAGCGGCGATTAGCCTTCAGCCGCCTTTGGCAACCGCACGATGTCTGAAACTGCATCCTGCCGCGCCGCAATTTGCCTAACTTCTCGTTTCTCGATAATGCTGGCGAGATCAATACCACTCAGGAACTGGTGGATCTCTTCCGAAAGTTCTGCCCAGAGCTGGTGAGAAAGACAGGTCTCACCATACTGGCAATCTGCCTTACCCGCACACTTGGTTGCATCGACGTTTTCGTCAACTGAGTCAACAATCTCAGCAACAAAAATCTTGGCTGGCTCCCGGTTGAGCTGGTAACCACCACCCGGTCCACGCACGCTGGTCACAAGGTCACGACGACGTAACTTTGCAAACAGCTGCTCCAGGTATGAAAGGCTGATGCCCTGGCGCTGTGAAATATCCGCCAGGCTGATAGGCCCTTCGTTCCGGTGCACAGCGAGGTCAAGCATCGCTGTTACCGCATATCTTCCTTTAGCTGTTATTCGCATTTTCTCTCCTGGGTGGATGCTGCCGCTGGCACCTGCCAGACCACCCTTACAGGGCGCGCATTATCCAATACCCGACTATTTTCCTCAAGTATATAACCAACCTTTTTGGTGGGTTATATAACCAAGCATTTTAGTCAAGAATTATTACGTGTGAAGGAAAGCTTTAGATCAATTTGCACTATCCAAATACCGCGCAAAGAACGATCTTAAGTAATTGATTTAAATGAACTTTATTTAAGGCTCAGTCTTTCTTCCCTGACTGCTTGTGCACGGCTGATAAAAAGCCGCGCAACATGTTGATTTCCATCTGGTCTGGCCGGATACGCTGAAAAAGGCGGCGAAACCGGGTCATCAGCTGGCGAGGATTATCGGGATCATGGAAGCCGACCTCGATCAGGGTTTCCTCCAGGTGAGTAAGCATATGCCCGATAGCTGCCGAATCTGCAGGTGGAATATCCCACGGATCTTCTTCGGCCTCATTCCCGGAGAGCTTAGCCTTGAGAATCTCGTAACAGATCACCTGCACGGCCATGGCAAGGTTCAGCGAACTGTACGCCTTACCTGTCGGGATATTGACGTGATACTGGCAACGCTGCAGTTCTTCGTTGGAGAGGCCGTGTGCCTCCCTGCCGAACATGATGGCGACCTTTGCATCACCAGCTAGCTCGCTTACCACTCTTTCACCACACCCCTGTGGGTCGAGCATCGGCCAGGGTATGCGACGATCCCTCGCCGAGGTACCGATCACGAGTTGGCAGTCGGCAATTGCTTCATCGACGCTGCCAACCACTTTCGCGGCATGTACAACATCTTCCGCACTCGCTGATCGAAAGAAGGCTTTCTCATTGGGAAAGTCCTCCGGGCTGACAAGGTAAAGCTCGGTAATCCCCATGTTCTTCATGGCGCGTGCGGCCGCCCCGATGTTGCCGGGGTGCGAAGTCTCTACCAGGACAATCCTGAGGCCGGGAAAGAGGTTGGCGTCGTTCTCGCTCAAGTTCTGTTTCTATCCTTCTGTTTCTATCGCTTCTGTTTCTATCCCTTCTGTTTCTATCAGGGGAGTGAGCGCCCGCATCTTACAGGTAAATCAACGTGATTTGGCGCTGCATGCAGGATAGAATGCGCGACCCCTGATTTGAGATCACCCACATGGAACCAATGGCCAACATCGCACTGCGTGCTGCAAGACTTGCTGGCCAGCATATCGTGCGCGGCTTTGACCGGCCTGATCTCGTCAAGGTGTCCCAGAAGGGTCACAACGACCTGGTGACCAATATCGATCGGGAAGCAGAGCAGATCGTCACCGAGACGCTGCTCGAAAAATACCCTGATCATAAAATCACCGGCGAGGAATCAGGCTCAACGGACAAAGATGCCGAGTACGAATGGGTGATCGACCCGATCGATGGCACGATGAACTTTGCCCGCCAGATTCCTCACTTCTGCGTTTCCATCGGCTGCCTGCACAATGGCCGCCTTGAACACGGCGTGGTTCTCGACCCGATCCGCCAGGAAGAGTTTGTTGCATCCCGC
The DNA here is from genome assembly GCA_963921285.3 of Pseudomonadales bacterium. GTDB lineage: Bacteria > Pseudomonadota > Gammaproteobacteria > Pseudomonadales > Azotimanducaceae > UBA9659. Next base: position 1,353,218 of record CAWUFD020000015.1, read on the forward strand.
GGCAAAGGTGCGCAACTGAACGGCAAGCGCATCCGCGTCAGCGCGATGGAAAGCCTGGATGGAGCCACTGTCGCCTCCGGCGGCCGCGGTCGGCGCATGAAACTCGATGGTGAGATCGCCATTATTCGTGAATTGCTGGATCAGCATGCTATTACCCGTCAGCCCGGCAGCGCGGCATTGGAACTGGCCTATGTCGCTGCAGGTCGCCTGGATGCCATGTGGATGCATCAGCTGTCGCCCTGGGATTTTGCTGCCGGCGCACTGCTCGTCACCGAAGCGGGCGGGCTCGTTGGCGACTTCAGTGGTGGGGCTGATTACATGAAAGACGGCAATATCGTTGCCGGATCTCCGCGTTGCTTCAAGCAGCTTACCGCACTGGTTAGAAAGAACCTGACCTAGCCTGCACTTCCTTCCTGGCTCAAATCCCACTATAACGGTGTCTGACTGACGGAAGGTCAGCCATATTCGCCAGCGAACCGTCTAATCCGGTTTCGCTTAAAGCAACTTCCTTCTGTCGTTCTGCGTTGATCTTAGATTTGCCTTTGGGAGTGAATAACGATGCCAGCCATAAACGAAGCCAACCTGCAGCGACTGCTGAAAAGAGGTACACGCAAACACGAAGTGCCGGGCGCAACACTCGCCGTTCTGAGGAACGGGCGGGTCACAGCCGCCGCGGCCGGACTGACAAACCTTTCAACCGGTGTACCCACCACAACCGACACCGTGTTCCAGATAGGCTCGATCAGCAAGATATTCACAACCACGCTGATCATGCAGTTGGTGGATGAGGGGCGCATCGATCTTGATGCGCCGGTCAGAACCTACCTGCCGAACTTTGCGGTAGGCGATGCCGATGTTTCTCGCAACGTTACCGTAAGACACTTCCTGACACACACCAGCGGCATTGAAGGTGATGTTTTTGGCGACACGGGCCGCGGCGATGAAACCGTTGCACGCCTGCAGACCATGGGCAGGTTCCTGCCGAACCTGTATCCACTCGGCGAGCGAATGTCCTACTGCAACTTTGGCTTTGCCATGCTGGGCCGCATCCTTGAAGTCATGGAAGGTAAAACGTTTGACGATGTGATCCGGGAGCGCCTGTTTAAGCCACTCGGATTACAACAGGCAATGACGCTGCCGGAAGACGCACTCAAATACCGATGTGCCATCGGCCATATGCCGGATCCAAAGCGCAAAGGCCATTGGCGCATCACGCCATGGACCTATCTCTCACAGGGTCAGAAGGCTGCCGGTTCCATGCCATCCATGTCCGTGCTGGACCTGATGCGGTTTACGAGGATGCATCTCGACGGTGGCAAAAGCGCAGACGGCACAAAGATCCTGAGCGCTCGCAGCGTTGCAGCCATGCAGCGCAACCAGGTCAAACTCGTTAAAGATTCACCGCGAGGGATGACACATTGGGGGCTTGGCTGGTTCCTCGGCAACCGCAAGGACGGCAAAGTGTTTGGCCATGACGGCGCAACGTTCGGGCAGTACGCTTTTCTGCGCATCTGCAAAGCAAAAAACGTCGCGGTTGCGCTCCTGACCAATGGCGGCAACGCGGGTGGCCTCTTTGACGAAATTGAAACCGAGCTGTTTGAGCCGCTCAGCAAGATAAAAACGCCGCGATTACCGGATGCCGATCCGACGCTCAAGATTGATCCAGCCTACATTACCGGCAGGTATGAGCGGCTCGGAGGCTGGGCCGATGTTACGCACAACGGCAAAGACTTCTATATTGAGAGCGAGGTTAAAGATCCGGATATGGGCGGCGGTCCGCTCAAGAAAACCAAACTGGTCTTCGGCAACCGATATACAGCACGCTACGTGACTGACGACCCTATGATGGTTCGACAGGCGTTGAATTTTGAAGGTGAAGTTGACGGCAAAGCCGCCTTCATGGGTTCAGGAGGCCGGCTCTTCCCTCGCGTGAGTTGAGCCAGCCGCCCGGATAAATCAAGGGTACTCGGTGTTTTCCTGGTCCGCGCCTTCTTTAACTGGCAGGGCCAGATCTTCCTGCGTGATGTTCATCAGCACCAGCACGTTACTCGCCACATAGATCGACGAGTAGGTACCGATCACAACACCGATTATCAAACCAATCGCAAAGCCGCGAATCAATTCACCGCCCAGAATCAGCAATGTGAACAGCACCAGCAACGTTGTGAAAGATGTCACAAGGGTTCTACCCAGTGTCTGGTTCAGCGAGGTATTGATGATATCGATCGGCTGGGTTCGCCGAATCTTGCGGAAGTTTTCACGGATACGGTCTGACACAACAATGGTGTCGTTCAATGAGTAACCGATTACTGCGAGCAGTGCAGCCAGCACTGTCAGGTCAAAGTTCCAGCGTGCAATCGAGAAGATGCCGAGTGTAATCACCACATCGTGGAACAATGCAACAACCGCACCCACAGCAAACTTAAGCTGGAACCGGAACGCAACATACAGCAGCACCACACCAAGGGCGGTCATCAGTCCAACACCGCCCTGGTTGGTCAGTTCCTGGCCAACCGCGGGACCAACAAACTCGGAACGCCTGAGGTCAACCGGCTGATCAGAAACCTCGCGCAGTGATTCAATCACACGGTCACCGAGGCGAGCATTTTCACGCGCATCGAGTGAGGCCTGTGGCGGCATCCTGATCAGGATGTCGCGGTCTGAACCGAAGTACTGCACCACGTGACCTTCGTAACCTGCCTCAACGAGTTGCGAGCGAATCTCCTGCGGATTTGCTGAAGACTCATAGGCAACCTCGACAAGCGAGCCACCGGTAAAGTCCAAACCCCACTCAACCTGGTTCACGGCGAGTGAGACTATCGATGCCAGTACAAGAACGATCGACGCCACACCAGCTACCTTGCGGTAGCGCATAAAATCAATATTGAATCCTGTATCAGCCATCAGATAAGCAGCCTGTCTACTTTGCGACCGCCATAAATCAGGTTAACGATTGCCCGGGTACCCATAATCGCGGTGAACATGGACGTCACAATCCCAATTGAGAGCGTAACCGCGAAACCTTTAATCGGTCCGGTGCCGATGCTGTACAGGATGACAGCAACAATTAATGTGGTGAGGTTGGCATCAAGAATGGTGACAAACGCCCGGTCAAAACCGGCGCTGATCGCCTGTTGCGGTGGTAACCCATTTTTCAATTCTTCCTTGATGCGCGAGAAGATCAGCACGTTGGCATCCACCGCCATACCGACCGTCAGGACGATACCTGCAATACCAGGCAGCGTCAGCGTCGCAGATAGACTGGACATGACTGCGACCAGCAATACCATGTTCGCCGTCAGTGCAATGTTCGCCGCGAGGCCAAACACCTTGTAGTAAACGAGCATGAACAACACAACGAGGCCAAGTCCAACGCTCACAGCGAGCGCGCCCTTGTCGATATTCTCCTGGCCGAGGCTCGCACCAACTGTCCGCTCCTCCGCGATAAACATATCTGCGGCCAGCGCACCTGCACGGAGCAGCAGGGCAAGTTCTCTCGCCTCACCCGCTTCAAGGCCGGTGATACGGAAGCGTACGCCCAGCGCCGCCTGCACAGTAGCAAGGCTGATCACGCGTCGTTCTTCATAAGGGATCGATACCAGGACTTCTTCACCGTCTACCATCTCGTAGCGATCACGGGTCTTGGTTTCAATGAAGATCACCGCCATACGACGGCCAATGTCGTGGCGTGTCGCGCGGTGCATCAGTTCACCACCGTCACCATCAAGGGTGATGTTTACCTGGGGCAAACCGCTGTCAGGGTCAAAGCCAACCTGTGCGTCAAATACGCGGTCACCACGCAGGATGATGTCGTCTTCCAGGCGCGTGAATCGACCTTCGTATTCAAATTCAATCGTGGAAGACGCCGGCGCATCCGGCTGCGCTTCCATACGGAATTCCAGTGTTGCTACTTTACCGAGGATCTTCTTCGCTTCTGCGGTGTCCTGCACACCTGGCAGGTCGACCACAATTCGATTTCTGCCGAGTCGCTGGACCAGCGGTTCGGCAACGCCAAGTTCGTTCACCCGGTTACGGATGGTCTGCAGGTTCTGCTGGACCGCAAAGTCTTCCATCTCGCGAATGGACTGCTCGTTCACCGTCAGGCGGACATAAGCCTCGTCCGTTTCGCCGGTTTCAATCTGGAACTGGCCATAACGTTCCCGGATCTTGTCTTCGGCACGATCGCGCAGGTCTTCATCGGCAAAGGTGATTTCGAGCACGCCGGATGCAGGTGAGCTGAAACCCGTGTAGCGAATGCGATCACCACGTTCACGCAGCATGCGCTTGATGTCCTGCTCCATGCCTTCAACACGGTCAGCAATCGCAGCCTCGGTATCAACCTCCATGAGGAAGTGCACACCACCACGTAGGTCGAGGCCGTACTTCATCGGCTCGCCGCCCAGGTCAACCAGCCATTGTGGCGTCGTTGGGGCCGCGTTCAGGGCAACAATGTACCGGCCCTGCAGATCATGCAGTGCTCGCTGGATGATGTCTCTTGCGCGCAGCTGGCTGTCATCGTCACGGAAACGAATCAGTGCACTGCCGTCGTTGAGCTCAGCGCCAAAATAGCCGATGTCGTTCTCATCGAGTGCATCGGTTGCTGTGCTGAGTGCAGTGTTGCTCACGGTCAGCGCAGCATCCTCGTTCGAGATCTGCACTGCAAAGTCCGGTGGGTAAATGTTCGGCAAGGCGTAGATCACACCAAGCGAAACGATGAAAAGAACCAGCAGGTTCTTCCAAAGAGGGTATCTGTTAATCAAGGGTGTAGGCCGTCAGATGGACTTGATGGTGCCTTTCGGCAGGGCAGCGGCAACCGCACCCTTCTGCAGCTTGAGCTCGATATTGTCAGCCACTTCGAACACCAGGAACTGGTCTTCAACCTTGGTGACCTTCCCGAGCAAACCGCCATTGGTCACGATCTCGTCACCCTTGGTGAGTCCGGCCACAAGCTCACGATGCTCTTTGGCACGCTTGCTCTGGGGACGCCAGACGATGAAATAGAACACCAGTGCAAACGCAACGATGATAAACAGGTCCAGCCCTGGAATTGGCCCGCCAGCACCGGCCTCTGCGGCCATTGCGTTCGGGATAAAGAAGTCGATCATAGGTATCTCATTGCCCACTTTCAGGGCATTTTTCACAAAGCGCGGTATTTTCCCTGAATCCCCGTATATTTACCACTTTAAACGGGCATTCCGAGGGAGCATTACGGGGGATGGAATACGAGTACCTGATAGTCGGGGCGGGCTCCTCCGGCGCGACACTGGCAGCAAGGCTCGCCGATGCGGGCCGAAACGTTCTGCTGCTGGAAGCGGGGCCGGATTACACAACCGATGATGCGCCGGATGCCATGTTCGCGCCAAACCCCAACCCGATCATCATTGATAAAGCTTACAGCCAGTTCCGCTACGACGAATTGAACGCGAGACGCACCGCTGCCCAGGAACCCTACACCTACTGGCGCGGTGCAGGCCTCGGCGGGAGCTCCGCCATTAACGGGCAGATCGCGATTCGTGGCGTGCCCGAAGACTATGATGCCTGGCAGGCAATGGGATGTTCAGGCTGGTCGTTCGATGAGGTGTTGCCCTACTTCAACCGGTTGGAGCGCGACGAGCGCTACGGCGATGCATCCTTCCATGGAGCTGATGGCCCGATCCCAATCTACCGGGCACCTGTTAATCGATGGGGGCCTATGGATATCGCGCTTGCGGAATCCGGCCTGAATGCCGGGTATGGCTGGCACGGTGATCACAACGAACCCGGCGCACTCGGCGTTTCACCCTACGCAATCAACTCAGACAACTTCCGGCGGGTCTCCGTCAATGACGGTTACCTGCAGCCGCGTCGCGCACTGAACAACCTGAAGATCCAGGGCAGCGCCATTGTCGACACGATTTTATTCGAGGGTAATCGTGCGGTTGGCGTCGTTGCTGACATCAATGGTGAACAGCAGACCTTCCATGCTGAACACATTGTGCTTTCTGCAGGTGCGGTTCATACGCCGCCAATCCTTATTCGATCGGGGATTGGTCCTTCCGCTCATCTGCAAGAACTGGGACTGCAGGTTCGCCAGGATCTGCCTGTTGGCGAAGGCTTTCAGGACCATCCAATCCTCGCGGCATTGCTACCCGTCGAAGACGACATTGCCGTACCGGAAGACTTCCGACATACAAACTGCTGTATCCGGTACTCATCGGGTATGTTCAACGCGCAGGCAGGCGACATGATGATGGTGTCCTTCAACCGACGCGGCGACAGTATTGGCCATCGTGCTGCAGAAGCTTACGGCGTGGATTCCACCGGCATGATCGGTGTCTGGCTAAACCAATGCGAATCACGCGGCCAACTGACATTGACGTCCCTCGACCCGAAGGCCCAACCCACCATAGAAGAAAACATGCTCGCCACCGAGAGTGATCGGCGCCGGTTATATGACGGCTGGATGCGCCTTGGAGAACTTGTTAACTCGGCAACCGTCAAGGCCGTAACAAGTGGTGTTGTGGTGGATGCAGACGGCTCAACTTTCGAAGATCACAACAAGTTCGAGGACTTCCTGCCGTTCGCCCTGTCACATGCAGGTGATACGCAGCACGGCTGTTCAACCTGCAGGATGGGCGATGAGAGCGAACCAACCACTGTCGTGAACAGTGACTGCCAGGTACTGGGGACAGAGTCGCTTTATGTGATTGATGCGTCGATTATGCCAACGGTGCCGTGTGCGAATACGAACCTGACCTGCATAATGCTTGGCGAGAAGATGGCGGATTGGTTTCTTGGGAGGGGTTGAGATCTCTCGGCTGCGCGGAACACACGTCATCGCGACCGAAGAGAGCGCAGCGAACGAAGCGGAGAGATCTCAGCAGTTAACCAAACCTAGCCGCCTCAACCGGATCCATCCCCCACCCCTCGTAAACGCCATCAATGTAGCCATCAAGGTCATCCTCCTCAATCGCCTTCCTCAACCCTGCCATTATCTTCTGGTAGTAACACACATTGTGGATGCTGTTCAACTCACCACCCAGCATCTCACCACACTTATCAAGATGATGCAGATAAGACCGGGAAAAGTTCTGGCAGGTGTAGCAGTCACAGTTGGGATCGAGCGGTCCGGTATCGTTTTTGTAGCGTGAGTTACGAATACGTACCACACCTTCGGAAGTGAACAGATGACCATTACGTGCATTTCGTGTCGGCATCACACAATCCATCATATCGACACCGCGACGCACGCTCTCCATCAGGTCCTGCGGTGTACCCACGCCCATAAGATAACGGGGTTTGTCACCGGGCATCTTCGGCGCGATGTCTTCAATGATTCGCATCATGTCATTTTTGGGTTCACCCACGGACAGGCCGCCGATGGCATAACCGTTAAAGCCAATGTCGGTCAGCTTGCCGAGCGAATCCTGCCGCAGATCCTCGTAAACACCGCCCTGGATAATGCCAAACAGATTATTAGGGTTACCCTCAAACGCTGACCGACAACGAGCGGCCCAGCGCATAGAGAGCTCCATGGAAGCAGCCACGGCATCCTTATCTGCAGGAAAAGGCGTGCATTCGTCAAAACACATCACCACATCGGAGTTGAGAGATCGCTGGATGTCCATGGAGATTTCAGGCGACAGGAAGATCTCGTCACCGTTCACCGGCGAGCGAAACTTCACACCGTCTTCGCTGATCTTTCGCAGGTCGCCAAGGCTGAACACCTGGAAGCCGCCAGAATCAGTCAGGATCGGTTTTTCCCAACCCATAAAACCATGCAGGCCATTGTGGGCTTCGATGATCTCCATCCCGGGGCGCAGGTACAGGTGAAAGGTATTACCCAGCAGGATCTGTACACCGATCTCATTAAGGCGCACGGGTGAGAGCCCTTTCACCGAACCATAGGTACCACAGGGCATAAAGATCGGTGTCTCGACCTTCTGCTGACTGCCATCAGCCCGGTTGAAGGTGATCGTACCGCGGCGGGATTCACCCACCGTCTTATGAATATCAAAAGTCAGCGTCATGACATCAACGCGTAATCAACATGGCATCACCATAGGAGAAGAAGCGATATTTTTCATCTATGGCTGACTGATAGGCTTTTTTTATGAGATCGACGCCTGCAAATGCACCAACCAGCATCATGAGGGTTGAGCCCGGCAGGTGGAAATTAGTGATCAGTGATTCCACAACGCGAAACTCATAGCCAGGATAGATGAAGATGTCCGTGTCGCCGGCATATGGCGCGATATCGCCAGACGTCGCCGCAGTCTCAAGACTGCGCACCGAGGTTGTGCCCACCGCAACCACACGACCACCGCGCTCATTACAGGCTGATACCGCAGCACAAACAGTGGCATCAACTTCAAGGTACTCTTTATGCATCTCATGCTCTTCAATTTTCTCCGCTCTCACCGGCTGGAAGGTACCTGCACCTACATGCAGCGTGACCTCACTCCGCTCAAGGCCCTTGGCTTCAAGTGTCGCAAGCAACGCTTCATCAAAATGTAAACCGGCTGTTGGCGCAGCTACCGCCCCTTCTTTCGAAGCGTACACCGTCTGGTATCGTTCCTCGTCAATCTTTTCGTCAGCCCTGTCTATATAAGGTGGCAGTGGCATATGCCCAACGCGCTGCGTCACCTCGGCAGGACTGCTACCGGGAAAACCAAGCCGAAAAAACTCACCATCACGCCCCAACACCACAATCTCACTGCCCTCTTCCAGCACGAGCTTTGTGCCTGGCTTAGGTGACTTGCTGGCACGAACCTGGGCAATTGCCTCGTCGTTGCCGAGGATGCGCTCCAGCAGTATCTCGACTTTGCCGCCTGTCTCTTTGTGACCGTATAGTCGCGCAGGGATCACTCGTGTGTTGTTGAACACCATCAGATCGGCTGCACCAAGGAGATCAGGCAACTCATTAAAGCGGTAGTGCCGGATGGTGCTGCTCGCCACATCAACGTGCATGAGTCGGCTGCCAGATCGAACAGCAGGCGGGTGCTGTGCAATAAGCTCAGCGGGCAGCTCAAATTCGAAGTCAGATGCTTTCACGGTTGGAGATCTTTCGACTACGCCTGACGGCTTCGCTCAAGATGACGGTATATATAGTGTGGGTCGAGAAGACCGGGGAATTTATAGAGCCTTGGACATCAACTCAAGCGTTTCATGCACTAAATCATTGCAACCGCGCGATATCACCTTATACTCGCCGCCCCACAGGTACTACTTCGAGTATCTGCATTCCCGGAACTCCCATGCAAGATATAAAAGAGGCGACAGGCTTTGATTCGCTTGGCCTGCCAACTGCACTCATTCGAGCCCTTAACGATGTGGGTTACGAAAAACCGTCCCCCATCCAGTCGGGCGCGATTCCACCGTTGTTGGAAGGCAAAGACCTGCTTGGTCATGCGCCTACTGGCACAGGTAAAACCGCGGCGTTTGCACTGCCACTACTGGCAAACATTCAGCTGAAAAAGCAGCATGAGCAGGTTCTCGTACTGACACCAACCAGAGAACTCACCATCCAGGTTGCAGAAGCGTTCCAGAAATATGCCAGCCGGATGAAGGGTTTCCATGTTTTGCCCATCTACGGCGGCCAGGACTATTCGGGCCAGATTCGCGCGCTGCGTCGTGGCGTCCATGTGGTTGTCGGCACCCCAGGCCGGGTAATGGACCACATAAGAAGGAAAACGCTGAAGCTCGACACCTTGGAGGCACTTGTCCTGGACGAGGCAGACGAAATGCTTCGCATGGGCTTTATCGACGACGTTGAATGGATCCTGGAACAGACACCTGAAAATCGTCAGATCGCACTCTTTTCCGCCACCATGCCGAAAGAGATCGAGAAGATCGCCAAGCGATACCTGAAAGATCCCACCGACATTGCGATCAGGACAAAAACCGCCACCGCAGAGTCGATTAACCAGCGTTATTGGCTGGTCAGCCAATTGCACAAGCTCGACGCGCTGACGCGTATTCTGGAAGTAGAACCGTTTGATGCAGTGCTGATATTTGTCCGTACAAAGCTCGCAACAACCGAGCTGGCGCAGAGACTCGGGGCTCGCGGCTATGCCGCTGAGGCCCTGAACGGGGATATGGCCCAGAAAAATCGTGAGCAGATGATCGAACGGCTGAGGTCTGGTGGCATCGATATTCTCATTGCGACAGATGTCGCCGCGCGCGGACTTGATGTTGACCGCATCAGTCACGTCATCAACTACGACATCCCGTATGACACCGAAGCTTATATCCATCGAATTGGCCGGACAGGCAGGGCCGGCAGGCGGGGTGAAGCCATTTTGTTCGTCTCTCCCCGGGAGAGACGCATGCTCGCCGCAATCGAAAAGGCGAGCCGAAAGAAAATAGAAGCCCTGACACTGCCAACAACCGAAATGGTAAACAGTCAAAGGGTCGCGAAGTTCAAGCAAAGCATCAGTGATGTGCTGGCCGGCGGCGAACTCGAATTCTTCCAGGGGATCCTCGAGTCATATCAACTTGAACATGATGTTGCGCCCATTGAGATCGCAGCAGCCTTGGCAAAACTGTACATGGGTGAAAGACCCTTATTGCTCGAAGCCGACAAGTTTCCCGAGCGAGATCAAAAAGCCCGAGATAGCCGGGACAGGACATCAAAGCGGGAGCGGCGTCCCAAGGCTCGAAAGAACAAACCCCTGCCTGAAGGCATGGAGATGTTCCGAATTGAAGTCGGACATGATCACGAGGTGCAACCGAGCAACATCGTCGGCGCTATCGCTAACGAAGCGGGCCTCGACGCCGAATACATCGGGCATATCGACATTCGCGACGAATACAGCCTCGTGGAACTACCTGAAGGCATGCCAAAAGACATCTTTCATGATCTGAAGAAAACCCGGGTCGCAGGCCAGGCGCTGAAGATTTCTCGAGTTAAGGGTAATGACTATGACAGCCCTGAGCGGATAGACAGCCCTGAGCGGATCGACAGCCCAAAGCGGGGCAAAGCCTCCAAGCGGAAGAACCCTGACCGAAGTAAAAAAACAAAATCAAAGGGCTCCAAGAAGAAATCAAATGCAGCAAAAGCGGACGCCGATAAAACACCAAAACGCAGTCCTCGACGCAGGAAACCAGCGTCCGACTGAGGCAACGTAACCCAAACACAACCCTAACTATTCATCCAACGAACAGATAAGCACCAGGAACAACCGTGATTACCACCGCAAACATAACCATCCAGTTTGGCGCCAAACCACTATTTGAAAATATCTCCGTCAAGTTCACCGACGGCAATCGATATGGGCTCATCGGCGCCAATGGCTGCGGTAAGTCGACGTTCATGAAGATCCTTACCGGTGAACTCGCACCAACATCAGGCAACGTTTCCATCGACCCGAATCTGCGCGTTGGCGAACTGGATCAGAACCAATTCGCCTACGAGGAGTACAGCGTTGTAGATACCGTGATTATGGGCGACAAGAAACTCGCTGAAATCAAACGGGAACGCGACCGAATTTATGGCCTGGCCGAAATGTCTGAGGAAGATGGGCTGAAAGTTGCAGATCTCGAAATTCAGTTTGCAGAGATGGATGGCTACAGCGCTGAGAGCCGAGCCTGCGAGATTCTTTCAGGTGCCGGTATCGATGAGGCATTTCACTACGGACCCATGAGCGAAGTTGCACCGGGCTGGAAGCTCCGAGTACTTCTTGCCCAGGCACTCTTCTCGGATCCGGACATCCTGTTGCTGGACGAGCCAACCAACAACCTTGATATCCACACAATTCGATGGCTTGAAGAGACACTGAACGAAAGAAAAAGCACGATGGTGATCATTTCCCACGATCGTCATTTTCTTAATGCCGTCTGCACGCATATGGCCGATATCGACTATGGCACGCTAAAAGTTTATCCAGGCAACTACGACGATTTCATGATTGCATCAACTGCCGCGCGAGAAAGGGTGCAATCCGAGAACGCTAAGAAGAAAGCGCAAATCCTCGAGCTGAAGCATTTTGTCAGCCGCTTTTCCGCCAATGCATCCAAAGCAAGACAAGCGACTTCACGCGCCAGGCAGATTGATAAAATTCAGTTGGAAGACATTAAACCTTCCAGCCGGGTCAGCCCTTACATTCGCTTCAATCAGGCCGTCAAACTCAACCGCCTTGCCTTAACACTGGAAGGCATGGGTCATGGTTTCGATGGCGAACCGCTGTTCAGCGGCGCAGACATGATGATTGAACAAGGCACACGGCTTGCAGTGATTGGCGAAAATGGTGTCGGCAAGTCTACTTTCCTGAAATGCCTGATGAATGATCTTCAGCCGGAAACCGGCACCATCAAATGGGCTGAAAATGCATCGCTTGGATATTGCCCTCAGGACACCAGTGGTGAGTTTCATGAAGCGATCAGCCTGTTTGACTGGATGAGCCAATGGCGCACCCCGGAGCACGACGAGCAGATCGTGAAGGCGACGCTCGGCCGGCTGCTGTTTTCTTCAGAAGATTTCGAAAAACCGGTAACGGTCTGCTCCGGTGGTGAAAAGAATCGGCTTTTGTTTGGCAAGCTGATTATGAGCGAACCCAACGTCATGCTGCTGGACGAACCCACTAACCATCTGGACATGGAATCTATCGAAGCGCTCAACCTTGCACTTGAGCATTACGAAGGTACGTTAATTTTTGTCAGTCATGACAGGGAGTTCGTTTCGTCTTTGGCAACGCGCATCGTTGAAATTAAAGATCAGCGTGTGAATGATTTCCACGGTAGTTATGACGAGTATCTTCAATCGCAGTTAAAGCTGGGTGAGGTTTCTTAGAACCAGATTTCTTAATATCAGCGGAAGACCGGAATCCCTATTGTAAGGGCCTGGGTTGGCAATGGACGCGCCAGTGAGGTGTTGATTAGAGGAGTCTTTCAGATCTTTCGGCTTCGCTCAAGATGACGTCAACGTCATCACGACCAGGCCACGCTGGTGGGAGCGTGCACCTCCTTCTGTCATTCCGACCGGGCCACGCTGGCGGAAGCCGCGCAGCGGCGCAATGGAGGAATCTCAGCGTCGACGTACTCGTATTGATTTAGTTGAGTCTTTAGATCTTTCGGCTTCGCTCACGATGACGGGATGCTAAAAATCCAGCTGAAACATCCGGGTCCAGGAAACAAAATCAGGGCTGTCTTCATCAATCTGCAGCCCCACGTAATGTTTCCCGGCTTCCTTGCACCAACGCACCTCACCCTCAAGTCGGTACAACACAGAAGACAGGTCCAACCGGAGCCCCAACACCGTCTGCACAGGGATATCCATCTCGCTCGACACCTTCATGCCCGCCTCAGACACATCAACGGTCCGGCAAGACCAGGAAGTATCATTCAACTCTGGCTGCGTCGTGCAGTTGATCACATCAACCAGTACATCTTCTTCCCGTTCGATACGGTCAAGGCGCATGCAATTCCCCTGTTTTTTGTGTTGGTATTCGTTACAAATCGAGTGTAGCACCCCATTTCGGGCGGCCTCTACGTCCTAAAGGTTGATTTTCCGGCAATTCCCCGAATTTTTGTAAGTAAATCCTCACATTTCTGCCATCTACAGAAACTGCCAACTATGGCGTCAGGCAATTACCTGAAATGGCGGGTGCACTCACCCTGGCCTTCTTCGATACCTTGCATCCCTTCTCCCCTGCCTCAGCATGGATGCTGGCATCAGCATCCAGCGTGGCCCTGTCCTTGATTTTCAGCCGATCGCTTGAAGTCAGTTTGATATCGCTCGCGTTTACATCAACCTTCTGACCTATCACAAGCTTCTCAGCATCCTTACCGGGACCGAGCGCTTCAATCAGGACCTGGTCAGCGGTGATGACAGATTGCTGTTGAATCCTGCTTCGCTGTGGACCGGTGATGGTCAAACGATCTGCCTCTACAGCAACCCCTTTGCCAAGCTCGACCTGGCCGCTCGAATCAACCGCAATGAGAGATACATCTCCTTCTGATACAAGCTTCACCTTTTCAGCGAGTTTGGTTTTAGCATCTGATCGAAGGCAAACGCTACCAGCCGAGAGCCTGGTACCTTTAGCGACCTGGACATTATCCAGGGACATGAGGGTCATGCTCCCTGCAACAGTCATAGATGGCTCATTAGCTGGGCTCTGGCGTTCCTTGCCGGAATCCTTCTTGCTCTTCTTGCTTTTGTCGCTCTTTTTACTCTTGTCACTCTTGGTAGTCTGTCGTGAGCTCTTCTGGGCAACTTTCACACCACGTTCGCCATAAACGAACAAGCTATCAGCCTGGAGCGCAAGCCCCTCTTCACCACCAGCGATCTGAACAGAGCAGGGCGTCATGATGTCGACGACACCCTGCGGGTTGAATTGCAGATTGAGGTTGCGCAGGCGTTTACCATCAAACCCGAAGTCTTCAAGGTAACGATCAAGCTGCTCCTGGTTTTTGACGTTAATGCTTTTCGCGCACTTCATGCCCGCATAGGCAGACATGTCTGGTGGAGAGATGAGACCGCAGCCTTCATTGACGACAGTGGTCAAGCGGGTATCACTACAGCCCTCGCGGTTGTCGCAAACCTGCACAAACACATCATAGCTGCCAGCTGCTTCATAAGTGTGACCAAGCGAAACACCCGATGAGATATCGGTGACAACCTCTACCTGGCCATCGCCCCAGTCAATGGTCGCCTGGTGAGATTCATTCAGTCCAGTATCGACGAAATCAATGACCGCCAGCGTACTCAGGTCGCTGGAGAACCTCTCAAGGGAGAGATTCATTGTGGGCGCTTCATTAACCACGGCAATCTCAACTGCATCAACGCGGCAATTGTCCTGTTCGTCACAGACTTCATAGGAGATTTCATTGCCGGTAACTGAACCCGGCGCTAACACCAGCTGGGTCCCTGGCGTTTCAAAGATGCCATCACCATCAAGGTCCCAGCGAACGTCCAGAATCTCCCCTGCAAGATCGGCAGCGGGTGCATTCAATACAAGTTCACCTCCTTCTGGTATCTCCAGCACCGCCTCGTCGATCAAGAGCACCGGCGCATCAACATCCAATTCAATACTGTAGCCTTCGGTCAGCGATAACCCTGGTCCTGCGCCATCAACGGCGAGCGAACCCTGGGTAACAGAAAGCTCGGGTAGACCACCTTCCGTTTCAGTGAAAGAAACCGCCGTCGCAAATGACACGCCAGCGGTAAGTTCAACGCCATCAATGCCCAGCACAGGCTCACCGGCCAGGACATCGAAACTGACGTCTGATTGCGAGGATTCTTCAATATGCAGATCGTCGCCGGCCTGCATGGAAAGCGTCACACCCATGGCTTCTATACGCACATCCACCTGGCCCTCGACAACTTCGGCCAGACCACTGCCCACCGTGGTGAACCTCAATCTCGAGCCCGAACTAACGATATACTCGACCTCAGACTCGAGGTCCCTGGCATCACCGGTACTGAAACCAGCACTATCGAAACGAATCTTGAACTCACTGTTGCCTTGCTCAATAACGTGCAGCTCCACACCTTCATAGTCGTAAAGTGCATCGCTTAACCTGAACTCAGCGCCGATACCGCGAGTGATACGCCCTCGCGTCACACCATCATTAAAGCGGGAAGACCCCTGGTCCGGGTTTTCATCAATACTATCCACAATGCCGTCGCCGTCCTTATCCAGGAAGTTGGACATCAGTTCATCGTAGGTTTCTGTCTTGCCAGTGCCGCCGAGTCCAACAAGGTAGTGGTTTACCGGAAGCGCCAGTTTCCCCAGCACCTCTGCGCCTGGTAACGAAACGACAGTGATTTCGCTGGAAACGGCGTTACTGCTGCCAGCTGAGCTGCCGACAAACAAGCGACTTTCATCGCGCGACAATGCAAGGTCAAAGCCATCAAGTGGTAACGAAAAATCAGCTGATGTACGCCATTCGCTGAATCCGAAGCTGTCGATCTCGAAAAACTCCGCTCTCCCCTGGCTGCAGTGACTGCAGTTCCAGGTCACCACCGCCAACATGCGGTGCGTGCTGGAATATACCATCTGGATCTTCTGGGCTGATTGCGCCACATCGTCTATCTCATAATCCAGACGCAGGAAACGAGGATTGAGCCCGTTGTACACCCTGATCAGTCTATGAGCCTCATCGTACAAAAACAGCCGATCTCCAGCTGGTGAAGCGGCGAGAGAACTGAATTGCCCGGGCACAGCGATGGAAACAGGGAATCCTGGTTCAACCAAATCGATGAACCTGAGTCCATCGCCATCGGCAACGTACATACCGCCGGGCACAACTGCGGTGCCTGCAACGGCATTACCTGGCACTGATAGCGCAAGCGAACCTGCAAAGCTGTCATTGAGTGCAAACACATCCACACGATCGCTGGCCTGCGCAATCAGCTGTTGACCATTGAATGCGAGTCTAAGATCGACGTAACTCAATTGTCCGGGCTCGCCAAAGACCTGCTGCTGTTCCATTGTTCGCGCATCAAGTACCCGAACCTGGCTGCCATCGGCAATCATCAAGACACGACCATAGGGGTCGGTCGCCTGTGCTGCTGCACTTATCGGTTGGAGCGGGGACGAAGGGACATCCAGGAGTTCTGCTTTATTAACCGAGCGAACGCAGTCCTCCTCGTCGCATGTAACGGGTGACATCGCATCAAAAGTATAGAGGGAGTATTCACCCGTACTGCCCAGCCCTCTATCGACCAGCAGCGCATATAGCGGGACGCCTCCATCGTCACAGGCGTCACCAAATTGATCACGATCAAAGTTCCCCTGCAGGGGGTTACTTATCGTGACGCAGTTGTCGTTAACATCAGGGACACCATCGCCATCTGAGTCATTATCTGGGTCGGCCACCCAGATATCTGGATTGTCTTCATCAATGTCGCAGGCGTTGCCCCGAGGATCACCATCAAGATTCAGTTGCAGGTGGTTCGGCACGTCCAGGCAATTGTCGAGGCCATCAGGCACGAGATCCTGATCCAGGTCCAACGCAGAGGACAGGTCAAGATTGATCCAGGTCTGTATACCGCCATCGCTGCTGGCGTGACTCACAAACTGCCCATTGGTTTCGCTTGCAAAATTCTCCTCCTGTACCGCTAACGCACCGTCAGTATTGATATTCAGGACTCGCCGTACCTCTCGAATGTTGTCTTCACTGCTGGACAACTTGCGGTTCAATCGACCCGCCCCCTTGTAGTTGGTCTTCGTTGCAACCACGTCCGCGCCAACCCTGCCGCTGTAATCAAGCGTCGATGTCACCTCTACGTTGTTAAGCAGAACATAACGACAGTCCGGATCCTCGACCTGGCCACACTCTGTGCCTGTCAGTCCAAATTGCTGATCCGACTCTTCAAACAATGCCTCAAGCTCTGCCTGGGTTAACGCGTTTCGACCAAACTCGCCCGCCTCAGCCTGATCTGCCGTGATGGAGACCGTCACGGTGACAGTCTCATTGAAGTACTCGTCCGCACACCCGCCCAGCAGGACTAACAGGGATGCCAGCACCAGGTTGTTTAAACGTTTCAACATGTTCTTCTCCTAATGCTCAATCACGACCGCACCGCTAACAGTGCCATCCAACAACAAGCCTGACCGATCGAGTGCCGGCCCCGATCTGCTGCCGATACACTGCTGCGCAAAATCCCACTGCAGCATCAGACGACCGGTGTTCCGATCGATCATCGTTGCGCGGCTCACATAACCATGCATTGTGCCGCTGCCTAGTCGCACCGCCTGTGAAGGAAGTACTGCCGGGCCAACGGCAGGCTCACCGATAAGACTCGCCTCATAAGTGCCCCGCACTGAGAGGTCAAGGTCCCCCTCGGTATCTACTTCAAGCAATATCCAAGAGGACACCTCAAGCGGACCAAGCGGCGAATCCAATTCAGCCACCAGTTCATTGCCCGCACCGACCCAGATCGCATGCAGGCGAACTTCACCGGCGGCAACATAGAAACGCCAGGTTTGTGAGATGTTGTTCTGGGGGTTGCTATGCGTAACAACGCCAATCTCTGCGTCACTGGCATCGTTGAGGTAGAAAGAAAGCCCAAGGCCAACGTCCTCTGCAACCAATGTCGCGTCCAGGGTGACCTCATCATTCGGCACAAACGCTAGCGCGTAGCCGTGGCTTGCGGCGTCTAAGGGGTAACGATCCGAGGCATCAGTAACGTAATCCCCGTCGTCATCAGGGTCTGCGTTGTTCCTAACGCCATCACCGTCAGAATCCAGCTGCTCTTCGCTGTCCAGCGGGAAGACATCATCAACGTCAAGCGTGCCGTCGTTGTCATCATCAAGATCAGCATTATCACCAATCAGGTCACCGTCATTGTCAGCCCATTCCAGGCGATCCAAGGGGAACAGGTCTTCATCATCGTTAACAAGGTCGCCGTCATCATCCGGATCGGCGTTGTTACCTATCTGATCTCCATCGGTATCGGTGTCTTCTGAGGCGTCCAGCGGAAACGCGTCGACAAGATCCAGCGTACCGTCGCCATCGGTGTCTTCATCACAATCATCACCAATGTCGTCACCATCAAGATCAGCCTGGTCAGGATTCTCAAGTAACGGACAGTTATCACCGTTGTCACCAACCCCGTCACTGTCGCTATCCTGCCATTCACCAGCATCCAGCGGGAAAAGGTCTTCATTGTCTGGATACCCATCCTGGTCGGTGTCCGATTCAGCAGGATCAGTCCCAGCGGCAATTTCATCAGCATCGCTGATGCCGTCGTTGTCGTCGTCCACATCACATGCGTCACCCTGACCGTCACCATCGTTATCAGTCTGGCTCGCGTTGCTGGTGCCCGGACAGTTATCCAGTTGATCAACCACGCCATCAGCATCCGAATCAATCCACTCACTCTGCAGCGGGTCATAGGGCGCAAAATCATCAACATCCAGCACCCCATCGTTGTCGTTATCACGATCCAGGTGATCCAGAAGTCCATCACCATCCGTGTCAGCGACTTGCAGTACTTCATGTGAAATGGTGCTTAGATCCGGATGATCTGCACCCCAACAAACGAGATCGGCGTCAACCCGCCCTGGCGCTTGTTCCAGCAACGCACAGGAATGCGCGTTACCGACCGCTACCCAGGCAGTTTTACCGAGCGCAGGTACCGAAAGTTGCCCGTAAAGATTGTTACCCCAACAGGCAACGGTATCTGCCGTACGTGCACAGTGACCCAGGAGTGAACTGTCGATTTGAAGCACACCTGTCAGGCCAGCGGGCATGGCAACGTCCCATTGGCTTTGGTCTCCCCAGCACTGCACGGTTTTGTCCTGCAACACTGCACATGCGGTGGTCCCACCTGCGCTTACCGCGATAGGGTCCTGCAATGGAGGTACGTCGGCTAATGTTTGCGAACCCCAGCAAACCACCTCGGTACCCGCGGCCTTCAGGTCCACCACACAGGCACCCTGGGACCCCGCAGAAAGATGCAGCGGCGCCTCTATAACTGGGGGTACAACCAGTTGCCCGCCAGCGTCGTCGCCCCAGCAAACGACGCCGGTATCATCAATGACACATGCGTGCCGTTCACCAACACTGATCTGCGTTGGATTGGACAGGGGAGGAACGCTGCGAAAAGCTGAGTTGTCTCCTGCAAAACCACCATCAGCAGCAGAACATTGCACACCATCATCCGTCAGCAAACAAAACGAACGTGTGAAAAACCCTTCCATCGAGATCTCGGTTGGGTTCCGCCAACCGAGCGGCACAGGCGCGACGCCTGCCATACCAAAACAATCAATTTCACCCCTGTTGATCAGGCACGTTTTGAGAGTGCCGACGTCCAGCCTGTAGGGATAGGGATCGTTAACAAAAGGCAGCGCATCAGCGTTGTTCCCTATGCCATCACCATCGCTGTCAATGCTCTCTGACGGATCGAACGGCAGGTCATCCTGTCCATCGACTACACCATCGTTGTCATCATCTTCATCACACGCATCACCATAGCCATCCAGATCAAAGTCCAGCTGGTCAGGATTAGCGGTTAGCGGACAGTTGTCTGTGCTGTCGTCCACACCATCAGCATCAGCATCGAGGTTGCGAGTCGGGTCGAAGGGGAACAGGTCGTCAACATCGGGTACGCCGTCGTTGTCGTCATCGGCGTCACAAGCGTCCCCTTCACCATCGTTGTCAAAATCCGCCTGGTTGCTGTTGGCTGCGCTCGGACAGTTATCAAGACCGTCAGCTATACCATCGCCATCCTGGTCTGAAGACTGGTTAGGATCATTTGGAAAATCATCGGTCAGATCTGAAACGCCATCACCATCTGAATCGGTGTTGAGGGGGTTCGTGCCTCGCGCCAGCTCTTCGTCGTCGGTCAACCCGTCGTTATCATCATCTGCATCACACGCATCACCCTGGCCGTCACCATCGGTATCCAGCTGATCCGGATTGAATGTATTCGGACAGTTGTCGAGGTGATCCAGAAACGCATCCCCATCTTCATCGGCAGCAACGCTGATGCTGGGGTCGTATGGAGCATAGTCATTCCAGTCGACAAATCCGTCATCATCGTTGTCTGTATCCCTGACATCATTTTTGCCGTCGCCATCGGTATCGGCAGGGACCAACAGTCCAGCCCAATCTCGACCGAAACATCGCACATCTTCTTTCTCAACCACTGCGCAGGTGTGATAGTGCCCGGCGCTTACCCACTTGGCATTGACGAGATCAGCCGGTACAGAATACTGCCCCCAATTGGTCCAGCTATGACCTGGCCCCCAGCACTTGAGCCCTTCATCTGCGATGGCACAGGCGTGATAGGCACCCGCACTGACCATCTTCACGTTGGTTAACGCCGGCTGCGCGCCATAGTTATGCCCCCAACAACGGAGGTTTCCTCCCGTCTGGATCGCACAAATGGACCAGGACCCTGCACTGAAGGCTTCAACCGGACCTAAATCGTCAGGCACTTTGCCGCCAGAATCATGCCCATTGGCCAGATTGCCGTCGTCACCACCCCAGCACTTCAGGTCATAACCGTCCAGCACACAGGTGAAGTTCTTTCCCGCATCCAGCTGTACTGGATTAGTCAGGCCCGTTGGTGCATCAGACACCTTGCCCCAACTGTCCTGGCCCCAACAGACAACACCGGTATCGTCGAGGGCACAGGCATGGGTGTCTCCCACTGCAATCTGCGTGGGGTTACTCAGACCAGGTGGGTTTACGACATTACTATCACCCACACACTTCGCGCCCTGCTGGTCAAGCACACAGGTGCTGCGATCGAACCGGTTGGCAACATTAAACGGATCAACGAGACCCAGTGGCGGTACTCGGAAACGACCATCACGAGCCCAGCAATCGAGCTCATTACGCTCCAGTAAACACGTCTGGAAAGTACCAACCTGCAGCACATGCTGCTCGTAGATGGGCAGCGTGGGCAAGATATCCTGTTGATCCAGCAAACCATCGCCATCACGATCAGATGCCTGCAACACAACAGGGAACATGAGGAAGATGAATATGACACCTGCAGTAAATCGCCCTGTTTGCACTTTCCACCTCGTCTATTGGTTGTGGTTGCTGAGGTTCAATCCCCAAAGTCGGCACGTCTGGGGAGCTATATGGGAGCGATGCTAACCAAGCTTTATCTCTGGAAAATTGCTGAAATGTTTCTGAATTGTTTCCAGTAGCGGATGTAGGTGACCAATCGTCTGAAATTTTCTAATCTGTGCGCTCAAAAGCGATTAGCGTCAACCTGATGGCAGACGCTTGGCGATCTAACAACAAAAAGAATGGGTAACGGGAAGAGTAATTGGTAACGCAATCGAAACCTCGAGTACTGCTGATAGAGGATGACGAAGTCACTTCAATGCGAATCGAGGCTGGACTTAACCGGAAGAACTTCGAGGTGAAAACCACCTCTACAGTGGAGGCAGCGGCCCGGCAGATTACCAACAACTGGCCAGACATCCTGGTCCTGGATGTTTACCTGCCAGATGGCCTTGGACTGAGTCTTATTGAACAGGCTCGTGGCAAAGGCATGGGCGTTTTCTGCATCTCCAGTATGAGCGGTCTTGAGGATCGGGTGACCGCGTTGAAACTCGGTGCAGATGACTACCTCGCCAAACCCATTGCCAACACCGAGCTAGCAATCAAACTCAACAACCTCTACGACCGGCTCGACCGGGGAGAACCGGACAAGCCGCGTAACCTGTACCAGTTTGGCGAGTACACGTGTGACCCGCTGGCCCAGGTCGTGACTCATGTTGAAGCAGGACGGGTCGATACGACACCCGGAGAATTTGCAACCCTGTTGGCTTTTGTTCGCAACGCAAAAGTTGCACTGAGCCGCGAAAGACTGATCCAGATCTTGTCGAGCCACGACAAGTCAGTAAACGATCGCGCAATAGATATCATGGTTTACAAACTGCGCCAGAAACTTGAAGTCGCGCCCAAGAAACCGACGCTGATCAAAACGGTGTACGGTGTGGGCTACCTGTTTGACGCCAACGTTCAGCAGGTCGAGGCCGAGCCTCAAATGGGATGAAGGCATTCTTCTCCAGCACGCTCGGTGCAAATATTGCGACTTACCTCGCCTACCTGATCATCGGGTACGGAGGTATCTATTTCACAGTCGTGTCCGGCGGTACTCAGTCACTGCTGTGGCTGGGGTCAGGCGTGAGCCTTTCAGCACTGATCATTTGTGGCACGCGGGTCTGGCCAGCAATCTTCCTAGGCTCCCTCAGCGCAGTTGGACCGTTCATTGTATTCCTGGAACCGTTTGACGCCTGGTGGAAGTACCCCTTACTTGTTCCAATCCCGCCGTTAATCAATGTCACAGTGCAGTCGCTGTTTGCTTATTTTCTTTACAGGCGGTTCGTTGGTGAAAGTGGTTTTAACAGTACAACCAGCATCCTGAACTTCATCTTCATCGTGATCGCCATCCCGACGGTGGTGAACTCGTTCCTGTTGTCATTCTTTTACAGCTTCGCCGGCCTGTACCCACTAGAATCACTCACTGAATTTCTGCGCGGCTGGTTTATGGCAGGCCTCGGGGATATTCATGGTTACTTTATCCTGACGCCCCTTGCGATCACCTGGGTGGCCATGCGCAACCAGATCACCCGGCAAGCGCCAAACTATACGAGCGCCCTGCTCTGCGCGCTGGGCTTTACTGTCCTCATTGCGGCCAGCGTTTATACAGGTGGACCGGTTGTCTACCTGCTGTTGCCACTCGCCGTTATCGTCGCGCTGAACTTTGGCTTGCAAGGCGCTTCGCTTTACATCTTCCTGATGTCCTTTGCGTTGACCTCGGCGACCGCACAAAACCTTGGGCCTTTTGTTGAAGCCAGCGCATCGGATTCATTGATATCGCTGCTGATGTTCGTTTTCAGTGTCGGCGTGCCGTTGCTAATCCTCGCCAGCGAGCGAAACCAGGTTCGCATCTATCAGGACTCCCTTGAATCACAGGTTGAGGATCGAACACGTGAACTCAGCCGGGCCGTTGCAGCCAAAGATGAGTTCCTCGCCACCATCAGCCACGAGCTCCGTACGCCCCTGCACGCCATCCTTGGCGTAGTCCGCGTCCTCGATAAAGACAGTTTGTCTGATTACCTGCAGAGCCGAATTGGCCTTATTGAAACCGCTGGCGAATCCCTGCTGACACAAATCAATGGGATCCTGGCATTCATTCGATTTTCCAACGACGCCAGTGACCTGCCGTCTTCTAACTTCAACCTTCACGAACTTGCCCACACAACCGCCGCTTTAATGGAAGACACCGCCGTCAACGTGGGTAGTGATATCACAACCCATATCGACGCGGATGTACCAGCTGAGGTCAGCGGTTCGCCCGAGCAATTGAGGCAGGTTCTCTTTAACCTGCTCAGCAACGCCGTGAAATACGGGCCAGGCACACCGATCAGACTTGAAATCAAAACCATTGCCGACAAGCTCCGCTTTCAGGTGTCAGACGAAGGCCCGGGGATTCCCCTGGAGGACCAGTCGCAGATCTTCGATAAGTTCACACGTATCAATCCGGACCAGACCACAGCCAAAGGCACCGGCCTCGGACTGGCGCTATCGAAAAGACTGGTCGAACACATGGGCGGTGAAATCCGCGTCCACAGCAATGGCATTCAGGGCACCTGCATCGAATTTGATATGGCATTAGCACCGCCCATAGAAATCGAACCCGAACAGATCGCTGACACCACTGACAGACGCTTCAGTTTGCTACTGCTTGAAGACGACCCTGTCGCCAGCCAGGTTTCGGAAGACTTCCTCACCATGCGAGGTCACGATGTGATCACAGCGGCGACAGCTAATGACGCCCTTGCCGCGCTACGCACCCATGACTTCGATGCGCTACTTTCAGATATCAACTTACCTGACATGTCAGGCCAGGACCTGATGCGCCACATTCACTCGCACCCAGAGCAGTTTGGCGATCTTTATGTCGCAGCACTAACCGCCAGCGTACTGCCGGCCCAGGAAGATGAGTTCCTGCAAAACGGATTCAAGCAGGTGCTCTCCAAGCCACTCGACCAGTTGCAACTCACCAATTTCTTCAGCGCACTCGCTCGCCACAAGGAACAGGCCGACACGCCACCATTAATCAACGTCGATTTTGTGTACTCCGAGATTGAAAGCATTGGCGATGAGATGTTTGCAAGGCTCACTGAGGCTTACGGGCGCAACTATGCCGAGCATATGCGTTCGCTGGCAGCTGCGATAGAACAGTCCGATACCGACGAGCAGGTAAACAGGCTGCATCTTCTCGCCAGCGCATCATCCAACCTCGGATTGCTGGCATTCCAGTACGAATGCAGGCAGCTCGAAGCAGAGCTGAAAACAAAAGGGTCAGTTGAGATTGATCTCGCCGAACTTGAACACCTGAACGAAGAATCCCTCAAAGAACTGCAAGAGGTTATTCTGACAGAGTTTGCCTGAGCCGTCTATCTGCTATACTCGCGCCTCTCACGTGCCGGGGTGGCGGAACTGGTAGACGCGCCGGATTCAAAATCCGGTTCCTTCACGGGAGTGTCGGTTCGATCCCGACCCTCGGTACCAATGAGACCTTGTCCTTTACCCCGCTAGTAGTTCTCACAAGCATCGGGATCGATACCTTCCAAATAGTATTGTTCCGCCTCCAACCAGATCTTCGGATCAGCCCACCTAGCCCGTTGCTCGCAAACATACGGATGGAACGTGCTCAGGAAATCACTGCCGTTGGCCTTGAGAAAGGTACCAATAGACTCTTCATCACAAATTTGGCGGTCAACACAGAGTGCTGCACGTTCAAAAAACTCAATGAGCCGTTCAACCTCAGACTCGGCCCTGGACTCACGAACAAAGTTGTTAACAAACGCATAGTAAGCGCTGCTGGGGTTATTGGAGCTTGCAATTTGGCTGGTCATGGCTCCTTCTATGTCAGTAAAGAGCATGCTGATTTTGCTCCGTGCGACATACAGTTCTTGTGAATAGTACTCAGACACGATATCCATGCCGGCCTTCAGACGGGTCTGTTCTTGATACTCGAAGAACTTGATCAGACCAAACCAACCGCCGAAGCAAATTGCCAAAACACTCACAAGATTCAGCAAAATAGAGGAGAGTTTTTCAGCCGCCGCTAATGTTGTCATCTTATCGTCACGCTCCATAGTTATATCTCCTACTGTATACCGAGCGTGCTATCGAGCGCTTTCCTGCATTGTGGAAAATGAGGAAACCGATTACAGATGTCCCCGACAATCTGCTGCGTGTCATCAATCTTGTATGTGAACTCGCGCCCTTTGACCTCGCTATCTTCCAATCGATCAATCAACTGTTTGGGAATATATTCGTAGTTGTTGTAATCATCCGTCCACCAATACTCCTGGAGATTCAAGATGCTGTGTTCTTCTGGTTCAACTGCGTGGGTAATATTGCAGATCAACACTGTCGCTAGAAGAAACAGAAAAGGTGATACCGAAAGTCGTTTGGTCTTCAACATAGTCGCTCTCCGAGTTCAATCTAAAGGTGTTGCAACAACACGCACCTGCTGCCTTATTCTGACGCCTGTTGTGGATTAGTGTCAGCAGGCCAGAATTCCTGACACCTTGCGCTAAAGTATTTGGAGCTAACAAATGGTCTATCGGGTAGCAAACCCACCGTCCGCAATCAATCGCGTGCGGCTTCTGCTAATGGGCGACCACGTGTCCACCATCAACGTTGTAGGACTGCCCGGTGATCCAGGCGCCCTGCTCGCTGCACATGAACGCCACCATGTTAGCGATGTCATCGCCGGAACCTGCACGACCGAGTGGGATGGACTTCATGACTGCCGTCCAGGCATCACCACGACCGATATCATCCATTCGGTAGGTGTCGATTACACCGGGGCAGACACAGTTCACCCGAATGCCGTAGCGGCCCACCTCTCTTGCCATGCTGGCCGACATCGCCTGGATGCCCGCTTTGCTGGCAGCGTAGGCGGCTGTGTTGGGTGGCATAATCTTTCCGGCGATTGACGATATGTTGATGATGGCGCCGCCCTCACCCTGATCGATCAGCGTTTTGCCAAACGCTCTCGACATCAGGAAGGTTCCGTTCAGGTTTACGTTGATGACCTTGTGCCAGTCGTCGATGGCGAGTTCTGTTACCGGTACGCGATCTGAACCCCTGGCTGCGCCGGCATTGTTGATCACGAAGTCGACTCGACCGAGGCTGTCGACGGTTTCCTTAACGAGTTGCTCAACGGCTTCAGGGTCGGCAGCATTGCTGACGCGTTCGAGTACTTCGACGTCTTCGTTGCGGCACTCCTGGGCAACCGAAGCAATATCCTGCCAACCTGCCTCTTTTTCGTCATCCGGGTAATGCTCCGGCGCTCTGCCGGTGCCTGTCAGGACGACGTTGCAGCCCTGGCGAGCCAGTTCTAAGGCAATGGGTCGACCGATACTTCGCATGCGCCCTGCGCCGGTGACGACCGCTACCTTTCCCTTTAAGCCTGATAGTTCCATCAACTCCGCCCTCTGGATTTAATTCATTGAATGAAAACAGGGAATAAAGGGTGGCGTCCAGTGGTGGAACGCAGATTTATTGATCCAGCGCATGTTGCGCGATTGGGATCAGGGGCAAAGTGGGGACATCTTTGTTTTATGAGACATTGGAGGAATGTCATGAGTGGGGAAAACACCCTGGCGAAGCAGATGATTCATGATGCTATTTCGACGGCAGAAGCAGCCAATACGATGGACCCGGATTCGATGGCGCTTGCGATATTGAGTGGCGTGTTGCGGCATTTGAGTGACTATCGGACTCGTGGGGATCTTGAGAGTTATATTGAGTATGACCTCGATAATATTGTTGAGCAGGATATGGTGATTACTCGGGGGTGTTAGGCTTCTCCGGGTCGTCCCGCCCGCTTACGCCGTCATCCCGACCGCAAGTGGAGGGATCTTTTGCTCGCGAGTTTCTGAGGGTTGAGATGTCTCCGCGCCGCAGCCTCTGGCTGCTCTGGTCGACATGACGGGGGACGCGAGCTTTTCTGGGTTGAGATGTCTCCGCGTCGCAGCCTGACGACTGCTTTGGTCAGCGTGACCCGGTCGACATGACGGCGGATTGAGGTGTCTCCGCTCCGCAGCTTTGCTGCTCCGGTCGACATGACGGGAGGTTATCTAGATACCCATTTTGCTCAGCAGGTCTGACATTCTGCCGAGGATGTCGGTGAGTTGGGGATGTGTTTCTTCGAAGTGTTCCAGTGCTTCTGTCAGTTCATGTACGAGGTATTCGTCGCCTGACATCAGTGACTCTTCCTTTAGTTTCTCTTCGAGTGCTGCGACTGACTGGTTAACTTCTGCCTGGTTGTCTTCGCGTTCGAATTGCACCTTTTCCAGTTCGAGTCGCAGTTCCGCCAGGGTCTTGTGAAACTCTTCCATTTTGATGCTCCCGCGTGCCTTTAAGTTAAGTTAGCTTGCCGCTGCCGGGAATGCCATGGTGACCGGCGGTTCCTTTGATCTGGGTCAGGTGCTGTAGTAGTGCTTCATCAGTGCGACGCCCGGTGCCAGTGCGAGTCGCCAGCTGAGGGCCACATCTGCATCAAAACCTGAATCGAACTCCTCCACTGTCCTGAGCAGCGCATCCATCCAGAGGTCGTAGAGGGCTGGTTCAATGTCGTGGCCCGCCCGGCTGTGTGTCCTGGCAATACCCTTCAGGTTCTCTGTGGGTTCATCCATCGCGTACATGGATACAAGCTGGTAGAAGGATTTCTGCAACATCGTGACCTGCTGCTGCATATCTGTGTCGCGAAAGTGCTCGGCAACCGCTAGGGAAGTCGCGAGGAAGTTGACGTAGAACTGCTTGAAGAAGGCCGCACCCTCGGGTGTGATGCTGGTTCCTGAACCCATCACGCGTTGAAAGCTTTCTTCAAAAACCTGGTTGAGGCCAGGCATCTTTGCTTCCTTTTTGAAGGCCGGGTTCTACGATACTCCTCTGCAGGTAGCCGACTCAACTGCGGAGCGGCAGGCTTTCGTTTTCACACCGCGTCCGCCATCATCGCGCTCATACACACAAGTGGATTACGTCATGAAGGAATCACACGTCACCTCCAACAGGGATTACTGGGACGGTATGGCTGACGACTGGATTGCTGCCGGTGAACGCAGCTGGGCCTCTGCTAAGCCGTTCTGGGGGATCTGGGGTTTACCTGAGGAAGGCATCAACCTGCTGCCGAAAGATATGTCAGGCATGTCGGCCATTGAGCTTGGCTGCGGCACCGGTTATGTGAGTGGTTGGATGGCGCGACGTGGCGCAACCGTCACCGGTATCGACAATTCATCAAAGCAGCTCGAGACTGCTGCTCGCCTCGCAAAAGAACACAACACAGACCTCGACCTAATCCATGGCAATGCTGAAACGGTGCCACTGCAGGATGGCACTTTTGATTTTGCCCTCAGCGAATATGGCGCGGCGATCTGGTGTGACCCGTACCTGTGGATACCAGAGGCGCATCGACTGTTGAAGTCGGGTGGCCTGCTGCATTTCCTCGGTAACCACCCACTGGCGTTGCTGACCACACCACCTTCCGGCGCGGAATCAGAAACCCAGTTGCACCGGCCCTGGTTCGGGATGCACATGTTCGACTGGCGCGAGGTTGAAATTGACCCGGGCGGTGTTGAGTTCAACCTGCCCATCGCTGAATGGATGCGCCTCTTTCGCGATACTGGGTTCGAGATTATTGATTACCTGGAGTTACAGGCACCGGCTGAAGCAACCGGCAGCCAGTTCAATTCACCTGCTGACTGGTCTCAGAAGTGGCCGGCCGAACAGGTCTGGAAGCTGCGCAAGTGTTGAGGCCGCGTGCGTGACATCAACGGAACGCAAGCCACAATGAAGACGTTCTGACGATAACCCCGCTATTCAGGTATAAAGGTGCTTTGAAATTTGAGGTACCTCTCCATGACAAGCCGTCTTGCACCCAAGCCGTACGCTGAACTGACGCCAGAACAGCAGGCGCAATATGATCGCATAGCCAAAGCGCGTAAGCCCCGCGACGATGGACAGTTCGGCGGTCCTTTTGACCCCTGGATTCGAAGCCCTGAAGTCGCGCAGCGGGCGATGAGTCTCGGCAACTTCGTGTGGGAGCGAACAGTGGTCGGACGACGCATCGTTGAACTCGCCATCATCGTCACAGGTCGCCACTGGCGCAGCAACGTGGAATGGGTTGCGCATGCAAAGATGGCAAAAGACGAGGGTGTTTCCGACGCCGTTATCCAATCTGTATTTGACCAGGTCGACCCGCCGGAAGATGCTCCGGAAGATGAGAAGCTGACCATCGCCGTGTGTCGAGCGTTGCACGAAACCAAGGACCTGCCATTGCCGCTTTACCACGCGGCGGTTGAGCAGTGGGGTGAACAGGGACTGATGGAGATCATCCAGACGATTGGTTTTTACACTTTCGTTTCCATGACGCTCAACACGTTCAACATTCCTACTGCAGAGGGCGACCCAACACCCTTCCCTCGTGATGAGTAAGCCCGCCGGGTGACGTTTTTCGCCAGCCTGCCCTGGTATGACCATGCATCAACCCACGCATACCAGGATGATTTGTGGGCAGCGGTCAGGGGTGAACTGAAAAAGTCAGCAGACGTTGAACAAGGCGGCGCTGGATCGCCGCAATTCACATGTGTCGCAGTGGCAGTCCGACAAGCTTCTGTTGGGTCAGTGCTGCGGACCGGATCTGTTCACAGCACCCTGTGCGAACCTGCGTGTGATCGGCCGACCTGTCCTGCGTGGTCTGGATTGTGCCCCGGGAGAGTATTACAGCCATATCGTTACCACTGGTGAGCTGCTGCCGGGCTCGGTGCGCATTGTGGCCAACGCCGCCAGTTCACGGTCCGGCTATTTTGCGCTTCTCGAATGGTTGTGTGAGAACGGCAGGCAGGTTTCAGACATCTCAATCAGTGGCTCTCATAACGCCAGTCTGCAGATGCTCCGAACCGGGCAGGCGGATGTGGCCGCTATCGACGCATGTTCATTTGATTTCCTGGATCAAAGCAGTGTCACGATTGTCGATCGTAGCCGACCTTCACTGACGCCACCCTTTGTACAGCATAGTGCAGTACCCCTGGAGGTTGATGTTCTCGCTAAAGCGCTCGTGGCGGGTATCAAGGCTGTGCCACATGGGCATTTTGCAGGTTTCATATCATCGACCAAGGCCGATTACATGGCACCACAGCACGAACATACGTCCTGGTTGGACGCACGGGGATAAATCTCGACCGAACGCGATTGTCATTGGCCCCGCAGTGCGTATAATGCGCGTTTTTTTGCATCGCACAAAACACAACCAACCAGGAAAAAACCATGACAGAAGTACAAGTTGAAAGCACTCAGGAAGAAAATGCGGGCCGTCTCGGCGCACTGATCGAAAGCCCATTCGCCTCTGCCGGTCTTGCCTGCGCATCCTGCGCGCTGGCCATCACCGTTGTTGTCAGCGGCATCGGCCTGGTACACCTGATCCTCGCCTGATCAGAGATCGAGTTGCCACGCCAACCCGGCGTGGCAGCTATTCTCCTTCCAGCAGCATCCAGCAATCACGCCGGTCCACCGCTGCAATACATCCACTTACATTTATTAAATCTGCTGAGTATCATCAGGCAGTTCGGTGTCCTGGTCATCAGCAAACAACTGTTTCAGTTCGTCGGCCGCGTCCATGGTCGTTTGCCTGAAAGCGTTCTCATCGTGAATCACTGCTGCCTGGCGTTGCAGCGTCTCTTCGTCGTGTTCCTTGAATGCATGGATGATGTCTTCGGCATCGTCACGTCCAAGTGACTCCAGCAGTGACTGTGTAATCGCGAGGCTGGAAAGCAGCGTGTCTCTCATGATCACGTGAACACCGACCTCCCGTAGTTTTATCTCGTGCTGCCGGTTTCTGGCACGTGCAAACAGTTTCACATCGGGGCAGGTCTCACGAATCATCTCAGCGATGTGAATAGAATCTTCCACATCGTTCAGCGCGATGATGAGCGCACTGGCATCTTTGACCCCGGCGTTCTGCAACAGATCGAGTCGCGTTGCATCGCCATAGTAGACATCGTTGCCATAGCTCCGGACGAACTCGATCTGGCCAGGGTTACTGTCGAGGGCGGTAAAAGGTATCTGCTGCATGTTCAGCACACGACCAACAATCTGACCGAATCGCCCGAAGCCCGCAATGATGATGCCACCCGTCGAATCCGCCATGGCATCAAAATCACGCTCGTCATCACGTTCTGCAGTAAAGCGCTCGATGGCCATCATCAGGAAAGGGGTGCTCGCCATCGACAGCGTTACCACAAGTACTGCGATACCGGTGTAATGTGCGGACACTAGGCCACCTGCCAACGCGACGGTCAGGAGGACAAATGCAAACTCACCGCCCTGTGAAAGTACTACCGCTGTTTTTAATCTCTCGGTGCTATCAAGCCCGTTCCAGAGCGCGATGGGGTACATCACAAGGGCCTTGATCACGATCAGCCCCAGTGTCAGCCCGATGATCAGCAGTGGCGACTCGAGCAGCAGCCCAAGGTCAGCTGACATACCCACCGCGATGAAGAAGAGTCCGAGCAGCAAACCCTTGAAAGGCATGACATCGGTTTCCATCTGGTGCCGGTATTCCGAGTCGGCGACCAACATGCCTGCAATGAATGCACCGAGGCCCATCGATAAACCGGCGGCATACATGCCAAGCGCGGCGCCCGTGACAATCGCAAGGCTCGCTGCAATGAACAATTCATGGACACCGGTTTCAGCAACAATCTTTAGCAGCGGGCGCAATACAAATCGTGCGAGCACCAGGCCGCCGAGGACCGCACCAATCGCCACCGGGTTGATTGCGCCGTGATCCCCGCCGCAACCTGCAATGCTGAGGTAGGCGATCACAGGTATGACCGCAATATCCTGGAACAGCAGCACACCAAATGCGGCGCGGCCATGTGCGTGGTTTAACTGCTTTTTCTCGGCCAGAAGTTGCAACACAAATGCTGTACTGGACAGCGCAAGCGAGAATCCGAGCAAGAGAGCCGGAGCAAACCCGACTCCGATCAGGTACAACGCCAGCGTCAGTGCAACCGTAGTCAGCAGCACCTGCAACGTGCCCATACCAAACACTGCTTTACGCATTACCCAGAGGCGTCGCGGCTGCAGTTCGAGGCCAATAATGAAGAGCAGCAGCACAACACCGATCTCAGCAAAGTGCAGGATGTCTTCCGCGTTGTCGATCATCGCAAAGCCACTTGGTCCGATCACGATGCCCGCAACCAGGTGGCCGATCACACTCGAGAGGCCAAGCCGATTCAATATTGGCACAACCGCGAGCGCGGCAATCAGGAAAATAAAAACCTCAATCAGGAAGACCATGGGTTGTCAGCTCGGTAACACTTGCTCTTGCATTCTAACAGCCCATGTTTGATGCCCGGAGTAGCTGGGCCTGCATGCAGTCATTATGATGGATGTCTTTGTCATGCTTTCTCATACGATGATACGAGTCGATCTGTTTTTCTACAGCCTCCTGTTAGCCCTGCACAGTTATGGTGCTGATATCACGGTGAATGGCTTCGTCCTGAAAGGAACAACTGACGATGCGGGTATCACTTCGTTTCGTGGCGTTCCTTTTGCGGCGCCACCTGTTGGTGACCTGAGATGGCGCGCGCCACAACCGCTCACTGGTAACGGCGAAGTCGTCGAGGATGAATTTGCCGCCGCATGTGCCCAGGGTGATCGCCTGGAGAAATGGTATCGCAGCCTGATCGCTTCTCTCGGCGAAGATCCTGCGCAGTTTGACGGGCCGGCTAAAGGATATGAAGAAGACTGCTTGTACCTGAACGTGTGGACGAATGGCTTTGAAGAGCCGAAGCCAGTTATGGTGTGGATTTATGGCGGCGCTAATGTAGGCGGCTGGTCGTATGAGCCCAACTACCGTGGACACAACCTGGCACAGCAGGAAGTGGTTGTGGTGAGTCTCGCGTACCGCCTAGGTATCTTTGGCTTCCTAGCTGATGCACGGCTCGATACGGATGACGTGGCGTCCGGAAACTATGGGCTTCTGGACCTGATCGCTGGTCTTCAGTGGGTCCGAGAACATATCCACAAGTTTGGCGGTGATCCTGGGAACGTGACGATTTTCGGAGAGTCCGCTGGTGCCACGAACATTGCCTACCTGATTGCTTCACCGAAAGCGGCGGGGCTATTCCACAAAGCCATTCACCAGAGTGCCGGGTACGCCTGGGAGGACCCCGTCAAGCGTAAAGCTATGCTCGAGTACAGCCGTACCTTGTTTGATGACATGTCTGCTGAAGAGATGCGGGCGCTGCCTGCTGATCAACTACTCGAGATGGTGGCAGCGGATGGCCCGGCATCAGGCTTCGGTCCTGTGGTTGATGGGAACGCGCTCACCGCACCATTGAGTGAAGCCTTCTCTGAGCAGGCTGGTGTCCCGTTGATGATCGGCACCAACACCAATGAGTGGCTGATGTATCTCGACCCCGCGGAAAAACTCAGTGATACCCTTTCGACTTATGAGCCAGCGCAACGTGCCTTGATCCAGGCAGAGCTTGAAGGACTCAGTGAGTCGCTGGCGCTCGATAGATATCACTCAAGCCGCAGGATGCATTGCCCTTCTGATGTGATGGCACGTGTAAACAACGCGCCCAGCTACCTTTATCGATTCACGAAGGTCCGACCAGGAGAGTTTGGGGAGGAGGTCGGTGCGTATCACGGCGCGGAGATTCCCTATGTTTTTGGCACGCATGATGAGTGGTTGCCGACTGACGATGTTGATCGGGGGCTGACCCGGGTGATTCAGGATTACTGGGTTAACTTTGCGCGGACTGGCAATCCTAATGGGGGTGCTTTGCCAGAGTGGGGAGTGGTTTCTGATGGGGTTGGGGTGATGGAGTTGGGTGCGTCGAGTGGGATGATCGCGTTTCCTGAGGTTGAGCTTTGTCGATTGTTGGAGGTAACCCAGCCGTAACTGCTTCGCCAAAACACACCGTCATCACGATCGGGACACGCTGTTCGGAGCGAAGCGCAGCGGAGGGATCTGATACTCGCGAGACAAAGATCCCTCCGCTGCGCTTCGCTTCGGTCGGGATGGCGAGGTGGTTGCACAGGGCGGGATGATGGGGGTTGTTGGCGCCGCTGGATGATAGACTCACGGCAATACCTCAAATGAAGTACTCATGAAGTCGCCACTAATCTTTATCGCCTCCGCCCTCCTCCTGATATCAAACCTCTCCGTCGCAGAATCCACGGTACGCCCCAGCAGCGTCGGCATGTCAGCCGAGCGACTCGAACGCATCGATGACATCGTCGCTACCTACGTCGACGAGAAGCGCGTTGCAGGTCTCGTCACCATGGTCTCCCGTCACGGCAAACTGGTGCACCTGGGTGTTGGCGGGCAACTCGGCATCGATAATCCTGAGCCCATGCAGGCAGATTCACTGTTTCGCGTCTACTCCATGACCAAAGCGATCACCGCAGTAGCCGCACTGGTGCTTTATGAGGAAGGTCACTTCCACCTGAACGATCCCGTTGAGAAGTTCATTCCTGAGTTCAAGAATCTCAAGGTTTATGAGGATGGCGAACTCATAGAACCTTCGTCCAAAATGACTATCCACCAGCTGTTCACCCATATGTCGGGGCTGAGCTACGGCTGGTTGCCTGGCATCGATATCGAAGGCATGCCGAGTCGGCAGGAGATCTCTGCAGCAGGTGACTCGGACTCGTTTATCGAGTTGGTTGCACAATTGCCGCTGGTGTATCAACCAGGGGAAGGCTGGCGTTACAGCTATGCATCTGACGTACTCGGCATTGTTGTCGAGCGCATTGCCGGTCAGCCACTGGGTGAATTCTTCCAGGATCGATTGTTCACACCGCTGGAAATGATCGACACCGCTTTCGAGGTACCGGAAGAAAAACTGTCCAGACTCACTTCTAATCACAACTGGAATAAGGAAGAGAAACGCCTCGACCTGGTTTCAGGACTACCTTTCAAAACACCCTATCGCGTCAGTCCGTTTGATGCGGGCGGTCACGGCCTGGTATCCACTGCAGGTGATTACCTGAACTTTCTGGAGATGCTGCGAGCCGGTGGCAAATTTGGCAAGCACCAGATCCTCAGCCCCAAGACCATCAAGTACATGATGAAGGATCACCTGCCTCGATCGATTACCGATGCCAACGTCGGCCCGAATCACGATCCGATGCTTGGCCTGGGCGGTGGGCATGGTCTTGGCATTGGCGTATATATCGACCCGATCAGGCGCGGCGTGCTGTCATCGCAGGGCGAAGTCGACTGGGGCGGTGCTGCTGGCACGGTCTATTGGCTGGACCCACAGGAGGACGTGATCGTCATCGGTATGTCGCAGCTCTTCAATCGACCGTGGCGTTTCCGTGACGATCTTTCCGTTGCCGTTTACGCCTCGATGCTGGAGTCCCTCGAATAAGCACCCGCCGGGTAACACCGGGCTTAATAATGCCCACTATTCTTAACGGCATCCTGATGTCACTAAAACTGGTAAGCTCTCACATTCGCTCTAACAACAGGACGTTATGGCTGGCACAGGCAAAGTTGCGATCAGGGATGGCGTATCGGCATCCGCGGTTCTCTACAAGGTGCTGGATGAAGCCAGGGCGCGTCATCCTGGCGTTTTCAGCGCTGCTGATTTCCCCAGAACAGCCAAGATCTTTCGCAAACAGTATGTGGAAGCGCTGCCGCGCTTTGAAGCCGCACGCATCGCCTCTCCTGTCCGGGCCCAGATTGCACAGGAGCTGAAGAGAGCGATCGCGGATGAACTCGTTTTCGAAACTGCTGGCGAGAGTATTCCGCTGGCAACCTACCTCGACGACGACGCAACACCGTTGACCCTAAACAGGCAGGTTGGCGGAGAAGCTGAGCGATGGCAGTTTGATTTCACCTACCAGGGCAACAGTTACCAGACGCCTGCCGATATCGGTAAATACCTTACTGATCGCAATGTGATCAACAATGCCGCCTGTTCAGCGCTCGAGTGGGTAAATCAACATGCACTCAGCGATGGCAGACTTGATCTCAGCACACGCCGGATTGTTGTGTTTGGTGCCAACGCCGAGATGGCACCCACCAGGATGCTTCTAGAGGCTGGTGCCGATGTACTGTGGCTGGACGTCGCCCCGCCGTCACCAGCAATCCTGGAGAGCGCGAGCCCCGGTACGCTCTCATGGACCGAGGAACCAGCTGATCTGCTGACGGCCCCGGACAGGATTCGTACCACTATCCTTCATTTTGCGGATGGCAAGCCCGTCGATCTGTGTCTTTATGCATACGCACCCGGCGAGGCAAGGGAACTGCGCTTAACCGGCGCAATGAATGCCATCGTAGATACACTGCCGGAGGCCATCATCAGAACCGTTACCATGCTGGTCTCGCCCACCACACCAACATTGCTGCTGCCTGATGACGTCAAAACCATGGACAAACGCAAAACCGATGCACCGGCGTGGGAAAAAATCATCGGCAATCTGGGTGTTATGGGTTCACCCGGTGTAGCAGGAAGAGCGGGTACCGCTATCACCAGAACGCTGGTCAGCATCCAGGGGGCGAGCTACCAGGCAGCACAATACCTCGGCAAGGTGATCACGGCTGAACACTGGTCGAACCTGGGTGTGCGTGTGTCGGCAAACACCGCAGCGATCACACAGACAAAGTCATTGGATCACCCCGTATTTGATGCCGCATTTGGCGGCGCAGCGGCCTTACAGGTTGAAACCATGACACCGCTGCAGTCGCAGACGATTAACGGACTGCTCGCCGTACATGACTGGCTTCGACCTGAACTGCCGTTACCAGGTGAAGTCCGTGTACACGGGGGCATACATACGCTGCCCTACCCGTTGGAAAAGGCGCTGGTCATCGCTGCGATTATCGGTTTCTGCAAATCACCGAAGCTGCTGGCTGGTTTCTTCAGGTAGCCTAAAGAATTTCCCAGCTTCATCAGGCAGACCAGTCCCGTAATTCAGCTTCTTCCAACGGATCTGTTTCGACTTCAACGACGCCTTCATCGAAATAATCCTCAAAGCTGATCACTTCCGCCAGCTCGCCGTTGTCTGCTTCTGCAACCTCCGCTTGCGGGGCCAGGAACATCGCAGCGATCCGATCACCGAACATCACCGCCAGCAACGCTAGCATCGACGCGGCGATCACCATGAAAAGTGCGTGAGCCGAGTAGCTCATTGCAAACCCGGCGAGCATCGGCCCAATGATCGACCCTATACCGTTGATAAGTAGCAGCGACGTCGCAATCTCCACCCGCGATAGCGGACTGGTTGCATTGGCCTCTGTGCAGGCCAGGGTGTACAGCGACAGACTGGTTCCACCCAGGACAAACATAACCACCGCTAACAGCAGCGTCCCCGCAGCGCCAAGTGAAAAACCGGCCAGCGCAGTGACAAGGCAGGTCAGCGTCACAAAAGCAGTCACGGTAAACGTACCAAGACGATCGGCAAAGTAACCCACCGGTACCTGCAGCAATGCGCCACCAAGGATCACTGCCATCATGATGTAGCCGGTATCACTCATCGCAAGCCCACTTGCTTCCACAACGAGTGGCGCAGTCGCCCAGATACTGCCGATCACAAGCCCGCTCACGAACATGCCAGCCCGCGCCACAAATGGCACTTTGCGCAAGGACGATAACCGGATGGTTTTGGCATCGAGCGCCATCGGCTGGTCATCACAGAAAAGTCCGATAGGAATGAGCGCAAGAAGCATCAGGATTGTTGCCAGTGAAAAGAGATAGGCAAGGTCAGCCATACCAAACAGCAGTTGGCCTGCTGCCATACCCACCAGGGAAACCAGCACGTACACGGAGATCATTTTGCCGCGCACGTTGTCTTCGGCGTTCTCGTTTATCCAGCTTTCCGCTGTGGCGTAGATGGCAGCAATACACCAGCCGGTTAACACACGCAGTGTTATCCAGACTTCAACATACTGAAACTTCGCCAGCGCCAGCAACGCACCTGCCGTCAGACCAGCCAGGGTGAGGAACACCCGAATGTGCCCGGCACGTGCAAGCAGCCTCGGTACGGTCAGGCAGCCCAGAACAAAGCCAAGGAAGTAGGCAGAGCCAATCAGGCCGATCGACGTGTTCGACCAGCCGAGGCTGTTCGCATGCACAGGAATAAGCGTTTGCTGAAGGCCATGGCCTGCCAGCAGTACACCCAGCGATACGAATAAGAGTCGAATATTTGCAGCCATGACAGCCACGCCGTTGAAGTTTCGAGGCGCGCATTTTAGGTAGAAAATTTTTGAAGTAAATACACGAAAAGCGGCGTCACCCCAGTCGTTTTTGAGCAAGAAAACCGGCGCTTGGAAGCGCCCCCAAGATTGACGCAAACCCGCACCGGGCCTACCATCCCGCGATCCTCAAGTTTCGGGAAAACGCCGGTGGCACACATCATTAAGGGCAAGGAGATTGCCGCGGATATCCTTGCTGACGTAGCAAGTGGCATCGACGAGTTTAAGCGCCAACACTTCTGTGCGCCCGGTCTCGCGGTTGTACTGGTTGGCGATGATCCCGCCAGCCAGGTCTACGTGAAGAACAAGATGAAAAGCGCCAAGGAAGTTGGGCTGGTCTCTATCGAGTACCGTCTTCCCGGAGACAGCAACCAGGAGACGGTCAACACGTTGATCGACCGCCTGAACAACGATCCGTCGGTACATGGCATCCTGGTGCAGCTACCTCTGCCGGATCACCTTGACGCGAACCAGGTGATTGACGCCAGCGACCCTGCCAAAGATGTAGATGGTTTCCACCCACTCAACGTCGGCACATTGTCACTGGGTCGCGCGACACTTACCCCATGTACCCCGCTCGGCTGCATGATCATCCTCGATCAACTGGTTGATGACCTGACCGGTAAGAACGCGGTTGTCATCGGCGCTTCCAATATCGTTGGTAAACCCATGGCGGCCATGCTGCTGGAAGCCTGCTGCTCGGTGACAACCCTGCATAAGTATTCCGAGGACGTACCATCCATCAGTCGTACCGCCGACATCCTGGTGGTCGCTGCAGGTCAGCCGCAGATGGTGAAGGCAGATTGGGTGAAGCCAGGTGCCATTGTGCTTGATGTCGGCATTACACCAGTGCAGGTGGACGGCAAACGCAAACTGATGGGGGATGTGGATTTTGATGAGGTGAAAGAAGTTGCCTCGGCGATCTCGCCCGTGCCCGGTGGCATCGGACCAATGACCATCGCGTGCCTGATGAAAAACACGCTGACCGCAGCACAAAACCAGATGCAGCCCGTGGCATAGAGCTGCTATCGAGTTCCGGCAGTTTCCACGTAACGGCGATTCAACTCACGCTGGTGAGCAAAGGCCGCCTCATCAAGCTCCGGTGAAGAGGCCGGCACGTCTTCACGGTAGTAACCGTAATCATCTTTTCCGCACAGGAGGATCGCGCTGTCATCCTCGTTCTTGACCTGCTGCATGGATGGCACGATGTACTGCGCGTTAAAACCGATGCGTCGATCATCAGCATTGTTTTCCGTCGAGCAGTGCATCACCCAGCCATGGTGAAAGGAAGCTTCGCCTGCCTGCAGCTTGCCATGTACCGCGCTGGACTCATCCACGTCACTGATCGTCTGACCCTGCAGCAACACGTTATCGGGATCTTGCGTCGGCTGATGATTCTGCTTACCCCAGTTATGGGAGCCGGGCAGAAAGCGCATACAACCACTGACCTCATCCGCAGGTGAAAGCGCCAACCACATGGACACCTGCTCATCACCGCTGAAACCCCAATAGGTCAGATCCTGGTGCCAGCTCACAAAAGATTTTGTGGCAGGTTCCTTGATGATGTAGGTGGCATTGTGGAGCAGGACATCCGGACCGAGAATCTGTTGCACGGTTTCGATGACCCTGGGATGGGAAGCCAGTTGCCAGGCGGATTCAAGCGCGGTGTGGATCTTGTGCTGGTAATGCAGCGGGCCTACCTTCGCTTCCGCTGCTTCCAGCTGGCCTCGGTGCCAGGCAACTTCATCGGCATCCAGAATTGGCACACCGGCGACGTATCCATCAGCATCATATCGAGGCTTGATATCACTCATGCTGCCATGACCCTTCTTCGCTCCAGGGATCATGCTCCGGCATATCCGTCACATCGATGATATCGGGGTCATCAACATGCGGCTGCCGCACCAGGTCGTAGCGACCGATTCGATAGATTGAGATACACAAAAGCAGGCAGATCAGCACCAGGGGTAACCCCGCCACGATACTGAGTGTCTGCAGCGCACTGAGACCACCGTCTGCAATAAACATGATCGCCACCGGCATCAGGCTGAGTGCACCTGCCCAGAAGAGACGATTCCAGCGCATCGGTTCGTCGTCGACTTCCTTCTGGACAACAGACGCGAGGATGTAGGAAATCGAATCAAAGGTCGTGGAGAGGAACACGATGGCCAGGAGCGAGTAGAGTGCAATCACTACTGTCTGCAACGGCAGGCTGCCCAGGATAGCGAAGATTGCGGCGTATTGGGATTCTTCTTCCAGGATGCCAACCACGTCGACCGCACCCGTCAACTGCAGGTGCATACCGTAGTTCCCAAGGATCATGAAGAAGAGAGCACAGCCCATGGTGCCATAGCACAGTGAGCCCAACACCATGTTTTTCACTGTCCTGCCACGGGAAATCCTTGCGATAAATAAACCGATGGTTGGCGCAAAGGCGAGCCACCAGGCCCAGTAGAAGATCGTCCAGTCCTGCGGGAAGGTGGTGTCACCAAAACCGTTGTACCCGCCAAACGGCTCCAGATAGGTGGCCATCGTAATGAAGTTACCAAACATTACAAACAGTGACGTCAGCGAGGTTTCAAAGATAAACACCGTCGGCCCAACCACAAGTACAAAGAGCAGCAGCAGCGTCGCAAGCGCGAGGTTGATGTTGGAAAGAGTCTGGATGCCTTTCTTGATCCCGGAGTAGGCACTGGCGCCAAAGATCAGCGTAGCAACCAGCAGCACCAGTACCTGCATACCAACACCTTTATCGAAACCGAATAACTGGTGCAGGCCTTCTGACAGAAGCGGCGCACCGAGGCCAAGGCTTGTAGCTCCACCACCCAGCATGCCAAACACGAACAGTATATCGACCAGCTTGCCCCAGAACCCCTTGACATTGTTGTCACCAATGACTGGCGCAAGCGCTTGCGACAACTTCAGTGCAGGATTGTTTCGCACGTGATACAGGTATGCGATGGGGAGTGCCGGTACAAGGTAGATAGACCAGGCAACAGGCCCCCAGTGGAACATGCCG
Organism: Pseudomonadales bacterium; assembly: GCA_963921285.3. GTDB lineage: Bacteria > Pseudomonadota > Gammaproteobacteria > Pseudomonadales > Azotimanducaceae > UBA9659. The sequence continues at coordinate 1,394,929 of CAWUFD020000015.1, forward strand.
TAGGTTGCGGCCCACTTGGCGGCTTCTGCCGTTTCACCTTCAATCAGAAACGGCGGGTTCTGGTAGTAGTACGCCCATTCGATCGGCCCCCACACCATGATGCCGATACCAATACCCGCGCAAAACAACATCGATGCCCAGGACACCGTACGGAACTCGGGTTGCTCACCGGGGTCACCAAGCTGGATCTTGCCGATGTTGCTGAACGCAATGTAGATCATGAAGGCCATGGCACCGACGCCAAGGGCGATGTAGGCAAAACCAAAATAGTCGACGACGAAGGAACGTGCCTGGTTCACCCATACTGCACCCTGCTCGGGCCAGAGTAGAAGTGGGATGGTCGCCGCAAGCAGCATGGCCAATGAGCCAAAGAAAGTGGGTTTATCAATAAGGTTGAAAGCTTGCTTCATCAGTTCCTCTGTTCAAAACACGTATTTGAAAGCATCGATATCGCTCTCATAAAAACGCGCTACAGCTTGTTGTAATTCTTGATCGTAGTATTCCCGGTAATGCTCATGTGAGGACGCATTGCGCTGACGCAATTCAAAACAAGGCAGATCCAGCCTTGCCAGCACCTCATTCAGAGACGCCTGCAACGTTTCATATCGTCCAACATAATCAATCGCTAACTCACCATCAGTGCCGGACAATTGCTCCACCTGTGGACGCACCAGCACTCGATGGCGAAAACGTGGTCGTTCAATGGCAGCCTTCATCCAGCCACGCGGGTTACTTGAGTATTCGGGGTTATCACGATTAAGGAAAGCGCACACCGACACAAAACGATCGAAGGGGTTACGCACAATCCCAAACTTAAAGTAATCGGCCCAGTCTGACTGGGATAGCACATCACGGATCTGTTCGACACTGATATGCCCGTGGCCGATTTCTGCGATCTTCCTGATCGGGGAAAGGTCTTTACCAAACAGTACCTGCTGCTCCCAGTCACCTTCCTGAAGATGTGGTCGCAACGCTTCCCGCACAGAATGTGTCGCTGTTTTGGGCACAGCGAAAAATATGAACTTGCGCGAGTGGGAAACAATCACAGTCAGCCTATATCGGGTAGCGTGCCATGACCTCCGGACCCAGCGCTTCGATCAGCGGGTCCAGGTGTTTCTCAAAATTGCGCCACTGTTCCAGCTCGGACGAATAGATCGGCTGGCGCACCTGCTCGGAGCTGGGTGTGCGAACATTACGTTCTGTCTTGTGGAACTCAAGGCACGCCTCTTCAAATGGCAGCCCAAGGAAATCCAACATGCGCCGTACTTGCGTCTCAAGATCGGCAACCACATCTTCATGCTGTACGCGCAGGACAAATCCCGGCAGTACTTCGTCCCAGTGATCCATGAGGTCAACGTAGGTCCTGTAATAGGTACCGATGTCCTTCAGGCTGTAGGTAAATTCCTGGCCTTCAGCAAACAGCTGCTTGAAACCACTGAAACAGCAGGACATTGGATGCCGACGTGCATCGATGATTTTTGCGTTCGGTAGGATCAGCTTTATCAGGCCAATGTGTAAGAAGTTGTTTGGCATCTTGTCGATGAAGTGTGGCGCACCCTGCCTGAACACCTGTGTGTCATCCAGGAACTGCTGGCCAAACCGTTCGAAGTAGCTGTCTTCAAGTTCTGCGAGGATCTTCGGGTATTGAGGGTCTTCTCCCTCTTTAGGTACTGCCCTGCCACGTAGCCTGCGTGCAAGGCTCAAGATGTTCGGTAACTCCAGCGTGCCATCAATCTCGGAGTGTGACGCCAGGATCTGCTCCAGCAGTGTTGAGCCAGCTCGTGGCAGGCCAAGAATAAAGATTGGGTCTTTTGCGGGATTGCCAACATCGGCTCGCTTTTCAAACAACTCTTTCGTGCAGACTTTTTTCTGGAGGTTTGCACGGCGTTCAATATCCGGCATCTGGTTGGCCAGCAGGCCATGGTTGATCGCGTTACCGCGATCGTAAAACCCGAACGCGTCATCAAAGGACTTGCGGTCCTCCATTGCCTTACCGAGTGCGAACAGCATATGTACTCGATCGATCTCGGACGTTGAACCCCGGTTCACGTAGTCCTGCATGTGCGCGATTTCGTGATCACTGAATTTGTAAGTCTTGGTATTCGCGAGACTCCAGAATGCATCGCCAAAATCCGGATGCGCTTCGTACAGCTTCTGGTACGAATAAATGGCTTCATTGATCTGGCCCGCGGTTTTCTCTGCGTGGCCGAGAAGCAAATAAGTGTTTTTCGGGTTATATCGCTGATCCAGCAACCCTTGATACAGCTCAATAGCACCGGCAGTATCCCCGACGCCAAGTCGGGTGGCGCCTCTGAGCAGTTTGAATTCAAGATTGTCCGGATACTCCTCGCATAGTGCCGCAGCAACCTTGTCCGCCGCTTCAAACTTCTGGCGTTTCAAAAGGATATTCGCCAGGTCAAAACGCGCACCCACATGATCCGGTGAGAACGCTACCGCGCTATCGAGAAAGAACTCTGCGTCATCAATGATCCTGGCCCGGTCTGCTATCTCGGCCAGGAGGCGAAGGCCTTCGACGTCCTGTTTGTGTTGCGAAAGATGTTGGCGACAGACCCTGTCAGCCATCTCCAGGTTGTTCTGGTTAAGGAAACTCTTAACCGCGACCAGTGCTTCTGGCAGTTTTTCCAGCTCGCTGACCTGGTGCTCCGCAAACTGTTGGGCATCAGCGTTGCCCGTCATGCGGTACAACATCACCAGCGGCTTCCAGCTGCTTAGCATTGCAGGATCACGCTTAACGGCCTGCTCGTACCCGCGAATGGCACGTTCAGCGTCTTTCTCGGCAACGTAGATATGCCCTACTTCCTGATGTGCACGAACATGATCAGGGTTGAGGTTCAGCAGCTGTTCGAGCGCCCCGAGCGCTTGATTACGCTGACCAAGGCTGCGATGGCTGACCGCTTTCACATAGAGGGCAGAGGGGTTGCCAAGCGCAGCTTCGCCTTCCGTCTGAATGAGATCAAGCGCGGCCTGGAAGTTACCCTGCCGTGCCAGATTCTCTGCTTGTTGGATGTTGTCACTCATAAGATGGGTGTTCGTAGCGAGCAATAGGTTAACAACTTGTTCGCCAGAACGAAAAAGGCGAGCACTTTAGGCTCGCCTTTCCCGGTCGATACGATTAGCGATTACTCGAAATCGTAGCTGATTCGCAGACCAGTCGTCAGCGGACGATTGGTTGAAACAGTCGGTACATAGTCAAAAGTAGAGATATGTACAACTGCCTGCTCATCAGTGATGTTGTCGACAAACAGCTCCACACCCACGTTATCTCGCTGGATACCCATTGAGAAGTTAACAAGTGTGTAGTCTTCCTGAACGTATCGCGCGTTCTTGAAGTTCTGCCCGTCTGGCGTGAGGCCGACAGAATCAGGCAGTGCTGTTGCTACTGAAGATGAACCAAAGGTGCCGCTATGCTCCTTGATCTTCAGGCCGGTCGGTACGCCGTAAACACGGCGCGCAACGTCCTCGGCAAGGTAAGCGTTACCAACGATACCCGCGTAGCTTTCCGCAGTATGGGAGACAGCAAGCTGAACGTATGCGTCAGCGTTAAGCGCCTTCCAGTACCAGTCGTAGCGAGCACGGACATTGAAGGAAAAGTCACCGGTGTAAGGCAGTTCACTGCCTTCAGGTGCTGCAATACCAACAAGCTGTGGGTTGAGTCGGCTGATCTCTGAATCCACCCACGCTGCCGCACCAGAGATGGTGAGGTTATCGGTAGCAAGCCAGGTGAAGTCAAGATCGATACCCTGCACTTCAGCATCACCCACGTTCTCGATGAATACGAGGAACGCAACGTTTGACGGGTCAAAACGTGTGGTTTGCAGATCATCGATATCCGAATCGTAGTAGGTAGCGTTCAAACGAACGGTGCCGTCGAAGAAGTCACCTTTAACACCGAGTTCCCAGTTGGTCATCTCATCCGTCAGCGCAACCGCTGGTACGAAGTAACCCTGGAAAGGACCGGTCTGGTTCGCAGAGAAAGTACCCGCGTTCCTGTTGGTGACAGGAGGACGGAAACCTTCAGACCAGGTGGTGAACAACATCACGTCGTCGTTCATATGCCAGTCAGCAGACACACGCATGATGGTATCGGACTGGTTGAGTACACCGTCAGAGCCGAGGCCTTTTGCGGTTATCTGTGGTCCATCTACACCGTTTACAAAACCGGTAGAACCAATGTTGATCAGACGCTGCGTAACGTGGTTGTCAAACGAGTTACCGTCACACCCGATGGTGCCATCCGGGCGAACTGCCTGAACGGCCCCACCCTGGCCAGCGCTCTCCGGCAGCAGCGTTGACGGATCTACACCCTTACAAAAGAATGATGAACCCGTTGCACCCTGGAACTCGAAGTCCAGGTCATAGTCACGAGCACCCAGGCGAATCGCAAAGTCATCCGTTACGCGGAAGGTGATTTCACCGAAGTACGCAATCTGGTCTTCTTTACGCGTGAAGTCGTTTACAAAAATCGTCGAGGCAGATCGTGGATTGACGTTGCCAACACCCTCGCGCGGAATATTGGTAGCGATACCGCCACCACCACCAGGTGTCACTGCGACGTCAAAACCAGCATCTACGGCACCGTCATATTGGAACTGGCCGCTCGAGTTGGTTTCAATATCTTCGATGAACACACCAGCGGTGAAGCTGAATCGATTATCAGGATCGCTGGAGACACGGAATTCGTGCGTTGTACGTTCGTTGGTAGTGTTGTCCACATAACGCTTAGTGAAGTCATGCAGCTCGGTTGCACCACCCGCAGCATAACTCGAAGGGGAACCCAGGTAGTAAGCCTGGTAACCGCCACCGAATGTGTACAGCGTGTAGTCCGTCACGTTGAATACTTCACGATCGAGGAAACCACCGGTGTAAACCACATCCAGCTCAGCGATACGACCAGTGACCGTCCAGGTCGTCAGACCAAATTCGTCATCGAGGCGGTCAGGTGCGTAGAGCTGTGAAGACTCTTCATCAAGCACCGGGCTGTAGTCCCAGGTGCCTGATGTGCTGAGTTCCTGTTCAGTGTGCTGGACAAGCAGGTTCCACTCATCGTTGATATCCCAGGAAACACCGATTCGACCACCGCGGTAAGTCGCCTCGTTCCAGTTATCCTCGATAAGACTGCCATTCTCTGATCGGTGCACTGTCGCGTTGTTGGCGATACGTGAAGAGCCACTGATCTGGTTCCTGTTCACCACATCGATCAACGCCTGGTCGCTTGGATTCCATCGGCCTGCAACGTTGTCGATCCAACCACCCTGGTCGTCGTTGTACATGACGATACGTGCAGCCACGCTCTCGGTCAGCGGCAGGTTTACAAACGCTTCGACAGAGGAGCTTGCGTCACCACCCTGGGTTGCAGACAGGCTGCCGTTGAAGCCGCCATAAAATTGGCCCTGCTCGGGCTTGTTGGTGATGAGACGCAGCGTACCGGACTGTGAGCTGGCACCAAACAGTGTGCCCTGCGGTCCAGGCAGGACTTCCACTCGCTGAATGTCAGCTGCGTACACGTCGAGGTTACGACCACCAAATGCTACTGGTTGCTCATCCACGTACAGTGCCACCTGGGGCGCCGAGCCCTGCACTGAAGATACCGTGGTACCGGACTGTTCTGTTGCAACACCGCGAATGTAGATCTCGTTACGACCTGGGCCGCGGCCCTGCTGGGTTACGTTCGGCAGGAATTTGATGTACTCATCAAATGTAGAGACACCAAGCTGCTCCATGGTTTCGCCGGTGACTGCCTGAACAGCAACCGGGGCGTCCTGCATGCTTTCTGCACGCTTGGTTGCCGTTACGACGACTTCCTCAAGCTCGGCAGCATTTGCAACAATCGCTGTATTGGCGAGGATTGCTGCAGTAACCGCACGGCTGAGTTTCGTTCTTCGGATCATTAAGACCTCCCTCAGATATAAGGTTCCAAATAATTATTTGATTTAGTTGACTTTATTATTGTTTTTATCGCTTTTTGGACCGGTCGCATTTGGCGTTTCTTAACGAATTAGCGTACGCAACCTTCTACCGTTAAACGGAGCCAGCACTCTTGTATAAAACTGGTAAAGATAAGTCCACCCTGTTCCGGGAACGACACTCACAATGTCGCATAAGAACAATGTTATGACTTTTTGAGCCAACGATAAATAAGTGATCAATTAGCAACGAAATCGTCGTACTGCTCGACCGATAATGCAGCACGAAGAATTCGTTGCACAATAATGGGGTTTACGCCGACATCATTGCTCGCCGTTACCAGTGCACGTCGGTTCGGATGCAGCCTTGATTGCGTGGCATGGATCAGTTCACGGTACTTTGGCCAGCCTTCCGGACCCTGCCCATGCAGGTGCCAGAGTTCGCGCCAGTCCCTTGCCAGGTCGAGCAGCAGATCGCGATAGGCTTCAACCAGTTCAGCCGGATTTGCCGGTACGGTCTCAAAGTCGCGAATGATTTCCCTCGCGATCGCTTCGAGTTCACCCGGTGCCATTACGGGTGCCGTGTTAAAACGCTCAAGGCGGAGGGCAGGCCTGCTATTCGGATCGAATGCGATCTCGTTTAACGGCATGTTCGGATTCTCAAGTACGCCACGTACCATCTTCCAGAACCGCGAAGAACCGGCGAGATCGATCACAAGGTGAGTACGGTCAAGGCTGCTGCTATTTACTACTTTATGCCAGCGCCAGGAGTCGAAGATCCAGCATTCCCCTGCCTGCATATGTACCTCATCATCACCACAGTGAAAGATCACATCAGGATTGGTAATGATCGGCACATGCACTCGCAGTCGGGAGTACCAGTGATAGTTGAAATCAACGTGTGGTGAAACCTCTGCACCACCGGCAAGCTTCATCAAGCGGGAGCGGCTCAGCACCTCTTCCAGGCTTGCCATAACCTGCTGGTGATAAGGCATCTGTTCAAGATGGGGCGTAACCTGCATGCGACCGCCAAAGTCATCGTTATCACCGCCGCCGTGGGAAACGAGTGCCACTGCGGAGTTACCCGCAAGACCGGACGGATGCGCCATCCAGCACCCATCGTCGAGACCGGACATCTCTTCGGCGAGCTTTGCTGCATCAAACCGGTAAGGCAGCCGGATGAAAGGTTGGGGTAAACGCATCGGCGTACTTTAGAGTGAGCTGCGGTCTTATACCACCGTCATTGAGACTGTGTGGAGCCAGCGACCACGTCATTTCGACCGGGGCACGCTGACTGGGGTGAGGAACGAATGTACCGGAGAATCTCGCGAGCATCAGATCCCTCGGCTTACGCTCGGGATGACGAGTACTTTTGTCGAGTCCTTCGGCGGCGGTCGGGACGACGAGGGAGGAGGCACCGGGTATTACACATCCCCGTCATTTCGACCGGGGCACGCTGACTGGAGTGAGGAACGAACGTAACGGAGAAATCTTGAGTCTCGCGAGAACAAGATCCCTCCACTTCGCCTTCGTGTCGTGCGCGACCCCGGTCGCTCGGGATGACGGGCTTACACAGGGTCCCTCGGATTACGCCATCAGGCGCTTGCGCTCAGCCTACCCGCTGCATCAGCAAGCGCCTTAGAAGTCAGTTCGAGATCAGCGTCGGTAAGCGCTAGAGAAGGATAGAGCTTAGCCGGTGATTTCAGGATCCCGCCCTCGCGCATCGCCTGATTGTAGGTCGCCATATGGGATGCATTGGCGTCCTGGATGTCGCGATAGTTTCGAACCGGCTTATCCGTAAAGACCACATCAAACAGCGTAGGGTGGCCGACGATCTGGTATTCCACACCTGACTGGCCAAGGTGCCGATCCACAAGCGCCATGACTTTTTCACCGGTTGCGATGAGTTTTTCATAGGTACCGGGACGTTTAAGAATCTCCAGCGTCTTGAGCCCGGCTGCCGCCGCGAGCGGATTGCCGCTTAGCGTACCCACCTGCATCAGGCTTTTGCCCGGGGCAACTTTGCCTGCGTCGAAGTGCGCCATCACGTCGCTGCGACCGGCGATTGCCGCGAGTGGCAATCCACCGCCAATGACTTTGCCGAGCGTACAGATGTCCGGTGTCACGCCATAGACAGCCTGAGCACCGCCGTAGGCGAAGCGAAACCCGGTCACAATTTCATCAAACACGAGCAGTGCGCCGTGTTTGTCACACAGGTCACGCAGCGCTTCGAGGAACCCTGGCTCAGGCGGGATCTGGCGCTGCAGTGGTTCAACAATAATGGCTGCCACCTCATCTGACATCAGCGAAGCAACATAGTCTGCATCGTTAAACGGTGCGATGAGCACGTCGGCTGCAACCGCTGCCGGAATCCCTGCAGAGTCAGGTACCGGTTCGGGGAATGGTCGGTCTGTTTTCGGCGCTAGACTCATCTGCGCCTCAGCAGACATGCCGTGGTAGCCACCTTCAAACTTGATGATCCTGTCACGGCCGGTAAAGGCCCTCGCAAGACGAATCGCATACATGTCAGCCTCGCCACCGGTGCTGACAAAACGAACCTGCTCCGCGGCAGGCACAGCACTGACAATTTCTTCCGCAAGCATGACACCGGCTGAATTGTTCGCAAAAAAGGTCGCGCCGGATGCGAGCTGTTCGGAGATCGTTTCATTCACCTCGGGATGACCATGACCGAGCAGCATCGGGCCTGAGCCAATCAGGTAATCAAGGTATTCGTTACCGTCCTCGTCCCATACACGCGACCCCTGCCCTCGTGCGATGAAGACCGATGCATCATAGTTGCCAAAGCCGCCGCCAGGCAGCACCTTGCCCGCACGCGCCTGCCATTCCTGCTGCGTCATGCTGCCTCCACGTCTGCTCTCGGTCGTTCACTTGCCGGGTCATAGACGGGGTCCGCAAGAATGACGGCGGCCCGCGGTGAACCCATGATATGCACCTCTACTGCCTTGTCAGCTACAGCGTGTGCGGGATTGATATAGGCAAACGCCAGTATCCGGTCCACGGTGGGACTGTATGCCATTGAACTGGTGGAACCAATCACCTCGCCATCAACCAGGACGGGTTCGCCGCCGTGACCATCAGCGTCACCGTCAGCCTCGATGCTGAGATATACACGCTTCCAGGGCATTTCCCCTGCAAGACTCGCTTCGGTTGCCGCCTTGCCAATGAAATGCCGGTCTTCGAGTTTTACAAACCGCATCACGTCTGCCTCCGGCAGTGTGACCTCGTTAGTGAGTTCGCCTGCGCCGGGAAACGCTTTTTCCATGCGCATCACATTCATCGCAAAGGAGCCGTAGTTGATGATGTTGTGAGGTTCACCTGCCTGCCAGAGTGCCGCATAGGCAGCCGCAATCGCATCGCGTGGGCCGTGAAATTCCCAGCCAAGCTCTCCTGTATATGACATGCGCAGCGCCAGCAACTTTGAACCTTCCAACTCAATCATTTTTGCCGACAACCAGCGGAAACTCTTGTTGTCGAGCGGCTCGTCCGTCACCTGAGCCAGAACATCGCGAGCGGCCGGCCCTTGCAACGTCAGTGCCGCCCATTCATCTGACAGGTTTGTGATTTCGCAATTATGATCACCGAGATGTTTTGCGAGGTGATCAAGCAGTCGCTGCTCAAAGAATGCAGCACACATCAGGTAGAAACTCTCTTCTTCCACCTGCACCAGGGTCAGCTCCAGTTCAATGCGCCCTGCTTCGTTCAGCATGTGTGTCAGCACCGTGCCACCTACTTTCCTGGGTAGCCGGTTGGCGACAAGACCATCCAGGAAGCCCGCAGCACCGGGTCCACTCACCCTGACCTTGGTGAAGGCATCAATATCCATGAGGCCAACACCGTTCCTGACCGCATTCACCTCGGCCGAAACAATCGCTTCCACCTCGTTACGGCGGAACGAGTAGTAGTCACGCTGTTCCATGTCGCCCGTGGCAAACCAACGTGGCCGTTCGTGGCCATACACCTCCTCAAACACGGCGCCCTGCGACTTCAATGTTTCATACAGCGGACTGGGTTTTATGGGCCGGCCTTCCAGGCGATTAAAGTGCGGGAAAGGTACCTCGTGCCGCAGGCAGTAGTCTTCCTTCGCCTTAATAACTTGCCAGGGTTTGTCGGCATAACCACCAAACCGGCGCGGATCAAATTCACGCATGGAAAGATCTGCTGCACCATGCACCATCCAGCGCGCCAGTTCGCGGGTCAGGCCTGGTCCCCAGCCAATCCCGATCTGGGTGCCGCAGCAGCACCAGTAATTCTGCACGCCAGGTGCCGGTCCTATCAGTGGATTACCATCGGGCGGATGCGAAATTGCACCGTGTACATCACGTTTGATGCCGAGCTCAGCAAAGACCTGCATGCGGTCCATCGCCGCTTCAAGCCAGGGCATGACGCGGTCATAGTCCGGCGCAAACAGTTCATGTTCCGACTCCCATGGGCAGTGGTCTTCCCACACCATGTTGGGATTTGTCTTCTCGTAGATGCCGATCAGGCCTGACTTCTGCTCCATCCTGATATAACCGGATACACGCCGGTCATCTCTGATCACTGGCAGCTCGGTGTCGAGGTCCATGAATTCCGGCACCGTATCGGTGACAAAATAGTGGTGTGTCATGGACGTCATCGGCAATTGCAGACCGCTCCACTCACCCATCTGCCTTGCATAGGTGCCGCCAGCATTGACGACGTGTTCGCAGCGAATATCACCCTGCTCCGTTGATACCAGCCATTCGCAATTTGATTGCTGCTGGATGTTGGTTGCCCTGCACTTGCGAATGATTTTTGCGCCGAGGCGACGGGCACCTGCTGCAAGCCCCTGGGTAATCTCGGAAGGATCGACGTGACCATCGTCCGGTGTGTAGAGCGCACCGAGCACACCCTCAAGATTGTAGAACGGGTGCAGTTCGGCGATACGTTCAGGCCTCACCAGTTCCATGTTGAAACCCAGCGTGCGTCCCACCGACGTTGTGTGGTGCAGCCAGTCCATTTCATCTTCGTTATATGCCAGCCGAAAAGAACCGCAGCCATGCCAGCTGATGTTCTGCCCGGTTTCGGCCTGCAGGTCACCTGAGTAAAGGTTGATGTTGTAATCAACACATTTGCCGAGCGCATAGCTCGAGGTTGAATGAGTGATCTGGCCGGCTGCGTGCCAGGTGGAACCGGAGGTCAGTTCCGCTTTTTCAAGCAGGACAATGTCAGTCCACCCCTCGTGTGCAAGGTGATAGGCAATGCCGCAACCCATGATGCCACCACCGACGATGACAACCCGGGCCTGGGTAGGAAAATCAGACACTTGTTGCGCTCCCGCTCGTACCAAAACGTTGCCGAGCGTAATGGTAAGGCTATACACTAGTCAACCATGAATGGCACAAATGTACCATCTACTGAAACACCGCTTGCCCTGCTGGCTGCAGGCCTGAACGACCTGACACCGGAGCTGAAAAAAGCGGCTGCTTACGTACTGGAGAATCCGGGTCAGGTTGGCGTGAGTTCCATACGGGAAATCGCCGACGCCGCCGGTGTTAAACCAAACACGCTGGTGCGAATGGCGCGCTCCATCGGTTTCGATGGCTTTGATGATTTCAGGCAGCCCTTTCGGACAGAGATTGCCGTTGGCGGCGTTAACTTCAAGGAACGCGCACGCTGGCTGCAGACACTCTCAGGTGGCGGCAAACTCAGTTCTCTCTACGCAGGTATGGCAGAAAGCGCCATCGCCAATATCGAGAACACATTTGCGAATACGGATGCACGGGCGCTGCAGCGGGCAGCAAAGGCCGTCCTGAAGGCGCGCAAGGTCATGGTGCTCGGTGTCGGCGCAAACTACATGCTGGCCGAGAACTTCACCTACCTCGTGGATATGGCACTGGACAATGTCACCACGATCCCGAGACCCGGTTGTTCAGCACTTGACGATCTATCGAGAGCCTCTTCAAAAGATCTGCTGATCGCGATGACGTTCAAGCCCTATCGCACGGACGTTGTGGCCGCTGTAGATGTGGCGCTCGAGCGTGGTGTGAAAATTGTGGGCATTTCCGACAGCGCCGCGTCGCCTATCGTCATCGACAGCCACCATGGTTTTGTTGTGAACTCTGATACGCCGCAGTTCTTCCCATCGACGGTTGCGCTGATGGCACTGCTGGAATCCCTGGTCGCCTTTATTGTGGCCGAAACCGGGGATGACGGCATCGGCAATATTGAGCAGTTTCACAAGCAGCGGGAAGCATTCGGCTTCTACCTGCAGGACAAGTAGATGAGCACATACACCCTCAGCGCCGACAATTATACGTCGGCAGATGCGTTCGAGCGCGAGAAGCAGGCCCTGTTCGCACGCACATGGCATTTTGCGGGACATCGCTCGGCGTTGAAAAACCCGGGCGATTACTTTGCCTTTGAGATCGCGGACCAGCCTTTCTTCTGTGTACTGGATCGCACCAACACTATTCGAGCCTACTTCAATGTCTGCCAGCATCGTGCCCACGTGCTGCTGGAAGGTACAGGCAACTGCAAAGTGGTCGTGTGCCCCTACCACGCATGGACATACGAGCTGACCGGGGAACTGCGTGGCGGGCCCAACCTTATCGCTGCCGACTTCGATAAAAGCTCGGTAAGGCTTCGAGAAGTAAAGGTGGAGGATTTTCTCGGCTTTATCTTCATCAACATGGACCCGCAAGCCGCCCCGATGGATGAGTGGTACCCGCGTGTCCGTGAGGAGCTCTCGGAGTTTGTACCTCATGTTGCTGAACTCGAGCCGCTAACCTGGGTTTCTGTGAACGAGGTCTGCAACTGGAAAGTATCCACGGAGAACTACAGCGAGTGTTACCACTGCGCGCGTAACCATCCCGCCTTTGCATCCGGCGTGATTAAACCCGAGACCTACGACATCCAGCCCCAGGGTTACTGCCTGCGACATACAACCGAGAGCCAGAACCTCGACGACATGAGCTACCCGATTGATCTCGAGAGCAACCAGCGAGCAGGCGAATATTCGTCCTGGTTCCTGTGGCCGTTGTTCTCCTTTCAGGTATACCCGGGCAATGTGCTGAACACGTATCACTGGCGCCCACGCTCGCAGAACAAAGTTGACGTCATACGCGGCTGGTACACCGTTGGCGGTGAGGAATCAGATGTCATACGCGGCCTCGCCAGACAGGATCGCGAAACCACCGTGGCGGAAGATATCCAACTGGTGGAGTCCGTACAGAAGGGCCTTGAGAGCCTTGGATATGATTCAGGCCCACTGATGATTGATGCGAACGGTGGCGTGCAGTCCGAACATTCCATCGCAGCCATGCAGGCATGGACCCGCGAGTTTTTGAATTGATTTTCCAGAAAGACAGGAGCCAATAATGGATAACGACATGTTCGATAAGGGACTTGAGCAGCGAAAGGCCACGCTCGGGGCCGAATACGTCGAAAAGAACCTCGCCGCTGCTGACGACTTCACTCGACCGTTCCAGGAAGCGATGACGGCGTGGTGTTGGGGTTTTGGCTGGGGTGACGACACCATCGACGCCAAGACGCGTTCAATGATGAACCTTGCGATGATCGGTGCCCTCGGCAAGATGACCGAATGGGAGACCCACTGCCGCGGGGCGTTGAACAACGGTGTATCAAAAGAAGAGATCCGCGCCATCATCCATGTGATCGGCATCTACTGCGGTGTGCCGCAGTCGCTGGAGTGTTTCAGGGTCGCAAGAAAAGTGCTGGAAGAAGCTGAGCTGCTCTAACAACAAACTCCGGGGCCAGCGTTACACCCAATCCCGGATTTGGGTTTGAGTTTGGGTATGTAAGAGATCGACCACAAACCGTCGAACGGCAAAGACAACTTATTACTAAATGAGGGCGGCGTTCAGCGATACGCCTGTTTAAAGTTCGCGTATTACGTTGTTGTAACGGTTTGCTTGAAGCGTCGATGAATTATATTGAACACACAATATCACCCGAAAATCACTGTATTGTTGTAACAGTACATGGCAAACCCGGATTGCCTGAGTATCTCAGGATAGTGGACGACGTGGAGAACGATCCCGCTTATCGAACCGACCTGAATCGTGTTTGCGATTTCACCAAATCAGCCGGGGCTACCCTCAGCACCATGGAACTGCTGCGCTTCGTTGCACGGCTGCGCAAATTCCCAATTGACCCTGAGACAAAAACCGCCCTGATCGCGCCACACGGTGTGTCATGGATCTTTCTTTCAATGCTTGTCAGCCAGGTCAGCCGTGGCACCTATCAGCAATTTGAGACGCTTGAGGCAGGATTGAACTGGCTGAACTTTGAGCTGGAACTGGCGAAGCTCGACGAAGCCGTCTAACAGACAAAAAGCGACAGCCAATCAGCGGAGCAATCGGTCATCAAACGGGTAGGTTGTGAGGTTCTCGTACCCGGTGTCGGTAACTAACACCTGGTCCTCCAGCTTCACGCCATCGCGGCCGCCTACCTCGCCGACGTAAGCCTCAACACAGAACACCATTCCCGGCTCAACCACGAAACCATCAACCACACCCGGCACAAAGTCTTCGGGGTAGTAGATGCCGGGAAACTCGTCACACATACCCACGCCATGCATCAGGATGCCGTAGCGCTGGACACGAAATTCTTCTGGCAGCCGGTGGGATCGCTCGGTTAACTCGGCGAAGCTGACCCCAGGCTTCAGCATCTCCATGTTGGTCATGATGTGTTCGTGGGCAACGCTGTATAGATGGCGCTGCTCGTCGTTAGCGCTGTCACCGGCAACCCAGGTTCGCGAGATATCTGCACACATGCCATAGGGACCGATGAGGTCCGTATCGAGCGCGATAAGATCACCTTCGGCCACCACCCTGCTACTGCATTCCTGGTACCAGGGGTTGGTTCGCGGCCCTGACGACATGATGCGTGTCTCGATCCATTCACCCCCACGGCGAATGTTTTCGCTATGCAGATGAGCCCAGAGATCGATCTCGGTAACGCAGGGCTCAATATAAGATTCAAGAACACCCACCGCAGCTTCACAGGCAGCCATCGAACAGCGGATGGCGTTAATTTCATCCGGCCCTTTTACGAGGCGTGCAGATTCTGTAACCGCCTGACCTTCCATGATCTCAATGCCACATGCTTCTATAGCCTTGCCTGCAAGCCACTCGATCTTATCGACGGCAAGGCGGCGGTTATTGCCGCAGTGTTTTCTCAGCTCTGCATCGACTTCTTCTGCAAACTTCTTCGACAGGCTTGCTGTTGCCCTGCCGGACTCGAAAAAGAACAGCGGCGTCATGGTTCGAACTTCGTTGACCAGCGGCAGGTGATTCGAGAGATGTTCACAATTGTGAAAGTCCCATACCAGCACATAGCCATCAGCCGAAACAAAGCACGCCCGCGCCTGGTTGTGGGCAATCCAGAGCTGCATGTTGGTGGAGTCGCAGGCGTAGCGGATGTTGATCGGGTCGAACAGCAGAATGCCAGCGTAATCGTGGCGTTTCAGTTCATCACAAAGCCGATTCAGCCGATGCGCCCGCATGCGCTCAAGATTGGGTGGCTCGATACCACGCGCTGCCCATTCATCAAACGCGAGCGGCGTCGGGCCCCACTCCATCCGGTCGTTGTCATCGGGTGAACCGTCGGGTCGAACGCCGGGCCTGATACGCGACTGGTAGCCGCTGTCGTTCAAGTTCAGCCTCGCATTCGTGATCCCGTCGGATCATGCAGCGGTTGCGCGACGACACGGGCAGGATAAAAGTTACCCATGATTTCGATCTCCAGCGCCGTGCCGTCAGCAGCAAGTGCCGCTGGCACGTAGCCGAGCGCCATCGATTGTTTTGCATAGTGCGCATAGCCACCGGAGCTGACATAACCCACGCATTCACCGTCTTTCATGATGGCTTCATCCGAGGTGACATCGATGTCATCCGTTTCAACCACCATGGTGACAAGACAGTTGGCGGGGCCAGTTTCTTTTTCAGCCAGTGCGGCTTCTTTGCCGATGAATTCCTTATTCCAGTTGATGAAGGCATCAAGGCCAGATTCGGCCGCCGTGAAATCCGGTCTGAAGTCCATGGTCCATACACCCCAGTTTTTCTCGAGCCGCATGCTCATCAGTGCGCGGTTGCCGTACATCCTGAGTCCAAGGTCTGCGCCTGCTTCCTGCAGCGCTTCATAAAGTCGCAGCTGATACTCCGGCTCAACATATATCTCGTAACCAAGTTCACCGGAAAATGAAATCCTCGCGAGGATCGCAGGTACACCTGCAACAAAGGTCCTCCGGATATCCATGAAGCGAAGTGCGTTGCCACTGACGTCATCTCTCGTCACCCTGCTGAGGAGCGCCCGCGAATTGGGGCCAGCGATGGCAATACCGTGATAGCGACTCGACTGATTTTCGTAACGGACATCAAAGCTATCAAGATGGGATTCAAACCAGCGGCGATGCATCTCCTGGGCGGCACCTGAACCGAACACCATAAACTCATCGTCAGCAAGACAGGCAACGGTCAGGTCACCGTAGAGTTTGCCCTTCGGGGTCAGCATGGGGGTTAGCGCAACCCGGCCAGGCTTCGGCACCCGGCCGGCCAGCACGTGATCAAGGAAACGTCTTGCATCGGAACCTTGGAAGCTGTGTTTTGAGTAGTTGGCAATCTCCAGCATGCCGACGTTTTCGCGAACCGCGCGGACTTCTTCGGCAACATAGTCGTGGGCTCGTGAGCGATGGAAGGTCGGCTCTTCAAAGGCGTCCTGCTGATCCTTGGCAAACCAGAGCACGTGTTCCAGGCCGAAGCCATCACCCCAGACAGCGCCCTTGTCTTTTAACCGGTCATACAGGGCAGTGGTCCGCTGACGCCTGCCCTTCGGCAGGGTTTCGTTCGGGAAGGTCAGCATGAAACGGCGTTCATAGTTTTCAGTTGCCTTAACAGTGCCGTAGTCCGGCGAGGCGTAGTCGCCAAACCTGGCAATATCCATCGCCCAGACATCGATAGAAGGTTCACCATCGATCATCCATTCAGCGAGGCACATCCCCACGCCGCCGGCCTGGCAGAACCCTGCCATCACACCTACCGCCGCCCAGTAGTTGCGCATACCGGGAACGGGTCCAATCATCGGGTTGCCGTCGGGGCCGAACGTGAACGGCCCGTTAATCATGTCTTTGATACCGGTCTCTGCCAGCGCAGGAATGCGTTCAAAGCCAAGCCCAAGTCGGTCTGCAATACGATCAAGCTGCGGCGGCAGCAGATCGTGTCCAAAGTCCATCGGGGTACCGCCAACCATCCACGGGGTCGCCTTGGGCTCGTAAGTGCCAAGCAACATGCCTTTGCCTTCCTGGCGGAAGTACATGTTGCCTTCATAGTCGATACCAGCGGGCAGCCTCTCTTCGCGGGATTCGATTTCCGGGATCGCCTCGGTAATCAGGTAGTGGTGCTCCATGGGCTGAACCGGCAGGTTCAAACCGGCCAGCAGTCCAACCTCGCGGGCCCAGAGTCCACCTGCATTCACAATATGCTCTGCATGGACGTTGCCTTTTTCAGTCACAACATCCCAGGAACCATCCGGGCGCTGGTTGGTTTCGATCACCGGGCAATGCGTTTCATAACTTGCGCCCAGCACCTTGGCAGCCTTGGCGTACGCATAGGTCACGCCGGACGGATCGATGTCGCCGTCAAGCGGGTCCCACAGTGCTGCAATGTAATGTTTCGGGTTGATCAGCGGGTGCCGACGCGCGGCCTCCTCTACTGAAATGAACTCCTGGTCCAGTCCCATGTAGCGCGCCTTGGAACGTTCGCGCTTCAGGTAGTCATACCAGTCCTGGTTGGAGGCGAGATAAAAGCCGCCGGTATTGTGCATGCCAACATCCTGGCCGGACAGTTCCTCAATCTCCTTGTAGAGGTTAATGGTGTAACCCTGCAGACGTGAGATGTTCGGGTCAGAGCTGATCGTGTGGATCTGTCCGGCTGCATGCCAGGAAGACCCTGACGTCAGCTCGTTTCGCTCGAGCAGGAGCGAATCCTTCCATCCGAATTTGGCCAGGTGAAACAGGACCGAACACCCGACTACACCACCACCAATGACGACTACCCTGGCTTCACTCTGCATGTTTTATCCTGATTTTTTTTAATACCACTGTTCGGGAATTTCAGACTTCCGGCGTGCAACAAAGTCTTTCAGTGCTTCATCAATTGCGGGATCCATGGCCGGTTGCTCGTAGTTATTGAGCAGTTCGTTCCAGCGTTCATAGGCCCTGCGTTCGCTGTCCTTGGCACCAGCTTCTTCCCAGTTCTCAACGTTATCGTTATCGGACATGACGGCTTCGTAGTAAGCGGTTTCGTAGTTACGCATCGTGTGACCACAACCAAGGAAATGACCCGAGGGCTCCACCTCGGCATAAGCGTCCCGCGCCAGTGCATTCTCGTCGTAGTCGAGCCCGCCCATCATTTTCTGGTAGCCGCCGAGTCGGTCAGCGTCCTGGATCAGTTTTTCAAAACTGGTGGTGAGGCCGCCTTCAAGCCAGCCGGCCGCATGGATAACAAAATGTGCACCGCCCAGCGCTGTCGATAACATCGAATCGGCACTCTCTGCTGCGGCCTGTGCATCAGGCAGTTTTGATGCGGTCAGTGAACCGCCGCACCGCAGCGGTACACCAAGTCGTCTCGCCAACTGACCAATCACCAGGTTGGACATAACCGGTTCCGGCGTGCCGAAAGTTGGTGCGCCCGTCCTGAGGCTCATGGAAGAAAGAAAATTGCCCATGATAAAAGGTGCACCCGGTCGAATGAGCTGGGTAAACGCACCCACCATCATGGCCTCGGCAAATGCCTGCGAGATCGACGCCGCTGTTGTCACGGGGCCCATGGCGCCGCCCAGGATAAAAGGCGCAACAACCAGGCCCTGGTTTGCGCCGCTGTAGACCTTGGCTGCTTCCGTCACCACCTTGTCCACCATCAACGGCGAATTGGTATTAACATTGCCCATAATGACGCAATGATCTTCCATGAAATCTTTGCCGTGCAGTATCTCCGCCATCCTGACGGAATCTTCCGCCCGCTCCATTGCGGTAATCGCGCCGAGGTGCGGTTTATCTGTAAACGTCATGTGCTGGTACACCATATCCAGGTGCCGCCATGACACGGGGATGTCACAGGGTTCGGTGATAACGAGACCGGTATGGTGCAGGTAAGGTAGCTGATGGCAGATTTTCAGAAGCTTTTCGAAGTCTTCGATATTGCCGTAGCGCCGTCCCCCTTCAAGATCGCGCACGAACGGCGGACAGTGAACCGGTGCAAACACCTGGTTGTTGCCACCGATGGTGACGCTGCGTTCAGGATTACGGGCGTGCTGTGTGAACTCACTTGGACAGGTGCTGCACAGTTCTCGCGCCATCCCCCTTGGCAGCCGCACCCGGGTCTCTTTGATATCAGCCCCCGCCTTCCGCCAGATTTCGAGCGCCTCAGGATCTTCGCGAAACTCGATGCCAACTTCCTGCATCAACCAGTCCGCCTGGTCTTCCAATGCAACCAGGCCTTCTTCCGAGAGCATTTCGTAAAATGGCAGTTCCCGTTTGATAAACGCAGGCGCAGTGGTCTCTTTGCGTTCTTTTGCGCGATCTCTTTTTGGTCTGCGTCTTCTGCCTTGAGGTTGCTCTGTCATAACTCTGCCTTGTCAGGGGATGATGACAATATTGCCAGTATGCTGTTTTGCGATGAATTCTTCCTGGGCCGCTGCAAGTTCGCTCAGTGGATAGATACCCGCAACCGGCGGCCGTAGCTTGCCGGATTCGATATGACGAACGAGACTCGGGAACACGTCGTGATCATTTACCGTCGAGCCAGTGAAAGTCAGGTCCCGCAGGTAAAACGTACGCAGGTCAAACTCAACAATGGGACCTGCAATCGCACCTGAACAGGTGTAGCGGCCTCCCCGCTCGAGCACGTCGATCAGCTGCGGCCAGATGTCGCCGCCGACAACGTCCGCTACCACGGTGACCTTTTCATCTGTCAGCGTCGCCTGCAGATCCTGAGGGTCACGTTCGATCAACCGGTCGGGTTCGAGTTCAGCAACCGCCTCGTGTTTTGACTTGCTTGCCATGGCAATCGTCCTTGCACCACGCAGGTTTGCCAGCTGTACCAGCGCACCGCCAACGCCACCGGAGGCACCGGTGATCAGCACGGTATCGCCTTCAGCGACGTTAGCGCGCTTCAACATGCCTTCAGCAGTTGAATAGGAACACGAGAAGGTCGCCAGTTCTCCATCGGACATATCGCAGTCCACCGCTGCAACATTGCGCACATCAATGCAGGTGTACTGGGCGTAACCGCCATCACATTCGCTGCCGAAGTATCCGGTCTTGTCCATGTTGTCCGGATCATTCCAGTCGCGCAGCCAGTTGTCGGTCATGACGCGCTTGTCGAGCCAGCTGTCATCGACGCCAGCACCAAGTTTTACAACCCTGCCGACGACGTCTGCACCCTGTATGCGTGGAAAGGTAATGGGCGCGCCGCCCCAGGTGGGATCTTCTTCATTTACGTCATCAAACGCGCCGCCAGTGGTGGCCTCGGTTACCGCTTTTGAGTACCAGCCAGAGCGCGTGTTGATATCGGTGTTATTCATGCCGCAGGCACCAACCTTGATCAGGACCTGCATGTGACCGGGGTCCGGGACCTGCCAGTCAGTATGAAACCGATACTGGTCTACATCACCGTGACCGTGCAGCACCATGGCATTCATGGTTGCCGGTATTTCTGTCATAGGAATCCGTTATTGTTGTTTTTATTGGGGGAACGGGAATTGAGTCTAGGGAAGTGACACTCTCAGGACGATTCTTAAAAACGACCTCGCTTGCCCAGTCACGCCAGCACAAATCAATCGCGCCAGCCCGGGCATTCGCGGTCCAGCTGGGACTTAAGGTAGCTGAAGTGTGCCTCGCCCTGACCGCGAAACTCCGCCCAGCCCGCGCAGGTTTCGGCTGCCAGTTCATCATTCATCACGTTGAGTGGCTGGCCGGTTGAATAGGCGAGAATAAGCGTGCGGCAGGCCTTCTCCAGGTAGTACAGGTCTTCAAAGGCTTCCGCTACGGTTGCACCCGTCACGGTGACCCCATGATTACCCATCAGCATTACATCACAGTTACCGAGCGCCGCCGCGATGCGCTCACCTTCGCTGACCTCGGTTGCCATGCCGCCAAAGGAAAGATCATAGGCGACGCGGCCGAAAAACCTGGCTGTATTGTTATCGATGGGCAGGATGGTTGGATCCTTGAGCGTACATAAGGTTGTGGCATAGGTGGGATGGGCATGCAGCACCACTCGCGCTCGCGGATTCGCACGGTGTATCTCGGAATGAATGGTCCAGGCGGAAGGATCTGGTGCGTCGGCACCATCGAAGACACTTTCATCATCGGCGTCAAAGCGTTGCAGGGAACTCGCCGTGATGTCGGCAAAATGCCGCCAGCGCGGATTCATCAGGAAGTGCCGACCATCTTCTGACACGGCTGCACTCAGGTGGTTCGCCACCGATTCATGCATATCCATCCTGACAAGCAGGCGGAATGCTGCGGCGAGATCAACCCTGATCTCCTGCTCGTTCATGCCCCTGCCGGGATCTCGAGCCGATGTGCAGCCATATGCTCGTAGTGGGGCATGACTTCTTCATAGTACTGTTGCACCTTCGCAGGCGTTTCTGTGATGTCCACGTATTTTCGCTCCTGTCTCGTGAGCCCGGTCGAGTTCTTCAGGTTGTCATGGAACGAGCCGCCGTCCCACCAGCTGACCTCTTCACGATTACCTGGCTCCCAGGTGAGCGATTCAGGCAGAAAGGCAATACCGACCGCATTGCAGTAGATCTCTACACCGGCAGCCGGGTTGTCCAACAGATCATCGCTGTCGATCACCGGCGGTGCTTTGCCGTCACGTTCACATATCATGTCGAAAAGGCGGCGCTGCTCTGTAAACCCGAGTTCCAGCGGATGAAAGTCAGGCCAGTGTTTGTACATGGAGGTAATCGTTTTAGCCGGGTCCCTGATAAGGAAACTGTGCACAAAATGATCGAGAAACGTGTTGTCGCAGCGATCAATGATGTAGTGAGGAAAGTCTTTCGAGAAGACCGGCCCTGATCTTGCCGTCTCAAGCAGATCAGCCCAGACCGAATCCAGGGTAAGCCCCGGCGTCCGGATACTGTCTTCAGTGACACGCGGCCAGAGCGGATCTTCACCCTGGTACCAGGCTTCACCAAAAGGCTCATGGAAACAGGTCATGTCTCCACGCATTCGCATCATCCATTCAAACGCAGTTGAGGTGGAACGCGGTACGGCCCACAGTGCCAAAATCTTATGCATCGGAAGACTCCTTCAAACTTGTCAGCAACCTGCCGTGACTGCCTTTCGGTGAAGCACCAAGTGTTTTGAAAATACGCCAGTAGAGCGCTGTATCGGAAGACACTATCGGCAGGTTAAATTCAGATTCGAGCGAACTTGTCAGCGAAACCATTCGTTGGGGTAAGCCATCAGCACGTCGGAAGTTGGGCATACCGTTAACCAGTAACGCATCAACATCACCCGCTTGCTCGAGCGTTCTGCGCACGGACTCGCGCGCCATGTCACCCGGGAAAATCCAGGTCTGCTCGTTCACTTCTTCCTGCGTGTCATAAAGCCCGAGGTCAACAAAGTTGCCGCAATACACAAGCTCGATACCTGCTGCACGAAGGAAACCGGCAATACCGTCACGCCAGTCCGGCCAGTAGTAGACAGAATTGAGTGCAACACGATTGATATCCAACGCTTGCAGCGCTTCGATCAGGCAGTAACCCGCCATGTGAAACGGCGTTTCGTACTTGTCAGAGATATTCTCGCAATAGGTTCGGATTTCATCGGGCGATGTGCCATTGCAATGTACCCAGTTCGTACCGACCTGCCCGCAGACATCAGCACCGTTGTTGGCCATACACTGGACAAAGTCCTCGAGCAGGTGAAAGTTCTTTGCTCGCTGGTCCAGCTCGTGGGCATAACCGGGCACGTGCAACATCCGGCCGTGCGCACCGATAGTCTCCGGTGCAATGCGCAGGAAGTCACTCGGCGCTGCATCAAAATCATGCGGTGGAGAAGTAAAGCCCACCTGCATCGGGAACAATTTGTTCTTTGCCTCAGACCAGCGCTCAGGCTTCTGGTATAGGCCAGGATCAACACTCAATGACATTCAGGGCCAGCCCTCCTCGCGAGGTTTCTTTGTATTTAGTTTTCATGTCCTTACCGGTCTGGTGCATGGTCTTTATGACCTTATCGAGCGTGACGTGGTGGTGCCCGTCACCGCGCAGTGCGAGGCGCGCCGCGTTAACCGCCTTGATCGCACCCATCGCGTTTCTTTCAATACAGGGGATCTGCACCAGCCCGCCAACCGGATCACAGGTGAGACCAAGGTTGTGCTCCATTCCTATCTCCGCTGCATTCTCGACCTGTCGCGGCGATCCCCCGAGCACTTCGGTCAGCGCACCTGCCGCCATTGAACACGCAACACCCACTTCACCCTGGCAGCCGACCTCTGCACCGGACAGCGAGGCATTTTCCTTGTAGAGAATACCGATGGCGCCCGCTGTGAGAAGGAACCTTGCGGCACCCTCGTCACTGGCACCACCAATAAAGCGGCGGTAGTAATGCATCACCGACGGAATGATACCGGCAGCACCATTGGTCGGCGCGGTCACAACCCGCCCCCCGCTGGCATTTTCTTCGTTGACGGCAAGCGCATATAAGTTCAGCCAGTCCATCGCCCCCAACGGGTCCATAAAGGCGGCTTCAGTCTGTGAAGACAATCTCGCAAACAACGCCGGCGCGCGACGATTGATGTTGAGTCGACCTGGCAACATACCCTCGGTTCTGCAACCGCGACTGACACAGTCCTGCATCGCCTGCCAGATAGTCTGCAAACCAATCATGGTCTCCGTTTCCTCGCGCCAGTAGGCTTCGTTTCGAAACATGACCTCGCTGACCGAACACTGCAGTTCGTCACAAAGACCTAAAAGCTCTTCTGCCGTATGAAAAGGGTGTGGGACTGCTGTTTCTTCGGGCAGGATGCGGATGGTCTCAGGCTCCGCATCATCAACAACGAAACCGCCGCCGACCGAGTAGTATCGACGACGGGTAATCTCTGTCCCCGTGTCATCAAAGGCGACGAACTCAAGGCCATTGGGATGCCCCGGTAGAACTTTTTTCTTTCGGAATACAATGTCTTTGGCGGGATTAAAAGTAATACTCGCACTACCCGCCTGTAATGTATGTGTAGACGAGACGGCTTCCACAATCTCGGCTACCTCGTCGGGATTGACCGTATCAGGCATCTGGCCGGACAGACCAAGTACAACAGCCGTATCGGTAGCGTGCCCTCGCCCTGTCGCCGCAAGCGAGCCATACAGGTTAGCTTCCAGCCGAGACACGTTTGCAATCTGGCCTGAGGTTTTGAGCCCGGCAA
This sequence comes from Pseudomonadales bacterium, assembly GCA_963921285.3. Classification (GTDB taxonomy): domain Bacteria; phylum Pseudomonadota; class Gammaproteobacteria; order Pseudomonadales; family Azotimanducaceae; genus UBA9659. The sequence continues at coordinate 1,419,284 of CAWUFD020000015.1, forward strand.
CAAAACGATGGGCCGCGATCATCGGCCCAACCGTATGGGAGCTTGAAGGCCCTATGCCAATCTTGAAAAGGTCAAAGACGCTGGTGGTCATTTCGGGAACCGAAACGCAGAAACGAAAGGGCCTTATAACGCCATCACTGCTGACTTCAAACCAGCGTGGCGCATTTGAGTCAGATCAGTTCGCCCGGGGTTCAGGACGATGAGTTCATCAGACGCCACTCAGCCGAAAGGCCCTTGTAGACACTGAAACACATCATTACCAGGATCAGGCAGAACGGGAATCCCGTCGCGAGAGACAGCGCCTGCAGGGACGCAAGACCACCGCCCAGCAGCAATGCGACACCTATCAATCCAAGGAACACGCACCAGAACAACCGCTGTACTTTAGGTGTTTCGACTTTGCCACCAGACGTCATCGTGTCGACGATAAACGAGCCCGAGTCCATCGAGGTGGTAAAGAAGATCAGCACAAGCATGATGCCAAGGCCGGATGTGATACTTGCAAGCGGCAGCTCCTGCAGAAACACAAACAAGGTCAGCTCCGGCTGGAAGGCGCGAACGGTATCAGCAACGCCGGTTATATTCTGCTCGAGGTAGTGATCCATCGCCGTGTGACCAAAGATGGTCATCCACGCCACAAAGATCGCGGACGGCGCCAGCAGCGTTGCAATAATAAATGCGCGCACCGTCCTGCCCCTTGAGATGCGGGCAATGAACATGCCGACAAAGGGTGAAAAGGCAATCCACCAGGACCAGTAGAAAGTCGTCCAGTCATGCATGTAATAGCCGTCTTCTCGCCCAACAAAGTTACTGAGGGTCGGCAAGTACTTGAAGTAGGCAACGATGTTTGTGAAGAAGGCAACAATGATGTCCCAGGTTGGCCCCACCAGCAGGACGAACAGGCCAAGGCACGCGGCCGCAATCATGTTGAGTTCAGAGAGGATCTTAATGCCACCATCGAGACCCCGCAGCAGGGAGATCATCGCCATGATGGTAATCACGCCAACCACCATCAGGTTGACGTAGTCACCCATCGGTATTTCAAACAGGTAGTTCAGCCCACCTGACACCTGCTCTGCGCCGTAACCTAGCGACGTCGCCAAACCGAACAAGGTCGCGATCACCGCGAGGATATCGATGACGTGTCCGGTCCATCCCCAGATGCGTTCGCCAAAAATTGGGTACATCGCCGAGCGGATAATCAGCGGCAGCCCCTTGTTGTAACAGAAGAAAGCGAGAGAAAGTCCGAGCAACGTATAAACCGCCCATGGGTGCAGCGCCCAGTGATACAGCGTTGCTGCCATGGCCAGTTCGCGCTGGCCTGCCTCATCCAGTTCACTACCATTTAGTGGTGGGGTAAGCAGGTGATTCATCGGCTCCAGTACGCCATAGAACATGATGCCGATACCGATCCCCGCTGCGAACAACATGGAGATCCAGCTCGCAAACGAATACTGGGGACTGGAATCAGGGCCACCAATCCGGATGTTGCCTACCTTGCTAAAGGCGAGGAACAGCAGGAACACGATAAAGAGGTTGGCTGCACTCATGAACACCCAGTCGAAGGTGGTTGTCAGCCAGGGTCTGAGTTCACCAAACGTCTCGGCCGCCACCTCTGGAAAAGACAGGGTAAAGACAACAAAGATAACAATGGCGGTAGCGGAAACTACAAAGACGGGGTTATGAACATCCAGCACACCCAACGGCTGGATATTGTCCTGACCTATGACGTGGTCAGTCGTGTAATCGTCATCTACGGTGCTCAAGAACACACTCTTCTTATTTCAAGTGTGCGATCAAGCCCAAGATCAAAAGGTATGTCAACCAAGGCGATACGAAATCGTCGCGAGTGGTCAAAGAATGAGACAGCAGCGCCACTACGTGCGGTTTTGTGTTAGAAACCGCTTATGATTTTTCGCGTAGTCGTCATCACGCTTTTCACCGCACTGAGCCCCGTGGCTGCAGGTGTGGCTGCAGCGGACGACGCACGCTACAAACTGCACCTTGTGTGTACCTCCGGTGACAGGGATTCACCGCAGGGCAGCTCCAGCCGCGTCTTCGCTGAACGTGTCGCGAAGATGAGTAACGGCCGCATCCAGATCAACGTTTTCTACCAGAACGAGCTCGGCGGGCAGGGGGAAACCTTCGACCAGCTGTTAAAAGGCAATGTGCACTTCATGCTGGAGTGGCCGATGACGGCTTACGACGAACGCCTTGCGATCGGCTTTGTGCCCTACCTTGTGCTTGGCTGGGAAGATGCCATCGCCGCATTCCAGAAAGGCGGCTGGCTGCAGGAATTGATGGCGCCAATTTATGCCGAGAACAACCTGAAGTTTCTCGGCCCCTACCCCGAAGGTTTTGGCGGCATCGCAACAAGAGGGCGTTATGCCACCAGTTTTGATGAGGCGGGCGGTATCAAGGTGCGTTCACAGACCATCTTCCCACTGCCGCAGACGGTGCGCGCGATGGGTTTTGAAGCCGTGCCGATCGACTGGTCAGAGGTCTATACCTCGATCCAGACTGGTGTGGTCGACGGTGATTCGGGCAACGTCATCTACTGGGACTATCAATATTTCGGTGACATCCTCGATTACTTTGTACACAGCAAGCAGAACTTTGCATTCAGCGTGCTGACGATGAACCTCAAGACCTTCTCCGGCATGTCGGCTAGCGACCAGAAGATTATCGAAGATGCAGCGCGCGCGATGATCGACCAGCAGTTCATTGATGCCAGGGAAGAAGACAATCACTGGATCAAAACGGCGCAGGAAAACGGGATGGAGTACATCGTGCCGGAGCCTGCGGATATGACTCGTTGGATCGAGAAGGTTCGAGGTGAAATCTGGCCACTTGCCAAAGAAGCCTACGGCAAAGAGATCATGGACCAGATCAGGCGCAACGCTTCAGTACCGGGAGCCAACTGATGGTACGGGCACTCTTAAACCTGATTGAAAACTTCGACGGCCTCATGGGGCGATTCCTGCAGCCGATCGTGGTTGTGCTCAGCCTGATCGTGGCGGGTGGCATGGTGACTGGTATTGTCGCGCGCTCGCTCCTGAACCAACCACTGCTCGGACTGGAAGAAATCATCCTGTTCACAGTGATGTGGCTTTACATGCTGGGCGCCGCACTTGCCTCACGAGAAAGCTCACATCTCTCAGCGGACTTTCTTTCCGACTACCTGCAGGGCAGCAGATGGCAGCGTCCTGTAAAAGTGCTCGCAAAACTAGTCTCACTTATCGCCGTCGCAGCATTTGTCATCTGGAGCTTTGACCTGTTTGCCTGGGGTCTAACCATGGAGCAGTCAACACCAGTGACCCGCATGCCCTTCTACATCGTTCAGTCCAGCATGTTCATCGCGAGTCTGTTGATGCTGATCTACACGCTGCGCGACACGCTGAAATTGTTGGAACAAGAATAATGGGTGCGCTTCTCGCCATCGCCGCCATCATCTTCTGCCTGATCATCGGCGTGCCGGTTGTGTTCGCATTCGCGATCATGACCCTGGTCCTGACAATCGTCTACGACATCCATTTCAGCTTTGTCATGACCACGGGCTTCTGGTCTATCAACTCCGTGATCCTGATCGCCCTGCCGCTCTTCATCATGGCGGGCTATGTCATGCAGGCCGGCGGCATGGCCAAGCGGCTGATCGCGTTTGTTGAAGCGCTTGTAGGCCGCTCTAAGTCAGGCATGGGATCTTCCATGGTGGTCGCCTGTGGTTTCTTTGGCGCTATATCCGGTACGGCAACGGCAGCCGTGGCCTCAGTCGGCACCATCATGGCGAACCCCATGGAACGCCACGGTTATGATCGCCACTACACATCAGCATTGCTCGGTATCTCTTCGCTGCTGGGCATCCTGATACCACCCAGTATTACGATGATTCTCTACGCGGTGGTTACACGCCAATCTGTGGCAGCCTGTTTCCTTGCCACGATTGGGCCGGGCATCCTGCTGATCATCAGCCTGATCATCTACAACAAAATTGCCATGAAAGTAGGCGACGCGCCGGAAGATATTCCGAGCATACGCGAGCGTATGCCGGAGATCGGCCGGACCGCATGGTATGCCTTGCCGGCGCTGCTGGTACCACTGATCATCCTCGGTGGTATCTACGGCGGTGTGTTCACGCCAACAGAGGCAGCGGCGGTTGCAGTGCTGTACGCGATTCCTGTCGGCTTCTTTGTGTACAAGGAACTCGATATGGCGAAACTCGGCAAGGCGCTGGCACAGGCCGCCACGACCACGGGCGTCATCATGATCGTGCTGGTGTTCTCATTTGTGGCCAGCCGCATCTTTACGCTGGAGCGAATCCCGCAGGAACTGACCGCATTCCTGATCGAGACGTTCGACAATCGCCTGGTGTTGCTGCTGATCGCGAACCTGTTCCTGATCCTGCTTGGCATGATCATGGATGACGTCAGCGTGGTGGCGATCGTCAGCCCACTGCTGCTGCCGGTAATGGTCAATATCGGTATCGATCCTATTCACTTCGCGGCAATCGTCGGCACCAGCGTGGTCATCGGCTGCAACAGCCCGCCCATGGCGCCTATTCTCTATATGAGTTGTCGGGTGTGTGACGCTGGGGTAACACGAGTCGTACGGCCGGCTGCGAGGATACTGATCTTTGCAGCACTCCCCGTCATGCTGATCACCACCTACTGGCCACCACTCGCTACCTTCCTGCCGCGGTTCTTTGGCTACATGTAGCAATCAGCCAATCTGGAAAGCAGGTGAAGCCAAACTGGGTTGTTTGGGGTACTGCATGTTGGTGGAGTAGTGCAGCTTCTGATCCTTCATGACATAGTCATGAAAGTACATCGTGCCATCTTCACCGGGCGTATCCCAGCTTTGCCTGACACGGGCGGCAGATGGAATGGTCATATAGTTGCCGGACACTTCGAGCGCTGATGGCACCCAGATTTCGACCCGGATCACCCGGTCATATTTCAGCACCAGTACATTGCCATCCATAAACGCACCGTCAAATTCTTCATAGGTATCGAGCGGACGCCCCAGGTAACACCCATAGATCGACATGCACCCGCTGGTGACCTTTTTGGGTAGCTGCAATATGTGATCGGCCAGGTTCATCGTCAGACGATCCTGAACGCGGGCTCGGCCAGACTGGGTTTCAGGCCGTCACCAAATGACGAATGAACTCGTACGCTGTCACCATCAACCCGAAAGTCATAGAAAAGTGCGTTATCCGAGCGCGGTTCAACGTTGGTCGGATGCCAGGTACGTTTCACCCGTGACGCTTCAGCAATAGACAAGGTGATACCTTCAACCTCAAGTACGCGTGGGTCCCAGATCTCGACGATCACTCTGTCTCCGTAGACCATCACAAGTTTGTTGTCTTCAAAATTCACGCTAGTGAAGGACTCATAGTTATCAAGCGGGCGGCCATGCCAGCAGCCGAAAAAGCACATGCTGCCTGATCTGACATCTTGCGGTAGTCCCAGAATCTGGCCAGCGAGATTATCCATAAGAAATCCTACACTCTCGGTCGTGACCAGCTACTCCGCCGAAACGGATGAACCAACTGGGAAAAGAACCCCGCCTTCACCTCATCACCAACTCCGAACGTTGACGGTTGTTCGTCGACGGGCATATAAAACGTGCCAAACATCAGGTCCCAGAGCGGCAGATAACTCGCAAAGTTCTTGTGCAGCCCTGCATCTCGCGTGGTGTGGTGCCACCGATGAAAAACCGGACTGGCAATCACGTAACGAAATGGGCCAAAACTCCAGCGCAGGTTTGCGTGTATGAACACCGAGTAGATCGCAAAAAATGGTGCCCAGATAATCAGTGCCCAGGGCGTAAAGCCAAGCAACAACACTGGGCTTGCAGAAATAATCTGTGCACCCACCTCGTTGACGGGGTGCATTCGGGTTGAACTTAACCAGTCCAGATCATTGGGTGAATGATGTACAGCGTGGAAGGGCCAGGCGAGTCGCGAGTGGAAAAACCGGTGTGACCAGTAGAGCAAAAAGTCCGCCAGGACGAATGCGGCCAGCGCCTGCACCACAAATGGGAGTGTTGAGACTGGTCCAAAACCCGCAAAAAATTTTTCAACAGGCATATCCAACAGTAAGGGAACTGGCAACAGCACCAGGAACACAGCAATGGGAGACACAGTTCTCGAGACGAAAGACTGCACACCGTACCAGATCACATCACTACCAAAGTCAGCACGGAAGGTACGCCTGCCTTCGATCGACGGCCAGGTCTTTTCCATCGCTATGAAAAGGAGTGGGAAGACTATGGCTGCAAAAACAATGGTGGCTATCGTATCCGTCACAACGTCCGCCGCAGGTTCGATCCGCTTATGATAACGTGGATATCAGGCTATCAGTCGATGAGTTTTCGATGTGATACAGCACTCTCATTCACACGTTGATACCCGATCGTCTCGTAAAACGTTGAAGCGCGCTCAGTATCAGTAAAGAGACACAGCTCACTAAAGCTGTCTTTCGCGGCCGCTTCAATCTCTACCATCAAGGCTCTCCCCAGACCGTATTTTCGATGTGCGGCACCAACGTAAAGCCGCCTGACACGACCAACGCTTGCTGCACCTGATGGGTCGATGTTAAGTCCGCCAATCGCCACACAATCATCATCTGCAAACACAGCAAAGAGACACTCTCCGGGTTGATCAAAACGATTGGCGCCAGATTGGTAATCGGCAACCAGTCGCTCCAAAAAACGAAAGCCCTCTATCCGGCTCTCGACAAGAAGCCCGGAAATGTCAGGCAGCAACTCAACCCGTTTGACGGTGAAGTTCATGAGCTATTGTTGTCTGGACTGCTTACCCCTGAGGATCTGATCGAGTGTTGATACCCCGATTACCGAGCCGTCTTTTGCCAGCGTTTCCGCCAGGTTGCCGTCCGTGGTGAACAGATTGAACAATACAAGCGTGCCCGCTGGTCCACCCATTTCCATATGAATATCGCCCGGTCCCTTCGATGAGTAATCGCCAGGCTGACGCACTCTCCGCCCAATTTCTTTACCTGTCTCAAGATCCATATCGATCACGTGCAGTTCGCCTTCCAGCACCGTCGAAGCAATGTGGCAGGTATGTCTGTGAAAATGGCAGTAAGCATTTGGCGCCCAGCGATACAGCAGGTCAACATGACCGTCATCCCTGGCGCTGAGCAGCGTCGATGAGTAGTCGATGTGGTAGTCAAACCTATCGTTGCCCGTGAAGTGTTTCCATCTGAGGTTTTTGTTATCCAGCAGGTTCAAAGCACGCCCCCATTTATAGAAAGTCTGATCTTGCCTGATGAGTTAATCGGTCAGGCAAGAAAACCATTGATCAGCAAACCAAGCAGCGCGATCAGCGACGCGCCAAACACCACCGACCTTGGTATCTGCAGATTACTGTAATAGCAGATCGCGTAGAGGCCGCGTGCACCAACGTATGTCCAGGCAAGGTACGCCGTCCAGGAGGGATCACCACCTGACAGGATATTGAAGAGCACCAGCACAATGAAGATCGCGATGCTCTCGTTTGTATTGGCTACTGTGCGTGTTGCGCGAAACAGCAGGTCGTCGTGACTCGCTGCTACGGGGGTTCCCGGCGTGTGACCGCGAACGATGCCAAGTACATCGGCAATCAGCAGCTGCACCAGGAGCAGCGTTGCTAACACGCCAAGGGAAAGTATGGTGCTCTCATAAGCACCCAGTGCCAGGTCAATCACTCGTCCTCCAGGGTCTGCCTTGTCCGCAATGATTCTCCCTAAACGCGCATCCTTTCGCCACCCGGATCATAGAAGGCCTTGAGAGAGGCTTTAGCAGCGTGCCTTGTACCCGCCACTTCTATCTCAAAACTCGCATCGCTAATCGCACCAGCTTTAAGTCCAGGCACGTTCACAAAGCCCATACCCATCGCAGCGCCAAGCGAGTGCGCGTACATACCTGAAGTCAGGTAACCGCAGGGCTCACCATTCATGACAATCGCTTCGTTGTGGTAAAGCAGTGGCTCCGGATCTTCGAGCAGGAACTGTACAAGGCGCCTGTCGGGGATCCCGGCTGCTTTCTGGGCAACAAATGCATCCCGGCCAATAAAGTTTCCCGCGTCCGGTTTTGCCACAAACGACAAACCCGCCTGCACGAGATTGTCTTCCGCACCAATGTCGTGTCCCCAGTGCCGGAAGCCTTTTTCCAGGCGCATGCTGTTCAAGGTGTGCATACCCGCGTTGCATATCTCAAATGACTTGCCGGCCTGCATTAACGCTGTGTAGACAGCAACAGCTGACGCAGCAGGAATGAATATCTCAAAACCAAGTTCGCCCACATAGGACAGACGCTGCACCCAGCACTGGGTGCCAGCTAAAGGCACAAACATGCCAGTACCAAAAGCGAACGACTCAGCGCCAATATCGCCTTCTGCAACAGCGGCAAGCACTGCCCGCGCATTCGGCCCCTGCAATGACAGACAGGCATAGTCCTGGCTGACATCTGTCATCTCAACACCGGCTGGCAGCAGCTTCTTCAGGTGCCACCAGTCGCGGTTATAGGAGCCGATAGAGGTAATTACCCAGAATCGGTCCGCGGCAAGCTTTGCAATCGACAGGTCCGCATTGATGCCGCCTCGTTCATCCAGAAACTGTGTATAGACCACGTCGCCAACCGGCACATGGATATCGGCAGCGGCGATATAGTGCAGCGCATCTTCCGCACCAGCCCCGGCCACCTCGAACTTGGCGAAGGACGACATATCAAACATGCCGACACTTTCGCGAACAGCCAGATGTTCGGCGGCGTGGAAATCAAACCAGTTCTGCTTCTTGTAGCTGTACTCGTACTTCGCTTGTGCACCATCACGTGCAAACCAGTTGGCGCGTTCATAGCCGCCAACTTCACCAAAACAGGCGCCCTGCTCCCTAAGGGTTTCGTGCAGTGGAGACACCATCAGGTTACGTGCGGTCGTGTACTGGTAGAAAGGCCAGTGCATATCGTAGGTGTGGCCGAGCGCTTCAGGGATTCTCTCTTCAACAAACTGCTGGCTGCGCTGCACGGGATGGCTGCGTCTGACATCACATTCCCAGATATCGCCGGACGGATAGCCGTCGATGATCCAGTCGGCCATGATCTTGCCAACACCCGCACCGGCACCGATGCCTTTTGAGTTCATACCGCAGGCAACATAGAAGTCGCCGAGCTCCGGTGTTGGACCCAGCAGGTGCAGGTTATCGCTGGTGAAACTCTCGGGACCGTTGAAGAAAGTGCGGATGCCCGTTTCACCGAGGATCGGCATGGTTTCAATACCGGCCATGAGATAAGGCTCGATATGTTCCATGTCGACTTCAAACTCATCAAAGCAAAAGTCCTCGTGGATGCGGGACATCGGGCAGCCTTTTGCATTGTGCTCAAACCAGCCGACCAGCATCTTGCCGGCGTCTTCCTTGAAGTAGATGCCTTTATCAAAGTCTCTCGTTACCGGGCGCTTGGTCAGGCCCGGCATATCCTCGGTCACTACGTAAAAGTGTTCACAGGTGTATAGCGGCAGTTCAATACCAAGCGGTTTGGCAATGTCACGTGACCAGAGGCCAGCTGCCAGGATCACCTTGTCAGCAGTGATGGATCCGCTGTCTGTTTCAACACCCGTCACACGCGTGCCGTCACTTTCAATGGAAGTAACCTTACAGTTCTCAACGATACGTACACCGCGGTTGCGGGCACCCTTGGCAAGCGCCTGGGTGGTATCGATGGGATTGGTCTGCCCATCTTTTTCGATGTACATCGCACCCAGCACACCTGTTGGGTCCATTTCAGGATAAATATCTATCAGCGTCGGGATATCAATGAACTCGGATTCCACGCCAAACACACCAGCCATCGTTGCCGTGCGGCGCAGTTCTTCCAGCCGTTCCTCGGTCCTCGCGAGCGACAGGCTGCCGATACGGCGGTAGCCGGTTGCCTGGCCGGTTTCTTCTTCAAGACTGTCAAAAAGCTCATGACCATACTTGGCGAGACCCGTCAGTGTTGGTGTTGGCCATAACTGGCTTACCAGCCCTGCGGCGTGCCACGTTGTCCCGCAGGTCAACTGCTTACGTTCAAGCAGCACAACATCAGTTACGCCGCGCTTTGCCAGGTGATAAGCAATGGAACAACCTTCTATGCCGCCGCCTATGATGACGACATCAGCTCGTGCTGGCAGATCACTCATGCGCGTAACCTCTCGTTGGTTGGATCGTAGGCTGCATCCATCTCTATATGTGCATGCCTTACGCCGAGTGAAGTATGCACCGTGACGGCAGCAACCTCCTCTATGGTGTCCGGGCGCAGGTACGCAAAGGCGAGACTCTTGCCAACACGGTATCCAAACGCGCCACCTGTGGTCAGCCCAATCAATTCTTCACCTGCGTAGACAGCCTCATTGCCGCTGCACTCGCAGGGCACATCATCGTCGAACACGAGGTAGGCAAGCTCGATGTTGTAGCCGTTCTCTTGCCTCGCAGCGAGGTTATCCCGACCGATGAATTCTCGCGACAGGTCAATAAATCGATCCATACCCGCTTCCAGCCCACTGATCTCTTCAGTGAACTCACCACCGTAAGCACGGTAGGCTTTTTCGAGTCGCAGCGAGTTGAACGCGTAGCCACCAAAATCGCGCAGACCATATTCAGCACCAACGCGCATCAGCGAGTCATAGATGGACAGCAACTGGTAACGTGGCATGTGCAGCTCGTAGCCGAGCTCGCCTGCGTAAGAGACCCGCATAACACGCACCTTTGCACTGTCGAGCTGCATTTCCTTGTAACGCAGCCACGGGAAGGCCTTCGTCGACAGGTCATCAGGTGTGATCTGTTGCAGGATGTCCCTTGACGCCGGGCCTGTCAGCAGCACCCCGGCAATCTCGTCAGTAACGTTTTCGATGCTGACATCAAAGCCATCCATGTTCATCTGCATCCAGTGCAGATCCTTATGCTCGGAGCCAATGGCCGAGAAGAGATACAGGTGATCTTCGGCAATTCGCGTGATCGACATATCACTCATGATGCCGCCATTTGGCAGGTGAAACAGGCTGAGCGCCATGCGGCCATCACGACCCGGCAGCTTGTTGCAGGAAAGATGATCGATAAATTTCATCGCATCCGGGCCTTTCACCTCGTACTTGGATGCGCCAGAAATATCGATGATGCCGGCCTGTTCATGGACAGCTTTGCACTCCTGCTCAACAACAGGCTGCGCTTCGCTATGCGACCAGGACAGTGTCTCGCCACGCACTTCAGGCGTTGTCATCCACATGACTTTCTCATAGCCCTGCACAACATTGTGAACCGCCCCTTTCTGCGTCAAACGACCATAAAGCGGACTGACACGTTTCGGTCTGCCATGCGGCCGGTTGTCGTTGGGCGCAGTTGGCTGGTACATCGCCTCGTAAGACTCGATAGCCTTGGTAACGCAGTAATCCTTATCTGCCCAGTCACCAAAGCGCCGACAGTCGAGCGGTGCCATGTTGATCTCGGTTTGGCCGTGCACCATCCACTGCGCCATGAACTTGCCGATACCGCCTTGTGCGATACCGATACTGGCACCACACAGGTTCCAGAAGTTGCGCAGGCCGGCCTGGGGGCCTGCCAGGATATTGTCATCCGGCGTATGGGTGATGGGACCATTTATGACAGTTCGGATACCCGTGTCACGGAAAGGCGGCATCAGGTCCATGCATCGATCGAGGAAAGGCATCAAGCGTTCGAGGTCTGCATCGAAGAGTTCACGGTCAAAGGCCCAGTCCATACCATCCAGCGCCCAGGTTTTTGCCCCCCACGTTTCGTAGGGACCCACCAGGAATCCCTTACCTTCCTGGCGCAGGTACGAAGAACAGTCTGATTCACGTACGACAGGCAGTTCAAAATCCAGCGCTTCAACATCCGGGTGTGGTTCTGTCACAAGGTACTGGTGTTCCAGATTCACGAGCGGGATATGCGCGCCCACCATGGCCCCGACTTCCACGGCAAAACAACCGGCGGCGTTAACGACGTGCTCGGCAATCACGGTGCCTTTTTCCGTCACCACTTCCCACTCACCGCTCGGCAGGTTGTTGATCTCAATGACCCGGTTGAACCGTGACAGGGTTGCACCCGCTTTGCTTGCCAGCGATGACAACGGCATCACAACAGAGGTTGGGTCGACGTGACCGTCATTGGGTGTACTGGCAATCACCCTTGCCTTGCTGAAATCCACAAACGGATGAAGCTGCTCGGCTTCCTGCCGGCTGATCAGGTTGAATTCACAACCTACGTTTTTTGCGCGACTCTCCAGATTGCGGAACCACTCTTCTTCAACTTTCGAATACCCGATTCGAACGCTGCCGGTCTGGTGAAAGACAGACGGATCACCGGTTTCTTCAGGCAGGATCTCGTTGTACAACTTGATGGTGTACTCATGGATCTGCGCCACCGTCATGTTGCCAATGAAGTTGGAACATAAACCCGCAGCGTGCCAGGTGGAACCACTGGTGAGTTCACCTTTTTCTACCAGGAGGCAGTCGGTCCAGCCTTCCTTTGTAAGGTGATAAAGAAGGTTAACCCCGAGGGAACCTCCGCCAATAATGACAACGCGGGCATGACTTAACACTTTGAATCTCTACTAGCTTTTTATATGAACACGAACCTGGCACCGTGCCAGATCGCAGTATTACTTGCACGACAGCCGCGTGCCTTCTTCATTACGCTCATGGCTGCTTACGGGTTACGGCCGATCGCTTCACGCGACAGGAAGATGGGGAATTTTTCGCGGATCGCTCGATCCACCTCGTCACTGACATGGCCGGGGTAATCCGTCGCCAGCAGGTCACGGGTTTTCTGGATCGCCAGTTTCACCGGATCAGGGCGCTGGGCGTCATTCCAGTCGTCCGGACTGAGACGATCGCCGAGGTCAGGGTAGATATATTCCGTCTGCATGACCTCGAGCGTCTGGTCTGAACCCAGGTAGTGACCCTTGTTCTCGAAACATACGTCCTTGATGACGTCCAGGCTGAGCGTCTTTTCGTTCACCTCGATACCACGGGTGATCCGCATCACCGCACCCAGCACATCGTTATCAAGGAACAGCGATTCCGGACAGGTGCCGAGGAGGCTCGCATACATGCCCGCACTCTCGTAAATAATGTTGGCGCCAGACGTGGCAGCACAATTGAGTGTATAGGCTCTTTCGGCACCCGCCTGGTAATCAGGTACTTTCGAATCCGTCATGCCACATGCGGTTGAGGTTGGCAGGTCAAACATCAGGCCAAGCTGCGCGCAGGCAGCTGACAGCAGTGCCTGTTCGGGAGAACCACCACTCATCGCGCCAGTTCGAAGGTCGGAGACAAAGGGCCAGGTGCCAATAATTGCAGGTGCGCCAGGTGTAATGGCGTTGACGTAAACAAGGCCACCAAGACATTCCGCCCAGCCTTCTGCAACGGCGCCGGCGAGACAGGCGGGCGCGGTGGCGCCTGACTGGCCGGCCGACAGAAGCAATACGGGCATACCGCCTTCCACAGCGACACGCAGGCAGTTAAGTGCCTCCTCCGTGAATTTCATTGGAGGCACAACATGGCAGCAGGAGATACTCATGAACGGCCGCGCGCGCCAGGCCTCTTCACTGCCTGCAATCATATGCAGCATCTGCAGTGTGTCTTCGAGGTGCGACGCATCCGTCCAACTGCAGCCGACATGCTTGGTGGTACCCATGGCGCAGTTGTAGGCCGTGTTGATGTCCATGGCGCGGTTATCTTCGATGTCCCGCAACACGCAGGTGCGCTGGAACATATGAATATGCTCGCAGCGGTTTGCGACCCGCGCCATGTTATAAAGATCGAGCGCTTCTGACTGGCGGTAATCTCCCGTTTCGGGATCTACCACCATGACCGCCGCACCTGCGGTGGAGAAATGAACCCGTGAACCAGTCAGGTCCAGATCGTACTTAGGGTCCTGCCCATATAACGTCACATTGCGCTGGCAGTTCTGAAGGGTCCACTCGATCACCGAGCGAGGAAACCGCAGACGACCGTCTTCACCATACTCCGCACCAACCGCAACGCAGGCATCAATGCAGTGCTGCGTCGCATCTGCAAAACCGACTTCTTCCAGCAGCTGGTAGGTCGCCTCAACTACCGTCTCAGCATCAGCATCTGACAATGGACGGTACTGCCCACCTCGCTCACCAGCATGGACCGGCTTTTTCTCTTCTGCGAGTGCGGCCTTGCGCTCTTTCAGCTTGGCCTGGCGGGCACTGGGACGTCTTGCCATGTATCAAAACTTCTTATGGTTTTGCAAAGATTGTGGGCAAGAAACATGGCGCTGTAAAACACCATTTTGCTTGAGAACGACGCCATTCCTGCCTCCCAGCGCCGCGCTGGATCAAGGGGGATTCCTTCGCCAAAAATCCTTCTATTAGAATACGGCGCGCAATCAACCAAGGTAATCGGGGAACACCAGATGGCCCTATCAATAGACAGACTCACACCGGCACTGGGTGCCGTGGTTGACCTCGATCTATCAGGCGCAACCAGCGCGATGGTTGATGATATTCATGCTGCCCTCATGGAGCACCAGGTGCTGTTCTTCCAGAACCAGCAGTTCACGCCAGCCGAACACCTGAAACTGGGTGAGCTGTTTGGCGAACTCGATATTCCGCATCCCGTTTACCAGAATCATCCGGAGATCCCGGCCATCACCGTGCTGGAAAATGATGGGGATCGCCCACCCGATACAAACGACTGGCACAAGGACCTGACCTTCCGGGAAGAACCGCCGTTCCTTTCCATCCTGCATGCACTGTCCGTGCCCGAGACCGGCGGTGACACGCTCTGGGCGAGCATGTCGGTTGCCTACAATCGGCTCGACCCTTCCATGCAGGCGATGCTCGAAGGGCTGAGTGCTGTACATGACATCGGCACGTTCAGGAATGACTACCTCGGCGCGGACAACAACATTGCCGCCATGAACGAAGGCCTGAACGACAATGGGTCCTGGGTGCATCCGGTCATCGGCGTTCACCCGGTGACGGGAACAAAATATCTCAACGTGAACCGGTCTTTCACCATGCATATCGTCGGCATGCTGAAGGCAGAAAGTGATCGACTGCTGGCGTATCTCTACGCACATATCGACCAACCCGAGCACCAGGTGCGCTATCGCTGGAAGAACGGCTCAGTCGCAATGTGGGACAACCGCATTACCCAGCACTACGCGCTGGCGGACTATCTGCCCGGGTATCGATGCATGAATCGTGTTACGGTGATCACTGACGCCAGGGTATGACCCGGCGTGCCGTAACACAAAACAAGAACAACACATGCCGATATCGCCCCTGCAGCGCTGGGTCATTATTGTTTCATTGATCGTCGCGGGTGAAGCCATCTTCACCCTTCCCTATCACGTCACGCGTTTCTTTAGACCCACGGTGCTGGAAGTTTTTGGGCTCTCAGCAACAGAACTGGGTATTGCGCAGGGCGCTTATGGCATCGTCGCCATGGCGGCGTATTTTTTTGGTGGTCCGCTCGCAGATCGTTTCCCTGCGAGGAAACTGCTTGCCGTGTCCCTGTGGATCACAGCACTCGGTGGCATCTACCTCGCTACCTTCCCCGGCTATTACGGCGTCATGTTTATCTGGGGGTTCTTTGGCCTGACCACCATCCTGCTGTTCTGGGCCGCACTCATCAAGGCAACCCGCGCCTGGGGCGGCGTTGATGAACAGGGTCGTGCCTACGGCCTGCTTGATGGCGGACGCGGATTGCTTGCAGCGGTGCTCGCATCGGTTGGCGTGTTTATTTTTGCGATCGCTTTCCCTGACGGTTATGACGCAGCAACCATGCAGGAAAAAGAAGCTGCATTGAGAGAAGTGATCTACGGCTACACGGCAGTAACCATATTGACGGGGATCGTTGTGTGGTTCACGTTGCGCGGATTGCCTGAGGGATCACCGGCAGGACATCCACCGATCCTGCAGAACTTCTGGACCGTGATCCGAATACCGGCTGTCTGGTTGCAGACGCTGGTGATCGTCTGTGCCTACACCAGTTACAAAGCGTTCGATCAGTACGCCCTGTTTGCCGTACGCGGACACGGCATTGATGAGATAGAAGCTGCCCAACTGGTGACCGTGGGTGCATGGGCTCGGCCGATCGCGGCGCTGGTACTGGGCTTGCTCGGTGATCGCTTCGGTATCTCACGCATGACGCTGGCCTGTTTCATCATGCTGATCATGAGCCATGCTTTCTTTGCCTTCACTGGCGAGGCGATGGGTACATTCACCATCATCCTCCTGAACACGATTGTTACCTGCATCGCCATTTACGGGCTGCGCGGTCTTTACTTTGCACTGTTCCAGGAAGGTCGTATCCCGCTTGCGGTGACAGGCACCGCAACAGGCGTAGTTTCGGTACTGGGTTACACGCCGGACGTTTACGTTGCCGCCGTCGCAGGTTACCTGATCGACAGCAACCCCGGCCTGGCCGGATTCCAGCACATGTTCATCATGCTACTGGTGGTGTCAGTGATCGGCGCTGCTGCCGCATGGGCATTTCACAGATTGCCGAAACAGGAAGAATTCAGGTAACCGCTTTCCCTGCGGCATTTTGATCAATCAAACGGTTTCTACGCTGAAGCCGTATTCTGTTGCGGCATCCCGCAACCAGCGCCAGATGTAATCGGCAAAACTGCGACGAACGATCAGTTCAAAGGAGTGATCTTCAAGGCGCCGCATCACGCACTGGGCCTGCGCAAACGTCGTGGTCACAACTTTGCCCGGCGGGAAGTTACGTTCATGGATGTCATAGCCGGTTGACTTCCGAATGACGAGTTCGCCCGCCTCACCGCTCAGTTGGATGGTCGCAAAGCCGCCGGAGTTATCCACCACGGCAGCATCACTCCCAAGGTTGTTTCGCAGCGCTGCTTCAACACTAGCCGTTTCCGCAGCGGGTACCGTGATCAACCACTCGTCAGGCGATATCCAGCGAATACAACGCTCACCGGCGACGACTGCCTTCATGGGTTCAATCGGCAGTGCCAGGCCAAGGTGCTGCTGCACGGCACCTGCGTGTGCATCACTACCGCGCAGGACAAGGTAACCAAACCCGGTGTGTTCCCTGAGAATCAGGCCTTCACCTGTCCCGCCAGAAGACTTGTCGACATCCGCCAACGGCGAACGCGGTTCGCTTGTCGCCCACTGGTTTACAACAAGATAGCTACTCGAATTGCTATTCGACATTTTGACGCTCTCCTTCCTTGTCGTAGAAGATCGGCTCGCAGATAGTTGCCGTTCTCATTCCCTCGAGTTCGGGGATGTAAATCGCGTCACCCATGCGCTGACGGCCACCTTTAACCAGCGCCAGGGCAAAGCCGCGTTCAAGTGTCGCGCTGTAGTAGCTGGACGTGACGTGACCAACCATCGGCACCGGCGTGGGTGCGTCCTTATCAAATACAAGCTGGCTGCCTTCTTTGAGCACCACGTTCTCATCATCCGGCAGCAGACCCACCAGTTGCTTACGGTCCTCACGCAGGCAGTCTTCGCGGTTCATGCCGCGTTTGCCGAGAAAGCTAAAGGGTTTCTTTTTCGCGATGGCCCAGCTCATGCCGAGATCGTCCGGTGTTATCGAGCCATCAGTATCCTGGCCAACAATGATGAAACCTTTTTCAGCACGCAGTACGTGCATGGTCTCTGTGCCAAACGGTGTGATGTCGTATTTCTCACCTGCCTCGATCAACGCATTCCAGAGCTGCAGCCCGAAACCTGCCTGCACGTTGATTTCATAGGTGAGCTCTCCGGTAAACGACACCCGGAATATGCGTGCAGGGATACCCGCCACATCAGCCTGTCGAAAATGCATAAACGGAAAGGACTCGTTCGAGAGTTCAAGATCTGTCAGCTCGGCGAGCAGTTTTCTTGCGTTGGGCCCTGAGATACTCGCCGTGACCCAGTGATCGGTGACGCTGTTGAAGAACACATTAAGTTCAGGCCATTCGGTCTGGTGCCAGAGTTCAAGCCACTCAAGGATACGTGCTGCGCCGCCGGTGGTGGTGTGCATCAGGAAGTGATCTTCGGCGAGGCACGCTGTTACACCGTCATCCATTACCATGCCATCTTCACCGCACATGAGGCCATAACGACACTGACCAACCGGGAGCTTCTTCCAGGCGTTGGTGTAAACGCGATTCATAAACTCCCGTGCATCTGGCCCCTGGATATCAATTTTCCCCAGTGTGGAGGCATCCAGGATACCGAGGCTGTTTCTTACCGCGAGGCACTCTCTTCTTACAGCGGCTTCAAGGTCCTCACCCGTTTTCGGGAAATACCATGGCCGTTTCCACTGGCCCACATCTTCAAACTCCGCACCCTGCGATTCATGCCAGGACTGGATTGCGGTGTAGCGGATCGGATCAAACAGCTGGTCAGCATGTCGACCGGCAATCGCGCCGAAAGTCACCGGCGTATAGTTCGGCCGGAACATGGTGGTGCCAACCTCGGCAATCTCACGCCCCTGCGATGCCGCTGCAATCGCCGCGCCGTTCACGTTACTCAGTTTGCCCTGGTCAGTACCAAAGCCGAGTGCGGTATATCGTTTTACATGTTCGATGCTCTCAAAACCCTCACGGCCAGCAAGCTGGATATCAGCGGCGGAGACATCAAGCTGAAAGTCGACAAACTGCTTAGGTGCCCTGCTGACGGCTTTGTGATGGGGCACCAGGAACAATGGCTGCGCGCTCGCCTCGGCGCGGGTATCTGCCGCAGGGGCTGACACGTTGACAGGGGGCATATCGAGCCTTTGCAGAGACTCGTTCACTGCAGCAATACTCCCAGTAAAAACCTCAGGCAGTGAATAGACACCGGCAATACCGCCCACGCGATGCTGTTGATCACGGGTTTCCCCAGGTACAAATGCAGAAATCTCATCTCGCCAGACAGGTTTGGTGCCGGTATGGCAGGTGAGATGTACAAGCGGGCTCCAGCCGCCGGAAGAAGCGATCACGTCGCAGCGCAATCGCTGGCTGCGACCGACGACACTTTCATCTTCGATCGCTGCAATCACCGCTTCGCGAACACATTTTGAACCCCGCGCTTCGATGACGGCACTCGCCGTCATCACCCGAATGCCACGTGTTCCCGCTTCAGCCAGCACATCGCTGCCGGGCGCAGGGCGTGTATCAACAATCGCAACAACCTCGCGTCCAGCATCATGCCAGGCAAATGCCGTATCCCAGGCTGCATCGTTGGTGGTCGTCAGGACGAGCTTTTCGCCGGGCACAACGCCATACCGACGGATGTAGGTTTTCACCGCATGGGCCTGCATACAGCCAGGCAGATCATTGGTGCCATAGACCAGTGGGCGTTCCTGTGCGCCGGTGGCGAGGATCACCTGCTCCGCCCGGATCGCATGTAACCGCTGACGCGAGTGCACCTCGCAGCTTTCACCAAGGTGATCCGAGCGCTTTTCATGGGCAACGAGATAGTTGTGATCGTGGTAACCAACCACTGCTGTTCGCTGCAGCACGGTGACGTTCGGGGCTGCTTCAAGTTCTGCAAGTGTTTCTCGAATCCAGGTCTCTGCAGCGTCGCCGTTCAACTGTTGGCTGTCGCTCAGCAGGCTGCCACCAGCATGCGCACCTTCATCGATCAACATCACCCGTGCCGCAGATCCTGCGGCTGCTTTCGCTGCCATAAGACCGGCGGGCCCTGCGCCGACGATCACAATATCGGCATGATGATTGAGATGATCATAGGTATCGGGATCAGGCACTTCAGGTGATCGACCAAGTCCTGCCGCCTTCCTGATCATGCTTTCGTAAAAATCCCACAGAAAAGCCGGGAACATGAATGTCTTGTAGTAGAACCCCGCCGGCATAAAGCGTGAGGTCAGCTTGCCGAACAGTCCCATGACGTCGGTTTCAACATTCGGCCAGCCATTGGTGCTATGACACACAAGGCCAGGATAAATCTCTTGCTGGGTGGCCTTAACATTCGGTACCTGGGTTGCCTCACCGCTGCCAACCTGCAGGATGGCGTTGGGCTCCTCGGCACCTGCGGCGACAATACCGCGAGGCCGACCGTACTTGTAACTGCGGCCTACGATAGGCATGCCGCTAGCCAACAGTGCAGAGGCGACCGTATCGCCTTCATACCCGTGGATCTCACGGTCATTAAACTGGAAGGTGATGGCGCGATCATAGTTGATAACCCTGCCGCCATTTACACGGTTGGGCTGATTCGGAAAGGTGCTCATGCTTCACCTCCCATCGTCTTCGGCTGCTCACCAATACGATAGGTTTCCTTTATCTGGTAGGTCACGGTGTCGCGCACCGCGTTGAAATATTTCCTGCACCCGGCCGTATGAACCCACATCTCCATGTGCGGGCCTCTGGGGTTTTTGCGGAAGTAGAGATAGTCACCCCACTCCTGGTCGGTGCGGTTATCCGGGTCATCCGGCCTCGCGATATGTGCCTGGCCGGCGTAGTGAAACTCAGTTTCTTCGCGGTACTCCGCGCAGTAGGGACAGTAAATACGTAACATTAGTGAGCTACCCCCGCAGCGCCGTGCTCATCGATCAGCGCACCACTGTAAAATCGTTCCAGGCCAAAAGGTTTGGCTAGCGGATGCATGTCGTTACCAGCAAGAGAAGCCGCAAACACATGACCAGAACCGGGTGTTGCCTTGAAGCCGCCTGTACCCCAGCCGCAGTTGAAAAAGAGGTTTCTCACAGGGCTCTCACCGATAATCGGGCAGGCGTCCGGTGCGGTATCAACAATGCCGCCCCACTGCCTGTTCATCTGCACGCGTGAGAACATCGGGAACATTTCAACGATGGCCGACAGCGTGTGTTCAATTGTGCTGTAGGACCCTCGCTGGCCATACCCGGTGTAGGAATCAATGCCCGCACCAATCACCAGGTCACCTTTGTCCGACTGGCTGATATAGCCATGCACCTGGTTGGACATGACAACGGTATGCAGCACAGGTTTGATCGGCTCTGACACCAGTGCCTGCAGCGGGTGTGATTCAATCGGCAGCTCAAAACCGGCATAACCTGCCATTACGCCGCTTGAGCCCGCCGTGACACAGCCGACCTTGCCCGCACGTATCGTGCCGTAGCGGGAAGTCTTTACACCCACCACCGTGTTGTCTTCGATCTCAAAGCCATTCACTTCACATTCCTGGATCAGATCAACGCCGTGCTGATCTGCACCGCGAGCAAATCCCCAGGCAACCGCGTCATGCCGGGCAACACCGCCGCGAGGCTGCCAGGAAGCGCCAAGCACTGGATAACGTGCCTCCTTTGAGCAGTTAAGGATCGGCACAATCTTGCGGATCTCCTCGACGCCGATCATTTCACCATCGATACCGTTAAGTCGGTTTGCGCTGACCCGTCGCTCGATATCGCGCATATCCTGCAGCGTGTGGCCAAGGTTCATCACACCGCGCTGGGAAAACATGACGTTGTAGTTGAGACGCTGTGAGAGCCCTTCCCAGAGTTTCATGGAATGTTCATACAGATGTGCGGCTTCATCCCAGAGGTAGTTGGAGCGCACGATGGTGGTGTTGCGACCGGTGTTACCACCGCCGAGGTAACCCTTTTCGATGACCGCAACGTTCTTTACGCCGAACTCGCTAGCCAGGTAGTACGCAGTCGCGAGGCCGTGGCCACCACCGCCCACAATAATCACGTCATAGTGATCTTTCGGCTGCGGATTGCGCCAGGCACGTTGCCAGTTTTCATGATGAGTCAGGCCATGCCAGAACAGGCCAAACGCAGAATACTTCATGGTTCTTTTTTCTCTCTAGAAAGCCTCAACCAACACAAACGCTAAACAAACTCAGCCGGCTGTTTTGCAAACAGCCTTCGCACCATCGGTTCAAAGTAGCTGAGCGGCTTTGTGGGGTAATCAGGGTCAAACGAACACTGGTCCCAACGCTCACAGAAATCCACACAGTCCTGGTAGTAGGGATGATCCTTGTACCGGTCCCGTGTATTTGGATCCTTGTCAAAGTGATGGAAGTAGTAATAACCCTGGAACAGACCGTGATGTTCAATCACCCAGGCGTTTTTTTCGCTCACATAGGGCTTCAGCAAAGCTGCTGCAGCCTGTGAGTGGTTGGCAGGTGCGATGATGTCACCGATGTCATGCAGGAGTGCACACACGATTGTCTCTTCATCCGCACCGTCCGCTTCAGCGCGAGTTGCTGATTGCAGTGCATGACCAAGGCGCGTGACGCCGTAAACGGTTTCGACGTCCATCATGTCAAGCCAGGTCATCACCCGGTCCGCCTGCGCGGCAATGTTTTCGTCTTCTACCTCAAAGACCAGGTCGTAGTCTTCCCTGGTCCCTTCGTCCATCGACGTAAACGATACTTTTTTCATAGCTTGATACTCGGTCTACCCACGTCTTCTGTTACGACGTTTTCTGGCTGTAGGGGCATCTTGTGAAGTTTCTATCACCGGCGGCTTATCAAAGTGTGTAAACAGGTGCGGAAAAGGATCGCTCCCGTTGGGGAACGCCATCGCTTCGACAAACAGCGCCTGGAAGTCTGCCTCTGTTGCGGTTTCAATCTTCTCTATCTGTCGCACGGTCTGCTGGATATCTTGGCGGGACTGACCTGACAGGAGCGCAATGCGCGCGCCGGTCCCGGCAGCGTTTCCAGCACTCGAGACTTCGCTCAATTCGCAATCCGGGATCAGCCCAATCGCCATCGCCCGCGTGACATCAATCTGGCTGCCAAACGCGCCGGCAAGCCTGATTCGATCAACATGATCGACACCAAAGTGCTGCATCAGCAGTTTCACACCGGCATACAGCGCGGCCTTGGCAAGCTGGATCTGGCGAACATCATTTTGCGTGACGCGTACCTGCCTCTCTCCATCGTGCAGTATGTATGAAAAGGTACGGTCATCACTGACGATCTCAGGGCACTGTGCCGCAAGGGCACCATTGATCACGCCATCGGTGGTGATAATCCCAGCGAGATACATCTCGGCAATCACCTCGATAATACCGGACCCGCAGATACCTGTGACCGCATGATCAAAACCCGGATCATCAGACCAGGCATCCGAGCCAATCACCTTGAACCTGGCCTTGCGGGTGGCAGGGTCGATCCGCACTCGCTCGATTGCACCGGGCGCGGCCCGCTGGCCGCAACTGATCTGGGCACCCTCAAAAGCCGGTCCGGTTGGACTCGAGCAGGCAAGCAGACGCTGGTTGTTACCGAGGACGATCTCGGCATTGGTACCAACATCCACCAGCAGTGACACCTCCGGCCTGGATTGCGGCGCTTCAGACAGCACCATACCTGCTGCATCGGCACCAACGTGCCCGGCAATACATGGCAACACGTGTACGCGCGCTGCGGCGGGCAGGTGCGCGAGATTTAACTCACCTGCTCTCATATCAACAGCATCAGACACGGCCAGTGCAAACGGCGCACCGCCGAGTTCAACCGGTGATATCCCGAGCAGAATGTGATGCATCACCGGGTTGGCAACCAGCACAACATCGAGGATTGCATCGAGGCCCACTTCTGCCCTGCCCGCGACTTCCTGGATGAGTTCGTTGATCGCTTCCTGGATTACGCGGGTCAGCTCTCCCGCATCCTCCGGGTGCATCATCACGTAGGAAACGCGGCTCATCAGGTCTTCACCAAAGCGGATCTGCGGGTTCATCAGGCTGCCGCTTTCAACCACCTCACCTGTTTTTAGGTTGCACAGATTGGCCGCAACCGTGGTCGAGCCGACATCAATTGCCACACCATAGATAGCACCACAGAGCCCTGGCCATACGCCCACTATCTCCGCGCCGTGTCGAACTGCCACCGTGACGAACCATTTTTCCTGTCGCAGTGTTACCTGCAGGCTGTTCATCAGCGAGGGATCAGCACTCTCAACAGACAGATCCCACGCAGCATTTAACTCTTCAATCAACCGTTCCAGGTCACCTTTCGGGTTATCCATATCCGGCTCGGGGACCTGCACTGCATAGAGTTGGTAGACAGGATCGAGTTCGATATCACGGGCATCAACTTCCTTGCGCACCACCTGCTGGTGAACCTGGCTCTCGCGCGGCACATCGATCACCACGTTTTCATTGATACGGGCCTGGCAGCCAAGCCTTCGCCCCGGGGCCATCGGTTTCAGCTTTTCGTGGTAGCGCGTTTCAACTTCATTAAAGGCTGACAGGTGCTGTTCACTGGAAGCGAAGCCAAACTTGGGAAACTCGCCCTCACTGCAGGTCACCTGGCAGCGGCCGCACAGGCCCCGCCCACCACAGACAGAATCAAGGTCTACGCCCAGCGCACGGGCAGCGTCGAGCACGGTCGTACCCGCCTCTACTTCGCCTCGATGCCCTGATGGTGTAAAAACCACCTTGAATTTGTCGGTCATAATCGCTCCCGAAATGCCGCGCAGATGATACACATCTATTTACATATCAATAAGTTACGAATATCCGCACTGTCGCTTTTCCGCATCGCGTTGTCGTTAATCTGCAACCTGCCAAAACCCAACTGTTTCACAATCCTCGCCACTCCGAGGGTGCTCTGCGCCCGATTCACGAATCTTACTTTCGGCCAAGTCATTTTATGGGAAGAGCAGGCAGAAAACGCGGCGGCGGTCGCAGCGCCCGCATCGCAGCACGCCAGTCGGCTGCAAGCAGCGATGTTGCGACATATATCGAGCGCAAGATCCCCTATTTTGAGCTCCTCAACGACGAAGCGCTCGAACTTATCGAGTACAACGCCGAAACCGTGCTCGAGGAAATCGGTATCGAGTTCCGTGAATTTGACCAGGCCCTGACACTGCTCAAGGATGCCGGTGCAGACGTTGATGGTGAGCGTGTCCGCTTCCCTCGCGGCCTCTGTCGCAAGCTGCTGGAAACAGCACCATCAGAATATACCCAGCATGCCCGCAACGCTGCACGCAGCACCATTATCGGCGGCGATCGAACAGTGCTGGTGCCGGCCTATGGTCCTCCCTTTATACGTAACCTCGAAGAAGGCAGGCGCTACGCAACCCTCGAAGACTTCCAGAACTTCGTCAAACTCGCCTACATGAGCCCTGGCCTGCACCACTCCGGCGGCACGGTGTGTGAACCCGTTGATGTGCCGGTGAACAAGCGGCACTTCGACATGATTTACAGTCATATCAAGTACTCCGACAAGCCTTTCATGGGTTCGGTTACCCATCCGGAGCGCGCTGAAGACACCGTAAAAATGGCAGGCATTGTATTCGGGGAAGAGTTTGTTCAGCAGAACACTGTACTGACCAGCCTGATCAACGCGAATTCGCCGATGACGTTTGACGCCACCATGCTCGGTGCGGCAACCGTGTACGCTGAGAACAACCAGGCGACGATGATCTCGCCATTTATCCTGGCAGGCGCAATGTCGCCTGTCTCAGTGGCGGGCACGTTGACGCAGATCCTTGCCGAAGCGCTCGCTGGTATGGCGTACATCCAGTGCGTAAAACCAGGCGCACCTGTTGTATTTGGTACGTTCGCCAGCGCGCTGTCGATGCAGTCTGGCGCACCAACATTTGGCGGCCCGGAACCAAGCCTGGTGATTTACGGCGCAGCAGCACTGGCACGACGTCTCAAGGTGCCTTTCCGCAGTGGTGGCGGACTCTGTGCGTCCAAGATTCCAGATGCACAGGCGGCGTATGAGGCAGCAAACACATTACAGACCTCAGCATTGGCCGGCGTGAATTTCATGCTGCATACGGCCGGCTGGCTGGAAGGTGGACTTGCCATGGGTTACGAGAAGTTCATCATGGATGCGGACCAGGCCAACATGATTGCCATCCTGCTTGGCGGCGTAGACACCTCCGAAAACGGCCAGGCAATGGATGCCATGCGCGAGATTGGTCCCGGTGCACACTTCCTGGGGGCAGCGCACACACAACGCAATTTTGAGACCGCGTTTTATCGTTCCAACATTGCGGACAACAACAGTTTCGAACAGTGGCACGAAGAAGGCGCTGAAGACGCCATGACCCGTGCAGCGAAAATCTGGCCACAGATGCTGAACGAATATGAGGCACCACCCCTGGATGAAGCCATCGACGAGGCGCTCAATGAATACATTGCGCTGCGCAAGGCCTCATTCCCGGATAAAGATTACTGATTGTGAGTAGTGGCGATGAGTGAAGAAGAATACGAAGACGATATCGACCTCAATGAGCTGAACGACAACGAACTCATCGAGCAGATGCACGATGACCTGTATGACGGTCTGCGGGACGAGATTGTAGAAGGTACAGAAATCCTGCTGGCGCGAAGCTGGACTGCTGAAAAGGTGCTGAACGAAGCACTGGTCGGCGGCATGCAGATTGTCGGCGTCGACTTCCGCGACGGCATCCTGTTTGTACCCGAGGTACTCCTTGCAGCAAACGCCATGAAAGGCGGCATGGAGATCCTCCGACCACTACTTGCAGAGACCGGCGCCAAGCCTATCGGCAAGATGGTGATCGGCACCGTTAAGGGCGACATTCACGACATCGGCAAAAACCTGGTCGGCATGATGATGGAAGGCGCCGGATTCGAAGTCGTCGACATCGGCATCAACAATTCTGTTGAGGAGTACTTCCAGGCACTCGAAGAACACAAACCCGACATCCTTGGTATGTCTGCACTGCTCACCACAACCATGCCTTACATGAAGGTGGTGATTGACGAAATGTCCAGCCAGGGCATTCGCGATGATTACATCGTCATGGTGGGCGGCGCACCGCTCAACGAGGAGTTTGGCGCAGCCATCGGCGCTGATGCCTACTGTCGTGATGCAGCCCAGGCAGCCGAAACCGGTTCACGGTTCCTGCAGTTGGAAGGCAAGAACGTTGGCTGAGAAAACACTGGTCATCGCCTGCGGCGCGCTCGCTAAGGAGCTGTTCGCACTGCAGGAGATGAACGAGTGGGATCACTACGACGTACAGTGCCTCGATGCACAACTACATAATCGGCCCAGCCTGATAGCCGCCCGTTTAAAGGCGGCCATCGACAATCGCGGCAAAGGTTACAACAAGATCCTGATCGGCTATGCCGACTGTGGTACAGGCGGCGCCATCGACGAATTGATTGCTGAAGACAACCGGCTTGAGAGACTACCCGGCCCGCACTGCTACAGCTTTTTTGCGGGTGAAGAGAAGTTCCTTGAACTCGCAAACGAGGAACCAGGTACGTTTTACCTGACCGATTTCCTGGTGCGGCACTTTGAAACAATGGTTATCAGGAACCTGAAGTTAGATAAACATCCTGATCTGCTCGACACCTATTTTGGTAACTACACCACCCTCGTCTACCTGTCACAGGTATCAGACGAGGCACTGGTCAACCAGGCCGTTGCTGCAGCAGACCGGCTGGGCCTGAAATTCAGGCATATCCACACAGGATATGGCGGTCTTGAGCAAGCATTACACATAGCGGAGCCGGCATAATGAAACTTGTCACAATCTACTGGCGCGACATCCCATCGCAGGTACTTGTCCAGAAAGGCAGGCAGAAAGCGAAGGTACAGCTCCCACAACGTTTCCAGGAAGCTATCGACCGTGCGGCAATGCGGGCAGGTAAAGGAAGCTCTGACCTGTACCTCGAAGAGTGGCGACGGGAAACCGTCAAGATCGAACCGGTAGATGATATCGACGCGTTTGCAGAAGAACACGCGGGCCAGATTGCCGCCAGGTTCAGCGACGACGAGTTAACAAACCTTATTCAGAACAAGGGCGAGGCGCCCGCTTAACGATCAGGAAATCAACATGACAGACACAGTCATCAGTTCAGCCAGCAAAGAAGTGGTAATGGGTTTTGATCGCCCATTTGTCATCATCGGCGAACGCATCAACCCAACGGGTCGCAAGATTCTCGCCGCCGAAATGGCCGCTGGAGATTTCAGCAGGGTTGAAAAAGACGCACTTGCACAGGTTGAAGCCGGTGCACATATGCTGGACGTCAATGCAGGCATCCCGCTCGCCGATGAGCCAGCTATCCTGGCTGAGGCCATCAAGCTGGTACAGAACGTTACCGATGTACCGCTGGCCATCGACTCATCAATTGTCGCCGCACTTGAAGCAGGCCTCGGTGTTTACCAGGGTAAAGCACTGGTCAACTCTGTGACCGGCGAAGAGGAACGCCTCGAATCAGTTTTGCCGCTGGTCGCCAAGCACGGCGCTGCCGTTGTAGCGATATCAAACGACGAAACCGGAATCTCCGAAGATCCCGACGTTCGTTTTGAAGTTGCCAAGAAGATTGTCGAGCGTGCTGCTGATCACGGCATCCCTTACAGCGACATTGTGGTTGACCCGCTCGTCATGCCGATCGGCGCGATCAACACAGCCGGCAAACAGGTGATGCACCTGCTGCGCCGCCTGAAGGACGAGCTCAAGGTGAACACAACCTGCGGTGCATCCAATGTCAGTTTTGGCCTGCCGAATCGAAACGGTATCAATGGCGCATTCCTGTCCATGTCCATTTCTGCTGGCCTGACCTCTGCAATTACCAACCCGCTGCATCCTGAAGTGGTTCAGTCTGTGCTGGCTGCGGATGTAATGATGGGTAACGACCCTGATTGCACACGCTGGATCAGGCAGTACCGTGAGCCTCAGCCTGAGGCCGAGGGTGCAGGTGGAAGGCGTGGTCGTGGTGGACGTCGCCGCCGCCAGGCAGCAGCGGGCTAGTTTTCCAGAGAACCGAAGCTGCCCTCTCGGCGGGCAGCTTCAAGCGCACGTTCTGCCGCCGTGGGTACAACATTGGCATTGGTTTCTTCAACGAGCAGCATGGTGTCAGTTGGCGTTTTACGTCGTAAATCCCTTTCCGCCTTTGGCGTTCGCCCCATGTGTTTACGATAGGAACGACTGAAGTGAGGCGCGGAAATAAATCCGCACACCGCTGATATCTCAACAATCGACAATGGGGTTTGCGTAAGCAGCTGACGCGCACGTTCCAGTCGCAGTTTCAGGTAGAAACGCGAAGGTGAGCAGCTCAGATAGGCCAGAAACAATCGCTCCAGGTGTCGACGCGAAATACCGACCAGTTCAGCAATTTCTTTGAGTTCAATCGGCTCTTCAATATTCGCTTCCATCAGCTGCAATGCTTCTGACAGCTTGGGCTGGTTCACGAAGTTGGGGGCAGACAGCCTGACCCGTTGCGGCTCCTGGCTGTCGCGGATACGTTCACAAACAAACATGTCAGAGATGGCGTTGGCCATAGACGAACCCTGCTGCATGCCGATCAGGTGCATCATCATATGCATCGGCACATCACCACCCGTACAGGTAACGCGGTCACGATCAAACGAGAAGAGATTATTGTTGCAGTAGACCAGCGGATACTCTTCCTGGAGGGCGGCAATACACTCCCAATGCGCACTGCATGAATAGCCGTCCAGTAACCCAGCTTTCGCCATGAGGTAGGGGCCGGTGCACAGGCCGCCCAACGTACCAACACGACCAACGGCGGCTTTTAGCCAGCGAACATGTCGAACATCGTAGTTGTCCATGACGTTGATGCCGGAAACGACGAAGACAATGTCGTAGTCAATCGGATCTTCCAACGTGTAATCCGGAATCACCTGCATGCCGCCACTGGCACGAATAGGTTCACCATCGCCGCCGATCATATTCCACGTATAGAGTTTTTTACCGGCGAGCTGATTCGCCATTCGCAGCGGCTCCATCGCTGATGAGAGCGCCAGCAACGTGAAATTATTTACCAGCAGGAAACCTACATGGATAGGTTCCCGCTCTGCGGCTTCCGGGGTCACAAGTGAATCTGTCATGGTCGCGGCAACACTAAACGCCAAACTAAAATTGCGTGCAGATTACTCCTCCCGGCTCCCGTTGAAAAGCGGTTTCAGCAGTATGATTTCAGGCCGAAAATTAGGTCTTCGGGCGCTCGTTTTCTGGGTCAAGTAACGCTCGGTAACCCACTGCTTCAAGCCGGATGCGATAGTGCTCGCAGAAGTACTCCATCATAAACTCGTTACCTTCCTTTGCATGTTCACAAGGAATGTAGGCCAGGATAATGTTCTGGCCGAGTGACGGGCCGTAAACAATGTCTGTGGCATAAGACCTGCGGCCTTTTGAGTCTATGAGCACTTCAAGGCTTTCAACATCAAGGATAGGCCACTGCCCTACCGGGAAACGCGCCACACCTTCACTGTCAGTATTCTCCAGCATCACCAGTGTGCAGAGATAAGCAGCCTGCTGATCCAGTTCGCGCTGCGCAACATAAGCCGCCTTGCCATGGAAGTCCGCCTTTTTGACAACCTTGCGAGCCAGGTCTGCTTCATACAGGTTGTACTCGGTCAGGAGATCAGAGTTCTGCAGGCGCAGACTCTTTTCGAGGCGTCGACTGTTTGCATAGGTTTCAATGCCAACCGGCGTCACACCGGCACCGGCAAGCAGGTCCCAAAGGCGCAGGCCATAGGGGAACGGCATATATAGCTCAAACCCTTGTTCGCCAACATAGGAGATCCGGAACGCCCAGAGGGGAATACCCTGCACGTCGATTTCCTTTGCCGTCGCAAAGGGCAGGTTCTCAGGCGAGATATCATCGGGGTTATCCATCAGGCTTGCGAGCGTCTCCCGCGCCTTTGGTCCCCATAACCCGAGCGTTGCCATCGTATCGGTGCGGTCTTCCAGGTGAATGTTGGCGCCGCGCTCTTCTGCCATCTTCCTTATCCAGAAGAGATCCCGGGAACCTGTGGCACCACCGCAGATGACGCGGTACGCGGTTTCGCCGAGACGGACAATGGTGAGATCGGAGCGGATACCTCCTTCATGATCGAGGAAGTGTGTATAGATGCCACGGCCTGTCGCCGTGTTGCCACCCACCTTGGCAACTGCCAGGTACTCGAGCAGTGATTCCGCATCAGGGCCGGAGATATCAAAGATCGCAAAGTGCGACAGGTTGATCATGCCAACAGATTCACTGAGTTCCAGGTGTTCCGCATTGGAGACTTCCCAGAAGTGTCGCGAATCCCATTCATGTTCACGCTTTGGCACGCGATCCCGGTATTTTTCAAGCAGGGTCGCTTCGTTAGCAGCGTAACCGTGAGCACGTTCCCAGCCGACGGCCTCCATAAAGTAACCACCAAGTTCCACCTCACGCTGGTAGAACGGGCTCACCCGCAGTTCGCGGCCCGTCGCAAACGGTTCGCGTGGATGTACCGCCGGTGTGTAAACCTTCTGCGCAATTTCGTAACAGCGACTTTCGACCACTGCCTGAGTTTTCTGGATCGGGTAGAAGCGCGCAATATCGATACCCTGGAAATCAAACTCCGTCCTGCCGTGGGTCATCCAGTCCGCTACTGCCTTGCCGATCCCTGGACCATCTTTGACCCAGACCGCTTCCGCAAACCAGAGGCCTTTTACTTCCGGCGTCTCACCTACCAGCGAACCGCCGTCAACGGTGACAGACAGCAGGCCGTTAAAGGAGTGCCTGTCCTCCCAGCCGAGCTCTCCCAAAACTGGCGTCATTTCGATAGCACGTTCATAGGCGTGCATCACCTGTTCGAGTTCGAGGTCTCGCATCGACGGTGACATGCGGGCATGTTCCGGTTCGATAATGTCACGGGCATGCACCAGTCGCGGGTTATCGGTTTCGTAGTAGCCCCATTCGACGTGGCCGCCTTCCGGGGTCGTCGGGTCGCCAGTGTCACGCACATAACTGCTGTTACCCTGGTCCCGGAACAGCGGATGGACAATTTCTTCGCCAGTGCCTTCAAGTGCCTCGTAAGGTCCAAAGAACAACAGCGGGTGTTCAAGCGGCATCAGCGGCAGCGGTGCACTGACACTGTCTGCAAGCAGCGGCCCCCAGATGCCGCAGCTCAGCACAACCTTTTCCGTCTCGATAAATCCCTTGGCGGTTTCGACACCCTTGATGCGACCACCCTCTGTATCAATTTTAAGTGCAGGCGTGTAAGCAAACGTTGTCAGCTTACCTGTAGCGAGTGCTTCTTCTACAAGATCACCCGCCACGACCTGCGAGCGTGGAACAACAAGACCCGCATCCGGGTCCCACATCGCACCCTGGATGGCATCTTCATTGACCAACGGGAACAGTTCCTTGGCTCGCGCAGGTGAAACCATTTCAGCGCGGGTGCCATAGGCTTTGCCCTGGCCAACCTTACGCTTCAACTCAAGCATGCGATCGTCATCATCTTTATGTGCGACCTCGAGGCCGCCCTTGCGGATGTAATTACCGCGAGCTTCAAAAAATGCCTGGCTGTATTTTGTAGTCCAGGTCATGAACGGATCACCGGCGTTGGTGTAACAGAAGTCGGATGCGTGCGAGGTCGAACCGATATCAGTTGGAATGGCTGACTTGTCCAAGCCAACAATATTGTCCCAGCCATTTTCAATCAGGTGATGCGCGACGGATGCGCCAACAATCCCGCCAATACCGATGATCACCACATCTGCCTGGTTCGGAAAATCTGCCATGAAAAACGCCTGTCTTTGGGATTCGCGGATGATCCTATTTTTTCGGCTGACTGCATAGTTCAGGACGACG
Source organism: Pseudomonadales bacterium (assembly GCA_963921285.3). Classification (GTDB taxonomy): domain Bacteria; phylum Pseudomonadota; class Gammaproteobacteria; order Pseudomonadales; family Azotimanducaceae; genus UBA9659. The sequence continues at coordinate 1,451,770 of CAWUFD020000015.1, forward strand.
CCGGGCAGTCTGAAAGCGCCAGCGGCTGAACCGTGAACGCCAGCGGCTGATGCGACGGCCTGTGGCTGACGCTGGCATGACTTCGCATGTCGCGACAAAACAACTCGCCTGCCGACAGAAAAATAGACTACCCAGCATAAAAAAGGGCCACAGCGACCCAGGCACACAGAACCCAGGCAGTAGCGTTATGACAATGTTCGACACCAACAACCCGGCAACCGATCTCATGCAGGCGCGTACAGAAGAGCTGCTGAGTCACGTCTCTTTTGAAGCACTGCCTTCAAAGATCCTGAAGGACAAGGACATCCTGCGACAGCTGCCTCATGCCAGCATTTATATTCCATATCTGCCGGGTGCCAATCTTGCCGATACCGTCGCAGCCGCGACTCACCTGCAAACCAATAACCGCCAGGCAGTCCCACACCTGCCAGCTCGCACCTTTACAGGGGAAACAGAGCTCGACGAATGGCTGGGTCAGCTTCGTGAGACCGGTGTAGATCACATCCTGCTGATCGCGGGTGACACCGGCGAGAAACGCGGCCCCTTTACAGACACCCGCGACGTTATCGCAACCGGGCTGATCGAAAAGCACGGCTTCAGTGAGGTTTCCGTTGCGGGGCACCCAGAGGGTCATCCGATTGCTGACGAGCCTGCACTGCGCGAAGCCCTTGCACAGAAAGTCGCCTGGGCTCGGGCAGCGAACCTGAAGCTTCGAGTCGTTACCCAGTTCTCATTTGATATGCAGGCATGCCTTGACTGGATTGAAGGCCTTAACGACATCCTCGACGGCACGCCGGTCCACCTTGGCCTTGCCGGTCCTGCAAGCCCGACGACGCTTTTCAAGTATGCGTTGATGTGCGGCGTCAGCGTATCCGGCCAGATGATGCTGAAAAACGCCAACGCCAGGAAGCTGGTTACACACTGGCAGCCTGATGACATGCTGGCTGCACTTGCAGCATCACCTAACGGCCCCGCTGGGCTGCATATCTTCCCATTCGGCGGCATCAAGAAGACCGCGAACTGGGTCGAGAAAAACTCATCACGTTAATACTTTTTTGCATCATTTGACCCCACTTTCAGTGGCGCAATTCGAATCCTGTTAAGTCGCAGGAGAGCAAGAGCCACACCTGACCCTGCGGTCAAATGCGTGCCCCAGAAGATAAATCAAAGTCAGCAACAGAGGTTGTGGGTATGACGGTACAAAACGAACAAAACACCGCGACGCAGGCTACGGCAGCTAACACCACCGAGGTGACGCCGGATATCGAGATTGCACGTTCGGTCACGCCGCAATCCATCCTGCTGCTCGCGCAACAGCGTCTTGGCCTGCCACCTGAATCACTGATTCCTTTTGGTCACTTCAAGGCGAAGGTTGACCTCGGCCAGGTTGATACCAGCGATACGACAAAATACGGCAAGCTTGTGCTGGTCACCGCTGTAACACCAACACCTGCTGGTGAGGGTAAAACCACAACCAGTGTTGGCCTGAATGACGCGCTCAACCAGTTGGGTCATAAATCTACTGTCTGCCTTCGTGAGCCTTCGCTCGGCCCGTGTTTTGGCATGAAAGGCGGCGCTGCCGGTGGCGGTCACTCGCAGATCATCCCAATGGAAGACATCAACCTGCACTTCAATGGTGACTTCCACGCGATCACCAGCGCACACAACCTCTTGTCTGCACTGATCGACAACCACATTCACTGGGGCAACGAACTCGACATTGATCCACGCCAGATTACCTGGAAGCGTGTGGTCGACCTGAATGACCGTTCACTGCGATACCTGGTACAGGGTCTTGGCGGCACAGCCCATGGCATCCCACGCGAGTCCGGTTTCGACATTACGGTTGCCTCTGAAATCATGGCAATCCTCTGTCTTGCAGAAGACCTTGACGACCTCGAAGCGCGACTCGGCAAAATTGTTATCGGACGGCGTCGTGACAAGAGCCTGGTTACAGCTTCCGATCTCGGTGCTGCCGGGTCAATGACCGTACTCCTGAAGGATGCGCTGCATCCCAACCTCGTGCAAAGCCTTGAGCACAACCCAGCATTTGTACATGGCGGCCCATTTGCCAACATCGCTCATGGTTGCAACTCCGTCTCCGCAACGCGTGCTGCGCTCGCGTTAAACGACATCGTCGTCACCGAAGCCGGTTTCGGTGCTGATCTTGGCGCTGAGAAGTTCATCGACATCAAGTGCCGCCAGTCCGGCCTGCGCCCGGATGCGGCGGTTGTCGTCTGCACGGTTCGCGCCATGAAGATGCAGGGCGGCGTAGCGAAAGCAGATCTTGCCACCCCGGATGTTGAAGCACTGGAAGCTGGCTTTATCAACCTGCAGTACCACATCAAGAACCTGCAGCGTTTTGGTTTATCGCCTGTCGTGTGTGTGAACCACTTCCCGACTGACACGGCCGAAGAACTGGCCCGTTTGAAGGAACTGGCCGAGCGTCTCGGCGTACGTGTTGCTGTGGCCAGCCACTGGGCTGACGGCGGTAACGGTGCAACAGAACTTGCGCAACTGGTTGTGGACAGCCTGAACGAAGACGAAACCGACGTGCAGATGCTGTACGACGACGAGCTTTCGCTTGAAGAAAAAGTAGAAACGATTGCCCACGAGATCTATCACGCTGAAGGCGTTGATTTCTCAACGGAAGCAAAGCGAGACCTGAAGCGATTTACCGAAGCCGGTTTTGGCCACCTGCCTGTCTGCATTGCAAAAACGCAGTACAGCCTGTCAGTAGACGCAAAACACATCGGCATGCTGCCTGAAGATCATCGACTGCCTGTTCGCGAAGTCCGGCTGTGTGCCGGTGCGGGATTTGTTGTTGTGATCTGTGGTGACGTCATGACCATGCCCGGCCTACCACGTAAGCCGGCAGCGCTCGAAATTGGCCTGAACGACGAAGGCGATATCACCGGCCTCTTCTAACCAATCCGCCACCGGTGTTACAAAACGCCGGTGGCGCACCAAACAGCCTCGTTTTTACATCAAAACATGCGACGTGCTTGCAGCGCTTTCAGGCCATTCAGGCAAGCTTCCTTTGGGCTAAAATTGTCGACGGTTTACAGTCTCTATCCGGTGTCAAAACATGTCCCAGGCCCCGCTTACACCCGACTTTTTCCCACACCAGTGGCAGCCGCTTTCGAGTGCAGAAATAGTCAACGACTTTGTAAAGGTGCAGTGGCCAGACGGATTAACCTACGACGCCTACAGCCTGTGGCTCGCTGAAAACGCAGAAGGATATGGTCTGGAACCGGGCAGCCGGGAATCTATGCTGGAGCCGCGCCACCTGCCACAGCCGGGTGATCTGATCTCGTGTGAAGTGGGAACTGATGGAGAACTCATCATCAACTGGCAGGATGGTCGCAGCAACCGCATTCATCCGGGCTGGCTGCGGTACACAGCCGAAGGCCGGCTGTCCTCCCAGGCTTCACTGCCAACATTCAAAGCCTGGGATACCTCCACGCGAAAGGAACCGCCAACGGCACGGTATGACGATCTGGATGATGCAGGACTTACCGCCTGGCTGGCGGACCTCATCAGCTTCGGCATGGCGCGTGTTACCGATGCGCCCAGGACAGATGATTTTCTCGACAGTTTTGCGCAGCGGATCGGCGTAGTCCGAGGTTCCAACTTCGGTAACCTGTTTACCGTGGAGTCAATGCCGCAGCCGGATTCAACGGCCAATACAACGCTCGCCCTGGGTCAGCATTCGGATCTGCCATCCCGAGAGACACCACCTGGTTTCCAGTTTCTGCACTGCACTATCAACGACTCCACCGGCGGTGATTCACTCTTAAGTGATGGCATGTCCCTGGTTGAAGCACTAAGACAGGAAGCACCCGATGCCTACGCATCATTGATCAGGGACGAATGGGTTTTCATGAACCGGGCTGCAGATGCTGACCATCGCTGGACCGGACCCAGTATTGAATTACCGGCCGCTGGCAGACCGCTTACGCTGCGGGCTTTTTACCCGGTACGCAGCGTACCCAATATGCCGAAAGACCGAATTGCCGATGCCTACGAGGCACTGCGTGTTTTCTACGAATATACGCGGGACGAGAGATTCACTATTCGTTTCCGTCTCAATCCTGGTGACCTGATCGTGTTTGATAACCGGCGCATCCTGCACGGACGTGACGCGTTCAGCGACGACGGCGTGCGCCGCTTGCGTGGGTGCTACATGGACCAGGATGATGTCTATTCAACGTATCGCGTCCTCTGCCGCGAGCACGGTTAACAGCTTATTCGATGAGCTGCGCAGCAAACGGATGTTGGGTAAGTAACTCATAGCCGGCCTCTGTCACCAGTACCTGCTGTTCGAGCTTCACACCATCGCGCTCACCCACCGCGCCGATGTAACTTTCGATGCAGATCACCATGCCGGCTTCCAGTTCGCCTTCATATGGCAACTCGCCGCGGAATCCGGGATGCACATGTGGGTATTCATCACACATGCCAACCCCGTGGACGATGCAAGGGTAGGCGTTGTGTTGAAATTCTTCAGGGACAGGCCAGGCTTTTTCCTGCAGCATACTGAACGATACGCCGGCCTTGACCAGGGCAAGGTTGTGCTCAATCTCTGCCATGGCAAGCGCGATACAGTTCCTTCTGGCGGCGCTGTGGTTTGCCCGGCCCGCAGAACAGTGTCCGGACAGGTCAGCGCAATACCCCATCGGGCCCACCATATCGGTGTCAAAACCAACCAGGTCTCCCGCCTCGACTCTGCGGTCGGTCGCCTCCTGCAGCCACGGGGTTGATGCGCGGCCCTGACGCCAGCATGCGCCCATCGTGCCAGTCCACCGTTGTTGGCCTGGTTGGTGTAGTTAAGCAGCCCCCACAGCTGGTTCTCCGTCACTCCGGGTTTGAGCACCCGCTCGATCATCGTTGCGCCCAGTTCTGCCACCGCGATGGCACGGCGAATACAGTTCACCTCATCGGTCGACTTGATCATGCGGGCCCGCTCAACCACGCGAACACCATCAATAACCTCCATACCGCGGGCCACAAAGGCTTGCGTGATACTGGGGTTTACGTATTCAAGTGCCACTGTCCCGCCGGATTGCCCCACCTCTGACATGTAGTTTTCAACCTGCGCCGTAAACTGCGCCGCAAACTCATCGAGGTTTTCACCGCCATACATGTAGCTGATGGGTAAGCCGCCGCTGCGCACGTGTTTTGACGATGGCGCAAATGCATTGAATACAGCATGTTCGCCCTCAACCGGCAGGAACAGGTAGGTGCTGGGGATATGCGACATAAAGAGCGCGTAGCTGCGAAAGTCTATGGCGTAACGAAGGCTGACCGGGCTTGTCATCACCAGCATGGACACGCCACGCAATCGCATCTCATCCCGCAACCTGCCGAGCCGGTAACGCTTCAGCCGCTCGGTATCGACTGGCGGCATTTCAATCTCAGCAAAAGCATTGCTCCAGCTGTCAGACGTCACCAGTTGATCAGTATTGTTCAGTGTATTGCTGTTTATGTTGTTCATTGCCAGAAACCTATCGCAGCGTTGCCACAGGGTCGCCGAGCGATTCGAAGTCGGGCAGAACACCAAGGCCCGGTTCGTCCGAGGCAAACAGCTTGCCATCACTCGTGATGGGGCCAGGGGTCCCGGTTGATTCAACGTTGTAGTTGGCAAGGTCGGTTGTGTTGTAGAGCAATTCGACCGGCGTAGAGGCAGCGAAGTGAGCGATCACTGACGTTGTGATTTCACCTCCCCAGGTATCTTCAGCGACGACTGAAAAGCCATTACTGGTCAGGTAGTCCCGGACCCGCCTGGCCTTGGTGAGACCGCCAAGGTTCGACACTTTCAGGCAGACCACCTCGCAGGCCCGGTCACGGACAATCTGCTGCGCGGCGTGAATACCCGTTACGCACTCATCAAGCTTGAAAGGCAGGTCAGTGTGATAACGCACACGCAGGCACTCATCGTAGGTATGACAAGGCTGCTCAATCATGACAGGCAAATCGCCCACTGCCCTGACCACGCGAACGGCTTCCTCAACCGTCCACCCCTGGTTCGCATCGGCGTAGGCTTTCTCGCCTGGGTCCAATACAGCCATTGTTGCCCTGATGCGCTCGATATCATGGTCAGCGTTCATGCCAACCTTGATCTGGAAATGCCGGTAACCTGCAGCGCGATGCTGCGCCATTTCTGCGAAGGTCTCCTCGAGATCCTTCTGAGGCGCGACGCGATACATGGGCGCACCATCGGTCAGTTTACCGCCAAGCAGCATCCATACCGGTTGCCCGGTCGCCTGCCCGAGAATATCCCAGCAGGCAGCGTCAATGGTGGACTTGGCATAACCATGGCCACCAACGGTTCTGTCCATGACCTGTTCAACAACGTGCAGCTGTCGCGGATCAATGCCGATCAGTGCAGGAGCAAGCAGGCGAACTGTTGCCTCGGTTCCCTCGGAATGCGCCACCATGTAGTTGTCACCGCAAGGGCAGAATTCTCCAGCGCCGATAAGGCCGCTATCTGTTTGGACCACGACCACAGTTGAATGGGCAATATCAATGACGTTGCCACGCCCCCAAACGTACTGCCCGCCAACATAGGTCAGCGGCTTCCTGTAAACGTCGATACCCGTAATTTTCACGCTGTCAGCCCTGACCACCAACCGGGATAAACCTACCGGTCACACCACCCACTTCAATTTCTTCGTGCTGCGCAAGCCACGCTCTTTTCATCATGGCAAACATGATGAACTGCTTGTATCGCGGCGACCATACCTGTGCGGTGATACGCCCGACAGTCTCGTCGCCGTCAGTGAAGGCAAGGTCTGGCACATCAACCGGTTCCGGGAAGACAATGCAGGTCAGCTTACGCAAATGTTTACCTTCGAGTTCACGCAGTGCCGGCAGGCTGAGGCTTTCGATATCGGCATCCAGGTTGACGTAACTTTCAAGCCCCACCTCAAACAGGTTGTGCGTCTCATCCATGTCACCGCCATATGAGAGCAGACCAGACTCGAGGCGCTCTATATGATTCGGACAACCCGCACGGACATTGAGATCTTCACCAGCGGCCATCAGTGCATCCCACAGCGGTTCTGCCAGGCTCGCGTCATCCAGGTAAATTTCGAAGCCGCCCTGTTTACTCCAGCCGGACCGCATCACCAGCATTTCCCGGCCTTCAAAGCCGAGCATCCTGCCACGGAAGAAACGGATGCCAGGGACGTCATCGCCAAACACGCGGGTAACCAGTTCCTCCGCTCTTGGCCCCTGCACTGCTAACGGCCAGACACAAGGCTCAAACACATCAACGGTGAGGCCAAATCCACAGGCAAGACCTTTTGCCCACAATTTGATATCGCTGTCCGCAATCGACAGCCACCAGCGATCCTCTTCGAGCTTGATAATGATCGGATCGTTGAGGATATGACCTCGTTCATCACAAAGCGGGGCGTACTTGCCCTGCAACAATGCCGTTTTGGTGAGATCACGCGGCGTCATCAACTGCGCCAGTCTGGCAGCATCCGGCCCGCGCAGTTCCACCTGACGTTGACAGCTGACATCCCACACCTGCACGTGGTTCATGAGGTGCTCATAGTCAGCCTCGAGGGATTCAAACACCGTTGCCAGCAGCATGTGGTTGTAGACCGTGTAGGCACTCACGCCGGCGGCATCGACCCGCCTGGTAAAGGGTGTACTCCGGACGCGCTGGTTAGCTGCAACACCTTTTCTGATCATTGTTATGCGGTGCCCTGAACGAAAAAAACGCCCAATAATTCATGATTTATTCTCATGTTACAAGCGAATTATTTGGTTGCTGAATATTCCTCAAGACCAATAAAATAAGGGCTCTTAGCGCATGCATTGTTAATACGCCCAGGAGTAAATCTAATAGATATCCAGCCACACCAACTCGACCAGGTACTACGGCCCATCGAGCAGGCTCGTGGGCTGCCAAATGCTGCCTACCTGGATCAGGCCACGTTCGAATTTGAGCGTGATGAGGTGATGACCAGGACCTGGATTGCCATCGCCTTCGAAACCGACCTACCTGATAGCCAGTACCTTTTTCCAGTCGATTTCATGGGCATGCCGCTGCTGGTCGTGCGCAACAGCACGGGCAACATCGACGTGTTTCACAACGTCTGCTCCCATCGAGGCATGCCGTTGGTGAAGGAACCCGGGCCCGCCAAACTGGTCCTGCGTTGCCCGTACCACTCCTGGAGCTATGACATTGAGGGCAACCTCGTTTCTACCCCACATATCGGTGGGATCGGTGTTAACGAACTACCGGATTTTGACAAAGCGAAGCATGGTCTGAAGCAAGTTCATTCGGGGACATGGATGGGCGTTGTGTTTGTGAACATTGACGGTGATGCCCCGCCGCTTAAGGATCATATCGCGACATTGAACAATCGTTGGCTAGCACTTGCAGGCAAAGGTGCTCTGGACAAACTCCACTGCCCCACCGAAGGCCATCGCCTGACGCTGAGCCTGGACTGCAACTGGAAACTGCCGGTCGAAAACTACTGCGAAGCTTACCATCTGCCGTGGGTACACCCCGGCCTCAACAGTTACTCGCCACTATCTGAACATGAAAGTCATGCCGTCGATGAGAAAACATCGGGACAGATCAGTCATAGCTATACACTGGCTGAAACAGCCGGTCTGCGTCTGCCAGCTTTTTCTGACTGGCCCGCAGAACAGATTGCCCATGCGGAGTACTTCTCCTTCTATCCGAACCTGCTGGTCGGCATCCAGGCGGATCATGTATTCGCCATCATCCTGATGCCGAAAGGCCCCGCTCGCACCGAGGAGAGACTGCAGCTGATGTATGTCACGGGTGAAGCGACCTCCGCCACCTTCACCCCGTGCAGGGAAAAGCTGATCGAGGCATGGAAGGAAGTGTTTGTCGAAGACATCTTCGCTGTTGAGGGCATGCAGCAGGGCCGTAATTCAAAAGCTTTCGACGGCGGCGCCTTCTCACCGATGATGGATACCTCAACCCACCACTTCCACTGCTGGGTGGCGAGGCAGTACCAGCAAGCGATTGAGGTCCGCACTTGAAATCGGATCTGCCGCCCCTGAACAGTCTGGTCGCATTCGAAGCGACGGCACGCTGGCAGAGTTTCACGCGAGCGGCAGAAGAACTGGGTGTATCCCAAGGGGCGGTCAGCAGGCAGGTGAAGCTGCTGGAAGAATTTCTGGGTATGACGCTCTTCAAACGCAGTAAACCCCTGCTCGCGCTGACGGATGCCGGCCAACAGTATTACGACGCTATCAGTCTGCCATTATCACGCATCGCCGATGCCACGAGCGAGGTGAGATCTCGCCCGCAGGAGCGACTGACCATCGTCACCACCAATGCGCTCGCGGCGTTCTGGCTGCTGCCCCGGTTTTCCAGGTACCAGGAGGAAAAGGACCAGGACGTGCGCATTCTTGCAGTGGACTCAATCGATGAACTGGACGAAATCGACTTTGACCTTGGGATCTACTACTGCCGCACGCCTCCATCGGCCTACAGGGCAACACCGCTTTTTGAAGAACGCGTTTTCCCGGTGTGTTCACCCAGCTTCCTCGAAACACATCCGGCAATTTCTGACCCGGTGAGACTGGCCGAAACCACGCTGCTGGATCTCGACAGCCAGGAAGACTGGATAGGCTGGCAGGACTGGTTCGCATCGAGCGAGATTACCAACTGGGGCCAGCGAACCATCACCCTCAACAGCTATCCACTGGTTATCCAGGCAGCATTAAACGGCCAGGGCGTCGCACTCGCCTGGCAGACACTGGTTGATGACTACCTTGACAGCGGTTTGCTGGTGACGCCGACAGATCAATCGCTCGCCACTCAATCACGGTTCTACCTGCTTGAGCCTGCCGTGCCGGATCCCGGCCGCCGGGACATGATCCAGGATCTTTCCAGCTGGCTGCTAAACGAAACAGGAATCTGACCCATGCCAACGCTACCTGAAGCAACCGACTACCTCATTATTGGCGCTGGGATTCACGGCCTCAGCACGGCCTATCATCTCGCATTACGTGTGGGCGACAACAAACGCATCACCGTCATCGACAAACAGGACGTCGGCGCGGGTGCTTCCGGTATTGCCTGTGGTGTCATCCGCAACAACTACTTCCAGCCCGCCATGCGTGAACTCATGGCACACAGTGTTGAAATCTGGGAGTCCGATCCAGAACAGTTCCACTACCACCCTGTGGGCTACCTGCAGATCAGCTGTGAATCCATGCGTGCAGATGTTGCGCAGATTTACGAGCAACAGCAGGCAATCGGCTACGAATCGGTGTTCATAGAAGGTGCCGATGCCAGCGCTACCTATATGAAAAGCATCTTTTCTGACTGGCAAGCACAGGGCATTACATCCGTGCTTCACGAGAAAAAGGGCGGCTATTCCAACAACACGCTTGCCCTCGCAGGACTCAAAGCCAAGGCGGAGGCTGCAGGCGTTACCATCATTACCGGCCCGGCAGTCACCGGCTTCACGCTGGATGGCGCAGGCGCGGTCAGCGCGGTCGAAACTTCCGCTGGCCTGATCAAAACCGATGTCTGTATTTTGGCCGCCGGCCCCTGGGCACCACGCTTATGGGACATGTTGTCGCTGCCTGATAGCGTCAATATCAAAAACCCTGCGAGCGGCGAGGTGAGCGAAGGCATACCCATGTGGACCTACTGGTCCCTGCAGGAGGGCACCCTCGGCGTTGACCCGAAGTTACAGGTCACCAACGAGGGGAAACTGCCGCCAGTGGTACATGTTGATACTGATGCCCCTTTGTATTCCGACGTGGATGGCGCACTTATTGCCGATGAGCCCTGGGGCATTTATTACAAACCGGATTTTCATTTTGACGGCGTCCAGGGTGGCGCCGCACCCTTCATTGTGGACAAACCGCCCCTCGACGTGGCCGTTGATCCTTACGGCCCGGCTTCGCCTGAATTCATCGTCGGTGATAACTTTCGTAATATGTGGGTGTCCGCTCTGGCCCACTGCCAGAAACGATTTGAAGGCACCATGCCCATGTACAAGGAAGAACCTTCAGGCGGCATCGGCGCATTTACACCTGACAGTTTTCCCGTGTTCGATCACGTAAGGGAAAACTGTTTCATGATTGCCGATTCAAACCACGGCTGGAAGATGATCGGCATCGGCAAGCTGGTAGCAGGCCTGATGCTGGACGAACCGGCATCGCTGCTTGATCCGTTCAAGCTGTCCCGATTTGAAGAAGGGAAACTTCACCCGGTATCCAATAGTCCCTTCCCGTGGAGCTGAGGCCTTTATCAGATTGGAACTAGCTGAAGCTGGCGATCAGCAAACCACCGGCTAACGGCAGGGTCACCACCAGGAAGATCAGGAAGGAATAGGACAACACCTGGCTCCCCTTGAGGCCTGTCATGATCAGCAGCGGGATCACCACAAACGGATGAATGATGTTGGTCCATTGATCTCCATAGGCAACCCCCATCACCACCAATGCCGGATCAGTGCCGAGCAACGCTGCCGCTTCCAGGAATGCTGGCCCCTGCACGGCCCACTGGGCGCCACCGGAGGGGATAAACATATTGATCAGTCCACCAGACAGAAACGCGATCAGCGGCAGCGTTTCCGCACTCGCAATCTGCGCAAAGTAGGCGGCCATGTTGGCCACCACGCCGGCATTCAGCATGAGTCCCATAATCCCCGCATAAAGCGGATACTGCAGCAGCGTCGGAATGACCGCCCTGCCCGCCTGCATCATCACCTCAGTGAGATTGGCGGCAGAGCGCGCCAGCAGCAGGCAAAGTCCCAAAAAGGTCCAGTTCACGATATTCAGTTCGAGCTGCGCCCCCCGCGTATAGAACCAGTGCGCCACGTAGCCGAACAGTAGCAGGCCAAGCAGCGTGGTTGGCCACCTCGCCTGCTCAATCGCGTACGCAAAACCAGGCCGCGGTGCTTCTTCGGCAGAGACGGCCTCTCCATGCGACTCCATCAGCTCGTCAGAGATTTCTTCAACCTGGTCTTCGGCAGGTGCAAGCCGGGTTGCCACAAACGCCACCGTTGCAACCGTGGCAAGGATGGTCAAAAGGTTAAATGGCGCCAGGATGGTTTCTGTTACTGGAATCAGTCCACCCAGCATCTCCTGCATGGGATTACCCTCTGTCGCAACAAGTAGCGGTGCTGAAGCGGAATACCCATGTGCCACACAACAAACCCACTGAAGGCACCTCCTGCCAGCAGCGGATAATGTATTTTCTGGCCACGGCTTCGAAATCGCGTCGCAATCTCGCGCGCCATCAGGCCACCCAGGATAGTGCCGAGCGGCCATGCAATCAGGCATACCGCACTCGTGAACATCGCAGCAAAGGCGTATGCCTGCGTTGCCGTTTTCGGTATATCTGCAAACCGCTCCAGCAAGCGCGGCACGGGTCCAAGATGCGCCAGTGAGAACGCAAACAGGATGGTCAGGCATACCTGGGTAATAAAGGAAAGCAGGGAGGACAACCCGTTACCCCAGGCTACAACCACCTGAGGTGCCGTGGCATCGGTTGAAGCCCAGGCAACCAGCATGGCGATCAGGGTCATCAACACGCCAAAGGCAAAAGGTTCAGGCATATAGCGCTCAAAACCGCGCACAACCACAGCTGCCAGCTTATTCAATTCAACTTCCTGTTTGACCGAAGCTGTGCATCTTAACAACCTACCTGCTGACCGGCATGTTCCGATACGACTCTGGTAGTATTTGCGCCGAATACGCAATCAAGCGCGCACAACTTCCCCAGAGAAACACCCAGGAGCGACATGAACGATTTCAATCTGCTGATGACCGGCAACTACATCAATGGTGAATGGAAGACGTTTGATAACCGGTTTCCCGTACTGAATCCAGCCAACGGGGAAACGGTTGCCGAGGTCGAAGATGGCGGCGTCGCAGCAGCAGAGGCCGCGGTTGATGCAGCTCACGCTGCCCTGCCAGGTTGGCGCGCCAGGCCCGCCGCCGAACGTGCCAACCTGCTGCGAAAATGGTTCGACCTGATGATGGCACACCAGGAAGAACTGGGCCGCATCATGACCCTCGAACAGGGAAAACCGCTTGCAGAAGCAAAGGGGGAAGTCGCCTATGGTGCCTCATTCGTCGAGTGGTTCAGCGAAGAGGCGCGCAGGATTTACGGTGACACGATACCGGGTCCTGCAGGCGACCGACGCATCGTTGTCATCAAACAACCTGTTGGGGTGGTCGCCGCAGTGACGCCCTGGAACTTCCCCAACTCAATGATCACGCGCAAGGCAGCACCTGCGCTCGCCGCTGGTTGTACCTTTGTGATCAGGCCGGCATCCGAGACGCCGCTCTCGGCCCTGGCACTGGGCAAGCTTGCTGAAATGGCGGGTATCCCGGCCGGGGTCTTCAACGTCATCCCAGGCAAGGACTCGAGGGGCATGGGGCAGGTACTGACAGAAAGCCCCAAGGTGGCAAAGTTCTCTTTCACGGGATCAACCCCGATTGGCAAACAACTCATCAAGCAGTGCGCCAGTACGGTGAAACGTGTATCCATGGAACTGGGCGGCAATGCGCCATTTATCGTCTTCGATGACGCTGACCTCGACGCGGCAGTGATCGGCGCACTCGCATCGAAGTACCGCAATGCCGGACAAACCTGCGTCTGCGCCAACAGGCTGCTGGTTCAGGATGGGGTTTACGACGCATTCATCCAGAAACTCAAAGACGCTGTCGAAGCGATGAAGGTTGGCGACGGCATGGAAGCAGGTACGCTGATTGGGCCGCTCATCAACGAGGGCGCCCTCACCGAGGTGCATGAACTTGTTGAAAGTTCTGTCTCCGCAGGCGTAAAAGTTGTCACTGGAGGGGCGCCCCACGCACTCGGCGGCGCATTCTATCAGCCAACCATACTGTCGGACGTCACCAACGATATGCCGATAGCCGCTAATGAGATTTTTGGCCCGGTGGCACCCGTCATCCGATTCAGCGACGAAGAGGAACTGGTTCGGTTGGCAAACGATACCGAGTATGGCCTGGCTGCCTATTTTTATTCACGAGATATCGGCAGGATCTGGCGAGTCGCCGAAGCACTTGAGTACGGCATGGTGGGTATCAACGAGGGGATCATCTCCAACGCCGCCGCGCCCTTCGGCGGCGTGAAAGAATCAGGTGTGGGCCGGGAAGGCTCCAAGTACGGTATCGACGAGTACGTGGAAGTGAAATACCTCCTGATGGGCGGTCTCGACGACTGACCGGGCAGACGTCAACTGCCCGAAGACGTTTCCTTGGAGAGATCAGGGGCGTGATGCGCAGGCATCGCCGCCTGAGCTTCTGCCTGCTCTGCCATGGCATCAACCGCTTTTTCGTTCTCCATGATCTTGGCCATGATCGCCTCACCAGCACGATCAAATACCTCGCGGTTTTCAATCACATACTGCTGCGATTCACGGTAACCGTCCAGCATGCCGTTAACCTCAGGCATCACGTAGCGTGCAACCATTTCCCAACTTCGACGGGTCGCTTCACGATCAGCCCAGTCGTGCGCAAAACCAATCACCGTGCCAAAGCCGCCGGTCAGCTTCTGCATATCCCGGATCGCCTTAATCAGGTCGTCAGGCGTGCCGATAATCGAACCACTGCCTTCAACACCAGCGGTTTCAACAGCCTCTTCCGGGCTGCTGTAAGTTTCAGCGCCGGGACGCATCAAGGTGCCAACCGTATATTCGTTATGCCAGCGGAACAGGCCGTTTTTGGCTTCTTCCTGTGCCTGCTCCTTCGTTTCCGCGATATGCCAGCTCATAACAATACGCCAGTTATCACGATTCACCACATTGCCATGCTTGGCGGCGCTGTCTTCTGCAAACTGCCACTGGTTCGGTAGTGCCTGTAATCCCGCTGTCGACATGGAGCCAATAGAAAGCACCCCGGTGCCATGTTTGCCCGCCAGGGTCATGCCCGAGGGGCTGACCATCGAGGCAACTGCAAGCGGCATATCTTCCTGCAATGGCAACAACTGAAGTTTTGCATCTTTCAACGTGAACCAGTCGCACTCGTAATCAAAGCGATCTTCACCTGCCAGCAGGCGGCGGATAACACCAATAGCTTCATCCTGCCGGTCACGCTGCACCATCGGGTCGATACCCAGCGTGTAGGCATCAGACGGCAGTGCACCAGGACCGGAGCCAAAGATGACCCGGCCGCGTGTCATGTGATCAAGCTGCACAAGCCGCTGTGCAACATTGAAGGGGTGATGGTAAGGCAGTGAAACTACACCGGTACCCAGCTTGATCCGGTGCGTTCTCTCCCCTGCTGCGGCCAGGAAAAGTTCAGGGCTGGCGATGACTTCCCAGCCGGTCGAATGGTGCTCACCCACCCAGAACTCATCAAAGCCAAGCGTGTCGAGATGTTCAGCCAGCTCCAGGTCGCGCTGTAGCTGCAGTGTCGGGTTCTCGCCAATCGGGTGGTGGGGTGCGATAAAGCCGCCAAATTTAAGTCTGCCCATATCAGTTGCCTGCCTTAAAAATTCTGCCGTATTACAGCAATTCATGATGCTGTCGGCAAATGGGACATCCGGGGAGGTTTAGGCTTTACGCCAAACAATCTTCGCATCATATTGAAGGGCCTGATCATGACCGCGTAAGTGGCAAGCACAATGACGAGCGTCGTGGTGGTTAGAACAAGGTATTTCATCCAGAGCGACCATGGCATCGCAACGATCACATAGCCCAGCATGACGAGGACCGTGAGGTGCAGGATGAAAAGCGGGTACACCGCTTCATTGAGAAAAGACAAGGCGGTATTGCCTCGCTGCAGGTAACGAGCGGCATAGCCGAAAGCGGCCAGCAATACCGTCCATACAAAGGTCATGCGTAGAACACACCAGAGCACGTACTTCTGCACCAGCAAGGGGTCATGCATCGGCACGTCAAAGTCAGGCGAACCAATCAGGACGTACATCGCAGCCAGCGAACACAACGCGATCAGCAGGGAGGTCTGCCGGATACTTTCCGCGACATCCAGCAGGAAAGGCCGCGTAGCAAAAGTGAAACCCGCCAGAAACAACAGGAACCAGTGAACAAAGCTGGCCCAGTCGCTGACGAGATCACGGAATCCAGGAAAGATTGCTCTCAGGAAAAGTTCCGGCACCAGTAGCACCACGACAAACCCGTATATCTGTAACGGCTGTTGTCGGATCGCGTCCAGCTCACGCGCAAATCTGCCCGGCACGCTTGTCTCAAGACGTCTGAACAGATTGAACAGGTAGACGCCCAGCAGGCAGAAAAGATACAGGTAAACGATGAACCAGAAGTGGTGCCAGCTGAGATGCCCATCCGGATATACACCCTCAGTGAAATAACGTTCTGCAAGAAAGGCCAGGTATCCCGCGTCCACTTCTCCAAGGAAACGTTTCTCAACATAGACCATCGGCGGCACGAGCAGCAGGACACCCACCAGGCAAGGCAGCAGCAAACGCGCACTGCGCTCGATGACAAATTCCCGGTTTGTGCGTCGACGACGTGCAAAGGCAACCCCGGCACCTGCGATCATAAAGAGCAGTGCCAGTCGAAACTGGTGAGAGGTTTCAACAAACCAGGTCAGCACGATTGAGACCTCGGCATTCTGGATCAGTGGCAGGCCGCCATCGATGAAAAAGATGGCGGCGTGAAAGTAAATCAGAACGATGAATGCGATCACGCGCAGCCAGTCAAGATCGTATCTCCGTTCGACAGAGATGCGTTCAACCGAGATGTGTTCAACGGACATGCCCCACCTCCTCCAGCATCTGCTCAACCTGCGCTGAATAAAGTGACAAGCGCCGCCAGACCTGGGTCCTGCCGAGCAGTTTCAAGCCAAGGTAGCCGCGAACCTGGAGGAACGAATCCCCAAGATCATGACGCAGCGACAGTTCCGCCTTGTAGGTTCGACCGGAATCGGGGTCATAGATCCAGCCGCCTCCCAGCTGGTCCGGTGGCCCATCAAACCCGGCGCCTATCACCACACCTTTGAGAGGCCTGCCGCGCAGCGACGCATCCGGGTTAGCA
The DNA here is from genome assembly GCA_963921285.3 of Pseudomonadales bacterium. Lineage (GTDB taxonomy): Bacteria > Pseudomonadota > Gammaproteobacteria > Pseudomonadales > Azotimanducaceae > UBA9659. Next base: position 1,468,770 of record CAWUFD020000015.1, read on the forward strand.
CTGTCCTGTGTGTTGGGATCAAGCAGCGCCACCAGGCGGATGCGCGAATCAACGTCCGAGCGGGTAACTTCGACAACAGCGTCGCCGCCGGGGACCACCCAGTAACCGTAAACACTTTCGTTAGCGCTGGCCGTGAGGGCCGTGCCGGTCAGCAAAACCAACAGAGCGCTCAAAAAATGAGTTTTCATTCGTTCTCCTCCTTTCATATCCGTTCAACAAAGGGAGAACCATTTGCCTACAAACAGCGCTATCACGCTGCGTGATTACCGGAAAAAGCTGAAGGATTCTGAAATCAGTCAGGTTTGGAGGAATTCGTCAGTCGAAATTCGGTGGGTGTGACAGCTAACCGCTCTCGAAATGCCTTGTTGAATGACGATAGTGAACTGAACCCAACATCCAATGCGATAGTGAGAATCGGCAGGCCTGGTTCAGAGACGAGTCGCCCGGCTGCCTCTTCAATTCGATAGTGGTTCAGGAACTGGTTAAAGTTCCGGTATCCGAGTTGCCCGTTGATGAAACGCCGCAGACGATATTCAGGCAGTGACAGCCTACCTGCGAGGTCAGCAATAGTCGCCCCGTGATGGGCGTAAAAACGTTCCTCGCCAACGATGCGTTGCAGCTGCTCCAGTACCTCTGCGTGTTCTTCCGCGTTTTCTCCCTCGCTTACCGCAGGCTCACTCACCTTGTTAACAACCAGAAAGTCGCTGCCGAGTCTTAGCAGGTATACATTGACCGCCAGCATCAGCACGAACATCAGCACGGCGCCAAGGTTCTCGACTGCAAGCGGTGTGTCACCGCGTGCCCATATCTCAACCAGGATCACAATTGCCGCAGCAGATGCAGCGATAACGGCAAGCGGTCGCCGCAGGCGCTGCCGCGATGCCACAAGATCGGTGGCGTGACCTTGCAGTGCCATATAGACGAGGTGCGCAATCAGCCCAAGCTTGATGAACTGGGGCACAAAATCAAAGATGAACTGCTGCAGGCTCTCATCGATCTCCAACTGCAGCAACGAGAAGTTGAACATCGCCAGCGATACATAAAAGACCGTCAGCAGGATAATCCAGGGTGGAACGTCCGATTCTTCCGTGAAGTACCAGTAACCGAGCATCCAGATAATTGACGGCACGGCGGTTGCAACCAACGCCAGCATGTACTCCAGCGACAGGAAACCAAGTTCATCTACAACCGGTATGATGAGGTAACACGCAAATCCCAGCGCGGTGATTGCCGTAATCCTGCCGAGGCGCGTCGGATAGTAGAGCCCGACAATAAGGCCGAGCAGCAGCGCCTGTGAGAAAGCCAGCAGTCGAAAGATGATGTAGATCTGGTCCAAGGCAACACAACAAAAATTTTTGTCATGTTAGCGCAACGCAGCCCTAGCCTGTCACATCTGCAGAGAACTTCTCTACCGCATCACTCAACTGCTCATAAAACTCATGCGAGAGCGAGTCCGCGATATCGAGTAACTGGCCTTCGAGCATATCGAGGATAAGCGCAAACTCGACCCAATGACGAAATGTTTTCGCCAGGTCTTCACCGGCAAGCAGCCGGATGCCTTCTTCGGTCACCCTGGTCACCTGGGGATCGATGTCGACAAACCCCGGGCCAAATGGCGACTGGTTGATATGTTCGAGAAAAAGCAGCACGCAGTAGCAGATCTGCTCCTCGTACCTGAGGGATTCGAGCGAGCTCGCCTCAACCCTTTGCTTCAGGCTTTTCAGCAGGGGGTGTTCGGGTTGACCATGTTCGAGGTAACTCTCAACCCGCCGAATATGTTCTTCAAACGAGATGATTTCACCTGACGGTGCTCGAATGCTGCCTGGCAGATTGTTCTTGCCGGTTCCGCCACGTCTTGCCCTTGCCATCTGAGCCTCCTTCCAGAAACGAAAAGAGAAAAGTGTGGCGAGACAGAAGCGCTGGCGGTACCTGTCATCAACGCAAAACGGCGTGGGATATCATCCCGCGAGCTCGATCTCCCGGAAATCAAACTCAGCAGTCATCTCTTCCGACTCCTTGAGGAGTTCAGCCTCATCAAGCCGCGTACCGGTTCTGGCGACATAACTGAGATGCACACCAACCCGTTTTTCAAGCGGATGCCAGCATATATAGTCAACTGACGTCGTAAACGACTGACCGAGCTCCTGCTCGCCCTCGGGCATTTGCATAAAGGCAAAATCTCGTTCAGAGCGAAGGCATGATGCGCCTTTGAGTTCCACGTTTGTCTGGTTGTTCCTTGCCGGTAACACCGTCATAGCGGAGAGTGCCTGGTCGTCCTGGGCGCGGGCAAATGCCTGGAATGCCTCAACACTATCAACCGTGGGAACTTCAAAAACGCGGGCTATAAAAAACCTCTCGCCGCCATTTTTGACGGCCGCAAAGTGTGTTGCCTCCCGGGCGGTGATCTGCCACCCGGCCGCGAGGTTCACCTGGAATTTCATACCCGGTTGCAGGACTTCAACCTCGTCCGGCATTTCAATGTCGAGATCCTCAAGTGAGGTTACTTCAACAGTCTCCGATTCCGGGGGGGTAACCTCCGTCGTCTCCTCAGGTTCGCTGCAAGCAACCCCAAGACAAAGCGCCAGGCAAAGTGACGCGGTACGAAGTGTCTGTGTTGGTGTGTTATCGAAGTGCGGCATCAAATCTCAGCTACCTTAATCATGCGCTTACCACGGTTTTCACCGGCGAGCAGACCAATCAACCCGCGCGGTGCATTCTCCAGACCTTCAATAACGTCTTCAATCACTTTCAATTCCCCGAGCCTGGCCCACATGGACAGGTCGTGACGGGCATCCGCATCAAATTGTGAATAGTCGGAGACAATAAACCCTTTCATCTCGAGTCTCTTGGTCACCAGCAGACCCGGTACGCCCATGGGACCCGGACGCGGCTTGCCGTCATACATCGACACAGCACCGCAGCAGGAGATGCGCCCTTGCATCTTCATCGCAAACAGCGCGGTCTGCAGGATATCGCCACCGGTGTTATCAAAGTAAACGTCGATGCCGTCAGGTGCGACATCCGCCAGCTGTTTACGCAACGGCGCACTTTCATCCTTGTAATCGATGCAGGCGTCAAAGCCCAGTTCATCAACTACCCAGCCACACTTTTCAGGACCACCGGCGACGCCAATAACCTTCGCGCCCTTGATTCGACCAATCTGGCCAACAATCGATCCGACCGATCCGCCGGCTGCCGATACGAGCAGCGTTTCACCGGCATGGATACGCGGCACATTGATCAGTCCATGGTACGCGGTCAGCCCGGCTACGCCGAGCAGCGACAATCCATGGCTCAACGGACCATCGTGCTGCGGCGCCCTGCCAACCTCGTTAGCGGGCAGCGTGGCATATTCCTGCCAGCCAAGGTCACCAGTCACGATATCTCCCGCTGAAAAACGGTCACTGCCACTTTCAACCACCTGGGCAATTCCGCCGCTGGACATGACCTGGCCCGACGACAGTGCGCTGCGATAGGTTGCACCCTGCATCCAGGCACGATTAGCGGCGTCCTGGGAAAGGATAAGCGTCTTCAACAGCACCTCGCCTTCACCGGGCGAGGTCACATCAACTTCATCCGTATCAAAGTGCTCCTCGCCCAGTTTTCCCTGCGGGATTTCTTTCAGCAATATTCTCTTGTTTTTCATCTAGGTCGATCCACGTATTAAAACTGGGCTAGTTAATACCATGCCTCAGGGCCGGTGCAAATCAACGATCAGCGCGGCATGGTCCGACAATACATCGCGTCGATCATCGGGGTCGGGTCTCGCCCACTCATGGCGAACCGAACGCAGGCGCGACATCAACGGCCGACTGAGAAACGCCTGGTCCAGGCGGAAACCGTTACCGGCGTTCGGTGAGTACCAGGTGTATTCACGCCGGTCACCATGATGGAATCGAAAAGCATCCTCGAAGCCTCTGGCCTTAAGATGATCAAACCAGGCGTGGGTCGCGGCATTAAACACCGGGTTTTCTTCGTCGAGGTTAATCCGGCCCGAATTGGTATCTCCCAGCATGATCGCGGGTTTATTTCGCCAGCGCCGGGCGACCTCGAGCACCGCCTCATGAAAGTCACCCTTACGGCCGGTGACCTGGTTGGGTATGTGCATGACACCCACCTGGAGTGGATAAGGCGCTTCAAATCTCACCATTAACCAGCGGCCGGGTTCCGATGGTGCGGCAGCACAGCGCACGGCGCTCATCGGCTGCCTCGCGGCGATAAACACGCCGTTATGGGCATTGGATGGCGTTTCGGCCATCCGCTGGTGCACGTAGCCAAGCTCATGCAGATGTTCTGCCAGCCAACGACTGGCCTCAGTACGTCGGAATTCCGACAGCGTGATCACGTCAGCCTGCCATGCTGCGAGTGCAGCAGCGATGCCTTCTATTCGAGCACCCCCGCCAGATCTTATGTTCCACGCGACCAACCTCATATATCGCAAGCTTCCTCTATTCCTGCCATGATGTCTCCTGCAGTACTACTCACTCCAAACCTTTCCACGACAGGAGGAAACAAGATGAGCGAAGCAGTTGCAGAACAACCGTTCTGGTTAAAGGACAACTTTGCACCGGTGTTCGAGGAAGTGACAGAAACCAACCTCAAGGTGACCGGCAAGATCCCGGAGGCGTTAAACGGACGATTACTTAGAAACGGGGCAAACCCGCAAAGTGGCTGGTCCGATCACTGGTTCCTTGGCAACGGCATGTTGCATGGCGTCGAAATCAGGGACGGCAATGCAAACTGGTATCGCAACCGCTACGTTAAAACGCCGCTGTACCTGAACCCTGAGTCAAACCCGATTGAGACTTTGGGTGACCTCTCCATGTCCGCAGCCAACACCCACGTCATCCACCACGCCGGCAAAATCATGGCGCTGGAAGAAGGCCATTGGCCCTTTGTGATTTCCGACGAACTGGAAACCGTCGGACCCAACAACTATGACGGCAAACTCACCTGCCCGATGACGGCACATCCAAAAACCTGCGGTGAAACCGGTGAACTTATCGCCTTTGCCTACGGCATCAGCGAACCGTACATGACCTACCTGCGAATCTCACCAACAGGCGAACTGCAGCAGCTTGAGCCGATCACGGTGAAAGGTGCAACCATGGTGCATGATTTCAACATCACCCGTAATCACGTTGTATTCATGGATCTGCCCGCGGTATGGAATCTCGAAGGAATGGCTGCAACAGGACTGCCTATCGTCTGGGATGAAAGCTACGGTGCACGCCTCGGTGTTATGCCTCGCAACGGCAGTGACGCTGATGTCCGCTGGTTTGAAATTGATCCCTGTTATGTCTTCCATCCGATGAACGCGTATGAAGTCGGTAATACGATCTACGTCGATGTGTGCCGCATGAATGACACGATGAAACCCGGCTCAAGCTCCCCGCCTTTACTTTATCGTTGGGAAATTGACCTGGATGCCGGCTCCGTGAAGGAAACCCAACTGGATGACAGGTCCGTTGAGTTCCCAAGAGTCTGTGACAGCCGTGTTGGGCTTGATTACCAGTGGGGCTATACCGCGGCGTTTATGGGCGGCATGCCGGTTGCCGAGGGTTATATGAAGTACGACATGAAGAGCAACACTTCCGTATTCCATGACCTGAAGGGTGGCCAGGGCAGCGAACCCGTATTCGTGAAGGATCCCGAGGGCAAAAACGAGGATGACGGTTGGGTGCTGGGCTACGTTTACCAGCCCGAAATCGACAAGAGCGAAGTAGTTATTCTCGATTCACGTGATTTCACCGGCGAGCCGGTGGCGAAGATCCAGCTGCCGGTACGCGTGCCTGCAGGGTTCCACGGAAACTGGGTACCTGACGGCTACTAAACCAAACCATACCTGCTTACCGGCGGTTATCTCCCGCGAGTCGCTGACTCGACAAGCCTGAGCTGACCGTCGGCAAGCGAATAAACCACGCCGCAAATTTTAATGGGGAGACCTGCCTCCCGGCATTGGCGAGAATCAGCGCCGTGTATTGCAGGTACAGCATCCCCGGCCAGCTGGAACATCAAACCGGCGGCACTCCAACCAGGTACGCGATACCGACTGCTCGATCCGCAGACATCAATGCTTCGATTTCGTTGTGACATCAAAAGCCATTAATCCGGTTTTCTCGAAGAGTCAGGTCAGTTAATTCGAATGCACCTGTTACCGGTTACCGCTATGGTTCTTGGCCATTACATGTAATGGTTTAGGGGGAAAGCGGTGAGCGCAGTTATCCAGTCAGACGGGGAGAACGAAAAGCTCGATAAGCTGCGTTCGCCGCGCTACCGGGCCTTCGTGCTCGGCATGCTCGTTCTTGTATATGTCTTTAACTTCCTCGACCGCCAGATCGTCACCATCCTGGCCGAGCCGATCAAAAACGACCTCGGGCTGAACGACACACAGATCGGCCTGATGACGGGCCTCGCATTTGCCATTTTTTATACCGTGCTGGGTATACCTATTGCCCGTCTCGCCGACCGCGCGAACCGGGTCAACATCATTGCTATCGCTCTGGTGGTCTGGAGCGGCATGACCGCCCTCTGTGGCATGGCCCAGAATTTCACACAGATTCTGCTGGCTCGAATTGGTGTTGGCGTTGGTGAAGCAGGCTGCTCGCCACCAGCACACTCCCTGATTGCAGATTATTTCCCGCCTGAAAAACGGGCCTCAGCACTGTCGATCTACGCGCTGGGTATCCCTATCGGCAGTATTCTCGGCCTGCTGGCGGGCGGCTGGATAGCCGAACTATATGGTTGGCGCATGGCCTTCTTCCTGGTGGGCCTGCCAGGCATCGCGCTTGCCATTGTCGTCAAGATGACTGTACTGGAACCGTTGCGGGGTATGTCCGATCCTTCGAGGAGCGGGGCAGCGGCTGAACAACCTGCACTCGGGGAAACACTGCGAACCATATTGTCCAACCGGACCATTGTGCATATCGCCATGGGCGGCGCCCTGACTTCTTTTGTCGGATACGGCCTGGGACAGTGGCTGCCGGCGTACTTCATGCGCTGGCACGGCATGGGTATCGGTGAAACTGCTACCTACTTCGGGCTGGTGCTCGGCGTTGCCTCAGCTATCGGCACATTGCTTGGTGGCACCCTCGCGGATCGGCTGGCAAAACGATCCACAAGGATGTATGCCTGGCTACCGGCAGCTGGTGTACTTGGTGCGTTCCCTTTCTATGTTGCTGCCATGCTTTCAGGCAATCCCTATGTGGCGATCGCTATCCTGGTTGTACCCAGTCTCCTGAATTCACTCTGGCTTGGCCCTGCTTTCGGCACCATCCAGAACCTTGCCCCGACCAGGATGCGCGCGCTGGCATCAGCCATCCTGCTGTTCATCCTCAACATTATCGGGCTGGGTTTAGGTCCGTTCCTTGTTGGCGTCATGAGCGACCTGCTGGCACCGCGGTTAGGTGAGGAATCGCTGCGGTACGCCATCCTGATTGCCACGGTTGCATACTTCTGGGCAGGCGCACACTTCCTGCTCGCCTCGCGCACTATTTCGGGCGATCTTGAAAAAGCCGCGGCCGCAGACAAGGTGTAATCTATCGATTCCAAAACGATCTTTATTCGAAAAAACCGAACAATAAGCCAGAAAACAACTGGCGAAAAACCAGTCCTGATGCACCGCTTGATCAGGACGAGAGCGCCCTACTCCCGTAGAATACGCCAAACTCCGGGGTAACTGATCGTGCGTCACCACCACAAACTTCGCCATCAGCATGGCGAGGCGACACCTGTCGCCCTGCTTACGCTGCTTATTGTCCTTGCAGCTGCATGGCTGCTGTGGTCTGGCATCTATAAACCGCTGGTTATCGGGCTGGGCGCATTCAGCTGCATACTCACCCTGCTGCTCGCGCGCCAGATGGGCTTTTTCGAAAACTCATCGCATCTCGAGCAGGTTATTCCAAGACTGCCGGGCTTCTGGTTATGGCTGGGGCGCGAGATCGTCAAGTCGAGCTGGGATGTCGCAAAGATCGTGTTATCGCCGAACCTGCCGATTCAACCTTCCCTGGTCCGGATCAGGTCAAAGGGCAAGATGGATATCAGCCAGACCATCCTCGGCAACTCGATTACCCTCTCGCCGGGCACCGTAACGCTGGACGTGCACGAGGGTGAACTGCTCGTACACTGCCTGACTGAAAAAGGCGCGGAAGATCTACTCACGGGTGAGGTCAACCAGCGTGTCGCAAACCTGGAACGCGACTCGTGATCTTTGCTGCTGTCGCCGTCGCAATCCTGGTGACGATGGTGCTCGCTGTAGTGCGAGCGCTGCGTGGCCCAAGCGTTTATGACCGCCTGCTCGCGGTCAATATGTTCGGTACAAAGACAGCACTACTGCTGGCTGTGGTGGCTTTCCTGTTCGGCCGCGCTGACTTCCTGGACCTTGCGCTTGCCTATGCCCTGATAAACCTGGTGGGTGTACTGGCCGTACTCGAGTTTTTCCAGAACAGGATGGATGACGAGCAGGGTGAAGCCAGTGACTGAACTGCTCCCGCTCGTAATCGAAGTTGTCAGCTGGATTCTTCTGCTCACCGGTGCCGCGTGCGTCATCATCGGTGGCATCGGTGTGCTTCGCATGCCGGACTTCTACTCGCGTATTCACGCTGCAAGTCTCACCGACACGATGGCAACGCTGGCGCTGTTCACCGGCATGATGCTGCAGGCCGGCTTTACCCTTGCCACCATCAAGTTGTTTGCGATCATGCTGTTCCTGCTGCTCACCGGGCCGACGGCAACCTACGCACTCGTTAATGCCGCACTTCTCTCAGGGCAGCGACCTTCTGCGAAAGAGATAGATGCCGAGGATGCGCAGACATGACCATTCTCTTTGCGGTATTCCTCCTGACAATGCTGGTGATTACAGCAGTTGCGATCGTTCAATCCAGCAACCTTTTTGTTGCCGTCATGCTGACATCAATCTTCAGTCTGCTGATGGCCGCCAATTTCTTCGTACTGGATGCTGCCGATGTCGCGCTGACCGAAGCAGCCATCGGCGCTGGTGTCACGACGGTAATCTTCCTGTCGGCACTGGCACTGACAGTCACTAGGGAAAAACACAATCCGTCGGGCCGCGGTATTGCGCTGATCGTGGTTTCGCTGACAGCCATGCTCATCATCTATGCCACTTTTGATAAACCCAAACTGGGTGATCCGGAAGCACCGGTACATCAGCACGTGGCACCGTTCTATATTGAAAACACCATGGAACTGATGGGTTTCCCCAACGTCGTCACGGCAGTGCTGTCGAGCTTCCGCGGTTACGACACCCTGGGGGAGGTGTACGTCGTGTTTGCCGCCTGCATCGGCGTCCTGTTTATCCTGGATGCCGGGTCAGGCAGAAACCCCGCCTACCATGTACCGCGCAAGGCCGGCCTGCGCCACCATATGATTCCGGTTGTGGTCGGGCGCCTGCTCATCCCCTTTATTGTCCTGTTTGGACTGTACGTGCAGTTTCATGGCGAATACGGGCCAGGTGGCGGCTTCCAGGCGGGGGCGATCATTGCCACCGCAATCATGCTTTATGCGCTCCTCGAAGGTGAAGAGGCTGCACTTAAAGCCGTACCACGTTCACTGCAGATGTTCCTGGTGATTGGCGGCGCAACGCTGTTCACCGCAGTGGGCATCCTCTGCATGCTGATGGGAGGAAACTTCCTTGATTATGCAGTATTGCTTTCCGAACCTGTCTTTTCTCGCCAGGTTGGCATCCTCCTGATCGAAGCGGGTGTCGGCATGGCGGTATGCGGCGCCATGCTGTCGATCTTCCATGCATTTGCCGCTCGAAACCCGGGGGGCAGCGAATGAATTTGTTTGAACTGCTCGGCTACTACAACTACTGGGTGTTTGCTGTTCTCCTGATGATCGGTTTTTACGCCGTGATTGCGAAATCAAACCTCATCAAGAAGTTGATTGGTCTTTCCATTTTCCAGTCGGCGGTGTTCCTGATGTACATCTCCATGGACAAGGTCGAAGGCGGCACTGCACCGATCATCCGGGCAGGTGTCGAGGATCAGCTTTACTCCAACCCGCTGCCGCAGGTGCTGATCCTGACGGCGATCGTTGTTGGCGTCTCTACCCTGGCACTGGGGCTTGCCATCGTGGTCAGGATCAAGGAGCAGTACGGCACCATCGAAGAAGAAGAAATTCTTAACGCGGACTGACCAATATGACGTTCGCTGATCACTTACCCGCTCTCCAGGTGGTTCTGCCGCTTCTTGCCGCACCACTCGTTGTCCTGCTGCAACCGCGCGGTCTTGCCTGGGCTGCTGCCGCAGCAACCGCGGTGTTTGCTTTCATCATCGCGATCAACATGGCGACCGCGGTGCTCATGGGACACACCTTTTTATATGAAATGGGTGGCTGGCAGGCCCCGTTCGGGATTGTGCTGCAGGTTGATGCGCTGTCATCGCTGATGCTGCTGGTAGTAACCGGCGCCGCCGCCGCGGCAACCCTGGCAGGACGCCGGAGTATCGACGCCCAAATCGAAGCACATCGCCAACCACTCTTTTATGCCGCATGGCTGCTCGCCCTTGCCGGTTTTTCAGGCATGGTCGTTTCAGGCGATGCATTTAACATCTTCGTCTTCATGGAAATTTCCTCGCTGGCGGGCTACGTGCTGATTGCGGCAGGGCCGGACCGGCGTGCATTGCCCGCTGTCTTCAAGTACCTGATCATGGGCACGATCGGTGCAACCTTCTATCTCATCGGTGTGGGCCTGATTTACATGATGACCGGCACACTGAACCTGGATGATATGGTGATGCGTGTCGTCGGGGTTGCTGACGAACGACCGATCCTGGTTGCTGCTGGATTTATTACACTCGGCCTGGCGCTGAAAGCTGCACTGTTCCCCCTGCACGTCTGGTTGCCAAACGCTTACGCCCACGCACCACATATTGTTACTGTGTTTCTTGCTGCCTGCGGCACCAAGGTGGCGGTCTATGTGCTGCTGCGTTTCGACTTCCTTGTACTGCAGACGAGTCCTGGCCACGCCGTCCAGTTTGCGCTGTTCCTTATGCCGCTGGCACTGCTCGGTATTGTCATCGCCTCTGCGGTTGCGATGTTTGAAGGGCACCTGAAGCGAATGCTGGCATTCTCTTCCGTTGCACAGATCGGTTATATCCTGCTCGGTGCCAGCCTGCTGACAGCTTCGGGGTTAACCGCAAGCACGATTCATCTCTTTAACCATGGTCTCGCCAAGGGTGCACTCTTCCTCTGCATCGCCGGACTTGCCTGGCACTACAAGGACTTGACCATCGACATGCTGGCCGGTGCGGCAAAACACATGCCGCTCACCGCGTTTGCTTTTGTTATTGCCGGTCTGTCACTTATCGGCGTACCAGGCACTGCCGGCTTTATCAGCAAATGGCTGCTGATCACGGCACTGCTTGAGGTAGACCAGGGCAGTTTTATTCTTGTGGCCATCGTCGTGATCAGTTCATTGATGGCGGTGGCCTATATCTGGCGGGTTGTAGAAACGCTGTACTTCAAACCTGAAGCAGGACAGACCGCAACCGGTGAAGCACCCTGGCCGCTTCTCACCATCATCTGGATAACCATCGCGCTTAACATCTATTTTGGTCTCTTCCCGTCTGCACCCCTGGCACTGGCAGAGACCGCAGCTGACGTCCTCCTGAAAGGAGGCGCGCAATGACACCTGACGTTGCCATGTTACTGAGCCTGGCTATCCCACTGGTTGGCTCGGGGTTTATTGCGCTTGCGGGTCGGTTTAACGATAACCTTCGCGAAGCCGTGACACTGGTCACCGCCGGTTGCCTTGCAGCAACCGTCTGGAGCCTTGCACCGCACATCATGGATGGTGAGCGTCCCTACCTGCTGCTTGCAAGCCCACTGCCGGGCATCGATCTTGCGCTGCGCGTTGAACCCCTGGGTATGCTGTTTGCCGCACTGGCCTCATCGCTCTGGATCATCAACTCGATCTACTCGATCGGATACATGCGAGGGAACAAGGAAAAGAACCAGACGCGTTTTTACGTCTGTTTCGCCCTGGCACTGTCCGCCACCATGGGAGTGGCGTTTGCATCGAACCTGCTGACCCTGTTCCTTTTCTACGAGATGCTGACGCTGTCGACCTATCCGCTGGTATCACACAAAGGTGATGAGGCGACTGTTAACTCTGCGCGGGTTTACCTCGGCATCCTGCTGACAACATCGATTGGTCTGCTCTTACCCGCCATCATCTGGACCTACCAGGTTGCCGGTACCGGCGACTTCACCCTGGGCGGTATCCTCGAGGGCAAACTGGCCGGCCCCGAGCTCGGCCTGTTGCTGGCATTATTTATCTTCGGTATCGGTAAAGCCGCAGTGATGCCGGTGCATCGCTGGTTACCGGCTGCCATGGTGGCACCAACCCCGGTCAGTGCATTGCTGCACGCGGTGGCCGTCGTAAAAGCTGGCGTATTCACGGTGACAAAGGTCATCGTGTATATCTTCGGCATCGATTTCCTGTTTGCTGCGCCCGAAAGTGGCTGGCTCATCTACCTGGCCGCCTTCACTATTGTCATGGCAAGTATCGTGGCGCTCAGGCAACAGAACCTGAAACGCCTGCTCGCCTACTCCACCGTGGCGCAACTCTCTTATGTCGTGATGGCCGCTGCGATCCTGAAACCACTTGCTGAAATTGGCGCCGCTGTGCACATGGTGTCGCACGCCTTTGGCAAGATAACTCTCTTCTTTGCGGCAGGTGCAATTTACGTTGCCGCCAAGAAAACCGAGCTGCACCAGTTACCGGGCATCGGTCGCCGGATGCCATGGACAACGGCCGCTTTCACGATTGGTGCGCTTTCAATGATCGGCGTGCCACCAACCGCGGGCTTTGTTTCAAAATGGTACATCCTGGCTGGTGCGTTCGAAGCTGGCAGCCTGGTCGCAATCTTCACAATTATCGCAAGCACGGTGCTGAACGCCGCCTACTTCCTGCCGATCATTTTCATGATGTGGTTTGGCAAGGAAGTTGAAGGTGGCCCCGATCATGGCGAGGCACCTTTTGCTGCAGTGGCGGCACTTACAATCACCGCGTTTCTTACGCTCGCCTTTTTCCTGTTCAACGGTCCGGTGATCGATCTTGAACGACAACTGGTCAGTGCTGGAGGTTTACCATGAAAGCCCTTAGCGTGCCGAATCTGGCACGCCGTCGTTGCACAAAAATGTGATGCTTTACGATGGCTTCTGACAGTACTTCTGTAAAAGATGATCAAAACGATCACTGGCTGGTGCGCCGATCAACCATAAAGCTAATGTGGTGGGTCGGCTGCGGCGTGCTGGCACTCACCGTGATCGCACAGTTTTTTATACCGGTGAAAGGTTACTTCGGTATCGATAGCTGGCCGGCCTTTGGCGCCGTATTCGGTTTTGCATCCTGTGTCGCCATGGTGGTGTTTGCAAAGCTGCTCGGCGTTGTACTGAAACGTCGCGAGGACTATTACCACGAGGGGGAAGAAGATGTCTGACATGCTTTCTCCCGCACTGATCATGATCGCCGCTGCCATTGCGATTCCGATCCTGCGAGGTCACCTTCGTACCGCTGTCGTACTCATCGCGCCGCTGCTGACCCTGGCTGCTATCTGGCAGGTCGCCGACGGTGTCGCCGGGACGGTGCGCTTCCTTGATTACATGATAGAACCGGTAGAGGGCAGCCCGCTCCGGCGACTCTTTGCCACCGTGTTTGCCATGATGGCGTTTCTCGGCGGCCTGTTTGCGTTCCGCATTGCCAGCTGGCAGGAACTGGCTGCCGCTTTTGCCTATGCAGCAGGTGCTATCGGTGTTTGTTTTGCTGGTGATCTCATTACGCTGTTCCTTTACTGGGAGGTCATGGCAATGTTTTCAACGGTGCTGATCTGGTGCGGCGGCACACCTGCGGCGCGAGCAGCGGGTATTCGCTACGCCATCCTGCACCTGATGGGTGGTGTGATCCTCAAGGTCGGTATCGAGGGGGTAGTGGTAACGACGGGTTCAATACAGATCACGCCGATGCTCGCCGAGGATTTCAACACCTGGATGATCCTGATCGGCATCCTCATTAACGCCGCGGCGCCACCCCTGTCGGCCTGGCTTGCCGACGCCTATCCTGAATCAAGCCCGAGCGGCTCGGTGTTCCTGTCTGCCTTTACAACGAAGACCGCTGTACTCGCGTTGCTGCTGCTGTTCCCCGGGGAGCCAGTGCTGATCTGGGTAGGGCTGTACATGATCATGTACGGCATTATTTACGCGCTGCTGGAAAACGATGCCAGACGAATACTCGCCTATTCGATCGTCAACCAGGTTGGATTCATGGTCTGTGCCGTCGGTATCGGCACAGCAATGGCATTAAACGGCGCCGCTGCCCACGCGTTTGCGCACATCATCTATAAAGCACTGCTGTTCATGAGTGCGGGCGTTGTCGTTTACCGCACCGGCAAAAGTAAATGTACCGATCTCGGTGGCCTGTTCCGCACCATGCCGATCACGACCATCTGCGGCATCATCGGCGCACTGGCCATCTCCAGCTTCCCCCTGACCAGCGGCTTTACCACGAAGACACTGATTTCACAGGCCGCAATTGATGAGCAGCTGATGATGGTTTACCTGCTCCTGACGGCAGCCTCGGCTGGCGTCTTCCTGCATGCGGGCATCAAGTTCCCATGGTTCGTTTTCTTCCAGAAAGATTCGGGGCTGCGGCCCAAGGATGCTCCGTGGAACATGGCAGTTGCCATGGTGTTCTGTGCGGCAATCTGCATCCTGCTCGGCGTGTACCCGGAACTGATCTACGCCTACCTGCCTTACCCGGTTGAATATGAGGCCTACTCCGCCAGCAAAGTGCTGTTTTATCTGCAACTGCTGCTCTTCTCAGGGCTCGCCTTCTTCCTGTTGCTGCCGTGGATGCAGCGCACACTGACTATCAGCCTTGATACCGACTGGCTGTGGCGTCGTCTCGGTATGGGCCTGCTCAGGTGGCTGGCAAACATCAGTGACCGTCTCGCAGCAACGCTCACCTCGATCGGCAACAGGACCGCAGCGGTTGCGCAGCACCTGACGGTCCGTTACCTGGGCCAGCCGCATACCAGCGACAGTGAGGAAAAAAGTGTATTCGCGAGATCCTGGACAATTGGTACGACCACCCTCTGGATCGCGGTACTGCTCTGCGGTTACGTGCTCGCCTACTACATCTGATCATCCGGTTTTTCCGAATCCAGACTCAACCAATGACGAATAGATTTGGCTATTCACGCAGGTAGAATGCGGCTTCCAATTACTCACCAGGAATACACTCATGTCACAAGAGCCGAACAACTCTCTGGGCGACAAGGTCTCCAAGATCATTGAAAGTCCGTTTGCATCAGCAACCATGGCCACTGCATCATGTGCACTGGCGATCACTGTTGTCGTATCCGGCATTGGTCTGGTACAACTCGTCATAGCCTAAATCTGCCGCTTCTTTTGGGAAGCGCGATTCACATCATAAACGGCGACCACCAAGTCGCCGTTTTACTATCCGGCACCAGGTAAAGGAGACTTTTGTTGGACGCACAACTGCTTGCCAACCTCACCACCCCACCTCTTTTGTTCTTCCTGCTTGGAGCCGCCGCTGCCTACTTTCGTTCTGACCTGGAAATCCCGGAGCAGATCGCACGCTTTCTTTCAATCTACCTGTTGTTTGCGATCGGTTTCAAAGGTGGCGTTGCGTTATCAACCAGCGAACTTGATATCAGCATGTTCACCACCATTGGAGCTGCGCTGGTGCTCGCTTCGATTGTACCCGTGGGCGTTTTTTACCTGTTGCGGCGTAACTTCAGCCTCGCAGACGCCGCTGCCACTGCTGCAACCTACGGTTCGATCAGCGCCGTCACGTTTGTAACCTGCACAAGCTACCTTGACGCACAGGGTGTTGAATGGAGTGGCTACCTGGTGGCGGCAATGGCGCTGATGGAGTCGCCAGCTATCATCGTCGGGCTGATGTTGTACCGCCTGCACCTGACGACCGACGATGGTAACGGCATGGAATCTTTTTATACCCGCGACCTGATCAGGGAAGCGCTGTCCAACGGCTCCGTATTCCTGATTACCGGCAGCCTGATCATCGGCTGGGTATCGGGTCCAGCGGGTGGTGAGCAACTGAACCCGCTGGTTGTTGACCTGTTTGTGGGTGTACTGTGCCTGTTCCTGCTCGACATGGGCATCGTTGCAATGCGACGACTGCAGGATATCCAGGTTGTTGATGGGTCACCCTCTAAACTCGCGATCATCAGCTGGGGGCTCACGCTGCCCTTTGTCACCGCAGCACTAGCAATCGGCTGCATTGCAATACTGAATATTCCTGAAGGCGACGCACTGTTGCTGGTAGTCCTGACAGCCAGTGCATCCTACATTGCTGTACCCGCGGCCATGCGACTGGCTCTGCCAGAGGCAAACCCGAGCGTTTATCTTGGCATGTCGCTTGCCGTTACATTTCCCTTTAACCTGCTCCTTGGCATACCGCTGTACCATACCGTGCTTAAGCTGCTCTATTTCTGAGGCGATGACATGAAACCCTGCAAACGTTTGGAAATTGTTGTGGAACAGGCCCTCGCAAACCGCCTGTCTGACCTGCTGACCGAGTTGGGCGCCCCGGGTTATACGCTGATATCCAATACGGCGGGACGTGGTGACCGCGGTCTTCGAAGGGCTGATGAAGTTACCGGGACATCATCAAACTGCCTGTTTATCGTCGCCTGTGATAACGATGAGGTTGTTGAAAGGGTGGTTGAAGGCATTCGGCCAATCCTCTCCAGGTCAGGTGGCATCTGCCTTGTATCAGATGCGCAGTGGCTTCGGCACTGACCCGTACATCACTTCGGAAATACCTTCGTTTGGCTGCGACAATAGCGAATTGTCCATTGCGCCCGCGCCTTCCATTATTCAAGTTCACTAATTTGCGAGAAATGAGGGCTTCCCTATGCGAGCACTTGTTATTCCTTTTACCCTGTTGATTGCGGCATGGCTGCCTACAGCACACGCAAACACCAAGCAGGCTGAACAACTGACCGCGATGTGCAGCAGTACTAACGAAACTAACCAGCAACGCTGCCTTGGTTATATACAGGGTTACCTGGACAGCACCGGCGCTGTTGAAGAAGAAGATGCAATGAGCGCCTGGACAAAACGGGCCATCAAAACACGGGTAGGCTCACGTTATGATCGACCCCGTTCACCTGAGTACTGCATCGAAGGTGATGACGCGATCCCGCGACTCAAAGCACTTGTCTCTGAAGTTTCAGCTGACGAGGGCGCCGCCCCTCACCTTCTCGAACGTTTGCTGGTTGAGCAGTTCCCCTGCAGCCAGAGCTAACCAACTAAGCCAGAACCCTGAGAGCGGCTGCCTAGGCAGCCGCGGCTTGACGGGTTTGCGCCTGGAGTGCTGAAGCCAGGCCTTCCGGCAGTGACAACGCACCTTCCAGCTCGCTGAGGAAACGTTTGCCCGCCTCGTCCTCGGCCTCCATCAACATCGACGCCGCGGCATAAACTTCGATTTTCTGCTCCATGCAGGTCGCCTGCGCAGCCAGTTCATAAACACTCTTCGGATGGTTTATTTCGTTAGCCAGGCTCGCCAGCGCTTCCGCGCCCAACTCCTGGTCCAGCGCGTATTTCCAGATCCTCTGCTTTTCGCTGTCGTCAAAGTGACCATCAGCATAGGCTGCAGCGATCATGGTCTGTATCACAAGCTGCACGCTTTCATTGCCAGTCTCTGCCTCGACGAGGTCAAAGTCCTTTTCTGCAAGCTGTCCCAGCTGTTGATCGGCAGCCGCACTCTCCGGGTTCCCACCGCGAAAGCTTTGCAGGGCCTGCCAGCCGAGTGCACCAACGGCCATCAGTCCGCCTGACTTGAGCACCTTGCGCGCTGTCTTATTTTTAGCGAGAGCGCCAACCAGGACACCACCCGCTGCACCACCCAGCGCACCTGTCAGTGCCGGGTTCTTGTTAATCTCTTTCATCATCTTGTCGATGGGCATACTAATCACTCCTTGTTTACTGATGCCCATATTCCCTGCCAGCTTGCACAGGGTCCATCAGGACTTTTCGTGGTCTTACTTCTGCATTCCTGAACTATCCAATTTAATCGAAGTTGGTACTCGAATATTCCCGCTGGTCGCAGAACTCTCTTCAAATAAACTTCTGCTATTCATATTCAGACACCAATACAGAGATCGATGGAAACAGTAATCGCAGTTCCAGCTGAAATTGATCACTCGTTGCGAGAGGTCGTCCAGAACCAGCTGGCATTTAAATTAGGCAGCCTGAAAAGCACGATCAGGAAACTAAACATCACCATGAAGGTTGTTGACGAGGAGATCGAGTGCAGGATTCTCGCAACGTTGAAAGGCGGGGTTGTGGTGTGCTTCACCACGAGCAATGAGAATCCGAGTGTGTGCATCAAAGACGCTGTGGCGCGCCTGCACAGACACGTGATGCGTTCGGTGCGCTTTAAACAGGTTAGCTGAACAGGCTGTCGCGGGAGTTGTTGATCACCTCGAGAACTGCCGGGTGCTTGAGTTTGCGTTCGGGTGATACCGCGTAGAACTTCTCCTGGACAGATTCGAGCTCTGCCAGCATCACTGCGCCATACATGTTGCAGATCTCTTCCTTGATCGCTGTCGGTGCTGGGAACACACCGTAAGCATGCTCGCCAAATGCCTTAAGCAATGCGCTGTCTTCACATTCGACGACAATGTCCGGGTGCAGTTCATGCGCATCCAGCCACTGCTCCAGGCCTCGCCTGACCGCGCTCTCGTTAACCGGCAGCAGGAAAGGTGCGTTCTGGAGGCACTGGGGGAAATTTGACGTGTAGTTTTCCGCGATTGATTCATGGCAGAAGAGGCTGACAGACGTTTCGCCCAACGCGTGCGAGTAGGCTTTCACGTTCATACCTGGCGACAACGGCCTGTCTGAAATGATCACATCCAGTCGATGCACTACAAGCTGGCCAAGCAGCTCTTCCAGGCTGCCCTGGCGGCATACCACCCGCATCTTCTCATCCATGGACAGGGTCGGCTCGACAATCCGCAGGCCGATCAGCTTGGGAATAGAGTCCACCACACCAACATTCAGTACGTTCGGTACCAGGGTCTGGTCCGTCTTGATGCGATGGGTCAGTTCTGCGCCAAGCGCAAAAATCTCGTCGGCATACTGTTTGACCAGCTGCCCTGTCTCAGTGATGACGAGACCCCGTCCTGCCCGCACAAACAGCGGACTGCCGATGGATTCCTCCAGCAGCTTGATCTGGCCACTGATCGTCTGGGGCGTCAGGTTCAGCACCTCGGACGCGGTGGCAATACTGCCTTCCCTGGCAACGGTCCAGAAATAGAGCAAATGTGTGTAGTTAATATGCCTCAAGGTTTTCTCTTATAGGGTAGCCGTTCTGGTCTTTTACGGACGGGAACAGGGATCCGGACCAAACGAACGCTATCCCGGTTCAGCCAGACAATGAATGCCAGTCCTATAGCTGACAGGGCCAGGGTAGAAATAAGAAGCATCGCTTTACCTTTAACGTGCAAAAAACAAGCATATTGTAGCGGACTCGATTGCACGAAATGATCGTATTATGCGTTCCTTCTATTCGGTTTTTTGGAATAGTCCCTTCATGACATGGAGTTGATTTTACATTCCTGGGAATGTATATTTTGCATTCCTTGGAATATATATAGAAGCTCATGACACCATACAAGAAACTGTTCTTTGTCTTTTTTGTTATGACCAGCGTGGGTTGTGCGGGCCCCATTGGTCCCTTCCCAGGTGGTGAACTGCAGGGCACGGTCGCCCAGTACCCCAACAGCTGGTTACCTGCAAGCGATGTCACCCACGTTCAACTGGAAACTCGTGATCGAGAAAATAAGCCGCACTCTATAAATATCTGGTCGGTGGTTCTGGGAGATCGGATGTTCTTCTCAACTTCCCTGGTCCGGGGTGAGGAGAATCCAGAGAAGCGCGAATGGGTACAGAACGTTCTGAACTCTGACGGGGTGAGAGTTAAGGTGTCGGACCAGATCTACGAAGGCAAACTCACCAGGGTGCTGGATGAAGAGACAGTGCAGGGAGTGAAAGAAGCATTCACTCTAAAGTACGATAGACCGCACGATGAGAGGACAGACAAAGCCTGGATATTTGAACTTGCCAAACAGTAAAACCAATAGGCCGAAAGAAGAGGAAATAATGATCTGGGCCAGCGTGATTGCCCAGCTCAATCGAACCAGGGCAAACCGGAAACTGGCAAATGCCAGGCTTCCGTACCCGCTTTTTGTCCTGCTTCGCCATTTTGCACACGATCCAGCGCGAGAATGGACCATCAACCAACTCAGTAGTGCTTTCCAAACCCAGCAGCCGGGCATGTCAAAACGCATCAGAAAACTGACAAGCATGGGACTACTGGACAGCCGACCTGACAAAGATGATGGGCGGGTGAAGTGGCTTACACTAAACAAAAAAGGGCATTCTCTGCTTGAGGAACTCAGCGTCGAGGTTAGGGAACTGGATCGATCGGCATTTGCGGATTGGTCGCGTGAAGAAATCGATGATCTACATCAGGGCTTATACCGGCTGAAAAACCATCTAGACGAAAATCGCTGAATAACGACAAAAGTACCAGCTATCAAAAGGGCAAAAGTTGACCTACACAACCATCGAAGTTACACACAAGAATCAGGCCACACACATCCTGCTTAACCGCCCAAAGGCGATGAACGCGATAACGCCGGAGATGCATGACGAATTACAGGATGCATTTGATCAGTTTGCCGCAGCGGATGATCAGTACATCTGCGTCATTGAGGGTGCGGGCGATCGGGCCTTTTGTGCCGGCAGTGACCTGAAAGCTATTGCAGGGGGCGGTCGCTCAACGTACCCGAAGAACGGTTATGCGGGATTGATCGAACGGTTTGACCTGAACAAGCCACTGATCGCAGCCGTTGATGGGTTTGCACTGGGCGGCGGCTTTGAGGTTGCACTCGCCTGCGACATTATCGTCGCCACCGACCGGTCATCGTTTGGATTGCCTGAACCACTCGTGGGCGCGGTTGCGCTTGGCGGTGGACTGCACCGACTTGCTCGCCAGATTGGCCTGAAGCAGGCAATGGGCATGGTGCTGACCGCCGACCGTGTTTCAGCCGAGGAAGGATATCGCCTCGGGTTTGTTAACGAGGTTGTTTCACCAGAGGCCTTTGAAAAAACCATCGAATCGTGGTGTGAACGAATTCTGCGCTGCGCCCCACTTTCCGTCGCAGCATCAAAAGAATCCATCATGAAGGGGCTTGGTGAAAAAGATCTTGAAGCTGCGATGGGTGCACAGGAGGAATACCCTGCGTTTTATCGCTGGAGGCGCTCTGAAGATGCAGTGGAAGGTCCGAAAGCCTTTGCCGAGAAACGCGCGCCCGAGTGGAAGGGGCGATAAAGGACGGTGAAGCTAACTGCCAAGTTTTTCGTGCACAGCCTGAAGCAGTACCGCGCGTGAGAAAGGTTTGGAGAGAATCATCTCTTCTTTCAAAGATCCTTCCACCGCTGCATCGCCAACATAGCCGGTCATAAATATGATCGGCGTGTCCGGCGACATCGCTCTGATCTTTTCGGCGGCAACATTACCGTTCATGCTTGGCATAATCATATCGAGCAGTACCAGGTCGATATCAGTCTCTGCTTGTTCAAACGTTGACACCGCACTCTCACCATCATCCGCCAACAACACTTCGGCCTGTTCTCCTTCCAGCATTGAACGAACCAGGTTAGTGATCATCTGCTGATCATCAGCAACCAGCACCTTCATGCCAGAGAGTGAGCGCGCCACGGCCTCTGATGGATCGTCCTCGTGCTCGGCCACCTCGTCGGTCAGCGGCAGGAAGACCTCTATGGTCAGTCCCGCATTGTCTACGTTGTTGGCCGCACGAATCGCGCCGCTGTGCTGCTCGACGATACCTGCACTGACAGCCAGACCGAGACCGGTGCCGTGCTCCGAGTCCTTTGTCGTGTAGTAAGGGGCGAAGATCTGTTTCAGGAGCCCTTCGTCTACGCCCTTGCCGGTGTCTGTCACTGCAAGCTTCA
This sequence comes from Pseudomonadales bacterium, assembly GCA_963921285.3. Classification (GTDB taxonomy): domain Bacteria; phylum Pseudomonadota; class Gammaproteobacteria; order Pseudomonadales; family Azotimanducaceae; genus UBA9659. The sequence continues at coordinate 1,490,823 of CAWUFD020000015.1, forward strand.
GGAATGACTCGCCGGCGTCCTTGAGGTTCTCAGGCACAGACTCTGCCGCGACCGCACCCAGGCTGACTTTGACCGCTCCGCCAGCAGGCATCGCATTGCGGCTGTTAAGCAGCAGGTTCACCAGCACTCTCTCGAGTTCAACGGGGTCAGCCATGACAACCAGTCCCGACTCGATGTCCATATCGATAAGAACCTGCCCGCCCATGAGACTTTCAAGCATCGGCTGAAGTTGTCGCAGCCAGTGCCCCAGATCTATAGGACGCATTGCAAGTGACTGCTGTTTGCTGAACGCAAGCAGTTGCTGCACAAGTTCAGAGGCGGATCTTGCTACATCAACAATATGCTTCTGATTGTCGGCGGCCTCCTGCAGGCGGCCAGCTTCAATACCGAGCGCAGTGAGCTCGCTGAAGCCGATAATGCTCTGCAGCGCGTTGTTAAAATCATGTGCAATGCCGCCTGCCACCTTGCCTACCAACTCATCCCTTTTCGCCTGGTTGAGCTGGTCTTCCAGTTGTGCCTGCAGCACGTCACGTCTCACCTTCTCGTCGATATCAACCGTGACGCCAACGATACCGGTGGGGTCCCCCTGCTCATCGCGAGTAAAAGCAAGATAGTTTTCTGTCCAGAAGGTGGTGCCATTCTTTCGAAGATGTTTGAGGCGCAGCGCCCTCGGACTGTAAGCCCGATTACCCTTGCGCTCTTCCTCCATCTGGGCAGCGAACACGCGGCCGATGAACTCATGGCTTTCCTCGGCAATCATCACCAGCGGTGTAAACGCCATCGCCTCTTCTACCGTGTAGCCGAGCAACGGCTCAACCGAGGGCGAGCAGTAGAGCGTTTCAAACTGTAGATTCACCGACCACAGAAGGATCGGCGTGTACTGCGCCAACAGGTTGAGCTGCTCCTGCTGCTGGCGCAGCTCCTTTTCTGCTGCGATCAGCTGGAGTTTCTCCTGCGTTAACTCACGATTCCGGGTGACCAGTTCGTCCTGGGTTTCCTGCAGGAGGCGTGCAACCTGGAACAGCGTAAACGGCTTCAACAGGTAACGGCGAATAAAGGGGATGATGCCATCTTCTTTCGGCAGCTGGATTGACATCTCAACGCCATCAGGCAGGAAGTTAACCTCTACTTCGGAAGGGCCGTAACCCATCACCTCGGAGATACCAACACACTGCCCGGCAATAACACGAAAGAAGTTCTCGCAGGGTTCAAGTCCGGGGTTTGTCCGCAGGCGCACGCTGAGGCTCCTGGTCAGCGGATCATCCCGGAGAATCTCTGATCGCAGCGGGTAAAACCGCGTAACCACACTATCCTCACCGAGCAGATACAGGTAGAACCCGCGCAAATCAAAACGCAATCGCCCGATCATCTTGTAAACCACCAGCAGCGGTTGTTCGTAGCTGCCCGCAGACAGGGCCTCGATCTCCGCTTCGCTGAACTGCGACGCAACCTGGTCCACCAGTCTTACCAGGTAGTGCCACTCGATATGATTGGAGGGTGTCGATATAAACTCCCTCGTATAGGGGATCCCTTCCAGTATCTTCTCTGTGGAGACACCCTTCTCATCACAATGCACAAACAGTTGTCCTAGTACCTGGCAAGAGGCAAGGTCAGTTTTGACAGGACTCTGGTTCACTGGAAGAAAAGGATTTTCGTTAGGACGGCGCAATAATGTAGCCGATTATGCTTCTTTTAGCGGAAAAGGTGTAAAAACGTAGCCGGAAGGCATAATACCTCCGATTGAAGAATCACTTCGGGTACCTCTAAACAAATTATGAAAGACTTTTCAGGAAAGACCGCTGTCATCACCGGCGCAGGCTCCGGCATGGGTCGATACCTTGCCGTGTTACTCGCCAAGGCAGGCGCCAATGTCGCCATCTGTGACATCAATGAAGAAACCCTTAACGGCACCGCCAGCATGGTCAGGCAATACAACGTCGGACTCTCAACCCACATCATCGACATGGGTGACATGGACCAGATTGAGGCATTACCTGATGCGGTCGTTGCCCAGCACGGCGCGGTGGATCTTGTATTCAACAACGCCGGCGTCACCGTCGGTGCACAGTTCGACAACATGCCCGAGGAAGACTGGGACTGGGTGATGAACATCAACCTGAACGGTGTGGTTAAGTCGAGTCGTGTATTTCTGCCACTCCTGAAGGATCGCCCCGAAGCCGTTCTCGTCAACACGTCTTCAATATTTGGCATGATCGCGGTTGCAGGGCAGACCGTCTACCACGCCACCAAGTTTGGCGTGCGTGGTTTCACCGAGAGCCTCGCCAAGGAATTCAAAGACTCACCGGTGAACGTGCACTGCGTTCATCCAGGGTATATCGGCACGAACATCATTTCCAATTCACGTATCAACACCGAGGATGCCGAGTTCCTGGGGGAGGACGTTGACGCGGACAAGATGGCAGAGATGTTCAAGACCGGCGGTATGCACCCCTCTCGCGCCGCAGAAATCATCCTGAACGGCGTGAAGCGTAACAAACGCAGGATCTTTGTCGGCCTTGATGCCAAGCTGATTGATATTGCGCAGCGGATCACCCCGATGCATTACGATTGGCTGCTGCCGGTGATCCTGGCACCCCTCTTCTTTCTCAGGAACAAAAAACCCCTGAAAGACCTGCCGCAGGAACCGTAGTCGAAAACTAGATCTCTAAGGCGTTGACTCTTTTTGTCCTATATGCAACCATTTGGTTGCATTTAATAAGACACCATATGAGCAAAACCAACGACCCATTCCGTGCCCTTGCTGATGAAAATCGGCGTGCCCTGCTGGACAGGCTGCATCTGCGTGACGGCCAGACGCTGGCCGAACTGTGCGAAGAGTTGGACATGTCACGGCAGGCTGTAAGTAAACACCTCGGGATATTGGAAGGAGCCAGTCTTGTCACCTGCATCATGGATGGCAGGAACAAACTCCACTTCCTTAATCCCGTACCGCTACAGCAGATCGCCGACCGGTGGCTGAGCAAGTTCCAGCGTCATCGCGCTGCAAGCCTCACCGCACTCAAGGCACGGGTGGAAGCAAAACAGAATGAAAGGAGTAAGAAAAATGAGTGATCGCCACGTCTGCACCATCTACATCAATGCGACACCCGAGGCGGTATGGGAGGGACTCACCGACGCCAGTTTCACATCACAGTATTTTCACTCAACCAGCATAGAATCTACCTGGGAGCCCGGCGCTGAGGTCACCTACCTCAACCCTGACAGGTCGGTCGCCGTGGCCGGCAAAATCATAGAGGCAAACCATCCTTCACGGTTGTCATTTACATGGCACGTTCACTACAACCCCGAGGCAATCAAAGAAGCGCCGAGCCTGGTCACGTTTAAACTCGAAGCGATGGAAGGTGCGACCAAACTTGTTGTGGTCCACGAAGATTTTCCGCCTGACAGCGTGGTCTATCCGCAGATCACCAGCGGCTGGATCGCCATACTGAGCAACCTGAAGACGCTGCTTGAAACGGGGAAAGCGATGGCAGTTTCCTGATTCTGCCTGAACAGGAGACTTACTCGGGCGTTGGTTCGCGAAGAAAAGCGCTCAACCCCTTAAGTTCATCAGAGTTGATGAGGTCGATACCCGCTTCCTGCAGCACGCGCCAACCGAGCGCATGATCCGGCGCGGCCCATAGACGCGCGCGTTTGCCTTCAGCATGTGCAGCTTCCGCAAAAGCGTGCAGTTCGCGCCACTGCCTGGCATTCGGCTCGTCATTTGCGCGCCACGAAGAGACTCGATAAAAGGAGTCGCTGACCACAGGCATCACATCGGCAGGTATGCCCTTGCCGAGATGATGAGGACGGCCGTCGACACCGGCAACAAGTTGTGGTGAATCTACAAAGTGATATGGGTTTTCACTGGCGGTGCCGGACAGGAACACCCTCACCGCCCGGCCCTGCTCAAGCTTGCCGTCAATAACACGGCACAGCATCGCTTCGTAGTGCCACAACAATTCGGTGAGGGCAGTATAGGTCGGCTCAAACCCGGTTTTGAGGTCGATCATCAGCAGAAACGGCGGCTGGTAACCCGGGTAAACACTGCCCTGCTTTTCAACCAGGGCCAGCAGCGGCTCAAGGTAGAGTGCCTGGAGTGTCCGCAGCGGGTCCGGGCGGCGAGGTCTGTCGTGATAGACATAAAGCACACCGTCAATCAGGTGAACATCTGCTTCTACGGAAGTAAAACCTGCATCAAGCGCGTCGAATAGCGGCCGAGGATGCTCATAGTCGTTATGCGCGTGTGCACCGGGTAGCGGCTCTGCTGCCGGTAGCTGCGCCGCCGGCAACAGGATGAGAAAAAAGACTAGCGCTCTCAGCATTGGCGCAGGGCGTTGGTCTATTTTGTGACTAAGACTTTGAGAGATTAAGCCCCTGCAGCTTGTTCTTCGAACGCCACTTCTTCATGAGTTCGAAGAACTCGATCGGGCCACCGCCATAGAAATTGTTCTGTGGCTGCACGTTAACGTGGCCTTCGTTGTTGTAATAACCGGGCGTACAAGCTTTCTGAAAGTCTTCCGTTAACCGCGCCTTGTTGATGATGGTCTGCACCCATGCATCTTCCGCTTCCTGCTCCGCCTCGACACGGGTCACACCTCGCTTGCCCAGTTCACCAAGTATGTAGGCCAGGTGAATACTGTTTTCGTCGAGGGAGAAGGTATAGGTTGCAGTGAACGCTGACTGCGCCGGACCAAAGAAAAAGCAGTTAGGGAATCCCTTCGCGTGCATACCGTGGAAAGTTGAGAGTCCATCAGCCCACTTATCTGACACCGTCAGGCCGTCAACGCCAACAATGCTGTATCCCGCACGTCTCGAATAGTCCGTGCCGACTTCAAAGCCCGTTGCAAAGATTATGCAGTCGACCTCGTACTCAACCCCATCAAACAGGATGCCCTTCTCCGTGATCTGGTCGAGCCCCCGACCATCGGTATCAACCAGTGTCACATTGGGCAGGTTGTAGGTCTTCAGGTACTCATCATGGAAACACGGTCGTTTACAGAACTGGCGATAGTATGGCTTCAGCGCCTCTGCCGTTTCAGGATCTTCAACCACCGAATCAGCACGCGCACGAATCTTCTCCATGTTGGCAAAGTCGGCCAGTTCCACCTTGCGCTCAACATCCATGTGCACCATGGCCTTGTTCATCAGGTACTGCTTTATACCTACCTGGTACATCTCTTTTGAAAACAGCCCGCCGAGTGCCCATCCGGCAAGGCGCGTCTTGGATGGCGCTTCATCCTGCAGCTGGTCAATCAGCAGCCTGAAGGCTTCCGTCCAGCCATCACTGACAAGATCTTCTTCCACCGGTTGCCCCGTCAGAAAGGACTCAAAATTGGTGCGTCGCTCGTCCTGCCAGCCTGCTTGCTGAGTGCCCATCCATTCAGGATCGGTGGGCTGGTTGTTACGCACGCTGATCGAAGACGGTGTGCGCTGGAACACATACAGTTCTTTTGCACCCACGCCGAGATGCGGCACACATTGCACCGCGGTTGCACCGGTACCGATGATCGCAACCCGTTTGTCATGCAGCTTGTCGAGATTGCCGTGGGAGTCGCCGCCCGTGTAATCGTAGTCCCAGCGACTGGTATGAAAGGTATGTCCCTTGTAATCACTAATGCCCTTAATCGCAGGTAGCTTCGGCCTGTTCAGCGGGCCGTTTGAGTGCACAACAAATCGTGCCTTCAGGCAGTCCTGTCGATTGGTTGTGACAGACCAGCGCCGCAGCTCCTCGTCCCACTCCGTTGATACCACTTCCGTCTGCATCATGGCGCATTCGTGCAGACCAAACTGATCGGCCAGCTCGCGGCAGTACTCGAGCGTTTCTGGCGCATCGGTGTACTTCTGTTTCGGCACAAAACCGGTTTTCTCCAGGAGCGGCAGGTATACATAGGATTCGATATCGCAGGAGGCGCCAGGGTAGCGATTCCAGTACCAGGTACCACCAAAGCCACCACCTTTCTCAATGATCTTGATGTCGTTGATACCGGCTTCTTTCAACCTGATCGCTGCCAGCATGCCGCCAAAGCCGCCGCCGATGACAACAACATCCACGTCCTCATCCATCGGGTCCCGATCAAACCCGGGGGCTACATAAGGGTCGTCCACGTAATGTGAAAAATCACCCTTAACCTCGATGTACTGGTCATTGCCATCCGCGCGAACCCGCTTGTCTCTTTCTTCACGGTACTTGTCCCGCAGTGCATCCGGATCAAAATCGTAAGTGTCCTGGCTCTCGGCTAACGTCATTTCTCGGTTTTTCCAGCAGTCCAAAGCCCATCAGCATAGCGTATCGCACGCGCCTTAGGCCAATCAGGCGGCTGAGTAGTACTATTCACAACTACTCACAACTGGGCAGATAGAGGTGAAAACGTGAGCGGGGACATATCGAAACTGGCCTGGATGGCCGGCAGCTGGTCAGGACATTTTGGCAATCGCGCCGTTGATGAACGCTGGAGCCATCCCGCTGAAGGCACCGTCATCGGCCAGGCGCGGCTTTGTGACGAGACCGGTGCTTCCACCATCGAACTGATATTGATCCGCGAGATAGATTCAACACTGGAACTGGTACTGAGACAGTTCGAAGCAGATCTCTCACCCCGGCTGGCCCAGCACATGCACCTGGATAGCCTGACCGAAACCAGCGTGGCTTTTGTTGCAGAAGCCAGCCCGGACAATCGGGTTGCGGGTCTGACCTATCGTCACACAGAGGAAGATGGGCTTGAAATTGATGTGGCAATCGCCGGGGGGCCGGTCATCACAGCACAACTGGTGAGGGACTGAGGGCCCAATCGCCTTACAGGAAGTAACGGTTCACTCGCCAGCTGTATGCCACGCAGCAGATAACAGTGAGCAGCCCTGAATAGGCAACAGCAGCGAGCAGCGCGAATGGCCAGGAAATATGCAGCGCCATGTTTATCGCAATCCACATACCGCCTCCGATCTCGGTGATGACAAGCAGCGCAAACAACACAGTCTGAAGGGTAACTGTCCGGGTGCTCTTTTCCATCAGGAGTGCCGTCAGTAACAGCATCGAGGCCGTTCCCGCGGACGTTAACAGCACCGTCAGTGATCCCACGTAGGTGTTCAAGTCCTTGCTGATGCCAAACATCATTGCCACGGCCAAGAGCCCAATCGCTACAAGACGAAAGGCCGGCCTTAACAGGTGCAAAAACACACTGCGGGAAAACGCCACGCGCGAAGCGTGTACGCCAAACAGCCAGAGATGAGGCGCAACTGCATTCAAGATATCTCGCCCGACGAACGGAGAAACCATCGCAAGCAATCCGCAAAGCACGGCGGAGAGCAGTACAAAGTCATCCGGGATTTCACCTGAAAAAGAAAGCGCCAGTACAAGAACAAATCCATTCAGCGTGACAAAAGCCAACAGCACATTTATCCACGCCTGCATCGGTGAGTGATCAAAAACCGCCGCAAGTGCCTGACGGGGAGTCATTCGAGACAGGGACAGCATTGATGCGTACCTGGATTTTGCTGCCCGGGACGTGTCCAGCTCGCGGAAAGATAAGCTCTGAAGGAGGGACGAGTCGCTGTCAGCCGGTGCCCTCATGCTTATCCGAAACAGTTCAAACATCGAAATGATGTAAATAGCGAGCAGAACATATTCCGCCGCCGGATGACGAAGCAACTCCGTAACGATGTCCCTGCTCACACCCATGAAAGCGGAGAGCGCTACCAGGGGCCACACCAGGATTCGATGTACACCTGCACCGATCATCAGACAGAGACTGCCGATCGCGAGCGAGCCAGTAATCGGCAATCCCGCCAGGGACTCGTTTGCAACCATGATGCCCACATAACAGAGCCACGTGACGACAAGTACCATGGAAGCAAACTGCAAGTGGGCACGCAGCATACCCGGCACGAGGAGTGATGGCGCCCAGCCCCGAATCGATCCGATAGCATTTCCAAGTGCGATACCGACTACGGCCAGAACTGTTGTTGCCATGTACTGAGCGAACCAGCTCACATCCCGGCTTTCCATGACGATCACATCTACCAGGGGGGCAAGCAGACCACCCGCCACGACGCCGCAGGCCACAAGCACCAATAACACCCATGACCGTGGCAGGAAGGACCTTAACACCCTAGTCATGGGTCAACTCCAGGAACAGCTCTTCGAGCGGCAGGGTTTCCGCAACAACACCCACACCTAACGATCTGGATAAGGCGGCAGTCTGCTCCTCATCCCAGTCGAGCGCAAATGCACTGCCGTGATTACCTTGCTGGCGGTAATTGACGATACCGGATTGGTCAATCGACTCGGGTAATGGCGAACCTGTCTCTGCAGTGAAATAGAGCCGCTGGTAACGTTCCTTCAGTTCATCGAGGTCACCCCTGAAGCGTAGCTTTCCTTCGTGCAGCACTGCAACGTCCGCGACAATACGTTCCACGTCAGAGGTGATGTGCGTCGAGAAAAGAATGGTGCGATTCAGTTCTTCATTCAGCTCAACCAGCGCCTTGAGAAATAGGCGTCTTGCCCCAGGGTCGAGGCTCGCCACCGGTTCATCGAGCACCAGCAGATCAGGTTTGTGACCAATCGCGGTCAGGATGGAAACCTTCTGCCGTTGGCCCCTGGAGAGGTCCTGGATAAAAGCCGTCGGGTCGAGATCCCATTCGTGCATGTAACGTCTCACCAACGACTCATCCCAATTCTCATAAAAGCTGCCAACCAGGGTCAGGCAATCAGCAACACGAAGCCAGCTGAAAGGAGCATCCGACTGAGGCACGTAACCGATTCGCCGCCGGGTAGCCTCGGACGCATTCCACGCACCCTCGCCAAACAACCGGGCTTCACCTCTTGCCTCCTGCAGCAGCCCAAGCGCTATGCGCATCAGAGTTGTTTTGCCAGCGCCATTTTTGCCAAGCAATCCGATGACAGTGCCCGGTTCAAGGCAAAGGTTGATGCCGTCCAGAACCTTGTTCTGACCATAGGCCATATCAACATCATTCAATTCGAGAAAGTACTCACCCATGTTTACTGTTTCTCCCACTCTTTCGAGACACGACTCAGCAGAGTCTGTTTATCAAACCCCAATTGTTTGGCCTGGCGTACAAGTTCAATCACCGCCGGTTTCAGCAACTCATCCTGGGTGCCGCTATCGCCTTTCATGACCATGCCGACACCCCTCCTTCGCTCGAGGATCCCTTCGGTCTCGAGCAGGCTATAGGCCTTTGAGATAGTCATCGGATTCACGGCTAGCTGTTCAGCAAGCTGGCGAACCGACGGCAACCTTTCTCCCGCGGGCAGGCGCCCACTGGCGGCCATGCGACGGACCTGCTCCACAACCTGCCGGTAGATCGGTACGTCCGAGTTCGTATGAATCACAAAATCGCTCATAAATTAGCAACCAGGTCCAGATACTCTGTATGTGTGTATTATTATACTAATACACCTGGTTAGTAAAGCAGGCACCTCGAACCCATAACCAATACTCATCCTGCGCTGTTGCACCCCATCGTGATGATGGGCGAAGATCAAAATAAACCTCGAGGGAACTCCACGTGAAAGCAGCTGTATTCCACGGACCACAAGACGTTCGTTTCGAAGACATTGAACAACCCACTCTCGATGAAGGTGAGGTATTGCTGAGGGTGAAAGCCTGCGGCATCTGCGGATCAGATCTGCACACCTACCGGCACGGCATGTTCCTGCAGCTGGGTAACCCCATTGAAAGCGGCCGGGTACTGGGGCATGAATTCAGTGGCGAGGTGGCAGAAATCTGTGGCGAAGTGCCTGGGCTCAGTGAAGGTGACCGCGTTGTCTGCGTCGGTATCGGCGCCAATGCTGAGTACGTCAAACTGACCAGGGCAACGCTCGCCGGGCTCATTCCCATTGACGATGCCGTCAGTTATGTCGAAGCCGCCACGACCGAGCCGCTGGCCACGTCACTGCATGCTGCCAATCTCGGCGACGCTAAAGATAATGAAACTCACGTTGTTGTCGGCGCGGGGATCATCGGGCTTGGCATATTGCAATGTATCAAGGCGCGAAGTTCTGCGGAGGTGATCGTTATTGATCTTTCCGAGAAGCGCCTCGACAAGGCACTCGAACTCGGCGCAGATGCTGTGATCAATGCCCGGGATATTGACGTTGTCGAAAAGGTTCATGAGATAACAGGTGGTGCCCAGAAGCTGGGCGTGGTTGACGCGATCCTCGGCAATGTTGACGTGGTTTATGACTGCGCAGGTCTCGGCAAAAACTTCAAAGGCACCAGCGTGTTTGAGCAGGCGCTGTCGATGGTGAAGGAAAACGGCAAGGTGGTAGTTGTCGCAGTCTTCGAGCAGGACGTCACGGTCGATATCAACGTCATCATGCGCAAAGGCATCAACATCGTTGGCTCCTGGGCATGGACGATGGATGAGTTTGTTGAGGCATATGAACTGATACGTTCAGGCAAGGTGGACCGAAGGCCACTTGTCAGCCATACGTTCAGCCTTGAAGAGGCAAGCAAGGCATATGAAACGCAACTGCATGCCGAGGAGGCCATCAAGGTTGTATTCACACCCTGATACAAACTGACAGGTAACCGACATGGCATTTCGAATCGGGATAGTCGGTGCAGGACTGATGGGTTCTCGCATCGGTGCGAGAATCGCAGGCGGCGATATCCCGGCATTTGAAATAGCCGGTATCCACGACCTGGACGAGGCAAGATCACGTTCTCTCGCAGCGGATTTTTCGGTTTCTCATTACGATAGCATGGCCGCATTGGCAGCGGATGCAGACGCGTTATACATCGCGACACCTGACGGGGCACACCTGCAACCGTGCCTTGCCGCCGCTGAAGCAAAAACACCTTTCCTGGTGGAAAAGCCACTCGCGACGACGGTTGAAGACGCCGAGGCGATTTGCAACGCGGTGGCCGCGGCAGGCATCGCCGCCGAGGTGAATTTTTCCAACAGGTGGAATCCGCCTTTTGTTGCGGCCAAACAGGAAATGGCCAATGTCGGTCGTCATATCACCCTGTTCAGCCGGCTCAACAACACAATCCTCAGCCCGACACAGAATCTCAACTGGGCAGGTGCCACGACGAGCGCCTGGTTCCTGCTGTCGCACTGCATCGACCTGGCGTTCTGGTTACACGGTAAGACAGCCATATCTGTGTACGCCTCCGGCGTACGAGGTCTGCTGGACAGTAAAAGTGTTTCGACGTGGGACAGCATCCACGCCATCATTCGATACGATGATGGCAGTGATGCAACCTTCGAATCGGTCTGGGCACTGCCTGAAGGTAACCCTTCGCCGGTTGAGTTTACTTTTCGCCTGGTTGGGGACCAGGGTGCGTTCACCGTTGACACAACCGAGCAGATGATCAGCGTTACGACAGGTATAAGGTCCGACAACCCCATTGTGCTCAACTGGACACCAGAGCGGTTTCGATCTTTTGCAGCAACGTTGGATGGCGCTGAACCCAGCGTGCCTGTCACCGATGGCCTGGAAAATACACGGGTCCTGGTCGCGCTACATCGATCACTCGAGTCACGCCAGGTGGAACCAGTTGCATGACAGAGGAGGCACTATCAGCATTTCTCAGTACGTGCACGATTTCGCAACTGCAGGCACGTTACCTCGAGAACTCCTTAAAAATTGCCGAGGTTGTCAGCTTTTTTCTCGAGCGGATAGAAAAAGAAAACCCACGCCTCAACGCGGTTATCGCTGTTAACGACAATGCAATCGAGACCGCTCACACACAAGATGCACTGAGCGCCAGTGCAAAACGTGCACTGCCACTCTTCGGTGTGCCGCTCCTCATCAAGGACAACATCGAGACCATTGAACACCCCACTACCGCTGGTTCACTGGTACTTAAGGACAACTGGACACATCGTGACGCTGAAGTGATTGCTAACCTCCGGGAAGCAGGCGCCATTTTGCTGGGCAAAGCCAACCTGAGCGAGTGGGCAAACTTTCGATCCACAAAAAGTACATCCGGGTGGAGTGCTGTTGGCGGGCAGACGCGAAACCCGCTCGACACAGATCGATCAACCAGCGGCTCAAGCTCTGGTTCGGCTGCGGCTGTTGCTGCAAATCTCTGTGTTGCCGCGCTCGGCACTGAAACGCTCGGCTCCGTGGTCAGCCCATCCTCGCTGACCGGTATTGTCGGATTCAAACCCGGCATCGGCCTGGTCAGCCAGCACGGTATCGTGCCGATCTCTGCTTCACAGGACACAGTAGGCCCGATGACAAAAAACGTTGAAGACACAAAGCGCCTGTTTGAAGTCATGTCAGGCGCGAGAGCAGCAACCGAAATAGCAACGCGCGGCGACACCCGCATTGGCGTCATGCCATTTTCGATAGGTGTGGATAAGGAGATCGATCAACTGTTTGAGCAAAACCTGAAACACCTTGAAGGTGCCGGTTTCACGGTTGAAAGAGAACTCGAGGTGCAGATCGAGCGAGGTCTCATGCGTGACTTTCTCGAGTACTCCCTCTATGAATTCAAGCACTATCTCAACGCGTATTTTGCCGCACTGCCCAATGAACTGAGCAGCCTTACCCTGGCTGACGTCATTGCCTTCAACGAAGATCATGCAGATGAAGAGTTGAAACATTTTGGCCAGGAGATCTTCCTGCAAGCACAAGAAAAAGGGCCACTTGAAACACCGGACTACCAGGACATCCTGTCCCGTATCGGACCGAGTGCACGCCGCATCATCGATCACCTCCTTAACGAGTACCAAGTGGACGTACTCGTTTCACCAACAGACGGTCCTGCCTGGCCGATCGACTATGCCAATGGTGATAAACACACGATGATCGGCATCATCACTGGCATCGCCGCGATCGCCGGCTACCCACACATCACCCTGCCGCAGGGCAACGTCGCTAATCTGCCGATCGGCTTATCGCTGGCGGGTGGAGCTGATACTGATGCCGCACTCCTGTCGCTGGCCGGTAACATTGAGCAGCTGCTAAATACGTGAGCTGATTTATCGGGATTAGCCTAAAACTGCCTGACGCGAACGCGCTGTTACTGACTCTGCCCACTTTGCGCACCCGCCTGCGGTGAGACACCTTTTCTTATCATCTGGTACCAGTCCCGGAACGGACCGGTCGTGTTCTGCCAGAAGCTGCGATACTCATCCTGTGTATCAGGACCAATTCCCCAGGGTGTGTATTCGTCCTTCTCAGGAATATACAAGGTGCCGAACATACGATCCCAGATACTGGTGATTGCAGCGAGGTTGGTATCCCAGTGTTTCTGCAGGTAGCTGTGATGGGTGTGATGCATCGCCGGACTCTGCAGCCATTTCTCCAGCCAGCGCGGATATCGAAACTGCACGTGGTAGTGGCGAAACGATCCGTTAAACCCAAACAACAAGCTGAAGAAACTGACGTTGAATATTGTCGCCATGACAATATCGCCTTGCATCAGGTAGCCGAAGAGGCCATCGGCAAACCCGTAACTGACGGCTGCACCCGTCGCCCATATAGGCCCTGCTATCACATGCTCTCGATATCGGGTTAACGGGGTCAGCACTTCGGCCGAGTGATGCACCTTGTGTATCGCCCAGAAGAACGGAACCTTGTGCATAGTGAGATGGATGAGATAGAAAACAAAGTCATAAGCAAGCAACGTCACCAGGCTGTACAGCAACATCCAGCCGTAGTTGATAGCAAGTCCGGGCGATTCGCCAAACACAGCATTCAGACTGCCGATGGTGTGTGTCTCAACAAACGGACTGACTGTAGCGAGCAGGCCAACATACCAGAACGGATGAAAACACCGTTCGAAGACCCACAACCAGACATCGGTCCGGGCGGACTGGTGTGTGTAGATGTCCTTAGGAAAGAGGAAGGCAAGGTAACCCGCCTTGTGCTCCCTTCCTGAAGAATCTTTAGCACCATGCCCCTTTCTTACAAACCAGATGATCGTTGCGATCACCAGGGTGAGCAGGATGATGCGCCAGTGCAGATCACCCGGTACGTTGGCCGCGGCCGTCGTCCAGATCACGTCTGCAATTTCGGTAAAGGGTCCGGTTTCGTTCATGGCGTGTTAGAACGAAACAGGGCGACTAATGTCGCCCTGTAACGAGGTCAAATCTGCCACACCGTGAGGATGCAGCGAAGATCATTACTCAAACCTGTGACGGAACCGGAGTCCAATCGTTCGAGGTTGGTTGGCAGTGACACGCTGATCGTAGGTCGCGCCGTTGATGAACACTTCACCGCGCTCATCGCCAACGTTCTTCACGAACAGTTCTGCCGTCCAAGTGGCTGCTTCCACACCCCATGCGAGATGACCAACAGCATAGTCATCCTGCTCCCGTCGAGTTCGACTGACCGCGTCGATATCGTAAAGCAGGTTGTACTGTTCACCTGTATAGGTATATGACGCCTGGATGTAGGAAGGCATTTCACCCAACTGGAAGTTGTATCGCGTAGAAAGATTCCACTTCAGATCAGGCACACGTGGCAGCTCGGTACCGCTGGCTGCCTGCGGCGGAAGACCAGCGATCTGGTCAGCTTCCCGGATGTAGTAGTCTTCCGTCAGTTCGGAATCAATCCAGGAAAGTCCAAAGCTGATGTCCCAGTTCTCGTTGATGAGGTAAGAACCATCAATCTCGAAACCATCACTTTCCGCACTACCCACATTGTCAGTCAGTGTCAGTACTGAAACAGACGTATCGATCTTGGACAACTGGAAGTCATCCCATTCCTGGGTGTAATAGGCAGCATTCAATCGCAGCCTGCCTTCCATGAAATCGCCTTTCATGCCGATTTCGTAACTTTCCAGGATGTCCGCCTGATACGCACCGTCGATTGCGGTCACACTGAGTCGGTTAAGACCACCAGGTCGATAGCCTTCTGCGTAAGTCGCGTAAACCATCATTGAATCGTTCACGTTGTACGACACGTTGAACTTATGCACGCTATCATCTTCATCGATCTGCAGATCGTTGTTGTTCTCACCCGGCGCTCGTGGCCCAAAACGAGCCGGCCACCAGAAGGTGCCGGAGAATCCAACCAGGGAAGATTCAAACTCAAAGTAACGCGTACTGTATGAAACCGTCAGGTCTTCAGTGAGGTCATAAGCAATCTCACCAAAATAGGCTGTCTCTTCGGTGCCGCGAATCTGGTTTGTTGTCCAGTAGATATCAGGTGGCTCAACCCAAGCCGGAACAATAGCGCCGGTGTTCTCAGGAATAAGGTCCACCAGGCCAAGTACGTGCCAGTCGAGGTCAAAGTCGTGCTCTGCACTCGGGTCGGTGACGACATCCCAGGCCCATTTCTGGATCAGGTGCAGGTCAGTGCGTCGCGGCGTCGCGGATTCAATGCCACCAAAACGTTGCTCGAACGCTTCGAACTGTGAACGGAGCTCGGCAACCTCTTCCAACGAAAATACATCAACCGGGGTCAGGTAACCCTGTTCGTTGTAAACGTTAACTTCTTCAGGAGAAAGTGATGTGTTCATCTGGAAACCGTAACAGAACTGGCCGTGTGGTCGCCAGATCAAAGGGCTTCGCGTAACAAAAAGGCACATTTGCTTTACAGACGTTGCAGGTGCAGCCTTAAGCATGTGAAACACGCTGGTGTATCGATGAATCTCAACTGGCTTCTGGTGGTAAGAACCCTGGCAGTTGCTGCCGGGATCTTCTGCGCCGTCAACATCGACCTCAGCGGCTCCGCCTGGGAGGCGGGCGCACCGATTGGAGTGTTTCTTTGTTTCTGTGTTTACGCAGTATCCGGTCACATCGCGAGATTCCGGCGTGACCCTGGCCGTTATGCAGAAGATATGCGCCAGGCAAAGATTGAAGCTGAACGCCGCGACTTCAATCGCGACGGCTCGTTTGGCGACTGAGAAGTGAATTCAATAAGCGAACTGATCTACCCGGCTCTTGGCCTGGGATAATCCCTTGCCCCGCACCAGCGTCGGATCAGACCAATCATCCACCGCTGTCGTCTCATAGCCAAACCTGAAACCGGCCTCCGCCATCGCTTCGACCGACAACCAGCTACCCTCGTCATAGGGCACGGGGAAGCCATGGTTCTTCATGGGGTAGGCATAAACCCGGCAGAGGTGATCTTCTTCCTCATAGTCACCAACATAGCTCATCCAGGGCACTTCGATTCGAACCTGCTTTCTCACGTGGAACTGCACGGATTCAATGTAGTTGCCGATATCCCAGTCGGGTATGGCATCCTCAAAGTGCACTTCACCCCCGGGCAGGCTGAGCGAGTTGTCGTCATTAAGGAAAAAGAACTCCTGCTGCCCGTTGCGTTCCCGCTGCAACAGCAGTCGCGCGGTGGCGACAGGTTTGTCGGAATGCACGGCAAGCAGTTGCCTGCCTTCCTCGCTGAACAGGTCGTGGACTTCTTCGCTGAAGACAAAATAGCCAGTGGCTGGCGGATGGTGAACCGAGCCGTACTTGTTAAACAGCCCGAGCCGATGCTCTCCTGAAATGTTGTCTGCCGCCTTGTGCCAGAGATGCATGTTCATAAAGAGGAGGTCACCACGCTTGAGCTCGGGGTCTATGAAGTCATCACTAGTCGGGAAAACGGCAGGGTCCACATGCATGGCGCCGTCACCTTTATCGCTGATTCTCTCCAGGTGATGCGAACCTGGTGCAACAAACAGCTGTCCGGTCTGATCGTCGTAATCGCACATGGGCACAATCGTAAACAGCCAGTGCATACCGGAACCCACCGGACGCCAGCGCTTGTAATCATGATGCGCGGGCAGACCTTTACCACCCGGGGTTCTGTCGTACATCACATAGGCCGTCAGGCGGATATCATCATCCAGCAGGTAGCGGGCACCTGCCAGGATGGTTGGATGCTCTGCAAAATGGACAAAGGCAGGGTCTACCCAGGAGCTTTTTGCCAGCGTGTATCGACCCGGTCCGGGGTAGGTGCCAACCGGTTTACCGTCATCAAGCGGGGGGTGTGCCTCGGCAGCCCTATCCAGCGCGGCGAGTTCTTCTTCATTAAACACCGACCTCAAAACCAGGAAGCCATCCTTTTCATATTGTTGCTTCTGGGATTCACTTATCATGTGTGGCTCCATTTCAGGCTTCTTGTCAGCGTTTTGTTTGCGCGTGCTTCACCAACTATAGCGAGGATTTACACGAGATGAAAAAGCACCAGATCTGCCTTTTGCTTGCCCTGATCATTAACAGTGCTTCAGGCTACGCGGAGGACAACTTTACCGTCACCCGCATCAGTGCACCTGGCGGTGAAGTTGTGTTTGCCAACCCGGGTGAGAAGGATCGAATGTATGACCAGTTCACCTATGCCGCTACCCGTCGCGCCGGTGATTTTGTATTCCTGTCTGGCTCTGAAATCGGACCGCAGGAAGGAGAAGGTCACGACGTCGAGTCATTTAAAGCACAGGTACGTCGCGGCTTTACACGACTTCAGCGACGGTTGAACGCAACCGGCGCAACGTTCCAGGACATCGTTCAAATCCAGTCCTTCCATAACTGCGATACCGAATTCTTCGAAGGTGACTTCAATGCCCAGCTTGGCGCCATCGTCGAGGTAAAAAAGGAATTCATGGCGCCGCCCTATTCCACCTGGACAGCACTCTGTGTGGCCGGTCACTTCACACCGAGCACGGTAGTTGAAATACAATTAACCGCTTACGCACCCATCAAAGAGTAAGCATCGTTACAAAGGGTATACACAGTTGAAGTTTGAACGGATCGAAACAACGGACGCGCTGGTAGTGCATTGGCCGGGAGGTGAAACCTCCTCTTACAGCTATCTCTGGCTGAGGGATAACGCGCGGGACGAGGCGAGCTTTGATTCACGCAGTAACCAGCGACGTGTGTTTACCGCCAGTCTTGACCCTGACATCAGGCCGGACGAAATTTCAGCGGCCCCGGGCGGTGAAGCTGTGAACATCCAGTGGCCGGACAGTGAGGCACCCACAGCATACGAGGCGGATTTCCTTTATGACTTTCGTCAATCGAAGGCGACGACGACGCCTGCTTACAAAACCTGGGATGGCAGCATCACGCCTGAGCGTTTTGAACTCGCGGAGCTCGGGGCAACTGGCCAGGCCGCCTCTGAAGAATACGTGGCCTTTCTCGCTGCCATGCAAAGAGATGGGTTTGCCCTGGTGGAAGACTGTCCCACAACCGAGGAAAGTGTTGAGCAGCTTGCGGCGGCGGTGGGTTACGTCCGCAATTCCATCTTTGGCGGCGTGTGGAGTTTTGAAGCCGACGCTGCCATGGATGACTCCGCCTATTCAAACGAGTCACTGCGACCACATACGGATGGTACCTACACGCTGGATCCGCCTGGCGTACAGATACTGCTCTGCATGGCGAAAAACGGCACCGGTGGTGAGTCGATTCTCGTGGACGGCTTCAGGGTTGCTGAACAGGTGCGGTCTGAACAACCAGACGTTTTCAAACACCTGAGTGACTTGACGATCACCGGCAGCTACGTCGGCGATGGTGAACACCTGTCAGCACATCACCCGGTATTTCGGTCCGACGGAGACACCCTCGTGCAGGTCTGTTTCAACAACTATGATCGCGCCCCGATGAAACTGCCTGAAGACAAGATGCGCCTGCTCTACGAAGGCATACGGGTCGTCGACAATCTCTTTAATGCGGAGGCAATGCAGTGGCGTTACACGCTGCAACCCGGCGAAGCGATTGTGTTCGACAACTGGCGACTGCTGCATGGTCGAACCTAGTACACGGGATCACGCAAGATGGGCGGCTGCTACGTCAACCATGAGGACCTCGTCAGCAAACTGTACAACGCGGGATTGATGGCTAACGATCCAGCAGACGCTCTGCGAGATTAATCGAACTGAGTTCGGACAGGCAGGTTCGCGCCTGGCGGCGCGCGTCAGGATTCCCATAGTCATTTGCTGCTTCGCATCTCGCGCCGTAGGCAATCGAATAGAGGATCGCTGAGGCGATCTCATCAATATCGTTATCAGCAAACCTGCTGCCACGTGCGCGCTCGTAGTCACGCAGGAAACCGATCAGCTCGGATTCATCAGGTCGCGTCAGTGCACCTGGCGTTTCAGTATAGGTAAAAGAAGCCAGCGCACCACCCAGCACCCTCACTTCCGGTAATCGTGCGGTGCTGTCCCAGTCATGTACGGCAACGAGCCGGTCATCTTGAACGCGGCAGTGCTTGGCCGACCAGTCCATATGCCCAATCACCTGCTGGCTCTCAGTTTCCTCAAGCCGTTGCCAGTGATGTGTTGCCAGCTCATCAATCCAGCCCGCATCGTGCACAGGCCGTGAAAAATCAAATAACACATTGTGTGGTGTTGGCCAGAGGTCTCCTTCAGCGTGAGCCAGGGTATTGACGGGAAAATCACCAAGTCCATCGAAACCGCGACTCAACTCAACGATGTGATAGAGCCCTTCGGCCATTAACCTGCGATCATGCGGATCATGGCCATCGGCCGGCTTGCCGGTCTCAAGATACGCTTCCGCGATGAGGACAAGGTTGTCGATCTGAACCGGATCCATCAGCGCAGCCGGGAATGGGAAGTCATTCGCGTGGAGATAACGCTGGAATGCGATGCGGCGGTTTGTCTCTTCAAGCGTGGTGCCCGGTGCCTGGATTTTCGCAAGCACTCTTTTGCCATCTGCTTCTGCAAACGCAAACACCGCACCCACGCTGACTTCAAAAAGGAAACAGATTGGTTCGCGCAAACCGAGGTAACGGGTTGCAATCAACCGGCTGAGATCTTCAATTTCTCTGGCATCGCTGGTGCCGATAATCGAGCCGGCCAGCAGTTGCATAAAATCAGGCGCCAGCACCTCCTCAAAATCTACGGGTGCAAGGTTCATAAACGCAAATCAGGCAATCGCGCCTTCGGCTGCCATGGCCTGCATCTCATCAATGGAAAGACCAAGCTCTGAGAGTATATCGACCGTGTGCTGGCCAACCTCAGGAGAATGTGTGCGGATACCTGCTGGCGTTCCCTCAAAACGTACCGGCGGTCTCGGCTGGATCATCTCGCCGCCACGCGGATGATGCACCTGCTCAAGCGTCCCCATGGCTTCAACCTGGGGATCACTCACCACTTCATGACGACGGTTAGCTTTCGAAACAGGGATTTCGTTCTGCGCGAACAGCTCAATTAACTCGTCAGTTGAATACGCGGAAACATCACCACCCAGTCGATGGGACACAATCGCGCCGTCACTCGCTTCACTGACTTCATAGATATCAGCAAGATCACCAGCATACTGGACACCCTCGCCGACAAAACTGTAGTTCCACATCAGATCAGGCCAGTTGAAGTAAACACCCGCATCCAGCATCGCCAGTCGAATGTGCTGGCCACCCTGGCCGTTCGCCCTCGCAAACAGTGCCGCAGTGATGCCCTGCGCGGCCGTCAGCGCCGTCACCTTGTCATAGATTATGCTGCGCACCATGCGCGGACCTTCACCTTCCGACTGCGCATCGGTGACTCCGGAAATACCCTGGATCACGTAGTCGTAAACTTTCTGTTCCGCGTAGGGGCCTACCTCACCCATTCCGCTGATCGATGCATAGATGATGTCGGGATTGATCTCCCGCAGGGAGTCATAGCCGAGGCCCAGCCTTTCCATTTTGCCCGGCCGGTAGTTCTGCAGTACCACGTCAGCCGTCGCAGCGAGGTCACGTATCAGCTGCTGGCCTGTCGGATGTTTGAGATTGATCGCGATAGAGCGCTTGTTGCGATTGATCATTGAGAAGATCGCCGCGAGACCATTTCTCGATGCACCGAGGCCACGGATACCATCACCCCAGCCGGGAGGCTCAACCTTGATGACGTCTGCACCCTGGTCGGCAAGTACCACCGCGGCCATCGGGCCTGATACAACAGAAGACAGGTCCAGGATACGGACACCCGCGAGTGGACCACCACCCATGCCTGATGGCTCACCTGGTGAGTCGCTCATTTTCCTGCGCCATCGTGATTCATCTTCTAAACTATACACAATTGCCCGCTTCAGAAGTCAGAACACATGATTGATCCCAAAGATTACGCAGCCATTGAATCACTGCTAAAAGTTATGGCGCAGCTTCGCAATCCGGATGGCGGCTGCCCATGGGATCTCGAACAGGATTTCAGCACTATTGCTCCCTACACCCTCGAGGAAGCCTACGAGGTGGCTGATGCCATTACCCGTAACGACATGGATGACCTGCAGGAGGAACTGGGTGATCTGCTACTGCAGGTTGTGTTTCATGCCCAGATGGCTTCAGAGGAAAACCACTTTCATTTTGGTGACGTGGTTGCCGGTATCGTCGACAAAATGATCCGGCGTCATCCGCACGTGTTCGGCAATGAGGTCAGGAACTCCGCCGGTGAGGTGGTCACGCGGTGGGATGAAATCAAGGCTGCAGAGAAGGAAGCCAGGCAGAAAACTCATCCAAGCCTGCTCGATGATGTACCGGCCAACCTGCCCGGCCTGATGCAGGCCGCCAAAATCGGTAAAAAAGCCTCCAAGGTTGGTTTCGACTGGCCGGATCACCAGGGCGTCATCGACAAGGTGATCGAGGAGCTTGAAGAGCTCAAAACCGAGATAAATGAGGGAAATCAGGCACATATCCAGGCGGAAATGGGTGATCTCCTCTTCACCTGCGCCAACCTGTCGCGGCACCTCAAGGTCGACCCTGACGCGGCATTAAGGCAAACAAATCAAATGTTTAGGGATCGTTTCGCCCGCATGGAGGAGTCGGTTGCGGCCACGGATATGCCCGAAAAAAGCGCTGGTGAGCTGGATTCACTCTGGCGGGAAGCAAAAGCAAGCACTTAATTTCAAAGCACTTTCTTGGTATAAAACGCCCTCGAAACATATGAGAACCAACGGATAGCTTTTAACCATGAGCGAAGCAGAACAAATCAATACGCCAGCGGAGTTCAAGCGCCCAGGCGACAGCGAAATGACACAACAAAAAGGGCCAATTCCATCGGCCTATGATGTTCCACTGGAAGAGATCAATCCTGTCTACCCGCGTCTCTTCGCCGAAAACAAAATCTGGGACTACTTCGAGCGCCTCAGAAACGAAGACCCGGTGCACTTTAACGAAACAGAACTTGCCGGACGCTTCTGGTCACTGACCCGATATGCCGACATCAAACAGGTCGACTCTGACCACGAGAATTTCTCGTCCGCACACGGCATCACACTCGGCTTCCCGATTGATACTGAACTGCCCGAAGGTGCACTGAACATTTCCATGTTCATTGCGATGGATCCACCAACTCACGATGTGCAGCGTAAGACAGTGACGGGTGTTGTTGCACCGAGCAACCTCGCAAAACTCGAGCCGCTCATTCGCGAACGTACCCGGGAAGTACTCGATGCACTGCCCGAAGGTGAGACATTTGACTGGGTTGATACCGTTTCAATAGAACTCACCACGCGTATGCTGGCCACGCTGTTCGACTTCCCATTCGAAGAACGACGCAAGCTGACACGCTGGTCAGACGTTGCTACCGCGGTACCCGGTACCGGCGTGGTAGACAGTGAAGAGCAGCGACGTGAAGAGCTGATCGAATGCCTGACCTACTTCACCAACCTCTGGGAAGAGCGTAAGCGCAATCCTGGTGATGACCTGGTATCCATGCTGGTACAGGGTGAAGACACCAAGGATATGCAGCCGATGGAATTCCTCGGCAACCTGATCCTGCTGATCGTTGGCGGTAACGACACCACCCGTAATTCAATGACCGGCAGTGTCTATGCAATGAACGAATTCCCGGAGCAGTACAAAAAGCTCAAGGAAAACCCAAAGCTGATCCCTTCAATGGTTGCAGAAATCATTCGCTGGCAGACACCACTTGCGTACATGCGCAGAACAGCCAACAACGACTGTGAGATCGGCGGCAAGCAGATCAAACAGGGTGATCAGCTGCTGATGTGGTACGTATCAGGCAACCGTGACGAAGAAGTGTTTGATAATCCAAACGAGGTTGTCATCGATCGTCCCAACGTACGTAATCACCTGTCGTTCGGCTTCGGTATCCATCGCTGCATGGGTAACCGTCTTGCTGAACTCCAGTTGCGTATCCTGTGGGAGGAAATCCTCGAGCGTTTCGAAGATATCGAAGTGCTGGAAGAGCCTGAGCGAACCTTCTCTTCATTTGTGAAGGGTTATACGCACATGCCTGTTAAGGTGACTCGTAAGGCCTCTTGATCAGGTATCAGTTGTCGAAACGTGTGCTAGGTCATCCCGACCGAAGTGGAGGGATCTCAGTCATTATTCAACAGTGAGATCTCTCCGTTCCGCAGCCTTAGGCTGCTACAGTCGAGATGACGAGCGGGGTTTACGCCTCTGCGTCTTCGTGCGGTAAACGCGGCCTGCCGTCATGCAGTCGTGACTTTGGCGACTGGTTTCCCAGTGCCGCGCCAATGACTGTGAGGGTTAATATTGCACCGCCTGCTGCTGCAAGAATTGTCATGGGTTTATCTCCGATTTGATTTGAAATAACCCATATACGGCAGTGCACAATAACTGGTTCAGTCCGGTCGGTCTTTGAAACCGACCGGCTGTCAGGCGTTACATCATGCGGGTTCCGCGACAAACACCGGGATTTTGCGGGAGGTTTTGGCCTGGTAATCGTTGTAGGGCGGATAGGCCTCAGCACTGGCTTCCCAGAGCTTTGCGCGCTCATCATCATCACTGACTTCGCGCACGGTCATCTTGAACACCTCGGTGGCATCCCGAATTTCCACGTCTGGATTAGCGCGCAGGTTGTAGACCCAGGCCGGGTTTTTCGGCGCACCGCCCATGGAACCGATCAGTACATAGCTGTCATCAACTTTGACGCGCATCAGCGGAATCTTGTGAATACCGCCACTGCGATTGCCCTTGTGGGTCACGATGATGCAAGGCATTCCGGTGTCCATCAGCGTCGTACCCCTGGTACCACCGCTGCCCTCGTATTCTTCAACCTGCTTGCGTACCCAGTCCAGGGTGGGTGGGATGTAGTCAGCCATTTGCATTCCTTCTGTTGAGACAAAAAACCGAGCATGCCCGATACCCCTCGAAAACAAAAGGTGTACTGAGAGGTAAACGAAACAAGAAACGGAAGGATGAAAAAAGGACAAAAAAAAGCGGGGCAAGTGCCCCGCTTTTTCTCACGACTTAAGTGTCACATCGCAAACTTCAGTGAGCCAAAGACGCGGCGACCACGTGGGTCAAACACTGACAGGTCAGTGCCATTAGCGTTTTTCAGCTCAGGCAGGTCTTCATCAAACATGTCGATGACACCCAGCGTGAACTGGAGCTCAGAGTTATCAAGCTGCCAGATGTAGTTGTAGGTGAAGTCAAACGCGTAGTACGCATCAATATCACCATCACCAATACGGTTGTTGGCGCTTGCATTGTCCTCGTACTCACCCACAAAACGCATGTTGAGACGTGCGCTGTGGTTGTCTCGCAACCAGGACAGACCCATGTTGCCCTTCAGATCCGGCATGGACCGGGTCAGGCGACGGGTAGGATCGTTGTTGGTGAAACCAGCAGCGTCAAAGTCGGGCTGACCACCAGGGAAATCCTTCACCTCGAACTCACGGATGTAGTTCATGCGGCCATCAACAATCCAGCTGCCCCAATCGTTGTCCCAGATATAGGAGAAGTTGAAATCAACACCGCTGGTTTCAACCTTACCTGTGTTCAGGGCACCTGAGGAGATGATCTGCAGGTCACGTGAAGCATCTGTGCGGCGCGTAATGTTGCCGTTGATGAAAGATGAATTCGCTGGTGTCACCGCATAGGCATTCGGATTCACCTGACACGCCTCTGCGCGAGTACTGCCAGTAAACGGATCGAATTCTGGAGCGTTCGGATCACAGGCTTGGCCAAAATCTGGCTGACTTGGCACAGCAATCACGAAATCACCAGCGGCAAGCGCCGCGTCAAACAGCGCTTCTTCTTCAGCAAGCAGAGACTGTGTTGGTACATCGATGATCTTGTCTTCGAAATCGATCGCATAGAAGTCGAGACCTACGGTCAGGCCTTCAAGCGCACCCATAGGCGTCCAGATACCACCGAAGTTGTAGGTGACTGCTTCTTCAGGACCAAGGTCAGGCGTTGGCTGACCCTGCTTAACGATAATAATCGCCGGAATCGCATCACCTGTAGGCTTGGCACATCGACCTGTCTTCACACAGTTCTGGCCGGCAGGGTTAACACCCTCACCCAGTACATCAGCTACTCCAAACTCGAGGCTGAAGCCGGTACCTTCCTCGATCTGGGCAAGACCAGGACCGCGGAATGAGCTGCTGGCTGAGCCACGCAGGACAAACGAATCGTTCATCTGCCAGCGTACGCCAAGCTTCGGGTCAAAGGTTGAACCGATGTCCCCGCCGTAGTCTTCGTAGCGACCCGCGAGCTGCACGTCGATATCTTCAGTGACAGGAATCTGGAACTCGAAGAAGGCAGCAGAGATGTCCCTGTCTGCATCGAAGTTACGGTTCTCTGAAAGACCTGCAACAGACTCCTGGCCGCTGAGCTGACCGAAGCTGTTCACTTCACCAATCGTTTTCGGGTTAACGGTCGTTTCACGACCTTCTTCCCTGTACTGCAGACCGAACGCCATGGCCAGAGGGCCTGCATCCAAGTCCATCAGTTCGCCGGTAAACACGAGATCAACAGAGGTCAGGTAGGTTTCCGACTTCTGCGCATCGTTCATAGGCACTTCAAGCCATTGCAGCAACTCTTCAGAGTTTGTCAGGCCCGGTACACCAGCACGAGTCAGGTACGGGTTAAAGAAGAAACAGCCCTGGCTGTTATCGCCGCGATTACTGGACGTCAGCGCCACAACAAGGTTGTCAGGGTTTATGAAGGGCTGCCCCTCTACATTACCCATCAGCGACTCTATCAGTGATTCCAGTGGTCCAACCGCACCAGGGATCGGGCTGGTTGAATCGAACACACCGTCAATGCCTGCAAGCAGTCCACGTGCAATCGGATTGGACAGATCTCCATCCGGCGTACAGTTAGGACCACCCAGGCCGTAGTGAGCAAGTTCGAGTCGGTCACTGTCCAATCCAAGGAAGTGCGTCGAGAACTCGGAATCACCACGGGTCACCGAGAAATCATAGGTCCATGGGCGGTTACTGATTTCGAAATCACCCTTGATACCCAGCTGGAAACGGGTCGTGTTCTGTTCATTGTGAGTATTAAAATCCCTGTCTGCATCGATACCCGGCACACGAACCTGGTAATCCACCAGTTCGAGCGGCAGGAATGGCGGGAAGGTACTGCCGCCAAGCAGGGCAAGCGATGGGTCATTGGCTGGATCTGATCCAATACCAAAACCATTCAGTGCATTCAGGATGCCAGGCAACGCGTACTTGGGCTCAATTGGTCCCGCGTGCACAGGTCGGCTTTCACCACTTTCGGAGTCATACCAGGAGGCCTGGCCATAAACTTCAGCTGCTTCCGAGAAGTAGTGAGAGAACGTCGCCATGAGGCTGCTGCGTTCCTGAACGGGAATGAAAACCTCCGTATCACTACCAAAGCGGTTACAGGAATTTGGATCTGAATCGAAGCCGTTGTCCGGGAAGAAGTCTGCAACAGCGCCACACTGTACGTCTGGTCCGTTGAAGCTGAACCGGTTAACAATCTCCGCGTTCTGCTTGGGGTAAACATCCCGCGTCAGGTCTTCCCTGTCTCGCGAAAGGAGATCACCTCGATCGAAGTACTCACCACCGATAACGAAGTTGGTGTCACCGTCATCGCTGGCCCAGCCCCAGATTGCACCAATGGTGGTGTCATCCTGGCCGCCTTCATCAGTTTCCTGGTACTTGGCTGTGATCTCAAAACCTTCAAAGTCCGATCGGGTAATGAAGTTCACCACACCGGCGATAGCATCGGAGCCATAGATTGCCGAACCGCCATCCTTGAGCACTTCTACACGCTCAATCATGGTGATGGGAATGGTGTTGATATCTACAAATCGGTCACCGTCAGCAAGCTTCTGGCCTGCATAAGGCAGTCGCTTGCCATCCATCAGCACCAGTGTTGCTGTTGGCCCGACACCTCGCAGGTTTACGTTGGCGAGGCCGGAACCGGAGTTACCGTTAAATCGAAATTCGTTTTGTGGAGCAGTGTCAGAACCGGATGCAATTTCAAGGTTCCGCACCATTTCAGCGACGTCTGACACACCTGAGACAACAATGTCGTCCCTTGTCAGCGTCTGCACCGGTGATGGTGCATCTTCGGGTGACCCTTTGATGTAAGAACCGGTCACCACGATAGTTTCAATGACTCCCTCCTCCTGAGCTACAGCAGGACCCGTAAAGGCCCAGCCGCCGAGCAGGAGAAGAGGTAGCAGGCTTTTTTTCATATCCCTCCCCCGAGGTTTTGTTGCTTGTAAGGTATCTAATCCTCGCACGATGCAGATGACGGTCAAAGGTGCGAATAACACTTATTTGACATCACGCAAATAAACCACAACTTCTCTTGTGGCACGGCGTGATTCAAACAAACGGGAAGCGCGATGCTCGTAAATGAAGCGCACCTCCTGTGCAGTTCGATTCACCATCCATGTCTTGCGAGGACAGAGGAATCCACCAGCTGTTGCACAGCTCGGAACTCCCCTTTGCACATATTGTTTCACATCGGCGGGGTCAGGTCTAACGAGGGAACACCGTCAACCAGTCTGATTTCATGTCTACCACCAGCCAGCGGCGTTCGCCCGCCGCATCGAGGGCTTTATCCAGTCGACCGATATGGGAATCGCGGTCGTAAGCCCACTCTCTTTCTGCATCATTATGGTGCACGATACCGATGAGACAATTCTCACCACATCGATCCGCCCACTTAAGCATCTGCAGGTCACCATCAGAGTTCCCGAACGCCAGTATGGGTATGCGACCGATATGCAGGTTAATGGCAACAGGTTTACCTTCCTTGTCATCGATGAAACTCAGTCCAGGTTTGCGGATCAGGCGGGGTTGCCCCTCTACCTCCGTGTACTCAACCTGCACACTGGAGCCGATGACCTGTTCGGGCGGGATCCCGTAAACGCGCTCCGAAAAAGTCCGCATGAACGCAACGCCACCGCCGGAAACGATGTAGGTCTTGAACCCGCTCAACTGAAGGAAAGCAAGCAGTTCCAGCATCGGCTGGTAAACCATCTCCGTATAAGGTCGATCGGTCCCTGGATGACGCGCGGTATCAATCCAGGCGTTAACCACATCAGCAAATTCATCTGTGGTCATGCCGCTGTGGGTCTGCAGCAATATCTGCGCTATCTCCTTGTGACCGAAGGCTGCCATCGCCTCGCGATCATGTTTCAGCACACTGTTAAAAGGTGGTGTCTTCGCCAGCGCAGGATTATCAGCAACCACGGCAGGCACGCGATCCAGGGCAAACTGCAATTGAAAATACAGTGGTTGCTCAGCCCACAGCGTGCCGTCATTGTCGAATACGGCAATACGTTCGGCTGGCGGCACATAAGCTTCACCCGGTGTGGTGACGTTGGTGACAAAATCGATAATGCGCGTTCGCGCTTCACCGTCATGCCAGGAAGGCAGTGGATCTGCGTTTGCCTTTAAGGCCCCAAGCAGAATCGAGATAAGCAATAGCTTGAATAGCATTCGGTTCCCCTTGCAGAAAAGTACTCAATACCGAGCAGCATACTCTTTTCTGGGGTGCTGTTGTTTGTGATTCAGACAGAGCTTCATGACGCAATAAAAAAACCCCGCCGGGAGCAGCGGGGTTTCCGGGAGAACAACCAAGGGGCTGGTTGTTCCTGGGACAAACGTTGAGAGACAGGTCTCCTGATGGGGTCAACGCCAGGCCTTAGGTTTTAATCCATCAAAAGAGACCTGAATCTCAATTCGGGTTATTCGGCGGTGAGCGCCAGCATGTCGCGCTGCTCATCGACGCAGGCTCGCCTGATTTCACGGCGATCCTGCTTCGCCTCGAGGGCCGCAAGCATTTCTTCCATGGACACACCGGCATCGTCGTCTGTGTCGATTCGCTCAAACTTCTCGGTTGCACCAGCGACTTTTGCGGCGGTCAGTTCATCGAGATCGATAAATCCGTCGTCAGACGTATCAATGGCGTCGAAGCGGGCTTCAGGTTCCGGGCGCTCCGGCAATGTTTCGCCGGTTGCTGCTTCAACACATGCACGCAACTCATCACGATCGATTTCATCAAAATCAGGACGCCCCGGACGGCCGCGACGTCGATCAGAACCGCGGTCGAGGAATTCTTCGAGGGAAATAAGTCCATCGTCATCGCTGTCCGCTCGCGCGAACATCTGGGCAGCCTTTTCAGCTGGCTTGGCTGTCCACTCGGACAGGGTAATGATGCCGCTGCCGTCGGTGTCCAGCTTGTTGAAGATTCGTTCCACTTTGGCTTCAGGGTCGAGATTGCGAGCACCGCGGTCACCCCGGGCAGCTTCAGAAGGAAGGCTCGCTACAATGGCAAAGGTCGCAAAAGCAGGTACGAGAATATTACGTTTGATCATTTCTTAATCTCCTTAGTAGGTCGCCCTGGACCTTTCCGTGGGCGTTACTAAGAAAACGATCAAGTGGTTCGCAGGTTGACACCGTTCATCAACTTTTTTTCACCGCCTGTGCCGGTCGATGGAAAAGGGGAGGTATACGGCTGCTAGTGAACTACGGGGTGTCGTTAAAGCTGGAGAAGAACTCAAGTACCCTGCTGCGCGATGCTACCGTGCCTCCGCTGCCTTCCCGGTGCCCGCCTTCGATGATTTCAAATCGAGCACCCGGGATCAGCGAGGCAATCTCTTTTCCTGCGTCTACCGGTATGGTCAGGTCGTCACGTCCGTGCACCACGAGTGTGGGAACAGAAATCTGGCGCGCATCCGCACTCGCGTCGCCCTGCATGGATGCCATGAAGAAATCATGAATAGCGTCGCCATCAGCTGATCGACGCAAAAACGTCCTGATCAGGTCACGCGCGACCGGATCGGCCGTGTTGAACACCCGATCAGTCAACACGTCGACAACGGAATCCCTTTCCCAACTGGCTGCAAACAGATCCAGCATCAACGCCCAGTCATCCAGGTATTCCTGCGCGCGGTAGCTGTAGTTCACCATGGAACTGCCAATCGCCATGGCTTTCACCTTGTCAGGGTGTCTCGCGGCATACCTGATGCTCGCCTGACCACCCGCGGACACACCGTAAAGGTAGAACTCATCCAGTTGCAGCGCTTCAACCACCGCCTCGATGTCTTTGACGCGCCCGTCAATAGAGGTGTCGACGGGCTTACGATCAGATAACCCAAAACCCCTTCCATCAAATCTGATGACCCGAAACTGTTCGGAAGTCATTGCTAACAACCCTGTCGGGTCGTACGTCGGGCTGTTCATTCCATCTCTTAGATGAGTCGCCCAGCCCAGTACAACCAATAGCGGCGGTCCTTCACCGGTTGTTGCATACGCGATCCGAACATTGTCTTCGGTAGTTGCAAACCCAATCTCCTGTTCAATCGCATCAAAAAATAGACCGGGCATCTCCACGATCAGTTTTCCCATAATAGGGCCGCGGTAGAAAAACAGTACACTCACAACCAGGGCCAACCCGACTGCGCCCCCAATCCAGAATCGGGCCTTCGGTCTGGTCCGTTTGTCAGGTACGCTGACTTGATCCCTGAAATCACCCTCCCCCTGAAACGCACCCGTCGGTATCGCGATACGCAATTTGTTCACGTACGCTTCATTTTGCAGCTCGTACCGCTTTATTGCCTGTGTAGAGCTGAGCGATAGTTCTAATCCAACAGGTAGCGCCAGGTCTTCCAGATAAATTGACAAGATCGGCTTGTCACGGCTGTGGGCGAAGTTGATTTCATCACGACAGTGGCGTGAATCCACTGAATTGAATGAGGTGTAGAACAGAACACAGGCAGCAGCGTTTAGTGCGTTGCCAAGCTCTTCATTCCACTCACTGCCAGGGCTGATACCTTCGTCGTACCAGATGTTGAGTCCCAGCTTGTTGAGCAAGTCCAGATCCGCGTAGACGGTTTCACTGTCTGCGTGTGAATAGCAGACAAATACGTATGGCTCATCACCTTGGTAGGCAGGGAACGGAGTTTGCATTCTGCAATGGCCGGAAGTGGACCTGGTATCAGAAACACTTTATCTGAAACTGTCACCTGATCGCCACATGGTGGTTTCTCACAACACCCTATGCTGCACTGGTATCGATTTAGTACCGGTGCTTATCTTCCACCGCGCTGACCGCCACCACCACCGCGTCCACCGCCACCTGGTGGCGGACGGCGTCCGCCGCCGCGGGCACCTTCGCGACCGCGGCGCTGGAAATCTTCGATGGCACGCCGACGCTGGTTTTTGTCCATGGACTCAAACCGCTTGCGCAGTTCGCGGCGTTCTTCCGGTGAGCGCTTCATGAAATCACGCTGTGTCTGTCTCAGACGTCGCTGATCGGCTGGATCAAGTTGTCTGAACTGATCAAATCTTGTCATCAGCTGGCGCTTACGGTCTGCCGGTAGGGCATTCCACTGATCAAACTTCTGGCGCATGCGGGCGCGGTTGTCGCGGCCCATTTTTGCCCAACGGGAAGCACCTTCAGCAAGCGTGGCTCGCTGTTCAGGTGCAAACTGGTTCCACTGGGCCTGATACGGTGCAAGCACCGCCTGTTGTTCCGGTGACAGCTGGTTCCAGTTTTCCGCCTGGGCGATCGGGGCCAGTGCCAGGATGATGGTTGCGAGGAGTGGTCTAATCACGGGTGATCCACTCCTGCTGTTCTGTGCCCTGCTGTGTAACGGGCCCATCGATAACAATAATCTCATCGCGCAGGATGACCTCATCACGAATGATGAGTTCGGTGTCCAGATCCTGTGGACCCAGTAACTCTCCATTGCTATCGACCATCGAACCAAGATATTCAAGGAACTCCAGTGACGGCTGTTCCCTGTCCTCGTCCGCGGCGAAAGCATTGCTGAAGAATCCGTACAACATGATGTACCTAAGAACTCTCCACACCATCAGAGGCGTCTTCCTGCGCAGCAAGCCAAGCTATGAATTCTAGATCCTCAAGCAGCTCCATGTCTTGTGCTGTTGCCTGCTGTACTGGATCTTCATAAATATGCGGGAGCGGCTCTGGTGCCTGCAGGTAGGTCACCGCGACCAGGGCAAAGCTGGCTGCCACCGCCCCTGCAGGGACCCACTGGTTGACGGTAAAGCGCCTCGATTGCGCCCTCTCCACAGCACGACTGCGCGCCTGGTGCAGTTTTGACAGGGTTGGCCCGTCAATCGCATCGGCGCTCTCATCGAGTAGCGCAGAGGATTTCTCATAGAAACCCTGCGTCACGCTCTTGTCGCTGCTCTTGTGGCTGCTGTTGTGACTGCTCTCGTGATTAGTATTCTCGCTCATTTTTCGCCCTTCCAACGCTGTTGGAAATTTAATCCTGATCGTCTGCGTCTTCCGGCGCAGCGATCGATTTCATTAACGCCTCGGTTGCCCGTGACAGATACGTTTTGATCGAACCCTCGGTGCATTTCAGCATCTTTGCCGTCTCAGCAACACTGAATCCCTGCCATGTTCGCAGCATGAATACCTGCTGCTGCCGATGTGGCAGGTTTGCCAGGGCCTCAGTTAACTGTTCAATCGTTAACGCTTCCGTCAGTTTTTCTAAAGGACCGTCGATATGGGTGGGGGCTTCCGGCCCGTCACTGATCATGTCGTCCGAAATCCAGCTGAAAATCCTGCCGGTGAGGGAACCGCGCCGATGGTAGTCCGTAATCCTGGAATGCAGGATGCGAAAGAAGAGTGGTCGCCACTCCTCTTCTGGCTTGTCGCTGTACTTCTCCACCAGCTTGAACATGGCGTCCTGCACGATATCCAGCGCGTCGTCCGGATTTCTTGTGGCAATCTCCGCCATTCGATAGGCGGCACGTTCAACCTCTGAGAGAAACCGGTCCAGCGCTTGTTGCTTATCCTGCACGCAGGCGCGTCCTTCAGTTCGGTCAGTTCCGTCGCCGAAAGTATAACCGGCTACTTCGGCCAGCTCAGCAGCCAATCGCCCGGCATTACTGGGTACCTCGGTGGTGCCCAACGCTCTTCCTCATTCAGTTTCCCCGGGGTATATAACGGTTCAACAGGCATTTGGTTGACACACCCCACCAAAAATCCCGGCCTGTGCTAGAGGTGATATAGTCCATCCCATTAAACGAGGACAGAACCATGGTTGAAGTGAATACATCAGGGCTGCTGGCAGGAAAAACAGCAGTGGTAACCGGCGCGAGCAGGGGTATTGGCGAAGCGATCGCCTATCGATATGCGCAGGAAGGTGCCAGTGTGGTGGTTACTGCAAGAACCATGGAAGACGGTGATCACAAGCTTGCCGGCGGTATCAACACGGTTGCTGAAAACATCAAGGCCGCAGGTGGCCAGGCGCTGGCCGTAAGAGCTGATCTCGCGCTGGAAGATCACCGGGTTAATCTCATCAAAGAGGCTGAAGAGGCATTCGGACCGGTGGACATCCTCGTTAACAACGGTGCCGTCACTTATTACGCACCGGTTCATGAGTTCAGTGAAAAACGCTACAAGCTGATGATGGAAGTGCAGGTTTATGCCGCATTCCACCTCGCCGGTCTGGTGTCACCCGGCATGATCGAGCGGCAGTCCGGATGGATCGTCAACGTTTCATCACATGCAGCGATCCACCCAGCAAAGGATGCAGGTGGTCGTGGTGGCACCGTGTATGGCATGTGCAAGGCGGCGCTGGAACGATTCAGCACAGGTCTTGCGGCGGAAGTTTATGAGCACAACATCGGTGTTAACGTGATTTCACCGGGATTGATCGCAACACCCGGCGCTGTTTATCACAACCTCATCACCGACGAATCCAAACCGCGTGTGACACCGCACACCCACATGGCAGAGGCATGCCTGCGTCTTGCACACGGTCAAGCAAAGGATATTACCGGCAAGATTACCTATGCCGATGAGATGATGGATGAATACAAACTTACCGCGGCACCGCTGATCAAGGATCTCGACCCCGAACTATAGGATCAGCACTACAGCCCGGTGCCACCGTCAACCGGCAGGATGGCGCCGGTTACACCAGCGCCGACATCCGAAACAAGATACATGGCAAGGCCGGCAATCTCCTCGACCGTATTCAG
Source organism: Pseudomonadales bacterium (assembly GCA_963921285.3). Lineage (GTDB taxonomy): Bacteria > Pseudomonadota > Gammaproteobacteria > Pseudomonadales > Azotimanducaceae > UBA9659. Next base: position 1,524,903 of record CAWUFD020000015.1, read on the forward strand.
GCGTTTGATGGAAGACTCCTGCGCGTAATTGTCCTTGAACTCCTCGTAGGTAATACCCATCGATTCCGCCGCGGCAGGACCACTTTCACGCATGAGATCCGTCTCCACCGCACCGGGGCTGATCGCGTTCGATGTAATCCCGGATTCGCCATACTCAAACGCCACCGCCTTGGTAAACCCGTTCATGGCATGCTTGAAGGTAATGTAGTGCGACACCGTTGCCTTGTTGGCCTGTTTACCTTCAACCGATGAGATATTGATTACCCGGCCCCAGTTGCGCTTTTTCATGTCTTTAAGCGCTCGCCGCGTTGCCCAGAAGCAAGAATGTAATATCCAGGCTGCCGCCTCCTCCCACGCATCGTCCGAGAGATCTTCCACGAGTGCGAACCCTGACGAGCCACCGGCATTGTTGACGAGAATATCCACCTGGCCGTAACGCGCCACCGTCTGGTCAATGAACGCTTCGACATCGCCCTGGTTTTTTACGTCGCCTGCAAAGAAGCTTGCCCTGTCACCAGCGTCCATCTCACGTAACGCCTGCTCACCTTTTTCGACGCTTCGACCATTGATCGACACACTGGCGCCAGCCGCGAGGAACGCCTCAGCGAGCGCCCGGCCGATGCCTCGTGTACCACCTGTAATTGCAGCTACTTTGCCGGTCAGATCTGTCATCGTTCAAACTCTCGAAAGTGTATCGAAATCATACGGCTTATCTCAGCGGGACATCTAGTACAATGACTCCATGAGTACCATCATCCCGAAGTACGAGGATTTCACGCCTGAGGTTGCCAACGCCACGATCGGCGAGCACTTCCCTGAAGAGATTACCGCGACCGACATTCGCACGCTGGGTGAAGGTGTCGGACTCATGTCATCAATTGCACGTTGCCACCTGACCTTTGCGTCCGGCAAAACGGATACCGTTATCGTCAAGTGCATCGCCCGCACCGAGAACAGCGAACTGTCAAAGGGCCTCAACTTTTATCGCAACGAGGTTCACTTCTACCAGCACCTGGTAAACGAGACACCTATTCCGGTACCCCGGGTACTCTACGCGGCACTCGATAACGAGACCCAGGACTTCCTTCTGGTACTTGAAGACATGGGCGACGAAACCGCTGGCGACCAGCTCACGTCGTGTACAGAGGAACAGCTCATGGTTGCCTTCCGGCGGGCCGCGCAGTTACACGGTACCTTCTGGGGGCGAACGACTGAATTTGACTGGCTCTTCTATCAGATCGATATGAAAACGATGTTGTTCAGGCGCGATGCGATCTTCAAACCCGGTGTCGCGCCCGCAATCGAGAATTTTGGCGATGTCTTCAGCGGCAATCGCGCCGAGCTTGTACATAGAATCACCGATCAGTACCTGGACTTGTTTGCGGGTGCACTTGGCGGAGAGCCCACCATCATTCACGGCGACTATCGCACCGATAACATGTTCATGGTGGAAAAAAACGGCGCCGCGGACATCATTGCATTTGACTGGCAGAACACCATGGGCGGCAGCGGTACGCATGATATTGCGTACTTCTGTTCCCAGAGTGCAGACGGTGCGCTGCATGGCGATGCCCAGATGCAAGCACTCAGGCACTACCATGAAACACTGCTCGATCGTGGCGTTAGCGGTTTCAGCTTTGATGAGTGTGTTGAGCGTTATCGTTACAACCTGCTGATCACCATGATCACACCGATTGCGGTATGCGGCACCCTGGACCAGGGTAACGAGCGTGGTGTTGCTCTCGGCCGAACCATCCTCGAGCGTTCATTCTCTGCCATAGAGTCCATGGACTGCGCCGCGTTGCTGAAGGGCTGAGCCACCCGCCGATGTCCGAAACTACAACCGACCCTGCGGTACTGAAGTCACAGTACAAATGGTACATGTCCGGCATCGTGACCTGGGTGGCACCGTTCGGACTGCAAACCGTGCTGTTCCCGTGGCTGATCGCCGTGCAATTACAAGAATCTGCGGACCGGTTAGGCATCGCGCAAATGACCATGCAATTGCCGGGACTGTTCCTGGTACTGGTCGGCGGACTGCTGGCCGATCGGATCGATCCCCGCAGGATACTGGTCGGCGCACATCTGTTTGCCACCATTCCACCACTTGGCGTTGCGCTGCTCATCTATACCGACGGGTTGTCCTACACGTGGCTGATCATGTATGCCCTGATGATGGGAACCGCCAACGCGTTTGTACTGCCTGCCCGTGACGGCATGTTGAACCGTGTTGCCGGTGGCAACCTGCAGAAAACTGTTACGGTGGCGATGGGCCTCACTTTCGGCGCGCAGCTCATCGGTTTTGTGTTGGCGAGTTCGGCTGATACTGCCGGTGCTATTCCACTGCTGTTGTTGCAGGTCACGATCATATCCCTTGGTGTTATCGCGACCGGAAAGCTACACGCTGCGCCCGTTTACATCAGGACTGAAGAAGGCACACGTTTTGAGCAGCTCACGCGAGGCTTACGGGTTGCCTTTGAGTCGCGGGAAATGCGCCCAACGATGACCCTGCTGTTCTTTATGAGTCTTTTCTACGGCGGGAGTTTTGTCGTGATCAACCCGATCATGGTTCGGGATATTTATGGCGGCGCCGCATTTGAAATGTCGCTTTCCTACAGCTGCTTTGTGATCGGTACCGTCACGGCGACGGTTGCCATGCTGTCAGTTGGCGGCCTCAAGAACCAGGGGCTGGCGTTACTGCTGGGTGTGTTGTTCGGTGCCGTTGCGCTAGGTATGACTCACTTTGCACCACCGTTCCCCTTCTACCTCGCAGCAATCCTTGGCTGGGGCATGTGTGGCGGTGTTGCGATGAGTATGGGCAGGACAATCGTGCAGGAAACAGCACCTGAAGACATGCGGGCACGCATCATGGCGGTATTTGCACTCTGTAATACGGGGGGTATGCCACTCGGCGCGTTGATTCTGGGTATCTGCGCCGAGCAACTCGGTGTGCTGAATGCCACGCTGGTTTGCGTGGCGGGTGTTTCATCGGTTGGTATCCTGATCTGGCTGCTGACACCATTAGCCTCGATCAGGGTAGGTGGTGCGCCGGCCTGACCGTCAGGCAGTCGGCACCCAGCCCGCACACCAGCCTTTCGCCGGTACCAGCCGGTTCTGGAACAACATGCAACCACCCCAGCCATCAGCCGGATTCACGTAAAAACGGCAGTTGTCACAGAACTGATCACTGCCGGCCACATTCATCTTGTCAGCGCGATCTGCTGTGGTTGCATCTTCCACGTACTTCAGCGCCACTGCAGCTGGATCATCCAACGGCATCTTTTCAGCGGCACGGACAGGCACATTTACAAGCGGAATCAGCGACAGTGCAGCCGCAGACTTCAACAATTCACGTCTTTTCATAGATATTTCCTTAACGAATTTTCCCCACTTTTACGAAAGCGCGGGTCTACTGGATTCTGCATCCATAGGCAGGTAGGCAGCGTACAAAACCAGACATCAGATAAACATGATATGAATCAAATGCATAGGAAAATTACAGCAAAAACACTGGTCGAGGATGCACTCGTTGTTGACCAGGTGGTTATACACAGTCTCGACAACTGCATGTACTGTGCGGACGTGCATATTGGCGACGACCGACATATGCTGGTAGCAGCCGATGGCAGTGCTGCTCACTTCAGGAGCCTTGAGGCCGCTAAAAGCGCTTTCGAAGGTGTCAGCGTGAGTGACGCGGTATTGAGACACCAGTCGGCGTATGATGAGATGATCGGGCAGCCAGCGGACGGTACCAACGTGATGGAGGTTAAGATATCTCTACAGACACCACACAGCTGAACGCCAGTCTTCGCGCTGAACTGGACACCATCAGTCAGGCGCTGACCGATGGCAGTTATCGGGTTGGTCAGTGGCAATCCTTCCTTAAATCGCTACGGGCAGCAGACGCGAATACGCGCATTGCATTGTCCGAGCAGGTAACGCGCGTCAGCAACCAGTTGCATGATCGCCACCGACACTGGAAGGTGCCCTTCTGGTTGGGGTTTTCAGGTGAAATACTTTTGCTGCTGGGTGCCTGGCTCCTCCTGCCATCACCTTACTTCTGGCTGAAAACCCTGGGCTTTATTGCACTCGTGCTGGCCATGCAGCCCCTTATTAAAGTTGTTACCGGGCTGTTACTGGGCGTTCGTTATTCACATGCCTACATGTGGTATTTCGAGCCTCGTTTCAAAATGGCCTACGGCACATATATGACCCGCGAACCCTGGCAGAAAATCATCTTCCAGTTTGCCGGCAGTATCGGCACCCCGCTCGCGTTTTTCATGGGCATCTGGATCTATGAGGACAATACGATTTTCAGGCTGCTCTGCCTTGCTGGCTTCCTGGCTGCCCTCGGCATGCAGGTAGGGGCTTTTGTTGCTGCCTGGTACGGCGTAAAAAAGGTTGGCCCCTTTCTCCTCGCGAGCCTGACTACGCCAGCGACACTTGCTGTGGAAATGCGTCACTTAAAAACGGGGTAGCAGCAAGCTCACCCTTCCTTGGCACCGGTCCCATCACCAGCAGTGCCGGTGACGGTAATCTGACGCCTTCAAGCAGACCCACGATCGTGCCAAGGGTACCGGAGATCAGCGTTTCATCACCGCGCGTTGCATTGGCAATCACGCTGAAGGGCGTCGTCGCAGGTTTTCCCTTAACCTGGAGTTCGTTAACAAGCTCTTCAAGCACGGAGAGCCCCATGTAAAACACCACGGTCTGCGAGTCGTGTAGTACAAGATCCCAGTCAACTTCGAGCACACCTTTAATCTTGTGGGCGGTAACGTAGGTCACCGCGTGTGAAACCTGCCGATACGTGAGTGGTAGTCCCACGCTCGCGGCTGCCCCACTTGCTGCCGTAATACCCGGTACAACTTCCCACTCGATTCCAGCCTCCACTAACTCATCGATCTCTTCTCCGCCGCGTCCAAAGATAAATGGGTCCCCACCCTTGAGACGCACAACCGTCTCGTGCGCCCCGGCGAGGGTCACCAGTAAACTGTTGATTTCATCCTGGGTGAGCGTGTGCAGATGTTTGCGCTTGCCCGCATAGATTCGCTGGCAATCGTCTGGAACAAGGTCGAGGATTTCCTTGTTCACGAGGCGGTCGTAGACCACCACGTCGGCCTGGGCCAGCACTCGCGCCGCTTTTAAGGTGAGCAACTCAGGGTCTCCGGGACCTGCACCAACAAGGAATACTTTGCCAGTCATCAATGCGCCTCCGGTGCCACGCCCACTGCTGGATTGTCCGCAAGACCAATATCCCTTGCGTGCTGTTCAAATGCCTTGTTCTTCCAGAAGAACGCACCTGGCATCGTTGTAGGAATAACCAGCACATAAAAGAGGGCCCGCGACACTATCGCACTCACTGCGGTAAGGCCCGCAGCAACGAAAAGCAGTGCCACCTGCCCTGAAAACAATACCGACATCACCACCAGCACAGATGCGCCAAGCAACACGTTTCGGGCAACATAGGTCCAGCCGAAAGTGGTCTGTTGAATGTAGTGCGACGCCGCCCCTTCATGGGTCTCCCTGGTAAGGTCCCGGTGATGCAGGTAAAGCCCCACCGCCTCAAGCAACATGCCAGCGAGCACCATGGTGAGGCCTGTCACCGACAGGAAACCCGACGTCAGCCAGTGGTACCCGAGGAACAGCCAGCCACCAAGATACATCGCTGCACCAGCAAAGGCGGTAACCGTCTGGACGTGATTCCAGAAAGGTCGCGCCTTAATCAGGTAACACTGCATCATGAATACCAGGGTTGCGATGCCTGCGATAACCGCGGTCACGCCGAGACCCGTTGTTAACTGCGGCGTTACGCCCACCAGCGCTGACACACCATGCATAAACACGGCGCCGCCAAAAATTACCGTTGCAAGCCCCTCACGACTGACCGGTGAATAGCGCAGGTTGTTAAAACCGCGGTAGAACCGCATCGGTTTACCAAGATGCACCGTCGACATCAGCAGCCCCACACCAACAAGACCAAGCAAGCCGATGAGATAGCCGCTGTAGAAGAGCGAAGTCTCAACCTCAACGCCACTCACAAACGTAGCGATGAAACCGCCTATGGCCGCCTGTGTGGCCAGCGTAAAAATCACCAGCGGATTTTCCCGGGAAGAAAGGCGAGCGAGGTTCCAGTGGCGCTCGACGCCCTCTTTGCGATCCACCTCTGGCTTGTATTCTCCGGAGTCAGCCGCCTTGTAATATTTCACCGGTGCAGAGTCCGTCCTGGTGAGTTCCTCTGGTGTTTTTTGCTGATGCTGGAAACGAATGTTTGGATGCGTGATTTCAGGATCCGGAAATCCAGGCAGGCTGGTTTCAAGCTGCTCCGTGTTGCAGGGCTGGTTTTCCACGACGCCAAAATCGAGCGCGTTGCCAACGCAGGCGGACACACAAGCAGGTTTCAGCCCTACTTCGAGACGATCAACACACATATTGCACTTCTCGACCTGGCCCTGGACCGGGTCCAACTGGGGCGCGTTGTAAGGACATACCCAGGTGCAGTACCCACAGCCGAAGCAGATGCCCGGATCCTGGATCACCGCGCCATATTCCGGGTGTTTCGTGTAAGCACGGGTTGGGCAGCCCTTAAGACAGACCGGGTCATCACAGTGGTTACACGCCATGGAAATGTTAATGCGCGTGTAATCCGGGTAAGTCCCGCCCTCAACATAGCCCACCGACCGGAAGCTCAGGTGTGGTGGCAGGTCATTCTTCTCACTGCAGGCCGCCTCACATGCATGGCAGCCGATACAGTTGTCGGCGTTAAAGTGAAACGCATGCTGGCGGGTTCTGTTCGGGTTATCACCAATCCCCGTATCACCGTTGATACAGAGGCTCTCACCATTGTCATCTATCTCGGTGAGCTTGATCAGGTCGCCGTAGCGATTCTTGTCGTTGCTGACGGGGTCATAAAGTTTCGCGTAGCCGGGTTCGTCCGGTCGTACAGGGATCATCTCAATACGACCTCGCTTCTGCGTTGAATCGCGCCGCCGCTTCCTGGTCAACCGCTTCAATGCGCACTGCACACTGTTTGAAAGCCGGTTGGCGAGAGTACGGGTCAAGTAACCCGAGCGTCAGGCGATTGACGCATTCATGGAAATGAAACGGGATAAACAACATGTCACGTGGAACACGCTGGGTCAGTTGCACCATCACCACCGCGTCACCGCGGCGAGAGATAAGCCGCACGTAGCTCATATGACTGACACCCAGTTCAGCGGCCGCATCCGGATTCATCTCCATGTATGGCGTTGGGCTGAACTTGTTGCAGTTGCCAACCTTGCCGGTCTTGGTCCGCGTATGAAAATGCTCAACCACCCGGCCACTGTTCATCCAGAAAGAAAACTTTGCATCCGGACGTTCATTGTTTTCGATATACGGCAGGCCAAGCAGGCGAGCCTTGCCGTCGGGAAACTCAAACTTGCCGTCTGCATAAAGGCGCGGTGTACCTTCGACGTCACCTTCACGCATGGGCCATTGCAGCCCGCGCGAGAGTTCTATCTTGTCGTGACTCATACCACTGATATCAAGCATGCGCCCATTGCCCCGTGAAAGGGTTTTCATTTCCTCAAAAATCTCCCGGGTTGTTTCAGGGAAGCTCATCTGCTCGCTGACGGGCCAGCGTTTCGCCAGCTCCGAGAAAATCCAGTGATCCGGTTTGCAGGATGCGTGTGGTTGTGTCACCGCCCGCGACAAATTGACCCTGCGTTCGGTGTTGGTGAAGCAACCTTCTTTTTCACCCCAGACAGCGCCAGGCAGGAAAACGTGGGCGTACTTTTTCGTCTCAACATCCGCGTAAGCATCCTGCACCACGCAGAACTCCAGGTTGCGCATGGTTTTATGGATACGGGGCGCATTCGGCATCGAGGTCAGCGGGTTTGTTGCAATGATCCACAGTGCCTTGATCTCACCCGTTTCAATCGCGGGAAAGATGTCCGTCTGGAAGAGACCACGCTTTTCCGGAAAGAAGTCCGGGTCCACATTCCAAAAGTTTGCTACCTCCTGTCGGTGCGATTCATTTTCGAGTTGCCGATAACCGGGCAGTCCTGAGCAGGAAGACCATTCACGCGTCCCCATGGCATTACATTGCCCGGTGATGGAAAGGCTTGTTCCGCCCGGCTTACCGATATTTCCAGTAATGAGGTTGAGATTATTGATCGCACAGACGCCGTCCGTGCCATGGGTTGACTGGTTGATACCCATGGTCCAGATGCTCATGGCCGCACCTGCTTTTGCATAAAGTCTTGCAACGGTGCGAATCCGGTCTTCGTCGATACCGCAGATTTTTGCTGCAGTAACAGGATCGTAGTGACTTACCACGGCAGCAAACGCATCAAAGTCGTTGCAGTTGGCTTCGATGTATTGCCGATCCTCAAGGCCGTCTTCCAGGATGACATGGGCAAGTGCGTTCAACAGCACAAGGTCGGTACCCGGTGTGATCGGCAGATGGATATCTGCCATCTGGGCAAACATGGTTACCCTCGGGTCGATCACGATGACCGGAAACTTGCGTTTCGTCAGCGCCTCCTTGAGGCGCCAGTAGATGATCGGGTGCTGTTCCGGCAGGTTGGAACCAAACGCCAGCAGGCACTCGGTGTGGCTGAAGTCGTCATAACATCCAGGCGGCCCATCTGAACCAAACGATCGTTTGTAACCTGCAACGGCAGAAGCCATACAAAGCGTCGTGTTGCCATCGTAGTTATTTGTACCGATAACGCCCCGCACCAGCTTGCCGAGGGTATAAAACTCTTCGGTCATAAGCTGGCCGGTTGAGATCACCGCTACTGAGTCCCGACCGTATTTGGCCTGGATTTCACGAAAGCGGGTTGCAACAGTATCCAGCGCACTATCCCAGGAGGCCGGGCTGAAGTTCTCATCGATCCTGTCACGACTTAGCGGTTCGACGCCGCGTCCGGCCGCCTCAAGAATCTGGGCCTCGGTTATTCCCTTAATACAAAGCTTGCCCTGGTTAACTGGTGCGCTGGCAACGCCACGTGTGGTGACGGGTTTACCTTCCTCGTTGAGACCGATTTCAATTGAGCAACCAACGCTGCAATAACCGCAGGTCGCATAGGTCCACTCCACCGCACCTTTGCTGCGAATAATGATCGGGTTCTTTTTCTTGCGACCAAACAGCATCGATCAGCGTCCCAGGGGCAGACGCAGGTTCACGCGCCCACCGACGACATTCACCTCGTAAGCCGGCACGCTGACCGACTCATCCTCCAGGCAGACGCCATCGGCCAGCCTGAAGTGTTGCTTGTAAATGGGCGATGCCACCACCACTTGGTTTTGGAGATCACCAACTATCCCCCGTGACAGCACCGCCGCATGACTGAACGGATCGAAAGCACCGATCGCATAAATCTCATCCGCTACTTTAAAGAGCGCCACCTGCTCGCCACCGACAAGGGCGCGTACGCCGATACCAGGTGTAAGCTCATCAACGCTGCAGACATCAATCCAGTTTTCCTGGGGCATATTCATTACCATCACCCCACCGCAATCAGTTTGGCTTTTTCATCTTCGGTTGCAGGCCTGCGCTGGCCCCGCTCCCTCACATACGCGAGCGTTTCATCCTCTTGATCGCTGTTGATGAAGGTTCTGAAGCGCTTGAGCTTCTCTTCATCGTTGATGGTCGCTTTCCATTCACACTCGTAAGTGTTGATCACGTGCTGCATTTCTCGCTCCAGCTCTTCACCAAGGCCAAGCGAGTCCTCAATGATGACATCCTTCAGGTAGTCGATGCCGCCTTCAAGGTTTTCCAGCCACACGGATGTGCGTTGCAGGCGATCTGCAGTCCTCACATAGAACATGAGGTAGCGATCTATCAGCTGGATCAGGCGTTCATTGTCGAGACCGGTAGCAAAAAGATCCGCATGGCGCGGGCGCATGCCGCCGTTGCCTGATACATACAGGTTCCAGCCGTTTTCCGTGGCGATGACACCAACATCCTTGCTTTGCGCTTCTGCGCACTCACGTGTACATCCGGAAACAGCAAACTTAAGCTTGTGCGGCGCTCGCAGCCCCTTGTATCGATCCTCGATAAAGATCGCCATGCCAACACTGTCCAGCACGCCGTAACGACACCAGGTACTGCCTACACAGGACTTCACGGTACGTACCGCTTTGCCGTAGGCATGACCGGTTTCAAATCCGGCCGCGATCAGTTCTCCCCAGATATCCGGCAGCTGATCCACCCTTGCACCAAAGAGATCAACGCGTTGGCCACCGGTGATCTTTGTATACAGATCGTAACGTTTTGCCACTTCCCCAAGCGCGATCAGTTTGTCCGGCGTGATTTCACCGCCCGGGACTCGTGGCACAACGGAATAGGTACCGTCCTTCTGCATATTGGCGAGGAAATGATCATTGGTATCCTGCAGGGGCGCATTGGCTTCGGAGAGCACGTAACCGTTCCAGCAGCTCGCAAGAATTGAAGCGGCCACCGGCTTACAGATGTCACATCCCATACCTCGGCCGTGGGTCGCCAACAGTTCTTCAAAGCTGCGAATATTGCCCACCCGCACAAGGTGATAGAGCTCTTGCCGGCTGTAGGCAAAGTGCTCACAGATATCGGTGGAGACTTCAACGCCCATGGCGGTGAGTTCTGTATTCAGGATCTGCGTTGCCAGCGGTACACATCCGCCGCAGCCGGTACCTGCCAGGGTTGCCGACTTGAGCGCACCGATCGTGGTGGCGCCTTCTGCTACCGCTGAACACAGCGCCCCTTTTGATACATCGTGGCAGGAGCAGATCTGTGCTTCTGCAGGTAGCGCATCCACATTGGAAGCCACTTCACCTTCCAGCGCTGGCAGGATCATCGACTCGGCATCCTTGGGAATCGTCAGCTCGTTTAACATGGTCTGCTGCAACATGCCGTAGTCCGACACGTCGCCGACCAGCACAGCACCGAGGAGCTTCTTACCGGTCTTGTTGATAACCAGCTTTTTGTAGATCTCCTTAGGCCCATGGTTGTAGGTGAGCACCTGTGCGCCTTTGGTCATCGCATGTGCATCACCAATACTGGCGACGTCCACACCGAGCAGTTTGAGCTTGGTGCTCATGTCGGCGCCACGGAACAGCTCGTCTTCCTTCCCGTTGATGACGCGGCTTACCACCTTCGCCATCTGGTAACCCGGTGCAACCAGGCCAAAGATACGCCCATCCCACAAGGCACATTCACCGATAGCAAAGATATGTGGATCCGAGGTTCGACAGGCATCGTCAATAACGATGCCACCACGTTCGCCGACCTCAAGATCAGCCTGCCTTGCCAGTTCATCCCTCGGCCGGATACCAGCAGAGAAAACAATCATGTCGGTCTCGAGCACATCGCCATCAGCAAACACCATGCGGTGACGTTTGGTTTCACCGGCCTCAATGCGTGCCGTGTTGCGGTCGGTCTGCACGTCAACACCAAGCGACTCGATTTTGCTGCGCAGCAGTGCGCCGCCACCTTCATCAACCTGCACCGCCATGAGCCGCGGGCTGAACTCAACAACATGTGTATTGAGCCCCATGTTCTTCAATGCGTTGGCTGCTTCAAGACCGAGCAGCCCACCGCCGACAACCACGCCGGATGTGGATTCGACGCCGGAAGCCTGCATTGCCTGCAGGTCCTCAATGGTTCGATACACGTGACAGTGGTCACGATCGTTACCTTCAATCGGCGGCACAAACGGGTAGGACCCGGTTGCGAGAACCAGCACATCGTAGTCAGCGCGACTACCATCTTCTGTTTCAATCTGCCTGGCCGATCGATCAATCGCAGTGACTTTGGTGGACAGGCGTGTCAGGACGCCCAGCTCCTCGTAGTCCGCAGTTGTTGCAAGGGCCAGCTCCTCAGCAGAGGTGCCGGCAAAAAAGCTGCTCAGCTGAACGCGATCATAGGCGAGCCTCGATTCTTCACCGTAGACAACTACTTTGGCGTCCAGGTCACTTGCACAGATGAGCTCAACAAACCGATGCCCAACCATGCCATTTCCAATCACGACAATTTTTTTCTTCATCGGTCAGGCCGCCTCGGATGCAGTTTCATCAGCGTCGCTGGTTTCTGCTCCAGCTACCTCATGTAATTCCGGGCCCGCAGCCGGTGTATGTGCCGCGTAAAGGAAATCGAGCACCAGCCGGCGGCAATGGTTGAACTTGGGGTCTTCCGCAAGCGACAGACGATGACGAGGTCGGGGCAGGTCAACATCAACAACCTGGCCAATGGTGGCGGCAGGACCGTTGGTCATCATCACAATTCGATCTGACAGGAGCACGGCTTCATCAACGTCGTGGGTAATCATGATGACGGTGTTGCCCAGCTCCTTGTGAATCTCCATGGTGCTGTCCTGGAGCTGCGCTCGCGTCAACGCATCCAACGCCCCAAAAGGTTCATCCATCAGCAGCACCTTGGGCTGCATGGCGAGCGCGCGAGCAATACCGACGCGCTGCTTCATCCCGCCGGATATCTCGTGCGGCAACTTGTCGGCTGCATGGGTCATGTTCACCAGCGCAAGGTTCTCCATGATCCATGCCTTCATTTCGGCCTTCTGTTTGCGACCCTTGAAAATCGACTTAACGGCCAGCTCAACGTTCTCGTACACCGTCAGCCATGGCATCAACGCGTGGTTCTGGAACACCACGGCGCGGTCGGGTCCAGGGTCAAGAATCTCGCGTCCCTCGAGGATGACCCCACCGGTGGAAGATTCGAGCAGACCTGCAACAATGTTGAGGACGGTTGATTTGCCGCAGCCGGAGTGGCCAATGAGGGAGATAAATTCACCCTCATTAATCTTGAGGTCCACGTCCCGCAGTGCTTCAAACACACCACTGTCTGTATCAAAGGTTTTACATAGCTGGCTGATATCCAGGAATGTGCTCATTGTTCTTCTCCCTAACGCAGAACTGCTTGTTTGTCCCAGCTAACCCGTCGCTGTATGCGTAACATCAACTGGTCGAGCAGGAAGCCGATAAAGCCGATGGTGATCACCGCCACCATGATTCGACTGAGTGAATTGGATGAGCCGTTCTGGAATTCATCCCAAATAAATTTGCCGAGGCCAGGGTTCTGCGCCAGCATTTCTGCCGCGATCAGCACCATCCAGCCGGTAGCAAGTGAGAGCCTGAGGCCTGTAAAAATCATCGGCACCGCTGCGGGCAGCACGATCTTGGTAATGTTTGTGCCCGGCGAAAGCTTGATAACCCGCCCGACGTTGAGCAGATCACGATCGATCCCAGCCACACCGACGGTGGTATTAATAACGGTTGGCCAGAGGCAACACAGCGCAACCGTGATCGCCGAGTTCAGGAACGACTTCTGGAACATCGGATCGTCCGAAACGTAGGTCGCAGAGACCACCATGGTCACGAGTGGCAACCAGGCGAGCGGCGATACCGGCTTGAACACCTGGATGATCGGGTTGATACATCTATAGACCGTGTCAGACAGGCCACACATCACGCCCAGCGGGATAGCGATACATGACGCGACCAGGAAGCCAAACATCACCGTATAGATGCTTGTAATAATCTGGTCGAGAAAAGTTGGCTTGCCCGTATAGTCGCGCCACTTGATCTTCGCATCGGGATTCTTTTCAAGCTTCTTGGCGTTGCGCTCTTCCTGACGTTCGTAGAACTTGTCTGCCTTCTCTCGCTGCTCCAGGTGCTCATCGTAAAGTGCGTTACTTTGTTCCCAGACTTGCGCAGGACCCGGGAACTGACCCAGCGACGTATCGATACGCTGCGCAACCAGGTGCCATGCCAGGAGGAACAGGGCTATCCCGAAGAGTGGAAAGACCAGAAACTCCAGTAGCTTGCCCAAGGCGGGCAAGCCTGGTTTTTCAGCAGCTGCAGTGAGGGATATCACAGGACTTCTTCCTTCAGGCCAATCGGGAACGACTTCAGGTAGTCATTAGGTTTTGATCCGTCGAAGGAGATACCGTCGATGAACTCGGTCTGCACCGGCTTAAACCCGGACTCGGTTGAGAAATCAGGGAAGTCTGCTGCCGTCATGTGACCTTCCTTGATTAGTTCCATCGCAGCGAGCTGATAAATGTCAGGGCGATAAACGTCTTTAGCAACCTGCTTGTACCAATCATCGGACTTCGGCTCCTCAATCTGGCCCCAGCGGCGCATCTGCGAGAGATACCAGATGGCGTCTGAATAGTAGGGATAGGTTGCGAAATAGCGGAAGAACACGTTGAAGTCAGGCACTTCACGCTTGTCGCCCTTCTCGTACTCAAACGTACCGGTCATGCTGTTTGCGATAACTTCAGCATCAGCACCCACGTATTCACTGCGAGCGAGGATCTCCACTGCTTCCATGCGATTGGCGTTGTTGTTCTCGTCAAGCCACTTGGCGGCACGCAACAGTGCCTTAACCACCCGAACGGTTGTATTCGGATACTTCTCGGTGAACTCCTTGGTCATGCCGAAAACTTTCTCCGGGTTGTTCTTCCAGATCTCGTAGTCAGTGATGACCGGCACACCGATACCTTTGAACACGGCCTGCTGGTTCCAGGGTTCTCCAACGCAGTACCCATAAATAGTGCCTGCCTCGAGGGTCGCGGGCATTTGCGGTGGCGGTGTTACCGACAGCAGGACTTCGGCGTCTATCTGGCCGCTGATATCACCCTTGTGCGGCGCGTAGTACCCGGGGTGAATACCGCCTGCTGCCAGCCAGTAGCGAAGCTCGTAGTTATGGGTAGACACGGGGAAGACCATACCCATGTTGAAAGGTTTGCCCTGCTCGACGTAGCTTTCGACAACCGGTTTCAGGTAGTCCGCCTTGATCGGGTGCACCGGCAATCCATCAGGCTGCTTGGGGATATTTGGCTTCATCTCCTCCCACACAGCATTTGATACTGTTATGCCATTACCATTCAGGTCCATTGAAAACGGCGTGACAATGTGGGCCTTGGTACCAAAGCCAATCGTGGCAGCAAGCGGTTGTCCGGCCAGCATATGTGCGCCGTCCAAAGCGCCATCAATGACGCCATCAAGCAGCACCTTCCAGTTCGCCTGCGCTTCAATCGTGACGTACAGATCCTCATCCTCGAAGTAGCCGTTCTCATAGGCAACCGCGATTGGCGCCATGTCCGTTAACTTGATGAAACCGAAGGTCAGTTCGTCCTTTTCCGGTTCGCCAATTTCTGCCGCAGCCTGGAATGAAATCGCCAGTAGCGTCGCGACTAATAGTGTCTTAAAGGTGGCCTTAAACATCGATGCACTTCCTTATCGTCTGTCAGAAATGAAAAAGGCGCCTGCCACTGGAGCATTACCAGTGACGGGCGCCTTTGCCGTTGTAATCTTTGTACCCGGTCGTAGCCCGGGGCTATCTCTTCGAGGCGTTAACCGCCTGCAATTTCTAAAACTATATATTCAAAGACCGTGCCAAGAAAAAAATGCCTGTAAGCCGCATTTTCGTGTTGCGCTCATCACCGCGCTGGTTCAAAACGGTGCGATCGGTCAAAAGACGCAACCTCACGGTGCATCATCGAGCGCTGCAAGCTGCCTTGCATAACCGGCGGTTTCCTCGAAGAGGTCAGGCCTGTATGTGCGCCGGGCAACAGACTGACGCAGCGAAGGATCAATCTCGCGACCCACCATGGAAAGACATTCACCTATGAGCTCCTCACCAAGTTCACTTCTTGGTCTCGATGCGAAGCCATCACCAAACAAGTGAAAGTTCTCAACCCGCCTGTCCGGTTCACCCAAGCCCGATACCAGTCTGCCGGTCAGAGAGGGCTCCAGCACACCGGGGCTTATGTCCAGATAGTTTTTCCCTGCCAGCAATTGAACACATGAATGCAGGTTGTCGGGATCGCGTAACCACTCGTTTGCTCTCAGGAGCGCAACGCGCGCACGCAGGTGTGATCCTGGGTTCTGTTCGTGCCAGCTTTCTTTTACACAGAAGACTTTCTCCGGCGCATTGGGCCAGATGTCGACGCCAGCGGCAGCAATAAAGCCCGCACCTCGCATCACCGCGTAGGTACCCCAGGGCTCGCCGACACAGAATCCATCAATAATGCCGGTCTCCATGCTGTCGACCACCTGCGAAGGTGGCACGACGATTGTGGTGATCGATTCAGGTGAAATGTCGGAAGCTCGCAGCCATTTTCGCAACAGGAGCGCATGCGTAGAAAAAGCATGTACAACACCGAATACCAACTTCCTGTTTCCTTCAATCAGTGGTTGCAGCAGGCTGGCTGGACAATAGCTGTTACCTGAGAGGCTGGCGCTATCAACGCTAGCCAGCAGGTCTTTTGACAGCGTGATGGCATTGCCGTTTCTGGAAAGGAACAGGCCAGTAATAAGCGGGACACGTAGACCGCTGATGCCGAGCGTGCTCATGGCAGGTAATGGCGCAAGCATCTGCGCGCCATCAAGCGCACCGGTAGCAAGCTTGTCCCTGAGATTTGCCCAGGAGACTTCTGCCTTTAACGTGACGTCCAGACCGAGGTCGTCGAAAAAGCCCAGCTCCTTTGCGACGATCAGCGGCGCAGCATCCGTCAGTGGCAGGTAGCCCAGTTTCAACACATGCTTTTCAGCCTCGGGCAGGTCCATGTTATCTACTCCTCTCACCCTGGTTGATCACTTCCTGGGCAACTTCAATCACTTTTCGTTGACAGTTCATCGCACTCTTACGCAGGTGCTGGTAGGCGGTTTCTTCATCTATGCCCTGCTGTGCCATCAACAGGTGCTTGGCGCGATCAATCACGTAACGCTCATCCAGTTCGAGGCGTGTTTCTTCGAGCTGTCGCTGCAGGTTCTGGAACGCACGAAACTGCGCCATGGCAACATCGATGGCTGACTTAACCTTGTCACCTTCCGGTTCACCAACAATGTAAGCAGACACACCGGATTCAACCGCCCGGTTGATAAAGCCCGGGTCCTCTTCAGCGGAGAACATGAGAATGGGCGTCGGCTGGTGAGACGAGACGATGGACAAACTCTCAAGGACGTCGCGTCCCGGAGATTCCATATCAACCACAACAACATCCGGGGCAACATCAGAGATGTGCTTCAGGATGCCCATCGCATTGGTCACCGCCACCGTTGTCTCAAACCCGTTTCGGTCGAGACAGGAGGCAACCGCCTGCGCGCGAACCGGGTCCTCATCAAGGATAAGGACCCGGAGTGTCTTGTCTTCCAACGTTACTGCCTTAGGAACTGGCTTTTACTCTGCATGTAATAAAGCAAATGCAGTGCCAGTTCTTGAAACTCAGAGCTGGACGATCAGCGAAAGCCAGAACTTGGTGGTGTCGGTGGAGAAACCATCCTCCTGGTAATCCGCAAACTTGAACTGGGTCGTGACCTTTTCATGCACTTTGTATGTTGCGACGAGATCAAGTTCTGTGCCGTAGTCCATGCTGCCCTCGTCCGCTGAGAAGTCATGCCAGGTGGCAGCGACAGCAACCGGGCCGATCTTGCCTTTGAAGCCGAAGTACATATCTTCAATACCGTTTCGCGGCGTCAGCAGAAACTTGTCGGTCCAGCCCTGGAACTTGTGCAAGGTGGCAAGCGGCGTCCTGAATGCGGCGACACCATCATCACTGCCCAGTACTTCATAACCCGCGGTCAACGTGAACCCACTGACCTTCACGTCGGCCTGCAGGGAATAAAAGTCCGCGTCATAATCAAGCGGGCTGTCGGCATAGTCACTCTGGGTGGCGATCGTGCCAGTCAGCTTGACGGGTCCTATCGTGCCCTTGTAACCGATACCGTAGGTTTCAGTCGAGTTGGGCCGGCCATTACCGTTCTCAAAATCGAGCAGGTAAGCGAATCCTTCCAGGGTGTGTTTATCGGCAAGTTTCCAGCTACCGGTCAGGAAGTGACTGTCTCCATGCCAGTCCGCTGGCTGCACACCATCATCCGGTCCGAAAATACGATTCACATTCCATACATAGCTGTAGTCGACTTTCACGGCTGCTGCGGGTTCAAACTGCATACGCAGGCCATCAAACGTCTGTTCATTCTGGCGCCAGCCAACACCACCAACAAATCGCTGGCTGCCATGCAGGATTCTCTGACGGCCAAAATCTGCAACAACATTCTCACCAGAATATTTGATAAACGACTGGTTGAGGTCGAGACCTTCAGGGTCGGCAACAACCGGATACTCGGTATTGCCGTTTTCTGTTGAGTTGTATCGCTCACTGCCAATCACACTGACATAGTCCACTTCAAGGCCGAGGGAAAACCCTTGCATGGGCGCAGAGTTCCAGGTGAACCTTGTTCTTACCGTGGACGCACCCGCATCCTTGTTAAACCCATCCTGGTCTACATCTTCATAACGATAACGAAAACTGAGTTTCGACTTTCCCTCCTGCACCATCGTTGTAAACGCCGGGACATCTGCAGCGGCAGTCCCGGCAAGCAGGCTAAGTCCAAGCAGGGTTGCGCCAATCCATAACTTTTTCATTTCGAATCTCCAATAAAAAAGCCTGGACCCGGCTTGACCGGATCCAGGCTTCTTTGCCTGTTGAATATTGTTCTACCAGGTATCGCAGTGACCTGGCTCTGTTTTCATTTCAATTTTCGTGCCAGCCTGGAGATACCGATAAATCAACGACTTCAGCCGTTCATCGTCATTTGCCTGCACCGTAATCACACACACGTCGCATTCAAATTGGGCAGCGACTGTAAAACGCAACATGATTGGGCAGCTAAATCTGGTCAGTTGTGCCTGAATTTCTACCGCCTGGCGCCAGTAATCCGCAGCGCCAATGTCGGTAGTACTATAATGCGCCCATGACAAACCGACTTGCCTTTGAAACCTTCGTGCATGAGCCTGATCTCGCCGCGTTACCCGCGATCGTCGCTGGTGCGCGTAAAGGCGACGAAACAGCCAGGCAACAATTGATCGCATCACTGACCTGGGTTGCCTTTTCATGTCCGGGCGCGACAAACCGGGTTTATGACGTCATCGCGTCAGCGTGGCTCGGTAACAATCACACCGCAATGCCTGAAACAGGTAACAGCCACCAGGCACCATTGGAACCCGCTTTCTGGCAATCTTTCTGGGCCGTTATCGATGGTGCAGATGAGGGTTACGATGCGGCAGGTATTACCGAAGCGGTTGCCTCACTGGGTGGCGCGGTATCGGAGCCCTTTGGTGACATTGCAGAAGATCATGCCAAACATCATCCGGGGGCAGACAACCCGCACCTTAAAGAAGTGCCAGGCCTGACTGACATCGAAGCTCTTGGTGCCTGCCCTGCGGACAGCCTTGGCCACGAGCTTTTTGAGCTACTCACCAAAAATGGTTTTGACGCAGAGGTGCTCGACCGTAACGCCATCATGTTATCCGAGCTGCCACCGGCACTTCGCTACCTCAATACCCGCATACTGCAGATGCATGACGTCTGGCACATTGTTGCAGGCTACACCACCAACGCGATCCACGAAGTTGCTATCTCTGCCTTCCAGTTGGCACAGTTTGGCCACAACTATTCTTCCATGTTCCTGGCGATCGCAGCGCGTATCAGCTTTGAAAAGAATCCCGATGGTTTCGGTGTGCTGATGCAGACAATCTGCGAGGCATGGCAGCACGGTCGGGGGACGCCTTCCTTTATGGCAATCGAGTGGGAGGACATCTGGGATCTGCCGGTCGACGAGATTCGCACGCAATATCACATTACACCGTTTGTCTCGGCTATCCCCCCTGACCTCCTGGAGGCGCTGACGGCGGGCAGTTTCTGGCTGAAGCTGAAGATGGGATTCAGGATCTCTCGGATCAGCCGCCAGATTAAAAACGGTGATCTCTCACTTGCTGCTTAAAACCACCTGACAGGCTTCATCCATTCGAAGGAACTCCGCACCGCGCTGCCTGAGTGACGTGATGAGTTTTTCCAGCATCAGCATGCGGTGACCGCGACCTATCACAAAGGGATGGAACGTGTAGGTCAGGATGCCGGACTCGCTGTTAGCTGCCATATAGTCATAATCACCAAGCCAGTTTTCGAGCACCTGGTTTGCATTCATCAGCCCACCACCCCGGAAATACTCAAAGTGTGGAAAATCGTCCAGGCTCCAGCTGATCGGCATTTCAACCAGTTCGGTCTCCTCGCCAAACACCATACGTTCACCCTCAATGCGATCGCCGTTGCGGGCAAAGTACGGCTGGAAGTCATGCGCCATCATACTACTGTCGTACAAGAAACCTTCACCAAGCAGCAGTTCAACCGAGTGATCACTCAAATCCCAGGCAGGTGAGCGATAACCTGTCGCGTTCGCGCCGGTAACAGATCTGATAGCCGCGTTGCCTTTCTGCAGCGCATCCAGCTCTTCAGCCCTGGACATGCCCCGAGGAGAAACGTGGGCAAAACCGTGATGGCCGATTTCATGGCCAGCTTCGTGAATTCGCCGGCAAGCGTCAGGATAGGTTTCTATCGTGACTCCCGGCGTAAACCAGCTTCCGCTGATGTCATGTTTATCGAGCAAGGCGAGAATTCGTTCTGCAGCAACCACGCCAAACTCTCCCCTTGATATGGGCGTTGGCGACGTCTGGCCCATGGCCATCCACAGCGACACCGAATCAAAATCAAACGTGAGGCAGACATGGTGAGCCATCAGAGTGCCCCGTTGTCCTCGAGCAGTTCGATCACCGCTTCTGCCATCATGGCGTAACCTTTTTCATTTGGATGCACGGCATCGGACTTGTTGGCAGGGTATTGCAGGATGTCAGGTATCGCATCGCCATCAAAAGGTACCTGCATCTTTTCAGCGACCTCTTCGTAAAATGGCGCAACGCTCAGCACCAGGCCGGGTTGCGGCACGCCCAACATCACCACATCTGCACCATGTTCCCGGGCAAGACCAATCATCGATTCCAGGTTACCTGCGGCAGCAGACCTGCTCTGGCGTCGCAACAGATCGTTGCCGCCGTGAATGAGAACAACCAGTTCGGGGTCGTGTTGTTTAAGTAGCGATGGCAGGCGATTCAGACCCTTTGCGCTGACCTCCCCCGGAATACCTGCGTTAATCACGGTGCGACCTATCCGCTCGGCGAGCACCGAGGGATAACTTTCGTTCTTGTGTACACCTGTACCGAAAGTGAGGCTGTCACCGAACGCCAGGATGGTTGCATTAGAGCTGAGAGGCGTAAGGTCACCACCACCGCCCCCACACGAGACCAGCAGGGCAACACAAAAAACAGAAGTAAGAATTCTGCGCATTGGCTTCAATTTGCAGTGTGTAATCCGGGCGCTAACCAAATGCCCCTGATTCCCTGAGGGCCTGGAGCTCTTCGTCTGACAGACCGAGATCTGCCGCCACGACATCCCCGGTGTGTTTACCAAGCGGTGCTGCAGCTTCAATCTCAACCTGGCTTTCAGATAGGCGGATCGGCTGACCCAACAGGCGGATCGGACCTCGTTCATCGTGCTCAACTTCCTTGATAAAGCCACGCTCGACAAGATGTTTATCGTGGAATATATCCACCGTGTCCATCACCGCACTGGCTGGCACGTCAGCTGCCGCCAGTCGTTCCATCGCTTCATGCTTGTCGTACTGCATGGTCCAGCCGGTAATAATCTCTCGAAGGGCATCCGCGTTCGCAATGGCTGTTCCCGCATCCTGGAAGCGTTCATCATCTTTCAGCGCCGGATCAATAGTATCCCTCAGGTTGTGCCACATGCGCGGGGTAACCGCCATCACAAAAATATGATCATTGGGGCCTCCGGGTTTGCAGGGGTACAGCGTCATCAGCGGATTGGCGCCATTACCGGTCCGCGGAGTAACCCTGTTGCCGCCTCTCGATTCAGCAACGGCTGTTCGAAGGTAATAGGTCATGGCCTCCTGCATGGAAAGCTCAACCAGTTGCCCCTCTCCAGTTTTGAGGCGGTGCACGTACGCAGCCAGGATCGCGATACCAAGCTGCATGCCTGTGCCGGTATCCCCAACAGTTGTGCCAGGGCGCATTGGTGGACCGTCTGCTTCACCTGTGATGGAAAACGCACCGGCGGCCGCCTGCGCAACCATATCGAAACACTTATAGTCTGAATACGGGCCGTAGCTGCCGAAACCTTTGACTCTTGCATAGATCACGCTGGGATGAACCTTCTTCATCTCCTCGTAATCCAGACCCAGTTTTTCGACAACACCCGGGCCATAGTTCTCAACGAAGACATCGTAGTGCGGCAGCATTTTCATCAGCACGTCACGTCCGGCTTCTGTTTCCAGTGCCAGCGTGACGCTCTTCTTGTTGCTGTTCCACATCAGGAAGTATTCGGAGTCACCACCACCGACTCCCCTGCCCGGGTCGCCGGTGCCAGGCCGTTCGATCTTCACAACATCTGCACCCAGCCAGGCCAGTGCCTGGGTGCAGGAAGGACCCGCTTCATACTGGGTCATATCGAGAATTCTGAGTCCGTCCAATGCCGCCATTTCTCTTCTCCTGAAACAGGTTTCCTGGGTCGTTAGTCGTCCTTGGTCAGCCACTCGAACTTCTGCGGTTTCCTGCCCGCCCGCGGATCAAGGATCACGTTGACGATGGCTGGCCCGTCAAAAGCCATTGCTTCGTCGAGTGCAGCGCGAAGATCTTTTGGATCTTCAATCAGGATACCTTTGCCGCCAAACGCCTCCATCATGAGATCGTAACGTGCGCGCGGCGTCAGTATCGGCGCAGGAATGGGCGAATCCGTTGGCAGTTCATCCATACCACCGCCAATACCGCCGTTGTTAAGAATCACGATTTTTACCGGCAGCTTGTAACGACACATGGTCTCGACTTCCATACCGGAAAAACCAAATCCGGAATCACCTTCCACGGCTACCGTGGGTCGATCCGGATGTACAGCCGCCGCCGCAATCGCAAAGCCCATGCCGATACCCATGGTGCCGTAACTGCCTGCGTCGAGGCGAGAGCGGGGTCGACTGTTCGGCATCTGCGTTCTGCCGATATCCATGGTGTTTGCACCTTCGCTGACGATGATGGCGTCTTCCGGCAGCCAGTCACGGATATCCTTAAAGGCACGGTAGTAGTTGGTCGGCGCACTTTCGTCGTCAATCATCGGCTGTACTGCTTCAGCGTTGGCAGCCGCTTTTTCTGCGAGAACGTTGCGCCAGTCTGTTTCCGCCGGGTAGAACCACTGGCGATCTTCGAGCGCTTTGTTCAACTGGCCAACAACCGCCTTACCGTCACCCACAAGCGCAACTTCTGCTGGCACGTTGGTGTGAATCTCTTCTGCGGATGTATCCAACTGGATCACCCGGACATCTTTATCAAAGCGCGGTGGCAGTCCGAAGTGCATGATCCAGTTGAAACGTGCACCCATCAGGAAAACCAGGTCCGCATCCTGCAATGCGGTTGTTCTTGCTGCACCCACAGACAACGGATGGTCATCGGGAATGACGCCTTTACCCATGGGAGATGCCAGGAACGGCAACTGTGTTCTTTCAATAAACTCGCGAACTTCTTCTTCCGCGTGGGACCAGGCCATACCTTTACCCACGATCACGAGTGGTCGTTCAGCAGACTCCAGTGCAGTGAGTGCCGCTTCAACACTGTCCTGCATTGCCTGGGGACGCGGCGCGTCAGGAATGGTCGGCGCAGGTGGCGCCTGCTCTTCCTCTACCTTCTGCAGGATGATGTCATCGGACATATCGAGGTAAACCGCACCGGGCCTGCCATAAAACGAGGTTCTTACGGCTTTCTCTACATAGAACGGAATACGACGGGCGTCTTCAACCGCGTGCGAAAATTTACACCATGGCTTGGCCGCCGCCACCTGGTCTTCTTCCTGGAACGCCCCTCTGCCATTCTGGTTAACCGGTGACGCGCCGCCGATCAGGATCATAGGCCAGCAGTTTTCCTTTGCGTTGGCGAGGCCGGCAAGGGCATGAACCACGCCAGGACCCGACACCACGAGACAGGCCTGCGGCCTGCCAGTCAGGTAGCCTGCCGCCTGGGCTGCATAACTTGCCGCCTGTTCATTACGCATACCGATGTACTTGATACCCGCCTTCTGCGCTTCAGCTGCGATGGGGAACACCGGAAAACCAACAATGCCGAACATATATTCCACACCCTGCTGCTTGAGGGATTCCGCCATCAATTGCGCGCCGCTTTTCGTAGCCATGCCTGATTCCTTTTTTTGTGATCTTCGAGGATTAGTAATTTTTATTTACCAGAATAATAGGCATGTTTTGGCTCAATTTGCGAGAGTTGGCGCCCCCGCATCACCGTTGCAAGTAGCAGGTGATCATGGAAGATGTTTAGTCGATTCACTGCCAAATAACGAGAAAAACAATGACGGAACTGCTTGGAAACTTTGCCCCTATCCTGTTACCGGTATTTGTACTGGTCGTCTGGACAATCATCATGCTCGGCTGGATGGCAGCCGTGCGCCTGCCCTATATCGCAAGCCAGATGGGATCAAGCGACGCATGGGGTCCTGACACGGGACAACGCACCTCAGATCTGGGCGCCATGATGCCAAAAGAGATCCAGTGGAAAGCAGATAACTACAACCACCTGCTGGAACAGCCAACCGCGTTTTACGCCGTTGCTGTCGGCAGCGCCATGATTGGCCTGGGTGACGGCCTGAACCTATACCTTGCCTGGGCCTATGTTGCTTCGCGCATTGTTCACAGTGTCGTTCATTCAACCGTGAACAACGTGCCGCTGCGATTCGGTATCTTCCTTATTGGGACTATTTGCCTGCTGGTGATGGCGGGTAACGCGATCGTTCAAATGACAAGCTAAAATCCGGCAGGCCAGCGTATCGCGTTGGCACGCTTTCGGATTTTTGCTTTAATAGGGACTGGCTCGGACAGACTTACGGGGAGTCGGTATGTCCAACATAGAAAACCTGCGAATCCACTTCTACGGGGTGCAGGGCAGCGGCTCAATCTTTCCAGGCAAAACTGAGAGAGAGGAAACCCGCAAGCACAGTGACCTTGCCCTGCTCCAGCAAGTATTCGAGCAGGTTGCTTCACATACAGGCAGCGACGGCAAGTTGAGCGCTTCCGTGGAAGACATCATCGGCGGGCCGCTTGAGCGCCGCACCCTCGAGAAGTATCGGGCACAGTTTGCACTTGAAGAGCAGCGCGTCTACGGCGGCTGGACAACCTGCTTTCGCATTGAAACCGCAGATGGCGACGATATCGTGCTGGACTGCGGCAGTGGCTTCAGGATCTGTGCAGGTGATATTGCCGCCAAGTGGGCAGACCAGGACGAGCGGCACCTTTATATCTTCGGCAGCCACGCTCACTTTGACCATACCGAGGGGTTTGACCAGGCTGCAGTTTGCTTTGATCCCCGCAACCATATTCACATGCTGGCGAATCGCGAATACCTGGCCGCGATGGATATCAACCTTGGTATTTTCAGCCACGAGATTGGTATCGACCTGCAGGGCATCCAGACACCGCTTAACTACGAACTCATGCCAGCGCAGTTTGATTCCTGCGAGATCCGCGACCTGGCACAACATCCTGCACCAGCCGAGCCAGACAAGATGGTTCACCGTTACCACGATATCAACGAGCCGATAGAGATTGGTGAAACCCGTATTCAGGCGTTCGAGGTGTTTCATCCCGACCCCTGCCTCGCCTATCGAATAGAGCGAAAAGGCAAGGTGTTTGTATTCTGCACGGATCATGAGCTACGACGTGGCGAGGACCCTGATGATCCACTGCAGCAGGCGAGCCTTGCAGCAGAAGAACGACTCAGGGAACTGTCACAGGATGCTGATGTGCTCTACCGCGATGGGCAATACCTGCATATTGAATATGACGGACACCAGGGCATCGGCAGTCCGTTTGGTGTGTCACGCCTTGACTGGGGGCATAGCTGCATGGAGGACGTCATGGATATGGCGGAGGCCTGCAACATCAAGCACACCTACATTGGTCACCACGATCCGAACAGGACCTGGGCCGAAAGGAACTGGATGGATGAGACGCTGGCCAGGCGAAGCGAACAGACCGGTCTAAAGTTTGAGCTGGCCCGTGCCGAGACCGTGATCGATCTTTAAAGCACTTTTGCGGCGAGGGTCATAAACGCCTCTTCAACAGATTCGCCAGTCTTTGCACTCGACTTGAGAAAGCCGGCACCAAACGGCGCAAGCGCAGCGTTGATCTCATCATCCGTGACAACCCAGTCGAGATCACACTTGTTCACCACCGCGACAAAGGGAATCTCGCCGACGTTTTCGTTCACCGAATTCACGATATCGACACCGGCCTGGATCGACTCTGCCCGTGTACCGTCCATGACCAGCAGGTAACCAGCCGAACCCTTAACGTAGTGCGCCGGGATGTCGAAGTTGTCTTCAGCACCCGCGATATCCCACAACATCATGGTCAGGTCCTGGTCACTGACATTAACCACTTTCTTGTCGACCTTCACGCCCATGGTCGCGAGGTATTTTTCATCGTAGATGCTGCTGACAAACCGCTGCACCAGCGAGGTCTTACCCACACCCCAAATACCCAGCATCGCTATTTTTTTGCTGATCATCGGCCTGCTCGCATTCATTCAACGATGGCTCTATCCTAAAGACCTCCCCTGGACTTTGCTATTGCTATACCGATGACCTCACTTGAAACATTTCGCGCCGAAACCCGTGACTGGCTGGAAGAAAACTGCCCGGCCTCCATGCGAACCCGAATGGTGCCCGGAGAGGAAGTTAATGGCGGCACAAAAAGGCAAGGCGCCAACCCGGACGCCTACAAGTGGCTGAATGCCATGGCGTCGCGCGGCTGGACAGCGCCTACCTGGCCAAAGGAATACGGCGGTGGCGGTCTCGCCAAAGAAGAGTTCCTTGTATTGCTGGAAGAATTGCAACGCATAAAGGCACGGCCACCGCTGGGCGGTATGGGCATTACCATGATTGGCCCGACGCTGCTTGAGTACGGCACGGAGGAACAGAAGCAACGCCACCTGCCACCCATCATCCGCGGTGAAATCGCCTGGTGCCAGGGATACAGCGAACCCGGCGCCGGTTCCGATCTAGCAAGCCTGCAAACACGCGCTGAAGACAAAGGCGATCACTACCTGGTCAATGGCTCGAAGATATGGACCTCAGGCGCCAACTACGCTGACTGGATATTCTGCCTGGTACGTACCAACCCACAGGCACCGAAACACGAGGGCATCAGCTTCATCCTGTTTTCGATGGATTCACCCGGCGTTACCGTCAAACCTATTGAACTGATCAACGGCAAATCGCCTTTCTGCCAGACCTTCTTTGATGATGTTGAGGTGTCAAAGTCAGAACTCGTACATAAGGAGAACCAGGGCTGGACCGTTGCCAAGCGATTGCTGCAGCACGAGCGCTCCGGCCTTGCCTCACTGGCGAGTGCTGATACCGCGGGTCCACTGGAGCGGATACGCCCTTCAATGCCACTCGGTGATCTTGCCAAACACTATTCCGGTACAGACGAGATTACCGATGCGTCGCTGCGCAATGACATCATCAGCAATGAAATGAAAAAACGCGCCTACCTGTTGACCCAGGCTCGTACGGTCGCAGAGAACGAAGCGAGTACGCCGGGTGCAGCAACTTCCATCTTCAAATACGTCGAAGCCGAGTATGTAAAAGAACAGCTCGAAATCCAGGGACTGATCCGCGGCATGCAAGGCATGGGCTGGGAAGGTGATGCTTTCTCAGAGGAAGAGATCGGCATGTGCCGCCTTAACCTTGAAGCCAAATCAATCTCAATTGCCGGTGGATCAAACGAAATTCAACTCAACATCATCGCCAAACGGGTACTGGGTCTACCTGACTAACCTCAAGGAGAACAAACATGAGCAATGTAATAACAGGTCCTTTCTGGGCAGCACGGAACTGGAATGCCGAGGATGGCGCAGGCAGCATCCATGACGATGAAACAGCAGCGGAACTCGGTTTCCGCGGTGGCACGGTTGCTGGCGATATCCACATGAACCAGTTCCCGCCTGTGCTGGTGCAGGTGTTCGGCAACGAATGGTTTGAGCGCGGCAACCTGTCACTGATGTTCAAAAACGCCACCATAGACCTTGAGGAAGTGCAGGTGTTTGTAGAGCAGCCGGAAGATGGCGCAAACCAGACCCGCGTCTGGATGGAACGTAAAGATGGCATGCTGGTGTGCGAGGGCACAGCCGGGCTTGGCGATACTTCCGGGTCCGAACTGCGTAATCGCGACTATCGGGAATGTGATCCTTCAGAACTCAAGATACTGCGCCGGGTTGAGCCAGGCATGTCGCTTGGCACTTACGATGTTGTTGCTACCACGGATAAACAGTTCGAGCGTTTTGACAAGAACCTGATCAGCGATCCAATGAGCTGGTACAAGGAGTCCTCACCCTGGGGCGGCCCCGTCGCTGCGCCCTGCACTATTCTGGAGTTCCTGTGGGGATCCGCGATGAAAGGGCTGGCGCCACTCATCGAAGAGTCAACCGGCCTTTTTGGCGCCATGGAAATCAGCTACACCAACGGCCCATTTATCATGGGTGAAAAATACAAAATTGATTGCGAAGTTGTCTGCGTCGGCCAGAGTCCAAAGACAGAGTTCGTCTGGTACCAGCAGCATGCCTACAACACAGACGGCGACCTGGTCGCAACGCTGCTGATCCAGTCACGCGCCATGAAGGCCTCGTCACCACTCTACGCGGAGGGATAACTCATGAGTGTTACCGCAGCTGAACTGCTGGACGCCGCCACAGGCGTCGACACCTGGCTCTCAAAATACCAGCGTGAAACAGACAACGGCTGTGGCTGGGGTCTTGCACGCGAGGTACCCGAGAAAACCATTCGAACGCTCTACCTCGGATCAGCGGGGATCGCGATCTACTACCTCGAATTGTTTAAGGCAACCGGAGAGCAGCGATACCTCGACGTCGCCATGCAGGCCGGCGCAGACATCGAGAAGTACGTTCTAAGCAAGGACACGATGCTTATCTCAACTCACGGTGGATGGGCAGGTTATTTTTTCGCATTGAACGAGCTCGACAAGGCATCAGGCACAACCACATTTGCTGAAACGGCAACCCACTGCGCACAGAAACTGCGAGACCAGGGTTCGGATTGCGGCAAGGGCCTCGGCTGGATTGCGCAGATGCCTTACACAAACAAACCCGGCACCCGTGAAATCTACGATGTTGCCGAAGGTGCGGCTGGCATCGGCATTTATTACCTCTATGCGCATGAAGAGAATATCCATCCGGATTCTCTCACCTGGGTCAAAGCCATTGCGGACCGACTGATTGAAATCGCCGAGCCGGCTGAAGGTGGTGTTCGCTGGCAGTTGATGGACGATATTCCCTGGCCGTTTGACGCGCCTAATTTTGCTCATGGCACTGCAGGTGTTGCGTACTTTCTCGCCCGCACCAGCCAGGTGACGGGAGATCAATCCTACCTGGAGACCGCCATGGCGGGTGCTCGCCACGTTCAGGCGATGGCGGAAGACAAGGGTGAAAACGCACACCTCGTGCCTCATATCCTGAATGACGGTCGCGATCATCGCTACTACCTGGGCTTCTGTCATGGTCCCGCTGGCACATCGCGTTTGTATTACCTGTTAGGTGACATGACCGGTGATTCTGCCTGGACCGAGTGGGGACACGGCCTTGGTCGTGGACTACTCACAACCGGCGCGCCTGAAGAGCGCAGCCGCGGGTTCTGGAACAACATAAGCCAGTGTTGCTGCGATGCCGGTATTGGTGACTATGCAACCTGGATGTACCGGGCAACAGGTGATGACATGTATCTTGGTCTCGCCCAGCGGGTCGCAGCAGAGTTACTACGCCGGGCAGACACATCTGAGGGCGGGTTTTGCTGGCCGCAGGCCGAACACCGGTCCCAGCCGGATTTTATCCAGGCCCAGACCGGTTACATGCAGGGTGCTGCAGGTGTCGGGAGTTTCCTTCTGCACCTTGCGACCACCATGAACGGCTCGCCTGTAAAGGTGCGATTCCCTGAGACGCCGGTTGAGTGGGTCAGGTAACTTTCGATCTTTGCTGGAACCGGGGCTCAAGGTACGCCTCGGTTGTGATGAGGTCCGCCAGTGCCTGTACGCAGCGTTCAATATCCTGAAAGGAATTGAATAAAGGCGCGAGCCCAAAACGCAGGATATCCGGTTCACGGAAGTCCCCAACAAACCCATTGGCAATCAGCGCCTGCGACAGCGCAAACGCATATTCATGTCGGAGGGACACCTGGCTGCCACGCTCTGCATGATCTCGAGGCGTGGCCAGCTCAACTTCCGACAGGGCATTTGTCGCCTGCACCGACTGAATAAAGAAATCAGCGAGAGCCAGTGACTTGGACCTGACCTCTTTGATATTCACGTCCTCCCATACGGTGAGCGCTGCTGAAAGTGCACTCATACCAAGGATGGTCGGCGTGCCGGACAGATATCGCGTCACACCAGGTGCAGGCTCGTAAGCTGTATCAAATTCAAACGGGTTTTTGTGCCCCATCCAACCAGACAACGGTTGCGAGACTCCCTGGTGTTTTGGGTTTACGTAAACAAAAGCAGGTGCACCCGGCCCGCCATTAAGGAACTTGTAACCACAGCCAACCACAAAATCGACCTCATCAGCTGTGGCTTCAATCGGCACCACACCCACGGTGTGAGAAACATCCAGGATCAATAGTGACTCGCAGCGGTGTGCAGCTTTGACCATCCCGGCGACGTCGAGCAAACGTCCTGTCTTGAAATTGACATGGCTTACCAGCACTGCGGCAGTTTTATCAGAGATGTGCTGGTCAAGCTCTGCTTCCGGTACCAGGCGCAGAAACACATCAAGGCCAAGCGACCTGAAGCCCTGCACCATATACATATCAGTCGGGAAGGTTTCTTCGGGTACCAGGACCTCGTTACGACCCGCGTTCACCTGTAGCGCAACCGCGAGACACTTGAACAGGTTGATGGAGACACTGTCTGCGCAGATGACATCTGCCTCTCCTGCTCCAATCAGACTGGCGATGGCGGCACCTGTCTGCTGCGGCAGATCAATCCAGCCGTCATTCCAGCCGCGAATCAGCCGTTCACCCCACTCGTTCGACACGACCTGCTGCATCTTCTCGCGTACTCTCATAAGTAAAGGGCCGAGAGAATTGCCGTCCAGGTAAACAATGTCTTCAGGTAACTCAAACCAGTCACGACAGTGTTTCAGCGGATCATCAGCATCCAGACGGGCGGCGTCACTCACCTGCCTGATCTCCCAGCAGTTCATGCAGTGCATCAACAAAGAGCGTCATCGCAGCTTCATCTTCAGGGTTGATTAACTCAAAGTGGCCCGCACCTTCTAATACGCTAACAGTACTATTATGCCGCGCAGCAAACGCTGTTGATTGTGAGAGCGGCACAATTGGATCTGCTTCACCGTGGATCAGCAGTGCTGGTGTCTTTCTTGTCATCTCAGCAGGAGAACCCTGGCTGTAGCGTTCTTCCTGTCCTGCCTTCTGGCCGCCCATGAGTTCGGCAGCGGACATTTCACAACTGCCGCTGCCCATGGCATAGGTTGCAAGATCAGGTATGGCGGCAAGTCCAATTGCTGCGTCCACATCGACTCCTGACCAGCGGCCACCCAATTCACTGGATACCCATAGTGAAAGATGACCACCGGCGCTGTGACCTGCAACGATTCTCCTGGTCTGGGGGTACTCGGCAGCCGCAAGCTGTACCGCGGCATGATGTCATTGAACGTACCAGGCCAGCCACCACCTGCGTCACCAAGACGGCGATATTCAGGCGCCAGTACGTGAAACCCCGCGCTGGCGAGGTATTCAGCTAGCGGCCTGACGTGACCGACATCAAACATGTTGCGCCAACAGCCACCGTGGATCAGGACGATGAGTGCCTTGGGTTCGCTGCTCGCGAGGTACAGTTCTGCAAACTGCTGCGGCCCCTCACCGTAACGTAGTGTCTTATCCGGTGCTCTCGCAGACAGATCCAGAATTTCCTGAAAGCGGGTCTGACCCATTGCATTGCTCGTCAACAAATTGCTCATCAACAAAAGACAGAGCAGGTTCGCAAGGCTACGCAGTAGCACCATCAGCAACCTGTTGGGCCTTGAGGCATATCTCTGCCGCTTTGAACGCATGCTCTTGCGTCATGGCGTTTTCGGTCCGGTTGAGACAATCAAGGATAAAGGCAGGAAAAAACGGGAAGCCGATCTTGCCAGTTACATTGTGCTTCTCTTCACCCTCGCCGGTGGCGATATACACGTTGTTCTCGGAGAACTCATCAACCGCGATATCAATGTACTTGCGGCATTCAATAAAACCCTTGGTACCGAGGATCGTTGTGCGACCATCCCCCCAGTTACGAAGACCGTCAGGCGTAAACCAATCCATGCGGAAATAGCCGGACGTACCGTTATCGCCAACCAGTGATGTTTCACCAAAGTCCTCGAGTTCCGGCACATCCGGGTTCGCAAAATTGGCAACGCGGGCCATCGAGATACTCGCGTCGGTTGCGCCGGTATAGGTCAGGAACTGCTCAGCCTGGTGGCTACCGATATCTGCAAGAATGCCGCCGTACTGTTCCTTGATAAAAAACCAGTCAGGTCGACTGGGTTTGGCAAGCCTGTGCGGACCAAGGCCAATGGTCTGAATCACATCGCCGATCACCCCATCGCGAATAAGCTCGGCGGCAAATTCCGCTGACTCATTCTGCAGGCGTTCTGAATAACACACCGCGTACTTGCGTCCCGTGGATGCTGCCGCTTCTTTTGCGTCCTCCAGCTGTGCCAGCGTTGTAAACGGCGTCTTGTCAGTAAAGTAGTCTTTGCCATGCTGCATCACCTCGACACCGATCGGCCCGCGCAGGTTGGGCACTGCTGCTGCAGCCACCAGCGAGATATCCGGGTTATCGAGAATCTCCTGAAACGAGTCGACGCGTATTGCGCCTGGATGACGCTTTTGTAGCGCAGCAACCTTTTTGTCATTCGGTTCAAATATATGGGTCAGCGTCGCGCCTACTTCGACGAGGTTGTCCGCCATACCATAAATATGCCCGTGATCCATAAACGCCACGGCAAAGTTCAGATCGCCCGCCTCACATACCGGCTCCAGCGTTCGCGCCACGGGCGCATAGTTCATTCCATCAGCCATTGGTCATCCTCTAAAACGAGCTGCTCATGTCTTCCACGACCTGTTCTTTCACCTCTTTTGTGAAGGTCGAATCAGCGATTCGTTGTTTCAACCTTCTCTCGTAGCCCCTCGCATTGATGGGCAACGCGACAGTCTTCTCTGTCCAGCCGGACAGCAACATCGCGTTGGCGAGTTCCACCGAGTTGATACCCTCACCCGCCGGCGCAATCAGTGCTGCACCATCAAGGACGGCATCAGCAAAGTTCTCAAGAATCTCGCGATGCTGGCCGCCTTCACCATCAACCGGTATTTCTTCACGCCTTGTCGCCGGTTTTTCAAACGGATCGTTCTCGACGATCGCCTGCGATATCGACTTCTCATTCCAGTCGATGCGAATCACCGCTTCACTTGTATCAAACACCAGGAAACCATTTTCGGCCGACACCTCCAACCTGTTCGACCCGGGTGCTTCACCGGTTGTTGTCGTGAACACACCTGTGGCGCCGTTTTCGTATTCCAGGTATGCGGTAACCTCGTCTTCCACCTCGATGTTGTGATACTTGCCGAAATTGCAGAACGCTCGCACCTTCTGCGGCATCCCGAACATCCATTGCAGCAGATCAAGCTGGTGTGGGCACTGGTTCAACAGCACACCGCCGCCTTCACCACCCCAGGTGGCACGCCAGCCGCCGCTTGCGTAGTAGGACTCACTTCTGAACCAGTCGGTGATTGTCCATTGGATACGCCGAACCTGGCCAAGCGAGCCATCGGTGATGAGCTCCCTGATCTTCTGGTAGCCAGGATTTGTCCTCTGGTTAAACATGGCTGCAAACACCTGGGCCTCGTTGGTGTGAGCTTTGATCAGACGTTCAGCATCCGCCTTGTGGACGGAGACCGGCTTTTCCACCATGACATGCAGGCCCTTTCGCAGCGCCTTCTGGCCAATTGTCGTGTGGTCATAGTGTGGGGTTGCAATAAGTACAGCATCACAGAGCTTTGAATTCAGGAGGTCGTTGTAGTCCTCAAATGCCGGCACCTCATATCGACCACCCACCTTTTCGCAGCGCGCCGCACTTACGTCTGCCACCGCTGTTAAAGTGATGTTATCCATCTTCTGTATTGACCGGCAGTGGGAGGAACCCATATTGCCAAGGCCGATAATGCCCAATCTCACGGTGCTCATATCAATCTAATCCGTGCTCGTTGTGCAGGTAGTTGAAACTTCGTTCGAGGCAGGCAAACGGGTCTTCGCCATAACAGTTATCCTGCTCAATGAAGTAATACTCAATGGGATGTTTCGCTGCAGCGGCAAGAATGGCTGACCAGTTCATGTTGCCATCACCCACTGGCGCAAAGCGCCTCTTGAACTCCTCGTTTACCCGGAAGTCTTTCAAGTGCAACAGCGGCATATCGTCGCCACACCTATCCACCCAGGCGGCTGGGTCACCTCCACCGGCCACAATCCAGTGAGTGTCCAGTTCCATCTTCAGGTTTATCTCCGAGGCGCGTTCATACAAATGCGCAAGCCAGGGTTTGCCATCGAACTGCAGAAACTCGTGTGAGTGATTGTGATAGGAAAAACTGATGCCGGCATCACCCAGTGCCTTGGTGACAGGCGCAGCCTCTTCAAGGAATCGGTTCATGCCCTCCAGGCTCAGATACTCAGCCGGAGGAATCATGCCAATGGCGGTGTGCTGACAACCCCACAATTTGTGCTCGGCAATGACTGCATCGATGTCCTGCCTGAAACGATCCCAGCTGACGTGTGTGCCGCCGATGGCGAGGCCATATTTTTCGCACAGTTCTGCCGTTCTCTCGGGTGCTACATCTGCACCAAACGCCGACACCTGCACGCTGCGGTAACCGATATCAGAAACTTTCTTTAAACATTCGTCCAGCGACTTCTCATCCTGCGTGAACTCCCGCAGGGTAAACATCTGAACGCCTAGGGTTGCTTGCACCATCTGTATCCTGTTTGTTTGGAGGACTGGATGGTACCAGTTTTCGTGCCGCCGTCATCTCGACCGGGCTCGCGCTCGAGCGTAGCCGAGGGATCTGGACTCTCGCGAGACTCTAGATCTCTCCGTTTCGCCTTCGGCTCCAGTCGAGATGACGGGGGCCAGGCACAAACAGTTGGTTACTCCAACCGATGACCTGCCTCACCACGCGGATTCTCAAAAGCATCAATCCAGGCAGCACACCACGCCGCATGATCCATCCTCGGGAATCCAGGCATCTCTGCTCCCCTCACTGAAAAGGCAGGATGTGCAGTTCGACCGGTGTGCTGGCCGGTCACCTGGTAACGACAGTCGAGGGACCATCGGCAGATATCCGAACGGTTTGGCGTTGAGCAATGTGGTGTGAACCTGCTCATCAGCACCAGGTCACCTTTACGACAGTTCAGTGGTATCGGTTCGAGCTTCGGCAACAGCGCTGGATCTATCGTGGTATCACCTTCACGTTCAACATGCCTCAGGTAAGCCTTGTCAGTCAGCCCCGGCATAGCGCGCATGCAGCCATTGTCTTCATTTACGTCCACGAGCGGGATCCAGCAGGTCAGGATATTTGACGCTTCACCTTCCGCCATCATCACGCCGACATCCTGGTGCCAGGATACGTTGTGAAAGCCCGGGTTTTCGTGCCCCTCGAATGTCACCGGCGGTTTGGCCCGCAGGTGCTGAATCGGATTACAGCTGATATCAGGACCAAGCAGATGTTGGACCACGTCGAGCAACGCCTCGTTATGCAGGAACCGGAACATCGCCTCACCACGAGAGAACATGAGATCCAGGCCGTTCTGCATCTTTTTTGACTGGCCATAGAGGTGGCCGTAGCGTGTTTCGAACGGCTCACCTTCATAAAGGTCAGTGATCAGTCCCCGCGCCGCAAGCTGACGCGCACGCTGATCAATCCATGCTGATATCTCATCAATAACGGGTTTCAGCGCCGCTTCGTCAAACACCTGCGGTACCACCACCACACCGTCTCTCTCAAAATCGGCCAGCCAGTTCATGTTCAGTCGAGCAGTTTCGCCGGGTCACCCATGTCGTGATAACCAAGATAGCCACCGCCGACTTCCGAGGCGTCGTAGAGCGCATAACCCAGCAGCTGTTGTGCGCGGCGCGGCAACTTTCTCACCGTGGTGAGCGGAATATTGGTATAGCTGTTTTCGACAGGCCGCAGCCAACCACAGCAATAGCCAGTGGAGAGCGCCCTTCTGAACCTGTCAGTATTGTTGGCACCGCCAGCATGCAGCAGGTCTCCACGAAACAGCAACGATGAGCCTGCTGGCAGATCGGCAGATACCATTTCATCCTGGGTTGGCACGCGGTCCTTTTCCCAGAGATGACTGCCGGGTACGACCAGTGTTGCGCCCATTGCTGGCGTGATATCCACAAGCGCGGTAATCGTGTTAACAATCATCGGACCGCCGGGATTGGCAAAATTCCAGGCATCGTCATCACGGTGTATGGGCTGAGCTGACTCACCTGGCCCGATATCGATCAGTTCACCGTTGTTCAGGATGATGTCCGGGCTGATCGGTGCAAGTGTGGCCTCAGCGTAGCCGAGTATCTTTTCGTTGAGCATGATCTCCACAAATGCAGGCGCCTTTTCGGCGAGCGCCTGCAGTCTGCGCGTTGATCGACCCAGGAATTCATCGGACGCGCCTGAACCCGAATCGGTGCCGCCATGGGCTGCGAGCAATGGCTCAAGCTCATCATTGAATCTGCGCAGCAGTGATTCGTCGAGCAACCCGTCAACAATCACACCGCCATCCGTATCGCTGACGGCGATGATGTCTTCTATGCTGCAATCAGCAGTCAGTCGCTGTAATGAAGCCATGAATGTTCCTATGGGGTAACCGGTCCATCATACGAACGTTTATGATGCAGGGCCAAGTACAGGATTAATCTGGGCACACATGGACACAATCGAAACACTGGAAGAGAACGCGGACTTTCTCGAATTCTGTTACCGGCGTGTTCTGCTCGCCCTTGGATTTTCAGACGAACAGGCAAATGTAATCGCCTACTGTGTCTCAGATGGCGACCGCAACGGCAAACTGACCCAGGGGCTGGGTGTATTTGAGATCCCGGTGTTACTCGCCCGAACCGGCACCCTCGATGTCAGCGCAGTACCCGAGGTTGTTGACGAAGGCCCGACCTGGCTTGTCATGGATGCAAAGCGTGCCTCAGGACAATGGGCGGTCACGCTGACGATGCAGGCTGCGATTGAAAAAGCACGCGAACACGCCATCGCCATCGGCTTTGTCCGCGACTTTAATGATGCAGGTGCTTTCGGCACTTACGTACGTATGGCCGCCAATCAAGGCATGTTTGCCATGGCGACCAATAACAGCCTACCGCTTGTTTCACCCTGGGGCGGCATGCAGAACATGTTATCGGGCGCACCCTTTGCAGCCGCCACACCTGGCGGCGAGCATCCACCTATTGTCTCGGACATCCAGGCCGTGGAAGTCCATGACGGGGATATCAGCGAAGCCTATTTCCAGGGTAACAAGCTGAAAGGTCCTTACCTGGTTGATCCGGACACAGGTGAGCTGACCGATGACCCCGCACCCTACTTCAAGCGCATGGACGACTACGGCCGAATTTCTGACTGTGAGGCACCAACGGTGTTTGGCACACCGCGCATGTATGCGTTCAATCTCTTCACCGAAATGCTGGCAGGCGTGATCAATCCTGAAGCCAGGATGACACCTGAAATTGCAGGCCCGCCCTCTTACTGGCTGGAACCAAGAGAAGAAGCATTGACCGGCGGTGCCTGCCTTATCGTGATCGATCCAAACCACTGGATGCCAACCGGCGAAGCCGGCAGGCGCTCAGACAGGCTGGTCGATGCAGTGAAGTCCGCTAAGCGGCGACCGGGTGTTGATGAGATTCACCTGCCCGGAGAAAGGGGCTGGCGGACCATGCAATCGGGCAAACCCGTTGCAATCCTGCCAGCACATTGGGAGTCCTTCCTTAATATCGTTGAAAGCGTTGACCTCGATATTGATTCACTGAGGGACGACTTCAGGCAGCAATCCTGAGATCCAGCTGCTCCTGCAGTTCCACAACGGGTGTATCTAGCTCGTCTTCCCAGCGAGTGAAGTTCAGGTTTTTCGCCTGACGTCCACGCGTCCAGCCATCCACGATAGCGTCCATCGCATCCACGGTAACACCCGGGTTAACAAATGCCGCGTGGCCCAGCGTGACGGCCATTCGCATCAGGTGATAAGGGAAACGCAGCTGTGCAAGGTAGAACGCTGCGAGCGCAAGTTCACCGTAAGGCGTTGAGTCATAACCCGTCAGCACGTGCTGCATGTCATGGATCTGGAATCCACGCACCATCATGTAACTCATATCCTCGGGCAAACGCTCGAGGTTACCTGCGTCATGCAGCTGCTTGTTGAAATCGTGGTAGTTGCGGGCAAGGTTCACTTCGAGCTGGTTATCCACGACAAAGTCGTGATAGCCACGTCCGAGGGTGCCTTCATCACACTCAGCCAACCGCGCAAGTGGTACGGGATCAGAGATGTATCGCTGGTCGAGGAATTCACGTGCATTGGGGATGGCGTTGAGTTCTTGCATGTAACCCTCAATGGCCTCTTCGGGCGCTTCCTGCCACCAATCGTGGAAAAGAAAATAGACCCCGTAGTCCATGGGACGATCGACAGCGCACATGAATCGGTCTGCAAAATCCCGGTCGACAATGGGTGACTTCCTGTTTTCTGGATTCGTTTCTGGTGACATTTTTACTCTCCTGTTGCGGTTCAGATGTGGTGTTGCGGCGCATCATAACAACAATTCAATTTAAAATGAACCTGTTCATTTAATTATTTTTGCCTTGTCGACATCTCCGAAAGCGTTTAAGTTGAGCCCACTGCAATTCTGCAAGCCAAACACGCTGGGGAGCCCTCACATGGCAAATTTCATGTCTGAAAACACCACCACCCTCGTTATGACGAATACGGACATGAATCCTTATGCAAACAACGCCAGAAATTTCGGGTGTCGCACCTGATGGCAAATCCGCCGCGCTGACGGAAGACAACCTCTCCACCTCCGCGGAATACAACCGGGCACTAAACCGTGCCCGCTGGACCAAATTCTTTTCCTATTACAGACCGCACATCGGCGTGCTTGTCGCCGATCTCGCGTGTGCCTTCCTTGTGGCAGGCACCACGCTCGCCCTGCCGCTCTGCGCGAATTACATCGTCAAGCAGCTGACGGCAGGCGGCGATGCGGGCCTGATTTATGACCAGATATACCTGGTCGGTGCATTGATGCTGGGACTGATTGCGCTCGAAGCCGCGAGCCGCATGTTTGTCGACTACCAGGGGCACGTGATGGGCGCCCGCATGGAAACCGACATGCGTGAAGAACTGTTCCGGCACTACCAGAAACTGTCATTCAGTTTTTATGATCGGCAACGCGTGGGCCAACTGATGTCCCGCATCAGCAATGACCTGTTCGCGCTGGCCGAGCTCTACCACCACGGCCCGGAAGATGTGGCGATCGCACTACTCAAGTTTCTTGGTGCCACCGCAATCATCATGTACTTCAGCCCGGAGATGGGCATCCTGATCATGGTATCGATGCCGTTTGCCGTGCTTTATGCGCTGTACTTCAACGATCGGATGGGCACAGCGGTGCGCCAGAGCAAAGAGCGTATCGCCGCAATCAACGAACATGTCGAGGATTCCCTTTCCGGTATGCGCGTTGTCAAAGCTTTCGGCGGCGAGGCGGTTGAAATGGACAGGTTCAACCAGGAGAACGTGAACTTCCTGCAGACTCGGCGTAAGGGTTACAAGGCAGAGGCGCTGTTCTCGGTTGGCCTGCAGACCTATACCCATCTGCTGACACTCATGGTCATTGTATTCGGGACCATCGCCATCCTGCAGGCGGATATGACCGTGGCAGACCTGATGACCTTCCTTTTGTGTATCGCCATCCTGGTTGACCCCATCGCACGGGCGGCTAACCTGGCACGCCTCTGGCAGGAAGGTATCACCGGATTCCATCGATTTATGGAAGTGCTCGAGATCGAACCTGAAATCCAGGACGCCGCTGATGCCAGGGATCTCGACCACATAACCGGCCAGGTATCATTTCAGGATGTGAGCTTTCGCTACGCCGATGGGCTGCCCTTCGTGCTGAACAATGTCTCCCTCGACATTGTCGCAGGAGAATTTGTTGCAATGGTCGGGCATTCCGGCGTTGGCAAGACGACGCTGTGTTCTCTCATCCCGCGCTTTTACGAGGTTTCATCCGGTGCCGTGACCATCGATGGGCAGGATGTCAGGGATGCAACGTCAGCATCACTGCGACGCAATATCGGGCTGGTGCACCAGGACGTGTACCTGTTTGCCGGTACCGTTCGCGACAACATCGCCTACGGTATGCCGGATGCAACCGAAGCAGATATTGTCGCCGCGGCAAAACTGGCACATGCCGACGAATTCATCACAGGGCTCAAACATGGGTACGACACCGATATCGGTGAACGTGGCGTCAGGCTTTCCGGCGGCCAGAAGCAACGCCTGACTATCGCCCGGGCATTTCTGAAGAACCCGCCCATCCTGATCTTTGATGAGGCAACAAGTGCGCTCGACAGCGAAAGTGAACGGGCCGTGCAGGAGGCCTTGTACGACATCGCAAAGAATCGAACCACGATTGTGATTGCGCACCGACTCTCAACCATCATGCGGGCTGATCGAATTGTGGTCCTGACGGAAGATGGTATTGCAGAAGAAGGCACGCACGATGAGCTGATCAGGCATCGCGGCTTCTACTACAACATGCATGGCACCCGGGCGAGCGTCTGACCATCGGAGTCTAAGCCTGATACGACAGCGGAAAATCGAGCAGGGACGGCTCGATTTTCCCATCGTTTCGCTGCAACAACAGACGAAGGTGCAGCGCACCTTTGAACGGGAGTCCGTCACGGAATCGATGCTCAACCGTGAAACGCAGCCCATCGTCGGTTGTTCTCGAAATGACGACATCTTCGCTGAACTCGTGCAGGACAGTTTCGTCAACATGGCAGGTATCGCCAAACTCATCCGTTTGCCTGACCTGAAGCGATACCAGTGACACATCCAGCGCGTCGTAATGACTTCGCGGGATAAGCCCTTCAGCAGCAAACAGCCCTTTCTCATCCTCAAGCGTTAACCATGGCTGCTCACCAAACAACGCATCCTTTGCCAGCACAACAGCCGCCGCACTCATGCCAAATCCGATGAGGGCGAACGGGGTCAGGAACAACCAGAAAGCAATCCGCGCAATCCAGGATTCAAACTCAAACGATACGGTGAAAAACACAGCGGTGATGAACACCAGCACCAAACCCGTAAGCGAAAGCCACAGCGTCTGGTTGCCCTGGGGTCGCCAGGAAAGATAGCGTCCCTGCTTATCTTTTCGCGGGGTGGCCGGCCGACGTTTGTATTGTCCTGCCAGCATGGTTTTTCCGATGACAACCGCACGAGAAAAATAGCAGCGCCATTCCATGAACGCGGCAACGCCGAAGTAGCTCGCGCCAAAATAGAACCCTTCAACGTGATTGGTTGCGCGTTCTATATAGATGGTCGGCACCATGGTCCCCAGCACTGAAAACAACACCATGTAGACAACCCAGCGCAGGCATACCTCGTATAACAGGTCGAGTTTTTCGACCTCGCTGGTGGAACGAAACAGCGCACCACAGTAGGTTGCAAACACCAGGTACCCAAAAGCAAAAAAGCCAGACCAGCCGTAATCGTCTCAAATACCGGCTGAAAGCGGCAGGGTTAACAGCACCACAACGACCATTGAACCCCAGCGCACGTATGCGTGCGGGAAAAGAAAAAACGGCGGGAAAGCGAACCCCAGCACAATCATGCCGGCGATGATTGCAAAGAACTCCAGCGTCAGGATGAACTGCAGCTGCTCCTCCTGAAGGAGCGGCAGGAAGACACCAGTCACACCCGGCACCAGGAAGGCAAGCGCGAGCAGCAACAGCTGCAACGCAACCAGGTAGCGAGAGTTTGAAGGCCCTTTTATCTCTGCATCGGCCATAGCGCAGGTCTATAAGCCATTGAAATTAATAGCAGTAAATCAGGCTTTGCTGGTTTTGACCACTTAAGCGGCAGAAGTCTTACCGTTCGCGACAGGCAAGGTTTTGAGGCTCCTGAAACGGCTAACCCGCCCGAAATCTTGCGTGTAGAATAGCACCCCGATTTTTGGACACCCGATGGAACGCTGCGCAATGGCAGAAGACCTGACAACACAGCTCGTTCGCAAATACGAAAACCATGTCGGCGGCACGATCACCGCCCTGCGCGCCATTATGGAACAGTCAGGGCATATCAACGCGGAGGCTATGGCTGTGGTTGCTGACGTGTTCAATATCTCGCGAGCGGAAGTCCGGGGTATCGTCAGCTTCTACACAGATCTAAGGACAGAGCCACTGGGCAACACCGTGATCAAGGTGTGCCAGGCGGAAGCATGCCAGGCTGTTGGCAGCCGCGCGCTGACGAAAGCACTTGTCGAAAAACTCGGTGTTGCACTCGGTGAAACAAACGACACTGGCGTATCACTTGAGCCGGTTTTCTGCCTCGGCCTCTGTGCCAATGGCCCGGCCGCGATGGTCGACGATAACCTGGTCGCCTTGGCAGAGGCTGATAGCATCACGGAGCGAGTCACATGAGCGAGCAGTTGATTGTCTCAGGTGATTCCGTCGCCATGGCAATGGGCGCCGCCGCGCTGACCGAACGTCTGCAGCGCAAGGGATTTGCCGTGACGCAGGCGGGCTCCCTGGGGCTGACCGGCGCTGAACCAACGGTTATCCGTGGCGCTGATGTTTATTCAAACGTGGACGACGATCTCGATGCAGCAACGCGGCTTGGCACCATCGACGACCTGCATGCTGGACAAGAGCGCCTGATCTTTGCCAATTGCGGCCGTCACAATCCGCTCGACCTTGACGCATACAAGGCGACTGGCGGATTTACTGCCGACGCATCACCAAACCAGATTATCAGTGAGCTCGAAACAGCGGGCCTGCGAGGTCGAGGCGGCGCCGG
Source organism: Pseudomonadales bacterium (assembly GCA_963921285.3). GTDB lineage: Bacteria > Pseudomonadota > Gammaproteobacteria > Pseudomonadales > Azotimanducaceae > UBA9659. The sequence continues at coordinate 1,567,983 of CAWUFD020000015.1, forward strand.
GTTCCCCGCGCACATCAAGTGGAAAACCGTTGCTGATACCGAAGCAGACCAGAAATACATCGTCTGTAATGCGGATGAAGGTGACTCCGGCACGTTTGCAGATCGCATGATCCTTGAAGGCGATCCGTTCCTTCTCATCGAAGGCATGGCCCTCGCCGGGCGCGCAGTTGGCGCAAGCATGGGATTTGTATACCTGCGCTCGGAATACCCGCTCGCCGCGCTCACGTTTTCCAATGCTATAGAAGCCGCTCGCAATGCAGGCCATCTTGGTGACGCCGCCGGTTTCGATATTGAGCTGTTCATTGGCGCTGGTGCCTATATATGTGGCGAAGAAACATCACTGCTCGAAAGTCTCGAAGGCAAACGCGGCATGATTCGTTTCAAACCGCCGTTGCCTGCGATCAGTGGCCTGTTCGGCAAACCGACCCTGGTGCACAACGTCATTACCCTGTGCTCGGTTCCCTGGATCATCCGTAATGGCGGCGACGCCTATGCGGCCCTGGGTGTTGGACGGTCAACCGGCACCATTCCGTTCCAGCTGTCAGGCAACGTGAATAAGGGCGGCCTGATTGAAATCCCGTTTGGCATGAAGCTTGGCGACTTTATTGATGAGTGGTCCGGCGGCACCCGTTCCGGCAGACCAATCAAGGCAGTGCAGATTGGCGGTCCACTTGGCGCCTACCTGTCACCGGCACAATTTGATACGCCGCTGACCTACGAGGCCATGGCAGAAATTGGCGCAGGTATTGGTCACGGTGGTATGGTCGTTTTTGATGACACTGTGGATCTCGCCGAACAGGCAGAGTATGCCTTTCACTTCTGTGAGGAAGAATCCTGCGGCAAGTGCACCCCCTGTCGAATCGGCTCGGTCCGAGGCAAGGAAACCATGGCGAACATCATTACTGCACGAAACCAAGGTGCAGACGTATCCGGTCATATCACACTGGTAGAAGACCTTTGTGATGTGATGGAAGGTGCCAGCCTGTGCCAGATGGGCGGCATGACCCCTATCCCCGTTAAAAGCGCAATGAAGAACTTCCCTGACGACTTCAAGTCGTCTTGAAGGAGATCGTGATATGACGAGCCCAGTGAAAATCTACGAACCGGACTACGGCACACCAAAACCCGTTTTCGAAGAAAAGATCAGACTGACCATCAACGGGTCTGAAATCGAGACAACCGCCGGCACCTCGATCATGCGCGCGGCGTTTGAAAACAACATCCCGATTCCAAAGCTCTGCGCAACCGACAGTGTTGAAGCATTCGGCTCCTGCCGACTGTGCCTGGTGCAGATCGAAGGTCGCCGCGGCTATGTCTCTTCCTGCACAGAGCCTGTCAGCGAGGGGCTGGTCGTTCGAACTGAGACACCTGAGATCGCAAAGCTCAGAAAGGGCGTGATGGAGTTGTACATCTCTGATCATCCACTGGATTGCCTGACCTGCGCGGACAATGGCGACTGCGAGTTGCAGGATATGGCAGGTGTGGTTGGCCTGCGGGTCGTGCGTTACGCAGAAGGTGACAATCACCTCGTTGCCGAAAAAGATGAATCCAACCCCTATTTCACGTTCGACCCGAGCAAGTGCATCGTTTGTTCCCGCTGTGTGCGTGCCTGCGAAGAAGTCCAGGGCACCTTTGCACTGACCATCGATGGTCGAGGGTTTGAATCCAAGGTTGCGACCGGCGCTAATGATTTCTTCTCGAGTGAGTGTGTCTCCTGCGGCGCGTGTGTACAGGCATGTCCCACCGCGACGCTGATGGAGAAGTCTGTCATCGATCACGGCATGCCGGATCGAAGTGTTGTTACCACCTGCGCCTACTGCGGCGTTGGCTGTTCGTTTAAAGCAGAACTCAAGGGCGACCAGGTTGTGCGCATGGTGCCTTATAAAGGTGGTAAGGCTAATCATGGCCACTCCTGCGTGAAGGGTCGCTTCGCCTGGGGTTACGCCAACCACCAGGAGCGTATTACAGAACCCATGATCCGGGATTCGATTGATGACCCATGGCAGGTAGTATCGTGGGACGAAGCGATCAACCACGCTGCGACACGGCTCAAGCATATCCAATCAGACCATGGTCGCTTTTCCATTGGGGGTATCACTTCTTCACGCTGTACCAGCGAAGAAGTCTGGCTGGTCCAGAAACTGATCAGGGCGGCGTTCAACAATAACAACGTTGATACCTGCGCACGTGTCTGTCACTCACCTACCGGCTATGGTCTGAAGCAGACATTTGGTACCTCTGCTGGCACCCAGAACTTCGACTCAGTTGCCCATGCGAATGTGATCATCGTGATTGGTGCAAACCCAACCGACGCGCACCCGGTTTTTGCATCGCAGATGAAAAAACGACTGCGTAATGGCGCAAAACTCGTCGTGATTGATCCACGCCGAATCGACCTGGTTCGCTCGCCGCATATTGAGGCCAGGCACCACCTGCCGCTGCAGCCCGGCACCAATGTTGCAGTGATGAATGCCATCGCCCACACGCTGGTCACCGAAAAACTGCTGGACGATGATTTCGTAAATGAACGCTGCGACAGCGAATCATTTAACGAGTGGCTGGCCTTTGCCGCGCAGCCTGAGAATTCACCGGAATCCGTTGCCGACACCGCCGGTGTTTCAGCAGATGAACTGCGAGAAGTTGCGCGCCTGTATGCAGGTGCCGGTAATGCAGCGATCTACTACGGCCTTGGCGTTACAGAACACAGCCAGGGCTCAACCATGGTGATGGCGATGGCCAATATTGCTATGGCCACCGGCAACATCGGCCGCCCCGGTGTTGGCGTCAACCCGCTCAGGGGACAGAACAACGTGCAGGGTTCCTGCGACATGGGTTCCTTCCCACACGAACTGCCGGGCTACCGACCTGTCACCGACGATGTGGTCAGGCAGACATTTAACGAACACTGGCAGGTCGAACTGCACGATGAACCCGGTTTCCGTATACCCAACATGCTGGACGAAGCCTGTGCGGGTAACTTCAAGGGCATCTATATCCAGGGTGAAGACATCGCGCAGTCAGACCCGAACACCCAGCACGTGGAAGCCGCACTCAGTGCGATGGAATGCGTGGTTGTCCAGGATCTCTTCCTGAACGAAACCGCCAAGTTTGCACACGTGTTCCTGCCCGGCACGTCATTCCTCGAGAAGGACGGCACCTTTATCAACGCAGAGCGCCGCATCAACCGCGTTCGCCCCGTGATGCAGCCGAAAACCGGCATTGCCGAATGGGAAGTCACCCAGGCGCTAGCCAATGCCATGGGTTACAACATGAAGTATGAATCCGCCTCGGAAATCATGGACGAGATCGCGGCGCTGACGCCAACCTTCTCAGGTGTTTCGTTCGATTTCCTCGATGAAAACGGCAGCGTGCAATGGCCCTGCAATGATGATGCCCCAACCGGCACACCGGTGATGCACATCGACGAGTTCGTTCGCGGCAAGGGCCTCTTTGTCACAACCGAGTTCCAGCCGACAGAAGAGCGTGCCAACCGCAAGTTCCCGTTGCTGCTGACAACCGGCCGCATCCTCAGCCAGTACAACGTCGGCGCGCAGACACGGCGCACCGAAAACAGCCGCTGGCTTGAAGAAGACCTGCTGGAGATTCACGAGGCTGATGCAGAAACTCGCGGCGTCCGCGATGGTGACTGGGTCTCTATCACCAGCCGCATGGGCGAGATTACGCTCAAGGCGAAAATTTCTGACCGTGTAGCGCCGGGTGTTGTCTATACCACCTTCCACCACCCTGCTACCGGCACCAACGTCATCACAACTGAACTGTCCGACTGGGCAACAAACTGTCCGGAATACAAAGTCACCGCGGTTGAGATTCGCCCCGCCAACCATCGCTCCAACTGGCAGGACACTTTCAACTCACGTAACGCGCAGCAAATCAGCCTACTGCCGGTAGATTGATACGCGTATGCCTGACGCCAACGAGACGGTTAAGGTACAGCGATTAGATTCTGCGGGCGTAGCCATCGCAGATGACCAGGTGACGGTTGAAGAACCGCTGGAAATTCGACTGAACCAGGGCGGCGACGATATCCCCATCGTCGTCACCATGCGCACACCCGGCAACGACAATGAACTGGCAGTAGGTTTTCTGTTCAACGAAGGCATCATCCGGGACCGCGATGACCTGAAAGAAGTGGGTCACTGTGGCAACACACCGGAGTCACTCACCAACGTGATACGGGTTTCCCTTCGAGACCAGGTAAAGATCGACCAGGACGCAATCCAGAGAAACTTCTATACCAACTCTGCCTGTGGCATCTGCGGCAAGACATCTATCGAACAGGTGCAGGCTGCTTTCCCAACAACATCGTCATCTGGTTGTAGCATCAATCCAGATGTGCTGACGGCATTGCCTGGAAAACTGAAGGCGGCGCAGGTTCAGTTTGCACTGACAGGCGGCCTGCACAGCGCCGCCTTATTCGACGCTGAAGGCAACATCACCAACATCCGAGAAGATGTCGGCCGACATAACGCACTCGACAAGCTTGTAGGCGCAATGGTCAGCCTGGGCAAACCCATGTCCGAACAGGGGCTTCTGCTGAGCGGGCGCGTCAGTTTCGAACTTGTTCAGAAAGCTGCCATGGCGGGCATCAGCACCATCGCGGCGCTGGGTCCGCCCTCGACACTTGCACTGTCACTGGCGCAGGAACAACACATGAGTGTCGTCGGATTTCTTTCCGATGAGCGCTTCAATATCTACATCAATAGTGGGCATATCACCGGCATAGAGCCTTCTTGATTTATCACGGTGCAACATGCAGCCTTGGCGATTCAGGTTCATCGCCAATGAGAATAAGATATTGCTGGACTGTTATACCGTACTGGACTTCACCGACGAACGCGGTGAGATCGGCCCCATGTTACTGGGGGACCTTGGCGCCAACGTGATTCGCGTGGAGTTGCCTGAAGGCAGCGAAGCGCGCAACGTCGCTCCTTACTACAACACCACCAACACCACCACTGAAGATGACCTGCGTAGCCTGCAGTTTGTCGCGTTCAATCGAAACAAGCGCTCGATCACACTCGACCCTGGTAACGACGAAGACCAGCGGGTACTCGAACAACTCATCACCAAAGCAGATTTCATCTTCACTTCTCGCGGTTCGAGAGAACTTGCTGCCTTTGACCTCGACTTCGATAAGACCAGCGCCATCAACCACCGCATCGTTCAGGTGATAGTTTCTGCGTTCGGCAACGATGGCCCACATGCCGACCTGAAAGGTAATGATCTTGTTATCGCTGCCATGGGCGGACCGGTTTCACTACAGGGTGTTGCTGACAGGCAACCCGTTCGTGTGTCCGCACCACAGGTGTGGCGACATGCTGGCGTTGAATCCGCAGCAGGCGCCATGGTCGCCCATCGCCGCATGCTGAAAACCGGCAAGGCGCAGTTCGTTGATGTCTCAGCGCAGTGTGCAATGACCTGGACCATGCTGAACGGCATGGATGCCTACGCGATACAGGGTTACGACTTCGAACGTTCCGGCTCATTCATGAGCAACATGTCTAACCCGATAGAACTGGTCCACCCGACCAGCGATGGTTACATCGTGGCACTACCAAATTCGAAGGTCATCATGGGCAGCATGGAATGGATGATCGAGGAAGGTGTCGTCGATGATTCCTATCGCGACATTGACTGGCTGCAGTATGACGCAACCATTCGTGAGCCGGATGCGAAACCCGTCAACCTTGCTGAAGGCAATCGCATTGTTGAGGAGTTCCTGGTTAAACACACCAAGGATGAACTGTACGAGTTCGGCTTAAAGCAGGGTATCTCTCTCTGTCCCGTTAACACGCTTAAGGAACTGCTCGATAACAAACACATCAAGACCCGTGACTACTGGGTGGCCTCCCCTATTTCAGACGACATCAAAACACCTGGCGTCTGGTGCAAGCCTTCTATCGACGCTATTTCGATTAGACAGACCGCGCCGGCTTTAAACCAGCATGGCAGCCAGATTCGCGCAGAACTTCAGGAAGGGACTGAAACCAAGGATCATCCTGCACCAGAGGGCGATGTGCTGCCTTTTGATGGCATCAAAGTAGCCGACTTTTCCTGGGTCGGTGTTGGGCCCATCTCGGCAAAATATCTCGCTGACCACGGTGCAACCGTGACAAGGGTAGAGTCTGAAGGTCGCCCGGATGTTTTGCGCGGCGGTGTCCCGATGAAGGGTGAGCCGCACATCAACCATTCCCAGTTCTACGGTGACTTCAACACGTCAAAGCGTAGCATGGCGCTGGACATGAAATCACCGGCGTCAATTGAGATCGCCAAAAAACTCATCTCCCAGTCTGACGTCATGATTGAGAGTTTTGCACCCGGCGCTATTGAACGTATGGGGCTTAACTATGATGAGGTGAAAAAACTGAACCCCAGCATCATCATGGTCAGCACCTGCCTCATGGGTCAGACCGGCCCGGCCGCTGGTCTCGCCGGCTACGGTTACCATGCCGCCGCTATCGCGGGATTCTACGAGCTGACCGGTTATCCTGACCGCGCCCCGAGTGGTCCGTGGGTTGCCTACACCGATACCATCGCACCGCGTTTTATCCAGATTCTTCTCGCCTCCGCCCTCGACCGGAAGAGACGCACAGGTGAAGGTTGCTACATAGATGTGGCACAGATCGAAACCGCGTTGCATTTCCTTGCGCCTGAACTCCTCGACTTCCAGCTTAACGGCACAAACCATACGCGTATGACCAATCGTTCATCCATCGCCGCGCCACAGGGCTGTTACCCCTGCACGGGTGAGGACAAGTGGTGTGCCATCGCAGTGGATACTGACGACGAATGGATGGCGCTTGCTGCGGTCATCGGTTTTGACGGTGCTTCAATGCCAACGAATGCAGAGCGGCTTACCAATCATGATGAGATTGATGCTGCTATTCGCAACTGGACATCATCACGATCTGCCGAGGAAGTCATGCAGACCCTGCAGCACGCAGGGGTGCCCGCTGGCGTTGTCCAACGTAGCAGTGACCTGCTTGCCGACAAACAGTACAAACACCGTGGGTTTTACCGGTACCACGATCACGGCGCGATGGGGAATGTTCCCTATGCGGGCCATCAGTACCGGATCTCAGACTATGACAATGGTCCTCGGGGACCTGCGCCATTACTCGGCGAACACAGCTATGAAGTCTTGATGGAACTTGGGCTGGCCGATGAAGAGATCGCTGAAGCTTACGCCAGTGGCGTGATCAACTGACCTCGCTCCATAACACCCCGGACTCGGTTAACGCCTGAACTTCAGCCTCACTATAGCCATGCCCAGTGAGGATCTCGGCATTGTGTTGACCAGCCAGTGGCGGGCCTTTGAGTGATCCGGGCTGACCATCGATCTGTGACAGTGAACCATGCCTTAGATACAGGCCAAGTGCAGGATGTTCCGCCTCAGCCACGAATGACATTTCACGCGTCTGCTCATCGTTCAGCCAGAAGGTCGGGGGCGGTGATCGATCAGCGCGCACGCAGGCGACGCCCGCTTCGACAAAAAGAGACTGCCATGCATCAGCATTCTTTTCGAGGAAGAGACTGCAAAGATCATCTTCCGACATCTCAGGTGTGGGTAGCCCGGCACTTACCAGCGCATCCGTAAATCTTCGCTTATCACCTTCAGTGACAAGACCGAGGAACACCCAATCATCTTCCGCACACCGATAAAGCCGATAGGTGGGTGCATATCCAAACATCTCATCATCCGGAAGGGCACGACCCTTCTTGCCAGGATAGGAGAGAAAGTCATCTGCATTGGCGTAGGCATTGGCACCAAACATATCCATCAGGATCTGTTGTCCCCGGCCTGTTCGCTGGCGCGCTACAAGACCAAGCATTGCCGTGCTGGCCAGCACAAGCCCCGTGTTCGGATCAGGGTTTAACTCATTGCCGCGCATCAAACGACTGGTCCACAGTCTCAACCCGTCAGCATCGAGGAGATCTGATGGCAGTTTCTCACCCATCTGGTACATGACGCCGCCCATGGCTGCCCCCGGTATGGGATGGGTACTTGGCCTGTGTGCGCCCGGCCCATCTGGACCGTAACCATTGGACTGGATATAGATGACGTCGGGATTTACAGTTTTTACAGACTCATAGTCGATGCCGAGTCGCTCCGGCACACCGGGCCGGTAGTTATGCAGGACGATGTCGGCTTCTTTCAGTAGCGCCATCACCGCGCGTTTACCGTCATCAGATTTAAGATCTACACTGACGCTGCGTTTGCCGACATTCACGCGCGATGCGCCGAGACCTGCCAGCATGGAACGAAAGGGGTCGCCGCCCAGCTGTTCAACCTTGATAACGTCTGCACCAAGATCAGCAAGGAAAGAGGCGCCGATAGGTGCGGCAATAATCGTCGCCAGCTCTACAACTTTTACACCTGCAAGCGGCAACTCGTCGGTGCTTGATGAGGGCGCTGGCCTCGGTGTCCATTGGCTCACAAAATCCGCGTCACCTCCAGGTGTTGCAGGCGTTTCCGTCAGCCGCGCAAGCGGCCCGAGTTGCACGCCGCCTTCGTCCCCAAGGGCAATGACGTGGCCATTGTCGACAACATCCGGATCTTTCAGGGCCTCCTGCGTCGTCTGGTAGGTCGTCCCCACAATGCCACCGTCTGCAATGTAGTCCGCCATCCATTCATGTGAAGGCCTGTCCTGCATGCGTTTCAGCATCCGCTCCCTGAAGGCTTCATGGTTCTCTTCAGGCCGGAGCAACATCTGTTTAGGATCAAACGCAGGGTCCGCCAACACATCGATTAACTCGGTGACGATCAAGAAGTTATCAAACAGATGCGGCAGCAGATTGCCCATCTGCATCCAGCGCCCGTCACCTGCCTGCGCAGGATGGTAGTAGAGGCTCGGCAATGGCGGCGCAGGCGTCAAAGACATGTAGGGCATCATGGCTTCAAACTCAGCTTCGAACTGGTGACCAATCATGCTGCCCATCTCATAAGGCAACATGCCCTGCAAGATACTGGTTTCGACCAGGCGTCCCGCGCCACTATCACTCCGTTGGTATACAGCCGCAAGAATACCGGTCACCGCAGATTGTGATGCTGCATGAACGCCAACCTGGACAGCAGAGACCACCGGACCCGTCCGATCAACAAGCCCCTGGAACTGCAACATGCGTCCGGCATAGGCCGCTACTACATGTTCATAACCCGGCAGGTCTGCCAGCGGGCCGCGATTACCAAAGCCGCTGATGTGTCCGTAAACGAGGTGTGGGTGCCGTGCATGAACCTGTTCGTAATCCATACCGAGCGATCGCAAGGTACTCATACGAAGATTGGTGAGCAGGACATCGGCTGCTGCGAGCAACTGCTCAAATCGATCAGCGTCATTTTTGATATCGAGAGTGAGCGATTCTTTGCCACGCGCCCACATTGGCTCCGCGGGTAATGCATCAAGCGGATGAGCATCCGGCGGGGTAATGCGAACCACTTCCGCACCAAAGTCTGCGAGTATCATGCCTGCCACGCCGGTTGCGGGACCAAAACCCAATTCCACAACGCGCAGACCGGCCAGTGCCTCTGACATAACTGCTACCTGATCAATCAGTTGGTAGGGCGTATGCTATCAGGTGATCGCCCGGAGGTGCGGGACTCAGTGAACTGCCGCCTGCAGCAACCACAACAATCTGTTTTTTGCTGTTTGGCAACTGGAAGGTCATCGGCACGCTGGATGCATCAGTGGGTAGTTTTGTCTGCCAGAGTTCGCGGCCGTCATCGAGCGCGTAGGCACGCAGGTAACTGTCCGACGTTGGCGTAAACACAACCCCGGCATCGGTGACGATGGGCCCGACCATGTTCGGCATGCCCTCAAACAGGCGACCCACTACAGGAATCATCTCTTCAAAAGTGCCGGTTGGCACACTCCACAACACCTCACCTTTCACAATGTCGATGGCATCAATGGTATTCCACGGGGGCGGCGTACAAGGTGCAAACAGTGGCCCTGACCAGAAGCCGAGGCTTGCACAATAAGGTGTGCCCTCCTGCGGCATACCGGCGCACTCCTCCCTCGAAGTAAGCGTGAGGATCTGCGGAATGCGCATCGTGTTCACAATCATGATGTTCTTGTTCGGCTCGTAAGCCGGTGAACCCCAGTTGTTACCACCACCCCAGCTGGGATACATGATGGTTCCCCCAAGGCTGCCCGGTGTAAAAATACCCTCGTTCCTGAACTTTTCGAGATCGGCTTCACAACCCATCTTGTCGAGGAAAGTAAGCCCATATACATCATCACTGGTTAACGCTTCCCGTTTAAACGCTGTCGGCACATGTGTCGGGAAAGGTTGCGTTGGCGCAGTGTATTCACCTTCAACACCGCCCTGCGCGACGGGCAGTTGCTCAACCGGCCACACCGATTCACCTGTCTCGCGATTGAGCACAAAGGTGTGCCCCATCTTGGTGACCTGCACCAGGGCCGGTATCACCTCGCCGTCAAGCGGTAAATCCACCAGCACCGGCTGCGCAGGTGTGTCGTAGTCCCAGATATCGTGGTTGACCATCCGATAGTACCAAACCAGCTCGCCAGTATCGCCGTCCAGTGCCACCACACTGCTGGAGTATTCATCGAGACCTTCCCTGTGCCCGCCATAAAAGTCAGGAGACGTATTCCCTGTTGGCGCAAACACCAGGTTGCGTTCGGTATCGACAGATATGCCAGCCCATACATTGCTGGTCCCACTGCGGAATGTGTTGTCGGGATTCAGCTGTTCGAGGTGCGGTGGGACCGGATTCCACGCCCAGCGCAGTTCACCTGTCCTCACATCGTAGGCACGCACCACGCCGCTTGGCACATCCACCCGCGTGTTATCGAGCACCATTGCACCGGTGATGACAAGATCGCCGAGGATTGCAGGTGCGGAAGTAATGGAATACTCATGTAACTCGTGATCGGAGAGGCCCACGGAAACACTGACCTCACCATTGTCACCGAAGTCGGGGCAGGGCTTGCCGGTTTCTGCATCTAGCGCGATCAGTCTTTCATCAAGCGTGCCTTCAAGGATGCGGTGTTCGCAGAAACCTTCTTTGCCTGACTTCCAGCTGCTGACACCGCGACAGTTAACCAGCGGGCCTTCACTGCGATCTACCTCCGGGTCGAACTTCCATTTTTCTTCGCCGGTCAGCGGGTTGAGCGCAAACACCATGTTGAACGGGCTGCAGTAGTAAAGCGTGTCATCAACAACAATCGGCGTAACGCGAAAACCGCTTTGTGTTGCGAGAAAGCCTTCGCCCCGTTCGCGAATGTCGCCGGAGTTGTGTTCCCAGAGTTTCTCAAGCAGGTGAACATTGTCCGGCGTAATCTGGTTGGCATTGGAATAACGACCACCACCCTCTGCTGCCGCGTAGTACGGCCAGTCAGCCGCCGTGCCTTCACCGATGTATCCATCGCCGGGTGGTGCCTGGTCTCGTCCACAGCCGGTTAGAAGACATGCTGCAAGAACGATGACCGTTGAGGTTTTCATCAGATAACCCCTTTATCCTTGAGCGCCGCTATCTGCTCATTCGTGTAACCCAGTTCCGCGAGCACTTCACTGCTGTGTTCCCCAGCATCGGGCGCCTGCCTTGCCGGCAACTTCTCTATGCCAGCTACATTAACCGGATCGCGGATGACCTTGCCGAGACCAATATCTTCCGCTGGCGTTTCAGCCATTGCATTGATATCAACCTGCTGATCATCTGGTAAATCCTGGAATTCAGCAACCAGTGCCGCGGGCACATCATGCTGACGGAAGATTTCTATCCATTCTGCTGCCGTCCTGGTAGCCATCACTTCCCGCATCAGGGGCGTCAGGGTGGCATGGTGCTCAAGTCGCGCTTCCGGCGTATTAAAGCGATCATCGGCCAGCCATTCGACCTGCTCCATCGCCATCACCAGTCGATCAAACAACTCTTCAGTCCTCACCATGGTGAACTGGATCCATCGGTTATCTTTCGTGAGATAAAGCGCTGTCTGGAGCCTCTGCGACGGGATCTGTGAAAAGTCCGCATCAGTCCATGACGCCTGCGCAAAACAGGACGCTGACCACAACCCGTTGGCGAGCAGCGAGGTATGTACATGGGTGCCTTCACCCGTGTGGTCGCGCTGCCAGAGGGCGCTGACGATGCTGGCAAACAGCGCAATGCCGGTTGGGTGATCGCCCATCCCAGCCATCGCCTGGTATGGCTCCACACCTTCGTGACGCATCTGGTTCAGCAGACCCGAACGTGAATAGTAGGCAACCAGGTCAAACCCCTCCCGGTCGCGCTCGGGGCCATCTTCACCATAGGCCGTGAGCGATGCATAAATCATGCGTTCGTTCAGCGGCGCGAGATCTTCATAGGTCAAACCAAAGGCTCGTCGCATGGATTGCGGCTGGTTGGTGATATAGATGTCACATTCTTCAACCAGCTTGTGCAGGATAGCTTTGCCTTCATCGGTCTTGAGATTCAGCGTAATCGATCGCTTGCTGTGGTTATCAAGGATCCAGGTGTAGTTGATCTCAGCGTTGGGGCTTGGCGGCATCTGGTAATAGCCGCGGTAGGCATCCCCTACTTCAGGTGCCTCGATCTTGATCACATCCGCCCCACGATCAGCAAACATGGCAGCGCAGGTAGGCGCAGCGATCCATGAACTTGCATCGATAACCTTGAGGCCCTGGAAGGGATTAAACGACATGGTGAATCCTTCGAAATGCTCAGCCTCCGATTGTGGTTACCCGATCCTGATCTTTCAAGTAGCCGTATTAGTGTGGTTAAAATGATGCTGCTCTGCCGTTAAAGCAAGCTGCAATGAAAATAACACTGAACATTGACGACCAGATTCTGGTACAAGCCAGGGAAACCGCTATCCGTGAAGGAATTACACTGGCAGCCTTTATTGAAAACGCAATCAAGCTAAGGCTCCTTGCGACGGATCCTCCCCCACCCTACAAGTACCAACCGACGGTTGTTGAAGGTTCGAGCCCGCCTAACGTGGACATCACAAAACGCGGTGAACTCTACGATGCCATTGAAGATTCATCACTTTAGATCTCGCTACGTTTAACCGCTGCACCTGCGGACAATCCTGCTTGCACCCAATCGCCAATAGTGAGACGGTAAGCGCAAATCACCGGAGGGATGGAACAATGGCAGAGGCTTTTGCAGCAACTGAATCTGACGGCGTTTTTGCCGGCCCCGTCAGGAACCCCGTCAACACCGCAAGCCACCTGGGTGCGGGCAGCATTCATGATGACACCACCGCAAAGAACCTGGGATTCAGGGGCGGCACGGTCGCAGGCTCGTTGCACATGGAGCAGTTCCCGCCCCTCTTGATCAAAGTGTTTGGGGACGACTGGTATCAATCCGGTGGTATGTCGCTGTACTTCAAGTACGCCACCACTGATGGTGAACCAGTACAGGCATTTGCCGAGAATGCGCCGGGTAGCGACCGTGTCCAGATCTGGATGGATGATCCCAACGAGAACCGTATCTGCGAAGGTACCGCTTCAATTGGCGGATCTGACATGCAGTCTGCGATCAGGCAGCGGGTCGCTTCCGTACCGCCCGCAGAAGACATTCGCATTCTTGCGCATCTCAATGTCGGCGACGTCGGCAAGCGTGCCCCCACACGCATCTCTGAAAAAGACCTTGCCGGGCGCCTTGCAGTGGTGACAGAACCACTGCCGGCTTACACAGAAGACAGTATCTTCGGTGAGCGGATCGTCACACCAGCGTTGCAGGTGAGGGTTATGATGCCTGGCCAGGAAACACTGCTCATCCGTGACGAAACAACCCGCTCAAATTTTGGTGTTGGACTTTATGGCGCGATCGAACTGCAGGCCATCAGCGGACCTGTTTTTGTGGAACACGACTATGAGACGTTTGCCGAGGTACTCGCGATCGGGGAAACACCAAAAACCGAATACCTGATCTATGAGTCAACGCTGGTGGAACCCGGCAGTGACGATCCCCTGTTCAAGATGCTGATGATGTTGCGTTTCATGAAGGCATCATCACCGCTTTATCAATAACACCTGGGGAGAAAGATCATGGGCCGTCTGCTTTCCTTTTTGTTTGTCATCTTTTTCTGCGCTGCTGCAAATGCCCTTGTGCACGACCCGCGAGCAATAGACGCGGACCCGGCTTCTGCTGATTCACCTATCGCACCGCGCCTGGAGGGGCTCGGTGACTACAGCATGAAAGTCACCACCAGCAATCCTGATTCGCAGTACTTCTTTGACCAGGGACTGAGGCTGACCTACGGGTTTAATCACTCGGAGGCGCTTCGCTCATTCAAGGAAGCGGCTCGGCTGGATCCTGAGAATGCCATGGCCTACTGGGGCTGGGCGCTTGCCCTTGGTCCAAACATCAACCTGGGTATGCAGGCTGCTGTTAATCCACAGGCCTATGGCGCCATCCAGAAGGCCATCTCACTGAAGGACAAGGTGTCCGAGAAAGAACGCGCCTTCATTGATGCGTTATCTACCCGCTACGTTCGAGAAGCGCCAGAGGATCGCTCGCAACTGGATTACGACTATGCAGCGTCGATGCATAAATTGACCGAAAACTATCCTGAGGATCTCGAAGCACTGACACTTTATGGTGCCGCCTTGATGAACCTGTCTCCATGGGATTACTGGCAGGGAGACGGCCGACCCAAGGTCAACACGCCAAAGATCATGGCAGCCTTTGAAAAGGTGTTGTCTCTCGATCCAGCACATCCCGGCGCGATTCACTATTACATCCACACGGTTGAGGTTGCCCACCCGCACCTGGCCGAATCCTACGCTGACACCCTGCTCGGCCTGATGCCCGGCGCAGGTCACATGGTACATATGCCTTCACACATCTATATGCGTGTTGGTCGCTACATGGATTCGTACGACGCAAACCGGCGCGCCTCTGATGCCGATGCCGCATACATCGCGCAATGTAACGCGCAGGGTATCTACCCGCTGAACTACTACCCACACAATCTGCACTTCATGGTGTGGTCCGCGATGTTCCTTGGGCAGAGTGACACGGCGCTGGCAGGCGCGCGGGAGGTAGAGAGCAAAATCCCGATGAAGCTGGTGCCCATATTCCGTTCACTGGAGATCTTCCTGTCACAGCCTATGTACGTCATGGTTCGATTCGGCATGTGGGACAAACTGCTTGCAGAGCCCATGCCAAACAAAGACTTTGGTCTCATGACGGGTGTCTGGTACTACGGTCAGGGCACCGCGCAGTCGAATACCGGTGACCTCGCAGCGGCAAAAGCCACGCTCGCGAAATTAAATGCACATCGTGAAGGCCTGCCGACTGATTACGGGATTGGTTTCTCCACGGCACCGGCATTACTACATATCGCAGAACTCCTGCTGAGCGCCGATATCGACGCCAAGGAGAAAAACTACGATGCTGCAATCGCTTCACTGTCACGCGCGGCGCGCCTGGAAGACTCACTACTCTACAGCGAGCCACCTGACTGGTACTTCCCTACACGCCACGTATTGGGCGCGGTGCTGCTGGAAGCGGGTTATGCCAACGAGGCTGCCGCCGTGTACTGGCAGGACCTGCGTAAACATCCTGAAAACGGCTATGCGCTGCTTGGTCTCAGCCAGGCGATGCAAGCGCAGGGAGATATCAGGTCTGTTGAGATGGCCGAGCGATTTGAGAAAGCCTGGTCGGACGCGGATGTCGAACTGACCAACTCCAGATTTTAGGGACTTACTCCCAATCCACCAATCCCACTAATCCCACTCAGGCTGGTGTTCACCCAGCCTGGGTGACGGCTGATCCCGCACCATCCCTGATTCGGAAAACCGTATTGGATTTGCCACGGATGGTATCTCTGCGCCATCACTGTACCGTGTCAGCAGAAGCTGTAACCCCCGGTGTAGAATCTGAGGTTCCGCAAATGCCTGTGCCACGGAGTTGATCGGACCCACGGGCACACTTGCAGCCTTCAGTGCATCCAACAGCGTATCTCTTTGCCAGCCCTTTGTTTTTGTCGCAATCAGGGCAGACAGCTCATCACGATGCTCAAGCCGGGTTTCGTTATCGCAGTACCGATTATCAGCGGTGAGATCCGGCAGACCTACAACTTCGCAGAAGCGCTGGAACTGACCGTTGTTGCCAACCGCCAGGATGAACCAGCCATCAGAAGTTGGCACCACTTCATAAGGTGAGATATTCGGATGTCGGTTACCCAGGCGAACCGGCGACTCGCCGGATGCAAGGTAGTTCAGGTTCTGGTTTGCCAGCACACCGAGCATCGAATCGAGCAGCGCCATATCGATGTGCTGCCCCCTGCCGGTCTGGTCACGGTGCCGGAGTGCGGCCTGGATGCCGATCACTGCATATAACCCCGTAAACACGTCCGCAAACGCCACACCCATCTTCTGCGGCTCTCCCTCGGCATCGCCGGTGAGGTCCATCACGCCGCTCAACCCCTGGATGATGAAGTCATAGCCGGGCCGGGCCGCATCTGGGCCATCCTGTCCAAACCCGGTAATAGAACAATAGATGAGCCCGGGATGCTTGACACTCAAGGACGCATAATCGAGCCCGTATTTTGCAAGACCACCCACCTTGAAATTCTCGATGACAATGTCTGCTGTTCCTGCAAGCTCTAGCGCCTTAGCCTTGTCGTTTTCATCCGCCAGGTTCAGCACCACTGACTTCTTGCCGCGATTGGCCGAATGAAAATAGGCCGCATCCCTTGTTCCGTCAGGGTTATCGATGAAAGGCGGCCCCCAGCCCCGCGTGTCGTCGCCATCCGGACTCTCCAGCTTGATGACATCTGCACCAAGATCGGCAAGCAGCTGGCCTGCCCAGGGGCCAGCCAGGATTCGGGCAATCTCAAGCACACGAATTCCCTTAAGGGGCGCGTTAACAACCTCGTTCAACAGATTTCCTTAGCAACGATTCAAAACCTCAACGCTAGGTTACAATGAGGTCGTTCACAAGGATTCTTTCTATGGACTGGGAAGCGATTGGCGACTACGCACAAGGCGTTTCAAAATGATCTACACCGAGCCTGATGCAATCATCGAAGATTTTGTTGCACGGGGTATCGTGATACTCCCACCCAGCGAACTCGGCATTGAGCCGCATCACCACGACAAGATCTACGAGAAAGAAAAAGAAGTTTTTCGAGCAAAGCAGCCGGTCACCCCGGTCAGTGTGCCAGAGATACTGACGGTACTGCGCGCGCCGGGACTGGTAGGCGCCTGCAACCAGTTGCTGGGGGAAGACTGGGCTATCGTGCCTTTCGCCCATAATGCCCCGTTTGTGTCTGGCGCTTATGACCAGCATTGGCACAAGGATGACAACGCACCCTACAACCAGCGCAAACACCGCCATCATCACGCGGTGCAGATAGAGATGTTGTACTACCCGCAGGCTGTTAAAGCGGATATGGGTCCGACGGCGGTGATCCCCTATTCCCACTACTGGACGTTCAACCACGAAGAAAACCACGACAACTTCGCGGGCGCCGATCACCTGGATTTCAACTACCAGCTTGAAGGCATGGAGCAGGTGGCAGTCAGCGGCCCTCGCTCGGAATATGATGCGGCTGATATTCGCGCGGCAAACACGGTTCACGACCAACGTATGCGATCAGCAGTCACCGACACTGGCTGGCCGCTGGTAGAAAACTTCGAGGCCGCGCCGCTTGAGGCTGGCAGCGTGGTTCTTTATTCCCACAACCTCTTTCACCGCGGCAATCATCGACGGGACGCCTTCGAAAACTGGCGGGAGAATCCGCGCTTCATGTGGCGCTTCTTCCTGTTTCGCACCACAGAGCCAAAGCCTGTCAGCGTGCCGGCACCAGACTGGTCAAAACATGATGCGGACGAAAACATCACCTGCATCTGGGGCTACCAGCACGCCTGGCTGACGGGACAACAAACACAATCCGCTGACACCCAGGCCAAGGAAGACCATCTTTACCTGGCGGGTGACAGCAACGAACCAAAGCGGATCGGCGCTGCCTATCAGCTTGCAACGAATAACAGGTTGAGTGAACTGACCACTGCGCTCTATAGCGAGCGCGAGAACATCCGGCGGGCGGCAACCTACGGACTGGTTGCAATGGGTGCTACCGCAACAGATGTATTCCTCAAAGCTGCTGTGTCACCGAGGCGATGGCTTCGCAAGGCCGGTGCCTTTGGCCTTGGCGAAGTAGGCAGTATCTCCGGCAATGTCCTCACCACACTTCGTGCGCTCCTGCTTGAAGATCCTTCAACCTATGTTCGCAGTGTTGCCGCGGGCAGCATCGGATGTTTTGCGCGGCGCGCGGTCAGCCAGGGGAAAGGCCAGGAATACCTGCAGCGATGTACTGATGCACTATTGGAAAGTCTCGCGCAGGAGAACAACCGGCTCTCCATGGACAGAGCGCAGCAGCGCAGCATCAAGCTCACTCGCCCAACCGATGAGAGCGATGTGTGTGAGGGTATCGGGGTGCCATTCAACATGGATCGATTTGAGCCGGTCAGGTCGGCTGTACGGGAAAACGCCCTCTGGGCACTCGTGATCATCTGCTCTCAGCCTCGAGATGAACTGTCGCGTGATCTCGACGCATTGACTGATATCCTCACGGACATTATGCGTGACGACAAAAACGTCATCTCAACGGGCTACGCCATGGACGCGCTAAACAGGCTGCATCGCGGAGAAACCCTGTACTCGCTAATCGCCGATGAACCGCTCATCTGCTTCGAATCACTGGTACGTTCAGGGCTGGATCTGCAGGACCTGCCAGAATCCGCGTCTGAGGATCCCTGGTTCTGATGTCAGAAGCGCTTCAATCAACCGCTACCCGGAGCAAGTTCCACGTATTTGGAAACGGCAACTTCAGGCTGTTAGCCGTGAGCGCGATTGTCGTATCTATCGGTGACGCGCTTACCTTCATAGCCTACCCCTGGCTGGTATTGCAGCTTTCTGACAGTGCGATTGCCATGGGCACCATCATCGCTATTGAAGCTTTACCACGCGCACTGTTCATCCTTGTTGGCGGCGCCTATGTCGACAAATGGTCACCGAAGACCACCATCATCTTTACACGCCTCTGTTATATCGTCTGCATCGGCACGATCACCGTCCTAATCCTGACAGAAACCGTTGAGCTGTGGATGGTCTACATCAACGCTTTCATCGTCGGCGTTGTCAGTGCGTTTGGCATACCGGCCATCAATACCTTTTTGCCGCAACTGGTGGATGAAGAAGACCTGTCCATGGGGAACTCCACCATCCAGGGTACCAGCCTGCTGGCTTTTCTTGCCGGTCCGGCGGCGGCAGGTTTCTTCATGACATGGATGAGCGGCAGCAGCACCGAGATCGAACTGTTCGCCATCGGCAGTATCTTTGTCGTGCATCTAATTGCTCTGGCTCTTGCCACCCTGGCCATTGTGATGATCCAGGTGCCGCAGGAAAAACAAGTGCAGAGCGAAGACAAGCCAGTACATCATTCGTTGAAGGAAGGCTTTCGCTACATCTGGAACGATCGGGACCTGTTTCTGTATTTCGGATATATGGGTGTTCAATCCTGCGTGATGATCGGCACCATATTCATCGGCTTCCCTATTCTCGCCAACGAGAAACTGGACCATGGCGTCGCGTCGCACGGTATGCTGTTGTCTGCCCTTGGCGCAGGCATGTTACTCGGGATCATCATCGCAGGTGTCGCCAAACCACCGCCACCCAGGTACTTTGGCACCATCATGATTGGCATAGGCGTAATTGCCGGGCCTTTTTACGCGGCCCTTGGTCTGCAGGAGTCAACCGTTACGGCGATGATACTGATCGGTTGTGCGGCACCGCTCTCTGGTTATTCGCAGATCGTCGTTATCTCATGGATTCAGAAACGCGTGGAGCAGGACATCATGGGCCGCGTGATGAGTATGTTTTCCTTCCTGCTGGTGGGGATTGCGCCACTTGCTGCACTCGGTATCAGCGTGCTGATAGAACTGTATGGGGTCGACTATGTCATCATCGCTGCTGGCGCCTTAATGACATTGTTGGCACTGGGGTGTGTATTGCATCCAAGAATGCGGAGAATTGGCGCGAGCCAGATGGCGAATTAGGGCATAAGGCCAAAGATTGGCCTCATTATAGTAGGTTTTTGCCTTGTTTTTTAGACTGTCTCGGCGACAGGCCTTTTCATAGTATTCCTCGAACCATTCAAACCGGAGAGGCACATGGCGGGACTTTCAGACTACGACAACTACGACGCACTTGGCCTGGCTGAGCTTGTTGCAAAGGGCGAGGTCTCAGCCCACGAACTGCTGGACGAGGCAATCGAGCGCACCGAACGCATCAATCCAACCATCAACGCAGTCACCCAGAAGCACTACGATGAAGCAAGAGCCCTCATCGACGAGGGGTTACCGGAGGGACCATTTACCGGTGTGCCATTTCTCCTGAAGGACCTAGGCATGTTGTGGAGGGGAACCAAAACGTCAATGGGCAGTGTGCTGTTCCGTGATTTTGAAGCACCTATCAACTCCACGCTGACACAGCGCTATCTTGATGCCGGGACGGTCATATTCGGCAAGACCAACTCCCCCGAGTTTGGTTCACTGCCGGTAACGGAACCTCGCCTGTTTGGCCCCACCCGCAACCCCTGGAATACCGATCGGACTCCCGGCGGCTCCAGTGGTGGTGCCTCCGCTGCAGTGGCCGCGGGGATCCTCCCAATGGCAAATGCCTCGGATGGAGGTGGCTCCATTCGTATACCCGCTTCCTGTACCGGCCTCGTCGGCCTGAAACCTACTCGAGGCAGAACTCCTATCGGACCAGTTATCGGCGAAGCATGGGCTGGCCAGGCAATCAACCATGTCGTGAGTCGTACCGTGCGTGACAGTGCAGCCATGCTGGACGCCACGACCGGTTCTGAACCAGGCAATCCTTATGAGGCGCCTCACTTTGCAGGGAAGTTTGCTGATGAAGTTGGCAAAGATCCCGGCAAGTTACGTATCGCTCTCTGTTCAGAGAAGAAAGGCCCTGGAGAGTTCAGCCCTGACGTAAAAGCTGGTCTGGAAAGGACCGCTGCGCTGATGGCAGACCTCGGCCACGAGGTTGAAGAGGCTTTCCCGCCCGTCGATATGGAACTGCTCGGCACCGCGACCATGGTGATCGTGTGCTCAAACACCGCACTGATGGTGAAACAGAAAGAGCAGGAACTCGGCCGCGAGATCACCGATCAGGAAATTGAACCCGTGACCCGCCTGCTGATGGAGGCTTCGAGTGAGTTCAATGCTGAAGACTATGCCCGTGCAAGCCAGGTCAATCACACGATGGGACGTTTAGTGGGTCACTTCCATGAACAATATGACGTGATCCTCGCACCAACACTGAGCCAGCCACCTGTGCCCATTGGATTTATGGACAGCGACCCGATTGCTGCCCTGCCGCAGTTTATGGCTGATACGCCACTCGCCAACCAGGCGGGTACACCTTCAATCTCCTTGCCGCTCGCCTGGAGCGATGACAATCTGCCGCTCGGCATGATGTTCAGCGCTGGCATGGGTAATGAAGCACTGCTGTTCCGACTGGCTTCCCAGCTTGAGCTGACAGCCCCCTGGAAAGATCGACGGGCACCGGTTCACGCCGCAAACGCCTGATACACCCAATCGCCCATATACTGTTTATATATACAGTATATGGGCGTATGCTTCGGGTATGGCAACCCGTGACCCCGGCTGGCCAAACGTCGTCATCCATGCCGACATGGATGCGTTTTACGCCGCCGTAGAACAACTGGACAACCCTTCACTCAGGGGCAAACCCATCCTGGTTGGCCCGCAGAGCCATCGCGGCGTGGTATTAACCGCCAGCTACGAGGCTCGCCGCTTCGGCGTCGGCAGTGCCATGCCTGTGGGTGAAGCCCGGCGACTGTGCCCGGATGCCATCATGGTCTCGCCTCGGTTTGAGCGATACCAGGAAATCTCCGAGCAGGTCATGGACATATTTGGTGACTTCTCACCCTACGTCGAAGCAATTTCTCTCGATGAGGCCTTCCTTGAAATGTCCGGTGCGTCACATTTCTTCGGCGATCCGAGATCTATCGGCATGAAGATCAAGCAGGCGGTACGTGAAGCGACACGGCTGAATATCTCGGTTGGTGTCTCAGGTACAAAATACGTCGCCAAGGTCGCGAGCGCCCACAACAAACCTAACGGGCTGACAGTGGTGCCACCCAATGAGGCGAGAGCGTGGCTGGCACCGCAGCCGGTTAACAAGCTATGGGGTGTGGGTAAAAAGACCACGCCAAAACTCAATGCCATTGGCCTACATACCATCGGAGACATACAGAACGCTGATATCAGGTTCCTGAAACATCACCTCGGATCAGCCGGTACCCATTTTTATGATCTCGCCCATGCGCGCGACCCGCGCCGGGTTGAACGCGGCAGGACCGCCAAGAGTATCGGTTCTGACCGTACGCTTTCCAAAGATGTATCGAGTCGCGAAGACATCGAAATGCACTTGCGCAGATCTGCGGAGCGCATCGCGAGGCGAGTACGCAAGAAAGACTATGTTGCGGGCGGCATACGTATCCGACTGAAAACCACCAAATTCGAAATGCTCTCGAGACAAAAGCAGTTCCGTAAACCGGTAGACACGGCGGAGGCGTTTCTGGCTGCCGCCAGGCAGTTGCTGGATGAGTTTGATCACCCCGGGCCTTTCCGCCTGGTGGGTATGGCCGCATTTAACCTCTCGTGGCGCAACGGGCCAAAACAGCTCGACATCTTTGAAGATTCCAGGCGTCGCAAGCTCGAAGTCACCATGGATGATCTGGCCGAACGTTTCGGCAAAGATGTGGTGATGCGTGCAGCGGATATTGGCAGCTCCGGCACGATTTCATCGAACGGGGTGAATCTCGACTTCCTTGATTACCGTGACGGCGAACGCGTCAGTCGTCCGGAAGGGCCTGCGTAAAAAATCTTGCGCCAAAAACGAGAATGATCGAAAGTTAAAACCAAAGCGCAACTCATCCACGGATCCGGAGCACAAAATGATAAGAATATCCGTTGCCACCTTTTTGCTGTCTGCCGCTTCACTGTTGTTCAGCCTGAATGCACAAGCAGCTAAAGACCCAGTACCTGAGTTTATCTGCCCCATCAGCAGCACTTGGCTGGATCAACCTTCACTACCAACCTACGTCCCTGTCTGGAAAAAGAACGCCTTTTGCCCCTTCTACCAGGCGTCCTGGCAATCGTTCCTGTACCTGACTTCTCCAAATGCAGAAGATCCTTCAAAAAGGAACTTCCAGACGCAGGCGGAGTTCCCGGAGCTGGAGCAGAGCGGAAACAACTCGTGCGATAACACAGTAGACGGCCCGACGGTCTTTACGCGCGCCACAAAGCCCACCGAAAATCTGCCGCTGCGAGACACACAGGCTGGCAGCGGCGCCATCATCTATGACCAGAACGGCAATGCTGTGTTTTACAACGTGCGTTTCTCCCGCAATCTTTGCGACATTGTTGCGATACAGAGCCAACCGAACTTCCCTGCAGGCACCATCGAAATCAAAACCGCATGGAAGCAGCTGGCAACCCCGGATCCTGACTACTTCATGATGACGGCGAACATTGACGATCACGTCGGTGAAAAACTGCTTGGCCTGGTCGGTTTCCACCTGGTCTTCAGACCGGGCGAACACCCTGCAGGCTCGGCTGACCCGACCGACCCGGGGCACCCGGAATTCGTCTGGGCGAGCTTTGAACACAAGTACAACGACCCTAGTTGTTTCGAGAAAGAACAGGCCCCACCAGGCGGCTGGTCGTTTACCAGTGCGGAGTGCGCTGATCCGTTGAAGTGCCTTTCCCAGATGAACCAGCAGACCTGTTATGGCAGTGAGTGCGGCATCACGGGCACGCCTACCGAGGTTTGCCGCTTCTATAAAGACGGCACCATCCCGCTGCAACTCAAAGAGAAAGAAAACCAGGAGGACATCCAGACCATCAATGAAGCGATGGTCGGTCCGGAAGGTCTCTTAACAACGCTCAGCCCTGACAACCCAATGCATGTCTGGAGCAACTACCACATCATCGGAGCCCTGTGGCTCAGCAAACCGGACCTGCCTTCTTCAGACATCGATAACCAGCGAGGCTCTATCGGGCTCGCCAGTTCAGTCATGGAAACCACATTCCAGGATTCCAAGAACTGTTTCGCGTGCCATCAATATGAGCCTCAGGATGCGCTGGCCTTCAGCGTGCACAACACATCACCCCAGGCGGGTCTCAGCCATATTTTCGATGACATTATTGCGGGACAGTGCCCACATCCCGTTTATGTCGCTGCTGAGGAAGTCATCCTGTCAAACGACGCAGCGCAGACAGCCTGTGCCAACACATGTTCCCTGTTCGGCGGTTGGGCAGCGGATGGCGGGTGGTATACCGAGAACGGTAAGTCTCGCTGCAACTGCTGCCGAGGGCTTAAAGAGTAAGCGGGTAGAAGGTTAGCGCACCTTCACGCCGTTGGAGATAACGGCCTCGATATGGCGCGTATGCCGAATGTCCTGAAGTGGGTTACTGCGAAGTAACACCAGATCGGCTGTCATACCGGGGCTGATCTGCCCCATTCTGCCTTCGAGGCCAAAGAATTCGGCAGGCCTGACCGTTGCAGCATACAGCGCCTCGCGATTAGTCATGCCTGAATCAACCAGGCGTTCCATCTCGGTATGCAGGCTGTAACCTGGGATAGACTGTGCAATTGGCGTGTCAGTACCAGCACCGATGGGCACACCCTGCCGGTTCATCTCTGCGATCAGATTCATACTCCACTCAGACATCAGCATCCCTAACTCCGATGAATTCAGCACAAAGAAGTTGGCCGTATGCTCCCACTCATTGGCAACTTCCTCCGGCAGGCTCGCCAGGTGTGTTGTCCAGTCATCACGTTTTGCGGGTGAGTATTTAACAATACTGTTCATCCGCACGGTCGGCACCTGGATGGTCTCCCGCAGCGAACGTATCACCTCGATACACGCCGCCGAGGATGCGTCTGCAGTTTTCAACGCAACAGGTCGCTGGGTTGCGTGCAGATGGCTGCGCAATGCATAACCATTCCGATCACCCGGGTCACCCAGGGTCAGCGTTCGTTCCTCGTACAGGTCATCTGCGTTATTGGCGCAGGCGATTTCGATGTTCCTCAGATGTTCCATGGAACCTACATTGGGACCAGCAGTTTCTGCACGCATCGACAGCGGTACATGCGCAGCAATGGGCAAACCAGCCTCCCCGGCGGCTTCAACCAGTGCGGCAAACACGGCAGGACTCACCAACTCATAAATCTTGATGAAATCCGCACCGGCAGCTTTAAGTTCTGCCACGCGTTGCACCGCCATCTGTTCGGTCGGCGTCGACACACCGATCTCCGTCCTGCCCTCACCGTCGTATACCACCAGTGAGCCATCCAAAAGCGGCCCGCTGAAATAGAGGTCAGGTGCATTGGCGCCCATCGCCTCCCAACGTTTCACCTCAGGCGTGATCTCGTGCAGCAGCGCGCCGGTATCCCTGACACTGGTAATGCCATAGTCGAGAAACAGGGTTGGCATCAGGTCGGTGAGGCGCGGCTCATAGATGATATGTACATGCATATCCCAGAGACCCGGAATAAGAAACTTGCCGGTGCCGTCGATCGTGGTTTCTGCCTGGACATTATCCGAGACTGCAATACCCACTATGCGGTCACCATTGATCAACACGGTCTGACCGGGTCGTTCACCGCTGACTGCGTCAATCACCGTCACGTTGGCGATTGCCAGATCAACTTTATCCGCCTGGGCTGACAGAACGGCCAACACAAGCACAAGCGAGACGGCTGCCTTCACCACAATGTCTTCCTCACGATTCTAAAAATGGGGATTTCACGTTCTACACCAGCCTGGTAATCACCAAACCTTGGGATCGCCTCGGTCATGCCCTTGAATGCAGCCGTTCGCGCATCTCCCTCGGTGAGCACAGCGGTGGCTTCATATTTCTCGGAGCCACGCTCTACTGTGATGCCAGGGTGTGCCACAAGATTGTAATACCAGGCAGGATGCGACGGGCTGCCACCGGCGGAAGCCATGATGATGCAGTCGTCGCCGTCTGCGTGGTAGGTCAGGGGGTTCGTCAAACTGCGTCCGCTCTTCGCACCTGTCATGGTAATCAATACCATGGGATTACCCTCGAACGGACCACCACACTTACCCTCGTTAGCACGAAACTCGTCGATAATTTTCTGATTGAAGGCAAGCAGTTCCTCGGTTGAGGTTACTCCCATCCGATTGCGCAGTTTTTCCTGGTCTTCGTCACTCATAGGTTCACTCGTAAGGTTGAAGTGCTCTTGCAACCAATAACACCACCGCCACTATGTCGATTGCAAACTTTTACCAATTAGACTTACTCTGATCCTTATCGATCAAAACCAACAACATGATGACAGATAGAAAACATCCTGACTTGGAAACGCGGGCCTGAAGTTTTGTTTACCGCATTTAACCTCGTCGTGTTCGCTCTGCTGGTTGCAGGACTACTGCAGGCAGGCAGAAAAGACATCGCATTGTCATGGCGGGTGCTGGCAGCACTGTTGATCGGTGCTGCTTACGGCACTTGCCTGCAACTCATCTATGGGTTGAACTCAGAGGCAGTCACCGCAACGCTCGACTGGACCAACGTCATCGGCACCGGGTATGTCAGCCTGCTGAAAATGATCGTCATGCCACTGGTGCTGGTATCAATAGTTGCTGCAGTTGTACGCATGGGGGAACTGGCATCCCTCGGTACCATAAGCCTGTCGGTCATTTCCATCCTCGTCGGCACAACCGCCATTGCCGCTATCGTCGGGATTGTAATCACCAGTGCATTTGGCCTTTCCGCCGAGGGTCTTACAGAAGGTGCGCGGGAACTCGCCCGGGCTGAAGCCCTCATCAGCCGCGAAGAAACACTCGCAGGTCTCAGCGTCACCGAAATGATCGTGCGTTTTATTCCGGAGAATATCTTCAGCGACCTGGCCGGATTGCGACCGACTTCAATCATCGCCGTGGTGGTATTCGGTATCCTGCTTGGCATTGCAGGTTTGCTGGTAGGTGAAGAAAGCCCCGAACACGGTGAGAAGTTTCGCGGCTTTGTTGAAGTGGCCCAGAGCGTCATCCTGAAGCTGGTCAAAATGGTGATCGCGCTGACGCCTTATGGTGTGCTGGCGTTGATGGCAAAGGTGTCGGCAACGTCATCCGGCGACGACATCCTCAACCTGGCGGGTTTCCTCGTTGCCTCGTACGTCGCGATCATCATCATGTTTTTTGTACATGCTGCAATTCTCATGCTGACGGGTTTTAACCCCATCGACTTTTTCAGGAAGACCTGGCCGGTACTGGTGTTTGCATTTACGTCGCGAAGCTCTGCGGCCACCATCCCCCTCAACATCGATACACAGATAAACCAGCTTGGTAACAATCCGACGATTGCCAACTTCTCGGCGAGTTTCGGCGCGACAATCGGACAGAACGGCTGTGCCGGGATCTATCCGGCGATGTTGGCTGCCATGATCGCACCAACCATGGGGATCAACCCGCTGGACCCTGCATTCATGGCTACCGTCGTCGGTATCGTGGCGATTTCCTCATTCGGTGTTGCTGGCGTCGGTGGTGGGGCAACCTTTGCAGCACTCATGGTGTTACCTGCCCTGGGCTTTCCTATTGCCCTGGTTGCGCTGCTTATTTCAATTGAGCCGTTGATTGATATGGCGCGGACTGCGCTTAACGTCAGCGGCGCTATGACCTCAGGTACGGTGACTTCACGCCTGATCAAAGCTGATAACTGAATACTCCGTGCGGATAGTGCTCACATAAATCAGGGCAAAAACGACGATCTATCGGCTATCAGATTTGATATGCTATCAATGATAGCATTTACGTGGAAACGTCATGGCGAACCTGTTGGTAAGAAACCTTGATGATCGAGTTGTCACCGCGCTAAAAGAACGAGCCGGTAAAGAAAACCTGAGTGCTGAGGCACTTCACAGGAAGATTCTTGAAGAAGCCCTGCTCTCGCGAAAAAAGACATTTGCAGAGGTCCTTGCTGCGATGCCAAATGTCGGGCATGACGAGGATTTTGCTCGTGTCGACGAGAGTGGCAGATAAGGTGTACCTGGTTGACACCAATGTGCTCAGCGAAGCCAGGAAAGGCCGTGACGCGAACACTGGTGTTCAAGATTTCTTCCGAATTGCTCAGAGAGCAAAACATCCGCTCTATCTGAGCGCAATCACCATCGGAGAGATTCGCAAGGGAATCACCATGGCCCGTAATCGCGGCGACGTTACCCAGGCAAAAAAACTAGAGGGTTGGTTGGGTCGAGTCTTGTCCAACTACGCATCCAAGATCCTGGACTTTACGGTGACTGAAGCGGAAGTCTGGGGCCAGCTACTGGCATTCGATTCACAAAACGTAATCGATAAACAAATCGCTGCCACTGCACTTTGTTACGATTTGACCGTAGTCACTGGAAACACCAGGCACTTCGAGAAGTGCTCAGTAAAACTCTTTAATCCTTTTAATGATTAGCATTTCAAGCTTATTGCTTCGGCACTTCGACATTTACCCTCGCGTACAGCCTCGGCAGGAAACTCGCAAGATGGGTCATCTCGGTATAGCAGTGATCCAGCAGCGCCGGCCCAATGATTTCAACGATGCCAGGTGGCTGAATGAAGCGGCTACGCATCTCACTGCCCCAGGGTGTTCGCCGCACTGCATGAATCAACTGTGCTGCGGGCTGATTGTTATCGCTCATCGCGGTCTGCGCACAGACGATGGTGCCGTACCCGGCATCAATCATTGATGCTTCATCAAGCCCGATCTCGGCTGGTTCAAAAAAACTGATCGCGAGCCGCGACGCAAACGGCCCGATGTACTCATCCACCCAGGACGTGTTGCCGATGTACTTCTCGCGGTCGGTCAGGCCATCTACGTCACTCAGGTCGTATTTCGGTTGCGTGTAGTAGTGTGCCTGCGGATGCCATAACTTGTAGCGCTCCGTGCGGGCGATGTGCCAGCCGAACCACCAGTCGATCATCTCGGGGGTGGTACCTGGCCAGGCCGTCCAGACGGCGACGCAGCCTTCCCCGTTCTCACAATGGGCGAGCCCTGTTTCCAGATCGAGGTAACCTGGCGCAAGCAGATCGCGGACATTGCTTAGATTGATCCCTGACGCGCCTTCACGAACCCCCGCGTTCATCGCCTCCCTGACGTAGGGAGGCAACTCGGGTACATCCCACTGAAAAAATTCCCGGGTCAGATCATCGTGCTCATCGCGCCAGATACCGATATGCGGCTGGCGTTTCGCATCCAGGGTTGTTTCGTACTGGGTCCGATCTATCTCCGTCATCGAGCAGCTCCAACAAAAACTATCACCACCCACGTTATAGAGGTCCTGTTCTGGCTAGTCCAGTTCTCCCAATCAGGTATGCTTGGGCACTTCAAATTGAGGCCATTATTAAGGAGCGCAACGATGCCCAGTCACGCCGAAAAATGTGAAGCACTCAAACAACTGCATGAAGGCAGCGAAACTTTCATCATCCCCAACCCCTGGGATTGCGGCTCCGCAAGGATGATGCAGGGCATGGGATTCAAAGCGCTTGCGACAACAAGTTCGGGTTTTGCGTTTACGCTCGGCAAAGGCGACGGCGAGGTAACCCTTGAGGAAAAACTTGCCCACTGCACACTACTGAGTAGTGCCACCGATATACCCATCAACGCCGATTTCGAAAACGGCTTTGCGGGTACTGCTGAAGAGGTCCAGGCCAACATCAAGCGGCTCGCTGAAACGGGCGTCGCCGGTGGCTCCATCGAGGATTATGATCGCGACGATAAGCGGCTCTATGATTTCAATGAAGCAGTCGAGCGATTCCAGGCAGCTGCAGAGGCTGTGATGAGCCTGGACGTTGCATTCCAGCTGACGGCACGCGCAGAAAACCTGCTGCGTGGCGTTAACGACCTGGATGACACCATCAAGCGCTTGCAGGCCTTTGAGGCGGCAGGTGCCGCCTGCCTTTACGCCCCAGGTGTGAGGAGTCTCGACGACCTTAAAACGGTGACAGGCTCGCTCTCAACACCATTCAACATGCTCGCACCCATGGTGCCCACGGCAAGCCTGGCAGACTTTGCAGCAGCAGGTGCAAACCGCATCAGCATTGGCGGCGCGCTCACTTTTGTTGCAGCAAATCCGATGCTGTCCGCCATGAAGGAAATGGCGGATGATGGCACCTTCGGCTGGCTTGCTGACATGGCGCCGGTCGGTGAAATTATGGAGCTGCTTAAGAAGTAGCAAAAAATAGCCAAGTAACAGTTATGACAGACGAACCAAACACCATCCCGCTCGACTTCTCCTACATCAACAGCGCTGACTCAGAGAAGATTGCCGCAGACCTGTACGGCCAGATGCGCCGGCGCAGAACCGTCCGGGACTTCTCCGACCGCCCGGTACCCATCGAGGTGATTGAGA
Organism: Pseudomonadales bacterium; assembly: GCA_963921285.3. Classification (GTDB taxonomy): domain Bacteria; phylum Pseudomonadota; class Gammaproteobacteria; order Pseudomonadales; family Azotimanducaceae; genus UBA9659. The sequence continues at coordinate 1,598,440 of CAWUFD020000015.1, forward strand.
ACTGCCTGCGGGTAGCGGGCACGTCCGTATCCGGTGCCAACATGCAGCCATGGCATTTTGTTGTCGTGAAAGATCCCGCAGTAAAGAAAGAAATTCGTATCGCCGCCGAAAAGGAAGAGCAGGAGTTCTATAACGGCAAGGCACCCCAGGAATGGCTGGATGCCTTGAAGCCACTTGGCACCGACGCCAGCAAACCGTTCCTCGAGCGGGCGCCTTATCTCATTGCAATTTTCCAGCAACGCTACGGTGAGCTGCCTGACGGTCAGCGGGTAAAACACTACTATGCGACCGAGTCGGTTGGCATCGCCACGGGAATGTTGATTACGGCCCTGCACCAGGCCGGTCTTGCCAGCCTGACCCATACGCCCTCACCCATGGGTTTCCTGAACAAGATCCTGCAGCGACCCCGGTCCGAGCGTCCATTCCTGCTGCTGGTTGTGGGTTATCCAGAAGAAGATGCCCGTGTACCTGACATCGGTAAGAAACCGCTTGATGAAATCATGACGGTGCTCTGATACGGGCAGATACTCTGGCAGCCAGGATTTCGCAGGCAGGCCAGCAACATGGTAACCTCGCACCCCTTTTCAGGTGCCAGAAATCAACTTATGACTCAGGAATTCAACACGATTCGGTATGAGACAACCGAATCAGGTGTCGCCCGCGTAACGCTTGCGATGCCAGAGAAACGCAACGCCCAGTCCATGGAAATGCTGCACGAGTTCAATACCGCACTGGATCTCGCAGCCCACGATACCGACGTAAAGGTCATCGTTATCGCCGGTGATGATCCGGACTTCTCCAGCGGCCACGCCGGTCGCGGCAATCTTGATATGGATGAGTTCAAGCCGGCAACCACCTGGGCTGGCTTCGATGCACCCGGCCAGGAAGGTCACTGGGCGATGGAAGAAGAATTCTTCTTTGGTTACTGCTGGCGCTGGCGCAACATCCCGAAGCCAACCGTGGTCGCAATACAGGGCTGGGTCATCGCTGGCGGCCTGATGCTGGTATGGCCGTTCGATATTGTTATTGCAGCTGAAGACACCAGGATCACAGATCCAGTAGTCGCGCTGGGTGTGAACGGCGTCGAGTATTTCGGCCATCCGTGGGAGTTCGGCGTAAGAAAAGCCAAGGAACTGCTGTTCACGGGTGACGTGATCTCCGCCCAGGAGGCAAAGGAACTTGGCATGGTTAACCATGTTGTGCCCAACGATAACCTGATGGATTTCACGATGGAGATGGCGGAGAAGATTGCCCGTCGCCCTTCCATGGGATTAAAGCTCGCGAAGGAGTCCGTGAACCAGGCCCAGGACGCAATGGGTTTTTACAATGCCCTGCGTGCCGCCATGTCCCTGCAGCAGCTCGGCCATTCACATTGGAAGATCATCAACGACGGCGTTGGTGTGAATCTGGAAGGCCGCGAACTCATGCAGGAAACATTCGCCAAATTTAAGAAAAAGAAGTAACCAGGAGAAATCTATGCCCGGCTTACTGAAGGAAGTTGATCCGGAAGGATTACTTGAATTCTCAGTTGTCTTCACCGACAGGTCGCTCAATCACATGTCCTCAAAATTCCAGGACGTGATGAATGACATTTCTTCCACGCTGAAAGAGGTTTACCAGGCCGATGCTGTTGCCGTTGTCCCCGGTGGTGGCACCTTCGGTATGGAAGCTGTCGCACGCCAGTTTGCTACAGGTAATCATTGCCTTGTCATCCGCAATGGTTTCTTCAGTTTCAGGTGGACCCAGATTTTCGAGATGGGTGGCATTCCATCCAGCCACACCGTGATGAAAGCGCGTCGTACCAGTGATGATGCCCTTGCACCGTTTGCACCAGCGCCGGTTGAAGAAGTCTGCGCTGCCATTCGTGAAGAAAAGCCCGCCATGGTGTTTGCCCCTCACGTTGAAACCGCCTCGGGTATCCTACTGCCGGATGAGTACATCCGCGCCGTGACAGAGGCCACTCATGAGGTGGGCGGCATGTTTGTCCTGGACTGCATTGCCTCTGGCGCACTCTGGGCAAATATGAAAGACCTTGGTGTAGATGTATTGATCAGCGCCCCGCAGAAAGGCTGGAGCGCTTCGCCCTGCAGCGCACTCGTGATGATGAGTGCAAACGCAGTCGAAAAGCTGGAATCAACAACCAGCACCTCATTTGCTGCAGACCTTAAAAAGTGGCGCCAGATCATGGAGACCTATGAGAACGGTGGCCATGCTTACCATGCAACCATGCCAACAGACTCGCTGACCCAGTTCCGCAACACGATGCTGGAAAGTGCCAACATGGGATTCGAAAACTTGCGTAACCAGCAGATTGAGCTCGGCACTAAGGTCAGGTCATTACTGGCTGACCGCGGCTTCAAGAGTGTTGCTGCCGACGGATTCGGCGCATCCGGCGTAGTCGTCTGTTATACCGACAACGCGGCAATCCAGACCGGTAAGGCGTTCATGGACGTCGGTATGCAGATCGCGGCGGGTGTACCACTGCAATGCGATGAAGGTGATGACTACCAGTCTTTCCGACTTGGCCTGTTCGGGCTTGAGAAACTGGGTAACGTTGACCGCACGGTGGATCATCTCGCTTCTGCATTGGACAAAGTTATCGGCTAAAGCTGGTAATTCAGCGGCTCCAGGCAGAATTAGGACACGTTCTAAAAAATGTAATACAGTTATGCGTTGATAGTACTTAACGCATGACGAGGTTTACATGGCAGCCGCCCTGAACGAAGTTCGGACCATGGATGCAGCTTTCACCAAGCTGCTCGAAGAAGACACCAATAAAGAACACATCTCCGATGCGTTAAAGCGCAACAACCCGATGCCACCGGGGCCAACAATGGTCCCGGTAGCCCGCTACACCGATCGCCGCTACCACGAACTGGAAAAAGAAAAGCTCTGGAAGAAATCATGGCTGATGGCCTGCCATGAGGATGATTTCGAAAACGTCGGCGACTGTGTCCCTTACGATGTTGCCACCTTGAGCTTCCTCGTCGTCAGGGTTGCCGAAGACGAGTACAAGGCTTACTACAACGCCTGCCTGCACCGCGGCAGGAAACTGCGCGAGGACCGGGCAAAAGCACTCGATGAATTGCGATGCCCTTTTCACGGCTGGGCCTGGAATCTTGACGGTTCACTGAAGCAGATACCCTGCGCCTACGACTACAATGGTCTCAAACGCGAGGAAGAAGCCCTGCCCGAGGTGAAACTCGCACGCTGGGGTCGATTCATTTTCATCAACGCTGATCCCGATGCGGAACCGCTTGAGGACTTTCTCGGCGATCTCGACTCCCATTTTGAATTACTGCCCTATACCAGGCGCTACAAATCCGCGCACGTTGCCAAAGTCATCAAGGCAAACTGGAAAGTAGTGCAGGAAGCCTTCATGGAGTCCTACCACGTCCTGATGACACACCCGCAGATTCTCACCGGCGGCGCACATGACATCTGCACCAAGTACGACGCGTTCGGCAACTACTCAAGAGCCATTCGATGCGGCGCCCTGGAAGGCAACGGCCTGCCACCCTGGGAGCCACTACCCGTCGACAAGGGCATGGAAATTGTCCGTCACCCATTAAACGGTGACATCTACGAACATCTCGGCGACGGCAGGGTGAAGCTCACCAAGAAGGACGGCAAGACCGGCATCTTTGATGTCGATGCAAAATACATTGAGGGTGAAATCACCGACGCTAATCCGCACCTTTGCAATTGGGTAGGCGGATTGCAGCTCGACACTGCCGCAGCGGGTGGTCGCCTCCTGAACAACGACGCAAAGCGCAAGGCGCAGGCAGCCGCAGGCAAGAACCTGTCTGCCCGCGCAACAGGTGCAGAAATGCAGCGCCAGATGCTCGCGGATATCTTGCCCTCTATCGCAGACAAGATTCCCGACATCGAACTATCAGCGTCGATCTTTTTCACCGTGTTCCCAAACTGGCACCCATGGGGCTGCTTCAACCAGATCAACTATCGCTTCAGGCCAAACGGTGACAACCATGAAGAATGCATCATGGAGTGCATGTACCTGACGCCGATTCCCGAGAACGGCGAATATACGCCGGTCAGGGAGATCCACTGGTTAACTGCAGAGGATGACTACACCGAGGCATCGGAACTGGGCCAGCTCACCAAGATTTTCAACCAGGACCTGCGCAATCTGCCCTACGTCTACGACGGCCTGAAGGCGACCGCGCGTGAGCACGTCCGCCTGGCTGACTACAACGAGTTGAAATTGCGCCACTGGCACGAGATGTATACACAGCAGGTTGGCGACATTTAGAGGAGACCCATGATGGACGCCCAATATATCAAGCAGCTTCGAGGGTTAATGGAGTACGAGGCAGCTCGCAAGACACCACCACCCGGTTTCCCCACACTGCCTGATATACCGTCCGGTCGTTATACCGACCCGCGATTCTACGAACTGGAAAAGCAGTACGTCTGGAAGAAATCATGGCTGTTCGCGGCGCACATCGACGAACTGCCTGAACCTGGCTGCTTTGTCACCTGGGAGAACACAGGCGAGCCCGTCATCATCGTTCATGACCGTGATGGCAACATCAATGCTTTCTACAACACCTGCCGTCATCGTGGCGCACCTGTTGTAACCGAAGAAAGTGGCAGGCGCCCCACTCTGACCTGCAAATATCATGGCTGGAGTTACGGACTTACCGGCGAACTGATATCAATTCGCGACCAGGAAGACTTTGCCGATTTTGATAAGTCCTGCCGCGGACTCATCCCGGTCAGGTGCGAGCGCTTCGGTAACCTGATCTTCCTGAATTTTGATCCCGATGCACCAACGCTGCTGGATTGGCTCGGCCCGGTGGTTGATGAACTTGAAGAGTTCCAGTTTGAAAACTGCAGGCTGGTCAGCAAACACAGCTTTGACCTGAACTGTAACTGGAAGATCGCCATGGAAGCCAATACCGAGGTTTACCATGTACCGAACATCCACCCGAACACTGTGGCGCCTATTCTTGATCACCGACGCAACGTGAATAACTTTTACGCCAATGGGCATGGCCGCATGGTAGCCCCCGGTCATGAACCTGTCAGCGGGGCTAATGAACGCCCATCCGCTATCGACCGCAGCCCGTTCCCGTCGATCGACACGGTGAGCGAAATTGGCCAGACCTGTACGCAGTCTTATGGCCTCTTCCCCAACTGGGTTTCACCGCTATCTGCGCAAACCATACCGCCGCTGCTGTTCTGGCCAACGTCTATCCGTACCTGCAAGTTCGAGGTCTGGACCATGTACCACGGCAACGGCGAAGGCGGCAGCATGCCAATTGATCAGCTACCAAACATCTGGACCACACCGGACGGATCGGAACTTGGCCAGGTGCTGCAGGAAGACACGCAGTTCGGTGAAGCGATCCAGAAGTCGATGGAATCGACAGGCTTTGAGGGTGTGCCGCTCAGCTACCAGGAAGCGCGCATCTATCACTGGAACCAGTGGGCTGATCGCATTATCGGTACGGAGAACATTCCACCCGAACTTCGAGTTGAACAGGTGATGGGTGATGAATGGTTGATGCCAAGTGACCCACGCCTGGCCCATATCGAGACTGATACTGCAGCAAGTTAATCAGCTTGTTCAGACAGCCTGATTGCTAACGAGGTAACAACTTAAACAGGTAGGCTTCCGCAACGTTTTCGTTTCGAGGTCGCGTTCCATATTTCTCCTCATAAGCATCGGCGAAGAACTTGAACTCATCCGCAGCAGTGACGCGCTCAGCTTTCAGCTCATAGAGGCTCTCACCAATCAGCAACCTGACATTGGGGTCCACAAGCATATGTTCAACCCAGGTTGCGAGATTAGCACCTGCATGAACATAAAGATCTGGACCAACACCGATAATCCACAATTTGACTGAATAGGGCTCAGCCGGGTTGGTCTCAAGCTGTATAACATCAGGTGATGCGGCTGCGGTCCAGTCAGCCGGTGGTGGCGTCAGGTTACCTGTCAGCGCACCACCAGAAAACGGGATCGCGTCACAGCCTGCTAATACAAAGAGTGCCGCGAGCAAGGTTATGGTTTTCATCATCAACTCAACTCCGATTTTTTTGTGCACTCGCCATCTGTCCGTACATCAGTGCGGCGCCCATGAGAACCAATGTGGCGATACCAAGCGCAGAATCGTTCGCTATAGTTCAGCCGCGAAGTTGTCGCGTAGCGAGCGGACTGAAACGCATCCCGGGCCCAGCCACAATAATGTTAGGCTTACCCAAAGCAAAGAATAGATTTTGTACTCTAATTAATCAACTAAGGAAACTCTACCTGTTTCTGGGTACGACATCAAAACGTAACAGTGTTGATCAGGAATTGATCTGGAGGTAGGCCGCGGCCATCTCTCGCAGTTCATAGACAAACGCATCTTCGGATTGCTTTTGGCGCGAGACGCCCTGTTCAGCAATCCTGCGCAGCCGCTGGTTCGTCATGGTCCTGAGGACGTCATATATGAATCCCAATGCCTCTGCGGGATCCGGATGTCCGATCTGTGACAGTTTCGGTTCCATGATGGTCATGATCGCCGCCTGGGTTTCACGTCTTGTCTTGGCGATTCGTGCGGCAATGTTCTCATCTTCCCGCGCCAGCTGTTGCTGGGCCTCGACAATACCAATGTTGCGCTTCCCGGCCTTCAAAGAGAATCGAACGAACCCTTCCAGGATATCAATCAGCGGCACATCTTCCCAAGTTTCAGGGTCAAGACCTCGCGTTACCGTCACAGATATATCAATTGCGTTACGCTCAACAACGGCATAGAGCAAAGCCTGCTTGTCCTGGAAGTAGTGGTAAAAACTACCGTTCGATGAGTTCGCGAGTTTGGTGACACTGGCGATCGTGACGCCGCGTATGCCATCGCTCGCAAGCAATTTCTCCGCCGCATCCAACAGTTTTCCGCGTGTACGGGCACTGCGATCCTGCTGAGGTTCACGAACCCATTTCAAGTCCCAGATTGCATTCTTGGCGGCGCTGGCCTGTTGCCGGGATGCCGGCTTTATATCTACCACTGTCGATTTCATCACTACTGCCTGATCCAGACCTTTATATCACTATCTCTCCCGCGGTCCAGCCCCGGTACATGGCGTTTTCGAGGCTACGTTTGACGGGTAAACGGAGCTTAGCATATTATTAGAGTGAACACTCTGTTTTAGTAAGGTTGATCTAATGGCTTCTCTTCCCTTTCCGGAATCCCAGCTCCTCGACACTTCATACTATGGTGAACACGGTATTCCCCATGAGGCCTTCAAGTGGCTACGGGACAACGATCCCGTCCGAATGTTCCACATCGATGATTACCTGCCCTTCTGGGCAATCACCAGGAACGAGGATATCCACGAGATTGAGAAGAACGCAGAGGTATTCACGAGCTACCCCAACCCAACCCTTGCCCCTTTGTCGCGACGTCCCACACCACCTGAAGAAATGAGCCCGGAACAGCAGGCCGCAATTCAAGCGGTGTTGGAAGGCTCGCCTGTCGCAGAACTGTTTGGTTCCGGTGAACTGATGCGCACGTTGATACATATGGATGCACCTGATCATGGTAAGTATCGCGATCTCGTACAACCCTGGTTTAAGCCATCTAACCTCAGCAGTTTTGAAGGTCGCCTGGAAGAAATCACGAAGGAGATTCTCGACGACATGATGGGCGATGGCAGCGTGCAGGAGTGTGAGTTCGTCAACAAGGCCGCCGTTTATCACCCGCTCCGCATGATCTGCGAACTGCTCGATGTTCCTCGCGAAGAAGAAGGCATCATCTTAAAGCTGACCAATGAATTCTTCGCAGGTGATGATGAAGACCTTTCTCGGGGTGAGTGGCCACTAGATTTCCTGGCAACAGTCCGGGATATCTTTGAATACTTCAACGAAACGACGGAAAGACTAAGGAAGCATCCAAACGAATCCTTAGCTTCCTATATCGCCAACGGGAAGATCGATGGCAAGCCTATTCCTCTCATGGAAACGGTTTCCTATTACCTCATTATCGCAACCGCAGGCCATGACACGACTCGCAACTCTATTGCAGGCGGTCTGCTGGCCCTGTTGCGTAACCCTGAACAGCTCAAGAAGTGGCAGGAAAATCCAGAACTGAACAAGTTCGCTACGGAAGAGATCATTCGCTGGACGGTTCCCGTGATCCAGTTTGCACGGACCGCAGCGACGGACTACGAAATCCACGGACAAACCATCAGGGCCGGTGATCAGGTCGCCCTGTTTTACGCTTCAGGCTGTCGAGATGAGTCAGTGATTGATAACCCATTTGAGTTTGATATCGAGCGATCACCCAACAAGCACATTGCCTTTGGCAGTGGTCCGCATGTCTGCCTCGGCATGCTGCTCGCCCGCATGGAGGTAAGAGTGTTTTTCAAACAGTTCCTTGAACGTCTTGAGATGATTGAACTCGCTGGAGAACCCAAACTGATCAAGTCCTCTTTTATCCACGGCGTTAAGTCACAGCCTATTCGCTACAAACTGAAACCAGCAGACTAAAAACAAAAATAGAGAGCACAGCTATGTATCCCGGCCACTGGAGCAAAATTCAACCAGACAAACCTGCCGTCATTAACTCTGTCACAGGTGAGCAACTCACGTTCAGGGAGCTCGATGACCGATCAAATCAACTCGCCCAGCTGTTTTACGCAAGAGGCATGCGGCGCGGAGACCACGTCGCTATCTTTATGGAAAACCGGGTTGACTACTTTGTCGTCGCTGCCGCCACAAATAGATCAGGCCTATACATTACGACTATCAATCGATACCTGACACCCGAAGAAGCTGGCTATATCGTCAATGATTGCGGAGCGGCTGCACTGGTAGTCTCCGAAACGATCGCCTCAGCAGAAGAAGTCTGCAGTCACGCCCCAGGATGTACGATCAAACTTTCCGCCGGCGGAGGCCACAGCACCTTTGAAGATCTGGCTTCGGCACTGAATGAGCACCCGGCAGAACCCCTGGCGCACCAGCCAGTTGGTGCGTCGATGCTCTACAGCTCCGGCACAACAGGCAATCCGAAAGGGATTCTGAGACCACTGCCCGAGCAAACCGTTGAGGACCCGGATTTTCAGCCCGGCGCTCTACAAAAAGGACTCTGGAACTTCGGCCAGGACACCGTGTACCTGTCCCCTGCGCCGCTTTATCACACCGCGCCCTTTGGCTTTTCACTGGCTGCCGTATCCTTGGGCGGCACTGTCATCATGATGCCGAAATTTGACGCACTGGGTGCGCTGCAGGCAATTGATCAATACCAGGTCACACACAGCCAGTGGGTGCCCACCATGTTCAGCCGAATGCTGAAACTGGACATTGATCGCAGCCAGTTTGACCTTGGCACGATGAAGGTCGCGATTCATGCAGCCGCACCCTGCCCCAGGCAGGTCAAGCAAGCAATGCTCGACTGGTGGGGTGATGTCATCTACGAATACTACGCTGGCTCGGAATTAAACGGCATTACCCACGTCTCACCCCAGGAGTGGCGCCAAAGGCCGGGCACCGTTGGCAAAACGATGATGGGTCCAATCCATATCTGTGATGAAGACGGCACTGAGCTACCCAACGGTGAAGCAGGGCTTATCTACTTCGAGCAGCCCGTTGCCACCTTTGCGTACCACAACGACGATGAAAAAACGCGCAGCTCTCGTCATCCAGAGCACGACAACTGGTCCGCACTGGGTGACGTTGGTTACGTTGATGACGAGGGTTACCTTTTCCTCACTGACCGGGCGACCTTCATGATCATCTCCGGCGGCGTGAACATTTACCCACAGGAGATTGAAGACACAATCATCATGCACCCCAGCGTGTCTGATGTAGCAGTCATCGGCGTACCCAACGAAGAGATGGGCGAAGAAGTAAAAGCGATCGTGCAGCTCGAAGCGCATGTCGAAGCCGATGACTCCATTGAGCAGGACATCCTCAGTTACGCGCGAGATAACCTTGCCCACTACAAGTGCCCGAAGTCCGTCGACTTTACGCCCGAACTGCCACGCTCACCTGCTGGCAAGCTCTACAAGCGAAAACTTAAAGATCAATACTGGGGCGAACCCGCCTCCCGCATTCTGTAACAAGGAGAAAAGCATGACAGAACAATTCAAGTGCCTGATCAATGGCGAAATGGTAGCTGCCGCGAGCTCGCTGGACGTACTAAACCCTGCCAACGAAACCGTTATCGGCAGCATTCCTGACTGCGGTACAACAGAGTTGGACAACGCCGTTGCAGCAGCAGGAAGAGCTTTCAAAAGCTGGTCGGCCACACCCATCGAAGATCGGCGCAGTGCACTGATGCAGATAGCCGACACGATCGATGCAAATCTTGAAGACCTCATGCGGTCACTGACATCAGAGCAGGGTAAACCACATGAGCAGGCGGCACAGGAAATTGGCCTCTCGGCGATGTGGCTGCGCGGGGCTGCTTCCCTGAATCTTGACGATCAGATTATGGAAGACAGTGAAGAACGCCTCAGTCGCTTGCGACGTGTGCCGGTTGGTGTTGTCGCAGCAATTGTGCCGTGGAATTTCCCAATACTGATGGCGATACAGAAGCTGGGCAGCGCTCTGCTAGCCGGATGCACGATGGTGTTGAAACCTTCCCCATTCACACCGATCACTACCCTGCGACTTGCTGAACTGATCAAGGATATTGTTCCAGCGGGCACACTGAACATCATTTCCGGAGGAGACGAGCTGGGACCGCTTATGACGTCTCACGCTGGTGTCGACAAGATCAGCTTTACCGGCTCTACAGCAACCGGCAAGAAAGTCATGGAAAGTGCAGCTGGCGACCTCAAGCGAATCACGCTTGAACTCGGCGGCAACGACGCTTCTATCGTAATGCCTGACGTCGACGTTAAGACAGTGGCGCAGAACCTCTTCTGGAGTAGCTTCAGTAACGCCGGCCAGATATGTATTGCCGCCAAGCGCGTTTACATCCATGAAGATGTTTACGATGAGATCGCCGCCGAGCTTGTCGCCATCGCAAAAGAAGTGAAAGTGGGTGATGGATCAGAGCAGGGTGTTGGTGTTGGCCCCATCCAGAATGAGCGTCAATTTAACCGGGTTTGCGAGCTGATCCAGGACGCAAAGGACAAGGGATACCAGTTTCTCCTCGGTGGTGATACTGATCCTTCCGTACCCGGCTACTTTGTACCGTTGACCATTCTCGATAACCCACCGGAAGATGCCCGGATCGTCGCCGAAGAACAGTTTGGTCCTGTCATGCCACTGATGAAGTTTTCATCAGTTGAAGAAGTCGTGCAAAAGGCCAACGACAGCGACTATGGTCTCGCCGGTGCCGTGTGGTCGGAAGATGAGGACCAGGCTGTCGCTATCGCAGAACAATTGGAAACGGGCACAGTCTGGATCAATGAATTCCTGCATCTCTCTCCGTTTGTTCCCTTTGGTGGTCACAAACAGTCAGGCTTTGGGGCGGACTTCGGCCAGGAGGGTCTCGAGGGCTACACCTACCCACAAGTCATCACACTGAAGAGATAGGAGCCAGGTATGAGCGAGAATCCCGTCGTTTCAGAAATGGATGGCCATGTTCGATACATCCGGCTCAACCGCCCCGACGCCATGAATGCCATCACGTCGGAAATGCTCACTCGTCTGAATGACGAGCTGAAACTGGCCGATGATGATCCTGATACCAGGGTCGTCATCTTTACGGGCGCAGGCAGGGGCTTCTGCTCTGGCCTGGACATGAAACAGGCAGCGGCTGGTGAAGGGATCACCGGCCGTCTAACCAGTCCTGGCAGCCGCCATCATTCCACTCGCGAAATCTGTACTGTCACGCTACAGCGAATGGACAAACCCGTCATCGCTGCCATCAACGGTGCAACAGCAGGTTATGGGCTGGATCTAGCCATGGGCTGTGACATGCGCCTGATTGCTGACAACGCCATACTCATTCCGGGTTTTGCCAGGATGGGCATCATCCCTGAGAGTGGTGGCACCTGGTATTTACCTCGCCTCGTTGGCTGGGCCAAGGCTTGCGAGATATCCATGCTTGGCGACAACCTGAGTGCGGAACAGGCGCTCGAATACGGACTGGTCAACCAGGTTGTACCGGCCGCTGACCTACCTAACGTGGCGAAAGAATGGGCCGATAAGATTGCTGCAAAAGCGCCACTCGCGATCACCGAAACCAAGCGACTGTTCAGGCATGGCCTGGTACAGGATTTTGAAAGTCATTCGCATCATGTCCTGATGTCGCTTGTTAACCTGACCCGGTCAAACGACTTCCAGGAGGCCATCAAGTCCTTCGCTGAAAAAAGACAGCCTGAATTCAACGGAAACTGATATGAAACTAGCCATTGAGATTCCAGGTGCGCAGCCTGGCAACCTGAAGCTGATGACCGAGTGGGTACAACACGCTGAAAAGCTCGGTTGCAACATGGCGTTTTCTGCAGAAGCCTGGTGGAGCGACGCTGTAACGCCACTCGCTTTCCTTGCAGACAAAACAGAGACCATCAAACTCGCCACAGGAATCATGCAGACCACGGCGCGAACACCGGCGATGACTGCCATGACAGCGTTGACACTACATGACCTTACAGGTGGACGGTTTGTTCTTGGTCTCGGCGCTAGCGGCCCGCAGGTAGTAGAAGGTCTTCACGGTGTCAAATACAACCCGGCGCTGTCGCGCCTTCGCGATACCGTTAACATCTGCCGCATGATCTTTCGTGGTGAGAAGGTCAACTACGAAGGAAAAGCGATCACGCTGCCCTTACCTGACAGCGAAGGCAAAGCAATCAAGATCGCACACGATCCGACAGACCTGCCAATTTACCTCGCCACGCTTGGTCCGAATTCCCTTAAGTACACAGGCGAAGCAGCCAATGGATGGCTCGGTACCTCTTTTTCACCTGATCATCCGGAAGCGCACCTATCCTATATTCAAGAGGGTGCAGAAAAAGGCGGCCGCAGTATTGAAGACGTTGATCTATGCGTGTCTGTAAGAGTCGAATTTGGTGATGATGTCGATGCGATGATCGACAAGCGCCGCCCCGCTGTCGCCTTCAATATGGGAGGTATGGGCTCCAAGGACACCAACTTCTACAACGACGCATTCAAACGAGCCGGATACGAAGAGGACGCACGCGCTATCCAGTCGCTCTGGATTGAAGGTAAAAGAGAAGAAGCAGCAAAACGCGTTCCGGACGCGATGGTCACCGAATTCCAGGTGTTGGGTACACGGGATATGGTCAAAACTCGATTGAAGAAATATCAGGAAGCGGGTGTAACAACACTGAAACTAGGGCTTGATGGAGCAGGTCCGCTGGGCCCTGCTCGCTTCGAGCTGCTGGAAGAGATCGTTGATCTCGTCAAAGACTTCTAACGTTCAGGCAGAGAAGAGAACAGGAACTACACGATGAAACTTTATAAAGTCGCCCTTGCACCCAACCCTACCAAGGTCATGCTCTACATCGCCGAGCGCGCGGAACTTGGCACAGACATGGGTATCGAGCAGATTACCGTTAACACGGTAAAACGCGAGAACCGACAACCCGAACACCTGGCTAGAAATCCGTTTGGCACACTACCCGCCCTGGAACTCGATGACGGCACCTACATCCTGGAATCGCTTGCCATCATTCAGTATCTCGAAGACAAGTTTCCTGATAATGCGCTCATTTGCGGCTCTGCTGAGGAGAAAGGACATGCGCGTGACATAGAGAGAATTGTCGACCTCAGAATCGCCGGCCCCATGGGAGGCTACGGGCACGCAGTGAACTCCCCGCTCGGCTGGCCCGCTGATCCGGTGAAAGCCGAGCAACTGTTGGGCCAGATGCAGGCACCATTGGACTATCTCGAAAATCTTCTTAGTGACGGCAGACCACTCTTTCTGGGAGAACGGGTTTCGATCGCAGACTGCACGCTACAGGCTTCGCTCCAGTTCATGCGTTTCATCGAAGCCGATGTTTTCGGCGAACGCCCCCTGCTAAGAGCCTGGGATACACGTTACCGGGAACGTCCCGCGGCACAGTCAGTGTTGAAATGGTAAGGAGAGGAACACAGCATGGCTAAATATAAAGGTAGCTGCCTCTGTGGAAAAATCACCTATGAAATCAACGGCACGCCGGACGAGAGGATGCAGCTGACCTGCCACTGCGAGGAATGCCAGAAGATCACCGGTGCCGGACATGCGAGATCCATGGGGGTTACAAAAGATAGCGTCACCTGGAGAGGTGAACCAAAGGTTTACCAGATCCAGCACGAGGAAAGTGTTGTCGATACAGCATTCTGTGGTGAATGTGGTTCACCGCTCTACAAGACGACATCTGCAATGCCGAAGCTGTTCTTCTTCCACGTGGGGTCACTGGACCCGGCATGCAGCGACGCCTGGCGCCCGAACTTTACTGCCTTTGAGCAACGCAGACCGGCCTGGGATCAACTCTGACGACGTGATCTAGGCGCGCATTCCGGTCGCACCTGCGTTCCGGTGGATGCTACCTTCGAATGCGGGCCTGCTTTCAATCCTGCCCCACCAACTGCCAAGGTTTTTCAACCCGGGATCAAGGGGCTGACCAACGCTACTCCCAAAATCCAATGCGCTTGCGAGGATAATGTCAGCAACCGTAAATCGGGGTCCGACTATCCAGTCCTTTCCGGTGAGTTCCTGGTCAAGCCATACAAGCCCATCCTGGACCTTGGCTTTCAACCCATCTGCTGCTTCCGGCAGGCAGCGCATTCGCCCCTCAAACAGCGGCAATCCTTCTGAATAGCGGAAGCCGTTGTACAGATGTTCTGTGATTCCAAGTTCAACTCTACGTTGCCACATGCGCGTCTCTGCACGCTCTTCCGGCGTCCCGCCCACCAGCGGATTTTCGGGATTAACCTCGTCAAGGTACTCAAAGATCGCAACCGTCTCACTGACGATGGACCCATCATCCAATTCCAGCGCTGGCAGCTGGCCAGCGGGGTTTCGGTCGGTATAGCCGGGCTGTCTGTTTTCCCCTGCAACAACATCCAGTTCTTCACGCGGCATATCCAGCCCTTTTTCCAGCAGAAACTAGCGTACCGCGCGTGGGTTCGGCCCCATACCTTCTATCAGTTTCATATCAATCACCTATCTATGAGATTACGCCCAGCAAGGGGAATATACCCTTTTCTTGCTGGTGCTCTATGGCTCTCAACTCAGAGGGGCCGCCCTGACCTAAGCCTGCCGCCAATGCATTGGTTATTAGATTTTCTGCTCTATTTTTATCTTTTTTTGAAAAAATTACATAGCATTTTCTATTGTCCAAGGGAGTCTTCGGAAGTATAGTAGAGCATTCACTCTATTTTAGGGTTCAAGCATGACCATTGAAAAAAGATACAAAGAGTACTTTGAAGCGTTCGAAATCGCCTTCGACTCAGATGAATGGGGCCCAATCGCCGAGTTCTTTACTGAGGACGCCGTCTACGAAGCACCCAGAGGTGGTCGAGTAGAAGGTCGTGACGCTGTGCTGGCACAGTTTAAAGAGTCACTGGATGCATTCGATCGAACCTTTCCGGTAAAGCGCGTTATCGAAGTCCACCAGGACAAGGTTGAAGCGACAGAGGACTACATCAAGGTCCCTGGAACTATTCACTACGAACTGCCAGGCGAGGAGCCACTTGCCTTTGAAATGCTCGAACAAGCCTGGTTCCAGGGCGACCAGATTCAAAGACTGGTCGACGTTATCCCAGAGGCCGAGGCAGAAAAAATGGCAGTCTATTTGGCCAAGCACGCTGAAAAACTTGGCCTGGTTTAAAGAAGAAGGATAAACCAATGAAAATTGATGGAATGTTCAGCCATGGCGACATCGCTGATATGGACAGAGCAGTAAAACGGGCGAAGTTTCTGGAAGATACCGGCTTTGATGCCGTAACAATTGCAGAAATTTCACACGACCCTTTTCTGCCACTGGCTGTCGTCGCTCGAGAAACCAGCAGCCTCGAACTTCGCACGTCTATTGCAGTCGCATTTGCACGCAGTCCGATGACGCTCGCCAATACCGCTCATGACCTGAACGCGATGTCGAATGGTCGCTTCACGCTGGGGATTGGCTCTCAGATAAGAGCCCACATTACGAAACGTTTTTCCATGCCCTGGCACAAGCCAGCAAAGCAAATGCGCGAACTGATCGAGTCAATCAATGCCATCTTCGACACATGGTATGACGGGGCACCGCTCGCTTACGAGGGCGAGTACTACAAGCACACACTGATGACTCCAGAGTTCTCACCCAAGAATACTGAACACGGTCGTCCAAAGATCATGTTAGCGGCGGTTGGTCCACACATGATTCGAACAGCCGCGCGTGTCGCTGACGGTGTCATCATCCACCCGTTCTGCACCGAGGCGTATCTTCGTGATGTCATGCTGCCTAACATCACCGAAGTACTCGCCGAGCGTGGCAAGTCACTAGATGACTTCGAGATTCAGTACCCCGTGTTTGTCGCAACCGGGGAAACCGAGGAGCAAATGGAAGCGGCGCGCAAAGCGATCAAATACCGGATCGGTTTTTACGCTTCAACACCTGCCTATCAAGGAGTACTTGACGTGCACGGTTGGGGAGACTTCCAGCCGGGCCAGCGTCAGCTGACCAAAGAAGGCAAATGGGACCAACTCGGTGACGGCGTCACTGATGAGATGCTGGAGACTTTCGCCGCTGTTGGTGAGCCGCTCGATGCAGCCCGCACGCTCAAATCACGCTTTGGCGACATCATCGACCGCATCCAGATGAGCACTGACATCAAGCAGGAAACCGTCGCACAGCAGATTCAAATCGTTAAAGGAGAGGCAGCCTGATGCAACCACCCATCCGATGTAACCCTGGGCTATTACAAAAGGACCTGACGGGTAAAACCTATATTGTTACCGGCGCTAATTCAGGTGTGGGTCTTGCCACCGCAAAACAACTTGCGAGCCAGGGTGCGCACGTTGTCTCAGCCTGCAGGCGAGTAGATGCGGGTATTGAGGCAATAGCCGATTTCAGCGGGAAAGGATCGATTGAGGTCATGGAACTTGATCTGGGCAACCTCGAATCGTGCAAATCGTTTGTGGAAGCATTCAAGGCCAAACACTCATCTCTCCACGGCCTCGTCAACAACGCAGGTGTAATGGCCTGTCCTGAAGGAAAGACAGTAGATGGTTTTGAGACTCAGTTTGGTGTCTGTCATCTCGGTCATTTCTATATCACCGAGCTATTGCTGGAGACGCTGAAGGCTTCCGCACCAGCACGAATCGTCTGCGTATCCAGCGTTTTGCATGTCGGCTCAGCAAAGGAAGCTGGCACGATAGACCTGGACGATCCAAATTTCGAGAACCGCCCTTACGACAAGAACATCGCATACACCCAGGCAAAACTAGCCAATGTATTGCACGCACTTGAATTGTCTGAGCGCTTAAAAGACTCAGGTGTAACGAGTTATTCGGTGCATCCTGGCTGGGTCCGGTCGAATCTCGCCCAGCACGTCATGCCAGTGTGGATCCAGAACGTACTGATGCGGCCCTTCAGTGGCATGCTTGGACTGATGGATTCACAAGATGGTGCACAGACAACACTGCACTGCCTGCTTGATGATGATGCACCGAATCACTCAGGCGAGTACTACTCCCAGACCAGCATTCTGTACCCGGAGAAAGCACACCGTGGAGGCGGTTGGCCTATGGAGTCACCGAACCCGAATGCTAAAGACAAAGCTCTGGCAAGTCAGTTGTATGAGAAAAGCACGGCTTTGGTTGGCCTTCCCTTAATCAACTAGCCTCAGGCAAAGCTAGCGCCGACCTCGCTCATTTTCCGTGCTCGGGTGTTAACTCAGCAGGTCGCGAGGTGAGGTTGGCCAGGACACCTGCAAAGCCGCGTGCCAAACTATTGAATCTTGTCGCAAGCTAAATCGAAAAACATCGATTCAAGGCCGTGCCGCAAATTTAACGAACAGATGGTGATCTGCTCAAGACCCCAAATCCAGTTCGACTGCCACGTGTCGCCAAAGCGTGTAGATCAGCAAAGCACCGGTTGTCGATCACCCTTTCTTCGCCCGGATTGCCTGCATCGCTGGCGACTCATTGAAATCAATCCAGCCAGACGCGCGCCCAGCCGTGTATCCACCATCTACAGGCAGATCAGCACCGTTTAGCCAATCCACCTCACTGGTCAACAGCATATCCAGTACCTGGGCAATATCCCCCGGTGATGCCATCCTGCCCACTTGTTCAAGTTCCCACTGGGCGTGTGCCTCACCCATGAGCTCCTTGAATTGAGGATGCAGGGGTGTATCAATGGCACCCGGGCTGATGCAGTTAGTACGGACACCTGTCTCCTTAAAAGTCTGTGCCCGCTTCGCTGACCATGCTGACAAACATCGCTTGGAGAAGGTGTATGGATCCCTGGCCAGAACCTCGGCGTTATCCTGCGACCACTGCCTACCGGCCTCGAAAGACGCAGTCGTTAGCAATGGCGAAATCCTGTCCAGCCTCGCCTGCCAGTCCCAACCCGCGATGGACGACACATTAACGACGCTACCACCCGATCGAATGCGCTGGCTCAGCAACTCGGCAAGCAATCGCGGTGCAAGAAAATTTACCGCAATGACAAGCGACGGATCTGATGCACGCGCTATACCGGCAACATTGGCGAGCCCATCCAGCGCAGCAGGCAGCGTTTTCACCGCTGCTGCAATCGCGTTCGGGTCTGACAAATCAACCTGCTGGAACGCACATCCGTCTAACTCATCCTTGGGAGATTGCACGTCAAGGTTAACTACATTATGACCAATTGCTGTCAATCTAGACACAAGCGCAGCCCCAACACCTGAAGAACCACCTGTAACCACGTACTGCATTTACGCTAACTCCTGTAACAATGTGAGTTGATGATTCCACCGGCTGATCAGGAATCGAAAAAAATTTGCCTCAGGTACCTGTAAAGTCTCCATCACGGCGCTCACGCATGGCTGCAGCCGCTTCTGCCTGATCCTCTGAACCCGTCAACACCGCCTGGGCCATCGCGCCGAGATCAAGTGCATCATGAAAGGAAAGGTGCTCAGCATCGCGAATCAGCTTTTTCGATAAACGCACGGTCTGCGGCGGCCTTTTAGAGATAGACGCTGCAAGTTCAAGCGCTGCCTCAAGCGCTTTGCCCTTGGCTACTACTCTCGAAACAAGTCCCCATTTCTCAGCTGTTGATGCATCTACACGTTCGCCGGTAATAGTCATTTCGACCGCACGTGAGTACCCCACAATTCGCGGCAAGTACCAGAAACCGCCGTCGCCTGGAATCAATCCAAACGTGACAAAAGCCTCCGAGAACAGAGCATTTTCTGACGCTATTCTGATGTCACATTGAGTTGTCAGATCAAATCCCAAACCAATCGCTGGCCCGTTAACCGCAGCGATGATAGGGACTTCGCAGTTGTAAAATGCTTTCGACATGACCTGCACACCATGGGTATAGCCATGACGTGTCCTCGGCGCTGAGGTCCCTTCAAATACTCCTTCCTTGCTGGCGATACGACGGGTGTCAGCGCCAGAACAGAACACATTTCCTTTACCCGTTAGCACAACAGACCTGACCCCAATATCAGCTGAGGCGTTGTTCAGGGCCTCAGCAAGTTCAAGCTGCATCTCTTCATTGATGGCGTTCTTAACTTCGGGGTTATCAAGGGTAATGACCTGGCAGGAATCTTGTTGATTGATCGTCACTTTAGTCAATTGAATCTCCTCCACTAAGGGTAAAGCCACGCGCCCAAATTAGTAGAGCACCCTCTCTATTTACCTGTCAATGGATCAACTACACTGCCATTACTGTTGCGATTACTCAGATCCATGCAAATAACCACAACCCTTATCCAGAACGACCTGTTGAGAGTGGCTTCCGAGGCACAACGTATCGAATCTGCTGGTTATGACGCCGTCCTGACCCAGGAGAACCGTCACGACCCCTACTTGCCACTAGCTGTTGCAGCAACGCAGACATCTCGACTGAACTTGGGCACGGGCGTAGCCATTGCCTTCCCAAGGAGTCCGATGATTACCGCCAATTTGGCCTGGGACATTCAGCTTGCCAGCAAAGGGCGTTTTGTTCTTGGTATTGGTCCACAGGTAAAGGGTCATAATGAACGACGCTTCAGCGTCCCATGGTCTGCTCCTGCTCCGCGGATGAAGGAGTATGTTCTTGCGCTTCGAGCGATTTGGGCTTGTTGGAAAAACGACGAGCCTTTGAATTTTGAGGGTGAACACTATCGTTTCACACTCATGACGCCCAACTTCGTGCCGGAAGCGTCTCCTTATTCACCACCGCCGGTCACCCTGGGTGCAGTTGGACCCGGTATGCTGAGGCTCGCCGGGGAGCACTACGACGGTGTACGCCTGCATGGTTTCTGCACCAGGAAGTATTTCCAGAATGTGGTCCTGCCAGAGTTGGAGACGGGGTTTGCGCGAGGCGATAGATCCAGGCAGGAGTTTCTGATCAGTGCAGCAGGTTTTATTGCAACCGGCGCGTCCGACGAAGAGCTGGAAAAGCAGATAGAGTTTGTTCGCTCACGCATTGCATTCTATGGCTCAACGCGTGCTTACTGGCCCGTCTTTGAACAACATGATTTATTGGATCTGGGTGAAAAACTCAACCACATGTCGAAGACTGATCAATGGGACGATATGTCGCGCGAGGTCTCCGACGATGTTGTCGAGCTGTTCGCCGCTATTGGCAAGCACGATGTAATTGCTGATGAAATCGCCAGTCAATTTGGAGGGAATATGGACGCGGTATCGGACAGTGCTTCCTATGATATGCCCGGCACACTCACGCCCGCGGTCATCCGAGACATCCAGAATATCCCTACTCCCTTCAAAAACTTCAGGAAGCAGGCGTACTAAATCAAAACGGAACAGGTCATCGAAGATTAGCCTGCAATGCAGCATTCACGCTGGCAATCTTGTCAGCATGTCTCTGGTGCAGATAAACATAATATTGATACGACTTGATCCTCACGTCTGAGCACAGCTTCAGGTCGATATCAAAACTGGCTTCAACCCCCGGCACTGTGTAGTCGAATGTTATGGTTACCTCGGTATCCCCGCTTTTTAGAGATTCGAGCAGCTCAGGCAGCGTTCCTAACCGCGGTATAGGCTGTCTTAAACGTTTCTCCGCAGCATCGAACATATCAAAGTGCTCAACACCTTGGAGTTTCATCGTTTTGAGTTCATCAAGCGTGGCCGGGCAGGACTGTCCCTCCAGCACCACAGGGTGCAGACCTTGTCGAAACACCACATGAGGCACCTGAGTGAGCGTTTTCAGCGCCGGAGATCCCACATTTATGCTCCCGAACGTACCATCAAAATCACCATTAGCTGCCCTGGTCGGGACTTCTGCAGCCGGTAGCGCCACCCATTCCATTGCATAAGATGCATCGTTAATGGCTGCCTTAACCTTCGAGAGAATCGGCGTTTGTCTCAAAGCGTCAAACGCATCTTGCGACAACGAGATCTTAAGTGATTCCGCATTCACTGAGGCTGACGAGAAAACCACAAACAAGACGACAATCCATTTTTTCTTGAATCGAGCTGACCACACAGATCCCATAAAACAACTTACCCCTAAAAGTACCGGCAGAGATTGGCCCAGTTACACACTCAAAGCAAATCGCGGTGTCACACTAATATCAGTCGGGAACAGATAAATACTTAGCAGCAAGTACATCTCAAAGGCTCACACAACCAATTCGGACAGGCACGTAGAAAATCGTTGCTGTAGGTCAATTTCTATCAGAGCGCCGAGTAGCCGCCGTCCAACTCAATAGCGGTACCCGTATGATATCTCGCTGCGTCTGACGCAAGGTAAACCGCGAGCCCGGCAATGTCATCCGGCGTTCCCCAACGCCTGATCGGAACGCGCTTGATCACCTTTTCATTCAACGCAACGTTGTCATGATTGCGTTTGTTCATATCCGTCTTGATGAACCCTGGCATGATAGCGTTCGCCCTGACCTCGTAACGCCCAAACTCAACGGCAATACTTTTTACCATGGCGAGCACCGCACCTTTACTGGCGGCGTATGATTGGCCACCTGGTGAACCGTGCAGCGCCTGCAGGCTGGATTGACCAATGATAGATCCGCCGGGATCACCCGCTTCAGCCCGCTCCTTCATGTGTTTAAGTGCTTCACGTACGGTAAACAACCAGCCTTCCTGGTTGACCGCAGTAGTACGACGAAAATCTTCGATATCGATATTGAGAAACTGACCGGCATGAAGGCTGATGCCCGCATTGGCAACAACCGTATCCAATCGCCCCATCGCAGAGAGCAGGTCAGTCATTGCTGTAACCACAGCGATTTCACTGGAGACATCAACAAGTTGTGCGTTAACCCTTGTGCCATGTTTCTCGAGTGAGTCGACTGCTGACTGGTTACGATCTTTATCGATATCCCAGATCACGACATCAGAACCCGCGGCAGCAAGCCCATCTGCGATGGCGAGTCCAATGCCACGACTGCCGCCAGTGACAAGCGCCACCTTACCTGTCAGATCAAAATAGTTCGCCATGAGGTTTCCTTACGCGGCTAGTGGATTCGCAGCACGAAATTCTTCAGCTACCGTACTGAGTGATTTGAACTCGATACCATCGTGTTCCTTGATGTAGGCGATCAGGCGCTCCAGCATCAACATGCGTGAACCCTTTCCTGTGGTCTGCGGGTGCATGGTCAGGACGTATACACCCTCGCCAACGCGGCTGTGCAGGTAATCGAATTCGTCTTTCCAGATCTCGAGGACTTCCGCCGGTGAACGAAGGCCTGGCCTGCCTGATCCAGGCTCGTAGCTGAAGTAAGGCGCATCATCCATGTTCCAGTCAAAAGGCAGGATCACGAGGTCTACTTCAGGGCCGAATTCATAGGCCTGTTCTGTATTTGGCACATCACCGAGGCGATGGTAAACCGGCGCAAAATCGTTGGGCGCCATCGAACTGTCATAAATGAAGCCATTTTCCATCAACAGTCGTGTCCACCGCTCACCGAGATTGCCTCCTGGCAAACGTTGTCCGACCGGTGGCTTGCCCGCGATTTTCTCGATGCACTCCATGCTGCGCAGCAGGATGCCCTGCTCCTCCTCAAACGGGCGCTTGGAAGATGGTCCCTCATGGCAGTAGCCGTGATAACCGATCTCGTGTCCTGAATCTGCAATCTCTTTGCAGATGCCGGGGAAGGTCTCGATGGTGTGCCCAGGCATGAACCATGTACTAGGTATACCTTCGTCATCCAGCAGACGCAGCATGCGCTCGGCACCGACCTTGCCACCAAATTCGCCCCTCGATATCAGGTTGGGCGACTTGGTCTTCTTGGGACCAACCCAGATTGAGATGGCATCAAAGTCAAACGTCAGACAAACACTTATCTTGCTCATGGCATTACCTAAACAAATTACTGATCAATATGGCATTATGTTAGTTAGTGGTCGTAAACTAACTTAATTGACTGACGAGGTCTACATTGCAAGACTTCAATAACAAAATCGTCCTGATCACTGGCGGCGGTGGTGGTATAGGGCGAGAACTCTCTCTCATTTGCTCGCGACGGGGCCAGGGTTGCCGTTGCTGATATCGATATCAAACGCGCAGAAGATACCGCAGCGATGTGCAACGAAGATAGCGACATGGCTAAGGCATATCAGGTCGACGTCACTGATCGGGAGTCACTCGCCGAGATGCTCAATCAAATCCATGCTCAGCTTGGTACCTTAAACATCGTCTGTGCAAACGCAGGCATTGCGCCGCCACTCGGTCCCGTTACCCATCACGATGACAACGACTGGGACTTCGCATTCTCGGTGAATGTCATGGGTGTTATCAGGACCATCGATACCTGCTTTGACGACATGATAAAAAACAGTCCCGACGCACACATCATGATCACTGCTTCCATGGGCGGCGTCATGGTCAGAGGTCATATGCCATTAGGCGCATATTCACCCAGCAAGTTTGCGGTGGTTGGCTACGGGGAAGAACTACGCCATCAGCTGAAGGAGTCCGGGATCGGTGTTTCCCTCCTTTGCCCGGGTCTCATCGATACCCCCATCGCGAACTATTCCGCCCAGACGAGACCGGAGAAATTGGGTTCCCAGGACGAACCTGTCAAAACCGGTTTGTCACCCCGCCTTGAAGCAATGGCCATCACGCCTGGACAGGTTGCTGACGTCGCCTTGCAGGGCATACGAGATAACAGATTTTACATCGCGACTCACAAGGGCACAGTCGATCGCCTGCGACCTCATTTCGAAGCGATGTTGCGGGAAATCGACGCACAGGGAGTAGAACCCGGACTACACCACAACTGATTTTCGCAGCACTACAAAAGGATAACTCATGAAAGTTGGCACTTTACTCTTTGCAACTGAACAAACCATCGCAGGCCCGGAGCTGATTCCTGAACTCGAGTCACGTGGTCTTGATTTGCTTTTCATTGCAGAACACTCGCATATGCCGAAATCAACGGATCGTGAGCTGCCACGCATGTACTACGAGGCTATGGATCCTTTCATCTACCTTGCCACCGCCGCGACAGTTCCATCCTCGGTTCTGCTTGGCACTGGCATATGCCTGATCATCCAACGCGATCCAATCCAGACAGCCAAGATTGTGGCGAGTCTTGATGTTATCTCGGACGGTCGCTTCATCCTGGGTATCGGCGCTGGCTGGAACGAAGAAGAAATGGCGAATCATGGCACCACAGATCCGAGTCGCCGTTTCAAAATCATGCGCGATCGTGTTGAAGCCATGCAGAACATCTGGCGTGAAGATGTACCCGAATTCAGCAGCGAGTTCGTTAACTTTGGTCCGATGGACGCCTGGCCAAAACCACGCCAGAAACCTAATCCCCCTGTGCTGGTTGGTGGAACCTATCCCGGAGCATTCAATCGCGCATTTCGTTATGCAGATGGCTGGCTACCTCGCTCCGATGTTCCTGATCTGCCTGCGCGTATTCGGGAATTCAAAGACAAGGCTGCTGCCGAGAATCGCAGCGATATGAACGTGACCGTACTGTTGCTTGACCCTACCCAGGCTGAAGCCTATGCAGAAGCTGGCGCAGACAGGGTCATCATGGGTATACCTTCCAGGGGCAGGGACAAAGTACTACCTGTGCTGGATAACTATGCCGAGATTGCCCGCAGGGTTACTTCATGACCCTATCCCTGCCACTTTCCATTGGCACAGTTGGATCGCCCTACCTGGTTGACGGCCCACTGTCCGAACGGCTTTCACTGCTCGAGCAGATCCAGGCGGCGGCAATTGATCATCTGTTTATCGCCGATCACATCAGCTTCCACACAGGCATGGGCATGGATGGCCTGATCAACGCAGCAACACTTGCTGCCATGGGGCACAACTACAAGATCCTCGTTGGCGTTTATCTGCTTGCGTTAAGGCACCCTGTTCCAGTTGCCCGGCAGCTGGCTTCTCTTTCTGCCTCGGCACCCGGTCGCATTGTTCTTGGTATTGGCATTGGTGGCGAAGACCCGCATGAACTTGAGATCTGCGGTGTGGACCCGAAAAAGCGCGGCGCACACACCAACCACTCTCTTGCTGCACTGCGAGGCCTGATGAGTGGAGAACCTGGCAGCTACGACTGCGAGTTCTTCAGCTACGAAGATGCGTTAATTGTTCCTGCACCAGCCCCAGCGATTCCTCTGGTGATTGGCGGCCGCTCCGACGCGGCGATTCGCAGGACCGGTCGCCAGGGTGATGGCTGGCTGGGTCTGTGGTGCTCCCCTACCCGTTACGAGGCGGTATTGAATGAGTTAAACGATCACGCGGCAGAAGCTGGTCGTTCTCCGCAATGGCATCACGGTCTTCAATTCTGGTTCGGCACGGGCGCAAACGAAAAAGAAGCACGCGGGCACGTTGCGGCTGGTATGGAAGAAATGTACCGAATCCCTTTTGAGAAGTTTGAGAAGTACTCCCCTTATGGAACTGCCGAACATATCGCCGAATTCCTGGCTCCTTACATCGAAGCAGGCGCGCGTTATCTCAACTTCACTCCCCGCGGGCCTTCATGGCAAGCCTGCATTGAGGCAGTTCACGACGTATCTGTGATCCTGAAAAAAGAGTTCCCGGATCTCACCCCTCCTGGAGAAAAACGAATATGACCAGCATGACCGTTACCCCCTTATCCTGCGGCCTTGGCGTCGAAATCAGCGGGCTTGATGCTGATGATTTTCTAGACGAGAACATACTTGCAGATGTTGCCGCGCTGTTTGATGAACATCATTTGTTTAAAACTCGTGTCAGTGGCTTTGAGGAAAAACATCAGACCGCACTTGCCAACGCCATAGGAGAAATCACTGATCGTGCAGGTGCCCCCGGCGCGTCAAAGAATCCCGGCATGCAGTACGTATCAAACGTTCGCGCGGACGGTGTGCTCGGCAAAGGTGCCATTAACTTCCATCACGATCACCTGTTCTACAACCCGCCACTCAGGGCACTGATGCTCTACGGTATTGAGATACCAGCGTCAGGCAGTGAGACGCATTTCCGCAGTGCAATTGCTTTCTATGAGGCGCTGCCCGAAGACATGCGGTCGCAAGTGGACAGGATCAAGTGCAAGCATCTCTATGATCACGTGAAGCTTGCCGCGCGTGAATACCGGGACTGGGACACCGATCCAACTCCGGGCTCTCCAACAGATACCAAACCGTTTGTCTGGACCGACGATCAGTCAGGTGAAAAAGCACTGCTGCTCTCACAGAGCACGATCGACTTTGATGGTATCGACCGGGATGAAGGTATCGCGTTGTACCAGTCACTCTCCGAATATGGTGAATCACATGCTGATGAAATCAGCACTTACAAACATCACTGGCAACCCGATGACCTGATCGTCTGGAATAACATGCTGGTGGCGCACGCGCGTTTACCCTTTGCAAAAGAAGAACCCCGCACACTGCGGCGAACACCCATTATCTGAGCCTTGTTACATGCATCCACTTGTCAAAATCGCCAATGACTTTGTTCCTGAACTGAAACAACGCAGCCAGGAGATAGATGACAACCGTTTCCTGCCACAAGAGCTGGCCAACCGACTTGCTGCAGCCGGCCTTTACCGGGCTTGTGGTCCTGAGGTTTCAGGCGGGCTTAACGTTGGACCACGCGCAGCACTCGAAATTGTTGAAACACTTGCCACCGGCAATGGCTCCGCCGCCTGGTGCACCTTTATCTGCTACACATCGCACATGCACATTGCGTCGTTACCTGAAGAAACACGTGATGCAATCTCCAGCGACCCCAATGTCATCGTCAGCAGCGTTTTCGCCCCAAGTGGCACAGCGGTTTATGAACAACGCGATGGCATAGACGGCTACCTCATCAATGGTCACTGGCGCTGGGGGTCAAGTTGCCACAACGCACAGTGGATATGCGGCGCGCTTACTGAAATTGATGGTGAAGGTAATCCCATCACCGATGCGACCGCTGTTAACCGCGCGGTCTTCAAACCGGAAGAAATCGACATCCAGGACAACTGGCATGTATCAGGCTTGAAGGGTACGGGTTCGAGCGACTACATCGCCGAAAATGTATGGTTGCCAGCTGACCGCATGGGCTCTCTTTCCCGGGCAAACAGTTATAAGAACGAACCGATCTTCCGCTTTCCCCGCTTTGGTATCCTGTCGACGCCTTGTGGCGCGATCGCACTGGGCATGGCAAAGGCAGCGCTCGAAGAAGTGATCGAGCTGGCCAAAGAGAAGACCCCTCAGGGGAGTCGTCGGACCCTGTCGCAAAGACCTGTCCTGCACAAGGACCTTGCCATTCACTACACGGAGCTACGCGCAGCTCGCGCCCTGCTCTATGGCACAGTGGATGAAGTCTGGGAGAAGGTACAAACGAGGGATCCCGACATCACCGATCGACTGAACCTCAGGACCGCGAACGTTCATGCGATGAATACTGCTGTGAACGTCATTGATCGCATGTACACGATGGTAGGCGGTAGCTCTGTATTCGAATCTTCCTGCCTGCAACGTCACTTCAGAGACGTTCATGTTGCCTCCCAGCACATGATGGTGTCGGAGACCGTGATGGAACTCGCCGGACGCGTGTTGATGGGCCTGGACGATGAGGCTCCTGGGTTATAGCCATGACAAGTAATGCAGTGCGACGAACCCAGGCTGAACGCAAGGCCGAATCACACAAAAAGATAATTGAAGCCGCAATTGAGCTCTTCGCCGCGCAGGGGTTTGTCCGAACCACGCTCAACGAGATAGGCAACAAAGCAGGCTACACGGGCGGATTGATCAGCAACCGGTACGGCTCAAAGGAAGCGTTGCTGCGCGAGGTTTTGAATGAAATTTATCGCGACTTCACCAGGGAATCGATGACCCAGGTGTCCAAAACAGAGAGTGTGGTCGAAGGCCTGCAGCGTTATGTTGAAGTCTTCTTGCGCAGACTCAGCAAAAACAATATCAAGATTCGGGCGCTGTACCTCGTGATGGGTGAGTCAATGGGCGCGGTTCCTGAAATGCAAAGCGAAATCGCTGACTTCAACAAGCAAACAATTCGCGCTGTTGGTAACCTCCTCCAGCAAGGAGTTGACAACGGTGAGCTGCGAGCAAACCTCAAGGTTCGTGAAACCGCCGCCATCATCCTGGCGGTATTGCGTGGGCTGACTCAACTTTACCTGGCTGATCCAAAAACCTATTCGATTAAAACAGCGCGAGAAGAACTGCTAACCCTTCTGGAAGGGCTGCAATCTCCGCTCTGATTACGCCATACTCTGTTACGAAAGAAAGGAGCAAAAGATGGCGGACAAAATTGCCCTGGTAACGGGCGCCTCCACAGGAATAGGCGCAGCAGTATGTCGAGGTCTTGCAGACCAAGGCGTGAGCGTTGCCGTTTGTGACATTAATGAGGCAGCGGGCAGTGCACTCGCCGAGGAGATCAGTGGCACGTTCATTCAATGTGATGTGACCAGTTTATCCAGCGTCGAAACAGCGGTTCAGCAATGCGTAGAAGCTTTAGGCGTGCCTGACTACGTGCACCTCAACGCCGGTATCATGACCGTGCCAACCGGCGATCCGTTCCTCGCCATTGAAGATGTGACTGAAGACCAGTACCGAAAGATAGTCGGCGTTAACCTTGATGGTGTCTTTCACGGCGTTAAGACGGTGCTGCCGCTCATGCGCGAGAAAGGTGGGGGCGTGACGATTACCGCGTCAACCGCTGGATTAAGTGTCGTTCCAGTTGACCCCATGTACACCGCGACCAAGTACGCGCTTGTCGGCTTTACGCGCGCTGTCTCTGCTGCCAACGAAGGGTCAAACGTGAGAGTGAATGCAATCTGCCCCGGTGTTGTCGATACCCAGATCGTACCTGACGACTACAAGCGACCTGAGTTCAACATGATGCCAACAGAGGTCATGGCAGCCGAGATCGTTGACCTGCTCATGAACGCACCGAACGGTGAGATTCGAGTAAAGACGGCAACGGATCGACCTGCTTTCATCGCGCCAATAGCAGACCTTTCGTAATTACCTCTAATCCAGGCTGTGCAACCAGTCAGCATGACGCGGCGCCTGCCGCGTCTCTGACCACTCTTCCAGCATATCATCTGCCACGCTCTTCAATTCCTACAGTTGCGCCTCGGTTCCTTTGTTGGCAGCCAGCTCTAGCCGGTGACCATTCGGATCAAAGAAGTAGATGGAGTCAAAGATGCCATGGTTGGTCGGGCCAAGCACTTCTACACCCGCTTCTTCCAGCCTTGATTTGCAGGCCATCAGCTCATCGAAATCACTAACCTCGAACGCAATATGCTGAACCCATTCCGGGGTATTTCGGTCCCGATCCATGTCAGGCTTGGTTGGCAACTCAAAGAACGCCAGTACGTTACCCATCCCTGCATCCATGAAGACATGCATGTAGGGATCAGGCTCCCCGGTGGACGGCACCTGGTTTTCTGCAATAGCCAGCTTGAAGTCCATACCCAGCACATCACGGTAGAAGTTCACCGTTTCTTTCGCGTCCCGGCACCGATACGCGACATGATGGATTCGTTTGATGTTCACCCTGTTGCCTCCAATGCACCTCGTCTCAATTGGTCTCGTTCCATTGATTCAAACAACGCCTTGAAGTTGCCTTCACCAAAGCCCTCGTCACCTTTCCTCTCGATAAACTCAAAGAAGATAGGTCCAACCATCGTTTCAGAGAAGATCTGCAACAGCAAGCGGGGCTCGCCATTTTCGATTGTGCCGTCAAGCAGGATGCCCCTGGCCTGCAGTTCATCAACTGCTTCACCGTGACCCGGCAGTCTTTCTGCCAGCATGTCGTAATAGGTTTCAGGCGGGGGCGTCATGAACCGGACACCGGCCTGGTCGAGGCGATCAATCACTGCAGGCAGGTTCTGGCAGGCAAACGCGATGTGCTGGATACCTTCACCGTTGTACTGGAGCAGGTACTCTTCAATCTGTCCTTCGCCGCTGCCGCGACCTTCCTCATTGAGCGGAATCCTGATCTTGTTATCCGGCGCCGTCATCGCACGTGACAAGAGTCCGGTCTGTTCACCCTGGATATCGAAATGACGAATTTCGCGGAAGTTGAAGTACTTCTCATAAAAACCTGCCCAATAGTCCATGCGTCCACGATAGACATTGTGGGTCAGGTGATCGATGACCTCGAAGCCCATGCCCGCGGGATACGGATCAACACCAGGCAGGTACTTGAAGTCGATATCGTAGATGCTGCTGCCCTGCTCGTATCGGTCGATCAGGTAGAGCGGCGCGCCGCCAATGCCCCGGATCGCCGGGAGACGTAACTCCATCGGGCCTGTTGGAATATCGAGTGGTTGTGCACCAAGGTCGATCGCACGCTGATACGCGTACTGGGAATCTTTCACACGAAAGGCAAGACCACAGGCACAGGGGCCGTGCTCTTCTGCGTGATAAAAGGCCACGCTACGCGGCTCATAGTTGATGATGAAATTGATATCACCCTGTCGCCACAGGTGTACGTGCTTGGAGCGATGCTCAGCAACCTTGAGAAAGCCAAGCTGCGTGAATACCGGTTCCAGTACACCTGGTACCGGTGCTGAGAATTCAACAAACTCGAAACCGTCGAGTCCCATTGGGTTATCCATGATCGCGTACCCTTTTTCGTGATTAGATGTCAGGAATCTTAACCAAGGGTTCGCGCAAGATTTCTCTTTTCTTGCTTACAAAGACCGACCAATAGGGGTATTCTTCTAAAATTATTTAAATATTTAGTGTTTACCGTTAAATGGACGCAACTGAACGCCAGATTCTTAAGTCATTGCAGGAAGACGGACGCATATCAAACGTGCAGCTCTCAGAAGCTGTCGGGTTATCAGAATCTCCAACTTTCCGGAGAGTGAAGCAACTTGAAGAGGCCGGGACCATTCAACGTTATGTTGCCCTGCTCGATCAGCGCGCAATTGGATTGCCGGTGACCGCCTTTGTCAGCGTCCGAATGGAACAGCAGCCCGATCGCGACCGCAGCGAATTCCATGAATGTGTTGCTGATGAACCACATATCGTCGAGTGTCATGCGATGAGCGGCGGCTTCGACTTCCTTATGAAAGTAGTTGCAAGGGACATGGATCATTTTGCTGATCTTGTGATGCTTGAAATCCTGAAGTTTCCCGGTATCGCCCACGTTGAATCCTCCTTCAGCCTGCGCGCAATCAAACAATCCCATTCACTGCCATTGGATGGCGCCCAGGAGAACCGATCATGAAGAAACTTTTTGCGCTGTTGTTGCTGACCGCCGCTGGTTGTTCGACGCTTATGACTAACCCACTTTCAGGTTGGCGCAGCGTGGGTGACGCAGACTGGGCTTCCAATGAGGGAACGATCATCGCGACAGGTGGTGACGGCTACATCGTCATGGACGTGGAGCACACGTCCTATGACTTCATCGTTGAGTTTGATGTAGACGAATCAATCAACTCTGGGCTTTTTGTACACTGCCAGGATGAAGCTGACATCTCCCCTGTCACCTGCTACGAAATCAACATCTGGGACAACCATCCGAACCAGAATTATCGTACCGGGGCAATCGTTACGCACGTCAGGCCCTTCACACGCATCGATACACTGGGCCAATGGAACCGCTACAGGATTTCTGTGAGACCGGATCGAATTGACGCCTACCTGAATGACTTCCTGGTTTCATCGCTGGAACAGCCGGCGCTTGCAGGTGGCTTTATTGCGATCCAACGATTTCTCGAAGGGGAAGCCCGCTTCAGGAATATCGCCGTTATCCCGATGTGATCAGTGCCGAGAGGCGCTTGGCAGATCCTCTCATCATCTCCAGGCGAGTGGATTCATCAGGATTACCCAGCCGATCCTCAAGCATCAGGTGAGCAAAACCATGTATGTGGCTCCATCCGATGAGAATGTCCGGGCCAACCTCCTGCACGGCTGAACCTTCAAACACATCGACCCGCGATGCTTCCGGTTTGCCGCGCTGACGCCGGATGACATTGGTCAGGACAGTGAAAGCGCCAGTAGCTGCTTCCATCACGACCGGCGATTGCATTTCAATCAGGTCCGCGCGAAACATAATCCGGAAGTGCTCCGGATAATCCTCTGCAAAGCCCACGTAAGCAACCGTCGTCGCAAGGAACTCTTCCTCGAGGTTACTGGCACCTGCCAACTCACCTTCCAGCCTTTCGGTCAGGCGTTCATATCCTCTTGCAGCAATAGCGGAAAGAAACCCGCTGACATCGCCAAAGTGATGTTTAGGCGCCGCGTGGGAAACACCGGCACGACGCGCGCATTCACGCAAGGTGAAGCCTCGCAGGCCGTTTTCGGCCAGCACAGTTTCCCCGGATGCAAGTAGCGCGCTGTAGAGATCGCCGTGGTGATAGGAAGTCTTACTGCTCATCGAGATGCATCTTAAACGTAATGTTGACACTGTCAAAATAAAAGCGCAGAATCTGCAAATCAAATCTTGTCACCGTCAAGATTGGAGATAGCAAATGAGCCAGAACACCCGCAGCCTGCTGCAAACCTCCTCGCTCGTGGTCATGACGTTAATGAGCATCGCCATAGGCCTTTACGCCTATGGCTTCCAGTTGCGATTTACGGGCGATCCTTCTTTTCACATGCGCTTTGATGAACTCATCGTGCCTTCCACCATGCACGTCATTGGTGGTGGTACCGTGTTGTTAATTGGCGGTCTGCAGTTCTTTGCAGCAATCAGGCGCAACTACCCTGCCCTGCATCGGTGGCTGGGTCGCATCTACCTGTCCTTTGCGATTATCGGCGGTATCGGCGGGCTGATACTGGCGCCGGTTTCGGATGGCGGTCTTGTTGCACACTACGGCTTTGGCACGCTCGCCGTCTTGTGGCTGTTCAGCAGCATCCGCGCCTACACAGCAATTCGCGGCGGCAACGTGCAGGCCCACCAGGAATGGATGATGCGTAACTACGCCATGGCCTTTGGCGCGGTAACACTACGAATCTACCTTGGTCTGTTTGGCGCCAACGGCATCCCCTTCGAAGAAAGCTATCCGGTTACCGCATGGATATCGTGGGTGCCGAACCTGATACTGGTTGAGTGGTACCTTTCGTTGAAAAGGGAACGTAGGGCGAGCGTGGGTCGAACAGTCGAAGGCTCGCCTGCGTTCCAGAACTAATCGCGAGGAGCTAGATGCCTCCGCGCCGCAGCCGTTGGCATGACGTCAGGGCTTAGCTGACCTCCCCGTTCACGTCATCCCGACCGAAGCGGAGGGATCTCCTTCCGCGACCTTTCGCCAACTCAGAAGCACCGCAACAGCAAGCATCTTTTGACTGACTGTTTTCAGCCACCTTCGCTTCTACTTGTCGAACCGAACGATCATCGGCACATTTGATGAAGACGCACTTTGAAACCTTTGTGCATTTCCGCCGGACCCGATACATTGGCCATCAAAATAATGCTGATGAGGAGTAACAGATGCCGGGTCCACTAGAGGGAATCAAAGTTGTTGACGTTTCCGCGGTCGTATCGGGACCACTTGCAACCATGATACTGGCCGACCAGGGTGCCGACGTGATCAAGATTGAACCACCTGGCATCGGCGAGGTGGTCAGGCTGCCAAACTTCGAAAAAGGTGGCCTCACTTCACTGTTCGTCAACTGCAATCGCAACAAGCGTGGCATCGCCGTCGACATCACAAAACCGGAAGGTGTTGAACTGGTCCACTGGCTGGTGGCAGAGGCAGACGTGTTTGTGCAGAACTGGCGACCGGGTGCA
Source organism: Pseudomonadales bacterium (assembly GCA_963921285.3). Classification (GTDB taxonomy): domain Bacteria; phylum Pseudomonadota; class Gammaproteobacteria; order Pseudomonadales; family Azotimanducaceae; genus UBA9659. The sequence goes on from CAWUFD020000015.1 coordinate 1,632,640, forward strand.
GCCGAGCGCAACGACCTTGGCGAAGAGACACTCCGCAAGATCAACCCTGACCTCATCTACTGTTCCATCTCGGGTTTCGGGCCAACCGGGCCCTATTCAGACCGACGTGTTTACGACCCGATTATCCAGGGACTGACAGGGCACGCTGGCATCCAGATGAGCCAGGAAATCCCTATCCGCGATCTTGTCCGCAACATTGTCTGTGACAAGTCCACTTCGTATACGGCAGCACAAGCTATCACTGCTGCACTCTTCGCACGCGATCGTGGTGCTGGCGGCCAGCTTATTGAAATCCCGATGATCGATTCGTCGCTCGCCTTTTTCTGGCCGGACGGCATGATCCGCCACACGTTCGAAAACACAGACGAACTCCTCGGCGCAGCGCTATACGAAACCTATCGGCTCTGGCATACCAAGGATGGCCAGATCATCTATTTCGTCGCGTCTCAGGTTGAAACCGAGGGTCTGTTCCGTGCACTTGGTCACCCGGAATGGATAGAGGATCCAAGATTCGCGACCACCGAGGCGCGCATGGTGCCGGAGAATGGCGAGGCCCTCGGTGCATTGATGGACGATGCCATTCGCGCCATAAGCACCGAAGAGTTGCTGGAGAAGATGGTCGAGAACGAGGTGCCGGGCGGCAGGATTCTTGAACTGGAGGAGATCTTTGAAGATCCACAGATCAAGCACAATGAATCCATCATGGAGTTCAATCACCCAACTGCGGGCAAGTACTGGCAGGCGCGACCGGCCGCACAATTTCACGCAACGCCGCAGGATGCACGGCGACGCATGCCACCACTCCTGGGTGAACACACGGAAGAAGTATTGGCTGAGCTGGGTCTTGGCGAGGCTGATATCGAAGCACTGCGTGGTAAGGGCATCGTTCCCTGATCGCTGCAACTAGTAACAAAACATAGAAAACAAACAAGAAGGAACACATCTATGGCTTCACCCGCTGAAGTAGTACGCGAAGCCTGCCAGGTCATCTGGAGCGATGGCGAAGCTGACAGGGTTGGCGAGTTTTATTCAGAGGACTTCCAGGCGGACTACCCCATGACCGATTGGGGCGAAGGCCTGCCGGGCGTTGCTGCACTCGCACGAAAAGTACGCGAGGACCTGCCCGGTTACGCTGAGCGTATTGACGAACTGATCGAAGCCGGTGACGAGGTCATCGTACGACTGACGATCTCTGGTAACAATCCCAACACCGGTGAGCACGTTGAGTTCCGCGACGTGACAATCCTGACGGTGAAAAACGAAAGGATTACCCGCCAGCGGGGACTGACAGATTACATGACCCTGTTCCTGCAGCTGGGTTTTGTTGAGTTGCCTGGATCATGAGTACTGACAGACCACAGCTGTACAGCGGCCAGCCGCAGCATGAAAACTTCTGCCGCATGGATGCCTTTTATCCCGTGCGCAGACTGTCAGCGGCACCAGAACCCCAGCCATTCCCGGAGGGCACTCCAGCCTCACTGCCGGACAGTTTTGAATACGCTGGTGCACAGCGGGACTCGAGCGCTTTTCTAAACGAGACAGACACGATGGCTGTGCTTGTCCTCGTGGATGGTGAGATACGGGCGGAGTCGTACTACTTAAACGGTGGCCCGGATGTACCCTGGACCTCCTGGTCCGTCGCAAAAAGTTTTGTTTCTGCAATGATCGGTATCGCCATCGAAGAGAAGCTGATCAGTTCGGCGGTCGACAGGGCGGATAAGTATCTTCCTGACCTCAAGGGTTCCGGTTACGAGGGCGTCAGCATTCGCCATATCCTGCAGATGTCATCCGGTGCAGATTGGAACGAGGACTACAGTGATCCATCTTCCGACGTGAACCGACTTGGCCCGGTGATGGGCGGACACGGCAGCCTGCGGGAATTTGTTCGCGGCATCAGGCCGGCAACAGAACCAGGTACGCTCTGCCAGTACAACTCCGCGGACACGCAGGTCCTTGGGCTGCTCCTAAGCGAGGTCACCGGCACGACCCTTTCAGAATACATGCAGGAAAAAATCTGCAACCCGCTTGGTTTCGAAAACCCGGGATTCTGGATTCTCGATGCAGAAGGCACGGAGATGGCGCTCGGCGGCCTGAATCTCACCGCAAAGGACTACGCAAAAATCGGGGAACTGTACCGACTTGGCGGCAAATGGCAGGACCAGCAGATCGTACCCGCGGACTGGGTGAATCTCAGCATTCGCTCAGACGCCGAGCACCTGCAACAGGGTAACGTCATTGTAGGCGGCCATGTGTTTCCGCTGGGTTATGGTTACCAGTGGTGGATACCCGCTGGCGATGAAGGTGAGTTTTCCGCTATCGGTGTGTACAACCAGTTTGTATACGTAAATCCGACGAAAAACAGCGTCATCGTGAAACTCTCGGCCAACCGTGCCTACGGCACAACGGCAGAGGAAAGCAGTAACCGGGAAGAAGAAACAGTGGCCTGGCTGCGGGCGGTGAACAACAGCCTGTAAATTTTCCAGTATTGCGCTGGAATACTGTCGTCTTTGGACATCTACGCTACCCGTGTAACGAGATAATATCGCCGCAAAACAGGAGGGGGAGATCGCCATGCCACTCGAAATGAACAAAGAAGTTTTCATCACCTGCGCCGTCACTGGTTCTGGCGGGACGCAGGATCGCTCACCTCACGTGCCCCGCTCCCCGGAACAGATCGCAGATAGTGCAATCGCAGCTGCAAAAGCAGGTGCTGCCGTCGTGCACTGTCATGTCCGTGACCCCGAAACTGGTGCGCCGGGTCGGGACCCTCGCCTCTACCGTGAGGTAACAGAACGCATTCGTGATTCTGCAACAGACGTGGTGATCAACCTGACAGCCGGCATGGGGGGCGATGTTATCTTTGGCCCGCCGGAGTCACCCCTGCCGCTCGATTCAAATGGCACTGACATGGTCGGTGCCAGCGAACGTGTTGAGCACGTCGCCGACTGCCTGCCCGAAATCTGTACCCTCGACTGCGGCACGATGAACTTTGCCGAGGCTGACTACGTCATGACAAACACCCCCGGCATCCTGCGTGCCATGGGATCGATGATGACCGAGCTCGACGTCAAGATAGAAATCGAAGCGTTCGACACCGGGCATCTCTGGTTTGCCAAGCAGCTCGTCGATGAAGGCGTCATCAACAATCCCGCCATGGTTCAGCTCTGCATGGGTGTGCCCTGGGGTGCACCGAACGATCTGAATACTTTCATGGCGATGGTCAACAACATCCCTTCGGATTGGGCATGGTCTGGATTCAGTCTTGGTAAAGACCAGATGGCCTATGTTGCCGCGGCCGTGCTGGCCGGCGGTAATGTGCGCGTCGGTCTCGAAGATAACCTCTGGCTTGATCGCGGCGTGCTTGCAACAAACGAACAACTGGTTGAGCGGGCTGTCACGATTATTGAATCAATGGGTGCGAGCGTGATCGGACCGGAGCAGGTACGCCAGAAGCTCGGGTTGACCAAGCGCGCACCGCGATAAAGAACACATCAATGGCTGCAGATAAACATACCGCTGCGATTATCGGCGGCGGCGTCATCGGCGGTGGCTGGGCTGCCCGCTTCCTGTTGAATGGCTGGGATGTTCGGGTTTCGGACCCGGACCCGGAAGCTGAACGCAAGATCAATGAAGTCCTCGCCAACGCAAGAAGATCACTCCCCGGTCTCTACAATCAAAAGCTCCCGCCTGAAGGTGAGCTGACTTTCGCAGCCAGTATTGCGGATGCGGTTGATGGCGCCGACTGGATACAGGAGTCCGTGCCAGAGCGACTCGAGATCAAGCAATCCGTTCTCGGAGAAATTCAGGCGGCTGCACCTGCGGGCGCAGTTATTGCGTCTTCAACTTCAGGGTTCAAGCCATCTGAACTCGCTGACGGTGCTGCCAACCCGGGCCAGATACTGGTCGCCCATCCATACAATCCCGTCTACCTGCTGCCGCTTGTTGAAGTCGTGAGACATCCGGACGTAAGCGATGACATCGTTGCACGGGCAATGCATCTGCTTACTGCTGCCGGGATGAAGCCTGTACAAATAAAGAAGGAGATCGATGCACATATAGGTGATCGACTGCTTGAAGCCGTATGGCGTGAAGCACTGTGGTTGATCAAGGACGATTACGCCACGACCGAAGAGATCGACGACATCATGCGATATTCATTCGGTATTCGCTGGGCACAGATGGGTCTCTTTGAAACCTATCGAACCGCGGGTGGTGAAGCAGGCATGGAACACTTTATTGCCCAGTTCGCCCCTGCCCTGGCATGGCCCTGGAGTCGCCTGACCGATGTGCCAGATCTTGATGCTGCGCTTACCAAAAAGATTGCAGCACAATCCGATGCGCAATCAGGTAATCACTCCATTAGAGAACTGGAAAGGCTGCGCGATAACAACCTGGTTGCCATCATGCGAGCGCTGAAAGGACAGGATTGGGGTGCAGGCGCTCTGCTCAACCAGCACGATGCCCGCCTCAGGACACAGGAAGATGTCGACTGGAGTGGACCTGTTGAAACCGCCAACCGAGTGGTACCGCTCGACTGGCTGGATTACAACGGGCATATGAACGAAACCCACTACCTCGAAGTGGTCAGTAAAGCCTGCGACCGGTTCCTTATCCTGCTCGGCTGTGACAGCACATACATTGAAGCCGGCAACAGCTATTTCACGGTTGAAAACATCATCAATCACATCGACGAAGCTAACGCCGGCGACACCATCAGGGTGGAAAGCAGGATCATCGAGGGTGGTGGCAAAAAACTGCACCTGTATCACGAACTGCTGGCCGCGGATGGTCACACACTGGCAACTGCAGAGCAGATGCTGATACACGTATCTCTCGAGACGAGACGATCATCGTTGCCGGAAGAACCGGTTGCGTCCGTGCTGGAAAGTGCAATCGCTGCGCAGACACAGATGCAAAGGCCAGAAGGCCTCAAAGCTGGTAAGCAGTAGCTAGCCTTGATTAGTCCTTGGGGATCACGCAGAGCACCCTCACTTCCACGCTTTTTCTCTCTGGCGCATCTATTGGTGTGGCAGGGTCTTCAAAAGCGCAATGCAAAGGTGGCCTGAGCGGCATCTCAGCAGAGTCGTAACCTTTCCATAGCAGTACTTCGTCCCGGGTCATGCCTGGGTAGTAATACCAGGTATGCGCAGGGTCATGCACCGCTGTGAAAACTTCGATGCCACCCCTGGGTGAGCCACTTGGTACTTTGCCGATTAGCATCCGGCGAAGGCTTGTCGTCGGCACGGTACGACAGTCTGCAATCGCGAGGGGTGATTTAAGAGCGGGCTCGTCAGCCACCGAGCGCCAGGTGTTGATGACCATCAACCGGCTTTCCCTCAACTCATCCGCGGTCAAACCAGCTTCTAGCATGGGTTCGGTCAGGCCAAAAGTCTGGGTATGTGGCAGGCCATCCGCTGCGATGGTGTTGATGATGCCTTCACCATAACTTTCGGTGAAATCGTTGTGTGCACCCCGGACAGGTCCCTGCGACTGCGCCATCAACTTCGCCAGTGCACTGCCACCATCACCAGGCTCTGATTGACGCCGTAGGTGATTGTTGCTGAACGCATACTTCGCCCCGGTGAGCTGCGTTGCTACCTCACACATCTCGTCATAATAGACGTCGGTTATCTGCTGGTTGTCATCCCAGTCGGTCACGCGAGAAATATGCGATAACAGTTTGAAACCGTTTGTATCAAGGGAGGCATCATCAAGCAGCCGTGCGTTATTGATAGGCAGCTCAACACGATCCCTGCCAATCTTTGAGAGCGCTTCCTGCGCCGCCACGGCGCGATCAAGCTCAGCACGGGCCTCGGGAATCGCCTCGAGCACCTGGCTGACCTTCCGCACCGGGTCCTCTACGCCTTTCACCCGCGTAAAGATGTGACGAACCTTGCCTGTCTCATCGATCAGGCCTGCCGGGCAATGGTTGCGCCATTTCCTCAATATCGCAATGTAATCAGCCGCGCGCTCAAGCTCCCTGACATCCTCCCCCGGTTCAGTGCGCTTCGCGCCTTCGAGGAAATTGTAGTAGATGGCGGCTGTGGTGTGTGTGTTCGTCATGATCTGTCTTCGACAGGCAGTGCCAGGTAATCATACCCGCTGAACCTGGTTACGCCGTAGCCAAGTTCCACCAGTTTATTAATGGTGTGATCTATCTTGGCACGACGCTCCTCGGATACCTTGTCGTAATCGTAGCCTCCCTGGATCTCAACCAGGATGGCAGGTCGATTGTCCAAAATGGTCTGGCGGGCGCCATCGATAACCTGGTCTTCCATATGTTCGACATCGATCTTTATCAGCGACACATTGGTAAAACCAAAACTGTCGATGGTGCGCAGTTCCGCCTTGTCACCGCCAGATCCAACGTGCGTACCGCCTTCGTTTCCTTCCAGCGTGGGGTCCATCTCGATCACACCACTTGTGTCCCCGACGGCCACACGTAGTGGGCGGACGTTATCTGCGCTATTCAGCTGCATGTTGTAGTAGAGCTCACGGTAGACTTTCCGCTGGGGCTCAAACGCATACACCCGACCATTCGGGCCAACGTGACGCGATAACATCAAGGTGTGACTGCCAATGTGTGCACCTGCATCAATGGCAACCGTGCCGGGTCTTGCATACTTCATGATCTGGGCAACAACCAGTGGCTCCCAGATATGTCCCTGTCGCAGGACATCCTTGATCGCGTCTTTCTGTTCGTCGAGATAGAAACTACCGATGCCGTGTACTGCGCTTACCTGGTAACTGCGAGGATCAAATGCATCAAGATAGGCCGCCACTTCTGCTGAATCATCGAGGAGCTGGTTGGCAAGCAATGCCGCAGGCACTTCGTTTATCAAGGCCTGGTTAGCCCGATCAATACAGTTGGCAAGATTGGCATTCAGCAGTTCAGCCGCCTGCCGGTTCTGTTCACTTTTCAGCTGTGTGATCTGCCAGGTCTGGTAAGCACATACCAGTACAAGGACAACCAAGAGTGGGCCCATCAGGCGATTAAGGGTTCCGTCCATAGGTGTGATCTCCGATAAGAACATTTACGTTAACAAAACCGGCACCACCCGGGGCTGAGCTGGTCGTGAATTGTGCTGAATGCCGGATAAGTGACCATCCGTTCTGCAGGAAAGGTGGCTCCGCAATCAGGTCAGTCTGCTCATGGTGATCAACGATAAGAGTGATCACGATCTTCCCATCAGGTTAACACTGACTGGCGGAGCAACCCGCCAGTCAGCCGACACATCAACGCATCAAACCAGGCTGGTGACATCGCTGCCCCAGATCTGCCGCCGTACTGGCACAGGCAAGATCGCCGTAGTAGTTGTCTGCGTAATTACAGCAACACTGAACAGCGGATTGGGTTTTGCCACTGAAAAGCGCGCGGATTTTCTCAAGCACACGATAAAGACTATTCATTTTGATCTCCTTTTTTATGCAGCAAGCCCGACAGGCGTAGCTTGCATGGGTACAAATCCTGGTAATGCCTCAACACGGGCAAGCCACGCCCTCACGCCCGGGTATGCCGCGAGCGATACATCACCTTCTGGTGCATGTGCGATGTACGCGTAGTTGGCAAGATCAGCGACAGTAGCCTCATCGCCAACAAGCCAGCGTCGGCCCCCCAGGTGTTGTTCAAACAACTGCAAGATCTGATCGGCAATCGTTTTCGCTCGCTCGTGGTCAAGCGCTGCGCCAAACACGTTGACCAGTCGGGCGGCAGCAGGTCCTGAAGCCACCTGACCGGCAGCGATAGACAGGAACTTCTGAACCTCCGCCTGGGTCCGCGGGTCTTCAGGGAACCATGTTCCCGAATTGTCATAGCGCCTCGCCAGGTAGGTGAGAATCGCGTTTGAATCAGAGAGCGTCAGCTCGCCATCAATCAACACGGGCACCTGCCCGAAGTGGTTCTTTTCAAGGAAGGCCGGCTGTTTGTGTTCACCTGATGCCAGGTCTACATCAACAACGTCAGCGTCCAGTCCGAGGATCGAAAGAAAAAGTCGAACCCGGTGTGAATGGCCTGAGAGGGGATGTTGGAAGAGTGTTCTGTTTGTCATTACTGTCTCCTGTTTTAGTTAAGTAGTGTTGCGTCACGATTACCTGAACAGTTCAAAACGCACGCGATCGCGCGCGATGTTGTTTTGAGCAGCGGCTTCGAGCACCGCGTGAGTCAGGCGATAGGGCCCGCAGACATAGAAGATGGCATCACTCGGCGCGCCCTTGAGGAGCGCCTCAAGATCCATTCGCTCATTCTCTGCAGCTGCATATGGGACAACCCGGTCCGGGAAACCCACCTCCAGTTCGTCGAGGTACGCCATCTCATCCCGGGCCCTGCCTGCATAGTGCAACGTAAAAGCTGCGCGCCGGTCAGCCAGTTGATATGCCATTGACCGGATTGGCGTAATACCGATGCCACCCGCGATCAGTACAGCGGGCTCACCTGTGTCGTGAAGCGGAAACTGGTTGGCTGGCGAGTCGACATTAAGACGAGTGCCCAGCATAAACTTTTCATGTACTGCAGCTGACCCGCCTTCGCCTTCCGGCTCATAACGCACGGCGATCTCCCATCTGGTCCTGTCGGACGTGTTGGATGAAATGGAATACTCCCGCTCAATCGCAACGCCACCAGCAGTAACAACTGGTACACGGATGTGACTTCCTGGTTCAACGAGGGGGAGATCAGTACCATCAGGCGACCTCAACTCATAGGATCGGATAGTGGGTGTCAGCTGGCGCATGCCGCTGACCGTTAAACTAAGGGGACCTGAACCGTATTCACCCAGCCCCGCTTGAACAATTGCATTCACCTGCTGCTGTTCAATTCTTGAGGCTGGCATTTCATCTGCTGTAAATCTTGGCGTGATGTGCTGCGGACAATTCCAGTCGAATGCCTCAACCGTGATCGTTATCAGTCGCTCACCCACCGCGGGGTAGTCGGAAGTCTCAAGCGCAGGGGAAGTCGCATCAAGTTCAGCCACATGAACCCGACCCAGCAGCTTCAGTCGCCTGCGGTTCGGATAATCCATGAAGAAAAGTGCGACGCGATCGTTCGCCTGGAAGTTGCCCGTGCTCACGTACTGACGGTTACCGGCATAGTCCACAAAGGCGAGTGTTCGCTCATCAAGGATGTTTACAAAACCCCTTGGACCACCCCTGTGCTGCAGGTACGGCCAGCCGGTTTCGCTGACACTGGCCATGTACATGCTGTCCCGCTCGGCAATAAATTCTGCCTCGCGCGCAGTGAGTACATGGTTATAGTCGGGACCTGATTCCATTGCGCTGTATCCAGCGCGACTGCCTGCCAATCGCTGTTGCTCCCTGATGCCATCCGTGAAGGCTATTGCCGCAAACCTGTGTCCCATCGTTCTGTCTCCGTTGTTGATGCAGGCTACCTTGCCAAATTCCACATATCGGTTGAATACGCTATATTTGTATTTCTTTATTTCATTTATAGAAATAATCTTCTAAAGCCATGGATAAACTGCAGCAGATGCGCGCTTTCATGACGGTTGCTGAAGAACAGGGTTTTGCTGCAGCAGCGCGCAAGCTTGGCACCTCTCCACCTTCAGTGACGCGACTGGTGGCAGCGCTGGAAGAGAACCTCGGTGTGCAACTGTTGGTCAGGACAACCCGGTCCGTCCGCGTGACAGGTGCGGGAGAACGTTACCTGGATGATGTCCGCCAGATCCTGTCGCTTGTTGCTGCAGCCGATGAAACGGCAAATGGCATCAACGCGGCGCCGCAGGGAGGCATTGCGGTCACGGCGCCAGTGATGTTCGGCAATCGCTATGTGATGCCGGGCATTGTTGATTACCTGGAAACTTTCCCCGCCACCGAAGTAAAAACCCTGTTTGTTGACCGCGTCGTCAACCTGGTGGAAGAAGGGCTCGATGTCGGCGTGCGAATCGGTCAGCTGCCGGATTCCAGCCTGCGGGCAATCAAAGTCGGCGAGGTTTGCTCTGTGGTAGTCGCCGCGCCTGGTTATCTCGAAGCGGCCGGTAGCCCCAAAACACCACAAGCGCTGCGCGAACATACCATCATCATCTCAACAGCCGGCGACTCGTCTCACGGCTGGCGCTTCAACAATGCTGGCGATTATCCAATACGCTTGAAACCTAGATTGCAGACAACAACCAACGACTCGGCCGTTAACGCAGCAGTACGCGGCTTTGGTATTACCCGGTTACTCTCGTACCAGGTTGCAGACGAACTCGCTGCCGGTTCCCTCGTGCGACTCCTCGAAGAATTCGAACCGGCACCCGTGCCGGTTCACATCGTGCATCGGGAAGGCCAGTTCGCTTCAACACGCGTTCGCGCGTTTATTGACCTGCTGGCCGAACACCTGCGCGGTCGACTGACACAGACCTGAGTCAAATCGAATCAGTCGCGAATCAGAACCAGCGGCAGATTGTCTTTTGGGCGGGTAAACGGCACGTACAGGATCTTGCCTGTCGCCTGTTTTTCACTTGCGTATTCGACCCGATATTGACGCAGCACATTGATCAGCAGGCATTTGAACAGCATGTCGGCGAAATGCAGGCCGATACACTTGTGACCGCCGCCACCAAACGGCACCCACAGGAACTTGTGCTGCTTGTGCTCTTCGCGGCCCGGCGCAAACCGGAGCGGATCAAAACGGTGAGGCTCGCGCCAGTATTCTTCAAGGTAGTGTGTCGCTGAGATGGATGTCGACACCATCGTGTGCGCAGGAATTTCGTAACCGCCGATCTCACATGTCCGGATGGTTCGTCGAATCACACCGGGCACCGGCGGATAGATACGCAGCAATTCCTTAAACGTGTAGTCGAGCTCGGGGATATTGCTGCCGAGGTGATCAAACGTCGGTGCGTCATCATCTATCTCCCGTAACACACCTCGCAGCGTTTCCTGCCAGGCCTGGTGTCCGGCAAGCTGGTGCATCGCCATTGTCAGCGCACTGGTGGTCGTGTCGTGCGCGGCAAACAGCAGGAACAACATGTGATCGGTTATCTCCTGCTCCGAATAGAAGTCGCCTGCTTCATTTCGTTCGCGACAGAAGTGACTGAACATGTCCGTACCTTCACCCTGCCGCTTGCCTTCGATACGTTCACGGATAAATCCGTCCAGCACCGCCCGCCCTTTTAGTCCCTTGTGGTAAGCGAACCCCGGCCAGTTCTTCTTAACGACACTGGTCGCACCGGCGGCAAAATCGATAAAGGCCCGATTCAAACGCGGCCCCTCCTGGTCGAGCTGCGCGCCCAGGAAAACCTTTGCCGCAATATCTAGCAGGAGCGATTTCACCGCAGGGTAAAACAGCATCGGTTCACCCTTCGGCCAGGCGGCGGACGTTGCCTGGACAATGTCGTTCATGTGGTCGATATAACCGTGCAGGGACTCTGCTTTGAACGCGGTCTGCATCAGCTTGCGCTGCATCCGATGTTCTTCAAAGTCCTGCACGATGAGGCTGCCCTGGAAGAACTCACCGACCATGCCTTCCCAGCCTGCCTGCGATGAAAAAATCTTCTCCTGGTCGAGCGTCACCTGCCTGACAAACTCCGGACCGACGGTGGAAACAATATTCTGGAAAGCGAGTGACAGGCGAAACACCGGGCCATAGCGCCGGTAGTTTTCGAGCATGACCTTGAGGTTGTCATCGATGAAATCAAAAGTGTGGCCGATCACAGGGCGACCGTAGTCGCCAGGAATCATCGAAAGATCCCTGTTGGCTTTCTCGTTTACGTAGCTCTGGGAAACTACTGACATGCTTCTACGCGTCTTTTAAGTACAAACGGGTACCACAGATATCAACCTGGTCATCGGACACATAACAGTTTCGTTCTTTTGCACGACTGAGGATGTGATCACGATCAACCACGGCAATATCAAGGCCACCGAGACCGGGCCCCCTGCCATCGGTTTCTTCAACAAACCGTAACGTTGCGTTGTTGAGCTCCATCGCAAGTTCAGAACCACGTCTCTCAACTGGTAGACCCGCGACTTTACCCCAGAGTTCGGCAAGCGACACCGGGTCACTGCTCTGTAACTCGACGCCAACGAAATCAACCGTGACATCCTGTTTGACCTTGTCTTCCCAGCCCGTGCCGCCTACGGGATGCCAGTGACCGCTAAAATCATTGTGCGCATCTGATTCAATCTCGAAGAATGCCGCTTTGAGATCGCCAGGATGCAACTGGCAGAGATGCCAGTCTTCTCGCTGGGTTTCGTGTGCGACACGAACGCCGTTATCGAGCGCGTTCTGGCGAACCGCGAGTTGAGTTTCACGACTGTCCGCCTGTGTGATCACCATATAGCCACCGTCACCACCACGGCGGTCGAGCTAACGCCCGCCTGCCGTGTTCTCCTCTACCGGCGCAACCACTTCAAGGAAGTTTCTGCCAACGGGCATCAACGTATTCTCAAGACCAAAGACGCCAACACCTGGGTCAACGTAACAACGGTTGATCCCGAGGATGTCTGTCAGGTCTTCAATCACTGGTTCCAACTCGCGTGCAACCAGGCAGATCTGTCTTAACTGAATTGGCATGGGTTTCCCCTGTTATACGTTATGGCTAGATCGTATCAGATCAGTAGTTAGCCCTGTTCGATCATTCTTCAAGAAACCTGAACACCTGAAGATCTTCGCTTGCGGCCGCATGTCGTTCGATCATCTTGGTCATCCACGCCTGCGCAAGTTCGTTGCTGGTATCGAGCGTACCGGCCACCACTGCGGTGTAGATCCAGTTGTAGAGCATGCAACGCTGGTAGTCCTCCCAGATGAAGTCCGCGTCGATGCCGGAGACTCCCCCTGCAAGAAGTCCCTCAAGATAGCGGTTCAATATGTCACGCTCATGCTCACGCCTGACCTCTGTCCTGGTGCTTTGACCGAGAAAGAGCGATACATCGAACATGCCGCGCGCTTTAAGCGGCCCCTGCCAGTCAAACACGATGATGTCATGCTGCCGAGGAGTGGAGCCGTACATCACGTTTTCCATCCGGAAGTCGCCGTGTACCAGCGTAATCGGGGCCTGCATTCTCTCTTCCTGCAGTGCAGGGATAGCCTTCAGGAATGGCTCACGGTATCGACTGATTGTCTCTGGTAGATCGAAGCGTTCCTCCATATTTGGCCAGCCAATGGCGCAGCCCCCGGCAAGCGCTTCTGCGTGATAACTGTGTGCAATGCCAGGCACCCAGTCGATGGATCCCACTTTGTTCCAGAAGGCACTGTGCAGTTTCGCCAGCTCATCAATCGCAAGCTCAGTCTGCCGCAGCGTCGCACCTGCCACCTGGCTGCCGACCTCGTAATCTGCAAGATCTTCCATCACGATCAGGAACGCTTCGCCATCGAATCGGGTGCAGAAAGTCCGCGGCGTCACCGCGTCGGTGAGTGGATCAAGTTCGGCGCAATAGCGCACCTCACGTTCCGGCAGGTGAAACGCCATGGCTGATGCACGGTTGGTTTCATTGTTCGGCAGGAACTTGCAGATCACCGTATCGGGCGCCGTGCCGCGATCTCCTTCATAAGTGAGCCTTAACCTGGCGAGTTCTGAACTCATGCCCGTGCCATCACCAACCATCTCGTAGCCGACATCTACGACACTGCCGCCGGCGGGCAGACAACCATCATCCTGCAGGATCGAGGTCACAAAGGCCGGTGTAAAACCCTGCGGTAATGCGGGCACCTGTTCAGTAGATACATTGTTGTTCATTTTTTTATCCAGACCAGGTTTAACTGACACTATGCATAGTGCGAATCGCTGAGGTAGTGATCAAGACCGTCGAGGCTCTGATCGGCTGCTTCCAGTCTCGCGATGGTCTGCAGGTGCACTTCATCCGGGCCATCGTAAATGCGAAACGCCCTTGCCCTCGTGAACGCTCGTGCAGCAGGTGTGTCGTCCGTTACGCCACGTGCGCCAAAAAGCTGAATCGTCCGGTCAGCAATCGCCTGGTAAGTTCTTGCAACCGCAACCTTGATCATGGAGATCTGTTTGCGGGCCTCCTTGTTACCTACCGTATCCAGCAACCAGGCTGCCTGTTGCACTAGAAGTCTTGCCTGGTCGAGTTCAATCCGTGACAAGGCGATCGCCTCCCGGGTTGAACTGTAGCTATCTATCCTCTGTCCGAAGGTGGTCCTTTCGCTGGATCGTTTAACCATCAGGCTGATCAGTACTTCGCACTCACCTATCGCCCGCATACAGTGGTGAAGGCGAGCAGGACCGAGCCTGGCCTGGCCAATCGCAAAGCCTGCACCAGCTTCACCGAGCAGATTCTCAACCGGCACACGAACGTCTTCCAGCACCAGCTCAGGGTGGGTGTTGTGTTCTGAGTGATGCGAGAACACCGGCAGGTTACGAACGAACTTCACGCCGGGCGTATCGCGCGGTACCAGCACCAGCGACTGGCGACGCGACTTTGGGCCGTCAGGATCTGATACCGCAACAACAATCAGCAGCCTGCAGTTCTCGTGGGAGCCATTTGATGCAAACCACTTGCGTCCATTCAGCACCCATTCGTCACCGTCTCGCACCATAGTCGTTGCCAGGTTTACCGGATCGCTGGATGCAACATCAGGCTCTGTCATTGCAAATGCTGAACCGAACTCACCTTCAAGCAGCGGCGTCAGCCATTGCGCCTTTTGTTCCTCGTTGGCAAAAAGCTGCAGGAGCTCCATGTTGGGTACATCCGGTGCGTGGCAGTTAAACACGCGGCTTGCCCACTCAAGTCGGCCCAACACCTCGGCCACAGCCGTAAACTCGAGATTGCTGAGACGGGTGCCAGGTTCATCATCAGCGAGCCTGGGCAAGGCCATGTTCCAAAGTCCAAGCGCCTTTGCTTCAGACCGCAATGTCGTTTCAATCGCTGGCACAGCCTGGCCATCTTTCGCCTGGCTCACCCAGGTATGGTTTGCGGGCAGAATATGGTCAACAAAAAAACGGTCAACCTCATCCCTCATCTCCAGCGCACGCGCAGGTAATTCAAACATTTACATCTTCCTGGTTTCTTTTTCTCCGCTGTTGTTTCTTGGATTTGCCATCTTCCTGCAAAACCCAGTGCGTCCTAGCTGATCCCTCGCCGATTCACAGAATGTATCACGATAGCCTCGTTTACACTTGGCTTCACAGTTCGGCATGCCCTATGGCGGGCCAGGTGACACATTCGGACTGGCGCTGCGCTTTGGCTACCTCTCTGCAAAGCAAGCCATGTCGCGAAACGACTGAGCTGAATATCAAAAAGGGCCGTTGAGTATTTCCCAGCTGAATGATCCAGTTTCTTGGTCTCTGTGGTTGTTTGCTGATAGTTTAGGCGCTTCATCAAGCACACATTCTGAACCAGAAAAGGAGCGATCATGTACGACCTGATTGTGAGAAACGGCACAGTAATCGACGGTACCGGCAAGGAGAGATTCCAGGCCGATATCGGCGTAAAGGATGGCCGTATTGTCAGAATCGGCAACATTGAAGAGACTGCTGACAAGGAAATTAACGCCAGCGGCAAACTTGTTACGCCAGGCTGGGTCGACATCCACACCCATTATGACGGCCAGGCCACGTGGGATCCGATCCTCGCACCTTCAAGCTGGCACGGGGTCACCACCGTTGTCATGGGCAACTGCGGTGTTGGCTTTGCGCCGGTGAAACCGGAACACCACGACTTCCTGATCGAATTGATGGAAGGCGTCGAAGACATTCCGGGTGCCGCCCTTTCGGAAGGTATTGAGTGGACGTGGGAATCCTTCCCTGAATACCTCGATGCACTGGACGGGATACCTCGTGCGATTGATGTGGCTACCCAGGTACCTCATGGTGCGGTGCGTGCCTACGTGATGGGTGAGCGCTGCAACCAGGACTATGCACCTACGAAAGAAGAAGTAGACGCCATGGCTGCCCTGGTCAGGGAAGGCGTTGAAGCGGGCGCACTGGGTTTTTCCAGCTCCAAGACACTGCTGCACAAGGACATCCACGGTGAATTTATGCCGGGCACCTTCTCCGGTTACGACGAGATGCTTGCGCTTGGCCTAGGCATGAAAGGTTGCCCCAACGCCGTTTTCGAACTGGTTTCCGATCACCTCGGCGAAGAAGAAGAATGGGCCTGGGTGACCGAATTTCAGAAGCAGACCGGTCACACGGTGACGCTGATCGCAACCACCGCACCAGCTTACGAAAACAACAAGATGTACAACCTGGCCGAGCAGGCCCGTAAGGTAGGTCGTGAAATCCGGCCGCAAGCGGCAGGCAGACCAACCGGCGTGTTACACGGTCTGCAATCCAGCTTCCATGCGTTTGTCGGTCACCCTACCTGGCGCGAGGAACTTGCTGAACTCGACCACGACGCGCTGCTCGAGCGACTGCGCGACCCCGTTGTAAAAGCAAAGCTGCTCTCAGAAGAGTCCGTGATCAAAGGCGGGCTGATGCAGAATCTGCCGAAGCTCATGGGCCAGGTGTTCCCGCTTGGTGATGTGCCCAACTACGAACCAGACCCAGAAGACAGCATTGCCGGTATCGCAAAAACGCGCGGCCTTGATGTCATGGAGGTCATGTATGACCTGCTGGTCGCGAACGACGGCAAAGAACTTTTCTACCAGCCCCTCGGCGGTTACCAGGGTTACAGCCTCGACTGGCAGAAACAGTTGATGGAACACCCGAACGTGTTGTTCGGCCTGAGTGACGGCGGCGCCCACTGCGGCGTGATCGCAGACGCTGGTATGCCGAGCTTCATCATGACGCACTGGGGGCGCGATCGAACCAAGGGTGACAAGATGCCGCTGGAGTTCATCGTCGCTTCCCTGACATCTAAAACCGCCAGGGCATTCGGCATGTTCGACCGCGGTGAAATCAGCGAAGGCATGATTGCCGATATCAACGTCATCGACTTTGACGCGCTTAAGCTGCATAGACCGGAAGCCGTTTTTGACCTGCCCGCGGGCGGACGTCGCCTGGTACAGCGTGTGGAAGGCTACGATTACACCATCAAGGCAGGTGAGGTGATCTTTGAAGGTGGTGAACATACCGGCACACTGCCCGGCAAACTTGTTCGCCGTGATAACGAGCTGCGAGAGATCGACGTCGCTGCAAGCTGACGACTTTCTTCCGTGACGGAACGGTTGGTTGGCCTGATTGAGAGAGTGAAAAAGTCTAATCAACCAGATTGATTCAATATCAACTCAGCGGCCCGCCAGCCGACTGCCATTGCTGGCGCATTGGTATTGCCGCTCGGCAATGACGGCATGACAGAACAGTCCGCCACCCTGAGCCCGTCAATGCCGCGAACGCGGAGTTCGTTATCGACAACCGATTGTTCATCACGCCCCATGCGACAGGTGCCCGTGGCGTGCAGACCGCTGGTACCACCACGCTGCACGGCGTCAAGAATCTCATCGTCGGTTTCACACTGTGAGCCCGGGATCAGTTCTTCACCAAAGTACCTGCTGGCCGATGTCTCCCGAACAAATCGCCGCATAGTTCGCACCATGTTAACCATGGCCTGGCGGTCATACTCGGTGGAAAGCCAGTTTGGTCGTATCCCGGGCGGCTGCATCGGATCGTCAGATGTAATCATCACCTCACCTGTGCTGGTCAGGTTCAGCAGTTGACCATAGATGGTGATACCGGGTTCGGTATCCGGCGTGCTTAGCTGCACGGGGCGCGTACCTTCCGTTCGTGCATAACTGAACGCACCCATATATAGCTGCGTGTCAGGTCGATTGGCACCGGGCATGCTTCTCACAAACGCACCGATTTCAAAAGGCCCCGTCGCCATGGGTCCTTTTCTCGTCAGGTAATACTGCAACACACTCATGACAAGACCGACGCCCCTTAGACGGTGGTTGATACCTTTGCCGTTCTGCAGTCGATGGGGCATGGAAAAACCGAGGTGTTCGCGCATGTTGCGGCCGACATCCGGGAGGTCCGCCACAACCTCTATACCCAGTTCCTGAAGCTGGTCTGCTGGTCCAATACCTGAGTGCTGGAGAATGGCAGGAGAAACAAGCGCGCCCGCACTGACGATAATTTCTCGCGCGGCCTGAAAATGCTCGTCTCGGCCGCCTACGTTGCACTCAACGCTCACTGCCCTGCCGGCTTTCACGTTCACCCGCAACACATGGGCACGGGTCAGCACCGTCACATTTGATCGTCGCATGGCCGGCGTGAGGAACACCCGCGCCGCACTCATGCGCTGCCCTTTGTGAATGTTATGGTTGTAGTAACCAATCCCTTCAAGGGTTTCGTCGTTGAGATCCGTTTTGGCGGCCAGCCCAAACTCCTCGCCCGCTTCAATCAGCGCATCGGCAATGGGATAACGGAACTGCCCGCTGGAGATGGGTAGCGGCCCCTCGCCACCACGAATGTCAGTGCCGCCGAGTTCATGGCGCTCTATCTGCCGGTAGACACGTTTCATGTCCTACCAGCTCCAGCCGGGACCACCCAGCGTGTTCCACTCCTCATAGTCTTCCGGGTGACCGCGGGAGTAGATCATGCCGTTGATTGAACTGGAGCCGCCAAGCCCCTTGCCACGGATCCAAACTTCACTGGCGGGCAGGTCATCACGGCGAGGCTGGGTGATCGGGAACGTCCAGGTGTAATTGGGATGCCGCACCAGTTTGGCAATACCCTTCGGCATGCTGACATAGGGGTGTAGATCACCGCCACCTGCTTCCAGTACGAGTACCTTGTGACTGCCATCGGCAGACAGGCGATCGGCCAGGACGCAACCAGCGGAGCCTGCGCCTATGATGATGTAGTCATATTCATTCATGCATCTTTCCCGGTCTCGCATCGCCCCGGTGCGAATTGCATAATAAACGCGACACCACCACTGAATACAAGCATCGATGTTGCCATCGCCCACCGACAGTACAACGCAGGCGCGCGAAGATATTCAACGAACTGGCATGGCATTACTTTCCGGCCAACTCCGCGAGGCGCAACTTGAACTTGCCCGGCAGGCCACCTACGCGGCCGCCGTTGAAGACAAACAGGTTGGTCGCGACACTGACGGGTTCGCGCTCGACTACGGCACCGGGAACGTCCGTGTCTGGAACATCCTGAATCGTCATCCGGTCTTCGCTGAGATGGTGCAGCTACCGGCTATTCTTGATCTGCTTAAGGCCGTGATCGGTTGGCCTGCACTGCTTGGAAACATTTCTGCAAACATCGCAGAACCCGGTAGCGACGGCGGCATGTGGCACCAGGACCAGCTGTTTATTCCAAAACCCTGGCCTGAAGAACCGCAGGGCATGAACTTCGCGTGGCTGCTCGATGACTTTACAGAAACCAACGGTGCAACCGAGGTTATCCCAGGTAGCCATCTTTCAACGGAGGCTGATCTTGAAAGTGGCAGCTCCTTACCTGTCGTCGCACCGGCAGGTACGCTGATGGTGTTCGAGAGCAGACTCCAGCATCGCACCGGCAAAAACCGGGCATCCGCACCTCGTGCTGCGCTGTTTGGCTGGTATACAAAACCTATTTACCGCACCCAGGAGAACTGGTTCCTTTCCCTTGATAAGCAGGTCGTGGAGTCCGCTTCTGATGAACTACTGGTACTTCTCGGTTACAAGACGCAGGGCTTCGGTCTTGTCTACGGTCGTTCACCTCAATAAATCTGTCAGGACTTTAGTAGAGTCTCGCGTTGCCCTTCAACGAGCTATCGAACTGCTGCCGTTGCAGGTACTGCGTTGCCATCTGGAGCGCAGTAGCAGATCCGATGCGAGCCAGGCCCTCACAGGCTAAAGCGGTCTGGTAACCGTTATCGCTATGGAGTGCCAGGCCGAGGAGGCGTTCAATTACAACAATATCGTTCCCCTCCACGTTAATGGCATTCAAAAGTGCCATGACAATATTCAGACGTACCTGATCCTGCGCCACCCAGCCACGTAACACCAGACCCGCCTGCCACTCAGGGTTAGCTTCGATCAGCAGCGTCTCAAACGCAGGCAAGGCATCATTGATCACACAACCGGATTGCCCCAGCGCTTCAATCGCCTGTCTGACAACCTGCTGCTGCTCATGACTGAGACATTGGGTTATCGCAGGGATGCCTTCCTGTACACCAATCTCACCCAGGCCGAAGCAACCATTTATCTTGAGCCACGGGTCTTGCATTGCCGTGACCTCAATCAGCGTGTCCAATGCTGCTTCCCCAATCGCGGCCAGCGTATAGGCCTCATCTTCAAAAACTATCGCCCTTTCATTCCAGCGAGGTTCGCGTGTGACATCGTCCTGCGGTATCGCCTTACCATCTTCGTCTTTTCGGAGGTTCCTCTCTTCTCTTCCCGACCCAACCTTGTTCAGCAGCGATGTTTTTAGCTCAGGGATCATGGACACAGACGCATGCGAGTACATACCGCGTAATCTGAAAGGTTGATCATCATGATCCAGCCATGACAGGTCAGCGGATTCGATCTGCGGTGGGAAACGTTCACCTCTCAACCAGTGCCAGTTCGCTCGCCACGCAGCCTCCATCGGATCTTCAACAAGGTTGTCATCGGGGGGCACCCAGTCCGGTGATTCTGAGTGCCAGGTAGGCGCTCGTGGCCGCTCGGTTCGATTGAATACAAACTTCACCATGTAGCGAGTGAGGTCCGTCGCGCTTGGGAATCCCGCGTGCACCATATCGAAATGGAGCAGGACACAAGTGCCCGCTTCAATAAATTCAGGAAACACCACATTCTGCACAGGCCGCATGGGCCGTGAGTTCATATAGCTACCGGCCTGTAAACGGGTCGGTCCCATCTCTCGCGGTGTGTCATGGGGGAAATAAAACAGGATCAGCGACCACGGTGTGTGATAGCGCCCTCTGGCCAGTGGGCTTTGCGCATCCTGGTGCCAACCAGAACCCGCCATGGAGCCTTTGCCCATCCGCGGAGCATGTGAATCGCCATCAACCGACTCGGCCAGCTCGACGGGCGTGCTGCTATGCACAGCCCTATGGGGGTAAAGCACATACCCCTCACCTAATAAAGATGTCAGCGCACCTGCAACGGCTGGTGAATCGATAACGTCGAACAGCCCGGGGATACGCGGGAGAATGTTATTGCCAAATACGAACTCCTGCTCGATGACATGCCGAAGTTCCTGATCAACGCGTCCATGAACTTCTGCATCGATGTCCGGCTTCAATATGAGAAAGCCGTTGCAGATAAACGATTGAACCTCAGCGTCGCTAAGCAACTTCATCATTTAGAGCGATCCTGTGCCCCAGCGAATACCTCGCCTGAGCAACTCATAATAGACCGGAGAATTCCAGGATCCACGCACAGGCTTCTGAACATCGATCATCGGTTTCATGTCATGTTTGCCGCTGCAGTGACCAAGCGACAGATACAGTACCTCGCCATCAGCCCATGGGTGCAGGTACATCTGGGGCTGCGAATCCCTGTCGGTACCATAGTCGGACTGGTGATAGCCTGACGATGGTTCGTGATAAGTCGCCTCCAGTAACACCGTCTGTTCACCGCGCGGTTCGCAGTAATAGGGTTCTTCATCTTCAACATCAAAGTCGCTGATGTTCTCTGTCAGCGGGTGAGCCACATCGGTGACCTTGACGTGAATCTTCTGGTTGGCCGGGTGAGCAACAAAACGGCTGCCCAGCAGATCCATGAACTTCGGTGCGAGATCAGGCGTGTCCGGCTTGCCGTCAATAAAATCAATCAGCGCATTGGTTGCGTGTAATGCAAACCACCTGCCACCGTGTTCGAGGAAGCTTGCGAGCCCATCCTGCTCTGCTTGTGTCGGCCGGAGGTCACAGGTGTAGGTGATGAGCAGCGAAGACGCCTGGATGCCTTCAATATCGGCAAAGCTGTCTGCAACCCTCGTATTGATATCCTCGTTTTCTGCCAGCAGTTTCAACAGTTCCAGTCGTGCGAAGTTTGTATCGTGATACTTCGCGTTGACGACGAGATACACATCTATTTTCTTATCTTTTTCCATGTTCCCTCTCTTTTCGACCACCACTCGCCCCCTCGACAGAGCGCTGCAGATATAGAATGATCCCACAAAACGGGGATAGCTATGGCGCAGATCGAACGCGACTTCATCAACCGTCTGGAACCAACCGAGCGCGACTTCCAGGCACCGCCGTTTATTCCCCGCAGAAAGCTCAAGGATCTCGGCAACGAGCCGTTGGACGGTGAGCGATACTTTTCACCCGAGTTCATGCAGGCAGAGTGGGATCACATCTGGCGCAAGACCTGGCAACTCGGCACACGCGTTGATTACTTTGAAGAACCAGGCGACTTCTGGATTCATGAACTCGGCAAAGAGTCCTTTATCTTTGTCATGGGCGAAGACGACGTCATTCGCGGCTTTTACAACATGTGCAGGCATCGAGGTAACCGGATATGCCTCGGCGATGAGGGCGGCCTTGATCAGTTCACCTGCCCTTTCCACGGCTGGCAATGGAATATTGATGGTTCACTGAAGAAGGTCGTCAGCCCTGAACTCTTTCGACAGTTTGACAATGGCGTTCCAGAAGATGAACTGGCACTGGTACCCGTAAAACTCGACTTCTGGGGCGGCTGGGTCTGGTTCAACATGGATCTCGATGCGATACCGGTGAAGGACTACCTGGGTGAAGCAGGTCGCCACCTTGAGACTTACGAGTTTGAGAAGTTCTCGTTCATCGACTACCAGACCTTTGAATGGAACGGCAACTGGAAGCACGCCTGGGACGCATTTAACGAGAGCTATCACTTTGCCTCCCTGCATCCGGACATGATCGAATTCGGCGAGGGACACGATATCCCGATCGAGTTGCTCGGCATCCATTCGCGCATGCTCAACTTTAACCAGACAGTCAGCCAGGTGGTGGAAGACCAAGTGTCCTACACACCCCTTCGTTCACACGTATGGCGCACGGATGGTGAGCAGGTACCCGCAAAGGACCTGCACCTGCAGGAAATTGCCCAGCGCAGGTCGATTGAAAATGACACCTACCTGCCATTCCAGCGAATGAACGATGAGCAGCTTGTGCACCAGTATCACTACAGCTTTTTCCCGGGCACCACGTTTACCCAGACGCCTGAGTTTGGCGCCGTGTTCCGCTACCGGCCACATGCCAGTGACCCAAATATCTGCTACTACGACTTTTTTATCCTGGCTCACCTGCCACCGGGTCGAGATAAACCGGTACGTCCAGAACATAAGGTGCACCGTCACGCTGACGGCATCAATTACCTTGATGCTTTTGAGGGGACGTTCGATCCAGTATTTGCCAAGGTGTTATCAGAAGACGGGTCAAACATGCCGACCATGCAGGCAGGCGTAAAGTCTGATGCCTTCACCGGTATGATCCTGAGCGAACAGGAAGTAAGAATCCGTCACTTTCACCAGGTGATTGACGGATTCCTGGACGGATCGATCTCAACCGGCAACCTGCCTGACGATGACGCCTATTTCGAATAACACCCTCAGACCAAAGAGGAAATGACAATGCAACATGCGGTAACAGAGCTTGGCTACGTAAGATTTGGTGTGTCAGACCTGGCGGCCTGGCAGCACATGGCCACCCAACTGATCGGACTGGAAGCCTTCAGTGAAGGTAACGACAAACAGGTGTTTCTCAGGAGTGACATCAACCATCACCGCATCGAGCTCATCGAAGATGATGCGGATGACCTGCTAACGGCCGGATTAAGGGTTGCGGGTGTTGAGGAATTCAAACAGGTTCAGCAGATCCTGGGGGATGCTGGCGTCGCATTTGAAGTGGGTAGCGATGCCCTCGCAAAAGAACGGTATGTTCTCGAACTGCTGCAACTCGAGGACCCGGCTGGCAATCCGCTGGAAATTTTCCATGGCCCAAGGCTTGATACCGCAAAGCCGTTCTACCCCGGTCGCCGCATGTACGGAAAATTTGTCACTGGTGACGGCGGCGTGGGCCATATGATTCTTGCCCACGATGGCCTGGATAAGATGCATGAGTTCTACGCCATGCTCGGTATGCGCGGAAGTGTTGAATATCGTATTCCATTACCCAACGACAACAGCATGGACATCCTGTTCATGCACTGTAACTCACGTGACCATACCTTTGCGTTTGGCGTCCCTACCGGTGGCAAGAAGATCAATCACCTGATGATCGAGGTCGACAACCTGGATGATGTCTTCTACAGCCTTGAACGTGTGGAGGAAAGTAACCTGCCCATCAAGACGGCCATCGGCAAGCACAGCAACGATCATATGATCTCGTTCTATTTTGAAACGCCGTCACGGTTCCAGATCGAAATCGGTTGCCAGGGCCGCCCTGCAACACACCAGAGCGAGTACTTTACCGGCGATATCTGGGGTCACCGCTTCGAGGGTTAATCGGGACTAGCCCTCAATGTAGGCGATAAAGGAAGCTCGCACCGCTGTCCCCTCACCAATATGGGTATGGCGCGCCGGTCTTGAAGCCGGGTCAGGAAACTTCTCAACCCAGAACGGATCAAGCGCACTTCTGTCTGTTGAAGGGGTCCAGAATTCCATCTTGGCAACGTGTGAAAAATCGCCACCTGCTTCCTTCAGCATCAGGTCGACATGCCGGAAGATGTTTTTGTACTGGTCTTCCAATGCCTCGGGCACATCCCGGGTCCCCGGGTTAAAAGGCGCAATCACACTCGAAACGAGCAGCGGGCCAATTTTGGAAGCGACGGGAATGGCTGTCTTGTGGCTGAGCCCGTCAATCTCAATACTTTTCCTTGAACTCATCACCTTACTCCTTGGACTTTCCGGCACGCCATTCTTCAAAGTCAGGCATGCGTTCTTTTGAGAGAGGGAAAAGCCCTGTGGTCGACTCCCCTGCCTGCACTCTTTCCAGCGCAAAAGCCTCCTTCTCTTCCTGCACCAGCGCATCGGCAACCACTTCTTCGACCAGCGCCTGCGGAATGACTACTGCGCCTTCACCGTCACCCACCACCACGTCACCCGGCATGACAAACACGCCTGCACAGGTAATCGGCTCATCGGTTGAAAACGGCATATGCTGGCGGCCGAGTACCGCACCATGTGACGACTGGTGATAAACAGGCATCCCGATATCTTCAATTGCCGGCGTATCCCGCAAACCGCCATCGGTCACAATGCCGCGACCACCAAGGGCAAAAAACCGCGTGGCCAGAATGTCACCAATCGTTGCGGCATCGGGAACGCCGCGAGCTTCCATCACCAGAACATCACCTGCCTCGGTCGCCTCGACAATTCTTTTCTGTGCGTTGATGCCACCCTGGTACTGCGGTTGTACGTCTTCTCTTACCGCAACGTAACGCAGGGTTCGCGCTCGCCCCACCATTCTCTCTTTGGGGTGCAGCGGCTTCAGGCCGGCGAAGAACGTCGAGCGAATACCTCGCATCTGCAACTGGTGCGTTAACGTTGCGGTCGCAATCGTGTTCAGTTTTGCTTCAAGCTCGGGGGTAAGGATATTGGGTACTGTCCGCTCGGACATCTTGTTCACCTTATTCGTTTTTGTTTGAACCAATTGTTGAGATAGTAGCGAAAAACTACACTCTATGCGTCGACGACTTCGTCACCTGGAACATGAAAAAAATGAAACCTTTATTCGTGCTGGCTTCCCTGATGATCACGATGGCAGTTTCTGCCGGTGAGGGAATAGGCAATCAACAAACCAGCGCCAGGGCCACAGATGGCACTTACCTATCCTGGCGTGAACACCTGATCGACTCGCCAGAAACCGCTGGCTTTAACCTGTCCGGCAGCGACGGTCTCGTGGTTGGTGATCTCGACAACGATGGTTTCATGGATATCGTTTCAGTCCATGAGTCTGATGAAGAGTATGACTCGGCCATCGCCGACGCCGACTTTGTGCCCGATAACGCCGGACATGTCCGCATTGCTTTTGGCAGCGCCGACCCAGGCAAATGGACGAATATCACCCTTGCCGAAGGGGCAGATGCACCCGCACCTGAAGACGCCGCACTCGCGGACCTGAACCAGGATGGCTACCTGGACGTCATTGTCGCAGCCGAACTCGCCCATCTCATTTACCTTGAAAATCCGGGGAAAACAGCGCGCACAGAACCCTGGCAACGCCTGATACTGCCGATGACAAAAGGCCGCGGTTCATACATCAGGGTGTTTGCGGGCGACCTTGACGGAGACGGCCAGCCAGAAGTCACTGCTGCCAACAAGGGCGCACAACGACCCGCGAGAATCGACTTCATGACGTCAAATCCAGTCTCGTTGTTCAGTTTTGCGGGCGATCCGCTTGATGGCGCTAACTGGAAAGAGATGATCCTCGGTACATACAGCATCCCCCAGAACGCAGAACTCATTGACCTCGACCGCGACGGTGACCTGGATGTGGTTATCGGTAGCCGCGGCGAGCAGCGCATCGCCTGGTTTGAGAATCTCGGTTCTCTGCAGTTTGCAGAACACGCTATTGGCAGTGTCGGTGGAAGTACCAGCGGTTTCAATCTGGCCTATACGGACCTCAACGCCGACAAGCGGTTGGACATCGTTGCCGCATCAACTACAACGACAGACCTATTATGGCTTTCGCAACCGGCTGATATCGATGGCACCTGGGTTACGCGCACTATCGGTACTGGCACCGGACTGGGTCACGGGGATCGAACTAGCTGACATCGATGGTGACGGCGATATGGATGTTATGACAGGCAGTTACAGTCGAGGTGAGCGACAGGCTGACGGGAAAGTGGATGTGAATGACTCACTCGGCAGGATTGCCTGGTTCGAAAACCCCGGCAAGGAAAACGAAGCATGGACCCGCCATGATGTCTCAAGACGCGCCCGCGGGATGTTCGATAAGTTTATCGCCTACGACATGGACAATGACGGCGACATGGATTTCATCAGCACCCGCGGCAACAGTGCACCTTACGATGGTGTCTTCTGGCTTGAGCAGGTTCGGTCAAGTGAACCAGCGCAGAACTTCTCCCCGGCACGGCGCAACGAAAGCAGGGAAATGCCGCTGCCCGAGGGCAGTTAAACTCAACCATCCAACCCGGGCACTACACTGACAATGGCTGTAAACGAAAACCTGATCGACACCTGCAGAACTTTCGCACGAGACTATGTTTCTCCGAATGTGCCCGCCTGGGAGGCAGCTCGCAACCAGCCTCAGGATGCGATCCGTAAGGCTGCTGACCTCGGATTGCTTGCATTCGAGACACCCAGGGACTTTGGCGGCAGTGGGGAGAGCTACCTGACCAAACTTGCCGTGTGCGAAACGCTTGCAGGTGCCGACATGGCTTTCACCTTTGCCATGATCAACACGCAGAACATTCCTGCCAAGCTTACCCGCGACCTCGGCGCAGACAGCAGGCGTGAACTCATCACCTCACTGATGAAGGGTGAAGTCTTCGGCGCTACTGCGCTCTCTGAACCGGGCGCAGGCAGCGACTTTGCTGCCATCAAAACCAGCGCAGAGAAAACCTCGAATGGCTGGCGTCTCAACGGCACCAAGGGTTGGATTACCAATACTGAAATCGCTGACATCTTTATCGTTTACGCACAAACAGACCCTGCAGCCGAGGCAAAAGGTGTTGCCGCATTCCTGGTTGAAGCAGATCAACCCGGATTCAGACGCGGTGACATTTATGACATTACCGGCGGCCACGGTATCGGTGCCGGTGAGTTTCACCTTGATAACTACGAGGTCGCCGACAGTGAACTGTTGTCACCTCCCGGGGAAGGATTCAAACACGCGCTGGGTACCGTGAACGGTGCCAGGACCTATGTTGCCGCCATGTGTTGCGGCATGATCGCAAACGCCCTGGATACCGCCATCGAATACGGTGAATCCCGTCATGCGTTCGGCGAACCGCTGCTGGAACACCAGGGGCTACGCTGGTCACTTGCTGATGTTGCAACACAGATTGCCGCACTGCGCGCCCTGACCCAGGAAGCAGGCAAACTGATTGACGCTGATGAAGATGCTGTACTGGCCGCTGCCATCGCCAAGAAATTTGCCGGTGATATCACAACACCGATGATCAGCACCTGCATGCAGGCGTTAGGTGCCAATGGCCTCAAACGTGAGCATCATCTTGGCCGACACCTTGCTGCTGCGAGGATTGCCACACTCGCGGACGGTTCCACAGAAATGATGAACGAGGGAATTGCAGTGAGCATTCGTAAAAATCGGCGCTAGCGTTTCTCACCCGCGAACTTTGCCAACGCGGCAAAGCGATACACCGCATGGACAAACTTGCTGTAGGGCAGCAGCAGGAAGAAGCCGAGGACAAATCCGAGATGGATAATCAGCAGTACACCCATCGCGGACGTCTCTCGAAAAGCGAGCAACAGAAGGCCCGTCAGGCTGACCAGGAAAAGTGATCCAAGGAATGCGTAGTCCATGCCGAAGTGTTTTAGCTGCAGCGGGCGAGGATCACTTTTAAGTTTGTTCCAGACCAATCCAACTGGACCGATCAGTAAGCCCACCCCACCAATCGTACCGAGGAGCACAGGCACGCTGAAAAACGGATAGGGAGCAACCAGCCCAAGACCGTAGTCGTAAACCGTTGCCACGCAAGTCGCTGCAAAACAGAGCAGGAAACCCCACATGGTGAACTGGTGATAGATCCGCCGGAGATTGGAAGCGCGATCATCCACCGTACTGCAGCCATCACCATGTCCGCCATCAAGGTATTTCAGGGTGGCAGCATAGTGGCCCGCTGAAAGGAGGTTCCGCAGCTTCAAAGGCCCGCCGCCGGTTGCCCGCCAGAACCTGACACCACCAATGATCATTGCAAGTATCGCAAAACCAAACGTGAGCCCAGCAGTTGCCACCATCAGGCCGTGACCAACTACTTTGTAAAACGAACCGGGACCCACGTGCTGCCCGAACAAGGTTGATGCGTTGATAAAGAGCATCGCCAGCGCCAGCAACACGGTAATGCTGATGGTCGTTACCACCGCAGTGATGAGGCCGTTACGTTCAAAGGCACGCGCAAGGAAACCGGGCCACGCATATCTCGTGTAGCTATCCACCCTGAGATCAGCCAACGCAACCGGCACGTTGATATCAAAATCGTGCGGCGCCGCGTACTGGCAATCGTGGTAACAGGCCGTGCAGTTGTGGCAGAGATTGGCGAGATAGTCGAGGTCGCCACCTGAAAACGTGCGGCGCAATGCCATTGCCTGGAAGGTTGCGCAAACACCTTCGCAATAACGGCAGGCGTTACAGACTTCCATCACGCGTTGCGCTTCTTTAACTGCTGCGTCCGTCGCAATCAGCATGTCGTCACCTCTGCTGCAGACTGCCCGGCAATACGACCAAACACACCACCAATCGACATGCCTGTACCAGCACAATAACCCTGGCCGAGGATGTTGCCTGCCATAACCTCACCGCAGGCAAAAATATTGGGAGAGGTGCCATTGCGAAACACCACACGTGCATCTTCGTTCACTTTCGCGCCAAGGTAGGTGAATGTGATGCCCGGTTTTAATGGATATGCAAAATATGGCGGCGTGTCGATAGGCAGTGCCCAATTGGATTTCACGGGCTCGATACCTTCCGTCGCACAGCCATCGAGAATGTCGGGGTTGTATTCCCCCTCCTCAACTGCAGCGTTAAAACCTTCGATAGTCGCGAGCAGCGAAGCGGGTTCGATCTCAATCTCCCGCGCCAGGTCTTCAAGTGAATCCGCCGTTATTGAGGGAAATACAGATGGCATGAACTGTGATGACACCTTGTCATCGATTACCGCAAATGCGACCTGGCCTGGCTGCTGCGCAACCAGCCTGCCCCAGATTGCGTAGCGTTTTGGCCAGAAGTCTTCACCTTCGTCGTAAAACCTCTCACCGTGCCGATTCACGACAACACTAAAGCAGACACAATCCAGGCGGGTCACGATGCCGCCGTCGTACTTCGGCCCTCGCGCATCAATCGCGACGGCGTGACACTGGGTCGGATCACTGACCGTCTCAACATCTGCATCCATGAGTGCGCGCAACATGGTGCCTGTATTGTAGGGGGTACCCCTGATAAGGAAGTTGTCAGCCGCCTCGCCCCAGGCTTCACGCATCCAGTCATCGTTGGCCTGGAAGCCGCCACTTGCGATCACCAGGCTCGCAGCTTTTACATCATGTTGTCTGCCTTCCAGGTTGACCGTCGCAGATGAAAAGCGACCTGCTTCAATAGAAAGATCAGTAACTTCCGCTTCATAGAATATCTGGACACCGATCTGTTCGGCGTGGCGATAGAGTGAGTTCAGCAATGCCTTGCCGCCGCCCAGGAAAAACGCGTTGGTCTGGTTCAGGTTGAGCGTGCCACTCAATGCAGGTTGGAAGTGAACACCGCGCTCAATCAACCAACTGACCAGTGGCGCTGACTCTCGAATCATTAATCTCGCCAGCGGCTCCGAGGTTTTACCGCCCGTAACCCGAAGTAGGTCCTGCCAGTATTCTTCCTCGCTGTAGGAATCACTCAAGGTGGCAAGTGGCCCATCGTGCATTGCTCGGAGGTTACGCGTATGTCTTGAATTACCCCCACGCATGTCTCGTGGCGCATGCTCAAACAGCACAACCGACGCGCCCCGCTCTCTTGCCGTGATTGCCGCGCACAACCCGGCGTTTCCGCCGCCGACGACGACCACATCAATGTTATCGGGTAACTCCAAGACGCAACATCCAATACCTGTGCTGCACCAGTTTGCGTTGGAAGCAGATAACAAACAACTGCTTGCACCACGCGTAGATTTCGCTACCCTCGCGACTGCACAACGGGTTCAACTTCATGTCACAAACTACCACTATCAACCTGGCAGACCTGATCGATAACGGCAAGGTTTCCGGCCAGCACATCCTGGTCGTTTCGCTGTGCCTCATTTTCAACATGGTGGATGGCTTCGATATCACCGCCATGGCCGTCACCGCACACCAGGTTGGCGAAGAGATGCAGTTGGGTGCGGACCGCCTGGGTCTGCTGTTCAGCTTTTCCCTCGCAGGCATGATGCTCGGCGCGATGTTCCTCGCTGGCTTTTCGGATGTCATCGGCCGGCGAAAGATGATCATCGTTTCGCTGCTGTTGTGTGGATCGACCGTACTGCTAACTGCTTACGCAACTTCTTTACCGATGTTGATCACCCTGAGATTCATCTCGGGTCTTGGTGCCGGTGCACTGCTCGCCACCGCTGCCACCCTCGCATCGGAGTACAGCCCGGAAAAGTATCGCTCCCTGTCAGTAGCCGTGGTAACGGCCGGATATCCAATGGGTGCGATGATGACAGGCATCCTGGCGGGCGGAATCATGCCGGAGTTTGGCTGGCGCGGAATGTTCATCGCGGGCGGCACTGCAACACTTACCCTCGCTGCAATTGCTTTCCTACTGATACCAGAGTCGTTGCAGTTTCTCTGCAAGAAGCAGCCGGATGATGCCCTTGATCAGGCGAACAGGATTCTTGCCAGGTTTTCCATCGACCCCGTGACAACGTTACCCGTTACAGGAGATGACACATCAACGCATGCCGATAGACAGACCGTCATCCAGAAGATGCTGTCACTGCTAACACCTGCGCTGCGCCGCCGTACCCTGATCCTGTGGTGCACCTTCTTTCTGATCATCAGTTCACTCTATTTCCTGATGAGCTGGATTCCAAAAATCATGATCGATATCGGTTACGGCACTGATGTCGGCAACCGGGCATTTACCTTTTACAACCTCGGCGGTGTTATCGGCATTTTCATCATCGGCGCGCTCGCCAGTCGCTGGATGTTGTCCAACCTGATTACGGTATTTTCTTTTGTCGCTGCAGGGCTGATGTGGATCTTTGCGGCGGCGGCATCATCCAGCATGTCGGAGTCAATTCTGTTGTCCCTGGTGCTGATTATCGGTATCACCCTTCAAGGCGGATTCACCGGTATGTACGCCGTCGAAGCGAAACTGTACCCCACGGAGATAAGGAGCACCGGCGTAGGATGGGCAATCGGTCTTGGGAGACTGGGGGCGGTAATCGGACCCGGCGTTGCAGGCGTTATGCTCGCCAGCGGCCTATCAATCACTACGCTTTTCCTGACCTTTGCCTTTCCACTTGCGTTGGGTGGATTCCTCGCCTATCAACTTCGTGTCAAGTGAGATCAATCGACACCGATACGGTATTTTCTTCCCTGCTCGCCTACACTGCTGTTGTCGCCCCGACCACCCGGCAACAATAAGGAGGTACCACTTGCGCCAGCAGACAAGTCATCAGCGCCTACGTAATAAAGCCGCAGCACCAGATCATTGGTGGTATCCCATCCAGCTGAAACTGTGTAATTCAACTCAAACTGATGGCTGATCGATTGCACTTGTGAATAGGTGTACAACCCATCACTTTTGCTGGCACCGTCTGCATCTGCAATTGGGCCTGCCAGCGCAAAACCAGTGTTGGGTGCACAGCTGTTGTCGTTTATCTGGTTGCCCCCATCAACGGCACAACTGAAGACGTAAGCCGCCACCGTAATATCTTCGTCATACGCAAGTACACTAACGGACACGGCATAGGTTTCACCCTGTGACAGAGTTGTCACCACCTGGTCACTGCTGTCCAGCCAGGCAATTGATTCAACGCTGGGTGGTAGACGCCGCTTCGCTTCCTGCCCTTTACCCTGCGTTCCAGCGAGCATCGCGGTCAACTGCTGCGTAGCCTGGTACGGATGATCAGAGATCACGCTGAGAACAACGAGATTCTCGCCAGCGAGGGCAGAACCTGGTACAGAGATATTGCATGACTGACCAGGATTCAGGATCGGGGAGGAACAGGTCAGACCCGTATTTCCAGCACCGTTCAAGAGTGTTTGATCCGTGCCATTGCCAATCCTGAGGATCAGGTCACCATCATTGGCAAGCGTGATCTGATCGCTGCCGGAAACGTCCGGTATCCAGACGACGCTGGGTGTCACTTTTACCGCCGTGTTGACGTAAACCGCACCACTCCATGTCAGGGATGTGTTGTCACCGTCTATATCTGCACTACTACCTTCGGTAACGTTGAACTCAAGCAGGTATTTGTCATCGGCGTCGGCTAAAGCAGTTACGGTCGTCGCCGGATAGATTTCGCTGCCAGCGCCATCGTGCAATGTTATGCCGGTCGGCACGCCGCGTGAGTCGAGAAAGTCGACATACATATCGACCTCAACCTGTTCGCCGGGAGTGAGTCCGGTGTACGTGACATCAAGCCTACCGTAGGGGTACCAGTTGTTGGAGCGGGTGCTATCGGCAGCAGTATCTGCAGCATCCGACTGCACGCTGACACCAATGTTTGACTGATCGGTACTGGCGGGTGATGCGAGCAGCAACCAGTTCACATCGTCTTCGTTATCATCTTTCCCCTGCTTGTGCTCATAGGCATGCGCAGGGCGAGTATCATTTATACCGTAGGTAAGGCCCAACAACCGCTCAGCAAATACAGACAGACCATCTCCGTCAAAATCATGTCGCAAATCGGGGATGCCATCGGCATTACTGTCTTTCAGAAGAGGGGCTGCGTTGGGATCGAAGTTGCCTCCCAGGGCTGCTTCAAGTGCATCAGGGAAATAGTCATTGTCGTCGTCCGGGTCAGCATTGTTGCCAACCCCATCGCCGTCCGTGTCCAGCCACTCAGCTGGATCATTTGGGAATGCAGCACCATTGTCACCGAAGCCATCGACATCTGTATCGACAGACTCACCAGGGTCCAGGGGAAAAACATCCTCAGCATTTTCCACCAGGTCACCATCATTGTCACACACGAGGTAGACGGGCGGACCGTTGCTGGCCTGGTCTGCAGGTGTTGCGTCAAAAGCATCTACGCCTGGGAAAAGAGACGGGTCTGCATTGTTGGCGTATTCGTAAAGGCTACTACTCTCTTCGGCATCAAACCGGTGATAAAGCACTAGGCCCGGTTCGCTGGTTGGCTGAAAGATTTCAGCGTTCCAGTGCGCCTGAATTTGCGCAGCGGTACGCGCGTAATTCCATACCCGCACTTCGTCGAAACGGGCGCCAAGGAATTCCTCTTGAAAGTCTGTTCCCGTACCTGCGCCAAGCTTGAGTGTTGGTGCCTTCGTAACGGTGGGTGAATACGCCTGCGGTCCACTCGAATCCGGGGTGCCATTAATATAAAACCGCACTTCCTGCGCACTGCCATCAAAGGTCATCGCGATGTGGTACCAGACATCGTCTTGTAATTCAGTATCCGTTGTCGCATGAGTAATTGGGTCGTCACCTCCTGCCAAAGACAGAACGAGCTCTCCAGTGTCAGTCCCATACTCGTCACCAACAAACCAGAGGAACCTGAACTCATCATCATTGTTGTAAAGGCTCATCAACGCTCCCCCGGCGATCGCTTCTTCAAGGTTAATCCACATTTCTGCCGTGAAGTCGTTGAAGACGTAGTTAGCATCGTTGGTTGCGAATTCAAGATAACCTTCAGAATCAAATTCTATCTCTAAGAATTGGTTTATCCCGCGATTCGCGTCCAGAGGACAATGATCAACGTAACCAGCGGATTCGACCCCGTCACCGTCAACATCAGTATCCGCTGACATTCCTGTCGCAAGACAAGCGGCGTCACAGGTATCGGGCGCACCGTCACTGTCCAGATCCGGGCGACCATCAAGATCAATTTTTGGATACACATCATCCACGTCGGCAACACCATCGTTGTCATCGTCCGTATCTGTATTGTCACCGACACCATCATTGTCGTTGTCTAGGGTTTCCGATGGATCTAACGGAAAAACATCATGTGCATCATTGGCACCGTCGCTATCGGTATCAGCACTGAGCGGATTGGTGCCGTTGGCGGTTTCATCCGTGTCGGAGACGCCGTCACCATCATCGTCAGCATCTGCAATCATTCCGAGGTTAGCGCAGTCAGTATCACATTCGTCTGGTAACCCATCTCCGTCAGTATCGCTGAGTCCACCCAGACTGATCAGTGGAAACGCGTCGTTACCATCCAACACTCCGTCCCCATCATCATCCGTATCTGACGACATGCCGGTACCCGTGCAGTCTTCGACGCTGCAATCGTCTGGCGCGCCGTCACCATCGGTATCCGTGAAGCCAACAATGCTGTCGAGTGGATAAGTATCCTGATCATCAACGATGCTGTCGTTGTCATCATCGTTGTCAGAGGACATGCCGGTGCCCGAGCAGTCCTGCGCACTGCAATCATCGGGGGCACCATCACCGTCCGTGTCGGTGAATCCAGTGATGCTGTCTTGAGGAAAAAGATCAACAGCGTCGTTGATGCCGTCCCCATCATCGTCAGCATCTGCAATCATTCCCAGGTTAACGCAGTCAGTATCACATTCGTCTGGCAGCCCATCTCCGTCGGTATCGCTGAGTCCACCCAGGCTGATCAATGGAAACGCGTCGTTACCATCCAGCACACCGTCGCCATCATCATCGTTGTCAGTGTCGTTGGTGATACCATCCCGGTCTGTGTCCAGCAGGCTGATCGATCCAATGCTGCAGTCATTGGTTCCTGACAATGGGCGTGCAAAACCCAGTTGGTCTGTCGTGAGAGTGGTGGAGCAACCGGCAACGGGAATAGCTACTTCTGCAACCGACAACGGTAAGTGAAATCGTTGTGTGCCTGAAACCTGCAATGACGAGTAAATGCTCGCCGTGGTGCTGGTGGGGACGGTGCTGTTCGTGTGCAGCGTCAGGGAACAGTTAACATCGATACCCCAGTCACTGTTGTCACCAAACAGGTTGTAACCATTGTCGGTGAGAGGTGTACCACCAGCGCTACACCTAATCTGATTATTTGTAGCAGCACTGTTGCCGCTGAGAATGCTGTTTCGAACGGTAATCGTGCCGGCGCCGACTATGATGCCACCCGCAGTGCTGCTCGCGCCCGTCGCCGCATTGTCAACAATGGTGACATGATCGAGCGTCAGATCAGCTGTTGCAGCTCTAATCGCAGCGCCAGAACCTGCCGCGCCCGTAACAGTATTGTTGCTGAACGTTGTGTTACTGATGTTAACCGTGGGGCTATTACTGAGGTACAACGCGCCACCCTGACCTACCGAGGTATTAGCCACAAAGGAGGAGTCACTGAAGTCCGCATTCGTGGCGGCTGAGTTTACCCTGACGGCCCCCCCATCGATCGCCGACCTGTTTCCGATAAAAATCATCCGGGTCGCACTAACATCCGAGCCGGACTCAATGAGCATACCTCCCGCTCGATGGGTGTGATCCCCACCTGTGATGACAAACCCGGAAATAGTCACAGTGACACCGCTGGCGCGGAGCAGCCTCAACGCATTGGTACCATTGATGTTTGCCGGGTTCGTGATTACACCGTCCGTACTTACGTCATTTTGGTCAATATCTCCGGAGAGAATCGTCGGATTGGAAGACGGATTACGTTCGACGGCGTTCGATTCCACGCCACTGAAACCACCCAGTAGCGAAGTGCCATCAACGAGTGTTAACACGGCGTTCTGGTCATCGTCAGTCACCCCCGTACCCACATCGGGGTAGTACACACCTTCCGCCACCCATATCTCATCGCCGGAAGATGAACTTGCGAGCGCATCCTGGAGATTTGGGTAGGCCGCCGCCCAACTCGTACCACAAATCTGAGATCCCGGATCGCAGCTCGAATCAACATCAACGTGGATTACCGCCGCTCGCAGGCTAGCACTGGCGGATGCCAGTAACAGCGACAATAGCGTCACAACCAGTTTATGAAGCATTCAGAGGTCACAATTCGGCGAATTCGATTGGCGAACGATAAACAGCCCGCCACTCGCGCCCCATACCCCATATGGGGTATCTCGATGGATGGTTACCTCACTGCCTTGGATTGCTCCCTGGTACGCTCTGGATTGTCAGCTGAGGTATGATGCGCGCTCCTTAGTACGTGGACTCCTGCATCGTTGATCAGGCATTGCTTATACCTGTTATGCACACTTGCGCTCTGGCTGCCGCAGGCTGAGGCGTGCAGGCTTCGGATAAGCGAGGGACTGCCCCAGGACCTCACGCCTGTTGTGACCTACCTGGAAGATCCCGGCGGTTCACTTGGCATCAACGACGTCCGCGGCGCGACGTTTGACAGCCTGCCGGAAGGCAAAATCGATTTCGGCTACTCCACCTCTCTTTTCTGGTTGAGTTTTACTGTCACCAACGACACAGCCGCCGCGCAGGAAGTGCTACTCCACTTTCCTGACAGCCATGCCGAGGCCCTGCTGGTCTATGACCCAGACCTGATCTTCCAGGGTGACAATGAAACGCCCTTCAAGGCCCGGCCGATCCCTGATCGAAAAATCGCGATACCCCTCACATTCGAGGCAGGCGAATCTCGAACCATCTATATGCGATTTGGCGACACCTACTGGGCCGAGTTCCCGGTGCAACTCACTACGAACGAAGCGTTCTTTGAAACTCGCGGGGCAGAAGACAACTGGCTGTGGATATTTATCGCCGTGCTCTCTACCCTGGCGATCGGCAACTTCTTCTATTTCATTGCCACCAAAAGACCTGTCTTCATCCTGTATGTCGGGCTGCAGATCACCACCGTGCTCTACTGCATTTCTGTCGAAGGCATCGGGTTTCAGTACCTCTGGCCTGAGTCACCTGCCTTCAACACCATTTCCGTCACGGTGTTTTCGAGCTTCGGCCAGCTCTTCATGATTCTGTTCACCATGGGCTTTCTTGGACTTGAGGCAGCACCAGCGTGGCTGACACGCTGGTTCAAACTGTTGGCCGGCGTTGTCACGATCCATGCCCTATCCAGTATTTTCATGCCGCAGCAGCTCGTCATTCAGGCTGGCTTCCTGCTCAACCCCTTCACAACGTTATCACTCATCGGCTACGCAACCTGGCTCCTGATCAAGGGCAACATCAACGCACGCTACTATCTTGGTGGCTGGGCGCTGGTCTTCGGCATCACGGTTTACCTGAACACCGCCGCACTGGGTTTAATCCAGGTGGGCACAACTTCACTACTCGCCATACAGATTTTCGAGATCGCGATGTTGTTTGAAGCGTTGGTGTTTGCACTGGGTGTGGCAGATCAGTATCGACGCCTCAACGAAGAGAATGCAGAACAGCAGGAAGCGCTGGTGGCGCAGCTACAGCTGCGGCTCGAAGAAGCCGGTGAACGTTCGAAGCTCGAAGCAGAAAAGGAAGACGCCCTGCGCCAGGTACTGGAGAACTCAAAACAACTCGCGACCACCACCCATGATCTCAAGCAGCCGATGACGTCACTGTCGCTTGCGCTCGACACCGTGTTGAAAGATGTGAGCAATACCCCCGCGGCCGAATCACTTCGATCCACCTTGCAGGACATCGATGCATTGATCGGTACCGCCCTGGATGACGCCAGCGGCTCACTACAGGATGTTGCCAGCAGCGTCATGGTCGATGTGGACCAACTGCTTATGGATACCGCGATGCGTTTCGGTGACGAGGCACGTGCAAAGGATCTTTTCATTCGCGTGCACGCGCCCGCGATGAGTTGCCAGTTACCTCGCATTGCACTCAACCGTTGTATCAATAACCTCGTCAGCAACGCCATTCGTTACACCGAAACGGGCGGCATTCTGCTGGCGGCAAGGCGTCGCGGTGCTGACCTGCTCATCCAGATATATGACACCGGCGTAGGTATGGATGATTCAATGTCCAAAGCGGTCTTCGAGCTGCAAACTAAAAGCAATACCTCGCCGGGTCATGGCCTTGGCCTTGCGATTGTGAAGGAAATTGCAGCAAGGGCAGGCTGGGAGATCAGCTGCTCATCAACACCTGGCCGTGGCAGCGTTTTTTCACTGACTATCCCTGGTGTCCTGAATGTCTGATTTAAGCGTCATCATTGCAGATGACCACGACCTGTTTCGGATGGGTGTGAGGGCGCTGGTGCAGCAGACCGAAGGGCTCACCTTACAAGCTGAAGCGGCGGACGGTACAGAGTTACAGGCTGCGCTGAAAGAATATGCACCCGATCTTCTGATACTTGATCACGACATGCCCGGCATGTCAGGGCTTGAAGTCGTTACATCGATACGTCGAACTTCAAGGGAAGTGATCCTGTTGGTCATCACGGGTATGGAAAGCGCTCAACTCATGCTGGACTTCAAACAACTTGGTGTGAATGGACTGATCCTGAAGTCCGACCCGACGGATACGGTCAAGGACGCACTCAACGCAATTGTCGCGGGCGATGATTACTATTCCTCGTCCGTCACCAGCCTCCTCCATGCAGAAAATCCACTGGCTGTACTCAGCAGCAGGGAGCGCCTTGTTCTTCGGCACATCGCCAAAGGCCTGACGAACAAACATATCGCGGCGGCGATGGGGCTTTCGCCAAAGACCATTGATAATCACCGTACCCGTTTGATGGCAAAACTCGACCTGCACAACACCGCGGAAGTCGTCAGGTTTGCACTTGACGCAGGCCTGGACTGACCGACGCTTCGCGAGAATAGAGGGACATCCCTCATTGAGCGGCTGCCGCTAAACGGGAAACATCTGCGCCTGACATGAAACCAGGCGCCTTCTCATCGAACATGTAAAAAACACCGTCGTCTGTTGCCGGGATACGCTGTATCGCGAGGGTTTGCTCGCATTGATTGGATCAACCAGAGGACTCGTTCATGCAGGCAGCGTTGGTCCAGGCAACCTGGCAGAGATCTCCAGCAAGCAGGTTGAGACGATCATTATTGACCTGAACGGCATCAGCCAGCTGGATGAATCAACCACTCGCTGGTTGCGCCTGCAATCACCGGCGGCCCTCATCCTGGCTGATCCAGGGTCACTTTCCTTTCATAGCGAATTCATTGAAGGCTCACTGGCCTGTGCTATGCGAACCGACAGCGGTCCGGTACTTCGAGTTGCCCTCGAGGCGCTAAGGGACGGGCGAAGTTTCACCAGCGACAACGTGTTGATTCAGCAGAGGCTGACGCGCCTTGCTGACGAACTCTCTAGCGCCGAGCGGCAATTGATGTGCCACACACTGGATGGCAGATCCCTCGGCGAGGTTGCCACTGCGCTCGGCATCAATGAGATCGAGGCAGCCAACTGCAGGGACAACCTGATGGAGCAGTTTGATCTGCACTCCGCCGCTGCGCTGACGCGATTTGCTGAGCACTACGTTCGAGGGGAACAGACATGAAGCTCAACTCATTCCTGTTCCTTCTATGCCTGCTTGTCATTTCGACACCGGCAGGTGCAATGAATCCAAATTTCACCGGCTCAGACGTCGATGGCGATGGGTATACCGATCAAAATGATGTTGACGAGGACGGTGATGGTCTCATAGAAATTTGGACGGTTGAGATGCTCAACTTCGTTCGAATTGATCTCGCCGGTACAAGTTTCAACAACAGCACCGTGGGATGTCCGGCTTTTGTTGGATGCCATGGCTATGAATTGATGGCAGACCTGGATCTCGACACCAACGCCAACGGGATCGCTGATCTGGGCGACACATTCTGGAACACCGGTGCAGGCTGGGTACCCATGGGTCAATCAACCGACCTGCTGCGCTGTCTGTTTGAAGGCAATGGGCACACCATCAATAACCTCTTCATCAACGGGAATGTCGGTACCCCGAATTTCCACGTTGGCCTGTTCACAGCGATTGCCGCAGGCGGCGTGATTCGTAATCTTGGTCTCGGCGGTGTGTTCGGCGAAGTAACCGGACCTGGCAGGGTCGGACCATTTGCAGGCCAGAATGACGGCACACTGCAACGAGTGTGGTCTACTGTCAACGTCACGAACGGGACCTTTTCAGGCGGTATCGTCTCCGACGGCAACGGTACAATCTCTGATGCCTGGAGTGATGGCGCCGTTACCGGTGACTATGCCGGGGGCATCATCGGTGTAAATAACGGCACGGTTGAACGGACCCTGGCGCTTGGCAATGTGACGGGCCGCACCGCAGGCGGCGCACTGGTCGGCCAGAACAATGCGATCACAAGGGACAGTTTCTGGGATCTCCGGCATTCAAACACCGGTGTGGGCAGCGGTGTCGTTTCAGTCTTCGCTGTTTCAGCACTGGACATTCATTGTCCACAATCGCCCACTGACGAAAACTGCTCTTCCCTTGCTTTCAGGAACTGGCCTGCTGCGACCTGGAACTTTGGATCACCAACCGAACCACCTGGCCTGGTGTTCTCGACGTCAGTAAAGCGAGCAACCACCAGCTACAACCCTGCCGATTACGACAAGGACGGTGTAGCAAACAACGTCGACGTGGATAAAGATGGTGATGGTTTGATTGAAGTGTCATCACCGGCAATGTTGACCAACATCGCTAACAACCTTGTCGGCAGCAGCTACAACAACGGTGTCACCGCTGACTCCAACGGCTGTGGTAACGGCACTACTCGTACAACCTGCTCAGGTTATGAGTTAACCGCAGACATCGACCTGGGGGCGCAAAGTTGGACGCCGCTCGGCTCGTCTGCTCAACCCCTCAACACTGTCATTGAAGGCAACGGCTTTCGCATACTGAACCTTGTGGTGAACGCTGCTGATAATGCCGGGTTTGCCGCGTATTCGTCTTCCATCATCCGGAACGTTGCTTTCGCAGGCACCAACGCTTCCATCACGGGCGCAAACAAAGTTGGGGTCGTTGCCGGCACAAACACGGGCACGGTTCTGAACGTTTACTCAAGTGTGTCGGTTAACGGTAGCGGCAACAGCATCGGTGGACTGATTGGTGAAAACCAGTATGGCGTGATAAATCGCGTTTCAAGCGTCGCCACTGTTACGGGTAACGCGGATACCGGAGGCGTCGTCGGATACATGCTGGGTGGAACGATGACCGAAGCGTTGTCACGCGCGGTGGTAACAGGGACCAGCAACGTTGGTGCCCTTGTCGGCCGAAACAACACCGGTACGGTCACCGCGTTGCCAAACAGCTACTGGAACACCACCGCAACCGCGAGTGGAATAGGGTCCAATACGCACGCCAATAACGGCACCGGGATCATCGACCAGGCAATGCGCTGCCCGCAGGCACCGGCAGATACTCGCTGCACCCCATCTGCATTCAGCAGCTGGTCAGTCTTCGACTGGGATTTTGGTTCTCGATCACAATATCCCGAGCTCCGCCTCAGGTCAGCAAGCTATCTCGATCTCGATCGTAACGGACTTCCAGACAGCATAGACGCTGACGATGATGGTGATGGCCTCGCAGATGATGCCGACGCTGCACCAAAGTTTCCTTACAGCTGGTTTGCCGACCCGGACAATGACGCGTTCCCAAGTGATTGCGATGCAAGCTGTGGTGCACTCGGTTATGCGACTGACATCGATGATGACGGCGACGGGCTGATCGACATCGGTACGCTCGCGACGTTGAATCAGATTCGCCACAACCTTGCCGGTACCGGTCTGCATGATGGGAGCGTGAACATCACCTCAGGTTGTGGCAACGGCAGTACGATAACGAGCTGCAACGGCTACGAACTCGTCAATGATCTGAATTTCGACAGCAACGGAGACAACAGTTTCACTGCAGCAGACACACTTTTTAACAGCGGCAACGGCTGGGTACCCGTTGGCAGTGACGCCAACAGATTTGCAACGATGCTGGAGGGTAACGGTTTTCGCATCCTGAACTACCGTTCCACAGGCGCCCTATTCAGGTATATCGGATCCACGGGGATTGTCAGAAATCTGGGCTTTGATGGACCGCTCGCGTTGGTTGCGGCATCCGGCACAGACTATGCCATCGCGGTTGCGTATTGGAACTATGGCGCTATCGATCGTGTATATGTCGACATCGCTCTGCAAGGCCATGAAGCAGCGCCCATTACCGGCATCAACGCAGGAACGATTTCTAACACGCTATCTTTAGGCTCCGTGACTGCCTGCCGCGCGGGTGGCATGACAGTGACACATGTCGGACAAGCAATAAACAACCTTTCGTTGACAGCGTTATCTGCAACTTGTGCCAGCCCAAGCGGGCTCGCCATCAGGTTAAATTCAGGTTTCACCCTGGACGCAACCAACGTTTGGAACACAAACATCACCACGCTCGCAGTGGAACAAATTCAAGGCACCGGCACCGTAACAGCGACGGGCGTAGCCTTTTCTCACCTTAGCTGCCCGACCTCACCTACTGACAGCAACTGCCCATCGACAATCTATTCGAACTGGGACACATCTGTCTGGAACTTCGGCACTCATATCGAAGCGCCCGCCCTGATCCTCGCAGGCAAACCCCACAGGGACTTCGATGGCGACCTGGTTGTTAACGCTGATGATCCCGACGATGACAATGACGGTACACCGGATACATCAGATGCATGCCCCCACGACGCTTCCGCTTCCAGCGGAAACACGGATGGAGACCAGTACTGCAACGTGAGCGATGTAGATGACGATGGTGACGGCCTCATCGATATCAGGACAATTGGCGAGTTGGACGCCATAAGGAACAACACGGCTGGTACAGCACTGAATACGGGGGGTGGAAATGACTCGAGAGGCTGCGCAAGTTCACCTGCAATTCGCCAGTGTAATGGCTACGAGCTTCTCGCCGATATCAATTTTGATACGAACGGCAACAAGGTCATCGACGCCGGAGACAGCTATTTTAACGGCGGTGCCGGGTGGGACCCCATCAACGGTTTCAGCGGCACCCTGGAAGGAAACGGCCATCGAATCCTAAACCTATACATAAGCCGAATAGCGGAAGACCA
The DNA here is from genome assembly GCA_963921285.3 of Pseudomonadales bacterium. Lineage (GTDB taxonomy): Bacteria > Pseudomonadota > Gammaproteobacteria > Pseudomonadales > Azotimanducaceae > UBA9659. The sequence goes on from CAWUFD020000015.1 coordinate 1,676,181, forward strand.
GGTCGGCTTTTTCCGAACCACCAACACGGGGTCAACGATCAGGAACATCGGCCTGACGGGCCCACTGTCCTACGTACGAGGTTCCAATAGCGTCGGTGCATTTGCTGGTGTCAGCAACAGCAACATGTCCAAGGTCTACAGTAGCGTCCACGTTCATTCCGTAAGCAATCCCGGTGGATTAGCTGCCGATATTGGCACAGCGGGCGCTGTCACCATCACAGACGCCATCAGCGCAGGTTTAGTGCAAAGCGATCAGCACAACAACTCGATCGGAGGATTCGCTGCCGTGGCATCAAAAGTAACCATGTCGCGTAGCCTATTCATCGGCACCTTGAGCTTCCCTAGCGCAACGGCTGTAGGCGCAATCGCTGGATTGGTGCAAGACGGAAGCCAGATAAACCATTCGGTCGTTTGGAACAGGTCCAGTTTCAGCGCTGGCCTCGGGTTTAACTCCTTCTCGAATTTTTGGGCAGGCGGTTTTACTGCGAGCGAAATACGATGCATCACCGCACCCGCGATCCAACCTGCACCCCTGCCTTGTTTGGCGACTACAGTCCCGCGGACTGGCACTTTGGCAACAATCAGCAGATGCCTCGCCTGGTGTTCGCGGGTATAGCGCACCGCGATACAGATCAGGACCTGGTGTTCGATCAGAACGATCCCGACGATGACAACGACGGGTTTCTTGATGGCGTAGACCCATACCCGTTTGCGAGCATAGTAGGTCACCCCGATTTCGACATGGATGGCAGACCAGATACCTGCAACGCAGCCTGCCTTGCGTTACTCATGACAGCAGATCCGGACGATGACAACGATGGTACGGCCGATGTGTCAGACGATTGCCCCAATGATGCAACCGGGTTTTCAGGCAACAATGATGGTGACCAGCTATGTGACGCGACCGATGTTGATGATGACAACGACGGCGTCAACGACCCGGCGGATGCGTACCCGTTCATCTCCCTTGGTGGGCGAGCAGATTTTGATGCCGACGGCAGGCCCGATAATTGTGACGCCACCTGTACCGCAACCGGTATGGCAGCCGACCCAGACGATGACAATGATGGTGCGCCCGACACAATAGAAACGAATACCGGTATCTGGGTCTCTTCGGCTGATCGTGGCACCAACCCTTTTAATGCAGACACCGATGGCGATGGTATCAACGATGGCGCAGAGACCAACACGGGCATTGTCGTCAGTGTTTCCAACACGGGGACCAGCCCTCTAGTCCGCGACGATGCGGATTCAGACAACGTGCACGACGTGCCTGATGTGGATGAGGACGGTGACGGGCTGATTGACATCCGAACACCGCAGGATCTGAACAACATACGCTACAACCTTGCCGGCACCGGCTACCAGACATCGAGTACGGCAGCAGATGCCACAGGCTGCGGCAACGGTACCACGATCAATGCCTGTAACGGTTATGAGTTATTGGCAGATATCGTGATGAACGTAGTACCTAACGGTTTCGGTACACCGGGACAGTTTCATGTCCACAACGTTTTCTATAACGGCGGCCTTGGATTTGAACCCATCGGCTCCGTCACTCAGCCGTTTACTTCAATCCTGGAAGGTAATGGATTCAGAATCATCAATCTCTATATCAACAGACCCGGTATGAACAACGTCGCACTGTTCGGGAAGTTGCAGAACGGTTCCACGGTTAGAAACCTGGGTATGACGGGTTGGCTTTCGACGATAAATGGCAACCAATTCGTAGGTTCATTGGCCGCTGTGGCAGAAGGCAATTTGCAAAACGTCTACAGCAGGGTTCCTGTCTCAGGCGACTTTTTCGTTGGCGGCATTGCCGGGTCACTAAACGGATCGATCTCGAACCTGCGTTACGATGGAAGTGTTGGTAAACCTACCGCCGTAGTCGTCGGTGGTATTGCTGGTGTTGCAACGACAAACACTGCCCTGACCGCGGTGTTGTCGAACGCAAGCGTAACGGGCGCCCTCGAGACAGGCGCACTTTTTGGAAGGTTCACGGGACCCGGTGCAATCAACAACACCGTCTATTGGAACACCGATCTGACAGTTGCTTCGGTTGGAGTAACCACTGGCGTTGTCACCAACGCGGCAACCGGTTCCAGCCTAGCGACATTGCGCTGTCCTGCTTATCAAGGTGATCCCATGCTGTGTGCAACCGGCATTTACGCTGGCTGGGATGCTAATCGCTGGCATATGGGCACAAGCACACAATTGCCCGCGTTAATCCTGGCTGGGCTGATTCATCGTGACGAAAATGATGACCTGACATTTGATGATGGAATCAATGATACGGATGCCGATGGTGTTATCGACGCACTCGATGATCTGCCCAACAACCCGAGCGAAACCAGGGACAGAGATCGCGATGGCATCGGTGACAACGCAGACATTGATGATGACAACGACTTCCTGCCGCACGCACTGGAAACCGCGTTGGGTGGGAACTTCAATCCACACCTCGGCCCCGCCGGCAAAGACAGCGACGGCAACGGCAGGCCCGATCTTCGCCAGGACTTCGACGGTGATGGCATATCAGCTTTTGCTGAAACTTTACTCGGTCTCGGTTACAACCCTGCAAGCGCTTCATCCATGCCGCCCTGGGCATTTGAACATCAGCAGGGTAAAGACACCGCCAACGCAGATGTGAAATGGTTGTTCGTCAACAAACCAAGGACCACCGCTCAATCCGCCATCTCAACCCAGTTGCAGTCCGATGCCGCCGCACAGGCTGCGGACAGTCCAACAAAGCAATACTGGTACCCCTACGGCCAGGTCAGCGTTACCTATACAGGCGTTTCAGCGGGAGAAACCATTGACGTGGATTTCTACGTCGACTTCCTGTCTTCCCGCGGCGCTATCACTGGGATGGCCCTCTTGAACGGCTCGGGTAGCGAGACCTATCCGACTACGACAATCACAACTGTCACTGGCGCAAGTGACAAATACAAACTGTCTTTTTCAGTAACCGAAGGCAGCGCCCAGGATACCAATGCTTCGCCGACCGCAGTGACCTGGACGGGTGCAGCCTATATCAACGCATCAATGAGTATTTCACCTGGCATAGTGAGTCTGGCGGCGGCAGGCAGCAGCGCCACACTCACGCTTGAGAACAAGAGCGACCTGGTTATCAATCTAGGCTCACCGGATCACACACTGCTCAATGGCGTTGGCAGCACCGGCGTGAACTGCAATCTCACAACGATATCAAAAGGCCAACAGTGTACTATGACGGTACAGCGCAGCATCCTTGGCACAAACAATCGTGCGGTGTTAAGCGTGGTAACCGATCACCCACATCAGACCACGCAACCTCTCACGGCGTTACTCACTTCTAGCGAAAGCAAAGGACAAGAAGCTCGCCGACGTTTACCACCGACATCGCAGTCTGTAACCTGGAAAAACAGCGCCAACAACGTTGTTAACACACTGACGCCAGGGGAAACCTATACCCTGTCCCTTGGTGTGCTGGGATACAACGATGAATACAGTGTTGGCGTATACATATTCAATTGCGCCACCGACGGCAGCAATATAATCAATGACAGCACCTGCGCCCCTAACACAGGTTTCGCACTGGCGGGTCCCCTCAGTGACGCGGACGGTGCAACAGTTTCAACGGGTACCTTCAGTTACGGCAGCATGAATTCACGGCTGTACACCTATGAGATCGCCTATACCGTCAGTGCCGCGTGGAACACGGCTGAGGATCTGGTGTTGCGGGCGTTTTACGCCAGCCCCGACGACGTGGCAACAGGTGGCTCGGGTACCTCACTGTTGATACCCGGTGGGCGCGGTGCCAATACCACCGTCGGTGAGCAGGGCCGGAAGTACAGAATCGACGTAAGCCTCTGATTTAAAAGGAAACGAAACTAAGGTAATTCCCTTATTGAGGTGATTGGTATTTGCAACCAATATGCTGTTTGCATACCCCAAAAGGGGTACATGCTTTGGTCTGAAATATTGATAGAAATAGCACCAGATAAAGTACTATTCGACACGTGAAAAGACTCATCATCATTACACTGCTTCTGCCCCTGCAGGCCTGGGCTGCAACGCTGTTGTCGGCGGATTACCTCGTGTTCCCGGAGCTTGCCGTCAATGAAGGCGCAAGCACAGTACGCTCTGTGACGGTTTCCAATACGGGTGCGTCCGCCATCAACTTCTCTGCAGGTGCTTTCAGTTTTGGTAGCGGGGTTGGTTACTCCGTTGTCAGTGACAGCTGCGCCAGTGTTGCAGTAAATGGTGGTGAGAAATGTACGGTCAGCTTTCAGTTCGATCCTTCAGAAAAAGGTCAGCGGGTTGCGGTGTATGGCTGGACCGTTGATGGTACGCCGCATTCTGTCTTTATGAGCAACCGACTCGAAGAGAACACACTTTCCCAGGCCCAGCGACGTATTCCACCGGTGCTGGAGAAGATCCAGATCTTTGCTGTTGATAGTGGCGGCACTGAACATCTCCTCGATGGGGTGAACAACCTGACCGTTGATTCAAACACTATCCCTGGCAACCGGTTGATCCAGGGCCAGAGTTATCGCATCAAGTGGTTTGCCGCAACCTATGATGGTGGCTCGGAAACGATTATGGCGTTTTTTGATTGCGGCAATACTGCAGACAACAGTTGCGCCGGTTCATGGAGTGGCAGGTTTACCAATTCGTCCATTGCAGCCGGCACCGCGCTGACCGAAGCCCAGGCTACAACACTGGGGCTACCAACCTATTCATTTGGTGGACAGACAGCCACGCATCTCGCCTACCAGCATGACTTCAACGTCGACTCACTCACGCTGACTAATACTCATTACATAGCGATGCGTTTTTACCAGCGTGGCGCAACGGACGCCGCCATCTCTTCAAACACGGTATCACTCATGATTCCAGGTGGACTGGATCTGCTCGCACAGGGTGATGCAGCATATATCGGCACTGCAGGTCGAAAGATCGTCGTGCCCGCGGCGGTGAACTGATATGAAATACTTACTCACCGTTCTGCTGCTGGCACCCTGTGTTGTGCTGGCACAAGAGTACATCCCGGAAGTGTCACCACCCGAAAAGGGCATCAGCGATGCCGCGCCCTTGATGGCCATACTGCCCAGGGCAGTTGAGCGAACATCAACGCATGAAACACCGGTCAGCATTACCAATGTCGAACAGAACGCCTATTCGACACGGGTAAACTGGAGTCACCATCCCAACGCAACCGAATATCAGGTTACCCAGACGGATGACGGTGGCACCGTGGTATATTCCGAAACGACTACCGCGACGCAGATTGACTTGCCGTCTGGTGATGACACTGATATCACTGTGCGGGCCATTACGCCGCTGGGACTCAGTCAGTCTGCTGAGGTGCGGACCAGTAAAAACCGAAATCGATACGTGGAGTAATCAGCGACGTGGAAGATAAATCAGAGAACAAGACCACTCCCAATGGAATCGAAACCGATGACGCACCCTCGAAAGAAGGGATGGATCGCAGGGAGTTTATCTCGAAGTACGGCAAGTATGCTGCGATTACACCTGTCGCCATGAGCGCCATGATGCATTCAAAACGCGTGGTAGCCATGGATTCGGATGGGGGTCCTTCATAGCCCAATCAGCTTATTCGGTGACGCGATACCCTCCGATTAACATCCGTATAAACCTTATGAAGCTTCGTTAACTTGAGGGGTAGCTGCAAAGTTCTTTTGAGGATGTACGCTGCATAAGAAACACTTGTTTGGTGAGCAGTCGGGATCCTGCGATAGTAGTCAGCAACAATCTTCTGGAATAGAAAGCTCACAGTCGGTTCACCCAAATTCATGTTAGTAACACTGCGATCCAGATAAGACCTGAAGGATGTTTGGTCTACAACAACTGGTAGCTGTAGACCAAACAATTCGACCTGCACTCCCAAAGCAGCATCCAGAACATCTTTCCTGTTCTGAAAGAACTCCTCAACATGATCCCACTCGATCTCGTCGCTGTAACGAGTAAGTAGAAGATAAACGTTGAAGTGATATCTGAGATACATCACGCCTTCTTTGTAATGTCGGTGGCAGATCTGATCGTGGGCTATTGCCTGAATCAGCTTGAGTGTTGGTTTAAGTGATGTTGCTTTTGTACCACCAACTTCTTGAGAGACGACCTCCGCCCAATCCAATGGAAGATCGATAGCGGAAGACAAAAGGTAGCGATGTAGTTCAACCGTAACACCAGAAGGGGACTCCAATACCGGCGCATGATGCCAGATACTACTCTGCCATTTTAGGTCCGTTCCTTTGAGAGGTGTGTATGCAAAATCTGATTGAAGCTCACCCCAGGCTCTCTTGACTTCATCAACCGGCAGTACCACATCGAGATCCATCATCCACCTTCTTCCAACGGGATCGTCAGCACCGTCAAAGAGCTCCGCACTACCTTTCAGCAGCAACGGTTGGATACCCTTGGAGTTCAACCAACCAGTCAACTCGACCAGACACTCGCGATGCCTCAAGTTTCGTTCAACTCCCACTGCGGCGAGATCTTCGCAATAGGTTACAAACTCCTTCGACTGGTTGCCGTAGTGAGGATGACTTTTCAGCACCAACGCCAAACTGGGCCCCAACCAGAAAACATTAGCTAGGTTAAAGTAGGACACCCAATCTTCATCAGCATAATCAAACTCCTCCCAGCGCTCCGGGTGTTCCGGGATTGTTAAAAGGCGAGCCAGGCCTTTGAGGGATTCAATTAGTTTTGCTTGCGAGGTCATCGATCGATGCTATTGCTTGTTCACTATTCGAGTACGACAGGTCATAGCCCGGTGTCCGCGCCAGGAAATCAATCAGCCTTTCCGCCGCAACTTTACCTTCAATCGACACCTGGTAGCCCAAGTCTAAAAATCTCTCTAGTTTTTCGTGCACGGATAACTCCTTCAGCTCAGGCGGCTTCCCGAAACTTGGAGACACGATGATTGTATCTACGTTGTTTTGAGGTCGCATTTCATCATCCTGCCAGCGATACCTGAACTCCCGTCCGTCCAATCTTTCCATCAGCAAACCGCCGACGTCATTAAAAGCGGGCGAACCCTCCTTGAGACAAACAGGCATACCCGTTGTAATCGGGTTAAAGCCAGCATCAAGCATCAGAACGTCATCGCCAAAGTTATGCGCACCCCGGTCTACGAGCGACTCCACCAATGTGGACTTTCCTGCTCCTGATCTGGCAGGCATCAACCAATTGACATGTCGGTATTGAACTGCTGCTCCATGAAAAGAGAAGAAATAGTCCTGAACTTCATTTTGAGCGCGAAACAGCATCGAATGAAGGGCGGCGAGCAATTGGCGGTAGTTCAAGGAAGAATGAATGCAGCTGGAACCATCTCCCAAAGCAAAACTGCTTTCTTCCGACGTGATGAACAGTTCAAGATCGGGGCTGCGGTCCATAACGACTAACCGAACCAGGTCATCGCTTAGCCGACTTACAAGGCCATCAGGCACGTGAAGCTTCAAGGTGGTATCAATAAAACCGAGGTAGATTTCCTGATGCCCTCTTGGGGGTGTCCAACGGGTAGGTGTTGAGCCCTGTCGAAAGGGGGCGGGAGAAATCTCTGTCTGATCGTCGAGAAGACTTAGTCCGTTATCCCAAGCGAGATCGAACTCCGCTGGCCCCAGTTTAAATGGACACTCGTCCTGTGCGATCGCCTTTCCAATGTTTTCTATCAGACTGGTCACACAATAAGCAGTTGCCAGATCCACGGGGACGAGCACGTTTCGGATATCGCAATACGCGAGTCCACCACTATCGAACAACCAGATCGTCAACCCGTCGCTGTTTAGAACATCAAAACTGTGTTGGTACTCCCGCTTGGGCAAAACCATATAAGCCTTTGTAATTATTGCGTATTTTACACCAGCACCAGAGCTTTATAGTGCTAATTCGGGCAAAATATCAGCATGAAGAGAGTGCCTCAAACTACGTTCTTGATGCGAATCATTCTAGTAATGATGTCGCTCTCCGTGGCGCTGGAGTCCGCGGCCGCCACCATCGTTCGCATTACAACACCCGAAGGCACCTTCGACATTGAACTCCTCGAAAGTGATGCGCCGAACACCGTGCAGAACTTTCTCAATTACGTTGATCGAGGCGACTACAACAATACATTTTTTCATCGCAGCGCACCGGGTTTTATACTGCAGGGTGGCGGCTACCGGTTTGATGATTCATCGCTGACCGCAAGTCATATCCAGACCCAGGATGCGATTGCAAAAGAGGCGAGCGTGTCGAATCTTCGAGGTACGGTTGCTCTTGCACATTCACAGAACGACAGCAGCAGCGGCACTTCGCAGTGGTTTATCAACCTCGCTGACAACACCGCTCTCGACAGCCAGGCCGGCGGGTTCACCGTGTTCGGGCGAGTTACCGGGAACGGCATGAACGTGGTTGACGCCATCGCAGGGCTTACCAGGAAAAATTTCGGCACACCGTTTACCAGCACACCGACACGCAACTTCACCGGCACGGTGATGAAAGCGAACCTGGTGACGATCACAGCGGTCTCAAGTACACCGTCGGACAGTGCCAGTGTCGGCTCACCGGCTGAAACGACTGGCACACAATATCCCCTGACTGATTCCGGTAACGCCGCAGAGGACTCTCCTGACTTCGGCCCGGTTAATCCCGCGACGCAGTCTTCCGAAGAAGATGACACGCCCGCCGACACAGGTGACGACAGCAGCAATGACGGCGGTACGGACAGCTCCAATAACAATACCGGCTCAAGCGGTGGGGGCGGAGGCGGTTTTAATAACCAGGAAGAAGAAGAATCCTGGCTTGGGCGCGCCTTCCTGCTGACGACCTCCACCAGTCGCAATATCACGGAGCTTCATATCATCAACACAAGCGATGAAGCCCTGACCCTGACCGGGACCCTCTACAATGAGGCAGGTGAGCAACTGGGCAGCACTGATGTAACGCTTGCAACATCCCTTGCAACTCGCGGCCGGACGGTGCTCTCTGCATCAGACGTGGAGACACTGTTCTCAACCTCACCCTGGACCGGCCCGGCCATGCTGGAGGTTACCGGGAAAGGCTCATTTGAGCTGATGAGCCGACTTGAAAGTCCGAGTGGACTGATTTCCAACACCAACTGTGTGAGGCAGAACGAAGTTAACAATATCGAAGGCTTCGATTCCCCGGATGTAACCTTTGTTCGCCTGATCAATATTGGCAATACCACGCTGACAGATATCCGCGGCACGCTTCTGGATAAAGACGGTAGTGCCATTGGCAAGGAAAACGTTGCACTTGCAAACTCACTCGCGCCCAAACAGGCGATCTGGCTGTCACGAGATACACTTTCAAGCCTGATTGATGACACCTGGAATGGCATTGTGCGGCTGAGGTTAAACAACCCGCCTGACGCCCTCCGGCTGATCAACCTGAACCGGGTGTCGAGCGAGACTTTTTTTAATTTTTCCTGCGTTGAGGATGAATCGAGCAAGCGTGTGTACCTGATGACAAATGCTGCCAGCAGGAATGTCTCAGAACTGCATCTCATCAACACCAGTACAGTGCCTGCTTCATTTACCAGCACGGTTTACGGCGGCGATGGTACGCGCCGTGGTAATACCCGCGCCTCGCTTTCATTGAATCTGCCCGTAGGGGCTCGGCTGACGCTCAGCGCTGCTGACCTTGAGTCTGTTTCAAACACATCCACCTGGAGCGGGCCTGCGGTCATCGAACTCGACAGCAACAGCGATTTCGACGCAATGGTTCGCCTGACGAGTCCAAGCGGCCTTGTCAGTAATACCAACTGTGCACGCCGGGATGCTGTCCACAACGTTGAGCTCAACACGACAAGCCCAACCTACATCAGGTTTATCAACAGGGGGGACTCGGCTATCACCAATATCAAGGGAAGGCTGTATGCTCGCAGTGGCGCCGAACTCGGCACAGAGCAAACCCTGATCAGTTCACTCGGGGCCCGAGAAGCTGTATGGCTGACAGGCACTGAGTTGTCAGAGCGATTTGGTACGAGCTGGCAGGATGAAGCCAGTCTTTACGTTACTGCAGATGATGATTCAGAACTGAGGCTCATCAATCTGAACTTTGTTAACCGGGAAACCTTCTTTAACTTCTCGTGTTTCGAAGCCGCTACACAAGTGCCGTAGACACCCGCTGACAAACTCCCTAAGGGGTAACTTCGATTCTCAGTTTGCGACCCTGCTGACCAACAGTGGTGTTTTCACCCCTGCCTCCTGGTATCAGCAGTGATGTACCTATACCCGAGCTGGCATTGTCATCCGGACCCGCATAGAAGAATCGCATCACCAGATCGAAGTCTGTGTTCCAGCTATCTGAGACCGTGTAGTCAAACTCATAGGTATACAGTCGTGATGTCAGACCGCCATAGGTGTAGTTACCATCAGCAGTGGTTGGGTTACTGTCGCTGAGCGGCCCTGCAAGCGCACTACTGGTATTGGATGCGCAGAACACGTCGTCGATGGAGTTATCCGGGTTAACGCTGCAACTGAATACGTAGCCACCAATCGCAAAGGCATCATCATAGCCAAGCACATCTACCGACACCGTATAGGTCTCACCGGCGGTGAGCGTTGTCACCTCAACATCACTCGAGTTCAGGAACCGGACGGCCTGCATGGTTGGTGGCAGACGACGTTTTGCTTCCTGGCCTTTACTTTCAGCACTGGTCAACAGCACCGACAGGCCCTGGGTGTCCTGGTGCGGATGATCACTCAATACCTCCAGCACAGCGCTGGTACTGCCGCCAAGGTTTGAATGGCTGACCTGCATGGTGCAGCTTTCACCTGGGGCGAGTTCACTCGCGCTACAGGTAACACCGGTGCTGCTCGCACCATTGATCTTTGTATGATCCGTGCCATCGCCGATGGCGAGGATGAGATCGCCCTTGTTGCTGACTGTCAGCGTCTGGTTTGCACCACCGTCGGTAAGCCTCACAAGTCCCGGTGACACCTCAAACTCTGCATCAACATAGACAGCGCCCGTCCAGGTCAGTGCCGTCGTGTCACTGTTGGTATCGAGAAAGCTGCCCTCGGTTACAGTGAAGGACACTTTGTCTTTGTCATCCGCTCCGCTGACAGGCTCAACTGTCACGCTGGGATAGTATTCCGTGCCCGCTGCATCCTGCAGCGCAACACCGGTAATCGTGCCACCGATATCGAGGAAGTCGATATAGAGCTCCACGTCAACATTTTCCCCGGGGGCAAGGCCGGTGTAGGTCACCGTCAGGTTGCCGTAGGGGTACCAGTTGTTTTTGTTCGGTGAATCGGCACTGGCGGACGCGCTATCTGACTGTACCGAGGTTGCAATACTCCCCTGTGAAGTTGACGCCGGCTTGTTCACAAGCAGCCAGGTGACATCATCGTTGTTTTTGTCCTTACCCTGACGGACTTCATGGGCATAGCCGGGCAACGTGGATGCGGTTGTCTTCGAGTAAGACAGCTTCAGCAGCGTTTCTGCAAAGGCGCTGATACCGTCCCCGTCAAAGTCGTGGCGCAGGTCAGGAATGCCATCACCATCGGCGTCTCGCTTGGTCGACTTACTTCTCGGCTTAAAGCCAAGCAGGGGGTCGTTTTCGAGCGCATCAGGCAGCCAGTCGTTGTCGGTGTCGTTGTCCTGGTCATCATCAACACCATCGTTGTCGAAATCGAATGGATTGGGATCGGTGTCATCTGGAATGCCGTCATTGTCGGAATCAAGATCGCCAGCATCCCACACGCCATCCTCATCCAGGTCACGGGTAATCTGGCCATTCAGCCTCAGCGCGGGGTACTGGCTCGGGGTGCCGAGATCCCAGTCATTATTCTCCCACTGACGAAAAATCGTATTGTTTCCACTTTGACAGGTGCCAGAATCACCACCCCAGCCCTGGTTCCTGACACATTTCTGTAGGTCCGCGGTTGTCACGCCACCAGTTTCGTTCCCGAACCCTCCAAGGGCTGTGAGCGTCGCATCCCAGAACACTCTCTCTTCGTCAGCAGATATTCCCTGCTCACTGCCGACAATTGCTCCTCCGTTTGAAGCGGCAACAACTTCCGCTGCCGCAAACCCTTCACGCAGGGTTGACCCGACGGCTTCCCTACCAAGAATACCGCCAACATTGTTGGCAGTATCGCTGCCAACCAGCCCAATGAAGTAGAACAGATCGAGATCGACAGCAAGACTATCGCCAACCAGGCCACCAACGTTGCTGGTCCCGCCGACCCTGCCCACTGCAAAAACTTCATCAAGCTGCATGGATGCCGATGTCGCATCGCCGACCAGACCACCCACTTGCGCAGCGCCGCGAACGTGGCCGGTAAGGTGCACGGTCCTCATCGAGGTCGAAAGTTCTGCGGCGCCAGCGACACCGCCCGTCTTGTCTCGTCCGTAAACGTCTCCAATGACAGAACTGTCGGCAATACGCGACGTTCCTGTGGTCCGCGATATCTCACCGCCGAGCCCACCTGCATAATCAGATGCTTCGACGACACCGACGGCGGATACATCATCGAAGGTTGAGTCCGACGCCTGACCGACGACAAGTCCGACGTAGTTGTTGCCTTTAACATAGCCCGACACGGAAACGTCATCGAGATCCAGGCTGGCAGCCTGGCCAACCAGGATCGCAGCATGGTCTGCGCCGATGACCTCGGTCAGATCACCATCGATAGTGAGGTTTCTGATGTAGTGACCTGCGTCGATCGCGCCAAACAGGCCCACGTGATTTAAGCCCGGCCTGTTAACACGGAGATTGGAAATGGTGTGACCGTTACCTTCAAAGTTAGCCTTGAAGGGTGCAGCCCCCGAGCCAATCGGTAGCCATCCAGGCAACCCGCTCCACAGGAACTCGTCAAACAGGTCACCGTCGGCGTCTGTATCGAAGTTGATGTCCGCTGCCAGTTCGTAACCTTTGCAGCGAATCTCATCACCTGCCCTGCCGCCACCGCAGCCAAGATTGGTTGCTGATGTGCCGTCTGCATAAAACGCGCCGGTCAGGTTGTTGGCCATATGACCCAGCATGGCGAGATTGTGGATCTCAATCAGGCCATCGCCATCCACATCGATATCAACTCCAACGTTATTACTGTCACAGTTTGCGTTACATGAATCCGGAACCCCGTCCTGGTCAGTATCAGCCAGGCCAAGTGCTGACGTTACATTGAGCGTTGGATAGGCATCTCGACCATCACGGACGCCATCGTTATCGTGATCCATGTTGAGCGGATCCGTACCCCGAAGCGCTTCGGCCACGTCGCCCAGGCCGTCATTATCATCATCAGTATCAAGTGTCAGGCCAGATCCGAACTGGCAGACAAGATCACAGCTGTCCAGCCAGAAGTCCGGTTGGCCATCACCATCAGAATCAAGGATTGCCGCATCGCTGTTGGGGAAGTCATCAGCGCCATCAGGCTGACTGTCGTTGTCAGAGTTCCTGTCGAGCGGATCTGTGCCGAGCGCCAGTTCCTGGCAATCGGTCAATCCATCTGCATCCAGGTCACTGACGGGGCCGGCAGTGATAACCGCGCGGAAACCGACGTCATCACCGCCACTGTGATCTTCATTAAACTCGATCTTGCCAATGGGGAAGTTTGTTTTAACCCCAAAGAAAGTCAGGTCGTTGGTGTCACCATCGATGCTGACACCGCTTTGGCGGACAAAATCGCCATGGGGCATTTCAGCGATGAGCGCGTTGTTCAAATCGTAAACGCGGAAAAACTCACCATTTTCAACGCTGTTGTTGATGATTTCGATCCCGGCCCAGTAGGGTGCGGTTTCTGCGTCAAAACGCACCACAACATTGTCGTTGTCATAATTATCGATATCGCCCACCGACAGGCTGTCACCCCAGCTGCTCTGTTCATTGTCCTGGTAAACAAGTTTCACGCCGCTGTCATCATCTGCCAATGACACCTGGGCATGCACACTGAACCGCCGGCAACTGCCATCACCAATGCCGTTGGTGTCGTACTTGATGCGGAAACCGCCATCCTTGTTGAGCAAGCCGGAGTTCGGCGCGATCGATGGAGGATTTGCAAATGTCGATGAGGACGAGAAGCTGTCACTCAATGCCAGGTAACTCAGTCTACCTGTTACCACCTCCTGGTACTCCTGGCCTTCCGTCACCGAGTAGCCACTACCGAACACACCGGTAAACAGCGCGTCACGGGTGGTATAAACATCAGCCGTGAGCGTCGCCGGTGGTGCTATCGGGTCGCAGTCGACAACACAGGTGCCGGGATCACTTGCACCGGGTGGCGGCTCAGGCACCTCATCCAGATCGAGGGAGTTATCGGCGGCAACCATGTCGCGCTCGTCGCTGACCTCATCACGCTTCTCAATGTAATCCTGCTGCAGGAAGAGGCTCATACCAGGCGGCATCTGTACACCGGAACGTGAAATCTCCAGCGCGATTTCCAGCACAATGAACTCAAGCTGCTTGATCGTGTAGGCGGGATCAAACGGATCAAAGGCAAGGAAACTCTTGAATGGGGTACCCAGCACCTCGTAGTGCAGTTCCATGATGACACCGGCTGGATCACGAGGAATGTTGCCTGCTGTATTAGCACCGGCAATGATCTTGGCGAGGCTGCCCTGTACACGTCCGTAGGACAACGAGAAGTTATCCATGATGGCGCGGAACTGCTCCAGTGTATCGCTGACCGCTGCCGTCAGGCCGGCCACACCGGCGTTCGCTGCCTGCAGCGCATTCAGCGTGGCAAGCGCAACATCCCTGCTGACGATCAGGCTGGCGACGCGCGGATCAGCATCAACCGGTATAACGTTGTTCGCGTCCTGAAGCAGCTCCAGGGTTGCTTCTGCCGACACTTTGGCTGCAATAAGGAGTCCCTTTTCTGTTTCGAGTCCCGCCAGTCGCAGAACTGCTGGTGCCTTGGCCGCTTCGCAGGCGGTTCTCTTAGTGACATGCGCGACAGTAACTTTCTGGACGCAATCGCCAAAAAAGTCCCACAGCACACAGATCTTCTTGGTTTGATTACATGATGCACCGATGATGTCTTCTTCATCATCAATGTCATCATCGATATTGCTGATGGCAGTGTTCAGGCGTGCCACTTCAGCCTGCGCCGCTGAAAGTTTCTGCGCGTTTGATTGGTTCTCCGCACTGACTATCGCTCGTTGAGCATCAATCTGGCTGTTAAGACTGTTCACATCGGACTGTGCCTGGGAGATATCCGCTGCAATCTGCGCGGTTGTTGCAGACAGTTCGTTCAGGCGGCCGGTCAGGAAAGTAAGGCCGTCACCCTTGATCCATCCCTCAATCTTGTCGAGGGACAAGCCGGCGTTCATGCCGAGATCAACCGCCGCAAGGTCAGCCCCTTCCGGGCCGTTCAGGAAGGCCCCGAAGGTATAAGTGAAGGTGTCACCAAACTCCTGGTTCAACTCGAATTCCCAACGATTCAACGAGAGGGACAGGAACCCCCGACTCGTTGTACTCATTATCGTGATGTCGCCATCCAGCTTGAAGTAAGGAGGGTTGAATATGTCGACGGTGGCGTTGATATCGAGGGTTGAATCCCGCATCGATACGGCGCCGACATCAAATTCCGCTATCGCGCCGGTTGCAGTGAGCCCGGTTGGCATGATGGTACCCGAGAAGTTACCAGCGGAGCTCGCCGCGTTTTCAGGAATCCACAGCGTTCCCGCGATATGAATACCACCAGCAGGACCAATGCCATAAGTTGGCAACTCGGTACCCAGCGTGGCAAAACCGATCGCAACGTTGGTCACCTTGGCCGTGGGGAAATCCGTCTGTATAGGGTCTGCACCAGGGTCCGCTGCCAGCACCACGCTGTTTGTAAAGTTCATGATCTCGGTGAGCGTCATGGAATTGATGGAACCGCCAACACCACCCGACGGTATGCCCAGAATGATGGAACCCGAACCAACTAGGTTCACGGATTTGGTACCGATGTCTGCATATCCGTCAACGAGCGTGCTGAACCCTGTGGGTGATACCGCGATGGCAAATTTGCTGCCCGGTTTCAGGTTAAGACCAGCAATACCAAGTGACTTGGGCCAGGTTTCTTCCAGTTCTCCTTCAAAAGCAAATTCCAGTCCAGCAAGCGGATCAATCCGGAAGGCGAGTTCACCATCAATATCAATCAGGTCGCCGTTAACACTTGGACCATCGAGGTCCATCGGGAAGATGGCGCTAATGGAGACACCAACACCAATATCGGCGCCTTCGACGCTGATATCAAAGAAGGTGCCGTAGGTTGAAGGCAGGTTCACAAAATCAGGCAGTGGCGGCAGCGTCACCGTTGGCAGGTTTGCCGACAGCGCAACCGCAGGCGGACCACCAAACAGGCCGCCGATGGCACCGGTGAAGGTCAGCGGGTTGGTCAGGTTCAATGTCTGGAAAGCCGTTTTGAGCGTCCCGTCTGGCAGATTCAAAGGGTCGAACAGCGTTAACAGACCCAGTCCATCAGGCAGCTTCATCTTCAGGCCAAGGTCGCCCCCGTAAAAAGAGGAAAACCCGTTAATCGCAACCTGTGGCAGGTCACCAATTTCAATATCAAAAGGCGCGCTTGCCACCATGATGGAAAGCTGCGGGAACTCGAAGTCCGCGAGTATCGGATTGGTTGCAAGCCCCGGGATCAGGTCTGGCAGCTTGAGATTGTTGCGCAGAATGGCGAGGTTCCAGTTGCCGTTCACCTTGAAAACAATGCCGTTGTACCAGTCGCCGCTGTCTATCCTCACCTTACCCGCAACAGCATCTGACGACAGTTCTATGTCGCGCATAGTGATTCGAGAAACAATACTGTCCACCACCGGCAGGAAGCTTACGCCAGGAATATCGCCCAGCGGCATATCCGCATTCAGCAGGGACAAACGCCAGCCATCAACCTGCACGGGCCCGGTCGTATCAAGCTCGATGGCGACCGATACGTCGAGACCTGCAACCAGGTTGGTTGTTCCCTCAAAGGTAAACGCGGTCTTGTCGCCAAACCTGAATGTGAATCCTGGGGTGAACACATCAAGATCGGTCACAGAAAAGGCATCAAACCAGGTGTCGTTGGTAATCCCTTCAAGAAACACGTACTTACCATCTGCGTCCTGACCTACCGCCAGTTTGGATGCGTACTCCTCCGTGTTACCAGCAAGTGTCACCGTCGCGTCCGTCAGCAGGCCGAGTTCCGGGTTACCCGAGGCAATCGCAAAACGCAGTCTGTTATTCGCGGTAGAGATAAACGTTGGATTACCGGGGAACGTTATCGCCCCCAGCGGGAAGATCAGTTCCATGTCAGGCAAGCTGACCGGGTTGGTCATAAAGCTGTCGGGCAATGTTGCAGTCAGAGGAAGACTGTTAATCGTCGCCGGTGGGATACCTGCTGTTTCAAGGATCGTCCTGGCATCACCGCTGAAGGCTGCAGTGCCCGCCATGGTTACGCCGAAGTCGCCGCCCACGCTGCTCGTCACAGCCCCGGGGATTATCGCCGGCAGGCTCGGGTTTGGATCGTTGCCCGCGGGAATATAAACAATCGTGGGATCATCTATACCGATGTCATCAAAGGGCGTACCTGCGAGCCCTGCCACAAACGTGGACAGGCTGATGGTCTGATCGCTGGTTAAGGCAACGTTGTTCTTCGGATCGCCTGCAGACTTAAATATGGCCACCTGGTAGCCATCACCATCGATGGTCATGCTCGCGGTGGTTTCGTTCTCCGACACGGTGACCGAATTCACGGAGATCGCATTCAAGGCAGGAAAGTTAAGCCCGCTCAACTGTGCAAAGGTCATGGTGCCGCTGATCGTGGTTGGCGGGTTCGCCTGCGTCAGCCCCTGGGAGAAGTTAATCGTGCTGTTGTCCGAGAGCCGAATCAATCCAGATGCCGTCAAATCCGGCGAACCCGAGTCCGGTATCGTGCCACCAATGTTCAGCGTTTCGAGGGTACCAAGACCAACGTTCAGGCTTAAGCCGGTCAGTGTGCCGGCAACACCGGTCTCACTGTTCCCCCGGGTTAACACAACATCATTGATAGGGATATTGACCGGACCAACATCAATATTGAGGTCGGTTTCCAGTTTGGCGGACACCGCACTGTTAACGCTGGCCACAGTGAGTACCGTATTCGCACCAGTAACGGCACCCACCGTTGCGGTTCCAAGTGGGATCACAAATGACATATCGGGGAAGCTAGCCGGATTACTGAGGAAGTCACCCGGTGCGGCGACATTTAAAGGGATATTGCTCGTGTTAATGCCTGCAGACCCGAGCAGGCTGCCTAGCTCACCGGTCACATCGGTTGTACCACCTATAGCAATCCCGGTAATCGACGGGCTGGTCACAGTGCCCGGGATAATCGAGGGCAGTGTTGGGCTTACTGCATTGCCTTCCGGCACAAAAATAATCGTGGGGTTGTCGATGCCAAAATCATCAAACGGTGTACCGGCAAGTGCACTGACAAAACTCGATAGGCTGAGCGTTTCATCACTGGTGATTGCGACATTGTTCTTTGGATCGCCGGAGGTCTTGAAGAGCGCAACACCGTAAGTGTCACCATCGATCTGCAGTTGCGCTGATGTTTCATCTTCCCCCAGCAGGATACTGGTCACTGTGATGTCATTAAGTGCCGGGAAGGATAAGCCGGTCAGCTGAGCGAACGTGAGTGCACCTGTCACCGTGGTATCTGCATCCGCCTGCGTCAGTGAACGCTGCAGCGTGACTTCTGTATTGTCGGATGCCCGTAAGCTACCACTTGCATTCATCACGAGCGCACCAGCGTCAGGAATACTGCCGGACAGGGTCACCGATTTCAGGGAAAGATCACCGAATGGGATCGACTCGTTAAGACCCGAGAGGGTTCCTGCAAAGGTTGTCTGCCCTGTGCCCCGGGTAAACACCGCGTTATCAATTGCTGCCGTTGTAAAACCCACGTCAACGGTGAAGTCTGCTGTCACTTCAGCCGCGACAGCACCGGAGGCTGATGCGATATTAAACACCACGCCAGTCCCGGCGAGCCCGCCCAGCGTGATATCACCCAGCGGAATTGAAAACGAAAAGTCCGGGCTGCTGCCAGGGTTGGTCAGGAAAGCTGAAGGCGCAAACACCGCGAGCGGAATATCGTCAGGCACAAGGCCAATTGACGTCACGAGCGACTCGAGCCCGCCGGACAGGTCCGTCGAACCGCTGAATGACACCCCGGTAGATGACGGACTTGCGGTACCGGAGAAACTTGCCGGTAATGTTGGGTTGACCGCGTTACCCTCGGGTACGTACACGATAACCGGCTGTTTGATACCAAAGTCGTCAAAGGGGGTACCCGACAGCGCCGAGACGAAACTCGACAGGGAGACCGTCTCGTTACTGCGCAACGCAACGTTATTGTTGGGGTCACCAGACGTCTTGAACACACCAATCGTGTAGCTCTTTGCATCCAGCGTGAGGTCGGCTGCGGTTTCGTTGTCCTTGTAGGTCACATTGTTGACCGTAAGGCTGTTCAAGGCAGGCAGGTTCAGACCGGTCAGGTCAGCAAACGTCAAGCTGCCGGACAGGCTCGCCGGTGCGTTCGAATCGGTCAGTGAACGCTGGTAGGTAACATCACCATCACTCGCGGTTATCATGGCACCCGTCAGCGTGAGGTCAACTGAGCCCACATCCGGAATGGCACCGGAGAAATCAATGGACTTCAATGAGAGACCACCCGCGGGGAATGCGACATTGAGTCCGGCAAGGGTGCCGCTGATATCGGTTTTACCTGCATCACGCGAGAACATCACGTCGTCGAGATCAATCACGGTGAAACCGAGGTCCAGGCTGAAGTCAGCCGTGACCTTCGATGACACGACACCCGATGTACTCGCTACCTGCAGGACCACGTTCTCACCACTGAAAGATTCAACGGTGATATCGGGCAGTGGCACTTCAAAGTTGAAATCAGGTGATGAACCGGGGTTGGTCAGGAACGCATCTGGCGCATACAGACCAAGGGGAATGTTATCTGGTGTAACGCCAATGGAGTTCAGCAGGCTCTCCAGTTCACCGGAAAGATCGGTTGCGCCTGCAAAAGAGACACCTGTGCTTGAGGGGCTTGGTGTGCCTGAGAAACTTGATGGTAACGTCGGGCTGACGGCATTACCGGCAGGGACGAACACAATAACGGGTTGCTTGATACCAAAAGCATCGAAAGGCGTACCGGTCAGTCCGCTGACAAAGGTTGATACCGACACCGTATCAGCACTCTTCAACGCGACATTGTTCTTTGGGTCCCCTTCGGACCTAAAGACACCAATGGTGTAATCGCTGCCGCTGAAATTGAGTTCGGCACTGGTTTCATTGTCCTTGTGGCTGATATTGGTGAGGGACAATGTATTAAATGCTGGTAAGGACAATCCGGTAAGGTCTGCAAAAGTCAGGCTGCCGCTCAAACTGGCGGGAGCACTGCTGTCCGTCATCGAGCGCTGATAGGTCACGTCAGCGTCACCTGCCGTCTTCATTGCACCGGATAGTGTGAGATCAAGGCTGCCTGCGTCGGGGATGGAACCACCCAGCGCTACCGACTTGAGCGACAGGCCGCCGACCGGGAAGTCCACATCAAGACCGGTCAGTGTGCCGCTGATATCAGTCTGTGCCGCACTACGTGTGAACATCACGTCATCAAGTCCGACAGTAGTAAACCCAAGATCGAGACTGAAATCGGCGGTGACTTTGGTGGTTACTGCGCCACTGACACTTGCGACGGCAAGCGACACGTCGGTGCCGGTCAGCGTGCCAAGCGTGATGTCAGGCAGCGGAATGTCAAAAGCAAAATCCGGCAGACTACCCGGATTCGTAAGCAGTGCTTCTGCGGCTGCGAGATCGAGACTTGTACCCGTCGCCAGCAACCCGAGTGATTCAACAAGTTTCTTCAGATCGCCGCTAAGTTCTGAGGCGCCCTCGATAGCAACACCATGCGAGGAAGGACTGCTGCTGCCACTCAATGAAACCGGCAAAGTCGGGCTGAGCGCATTACCGGTTGGCACGTAAATAATGACCGGGTTGTCGATGCCAAACTGATCGATGGGCGTGCCAGCGAGACCCGACACAAAGGAAGACAGGGAAATCGTATCGGACGACGACAAAGCGATGTTGTTCTTCGGGTCCCCGGATGTTTTGAATAGCGAAATGCTGTAGCTCGCGCCGCCGTGTGAGACATCCCCAGTTGTTTCCGTGTCACTATAGGAAACGTTGTTAACGGTAAGGCTGTTCAATGCCGGTAGATTCAAACCTGAAAGTTCTGACAATGTCAGCGCACCACTCAGGGAAGCCGGCAAGTTGGCGGCCGTCAGTGAACGCGTGTAGGTAATGGCCGCGTCACTTGCCGTTTTCAGGGCACCCACTGCGTTCAGTCCCAGCGAGCCGTTATCCGGTTTGGACCCTGAAAGGGAAATCGACTCGAGCGTCAGTCCGCCAATCGGGAATGCTTCGGACAGCCCGGTCAGTGTTGCCGCGATATCTGTCTGGCCTGTGCCCCGAGTGAGCTGCACGTCATCGAAGTTGAACGTGCTGAAGCCGAGGTTAACGGAGATGTCCGTTTCAATTTTTGGTGTCACCGCACCAGCACTGCTCACAATACTGAGCACCGAGTTGGTACCTGATAACAACCCCAGCGTTGCAGCACCCAGCGGGATCTCAATGTTCAGATCAGGAATGGTGGCCGGTGCATCAAGAAATGTCGCGCCGGCTGCGAAACTGAGGTCAATATTGGTTGTTGCCAGTCCTGCCGTTTCGAGAAGGTTTTTCAGACCACCAGTGAAAGATGCATCACCTGCTACAGCAGTACCGGATGATGAAGGGCTTGTCGTACCAGCAGGAACGTTTGATGGTAACGATGGCGACGCCGCGTTCCCCGAGGGCACATAAATGAGTGTCGGTGACGCCAGGCTGAATTCATCCAGTGGCGAGCCCTGGATCACCGGTACCAGGCTGCCAAGCGAAACCGCCTGCGCACCAACCAGGGCAAAGTTGTAGCTGCTGTCACTCTCCTCTTTGAAGACGCCTACTGAGTAGCTGTCACCGCCACTTTCCTCGACGTCTGCAGTGACCTCATCGTCTTTAATATTTGCGTTGCTGGCAGTCAGCCCATCCAGGAACGAAAGCCCTGGATTCGATATACCAAGAAAACCCAACAGGTTCGAGAAACTGATCGCGCCCGACAGGTTCCGCGTCGTATCCGAACCGTCAAACGTATGCGAGAAAGTCAGCGATTCGCTGGCCAGTGTCATCGCGAGCGTCAAGGTCAGACTGCTTGAGGCACTGGTGATGGTCCCTGTGACATTGATCGAGTCAGGTGTGAGGCCCGTCACAGGAAAACTGATAGCAGGACTTGCGATGCTCGCGGAGATCGTTGTCGTTCCAGCGCTGTGTGTCAGTACCACGTCTTCGACGGTGACATCTGTCGTACCTGCAGAGACCGTGAACGCGGTTTCCACTGTCACGGTTGCCGTACCAGCGGCGGCGGATACGAGGCGAAGAGAACCGGACAAGCCCGACTGCCCGGGCAAGGCAAGAGAGGCAAGCGGTAGAGTGATATCAATATCGGGCGTTCCTGCAGGCGCACTCAAAAGCATCGACGGCAAGTCTCCCGCCAATTCATGACCGGCGAGGGGAACGCCCACATCTTCCAGCAGACCGCTGATATTGCCGCTCGGTGTTACACCGCTCTTGAACTTGAAACCTGCCGTAAACTCAAAGGTGTTATCCGTCACCCCCAGATCAGACTTTACGGCTGGATCAAGTGTCAGGGTGCCCGAGCCAGCGGCTGCGTATGAAAAGACAGGCGCTGCAAGTTGTAAATCGGCAAGTGGTGTGCCACTCAAAGCTGAAAAGTATGTCGGTAACGAAACGGCACTGGTTGCCTTGATCAGCAGAACCTTGCCTCCACTACCATCTGGATGTGCGTAAGCATCATAGTTCACACCACCATGGGTAAACTCACCATGTTGGGCACCACCCAATGCTGACACATTGCTCACGGTAACCAGATCGAGCCCCGGCACCGCGAAGCCTACAAAGGTCGCAATGTCCTGATCATTGGCTTTTACCTGCATGGTTGACAGCACAACAACCAGACACAGGAACATCCGCAGCGGAGAAAGACTCACCAAGCTTTAATATCCTTTTAACATCACTCAAATTGGCTGCAGGCCGCATCACGCCTGCCGTTCATCCAATCAGAGCCTTGAATTCGGCCTAGTATAGAGTTGGTCAAAGGGGGCGCATATCAGGTAATTACCTTACAAAAATACGCCAGTGAAAATTCGACTGGAGATCTAGCTGTTTTGCCTCGCCCGACAGGCCTTTAACGAAAAATCTTCTTGAATATCAGTAGGTTGCTGCTGATAGCAGCTGATATCATAAAAATCCCGCAAAGCAGATATCTTGCCATCACGGATTTCGATCACACCGGCGATGTGCGGCGTCATCAGATCGCGGCCGTCTTTATCCCAGTGGTGGTCAATCCGTTCTGTAAAAACAACATTATCCCGGCTGGCGATATGCAGGAGATCCGCACTGAAATGTGTCTGGTTCTCCAGGATGGGGATCTCATTGCGAAAGCCGCCTCGCGCCATCAGGTCGCGCACTTCGGCCAGTCCGTTTAACGTCGGCAGACCACTGTTGGCCCCGACAAAATCCTCGGTGCAGAGGTCACCGATGACCGCCATAAGCGTCCCGTCGTCCATCGCTTTGAATATGGACAGCGCAAGTCGCTCATTGTCATTGCTGGCGTCGTCAAGATTGATCATCAATCAGCACCGAGTGCAATCTTTGCGCCCTTGATGCCACCCGCGTAGATCCCGGTAGCGGTGTTAATCGCGGCTTCCTCATCACCCTTGGGATCAAAGGTACCGGTCCATTCCACCGTACTGGTGTCATCACCGTTGTCCTTGACCAGCACAGTAGCCGAATAGTTTGAAAACGGCAGGGGACTATCTTCATTGATGATGGCGTAGGTCATCACCCGGTTTGCTGAGTCATGAACGTCGAGACGTTCGACAACCTGGCTACCACCCATGGTGAGATAGCGCACCATGCCAACACCTTCACCCTCGTAGCGCACATCTTCTATTGGTCCACCCTTCTTGATGCCATCAAAAGCACCAAGAATTTCAAATACCTTGTCCGCAGGCGCGGCTACATCTTTTACAACTTTTGCTTCTGCCATTTTTCTCTCCTACAAATGCTCTTTTGCCTTTCAGGCATTCTTCCGCAGGTAGAACCATGCACCGATCAGCCACGCGGCTGACACCAGTTCTACACCAACAAACAAACCGGCAAAGGTAGCGCCGTGTAACACGGTTGCCAGCACCCTAAAAACAGCGACCAACACCAGCAGCAACGCACCGGCCAGTAGACCATTGCCCTCTGGTTTCCACGCACCGTGAAAGATAAAGAGCGCCGTGCCAACAAAAAATGCAGTTGTATCACCGAGCTGAGAACTGAGACCCATGCCCTCCTGTAATGTCATACCCAGGCTTTCAACTGCCTGACCAGGCTGCACGACCAGCATGATGCCGTTCATCAGCATCATGGCACCGGGCAGTGCTGCAAGTATTTTTACAAATGTTGTCACTAGCGAGTCCTTATTTTTTGTTGGTTATCTCGTCGCGGTGCTGCATCAGGGCCGCGAGTTGCTTCGAATGATCACCCACCAGCCGCAACACGACATGATCCGCACCTGCCTCGACGTATGCTCGAATAAAGCCGAGGACATCCTCTAGCGTACCACCGAAACAATCCTGGAACTGCCGCATGAGCTGCGCGGGCGCCGGGTGGTAGTATCCAGCCAGGTATTCATCTATGGCGTGGTTTGCGGCAGCAGCGTCAGCGTCAATCGATACGGTAAGGTAGATGGCGGAGGTCATGTCATCCGCAGCTTTACCCGCAGATGTCGCCGCATCAAGGAAATGGGATCGTTGTTCTGCAAACGTGGTGACATCGGGACCAATAGGAAACCAGCCTTCAAAGTGATTGGCTGCCCTCGTGATGCCTACCGGGACGCTGCTGGCAAGCCAGAACGGCGGGCCACCTTTTCTATAGGGCACAGGCGCCAGGGTCCGATCTTCGATTGGCCAGCGACCGGCGATATTAACCGGCTCTCCTGACCACAACGCGCGCATCAATCGGTAACCTTCCATAAACGTGCCGACGCGTTTTTCAAACGGCACGCCAGCAGAGGCAAACTCCTGGCGTACCAGCGGGTTATCGGCCGCAATCCCTGCACCAATAATCAACCTGCCCTCTGCAACCTGGTCCAGCGTTGCGAGCTGTTGTGCAAGTACAACGGGGTTACGAAGGTGCGGTAACAGTACCGCAGTACCGACTTCCACATCAGGCACTGAGGCCGCAACGGCGGCAAGCAGTGTCAGCGGGTCATGTCTGGGCCGTGCCAGAAGGGAATCACCAACCCATAGGGAATCAAAACCAAGGTCAACCGCCTGCTTCGCACTGTCCAGCAGGCGCGATGCTGCGGGCTGCTCACTCATGATGTTCTCACGAGTAGGCAGCAGGTATCCGAATCGGGTTGTCATAAAGTACTACTGGTGGCGATGAGACCACCAATAGTACACGAGTCATGAAATGAAATGCCGGTGTGGATCAGCTCAGCATCTGGTGAGTTGGCGCGCAGAGATCCGCGATCGGGATGTCGTAGGTGCACGCGTCTTTGCAGGGTGTGCCATCACAGGTGAGGCAGGGACTGGCGTTGATATCGAGTCGCGCGTACTCCTGCTTCGCGATAGAGAAGTCGCCATAGTCGGTGGCATACATCTTCATCCTGAGCACGTCCGGGATCGGCACGTTGAAGGGGCAGCTGCCCTCGCAGTCATTACAGGCCTGACGGCAGTAGGTCGCATCGTTCATCTTTGCGTACTGCTGCAGCAGTTCCATGTCCCGCTCTGTGACGGCACCAGTTCCGGATGCGCCGACAAACTCATCGATCTGGTCGCGATTACGCATGGTAATGATGAGGTTATCCACTTCCGGGATGTTGAGCACCCAACGGAAAGCTGCCTGTGAATAGGTGTAGCCCTGGCTTTCATAGGGCCGCATGTCGTTAAGCTTGGCACCCCTCAACACCTTCATTGCCACGATGCCAATGTCTTTTTCCTTCGCCTTTGCCATCGACGCCCTGAGGCCCTGCTGGTTGGCAATCATGTCGAAAGATCGGGTAAAGCGTTCGTAGAACGCCGGGTCTTCACCAAAGTTGGTGGCAAGCAACAACACGTCAAACATGTCCTGTTCCACGGCGTAATCAACACAGTCAACCAGGTAGCCGCCATGACCTGACATGCCCAGGTAGCGAACCTTGCCCTGCGCTTTCGCCTGCTCGGCAAACTTGTGCCATTCCGGGTTTTTCAGTCGTTCGACATCATTCACGGCGTGGTTAAAAAAGATGTCGACATAATCCATCTGCAATCGAGTCAGACAATCATCCAGTCGCGCCATCATTTGTGAAGCACTGTCGCGTGCTCCGGCGGCAATCTTGGTGGCGACATACGCCTGATCGCGTCGCCCCTTAAGCGCCTTGCCCATCACCTCCTCGGAGGTGCCGTTGCCGTAACTCTCTGCAGTGTCGAAATAGTTGATGCCAAGATCCAGGGCGTGATGGACAAGTTTTTCATCGCCGTATCTAAACGGAAACGAACCCATCGATATATCTGCCACCTTCAGGTCCGTGCGACCGAGGCGGACATAATTCTGGATACCAGCCGGATTATTCCTGCTGGGCGAGTCTGCATTGGCGTTGATTGTGGCGGGCAGGCCTGACGCTAGTCCCGTGACGGCGCCCAGCTGTAGTACGGAACGTCGATTTACCTTTTTCATGGTGTTCTCCCCGGTATTGGTTACGTAGGCCCTGATCTTTCGACTACGATATAACATCACCAGCGAACGGCATAGGGCACTTTCGTAAAGATGAGTTAACACTTGGTCTAATTGACTGTTCAGTGGTCAAAGTCCCCCAACAATCTGGTCCAAATCACCAACTGCCTGACTGACACCCTCTCTATCCTATTGTTTTTATTGATCTTATTGATCTGGCACGCCGATTGCTTTTGTAATCCCATCATATTCAAATGGTCAACATGAAAATGGACGAAGAACAGGCACGCAAGCACATCGAAGAGCTGAAAGGCTACTACGCCCACCTCGCATCCTTTGTCGGGGTTAATCTCTTCCTGCTCGCGATCAACCTCGTCAACTGGGAGGGCGAACTCTGGGTCATCTATCCGATGCTCGGCTGGGGTATCGGCCTGGTCGCCCACACCGTCACCGTGTTTTTTGGCGGCACCGACTGGGAAGCACGCAAGATGCAGGAGCTGACCGGCTGGTCCACCACCCAGGATGAGCTTGAACGACTCAGCGAGCGCACAGAAAACCTGATCACCATCCTCTCTAGTGTTAACTGGGAGAAAATCGATCCGGACCTTGTTTCCACCAAAGAGAACCTGGAAAGCGTGCAGGACCGGATTGTTGAGCTGAGAGCTAACGGTGACGAGGCCAGTCGACGTGAAGTGACAAAGGAGATCGAGAAGCTCGAGGAGTTCGTCACCAGTTCGAGATTTGACTACCACGACAAAGCTGCCCGGTGAGCTGACACCAGGTTTCACCTTCTTGAAACCTGGTCATTTGAACTTCACTATGTCAGCAAACAATGTTGGAGTTTCAAATGATCAGGTTTCTCTTTACCGCCCTGCTGCTGTGCCTTTCCTCCGCCGCCGTCGCTGAAGCGGAGTTCCTGGTTTCCAAGGAAACTGCGGCAAGTGGCTATCCCTTTTCTGACGCCGTGCGGGTGGGCAACATGATGTACCTGTCAGGGCAGCTCGGTGTTGATGAGAATTTCAAGCTGGTTGAAGGTGGCATCGAGCCGGAAACCCATGCGATGTTCGCGAACATCAAAAAGGTGTTGAACGAGAATGGCGCCACCCTTGAAGACGTCGTCAAATGCACGGTGATGCTGGATGACATTGGCGAATGGCCCGCCTTCAACACGATTTACGTGACCTACTTCCCCGGTAACAAGCCTGCGCGCTCTGCTTTTGGTGCTGATGGACTGGCGCTGGGAGCGGCGGTTGAGATGGAGTGTTGGGCGGCGGTTTCTGATTGAGTGTTGCCCTGGTGGGAGATCCCTCCGTTCCGTTCGCTTCGCGAACTCCAGTCGGGATGACCTACCGTTGTCATATCGACCGGAGCAGCCGGAGGCTGCATAGCGGAGATATCTAACCACCTCGCAAGTGGAACCAAAACCCCCACTGAAGCTCTAAACCCCTCATGAGCGCACTACTAATAGAGGACCTGGAAACCCCGGTAGCGCGCCGCAACCTCGACATTCTGTATGTGGCGGTGGTCGTTGCAATCGTTGCACACTTGCTCGCCCTTTTTGTGCTGGAGATGCCAAAGGAAGAGACCAGTATCCCGCCAGCTATTTCAGTAACCCTGCTGCCAAAGCTAGTTCTGCCTCCCCAGCTAACGGCACCCGTCACGCCTGCTGCGCCCGATGTGCCCGAAACGCCGGTTCAGACGCAACCGCCCCCAATTGTGAGAGAAGAAGCCCCCGACCCCGTCATCACCAGTAAAAGTGGTGCTGAGCTGTACAGGCAGGCCATTGAAAGCGCAAAGACCGATTTTCTTACCAGTACCCCGACCCGCACCATCACCTTCAGTGTCGCGGACTTCCCGAAGCGGGAAACTGAACCGGTCGACGCGGGCCTGCTGCCAAAACTGATCCAGGCACCATCGGTGACTGAAATAAGGGACGCACAGGGAATCTACCGAATGAAAGTGGTCACAAGATCAGGGAAAGTGCGATGTATCCAGCAGATCAGCTCACCCGGAGACGGCAATCCACCGTTGTGGTACCTGATTCCAGCTGACATGTGTGGACATATGTAACCGCTAGGACGGCAGTCCCTTACGCGCAACCTCTTCAACAAGGTCGCCAAGTTTGTCCACCTGAGCGGTGGTTACCATGATATGCAATGAGGCGCGGTTAACATTCCAACCAATATCATTGTGATTGACCTCCCGGATATACACCTGGTGTTCGGTCCACAAGTATTCAGAGAGTTGTTTAGGATTCACCCCTTCAATCGCAAACGAAACAAGACCCGCACCCAACGTATCGTCTTCCGACACAAACACCTTTACCCCGTCAATCGCATGCAGCCGCGACCTGAGACGTGATGCCATATAGCGATCACGCGCTTCAATCTTGTCCTTGCCAATCCCCAATTGAAAGTCGATTGCTGCATCAATCGACTTACCGGCTGCATAGTTGATCGAGCCATGTGTTTCGTAACGTTCTGCGGTACGACCTTTTTCCGCATCATCAACGCCGCCATACATGTTCTTACCAGCAACAGGGCCAGAGTAGATGGATGGCCAGATTCGATCCTGGATGTCCTCCCGTACGTAGAGGAAACCTGTAAGCAGCGCGGCTAACATCCACTTGTGGCACGCACCGGCATACATATCGCATCCCAGTTCCGTGACACTGAAGTCGAGCATGCCAGGTGGGTGTGCACCATCAACCAGCGTGACGATGCCTCTTTCCCTGGCCATCTCACAAATCTCACGCACCGGCATCACACATCCATCCGTGTAATTGATGTGGCAGAAGCTGATCAACCTTGTCCTCGGCGTGATTGCAGCCTCTATCGCCTCTATGAGCTGCATGGTATTTCGGGGTGGATGATATTCAGGCGCAGAAAGATCAACAACGACCGGCGTCAAACCTTCACGCAGGCACCGGAGGTTTACAGGTTGGCCACCACTCTCATGATCGTGATTGGTGTAAATGATTTCGTCACCGGGTTTCAGGTCGAGACCATTGGTGCCGATCCCCATCCCCTCGGTTGTATTGTTGGTGATCGCAACTTCGTTTGGCTTACAGTCAATGAATGCTGCAAGTTTTGACCTCAACAGCGCTTTGTATTCACGCGTGTATACGCCTTTCACGTAGCCGAGCCTGTCTTCGTTACATTCCCTGATCGCTCTAACCTGGGATTCGTAAACCGGTAGAGGTGATGGACCACGGGTACCGGTGTTCATATAGGCAAGGCCCGGCTTCAACATGAACTGATCTGCGACCCAGTCCCAATAAACGTCATCGGAGGGATTTCTGGCCGATGCAAGTACAGCATCACTTGCCTGCGCCACAGAGGGAACTAACACAGAGGGAGCTAACACACCGGTCGCAGCGCTTTTTAAAAGGCTGCGCCTGGATAATTTGGTTACATCTTCAAATCTGGGATCAACGTCCGGACTAGATTCGTTCATGGTGCTCCCGGCACCTGTCTGCGGGCAACAGGTGCTTTTCTCACATCTTATGCCTTTCCCGGAGCCTATCGCAATCTGATTGATGCTTTAGAAATCAACGGGTTGACGGCAGGGACTGGAAACCAACAGGAGGAATTTGTGTCTAACTCAGTCATATCTTTGCCGTCCTGTAACGTATTACACTGCATTCTGTACCAAAGGAGTTCGCCATGATTCGATTCATCCTGCTTGCACTGACATTGCTTGCTACACCCGCATTTGCCAATGATCCCGAAGATACCCTGGATCGCTATTTTGACATTCTGACCGAACGCGACTTCAGCAACTTCGGCGACATCATGGCGACCGAAAACATGAACGACTTGAAAGCGCTTATGGACAAAGCCATTCGCTACCAGGCGAGTCATGGCACCTATGACCTGCAGCGCAGGATCTTCGGTAAGAAAGTCACCATGCAGGCTGTTACAGAGACACCGGCCAGTTTTTACCTGGACAAGCTCGCGGAGAGCATCCTCGACGCAGCAGAAGCGCAGAAGTTCTATGTGGACAACCGCAAGGTGCTAGGTACGGTGATGGAAGGTGACGATACCGTGCACGTGATAGCACGACTCAATATGCACCAGGGCTCAACCGAGACGAGCGATGTGATGCTTTACACGCTGGTCAAAGAAGGTGACGACTGGAAGCTGACTTTCCCGCCGACGGTGAAGCAGATTCTGCAGGTGATTGAGACTTCTTATAAGCAGGTTCGATAGGCACACTCGCCGTCATTCCAAGTAAGCGTAGCGAATCTAATTCTCGCGATTCTCACGGCTGAGATCTCTCCGCTTCGGTCGAGATGACGACGAGCGTGGGAACGCGCTCGTCATTCCGAGTAAGCGCAGCGCACCGAGGAATCTGATACTCGCGATTCTCTCGGCTGAGATCTCTCCGCTTCGTTCGCTGCGCTCCCTACGGTCGAGATGACGAACCCGCTACCTGACTCGCCCCTCTCGCCAGGCCTGTATGAGGTCATCGTAAGGCACCGTCTCCCCCTGCGGCTTTTCGTTATCCAGCTTCGGCTTCGGCGCACCCGGTTGCGCAAGCCAGTATTCGGTGTCACGTTCCTCATTCAATTGTGGTCCGCATTCGCCGAGCACCCCATGGCGTTCCAGCCGCTCCAGCACCCTGTCCTGTTCGCTGGCGAGGTTATCCATCGCTTCCTGCGGCGTCACTTCACCACTGACCGCATTGGCCACATTAGCCCACCACAGCTGTGCAAGCTTGGGATAATCCGGCACATTGGTGCCGGTTGGGGTCCAGGCAGTTCTCGCCGGACTTCGATAAAACTCAACCAGCCCACCGAGCTTGGGGGCCATTTCGGTCATGGCCTCAGAATTCAGGTCAGACTCTCGAATCGGGGTAAGTCCAACAATGGTCTTTTTGAGAGAAACAGTTTTGCTTGTTACAAACTGTGCATACAGCCACGCGGCCTGACGACGTTCTAAAGGTGTGCTCTTGAGCAGTGTCCATGCACCGGCATCCTGGTAACCAAGCTTCATGCCTTCAGACCAGTAGGGCCCATGCGGGCTCGGCGCCATCCGCCACTTCGGCAGGCCTGCTTCATCAACTACCGCGAGACCTTCCCTGATCATGTCGGCGGTAAAGGTGGTGTACCAGAAAATCTGCTGGGCAATCTGCCCCTGGGCGGGGACAGGCCCTGCCTCTGAAAACGTCATACCGGCTGCTTCAGGTGGTGCAAATCGCTTCAGCCAGTCCATGTAACGGGTTAACGCATACACCGCGGCCGGACCATTGGCAGCGCCACCCCGGGTCACGGACGACCCTGCCGGCCTGCATCCTTCTACCCGAATACCCCATTCATCAACCGGCAAACCGTTGGGAATACCCGCATCACCGGCACCCGCCATCGACAACCAGGCATCGGTAAACCGCCAGCCAAGAGAGGGATCCTTCTTGCCGTAGTCCATGTGCCCGTAGACCTTTTCGCCATCCAGTGTGCCTACCTTCTCGGAGAAAAACTCTGCAATGTCTTCATAGGCGGACCAGTTTACGGGTACACCAAGCTCATAGCCGTAGGCGTCTCGAAACTGCGTGCGGAGATCCTCTCGCTGGAACCAGTCATAACGGAACCAGTACAGGTTGGCGAACTGCTGGTCGGGCAGCTGGTAGATCTTGCCGTCAGGACCGGTGGTGAATGAAAGTCCAATAAAGTCATCGAGGTCCAGGGTTGGCAGTGTGAACGCTTTGCCCTCACCTTCCATGAAATCGGAAAGCGGCACGACATAGCCGTAACGGGAATGTGTGCCAATAAGATCGGAGTCGTTCACGTAGGCATCGTAGACATTTTCGCCGGACTGCATCTGCGTCTGCAGCTTTTCGATCACATCACCTTCCTGAATCAGGTCGTGGGTGACGCGGATACCGGTGATGTCATAAAAAGCCTTCGCCAGGGTTTCGCTCTCGTACTCGTGCGTCGTCAGCGTTTCCGAAACCACGCTGATCTCTAGACCTCGAAACGGTGTACCTGCCGCGGTAAACCATGCCATCTCCTGGAGCTGTTCTTCGCGTGACAACGTGGATGGCTGGAACTCCTCATCAACCCAGCGTGCTGCGTTCGCCTCATAGTCCATGTTCAGGACAGGCGCCGCAGGTGTTGTCGCCTCGTCAGTCCCTTCATCAGAACAGGCTGCCAGAAAAACTATTGCAACCAATACACTCAGATATCTCATTCTTCTGCTTTCTCCATTAGTGGCGGTTTCAGGTAACGCTCGCCGATCAGGTTTTCAATCACACCGCCAACCGGGCTGTTTCGAAAATGAAAACGCAGCCCCTCAAGCAGTAATCCTTTGACATAACGATCTTCTTCAGTGGCGATCACGTCTGCAATATCACCAGCCTCATCATCACCGAGTGGCTGATTAAATGTGTATTGCATAACGGCATACGCCACGCTTTGTCTTACGGTCGAACGTGGCAGCAGTGCCACCTTCGTATTGTTCTCTTCTGCACCGGGCGCTAGCTTTGCCATCAGCCCCGGAAGAATATCGCGGGATGCCAGGTAAGGTGCCCGGGATATCTGACCGAGCGAGTACGCCGCATTGGAACGTACCAGAATGTCATCATCGGTCAATGCCGAGAGTAGTGTGTCGAGCGCCTCCTCATGGGTAGCGGTATGCACACCGCCCAGCGCATAGACCGCAAATCGCCGGGTTGAGGCTCGTTCTGATTTTGCCGCGGCAACGGCTGCCTTTATGCCTGCCTCCCCTGCTGCTCTTAAACCGTAAGCAGACGCGCGCCGCGTCGATTCAGCTTCACTGGCAATACCATTGGCGAGCGAGCTGATGGCTGTTTCAGAACTATCCAGACCCAATTCGTAGGCCGCCTGGACCTTCTGATCTTCGCGCCCGTCAAAAAGTAACCTGGCAGCAGTTTCAACATCGTCCGCTGCTACCTGGTTTGACTGACCGGCACTCCACTCCCAGACCTGGCGCACAACGGGTTGAATCTCACTTCGAACATCATCGAAAGACGGCACTACATCATGACGCCAGGCCGGCTTCAGCGGTTCTCTCGTGCGTGCGAAATAGAACTTATACATGAACCGGTCGGGTACATCCGGATCCTTGCGCGAGCCTCGATGTATGAGGTCGTAGTTCCCAATCACCACCGAGCCTTTCTTAAGATGCACAAACTGGCGTTGCAGATCCGGCACACCAAACTCATCAACCGATCGCTGCAGACGCTCATCCCGCTCGTCATTGTCTTTGAGCTTGGCAAACGTCTTGACGTCTTTCTCCAGCGCGTCAAACGAGTTCCATTTGTCTTCATCCAACTCGGAATCCATGGTCCAGTATTGGGTGCCCGGAATAATCTCGGTTGGACCATTGTCCTGGTGTACGTCCTGCGGGTAGTAGAACAGGATCAGCCAGTCAGGCCGATGCGAGCGGTAGTGTCCCCGTTCATTCCAGGGCAGGTTACCGTCCTGGTGAAATGGCTGGTCACGTTCAAGACTCTGATGACAGAAACTGTGTGGATGCAGGATGTAGTCGTCACCCAGAATGCTGCTGATCGCACCTTTTACCACCGGATCCTGCAACATCTGGTCAACCTCTGGTATCTGCGCACGCAGGTTGTCCCCCAATATCTCGAGATGCGCGGTGGGGCTCTCCAGCTTGTCTGCGCGTGCGTAAAGGTCCGCAGCACACCGGTACAGGAAATCGTGCTGTTCTTCGGCCATTTCAGGCGTCAGGACAAGATAGCCTTCCGACAGAAAGGCCAGGTACTCATCATCACCCAATTGATAGTCAGCGCTCATCGCAATCACCCCCAACGAAGGATTATGCCAGCGATAAGCAGGGAGAACAGGCTGGCGATAGCAAGGTGAAGTTCGGTCAGGCCCAGCCACAAAAGATGAAGGTAGGCCGCGCTCAGCAAACTGATGAAAAGGCGATCCCCCCGTGAGGTCACCATCGGCAGGAAACCGCGACGTTCCACCGTTGGCCAGCGTAGTTCAAGCACCGTCATGGTGATCAGCATCAGGCCAATACCGATAAAGAAGCCCGCCGTGGGCCATGTCCAGGCCATCCAGCTCAATTGACCCTCCCGAGGGTAAATCCCTGCACCAGGTGTCGGCGCACAAACCAGACAACAATAAGGCCGGGCACGACAGTGAGCACACCCGCTGCGGCAAGCAGCCCCCAGTCGAGCCCGGACGCGCTGACCGTACGTGTCATCACCACCACAATGGGTTTTGCATCACTGGCTGTCAGTGTCCTCGCGAGCAGCAGTTCCACCCAGCTGAACATGAAGCAGAAGAACACGGTGACGCCAATGGCACTCCGGTTCATGGGGATGAAGATGCGAAAGAAAAAGCTGGGTAAGCTGTGACCATCAAGCTTTGCCATTTCATCTATCTCTTTCGGTATGCCGGACATGAAACCTTCAAGAATCCACACCGACAGTGGCACAGTAAAAAGGCAGTGTGCCAGGGCTACAGCGAGCGGCGTATCAAACAGCCCGATTGCGGAGTAAAGCTGGAAAAACGGCAGCAGGAAAACAGCCGGTGGCGCCATCCGGTTGGTGAGCAGCCAGAAAAATAGTTGCCGGTCACCCAGGAACCGGTAACGCGAGAAAGCATAAGCTGCAGGCAGCGCCACGCTGACAGAGATGATGGTGTTCAAGGTCACGTAGGTCAGGGAGTTCAGGAAACCCCTGTACCAGACCTCGTTGGTGAAGATCTCTGCAAAGTTGATCAGCGTCGGGTTCGATGGAAACAGTTCAAAACCACCAAGGATGTCCTGGTTGCCCCTGAATGACATCGTCAGCAGCCAGTACAAAGGTAACACCAGGTAAAGTGCATACGTTGCCACCAGGACTCTCGCCATGATGGAGCGGTTCATGACGACACCTCGGGTCTGCGCACAACCGATGTATAGAACAGCCAGCAGAACAGCAGCACCACCAGGAAGTAGATAACAGAGAACGCCGCTGCCGGCCCGAGGTCAAACTGGCCTACCGCCTTGGTTGCGAGATACTGGGAAAGAAACGTCGTAGTGCTGCCGGGCCCACCGCCAGTCAACACAAACGGTTCCGTGTAGATCATGAGGCTGTCCATCAACCGCAGCAGGACTGCAATCGTCAGCACCGCTTTCAGCCTGGGCAGTTCAACATAAACAAACGTCTGCCAGCGTGATGCCCGGTCGAGCTCCGCCGCCTGGTAGTAAGCCCGGGGGATTGATGACAACCCGGCGAAGGCCAGTAGCACCACGAGCGAGGTCCAGTGCCACACGTCCATGAGAATAAGCGTAATCCACGCGTGCAGCGGATCGGCAGCATAGTTGAATGCAAAACCCAGTTCGTTCAGCACCACACCCAGGAGGCCAATATCACCTCGCGCATAGATCTGCCATATCGTGCCCACCACGTTCCAGGGAATAAGCAGTGGGATAGCAAAGAGCAACAACAATGAGGTCGCCAGCTTGCCTTCCCGCGGCATCGATAAGGCGATCATCACACCCAGCGGTATCTCGATGGCGAGCACCAGGCCGCTGAATATCACCTGTCTCGCAAAAGCATCCTGCAGGCGCGGATCCGCCAGGGTTTCGCGATACCAGTCAAAGCCAACAAACAGCCGTGTGTGAACATCAAGAATATCCTGAACCGAATAGTTCACGACCGTCATCAATGGGATGACCGCACTGAATGCCACAATCAGCAATACCGGCAACACGCCCAGCCAGGCGCTGTTGGTGTATACCCGGTTATCCATGTGCAACCGCCCGACCGTCTTCGAAAAGGACACACCGGTTGATGCGGATATTCACGTCACTGCCGGTTGGAAAGTGTCCGGCAGCTTCCGATGTCAGCCGATCATCGCCCCGACCAAGAGTGAGGAGATGCAGCGGCATGCCGCCAGTAGTGCCACGCAACTGAGAGGAGAGCACCGTCCATTCACCGCCCGGCTCCACCGTGATCCATTCGGATCGAGTGCCGAGTTGATAATAGGCATCCGGCACATCCAGGGCCGCACCGGTATAGGCGAGATCAAGCGGTCTACCTGCACTGATCGCCTCTTCAACAAACTGCATGCCGGGAGAGCCGATAAACCGCGCCACACGGGTATTAGCAGGCACCCCGTAAATTTCATCAGGTGACCCTGTCTGCAGGATTCGACCGTCTGCCATCACACTGACATTGTCTGCAAATGTCAGGGCTTCCTTCTGGTCGTGAGTGACATACACCATGGTGGTGCCATGTTCCGCCTGAACACGCGACAGTACCTGGCGCAGTTGCCACTTGGCCGAGGGCTCAACCGCCGTCAGTGGTTCATCCAATAAAATCAGGTCAACATCATTGCGTACCAGCGCCTTACCAATACAGACAAGCTGCTTCTGGAACAGCGAAAGCTCACCCGCCTTTCTTGTCAGTTGATCACCGACACCCAGTTCGGCTGCGATTGCTTCCGCCGCATTCTTCGCCTCAGACCGATTTGTACCCCGGTTCAGCAAAGGGATGGTGAGGTTCTTAAGTACGCTCGCCGATTCATAGAGCACGGGAAACTGAAAAACCAGGGCAACGTTCCGATCGGCTGGTGACATCCCCGCCACGGACTTGCCGTCAAAACGAATATCGCCTGTTGACGGCTGCAGCAATCCGGACAGGAGGTTGAGGATGGTTGTCTTGCCTGCGCCGGACGCCCCCAGGAGCGCGTGTGCGCTGCCATTGGCAATAGTCAGATCAAGATCCAGGAGGGTATCCTCGTCGGAACCGGGATAACGAAAGTGCAGGTTTTCGAGCACCACTTCAGCCATGTGAACTAACCCCGGGAGCAAGAACATCTTCGCTGCGCACGGAGAGCCTCGCCCTGTCTCCAGCAGCCACATCAAACATGCCGTGCAGTTTCACTACCCACTCCTCACCCAGGACGTCTGCGTGCAGGTAGGTTTCAGACCCATTGGTTTCAACCGCCCGGATCTCTGCTTCAAACTCGAGGTCATGGTTACCGCCGAGTGCAACATGTTCCGGCCTGACATAACGATCTTCACCCAGGTGATTCACGCCGGGATCACTCATCAGATCAGCAGCAGAGAGGCTAAGCGGCCGCTCATAAACTGCCAGTGGATCACCACTCTGCAGCACCTCATGCGATTCCAGCAGCACCACCTGATCGGCCAGCCCAATCGCATCTTTCGGATCGGAGGTTGCGTAAACAATTACCATTTCTTCACTGCGAGCGAGCTTGATCAATTCAGCAGACAGCTCTTCGCGAAGATTGAAGTCCAGGTTTACAAACGGTTCATCCATCACCATCAAACGTGGCGATTTAGCGATGGCCCTGGCAATAGCCAGGCGCTGCTGCTGTCCACCCGAAAGTTCCGCTGGTCTACGCGCCAGCAGGTGGTCCAGCTTCACTGTCACCGCGCATTCCCGTACACGCTGCACCAGCGCATCTTGGCCCATCGCCTTCTTGTGGCGCATCAGTGGTGACGCAATGTTCTGCGCAACCGACCAGTTCGGATAGTTAACAAATTCCTGGTAGACCATGGATACAGGACGTTCACGGTCAACACGTTGCGGCAGGATCTCTCCATCGATACTGATCGAACCGCTTGCAGGAGATGGCAGCCCGGCCAGCCATCGGCAGAACGCCGTCTTACCGGCATGATTACGGCCCAGCAGTACAACAATTGAGCCCGGCGCAAGCCTGATAGTCGGTGCTACATTGCCCGAGGGTGAGAGCTTAACTTCGCTCAGTTCAATCATTTTTCTGACGATTCGCTATCAGCAGGTGCCAGTAATCGCGCGGCCAGGGGAGACATTGCCTTTGACCTCACTGCCATCAACGATATCTATGACAAGCGCGTCGACGCTCAAAAACGACAGCAGCAGTACCGGGTCACGCATGGGTTATCTCATCGATCAGTATGCGTATCACCATAGCCAGCGCCGCCGCCCAACACAACGGTTTGACTTAAAGTTGTAATGCTCTTAAATCTGCGAATACAACATTTGTCCGATCAGGCTACCGGCCCGGACCGCTGGGGATAGAAAAACAATATGAATAACTTTATCCGCATCTACATCCTGCCTGGTGCGATGTTGCAGTCGGTCATTATCGCCGGCGGCTACGGCACGGGCCGGGAGGTTGTTGAATACTTTTCAAGCCATGGTATGACGCATGGTATCTACGCCATCCTGACCGCTGCCTTGTGCATGGGCGTCGTGTTTGTACTCACGCTTGAAATCGCCAGGCTGTACCAGGTTTACGACTACAGACGCTTTTTCCAGGTGCTGCTGGGCCGTGCCTGGTTCATCTATGAAATCCTTGGTGTGATGCTGTTTATGCTGGTCATTGCGGTGATCGGTTCTGCCGCTGGCACGGTGCTCAATACAGAACTCGGACTGCCTGAGATTGCCGGTGCCGCAATCATGCTGTTTGCGGTGACGATTATCCTCTTCTATGGCCGCGAACTGGTCACACGTTTACTGACGTACTGGAGTCTCTTCCTGTACGTGGTTTTTCTCTCTTACCTGGTGCTGGTTTTCATCAATCTTGGCGATGACATCAGCGCTGGTTTCGATGCTTCAAACAACGAAGAAGGTTGGGCGCTGCGAGGAATGCAATATACCGGATACAACATGGCCGCCATTCCCATCATCCTGTACTGTGCCATGGCCATCAAAACCCGACGACAGGCAATCGTTGCTGGCATTTGTGGTGCCGTCATCGCCATGCTGCCTGGCCTGATGCTGCACGTGAGTTTTGCTGCGTTTTATCCAGATATCCTCGAGGAACCCCTGCCCATATACAAAATGTTCGACGCACTAGACGTCGAGATCCTGAAACTTGCCTATCTGCTTGTCCTGTTTGGTACCTTCATCGAAACCGGCGCCGGTAACCTGCAGGGGTTTGTCGAGCGCCTCGACGGCTGGTGGAAGGAGAAACATGGCGTACCACTCACACGCCAGGTCCACGCGACCGTTGCCGCTGTTGCTATGCTGCTTGCAGGCGGCCTGTCACACTTCGGCATTGTGACGTTGATTGCAGAGGGTTACGGCACCCTCGCCTGGGGTTTCATAATCGTCTATGCGATTCCACTGCTCACTTTCGGGGTATACAAAATCGCGTCCGGCGGCCCCAAGGAGGTCACCTCAGCCTAATTTATTCTCATCCAAAAAATGACAAACCATCCATGGCTTGTTCTAGCCAATAAAACAGAGGAGAGAGTACACTGGTATTTGGCTTTTCCCTCGAAAAAAGGAGGCGGCTTATGGCCAACCACGGTTTTCATCACCTCGGGCTTGCCACCCACGATATGGAGGCAACCCTCGATTTTTACGAGAACATACTCGGGTTTGAAACCCAGGTATGCGACATCATCCAACCGGAAGCAGGCGGCGCCATTCGGCACGCATTCCTCAATGCCGGTAATGGCGAAATGATTGCATTTATGGAATGTAATGATGTTGAAGGCATCGCACCTGATTTTGATACCGGCCTGAACAAGGGTCTTGGCATTCGTGGCGGTGTTATTCACTTTGCATTCAAGGCGGCCGACGAGGATGACCTCGTTGCAAAAAAATCGGCACTGGAAGGTAAGGGGGTCAACGTAACAGACGTGGTTGACCATGGCTGGTGCAAATCAATCTACTTCCGCGATCCCAACAAACTCCAGCTGGAGTATTGCGTGATCACCGAAGCGCTGAACGAATCGCATACCACTGATCGTGACTCAGACACCTGGCAATCCCTCACCCGACAATCAGGCTGACGAGAGCGAGAAGACCAACGTCTTCTACCTGGTCTTCGCCTATCTCTGTGTCATCCTGGGCTTGATCGGCGCGTTCCTGCCGATCATGCCAACCACCCCTTTCCTGATTCTCGCAGCATGGGCAGCGCCGCGGGGTTCACCCCGGCTGCACCATTGGTTGTACACCCATAAAACATTTGGCCCGCCGTTGCGTGCCTGGGATGAGAACCGCGCCGTGGCTACCCGGGCCAAATGGATGGCATGCACGCTGATGACGGCCAGCTGGTTCATCATGCTGTATATGACCGAAGGCTGGCTGGTGCCTTCTATCACCGGCGTAATTTTTGTTTCGGTGGGCACATATCTCATCACCCGGCCAACACCATCAGGGGATTACTCCTGATGCAGATGGGTATCAGCTATCACATGGGCTGGTTCTGTTATGCCATCACCGGCCGTTTCGGTGTGATCGCCGCGACCGGCAGAATCGAAACGGGCACCCCGGGCGACCGGCTCAGCCTTGAACCCTACCATGTCGCCGGCGGCTGGGAGGGCCTCGAGCGTGTCCCGGTGCCGGGCGAGCCGGCGGCGCTCGTCAAAAGAGGCCTGCAGTTACAACGCCGCATCACAGCAAAAAATCTCAAGAAACATCCGCTTTTTTCAGGTTTGAAAAAAGCTTCAATCCTGGTCGGCCGGGGTCGGCGACCACCGACGTTAGATAAAGCACTCGCGGCACATGCACAGATTCATATTGCAGAGAGTTTCGCCGTACTAGACGCCATCACTGACGCCCTGTCTGCAGAGGGTGTCAAAGTGATTCAACAGGATCGCAAAAGCCTGATGACAGACGCCGAAAGATCTCTCGGCAAGTCTGAAGAGGATATTCTGGCGGAACTTAAAGTGATGAAGCCCGATGACGGCCCATGGAGGAAAGAAGAACAGCTCTGTGCGCTGGCAACCTGGCTACAGGTTTAAAAGCCGTAGTCGAGTTTTTCGATTCGCTCGAGGAAACCGTTTTCAAAACGAAGCTGCTGCATGAACTTCTGCCTGCCGAAGTTGTAGGTCCAGAGTTGCACGACCACCCCCTCGGTATTCACATGCCGGTAGTGTTTTGGCAGCACCGGATGAATGCGCCGTGACACGAGCTGCTCTTCGAGCCAGCGTTCCTGCAGCGTCGGTTCGCCGCACTTCTTAAGGACTTCAATATAGTGATCCCCTTCACGAACAAGGTGCACACCACATCGTAAGGCCAGCACGTGGGCCGGCAGCATTAGTAGAAAAACCAGAAAGCAGGTTCTCATGGTATTACCTCTTTCCCGATGTCTTCACTGTAACCGTGTTGGCGATAACGCCGCAAGCAGCTCCTGGTGAGCTGCAATATCCAGGCGGTCAGATTGCCCGGTAACCACATAACCTGCGATTGCCGACATGGCGGGCGCGGTCTGGACGCCGTAACCACCCTGCCCCGCAAGCCAGCAGAAGCCCGGCATGTGCTGATCAAAGCCGCACACAATACTCTTATCCGGTGCGAATGAGCGCAGTCCAGCCCAGCTATGATTCACCTTACGGACTTCGATATCCGCCACCTGCTGCACGCGATCGATGGCTGTCGCGATATCGAGCTCTTCCGGCTGTGCATCGTAAGCCGCCCGCGGTGTCTCATCGGCAGGAGATAGCAGCAACTGGCCGGCATCCGGTTTGAAATAGAACGACTCGTTCACCTCGACCACCAGGGGCCAGTCATCAATTTCCTTTGCTGGCGCATCAACCAGGAGTGCCGTGCGCTGCATCGGCGTGATGCCGAGCGCTGCGCCACCGGCAAGCACCGCAATCGAATCTGCCCAGGCACCCGCTGCATTCACCACCACCGGGGCGCGATACTCTGCTTCGGATGTTTCTATGTGCCAGCGATCATCCACATAGTTCATCGAAATCACTTCAGCACCGGTCTGCAGTGTTCCACCAGCGCCGCGAAACTCGCGCAGGAAACCCTGCAGAATGGCATCAACGTCAAGATCACCACCCTGTTCATCCAGTACTCCACCCGCGATGACGCCAGACTTCAGCACAGGCACCAGGTCAACGCATTCGGCCGCATCAACAAGCCTGGTATGAGGTGCATTTGATGCCAGGGTTTGCAGCGACTGGCGTTTGGATTCATCTCCCACAAACAGACTCGCCCGGGGGCGTAGCAGATCAGCATCTGAGAAGCCTTCCGGCGGCGTGCGATAAAAACTTTCACCCAGTGCGGTGACCTGCCTTATCACGCTGTTGCCATAGGCGGGTGCATAGTAGGCAGCGGATCGGCCGGTTGCGTGATAACCCGGTGCAGATTCCCTCTCCAGGATCACCACATCACGGAGCCTCGCGATTGACGCTGCTGCAGACGCGCCTGCTATACCAGCACCAATAACAACGACATCGCAGTCTTGTGACATAGGGCGGCACTCCAGCGTGGGGATAATCGATTGATGCAGGGCGCATCAACTATCCACTTTACCACCCCATAATGGGTCCGCCTACATTACATTGCGGTGAGAAAATGCTACTAATAACAACGGGCACAAAAGACCTTAAGGAGTTTTTATGCTGCAATCCGTAGAACTCTCAGACTACATGCTGGCCAACCCTTCTTCAGTCTCTCCAGACATGACGGTTTATGAAGCTGCGCTGAAAATACTGAAAGACAGGGTTTCCGGGGTGGTTGTCACAAACAATCAAAAAGAGATTGTCGGCATGCTCTCGGAACTGGATTGCCTGCGGGCGATTCTTTCCAGTGCTTACAACAATGACGCTAGTTTCGGCAGTGCGCTGGTCAGTGACATCATGACCGAGGATGTGCTGGTGCATTCACCGTCAGATGATGTTATTTCAGTAGCGCAGTCGATGCTGGATAAACGCCACAGGCGGCGGCCGGTCGTGGACGGCAAGAAACTGGTTGGCCAGGTAACCTGCCGGCAGATCCTCAATATCGTTACCAGCGGCCTTTCGAAAAGAACCTGAAGCAGGTTATCGACTAGGGTGTTACAACCCTCGGCGGCCTCATTTCAGGCCGCCTGAAAAACTGCAGGGGGTTCTGGTAACAGGCGGGCACTGCGCCATCTGATCGCCAGGCGACCACCTGCGCCGTGCCACCCTCGCCTGCGGCCGGTTCACCGTCATAGACCGCGATCAATTCGTCGCAGTGCTCAACCAGGTAGGCACCCACCAGGGCGTATTGCTGGTTTCGCGCCTCATTCGTTTCTGCACCAACACCGATCGCAAGTTCTTCAATCGATCCAAACTTTAATGGCAGCTCAAAGTAGGCTTCGGACTCACCTACCATGCGCCGGAACTCTTCAATCGACTCATCACTGCTGAAGTCCGTTGCGTAGAGTTCATACGGCAGCGGCAATGGTACCTGCAGCTCCATGTCGAACTCTTTCATACCGATCTGTGCAACCAGGCGATCAGCGCC
Organism: Pseudomonadales bacterium; assembly: GCA_963921285.3. Classification (GTDB taxonomy): domain Bacteria; phylum Pseudomonadota; class Gammaproteobacteria; order Pseudomonadales; family Azotimanducaceae; genus UBA9659. The sequence goes on from CAWUFD020000015.1 coordinate 1,720,150, forward strand.
TTCCGCCAGCGGTGAAACAATGACAAACCGGTGCCCCGGGTTGGCATCTACTATTTCACGCAACTGCGCGCGGATGCTGTCATGCACCTTCCTGTCATTCATATCCAGCTTGTGAGGCCGGTGCCCAGTGACACCGATCAGCAGGTCGCGCTGGATATTCTGGCCGAGCTGCTCTGACAACATCTGCGGCAGTGACCGGATACTCTCCCTTTCTTTTGCACGTTCTGCTTCGTCCATCTCCTGCCAGGAAACGGCGAACGGATTTACCTTTGCACCTTCAATCCTGCTCGGTCCGGCCTTCCAGCCGTCAAAGGTTTTGTTGAAACGCCAGCGGTCGTGCTCCATGTGAGCGAGCAGCTCCGCTTCGTCTTCACTGAACTCAAACCCGCTGGATTTACCGGGCCGCACAGAACAGGATACGGCACGTAACTTGGTGGCGAGATGATCCGCCTGCAGGCGATTACTTTTCCTGACCGGCTCAGGCAGGTTTTCCCAGGCGTTCAGCGACGTATACAGGCGTTTATCAACTTCAAGTTCAGCGCGCCCGCGCAGGTAGTCTTCATGCATCGCACGTGCCAGCGCATCCATCCCATCAGAGAGTACATTGTCGTGATGAAGAACCTCATCCAGCATGCCGAACGGAAAGATACCGTCGGGTATCTCAGGACCGCCGTAGTTTGACTCAAGCAACTGCGCGAGACCCGTTGTCTGGCGCATTCGCACCATAATCGGTGCGTTAGCGGAGACGCGTTTCAAGAGCATAGAACGCAGCGTGAGAGAAATCTGCAGATTTTCTTCGTCAGTCGGCCCGCATACAACATGCTCGGTAATCGAGCTGAGCAGCTCGTTTTCGAGGCGGTCGTACTCCCTTGAATGACCGAGCCTGATATCAATGAAGTCGATCTCACAGGTATCTGCCAGCTGAGGAAACTCGGACAGCAGGTCATCCTTCATGGCCGATGCGTTTTCATCGAAGATCGTAAAACGCAGCGGCTTGTGGTTCGCATAGTGACCGATCCGCAATGCTTCAATCAGGATATGTTCAGCAAGGCGACCAAAGCGATACAAGGCAATGTGCACCTGCTCCTGTCCAAACACCTCGGCAAAACGCTCAGGGGAATATCGCGCCAGCAGGATGCGAGCATTCAGATCGTAAACAGAGAAGAAGTTAACCTGTGCGGCACGATGGTCTGCAAAGAACTTGGGATAGTCTTCAAGACTCTGGGCAATACGCGAATCATTCAGGTGCAGGTGAATCCGCAATGGATTGCCATTTCCCTGCTCGCGAACAAAGTTACGCGCCTTGATCGTGAGGTCGACATTAAACCCGTCGTTGCCGGTGAAGGTGACCAGGTGTCGTGCCGATGCGAGCCCCGCCTGGCCGAGCATACCGTCCGCAAAAATATCACCCACCAGCACATCCACACCCATGTCCCGCGCCCTTGATATATAGGGGTTATCCGGATCGCGCTCCACCACGACGATTTTGTATTCGTCGCGGGCCGACTGGATGAACTGCCACGACTTGGAGCCGAGGCCTGCTACCACCACGTGGTTACTTCGATAGCGAATAAAGAAGTTCAGCACGCCGAACCATGAATCCTGGATCAGGGCAAAAACAACACCGGCAATAGTGGCCAGCGGCGCAATGGTCCGGACGATTTCAAGCTGCCAGGGCAGGTCATCGATGTGAGTCCACTCGCCTTCCAGCACAAACAGCATCAACACCTGGTAGGCGTGGTGAGAAAAAGACAGGATGAAGGTCTCTGGGGAGCGCTCGTATTGCCCCCAGAGTCCCAGTGAGAAGATCCCTATCAGGACCAGGAAAATTGTGAGTTGGCGCATACGGTTGGAACCGTTGTTGCCCTGGTGGTTATCCTACCCTCAAAACACCATTCGACCGAGGCTTTCCGCCACGCAGGCTGGCTTTTCCTGGCCTTCGATTTCAACGACGATCTCGTTCATCGTTTCGATCATGCCACCCTTGATCTCGACCGTTTTGAGCGTCGCGGTAGACCTGATCTTGGCCCCGGCAGGTACCGGATTCATGAAGCGGATCTTGTTAAAGCCGTAGTTGATGCCTAGCTTCTGGCCTTCAACCTTGATATCAGCAACCGCTGCATCAGCCGCTCTCGGCAGATGACTCATGATCGCGAGTGTGAGGTTGCCATGTGCAATAGGCGCACCAAATGGACCTTCCTTGGCGCGTTCAACGTCAATGTGAATCCACTGGTGATCCATGCTGACTTCCGCATAGTCATTGATTCGTTCCTGGGTCACTTCGAACCAATCGCTCTGGGATGTGACCTGGCCAATGTTTGAGGTCATCACTTCAAATGCTGTCTGCATCGCGTCCGACATGTTGTTCTCCTTTCATGCTGCAAACCCCGAATATACGTCGGCTCGCACAAAAGTGCACCTGTCAGCGGGATGGCAACTCGAGCGAGACTGAAGCCGCAATCTCGCGAAGTTCTTCATCGGTCATCTGCATGGGCGTAACCACTTTGCGGCGTTGCACAGCATTACGCGCATTCATTGCATCACGCTGCTGGATCGTTCGCTGGTAGTTGGCATTCATCGAACCATTCATCGTGCCAGTCATAGCGCTGTTCATTGCCAGCCTTGCGTCGGCAGGAGGCTCATTGCGCGGCGCAGGTTGAGATATGTCAGGCTCCACTTCCGCCTGCAGAGCATCGATCTTCTGCTGCAGGGAGTATCCAACCAGGCCACCGCCGATCAGCACACCTCCAACAAATGTCACTGCCAGAATCAGTTTATTCATCGTCTCTCCTTAGGGCGGTCCTTTCACCACCAGGTTATCGATATAGAAAGAGTCTGATGGCCGGTTGCCATCATCAAACGTGAAAGACTGCAGGTTTGTGAAGCCACTGAGCGGATAGCTCTCAAAACCCGTAATCGTAAGATCAACACTTTGTGTGACAGTGCCGCCACCGCTGACGTTGCCGGTGAAGTGCACAGTGGTGAGTGCGCTCCAGCCGGCGAGATCAATCGAAGTGACATCGAAACTGGCGTTGTCATCCCGGGTCACTGTGATGGTGTCGTTGAAGTTAACACCCGCAAATCCACCATCAGCACCAGAGACTGGATTAGGCGCCTCCTTCAACTGACCGCTCAACGTGTAACCCTGCTCACTGTATGTCGTGATGTTGTTATCCGCCGTTGTCAGCGGATCCAGCGTTAGCGTCAGGGTTACCGGCGCGGGTGTACTGCCGTGCACGGTAACACCAACATTGCCAAAGTCCGTCACTTCCTGTGCTGGAATCACCAGCCCGGTTGCGTGAATATCCGTCAGGTTGCCGCCATTGCCTGTTGCGAGCGGCAGCGCCGGTGCGAGGGTCGTCACACCTGTGTTCATGACCGCCAGCGTCTTGAGATTCACCAGTGTGCCGATGTTGGCAATCGTGGTCAGGCCGCTGGTACTTTCAATGCTGAGGTGTTCAAGACCTGTCATCGCAGCCGCGATCTGGTTGAACTCGGTATCTGTCACCGTGTTGTCAAAGCCAAGGCCGAGGCCCGTAAGCTGTGACAATCCGGTCACCACGGTCATGGTGGCTGCGTCGAGTGAGCCAAACAGGTAAAGCTGCCTGAGAGCGCCAAGCGAGTTCAGGTCATTGATATCCGTAATACCCGATCTACTGAGGCTGACAGCGGTCAGGAGTTCCAGCCCAAAGAGTGGATCCAACTCCCACGGCGAAGCACCACCTGCATAGAACTCCCGCAGGTTTACCACCTGCTGGAAGGCTGACAGATCAGAGAACGTCGCACTGTCGACATTGAAGTACTGCAGGCGCTTGAGCGGCACAATCGCATTCAGGTCCGTTGCACTGAACGGAATGTTGATTGCTCGCATCGAGGACAACCCGCGTAAATCACCCAGCGGCAGCAGACTCAAGCTGCCAGAATTGGGCGCCTTGAACGTCACACTGTAAAGGTTCACCAACTGATCAATGTCAGAGATATCGTTGATGCTGAAGTTCTGACAGTCGAGATGCTCGAGTTCCGTTACGTAGGTTTTACCGGTCTTGTCGGCGGCGTCAAAACACGCCTGCAAGCCTGCATCACCCAGTGACACGTTAGAGAGCAGGCCCGCAGCAAGCGGCGTACCCGTGACATTCACACCCGGGCCGAACAGTTGATGCTGTAGCGGATCACGCAGGGGCACCGGATTTGTACCACTCATGTCCAGGCGCTCCAGGTTAGCCAGCGACAACAACGCACCCAGGTCATTCACGAGAGAGTCGCCCAGGTAGATTTCCTTGAGCGATTGCATACTACCGAGCAGAGTCACATCGACAATACCGGTGCCTGCAATATTCAGGTGATGTAATCCAGTGAGCGCATCAATACCGGTCAGGTCAATGACAGCGGAATTACGACAGTCCAGCCACCCCAGTTGACCCGTCAGAATCATGCCAACAGACGCATTCGAGACGCATGTACGCAACGATGGATCAGGTATCTGCGACAGGTAACCCGGTAACGGTGAACCACCTGCAAGCATGCCGATCACGTCGGTGAGCCCAAGCGCATTGAGATCATTCTGGTCAGCTGGCACCCGGTTGATATCCAGCCGAGAAAGCTGTGTCAGCCCTGCAAGGATCGTGAGGTCCGTGACACCGGTATCGCCGATTTCAAGTGAATCAAGGCCGGGGAAAGCTGCAACGATCGCGGTGATCTCTGCATTTCCAACTAAAGCAGACCCCTGCACCGACAGGTGCCGCAACGGACCTGAGACACCAACATTAGGATCATTGCTGACGATTGAAGCGATGTCAGCAGGATGCGCACTGCCCAGCCAGAGTTGCCTCAGGTTTGCAAAGTGCGCCAGCTGGTGCAGGTTGTTTATCGAATTACCGGCATCGACAAGCTGGTAACGGCTGAGCGCAAGCTGTTCCAGGAACGGGCTGTTAGCACCCAGGTCATTCAGGTCATAAACAAAACCACCCCAGATATGCAGGGATAACAAGTTAGGCAGGTTGATCCCATTGAGGCTGGCAATCTGCGCTCCCCCGGCATTGAGGAACTGCAGCCCTGCATGACCGTTAAAGGCGGCAAGGTCCACTTCATTGAAGTTTGTGTTCCAGATGTTGAGTTCGCGCAGCGCAGGGATCTGGGCAAGCTTCTGCCAGTTCGATGCGGACGGAATGTCATTGAAGCTTGCCTCCTGCAGGAATGGCAGTTTCTCGATACCGTCGAAGTCGGTGATGCCATAACCACTGCAGTGCAGGCTTGTGACATCCGATATCAATCCGAGACCACCCGACGTTGCATCAGAGATGCAGGTACGGAGTACCGCGTCACCAATGTTGCTGTCATTCAGGATCGTAGAAAGTGCCGGACTCACCGCCGGTGTTCCCTCAACATGCACCCCGTTAGCCTGCAGCGCAGCCACATCACCAGCAGAGATAGGAGTCTCATGAATACTGATCCAGCTCAGATTTGGACTGCTCAGCAGCGGAGTGAAATCCGTCACCGAGGTGAAGTCGAGGTAAAGCGAATGGAATCGGCCCGGGTCATGTATCGATGACAAGGTTGTAATCGCGGTGCCTGACGCACCAAAGGAGGTCAGGTTTGGCATTGCGGACGTCACGTCACTAACCTGTGGATCACCAACCGTGCTGGTGTTGCTCAAATGCAGGTGTGTCAGTTCGACCAGCGCCTTGACGGTATCAAGATCGCCCTGGGTTACATCACCCTGCAGATCGAGGCGCCGCAGCCCAGGCAGCAGAGCCAGTTCGGCCAGGTTGATCTGTGCTCTTGCCGCACTCAGTGAGTCAAGGTTTGGCAGTGGTAACCGATATAGCGGTTCCAGCGACATCGCCTGGGCTACATCCCCGAGGGGACCGATACTGCGCAAATGCAGCGAGTTTGAGAACGGTTCCAGCGAAGTAATCGATGTTCCAGCCAGCGCGGCCGACTGGAACCTCGGCATGACTGCCAGGGCCGCATTGTCAGTATTATCCCAGTCCGGGCTGGACGTGAACATTGAAGTCAGCGCAGTGATATTAAAGAGCGGCGTGTAATCAATGTTCAGCGTTGTGTTCAACCCAAAATTCTGCAGCATGAACAGCTGATCCAGATGGGTCAGGTTGGTCACGTTGTAGTTATTGTGCTGACTGCAATCGAGGTTGTTCAGGTGAGCCGCGTGGGTCATGCCGGGCTTGATATTGTCTGACACACATCGTGCCAGTTCCGTATCTGTACCATTCATGTCACTCACGATATCGGCAAGCAATGCCCCTTGATCCGGCGTACCGGACACAACGCCTGGTGCAAAGTTATTCAGCTCATTCAGGTCTTGCAGCGGAATATTGCCCAGCTGTACAGACTGCAGCGCAGGCAGACCACTTAATTGCCAGAGATGCTGAACCAGCGTGTCCTGAATATTCACGTTGGCAAGCTGCTGCAGGTTGTTTACCCCGTTCACTTCAAGAATCGGGTTGCCGGACAGATCCAGAATCAGCAGATTCGCAAACCCATGCAGGTCAGACGTATCGTTGATACCGGCATTTGCACAGTGCAGGCTCTGCAACTGATGCGTGTTAACCAGTTGCTGAGTCTGACCCTGCACGCAGGACTTCAATAACGGATCCCGGATCCCGCTGACGTAGGTCGCCATATCCACACCCGAGGCAATCGTACCGACCACGTTGATGCCCAGGGTATAAGGATCAACAATGGTAGTGTTTATCGGCGTCAGGTTGACCAGCAGATCAGTGATCGGTAAACCGACAATCGGCGTGAGGTCGGTCACATGGGTCCTGTCGATATCAAGAATCCTGAGCCCACTCATACCAGCAACGATTGTTGCCAGTTCACTGTCATTAACATCAGTGTACGCCACCGCCAACTGATAAAGACCCGTCAGCGTTGCCAGGACATTCTCGTCGCCTGGCTGCAACACCCCTGATATCCAGAACTGTTGCAGGGTTGGCGCCAGGATGCTCAGCTGATTGATGTCGACATACTGATTCCTGTTCATGGAGAACGCTTCAATCCCCATACCTGTCAGTGGCGTCAGATCAAACACCGTCGGACCCCATGCATGCAGCGATGTCAGGTTCGGAATATTCGGCATACCTGCCAGCGTGGTGACACTCGACCAGCCTATCTGCAAGCTCGTCAGGGCTGGGTGACCCGCAAAGGCCGCAACGTCAGCATCATCAAAGCCACTGCCATAAACGTCGATGTGTTCCAGTGTCACGATCTGGGCGAGCTCTGAATAATCAGAAGCCTGACTGCCCCAGAGATCGATGCTCTTGAGGTTGGTCAGCTGGTTGATACCTGTCAGGTCGGTGATCGCAGGCGACCAGTTACGACAGTTCAGGTTTTCAAACTCAGCCACAAAGCCATTGCGACTGTGCACGCAGGCCTGTAACTCCGGATCACTGAAGATGAGATCGGTAACGACAGCAGGGAAGCTGTTCGGATCAGAGATGTCGGTATTGGAGTTGTGCTCGAACAGGTTCGAGGCGCCATCACCGTCCTTATCCTGATCCGCATCAGAGGCGTCCAGTGGGTTCAGCTGGTGTTATTGCTCAACATCATCGGGAATGCCGTCGTTATCAGCATCGGGATCGATATTGTCGCCAAGGCCGTCGTTATCAACGTCACTCCACTCAGAAGGATCGAACCCAAATCGATCGAACGGGCCACGGTAGCCGTCACCGTCTGCATCGCGGTCAGCCACGTTAAGAGTTCCATCGCCGTCAACATCCTGGTTGCCGTGTGCAAAGTCCGAATCATCAAATATCACGCCAAGGCCCATGGTGAAGCCGCCCTGGTCCCGATCAAGTCGCGCACCGCCCGTGACATTGTTGAGCACCGGCAGGAACCACTCTACGGCTTCCGGTGGGAAGCTCTCATCATCAACCAGCGTAAAGCGCACCAGCTTGACGCCTGTCTCGCCATCGCCCCACTGCAGTGTTGCCGGTACAGGTGTGCCAAGGTAATCCTGGCCTTCAATGGCACTGAAACTGAGATGCCCAACATTGACGCCGACAACACCGTCGTCGCCATGACGGCGCTCGACCTGGATGTCGATAAAGCCCTGGTTCTCGTTAACAACTACACCCCGACCTGTGAAACCGATAACCCCTGCCGCATGGTCGATGTCGTTGTCCAGAATATGTACGGCTGCGTTACCCCACCATATCTCGGCACCCTGCGGATTCATCAGTTCCAAGTTGAAGGTCTCTTTACCTTCATCGAGGTTGTCGTCAAGGATCGGGATTTGGATCGTCTTGACCCCAAACTCACCATCGCCCCAGTGGACAGTGGTATCTGACGGCCACAGGTAGTCATGCCCATCGCTCGCCGCAACATCAAAACCTGTCGCGATCATGACCGGATGCACCTGGACACTGGCTGGACCGGCCTGTCCCCACAGGCGGATGACCGATACTTCGACAAAACCCGCAGACTCATCCACGTGGTAGCCATCAGCAATGCCAAACCAGCCTGGATCCTGGGCGTTATCCGGCACCAGGTCATCGGTGAGGATGCGCGCGTAGATACGCTGCGCACCCAGTGTGATGCCTGCGCTGGGATTAGTCAGTTCGAGATAGAAGCCTTCAGCAGGTTCCTGGTCCGAATCATTAATGATCGGCACACTGACCATCTTGACGCCGCCTTCACCGGCAGCCCAGGTCACCGTCTGGGTGGTGTTATCAAAATCCACACCCGGCGTGGCGTTAGCACCGCTGAAGGTTACGTCCACAGAGGCAGCGCCGCCAACCGCCAGCAGACGATGCAGGCGTACATGGAGGAAACCCTCGTTCTCGGTGACATACACAAGACCATCCGAGAAACCGATAAGACCAGCGTCCGGTGTAGAGCCAGCATCATTGGGATCTGAACCCGACAAAGCTTCTTCTATGTTCGAGAAGTTGTCATTGTCGTTATCAAGGCCAATGTCGCTGACGAACTTGTTCAGCCCGACGCTGTCTTCAAGATCGTCGTTCAGTCCATCGTTATCGTCATCGACGTCGGCGTTATCACCAATATTGTCGCCATCATTGTCGTATTGCTCAGTTGGATCGTTGTCGAACACATCTTCGTTATCGCCGACGTTGTCGCCGTCACTATCGAGGTGTTCGTCCTCATCGAGCGGGAACGCATCATCCCAATCGCGATACGTATCGTTGTCATCGTCGAGGTCCGCCACATCTTTCACACCGTCTCCGTCAGAGTCGATGTTGAGGTTGGTGTCCGTGTAATCAAAGATAATCGGGAACGCCAGGGACTGGTTCAGCGCATTACCCTGGAACACCTGCTCACGATCAATCCAGGCGCCGTTCGTTGGACTGTTCAGCACCAGAATGAAGGTTTCAATTTCTTCCGGTGTTGTGTCGTTGCTCAGCGGGATAGTTACCGTCTTAGGCGTATTATCGCCATTCGCCCACGTGACCTGCGTATTGGTCTGCGTAAAGTCCCCGAGCGCAGTGGCACTGTTATCCCACTGGGTAACGTTCACCGCCACCTCACCATTTGCGCCATGATTACGCGTCAGGGTAACGGTGACCTCATTTTCAGCTTCCTCGACCCTGAACGTCCTGTGGGCAAAGCCGATGACACCAGCAGTATTGTAGGTGTCGTTGTCCACGATCAGGACATCGGAGGAATTGAAGTCTACAAACGCGCCACCTGTCGGATTCCGCAGGTCGATCACAAAACGTTCAGTCTGCTCTGCGTCACCGTCATCAACAATAGGGATACGAACCGTCTTCGGCCCGGATTCCTGGTGAGCCCAGTGCAGCGTGGATATGCTTGGCATACCGAAGTCGGCCGTTGGACTGGCGCCACGATCAGTGCCATCACCACCGTGTTCTGGTCCACCCGGCAGCAGAACAACGTCCACACTGACAGGCCCATCGTCACCAAGCACCCGGGTGATTTCAACATCCACGTAACCGGCATTCTCAGCGACTCGCTGACTGAAGCTGGCGATTCCGAAGCGGCCATGAATCGGCTGGCCATCCGGCGTGTAGTCGTTATCTATGATCGTAAAGACCGCTGTAGCGCGACCCAGCCTTGCACCAACCGGGTTACTGAGGTGCAGTCGACCCAGCTCAGTCGGTTCCACGTCCGAGTCGTCGTGAATGGTGATGTCAAAGGTTCTGGGCGAAATATCACCCGCGGGCCAGACAAGTGTTCCAGGAGCCAGATCAAAGTCTGACCCTGCAACGGTGTTGCCAATACTGCTGGCGCTGTAGTCGACACGCACCTCTCCAGCGGCACCGAGCAGCCGGTGGACAGTTACAGTCGCCGTTGCCAAACCTTCCTGGGTAATCGCGTTACTGACCGCAAACTCCAGCACACCAGCCGGTGGCAGTGACTGGTTGTTGCGCGGATCGGTGTTGCTGTTCACCTCTTCAAGGTTGCTGAAGGTGTCGTTATCATCGTCCGCCAATGCGTCGGCAGGATTCATGGGATCGTAGCCCCAGGCCAGCTCTGCCATATCCAGCATCATGTCGTTGTCGTCGTCCGGATCAAGGAAGTCGATCAACCCGTCGCCATCAAAGTCTCCAACACCGGTTGCCGGTGTGCCTTCAATCTGCACCCCGTTAGCGACAAGCACATCGATATCAGCCTGGGAGATCGGCGTCTGGTCGATATTGATTCGCTGCAGGTTGGGGCTTGCCTTCGCCAGCGTGAAGTCCGTCACGTTGGTTCTAGCAACATAGAGCTCCCTGATGTCATCGAAGTTATCGATAGCCGACAGGTCATTGAACGGCGTGTGAGCCGCCTGGAACCAGTCCAGAGTTTTACCTGCTGTTACCGCAGCAACTTCGACATTGCCGACAGTGTTGCTGAAGCCAACACTCAGCCTGGTCAGATTCAACTGGGCCACCACGTTGATATCCTGTGGTGACAGTTGACCATGGATCGACAGGCTGGTCAGGTGCGGCAGATTCAACAACTGGTTCGGGTTAACAAGCTGTGTTGCATCCAGGCCCACGTTCTCGAACACCGGCAGACCATAAAGTGGTTCAAGGTCGAACTGGCGGCTGTTCCAGAGGTGAAGCACATGCAGGTTCACCGAGTTCCTGAAGGGTTCAAGGCTGGTGATAGCTGTCTGGCCAAGGAACACATCATGCAGCCTTGGCAGGCCGCTGATATTCCAAAGATCGCTGTCGGTAAAGCTCGGACCACTCACCCACAGCCAGGCGACGGCACGCAACTGGTTGAGTACGGTGTAGTCGATCTGCCGTGCATCGTTCTGCATATAGAAGCTGTCGAGGTAAGGGAGCCTGTCAATCTCAGCGATGTTCTGCACGTCGTAACCGCGATAGTCACTGCAATCCAGCCAGCTCACATCGGCAGCAGTCTGCCAGTGCGGATTCTGCACATGCGCCTCAGCAAAACAGCGGCCAAGCTCAGCATCGCTGGCGTTGAACACAGCCTGAATCGTGGCGACATCATCACCCTGGTTAACCTGCCCGTCGATAAAGACATTCTGGTTGAACCAGTTGAGCTGATCGAGATTGCGCAGCGGTATCTCGTGCAGGCTGACGTGATACAGGCTTTGCAGGCCAGTAATCTGCCAGATATCCCCGACCAGTGTATTCGAGATATAGATTCTCTCGAGCTTTTGCAGGCTGTCGAGATTACGCAGCTCCCGGATTGGCGTATCCGTCAGGTCCAGGTGCACCAGGTTGTTAAACGGCCACAGTGAGCTCACGTCATTGATCAGCGTACCGCGGCAGTCCAGCCAGGTCAGCTGCCCGGTATTGATATGCCCCTGGGTATGGTTGGTGAGGCACTGCTTCAGCTCAGGATCATGAATCTGATCCAGGTAGGCCGGCAGTGGCTCACCGGTTGCAGCATTACCGCGGATGTTCACACCGCTTGCTGCGAGCTGGTTGACCTGGTTCTGGTCAACCGGCGACAGGTTGAGGGACAGCTCTTCGAGCAGGAAGAGATTAAATACAGGCCCGAGGTCAGTTACCGAAGTTGCCTCAATCTCAAGGCTGGTCAGCGCGGGGAATGCGTTAGCAATCAACTGCAGTTGCGCATTGCCAATCTCGGTTGAATAGGAGAAAGACACGTGTTCCATCACAATCGGCAGACCGGTATTCGGCGCGGTAAGTTGTGCGATATCCGCCGCGGAGAGACCATTCATCCAAAGGCGCCTTAAACCGAACAGGTTCAGCACGTCATCAAGGCCATTACCGTCTGCGCCGTTGCTGCCGTCACCGAGCTGGTCACGGTTGAGGGCAAGTTCCGTTATGGAGCCTTTGCCCGCCAACACACGCAGATCGTATACCTGAGGCGGTGTGCCGAAAGCATTACCCCAGATGTGTATCGACCGTACCTGCGGCAACGTGCCGAGCGTACCGAATGACGTGTTAGTGATCTGCGTCTGACCAAGGCCAAGATCACGGAGTGTCGGATGATTCGCAAAGGCGACGAAATCTGTGTCACTGATGGATGAGCTCCAGGCCTGCAGATTATCGAGATTCGACAGCTGTGCTACCGGCGTGAAGTCAGCCTGGATACCGTTCAGATTCACGAACTCAAGTGCGTAAAGCTGATTGATACCTGCCAGATTACTGATCGGTCGCCAGCTGCAATCAAGATGTGTGAACTCGGCCACAAAACCGCCGTGATCATCAACACACTGCTCCAGCTCGGCATCGGTGAAGGTCAGTTCTTCCACCCTTTGTGGGAAGCTGCCCGGATCGCTGACGTTGGTGTTGGAAGCAAACTCAAACAAGTTGTTGGCGCCGTCACCATCGAGATCACCCAGTGCATCATTCGGGTCAAACGAATCGAGACCCTGCACAGGATCCTCAAAGCTGTTGGGCAGGCCGTCGTTGTCGCCATCCGGGTCACTGTTGTCACCAAGACCATCGTTATCGAAGTCAGATGATTCGTTGGCATCAAATGGGAACCGGTCGAACAGGTTGCTGACATTGTCACCATCAATATCGCGGTCTGCGGCATCCAAGATGTTGTCGTTGTCGATGTCTGTGGTGATATCAAAATCGCCCGGATCGAAGATCAGGCCAATTGCCTCGCTGTGACCCCGATCATTCAGGCGACCCAGCCTGGCACCCTGGACATCTTCCAGCCTGGGAATGATGACCTCGGTCGGCTCATACAGGTTGTCGTTAAGTATCGGGATATCGAACGACTTGACCCCGCTTTCACCGTCAGCCCAGGATATCGGGATATCGATATCGGTGTAGTCCTGACCCTCCACACCTGAACTATCGTACAGTCTCAGCACTGCGGACGCGGGACCAACGCTGCCAAATCTCCTGACGACATCAATCACCATCGGGCCTTTCGATTCATCAACAATCATCTCGCGCGAAACAAACTGCACAACGCCTTCAGGTGCAACGACATCATCATCAATAATCGTGAATGACCAGCCGGTCCACCACACGTGAGCGCCACCGGTCGGGTTGGACAGGTGAACAGACACGTTTTCTTCATCCTCGTCGACACTGTCATCAAGTATCGGCACCTGGACTGTCTTTACACCATCCTCGCCGTTGGCCCAGGTTACCGTGGCGATGACGGGCTGCAGGTAATCGAAGCCTTCTTCGGCATCAATGTCGAAGAGTGGATTTACACCAGCCAGGCTCACATCAACGGACACCTCACCTTGTGAACCCGCAAACCGGATGATCTCCAATTCAACAACACCTTCTGACTCCAATACCCGTTGATTACCTGACATACCAAAGTAGCCCGGCTCGTTGGAGTTAACCGGTGAGAAGTCATCCGAAAGGATACGGATCTGACCAGTGCGCTGACCAAGCTCTGCGCCACCTGTCGGGGTATGAAGGTCAAAATAGATGTTGTCGGTGGCCTCGGGAATTGAGTCATTGAGAATTTGAACATCAACAGTCTTGATGCCTGATTCACCCGGCAACCATGTCACCGTTTCATTGACGGCGATGTAGTCATCACCTGCGATGGCAGTTTCGCCATCACGCGATGTGACAGTCACTGAAACCTGGCCACCTATACCAAGCACACGATGCAGTTTCAGCTTCGCTATACCGACATCTTCGGTGACAAAGTGTTCAGCAATGTGGAACTCGATCACACCGGCGGTCGGCGTCGAGGTTGCCAGGAACGGATCAGAACCGCTTACCGCTTCCTCAAGATTACTGAATCCATCTCCATCCGGGTCACCTGCAGCGTCATCAACCTCAGGATCAAGTCCAACGGCCAGTTCCTGCGCATCGGTGATGCCATCGTTGTCATCATCAAGGTCCGCATTGTCACCAATCAAGTCCCCATCGTTGTCGCGGTGTTCACTCGGATCGTCTGGGAAAGCATCAGCCAGGTTGTCGCCGTAGCCATCGCCGTCCCTGTCAGCACTCTCATTTGAGTCCATCGGGAAGGCGTCATAGACATCGCGCACCCCATCGTTATCGTCATCCAGATCGCTGTGATCCGGTCGACCATCGTTGTCGAAATCAGCCTGCGGGTCCCTGTCGGTTTCATCAAGAATCAACCCAAGACCAATACTGGCAGGGGTGGGATTACCAAACTGGTCCAACAGTTGCAGATCAAGCCATGCACCACCTGTGGGATTGTTGAGGATCGTGTTAAACGACTCGAACACCTCATCAAGGTTGTCATTAACAATTGAGATATCAACGGTCTTCGAGGTGCTGTCACCGTTGGCCCAGGAAACCGTGATTGGCACCAGGGCCGTCGCCGGATAGTCGTCACCAGGCGTTGCGGTACCTGGCTGCGGATTTGCACCCGGGTCAAGCACCAGAAGGTCAACACTGACATCACCGCTCGAACCATGACGTCTGGTCAGGGTGACTTCGAGATTACCTTCGGACTCCTCGGCCTGGAACCAGCGATTTGCATATCCGATCAAACCGGCAGCGTTGTAGCCATCATCATCAATGATCATGACCTCACTCTCAGCCACGCCAATCGTCGCACCGCCTGTCGGGTTCACAAGATTGATACGGAAGCTTTCGGTCTCTTCCTGGTCGGTATCATCAACAATCGGCACCCGAATCTTGCGTACCCCAAACTCACCATTACCCCAACCGATGCGGGTCATTTCAGGCACACCAAGGTCGTTGTTGAGATCAGCATCCGTGTTGATGCCAAAGCCCGGAATCAGTACCACATCTACGGTTACTTCACCGTCGGAACCCCGGGTGCGGTCAACTTCAATGTCAATAAAGCCAGCTGTCTCAGATACGGTTCTCGCAAACTTGGCAAGCACCAGTTCACCTGGCACCGGATCAACATCACCCGGATCAGGCGTAATCTCGTCTTCCAGGACTGACAGCGTTGCCCGCCCCTGACCGATCCGAAGTCCCGGTGAAGGATTACTCATCTCAAAGATGCCGTACTCGTGCCCTTCGACAATGGCATCGTCGATGATCTGAACTTCCACCGTCTTGACAGCAATGTCACCCGGTCCCCAGTTGAATTGACCAGACACCGGTCCGACAAAATCAGTACCACTGACCAACCCAGCGAGCGGCGTCATCGTGTAATCAACACTGGCCGGCCCCGCAGCACCGTCGATGCGATGCGCCGTGACGATGATCAGCCCACTCTTTTCTGCACCGAGATAGCTGAGAGCATTGAACTCAACCATACCCTCGCTCGGCGTGTCAGCTGAATCGAATGGGTTAACGTTGCTGTTCACTTCTTCGATATTGGAGAAGTTGTCACCATCTGGGTCATCAAGCGCGTCATTGATGAGCGGGTTGGTACCCCAGGCATTCTCCTTCTCATCGGACATGCCGTCGTTGTCATCATCAGGGTCAACCACATCGATAAACCCGTCACCATCGTTGTCGTCAGTGGAACCTGGTGTACCAAACACCTGCACGCCATTGTCCCGGAGCGCCTGCACATCCGCGGGCGAAATCGGTGCACCGTTGATATCGATGCTTTCCAGGGTTTGGCTTGCGATCGCAATTGAGTAGTCGGTCACAGAGGTCCACTGAAGGTTCAGGTGAATCAACTGATTGAAGTTGGCGATCGAGCCAAGGTCTGTAACCGCTGTGCCCTGCACGCCGAGGTTTGTCAGATTGGGCAGCGCCGCTGTGACCTGTGCAATCTGCACATTGCCCACCGTGTTGGACCAGCTGAATTCAAGGCCTCGCAATTCGGTCAGCCCGGCAACAAAGTCGATGTCGGACTGAACCAGGTCGCCGCTCAGGCCGAGGTACTGCAGATCAAGGTTCAGGATCTGGTCAAGCTGTACCTGGTCAGGGTTCAACATCAGCGTGTCAAAGACCGGCAGGTCATAGAGCGGAGACAGATCCAGCTGCGCACCCGTCCACAAACCCAGCGTATGCAGGTTGATTGCATTGCGGAATGGTTCAAGTGAAGTGATGCTCGTGCCACCCAGCCAGGCCGCCCGGAATGCCGGTATCTGTGCAAGGTAGCCGGACTCCGTGTCATCCCATGCAGGACTCGAGGTAAAGATGGTTTGAAGACCTCTCAAAGAGAACAGACCGGCATAGTTCACCTGCTCACCAGTATTCAGACCGAAGTCAGACAAACCAATCAGGCGATCGATGTGCGTCAGATCACGCACGTCGTAGCTGTTGTGCTGGCTGCAGTCCAGGGAATGCAGATGCGCCGCGTGTGTCATGTCAGGTGTTCGCTGATCACGGATACACTGGGCGAACGACGCGTCACTCTGGTCGATATCACTCAGTATGTTATCGAGCAGTTCGCCCTGGTCAGGCGAACCGTCCACGTTGACCTGGTGATTCGACGAGAACTGATTCAGCTGATCAAGATCGTTAAGCGGGATCTCATGCAGGCTGACATGTTGCAGTTCAGGCAGGTTGGTCAGCGGCCCGATATCCCTGACCAGGGTTCCGGAAATGTATACCTCGCGGAGATGCTGCAGGTTCTCGATCCCGTTGAGATAGAACAACGGCGTGTGATCAAGCTGCAGTCTTTCGAGGTTGCCGAATGCTGACAGGCTGTTGATATCAATGACCGAACCACCACAGTGGAGGTTACGCAGTTGTCCTGTGTTTACAAAACCATTGGTTGAATTCTCAAGGCATAACTTCAGCGTCGGATCATTAATAGTGTCGAGGTACGCCGGTAACGGTTCACCAACAGCAACGTTACCCTGCACATCGACACCCGCACTTTGCAGCAGGTTAACAACCGCCGGATCAACCGGCGCAACATGGATACCAAGGCTGGTCAGGGGCAGCGTCAACAACGGCGTGATATCCGTCACTGAAGTGCCATCTATATTGATGCTGCGCAGTGAGGGGAACGCACTGGCAATCCGCTGCAGCTGATCATTACCGATATCCAGACTCCAGTTGAAGGAAATGTGGCGCATGCCGGATGGCAGACCATTCTGGAGATCAGTCAGTGCAAAGATGTCTGCATTGCTCACGCCACTCAGCCATAGCTGATTGAGCGTCGGGAACAGCAACACATCCAGCGGATTTGTCAGTTGATTTGCGTTCAGCGCCAGGGACTCAAGCGGTCCGATCACAGTTTGCAGGTTGTACACCTGATCATCGCGACCCCACAGGTGCAGGGATTGAATCGCAGGTAATGTTGGCATGACCACATCAAACGAAGCACCAGTGACCTCTGCATTACCCGCACCGATGTGTGCAAGATTTGCATGCCCGCTGAACGCGGTGAGGTCAGCATCGTCAAAGCTCGAGCTCCAAACATCGAGACGAGTCAGGCCAGCGATCTGGCTGACTTCAGAGAAGTCCACCTGCAGACCATCCAGCCGCACACTATCAAGCGCAAACAACTGCCTGATACCGGCAAGGCTGTTGATTGGCCGCCACGAACAGTCAAGATGCTGGAGCTCACCAACAAAACCGCCATGGTCGTTCACACACTGGTCGAGCTCCGCGTCCGCGAACACCAGTTCTGAGACGAGCTGAGGGAAACTATTCGGATCATTAATCCCGGTGCCAGCGTTGTATTCGACGATATTGGAAGCACCATCACCGTCGATATCACTATCGGCATCGTTAGACGTTGGATTCAGGTTGTTGGCAATCTCAACATCATTCGGGATGCCATCGTTGTCTGCATCATTGTCGAGGCCATCCGGAATGCCATCGCCATCCGAGTCATCCTGGGCGCTTGAATCGTAAGGGAAGGCATCAAACAGGTTGTCCCTGCCGTCACCATCAATATCCCTGTCAGCGCCATTAACTACACCGTCGCCATCCAGGTCACCGGCCGGGTTCGGATTAGCGGGATCAAAGATCAACGCCAGGCCCCAGCTGTTGTTGTTGGGTGTACGTCTACCCAGGAGCGCACCGCCAGTGACATTGTCGATCACCGGATGGAACCATTCATCACCTTCCGGTTCCGTATCCGGCAACAGGCTGACCCTGACGCGGTAGGTGGTATCTTCCCCGTCCGCCCAGCTGAGCACCTGCGGGGCAATTGCCAGGTAATCCTCATTGACTACTGCACGGCCATCAACCGTTGATACCGTGGCGGAAACCGCGCCCGAGGTACCAAAACGCCTGGTCACATAGAAGTCCATGAAACCACGAGACTCATCTTCCATCACTGCATGTGCCGTGAACTGGATCTGACCCTGCGGGTGGGTGACATCATCATCCACAATCGTTACCGCAAACTGTTGCCAGCCTATCTGCAGGCCGCCGGTTTCGTTCTGCAGGTGGATGATGATGTTTTCCTCATCTTCCGGCAGGTTGTCATCGAGAATTGGAATCCGGACCTTCTTGATGCCATCTTCGCCATTTGCCCATGTGACAGTGGGTGACGGTGGCTGCAGGAAGTCCTCGCCCTCGGTGGACTGGATATGGAAGAACGGATGGTTCGGCGATGCGACAAACACATCAACACTAACCTCACCGTTGTGGCCACCAAAGCGGACCAACTCTACTTCCACCACGCCAGCTGATTCGATAACCCGCTGGATGCCAGCCATACCAACCAGTCCCGGGTGGAACGCATTGGTTGGCTGCTGGTATTCATCAGGCAGAATCCGCACAGCGGCGACACGCTGGCCCAGCTGAGCGACCTGCCCCGCTGGCAGCGTAAGATCTACATAGAGGTTGTCAGCTTCTTCAGCGACATCATCATCAATGATCGACAATGTAACGGTCTTGACACCACCTTCACCAGCCGCCCAGCTGACAGTTTCACTATGGTGCACATAGTCGATACCTGCCAGCGCGGTCTGCGAACCTCTAGTTGTAAGCGTGACTTGCGCAGGGCCACCAACACCCAGCACCCGCTGCACCTGCAGCTCTACTGTTCCGGCGTCTTCGGTCACGAAGATTTCAGCGAGATGGAACTCAATTACACCGGCGCTTGGCGTTGATGACTGATCGAATGGATCAGATCCTGACAACGCTTCTTCCAGATTGCTGAAGTTGTCTGCATCAGGGTCATCTGCTGCATCGTCTACAAGTGGGTCGAGCCCAAGGTCGGTTTCGCGGTCATCGGGGATGCCGTCACCATCATCATCATCGTCCGCATTGTTACCGATGCCATCGCTATCGGTATCAACCTGTTCACTCGGATCATCCGGTAGATCATCAGCGTTATTACCAACGCCGTCCCCGTCATTGTCCGCACTTTCATTAGGATCGAACGGGAATGCGTCCTCACCGTCGCGCACGCCGTCATTGTCGTCATCAAGATCAATAATGTCGGCAAACAGGTCGCCATCAGAGTTGGTGGTCAGGTCGTAGTCCGTGAAGTCCCACACCTGCACGATGCCAAGAGAGAAATTGACTTCTTCACCCTGCCAGCGCTGGCGTCGATCGAGTTCAGCACCACCTGTCGGGTTGTTAATCCAGGGCAGGAACCATTCCAGCCCTTCATCAACATCGTCATCGTTAACCGCGACAACAAACGACTTCGGCTGATCATCACCATCGGCCCAGGTCATAGTCCCCTGATTGAACGTAAAGTCACTTTCATCAGCGGTACTTGTGAACTGACCGAAGCCAACACTGACTTCCCCATCACTGCCGTAGTCACGGGTCAGGATGATCTCAACACCCTGCTCTGATTCCTCCATGGAGAAGGTGCGATGTGCAAAACCTATCCTGCCCGCAGGATTCTGGTAGTCATCATCAATAATCAGGATGCCAGAGCCGTCAAAGTTGACGAACGCACCACCTGATGCATTCTCAAGTCGAATCAACAGGCGTTCGGTCTGTTCAGGCACATCGTCGTCAACGATAGGCACCCGAACGATCTTGTTGCTGCTGTCACCAGCAGGCCACGTCAGCGTGGTCACCGCAGGCTGCAGGTAGTCAACGCCATCTGCAGCGCCTACATCAATACTGTCGGTGTCACCAAAGTGACCACCTGGCGTTACAACTACATCTACAGAGACTTCGCCTTCGGTGCCGAGGAACCTCAGGATTTCTACATCAACGTAGCCAGCGCTTTCACTGGTGCGCTGCTCAAAGCTGCCGATACCGATCAACCCATTGTTAGGCAGACCATCCGGCGCAACCTCGTTGCCAATGATCATGAAGATTGCAGTGGACAGACCCAGTCGTGCACCACCTGTGGTACCGGTCAATTCGACACGACCCAGTTCCGTGCCCTCAACGACACCATCATCCACCAACGGAATCGTGATGGTCTTAACCGACGTATCGCCCGGTCCCCAGGTCACCGTACCGGTGAGCGGCACACCCGGTGCGCTGCTTACATAGTCTTCATCCAGCTTGACCTGCTGAGTATCGACAACAGCCCAATCAGCGGACACCGTACCGGCCGCACCGAAGATGCGATGCAGTTCAATGGTGACATCAGCACCACCTTCTGTACCGATGGAGTTTCTCGTAGTGAATTCGACGGTGCCAGGCGTCGGTACAGAGCTTGAATCCTTCGGATCGGTACCACTCTGGATCTCTTCCAGGTTACTGAAGTTGTCCTGGTCAAAATCAAGCGCTGCATCAAGCGGGTCAAGCGGATCAAAGCCGTAACGTTCTTCATCAACGTCAGGCATATTGTCGTTGTCATCGTCAGGATCAGCGTTGTCCCCGATATTGTCCCCATCGGCATCAGCGTGCTCGTTGGGATCACCCGGGAATGCATCATCCTGGTTGTCACCGAAACCATCCCCATCAGCATCCACGGATTCCGTTGAATCCTGCGGGAATGGATCTTTGACATCCCTGACACCATCGTTGTCGTCGTCTATATCTGCCAGGTCAACCGCACCGTCGTTGTCACTATCGACAACGTCATCAGTTACATCGCCATCATCGTAGACCACCACCACAGCAAACTGCTGGTCGGGAGTCGGGTCTTCACTGCGATCAACAATCGCGCCACCCGTTGGATTCAGCGCAACCACAACGAAAACCTCAATGTTCTCTTCTGTGTTGTCCCCAAGCAGCGGCACCTTGAATGTCTGCGAATGGCGCTCGTTGTCTTCCCAGGTAACGGTTGTTGTCGTTGAAGTGAAGTCTTCACCGGGCAGCGCATCGCCAGGTGCAGTCACCACATCGATACTGACGCGACCCTGCGTACCTCTCGTTCGGGTCAGTGTGAGTTCTGCAAACGGTTCACCTTCCTCAACCCTGGGCAGTACGCTCGCCATGCTGATTACGCCAGGCGCGTGATAAAGGTCATCGTCGACAATTTCGATAGTACCGCCGTCAAACAGCACGGTTGTGCCAACAGCGTTTACAAGTGATATCCCGAAGAGTTCGGCAACCTCCGGATCTCGGTCGTCAACAATCGGGAAGCGAACAGTCTTGATACCACCCTCGCCGTCACCCCAGGTGACTGTCTGCACGCTGTTCTCAACATCGTCGCCATCACTCGCATCCGGCCAGCTGCTCTGGCCAAAGACACCTGTGACATCGACGCTGGCTGGTCCCTCGTTCAGACCATGCCTGAATACTTCCACGTCGACGTAACCACGTGCTTCAACAACACGCTGGGTCAGGTTCATCGCAACCCAGCCGCCAGCAGGGTCCAGATTGTTGTCACGAACAATTTCGTCATCGAGGATGGTCAGCAGCAACATGTGCTGGCCAAGCTCGGCGCCCCCTGCCGGATTAGTCAGCCTGATCCTTGTCGTCTGTGACCACTCGATACTCGGATCGTTGAGCAGGCCTATGGTGATGACCTGATCAGATATATCCCCCGGGCCCCAGTTCAGCGTACCCGTGCTGACGGTGTAGTCCTCACCCGGCACCGCGGCTTCAGGAATCTGCTCGATCACGTAATCAACAGAAACGGCGCCCGCGGCACCAAGCAGACGATGGACCCTGATCAGCGCACTGCCAGCGGATTCAGTAATGAACTGCTGCGTGTAAACAAACTCGACCAGACCCGCATCGGGCGTTTCGGCATTGTCGTGCGGATCACTCGCACCGTTGACCTCTTCAGCGTTGGTGAAACCGTCACCGTCCAGTCCTCGGTTGCGTCGTTAGGCCAGAATGGGTTCATCCCGAAGACATATTCAGCGGTGTTGCTGATGCCGTCATTGTCGAGATCCTGGTCAACGCCATCAGGAATATTGTCCTGGTCGTTGTCTGACTGTTCGTTCGGGTCCTGAGGGTAGGCATCCGTATTGTTGCCAACCCCATCGCCGTCGTCATCTGCGGAATCTGCCGGGTTCTCAGGGAACAGGTCCTGGTCATTAGCGACGTTATCGCCATCACGGTCCGGATCTGTTGCATCCGGCAGACCGTCATTGTCGATATCAAGCTCGAAAGGCTCGTAGAAGTTGATCCTCGGATTGAAGTTGAGGCGGAACTGTTCTGACTGCTGCGGGAACTCCCAAGAACGATCATTCCAGAGTTCCCATTCGAGTACCCAGAAACGGTTGCCCTGGCCACCCAGTTCAATCCAGTGACGGACACGCTGGCGATTACAGGTGTCGTCCGCGATATCACAATCAACACCCCAGCCGCGATAGCGGTCCTGGCGCACGGTAATTTCTGTTTCACCGTTTGAAGACGTGAAGTAACGACGCAGCCAGCCGTCGCCAACCTGTCCAAGATTGAGCGGCGGTACGGTGGCATCCCAGATATTGGTGACCTTTCCATCAGCCTCAAACCGGAAGCCGAAGAAGTCACCACGATTCACCTCGTTGTTCTGGTCCCTGTACCCGGGATTCGTCAACGTGCCACCGGACATCATGAACTGACCAATCGGCAGCTGCCGTGGTGAACCACTCTGCGGCAGGGCGAAGTGATAGCGAGCAAACGTTGCCTGGCCATCCTGGGCAATTGTCAGCACACCCCAGCCTTCATTAAAGACCTGCACCTTCTGGTGGATCAGCACGCTGCCATCACTATAGGCAATAGTCAGACTGCCGTTCGCATCGATCTGCCAGTTGAACTGCCTGCCGTCCAGCATATTGCTACCGAGGCCGCCCGGATTGAAGGTCACAAGGTCAGCTCGCAGACCATCCGGTTCGTTCGAAGTGGGAGATCCAACCACAACGTTCACCATCCCGATGACGTTGCCCAGCAGCTCCGCCTCAGAGAAGCCGAGGTTCGGTACTGTGTTTGCTTCGTCCAGGTAGATCGTTTCAGGGTCGCTGATGATCTGCACAGGTGCAGCATTGACGTCACCACGAAGCGCTGTTCGCATGCCATCGTCGGTAAGGTGATAAGACGACGTGACCCGCTCAAGGAAGATATCTCTTGTCGAGGTATCAGAGAGCATGTCCCATTCCGAGCTGATTTCTGTGATATCAACATTCACGAAATGGTTGTTGTTATTAGCGATGTAGTCCGCCGCAAGCTGGGCGTCGATAACACCGAGAGCAGCCAGGTCGCTGATCTGGAGCCAGGTGTTTGAAGGTGAGTTCGACTGCGGCGTTAATGTCATCAGTCCGTTTGCAAAGGCAACGGTAAAGCTCTCTGCGCCCAATGCCGAGATCCTTCTTGCACCACCCGGGAAGAACTGAATGCGCTCGCCGTTTCTTACCAGGGCAAGGTTGATGTTCGGATCAGCCAGCGCGCCACCGATAAACTGGACGTACTCCAGCGCGAGGTTCGCTGCTGTAAATTCAATAGACGCACCGATGGCGGCATTGTTGTCATCAAGATCCGCATTGGCACCAACACCGTCGTTATCCGCATCAACCTGCTCGGTTGGATCTTTCGGGAAGGCATCGGTAGCATCCGGCGCGCTGTCGTTGTCGTCGTTGTCGTCTTCAACGAGTGGTGGTACGGAAGTTGAATCAGCCGCCGTTTTACCCTGGTTGAATTCGTCAGGCGCACCATCGCCATCCGTATCAAGAGAGGCCGACGCATCAACCGGGAAGTCATCTACCGTATCGAGGACGCCATCGTTGTCGTCATCAGCATCAAGCACGAGCCCTGTGGTTGAATCCTGGGCAAAAAAGCCGGGGTTGAAGTTATCCGGCAGTCCATCGTTGTCCGTATCTACGGAAGCCGCGATATCAAGCGGGAACTTGTCATCGCCATCAAGTACACCGTCTGCGTCATCGTCGTTATCACAAACATCGCCCTGGCCATCACCGTCGGTATCAGTCTGGGGCCCTGCGATCAGCGGGCAGTTGTCGCCGTTGTCACCTACGCCATCACCATCGCCATCGCTTGCTTCGGATGAATCAAACGGGAGAGGTCGGTTGGCACATCCACATTGTCACCATCGAGATCAGCCCGGGTGTACGGCTCGTAGAAGTTGAGCCGCGGAAAGCCTCCCGCTGTATCCGATTCGAGGACATAAAGACGGTTACCAACCTGCTGCAGAACCTGCCAGTTTCGAGAACGCACCACCTGGCAGGTTGGATCGCTCAATTCACATACCGCACTACCGTCGCTGTTAACACGCTGGTTCCAGGAAATTGTAGTACCCGCAATCTGCTCGAAGTGTGGTCGCGCCTGGAATGCACTCTGGGAACAACCAAAGTTCAAACAGGAGCCGAAGGCTTTCAGACTCTGTCCATCTGTATCCAGCACAAAACCGAAGAGGTTATGACGAAGCAGGTCACCACCTGCGTCGTAGGCATCCGGATCCACTAATGCAATAGCTGTCTGCAGGAATTGATCCTCCATTCCTGCAAGGCTGGGAGGTGTGGTGCTTGCGGGCATCGCAAGCCGATAGTCCGCAAAGAGCCCACCGTCGGCAGGCGCATACAGGTAGCTGACACCCATGATGTTACCGTCCACCTCAACCTTCCTGAGGTTGAGTTGGGTGCCATTGGTGAATGTCAGGTTTACGAATCCGCGCTGGTCTACTTGATAGTTGAAGCTGAGGCCTGCTGTTGCGGTGAGACCATTGCTCGACGCAAAGGTGAAGATGTCACCGGCCAGGACGTGGCCACCAGCACCGTTTGAAACAGGCAAGTAGGCGCCCCATTGTTCAGCTGTTAGCTCAGCGACGGTGAACGACTGGTAGGCGCTGTTGCTGGACCTGTCAATCCAGTCTGCACCCGCAGGCATGAACTGTAACTGCTCAACATCAGGCCTCAGGGCGGCTGGGTAGCTGCGCTCGATGGTTCGGGATACCCAGGTGACATCACCACGACCGTTTGCCGGTGTTGCGAGTTTGAAGACTTCACCTACGAGGCGCTCTTCTATAGGGATCTGAGAAGGATTGTTCGCCACAAACGCATCACGCTCGGCAGCCGTGATCACATTGGCATCAACCAGCTCCTGCGCCGCTTCGAACGTGAAGGCGGTGGTCGTCGTTAACGTCGTCAGGTAGGTAATTTCAAAATCATCACCGTTAAGCACCCAGGTAAAGGGCGTGATGCCGTCGTGGCTTACCCTGCGCCCGGTATTCGGCAGGTTGAAGAAGTAGATATTGCCATTGCCAAGGCCGCGCACATTGATGTTTGACGTGCCGGCTTTGACCTCGGGGATAAACTGGATCGATGCAGGCGTCTTGCCAGCAACCGGCGAGAAGGTGGTATCACAAGCGTCACCTTTGCTGTCACCGTCTATGTTCTCCTGCCCGGGGTTGGCATTGTTGGGACAGTTGTCCACACCATCACCCTTACCGTCGCCGTCTGCATCACCAGACTGCGTTGGATCAAGTGGGAACGCATCAGTCGCATCAGGCGTACCGTCATTGTCATCATCATCGTCGAGCACAAGACCCGTGGTGGAATCGGCCTGGGTTTTTCCGGCATTCCAGTCATTCGGTTTGCCATCACGGTCTGTATCGACAGACGCTGCGATATCCAGCGGGAAGGCATCCGCGGTATCTGCCACGCCGTCCGCGTCATCATCAGTATCACAGGGATTACCGGCGCCATCACCATCGGTATCAGTCTGCACACCGGCCGTGTCAGGGCAGGTATCAGCCTTATCACCTACGCCATCTCTATCCCTGTCGAACTGTTCGGCGGGATCATTAGGGAATGCATCAATGGTGTCATTAACACCATCGTTGTCGTCATCAGGGTCCTCGTTATCTCCCAGGTTATCTCCGTCCGCATTGGCGGATTCATCAGCCCTGAACGGGAATGCGTCGAGGCCATCCAGGACCCCGTCGTTGTCATCGTCCGGGTCTGAGAGGTTAATGTCGGGCGCACCACGAACACCGTTTGACACAGTGAAGACATCATCAGGGATGCCATCACCGTCTGTGTCTGTATCTGCTGCGAAGTTGCGCGGGAAAGCGTCAGACGCGTTGTCCTTGCCATCACCGTCAACGTCGGTATCAACTTTATCGTCGATATTGTCGCCATCGAGGTCGCGACTGAGGGCCGCGTTGCGTGGATCAACATCATCCACGTCAAACACACCATCGTTATCATCATCGGGGTCAGGGGTCAGGCCTCCTTCATCAGCGAGCCCGTCACCGTCAAAGTCCGCAAACGCTACAGATGGGCTTTGATTGTCGGTATCGTCATCGTCCTGCCCTACAGGCCAGCGATCACCATCCGGGTCTTCCAGGCTATCTGCAGCAGGGTTCAGCGGGAACGCATCGAGCGTATCCGGCGTCCCGTCGTTATCATCGTCAAGGTCAGCGTTGTCCCCTTCACCATCGCCGTCGCTGTCGATGTACTCCAATGCATTAAACGGGAACATGTCATCGCCGTCTGCCGCCTGTGGCCCATTCGGGTTGCCGTCGTTATTGGCATCATCTAGCACGCCGTCGTTGTCATCATCAGGGTCAGCGTTGTTACCGATGCGGTCGTTATCGTTGTCCGCATCCTCGGCAGGATCCTTGGGGAATTTGTCCGTCGCGTCCGGTGTGCCGTCAGCGTCGTCATCAGAATCGCAGCGGTCACCAAACTTGTCACCGCCCGGCAGATCCTTATCGGTGTTAGCCTGGCCGGGGTTAGGTATCAATGGACAGTTATCTACGCGGTTATCAACACCGTCCTTGTCGGTATCAAACTGCACCTGGTCATTGTTGGGTTCTGCGTCCTTGTTATCGAGCACGCCGTCGCCATCGGTATCACGCTTGAGCGGGTCGGAATGGAACTGTGATGCCAGCGCCAGGGTGTTTTCCTCGAAACCATCGAGCAGACCGTCCCCATCATCATCATCGTCTTTGTTGTTACCGATACCATCACGGTCAGTATCGACAGATTCGTTCGCATCACGCGGGAACCGGTCGTCTTTGTTCAGCACACCGTCGCCATCGATATCGGTATCGGTCTTATCACCGACGCCATCACCATCGAGGTCGCGACTCTCTGAGGCATCCAACGGGAACGCATCGTCCACGTCGAGCACGCCGTCGTTGTCATCATCATCGTCGTTGTTGGCACCACCGTCATCGGCAAGACCATCACCATCGGTGTCGACAAACGGTACTTCAGGAATCAGGCCGTTACTGTCATCAGGGTCCTGAACGCGACCCTGGGCGTCGGGTGTGTCGACCAGCCATCGTTGTCTTCATCCATCGCATTGCTGCGATCACCATCCAGCGGGAAGTCATCTGCATCATCGTTAACACCATCGCCATCGTCATCGAGATCAGCCTTGTTACCCAGGCCATCACAATCCGTATCACGGAACTCGTCTGGATCGAGCGGGAAAGCATCATCACCATCTACCAGGGCTTCACAGGTGGGATTACCGTCACCGTTAACATCGTCCAGCACACCATCGTTGACTTCATCCGGATCGGAGGCCGCAACATCGATGGTGGGCGGGTTATTACGCACCCCTGCGGTAACGTCGTAGACAACATCGGGCAGGCCGTCTCCATCAAAATCTGCATCAGCAGAGGGGTCTTCGGGGAAGGCGTCCTTGGCATTCGGAACACCATCACCGTCAATATCCGGATTCGTTTCAGCCGGCTTCAGTTCAATAACCGCTGTATCTGCTTCAAAGGTGGACGTATCTGCACCACTACCAAGCGCAGTGGTTTCGTCCACAACCAGTTGTTTAACCTCAGCCACCGTACAGGCCTCAGTCCCGTTTGCCCCACAGCCGGTGGAATTGGGAATAGGCAGTTTGGTCGGATCCTGTTCAAACAGTTCGAGGGATTCATCCGGGTAGGAATTGGTGGTCTCGGTGCCGGACTTACCATCAATCTGGCCATCTGAAAGGTCGGCTGCAAGATCACCAATAATGTCATCGGTTGACGCGGCCTCATCACCACCAAGCTGCTGCATCTGGTAGACGACCGCTGTCATGGCTTCCACCGCTGAACGATAAGCGGCCGAGTCAGCCTGCTCCTGCTGGGATTCGCGGGTGCTGTCAATGACAGGCGGGGTATCGTAGATATCAACATCCTCACCGATGCCAAAACCCATGGTTGCCTTGACCTGGTCAGCAGCGACGGTCAGGGCTGCAGAAAATTCTTCACGGGACAGGTTGCCGTCTGCGTTACCGGCATAAGGCGCAACATTGCTGTCGCCATTTTTGAGCGCAAGCTCCACCGCCATACTGGTCAGCGGCGTCGCATAGATCTGTTCGGCTGCCTGCAGGAGCTGTTCGGTCAGCACCGTGCGCATTTCTGTAATTACCGGGAACTGGCCGGTGGTCAGGTCGGTGGTGCCACTGTTTGACGTGAACTCAATAATGTAGGGCAGGTTCAAGGGGAACGAGAGCGGCAGCGCTTCGATCTGTGCCTGTGCGTTTGTCGTGGAGGTGCCCACCTGCAGGCCGCGATAGTCTGATGCACTGGAATCAAACTCAAATACAGTGACGTCAGCATTTACAAGCGGCCCCTTGATACCACCACCGGAAAGAACAAATACCTGCGGTGCTGGTTCCTGCGTATCAACGACATCTTCGATAGGTGCCGATGTATCAACCGATGAATTCGGATTCAGTGGTTCAAAGTCATCAACATCAGCAACACCGTCACCGTCGTCGTCCGAATCCTGGTTGTTACCAATGCCATCGCCGTCTGAGTCGAGGGATTCACTTGCATCGAGCGGGAAGAAGTCGTCTACATCCGCAACGCCGTCGTTGTCATCGTCGGTATCCGCGTTGTCCCCAATACCATCACCATCGTTGTCGGAAGATTCGGTCGCATCCAGCGGGAACAGGTCAGCATCGTCATCAATGCCATCGTTGTCGTCATCATCATCAAAAACATCGTCGATACCATCACCGTCGGTATCTATCCCGGACGGCTCGACATCTTCCTCTTCTTCCCGGTCTTCCTCGTCGTCTTCTTCATCATCTTCGTCATCGCCGGGGCCTATCACGACAACATCATCATCGTCGCCTGTGCTGCCGCCACCGTTTCCGTCATCTCCCTCATCGCCGTCATCACCATCGTTGCCGGTGCCTGGGTCTTCATCGCCGACATCCGGATCGAATGGGTCTTCGTCGTCAACATCATCGATCCCATCACCGTCATCGTCCGGATCAAGGTTGTCACCAATGCCGTCACCATCGGCATCAAAGCTTTCACCTGAGTCGAGCGGGAAGAAATCATCCACATCATCAACCCCATCGCCATCGTCATCACTGTCGAGGAAGTTGAGGATTCCGTCACCATCGATATCTGCCGAGGGCGCCAGCACGCCGAGGGGAGCATCAAAACCTGACTCTGCAAAATCATCTGTTTCAACTTCATCATTGCCCGTCGCACTCGTCTCCTCGATCATGATGACAAGCACGTCATCAACGGAGCGACCCTGTGGGTCACCGGGGATTTTCAGTGAGCCCGGGTTTGCGGCGAGTGAAAGAAGGCGAGGCGCCTCGTAACTGGTTCTCCCATCACTTGACTGCCCATCGATTGCGCCGTCAGAAAGGTCTGAAGCGATCGAACTGAGAATGTCATCAGCATCGGCACCATTGTCACTGGCAACCTGGTCAACCAATGCAGCAAAGGCCTCAACGGATCGCCGGTAAGCACCAGCTTTCTGTTTCTCTTCGAGCGTAGTGGCTTCACTGGTCAAAAGCGGCGGTGTATCAAACAGGTCAACGTCAGCTGACAGATCAAAGCCGACTGTCGATTTCACTTCGGCCTGTACCTGGTCAAGGGAAGCGATGACATCAGCCGCTGACTGGGACTCATCCGCACGTTCTGCAGCAATATTGACGGCAAGGGTTGTCAGCGGCGTCGCGTAGATCTCTTCGCCTGACTCGAGCTTTTCTTCGTCAAAAATCGTGGTGAGGTTATCAAGTACCGGCGACGAGCCTGTGGTCAGGTCGACGGTTGCCGCTGTGGCGACGAACTCAATAATAAAAGGTGGTTCAGGGTTTTCGAGGATGAGTTCCTGAATCTGTGCATCAGCGCCGGTAACGCCGGTGCCAATCTGCTCGCCTTTGAGATCGGGTGCACTGGGGTCAAGCCGGTAAACAATGACATCTGCATGGGCGATGGGGCCTTTTACTGCCACACCATTGATTGTTGCAGTAACGGGTTCGGGGTCGCTGGCTCCACCGTCTGAAGCTGGCGGTGGTGGTGGGGGTGGTGTCGATGAAGATCCTCCTCCGCCTCCGCCGCCACATCCGGCGAGAACAAGTAAAAACGAACAGACAATGGCGAGCGTTCGTAGCTGCATGCGCAACCCCTTATCACTAATACACAAAAAGAGGCATACGCACCGGGGCGCAACCTCCAGTAACTCAGTGACCTCACAAAGGGATTTCTCTCAGGTTTTGCCCGAGGTTGTTGTTATTGTGATGGCCTGGGCGATGCACACAACATCACCTTAATCTCAATAAAACGCCGACCGGACCTGCACTTTCAACCCGACAGCCAGAAAAGATAGCAGAATGCCAGTACAGGAATATCACTTTGCCTTCCTTCTCAATTACTTACCGACTATTTGTCAATTGTAAGTCCGCTACCTGCCCTAACTGTTTGAACAAACATTTGAGCGATATCTGCTGATTCGATTCCAGACGGTTTCTGCGTCTACAATGGCAGCAGGAATGAGTAAAAGGGGAGCGAATATGACACTGGTAACGCCAATACCCAGGGAGGACCTGGCTGACATGGAACCGATGTTCCAGATGGTTGAAGCATCCATGGGATTTGTCCCGAGCAGCATGCTCACCATGGCCCACTGGCCAGAGCTGCTACAGGCCTTTGGAGCGCTCGGCGGCACGGTGCTCAGCGGCGGTGAGGTTGACCCGGGCCTGAAGCAGCTGGTGGCTTTTGTTGTCAGCAACGCCGCAGGTTGCAGGTACTGCCAGGCGCACACATCTCATAGCGCAGAACGTCGCGGCGTATCCCTGGAGAAGATTCGTGCTGCATTCGAGTTCGAAACCAGCGATCTTTTTGATGATGCTGAACGTGCGGCACTACGTGTTGCCCTGCACGCAGGCATGGTTCCCAACGCGGTGGAACCCGCGCACATGGAGGCGCTGCAGGCGCATTTTACTGACAAGCAGTGTGTGGAGATTGTCGGCGTCATCTCACTGTTCGGTTACCTGAATCGCTGGAACGACACCATGGCAACCACACTTGAAGATTCGCCGAAGTCGTTTGCCTCAGGTGAACTTGGCAGCAACGGCTGGGAAGCAGGCAAGCACGGCTAACCCAGCATGTCAGCGCGCATATCGGAGTGGTTCAAACGCCTGCTTGCTGCTGCCGGCGCGGCCCTGCTGTTAGCAGGGGGCCTCTTCGCCAGCGGCCAGGGCTTCCAGGAGGTACTTGATTTCCGGTTACTGGAGCGAATCCCGCCTACCACCATCCTTGGCTCGGTCGGTGGTGAAAGCCATCTGCAGGGTCGGCCAAGGGGCCACCTGGAAATGGTTAAAGCGCCGAGAACAGGCACCGAATCCTTTTACTATCGTTACCTGGAGGAAGAGGAACGCCGCGATTCAGACGGCGATACCTACTGGGCAACGGTTGATGATCATTCTCGTGCCGTGGACTTTTTCCTTGATGATCACACCGGCAGCGTTTTCATTAGAGCGCGTGAATCCACCTGGCAGATCCGCTGGCCCGTCAAGCAGAAGCACAGCTCGCAGTCAGGCAAGCGTCGATACACCGAATGGCGCATAGATCCGGGAGACAAGGTCACCGTCTTCGGCTGGCTGGATCTTGAGGCCTCAACACCAACGTTGAATTTTCACGCACCCGGCAACTACCTGCCGATTGTCTCGTCGTTTTCAGCGTCGGAAGTGCGCAGCGACATCGGCGCCACCGCGATCATCTGGTTATGGGCGGGAGTCACCTGCTTCATATTCATGTCCTTCGGGATATTCTATTTCTTCAAATGGCACAAGACGCTTGCCTACCTCGTTATCGTTTCCCTGAGCGTTACCAGCCTGCTCGCCTACTACGGCCGTGAGAGCCTCGAATCAGACATCCTTAACGGCGCAAAAAGAGTGGCTGAGCAGCACTCGCGCACAGATAAGACGATTCGTGAAATCTTCACGCGAGTGGGCATTGAACAGGGTGATGCCGGCCTCGCCGCCGCTTACAAAGGCCTTGAGGAACCATTTGATCTCACCAGTCCGCTGTACTACGGGCTGAGTGGTGCAGACATCGAAAAGATCAACGCGATGCGAAACGTTGCCTACGAGGTCCGCGCCCGCTACATGCGACAGATCGAAAAATTCCCAGAGAGCTTCTTTGCAAGGCTAAGAGGTCTTGATCAGCCCGCTGAAATCAACCTGCCAGCGGATCAGCTTGCGATAGCAGACAACCGGGTCAGGAACTTCACTACAACACAGTCACCGGACCGCTGGTTCATGACACCGCTGGTGTTAATCCTGGTTGCCCTCACTGTCTGGTTCGCCTTCAGGCAGATCAAGGTAAAGCGTATGCAGGAAAACCTGCCCACCTCAAAGACCGCGGGTGTTGTGTACGGACTCACGGAAGTAAAAGGCAAACTGAAGGTGGACCCTGCGAAGGAACCCTTCACCGGCCCCGTCAGCGGCGAACCCTGCACATGGTACCGGTACATCATCAAGGAGCGTCGGGGTAGCGGCAAAAACGCCAAGTGGGTCACTGTAAAAGATGACACCCGCAAACAGCCCTTCTTTATTGAAGACGAGGAAGGTGAGGTGCGCGTTTTCCCGGTAAAGGCAGAAATCATCACCCGTCATCGATCATCCAAGCGGGAAGGCAACCGGCAGTATATTGAGACACGCATGCAGCCCGGCGATGACCTTTACATACTCGGCAAGGCAAAACAGGATAAGACCCGTGGCGACAAACTGGTCATCGCACATGAAAAAGGCTCACCCTACATTGTCGCTAACTACAGTGAAGAAGAGGTCATGTTCTTCAAGGCAAGCAAGGCCATGCTGTCACTTTCTATCGGCGTCAGCCTGTTGTTCCTTGCCTCTCTCTGGGTCAGTGGCTCCAACGGCAACTTCTCATCGCTCGATTTTGTACTGCTGGCCTGTATTGGGCCGCTCTTCCTGACAATCGAGATGTTCGTATTAATGTATAACGACCTGGTCTTTCTCAGGCAGCGATGCGAACGCAACTGGTCGAACATCCAGGTTTCCTTGAAAAAGCGGGCCACCCTGGTGCCACGGCTTGAAGCGATCGTTAAGGAGTACCTGTCTCACGAACAATCCGTGCTGGAAAAAATCGCCAGTCTTCGGGACAAGCGCAACGCCGCACAGGACACTGCATCACTGGACGAATACATGGCGCTGGAGCACAGCGCCATCGAAGACCTGAACATCCGGGTGGAGGAATACCCTGACCTCAAGGCTAATGTGATGACAGCTGACCTGATGCGCCGCCTTATCAAACTGGAGAACGAGGTTGCACTGATCCGGGCCGGTTACAACGACTCGGTGATGTTGTTTAACACGAGAGTCCAGACTTTCCCGGACAACCTTCTGGCGGGTGTTTTCCGTTTCGCGGAGAAGTCATCTCTCAGGTTCACCGATGACGCGCATCGCATAGTCCCGGCAGTGACTACATAACGCCTGCATTCAATCAGATCATCCAGGATAGTCAGGACAAAGCGCACGATACGCATGTAACATTCCTCTCAGTGTGATGCCCCGGATACCGCGGCACAGCAACACAAACCGATTACCACCTGTTTCGCATGGCCGCTATGCGAGAGAGGAGAACTGAACCACAGGAGCTAACGCCATGTCAGATGAAAAGACCATCTTCGCCAGGATTATCGACGGGGAACTCCCGTCTGAAAAGATATACGAAGATGATCAGGCGATTGTGATCAAGGACATCAATCCGCAGGCACCAACCCACGTACTGATTATTCCACGTGAACCGATCCCTCGCCTGGTAGACGCGGAACCATCACACCAGGCCCTGCTCGGTCACCTGCTCCTGGTAGCAGGCAAAGTTGCCCGCGAACTTGGCGTCGATGAAGCGTTCAGGCTGGTAATCAATAACGGAGCTGATGCCGGCCAGACCGTGTTCCATCTACACCTACACATCCTGGCGAGCAAAGCATTCAAAGAGAGCGCACTGGGCAAGGAGTTCGGTTAGCCGGTCGTCTTGCCGGAAAAGCCACCAAGACCTGTGTGAGACGGGACTACACTCACCGAGGAAAGTTGCTTAAACTCCGCAATCCTTTTTTGAGTTCCGGGCACGTAAGTCTTTCCTACCAGAAAGATTTTCTACCTGAGCCGGGCCCTGGTGTCCGTCCTGGCCTCAGGCTGACTTTTTAAAACCGCGGATAACTGACAACACTACAAATGAATCAAACGATCAAAACAACCGGCCTGCTCGACAAAACCGCCATCAGCATCTCGGCACTTTGCGTGATGCACTGCCTGCTGGTGCCCGTGGCACTAATACTGATACCCGCCTTCTCGGTGTTACCGCTTGCGGACGAAAAGTTTCACCAGTTGCTGATTGTATTAGTACTCCCGGTGAGCGTGGTTGCGCTGTGGATGGGCTGCAATAAACATCGCCACTGGCCGGTCCTCGTCTGGGGAGTTGCAGGACTCACTGTGCTGGTACTGACCGCTGCCTTTGGTCACGACCTGCTTGGCGAGGTATTTGAGAAGGTTGCAACGGTGGTTGGCGCGCTGCTGCTTGCAATTGGACACGTGCAGAACTATCGCCAGTGCCAGGCGACTGACTGCGAGCACTAGGCAGCAACGCGGTGCCCACTCAACTGGCACATATTCCAACAAACATCGTTACCGGGTTTCTCGGCGCAGGGAAAACCACGGTAATCCGGCGCCTGCTCGAGAACAAACCTGACGGCGAACGCTGGGCGGTACTTGTCAACGAGTTTGGTGAGATCGGGATAGATGGCAGCCTGCTATCGCAAGGCAGCAGTGAGGATATCTTCATTCGAGAGGTACCCGGTGGGTGCATGTGCTGTGCGGCAGGTTTGCCAATGCAGATGGCAATGAACCTTCTGCTGGCGAGGGCGAAGCCACACAGACTGCTGATCGAACCCAGCGGACTTGGCCACCCACTGGAAGTCATGCAGGTGCTTTCCTCCGAGTACTATGACGAGTTACTGGACCTGCAGTCGACGATCACCCTGGTTGATGCCCGCAAGATCACCGACAGTCGATACACCTCTCATGCCACGTTTAACCAGCAACTTGAGATCGCAGACGTTATTGCCGCGAGCAAATCTGATCTGTACGGGGAAGATGATCTTCGAAACCTGAAAAACTATTTGAAGGAAAAGGGATTCATCCACAATCAGCTGATCACAACAAACGACGACATGATGTCCGCGGAGATACTGACCGGGCAAGCCTGTGCTTACACAGGTGCCTCCCCGCTGCCATTACCGCAGCCCGATGATGCAATTGGGATGGATCAGGTTTTTGATTTTCCACCCGAAGGCTATATCAGGATGTCAAAACAGGCTGATGGATATGCCTGCACCGGCTGGGTGTTCGAACCAGACAGGGTATTCAGCCGTACTGGTCTCATCGACGTGCTCGCATCCATAAACGCAGAGAGAATCAAAGGTGTATTCAGGACCAGCGAAGGTGACTTCGCCTATAACAAGGCAGAGGGAACAGTGCTTGACGAGATGCCAGCGATTGAACTCGAAGACAGTCGGATCGAGATCATATCCAGCACGGCCTTCAACGCTGATGACATCGAGGAGCGCCTGACCAGGGCCCTGGATACATCCTACTGAAGCAGAGACGTCGCGGCTTCTGACGCTTTTTTGGCAACCGAATCCTTATCCTGCTCCCTGGCAACTGACGCAATATGGAACAGCAGACCTGCATAAACAGCGCGATGCATCCCTTCGTCCAGCTCCGCAAGATAAGGATCTGAGGTCGGTTCCCTTGCCTGCTGCAGGCCCTGCATGAATTTCATCAGTGGGTCCCCGACAAGCCAGGTTTCTTTACCGGCCTTAACTTCGCGATGTGATTGGGGTGCCAGGTACTCAATGTGGGGGCGATCGTCCGTGTTCAGCACACTGGCCTCAATGAGCGGATGATCCGACGTGATGGTGCCGAGGTAGTGCGCAATCACCGGTATCTGGTCATTCTCGTTGCGACGAAACTGTTGCAACGCCAGGGTGGAGGCTTCAACGATAGATGTGGCAGGTGCAAGCGGGCCCGGTTCCAGGTGACCTATCAGCGCCATCATTGGCTTGTTGGCATAAAAGTCTCCACGCCACGCGGTTACCTGTGGAAACACTTCGAGCAGGGACTTTGCGATGATGCCCAGTTCGCGCTCCGTTACCTGGTAAAGCGGGATCCATTGCACAAACATGCCGCCTGGGTTCAGGCGCTGTTTGCCGGCTTCAAAATGTTCCTTTGTGTATAGGTACCCAACCCCTGAGCGCCACGGAATAAACAGGTCAGCGATCACGAGGTCATAACGTTCAGCTGTTGCGCGAAGATAGTTGCGTCCGTCTTCATTGACGATCCTGACACGAGCGTCTTCATGTAATCCGGCGGTGTAGGGACCAAAGTACTTTTTTGAGGCAGCAATAACATCGCCAACAAGCTCGGCAATCGTGACCCGCTCCACCGGATACTGCATTGATGCACCGGCCGTAATACCCGTACCCAGCCCAAGGTAGAAGATGCTTGCAGGCGCAGGATGCAGGCTGATCGGGAGGTGGCTCTGCATCTGCTCCATCCGCGAGGCACCACTGCCTCCAAGCGAATACCAGTTATTAAGCTTGATCCGCAGGTGTTCGTTGCTTTTTACGACAGCAACCGTCCCGCCACTGCCTTCCCAGACTTCGAGTAATGCCTCATCGCGTTCAACTGCCAGGATGCGAACAGTTGGCAGTCGACCCGGATCCAGGAGGGATACCGGCAGTAACAAAGCAAAAATCGTCACATAGGTAAGTGCCGGTCTGGTGGTAGTTTCATTTCGCAGCAGAAACAAGAGTGCCGCCAGCAGATAAAGCATGCCCATCAAGCGAAGACTGCTCCACAGCCCGAGCCATTCCAGCAGGACAAACCCCGCAACCAGCGACCCGGCAACTGCACCTACCGTGTTAAAGGCATTCAGACGGCCGATGATCACGCCGGGCTTTTGTGCCACGGACTCCGCATAACGGTAGAGATAAGGCAGCAATATACCCATCACAACTGTAGGTAATCCCACCATCACCCCGACCGCGAGGAAGATTTCGGAGAGATAGGCACTGAACGTGGTGCGCTCGGCCAGGTAACGCAAACCGTCCGTCCACTCTACAAATACGAAAGGTACGCAGAGCACAACGACACCTGCACCCATAAGAAGCACGACCAACACCCCGGGTCCATGGCGCACATAGCCAGTGATCCCGCGGGCAATCAGGGCGCCAACGGCAAGCGCCAGCAGGAAAATCGCCAGTATCGCCGCAAAAGTATAGGTCGAGTTCTGCAGCACCTGGACAAACATGCGCGTCCACAGTACCTGTAACCCGAGACTGGCAAAGCCTGACACAAAGGCAATCAACTGCAGGTCGCTAACACCACCTTCATCGGCCTCGTCACTGGATGCCGAAACCTCTTCGGCGCGTATTTCGTTGCGCGAAAGCAGAAAGGCAATTACAGCAACGCCGAATGAAATCGACAGGGCGACCATGTAGGTGTTCAGGAAGCCCAGGTGCTGAATCAGGAAAAAACCGGCGGCGACCGCACCAAGGGCAGCGCCGAGCGTGTTGATGCCATATAGCCAGCCACTCCAGCGACTGAGCTGCGAAGCTTCCCTGATCAGGTACTGACCCATTACCGGCAAGGTTCCACCCATCAAGAACGTCGCGGGACAGATCAACGCGACAGCAAGGAGCAACTTGGCTGCAACCAGTACATGCGGCCAGTCGGCAAACCAGTTGAAGAGAACCGGATAGACCAGCGACCAGGCTTCGAAGACCACAAAATAGAAAAGCGCTGCAAGTACGATGCCCAGCTCCAGCCAGGCATAGGTTCGCAGTGGCCGCTCGATATGGCGAAGTCTTTCACCCCAGACATAACTGCCTGCGGCAATACCAATGAAGAAGGCGGCAGTCACTGCGGCAACACTTTGCGCGGTATTGCCGAACAGGAGTCCCAGCTGTTTCATCCAGAGGACTTCATAGACCAGTCCTGCAACACCCGAGGCAAAGAAAATCAGGATGACCGGGGCCAGCTTGCTCATGTTTGTTTACTACAACCGTTCAGTTCAGAGACCGAGGAATCTCGATTCATTTTCCTCAAAAACATTTACCAGGAAATCGCGGAACAATTGCATGCGCTTGTTACCTCTCGTGTCCTTGTGCGAGAGGAGCCAGATGTCACTGCGCTCATAAACGTCACTGATTCGAACGAAATCCTCCCGATGCGAGGCCATGATACACGGCAGCGTGGCAATCCCCATATGTCGCGAGGCAAGCGCCATCTGGGATTCGGGATCAGGGGCTGTAACTACCACCTCTGGCGCTTCATTACATGAGTAGGCCGGCAGCAGATTGCCGACAAACGCGTAGTCTTCGCTCGGCCGAATCCAATGGTGGCCCGCACCCGCTACCGCACTGCGACGTTGCTGGTACTGGTCAAGGTATTCCGGCGTGGCATAAACCGCCTCACAGTACTTCCCTACCCGTCGGCCGATCAACTCATCACCGGGATGGCTGGTCATGCGCACTGCGAGATCCGCCTCCCTCGCATGAAGGTTCAGCAAGTGCAGGGTGGTATCAATTTCAAGGGTGATACCAGGCCATGCTGCATAGAATGCCGGCAGGTAATCCGCCAGTACATAGTTCAGCACCATGCTTGGTATCGTCGCCCTGATAGAGCCCCGTGGAACCTGTTCCTGGCCAAACAGTCTCGATAACAGGTCGTCGAACTCGGCGTTCATCGGTTTTGCCGTGGTAAGCATTTCCTCGCCGGCCTCGGTCAACGTCAGCCCGGTGGACTGCCTGACAAACAGGCGAGTGCCGACGCTGTGCTCAAGCGACTCGATTCGCCTGGAGAGCGTTGTGTGACCAATATTCAGGCGTGCGGCTGCCTTGCGGAAAGACCCTTCTTCAGCAACGGCGAGAAATACGCGGACATCATCCCAGTTCATCTGCTTCAACTTATTACCATTTTTGGCTGGTTTATTTGTGCAACACGGTGGTGCAGATAACGCGGTTCGATTTCTGCCACCGCTGGTTATCCTGCATCACAGCCTCTATTCAGAAAACTCTTAAACAGGAATAACAACTATGGAATCTCACCTTCCACTCGTCACGGCAATGGCAACAGGTGTGCTGGTATTGATGCAGCTGTTTCTGATGTTCCTGGTGGGCAACAAACGACTGAGTTACGGACAGGGGCTGGGAGATGGTGGACACCAGGATCTGCTTCTGGCCATCCGGCGTCACGGAAACCTCGCCGAAAACGCGGCACTGTTTCTGGTCGCACTTGGCCTGCTGGAAATCCTGATTGGTTCAACGCTGACGGTTGTTCTCATAGCTGCCGCGTTTGTCGTGGTCAGGATAGCCCACGCCGTGGGCCTGTCCCTGGGTGATGGCCCTAACGCAGCCAGATTTATCGGCGCGTTCGGCACACTTGTCACCATGAGCGGTACCGCCATCTAGCTGTTCTATGTTGCCCTGACCTTCCAGGGATAAACCAACCCGATAAGGATTTACCATGAAAAAACTACTTTCCGTTTTGATTGCCACCACACTGTTTATGACCGCACAAAGCGCCGTTGCAGACTCAAAAGGCCAGGCAGTGACCGCGTGCAAGGCCGAAGCAAGGCTGCTGATGGGCGATGACACCCGCGTGAAAATGAAAAAACTCCGCTCAACCCGGGCTGGATATCGCCTTTCCCTCAACGTTTACCCTGCCGAAGGTGAACGTCAATCGGTGAAATGTGAGGTAGAGGACGGCACTGCAAAGCTCACAGACAGCGATGGTATGGTCCTCTCAACCATGACACCTGAAGTGCCTCAGGCTAGTTAATTCTTATCCTTTTCGGACGAGAACCAGTAAAGCTCCCTCTCTCGCCGATGCCATCGTTCCAGGTGACATCGGCATTTTTTTGCCTGTCTACCCCAGATCAAGGTCTTCCAGCACCTGGTCAATAATCCGCTGTGTTTCCGGGGCAAGCGCCACAATAGGAAGCCTGCAGCCCGGCTCAGCAAGTCCCAGGCGGGCGGCTGCATATTTAGCACCGGCGGGGTTGGGTTCAATAAAGAGGGCTTCATGTAGCGGCATGAGCCGGCGTTGCACTTCCAGCGCACGCACGAAATCACCCGCCAGACAGGCCTCCTGCATCTCCGCGCATAAAGCAGGTGCAATGTTGGCTGTTACCGAAATACAGCCACTACCGCCACTGGCGTTGTAGGCAACCGCGGTCCCATCTTCACCCGACAGGAATGAAAATGGCTCGTCGATCAACGCCGCTTCGCGCAGTGGTCGTGTCAGGTCTTTTGTTGCGTCCTTCACACCGGCGATATGTTCGAACCTGGCGAGTTGCGCCATGGTCTCTACCTCGATATCGATCACTGCACGGGCCGGTATGTTGTAAACGATGATCGGCCGGGTGGCCGCGTCGTTAACCGCGGCAAAATGCTGCAGGATGCCTGCCTGGCTCGGCCGGTTGTAGTAACCCATGACATGCAGCGTGGCATCAGCACCGGTTTTCTCTGCATGCCGTGTGAAATGAATCGCCTCTGCCGTGTTGTTTGAACCAGCGCCTGCAATAACCGGTATCACACCGCCGGCTTCGTGCACGACAATTTCAACTACACGCTGATGTTCTTCGGTAGAGAGTGTCGGCGATTCACCCGTGGTACCAACGGGTACCAGCCCATGTGTGCCATTTTCAAGGTGAAACCTGACAAGCCCTTTAAGGGCAATCTCGTCGATTTCGTTGCCGCGAAAGGGTGTCACCAGCGCGACCAGTGATCCGTTAAACATTGTTGCCTCCTGAATGTATAAATTGAGGCAGCCATGGCTGACGGGGTTCCATAAACAAGAAAACCCCGGGAGCCGTTGTAGGCTGCCGAGGTTTTAGAAAATTGAGTCTGAACCGAATCCTACGCGAGCGTCACCAGGGACCGCTGTTTTTTCAGGACAGCCTTTTTGTTGATTGCTGGTACGTGCGTCGTCATCAGGCGCGCACAATAGTGAAGTTGCACGGCTGAGTCAACGGCGTTTGCAGCCTGGCAGCGCGCACAACATCTCAAACACCAGGTTTGCCGCCAGCAGCGCCGTGTTACCCGTGGTGTCATAAGGTGGCGCAACCTCAACCAGGTCGCAGCCAACGACATTCATGCCGGCCATACCCCGAATAATCTCAAGACCCTGCGAACCCGTCAGGCCACCTGGTTCCGGAGTACCGGTGCCTGGCGCAACAGAGGGGTCCAGCCCGTCAATATCGAAGGAAAGATAGACGGCTGCGTCACCTACTTTCTCTCTTATCTCACCCATCAAGGGCGAAAGTGATGAGTACCAGCAGGCCTCGGCCTGGACTACCCTGACACCCTGCTGTCGCGCCCAATCAAAGTCGTCTGCAGCATATCCGGTAGCACGCAGGCCAATCTGGAACATCAGATCCGGCTGAACCAGGTTTTCTTCAATTGCTCGGCGCATGATCGTGCCATGAGTCACTTTTTCCCCGAACATCGCATCATTGGTATCGGAGTGAGCATCCACGTGAACCAGCGCAACCGGGCCATGACGTTTAGCAACAGCCCGCAAGATCGGCAACGTGATGGTGTGATCCCCGCCGAGTGATACCGTGGTCACCCCGGCCTGCATCAATTCGTCGAAGTGCGCGGTGATGAGATCAACACTCTTCGGCAGGTTGTAGGCGTTGAGGGCAACATCTCCCAGGTCTGCAACCTGGAAAGACTCAAACGGCGCAGCACCTGTCGCCATGCTGTAAGGGCGCACGAGAACAGACTCCGCCCTGATTTGGCGTGGCCCGTAGCGAGTACCGGTTCGATTGGAGGTACCGATATCAAGCGGTACACCAACGATTCCCACGTCGATATCTGTTGGATCTTCGCTGATCGGCAGGCGGAACATGCTTGCATTACCTGCAAAGCGCGGCATGTCGTTGCCTGACAGGGGTTGGTTAAATTTTGTCATCGCCGCCAACATTAAAGGACTTGTTGGCCAGCATATAGGAAATGCCGGTGGGATGTTGCCTGCCAGCTAGTCAGCCAAAGCGTTGAAAAGTGTTGTGAGAAGTGGAGCGGAAAAAAGAAAAGCCTGCCGAAATGGCAGGCTTTGATGAGGGCAGCAGTCCGTCAGACGAGGTGTAGATTGTCTGCGCCACAATCAGACCGGGTCCGACAGACTGCAGCCTCAATAAAGGAACAGGTGGACCTGGTACAAACCCATCGAAACGAACCAGAGGAGCACCAGCTGGTTAACCCAGTCCGCGATGCGCATCTCCGTCTGCGCTTGTTGTTCTCGTTTAGCCTCATCCATAGTGACCACCTCACTTCTCTTTTTCTGCAAGAGGGAAGTGAACAGTACCGCGGCCGAATCGGCTTAAACGTGAACTACTTCACACTGGTTTGTCTTTTAGTCAGAAATGGGAGCTGCATCACAATATCACTGTGAGGGCGTCGACGGCCCAGATGCGACTCAGCGCTGGTTGTAGTCGACCGACAGCCAGTTTTCAGGTGTGATGCTGACCGTAATGCTGTCGCCGCCGGCGTCATTAGAGCCTTCTGCGTAGGCTTTGCCGCCTTCCTCACCGAGGTACCGGGTCGCCATATGCAGCAACTGACCTTCTTGCGTCGGTGCCGACGTAAAAGGACCTTCTACGGATACGTACTGATAGGGCGCTGTCTCGGTCTGGACACACAGGCTGATTCGATCAGTTTTCTTCAGTAGTTTGCCCTTGATCGAGGAATCATTGGTGATCATCCATACCGCACCGCCTGGCTCATAGTCATACCAGATGGGCACGGTTAAGGGGCCTTTACCCTCGCGGGGGATACTGACGATGCCGACATGCAGGCCGGCCAGGAAGTTCTCTCGATCTTGTTTGCTCATAGCAAGAGACATGGTTCTACCTCGGGTTGAAATCGGGTAGGCAGTTTAACCAGTTCTCGCCCGAAAAGGACGAGAACCAGTTAGACCGGGATGCCTCTTACGAAGGATCAGCGATCTTCAGCAACTGCTTGCCAATGTTCTGGCCGGTGAAAAGACGCTGCAGGGTATCAGGGATATTCTCGAAGCCTTCCTGTACATCCACCTGATAATGCAGCTGGCCTGAGCCGATCCAGCCAAGCAGTTCGGTAATCGCTTCACCTGCACGATGCATGTAGTCGATCACAATGAAGCCTTCCATTCGACCGCGCATCACAACCAGGTTCATCAGGTTGGTTGGACCAGGTACGGGTTCCGTTGCGTTGTAACTTGAGATACCACCGCAGAGCACAACGCGCGCGCGCATGTTGATGTGATTCAGTGCCGCTTCGAGGATGTCGCCACCAACGTTGTCGAAGAAGACGTCAACCTTATTGGGGCAGGTCTCTGCAATCCGCGCATCAACGTCTTCGTTCTTGTAGTCGATCACATCATCAAAGCCACCCTCTTCGACCAGCCAGCGACACTTCTCAGGGCCACCTGCAATACCGACCACGCGACAACCTTTGATC
The DNA here is from genome assembly GCA_963921285.3 of Pseudomonadales bacterium. Lineage (GTDB taxonomy): Bacteria > Pseudomonadota > Gammaproteobacteria > Pseudomonadales > Azotimanducaceae > UBA9659. Next base: position 1,764,467 of record CAWUFD020000015.1, read on the forward strand.
TTGGCAATCTGGCCGGCAACGGAACCGGTTGCACCTGCAGCACCGGATACCAGAACTGTTTCACCTTCTTTCGGATCACCCAGGTCAAGCAGACCAAAATAAGCTGTGAGGCCAGTGACGCCGAGTACCGACATCATCATCTCAGGCGTTACGCCATCTGGCACCTTGGAGAGGCCCATCACGCCTTGCCCCGGTGCAACCACCAGGAAGTCCTGCCAGCCACCAGTCGTCTGCACAAGATCGCCAACACTGAACTCAGGATTGTTTGATTCAACGACCTGGCCAACCGAACCGGCGCGCATCGGTTCACCCAGCTGCACCGGTGGCAGGTAACTCTCGCGATCTTCCATCCAACCGCGCTGGGTCGGGTCAAAGGAGAGGAAAAGGTTACGAACCAGTACTTCACCGTCGCCCGGCTCAGGGATTGGGGTTTCGGCGTATTCAAAGTTCTCTTTACCCACCATGCCGTGGGGTCTTTTGGCGAGAAGCCACTGTCGGTTCGTATTCATATTTTCCTCCGGTTAAAACAAGTAGTTACGTCACGCAGGCAGGAGAGATTACATCAGTTTGGATTGGCGTGTTGATCTCGCCGAACTATCAGCGTATTTTTCATATGATGATCGTCATATGAAACCGAAAACTAATAGCGAAACCGAGAGTTAAAACTCGAGAAAGGACCGGCTAATGGAACAACAGGAACAGATCAGGGTTATTCGCGGATTGCTGTCTCACCTCGACAACGGCACCAACGTTGATGCCGGTGGCCAGGTCAGGAATCCCGTCTCAAGTTACACCTCGCAGGAGATCGCGGGTAAGGAATGGCAGCAGTTTTTCCAGAACTATACACACATGCTTGGCATGTCAGGCGACCTGCCCGGGCCCGGTACCTTCTTCACGTCGCTGGATCTCGGCAAACCGATCCTCTGCACGCGGGACCAGGATGGTGAGTTCCATGCGTTCCTGAACGTGTGCCGTCATCGCGGCACCATAGTTGAAAACGACCCGCGCGGACGAAAGAACATCTTTTCATGCCCATTTCATGCCTGGGGCTACAACCACTGTGGTGAGCTGGTTGCCGTGCCAAAGGAAGATCACTTCGGCCCGATCGACAAAGCCAGCAACTCGCTCGTGCCACTACCCGCAGAGGAGAAGCACGGCATCCTGTGGGTGAATCCTGACCCGGATGGCAGCATCGACATCGACGATCAGCTTGGCGAACTTGGTCCGGAACTGGCCAACTGGAACCTGTCCGAATACAACTACCTGAAAGACACCACCTACCAGCACGAGATGAACTGGAAACTCGCCATCGATACGTTCGGTGAGACGTACCACTTCAACGCCCTGCACAAGGACACCCTCGCTGCTGACTTTTATGGCAATTGCCAGATGTACGACACCTATAAGCGTAACCATCGTATGAACCTCTGCCTGAGAAACATCGATACGCTGCGCGATACGCCGGAAACCGACTGGAACGTCCTTGCTGGCGCCCTGCCGGTTTACTACATCTTCCCGAATATCCAGCTGATTATCGGTGCCGGTGGCCCAACCCTTGTCAGGGTGTATCCAGCGGGTGACAACCCAAATGATTCGTTCTCTCGCATCAGCTTCTATATCCACCCGGAAGTCTCGAAGATGGCAGAGAGGCCTGACGGCCGTGAAATTCTCGGTACCATCGAAGAACGTATGGATGGTTTTGCTTCGGTTATCCAGGCAGAGGACTATGTCGCCGCCGCCAGCAGCCACGTTGGTGCTCTCTCAGGAGCCCAGGAGTACGTGACGTTCGGGCGCAACGAGCCCGCCCTGCACCACTATCACAACACCTATCGTGAAGCGCTCGGCATGGACCCGCTCGAGGTGATCAGTAACTGATGGGTACTCGCGCAGAACAGAAACAAGCATCACTGTCACGCATCCTTACCGTTGCGAGCAAAAGACTTCGCAAAGAAGGCATCAAGGGTGCAGCGATCTCTGGTGTGATGAAAGAGGCGGGGCTCACCCACGGCGCTTTTTATGCGCACTTCGAGAACAAGGAACAACTCGCCAGCGCAGCATTTGAGCATGCCATCGAGACGACGCAGCGGCCCTGGCTGGATGATGAGAATCGGAGTGGCCCTGAGCCATTTGAAGAGCGTATCGAACGGCTCGCGGCCAGCTACCTGAATGAGCATCATCGCGACAATGTCAGTGGCGGTTGTGCCATCAGCGCACTGGCATCCCAGATTGATGATGCCGCAGCCTCTTTTCAAACGGCATATGCAGATGTTGTTGAAGCAACCATCCACCAGATTGCCCAGGACGACCCGGCTCGTGTTGATGATGCGATCGTCTTTCTATCGAGTTGTGTCGGTGGACTGCTGCTTGCCCGGGCTACGCAAGACAAGGCGCTGTCAAAAAGGATTCTTAAAACGGTTCGCCGGGAGGCAGCGGCCCGTTAATCTGCGGGTGGTGCCAGCAGCGCAGCGAGTTCATTGATGTCTGGCCGGCCATAAACATACTGGATGCCTTTGACATAATTCATGGCAATAACCGAGGTATGCGTTTCACCAGGGAATATATGCGTTTTCAGCTTCAGCCCTTCAATGCCAGCGGTCATCAGCTTTTCCTGAAACACAAACACGTTCTGCACCATGCCGTAACCACCACCGGCTTCCTGCTCGCCTACTGCAAGGAACACATGTGCCTGCAGCGGCTTGCCGGATTCAATGAAGCGATCGATATCTTCCAGAATCGCACCATCTGCCCACCACACCGACGGACTGCCAATGATGTAGCGATTAAATGTCTCCGGCTGATTGAACATGACATGCAGACCAAACAGGCCACCCAGTGAATCACCCCAGTATCCCCTGTCCTCGGGCATGGTTGGGTAACGTTCATCAATAAACGGCATCAGTTCTTCGCGAATGAACTGCAGGAACTCGGCAGCGCCACCAGAAGTTTTCTCGAGATTGAGGTCCTTTGCGCCTTCCACAAGACTGCCAATATCGGGCCCGCCGCTATCCGCCTGCACCGGTGTCAGGTCCCGGGTGCGGATGTTCATCGCATTCATGCGATGTTCATCGTGATAGCCAATACCGACCGAGATGAACCTCGGTACATCCGCGCCTAACTGCATGATGCCGGTCGTATCCCTGAACGCGACGCCATCATAACTGTCGGTCAGGTAGAGCACCGGGAACTTCTCGCCTTCAAGATGCATAGGCATCTGTACGTGGATCTCAAAGGTCTGGTCAACAAAACGGGATGTGATCTGGTGAACTTCGACACCAGGTGCTTTTAGTGGTCGATCTGCAGACACGTTATTCACCTCCGGGCAGGTAGGGAAGATTCTTGCGCCTTACCTGGGTTGTTGGTTTCGAGGAATAGTGTTTCGCCAGATAGTCGAGAACCGGTTTTTCCATTTCACCGAGATCCCACAAGTTGTGGTTTTTCTGCATGTAGCGAATGGTACGCAGCCATCCCTCCCTGCTCAGCCGGTTCTGGGTGATCAGCTGTGCGGAGTGACAGGCAAGGCAATGTCCTTTCACGAGAGCCAAAGACTCATCAACCGCGAGGCCAGATTCATCCGTCTCGGCAACTGCCGAAAACGCCAGCATCAAAAACGCTGCAACAAAAAGACTACGCCACATAGACAGCCACCCGGTGACAGGCATTGTTCAAATAACCCTTCGGATTCCAGCCCGGCAGTACCATCGGTTGTGAAATACCGTTTGAATCTGTTGCCCTGGCCCAAACCTCGTAATAACCCTGCTGCGGGAATTGGACGTCGGCACTGAAGTGTTGCCATGCACCTGCATTGGCAGGTTCAGACAGGTTTGCAGCCTGCCATGTCTGCCCAAAGTCTGTGGAGACCTGCACCGTACTGACCTCGGCGTCACCCACCCAGGCATGTCCTCTTACCGCAAGTGCCTTCCCGAGCGAGTGTCGCGCGCCGGTTTCAGGAAACGTAACGAGGGATTTAACCGGCATTGCCTCAATGATCTTCATTTGATCCTGAGGCACCACGCTGCCCGGCGACACCGGAGACATCGGTACCCGGTACGATGAGCCTCCCATCTTGGCACCGTCATGCACCCGGTCACGAATGACGATCTGCTTTAACCACTTGCCGGATACGGAACCCGGCCAGCCTGCAATGGCCAACCGCAGTGGATGACCGTTTAAGGGGTGAAGATCTTCATCATTCATTCCCCAGGCGATCATGGCGTCATCAGCAAGTGCCTTCGCTATTGGCACTCCACGAGATATTGCAGATTTTGTCGGATCACCGGAGAGATGGGTGTCAGCCCCGTAGTAACCGATATACATAGCATCATCTTTTATTCCCACGTCGTTCAATACATCGCGAAGACGCACCCCCTGAAAGCTGGGGCAACCCACTGCGCCGAGGCTCCACTGGTTGCCAGAAGCTGGCGGATCAAACTCTGAGCGCCCGTTCCCGCCACACTCAATTGTCAGCTGCATCGACACGTTCTCAAAACGGGATTTCAGGTCGGCTATTGAATAGGTTTTTGCTTGCGCCGCGGATTCACCACTCATGCTCAACGTCCAGCCTTTAACATCGACATCACGAGGCGGCAGTCCATTGTTGCGTACGAAAAAGCGTGATGCCGGTGTCACCGCATCATCGAGCAGGTGCGGTGGGGTTTCCGCGTTCACCGGTCTGTCGTTGAGAAGTCTTAAACCTTCTTTACCTGCCAGCACGTCCGCGTTCTCGGCAGCTATCGCCACCGGCGACCACCATGACGACGCAAACCGGGCAAACACCACCTCGAATCCCAGCACGGTGCCACCTGCAAGAAAATGTCTTCTGGATATCATGTGTCTCTCCACTGCGCAGACTCTGTTAATGCTCTGCGATAGGCAGCCATGCAATACCAGAACAATATCGCCGCAATCGGATAGAAGATCCCATTGGCCGTGGCAATCGAGTAGTGCAGCAGCGCATCATCCTGGTAAAGGAAATCAGTAAATGCTGCCAGCACACTGCCGCCAAGCGCCATACCGAGCATGCTGGTTGCAAATATATAAACGGCAGTAATCTGGCCACGCATCTGGTTCGGCGTAATCTCCACAATCGATACCGCCATAATGCCAAGGTAGGAACCCGAGAGCAGTACAGCAGGCCAGAGCAGCAGCAGCGTCCTGTCAGGGTCTCCGGATAACGGTGCAATCACCGTGAATGGCACGGCAATAATTGCCGCGAGAAACATGGTTCTGACGTTGGCATCGTCATAGCCGCGTTTCTTGAACTGGCTAGCGACCCAGGCTGCGATCATGACACCAAGACTACCAGCAATGAGCACGATCATGCCGAAGGACACGCCAGCTTCACTCTTGGAAAACCCATGGTTACGCGTGAACATCTCAGGGTACCAGGCGCCACTGCCGTACTGCGCCATCGCCATCATCGAAGAACCCAGCAGCAGGCACAGGTATACGCGGCGGTTCTGCCAGATAAACGCCATCACATCTTTGAGAGGAATGGCTGCCAGTGCTTCACCGTCTTCCGAGACGAGCCCTTTGCGCTTAGGCTCTTCGATCGTGAGGAAAAGAAGACTCAGCAGCATGCCCGGCGCACCAACGCTGATCAGCGTTGCCTGCCACGGTTTGATTTCGCCAACAAGCGGCAGCGAAAGCACGCCAAGGCTGTCATAAAAGTCATACAGGATGCCGCCGATCACGAGCGCAAGCCCCGCACCGACTTTCACCCCAAGCTTGTAAAATGACATCGCAAAGCCGACATGTTGCGGTCTGAAGCTATCGAGGATCAGTGAATACGCCGGCGGTGAAAGCCCGGCTTCTCCGGCACCTACCCCCATGCGAGCGATGAACAGCTGCGTAAAATTCTTGGTCAGGCCACAGCCAACGGTCATCAGGCTCCAGAAGAAGACTGAGCCCGACACGATCATGCGGCGCGAATACCTGTCCGCGAGTCGACCGAGTGGCAGTCCTGCAATTGCATACAGCAGCGCAAATGCCGCACCTGCCAGCAGGCTGTATTCAAAATCAGATATGCCAAAGTCGGCTCGTATGGGCCCTACGAGTAAGGCCAGGATCTGCCGATCGATAAAGGAAAGAATATAGGCGGTGAACAGCAACCCCAGGGAGTAGCTTGCCGCGCCGAGGCTGGGATAACCGTCGTCGGCTACCGCGGTGGTCGTTGCTGTAGAAGTCATACGCCCTGCAGTTTTGCTGCTTTTGCCACGCACTTCAACCATGAGACACTATGCGCCTTCCCGGAGGAATACACATGAGTGAGCAGCTTGATTACAACCTGATGGAAGACGAGACACGTGAGTGTCCGTTCAAATATTTTCAGGAAATTCGCCATCTCGACACGCCGGTTTATTTCATGCCGGAACTCCAGGCCTACTACGTGAGCCGCTACGAGGATGTCCGCTATATCAAGAAACATCCTGACCTATTCTCCAGCGACATCTTCAAGCTGCGCGCGCAGAAGGGTGGCGTTCCACGCAACATCGCCGAGGAATACAAGGCCGAACACGGCTGGGCACGCGTCTCAACCCTGCAACGCACAGACCCACCGGTGCACACCAAGTACCGCAAGCTCATCAATCACGCATTTACCGTGGCTCGTGTCCGCAAGATGACCGGCTACGTCGAAACCGTGGTTAATGACCTGATCGACCAGTTCATCGACAAAGGCGAGTGCGATTTCATGTGGGACTACTCCATCCCGCTGCCGTGCACCGTCATTGCCGATCAACTGGGTGTACCCCGAGAAAAAATCTGGGGGCTGAAAGACTGGTCGGACGCCATGCTCGCCCCAGGCGGCGGTTTTGTAAACGAGGAAGAGGCGCTCGACTGCGGCAAAAAAATTGTCGCTGCCCAACACTTTTTTGCAGAGGTGATCGAAGCAAGGCGCGCTGAGCCCAAGGACGACATCATCTCGGATCTGGTGCACACGAAGGTCCGCGACAGTGAAGATGGTGAGGAACGCTATCTCGATATGTTTGAACTGCAGGACCTCCTGGACCAGTTACTGACGGGCGGCAACGAGACCACCACAAACGCCATTGGCTCCGGCCTGATGCTTTTACTCCAGCGTCCCGGCCTCATGGAGAAGATGCGCGATGATGAGAAACTGATTCGCAACTTTGTTGAGGAATCACTGCGTTTCGAAACACCGGTGCTGCACCTGTGGCGGGTTGCGACGCAGGACACGGAACTCGGCGGTGTAAAAATCCCGCGAGGTTCGAGCATCGCGGTGGGCTACGCTTCAGCCAATCGTGACGAATCCGTGTTCGATGCGTCAGAAGAATTTGATATCGAGCGAAAGAAGGCGGGTGCCCACCTTGCGTTTGGCTCAGGCCCGCACCACTGCCCCGGCGCAGCACTGGCAAGACAGGAAATGTATTCATCCTTCCTGATCTTGTTGCACCGGCTCGAGAACATCGCCACGGCAGATCCGAACGAATCATTTGATCACGTTCCGAGCAGCTTCCTCCGCGGTCTCAAGCATCTCAATCTCACCTTCGACGTAAGATCAAGGGAACGTTATATGCCGGATGCATCGGCTTACTAAGAAACCGCGGGGTCAACCATGTACAAAGAAGCAGACGTACCTGACCAGGCTGGCAAGACCATGCTGGTCACCGGCGCAAACACCGGTATCGGCTATGACGCCGCACGAGTGCTCGCAGAGCGAGGGGCACGTGTGTTGCTCGGGTGCAGGTCAGAAGAGAAAGCCGCAGACGCAATGGAAAAGATCCGCGTCAACAAACCTGATGCTGACCTGAAGTGGATCAAGCTGGACCTCACCAGTCTTGAATCAATCAAGGCTGCTGCTGAAGAAACCCGGCAGGAAGCGCGCCTGGATGCGCTGATCAACAATGCGGGGGTGATGATCCCACCGAAAGAGACCACCGCAGATGGCTTCGAGTTGCAGTTCGGCGTAAATCACCTGGGCCACTTTGCACTGACAGGTCACCTGCTGCCCATGCTGAAAGACCAACCCGGTGCACGCGTGGTCAATGTATCAAGCCTTGCCCACCGCAACGGCCGCATTAACTACGACGATATTCATGCCGACAGGTCTTACAACCGCATGGAACGTTATTCGATGAGCAAGTTTGCGAACATCCTGTTCACCTACGAACTGCAGCGAAAGCTCGAAGCCGCCGGTTCACCTGCCATCGCCGTTGCCTGTCACCCCGGTGGATCAAACACTGAGCTCGGCAGGCATATTCACCCGGCGTTCCAGATCCTGTTTCTGCCATTGCAGTTGATGATGAACTCTTCTGCGGAAGGCGCACTGCCAACCCTGATGGCAACAACCCATGCGGACACTAAAGGGGGCGACTATTATGGGCCCGCCGGTATGGGTGAGTTTTCTCGCTCAGCGAGGAAGGTCAGCACGACCCCACATTCCAGAGATGAGGCCGACGCTGCAAAGCTCTGGGATGTTTCAACCGATTTAACCGGCGTCACCTACGAGTTTTGATCTATGAGTCACCCCGCAGTAAAGGCAGGTAACACTGCTGTCATCACTGGCGGCGCGTCCGGTATTGGGCTCGCAACCGCACAGAAACTGAGTGCCGCCGGCATGAACATCTGTATCGCAGATATGAACGATGACGCCATGACAGAGGCACGGCAAGCACTGCCGGACGCGTTGATCGTCAAAACAGATGTATCGGACATCTCCCAGGTTGAAGCATTAAAAGAAGCGGCATTTGATCAGTTCGGCAACGTCAGCATCCTAATGAACAACGCCGGGCGAGGTGGTGGAGGCGGCTCCTTTGCCAACCTGGATGGCTGGCACAAGGTTCTCGGCACCAACCTATGGGGCGTGATCCACGGTCTGCAGGTGTTTACCCAGTCCATCATCGACCAGGGTATTCCTGCGGCGATCATCAATACAGGTTCCAAGCAAGGCATCACCAACCCGCCAGGTGACGCTGCCTACAACGTCAGCAAGGCTGGCATCCGCACCGTTACCGAACATCTTGCACACGAACTGAGAAACATCGACGACTGCCAGGTGACGGCACACCTGCTGGTACCCGGATTTACCTATACCGGTCTCATCAAACGATTTGTTGCCGAGCAACCACCTGCCGCCTGGTCCTCCGAGCAGGTCGCCGACGAACTGCTGACCCGCCTCGGTAACGGCGACTTCTATATCATCTGCCCGGATAACGATGTCACCACGGAAATGGACAACCTTCGCATCCAGTGGAATACCAATGACATCACCCAAAACCGACCGGCACTGTCCCGCTGGCACAAAGATTTTGAAGCTGACTTTGCAGCTTTCATGAAAGACGCATAAGGAGTACTACCATGAGCAAACCATTTCGTTTTGGTGTCCAGTCATTTAACGCTGACTCCGGGGAAGACTGGGCCGGCCAGGCACAGCGCGCAGAGGAACTGGGCTTTTCTGCCTTTCATCTTGCCGACCATATCATCGGCGAGGGACCAGCACTCACCAAGGCCAATCACCCAACCCAGAACGTGGCAGCTATTCCTGCAATGGCTTATGCAGCTGCGGTCACAAAGACTATCAACATCGGTTGCCGGGTCTTCTGCATCGACTATCACCTGCCTATCGTGCTCATCAAGTCAGCCATGACCATCGACAAACTGTCAGGTGGACGCCTGGAATTCGGCCTCGGCGCCGGTTGGATCACGGAAGAATATGCCGCACTGGGTATCACCAAGGACGAGCCAAAGGTACGCATCGACCGGCTGGCGGACGTCATTGAAGGGGTTAAGGCTTATTGCAGCGACGGACCGGCTGATCTTTCCAACGACACGATCAACTGGTCTGACTTTGCCGGTGATCCAAAGCCGATATCCAAACCGCCGATCATGATTGGTGGTGGCTCACTCCGTATCCTGCGACTTGCCGGCAGGGAAGCAGACATCGTCAGTCTCAACTTCAACAATCGCTCGGGCATGATTGGCCTCGATGGTGTCGGGCTCTCCACCGAAGCAGAAACACAGAAGAAGGTTGGCTGGATTAAGGAAGGTGCCGGTGATCGTTTTGATGATCTCGAGATTGAGATCGGTGCCTACTTCACCTTTGTGATGGACGATCCATCACCGGTACTCGGCCAGTTCGCACAGATGTTCGGCATGAGTGAAGACGACATGCGAACCCATCCGCACGCCCTGTTCGGTTCAGTGGATGCGATCTGTGAAGAACTTGAACGCCGCAGGGAACTGCATGGCATCTCGTACATCACCATCGGCAAAGACAACATGGAAGCGTTTGCACCTGTCGTTGAACGTCTGGCCGGGAAATAGCGAACACAGGCGAAACAGCAACTCTTTTAAAAGTAATCACCCTATGAAGCACATCATCCTGCTGATCGCGCTGGCCGTCACCGCCTGCGCCAGCCTCGCAAAGGAATACGACGTCATCGTACTACCGCCTGCCGAACCTGAACCGCAGGCGCAGGCAGCACCAGACGCAGAACCACCGCCACGCTGGGCGTTCCCCAAGGAAAGGCAGATTGAAGGCGGACGCATGATCATACATGCCCCGCAAATTGACGAATGGCCTGACTACAAAAAGGCAACCATGCTGATGGCAGTTGAGTACTTTGCTGAGGGCGAGGAGGCACCCCGCTACGCCAATATTGAGATGAGTAACACCACAGTCGTCGATATGGACGAGCGGGTTGTCACCATCTCCGAACCGAAGATTGAGCGTGTGACGGTTGCCGGTAAAGACATCGACAACTACGAGGACAAACTCGCTCAACTGGTGCGCAATGAGCCATTGGATGTGCCGCTCGACGTGTTCCTGATTTCTGTTGCTCAAGACGCCATCACCATCGACAACGCGGAGGGTTTTAACCCTGAGCCACCAAGGATCTTCGTCCGCGATGAAGCCACGATTCTTCTCAGCATCACGGGTGAGCCGCAGGAGCAGGATATTGATAAAACTGACCTGAAAATCATCGCCAATGCCAACTGGCCGCTGCTGCGAGACTCACGCTACCACTACCTCCTCTATAAACAGGTATGGCTGCGCGCACGAGAGATAGACGGCACCTACAAGTATTACAAGAAGCGCCCACCCGGCCTCGACAAGATTGACCCAACTTCGGAACACGGTTGGCTGCTGGTTCCACTCGCCGAGGAAAAACCGGACGTTGCCGTACAGTACACCGCCGAACCCAGCGAGCTTATTGTCATCGATGGCGAGCCCGCTATGGAGGAGATTCCCGGCACCGATCTCACTTTCGTTGCCAACACCCAGAGCCCGCTGATCAAACATGAAGAGACGTTTTACTTCCTGACCTCCGGCCGCTGGTTTGCAACGTCAGACCTTGACGGGAACAGCTGGACCCATGTCACCCAGTTGCCTGACAGCTTCCTTGATATCCCGGCAGACCACGGCATGGCACACGTCAGGGTTTCAGTTGCCGGTACTGTTGAAGCCAAGACCGCGCTGCTTGAGGCCAACATTCCACAGGAGAAGACACTCGATAAGAACGATCAGCTGACGCTGGATGACCAGTACGACGGGGAACCGAAGTTCGAGACGATTCCAAACACGTCGATCGGTCGCGCCGTGAATTCGCCTTACGACATCTTCTATTACCAGAACGTCTTCTACCTATGTTACGAGGGTGCCTGGTACCAGGCTGATGTCAGCGGTGGACCCTGGACCACGGCGTTTCGCGTCCCGGATGAAATCTATTCGATACCCGCTTCGTCGCCCTCCTACCCGGTGACGCAGGTCAAGGTGGCATCCAGTACACCGACTACCGTGACCTACTCGGCTTCAACTTCATACTACACTGGCGTTTATGCCTACTACGGCATGCCTGTGTACGGCACCGGCTGGTACTACCCGCCCTACTTCGGGTTGTACTGGTACTGGCCACGTTACGTCTCCTACGGGTACGGTAGCTTTTAAAATCCGCGCACCGGCATGTATGGCACACGATCAGTGTGGTACGGGCCCTACGGCGGCTACAGCTACAACGAACACTACAATCCCCGCACCGGCCGATCTGGCTACGTTGAAACCGCGTGGGATGGAGATGAGTGGGCAAGTTATGGTGAGTCCTATAACCCGCGGACCCAGCTCTATACGGAAACCTCGCGTTACTACGACGACGATACCCACCGCCTCGAATCGGAACGTGAAATTGCACGCGGTGACAATCGCATCGAAACCGAGCGGGAAATCGATTTTGATGATGGCTGGGGCACGACAGAGCGTGAGACGTCAAAGGGCGGCAGTTCCTACGTCGAACACCACCGCCAGGAAGACGGCAGCATTGTTTCTGAAGGCTCGTTTACCACCGGTGACGGCAAGAGCGGCGACATCTACCGCGAGATTGATGACGGCACCCGCAAAACCGGGATAACCGGTGACGACGGCGGTAAGCTGGTATCAGGTTCCGATGGTGAAAACCGCGGCACCCTTGGCAAGGACAGCGAGGGCAACCTGTATGCCGGTAAGAACGGTAACGTTTTCAAGAAATCCGATGACGGCTGGTATCAGTACGACCGCGACAACGGCTGGCAGGAATATGAGCGTGAGCGCGAGGCGAGGCAGCGCGAACAGATTGAACGCAACTGGTCCGATAGTGCCAATCGCGAGGGGAATCGTGACCGCGCAGGCACGCAACAGCGCAATACAAACCGCGACTGGCAGAGTTCATCAGACCGCATGAACCAGTTGAACCGTGGCCACCGCGCTCGCAGCCAGGGCTACGGCCAGTTCAATTCGCGCCGATCCCACAGTTATAACCGCAGCTATAACCGCGGCAACTTTTCTCGAGGAGGTATGCGGGGCGGCGGCTTCCGGCGGCGTTAAAGCCCGAGGTAATCAGTCACCGCCGCGATGTAGCTGTCAAAATTCTCGCGCCGAATGTTATGGCCCGCCGGTGACACCTGGCGGGTTGTAATGTGCGGGTTGAGCGTTGCCGCTTCTGCGGCGATCTCGGCGGAGACAATACCGCCACTTTCACTGTCGGCGTAAATCAGCAGTGTCGGCACGCCAATCGCTTTTGCATCATCACGCCAATCACCCCAGCTGAGACCTTTCATAGCGTCAGCGTCCAACTGCTGCTTGGAAACCGCCCAGTCAGGAAAGTCCTCGTCGTGCCAGTTTGGCGTCACTGCGCGGCCCATCCGCTCAATATCCTCAATACTCTTGCCTGCCATTGAGGCAAGCCAGGTCCTGAACTGTTTGGATCGTTTTGCGGCCTCTTCAGGATTATCACTTATGCCGTTCGACCAGGGCGGATCTTCGAGTATCGCTTGGGAAACAAGGTCAGGCCTCATTCCCGCTACCTGGGCAACCGTACGCCCGCCCATGGAATGCCCCATCAGTATGGGCTGATCAAGTTCAAGTGATTCAATGAGGGCAATACAGTCATTGGCCATGACGTCAGGTGCAATTTCTCCCCGATCGGTCTCGCCGTGGTTTCGTGCGTCAAACATCACCACATCAAAATCCGTCTGCAGCACGTTTGCCGTGCGTCGCCAGCAGAGGCCGTTGTCGCTGAATCCATGTGCCAGTACCAGCGCTGGTTTGTCACCACCGGTGCGGTGGTAGCAGATCTCAAGTCCATTGCCTTGCACTGTACCTTTCGGCCAATCCCCCATCGTCTTTTACTCCTTCTTCTCGCAATTCTCACCGTTGATTGCGCGTTAGATTTCGATGCCGCGCCAACGCTCGCGGGACCATATAGCAACAGCCAGCAAAGCACCAACAACCGTTGACGCAAGAAAGGTCAGCACGGCCAGGTCCAGCCCTGCGCCCAGGTTCACGACAAAGGCCAGTACCGGTAGAAAGAACAACCATTGTGGCGCAAGTGTCAGCGCCATCGAGGTGCGGGTCGCTCCTGCGCCAATGAGTGCAGACCCCATAACCTTGCTGTAGCCGTCCAGGGCATGGGCGATAACGGCCAGCTGTAGCGGCAGCGTTGCCAACAACAGTGTCACTGGGTCATTCAGGAACAGGGCGAGCACATGACCTGGGAAAAGCAGCACCGGCAACCCACACAACAGCAGTACAACGAGACTCACATTGCCAACCTGCCAACCCCAGCTTTTTGCATCGCTGACATCTCGTCGACCCAATGCCTCACCAACCAGCGTGGTAGATGCACCACCAAGACCAATGTGAGGCAGATAGGCAACGCCGCAGATCACGATCACAACATGAAACGCGGCCAGTTCATTTGAACCGATGGCACCCACCAGCGTGTACATGAGCACCACCCCCACGGAAAACAATACCTGGCGCATGCTTTCCGGTATTGAAAGTCGCAGAATCGTGAGCGTCTGCGCGGTCTCTGGTAACCGCTGTAGGAAACCGTTAGCCCATGCATAGCGAATCGCAAAGGCAACATTGATCAGGAGCCCGACGATGGTCGCGAGCGTACTCCCCAGTCCGGCACCGGCAACCTCAAGACGGGGCGCGCCAAAGTGTCCAAAAATCAGCAGGTAGTTAAAGATCACGTTGGAAAACGACAGCGCAATAATCGAAATCATCGAAAAACGCGCCAGGCTGACACCAACCCAGTAGGAGCGAAAAGCAATGTTGATCCCAATGATGAGCGCCGAAGGCAGTCGCGTACCGAGATAGGCAAGCCCCTCTTTCACAACGGCCTCATCACCGATCATCAGCCCAAATACAGTGGGGCCCACTACATAACCCAGTGCAACAGCAGCGGTTCCAATGGCGATGGCGAGAAGGATACCGGCGTTAAGCGTCTCACCTGTCTGGGCTAACCTGCCTTCACCTACCCGGCGTGATACTACCGCCTGAACACCTGCAGCAAGACCCAGCACAATCGACAACAACAGGAAGAACAGGTGTCCGCCCATACCAACACCAGCCAGTGCATGGTTACCAAGCTGGCCCACCATCAGCGTGTCCACGAGGGTCATCAGGTTCGTTGCAAGCGCGGCAGCAACCAGCGGCACGGCCAGGTTAGATATTCGCTTTAACCTGTCAGGACCATGACTGTTTCCTGCCAACTGTGCTGGCGTGCTTTCACTGGAAAAGACCAATCGTTCGCTCCGCTCGTTTGTATACCGCGGCACGCGAGTTTGCTATCCGCCGAGGCAAACCGTACTCGGTTACGCGCGAACCGGTCTGCCGATCAGTCCGGCAAACCCAGGACGCGCTTGGCGATAATGTTCCGCTGAATCTCGTTAGAGCCTGAGTAAATTGAGGCTGCCCGCGTCGACATCAGCTTGCGCAGGTCGAACAGTTCATCCTCTGAGAAAGTGTCACCCTCCCAGCCGAACCCCTGGGCGCCCCTCAGCGCAGTTGCCAGATCATAGTGGATCTTCTCCAGGTCCGTGCTGACCACTTTAAAGATGGACGTAGCAGGCCCTGGTGTCGCGCCCTCAGCAGACTCTTCAATTACCCTGCGCTGGGTCAGGTTGAGTGCCTGGATGTCCATGTCATAACGCAGCACACGGTTGCGATACTCAGCGTCGGCAACTTTGCCATCAATTTCGCCCATGTAGGTTTTACCAAGATCACCCAGCTTGGAGCGAGAGGTCTTTGTGCCGCCTTCGAGCAGCGAATCCATACCAGAGCGTTCGTGCTGAAGCAGCCGCTTACCAACCGTCCAACCGCGGTTCAGCTCTCCGACAAGGTCTTCTCTTGCGGCCTGTGCATTATCAAAAAACACCTGGTTAAACGGTGATTCACCTGTCAGGCGAATCGGCTGTACATCGATACCCGGTTGGTCCATCGGTAACAACATGAAGCTTATCCCTTCATGCTTGGGCGCATCCGGATCGGTTCGAACGAGGATAAACATCCAGTCGGCGTTGTGTGCACCCGACGTCCATATCTTTGAACCGTTGATCACATAGTTATCACCATCAAGCACCGCTCGGGTCTGCAGGCTGGCAAGGTCCGAACCAGAACCCGGCTCACTATAACCCTGGCACCATTCCACTTCGCATCGGGCAATGCGCGGCAGGTGACGGGCTTTCTGTTCTTCTGTGCCAAACTCGAGCAAAGTTGGTCCGATCATCGACGTGCCGAAACTGGACAGTGCAGGACGCGCCCTGATCCGCTTCATCTCTTCGAACAGCACAACCAGTTCGTCTTTGCTGAGACCACCTCCGCCATATTCTTTTGGCCAGCTCGGCACGGCCCAACCCTTCTCAACCATGCGTTCGATCCAGAGCCGCGTATCCGGGTCCTTGATCTCAATCTTGGTACTACCGTTTGATACTTCTCCCGGGCCGCGTGCCCCAGGTGGGCAGTTCTCTTCCAGCCATGCCCTGGTCTCTTCCCTGAACTGTGCTAAGTCCGACATTTACTATCCCCTCTATCTCTTTATCTGTTACTTCACTCAAGTCTGTCTCGATAATCTCAATTCTACGGGTTCGCTTCAATCACCCCGCTTCAGTCACCGCGGTGCAAGCAGGTGAGGCAGCGCGTTTACCAGCCAGCGTGCCATGGCCTGGTTCACTTCAATCGGTTTTTCCTGGGCCATCCAGTGCCCGGAATCGATGATTTCTTCCGTCAGGTTGCTGCACTCCTCGCGCATCGGCTCGGCCAACCTGGATGTTATTGATTCGCAGGTATAGTCATATCGCGCCGCAACGAACAACGCCGGTATATCAATGCGGCCACCGTTTACCGCCCGCGCTGAATATTCTGCGTTTGCCTCGTGGTTCATATACCAGGAGTTGGGCCCGAACATGCCATTGGCTTCAAGATGGGTTGCGTAGACATCCAGATCTTCAGGCGAGATGACGTTCTCATCGATCGGTGCATCAGGTGCTTCCTGCAGTTCGCCAAACCAGCCGCCATTCACGCGGGTGAACGCTGTGCCACTGGGCTGTTTGAATCCTGCGGGATCACCACTTCGGAAGATGGCCTGCACCAGGGCTCTCGGGTTCCTGTCCATCGGCGCGGTGGCACCTTCAAAGTCTTCTTCATAGTGCTTCATGTATTCCCACTGCCCGTAAGGAAACTGATCCTCGGGATAAACCTCGCGATCAATAAACCCGCGCATAAACTCGAGGCCGCGCTCGAGCGCATAGGGTACACAAAGACTGGCAATGCCATGGCACCGGTCGGGGTGATGGCTGGCGATACTCCAGGCGACCGGGCTACCCCAGTCATGGCCTACCCACAGCACTTGCTCAGTGCTGAGGTGATCTGCAAGACGCAACATATCGGCAACCGACAACTCCAGTCGATAGTCCTCATGCCGCGCATACACCGTGGACTTCCCGTAGCCACGCATATCCGGTGCTACCGCGTAAAAACCGAGTGAAGCAAAGAAAGGAAGCTGGTGCCGCCAGGACAAACCGAGTTCCGGCCATCCATGTGTAAAGATCACAACCGGGCCGCCTGGTTCGCCGGCCGCGAGGTAAGAGGTGGTGTGACCTTCGGCCGAAAAACTGTCCTGCCGTATGTCCAACGTCTTCATGCCCTAATCCTGTATGACCTCACTCAACTCACTCAACTGCGGCAGTTTGCCATCCCCATTTACAGGGGTACACAGTCATGAAAATGCGAGACAGCACAGGGAGCCGAAACTGATCGAGCTGTTCCTGCAGGAACGCTTGACCTGATCAGACTCGTATCACGTCACCTGAAGCTGGCGGTCAGTACTTGAGTTCAGCTAGTCCGCCGCTTGCCACTGCAACAGGGTAAACGCTGGATCTGCATCAGCATGATGCTCAAACACGGCATTAACCGGGGCACCAATGATTACGTCCTGATGTGGATCACCGAGGAGGTTGCCAACCAGCCGGACGTTACCCGCATCGGGTAACTCGACCAGTACAACAATATAGGGGCCCTGTTCTTTCAGCGCCGGATGTACCGGGTGCCAGACCCGCTCATAGGAATAGATGATTCCTTCACCGCTGACTTCTTCAAAACTTAACTTTTCGCTGTGGCAGTGATGACATATCCATTCGGGTCCCCACTGCCATCCGCCACAATCCTCGCATCGCTGCAGCAGAATCTTGCCTTCTTTCAGGCCATTCCAATACGGCGCATCAAGACCATCGGGTGCAGGTACCGGTTGAGGTAATCCAGGTGCCAGGTAACTCATAACGTTGCCTCCGAGCCGAATATGCAGGAACTGACTGGTGTCACCATGGGGCCGGAAATATTCATCGATACGTTTACGTCGTCGACCTGGTTGGTTGAATCACCTCTCACCTGCCGGACTGCCTCGATGATGAGCCCAAGGCCGTGCATGTAACACTCGGCAAGATTCCCACCGGATGTATTGAGGGGCAGATCTCCTCCCGGCGCGAGGAACCTTTCCTTGGTGAAGAATTCGTTGCAGGCTTCCGGCTCACAGAAGCCGTGTTCAACCATGCTCATCAACACACCACCTGTGAAGTTTTCATAACTCTGCAAGACATCGACATCCGATGCTTTACCACCGGCCATCTCATACAGGTGCGGTGCAAGCGTCGGGAAGGTTGAAGAGGCGTAATCCGGCGTGTTGTGAACAGCAGCGCCAGCACGGTGGTGTGAGCCGCCAACGGCGCCGAGCAGGTAGCTTGGCTTATGCGGAAAGTCCTTCGCCTTTTCTGCGGGCACAATAATCATCGCCGCCGCACCGTCATTTTCAAGACAGCAGTCGTAGAGATGAAACGGTTCAACAATCCAGCGGGAGTTGTCATAGGTTTCCTCATCGAGAGGACGCCCATACATCACGGCGCGGGGATTATTCTGCGCGTGGTGATAGGCGGCAAGAGAGATCGCCCGCAGCGCATGCTGATGGACGCCGTGGTCGTGCATAAAGCGGACAACTTTCATGGCAAACATCTGTGCGGGCGACATCAGCCCATAAGGCACCGTATGTGCCATCTCACCGGCAATCGTATTGCGGCGAGGGCCCTGGCCAAATCGCCCAAACTGACCCTGGGCAAGTGCCCTGAACACAACGACGCAGTCCGCAATCCCGGTTGCAACCGCTGCAGCAGCGTTGCCAACGGCGGCTGCACCGCCACCACCGCCGCCACCCCACTGCATATTGGAGAAACGCAGTTCAGGACAACCCAGCGCTGCCGCCAGTCTCGACGGATCACTTCGATCATTGCTGAAGGAGGCAAAGCCGTCGATCTCTTTTGGGGAGATGCCTGCGTCAGCGCAGGCAGCCTTGATGGCTTTTAAGGCAAGCTTGAATTCCGGGTCAGGGGCTTCACCGCGCTTGTAGTACTGGGTTTCGCCAACGCCAGCTACAGCCACCGTGCCGCGTAACGTCCGCGCGGCCATCTATATAGTCCCTACCTGGGCAGCCACAGCCGCAGCATCACTTTGTGACGTGTAACGTTCCGGGATTGGTAATTTGAATATTCTCGCCGAGTTCAACCCAAGAATTTTTGCGCGCTCTTCATCTGACAGGTTAACCATGGTGCGCTCAATCGCTGCTGCTGAATGCGGCCAGGTGCCCTCGTGGTGAGGAAAATCGTTAGCCCACAGGAAGTTATCTACGAGGCCATGCTCCCTTGCGAGATCAAGGCCCGGCTTATCTTCCTGGAACGAGGCAAAGCCATTCGTCTTAAAGTACTCACTGGGCAACCTGTCAAGCTTGGGGCGCACCCACATGTGATGCTTTTTGTAAGCTTCATCGAGTGCCGCCAGCGCCCAGGCAACCCAGCCGATACCTGCTTCGATTGTGCCAAACATGATTTTTGGGTACTTATCGAGGACACCAGAGGCGCAGAGGTTAGCAATCGGCTCCATGGTCGGTGCAAGCGAGTGCACGGCATAGTTGATCACTGCGCCGCCGTTACCACGCGACGTTCGTGGGTCGCGGCCCGTGGACACGTGGAATGTGATTGGCAGGTCAACATCCTGGATACAAGCCCACAAGTCATCAAACTCAGGCAGGTTGTAGTTCGGTTGCTCATGATCGGGCGGGCCCCAAACGGGTTTACAGGGCAGGGACAGCCCCTTGAAGCCGAGCTTTGCGCAGCGCTGGATTTCTTCGATAGTGCCTTCAAGCGCACCCGGTGCAACACACGCCATCGGCGCCAGCCGATCATTAAACCCTTCGAACGTCTCCCATGCCCATTCGTTATATGCCTTGCACATCGCAAGTGAGAACTCAGCATCCGGTGTAGCCCAGATCGTCAGGCCTTTATTTGGGAAAAGGATTTCAGCGTCGACGCCATCCATCGCGAGATCATCAACCCTCGCCTCAGGCGTTTTGCCGGACTGGTTGCGCCGGGCATCCTCACCTTCGAACTTGATGTTACGAATCCGCAGTGGGCGGAAGCCCTCGGTTTTCTGGTGCTGGTCTCCTTTGGTGTCGAGTACAACACCGGGCAGCCGGTGATGGACCGACTCGTCCATGCGGGATGCGAGAAAGTCATTGGGTTCCTGCACGTGCCCATCCGCAGACACCATGAAGTACTTGTTTGCATCATCAGGTCGTGCGGTCCTGCTCCAATCCTGGTGACCCGGTGTCTCCAGGCGCCAGGCATTTGCGTCGTCGACAGCCTCGCTCATTTTCTCTCTCCCTCGTTATATTCGTTTTCAACGAACATACCGCCCGGCAGGCAACGGCGCAAGCCACGCGGTTTGACAATAAGTGGTTTGACAATAAGAGCCCCGATAGTCGAGCATCGCCCTTCCACGATTAATCGGGATCAACGATGAGCGAGCGACTTGAAGCTGCCGCAGACAAGCTGGAGATTATGGACCTGTCTTCATCCTACATGCGGGGGCTGGATCGACTGGACGGTGACATCCAGCGTAGTGTGTTCTGGGACGATGCTTACCTCTCTTACGGCATTTATGAAGGTGGCCCCGATGACTTCATTGGCTATTGCCAGACCGCGCTTGCTACCCACGCATCAAATCACCATTTCCTTGGACAGATTCAGGTAGAACTGGCAGGCGATGAGGCTTATGGCGAGGTGTACTACCAGGCTTTCCATCGTGTGAACAACGAGGCAGGTGAACCGCGTGATCTGTTTATCTCCGGCCGCTATGTGGACAGGTACGAACGCCGCGACGGCACCTGGAAAATCGCCTACCGCAGCGAACTGGTCGACTGGGTAAGGGAAGAAGCTGCTGCAGACAGCTGGTTTGAAGGTAGTGCCATGATTGTTGGCGCCCGCAAGCCCGATGACCCGTTATACAACCGGGACGTGATGCAGCAGAGGTTCAACAGCTAACACATTTACAGACAAACAAAGAACGCCACTATGCAATCTTCCCTGGACCCAGCCCTCCGCGAGGCATACCTCGATACTGATTACATCGTCTCGGATGATCCACCGCTATTTATGCGAGTAGGCGAATCCAATCCGGACCTGCAGATCCTGCTGGCAAGTTTTGGTGTAAGTACCGCAGCGTTCATCACGGCGTGGAACCCTGGCAGCAAACCGCTCAGCGATGATGAAAACGATGACAGGCAGATGGCGCTCCTCGACGAGATTGAAAAGCTCAGGCTGAACTACCTGGTCGGCTACGGGGAACGCGAGGACTGGCGCGAATACAGCTACTTCATCATGGGGATAGAGCGCGCAACCGCAAACGAACTGGCCTCGCAGTTCGGGCAACTTGCCTATATCTGGACCGAGTCTGACGGCACCCCGCAACTGATCACAATGGTGTAACCACCACAGCCCAGGCCGCCTTGCACAAAGGCATACCCGCTCATCAATGCCCCAAAAGTGTTATGCTCGCCGGCGGCCTTAGGTGTAACTTTTATAGAAGGGATTGCCATGAAATGTAGACACCTGTTTGCGTCAGCACTGTTGCTGATCACACCATTTCTCTCGATAACCGCTTCTGCGCATCTCGCATTTGTGACCAATGCAGCAGACAACCCCAGCCAGGTGGCGGTAACCCACACTGCATACCTGATGACTGCTCCAGAAGGAAACAACGTTTCTGAACTGCATATCATCAACACATCAGATACAAGCCAGCAATTTTTCGGCACGCTGTACGGTGAGAGCGGCGCGCGCATCGGCGAAGTGGAAACACTGCTGACCAGTACCGCAATCCCGAGCAAAGGCAGGATTACCCTGACATCAGAACAGATCCGCGATCTATTCGGCAGCACCTGGAGCAATCCGGCCATGCTGGAGGTGTTCGGCGCTGAGAACTTTTCACTGATGGTGCGCCTGCGCAGCCTCAGCGGGCTGGTCAGCAACAACAACTGCGCAACCAGCGGCGTGGTCCACAACCTTGATGGTTTTGACTCAACCGATATCGGCTTTATCAGGTTCATCAACACCGGCACAAGCGAAATCACCAACATCAAGGGTTCGCTGTACGATGCCAGTGGCAACGCTATCGGCACGGAAAACGTTGAACTCCTGTCATCACTTGCTGCAAAACAACAGGTGTTTATCAACCGCAACGACCTTGGCAGCAAGTTCGGCGTGGAATGGAATGGCACAGCAAGTCTTTACGTATCAGCCAAGACCAACCTGAAGATGGTGCTGGTTAACTTTATCTCGGCAAACAAAACCTTTTTCAACTTCAGCTGTTTTGACGGTTCTGATGATTTCGACAACCCCGTTGTTGACGGGCCCCAGACGCTGGATATCACCAACACCATCCTGACCAGTACAAGCGCTGACTGTGCGGATTACGCCAACATGTACTTTGCCAACGTGAACGACATCAAGCGCAGTCTTGCCTTCAAGATGGACGTTGATATCACTGAGGGTAGCGGTTCGTGCACGATGGTGTCAGACGGGATTCCTAACCACGACTTCAACCAGTCATCGGCTAACTTCGCGCATGACGTCAAGGAGATCAGCGCAACCTTCAACATCCCGAGATCGCCACAGAAAACGACAACACCAACCCAGTTGTCCCAGGGCAGTTACGATGCCGTCATGCTGAACGGCGTGGTGCTCGATATCCTTTCGGCGGGTTGTTACAACCCCAACGGCCAGATGGCTGATAAGGATGGCAACGTTGCTATCGGCTGCACCACTGCAGACGACTGGCTGATTGACCCGCTCGGCACGTCTGGTGGTTTCGGCGTGGATATTCATAACGCACATACCCAGCCCGACGGCAGGTATCACTACCACGGCAACCCGAATGCACTGTTCGATTCAAACCCAGGTGAGAACGGTTCACCGGTGATCGGGTTTGCTGCCGATGGATTTCCGATCTTCGGCACCTACTTCAAGGACCCTAGCAGCGGCACTGTCAGAAAGGCGGTTTCAGGCTATACGCTGAAATCAGGCAGCCGCGGCACGCGCAACAATACAAACCCCGGTGGTACTTATGATGGCACCTATGTTGATGACTATGAGTTTACAAGCGCGGGCGACCTGGATGAGTGCAACGGGATGACCGTCAACGGTCAGTATGGCTATTACGTTACAGAAGCGTACCCATGGGTGTTGAAGTGCCTGTCCGGTACGCCGGATCCGTCTTTCAACAAGTAACAACTGACTCAGCGTTTCTCGACCGCCTGCCTTCCCAGGGCCACCTGGGAAGGCGGCACGTCAATCAGGAACGCAACGCGCCCGATAAAGAGTTCTTCGTACTTCTCGAGCCTGCCGTCGGCAAAGGCAACACGCCACAAATCTTCGATCAAAAGACGCTTGTCGTCTTCGGTGAAGTACTGATTGATCAGGTTGGTGAACGTCTTCAGGCTACGTTTGCCAGCTTCGTCACTGGCGTAACGAACCAGTTCATCAACCACAACCGGGTCGAGTTCAAAGGTCTCAGAAAGCCTGGATACGACAAGCGCAAACTCTTCTGGCGCTTCAACAAAATCGGACTGCGCACAGGCAATCAGGACAGCGGCCGCAGCATAACGTACCTCAAAGGCGCTACCGGCAGCATAGGCATCAGCATTGTCTTCCGTGTCCCGCTGAAAGATGCGGGCAATGTTCAAGGTCACGGCCAAGTCCATTTGAGTTAATGCGTCTAGCATAGACCCGGGCCAATTCAGGTCAAGGTCTGTTCATCCGCAGTTGTAAACAGGATGTAGAGGGTTGCTTACAAACCTTTGTGGACCCTCTGGTAGACCCTTTACATGAGACCTGCGGCCTCTCCGCTGAGGGCTCTTTATTTGAGGCCTCCGGCCTCTCCGCTGAGGGCTCTTTATTTGGGGCCTCCGGCCTCTCCGCTGAGGGCTCTACGACAAGCCGTTGTAGACACCCCACATCAGGCTTGCGCCTCGCTCGTCGCCGACAATCGCGGCCATCATCTGGTTCATGACATATGACATGCAGATATGTGCATCGGTGTCGATGATGATGGTTGAGCCGCCGGCGCCACCCCACCAGATGGTGTTCGGGTTTGGTCCCATTTTGATCATGTCAGTTGAGAAGCCGTAACCCATGCCAAATCGCATGGGCAACATCAGGACCTTGTCCGGGCCACTGATCTGTTCTTCAAGCGCCCGTGCTGCACCTTCCGGTGACAAAAGTTCGTGCCCGAATGCGGTACCAGCGTTTGCCATGGCGGTCTGCGCCTGCACAACAGATCGTGCGTTGCCATGACCGTTGCCTGCCGGGATCTCGGCGCGGCGCCATCCCTCTGTATCGGTAATTCCTTCCGGTAGCTCCACGCTGCCGAACACCTTGCCCATCATCGATTCCGGATCCATCTCGCCGAACATACCGTTGTCTTCCGCTGGGACCGGGCTTGCGATACGTGCGAAGTCCTTCGGGTCCACGCCGATATGGAAATCTGCACCCACAACATCAGCAACGGTTTCCTTGAAGTATTCGCCGAAGGATTTGCCGGTAATGCGCCTTACCACCTCACCGATCAGTTGTCCCTGGGTCAATGCGTGATAACCGGAAGCTGTACCCGGCTCCCACCAGGGTGCCTGTGCGGCGAGGTCTGCTACAGTCAGGTCCCAGTCAAAAACCTCTTCGGGACTGAAAGGGCGGGAAAACCCAGGTAATCCGGCGGAATGACTGAGCAGGTTCTTAACCGGGATGTTCTCTTTCCCGTTCTGCGCAAACTCAGGCCAGTACTTTGCGACCGGCGCATCAAGATCAAGCTTGCCTTCATCTGCCAGCATGAGCGAGACAAGAAACGTCATCGTCTTGGTGGTCGAGTAGACGTTAACAATGGTGTCTTCTTCCCAGGCACGTGATCGTTCGCCATCAGCGTGACCACCCCAGATGTCGATCACATATTCGCCCTCGACTGTCGCGGCAAAGCTCGCACCAACGTCACCCCGTTCGGTGAAGTTCTTCTCGAATTGCTCGACTACCTCGGCAAATTTCTCGTCGTACGTGCCATGAATTTCCATACCTGACCCTGCCTGCCTTGTTTGTAAAAAAGGCCGTCAGTATAGCAGCCGCACGGGTACCCAATCCGGCACGCCCCTTGTCGCACGAGTAAACCTGCGATCTGGCCTGGTGATAGATTGGCCATGAAATCAAAAAGCAACGTATGCATGGGATAGAATACGCCCTGAAACCAGCCCGGATCCTAGCCCCATGAAGCTCCTCCCTGCCTTAATCACTGTGATATCACTGCTATGCGCCCTGCCGGCCACTGCAGATGTCATCTATCTCAAGAACGGCGATCGCATCACGGGTGAAATCAAGGAGATCTGGGACAGCAATGTGACGATTGAACCCGAGTACTCCAACAAGTTTGACGTTGAGTTTGAGCACATTGCCCACATTGAGTCCGACGAGGCTTTTGAGGTGGAACTGCTGGACGGCCGCGAAGGAGATTTTTCGTTCGCAAAAAGCTCAGTGGAGGGCGGCGTCAGGCTGGAGGCATCTAACGCAAGCATCGAAGTTGCGCTTGCCAACATCAATAAAATTGAGGAGATCAAGGATTTCGACTGGGACAGTAAGCTTGATCTCAATTCGAATTTCTCGCGAGGTAACACCAACAGCCAGACGGTAAACATCTCAGCCGAAACCGAGGTCATCAAAGGACAACACCGTTATCTTGGTGATTTTTCCTATGTACTGGAAACGCTCGATTCAGAAACAACCAAAGAGCAGACCCGCTTTCATGCATCCTATAACTACCTCTTCGAAGAAGGACGATTGGACAACTGGTTCTTCGCAACCAACGTGACACTTGAGCGGGATCCGGTAGCCCTGCTCGACAGACGCCTGTCACTCAACCCCGCGCTTGGTTACGACGTCTGGGACTATGCCAACAGGACACTGAACTTTGAATTCGGTGTGGGTTATGCAAATGAAGAAACCGATGGTGAAGACACTTCGTCAGCCACCATCGACTGGCGATTAAATTTTGCATATGACTTCATGGGCGGCGACCTCGAACTGTTCCACAACCATCATATCTATCGAAACGTCAGCGGCAGGAAGAACATCGTGTTCAATACGAACACTGGCGTTCGCTATGAGATCACCGACGATATCTACATGAACGTGCAGCTCGACTACGACTACGACACCGAACCACCCGACGGCACTGACAACGAAGACCTGACGTTTCTGCTCGGCGCAGGTATTGAATTTTAGGGGTACGCGTCAGGCGACGATGGTGTCTGCAATTTTCTCCGCCATCATGATGGCAGGCGCATTCAGGTTGCCATTGGTGATCTCAGGCATGATCGATACGTCCACGACGCGCAGCCCGTCCACACCATGCACCCGGCCCTGCTCGTCGACCACCGCCATATCATCATGACCCATTTTGCAGGTGCAGCTCGGATGGTAGGCGCTTTCCGAGTACCTGCGGATGAATGCGTCAATATCATCGTCTGATTGTGCGTCCTCACCGGGGCGCAATTCCCTGCCTCTATAAGGTGCAAACGCTTCCTGGGCGATCAGCTCCCTGGCGAGACGAATACCCCGGCGCATAACCGCCCGATCTTCTTCTGCCTGGTTGTAGTTGAAGAGAATTTCCGGTGATTGAAACGGGTTTGCTGAACGCAGTTTCACGTGGCCACGGCTGACCGGCTTCATCGGACCGACGTGCGCCTGGAAACCGTGGCCTCGATACTGATCCTTGCCGTCGTAGTCCATCGCAATCGGCAGGAAATGGTATTGCAGATCAGGAAAGGGTTTGTCGTCACTGCTCTTAAGGAAACCGCCCGTTTCAAAATGATTGGTTGCGCCCGCACCTGATTTGGCGAGATACCACTCAAGGCCAACAAAGGGCTGCCTGTACCACTGTGTCGCGGGATAAACAGAAACTGGTTTGGTCGCTGCATACTGTACGTAGATCTCCAGGTGATCCTGGAGGTTCTGGCCAACACCCGGCAGGTGCTGCACCACATCGATGCCGTGCTCGGACAACGCATCTGCATCTCCAATGCCTGAAAGCATCAGCAGCTGTGGCGAGTTAATCGCACCACCACTCAGGATGACTTCCGCACTGGCATACGCACGCTCGATCTTGCCGTCTTTCAGATATTCCACACCCACCGCGCGACCATCCGCAAACAGCAGGCGTGCCACATGTGCAGACGAGATGATTTCAAGATTCTCCCGGCCGCGCACCGGGTCAAGGTAAGCGCGAGATGTGTTCTGGCGAACGCCCTTGTAGATGGACTGGTCAAACGGTCCAACGCCTTCCTGGGACTCACCGTTAAAGTCCCATGTCAGGGGAAAGCCAAGCTGCTGGCCGGCTTCAAGCCAGGCATCGAACAACGGGCTTTTGAGTTCTCCCCGGCCAAGGCGCAACGGGCCGGACTGCCCGCGGTAAGTCGCATCCGTCGATACCGCTGTTTCTGATTTTTTGAAGTAAGGCAGGCAGTGCTCGTACGACCAGCTGGCAAGTCCATGTTCACTCGCCCAGCGATCGTAGTCGCCCCGGTTACCGCGCACGAAAATCATGCCGTTGATGGATGACGAACCACCCAGGACCTTGCCGCGCGGACAATACATGCTGCGGTTGTCGAGATACGGCTCCGGCTCGCTCTGGTAATGCCAGTTGTACATACGGGATGCCAGCACCATGGAAAGCGCCGCCGGCATATGCACCCGGAAGTCCCAGCGGTGATCCCGACGCCCCGCTTCGATCAGCGTAACCTTATTGTTTTCACTGAGCCGGTTGGCCATGACACAACCCGCCGAGCCCGCACCTATGATGATGTAATCTGTCACGGGGCGCAGGATACCTGACCTTTATAAATCGTAAAGCGTTAAATGGTTTTCGTCGGAAAAGAACGGTTGCTGACCGGCCATGTAGAAGCTGTAACTTCCCGATCAAGAAACAGTTAAGAGGCCAGCGCACACTCGACGCCCTGACGATATTTCCCTAAGCTAGCGGGCTTGTTTTCAAGGCTCGTTTTGCTGTGTCCAGATCCATCCGTTTGCTCCTGGCTTTGTCTGTGTGCCTGCTCACCCCGCACCTGGTCTACGCGCAGGACGAGATCGTCCTGTTTGAGCCGTTTACCACGTCAAACATGAATCCTTTTACCCAGATTCATGGCATTCCCACCACAAGGTCAGCCAACCTTGTCGGTGAAAAAAAGTTCGAGCTGCAGCTGCAGACAGACTTTGCCAACAGTTTTACCGACAATCGCGAAGGCACCGAGTTTATCGCCATTGACGGTGAGACCCGCAAGGCGACGCTGGGGCTTCGCTACGGTTTTTCTGATCGATGGGAAGCTGGCGCTGATATCCCCTACGTCCGCCACACCGGTGGCAGCCTGGATAACTTCATCGAGAACTGGCACGACTGGTTTGGCCTGCCTGAGGGCGGTCGCAAGGAAGTCCCACAGGACCTGCTGCGCTACTACTACGAGAATGCAGGCCAGGTCCTGGTAAACCAGACGCGATCCGCTGGCGGCATCGGCGATGTTCGCCTGCATCTCGGGTACCGCCTCAATCCCGACTCAACGACAAACCGCGTCTGGTCTGTACGGGCAGGAGTAAAACTGCCGACCGGCGATGCTGACGATCTGCTCGGTACCGACAGTACCGATGTGTTCGCCAGCCTGCACCTTTCAGACCCGGACCTGCTTTCTAATCCAAACCTGTACTTCCACGGCAGCCTCGGTGTGACGGCGCTGGGTGACAGCGAGTTGCTGCCTGACCAGGTGGAGGACTACGCTGTATTTGGTTCTAGCAACATCACCTGGGCAGTGGGCAAGGTAAGCCTCAAGGCACAGCTGGATTTCCACTCTGCACTTTATGACAGTGACGTGAAGGAACTCGGTGATTTTGCCATGCAGCTTGTTCTCGGCGGTTCGTTACACCTCGGCCAGAAGGCTGTGCTGGATATCTCCGTCGCCGAAGATGTCATCACAGACACATCACCGGACGTCGTATTCCAGCTGGGACTTCGCTCGAATTTCTAGCTGATCATCCGCGACCGATGTAAGGCATCTGCGATGCCATGATCGTCATGAACTGAATGTTGGATGCGAGTGGCAGCTCCGCCATCTGCACTACCGCATCTGCAACATGCTCAATATCCATGGTGGGCTCCGGCTTAATCGAACCATCAGCCTGTGGTACACCGCCAGACATCCGCGCCGTCAGGTCTGTCAGCGCATTGCCGATATCGATCTGGCTGCAGACGATATTAAAAGCGCGACCGTCGAGGGATGTTGATTTGGTCAGCCCGGTCATCGCGTGCTTGGTTGCGGTGTAAGGCGCCGATTGTGGCCGTGGCACATGTGCCGAGATAGATCCATTGTTAATGATGCGCCCGCCCTGCGGGTCCTGCGCCTTCATCATTCGAAACGCGTGCTGCGTGCACAGGAACGCTGCGGTGAGATTCACATCCACAACCTGTTGCCACTGCGCCAGCGTCAGTTCCTCGATGGGTACCGGCGGCGTGCCACCACCTGCATTGTTGAACAACACGTCGAGGCGACCAAAGCGATTGGCGGTTTCCTCAAACAGCCGATCTATGTCCTCAGGCTTTGCAAGGTCGGTCTGGACGGCAAGGCATTCAGCATCCGCCTGGCTGGCAACATCCTCCAGCATCTCGAGGCGACGCCCGGCCAGCACAAGACTGTAACCGGCCCGCCCTAGTGCAAGCGCGGAGTGCTTGCCGATCCCTGAACCACCCCCTGTGATCAGTGCAACTTTTGAGTTCATATCCAGCTCCCGTACTTTCTCGCTAGCGATTCTTCTATTGAGTCTTGTGGTAACAGCTAAAACGATGCCGAAGGATTCTCGGCAAACGCCATGAGGCGCTCTTTTGTCTGCGCATCGAGGCTGATTAGGAATTCTTCTCTTTCGATACCCTGAAAGAGCGCAGCAATAACGTCATCAACCGTGTCGAAATCATCACCAATATCCCGGTTATCCGTCACACGACTGCCTTTACGGCCCCAGGCCACGGAGGATCTCGGGAACGCCGTATCCGTCAATCGGGGCGCGAGGTAATGCACGCCAATGCCCTGGCTTTCACAATAGACGGCGAGCCCTTTGGCGAGCCCGAGTAGTGCATGTTTTGACGCCGCATAAGGCGTGTTGAAACCATCGCTGCCAAAGATACCGGCAGAAGACCCGGTGATGATGAACCTGCCACTACCTGCTTCCTGGAAACCCGGCAGGAATGCCTGGATGGTTCTGACCACCCCGAACACGTTGACATCAAACAGGCGCTGCCACTCCTCGAGCGGTACTGATTCAAATCGACCACCAATCGCGACACCGGCATTGGCCATCACAACATCGACGCTGCCCAGGTCAGCGGCTGCTTCCTTCAGCTTATCGAGGTCGGCATCTGATGAGACATCGCAGACGATGCCTTCAAGGTTGTGCTCCGCCCTCACCTGATTGACCTTTTCTTCATCACGGTCAGCAACCAGTACCGTTGCTCCCTGCTCTGCATACTTAAGCGCGGCACCAAGGCCAATGCCATCAGCGCCACCCGTTACGATTACCAAAGACACCCTGACTCCTGCCTAGAAAATAAAGTGCAGTATTATTGCATGCAGTTATCGCCATCGGAGTAACAGATGCCAAGGTTTGCCGCCAACGTCACCACCATGTTCCGCGAAATGGAGGTACCGGAACGTTTCCCCGCCGCTGCAGGTGCAGGTTTCAAGGCCGTCGAATTTCTCGCACCGTATGCCTGGCGTATCGATGAGGTATCGGCATGGCTCAGCGCCAACAACCTCGCGATGATCCTCCTGAATACAAGACCCGGCGATCCCGTAAAAGGAGAAACCGGACTCGCCGCGCTGAAAGGCAGGGAAGAAGACTTCAGGGAGGTTTTTACCGAAGCCCTGGACTATGCAACGGGCCTCGGTGCTCACCTGATGCATGTCATGGCTGGCAGGGATGGCGGCGAGAGTGAACTCAGCGAGGCCACCTTTATCAGCAACCTCAAGTGGGCAGCGGACCAGGCGCGCGAGGCAAATGTCACATTACTACTTGAACCACTGAACACGCAAGACGTGCCGGGCTACCTGCACACTCGTTCAGATCACACCGCCGAATTGATTGCGGCCATCGAGCGGGACAACGTCAGGATGCAGTTCGATTTTTATCATATGCAGGTGATGGAAGGTAATCTTGCCAAGGGCGTAGACCGGCATTTTGATATCATTGGGCACATCCAGTTTTCGAGCGTACCGGGCCGCCACGAACCACAGTATGGCGAGGTGAACCTGCCTTACCTGTTCGATTTTCTGGATGAGATTAACTACGAGGGCTGGGTCGGCTGCGAATACACCGCGAAGGGAAATACCGTGGCCGGGCTCAGCTGGGCTGAGCCTTACCTCGGCGGGGGGAAATAGTTATTGCCAGCCGGCTTCGATCAGTTCAGCCTCGTCAGCGTGATCGTAGGCATCACCGGTCATGTTGCCGCTGATGAAACTGTCGACCTTCTGTGTGCCATTACTTGCAGGCTGGTAATAGCCATCATCAACCTGGCCTGCTTCAGGTACGCTCATCAACACCACCCAGTCGCGAGCGGCTTTACAGGCAACCGCACGTGAATCCTGGGTGACAAACTCACGGCAGTACTGGCCGTTGGCGTGTTTGAACGTCATCTGCGGTTCAATGAATCCTGCTTCAGTCTCAAACCTGTCACCGGACAATGTAGTTGCCAGTGCATCATTGATCGAGCTGGTTTCTTCATTACGAAGAAAAGATGCAACCACCATCACCATCACGACGGAAGCAACCAGGCCCCAGGTCAGCCTGCCGGGCTGTTTCGAATCCTGCCTGAGCTCCGGGTACATGACGGGCGGCGCAGCATCGGAGCGCGCTGCAAAACCACGCAGCAGGTCATCGTTACCTTTGAGCGCGTCATACTCTGCGCGCAGTGCAGGCTCTGCCAGGAGCCTTGCCTTGAAACGGGTTGACTCTTCGCTTGAGAGCTCACCGTCAAGGTAGGCCGAAATCTGTTCTATATCCTGATCATTAATCATCCAGGTCCCCTTCAAGTATTCCTTTTAGGTTTCGTCGTGCCCTTGATACCCGGCTCATCACCGTGCCGATTGGTGTATCAAGCACACCTGCAACTTCTGCGTAACTCATGCCTTCAATCACTACCATCGACAAAATGACGCGGTGATCTTCCGACAACTTGTCCATCGCCCTTGCCACGCGGTCCAGTTCCCGTTGTTCTGAGATGGCATCATCAAGCAGAACTCCCGAACCGGGTACAATCTGTTCATCCAGTTCATCATGATTGCGGACCTGCCGTTTGCGGATCTCGTCAATCCAGTGGTTCTTGCAAACCCGGATCAGCCACGCGTGTGGGCCGTCTTCCGGTAGACCACTCTTCAACACTTTCTCTAATGTTGCCTGGACTACATCATCAGCGTCATCAATGGAGCCGGTCAGTGAGAAAGCGAACCGGCGCAGCATTTTTACCTCATCTGCCAGGAACTGTTTCAGGGCTGACCCCTCAATTTTGTTACGCTCTGTAGCCATTAACGTCGCTCTTGTCGGAATATTCCCGACAGATTCACCTCAATTTGCTCTCATTTCCCTGCCAGACACAGCCTTTCGCCCCAAAGTGAGAACTGGTTTGGCTTTTCGGAATAATAAGGAGATACAATACGTTTTCTTCTGGAACCCGCATGGTACCTGATTGTGCGCAGCTGTAAGACATCAACCGGCGTAACACCGAGCCACTCGGTCGCATTGCTGTGGGTGATTGTCTCGCTCTTTGCTATCAGCCCCGCCTATGCATCAACGGCTGGTGTGGGTGGTCCATTCCTTTTTGAACTGACCGATGACCTGGAAGACGAGTTCGAAAACCACTTCGAAGACGAAATCGAGGATGAGATTGAAGACCAGATAGAAGAGCTGGTCGAGAACGAAATTGAAGACCAGGTTGAAGACACGATTGAAGATCAGGTCGAGAACGAGGTTGAGCTCGCGATTGAAGAGTCCATCCAGGAAAACGTCGAGGACAACCTGGAAAACCAGATTGAGGATCACATCGCTTCACTGGTCGAAGAAGAGCTGGAGTTTCAGCTCGACGGGCTTTATGAAGATGAACGCCATGCGCTCTTCACTGACACCTGGCTGGTCATGGGAGACTTTGAGTCCATCATGGCGCTCGAGCGCGAAGGTTACATTCTTTCCAACGTCGAAACCCTCGACGGTTTGGGCTATGTACTCGGCACAATTACCGCACCACAGACCCATAAACCCGGCGAGTTGGGAATAGCCTCTATTGAAGTACTGAATTCACCCCTGGTGTCGGTCGACCTGAACGAGCGTTATCTGCCGCAAACAACCAGTGGTCAAAAACGCGGTGGTCAGACCACCATCAGCCCGATCTCAAATACTCAAACGCGTATCGGTATCATCGATTCCCGCGTCGCGAATCAGCACCCTGCATTTGAGGGCGCTTCTATTTCTCAAGCTTCATTCGTGCCCGACGATCTCGTTGAAAGCGAGGCACATGGCACTGCCATCGCATCAATCCTTGTTGGCGAAGCGGATCACTTCACCGGCCTTGTTCCCCATGCAAACCTGATGATCGGTTCGGTGTTCGGGCACGAGGGTGACGGCAAGATCTTTGCGACCACTGCAGCGATCGTACGTGCGCTGGACTGGCTGACTCGCGAGAACGTCAAGGTCGTAAACATGAGCCTGGCGGGTCCTGACAACTTCATTCTCAGGAGAGCGATTGAAGCTGCCTGTAACAATGGCGTTACTATCGTCGCTTCTGTCGGTAACGGTGGACCAACCTCATCACCAAGATTCCCTGCAGCCTACGACTGCACAATTGGCGTGACGGCTGTTGATGCGACAAACAAGGTCTACCATCGTGCCGGTCGCGGTGATCACGTCGACTTCGCCAGCTATGGCGTCAATGTTTCACATGCAATTGAAGATGGCGGATTCAGTATCGACTCAGGTACGTCCTATGCCGCGACGGTTGTGTCAGCAATTCTTGCAAGCGACGTTGACCCTCTGCAGGACCATACCTTCTCCAAGAACCAGCTCATGTTGCGGGCGCGGGATCTTGGCAAGCCTGGCCATGATGACATCTACGGTTTTGGACTTCTGGCGCCGGCGCACCTGACTGCACAAGTCACACCTGTCCGCTAAAACTCGTACTTCACACCAATCTGGTAAACCTCGTGGCGATAATCTGCGCTGGGTAGGTTTGACTGGTTGTCATTTGATACGAGATCGAGGCTGACGGAAAAAGCCTCATTGATCGGCACTTCAAGCTCGATTTCATAACGGTGGCGATCATCGTCGCGTTTTTCACCAATCTCCGGATTGATGATGTCATCAAAATCGCGCGTCAGGTATCGGTAGGCCAGTTTCAGGCGTGCCTCTTTGCCAAACATCTTGAATCGCTGGTGATAGGCAAGACGAAAGCGTACTTCGTCGTTGGAGAACTCATCATCATCAGCGCCCTCCTCTGCGTACTGCAATCGCGCAGACACATACTGGCGAATACCATTCATGAAATAGTAGGCGGTGCCGCCAAACTCATGCCGGTCATTATCACGACCGCTGTTTCGATCAAACGATTCATCAGAGTACTGATAGGCAAAACGCAGGAATACCCGCTTGGTTGGAAACCAGCTGATCGAGGGCGCAAGCTGGTACATATCAATAAACGCCTCATTGTCGAGGCGGTAATCAATATAGCGACCCGTCATATCAAGCGTATAACGTCCGACCTTCTTCTCGGCTGACCCGCGAGCTAACGTTAACCGGCCGTCAAACTCATCAAACGTGTCATAGAGTTTTTCACTGACCGAAAGACTGGCGGTGTATTCCTCATCACCACGATCCAGCTCCATTCGCCCACCCACCTTGAAGTTGGCGAACTGGTCTCCCTGGCTGATGCTGAAATCAACGTCATCAACAGAAACGTTGCTGTCATAACCGTAGGATGCTTCCAGGTCAGACGACCATTCCAGTTTGCTTTTTTCCTGGGCATTGGCGGGCTGCACCACCGTGAATAACAGCACGCTGCCGCAGAAGATAACGCCGGTAATATTGCGCTCGGAACCGCTCATCGGAATATCAGGTCTCTTTACTTTCAACATCCTGGCCCGGGGAATAACTCGTTTCTTTACGACGTTATTCAGGCAGTCGCAAGATTAGCACGTCGCAGGACCAAGTCAGCGGTTAACCGACAAACTAACCAGTAGACACGGCACACTTTCAAAGGTGCTGAATAAGGTCATGGGGGACGTCGTGCTGCAGCTCAGGTTCTTTTGATCTATGGCCAGGTCGGGGAGACAGGAATCAGTGCTGAAGTTGAAGCACGACGTTCTCATTTCGGCCCAGCGAGCAAAACGCTGCTCGATGCGCCAAACAGTTTGGATGGTACGCTCCCATCCAAAACCGCGATGCCGACCCGGGTTCTTCCTCAACCGGTTGCATCGCACGCCCCATAGGACCCGGGTTCTGCCCGGGTCCTTTATTTTTGCGCTCACTAGTTCTCATTCGAAAAATGCCATCCTTGGCATTTTTCGAGTCGGTTTCTATTTTTGTTTTTTGAAACCTCGCATTTTTCTAGCGAAAAATGGCAAGCCATCCCTGGCTTGCACTAGTTCTCATCCTTTTCCGGATGAGAACTAACTAAATGACAGCCACAACGACATCACCGCAACGTGCGTTATCAGCCAGCTGGGAGTATGGTGTACTTGAAAAGCGTGAAATTGCTCCCATATCTACAGTATCCCGGGAGCATGAGGAGCTTCCATGCCAGCGAACATACGGGCGAAGGTTACAAACTACGCCTTCCTGCTGGCGCTACTTCTAGCGTTTGGCGCCAGTCTTGAACGGCAACCCCTACTAGCCGAGTCGTCTCAGCCCGCAGACGTCTGGCTCATTACCATTGACGATGCAATTGGACCTGCCACCAGCGATTACGTGATGCGCGGCATTGATGATGCCAACGAGGCTGGTGCCTCCCTGATCGTCATCGAGATGAATACACCCGGCGGCCTGGACCAGGCTATGCGGGACATTATCCAGAAGATCCTCGCGAGCAATGTACCAGTGGTGAGCTACGTGTCACCGCAGGGTGCCCGTGCCGCAAGCGCGGGTACTTACATCGCGTACGCTTCTCACGTCGCGGCAATGGCACCAGCAACAAACCTTGGTGCAGCAACACCGGTCCAGATTGCCTCCCCTTCAATGCCGCAACCGCCATCAACTGGCGAGGATGAGCCACCTGCGGCTGATGGTGCCACCGCGATTGAAAAGAAGATGATCAACGATGCCAGCGCTTACATCGTTGGACTCGCTGAACTCAGGGGACGTAACGCGGAGTGGGCTGAGCTTGCGGTCAGGGAAGCTGCAAGCCTGGATGCAGAAGCAGCACTTGCGCAGAACGTTATCGATCTCATTGCCGAGGACCTGGATGAACTCCTCACGATGCTTGATGGTCGAACGATTGATACCGGCAAAGAGGAAGTGACGCTGGCACTTGCGGATTACCGCGTGCAGGCACACGAACCGGATCTCCGTACTGAGATCCTTTCCATCATCACCAACCCGAGTATGGTGATCATACTCGGCATGATTGGCTTCTACGGCATCATTCTGGAGTTCTACAACCCCGGATCACTTATTCCCGGCATTGTTGGGGTGATCTGCCTGTTACTGGCAGCGTATTCGGTACAGCTATTACCGCTTAACTATGCCGGCCTTGCGCTGCTTGTCCTGGGCATTGCCCTGATGGTGGCTGAAGCGCTTGTGCCCAGTTTTGGCATCCTTGGCATTGGTGGCGTTATTGCGTTCTCTATTGGAGGTCTCATGTTATTCGATACCGAAATGGAAGCTTTCCAGGTGGGGTTACCCACCATTGCTGCAACAGCCGTTGTGTTTGCGCTGCTGATTGTTGCGACGATCAATATCGCCATGAAGATTCGACACAAAAAAGTGTCAACCGGCATGCGTGCGCTGATCGGCCAATCCGGCGAAGCGCTGCATGACTTCGACAAGGAAGGCCAGGTTCGAATCGGTGGTGAAATCTGGCGGGCTAGATCCGCTGACGAAATCTCCGAAGGAGATACTATCAATATAGTATCAGTTGACGGATTACTGCTCACGGTCGAAAAGTCCGCGGAGTCATAAGGAGCTTATTATGGAATTCTGGTTTGTTTTAGGCCTGTTGCTGATAGGCCTCGCTTTTTACACGTTTCGTATCCTCCGGGAATACGAGCGTGGTGTTATCTTTTTCCTGGGTCGCTTCCAGACCGTGAAAGGGCCAGGGTTAATCGTTGTTATCCCTGGTGTCCAGCAGATGGTAAAAGTTGATCTACGCACCATGGTTTATGACGTACCGACGCAGGACGTGATCTCCCGTGATAACGTGTCAGTAAAGGTGAGCGCGGTAATCTACTTCAGGGTCATCGATTCGCAGAAGGCCATCATCAACGTTGAAGACTTTTTTGAAGCCACCAGCCAGCTCGCACAGACCACACTGCGTTCGATACTCGGCCAGCATGAACTTGATGAGATGCTCGCCAACCGCGACAAGCTCAACGAAGGTATCCAGAAGCTCCTTGATGAGCAGACAGAATCCTGGGGTATCAAGGTAGCCAACGTTGAAATCAAGCACATCGACATTGATGAGTCGATGATCCGCGCCATCGCCAAGCAGGCGGAAGCCGAGCGGGAACGTCGCGCCAAGGTGATTCATGCAAACGGTGAACTTGAGGCGTCGGAACGATTACTTGAAGCGGCTACCACTTTGTCAGCCCAGCCACAGGCGCTGCAGTTGCGTTACATGCAGACGCTGACGGAAGTGGCACGGGACAGGTCGTCTATTATCGTCTTCCCTTTACCGATCGACCTGGTCGACGGGCTTACCAAAATGAGCAACGCCATCGGTGACAACGTCACGGTCGCTGCGCCTCCAACTGAAGACGACAGCAACGCCTGACGTCACGCGCTGAGGTCAAGCTCCATATAGATGTCGGCACGCGCATAATCCGACGGCACGGGGAACGGTTTCTCAACAAACCCAAGCCGCCGGTAAAGCGTGATCGCCGGTGTCAGCTTGCGGTTACTTTCAAGGAACAGGGTTGATGCACCCTGGGCACGTGCTGCATTAATCACCGATTCACCAAGCAGATAGCCGATCTGGCGGCCTTTTGCTTTTTCAGCCACGGCCATCTTGGCAAGCTCAGTCCTGCCATCATCGAGAATCAGCAAGGTACAGGTGCCGAGCGCTTCACCGGTTCCGGTATCAAGCGCAAAGAAGATTTCGCCGCCCACTGCCAGCACATAATCTTCAGGGTTATCCAGCACCTTTAAGTCTTCTTCCTCGACACGGAAGTAATGTTCTATCCAGATCAGGTTCAGCTCGCGAAACGCCTCACGTAAATCCGGGCGAAACGTCACAATCTCCACATCCCCGAAGTTGGCGGCACGCTGCTCTTGGAACCGATCATAAAATCCCCTTCGGGCAAGGCTCTGCTCAAGAAACTCGAGTGATTGCAGAAAATCGCCGCCGCCCTCGTCGGCAAGTCCCTGCAGTGCTTGTCTCACCTGCTTCCAGGTGGTCTGTAATGCGGCAACCTTTTCCCTGCCTTCACCGGTGAGCGCAATGACTCGTTTACGCTTGTCATTACGGTCGCGGTATGAAGCCACCAGGCGCGCCTCGATGAGTTCATTAACGACCTTGTTGATACCTGGATGTGAAACGCCGAGCCCCCTGGCAAGGCCGGTCACCGGCGTCGGGCCGCGTTCGGCAAGGTAACTCACAACCGGAAACCAGCGGGGTTGGAAGGACTCCGACAGGGATTCATAAACCCGCTGACCATCTGCCATCAACTGGTCCGCACATCGCTTTAATCGGCTTCCAAGCGCCAACGCACCCAGCCCCGCGAGAAAATCAGTATCTTTGTTCTCACTCATAAGATATTTATGTATTTGATTACGTAACTGGTTACGTAATTTATGACATATTTATGTCGACTGCAAACCGGATTCTTGACGCGCCCGGGTGTCACACCTATCTTGCTTTGCAGTCACAAGGAATTCTGCAAGCTGAAAGTCACACCAATCACTGGCGCGCTTGGCGCTGAAATTGAAGGGATCAACCTCGATGACATGTCAGAAGGCATGCGCAGCGAGGTGGAGGAGCTGTTTGCGACCTACCTGGTGCTGGCCTTCCGGGATCAGCAGATGACACCGGCCTCCCTGCTCAAACTGACTGAAAAACTGGGTGGCCCCGGTGAGACGCCCTATCTGGGCGGTCTGCCCGACTACCCTGATGTTGTTCCCGTGGTGAAGGAGCCCGACGAAAAATCGCCGCATACCTTTGGCGCCGGCTGGCATACGGACTTCACCTTTCAGCCAAAGCCGCCTGATCGCACCCTCCTGTATGCCGTCGATACCCCGCCAGCGGGTGGCGATACCCTCTACAGCAACCAGTACCTTGCCTACGAGGCGCTGTCCGATGGCATGAAAGATCTTATGAACGGCAGGCAGGCGATACATAGTGCTGTGCGCTCCTATGGACCCCGGGCCACATTGAAAGACCACATGGAGAACATGCAGATCAGCAACGACGCAGAGGAACCCGTCACCCGCCTGCACCCGGTGATCAGGGCGCACCCGATCACATCGAAGCCTGCGCTCTGGGTTAACCCGACCTATACCATCGCCTTTGAAGACATGACTGAGGCGGAAAGCAACCCGCTGCTTAACTACCTCAACACCCTCGCGGTTAAACCCTCGTTCACGTGCCGCGTCAGGTGGCAACCCGGCACACTAACCATGTGGGATAACCGCTGCACACAACATTGCGCAACGTCGGACTATGCCGGCCACAGGCGGGAATGCTGGCGCACCACGGTGGCAGGCGATATACCCGTCGCGTACAGGAATCCGTGATGCCAAATCACCTGCAGGTATATAGAATACGCGCTTTCTGAGCACACCAATCAAACTTGAACCTGCCCAAGCAAAAACCGATACCAGCCATCTGGTGGTTACCCTATAACCTGTACAAGTGGTTGATTGTTGTCCCGTTCCTGCTGCTCAGCACGTTTGTGCTAGGGGGGACCATCATCATCCTGTGTTTCATTGGCCTGGGGCGGTTTACCAACTTCTTCGCTTCCCTGTGGGCGCGCCTCAATGCATACGTTACCCTGATGAGTATCAAGATCGAGGGGAAAGAAAACCTCACGCCGGGTCAGTCATATGTGCTGGCAGCCAATCACCTGAGTCTCGTTGACATCTATGTGCTGTATGGCTTCACCGGTCTCAACATACGCTGGGTCATGAAGGAAGAACTACGCAAGGTGCCGGTACTTGGGCTCGCCTGCGACATGATGGGTCATATCTACGTTGACCGCTCCAACACCGAGTTGGCACTTGCCTCCATCACTGAGGCCCGATCACGCATAACCGACGGTGTCTGCGTGGTTTTCTTTCCTGAAGGCACACGATCCAGGACCAGCGAGCTGCGACAGTTCAAAAAGGGCGCCTTTCGCATGGCGAACGACCTGGCAATACCTGTTGTGCCCGTCAGCATCCACGACACCAATCGAATCCTGCCTTCCGGCACGCTGGACTGGCGGCCCGGCAAGGTAAAACTGCGCTTCCATGAGCCGATCCCTGCCGGTGACCTGGATGCCGGCGAGATCAGCGAGCTCACCACCAGGACCCGCGACATCATCGTCGCGGCGCTGGGCCTGCCTGACACCGGCGCAGCCTGACCTGTCACATATCGGTTTTTCCGACCGGGTGAAACATCCGGGCCAGCTCTGTCATACTCCTGCCCCTGACCAATTAAGAAAAACAACCAAGGGAGTTCCAGCATGCGCAGCAATCACGTTCTTCAGGCATGGCGCGCCGGTAAACAGACTGTCGGCGGCTGGCTGTCCATAGATTCAACTTATACCGCGGAAACCATGGCCCAGGCCGGTTTCGACTGGCTTTGCCTCGATATGCAGCATGGCCTCCTGGACTACAACGACGTAAAGATGATGCTGCCCGCAATTTCGACGACGGACACCATGCCTTTTGTTCGCGTACCGTGGAATGAACCCTATGAAATCATGAAAGTGCTGGATGCCGGCGCTTACGGCGTTATTGTGCCGATGGTGAACAACCGTGCCGAGGCGGAGGCAGCGGTCAGTGCCTGTCGTTATCCGCCAGATGGGTTGAGGTCGTTTGGTCCAATCAGGGCGGCGATGTACGCCGGCCGTGGCTACCCACAGGAAGCAAACAATGAGATCGCGTGCATCGTGATGATAGAGACCGCGGAAGCACTCGAGAACCTGGACGAGATCATGTCGACCCCCGGGGTAGATGCTGTCTATATCGGCCCGGCCGACCTCGCTTACGCGATCGGCCTGCCTCCCATCGGTGACAACAACGAACCGAAACACGTTGAGACCGTTACACGGATATTCGAGACCGCGCGTAAACACGGTATCGCAACCGGCATACACACCGCCTCGCTCGAATATACAAAACGTTACCTGGCGCAGGGCTTCAATATGGTCACCCTCGGTTCCGACAGCGGATTCATGGCTAGACTGGCCCGTACAGAGCTGCGTGAAGCGCGTCAGGACAGCAACGCAGAAAAAACTGAATCAAATTTCTATTAAGTTTTCCGGCAGCAGAATCGGAGCGACAAAGCGTCCTGATCTGATCACTTTGTCTCCGATTTCCTGTGATACACTGCGCCGAAAGTTGTAATACCCGAATCCTGTGATTAGACACCCAGCTGACCGGCGACCGGTAACCGTCATCCTGGCTCTCACGCTGTTGGATTTTATCCTCTACTTTACAGTTGAGAACTTCTACGTCCTGTTGGCGTATTTCATTGTCATGATCATCCCCAAGGGATGTATCTGCGCGTGGAATCACCACCACCAGCACACCAAGACGTTCAAGCCAGTATTCCTGAATCGATTGCTGGAGCAGAGCTTCGCGCTGCATACCGGCGTGACCACAAACCTGTGGTTACTTCACCATGTGTTTGGTCATCACCATAACTATCTCGACCAGAGCAAGGACGAAAGTCGCTGGAAGCGAGACGACGGCAGCACGATGGGTGAGCTTGAATACACACTGGTCACCGCAGGCACCGCCTACTACCGCGGCTACCTGGTTGGCAAAGAGCATCCGCGTCACTACCGCACCCACCTGATCTACACCATTGTCACTGCAATCCTGGTTGCGGCACTGGTTGCATACCAGCCGATGCAGGCGATGATGCTGTTTGTACTGCCGATGATTGTTGGCCTCCTGATCACTGCATGGGCAACCTATGATCACCACGCAGGCCTCGACGTTAAAGACGATTTTCATGCGTCCTACAACAACATGAACCCGGTCTTTAACATCCTGACCGGTAACCTCGGTTATCACACCGCGCACCACTACAAGCAGGGTGTGCACTGGTCAGAACTGCCGCAACTGCACGAGAAGATCAAACACCAGATTCCGGCGGAACTGTACCGCGGTTCCTACTGGGATTACGTGACCGAAAATGTGTTTGTCCGCACGCTGTTCCGCGCTGACCCACTCTAAATAGCTAAATCCATGTCACTACGTTCGGATGCCAACCATTGTTTCGTCTGTGGTCCCGGCAATCCGAACGGGCTGCAGCTTGTTTTCGAACTGGATGAAAATGACATCTGCCGCAGTGAATTCACACCCGGTGAACATCATTGCGGCTACGACGGCGTCACCCACGGCGGCCTCATCTTCGCCGCACTGGATGACGTCATGGCCAATTGGCTGTTTCTGAAAGGTTTCAAAGCATTCACCGCAAAGTGTGAGATTCGCTACCGCGGACCACTACCCATCGGAACACACGTGACACTCAAGGGTGAGTGCACCAGGCAGAAAAGCCGCCTTACCCAGATGACCGGCGTCATGACACGTAGCGACACCGGTGAGATCGTCGCTGAGACTGAAGCCAGCTTTATGATGATCCAGGATTAACCTGGTCTGCCAGTAAACCCACCGACACCGCGTACTTGTTTGCGCAGTTGTAGCTGAGAATCGTGCGGTAGTTGCCGCCGGCCAGGTAGGTCGTGAACTCGCCTTCATCGGGAATAACCAGTGCATAGGCTTGATCGCCCGGTTCATCACTGATGTTGACGCCAAGCTCACGCCATTCCCCGATACTCATCTTGCGGGTGTGATGGCGTAGTGCACGGCAACGCGTGTCATGTGACTCGGGCTTCAGCGCGGCAAGGTCGAGATCTTCGGGCACCGTGACCCGCGCACCCCAACCGGCATTCTCACGCCAGCCATTTTTACTCAGGTAGTTGGCGATGGAGGCAAACACATCTGCTTCGTTCGACCATACGTCTTTCCTGCCGTCACCATCGAAGTCCTCGGCAAAGTTCAGGAAACTTGACGGCAGGAACTGACCCTGGCCCATGGCACCTGCCCAGGCACCAACAAATTTATCAAGGGGCACATGACCTTCGTCAAGTACCTGCAGCGCGTGCAGCAGTTCAGATGTGAAGAACCTTGAGCGTCTGGGATCGTTACCCAACGTTGCGAGTGAACGGATGATGGCGTACTTACCCTGGTAACGACCGTAACTCGTCTCCAGCCCCCAGAAAGCAACGATGTACTCCGCATCAACGTCGTACTTCGCCTCAACGGCCTCGAGCAACTCTCTGTGTTCAGCGAAGAGGC
This sequence comes from Pseudomonadales bacterium, assembly GCA_963921285.3. Lineage (GTDB taxonomy): Bacteria > Pseudomonadota > Gammaproteobacteria > Pseudomonadales > Azotimanducaceae > UBA9659. Next base: position 1,808,393 of record CAWUFD020000015.1, read on the forward strand.
GCTGGCCTTCCCTGACGCGGAACTCGGTCACCCGGGCGGTCAGGTACTGTTCAAACGTCTGCACAAACTCAGGCTGTTTACGATCAAAGCCGATCACCCTCGGGTCCGGTTCCAACCCGTCGAAGGCGAGATTGATGGTCTCTTCAGAAATGCCTCGCGCCTTTGCGTCCTCTGCGACCTTTGTCAGGTACTCGTTAAAGGAAAGCTCCTCAACAGAAAGCTCCTCAGCATTGAGAGAAACCCAACACACCATCGTAAAAACAAACAAGACTGAACGTTTAAAGAACTGCTTCAAAACCCCTCCCCGGGTGTTCCTGACTACATATCTGATGATTGGCTGCATGCTACTATACCGCCCGCTTTATAACTGACCGATAACACTGACTCGAGTTCCCAATGTCGCCAGAACCCATTACCGAAGACATGACCCAGGCCGGTTTTATGCGTCGACTCGCGGCCATCTTTTACGATGCATGGCTCATCGTCGCGATCTGGTTCCTCAGTACAACCCTCTGGGTTGTCTTCCTTAATGAAGGTAACGCGGTGGTGGGCCCTGCATTCCAACTCTTCCTCTACCTTGAAGCCGCTGCCTTTTATGTCTACTTCTGGCGAGTGAAAGGTCAGACGCTAGGGATGCAGGTCTGGAAGATCAGAACCGTCAGCGACACCGGCGACATCATGTCGATTGGGGAGTGCCTGACGCGCTTTTTCTTTGCGACATTTTCTACGGTGTTCCTCGGCCTTGGCTTTATATGGATGTTGTTCGACAGAGAAAAACTCACCTGGCACGATCGTGCCTCCGGCACCAAGGTGATGTTCCTGGGTAAGGATGCTTACAAAAAGGATAAATCAGAAGAGGAGCCTAACGCCTGACCCTGTGCAGCAGGTCGCCAAACCAGTCGAGTCGATAAAGCATGGCGACAATCACAATAAATATACCGTGCACCCACCATAGCCCCAACGAGAGCGGCAGATGCTCCTTCTCCAGGCCTGATCTCGCCCCGGACAACGACACAATATAGAGAAAACACAGGATCATTGCCGGGACCAGCCGGTTATACCTGCCCTGCCGCGGGTTGACCTTGGCTAGCGGGATCGCCATCAGCGCGATCACCGGCACAATCAGTACCACCGCGATACGCCAGTGCAGTTCAGAAAGCGCTTCTGGCGTTGTTGCCGTCAGCAGATCAACCGTCGGGATCGCAGTACGCCGGGCTTTCATGACACGCGGGCTATCATTCTCAACCAGCTGGCCATACTCTTCATAGTGAATCACCTGGTAACCCTTCTGCCCGGGAATGCCGCGATAACGGGTACCGTCATTCAGCACCAGGAATCGGCGCCCGGTTGGATCAACCTGGGTTCTCCCGGAATTGGAGATGACCGTGATTGCATCCCTCGGACCATCAGATGTGGACGGCGATCGATATTCATTGATAAAGACGCCCGTAAGCCCGCCGACATCACTGAAGTCTTCTGTGTAAGTAACACGCTGGCCCGAACTTAACGTCTGGAACCTGCCTGGCACGAGCGTATCGAACTCGGTCAGGTTCTTCTGGCCGGTCAGCAGCGCTTCAACCTGGCGTTCACCCATCGGTTTCAGCCACAGTGCAATCATGGCTGTAAACAGCATGACCCCGATCGACAGCAGCAGCGTCATGCCGATGATGCGCATGCTGCTGATCCCGCAGGCCTGCAGTACCACCATTTCAGAATCGACATGCAGCCGGCCATACACCAGCATGATCGACAGGAAAAAGCTCACCGGCACGATCAGCTCGAGGAAACCCGGCAGGCGATATGCCATCAGCGCAAACAGCACCTCACGCGCCATGCCACCCGCTGCAGCCTGCTCCAGGTAACCACTGAAACGCCACCCCATGGAAATCACCAGCACAATACCGGCAACTGCAAACATGGTCAGGAACACTTCGCGGGCGAAGTAGCGGAACAGAATCATTCTTTTTGGGTGAGAGCTAGTGTCGTGTACGTTATATTAAGGCCAACCGTCTCTCGACAAGTTCCCTAGGAGATCACATGAATTATGGCACACGCATGGGCAGCGCCGCGAAGGCACGGACCCAATGTATTATCGTGGGTGTCTACGACAACAACCAGCTCAGCGAAACCGCAAAAGAACTCGATAAGGCCAGCAAGGGCTATCTGAAAAAGGTCATCAAGCGCGGTGACATCACCGGCAAGGCAAACCAGCTGCTTGTGCTGCAGGACGTACCCAACGTCAATGCAACCAGGGTCATGCTGGTGGGCCTCGGCAACAGCGAAACCATGGACACAGCCCGTTATATCGGGATTGCCCGCACGGTCATCGGCCGCCTCAAATCGTTGAGCGCCAAAACCGCCATGTGGTGCCTGCTCGATACCGACGTACCGGGCCGGGATCTCAGTTGGAGAACTATTCGAACAATCGAACAGTTTGACGGTGGCCTCTACAAGTACACCGACATGAAGGGTAAGCCCCCCGAAAACGGCCCGACGCTGGAAACGGTTGAGTTTTTCCTGACCGACAAGGCGGACACCGATACCGTCAGGGCAGCCATCGAACGTGGTCAGGCACTCGCCCTCGGCATTGCTGCCGCAAAAGACCTGAGTAATACGCCAGGCAATGTCTGCACGCCGACTTACATCGCAGACAAGGCGAAACAGATGGCGAAGGATTACGCCAGCATCACGACCAAGATTCTTGAAGAAAAGGAAATGGAGAAGCTCGGCATGGGCGCCTTCATGTCCGTCAGCCGAGGCTCGGATCAACCCGGCAAGATGATCATCATCAATCACAAGGGTGGCAAACCGAAAGACGAGCCACATATCATTGTCGGCAAGGGTATTACCTTTGATACCGGCGGCATCAGCCTTAAACCAGGCGCCGGCATGCACGAGATGATTTTCGATATGTGTGGTGCGGCCAGCGTGTTCGGCGCCATGACAGCAATAGCAGAGCAGAACCTGCCGATGAACGTCATTGGCGTTATCGCGGCAGCTGAGAACATGCCGTCCGGCGACGCCTCCAGGCCAGGTGATATCGTTAAAACCATGTCGGGTCAGACGGTTGAAATCCTCAACACCGACGCTGAGGGCCGACTGGTCCTGTGTGATGCGCTCACCTATATCGATCAGTACAACCCGAAGACAGTGATCGATATCGCCACGCTGACAGGTGCCTGCGTCATTGCGCTCGGCAGCCACGCCTCCGCCATGTACGCCAACGACGATGAGCTTGCCGCTGACATCGACCAGGCAGGCCAGGACACCCATGACAGGGTCTGGCGTATGCCGCTCTGGGAGGACTACCAGAGCCAGATAAACAGCGCGTTTGCAGATATGGCCAACATTGGCGGAAGGGAAGCGGGCAGTGTTACCGCGGCATGTTTCCTGGCTCGCTACACCAAGAAGTATCGCTGGGCACACCTCGACATTGCGGGCACCGCGTACCGTGGCAACGGCCCGAACAAGGGTGCTACCGGCAGACCGGTGTCACTCCTGGTTGAATATCTCAACAATCGGGCCGCTGAATGACGCGCATCGACTTTTACCAGATCAGCGGCGATGAGCATGAGTTCACCTGCCGCTTGATCGACAAAGTCTATCGCCTGGGGCACCGGATTTACGTACACGCCTCTGATGCATCTGACGCAGACAAGCTTGATGAACATCTGTGGGCATTCCAGCCGGACAGCTTTGTGCCACATGCCCTGCAGGCATCAGGCGGCGAAGCACCGGTGAAAATTGGCTTTGACCATGAGCCCGTCGAACACCAGGAAGTCCTGATCAATCTCTCCGGAGAGGTCCCGGACTTCTTTTCTCGCTTCGAACGGGTTGCAGAGGTCGTGCCTGTCGATGAAAATAGCCGCGAAGCAGCCCGTCGTAACTACGGGTTCTACAAAGACCGGGGTTACCAGCTCAACTACCATAAGATGTAGGCAGGCTGGTTCCAGGGAAGCCAGATGGACGAAGAAGAACAAAATCCAGAACCCCTGACACAGATACCGCTTCTCGAGGATATGGTCTTCGACAGCACACTGCCCCTCAAACCACCGAAAAGACCCAAGCCGGAAGGCAAGCGTATTGCGTACTCACCTGAGTACGACCTCGATACCCGGGACCTGTTCGAAGATGAACTCCTCGAAGCCGAGTTCGGGATTGATGAGGATATTGCTGATGAGCTGCGCTCCTCAGCAGAGGAAATCATCGACGACATCGTTGATGAGTTTTCAGAAGAGTTCCGGATGCGGCTCAGGTCAGAACTGACTGATCAGCTGATCTCCATTCTTGAAGATCTTAAGGACGAGCCCGGCCAGGAGCGGCCCGGCCAGGCGCGGCCCGGTCCTGCACGACCCGATCACCCCGACAAGTAGGGAAACGCCTCGTCCCTGAAGGGTGCACCTTCTTCCAGTGACCGCATGCGGGTCAACGGATGCACATTCGGATTCTGTCTCGATTCCACCGGTTTTCTGCCCGGACGCGTCGCCACTGTCGCATCTTCACCAAAGAACCGCAGCGATAACGTCTGCCTGGAGAAACCATCATCGGTTTTGCCGCCGCCATGCAAGATGGCTGGATGAAAAACAACGACGTCTCCCGGTGATGTCGGCCAGGACACAATAGGCCAGGCATCACGATCCGCCTCAATATCCGGCAGGCGAGGCAGCGAGCCGTCGCCATAAAGCGGCCTGGTATCGTCATCGGGATCAAACATCGAGCCGTCATAGAGCGTTGAGGTGTGTGAGCCCTTCACAAACTCAAGCGCGTGCGAGTGTGGCACCGCCTCAAAACTGATCCACATCACCGCAAGATCCGACCCGGTCACCGGCAGGTAAGGCGTATCCTGATGCCATGGCGTTCGCCTGGTGGTACCGCCGGATTTTTCAAACACCTGCTCATACATGAACCATACTTCTGACTTGCCCCAAAGCCGTTGTATCAGCTGAACAATATCGGGCTGATTTACGAGCGTCCGATAGGCACTAAGCGCAGCCGGATTGGCCAGATCCTGGTAGAACGTTCCGGTACCGTTTGCGGGCAGTTTGGATGCACCGGGACCGGGATTGGCGAGACTCCACTCGAACGCTTCACGCGCGAACGCGAGGGTAGCGCTGCTGAGTGCGCCTTCCACCAGTACCACACCGTCTTCCTGAAAATTGCCGTCAACCCGCATCGCAGACTCCCGATAACCGCGCTTTTGACCATGATATCGCACCTATAGACATCCATCGGAGAACGAAATGACTCGTGTATAATCGCGCTTCGATCGAGACTCAGCCTAAAACATCAGCGTTATGAAGAAGTATCAGCCACAGGACATCGAACAGTCCTGGTATGAAAAGTGGGAAGCGGCAAACTATTTTGCGCCGCAGGGTAATGGCACGCCCTTTTCCATCGCCATTCCTCCACCCAACGTCACGGGCACACTGCATATGGGACACGCGTTCCAACACAGCCTGGTGGATTCGCTGATTCGCTACAAGCGTATGCAGGGCAACAAGACACTCTGGCAGATGGGCACCGACCACGCAGGTATCGCAACACAGCTGCTGGTTACCGAGCAACTCGCCGCAGAAGGCGTCAAACCGCTCGATATCGGCCGCGAGGCTTTTATCGACAAGGTCTGGGAATGGAAAGAAGAGTCCGGCGGTACTATCAGCAAACAGCTGCGCAGGCTGGGTGCTTCACTGCACTGGGAGACAGAACGCTTCACACTGGATGAAGGGCTCTCCAATGCCGTGCTCGAAGTGTTTGTCCGACTGTATGAAGAGGACCTCATCTACCGGGGCAAGCGACTGGTTAACTGGGATCCGGTCCTGCGCTCTTCCATCTCTGATCTCGAGGTAATCTCCGAGGAAGAGAACGGCCACCTGTGGCATTTCAAATATCCCATCGCCGATGCTGATGGAGAGTTTCTTACCGTCGCCACCACGCGACCTGAAACGATGCTCGGTGACACCGCGGTTGCTGTGCACCCGGATGATGAAAGGTACAAGAGCCTTGTCGGCAAGGAAGTCCTGCTGCCGCTGACAGATCGGCGGATTCCCATCATTGCCGATCAGTATGTCGACATGGATTTTGGTACCGGTGTTGTAAAGATCACGCCTGCGCACGATTTTAACGACTACGATGTTGGCCGCCGCCACGACCTGCCGCTGATCAGCGTGCTGACTGAAGAAGCGGCAATGAACGAAAACGCGCCTGCGAAGTACCAGGGCATGGATCGTTTTGAAGCGCGTAAAGTCATTGTTGAGGATCTCACTGAACTTGGCCTGGTCGCCGAGATTGAAGATCACAAGATGGCGGTACCGCGCGGCGAGAAATCAGGCGTCGTGGTTGAGCCTTACCTCAGCGACCAGTGGTTTGTTGCCATCAAGCCGCTGGCGGAGCCAGCCATCAAAGCGGTTGAAGACGGCGACATCGAGTTCATCCCGAAGAACACCGAGAACATCTACTTCGCCTGGATGCGCGATATCCAGGACTGGTGTATCAGCCGCCAGCAATGGTGGGGGCATCGTATCCCGGCCTGGTATGACGAGAACGGCAACATCTATGTAGGCCGCAGTGAAGCAGAAGTCCGTGAGAAGCACGACCTCGGTGACGACGTTGCGCTGGAACAGGATGTCGACGTACTCGACACCTGGTTCTCATCCGCGCTGTGGACCTTCTCAACCCTGGGTTGGCCGGAGAAAACACCTGAGCTGGAGACCTTCCACTCAACCGACATCATGGTAACGGGTCACGACATCATCAGCTTCTGGGTTTCCCGGATGATCATGATGACACTGAAGTTCATGGGTGAAGTCCCGTTCAGGAAGGTCTATATCCACGGCATTGTTACCGACGCAAACGGCCAGAAGATGTCCAAGTCGAAAGGTAACGGTCTTGACCCGATGGATATCATCGACGGCGTGTCCCTCGATGATCTTGTAGCCAAGCGCACCAAAAACCTCATGCAGCCAAAGATGGCCGAGCGCATCGAAAAGGCAACCCGAAAGGAGTTCCCGGAAGGCATCACCGCATACGGTACCGACCCGCTGCGATTCACCTTCTATGCGCTGGCATCAAGTGCGCGCACGCTGCGCTTCGACATGAAGCGGGTTGAGGGTTACCGTAACTTCTGCAACAAGCTGTGGAACGCAGCAAACTTTGTCGGCACAAACATTGAAGGCAAGAGCCTTGCCGGTGATATGCAGCTCACACCCATCGACCGATGGATCATCAGCGAGTTTCAGCAGACCGTGGACAAGATTCATCTTGCGATGGAAACGTATCGTTTTGACCTGGCTGCCAAGGCCATCTACGAATTTGTCTGGGACGAATACTGCGACTGGTACCTGGAACTGACCAAGCCTGTGCTGAACGGTGAGAACGTCGATGAAGCCTTGCAACGGGGCACCCGGCACACCCTGGTTTCCATATTGGAATCGGTACTGCGCCTCGCACACCCTTACCTGCCGTTCATCACTGAAGAACTCTGGCAGGGTATTCCTGAGGAAATTCGTGGCTCGTCAGAGACGATCATGCTGCAGCCCTACCCCGAGAGCGATGAGACACTCATCGATGCTGCGGCGGCGAGTGATGTTGCATGGCTGAAGCAGGTTGTAACCGGTGTCCGCAATATCCGCGGCGAGATGGATATCTCCCCGGCAAAACCCATACCCGTCATTTTTGCCAACGGGTCTGAAGAAGACAAAACCCGACTAGCAGACTTCAATGACTTGCTTACGTTCCTGATCAGGCCGGAAAGCCTGACCTGGCACGACGGCGGCGAAAAACCACTATCAGCAACGCAGCTTGTTGGTGAAATGGAACTGCTGGTGCCGATGGCGGATCTTATCGACAAGGAAGCTGAACTGGCTCGATTGGACAAAGAAATCGAACGGCGTCAGAAGGACAGGTCGCGGGCTGAAGGCAAGATCAATAATCCGAACTTTGTCGACAAAGCGCCTGAGGATGTGGTCCAGAAGGAGCGGGATAAGCTGGCTGAGATTGAGTCGGCGCTTGCCAAGCTGGGGGAGCAGAGGGAGAGTGTTGCTGCTTTGTAGCTGCTAGAGGTTTGAGATGTAATATTGCAGTTCAAACTTGAAGCTAAGTGTACTCATCCGGATTCCAACCCGTGATTGTCACTGTAGTGCCATTGGGTACGTGCCGAGTCTGATTAGACAGATTTACTAGCATCTGAAGCCCTATGTGGCTTTTCACGGCGACCATTCCACTAGAAACAAAGTCTCCGCCCATTGCAAAGGGCCGTTTAGGAAGTAATCGATATCCATTAGCTAGGCGACCATTCGCCTTCTGCCATTCTTCTCCTACAGGGTATCCAGTCTCGAAGTTATAGTCATCCAGAATGGTCTGAGCCCAATCCGAGATTGAATCTGAATGGCGTTCAACTCTCCCAGATTCCAAATCGACTTTCACCACGCCGTCCTTAGAAATCGCGTATTGCCCCATGAACAAATCTTCAGCAAAAGCACACATCTGATTCTCCTGAAAGGCATAGTGACTAGAGAGTTGCTTATTCCAATTGGTTAGCTCTTTCACAATGTCCGATGGGTCGGCAGAAAACACACTCAGTGCACTCCGAAATGCAATGAAGCCATTTTTAGTGCCAAGCATCGACTCCAATTCTTCAATTATGGGTCGATTTATTTTTTTGAACGATTCAGGAAGTTCGTTCTTTTCACGTGCGCCACGCCCTGGTGAAGAAACCTCGATCAATCTCGCTAAACTACACATAACACCCAGTTAAGCGGCGTAGTCGTTCTGGCGGCAAAATTGCACAGCAATTTTGATGACAGGTTGCTACGTCCGACTTCAACTTCATGTTAGGCGCCTCCCTCGATAAACCTGAGGCTGATCTGCGACAACGGCGAAAACATAAAGATGACTATTTGACTATATACAAACAGCATAAAGCAGATGTGAATCCAAACCCTACTTGAAACTGCCATTGCGACACATAATCCAATGCTAATCGACATGCCGATATACATCTGCAGGGGGAGCTTTTCAAAACCAGCAATCACTCCATCGGCAAGACCGGAGAGAACCCCACCTATAACCCAAGGAATCCAAATGGCGCGACGCTTTGCCATATAGTAATCACGACAAACAAGTTTCACCGAATCCTTTGGCTCTGGCGAAATAGCATATGCCGCCACAACCATAAAAAAGGATGGGAGAACCAGAAAATAGATCTGAACTCCAATTTCAATCGGTAGCGGTTGGTATGCCCACATACCAACCCAATAGAAAACCAAGGTTAGTAGAAGCATCACGGTCATGGAAATATGTAGCCAATCGAACTCCACAAGTTCTCTATTTGCACGAAGCAACTTCCCCCAACCAGCAATAATCTCAGAAATTCCGATTGCGATGACAACGGCTGCGACCATCATGAGGAACTCGAATTGCGTCATAAGCGGTTGGCGCCTAACACCTGGTTAAGCGGCAAAGTCGCCGAGGATCAAAATGTGATTCACATTTTGACCGCAGGTACTTTGTCCGAGCGAATGTAGTGAGCGACTTCAACCTCATGTTAGGCGTCAACACTTTCAATCTCGCTCCATACCTCATCAATCATTTCGGAAAACGATGGTTCATATTGATCTTTATTCTCAACCCACCACTGTTTAGAGATGACTGCAAATGCTCGACTTGTTCCTGCCCTTCGAGATAGCCATAGTTCATCGGAAACCAATCCTGCTTTCCAGTTAAGGTAAAACGACTCAATCGCCCTCAGAACATTCTGAGCCCACAAGGCCTGCAAAAACGTTTCTTTAGGGTCGAGTTCTTCGCCTGACTGGATCTTCAGAAAGACCTCAATCATCCCAGGTGTCGTCATCACATTGGAAGTTACTTCTCTACCTACCTTCGTAGCTTCCTGAGTCGCGGACACCCTCATTGTCTGAGTGTTCTGTCGTACCTGGATAGCCAGGTAGATTAGGGTGATCAATACGGCAATAGAACTTACAAACTCGCCTATTGAACCTAGTTCTTGAATAGACATAAGACGCCTAACCGGCCGAGCACAAAGTGCTTGGTCCGAGTGAACGAAGTGAAAGGCTTCAACTGCATGTTAGGTCCTCATTTCCTAGCCTTGACCATGGACCAGACAAAGACTGCATAACACAAGACCCATAAAGTAATTTGTGCTGACGGTCCTTCAAACTCAAACCCTAGAATGCCAAATCTTAGAGTTTCCGTTGTCCCCTTCTCCAGCAATGAGACTAAGCCGAAAGAAGCTAATGCACTAAATGGTAATCCATAGTTGTGTGCAGGGGATCGATTAAACTCAGCCTTAAGTTCAACGTCATTCCCGAAGAACACTCTTAGCAGTAAGACTCCGTATGCGACGATGCCCGCAAATAGAACCGCAATCGTAAAGAAGGAGAACCACTTAAAAGCGTATGGCAGAAAGTCGATTTCCATAGCCACCTAACACCTAGTTAAGCGGCGTAGTCGTTCTGGCGGCAAAATTGCGCAGCAATTTTGATGACAGGTTGCTACGTCCGACTTCAACTTCATGTTATGTGCCCGCTCTATGCTTTCTAATGCCGAGTACAGATAGGAAGACGATAACGCCAATTACTACCAACGGTTCAAAATTGTAGTATGCGAACGTACCAAAATTCACTATTAGCACAACGAGTGCAGCTATTAGCAGAAAGGATACCAATAAGATTGCAATCTGATTCGCTGCTAGCACTTTGTGTTTAAAGCTAAGAAAAATAAATACCGTCCCACAAATAAAGAAAACACCCGACACAATAAACCATGCTGTGTAGAACCAAGCTAGACTGGGTAAGGCCAGTTGGTCATCTGAGGGAGCGATGTAAGTGAAGAACGCTAGGCTCCTAAACAAGCTCGCGCAAATACAGAGCAGACCCGTTACCAGCCAATACACATTCATCCAACGACCCTCGGCACATAACACCCAGTTAAGCGGCGAAGACGCCGAGGATCAAAATGTGATTCACATTTTGACCGCAGGTGCTTCGTCCGAGTGAATGGAATAAGCGACTTCAACTGCATGTTATACGTCTGCTCTCTTTCGAATGTCATACATGAAATAGAGCGCACCTAATATGCCACCCACCAGGAGAAAGGGCATATAGAGCAACCACAACTTCCCGTCAAAAAGAAACATTCTTTGATAAACCTCTGAATGCTCAAGTTCAACTCGTATAGATTGCATACCACTGATTTGAGCGATATTCGACATCAGGGCACTCAAAGCTGAAAACACATACAACACCGAAACAACAATCGACTGTGCGGTGGAAAGTTGACGTCCTGCAAAGTATGCCGTGGTCAAGTAAGCAAACGTGAACGAGATATAGACCGTGAAAGCAGTTATTCCATTAGAAGAATAAATCGCCATCAGTTCGAGTAGTTCTGCTTCAGTCATACCCGTTCCTTTGCACTGAAGTATAGCATCTGTATCTACGTCGAACTGATTGCATCACCATGACGTATATTTCCTGTTTCTCTTCAAACTATGTAAATAGTGACCAAATATCAACATCCTAGACTCGTGAGCGGAACGGGACTGAATAAAGGGTCACAATGACGTAAATTTCTTCAGGGAAATGGCTCTAACTCCCTGGGGGCAAAGGCTCACAACGAATTCAGCTATTTTCAACGTCGCTCCGACGTAAATCTCCAATATCCACACCACGGTCCATGAAAAATCGTCGAAAGAAATCTGCTTAAGCCCGGAAACCACATGGATGATGTTCGACATCCTATTCCTTAGAAATCGGCCCGGTTCATGGACCAGTTCAATCGATTGGACAAAGAAATCGAACGGCGTCAGAAGGACAGCTCACGAGCTGAAGGCAAGATAAATAATCCGAACTTTGTCGATAAGGCACCTGAGGATGGGGTCCAGAAGGAGCGGGGTAAGTTGGCTGAGATTGAGTCAGCGCTTGCCAAGCTCGGGGAGCAGCGGGAGAGTGTTGCTGCTTTGTAGCAGACGCTTGAGATGTCTCCGCTACGCAGCTTCGCTGCTCCGGTCGACATGACGAGACACAAAGGCGGAGGGTCCCGACCCGTCATCCTGACCGTCCTCCCTCACCTCGTCATCCAGGCACGACCCCTCCACCTCGTCATCCTGACCGGCCGGGGTCGCGCACGACACGAAGCGCAGCGGAGGGATCTATTCAAGGCACGGCCCGGAGCCGAATCAAACCGGCATCTCCCCCGCAATCTTCGCAATCGTCGGATCATAAAACCCAAGCGCACCATGCATCGGGTAACCCACCAGCTGCCGAACCTCTTCCGGCATTTCCTTTGCCAGCGCCGGTGGCAGATCAAGATACATATTCTCTTCCTGTCGCAGCCAGCCGAGTGAATACGTCAGGATGACGCCGTAACGCCAGCTATCTGACACATTGGCACCCGCCGCATGCAGCGTGCCGCCCAACCACACCAGCATCGCGCCCTTCGGCATTTCTGCCGGTACAATCTCATCCGGTGTCGCCTTGCGATCCGCTTCCCACCGGTGACTGCCTGGTACCAGCAAGGTCCCACCATTGTCAGCGGTAAACTCACTCACCGCCCACATGGTTGCCACGATCATGTTCGGACGCGGCGGCTCAAAGAATTCAAACGGATCCTCTTCACGGTGCAGTATCTGCTCGCGCGCACCCGGGCCAACCTCGAGCGCTGCCGATACATGTAGCTGGTAACGTTCACAGTTATCGCCGAGGTGATGCTGGCAAAGATCAGCTACCAGGGGATCCAGCGCCATGGTTTGCGAGGACGGCGCCCGTGCAAGAATCGCGGCAACACGGCGGGTTTTACCCGGATAAAAATCCTCTGGTTCATCGTCACCAACCTCGACCGCACCCATGTGTTCAGCCAGCTCCGCCTTTACTTCGGCAATCCTGTCGTCGTCGATCATGCCGCGTACGACAACACAGCCGGACTCATCAAGGGCCTGTTTGATATCGGCAATACTGTCAGTTCGATCAAACCCTGGAATTTCTGCTTTACCCGCCATGAGCGACTCCTCGTTATATTCCAGCCTGCATTCAAACAGCATTCTCCTTTATAGTGCAAACAGCAGCGGAGAAGACAACTGATGACTGATTTACACTACCTAACCCTGACCGATGTGGCAGACCGCATTGCCGATGGTTCCCTGACCTCCGTCGAGGTCACCGAGGCAATTCTTGCTCGTATAGAGGCTCTCGAACCTACCCTTCACACCTACTACGCGGTACATGCTGAGGACGCGATAGCCCGCGCCAGATCGTTGGACGGGCAACAGGAAAATCGAGGTCCGATGCATGGCGTGCCTATTGCGGTAAAAGATCTGTGCCACAAAAACGGTACGGTCACGACCGGTGGTCTCAGTTTCAGGCAGGCAGAAACCTCTTCATTCGACGCGACGGTTGTGAAACGTCTCGAAGACGCGGGCGCCGTTATCCTCGGCAAGCTTGCAACAACCGAAGGTGCAATGACCGGATATCACAGGAACTTTGACGTCCCGAGAAACCCTTGGGGGCTGGATCGATGGCCCGGGGTTTCCTCGGGAGGTTCCGGCGCTGCCACCGCAGCCGGTCTGTGTTTCGGATCACTCGGCACGGACACCGGCGGCTCCATTCGCTTCCCCTCAGCGGTAAACGGGCTGGTCGGCATCAAACCAACCTGGGGCAGGGTCAGCCGATATGGCGTACTGGACCTTTCACCAACATTTGATCACGTCGGCCCCATGACTCGCAGCGTCAAGGATGCAGCACGCATGCTGGGCGTTCTCGCAGGGCACGACAGCAACGATCCAACATCGCTGCCCGACCCGGTCGACAATTACGAAAAGGCGATTGATCAGGGTGTCAGCGGTCTGCGTATCGGTATTGATAAACAGCACGCGACTGAGGGTGTTGATGAACAGGTGGTTGATGCTTTTCATAAAGCGATCCGGGATCTCGAGGCAGCCGGCGCCATTATTACCGAGGTAACCTTCCCCGCCATGACCGATGCGGAAGTTGGCGCATGGATGATCCTGTCTTCTGCCGAGGCTGCCGCCGTACACGCCGCAGACATTGCACAGCGCCAGGATGAATATGGCGACTTCCTCAAAGAGTTTGTGACGATGGGTAACAGCCACAGCGCCGTGTTGCTTTCAGAAGCGAACCTCGCACGCCGCACCATTTCCGGTAAGCTCGCTAGCATGTTCTACGACATCGACGTCTTCCTCAGCCCGACGCTGGCAACAGAAAGCTTCGCGTACAATCCAGAGGAAGCCTATACAGGCATCAATCCACAAACCGGTGCACTCTCCGGCATACCTGCCGACTGGATGGCACGCAGTACCCATTTTGTCGGCACCTGGGACCTGAACGGCTTTCCTACCCTTTCGCTGCCATGCGGACTCTCACCTGCCGGTCTGCCACTCAGCCTGCAGTTCATCGGCAAACCGCTCGGCGAGGCAAACCTTTGTCGCGCTGCGTTTGCTTACGAATCAGCCAACAACTTTTCCGAGCTGCACCCGGCGCTCTGACAATGTCTGACTCAAAGTCCATGTTTGATTCAAACGTCAGGATCGACTGGTATAGAACACCGATCGAAAAAGAGACGCTCAATGCATTAATGCAACGGAGCGATCTGCGAGGTTGGACACAAACCCTCCTGCACCTCGGTTACTACTTCATCACGGGGATCATCGCCTACTATGTATTCACGCTGGTAAATCTCGAGACCTGGCAATGGTCGTTGCCTTTACTGCTGCTGGCCCTCTTTGCCCACGGCACCATTGGCCCCTTCCTCGGCCTGATCGCCATACACGAGCTGCAGCATCGCACCGTATTTAGAACCCGGTGGCTGAATGAGTTCTTCGAAAAGTTCTATGCATTCCTGTCCTGGTCGGATTACATCTGGTACCAGCAGAGTCATGCGATACATCATCGGGCAACCTGCCACCGGGATCATGATGGTGAAGTGCTGCTGCCACAGAAGTTTTCACTCAAGTACTTCAAGGTTTGGCTAGGCCTGCTGGCCTGGAACCCTGAAGCCACCTGGATACGTCTCAAAACAGTGTGGCAGCACGCAAACGGCAATATCGCAGGTAAGTGGAACAACCATGTGCTGCCGCATACAGACGCGGCACTCAGAAAACGCCACCGCAACTGGGCCCGGTTTCTGCTTGCGGGGCATGGGCTACTGGCCCTGGTGTTTATTGTTTCGGGGCAGTGGTTTCTGATCGTCGTGTTTACGTTTGGTACCTTCTATTGCAGCTGGCTTGGATTCCTCTGCGGCCTGCCACAACACTATGGCATGCAGTCCGACAAACCTGACTTCCGACTGAACACGCGCACCTTTACCTGTTCCTGGTTCCCGGCATTCTGTTACTGGAACATGCAATATCACGTTGAGCACCACATGTACCCGGCGGTGCCTTTCTACAACCTGCCGAAACTTCGTGCGGCACTGGAACACGACCTTCCACCGGCGCCCCATGGGCTTATCGCGACGTGGCGGGAGATGCTGGCTATCAAGGCCAATATCGGTGCCGACCCGAGCTATCAGTTCACCCCGAAGCTGCCTGCCCAATCCCCTTAACTGCAACGTTTGCAACGGTAAAAACAGCGCCAATTTTTTTGCATTGCAATATAAAGACCGTGTTAAAAAATTTGCAGAGCCTTACATGCCTGTGTTTTAGTGCAGGCAGAACTTGTTGGCCCAGGGTTGTGACAGGTGCCAAGGGTTCTTGCTGCAGGAGAATTAAGGGGTACACGCGATGTCGGAGAGGCATTCGGGAACCGTCAAGTGGTTCAACGACGCTAAAGGCTACGGTTTCATTGAGCGGGAGCAGGGCGACGATGTTTTCGTTCACTACCGATCAATCCGGGGCGAAGGATTTCGGACACTCAAGCAAGGCGCAAGAGTTGAGTTCGATATCTCCGAAACGGATAAAGGCTTCCAGGCCGAGGATGTTGCAGAGGTCTGACCTGATTCCCGGCTAGGCGACTAGTCGTGAGTTACCTTCAGGATCACCTTTCCAATAGTTGTATCAGAGGCAATCAAGTCGTGTGCGTCTGATACGTTTTCGATCGCATACTCTTTTTCAATAATCGGCTTGATCTCACCTGACGAGAGCTTCGGCCAGACCAGTGTCTCAAGCTCAGACATAACCGCTGCTTTTTCGTTAAGCGGCCTCGCCCGAAGTGTTGAACCGATCACTCGCAAGCGCTTCATCATCATTGCCGCGAGATCAATCTCGGTCTTTGCACCCCCCATCAGGCCGATCAGCACCAGACGTCCATTCATACCCAGCAGTGTGAGGTTATCCGCAAGGTAGCTGCCGCCCACAGGATCCAGGATCACATCTACACCGCCGTCACCTGCAAAGGCTCGCGCCGGATCCAGGAAAGGTCCGTCATGGCGATTGCTGCCACCTGCCGCACCAAGATCGACACAGGCCTGGACCTTGTCTGCACTGCCTGCTGTAACAAAGCAGGGAGAATCGAACGCTGTGCACATCTGGATAGCTGCCGTGCCTACGCCACTTGCGCCAGCGTGAATGATGACCTTCTCACCCGGTTTGAGGCTCGCTTCCATAAAGATGTTCAGCCACGCGGTTGCAAACACTTCTGGTAACGCCGCTGCTTGAGACATAGTAAAACCGTCTGGAACAGGCAGGGCACTGCCTTCATCTACGACCGCATACTCGGCATAGCCGCCACCCGGTAACAGGGCACAAACCTCATCACCCACCTTGTAGCGGGATACACTGCTACCTGTTTCAACCACCTCACCTGCGCACTCGAGGCCCATGATGGGGCTGGCACCTGGCGGTGGTGGATACATGCCGCGACGCTGCATCAAGTCAGCGCGATTAATCGCACTCGCATGCACCTTGATCAGGATTTCATTGCCGGCAGGGGCTGGCGTTTCGGCATCTCCCCACGACAGGGCATGGTCTTCGGCAATCAGGACTGCTTTCATCTGTTCATCCTTGTGTATCAGTAGTGGGGAGGTCTTTCGTCCTGCGGGGCCGATGGACCTTCCGCCTGAACTTTTTCAAGCTGTTTGAGCTGCTCGCCAATCAGTTCCAACTGACGCTGCATCAGCATGATCTGTTGCTGCTGGCTGGCCATGGCGTCATCCAGTTTCTGGATAGTGTCCTCCTGGAAGGCGAGTCGTTCTTCCAGTACATCAAGTCTTGCGAGGACGTCCTCGTCAGCCATTAATAACGCATCCGTACCTTGATGCCTTTTTCTGCCAGCCAGGCTTTCAGGCCACTAACGGTATAGTCCCCGTAATGCACCATGGAGGCGACCAGGGCTGCATCAGCACCACCCTCTGTTAACACCTCATAAAGATGCTCTGGCTTACCGGCACCGCCTGATGCAATCACCGGGATGGAAACGGCATCTGCAATCATGCGGGTGAGCCTGATTTCATACCCGTCGCGGGTACCGTCAGCGTCAATCGAGTTAACAACCAGTTCGCCGGCACCCAGCTCTTCTCCTTTGAGCGCCCATTTCAGCGCATCTATGCCCATCGGCGTGCGGCCGCCATTAATGACAACCTCGTATCCGGAGGGAAAGTCCCTGCTCTCTTCAACCTTGAGAATGTCCATCGACAGCACCGTGTTCTGTGCGCCAATCGCGTGTGAACACTCAGCGATGAGTTCCGGGCGTTTCACCGCCGCAGAGTTAACATTGATCTTCTCGGCACCTGCCCAGAGCAGCTTGTTGGCATCGTCTACGGTACGGATGCCACCACCTACTGAGAACGGGATGTAAACTTCCTGCGCGACCGCCTCCACAACATCGAGCATGATGTTGCGCTTGTCGCTCGAGGCCGTGATGTCATAGAACACCAGTTCATCCAGGCCATCGTCATAATACTCACGGGCCTTTTCTACCGGATCGCCAATATCCTTGGTATCAACAAACTTCACACTCTTGGCAAGCTTGCCGTCGCGTACATCGAGGCACGCAATGATTCTTTTACTCAGCATGTCGCATCCCAGTCAGCAAAGGCTGATAACAACTTAAGACCCAACTCGCCACTTTTCTCGAGGTGGAACTGCGTGGCAAAAAGGTTGTCACGGGCAATCACCGAAGCAAACGTGATGTCACCGTACTGCGTTGTGCCAAAACAATGTGCTTCGTTTACAGGCTTGGCGTAGTAGCTGTGGACAAAGTAGAACTCATCGCCGGAGCGGTTGTTCTTGAGCATCGGGTGCTCGCCACGGAAGTCGACTTCGTTCCAGCCGATCTGTGGCACCTTTAAGGACCTGTCAGCAAATTCAAATCGTTCACAGGCGCCGGGCACCAGCCCGAGGCAGTCCTTTGATCCTTCCTCGGTATGTTCAAGCGTGATCTGCAGTCCAAGACAGATACCGAGGAGCGGCTTGCCACTCTTGTAAAAGTCGACAATTGCTTCGTCCAGGCCTCGCTCGGCTAGCGTATCGACCGCACTCACGGCGGAACCGACGCCGGGGAAGACCAGCTTGTCCGCCGCACGCACCTCATCAGGGTCTGCAGAAATGGACGCATCCATGCCTACATGCTGGCAGGCACGCTGCACGCTTCGAACATTACCTGCGTTGTAATCCACAATGACTGGCACAGTCAGCCTCATATCGTCACTAATCAGAAGGCGCGCATTATAGGGGATTAGCGCCCGGATTACCGGTATCGAATATCTGCACCATATTCTGTATCATCATAGTGATACAGATTAACCGCAGCCCCTGAATAATATGCCCCTCAAACTCCAACTTGACGCAAACGACGCCACCCCCGTATTCCAGCAGATTATCGACCAGGTACATTTCTCAATATCCGCAGGAGAAATGTCGGCCGGCGAGAAACTGCCATCGATTCGCTCGGTTGCCGCCGATCACGGTATTGCTATCAACACTGTGGCAAAAGCTTACCGCCAGCTGGAGTTTCGCGGCCTTGTGATCGCGCTTGATCGCTCCGGCTACGTGGTTGCCACCTCGGACACGGACAGCCGTTACCAGGCGCGTGGAGTCAGTGCAGACAAGACGGAAGTACATTCCGTGGTCGACAGGATGGATGCAGGGCTCTTCCCCGGCGCGTTCTGCAAGGTCACAGAGGATTTTCTCGGCGGTGACCCCAATCGCTGCAACATCATTCACGCCGACGGAGCTGGCACCAAATCGATTATCGGTTACCTGCACTACAAGGAGTTCAACGATCCCACCATTTTCCACGGGATTGCCCAGGACAGCATTGTAATGAACCTGGATGACCTGCTGTGTGTCGGCGTTAACGGCAGGATCCTGATTTCGAACACCGTCAACCGCAACGCAATGAACTGCCCCGGCGAGGTTATTTCTGCACTTATTGAAGGCACAGAAAAGTTTCTACAGGAGATGCGCGACCAGGGCGTCAACATATATTCTGGTGGCGGTGAAACAGCCGATGTGGGCGACCTGACCGGCACGATAGTGGTGGACTCCTGCGCGGTTGCAGTCATGGACAAACGCGATGTCATCACCAACGACATCGGGCCCGATCTAGCGATTGTCGGCCTGTCATCCACGGGCCAGGCAAGCTACGAGTCAAAACAGAATGCCGGCATGGGTAGCAACGGCCTGACCAGTGCTCGCCACGATATGCTTGCCCACTACTATGCTGAAAAATACCCGGAATCTTTTGACAGCAACATCCAACCCGATCTTGTTTATTGTGGCCCCTACCGACTTGAAGACGCGCTGCCGGATTCTGATATGACAGTTGGCGAGGCGATCCTCAGCCCAACCAGAAGTTACGCCCCACTGATCTACCAGCTTTATGACATCCTGGAAAAGGATCTTGCCGGCATCGTGCACTGCTCCGGCGGCGCGCAGACAAAGTGCCTTAAGTTCGGACGCGATGTGCATTTTGTAAAGGACAACCTTTTTCGGACACCGCCACTGTTCAGTGCCATCAAAAAGGCATCAGGTACCAGCGACGAAGAAATGTACAAGGTCTTCAACATGGGTCATCGCATGGAAGTCTATGTGCCACCATCACGCGCTGACGACGTTATCAGCGCGGCGTCGGCTTTCAACATCGATGCACAGGTGATCGGCTATACCGAGGCAGCAGCAAGCAACCACCTGACACTGACCACACCCGACGGAAACACCTTTCAATACAACTGATCATGTTGTTAATATTCAGGCAGCTACCGGTTCCAGTGATGGAGAGACACTATGGCCCAGACCGAATTTGAAGACTGCCTGAGAATCCTGGTCGAGAAGGAAGGATCTGACCTCTACTACAGCACAGGGTGCCCACCGAGCGCCAAGTTCTATGGCACCTTGAACCAGCTTTCCGACACACCATGCGAGCCGGGCTACACCGCGAAGATCGCAGACAGCATCATGAACGAAGAGCAGAGGGCGTACTTCGAGGAGTGCCCTGATCTCAACATGGCGATCTCACGACCTGGTCTTGGTCGTTACCGGGTAAACATTTTCAAGCAGCGCGGCGAAGTCTCGCTGGTTATCAGGCGCCTGGGTGACACCCTGCCCAACTACAAGGAACTGGGCCTGCCGCCAGTATTGCCGAAGCTCATCATGTCAAAACTCGGCCTGATCCTGTTTGTAGGTGGTACCGGTTCAGGTAAATCCACCTCCATGGCGGCGCTGATCGACTACCGCAACCAGAAATCAAAGGGTCACATCATCACGATCGAAGACCCGGTTGAATTTACGCACCCACACAAGGGCTGCGTGGTAAACCAGCGCGAGGTTGGCCAGGACACCAACTCCTGGGAGGAAGCACTCGCCAGTACCCTGCGTCAGGCGCCTGACGTGATCCTGATTGGTGAGATACGGCACATGGAAACCATGGAACACGCCATGGCGTTTGCAGAAACCGGCCACCTTTGCCTGTCGACACTTCACGCCAACAACGCAAACCAGGCGATGGATCGGATCATCAACTTCTTCCCTGAAGAGCGACATGCTCAGCTGCTGTCTGACCTTGCACTCAATATGCGCGGCATCATCTCACAGCGACTGGTGAAAACCGTTGATGGTAAACGTGCAGCCGCCATTGAGATCCTGCTTGGCACACCCCGTGCTGCTGACCTGATCGCAAAGGGCGACGTGAGTTCACTCAAGGAGCTGATGGAGAAATCCGGTGAACAGGGTATGCAGACGTTCGATATGGCGCTCTACAAACTCTACAAGCAGGGCAAGATCACCCTCGAAGAAGCACTGAAGAACGCAGACTCCAAGAACAACCTGCGCCTGCGTATTACCCTCGACGAAAACCCGGCTGCCAAGAAGAAGAAAGAAGAAGACGGCGGCGAAGCGCCTGCACCGAAGCTCGAATCCGCACCGGCGGAAGAGAAGAAAGAGGAAGCACCGGCAGCTGGCGGTGGACTGCAGGGGCTGTCACTCGTCTCCCTGGATGACGATAACGCCTGAGCCTGCAGGCCTGCTTAGTCCGTCACACCATCAAGGCGTGAACTCAGCGACTCATAAAACTGGGTAACCATCGGCAGGGAGTAGGTCGACTTTCGTGCGACAAACCGTACAGGTCTGTGCAACCCTTTCCTGCCAAGATTGATCAAGACTTCCTCGGGCACCTTCAACGTGCGGGCCACACCGATCGGCACCATGCCGTGCCCAAAGCCGGCAATCGCCATCTGCGCAACTGAGAAGAAAGATTCCAGCGCAACTTCACGCCTGATGCGCAGCTTCTGCACTTCATCCCGGAACGAGCGCCAGGCACCGGAGTAGTCTTCAATGGTGATGACCGGAAGCTCACCTTTTGAAGGAAACTTCATGGGTTTTAAGCCGGACGGCACGATCACCATCGCTTCCTGGGTCAGCACCTCGGACTGCAGGTCGGTATCCAGATCGTCCGATCCGGTACAGACGCCGAGCATAAATTCACCGGAGCGAATCCGGTCCAGCACAACCGGTGTGCGGTGAGTGTGAAACTCAAACTGCACGTCCGGCATTTCATCGCGAATCGAGTGGAACACACTTGGCCCCCAGGACGACAGGATAGCGTCCGAGACACCAATGATCAGCGCACCCTTTGCAGCACCCATCTCATCAATGAAGATATCCCGAAGCTCCGAGAGCACCGGAGAAATCTTGTCGACCAGCCGCTGTCCGTGCTGGGTCAGCTCAACCCGCCGCCCCTTCTTCTGGATCAGGTCACGTTCGTAGTAGCGCTCAAGCGCGGAGATTCTTTTACTCACGGCAGACTGGGTAATCCGCAGTTCCGTGCTTGCTTCCATCATGGTACCGGTGCGCGCAAGCGTCAGCAGTGTTTCCAGGTTTTCAATCATTTCGCGGGCTAACTATTCCAATCCTGCAAGCATTCTATTCCAACGATTCTCTTTTCTCATCTATTAGTGAAGGGCACAATGCGCGCATGATTTACCTGCTCCTCATTATTGCCACCTTCGTCACCAGCGTGATTTCAGGCGTGCTGAGTATGGCGGGCGGCATGATCCTGATGGGAGTGTTCGGGTTCTTCCTTTCCGTACCGGCTGCCATGGTGCTGCACGGCGTGGCCCAGGCGTTTTCCAACGGCTCAAGGGTGTGGATTTACCGCTCGCACATTCGCTGGGGTGTACTTATCCCCTATACGATTGGTGCCCTGATCATCCTGGCCGTGTTCGCTGTGTTTACGTTTGTACCCAGCATCGGCGTGGTGTTTATCCTGATCGGTCTGTTCCCGTTTATTGCGCAGGCTCTGCCGGATTCGATTGACCTCGATATGGAGAAAAAGCCCGTCGCCTTCCTGTCGGGTCTTGTGGTCACGCTGGCGCAGATGCTGGCGGGTGCTTCAGGCCCGGTACTGGATATCTTCTACGTGAAAAGTTCGCTGACCAAGGAAGAGATCCTTGGCACCAAGGCGGTTACCCAGACCCTGGGTCACATCATCAAACTCATCTACTACGCCGGCATCATGTTTGTTGCCAGCACGGAGATCGCGTGGTGGGTGGTACCTGCAGTGGTTGCCGCGGCCATACTCGGTAACTATGCGGGCAGCCTTATCGTTAAGGGATTCTCTGACAACCAGTTTAAGTCGATCGGCCGGGTCGTCATCATGATCATCGGCGTCATCTATATCGGCAAGGGCGTCTGGGAGCTATGGCCGGCATAAAGCCTGTCAGGCGATACACAGGCTAAAGCCAGGTTAAAGAAAGGCATCGAGCATTCGCTCCACCAGAGCGGCGAGCACCCATGCGAGTGGCGGCAACAGCACGTACAGTACGATACGTTGCACAAACCCCTGCACCGGCCATTCCCATATCTTGTTGATGCGTTCCTCGTAGGCCATCAGGTCCGGCGCAGAAAACTCATCAGCAATGTGTGCAATCTGGCTGTTCTTGAGCACTGCACGCTCACCGGCGAGCGCCTGCTGTATGAGTTTCAACTCGAGCTGTTTCTCCTGCTGGATCTTGTCTCTCACCGCAACCACGGGCCGAACTACAAGCACCGCGAGCAGGCACATGAACACCATGTTGCCCAGCAGGAGCGTAGCCACAATCTCTTCATCATCAGGTGCAACCCGACTGAATACGAGATAGGTCAATATGCTGAGGGACGCAAAAATCACCAGGATCAGGAAGTAGCGCATCGGCTGGATGGTATAGGTTTCATACCTTTCAGCGTGCAACAGGTCTTTGGGTTCTGCAGCAACCGCCTCAACAAAAACGTCAGACTGGCGAAACATGAACCTGACAAGGTGAAAACCGATTACACCCATCAGGAAGGTCATCACAATCGACACCCACGCTGCCATCATCACCGCACCATCTGTTTCGAGATAAGTACCAGGCACGAAAACGAACAACCAGTCCAGCAGGCTACCTTCAAAGATAAACGAGTAGACCGAAACAACACTGAAACCCCAGAGGACAGCAAAACCGGATTCCTTCAGCGACTGGCTTCGGCTGAGGCGTAACTGTGAACACTGCTCACGATCGGCCAAGTCCTCCTCCGCACCTCTTGCCAGGATGACCAGGATTGCCAGCAGGGAACCGCTGATGACGATCAGGAAGAGAGACGTCATGGTCATCTCTAGGTTGGCCCCGCTGAAAAAAGGCACAACAACCACCACGAGGGATAAGCCAAACGTCATGGGCAATCGAATGATGACGGGCCACTCCATGAATGCATCTATCCAGGAGAAACCAACCAGACCGCTGATGGCGAGCGTTTCCTGTTTCACTGTTTGCCTTCCAGCAGAGACAGAAGTTCCTGTTCGCGTGCCCGTGTCAGACCAACCTGCAGGGAGTCCCTGTCACCTGGATGCCAGGCCAACAGGTCCACCATCGTGTCAGCGAGCGGTCTCGTTGTCAGTCCGTGTTGGCTGGCTTTCTCGACACTTACCTGCACCATTGCCTTCGCCTGCTCCGGCAGCCACATGGGCAGGTCAACCCAGGGCGTTACCTTGTTTTCGAGCAGGAAGGCCTCGTCTGCCCAGCGAGGCTCGGCCGTAACACCAAAAGCCTCTTGCGCAGCACTGATGACGTCAGCAAAACGCTGCTGGTGACCTGTCACATGGAACACGCCGGTCAGGTTTGCCGCAATACTGTCGATGATCCAGTTAGCCTGATCGCGCCCGTCGATGACCTGCACGGGATAGTCTTCATCGATAGGTGCAATGAAAGGACCTCCATCCTTCATGACAAAAGGCCAATAGGTAAACCTGTCAGTCGGATCCGAGGGTCCGACAATGAGACCGGAGCGTACCTGCAATACACGACCGGGCATGATCTCTTCGGCTTTTTGCTCGCACAACACCTTGAGACCACCGTAATGCTTTTCGATCTCTTCAGTGTCCGGGTCATCCAACGTTGCAACCGCAGATGATTCATCCATGTCTTTTGTAAATCGCGGATAAACAGAGATGGATGAAACAAACGTGTAGTGGTCAACAACGTCTTTCAGGAGCTCGCAGCTTGCGCCGACCAGCCTCGGTACATAGCCGCTCGGATCAATACAGGCATCAAACTGCCTGCCTTTGATCCCAGTGAGGTTACCGTCCCTGTCACCAACAATGGTCTCAGCTTCACCTGCAAACAGACCTGCATTGGTAACACCGCGATTGAACAGTGTGACCTCGTGACCACGATCCAGCGCGGCACGAACCAGGTGGCTCCCGAGAAACTGGGTACCACCTAGTACGAGGATTTTCATGGAGAGTGCGAGATCAGGCAGCTTCCAGCGGCTTGATTACGAAGAGCAAATCCCCTTCGTTAACCTGTTGGCCGGAGGTGATGTTGATCCGTGTTATCTCGTATCGATTGCCGGAGGTATATACCTCGCCGCCATCACTGGTGAACGTGTTGAGATTCACTGGCGTGAACATCTTCATCGCCTCAAGCTGGCACAAGGTATCGTCTGTGCCAACAACGTCACCAACGTTGACGTACTCAGGCTCTGATGGAGATGGTGTTCGGTAGAACACACCCGTCGATGGTGAAAGTACTTTCAGCTCGTCACTGCCATCAATCTGCAACATTTCAAGGTTGAGGGCCTGGCCAGCAGAACCGGATGCCTCTTCGATCTCCTGGATCAGCGCTTCTGCATCGATCCTCGCCAGGAACGCCGGCAGGTAACCGGTGTCGTATTCACCATTTCGGAATACATCATCCTTCAGGATCTTCTGGATCAGTGAAATGTTGGTGCAGATACCGTTAATAACCACCTTGGACAGGTATTCAGACATCTTGTCGATCGCATCGAGACGATCTTCACCATAACAGATGATCTGGATAATCAGGCTGTCATAGAAGGGTGATACAACCTTGCCTTCACCTGCCATGGATATCAGCTTGATGTGGTCTTCTTCGGGCAGCACACACTGGGTGATCTCACCCGGTGTTGGCACAAACGATACCTTGCCGTCCGCATCGATAACCGCCTTCTCGGCGTTCACTCGAACTTCGAGGCCATATCCCTTTTCCGGATACTGCATATCAGCAATCGATTCGCCTGCTGCAATCTGGAACTGTTTTTCAACAATATCGACACCGGTCACTACTTCGGTTACCGGGTGCTCTACCTGCAGGCGGGTGTTCATTTCCATGAAGTACACCGCGTTGCTCGGGACGTCATAGATGAACTCAACCGTACCCGCGCCGGTGTAGTCGACGGTGTTCGCAATCTTCTCTGCATAACTCAGCACCTGCTGCCTCAATTCCTCCGGCAGCATGGTAGAGCCGGACTCTTCCATCAGCTTCTGGTTGTTACGCTGCACACTGCAGTCACGGATACCGATCACGTGCGCATTGCCGTGGGTGTCACGCAGCAACTGCGCTTCAATGTGCCGCAGGCTGGTCACAAACTTCTCGATGTACACGTCACCGTTACCAAACGCGTTCTTGGCTTCGGTGGTTACCTGATGGAACAGGTTGTGCAGCTGTTCAGGGCGCTCAACAACCTGGATACCCTTACCGCCACCACCGTGCACTGCTTTCAGTAACACCGGGTAGCCAATCGAATCGGAGATTTCGGCCGCCTTTTCGCTGGATTCAACAATTCCGTGGCTGCCCGGCACGACCGGTACATCAATGCTCATGGTGGTATTGATCGCGTTGGACTTGTTACCCATGGTCTCCATGCTCATGACACGGGGACCAATAAAGTTGATGCCGTGCTGGCGCACGAGGGCAGCAAAATTCGGATCTTCTGAAAGGAAGCCAATACCTGGGTGTAACGAATCAACACCCTCGGCTTCTGCAATACTGATCACGGAGAGTGCATTGAGATAACTCTCATCAGATGTGTTACCACCAATACAGACTAGCGTGTGCTTGTCATCATCGCTGACCATATCTGCCGGTACCGATTCCATATCGGGGTCGGACTGGATCAGCACCACTTCGTAGCCGAGCGCCTTGGCGCGTGACACCAGCTTCACTGCGGTACAACCACGTGCGTGGATCAGCGTTTTCTTAACCGGGCGGATCAGCTCCCCTTCTTTCGGGATGTTCAGGTCAACAACCGGACCCTGAGCGGTGAGCGAACCGGACATGATGCGGTCCACCACCTGCTCCACTGTTTCTGTTGGCAGCGGGATTGCAGGATCAATTTCTCTCAGGCCCTCATCCTGGCCTTCAGCAAACGGATGTTTTACGAGTCCGCGCATCGAACCTTCCGTCAGCGAAAGATAGTTGGACAGCAGGCACTTGTAAGGCAGGTTACGTTCGACCACCGTCTGGCCCGCAAACGGCATGCGCGCACCGGAGAAGTAATAGGTCTGTGCCAGCGGGTGGGTCACAAAGCTTGCCTGCGCACCACCGGTACAGTGACCAAATCCGAACATGATAATCGGCAGGTCATTGTCACGAACGAACCGGGTAATCCGGTCGTTTACCACCGCCATCGTAAACAGCGCGTTGGCACCTTCCTTGGTCTGCATACCACCAGAAGAGATGAAGCAGACGACCGGCAGGCGTTTCTTTGCACACTCCACCAGCAGGTGACAGAAACGATGACAGTCGGAGTTATCGATACTGCCCGCCAGGAAGTCTACGTTGGAGACAACCATACCAACCTTGTAACAGCCGTTGTCTGTTTTGAAATCACCAATACCCGTGACCAGACCATAAGGCTTCACGCCGTTCTTGAGGGCGGATTCAATCGATGACCGCAGCGTCGGGAAAGACACCGGGTTTGCTGACATCAACTCGCCGCTGAGTTCTTCAAAATTCTCAGCATACTTTTCGATAATCGTCGTTGCGGTGGTGCGTTTTGATCTCACTTCCTGCGTCAACAGCTGGTTGAACATGAGATCACGATAGGCAATCGTCAGGCGGTTCCAGAAATCCTTGCGGCGGCCAATACGTACCGGCTCAATCCTGCCTTCAAACCGTTTGCCGGTGCGGCGGGATGCGTAGTACTCGGGCAGGATCTTCTCAAAGAAGAAACTGACGACAACAAACAGGGTATCGGACTTGTCGATGTGAACGACCCGGATCCACTCTTCCACTGACTTCAGGAAGTTTGGGCCACCTGAATGCGCAGCCAGTTGTTCCATCCAGTCTGAGAAAGACTGTTGGATAGAAATTTCATCATGCCCCTCAAACACGTCGAGTTCTGCTACTTCACGGATCGAGCGCTCCAGCAGGCTCGCGATAAACTCGCGTGACATGGTGCGCTTCTCGTTTGCTTCACGCGCCATGGAAACCAGGTCGTTAATCATGTTGTTGTAAACATGATCAAACAGGATCAGGTTGCGGCAGGTGGCGACAAAGTCATCGCGTACTTCTTCCTCGAGAATCACATCAAGAATGTTGCGATCCTGCGGGCCGGGACTGCGCGGCGCATCTGTCTTACGCTCGATGTGGGACCAGAGCACGTCTTCAAGGATTCGGCGATTGAGTGTGATCGCTGAACCCCGCGCGCCTAAACTCATATCTTCGCCATCACCTGAAACCTCGGACTCACCTGCCCCCAGCAGCGCAGTTGTTGCCGCCGACAGGTCATGATTCGCCAGCATGGCTTCGTCATACAGTGATTCGCTTTCGAGCAGCAGGTTCAGTTCAGACACCAGTTGGCTCGTCAGGAAGACAGCGTTCTTCTCTTCAATATAAGAGAGGTCAAACAGCTTTTTACCTTCAAAGCTGAACTTCTGCTTGAGGTTGCTGCGGAACGGATCGTCTGCTTCAGACATTGCACGCAGAAGACCTTTTACGTCGCGCACGTCTTCAGTTGAAAGCAGGAACGCGTTCGTCTCGGTATCACCGAGGTGGTAGATCAATGCGGTAAGGTTGTCCTCAGCGCTGGCCTTCCAACGGTTATAGAGGTGCAGGCCCATCACCAGGCACAGGTCTGCCTTGGCGTTGTCGTAGTTTTCCTGGGGTTCACCAAAAATAAGTGACGCAATACGGCCGCGCTCTTCGCCAACCACACTGCGCTTGTCTTCAAAATTCTTCCAGGACTTGTTCAGCGCATCTTCGTACAGCACCTTGTCCGGGTCCTGCAGCCATGACAGGAAGGCGACACGACGTTCGGTATGGATCCGCTGGGCAAGTTCGCCCTCAGGTATTTCAACATCGGCAAGACGTCCGTACTGGGTTACCGTTGTGCTCTTGATGCGACGACGCAGACCCAGGTAGCGCAGGTAACGGAATGCCGTACCAAACAGGTTCGGAAATTCGGACGGTGACGTACGCAGCTTCAGCGTGGAACTGGCGTGCACCGCTGTCAGTGTGTCAGAGGGATTAAGGTACCGGTTGATGTTGCGCGTGTAGTGCGCAAGTACTTCAGGGTGTTCTGCTACAAAATCTTTGGTGGACTGTTCAATTGATGAGATACCGCCAATGATCACGTTGCGCAGGTTGTGAATCTTGCTGGCTTCGCCCGGGTCGTAGTCGACGATGCCATCAATGTTGCCCTGCTTGTAAAGCTCATAGGACGACACGCCAACAAACTTTGCACACTCCTGCCAGGACAGGTTGTAACGACGTACGAGGTTGGCAAGACCCTTCGGATGAATCGTATTG
Source organism: Pseudomonadales bacterium (assembly GCA_963921285.3). GTDB lineage: Bacteria > Pseudomonadota > Gammaproteobacteria > Pseudomonadales > Azotimanducaceae > UBA9659. The sequence continues at coordinate 1,837,859 of CAWUFD020000015.1, forward strand.
AATACACCAGTGCGCAGTGACAGCAGCAGGTTACTTGCTGCAAGCGGAATCGCACCACCGGAGTAACCCTGGCCAATAACGATACCCAGTGTTGGCACATCAACGTTACACAGTTCGGCAATCAGTCTTGAGATGGAATGCGCTTGGTTGGCGGCGTTCGCTTCCTCATAAGGGTCGGCACCCGGCGTATCCATGAAACACACAATCGGGATAGAGCGGATCGCAAACTCACTCGCCTTTTTTGCAGCGGCATTGTGGTGATCCGGCCCCCAGACACCCATCGCATGTGCGCGGTCCTGCGTGATGAATCCGATGCGGCGCTTCATGCCGGAAAAATCGAACTCCAGTTCGGCCGCATAGAACGGGCCAAGCTGCTCTTCAGCCAGGATGGGTACATCCAGGTCTTCAATAATCTGCTTCGCACCCGGGCGAGTGGATTCTTCGGTCGGTGCGACGGTCGCGGCGATATAGGCATCCACCTCCATGTTGCGGAGGTTTTCCAGCGCAATCTCAATCTGCTGCTCTGTCAGCAGTCCAGGGATGACAGCCGCAGCTTCCTTGCGCGGGAAAAGTGAAAAGTCCTTCGCGAGGCTCTCCGCATTTAAATACAGTTGATCAACGGATGGCGATTCTTGCCCCATAGAGGTCTGATTCCAAACAAGTGAAAGAGAGAGGGTTTACGGCCGCAAGATTACTTCATCAGGACACGTCTTTCAACGAAATCGCTTCGTGTATAGCTTCTAAGCTTATGATTTATTGCGGTTTTTTGAATCGGCGCACACTTTCGGTGCGCCTTATACTTCCTCGACGGGAATCTTGCCGATTTTCGCCTGCCACACCTTCGGTCCACTCTGGTGTACAGATTCTCCGCGCGCGTCTACCGCAACGGTCACCGGCATGTCTTCCACCTCGAATTCATGGATCGCTTCCATGCCAAGATCTTCGAATGCAATCACCTCTGCCTTACGAATCGCCTTGGAGACAAGATACGCTGCGCCACCTACTGCCATCAGGTAAACGGACTTGTGTTTCCTGATGGATTCAACCGCAACCGGGCCACGTTCCGCCTTGCCGATCATACCGAGCAGACCGGTTTTCTCGAGCATCATGTCGGTAAAACCATCCATGCGCGTCGCGGTCGTCGGACCCGCTGGACCAACCACTTCATCACCCACCGGATCGACCGGACCCACGTAGTAAATGAAGCGACCCGTCAGGTCGACACCATCAGGCAAACCTTCGCCGGATGCATAAAGATCCCGGATGCGTTTGTGTGCAGCATCACGACCGGTCAGCATCTTGCCGGAAAGCAGGATCGTCTCACCGGGTTGCCAGGATTCCACATCTTCCTGTGTCACCGTATCGAGATTAACCCGACGTGAATTAGGTCCCGCTTCCCAGGTGATTTGCGGCCAGTCATCCAGATCAGGTACCGGCATTTCTGCAGGACCAGAGCCATCCAGAGTGAAGTGTGCGTGCCTTGTTGCTGCACAGTTCGGGATCATGGCAATCGGCAGGTTCGCCGCGTGGGTCGGGTAGTCCATGATCTTGACATCGAGCACGGTGGTCAGTCCGCCCAGACCCTGCGCACCAATACCCAGTGCATTCACCTTCTCGAAGATCTCCAGGCGGAGTTCCTCCAGGCGATTTTCTGCACCCTTCTTCTGCAGATCGTGGATATCAATCGACTCCATCAACGAGCGTTTCGCCAGCAGCATCGCTTTCTCGGCGGTGCCACCAATACCGATACCCAGCATTCCCGGTGGGCACCAGCCGGCGCCCATGGTTGGGACCGTCTTCAGCACCCAGTCAACAATACTGTCGGCCGGGTTCAACATTGCAAACTTCGCTTTCGCCTCGCTGCCGCCGCCCTTGGCAGCCACGTGCACTTCCACCGTGTCGCCCGGCACCAGCTCGGTATGAATAACCGCAGGCGTGTTGTCCTTCGTGTTGGTCCGCTTACCCGCAGGGTCTGCGAGTACGGATGCACGCAGGACGTTATCCGGCAGCTGATAGGCACGTCGGACGCCTTCATTGATCATATCCTCAAGGGACACATCACTTTCGAACTGAACGTTCATACCCACCGACAGGAAAACGTTGACGATCCCTGTGTCCTGGCAGATCGGGCGGTGACCTTCCGCACACATGCGAGAGTTGATCAGGATCTGCGCCATCGCATCCCTGGCCGCTGGTGACTCTTCAAGTTCGTAAGCTTCCGCCACGCCCTTGATGAAATCCGGCGGATGGTAATAAGAGATGTACTGCAGCGAATCCTGGATACTCTGGATCAGGTCATCTTTCTTAATGACGGTCATGATGTGCCCCGCGAAACTAGCCTGGTAAACGGCGTTTAGTTATTTAGTTATAAAGGTAACGGATCAGGGACTCAGCCACACATGCAGGCTTGTCTGAACCTTCAACTTCAATCGTGACCTGGCGCTTCACCTGGATCGCGTTGTCACCCTTGAGGTCTGCACCAACCAGCTTGTGTCGGGCACGTACCTTGGAATTTACTGGAACCGGCGCCATGAAACGCACTTTATCCAGGCCGTAGTTAACAGCCATGAATACACCGTCGAGTGCTTCGGGCTTCAGCGGCGCAATGGAACCACCAAGGTGAACAATCAGTGACAGGGTGAGAAAGCCGTGCGCGATAGTGACCTTGTAAGGTGAGAGCTCAGCAGACTTCTCAGGATCGATGTGGATAAACTGGTGATCCAGTGTTGCATCAGCAAACATGTTGATGCGGTCCTGGTCGATTTCCAGCCACTCACCAACGCCTTCCTCTTCGCCCAGGATACCCTGGTAAATTTCTAATGCCGCAGCAGCTTTCTCTGACATGTTTGTCTCCTATGTACTTGGCTAGGCTTGGGATCCCCGGGAACGGGTACCCCCTGAAAAAGAGGCGCAGGATAGCACAGCAACCAGCGGTCTGTCGGGCTTAGCGCCAGGTTTTAGCGCGAGAACCGATACCATTTTTCTGGCAGAGGCTTACAATCGCGCATCATGATTGCCCAGCTCACCCAGCCCCGAACTTTCATCATTGTTGCGGCCACCGCGGCGTTTTTTGCCGTCTGGGTATTCGCCATCTCACCCAGGCCGTTGCCGAGGTTCGACATTGCGCCGATACCCGTATCTGAAGCCAATACGCCACGCTATGACGAGCACTTCATATCGCGCGGTGAGACCACTGAAACACACAGCGCCAACCTGGTGGTACATGGCGGCGAACTTATGGCTATCTGGTATGGCGGCTCACGGGAGGGTGCTGCAGACGTTGCGCTGTTTACCGCAGTTTTTTCTGAAGAGAACGGCTGGGGCGAGGCAATCCCCATCATGGACAGACCAACCGCCGAAACAGATCTGAACCGATCCATTCGAAAAGTCGGCAATCCCGTCCTGTACAGCTGGGACGACAACCATCTCGGCATGTTTTTCGTGACGGTTTCCATCGGCGGCTGGGCCGGCAGTTCCATCAACTATATAGAAGGACAAGGCAGCGCCGGCGAGTTGACCTGGGGTCCCGTGCAGCGGCTGGTGACAAGCCCGTTCCTGAACATCAGCACACTGGTGCGCCATACCGGTATCCCGCTCAACGACGGCACTCTGCTCCTGCCTGTTTACCATGAGTTTATTGGTAAGTTCTCGGAGACAATCGCCATCACCAGAGATCTGCGCGTCAGGGCAAAGTCCCGGCTCTCCCGCGGAGGGCAGACCCTGCAGCCTGCCATTGTGCCGACCACAGACAAGAACGGTACCGCCATGCTGCGCTACGCCGGTGATCCGCCCTACCGGTTGATGGCAACCGAAACACTTGATGGCGGCCTGCATTGGAAACCACCACACAAGACTGCATTGCCTAACCCCAATGCCGCTGTCACGGTGATCAACGGCGAGAATGACACCCAGTTGATGGTATACAACGACACGGAGGACGGCCGGCATCAGCTTGCGCTGGCTACGCGGCAGATGCCCGAGTCCGAATGGACGTTCAGGGTTCACCTCGAGCAGGAACTCTCCGAGGAAGAAGCCGGAGAAAAGTTCGAATTTTCCTATCCATCACTCGTGCGAGGCACAGACGGCACGTACCATCTCGCCTACACCTGGAACCAGGAAAAAATCAAACATATCGCCTTCAACCACGCCTGGCTGGAGGCGCAATAACGCGCGATTGATTTCACCGGAGGTGCCTCTTAGGATGCGGGTAAACCACCCAGGTGAACTGTCATGAACACACCCAAACCCCGCTGGGATGTCATCACCATCTTTGCCGGAACCACCCTGGTTACCCTCTTCGTTGCCCCATGGCATGCCATCACCCATGGATTCTCTAATGCACTGTGGGCGCTGTTCGTTCTCTTTATGTTGTGGAACGGCCTTTCTATAACCGCCGGTTACCATCGCCTGTGGGCACACAAGTCCTACAAGGCGCACCCCGCAATAAGACTCGTGTTTGCGCTGGGCGGCGCGCTTGCCGTGCAGAACTCAATTCGCGTCTGGTGTTCCAATCACCGTCGGCATCACCAGCATGTTGATGAACCAGATCGTGACCCTTATGCCGCGACACGCGGTCTCTGGTTCTCGCATATCGGCTGGATGCTGTTTGACCGTGATGCCGCAAAGGTCGATCCCGCCAATATCAAAGACCTCGAACGGGATCCGATCGCACGCTGGCAGTCGGACAACTACTGGCTGTTGTCGTTTACCCTGAACGTGCCGCTCACGCTGCTGCTGGGTTATCTCGTAGGCGACGCCTGGGGCGGCCTGTTACTACTCGGTTTTACGCGGCTTGTGCTATGCCACCACTCGACCTTTTTCATCAATTCACTGGCCCACTACTGGGGTACGAGACCCTACTCTGAAAACAGCACTGCCCGGGACAATCCCGTGATTGCACTGCTCACCTACGGCGAGGGTTACCACAACTTCCACCACACGTTTCAGTGGGATTACCGTAATGGCCTGCGCTGGTACCAGTTCGACCCGACCAAGTGGCTGATCCGAGTCCTGAACCTGCTCGGACTGACATCCCACCTGAAGCGAACCCCGCCTGAAACCATTGAACAATCGATCGCCACCATGCAGCTCATAAAGGCACAGGAGGCAATCAAATCCATCCGGTTTATCGACAGCGAATATTGGCTGGAGCGTCTGGAACATGAGTATAATTCGCTGCTTCGCTCGCTTGAGACGTGGGCGGAATACCGCCAGCAATGGATGGACTTGAAGCGCAAGGATATTGCGCGTCAGTGGGAAGCAACTGAGCTTCGCCGCAAATTAAAAGAACTCGAACTTGAACTCAACGATCAGCGTGAACGCTGGCATAGCCTCAGGATGCAGTTTGCCTGAGCGCCAGCAGTAAACGCGGGACAGGAATATTATGAGCGAATCTAATGCCGTATATATCGCAGGTGGTGCCCGTACCCCAATGGGTGGCCTGCAGGGATGTTTTGCAGACCTCACCGCCGTTAACCTTGGCAGCACCGCAATTGCGGAAGCCGTCAGCCGGGCTGGTGTGAAAAGCGAAGACGTCCAGGAAATCATCATGGGCTGCGTACTGCCCGCCGGCCTGAAGCAGGGCCCGGCACGCCAGGCAGCAATCGATGCCGGCATTCCTGTTGATTCCGGCGCCACAACTATCAACAAGCTGTGTGGTTCCGGCATGAAGGCAACCATGCTTGCACACGACCTGATCAAGGCTGGCACTAACGAGATCATGGTGGCGGGCGGCATGGAAAGCATGACCAACTCACCCTACCTGCTGCCAAAGGCACGTGGTGGGATGCGCATGGGCCACGGCGAGGTAAACGATTCGATGTTCACCGACTGCCTTGAAGACGCCAAGACGGGCCGACTCATGGGCTCCTTCGCCCAGGAAGTTGCCGATAAGTACCAGGTCACCCGTGAGGACATGGACGAGTTTGCCATCGGCTCACTCAAGAAAGCGCAGCAGGCAATCGACGATGGTTCGCTCAAAGCTGAAACCGTGGCTGTTACCGTAAAGACACGAAAAGGCGAAGTGACGGTTGTTGATGATGAGCAGCCACACAATGCCAACATCGACAAGATCCCAAGCCTGAAGCCTGCTTTCAAATCTGATGGCACGGTGACAGCTGCGAACTCGAGCTCAATCTCTGACGGTGCATCCGCACTGGTACTCGCAAGTGAGGCCGCGGTTAAAGAAAACGGTCTTGAGCCCATGGCAAAGATTGTTGGCCACACCACGCATTCACGTCATCCTTCTGAGTTCACACTCGCACCGATTGGCGCCATTGAGAAACTGTTCGAAAAAACCGGCTGGAGCAAGGACGACGTTGACCTGTTTGAGATCAACGAGGCGTTTGCCATGGTAACCATGCTGGCTACCCGTGAGCTTGGTCTTGACCCTGAGAAGGTCAACATCCACGGCGGTGCCTGCGCACAGGGTCATCCGGTTGGCTCAACCGGCTCACGCATCATCGTGACCCTGATGTATGCCCTGCAGAAACTGGGCAAGAAGCGTGGCGTTGCAGCGCTCTGCATTGGCGGCGGCGAAGCAACTGCAGTTGCCATCGAGATGCTCTAAAAAGCATCTCGATTGAATGGTGACTTGTCCGTACAATAGTCTACAAAAGCGTAGTCACCAATAAGCGCGCTTATACCTACAACCCAGGAGCCCTAGTTGTCACGCCTGCCAGTCATCGTTGGCTTCGGCGGGGTTAATCCCGCCGGTCGCAGTTCTGTCCATCACGGATATCGCCGCATGGTGATTGATGCGCTGGACGACACCAAGAAAGATCGCACCTTTGCATCGCTGGCAGCCCTGATGGCGCAAGAAGACTCGACGTCGTCTGAGTCTCGCCAGTTCATGCTTGATCACACGCTGATCCGCCGACTTGAAACCAACCTGTTCGACCCTGGCAATATCCACCTTCACAAGAAGGCCAACGTTAAGGGTGCCGCGGGCCCGGTCAGTTTTTCGACCAAGCGCAATAACCTGCCAGACAACATTCCTGACAGCTGGCAAGTAGCAGAAAATGAGGACGGCACCGTGACCGTCACTGTTGAAGGTGATCTCGAGATCATGTTCAACGACTCCCGGGCATCAAAAGTGCTGGCTGCCGGTCAGTTGCCAACCAATTTCAATCCGGAGTCGCTATACCAGTCACGCAGCCACCCACGTGGTCTGCAGCTGACCGTATTCGGTGCATCAGACGCACTTAACTCTCTCGGTATCAGCTGGGATGAAGTGAAAGCCCGTGTCCCTGCTGACCAGATCTCTGTTTACGCGAGCAGTGCCATGGGGCAGCTCGACACCAACGGCTCAGGCGGCCTCCTGCAGGCAGGTCTGATGGGTAAACGTGTCAGTGCACGCAACCTGCCGCTGGGTCTGGCTGAGATGACAGCAGACTTTGTTAACGCTTATATCCTCGGCAACGTGGGAACAACCGGCGCTAATATTGGCGCCTGCGCAACCTTCCTCTACAACCTGCGCCAGGGCATGGCGGACATCCGTTCCGGCAAGTTCCGCGCGGTACTGGTGGGCGGTAGCGAAGCACCACTGACGCCTGACGTTATCGAAGGCTATCGCACCATGGGCGCGCTGGCTGAAGACGAAGCGCTTCGCAAGATAGATGGCATTGAAGGCGGCGAAGCAGATCACCGCCGCGCCTGTCGCCCGTTTGCGGAAAACTGTGGTTTCACGCTCTCCGAGGGATCCCAGTTTGTCATCCTGTTTGACGATGAACTGGCGCTGGAACTCGGCGCAAATATTTACGGCGCAGTCGCCGACGTCTTCATCAACGCTGATGGTTTCAAAAAATCTATTCCCGGCCCCGGTATCGGCAACTACGTTACCGTCGGTAAGGCCATGGGAATCATTCGCTCGATTCTCGGCGAAGAATCTCTCCGGCATCGCTCGTATATGCAGGCGCATGGCACCAGCACACCGGCGAACCGAACCACCGAGTCACACATTTTCAACGAGATGGCCAAGTCGTTTGGTATCGAAAAATGGCCTGTCGCGGCGATCAAAGCCTACATCGGGCATTCACTTGCCTGCGCATCCGCAGACCAGCTGATTGCGTCCCTCGGTGTCTGGCATGATGGTGTTATTCCAGGCATTGTGACCTCGGAAGCCATTGCAGAAGACGTGCAGGATTCACACCTCGACTTCCTGCTGTCCCATAAGGAAGTTGATCCTGGTGAACTCGATTCTGTGTTCATCAACTCGAAGGGCTTTGGCGGCAACAACGCTACTGCTGCTGTGCTTGCCCCGCACGTCGTCAAAAAGATGCTCGGTAAAAAGCACGGCGAGGCTGCGCTCAGTGCGCACGCTGACAAGAACGCGGCGGTCAACGAAAAGATTGCGGCTTACGATGACTCGATGATTGCTGGTGAAAACTCAGCGATATACAACTTCGGGGTTGGGGTGATCGAAGGTGAGGAGCTGACGATTTCTTCGAGCTGTATTTCGATTCCGGGGCAGGATAATGATGTCAGCCTGGAAGTGCCTAATCCTTATGAGGATATGAGCTAGGCGTCACGGCTGAGATCTCTCGGCTGCGCTCGAGATGACGCGCGTCATCTCGACCGGAGCCGAAGGCGAAGCGGAGAGATCTAAAACCCTAATCAATCTCCCGCGTAGCCCGAAACTGAATATCCGGCCAGCGCTCCTCCGTCAGCGACATATTCACCGCCGTCGGCGCGAGATAAGTCAGGTGCCCGCCACCATCGACTGCAAGGTTCTGCTCCGCCTTTTTCTTGAAGTCGCTGAGCATCTTCGGATCGTCGCAGGTCACCCAGCGGGCAGTATTGATCGTGACAGCCTCATAACCACAGTCGACCTTGTATTCATCCTTCAGGCGAAACGCCACGACATCAAACTGCAGCACACCTACAGCACCGACGATCAGGTCATTGTTGGCGAGCGGGAAGAACACCTGCGTCGCGCCTTCTTCAGATAACTGGGTCAGGCCCTGCCTCAGTTGTTTGCTCTTCAGCGGGTCCTTTAACCGCACCCGACGATACAACTCAGGCGCAAAATGTGGCACGCCAATAAACTTGAGATCTTCACCGGAAGTGAAGGTATCGCCAATCTGTATGGTCCCGTGATTGTGCAGTCCGATGATGTCACCTGGGAAAGCCTCATCCGCCTGTGACCGCTCTCCGGCGAGGAACGTCACCGCATCACTTACGCGAACGTCTTTGCCAATACGTACGTGGCGCATCTTCATCCCCTGCGCGTACTTGCCGGAGCAGACCCGCATAAACGCGACACGATCCCGGTGTTTCGGGTCCATGTTCGCCTGGATCTTGAAAACAAAACCGGTGAACTTGTCACTCCTGGAGTCTATCGTCGTGTCCGCCGTCTCACGAGGCAGCGGCGCTGGCGCATACTCAACAAAGCCATCCAGCATTTCCATCACGCCAAAGTTACGCAGCGCAGTACCGAAGTACACGGGCGTCAGCTGACCATCGAGGTATTCATCCAGGTCGAATTCATGGCTCGCGCCACGCACCAGTTCTATTTCTTCAATGAAGTCCTCGAGGTCATCACCGAGCAGCGCAGATGCTTCATTGGACTCAAGCCCCTTGATGATCTGCACTTCGGATAAAACTTCACCCTGCCCTGGCTCGAATACATGAATCTCATCGTTATAGAGGTGGTAAACACCCTTGAAGCGATTCGCCATACCAATGGGCCAGGTAATCGGCGCGCACTTGATCTTGAGCACCTCCTCAACCTCGTCCATGACTTCAATCGGATCACGGATTTCACGGTCAAGCTTGTTCACAAAGGTCAGGATCGGCGTGTCCCGCAGCCGGCAGACCTCCATCAGTTTGATGGTGCGATCCTCCACGCCCTTTGCCCCATCGATCACCATGAGGACGGAATCGACCGCGGTTAACGTGCGGTAGGTATCTTCACTGAAGTCTTCGTGACCCGGGGTATCGAGCAGATTCACGATGCGGTCCTTATACGGGAACTGCATCACCGAGGTTGTGACACTGATGCCACGCTGCTTTTCCATCTCCATCCAGTCAGACGCGGCGTAACGGTCCGATTTCTTGGACTTCACGGTACCCGCCATCTGTATGGCCTTTCCATACAGCAGCAGCTTTTCGGTGATTGTCGTTTTACCAGCGTCGGGGTGCGAAATAATCGCAAAGGTACGACGCTTGTCGACTTCTTCAGACAGCATGACTTTCTATCTTTTCCGAGAAATGCCATCCCTGGCATTTCCCGGGTCGGTTTCTATTTTTGAATAAGTGGAACCTCGCATTTTTCTATCGAAAAATGGACAAGCCATCCATGGCTTGTGCTCGCTCACGTCCAACATTGCACGAAAGCAGCGGCCCGAATTCTGGGAAGGCGCGATTATAGTTAATCGAGCAGTTCTTTAGCCAGCACAAGCGCATCTTCCCGACCAACAAAGGCCGGGTAATAGTTCTCACGTACCCCCACCTCGTTGAACCCAAGCTTTTCATACAGCTTGTAAGCCACTACGTTGGAGGGCCGGACTTCAAGAAACATACTTGACGCCGACTTCGCCTTAGCCCGCGCCAGCAGATGTTCAACCATCACACGGCCAAATCCATTTCCCTGGCAATCCGGGTGTACACAGACATTCAGCAGGTGCGATTCCCCTGCTGCGACCGAGAGAATCCCGTGGCCAACAATCTTGCCGGTATACATGAACACCCAGCATTCATGGCCATTTACGAGGCAGTCCTTGAATATGCCCTCGCTCCAGGGGTGCGTATAGCCGCGGCGTTCATTTTTGAGGACATCCGGCAGATCCTCGAGCTGCATCTTCCGGATTTCGTGTGCTGACATTACTCCGCCACTTCCTGGCAGATCAGCTGCCAGAGCTGGCGTTTATGCGAAGCGGAACTCATGACCTCGGCAACAGCTGGCATTAACGTGAATCGCCGTTCTTCATGACGGATAGTTGTGCCAGGTGAGCCCGCCTCAATTGGCGCAAAGTAGTTGCAGACATCGCTCCCGAAGATCATGACCTGTTGTGGCAACAGGGAAAACTTCTGCGCAACCACGGCGCGTGCAGCATCGATAGACTGATCAATACTCGATGACTTCACCATTGGCCATTCCAGCTGCTGGTAGCGAACACCACCAACATCACCGCCTGCAGCACGGGCCACGTCATCACAGAATTTTCTTGGTGGAGACTGCCCGGGCGCAACGCTGATACATATGCCAACCGTGCCATAGTGGAACAACGCCAACGTGAATGACGGTGTTTCTTTCAGCTTTTGCGGAGCGGCAGGCTTCGGCGCAGGTTTGGGCGCGTCAGTCTGGGTTTCGGTGATCGGTCCGATGGCGTCCGCAACCTGCTGGATTCCACGGCTTTGCGTGGTGGCAGCAGGCGCTGCTGCCGCTGTCTCAGCCTCGATAGGCGCAACGTTTGTGCGCAACACCCACACATCAATGCCCATTGCGTCGAGATACTGTTTTTTCGTCAGCGCCATTGGCTCAGTTTACCACCTCGCCGGGATGCTTCGGTGGCCGCGATGCAAGGAAACAGGCCGATCCGACAAACGTGCCAATAGCGAGGATTGAGAATCCCATCAGGTAGTCGCCCTGCACATCTGCCATGTACCCGGCAAAGATTGGACCGATCGACATACCCAGCATCACAATCAGGGAAGAGAAACCCATGATCGTGCCAAACGAACTCGGCCCGAAGTAGTCTGCCCGCAGCGCCACCATGAGCGGGCCCCTGATACCCCAGGCCAGGCCGTGCAACATGGTGAAGGCCAGTACCATCCAGATGTTTGATGCATAGGCAATGAGCAGAAGGCCGATGGTGTGGCCAAGCATGCAGAGGATACAAATCAGTCGTTTATCAAACCGGTCACCTAGAAAACCGCCAACAATCTGACCACCCATCTGGAAGGCCGTCATCGCAGCCACCACAAACCCGGCCTGTGCAAGGGAATAATCGAGTCCTTCCGTGAGATGAGGCACGAGGTGCACCATCATCGAGGAAACCGCGAGTAACGCGCAGGCATGCCCCATGGAGATAAACCAGAACGCGGAGGTGCGCATTGCCTGGCCCGCAGTGAAGTCCTGTCCTGAGGTAAAGACCTTCGGCTGGTCGGCAGATTCAACACTGCCACCATCCGCAACCTCACCATGATCCTGCGGCCTGTGCAGCACAAGCTGGACCAGCGGCAAACCAACCACAAGCACCAATACACCTGACAAGAATGCTGTGGTGCGCCAGCCAAACGCTTCCAGGCAGAGGATGATAAGGGGTACCGAAAGGCCGCCGATCGAGTAACCCATCTGCAATATCGCCACCGCTTTTGCACGATGCCGCTCAAACCAGTTAACCAATGACACCATCACCGTGGCAAAGCCACCGAGTGACGATCCCACCGCGATAAACGCAAAGGTCAGGTAAAAGCCCAACAGCGACTGGATCTGGCTGAACATCATGAAGCCGATCCCGAAGATGACAATGCCAATCCGCAACACCGCCCGCGGCCCATACTTGTCTGCCATCCAGCCCTGCAGCGGTCCCAGTATCCCGCTTTCGATACGGGTCAGCGCGAACGCCCCCGCGACAAGTGCTTTACTCCAGCCAAACTCATCCTGTAGCAGCACCACGTAAGCGCCGTAGGACTGCATCCACAGCAGCCCCGACAGCAGTTGAATGCCGCCCGCGGCACCCACGATGTACCAGCCATAGAAGACGTGACCTGCAGGCCGCAGGATGCCATTCAGTCTCGCGAAGAGGGAGTTCATCAAGGGGTCAGCTCGAGGCAGCTCCCTTCAGAAGCTGACGGGCAATGCCGAACACGCTGATCGCGAGCCAGCAGATCTCGATAATAAAGGCACTCAGGTTGAAGTCGTACATCAGCGAAAAAACGATAAGGCCCGCACCGGTACCGTTCAGTACCGAGTAGATGATGCTGGTCGCTTCAATCCGTTCGAGTTGCAGCGCAAGGTAAGTCGCCAGGATAAAGAACACACCAATGTTGCCCACCAGGTCGTGCCACTCGTAACCAGTCATTTCATTGCCTCCGGGAAAGACCGAAGCATAAACTAGTGCCTCATCTAAGCCTAATTACCGAAGCTGATTAAGGAACAAGGGATAGTCATGGCACTTAAACTCGCTGAAAAGTGGTACGAACGAAAAAATCTCAGTGACGACATCACGCTGATTTACGAGCCGCATGTCCATCCGTTTTTACGCTGCAACATTTACCTGATCCGCGGGCGAGACAAGTACCTGCTCATCGATACCGGTCTTGGGGTCGCCTCACTTAAAGATGAAATCAGCGACCTGCTCGACAAACCGGTGATGGCACTTGCGACGCACATTCACTACGACCATGTCGGTTGCCTGCACGAGTTTGATGAACGCCTGATGCACCGGGTCGAAGCGCCACGAATGCAGAACTACGACGAGTTCTGTTGGCTGAAGGTGGATGACTTCCCGCGTGCTTACCAGGACGCGCTGCGCGATGAGACATTCCAGGATTATCTTGTGAGCGCTGTTCCTGGAGGCAGCTTCAATATTGATGAATATCGGATTCGGGAGACCTCTGTGACCCGCGCGCTTGATGAGGGCGACGTTGTCGATCTCGGCAACCGGCACTTTGAAGTGTTCCATCTGCCAGGCCATTCGCCGGGCAGTATGGGACTGTGGGATGCGTCATCAGGAACACTTTTCTCCGGCGATGCCCTGTATGACGGGGAGCTACTGGACGAACTTGAGGACTCCGACATCCCCGACTACATAAAGACAATGAAGCGGCTGCGCGAATTGCCCGTGAACGTCGTCCATGGCGGCCACGAACCCAGTTTCGGCCGTGAGAGAATGATCGAACTGATTGATGCTTACCTCGATTGGCGGGAGTCTTGAGCGCAGTAGAGCAATTTCATTGGTTTACATGCGCATAGCTCCAAAACGTATTAAAAAACTCCTATAAGTCATTGTTTATAAAATAGTATCAATCTAGAATTGTCCGATGGCGCCTGCAGAAGCTACCCTGCAAATTCGGACGGAAGTGGGTCGAAAGAACTCCACCAGGCACCAGACCCTCACAAAACTGCTCTATCTGTATGATGCCGGTGATACAGATATCGCAAAATGGACTCGCGCCATTGAGGCGGAACCCTCCCTGCTGGTGACCTGTCTTGAGACGTTCTCGACAGGCGATGACATTGAAAACTGGTCATCCAACATCACACCGGAACAGCTTCAGGAATTGATTATTGCTGAGGCCACGGCCAAACCGAGGGGACAGGCTGCAATCCCCGGCCGCGCACTTGCCGCCCGCCTCATCGCTGAAGCAATCGACTATCCAGAACCACAACGCGCCTACCTGCTTGCCCAGCTTGTTGGCACCAGTTACGTCGCACGCGATGAGATGACAAGCGATGCCCTTACCTACTTTGATCGTCCGCTGACACATCTTTACGAACTGGGCGACCTCACCAGGATTATCGCCGCTGCCTGCCAATTAGATGAGATTCGCGCAGCAACAGATATCGAACCGTCGCAGGCTCTGTCCAGGTTGTTCCAGGTTGATCCGGCACGTTCTCATAAACTGCTTGAGGTCCCGTTGCTGGAAGAGGATGAAGATCCCGCGATCGACGAGAACCTCGAGACGTTACACAACCGGCTTCTGCTGAAACGGTCGACCCGCAATCTTTGCCTGCAGCTTGGCAACACACAGGGTCTCACTCTGCTCGCCCAACAGCTGTTGGGTATCAACCGGCTGCGCTGCTTCTATCGGGAAGGCCCTGCCTATTCGGATGGCGAAACCACACTGACGTCAGAACACACCCTTGTTACCGCGAGCGCGATACAACAGGAGATCCTAACCAGCGACACTGTCAGTCTGTCGGTGATCGATGAAAAAATCCGTGACGCCATGGGTGCTTCAGGCCTCATCGCGATCCCGACCGATCAGCAAGATCCCCAGATTGTGATGCTCTTGGGAACAGCTGGTAACTCACTTTCGCAGCTGGCCGCTGGGCAGCTCGCCTATTTCCAGGACATCGCTACTTTTGCAGTTCAGCAACAACAGACTGATGACAGACCGCTGCTTGAGGCAGATCAGGTACAGCAGCTTGCACGCGAGATCATCCACGAGGCCAACAACCCCCTCTCAACTGTGCAGAATTACCTGAAAGTGCTCAGCCTGAAACTTGGTGAAGAAAGTGATGCGATTGAGACCATCAACACCATTTCAGAAGAACTGTTCAGGGTCAGTGACATCATCAAGCGATTCCGTGATATCGAGTCGGTCAGCACAAGCTCGAGTGAACACTGCGACATCAACGCTACCCTGCGCGACCTTATCCGGCTGTATCGCAATTCACAGCCAGACCTCACCTTTACAGAGTCGTTGGGCGATCATAACCCCATGGCAGCCATGGGCCGCGACGACCTGAAACAGGTCATCACCAATCTACTGCAGAACGCAGCCGATGCCTGCAGCGAGGGTGACGTCATCCGTATAGAGAGCTTCTCAGACCTGATGCTCGCAGGCACGCCGCACGCAGAGATCTGCATTACTGATACGGGCGCTGGCATTGACCAGGGCATGGACATCTTTGTCGCTGGTTTCAGCACCAAGCCTGCTGCCTCCATCGAACGAGGCCAGGGGCTCAGCGTCGTCAAGAACATCATCGAAGCCGCGGGCGGGCAGGTCAGCTACCGCTCCCGCCCTGGCAACACACAGTTTCGAATCAACATCCCACAATTTGTAACAGACGGGTAACGCTATGAATGCACTCACTGACGCACAAATCTGTAACACCGTCCTGATCGTCGATGACGAGCAGGGCCAACTCGACAGCCTGAGCGAGCTCATGTCGTTGTCGGGCTACGAGGTGAGTACTGCCAGAAGTGGCAACGAAGCCACCCGGATGCTCGACGAGAACGCCTACGACACGATTCTCCTCGATCTCAGCATGCCCGACGGGGACGGCTATTCAGTGATCGATCACGTCATCGACAAGGCGATTCACACGAAGATTGTTGTGGTGAGTGGCAACACGGATTTCGAATCCACTCGCAGCGCACTGAAAAAAGGCGCTTACGATTTCCTGAAGAAACCCTACGTGCCGGACGAACTCCTCGCCACGGTAAAAAACGCGACAAACAAAAAGCAGCTTGAGCTGGCCAACCAGACCATCCATCACAAGCTCGAGGAATCAGAACACCTGCACCGGTTTATTGTTGACCACTCACCGGACATTGTCTTCATGCTCGACAAGGAAGGCAGGTTTACGTTCCTGAACGATACCGTGTATCAGTCGCTTGGATTCGATAAGAACGAACTGATCGGCGAACATTATTCCAAGCTTGTTGCCAGCCAGAGCAAGGACCAGGCGAAGTACGTATTCACGGAGCGTCGCTCCGGCCAGCGCAA
Source organism: Pseudomonadales bacterium (assembly GCA_963921285.3). Lineage (GTDB taxonomy): Bacteria > Pseudomonadota > Gammaproteobacteria > Pseudomonadales > Azotimanducaceae > UBA9659. The sequence continues at coordinate 1,854,260 of CAWUFD020000015.1, forward strand.
GTCACGCAACGTTGAGTTGAAACTGAAGTGCAGCGATGATGCGGAGTTCCGCTATTTCGACACGACCTCTATGTCGATAGATCTCAACAACAGCACCATTCATGGAAACGGTCCTATTGAGGGGACCTACGGTGTAGCCCGGGATGTCACAGAAAAGAAACAGGCCCAGGAGATGATCAACTACCAGGCCTATCACGACATGCTGACGCGACTGCCAAACCGCGCGCTGATGGAAGATCGCCTTAACCTTGCTATCACCCATGCTGTACGGAACAAGCAGAAACTGGCGGTGATGTTCCTTGATCTCGACCGTTTCAAGTGGGTTAACGACACCCTCGGTCATGCTATCGGCGATCGATTGCTGCAGTCCGTCTCACAGCGACTGGAAAACTGCCTGCGTAAAGGTGACACCCTGGCCAGGTTTGGTGGTGACGAATTTGCGCTGTTCCTGCCGAATATCCACGATGAAGGTGATGCTTCCATCATCGCGGACAAGATCCTCGCGGAGCTGAAAGAGCCGTTCACCGTGGATGATCACGACCTCTACGTCACGTCCAGTATCGGTATCGCCATGTATCCTGATTCAGGCCTGACCATCGAAACGCTGATCGCCTCTGCTGACCTCGCGATGTATGCGGCAAAGGGCAACGGCAAGAACGGCTACGAGTTCTTCGACACGTCCATGAACGAAGCATCCAATGCCCGCCTTACTATCGAAAGAGAACTTCGCAAGGCGCTCACCACCGACGATATCAAGGTGTGTTACCAGCCCCAGGTTGCTGCTACCTCCGAAAAACTGGTGGGTTTTGAGGCGCTGATCCGCTGGGAGCATCCCGAACGGGGACTGATTTATCCCGGCGACTTTATCCCCATCGCCGAGGAGACCGGCTTGATCCTTGAGCTCGGTCGCTACGTGCTGGACCGCGCGCTTGCCGATGTAAAACACTGGCGCGAAGAAGGACTGACCAATGCACGAGTCTCGATCAACTTTTCTGCATTGCAGGTGCAGCAGGATTCCTTTATTTCCGAGATTGTTGAAGCGCTCGACAAGTACGGCCTTCCCGGTGCGGCGCTCGAAGTGGAGATCACCGAGAACATCATCATGAACGACATGGCGCAGGTGATCCGCAAGCTGCGCAAGCTCACCACACTGGGCATCAAAATTGCCGTTGATGATTTTGGTACGGGTTATTCATCGCTCAGTTACCTGCAGCAGTTCCCGATCAACACACTGAAAATCGACAAGTCGTTTGTCAGCTCGATCAACGTTTCAGATGAGGGCACCAGTATCGTTAACGCGATTGTCGCCATGGCGAAAGGCCTGAAACTTGACCTGATTGCCGAAGGTGTCGAAACCGACCCGCAACTGGAATACCTGAAGAGCCTCGGCTGCGAAGCGATCCAGGGTTACCTGTTCGGCAAAGCCGAAGGTGCAGAGCGCACGCACGAACTGCTCTCTCAGGTAGAATCGGGTAAAGATATCAGGGATTTAGCTGTAGTCTGATACCAACAGAAGGTCTACGAACAATTACAAAAAGGAGAGACCTATCAGCAACGACGAGACTGTTGAGATACGTCACTACGTTTTTCTCTGCTTCCTGACTATTCTCAATGTGATGAACTTTGTGGACCGCCAGTTACTGGCGAGCTTCGCAAACTTCATCGTGCCGGACCTGCAGCTCACCAACACAGAGTTCGGTCTGCTCACCGGCCTCGTCTTTATCACCTTCTACGCAATCATGGGGCTCTTCATGGGCGCCCTCGCGGACATGGTGCACCGGCCAAGACTGGTGGCATTTGGTCTTGCCCTTTGGAGCATCCTGACCGCCGCGTCAGGTGCTGCCAAAGGATTTGTCTCCCTCGCGATTCCGCGCATGTTTATTGGCGTGGGTGAATCTGTTCTCACCCCTACCGCCATGTCGATGCTGGCGGATCGCTTCCCACAATCAAAACTCGGGTTTGCATCCGGCTTCTACTATATGGGTGTACCGATTGGCGTCGGTGTGAGTCTTTTGATTGCCGGCTACCTGGGGCCAGCGATCGGCTGGCGCAACTGTTTTTACGCACTCGGTGCGATCGGCGTCGCGCTCGCTATCGTGATGCTGTTTGTGAAAGAGACGCCGCGCAAACATCTTGTCGAATCGCCGGACGGCACCGTCGAAAAGCCGGGCTTTATCAACATCGCAAAGACGCTGTTCAAAGTACTGAAGTCGTCACCGGCGTTAATGCTGACCATGGCAGGCGGGATCGCAACACACTTTATCCTTGGCGCAGCTGCTTTTGATCAGCTCTGGTACGTGCAGGAGCGTGGCTTCGAGCGAGCATACATCGCGCAGATGACCGGATGGGTTGGTGTTGCAGGCGGCGTGCTGGGCAACCTGTTTGGCGGCCTCGGTAGTGACTGGTGGCAGCACAACCGAAAGAGCGGACGCCCGATGTTCCTGGTGGTCATCATGCTGTTCCTCGTCCCCATCGGCTTCCTCTACCGGATCGTGGACCCCAACTCGTGGTTCTTCTGGTTCGCCATCTTCTGTGCCTACTTCCAGCTAGGCAGCTTTTACGGCCCAACGTTCTCAACAGTACAGGAACTCACGCCACCAAGGATTCGCTCCACGGTAGTGGCCTTCTACCTGCTGACGCTGAACCTGATCGGCCTGGCGCTGGGGATCACCTTCTCCGGCGTAATGATTGATTACCTGATTGCGCAGGGTGTCGAAGAGCCTTACACAAAGACGCTGCTGGTGTTTACCGCGCTCTCAGCAACAGCAATTCCACTATTCTATTGGGCAGCAACACGTTTTCACCGGGACCGGGAACGATTGTACGAGGCGATGGAAAGAGGCGAGTTCGACTAGCAGCGGAGTGCGTCGTTAGATCCGGTTAGCCCGACCAAGCCACCGATGCATCGTCATCTGCATCCGCCACACCTTTGCCGGCTGGTATAACGTTTCCTTCATATAACTGTCAGGCTGCACGAGGTTGCGAATCCTCAGGCTGCAGTCCAGATCCTTGCAGATCACGTTACCTAGCGTGTGCCGGCCTTCACTGCCTTTCACAGAAACCGTGAACATCGCCGTGCCATCAGACTTGTGCACATGATGACACCACGAGCACATCTCCATGCGATTCTTCTTTGACCGGCGGCGAGCACGCCGCATCTTGATGCCGCGAATACTGCCGTCATTGGGAGACTCCAGCACCACGTAGCCGAGATGACCGGAGGGATGAACCCAACCAAGGTAGTCGAGCGAATCCCACGGCAGATCAGACAGATAGTCAGGGACCACCAAGTCTTCTTCGTTGTCTGGGAAAGCGGAGAGTATTTCTTCTCGGCTGAGGGCTTGCATGGCGCGGATTTTAGCATGGGTTTGGGGTTGAGATGTCTCTGCTACGCTTCGCTCCGGTCAGCGTGACCCGGTCGACATGACGGCGTCATCTCGAGCGCAGCCGAGAGATCTGGGTCCCGCGAACCACCGACCACACGACACAACGACCCCAATAAACGCCGATCCACCACCTCATACCCCCCGTATTCATATACACTGCGCCTTTAATCTGAAGCTCCGCATGACCAACGACCGCATAGTCCCGTTCTCCAGCAAGTTTGCATTCGGTATTGGCCAGTTTGCCGAGGGGCTGAAGAACACCAGCTTCTCACTCTTTGTCCTTTTCTATTACAACCAGGTGCTGGGCCTGTCAGGCACCCTGGCTGGCGCCGCACTCTTTATTGCGCTGTTATTTGACGCGGTCACCGACCCGCTGGCGGGGTCACTCTCAGACAATTTCAAATCCCGTTTCGGTCGCCGCCACCCATTCATGTACGCGTCTGCTATTCCGCTGGCACTGGCTTTCTTCGGACTGTTTGCGCCACCTGAAGATCTCGGCCAGTGGGGACTGTTTATCTGGCTGACCGGGTTTGCCGTGCTGACCCGGGCTGCAATGACGCTTTATCACGTCCCTCATCTTGCACTTGGCGCCGAGATGACCGAGAACTTCCAGGAACGCACACGCATCGTTGCGTTCCGGCAGTTCTTCAGTACGTTCGGGGCGGCGGCTGCATCTGTGATTGGTCTCGGCTACTTTTTTGCTGATGAAAACGGCGGGCGCCTGGCAACTGAAAACTATGCGCCTTACGCATTGACCCTGGGCGTTCTGATGGTGATCACCATCTGGTGGAGCGCCATTGGCACACAAAAGGAAGTGCCTCACCTGTCGGTGCCAAACGAAAAACCTGCCGGTGGTATTGGCTCTCGCCTGGTGGGTGAGGTGAAAGAAGCCTTCTCCAACGCGTCGTTCAGGTGGCTGTTCTTCGGTGTGCTGATCGTCTTCATCATGGCCGGGGTAAACAACGCGCTTGATCTCTACATGTACCAGTACTTCTGGGAACTGACAGGACAGGAAATGCTGATCCTGCAGGTCTTCCAGATCGGCGGCCTGATCATCGGTGCGTTCTTCACCTCTACCCTGCACAAATACACCGACAAGAAATTCGGCGTGATCCTCGGCACAGGCGCCTGGGCATTTTTTCAACTGACACCAGTCGCCTTGAGACTCATGGATGCCTTCCCGGAGAACCACACTGAGACGCTGCTCTATACCTTAACCGCCATGAAATTCACCCAGGGCTTCCTGTTGCAACAGGCATTCATTTCCTTTGGATCAATGATGGCGGACGTTGCGGACGAACACGAATACGAAACCGGTGTACGCCAGGAAGGCATCTTCTTTGGTGCCATATCCTTTTCAGGCAAGGCCACCTCTGGCTTCGGCAACTTTATTGGTGGTGTGGGTCTGGACGTTATCTCATGGCCCCGCGGCACTGAAATCCAGACGGCTGCTGACATCCCACCCGAAACCATTACCAACCTGGGCCTGCTGTTCGGCCCCTTCGTCGCCACATTCGCGGTGATATCGTTATGGTGTTATTCACACTACAAACTGACCCGGACCCGCCACGAGGAGATACTCACCGCGCTGCGTGACCGCAGGTCTACCACTGAATCGTCTGGGTCCAGCGAACCCTTGTAGCACGATCGGTGACGCCGCGCTCCCGCGCGCGCTTCTCTCTCACACGCTCGGCAAGAATTTCGGCTTCACGCGCCTCGGTACGATAACCAAGCCGTGTGTTTACGTCGGCCAGCGCATCGTAAAAGTTCGGGTCATCCCGTTTTAACCGCACTGCGGCGTTAAGAAAGTCCCTTGCCTCGCCAAACTCATGCGCGTGGTAGTGCAACTGGGCGAGGTAATAATGAAAGTACGGATTACGCTCGTAGTAGCGATTGGCCCGACGCACGAACTGCGCTGCCTCGTGGCCGCGATCTTCTGAGATATAAAACTGCGTCAGGTTTCCAAGCGCCGAATAGTTATTGCGATTGATCGCGAGGGCACGCTTGTAACTCAACTCTGCCAATTCGCTCTCCCCTTTGCGCCGGAAGGCAGCACCAAGGTTGTTCCAGGCATCCGAGTAGTCCGGCTTCAGGCTGGCCGCACGCAGGATGTTTTCAATGGCCGAATCGTACTGGCCGTTCACCACGCCTTCCGCACCAAGATTATTGTAGTAGTGTGCCAGCGCCGTCACATCATCAATTGTCTCCACCTCACTATCGCTGGTTGAAAACTCGGGCAGGAAATCGATGACGTATTCATCGCGTGTATTGATCTCGCCGTAGGCGACAATATGTTCGTAGCGGATCATGGTCGAACCCTGGTGATCCCAGGTCGGCCTGATGGAAACCAGCTGAAATCTGGAGTCGAGACCAATGTGTCGCGCTGACGCCACAAACAGATTGCTCAGGGACAGGCAGTTGCCAGTCTTGGATGTGAAGGTTTCTGACGCGGTCTTGGTCTCTTCAGCATCGTAAGTAATGTCGAGTCCGCCTTCGCTGAAGAGAAACGAGCGCAGTTCACGCAGTCGTTTATTCTGGCTCCAGGAGGGGTCGATACGTTCATCCAGGACGGTCAGTACCTCATCACTGAGATGCAGCGTGGTGTCAGCTGGCGCACCTGTCGTCACACCTTCAAGCAAAGCATCGAGACGCGCGGCACCTTCATCATGCAGGATGACGTTGGGGGTGGTTACGCAGCCGGTGGTGAGCGCCAGTGCGGCCGCTGCAACAAGCATTTTGAGCGATGTCCGAAACGGCATCTGTCTGGCCCAGCCTGTTATCTCGTAAATTCGTTCTGCAAATTAGGTTCTTAAAGTCGACTGCGAAGGTTCTACGCTTCCACTGACAACTATAGACCCGTTGCAACAAAAAAGGGCCTCAATCGAGGCCCTTTTCCTTCACCGTTTGCCAGAACGGCTACATTTTACTGAAGCGTATAGCTCACTCGTGAGTAGTAAAAACGGCCGAGGAAGTCATAGATAGCTGAAGTATTTGCAGATACGTCAGTTACATATGGAGGCTCTTCGTCAGACACGTTCTGTACACCGGCAGTGAAGCGCCATGCGCCCATATCGAAACCACCGTCGAGATCAACGTAGTGCATTGCGTCAGTCTCTGGCTCAAGTGTGCCAAGACCAATCACGTCCACTGCTTCCATCTCATCGAGGTAACGATAAGTGAGGCCAACCCACCAGCTGTCACGAATCAGGCGTACGCTGAGGTTGGAGCGGATTTCAGGATAAGCCGCCCAGTCGGATACCAGACCGGCTGCCTTGCCGGTGCGATCTTCAACCACACCAGTACCTGTTGTCTGCTTCCACTCATCAAGGTAGTTGACGAGCCAGTTCACTTCAACGTCACCCATGTCGGTGCTGAGGTTGTAAACCACATCCAGGTCAAGACCGCTGGTTTCGATGGTTGCCAGGTTCTCGTTGAGGAGATCAAAACGAACCACGTCACCCGCAGGACCACGACCGATACGATCACAGTCAGCCGCAGAAAGTGAACCGCCGGGGCTGTTGTAACACGCTGTGATGACGTTAACGGGATCGGGGTTACCAATCGCATCTTCTACTTCAACGTCATACCAGTCAGCAGCTACACGCAGGGAAGCAAAGTCAGGCTCCCATACAACACCGAACGAGAACGAGTCAGATGTTTCTGCATCGAGGTTCGGGTTACCACCAGCTGAGATCTTCAGCTGTGCAGCTGGCTGCACAAAGCCTGCTGGTACACCAGCAGCAGTACAGTTGGCCTGCACGTTCGGATCGCCAATCGGCGCAGTACATGGATCAACCACACTCTGGAAGGTGTCAGCAGTACCGCCAAACAGCTCAAGGATGTTTGGTGCGCGGTAACCAGTTGCAACCGTTCCCCTGAACTTCAGGGTATCGATAGGCGCATACATCAATGAAACCTTGTAGGTGGATTCATCACCGAAGGTGTCATAGTCGGACCAGCGCAGCGCAACGTCCATGGAGAGCTCTTCCGCACCAGCTTCACCTGACAGGAATGGGAATGAGAATTCCGCATAGATCTCGCTTACGTCGTATTCACCGCTGGTGGGCTCAGCAAAGTTACCACCGGAATCACCCAGCTGGACGATACCGGAAACTTTCACGCCGCCCTGCTCCTGGCGATATTCAGCACCAAGTGCAACTCCGATCGGGCCGCCCTGCAGGTCGCCAAACTCACCGGACAAGGTACCCGCAAAGTGGATCATGTCGTAGTCGGTACGAGTCTCGTCATCAAAGGTGATGTAGGAAATCTCGGCCTGGGTCTTGGGGCTTCGGCCAAAGATGTTCAGAGTCGGCAGACCCGCCGCATCTTTCGGACATGAAGCGATCAGCGAACATGCCGCTGCATCCACTGCAATCTGCAGGTTACCCACGTTCAACTGACCGTTGGTAATTTCGAACAGTTCAGATCGACCGGCAGTAAACCAGACGTCCCATTCCCAGTCGTTTTCAAACACGCCGCGGAAACCAACAGTGGCCTGCATGGTGTCGCTGTCATAGTCGAAAGTACGGGGACCCGCATCAAGACCACGCCAGCTCATCTGGAAGTTGGGGTTTGCAAGACAGGCGTCCTGTGCATCGCCAGGTGGCAATGCTGCACAGTTTGCATCACGTGCACCCTGGATCACGCCAAGCGCATCCGCTGGTAACAGGTGATGGTTCAGCGGTACCTGGATCAGGTCAGTGAAACGACCAGCCGCACCCTGGACAGGCAGCGGTGTAAAGTTGAGTCGACCTTCACGATGTGCAAGGTTTACGTTGATGTAACCCGTTACGCCGTTTTCAAACTCATACTCACCCAGACCAGAGAAGTTCACGGCCTGGTTTTCGTTGATGAGTGAAACGCCGGTTGCGATGTCGTTGTAGTTAAAACGGTGGCCCTGGTTCAGGATACAGTCAATGCTGCCGGAACCGTCACTGCCGGGACCGCCACCCAGACAGAACGTATCGTAGTTCTGGTAGCTGGCACCGTTGGTGGGATCAGGCTTGAACAGAATGCCCGCACCTGGCTCAAGTACGCGACCTTCCGGAGGAATACCTGAACCGACCAGTGTCAGCGTGTTGCCACCGGCAACAAACTGACCGAGTACCGGGATCTGTGAGAAGTCGCGTTCCTGGAAGTCGACATCACCGTCGTCCACATAGGTCAGACCGGCGGTGAAGAAACCGCGATCACCGGTGATGCCAAACAGCACACCAGCGTCAACGTGGTCACCACCATCTTCAGATGGAGAGCCCGCACCGACAGAGATTTCAAAACCGTCAAAGTCCGTTTTTGGAATGAGGTTGATCACACCAGCAACTGCATCAGAACCATAAATGGACGATGCACCGTCAGCGAGTACCTCAACACGATCAATCATGTTGACCGGGAAGGACTGCAGATCAACACCGAGACCAAGAGAGTCACGAATGGTTGGCACCGCACGCCTGCCATTAAAAATGGTGAGCGTCCTTTCCGGATTGAGCTGGTGGATACCGGAGAAGTTTGCACCCCGACCACCGTTTGAGTTGTTTCTTGAAGTTCCCTGCGAACCGATTGCTGGCATTTCCAGCAGCGCGTCGTTCAGGGAGTAGTTTGGATTTTGAGTCACCGTCTCACCCAGAAGGGTGGTCATGGGACCCGTATATGAGCCGGCGTCGCGCTTGATGCGTGAACCCGTCACTACCAATTCTTCAATGACATCATCCTGTGCAAACGAAGGCATGGAATAAATCGAAGAAGAAAGAAGGATAGCGCCGGTCAACGCACCTAGCGTGCCGCCACGCAGGTTTGTCTTAAACATAATAGTCCCCACTATCTAGTTTGATAGCGAATGCTGCGTTGCAGCATTCGTCCCCCGGGATCACCTGCTCGAGCGGCTGGCACCGGCCCGATTACCGTGATCCGCTGTGGCCGAGGATTGTAACGTACGAAAGACTAAATACCTCAATAAAAAGTGAAAAATATTTTGAATATTTTTGAGATTTTCTTTATCTAATTGTTTTTATTGGATATTTTATATGAAGAAATTCACTATTTTTCGAGATTTTTTGTGGTTTTGGGCGGTTGTATCGCCTGACAGATGGCTCGTGATAGCAATTCGACATCTATACAGCGTCAATCTTGGGGGGCTTTTTGCTGTGGTTGTAGGTGTCAATCCAGCCTCAATTGGTTCACTATGCCGAGACATATGCGGTCACCGGAGTCCCCGGCACGACCAGCCGCATGGCGAACCAACAAGCAGTACATTCTCAAAACGCCCTTGAACAACACAGCCGAGACAGCCAACCAGACACTCAACCTCTATGGTCTGGCCTATCTTTCTGCGCTTGGCGCACTTTTCTTTAATGTGCAGCCGGTCATGATCGGCGCTATCGCAGGTGGCTACGGCTACGATGAGGTGCAGCTTGGCAACCTGGTATCGGCAGGACTGCTGCTTTCATTTGCGAGCCTCGCCAGTTCATTCTTCTGGATCACCCGGGTAAATCGACGCTATGCCGTGATCGCGGGTGGTCTCGTGTACGCCATTGCGATGACATATGCACCGATGAGCGAAAGCTACAACAGTATGGTGGTCTGCTTTGCGATTGCCGGTGCGGGTGGCGGCGCCATGTACGCGCCGATCCTTGTTGGTCTCGCGGCGCAAGATAATCCAACAAAGGCATTTTCACTCTCAGTCACGTTTATGGTGATCACCTCAGGTGCCATCTCAATGGTTGGCCCTGCCTGGCTGGTACCTGCCTACGGTACCCAGGCGATGTTCTACCTGCTTGCAGTGCTGACGATGACTGGTGTTGTCCTCGCACCAACCATCACTTTTGCGGCACCCACCTATTCACTCGGTGGTGAAGACACAGCAAAAGGTATCCATCGTTTTGCCTGGATTGGCCTCGCCGCCTTTGCTGTTTACTTCCTTGGTTTGAACGGCACGTGGGCATTCCTTGAAAGGGCTGGCAACAACATTGGTTTGTCACCAGAGGAATCAGGTGTTGCGGTCTCGCTCAGCCTGCTGCTGAGTGCCGTGGGGTCTTTCCTTGCCGGTTACCTTGAAGACCGGATAGATGTCAGAAACGCACTGACGATTTCACTAGGGGGGATGTTACTGTTTGCCAGCACGCTATGGTTTGCTGACGGGTTTGTGCTCTTCTTCGCGGCGATACTGTTTTTTAATACCGCATGGAACTTCAGTCTGCCTTTCGCCATGAACAGCATCGCCATGGCCGACGAAACCGGCCGCTATGTTGCCGTGATCCCCGCTGCACAAATGCTCGGCGCCGCGATGGGACCTGCCGTCGCAGCACCTCTTATTATCAGTCTTGGGTTCACCGGCATGAGTCTGCAGTTGCTCTCAGGCTGTCTTATATCGTTTGTGATGTTCGCCGTGGTCAGCCAGCGTGTCAGCCGGCTTCGAGGCATTCCCAGCTGAGGCCGTCGATCTCGATTGTCTCCCCAGGCGACAGCTCGGGGATTGAAAAGAGCGGCTGCTCACCGATGCTGGCGACCGCTTTGGGCTCTCCGCCATCTACCACGAAGTAAGTACTTGCTAACTCAGAACCCCTTTTCAGTAGTATTCCCCAGGAATCCACTGTCACAAGCAGCGCCTGCAGCTCACCTTTATCGAGGTAGCCAAGCACACGGTAAGCCGGATTCATTTCAGACTCCCTGATCCATACCTCCTGGTAGTGCAGCACCTTCTTGCCGAGATCAACACTGCCCTTCTCGATCATCCGGCAGCGGGCATCATCCTCAAAAGACAGCTCACCTTTGTCGGCAGCAAAGTTGCCGGTGAGGTCAAGATCGTGATTAAAAGTCAGGTGCGGGTCCAGCCATTCAATGGTCCCACCGAAGGTTTCAGGCCCTGCTTCCTGGCCCGGCAGCGGCGTCCGGATATCGGCGAAGAAGGAGCGCGCCTGTAACCAGATGACGTGACTGTCTTCAAAAGGCGGATCATCTTCCACCTGCATGGATTCGCGGCGCCAGGCGCCAATAAGGTGATCAGGTACGTGTCGGAATGCTGACATACTTCAGGTAATTGTCGTGGAATTCGGTAATGGGTTTTTCGTAGTTCTGGGTGAGCGGCCCAACATTGAAAGCGGGTGACCGCACCGTCGACTGGAGTCGCGCTGCCATCTCGGCGTCTTCAACCTGCGTCACTTGCTTGAAGCCTTCAAGAAAGAGTGTCGGGTCCTGGCCATCCAGCGCGAAAAAACGATACTGCATGCGGGTCAGGTCTGGCGCGTCAGGGACAAGGTGCCCGATGCCAAACCAGCTTGAACCGGAGAACAACGCAAGGTTCGGAAACATCAGGTGGGCGCCATTCAGGCGCGCTTCATCGTCCAGCCATTCGAGTGATTTAAAAGGATCCGCACGCTCCGGATCTTTAAATGGTTCATAGGACACCCAGTGGCTGCCCAACTGGTGATAGTAGCCCTTGTGATGATCAAGTGAACCAAGCGTTTGTGCGTGCGTATACCAGAGGTGATACCAGTCGATGTGGTTCTCTATGTAAAACTTCCAGTTGGCATTAAAGGTGTATTCGCCCTGGGCAAGCTCAGTGAGCTGATCGACTCTGAACACATCCATGTAACCTTTCAGGTCGCCGAGCCAGTCTTCAAGCGACCCTGCCTTGCCATCAGGATTAACCAGCACCATGCCCATCCAGCTTTCGACGGGCACAGGCATCAACCCCCAATCGGCCTTGTTCATATCCGGTAACTCTTTGTCAGCCTGGGGTGCGTTCTGCAGCGAGCCATCAAGGCCGTACTGCCACCTATGGTAAGGGCAGACAATCCGCGAGCAGTTGCCAGTATCTTCAAGCAGGCGTGCACCGCGGTGCCGGCAGATATTGTGGAAAGCCCGGAGCTCGCCTGCTTCATCGCGCAACACGATGATGGGGTAATGACCTACTTCTGTTGCGAGGTAGCTGCCTGGTTCGCTGATATCGCTTTCCGTGCAGATGAAGTTCCAGTTGGCTGGAAAGAGTTCGCGTTTTTCGCGGTCAAGCCAGCCTTCATCAAAATAGGCTTCAGCAGGCAGCTGATACCCGCCGCCCGGTTGCAGATCCTTATTGTTCTTATGGGTGTTGTTAGCGCTGTTATTGATGATTGCAGCCATGTTTTTCACCACATGTAATCCTGCCGACATCTCATCATGAGAGATGTTATGGTCGGGTGCAAACATTGCCAGGAGACAACATGTCGGGCCAGGTTGGTTTTGTAACGGGCAGCGCCGTCGGCATCGGCCGCGCGCTTGCTATCAATGTTGCCAAAGATGGTGGCGCCGTCATCGCACTCGACGTCGATGACAAAGAAAATGCAGAGACAAAGCGGCTGGTGGAAGCAGCGGGCGGGACTTGCCATGCAATCCACTGTGATGTCGGAGACCGTCTCGCAGTAGAGGCGGTGTTTAACAGTCTGCCTTACGATCACATTGATATCCTGATTAACAACTCAGCGGTGTGGAATGACACATCGCTCACCGCAGCAGACCCGGCTGCGCAAACCGACGCATTTGAAACTGCCATGGGTGCCTGCGTGATGGGCGCCTACTATTGCACCGTGGCGGCGGTCCCCCTGATGTCACCAGGATCAAACATCATCAATATCCTCACGGACCATGTGAAGGAAGACTTCCTGATCACCGGTGCACCCGCAACCGGTTACGACGCGGCGAAATTTGGACTACTGCGACTGACAGAAAGCTGGGCCGTGGAACTGAAAGACAGGGGCATCCGCGTGAATGGTCTCTGTTTTGGCGCAACCGATACACCAATGTTGCGTGGTGTTTCAGTTGAACTCGCCGAAAAAGGCATGAAGCCGGAGGACATCGCACTCGCGGTAGATAACGTTGTCGGCCAGGGGCCAGATGGGGAAACCGGTAAATCGTACCTGTTTGGGTTAACCCGCCAACCACGCGAAAAAAGTCTTGAACAAATCGAGGGCCTCAAAGCAGGCAAATCACTGTAGCAAATCACGGTATAGGGGAAGAGCGACCAATGAGTGAATTCGACAACATCATCTATGAAGTGGAAAACGGGCGTGCGCGCATCACGCTGAACCGACCGGAAAAAATGAACGCCCTTTCCATGGATCTGCTGTACGAGCTGAATGAGGCGTTATGGGAAGCAGATGATGATCGAGAAGTGCACTGCGTGATCATCAAGGGCCAGGGCCGAAGCTTCTCGGCAGGTTATGACCTGACCGGCCCGAGGCCAACCCAGGGGTATTCGCGGGTACGGGATCCCGACAAGAAATACCGTGGCGGGCGTTCGGTTGACGATGATGCATGGCAATTGGAAAAAGGTCAGCGGCTTCGTATGACATTGTTCGATATGCATAAACCGTCGATTGCGCAGGTGCACGGACACTGCCTGGCAGGCGGTACAGACATTGCGCTGCTGTGCGACATGATCATCGCGGCCGATACTGCCAAGTTCGGCTTCCCGCCTGCGCGAGATCTCGGCGCACTCCCAAACAATATGTGGCTGTATAACGTTGGGCCCCAGTGGGCGAAAAGGCTGACGTTAACCGGTGACACGATTACCGGTGAAGAGGCGCAGCAGATTGGCCTGATTCTCAAAGCCGTCCCGGAAGATCACCTTGAAGGTGAAGTGGAAGGACTGGCTGATCGCCTGGCGATGATCGACCCGGATCTGCTTTCCGCCAATAAGCGCATCATCAACCAGGGTCTCGAACTGATGGGCGCACGAACCCTGCAACGCATGGCCGCTGAAAACGATGTGCGTGGACATAACTCCCGCTCTGCCCTTGGTTTTGGTGAACGGGTAATGGAGAAAGGGTTAAAAGGTGCGCTGCAGGAACGCGATGAGAAGTTTGGCGATGGCCGCGCCCGTGTGAATGGCCCTGAGATCAGGGACGAGCGCGGCTACCTTGTTGATGATAAGAAAGGAGACTAGGACACCTCACCTTCCATGGAAGACTGCAGGTAGTTCTGCACACCGGTTTTCTCGATCAGGCTAAGCTGGGTTTCCAGCCAGTCGATGTGCTCTTCTTCGTTCTGCAGAATCTCCTCAAAGAGTTCACGCGTGCCGTAGTCGGATACACTTTCACAGAACGCGATCGCTTCACGCAGCACCGGGCAGGCAATGTTTTCCTGCTCAAGGTCCAGGCGCAGCATCTCTTCCACATCTTCGCCGATTAACAGCTTACCGAGGTCCTGCAGGTTGGGCAGCCCTTCCAGGAACAGGATGCGGTCGATCAGCTTATCCGCGTGCTCCATCTCCTCGATGGATTCGTGGCGTTCCTTCTTGGCGAGACCTGCAAGCCCCCAGTCCTCAAACATCTTGGCATGCAGGAAATACTGGTTAATTGCGGTCAGTTCGTTCTTGAGCACCTGGTTCAGGTAATCAATAACTTTCGGGTCTTGTCCTTTCATGGTGACTCCCTTCTCTATAACACTCTATATAACAACGTTCTGGCATCGGGCGTGACGGATGCACGTGCCAGTCATGGGTGCGGCAAGCCTCAAGCAATACACTTAACAAAGCGCTTCAGGCTGCCTGATTGGGCCAATCATACAGGGGAAATTGCTGATTTCAATATTTTTTCTTTAAAATCAATGACTTGAGAATCATTCCGATTCTCACCTGACACTGCAAATAAACTTGAAATTACGAATCGTTCTCATTTACACTACGTCAGATCCAAAAGGAATCGATATCGACATGATTGTTTGTGTGTGCAAAAACGTGAATAGCAGGCAGCTCAAGGAGTGCATGCAGCGCGGTATGTCGATTGAGGATATCTCAGAGGAAATGGGTCTCGGCACAGGCTGCGGCAGCTGCATCGAGTACGCCTGCCATATGATCGAGCAGGAATCCGGCCTCATCGCACGGGAAAACGCCGCTTAACGCTCCCTTTGAGTGGTAATCCGCCACTCTATCCGATCTTCCAACACTTCTGCTTCGAGCTTCTTCATTTCTGTGAACGAAGACATTGTGCCGGTCCAGATATCGCACCAGGAATCCAGGATGATCTTCGCATCTTCTGCAGGTAAACCTCGCACGATGCGTAATCCGGTCTGCGACACAGTAATACCGTCAGCATCTTTTGCTACCTCGCACTCATCCCCCAGGCCGCTCATCATCTTCACCAGGTAGTCGGCGCCCGTATCAAGATCACCATCGGCTACATCGATCATCTCCCGGGTTTCTCTCAGGTACTGCAAGCCAATCAGGCGTGCTGCCTTGCGGCCGAGCGCCCTCGTCTCTTCCTCGCCAATCACACTTGCCAGTTGCACCAGGCCATTACGAATGTACTCGACCGCGTAGTTTCGGTTTGCCTTTTCAAGGCGGGATTCGTTCCACTCACTGTTCGGCAGTTGTGGCTGCTCCTCTGCTTTGAATGGCGGCGGCATCTCTTCCTTGCTGAACTGCAGGCGCTCATCATCAGTCAGGTCGTGATCGTATTCCTTAAAGTAACCGCAGAAACCAAACTCGCCTGTCAGGTCTTCTGATACGCAGACGTAACCCAGGCGAGGGTTTTCGAGGGAAACGCCGTTGTGGGCATACCAGCCCCGCAGGAAACCATGGCCTACCTCGGGCGGCAGGCCACACAGGGTTGGCCCGTGATACATCCAGCGCGGGTATCGGAATCGCACCCAGGCCTTGGTATCCGACTCGTACATGTATTCAACCGGCACACCGCCCACCGAGTTCGACATGACGTGGTACTTCGCACAGGCCACTGCATCCGGCTCACCGGTTACACCAAGCTTGTCGAAGCTAGAAAGGAACTTGTCGAGATGCTGCTGGCGAAACAGACGAAACATCCAGTCGTACATGACGCTCTTGTCATTGTGCGCTGACACCATCAACTGCAAACCCAGGAAGTAAGCATGATGCATGTGTGCCTGGGCTTTGATGTATTGCGTTTCGTTCATATTGCCTCTCGGTCGTGGTAGGTGGTGGCACGTTTACAAAATGTGAATATTTCACAAAACCACTGGCACTTGTTAACAGTCCCAGAATTGGCCCATCGCTATTGTCTTCCTAACGCTCACAAGGCACGGGAAGAAGACAATGAACGCACTGGAATCTTTATACAGTGAAAGTTGTGAAAAGCCAGTAAAAACAAAGGTCCTACAGCAGGTTGTGAGACGAAATTGGGTTCTGGTAACGTAGGCCCATCGGGAAAGAAGTAGTAAATGGACACCGCAAGAATCCAGTTCCAGCGTGATTTCTATCACCTCCTGCTCAACCTGGAAGGTGAAGAAGTCCCCTTAAGTGAAACGCTGACATCGGCACTCAAGCTCATCGCCGACATCTCTGATGCTGAAAAAGCTTACCTTGAAGTTAACGATGCCAACGGCAATAGCGTTTACCAGGCGATCAGTATTCCGGATGAGGAAATTCCCAACCTTCAGGAAACGGTTTCAACCGGCATCATTGCAGAAGCGATCCGTACACGTGAGGCTATCTTAATACCGTCAGCCCTTATCGATCCGAGATTTCAGACCAGGGAAAGTGTGCAACGGCTCGCGATTGAATCTGTGTTGTGTGTTCCCTTTTTCGGAAGCAAGACCCAGGGTGTTCTGTACCTGCAAGGCGACCGGGGCTTCAAAGATGATGCAGAAAAGATTCAGCTGGATGCTGAGCTGTTCTCGACTCATGTTTCCCCGCTTCTAGACCGTCTGTTGACCGAGCAGGAGCGTAGCGCGGATTCACGAGATGCATTCGCGACATTGCGAGACCAGTATCAACTTGATGGTGTTGTTGGTGAAAGTGAGGCGCTGCTCGAAGTGCTTAAGTCAGCCATGATGGTTGCCCCGCTGGACGTAACCACACTGCTACTAGGTGAAACGGGCACTGGTAAAACGCAGCTCGCAGGGTTAATGCACCAGAACAGCAATCGGAGCAATGCGCCATTCGTTGAGGTGAACTGTGCGGCGCTGCCCGAAACGCTGATAGAGAATGAACTTTTTGGTGCCGTTCCCGGCGGTCACTCAAGTGCAACACAACCAGTAACTGGAAAGATCACCGCAGCCAACACCGGCACGCTGTTCCTGGATGAGATCGGCGAACTTCCACTAGAATCACAGGCAAAATTGCTGCAGTTCATTCAGTCGGGCCAATACTATCCCTTGGGCTCCTCAGACCTGCTGACTGCCGATGTGCGCCTGGTGTTCGCAACAAACAAAGACCTGAGAGAAGAGGTCACAAAGGGCAGCTTCAGAGAAGATCTGTACTTTCGCATCAATACGTTCGAGTTAACCATGCCAACGCTTGGGCAACGTCGATCTGATATTCCACTTCTCGCGAACGCTTTTCTGGATCAATGCGCAAACAAACATCAGTTCCCCCCGATGCGTATCAGCCAGGCTGCGATGTCGTCGCTCGAAAGTCTTGCGCTGCAGGGAAACATGCGTGGTCTCAACTCAACAATTGAACGTGCCTGTATCAAGGCCAGGCTTTCAGATGATGATGAACTCAAGATTGAACATCTGCCTGAAGAACCTGCACAAGGCGGTCTCTCCAATTCAGGAGACTTCCAGGCGGCTACACTGTCTTTCCAGGAAAAACTACTCCGAGAAAAGCTTGCTGAAACGAACTGGAATATCAGTAGAACTGCTCGTGAACTTAACCTCTCCCGATCACACGTTCACAACCTGATAAATACCTTTCATCTGAAACGCGACAGCGAATAGGTTCCCAGGCGAGAGGAAGTCTCGCTCAGCCTCACTTAACAAATAATCCACACTCCAAACTGTCCACAGCAGTGGACAGGTGTCCATTGGACTCGACACAAGCGCACTAGCCAAAGCAATCTATCTAACTGATTTATATGGTATTTCAAAGCTGGCACGGACCTTGAAATCTACTTCCCTGCTATACCAGCAAAAGGGAAGAAGTAATGGAAGCACTCGCTCAAGAAGTGGGTTACTCCGAGGAAGCGCAGCTCGCCTCGGACATCTCAACCGGCAGTTCAATCTCAGAAGAGAGACTGATCGAAAAATACCGCAGTGGCCTCGTTTTGATGCTAACGCGCCTTACTCAGGACCCGTATCGGGCTGAAGATCTGGCACACGACGCGTTAATCCTGGTGATCAACAAGCTGCGGGAGGATCAGATAAACCAACCGCACAAGTTAACGCTCTATGTGTACTCAACCGCCCGCTACATGTACTTCGGTTGGCTTCGAAAGATGGATAACCAGGTGGAACTACGTGAAGCCCTGGATGACATTGCGTCGGCAACGCCATCTGTTGATCACGAACTGCTTAGCGATGAACAGCACGACCACCTGTCGGGTTCGATCAACAAGCTAACGGTTGAACGTGACCGACAGATACTCTCAAGATTTTATCTTTACGAGCAGACCAAACCTGAGATTTGCGATGCGCTGCGCTTGAGCGTTGATCATTATGATCGTGTCATAAGCCGGGCGCGGAATCGACTGCGAGCCCAGGTGACCCAGGACGAGAGTCAGGTACTCCAACCAATTGGTTAGATGGGATCTCCCTATTTAAGCGAATAGAAGACAAACCGCCTGTCCTCACTCTCGAATCGTGGGGACAGGCAGTTCAACTGAGTGTTGTACTCTGCCTGCTTATCCCCGGCTAAAGCACGGTCAAGTAATACACCAGAGAAGCGGAATTCAACCAATCGTGTTTTCAGGTCACATCCTGTGAGCTGTAACGTCTGCCGATACCAGTTCATCTGCTCGCTCTGCACGTCCGCGCCAAACGACCAGACAATACCGCTGGTGTGCAGTTGGGGTACGTAGGCTTCCTGGTAGTTGTAGGTCTGATGATGGACAGCGAGCGGTACCTGCAGTACACGTGCTTTGTCCTCCAATGACTGTTCGAGCGAAGTGAAGAAAGCCTGATCCTTCAGAAAGTAAGGCGAATAAAGCTGGTGTTGTCCTCGGGTCCCGGGGACCATGTCCAGCAGCGCAATCACAGTGACGATGCCTGCTATCGCGGCATTCCCGTAGGAGTTCAAGCTACGAGTCTTCAAGCTCATCACCAACACGAACGCAAGCAAAGACATGCAAGCAATAAACACACTGATGCGATTGTAAGAACGCACTTCCGTTAGCTGTGAACCTGGCGTCAGCCAGTTTGAAAACAGCGCCGCCAGGGAACTGAACCCGCCAACCGATCCGATCAGCACCCCAGCAATCGACAATAGAGCCAGATTATTCAGCACGCCACGCCGATTCGCCGACATAAAAGGAACAAGCAGTAAACCGAGAAACGCTAAAGCGCCAACGATCCCGAGGCTAGCCGTATGATTCTCATTCACCAACGGGTTGTGTTCGTTGTAGAACGCCTTCATGTCTGCAAGGGCTTCTATCCGGTGACCATTAACAGGCAAAACCAATTGCACAACCTTCAATCCAAACTCTTCCGCCTGACCATAGCTGCTCAAGGGTTGACCAGGTTTAACCTGACCCAGCGCTTCAGCAAAGTTGGGATCAATCGCCTTATGAAGTGTTTGAGGCCATGAGGTTTTGACCAGGGACAGCCCCAGCAGAGAAACCACAATCACAGCGCTAATCAGGTGTTGTAGGTTCCTGAACCTCGCCCATGCCATTACTCCCGCAATGGCGGCAAACATAGCGGCAAAAAAAGCAAAGTAAGCTGAAGACGGCCCTGCCCACAGAACAGTCACCAGCGTTACGAGTGACTTTCGCCCCCTTAGAGAAAATCGACCCTGCCGAAAGAACAATGGGCTCCGTTCCAGCAACCAGAGCACAATAAGCACATAAAGCGGCACAAGAAAATAGGATGCATCCAGCAGATGAAAAACACTGCGGAACTGGTGAAACGGCAAAAAGGAGAAGATTACGGAGACAGCAACGGCCCAAGCCCAATCCACTCGAAAGTATCTGAGCAACGCCAACATTGAGAGATTGGTGAGCACATAACCGGTATAGAAATACCAATTTACTGCTGCGGTGACTTCTCCGGTCACCACATAAAAGAAGTGAACCAGTGACAGCCATAGCGGCATCGTGATCACACCTAACACGCTGACGATCAATGGCGTTTCAACCGATACCTCAAAGGGTGCAAACGAGTGAGACAAGCCCTGACCTGTCACTGAACCCTGAATGACAACCAACCACTCAAGCGCATCTCCTGAATACACCAACGGTAATGAGAAGTCCGCTGGTAACTCATAGACAAGCATTACCAGCACAACTGTGGCGAGCACCAGCACCGATGTACCGACGATCGCTTTCAGTCGCGTGGACATCCGTCAGCTCGCTAGGCGATCACGCAACCGAAGGAAAGGTTGCTCAACGATCTTGTAAGAAATACCGCCTGCTATCAGGCTCAGCACCAGGAAAATACCAACAGCAATAAACTGATTCATATCTCCCATATATAGCTTAACCTGGTCACGCAGGATGAGATGCCAGAGATAGCAACTGTAGCTGGTAACGCTGGTGAACGTGAAGAACACACCTACCCAGTGGGCTGGTTTCGGTTCCCACACATACATCAGGGCGATGAGGCTGACGGAAGCAATGCCCATCAGTGGATAGAAAAGTGCAAAAGCCCAGGCAACCGGTACGGCATTACCTGGAAAATTTAGAACAAGGTCACCGCAGAATCCCAGCACAAGAATAACCAATATAGCGGTGATCCACTTCATCGCATACAAGTGCGGCATGAGCAGCCTGTGCAGATCCCATCGATGATGAACGTAGGCCAGCATGGCACCCATGCCCAGGCTGGTGAACCTGAAGGTGAACTTTCGGATTTCGTTCTCAAAGCATATCAAGGGGCGAGCGTCAGCAGCGCAGGCGCCGTAGTCGGCAAAGCTCAATACTAACGATGAGAAAAGCAGCAGCGCTGCCGCAATCACAAAACCCAACCTTGGCATGAAGTAAATCAGTACAAAACAGGTGGGAGGAAACAGCAGATAGAACCACTCTTCTATGACGAGGGTCCAGCTCACGGGGAGAATATCCCAATTGCCGATGACCAGATCCTGAAGGAACAAAAAGTACAAGATATCGACTTCACCAAAGGCAGCCCAGACAAACAGCAGGACACCAAAGTAGGCAGGGAGTGTGCGCAACCATCTCCTGGTCCAGAATCGCCATAAAGAACGGAATGAGAGTTCCTTCTCACAAGCACGAATAAGAATCGCACCTATAAGAAAGCCGCTCAGAACGAAAAACAACTCAACGCCGAACTTGCCCGAGATGGATAGGAACAACCAGTCCCCTGGTGTCTCCGTAAGAAAGCGAGCATGGGCAAACAAAACGGTCAGGATTGCCCCACCACGAACCAGGTCGAGACCAATAAGGCGAGTTGGGGAGAAATCAGACACGAGTGTATTCTGCAACAATTCAGGTAAGACACAACCTTGTACTGAAAGCATCACCAGCGCGGCGTGACAATCAACAAGAGCTCACATATATTGAGGCTTCAAGGGAATGAGAACGCAATGATGTCATATCAAAGCCTACCCCCGGGACCACCTGAATCCAGGATTGCCCAAAGCATCGAGTTCACATATCGCCCTTTTGAGTTTCTGAGCAAATGTCGTGAAACCTACGGTGAGACTTTCACGCTTAGAATGATGAACATGCCAGACATGGTGGTTACGGCCAACCTGGACTTTACTCGCTATATCTTTGATCACCCAAAAATCTTCGAAGCGTCAGAGGCAAACAAGAAAACTCAGGTAGACCTCGCACTAGGCGATACATTTCTAATGGCCCTGGGTGGCGAACAACACAAGAAAATGTATGCCAAGCTCAAGGGAATCCTGGATGCCGCAATAAAGAAATGCAAACCAGATCTCAGGCGGCTGGCGATCAATCGTATCAACACGTGGGAAATTGGGGGGCGCTTTGACCTGTTAGATGAAGTTCAGTTTCTGGCATTGGAACTCATGTTGTTTGTCTTACTGGGAGATGACCGCACTGGTAACCGGGGTTTGTTAGTCTCTC
This sequence comes from Pseudomonadales bacterium, assembly GCA_963921285.3. Lineage (GTDB taxonomy): Bacteria > Pseudomonadota > Gammaproteobacteria > Pseudomonadales > Azotimanducaceae > UBA9659. Next base: position 1,876,578 of record CAWUFD020000015.1, read on the forward strand.
TGTTCCACAAGATGATCTCGACATCACATGTCGATGGCCAGCCAACAATGATTCCTAATGCTGGCCAGTACATGCTATATCGCCAACAAATTTACGATCTGCTTGATGAAGAGATCCGTACTTATCATCCCGTTGCGAGGACGCAAACAAAAGATGTGCTTCTCACCCAATTGCTGAATCCCAGCTACTGTGATCCAGTCGGCAGTCTCCCACACGCAACTATCCGCGATCAGCTGTTGTCAATGACCGTCGCAGGTTACGACACGACTGCCACCACATTGACATGGGCACTGTTCCATACCTTACGCTCCCCGGACTTAGTCTATGCAGTTCGACAAGAATTCGCTGGCTATCTGCATGATCCTTGCCCCGAAAGAGCTCCTGGTAAAATCATCAACAAAATTGTCACGGAAACAGAACGCCTTCATCCTATTACGCCGGTTGTTAACCGAATTACGACCGAAGACCGAGAGTACGGCGGGTGGTACTTGCCAAAAGGCACAATGGTCTGTCCTAGCCTTTATCTCATTCATAGAAACTTCTGCGATTCGCCCGACGATTTTTGTGTTGAGAGGAAGCAACCACGCCTTTACCCATTTGGCGGAGGTAACCGTAAATGTGTCGGCATGGTGTTTGCTACACAAGAGCTGCACTATCTGCTGGGTTTGATCATATCCCTGACAGAACTCCAACTAATCGAACGGGATACATTTACATTGCGACGCGGCTTTGTACTTGTCCCGGCAAACGGCGTACCAGTTATCTACGAGCGCCCCCTACACAATGTCGCTTGCTGAAGAACACCTTGCAGCAGGTGATGAGCTTGCAGGTCGATTTGAAATCCTCGAACAAATCGGGGAGGGAGGCATCAGCCTCGTCTATAAAGCAAAAGACAAACGACTTGGGTCGGTTGTCGCGCTAAAGATCCTGAAAGATCAGTCTGAAGACAACCTCTCAACCATAAAATCAGAATTTCGCCACATTCGAGACATCACTCACCCTTTTCTCGTTGAAACCTATGAGCTTTTCGCTGACCAGCAGCCGTACTTTTTCACAATGGAGTTCCTGGATGGGGAGTCCCTTGAGCAACATATCTGGCGCGGAGACACTCCCGAGAACCTATCAAGGCAACCGGGGAGATTACGTCTCCCTCTCGCGTCGCCGTGATCAGTTTCGGTACGCAAAGTTGTTCTTGAAAGACCGCATGTTTCAACGACACTCCAGCTCCTTTGGAAACCTCCAAAAACTCTATACACGAAAGTTCGTCAGCAAGACCCGCGCTCGACAAACCTTCAACTCGCTCTTGTGAGACCTCTAGAACAATTTCTCTTACTTCACTCCAATCTAACTTTGCCAAAGTAGATGAATACGAGCGCGCTGATATTTCCTGCATTACCTCAAGCATGTCTACAGACTTCAACAACTTTAGTCTCGGTTCTATTTCAGCTAAGTGTGAATGAAGGTAGTGTTTCACCAATTCCGCTGTTGATATTTTCTTTGTCTTCAATCTAGTCCCCACGGTCGTCCTTAGACCCAGCAGGAGGGGACTCAAGTCAGCATCCGGAATGACACGTCCTATCAAGGAAGCATGCGGAGGCAATAGCTCTACAGTTTCCAGTCGGGTCGATCGAAGTTGTATTGCCACGCTTGGGCTGTATTTGGTTTGTCCTCCCAAAGTATAGAAAAGAAGACTAGTCCTTGTACCGAGCACAACTCGATAGTTACTACGATGGAGCTCAAAAACTGCATCAAGAAGATCAGTAAATCGACCAGATTTCCGGATATCGAAGCACTCGTCCAACCCATCGAGAATCAGATAAACAGGTTTTTTTGACCGCATCGCGAAATGTTTGCTCAACCCCAGTTGTTCAATTAAGCCAAGAATCACAAACATGGGCCTTGATGAAAGCATTAGGTTTCTCATATCAAGGAGCAGAGCGAAGTTTTCTTGATCTTTGTTCGATGCTACACAGAATTCCAACAGAGCAATGGATTTACCTGCTCCCATCTCACCAGTAAGAATGAGAGGGCCACTTTGGCGAGCGGCCCATTCGCTCAGAACTTTTTGTACTTCGATCGCTTCCTCATTTGTGCCAAGCTTTCTACACCGAAGTCGCAACTTAACTAGTTCGTTCCGCTTCAAATCTGCACAAAACTCCGAGTACCGATTCTCAAGTTGCCGGTTTACAAGTTTTTTGGTTTGTTTATCGGTCCTCGCTTCGTCTGGCGTGAGCCTTATCCAAACGGTATACAGTAAAGAAAGTACTGCGACCAGAAAGGTGCAAATTGAGACGATCAAAGCAAGGTCGTTAGTGAGAGTCATGCTTCTGGTAAGCAGCCTAACTTCAAAGAACTACTATACAAAGTAAAGAAGTCAGTGACTAACGGGATTACAGCCATAGACTTTCCTAGATCTTGAGATCACCACAGAAACTACAAACCGATTATGTAAGACCGGTTATGCTTCCACGAATGATGTTTACAACTCAGCTAAGGTCAGCGCTACCAAGCCTGGGAGAATAGAGCCAAGAATACAACACCGGACACTACTCACCTCTAAAAACCGAAGGTGGCAGATGGTAGCAACAAAAAAAGCCCCAGCTGCTTCCGCAACTGGGGCTTTCCATTCAATGCCTGACAATGTCCTACTCTCACATGGGACCTCCCACACTACCATCGGCGCTAAGCAGTTTCACTTCTGAGTTCGGGATGGGATCAGGTGGTACCTACTCGCTATTGTCGTCAGGCAAACCGGTGTGACGCTTCGTTGGGAACGCCGCGTCAGCGTTAGTTGAAAGTTTAGAAGTGAAGTCTGTCTGTCTTTGGTGACAGCCAAAGGACATCTTTGATACTGATACGACGCTTACATGTTTCACGCATCGCTGCGTTTCTCGTGTAAATCTAATATCTATCTGACTATTTCAAGGTCTTATCCTATATAACCTGGTGAGTGCTTTCTCTTTGTTAGATCTCTCCGTTTCGCTTCGCTCCAGTCGAGATGACGGGATTGAATGGGCTTCAGTCGAGATGACGGAAACCGCGAATCAGTGATATCAAAAGGAAGTCTCGCTCAAATTATATGATCAAGCCTCACGAGCAATTAGTACTGGTTAGCTCAACGCCTCACGACGCTTACACACCCTGCCTATCAACCTCGTAGTCTTCGAGGGCTCTTAAGGGGACTCGAAGTCCCAGTGAGAACTAATCTTGAAGGGGGCTTCCCGCTTAGATGCTTTCAGCGGTTATCCTGTCCGAACGTAGCTACCCGGCAATGCAATTGGCATCACAACCGGAACACCAGAGGTTCGTCCACTCCGGTCCTCTCGTACTAGGAGCAGCTCTTCTCAATTCTCAAACGCCCACGGCAGATAGGGACCGAACTGTCTCACGACGTTCTAAACCCAGCTCGCGTACCACTTTAAATGGCGAACAGCCATACCCTTGGGACTGGCTTCAGCCCCAGGATGTGATGAGCCGACATCGAGGTGCCAAACACCGCCGTCGATGTGAACTCTTGGGCGGTATCAGCCTGTTATCCCCGGAGTACCTTTTATCCGTTGAGCGATGGCCCTTCCATACAGAACCACCGGATCACTATAACCTAGTTTCCTACCTGCTCGACGTGTCTGTCTCGCAGTCAAGCACCCTTCTGCTATTGCACTCATTGCATGATTTCCGACCATGCTGAGGGTACCTTCGCGCTCCTCCGTTACTCTTTGGGAGGAGACCGCCCCAGTCAAACTACCCACCATACACTGTCCTTAACCCGGATTACGGGTCGAAGTTAGAACCTCAACGTTACCAGGGTGGTATTTCAAGGACGACTCCACACGATCTAGCGACCATGCTTCAAAGTCTCCCACCTATCCTACACAAGTAAAATCAAAGTCCAGTGCAAAGCTGTAGTAAAGGTTCACGGGGTCTTTCCGTCTAGCCGCGGGTATACGGCATCTTAACCGCAAATTCAATTTCACTGAGTCTCGGGTGGAGACAGTGTGGCCATCGTTACGCCATTCGTGCAGGTCGGAACTTACCCGACAAGGAATTTCGCTACCTTAGGACCGTTATAGTTACGGCCGCCGTTTACCGGGGCTTCGATCAAGAGCTTCTTCCGAAGAATAACCCCATCAATTAACCTTCCGGCACCGGGCAGGCGTCACACCCTATACGTCCTCTTACGAGTTTGCAGAGTGCTGTGTTTTTAGTAAACAGTCGCAGCCACCTGGTATCTTCGACCAGCCTCAGCTCAGGGAGCAAGTCCCATCACCAAAACCGGCGCACCTTCTCCCGAAGTTACGGTGCCATTTTGCCTAGTTCCTTCACCCGAGTTCTCTCAAGCGCCTTGGTATTCTCTACCTGACCACCTGTGTCGGTTTGGGGTACGGTTCGTAATAACCTATGCTTAGAAGCTTTTCCTGGAAGCATGGCATCAACTACTTCGCGAACACGTTGGTTCGCTTCGTCCTTGTCCTCAGCCTTAGAACCCCGGATTTACCTAAGATTCCAGCCTACGACCTCTCACGCGGACAACCATCGCCGCGCTAGCCTAGCCTTCTCCGTCCCTCCATCGCAGTTATTACAAGTGCAGGAATATTAACCTGCTTCCCATCGATTACGCATTTCTGCCTCACCTTAGGGGCCGACTAACCCTGCGCCGATTAGCGTTGCGCAGGAAACCTTGGTCTTCCGGCGGGGGGGTTTTTCACCCCCCTTATCGTTACTCATGTCAGCATTCGCACTTCTGATACCTCCAGCATGCCTTACGACACACCTTCAACGGCTTACAGAACGCTCCGCTACCGCGCGTATAAATACGCACCCGCAGCTTCGGTGTACAGTTTGAGCCCCGTTAAATCTTCCGCGCGGGCCGACTCGACTAGTGAGCTATTACGCTTTCTTTAAAGGGTGGCTGCTTCTAAGCCAACCTCCTAGCTGTCTATGCCTTCCCACATCGTTTCCCACTTAACTGTAACTTAGGGACCTTAGCTGGCGGTCTGGGTTGTTTCCCTTTCCACGACGGACGTTAGCACCCGCCGTGTGTCTGCCATAATTGCACTCATGGGTATTCGGAGTTTGCATCGGTTTGGTAAACCGGGATGGCCCCCTAGCCGAGACAGTGCTCTACCCCCCATGGTGATATATGACGCTCTACCTAAATAGATTTCGCGGAGAACCAGCTATCTCCAGGCTTGATTAGCCTTTCACTCCGATCCACAGCTCATCCCCCCATTTTTCAACATAGGTGGGTTCGGGCCTCCAGTCCGTGTTACCGAACCTTCACCCTGGCCATGGATAGATCGCCTGGTTTCGGGTCTAAGCCCAGCAACTGAACGCCCTATTAAGACTCGGTTTCCCTACGCCTCCCCTAAACGGTTAAGCTTGCTACTGAACTTAAGTCGCTGACCCATTATACAAAAGGTACGCAGTCACCCCGAAGGGCTCCTACTGCTTGTACGTATACGGTTTCAGGTTCTATTTCACTCCCCTCTCCGGGGTTCTTTTCGCCTTTCCCTCACGGTACTAGTTCACTATCGGTCAGTTGGGAGTATTTAGCCTTGGAGGATGGTCCCCCCATGTTCAGTCAAAGTTTCTCGTGCTCCGACCTACTTGTTGCAAACCTAGTTCTTCCAAATCGTTTTCGGATACAGGGCTATCACCTTCTATCGCTGGACTTTCCAGACCATTCTCCTAACGAAATGAATAAAGATTGCTGGCTAGTCCCCGTTCGCTCGCCGCTACTAAGGGAATCTCGGTTGATTTCTTTTCCTCCGGTTACTTAGATGATTCAGTTCACCGGGTTAGCTTCTCATACCTATGTATTCAGTATGAGATACCTCTAGGAGGTGGGTTTCCCCATTCGGAAATCACGGGATATATCGCTTGTTCGTCAGCTCCCCCGTGCATATCGCAGACCACAACGTCCTTCATCGCCTCCAACTGCCTAGGCATCCACCATATACGCTTATTCGCTTGACCATATAACTTGAACGATCTCGATGTGCGGAGTGCACTTCAAGAACTACAACAGACTCTTCCTTTTGTATGCTACCCGCTGGGAAACCCAATGAGGTAAGCAGAGTCTTGTCCAGGTTATTGGTTATTACCGGATAAATCGCTTGAAATATACGAACTCAAAGACAAATTGCTTTGTCTTTTGAATTTAAAACAAATGAAGAGTTGTTCTTTGGAAAGACCGATTGGCGCCTTCGACGTGTGCGTTTGAGGTACACGATTTCAGGTGTGATCCAATCAATATAAGAACATCTCATTGCATTTGCGGATGTCAATTTTGTTTCGGACTCTTCAACCTCGCTCGCTTGACGGCGATTGAGATTTCTCCGTTTCGCTTCGCTCCAGTCGAGATGACGGGGGCTTGTGAATTGGAGTTAAAGAGTCTTCTACAGACTTTGCATTGATTCTTTGGTTAGTCATCAGCCAACGTTTGCACGCTAAGCTTCAAACTTTTTCCTAAGAAAAAATGCTATCACTTCTACACTTTCTTAAAGAGCAACTCTTAACCTGGCTCGATGAGCGCTGGCTTAGGGCCCTTGGGGCTACCAAGGTTTTGCCTGGCTGAAACGCCAGAAGTCAGAAGACTTCATATGAGAACCGCATGGGTACAACTTAATCCCATCTCAAACCAGGTACCGCTTAATCCTGTTTAGCCTTCTGACTTCTGATGTCTACTTATGATTCTTCCCGGTCGGGAAGATGGAACAAACAATAGGTTGTGAGTGCTTGCAACTGATGCAAAAGGTTAAGGAGGTGATCCAGCCGCAGGTTCCCCTACGGCTACCTTGTTACGACTTCATCCCAGTCATGAATCACACCGTGGTAACCGTTCTCCCGAAGGTTAAACTAGCTACTTCTGGTGCAACCCACTCCCATGATGTGACGGGCGGTGTGTACAAGGCCCGAGAACGTATTCACCGCGACATGCTGATTCGCGATTACTAGCGATTCCGACTTCACGGAGTCGAGTTGCAGACTCCGATCCGGACTACGAAAGGTTTTAAGGGATTTGCTCCACCTCGCGGTTTCGCGGCCCTCTGTACCCTCCATTGTAGCACGTGTGTAGCCCAGGCCGTAAGGGCCATGATGACTTGACATCATCCTCTCCTTCCTCCGGTTTGTCACCGGCAGTCTCCTTAAAGTTCCCACCCGAAGTGCTGGCAAGTAAGGATAAGGGTTGCGCTAGTTACGGGACTTAACCCAACATCTCACGACACGAGCTGACGACAGCCATGCAACACCTGTCACAGAGTTCCCGAAGGCACCAAACCATCTCTGGTAAGTTCTCTGGATGTCAAGGCCTGGTAAGGTTTTTCGCGTTGCATCGAATTAAACCACATGCTCCACCGCTTGTGCGGGCCCCCGTCAATTCATTTGAGTTTTAATCTTGCGACCGTACTCCCCAGGCGGTCTACTTATCGCGTTAGCTGCGCCACCAAAAGGTCAAGCCTCCCAACGGCTAGTAGACATCGTTTACGGCGTGGACTACCAGGGTATCTAATCCTGTTTGCTCCCCACGCTTTCGCACCTCAGCGTCAGTATCAAGCCAGGGGGCCGCCTTCGCCACCGGTATTCCTCAGAATATCTACGCATTTCACCGCTACACTCTGAATTCTACCCCCCTCTCTCGTACTCTAGTTTGTCAGTTTGGAATGCAGTTCCGAGGTTAAGCCCCGGGCTTTCACATCCCACTTAATAAACCGCCTACGCGCGCTTTACGCCCAGTAATTCCGATTAACGTTCGTACCCTCCGTATTACCGCGGCTGCTGGCACGGAGTTAGCCGGTACTTCTTCTGTAGGTAACGTCATAGGACACGGGTATTAACCGTGCTTTTTCCTCCCTACTGAAAGTGCTTTACAACCCTAGGGCCTTCTTCACACACGCGGCATGGCTGCATCAGAGTTTCCTCCATTGTGCAATATTCCCGACTGCTGCCTCCCGTAGGAGTCTGGACCGTGTCTCAGTTCCAGTGTGGCTGATCGTCCTCTCAGACCAGCTATGGATCGTCGCCTTGGTAGGCCTTTACCCCACCAACTAGCTAATCCAACGCAGGCTCCTCCAATAGTGACCGGTCCGAAGATCCCGGCCTTTCCCCCGTAGGGCGTATGCGGTATTAATCCGAGTTTCCCCGGGCTATCCCCCGCTACTGGGTAGATTCCTACGCGTTACTCACCCGTCCGCCACTCGTCAGCATCAAAGTCACCCCGAAGGGATCCTAGCGATCTGTTACCGTTCGACTTGCATGTCTGAAGCCTGCCGCCAACGTTCAATCTGAGCCATGATCAAACTCTTCAATTTAAGAGTATTTTTCTACTCTCCCTCGTTACACCCTTTTGAGGCTCCCTCAGGACAGCAGTAGCGACTTTTAAGGTCGCCAATCTTTTCAATGCCTTGTCTACCCGAAGGTGGACTTGGCAAGGCTCAGCAAAACTAAATTACCGTTATTAGTAAGTAATGCTCGTCACATGCGTGTGCAATGTGACTTCGCTTATCAACTCAATAAATTGTCAGCTTCCGGTCGGTGAACCTTCCGCTGAGATCACTTTCTCGTTTGCTCCGAAGAGCTCGCGTTACTTGTGACCTAGGTAACTTGTTGCTGAATATTCAGTGCATTCAATCAACAAGCACCCACACCTATTGTTTGTTTCCAACCATGTTAAAGAGCAATGTCAGATCTAAGTTATCCACAGGTTGTGCAAATGTTTCTGCGCAAAAAACCCCACGCTGATACAACTTTTCTATTCAGCGAATGGTCTGTGTTTAAGGTAAATCTGATCGAGACAGCGGCCTGCTGCCTCTTCCCCGATCTCTCAATCGAGGACGCGAATTATACGCGCTTCGAATCCTTTTACAACCTCAAAATCAAAGAAATTGTAAAAATTTCACTTTGCGCAAACCCGCGTAAAACAAGGCCTGCGGCTGATTCGAGGTCGCGCATTGTAACAGTGTTTTAGCCCTTGTCTACAAAAAGTTTCAGTTATTTATGCAGGGCTCCGCATTTCTGCTCGAAATAGTGGTTTGAGCCCTTTAAACAGGCGGTAAACCAGCAGGGATCCAAGCAGCGCGCCGTAGATAAACGCCTCCAGATAGCTGGATTTTGCAATCCAAAGCACGTGTATAACCGCCAGAACAGCCACACCGTAAACCAGGCGATGTAATACCACCCAGTTCTTGCGTAGCCGGCGCATCATCGCGTTGGTGGATGTTATAGACAGCGGCAATAAAAACATGAAGGCGATAAAGCCAACGGTAATATAGGGGCGCTCCGCCAGATCGGCCCAGATATTGGCAAAATCCAGCTCGAGCAGCAGCACCAGGTAAGCCACGAGGTGCAGCGTTGCATAAAAGAAGGTGTACAAACCGAGCATGCGCCTGACGGACTGGATACGATTCCAGCCCGTAATTTCCCGTATCGGCGTCACCAGCAGTGTCAGCACCAGGAAGTTGATCGCCCATTCGCCCTGCAGGATAACAAGCGCCTTGCCGGGGTCAGCACCAAGGTTATGTGGCGCACCCGTCTGCAGGAAGTAGACCTGCAGAATCGAATATGCCAACGGCACCAACGAGGCAATAAAGGTGATGCGTTTCAACGCGTTCATGGCTTAGAACTGCTTGGTCAGGTCCATGCCCTTGTACAACGATGCAACCTGGGGGGCGTAGCCGTTGAACATCAGGGTTTCAATACGGTTCTTGGCAAGGAGTGATCCCGGCAGTCGCCGTTCACTCGCCTGACTCCAGCGCGGGTGATCAACATTGGGGTTTACATTCGCGTAAAAACCATATTCACGTGGGTTGGTAATCTCCCAGGTGGGTTTTGGCTGACGCTTGGTGAATTCAATCTTCACTACCGACTTGATGCTCTTAAACCCGTATTTCCAGGGCACAACCAGCCTGATCGGCGCGCCGTTCTGGTTGGGCATGGCCTTGCCGTAGACACCAACCGCCATAAAGGCGAGTTCGTTCATGGCCTCATCGATGCGCAGACCTTCTACATAGGGGTAATCAATCGACGCGAAACGAGAACGCTGGCCTGGCATCTGCTCAGGGTCGTACAGCGTTTCGAAGCGTACGTACTTCGCCTTTGACGTGGGTTTGAATCGTTTGACCAGATCCGCCAGCGGGAAGCCAACCCAGGGTACAACCATGGACCAGGCTTCAACACAGCGCAGCCGGTAAACACGTTCTTCAAGTGTGCTCGGCTTAACAATGTCCTCGAGATTGAACGTCCCCGTCACTTCCGCTTCACCTGCAACTTCAATACTCCAGGGATCGGTGACAAAGTCTCTTGAGTTCTCCGCCGGGTCAGACTTACCCGTACCAAACTCATAGAAGTTGTTGTAGGTGGTCACGTACTCGTAGGGTGTCGCCGTCTCGCCGGTTGAGAACGGGCCGGGGACAAGTGCATCCAGCTTCTCCTCAAGCCAGCCTGGGCCAGTGATACCGGCGTTGGTGTTGTAGAGCTGACGCTCCGGCGCTGAAGCCAGCGCACCACCTGCTGCCATCGCAAGGCCGCCAAGGCCAATTGCCTTGATCAGCTGGCGCCGGTTCAGGAAGGTTTCTTCAGGCGTAATCTCGGAAGGCTTTACACCCGCAAGGTACGGTTTTTTTGTCTGTATCAGCACTGACTACTCCTACTCTTATCTTTAACAGTGTGTACGAGTATTTAGATGCGGCGGACGCACCTTTGTTACATCAGCCTGTAGGCATTTCGTCGGCTTTTTCGCCCCGTGTAAACCGGAGAATGGCAGCAATCGGACCCGATGCCCCATAAGCAAGGCCCACCATGAACAGCATGCCCGGCGGATAGATTGTCACCACAACAAACAGCAGCACCGCACCTACTATATAGGAAAAAGGTACCCGGCTCTTGATGTTCTTTGGGCTGAAGTAACGCACGTTCGAAACCATCAGCAGCGCCACAACCGTGGTAAAGACGCCAACGGCTACCGAAATCTGGAAGCTGTCGAGCGGCTCAAAGTTATCTACCCAGGTCCACACCATCGTACACATGGTGCCGGCTGCTGCCGGGCTCGCGAGCCCATAAAACACCTTGGTGTCGGGAAACGTGTTAAAGCGAGCGAGACGCAATGCCGCACACGCCATATAAAGGAAGGCAATGGTCCAGCCAATCTTGCCAAGGTCAGACAGCGCACAACTGAACAGCAGGATCGCCGGCGCAACGCCGAAAGCCACCAGGTCAGACATACTGTCGTACTGCACGCCAAACTCACTCTGGGTATTGGTGAGGCGAGCAATCCGACCATCCAGGGCATCAAGAAAACCTGCAATAACAATCGCGATGCAGGCTGCCTCAAAGGATTCGTTCATCGCCGCAATGATGGCGTAGAAACCCGAAAACAGTGCACCAGTGGTGACAAGGTTCGGCAGCAGGTAGACACCCTTCTTCAAGCCTTTACGCTCCGGCAGGTGCGTTACGGTAGTTTCAGGGGGTGTCACTTGTTCCTGGTCTGACATGTGTCGGGCCCGAGGTTATGGGAGAGCGATTATACCACCCTCAAAAAGAGGGTGGGATTGCAGGCGATTGGTCAGGTGCCGAGATTTTTTCGCCGCGGGAGACGCCGGCAACACCGGATCTTACGACTTCCATGATGCTGGCCTCTGGAATAGCGCGAAGGAATGCATCCAGCTTGTCGGAGACGCCTGTGACCTGGATGGTGTAGGCGTTCTGGCTGACATCGATGATCTGGCCGCGGAAGATATCAGCCGTGCGCTTCATCTCTGCCCGCTGGGCACCGGTTGCCTTCACTTTCACCAGCATCAGTTCACGCTCGATGTGTTCACCTTCTGTGAGGTCAACCAGCTTGACCACTTCAATCAGCTTGTTGAGCTGCTTGGTGATCTGCTCCACCTGCTCATCACCTGCAAGTGTCGTGAGCGTCAGGCGCGACAGTGTTGCATCGTCAGTTGGCGCGACGTTGAGCGTCTCAATGTTGTAACCACGCTGGGCAAAAAGCCCGATTACCCGGGACAGTGCGCCGGATTCGTTTTCCATCAGCAGGGAAATGATGCGTCTCATGTTCTCACTCCCTTTCGCAGCCACATGTCTCGAAGCGAACCGTTCGGCGCAACCAGCATGGGGTAAACGTGTTCTTTCGGGTCCACCAGGATGTCGACAAAGACAAGCCTGTCTTTAAGGCTCATCGCTTCCTGCACCACCGTGTCGAGGTCATCAGTGCTGTCCACGCGGAAGCCAACATGTCCGTAGGACTCTACCAGGGACACAAAGTCAGGCAGCGACTCCATGTAACTGTGTGCGTGGCGCCCCTCGTACTGCATGTCCTGCCACTGCTTCACCATACCGAGAGACTGGTTATTGATGTTGATGATCTTCACGGGCAGGCCGTACTGGGAACAGGTGGACAGTTCCTGGATGTTCATCTGGATACTGCCTTCACCGGTGATACACACGACGTTCGCATCAGGGAAGGCTACCTGCACGCCCATTGCCGCAGGCAGGCCAAAGCCCATCGTCCCGAGGCCGCCTGAGTTGATCCAGCGCCGCGGCTTATCAAACGGGTAATAAAGTGCAGCAAACATCTGGTGCTGGCCGACGTCAGAAGTAATGTAGGCATCGTTGTCCGCCCGGTATACCGCCTGCACGGCTTCCTGCGGCTTGATCTGCGTGTCGCCTTCATCCTTGATCACTTTGAGGCAATCCTGGCGGCGCCAGCCATCAATCTGCTCCCACCACTCTTCGAGCATCTTCTTCTGCTTGTCGCTTCTGGCTGCCACAACCGGCTCCAGCAGGCTGATCATTTCGTCCAGCACCACGTCTACCGGTCCGACAATAGGTACGTCGGCATTAACAATCTTGGAAACAGAAGCGGGGTCGATATCCAGGTGAACGATCGTTGCGTAGGGGCAGAACTTGGAAACGGTGTTGGTGATGCGGTCATCAAACCGCGCGCCAATCGCAATCAGCAGATCGCAGTGGTGCATGGCGTTGTTGGCTTCAAACGTACCGTGCATACCCAGCATGCCAAGGAACTGTTTGTCCGTCGCTGGATAGGCGCCGAGCCCCATCAGCGTATTGGTAATAGGGAAACCCAGCATCTGGGTCATTTTCGTCAGGTGATCTGACGCATCCCCCTGGATCACGCCACCACCGGAATAGATCATGGGGCGTTCACACTCTTCGATCAGCTTGATGGCTTTCTTGATCTGGCCGGTGTGCCCTTTGCTGGCCGGGTTGTATGAGCGCATCGAAATGGTTTCGGGATACTCATAGTCATAAAGGTCAGTGGGGTTGGTCATATCCTTGGGGATATCGACTACAACCGGACCGGGGCGGCCGCTGGTTGCCACGTAAAACGCCTTCTTGATGATCTCGGGGATATCCTCAGCGCGCTTCACCATGAAGCTGTGCTTCACAATGGGCCGGGAGATACCGACCATATCCGTTTCCTGGAACGAATCGGTACCTATAAGGTGGGACATCACCTGGCCGGAAATGACGACCATGGGAATAGAGTCCATGTAGGCTGTAGCGATGCCGGTAATGGCATTCGTTGCACCGGGACCAGAGGTCACCAGCACGACACCCGGCTTGCCCGTTGAACGTGCATAACCGTCTGCCATGTGAGTAGCCGCCTGTTCGTGACGCACCAGCACATGCTTCATCCGGTTCTGCTTAAAAAGCGCATCATAGATGTGCAGAACGGCACCGCCAGGATAACCAAAGATGTGTTCTACACCTTCATCCTGGAGAGCACGAATCAGCATGTCGCCGCCGGAGAGCTTTTCCACCTTAAACCCCTGAATTTTCTTGGTTTTACAACAATGTTGGACACATAAAGGCCGGGCATTCTCGTGCATCGGCCTTAACTAGTCAATTTTGCCTCTGCAAGCCTCTATTTACGCGGCCTGCAGGGTGTGTAAAAGATTTTACGTTTCAGTAAAATAGATAGGCTCCTTCTTGGATAACCTGATTCACAACATTAAGTTAGGTGACAAAGTTGAGACCGAGTTTGAAGTTCATTTTTAAGCTGACCGCACCAGCACTCCTGCTGGCCGCCCTGTCCAATCCTCTCATTGCTGAAGAGGAGTACTACACCTGGGTGGACGAAAACGGTATTACCAACTACGCAGAGAAGGAGCCACAGGGATACAACGCCACCTTTGTCACGCCAAGTTCGAGGTTTGGGTATTCAACCAGGAATCTGAACCGTGAACCTGAACGCGCCTCAGACAATGCCCCGGCAGCAACAGCAGCGCCTCCAGGTGCGAGTGAAACAACTGCCGCGCCGACAGATGTCGCCGCCGATGTTGCTGCTGAAGCAAGGCGTTTACGAGAAGAACAGGCCGCCGCGCGCGCCGAGAACTGCCAGATTGGCAAGGAGCGCCTGGTACAACTGGAGGCCTACTCGCGTATCCGTGTTCGTGGTGACGATGGCAAGGAGCGATATCTCACCGATGCTGAGAAGCGTTCACGCAGGGCTGAAGCGGAGCAGATTATCCGCGATAACTGCTGACAGTCCTGACACTAACTTTCCAACCAGATAAAGCCGGCCATCCTGCCGCAGGTTCCATCGCGCCGATGTGAAAAGTACTTCTTCTCCTCGCTGAAGGTACATTCACCGCAATCGGATATATCAGTGACACCCAGCCTTTCCAGCTGCTCTCGCGCGACAGCAGGAAGATCCATCATCCATTTGCTGCCGCGGGCACTAAAACCGGTAGCGCCAAACGCTGCTTTGACCTCTTCACCCACCTCGTAGTGGCACGCCTGGATACAGGGGCCGAACCAGCAGGTAAGGTCAGTACTTCCCATGCGTGTTACGGTGCGCTCGATGATGCCGGCCGCAAGTCCGCGCCAACCGGCATGGGCAACAGCAACCATACTGCCGTCGTTTCGAGCTAACAGGATCGGTAGACAGTCGGCAACCATAACAGCGAGCACCTCCCCAGGATTGTCAGTAACAGCACCATCTGCAATCACACCCTCAGCATAATCGTTAGCGTGGATGCAGATATCCGTATGCTCCTGCTTCAACCAGCGCGGCTCGGCTGGCAGTTGTGTACGGACTAACTCACGATTGCGATGTACAACGTTCCGATCATCACCAACATGATCGCCAAGATTCAGAGATCGATACACGCCAGTACTGGTTCCGGCATTTCGGGTGGAAAAGACCGCCTTCACATTGGCAGGCGCAGCCCAGTCAGGAGAAAAGAGACTCGTCTCACTCATGCAATGAAACTTCGTCCAGCAGGCGCAGAAAATCTTCAGGCGGATCAGCCTCAAACGATAGGTCTTCACCTGTCATGGGGTGGACCAGCTCAAGTCGCCTGGCATGCAGGGCCTGGCGGTCAAAATTGCGGAGTACTTCGACCAGCTCGTCACTCGCCCCTTTCGGTCTGCGAAAACCGCCACCGTAAGTCACATCACCCACCAGTGGATGACCAATCGACTTCATATGTACACGAATCTGGTGAGTCCTGCCGGTTTCAAGCGCACACTTTATGTAGGCAAACGCGCTACCGAACTGCGCTTCAACCTCGTAGTGGGTAACCGCTTCCTTGCCATCCTGGCGAATCGCCATGTGCGTTCGCTGGTTCGGGTGGCGTGCAATGGGTGCATCAACGGTGCCGCGCATCCGTTTCGGCACTCCATAGGTAATCGCATCGTACTCACGCGAGATGTCATGGTCCTGCAGCATCATGACCAAGGCGTGCTGCGCTTCGATGGTCTTTGCGACAACAAGCAGGCCGGTAGTGTCTTTGTCGATCCGGTGAACAATACCTGCCCTCGGCACCTGACCGAGTGCAGGATCATAGTGCAGCAAACCATTCATCAATGTGCCGCCCGGATTGCCCGCGCCAGGATGGACAACAAGACCTGCAGGCTTATCCAGCACCAGCAGGTGTTCATCTTCAAAGACTATGTTTAGGGGGATGTCTTCCGGCAGAACCTCGGTGGTGTCCTCTTCGGCGACAATGGTTATCTCCTCACCGCCCATCACCTTGTCTTTCTGCTTTGCCACGGCGCCATCTACCGTCAGTTCGCCGGACTTTATCCAGTCCTGCAGCCGCGCACGCGAATACTGGGGAAACATCGCGGATACCGCCTGATCCAGGCGTTTTGTCGCGAGTTCAGGCGGTACGCGTTCAGCATGCTCGATGGTCATGGTTAGTGCCGGTTCCGGGGTGTTCAGGACCTCGGCAGAAAAAGCTGCCGGTGAAGACAAGCCGTAGAGACTTCGCGGCCCAGACTATGGTTAAATACGCCAGTTTTCAAGCACTTAGACTTATACCAACAACATGCGAATCGCGACGATTATCCTCCTGACCACATCCCTGATACTCGCCGGTTGTTCCAAGGACAACGAGGAAGAGGATATCGAGGCGACGGAACTCGCCTGGTACACATCCGCTACCGAAAGCCTGCGGGCCGGCAACTACGCCGGCGCAGTCCAGAAACTCCAGCAGCTGGAGGCCCGCTTTCCCTTTGGCCGTTATGCGGAACAGGCGCAACTTGAAATCATCTACGCCTACTACAAGAGTGCGCAGCCTGAAGCGGCACGCGCCGCGGCGGATCGCTTTATTCGATTACACCCATCCCACCCGAACGTTGATTACGCCTACTACCTGAAAGGTATGGCATCTTTTGAACAGGACAAGAACTTCCTGTCGACTTTCATTCCGATGGACCCTGCTACCCGCGACCCAGGTGCAGCAAGGGAATCTTTCAACGACTTCACCCAGCTGCTGCGACGCTACCCGAACAGTGAGTATGCACCCGACGCGCAAAAGCGAATGAAATACCTGCGTAACCTGCTGGCCGCATCTGAGGTACACGTGGCCGAGTACTACATCAGGCGAGGCGCATACGTTGCTGCTGCAAACCGGGGGCGCTATGTATTCGAGAACTTCCAGGGCGCTGCCGTCGTGCCCGACGCGCTGGCGGTCATGGTTGAAGCCTACCGTCTGCTTGAAATGAATGAACTGGCAGATCAGGCGCTGCTGGTGCTGTCATCTAACTTCCCCGAGCATCACACGCTTGATGATGAAGGCAATTTCCGCAGGAGCCAGACGGTCATACGCCAGGAACGCAGCTGGATCAATATCATCACCTTCGGCCTGATGGGCTGACGCTAAGGTGTCATCAATTACATGGCAGACTTCGACGAGTCGTTTGTAGAGGAAGAACAGCGCAAGCAGCGTTCCGCGATACTGCGCGTTTATAACTATTACCGGATCCTCATCGGCTTCCTGTTCCTGTTCCTGTTCCTGGACCCGAACCTCAACGAATTTGTTGGGCAGATCAATCCGGAGCTGTTCCAGAACACTGTCATCACCTACATCAGTATCAATATCCTGATCGGGCTTGCCTCGCTGTTTGTTAACGTCAGGGTCATCGCGAAAACGGCACCTGCGCTCGCCATTATCATTTTTGACATCATTGCACTGACCCTGCTGATGTCCGCGAGTGGCGGTGTCAGCTCGGGACTTGGTAACTTCCTCATCTTTACCCTCGCATTTGGTGGTGGCCTGATACACGGCCGGGTTTCAACGGTACTGCCGGCGATCGCATTCATCCTGACAATCTACGATGAGTTCTACCTGTTCTTCCTGGATGAAAATGACATCCAGTCCTTCTTCCAGGCGGGCCTGCTCGGGATTGTCTACTTCGTCACCAACATTCTGTTCCAGACCCTGTCACAGCAGCTGCGCAACCGGCAGACAGAGGTGTACACACTCGAGCAGATCAACCAGTACGTTATCGAGGGTATGCGAACGGGTGTCGTGGTGATCAACAACGATGATGAGCCGCGGCTGATGAACAACGCTGCGTCAGAAATGTTGTTTGACCCTGGCGCGAGCGAAGAAGAAAAGAGCGCGCTGCCGACCACGCTGCTCGAAAAAGCCCAGGAGTGGCATGCCAACCCAGTGCGCCGCGAACACACATTCGGAACCGGCCGACCAGGGGAAGAGCTGATCGCCACCTTCTCGAATTTGAACTCACCGGAATCCGATACGCTCGTCTTCCTTGAAGACAGTACCGAGGTCCAACGCCAGGCCCAACAACTCAAGCTGGCCGCGCTTGGCAGGCTCAGCGCCAGTATTGCCCACGAAATCCGTAATCCACTTGGCGCCATCAGTCACGCTGCGCAACTGCTGAGTGAATCACCGAATCTCGACAAGGGGGATGCCCGACTCTGCGAAATCATCCAGGACCACAGCGTCAGGATGAACGGCGTTATTGAGAATGTACTGCAGATGTCGCGTCGAAAGACCGCGGAGAAGAAAGAGCTGGTCCTGGATTCATGGCTTGATAACTTCCTCGAAGAGTTTCGTGCCGGTACAGAAGACGAACCGGATTTTGAGATTAACCTCGAACCCGGCGACACCAACATCTCATTTGACCCGCTACACCTGTCACAGGTGATGGGTAACCTCTGCCAGAACGGGCTGCGCTACAGCAAAAAGAACACCGGTGATGCACGGGTCATGATCAGTGGCGGCACAGACAACCGCACCGGGCAGCGCTTTCTTGAGGTCATCGACTTTGGCGAAGGTGTCAGCGAGGAGGTTGCACCCAACCTGTTCGAACCTTTCTACACCACAGAAACTTCGGGTAACGGCCTGGGCCTTTACCTCTCAAAAGAAATCTGCGCAGCAAACGATGCTCGTTTAAACTATATCCCGGCGGCTACAGGCGGCGCCGCCTTTCGAATCACGTTTCAGGATTGAGACATGACCAAGAAAACCGCGCTTATCGTTGACGACGAACCGGATATCCGGGAACTCCTGGAGATCACCCTTGGCCGAATGGATATCGATACCCAGGCGGCGGCAGACGTCACCAGTGCAAAGGATCTGCTCGGCAGCAATGATTTCGATTTCTGCCTGACGGACATGAACCTGCCCGATGGCAACGGTATCGAACTGGTCCAGCATATGCAGCAGCAGTTCCCGCACATTCCCGTTGCGATGATCACAGCGCACGGCAGCATGGACTCCTCTGTCGAGGCACTCAAGGCAGGTGCGTTCGACTTTGTATCGAAACCGGTCAACCTGCAGCAACTGCGAAACCTGGTTGCTACCGCCCTGAACCTCAGGCCGCTCGAGATCAAGTCTGATGTCGACAGTGAAAGTCCCAGCCTGATTGGTGACACGGTTGAGATGATCAACCTGCGCAAGCAGATTGCCAAGCTCGCCCGCAGCCAGGCGCCTATCTATATCTCAGGTGAATCCGGCAGCGGTAAAGAACTGGTGGCGCGTTCCATACATGAGAACGGACCACACGCCGAAGGGCCGTTTGTACCGGTTAACTGCGGCGCTATCCCAAGTGAACTGATGGAAAGTGAATTCTTCGGTCATATGAAAGGCAGCTTTACCGGCGCCGTCGCTGATAAGGAAGGACTGTTCCAGGCGGCAAACGGTGGCACGCTTTTCCTTGATGAAGTGGCAGACCTGCCGCTGCCGATGCAGGTCAAACTGTTGCGCGGCATTCAGGAAAAAGCAATCCGCCCCATTGGTTCGCAGCAGGAAATCGCCGTCGACGTGCGGATACTGTCAGCCACCCACAAGGACCTTGCGGCAGAAGTTGACCTCGGCAATTTCAGGCAGGACCTCTACTACCGTATCAACGTGATCGAACTGCTGGTGCCAAGCCTGCGCCAGCGCAGGGACGATGTTCCCCTGCTCGCCAACGATCTCCTGAAAAAGATTGCTGATGAATACCAGATGGGTGTGCCCAAGATCAGCCGGGCTGCAATGGAAACCCTGCAGCAGTACGAGTTCCCGGGCAACGTGCGTGAACTCGAAAACGTGCTGGAACGTGCCATGACCCTCTGTGAAGACGATGTTATCCAGCCGGACGATCTGCAACTGAATCTCGCTGCAGCGAGCCGGGTTGCGGACACACCACCACCGGTTGCCAGCGCTGAACCCGTGGCGGAGGCAGAACCAGAGTTGGACGCTGCCGAGAGTGAAGATTCAACGCTGAAAAAGCGCCCGGGCCAACCGCTGCCGGACGATGAAGAATCGCTCGACTCTTATCTCGACAAGGTTGAGCAGAACGCGATAATGGAAGCACTCGAGGCCACGCGCTGGAACAAGACAGCCGCTGCCAAGATGCTGGGTATTACCTTCCGCGCCTTGCGGTACAAGCTGAAGAAGCTCGAACTCGAATAACTCACGGATAGCGGAGCAGATTGCCCACCCGCTATCGCTCGCACCACCCACAGCCTGCAACTGACACGTTGACTAACCTGATTCGTCTTTGTGACGGACCAGGTTATGACCTCTCATAGACGCGATCGCAGACATGATCGCAGCCGCGGCATTACCTTTATCGATCTTTGCATCTATCTTGCGATCATCAGCATTGTTACATCGCTCGTGGTGCCGCCATTTGAACGACTCCTGCAACGCAGCAAGGCGACCAGCTCCATCAACTGGATACTGGGTGCGGTAAACCTGACCAGATTGTCTGCGATGCACCATCATGCTTACGTGACGTTATGTCCCACGCGGGACCAGGAAAGATGTGGCGGGGACTGGAACAGCCAGCTGATCGTGTTCGTGGACAGTAATCGCAATCGGGTTATCGACGGCAAGGACTTCATTGTCAGCAAACTGAGCTTTCCGCAGCAGGCCGCCAGCCTGAAGTGGCGATCATTTCGTAATCGACAGTACCTGCAGATGACGCCGGAGGGCTACACCAACTACCAGAATGGAAACTTTACCTATTGTCCTGAAGACGGTGACAAGAGATATGCACGCCAGCTTGTCATCAATATGCAGGGCCGGGTCAGGATGGCGCGTGACCGAGACGGGGACGGTATCGTTGAAGATACCCGGGGCAGGCCCGTCAGTTGCTGACGTCTGCCACTTCTAGTTCGTTACCGGCATCGCGAACGTCAGGATGTAACAGGGGATAGTAGCTGCCGGTGTCGATGCCTTCGAATATTTCCGTTGCACCCCCCGGCCAGGTAACTTTCATTGAATCGATACGGATTGCCTTGCCAACACCAAAATGTACCGTCGTTGGGTTCTGTGACTGGTAGTTGGTGTTGAGCAGTACATGTCGGTACTGCTTGTTGCCACCGATGCTGATCTCGATGCGTGTACCAACGGCACTTGTATTGGGCGACGTGCCGATGACATGAAAGCCGACAAAGCTGTTACCGCCAACACCACCTGCACGGTTCTCGTACAGGATGGGCTTTTCTGCATTCTGGCTGACCAGCAGGTCAACGTCGCCATCACGGTCGTGATCCATGCAGAGCACACCGCGGCCGTTGGTTTTCTCGGTGAGACCCCACTGGCGGCCCACCTCTTCGAACACCGCACCACCCTGGTTCATAAAGAGTCGTGGGTACTCTCGATGAAACTCCTCGAACTTGAGCGGCAGCAGCTTATAGATGTAGTCGGGCACATGCTCATGCACGTAAGCTGGGATAAACCCAAAACCGTTCTCCGAGAAAATATCTACCCAGCCATCGTTATCAAAGTCAGCGGCGCAAGCGCCCCAGGCCCAGGCACTGTCCTCGACACCTGATTCTGGTGTGACATCTTCAAACATCGGCCCGGTCCCTGTGCCAAGGTAAAGCCGGTTGCCGCTCTCACCCAAGTCAAAGTTCTCAACGTATTCATCGTTATGAATAGCGGATACAAACCAGTCCAGCATGCCGTCATTGTTAAAGTCTGCTATGGCATGCCCCATACCATTTTCGTCAGTAATCACCTCCCGGTCCGTGATAACCGTGTAACGACCTCCTTCGTTTCGCAGGACTTCACTCGTACCGAAGTCTGACGCGATAACAAGATCGGCATCACCGTCCAGGTCAAAGTCTGCAAAGCCAGGCGAGAAGTGAAAGTTCTGCTCCAACTGGGCACCGGTTGTGCCTGCCTCTTCATCTGCAGGCATCAGGTAACCCTGGTGATTGCGCAGCAGTGCCGGTGAAAACGCCGGTCTAGGGTTAACGTCCCAATGCGCCGCAAAGGCATCAATCCAGTTGTCGTTGTCAAAATCCCCAAACGAAAAACCGACAACTTGTTTGGACATACTCATCTTCTGGACAAGTTCATAGTCGCCCTCGTCAGAACCGTGGTACAGCGTCGATTCCCGCGCACCGAACATGTTGCCAATTGCAAGGTCCGGCTGGTAATCCCCATTCAGGTCCGCAAGGCCGAGGGCACCCACAGCATCCGGCAGCCCCGCCAGGGTCATCAGGTCTTTCTCAAAACTGCCGGCCCGGTTCATGTATCGAATCACCTCAGGCTCGTCACCATTGTGGGTCGCAAAAACGAGATCAGGATAACAATCAAGGTCCAGGTCACCAGCGAGTACAGGTGCCGATTCCAGCGCGTACTCCACGACATAAGAATAATCAGCGCCGTACCACATCCTGCCAGGAATAAAGTGGGCATGATCAAGACCGGCGTCAGCTGTCACATCAACAAACTGAAGCCGGGATGGCTCGTCATGCGCCGGTGAATGATTTGCACACGCGGTCAGCATATTCACGAGCCGGCTGACCTCAGCCTCTGGCAGCGCAGGGCCAGCCTCGGGTGCCGGCGTTCGTTCTGTGGTAGCCGATTGGCCAACCATAAAGGGCGTGGCACGATCCGGGCCGAACAGCGGTTGCAATTGGAACCCGTCGTGATCATCTTCGTGGCTCGCCATCCACGGTTGCAGGCATTCACGTGAACTGACACACGGGTCAGTGAGTGCCTCAAGGAATGCAGTCAGCTGGGCAACCTCTGTGTCTGTCGGTGCCTTGCCGCGCAGGTTGCGCCCGACTTTTGCAACTGCCTTGCGTGTGAGGGATTCCGCC
Organism: Pseudomonadales bacterium; assembly: GCA_963921285.3. Classification (GTDB taxonomy): domain Bacteria; phylum Pseudomonadota; class Gammaproteobacteria; order Pseudomonadales; family Azotimanducaceae; genus UBA9659. Next base: position 1,899,400 of record CAWUFD020000015.1, read on the forward strand.
TCGGGATAAGGTGCGGTCGCCTCGGCAATCTGCGGCAGGTGTTTAAACGTGAAGTCATATGCCTCAACGCCACGCTTTGGATTGATGTGATAGCGAATCAATTCCTCAAGAGAACTGAATGCACCGCTATGCCCCCATGGACCCGTCTGTGCAACATTCAGCAGGCTGGGTGTTCGGAATGCATAACGATCTTTACGGGCCTGGGAAACAAGGTAAGCACCCGGGTCTTCTCCATCAATGCGCTTGCCTCGACCCAACTGGGGGAAACCCGCGACGTGTGTCTGCTCGTCGGTAAAAAAGTCGCCGCTGTGACAGCCTGCACAACCGAACCCGCCTTCGCGAAAAGAACGGAAGAAAAGCAACGCGCCTTCTTTCTGCTGTTGGGTTAACGCACCCGCGTCACCCTGTGCATACTGCTTGAATGGCGAGTCGATAAAAACCTGGGAATCCTGGTAGGCGGAAATCGCTGCCGCTATGTTCTCAAATGTGATCAGTTCTTGCGCCGTACCATCCGGTTCACCGAAAGCAATCTGGAATGGCCGCAGCCAGCCCTCTTCTTCCTGCAAACGCTTAGCAATTGCGTCACGGATGATGGGGGCTTCGAGTTTGTAGAACTCCCCGAAGCCGCGCATCTCATCAAAGCCGACAATGGGGAAGCGAGCCTGGACCGCGAGCAGATCGCCTTTAGCATTCAGGTCTGCCGATCCGCGCAGCGTGCTTTCCGGTGTCCGATAGCTGGGATTACCATCATCGTCGAAACCCAGCACTGAAATGCGTGCGTCATGCAGCAGGCCCTTTTCATATAGTGTCGCGTTGAACGTGGTGATGCTGTTACGCGCAACATCGGGCCGCCGATGGTCTTCGCCTTCGGGTCGAGATCTTTACCAAGGTCAACTACCCTGCCCGGTCCAACAACATCGGGATTAGCAGCACCAATACCAACAGCAAGCGAGAGGCCATCGCCACCACCAATCAACGGGTGATGACAGGAAACACAGGCGACATCACGATCACCGCTTAACTGCTTTGAAAAAAAGAGCGACCGACCAAGGGATGGCAGGGGAAAAATCGGCAGGGGATGCTGGCCATAGGTATCAGGGATACCATCCATGGCCAGTTCATCAAGAATTGCCTGAAGTGTTGTATCAGACCCGGTTTCTTTTGCGCAGGTGCCGGATGCAGCACACAGCAGCATTGCAGCTGCGCAGAATTGCCTGAAGTGTCGCAGGAGCACTGATATCTCACCTAATCACAAGCTGTGCCACAACCGTCCTGGCATCAACACATATCAGTGATCAACTTCCGTACCGGCAGGCAGTTGGGTGATCTGGGCGATGATTCGCGCTTCGCCAAGATCGCCATAGATCACCTCCACTTTCATGCCCACCGTCAGCAATTCATAAGCCCCGGCATTAGAATTCAGTAGCTTTACCTTGATCGGCAGACCAGGTGGCCCCATGTCATACAGGTAACCACTGATCACCAACTGACGCTTGTCGAGATCCACCTCGCGGATAATGCCCTGCTCTGTGATGCCCCGGAGTGGCTTGTCCAGCTTGCCAACCAGTTCAACAATGTCAGTTTCCGCAGAGGCGGAACCGACGCTGAGAGCCATTGCCAACCCCAGCGCGACTCGTCGTATCGTTTGCATGAATCTCACTTCAAGTCTCCTAATCCAGTGATGCTTCAAGCTGCTTCCAGGAGATACGGCCCGTATTCGGTGCACGGCCAGTATCTGTGGTGACGATGATCAGATCATCACCCACCTGGGTAATCAGCTTGTTCTCAATAAAGCCACCTTCTGTAGGCGCCTCATCCTTTTCGATGAGGATACCGGTGATCTTACGCTTGGAACTGGTAGTCACTTCGTCAAAGTCACCATCATTATCCACGTCAAAGGCACTGTTCGCGAAGCAGTCATCCAGGCCATCCTCCGGACAGAGCGCCAGCAGCGCACCACCCGCCTGCCTCACACAACTGTCTTCAAGCTTGGTGATAATACTGTTGACGAAGATACCGCCACCACGCGCCTGCAGCCTTCGTATCGCCCTTTCACCCGGGAATTCCGGATCATCAACACCTTCCACGTCGCCAGGTGCAACCATATCAAGGTCGATATGCCAGCCCTTGTGGTTCTCATCAGGACCGTAATCGATCGCGGTACCGCCGAACTCAGCCGGCCCCCTCAGATCACGTACACGGTCGTTTCCGGCGAAGACAAACGTATTGGGGTCGTCCTCATCAGGCTCAACAAAGCCCTGGGTATTAATCCAGCGATTCTGTACCAGCTGAGATCTTGAAATGAACTCAGGCGCCAGCCTGTCCCAAATACCATAGATCGACTGAATATCTTCGTTGACACCATCCGGGACGGTAATGAACGAACCGGTAGTGAACACTACGATAAAGCCATCCGCCTGCGACGGGTGGTGAATCGCGATCGGCTGGGTGGTGATCGGCTGTATGATTTCATTGTCAGTGCTCGGATCATCATCAGGATCGTAACTCGCCTGGTACAACCTGTGGACACTCCAGTTGTCAATGTTGGCGTCCGTTACATCAAACCTGAACAGGTTGCCCTGGTAGTCGCCAGCGTAGATATAGTCCGCGGTCGCGTTGTTATCAATATCGATAGCACGCGGTATACCAAGGCCATTGGGATATCCATCCAGCGGATCACCGGGCTCATTGATTACACCAAAACCGGTATCCAGTTTGATGTAATCCTGCCGGCCGGCATTACAGTACCCTGGTACGCTGCCGTTGATTGTCACGTTGTGTTTCATATCCGGATGACACCACTGTCCATCGTCACCGCTCGGTCCGTCCAGCCAGATGAGGAAGAGTTTTGCTACACCAGCGGTACTGTTGTAGCCGTTACCCGCGATGGCTGCCCACTTGAAGTTGCCATCTTCAACAACGTTGGTCATCGCAAGCGTTGGTGTAGTAAATGTATAACCGAGGTCCTTCACGGGTTGCGCAGGGGACCGCAGGTCCGTGCGCTGCGTTACACCGTCGTCATTGAGTGTCAGCGGCACCCTCAGCAACTCACTGCCATTACCAGCTGTTGGGTAGGCATCATCGGCTTCCGTGAACTCCCACATCACCACGTCGTCGGCATCGGCTTCCGTGAAGTTGTCCGGGTCTGTGATGTTCAGCGCGAAGTAGGATTTCGCACCCGCGCCGTGACCACCAACAAGAATTGTCGTCCACTGCTTACCGGCCGGACCAGGTCCGTCCGGGTCAATGAAGACGTCGTTAATCGCAGGTGTTCTGTCAACAAAGAAGTGATGCTGGTACTCGAAGTTGAGCAGCATCGTAATGTTGTTACTGAAGGCGTTAGTGATCTGGGCATTCGGCACATAACCAAACACCTCTTCACCCGTAGCGGCATCAAAGGCGTGCATCATGCCGTCATTTGCAGACACATAAAGCATGGAACGACGAGCCGGCACCGGTGGGGACGCTTCGGGATTACCAGCGTGCACACCTCTGAACAACTCGTAGGCATCATCACCTTCCGGGAAGGATTCCCCGTCTCTGCCCAGTCGGTTTGGCGGGCCGACAAAGATCGGGCTGGAATGAACAATATCACCCAGACGACCTGCCTCTGCCGGTCGCTCGCGGAAGTTCCCCTCGGGGCGCTCGTTACTTGCATCGCCGCGCAGATAGTTGACCCGTTGAGTCACTTCAACGTTCTTCTGTGCATCAGAAGCGCTCTGGTCGGTAATAAACACCGCCCGCTGCGTTTCAGACAGCTCATCCGGCCTGAATGGAATTCCATGCGGTGCAATAGGATCAGGTGTCGCTGTCGGGTCGCCCGTATGCATGGTGAGGATCACCCTTTCATCATACGTCTTGCCGTCCATGACCGTTGCAGCTTCCCAGGTAGATTCGTCACCGAGACCATCTTCGGTAAACGGAATCGCCAGCAGGTTACCTGTATTGATCTTGGTGTTATAGAACGCCCTGAACAGCAGTGTTTCTTCCTGGATCTCCTGCGAGTTGAAAGATACCGCTGAAGCCGCACCACTACCGGACGCAAACTCTTCAAATGCAGCAATCAGCGCATCCGCGAGTTCCTTACTGTTACCAGCTGACAGGTACTGACCCCGACCGTTTACGGCCGCATGTCTCACATCGTCAATCTTGCGTGCAGTGGTGTTGGGGTTACCCCAGTCAAAGGACGTACGGAAGTTCGTCGGTACGTCACCATCACTGATGAGACCATCAACACCAAAACCAACCGTGTAGGTCTTCATATGCTGATGCATAAGCTCATTGCTGGCATCAACAAAAGCATAGACCTCCGCACCTGCACGATCTCTCGCGGTCGTCAGGACCTCGTTAGGCAATGTACCGTGCAGATCACGCTCGTAGTATTGCATTGCGACGTCAGCCAGGGTGTTGTCGGTTGAACCCGCATACACACCACCATCAAAGAGCGTGTTGCTGTCGTCATCGTCATCTCCCACGCTGGGTGAGCCACCGTTCCATGCACCATCAGACATCAGCAGCGTGAAGTTCTGCTGACAGTTACCATCAGGAGACTCCAATATCGGGCAGGCGTCATCACCGGGTGCCGAAGAACCTGAACTGCCAAATATGTCGTTGGCCACACACTCAAAGTGGCGACCCGCATTGCGCAGTGCCCTGCGCAGCGGCGTACCGCCTGACGAACCAGTTCGATAAATCGCGTCCAAAAGGTCCGCCTTGGCACCCACGCGTACTGAAGAGTTCATCGACTGGATACGTTGAACATTACTGTTGCTGTTCAGCTTCGCGTAACCAATCCGAATATTCTCAGCCTCGGCGACCACCTTTCCAAGCGCTGACTTGGCTGTGAATTCACGGTTCCTTGAGTAGGTGAACCAGTTTGCGAAGTTCTGGATCTCCTCGTCGTACGTGCAGAAGCCAGGCAGCGTTGTACACTCAGTCCTGTCCGGGTACCACGGGTAGGTATCGGAACCACCTGTTTCAGAAGCCGGTCTGATCAACACCAGTTCACCTTCAGACAGGGGATTCTTACAGAAGTCGTCGTGGTTGCTGTCGTTGTAGTTCGTACCGCTACATGGAGAGGGCTGGAAATCAACCTGATCATCGGAATCGAGATCATCCCATTTGTAGTAACGAGGTATGTAGTAGTTGTTAACCGTTACATTCCGCTCGTCTGTACCACCCGGACAAACCACTGCTTCCACGGCACATCCGCCACCAAACCAGTTAGGTACAACGCAGACTGTTGGGCAGGGATCAGGTACCACAACTGCTGTTACAACACGCCCTGTATAGGTAATCGGCACCCGCAGGTTGGTTGTAGGCGTAAACCTGGGATTGTTACGCGCTGCCGTCGGCGGACTATCCGGGTAATCATCGGCCGGTGAACCGGTGAGACCTTTCCAGGGCTCGTAGCTGATCTCCGGATTGTAGTAGACCGTGTTGTAGTTTGAGTTTCGAAGCGCCCAGAGGCCTTCACCCGGCCCTGATATCTCATCACCCACGCGAGGTGAGCCGGTAGCCGGTAGCAGGTACCTGATGCTCGAGTTATTAGAGAAATACCAGATACCGCTGGATCGATCCGTCAGGATATCCCAGTCCATGGAACCTGAATCATCGTTCACGATCAGCACGTTGGGCTCTGGACCGACACGCAGCTCAAGCGGTACTTCAGCCAGGTCGAAATCAAACTGAACAACGTCCTGGGTTGCACCGGACGGTGCCTGCTCAAGTGGTGCGATCTCAATCCTTGCTGTGATGTCGTACACACAATGATCCGCATCTGTGAAGTCATTTACATCACAAACGTGGAAGATAAAGCTGTCTTCACCATCAAACGTTGCATCCGGCTTGTAGGTGAATGAACCATCGGCAAGGAATGGACCGAGCAGCTGACCCTCGTCAGGCGGATTGACAGCAGACTTGAACTGGAAGTACAGCGTATCCGCAGTAGAGGTACAGGTGTCATCCAGCGGGTCACAGCCCTGACCGTCCATATGGGTGTTGTCCACGTCCCGGATCTTGGTTCTCAAGCCCTCTTCAAAGATGAGCGGGTCAGCACCTGTCGGCTGACACTCCAGGGGATCACAATTCAGCGTCGCCGCCTGATCCATCACGAAGACGATATCGGACTGCGGCACTGGCAGGTCGTTAACCGGGGTCACATTGATGGTTACTGTTGCACAGCGGTCATCGGTGTCCACATCAGTGATAGCGGGTTCGCTGCCTGCCATCGAATCCTGGATACAGTAGCGGAACGAATCTTCACCGTGGAAGTTGGCTGCTGGCTTGTACATGATCAGCACATCACTGATGCCTGAAGCATCAATCGATGTATCCGCCGTTTCGAGCGTCTGACAGCCGGGTTCCGAACAGGAAACTTCACCGTTCGCCACAAGCTGCAGTGTGCCCTCATCATTCGGGTCAGCGTTTCTCACACTACTTCTGTATCGGTGTATCTGGCTGAAGGAATCGACAAATTCTGAACCGGCCAGGATTACCTTGATCGGCGCATCACCAGCGTAATCGTTCAGCGTCGGGTTAAAGAAAATCGCATCGCTGTCCTCAGGGATGACCAGTTCCGGGAAGTCATCGTAGTGATCATCCTCGGCATCCGGCGAATCATCACCGATCGCATTCACCGTCAGCGTGAACGATCCTTCATCGAAGAGTGGTATCGCTGCTGCAGGCGCAGCCGGCGGCCGACCCTGGTCAGTGGCACGAACCGTGACGTCCAGTTCACCATGCGCGTCAGTATTTAACACGAGGTTCTGACCCGTCGTTGTTGTCGTGAGTGTAATCGTTCGCTGACCAGCAGCTGGCGTATCCAGCGCGATAGAGGTTGAGCCAATCAACGCGGTCTCATCGATCACACCTGTTGTGACAAACGCATTCGGCTTGTCCACGAGGGTTACCGTGTACGTGAGGCTGTCATCGCCTGGGGTTGCGTCTGTCAGGTCACGATCAACAAATGCGTTAAGGTCAAGTGAGACACCACAGGTGCCTGGAGGCGGTGGATCACCACAATCCTCATCCTGTGTTATGTCACTGTAGAAACCGAGACTGTACAACGGCTGGTCGTTTTGTGATTCGACCGTGACGGTAAACGTGAGATCAACACTCGCAATATTGCCTACCGGGTTGGCTGTATCAGTTGCCCTGATCACAACCGTTGAATCACCATGGCCATCCTGCGCCGTCCAGAGCTCAAGGTCATTGCCCGTCAGGTTTGTTGAAAGCAATGCCGAATCACTGTTACTGATAATCGAGAACACCAGTGAATCGTTGTCACCTGAAGTGCTGGCATCGAGGATACCGTCATCATCAATATCAAGGTCACTGAACAGGCTTGAAAGGATGAGCGTGTATCGTGAACCGTTGGAATACTGGTCTTCCTGGAATGACAGCCCGTTGGTCTGCAGGTCCGTACCGCCAGTAGTCAACGCCGGGTTGTTATCGTTGATCGGGTTAATCGTGAGGTTAACCGCTACATCTTCATCAACGATGGAGCCGTCAGTCATGCTGTAGGTTGCGTTAAGAGAGAACACCTCAACAGTGTTGTCGGCGGTGGCAACAAAGGTTGCCGCACCGTTCGAGTTGATCGTCAGCGTACCCACTACATCACCGCCGCTGCTGATATCAACTGGCGTACCTACCAATGCCGCGTTGCCATTGACCTCACTGACCGTCAGCGTCGCAGCCGGCTCATCAAGGTCCTCATCGTTGGTGAGCACGTTGAAGTTAACTGCCTGCAGTTCATCTACCGATACATCATCGGGGTTACCCGTCGGGTCGTTGTCATTCAACGGATTGAGGTTAATGGTGACCGTTGCCGTATCCTGCTGTGACGGCAGGCCGTTGTCAGAAACGGTTGCAGTCAGCACAAACGACGTGGTTGTTTCGTAGTCAAGCTGGGTGACATCAGCAACCGTGATCTGGCCATTGCCATCGATGGCAAATGCGGTGCCTGTCAGCGCATAGGCAAGCGTTTGCGCCGCCTCGCTGCCAACAGGTTCAATATCGGTTGCTGTCAATGAACCGACAACCGTACCGTTTGGCGAGTTCTCATCAAGGCTGAAGGTTTCATCGCCAACGGTTGGCGCGTCGTTAACTGCATTCACAGTCACCGTGATGTTGCCGTTGGCGACGGCCGCATTACCACCGGTTGATTCCGTTGCGGTCAAGGTGACGCTCAACGTAAAGTCATCGTTGTTGTTGGCCGCTGGTGTCAGCGATACAGAGTTGATGCTGGCCGCCGGAACATCCCAGTTACCACCACCCAGGTCTGTACCTGCGCTAAGGGTTGCACCCGTCGGAACACCAGAGATCCTCGCCGTGAGTACCTCTGACCCGTCTGTATCCACCAGGCTGCTGGTGATATTGAGCGGTATTACCGTGTCCTCATCTCCTGTCTGGTTTGCAACAGTGAGGTTAGGTGTGTCTGCGATATCGTTGAAGGTCACCGCAATCGGTTTAGTGACCGATACGTTACTGCCACCCACCGATTCCGTCGTCGTTGCAACAAAGCTCAGGTTGAAGTCCGTGGCCACGTGCGTTGCCTGTGTCACGGTCAGGCCGGAGAAGTCAGATGCAGCAAGTTCCCACACGCCACTGCCGAGATCATTACAGCTGGCGTTTGATTCACAGCTGAGGTCCGCCGTGGAAGGCATGCCGGTGATCTGGAACGTGAGCGTTTCTGATCCGTCTGTATCAACCAGTGAGCCTGCGAGCGTCAATGCAATGGCCGTATCCTCATTGCCACTCACCGGTGTTGTTGCACTGCTGGTTGGCTCGTCTGCGATCGCCGCAATCGTCACCGTTATTGCCTGTGGGCCAACGGTTGCAGATGTCGACGAGTCATTGTCTTCAGACACCACACTGACCTGCAGGGTGAACGTACCCGCCCTGTTGGTATCTCCACGCAGGGTCAGGAACCCGATCATCGTTTCATCGATACCTGTCCAGGTGCCGTCAGGGCTCTCGGTGCCGTGACTCAGCGTAAAGGTTGTCGGTGTGCCGACAATGGTGAATTTCTGTGATTCCGACGGGTCAGGCGAAGACGCACTGATATCGAGCGGAATTACCGCGTCCTCCAGACCATTGATGGTGCTGTCGACTGTGAGTGTTGGCAGATCTGCTACCGCGGTCACGGTGACATTGATGGTTGCCGTATTGACCGCTGTGCTGGTCGGATGATTGTCTTCCGTCGCAGTAGCCCTCACCGTCAAGGTGAATTCAGCATCATCATGTGCAGGTGGGGTTACCGTAATATTGCCGAGCGTCCAACTGCTGACATCAATCGCTGCGCCCGTCGACGTGGCGGTGTTACCGCCGCCGTCCTGAATTTTGCCGCCAGATGGCAGGTTCAGGATCTCGACCGTCAGTGTCTCATTCGTGGTATCCACGAGGCTGGAGGAAATACCCAGTGATCCAGAGGTGACATCCTCATTTGTCGCGATGTTAGCGGTTGCGCCCACATTGGGTTGATCCGCTACACCGTCGACCGTCACGTTAATGGTCTGTTGGGTCTGGGCGCTATCAGCGTTTGAACCCTCAGTTGCCGTAGATGTAACAGTCAGTGAGAAGTCAGAATCGTCGTGCAGGTTGCCCGTTACGGTAATCGAACCGAATGCCCAGGCAGAGACGTCGGTTGTCGCTGTCGTTGAGTTGTTTGTGCCATCAGTGAGGCTTGCACCAGTCGGCAAGCCTGCAATAGAGACACTCAGCGTTTCACTTGCGTCCGAGTCTACCAGGCTTGAAGAAATGCCGAGGTTAATCGCCGTGTCCTCATTGGTGGTTACAGCGTTGCTGACCGAGAGGTTTGGCGCGTCTGCAACTGCCACAACAGTCACTGCGATGGTTTCAACATCCTGTAGCGAACCGCCGCTACCAGTGTTACCTCCGTCATCCGCGGTCACGGTGATCGTATCTGCGCCGTGATAGTTGCTGTTGCCTGTGTATTGCAGGCTGCCAATCGTCGCTGAAACATCGGTTACGCTGCCCGACACTGTCACAGACGCCGAAGCGTTAGCAGTAACGTTGGCAGAACCGGATGCAGTGACCGAGATAGTGCCGTTACTGGCTGCCAGCGTAACCGTGAGACCGGTTGAAAGATCCGCGTCTACATCCGCAACAGAAACACCAGTAAAGGCCTTGCTTGCATCCTCATTGACGCTCTGTGCACCCGGGACCGTCACTACCGGCGCTTCGTTCACGTTGGTGACGGTTACCGTGATGGTCTGAGTGTCCGTACCACCGTTCGCGTCTGTCGCAGTGACAGTAACAACGTAGTCATTGTCAGCGTTTGCATCGCCCGCTGTTTCAAAATCCGGCGCTGCTGCGAAGGCCAGTACACCCGTGTTGGTGTCGATGGTAAAGAGGCCGCCATCTGTGCCGCCTTTCGAATAGGTCCTTGTATCCGTGACATCAACATCTGTCGCAACCGCGGTGGTCACGGCCGTGCTGTTTTCCGCCACGTCGATCGCCGCGTTGTCACCACCACCATTGCTGGTGATGACCGGGTTGTCATTGGTACCGGTAATCGTGATGACAACAGTCTGCGTATCCGACGCGCCAGTTGGCGCATCAGTTGCACTGATCGTGTAGGTGAGAATCAGGGTTTCACCCACGTTCAGGAAGTTGAATGGTTCGGTGCCCGAATCAAACGACCAGTTGATCGTGCCGGTTGTTGCAGTGTTGGCAATGATGTTGCCGGCATCAACTGACATGTATCCCTGGATCGTGCCATTGCTGAGCGGATTGCTGGCGACACCCGTTCCTGTGACCACAACACCGTCTACAGCAGTTGCTACTGTGTCGGTCAGGTCAAGATCCGTCGCGGCGAGCGTGCTGTTCGCTGTCAGGCCCGAATCGGTTTCTGTGAGACCTTCTGCTGCAGAACCTGCACCGATCGTAATCACAGGTGTCTCGTTGGTACCTGTGACCGTAATTGTGACCGTATTGTCGCCCGTTGCACCGTCAGGGGTATCGGTTGCCCTGATGGTGTACTGCATGATCAGCGTTTCACCAACTGCCAGGAAGTTGAACGCCTCCGCGCCGGAGTTAAAGGTCCAGTTGATCGTGCAACTGATGCTGGTGTTATCGATGACGTTGCCCGCATCAACACTCATGTATCCCTGCAGTGTGCCATCGGTCAGCGAGCCTGGTCGGCTGCTGTTACCGGTCCCGCTTACGGCAATGGCGTTTACGCTGGGCGCAACTGTATTGGTTACGTCACTGTCTGTGACTGAAAGCGTGCCGGAGTCCGACAGACCCGCATCAGTTTCCGTGAGTGAACCTGTGTCACTTGTAGTAACAACAGGTGCGTCGTTTGTGCCTGTAACGGTGATGGTCACCGTGCCCGTATCAGTCGCGCCGCCCGGTGCGTCAGTTGCAGTAATCGTGTACTGCATGATCAGCGTCTCACCCGTCGCGAGGAAGTTGAACGCTTCCGTACCGGAATCGAAAGACCAGTTGATCGTGCCACTGGTGCTCGAGTTATCGATGACATTACCTGCATCAACACTCATGTAACCCTGCAGTACGCCGTTGGTTAACCCGGCAGGACGACTGCTGTCGCCCGTGCCACTGACTGCAATCGCGGTAACGCTTGGCGCAACCGTATCACTCACATCAGAATCGCTGACGCTCAACGTACCCGTGTCGGTCAGGCCGGCATTGGTTTCGGTCAATCCACCGGTATCCGATGTCGTGATATCCGGCGCATCATTTGTGCCGGTCACGGTGATCGTCACAGTATTGTCGCCGGTCGCGCCAGGAGGTGTGTCGGTAGCGCGGATCGTGTACTGCATGATCAGTGTTTCGCCGTTGCCGAGGAAGTTGAATGCCTCGCTGCCGGAGTTGAACGACCAGTTGATGGTGCCAGTTGTTGCGGTGTTAGCGATGACGTTACCCGCATCAACCGTCATATAACCCTGCAACACTGCATCGGTCAGCGAACCAGGACGACCGCTGTTACCTGTACCACTCACCGCGATGGCATTAACGCTGGGCGCTACGGTATCGGTAACATCAGCATCGCTGACGCTGAGTGTTCCACTGTCTGTTAACCCACCATCGGTCTCGGTGAGCGAACCAGTATCACTCGTCGTAATCGCGGGTGCATCGTTGGTACCTGTCACTGTAATAGTGACGGTATCGGTATCTGTTGCGCCACCCGGTGCGTCGGTTGCAGTAATGGTGTACTGCATGATCAGCGTTTCACCTACCGCGAGGAAGTTGAACGCTTCCGTACCCGAATCGAAAGACCAGTTGATCGTGCCACTGGTACTTGTATTGTCGATGACATTACCCGCATCAACACTCATGTAGCCCTGCAGCGTTCCATCTGTCAGTCCCCCAGGACGACTGCTGTTGCCGGTTCCGCTTACCGCAATAGCCGTAACACTCGGTGCAACAGTGTCTGTGACATCGGTGTCGCTGACACTCAGTGTGCCGGTGTCAGTGAGGCCTGCGTCGGTTTCAGTGAGAGCACCCGTATCCGAACTGGTGATGTCCGGTGCGTCGTTTGTGCCGGTCACAGTGATGGTGACCGTGTTGTCCCCGGTAGCGCCCGTTGGTGAATCAGTAGCACGAATCGTGTACTGCATGATCAGTGTTTCCCCGTTGCCGAGGAAGTTAAACGCTTCACTGCCTGAGTTAAACGACCAGTTGATGGTGCCACTGGTACTGCTGTTATCGATGACATTGCCCGCATCAACACTCATGTAGCCCTGCAGCGTTGCATCGGTCAGCGAGCCTGGGCGACTGCTGTTACCCGTGCCACTTACTGCGATAGCGTTAACACTGACAGCCACAGTATCTGTTACATCAGCATCCGTCGTGGTCAACGTACCGCTGTCGCTGAGTCCGCCATCAGTTTCCGTCAGTGAACCTGTATCTGATGTCGTGATCAGCGGTGCGTCATTGCTGCCCGTAATGGTGATCGTGACCGTGTTGTCTCCGGTCGCACTGCTCGGGGCATCAGTTGCCCTGATCGTGTATTGCAGGATGAGCGTCTCGCCTGCGGCCAGGAAGTTAAACGCTTCTATACCGGAGTCGAAGGACCAGTTGATGGTGCCGCTGGTGCTGGTGTTATCAATCACATTGCCGGCATCAACCGTCATGTAGCCTTGCAGCGTTGCATCGGTCAGTGCACCTGGGCGACTGCTGTTACCCGTACCACTTACTGCTATCGCGTTAACACTGACTGCCACCGTATCCGTGACATCAGTATCCGATACGCTGAGCGTACCGCTGTCAGTGAGACCTGCATCCGTTTCCGTCAGTGCGCCTGTGTCAGCCGTACTGATGGTGGGCGCGTCGTTGGTGCCCGTCACCGTAATCGTGACCGTATCGGTGTCTGTGGCACCCGCCGGTGAATCTGTTGCAGTAACCGTGTACTGCATGATCAGCGTCTCGCCGCCACCCAGGAAGTTGAAAGCCTCGGTGCCTGAATTAAACGACCAGTTGATCGTACCACTGGTATTCGCGTTATCGATGACATTGCCGGCATCAACTGTCAGGTAACCCTGCAGGGTCGCGTCGGTCAGCGAACCGGGGCGACTGCTGTTACCGGTACCACTGACAGCAATTGCGGTAACGCTCGGCGCCACCGTATCGGTTACATCACTGTCGCTGACAGAAAGCGTACCTGAATCTGTCAGACCAGCATTGGTTTCGGACAACGCACCTGTGTCTGACCCACCGATTACCGGTGCGTCATTGGTACCGGTCACCGTAATGGTTACCGTGTTGTCACCGGTTGCACTGCTGGGGGCGTCCGTTGCACGAATGGTGTACTGCATGATCAACGTCTCGCCGTTAGCGAGGAAGTTGAACGCCTCGGTGCCGGAATCAAAAGACCAGTTGATCGTGCCGCCAGTACTGGTGTTGTCGATGACATTGCCAGCATCAACACTCATATAGCCCTGCAGTGTTGCGTCTGTAAGTCCAGCTGGTCGGCTGCTGTTGCCTGTACCGCTTACGGCAATCGCGTTAACGCTGACAGCAACTGTATCGGTCACATCAGAGTCACCAACCGTCAACGTACCGGAATCCGTGAGCCCGGCATCGGTCTCGGTCAGCCCACCGGTATCTGATGTTGAGATAACCGGGGCGTCGTTGGTACCGGTCACCGTAATTGTCACGGTATCGGTATCTGTTGCACCCGCGGGAGAATCAGTCGCAGTAACCGTGTACTGCATGATCAATGTCTGGCCACCACCCAGGAAGTTGAACGCTTCTGTACCGGAGTTAAACGACCAGTTGATCGTGCCGCTGGTATTGGCGTTATCAATCACATTGCCCGCATCAACTGTCAGGTAACCCTGCAAGGTTGCATCGGTCAGAGAGCCAGGACGGCTGCTGTTGCCGGTACCGCTGACAGCGATTGCTGTCACGCTTGGCGCAACCGTGTCGGTTACATCCGCGTCGCTCACACTCAAAGTACCTGAGTCAGTCAAACCGGCATCAGTCTCGGTCAGTGAACCCGTGTCTGATGTCGTGATATCCGGTGCATCGTTCGTACCTGTGACAGTGATCGTTACCGTGTTGTCACCGGTTGCGCCACCTGGTGTGTCTGTTGCCCGGATGGTGTACTGCATAATCAGCGTTTCGCCGTTGGCGAGGAAGTTAAACGCTTCTGTGCCAGAGTTGAACGACCAGTTGATCGTGCCGCTGGTGCTGGTGTTGTCGATGACGTTACCGGCATCAACTGTCATGTAGTTCTGCAGGATCGCATCCGTCAGAGATCCCGGACGGCTGCTGTTGCCGGTTCCACTTACCGCAATGGCATTCACACTCGGCGCAACAGTATTTGTCACGTCATTGTCAGAAACTGACAACGTGCCAGAGTCGGTGAGGCCCGCATCGGTTTCCGTCAACCCACCGGTGTCCGAAGTGGAAATGACCGGCGCATCATTTGTACCGGTTACGGTGATCGTGACCGTGTTGTCCCCCGTCGCACCCCCTGGAGCGTCGGTAGCACGAATCGTGTACTGCATGATCAGCGTTTCACCTGCAGCAAGGAAATTGAACGCCTCGGTACCGGAATTCCAGGTCCAGTTAATCGTGCCGCTGGTATTGGCGTTATCAATAACGTTGCCGGCATCAACACTCATGTATCCCTGCAGCGTCGCGTCGGTCAGGGAGCCCGGTCGACTGCTGTTGCCCGTACCACTGACAGCGATAGCATTCACGCTGGGGGCAACCGTATCAGTGACGTCCGCATCGGACACAGACAACGTACCGGAATCACTGATACCGCCATCTGTTTCGTTCAATGCGCCAGAGTCTGACGCGGCAATGACCGGTGAGTCGTTCGTGCCAGTTACGGTAATGGTTACGGTATTGTCACCCGTGCCACCACTCGGCGAATCTGTTGCACGAATGGTGTACTGCATGATCAGGGTCTCGCCGGTCGCGAGGAAGTTGAACGCTTCGGTACCCGAGTCAAATGACCAGTTGATCGTGCCACTGGTACTCGAGTTATCGATGACGTTACCGGCGTCAACCGACATATAGCCCTGCAGGGTTGCATCCGTCAGTGAACCAGGACGGCTGCTGTTACCTGTGCCGCTCACAGCAATGGCGTTTACACTCGGCGCAACCGTGTTAGTGACATCACTATCAGAAACGGAAAGTGTGCCCGAGTCAGTCAATCCGGCATCTGTTTCAGTCAAGCCACCGGTATCGGAAGTTGAAATCACAGGCGCATCGTTTGCACCGGTTACCGTAATCGTGACGGTGTTATCGCCAGTCGCGCCAGCAGAATCCGTCGCACGGATTGTGTACTCCATCACCAGCGTTTCGCCGGCTGAGAGGAAGTTGAACGCTTCTGTACCGGAGTTGAAGTTCCAGTTGATGGTGCCGGCAGTGTTTGCATTGTCGATGACATTGCCGGCATCGACGGTCATATAGCCCTGCAGGACACCATCGGTCAGGGCACCAGGACGACTGCTGTTACCAGTACCACTGACAGAAATCGAGTTGACTGCGACAGATACCGTATTGGTTAAATCGCTATCGGATACAGAGAGCGTACCGCTATCAGTCTGCCCTGCATTGTTCTCTGTAAGCGCGCCTGTATCTGACGTAGAAATTACCGGCGCGTCATTGGCGCCCGTACCAGTAATGGTGACTGTGTTGGTACCAGTCGTTGAGCTCGGCGAGTCTGTTGCAGTAATCGTGTACTGCATGATCAAGGTCTCACCAAGCGCGAGGAAGTTGAACGCCTCAGAACCCGAGTTGAAACTCCAGTTGATCGTACCGGACGTACTTGAATTATCGATCACGTTGCCGGAATCAACACTCATATACCCTTGCAGCGTTGCATCCGTGAGAGAGCCAGGCCTGCTTGAGTCACCCGTACCACTGACACTAATCGCGGTAACCGATGCCGCAACGGTATCAGGCAAATCAACATCAGTTACCGAGAGTGTTCCAGCATCCGTCAGGCCGCTGTTGGTTTCGGTAAGTGCTCCGGTATCTGACGTGGTGATCACCGGATCATCATTCACCGCGTTGACGGTGATTGTTACCGATGCAGTTGTTGACGTGTTGTCGTTAGGCGCGGTATTGCTGCCATTATCTGTTAAGACAACGTCGACGGTAGCAGTACCGTTGGCATTTGCTGCCAGTGTGTATGTCAGATCACCTGAGGTTTCATCTACTGCCGGTGCTACTGAGAACAGGCTTGCCCCTGTTGTTCCACCTGTAATCGTCTCCGTGAATGTCAACGTCTGACTGTTTTCATCAGACGGTCCCTTCGATATCGAAGACGCCCAGCCAGAAACCGTGATCGCGCCTGCGTCTTCGTTATGAGCAGCAGGGTTGCCGGAATTGGAGAACGACGGCTCATCATTAATGGCATTAACCGTGATCGTTATCGATGCCGTTGCAGAAGTGTTGTCATTAGGCGCTACACCACCACCATCGTCTGTCAGGACGATATCCAAGGTCGCCGTGCCGTTGGCGTCAGCAGCCAGTGTGTATGTCAGATCACCTGAGGTTTCATCTACTGCTGGTGCTACAGAGAACAGGCTTGCGCCTGTTGTGCCACCGGTAATCGTTTCAGTAAACGTCAGTGTCTGGCTGTTTTCATTGGTTGGCCCCTTGGAAATGGATGACGCCCAACCCGATACTGTAATTGCACCGGCGTCCTCATTGTGTGCGCTCGGATTACCAGAGTTCGAGAATGAAGGCTCATCGTTAATCGCATTGACCGTGATTGTTATCGATGCAGTTGCCGACGTATTGTCGTTCGGCGCTGTGTTGCTACCGTCATCCGTCAACACAATATCCACAATCGCCGTGCCGTTAGCGTTAGCAGCAATCGTGTAAGTCAGATCACCAGAAGTTTCATCTACCGCTGGCGCTACAGAGAACAGGCTGGCACCCGTCGTGCCGCCGGTAATTGTTTCGGTAAAGGTCAGTGTCTGGCCGTTTTCATCAGACGGTCCCTTGGAAATTGACGATGCCCAGCCGGACACCGTTATTGCGCCTACATCTTCATTGTGGGCAGTCGGGTTGCCTGAATTCGAGAATGAAGGCTCATCGTTGACCGCGTTGACCGTGATGGTGATCGACGCCGTTGTGGACGTGTTGTCATTCGGCGCAACGTTGCCACCGTTGTCGGTGAGAACAATATCAACAGTAGCCGTGCCGTTGGCATTGGCTGCAAGCGTGTAGGTCAAGTCACCCGATGTTTCATCAACTGCAGGGGCAACGGAGAACAGGCTTGCGCCTGTCGTACCACCGGTAATCGTCTCGGTAAACGTCAGTGTCTGGCTGTTTTCATCCGACGGCCCCTTGGAGATAGACGATGCCCAACCGGAAATCGTGATCGAACCAGCATCTTCATTGTGCGCACTCGGATCACCCGAGTTCGAGAATGAAGGCTCATCGTTAATTGCATTAACTGTGATCGTGATGGACGCAGTCGTTGACGTGTTGTCATTTGGTGCGGTGTTGCTGCCGTTGTCGGTCAGGACAATGTCGACGGTTGCTGTACCGTTCGCATTCCCGGCCAGGGTGTACGTCAGATCACCCGACGTCTCGTCAACAGCAGGCGCGACGGAGAACAGGCTTGCACCCGTCGTGCCACCCGTAATCGTCTCAGTAAAGGTCAGCGTCTGGCTGTTTTCGTCAGATGGTCCCTTGGAAATAGAAGACGCCCAACCGGATATGGTGATTGCGCCGGCATCCTCGTTATGTGCGCTCGGATCGCCTGAGTTCGAGAATGAAGGTTCGTCATTGATCGCGTTGACTGTAATCGTGATCGACGCTGTGGTTGACGTGTTGTCACTTGGCGCTACGTTGCTGCCGTTGTCTGTGAGCACAATATCAACTGTGGCCGTACCGTTGGCATTGGCTGCAAGTGTGTAGGTCAGGTCACCCGAAGTTTCATCAACAGCCGGTGCTACCGAAAACAGGCTAGCGCCGGTTGTACCACCTGTAACCGTTTCCGTGAACGTCAGCGTCTGGCTGTTTTCGTTGGCGGGACCCTTGGAAATAGAGGATGCCCAGCCCGATATTGTCACCAGGCCAGCATCTTCATTATGCGCACTGGGACTACCTGAGTTCGAGAACGACGGTTCGTCGTTTACGGCGTTGACCGTAATAGTTATAGAAGCCGTCGTAGAGGTATTGTCATTTGGTGCTGTACTACCGCCGTTGTCGGTCAGGACAATATCAACTGTTGCAGTACCGTTAGCATCCGCTGCAAGCGTGTAGGTCAAGTCACCGGAAGTCTCATCAACTGCAGGCGCGACGGAGAACAGGCTTGCACCGGTCGTACCGCCGGTAATCGTCTCAGTAAACGTCAGTGTCTGGCTGTTTTCATCCGACGGCCCCTTGGATATTGATGACGCCCAACCGGATACGGTGATCGAACCGGCATCTTCATTGTGTGCACTCGGGTTCCCTGAATTCGAGAACGAAGGCTCATCGTTAATCGCGTTGACTGTGATTGTTATCGAAGCAGTCGTTGAGGTGTTGTCATTTGGTGCGGTATTGCTGCCGTTATCCGTCAGGACAATGTCAACTGTTGCAGTACCGTTGGCATTGGCTGCAAGCGTGTAGGTCAAGTCACCAGACGTCTCGTCAACGGCGGGTGCAACGGAGAACAGGCTTGCACCCGTCGTACCACCGGTAATTGTCTCAGTGAAGGTCAGCGTCTGGCTGTTTTCATCAGACGGTCCCTTGGAAATAGAAGACGCCCAACCGGATATGGTGATTGCACCGGCATCTTCATTATGCGCACTCGGATCGCCTGAGTTCGAGAAAGAAGGTTCGTCATTGATCGCGTTAACCGTGATGGTAATCGACGCTGTTGTGGAGGTGTTGTCATTTGGCGCGACACTACCGCCGTTGTCTGTGAGCACAATATCAACCGTGGCCGTACCGTTGGCATTTCCGGCTAGCGTGTACGTCAGATCACCTGACGTCTCATCAACTGATGGTGCAACGGAGAACAGGCTTGCCCCGGTCGTACCACCGGTAATCGTCTCAGTGAAGGTCAGCGTCTGACTGTTTTCGTTGGTAGGCCCTTTGGAAATAGAGGACGCCCAGCCGGATATTGTGACCAGGCCAGCATCTTCATTGTGCGCACTGGGGCTGCCAGAGTTCGAGAACGAAGGCTCATCGTTTACGGCGTTGACGGTAATAGTTATCGAAGCTGTAGCGGAGGTGTTGTCATTCGGAGCCGTATTACCGCCATCGTCCGTCAGGACAATGTCAACTGTTGCAGTACCGTTCGCATTCCCGGCCAGCGTGTACGTCAGATCACCTGACGTCTCGTCAACCGATGGTGCTACGGAGAACAGGCTCGCACCCGTCGTACCGCCTGTAATCGTCTCAGTGAAGGTCAGCGTCTGGCCATTTTCATCAGATGGCCCCTTGGAAATAGAAGACGCCCAACCAGATATTGTGATTGCACCAGCATCCTCGTTATGGGCACTGGGGTCACCAGAATTTGAGAACGAGGGCTCGTCATTTACCGCGTTCACCGTAAAGGTAAAGGTATCCTGAACTGTATTGTTGGAAGCCTGCTGATCGTTAGCCGTAACCGTGATGGTGACGGTACCCGTCGCATCAGCTTCCGGTGTGATGATGATCGAACCGCCGGTTGCGTCACCCGCACCGTCACTGAACGTGAACGCGATGTTTGCGTTCCTGACGATAGCCTGGTTGCTGCTGGTAGCAGACATCTGGATAACCTGGGAGTTCTCATTGGCACCGCCGCCTTCATCAACCGTGAAGTTGATTGCGGAAGATGGGGTGTCTTCGTTAGTGCTCTGCCCGTCAGCGATGTTGGAGATGGTCGGCTGGTCGTTGACGGCATTGATCGTGATGTTCATCGCAGCCGGGACGCTGCCCAGGAAACTCGGGTTTCCCAACACAAAATTAAAAGTATCTGCACCATTGTCGTTTGTGTCAGGCTCATACGTCAGCGTATTGGCACCTCCCGGATAGGGCATATTTCGCGGTAGCAATCCCGCGGTGATTTTCACGCCGTTATCAAACAGCGTTCCTTTAGTTGGCAGCGAAGTTATTCGCATCTGGCTGGGAGGCGGTATCGCACCTGCAAACTTGAAATCAGTGTTGGCAAAGTTCTTGGTCGTGTCTTCATCCGTTGATACAGCACTCACCAGTGCGGTGACCGCTGCCAATGAATGCGAGCTGAAACTTCCCAATGCAAGCATCAGCACCAACATCGACGTCCTCAAGATTACTGAGGGGCCACGAAGTCCTCGGAAAAGCTGTCCGAAAAGAGGGAATGTCTTCATAACAAGAACTCTAGAATTTCTTACCGTAGGTAGACTGGATCACTACCCGCGCGGTGTCGGTACCACCGGTACCAAATGTGGTAATCCTGAAAACCTGGACACGACCACTACCGGTGTCCTGGCCAATGTTGTCGAGGTTGAGGAGGTCCTGGTCGGACACGATGGTACGAATGTGCTCGATGATGTACTGGGCAGGCTGTGTCACACCGGGTACACCGGTGCCGGTTCGATAGCCTGTACCGCTATTCCAGATGCCAGTCTCCCAATTGGGTGTTTCATTCCACGCTGCTTCGTAATAGAGGCCTGCGTCCTCGGCACCCGCGGCGTCAAAGTCGACAAGGGATTCAAAGTTGGTCTCGATGAAATCTTCAGCTTCGTGAATAGTCGCCTCAGCGGATTGGAACGCCATGTTGCTGTCGAGCGCACTTCGAGACATTCGCTCCTGCAGGGTGGTGGTCTGCACAGATGACACACCAAGTATGGTGAAAATCAGCAACATGACCAGGCTCAGAAAGAGCGCAATACCCTTCTGCTGCCGCCTGCGTCCCATTATGGTTCGCTGTCTAGTGCTAACTGCCATAACCTGTCCTCAATTTAGGCACCTGCCGGTTTATCCCCTGTTTCTCAGCTGAAACGTCTGGGTAAACTGACGTCTTAACTGGCCGTCTGTAGTCTCCCCCGCATAACAGAACTGCGTATCACCTGCTGTATTCAGTGTCGCGCCACAGGCATACGGCATGTTGACGTTCGTTGTGCCACCTACATCATCAACGCTTGCGACAATGAGTGTTACCCTAATTGTCTCGACCTGTGTCCAATTGGTGACAAGCGGTGCATCAATGTACTGGTTGGGCACACCGTCAAAGTCGGTATCAAACCCGTACACGATCTGCATGTTTTCCACACCCTCGACCAGTTCGATCGGGGCTTCTATACCTGATTTCCGCCAGAGGGAGATCGTCTGGTTACCCTGCTGGTTAAATCCGGCGCTTGGCGCCAGAAAGTAAGTAACAGTTTCAATGGCAGAAACAGCCGAATCTGCACCAAACGTATTCAATTCGGCCAACAGTGCAGTGGTATTACCCCAGCCGTCGGTATCGTCTGTGAGATGCTGGATAGTCGTGATACCGCCGGATGGCGTCATCTCAGTGATGCGAAACACCGTGGCTTTTTCACAGTCGTGAATCATGGCCATGTGATCCCTATCGAAGCCAAGCGCATCAGGTGCAACGGTTGAGGCAATGGTGATGTTCTCGGTAGACGTGACCATTGGCGCGGTCAGGCGACGATCTACCACCGACATATTCTTGAAGGTAATCACGTCGGAACCATGAATAATCTCGCGATCATCGATGCCACGGCCGGAGCCATCGTAGGCGGCGCCCAGCACCCTCAACTCATTGGGATCCCAGACATTGGTGTCTATTGCACCCCGAGAGATCGGCATCTGGACGCTGGCAAAAGTCGGGTTCCAACCGGTGCCCTGGCCTTCAAACCCCTGGATGCCCGTACGGACGTCAAACTCATAAGGCAGGATGTCGTTGAGCATCATGGTGTGGATGGCTTCTGCATCCGAAAAACAGCCTCGGTAGCCTGCCTTCCTGACAGAACGTCCAATAAAGTTCAGCGCAAACCTCGCTGATTCCTGAACGCGTGATTGTCCCTGCATCTGTGAGTAGCCCTCGGAGTTGGCAACAAACAGCTGCACGACACCCAGGGTGACCACCGAACTCAGCGCCAGCGCGATCATCATTTCGATGACCGATAAACCCTTCGCAAATCGCTGCAGCTTTTTCATTGGTCGCATTCCTAGTCGATCTGGGTTCTGAGCGTGATACTGTTCGGCGTTGCTTCCTGGCCGGTCTGCCACTGCACAATTACCGTGTAAACGACACCAGTAAGGTTAATCGAGCCCTGCCCATTGGGGAGTATCCCTGCAATATTCAGCTCGGCCGCATCACAGCCGGCATAAACTGTGTCATCCGGCGCGGTTGAATTGATACTGCATTTCCACTGGGCAATGTCATAAGCAGCCATCTGGGCAGGCGTACAGACAGCATTGAGACAGTCTTCCGGGTTTGAATCTGGCGCGTCAGTTAATGCAACGCCGTCGTAACTTGCTGCCGGGTTGGCGCGGATCCGGTCAAGTATGTCCTCACCCAACTGCAGCGCCTGGGCGCGCAGAAGTGCACTTCGGTTCTGCTGCATACTGACAACCTGGAGACCGGCAATACCAAGCAGCCCTACCGCCATGATCACCACGGCCACCAGGATCTCTATAAGGGTAAAACCACGCTGTTTTCTTATTAGCATCGTTGCCTCCCTAGCAAGTTGGCCGGTTACCGGCGACAGCATCAGTGTCTCGATGGATTTTCGCGCGACCAATCGGACTGATGATGACGCGTCGGCCATCTACCTGCGGATGACAAAGGTCAAAGGTCAGGGTTGCCGGGGTTGCAAGCCCTCCGAGCGAATCAAATACGATGGCAGTCAGTGCATTTTCACTGTCGAGCGCCATGCCCTGGGGCAGCGCGGTGAAGACCCGGATAGGCGTCGCGCAGTTACCCGGGTTGCCGGCGGTGACACAGTATCCAAGACCAAACTCATTACCCCCACCGCCACCGAGGTTTGCCTGTAAGGTCACTGTGCCGCTCCGGCGAGAGGCCTCGTTTCTTGCAAAGCTGACTGCCACCACAAAGTCATTAACGTTGGTAATCACATTGTTGCGGGCAATCATGCCCCGGAAACTGGGTATCGCCACGGTCATCCCGATAAGAATGATGACCAGCCCGACCATCAGTTCAATCAGCGTCATACCTCGCGCTCGAGAGCGCTTTGATAAAGCCATAAGCATCGCTAGACGCACCTGTCCATAGTTGGGGAAATAATAGGACAGGCCCGATTCCACGGGCCGCGGACGTGGATGAGCGTGGTGTTTTGGGGGATAAACGGGCGGTTTTTTACGCCCGAGTGGTTACAATTCCGAGCGGGTACCGTCTGCTGCGAGACGAACGCAATCACCGCCACACGGTGCACCGCCAACCGGCGTTGCCTGCAGCAGGAAATCCGTAGCGGTCAGGGTCACATAAGTGATGTTGAAGCGGGTCGTACCTTCCTGCGGTGAGTTCAGTACACAGACGTTATTCGTATCGGCGTTCAGGTAGGAAAAGTTGTTGTTTGAATAGTAGCGATCAAGCGCAAGCGAGCACGACATGAGATCCGTTACCGCCTGGGCCTTGTACGTGTCATCAAGGTAGTTCTGGTAACTCGGGTAAGCAACCCCGGCAATAATGCCGATGATGGCAACCACGATCATTAGTTCAACCAATGAGAAACCTCGACTATGACGGATCATGCTGATTCACCTTGCTGTTTTTTTATGATTATCCGACAAGTCTTGTGACACAACAACGTCCGACTTGACTACCGGCTGCTCCACGCGGTCACATCCTGGCGATTTCGTTACTTACCTGGCTGACTTCAAAGATCTCAACTTTGAAAAGCAGGTCCTTACCGGCCAGCGGATGGTTAAAATCGATCTCTACCAGTTCGCCGAACAGTCGTTTTACAACACCTGGCAGTTCAGATTCCTGCTTGTCGGCAAAAGAGACCACCAGCCCCGGCTCAAGCGCCATGTCATCGCCAAAGGCCTTTTTCGGCAACACCTGGATGTTGTCTTCATTCACAAGCCCAAAGCCGTCTTCCGCCTTGATTGGAAACTCGCCGCTGTCACCAGCCCGCATACCGAACATCACTTTCTCGAATACGGGCGGCAGATTGCCATCACCCACCGTAAACTCAGCGCCCCCGGGAGCGGTTTCATCAACCAGTTCACCAGTGGCAAGTTTCAGTGCAAACGCCAGACTTACCTGGGCGCCTGGGCCAACGGGTGGCCCGGCATTACTTTCATTCATGGGATTCCTCTTTATTGACCAGCATATCCAGTATCAGGAACGCCGCACCCACCGAAATGGCCGCGTCCGCGATGTTGAATGCCGGGAAGTAGTAAGACTCGTAATATAGTACGAAGAAATCCACCACATAGCCCTGATAGGCCCGATCAACGAGATTACCGATGGCACCGCCCAGGATCAGGCAGAGGGCTACAGCGAGCAGTTTCTGCTTCGCGCATACCCGGTACAGCCAGACCGCCACGACGACACTGACAACCGATGACACGGTAACGAGGAACCAGCGCTGCCAGCCACCAGCATTGTCCAGGAAGCTGAACGCAGCCCCTTCATTGTGCAGCACTGTCAGTTTAAAAAACGGTAACAGCTCAATGCTTTCACAGCGGCCACGCACGCAGAGCGGTAACACGCCACTTATATAGTGCTTAAGTAATTGGTCAGACAGGGCAATCAGCGCGCTGATGGCATAGAACGGCAATACGGTCATCGGGCGAAGAACTCCCTCGCCAGCTCGATGTCGTTAAAGATGGCAGCTTTCAACGCATCCAGGTCAGAGAACTTCATCTCCTCGCGAATCTTGTGCCGGAACACCACTTTCACGGTCTTCCCATAAAGGTGCCCGTCGAAGTCAAACAGGTGAACCTCCAGGATTGGTTTTGTCGTCGTCTCATCAATGGTGGGGCGAACGCCAACATTTGCCACACCGTTTATCACGTCGTCACCGATATACATCTGTACGGCGAACACACCGGCAATGGGAGCAACGTACCGGTGCAACTGGATATTCGCGGTGGGCACACCCAGCGTGCGACCGATCTGCCGGCCATAGACCACCTTGCCCTTGATGGCATACGAATGACCAAGCAGTTCCTCGGCCAGCGCAAAGTCCCCATCAGCAAGACATTCCCTGATCCTCGTGCTGCTGATACGGATGCTCTCATGGGTCAGCGTGTAAAGGTTGGTAACAGGAAACCCGGCGCTCTGGCCTGCTGCTTCGAGGTCCGCAAATGAGCCCTCACGATTGTTGCCAAACCTGAAGTCATCGCCAACAAACAACGCGGAAAGCTCGAGGTCTTTCACCAGGATATCGACAAAGGCCTGGGTGCCAATTGAGCGGGTTGCGTCGTTGAACTTGAAACACAGCACGTAATCGACGCCGAACTCATCAAGCAGTTCTACCTTCTCACGAAAACGGGTCAACCGCGCGGGTGCGTTGTACTCATCAAAGAATTCTTTCGGCTGGGGCTCAAAACAGATCAGCATGGACTTTGTGCCCAGCTCCGCTGCCTTGTCTTTCACCTGGCCAAGTATTGCCTGGTGCCCAGTATGGACACCGTCAAAGTTGCCAATAGTGACAACACATTTCTTATGGCGCGCCCGGAGATTCACCAGGCCGCGGATCACTTCTATCATCGCATCAACTTTCTAAAGTTCACGCCGGACACTGCCAGCGCCGCCGCATAGGTTACTGCGCCCACTATACAGATCAACAACATGTGGCCAAGCCTCGGCAGAAAGTCTGTTTCATACCAGTAGTTTTGCTGCGGCAGCAGCCATGTGATCACACCGGCCATGACAGCAGCGGCAAACACCACCTGCACACTATGCAGCAGCCAGCCCTGCCCACTGGTGTGCAATACCTCCTCTCGCCTGAGACCTATATATAGAAGCCCCGCGTTGATGAATGCCGAAATTGAAGTAGCAAGTGCAAGCCCGACGTGCTTCAGGTGCCAGACCAGCAGGAGGTTCAGCACGATGTTGGAGACAAGCGCAATAATCCCGTACCGAACCGGGGTGCTGGTGTCCTGCCTCGCGAAGTAACCCGGCGCCAGGACCTTGATGAACATATGGCCTAACAGCCCAACGCCATAGGCAGCAAGGGCAAGCCCTGACATCTCGACATCCTCGATCGTCATCTCACCCTGGTAGAAGAGCGTCGCGATCAGCTCATCCGACAACAGGATAAGCGCAACTGAGGCAGGCAAACCCAGCACGATCATCAGCTTCAGTGACCAGTTGAGGGTGTCGGAGAATGCCTCCGGTGAATCAGACATGTGTTCCTTCGAGAGCCCCGGCAGGATCACCGTCGCTACCGCAATACCAAAGAGCGCCAGCGGCAGTTCGAGCAGGCGATCAGAATAGTAGAGCCACGACAGGCTGCCTGTTGCGAGGAAGGAGGCGAGGATCGTATCCACCAGCAGGTTGATCTGGCTTACCGATACGCCAAATATCGCGGGCAGCATCAGCGCCATGATTTTCTTCACACCCTCGTGACGAAAATCGACTTTCGGCTTTGGCAGGATCCTCTCCGCGTAAAGGAAAGGCGCCTGGAACGTCAGCTGGGCAACCCCGGCGATCAACACACCCCAGGCGAGGGCCATCGCGGGCTCCGCCATATAGTCACGCAGGTACAGCGCCGCCACGATAAGGGAAATATTGAGTAACACCGGTGTAAAGGCCGGGGCGGCAAAACGGCCAAACGTGTTGAGGATTGCACCGGCAAACGCTGTCAGCGAGATAAGCAGCAGATAGGGGAACGTCAGTCGCAACATGTCGGTTGCAAGCGCAAACTTTTCCGCTTCCCCGTTATAGATGTAGCCTGCGGCAAAAATGCTGATGATGACCTCCGCACCGATCACGCCCACCAGGGTGATAATCACAAGACTGACACCGAGTGAACCTGCGGTTCGATCCACAAGATCCTGCACCTCGGCTGGCTTTTTCTCACGGTATTCAGACAACACAGGCACAAATGCCTGCGAGAAAGCGCCCTCAGCAAACAGGCGCCTGAAGAAGTTGGGAATCCTGAATGCCAGGAAAAAGGAATCAGCCCCGGCACTGGCCCCAAAGAAGTAGGCGATCACCATGTCGCGGACAAGGCCGAACACCCGCGAGATCATCGTCATCACGGAAACCACGATGCCGGATCGGAGCATCGATGTCCCTTGGGGGCGTTCGCCCTCAGCTGGTTCGGTCATGGACAAACGCCTTGAATACTGCGCTGTAGCGGCGATTTAGACAAATCTTTGATTGACAACAATGAGGTGTATCGGCATAGTACCGCGTCTCATTTTTCCAGACCAACTTGGAGTAACAAGCAAGTGGCAAATACATCACAGGCCAGGAAGCGAGCACGACAGGCGGAAACACGTCGTCGTCATAATGCGAGCCAGCGGTCAGCCATGCGAACCGCCATCAAGAAGGCGATCGCAGCTGTTGAATCGGGCGACGCCGATGCAGCTTCCGCAGCATACGCAAGCGCAGTACCGGTCCTCGACAAGGCTGTCAGTCACGGCATTATTCACAAGAATAAAGCCGCTCGTCATAAGTCTCGCCTTAACGCGAAAATCAAAGCGCTTAAGTCCTAATCAATAAGTCTGGATTCATCAGGACAACACAAGGTTGTCCCGATGGATCAGCTCTTCCTCAGCTACATACCCCAGAATCGACTCTATTTCCCGGCTTGGTTTGCCGAGAAGGTTCGACACTTCTGCGTGGTTGTAATTTACTAATCCGCGTGCGATCTCCCTGCCGTCAGCACTGACGCAGGCGACCATATCGCCACGGGTAAATGCACCTGTGGTTCGGGTCACACCCACCGGCAGCAGGCTCTTGCCACCTTCGGCTACCACGTGACTGGCGCCCTCATCCAATACAAGCTGGCCTTTTACACTGAGTGTTGCGAGCCACTGCTTTCTGGCAACCAGCTTGCCCTTATCGGCTTTGAGGCGTGTACCAGGCTCAGTGCCATCTGCGATCTGCAACAGGATATCGTCAGCCTCACCCGAACAGATAATCGTGTCCGCGCCGCTTCGGGCTGCAACCCGTGCCGCCCCGATCTTGGTGACCATGCCGCCGCGGCCCATGGCGCTGCCTGCACCGGCCATGCTTTCAAGTGAAGGGTCGTTGGCGGACGTCGTCGAGACCAGTTCTGCACCAGGCTCGGCAGGTGGGCGGGTATACAGACCAAGCTGATCGGTCATCAGTACCAGGAGCTCTGCTTCGATGAGATTTGCTACCAGTGCGGCAAGCGTGTCGTTATCGCCGAAGCGGATTTCGTCGGTAACAACCGTATCGTTTTCATTAACAACAGGAATGACACCAAACCCCAACAGTTCTTTCAGGGTGCTACGGGCATTCAGGTATCGTTGACGGGACCGAAGGTCATCGTGGGTCAACAGCACCTGCGCGGTATGCAGGTCAAATCGCTGGAACGATGCTTCGTATGCCTGAATGAGTCCCATCTGTCCGACCGCAGCCGCTGCCTGCAGGCTGTGTATCGAAGACGGCCGCTTTGATAACCCAAGGCGGGTCATACCTTCGACCACGGCACCCGAGGAGACGAGTACCACTTCTATGCCCCGCTCCCGGAGAGCGACTATCTGTTTAACCCAGCTGTCCACACGGGCAAAGGAAAGGCCACGCCCGCCATCCGTCACGAGCGAGCTGCCTATCTTGATCACCCAGGTGGCAGTTGTTGCTCGCGCGCTCATGGTTCGTAGTGCACCACCACGTCGAAGTCGTCATCATCATCGTCGCTGGCATTCTGGCGTTTGCGCCTGCGTTCCTCACGCTTCATGAGCGAGTATTCATGGATCTCCTGGCGAACCAGTTCCTCATCCGGATCGCCCGCTTCTTTTAACTCCTCGAGGTAGCGGGCAAGTTCACCCATAAGCACCTGCAGGCCTTCGCCGCTGACCGAGGACACGCTGAAATACTTATCTGGTGAAAGCGCAGAAATAATTGCATCGATGCGCTGCTGCGCTTCATCGGCCGGCATCAGGTCAAGTTTGGTGATGACCAGCCAGCGAGGTTTATCGGCAATCCCCTCACTGTATTTGGCTAACTCCTCCTCGATCAGGCGGCAGTTCTCCACCGGATCGGTGCCGTCCATGGGCGCAATATCGACGAGATGCAACAGCACGCGAGTACGTGCAAGGTGCTTCAGGAACTGGACACCCAACCCTGCGCCGTCTGCGGCACCCTCTATGAGCCCAGGGATATCGGCAATCACAAAACTGCTGTTGTGATCGAGTCTCACCACACCGAGATTTGGCACGAGGGTGGTAAACGGGTAGTCCGCAATCTTGGGGCGGGCGGCGGATACTGCGGAGATGAGCGTCGATTTGCCTGCGTTGGGCATACCGAGCAGACCCACGTCGGCGAGCAGTTTCAGCTCAAGCCGAAGGTTGCGCAGTTCGCCAGGGTCACCGGGTGTGGTCTGGCGTGGTGCCCGGTTTGTGCTGGACTTGAAACGCGTGTTGCCGAGCCCGTGTTTACCACCTTCGGCCACCACAAGGGTTTCATCAACTTCATTGATATCACCGAGATATTCATCCGTGTCGTCATCGTAGACGCTGGTGCCTCTTGGCACCCGGATGTACAGGTCCTCGCCCTTGGCGCCGGTTCGATCACTGCCTTTGCCGTGCTCGCCTTTTTGCGCCTTGTAGTTCGGCTGGTAGCGGAAGTCGACCAGGGTGTTTAAGGACTTGTCGCCAACAAGATAGATGCTGCCGCCGTCTCCCCCATCACCACCATCAGGGCCACCTTTCTCGATGTACTTCTCACGACGAAACGAGAGGCAACCGTTACCACCACGGCCTGCTTCTACTTTGATACTGGCTTCATCGACAAATTTCATGGTTCAGGGTCTTCAAACGTGTAAAAAAAAGCCCCGTTATGACGGGGCTTTTTAGATGCGTTTAGTGCTTTTCAGCTACGCTTCAGGCCGATGCCACAACGTTGACGTATTTTCGCTGTTTTGGGCCCTTAACGCTAAATTCCACGACGCCATCAGACTTCGCGAAGAGGGTGTGGTCCTTGCCACAGCCTACGTTGGTACCAGGGTGGAACTTGGTGCCACGCTGCCTGACGATGATGTTGCCAGCAACAACCTGCTGACCACCGTATACCTTCACGCCAAGGCGTTTGGATTCGGAATCGCGTCCGTTACGTGTGCTACCACCAGCTTTTTTATGTGCCATGTTTATTTGCCTCCGCTGATGTCTGTGATCTTAACTTCTGTGTAGTGCTGCCTGTGGCCAGCCTGGCGACGGTAGTGCTTGCGACGGCGCATCTTGATGATGGTTACCTTGTCGCCTCGGCCGTGGCCGACAACTTCCGCGCTTACCTTGCCACCTTCAACATAAGGTGTGCCAATGGAGACGTTCTCGCCTTCGCCGATCAGCATCACATTTTCAAAATCAACGGTGCCGCCAGCTTCGACATCAAGCTTCTCAAGCCGAAGGGTCTCACCCGGCTCTACCCGGTGCTGCTTACCACCGCTTTCAATAACCGCATACATGACAATATCTCTTCTTAGTCGCCCTTATAGTGGGGCGGAATGGGACGGGCAGCAGGGTGCCCCCGTTTTCAGGACGCGCAATTCTAAGGCAAGAGACCTGCCGTAGCAAGCGCGAATTAAGCCAATCTGCTTGACACCCGGATACGCCACACCTAGCATTCCACCTCTTTTTGCGCGGTTCTAACCCCTCTTCCCCAGATGACATATCCGTTTTTTGCTGCGGTGCAGGATGACTTCCAGGAAGTCAACGAGCTCATCCTTGCCAACCTCACTTCAGAAGTGCCTCTGGTAGAGGAAATTTCAGCATATCTGGTCAACGCCGGCGGCAAACGCCTCCGCCCCCTGCTTGTGCTGCTGA
Source organism: Pseudomonadales bacterium (assembly GCA_963921285.3). Taxonomy (GTDB): domain Bacteria; phylum Pseudomonadota; class Gammaproteobacteria; order Pseudomonadales; family Azotimanducaceae; genus UBA9659. The sequence continues at coordinate 1,930,756 of CAWUFD020000015.1, forward strand.
GCGCCCTAGCAAACGGGTACAACGGGCGAGATCACGTCAAACTGGCCGCGGTTATCGAATTCCTGCACACCGCCATGCTGCTGCATGACGACGTTGTGGACGACTCCCTGCTGCGACGCGGCCGAAAGACCGTCAACGCCGCCTGGGGTAACCCTGCCAGCGTCCTCGTGGGCGACTTCCTGCATTCCAGGGCCTTCGAGATGATGGTCGAAATCGGTGAAATCCGCGTCATGCAGATCCTTTCACGGGCAACAAACATCATCGCGGAGGGTGAAGTCCAGCAGCTTGCCCATGTCGGCAACGTGGAAACATCAGAAGAACAATACTTTGAGATCATCTCACGCAAAACAGCCATGCTGTTCCAGGCTTCTTCGCATGCAGGCTCAGTCCTCGCGGGTGCCAGCGACAAATCCGAACAGGCACTGAAGCAGTTCGGTCAGCACCTGGGCATGGCTTTCCAGCTGGTTGATGACCAGCTCGATTACACAGGCAACACGGAAGCGCTCGGCAAGAACGTTGGCGACGACCTCGCTGAAGGGAAAGTTACCCTGCCGCTTATTGTCGCGATGCGTGAAGGCAACAACGATCAGCAGTGTTTTATTCGCGAGACCATCAAGGCACGAGGCACCGACAACCTTGAAAAGGTGATCGATGTTGTACAGAAAACCGGCGGGCTCGACTACACACGCCAGGCTGCAATTGAGCAGCAGGATAAGGCGATTGCCTGCCTGGACTGTCTTGAGGAATCTGTTTTTAAGACGGCGATGAGCGAGTTGGCTGGGTTTGCGGTGGGGAGATCGCACTAGCCCCCAACGATCTTCATTCTGTTAGAATTCCGCCCGAGTCGGGGTGTAGCTCAGCCTGGTAGAGCACTGTCTTCGGGAGGCAGGGGTCGTGAGTTCAAATCTCGCCATCCCGACCACTTCAATCTCAGCTTTGTTATTCTTGCCAACAAACCAAGAACGCAAAGCCTATGTCCATTCTCAACTTCGGTTCCTGCTGTATAGACAACGTCTATTCGGTGCCGCACTTTGTTGCACCCGGCGAAACGCTCCCCTCCAGCAACTACGAGATCCACCCCGGTGGCAAGGGTCTGAACCAGTCGCTGGCCTTGTGCCTGGCAGGCGCCACCGTGACGCATGCCGGCAAGGTGGGATCAGATGGACAATTCCTGAAAGACCTGCTGACCGAAGCCGGTGTCGACACTGAACACCTGCAGGTAGCAGATGAACCGTCCGGGCATGCAATCATCCAGGTTGTGCCGGAAGGTGAGAACTCGATTGTGCTTTTCGGCGGTACCAACAGGACGATTACTCATGCGGACGTTGATAGAGTCCTTTCAAGCTGCCAGGAGGAATACCTTCTGCTGCAGAACGAGATCAGTTCACTCGACTACATCATGAAAACGGCACATGGGCAGGGTCGCAAGATCATTTTTAACGCGGCGCCAATGACCACATCTGTGCTGGACCTGCCGCTGGAGGCGGTACACCTGCTTATCGTGAATGAGATTGAAGGGGCTGCGATTGCGGGGTCAGAGGATCCGGTGTCCATTATCGAGAACCTTACTGAAAGGTACCCGGATATGAATATCCTGCTCACGCTTGGTGGTGATGGCGCTGTGCATGTGTCAGGTGGTAACCGTACGGAGGTTGCTGCACAGAAGGTAGCGGTGACGGATACGACCGGTGCTGGTGATACTTTTACTGACTATTTTGTTGCTGGTTATGTTGGCGGCAGGCCTGTCGGGGAGTGTCTTGAGATGGCGAGTCGTGCGGCGGCGATTTGTGTTACGCGGAAGGGGGCGGCTTCTTCTATTCCTCGGGTTGAGGAGCTTGGTTGACGTTGGGATGGCGTAGATTCCAGAACGGGAGGATCGGCGAGGCTGAGATCTCTCCGCTGCGTTCGCTACGCTCTCTCTGGTCGAGATGACGTTTTACTTATGAACAAAAAAAGGGCGACTTTCGTCGCCCTCTTCTATCCCCCAAACAATGCCTTACAGGTGGCAGTTGATGGTGTAGGTCCTTGCACCTGCAACCGGTGTTGTGATGGTTGCGATGATCGGCACGTTAGAGCCACCGGGGCTGCCGCGTGATGCCGAGAACGAAATGAAGCGGTCGATATCTGAACCGACAGTAAATTCCGTACCACTTGCATCAGCAACGCCGTTAACCGCAATCTCACAACCGCCATCGGTTTCACTGGAAGTCAGTTTAACCTTGGTGTTGTCCGGCAGCCTGCCGCCATAACGGTCGGTCAGATAGAGTCGACCTGACGTCAGGTTTGTTGTCAGTGTTGGTACCTCGCCACTGCAACCCGAGCCAATACGCTCACTGACGCCGGGGTAGGCGTTCGTCGCAGCTTCGGTGTTGGACACGTTGAAGTCCGTCACACCGGTTGTGCCATCCGTTGCCGTTACAGAACAGCTGCTGCGGAAGTTTCTGGGCAGACCTGACTGCTGGCTGATTGCTGTTACACGTTCACCCTGCTCGCTGGATCCGCCCGTACCTGTCAGTACACGCCAGGAGATAACCGGATCACTGCCAGCCATGAGAATCTCCACGTTCCGTGAGATGTTCACCAGCGTTGTCGAACAAACGGTTGTAGGCTGGTTGATACAACGGCTGCCGTTGTAGATACCGTTACCGGTGTCCCACACGCCATTGCTGTTAACGTCAACAAACACTTCTTCTTCACCACCTGCCTGGTGACAGTAGACTGACCCCTCAGTTGAATCGTCTGTACCACCCAGACCATTCACAACGGTCTTTGGGCCAATACAGAAGGGGCTACTCTTGTCACGGGAGTTACCCGGCGGGTTGCGGCCGGTGTTGTTGTCCTCGTACGGACCGGTTGGCGTCGTATCGTTATCGGAGTCGCCATCGATGTCGTTGAACACGCCATCTCCGTTCTTATCCAGGAACGGCTCAGCAACATCGACAAACGTCTCACCAGAGTCGTAACGGTCGTTTGCATTGGCATCAACAAAGCTCTCTTCACCTACCGCGTAAGCGAGGATGGAAGAGCGGCCACCGTAGGGCTGTCCCATACCACCGAGGTAGGCTGGTGCAGCAATACGCTCAATCGACACATCATTGGTACCGGTTGCGAAGGCTGATGTCACAGACAACAAGGTATCTGAGTAGACGGTATCTACCGTGCGAACCTGCGAGTTCACCTTCAGCTGATCACCAGCATCAAGCTCTGACAGGAACGCTGTGCCAACACCGACAACTCGTGTGTTTACCCTGGTCGGCGTCGTATCTACCGGCAGATCAGAGAATGGTGCCCGCACCTCGATCGTTGTGTCATTGGTAACCACTTCCACGATGCGGGTTTCTCCGCCAACCTCAAGCGTATCGCCCACCTGCAGTTCCGGATCAAAGTTGGTACCCGTACCCGTTACGGCACCACGTACACGTTCTGGTGTCGTATCGTTGGCAACATCAGTAAACGCTGCCGATACAGTCAGGCTGGTATCACTGGCGATGGCCGAAACCGTTCGCTGTACACCGGTGACCTCGATCAGGTCACCCACTTTCAACTGCGCCTGGAACTTGGTGTTCACACCCGTCACCGTGGTTGAAGCCGTCGGGTCAATGCTGCCCAACAGGGTTACCTTGGTACCCTGCGCTGTCGTTGTATCGATATCACCTGTCAGTTCTGTGCTGGTACCTACCGGGGCGATAGAACCAGTAATGGTCTCGAGGTTGCTTCGCGTCTGCGCAAGGCAAGGCACACCTTGAAGATCCAGGAACGGCTCGGTTGCAACACCCGGCGTTTCAATCACGTGTTCACTTGAACTGTCGTTCTTTTCATCAAGCCATAGACGCCTGTATGTGATCTGTGCATCGTCAAACCCGCGACAGGTTGCAGAGCGACATTCAATACCGTTTGCCGTTGCCACGTAGTCGGTTGTCACTGTGAGCGTGGTTGTATCAGGGTTGTCTGTCACCTTGATGATCGACTTGACCCTGTAATCAGTGTGACCGTCATCTTCACCATCGCCGTTTTCATCCTGTATGGTCACAACCTCGTTGAAGACCATTGGATCAGGGCATCGATCAGTGTTGGCGTCCTTGAACTTAACCTCGGTATTGATCGGCGAGCGCGGCTCAGCACTGGTGAATGTCACCGTGGTAGAAGCACACTGACCACTCGTCGTAGAACAGCTTGCGGTGATATCACCAAGTTCTGTGATGAAGTTCACCTGGGTGCCATCCGGTACCGGGTTGTTGAAGAAGTCAGCGAGGTCAACCTGGATCGTGGCCGTCTGGCCGTTGAACTGGTCACCTTCGATCGACACTGTCTCGTCGATAGACTCACCGTTTCTTGTGATCGAGAAGCTGTTGTCATCTGCAACACCACTGTTCACACCGGTCGAGCTCACCGCAAGGGAAGCATTTAATGAGATGCCGTTAACCGTGGCCGACGCTGTGATGTTGCCAGCCGCGCTGGTTGAGCCACCGGTAAAGTCGATCTCGGCACAGGCACGATTGGTCGTGAAGCTGTTACCACAGTCATTATTCTGCGTGGCAGCGGTTGTGGCACTTAGCGTGCCCAGCGCTGCATTGGAGAGCGCAAACGTCACGCTCACCGGCGTATCACCACTATCGAGTGCACCCGTTGCATTGGACGGGTTGTTAATCACCGCCTCAAGATCGAGATCCTCATTCGAGCTGAAGCTGGTAACAGTTGTGCCGCTCTGGTTCTTCAGGGTCAACGTCAGGGTGGGCCCATCAGTACCTGCCTGGATCGTTACCTCGTCCTCAACCTGGTTACCATTTGAAAGTGTCGCCGAGGCCTTGACGGTGACCGCACCTGCAACACCTAAACCAATCAGGGTTGTCGTGGCCTGACCATTTGATGCGTTGGATACCGCACTTGCCGGACTGAGCGTACCTGCGTTACCCGGCGTGATGGTATAGGTCACCGTAATATTGCCTTTGAGTGCACCGTCTTCCGTTACCGTCGCGGTCAGCGTCGCCTTTTCATTACCATCGAGCACGCTGTTGGCGCCGAGGTTTGTCACGGCAAGCGCAATCTTGTTGTTCTCATTGTCGACACCAAGACTGTTGGCAGTGATGCTGTTGGAAATAGCGAGCGCACCCACTGTGGTAGTCGCCTGCAGCGTACCTTCTCCTGCCGTGGAACGACCTGTCAGCGTGACCGCAACCTCGCCCGAAGAATTACTGGTACCGGAGGTACGATTGGTATCAACCTGATCAGCAGTAAACCGGATCGTCGTGCCGGAAATCGCCTGCCCATTCCAGTCAAGCAATTGCGCGTCGAGGGTCTGCGTAGATGCCGCAAACAGTTCTACATTAGTGACTACCGCATCCGAGGAGTTTAGAAGTCGCAGTGTCGGCTGATCGGCACTGGTCTGGACAACTACCGTGCCCTCTTCTTCTGTACCATCCGGGAAGGTAGCCTTGGCTGTGACAGTTACCGATCCAGGCACACCATCACCTGTAATGTTGGCGGTTGCCACACCGGTGGTTGGATTGGTTTCACCACTCGCATCCAGCACGATGTTTGGTCTTGCTGTCACAGAGAAAAGTACCACTGCAGAAACCGGCACACCGTTTAACGTGACTTTTGCACTGACCACACCGGATTCATTACCCGCAAGAATGTTGTCAGGATTGCCGCTCGAATCTACGAGGCCGCTGATGCTGACTTCAACACTGCGCACATCTGCATCCGCGCTTCGCGTCTCTGCATTAATAGACTGAGCCAGGTCAAACCCGACTAGTGTCGCCTGCGCTGCTATGTTACCCGTTGTTGCACCCTGACCACCGCGAACCGTGAAGGTCACCATACCGCTGGAGTTGGTCTCACCATTGGTTGCGCCAGATACGCCATTGATGTTCACAAGCGTGTAGGCAGAGGACGTCAGTATCACCGTTGTTGAAGTGATAGGACTGCCATCCCAATCGGTCAGCTTGAACTAGAGTTCCGCTTCTTCATTGGGTCCGAGAGAGAGCGAATCGATTACGGCACCGCTGCGCATGAACTGGCCAAACGCGCCTGATGCACTGCTCTGTACCAGCAACGTTGGCGATTCCACCTGGATGCCATTAGTCAGTGTTGCCGCAGCAGTAACCTCAACTGCACCGATGTCACCGGCGCCCGCAATCTGAATCGTCGCCACACCATCAGCGTTGGTAGTTGCACTGGTGCCGCCCTGCAGTTTTCCACCTGAGGTGGTGAAGGCAACAACAATATCCTGGGCCGCCACGTTATCTTCAATAACGGTGGCAGACAGTGTTGCCACCTCATTCAGGGAAAGTACGTTGTCCGGATTACCCTCAGTGTCCATCAGACCCGTTATGTCCACTGAAATACGGTTGTTGGAAGTACCGCCGCCGGAGCTGCCGGTGCTGATTGCTGTGAAAGACTGGGCAAAATCACCCGCGTCTGTTGTCGCTGTTACAGTAAAGGTACCTTCTGCTGCATTGTCCTGACCGGTCAGCGTCACTGTGATCTGGCCATTGTCGTCCGTCACACCAGTTGTGATATCAAGTGTGAGGCTGTCGGACGTCAGGTTTACGCGCGTGTTGCGCAGCGGCGTCCCGTCCCAGTCACGCATTGTGACAGTGATCGTGGATGATTGTTGCGCTGCCAGCTGTATTGCCTCAACCGGCTGGCCTGATTCATCTTCGAGTTCAGGTTCCGGCGCGTCAGCACTCATCTGCACAATCAGTGTTGCCTCCAGGGTTTCGCCACCGGTAAGAGTCGCACTTGCCGTCACCATGGCGGCACCAGCAGTACCGTTGCCTGAGATCTCTACTGTTGCGATGCCATTGACTGTCTGCGCACTGGTTTCGAGCAGCGTGCCCAGATCAGTAGTAAAGGTAACCACCAGGTCTGCTGGTTCACCGTCAGCAATAACTTCCGCACTGATCGTGCCGACCTCATTGGCAGACAGGATGTTGTCTGCGTTGCCATCCTCATCAACCAATCCGCTGATCGAGAGTGTGATGGTCCCGGAACTCGGGTTTTCATCCACAGGGGGTGGCGGCGCAATAATCGTGTCACCACCGCCGCCTCCGCCCCCACCACAGGAGGCCAGAAACACGACAAATGTGCATGACAGAACTAGTCGAAAGAGGGAATTGGCGAACATTGATGCTCCTTCATCGACCCCAGGTGGGATCACCGGATTTAGGTAGCCTCTGGAAGTAAGGACATTGCCACGCTAGCGGGGGGGACAGGGCCTCCAAACGGCGTGAAATCCTTCCAGATTCACGGCATTTTGTGCTCAGCTCTGACGCAGCTATCGCGGAAATATGCATTTTTCCGAGGTTTTTCTTAGTGGAATAACGCGTAAACTTTAGAAGATGAAAACACCTATTTCAATAAAAATCAGACTGTTAACTTAATTTGTTATCACAATAGGTGAATAAAGTGCGGCAAAGGCATGTCAATATAGGCTTAGTCGACATTTTAGCCGCTCAGATGGCGTAAAACGCCCAAAGAAAAGGCGCTGTCAGCAGGAGCTAACAGCGCCAGAGCGGTCGCCAGAGTTGGTTCGCTGGCTACTAGAAACCAAATTTTTCCTTTCTGCAGCACCGAGTGCTGCGTTCTGGCTGCGGCAAGGCTATCCCTGTAGAGCTATGCCTGTGTAGAAAACAGACGCTCGCGAGCGTCCTCGTAATTGCAGTCAGAAATCCAGTTCTTTGGTTTGCGGCCTTCCCCCGGGGTCTGCCCCCGAACCACAAATTCCGGATTGAACGGCACCAGTTTGCCGTATAACTCATTGTTGTCGCGCAGTGTTGCGTCAGACATTGGAACGAATACTTTCATTTCCCCTTTCCCTTTTACTCCTGCAGCATCCGTTGGCATTTGCCCGAATACTGCTTTTTCTCCCCAGAAAAATGTCCCTTTAACCTTCCCATGCAACCTTCACATGCAACCTTCACCTGGACACACATGAAAACACCTGAAAAGTTCACATATGAAGTCAATTGGACAAGTGCCATTCAACCGCAGGATCAGCAAGTCAGCCCTTGAAGGAAAGTGAAAGTTCCCTGAACTAATGTGGAGAAAAGATGAATCAGATAAAATGTATAGAAAATCAGGGGTTTGTACCCCATATCTGATTATGGACTGCAGCTTTGTGCGCTCCGGGTAAAGCGCACCGAAATTGTGCAGAAAACCGAGCGCCAGCAGGTCATCACAAGCTTCTTAATATAACCGCCAGAAGCGCAATTTTTTCCGCGGGACGCTGTCAGATATGCTTAGCAGCCTAGAGCGTACTGAAGGTGGCTGAATGCGAGACTTAATAATGATGAGGGTGCAGCCCACCAGGCAGACCCTGCCGGTACAGGAGTAACGGGGAACCAACATGGCCAAAAACATCGCGATTGTCGAAGACGATCCGGACCAGCGCAGTAACTACGTCGATGCCATTACCAAGAAAGGTTATGACGTTGTTGCCTATAGCAGCCGCGAAGAGGCGCTGGCTGGTTTTGAGAAGGAACTGCCAGACCTGGCCATCCTGGATATCATCCTCGGTGACGAGGTAGACGCGGGATTTGAGATCTGTCGCGACCTGCTGGTGAAGTCTCCATCACTACCAGTAATCTTCCTGACGGAACGTATCACCGAGATAGATAAAATATCGGGGCTCCGGCTCGGCGCATGGGACTATCTGCCAAAACCCATTTCCCTCAACTACCTGGCTGAACGCATCAGTTCGCTGCTGCGCATTAACACGGCCCGGGTCGAAACCGAGGGCAGCACCAATACCGCTAAAATGGTCGGCGACATGTCCATCGACCAGGAAGCCCTGCTGGTGTCCTGGAAAGGCAAACCGATCAACCTCTCTGGCACAGAATTTCGCATGCTGGCAAAACTGGTCAGGGTACCAGGCCACGCAGTGTCCTATGACACACTGATGAACGCCACCATGCAGTCGTTAGTCACCAACAATACAATCAACACCCACATGCGAAACATCAGGAAGAAGTTTGAAGGCATCGACCCTGACTTTGACTGCATCAAGAGTGAGTATGGTTACGGCTATCGCTGGTCAAGCAAGTAAACCCGACCGAGACCTTTACCAGTGAGCCGTTCATGGAATCACTGATCCGCGGACCACGCCTCGGCACCAAGCTGCTCATCCTGATGAGCTTTGCGTTGGTGGTTATCCCGTGGTTCAGCTACCTGTACCTGTCTGAGATGGAAGACTTCCTGGTGGACAGCCAGGCCAATGCCCAGTTGTTAACCGCCGAGGGTATTTCAACCCTGTTGAACGGTCGCTCTGATCTTTTTAACGAACTGCCCCTGTCGCCTGAAGGCTACGAACAACTATATGCGCACCCGCTGTCAAAACCCGTGCGTATCGACGGCAAAGATAACGACTGGGAGGAGGTGCTCGAATACAACATCGGTTTTGGCAACCTGGATAGTGACGAAGCCGTCAGCGACGGGCAGAACCAGTTTTACCTGGCCCTCGGCGAGCACAACGACCAGATCTACGCCCTGGTAACTGTCAAGGACGATGCCCTGGTGTTCAGAGACAGCGACATCCTGCGATTGGACCTGTCCGACCACCTGCGTATCACGTTCACTGGCCAGGATGAAGAGATCAGGAAGATTGTTGTCACGATGACTGAGCCCGGTGTCACCACAGCCTACGTCATCGACAACGACTGGCGTTACGCGATCCAGGGTGAACCTGAAAACCGTATCCCTGGCTTCATGACGCTGAACGAGGATGGCTATTCTATCGAGTTCCGCATCCCACTCGAGCTTCTCGGTTCAACCCGTCATTTTGGCCTGGCGGTTGTTGACGTTGATGACGCAGCAAGTCGCGAGATCGTGTCTATCACGGGCACACTGCCGAGCGCCGGGCGTGAAGCCTTCGGCCTCGTGCTGCTCAAATCACCTGAGGTGCTTCGCATCATTGAAGGTCTCGGATATTCAGGCGCCAACATCCAGGTAATCGATGCACAGAAACGTGTACGCGCTGAAGTTGGCAGCTACGAGACCACGCAACCCGTTGCCGAAGACGCAGAAACCAGCTGGTCAGACACATGGTTTTCCATTGTCGAGTACATGCTGGCCCCGTTCTACAACATCATCGAATCCAACCTGCGAGCCGACACGGTCAGCGGCAATGATGAGGTATTGAACAGCGCGCTTGCTGGCACCCCCACCTACCAGAGAAGATACTCCAACGAGGATGGTGAGGTGATCATCGCAGCACATCCGATTATTGCCCAGGGCCAGATCATGGGTACTGTGTTGCTGCAACAGAATACCAACAGAATCCTTGAGCTGCGCCGTGACGCGCTGCAGCGCATCGTAAACTTCTCTGTGCTCTCGCTCCTCATTTTCGTCGCGTTGATCCTAGTTTTCTCGGTGCGCCTCGCCGGCCGCATCCGCAAGCTCGGCGCTGAAGCTACCTCGGCAATCGACATCTACGGGCGCCTTCGCACCAACCAGATCAAGGCAGAAACACAGTCAGGCGATGAGATTGGTGATCTTGCCCGCAGTATTTCCGGCATGTTGTCCCGCCTGCATCAGCACAACCAGTTTCTTGAAAACATGCCACGGACCCTCCGGCATGAAATCAACAACCCGCTCAACACGCTATCAACCTCGCTGCAGAACCTCGAGTACGAAGAATCTGCGGAGGGTCGCGAAAAATACCTGGAGGCTGCAAAGCGCGGCGTGATGCGCATCGGCATGATCGTGCAGAACCTAGCTGATGCGGCGAGTCTCGAGGATGCGTTGATCGCGGAAGAGTTCGAAGTCATCGACCTGCACCAGCTACTACAGAACTACATGAGCAATGCCAACTCGATTCATGACCGCGAGTTCCGCTACCAGGGTACAACCGGCCCGGTGCTGACCGAGGTCTCTGACTTTCGAATTGAGCAGCTCCTGGACAAGCTCATCGACAATGCGGTGGATTTCTCCCCGCCTGGTTCAACCATTACGCTGGGGCTGACGAAGGATCAGGATAATCTCACCCTTTTCGTCACCAACCAGGGCCCGGCCATTGCAGATGACATGGTTGAAAACATCTTTGATTCGATGGTCTCGATCCGCGAGTCAAAAGAAGACAATCGCCTGCACTTCGGCATGGGATTGTATGTTGTCAGGATCATTGCCGAACATCATGGCGGTAAGGTTGCTGCGGCAAATCTTCGAGACCGCTCTGGTGTGACTATTCGGGTGACGTTGCCGCTTTATCGCGAGATGGCTACCCGGGTGGAGCCGGAGTTGGTTTCGGCGTAGCACCCTTGCCCGGGTTATTGTTTACACCACTTGCAAAGAACCAATCATTTCCTTCACGAGTGTAGGGCTCTCGCCAAAAAAAAAGTCCTAACACAGTCGGGGGAGGGGGAGTGTTAGGACTTTCAGGGTCATCACGCCGGACTAAAACGTGAATCGAGATTTGATACTAGCAATGCAACACGCAATCGAGATTGGAAAAATTATGGAGTGATACTGAAGTCGTTTCAGCTAGTTGATCACTCGATCTACCGGTACCGCGTCCTCCGATGCAGCCATCCGGATGCCCCAATCCCCTGATTTTATTGCAGTTTCCAGCAGCTTCGTGATCGAGAAGTTGAGTTGCTGGTCTACCACGAGATTAATTCCACTACCTTCCTTGGGGTTGATGGAAAGATGAAGTTTTTCGTTTTCTATACGATATGACAGTTTGAATGCCAATACCGGCTCCTCTCCCAGGGGGAAATTGGTGCTCGGTGTGAACTTCTCTTCGAAGTTGCCTTTAGAGATCGCCTCGTCCCGTTTGAACTCCTGGATCGCCTGCTTTGCAACGCCATCGGTTTGCGCGGACACATCCGGGTCCACAGCGCGGTGATCGTTCAGCGCCTTCGCCAGCAGCATCGAGTAACGGCGCGTCAACCAGAAACGGAACTCATCAGCTCCAGTTGTATTAATACGGAAAAGTATCCGGTCTTCTTCGGGGTTGTAGCCCAACTGTAACTGTTTAATCGCGGTCATGATTTCAGTATAGCAAAGCGGCACAGCCCAACCGCCCACCCGACCTACCACCCGTCTAATATAAATATTTTTTTATATATGTTGCAGGCCGGGCCCGGCACACGTAATATATCCAAATTATTGGATATACCCTCCAGCACACTCGCTATATCCTCGATCAAGACCAAACCATGAGCGCCCTGACCCAGGTCGATGAACTGACAAGCTTTTGCAAGGCAACGGCAGACACCCTGCGCATGCAGGTATTGCGCGTGCTAGCGCGGGAGTCTTTCGGCGTGCTTGAGCTGTGCCAGATCATGGATATGACGCAACCGGCAATGAGTCACCATCTGAAGATCCTGAGTCAGTCCGGCTACGTTGAAAGTCGCAGGCAAGGGACCTCCATTTATTACAGGCGCGCACTCGTCTCGAGGGATGACCCCTTTGAAAGCCTGCGCCGCGAAACGCTGCAGTCAATCGACGAGCTACCACTGTCGAAATCACTTGTTGATCGCACCCGGCAGGTCTACCGCGAGCGCCAGAAACAGGCCAAGACGTTCTTTGAAAAACATGCCGGTAACCTGAAAGAAAACCAGGACCTGATTGCTGAATACAGTCATTACCAGGGCTGTATCAGTGACCTGCTGACCGGCTGCGAACTCATCGACAGTGACATCATCGAGATCGGCAGCGGCGAGAGCGACCTGATAGTTGATCTTGCAGCGCATGCAAAGCACGTACTGGTTGTGGACAACACCGAGGAGATGCTCGATCGCACTCGCGGCAAGGTGGCGGCAGCGAAGCTTCCCAACATCAGTTTCTTTCACGGTGAGCTGCAGGATGTATCCATGCCGTCATCACCGGATCTCATCGTGCTCAACATGGTGCTGCATCACCTCGCATCACCGCCACAGCTGTTTCACGAGGCTTCGTCGCGCCTCAACAAAAATGGTTACCTGCTGATCGCAGAGCTGTGCGCGCATGACCAGGCCTGGACCCGCGATATCTGCGGTGACCTCTGGCTTGGCTTTGACGCTGACGAGATGGACAACTGGGCACTCGCCGCGGGGCTTACCCCGTCGATGAGCGCCTTTATTGGTCTTAAAACCGGCTTCCAGGTACAGGCTCGCCTGTTCCAGAAAAACACGACAACTTAATCACTGATCCAACTTAAACCTACCAGGACTAGACTATGACCGACTACAAGATTGCCGACATTGGACTCGCTAATTTCGGCCGTGCAGAAATTGAACTTGCTGAGGCTGAAATGCCGGCGCTGATGGCATTACGTGCCCGCTATAAGGGTGAGCAACCGCTGAAGGGTGCAAAAATCCTAGGCTGCATCCACATGACCATTCAGACAGCCGTGCTGATCGAAACACTGGTAGACCTCGGCGCTGACGTACGCTGGTCTTCCTGCAACATCTTCTCAACCCAGGACCACGCAGCCGCAGCAATTGCTGCCAGCGGTATTCCTGTTTTCGCCTGGAAAGGTGAAACAGAGGAGGAGTTCTTCTGGTGTATTGAGCAGACCATTTTGAAGGACGGCAAGCCATGGGATGCCAACATGATCCTCGACGACGGCGGCGATCTCACTGAAATGGTCCATGACAAGTACCCAGAGATGCTTGAGAAGATTCACGGCATCACCGAGGAAACCACCACAGGTGTACACCGCCTCTACGAAATGATGGCTGAAGGTGAACTGAAGGTTCCTGCGATCAACGTGAATGACTCTGTCACCAAGTCCAAGAACGACAACAAGTACGGTTGCCGTCACAGCCTCAACGACGCCATCAAGCGCGCCACAGATATGCTGTTAGCAGGCAAGCGTGCACTTGTCGTTGGCTACGGTGATGTCGGCAAGGGTTCCGCCCAGAGCCTGCGCCAGGAAGGTATGATTGTTCGCGTAACTGAGGTAGATCCTATCTGCGCAATGCAGGCCTGCATGGATGGCTACGAAGTAGTCTCGCCATACAAGGGCGGCGTCAACACCGGCAAGCTGGAAGATATCGACACGGACCTCATGTCAAAAACTGACCTGATCTGCACCTGCACCGGTAACGTGAACGTATGTGATGAAAACATGCTGAGTACCGTCGCGCCGAACGCTATTGTCTGCAACATCGGACACTTCGACACAGAGATCGACACCCAGTTCATGCGTGACAACTGGGAGTGGGAAGAGGTGAAGCCTCAGGTTCACAAGATCTACCGCTCAGGTGACAGAAAAGACTACGTCATCCTGCTGTCTGAAGGTCGTCTTGTTAACCTCGGTAATGCAACCGGCCATCCCAGCCGCATTATGGATGGCTCTTTTGCCAACCAGGTCCTTGCCCAGATGTACCTGTACGAGCGCGCCTGGGCGGATCACGATCCCAACCAACGCCAGGATGTCACCGTTGAAGTACTGCCAAAGGCACTTGATGAAGAAGTTGCCAGCTACATGGTGCGGGGTTTCGGCGGTCAGTTAACGCAACTGACCAACTCCCAGGCAGACTACATCAACGTGCCGCAGGAAGGTCCATTCAAGGGCGAAGCCTACAAGTACTGATGTGTCAGCACAGCGACGATCCCTGGGCAGCGTCGCTTCCCAAGATTGAATTGCACCTTCACCTGGAAGGTGCAATCCCTCTGCCCACCATGTACTCACTGGTACAGAAGTACGGTGGTGATGTCTCCATTACCGACGAGGCATCCCTCGTCGACAAGTTTCGATACCGTGACTTTCCACATTTCCTCGAGATCTGGAACTGGAAGAACCGGTTTATCCGCGAACTGGATGACTTCACGCTGATCGCTCGCAGTGTTGCTGAATCACTTGCCGCGCAGAACATCGTTTATGCGGAGGTGTTTTTCTCGCCGAGTGATTTCCGCAAAACCGGCATGTCGATCCAGGATATCGCCACCGCGATCATCCGGGGGCTTGATGACGTGAGCGGAACTGAGATCAACCTCGTCACCGACCTTGTCAGGGACAACGGTCCGGCTGGCGCCGATGAGGTTCTGGATGCTGTTATCGATCTCGCCTCTCCCAGAATACTCGGGATCGGCATCGGCGGCGCTGAACAACTACATCCCCCAGCGCAGTTTGCGCCGGTATTCGAGCGAGCCCGCGATGCAGGCCTGCAACTGACTGCACATGCAGGAGAAGCAGCCGGTCCGACAAGTGTTGCTGACGCAATTACACACCTCGGTGTATCTCGCATTGGTCACGGCACCCGCGCTGTCGAAGATGAGGCAACTATGCAACTCATCAACACTTCCGGTGTATTTGTTGAAGCATGCCCTTCATCAAATGTCTGTACCGGTGTCATCGCCAGCGTGGCTGACCACCCGATCCGGCAGTTCCTGGAAAGGGGTATTCCGATTGGTATCAACACGGACGACCCCGCCATGTTCGGCTGCTCCATGGCCGGCGAGGTCACACACCTGCAGGAAGACCTCAGCTTCACTCGCGATGAAATCAAGTCGCTGATGCTGAGCGCTATCACCCATGCCTGGTGTGATCACGACACAAAAACCGCGCTGCGGTCACAGGTCACCGGTCACTGAGCGGTTGTTTCAGCGCTGCAACTTGACCACAATGCGCGCTCTTTTCCACGAGCAACAACAAGCAACACGATGCACCCTGAACTGAAAGACCTGCTGGACCTCCTTGACCTCGAACAGATCGAGGTAAACATGTTCCGGGGCGTGAGCCCCGCAGAAGGCTGGCAGCGGGTATATGGTGGCCAGGTC
This sequence comes from Pseudomonadales bacterium, assembly GCA_963921285.3. Lineage (GTDB taxonomy): Bacteria > Pseudomonadota > Gammaproteobacteria > Pseudomonadales > Azotimanducaceae > UBA9659. The sequence goes on from CAWUFD020000015.1 coordinate 1,946,464, forward strand.
ATCGGCCAGGCGCTGGTAGCCGCGGGTCGAACCGTTGAAGACGACGCCAGGATTGCACATTCACTGCACGGCTATTTCCTGCGACCCGGGGATACCACCATACCTATCCTCTACTCTGTTGATCGGATTCGTGACGGCAAGAGTTTCACCACCAGGCGAGTCGTGGCTATCCAGCGCGGCAAGGCTATCTTCAGCATGTCTGCCTCTTTCCAGGCGATCGAAGATGGATTGCATCACCAGGTGGATATGCCAGGCGTCACACAGCCGGAGGACTGCCCCAGCCAGAAGGAACTGAGAGAGCGGTATAAAGATGACATTCCAGCCGAGTTCAACTTTGAACGATCAAGCCCGATCGAAATGCGTTTTGTTGAGCCCATTAATGACTTCAACCCGGAACCGGCGGAGCCCTTCCAGCATGTCTGGATCCGGGCCGTTGATACCATGCCAACAGACATTCGCCTGAACCAGTGCCTGCTCGCCTATGCATCTGATATGACGCTGCTCGATACCAGTTACCGGCCGCATGCCATTGGCTGGTCTGATGAAAATTTCCAGGTAGCAAGCCTCGATCACTCAATGTGGTTCCACCAGCCTTTTGTCACCGATGACTGGCTGCTGTACCAGCAGGACAGCCCATTTTCAGGCGGCGCACGGGGTTTTAATCGCGGCAGTTTCTATACGCGCGACGGCACCCTGATTGCATCCGCCGCGCAGGAAGGCTTGATCCGCCTGCACAGTTAGCACCTTTCCAGCGCCTGTCGCCGCTAAAGGACAGTGTTGCAAGCGCCTTAAATCTGAGCGAACCTGCTCATATGAACGAGCATCTGCAATATATGGAAAGAACCCGGCTGTTTTACCGGGCACAGGGTTTCGAGCGGGATTACGTCTGGGCGACACATGACGACACGCCTTTCGCGCCGCTCGGCAAACCGCTTGGTGAATGTCGTGTCACCGTTGTCACCACAGCGGTTGCGCATCCGGAGATACCAAAGCCTGTTCGTGCGGCGATGAGCCTTTCGTTTAATGAGGCACCGGACGCATTTGATACCTCCGAACTCGCCTGGGACAAGGAAACCACCCACACCGATGACCGGCAGAGCTACTTTCCCATCGAGGTGCTGAACGCACTTGTCGACGACGGCACCATCGGGTCGATAGCGCCGCGCTATCACTTTGTGCCGACACAATATTCTCATAGGGCAACCAACGCAGAAGATGCACCTGCCATCGTGCAGGCATGTATCGAGGATGAGGTTGATATCGCACTGCTGATCCCGTTATGACCCGTCTGCCATCAGACCGTCGGTCTGACCGCCCGGGCACTTGAACAAGCTGGTATCACCACCGTTGTGATCGGCAGCGCCATGGACATCATCACGCACTGCCGTGTGCCGCGTTACCTGCACAACGATCTCCCCTTAGGCAACCCGTTGGGCATACCGTTTGATCATGCCGCACAAAAAGCGTCAGTTGTTGATGCCCTGGAACTCGCCAGCACGGCTTCTGAGCCAACGGTTATCGAGTCTTCACTAAGCTGGCCAGGGGATCCTGACTGGAAGCTGGTTTACGGCAGGGTGACCGAAGAAAATCGCGAAGAACTGCTCGCCATGGGTGAAGAAAACCGACGCAAGCGGGCCGAAAACAACGCCAAAGGTTTGCGAAGATAACCGCATCATCCGGTGTTATTCGAACACATAATGACACCGGGCCTGCTGTACAAATAACCTGCCCACTCACATAATGAGCGGCCGCTCTGGACAGAACATTGCTGTCTTTCAGCACCAGCTTCTCCCTCCGGTAAATCTAGGAAAAACAAGGAACTATTGTGGGAATCAAGAACGACGACAAGCTCGCCAACGTCGAAGTCATTACTGAAAACTTCGAAGAGCTTAACTATATCTGCAGCCTGTCTATCGCGACGGCTGTGTTCCTTGCGTACCACCTCGAAAAACCGGTATTGATCGAAGGACCACCTGGTGTCGGCAAAACCGAACTCGCCAAGACGACGGCCGATATGCTCGACCTGCCCTGTATCCGCCTGCAGTGTTACGAGGGCCTGGACGAATCAAAAGCGATCTACGAATGGAAGTACGGCAAACAGCTGCTCTATACACAGGTCCTGAAGGAAACACTCAACGAGATCCTCGATGGTGCCAAGGGCCTTGCTGAGTCTGTCGACAAGCTGCACGAGTTTGGCGATATCTTCTTTGCAGAAGAATTCCTTGAGCCACGCCCGCTCTTAAAAGCACTGCGCGAGGAAGAAAGCTGCGTACTGCTAATTGACGAAGTCGACAAGTCGGACCACGAATTTGAATCACTGCTGCTGGAAATGCTTTCTGACTACCAGCTGTCTATCCCAGAGATCGGCACGGTTAAAGCGCATCCAGACAAGAAGCCGCTGGTGTTCCTGACCAGTAACAATACACGTGAGATCAGTGACGCCCTCAAGCGTCGCTGCCTGCACCTGTATATCCCGTTCCCGGATGCAGACCTGGAAGGCCAGATTGTCCAGGCACGTGTCCCCGAAATCCCACCACGCCTGAACGCGCAGCTGGTGGCATTTATCCAGGAACTGCGGGAAATGGACCTGAAGAAGGTACCGGCGATTTCCGAGACCATCGACTGGGCCCGCACGCTGATCCTGCTGCACACCGAATCACTTGACCCTGACCTCGTGCGCCAGACGCTTAATGTCATCCTGAAGTTCCAGGAAGATGTCGAGACCGTTGAAGCCGAGCTTCAGGGTGTGACCAATCGGGCGATCAAGGCCGGCTAAACATGTCCCAGCTTCATGACACACTGGTCGATTTCGTCAAGGTGCTGCGCACCGCCGAAATCAAAGTGTCACCGGCAGAAACCCTCGATGCGATGGAGACTCTCGACATTGTCGGGTTTGAAGATCGCCAGTTCCTGAAGAATTCACTTTCCCTGGTTCTATCGAAAAACCCGGAAGAAAAAGAAGCCTTCGACGACTGTTTCGATCGCTTCTTTACGTTCGATAAATTTGCACCCAATCCCGCCGAGGCAGGCGCGGATGGCAACGCCTCGAATGATGGCGACTTCGACGACTTTGATCCGGAAGCTGAAGGTGACAGCCCCGGTGGTGGTAAAGGCCAGGGTATGGGTGGCGGCCAGGGCGGCGGCGAAGCTGAAGAAGGCGAACTCGACTTCGAGCCACTATCGCCAAGTTCAGAACTCGGCCAGCTGCTCCTCTCCAACAATCGCATGGAAGTCATGATCAAAATGGCCGAAGCCGGCCGTGAGGTCGAGGTGAACCAGATCGTTGTGTTCACCCAGAAGGGGCTTTATACCCGCAAGATCATGGAGGCGATGGGCCTTAAAGGACTCCAGGAAGAAATCTCCGGTTTGCAGGAAGAAGGCGGACGCCCACGAATGCACCTTGCCGGGCGGTTGAAGAACGCCCGTGATCATCTGCGTGAACAGGTCCGCGACTACGTTGAGAAGCAGTTTTTCCTGCATGCCGATGAAAGCGGCAAGCAACTGCGCGAAGAACTACTGAAAAAGGTGAAGCTGTCCAATCTCGAAAAACGCAACTTCAAGGACGTGCAGCAGATCGTTTTCAAGATGGCCAAGAAGCTTATTGCCATCCATTCCAAGCGCCGCAAAACCTTCAAGCGTGGTCAGCTGGATGTACGTAAGACGCTGCGCAACAACATGCAGTACGACGGCATGATGTTCGACATAAAGTGGAAGTCGCAGAAGGTTGATCGACCCAAGGTCATTTGTATTTGCGACGTTAGCGGGTCAGTAAGTAATTACTCACGTTTTCTGCTGATGTTTCTCTACAGCCTTGCAGAAGTGCTGCCAAAAGTGCGTTCTTTCGCGTTCTCCAGTGACCTTGGTGAGGTAACGCAGCTGTTCGAGCGCTCCAAACTTGAAGACGCCATGGCGAAAACCATGCGTGACTATGGCAACGGTTCCACCGACTATGGGCAGATGCTGGAGGACTTCAAGAGCCACTGTATGAAGGATGTAAACCAGAAAACCACGGTGATTATCCTGGGCGACGCTCGCAATAATTACGGCGATCCAAAATCCGAAATCCTGAGAGAAATCTACGACAAGGCGGGACGCGTTATCTGGCTCAACCCAGAGCCAAAATCCAGCTGGACCGTAGGTGATGCAGAGATGAAAAAGTACGCCCCAGCATGCCACCAGGCAGAGGTTTGCAACTCACTTGTACATCTGGAACGCGTTGTAGGAAACCTGCTCAGGGTGACCAGTTAACAGCACCTGTTAACTTCTTAAAAATCAGCCAGTTACACGGCTCCATTCAGAAACAACTTTCACAAAGTTTTTGTGGGGTTGACCTCCATAATGTGGTATCTTTCAAGCCTTGATTGGCGAGGTCTTTAAGTCGGCGTCTCATACCCCCAGGACGCATGATCTTAACCTGATATCACAGGGCGACCGGGCCACCGTTATACCCTAACGAAGTACGCTATGAACAAGCAGAGCAACACCGCAGTTTTGATGGACGAGCTTGCCACCCCGCTCGTTCGTTACCTCGCCAAGAAAGTCCCTGATGAAGATGCCAACGACCTCGCACAGGAAGCGTTGTTGCGCATGCACAAGTTCCAGCAGGAGCGTCATCTCGAAAATGCACGCGCTTTTTTATTCAGAACCGCGAACAACCTGGCCATAGACCAGCTGCGACGTGCTAAGGTGCACGATAGATACCTGAGTTCCGAAATGCTCCCAGAACATTCAGACGAAGACGAAGATAAATTCGCACCCTCCGCAGAAAGGACTGTCTCAGCCGAGCAGGAGCTCGACAAGATCTATGAGATTGTCGACAAGATGCCGACCAAGGTACGCAGGGCCTTCCTGCTGCATCGTGGTAAAGACCTGAGTTATTCAGAGATTGCCAAGGAAATGGAAGTCTCAACCAGCATGGTCGAGAAATACATCATCCAGGCCCTGAAGATCATCCGGGCTGAGATGAAACAGCCTTGAGCGGAAAAAGAGCCTGAGCCAGTCCCAATCTGAACGCAGGATTGATCTAAGTCAGAACGCTTTCCAAAAGCATCAGGCCCTCCGCCTGATCCCCCCATCACCATCCACATGCTTGAACAGCAACGGAAACGGTTTCAACTCTTCGAAATCCAGCTGCTTGATCACCGAAAGGTCTTCCCAGAGATTGAGAATCTCAACAAACGCGATCTGGTGATCGCGGTGCTCACGCAACCAGTTGAGAAACCCGGCGCGGTCTGAAGCCGTCACATCGTCTGCACGCAGTCGTGCAAACCAGGTAATCGCCGCATCTGCCATTTCGTCCGTTACCTGGGTGTCCGCCATTTTCATCTCCGATTTGAAAGGTGGTTACTGGTTATATGACGTCAGTTCAGCGCCGATGGTTGTATGTCCCCCGACGCCGCATAAAAGTTCAGACCGTCATGCCAGTCATCATTCTTTCAGGGGAGGCGGCGAATTGTTGGAATTTGCGGTGGAACGGGCCAATTTCACGGTCAAGCACAGCAAAACCGCGGCCCCTACAATAATTGACATTTATGTAGATAGCGATTTGTCATAAATATCCTGAATAAAATGAAGTTTTCTTCACTTTTTTACATTTTTATTGGTTTTTTCTTCATTTTCATTGTGGGGTTGGCCTAGTTATTCGTCTTATTAGTACCAGTGAAGTTTTCACTGACCGGACGCCTTTGCGCGTCTGAAACCAATTATCCAACTAGTTGGGGGAAATAATGCTTGACTATAAGAAGGCAAAACTAGCTCATGCCGTCAAGTTAGCCGTTTCCGTAAATGTTGGCCTGCTCGCTGCTACCGCAGCTGCACCAACCTTTGCACAAGACGAAGCTAACCAGATGGAAGAGATTGTGGTCACAGGTTCTCGTATTCCACGAGCCGACCTGACAGGCCCAAGCCCCGTTTCGATCTACGATCGAACCAATATCGAACAGAGTGGGGCAACGTCCATTGGACAAATGTTGCGTGAAATCCCAGCCGTAGCCGGCCAGGGTCAATCAACCAACATCAACAACAGTGGTACCGGTTCGCAGAACATCTCTCTGCGTGGTCTCGGCAGCCAGCGTACTCTCGTACTGATCAACGGCCGCCGCGCACCAGACTCTTCTGGTGGTAACGACGGTGTTGTTGACTTGAACACTATTCCTGTCTCTATCGTAGAGCGTGTTGAAGTACTGAAAGATGGCGCGTCTGCTATCTACGGTTCTGACGCAATCGCAGGTGTAGTAAACATCATCTACCGCGACGACTTTGAAGGTGTTGAATTCTCAGCACAGACTGGTGAGTCAGCTGAAGATGACGGCCAAAAGACAGAGTACTCTCTGACAATTGGCCAGAACTTCGATGACGGCAGTAACTTCATGGTCAACTTCACACGAGTTGAAGAAGACGAAACAGTTGCTGGCAACAGAAGCTGGGCTCGCAACGCGGGCTGGATTCTCGGCGGTGAATGGACCAATGGCGGTTCTTCTGCACCACCCTGGGGTCGTTACAGAGGTTTCTCAGTTGATGGCGTTGCCAAAGACCTGACTTTCGGTCCTGACTTCGCAGGCGGTGATGACCTGGGTGGCATGCGTCCATTCAGTTTCGGCACCGACGCTTACAACTACGCGCCAATTAACTTCCAGCGCCAGCCTAACGAGCGATGGATTGTTAACGCGATGGGCAACATGAACATCGATTCCATGTCAAACGTAGGCATCTTCGAAAGCACACGAGCTTTCGCTGAACTGCAGTACGTTGATCGTGAAAGCGAGCAGGCTCTTGCAGAGCAGCCTCTTGCACCTCTTGCGTTCTACGGTTACTCCGCGCCTTATTCAGCGCGTAACGCCTACAACCCAACTGGACACGATATTCCAGACTGGCGTCGTCGACTGGTTGAAGACGGTCCTCGTACCGGTTTCACAGAAATCCAGACCTTCCGTGGTGTAGGTGGTTTCGAAGGTGAACTCACCAACGGCATCATGTGGGAAGTCTACTTCAACTACGGTGAAGTCGATTACACCAACAGCTACGGCCCACTGTTCAACCTCGCAAAGGTTGCTAACCAGGTAGGCCCGACTGTTGTTGACGCAGACGGCGTACTGCGCTGTGACACCGTTGATGACGGCGTTTTCGACAGCCAGGACGACGCAGCTTGTGTTCCGCTGAACACATTTGGCCAGGGTGTTATCACACCTGAAATGACGGCTTACTCGTCATTCCGCCAGAATGAGTCCAACAAAGTTAAGCAGAAGATCTGGGGCTTTAACGTAACCAAGGCAGATATGTTCGAACTGCCAGGTGGCGACGTTGGTATTTCTGTAGGTTACAACTACCGCAAGGAAACCGGTCAGTACACACCAGATGCTCTGGTAGCTGAACTGGCTGAAACCGGTGCGGTAACCGGTACTCCTTCAGACTCTACAGACGGTGGATACACGGTTGACGAATTCTACTTCGAAGCACGTCTGCCTATCCTCGAGTCTCTGGAAGCTGATATCGGCTGGAGATACTCTGACTACGACACCTTTGGTGATACGGACAACTGGAAAGTTGGTGTGCAGTGGCGCCCAATGGACGACCTGCTCGTCCGTGGTTCTGCTTCTACCTCCTTCCGTGCACCTAACGTAGAAGAGTCATTCGGCGGTGCGGGTATTTCTTTCCCAAGCATCACCGACCCATGTGCAACTAACCCGACACAGTTCTGTATCGCAGACGGTGTACCACCACAAGGCTTCCAGCAGATCTCTCTGCAGGTACGCTCACTGGTGGGTGGTTCTACAGACGCACAGCCTGAAGAAGCTGATACGTTTACCTTCGGTTTCGTATACCAGCCTTCTTTCTGGGACGGTGTAGCATTTGTTGTTGACTACTATGACATCGAAATCGAAGACCCGATCACACTGATCGGTGCTCCGACAATCATGTCACAGTGTGCTGAGACAGGTACTTACTGTAACCTGATCGACCGCTTTGGCCCTGGTCCTAACGAGGGTGCACCTCTGCTGGTTGACAACCGAATCACCAACGCTGGTGCGGTTGAAACTTCAGGTATGGACTTCCTGGCTGAGTGGCAGGGAATCGAAACCGGTATCGGTACTTTCGGCGTTCGTTGGGAAGCAACGTACACTGATGAGTATGACAAGACGCTGGCTGACGGCACTGTTCAAGAGCATGCTGGCTTCTTCCGTGATGGCGGCGACGGTCACTTCGCTGAGTGGAAGTGGACTCTGTCTACCTCCTACGAGCGCGGTCCTTGGACTGTTCAGCTTGACTACCGTTTCATCGATGAAGTCACCGAGTTTGGTGGTGACCTCCTCGGTAGCTGTGTTGATACAAACGGCGCTGAAGCGATTGCCGGTGTTAACGAAGGTCTGACCTGTGTAACAGCAGGCAGCAAGTACGCAGAAACTGATCTGGGTTCTTTCGTTCGTACCATTGACGATGCTTACTACCTCGACGTTTACGCAAGTTACGACTTCGAAATGGTTAAGGTATTTGTTGGTATCGACAACGCACTGGATGAGGAACCACCTCTTTCAGTTGACGGTTTCAACGACAACACCGACGTTCGTACTTTCGACACCATCGGTCGTTACTACTACCTCGGCTTCAGGAGCAACTTCTAAGCCAGGGTCTTTAGTAGACATAACCGAGAAAAGCGGGTCTTATGACCCGCTTTTTTTTGCCTTGAAAAAACTATCTCCGTCATCTCGATCGGGTCACGCCGATCGGAGCAGCCGAAGGCTGTGGAGCAGAGAGATCTATGTCTCGCGAGCCCCAGATTCCTCCGTTACGTTCGCTGGCGCTCTCTCCAGTCGGCGTGACCCGGTCGGAATGACGCGAATGTTAGTTTCGTCATCTCGACCGGGTCACGCTGACCGGAGCAACCGGAGGTTTCGAAGCGGAGAGATCTCTCAACTACGAACAGCGCATACCCCGACAGCGTGTCCCGGACAACGTGTCCCGGACAGGATGACGATACCCAATCCGCCAAGTAAACTCGCTGGCAGAGGAGACCCACATCAACACCACCCCCGAAAAGAAAGCCGCCAACGCCTGGACTAACTACTGGCAGAGCGGCCGTGAGGAAACCTGCTTCACCGGGGCAAGAGGTTTTTCCGCCGCAGATTACTGGTCCCAGTTTTTTACAACATTGCCTGATGGCGCTCGCGTCCTCGACGTCGCAACCGGCAGCGGCGCAGTGCTGGCTATTGCCTCTGAACACAACAGCAGTTTTGCCTTACATGGTGTCGACCAGGCGGATATCGGCACAGACGGTCCAGGCAAAAGCACCCTGCACCCTAACTGTGCAATCGAGGCGCTGCCGTTTGAGGACTCGAGCTTTGATGCGATCACGTCTCAGTACGGCTTTGAGTATTCAGACACGCCGCAGACCATCACCGAACTTGCCCGCGTCGCAGCACCGGGGGCTGCACTGAAGCTCCTGGTCCATGCCAGGGATGGCGAGGTTCATAAGGCGACCTCGGCCAGGCTGAAGCGCATCAAGACGCTGATGCAGGGCAAGAAGAACCTGATCACAGCCACGCGGGAGCTCTGTGACCTGAACCCTGCCTACACGCCTGCACCTAAACTCAAAAAACTGGAAAAGAAGTTTCGGTCGCAGTGCGTCGAGCTTCGCGCAAAATTCAGTGATGCACCGCCTGACGACGCAGCGCTTTATGCCGTGGGTTATCTGCATGACCTGGTTGCTAACCGTCACCGTTATGACCCGGCGGACACCCTGCGGTGTATTACAGAGCTTAATGACGATACCAATGCCTATGCCTTCCGCATTCGCTCAATGCTCTCGGCCGCGCAGTCTGAAGAAGATATGCTGGAGATCGCGAAGCAGCTCACCGAGGCAGGCTTTGGCAGTGTGCACCAGGAACTGCTGAAGCAGGATAACAACGTGATCGGCTGGGACCTTTCAGCGGTTTTTGGTGTCTGAATTGCAGCCTCACTGAGGCATAAATGATATTATTCGCCGTCAACAACCAAGGCATGTTTTACACTTGCGAAATCTCACTTTTTCCTTTGTTTTAGCCGTTTTTCTACTGCTGCCCCTCGACAAAACCGTTGCTGATTCGGCCGTCGATTTCGAAAACCAGACCATCACGATTGCCCTGACCCAGGATCCCCCCCAGCTGAACAGCATGAAGGCAACCGACCAGGTCAGCATTCTCGTGTTATCTCATGTCATGGAAGGCCTGATGCGTTACGACCGGCGCGGCAAGGTTGTACCAGGTGTTGCTGAAAGATGGGAAATCAACGATAAGGAAGCGATCTTCCACCTGCGCCGTGATGCCCTGTGGAGTGATGGCAAACCGGTTACCGCTGATGACTTTGTTTTCTCCTGGCAGAACGCACTCGATCCAGCCACCGCATCTGAATACGCCTTTATCCTTTACCCCATCAAGAACGCCGAGAAGATCAACACCGGCGAGCTTGAGACCACCGCCCTCGCTGCTACCGCGATCGATGAATACACACTTAAGGTCGAGTTCGAGCGACCTACCGCCTACTTCCTGAAACTCACCACGTTCACAACCTACTTCCCCGTGCGCAGAGACTTCTTTGAGTCGAAGGGATCGCGCTATGCCGCAGATGCTACCGACCTGCTCTACAACGGTCCGTTCAAGATGACCGAGTGGGTACACAGCGCGTCGCTAAAAATGGTGAAGAACGAGAACTACTGGAACAAGGACGCCATCACGCTGAACGCGATCAACGCGAACTACATCACCGCCGATACGCGCGCACGACTCAACCTCTTTATCGATGACAAGATTGTGCACACCCGGCTTGATGGTGAAACCTATAAGGATGCACTCACCCAGCGTTTCCGTATCCGCCGGTTCACAACAGGTTCTGTGTTCTTCCTTGAATACAATCACCGCCCGGAGCGTGTCACCAGCAACATCAACATCCGCCGCGCGATTCAGCTCGTGTTTGACCCCGATGAGATGGTCAATAAGGTACTCGCCACACCTGGCAACCTTCCGGGCAAAAGTCTCTTTCCTGTCTGGGTCATGGGGGTAAACGATAAATTCCGCAGGGAGTACCCGGCACCCGAGGTAACCCGTGATGTTGAGAAAGCAAAAGAGCACCTGGAGATTGCCAGACAGGAACTGGGCCTGGATGTTCTCCCGCCCCTTGTTCTTCTCGTCAGTGACAGCCCCACGGCAACCAAGCAGGCCGAATACATGCAGGGTCTGCTTGGGAATAAACTTGGGCTCGATATCAAGATTGACGTACAAACCTTCAAACAACGCCTGGCCAAGATGACCGCTGGCGAGTTTGATATTGTCGGCGCCGGCTGGGGACCTGATTTTGATGACATCATGACCTTTGGCGATCTGTATGCATCATGGAACCTCAATAACCGCGGACGCTACAACAACCCGGAGTATGACCGACTGGTCAGGGTGGCTATGGATAACACTGATCCGCAGGTCCGCATGGATGCCATGGCCCAGATGCAGCAGATCTTGCACGACGAAGCAGTATTGTTACCCCAGTACGAACAGGGTGTGATTTACCTGCAGCATCCCAAGGTGAGAGGCGTTGTAAGACGCGTCGTTGGTGCTGACCCCGACTTCACTCACGCGCGCGTGGTCAAGTAACAGCCGGGATGTTCATCTATACCATCAAACGTCTGATCGCCGGTGTCATTACGGTCTGGTTCATCGCTACAGCAACCTTTATAGCGATGCACCAGGTGCCGGGTGATCCGCTCATGAATGACAAGGCGGTGTCAGCAGAAATTCGCGCAAACCTTGAGAAGAAGTACGGCCTGGACCGGCCGGTGACGGAACAGTACTTCATCTTCCTGGGGAACATGCTGCAGGGTGATTTTGGTATTTCCTTCACCCAGCAGAATCGACGTGTTAACGACATCATCCGCGACCACTTTTCGGTCTCCGCCACACTCGGGGTGCTCGCCATCCTGTTTGCTGCAGCTGGCGGGGTCCTGTTCGGTGCACTGACCGCCATCTATCGAAACAGGATGCCCGACATCATTATTATGTTCCTGGTGATCCTGGGCATCTCTGTACCGTCATTTGTGTTTGCCGCGCTCGGCCAGCTTGCCCTCGTCAACCTCAACAGTCTCGTTGGTTATTCGGTAATCCCGGTGGCCGGCTGGGGGACGATCATGCACATGCTGGTGCCCGCCCTGGTACTTGGCCTCGGCACTATGGCTTTCCTGACCAGGCTGATGCGCTCTTCCATGCTTGAAGTGGTCAACGAGGACTACATCAAAACCGCAAGGGCAAAGGGACTCTCACCAACCCGTATCTTCTTCAGGCACCAGCTGCGTAACGCCATACTGCCGGTCATCACCGTGCTTGGACCGCAGATTGCGGTTATCACCACCGGCGGCTTTGTGGTTGAACTGGTATTTGCGATTCCCGGCCTTGGGCGCTATTTCGTCCAGGCGGTGCAGCAACTCGACTACACCGTCATCATGGGGACCACTGTGTTTTACGGCGCGTTCCTTGTCTTCATGGTGATCGTGGTGGATATCCTGTACGGCTTTATTGATCCAAGGGTGCGATTGTCATGAGTGAGATGTATGTACCCAAAGACGACGACTTTGCGCCAGCGACGCGTGCCGCCGATGTCGAACAGATCGCACGGCCGTCACTGTCCTATTGGCAGGACGCATGGGTTCGGCTGAAGAAAAACACACGTGCTATCACGTCGCTTGTGATCATTATCATGCTGGCGATCTTTACCCTGCTTGGCCCATTGATCTGGCGGGTTGATCCGGCACTGCAGGACCTCGGCCAGGTGTCGCAGCCACCCTCACTACCCAAAACCGCTGTACTGGTTGGCCCATATGCGCCATTTGACGGGGTCTTCCTTGATGAGGTGCCAGAGCCACCTGACGAGTATCCGGAGTCACTACCTGCACCTGAGAACCTCAGGGTCATCGATACGGCGACCACGCAGCGGGTACGGATCGCCTGGGACATGGTAGAAGGCGCTGAAGGCTATAACATTTACCGCAACAATCGCCTGCCGGAAGGATTTAACGATCTTGGCCTGCCTCTCGGGTCGGTTTACTCAGACGAACTCAGTTACGAAGACCGTCTCAGCCTGGAATCCCGCGAGTACTACTATTCAGTTGTGCCCACCGATGGCTTTGATGAGTACGAGAGCTTCGCTCAACTGAAAGTTACACCAACGCTCACCATCACCCTCGAGGACGCCGTCGAACGCGGTCTTGTTGATGCAGACAGCGACGTTGAAGTTGGCGATGAGATTACACTCAGCTTCCACCCCTTTGGCACTGATTACCTGGGTCGCGACATGCTGGCCCGATTGATGGAAGGTGCGCGAGTCTCACTCTTCATTGGTATCGTGGCGCCACTGCTCTATGTGATCACCGGTATCCTGTACGGCGGCTTTGCAGGTTATTTCGGCGGGCGCCTGGATGTGGTCCTTATGCGTTTTGCAGACTTTGTTGTCGCATTGCCGTTCCTTTTGTTCATGATCCTCTTCAAGATCGCGTTTGGCATCGGCCCTGGCGAGAGCGGCATCCTGCCGATGCTCATCGCACTTGTGCTGTTGGGGTGGCCCGCAACAGCGCGACTGGTGCGTGGCCAGGTCCTGCAGATCAGGGAGCAGGGATATATCGAAGCCGCGCGGCTGCTGGGTGCAACGAACAACTACCTGATCCTGCGACACATCATTCCGAATACGATGGGCGTCATCCTGGTTACGCTGACATTTGCTGTACCGGCCGCCATTTTTACCGAGGCTTTCCTTTCATTTATCGGCATGGGTGTTGCGCCACCCACACCTTCATGGGGTTCCATGTGTAATGAAGGTGTGAAAACCATGCTGAGTCATCCACATGAACTGATCTTCCCTGCAGCATTTATCAGTATCACCGTACTCGCGTTTAACCTGCTGGGTGACGGCTTGACTGAGGCGCTGGATTCCAGGATGAGGTCGCGCGAATGAGCGATCCGATTCTTTCCGTTACAGACCTGCGCGTCGACTTTGCCACCTACGGCGGCACAGTCCAGGCAGTGCGTGGTGTCAGCTTCGAAGTTGAGCGTGGTGAGACGCTGGCTATTGTTGGCGAATCCGGCTGCGGCAAGTCTGTTACCGTGCAGTCCCTGATGGGCCTTATTCCGATTCCGCCCGGCAAAATCACCAGCGGCGAAGCGAAGCTGAACGGCAAAAACATCCTTGGTCTGCCGCCAGCAGAAGCCAACAAGTTCCGGGGTGTCGAGATCGGCATGATCTTCCAGGACCCGATGACGTCACTGAACCCGACGATGAGCATCGGTGACCAGATTGCCGAAACGCTGAAAGTGCATCGTGGCAAATCACACAGCGAAGCCTTCAACATGGCGGTTGAGCTGCTGGAGAAAACGCACATTCCGGAAGCCGCAAAGCGCGCCAAACAGTACCCGTTTGAGTTCTCAGGCGGCATGTTACAGCGAGCGATGATTGCCCAGAGTCTTGCCTGTAATCCTTCAATCCTTATCGCAGATGAGCCGACAACCGCACTCGACGTCACTATCCAGGCGCAGATCCTTGAACTGATGCAGGAGCTAAAGCGCAGCGAGAATATGTCCATTGTGCTGATCACCCATGACCTTGCTGTGGTCGCCCGCATGGCGGACCGGGTTGCAGTGATGTATGCCGGCCAGGTTGTTGAATCCGGCACCGTTGACGACATTTTTTATCGCTCCAGTCACCCTTATACGCTCGGCCTGAAGGACGCCATGCCGTCAAACACGCATGACAAGGATAAGTCGCTGACGCCGATACTGGGCAGCCCGCCTGATCTCTTCAAGCCACCTGCAGGCTGCGGCTATTTCGCTCGCTGTCCACATGCGATGGCGGTGTGCGAGAACAAGCCACCACCGCTGATTACCCCAGCAGGTGAACAGCAGTCACGCTGCTGGCTACAGCATGATGGCGCGCCGCGCGTGGAAGGCCTGTTCCAGGGAGAGTCCGATGCTGGTTAAAACGGACAACCTGCAGAAACATTTTGAGATCGGGCGTAACCAGATACTGCACGCGGTAGATGGCATCTCACTGGAGATTGATGAAAACGAGATCCTTGGCCTGGTGGGCGAGAGCGGCTCCGGCAAGTCCACGTTTGGTAAAACACTGATTGGCCTGCACGACCGGACTGGTGGCGACGCCTTCTATAACGGCGCTTCCCTGCCAACAAAGTTCTCTGCCGCGGATCACCTGAAGTACTCGCAGGAAATGCAGATGATCTTTCAGGATCCGTACTCGTCATTGAATCCTCGCATGACCGTGCTGGATATCGTCGGCGAAGGACCAAAGATCCATGGCCAGGCTTCCGGAAAAGCGCTTCGTGACCTGGTTGCACACTGGCTGACCCGGGTTGGCCTGAACGCCGACCATATGTCCCGCTATCCGCACGAATTCTCAGGTGGGCAGCGCCAGCGTATCGGTATAGCGCGAGCCATGATCATCGAACCGAAGTTTGTCGTCTGTGATGAGCCGATTTCGGCACTGGACGTGTCTGTTCAGGCACAGGTGATCAACCTGCTGGATGAACTAAAACAGTCGATGGGGCTGACCCTGCTGTTTATTGCACATGACCTGTCGATGGTTCGATATGTATCGGACCGCATGGCAGTCATGTACCTGGGTGAGCTGGCAGAAGTCGGTCCTTCGGATGAAGTGTTCTTCTCGCCGAAGCACCCTTACACGCAGTTCCTGGTGGAGTCGAACCCGGAGCCTGATCCCGAGATTGAACGCGGCCGCGAGCATCGTCCGATTCTCGGTGAAATCACCTCACCGGTTAACGTACAGTCTGGCTGTAGGTTTGCTGATCGATGCCCGAAGGTGATGGATCGATGTCGGCAGGAGACGCCAAAGTTGATTGCGGTTGAGTCGCAGCAGGTGGCTTGTCATCTCTACGATTGAGAGTTGTCTCGAGCGTTGATCTTTAGCGTGTTTCGGGAGGTTTGAGATCCCTCCGCTCCGGACAGCGCGTCCCGGTCGGGATGACGCGTTTTTCCTAACCGAAGACGCCTCGCAGCGATTCTTGGCGAATCGCTAGCAGATTTTCGTACCGAAAACTGCTGGCTTCGACGGTCACCAGATTCATGATTCCCACCAGGAGATTTCCAGCTACGCTGAAAACTCCGGTCACGCGAGGTCTTTAAGCACCACCCCACACTTCCGCGCCATCCGCAGCATCGACTCCTCGTCTGTATACTCATCCAATTTGTCGAAAGCCACCCACGCCAGGTCATTCGACTCATCACTGATCACAAACTCATCCGTACCGGTCGAAGCCAACAGAAAACGGCAATCATAGTGAAAATGGGCAGGCTCATCCTTGCGTGCCGGAATCTCGTGAATATCCACGTCGAATAGCTCAGGGGTCACAAAATCGATATCAAGTAGGCCCGACTCTTCAAGCGCCTCGGTCATCGCGACTTTCGATACGTCCGACTCACCGTCTGCATGTCCGCCAGGCTGCAGCCAGCGATCTAGTTTCCTGTGATGGGTCAGTAGTACACGTTCACGCTTTGAATCGAGCAACCAGGCGGATCCGGTCACATGCCCGATGAGAAGACTGCGCTTGAAACAATCAACGTTGTCTTCGACAAACGACAGATAGCGATCAACCATCGTCGATTCTTCAGGATAACGATCTTTATAAGTCGCGAGCAGCGACAATAGAGGATTGCGTTCAGGCAACGTCGCTGACGACCGGTTTGAGTTTTCGGTTCGACTCTTCATCGAACAGGTCCACCAGCTGTTCGGTCATCGCATCACCAAGCTGTTCTGCATCTGTGATGGTTACCGCACGGCGGTAATGGTGGGTCACATCGTGGCCAATACCAATGGCGACAAGCTCCACGCTGGAGTGATTCTCAATCTGGTCGATCGCGAACTTTAAATGCTGTTCGAGATAGTTGCTCGGGTTAACCAGCAGCGTGCTGTTATCAACAGGCAAGCCATCGGAGATCACCATGAGAATCTTTCGATCTTCCTGGCGCGGTACGATGCGATTGTGTGCCCAGAGCAGCGCCTCACCATCGATGTTTTCCTTCAACAACTCTTCGCGCATCATCAGGCCGAGGTTGGTTCGGCATCGCCGCCAGGGCATATCGGCAGCCTTGTAGATAATGTGACGCAAGTCGTTCAGTCGGCCCGGCTGGGCAACCTTACCCTGCTGCAGCCACATCTCCCGGGACTGGCCGCCGCGCCATGCACGCGTGGTAAAGCCAAGGATTTCCACTCTCACGTTGCAACGCTCCAGTGTACGTCCAAGGATGTCTGCACACATGGCAGCAATCGTAATCGAACGACCGCGCATGGAACCCGAGCTGTCGATCAGGAGGGATACAACGGTATCCCTGAAGTTCATGTCCTTTTCCTGTTTGAAGGCAAGTGGATGAAACGGGTCCATGATGACACTCGTCAGCCGGGACGTGTCCAGCGTGCCTTCCTCAAGATCGAACTCCCAGGTGCGGTTCTGTTGCGCCATCAGCTTTCGCTGCAGGCGGTTTGCCAGCTTACTGATGATGACCTGTGAGTTCTGCAGGTGTTTGTCGAGCACCGCACGAAGGCGTTCCAGTTCCACCGGGTCACAGAGCTCATCCGCGAACACGGTTTCATCAAACGCTGTCGTGAACGCCTTGTAGTTACTCTCGCGCGGACGCAGCCAGTTCTTTTCACCAGCCACTTCCGGTGGAGCACCGGCTTCATCCTCGTCACCTTCCATTTCCGCCATATCCATGGCTTCCATGTCGACGGGCACTTCACCTTCAACCGCATCGGCAAGATCTGAGTCACCACTCATGTCCTGCTCGGATGCTTCCTCGCCGGATTCGGATTCCATCTCCTCTTCCTGCTCTTCCGCATCCTCGTTCTCGCCATCGGATTCTTCTTCGCCGTACTCATCAGACAGGCCAAGATCCGCGATCATCTTGCGTGCCATCTCGGTGAAGGCTTCCTGGTCGAACATCAGCGACTGCAGATCATCAAGGTCCGTTTCAAGACGCTCCTCCAGGTAGGGCCGCCACATCTCAAGGATGTTCTGGCCGGCATCAGGTGCCTGCACACCTGCGACCTTTTCGCGGATCAGCATGTTGAGCGCTTCACCAAGTGGCGCGTGGCTCTGGTCCTCAATAGAAAGGAAACCGTGGCTGACGTAGTCTTCCTGGAGCTGTGCCTGCAGGTTGTCGCCAACGCCTTTCATGAGGTAGGTGCCGATACAGGCGATGCGTGCTTCCTCCACGCAGTCGTAAACTTCCTGGGCAACGCCGGTCACTGGACGTGACTTGCGATGCATGCCTTCATCATGGAAACGGGTACGCAGTGCAAACCGATCAGAGGTGCCACGCAGCGCTGCCAGCTGGTCTTCTGTCAGACCGCTGTCAGGCAGCGGGATACGCGCTCGATTTCCCTGCAGATAGGGTTTGCCACGGCCAAAACTGACAACGAGTTCCTCGTTGCCTGAAATAGCGCGCATGGTGGACGTTACCGCCTGCTTGAATATTTCCGTTCCGTCTTCCGCACTCATGCTATGTGCCGCCGGTTAGTTTCCAGGTAAGTCGATTTAGCCTGCATGTTTTATCAAATCCGCAAATCTGGGGACGATAATTTTGTTTCTGAGACGGCTCGTGAGCGGAGCCCTATCGAGAATAGGGCGCAGCGAGCACGGTGGCTCAGAGACAAAATTAGCACCCCAGATTTGTGGGAACGAACTTGAGGTACAAAGTGTGCTTTCACAGAATCTGCTTAATTATCTGAAATTACTTTATCTAACAGCAAGTTTAAGTGGTTTGGTGAAATATGCAGGCTAAGCAAGCACTACGCTGGCGCTGGACTCGGGCAACTCATCACCCATGCAACGCTGGTAGTACTCAGCGACGATAGACCTTTCCGTTTCATCACACTTATTCAGGAAGGTCATGCGGAAAGCAAAGCCGAAGTCATTAAAGATCTTCGCATTCTCCGCCCACATGATGACCGTACGAGGTGACATGACGATGGAGATATCACCGTTCATGAAACCCTGCCTGGTCAGGTTGGCAACCGAAACCATGTTAGCCACAGTGAAGCGATCAAGCTCCGGCAGCTTTGACATGATGATGTCAGTTTCCGCCTCACGGTCCAGGTAGTTCAGCGTGGTCACAATGTTCCAACGGTCCATCTGGCCCTGGTTGATCTGCTGCGTACCGTGATAGAGACCGGTCGGGTCACCCAGACCAATCGTGTTAGTTGTAGCAAACATACGGAATGACTGGTGTGGACTGATCACCTTGCTCTGGTCGAGCAGGGTCAGCTTACCCTCAACCTCAAGGACTCGCTGGATGACGAACATCACGTCCGGGCGACCGGCGTCGTACTCGTCGAACACCAGTGCAACCGCACGCTGCAATGCCCACGGCAGGAGACCCTCTTTAAATTCTGTAACCTGCTTGCCGTCCTGCAGGACAATCGCGTCTTTACCAACGAGATCGATTCGGCTTACATGGCTGTCCAGGTTGATTCGGATACACGGCCAGTTCAGCCGTGCCGCAACCTGTTCAATGTGGGTGGACTTACCCGTACCGTGATAACCCTGGACCATGCATCGGCGGTTGTAGCCAAAGCCGGCCAGGATCGCCAATGTGGTTTCGTGATTGAAGAGATAACTCTCATCAATAGCTGGTACGTGTTCGGAGGGCTGTGAAAATGCCGGTACCTTGAGATCAACATCCAGGCCAAAAGTCTCCCGAACGTCTATCTCTGTATCAGGGATGCCGGATCCATCAAGTGCGCCCAATTTCTCTGCTGCCATGACTGCCACTACCTATAACTTATTGAAAAATATCAAAAAAAATCCCTGCCACAAGCCTGACCCTTACGGTTTTTTCCGCAAGTGGATGACGCTAAACAATGAAGTCCACGGCCAATCGTTCTGCTTGACTCGATTAACCTTGTTAGAAGGGAATGTATCGAGGTTTCGCGGGGTGCCAAGAATAGCTTTTATGGCTGCAAAATGCCACGCGAGTGCACCAAATCAGACGGCAAGTGCGCCGGGTGCGAGACCACCCGAGAGTGTCAGCATCAATGTCGTTAACTCGCGCCAGGGGTCGCCGTTTTCGATCCCTTTTACCATGCGATCCACCCGCCCAAGGGAGAACTGTACCTGGTGAAGGCTGGCCTGGTTGTTACGCTTCAGGCACTCGGTCACAGCGTTCTTGCGCTTGTCCCAGACCCGGCCTTTTTTAAGCACATCATTCACTGAACTGCCGCGTGCCATCGCTTCGGACATGCCTTCAAGTGAGCGCAACTCACGCGCCAGCATATTCACCACAAACAAGACCTCAACACCCTCGGTTTTGAGCCCCTGCATCATGCGCGCCACCCGATCGCTGTTACCGATCAACGCAGCATCGATAAGGTTGAAGACGTCAAAGCGCGCACTATCGGCGACGCTCATTTCAACCAGGCCAGCGTCGACCTCGCCTTTATCACCGGCAATCAGCTTAAGGCGCTCAATTTCCTGGACCGCAGCGAGCAGGTTCCCCTCAATACGTTCGGCCATCAGGCGCACTGCATCGCGACTGGCACGCAGACCTGCCTGCCTGAAACGATTTTCAAGCCAGCGTGGCAGTTCCCTCGCCTCGATGGGCCAGACCTGCACAAACACTGCAGCCGCTTCGAGTGTCTTAAACCACTTGGACCGCTGCCCGGAAGCATCCACACGGGGCATTACCAGCATGAGCAGCGTATCCTCGTTTACTTCTTCGGCAATCGAAACCAACGCCTTTGAGCCCTTGTCGCCGGGTTTGGCTGATGCCATACGAACTTCCAGCACCTTCTTTTCAGCAAAGAGCGACATGCTGTTCAACGAATAGCTGATTTCACCCCAGTCAAAGTTGCCCTCGGCATGAAAGAGATCACGCTCAAGATAGCCTGCTTTTTTTGCAGCCGATCGAATCTCATCGCAGGCTTCCTGCACCAGGAGCGGCTCATCACCGGAGACGATGTAGATAGGAGCCAGTTGTTTGGAAAGGGATTCAGCGAGGCGGTTCGCGTATACCTTCATCCGGCGAACTCCATCCGGCTCAATGCTTCGAGCCGTCGCATCATCATGCGGGCAAGCTCGTCGTGCATTTCCCGCTGCAGCATACGTTGCTCTTCGTAGGAACCGGACAGGTTAAGTGAGTCCACCGAGTAGATGCGCTCGGAAACGAGGGTTGCTTCAGTGACGTCATCACCGCTTGTGGAGATCGTGATATCCACTTCCTGGCGCAGCTCATACTCTGCTGCATCAACCGCCTGGGTTGTGGAAACCGGACGCCGGTAGTTACGTACGTCAAGGATCTCGATCAGCATGTCACTGGATGCAGCACCGCTAACCACCACAACGTTCTGCGCGGATAGCCCATTAACAAAAGCGCTGCGAACCGGGGCGAACTCCGGTGACGATGAGACTTTTACGCTGCCGATATCAAGCGGCGCGACGGTACCGCGCAGCTGAAAACCGCAGCCGGCAATAAGACCGGTACAAACCAGCAGTATAAAAAGGGTAAGGCTTCTCTTAACCGACCACAAAGTTCAGGATCTTCTCAGGTACGTAGATGATTTTGCGTAACGTCTTGTCGGCGAGGAACTTGTTCACGTTGTCCTGCTCACGCGCCGCCGCAACGGCTTCATCTTCGCTTGCATTCGGGCTTACTTCAACCTTGCCCCGAACCTTGCCATTAACCTGCACAGCAACCTCGACCACCGATTTCTCTAGCGCCGATTCATCTACCGCCGGCCACGTCGCGTCTTCAAGCTTCTCATCCTCAAGCAACTGCCAAAGCGAGTCACAGGCATGTGGTGTGATGGGTGACATGACAATCACGGCAGCAGTTAAAGCCTCGCGCTTCACAGCACGGGACTGCGGCGTGGTCGCCTCGAACTTTACAACCTGGTTCATCAGGGACATGACTGCAGAGACCACCGTGTTGAAGGCAAGCCTACGATCATAGTCGTCTTCACATTTTGCGAGGGTTTCATGGGTCGTACGACGCAGGTCCTTTTCCGCGTCGGTCAGACTGGAAGTATCAATGGCGATATCTTCACCAGCTGCGACGTGGTCATGTACCTCACGCCAGAGCTTTGTACGAATCCATTTATTGGCCGCTTCCACACCGTGCTCAGACCATTCGAATGACTGCTCGGGTGGCGCTGAGAACATCATCGCCATACGCACGGCATCAGCGCCGAATTTATCCATCAGATGCTGAGGGTCACCCGCATCCCCTGCAGACTTCGACATCTTGGTTCCGTTCTGCAGCACCATGCCGAGAGCAAGCAGGTTTTCAAAAGGTTCATCGTTATCAACAAGGCCTTCATCGCGCATCACCTTGTAGAAGAAACGCGCATACAACAGGTGCAAAATGGCGTGCTCTTCACCGCCAACATAGTGATTAACCTCAGCCCAGTACTTGGCACGCTCATCCACCATACCCTGTTCTGTGTTGGCTGACGCGAATCGAGCCGGGTACCAGGATGATTCCATAAAGGTATCAAACGTATCCGTTTCCCTGTGCGCCGCACCCCCGCATATGGGGCAGGTTGTTTCGTACCAGTCCTTCATTTTCTTGATAGGTGAGCCCACACCTTCAAACTCGACATCAACCGGCAACACCACTGGCAGGTCTTCATCCGGTACGGGTACCGCACCACAGGATGGACAATTGATGATAGGGATCGGACAACCCCAGTAGCGTTGCCGGGAAACACCCCAGTCCCGCAAACGATAATTCGTCTGGCGGCTGCCCAGGTCTTTGTCAGCAAGCGCTTGCGCGATTGCCGCAAACGCACCATCAAATGGAAGGCCATCAAACTCTGATGAGTTCACCGTAACGCCGCGATTGGTGTAGGCCTCAACCTCAAGATTGCAGACATCGTCGCTGCCCTCGGCCGGCGCGATAACCTGCTTGATCGGCAAGCCGTACTTCCTGGCAAACTCCCAATCGCGCTGGTCATGGCCAGGTACCGACATTACTGCGCCTGACCCGTACTCCATCAAAACGAAGTTCGCTACCCAGACCGGCAAGGGTTCACCGGTTAACGGATGAGCAACCTTGATGCCGGTGTCCATGCCCTGCTTTTCCAGTTTGGCCATGTCTGCTTCAGCAACCTTGGTTCGATTACACTCTTCAATGAAAGCCGAGAGTGCCTGGTTGCCCTCTGCCGCAGCAGTCGCGAGGGGATGCTGCGGCGCCACCGCAAGATAGGTTGCCCCCATCAAGGTATCCGGCCGGGTGGTGTATACGGTTACACCGCCCTCACCATCAAGGTGGGGGAAGGTCATTTCGACACCTTCCGATCGACCAATCCAATTGCGCTGCATGGTTTTGATCTTCTCTGGCCAGCCGGGCAATTTGTCGAGGTATTCGAGCAACTCTTCGGCATAGTCGGTGATCTTCACAAACCACTGGGCGAGCTCACGCCGCTCAACCAGCGCATCAGAACGCCAGCCTCGGCCATCAATCACCTGTTCATTGGCCAGTACGGTCTGGTCAACCGGGTCCCAGTTCACCCAGGCTGCCTTCTTGTAAACCAGTCCTTTATTGAACATTCTCAAGAAGAACCACTGCTCCCAGCGGTAGTACTCCGGGTCACAGGTCCTGAGTTCACGGCTCCAGTCAAAGGAAAAGCCAAGCGCCTTCATCTGGCCTTTCATGTAGGCAATATTCTGCTCGGTCCAGCTTGCTGGTGGGATGTTGCGTTTTATTGCGGCGTTCTCGGCTGGCAGACCAAAAGCATCCCAGCCCATGGGATGTAACACGTTCTTGCCTTTAAGGCGTTGGAAACGTGCGATCACGTCACCCAGCGTGTACGTGCGAACGTGGCCCATGTGTAGCTGGCCACTCGGATACGGGAACATGGACAGGCAATAGAATTTTGGCTTGTCCGAGTTTTCACTCACCTCAAAGGTGCCCTCATCCTCCCAGCGCTGCTGAACACCCTGTTCAACGGTTGTGGGATTGTAGGTTTGCTCGCTCATGGGTCTGACTTACATCTACGCGTTAAAAAAGACGGGCAATTCTACCTGAAGTCGTCCTCAGGGCGAACTCCGCTGACGCCGAAAAGCAGTGTAAAACAGCATGAAAAGGCTCAGCAGCAGTAGCGGGTAGCTGCCCAGCCTGTGGAAGAGGGTCGTGCCGGTCCTGAGGTCAACTTCGCCCCTGAGCGTGCCCGCCTCAAACTGGGGCAATGAATCCAGCAGTTCACCACGATGGCTGATAAATCCCGTTACGCCGTTGTTGGTTGCCCGCACCATGCTGCGGCCATTTTCGAGTGCGCGCATCTGCGCCATCTGCAGGTGTTGCCAGGGGCCAATGGAGGTACCAAACCAGGTGTCATTGCTGATGGTGACCAGCAGATCCGGGTCGTTGACGGTAGAACGCACAAGATCCGGATAAACCACTTCGTAGCAGATGGATGTCGACAGGGTGATATCACCCGCGGTCAGCGGCGCCTGGTCAGCAGGCCCTGGCCGATTGCGCGACATAGGCAGGTCAAAAAAGGTAATCGCACCTCGCAGGATCGACTCCAGCGGAACATATTCACCAAAGGGCACCAGTCGACGTTTGATGTATTGCCCGCCGCCCTCGCCAATCGACACCACCGTATTCTGAAAACTGCCGGTGTCACTGCGATCAGGTATGCCCAGCACCAGCGCGCCGTCGCCGGCTGACACCCGGTCCGCCAGGGTCGCCAGGATGTTTTCGGCATTGTCGTGAAAGACGGTAATTGCAGCTTCGGGCCAGACGATGAGATCAGCATCGTAGTGAGCTTCTGTCAGCGAAAAGTAGGTGCGCAGAATAGGCTGGACACTTTCCCGGCGCCATTTCACGTGCTGGTCGATATTCCCCTGCACGAGCGCAACTTCGAGCCGCCCTGAGCGCTCCGTCTGGTCATACTGATTCGCGCCGAGCGTGATCAATATCATCGCCACCGCCGTCCCGCCGGAAATCGCAACCGCGCGAATCCGTTTCAGGTTCAGCAGCGCATCCGCCAGCAGGCACGCGACAAGGACCACAGTGAAAGAAACACCAAAAATCCCGGCATAAGGCGCAAGACCAACGAGTGGCGTATCGAGAACGGCATAACCCTGGAAGAGCCACGGGAACCCCGTCAGGAACCAGGAGCGAAACCACTCCTGCAGCACCCAGAGTGCTGCGAAGGTTAATGCCAGCAACGGACCTCGCGCTGACCTGAGCCACTTTGCGTAGATATAACCCTGCGGCAGCGAGATCAGTGAGTAGGCTGCCACAAATAATCCGACCAGGAATCCCGCCAGTAACGGAGACGCGCCGCCGTACTGATTGATACTGACAAAGATCCAGGAGACACCCACCACAAACATGGCAAGGTTGTAGAGGTAGAAGCGCAACATGCTGCGCCCCCTTGAGCCTGTTAGCGTTGCACAATACAGAAGTGCGGCAGAGACAAAAGCGAGCGGCCAGTAGTAGAAAGGTGCCAGGGCAAAGGGAAAAATGGCACCCGCCAGGATGGCAAGCAACTCAAACTGGATTGACCGGAGGTTCATACCGGCAGGCCCGTGAGAACGTTATTCAGGTAAGGTCATCTGCAGCAGGTGAACGCGGCGGCCATCCGCGTTCAGCACCTTGAAACGATGGTCGTCCACGGAAACCTGCTCATCCCGCTTGGGCAAATGCCCAAAAGCGTTAGTGACCACCCCACCGATCGTATCGAACTCTTCATCTGAGAAGGTTGTACCAAAATGCTCGTTAAAATCTTCGATGGGTGTCAGCGCTTTGATGGTAAAGCTGCCATCAGCATGCTGGTTGATGTAGCCCTCTTCTTCAAGGTCATATTCATCTTCGATATCACCAACGATCTGCTCGAGCACATCCTCGATGGTCACAATCCCGCTCATGCCACCGTATTCGTCAAACACGACAGCGAGGTGGTTACGCGTGGCACGAAACTCCTGCAACAGCACATTCAGGCGCTTGCTCTCAGGGATCGCGGAGCAGGGTCGCAGCAGATCCCGCAGGTTAAACCTGGGCTTTCTTCCCTTGATCGCAAGGGGCAGCAGGTCCTTTGCAAGCAGGATACCGATGACATCATCTGCGTTTTCACCGATCACCGGGAAGCGGGAGTGGCCTGAAGAGATTACCGTAGGCAGAAACTCCTGCGGGTCCTGATCGAGTCGCACACACACAACCTGGGAACGCGGCACCATGATTTCACGTGCCTGCATGTCGGCAACCGTGAGTGCACCCTCGATAATTGAAAGGGCTTCGCCATCCAGCAGTTCACGCTGCTCAGCCGCACGCAGCAGCTCAACCAGCTCATTTCGGGAAGTGGGTTCACCAACAAGGGCCAGCGACAGCTTTTCCAGCCAGCCCTTTTCTTCGGTTTCACTCATCGTCAACTACCTCGTACGGATCATTCATACCCAGGTTTGCCATCAGTTCCCGCTCCAGGGACTCCATTACACCACGTTCCTCATCTCCTATGTGATCGTGTCCCACCAGGTGCAGCAATCCATGAATCAGCATGTGTGCGTATCTCGCACGGTAAGGGATATCGAAACGCTGACTTTCCTGCATAACCACTTCATTGCAGACGGCAATATCGCCCAGCAGCTGGTTGCCGGCTTCATCGGTGATATCGTCAGGGAAAGACAGGACGTTGGTGGGGTTGGGTTTGTCCCGATAGCTGTCATTGAGCGAGCGCATTTCGCTGCTGTCGACGACACGTACGGAAACCGTGGAAGGGCCCTCGCACAGTTCCAGCATGGCAAGATTCAGCCAGCTTCGTATGTCAGCCTCATCAGGTTCATCGGGCAGGGGTTCTGCGCCCCGGGATACTTCGATCATGTGTGCAGCCATCAGCTAAAAGGCAGCTTTCATTTGCCGGTGTCTTCCGCTTCGTGCTGGCCGTAAGCTTCAACAATCCGCTGTACCAGTGGGTGTCGCACAACGTCCTTGGCACCGAAGTGTGTGAAAGAAATTCCCTTCACCCCTTTCAGGACACCAAGCACATGTTTCAGGCCCGAGAGGGTACCGCGGGGCAGATCGATCTGGGTGATGTCACCGGTCACCACAACCGTCGAACCAAAACCGATTCGCGTCAGGAACATTTTCATCTGCTCTGCCGTGGTGTTCTGGCTCTCATCAAGAATAATGAAAGAGTCGTTTAAGGTACGCCCGCGCATGTAGGCGAGCGGGGCCACTTCAATGACATTACGCTCGATCAGCTTTTCTACCCGGTCAAACCCGAGTAGTTCGTAGAGCGCATCGTAAAGCGGACGAAGGTAAGGATCGATTTTCTGCGACAGGTCGCCAGGCAAAAAACCCAGCTTCTCACCCGCTTCCACCGCAGGCCGGACCAGCAGGATGCGCCTTATCTGCTCGGCTTCAAGTGCCTCCACCGCACAGGCAACCGCAAGATAGGTTTTGCCGGTTCCCGCCGGGCCAATACCAAAGTTCACATCATGGGCTCGAATCGAGCGAACATATTCGAGCTGGTTACCGCCCCTTGGTTTGATACTTTTTTTGCGGGTCTGGATAAGATCGTCTGTATCCGGCCCGTCTTCCGTTAAGAGTGCTTCCACGCCTGATTCCTGTAAAAAGAGATGCACAACCTCAGCAGTGAGGTCTGTGCCACTCGTCACTTCTCGATAAAGATGGTTTAAGAGTTCGCCTGCCGCCTTAACAACACTGTTATCACCGATCAGGTGAAAGTCGTTACCACGATTTTTGATGGTGATGCCGAGGCGTCGTTCTATCTGTTTCAGATGTGCGTCATAAGGTCCACATAGGGCTGCCAGTTGATGGCTGTCGTTTGGTTCCAGGATGATCTGGTGAGGATGTGTCTGTGTCGGCAATTCTTTGTTAACTGGCCACTGGGGAGATAAGCATATACCTTCCAAAAACGCAGGAAAAGCAGCTCAAAACCTTCCCGCTACAGCAGTTTCCCGCGTAGTGAATTAGGCAGCGCCTCGCCTATTTCAACGTTAACAAACTGGCCAACAAGCCCGTGGTCCGACGCAGCAAAATTTACAACCCGGTTGTTCTCGGTGCGGCCCTGCAGCTGGCCGGGATCTCTTTTCGACTGGCCGGTCACGAGAATCGACTGGGTCGTGCCTACCATCGCTTCGCTGATAGCCGTCGCCTGCTGGCGAATACGGGTCTGCAGTATGTCCAGGCGCTGCTTCTTCACCTCCATAGGCGTGTCATCCGGCAAATCCGCCGCTGGCGTGCCTGGACGGGCGCTGTAAATAAAGCTGAAGGAATGATCAAAACCGATTTCAGCAATCAGGTTCATGGTCGCCTCAAAGTCCTCATCGGTTTCACCAGGGAAACCAATGATGAAGTCAGACGACAGCGAGATATTCGGACGTACCTGCCGAAGACGCCTGATGCGTGACTTGTATTCAAGTGTGGTATAACCGCGCTTCATTTTTGCGAGGATGCGGTCAGAGCCGCTCTGAACCGGCAGGTGCAGGTGATCCACCAATTGTGGCAGTTCGCCATAGACATCAATCAGGCTGTCCGAAAATTCGAGCGGATGTGATGTCGTGTAACGCAGGCGATCAATACCATCGATCTCTGCCAGTACACACAGGAGGTAGGCAAGGTCTGCAACCTCATCACCTTCTATCGGCCCGCGATAGGCGTTCACATTCTGGCCCAGCAGGTTAACCTCACGGACACCCTTGGCCGCAAGTTGCTGAACTTCGCGCACCACGTCCAGCAGCGGCCGGCTCACTTCTTCGCCGCGGGTGTAAGGCACCACGCAGAACGAGCAGTATTTGCTGCAGCCTTCCATGATGGAAACAAAGGCAGATGGTCCATCAACCGAGGGTTCCGGCAGGCGATCAAATTTCTCTATCTCCGGGAAGCTGATGTCCACAACCGAGTCGCTTCCTTTACCGGAGGCGTCGATCATTTCCGGCAGCCGGTGCAGGGTTTGCGGTCCGAAGATCACGTCCACGTAGGGCGCTCGCTGCGATATCGCCTCGCCTTCCTGGCTTGCTACACAACCACCCACGCCAATCTTGAGCCCGGGGTTTTCGGTTTTGAGCGCACGCCAGCGACCGAGCTGATGGAACACCTTTTCCTGGGCTTTCTCGCGCACAGAGCAGGTGTTAAGCAACAGGAGGTCTGCTTCTTCTTCTACATCGGTGACTTCATACCCATGAGACTTGTTCAAGATATCCAGCATCTTCGATGAATCGTACTCATTCATCTGGCAGCCATGGGTTTTGATAAATACTTTTGCCATCAGGCGTAATCAGGGGCTCGGAAAAGGCGCGCTATTATAGTCGTTCGGTGTCACAGCACAAATTTAACGACGGCCTTGAAAACAGGACAGGCCGACCCAACATATGCGTGGGTCGGACGGGTGATCGTTAAGTTGACAAGCCCGCCCAATCAACGAAAACTGCCGCGATTGCCAATCGGAACTACCATGTCTAACGAGCCAATTTACAAGGTCATCTTCTACAATCAGGGACAGATCTTTGAAATCTATACCCACCAGATCTATCAGTCGGATCTCTACGGCTTTATCGAAGTGGAAGAACTGGTGTTTGGTGAGCGCTCCGGCGTGCTGGTTGATCCCGGCGAAGAGAAACTCAAATCAGAGTTTGAAGGCGTTAACCGCAGCTACATCCCGATGCACGCAATTGTTCGCATCGATGAAGTTGCAAAAGAGGGTGTCGGTTCGATTACCGAAGCCAAGGCTGGTAACAACGTCTCTATCTTCCCCACCCCTGCATTTACCCCGAAGGGTTCATCGGACTGATTCGTCTCGTCTCGACCTGATCGGCACTGCGGATCAGGTCATCCAGATTCTCGCTCATTCCCGGAAACTGAAACTCCCTGTCCAACTCACGTAGTGGCTCAAGAACAAAAAGCCGCATGTGGGCACGCGCATGTGGCAGGGTCAAGCTTGGTTCATTCAACTGCAAGCCGCCAAAGTCGATGATGTCGACGTCGAGCGTTCGTGACGCATAGCCTGTCGTTTCAGACGAACGCACCCGACCAAAATCTCTCTCAATCGCCTGTATTTCAGACAGCAACAGCGCAGGTTGACCGTGCCATTCAATCCTAACTACCGCATTCAGAAAATCCGGCACGGGTTCAGAAAACCCCACTGCAGCCGTCACCCAGAGCGACGAGGCTGCAAACCCACCTCGAGATAGACTGCGCAGACGACCTGCCGCTTCATTCAATACACGCGTCGAATCACCCAGATTGGAACCAAGCCCAAGATAAACCTGTGTCATTTCCCTGCCGAACTCTCCGCTGCAAACGTGATGCAATGAGTGGAATAAACATGATAGCGTTGTCGCCTGGTATTGCACTGTCGACAGACAGCTCGCCACCTCCTGATATAGGTCCTCATATTTAATCGGTAATCGTCATGGCTCGTCACGAAATACTCTCTGAAGTCACCGGAAACGTCTGGAAAATTGAAGCGTCGGTTGGAGATCAACTCAACGAAGAAGATGTCATCATGATCCTTGAATCCATGAAGATGGAGATTCCCGTTGAAGCACCTGTGACCGGCAAGCTGGTTGAATTGCTGGTGAAAGAAGAGGATGCGGTTGAGGAGGATCAGGTTCTGGCGGTGGTTAAGGATTGAGATCTCTCATTCTGGCAGGCAGAGGACGTCTCGCAGTGGTTCTTCGAACCACTCGTTGATTTTCTCCGAAAACAACTAGCTTCGACGGTCTCGGATGGCGCAGTTTTCACGAGGAGATTTTCAGCGCTGCTGAAAACTCCTAGTTCCCCTTAAACTCCGGCTCCCGCTTCTCAAAAAACGCCTTGATGCCCTCTTTGCGATCCTCCGTGTAGGTCGTGAGGATGTTCTGATCAGCATCCATATGCATGATCGCATCATCCAGCGCACCACTCACCGCATTAATGCTCTGTTTGATCATCTGCACGGCCACCGGCGGCTGGTTCGCGTAGCGTTTCGCCAGCGCCATTGCCGCAGCATCGAGCTCTTCTCGTGACACCATGTCATCCAGCATGCCCCATTCGAGCAGCTTCTCGGCTGGCTCGTTATCACCCAACATGATCATGCGTTTAGCCCTCGCAGGCCCGATCAGGCGGACACACAAAGGCAACGCGTGCCACATGAGGTTGATGCCGAGATTAACCTCGGGGTAACCCAAGAAGCAGTCATCGGTACCAATGCGAAAGTCACAGGCGGTTGGGATACAGGCACCTCCACCAAGTGCTGCCCCCTGGACCGCAGCAATGGTGACCTGGTCGATTTCAGTAATCGCCCGGATCATACGTGCGCCAAGCGCCGTGTTGCGACGTGCCATAACAAGATTGGGCGGCACAGCCGGTGGTTGCGCTTTCAGGTCAGCACCTGCGCTGAAGTGCTTGCCAGCGCCTTTAAACACCACTACCCGGGTTTCCTCATCGTGCAGGAAGGAACGCGCGGCATCCTCGATCTCTTCCATGATCTTCACGTTAAGTGCGTTGAAGGCATCCGGACGATTCAGCAACAGCGTTGCAATGTGGCCTTCTCTTAAGACCTCAACATGTTCGTATGACATAACCTGCTCGCTCCTACTGACTAGTTATCATTGATGGTTTCACCATCAGCTACAGGATTAACCATATCATCCATGGTTTTTGTGAGGGCCTCATAGGCATAGCTGGTTATCTCAAACTGCCAGGCTTCCTTTGATTCAAGCGCCACGAGCTCGCTGCCTTCCGCCAGTTCAAAATCAAGGCGGAGCATTCGAGCGTCGCCTGCCATCATCGTATCAGCCGTGATGACATCTCCAGCAACGGTTCTAAACACCGCACGGTTGTGAGACTGCCATGCTGATGTATCAAGCGGCGCAACATCTTCGATGCGGACATTGACGAGCGCTCTGCCGAGGGTATCGCCGACGGTCCCGTATTTAAGTTCGGTGCCTTCGGGAAGATCGGCAACCACCATACCGCCATCATCACTGCGCGTGGCCTTAAGCACGTCGCCCGATGCCAACTTCATCGCAACTTCCGTAATGGTGGAAGACTCAATATCAACGGCAACCAGGTCAATCCAGTCCGTAGCGCCAACTTCCGCGGTGAGGTTTTCACTGACAAGCCAGGTCTGCGCTTCACCGGGCCGGCGCACAAACGTACCCTCGCGGTGTGCCGACGAATTTCCGATGACAATCTCGAAGGTGTTATCCCCCGCCGAGGCAACCACGCTGACGCCTGTCTCAGACTCATCACCACTGTCCGCCAGACCGAGCCTGCCGTGGTTTGCCGCGATAGCGGTTTTTGCTTCGATCAGCTGCGCCTTTGCAAGATTGTTCAGCAGGCGGTGCAACTTCTCAAAGTCGACAGGGTAGCCAGACTTCTCAGCGACGCCCCAGCCTATGTCAGACTTTGTCATGGTGACGCTATCAAAGCCGGGTGCCATCACCGTAACCTGGTCAACTGCTTCTAGTGATGACGCCAATCCGTCAAACAGCAGCGCTGTTTCCTCCGGGGCTTCCTCCTGCACCTGGAACAGCAGCGCGGTCGCCAGCAGTGCAACCAGCGCGAGACCCAGCAACTTGTTGTTCATGGACATCACGCTGAACCCTCCTTTCGAGCAAGGCCAAACACCCTGATCAGAATCAGGAAACCCGTCAGCAGCAGAGGCATCAGCAGGATATTGAGGAATTTCAATTGCGAGCCAAGACTCTCAATGTCCTTATCCAGCTGGTGACGCACATCCCGCAGCTCTTTGCGGATGCGGAGTTTTTCCTCCTGGAACTGGACCAGGGCAGTTTCCTGTTCGATGGTGAGTGTCAGCAGTCCGTCGTCTATCTGGCTGGACTCGAGTTCCGCCAGTTGCCGTTCGGTCTCCGCCAGCTGTGCCTGAAGATCTTCTGCACTCTCGAGATAACTTGCCTCCGCTTCACGGCGAAGCTCCTCCACCACCGTAAATGGTCGAGTGAACTGGCCGCGAGAGCGCACACTGATCAGTGCATTACTGCCGGACAAGTTCTCAGCAAGGTTGGTCACAAAACTGCCGTTGTCGGCAAATGCAGTCGCAATCTGCTGGCCGAAGAAGTTCTGAACCTGGACCCACAACCGGTCCGCGAGCAGATCTGTGTCGGCAATCAGCACCACCTGAAGCTCATCGGTTTCTGTTACCAGATCTCCACTTACACCCTCAACACCACCAGGGAAGGCAGAGGTGGCACGTCCGGAGACGCGCAGCGCAACCGGGTAGGTTTCACCCGTTGCCTGAAAACCAGCCTGTAATGTTGCAGGGTCCATAAGGAACTGGAACTGGAAGCTGTCGAGCGGCATGGCAAATTCACTCGAGGACATCAGCGTTGATACCGTCAGGCCATCGCGGGGTTCAACATCCCAGATACCAGCAGTAGCGACATTCACACTCTCAAGTGATGAAGTGACGATATCGTCCCCAGCAATATTGGATGGTCCAAAGCCCAGGATCCCCAGATGGCGCACCGGCGCACCAGTCGGGCTACCCACCGTCAGTGCGGCATCCGCGTCGCCAACCACCTTGCTGTCCCGCATGGTGATACCCCAGTGACTGGTCAGCCCGTTAAGGTCAGACGCATTGTTGCCGGGCGGCGCACTCATCATGCCAGGCATCTGCTGCGGCTGGTCCAGCTCAGCGTAAGGGTCGACAAACGCAACCAGACGACCACCTTTCATCACAAACTGATCGAGCGCAAACAGGCTCGCTTCATCAGTTACAGATTTGGGGTGAATCAGAAAGAGCAGGTCATACCCTTCTATCGCGGGACTGATCTCGTCGATCATTTCAACATCGAAGAGCTCCTGCAGCTGGTCGATAACAACCCACGCTGGTCGCTGCTGGAATGTCTGCGGATCAACTTCCTCCCCCACGGGCAATTCGGCGTACACCGCCAGTCTCGGTTTGCCGGGGTTACTGAGAGAAGAGACGAGTTTGCTCAACTCGTATTCAAGATACGCTTCTTTGTCGGGCTGGAAGAAAGAGATGACTTCCTGGTCATCCAGGGCGTTGGTACCGGCAAGGCCAAAGTACAACTCATCACCTGCCTGGTTGACCGGCACACTCTGCAAACCGAACTCTGCTGCAAGATCTTCGTTCTCGGAAAAGGGCTCCGGGTCAATCACCCGAACAATGAGATTCCCACCTGCTGCCCGCTCATACTCCTCGAGCATCGTCTGCACCCTTGACGCATAGGCGCGCAGGGACGTCAGGTCTTCACTGACTTTTTCAGAGAAGAAAAAGTACAGCGTGATCGGCTCTTCGATGGTATCCAGCACGTCACGGGTTCCATCGGTCAGTGTGTAAAGGTTGTTTTCGGTGAGGTCCAGTCGCGCATTGCTCATCAGCAGATTGTTGGCACCAACAAACAGCAGGAACACGACTGCAATCATGACGAGGGTTGTAAGCTGGTTCATCTTCATCATCACACCCCCTTCTTCATTTCGAGGACAACCGAGGTGGCACCCAGCCAGGCGGCAATCACCGCAACAAAATAGAGGAGATCCTGAAGACTGAGGACACCCTTTGAAATTGACGTGAAGTGTGTGAGAAAGCTGATACTCGCCACCACGTCCAGCACCTCAAGTGGCACCCATCCCTTGAATACGTTCAGCACAAGCGGGAAGCCGGCCATGACAAACACCAAAGACACCGCACCACACAGGACAAATGCGATCACCTGGCTCCGGGTCAGCGCCGACATGCATGAGCCAATCGCAAGGAAAGCACCTGCCATCAACCAGCTGCCAAGGTAACTCGCCAGGATGACACCGTTGTCCGGGTCGCCCAGGTAATTCACGGTAATCCAGATCGGGAATGTCAGTACCAGCGCCAGCCCGGCAAACAACCAGGCTGCCAGGAATTTACCCAGTACAACGTCCGTGCGACTGAGTGGTAGTGTCAGCAACAGCTCAATGGAGCCGCTTTTTCTTTCCTCTGACCAGATACGCATCGAAATCGCAGGTATGAGAAAGAGGTACAACCAGGGATGGAAACTGAAGAACGGCATCAGGTCAGCCTGCTGGCGTTCAAAGAAACTGCCGAGGTAGAACGTAAAGACCCCGGACAGCACCAGGAAGATCAGGATAAAAACGTACGCAATCGACGTCGAAAAATAACTCTGCAGTTCTCTTCTCAAGACGATGGAAAGGTTCATGCCGCTTCCCCCTCGGTCAGCTCACGGAAGACCTCATCCAGGCGACCGGTCTCGACCGCGATGGCCTCAAAGGCTAGCGAGTTTTCATCGAGGCAATGGATCACCTGCTGCGACAGGTTGGCACTGCCAGCCTCGCCATTTGCCCCGTCATCTAGAAAGACGCTGACCTCACAGTCGTCGACGGCAACACCGCCTGCGCCGGTGAGGTCGCCAAGCAGTTCCGCAACCCGCGCAGCACTGTCCCGGTCCGTAACTGTGACGGTGACTGCGCCGTGGTACCTGCTGCGCATCTGCAATTCAGTCGGCGTGGTATCAACAACAATGTTCCCCTTCGAGAGCACCATGACCCGGTTACACACGGCGGTGACTTCTTCGAGAATGTGGGTCGAGATGATCACGATCTTGTCTTTCGAAAGACCCTTGATCAGCTCACGCACCTGGTACTTCTGGTTCGGATCAAGCCCGTCGGTGGGTTCATCCAGGATCAGCACATCCGGGTCGTGCAGGATGGCCTGTGCTAGACCAACCCTTCGCTTGTAACCCTTGGAGAGAGTTTCGATTTTCTTGCCCATCACCTCCTGCAGGGACAGCGTTTCGACCGCGGCACCAACCACACGGTCAATGTCCGGACCACGAAAGCCCCTGACTTCCGCAATAAACTTAAGGAAGCCGCTCGGCGTCATTTCCTCGTAACAGGGCGCCCCTTCCGGCAGGTAGCCGATGTGTGACTGCGCAATCAGGCGGTCCTCATCGATATCACAGCCCCAGATTTTTACGTCACCTGACGTGGGGGGCAAAAAACCCGTCAGCATTTTCATGGTTGTCGACTTTCCAGCCCCGTTCGGGCCAAGGAAACCAAGAATCTCACCTGGCACCAGCTGAAAAGAGACATCCTCGACGACGGGTGTGCCGCCATATTCTTTTCGCAGATGATTAACCTGTATCAACGCATAACCTCTTTAATCAATTAACTTTCGCCTGGCAGCAGCCAGAAAAGCCGGTAATGGTAAACCAACCCCGGAAACCGTATCTATAGACCAGCAAAGACCTTTTTTTCTCCCGTAGAACCTCTTGGCGAGGCCTCGGAACACAGTTTCTGAGACTGGCTCTGTTTGCCATGCCCAGGCAACTGCCCTTACCCGCTTTTTGGGGCCGCAGTTGCCATCCCGGGGGATACTTTTTGGGGGATGGAGTCTGTAGTGTCCGACCGGTCCGCCGGTTGCTGTTTGGGGGAACAGCGCACTACAGGCTTCGCCTTCATTTGCGCTTGAGAACTCACCTGCCTCCTGACAATATTCGCCGTGCCAGAAGAGCCACGGTAGCCAGAAGTTGTTGAAAAAGCAGCGCGTAACAAAGGAAGAAGCCCTAAATTTCATCCTGACCTACATTGTCGTTGAGCAGGGACGCAGCCTGAATCTCGATCAGTTGAGCCTGTTCAACCTGTCCAACCTGGCCCAGCAGGCAACGGAAACCATCAACGAAACAGAAGGCATAATTCCGCACGAGGTGATCGAAGAGCTCGCCACCAGCTACCTTGAGAGCCTGACGTGAGACCAGGGGAAACCAATTGACCAAGCTACCCGACAGCCGGGGCCTGATATTTGACCTCGACGGTACGCTGCTCGATACCGAACCGCTCTATAGTGAAGCTGCGCAAAAAGTGCTGGACCCGTTCGGGCACACCTACACCCTGGAGTTGAAGACGAAGGTGATGGGGGGTGATTCTCACCGCAGCGCACAGCTCACCATCGACGAATTCGGATTACCACACACGGCGGATGAGTTCCTGAAAGAGCGCGAGAGCCACCTCGAGGTGCTCTTTCCTGATGCCGTTGAAATCGAGGGGGCAGGGGATTTCCTATCCTGGGGCCGGGAAAGTGACCGGTTACTGGGGCTTGCCACCAGCTCCCACTCACACCTGTGCGATCTCAAGCTCATGAAGCGAACCTGGCGGGACGTATTCAATGCGGTGGTGTGTGGCGACCACAACGACCTCGAACGCGGCAAACCCGCGCCAGACATCTTCCTGCTGTGCGCAGACAAAATCGGCGTCGCGCCCGGGGACGTGGTTGTGTTCGAAGATTCTCGCAACGGCATCCTGGCAGCAAAAGCCGCCGGTATGATCGTGGTTGCGATAAGAAGCCCCTACACGGACGACGATGACCTTAGAGAAGCGGACATCAAGGTAGACAACTTTCGAGAGCTGCTGCCCTGAGCCAATCCAGTAATCGACCGGCTAGCGGTCCTCGCCTTCGCGCCGCTCAGCCGGCTGGGCGCCAGTGGATTCAGGACGTGCCTCTTCCCGCGAATCACGTCGCTGCGGTGTACCTGCTACACGACCCCAGAACTCCATGTTCTGCTCCATCGCCTTACGCATGAGGTTAAGCGGCTCCGCCGAGGAAAGATCCCGCATGTTGCGCCGGAACTGATCCTGCTGGTCCAGGAAGGTCATGATGCTCTGCTCGATATATTTGCCCACGACACTCTGCATTGCATCACCGTAAAATCGGATCAACTGCTCCAGCGCCCGGTTGGTCAGGATGGGTTCATGACCTTCAGCTTCCTGCTCGGAAATAATCTGCATCAGCACGGTCCGGGTCAGGTCCTTCTCGGATTTGGAATCCACCACTGAGATCGATTCGCCGGAAAGGATGACCTTGCGGATATCTTCCACCGTCACGTACTTGCTCTGCTCGATATCATAGAGCCGTCTGTTGGGGTACTTCTTGTATTCGCGCATGGCAGGTCCCTTTTCCGGGTTGATCCCGAATTATTGTGCATTGAACAATTTTCAGTTTCAGGCAAGTGGGCGCATTATTCAAGCCGACAAGACGCCAGTCAGGACAGACGTGCAGATATTCGCGGTGGGAAGACCAGGCGCGACACCGTATAATCCGGGCAATGATGCGGTGCAACATAGCTTGTAACATAGCTCGTAACAAAGCCCGTGCAGACCAGAACCAGAGGAAACACCATGAAAATAACCGTTGATGTCGACATCACCCCGGAAGAGCTGCGCGAGTTTTTTGGCCTGCCCAACGTACAGGGACTACAGGAAGAGATGCTCAAGCACGCTCAGCAGCAGCTCGCTGATTCCGGCCAGCAGGCGATGTCCGACATGATTACCGGCGCGGTTCAACCGATGCTCGCCTACCAGAAGTGGCTGCAGTCAATGATGACACCCGGCAGCTCAAATCGATCCGCAAAAGAGCAGGAAGACTAGTGACACGGGGTACCGCACTGGTGACCGGTGCCTCCTCGGGCATCGGGGCAGCCATCGCACGTTGCTTATCCGAGGAAGGATTTGACCTGGTTATCACCGCAAGACGTCTCGACAAACTGGAGGCGCTTGCTGCAGAGCTCACAACCAGCGTGACGGTGGTGAGTGCTGACCTTTCCGAGCAGGCTGACGTTGATCGTTTGATTGAAACGACTGAAACAGAGGTGACCCACCCCATCAATGTTCTCGTCAATAACGCCGGGGCCGACCTCGATGGGGAATTCCTCAGTGCCAACTGGGAAGACATCCAGAAGCTGCTGACAACCAACATCACCAGCCTGACACAACTGACGCACCACTATGCCCCCGGCATGGTCAGCGCTGGTGCCGGCCGAATTCTCAATGTCGCCTCGGTGGCTGCGTTTCACCCGGTGCCCGGCATGGATCTGTATGCCGCCAGCAAGGCCTATGTGTTGTCCCTGTCGGAATCTTTGAGTGAGTCGCTGCGTGGTACCGGCGTTTCCGTGACGGCACTCTGTCCGGGCCTCAC
Source organism: Pseudomonadales bacterium (assembly GCA_963921285.3). Classification (GTDB taxonomy): domain Bacteria; phylum Pseudomonadota; class Gammaproteobacteria; order Pseudomonadales; family Azotimanducaceae; genus UBA9659. The sequence goes on from CAWUFD020000015.1 coordinate 1,985,389, forward strand.
CAGCACCGATATGGCAAGGCCGGACCTGCTCGAACTTGCGCCACCGCAACTGGTGTCTGACCCGGATGAAGTTGCCCGCGAGGGTATCCGCGCCATGCTGAATCGCGAAGCCATCTGTATTCCAGGACCCGCCAACAAGCTGGCGCTGACATGGGCGCAACACCAGCCACGCTGGCTGGTCAGGAACCTTGGCGGCTTTGCACGCAAACTGACGCGCAGCCGGTAGCGCTATCGCTTCGATGTCATCGTGTTGTGGCATTCATTTCTGCGACACCTTTATGTAAAGTGACTCACGTTGATCGCATAACAGCATCGCATAACTGCCAGCCATGGCTAAGGAAACACGCCGCATGACAAGAACAAAAACACTGCTGCTCGTATTCATCCTGTCGCTGGGACTGAGCGGCAACGCGGTCGCTGACTGTAATGACGACGCCAACGAAGTGCGGCTTTCCAACCGGCTTGATGAAGCGATTCTGCTGCTCGACCAGTGCCTGACCGAAGAACTCTCCCGTGTTGCTCGAACCTACCTGCTGCTTGGCCTTGCGCACTATGAGCAGTCAGACCAGAAAAAGGCGATCGCCAATTACGACAAGGCGCTGGAAATCGCAGCCGCTTATGTAACGGCTTATGCGAATCGCGGCCTCAGTCATACCATGAATGGTGACTATGACCTTGCTCTCGACGACTTTGATAAGGCGATCGAACTCGACCCGGAATATATGCAGGCATATTACTTCCGCGCCTTTGCCCACAATCGCGAAGGAAAGTTTGAACGCGCTATCGATGATTTCAATGTCGCCTTGACGCTCACCCAGGATGAAGGCGAGAGTGCTACGATCTATTACAACCGCGGCCGCACCTTTAAGGAAATGCAGCGGGACAACCAGGCGATTGCAGATTACAACCAGGCGCTCACCATCAAGCCTGATTACGTTGCTGCGTACTTCTCGCGCGGCCTCCTGCACCACGAAGCCAAGGACCGCGATTCTGCTATCGCCGATTACTCGAGAGTCATCGAGCTTGATCCGGAACACGCACAGGCTTACTACAACCGGGGTCTGCTGCATCGCAAAGCGGGCACGGACTACCTCGCCGTACAGGACTTTGATCGGGCCATCGAGATCAACCCCGGCTATGCGCGCGCGTATGCAAACCGTGGTTACACCTTCTCAATTCCGATCCTGCCGCTGCTGCTTATTCTCGCGCTCGGCTAGCCAGTCTCCTGCCGGTACCGTTCGTCGAGTCAAGACGACGAACGGTGCGCCCGGATAACAAAATGTGACGCACTTCATAGGGCAACCTGGCTAACCCACTTACCCTTGGGGCTCCATCAACTTTGGATACAGGAGCACCAGATGAACATCAGGAAGTTCTTCATATGGATGGTCGTGCTACTTGCGTTTCTTGCGTTCAAGGAGTTCGACGACAGCTATTCACGCGGCGATGACGAGCCAAGATACTCATCAACGCAACCCCAGGTATACCCTGCCCACCCGCCGGAAAGCACTGTTAGCAGACCTGTCTAATATGGTATTTTGATCCCAACACGCCAATGAATACTTTGGCATTGGAGTCGGGGTCAGTTTGGACGACACATCACCCACAACCGAATACAACTCAGCCGAAGATCTCATCCTGGCCAGACTGGCCGGACTGCTTAAGAATTTCTTCACCGCTGTAGCCGCGCTCACCGCTGCTGCACTGGCACTTATTGTTGTACTACCAGGCTTTGCCACCACCGGCGAAGTGGTTGAGCCGTTTGTCCGCAACAGCGCCGTGCTCATCACCATCGGCTGCCTCTACGTGCTGCTCGTCAAGGGCAGGATCATCGCCACCATCTTTGGCACCGTGCTGTGCTGCATGGGGTTTGCCAGCTACACCATCTTTATTGAGGCGCCGGTCAACCTGCCCATGTTGGGGCTGATGTTGATTCCAACAGGACTGGCTGGCTTCCTGCCGCGGCGTTCCCAGTTCTGGGCGATGTATGGCATCAACCTGGTCATTTCCCTGGTGACGATCTGGATGGTGATCGAATATCGCTTCGTCGAAATCAGTGCATCATCGATCGTGACCGTGGTCATGCTGCAGACCTTACTGGCCCTGCTGATTGACACCATGAGCACGTCCTACCGCGATAGCGTGCGGGTGACATTTGAGCAGTTGCAGGAACTCAAGAACGCACAGGAAAAACTCAAAGAGCTGGATGCCGATCTCGATGTAGCCGTATCGGAACGGATCCGTGCAGAAAGCGTGAGCGACCAGCTCGCCAAGACAGGCAGACTGGCCATGGAGGCTGCCGGGGCCGGTACTTTTTCCGCAAACCTCGAAACACGCCAGGTCAACATATCCCAGGATTTTATGGATCGCTTTGGACTCGGCTCACCACCCGGGTCTCTAACCGCACTGTACGAACTGATTCACCTCGACGACCGGGCACAGTTCAGCGAACTGATGGAAAGCGGCACCTCGCCGGGAGAACGGCTGACAGGCGATGTCCGCATCAATTCATCAGAACCGCTGTACTGGATGTTCATTCTTGAATCCGCAACAGACGGCGCTGGCAAATCGGTCTATGAGGGCGTCCTGGTTGACGTTACGCAGCGGGTACTGGAGCAGAAGCGTCGTTATGACCTCAAGGATCGCGCCCATGAATCCCAGCGCCTTGAGAGCCTTGGTATCCTCGCGGGAGCTATTGCGCATGACTTTAATAACCTGCTGCACGTCATCATGCTTAACGCGGATCTTGCACGCTCCAACCTGAACCCGGATTCCAAATCCGCTACGTCACTGGAACGACTCATGGTCACGGTAGAGCGAGCCGCTGAACTATGATGCCAAACAAGACCGGCCTCGAGGCCTACTTCGAGATCAGTGAGTTTGACCCAAGCATACCGGTGGTTTTCTCGAGCGGATTCAACGAATCGGAACTACTGCAGAAGCTGCCGCCGCGGACACGTTCAGGGTTCCTGAAGAAACCCTACCTTGCCGAAGACCTTCGCAAGTTTGTCGACGGCATTATTGGTAACCGCTGAGTATCAGGACGCCGTCGCACCCGCTGCAGACGGCAGTTCAGCGATAGCGGAGGCAAGCTCGCGATCTTTGTCGGTGATCGTATTGCCCGCATCGTGAGTGGTGAGTCGGATAGACACCCGATTGTAGACATTGGACCACTCCGGGTGGTGGTTCATCTCTTCCGCAAGCGCGGCAACGTCAGTCATGAAGGCAAACGCCTCCTTGAAATCAGCAAAGGTTAACTCCGCCACCAGGGCGTTTTCCTGTTCCCGAAACATATGAATCCTACAGTGATGCTCTCTGGTTGATGACGTCGATCGTTTCGACAGTGATGGTGGCACGCTGCTCACGTAAACCGAGGTAAAGCGGGCGCCATATCCGCAGGCGCGCATCGCGCGCCGGACGCACTGTACCATTTCTACGCGTTCTTGCCTCTCTTGCTTCCTGCCACTCCACACCGATAGCACCAGTGATGGGATCGCCGCGGCCTGATGACTGGTTATTTGACGACGCGACGTAGGCCGGTCCGCCGCCCGGTGCTTCAATGCCGCCTTTGTTCATCACGGCAATCCAGTCTTCCGTTGTCTGTGGCAGCGTACCCATGAGCCCAAGGCTTGCGCGGGTTTTTTCCTTGGCAAAGGTGTTCTGGGCAACCCGGATACCCTGTTCAAAGTTGGCCGTCACACGGGTCATATTGGCGGTTTCGATATAGGCGCGGTAGGCGGGTACAGCAAGCGCTGAGATGATGCCGATGACCGCAATGGCGATCATCAGTTCAAACAGCGTGAAGCCCTTGCTGACTCGCAGCCGCATGTCAGGTCCCCTTGTCCTGCTGTTTCAGCTCGTCCCGGAGCTCATGCAGTCCATCCATGATCAGGGTGAGTTCATCTTCCGGGCGAAGCTTCCTGGGGTAATCGTAGTTACCCTGCTTCAGCTCATCGATGAAAGCGGTAATCGCGACAATTGGTCCTGCAATCCGGTGACTGATCATCAACGCAAAGATAAACGACGCGATAGCAAAGGCGACAAAACCCAGCATGGAAATCTGTGCAATCTGGAATACCTGTTCGGTAATTCGACTCTGTGCGGTGAAGTCGGTGGCAACGGAGTTATTCATGATGTCGCGCACAATACTCATCTTGTAAAAGACTGCGCCGACGGTCGAGATGATGATCATGATGCCAACGCCGATGTAGTAGTAAGTCAGTTTCAGTTGAAACTTCGGCGTCAACATGAAGTTTGATAGCTTGCGCTTGCTGCTCATCGCGATACTCAAAAGTGGTGTTGCAGCCACCCTAGCCTAATTGATCTTATGATTAAACTTAGCACCCAGGTCCGGGGCAAGTTGTACTGAGAATGTAAACTGGGACTGCGCAACTAAGGGCTGAGCCTTACGGTCACACCATCCGTATAACAACCCGTATAATGCACTTCAATCATTGTCGCCATAGACTATTCATGCTCGAAAACCTACGGAATATGGGCGTCCTGCGGAACATGCTGCATGGCACCGCCATCATCTTTGCCCTCCTTATGCCCCTCGCACTGGGACCAGAACCCAACGATGGCTGGAACCTCTTCTTTAGTGGCATATTGCCAGCAACCGCCCCCCTCATCGTGATCGTCATCGGTCTCGATATCATGATGAGCAAAATCTGGAAGTCGGATGCACCACCGGAAAGGGTGGCCCAGCTGGACATGATTATCAGGACACACCTGATTGTTGGTGGCGCGCTGCTCGCGGCGTGGTTGCTGGTGTTCCTGCCCGCACTTCTCTAAGCGGGGTTACAGGGCGCGCCTTAAAGTTGGCGTCCGAGAGCACCGCCGCTCAGGCGACACACCTCAGCACTTCAGCCTGGTAGGCCTTGCCGCGCTCGTTGAAGAAATCGAGGAAATGCAGCGAGGTTGGCACAAACGCGAAACCGATCTGGCGTTCCGGTTGCCACTGGAAGATCGAACCACCCAGCCCCATCCACCCGTAGAAGCCATCACGCCCCTTGTTCGCCGCATGGTTAAGGCCACCTGCACCTGCTTCCGGAGAAAAGAGTGCAACACCGCCCTGCGTAAAAATGGTGTCGAGGCCGAGCATGTCGCGCTGGACGGCTTCCGCATGCATCTCGTCCCAGGCTGATTTGCTGATCAGCTCATGACCGGCAAGGCTACCACCGGACGCCATTGCGGCCGCGAGTCGGGCAAGCCCACGGGCACTGCAGTGCGCATTTGCCGATGGCGTCTCACCCATCACGATGTCTTTATCGTTAAACGCATGCACACTTTCCATGCCCTCAAAGGGAGGTGGCGCTTTCAAAGCGGTACCCTTGCGCATGGATGGCGCCAGCTTTGCAATGCGCCCACCCAGCTGAAAGACGTTGTGAACAACTTTCCTTCGCTGTCCAAAAGGCTGCATAGCCGCTGCAAAGTGGGTTCTTGCACCGAGCAGATTGACGTCTACCCTGCGTGGCAGGTCCTCTTCCGGTACGCCGATCACAATCTCGGCGCCAAGCTTCTGGCGAAGCTCCTGTTGGGCAAATTCCCCGATGGTCCTGCCGTCTCGATCAGCACGCCTGAAAATTTCATTCACAATCCAGCCGCGGGTTACCGCATGGTACTCCCGCTGGCTGTCATCACCCTCGCGCCAGGCAGGCGGATGATTCTCGAGGATGGCACCTATCTTATTCTGTTTAATGTTTTCCCTGTGCAGGTCCTCAGGCGCAATCGAGACATTCAGCGCTGCCAGCCCGGCTTCATGACGCATCACGTCGGCGACGGTGAGATGCTCTTTGCCCGCACCAAATTCAGGCCAGTAGTCCACGACCTTGTCTGAAAAACTGATCCTCCCCTGGCTCACCAGCCACGCCATGGCGATAGCTTCGAGGCTCTTGCCGCTGCTGAAAACGTTAACCAGCGAGTCCGCATCAAAACCCGCAGATGGATCGTTGGTTGCACACAGATCCACTACTTTTTCGCCACCAACATAGACACAAAGCTGCGCATGCTGCTCGGCAAACCGATGCATGTTTCGCTCGAACAGGGTTTGAACTGATTCAAAGCCGGAGGCAACGTCGCCGCTGATGTTCATGTTGGGGTTGTGCACGGTGGTCTCCCGATATGGTTATGCGTCAGCTGGTTATGCGCCAGCTTCTTATGCGTCGACTTCCTTTGCAGCCATCTTCCGACGAATCTGCTCCTGGGAAGGTCGCTGCCGACCTTCTTCAGACATGACTTCAGCCACCGCCAGCTTCTTGTGGGAAGCAAGATCGATATCTTCCAGCTGAATTTCCCCCGCCATCACAGCTTGCTTCCAGGCCTGGTGTTCAGGCTCTCTTGCGTGAAACTCCGGCATCACCTCGCGCGCAAACAGTTCAAGACTGTCGCATATATCCTGGTGACTGGTCTTGCCGGACTGGTTCAACAGGATGATCTGGTCGATGTTTGATGCTTCAAACGCTTTCAGCTTGCGGCGGATCGTATCGGGCGAACCAATCAGGCCGGTTTCAAATGCTTTCTGTGCCTTGTCTGTTGTTCGCCACTCCTGGTACTCAGCCCAGAGATCAACCGTACCGGGGGCATAGTCATGTGTCCCGTTATATTCCAGGCAGAAGATAAAGAAGGTCCAGCCATCAGCTTTTGCCCTCGCTTCTTCGTCGGTCTCTGCACACATGAAGCCTGACACCACTGCAATGTTCGGGTTCATTTCATAGTCACAGAGCTTCTCGACCTCTTCGCTAGAGATGATGTTGTAGTACTTGTTTACCCAGGCTTCGGCACCTTCGGGTGAGGCAAACTGAAAACCGAGCGCGCCAATGCCACGACGTGCGGCGTACATAATGGTGTTGAGATTTGAGCAGGCGACCCAAAGCGGCGGATGCGGCTTCTGCAAAGGCTTCGGTATCACATTACGCCGTGGCCACTGCCAGTACTTGCCTTCAAACGCATAGTCCGTGCTGGTGAAACAGGGCAGCATAGCCTGCAGTCCCTCTTCGTACATATCCCTTTTTTCCCGCACTTTTGCGGAAAAGGGGTGTAACTCAGTGGGCCCTGCACCCTCTCCTGTGCCGAGATCAACACGGCCACCACTCAACAGGTCAAGGTTCGCCACCTGTTCAGCCACACGAATCGGGTGATTGGTAGTCAGCTGGAATACACCATGACCAAGCCGGATGTTGCTGGTTCGCTGACTCGCTGCTGCGAGGAAAGCGGTTGGTGAGGAACCATGGGAATACTCTTCCAGAAAATGATGCTCCACCTGCCAGGCATAGTCATAGCCACACTTGTCTGCAAGCTCCAGTTGCGCAAGCGCGTTCTGGAAATGATCATACTCGCTCGTTTCCGTCCACGGCCTCGGTATCTGGTGTTCGTAAAATATGCCGAATTTCATTTTCTGCTCCCCTTATTTTTATTGTTAGCGGGTCTTGTTCAGCTGGTCAGTTTTAACCCTTCGAGGCCGCCGTCCTCCCGCCAGTCACGTAACACCTTGCGATATGCACCTAGACCCTTGGCATAGGATTCGAGGCGAACATCACGGTAGCGTTCGGTGGTGCCCTCCTGGTTGTAATAACCGGGTGTACAGCTTTCCGGTGAGCCGCCCAGCACAAGCACCTGCCCGGTGCCGCCGCTCAACTGGTCTTCAATCCAGGCTTCTTCCGCTGCCTCAGATACTTCAGCTGCCTTGACCTGGCGCTTCTGCAGTTCTGCAACGGTGTAGGCAACATGTTCGGCCTGAACATCCACACCGTAACAGTAGTTTGCGCCGAGCTGGAACACGAACAGCCCGCCACACAGGAACAGGTTCGGGAACCCCTGGGCCATCATGCCATGCATGGTTCGCATGCCGTCATCCCAGTGCTCGTAAATGGACTCGCCGTTTACGCCGTGGATGGGAATACCGATTCGACGCTGGTAACTGCTGGTAATCTCAAAGCCGCTGGCGTAGACGATGCAGTCAACCTCGTACTCCTGCCCATTGGCAACAAAGCCCTTTTCCGTGATCTTATCGACACCCTTCGCCTCGCTGACATCGATCAGCTCAACGTTCGGGCGATTAAAGGTTTCAAGGTAATGATCGTTAAATGTCGGCCGCTTACAAAATTGGTTGTAGAAGGCCTTCAGCTTGTCCGCCACCTCAGGGTCGCTGACGGTGTCGTCAACCCGGCTGCGAATCTGTTCCATGGTTTTAAAGTCCGCCAGCTGAGTAAGCTGGCCCATCTCTTCCATCGGGAAGTCGCCCGCCTCGCCCATCAACGACTGCAGGTTTCTCGCAAACCGGGTCCAGCCGTCATCTTCGAACTCAGGAAAAATGGTGCCGCTGACAAAGGCCTCACCAAATCGCTTCTGGCGTTCAGCCTGCCAGCCAGGCTGCAGGTTTGCGGCCCACTCGGGGTCCGTTTCCGAATTGTTCCTCTGATCAACAGACGAGGGCGTTCGCTGAATGACATAGAGATGTTCTGCGCTTTCACCCAGGGCCGGTACACACTGGATCGCCGTTGCACCTGTACCGATGATCGCCACCTTCTTGTCAGCGAGGCCAGTCAGGTTGCCATCGGGATTGCCGCCGGTGTAGTCGTAGTCCCACCTGGACGTATGGAAAGTATGGCCCTTGAAGTCCTCAACACCAGGGATACCCGGTAACCTCGGCCGGTTGGCCGGCCCAGTACCCAGGCATACATATCGCGCCTTCATCTGGTCACCACGGTTCGTTGATACGAGCCACAGGGATTCTTCTTCGTTCCAGTCGAGGCCGGTGACCCAGGTCTGGAAAACTGCATCTTTATAGAGATCGAAGTGCTGACCTATTCGCTGGGCATGCTCCTGGATTTCCGGTGCAAACGAAAAGCGAAGTTTCGGCACATAGCCGGTCTCTTCGAGCAGCGGCAGGTAGCTGTAGGACTCAATATCACATTGCGCGCCCGGGTAACGGTTCCAGTACCAGGTGCCACCAAAGTCCGCACCGCTCTCGATGATGCGTACATCTTTAACCCCCGCCTGAATGAGCCTGGCTGCAGTCATCATTCCAACCCAGCCACCACCGATGACGATCACATCTCTCGTGTCGTTGATAGGGTCGCGAGGTGTCACCTCACTGTAGGGGTCCTCCTCAAGATATTTGTTCGCAAAAGGCGAGTCGTTGGTAACCTCCACGAACTGCGACTCAGCATCGCCTCGAATTCGCCTGTCCCGCTCATGTTGATATCGCTCGGCCAGCTTTTTCGGATCAAAGCCAAGCACGTCCGCAGACAGGGTTTCTTCGAGATTACTCATGGCGTGGTACTCCTTCTCTTTGATGCTTCCATCATAGTAAAGAAACTGTCGCCGTGCTGAGACTGATTACCAGCAGATAAGTCCGCTTTATTCGATGGTCACGTAGCCACGCCGCGTTTTTCAGCAAGCTGCTTCACCACCGCTTCATGACTTTCCCTGCTCATCTTGTTCTGCAGTACGCACATCACGCTCACCACCGCAAAGCCTGCCAATATAGGGCCATACAGAAGACCCAGCTGGCCGAGCTTCTCTGCTGGGATAAGGGACGGGTCCTGCACCTGTGTTGGCCAGCTGATGATGTCGAGGCCAATGCCGCCGATAAAAGAGCCAAGCCCGGTTGTGGTCTTGTTCGCAAAAGATACCGCCGCGAAGAAAATGCCTTCCTGGCGCTTGCCGGTCGACAGCTCATGTTCATCAGCGATATCAGCCACCATCGAGTTAAAACTCACCAGGAACTGCGATGCGGCAATCCCCTGGGTGAACTTGACGACAAGCAGGAACATCACCAGTTCATCGGTGCCATTGTCCGGCAGGTAACCGAGGAAGCGCAGTAGTATCGGCACAATCTGGCAGAGCGCCCAGTAAACCGCGCCAAACAGGACGCCGGAGCGCTTGTTGAAGTGGTGATGCCAGACAGGCGCAATGAAGGTACCGGCCATGATGCCCACCGGATAGAGCAGCAGGATCATGAGCTTCTGCTGTGAGTTCAACTCCCAGAAGTACTCAAACAGGTATAGATTCAGCGCGCTGTCGACACCCACCATCACAAAAATGATCATGGTTCCGGCAAACAGCCATGCAAAAGAGCGGTTCTTCAGCGCACCGATGATCTCCGCAATCATCCGGGTAACAATTTTTACCAGTGACAGGCGTTGCGGTTCGATCTCAACCCTGGGCAGATAGGGAATCCGGTGATGCGTGCCAATCCCAGACCAGACGATGGTCACAATCATCAACACTGACAGCACCAGCGCAAACGGCGCGTAGGCATCGATGTTGAACTGGCCACGGGGGAACTCAGGCGTATCTTTGAAGAAATAACCAAAACCCAGGTAGTAGGCGATGAAGTATCCCGCAAATCCGCAGAAGTAACGGATGGCCACGATCTGCGTGCGCTCCTCGTAGTCCTCTGAGAGTTCAGCACCAAGCGCGATGTGGGGTACGTGATACAGCGTCATCGCGCCGCGCGTGAGCACAACAGTGACCAGCAGCCACAGGAATAACATACCGTCAGATAGACCTGCTGGTGGCGCGAACAACAGGTAGAAGGCAATACCGAGCGGCACTGCTGACGCGTACATAAAGGGGTGGCGGCGTCCCATTTTTGAACGGCAGTTATCTGAAAGGGAACCCGCCAGCGGATCCGTGACGGCATCAAAGATCAGCGCAATGGCAATGGCGGTGCCTGCCAGGGTACCAGGCAGGCCGAGCACCTGGTTGTAGTAGAAAAGAATGAAGGTGCCGAGGGCTGAGTTTTTCAGCCCTTCTGCCAGCTGGCCAATGCCGTAGGCGAACTTTGCATTGAACGTAAGCGCTGGAGGCATGGGATTACCGGTTAGTTACCTTCTTGCATCGCGTCCTGTTCAACTGCTGGTGGTGATACTTGCCTTGATGATTTCAAGCTTTTCACTGGTAGCACCACTGCGTGAACCTGCCGCTTCGAAAGTGGCGAGTGTATCAGCACCTTCCAGCAACTCGCCGAAGATCGTGTGCTTGCCATCCAGCCACGGGGTTGGCACAAAGGTGATGAAGAACTGGCTTCCGTCGGTGCCAGGTCCTGCATTTGCCATGCTCAGCAATCCAGGCCGGTCATGCTTGAGTCCGCTGGCAAACTCACCGGCGTATTTGTACGCAGGGCCACCCATTCCTGTACCTGTCGGGTCGCCGCCCTGGGCCATAAACCCTTGGATCACCCGGTGAAAAACTACTGCGTCGTAGAAGCCGAGTTCGGTCAGGTAAATGGTGCTGGCCACGTGTTTCGGCGCGGCTTCATGAAACAGCCTGAACCGCATCAGGCCCTTGTTCGTTTCCAGCTCCCAGAAATAGCTGACGCCGGGGGCAAACGCCATTTCCGGTGGTGCTGGCACCATGCTTTTCCAGTCTGGCCGGGTTTTGTCGATATCCGGCAGAGCGATCAGGGACGCCATCTCCTCGGCCGCAGCTTCTACTGCCTGACCTGCATCCTCTAAGGTTTCAGCCATCGTATCCGCAGCCGTTTCCATTTCGGTGACCACCTCAGGTGCCATAGCTTGTTGATTAGCTTCCGGGTCCGGCTGCGCGGGCGTCTCATTAGTTTCACTGGAACAACCAGCGAGTACGAACAACAGAGACAGTGTCATGACCGTCGTGAGGGACTTGAACATCTTCCTTCCTCTTAAACTAACTAAAATCAATTTTCACTTTGCGCCTGCAACCGGGCAGCAGCCCGCTCGCGCGCACTGGTGTGTTCGGCTTCATCAAGCGAAAACCGCAACATCATCAACAGCGCAGCAATATGAAGCAAGCATGGGCCGACAGAGACCAGTAATCGAATTCCCAACTGCGTCTCTTCACTTTGTACCACGTTCGGTACAAATCCGGTCATCGCCAGCACAAGGCCGATAGCCCATACTGACACACCACCGGCACTCTTCTGTACAAAGTTCCATGCCGCAAAGTAAGAACCTTCCTTGCGTTCCCCCGTTGCTGCTTCGTCCCAGTCGATCACATCTGCCTTAAGGGACGGCCCAACTACCGCACCGCAACCGTTCATGAGTCCAAAACCGACCGACACAATAATCATGAGCGGGAAGTTGCCTTCACCAAGAAAGAAGGCAACCGCAAACAGTGCTGACTTCACACCCAGTGAAAAAAGCCACACCTGGATTTTGCCGAAACGGCGCGACACGTAGATCCAGAACGGAATCGATAGCAGTGATGCGCCTATCGCACCGAACAGGTAAAAACCGGTGCTGCCGGGCGTATTGAGGATGTAATCCGAGAGATAAGGCACCAGCGCGACCAGCGTTGAAAAGCCAAGCTGCTCCAGGAAAAACACAAAGATCAGGATTCGCGCATGCGGATTGACCAGCACATCCCGGAAGGATCGCCAGGGATTATTGCCTCCTCTGCCCTGGAACTCTGTTCGCTCACGCAATTTCAGAGCCGCAACGATGATCAGTATCGTTGCAAATACAGCAATCGCCATCGACAACAGTCGCGCAAACTCCCGCGGGTCTTCTGCCCGTTCCAGGAACACCAGCACACCGGCCGCTGCCAGCATGCCGATACTCTCAACGGCCTGCATGATGCCGAACACTCGAGTCCTGTCGTGATAACCCCGGGAAAGTTCCGCACCCATCGCAATATGAGGCACCCTGAATGCGGTATAGAAGGTGTAGAAAAGCAGGATCGCAACACCGACCCATGCAGTCAGTGCGCCGCCCTCAAGCTCTTCCGGCGGGCTCCATAACATCACGATGGAAAGCCCAAGTGGCAACGCCGAGCCGAGGAACCAGGGCCTGCGTCTGCCAAGACGCGTATTGGTTCGATCAGATAACCAGCCTGCGGCCGGATCAGTCACCGCATCCCAGACCCTCGCTGCGAGCAGCAGCGTGCCGATAGTGGCCGGGGCAATCAGCAGCACATCGGTTGAAAACTTCAGCAGGTAAAAGTTGACCAACATGCCTGCCATGAACACCCCGAGCACCGGGGAGGAAAACAGCAGGATGTTGGAGGTGGGGATACGTTCCTCAGTCATTCCCGGCTTCCTGGAACTCCCTGTCCGCACGCTTGCCACGATAAACGCGCATATCAATTGCGCGCCAGGTTGCTGGCGTCAGCTTGAACAACATGCGCGGCTCCGTTTGCATATTCGCAAAAAACTTATCAACCGCCTCTGCGTTGGCGGGATCACCTCGGCCCACATATTTTTCCGCAAGCTGTCTTGAGATTGGCCAGATATCAAAGTCCGGTAATTCCATTGCCTCAACTGCGCCATCAACGCCCACATGACCGGCCACCGGTGCCAACGCCTCAATACAGAGGGAACATCGTGGATCACTTTTCAGTTGTTTGCACCATACCCGGTTTGTTGTACCGGTCAGCCAGAACACGCCATCGTCGTGTAACCACCACACCGGCACCGTATACGGCATGCCGTCCTGGCGCAGGCTGGCAATCACGCCAACGTGCGGCTCGTTCAGAAACTCATCAAGCGTGTCCTGCTTCATTCTCGGCATGTTTCGAGATCCTTATACACCTGGAACTTACGCCGCCTAACCTGCACCGGTGGCAAGCCATGCGAAACGCTTTGCCGGAGTTTACGCTAATAATGGCTGGGGTTGATTCCCGATCAACGCTCAATGAAGCTCAATGCAGCCGGAGCGATCACTTCCAGTCCGAACTGCTCGCCGGAGGTTACAAAGCCCTGCCACAACGACAGGGCATAGCCTCGCGGCAAAAAAAGAAGAAAACTACTCACATCTCTCCACAGGGTGACGCTGACGTGATGAATTGCAGTTGTAGCCACCGCGCCATCAGCGAAACTGGATTCACGCAGGTCCAGAGGCAAATGCCGATTGAGGAAAGCGGCTGCCTCGATGCCGCTGACCCTGACAACTGTTCGTGCATGTGACAGATCAAGAATGGTCCCGACCTCAGCATCAATATCGGCCGGAGAGCTACCCAGTACCCACCACTTGAGAGGTTCAACAAGAAGCAGCGCTCCATGAGCACCAAGGGATGACTGGCAAGGCCCTGGGGCTTCATCGGCGCCGGTGACCTGCGCCGCCAGCTCACCAACTTGTTGTACGGTTTCAGGCCAGGCAGCTACCTGGGTCAGGACAATATCCGTCAAGGGCTGCAGGCAGACACCAGCTTCGCCCTCTGCACCTGTACGTGAGGGTACATCACTACCTGCCAAAGCTGAGACGCGATCAACCATGCATACGTTCTCCATCAGGGTCGTACATATGCGGCGATACCACCTCAACCTCTACATTACCTTCGCGCACCGGATCTGCGGCAACCAGGGTCTTGCCGGTAAATGCCTCGTGGCCGCCTGCAACAAACCCGAGACCAATCCAGTGCCCAAAGACGGGTGAGTGGGTTACCGCTGTGTCCCACCCTTCTCCCATGCCACTGATCTCTTCCTGTCGACAAAGAATTGCACCGGCATTAAACGTTGCAGTGCGATCCACCGGCAGGATACCAACTAACTGCGGACGATCGGTTTGGGTTAACGCAGGACGATGCCGCATGGCGCTGCCGATATAGGATTTTTTTGGTGATGCCATCCTGCCAAGACCGGCATCATCAACGCTGACCCGCCCATCGAGTTCCGCACCAGTCACGTGACCTTTTTCTATTCGCAGGGTGCCGAGCGCTTCGAGTCCGTAGAGACAACCGGCATGTCTTTCTACTTCCTGCGCCAGTATGTCCATCATGGCAGGGCCGTAGTCCGCCGGGACATACACCTCGAATGCCATCTCACCGGAGAAACTGATTCTCGCTATACGACAGGGAATATCACCCGCCAGCGTCGCATCAATCACGCCCATGAAAGGCAGGTTCTCATTACTCACTATTGCCGGGGCTGCGACCGACGCAGCGAGGACATCGCGCGAGCGTGGACCCGCCAGCGCCACCCCGGCCCAGGCATCTGTGACACTGGTGACATGAACCCGCAGAGACTGCCAGCGTGTCTGCAACAACTCTTCAAGGAACGCCATGACTTTCACTGCATTAGCTGTGGTAGTCGTCATGAAGTATTCAGTTTCCCCGAGACGCCAGGTTGTACCATCGTCCATCACCAGGCCATCATCACGCAGCATGATGCCGTAACGTGCTTTACCTACTGGCAGCTTCGCAAAAGGATTACTGTAGACACGATTCAAAAGCGTGGTTGCATCCGGGCCCTGGATCGCAATCTTGCCAAGTGAGGTCACATCGCAAAGACCTACCGTCTTCCTGACGGTTTCCGCTTCACGTATGTAGGCCTCGTTTATGCCTTCGCCCCCACGTGGGTAATAGGAAGGTCTTTGCCACAAACCCACTTCTATCATTTCCGCTGACCGGCCAAGGTTCCAGTCATGCATTGGCGTTCTTCTGAGTGGGCGGAAATGCTGGTCGACGTTTCTACCTTTAAGTGCGCCAAGTGCAACCGGCGTATAGGGCGGCCTGAACACGGTTGTACCAACCGACGGGATATCTTTACCCAGCGCCTCGGCCATCAGGGCAAGCCCGATCAGGTTGCCCACTTTGCCACCGTCTGTAGCCATGCCAAGTGTGGTGTAGCGTTTAAGATGCTCGACGGAAACAAAACCCTCCCGATGTGCCAGCCGGACATCTTCTGTCGTGACATCATGTTGCGGGTCAACCATGCGTTTGGCTCGCCTGCCAGCAACATTGACTTCATACAGAGGTTCGATCGGCGTCTCCCAACCACCTGGCGCTGGTGCGCTCACCCGAACATAGCTCTCCTGACCGGCCTCAACTAACACAGTAAGCGCCGCCGCTTCCCCAGATGCCATGCAGTCCGCGGTTGACCAGATCCCGGCCGCCGATCCCACAACATGGATCCCTTTTGCCGTATCAGCAGCCAGGAAACAGGCTTGCTCCTCGTTCCAGCGGGGCTTTGCACCACGATGCGAAACAAGGTTTATCACTGGTGACCACCCTCCGGATACCAGCAGAAGATCACAATCGAATGCTGGTCCGGGCGACCAACCTCCTCTAACTGTAATCGCACTTTGAACGCCAGTGACTTCATTCACACCTCGAACCTGAAGGGCTGTGCTACCGGTATGAAGGTGAACCCCGGCAGCACCGGCTTGCGCAGCCAGTGCACCAACACTCATCCTGGCATCAAGCAGGTTAACACTGGCGCCTCGCGACGAGAGTTCTACTGCCGCGTTGTAAGCAGAATCATTATTTGTCGCGATGACGATATCCTGGCCAGCCAGGACACCAAATCGATTCAGGTATGCGCGTGCAGCAGACGCCGTCATCACGCCCGGTCGATCATTATTGCCAAAGGCAATGGTGCGCTCGATAGCGCCACTCGCAATCACGGTGTGCCGGGCCCGCAGGTACCAGAAACGTTGTCGTGGCAGGTAGCCCGGTGCGTTACTGATGTGGTCAGTCACACATTCGAGCAGACCTGCCGTGCCATCGTCATACAAACCGAAAGCGGTGGTTCGCGTCATCACGTTGACGCCGACCTCAGCAAGTCCGCTGACAAGCACCTGACGCTGGGCTTCAGCTGATTCATCGCCGCTATTCAGGAGATCGCCGCCCAGCAGGCTGTCCTGTTCAACCAGCCAGACATCGAGGCCGGAACGAGCAAGCTTCAGCGCAGCTGTCATGCCGGCGGGCCCACCGCCTACAACCAGGACATCACAATGGCCATGCGCATGATCGTAAATATCCGGATCAGGCTCGCGTGAAGCTTCTCCCATCCCGGCCGCTTTACGAATGAGCTTCTCGTACTGCATCCACAGACCGGTACCCCTGCCCCATTCAAAAGGCGGTAGTCCCATAAAGGTCTTGTAGTAAAAACCCGCAGAAAAGAACCTGCCGAAAAGACCTGTCACTGAACCAAGATCAAAACGAACGTTCGGCCACGCATTCTGGCCGTGGGCAGAGAGCCCGTCATAGAGTTCCTGGGTTGTTGCTTTTACATTAGGATCCCGCCGAGCACCCTCACCCACCGTTACCAGCGCGCCAGACTCCTCAACACCTGCCGACATGACGCCACGCGGCCGGTGATACTTAAAACTGCGGGCAAGCACCTTTTCATTATTGGCAAGCAGCGCAGAAGCCAGCGTGTCACCTTCAAAGCCAGTCATGGCTTTACCATCAAAGCTGAAGCTGAGTCGCCTGCTGCGATCGATATGACCGCCTGTGTCGAGCCTGGTTGCCGTCACGATGGGTCAGCCTTACCGTTGCCAGAATTGGCGCAGGCAGCACCGTAACCATCATGAGCCGCGCGAACAGAGATGACCTCGTGCGTCATGGTGTCGCGCTCGACAATCAGCCACATACGACAGCCATGCGTGTGATGCCAGGTTTCTTCCTGTACGCCGCAGATGTTTTCCCTGAGATAAATCGCGTCATGCCAGCAATCAGCATCTGCGTCGAGAGACGGGTAGACAATTGACGCATCAGCGCCATAGGTGAACTCCGCGTGATCACGCTCACCGCAGAACGGGCAGTTGATTCGAATCATGACCTCATCGCCCCTTAACTATGTCGCTTCTTAACCATGTAACTTCTTAACCATGTCGCTTCTTAACCATGTAGCTTCGGGTCTGGCCCCGCACCACGCTCGTCCATATTGATACCCTGCCTGAATCGGTCGAGGTGCATATCGGCGATAACCGGATCAGCGCGGTCATTGGCGATGAGGTCAGCAAAGAACCACCCGGATGCGGGACTTGCCTTAAAACCGCCGTAGTTCCAACCGGCATTGAGGTAAAGATTTTCAAGCGGCGTCTTACAGATGAAGGGTGACCCATCCATGGTCATGTCCATAATGCCTGACCAGTGTCGCAGGAGACGCACCCGACCAAGACAGGGCATGATTGCGGCGGCGGCTTCAGCAACATCCTGTACGGTCGGCAGGTTGCCCCGCTGCGCATACGATTTGTACCAGTCGATATCGCCGCCAAACACCATACCGCCTTTATCGGACTGCGAAATATAGAAGTGAGCACCGCCCACGCCGTAGACCACCACATGATCCAGCAAAGGCTTGAGTGGTTCGGTGACAAACGCCTGCAGCTTATGAGACTCAATTGGCAACGGGCCGAGCGCCGCCATCTGCCAGAGCCGTGAGGTACTGCCTGCTACCGCAAACCCGACAGTGCCTGCTTCAATAACACCTCGAGAGGTTTCAAGGCCGGTAATCCTGCTGCCTGACTGCCTGACGCCGGTAACTTCACAGTTCTGGATGATGTCCACACCAAGACGATCTGCAGCGCGAGCATACCCCCAGGCCACTGCATCGTGCCGCGCCGTGCCTGCACGTCGCTGGACCGCAGCACCGGCAATCGGAAACCGGGCATTGTCATAGTTCAGGTGCGGGATTTCCTTTTTCAGCGTATCGAGATCCCAGAGTTCCCCGTCTGAGCCCGTCAGGCGCATGGTGTTGTAGCGCCGCGCAAGTGCGTCTCGAGCCGAGGGTGAATGAAACAGGGATACATGGGCACGCTGGCTGAACATCACGTTGTAGTTCAGGTCGTGGCTGAGTTCTTCCCACAGTTTGAGTGAATGTTCATAGAACTCACGATTGCCGGGCATCATATAGTTGGAGCGCACGATAGTCGTGTTACGACCGGCATTACCGCCACCAAGCCAGCCTTTTTCGACGACCGCTATGTTACGCAGACCATGATTTCGAGCGAGATAGTATGCCGTCGCAAGGCCATGCAGACCGGCGCCCACAATAATAATGTCATAGGCTGGTTTCGGTTCGGGGTCACGCCACTGGCGTTGCCAATGCCGGTTACCGGACAACCCCTGCCTGAATACCTGCCATGCTGAGAAGCGCAATTGTCTTTATCCCGGACAACTGGTTAATCCAGCGAATGTAATCGACCACAAGGATTCTGGCTATGCTGAAACAGCCAAAACATTGCCAAATATGGCCATCAAAAACCGGTCTCACTTCAAAACGAACAATCCCATCCAATTGATGAACTTCCATTGTTTCTCCACAAGCAGTACGGAACTCGGGGTAATTCCAGAATTGTTCACCCGGTCTTCCAACGAGCTTGCGATGGAGCCCCAGAAACACCGTTCATGATGAAATGAACTGATTTGCCCCGACTGGCAGAACATGGTTTATTTTCCTTGCCCAAAAAGGATCTTTTCAACATGACGGAATGGTTCGACGCTTTAAACACACTGCAACAGGCACTCTTCCTTATCGCAGTGTTCTCCACCACGATTTTCGTGATTCAGTTACTTGTCACATTGTCCGGTATCGGCGGTGATGAGTTTGACGTAGAAGCATCCGATGGCAGCTCGTTTGATTTTGGAGATGTATTCTCCATAAGAAACGGCGTCAGCTTCCTGATGGGATTTTCCTGGGGTGGCCTAATGGCCTACGACTGGGGACTTAGCCATGAAGCGATGGTTGTGACAGTCGGCTTCCTGGTAGGTTCGTTTTTTGTCATGGTGAATATCGCGCTTTTCCTCGCCCTGTCGAGGCTGCGACATTCCGGCAACCTGCAGATAGAAAACGCGATTGGTGCAGATGGCACCGTCAGCCTGACTATTCCCGAGAACCGCTCCGGTGTCGGGAAAGTCATGATCAATATCCAGGGGCGCCTGAAGGAGCTCCACGCCATCACGGATGGCGAAGCGCTCGCAAAAAACACGTCGATCATTGTCGATGACATCACCGGCAGCCACATGCTGGTCAGCAAATTGAACGAATAATCGGGCACCCTTTAGAGGGTAGCCCAGCATCAAAACCAGCGACAAGGAGTCTCGTTATGCCGTTCTCATTTATTGTCACCGTTGTTCTCGCTGTACTCATCATTGGCACCGTCATGGCGGTCACCGCCAGGATCAAGACCTGCCCATCAGACCAGATACTGGTCAAGTTCGGTCAGATCGGCGGCGGGTTGTCTGCCAAGACGATTCACGGTGGTACCACTTTCATCTGGCCCGTGGTCCACGGCTATCGGTTTCTTGACCTCACACCAATGACGGTGGATATCAAGCTGGAAGGCGCGCTGTCCAAGCAGAACATTCGGGTCAACGTCCCGTCCCGCTTCACTTTTGGTATCGGCACCACCTCAGAGCTGATGAACAATGCAGCTGAAAGGCTGTTGTCGCTATCGACCGAGGAGATCGAGGAAACAGCAAAAGACATTATCTTCGGCCAGCTTCGAGCGACCATCGCCACCATGGACATCGAGGAGATCAACGGTGATCGAGAAACGTTTGAATCGCGTGTGCTGGAAAACATCGAGTCTGAATTGATGAAAATTGGCCTGCGCCTGATCAACGTGAACATCTCCGATATCACTGATGAATCCGGTTATATCGAGGCACTGGGTCAACGTGCCGCTGCGGAGGCCGTTAACAAGGCCAAGATCGAAGTTGCTGAACAGGACAGGGATGGTGCGGTTGGTTCTGCCAATGCGCTGCAGGACGAGCGAGTCCAGGTGGCAAACGCCAACGCCCAGGCCGTCACCGGTGAGAACCAGGCGCATGCCGTAGAGGCGGATTCCGAGGCGCAGCTCCGTGTTGCCAAAGCCGAAGCCAAGCGCCTGGGTGATGCCTCTGAAGCCGTTAAAGGTGCGGCAGCCGAGCGCGAAGGCTACCAGGCGCAGCAGGAAGCTGAACGAGCAAGGGCAGAAAGAGACCGCGCCACCCAGTTTGCCAACGTTGTGGTCCCGGCCCAGATCGAAAAAGATCGGGTCACAACGGAAGCGCAGGGTGACAAGGCAAAACAGGTGCTCGAAGGTGAAGCGGAAGGTGAAGCTATTCGTGCGCGTTTAGCCGGTGAGGCAGAAGGTCGCAAAGAGATTCTTATGAAGATGGCAGAAGGTTTTGAAGCCATTGTCCAGGCGGCAGGGGGCGATCCCGACGCTGCTGCAACCCTCATGATTGTGGATAAGCTCGATGACATTGTCGCGGCGCAGTCACAGGCCATCAGCAACATCGAGTTCGACAAGGTTGTCGTCTACGACGGTGGCAATGGTAACGCTGTGGGCAGTTTCCTGGGTGGTCTCACGCAGGCACTGCCTTCGCTGCATGATCTCGCCAAGATGGGCGGCGTTGAGTTACCTGATTATCTTGGAGAGCTGGTTGAGCAGGAGGCGTCACGAAAGCGTGATGACAATACCTACGCGCCTGACGTAGCGGACGTGTCTACCACGACAACCATTGAAGAGAACTCAACAGCCTGAAGATACTCGACGCTGGCGCGCTGACCGGACCTATCGAAACAGTCTTTCCATTTCGGTCTGGTCCAGTCCGCCATCAAAGTTGCGGTCGATGAAAATCCACTTCCAGCCGATGCGTTTTCTCATGCGGCCGCCCATTTCATCCTTGGCAATCTTGCCATCCATGTTGTGATCCATGAACCCGACGTACTGCGCGACATCTGAGCTGAAGCGGCTGTGGAAAGGCTCAGCCGCCTGTTCTTCAGCCCAGACATAGCTGATCGATCCGTACAGCATTTCTTCTTCACTCTGCAGCCCCCAGCGAACTTCCTCATCAGGATTGGGGTTACCCCGATTGTTGGAGGAGTTGTCATACACCGTTCGATGCACGATGCGCGTGCCGGCGGGTATCTGCTTCGGTTCAACAAAGTTATAGGTGCGCTGCCAGTTGAAGTCGTAGTTCGGCACCGACAGGATCAGTTCGCTTTCGCCGTCCGGATATACCAGTTCGAACGTTGAGCTTTTGCCGCGATAGTGTGAATGCGGTGTCAGGTTGTGCAGCACAGCGGCATGCCTGAATTCAAAGTATGCACTCTCTTCATGGTATGCAGCGTGCGGGGGTATGCGGATTCTCGGGTTCAACACCACCTGCTGGCGAAAGTACTGGTCTGGGGTTTCATCAGCAAAATACAAACCGACGCGCGTGACATCCGTTGAGGCCCGACCATACGGTGTGTAGTGCATCTGGAAGGTATACCAGGCGTCCTTCGGTACAAACACGCCGGTACCCTCAGGCATGTGGGCACTTTCATTACCCGGCGCATACCCCATGATGTAGTTCTCGAAGATATCCTCTTCATCACCCTCGTCTTTCTTTTCATCCACCGTGCCCATCAGCACGTGATGCACCGCCTGGGCGTCGCCGGGGATGATGGTTGCCGCGACAACCCACGCGTCACGACCCAGCGTGTTTTCCACCTGCGGAAACTGATAATCGACAGTACCTGTGGCCGGTACATCAAAGGCAGGCACTTCCAGCACCAGGTCGGGTTCACCGAGGGTCCATTCATTAGTGCGTGGCTCGATAGCAAGAAGCGGGTCAGGACCATCACCACGTTTGGCGCCGGCTTCGATCCAGGCGAGCAATGTCGCGCGCTCTTCATCGGATATACCCGCATCGTGCTGCCACTCACCCACTTCAGGATCGAGATGCCAGGGTGGCATGCGCCGGGTTCGGAGTACCTCTCGAATCATCGGCGCAAAACCGAATACCATCCGGTATTCAGACATGGCCCATGGCGCAATGCCCCCTTCCACGTGGCAGGCAGTGCACTTTTCCTTCAGCAATGGCGCAATCGTTTCGCTGTAGCTGATGGCTTCGCCGTCTTGCTCAGCAAAATTGATGATGCAGCCCGGCGAGGCAGTTTCGCGATAGGTTGGCACATCGCCTGCAATCATCGAGTCAAGCACCTCGCGAACATGGTGCACTGAGGCCTCATTTTTCTGGCGTTCGTAGTGCACCCTGTCACTCAGCGCGCCTCGATAGACAATCTCCCAGTTCGCCGGATTGATCACGATCACTTCGGCTGTTCTCGTGAGGTTAAGCGAGCGGCCAATTGCCTGGTTAGCATCGTGCAGTATCGGGAAATCAACACCCCACTGCCCTGCTTCACTTGCAATACTCTCCCGCGTGTCCTGCAGGTTGCTGTTGATCATCAGCATCTCGACACCCTGCGCCGCATATTCGTCCCGGAGCGCACGATAATCTTCAAGGTTGGAGCGGATAATCTGGCAGCCGTTGCCATGTACGATCAGGACCACTGCCGGTGCATCCTGGTGGTAATGCATCTGGTGCGCCTTACCGTTCTGGTCCAGCAGGACAAAATCGTCAACGCGCGGCAATGCCGCCTCGGCAGTAAGGCACAGACACATCAATGACAAAGATAGCCAGGCACTCGGCTTCATTTGTTGACTCCTTCAGGTTTCATCCGATTATAGTGGATGTTCCCCCAGGGGTGTCAGTGCCCGGGTGCTGCTAGACGATGGTGTGACCGGCGGCTTTCAGCGATTCCGCAAGTTTCGCCATATGTGCAGGTCCAACTTCGCAGCAACCACCAACGATGCTGGCACCCTGTTCAACCCAGCCCATGGCAAATTCGGCGTATCGCTCTGGTGTCAGGTCGTGCCTTGCCTCAAGGCTCGCCACGGTCGGACGTTCTTCCAGGAAGCCTTCACTGATACCAGTAAACCCGTTGGCATATGCGCCAAACGGTAAACCGCTGTCCCGGATGATCTCCAGCGCATCGCCGGTGACCTCGGGCAGTGAACAATTTATCAGTACAGAAGACACGTCATACCGGGCCAGCACTGGCAAGAGATCTTTGAGCGGCTCGCCTGATCGCAGCCGCGTGCCATCGGCATCATCAACGCTGACTGCCAGCCAGACCGGTTTATCCGATTTACACGCCGCCCGCAGCGCACCTTCCGCCTGGTCAACCGATGACATGGTTTCGATAAGCAGCAGATCAGCGCGCGATTCAAGATGACTGACCACATCAGCGTAGAGCAACTCGGCTTCCTCGGCTGGCGGACAGATATCAGGTCGGTAAGACGCCATCAGTGGTCCGATGGATGCAGCAACGCGCCCCTCGCCAAACGCATCTCTCGCAACGCAGGCCGAATCGATTGCCGCCGCCCACAAGTCTTCAGCACGATCCTCAAGGCCTGCAGGTGCAAGACGATCGCGCAACACGGCATAACTGTTAGTTGTAGCGATGGTAGCGCCAGCGTTGAAATAGTCAGCGTGTACATCGCTGACCAGTTCAGGTTTATTCAACATAACTGAAGTGGACCAGAGCGGTGTCGGTGCCTCACCGCCACGTTTAACAAGTTCCTGGCCAATTGATCCGTCTAACAGGCTGATATTCATTTTGCTGCGTCAAGAATGTCGTGGGCCGGCGAGTATAGGCCGACAGCGCCAGCGACGATAGCGGTTAAGGCGTTGATGTCGCAGACAGCGCTTTTCGGTGTCTCAATATCGACCCAGCCCCTACTCTGGACGTTGCACCAGCATTAGTTGAGCACGTTTCGAATCGTATCCATGCGTCGTGCCGCCTCCTGGTAACGGATCATCTCTTCCATCTGGTCCGCAGCCCTCGGGTCCCGGCTGTTGCTGCCCACCTCCTTGCAGACGGTTCTCCTCAGGTAGGTGCCTGTAACCCGTTCAGATTTACAGACCATCCGCGGCGCAGCGAGATGAACCAGGCCATCGGTTTCACCGGCGGTTTCCATGGCCTTGAGTGTCGTTTCAGTTGAGGGGTTTGCATGACTGACGGCGGACTGGTTGCTGTCCGGTAACGTCTCGGCAGAGGTTTCCGATCCTGTTTCGCCTGTCGATGTGCAGGCGCTGACCAGCAGGCACAGAAAAAATGCGGCAAGGTGATACTTCATGGCACTGGCTCCCGAAGTGTACTGTTCTAGCATGCCACAGTTCTTTCACGGCTCGCCACGCTCACATGCACTTTCTGCGCGGAGATCTATACTGGATGTGATGAAACCACCAAAACAAACCATCGCCTGGGCCGCTTTTGTCGCCGCCACAGTGACGACATTTAGCCTTGTTTTTCTGGCACTGGTCCTCGACATCGGTAACACCACGATTTCATTCAGGTCTCTGTGGCTTTTTGCAGGTTTGTTCTGGGCTCTACTGGCCTTGATCAGCGTCGTAGCACTCCTGCCACTACAGTATGCCGTGCGTATCCTGCCAGCCGCCGCTTCGCTGCTACTGTTTTTGTTGAGCGGCTTTATCTTCGCTGCGGCACTTGCCCGCTGGTTCTTTTCTATCGGCTGGGAGCACAACAGCGATGAGTTCCTGCTTGGCATTGCCTGGGGTGTCTACGCAAACCACGGTTACCTCGGCGCCTTTGTCGCATTGGTTGCATGGCGTGTGTTGAGCGCTGGCCAGCTGTTGCCGCTTGCGAGATCAGCAGACGGTGTGAGTAGGATCGTCGTATTTGACGGTGTATGTAATTTCTGTAACGGTGCGGTCAACTTCATCATCAGGCGTGACCCCGCAGCGAAGTTCCAGTTCGCACCCATGCAAAGTGAAGCTGCACAACGATTGATGGAGCAGCACGGCGTATCCGCAGAAGAAGACGAAACCATGCTGCTTATTGAAGGGGATCGATGCCTGGTAAGAACCGACGCCGCACTCGCCATCGCCCGTGAACTAAATTGGCCATGGCCCGCGTTCAGCCCGTTTCGATATCTGCCACAGGGGTTCAGGGACTGGTTCTATCGCAAGGTCGCACGTAATCGATACCGCTGGTTCGGCCGCAAAAATCAGTGCATGGTGCCAGACGAATCTGTACAGGCAAGATTCGTCTGACAGGCTAGCTTTAGCGCATTGGTATCGCCTGGCCCCTGCCCCAGGGCGCACCCATCTCAAGCAGTTCCTGGCGTAAGGCCGGGATATCACTTTCAACAACCTGCTTCAGCTGATCACGCAGTGGCTCGAACGCCTGATCTGCATACTTTAAGCTACGCTCGTGTGCCGGGGTCGGCCCGTAACTCGAACTCGCGACACCCCAGTAAGCATGACTCAGCCAGTTGCCGACACGATGCACCTGGTAATCCCCGATCTCGCCTCTCGCCTTGTCACCGGTGAGTGCTTCTTCGATTTCATAAAGCGCTTGCCTCGTGTCGTGCAGGCGCTGGTCGATTGCCCCCGGCGCTACGCCGGTTGAAGCCAGCATCTTCTGCATCATCTCAATGTCTTCCACAGCATCATCTAACGTATACCGCGCAGCACTCACCTGGCCGGCCAGTTTCGCGTAAGCCTGCCAGAACGCATGTACTTCTTCGATTGGTGCGCCTTTTAGTGCCGGCTCCGACATGCGATTAACATTAAAACGCACCTGGTCTCCCAGCATGCGTGAGGCACCGTCTTTGATAAGGATCAGTTCTGCAGAATAAGTACCCGGCATCGTCAGGAACCCCTGTGGCGGCAGACCCTGCCAATTAGGTGGTGTTTCAACAGAACCGTAAAACGGATGCCTGAGATCCCAGGCAACACGATGAAATCCTTTTTCTGTTGGCGCATCGATACGGCGAATCACACTACCGTCACTGTCTCGAATGAGAATTTTCAGCGCAGGTGCAGCTTCTCGTTGTTCCGCCGTGATGGCATCCCAGCCGGCAAACGTCACCTCGTCATCTGCCTCTATTGCTTCCTTTTCACTGTCCTGCCGCTGCTTCTCCAGCGTTGGGAAGCCTTCCGCAAGGTGGTAGGTGAGGACTGCACCAAACGGTGGGTTTTCGGCCAGGTACAACTGGTCTCCCTGTGAACCTCGCTTCGTGCGGCCCAGCACACCACGTTCAAAATACCAGCGGGCGTCACGGGTCTTAAAAAGGACAGCTTCGCGGGTAAGGGCATCTTCATCGGCGTCACGCAACGCCGTGTACTCGTCCATCACAAAGAAGCCACGACCAAAACTTGCCGCTACCACATCGTTCTCACGCCGCTGGATCTGGATATCACGTATCGAAATGGTTGGTATGCCACTGCTGAACTTAACCCAGTTTTCTCCACCATCTCGGGTAACAAACACACCAAACTCGGTACCAGCAAACATGAGGCCTGGCGCTACATGATCCTGCACTACCCGCCAGACAAGGTGTCGGTCCGGGATGCCGTCTGTAATCGCCTTCCAGCTTTTACCGCGGTTACGCGACACGAGCAGGTAAGGTTTGAAGTCGCCGTACTTGTGGTTGTCGAGCGCAATATCAACCGTGTCTGCATCATGCAGATCGGCTCGCAGGTCATTTACGAATGCTGTATCGGGCACACCCGGCAGCGAGCCTACCTCGACCGAGCGCCAGGTCTCCCCGCCATTTTCTGTCACCTGGATCAGCCCATCATCCGTCCCTGCGTAGATCAGGTTCTCATCAAGCGGTGACTCTGCTAACGATGTTATGGTGTTGTAGTCGGACATGGCGAAAAAGTCCCAGGGGGCATCCCAGCTCCAGGTCTGCTCCATGAGCGGCATGACCATTCGATCCTGGTTTCTTGTCAGGTCGCCTGAAATGGCAATCCAGTCATCACCTCGACTGTCAGAGCGCCACACACGTTGCGATGCAAAGTAGATCCTTGCAGGGTCGTGTTGGCTAACCAGAATGGGAGAATCCCAGTTGAACCGTTCTGCAGGCTCGCCCGGTGCTGGTTGCGGTTTGATATAGACAGACTCACCCGTCCCGAGGTCAATCCGCCTGATGTTGCCCTGCTGCGACTGTGCATATAACAGGTCCGGATTACCGGGTTCGGTTGCCGGTTGGTGACCATCACCGCCAAGCACAACTTTCCAGTCTGCGTTGCTGATGCCGTGAACATTGTCGGTACGCGAAGGACCACCCTGGCTGTTGTTGTCCTGGGTGCCGCCATAAATGTTGTAGAAAGGCTCAGCATCATCCAGGGCCAGCTTGTAGTACTGGGTTACCGGCAGGTTACCGATATATCGCCAGTGCTTCCCCAGATCAAAGCTCTCATAAAGGCCACCGTCCGTCCCCATCATGATGTAGTCCGGGTCAGTCGGATGGAAAACAATAGCGTGGGTGTCGCTGTGTTTCGCCTGTTGCGGCATGGATTCAAACGTCTTGCCGCCATCTTCTGACTTGCTGACCGCCGGCCCGTCAAGGTACAGGCGATCAAACTGGTGTGGACTTGCGGTTAACTCCTGGTAGTAATGCGGGCCGGTACCGCCGCTCACCGCATCGGAGCGTTTCTCCCAACTGGCACCCCGATCATCCGACCGCCAGACGCCACCCTTGCGACGATTCAGCTCGATGGCTGCATAGACAACATCCGGGTCCTGTGCCGACACAGCAAGTCCAATCTTGCCGAGGTTACCTTCAGGCAATCCCTTGGACAGTTTTTGCCAGGTAAGCCCGCCGTCAGTTGACTTGTGAATACCACTTTCCGGCCCACCGCCCATATAGGCAGCCACGGTCCGATGGTGCTGCCAGGTAGAGGCGTACAGGACATCGGGGTTGCGCGGGTCGATCACAACATCAGTAACACCGGTCCAGTCACCACCACCAAGAGTTTTCTGCCAGGTGCCTCCCCCATCGGAGGTCATGTAAAGACCGCGCTCACCACCTTTTGACCAGAGCGGACCCTGCACTGCAACCCAGACGGTGTTGGAGTCCTCAGGATGAATAACGATAGTGGAGATGTGTTCTGAGCTTTTCAGTCCCTTGTGCGTCCAGTTCTTCCCACCGTCATCAGAACGATAGATGCCATCACCAAAGGCCACGTGCCTGCCGCCGACATCCTCGCCGGTCCCTACCCAGACCGTGTTTGGGTTTGAAGGATCAACAGCGACGTTGCCAATAGAATATGACGGCTTGTTGTCAAAGATGGGCTGCCAGGTAACACCGGCATTAACCGTCTTCCAGAGGCCGCCGGAACCGACCGCAACGTACCAGACGCTGTTGTCACCAGGGTCCCAGGCGATGTCCGCAATGCGCCCGGACATGAAAGCAGGGCCAATGTTCCGCCACTTGAGACCTGCATAGGGATCATCAGCTTTTTCATCCTCGGTTGCCCACGCCACGGTTGACGACAACAACATTACGCCGGCCAGAAACTTGATCATTGTTTTCATGTTTAGATCCTGTGCAGAAGAGGTCACAGGATAGCACTTCGATAGCCCTGCCGCGGTATTCAAAACGCATAAAGGCTTGCGCGCCACAGTGCGCAAGCTGCTATCTTTAAGCGCTAGTTACTTCGCTGGCAGATCGTCATGAGCACCCTCCCGGTACGGGACACCACAGTCAGTAATCGCGAACTGGCAATCTTTTTCCTCATTACGATTTTCGTCTCCTGGGGCTATGTTGTTTTTTCAGGCCCCATGCCCCAGCCAGGCATCGGCGATATCGAGGCAAGGCGTTGGTACCAAGCACAGGCCATCGTCATCATCTGGATACCGATGAGCGCCGCGCTCATCTGCACTGCCTTGTTCAGGGGCAAGGAGGGCCTCATACAAATCGCCAGGCGATTTCTGCCGTTCGGTGTCAAACCCCAATTCTGGATTCTCGCCCTGCTCGTGCCTATCGCCCTGCTCGTGCCGTCAATTTTCGTATCCGGCGGGTTCTCGGAATATTCAGCGCGCCAGATGCTGGATACCTGGTTGGGCATGTTCGCATTTCTCATGCTGATCATGATTGGTGAAGAACTGGGATGGCGGGGTTACGCACTACCTGCGTTGCAGGCCAGGATGAGTGCGTTTTCCGCTACCCTGCTGCTGGGGTGCCTGTGGGGACTCTGGCACTACCCCGCCTGGTTCGGGTTGGTGTATGGCGGCAGCGGCGAAATCAGTGGCGCCATCGCCGCCATTACGGTCCTGACTGTTTCGATCATAGCGATGGCATTTGTACTGACCTGGTTCGCAAATCTTACCGGTGCGAGCATTCTTGTCGCGACGATGTATCACGCATCGAACAATGCTGCTCTCAGGCTGTGTGGATACGGAGACAGCACGACGCCAACGCTGGTTTCCGTTGCCGTTACCCTCGTTGCTGCCGTGCTCCTGGTTTCCTTTAATCGCTCGATGTACTTCTCAAGGCCAGTGGTACAGCCCGAAGCCTCACCCGATCGTTCGGCTTGAGATGTGTTGTCGCCAGCGACTGTAGACATCTTCTCCCGGGTTATACTCGCAGCCAGTTAACACCACGGAGTACGCCATGGGCATGCTGATTGATGGGCAATGGTCAGATAATGACCTGCGCCGCACCAACGAAAAGGGTGAGTATGTTCGGCCTGAATCGCCTTACCGGTTTTTCATAGAGAAAGGCAGCAACCAGTTCGCGCCTGAGAAGGATCGTTACCATCTTTTTGTTAACGCGGGTTGCCCCTGGGCGTACCGAACCCTGCTCTACCGATCACTCAAAGGTTTGAAAGAGATTATCAGCGTCAGCCTGACCGAGCCCGCAGCAGGCAAACAGGGTTGGACGTTTGGAGAGACACCGGAGCCGCTCCTCGGTGCTCGTCATATCCATGACGTGTACACCGCGGCCGACAATACATTCACCGGGCGCTGCACTGTTCCAGTGCTGTGGGACAAAGATCACCAGACAATCGTCAACAACGAATCTGCCGACATCATCCGCATGTTGAACAGTGCCTTTGATGAGATTGCGCCTGCCAGCCCTGACTACTATCCCGCCGAACTCAGCGCTGATATCGATGCCTGGAACGACGAAATCTACGTCAACGTCAATAATGGTGTGTATCGATGTGGGTTTGCCCAGAGCCAGGAAGCTTATGACAAGGCCTTTTCAGCATTGTTTGGAACTCTCAACAAAATTGATCGCCATCTCGCAGATAGTCGATACCTGTGTGGTGAGACCATCACCGAGGCAGACTGGCGTCTCTTCGCAACCCTGGTTCGTTTCGATCTTGCCTACCATGGTCAGTTCCGCTGCAACCTGCGGCGAATCGCAGACTATGAACATCTCTGGCCGTATACCCGAGATCTATATCAGCAACCAGGTGTCGCTGAAACTGTCGACGTTGCGGCAATCAAGGGGATCTACTACGGCAGCCGTGCGCCAGGCATCATTCCCGGTGGGCCTGAGATTGATTTTGCCGCGCCTCATAACAGGTGTTAGGCGGCGCTCTTCTTAGATCGCAACACCCAGGCGTTCTGCCTTTCTTGCCAGCCGCTGCTTGAACCTGGCATGCCGTGCCTCGGTAAGCGGGTAATTCCACATCACCGGCAGCGCGGCGCCATGGATGATTGCGGGAATGATGGTGTAGAGCATCGTCAGCCAGAACAGCGAGGAAGCTGAGTTACCGTCAGGTGTACCGGCCAGCGCAACATCTGCCGTGGGGTCAAAGCCCACGAAGGCAAACGCAGCAAGTGCCGCTGCCCCACCGAAAGCGTAAGAACCCTTTCTAAGGAAACCCCAGATCGCAAAGTAGAGACCTGCCCTGTGTTCGCCGGTTCTCGCAAAATCGATATCAACCGCATCAGCCGCCATGGACGCCGCAAGCATCGGCATCGCTGCGACGGAGCCACCTTTTAACGCCATGACCACCAGGAACATCGAAAAGTCCCCTTGTGGCACGAAGGGCAGGCAACAGGCCCAGATGCAGTACCAGACGACACAGGCAATAAAAGCGCGGTGTTTACCAATACGCCTGCTGACCTTCATCCACGGTGAGACACCGATCACTGAAGCCGTGTAATAAACCAGGATATAGACGGGATAAAGCTCACCCGCCTGCACCACGTGCTTCACGAAAAAGTAAGAACCCGCGGCAACGAGGGCAATGCCGAATGTTGTCACCACGTAGGTAAAAATAATGCGCAGGTACGGCCCGTTACGGCGGATCACCCACAGACTCTGGAGAATGCTGAACCGTGGTCGATCAACCTCTTCTTTCTTTGGCTCTGGCGCAAAAATGAGGGCAAGCGCAATGGTCGCCGGAATCGTGACCATCACAAACGTGGTCAGCCAGCTTAGTATCACATCAATATTACCTGCACGAGTTGCCATGATCTGCTGAAACTCAGCCGAGAAGTTACTCGCCATTTGCGCAAGATCACCGGTGGAGTTATCGAGATATATCGCGAGGGCGGCAACCAGCGGCAGGAGGTTGAACGACAGGTTACCGGCAAAATGAAACTGTTCCCTGCGCCCGCTGATATGCGTGCGCTGATCATAGTCCGTCGACATCTCCGCGCCCCAGGCGTAGTAAGGCAGCGAGATAATGGTGTAGGCGAGATATAGCGTGATGATCCAGAAGCCGAAATACCAGATGGTCGGTTCAGCCGGCGGCAGGAACAATTTATAAAGGGAAACCATCAGTAACGGCGTACCAAACAGGATCCAGGGCTTGCGTCTTCCCCACGGTGTTTTGGTCCTGTCTGTCAGCACACCCATCAATGGATCTGTGACGGCATCTGAAAGGCGAGCTGCAAAAATGACTGCACTCATCGCGTAAAGCGGAATGCCAAGCTCTGCATAAAACGGCAGAACATAAAGATTCACCGGCAAAAGTGCCATGGACACCGGCAGGTACAGTGAACCGTAACAGAGGATGCGGGCCTCGCTGACTTTATTATTCGTGGTCAAGCCTTTCTCCAGCGGGTACTGGATTTCAGTGTGTACCAAGCCGCGCTTCGATGCAAAACCGTCAACTTGCCGAACAGCCGGTACTGGTGTTTTATTAGTGCAGGGCTCCATAACCAACAGACCTGCGAGGTGTCGAAATGAGTGAAATGGTATTAGAGGCAAGCCAACTACCCGATGCGGCCACCATGCCCATTGAGGACATTGATGTCAGCCAGCCCATCCTTCTACAACAGGATCTCTGGCGCCCCTATTTCAAACGACTTCGGGAAGAAGCGCCGGTCCACTACTGCAAGGACAGTATGTTCGGCTCGTTCTGGTCGATCACCCGTTTCAACGACATCATGGAAATCGAAAAGAACCATGAGGCGTTTTCATCGGATCGCGATATCACGATTTTTGACCAGGCCATGCTGGATGAACTGGGCATCCCTCGCCGCAGGCGGGACACATCCAGCTTTATCTCGATGGACCCACCGGTTCATGATGACCAGCGCAAGGCAGTCTCCGGCGTCGTGGCACCAAGGAACCTTGCCAAACTGGAAAGCCTTATCCGCAGCCGGGTCATCAACATTCTGGAATCGCTGCCTCTCAATGAGGAGTTCAACTGGGTTGAGAAAGTCAGTATCGAACTGACCACACAGATGCTGGCGACGCTGTTCGACTTTCCACTGGAAGATCGCTACAAGCTGACGTATTGGTCCGACGTTGCCACCTCGGTACCGGAACTTGGTATCGGCGTGCAGGGGCTGACCAGGGAATCGCAGGAGGAAGCTCTCGAAGACTGTCTCGCCACCATGCGTAAACTGTGGGCGCAGCGCGCCAACATGCCTGCGGACAATGACACTGATCTACTGTCGATGCTGGCTCACAACGAAGCGACCCATGACATGGACGACGACATGTTCCTCGGCAACCTGATCCTGCTGATCGTTGGCGGTAATGACACCACGCGTAACTCCATCTCGGGCGGTGTGCTGGCGCTCAACCAGAATCCGGCGGAGTACGACAAGCTGCGCGCCAACCCGGCACTGATCCCAAGCATGGTGTCGGAAGTCATCCGCTGGCAGACACCGCTCTCGCATATGAGAAGAACTGCCACACGCGATATCGAATTCCGCGGCAAGCAGATCAAAAAGGGGGACAAGGTCATCATGTGGTACGTGTCGGGCAACCGCGATGAAGACGTGATTGAACGGGCGGACGAGTTCATCATCGACCGGGCTAACCCCAGGCACCACGTTTCGTTTGGATTCGGTATTCACCGCTGCATGGGTAACCGGCTTGCAGAGATGCAGTTGCGCATTCTGTGGGAGGAGATCATGCAGCGCTTCCAGGATATCAAGCTTGTTGGTGAACCTGAGCGAACGGTGTCGAACTTCATTAAGGGTTACACCAGCCTGCCGGTGAAACTGACGCCAATCGAAAGTTAAAACTGATACGCAAGCACGCGCTGGCGGCGTTACAATAGCCGCCAGCAACACCAGAGATGGACCCAAACCCATGAGCGACGCCTCCAGACCGGAGAGAATACTCTACGCCCTGGCAGCTATTGCCATCGTCGCCGGCGCGCTCAAGGCCGCCTCCGGGGTGTTGGTCCCTGCGCTACTCGCGCTGTTTATTGCGATTGTCTGTACCGAGCCGATGTACTGGATGATTCGCCAGGGTCTGCCACGCTGGCTGGCAATTGTAGTCGTGGTGTTCCTTCTGCTGGGGCTCTCTTCCCTCATGCCCGTCGTGATCAGTGGTTCTTTTGTACAGTTCAGTCAGGAACTACCTGTATACCAGGAGCGCCTGGATATCCTTCTGGTTCAGTCTGCGGAATGGATGTCTGATTATGGGTATGACGCTGAGAGTCTCCGGGCGATTTTCGATCCGGCCGCTGCACTGGGTTATGTCCAGGTCATCCTGGCTGCGCTTGGCGGCATCCTGTCACGTTACCTGCTGATCATGCTGCTGGTGATATTTATCCTGGTCGATATGCCGCAGTCACTTGGCACAGGTACCCGCGCGACAAACGAAATCATCAGAACCGTACAGCACTACTTCGCCATCAAGGCATTCACCAGTTTTGTGACCGGTCTCGTGATCGCCATCTGGCTGATTATCCTCGACGTGCCGTATCCATGGTTGTGGGGCTTCCTGGCTTTCCTGTTTAACTTTGTCCCGAACATCGGCTCAATCCTGGCTGCGGTACCGGCTGTCCTGCTGTCACTGCTGTTCGATGGATTCTCATCAGCGTTG
Organism: Pseudomonadales bacterium; assembly: GCA_963921285.3. GTDB lineage: Bacteria > Pseudomonadota > Gammaproteobacteria > Pseudomonadales > Azotimanducaceae > UBA9659. Next base: position 2,019,921 of record CAWUFD020000015.1, read on the forward strand.
ATCGTGACCATTGGCTATGTCGTGATCAACGTCACCATCAGTAACGGACTTGAACCGCGCATCATGGGACAGCAGCTGGGTCTCAAGTTCGTGTGGATTTTCGTGTCACTCATCGTCTGGGGTTGGATCCTCGGCCCGGTTGGTATGTTGCTCGCCGTGCCGTTGACCATGACATTGCGAATCGCCCTGGAAGCTCATCCGGATACGCGCTGGATAGCCGACATCCTCGTACCGGAAGATCTCGTCAGCAAGAATAGAAACAACGGCACGCCCGAAAACGCAGAGAGCTCCTGACCGATCCAGCCTCCGCATCTTCTTGGGTTAGACTCATGACTTTCAACGAACGAGCCAGCATTTGAAAGTCATTCTGATATCACTCCTGCTCTTCGCTGCGACGTTGGTCAAGGCGGAGCCCGCCGTCAATTATGAGCAGCAGATCGTTTCACTCGCGCTGATCACCGAACCGCCCAGCCTTGATAGTTCAACCGCAGAAGACCAGGTCAGCGCCCAGATCCTCAACTCAACCAACGAAGGCCTGGTGCGATTGGATGTTGAAGGCAACCTGGTAGCCGGCGTGGCTGAGCGCTGGGAACTCGACGGTATCACCGCAGTTTTCCACCTGCGTGAGAATGCCCGCTGGGCTGATGGCAGTGCCGTTACCGCCCACGATTTTGAATACGCCTTCAAGCGCCTGTTTGACCCGGCAACCGGCGCCTCCGGCTCCGCTTTTTACGCCTTTGTATTCAAGAATGCCCTCGACGTGCTCGCGGGTAAACGCCCACCTGAAGAACTCGGCGTTCGTGCGATAGATGACAGGACGTTGCAGATCACGCTATCCCGCCCCATCCCTTACCTGTTGGAGGTACTGCTCGGGACGCCTTACCTGCCGCTCAAACAGTCTTTTGTTGAAGCACAGGATGGCAAGTTCGGTGCCGACGCTTCGCGCCTGCTGTCAAACGGCCCCTATATCCTCAGCGACTGGCAGCACAGCGCCTCTGTGAAACTGAAAGCGAACCCCCATTACTGGAATGCTGAAGCGCATCACCTGTCAGCAATCAACTACAACTACATTACCTCTGACATACGCGCTCTGTTGAACGTCTTCAAGAGTGAGGAACTGGCAACGCTCACCCTCGACGACACCACCATGAAAGATGCCAGCAACGCACGCCTCAAGATAAGGCAGGCTCGCACCTCGTGTATGGATATGCTGACGCTGAATCATCGCGCTGAGCGGCCGACCAGCAACCGGAACCTGCGTCTTGCACTACAGGCCACCTTCGATGCTGACGTGTATGTCAGGCAGGTCATTGGGACACCTGCCAACCGGCCAACATGGAGCGTCTTCACAAGCCACAACCAGGGCGTCAAACGACGATTTCCTCGCGAGTATCCGCCGAGGCGTCCCGAGCTGTCCGCAGACAAGGCGCGGACGTATATGGCGCTTGCCCGCGACGAACTCGGGGGTGAGATTCCACCTCTGGTGCTGCTCGCCAACGAGGGGCAGGACAAGCGCGTCGAATACCTGCAGGGTTTGTTCGCAAACCAGCTAGGCCTCGACGTCAAAATCGACAAGCAGACCTTCAAGCAGGCCATCGCCAAATTGATCAACGGTGATTTTGACCTGGCCCAGTCGGGTTTCTGCTCAGGTACGCTGCGTGACCCGGCTTACATTGCAGGACTGTTCGAGTCGACGGGCACCTACAACGACGGCAGGTTTAACAATGCCGAATATGATGCGCTGCTTGAAAAAACGCGCAGCACCCTGGATCCTAAAATCCGCATGGACGCATTTGGCCAGATGCAGCAGATTCTGATTGACGAGGTTGCAGTGCTGCCCACCAGGGAGACCGGCCTCATTTTTGTTCAACACGATCGTCTTACCGACGTCCGTCGTTACCCCCTGGTCAGTTTTTCTGCAGCGCGGGTCCTGGCACCTTGATAGTCTTGCGCGCTTCCATCATCAAGGTGTAGAACTACCCACGCTTGACACGCTTGCAGTAATATCCGGGAAGTCAGGTCAGGGAGAAAAAGAAAATGTCATACAAGGTAATTACCTCGCTGCTATTTACCGCGCTGCTCTCGCTTCAGGCAGGCGCCGACCTGAAAGAAGAGGTAACGCACGGCTACGCCGACAACCAGGGCGTCAGGATTCACTACACCACCACTGGCCCCACTAACGGTGAAGCTCCGCTCGTCGTGATGATCCACGGCTTTCCCGATTTCTGGTATTCATGGCGACACCAGATGAATGCCCTGAAAAGCGACTTCCAGGTTGTGGCGATTGACCAGCGTGGATACAACAAGAGTGATGCACCCGAGGGGGTGGAAAACTATGCAATGAATCACCTGGTAGAGGACGTGGCCGCCGTTATCAGGCACCTTGGCCAGGAAAAAGCGATTGTTGTTGGGCACGACTGGGGCGGCGCAGTGGCATGGAACTTTGCCTTCAGTAAGCCTCACATGCTGGACAAACTCGTCGTCCTGAACCTGCCCCATCCAATTGGCATGAACCGTTCAAGGATGCAGAACGCGGACGCGGCTGCGGGTACCAACTACACCGTCGCCTTTCGCACACTCACACCGGACCATCCGGAAGTGTTTTTCGGCGGACCGATGACAGCGCAGACGATCTCCGGTTGGGTGACAGACAAGGCAGCCGTTCCCCGCTACATCGAGGCCTTCGAGCGATCTGATTTCCAGGCGATGCTCAACTACTACAAGGCGAACTATCCACCGCCACCCGCCCCGGACGCGCCACCACCCCCGGCACCACCCAAGGTCGACGCGCCGGTGCTGATGTTCCATGGGTTGCAGGATACGGCCCTACACTCGGATGGACTCAACAACACGTGGGATTGGGTATCAAAGGACCTGACAATCGTCACCACACCCGATGCAGCGCATTTTGTTCAGCAGGATGCAGCGGAACTCGTGTCTACCACAATGAAGTGGTGGTTGCTTTCACGCCCCTGATAGGAGTCAGTCGCTGCCGGTCGCGCCGTCGCCCGTCAGCGATCGCCTGAGTTTTTCGAGCGCCAGCTGATGTGACCTCTCCCTGATAATAGCGGCGATCATGATGAGGGCGTAGGTGGCACCAACTGTGATCAATGCCTGGGGATTGCCAGACGCAATTGAAAACGGGCCTGCATAAAGGAGCAGGCCGATCATGATGCCAAGGCACAGTATCGAGAGAATAGATGCAAGCAGCATCCTGAATGCCATCACCGCAATAACAGGGGCACACATCATCCATAGCGCGGGCGTGCCATTGTGCACAACCACCGCCAGGAACGACACATGCGCCATGAGGTAAAACGCAAGAACCAGGCGCAGCCAGACAGGCACCTCATCGTAGGCCTCAACACCCTTGGAAACGAGCAGGCAGACACCCACACCAACCATGTTGGCAATCGAGCCCAGGTAAAGGCCTGACGTGAACTCGTTCAGGGCGAATAGCGCCATCACCCCGGACAGTGCTACCAGCAGGTACTGATGCGAAGACTTCTGGTGACTGGATGCCGTGGCGTTTTTCTCCGCCTCGAGCTTATTATCTGACACGTTATCGAGTTCCATACGTAGAGTGCTTGCTCACGTTGCAGGATCAACTCTAGGTCAGATGGGAATTGAAGATCAAGGGTCTTCCGACCCTTTACGACTTCCGATAAACAAAAAGGCCGAGACAATACCTCGGCCTTCATGCATCGCATCGTGACAGATCAGGATAGCCTAGAAACCCGCATTGCCGGCGATGATCTCATCATAGAAGCCAGCGTCCATCTTCTCGTAACCGCTGCCGCCGGGTTTCCAGACATAGATGTCATCTGTCACCTTATCCGTATGGTAGGCCGCTTCCCGCAGATCACCTTTCTGAAGCTTGAAGGTCCCGGTGAGTTGCTGCTCGCTCAGGATTCGAATGAACACAGGGCGTGCGTAAGCTGCGAGATCCTTCCTGACCAGTTCTGAAATACTGTCGACATCGAACACTGCGCCTTCCCGCAACAAGAGCGCGGCCATACCGGCCCTGCCGTCCGTGCCCGGCACTTCAACACCATAAACGTTGCAGACTTCGACATCAGGGTGACCGTTGATGATCTCGCCTACCTCATTGGTTGAACAGTTCTCACCCTTCCAACGGAAAGTATCGTCAACACGGTCAACAAACTGATAGTGCTTGAGACCCATGGCAAAACCTTTATCAACCGACCTGATCAGGTCGCCGGTGTTGAAATAAGCATCTCCGGGTTTGAACACGTCGCGGACAATCTTTTTCTCTGTCGCTTCACGATCTGTGTAGCCGACAAATTCGGTTGCCCGGGTGATCTTTCCTAGCAAGAGGCCTGGCTGACCGGGTTCAACTTTTTTGCAGTAACCATCCGCATCGCGCACGATCTCATCGTTGGCAACATCGTACTGCACCACTGATGGCGGAATGATTGCAGCCCCGATGGTCTGGTCACGGTTAAAGAAATTCATGAAGGTTGCGTTACCTTCCGAAGCACCATAAAACTCGTAGATCTTCGGCACCTGGAAGCGCTCTTTGAACTCCATCCAGATATCGGGCCTGAGACCATTGCCCGTAATCTTCTCAAGCGGGTTGATGCCATCATCGGCCTTGACGGGTTGTGCGAGGAGGTATCGGCAAAGTTCGCCGATGTATATGAAGCTATTGCAGTTGTACTCGCGGATGTCGTTCAGGAACTGGCTCGCTGAAAACTTGCGCTTCAGCACAACGGTTGCACCCACACCCATCGCACCGAGGAACCCGACACAAAGTCCGGTGGCGTGATACAGCGGCAGGCAGATGTAGAGGGTGTCATCCCGCGTCATCTTCATACCGACAGTTTTGCCGAGTTCGCAGAACAGGGTCTGCCTGCTCTGTTTCTGGATAGCAGCCTTCGGCAGACCGGTTGTGCCCGAGGTAAATATGTAAAGGGCAGGATCCTGCTGCCTGACAGGTGGAATAAGCTCAGCCGGGATTGGTTTTGCGTCCGCGATCTCCTGGCTGAAGTCCACCGCCCAGTTGGGCACATCGGCGGCATCCCCATCGGCCACCACCAGGAAGTCTTTACCTGCTTCAAGATCGCATTCACTTTCCACTTCGCCAACGGTGGCGCTGTGTTCGCTGCCGACGATGAGGCTGCGAGCCTTTGTTGTGGTGACACAGTGGATAAGCTGTGCCCCTTTGAGGTTCGTGTTAATCAGTGAAACAGCTGCACCTGCACGCATGATGCCGAACATGTTTTCGATGAACTCGATTCGGTTGTCCATCATCAGGCTGACCGTGTCACCAAAGCTGACACCGCGATCTCGCAGCGCCTGCGCCACCTTGCTGGCTCGCACGTCCAGTTCGCCCCAGGTGATACTCCTGCCTTCAAACTGGATAGCAATTTTGTTCGGACACTCCTTCGCCGTGTTTGCAAGGCGCAGGGGCAGGTTGTCAATCTTGTCCGGTGCGGGCGGCCTAATGGCCATTTTGTACATCAGTGGCGCTATATCAGTAGCAATAACCTTTGCGCTTGAGAGCGCTTCCGCAACAATCGACATCTGGATATTCTCCTCGTGTTTTAACGAGGCCTATCATCGCCAAGATCGCACGGTGGGATAAGCCGAATTAACCGCTGGAACATTTCGGTTTCTTCGAAGATTTGAATGAAGGTGTTCGGCGCAATAAACGCCGGTGAAACGCTGATTATCTGCCTTCGGCGCGACGCAACCTGTCGTTAACCGCCGCCCAGGCTTCGCCTGTGGGTGGTGCCTCAACGCGAATCTCCTCGAAGCCGCCTGCATCAAGTTGATGCAGCGAGCTGTAAAGCCGCTTGGCATATTCGCCTGCCTCACCTGGAAGCTTCAGCATCCTTGCACCCTCAACGCCTGCAGCGTCAAGCTGTTCAGCAGCGCTGCCGGACCAGAAGAGATAACAGACCGAAGGGTCGTCAGCGCCTGCAAGTGTGTCATCCCTGACGACGCGAAGGCTTGTTCCGGGCTGGTAGTGCGCTGCCACATTACCCGGCACGGCAACCGTGTGACTGCCAGGCTCTTCGACCGATTGCTCCAGGAAGTCTTCCAGAGAAGCACGTGTAATAGGCCCCGCTCGCAGAATTGTTGGTGTCGTAGAAGTCAGGTCCAGGATGGTTGATTCCAGCCCGAACTCGCACGGGCCACCATCAAGCACGGCTTTTATCTCACCCTGCATACCTGTCGCTACTTGCATGGCCGTGGTTGGACTCAGTTTCTTATAACGATTCGCTGAAGGTGCGGCGAGACCGAGACCGGTTTCCTCAAGAATCCTCAAGAAGAGGGGATGCTCCGGCGTTCGAAGTGCAATCGTGTCACGTCCACCTGTGACCACACTCGATACGTCAGGTGCCTTGTGCAGGAGCAGTGTGAGCGGTCCTGGCCAGTATTGGTCGGCCAACCGATAAGCGAGGTCCGGCACATCGGTTGCCCAGCGGCTCAACTCCGCTGCGCGAGCGATATGAACAATCAGTGGATGATCAGCAGGCCGACCCTTTGCCTTAAAAATCTGTGAAACCGCCTTGTCATTCGCCGCATCAGCAGCAAGCCCGTATACCGTTTCAGTTGGCAGCGCAACGCAATCACCAGCCCGCAGGAGCGCAACCGCACGCTGAAGGCCAGACGCGGCCTCAAGTATTTCCATCTGATGGGACATTTCCACGGGTAAGCGCGTTCTACTGATAATTGCGGGCGGGTGATTATATAGATGTTCTAAGGGCGCACACACCACGCATCGCTTCAATTCTGAAAAAGCGCTGATCCAACTGAGGCTGTGGGCTGTAAAACATCTTTATAACACCCACCGGCGTTTTGTTTGTGTATGATCCACGCCCTGGATTACTGACTGACAAAACCGTGGGCAGCCAGGCACTCACAACAACCTGACAGAAGCACTTTATTCATGCGCATTATCACGATCATCACGTTACTCACACTGGCGTCAGCTTGCAGCGATGGCCCAACCGGCAGCGCCACAGCAAACAAGATCCAACCAACCGATGCCGACATTGAGTTCGCGAGATCTGCAACGCCCACCGATGAAGCAACCGCGAAGAATTACCAGCGTTCCTGCAAGAACTGCCACTCTATTGCCGGTGTCAACGCACCATTGACCGGGCACGTGGCCGATTGGCAGGCCCGTCTTGATGCTCGCGGTCGTGACGGTTTGCTCAAATCCACAAAATACGGCTACCGCGCCATGCCAGCCAAGGGCCTGTGCGGTGGCTGTTCAGACGATGAGTTCCTGGCGTTAATCGACTTCATGATGAAACCGGCAGGCTAACGCCGGCGTCCTTATTCACGCGCTTCGTTAAAAAGTTGACGCCGGTCAGTGATATTTCAGGAGGGTGAGTAACAATCTTCAGCACCGTCGCAATGAGGGTTAAAGATGCTGAAGCGCTGCACCTGCCTGACAGGCCTATTGTTCTCTCTCAGCGCGTGGGCGCAGGAACCGCCTTCGCTGCAAAATGCCCTGTCGTCGGGCAACATCGATCTCACCTTTCGCTATCGATATGAACACGTGGACCAGGCAGGCTTCTCAAAGGAAGCAAACGCGTCCACGCTGAAATCACGCCTTACCTATACTTCCGCGAACTACCACGGCTGGACGATCCGGCTCGAGGCAGACGATGTCACCGCCATCGGTAACGACAATTTCAACAGCACACGGAACGGGGAAACCACCTACCCCGTTGTAGCCGATCCTGAAGGCACCGAAGTGAACCAGGCATACGTTGACTACCGGTTTGACGGTGGTCAGGCCACGCTCGGCAGACAGCGCATCGCGCTGGACGACCAGCGCTTTGTCGGTGGTGTAGCGTGGCGTCAGAACGAACAGACTTTTGACGCATTTCGCCTGCGCTTTACCGCCGCTGGCTGGTCGGGCGACTACAGCTACGTTAATCGGGTCTCAAGGATATTTGGTCCTGATGGTGGCGTGCCGGACCGTGCGTTGAACGGCGACATTCACTTTCTGAATGCCAAGCGTGACACGAGCATCGGTAAAGTCAGCCTGTTCGGCTACAGCATGGATTTTGATGATGCATCTTCGCTGTCGAACCTTACATACGGGTTTGCCTACGAGCGGACCTTTACGGCTGGTGACGTATTGATACCGGTCAGGGTCTCAATCGCCCAACAGGACGATCATGGTGCCAACCCGGTCTCGTACACCGCCCGCTACGGCATGCTCGATGTCGGCTGGAAACACAAAACCTTGTCAGCAAACCTCGGCTACGAATTTCTTGAGGGTGATAACCAGGCAGGCAAGTCCTTCAGGACCCCGCTGGCAACGCTGCACAAGTTCCAGGGCTGGGCAGACAGGTTCCTGAACACACCAGCCGCTGGCATTGAAGACATCTATGTTGGCCTCGGCTATGGATCACTTCGAGTGATTTACCACGACTTTCGCGGGGAAGCACAAGGCGGTTCGCTCGGAAGCGAGCTAAATGTGTCCTGGCGTTACAAGTTTTCTGAGCAGTACAGCGTGCTGCTGAAGTACGCCGACTACCACGCTGACGACTTTGCAACAGACACCCGTAAAGCCTGGTTGATGTTTACCGCCACGTTTTGAGAAACCGCTCAGATTTCGAAACAAATATTGATCGGCGTCATGTCCCCGATACACCACAGGAGTAATTTCTTCTCAATAAACTAAAAAGAGGGAGAGGGAATGACAACGAGAAGAACCTTTCTTAAAACTGCCGCTGCAGCATCAACCGCGGCAGCGGTTGGCATACCGGTACCGGCAGAATCCCAGGTCATCGCAAGCGACGCAGAATCCGAATGGCGCTGGGACAAGGGCGTGTGCCGATTCTGCGGCACAGGGTGCGGCATTATGCTGGCAACACACAATGACCGCATTGTTGCCGTTAAAGGAGATACAGAGAACCCGGTCAACAAGGGCATCAACTGCATCAAGGGCTACTTCAACGCCAAGATCATGTACGGCGAAGATCGCCTGATCGATCCGCTGATGCGGGTCGACGAGGCAGGTAACTTCAGCAAAGACGGCAAGTTCAAACCTGTCACATGGCAAAAGGCCTTTGACGAGATGGGCCGGCAGTTCAAAAAGTATTACCAGGAACTCGGTCCGGAAGGTGTCGCCGTTTTCTCATCAGGCCAGTACACCATCCCCGAAGGGTATGCCATGTCAAAGCTCACCAAGGCTGGCTGGCGGACCAACAATATTGACCCCAATGCCCGCCACTGTATGGCATCCGCGGTTGCAGGGTTCATGCAGACGTTCGGCATTGATGAGCCTTCCGGCAACTATGACGATATTGAAGCAACCGACACGTTCAGCATCTGGGGCTCCAATATGGCGGAGATGCACCCCATCCTCTGGTCACGGGTTACTGATCGCAAACTGTCGAACCCTGACAAGGTGAAACTGGTCGTACTTTCCACTTTTACGCACCGTACCTGCGATCTCGCCGATGAGGTGATCATCTTCAAACCCAATACTGACCTCGCGATCTGGAATTACGTCGCGAGGGAAATTGTCTACAACCAACCGGGCGCCATCGACTGGGACTTTGTGAATCAGCATACGGTGTTTACAACCGGGTATGCGGATATCGGCTATGGCCTGCGCCCTGATGTGGATCACCACAAGTACGTGGCCGCAGAAAGAGACACCGCACGCAAACAGGCCGTGAAAGCACTGACCGAAGATGAACTGACCGCGCTCTCTCACCTGGAGTTGGGCGATACCAGGGATCTCACTATGGATCACCAGAAAAAGGCCGGTGCGCACTGGACAATTACCTTCGATGAATTCAAGGCTGCGCTCGACCCCTACGATCTCGACTATGTTGCCGAGGTTTCCAAAGGTGATCCTGACGAACCTATTGAGGAGTACAAGCGCAAACTGAAGCTGCTGGCTGACCTCTATGCTGACAAAGCGCGCAGTATGGTGAGCTTCTGGACCATGGGCATGAACCAGCATACCCGTGGCACCTGGGTGAACGAGCAGGCCTACATGGTGCACCTGCTGACAGGCAAACAAGCAAAGCCAGGCAACGGCGCCTTCAGCATTACCGGCCAGCCATCTGCATGTGGCACGGCCAGAGAGGTTGGCACCTTCTCGCACAGGTTGCCCGCCGACATGGTGGTAGCTAATCCTGATCATCGGAAGATGTCCGAGGACATCTGGAAAGTTCCCGCGGGCACCATCAATCCGAAACCAGGCTCACACACCGTCAAGATCATGCGGGATATCGAGGATGGCAGGATCAAGTGGGCCTGGGTAAATGTATGTAATCCCTGGCATAACACAGCAAACGCCAATCACTGGATTACCAGCGCAAGACAGATGGATAACTTCATTGTCTGCTCCGACGTGTACGCCGGTATCAGCGCAAAGGTAGCCGACCTGATCCTCCCGAGCGCGATGATCTTCGAGAAGTGGGGTGCCTACGGCAATGCCGAAAGGCGCACCCAGCACTGGCGCCAGCAGGTTACCCCGCCGGGCAGGGCCATGCCGGATCTCTGGCAATTCACCGAGTTTGCCAAACAGTTCAAGCTCAAGGACGTCTGGGGTGAAAAAGTGATCAACGATTCATTGACACTCCCAGACGTCTTGGCTGAGGCGCACGCAATGGGTTACAGCGATGACGACACACTGTTTGATGTGCTGTTTGCAAGCGATGGCGCGAAGGCATATGCATGGCCCGACCCCATCGGTGACGGTTTCCTCAACAGTGAGGCGGCAGGCGACGGCAGGGATATCGAGGGTTTTGAGGGATATGGGTTCTTCCTGCAGAAGTACCTGTGGGAGGAATACCGCGAGTTTGGCCTCGGCCACGCACACGACCTTGCAGACTTTGACACCTATCACAAGGTGAGAGGTTTGAAATGGCCCGTGGTCGATGGCAAGGAAACCGAGTGGCGTTTCAATAAGGCCTATGACCCGTACGCCAGGGCAGAAAAGAACGAAGGTGATTTTGCATTCTATGGCAAAGCCATGAAGGCGCTGCCCAAAGGTGATCTGAAATCACCAGTCGGTGACGAGAAATTCAGCCTCGCGAACCGCGCGAAGATATTCTTTCGCCCCTACATGGAACCCCCTGAAGTGCCGAGCGAAGATTATCCCGTCTGGCTCTGCACCGGACGCGTGCTGGAACACTGGCACAGCGGCACCATGACCATGCGTGTGCCAGAACTGCATCGCGCCGTGCCGGAAGCACTCTGTTACATGCACCCGGAGGATGCGAAGCAATACGGCGTTGCTGCCGGCCAGTTTGCATGGCTTGAAAGCAGACGCGGGCGAATCAAGGCGCGCATCGCAACCAACGAGCGGAACCGTCCTCCAAAGGGTCTTGTGTTTGTGCCCTGGTTTGACGAAAGGGTATACATCAACAAGGTGACCCTTGATGCAACCTGCCCTATCTCCAAGCAGACGGACTTTAAGAAGTGCGCTGTGAAAATCTACAAGGCATAGGGGGAATGACCATGATCCGATTACTATCTTTAATCGTTCTCTTTGTCTTAATCAGCGGTTGCTCTGACGACGCAGCAGAGGTTGCTGCACCTGATACTGCACCACAAGCAGTCACACCGGCGGCCAACGAACCTGTCACCTATGGTGATGAGGGTATCGGTATACGCAAAGAAACGCTGTTTGAAGAAGACGGCGTTGAGCCGCCCGAGGCAACCTTCACCACCATGCCGCCAGGCACCGGCATCAAACTGGAGCGCGCCTACCTCGACGCGCCTCCACAGATCCCCCACTCCACCGCGGGGCTGCTGCCGATCACGAAGTCAGCAAACATGTGTACCAGCTGTCACATGCCAGCTATCGCCGCAGCGGTCCGAGCAACCGCCATCCCTGAAAGCCACATGAATGAGGAGATGCTTTCAAACGCAAGATACAACTGCAGTCAGTGCCATGTGCCACAGGCCGATGTTGCGGTGCTGATCGACAACACGTTCTAGGAGATAAACATGAATATATCCGGTGTTGTCGTGACCGTCTTGCCGGCTGATTTCAACCGGGCACTCGCCCTGCTTGAAGCGTCGCCCGTCTGCGACGTGCACATGACCGATGACTCACATCGAATAGTGGTCACACTTGAGGGCAATGATTCCAGTGAGGAAGCCGAAAAACTTCGAACCCTGCAAACGATGCATCATGTGATCAGTGCAGAAATGGTCTACAGCTATGCGGAAGAGGAACTGAGCGAACTGCGCGATGCCGTTGAGGCAGGCGACGTGCCAGCTGTACTGACAGATGATGAGATTCGGGCTGAGGATATCCAGTATGGTGGTCATGACCGTCATTTGTGAGCACGATTCCGTTCCTTGATTGGAGCAGCTCGCGAGTATCAGATCCCTCCAATTCGTCGGGATGACGAGTCCCGACCACCCACTTCGTCATCTCGAACGAAGCAGCCAAAGGCTGCGCAGCTGAGAGATCTCGGTTCTCGCGAGCAATCAGATCTCTCCAATTCGTCGGGAGGACGAGTCCCGACCACCCACTTCGTCATCTCGAACGGAGCAGCCAAAGGCTGCACAGCTGAGAGATCTCGGTTCTCGCGAGCAATCAGATCTCTCCAATTCGTCGGGATGACGAGTCCCGACCACCCACTTCGTCATCTCGAACGAAGCAGCCAAAGGCTGCGCAGCTGAGAGATCTCGGTTCTCGCGAGCAACCAGATCCCTACAATTCGTCGGGATGACGAGTCCCGACCACCCACTTCGTCATCTCGAACGGAGCAGCCAAAGGCTGCGCAGCTGAGAGATCTCCGTTCTCGCGAACACCAGCCCCCTCAATTCGTCCTGATGAAAAAAGTACCTGGTCAATTTTTTACAATACGCGGCATACTGCATTTGACATCATGGTCATCCAACTCAAGGCGAGACCACAATGAGCAACACAATCCACAGCCTCTATTCCTACATCGCGGTGAAATCATACGACGAGGCCCTGGCGTTCTACTCCGCTGCCTTCGGCGCCAAAGAACACTTCCGGCTGACAGAACCGGACGGTCGCGTGGGCCATGCAGAAGTGTATTTCGGCAGCACAGTCGTGATGATCTCCGAAGAATTTCCTGAAATGGGTGTCGAGGCACCAGACCCGTCACGTGGGGTCCCCTATTTTCAGGTCCACTTGCACGTCGATGACACCGATGCAATGCTGGCCGATGCTGTAAAAGCTGGTGCCGAGGTCCTGCGTCCGGCAGAAGATCAGTTCTTCGGTGAGCGTACAGCCTCCATCCGGGATCCTTTTGGGTATCGCTGGATGATCGGACACTCCATCGAGGATGTCAGCACGGACGAGATGCAGAAACGTTACGAAAACATGTTTGAGTCAAACCAGGAATAACAGACCCACATGGATTCTTTGCTGCCCGGCGCGCCCCTCGACCAGTTTGTTAACGCGATCTGGCTGCTGGAGCGCCCGGCTGCTGAAGGGACTGCTGAACTGGCACTACCCACCGGCACTGTCGAACTGGTCATCAGCCTCGATGATGATGTAATCCCTGGTTACCCCGGTATCAATCCAGCTGAAACCTGCCATTTCTCTGGTCCGCTCATCTGCGGGGCTTACGCTGAACCGTTCCTTATCAACACAGCATCCAACAGCTCAACCCTTGGCATCAACTTCAAACCCGGCGGCATCGCGGCGTTCCTGCCTTGCGCAACCTGGGAGCTTGCCAACAGGCAGGTTGAACTTTCCTTGATTGATCGCACCATGGCCGATGAGATTCGGGACGAGGCGGGGGAACTGGGAGGCTCTCACCTCCTCAGACGGATTGAGCGTTACCTGGTAAACAGAATCAAACGACATCCCCATGAGGTTGTAGCACATGCCGTTGACCAGTTTTCTTCCGAGCACATGCCGACGGTATCAGACCTGGTGAACGACTCCGGCTTCAGCCACCGACGTTTTACCGAACTGTTCCGCAAGAATGTGGGCCTCAGCCCAAAAAGGTTTTCAAGGGTTACCAGGTTCCAGAAAGCACTGGCGCGAATACACCAGCTGAAAGAAGAGCCTGACTGGTCCGGCGTCGCGCTGGACTGCGGGTTTTACGACCAGGCGCACCTCATTCACGAGTTCAGGCGCCACGCCAACATGACGCCAACGCAGTATCTGTCAGCAAGAACCGATAGATCCAACCATCCTGTTGTCGTCTGACCCGTTATTCACCAACCTCGCAGCTATGACGACCCGGGCGCATGACTGAAGGGAATCTCCTCGAGTCTTTCAGTTGCTGGTTCAAACACCAGCACGACCCTCTGGGTCAGGTGCCGCCAGGGGAAAGGCGCCGAGGTGTACTTCTTCGCGATCTCATCCATCACCACAAAATCATCATCAGGGCGACGTTCGATGATCTCCCCCCGCATCTGCAACTGCACATAGGGGTTTTCATAACTGATCAGTGAAAGCGCAACGCGCGGGTCACGCACGGTGTTCTTTGCCTTCTGCGTCCCCTCACCTGTGCCCATCAGGACCAGGTTGCCCTCTCGCATCACCCAGATTGGCGACACCAGCGGTGCGCCTGAGGGAAGCAATGTCGCGATGTGCGCATAGGTAGGCGCATCAATAATCTCTTTTGCCCGCTCAGATAAATCCACCGTCAACTCCGTCGCTCAGAACATGTCACCAACATACTGGCAAGAAGGGTCGGGGTAAAACTTAACGAAACATTCCATCCGGGGATTCCGTTAAGATTCAATCTACTCACACATCTATCAGTTCACTCTCCTATGCCAACACCCACCGCCTATGACGTGATTGGCGACGGCTACACAAAGTCGCGCAAACCAGACCCGCGAATTGAGGCTGCAATCCACGCTGCATTCGGTGACGCAAAAACCCTTCTTAACGTCGGTGCCGGCGCAGGCTCATACGAACCATCCAGCATTGATGTCGTTGCACTCGAGCCTTCCCGCATGATGATCGACCAGCGTGTGAAAGGTGCAGCGCCGGCTGTGCAGGGCAACGCCGAGCAGCTTCCGTTCCAGGACAATGCATTTGATGCATCACTGGCAAGCCTGACGGTTCACCACTGGCGCGATGCAACTGCTGGTTTACTCGAAATGCAACGCGTGACTCGCGGCCGGGTTGTGATATTCACCTGGGAGCAATCCGTCTGCGAGCAGTTCTGGTTGCTGGCGTATTTTCCCTGGATCATCAGTTACGACCGGCCACGTGCGATGGCCATAGAGACGGTAACCAGTGCTTTCTCAAACGTGAAGGTAGAGGAGATCCTCATTCCGCATGATTGTACTGACGGCTTCCTCGGCGCTTACTGGCGGCGACCGGAAGCCTACCTGGAGCCTGCAGTTCGGGCTGCAATATCGTCGTTTGCGGTGATGCCTGATGACGTAATGTCGAAGGGGCTGCGTCAACTTGAAGCAGACATCACATCAGGCAAATGGGCTGAGGATCACCGTGCGCTTACACAACGTTCGACGCTGGATATCGGCTATCGCCTGATTATCGCAGGTTGATGCTACAACCTGGTGGGTGTCTCACCCGCGTCTGTCGCACCCCTGCCGAGTAGTTCCAACACAGTGTCGTCATCAAGCACGAGTAACGGCAGGTCCCGAATCGTGCTGACCATTTCACTGAGGTCTGCAAATGGCTCAATATTGCCGACAATATCGACATCACGCAGCGTCTCCAACTGGAACTGCGCCATGTCCCGGGTCACACCCACCGTGAATTTGTGCTCTTTCATCCCGTCCAGCCATTCGCTCTGCTGTTCAGCTGTGGTCAGGAAAGAATCCCAGGAATCTATGACCTGCTGGTTTGCCCGGATCATTTCACCGTACTTATCGATAGAACGCTGACCAAAGTCTTCTTCAATCTGGCCGCGATCAACCTGGCCTTCAATTTCCCTGATCTTGCTGTTCATTTCCGCAAGCCGCTTGACCACCCTGGACTTGCTCTCGTCGCGGATGCGCTGCAGCGCTGGCAGACCGGCCAATGAAGCATCGTCGAGAATGTCGTACACGATGTTGGACAACTCGAACACCAGTGCGGCCTGGCTGATATAGAGCCGGCGCTTGTGCGCTGGTGTTTCGGCGCGCTGTGCCTGCTCCATGAGCTGTTCATTCACGTCAGCGAACATCTGTACAGCAAGGTGCACCGACATGATGCTGACATTGTTCTGCCGCTTGGCATCGACAAAATCCATGATCTTGCGCTGCGCCTCGCCTGGCAGACTGGTATAGCCCACACCGCCGCTGGTTACGCTGACGGTACCAGCGTTACCTGTTTCCTCGATATCGCTTGCCACCTGCATGACTATGGCCTTGATACCCTCGCGCATGGCCAGGATTTTTCGATCTACTTCTTCCGGCACATCGTTGAACTTCAGCACTTCGGCACTGGTGACGGTCCCTTCGATGTTGTTTTCGTTATTTGAACCGGTGCTGTTGACGAGGTCGTGTAACTCTTCAAGCTGCTCCAGGGCTACCGCCTCGAGCGCCTTGGACTTTTCACGCAACTGGCGTTCATAATCCACCGCTTGCGCCTCGGCCTGTACAACGGAAGACCCCAGCAGCAGTGCGCCCAGAATAACCAGGAAGTGTATGCTCTTCACCGACATAACATGACTCCTTTCGGATTGCCTACTACGCTTAAGATTACAGCTTTTGCTGCAATTGTGCTTTTTATTGCCACCGGCTGCGAAGAAGTGCCCACCTGTGGGGACGGGAATATTCAGCCGGCATGGGCAGTCATCGAGAAAAATCGCGTGGTCGAATGGGACGACAGCATTTCTGTCGTGGTCCTGCAGCCGGTCGGTACAACCGATGACACGCTGGCGCTCGGTGCGGAACATACATTGCGGCAATACGCATCAGCTGCTGATATACACCTGGTTGAGGGTATAGAAACAACCCACTGGGTTGATCCGGATTCCTGCGATACCCACACCAAGTACACCGCACTGAAGACCATCGACAAGACCGCACTCTCGGAAGTTGAACGTGGCCTGGATGCAATCGTATTCGATGAAGTCCGCACCATGATCAATGCCATGGACGAGGCGAACCTGGAAGTGACCACGCTTCAGAACCTCAAGGCGTCGCTGGCGCAGATCGACAAGGAACGTATCGACCCGGACCGCTTCCAGCAGCTTGAGGAACGAATCACCGCATTACTTGAGATTGCTGAATCCGAGCAGGCCCAAGCCGCAGCAGAACTTGCAGAGGAGAAACGCAGGGCAGCAGAACTCGAAGCTGAGTCCACCATTACAATTGGCGAACCGACAAACCGCTTGCATGAATTCAGGTCGTCCAGCGCAATGGGTGACGGGGAGTTCCTGTCGCAATGTTCGGCGTTCAGTTATACAGCAGTAGTGAAGTTTGAAAAGGCGCAGGGCGCGACAGTATCTCTCGGCAACCTCAGCGTGACTCTGCAGAACAACAGCGACCTGACGGCGCTTGGCATCGCTCGCCCGATAGAGATCAGGTTTGTTACGCCACAGCGACCAAAGGGTTTTGCTGCTCACACCGCTAACCTTTCGGCATTTTCGATTCGACCTGGCCAGCGTGAGAACATCCCGCTACAACCTGCAAGGCTTGATGCAGGTTCACTGATGGGCCTTAAAGATGCCTGCGGTGACTGTGAGCGATTTACCGTTCTGATAGAGGTACCGGTATCCGGTCGTTCCGGCAGCAGGATCTGCAATGTGACAGTGCCGGCCACCCAAACGATGCTGCTGGCCGATCAATAGGCAGCACAAACTTCGTAGAAACCGAACTCTCCGCGCAGATATATCGGATATATCTTAGATACCTGTTCAGCTAGATTCTTATCGTCAACTCACACGCGGTATCACTTGCGAAGCCGCTTTAATGGAGAACTCGCTATGCACAGGTTCCTGCTGATTTTCTGCCTGTTGTTCATCCCCTTCTTAACAGCATGCGCTGGGGACGATGACGATGAGCGTCAGGTCATGCCGCAATCGCTTGGTTCGACACTCTCTGATCACGACGATGACGATGACGATGACGATGACGATGACGATGATGATGATGATGATCGGGACGACGATGACGACGACGATCAAGACGACGACTAGGGACTTCAGTTCATCCCAAACTGCCAGTCAGTAGCTGACATTTGTGAACAGGCAGATTAAGTTCTGATTTAAGCACCCAGACAACGCCTCAGCAGGATGGCAGACCTACTCCCCTCGCAATTCGACAACGTCACGTCGGTGATACGCGATCCGCTTCATTTCAAGTACAAACTTGATATCGGAGAGGATGCCTTCCAGTCGCTCCGACTAAAAAAGTACCTGCTGGATGCGGTTGATGCCGGTAACGGCGCAATCGTGGGTTTTGGCGCGGCAAAGTCATCATTGGTCGCCTCCACATTCTTTGCGCCCACAGGCTTTCTTGGGGCAATCGGTGTAGGCACCGCCGCAACACCGCTGGGCTGGGCGATCGCGGCTGGCGTGATGGGCGCGGGCCTCAGTCTTGTCATTGGCAAACACCTGGTTCGAGGCAACTCTTCAAAGGTTCGCGGTATTCCCGACTACATCAACACGCCGCTAGACGTGCTGGCGGTCGGGCTGTTTGACCTGCTTGGGATGCTCGGCGTAAAGCTGGCGCTCGTAGACGGTCACCTGCACGATGCCGAAAGGGATCGCTTGAAGGTGTATTTTGTCGATGAGTGGGGATACGAAGAGGCATTTGTCGATGCCGGGCTTGCGACTTTGGAGGCGGCAGCGGATGAACATTCCATCAGGGAGGTTGCCGAACAACTGGCACAGTTCAAGAAACAGAACCCCGATTGTAACTACAAGACAATGTCTGCAGAGATTGTCGGTTTCCTGAAAGAGCTGAGTGAAGTTGACGGCACAGTTGATGAGCGAGAGGTGCTTGCGATCGAGAAAATCGAATCGGTTTTCGAAGACGTGAACAGCCTCAATTGGAAAGGCCTTGTTGCCGACACCTACGATGCGGCGAAGGATGCAGCGAAAGATGTCGGCGCAAAAGCAGCGGATGGCATTACCACAACCGCACAGAAAGCCAGGTCCACAGCGGCAAAAGCATTGGACGCTTCACCCCTTCCCTTCAAAAATGGTGAGAAAGATAACTGAGACTTTCTTTGTTTTTGCACCGCTTTTTTCTTCCGTTTTGCAAGTAACCACAGGCTGGGGGCATACTTAGCTGGTAAAGTGCAAGCAGCCCGGAGCCCTACATGAGCAAACCAACCTACCCGACCCTCGTCAGGGACGCGATCTACAATCCTTCAGAACGTCGCCACTTCATGCGCGTGGTGCCTGCTGGCGCAACCTATCGAATAGAAACGCCTAACGGCAACGTACTGGCGCAATCCAGCGATGCGTTGATCTGCAAGGAAGTGGGTCGGGATATTTACGATCCGGTGGTTTACTTCAATCGGGCAGACGTCGCCATGGATCAGCTGGCAAAGACAGAACGTACTACACACTGCCCTCTCAAGGGTGATACAGAGTACTTTGACCTGTCTGCTGACGAACCCATGGAGGGGATCGCCTGGTCCTACATTTCGACAATTCCAGATGCAGCCGTACTTAAAGACCTGGTTGCATTTGATGCCAGCCAGGTGCGTATCGTCAGGGAATAGTTTCTGATTTAGCTGTTGTAGGGCGCAAGTATGAGTTCAGTCGCCGCCCTGATCATCTGTTCAGTGTCACCGTCTGGGTCGACTCGCTGATAGTTGCTGTCGATGGTCAGCATCGACGCGCCATGCACCAGCGTCCACAGGGGGCGTGCAATTTGCAGCAGCGCCTTGTGATCGGTCATGCCGGTTCGCTCTGACAGCACCCTTAACAGGACTTTGAAACAGCGGGTCCGCTCTTCCCTGGATTCGTTTCCTGCTTCGAACGATCGATCACTGAACATCAGCTTGAATATCGCAGGCTCTGTCGTGGCGAACTGTATATAGGCGAGACCAATCGCTGTAACACGCTCGTCTTCGTCTTTCGGATATCTGGCAACCGTCGCCTCCAGCAGATCCGCAAATCGATCGAATCCGGAGTCCACCACGGCGGACAACAGCGCCTCCTTGTTCTCAAAGTGCCGATACGGCGCGCCCTTGCTCACCCCGGCCACCCTTGAGGCATCCGCGAGGCTGAAGTGCTCCGGACCATCCTCGGCAACCAGCTGTGTCGCCGCATTTACGAGGGTCTGCGCGAGATTGCCGTGGTGATAACTGGGTTTTCGGGCGCTTTCTACTCGGGTGCTTTCTGCTCTAGCCCTTTCTGCAGGCGTCATTGGTCCGTGTGGTTCCTTTTCTCGTAAGAGAGTCTATCAAATGTGAACGGGGTTTACTTTAATGTGAACGTTGTTTACATTATACTCACTGAACACATTCCACGAAAGTGTCAGCGGTCAAGAATGCAAAGACAAGATCAGGAAAGGGGAACGACACATGAGTGACTCGAACGTGCAGGCAGCCTCACATACAGACAGGGAACGATCCCCTGTCATCGTGCTGATGATCGCCATCAGCATCGCAGGCGCCGTACTGGCCGGACTCTACGCGCGCGCCAACCTTGCCACGGATGATGATCAACGCGTACCACTCACGGTAGAAACAAAGATGATTGAGCGCAGCCAGGATCTCACGGTGGATCACTGGTTCTCGGGTCGCGTTGAACCCCGCCAGCGACTGCAACTGGCGAGCGAACTTGCCGGTAAGGTCGAAAGTATCCGGGTTGATGAAGGTGATGCCGTCAAAACAGGCGACGTATTGCTGGTACTCGACACGTCCCTGCTCCTCGCCGAACGCAAACAACTGCGCGCTGCAGCGCTTGGTATCAAAGCAGAGGAAGACCTGGCCAAGCGACGGCTGAAACGCCAGAAGGACCTTGAAGCCCAGGGATTCAGCGCAACCGATACTATTGATGAAATCGAAACCTCACTGAAACTGTTTGCGTCCCGCCGGGCGGATATCCTTGCGCAGCTCGAGCGTATCGCCATACAGCTTGAAAAATCGACAGTGCGCGCACCTTTTGATGCAAACATTCAGCAGCGCTTCACCGACGTGGGCGCGGTTATCAACCCCGGTACAACACTGCTCGAGCTCCTGGAAGCCGGTGTTGCCGAAATCAAAGTGGGTATTCCCGTTGATGTCGCGCGTGCCGTTGTTGCTGGTGATTCCCGCCGAGTGCTGGTCAATGGCACCACGAGTAACGCAACGGTGCTCTCGGTCGCACCTGCCGTCGATATCGTTACGCAGACAGTGCCGGTGCGGCTCGAGCTTCAGGGTAACGATTTTCGATTTGGTGAATACGCCAACCTGCATTTCGAAACCCAGGCCAGCAACGCAGGATTCTGGATTCCTAACGGCGCACTGGTTGAGGATGAGCGCGGTATGTGGAGCGTGTTTGCAGTAAACCAGGAAGACAAGATCACACGTTACACCGCAAGCATCGTTTACGCCGACAACCGACAGGCATTTGTCGACATCAACAATGTTGAGTCACTGGACGTGGTGGTGAGCGGACTCAATCGAATTTCCCCCGGCATGCTGGTGAGTCATTAGCATGGAAACTTTCTTCTTCCGGAATCCGCGACTGTTCCTACTGGTCGTCGGCATGATCGTTGCGCTTGGCGCAGCGTCCTACCAGTCAATTGGCAGGCAGGAAGACCCGACCATCACCAATCTCTTCGCCAACATGATTACCCCCTTCCCCGGGGCGGACCCAGCTCGTGTTGAAGCACTTGTTACACGCAAGCTCGAAGACGAGCTCAAAACCATTCCTGAGATCAATGAGATCAATGCAACATCACGCACCGGCGTGTCGTTTGTCAGCATCGAGCTGTCTAACTATGTACCGGATGACGAGATTGAGCAGGTCTGGTCCGAGGTTCGGGATGCCATCAGCGATGCCCGCGTAAATATGCCAGTCGGGGTTGGTGGTACGCAGTTTGAAAACGATTCCACCGGGGCGTTCACCGCGATCAGCAGTATCACCCTCGCAGATCCTGATGCTGATAACTTCAATCTCGCCCTGCGGTACGCACAGATCCTGCAGGACAGGTTGCGCCGTGTGGGCGGTACCGAAAAGGTTGAAGTCTATGGTGCGCCCGAGGAGCGCATCTACATTGAACTCGACAACACACGTCTCGATGCCCTCGGCCTGAATATCATGCAGGTCGCCGACGCGGTACGAAGGGCCGATGCAAAGGTAGTAGCAGGTCGCGCGCAGTCAGACGGATCGGACCTGCTGGTTGAAGTTGCCGGTGAAATCAAGACAGTTCAACGTGTTGCGCGCATCCCGGTTGTGTCACAGGCTAATGGGCAGCAGATCCTGCTGGGTGATATCGCAAGGATTGTTAAAGGCACGGAAGATCCATTAACCCGAACCGCCATCAGCAACGGTGAGACTTCTGTGCTGGTTGCTGCGCGCATGGAACCTGACCTTCGTGTCGATCGCTGGAATGCGACGATTGACGAAGTGCTTGCCGAGTTCGAAGCGGACCTGCCTGCCAACATCAGGCACGAAAAAATATTCTCGCAGAACGACTACACCCAGGAACGACTGGCAGAAGTATTTCTAAACCTTGCCATCGGTGTATCCCTGGTTATTGGCGTACTGTTCCTCACACTTGGCTTCAGGAGCGCGGTGGTTGTCGCCGTGGTGTTACCTCTCACATCACTCGGCTCACTCACCATCCTGCAGTTCCTCGGTGTACCCATCCACCAGATGTCGGTGACCGGGTTGATCGTGGCGCTGGGTCTGCTGGTAGATGCCGCCATCGTCATGACCGATGACATCGGTCGAAGAATTCGTGAAGGCGAGCCAACGCAAAACGCGATAAAGCTCGCAGTGATCAGACTGCGGGCGCCCCTTTTTGCGTCAACCTTCACCACCGCACTTGCGTTTATGCCGATGGCGCTGCTGCCTGGGCCGGCAGGAGACTTTGTTGGATCTATCGCCACCGCCGTGATTGTGATGCTCGTGATGTCATTTACACTCGCCATCTTCATCACACCAGCAATTGCAGGTTGGGTGCTGGCAAACGAAGAACCAGAGCGTCGACTCGATACATTTTTTGCACCGGTTGCTCGCCGCTTCAGGGGCTCTATCGAATGGTCACTGAAACATCCGCTTGCCTCCGTCATCATCGCTTGCCTCCTGCCAATATCAGGGTTCCTTGCTTTCCCGGTATTGACCGCACAGTTCTTTCCCGGTGTAGATCGCAACCAGTTTTACATCCAGGTTGATCTCAATACAGGCAGCGCACTTGCCCAGACCGAAGCCACGGTGGACCAGATCGACGCAATCCTTGCAGACGTTGATGGCATTACCTCACGCCACTGGGTCGTTGGTGAAAACGCGCCGCCCTTCTACTACAACATGCAACAGGCACGCGATAACGATGTTCGGTTTGCTGAAGCGCTCGTGACCACTACGTCACCGCAGGTAACCGAGTCGATTATCCCGGCACTGCAGGATCGGCTTGATGCTGAGATACCACAGGCCCAGATCCTCGTTCGCGGGCTGTTCCAGGGCCCACCTGTAAACGCGCCGGTGGAATACAAGGTGATCGGCCCGAACCTTGAAACGCTGAGGCGCATCGGGGGTGAGATTCGCGAACGCATGGCGCGGGTACCAGATATTACCCACACCCGGGTCAGCCTCGACGGCGGAACGCCAAAAGTCGTGTTTGACCTGGATGAAAACAAGGTTGAGCAGGCTGGTTATCGCCTTACTGATGTGGCCGAGATCCTGAATGCCAGCCTGACAGGTGTGCCGGCCGGCAGCCTGCTTGAAGGCACTGAAGAGATCCCCATCACAGTTCGGCTCGCTGCAGATGACCGCCAGTTACAGTCACGTTACGCACAGCTCTCCCTGCCTGTACGCGGCATTGATGGCCAACTCGAGTCGGTACCCCTGTCGTCCCTCGGCACCATCAGGGTGATGCCAGGTAAAAGCGCAATCCTGCGCCAGGACGGCGAGCGTTTGAATACCGTCCAGGGTTTCATCCGTCGCGGCGTGCTGCCAGAAGAAGCGTTAAAACAGATGGTCGCAGAACTCGAAGCCGACCCGGTTGAACTGCCGCCCGGGTATCGATTGCAGATCGGCGGCGACTCCGATGCCCGCTCTGAGACAACAGGTAACCTCATGTCGTCCATCGGCCTGATTGTTGCACTCACCGTTGCAACCATTGTCATCACCTTCAACTCGTATCGGTTATCAGGTATCACGTTTATTGTCTGCGTCCTGTCCGCAGGGCTCAGCCTCTTTTCACTTGCCGTATTCCAGTTTCCTTTTGGCGTGCAGGCGCTCATCGGTGTTATCGGTTCAATCGGTGTGTCCATCAACGCGGCGTTGATTGTGCTAACCGCGCTTAAGGAAGACACGGGCGCGGCTTCGGGTGATCGTCAGGCCGGCGTGAACGTGGTCGTGAAAGCTTCAAGACATATTGTTTCAACCACTGTCACAACCTTCGGCGGATTTCTGCCACTGCTGCTTGCAGGCGGCGGGTTCTGGCCGCCATTTGCCATGGCAATTGCAGGTGGTGTACTTCTATCGACGGTAGTTTCGTTCTACTTCACACCAGCGATGTTTTACCTGTGGTATGCGGGCAGGCCGGAAGTGAAGCTGCCGCTGCCCAGATGGGGAAAGCTGCAGCCAGCGGGATAACCTTCATCGCGCACTCGCCCCTTCGCCCGTTGCAACTATCCAACCGAAGCACCGCAGTTGCTTCTGATGCCCCCAGGGGATAAAGACCGATAGCGCCAGCGAGTTGTGCCGCTCGATACTTCTCGACTTTCATCCGATGGATCTGGCGGGTGGTTTCCATATCGGCGCTGAGTGCGGGAGAAACACAGGAAAACTCACCGCCACGAAGCATCTGGAGCTGCGCACCATCCAGCTCATGCTTAAGAGCCTTATCTCGCGGCATTCCAACCCACGTTCCGTCTTCACGGTCCACTACCCATAGCCTGAGATTGGTTTGCGTGCCTTCGCCATCAACTGCATAAATAGATATGACCTCTTCCCACTCACCAACAATTGAGTAAACCGCAGGAAAAAGTGCCACAGGCATAACAATGATCGCGATCCAGTTGAACGCTCGTGGTGCGCCCTGCCATAAGAGCAAACCCGCAATCACTATGAGTCCACATGCGCCAATCACCGCACCACCTTCTGGCATAACGTAGGGTCCGGCATGCCGCAGGCGCACCAGGAACACGCCAAGGGTAACGGCGATGGCAAAAAAGCCGATCAGTAACAGCGCGATTGAACGTTTTCTTTCTTCAGCCATGAATTTTCAATATCCGGTTAAGACGATCACAAGTTTATTGGACGCTCGCTGACTGGCTCGCAATCCATGCATCAACATTGGCTTCAAGCATGAAGAGCGGAATAGACCCCGCCTCCAGCACCTTGTCATGGAAATGCCGCAGGTCAAACTGACTGCCGAGGGCTTTTTCGGCTCGGGCTCTCAGTTCCAGTATCTTCAACTGGCCAACCTTGTAAGCGAGCGCCTGGCCGGGCCAGTCAATGTAGCGGTCAATTTCATTGATGATGTCGAGCTCAGTTTTGGCGGCGTTCTCCTTAAAAAAGTCGATAGCCTGTTGCCGCGACCAGCCCTTGTAATGCATCCCAGTGTCAACCACCAGCCTGACTGCACGCCACATGTCATAGGTGAGCTGGCCAAAACGCGAGTAGGGATCGGTGTAGAGACCCATGTCGTAGCCGAGTCGCTCCGAGTACAAACCCCAGCCTTCTATGAAAACCGTATTGCCGCTGAAGCGCCTGAAGTCCGGTAAGCCTTCAAGCTCTTGCTGCAACGCAATCTGCAGGTGATGACCGGGTACCGCCTCGTGGACAGCCAGCACCTCCATCTCGTACTTGGGCCGCGTCTCAGGTTTATACAAGTTCACATAAAAGTATCCTGCCCTGCTGCCGTCGGCGGCCGGACGAGTGTAGTACGCAGTGGTGGTATCAGCCGCAACCGAGTCGGGGATTTTCTTGACCCCGTAAGGCATGCGGGGCAGCCGTGTGAACAGTTTCGGGATGTGTGGATCCAGGCGTTTTGATACCGCGAGATAACCTTCAAACAATTCGAGTGGCGTCTCGTAGTAAAACCGCGGATCGGTACGCAGGTAGTGGATGAAATCCTGGAAGCTGCCCTCAAACTGCAACTGCTCGATAATCTCCTGCATCTCCCTTCGATTGCGCTTTACCTCCGCCAGCCCAAGCTCATGGATTTCATCGGGCGTCAGGTCTGTTGTTGTGAAGTGCCTGACCAGGTATTCGTAGTAAGCCTTGCCGTCGGGCAGATCCGCAGCAGCGATGGATTCACTGCAGGCTGGCAGGTATTCGTTTTCAAAGTAATCGCGCAGCCGGACAAATGAAGGAATGACCTTCTCGGCAATGGCCTGCCGTGCAGCCGACTGCACTTGTGATTTCTCTTCACTGGTAAACCGGTCAGGCAGGTTCTTAAACGGTTTATAGAAGAGCGATGCCTCAGGATCCTCAACAACCTGCCTGGCAATCTGCCCAGGAATACGCTGCATCGTGATGCTCGGTGGCACAATGCCTTTCTCAACGCCGCGCTGCATCAGGGCGATTGTCTGCTGCGTCAACTGATCAAACTTGTTAAGCCTCGCAATCCAGTCGAGGTAGTCCTGCATCGTTTCCATGCGAATCCGATTCGCCATATCGTCCAGTGTCTGGATACCGCCGCGCTGGCTGATCGGAATCAGGTCCATCTCAAACTGCTGCCGTTCCACCCGATCCTGGTAGCGGTAGCGAAACAGGTCGTAATTGGCTTGCTCAGCTTCTGGCAACAGTTCCCGATCAATGGATTGAACGTCGTCCAACGCAGCGACGACACCCGCCCGGCGCCTTTGCCGGCCTTCTTCGGAAAGATCTTCCCACTGATCATTGAAGCGGCGATCGCCCATGAGCGATGCCCAGATCGGCGATTCACGCATTTCACGATCCCAGTGTTCTGCAAACACCGCGTGAAGTTTTTCTGTTTCGGAACGCTCGGCGACCACGTCGCCAAAGCAGGATGAACTGAATCCCAGCAGTATTAAAAGTAGCTTTCTCATCGGCTTAGTCTACCGGCTTACGTGTCGTGGCAACACAATGCAATTAGCACCGCTACCACGCGCACATGGGTCAACAATCTGGAGGCACAGCTCTGGATGTGTCGGGCCTAACGCGGTAGATTTTCATGGCGAGTACTTTCTCAGTTTTAGGGATGGTCTGTATCGACAAGCAAGATGACAGTTCGTTGTTATCCGCCACTAATAAGGCGTTGGAAGACGGCGTTGTTGATGAGCAGGAAATCACGTCTCTTGCTCACAGGATCTTCCATTCAAACGAAATTGACGCCGATACGCTGGCAGCCTTAACAACCCTTCAAGAATCAGTTCAACAGCGCACTGCCGAGTTCCGGGCACCGGAAGCGCCTGCAGATGACCTTCAGCCGCGAGGACTCTTTCACAATCTGAAAGGTGACGTCATTGCGGGCACACTGCTATCACTGATCGCCATCCCCAGTTTCATCGTCTTTGGCACGCTGACCTTTGCTCCACTCGGTCCTGAATATGCCCATGTTGGCGTCACCGCTGGTATTTACGGCGGTGCGATGTTGCTCGTGATCGGGGCACTCAGCAGCGGTTCGAAGTTCGTTCTGAACACACCTAAACCTGTTCCTGCGTTGCTGATGAGCGCAATGGTTGCCGAGCTGGTCGCCCGTGGCGATGCGCTACCAGCTGAGATCATCACCCTGACCTTCCTTGCATTGTTCCTTGCAGGCCTCATGCAATGGCTGCTCGGATTGATGAGCCTGGGTGCGCTTATCAGCCTCGTTTCCTTTCCGGCTCTGGCTGGCTTCGTCAACGCTGCAGCCATCATTATGGTGATACTCCAGATCCCGGCCATTCTGGGCCTCGGTGGACTGAGCGACATACCAGGATTGTTCAACGGGCAAGCGAATGTAGACTGGTTCACTGTAACGATCGCCGCTGCCTGCGTGCTCATGACGGTCGCTACACCACTACTGAATAAAAGTATCCCGCCACTATTAGTAGGGTTCATCGCAGGTACCGTGTTCTTTTACCTGCTGGGATCTCTGTTTGATGTAGACATTGCAGGCGCAACTGTTGGCGCCATACCCAGTGCCCTGCCGACACTCGATCAGCTGCCGGCGATGTACAACATTGTCTTTGAGGCGCACACAGGGCCACTGATTGTCTCAGTTGTTTTGCCAACCGCCATCGCCGTGGGTGCGCTGAACGCTATCAATGGCCTGATGGGTGCAGCCGCCATGGACGTTGTTACAGGGGACAGGCACAACAGCAACCGGGAACTGGTCTCTGAAGGCCTCGCCAACATGGCCTCTTCGGCTTTTGGTGGAATCGGGGGCAGCGCAAGCTATCCGGTCACGTTCGGCGCATACCAGGTAGGCGGCAGGAGCAACCTCGTCGGCATCGTCACAGGCGTTGCATGTGTGCTGTCGATTCTGCTTCTCTCAGGACTGGTCGAACAACTGCCGTTGGTGGTGCTGGCAGCACTACTGGTAGTGATTGGCTTGCAGATGTTCGATCCCTGGAGCATCAGCCTCCTCGGCACCTGGTTCAGGGAGAAACGCCTGCCCCGCAGCGAACAAGTCAGCGCAATCATCATGCTGAGCGTCGTGGTGGTGGCGTTCAGCGTCAACCTTGCTGCCGCAGTGCTCGCCGGGGTTTTACTTTCAGCCCTTGTATTCGTCTATCGCCTGGGAGCCAACAGCACCACGAGGATGAGCCAACCACTAAGGATGGACCGACACTCACACCCGCCCCATGTGGAGAAGCTGTTTTCCACGCACGCGGATAAAGTCGCTAGCTTGCATCTGCCGGCAATACTGTTTTATGCAGGTGCTGAACGATTAAGGAACGAGCTTGACGAGGCGAGGTCAGCTGGCGCTGAAATCATCATTCTCGACCTGGGCCTGGTCACCTACGTGGATTCGACTGCTGTTCGCACGATCGATCAGATTGCGACAAGCTATCCAAACTCACTGCAACTCATCTTGTGTGCGATACCAGAGGCAATCGGCGAATCATTGCAGCGCCTGGCCACGCAACCAAACGTCCAGTTTGCCAGTGACTATGAAAGCGCCATCGGGATAGCTGAGACCGCTGTCATTGAACGCCATGCGCCGGGCTATCTATACGCTCAGCTGATGACATCCGATGTATTGGATAATTTTCAGCCCGATAAAGAACAATAGATCGTGGCACCTCTAGTCAGGAAACAGACCATAAAGGTAAACCCGCTCACTGCGGCGGAAAGAGATGCGCTCGCAGACGAACTCTTCCCGATAAATGACGAGGTGATGGCTGGCGCCGACCCAGAGGTTTTCAGAGCCGACCTTGAAACCCCGGCTGGAACAACTACCACGGTACAGATCTTCAGGAACGCCGCCAACGAGGCCGTGGGCTATAGCGTGGCGAGACGGCTTGAACTGAACATCAACGGTCGTGACATCATCGTCATGCGCGCAGCCGCCGCAATAAAGGACCAGTATCGAGGCGGTGGTTCAACGCTGATGCTCGGTTTCATACTCTCGGTACTAAGCAAGATTCAGCGCCCCACGAGTGAAGTCTATTACTTTGGCACACTGCTCCAGCCCACCAGCTACTACCTCATGACCAAGTTCGCGAGCGTGATCTGGCCAAACCACAAGCAGCAGACTCCGCCAGAGATTGAAGACCTGATGGTATCGATTGCAACGAAGGTTGGACTGGAGCCCCTCGACGAGGCCTACCCGCTCGCCTTCAAAACACCGCGCACGGTGGTTGAAACTCCAGAAGAACGTCAGTACTGGCTGACCACGGAACGACCTGAGGCGAGGTGTTACCTGCAACATAACCCCAGATATTTTGATGGCAGTGCCATGATCTGCCTGATTCCACTTGACTGGCGGAACCTCGCTGAGACATTTGCAACTTTTGTGGCTGAGAAGATTCAAGCCAACTTCCAGCTCATCCGGGGTGAGGTCCGGTTTCGCCTATTTGGGAATCGCACCGTTGGCACCACCGAACTGCTTCGCCTGCTGCGACACCATGAGATTCTCAGCAAGTTACAGCGCAGCACCGTTGAGATACTGTCCAACGAGGCAAGTATTCAATCCCTGAAACCCGGGGACTACCTCATGAAACAGGGCGACACAGCTGACGCGGCATATATCCTCTTAAAAGGTACCTGCGATGTCATGGCAAACAGGGATAACCAGGAAATCCAGATTGCGGAAGTCGACACCGGCGCCGTGGTTGGAGAGATGGGTGTCATTGAAAACATGCCGCGTACGGCGAGCCTCAAGGCAAGGACACCCGCCAGGGTCTTATGCATCAGCAGCACCCTGCTCCTGAAAGCAATCGATGATCAACCTGAGATCGGAGAGCAGATACGTACGCTGATAGAAGCACGTCGATCAGCTAATGAGACCGTCTCGCCTGCTTCATGACGCCCGGGGTTAACCCGGCACAAAGCACCAGCAATCCAACAGACTTATCTCGCCGTATCTATAAGCAATATTCCTCTCACTCGTCCCGACCCGGGGCCTGAGTCCCCCTGGCTTAAGTTACAATGCGGCTTATGCGTTTTCACACCCACCTGATCAACTTCACCATCAGCCTGCTGCTGCCATTGGGCGTCTATGCAAATAATGCGACGCCGGTTGGTGTAGCGCCGCTGTTTGAAGAGGAAGTGGTTAATACCGTCACCCTCGTCGGCAGTGCAATCCCCCGGCGCATCACGCGTATCTCAGCGCAGGTGGACGGTATGATCGTCTCGCTGTCGGTTGATCGCGGCTCCAACGTTGAAAAGGGAGACGAGCTCTTCCATCTGGATGACGCAATTGCCAGCTTCGAGCGGCAGACGGCAAGCGCGCAACTCGCACTGGCCAATGCTGAACTGGAAGAAGCAAAGCGAAAATACGAGGAAACCGAGCGCCTGCACCGCAATGGACATATCCCACAGACAACGCTTGATACCGCCGGTACCACTGTTGCGATTGCTGAAGCCAGGAGAGACCAGGCTGAGGCACAGGCAGGCCGTGCGGAACAGCGACTAAAACAACACAGCGTTACCGCACCGTTTTCAGGTGTGGTCGTCACCAAGGGGGCGGAAGTAGGTCAGTGGATTCGCTCGGATTCGTCCGTCATTGAACTTGTGGAGACAAACCCCGCGCGAATTGAGATCCCGGTGCCGGAACACCTTTATCCCCAGATTGCAAAAACAGCGACCGCGGAAGTCAGATTCGAGTCCCTGCCCGGCAGGACTTTCGACGCCAGGATCGGCGCCCTCGTGCCACGCGGCCTTGAGCAGGCACGTACTTTCCCTGTCTGGTTTGAAGTCGACAATGAAGATGGCTTGATTGCA
Organism: Pseudomonadales bacterium; assembly: GCA_963921285.3. GTDB lineage: Bacteria > Pseudomonadota > Gammaproteobacteria > Pseudomonadales > Azotimanducaceae > UBA9659. The sequence continues at coordinate 2,051,294 of CAWUFD020000015.1, forward strand.
CCGGGCATGTCGGCGCGGGTAAACCTGCCACTGCAAAGGCAAGCAAACTCCGCCTACTTTGTTCGCAGCGACGCCCTGGTGAGACGCGCGGACGGCACCACGTTGATCTGGATTGTCGAGCAGGATAGCGAAGGTCAGGTCGCAAGATCCATCAGCGTCCAGGTTGAGAGTGCAAGCGGTGAACACAGCCAGGTGACCGGCCAGGGGCTTGATGCCGGGCAGCTTGCGGTGGTTCGAGGAAACGAAAACCTGCGACCCAATCAAAGGGTTCGAATTGTTAACGAGATAACACAGGCGCAATAATGTTTCGCTTCGCTGTCACCAGGCCCATTATCGTTGTTGTTGTCATCCTGATACTGTGCCTGCTCGGCGTGCTGTCGGTATTCCAGGTGCCGGTACAAATGATTCCTGACATTGAGGCCCGCGTGCTTACCGTTGAAACGCGCTGGCCCGGCGCCACACCCCAGGACGTAGAAAAAGAAATCATCGTTGAACAGGAAGAGTACCTGCGGCGAATCCCTGGCCTCGAACGTATTATTTCAGTTGCATCAACAGCCCGCGCAGAGATCGAACTGGAGTTCCCTCTTGGCGTTGATATCAATGAAGTACTGATCCTCGCCAACAATGCCCTGACGCAAGTCCCGTCCTATCCCGAAAACGTCGACGAACCCAGTATCAGCACCAGTTCTGTCAGCGACAGCCCGTTTATGTTTTTCAACGTGCGACCTGTTGAAGGCAACCCTATGAACGTCAACGTCCGCACGCAGCAGGACTTTGTTGATGATTACGTGAGAACAAGACTGGAGCAGGTCCCCGGCGTGTCAGCCGTTGGCGCCACCGGCGGCGGCGAACGCCAGATACATATTCGTGTTGATCCCGAGAAACTTGCACTCCGCGACCTGCAACTGATCGACGTGCGCAACGCGATTCGTGCAAGGAACCGGGATGTTTCCGGCGGCGACGTGGACAGCGGCAAGCGGCGTTTCCTGGTCCGCACCATTGGACGTTTCACATCGCTCGCTGAAATCCGGAACCTCATTATCTCAAGAGAGGGAGATTCCCTCGTTCGCCTTCGCGATGTCGCCGAGGTCGAACTCGACTACGCAGAAATTCGCAGTTACGCCTACGCGTTCAGCAGCCCGGTTATTGGTCTGCGACTGCGCAAGGAAGTTGGCGCCAACGTTATCGAAGTCAAAGATGCCGTGCTTGATGCCATGGCGGAAATGAACCAGGGCATCCTCGCCGAACGCGGCATGGAAATCATTCTCGGCTCTGACGATGTCGTTTACGTTGTCGAAGCCGTAAGCGTGGTCTGGCGTAACCTGCTTGTCGGCGCGACACTTGCGACACTCGTGATGTTCCTTTTCCTCAGATCAGCCGGTGCAACACTTATCGGCGCCGTCGGCATACCCATATGTACTATTGCTGCCTTCCTGGGATTACTGATCACCGGGCGCACGATCAACGTTATCTCGCTAGCTGGTGTGGCGTTTGCGATCGGCATGACGCTCGATAACAACATCGTCGTGCTGGAGAACATCTACCGGCATATCTCGCAGGGCAAACAGAAGATGCAGGCGGCCATTGATGGTGTCTCCGAGGTTTGGCCTGCAGTACTGGCGTCCACATCCACCACGGTGTTTGTGTTCCTGCCTATCGTCTTCATCCAGGATGAAGCCGGTCAGCTTTATTCAGACATCGCTGTCGCCATCGCAGCTTCCATCGTCATGTCACTTATTGTTGCTGTGACCCTGGTGCCTACCGCCAGCAGCCGTTTCCTGCATGTACCTGATACTTCCAGCTCCGGCCTGACAAGATTCGGTGCGAGGTTCCGGGACCGCGTCGTCGCCACTGTTGCCTGGCTGACAACCAGCAATCGAAGGCGGGCAGGCCTGATCGGCGGCGCACTGACGACGGCTGGTCTAATCCTTTTATTTATGATGCCTGCCGCCGAGTACCTGCCTGAGGGTGAGGAGTCGAAGATTTTTGCGCTGATGTTCGCCCCGCCGGGTTACAACATCGACACCATGCGCAAGGTCTATAAAGAGGTGGACAGCACCTTCAACCCGCACTTCGGTGCAGATCCGGCTGAGTTTGCCGAAGGGCGAACGGATGTACCGGCCATTAGCGGCAACGTGGCCTTTGTCAGCTCAGGCCAAGTGTTCTATCTCATCCAGGCTGCCGACCGTGCGCAAACTGATGCACTGATGGCCAAGGCCTCACAAACCATCAGGGACAAACCTGGCCTGCTCGCCTTTGCCAATCGCGGCAGCATCTTTGCCGGTAACAGCGGCGGTACACGCAGCATCAACGTCGATATCAGTGCACCGGAGTTAACGACGCTCTACGATGCCGGTCGCACCGCTTTCATGAAAGCACGCACACTGTTTGAAGGCGGCCAGGTGAGGCCGGTGCCATCCAATTTGACCATGGGCCAGCCCATGTTGGAGATCCTGCCTGACTGGGAGCGCGCTGCCGAACTTGGTGTAGATACGGCAGGCCTTGGTTACACCATCTGGGCATATGCCGATGGTGCATTTGTTGATGAGTTTTTCCTGAGCGACGACAAGATCGACATGTTTCTTTACGGGGCACAGGGCCAGGTGAGGGAGCCTTCCGGCATCGACCAGATCAACGTACATACTGCGAGCGGATCAACAGTTCCATTGTCATCTATTGTTAATGTCAGGGAGACCGTCAACACCGAGACGGTGCGGCGCGTGAATGGTGAAAGAACCATCACGCTGCAGATCATTCCACCACGTGACATTCCACTCGAAACAGCCGTCAACCTGGTTCGCCAGGAGATCATCTCGGGTCTTAAAGCTGATGGCGAGATACCGGCCTCAGTCAGCATGGATATCAGCGGCGCCTCGGACAGCATGGCAACCACACGAACCGCCCTGTCAGGGAACTTTGCCGTTGCCGTACTCATCGCCTACCTGCTCCTGGTCGCCGTGTTTTCTCACTGGGGTTACCCGCTCCTGATTATGCTCTCTATCCCGATCGGTATCAGCGGCGGACTGGTCGGGCTGTGGTTGCTGAACATGTTTGGCGCGCTGATGCCGAGCCTCGGTATGGCGGGTTTTACTCAGCCATTTGACCTGATCACGATGCTGGGATTCCTCGTTCTGATCGGCACCGTCGTGAACAACCCGATCCTGATCGTGGAAAGAGCGCTACGTAATTTTCACGAGGTCGGTAAGAACGCGCGGGAGGCAGTGCTGGACGCCGTTGAGTCACGGGTGAGACCTATCATGATGTCGATGATCACCACAGTCATCGGCCTGTCACCCCTCGTCTTCTTCCCCGGTTCCGGCACGGAACTGTACAGGGGCCTCGGTGCCATCGTCCTGTTTGGCCTGCTGTTTTCATCGCTGGTAACACTGACCTTTATCCCCTGCCTGCTCTCGATGATCATGGAAAGAAAGGAGCGTTCTGCAAACGCAGGGCAGGCGTTGCCAAACAGCGCCGGTTAGATCATTCGCTCGTTACAGGCGATCGCACTCTGCACGATTCGTCTCGGGAGACTATGATGTCGCCTGAATCCTACCTTTCAATCATCCAGAGGCACCGTCATGAATCTTCGTGTTGTTCCATTTGTCGCCTTACTGTTCCTGGTCACTTCGTGCAGCAGCGACTCGCCGACGCCGATACTGGATTGTGTTGAAAAGGATGACATGGCCCCGGACTGCCGATTCCAGAACCCGGAAGACATTGTTGCACTACCCACGGGCGAGCAGGCCATCATCAGCCAGTTTGGTGCAATGGACGGATCAAAGGCCGGGAATATCGTCAGATACACTCTCGATGATGCCAGCATCGAAACGCTCTTCCCAAGACCACACGACGATGTTCGAGACTGGGGTGACCCTGAGTGTACGCCCCCGGATGCTGATGCGTTTGCGCCACACGGTATTGATCTTGTCCAACGCGACGATGGTCGCTGGTCCCTGCTTGTCGTTAACCATGGTCTGCGCGAGTCTATCGAGTTCTTTGAAGTACAAATGAAGGATGACGCGGCGACGCTACATTGGCGAGGCTGCGCTGAAGGTCCGCCGCCCTCATACTTTAACGACGTGGTGGCAAAACCTGATGGCAGCTTCTATGTCACACACATGATGCCGAAGGACGCACAGTTGTCAGCGATGCTGCGAGCCAGCTTGCTGGGTTCGGATATCGGCCATGTTTACCGTTGGCGCAGTGACGAGGGTTTCACGAAAGTACCCGGAAGTGACGGGCCTATGCCCAACGGTATTGAAATGTCGCAAGACGAGAAGTTCCTGTTCATTAACATGTATATCGCGGGCGAAGTCCGCAAACTTGATCTCGATTCAGGCGAGGTTGTTGCAACTACAGCGGCCCAGGGACCTGACAATTCGACATGGTCACAGGATGGCTACCTGCTGGTTGCCTCCCACACCGACACACTTGGCGAAAGTATGGCATGCCAGGCACTCGAGGCTGGTGCCTGTGGCTTTGCCTACGAAATCGTCAAGATTGATCCAGCAGACATGAGTCGCGAGACGCTCATCAAACATCGAGGCGCTCCATTGGGCGGTGTCACGGTGGCAACGGACACCGGCGATGAGCTATTAATGGGTACTTTTGCCGGTGACAGGATTGTCCGTCTGAAGAAGGCTGGGGCGGATCGCTAGCTGATACAGCCGCGCAACGCCTCGATAATGCCAGCCGGCCTGACATCGTTGGAAAGGCTATGACCCATCTGGTTCATTACATAACCGAAACCAACCCGCGCACCGGCGCTGCCATCATTGGCAAAACCGAGAGAACCACCTGCACCAGCATGGCCAAAACTCCCTTCACCCAGCATCGGCGCAAAAATGGATGGCGTAAAGAAACCGAGTCCCCATGCAGTGGGAACAAACAGGATATTGTCCGGACCACTTGAACGAACCACACATGCCTTCGCGATCGTGTCGTCGTTCAGGAGCCTGATACCATCAACCTCGCCAACGCAGGCCGCGTATAGTTTGGCTAACGATCGCGCATTCGTGATACCACCCGCGCCAGGCACTTCCGCCTGCCAAACTTTCGGCAAGTTCCACGTTATCTGACCATCATCCTCCAGACCAAACACACCGTGCATATTCATCGCACGAAATGTCAGCGAGTCAGGGTCCATGTATGCAGCCGTCAACTGACCGAGCTGTTTGAGCGCTTCAGGATCCGCTTCCGGTGCGTTGATATTGGCGGACTCGTAGTTTGCTGCGATCACTGGTGCCGCACGCGGCACCTCGCTTTCAGGAAGACCAATATAGAATTCGAGTCCCAGCGGTTTGGCAATTTCTTCATTGAAAAACTGCCCGATGCTTCGTCCATCGATTCGTTTCACAATCTCTCCCGCAAGCCAGCCATAGGTCATGCCGTGATAGTCGTGTTCGCTACCGGGGTTCCATGCCGGGTTTGTATCTTCAAGCGCCTTGATGACCGGGTCCACCGCAAGAATCTCATCGAGACTGAGTGCTTGATCAATCGCAGGGACACCAGCGCGGTGGCTGAAGAGATCAGCAATGGTAGTGCCCTCTTTGCCGTGCTGACCAAAGGCAGGCCAGACGGAAGTGACTGGCGCAGAAAAGTCCAACAAACCACGTTGTGCAAGCAGGTGACCACATATCGCAACCGCACCCTTGGTAGACGAGAACACGATCTGCAGGGTGTCATCGTCGTAGGCTCGCCCCGTTGCCTGGTCTGCTACACCCCCGGTCAGATCAACAACACAGTCTTCATTCACATACACCGTCAAGGCAGCGCCAACTTCACCATGATCCCTGAAATTTGCAGCAAAGGCGTCTCGCACTGATTCAAATCCTGGTGTCACATCACCGCGAATTTCTACTTCTGTCATATGCCCCCTCTCTGCATGATCGAACGCAGCATCGAAGCGATCGATTAATTTTTGAGTTGCAAGAATAGGCCGATCCGTCGTCAACCACGATGATGAGTCACGCCAATCTTTTGATAATTCGGGCCATTATTGCCGAAACTGCACTAGGCACGACTTGTCCGCAAATGACCTAATTGCATGCCGATCACAACCTCGACGGTTTCAAGGCCGGATCGCATCATTGAAATCATGATTACTATCACAAGGGTTGCCAATGAAAGCGAACACTGCACCGACCAGAGCACTAGATAAAGACAGTGCAGCCAGGGAAAGAATCCTCAACGAGATCGACTCGCTGGACCTCAACGATAACCTGAGAGAACTGGTCACCGAGGGCTACACCATTGTTCCAGGCGTCCTCTCTGAGGATCGAATTGAACGCGCCAAGGCAGCGATCCTGCGCAGAGTGGAAAGGGAAACGGGCAGAGAGATTAATCCAGAAACTGCGAGCAGCGCAGATTTTCATGGGATGAATTATCAACACTACCTGATGTTCGACGATCCTGTTTTCCCTGAGATTCTGCTGGAACCCAGACCACTCGCCCTGATCACTTACCTGCTTGGAGAAAGCTGTGTGCTGTCTTCAATGGGCAGTCACTTCAGGGGTCCAGGAGGGTTACCTCTGCCGATGCACAGTGATTCAGCACACGTCGGGCTTTCAGACGTCGCTCTTGTTGCCAACTGCAACTATGCACTTACACCTTATAGCCGCGACGAAGGCGCTTTGGTTATCACGCCGGGCAGTCACCGAAAAAACCGCCACCCGTCGCCACAGGAAGGCTGGATAGCGGATGGGAAGACGTTCCCCGAAATCATCGCTCAGCAGCCAGACGCAGATACTGTGGATGCGCTCGACTGGCAGGTACCAGCCGGTGCTGTGACGATGGATATCGCACCGGGAGACGCGGTGATCTTCCACGGTAACACATGGCATGGCGGCTGGCGCAGGGAGCTGCCAGGCACGCGCATCAACCTCGCGGCCTATTTTTGCAGGCCGCATATCGCAACGCAGGAACAGCGACGCGAAACCAGATACGAATCCGTTTTTGAACGTTATGCAAACGAGCCACGCTTCGCGCAACTGATGGGAGAAAACGTCTTTACAGGCTGGCGTGAGGAAGGTCCGGATTACTTGAAACTGGCAACGCAGCCAATAGGCATTTTCGACTGATTTGAATACTTCTTAACAATAACGGGAGCGAAACGATGACAGATAACTCAAAGTGTGCGTATCTGCTGGTCTGCGGCACCACGACTGACAAGCCAATGGACCCGGAATACGCAAAGCGAGCAGCGCCCATAGCACTGAAGACGGGACTGCAACCGATTGGTGGTGGTGAATTGGGCAAGCAGGTGGAACTGCTTGAGGGCAGTTTCCCGGAGGGCACTACATTTGTTGCCATTGAACAGTTTCCTTCCATGCAGGCATCGAAGGCGTTCTATTATTCAGAGGAATATCAAAGTGCCATCCCCTATCGCACTGCTGCGGTCGAAATCAACTTCCTTGCTGCAGTTGACGGCATCTCTCCTGCGGATCTCGCCGCACGCACAGCTGCGGCCTCTGTAGAAGAGTAAAACGTCAAACAGTTAGCCGTACCAGATTTTTCTCAGGTGGCTATCCACGTCGTATTGCACTTCAATCCTGTTATCAAAGATCATCGTTGCTCGACGGGTTGCGTCAAAGGCAGGCCAGTCAGGCATATCAGCTGTCGGCACACCTGTCCTGGCAAAGTTCACCCACGCATCACTGATGGTGTCTGCCAGCTCACGTAACGCTTCGATATCCCCAAGGATAGGTTCAAACGCTTCAAGGTTCTGGTTCGTGAGAGGCACATCAATACCATGCATCGCGCCAATCCCTGGCACCGGGGATGACCAATTGAACTGATAGAGAAAGGTTCGACCGGGTGCTGATTCTGCGTGAATCTCCGCCGCTCTCACCGTACCCCTGCGGAATACACAGTCCGTCATAATCTGGCCACGTACGTAGGCATTGGTGGCTTCAGGCATCGCTTGCCTGTATCGCTCGTACACCAGGTCGGGTTGATTCCGCGGCAGTACCAGGTTTTTGAAGAACTTCATACACAGCCATGCTGCGAACGCTTCTGGCCCGGGCATTACAAGCGGAAACAATCGACCATCTTCGCGCACCGTGCCGATCATCAGATCAATATCGCGCGCCACTCCCTGCTTCAGGGAATCCAGCACATGAACCGGCATGAACTCAGTACCGTGTATGCAACCAATATTGCTATGTACAACCATCTGACCGTACTTCTCTTCTGCATCTTTGGCAGCAAGCAACTTGCGCGCGACTTTCATCGCCTCGACCGTATCTTTCCCAGTGAGGGCTGACATTGCGACCCTGTCGCCCGGCTTGATACCGAGTGCACCAAGAACATCGCGGGCATAGGGTTCATGATCAGCTATCGCACCACAGAACTCCGGCGTTCCACTCTGAGCGATTGCGCGCTGAAAGAGTCCCTTTGATGCCGGACTTGCGACAAGCACCGCAATACTTTGCCCACCAGCGGACTCGCCAAAGATGGTAACGTTGCCGGGGTCACCCCCAAATCCAGATATGTTCTGCTGCACCCAACGCAGCGCCGCAAGTTGATCCTCAAAACCTCGATTCGGACCACAAAAGTCACCCTCAAACATCCCGGGTGCAGCAAAAGAACCCATGAGACCGAGTCGGTAGTTAATCGACACGACAACAACATCCTTTCTTGCAAGGTTGGTACCGTCATAAATCGGCAATGAACCTGAGCCAGTCACAAAAGACCCACCATGAATCCAGAACATGACGGGGAGTTTCGCGCCCGCGTCCAGTGTCGGCGTCCATATATTGAGATTCAGGCAATCATCCGCATGGACTTCATCCTTCCACAGCGTCTCCATGAACTTTTTACCGGCAAGTCCTGCCAGCCACTTGTTAGGGGGTGCTTCCTGCGGACAGATGTTTCCGAATCGGGTCGCATCCCTGACGTCGGTCCAGGGTGTCGGGGGTTGGGGTGGTAGCCATCGATTTTCACCGGAAATCGGCGCACCATACGGGATGCCTTTGAACGCGTGAATACCATCCGAATCAATCCCTGCGATATCACCAGCAGCTGTCGTTACCTGCGCCATGTTTTTGCCTCTGACTTATTTAATGTAGCCGTAGCGGTGGCCATAACCTGCATAGCACCACCGGCGAGTACCACCCGGCAGCCGGTCTACATCACCGACCACCGGGCGGCGAGGGAGCCTTAAAAATTGGTACCAACAGTTAAACCTACTGTGCGCGGCGTCCCAACTGCGGTGAGGTCAGGCGTTCCACCACCCACAAAGAATGAACGATACACACCGTGATCGACACCATAACGTTCATCATGCAGGTTCTGCACAAAAGCCGTGACGTACCACTTCTCCGCCCTCAACCCCACGGTGAGATTCCCGATGGTGTAGCTGTCGAGGATCGTCATACTGTCGTCATAGAGCGGTGACAGAGGAACCGCGGGTTGAACGGCGGTCCGCTGTTCATCCACGTAGCGATACTCCAGGTGAGCAAAGAATTCGCCAAACTCCAGGTAACGGCTGTAGCTCAAAAATCCCGAAGCGGTCAGGTCAGGTGCGTTCGGTAGCGCAGAGTCCTTAACAATGTTTGCACCCGGCACAGGATCGGTGAATTCGGCTTCTTGTGACGTGGCCGAAAAACCAGCAGACCAATTGTCGTTCAGCAGGTAGTTCAGCTGAACTTCGATGCCGGACACCTCCGCATCACCTCCGTCCGTCAATACGTTAACCGTTGGTGTGGTGATCGCAGGTACCGTGACATTAGCCTGGATGTTGCTCCAATCAGAGTAAAACAACGTGCCGTTCAGCGTCAGCCGTCCTTCCTGCCATGTGGTCTTTGCACCGAGTTCGTAATTGATGAGTTCATCAGACTCGAAAGCACGATACCGATCAGGTTCGGTTGATATCGTTGCATTGAGGTTTGATCCACCAGATCGGAAACCTTCCGCGATGTTGAAGTAGTAAAGCTGATTTTCATCAGGTGACCAGTTGATACCCACTTTCAGCAACACGTCATCATCATCGGTTTTGCTGCTGGTCGGCGGAATAGTCAGGAATGCGAGTACCCCAAAGGCATGTTCGTCATCAACAAACTCAACTTCTTCATCGAAGTAACGAGCGCCAAGGGTCAACTCAACCGTGTCGGACATCTCCCAGTTAACCTCGCCGTAAACCGCAGTTTGCTCAAACGTTTCAGTAGCTGTCCTCACGAAGGAATCGAGCCCGGAAGCAGGCTGGAACGGACAGTCAAAAGTTGTAGGCGGAAAAGCAAGGAAACCAAGGCCGATCACGTTCAACAGGGCGTTTAAATCATGCGTTGCCGGGCTGTCGTACGGCGTGCAGACATCGCGATCCCTGTCACGGTAGAAGGCACCAATGGTCCAGTCGAGTCGCTCATCACCGGCAGAGACCAGCCTGATTTCCTGAGACAGCGTTTCAGATTCGTCATGTACGCTAAGCGTTTCGTAGTTGGAGAAACCAACCGGTGGCAACATGAGTAAGGGCAAAATAAACTCGTCCATCGAGAAAGGTACTCGTTGGGAATAAGCTTTCTCTTTTTCAAACCATGAGCTGACAGAGGTCAGTTCCGCAAAACCGAAATCATATTTGAGCGTCAGCGCGTACAGGTCTATTTCAGTTTCACTGAACTCGTCTTCAAGCAGACTGGTTTCAAGATCGCCCAGTGAGTTAACAACCTGCGCGAGCCCTTTAAGTTCCTGTTCGTCATGCATGACCAGAAGTTCTGCTGAGAAGTTGTCTGACAGCTGGGCAAGCAGGCTGGCGCGCACTGCTGTGCTTTCACTTTCATTGACACCGTCCTCACCGGTGACCACATTGTCGATCCAACCGGCTTTATCTGACTGGCTTGCAACAACCCGCAGAGCGAGCTTGTCCGCACTGATTGGAATATTGATCGCCCCGCGAACCTGGTGACCCATATCAGCATTCTTCGTATCCAGCGCCGACACTTCACCTTTGAATTCAAAGTTCGACAGGTCAGGCTTGTTTAGTATCATTTTAATGGCTCCGCCCATGGCACCTTCACCATAGAGCGTCCCCTGGGGTCCTTTTAGCACCTCTACCCTGTCCAGGTCATACAGGTTGATATCAGGTAGCGCACCCGCTCCCTGGATTGCGACGTCATCAAGATATAGACCCGTTGCGGATACAGTTGATGCAAAACCATATTCATCCTGGGTAATGGCGCTGACGCCCCGAATACCTACTTTTACAGAGCCAATGCCACTCTGCGTGTAACCTACGCCGCCAATGGACGTGAGGTAACTCTCAAAATTTGTTTTGTTCAGGTCATCAAGGTCAGAGCCGGAAACAGCAACAATTGAGTTGGCAACATCCTGAATGCTCTGTGAACGACGCTGTGCAGTGACAATAATTTCCTCAATGACGAGGGACTCTTCGGCAGCGAAGACCGTGGTAGGGATACAACCCACCATGCCAGTGATACCTGCAAGAATTACAGCGTTTAGTTTTTTCATCTTCTCCTCCTGTTGATCTGTTGCACCTGTGGTTCAGGCAATGAGCGGTTTGATTTCGTGTGCGGGTTTTCCCTTGACGTGCGGGAACCAACCCATGCCGTACTTCACCCGCTCTGTGTTGTCCGTCGTCGGGTAAGGTGCGGGATTATTGAGGCCAAGAATCTGCCTGAGCAGCGCCGGGTTATCGGAATCTTCGGCCAGCTCAATTTCGAAGCCATGTTTCAGATCTTCCTGGGGCTGGATGCAGGGGTGGCAGTAATAGTTCGACACCGTCAGACGCATACCAGCATTCGTTCTTGGATAAGCACCGTGCCAGGTCGCACCATGGAAGAGGATTAATGAGCCCCGAGGTGCTTCTGCTGCCACCGCCCGTTCGTGAGCATCAGCTGGTGGCCTGCCAAATTCACGATGAGAACCCGGTACATAGGCCAGCGCGCCATCTTCCTTCGAATAATCGGTCAGGCACCACGTTGCATTCGTGTTGAAAGACGTTGTGCCCCAGGGCATGGGAACTTGCAGCTGATCAGAGTGCAGGCCCAGATTGTTGCCGTAGCCAAATGCGCCTTTCCACTTAACAAAACCGTTACTGCTACTCAGCATCGGTTGTACTTTCATCGTGTGCTCAACCAGTGCGAGCGCAACCGGGTTGATCACCATGTCACGAAACACACGGTCCCTGCTGGCAAGGGACTGAAGCTGAAACTGGGTCACCTCGCCAATCTCACCCGCAGCTTTCAGGTCACCCAGGTGTAAACCAAAAGGTGGTGCAGACCACTCAAGTTCGTCCTTGGGTCCGTTATCGAGGGTAAATTCACTGCCGGTAATGTTGGCGGAGTCCGCCAGCAACAGATCTACGGCACGGTCGATGGCCTGTCCGGTAAATCCTGTCACCTCCGGGGGCACGATCGTCAGGCCGTCCAGCTCAAGCTGGAGAACGTACTGCTCCAGTCCCAGCGTTTTGATCTCAGGACCAATGTTGTGAATATTGATATCCATACTTATTCCAAAAAGAGAGGGCTGCAGATCGCAAAATTCTCGCCGTTGTGACAACAACTAAGTAGGTGATGAAACGCCGCTGATTAGTCATTTACGGACAATCTGAACCACACCGTTACAGCGTCTCGGTTTCGAGGGCTGCGTTAGTCAGTTCTGAAAGGTGCAGAGAAGGCAGGTACATGTGGGCGATGGCACATCGCGCCAGTCTCTTGATAGTTCAGGCCAAGCTGGCTCTTCTGATCAGCGAAGCCGCCACTTGGAGGGAGTTGTCCCCGTCCAGCTCGCAAAAGCTCGCGTGAACGCAGCAGGATCTGCGTAGCCAAGCCGGTAGGCCACTTCAGAAACAGTGAGCTTGGGATTGCCGAGGAGATTTCTGGCGCGTTCCGACTGCACTTCAGAAAACAGCTGATTGTAGGAGGTGCCTTCGTTCGCCAGCTGTCGCGTAAAGCTCCGCTCAGAAACCCCAAGCAGTTTCGCGATCTCAGGTTTCTTCAATGGGGGCGAGGATGCCCATAGCCATCGGACCACCTGCTCTGCAAAGGTTCTGTCTTCAGAAAGCAGCGCAGACTCTTTTCCCACGAGCTTCATTGCCAGGCGAAAACTCACATCGTGCGAGCGCCTGGGTATGTGCTCGAGAAACTCCGGTTTGTAGACGATAGCTGCAACAGGCGCTTCAAACTCGACCGGAAATCGCAACCGCTTTGAAACCAGGGACCAGTCGTCGGGTTCATCGAAGGGCAACTGGATTTTGACAAGCAATGTTCTATCAGATGCAACATCCAGCGTGACACCTGCGCCGGCTGTTATCTCAAGCAACAGTGCATACTTCGCCGTGGCATCAAGCTCCTCAGCGTCGGTCAGTGGAAGGACTCGCTTATCGAGGTGATATTCCATACGCGCCTCGGTGCTCGAGGTCCCGAGGGTCATATGACACCTTCCCCAACTTGCTTCGGGGTAGTCAAAAACGGCACGCATCGCATCCCTCAGCGTAGGTGCGCTCTGCCACGCAAGACCCAGCGCACCAAACATATTGGCACGCATGAATCGCATCAGGCTGAACAACCTGACCTCAAGCGAGACATTGACCGGTAGCTTTTTCCTGACTTCGTTCAGCAACTCGAAGTCCTGCTGCAACGAGATAGGAAATGACGGATCGTCATAAGCAACAGCCGGGACGCCGACGTCACCAAGGATTCGCAGGGCAGCCTCCCTACCTACACCAGCCGCATCCAACTGTCCGAGGATTCCCCCAATGGTGCGCTGGGCAGATGCCAGGTTTCCAGTTGCGATGATTGTTGTTGAGTTATCTTCCTGCGCCATCGCGGCCTAAATTATCAAAACACTGGCGTGATCTGCAATCGAACCAGCAGGCAACGTTACTTAACCTTGCGCTTAATATGACGATTGATGACCCGGAGAAATTTGCAATGAGCCAAGCGGAACATGTTGATGTTGTACTGGTGGGTGCTGGCATTTCAGGCCTCGGTGTTGCGCACCACCTGAAAGAGAACTGCCCGACCAGGCGGTTTCTGATACTTGAGGAAAAAGAGACTCACGGCGGCACCTGGGTAACACATACCTATCCGGGCATCCGCTCAGACAGTGATCTCTACACATTTGGCTATGCGTTCAAGCCGTGGACGGGCGCACCAATTGCGGAAGCAGACCTCATTCTCGATTACATGAAAGAGGTGATCGAAGACGACGGACTGGATGCGCACATACGCTACCAGCACCGAATCACAGCCGCACACTGGTCCAGCGAGCAGCGCCACTGGCGCCTCGAAGTGCTGCAGAAAGATACGGGTGCCACGATCGAAATCACCTGTGATTTCTTCATCTGGACCGGTGGCTACTACGATCATGCGGCAGGTTACACACCTGACTGGCAGGACATGGATCAGTTCCAGGGCCGCATCGTTCATCCCCAGACCTGGCCGGACGACATCGAACTCAATGGCAAAAAAGTAGTTGTCATCGGTTCGGGGGCGACCGCCGCAACATTGATCCCCAACATTGCCGACGATTGCGAACACGTCACCATGCTGCAACGCTCGCCTACCTATTTCTGGACGGGAGAAAACCGGAACGAGCTGGCGGATCGGTTGAGGGCACTTGAAGTACCCGAAGCGTGGATTCACGAAATTGTTCGTCGCGACCTGCTGCAGACCCAGAAAGAAATTCAGCACAACTCTGCGTTGTATCCCGAGATCATCAAAGAGGAATTGTTGAAAGTAGTGCGCGAGCATGTCGGCGAAGACATCACCAGGCAGCATTTCACACCGAGCTACCGGCCATGGCAGCAACGTCTTGCCTACGTGCCGGATGCGGACCTCTTCAGGGCAGTGACCGATGGCAAAGCGAGCATCGTCACCGATCATATCGATAGATTCACGGCTAACGGCATCCTGCTGAAGTCAGGTGAGGAGCTCGAGGCTGACATCATCATTACCGCGACCGGGTTCAACGTGTTATCAGTCGGCGGCATCACCTGCACAGTCGATGGTGAACCAACATCCCCCAGTGACAGCTTTACCTATCGCGGCCTAATGCTTTCCGGTTTCCCGAATTTCGCGTTTGTGTTCGGCTATCTGCGCACGAGCTGGACGATGCGGGTTGACCTGGTTGGTGAGTATCTAAGCCGACTGTTGAATCACATGGATGAAACGCAGGCGAGCGTCGTCACACCTACATTGCGACCGCAAGATGCCTGCATGAAGAAGAACCGCTGGATATCCGAAGAAGAATTCAACCCCGGTTACATGAGCCGTGGTGTTCATCGTATGCCTAAAAGTGGTGATCACGAACCATGGAAGTTCTCACCTGATTATTACGAAGAGAAAGACCAGATGCCGAACTACGACCTCGATGAAGATGCGCTGGTGTACCAGCAATGAACATCTCAGGTAAAACCATCATCATCACTGGTGCAGCCTCTGGTATCGGTCGCGCGCTTGCGATTGCTTGTGCCAGCAGTGGCGCATCGCTTGCGTTGGCTGACATAAACATTGCCAGCGCACATGAAACCCGGTCCTGTCTGGACCTGGCACCATCTCAGCAATGTACTGTTCATCAGCTCGATGTCAGCAACCTCAAAGCATGGGAAGCGTTCAGGCGTGAGGTTATCCAGCATCATGAAAGCATCGACGGCATTATCAACAACGCCGGTGTGACCTGCAGCGGCACGGTGGAAGATCTCTCTTACCAGCAGATCAACAACGTGATGTCCGTTAACTTCATGGGCATGGTTTACGGCAGCAAGGAATTCCTCGCTCTGCTGAAAGAGAGACCAGAGGCATTCATTGCCAACGTGTCGAGCGTATTCGGCCTCTACCCACTCAAGAACCAGTCGGCTTATTGCGCCTCAAAATTCGCAATCCGTGGCTTTACGGAGGTTCTTGCCCAGGAACTAAAAGGAAGCAACATCACAGTGTCCTGCATACACCCTGGCCATATCGGCACAGACATCGTGGAGAATGCCAGGCGACAAGGCAACATCGTTAGCACGGCGCTGACGGACCAGCAGCAGGCCGCGTGGGCTGATGCCTTTAAGCAGATGGGCCTTTCACCTGAGGAAGCAGCAAACATCATTCTAGAAGGTATCAGGAAGAAAAAACGAAAGATCACTGTCGGCCGCGATGCGAAGCGTGACGACCGGTTAAGCCGACTGTTTCCATCGATCTACATCGATGCGGTTAACAGGGCTGCCCCCTGATCATCATCGAACACAGCAACGAGGAGAACTAAATGAGCGTTACCAGTTACCAAAACCCACACCAAAACTCAGGACCCGGCGCACGATCCAATGGGCTCGTACGTATCTTGTTACTATCTTTCCTGACTTTCTTTTCACTATCAGCGAGTTTGACAATGGCATCATCAGATTCTGAAGCTACAGCACACCTGTTAGAACTTGAGTCGAAGGTCATGGGTAAAACAGTACCCATGTCCGTCATCCTGCCGCCCGGTTTCAAAAAGAGTGATGAGGAGTTACCGCTACTTATTCATCTCCACGGCGGCGGTATGGACCGGCTCTCGATGACCGCCATGCTGCCGATATGGCAGAAGCTCTGGGATGATGGTGACCTGCCACCGCTTGTCATGGTGTCATTTTCCTCCGGTCCTGGTAGCTGGTATCGAGGTGCCTGGGAACAGTTCGTGATTGAAGAACTACCTGCGTGGGCCAACCAGGAATTTGGCAGCAGCCTCTCGCCTGAGAAGACCATCATGACCGGTATCTCCATGGGCGGATACGGCACGCTCAAGATTGCCTTTAAAAACCCTGAACGCTTCCTTGCCATTGCGCCAATGGAACCCGCTATCGAACCTTCACTTGACCGAATGCCCTATGGCAAAAGAAACACCTGGTATCGAATCCCGCAAGGTGAGCAGCTGGTCTGGGGTAATCCAGTAGATGAAGAGGCATGGCTTGCTGATAACCCTGCAACCGTTGCTTACCGAAATGCGGATGCCATCAGGGAATCAGGTCTCGAAATCTACCTGGAGGTTGGTGACCAGGACTACATCAACCTGCACGACGGCGCCGAGTTCATGCACCGTGTCCTCTGGGATCATGACATTCGGCATGAATACCACCTGGTTCGCTGGGCAGATCACGTCGGCTCCAGCATTCCCGGTCGCGTTATCGAAGCACACCAGTTCCTCGGCGCAGCACTTCGTGGTGGCCTGGCCCAGCCCCTTGACGCCGCCCTTAGTGAAGAGGAACAAGGCTACATTGACTGGGTATTCAGTGGCGCACAGGCCCGTGGGGAAAAGTATGAGGGTGGTTTCAGCCTTCTGAAAGACACACCCGGTGTTCCGACGGTTCACAAGATGCTGTGGGATCCGCTGCGTAACCTTGCCAAAGATGATCCTGCCCTCGACCGTGCCTATGCGGAGCTGCCACCGACCAAGAAATAGTCGGAGAACCCTCACGCCACCGTCGACACCTCGAACAGATCGTTAGCCATCTTGTAGGAAAAAACGATCGAAGGGTATGATCGACGGCGAGCTGGTTCACCAAGGCCAGAGAAATCCATGACGACTGCACCTGAGATCAATCACACCCGGCGGATGGTTCCATCTGGAGGGGTTATTCATCTGATTCGGACGCTTGAGAACGAAGGTATCGATTGCTCTGGCCTCAACGCTGCATTACCACTGGATTTTTCCACACTGGGCGATCACAACTCGAGGATCGATGCGGCCAAGCTCCTGGAAGTTTATGAACTTGCCATGGCACTGCCGGTCTCAGCCGACTTCTGGTTGAGGCTTGGAGACAGTTACAGCGTTCACAACTACCACCTGGAGCTAAGCAACTGGATACTGACAGCAAAGAACTTTGCTGAACTGATCCCGAAGCTACATGGCCTTTATGCGTTTGGTTCAGAGGACGTCCCTGCTTCACCCGCAAAGGTGTTTGAAGCCTCGGACGGCCGAAGGTGGCTCAAACTACCCATCAGCGCAGCTGACAGCACACATCGTTCCTTCCAGGCGCACGTTGAGTTGTCAGCAGCCACACTGATGCGAGGTTTCAGCCTGCTGCTCGGGAGCAAACAACTGGAGATAGAATTTTACTTCGAATATGACGCACCCGATCACAGCCAAAGCTACGAAGAAGTGCTTGGATCCCAGGTCGTGTTTAGTGCATCGGAGACCGCGGTGCATATGCCGAGGGACTACATTTTCCAGACGTTTGTCTCCAGTGATCCCGTGATGCATCAATACTACGAGGAACAGCTGAACCAGATGTTCCCGACCACAGACGACGATGCACAACTTGTTGCCAGGGTTGAGGCTATTCTTCTTGCCAGCCAGGAAAGCTTTCCAAGTCTCATCCAGGTCTGTGATGAGTTGCATATCGGTGAACGAACGTTACGGCGGGGTCTTCAAAAGCAGGGCATTTCATACCGTCAACTGCTGCTTAACACCAAGATGAAGCGAGCACAGGAATATCTGCTAAACACTGATTTCAGTATCGAGGAAATCGCACACCGGCTGGACTACAGCGACTACGCCAATTTTCGCCGCGCGTTCCAGGCGCAGTTTGAGCAGACGCCCAGTAACTATCGCAAACAGCATGGTTACCGCGCCGAGTCTTCACAGGTCCACGACGGGCATCATGACAGCACGCAACGCTGAAAAACCAGGGATATCTACTCGTTAGTCTCGATCAACGCCTGATTGGTCGCCACTCTCAATTCCCACTGGTAGGAAGGCCAGGTACCCATTAACTGCATCAGGCTGACCACAACGATGTCCTCGACAGGGTCAATCCAGAAGACGGTGCCACCACCGCCTGTCCAGGAATAATCACCAACGCTACTCATCACACCGAGCGCCGTCGGGTCTGATAGCACCGAGAACCCGATCCCCCAGCCGCTGCTCCTGAAAGTAATTCTGGCGAGCGGTGATGCTGGAACGAGGCCTTCTTTCAGGTGATTCCTACGCATGAAATTGACAGTCTTCGGGCTCAGGATTCGAGCACCCTCAAGCTCCCCGTCGCGCATGGCCAACGCAAATCTCAAGTAGTCGTGCACCGTTGAGACCAGACCCGAACCGCCGGAGTAGAGCGTCACATCTTCATGATCACACATCGCGCGGCAGTTCTCGTAGAACATCTCCGCTGCCTGCGGAAAGTGTTCGAAGATGCCATCAATCGCCACCGCCCTGTCCAGTTCAGGATTAAAAACATGATTCGGCAGCAGGCGATGCTTTTTGCCGGCCGGAACACTGAACGCCGTATCCACCATGCCCAGCGGGTTGAAGATGTGCTCCTCAAGATACTCATCAAACTTCTGCCCGCTAAGCCGTTCCACAATCAGACCGGTGACATCAACAGCAAGTGAATACTCCCAGGACTCACCAGGATCAAATTTCAACGGTAACGGCGCCAGGCGTTTTACAAAATCATCGAGGTCCTCGGCCGCCCACAACTCTGCATCAAGATACATCCTGTCCACCGGATGACCGGGATCAAAACCATAAGAAAACCCTGCCGTGTGCGTGAGCAACTGGTGCATTGTCATCTCGCTTTTTGCAGGTCTTATCTCACCATCGTCGTAAACACTGAGCTCCTTGAGTTCGGGCACAAATTCTGAGACTGGGTCCTGGAGTCGAAACTTACCCTTCTCATACAACTGCATGATCGCAACTGCTGTGATGGGTTTAGACATGGAATAGATCCGAAAAATATCGTCCATGGCAATGGGCTGGTTATCGTCTACACCGCGGACACCCGAACGGTTTTCGTAAACGATCTTATCGTTACGAGCTACCAGCGTAACAATGCCCGGGACACGCCCGCTTCTCGTCAAACTCTCATTCAGGACACGAACCTGATCCAATCGCTTTGTCGACATACCCTGGCCTTCCGGATTACTCCTGGCTGGTCCATCACCGAAAGCTGGTGCGGCCAGCAACACAAAGATCATGCTGGTTCGCAAAAATACTGATAACACCATCTGATGTTTCTCCTGCGTTTCCAGTGGTTAATAAGCACCCGTGCGATAACGGATCTGCAGGCCCCAGAGCCGCGGCGGCGCCCAACTGCCAATCACACCGCCAACGGTAGCGACCGCCAACTGGTTCTCGATGTACTCCTCATCACTGACATTCTCGACGAAGGCCTGCGCTTCCCATGTGTCATTGATGTACCAGATTGCACGAACATTCTGCACCGTGTGAGATTCGATCTCCGCAAAGTCGTCATTAAATGCAGTGGTGTAGTAGTCGTCTTTGTAGGCGGCTTCGTAGCGCAGGGTAACCAGGCCAGCATTCGTGGTTTCAAACGAGTATTGCAATCCCACGTTATAGGTGAAATCGGGTGCACGAATGATCTGGTTTCCACCTGCGTCCTCGATCATTCCCGTCATCGGGTTCTGCGTAACATAGTCTTTGTACTCAGAATCCATCCATGACAGCTGCGCATCAATCTCAACGTTATCACCCAGCAAAAAAACCAGTTCTGCTTCCAGGCCCTGCATTTCCGTGTCAGTTGCATTCTCGAGCCTGGATGCATTGTTAACAAACAGCGTTGTCTGAAGGTCCTGATAGTCGTACGAATAGGCTGTGAGATTAAGGCGAACACGACCTTCAGCCAGCGTCGATTTCAGACCCAGTTCGTACGCATCAATCGTTTCAGGGTCGTAAGGGTTGTTACAGGTGCCTGTATTGAAACCTCCAGACTTGAATCCACGCGATGCAGACGCGTAAAGCAACGCGTTTTCAGCTAAATTCCAATCAGCACCAAGACGCCAGGTTGTTTCTGACCACTCCTCGCTTAGCTCGAGGTCCTTACAGCCATCTGGTGTGACATTTGATGTCAGGCTCTGGACCGTATCTTTTTCATCTTCCGTGTAGCGAACGCCCGCCGTCAGCCGGAAGGTATCGGATACTGCGTAGGTCCCCTGGACAAACACCGCGAGACTGTCCACTTCGAGTTCGTTACTGAAATCAAGAAACGGGATTTCAGACCCAACGCCTGAGGGTAGTCGCGTGTCGTAGAAAAAGTTTCTCGTCGGGTCACCAAGTCCGCCGGGTGGCAGTGGCGGCATGAATCCGTTCTGTATGTCAGGGAACACTGCCTCAAAAAATCCCTGTAGTGCAGCAAGATCGAAGTTCCAAAGGATATCTATGTCCTGCTCGAAATAGAAAATGCCTGATATCCATTCCAGCCGATCATCCAGGGCCACGCCGCTCAGGTTGATCTCCTGGCTGAACTGCTCGCTGGATTGACCACCCCTGGTATCAAAGAAAGAGATATCAGTGCCGTCATTATCGTAATCAACATCCTGTTCGGATTCCCGGAAAGCAGTGATCGATTTGACTCTGACAGCACCTACCTCCCAGACCACGTCAAGGGAAACACCCCAATGCTCTGTTTCATAACTGCTGTCCCTTTCGCTCTGGACATCATCAGCACCGGGGGCTGCTGTGCCGCCAAACAGCTGCGGACTCAAACCAGAGCCAGGCACAACCTCCAGGTAATCCCAAACCGGGTTATCGTCGTCCTGCTCATACCAGTCCGCACGCAGCATCACCTCAATTGAATCGTCAGGTGTGATCAGCATCGATATGGCACCTGCCGTTACATCGCGCTCCTCGATCTCGTCACCGTTAAACGGGTTGTTACGGTACCCGTCGTTTGTATCCCTAGTTAAGTTACCCCTTACGGCGACGCGGTCCTCTACGAGCGTGGTCTGCCCGGCGAGCGTTGCCTTCACACGGTCATAATCCCCGTAAAGCACTGACGCTTCGAATCCTGTTTCAAAACTCGGCTTCTTCGTATAAACGTTGATATTGCCACCGGTTGTGTTGCGTCCATACAACGTCCCCTGGGGGCCGCGCAGTACTTCGATTCGTTCCAGATCATGGAAACTCGCAATCTGTGAGAAGTTGGCACCCTGGTAAACGCCATCAACAAACAGGGCGACGCCAGGCTCACCCAGGACCGTGGCAATATCCTGCCCTACCCCGCGCATATAGGTGTTTGCCGCAGTGCCGGACCGGTTAAACACGAGTCCCGGTGCAAGCTGCGAGATTTTCCGCACATCATTGATCTGTCGCTCATCAACGTTGGTGTTCGAAAATGCAGTAATAGCGAGCGGTGTGTCCTGCAGGTTCTGTTCACGCTTTTGCGCAGTAACAACTATTTCCTCAATTGCGTCGGCTGCATTGGCAGTCCCAACCATCAAGATCGACAGGCACGCCAGCTGCGTGATGCGCGAGACGCCCGGCCAGTAAGGCTTTAAGGTCTTTGATAACGTATTCATGAGTCCCCCATCCGAATGAGCCGTGGTTAAACAGCACCCACGGCGGTTTATCTATTGTGAGTGGGGGAGATGTTAGAGGAGCCGGTCAGCCCGTTTTTCTACTTACGATCAGAACTTTTCTTGAATCGTTCAGAGTTACTGCAGGCCTTTAGAGCTCAAAATCAGCCTGTGCTAGTATCAAAATCAGTCCCACCGCCAGAGGGTGAGCGTTATGCGGGATTTCCCGACAAGTGCATCAAGCTTCATGAATGATTTTCATCATGCGACCATGGATGACATCGCGAGCATAAAGAGCGGCAAGCTCGAAACGCAGGGGCCATCGCTGCTTTCATTCGAGTTCTCAAACAACCACAAGGCACTCGCTGCAAAATCAACCAGCGCCCCCGATGGAGCTAACGACTATTTTCAGCTCGTACAACTATCAGATGAACTCTACGGTTCCGCATCCTGTTTCAATGCAAACCCGGACTACCATCACATCGCAAACCTGAAGAACGTCATGGGTTTTGTCGTAGGCCCAAGCTTCTTCGCTGCGACACCTGCCGGGGACATCGTATCTTCCGAGCAAGACAACACCGCTTATCTTTTCAGTGCGCCGATCAACGAAACTTAGAAATTTGAGAACAAGGTGAATGTCGATCGAAAGGGGATATGTATCTACTTTGATCGCGATCAGATAGAACCCGCACTGGGCGTTGACATGGAGAGTTTCCCGCAGTCACTCAGAAAATTTTATGAGGATTCCCAGGACAACTGCATGCTGATGAAATTCAGCCTGCCGTACAGCGCCACCGTTGTCGCACGGGACCTGCTCTACTCACCAGCAGAGGTGGCGTTTCGGTATCGCCAGATCTCAACCGCAGCAAACTACCTGCTTCTTCAGATGTTACAGGCACTGTCCAGCCTCGATACAAACGTGGACCCTTATGAAGAAAGGTTGGATCGAGCACGAAGATTCCTGATGGAAGACTTCCAGTCACGCCACACACTGGAATCGCTCGCTAAAGAAGTGGGCATTGGCAAAACCAAATTCACTGAAGAGTTCCGCAAGAAGTATGGTGTTACAGCAACGGAGTTTCGACGAGAAGCACGACTAACCGAAGCACTACGCCTCATCCGCCAGACCAACAAACCGTTTTCTATCATCGCCGACGAAACCGGGTTCAGCAGCCAGAACAACTTTTCCTCCGCCTTCAAGGCCCGTTTTAGCATGACGCCCCGGGACGCGCGCCAGCAGTGGGTTGGCACTGACGGCTAATTCTCTGGTCTCAGGCTGGAGGTTCGATGCAGCAGCACCAGGTCTTCAGGCTCCCGCTGGTTATTGTAGTTCCCTTCCGCTGCGGCCTTCGCGAGTAACGGTCGTGGATAGATGTCGAGATAAAAAAGCGCATACTCCCTGCCATGCTCAAAGTCGCCATGGTTGATGGCGTGGTGAAAGTCATGATGTAACTGGTGGATCCTGTTATGCACTTCGTTCAGTCGACCCGCTTCCTTTAATGCGAGAAATCGCCTGAGGAGCAATGCCAGGTTGGTTTCATACGCACCGACTATTTCCAGAACCTTGTCGCCGCGACCCGTCGCAATCAGATGATCTGCCCAGGCAACCTTTACCTGGGCTGAGGGCGAATGCGCCATGACTCTTTCAAACAGGCGATCAGCCGCGTCGGTATCGCCCGCCATGACAGCCAGTTCTGCCGACACTGCGACCGCCCATAAGGTGTAAACGTCGCTTCTGCCCAGGTAAGCCGATGAAGAAAGCAAACGGTCGAGCCGCATATAAGCTGTCCTGCATTCACCTTCTGCGAGGGCGATGCGACCGTGGCAGGCAAGGACTGCGATCGGATCAACGTAACCTGATGCCCTCAAGCAGGCATCCCTCGCACCAACCACATCACCCTGAATCAAGAGTAACGACGCAATGCTAAGCCAGGCGGATGCATGCTGCGGCGTCCTCTCGATGATGCTGCGGAACGAGGCCAGCGATTCATCAAACGCATGATCAGATGCCAGCCCATAAGCCTCGTGGTAATGCCCGCCTGGGTGTGCTGATACGGGCATCGTCACGATAAACGCAAAAACAAGTGACAGGACCCGCATGTCAGTCCAGAAGATCATCAAAACTGTCGGCATCGAACGTAAACGAACGGTCATTAATTTCACGCGGCGTTGAGTTTGCATCCTCTGCAAACACCTCCCGCGTAAAATCACCAAACGAGGTCACAATCAGGTTGAAGCTGACGTTAAAGGAAGCACTGCTGGTGACACCTCCACTGTCAGCCACCGAAATCGTAACAACAGCGCTGCCTACCTCTCCCGGCGCCGGGGTGACTTCAAGCGTGCGGTTGGTACCATCACCTGCGATCGTGACATCTGATAACAATGCATCATTGTCGAATGTCGCGGAGACACTGAGCGACCCTGCGGGCGTCGCATCATCACTGATGGTGAACGCTACCGAGAGAACGTTGTTCACGTCGCCCGCCTGGTCATCAATTGCGCTGATGACCGGGGGCAGATTGGTAACGACGTCACGACTTGAACCACCGCCTCCGCACGCAGACAACAGCAGCATCGTCAAAAACGTAATAGCTATCTTGACCACGATTAACTCCCCGCTACCGGGATCGGCGCGTTGCCGGGTGAACCCGGGTAAGGTGGCAACAGGTATGGGAAACCGGTGTCCAGGTCTGTTGCCGAAAGCGGCGCGCCATCTGTAAATGCCGCATTACCTACCGGTGCATCATCTGGCGAACAGAGGCCAAGGTTGACCCCTGCACCACCTTCACCGAGTGGCAAATCGTGGCACAAGGCACCCATCACAACGCGAAGTGCAATATCCACAACATCGTCACCAGGACGTCTGCCGTTCGGAAACCCTGCCAGATCACCACCTGCCACGCCGAAAGTACTCTGGGACTCCCGCATCGTCGCAGGAATGTCGGTATTGAGTCTCAGCATCTCACCAGGCGTTACTGCAGCGAACTGGTTCACACCAGCAAAACCGGTGAGGAATGCAGCAACCAGGTCTTCTCGTGGAAAGTTCGAAGGCGCAAGGTTCTCAATCGATGTACCAAGGGTAGCGTTGACTGGATCGCGAAAGAGACTATCCAGGATCACCGGCAACACTGGATTGGTAACGAAGGTCAGGAACTGGCCATCGCCAGACGGATGAGAGCTGTTGAATGCATCCTTGCGGTCGTAACCTACCACCAGCTCATTAACGAGTGGTGATGACAATCGTGACACCTGGGTCCAGGCGCCGCCGCTGACTTCTGGACGCTCAAAGGTTGCACTCGGATTAAGAATGGTTGCCTGGCGCAGGCTGGCCGACGTCCACGCACCTATGACAGCCTCGTCAGCAGTCAGGCAGTCCTTGTGTATTTCGACTGCAATCGATGTCACGTTGTTTCGCGCGAGTGCATTGCGCGAAGGATTCTGGGTTACGCCGCCAGGGAAACCACCCGCATCAGCCGCACCTGGACTGGAGTCGCCTTCAATCGGCACAAAATTCACAAGATCAAATACTTCACCCAGTGCCAGCTTGAAAGCTTCGAGGCGCTGGCCAACAAAAACCCTGCCGGGTGCCGCGCAGCCAGGCACGTCGATATCGTGGATGAAACTTGCCGCGTAGGCCGGGTAGTCAGCGATCGTTTTATTACCGGCGTTATCGAAGGGTTTGCGAAAACTCGTCTCGCCTGTGGTCATATTGGTGACGGACTGAGTGCTGCTTGATCGACGAGGGCCTTCAACCAGGTCGACGGTATAGCTCTGGTTGTGGCTGAGACCAGCTTCACTGTCTGCGCTGACCGCGCCGATGTTTCGCAACACGCTGGTCACTTCGGTGCCATCAACATTGAGCGTGATCGGCGTCAGGTTGTTGGTGAACCGGAACTGGAACGTCAGGTCTTCTATGGCATCGCCGTCATTGTCGATGTGTATCTCGTAAAGGGCCGCCGGGTCGAGCGGGAAGTAATTCGGCCCGGCATACGCTGCCTGCGCCGGGATATAGTTTGCAATCATGGTGACGTAATCTTCGCGCCCACTCTCGTAAGAATTGAAAAGATAGAAGTCTGTGGAATCAACCTGGGGAAGCTTTGTAATGTAGGGCGCTTCCCTGTGGCTGGATGCTGCTGCCACTAACGGTACCGTCAGCAGGAGCGAAACGAGGGTTCTCTGGAACATGCCTTGTCCTTGGGATGAATGTAAATGTAAAGGTAGCTACGCGGCATGCTGGATATTGGAGGCAGTTGAAAAACGAATTGCTGATCAGCGGCAGTACCTTTCCTTACGCTTGCCGGTGCAAGGAAAAAACCACAGCCTCGACTGCATCCGATACTGGACCTGCCCCGTAGTAGGGGCATCAAAGGGAGGCGGATATGCAGAACAATCTGAAAAAACACCAGGACATCGTGCGGATGTGCGCATGGACCAGGAAGCTTGAGATCGATGGCCAATGGGTGTCGGTCGAAGAATACCTGCAGCGCCGATTCGGATTGCTCGTTTCACACGGGATATGTGAGGATGTCCTGAAGAAATTCCATTCAGACCTATCCAAGGCAGCCCGGTAGTGGCACAACATGCCAAACTGTGTGAGCTTCGGGAGGAAGCTCCGATGACTGAGCAGGAAAGACTCTATGAGCTGATGCTGCGGATTCAGGACGACGACAGCCTGGCCTTCCAGCAGCTATATGAGCTGACCTTTGACCGCGCCTACTCGCTCGCGGCCAGAATTCTGCGCCAGGCGCCCGACGTTGAGGACGCCATGGCGGACTGTTTTACCCAGGTGTGGGAACAACGCCACAGGTATTCGCCGTCGCGAGGCAATGTGGTGGGCTGGATACTGGTGATTGCACGTTCTCGCGCGTTGGATGTGCTTCGTCGCAGGCGCCACGATACTGATCCTGAGCTGGAGGCGGACGATGAGCCTGCGGCAGATATTGTCGTCAGCGACTTTTCTCCACGCATGCAACAACGATTAGAGAATGCCATGAGTGAAATCACGGCTGCGCAGCGCCAGTCGGTTGCCATGGCTTTTTTCCAGGGGCTGACCCACCAGGAGATTGCAGCCATGCAGGCTTTGCCTGTAGGCACGGTTAAATCACACATTCGGCGCGGCCTGAGTGCCCTGAAGTCTAACCTCGATGACTGGGAGGATTATTATGAGTGAGTCAGACGAAGATCTGGTTTTTTCGAAGCTGGCAACTGGTCTTGGCCCTGTACAGTCAGAAGACACGGTAAGGCAGCGCGTTCTCGAAACCGTCCTTCAGCGCATCAAACCCCCACCTGCGGGCGGCACGACGGTAAGACGTCATGAAACGTCCTGGCAGGAAATCACCGACCGGATTCGACTGAAGGTACTGCATATTGATGAGGCGAACGATATCCAGACGACACTCTGGCAACTGGATCCAGGCGGCGTCATTCCGGGGCATGCACATCGCAAGGACGAGGAGTGCCTGGTCCTGGAAGGTACCTTTCACATTGGCGAACACGTACTGCACCAGGGGGACTTTCACGTCATGAGTGCAGGCAGCGAGCACCCTGAGCTGCACTCGCCGGATGGTTGCCTGCTATACATTCGCCAGGCCGTCACGAACGATCTGTCCTGGATGTCAGGCGCAAAGGGCCAATAGTCGCTTGCCTGTTGAGTGTTCAATCGAGGATGGTCTTGTCATCGTCAGGCAGTCCGGGGTTACCACCATGGCCTGCCTTAGAGATGCTTTCACGCAGATACTGAAAGAGCCCGGACTCCGGGATGAGCGACTGTTGATTCTGTGGGATGGCCGCGCAGCTGCCCCGAGCAAACCCAGCGAAACCGTGCGTCGGGCAATATCAAGAATGGAAGCCTACCCAAGACTCGCAGCCGCAAGTTTTGCACTGGTAGTGGGATCTGAACTCCAGTTCGGTATGGCTCGTCTCAGCCAGGTACACATGGAGTTTGCAGGTGTGAATTCAATGGTATTTCGAAGTGTTGACGAGGCAACAAATTGGCTCGTCTCGCAGAAGACCGCTCTGCTTGAGCCTCAGTAGGACTTCGCTAACGACCTTATCGTGGTTCAATGTTCAACAAAAAGGGGAGCTACAGGTGGAACCATGCTCCCCTTTTCACTCAAAACGGTTTATGAAGCCTCTGGCAGGATCACG
This sequence comes from Pseudomonadales bacterium, assembly GCA_963921285.3. Lineage (GTDB taxonomy): Bacteria > Pseudomonadota > Gammaproteobacteria > Pseudomonadales > Azotimanducaceae > UBA9659. Next base: position 2,079,670 of record CAWUFD020000015.1, read on the forward strand.
GTATCGATCACGTGAATCACACCATTGCTTGCATTGACGTCCGTCAGTACTACTTGCGCACCGTCAACGAAGACCATGCCATCTTTGACTGTGATGTCGACAGACTGGCCCTGGACTGTATCAGCAGAAGACAGGGTCACAACGTCTTCAGCCAGCACTTTGCCTGGCACCACGTGGTAAGTCAGTACTGCAGTCAGCGCCTCTTTATCTGCCAGCAGACCATTCAGGGTTTCTGCAGGCACCTTGGCGAACGCTTCATCAGTCGGCGCAAATACGGTGAACGGACCGTCACCCTTCAGCGTGTCGACAAGACCCGCTTCCTGTACAGCCTTGACGAGTGTGGTGAAACTGCCGTTCGCAACTGCAACATCAACGATGTCAGCTGCATCATGGGTCATGCCCTCGTGGGCGCTGTGGCCACCGGCATTTGCCGTCAGGGCAAATACTGACAGGCACACGGCAACTAATTTAGTGAAAGTACTCATTATTTCTCTCCTTGTCGGAATTAAGTTGTGTCAGCAAAGCGCTGGCACGATAAGTGACCTCCGGTTCTGGCTCGCTATAGTCGAAACAGGAAGTAAGATTGCTACGCCCGATTTTCAATTGAGGATCAGTTCGAATTTCTCGAACGGAACGCTAATGCCTAAATTTCAGGCCAAAAAAGCGACTGGCGCGTAAGAAAAGAATGCAAATTGTACTGGCCGCAGCATTAGCCTTCGCGTTTACGCTACCCATCGCCGCCGATGAGATTTACGGCAGCAAGCCACCTTCTCGTGACGGCATCGGCAAAACTTACCTGGGACGAGAGATCTCTCATGTCATGGGCCACCTGGGTGCGGGCTGGCTGGAGCGACCCGACCGGGAGAGAGAAGAACGCACCGACCTGCTCCTGCGGAACCTGCCGGTGAACGAGACAAGCGTCGTTGCAGACATCGGCGCGGGGACCGGATATTTCACGTTCCCCCTGGCCGATCGTGTTGGGTTTATCTACGCGGTAGATATCCAACAAGAGATGCTCGACATCATGGAATCACGCATCGAAAGCGCGGGCGTTACCAACGTCGAAACGGTACTCGGTTCAGTAACAGACCCGGGGCTTGCACCAGGCAGCGTAGACCTCATCTTTATCGTCGATGCCTACCATGAATTCTCTCATCCCTATGAAATGGGGCGGGCGATGGTGGAAGCACTGAAACCTGATGGAAAGCTTGTCCTCATTGAGTATCGCGCAGAAGACCCACGCGTACCCATCAAGCGCCTGCACAAGATGAGCGAGGCACAGGTTGTAAAAGAAATGTCAGCGCTGGGCCTGACACTCAGCGCTAACGAGAGGTTACTGCCGCAACAGCACTTCATGGTTTTTACACAAGCCGACGCGCCTGACCCAAGCCCTTGACCACGCTGCCGCGCCCGCTTGAAGCGGGTCAGTGAAGCTTATCTGGTGTTCCCGCCGCGTAAGCCTCACCACCTATCCTGACTTCCAGCGTATTGTCTGTATCACTGGGCGGCATACCTATCATTTCGTCGTAGGGACTTTTCTGGCGAAGGAGCATTTCACCCACAAACATGTCTGAAAACCGTGTCTGCAGCTCCAGCTTGTTGAATGATTTCAGGAAATTGCCCTTCCCATCGGTGACGTATTCCTCCTTGCCATCAATGATCACCGAGACGAGATAGAGGCTCTGGTCATGGCAATGCAGGATCACCTTCTCGATATATTCGCGTTTCAGTACTTCTTTTATAGATATCGTCATCCAACTACCTGTGCCCGTTTGTGAGAACCTTGTGCTAACGTTTGCCATACGATCCAGGAAGCCTAGCGTATGAACAGATCACTGCTTTTCTTATTGTTTATTTTCGCGTTGCCGGTAAGTGCCGCTGAAACTGAAGTAAACATCACCTCGGCATTTAATGACAAAGGTATCGACGGGAAACTGGCGCTACCAAGAACCCGGGATGTACCACGGAAAGTTGTCCTGCTCCTGCACGGTTACCAGGGTGAGATGGATGAGGTGGGTAATCTGTACAAAGATCTTGCCGATCAGCTCTCAAACCAGGGTATCGCGAGCTTAAGAATCAACTTTACCGGTGAGGGGGAACGCAACGGTTTTGTCGCGTCCTCCAGTTATGAGTCACGTGTGGGAGAGGCTGAGGCCGCATTGGCATTCCTCAAAGCACGTTTTCCTGCCGCAAAGCTCGGCGTTGTTGGCTTCAGCCTCGGCGGGCTCACCACGATGGGTCTCATCGGGCGACAACCGGACGCTTTTGAATCGGTGGTGCTCTGGTCAGCCGCTCACGAAATGCGCCTGACCCGTGGTGATGACGAAGGATTTAACAACGCTGTTCGCAGTGCCATCACCGACGGGCGCGGGAGTTACCAGGACTGGGCCGAACTGACGCTGACCCGCGAGTTTGTCACAGGCTTCATCGGCGTGAGCACCGCGAAACATCTGGCACAGTTTGATGGAGCCCTGCTCAGCATCCGTGGGGATAAGGATTTTCTGCCGATGCTGGATCCCGAGTGGCTGGCGTTATCACCTTCAGACGACAGGACCTTTCTGTTGATCGGCGGCGCTGACCATATCTTCAACGTGCTACAGGATCCGCAGCCTAACTACTCCACCAGGGTACTCAACGAGACGACAGCCTGGTTCGTAAGAACCCTGTAGCCGGCACTGGCTAGACCAGCTCTGCGTCAGTCATGATTTCGACAAGCGACGGACCATCATGGTTTATCGCTTCATGAAGCGCGCTTGCCAGATCGGCTGGCTGGGTCACCCGTATGCCTTTGGCACCACAGAGTTCGGCATACGCTGCAAAGTTCGGGTTGTGAAGATCGGTTTCCCATACATCCCATTCTCCGGCTCTTTGCTCCTTTGATATCTTGCCCAGTTCTCCGTTGTGCAGGAGGATATGGGTGATATTCATTGCGTACTTCACGAGAGTTGTCAGCTCCGCCAGGTACTGGCCAAAGCCACCATCGCCACTGATGGATATCACTTTTCTGCCGGCGTATTCATCAAAGTCCTGGGTGGCACACCACGCACCAATCGCTGCAGGCAGGGAAAATCCGATTGAACCCAGGTAGCCCGACATCAGCACTCGCTGGGCGTTGCATTCAAAATAGCGTCCAAAAGAATAGGTGTTGTTGCCCACGTCGACGGCAATAACTGCATCTTCCGGCGCAGCTTTGGTCAATTCGGCAAACACCGAGGCCGAGTTTATCCCCTTCCCTAGATCGTCAGCGGCTCGACTATCTTTTTCATCACGCCAGGCTTTCCATCGCTCTGCCAGCTCTTCTACCTGACTCTTGGCAGCGATGTCAGCAGGTAATTGATCCAGCCAGGTTTCGACCGTTTTACCTATTTCACCCAGCACCGGGTAATCAACCGGGTGAAACTTACCCAACTGCATTGCTTCAAAATCAACCTGGATAATGGGCTTCTTTTTCTCAATGCCCGTGTGGTTGGAGAAGGACGAGCCAAGCACGATCATCAGGTCACATTCCGCCATGAACCAGGAGGCGATTGGCGTACCGGAACGACCGAGGACACCGGCGGCATTGGGATGTGTATCACTGATCTGGCCCTTGGCCTTAAATGTCGTCAACACCGGCGCGGTCAGTTTCTCCGCAAGCTTTGTGATGGATTCCATTGCATCTCTTGCACCATAACCCACAACAATCAACGGCCTTTTTGCGGCCGCAATTGCAGACAGCGCAGCGTTGCTGCTGTCCGGGTCAGGTGAAACACCGCTTGCACCAAGCCTGCCATCCGGCCCTCTGGACGCTGCATCACCAGCCGGATTGGTCTGCACGTCGTCAGGGAAAATGAGGTGGGCAACGTCTCTCTCAACAATCGCCGTTTTGCAGGCGAGCGACATCAACTCGGCATGATCGGATGTAGGTAGCACTGACTGGCTGAAGCGGGACACTGCTTCAAATGCTGAATGCAGGTCTATGTCCTGGAAAGCGCCCGGACCAAACACCTGCGTCTGCACCTGTCCTGTCAGGGCAAGCACCGGCGCGCGGTCCACCTTTGCATCCCACAAGCCTGTCATGAGGTTGGTTGCACCGGGACCGGCGATGGTCAGGCACGCGGCGGGTTTACCCGTCAGCTTGGCGTAGCCTGAACAGGCAAAGGAAGCGGCTCCCTCATGACGAATACCCACATAGGACAGGTTACCGGCAACTGTCTGGCGTCGTAGCGCGTCCGCGAGACCAAGGTTGGAGTGACCCACCATGCCGAACACTCGCTTCACACCCCAGTTCACCATGGTTTCCGCCATCACATCGGTTACCGTTAGCTCGTGGTCTTCAGCGGGCGACAGCGCAATGTAAACACCGTCTTCACGTACTTCCGTTGGGTACAGCGTCTGGCCACTGTCCTCATGACCGCCGGGCGGTTTGCCCGTTAGCGGATCAAAGTCCCAACCATGCCAGGGACATCGCAACCAGCATTTCCCGTCCACACCTTCTTCGATTGAGCCTTCACCGAGCGGGCCGCCCTGGTGAGGGCACCGATTGTCCATCGCCGCGTAGTCGCCCTCATAGTGCGTCAATGCCAGCGACGTTGTACCGACCGTGACAGTTTTAACGCGACGGTCCGGCAGTTCATCCAGTTCGGCCACCTTGTGCCAGATCAGATCAGTTGTCATGGGAGCTGTTTCCTTCGAGTAAAAGCAAAGTCACGGACAGCATAGCCCGCAGCGTTGTTGAGAAGCGCTTTTGAGATGCACGTTTAGATGATAGCCATCAAACCACCAATCGCATGACATCGCAAAAGTCGCCGTTGATCTGCTGCATAACCCCTTCCTCACCTGTACTCAGTCGATTCCAGGTTTTATAGTCGCATCACTTTTCATCCATAAGGAGCCGACGTGGTTGAGGTTGCCAGGTTAAAAGCATCAGCAAGCGTTGATGACATCCGCGCTGTACTGGATCGTGATGCGGCATTGATTATCGAAGACGTGATGCCAGCAGAGCAGGTGCAGAGAGCAACTGCGGAGCTGCAGCCGTTTCTAGACAACACGCCCGAGGGCCGCAACGAATTTGCAGGGTTCAGCACAAGAAGAGCCGGTGCCTTGATTGCGAGATCACCTGTTGCGCGCGAACTCGCGATGGAACCACTAGTGAACAGCACCTGTGAAAACGTGCTCGGACAGTTTGCTGATGGCTATCAGTTGCACTTCACACAGGCGGTAACGATTGGCCCGGGCGAAAGTGCCCAGCCCCTGCATCGTGATCGCAATCTATGGGGTGGCTATATTCCTCGCGCCATTGAAACGCAGGTCAGTACCATCTGGGCCATATCTGATTTCACCGCAGAAAACGGTGCAACGCAGCTTGTACCGGGGTCTCATACATGGGAGGAAGGCCGCGAGGCTGAGCCGAATGAAATCGTGCAGGCTGAGATGCGTCCCGGTTCTCTATTGTTGTACACCGGCAGCGTACTGCACGGCGGCGGTACCAACCGAACGACAGACGCCTGGCGCACCGGGCTGCTTATTCACTACACGCTGAACTGGTTGCGCCAGGAGGAGAACCAGTATCTTTCCTGCCCGCCTGAGATTGCGGAGAACCTGTCACCGGAGCTGCGAGCGTTGATCGGCTATTCCCGCGGCAATGGCGTACTGGGGTTTTATTCATCCCCGACGCCAGCGGGCGAGCCAGCGTTTGAACTGGCCGACCCGCAAAAGCTCTTCAGCAGATAAGCCAGTTAAGAAAATCCGGTGACTTACCTGGTTGCAACAACAAAGAGGCTGTTGGCCTTGCCGTGAGTCCAGGTTTCTTTGTTCTGAAATCCTGTGGTTTCGATCTCAGCCAATACATCGTGGGCTTTCAGAAAGTTCACGAAAGGTGCCTTGCCCAACCACTGCATCACCGGGATCACAGGTCGAAGGAACCACATATGATCTGACAGACACACGGTGCTGGAAATAAAAACGCCACCCGGCTTGAGCAGCCTGTGGATGTTGGCCAGCGCCGCTTGTCTGTCCGGCACCAGGTGCAGGAGATTCAGTGCAAGTACCATATCGAAACTCCCATCGGGGCCATCGAAGTCCTCAATGCCCGAGCGTTTGAAGGTGACATTATCGACTTCCGCCTCGGTGGCTCTTTGCCTGCCAACCTCGAGCATGGCTTCAGAGATGTCTGTTGCAAGCACCTCCGAAACAAAGGGTGCATGTTTGAGCGCGGTGGATCCTGTTCCACATCCGAATTCCAGCACACGCATGTCCGGGCGCATGTAGTCCTGGGTTTTTGACAACTTCCTGGCATACGCCTCCGGGTCCGCAATCGGCTGCTGACTGTATTTCTCTGCCACCTGGTCCCAGAAATCCACTGATGTGGTTGCCACTTTTTTGCTCCTTCGTGTATTCAACTGGGAACCATTTAGCCATACAGATTTAGCATATAGAATGCCTATTTTGTTTGATCTGGTATACGCATATATATGAACTGGCAAGAGATTGGTTACGACTGGAACCACGTGCGGGCCTTTTATGCTGCGGCGCAGGAAGGCTCACTTTCGGCGGCTGCACGTGCCCTCAACCAGACACAGCCGACATTGAGTCGACAGGTTACCGCACTCGAAGACGCACTCGGCGTCACGCTTTTCGAGCGAGGCCACAGGCAATTGGCCTTAACCAGTGCCGGACTTGAGTTACTCGATCATGTGCGTGCGATGGCCGAAGCCGCCAACAGCATATCACTGGTCGCTTCGGGCCAGTCCCAGGCGATCGAAGGTCGTGTCGGCATCACAGCCACGGAGATGATGGCCACTTACTACCTGCCTCCCATGCTGAAAAAGCTCCGTGAGCAGGCCCCCGGCATCATTGTCGAGGTCATCGCCTCGGACCAGGTTCGCGACCTGATCCGGCGCGAGGCAGATATTGCGATTCGCCATGCACAGCCCACACAACCGGACCTGATCGCACGTCGCATCGGCAATCTCAGGGGAAGAATCTACGCGTCAAAAAAACTGCTGAGCGAGGTAGGCACGCCTCGGACCGTTGAGGAGTTGCGCCAACATGACTTTGTTGGCATCGACGATACGGAGGGCCTGGTAGAAGGTATCAAAGCGCAGGGGCTCGATCTTGAACTGGAGCAGTTTCGAGTCCGGGCAGCGAGCGGCAACTGTATGCTGCAGTTGATTCGCGAAGGGCTGGGCTTTGGTTTTCTACCGATGGATACGGGCGGTCTCTTTGACGATCTTGAGTGCGTACTGCCAGAGGTATTTGATCCGGAGATTCCCGTCTGGCTGGCCTCCCACCGTGAGCTTCTCACCAGTAGACGCATTCGGACGGTGTTTGATCTGCTCGCCGATGAGTTGATCGAACTAATCGATTCAAAATGATGTCAGTACAACATTAGCTTTTTACTTGAGGATAGTGGCAGACTTTGTCACTGGCTGAGCGCTGCGAGAAACACCGGCGTGACGGCACTATGGCTATACCCGATTAATACGGCATCAAAATCACATCATGAACCGGATCCGTTGTTCCCTATTCTTCATGCTGCTCATTGCAGCACCTGGCGCCGTTGCAGAGACACTTTCCACCACTTCATTCAATGCTCCACTGGTGGATGGGCTGCTGGTGGATTCCGAGATTTCATCCGCACTTGATGACAATCTCAAAACCCATATCGCCTGGGTGGAAACGATTGAAGGTGAAAATTTTTTAACAAAAGAGAAAACGTTCGCCAGACGTTTGATGTATTCGGTTGTCAGTGGCGACCTATCAACGACTACAGAGGTTTACAACCCAGGCGGGCGAACCAAAATAGTCAGCCCCAATATCGCGCTCGACAGCAGCGGCAATCCGCACATCGTGTTTGCCATGTTACGCGACACCGACGTGTCCATTCATCGCACCGGTAACAACGCTGTGATGTATGCTGGCGGCACCGGCGGCGGTTTTGAAGTCTCGCAGGTTTCGACCAATGTTGCAGATCCTGAAAGCAGAGTCGAAACTGAGTTTGATGCTGCAACCATGAGCGTGATTCGGCCCGAGATCACATTGGAAGGCGATACCGTCGTCATCGGTTACTTTACCGGCAGTGTCATATCCGATCAGCGTTACGTCCGGGCGACGAAATCAGGTTCCAGCTGGGACCGCAAGGTGATATTCGACGGTATGCCAGAAGGCGGACCAGGCAACGCGTATGGATTGGCGATGTCTTATCCGAGTCGGGGCACGCTGAAATATGCTTACGGCGATGAGTCGCCCTTTTTCTACCCAGATGGAGACACACCGCAACCGACTAAAATCGAGTTCACGACCAGTGGTACAAAAGAGATCTTCCGTCATCTGAACGTCCGTTTGACGGACGCAACACTCGGCGTGACCTATATGTCCTGGTTTGGTAGAAGCACTGATCTTTTTGCAGTCAAAGCTCTGCCTGCAGGAGAAGTGAGGACCTTTGCCATGCGGCAAACTCCAGGCGGTCACCACAAACTCTCAACCATCAATCCAAGCAACGGTAAGTTTGTCGGCTTCTATCGCCGTTCCTGGTCAAACAAATCCTATCTGATGATTGAAGAAGAAGCCGGTAGCCATCGAGAAATCGAAATCGAGGACATCGGCGTTGTCATGGGAAAACGCGCCCTGAACGTAGTTAACGGTTTTGTCTCCATCGTCACAGCAAGCGACAAGAAAGACATCATCTACGTCACAACCTTCGAGCCAGATGGCGTCACACCACCTGGCGGGGTTGGCGGCATTTCCGACAGACGTTATTACAGAGGGTTATCTGATGCATCTGGAGGACCTTCGTGGTTTGTCGTGGAAATAGATTCAGCCGGTACCGGCAAGCTGCTCGAGTTTGGCAGCTCGGTCCTCTCCTTCACCGTCGACAGTAGCGGTGCATTCAGCTTCAACGCCGGAATTGACTCCTATTCTGACGATGGGCAATGGCTTGAAACATTACCTGGCGTCTTCACCGGTCAGGTTACTGATAGCCAGGAAGTTATTGACGCTACTGTCGATGGAAGTGCCGCAGGTACATTCACCGCCAATCGCCAACTAAACGCCGGCGATGGAAGTGAATTTACGGGATTTTACCAGGGTAGCCTGAGCGAGGCGGGCCAATCGGCAACCGCACGCGCAGTTATCTTTCCCGATGGCAGTCTCTACTTTAACTCTGGCGATCCGGAAAACGATGACGTCACCTATGGTGAGGGGACCATACAAAGCAGCGGTGCATTCTCCGGCAGTGATAACTCAGGCGACAGTTTTTCAGGGACGGTCGCACTGACCGAAACCGGCATCCTGAGCGGTTCGACCGGCAGCGTGACGTTTGAACTTACAGCGGTAAACGGTCGGCTGGCAGGTAGTGATTCAGATAACGACGGCGTCCCCGACCAGACGGAGCTGGCCATCGGTTCCGATCCGTTTGTTGAGGACGCAAGCATCGACACGGACGGTGATGGCGTAGCGAACATTGATGAATCCATTGCTACCACGACCGCAACCCAGTACCTGATGACAAACTCTGTCAGCGCAAACCGCACCAGTTTGCACATCGTTAACTCATCCCTCGGACCGCAGCGCTTTACCGGCACGCTCTATAACGGTGACGGCTCGTTACTCGGTAACGCCAATACTCCTTTGAGCGATGGCTTTACTGTGACCAAGGGGCGTCTTGTCCTTGAAGCCGCAGACGTAGAGCGCATATTCAACGTCCCCGCATGGTCAGGTCCTGCGATGCTCGAGGTTTCAGGTACGGGTGAGTTCCGGATGATGAGCAAATTGATCAGCCCAAGCGGGCTCGTCAGCAATACCAACTGCGTGCGCGAGGAGAGAGTGACCAACGTTGAAGGTGCTGATTCCGACAACAAGACGTTTGTTCGTTTCATCAATACCTCTTCAACAACACTGCGCAATATAACGGGCAGTCTCTACGACACAAACGGTGACCCGATCGGCAGTACAGGTAATGTACTCATCAGCGAACTGAAACCTAAAGCAGCCGTCTGGCTTAACCGAGACGATTTAAGCCTGGCGACAGGTTCAAGCTGGAACGGCGAAGCGATGCTGGAAGTGATCCCCCAGGAAGGTTTGAAGCTGCTCAACCTCAACCTGGTGAACGGTGAAACGTTCTTTAACTTCAGCTGTTTTGGCGATGAAAATGAACCACGTGTCTATCTGCAGACTGCATCGACCAGTAAGAACGTCGCTTTGACACACCTGATCAACACCGCCGAATCCAGCCAGCAGTTTACAGGCACACTCTATAACGGTGATGGCGAACAACTTGGTGAAGCTGACATTGCCCTGCATGAGCTAGATGTTCCACCAAGAGGTCGGGTCATCCTGTCTTCTGCAGACCTGCAAACCACCTTTGGCGTTGAGGCCTGGTCCGGACCAGCCATGCTGGCAGTCAAGGGTGTGGGGAACTTTGAGCTGATGACCAAACTCACCAGCCCCAGCGGACTTGTCAGCAACATAAACTGCGTGCGACGCAGTGAGGTACATAATCTGGAAGGCAGCGACAGCAAAGATATGAGTTTCGTCCGACTCATCAATATCGGTGACAGATCCATCCAGACTGTTACCGGTAACCTTTACGACCTTAATGGCAATCGAATTGGTGCAACCAACGCGCTGTTAACCTCGGTACTTGAACCCAACGCCGCGGTCTGGCTGAACCGCACTCAACTTGAGTCCGCGTTTGGCTCATCCTGGCAGGGTGAAGCGCTGCTGGAGGTTGGTTTGGATGCGGAACTCAGGCTGCTGAACCTGAATTTCCCCAACAGTGAAACGTTTTTTAACTTTTCCTGCTACGAAGGGATACGGTGACAAACTTTGTGAATTGGTGAGTGTCGCGATACGGTCACGCTACCCCCCTGACTCAAGCTCGCCTCTATTTAGTCGCCACCCAAAGTGGACTCCGTCGTACCAAACACGGCATAGTGAGAGGACCGCAAAAAACAACGAGGGGAGTCATCATGCGACTGAGTCAGCAGGACGCTTCCTTTATCTATCAGGAAACTGCCAGCGGTCCAATGCAGACTGCCGGCATCATGATTCTTGAGGGTAAGGCCACCTACAAAAAAATCTACGAGCATTATCGGAAGCGGGTACACCTGGTGCCAAGGCTTCGCCAGCGCCTGGTGTTTGTCCCTTTCAACCTGGCGCATCCCAAGTGGATTGATGATCCGGATTTTGATCTGAAGAATCACATCATCCACCACAAGGCACCCAAGGACTGCAGCCTGCAGGAAGGCCTCGACATCCTGTGCGAGGTTAACGAACCCGTGATGGATCGCAACATTCCCCTCTGGCAATTCCACGTATTGACGGGTGTCAAAGGTCACACCCTGATTCTGCAGCAGATTCACCACGCGATGGTTGATGGTGCTTCTGCCGTGCAGATGTCCACAGTGATGTTCGACTTTGAAAAGGACGCACCAGCACCAGCACAGCCAAAAGAGAAATGGAGCCCACCACCCCTGCCAAACCCCATGGAATTGATGACGGAAGCTGTGCAGGAAAACATGCAGGTTACCAGGGGGGGCACCAACCTGATTGACACTTTCATGAACCCTGCCAGCCGGGAAGTGCTACAGAAAGGGATGTCGGCGATGACCCGCTTCCTGACTGAGCCCGCCATTACCGCACCATGGAATGCCGCACCAACAGGTCCCAAGCGACATCTTGTGCATTCCGTGCACGACCTGGGTGAGTTCCGGGAAATCCGTCGCGCCTTTGGTGGCACGATCAATGATATTGCGCTCAGTGTCGCATCAGAGGCAGCCGCAAGGTACCTAGACGAACACAATGAAAGAACCGGCAACCAGAAGTTCCGCATCATGTGTCCGGTCAACGTACGCACCGAAGACGAATCCGGTGCCCTCGGTAACAGGGTCGCCGCGATTTTCCCCATGGTGCCCGCCAGCAGGATGCCGATTCTCGAGCGGTACGAGGCTGTCTGTAACGAGACTAACCGCATTAAGGGAGCAGGGGAGGCCCAGGCGATGACGCTGATGATGGAGTCCGCACCAGAACCACCTCCGGTCGGCATGATGGCCTCCCACCTGGTTGGCACGCCGATGGATCCAACAAGACTGGCGGCGCAATTGCCCATGCCGGCACTGCCAAACGTGATGCGCGGCCCCAATTTCGGCATCAACTTTGTTCTTACCAATGTGCCAGGCGTGCAGGTACCGCAGTACATTGCCGGTCACGAGGTAGTTGAGCAGGCGGCCATCATGATGATGGGTGGCAATATGGGCCTCGGTCTCGCGGTGGGCAGCTATAACCAGAAGATGATTTTCAACTACACCTGCGACCCGAGGCTGTTACCGGACCTTGAACTGATGAAGGCACTCGGCCAGGAGATTTTCGACGAACTGCTCACAGCCGCGCGAGAGGCTAACGGCGCACATGCTGCATAAGGAGACACCATGAGCATCAACAATTTTCCCAAGAATGTAACACTGCCTGACAACTCACCAGTTGAACTGCACCTGATGTCAAAAGATGACCGGGATGCCGTGCTCGCATTTGCACAGGCACTGCCCGAGGAAGATTTGCTATTCCTGCGAATCGATATCACGCAACCGTCAGTCATAGATGAGTGGATCAGTAACCTCGAATCCGGTCACTCCGTCTCACTGCTTGCCTTCGACGCCAGCGGCATGGTCGGTTACGCAACCGTGCACAAGAACCAGGCACGATGGACCCGGCGGGTTGGTGAGATCAGGGTCAACGTTAACCCTGACTATCGCAGTCGCGGCCTCGGCAAGGTACTTACCAGTCACATCTTTGATGTGGCGCGACACGAGGGTCTGAAAAAGCTCATCGCAAACATGACGACGGACCAACAAGGCGCCCAGGCCGCTTTTCGTCGACTGGGGTTCGTACCGGAGGCGCTGCTTGCTGACTACGTGGAGGACGCCAACGGAACGGCTCGCGATATGGTCATCATGTCGTATGACGTTGAAGGTCATAGTGACCAGATGGATGAGCCGGTTCGCGTTTAACAAACTATCTAAGCGCGTTACACCAAGCACTTCACACCAAGCACAAAAAAGAGGGAACGATGCGATCATCCATTCTCATTCTGTGCCTGTCACTCTTGTCACCGGCTGGTATTGCCGACGAGATGCCGGGACTGCCAACCACGACACCTGAATCTGTCGGGATGTCATCTGAGCGACTCGAGCGAATCGCTCCTGTCATGCGGCAGTACATTGATGAGGAACTCGTCGCGGGCACGGTAACGCTCATCGCCCGCAAAGGTCAGGTGGTGCACTTCGAGGCCCACGGCAACATGGACGCTGAGAACGAAGTGCCAATGCGCAAAGACGCGATCTTCAGGATCGCATCCATGACCAAACCGATCACATCGATTGCCCTGATGATGTTGTGGGAGGCAGGTAAGTTCCAGCTACGCGACCCCGTTGCCAAATTCCTGCCTGAGTTCTCAGACCAGATGGTTTCCACAACCGGGGATGCCAGCGCCAAAACCGGCAAATTGGTGCCGGTGGATCGACCTGCCAACGTTCGCGACATGCTTACCCATACTGCGGGCATGGCGAATAACTATGTTGGAAACGTGGAGGCCTACCGTGCACAGTCAAGAGTGCGCCCTGACGATACTCTTGAGTCGCTGATCAAACGCCTCGCCGCATTGCCTCTCAACTATCAACCGGGGACTGAATGGCAGTATTCCGCGGCAACCGACGTGGTTGGTCGCCTGGTCGAGGTGATGAGCGGCATGCCACTCGATCAATACCTGAAAGAAAAAGTTTTCGACCCGCTCGATATGCCGGACACGCACTTCTTCCTCGACAACACTAAAGGTGGTCGCCTGACCGCACAGTACACGCCAGGTGAAGATAAGAAGATCGTCCTGCAGGATCCAGGCAGCGACGAAAGCCGTTGGATATCCGGGCCAAAGAAGGTTTTTCGCGGCGCCGGGGGACTGGTATCCACAGCACGTGACTACGTCCGCTTTCAGCAGATGGTGTTAAACGGTGGTGAGCTTGATGGGGTTCGATTACTCGCGCCGTCAACAGTATCGCTCATTCTGGAAAGCCATACCGGCGATATGCCTCTCTGGTTAGCTGGGCCGGGCATGGGATTTGGGCTTGGCTACGGTGTGATAATGGACCGCGGTGCGGCTGCGACCCCACTGTCAGAGGGCAGCGGTTACTGGGGCGGCGCCTACTGCACCATTTCCTGGATTGACCCCGAGCAGGAAATTGTCGGCGTGCTGATGACTCAGGTACGTCCGTATACGCATATCAACATCCGCCAGGATTTCCAGGTGCTGACCTACCAGGCGATTGTCGAGTAGTCGCATTATCAGCAGCAATGGCTGTCCTTCCCATTACTAGCCGGTATGTCAGGGTTCGTGCTGGGGCAGATAAGCAGATCCAGAGCGCACCCCTAGATTTCGACCCCATTTTTCTCGAGTCGTAAGCTATGACAAAAAAGGGAGTTAATGAAGAAGTAAGGAAAAGATGGCGTGAGCAAATCGAGAGACGCCATAGGGAAAGAGACGAGTTACAACAGCGACTGGACGATAGCCAACAAGTAAGACAGCCAAACCCTTACGTGGAGGTGCCGCTACGAGTGCTGATTTTCGTGCTTTGGTTTACCGGCATCTCGGCAATGAGCGAACTGAGCCAGGCCAATCGACTGAGCCAGCTGGCTGACTATGTTCAGTTCGACTACAACGGCGAAACAACAGGCCTCATCGAACACGCCCGCAAATACCAAACCCAACGATCGAGTCGTCCCGGCGGTGGTCTCAGTAACAGAATGATCGATCGATTCAGCATATCGTATTCATACACCGTGAACGGTGTCCGCTATGTTTCAAGTAAGTTCGATCACAATTTCCGGGGCGATGATGTCTCCAGGAAGCAGGCAACCTACAGGAAAGGACAAACTGTAACGGTTTATTATGAGCTCTCTAACCCCAGGCTCGCTGTACTAGAGAAGTCGCTGGGCTGGGGCTGGCTGGAGAAGATCTTAATCGCACTCGCATTGCCGATTGCATCCCTGGCGTTCTGGTTTGCCTCGCGCTGGTACGTGAGTAGCTGGTGGGAGTTTGGTTTTGTCCTGGTATTTAACCTCGTGTTCAGTTTTATGGCGATCCACTCTGTTCTTCACAGACATTCGATCGTTTAACTGTCTACAAAGCCTGACAACGCCCGTCGCCGCACACATTTTTTACCCGTAGGGTATCCAATCGGTTCAACAGTGGGTCTTGTAAGTCGAGAATAGGAAGTCTATGTCTGACCACACTGAAATTGTAGAAAAAGCGCAGCAGGGGAATCTGCAGGCTTTTTCCCTTCTGGTTGAATCATTTCGACCTATGGCAACCACGCTGGCACGATCCTGGCTGGGTGATCCTGATCTTGCACAGGACGTTGTGCAGGAAGCGTTTCTGGACGCCTACACGGAGATCGGCCAGCTGCAGAAGCCTGCAGCGTTTCCGGGTTGGTTTCGGCGAATTGTCATCAAGCACTGTGATCGACAGACACGGCGTGCAGGACTAACCATCGATCAAGGTGTTGATCCGAACCTTCGTGTCGCCGAGCAATCTCTACTTCGGGAAATCATTTCCCAGGAAGAGTTCGAATCACTCAGGGTTGCAATAGAAGCGCTGCCGGAAGATATACGCCTGGTTGTGGCGTTGCACCATCTTGCCGGGGCAACTGGACCACAAGTGGCAGATTTCCTGGAGCTACCTCTCTCTACCGTAAAGAAACGATTGCGTGTTGCACGCGACAAGCTGAGGAAGATTGATATGAATCAAAGAGAACAAGTAGCGAGGGAAGTGACATCGATACCTGATGAAGTGATGTTCTTCGTCGCACTGCGAGAAGGTCAACTCGACAGAATGAGGACAATGCTGGATCACAATCCGGAACTTGCCAACATGAAACAGAACTGGGGGCGTGAGCTGGTTTATGAGGGTGTGATTCCTTTTTCAACGCGGGCGACGCCACTCATCTCCGCTGTCGAGCGAGGTGATCTATCAGTGGTCAAACTACTCATTGAGAGGGGCGCAGAAGTTAATGGCACCTGTGGTTGCGAGACAGCCGAGGCGCCTTTGTGGACCGCGTGCCTGCTTAACCGTGAAGATCATGTACACGTCCTGCTGGAAGCAGGTGCAGATCCCAACATAAAGTCCGCAGCCGGTAACACGCCGTTGCATGTCGCCAGCATGAGAGGTTATGAGGCCATTGCGCGCTCGTTGGTCGATCATGGTGCGGATATCGATGCAACAGACGAAGACAGCGAAGCCATCTGGCCTCTGACGGCAGGCGCGCAAAAGAAGGCGGGATGGAAACCGATCGATTGGGCAAGGAAAAACGGACACCATCGGATCGTTGAGCTGTTAGGTGGCCACCAGAACGCAGACCTGATGCAGAAGCCATCAGCCAAGCTCACAGAAACCGGAATCAAAGCGCTGGACTTTTTTGCACCCATAGAGCCTGGCGCTGTCATCCGTGTTCCGTTCAAGGCTGGTGTTGGCATGCTGGTTCTTATGGGTGAGCTGACACAAGGTTACCTCGCAAAAGGCAATGGCGCGGCGGTCTGGACAGGTCACACGCAACCACCCTTTGATGTACCTGATCTCATCGCGGACATGCAGGAGTTTGGCTTCGCAAACAGCGTGGACCTCTTCCTTGAAAGCTACCAGGCGTCAGACGCGGAAAGACGAGACACCTTCGAGAGAGGTCTTCAACACATCGAGCAACTTGCAGCGCAAGGCAAGGAGGTACTTGCGATCATACAGAGTGTTGATGGTTTCGAATCCGACCTGGAACGGAACCTGATTCGCCTGACCGATGCCACGGGTTCGGGATCAATAACGACTATCGTCATCACACCATTTCGCGATGAAGAGCAAGCCTGGGAAAAATTGAAGCCCCCCTACTCCGCACAACTTACGCTGGACCGGGCGCGCGCCATGAGAAACTACTATCCGGCGTTTGATCCACTTAGAACCATGTCTGACATTGAACTACCAGAGAAGCATGCTGCGTTGCTCGCAACTATCAGGCAGATGTTCTCTACTGCGGGTAACTTCGAGTCGATCCTTCAGGAAGAATCACCACAGGCCAAGTGCCTTCGTGAACTCTCCACTTTTTTCACTCAACCATTCCACGTAACAGAGGCATTTCGAGGAACACCCGGCACATCTGAGGCTCGTCAGCAGGTGCTTGAAGATCTCGAGGGGATTCTTCAAAAACACCACCTGCTTTCATAGCATCGCACCCTGGGCAAGCGTCAGGTCATTGCACCTGATCTTGCCCTCACCACATCTTGTCTTTCGCATAAGCCGGGTAACCATCATCATAGCTTTGCGCATCAAAGTCGGACTCAACTTCCTTGAGAAACTCCCCTGCGGTTGGGACTTGCGGACTTTCTCCTTCTGAACTCCAGAGTTTTGAGCGCATCAGCGCTTTTGCACATTGGAAGTAAACTTCCGCTACGTTGATGACGATCACCGATCGCGGTGTTTTGGCATTATGCTCAAACGTTCCGGTGACAGATTCATCGGTGGTCAGGAACGCATCGCCGTTAACCCGGACAACGTTATTCGAACCCGGGATCATAAAGAGCAGGCTGACGCGTCCATCCCTGACAATATTCCTTAGTGAATCCATGCGATTGTTGCCCCGCCAGTCAGGCAGCCATAGTGTCTTTTGATCGATAATTCTGACGACGCTGTCGATATCTCCACGGGGGCTTGCATCGGTGCCCTCTGGTCCCACGGTGGTCAGGATTGTGAAACGTGATTGAGTGATCCACTGCTGATACAACGGGGTCAGCTGGGATTGGACTTTGGTCACGGCACCCGGCACAACAGCATCGTACAGGTGCTCGAGTTCTTCGATAGTGTCAATTTTTTTCATCGGGATCTGCGCATTAGGACTTCGATCATTTTATCAGGACACACGGCACATCGACGTTGCGTCAATATGCTACCCACCCCACTTCTGCAGGTTCAAAAACTGGCGGCGATTTTTCGGACCGAACGTACTGAAGGACGGGTTTGGTGATTCTCGGTAAGCGGTCTGTGCATGCTGAACACGATCATTCGAAACAAACCCTTTCACCTCATCCAACGAGAGTTGATAGGGTTTCAGGGCATTCAGGCCGAAGACTTTTGCACGAATCTCATCGGTGATCTGGGGATACCCGAATCGATCCTGAAACTCATTACTGATTTGGAAAGTCCGGAAAGCCTCAATCTGGTCCTGTGGTGAGCCATACCAGATGCTGTCTGTGCCCCACAGCACATTGTCTTCACCCACGTATTTCAACAACTTACCTAGAGAGTGGGCTGCCTGGTTGGGGTCACGCATCAGGAAACGCCAGGTGCTGCCGAGCTCTGCATAGACATTACTGCCAGCACCAACGTCGTTATCGATGAGGGACTGTACGAGGGAATCGATACCGTCTGCACCTTTACCCACTGCAAATTCGACTTCTTCATGCACGACATCGAATCCCGCGTGATAGATAAGGAAGTTAACGTCCGGGAAACGTTTCGCGACACGACCCACATCGTCACAACGACTGTGCTCAAACGACTTGGGTCCGAATGACAAACCCTTGTGAATGCAGATGTTCTTGATGCCAAGCGCCCTGGCTTTTTCGATCATGGCGATGCCCGGCTCGTCATCAAGCCAGAAGCCTTTGCCGCCCGGTCCGAACTGCGTGTAACACTTCCAGGCAACAATATCCCAGGTGTTAGCAAGCTCGTCCATCAGATCCAGGTCGCCCGGTTGATTGGGATTGACCCTGCCGTGCAGAAACATCCGATGATCTTCCATCGTATCAACAATGTCTCGGACAGCCGCCGCCTCTTCGATAGTGAGCGGCTCTGCGTCCGCAGTAGAGGGCACAAAAGACAGCACCATAAGATCGGTGTCGGAATCCAGGAAAACATCCTTGATGAACTGGTCCCCCGACAGGCATTCAAGGTAGGAACGATCAGCCGGATCATCCGACAGCTCGCAGGCACTCTTCGGCAATCCGGCAAAAGGACGTGCGCCGTCCGGCACAGATTCGAGCCACTTCCCCGTCGGGTTCACGAAATGCCCCTGCACATCAAAAATGAATTCACGTTTGGCGAGCGACTCACTGGCCGCATCTTTATCAAGGCTGGCGACGTCCGGCAGATCAAAAAAGCTGCCGGGACGACTCGACGCGTGGGCATCATTGTGGGCAAGCAACGTTGTCGCGGCGCCCATGGAGGACATCAGGAAGGCACGACGACTCATGCCACTCGTACGGGAAAACTCCGTGGCACGCTCAAAGGCAAGCCGATTGCCCAATGTTGCCGCCTTGCTCAAGGCCTGAGGGACAAATTCACCATTTGATGTACTGTCTATCTTTATGGGGAGCCGAAGGCCATCGGGGTCATGATCAGTCATAGTCTTTCCAGTTATGTGCCTATCAGTTGTGCTTTTCTGTCACGCTCTAACCCGAAACCTTAACCTGAAAACTGTGGATCCGAACAGCTCAGGTGTTAATCCTTCTGATCAACAAGGTCCCAAACATTCAGGAAGCCATCGTCACGATCCAGCAGTACCTGGGCGGGGCTGCGTTTATCGATGTGGCCGATCAGGTGTTTGTAGGTGCCAAATCCCGCCAGCTGCAACAGGCGATCTGAGAAGGTAGCAGCCACGTCACCCGGAATACCAAGCTGCTGGTTTTCCTGCTGGCGAAGAAACCCGGCGCAATAGTTCATGGCAATACCTACGCGCCGCTCTGAAGAATTGTTAGCACCACCACCGTGCCAGAGGCTGCCATTCCAGATGAGCAGGCTTCCCTTAGGCATCTCGGCAGCAATAGTCTCATAAGTCTTCCCATAATCAGGCCGCTCAGGGCTCATGTGACTTCCCGGTACAACGCGCGTCGCACCATTTTCTTCCGTGAAATCAGTTAGTGCCCACATGGAGTTACAGACGATGGCATTGTGCGGCCGCGCCAGGGAATAAAGCGTGTCATCCACATGCAGCGGCTGGGCTGACTCGCCGGGGTCGATTGAAATTTATGAGAGCGAGGAGACCAGGCAACCGGGGTCGAGCACCCCTTCAACAATCGGCAGGAGACGTGGGTGAACCGGTATTTTCTGAAACACCGGGTCCTCTGCCAGCAGGTTGTAGATCCTGATGGTGTGATGACCTTCGAAGCGATTACAGCCGGGTTTCATTCCGCGGTCCGTCTCGATTCTGAGCAGGGCATCGTTCAATTCATCGACGAGGTCAGGTTCGATCGCACCTTCGATGATGCTGTAACCCTGGTCTCGGATATGTTGCAGGTGTAGATCAACGTCCAGCATGACCAATGAATCCAGGTTCGGTTGTTGCTTAAGTTTTTCACAGTCTCGACACGCAGCGCAAAGAGGAATCCGGGGTCTCGTCCAAACTCGCGAAGAGTTGACGTGATTACGTGCGAGTTTGATACTGCAGACAGGCACAAAACGGGAATCTCACCATGCCCTACGCAGAAGGTCGCATCTACTACGACTCCGACAGCCACATCATGGAAACCCTGGACTGGCTCAGTAGTTACGCCACGCCTGAACAGGAAGGGTTGATCAAACCTCTTGAAACAAACTCAGGCGGGGCCGGGGTAGCCAAACGTATCAACGCCGCGGCAGCCCGCCGTGCAGACCCTGAGGCAACTGCAAAGTTGCTGGAGACACCAATCATCAGTGGCCCAAAAGGCTGGGACGCATACGGTGCTTCAACACCCGAAGAACGCAGCCACGCGCTTGATCTGCTGGGTTTTCACAAACAGCTCGTCTTCCCTACCTTCTCCATGGGGCAGTTCATTCTCTCCAGTCGGCTCGAAAAAGTTTACGGTGGCGCGGACATGCTGAACCGGCACATGGCCGAGTTCTGCGCACATGATGACCGCCTGATGGCAGTCGGATCGCTGCCGCTAAACGACCCGGCCATGGCACTGACTGCCGCAAAAGAAGCTATCAACATGGGCATCAAGGCGCTATGGCTTCGCACCGCACCAACGGCAGAGCGCTCACCTTCTCATCTCGATTATTTCCCGATCTGGGAGCTAATGCAGGAAGCCGGCGTGCCAATGGTGATACATATCGGCGGCGGCCCGGGAATGGACAAGCAGTATCACAACAACGGCAGGCCAAAGATAAAGGACTGGCTGGGTGGAGGTGAGAACCTGCGCGGTAAGGACTTTCCATCTTTGCACCACACAGCAGAATCGTTCCTGACAGCCATGATTTACGACCAGGTCTTTCAGACCTTCCCGCGACTCATGTGCGGCGTCATCGAACTCGGCGCGACCTGGGTACCCGGCTTCCTGAAAACACTGGATTACGGCCACTATGCCTTTAAGAAAAGTGACCCCGTGCTGCAGGGGCTGGAGATGGCACCTTCGGAGTTTTTCCAGCGCCAGGTACGCGTTTCCCTCTTCCCCTATGAAGACGCTGGCTGGCTGGTCGACCAGGCCGGGGAGGACATCTTCATGTTTGCCAGTGACTGGCCACACCCTGAAGGTGGCAAAGACCCCATCGGCAGGTTTAATGCAGGCCTCGACACCTGGAACGTTTCGGCACACGCGAGAGATAACTTCTACCAGCACAACTTTGCAAAGTTGATGGGTATCCGCTGACAGAGATTGACCACTCGATAAACGTACAACGCTCGACGCAACCATGAGGTGACATGCCGCAACTGAATCTCTCAGACACAATAGGCAATACTCCGCTACTCTATTTAAGAGAAGTTTCAGAACGCACCGGCTGCGATATCTACGGTAAAGCCGAGTTTCTCAACCCCGGCGGTTCGATCAAGGACCGCACCGCGCTCGGCATCATCAGGGCAGCCGAGGCAGCTGGTGATCTACAACCCGGCGGTGTTGTGATTGAGGGCACGGCAGGCAACACCGGCATCGGCATCGCCGTTGTAGGCAAGGCACTGGGTTACGAATCCCTGATTGTCATGCCGCAGAGCGCCTCCAAGGAAAAAATTGACCAGTTGGAAATGCTGGGTGCTGAATTGCTGCTCGTACCATCGGCCGCCTACGGCAGTGAAAATCACTACATTCACATGGCCGAACGCGTTGCTGAGTCACGTGCCAGGGAAGAGGCGCATGGTGCTATCTGGGCTCGCCAGTTCGATAACCTCGCCAATCGCCAGGTGCACTACGAGACAACCGGCCCTGAAATCTGGTCGCAGACCGATGGCAAGGTTGACGGATTCATCTGTGCGGTGGGCACCGGTGGCACGCTCTCTGGTGTTGCAGCCGCGCTGCGAGAAAACAATCCTGATGTGAAAATCGGCCTGGCCGATCCCATGGGGTCAGCACTCTTTCACCATTTCAGCGACGGCGAACTCAAGTCTGAGGGCGAATCTATCACCGAAGGCATTGGGGTCACGTTTGTGCCCGGCAATCTTGATGGTATGCAACCGGACTTCTGTTACCAGATCAGCGACGATGAGGCCTTGCCGTATGTTTATGATCTGATCAAAAACGAGGGCATCTCCGTGGGCGGTTCTTCCGGGATCAACATAAGCGGCGCCGTCAGACTCGCTGAAGAACTCGGCCCCGGCCACACCATTGTCACCATACTGTGTGACGCCGCCAGCCGGTACCAGAGCAAATTGTTTAACGCCGAGTACCTGTGGGCACGCAAACTACCCGTGCCAGACTGGATTGTTGCCTGATAAAACGTGGGGCAGCATCACCGCGAAAAGTACTAATCGAAATTCCGGTGATCCAGATCAAGGCGTCGCCAACGATTCCCCACCATACTCCAGCATGTCTTACCCATTTCTTAACCAATGGATTAACCATGCTGGAAAAACACGACCTGATTCACGAACTGCCCGAATACCGGGACAAGATCCATGACCTCAAGATGAATGACGCGCATTTCGCACGCCTGTTCGCGGACTATCATGATGTGGACCATGAGGTTCACCGTATCGAAACCGGCGCTGAAAATACGTCGGATGAGTACCTTGAAGAAAGGAAGAAGGTACGATTGAACCTGAAAGATCAGTTATTCCACATGCTCCAGAAGTCCTGATTGCGCATGGCCAGACCGCTCGTCTGCGGGCAGGTCTGGCACGCGAACAACTTCACGATTCAACGGCGCTGATCTGTTCACGGCAAAACTCAACGCGTTCACTACGTTGACAAACATCAGGCAGCGAATTGCTTTCGCGCCAGTACTCAACCAACCCAAACTTGTCTAACGTCAACCAGAAACGATGTGTACCGAAGAGCGGTGCAAATTCGGGATAGAAGAACACAACGGTGATGCTCGTTGCACCGACATCAAGCGCCTCGAGGGCCTTCAGGGCACCGTCGGTGTCACCTAGCATAGCTCGGATACGAGCCTGGCGAGTCACATCAAATTCATCGCAGCTCGCTTCATCGATGAGGGTCGGGTGTGCAAAACCAACCTGGCGCGCGTTGATGAGAAAACCCGCACATCGCTTCAACTTTGCCGGGAGCATCGATTGTGGACCGTTCACAACATCAAGCGCGTCTTCTGCAGGCCCGTAAAACATCTGCAGGCTCCCCTTGAGTATTTCAAGGCCCAGGTCGCCAGGATTGAGCGCCAGGGCATCTACCAACAACTGCATGGCGCGCTCGTAGACGCCCATTGATGCCTCGACCAGGACCAACGGCGGATAGACGTCCAACATGCCTGGCCATTGTGCGAGCACGCTGCGATACAACCGAGAGGACTCCGCCAATCGGCCGGTTTCCCGCATCAGCTGAGCCCGGCGAGCGGTCACCAGCGCCCCCAACCAACCATTGTTGGGGGCCTGCCTGAGTATCTGTTCACGTTCCCAACGAGAGCTGTCCGGGTGATGCTGCAAAGCTCGGGCGATATCCAGCAGTTCACTGTCCGGTTTTACCGACGTTGCGCTATCTATCAGTGCTTTCGCTTCGTTATGCAGACGCCGCGTTTCATCGTCACGCTGGCCAAACAGGTATTGAGAACTCGTTACCGAGAGCACTGCCGCGTGAAGCGCCAGTGCGGTTGGATCGTTTTCCACAGTTTGCCAAATTCGCTCAGATGCGACTGCCATCTCTCGGCGATCCTTGGTCTGCCCCATCAACGAACAGAGTTGAAAAAGCTGCGAGGTCACCACCGCGCTTGATGTAAAGGGTGTGTCCGCGCCGGAGCGAACAGACTCAACACAACGGAGCACCTGTGAATACAGCATCGCGATGCGCTCAGCATCGGCAAGTGCGTTGTCGGTCAGGTCGTACCGGATTGAGAAGAAGCTGTCAGTGTTTTCACTCCTACTGACAGAAATCTGCAGGTGCCTCGAATCCGGGGTCGTGATGGGCGCTAACGTGACGCTGAATGTTGAATTGGACGACGCCGATGAGAGCAGACCGTGGCTCGAGAACTGGCTGGTGAGAAGATCCAGCAGCTCCGGGGACAAGCTGGCTATTTGCTCGCGTGTATCTTCGGCGACTACCAGCGTCGCAAAGGCCCCATCGACTTCGTGCTTGTCTTGTGTCCAGGACCACCAGAAATACCCGGCCAACAGCACCAGGACCATCGTCACAGGCAGCAATGCTGTTTTAGTCCCCGGCGTCTGACTCCCATCATTGTCATCGCTCGATTCAGGCACTTCCTTATCTGATACCGGCAGGAGAAATCGATAGCCACGCCTGTGGACGGTTTCAATGTAAACCGGTGAACGCGCGTTATCGTCCAGGGCTTGTCGTAACTCCTTCATTGCCGTGGTGAGCACTGCATCCGTCACGACCAGTCCACTCCAGACCTCTTCGAGCAGCTGCTCTTTCGTCACCAGCGATTGCGGATGCTGCATCAGCACCAATAACAACTGCATGGGTTTGGGGCGTAGCGGGACCTCCCTGTTATTGATCAGCAGCACCTCATTTGCCACATCAAGATGCAGTTCACCTGCGTTCAATATCCGGATTGGAGTTACTTCAGGAGAGATTTTTGGTTCGCCAAGTCATTGAAAACACGGAGTTTAACGAATTCTCAGAACTTCCTCAGAGTAACCTCAAGACTTCATAACCCTCCGCGCGCCTAAATCGCCGCCACAGGAATAAACCTGTGAAAAACGTAAAGAACACTAGAGGAACGTTATGAAAAACAAACTGATATTAGTCCTGATTTCCAGCTGGTTGATGCTTTCAGGCACCACACTCGCCGGCTCCCTTGAATCATCAACCATACTTCGCGGCGAAAAACCTTTTGGTGAAGCCAGCCCTGCGGGAGACGCTTTTGGCTCTTCACTCGCCGAGTGGAACAACTGGGTTTTTGTCGGCGCAGTCAGGGAAGCTTCCAATCGGATCGATCCACAATTCCAGAGTCCGCTCGAAGATGGTGCCATATACATCTATAAGCGAAACGGCCGCGGCGAGCTCACCCTGCAACAGACAATCAAGGGGAACCAGCAGTCAAGTTTTCTGGGCGACAGGTTTGGTGCCGGTGTCCTGGCTAGAGGTGGATTTCTGTTTGTCGTTTCTGCTAACGGCGGAGACTTTGGCACGCAGGTAGACCCCTTCCCGGCATTTGGAGTGCCATTTGCATTTGCCGGTGCAGTTGACGTGTACAAACTCGACCGCAAGCGTCAGCAGTGGGTATGGCAGCAACAGCTTTCTTCACCCTCACCTCGTACCGGTGGATCGTATGGTGGCCGCACGCAGTCACGTCACCTTGCTGCAACACCGTCAGCAGACATGCTGGTCGTAGCGGAGCCACAGCTTTTCCCCGGTGTCGACCCACAACTACACACCTACATTTATGATCGCACGCAGCAGCAATATGAACTGACGCAGAGCATCGTTCTGGAAGGAAGCAATGAAACCAACCAGGTGCTTGCCGCTGATAGCATCATCAATATCGACCCTCGCCACTTTGTGATCACGGTAAGCCGGGTCAGCCTCGATGAAACCGGCACACCACTCAGCGCCACAAACAGCCTGCAGGTTTTCAAAAAGAAAGGCAGTCTCCTCAAACTGGAGCCGGTGCAGGTCATAGAAGGCGAAACGACGAGTGCAGCCGCGTGTGATCAGGTCTCGAGCGACATTACGGGCTTGGCGTCGGCACGTGGCCGCGTCGCTTTTGCACAACCCTGCGCACTTGGTGGGACAGGCCGGGTTGATATTTACAAGGCAGGTAAGCAGGGCCAGCTTAACTTTGAAGCCTCTATCGAAGGGGAGCTGCCAGGTGATCGCCTGGGTGCAAGCCTGTTCGGTGGGCAGGAATCACTCGCGTTTAACCAGAACGGACGTCAGCTGGTAATCGGGACAAGTGGCGCCGTTTCGGATCCCCAGGGTCCTGGCGCTCGCAACAAAGCTTCGGTATGGCAGCTGACTGGCCAGGCAGGATGGCGCAAAGTTGCTGACCTCAACAGCACCAGTCCCGATGCACTTAATGGCGGTTTTGGTTCACAGGTGCTGTTCCTGAGGAACAAGCAGGTACTGGTCTCGACGGCAGACGGCGACGTGGACCCGCTTGCTGGTAGCGGTGAGGTTGGTGTGTTTGACCTGCCGAAAAGCAAAGACAGCGATGACAAAAGCAAGAAGAGCCGAAAGAGCGACAAGAGCAAAAAAAGTAAAAAGAGCAAGAAGAGTTCGAAATAGGTAGGAACGGGGACACGCAGGTTCGGATGCAATGCCCTGCTTCCGAGCCTGCACCTCTCACACTCCCAGGGTGCACCAGACTCTTGCGCATTCCTGTAACACGAAGATCCATAGGCAGCTACAGATCGTAAAGCTTGCCACTATGGAAACATCTGGACACAAACGAACCCTCCTTATCACGGGAAGCACTATCGGCGTCGCACTTGCCGAGGCCTACGCTACGGAAGACACCGTTGAAAGAATTGTGCTGACGAGTCGATCCGGTCGCCATGCTGGCACCCACACCAAGATAGACAATCGTCGGCTTGATGTGACCGAAGAGAAAGAGGTTCAGGAACTTGTCACATCGCTGGACAGGCTCGATGGCGTTGTTAACACGATTGGGTTGCTGCATCGCGAGGATCTACAACCAGAAAAATCAATCCGCCGACTGGACCCGGATCGGTTCATGACAAGTATTCAGACGAATACATTGCCCAGCCTTCTATTAGCCAAACACACTGCCGGACTATTGAGACAAAGCCCGCAGTCTTTTTTCGCGGCCATCTCAGCGCGTGTTGGCTCTATCGAGGACAACCGCCTTGGCGGCTGGTACAGCTATCGCATGTCAAAGTCCGCGCTGAACATGGCGCTGAAAACACTCTCTATTGAATGGCGACATGCGTTACCAAGATGCAGTGTCGCGGCACTTCACCCTGGAACAGTCGCAAGCCCACTATCTGAACCATTTGTGAAAAGACGGGATACCACCATCTTTACACCCGAAGAGAGTGCCCAGTATTTAAAGACCATCCTGGACTCTCTCACACCTGAGCAGTCTGGCCGCTTCTGGGCATGGGACGGAAAAGAAATCGCGTGGTAAACGGTCAGTGATCCACTGACCCCGACCATTCAGGCAATAACTGTGAAGCCGCCCTCTGAGACATCCAGCAGTCGGCGCGCGGCTTCCGGTAGTTCGAAAATATCCGCAGGATCATTGGTAACCAGCTGGTTTTCGATCGGTCGCAGCCAGCTGACGATGTAACCAAGGTAGAGGCCTGTTCGTGTCTGTTGCGTGCGATTGGCGCCACCGGAATGCACCAGGTTGCCGGAATAGATGAGGGCCGACCCTTTAGGCATGACAGCCAGGCAGATTTCGTCCTCCCCGGGTTCGCGCTGTTCGGCCCAGAGGTGACTGCCGGGGACAACCCTGGTCGCACCGTTATCCGAGGTGAACTCAGTCAAAGCAATATTAGCGCTGACCAGAATCTCCGAGGACTCTGAGTTCTGAATGCGATGCCATGAACCGGCATCCGTGTGAAACACCTGGTTGTCCTGATCGCCGCCCAGCACCATCAGTTCGGTATTACTCAGCCGCACATCTCTCGACATGCCGGAATCAACGAACATGCGATTGGCAAGTGACAGAAACAGCGGATGACACAAAACGTCCGCCATCTTCTTTGACTTGCTGAAAAGACCATGCAGACGTTTTGTCTGGTCACCATAAAACTCATCGCGGTACCCTAGCTCATCAGTACCCCAGGTTTGCTCATCAAGGTGTGGTTGGAAGTCTGCGAGCAGTGCATCGCACGTTGCTTCATCAAGGACGTTGAGGGCAATACATCCGCCGTCTTCCATCACCGCCTTGTGAATGGCCTCGATATCTCTACTGTCGATATGTTGTAAGGATTTCATGACTACATTCTACACCTGCCAAAGTAGGATGAAATTAGCAAACATTCGTTCCATTCCTGCCTTTCTTCGTCGATGAATTTGTAGCCAGTGTCGAAGATATAGGGTCGCAGTAGACCCCACGAAGCTCGTTCCTTCCCTGTTTTCCGCCATTCAGATGCTCTACCCACGCAAACCGTGGCACAGGCAAAACCGGGGTAATCGTTCGAGAAGAGTTGGTGGCACTCCGCGCAATAGTGCGCGATAGTCCCGGGTAAGCTGGGAGAGCACTATGGACAGTTCCAAAACAACTCTCGGTCGGTTGCGTATGATGCTCTACGGCGCAGTCAACCTTCCTACATCGGTGGTTGGGCTACCTATAGCCCTCTATATACCCGCGTTCTATTCCGAGAACCTTGGACTGTCTCTGTCTACCGTTGGTGCACTGATCGCACTGTCACGCCTGACCGATGTTGTTACAGATCCAATGATCGGCATTTTGTCAGATAGGTGGCGCACCCGTTTTGGCCGGCGCAAACCCTGGATCGTCATCGGCATGCCGGTCATGCTGCTGTCTCTCTGGATGCTTTTTGTGCCGGGAAGCTCATTTTCCATCGCCCTTTGGCAAACGCTGGGCGGTGATGGTGTCAGCAATCTTTACCTGTTCGTTTGGATAAGCCTGATGTATCTCGGTTTCACCCTGATGGACCTCCCCTACAAAGCGTGGGGCGCAGAACTATCACCGGACTATGATGAGCGCTCAAAGGTGACAGGTTGGCGCGAAGCCTTTGGTTATGGCGGCACGATGATGGCGCTGCTAATTCCCATCGCGATTGCATTCGTCTTTGCGATGCCAGGCGCATCAAACGCGCTTTATGGGGTGGCCATTGTTGTTCTTGTGCTGTTACCAGTTTTAACTGTGCCAGCCATGATCATGGTCCCGGAGCCACAGGTAGCAACCGCCAAACAACGCATAGGCTGGAAACGTGGATTGCAGATTGTCTGGCGCAACGGCCCGTTTCGAAGACTTGTAATCAGCTTCGTGTTTTTTGTGCTGGCGATCAGCATGACGGCATCACTTTCATTCTTTTTTGTACGCCACGTCATGGAGCAGCCTTTTGAAACCTACGCGCTGTTCATTCTTGCCTATTATGTTTCGAGCACCGTCGCCATCCCGATCTGGCTTCGAATCTCACAAAGGTTAGGGAAACATCGAACCGTGGTACTGGGTATTGCATGGCTTTCCCTCTGGAGCGCCGTCATACCCTTCCTCGGCCCCGATGACTTCCTGTTTTTTGTCATCGTCATGATTCTAAAGGGCTCTGCGATTGGTTCACTCGTGTTCCTGCCTGCTTCCATGGCGGCCGATATTGTCGATATCGATACCCTGCGCACGCGTGAGCAGCGTACCGGGCTGTATTTCTCGTTGTGGGGCATGGTCAACAAGGGCGCCACCGCGCTAGGTGTATTTGTAGCAACCGCAGGGGTCGCCTATTTCGGGTTCGATCCTGCCATCTACACAAATTCATCAACGGCCCTGCTTGCCGTCACACTGATGTACAGCATCGGCCCGGCATTACTTGCCTGCGTCGCTCTGCCTTTGTTGTGGCGTTATCCTCTGACGCGAGCGCGTCAGCAGCGGATGCGTGCGCACATTGAAAAGCGTGATGCACGCCTGCGACCCTCATACTCATGAGCGTGAATAACTCACATCACCTGAGCAAGCTGATGTCAGGGTGACGGCAGTACGCAGCCCTCGGGTTTTGTTCTTTGCCACCGTCTGTGGTTTCATCCAAGGGTAGCTATCTATCAATCGGCGAATTCCGTTTGAACATCACCTACGTCCTGACCGCTTTCACCGGCGCTGCAATCTCCTTGACTGTCGCTGTCTATCTCGGTCGACAGTCAGTTGTCGTCGCAGGTAAAACTGTCGCCATACTCCTGGCTGCAGCATCGGTCTGGTTGTTGTTTGTCGGCCTGCATGAAACGTCTTCCGACATTGACACAAAGGTGCTCCTGACCAAGTTCCAATATCTTGGCACCGTCATCGTGCCGCCCGCCATGCTTGCGGCGGTCTTGCAGTACTCAGGCCTGGGCTACCTTGTCACAGCTCGAAACGTGATCTTGTTGATGATTGTGCCCCTGATCACGTTGCTGCTGGTGTGGACATTCCCTCTTCATGAACTCTATTGGCAGGAAGTCGTCTGGCGCCCTGCACCAGATGACAACATACTGGATTATCGTCGAGGCCCATTGTTCTGGGTTTGGATAGCCTATGCCTACCTGAGCCTGTTGATCGGT
This sequence comes from Pseudomonadales bacterium, assembly GCA_963921285.3. GTDB lineage: Bacteria > Pseudomonadota > Gammaproteobacteria > Pseudomonadales > Azotimanducaceae > UBA9659. The sequence goes on from CAWUFD020000015.1 coordinate 2,110,237, forward strand.
ACCGTGCTGCTCATCTACTACCTGCGAGGAACCTCATCTGTATTCAGGGGGCAGTACTTCGTGCTGTTCATCGCGATCATCGGCCCATGGATAAGCAACGTTGCCTACCTGCTGGATCTCTCACCCTGGCCAGGTATCGACACAACCGCGTTTGGTTTTCTGGTGACCGGCCTGGCACTCAGCTGGGGTGTGCTGCGCCTGCAGATGTCGAACGTCATCCCGCTCGCCAGGCGTTCCATTCTTGAAAGTATGACGGATGCCATCTTCGTCATGGATGCACAAGGTAAGTTGGTGGACCTGAATCCCGCCGCACAGAGAACAGTCGGCAGCTATATACAAAGAGATCCAGAAACGCTTATCGGTGATCCCGCTGCCGAGGCGTTCGATGCACTCCCGGCGCTCAGTCTTGAGGTGCAGCGGGCGATCGGCCAGCCTTCATACCAACGCAACACCGAGATCAATCTCGGCACTGATCAGATATCAGACTTCCAGAATCTCAGACTCTCGCCAGTAATAGATCCTGCCGGTAGTTTTCTCGGCACACTTATTGAACTTCGAGACATGAACTCTCTCAGGCAGGCAGAAGTGGATCGTTTAAACCTCGAGTCCGAGTTGCGCCAGGCAAGAAAGCTCGAGTCACTGGGTGTGATGGCCGGCGGGGTTGCTCACGATTTTAACAACCTGTTGACCGGGATCCTGGGGCACGCAGAACTGGCCGAACGCAAATTGCCTGATGACTCCACGGCGATACCTCATCTAAAGAAAGTTCAGGATATTTCAGGTCTGGCGGCAGAGTTATGCGATCACCTTCTTGCCTACTCGGGTAAAGGGCAATTGGATATGCGTGTACTCAGCATTAACGACATTATTCGCGACGTGGTGAGCTTGTCGGCGATTTCCGGCACGAAATCCGTCCAGATTTCGTTCTCTGTCGATGACGCTTTGCCCATGGTCAGCGCTGATGCAACCCAGATGCGGCGCCTGCTGCTGAATCTTGTGATTAACGCGACCGAAGCTATCGGGGAAGCCACGGGAAATATCACGCTGAGCTCTGAACGGCGATCGCTGAGCGAGACCGATATTTCCTCACTCGATGTTGGCGCCCGATTGCCCGCTGGCGATTACGTTGTATTGACAGTATCTGACACTGGCGTCGGGATGGACGCAGCGACCATCGAAAGAATTTTCGATCCGTTCTTCACCACCAAATTTACTGGACGTGGGCTGGGTCTGTCAGCCGCGCTTGGCATCATCCAAGGGCACAAAGGCGGACTGATGATCGAGAGCCAGCCCGGTAGCGGGACAACGTTTCAGATCTTCTTGCCCGCATTAGATGAAGCGTTACATGCCTTTGCATCGACCACTTCCGATTTCGCAAGCCAGGCACATACCCCCTCTGCGAGTACCGGAAAAATCCTCGTCATCGACGATGAACTGTTCGTCAGGGATGTGGCAGAAGAAGCGCTGCATCAGCTTGGCTTTGAGACACTGACCGCGAGCAATGGTCTTGAAGGCGTCAACGTCTTTACAGCACACAAGGGCGAGATCATTGCAATCCTGCTGGACCTGTCCATGCCGGAGATGGATGGCGAAGCGTTCTATCAACGCCTGCAGAAACTGGACGCTGCAATGCCTGTGATCATCATGAGCGGCTTCCATGAGAAAGATGTCAGCCTTCGATTCGATCAACGGGACAAACTTCTTTTTATGCAAAAACCTTTTAACATCGCCAGGCTGCAGGAGGTTGTCCAATCGGTTCTACAGGACGACTAGCATGATCTCGAGGTATCACAAGTAGTCGCTTTCCAATTTTGTCGACGCAGGTTTTATACTGACCGATGTATCTACATGCCTTGCGACTGACATGATGGGCAGCGGTTTTCATCCATCCCCTTTTCTCGACCAAAACCGATTACTGGCACTATGGACTACCCAGGACAAGACTTACTGCTGACGCTCGCCGAAATATCGATTGCCTATGTGGGTTTCTCGGCGATTGTCGGTGCGTTGAGTTCGTCTTCGAAAGAATGGAACTCAGAGATAAAGCTGTTCCTGCGCTCAATGATCGAAGTCGGCTTGTTCTCGATGAGCCTTTCATTGCTCCCGGAGTTTTTCCTCGTGATTGGCTTGGAAGAACAATATATCTGGATGTCCGCATCGGGCGTGGGCCTGGTGATCGGCGGTGCCATGTTCGCCAACAGGATGCGGCAGTTAAGGACTGCGATCGGTAGACCGCTTCCAGTGGGTCGTTTCGTGCTGATACCTTTGGGGCTCATCGCAATGGTCATAATGATCTTGAACGTAGTTATCTGGCAGACACCCGGGCCATATGTTGTTGCCACTATGCTGTCACTGACTTCAGCGACGGTAATGTTCCTGGCACTCGTATACCAGCTCTTTCCACTCAACCTGGACAAAGAGAGCTGACATGTACGCGGAGGCGCGATTTGCGGTCTACCCGACTCCAGAGTCTGTTGCAGGAAAATGAGCGTGGCGAATGAGTGAATTCGAGTACATTGTTGGCTTTCATACGATTGTTCTTGGCCTTGCAACAGCCAAGGTACTGACCACGCTCAGCGACACACTGAAGTATCGGGAAAGCATCAAGGGGTTCTGGGTACATAGCCTCTGGTGTGTGATAGTCCAGCTCAACATTATCGGGTTCTGGTATGCGATCTGGAGAATTCATTCAGAAAACACGGCATTCAGCTACGCGGAGTTCCTGGCGTACTTTTCCGTATCGGTTTCGTTCTACCTGGCGAGTAGTTTTCTTAGTCTTGATCTGGGCGACGACAAGAAAGTAGACCTCGAACAGCACTTTTTCAGGGTCAAGTTTCCGGCGCTGGCTTCGTTTTCGTACGTTTTTCTGTTTTTCGCTGCTGTCGTACTTTTTGGAAGCCCTATTCCCGATGAAGCACAAACGACCGGCATGACATTACTCGATTGGATCAGCCTGATCACGCTGCCTGCGCTAGTAGCGGCTGCGCTTTTGTTAAACAGCGTACGCGCGCAACAGGTGATCGTGGCTTTATACGCAATAATTTACGTGGTAGTTGAGCTGAACCAATCCGTTATTGGGGGTGCATAACATGTTATGTGTTGCGCTGGACTTATTGAACTTCAGTGGTCAGAAGTGTTGTCAGGATGATTGAACAAGCGGATGGCTTCCCTCATTTAGTTGCTTTGTGTTGCAGTACTGTGGTTCTTTGTACTGTTGATCAACATTGTTAAGGGGACTGAGAACGTCACCTGAGGACGTCAGGGTGGGATCGTGTTCAGGATGGTTTCAACAATCTGTTGCTCAATGCCATACCGTTGAAGAAGCTACCGGCAAAACCTGGCCAACCTGATGAGGCATTACAAAAGTAGAAACGCTCGAGAGACGTTTCATGGGACAGTCGATTGAGGCTGATGTTCTCCGGCGTCATGTTCGACCCGTATGAGTTGCCGTTTGGTGCCCAGCAGAACCTCTCATTTGTGGTAGGTGTCCCTGCAACTTTGAAATTGACGTGCTGCCTGAAATTGGGAATGTAATTGTCCTCAATCACATCGAAAATACTATCGACGATCTGACGCTTAACCTTGAGATAGCGCCGGCGATCACGGGTCAGCAACTCCGCAAAGTAGTCATAGTCCGCAACCGTCAGGATCTCAACCACCTCTTCGCCAGCAGACCTGTCACTCCGGTCTTCCGTCATTAAGCCCGGCGTGGTTATCGCAAAAGATGGATTCGAGTAAACGTGGTCTACATACATTCGATCGAAGCTGGTGTTGATATCATCGTCACCACAATGAAAGGTGTTCCACCGCCCGAAACCATGCGCTTTTAGATCAAGCCCCTTTACGGTGCAGTAGATCATGAAGTTACTCGCAGAATAGCCGTAGTTCAGTTTCTCGCGGACCCCTTTCGAGAAATGTTCCAGACCAATCTGTTCCGCAGCCCCTCGAGGATCAGCGTTGCATACGACAGTGTTGGCCATGACTGTGTATTCCTCGCCGTTTGTCTTATCAGTAACCTGCACGCCCGTAACGGCCTGACCTTCAAGCAGGTATGAATCAACCTGCTGGTTAAGGCAGACCTCGCCTGCATGGCTTTGAATGCTCGCGACAAGGGATTCAATGACGAACTCAAAATGTTGAGTGGGATAGTAGGCACCGCGCTGATAGCCCGTAAACAACATCACCCAGGCGAAAAAGGACAGTTGCGAAGGCGGCAATAGAAAGTCAGGCCACTGGGAGGCCAGGACGGATTGAACCTGCTGGGGCAACCGGAACTTCTCGAAAACATCCTGTAATGTATCCCGCTGGTGACTCGCAGTGAGGATCGCCGCCAACCCATCTGACAAGATCCGGCCGACGGTCTTTCTGGACGCCACAAGGTCAAGGCCACGGGCAACATCATTTACACGATTGATGAACTTCTGAATATTTCGTTCGTGTGCTGGCGCAATCTCAACCAGCCTCGCGACAAGTTCAGCAGCGTCGGCAGGTATCTTAATGTCCTATCCGGGTATGACCATCCGATCAAAGCCGTCTGGATCCAGCTTCTCGAAGGTGACCTGTTTATCAAGACCCAGTTCCCGGAGCACCAGATTTACGGTTTCTCCCTCACCGCAGTTCCAGACATAGTGCAGTTGCGCATTGAACCTGGCTGATCTACCCAGGCTGAACGTATGCCCGAACCCTCCTGCATGTTCATGCGCCTCCAGCACCTTCACTCTTGCACCACGCTTTGCAGCGAGTGCGGCAAACACCAGGCCAGATAAGCCGCTGCCGACGATCAGATAATCAATCTTGTCGTTTGTCTGGTACTGCTTCATATAATGAGGTTCTTAACTGGCGAATCGAAAATGAAAATAGCTGTTGTCGGCGGGGGTGGTGCGGGTATGTCTTGCGCTTACTATCTGGCCAAAAAGCATGAGGTAGTTGTATTCGAGAAGCAACCCATCCTGGGTGGAAACATTCGCACGCTAGGGCAGAACGTAACGGCAGCGGGTTTCGATTCAAGCAATGCACTCGACAGCGGCGTGATTGAGTTTGTTGCCGATCGAAACCAACATTTGTATAGCCTGTTGAGTGAACTTGGTGTTGAGACCAGGAACATTGTAGGAGGATCAACGAGTCTCTATCTCCCCGACGGCCGGTGCGTCTCAATGCCCGGTGTGATCAATCGGATGCCAATACAGCAACGCATGGTTGAACAACTCCGATTGTATTGGGTACTTCGCTACGCTCCCTTGATCATCAACAGGATAAAGAGACAGCCGGATACCGCAAAATTTGGAGATGCACTGGATGATACCGTTTTCTCTGATTGGCTCAGACTACTGATCATGTACGGCTATTCGATGCCGCTCGAGACAATGGATGATTTCCCGATCGACCTCGTGCAACGCTCGCTTGGACTAATGAGTCTGGGTCAAAAATGGTCTCGAATCGTCGGCGGCACCTACGCGTATATCAAGGCTATTGTCGAGCAAACTGATATCAGAACAGTTTTGAACTGTACTGATCTCCTCGTCACGCGCAGTAGCGACGGCTTTCAACTGAGCGCGCTGGGTCAGGTCGAACGTTTCGACTATATCGTACTGGCTACGCCGCCAGCCGAAACCTGTCGACTCCTTTCCTCAATAGACTACCAGCACATTGCGTTGTTTGAGGGCAGCAGAAACTCGACCATTGAGACGCTTGTCCATACGGACACAAGCATCTATGCGCCATATCAAGAACGTGCCTACAGCGAATTTGATCTTTTCCTGAAACCGGATGGCAGTGGAGGATATAACGCATACCTGAACAGGCTTGCGGGAAGGGACGAGCGTGAGCCTCACTATTTTCTCGCCTACAACCTTGAGGAATTGATTGATCCTTCAAAAGTTGTCCATCGACAATCACACCAAAGCACTCACTTTGCCGCGGCGGGAGACAAACGTCGTGAGATTCGGCGGGTAAACGGAGAGCACCAGGTCTATTTCGCAGGTGCCTACCTTTACGATGGTCTGCACAATGGTGCAGTTGAATCCGCCTGTGTTGTGCGCGACCTGATCGCGTCAGGAGTTCGGTAGACCATTCCCTCCTCGGTGTTCTTCATTACAAAATGACGAAGCGCAAAACCTCGGGCGGAACCTCTGGCGGTGTTGCTACAATACCGAGCGCGCACAATCATAAAACTGCAAACAAAAAAACAACAATCAAAAGCCAGGGAGCCCGTGATGTCGCAGCACAGTGATCGCATGCAGACGTTGTTCCAGAATAACCCGCTGTTTGAAGGGTATGGCGACAGTCAGTTCAAGGAACTTGATGAACTGGTCTCAGAGATTCGTCATCTCGCGCCTGAAGACTGCCTGACCCGGGAAGGTGATGAAGCCAGCGAGATCTACTTCATCGAAGAGGGGCACGTTGAAGTCATCCTGAAAGATGTTGTGTCCGGCGCCAGCCATGCGGTCGCTACATTAGGCCCAGGTGAATGCGTAGGTGAAATTGCATTGCTGGACGACGGCCCTCGTTCCGCCACGATTAAAAGCGTCGACAAACTCACCGTATCTGTTGTTCCTATCGCAAAACTCAACGCGATGCTGAGCTCAGCAGATAGCGCGGCTGATCTCATCAGGGCCAATGTTGCCAGGCGCATGGCAACCCGCATGAGAAGCACAAACGAAAGTAACGTGCGCAACTTACAGGACATGCTCGAGGAAGCTGAGCGTCGAGTCGAGATGGGAAAATTCATGAGCCGGGTTCTCATCGGCACATGTCTGTATACCTTTGCACTGGGTGCGCTAAAGGGGTTCTCGCACCTGGTGCCGGATACAACTTTCGTCTCCGGACCACTGCTGGTGATGTTCGCACTGGCCCTTTACTACAACATCAAAACCAGCATTTACCCTGCCAGCGACTATGGGTTTACCACAAGAAACTGGCAACCCGCGGTGAAAGAGGCGTTGCTGTTTTCAGTGCCATGGCTGTTCCTGGCTGTGTTTGCAAAATGGCTGTTGATCACTTTTCACCCTTCCTTCCAGGGCATGCCGTTGCTTGATTTTTACCAGTCAAGAGACGCAAGCGTGGGCATGACTATTCTGGCTGTCACGCTCTACGCCACCTTTGCACCCATTCAGGAAATGATTGCGCGCTCGGGTATGCAGAGCTCTTTCCAGATGTTCCTTTCCGGAAAGTACAAGACGTTCTGGTCCATATTCCTGTCAACGTTGCTGTTCAGCTCAACCCACCTGCATGTGTCGTTCACCCTGGCTATTCTCGTGTTTCCGCTTGGGCTTTTTTGGGGCTGGCTCTATTCACGCCATCCGACCTTGATCGGCGTGTCAATTTCGCATGTGTTGATCGGTTGCTTCGGCCTGTTCATTGTTGGGTTTTTCTCGAGCGCTGGATCCTAGATGAAGGTACTCCTGGCTGGCGGCAGTTCTGGCAGCCACGTACTCACAGCGGATATAGGTAGAAAGCCGGACCATAGGGTCAGCCTGATCACGAGACGTCCGGGCGACTGGTCTGGCCCCGTATCCTGTGCCGAGGATGCCATTCGTTTTGCCGGTATGCCCTTTCTTCAGCCTGCAAAAAAGATTCAGTACGCCGGTCGCCTGGAACATGTCTTCGACTGGAGCAATGTCGCCGATGCGCTTGAATGGGCTGACGCGGTGATCATCTGCGCGCCTGTGCATGCACATCCTGAGATCCTCGCGGACATCGTACCGAATCTGCCACGCGACAAACGTCTCATCCTGGGAACACTTTATGGTCAGGGTGGCTTCGACTGGACGCTACGAGACCAGCTCAGTCGAATGGATTCACCGCCCGAGATTGATATCTTCGCCCTGAAGCGTTTTCCGTACCTATGTAAAAAGCAGTCTTACGGTGAATCCGTTTATCTCATGGGCAGATTCCCCAAGATCATTGCGGCGATTGAAGCGTCAAATGACGGCAAGAAAAACATCACTCGCTTGTTGCAGGACCTGTTTGATAAACCCGTCTCTCTCCTGCCCAACTTCTCATGTTGTAACCTGACCCTGTCGAACCAGGTACTGCATCCAGCCATCTGCTGGGGACTGTTCAGCGATTTCAAGCCAGGTCACAGCTACCCGAGCGAGAAACTCTTCTACGGTGATTGCAACGAGCTGGCAGCTCACACGTTAGATGATCTTGCAAACGAGATACGACTGTTAGCTCGCGCCTGCGAGGAAACGATGAGTCTCGACCTGCACAGGTATCTCGGATCAGATCCTCCCATGATCTACTCACTGCGCCTACGAGACCTGACATGGCGATGGGTATCGCAAAGTGAAACCCTGATTCGTTGGCGTGATCAGCTGATGGCCACCGTTTTTCGATCTAACCAGAGGCTCAACAAAGCAAAGGCACCCATGCTCCAAACCGAAAACGGTTTCGTACCTGACTTCAGCTCGCGGTTCTGGTTGGACGACATACCGTTTGGACTTTGTGTCGTTTTCGGCATCGCCGAGATACTTGGCGTTGCCATGCCGGTGACCGCAAAAATGATTAGCACGCAACAAGCATGGCTCGGCAAGCGCTATATCACCACCGGCGATGCTCCTCGTTTAGCGGGCGAAGACGTCGGTGAAACCAACGCACCGCAGCGTTACGGTGTTTCGACACCAGACGCACTCAGGCGATTGATGACTGAGCCAATCCAGCGCAGTGGCCGGTGCTGAGGTTCAGTTGATCGACGCGTGGCTCCCCGGTTTCACAAGGAAAAGCGACACAAGAAAAGCAGCACCCAGCGCAGCAACAATGTAGTAGTTCAGCATCTCCACTCCAGCGGTCGCAGTTGGTGTCATCAGGTGAATGAAGATTGCCGCAGAGACCATTTGAAACGCACTGGCGAGACCAGAGGCAGCACCAGCCTGACCGGGGACAGAAACCAGGATACCTGTCTGTGACGGTGGCAGCGTATAGCCAACACCGACGGCAACAATGACTACCGGGAAGAAAACGACCCACCCATTCAGAGATACATCGACAGTCCAGAGGCTGGCATACGTCAGCACCGCAACGACAAACGTCGTCGCGCAGCCACGAATCACGCTGACACCCTGGTCTTCCGCAGCGGACAGAGACTCAAACAGGCGAACCCCAACCGCCAGTCCGACCAGCATCATGGCCAGCCCAAGCGAATACACCCAAGCGGCCTGGTTCAACTCATGCGTAATGATGAAGGCTGCTGCTGAACAAAAGCCGATCGCCAACCCATAATGCAACGAGCTCTGCAGAACGTAAGCCCACAGATGAAGGTTAAGCAACCGCGACCAGTTCAGCTGGGCCTCATCCTTGGTAACGCGAACTAAGGTCTCCGGGAGTCCGAAGGCGATCAACAAGGCTACCATCACCGATAGTGCGGTCAGGCATGCAAAAACAAAACGCCAGCCATACCAATCAACAATGAACGCCCCAACCAACGGTGCAACGATCATTGCAACGATCGGGGCGAGCGTAAATCGAGCTACTTTTACTGACAGCTCTTGTGTATCGAACATATCCGACACGACCGCCCTCCCAATCACAAGGCAAAGAGAACTGAACAAGCCGGCAACCGTTCGTCCAAGCAGAAACATGGGATAACTTGCGGTCACCGCAGAGAGCAGGCTACCGGCCCCCACGGCTACAATGCTGAGCAGCAGCAGGCGCTTTCGGCCAATCCTGTCTGTCAGCAGGCCGGCGATCACAGGTGCAATCAGAACGCTGAGGAGCGGCACGCTGAGACTGAGCTGGGCCACCTGGCGTTCAACCTCAAAGGCAGTCTGGACGTAAGGGACAACAGGCAGGTAAATCGCGAGAACCGATGGCCCGAAACAGAGCGCAGACGTTAACGCCCACAGACTTGCAGTGCCTACGTGCTGTTTGATGTTGAACTCCCTGGGTATCTATCTAACGTAACTTGCACACCGCAAGACAAAGCGGAGAGGGCTGGTATAGACCAGGATAGTTTACAGACTTCCCTCACGGACACGCGACTTGAGCTTGTTCTACCGGGAGTGCGAACATTGTCCGATAAACACTGTTGCCGACAAATGCATCAATGTCTGCCCACCACAAACACGTAGATCTTTTTCAGAACGTCTTCTGGTACAAGTGGATAAAGAACTGGCCGCTTGATCGCCTGTGGTTTTTGTTGTGCGTGACATTGCTGTTTTATCTCGGTCAGGTTGCACTCATCCTTATCTCCGACACCGAGAGGCTCATCGACGTTGTCGGATTGCGGTTCGTTTTTTCCGTCATCTTTGTACTCTCCATCGCGGGGTCGGTCCTCATCGTTCGATTCCTTGAGGCAGACGTACAAGCCGTCCTGGCCTTTCTGCCGGAGGGATTAAAGGGCCCAACGCCGCTGACGTCACGTGAGGCTGCTGCGGTTTATAGCATCGGCATGATGTTCGGTGCCTGCATAGGCATGATGATCGAGGGCACCAGCTACTTCTATAAGATCATCTATGATCTTTCCATCCTGATTCCTTCACTTGGCCTGGCTCTTATTCTCGGACCGGGTGCAGCATTCCAGTTGTTTGGTTCATGGCGGATCTGCCGGTGGCTTGCTGCGATGACCAATGCAACTGATGTCGACTTATTGAGACCGGATCACCTCGAAGTGTTTGTAAAACCGATGTTCACATTGATTGTGTTTGCCCTGGTTATGTTCAGCATTGGACCTCTTTTCTTTTTGCTGGAGCAGAGATGGGCAGACTTTGGCTTCCTCACCCTCGGGCTCAGCTTTTTCCTGATTCTTGTGTTTACACCGATCTTCATACTCCCGGTACTTGCAGTCCGGCGCCGCATCACTGAAGCAAAACAGGAAGAGCTCAATCGAATCGACAGGTACCTCAGCGGCGAAACCGATGTGCTACGCGAGCTGCGACCCGCAACGCTTGCGGGCAACCTGTCTTTTTCTGATGTGCTGAACTGGAAACATGAAGTCGAAAACCTGATGACACTACCCATTCGACTGTCTCTCAAACGCAATCTACTGCTCTTTCTATTACCGATCTGTTCATGGGGGACAGCGATACTCATCGAGCTTTTACTGTGAGCAAAGGTAGGGATCGTTTTCAACGAAGAGAGAACCCGCTTTGTCTGCGTTTCTCAAGTACAGGTTACGATAGAAACCCAATGGCGCGGCTTAGATGACAACCACAGACTTTGATGGCCAGGATAAGCGCATCGCCTCGCTGGCAGCGATCGTCGCCATGTTGGGGTGGGCGGCTTCTGGTGTCATCGTAAAGAGCATTACCGACATCGGTCCATTGGCCATCGTGTTCTGGCGAATGTGGATTTACACGGCGCTGGTTTTAGCCTTGTTGCACTTTCGGGGTACACCTCTGCGGCTGACAGATCTTCGTTTTTCGATGGCGGGCGGCATCGCACTCGGCATCGATCTGCTGCTCTTTTATCTTGCCGTGCATTACACGACGATAGCCAATGCCACCGTGATCGGCGCATGCCTGCCCATTTTGATGATGCTGCTTGCAGGCCCGGTATTTGGAGAAGCGTCGAAAGCGAGAGACTGGTTAATCGCACTTATCGCACTGGTCGGCGTTGCAGCAGTGGCTTATGGGTCAAGTGGTATCCCCCAGTGGAGTCCGACGGGTGATCTCCTGTCGCTTGGCGCACTCATTGCGTGGACATTGTATTTTGTCTTTTCCAAATTGAGCCAGAAGAACATCGGCTCGACCCAGTACACAGCGGGCACGGCACTGATTGCAACCCTGGTAGCCACCCCATTCGCCGTCTTCTCAGGTCAGGTGTTTGTGATGCCATCCAGCGATGCCTGGTTCTGGCTCGTCGCACTGGCTGTCGGACCAGGTTTCGCGTCACACCTTCTAATGAACTGGTCAATTCGCGGCATTCCTGCTGCGCTCTCTTCTACGCTGACGCTGGCAATTCCCGTTGCCGCTACACTGATGGCATGGCTGTTCCTGGACGAACCGATTGTTGCAATCCAGATTGCCGGCATCACCCTGGTTGTGGCTTCACTGGCCTACCTGGTGTTGACGACGAACTATACAAAGAACGTACCTGACTAAGAAAATTGATCTGATACGCGCCCAATCTCCCGGTAAGTCGTCCACTTCCATCACAAATACAGTATTTGGTAGCACCCCACGGTGCCTTAAAGATCCCAAGGGCCCTCATGCGCCGCAAACACAATTGCTGAAATCAAGCTTGAATTGTTGAGAGTATCCATGCCAAGGCAGCACTAGATATTTACATCGCGCAGTATTCTATGGTGCGATTAAACAGACAACAGAGATTGTTGTCGTCAAGTTTGATTGGGTATTACGAGATGGAACTTAGATCCCAAGTCACAATCAGGGAAAAGGAAGTCCTGCTTCTCCTCAGTCAGGGGAACACCTACCTTGATACCTCCAAAAATATGAACGTGGGAGTTTCCACGGTTCGCAAACACGTGCAGAGCATCCTGCAAAAACTGGGTGCCAAGAACACGACCCACGCGGTGGCAATTTCCGTCAAGAATGGATTGATCGACCCGCCCTAGGACTGTCAATGGGTTAATCAACCCATAGGATTCAGAAATCCGCTTTGCAAGACTCATGGTCCGCCTGCCGTTTTCGTGACAGGCATACCGAACCTCATATTCAAGGGCTAAAGGAATCAGCATCGTGAAAAACTGGGTCAGTCTCATCGGTTTTATTCTTACTTCCATCTCTCTAGTTAGCTTCGCGACCGAACGCGTAGTTCTGGAAGAGAACTTCGACAACCTGCCACTTGGTTCTTCAGTACCCGGCTTTACCGGCCCACCCGTTGTCGTTCAAGACACAAATCTTGTGAGCGCACCACACGGGGCGGTATTCAACAGTGACTCTGAATCTTTCTATTACTTCGACGACCCACTATCAGGCGTGGTCACCCTGGAAATGTGGATGAATCCCCACCAGGGTTCGGACGCAAACTTTGTATGTAGGCTGGAGCGAAACGGACAGGGCATTGTCAGCTTCGGCAAGAACGAAACGGATCGCTACTACTACACGACTAATGGCCAGTCCAACTTCTGGGGCCCAACTGTCGATGGAACCGGTCACACCATCAAAGTGGTATTAGACAATGCAACAGGACTGTATGAGTTTTACTTCGACGGCGCATTGATTGACGGCGCAGCCGTTGCCAGCGGCGCAACGGGTGGAACGGTAGAATGGTTCAACTGCAACTCCGGGCGCGGGGGTTCCGGCAGGCCAAGTTTCATCGATGATCTAAGGATCACTAATACGCCCGACCTGGAGAGCGGCCTCGTTGCTCACTATCCGCTAAACGGTTCAGCCATTGATATTTCAGGGAACAATATTAACGGTACGATCCTTGGCAACGTGTCACCTACCGCCGATCGATGCGGTAACCCAAGTGCTGCATTCAACTTCGATGGTCTAGACTCACGAATTGATCTGGGTACAGACACATCACTTAATATCACCGGTGATATGACAGTTTCCGCCTGGGTAAAGCAGTCATCGGCATCAACTACTGCGGCAACGATTATTTCGAAGTTTGCTGGTGCCAGCGGTACCTACCTTGACGACGCTTATATCATCAATCAGCGAGACAACGGCGAAGTGCTGTTTGAAGTAAGGACTAATAGTGGTCCCAATCCACCCAATGCGCTCTCACCTCAACTCTCACTTGATGACTGGCATCACATCTCTGCAGTTTATGACCAGTCCGCAACAACAGTGCGACTCTATATCAACGGCGTACTGGTGGACCAGGTGACAGCCGGGGTACCAGCGGCGATTAACGATTTACCCCTACTGCCAACGTTCATCGGCGCGAACTACGCTGTGAATGGCGCAGGATTTGAAGACGTCTATCTCGGCGATATCGACGAAGTGCGAATCTATTCGCGAGCACTTGGCGCCCCTGAAATCAGAACGCTGGCGAACGATGATTGCCCGACATTCGATGTTGAAGCGGAGTACCTGTTTGATGGCACTGCGGCTGATACAAGCGGCAATGGGTATGACGGTATTGTGAACGGTGCGACGTTAACAACCGACCGCTTCGGGAACGCCGATTCCGCTTACCTCTTCAACGGCTCTGGAAACCAGATAGCTCTCCCCCTTCGAAGCGATCAATTAGGTTCACAGTACACGATCTCAGCCTGGGTCTTTCGAACCAAGGTAATTTCCGGCAATGGTGCAATGGGAATTGTCGCCAGCGATCGTTCAAACCAGCGCGGCGTACTTATGGGCATGTCTGTGGATGTCGCGAATTTCCAACACCCTTCTGGGGGCGGTGGCACCGGTGGCTGGGTGATACCGACCAATGAGTGGGTTTTCCTGACTATGACATTCAACGGTAACGGCGGCGAAATTCGTGGCTACATGAATGGACAACTGATGTCATCCGGGCCGGCCTCAGGCTCAGCACCGGGCAACACCTTTTTTATCGGATATCACCCATTTAACACCTCGCAGATTCGCTACTGGGGTGGGGTGATCGATGACGTTTGTATATTTACAGAAGAACTTTCTGCTTCAGCCGTACAGCAATTGCAGGCAAGCACGTCCTGTAACAGCAACACCACGCCTCCAGGTAACACAGGTCTCTTCGCTCATTACAAATTTGACGGCGACGCTACGGACTCAGCTGGTACTGCCGACGGCGAGGCACGCGGAAACACCACTTTTGCACCCGGAATCGATGGGTTGGCTGCTGAGTTCGACGGAAACTCAGATTTCATCAAAGTTCCTGAACTACTCATAGGAAACAGAACCAGTTGGACCATCACGGGTTGGGCGTACCTCGATACATATTTCAACCGCCACTCATTCTTTGGTGAGTACAGCCCAACACCCAATGGTGACACCGACAACTACGTTTCTCACATCGAAGATCTAGGTACCGGGCTGACCTTCGACACATTCCCACCGGCCGCTGCCTCGGTCACTGGTGGTGTATTCCCACTGCAATCCTGGACACATTTCGCAATCACTCGGAACGGGGCTACGGTTGAAACCTACATCAACGGCGTGCTTACAAACGCCGGATCCTACGCCGCGTACACTGGCGTTCCAGCAACGGTCGCTGCGTTCGGGGCTCGCCTTGAAACCGAGGACTCGGTCTACGATGTACTAAGCGGCAACAATAACCCCGACATCTACAGCATGGACGGCAAGCTTGATGATGTCCGGTTCTATGGGAGCGCGCTTTCGGCAGCAGAAATCGCACAGCTTGCAATTCCGCCAGGCGGGAACATCGACACCGATGGTGATGGCTTGACTGATTCTGTTGAGAACCTTCTCGGCACCGATCCCCTGGACGCCGACACCGATGACGACGGACTGACTGATGGTGATGAAGTCAATGTTCACAACACCGACCCACTCGACATGGACACCGATGGAGACAGCTACGGTGACGGCGTTGAAGTCGACGCGAGTACAGATCCATTGGACCCGAACAGTTTCCCAGAAGGCAATGATCGAAAGCTGTTGAGGCTTCTAAACAATACGCTTCCCTACTATACCGAGGACAAGGCGTACGACGATGTGATGTATGACCAGTCCATCACGGGCCCGGATAACGTCAAGTTGTCGGTGGATGCAGTTAACATTGATATCACAACGTCACCTGACATCTGGATGCAGCGCTATCCCTGGAGCTTCAAAATCGGTCTGGACGATCTCGGGTTCGACGGAAACGTCTGGTATGACGGCGCGGGTCACATCAATCACACGGGCGAAGATGGACAGGTACGCAGCGTCCCTTACGATGAATTTGAAATCCAGCCGCTTACGCTACTCACGTCACTTATTCCTGGCGGCGGTTTCGGATATTTTGACTTCATCAATCCATATGTCGACGTGCTGAAGCTTGAGATAGGCTCAAGTGGCCGCTATGGCGAGGCACCTATCTACCTGGATAACGAAACCGCGAAAATTGAGTTCAAGAACACTGTGCGAGCTGACTGGCCTTTCGCCTCATTGATCGGTATCCCGGTCTCTGGAGCTCAAACTGACAACAACGCTACCGTCGCCTACGACCCCCTAACGGATGGCTTCCTGGAAACAGGCGAGCGTTTCAGCAGCGTCAGTCTGGACATCGCCTTTTCACTGCTGGACCCCGATAAGCCACTATTTTCTAAAACAATCTGGGACACAGAGATCAGCCTGGTCGCAGGGTTTGACGCGTTCACCACACCAACCTTTGGCACGAAACTGATTGATGGTGTCCCCGCCGGCTTTATCAGCGGTGTCGACTTAAACCTCGACCTAAGCGCTTCAGCTGAATTTGACGCATCGAAGCTTGAGGTGGTTGTTAGCGGTGGGACGCCATCTGATTCACCTGTCACTCTGTTCGTGGAGAATGCGGTGGCAACTTCCCCGGATGTGCGCGTGGAATCAATCCATGAAAACAACGTCTACTATGACAACCTGCACCCCTACTTGCCTACCGGGAGATTGAAGATCTTCCCGATTTCTGTCGAGGCAACGCTGTCTGTTACGGAGAAGTTCTTTGGCTTAAGCAAGGACTTCAATTTAACAGATACATTCCTGGACGCTCCCGTTGTACTTCCATACGGTCGGGGCAAGGTCAAAGTTGGCTCTCCGGTTTATCTTTCGATTTTTGATGAATTCGGAAATGCAGCCGGTTACGACTCGTCAGGTGCGTTCACGACAATCGACAACACACACGTTGATCTTGCAGCAGAAACCATCACGTTTGGCCCGCAAGTCCGACGATTCTCTGTCGCTGCAACAGGCACACCAGACGCCGCTGCAGATCCTAACTACGACATAACCATTACCTTCCCGGTGTTCCTTGACCTACCGTCAAACGAAACTGTTATCACTCACGTTGACTACAGCCTCACAGGATTGCTTACAACTCCCGGCGATGCAGACTACTTCACGATTGACATACCTGCGCTGGAAACGGAAATAGAGCAGGAACTGCAGTCGAACGGTGGCGATGTAGATAGCGCGATTACAAATGTGATGGGAGCAATTGATGGAGACAATGACGGCATTCCCGATTCAGTGGACTCGAACTTACAGTTTTCCTCGCCACCTCCAACAGCCTATGCGCAAAACACAATTGGGGTTCCTGGCCGATCTGTAACGCTGGCAGCAAACGTCAGTGCATTGAATTCGCCAGTAAGCGGGGAATCCGTGGTGTTCTCGATCGATGGCAACATCGTTGGAACCGCGGTATCTGACTCAAGCAGTTTGGCGTCACTCACAACACTGCTGTCATCAACGATCAGCCAGGGCAACCATGACATCGAAACCCAGCTTGCGGGCAGAAGGTCTGAGGGGCTTTTGCTTATCGGTAATCATGCACCTGTTGCGAGCGCCGGTCCAAATCAGATTGTCGAGGCTTCAAATTCATCTGGGGCGGTGGTTAATCTGGACGGGACACTATCAAGTGATGCTGATTCAACGCCTGAAACCAACGATCACATCACTGATTTCGCGTGGTACATCGATGGCGTTGAGATCGCGACAGGTTCAAGCGCCAGCGTAACACTACCAATCGGTACTCATGCAGTGTCGCTGGTGGTTTTCGACGCTGCGGGAGAAAGCGATACAACCGCCATCGCTATCAAGGTCGAAGATACTATTGCACCTTCGTTGTCTGTGTCGGTTGACCCTTCGATACTAAAACCCGCCAAGAAAAAGCTGGTCCCGATACAGGTAACTGCTACCACAATAGACGATGTTGATGTTTCACCAGCCGTCACCCTGCTGGCCATACAGGTGGTAGACGACGGGCGAGACGCGGTCTTTGATCCTGTGACAATGGTTGTTGATGACCCGCATTTTGATAGCGACATTCAGGTTTCCCAGGATGGTGATATTTCACTGCGCGCAAAACGCGACGACAAGAAAAACGGGCGCCAGTACACCCTGATCTATGAAGCCAGAGATAGCGCAGGCAATACCACTGAAGCCTCCGCAATCGTTCAAGTGAATCCCAAAAAGAGCACAAAGAGCGATAAGAGCAAGAAGAGCGACAAAAGCAAGAAGAGCAACAAGAGCAAGAAGAGCGACAAGAGCAAGAAGAGCGACAAGAGCAAGAAAAGCAAAAAGAGTGGTAAGAGCAAGAAGAGTGGTAAGTGAGCTTTGAAAGAGGCGAACCACTCTCTCAATTACCGGTCTTTAGCACAGCTACCCGCAACCAGAGGTTCAGGCTTGTGGGGCTCTAAGCTTAGAAATTGTCTTGAAGCAAGATCAGGCGCTCAATAGAGTCCCCGCCCACTGGCTTCATGAAGTGATTCGAAAGCCAGTAGGGCATCGCGGATCGGAGATGCTACCTCCGGGATTTCCCCCCGGAGGACGTACGCTTCCGCCTCATCTCTAAACGCGGTTAGTTCGAACTTCTCGAGTGCATATTCATTCAGTCGCAATGGCTGATTGGGTATGTAGATCGAATAAGGGCGCACGTTTTTAGTCACCGCAGCACCCGTCGCGACCAGGCTACCGGCACCGACAACGCAGCGCTGGTGAATGGTGGCACCCATACCAATATTGGCACCGGGCAGTATTTTGGCGAGGCCTGCCAGCGACACCATCGGCGTGATGACCACGTCGTCGCCGATGCGCGCATCATGAGGGATGTGCACGCTCTGCATTAAAAAGACGTTTGAACCGATCTCGGTCAGATCTTCGTAAGCTGGTTTCTGTATTGCTGTGAACTCTCTAATGATGTTGCCGGAGCCGATCTTGATCGGCAGGTGATCTGACTCATAGCGAGGATTACGAGTGTCCTGACCCGGAGAGCCAATGACCGTGTGCGGCCCGATGATATTGTCATCACCGATCTCAAGCGGACCCGTAAGAACCGTGTACGGCAGAATCCTGTTGTTGTCGCCCAGGGTGACATCTCCTTCGATGATGACCGTCGGGTGAATATCATTCATGGCAATTCCTGATCGGGCGCTGATGACCGCAGTGTAGTCGTCTGAATTGAAACCACCAAGACCTTCCGGGCCCCTTACAAGGGATTTTACGGGGACCAGCACTCGAGACATCGCTGACGTCGTCGCGACGGGTTGCGCCCGTGTAAAGCTGACACTTCCTCTCGACAACTATCGCCATCCTAAGCAAAACGTGAATTTTTGCTCAACCCCAAGAACCTAATTGGGCTGCCGAGGTCCACAAGCTTTGGCGCACCTTTCTCAAGGCCCTCCATCAGCCTGATCGTTGTAAATCCGACTTTTTTAAAGGTATGCTCATAGCGGCTGCGTTAGCGTCGCTACGCTCAGCTTTTTTACATCTCAAACCTCCAGGTAACCGGTTTATGAGCGTATTCAATTCAACCAAAAACACCGTTGTGACACTCGCCGCATTGCTTGTCTCAGGCCACGTCACGGCGGAAGAGAGACACGGTGCGCATGTTCATGGTGTCGCTGAACTGACCATGGCGATGGAAGCCGGTCAGCTGGAAATCATGTTGACCTCTCCTGCTCAAAGCGTGGTGGGTTTTGAATACAGGGCGAAAACGCCTGAACAGGTCGCCGCCGTGGATGCTGCCGAGGCTGCGCTGCGTGACGCTGACAGTCTGTTCAGGTTCAGCGGCACGAGCTGCGCGCTTTCGCAGGCTGAGGTAAACGTTTCAGGCCTGCTGCCGGCAGAGCAGGACGCGCATGGACACGAAGAACATCACGATTCTGACCATCATGATGATGGGCATAAAGATGATACCCATGAAGAAGAGCATCACCATGATGAGCATGATGACGAACACCATCATGAAGACGAGCATGAGCATGAGGATGAACACCATCATGAAGACGAGCATGAACATGAGGATGAACACCATCATGAAGACGAACATGAGCATGATGATGAGCAACATCACGAAGACGAACATGCGGATGCGCACGAGCATGACGACGAGCACCATGATGAACATCACCATGACGAACATCATGAACATGATGAGGAAGTTCACTCTGATGTGACGGCAAGTTACACCTACCGCTGTGATGACACCAACAAGCTGGAAACAATGATGGTCGGGTCAGGCAAACTGCCCTTTGCCATCGAGACCCTGCAGGTCATGTGGGTATCGGAAAGTGGTCAAGGTGCTACTGAGCTTACCGAGGACAACCTGATCGTGAACTTCAATTGAGGCAAATGGGGAAGTTATTCCTCGTAAACCTCATACTCGGCCATTTCCATCGAATAGGCAGCCGTTGCGGTGTCATTTTCAATGATCGTCGTGGACAACTCTCCTGAAATCCACAGCGGAACATCCAGCTCCTGCATTTTGATCCCATCTTCAGCGTTTACCAGGATAATCTGGTTGGGCGGTGGTGGGGGTAAATGCAGGCATGCACCAAAGTAAGGCACCAGCAGAAACTGAGTGACCCGTTGTCTCTCGTTAAACGCAAGTGGCACAACAAAACCCGGCACCCGCATTCTCTCGCCGTGGAGTGCCAGGTTGACACGCATGGACACCAACGCCTGCTGGTAGCGGTCGTTCTCGGGCGCATTTTCTATTTTGGCGCCAATTCGGTCTTCATCGGAACCATCAACAATATCTGTAATGTAGGCAGGCGGATTCATCAGCGCCTCCCGGTCATCGGCGGGTATTAGATCCGTCCAGTCAATGGTCTTGTAGTCACCCTTCGCCCACGCGAATCCCGAAAGGCAGAGCATGACCACACCGGAGATGAGGTTTCTGCAGGATTTCGACGACACCAAAGACCTGTACCCTGTTAACACGACTTCACCACAACTGCTTCTATAAGCGGCATGATATAGTTTCCGTTTCGCGTTGCAATGCAACTTCGATCTGCTGTAACCCATCGACATCTGTCATGACCATCGAATTAAATAGCGTTAGGTTTGCCCACGCAGAATCTCCCGAGCACCTGGTGCTCAACATCGAACACTGGTCAGTCGGCTCAGGCCAGCAGGTATTTGTGCATGGACCGTCAGGATCCGGTAAGTCGACACTCTTGAACCTTGTCAGCGGTCTGCTGACGAGTGCTGAAGGAGAGGTCTGCATACTGGACCAGCGACTTGATCTCATGTCCAACCGCAGAAGGGATCAGTTTCGTGCCAACCACATCGGTTACGTGTTTCAACAATTCAATCTGATTCCTTACCTGAGCGCACTCGAAAATATCGAACTGGCGAAGAGCTTTTCGGCGCGTAACGAACGCCAGGCCAGTCAAAACGATACGGAATCCCTACTCGATGCCCTGAACTTTGCACCCACCGAGTGGCACAGGCCCACGACGCAGCTCAGCATGGGTCAACAGCAGCGTGTTGCCATCGCCAGAGCGCTGGTTAATCGACCAGAGATATTGATCGCGGATGAGCCGACCTCTTCACTTGACCATGACAATCGTGATGCTTTTATGTCAGTGCTGCTGCCGTTGTGCTCACAACACGACATGACACTGCTCTTTGTCAGTCATGATATGTCGCTTGCATCATATTTTGAGCGTGTAGAGGCGCTCTCCAGCTTCAGCAAGGCGGCATAAAAGCATGTTCATTCGACTCGCTTCGAAAAGCCTCCTTAATCGTAAGGGTTCCGTTGTCATGGCGCTGCTCGCGATCAGCGTCGCCATATTTGTATTACTGGGTATGGAGCACATTCGAAAGCAGGCGCGAGACAGTTTCGCCAGCACAGTGTCAGGCGTTGACCTCATCGTCGGCGCCAAGACAGGCAGTCTCAATCTGCTGCTGTACTCTGTATTCCGCATGGGCGCGCCCACAGATAACATCAGCTGGGAGGTCTACAAAGAGATCGCCAGCGGCAAAGACGTAAAGTGGGCGATACCGATATCCCTCGGTGATTCCCATCGCGGCTATCGCGTGGTTGGCACAACAACGGACTACTTTACTCACTTCAGTTATGGCAATCAGCGCAAGCTCGAGTTCGCCACCGGCGCACCATTCGAAGGCGTCTACGATGTCGTGCTTGGCTACGAGGTTGCGCGTACCCTTGCATACGATCTCGACCGCGAGATCATCCTCGCCCATGGCATAGGCAAAACCAGCTTTACCATGCACGACAACGATCCGTTTACCGTTGTTGGTGTACTGTCTCCCACCGGAACACCCGTGGATCAGACCGTGCATGTCAGCCTCGCTGGCATTGACGCCATACACACCGGTCGGCAGGAGAACGTCGAAGAAGTTGAACCGGAGAGTATTACCGCCTTCATGCTGGGTCTGAACTCAAGGCTGGTCACGTTCAAGGTTCAGCGTCAGATCAACATGTATCGAGGCGAACCATTACTGGCAATACTGCCCGGGGTTGCGCTTTCAGAACTCTGGCAGATGATCGGACTTTTTGAGAACGTGCTCCGGCTCATCTCGGCATTGGTTCTTGTCGCTGCGGTGCTGGGTCTGGGCGCTGTGCTGCTGGCATCGGTTCGGGAACGTCAGCAGGAGATCCACCTGCTGCGCGTGCTCGGCGCTTCTCCCTTCTATCTCTTTTTTCTTCTGCAGCTGGAGGCGGTTTTGATATGCCTCACGGGTATCGTGCTGGGCGCAGGTGGCTTATACGTCTGCCTGGTGCTCGTTGAGGATGCCTTGTTTGCAAACTTTGGTCTTCATCTCAGTCCGAGTGTGTTTACCGAGGAGAGCCTCCTGGTAACACTGCTGGTGCTCGGCTCCGCGATGCTGGCCGCCGCCATCCCATCTATAGGCGCTTACGTCAGGGCCAGGTCGTTCGGCAGGAACTGACTACTCTTGCGCCTCGCGACGTGCTGCCCTCGCACGTTGCAGATACAGGTTCACCTTATAAACACCGAGGGGATCCTGCCGGGCCAGTTGCGGCTGCAGTTGTTGTACCTGATCAAACATATCCCAGCGCTGCCAGGCGATGAGATCGTGTGCAATATCCGGGGCTACCCGGGGGTGCGTTTCAAGTAAAGCCCTGTACGCCTCAACAACAAGCGGTTGCAGGTCTGCTGATTCGTTGGCATGACCAGCCAGGGCGCGGGCGATTAGACGCAGTTCACGCCTTGAACGGGTGGGCTCGCGAAAATACCAGTCTGTCAGTTCGTTAATGCCGTCGTGACCTCTCACCTCCACAAAGGCCGTTGCCCATGCGGCGAGGTGCAGTTCAGAGGATGTCTCCTGCCGGGTTTGCATCGCAGAGACAACCCGTAACCTGTCCGGTTCTTCACCTGATAGCCCAAGCAACATGATGTCCAGGCCCCGCCACTGGTAGTAGAGAGGGTTGTTATGCATGGAACGAACTTTTTCGAGGGCCAGCCCGCCACTAACCTCACGAATGGAAGCATAGGTTGCACGGCCAATCTCAAGGTAGGCCAATTCGTGCAGACGTTCATCGGCATGACCTAGCAAAGCCGTAAACAGCTTGAGTCGTTCAAGATTGTCGGTCTCGCCCGACACCCAGGTATTCTGATAATCCAGTGTGCGTCGAACCACACGTAAGAGATCGACGTTCGCCGCGCCAAGTGCGTGCCATTGGCCTGACTGCGCATTGCGCCCGAGCATAATTTTCAGCTGAGGACTGTCTGCCAGTTGCCGCCTTGTTTTGGCGGGAATCAGCAGGTCTATAGATTGGTCTGCGCTTTCACCTTTGATGACTTCAATCGCAGCGTAATGAAACGCATGCTGTGGATCTTCTCTTGCCAGCACGATGAGGTCGCTTTCCAGCACCCGGTCTGCGAGCGTTTTTATCGGGACGGGAACCAACACCGGGTGAGCCAGCGCCGCGGTTGTCATCAACACGACGAAGCTCGCAATCAAAGTATCACGAAGAAGGCATGGCATTTTTTTTCACCTGCAGGGCAGCGTACTCATTGCAAAGTACGCTGCCGAGAGGTTCATTGGTCAGTCAAGAAGTGACTACCACGCAGCTTTATACAGCTGCTCCAGCGAAGCTGGGTCCACAGGACGTGGATTGGAGAAGTTCACGGGATCAGCAGCTGCATCTTCTACAAGCACTGCAAGCAGATCATCCCCGGCACCAAGGTCTGTGATGGATTTGTCGATGCCGATATCACTGCGCAATTGCTTTACAGCGTCAATCGCGCCGGTGCCAGTGGCTGGTCCTGAGGGAGCAAGGATACGTGCAACCTCAATGTACTTTTCTTCCCGCTCTGGCATGTTGAAGTCCATTACCGCGGGCAGCATTGTTGCAAGCGTCTGTCCGTGCGCAGCGTTCAGGCGAGCAGAGATCGCATGCCCGGTACCGTGTACAGAGCCAAGGCCTGCTACATTAAACGCCATGGCCGCCATGGCGGAACCAAGCAACATCTGTGAACGCGCTTCTACATTGGTGCCGTCCTGCACTACATCACGCAGGTTGCCAGCTACCTTGCTGATGGCTTCGAGCGCGATCTTATCTGAGTAGGCATTTGCGCCTGCAGAAACAAACGCTTCCACGGCGTGGGTCAGCACGTCAAAGCCGCAGGTGGCCGTCGGATAAGTAGGCAAGCCGATGGTCAGGTCAGGATCAAGTATCGCAAAAGCCGGCGTAATACTCGGGTGCATCACGTAGGTTTTTCGACCCAGCTCTGTATTGGTAATCACGCAGGCGCTGTTGGTCTCGGATCCGGTACCCGCAGTTGTAGGTACTGCGATAACCGGTGCAGTGGCATTGGCTGGCACGGAAGCTTGCAGTTCCTGCACTGTTCCACTGTTTGCTGCGAGCAGCGCAACTGACTTGCCACAGTCCATCGAGGAACCACCACCGATGGGTACAACACAGGCATCACCAAGCTCACGCAGTTTGGCAGCACCTTCCTCCACATTCTTGTCAGTAGGGTTTGGCTCAACGCCATCGAACACTTCAACCCGCAGGTTCGCTGCACGCAGTGCATCGATGACGGGATCCAGCACGCCACTTGCTGCCAGGTTTTTGTCCGTGACAATCAGTGCGGCTGTTTTTCCCAACGCTTGAATGTGATCGCTTAACTGGTTGCTTGCGCCTCGATTAAAAACAACGGTCGGCAGTGGGCGAACAACAAAATTCTCTTCTGAAAGCAAAATATGATCCTCAGTTTGGCTAATTCGTGGCGGTGAGCATAATGTAACAAGTGGGTGAAAAGCCATGCCAACCGGCACTTTCTCACTTGTTCAGTTGCTGCCGGGCAGGGTCGCCCAGGCATGTTTTTCCGGTTACCGCATCAGAAGTCACGCCCCAGGGAACGTGACCTGTCCCATCTGCACGGCTGCTGTATAGCCACCGTCGACCAGAAGGTTAACCCCGTTAACGTAGCTGGCGAGGTCCGAAGCCAGAAAGAGCAACGCCTGCGCCTGGTCCTCAGCCGTCGCGACACGGCCAGCACCCGACTCAATCGCCCAATCAATCGCCTGGTCCGTCATGGTTTCGCGGAAAGCGGGTAACAACGGCGTGTCAACCGGTGAAGGGCATACGCTGTTAATGCGCGATCCTAATTCGGTTGCCCACCGAGCCGTGCGCATTGTGTAAACCTGCACGCACTCTTTTGAAAAGAAGTAGCCATCAGCCACCAGGTCTGCATGGTCAGCCACCCAGGCAGCACCTTCATCCCAGCTGTCGATGGCAAGCAGTGAGTTGATCTCAACCAGGTGTTCTGGCCACCGGTTACCCGCAACGGAGGCGGTGTTCACAACGGCACCACCAGCCTGCATGGTCGGCATCAGTCCCTGGGTCAGCCGCTTCAGTCCGAGGATGTTCACCCGCATAACCGTTTCTGCGGGTAACGTTGCTGCAACCCCGGCATTGTTGAAGAGGATGTCCACAGGCCCGGCATCATCGGCATTAATTTGCGCGATCGCCGTGTCGATCGATATGGGATTGCCCATATCCGTTTCAATAAATTGCTCTACCGACGCTTCAGGCTCTTTGATATCCAGCACAGCGATCTGGTCCGCGCCAAACTGACGCAGCAGCTCCACTAACGCTGCACCAATCCCGGAGTAGGCGCCGGTAATGACAATTCGTTTTCCTGCAAAGTTCATCGTTGGAGACACAGCCATACTGTTCATTCCTTGTGCTGAGATAAAAGTAAAAGGTTAATGTTTCTGAATCCGGCAGTTTATCCACTATCCACCGGACAGGAAACGACCCGGCACCGGTCACCTCGACCCGCTCGATGGATCGTGTCACACTCTTGCCAAACAAACCGACCAAAGGAGACAAAAATGTCTGGCCCGATCAGCGTTTACTTTGTTTGTGGTGGCAAATACCACGACA
This sequence comes from Pseudomonadales bacterium, assembly GCA_963921285.3. Lineage (GTDB taxonomy): Bacteria > Pseudomonadota > Gammaproteobacteria > Pseudomonadales > Azotimanducaceae > UBA9659. Next base: position 2,136,382 of record CAWUFD020000015.1, read on the forward strand.
TGGATTTTGTAAGACTGGAGATGTTGAAGCTGTTCGCTGAAAACCAGCGACTCCGGGTTCACGTGGGTGAAGACTACTCCAGGATCGATGAAATAACCGCCTGCGATATCCTCGTAACCTACACTGTCGATGTTGTCCCGACGGAAGAAGAGACAGAAAAACTGGAGGCATGGGTCAAATCCGGTCACAAGTGGTTTGCCTTGCATGCCACGAACTCAATCCTCGAGTTCACCGACAAGGGGGTCACCTGCCCCCGTACCGCGCCAAAGTTCATGTTCATGCTTGGCAGTCAGTTCATTGGCCACCCGGCTATCGAGTACTACCCTGTGACCATCGAACCAGGCAAGGAAGATCATCCGCTTGTTGCTGGCATCGATCCCATGCTGGTCGAGGACGAGCTCTACGTGTCTGAGTTCTACGATGATGTCGAAGTGCTGTTAACCACACGCTGGGGCGGCGAATGTGCGGGCTATGAAGAATCACCTGTTGAAGAGCGGGATCATCCCATTATGTACCTGCGTAAGTTTGGTGACGGCGAAATACTGTTCCTGACACTCGGCCATGCTCGATCCAAGTACGACATGCAGCCGATGGTGGACGTCTACCCCAAGATGGAAAGAGGTGCATGGACAGTGCCTGATTTTTACGAACTGCTGCGGCGTGGTCTGCGCTGGAGCACCGACGACCTCGCCGCCTGAGCCGGTAACTGAAAAGCGGGGTCAGTGTCCGGCGACGCCGACCCCGTTTCCTTGCCCTTGCCCCTGCCAGATCTGCAGTAGTGAATATCGAAGACTATTTCTCAGCAAACTATGTTGAAGCACGGGCTCAGTTTCTTGAGCTGAGTGAGGCAAACGGGTTTGATATCAGGAGTCTGCGCAACGAAGTGGCACAGGCCCCTGATGGCAGTGATCTTTACCTCGACGTGGCGACAAAGGGTGCAACGGACGCAAGCCGATTACTGATGATTACCAGCGCCACGCACGGCGTTGAAGGCTACTGCGGGTCCGGTGTGCAGGCCGCCTTGCTCGCAGGAGATGCGCTTGAGCCATGGATCGATGATTTGCAGATTGCACTGGTGCACGGCGTCAACCCATACGGATTTGCTCATGACCGGCGAGTAAACGAAGACAACATCGATCTGAATCGCAATTTCCTCGACTTCGGTGTGGAGACGCCGAGAAACATCGGTTATGCAGATATTCACCCCTACCTGGTGCCGGAAGAATGGGAAGGCGAAAAAAGACTTGCCGCCGACGCTTCGCTGGCACAGTTCATCAAAACCAATGGGGCGGCTGCGTTACAGCAGGCTGCTTCTGGTGGACAGTACACCCATCCTGACGGACTCTTCTACGGCGGCGCGGCACCAAGCTGGTCAGCACAGACCATGACGACGCTGGCACAAGAGCTTGGCGGCCACACTTCGCAAACCATCGTGATCGATTTTCACACTGGCCTTGGTCCCTACGGTTATGGCGAGATGATTGCAGCCGGGTCACCCGAACAGGTCGCAAGAACCTTTGAGTTTTATGACCAGTTTGAGCTGACAGACCCGGATGCGGGAACATCTTCTTCAGCATCAGTTCAGGGCACGATGGCACATGGGATCGAGAGATCACTACCCGGTGTTAATACCATCTTCGTCGCCCTGGAATACGGCACGCTGCATATGAACGAAGTCATGGTGGCGTTGCGGGCTGACAACTGGCTATATCACCGGGGTGAGTTAACCAGCCCACTCGGTTCACAAATCAAACGTCAGATTCGAGATGCGTTTTATTGCGATGAGACCGACTGGAAAGAAAAGGTGTGGTCGCGTGCCAGTGAGGTCATCGATGCAACCCTGGCCAAACTGAAACAGTCATAAGCGCCCTAGACATAAAGCAACCGGGTCGTGCCCGGATAGCTCACTCAGCGTCACCTGCCTGATTTGTTATCCCCCGCCGTAGCGGTCGGCAAGATAGTGGTACACCGCACGCAACCCCATGGGTTCACCACCCTCCGGGCGTCCCGGTCTGCGTCTGGCGTTGTATGCCATGATATCGAAGTGCAACCAGTCTGCATCACTGACAAATCGCTCCAGAAAGAGTGCTGCTGTAATGCTACCGGCAAAACCGGATGATGCGGAATTCACGACATCAGCAACCTTGCTTTCCATCATGTGGTTGTATCCAGCATGGATCGGCAGTCGCCACACGGCATCATCTGCGTCTTCGCCGTTCTTATGAAGCGCTTGCGCCACTTCATCAGAACTGGAAAACATCGCGGCTATCTCCGTGCCAACAGCCACGCGGGCTGCTCCTGTGAGCGTTGCAAAGTCGACGATCAACTCAGGTTTCTCCTCTGACGCCATTGCCAACGCATCACAAAGCAGTAGTCGGCCTTCAGCATCCGTATTGTCTATTTCAACCGTCAACCCCTTATAGGTCGACAGCACGTCACCCGGCCTGAAGGCATTACCGGCAATCGCGTTTTCCGCCATCGGGATCAGCAAACGCAGTCGAACCGGTAACTCGGTTGCCATGACAAGATAGGCCAGGCCAATGGCTGTGGCCGCACCGCCCATGTCTTTCTTCATGAGGCGCATACCCGCAGCAGGTTTGATATCGAGCCCACCGCTATCAAAGGTCACACCTTTGCCAACCACGGTGATCCTGGGATGCTCAGGGTTTCCCCAGGTCAGGTCAGCAAGTCGGGGGGGATCTTCGGCTGCGCGACCGACAGCATGTATCGCACCAGCACCAATATCGAGCAGCTCATCGCCCACGGTCATCGTACATTCTGCGCCGAAGGTCTCCGCCATCGCCACAACCTCGGCTGCGAGATGTGATGTGTTCATATCGGCTGCTGGTGTATTGATCAGGTCCCTGCCCAGCGCAATTGCATCAGCAGCATGCCGGACAACATCGCCCGCATCGGTCACCAATCTCGCAGGCGCCCGGCCAGGCTTCTTATAACGATCAAACTGGTACGCGCCCAGCGCCCATCCCAGAACCTGCACCCCACTGACCTCACTGAGAACACGGTAATCGCCTTCGGGTAAAGCCATCGGCAGGTGGCCGAGCGTTGCGAGGTTAGCTTTGCCATCCCAGCCTGCAACAACCTCGCCGCGCCCATCCTGTTCAAGCCAGACGATCTCCCCGGGTTTTGCCTTGAATGACTGACGCGCGACCCAGGCGCGTTGCGCTTCTGTCAAAGAGTTAAACCACTCATCAAACCCGGTGCTCTGCAATAACGTGATGGGTGTTACATCGGCGGGGGCCGAGGTGAGAAATATGTCGGATAGTTGTTTCATTGAACCTTCAATCGTTGCATTGCAGCTTCTTGGATGGCGTGACTTGCAATCCTGTCGCCATAAGCGCTGCCTGTTTACATATTATGACCAGCCCGGTGCGCTAGGCTACCGTAACCCATGGGCGGTCCATCAGGTAGATCGTCTCTGAATCCATGGTCTCGTGACTTGCTCGAATGACCTGAGAGGGCAGGATACAGACGCCTTGTATTATTGCAGCACATATTTGACCCAACAGGCCATGGCTGTGTGAAGCAGTTCAGCGCTTATTGAATACCGCTGAATTCAGACCCGCCGGTGTTATGCTCTTTTTGGAGACCACGAGCGAAGAAAACTAATCCGAGCAGGAGATTCCCATGAATAACAGCGAACAAGAAGCGTTCTGGAACGGTCGCATGGGCAAGGCCTGGACCGACGTCGAGGATTATATTGATCGTATGCTCGCGCCGCTGTCTGCGCAGGCTATTGCGCGCGCCGATACCGGGTCAGATGACAGCGTCATTGACGTTGGCTGCGGTGGCGGCACAACCAGTCTGCAACTGTCCAGGCTTGCACGACACGTGCTTGGCATTGATATCTCGGAAAAAATGATCAATCACGCCGCGAAGAAAGCCAATGAAAAACTGTCGTTTATGGTTGCAGATGCTGCGAACCACAGATTTGCGAGCGACCACTCCCTGCTGTTTTCGAGGTTTGGCGTCATGTTCTTTGCTGATCCAGTGGGTGCTTTCGCAAATCTGAGAACGGCATTGAACGATAACGGCAGAGTTGTCTTCCTGTGCTGGCGGTCACCTGCAGAAAACCCGTGGATATCCATTCCTGGTGCAGCACTGCAACCTTTCCAACCAGCAGATACGCCACCACCGGACCCCTCGGCTCCCGGTCCATTTGCTTTTGCTGACAGAGACTATGCGAAGTCGGTGTTCGAAGATGCCGGTTTCACGGACTTCACCTATGAACCCGTTGAGGCGACACTGCATCTCGGCGACACGCTGGAAGAGGCAATGGTGTTTCAGGCAAGTGTCGGGCCGCTGGGTGGGTTTCTGGATAGCGCTGATGAAGAAACCGGCACGCGTGCACAGGCTGCAGTGGAATCTGCTTTCAGTGAACACTTGACTGAAACGGGCCTTGATATGCCCGCAGCCGCTGTCATTCTCAGCGCGCGGCGATGATCATCGATAGCCGTGAGGTGAACGGCAAACGCTTGTAGCGCTATGGAACTCTCCGACATCACTGAAGCGCAGTGGACGCATCTCGAAGCGCTGGCAGATGAGGTTATCCCTCACGACGAATTCTATTCCGCGAGTGAAACCGGGTTCCGGCAGTTCCTCACGCAAAACTGGCACGACATTATTCCCAAACGACAGGACCAGCTGGGTGCTCTGCTTGAAGGCGCGCCACTATCCGAACATGACTGGTTTGTTCGTGTTGTTGCAGAAAGTTACTACAGCAATCCGGAAAACGGTGGCAACTATGGCGGCGCCAGTTTTCGAATGGTGGGTTTTGAATACAAGCCGCCCGTCGAAATACCCCAGGAACTGCCCTACCTTGATCCAGTCTCGATCGATGACCTGCAGCCGCATTACGATGTCATCGTCGTCGGTGCAGGCGGCGGGGGCGGTGTTGTTTCCCGAATACTGACCGAAGCGGGCTTCAAGGTGCTTTGCGTCGAGCGTGGTGCCTACCTGCAACGTGCAGATGTCTCGATGGATCACCTGCGCAACCACCGGTTTGCTCGGTATGGTCACAACGTTGGACCAGATATTGAAAGCAACCCGCGTGTCATTGTGCGCACCGATGGCAGTGAAACACAGCGTCGGCCACACGAACCTTTCTATGGCAACGTGGCGATGGGCGTGGGCGGGGGTACGCGAGTATGGGGTGCGCAATCCTGGCGCTTCGTGCCGAATGACTTCAGGTTGCGCAGCATCTACGGGCAACCGGAAGGGTCAAGCCTGGAAGACTGGCCGTTTGACTATGAGACACTTGAGCCGCACTACGCCTGGGTTGAAAAGGCAATCGGTGTCGCTGGTGAAGAAGGTCACAGGTTTCACGGACCGAGGTCCAATCCTTACCCCATGCCGCCGCATGAACACCAGCTGTCAGGCAGGATGCTGGCGGAGTCTGCAGCGCAGCTGGGCTGGACAGCCAAAGCGCCGCCCATTGCAATCAACTCGAGGGACTATGACGGCCGCGGCCCGTGTGGAAAAAACAGTCTTTGTGTGGGCTTTGCCTGCCCGAGCAATGCCAAGGGCGGTGTGCACAACACCATGCTGCCGAAGGCAATTGCGACAGGTAACCTTACACTCATTACGGATACACGCGTAAAGGCGATACTTGCTGACGGTCCTACCAGGGTGCGCGGCGTAATGTTGATGGACGACCGTCACAACGAGCGTGAGATCACTGCCGATATTGTTGTTTCATCGGCGGGGGCAGTTGAATCGGCAAGGCTTCTGATGCTGAGCGGATTCGGAAATCACAGCGATCAGCTAGGCAGACATCTGCAGGATCACCTGTACACCAGTGCCATGGCTGACTTTGATGTACCCCTGTCGAATGGGCCGGGTCCTGGGCCGACTATTGCTACCTGCCAGTTCAGCCACAACAACCCCGGGATTGTAGGCGGCGGCATGATGGCGAATGATTTTCCAATGCTGCCCATTCACTTCTGGAGCAGCTACCGCAGCCGTGCGCCAAAGCCGTTTGGTATCGAGAATAAACGCTGGATGAGGGAGGCCTTCCATCATTCACAGGTGGTCATGGGTCCAACCCAGGAGATTCCCAACCCCGAGGCGCGTGTCCTTCTGGACCCGAGGGTCGTCGACTCACTCGGCATACCCGTCGCGAGATTATCGGGCAGGTTACATCCCGAAACGCTGAAGACTGGCCGGTTCATGCGGAGCAAAGCTGAAGAATGGCTCAAAGCCACAGGCGGCAGGAACATTCAGGGTTACGGCGCGGAAACAGGCAACTATGTTTCTGTGGGTCAACACCAGGCCGGAACCTGTCGAATGGGCAACAACCCTGCAACTTCCGTTACAGATCCGGACGGGCGCGTACATGAGCTGGAAAACCTATATGTCGCAGATGCGTCACTCCACGTGAGCAATGGCGGGTTTAACCCTGGGCTCACCGCGATGGCGCTGGCATCCAAAGTCGCCTCGGGTATCGTCGCTAGTTACAAAACCTGAGCGATCAGGCGTCTTGCTCATGAGGATCGGGCACCCTCGGCCATAACGCTGCATCGACATGTTCATGTGGCAGATTGGCGTAATCCATGGAGCCTTCCAGCGGTCGCAGCGTAGAGTACCTCTCGGGCCAGCTCGCCGAAGCCTGCATGAAAGTGCTGCGTGGATTTAACAACAAGTGTTTTGACCTTCATGGGATCCAGCCCAACTTCGGCAAAACAATCCGGATGGAATGCCTGAACGCGAAAGTTGTTGCACACGACATCAATAGCGTTGTCATCATCATCAGCGTCGCCTATTCGCAGCCAGGCCATATCACCCAGTGACACGTTGGCGCCGCCAAAAGACTGTCGCGCCTTCCGCTTTAATCCCATTACCGTCACCGTTGTATCTACCGGGTTTCCCGATGCGGGACCCAGCTTGCCGCCAATTCGCATGGGCAGTTGCGCGTCGAGACCAGCTTCGAATGCCAGGTCCACGGCACCTGGATCCCAGAGTGGTGAAATAGCGTAGCCACCCACACCTCGATCGATCAGGGCCTGCAACAGGAAGGTGGAGTCGCCCGCCGCACCGATACCGGTATTGTCCGCCGTGTCTGCAACAACGAAAGGTGCATCACCAGGAGGTGCCTGCAGCGTATGTGCGATGGCGGTCTCCTGGGTAATGAAAGGTGCCAGCAGCGCATCTCGATTCTCCCAGACCCATCTGCCAAGCGTGCTTGCTGTTTCTGAAGCAAGTGCCTGATCACCATCGGTCACCACAACAACGCGAGTACCTACTTCGGGGGTATCACCCCAGGGGAAACCGTGTGCGAGAGAAACCGACAGGATGCCAGGCTCCCTCTCAAGGGCCTGCATACGCTTAACAAAACCTATCATCGGTTCCCGCGTGGTCGGGTAGATCCCGAGCATCTTGCAATCGTACATCGCCATGGTTGGTCGCAGGCCGTCTTCAACCATACGCACCGCGATATCAAACACCTCATGTGATCGTTCCACCGCATCTACATGCGGATACTCCTTGTAGTAGATCAGCACATCAGCGGCGTCGAGCTTACATTGGGTCTGGTGTCCATGCAGGTCCAGCTCGGCGAGCAGCGGCACATCAGGCCCAATGCGATCGCGGATACATCGCAACAGGTCACCTTCGGCATCAAAATAGCCATCTGCAATCATCGCCCCGTGCAGGTTCATAAGAACAAGATCCACAGGCATGGCGCGCTCGAGATCCTCAAGTATTTCATCTCGGAGTGCTTCATAGGCTGGCCTGGTGGTGGTACCAGCCGGTGTCGCAAATGCGGCTAGACCTTCAGCCACGGTCCAGCCGCGCTCCAGCGCAAGCCGTTTCCATTCAATCAGCGGCAATGCGAATAAACCTGGGCGATCTCCGTGTTCCCCGTTTCTGACCAGCATCGTCCGGCTGAACAGTTCAAGCCCGGTTGGGATTGGTGAGAAAGAGTTGGTTTCGGTGCCAAGGCAGGCGGTAAAAAGCTTTCGTGTCATAAGGATTTACTGTCCTGATGGAGACTCAATATGATCGCACCCTAAATCAAGTGAAAAGTTCGAACAACATGTTGCCAGGCAACAGGACAATGTCAGCTCGCTCAACACCTTCACATTAACCGACCCCAACGCACGCCTTTCCCAGTCGGGAATCCATCGCACGCCCACCTTCGTAAAACATCGAGAAAGACGAACTTAACTATCCGAATATACGAGTATTGCGATCCTTCGATGTCGATTAATATTCGCGCCAATCCAACCCAAGGAGTTATTAATATGTCACTACGTAACAAAACCATCGCAGCACTTGGCATGCTTGCGTTCATCCTTTCAGCACCTATTCACGCAAAACAGTTCTCTGATCACGTCAGCTTCCTTCCCGAAGGACCTGCGATAACACAAGCGGATGTTGAAGCCGCTCAGGAAGGCTGGGGTAAAGCCGTTGTCGCTATCGGCAAGGCTGGCGATGACGCAGCTGAGGTGGCTGAGAATGCCGCTCGTTCTGCATATGCGTTTGACCTTGGCCCAATCCAGTTCAAGCCAACCCTGGCATCGGTACAGCCGTTCAGACCAGACCTCGAAGGCACGCTCAGTTACTTCGTCTCTGGTAACGACAAGTACGAAGAAGATTCTGGGTTTGCGCTGCGCCCCTGGTCAAAGGTTCGCTTTGATAACCACACCGTGAAAATGCAGGGCAACATCGCAATCGCGATGGGTCACTACTACTTCACTGGCCCGGATGGTAGCGAAACCAAGGTTGAGTACACAAAGGGCTACGTAAAGACACCGGATGGTCGTGTACTGATCTTCCTGCAGGATTCGTCAATGCCTTACCAGCCTTAATCCGGCCTATCCCTCGCACATGAAAAAGCCGACTCACGTCGGCTTTTTTGTCGGTTCCGATTCCGATCAAGCCTCAGCTCGGTGCCGCTACCACGTTCAAGACAGGTAAGCTGCCTGTCCTCGCCGGGCCCTGTCTTGGTGGTCCACGCGGCGGACACTCGCTGCTGCATTTTTGAGCGGTTTCAGTACACTGCTACCCCATGCCTACGATAGCCCTAATTCTCCTCGCAGCCGCTTTGTTGATATCTGGTTGTTTAGATATTGGCGAACTTTCTAACACGCAGTCAGTTGATACCACCGACATCGCGTCCTATCCCGAAGCCAGCAATGATGGCGCGACATTGTTGTCTGCCTTCTATGGGCTGGATGATGCTATTCCGTTTTTAGGCAGCTACAGAATCTGCCAGGAGTTTGGGCACAAGGACGGCATGCCAGCCATTTTTTCAAAAGAGCTTGATACGCAAACGGTGCAGGCTGGGGATTTTCTTGTCACCCTGGCAGACGGTAAAACCGTGGAAGTTGGCTGTGTTACGCCAGCACCGGCAGAGGATGCAGGTGAACTTCGCACCATGCTCATGATTGGAGACTTTGGATCAATCAGCAACCAACCCGTTACTGTCGAAGTGACCGGCAACATTCTTTCAATGGATCACAAAACCAATTTCAAAGGCAGCACCGTGGACGTGACGCCATTGGAGGACGGCCCAACACTGGTTCTTGCAGAGACTGTCAGTGAACAAGCATGGGAACTGGGAAAAGAACCCACGGCACTACCCTTTGGGGGCGGCAGCGGTTGCCCGGTTGACACCAGGCAGGTTGTACGGGTCGTTTGGGCAGGTGGTGTCACGAAACCCGGCGGTGACGAGATAGATGACAAGGAACGTGGGGCCTACCGTGTCTACCTGGAAAGTGATGGTGCTGAGTTAGCGGAAGTGACGCCATTTGCGATCGGTGATCTCGGTGACGGAGATAACAATCACGAACTGTGCCTTGATGTAACCGCACCGGCCGTTCGTGTTGAATTCCCTGCCGGTTTGATGACCGACCCAAGGGAAGATCTTAATGTAGCTACCACGGTTACTGTTTCACGCTAGCCTTCGCCAGCACCGATCGGTGCTACCAGAACTTGTTTTCAATCATGAGCATCAGCGACATACCAGCTGCAGCACCTGATACAAACACATTCCAGTCCCTGTGTTGCACCCGAACCACGTTCACGAACAAGTAGGAAATACCGACAATCACGGCGACCACAAGCAGTTGCCCAAGTTCGATGCCCAGGTTGAAGCCAAGTAAAGGGACGAAGATGGACGAGTCGTCCATCATCAGTGCGCGGAAATAGTTGGAAAAACCGAGTCCGTGAATCAAACCGAAGAAGAGTGCCATCACATAGTTTTGTATCATTTTCGCGGCGCTGACCTGGTTGTGATCAGTAACCACATTGTGGATGGCTGTCAGCAGGATCGTGACCGGAATCAGGAACTCGATGAACCTTGATGGAATCGTCAGTAGGTCTGTGGAAGCCAGGAACAAGGTAATGCTATGACCAACCGTGAACGCAGTAACCAGGATGACAATATTCCGCCACTGCTCAACCCTGTAGACGGCACAAAGCGCCACCAGAAAGAGTATGTGATCGTAACCTGCGAGATCAGAGATATGCTGAAAACCCAGTTGCAGATAAAAATGAAAAGGTTGCATTTCAGAATGTCAGCTCGTGAACCGGTGTGCTCTTGTTGAGCATCAGACTTCGAGAATCGTCATCCACGTGAACGTAGATAATGTTACTTTGATCAAAAAACAGATCGGTGAATACAGCATTCTTGATTTCCAGTGATCTCAGGTTTACCGGGAACGGATATTCAAACTGCACACCCAGCGCCCTGTCGTCGCCTTCACCACTCAGGCGCTTGTCTTTAATTGTGAGGTTCAACCTCACACCATTTGCTTTGATATAAAAGAACTCATTGAGATAGCTGAGAAGCATCCCTTCTGCGTAATCCGCTTCGTCGATCTGACCAAAACGAAGCTCGTTGCTGTCCGGGTCAAACACCAGCGCCTCATTAACGTCCATCAGAAACAGTCGCAGGCTGATCGTCAGCAGTTGTTCGTCGGATGTATATTCGATTTCACACAACGATAATCTCAGGGGATGTGCCTGGGCGGGAAGAGACGGCACCAGAAACAACAAAACAAACAACACAAGCCCACGAAGAGGCACGGGAGACAACTGCACGATCAAACCCGGGCAGGCTGCTTTCAGTTGTGTCTTCTAAGAAGCGGTTTCAGATACCCTCGTCTCCGCGGCCGACTGGACTTCCCTGAAGACACGCACCACGTTGCCGCTCCAGATCTTTTCGATCTCCTCTTCGCTATAGCCGCGGCGTACAAGTTCGATGGTAATGTTCATTACCTCACTGGCGTCAAACACGCCTTCAATCCCACCACCACCATCAAAATCACAACCGATACCAACGTGATTGATGCCAGCAACGGCGACAATGTGGTCAATATGATCTACAGCATGTTGAACGGTTGCAGGGGGATTGGGGAATTGCTTGTTGATATCACTGAAGGCTTTGCGCATGGCGTTTCGATCCGCCTGCGTCATTTCCGAGGGTGGCTTCAACGATGAGCGCAGTTCGCTGAGCGCAGCATCCCGCTCAGGGTTCTCTGGTGCGTCTCGAAGATAAGCGGGCAACATGGTCAACTGCACGACGCCGCCGTTTTCAGCCATGGTTTTCAGCATATCGTCACTCATGTTTCGTGCATGCTCAGTGACAGCCCTGGCGTTGGAGTGCGTCGCTATAATCGGTGCGCTTGAAATGCCGATGGTGTCATAAAACACATCGTCACTTGCGTGTGAAACATCAACCATAATGCCGAGGCGATTCATTTCTCTGACGACCTCCTCACCGAACTTGCTCAGGCCGTCGTGTTCGGGGCCCGACGAGTCTGTTGCCGAGTCAGCAAGATCATTATTGGTGGAGTGAACAAGCGTGATATATCGAACACCCTTGTTGTAAAAATGTTCCAGGTTGGCGATATCCGAACCAATCGGATAACCGTTTTCGATGGCGATATACACCGCGCGTTTACCCGCCTTTTCCAGTTCGTAAGCGTCATCGGGGGTCAAAGCTAACCCCACGTCATCAGCGTTCTGTTCAACCGACTCAACGATGGCGTCGATCATCTGATCAGCAAGCGCCTTTGCCCGGCTGTTCCCGTCATCATCACGAATATCCTGAGCGACAAAGGCGGCAAAGAAGATGGCGTCCAGACCGCCTTCTATCATTCGCGGGTAGTCAACTTTTGAACCGGTTTCATGTGGATTGTTTCGCACAGACATATCGAAGCCTGGTTCAATCATGCGCAGCGGTGTATCTGCGTGCGTGTCCAGCGTCAGCACCCGATCATGGATTTCGAGGGCGCGAGCAACCAGCGCTGCTTCTGGATCTACCGCAGTTTCTTGCGCTTCGGGTTGTTCGACGACTTCAGGCTCCGAGCAGCCGACAACAAGCAGCAGGAGTCCAAAGAGGAGGGCATGGGTGGCAGTTTTGTAGCACATGTTGATAACCAGTAAACGGGAACTCTCAATTCTCATGATTACCCAGCAATGATGGAAAGCCAAGCCACGAGCCAATAAAACGATGTGCGCGTGTCAGGCAGTGGCAGGTAAGAAAGGTCTGCGTGCCTTCTGATCAACATGGATTGATCAGTTGCATAGGCACTACGATGCTTCCAGCTGCTCGGTTTTTGGTTCGTTCTGCTGCTTCGGCCTGGTGAACATTCTGAGTGTATCGCGTAGTACGGATTCATCGATGTCCCTGGTGATGAACACGATGCGCGATCGGTGGTCATCGCCAGGCCATGCTTCCAGCGTCACCGGTGGATGAAAGATGTGCTGCACTGCATGAATAACGACTGGTTCGTCAATTTCTACCACGTTGATGATGCCCTTTATCCTGAGCAGGTTTTCACCCTGGAATGTCATCAGGACGTCCAGCCATGCCTCGAGTGAATCCGCCTGAATCGGATCATCGATCGTCAGACACAGCGCCTTGATGTGCGCATCATGTCGATTAACGTCTTCGTGATGGTGGTGATCATGATCGTGGTTGTGTGAATGATCATGTCCGTGCTCATGCCCGTGCTCATGTCCATGCTCATGTGTAGTATCGGCGTACGCTTCGGCATTAAGCCAGCTCTCAACATCCGGGGTTTTGGTCTTCGGGTTATAAAGCCCCGCCTCGAGGAGCAACGCCGGGTCAACTCTTCCCTGTTCTGCGATAACCTGTGGCGCCGCGGGATTCAGCTCGCCAAGTCGTGCCTGCAATTCCGTCAGCGCTGCTTCGCTCACGAGATCGGCTTTTGTTATCAGCAGTCGGTCCGCCACAGCCGCCTGCTTAACGGATTCAATCTGCCTGTCGAATGTGGCATTCGCGTTCACTGCATCGATGGTTGTAATAACGCCATCCAGACGATACTGCTCGGCAATAGCTGGGTCGCTCATCAGCGTATGCAGGATCGGGGCAGGATCAGCGAGACCCGTCGTTTCGATGACCACTCGATCAAACCAGCGCTCACCCTCGCGCGCGAAACGCCAGGGAGCATCTCGTAACGTCTTGACCAGGTCACCGCGAACCGTGCAGCACAGACAGCCGCTCGACATCTCAACCACGACCTCATCCGTACTGGTGGTCATCAGGTCGTGATCGAGGCCAATCTCGCCAAATTCGTTGATGATAACGAGCGTGCGGCTGAGTGCTGCCTGTTGAGTCAGGTGGTTGAGCACAGTGGTTTTGCCGCTACCAAGAAATCCTGTCAGCACTGAGACCGGCAAGCGCCGTGTTGATTCGTTTTCCATTACGTCCTCTGTCTAAACCTATTGAACAGTAGGTTTATTGTGCGATTGGATAGCGGGAACTTGTCGAGAAACGTCATCAGCCAGTCTACATTAGCATCTACCACCGCCATCGACTGGATATGTTATATCATAACAGTCATTCAGTCCGTATGATGCGCAATCCGGCAATGTTAAAGATCTCGTCACTGAGCTTGAGGTGACGGATATCGAAGCGCCATGAGAATTCACCAGATAACAGACCTGCACATTCCCGATGCCGATCGCGTGAGCGATCCGCAGTACGTGCATGTCCGCGAAAACGTGTTGCGGCAACTTCGCTTCACGGCGGAACAGCAACCCGACCTGCTGGTGGTGTCGGGGGATCTGACCATGCATGACGGATGTGAGCACGGGTGCCTCTGGTTACGTGAAAACCTGCCGTCGGTGCCCGTCGTGGTGATCCCGGGCAATCATGATGACCCCACGATGATTGAACGATTGTTTGGTGAGTGGCCATGGCAACGAGACTACGACGACTGTTCCATCGTCTTTCTTGATACGTCTTCAGACCTGATGCTGGAAGCTGACATGTCGCGCTTGCAGTCAGTCAATTCGGCACTACCCTGCCTGCTGTTTATGCACCACCCGCCACACCTGATCGGTAGCGGATTCATGACAAAAAACCAGCCGTTGCTGAATCACGACACCGCGGCGAGCGCCATTGGTACCTCTATCATCAGGCATGTGTTTTGTGGTCACTATCACAATGCAGCTCATGTCCAATGTGATGGTTTTGAACTGCACCTCACACCATCACCGGCGTTCCAGATTGACCTGAATTCAGAGCACTTCCGCATGGAGCCGTTCCAGCCCTCTGTACGTGTCATCGAGGTGGACGGCGAAAACATCACCACCACGCTCGTCCATGTGTGAGGCGGCAGGCGACGACTGCTACTGCGGAAGCGAGGAGATCAGGGCAAACCAGCACATTCTCCTGAATGGCAAATGGATCCGGGCCAGTCAGCTATCACGGATCGACGTCAGGAAATCGATCATGACGGCGTTCACTTCTTCCGGTTGTTCTTCCTGAAGCCAGTGGGTGCCACCCTCAATCAACCGCTTGCCCCTGAGATCTGCAAATCGTTCATCCTGAAGGTCATAGGAATTCTGCATGAACTGCAGGGCTGGCTCTTCGCTACCAGCCAGAAAGAAGGCCGGGACCTGTATTCTGGCGCCCTCAAGGAACGGCGCCAGTGTGGGTATTCGCGCGATGTTGCGGTACCAATTAAACGGCCCCCTGAAACCAGACTGCTGAAACGACCTCACATAATATGCATGGTCGTGCTCTGTAATATATGGCACCAGCGGAGGTGGGTCACCGTCCGGGAACATCTTCGAATCTCTTGGAGGCAACGTAGGCGGTGCATCAGATTCATCTGTCGCTCCGTTGAGAAATCTGAACGTGCGATCGATGTCGTCCTCAAACTCTTTTTCGGCAACACCTGGATTCTGGAAATAGCGCATGTACCAGAACACGTCATCCATGCCGGGGGGATCGATCCAGTGCGGGCCATACGGAATTAATGGTATCGACATGCCCATCACACACTTCAGACGATGCGGATACAGCAGCGCGGTATGCCAGGCAACCACGCACCCCCAATCATGTCCAACCAGGTAGAACTGCTCTGATCCCAGCGCGTCTGCCAGGCCAACAACGTCCGCCGCCAGATTGAGGATGTTGTATTCCTCGATTCGCTCGGGGCAACTGCTGTCGCCATATCCTCGTTGGTCGGGCACAGCAACCCTGAACCCGGCGGCAACCAGCGGGTCGATCTGATGGCGCCACAGATACCAGCATCTTGGATAGCCGTGCAGGAGAATGACCAGGGGACCTTCTCCCTCAACAACCGTTCGCAGCGTCACGCCGTTGGTACTCAAGTACTCCTGATGTCGTCCGTTCGCATCCATGGTTTCAATCCATACCTGAAATTGAAGTTAAACGATGCCGGATCCCACCACGATTAGCAGCTTCGGGCTCCGACCAGAAACAAGAAACATAGTAGTGGTAGTTTAGTTCAGTCGCCAATAATTCATCGGGCTGAATCCAAGCTGCCAGCCCCTCCGTGTGTAATCGGAGGTTAACGGACTTTTGATATTGCTGTTTGCCGGCTACAACGCGAATTCTGTTCAACATCACCCTGCAGGAGATTTGCCTTCAAGAATAGGTTTACGATACTGTCAGAGCAGTATTTCAGAGTGATGTGAGCAGCCCGGCGAGTTTTAACTAACGATTCACAAATGCGGAAGACAGTATCCATGACTGTCAAGGACGCCTCAATTGGATCAGATCAGAGCATATAGAGGTAACGAGCCTTTTGTTTTCATCAGCTATTCCCATGATGATCAAAAACTGGTCTATCCGTACATAAGCGAACTGCACGCTGCAGGTTTCAATATTTACTTTGATGAGGGTATTCGACCCGGTACTAACTGGCGGGATGACCTGGCGAGCGCCATCAAAGAATGCTCTGTATTCGTTTTCTTCGCCACGCCATCTTCTGTTGCCTCCACATACTGCGTCGAGGAAATCAATTTCGCGCTGGCCGAGCAGTGTGAATGTTTGACAGTTTACCTGCAGATCGCGGAATTACCCTTGGGGCTAAGACTCGGATTACACCATCGACAGGCGATTCACGCTGAAAATCTGGATCGTGTGGAAGCGACTCACAAGATCGCTTCAGGCATCGAACTGTTGCTGGAAAATGCCAGCCAGGCAGGCAATCAACTACTATCTGAAATAAAGTCGATCGCCGTTCTTCCGTTTGCCAACCGCAGCAGCAATGCGGAAATGGACTACCTGTGTGATGGGATTGCTGATGAACTCATTAACGGATTGTCCAGGATTCGAAATCTCTCGATTTCTTCGCGCATGTCTTCATTTGCGCACAAGAATCAAAACGTGCATGTCTCAGAGATAGGCAATCAGCTTGGGGTCAAGACAGTTCTGGAAGGCAGTGTTCAGAGTTCCGGCGACAAGCTAAGGATTTCCATCCAGCTGATCAACTGCGAGCAAGGGTACCAAATCTGGTCGCATCGTTATGATGGTGTGTTAGAAGACCTTTTCGATCTCCAAGATGACGTGTGTCAAAAAGTTATTGATGCCCTTGAGATCGAATTGACTGAATCAGAAAGTCTCACATCTCCATGGGGCACGCAGAATAGTGAAGCCCATAACAGCTATTTACTCGCACTGTACGAATGCAGGAAAGGTGTTGGAACGGACTGGGCAAAAGCACTCAATCACTTCGAGAATGCACTCGAACGTGATCCGGATTTTGTTTCCTGCAACCTCGAATATCTGGCCGCACTGGTCAACCACAAAAACATGGGAGGGAGCTGGGAAGGGATAAAGGAACGTTTCGAACGCGTTTTTCAACATCTAAAAACACTCAATGCAGACCAGAACACGTCTCAGTGGCGGAAATTTGAGAGGATCCTTGAATCCGATGGTCAGTTGGAATTCGACATTGAGTCAACTGAGAGGCTTGTCCGAGAAACTTTTTTCAGCACAACTGATTCCGGGACTTATCTGCACTACGGCGCTCTGCTTGCGCGAGCAGGACTATACGAGGCCTCAATTGCCTACACCACCCGCTATGAAGAACAGAATCCATCGGATCATTTCGTAAAAAGACAACTCGGTGTGCTTCTCAGATTAACGGGGAGGCTCGAACTAGCAAGCGAGAAGCTTGAAGAAGCCCACGATCTAAACCCCAGCAACCAGGAAGTTTACGTGGCACGCTACTATGTCTTAAACCATCGTGGCTTGCTTGCGGAGGCGGAGGCGCTCTACAAAGAGGCTGTCAAGTTGATGGACCCTTCCGCTGAGCTCCTGTTCGCCCATGCTGTATGGAGTGGCGAAACAGATCTGGCGAGAGAACTGCTGGAACTGGAAAAAACGCCCTACCTCAAAGCTGTTGGAAACCTATCTATAGGCGAGTTTGACGTCGGGATCGACTATCTCGAGGAGACCCGTGATGTTTCCGCAATCATCGTGAACTGCAACTTTACTATTCCGTTCGTTTGTTCAGATCAAATCAATAACCAACTTGAAAAGAACAATCGGTACCAGGGTTTCTTGTCATCTATTGGCCTGGGACGAGATTGGAAATCAGAGCAGGTCCGAAGAGCAAACACATTAACTCCCATTACCAGGATTCGAGTTCAAGATGTTGAAAGAATGAGCTGACATGCAGACAGCAAGGAGCCAACTATGGAAATAACGCGCGAGGATGTACAAGAAGGTGACATCATATTGATGCCATATATTGAAGAAGAAAACGACTGGTTGATTTTGCTTGGGCAGGCGTTGCTGCTACTGGAGATGATAGTCGGTATTAGGAAGTTCGAGAAAGACCAACTGATCAAGCTGATCAAATACCTGATTACGCTCTTCAGTGGTAGCCCCTATTACCACGCCGCACTAGTGACTTCAGACGAGAGAGGTACATTATGTGTCATGGAGGCGGGCAAAGGCGGCGTCACTATGAAACACACCCTGTCGGCATACGTTTTCCCAAACATCGAAATCTATCGATCCAAAGCGATTGCCAACGGGTTACCTTCAAAACCCGTTAATGACAGGGCCTTGAGCTTGCTTGACCCACACATTAAGTATGCGGAAGACAACTTGTGGGTACTGGCTATCTGGTGTCTTTATCGAAGAGTTGATGGGGACCTGATCAATGGATTGAAAGACATTCTGGAAGAACTTTTGCCTAAAGAGGCGGTAGATCGCATCTTCGGGGATATCGATGAGGAGGCCTTGACGGTCGCTCTGGACTATTTGTTTCAAACCGTTCTAAGTCAGGCCCGCGACAAAACCAAAATGGTGTGCTCGGCCATGGTCGCAGATTGTTTTAATCACGCAGAAACGGACAAAAACGAAAACGCGTATCACATCAGCCTGGCGCGAGATAAGGCGACCGACGTCGCTTCTAGAGCTATTCCGCCGCAGGAGCTTCATGGAACTATCGAGTCCCTCTCGAATCTGGCCGTCAAGGCGGCACTAGATTTCGAGGTCCCTGCGAATCACGAATCGATCAAGATCGATTCAAGCATTTTGTATTCTCCGGGCGACATCGGGTGGTCCGAAAGTACGTCAAAAATAGGACATCTGGTGTAACTGATAGCTATAGACTGCATGGAGCGAATGAACCGCCAGGTGTGCTGACGACGACTCGGTTCGTTACGTTCTACCATTGAGCGTCACTGTCTCGCGTTCTGTCTCGCGGGAGAGATTGAAAGCCCAGCATTTTCGCGGCCTGACAGGCGCCAATTTCCGCAGAAAAGCGGAAAAACACACCAGTGGAGCGGAACCACTCGCAAAGGCTATGATGGGAGCGTCGGAAGGGTCCAGGGAGGGAGTTTCAAGTGAACGAAACAAGCTATTCAGTCACCTTCGCCGGTGACATACAGGCAGACAAGGACATTGCCACCGTAAAGGCTAGTCTTGCTCGAGTTCTTAAGCTTGATGCAGACAAAGCCGAGAAGTTGTTTACAAGGAAGCCGATCGTCATCAAGCGAGGCTTGAATGAAGATGGTGCCCGTAAGTTCAAAGCAGTGTTCGAGCGATGTGGGGCGGTTTGCGTCATCACTCCGCGCCTCTATGAACGACGAACCAAACCCCGGGAAGAAACCAACGCCTCTCCAGATGCGATTAAGCTACCACCGGCAGACATAGCCTTTTGCCGGGCGTGTGGGGAGAAAATAGCAGCGACCGATGAGCGATGCCCGAGTTGTGGCGCTGTGCAAATTGTCGGCAAATCCAAAAACCGTTTCGTTGCAGGCCTGCTCGCAATCTTCGGCGGCTGGTTGGGGCTGCATCGATTTTACCTTGGCCAGATAGTCGGCGTCGTCTACCTCTTCTTGAGCTTTTTTGCGTGGCCTGTTGCCATCGTCGAAGGCATCGTCTTCATGCTGACGTCGGAAGAGAAATGGCGTAAGAAGTACGGCGCGGTCCCTGGTCTTGGTCTCGGTGCTGGTATTGGGCTCGCCCTGGCCGTCGTTGTTATCACGGGCATTCTTGCCGCCGTCACGCTGCCAGCGTACCAGGACTATATTCACACGGCTCGAGTCTACCAGGCTGAGACCGAGCTCGATGAAGCAAAACTGCAGGTTGAGCAATACTTCTCTGCAAACAGTCGATTGCCGAGTGTCTCGGAGATCTCAGTCGCCACTACGGATGCAGATTGGGGTAAGGTCAGCGTCGGCTCGAACGGCGCTATCACCGCCACAATCCAGCTTTCCAAACCGGCTTTGGTTGAACTAATTCCCGTCACCCGCGGCGGGGCACTTGTCTGGACCTGCAGGACGGATCAGCTGCCGAATGGTTACCTGCTCGAGAACTGCAACGAAGGTGATGCTACCCCCGAAGTTCAACCGACCCTTCAACAGGCTACGGCTCCTCCCGTCGCTCAAAACACGGCAGCAGTTGACGTCGCCGGGCTCGAACGAGATGCAAGTAGTGGCATCTCAATGGAGTTGATGGAGTCCTTCAAACCAAGGAACAACGTTGAGGCTGCTCGCAATGCCACCGTGTTTATCGATACCGGTTTTGGTACCGGCTCTGGTTTTTTCATTAACCAGGATTGCCTTATTGTCACCAACCGCCATGTCATCGAAATGTCGGATGAGTCGCTGCAGGATCTGCAATCCCAGCGCAGCCAGATAAAGACAATACTCGAGAACCGCAACGTTGGTCGCTCCCGGGCTGAGGAACTGGGGGAAGCACTGACCAGCATCGAGGATGCTCTCGCTGCCCAGGACGGATCAGGTGATGCCAGACAGATCTTCGTTTCTATTGTGAACGGCAGGTCTATTCATGCCTATCGTCTTGCTGTCAGCGAAGATCGTGACCTCGCCTACCTTGCGGTCAAGGAAGACAATTGCCCCAAGATCCAGACTAATACCCAGGACAACCTGGCGCTGGGCTCGAAGGTTTACACCATTGGTAATCCCGCCGGGATGTTGTACACGGTAACTGCAGGCATCGTCTCCGGATACCAAAACCATGAAGACAAGACCTTCATACAGACAGATGCAGCGATTAACCCGGGGAACTCTGGTGGACCTTTGATTGATCCTGACGGTCAATTGCTCGGCGTTAACACCATGATCTTGCGCGAAACCGAAGGCATCGGCTTCGCCATACCAACCAACGAGTTGCTTGCGGATTACAACAAGCATCTGCCGGAGATCGAGGCAACACTGGCAAGTGCGCGTTATAAGAACTGGCTCCCCCAGGAAGCCAGGGAGGATATGGAAATTGCGCGCATGTCCAGCGACGTCCTGAACCAGACGCTTGAAAACTGCAGTGATGCCTACAATGACGAGCGATGGCGCGATGCCATGAAACACTGCCTGGTCGGCGCCGAGAACGGCGATGGGCAGGCGATGTACTATATGTCCGAGCTGACCTACTCAAGCGATGATGGTGAGGCTCGCGAACAGGCATTGAGCTGGCTGCATGATGCGCGAAAAGCCGGTGTTCCAGAGGCGTTGTATCGCACTGCAGAGCTCCTGCAAGCCGGTATCTACCACGATTCAACCGTAGATTACATGGAGCTATATGATGAATCCTGCACAAAAGGTCATGCCGCTGCCTGCAATGACACTGGCGTCGAGTATCTGCAGGTTTATGAGTATGACCCCGTGCCGGATTACTTTCTAAAGGCCAAGCGCCTTGGCAATATTGTTGCAATCGCGAACCTGGCGTACCTGTACGATCGGGGTTATGGCGTATCTGCAGACCCGAACAGATCGCACGATCTATATCTCGAGGCAGCAATGCTCGGTCGAAACGCGGCGCAACTCGTCGTGGCAGTAAACTACTATCGTGGTGAAGGCGTTACGAAAAATTACCAACAGGCCTACGCCTGGGCACTTGTCGCGGACCTTGACCCTGATGATCACGATGCAGAACAGTCCATGCAGACTTCCACTGAAAATGTCAGGTTCCTGCTGCAGCGTCTTTTAAGCGATGACCAGAAACAGGAAAGCCAACAGATTGCACAAACCTATCTGAAAGAGATAGAAGCCAACCTTGAGGCTCACCGGGAGAAACACTTCGAGGGCTGACGTATTACGTTATTGAGACGAATGCACTTTGATATCGAGAGAGGAGATCTCTCAGCTGCTACGGTCAGCGTGACCCGGTCGAAATGACTAGGCCACCACCGCGGGCAACCAGGGCTCTGTTCACCGCTGATTGGTCAGAAGTCAGTTTCCCAACACCGCGTCCGAAACAAAAGCGTTGTGCTGGCGCTCCTGGCCAAATGTGCTGGTCGGTCCGTGGCCAGGCACAAATTGCATATCGTCGCCAAGCGGCCAGAGTTTCTCCGTAATTGATTTGATGAGCTGCTGGTGATTCCCACGTGGGAAGTCAGTGCGGCCGATTGAGCCTTGAAACAGCACATCGCCTACGAATGAGATTTTTGCGTCGCTCTGCGTGATGACAACATGCCCAGGCGTGTGACCCGGACAATGCACGACACCGAATGTCATTCCACCAAGTTCGAGTTGATCACCGTCGTTGAGGTAGCGATCCGGTGTCACGTTCCTGGCTTCGACCATGCCGTAGTTCTCGCCTTGTGACTGCAGGCTGTCGAGTAACCACTGATCATCCTCATGAGGGCCGATGACAGGTGAGCCGGTGCGCTCTGCGATCTCCGCCGCAGCACCCGCATGGTCCATGTGTCCGTGAGTCAGCCAGACGGCAACAACGTTGACGCCAAACTCAGCCGCGGCGTCGAGCAGCCGGTCAACCTCACCACCAGGATCGATAAACACCGCTTCCTTTGTTGATTCGGACCAGATCAGCGACGTGTTCTGCTGAAACGGTGTAACCGGGATGATGCATACTTTCAGGTCAGGTGCTGCTGACATTGTTCTACTCGAAACTCCTTTGCTGTCATTCGACGAAGCATATTACCCCACAGCGTCGAGTTTGGGATTTATGCATCGGCTGCGGGTCTTAATCCAATGTGGATGGGATGGCGTTATTTCTCGAGTCTAAGGCCTAAATGATGTGCCCTGCTCCCCCAAGTGGGCAGCTAAGTGCCCGCGGAGGAATGCCCGTGCGCAGAACCGGTAAAACAACGCGATAATGCGTTAACGCTCCTGGGCGGCTGCCCTCGCGTCTGCCAGGTTCTCTTCACTCAGATCGAGCAGACCAGCTACTTTGGCAATGAACTGCTCTTCATAGCGGTCCAGCCTGCCGTCGGCGAACGCAACCAGCCAGAGATATTCAACCAGCTTCTGTTTGTCGGATTCGCCATACTGTTCATTGACGAGATCAATAATCTGCTGGATGTCGTCGTCTGCCGAAGAGGCATCGTCCGCCAGTCCTAACAACTTTTCCAGCATCTCGTCTTCCAGGTCAAAGGTCTCCTGCAATGTCGCGTTGATCACTGCCCGTTCAAGCTCGTCCTGTTCGGAGTCAGCGTTAGCAACCTGAATGAGCAGCGCTGCCGTCGCATATTGAATGCCAACCGCCTTGGCATATTCATCGTAATCGTCCGAGGGTACCTCTTCTTCAAAGAACCTTTTGAGGCGATCATTCATTGTCAGAACCTTGTGTAATTGGGAAGCTTATTTGGATATCCAAACCAGTCGCCAGTATATGCGCAGTTGGCCGGGCCTTCCAAACACCGTTGTCAGTCATCCAGGACCGACAACGCCTTTACGAGGTCATCCGTACTGCGTGTCAGACCCCAACCTGCATATTTCGCCATGAAGTTGTCGTGGGACTCCGCTTCGTATGCGGTACACGCATCTTCGGCAAATAGGGCCAGATACCCAAGGTCCAGCGCCGTACGGCCTGTCGCCTCTATGCACTCGTCGGTCTCAAACCCGGC
Source organism: Pseudomonadales bacterium (assembly GCA_963921285.3). Lineage (GTDB taxonomy): Bacteria > Pseudomonadota > Gammaproteobacteria > Pseudomonadales > Azotimanducaceae > UBA9659. The sequence continues at coordinate 2,159,973 of CAWUFD020000015.1, forward strand.
AACCACAAGCCACTCGATCTTCATGTGCCGCAAGACAGCGTCCAGGTTGGTTGCAGTAAACGCTCCACTGACCGTCTTGGTGATCACAATTTCATGGTGCTCTGGTGCAACCTGATCAAGGAACCTGGTTTCTTCACCACCCGGTGGATATCGCCAGCCGAGGCGTCTGTGAGCTGGACCGGTGTCACGGGCGTTTCCAGATAGCGCTTCAATCTTGATATGAATGCACGCAACATCGGCTTCACGGGCCGCCGTTAGGAGCCGGGCACAGTTATCAACCGCGGCATAGAACCGCGACGAATAGTCTGCCAGCGCATTGTTAACAGCATCCGCATCCATCCCTGCCTCAACAGCTCGTTTGCCAAGATGTTCTGGCGTTGCCAATCCCTGGATGTCGATGAGCAGCAGTGCCGTGTTGTTGGAGGTCATGGGCGGCGGCGCCTCAACAAATGTGTAGGACGCGCTTAGCACATCACTGATTGAAACCATGGTCAGCTCCTATCTCTTAACAATTTGTCGATCTGATGTAGTACTGACCTCATTAACGGGGTTCTTCGAGGAGGTCACCAAAGAAGATCGCATTGACCAGCAGCTTCTGCGTACCCCACCAGAACGCCCTGAAGGTAATGCTGTCGAGGGCCAGCACCAACGCGCCCTCACCTCTCTGGTCAACGATGATCCCTGCCGAGCCGCCGACGAGCGCCTGGTTATCATCAGACATGCAGCCGGACAGGAGAGGTTCAGCGGTATAAATCAGTGGTGTTGAGTATGCATTGTCCGAACGTGCCATGAATTTGGCGTTGCGCCGGAACATCGGCAGAAATTCATCGGTATAGCCGTACCCAATCGGGTGGCTCACATCAAGACTGCCTTCGAGTATAGCTCCTCGAACCAGTCGAAACGCTGCCTCATCCCGAGCGTCGACAAAGGCGAGACGTTCAGGCAAAAGCGTTTCCAGGGCTGCCTGGTCGGTGCCTCCTGACTTCTCATTGTTCTCTAGTTTTGCCTTCAACTCCTTTTTGGCAACCTGGGCTGCAGTCTCGCGCCACAGCACGTTCGTTATCTCTTCTTTGTGCAGCCAATCTATCGTGAACGAACCCTGAGCCCAGAGCACACCGCCCTGCTTGACGAAGCCGTCAATCTTCTTAAGTACCTTCTCGGGCAGTGAGCTCATCGGATCGGTCAGCAGTATGTGCGTGTAGTCGCCAAGATCGATCGATGCCAGACGATAGGTTTCGACCATCGTCAGCGGCATCTGGACGCGACGGTCCAGCAAGTGCCAGATTTCGCCGGTGTCGTAGGCAGAGGTACCCGGGCCGGTAACAATCATGACCTTCGGTTTTTTCAACACATGAAAGTCACGACTACCAAGATCAATCCCTGATCGCGTAAAGCTGCTGGCGACCGGGTAAACCGGTGTGCCTGCCTCGGCTGCCGAACGCAGCAGCAGCATCGCCTCCTCGGGAATCTATTCCTCCAGAGCCGCAGAGACTAACAAAGTGCCATAGCCAAAACTGATTTCTCCCTCACCCTTCACCAGGGCCCTGAGAGGTCGCTTGGCAACTCTCACGTTAGCTTCTGCATCGAGCAGCGCATAAAGAAGAGATGCGGATGATGAGTCCCGCCAGTCAATGAGATAGCCGATGTTTGAACTTTCAAGCGGCCGCCCTGCCTGTGAGATGCCCGCCTGTAGCGGCGAGGTAGTGACGTTGCGCACAGGCTCCCTGGTATGCGTCAGGTTAAACGCCCATGGCATGGTCCAGGTCGAGACGTCGTAAAACACATCCTCCTCAAACTCTAGCTGTCGGTTCCAGAGCGTCTGCAGGTAGGTGAATTGTGGTTGATCGAGCGGCACGGCAATCGCTGTCCCGGCGGGATATGTCTCACCATTTACACGCACGTCCTGCGCCAACCCCTCTACGACAATGTCATGTCCTTCGAGAACCCTCACAAACTCAGCAAGGCGAGTTGCATCGCCGTCTGCCATCGCCAGGTAATAGCCGCGGCCGCGGTCTTTGTTGACATAAAAGTCGCGCTGGTAATCAAGCAACTCATCTTTGAGTGCCGCCGTGGCTTCGAGAGATGAGAGCGACATTCGAAACTGGTTGGTGATGGCATTTTGAAACGTCAGTTTGCCATTCCGTGTGTCCTGCACCATGCCGCGAGCTGAAGCCTGCTCAAACAGGATGCCAACACAGCCAAAAAGATCAGGGTAGGTTGAGCCTTTACCGGCAAAGAAATCATCAAAGCCTTCCTGGGAATAGTAGAGCACACCGGCCTCGTCCATTACTCGCGCGTGATACTCACCGATCTTTGCCGTCAGCAACTGGTTGATTTCCGGTGTTAACGGATTGGTTCGTTCGGGCTTACCCGGCATGAAGAAGTAACTGCTGTTACTCCCCATCTCATGGAAGTCGAGTTGAACGTTCGGCTTCCACTCGTGGAACAGCGCAAGTCGACCCTGGCTCTCCGGGTGTTGGTGCGGCAGCCAGTCCCTGTTCAGATCAAACCAGTAGTAGTTGGTCCTGCCGTTCGGGGTTACCTCCTGGTGTTCCCGGTCATTGGGATCCGCGTTCGGCACCAGTCCGCGATTGCTGTTTGACCAGGCGGTGAACCGGTCGTGACCGTCCGGGTTCAGGATCGGGTTAAAAATGACAACCAGCTTGTCGAGTTGTTCCTCCAGCATCTGGCTCTCACCCGCCGTGAGATAGTAGGCAACCAGCGGTGTGACATTGGCGGCACTTGGTTCGTTGCCATGCACGATGTACATCATGTGGATAACCGCGGGCAGCTCAGCCAGATCTGGCGAAGCCGCCGGGTCGATGATGTCGGCCCATTGCGCCTTTATCTCCTGCAACTTCTCAATGTTCTCAGCCGATGAAATGGCATAACTGACCAGCGCACGCCCGCCATAACTCGTCGCATGTTCACCGAGGGGTACCATGCGCGGAGAAGCTTCCGCAAGCGCATCGAGGTAACGCAGAATTTCATGGTGATAGAGATGACGTTCACCGGGTTGCACACCAACAACCTGTTCCGGCCGCGGCACCGATGTATCGAGAGGGAGATCGTCACCCAGGATATCAGCCAGTATCACACCGTCCGCACGGATACCGGTGACAAAAACAAGGAGAAAAGACGCAAGCAGAAAACGCTTCATAGAAAAGTTCCGAAACGGGGTAAACGAGGATAATACCCCGGTATTGAAAGTTGTGAACACCACGCCGCCGGTGTCGAGAGAGTCGCGTTAGGCCTCGAGCTCTATACCCGCCGCTTCCGCCGACGCACGTGCCTCAGAACCATAAATCCCTTTTGCCATCAAAGATGATTCGGATTTCCGCCGGGCCTGGTAGATACGCGCTCGCGCAGCCTGCACCGAGAGGTCGTCAGGCGCAGCAAGTGCGGCCATCTCAACCAGTTCACAGGCAACCCGCATATCGCCGCCTGCTTCTTTGTCTTCTGCCTTAACGGCAAGTGCACCAGCGCCACCGGCAAGCTCTGCAACCGCACCTGCCATTTCGGCCTGCGGCGCAGGTTTCAGGTTTGCTGCGTTACCGTCCCACCAGCCACCGTAGAGCCGCCAGATATTCCGGACGATAAACTCAGGGTCATCGTACGTCGGCCGCATATAGGGTTTCGTTAAGTATTTTTCCGGCACGCTGACAGTATTGACGATCTCATCCAGCGTGGCACCGGCGTTCATCATGGCAACCGTCTGCTCCACCAGCATCTCGAGCGCCTCCGCCATGTTGCTCAGCATCGTACGAATCCGGTCACGGCCTGCCACCGGCAAACCATGGCCTGGCAACAGTAACTCAGGTTCAAGCGCAATCATGCTGCGCAGCGCGCGGGCCCAGTCGCGCGGGTAGCGCTGCACTTTCTGCGGGTTACCACAGTTGGGGAAGGCCCAGATAACAAAGTCCCCGGTTGCGATGGTTTTGCGCCCTGGCACCCAGACAAACGTATGGTCATCGGTTTCGCCCCGGGAGTGGTGAAGTTCAAACGTTTCACCACCAACTGTCACAGTAGTGCGATCGCGATAGGTCACATCCGGGTTGACCCATGTTGCCGGGCCAAACGAAGGGTTTTCTTCGGTGATGGCCAGTCTTGACTGACTGAACTGGCGGGCGTTAATGCGATAGTTAAATCCATTGGTGAACTGATAGCGTTCATATCGCTGCAGGATATTTTCATGACCGTAGAAAACCGGGCGCCTGTGACCTCGTTGCAACGCGTCCGCCACTATCGTCGCAGCACCACCAACGTGATCTATCTGACCGTGGGTCAGGAACACACTATGGATCTGATCGTCTGACCAACTGCGCAGAGACTCAAGGCACCTCGGGGCCATCGCCTCGCTACTGGTATCAACCAGCACCAGACCATCGTCGGTTTTAAAGACAGGTATATGACAGAAACTCTCAATAAAGGCGATGCCATCCGCCACCTCTGATAGCTCGGCAGTCACACGGTTAACACCAAGTGCACCTTGCCGTTCGTTTGAGTCCTCCTCATCAATTACCTGCGAAGACATCGCCAGAAGATCAGCCATCAGTTTTTCCCTTTGTTTGTTTATGTTGTCAAAACCAGCCTGGCCCGCTTGAGGCTCAGTCACTTGAGTTGCGTACTACCAGGCACCTGCTTTCTGTGGTTCCCGCGGTGTCACAATCGGGAAACGTCGCGGGAACTGATCGAACAGTTCCGACAGCTGTAACAGCGCACCGGCATCGCCCTCGATTTCCAGCTCACCACTTTCTATCAGGCTCATACCGTCTTTCTGACCCGCCATCAGGAGTTTGAAGTTGGTCTGGCTGATCTTCAGTGCAGCGGTTGCATCTGCTGCGGTCTTGCCTTCAAACGCATGCAGCACCGAATTCTGAATCGAAAGCAGCGTGTGCTCGGCATCTGTGAACTCAAGGTTGAGCTTCAGCACCACCCCATCTGCCTTGTCAGCATTAAGACGCACCGCCATGATCTGGTACAGGTTGGCAAGCGGAATGGCACCGGCCATGCCCGCACTCGCCGCATAGCTGGACCCGGAAGGCAGCCCTTCGCGCAGTTCAAGCGCGCCGCACAGATAGAAGTTGCGCCATGGCGCTGATTCAGCCTGGTAGCCCATCTGTTCCAGCGTGTCTGCAAGTAATGCACGCGCTTCCATCTGTTCAGGGTTGTCCATGATGATGTGATTCAGCACTTCCGCCACCCAGCGATAGTCGCCAGCGGCAAAATCCTCTTTCGCTTTCGCGAGTACCGCGTCGGCGCCGCCCATGTAGCTGAGATAACGTGAGGCACTGGCTGATGGTGGTAACGGGTGAAGCGTCGACGGATTGCCATCAAAAAAGCCCAGGTACTTTACGTACACGGCACGGACGTTTGCATACATCGCGCCATAATAATCCCGGTTGTAGAACTCCTTGCCCAGCGAGTCGGGAAGCGTCAACTGTTCGGCAATCTCTTCCTTGGTGTAGCCCTGGTTCGCGAGACGCAGCGTCTGATCATGCAGGAACTTGTACATGTCACGTTGCTTTTCCATGTACTCCCTGACGTCCTCCCTGCCCCAGATCGGCCAGTGGTGGCTTGCAAACTGCACTTCGAGTTTGTCCCCGAAGAGATCAATTGACTCGTTGATCTGATCCGCCCATGACAGCGCATCCCTGACTTGCGCACCCCTCGGGGTGTACACGTTATGCATGTGATGTGAGGTAATTTCCGACATGCACAGCGCTTTGAACTGCGGAAAGTAGAAGACCATCTCTGATGGTGCTTCGGTACCCATCGTCATCTGGAATTCAATCTCGATACCATCAATGGAACGGGTTTCCCCGGTGGTGTTGATGATGTCGTTTGGCACAACAAAGCCTGTGCTACCCATGGATAGCGCTGCGCCAAGCCCGGTCGAGACAAACCCGGTTTCCGATGGGGACAGCAGATTGCCGTACATATAGGTTGCTCGACGCCCCATGACGTTACCGGCAAGGACGTTTTCAGCAAGCGCCTCATTGACAAAATCGGTTGGCGCAAGCACCGGGATCTCTCCACTATCCGCCTGTTCGTGTGTCACCACTCCAAGCACGCCGCCAAAATGATCGGCGTGACTGTGCGTAATAATCACCGCGGTAACAGGCCGCTCTCCCAGATGTTGGTTGGCAAGAGCCAGAGCCGCACGGGAGGCCTCTGAGGAAGTCAGCGGGTCTATTACTATCCAGCCCGTGTCGCCCCGCACCAGCGTCATATTGGCAATGTCGAAAGATCGAACCTGGTATATGCCGTCCACCACTTCGTACAGACCGTGATGTTGCGCGTTTAACTGCGCCTGTCGCCACAGTGACGGGTTCACGGTATCCGGCGCTTCATTGTCCAGAAAAGACAGCGCTTCCAGGTCGTATGCCGGACGATCTGTCCTGTCATGCTGGATGGTCATCGGGCTGATGGAAGCGATGAAACCCTTTTCGGCGTCGTTGAAACTGCGTCGGTCAGAGAAGTCCAGCTTCTCCTTGAACGCATCCTGGACTTTCCTGGTGGCATCGGTTGCAGGTTTCGCTTGCCGGTCGTCTTCAGGCAATGGGGAGTAGCTGATCACGGTGACTGACCCTTTGTTATCTGGGACGTGCAGGATATCGCCAATTGCCGGCCACGCAAACCGGATTGAAGGCAGCTGGATACAAGCGATTCAAAGCAACCGCTATAAAAGCGTATCCCTTACCAGGTTTCCCAGTGCCCGGTACTGGGTGCCCGCCGCCTGCCACGGTCAAGTGAGCCGGAACGTTGATCTGGCAGAGGATGCCCCATCGCCAGTACACCGAGAGGCGTCACGTCAGCAGGAATACCCAGCAACTTACGCAAGTCATCCATCTGCCACGTACCAACAAACGCTGCGCCGAGTCCCTCGTTAACGGCAGCAAGTAACAACAACATGACGGCACAACCACCATCCATAATCCAGAAAGGAACCGGCCACTCGATCTCGTTGCCATCAGCGTCCACCTTGTCTGTTTCTTGATAACGTTCGTGGTAGGTGTCTTCACGCACGGCACAATATGTACTGGCGCCTGCGACAGGAATGGATCAAAACCGCCCGTCACATACCCCTCTTCCCCACAGACTTCCGCGATGGCCTTGCGCATATCCGCGTCAAACACCACCACGAAATCGATGCCCTGACTGTTACCGGCACTGGGCCCGCGACTGCCAATGTTGATGATACGTTCGACTGTTTCGCGATCAACGGACTCGCCGCTGTAGTGGCGCTGCATTCGGCGGCGGCGTACGACTTCATTAAACTCCATGACTCTACTGCTCCGTAGCGTTTTTTAAGATCAGATCCTTTTACATCCTGAGCGTAGCTTAAGGATTGTAGAGAACTGCTCTCTATACTGTGGGAATCCATTTGAGCAAAACGCTAGTTTTACCCAACCGCGGCCCAGGTACCTGACGTCTATCTACCGGGATGCCTCAATTCGATACAGCACTCGAGATGTTTCACCGGTGATGAAGAGGTTTTCATCCGCATCCATCGCAATCCCATTGAAGAGTTGCGACGGTGGACCTGACGGTGTGCCTTCCGATCCGCCTTCAAAACTGGCCAACACACTTCGCTCACCGCTTTCGCTCACCTGCACAACGCGGCTGGCCTGCGCCTCCACCACCACGAAGCCATTATCTGTGACGAGGAAGCCTTCTGGTGCTTCAAGCCCACTTACTACAACCACGGGCGTCTGTAGTGGACGGCCAGCTTCAGCAATCAGCGAGATCTCGCCACTGGATCGATCACCAAGATAGAGGCGATCGCCGGATGCGACCAGGGCTGTGGGCGCTTTAAACCCACTTGCGAGTTCGATTGGTTCATCTGCGTAAAGCGTTACCGTACCCTTATTGTGTTCAGCGATTGCGATACCGTTTGCGTAACGAACAGCAGCAGTTGGCCCGCCGAGATCGGGGTAGTGGGCAACCCGGCGCTTGCTGTCTGGATCCCAGATACGTACGTCGTTATCGAACCAGGAGGACAGGATGAGATGGTCACCGTCGGCTGCAAGATTGATTGCACCACCAAGGTCACCGACGCCAACAATGTTGCGCTGGACATCAACCGATTCACCGGAGTTGCGATCGTAGCTGCGAATGGAATGCATGTCTGCAACCCAGACTTTACCGCCCGCTACCGCGACGCCTGCGGGATGCGCCATACCGGCGGGTTGAAGTGAGGTAATCGAGCCATCTGCGTTTACCCGTTGAAGGTCACCATCAACAAAGCTGGAAACGAAAATGGTGTCGTTCTCATCAAACGCGAAGTTATCAAGCCCCGGTTCTAACTGGACAACAACCTCATGGTTGCCATCCACCACTCTCAGCACCTGGCCTGTGCCGGTATCAAGTACATGCAGTACGCCTTTGCTATCGAATTTAATCGCTGCAGGTGTGGTAAACCCGGTTGCCTCGACGCGCCACTCGCCACTTTCAACATCCAGACTCACAACTTCCCCAAAGAACCATCTCGGACCATAAAGGCGATCATCAGGCCCCCAGTCCATACCATTCAAGCCACATCCTGGACCCAGATCCTCGGTAATGATGCGAGGCTCATCGACACCCTTCGGGTCAAGCTCGTAAACGTTGTGACCAAGGAAACACTGCGAAATGAACAGGCGCCCATCATCGGAAAAGGTCACCGGGTTAGGCCCTGGTGGAAGCTGCGCCGCGATGACTTTGTTACCGTCAGGATCGAATCCGGCAACTTCTCCGGTCAAAATGGACGTCCAGTAATACGAGCCATCCGGTGCAAAAGCGACGTCATCAGGGCCGATCACCCCTTGTGCTTCCGTGAATCTTCTTACTTCCTCACCCGTCTCGGGATCATGTACGGTCAGACTCGAGCCAATGACAGAAGTCACATAAAGCAAGCCATCTGGACCGAAGTGGATCCCGTTGGCACCGGAGATGTTGGCACCGGTAGCAAACACCTCGAGAGTAGGCGTAGCGCTGGACGTTTCAGGTTGGCTTGGCTTCTCCGGCGGGGTGACATCAGACTCTCCGCACCCTGACAACAGACACATGGCTAACAAAAGAACAAAGGTGCTACGCATGGGGGTCTCCTTCTTTCTTTCCGATACTACCAGAATCCGCTTGGTGAGCGAGGCAGCCCATTAAGGTGAGATTGACCTCATTTATTTAGTGAGTCTGCGTCCACCTCGTAAATAAGATCTGCAACGTGCTGCGGAATTGTGACGTAGGGAAAGTGCTTGGCAGGTACGGTGATCGCCTCGCCACCAGCCCGCTCAGCAACCGCTCTCACGCCGTCCGCAAACAGCCCGAGCGTCAGTTCGCCAACTGTCACTGTGACAGGCGCTCGACTCAGCTCCTCTGCGGTGAACTTACGATTGCAACAAGGAATATCAGGCTCGGCATACCGCCGGAACCAGATTTCCTTGTTGTTGATCCTCCGTTCGAGGTGCGCTTCGCCCAACTCCCGATAGCGCGCCAGGTCGAGAATCATGAGCGCCTCGCCTTCACCGGACAGGCCTGATCGTTCATCTTCCGCGAATCCGCCGCCCAGCCATGCGCGGAACGCGATCATCTTTGGAAACACAAAACTGAACAACGGTGTGTCGGCCATCACCGCGGGCTCATGCAGGATCGCACGTCGCACCAGTTCAGGGTGATCGGCGACCAGAGACAGCACTGTGGTACCACCTGAGCTGGATCCATAGTAAGTCGCTCGCTCAATCCCAAGCGACCGGACCAGTGACGCCACCTGGTCACCTAACAGCGCCGAGGACATGTTGTCCCACGATGGTGGATCACCACTACGCGAGAAGCCCGGTGGGTCAAACGTGATAACCGTGTACCGTGCCGCCAGGATGTCGGCAAGGAACCGGTAAGCCTCGCTGTCACCCTGCCCTGAGGTCACCATGACAAGATAGGGTCCGGCGCCCCTTCTCTCAACGTAGTACCTAATACCGTCTACCTCGTGATAGAAGCTTTCCAGCGCCGGTGTTACCGCCTCATCAACTGCCAGCGAGGCTACCGACATCAGTCCCAGGCAGATCAGGATGCCAACATGGAGCATTCTTCTATTCATTGTTGTGATCCGCATGTTGTTAAAGACGGCGTACCGTGCTCGCAGCAGCAGCGCCGGTTCACTCTTCCGCAGGCGACCAGGTTAGTGATGAGTGATGCAGTGATATCAGAACCCTGCCATTCAACTTGTGATAAGCAAAGGTATAGTCAGCGCGCGTGGGTTCGCCTTTTTCATTGAAGAACGTGTAGTGACCCATGTCCTTGTAACCGAGTCCACCTGCTTTCAGAAGCGGACCAGCGGCGCTTTGAAATTCCACGCGCTTCCACGCGTTGAATAAGAATCCTTCGTCGTTGGGATACTCAGGGTTCCCGCCGACAAAGTAAGAGCGAGCACCCGCTTCATCCAACCTGATCTCGTCGGCCAGTGTCGGTTTGAACAACAGCGGCTCATCCGGTGACCCGAAATCGTACAGTTCCAGCAGCGCTTGCACGTCCTGGTCAACCACGGCTTTTGCCCATGCGCGTTGTGCATGGATGACTTCCGCCTTCGTCATTCTTTCGAATTCTCTCTGGGCCATTTCAGCGCCTCATCTACAAGAAACAGCGCGCATTACACCCCAGTGCGAGCCCGGTCTCAACCTTGTAACTGCTGACACCCGGGTGTTCGTTGGTATCATTGCCAGCATGATCACCCACTTCTTCAGCGGACACTCGCAGTACGCTTACCTCGGCTTTGCAAAGCTGTTGTCCGTCGCTGATCGGCACGGACTCAATATCGATCATCGCCCGATGGACCTGCATGCCGTCATGGCGGCTGCGGGTGTCTCACCTTTTGACAGTCGCCCAAAAGCCGCATTGAAATACTTTTTTGTAGTGGAAGCCCGGCGATGGGCAAAATACCGCAAGGTGGAGTGGAACGGCAGGATTCCCGACACCCACGGATATTCCTACGAGCGGGCAAACCTGTTCCTGGTCAGTGCCGGCATTCACGAACAGGACCTTAATGTACTTGCCTTCAATCTACTGCGGGCTCACTGGGTAGAAGGTGCGGACCTGACTGACGAGACACTGTTCTCCCGGTTACTGGGTGAACTCAATGTCGCATCAGATGCAGCCCATTCAATCCTGGGGGCGCTCGACAGCGATGCGGTGACTTCACAATATGCGCACAATACGGCGGCAGCAATTGAGCGCGGCGTGATGGGATCACCCACCTACGTTGTGGGCGATGATATGCTGTACGGGCAGGACCGGCTCGAGATGCTGGACTGGCTATTGGAGGATCAACATGCTTAAAGTGTACGGGCACCCGGCCAGCCAGCCGTCCCGATCCGTGATCTGGGCGTGTGTGCTGAACAACCTCCCGTTTGAGCTGACGGCGCCTGATCCGGATTCGGATACCCAGATGAGTCCCCGGGGACAAATACCTGTGATCCATGATGGCAACTTTATTCTCTCGGAGATGCCGGCGATTCTCGGCTACCTGGCGGAAAAACATGCGTGGTCAACAATGTATCCCAGTGACCTGCAGCAGAGAGCAAAAGTCGCGCAGTACCTGCATGAGCACCATTGCCTGACACGCCTGGCTACAACAAAGCTCATGGCGCCACATATCCTGGTCGCGTTCGGTGGTGTACCGACATCAAATCCGCTGAGTTACGTGAGCAACTTCAGCGTGCAGGAATCCATGGCCGACGAGAACGTTCTCGAAAACGGCCAGGCGCTGATAGCACAAGTCATCGACTACCTTGTACAAGCCTACCTTGCTAAAGGTGACTTCATTGCGGGCACCAGTGCAGCGAGCATTGCAGATCTCGCATGCTTTGAGGAGATTGCGCAATTGGAACACGCCGGTCTGTTCGACTTCACAGGCAATGACAAGATGCGCGCCTGGTTACGGCGCATGGAGTTGTTGCCATTTCATGACGAGCTACATCAGTTCAACAGAACGCTGGGCGACATTCGGGTTGAGGCCAATACGATGGAACGTTTCACCAACGCTGTAACGCAAGCGATGAACGCTTTGTCAGCCCTGCCGCAAGTGCACACTCAAACTTGATAGTTTGCGATTAATTGTAGGGCTACGTTAGGTCTATTTCGGTTGAACAGTTGAGCAAATCCGGCGGTTAGAAGATCGGGGGTGAATCGTGACAATCAGTTTACTTACTGCGTGTTCACAGGATGGCTCTATCCAATACTCGACAGTGCCCGGTACCGGTAAAAAGCCAGCGCAATGGAAGCAAGCACGCATCTGATCCGGCAGACGTTTGCGACCGGGATGTCCTACATCGCCGGTGTGCTTGGCGTAATGGCGGTGCTGGCGGTCATTGCGTTCCACTATCCGGAATATCTCACCACACCTCGGTTACGCGAGGTCTACGATGTCGCACACCTCAGAACACTGTTGCTTGTCGGGTTATCAGCGAGCGCCATGTTAGGGGTGGTCTCACTTCTCATCGGAGGTAAAAAGCGATACGCCGTGCTTGGACTCGCCTGCACCTTGCTTGCATGGATCGGTGGCGGGCCCAACGTCACTGTTGAGGGGCCGATTCGTACTCCCGCATTTTATATCAGCCTCGACTGGGTACTGATCGATCTGGTGTTAATCGCGACACTATTCATCAGCATCGAACGAACCTCCAGATTGAAGCCCGAGCAACGCGTCCTGAGGTCTGGCTGGAAAGTCGACATCACACATTATGTCGTCAACCACCTTGCGTATGGTGGTTTGATCTATGTGATCTCGTTGCCCGCTAACACCGCACGAGAAGCACTGGACCTTCAGGCGGTTTCGGCCTGGGTATCCTCGCTACCATTGCCCGTGCAGGTACTCCTGATTATGGCCATTACTGATTTCACGCAGTACTGGGTACACCGCGCCAGTCATCAATGGCCTCTGCTCTGGCGCTTCCATCGCGTTCATCACAGTGTTGAAGCAATGGACTGGCTGGCGGGTTCGCGTTTGCATGTCGTGGACATTGTCTTAACCCGTTCGCTGTCCATGATTCCCATGGTTGTGCTCGGCTTCACAAACGACGCGATGAATATTTACCTGCCGATTCTCGCCCTGCAGTCCGTGTTTATTCATTGCAACATTAACTACCCCATCGGTTGGCTGCGAAAGATTATCGCTATCCCGCAGTTTCACCACTGGCACCACACCAGGGACTTCGAACTGCGCGACAAGAACTTCAGCGTGACCTTACCGCTGTGGGACATTTTGTTTGGTACTTACTATTGCCCGCCCGGGAAATGGCCGGAGGCATATGGGTTATCAGAGGGACCGATCGGTCAGGACTATCTGACGCATTTGGTGTCGCCCTTTCGAAAGATGCCGCAATAGAAGATCAAAGACATGAAAATTGGGGTCAGAAGAATATCTACCCTCCGCACGATGCATAGAACCGAGACGACATTTACAGCGACGCGACGCTGCAGGGATCAAGGCTGAGCGCTTTTTGCATTGCTATCTATTGGAGACTGAGTCGGGGCTTAATGTGCGTAACGCCCCCACGATTTCAGATATCTGGCTCTCAGAAAGTACAGACTGTGGCATGACAGTGCCTGGCGCAAACTGATTCGTGTTAGCAAGGAAGGCAGAGAGATTTTCCGGTGTCCAAACACCACCTTTTGCCATCAACGCGGGCGAATAGCCAATGCCGGGCTGCGAGCCAATTCTGGCACCGTAAACATGACTCAATGATGGCCAGTCCGGATGATTGTGACACTGCAGGCAATCATTTTTGCGCAGAATATCGAGAGCGAGTCTAATTTCACTGCTATCCGCTTGTGATTGACGAGGTGTCAGATACGTCAACACGCCGAGATCCGTCAAAACATAGATTCTGCCGTGCGCCGCAAGCACTGATCGAAGTCGATGCCCAAATGGTATTCGCTCTTCACCAATCACCCGGTCACCATCCACGATGAGCCGAGAGAGAGCATGCCCTGTCAAACCCGTTACAAGGAGGTTGTTCTCCCACCGGGGATGCACACCACGGACGAGGCTAATAGAACTCGGCGAAATGGAAGGCACCCAGGTAAACGCGGGTTTTGAGTGATCCGGATGATGGCCGAGTGTCGATTGTTGTGGTGGCCATTCGCGATAGTCATCACGAAGGTCCGTATAGTTGACGCCAAAAGTAACTTCAGGCCAGCCATAGTTAGCTCCTGCCTGTATGAGATTTAGCTCGTCTCCCCCCATAGGCCCCTGATCGGTCGCCCAAAGATTGTCCCCATCACGAACCAACACCTGAGGATTCCTGAGGCCCATGGCTATTCTCTTGGTTTCATTCGTTAATGGATCGAATTCAAAGATTCGACCAAAGTCCGAATCGTCAGCCTGTGTCAGTGCCGGGACACGGTCATCAACACCATCTTTGCCAAGATCACCGACCCCAAAGAGGATGGTGCCACGCTCGGTTGCCAGCAACGCCCCACCTTCTTGCCAGCCGGTCAGATAATCAGACTCGCCTGAAACTGTGATGCAGGGATTCGAGGAAAACACATGGTTCCAATCAAGTTGTATGCCGGAGGTATTGTCTATCGGTTGTAATGCATCGCTGGGAAGTCGAGCGATGGACAATCGCATCACACGACATTTTTCTTCAACGTTGTAGAAGCTATAAAAACCAGCAAGCAACAATCCCTCAGCGTCTGCCAGGACCAGAGCAGATCGATAACGGAGGGGATAGATTGCCCTGCCATCAACGGTCTGGCTGGGGAGATCGCTTCGATTGTTGTATGGGAGAGCAACGCGTGTTTGAAAAAGCCGATTTGTTTCTTTGTCGTAATACCAAACCTCCCCGCTAAGCCGTTTAACGCTTAGCACTCCGTTTCCATGTTCACTCAGGCCACCGGCTAGATCAGCCATCGAACGATCAAGGGATACCCAGGTAACGTCGAAGTTCAGAAGACTGGTGTTCAGCACTTGAGGCGTCGGGGCCAGCGGCGGAGATCCAACCTGTTCTTGTAGAGGCAGATTTTGCAGGGGTAGATCCTGGGTCGCGACCTCTACATCAGACGGAACAACAAGAAACTTAACATGCTCCCAGGGGTAGATGCCGTAGTAGCCAACTAACATACCAAAAACGAAAACAAAGGCGCTGAGCACAAGCGCTGCTAACGTCCTTGGGAAGGGGATTGCGATTTCTTTTTGCAGGATGCTCAAACTGATTGCTGGCCGCTAGGAGACTGCGCAGCAACAGTCAGGTACTTGTTGTTGGTTCCATCAACCATCAGCGAAACAATACGCTTAAAAAAAGCACCAGGATGGCGAACGTAATATCCGATCAGATTTTCCCTGCGATCGACAAGACGTTTTTCACTTTTGCTGACCACTGAAGAAAAGCTATATGGTTGAATCTGCTCGAAAGCATCAATTTCACTCAAGTTGCGTTCGGAGAGCATTGCTCGAAAGGAGCGTTTAGTGAAGTCATGCAGATGATGTGGATTACCATCAACCGATGGAGTTGTCGGCACTGAGGCAATGAAAACACCGCCTGGCTTGAGTGACAACAAAACATTCGTGAGAAATTCCGCGGGTGCCTTCAGATGCTCAATCGTTTCCAAAGAAACAATCACGTCGAATTTGTCCGAGCAACGGTAGCTCATGGCATCCGCAACACAATACTCAATGCGATCATCGCCATAGTGTTCAGTGGCGTACTCAATTGAGTCTGCAGAAATGTCCACACCGACAAACTCTCCCGCCTCAGGAGACATATCTGCCATCAGTCGGGTGCCGTAACCAACTCCGCAGGCGATATCCAATACCCGCGCATCTCTTGCAATAAATTTACTGGCAAATTCATATCGCTGTAGGTGCAGGACCAGAGTGGCACGTCCCGTGTCATCACCTTCGGCGATTTCGTTAGGAATTATCCGCTCAAGCGTACTGTCACTCATGCTCTTGTGCTTTCGGTGGTTCCGGATTGTCCAACGCTATTTTCCTGACCAATGTGGTCATTGCGTGGTTGAGATTGACGAATTTGGTGTAGATCATCAGCGTAACCATCATCGAAATCAGAATCCATACGTACAACATCAGGTCGGTTCCGCGACCAACACCAACGAGATTAGCCACGACGTTAGCCAGATCAGGAAACCAGCTAAGCACGATTCCTGCACCGACGATAATCGAAAGGCCGATCCGCATCATGGCGTTGACGTTCTGATGCAGGATGGCGAACAGCAAGATGCAGCATAGGACAAACGTAATGATCGGTTTGACAATCATCTCGACAACCACCCAAGAAAAATATCCGATAAGATTCGAAACGAACCGGCAATGCTCTGCCCTTTGGCCAGGGAATATTCTGTGTAGGTCACGGTTACCGGTACCTCAACGACCTTGAACTCGCTCCTAGCCAGCTTTTCGATAATTTCTGAAGCATGGGCCATTCTATTCTGGCTGATGTTCAACATCGAAGCACTCGCCGCTGTCATTACTCTCAGTCCATTGTGCGTATCTGTCAGCCGCATACCCGTTGTCACGTTGGTAAAAATCACCGCCAGCTTCAACACAACCTTGCGCAGCCATGGCACGTTGTTTTCGGTGCCAAGGAATCGGCTGCCCAATACAACATCCGCCTTGGAAGAGACCAGGTGGTCCAGCATCATCGTAATGTCAGAAACCTGATGCTGACCATCTGCGTCAAAAGTGACTATCCATTCGGCATCCTGCTTGAGGGAGTATTCGATCCCCGTTTGCAGTGCAGCTCCCTGTCCGAGATTCAGCAAATGTGTTAGCAAGCAGGCGCCCGCCTGCTGCGCTTCCCGTCCTGTCGCATCGACTGAACCGTCGTCAACCACCACTACATGTTCAAAGGTTGATATCAGCTCTGATACGGTTCTGCCGATGGTGCTTTGTTCGCAGTAGGCAGGCACCACTATCCATACGCGGTCCGACTGCCACTCAGTCATTTCGATCACTCATCAAAAAAAGGTCACGTCTCTGCGATCGGTGTTCAATCGATTTTACACCCCTACACATCAGGCCAAATAATATTTTCCGGGTTTTTGGTTTAAAGTAACAAATCTCTTCGTAGGCACAGATGAATTCAAGCATGTCTGAGGCCAGTCGTTTGAATCTATGGCTGCAAGATCATCAGCACGCGATTAATCAAGTTATCGTTGCTGCAATCGGCGTAATCTTGCTCGCCTCGTTACTCATGACACCCATTGTTTCATCGGATATGGACACCTGGGTTCATCTGACCGGGGGCAAGTATCTTTTCGAGAACGGCGAAATCTATCCTGCTATCACGAACTCGTTTGCGAGCGAGTTCGATGCCTACGTCAATTACACCTGGGGCTTCCAGGGACTGATCTACAGCCTCTGGCAGCTTTGGGGGTTCGTTGGGTTAATCGTGCTGCGGGCGTTGCTGGTTTCCTTATCATGCTTTTTCCTGCTGAAAATTCTCTTGCAGGATCAACCGGTACGAACGGCAAACTATCTGCAGTTGACGCTAGTCACACTGGGTGTGTTCCTGCTGAGTTCACGGGGAATCGATATAAGGCCACATTTCCTGGCTTTCCTTTATCTGCCACTTTTGATTTATGTCCTGTTCTATAAGGAAAAGTGGTTTCCGATACTCCCCTTGTTGGCCGTCTGTTGGGTGAATACTCACGGCATCACCTGGGTGCTCGCAGCGTTAGCTTCGGGGGCTTATCTGCTTAACCACGCCGTTAGCTATGTCGTCGATCATAGGGTGCCACCAATCAAACACATACTGTGGATTTTCGCCTGCATCCCGGCCTTGTTCCTCAATCCCTACGGATACGAACTCCTGCTGACACCCTTTTTGATCAGTTCCGCGCCTGCGTTATATATCGCGGAACTGTCAACCACTGGCTTATCGCCTGTGCTGGACCTTTCAAACGGACTCGACTGGCGGTTGTGCGCACTTCTGTTGGTTCCTTTTTTTGTACTTGGTTTCGGCCGATGTGTTCTTCAACCCCGAGAACACCTGGTACATCTTATCCTCGCCGCAGGCGGCGTATATCTTTTGTTCAGTTCTGAACGTTTTGTATGGGAATGGTTGTTGTTGTCCGCGCCTCTACTCGCAACCGGCGCTCAATCTTCAAACCCGCTTCAATGGAACAACACCCTGGTGATCCTGGTCACGTTTGTACTTTTCGTCGAGAGCAAATGGTCATCTACCTTAGAAAGATGGGCAAGGTTCCCTTTCGACGAAGCCTCAGTGGCAAAACCAACCTCCGATTTCATCGATGTGCTCGACATCAAAGGAAGGTATCTCTTGTCACCCGGGATGGCTGGATACGTGGAATGGCGACTTTCACTTGATATTCAAATACTCGCTGATATGCAACAGCCGCCCTTCAGATCCGAAACGCATCTGAGAGCAATCACCTTCAGTCGCCAACCGCAGGCGTTCAAAAAGGTTATCGAGGATTACCGTCCGGACTTGTTGGGTATCAAGCAAGGCAACTCTGACTTCCCGTCAATCATCGCGGCTTACCCGGAAGCCGGGTATGTACCGGTGCATTTTGACAGCCGACTTGTTATCTATATCAACAGATTCATGCATCCAGAGATAGCAGATAAACATGAACTGAAGACGGTGAATCCGTACGCCCCGCTAGCTCACACGGAGCAAGATCCTGTCGCCCTGATCAAAGAACTGAACCACATGCTCACCGTTGTACCAGATAATCCACTGGTGACATTTGCACTGGTGAGAGCACTCACAGAAACCGGAGAGCTGGCCGTTGCACAAAATGTCCTGCAGCAACTTGAATCAAGTTATCGCAATCACCCGGTCTATCTTCTTGTAGCTGCCCAACTAGCGCGTGCGCAGGGGAATCTGCCCATCGCGATCGAACACTATCTTGCGCTGACAGAAGTTGGCACAGGTACCGAACGGGCTGATCTGGCTCTCGCGGAATGTTATTTTCTTTTGGGCGAACACGACAAAGCTGTCACCTACTTCGCAAAGAGCGTCAATCCTTATGCAAGAAAGGATTTTGAACTCCATCATCTCTACTCGTATGCCATTTCATTATCTATCACCGGAGATGAAGAGCACGCGCTACGGATGCTCGACGCGTTTGAATTGCGTGATGATCACGGAAATGACAGCCTCTCAATTCAAGCTCAATCGTTAAGGGCAACCATCGAACATTGAAAGATGCAATGTCGCCTCGCTCTGAACACGTGCAGGGAGCGCCCGGTAGCAGGGCAATTGTTGAATTGCCCTAACGCCAGGAAATACTGATGTTGAACAGCAAAGCTGAATCGGAGAAAAAGCTAATCGCCCCGGTCAAGCTGCCTGTAAATCAACGTTTCGAATTCGTGTAACAGTCCATTGTCACCTGGCGGCGTCAGGGGGAAGCAGATAAAGCCAATAAGACGATTGGGAATGTCCAGAAACAGTTTGGCGAATCCGCCGCCAACCCAGCCATATTGCTGCAGCGTGCCATCTTTGTAGGTCACCGCTGCACCATATCCCCATCCAAGACCGCGTTGGCGCCACCGTTCCGGTACTTTTCCGGCCACCTGATTGGTCATCATGGTATCAACCGTGGACGAATCCAGTATGTGGACCTGGTCCAGCGTGCCTTTGTTGAGCAACATTCTTGCGAACCGGTGAACGTCGGCAGTGGAGGAACGAACACCGCCACCGCCGTGGAAGAAGGTAGACCTGGAGAAATCCTCTCCCTGCTTTCGAAAGATGTCTAAACCCGCCTCCGTCCTTACGAAAACTGTAGGCAATCGGTAGGCCTGTGATTCCGGTATATAAAACGAAGAATCATCCAGACCCAGTTTGTTGAATATGTTGTCCTCCATAAACGCCTCTAGTGTGCTTCCGCTGACGTTCTCAATCACCGCGCCCAGCACTTCATAAGAAGCGCCTGTCTGGCCGTAGCCAAACTGGGTGCCAGGTTCTGTCCGCGGCAGATTAGCCAGATCCGCGGCAAAAACTGTGGTGGTAGTTACCCCAACGTGTTTATCCCAAACGTCCCAAAATTCCGAACCATCGACCGTCATACCGGCAGTGTGCGTCAAAAGGTGATGAACCGTAATGCCCGCATCACTTGGAAAGCCTGGCACAAGATCACTGACGAGATCGTTAAGGTGTAAATCGCCCCGCTCGATGAGAATCATCGCCGCGACTGCTGTGAACATTTTTCCGACAGATGCGAGCGGCATGATCGCGTCTTGCCGCATGGGCACGCCTGGTGAGAATTCACCACTCGTAACCTGCCAGAGTATTTCGTCATCCCGAGCCAGGAATGCGACAGCAGACGGAATGCGTTGATCAGCGACCGCTTGGTCCAGTAGCGCCTGGACATCATCTCTTGCAAAGTCAGCGGATACGCTGAAAGTTAATACACTCATTACTGTAGAAAATAAGATTGCTTTCATTGGTCATCCAGGTTCTGCCGTTTGTTGAGTTGGATGTGCAAAGGCTTCAAAAGGTTGAAACTTCAGCGTGACTTTGCGGCGCCGCGGGATCTTTGGTTTAGGATTTACTATTGCCCGCCTGGGATAAATCAAAGCGAAAGCCGAAACGCGACAGATGCGCTCAGTTATGAGACAAATAGCAACGGCCTAATTGTGAGAAAAAATGCCATGACCAGCTGGACAACTACCCCCGCAGGAAAAACAAGGGCCCGAGGCGCAGGCGTTCCGTTTCAGGGCACACCTGGTACTAACAACACCATCACTGACGTTGATGGCGTTCACGTGGGCTATTGCACGCTGATCGAAGGTAGTGATGTCCGCACCGGGGTGACCGGAATTCTGCCCCGCCCCGCGGATCGTCTTGATGTACCGGTCTTTGCGGGCTGTCATTCCCTGAACGGTAACGGTGAACTCACGGGGACTATCTGGATTGAAGAAGCAGGCCGATGTGACGGTCCCATCACCATCACCAACACACATTCCTGTGGCACCGCGCGTGATGCGTCTATTAAATGGATGGCAGAGAAGATGGGTACCCTCGGGCAATGGGCGCTGCCGGTTGCGGGTGAAACCTTTGATGGACTACTCAACGATATCAACGGATTTCATGTCAAAGATGAGCATGTGTTCGAGGCACTGGACAGCGCCAGCGCGGGGCCTCTGGAAGAAGGCAGTGTCGGTGGCGGTACAGGGATGATCTGTTACGGGTTTAAAGGCGGATCCGGCACCTCGTCGCGCGTCATTGAAACGGCAGGACAGCAAATCACGGTTGGCGCATTTGTGCAGGCAAATTTTGGCAGGACCTCACAGCTTTCGATTGCCGGGGTGCCGGTGGGCAGGTACCTGTCAGAAGAATCGGAACAGGATGAACGTGGTTCCATCATTGGTATCGTTGCGACCGATGCCCCCCTCTTGCCACACCAGCTGAAACGCCTCGCCCGACGGATTGGCCTCGGCATGGGGCGTTCTGGTGCCATTTCCGGTCACGGTTCGGGAGATATTTTCCTCGCATTTTCAACGGCGAATGCGGATGCACATCACAGTGAAGCAAGGCTGGCCACGGCAGACTTTGTGCCCAACGCGAGGCTGGACAAGATGTTCGAAGCCGTAATCCAGGCAGTGGATGAGGCAATCATGAACAGCATCTTCGCCAACGAAACCATGACGGGTTTTGAAGGACGTGTCGTTGAGGGCTTGCCCCGGGAGCGCGTGATTGAACTGCTGAAACAACACGGCGCCATCTAGCAGCGGTCCAAACTGGACACAGGGAAAACGGATTTTTTCCCGGCGCGAGCCTTCTTCGCCAAGATGTCAGGTTCAGTCGGGCACTTTATTGCATGCCTGACGCAGGACCGGTTCGTCAAGATGCCGTTCGAAGCCAGGCCGGGTCTGGTCATCGCCCCGCAGACCTGGTGTACCCCTCATGTAGAACCGATTTAAGATACCCCGCTCGTTGCCGTCGAAACGGTGCAAGCAGCTAAGCCAAGGGTTGGAGCCTGGTTATCCGCAGGCAGTTTGAGAAAGCCCTGATCCAAGCCAGGAGATTGATTATCAGATTCAAACCGCACCACCACATCATCACCTCAGCGCAGCCACCTAATACTCGCCAGTTATTGTTCGCGAGGTATTTTATGGGGATCGTGACGGATCTTATCGTGCTTAACCTGTTCGCAGAATACTGGGACAGAGTACACGTCGATGGATTTACGGTATCCCTGATCGCGGCCGTGCTTCTGCAATTACTATTGCAAGCAACGCTCGCACTTGAACATGTGGTGGATGGTCGCTTTGAAGAACGCACCGGGACAGGGTGGACCGTGTTGAGGTTACTCTGTGCCTGGATGATTCTGTTTGGTTCGAAGTTCATCATGCTCGGTGCAATCAGCTTCTTTATGGGAGATGCCGTGCACTTTGAGGGTCCCATGCATGGCGCAGGTCCTTTCATCTGGATGATTATCGCGATGCTGGCTGCTGAGGAACTTGTCACAAGGGTTCATCGTCGTTTGAGCTAACCCTTTGAGTGATCTGGTAGCTACGGGTGGACTTGAAGGTACGTCGCACGGCCACCGATGTCGGTGGTTCTGACTGATTCGGGGTTAAGACGGTTGGTGATCTGGTAGCTACGGGTGGACTTGACGGACGTCGCACGGCCACCGATGTCGGTGGTTCTGACTGCTTCGGAGCTGAGTTGTTTAGAGAATATGGTAGCTACGGGTGGACTTGAACCACCGACCCCAGCATTATGAATTACGTAATCTCCACATATACCCTTATTACTCGAAGTTAACCTTCTTTACTAATCATGATCAAACCCTTCAAAAATAGGGGTTTGAAGAGTATTTCGTGATTAATGGTGCTAGATTAAACCTAACCGTCCAGGTAGCACATCAGTAGCACCAGCTTATGACAGAGAGAATTAGTTTTACGATCAAGAACCTGATCGCGATCGACCCGCCCAAGGAGGGGCGAAGGGTTGTCTACGACACGCGAGTGAATGGGCTTTGTGTTTCGGTTACTCCCAAAGGTACAAAGAGTTACCAGGTGTATCGAAAACTAAATGACAAACCGTTGCGAGTTACCTTAGGCAGGTTTCCTGACCTGAAAATCGAAGAAGCGCGCCGGTCAGCGAAGACAGTTCTCTCAAAAATCGCAAGAGGTATCAATCCAATAGAAGAAAAGCGGCGACAGAAGATTTCTCGTATCACGCTGTCCCAGGTTTTTTGTGAATACATGTCCCTTCGTGAGAACCAGCTAAGCCTAAACACCAAAGCAAACTACACAACTGTGATGAGGAAGTATTTTCAGGACTGGCTCGGTATCCCGTTCGCCGAGATTAACCGAGACATGATCCAGCAGCGCCACGCTCAAATCACGGAGTTTTCACCGACCTCAGCAAACAAGGCAATGAGAATAATGCGCGCTTTATTTAACTTTGCGAACGGCAGATATGAGGACTCAGAAGGACGTTCCATTTTTCCAGATAATCCGGTGAGTCGGTTGACACAAACCCGAACTTGGAACAAAGAAACGAGAAGACAAAGAGTTATCAAGAGTCACCAACTGCCGTTTTTGTTGGATTCCCTACAAAACCTTACTATCAGTGATTCGCAATTTAATCGAACGACTGCCCGCTATCTTCAGTTCGTTCTGTTAAACGGATTGCGCAGACGAGAGGCTTCTTGTTTAAAGAAGTCAGATGTTGACCTGGCTGATCTTTCATTTCGTGTTTCAAATACAAAGAACGGTAACGTGTTGGAACTCCCGATTACGCGTCAGTCAAAAGTCCTGCTTGAAGAGTGTATCGAAAACTCTCCGAGCGACTATGTGTTTCCAGGAGTGGTTCCTGGGAAACCGTTGAACGATCCCAGAAGAGTCATAAACACCATCAAACAGCAAACGGGTATCGACTTCAGCACACACGATCTGAGACGAACTTTCATCACTATCGCCGAGTCGCTGGATATCTCAGCATACGCAGTCAAGAAGTTAGTAAATCATTCTGTTTCAGATGTAACAGCGGGATACGTTGTTTGGGATGTTGAGCGCCTTCGGAAACCGATGCAGGAGATCGCCAACAAGATGTTCCAATTGAGAGGGGCCCCTGATGCTCGACAAGCTAACTGATCATCTCAGCATCTGGGAGATATCTCATCGATGGCATGGTTATGACCCAAACAACCATGATGAAAACAATATTCCTCTCCAAGTCCAAGACACAATCAGGTTAATCACAAAAGCAGCTTTTCAACACGTAATGGGTATCACTGTGCGAGGTGCAGACTTGAAGTGGGAAAAGCACGTGCCGAGTTACGCTGACTTCCTGGAGAACCAGGACGACTATATGTATCGAATCGAACGTCAGTTTAGTGCTCGTTTAGGGCACGTCATTATCCCAAGTGAGTTACGCAAAAGTGAACTTCATGATTGCTGGGGAGAGCTCAGGGAGCTGATTATTGGTGACCATGAAAGAGAAGTGGATAGCTTTCCTGACATTTATCTAAACAGAAAGTATGACAAAGCTGTGCTTGAGCATGTGCATTTGTCGAAAGATAACGTACTACGGTTTTGTCATAAGCACGACTTGGAGCCTCCCGGGTTCATGTTTCCCGAGGGAAAATTCAAAACTGAACCGGACGAATTCAACCAGCCCCTCAAAGTAGATCAAAGTCAATCTAGTGCCGGTAACACGTCAAACTTTGTTGATGGTTTTCCTACAGATACCTGGACGTTCTACACCGACATTGCGAATCGAGCCTACCGGGAGTGGTGGTCAACTTATGATCCAGAAGATAGAAATACAGCTCCCAATAGAGAAGAAATTATTAAATGGCTGGTTGAGACATTCAGTATTAGCAAGGAGGCCGCAAGTACCATCCAAATAGCTATTCGTGCGCCGGAAACCAGCAAAGGCGGAACGAAGAACCGCTAGGCTTACTCAGAGGGTTTCGACCCTTTGCTTAACAGACGTTGCAGCCGGTCTATGAACCCTCAGAGTTAAACCTTCCGAATTCGGAACCTTCTAAATCAGTTTAGTTTTCTGGAACGTTACTGGGAGAGATGCAGTTGCATTCTCGTTTTCACCCGTTAACGGAGGATTCCAATGCCAGAAAAGCTATTAACCCCAAGAGACACTGCAAACTTGTTAGGCGTAACTGTGGAAACGCTTGCTGTATGGCGATGCACAGGACGTTACAAGTTGCCATTCATTAAGGTTGGGAGAAAGGTCCTCTACGATCGAAGGGACGTGGAGCAGTTCATATCCTCTCGAAGAGCTATGAAAACTGCATAAAAAAACCCGCGGTGCAACGCGGGTTTTTTCTATTCAAATTCTATACCCAGGAGGCTACAAATGAACCTAAGTAAGAAACGTAATCTTATCAAATACGTCCAAAAAGCACTATCGCGATCAAAGTCACCTTTCCTCGACATGGTGATCGACATTGGGATTCTGGATCCCGAGAAAGACGAACTGATCGAGATTGGACCCATCTCAATTCGCGACTTTATCGCTTTCATATTTGACAAGGAGGTCTGATATGAGAAAGATTGATTGCCAAGAGCTTAGCAACTCTCATAAGGCGGCAGACCGCACCCGACAGTTGGCGGTATTTTTTTGCCTGTCTGATAAACCGACCACTCTGAAACCTTTCGATTTTGAAAGGCCGGGAGGGGCGGGGAACACAATACCCATTGCGGGGAATACCCGCCGCCTGCCCTTATGCGGGTTGCTAACCTCCCGGCGCCCCCTTTAGGGGGCGTCCTCTTTAGCAACTTACATGAGGACTCAATCATGAATCAGACTAACCAAATCCCTCGAACGGTAACCGAAGCGTTCATCCAGGCACGCGTTCGATTGGAACAAACCAACTATTGCTCGGAAAGCCTGGATGAATACCGAACTTGCGCCCAGGACCTGACAGAACACAGCGTTCTTGAAATCGCGGAAGTTGCGACGTTCTTAAGCGACGCTTCCTCTGGGCTTACACCTGACGAGCTCCATCCACCGTCGGTAACTGCTGTGGCTCACGTTGTTCACAATCTTGCTGTGCTAGCTCATATCGGGATCGAGGGCATCCATGAAGCCGAGCATTTCACGAAAGGAGCGAGGAATGAAGGATCTTGATTGTATACAGGAGTTTCTTCCTACCGGTTATCAACTCACAGATGCTGGAGTCTTCTCTCATAGCAATCGCAGCAATACGCCGGAGCTCGTCTCCGGCCCTTGCTGGATCTCTGGCACAACCAAATCACGCTCGCAGAAAGAGTGGGGTAGAGTCATATCTTTTGTTGACTACGATGGAGAACTGCAACAGATAGCCGTCGCAGAATCCAGGATCAGTGATAACTCCACGAGCTTACCGAGTGAGTTGCATGATATGGGTTTGCACCTGATACCCGGAATGCAACGCCATCTGCTGAAGTATCTCGCTTCCTTCCAACTACCATCCGAATTTCGGCGCGAGTCCGTTTCGAAGGTTGGATGGTTGGACTGCAAAGATGATGAACCTCCGATCTATGTGACGCCTGACAAAACAATCGGGTTAGCGGTGGATCGGCAAATCATCTTTCAACCAGAAGAGCATAGCCAGACGCTTCAGACCATGCACGCAGGTGGTCATGTCAATCAATGGAAAAGTGCTGTTGCTGGGAAATGTGAAGATCACCCTAACTTGGTGTTCGCGTTATCGGCGGCATTCTCTGGACCTCTCCTCAAGCTGATTGGTCAGGATTGTGGTGGGTTTCATTTCTACGGTGCGAGCAGTAAGGGTAAGACAACATTGCTCCAGGTAGCGGCAAGTGTGTGGGGATCTGGCGCAGACCCAGCTAACAGTGATGTGTCATATATCAGTCGCTGGAACACAACCGGCAATGCACTGGAAGCCACCGCAGCCGCCCACAACGATGGTCTGCTTTGCTTGGATGAAATGGGTACCTGTGACCAGAGGGACTTTGGCAAAGTGATCTATGACCTCTTTGGTGGTCGAGGAAAAGGGCGACTAAGCAAAAACGCTTTGATGCAGAAAACCAGAACATGGCGGTTGGCAGCTCTATCGACCGGGGAGATTTCCGTTGAAGACAAGATTCTGGATGAAGGCGGGAAGCATCGAATCGGCCACCAGGTACGTATGATCGACGTACCAGTTGGTAATGGAGTTATATCCTCTTCGTGTGAGGATCCTCGTGGCCTGGTTAACGATCTCAAGAAGCAGACAGCGATTTACTTCGGTACAGCCGGCCCGGAGTTTGTAGATTATTTAACCCATGTACGACCATGCTATCGAGAACTCCGTGATGAGGCCCAAGTGTTAGTTGATTCACTTGCGCTAGAGATTGCAAAAACCAAGAACCTTGAGTCGTTTCAGGAACGTGTTCTGAAACGGATGTGTGTTGTTTGCGCTGCTGGATTATGGGCAGTCGATTTCAAAATCCTGCCATTTGATCGCGCGACGGTTCTGAATTCTTTGTCACATGTCTGGAATCTCTGGATCCATGATGGCGCAAGCCGTCCCCCCATGGTCACATCATTGTTGAACCTGAAGGAGTTTCTGGTCGCAAATCAATCTCGTTTTATCAGTGTCTCAGCAGATGAGACCGCTGTACGTGATCTCGCAGGTTACACCAAGCAAGATAAAGGGTTCAGGCTCTTCCTGGTGACCGAGAGCGCCTTGAAAGAGGCTATCAGGGGCCAGGATGTGATTTCCGTAGCGCACGAACTGAGGAATCGTGGCCTTCTCTTTCAGAACGACAAGAATAGACTTAAGAGCAGGCACCAGATTGGAGGTACCCGCCCCTATTTCTACGCAATCCGAGACTCCTTGCTGGAATTCGAAGGATAGATGGAAATAGCCCATCAACGAATGGGACTAGCGGGACAACGAGACAGAGCGCCTGAAATCAAGAGTTTGCAGCTCTCGGATTGTCCCTATTACCTGCGAGGCCGGGTCGCAGGCGGGACACGCTTCCCCACTTTTCCTCATCAACGCTCAGTATTACAAATTTGTAGATCTCTGATTCAATTGCGATTGTCTCAGGCGTCGCGTTTGTCGCGTTTGTGGTACTGAATCAAGGAACTACACACCTATGAGAAATCAGTACAACGTAAAACGGATGACCCTGCATTGCGCAGGACGTACAGCCTTCCTATCTACTCAAGAAATCGTAAATCTAACTGGCCTTGCTCGGCGCACAGCACAAACTTATGTAAAGGATCCAGGATGCATACCCAATCATGTTCGAGAACTCCTGGAGATCAAGGCTTTGGGTGTCATACCTGGCTTCAATGAGGCATACATTGCTGATGGGACCATCTATCTAGCGAACGGAATGAGATTCACCGTCGATCAATTAGTTGCCGTAACTTACACGATGCAGCTTAACTCAGAGTTGGAGCGTGAACTGAAGCTATGCCGGTCAAAAATCGAGGATCTAGAAACCTACATTGATAGTTGGCGGCAGGTTGCCAGTGCACCTCAAGCTGCCAATGACGATACAGGAGTGTTGGCACCTTAAGGTGCCAGTAACTATGTGTTGGCACCTTAAGGTGCCAGTACCTAGGTACCAACTCATGTGCAGTTAAGGTGCCCCGGTGCGGCATGCAGCTTGATGCTAAACCATGGTGTCAAATACCCAGAACTCACGTGATGTGGTTTCATCGAAACGGGTAGGCGCACGCGAACCCAGTAAAAGTGCAGGATCTCCCAGGAGACAGGTCTCAGAAGACTGTGTACCGATCCATCATCCATAGTGGTTAGCAGAACCCAGCTGAGAACCTAGCAAGAATGCGGGGATCCCCTAGGGAACGCGCCATAATCCAGCATGCAGCTACCTGGTCCGTGATACCAGTAAGACCCGTTGAGAACCCAAGGACAACGCGGGATCCCCTGGGGAAAAAACTTAGGGCGCAGCAGCTACTTGGGTACATGGTACCTCGTAGAACCAGCTGAGAACCTAGTAAAAATATAGGTCCCCCGGGTACTTCCCAGGGATCCGCATAAATTCCCCGAGAGATGGCCCCTAGGCGAACGTTTCTGGGCAAAACAAAGGCATTGATAGACAAATGGACAGTATCTCGCGATAAATCGGGCCTAGTGCGGGCTAGAATCTTTCCCCAAAAGCCTCATAATCATAATCGTGGACTACGAAACATGGTTGACAACTGAGGCCATCGCATGTACTCTCCACGACGATTTTTAGAAGGGATAAGTTCCCGAGGGCTTTTAGCCCAAACTTTTGACGAAGCAACATACAAAGAGTTACTAAACCACCGAGAAAACAAGAGAACTTAATATGGGTAATGCGTAATAACTCATAATACGTTTATAAAGGCCTTGGATCAGAAATGAACCGAGGCCTTTTTCATTTTGGGCTATAGTTCTTCTCTCTTCTTCACCTTGGTTCGCCTTTTCTTTAGCAGTTGCAGCATCTTTTTCTGTCCCAAGAACGCTTCGTGAGGAGAACTATCAACATATTCTCTATCCTCCTCCAGCAGATAGTCGATAAACCGGACTAGCTCATGCCCCCACTTTTTGGCTTGATTATCCATACCTTTTAAGGATCGAATTTCGTTATAGGCATTCTCGTCTCTAAACGGCGTAACCATCACCATACTTCCGATGTAGGATTCATCGTAACAGCCCCATACCAAATGTTGTTCCCCAGCGGGAGAGATCTGCACCTTCACGGCTTGATCAATATCGACAACCGTTGGGTCGTAGTTCCAACAAAGACCCGTAAAAAGTAATGCTTGCAAGCACAGCTTCGTTGCATTCCGGTCCACGTTTAAGGATTGGAGATAGTCCAACACTTGGTCAACCGTCACGTACATCTCTAGCCCACCTGCTTCATGATGCTTAGCATCACGTAGTAGCCTGAGTATTCTGAGACCTAGTAACGGGGTACTTTCGATCTCCGTATTCAGCGCGTAGATGTTTTGTACGTATGGGTTATTCCCGGTTGGGTAGATGTTGTAACCACGGCGTATGACGGCACGCTTTACATTACTTTCATTAACACTGAATTTCCTACCTGCAATGAATGCCTTCACTAAATCATCCACACGGAGGTATGGGGATCCGACAATCTCGTTTGTCAGCTGGAGATACCTCCGGATATCTCGATTGGCTAGATCTCCAAGCCAAGTAGACACATTGCCGGTATCAACAAACACTTGCTGTAGTGTGCTAGCGAAGCCCTGAAGGTCATTGATGTTTAGGCGGATACCTTTGTTTAAGAAGTAGCCAGTACCTTTTTGCTTTTCCCCAGATACTTTCTCATTGAAGTAACCGATCCGCTTGGTAAGCACAGTCTTGGGTAATGGTGTTGGCAGAAAAAAGGAAACATTCTCAAAAGATTGTAGTGCACCTTGTTGTGACAGTTGCCAACTCGTTTTGTCGGTGATTGGCGTTAAAACCATGCAGAGTTCAGACTCGTAAATCGATCTAGCGAATTGGAAGACTTTTTCCTGATAGTCAATGCTGAAGTGATCAGCATTGTCAAAGACAAGGCACGGAATCATCTTACGATTTCCAACTATGTGCCGAAGCAACCTTAATATGTATTGATCCGGGTACTGTTCCCTTATGCTCTCAACATGGTCTCCGAACTGATCCTTAAAGCGAATTTTGTCGGACTCGTACAAGTACTTTTTATGGCCGTCCATCCACCTTCGATACTCATCAAAGAATAACCCCTGCAACTCATCGTAGGTTGGATGCTCATCGAATAGTTCGTCCTCCAGCTTCTCTAAGAGTTTTCGATTGAGCCACTTCTGAACCGACGTTACATCCCCGTCGTGTTTAGCAACATCCAACCTCACTACAACACATTCGCTTCGAAGCGCCGGAGAAAGCACTGAACGAAAGAACCTATCCATGAACGTGCTTTTTCCGGCACCTTTGGTTCCAACTATCAGTACGAATTCATTTCTTCCTGTAGCTTTCGCCCGCTCGATCACCCCCTCCAGCTCTGGGTCTCCAGATTCGATATGGCTAATTTTGGCGTGTAACTCCTCAGTTATCCTGGCTAACTCGGTATCAGCCACCTGGCTTTCCTTGGTTGTGACAAAGCAATCTGTGAGCATCTCTTCATCTTCGTCTCCGGACAACCGTCGAAAAAAGGAATTCATGACCTTTGTAAGGTCGTAAGCAAGCGGGTCCTTAGAAATCAGTTGCGCTGACTCAATAGGAACGATTGTCTGATGGAAAGAACTCACCCGAATTGGGAGCCCTTCGGCTTCTTGAAAATGAGCGCGGTAGTGGTACTTGTCGATTGCAGAACGAGAGAGCAGCTCGAAGAACAGTGTAAAGTTATCCCTTATGGATACCAGACTATTGAAGACGAAAGCCTTGCCGTCCATAGTGTCGATGCCATCACCGAGGCGGCTACCTCTAAAAACTATCCATTCGCGGCCGTTTGTGACGCAAGCCAACTCTGCATTCTTTTCTCCACAATAACGTATCGCTTGTGCGATTCCCTCTTGCGCAGATCTGGACTGGCTTAACGCCGAACCACCGAGCTTGTAGGCTTGCCCGGGACTCTTAAGTTGTAAGTCGAATGCTCTTGCTTCTTTTTTTGCCTCGACAATCAATCTTGCTCGATCCTCGACTGAAAACTTGTAGTCGATGAATCCGGTTAGAGTGTTGTCTTCCGCGCTCACAGAAGTAGTGGACCAACCTAGAATCTCCAGAAATATCCTATCTATAATCTTTAGACGAACGTCTGCTTCTGTTGCAACTTGATTCAGATCTCTTTCGTAAGACGCTAAGTTCGTGAGGAATTTTTCTTCGGCTGCATCAACTTGTGTCACGAGAAACCTACCATTGGAAAGGTCAAGACTATGATGCTACTACATAATTGGCGCATCTAATGACTTCAACCGGTAGTACTGGGGTAGCACCATATGGTTGAACAGTTGGGGAAAACGCAGAAAAGCTCTGTTTATGGTAGCTACGGGTGGACTTGAACCACCGACCCCAGCATTATGAATGCTGTGCTCTAACCAGCTGAGCTACGTAGCCACATTATCAAGACATGCGCTGCAGACTGCAGCGAGGCGGCGAATTGTCCTGATTCGCTGTTTTTTTGTCAAGAAGCCTGATTTGACGGCGTTTTCGAGCCGTTACCGCAAGCACAGTGCGCTTTTGCTGCCTGGCGCCAAGCCCCTCAGCCGCTCGTACTCACATATAAAGTGGGATTGCGGTACCACCACTGCCTCTCGCTCACCGATGATCACGCGACTACTGATCGCCACGATTCTATGGGCGGTGTGCCCTTCGCTCTCTGTTGTCAGGACCACGGGCCCACCGGAAGCACCACCATAACCCACGCAGTTTGAAGGCTTCAGGTCTTCTCCGACCTGGAAAACACGACAGTCCTCGTGGTAGGTCAGCACCTCGCCTTCCTGGCCAAACGGTGTGTCATTTGAGTAACCTGCATAGGTTTCAAAGGCGTTTTCCTCACCTGCTTCCAGTCGGTGAAACAGATTGTCATAGGCTGCTATCTCAAGCGGCTGAATTGCCTCGGCGCTGACCGGTTGGTCCAATCGCGCAAACGCGAAATCATTCTTTTTATTTGTTGCGATAAAGAGCACCTCCACAATCTCCCGCTCAAGGTACTCAGCCTGCCCTGCGTGATTGAACCGCGTGAATGCGATCAGGCTGCGGCGACCGTCCGCGTTATTCACATGCATGGGCCCATCGTTCATAACCCACTGCTGTAAACAATGACCTGCGGTAAGCACAAGATCACTCTCATCATCCCGCGCTCCTTTCACGAGCGAACCGCTGCAGGAACCGATACTGCCTTCCGATGCGCGCGTGACCATCTGTGTTTCTATTCGACCTACCGCCGTCATCCAGTCTGGCGAATCTGCATTTCTTGTCTGCCTTGGGTCATTTGCACCCGTCTCGATACCAAAGGACCGGTCCGC
This sequence comes from Pseudomonadales bacterium, assembly GCA_963921285.3. Taxonomy (GTDB): domain Bacteria; phylum Pseudomonadota; class Gammaproteobacteria; order Pseudomonadales; family Azotimanducaceae; genus UBA9659. Next base: position 2,192,843 of record CAWUFD020000015.1, read on the forward strand.
ACCGAGGAACAGGATGTTGTCGTCATCCCACGTTTCCGCCTCGCCACTTATACAGATAGACGCCACAACCAGGGCAGCAACAAACTTCATCTGAGTTTCTTTCACTAACGCTTACACACATAATCAGGCCTTTTCCGAGACAAGGCCAGCTAATGCCACACGCAAACATCAACAACGCCAGGCTCTGGTACGAGGTCACCGGTGAAGGAGAGCCTATCCTGTTCCACCATGGCTACACTGCGTGCAGGGAAAACTGGAAACCGGTTGCTGAACGTCTGCAGGACCACTACCAGGTGATCATGATGGAGTGCAGGGGCACCGGCGAATCGGAAGACACTGAAGACGGCTACAACATTCCACAGTACGCTGAGGATGTCATCGGCATGATGGATCACCTGGGCCTTAACACTGTCACATTTGCAGGCCACAGCATGGGTGGAGGCATCGGTTTTCAACTCGGGGCTCATCATGCAGCGCGCCTCACCCGTCTTGTCCTGATGGCACCGATACCAAGCGGCGGCACACAGCCTCCGGACCCTGAGCTACGCAGGCTCACACTTGAAGCCAAGGCCCGTGGTGACAGGGATTTTTTCATGGCGCAGCAACACGCTGGCAGATTCAGGGAAGACGTGCAGACCGATGCCTGGTTTGAGCACCGCGTGGACCAGATGCTTCGCATCACTGAAGGTCACCTGATCGGTGGTTCAGAATCCATGCAGGCTTTGGCTGTTACTGAGCTTTTGCCCGACATGGACATCCCGACGCTGATGCTGGCAGGTGCGGTTGATGGCCTGCTGCCAGCAAACATTGCCGATTTCGAACGCATGCCAGATGCAACGTTGCATGTGTTTTCGCAGGCCGGCCACGACGTTGCCATTCACGAACCGGATGGTGTTGCCGGGGCCATTGATGCATTTATGCAGCGAGGCGTGCCGCGCATTCCCGGCAGGTAAACCTGTCGCTTGACTGACGTATCACCCGCACCGCTAAATACCCACTCAAATTTTCCAAGGCAAGCGCGTTGAAAGTAGAACTTGTAGCGTCGTACGAGACGACAATACCCGCAGATGATGACCACCCCTATCGTTCCGGTGCCTGGCAGCCGAATTTCAAGGAATACAATGCGTTTGATCTTGAGGTGAAAGGTGAGCTACCGGATGACCTCTCGGGCGTCTACGTTCGCAACACGGAGAACCCGCTACATCACGCCATCGGTCGCTACCATCCCTTTGATGGTGACGGCATGCTGCATTCGCTTTATATCGATAATGGCGCAACGGAATACCGCAATCGCTTTATCCGCGGTGACCATTTCCTACAGGAACTGGGCGAAAACCGGCCACTGTATGCGGGTCTGATGGAGCCGCCGGAAAGATCTATCTTTGAGGGCTGTGGTGCACGCACCGGATTGAAAGATTCATCCAGCACAGATGTCGTCGTCCACGGTGGGGTCGCCTCCACGTCTTTTTACCAGTGCGGCGATATCTATGACATGGACCCACGCACACTTGAACCCATGGGTAAGGCGCCATGGCTTGCTGGCGTGACACCAGGCTGGGGTGTCTCGGCGCACACCAAGGTTGATGAAAATACCGGCGAACTGCTGTTCTTTAACTACAGCAAGCAAGCACCTTATATGTACTACGGCGTTGTCAACGCGGCGCGGGAACTTGTCCACTATGTGCCTGTGGAATTGCCGGGGCCGCGCCTGCCACATGACATGGCCTTTACTGATAACTACGCGATACTCAATGACTTCCCTCTCTACTGGGATCCCGAGGCATTAAAAGCGGGAGCCCATGCAGTCAGGTATTTTGATGACCAGCCAAGCCGCTTTGCGGTATTGCCAAGGCGAGGACAACCAGGCGATGTGAAATGGTTTGAAGCCAAGGCAACCTTTGTCCTGCATTGGATCAATGCCTATGAGGACGGCGACGAGATTGTGCTGGATGGTTTCTTTGAGGAAAACCCTTCACCTCGAATCAAACCCGATCCAAACGACAAGCGTTCCCTATTTCGCATGCTGGACCTGCACGTCACGGGTGCCATTCCTTATCGGTGGCGCTTCAATATGAAGACCGGCGCAACCACCGAGGGGCCTATCACCGACAGTATCCTGGAGTTCGGCATGATCAACCCGGCATTTGCGGGAAAGCCCTACAAGTACACCTGGGCCATGACCAGCAAGCCGGGGTGGTTCCTCTTTAACGGGTTGAGCCGGCTTAACGTCGAAACAGGTGAGCAGGACGCCTATACATTTCCGGAAGGCGTGTTCGCCAGCGAGTCGCCCATGGCACCTCGCGAGGGTAGTAGTGGTGAGAGAGATGGCTATGTCGTCACCTACGTGACTGACATGAACAATGATACTTCTTCGGCGCTGGTCTTTGACGCTGCAGACATTTCCAGCGGACCGCTTGCAGAACTCAGTCTGCCGGAGCGCATCAGTTCCGGCACCCATTCCTACTGGGCTGGCAAGGAGTCACTGACATGAGTGAGATTAAGATTGGCCTTGCCACACCCGTCGACATGTGGACGGTCGACTACGATACCCGGCGGGGATATCTCGAATCGGCGGTAGACGCTGGCGTGGATCATATCTTCATGGCGGATCACGTTTCCTTCAGGAATGGCTCAGGCACTGACGGTTTTGCTGAGGTGGCGGCACTGTCCCAACTGCATCCGACCATCGGTGTAATGACCAGCATTTACCTGCTGCCGTTGCGGCATCCGCTGCCTGTTGCAAGGCAATTGGCCACCATGCATGAAATCGCACCTGGCCGGATGACCTTTGGCATCGGCATCGGCGGCGAAGACCGCCATGAGGTTGAGATATGTGGTGTTGACCCGCGGACGCGTGGTCGCCTCACCAACGAATCGCTGGACATTATCAGGCAATTGATGACGGGTGAAACGATCAACTTTGACGGTGAGTTCTTCCAGCTGGAAGCAGCCAACATCCGGCCTGTGATTGGCAACAACATCCCCATCATCGTCGGCGGTCGATCGAATGCTGCACTGACCCGAACCGGCAGATTCGGTGATGGTTGGATAGCAACCTGGTGCTCCGTGCGGCGCTTCGAAGAAGCGCTCACCCTGATCAACGACGCTGCGTACGAAGCCGGCAGGACTCGGCCGAACTGGCTGCACGGCTATCAGCCCTGGGTGGGAATCGCCGACAACAAGGAAGAGGCGCGCAAACTGGTATCAGAGGCGATGGAGCGTTTCTACAAGATCCCGTTCGAGAAGTTTGAACGATATGTACCTTACGGCACGCCTGAAGAGGTTGCGAATGAACTAGCGCCTTACGCTGCAGCTGGCAGTCAACTGTTTAATCTGAAAGTGGTGTCTGCAAACGATTCGGAGTCTATTGCTGCAACTCGAATAATAGCCGACAGGATTCGCGGCGCCGGTTAAGGCTTCGCCACTTGTACCGGGTTCCCTCTTACGCCATGGCAATGGCGAGCTGCAAGGCACCGTCAGCGCGATTTTCGTTGAATCTGCACTAGTACCGCTAATTGCGGCTTAACGCATGGTGTTATGATGACCGCCCCTTTGGGAGGAAGCGTATCCCAACGTTTTTGTGAGCCAAAGTACAGAGAACAACCGTGGATAAGCCGGAAAACCTTTTTGCTGAGCACAACGCATTGCCCGCAGCACTTGCGCTGGAACAGACGCTTGCAGATCGCATCCACGTGAAGCGGGTTCATGGCGTTGAATTCGTTCGCCCGGGCAGCCTTGGCCAGGCACTGGGCCTGCCGAGGATCATCCACCTGCTACAGCATCGCTCCAGCCGCCAGCGGCAGAAAGGCATTGATGAACTTGATGAACTCTGGAGCACACTGTCACATACCACGAGGACAAAGGTTCGAGATCGCCTCGGCTGGTACGACCCTCACGATCTTGAATGGGATGATCCTCGCTCCAATCGATTCCCCAAGCTGTAAAAGCACAACAACCTGCAAACGGAACTGCTGTTACACTTGCGGCCGTTATCACATGCGTAACTGGCAGCCATGAGCGTTTCGAAGAAGCCACGCTGCTGTCGCGAGAGTAAGCCTACCGCCTGGCACGGCGCGGGGTTAATGTTCAGTCAAATAGGAGTTCAGGCATGAAAAAAGTAGCGTTCATCGGCCTTGGTGTAATGGGTTACCCCATGGCAGGGCACCTTGCTTCCGCCGGACACGACGTCACCGTTTACAACAGATCGAGTGAGAAGGCAGCGCAGTGGGCTGGCCAGCACCAGGGTAGTACTGCAGATACACCTCGAACGGCGGCGGCAGGTGCCGATATCGTCTTCATGTGTGTAGGCAATGATGATGATGTGCGCGCAGTTACTTACAGTGAGGACGGCTGCCTTGCAGGATTGCAAAAAGGTGCTGTACTAATCGACCACACGACTGCCTCCCCTGCACTCGCGACTGAATTGAGCGCGGCAGCCCAGGAACATGGCTGCGCTTTTCTTGATGCGCCGGTATCAGGCGGCCAGGCAGGCGCCGAAAACGGTGCCCTAACAGTCATGGTAGGGGGCGATGATGCAACGTTTCAACTGGCCGAACCTGTCATGTCAGCTTTCGCAAAGTCTGTTCGCCTGATGGGACCTGCCGGTAGTGGACAGCTCACCAAGGCGGTAAACCAGATTTGCATTGCGGGTGTGCTGCAGGGGCTGTCCGAGGGATTACACTTTGCTGAGAAGGTAGGACTCGATATCAATGCCGTTGTCGATGTGATTTCAAAGGGTGCTGCCCAGTCCTGGCAGATGGAGAACCGTTCGGCAACGATGGCGGAAGGAAAGTTCGACTACGGATTTGCAGTCAACTGGATGCGCAAGGATCTCCGCATTGCGCTCGACACAGCGAACGAGGTTGAAGCGCCATTACCGATGGTCGCGCTGGTTGACCAGTTCTACGCCGAAGTGGAACGCATGGGTGGCGGGCGCTGGGATACCTCAAGTTTGATCGAACGATTGAGGCTACCCGGGAAGTAGTTCTGCCAGACCCTATTCGTAGACCTTGTGAAGGAACTTGCCCAGTTCTCTATTGAACGCATCTGGCGTTTCAAAGTAACTGGAATGTCCTGCATCTCCAAGGTTCACACAGTCGGCGCCGGGTACGGTAGCGGCCAGGGCTGTTATATAGTCCGCGGGAAACAACACATCCTTGTCAGCGGTCACGAACAACGTCGGTAAGTCATAGTCGGTAAGGGTTGCCGTATCCACCCCAAGATTGGCTGCGCCAATACCTCGCGGAATCACTGCCGGGTCAATACCGTTAAACGCACTGATCTGCGCATAAAGCACAGCGCCAGACAGGTTCTTTTCAGGAAAGTCATCCGCCACCGCAGGACTGTGCAGGGCGGCAAAGGGTCTGCTGACGATATCATTCACCGGCCGATTAAGCTCAACGCCTGCATTTTCAAAAACGCCGGGAGTGTGGCTCATGAGCAGACCATCAATTCGATCACGGTCCTTGATGGCCATCTGGCTGCCGGTCCAACCACCCATCGACTGACACACAAACACGGCGGACTGGACCCCTTCTACGTCCATGATCGCCATGACGTCATCAGGGAAACATTCCGGTCGAAACAGCGAAGCGTCTCCGCCTGATCTCGCAAAGTATCGGTGATCAAAAGTGATGATCCGATAACTGCCCATAAAGGCGGCAACCTGTTGATACCAGATACCAGCGTTGCCGCCCATGCCATGCGCAAAGACCAGCGCCTTGTCCCCTTCACCCCAGGTTTCGTAATAGATGTTGCAATCGTGACTTTCGACGTAAGCCATATTCAGTCTCTCCTATGAAGCTAACTGGACGAACCACCGGGAAAGGCAAAGTTCATCGTGCTGGACTCGGAAGGCGAGTGCCAGCGCTCAGTGATGGTCTTGCGTCGTGTATAAAAACGCACGCCATCCGGGCCATAGGCGGCAAGATCACCGAACCTTGAGTCTTTCCAGCCACCAAAACTGTGGTTGGCGATCGGTACGGGTAACGGCACGTTGATACCAACCATGCCCGCTTCAACCTCGCTGGCGTACTGCCGGGCAGCATAGCCATCCCTTGTAAAGATGCAGCTGCCGTTACCGTACTGACTGCCATTCACGACTTCCATCGCTTCGGCGGCCGTCTTCACTCTTACCAGGCACAAAACCGGCCCAAAGATTTCTTCCCTGTATATCGACATATCCGTTGTGACATTGTCGAACAACGTGCCGCCAAGGAAGTAGCCCGGCTGCTGGTAAGTCGGGTGTTCACGGCCGTCAACGAGCAGGTTTGCACCGTCTTTCACGCCTTCATCAATCAGGTCGAGAATTTTTTCAAGTTGCGGCGCGCTATTGACCGGCCCCATATCGAGATTCTCAGTCCCCGCGCCAATTTTCAATTCACGCACCTTGGCACCCAGTATTTCCGCCATGTTGTCGGCAGTCTCTTCACCCACAGACACGACAACCGACAGGGCCATGCAGCGCTGACCGCAGGATCCATAGGCTGCACCCATGATGGCGTTACTGGCTGCCTCCAGGTCCGCGTCCGGCAGGATGACAGCGTGATTCTTGGCACCACCTAAAGCCTGCACTCTTTTCTGGTTGGCACTGGCCCGGCTGTATATAGACTTCGCCACCGGCGTTGAACCCACAAAACTTGCAGCCACAACATCTTCATGATCCAACAGGGCAGACGAGGTGCGCTGGTCGCCGTGAACGACGTTCAGGACGCCATCAGGCAATCCGGCTCTGCTGAAAAGCTCCGCCAGGATAACCGCAGCGCTCGGCACTTTTTCAGAAGGTTTCAGGACAAACGTGTTCCCGCAGGCGATGGCAAGCGGAAACATCCACATCGGCACCATGGCAGGAAAGTTGAAAGGCGTGATCCCTGTGCAGACACCTACTGCAGACAGTTCGCTCCAGCTGTCGATATCGGAGGCAACCAGACGGCTGTGTTCACCCTTGAGGTGTTCGGCAATACCCGTCGCAAACTCAACATTCTCTATCCCACGTTGCAGCTCGCCCTCGGCGTCCACCAGGGTCTTGCCATGTTCTTCGGTTATCGCCGCACACAATACTGCTTTTTCCGAGAGGAGGATTTCGTGGAAGTTGCGCATCAAGGCCGCGCGCCGCGCGGGCGGTTCGTGGCGCCAGGTTGTAAAAGCCTTTTTCGCTGAAGCTACCGCCGCATTGACCAGGTTCTCATCTGCAGCAAGCACCTCGGATACTTCACTCGCCGTGGCGGGGTTGATGACGGCGATTCGATCGGTGCCACCTGCGACACGCTTGCCATCAATAAAGTGTTCAATTGTTTTCATCTATCAGCCTCTCCGTTACGCGGCCCGCTCAAATATTGCGGCGATGCCCTGTCCGCCACCGATACACATGGTCTCAAGCCCATAGCGGACTTCACGGCGGTGCATTTCGTTCACAAGGTTGGCGAGAATACGCCCACCGGTTGCGCCAATCGGATGGCCGAGTGAAATACCAGAACCGTTCACATTCAGCTTGTCGGGATCGTTCCAGCCCCAACCCTTCAGTACGGCCAGTACCTGCGGTGCAAAGGCCTCATTCAGCTCGACAAGGTCTATGTCCTTCCAGTCAAATCCGGTTCGTTGAAACAATTTTTCAACCGCTGGTACGGGACCAATACCCATCGTGGCCGGATGGCAACCAGAAGCCGCCCAGGAAACGAACCATGCATCGGGGGAGAGGTTCAGTTCAGACAGCTTGTCTTCAGCGACGACGAGGCAGGCAGCGCCAGCATCGTTCTGCTGCGATGCATTGCCAGCGGTAACAACCCCGCCTTCTCTCAGCGCACGAAGATGGGAAATCGACTCTGCTGTCGTGTCGCCCCTTACACCCTCATCGCGCTCAAATACGATTGGATCGCCCTTTCTCTGCGGCACCTCTACCTTGACGAGTTCTCGATCAAACTTGCCTTCATCCCACGCTGCCTGAGCACGCTGGTGCGAACGTGCTGCATATTCGTCCGCTTCTTCGCGGGTAATCTGGAATTCTTCTGCAAGGTTATCTGCCGTTTCGATCATGCCCGAGATAATCCCGAACCGCGCTTCGGGCTGGGACCTGACCCGGCCACGCTCGAGTCGGTCGTGCATAGTGACAGATCCTGCTCGTACGCCGGCGCGCATGTTGGTCGTATAGTGCTCAACATTACTCATGCTTTCCGCACCACCGGCAATAATCACATCTGCTGCACCTGTCTGCACCATCATGGCGGCGTTGGCAACCGCCTGCAGCCCACTGCCACATCGGCGATCTACCTGTGTGCCTGCGACATGTAATGGCAGGTCTGCCGCCAGGGCTGACCACCTGCCGATGCAGGGTGCCTCACCATTCGGGTAGCCCTGGGCAAAAATAACTTCTTCTATACGTTCCGGGTCAACACCTGTTCGGGCAACGAGCTCCCGGATCACAATGGCGCCGAGGTCCTCTGCATTAAAATCCTGCAGGCTGCCGAAGGTACTTACCTACCGCCGTGCGGATGGGTGAAACAATCGCCGCTCTTCTCATTATCTTCTGCCCTATTCTTTCGCGGGTTTTTCGTCTTTTTCAGCCGGCGGTTTTTCTTCCTGCTCCGCCTTGGTTTTGTCCTTCGTGGGCTGGGGTGCCGACTGGTTCGCTACCAGTTGTGCAAAGGCACTCTGGGTCGTGCCACCTATGCTGGCGGAACGTTTCCCGCCGCTGGATTTTCGCCTGGGCATTGGTGAACTCTCACTTTTTGATGAAGCTGGATTGTAACTTACTTGGCAATGCGGGGTCCGGTAGCGCTTCTTCTGCTGTGCGAGGAGTAGTAGGGTTAGCCATGATTCCCCTGGATGACAGCAAAAATGGACCCTGCCACCTTCGCAGACAACCCACTTGATACAAGTACTTCACCTCCCGCGCGTACAGGCCCTCTGGCATGAACGACGTGGTGACTGGGACAAAGCTCACGAACTTGTACAGGACAACTCCCCCGAGGACTGTTGGGTGCACGCATACCTGCATCGCGTCGAGGGGGACCAGGATAATGCGGCCTACTGGTACAGGCGCGCGGATAAACCTGTTGCAACGTGCACCCTGGCTGATGAGTGGCTCGCCATCACCACCGCCCTGCTCGGCTAGTCGCCCGGACGCTCGAAAAGGAACTCACCCGAAAACCGCTGTAGGCTACTTCCGCCTTCTCGATTCGCAGGCTAACCCTGTCAACACAATCACCCAGCCTCTGGTCCTGTGGAGTGAGCGGTGTGTTCACATACTGCCCATCTCTTTCCCTCACCCACCGGCAGAACATGACGTCGAGTTGCCATTCATTTTCCGGGACATACTGAGCGTCACGGAGCGATTGCAGCTTCTGCATGATCGGCCTGTTGCCGATCCGGTTCATCGCATGTTGCCTCGCACCTGCATCCAGCAACGTTCGCTGCGCTGCCCCCTCAACTTCTGCGCGTCGCTGCCGTTCGCGCATGCCGTCGTCGGCATGTTCCAGGCTGAGCACTGCAGACAGTTCAGCTGAGGACCTGAATCGCTCACCATCAATGTCGAGTCTCAATGCGCAGGGGAAAGTCGCGCCCGGCAGAGGCATCCGGTAATGCCGAATCACGCCAGCCGTCAGGCTTTCTTTAGGCGGAAGGTCCTGGCATTCGGTGGGCTCAACGCCATGCAGCAGGATATGCAGAAACTGGTAGTCACCGTGCCACAGGGCACCTGACTCGATCTCAAATCGCGCATTACCAAAGCATGCATCGGACGGGTAAACAACGCAGTAGGCAGAGAACCAGGCAGGCGTCTCTGTCAGCACTTCATCAAGCCTGTACCAGGTATCGACCTTAAGACTTGAGATGCTCAGATTATAAATCCCTCGCCGCGGGCGCTCTGAATCTATTCGAGGCCAAGTTCATCCATGGTTGCCTTGGCGCAGCTGGGACAATAACCGTGAGAAAACTTGAGCCGGGTGCGTGAATGCAGGTAAGCCTCAACACCCTGCCAGTAGCCTTCATCGTCGCGGACGTTTTTACAGGATGAACAGATAGGAACAAGCCCGGACAGCTCCTGCACTTCGTTGGCAGTCTGCGTTAGTTTCCGGATGAGTTCCTGGTTTTCGCGGGTGATGCCATCGCGCTTACGGATCTCCGCGAGCAGCCGCGCGTTTTCTTGCGCTGCCCTTTGTTCGGCTCTGTTGCGCAGGTTTTCAAACGCATAGGAAATGATCATGGCCAGGCCAAACGTCGCCACAAAATCGACGTGCTGATCAACGATCGTCGTAATGCCCAGTGCGGGTGCATTGACAATCAGCGTGTAACAACAAAGGCCGAACGCCACGTTCCACCAGACCGCCTCACGGTGTCCCAGGATAATAGAAGTCATGAACGGGACAATCAGGCAAAACAACAGTGAGGAGGCAAGAAAGTCTGTTGACACGTAGTAAAGAATGATTGTCATCACAAAGAAGAACGTTGAGCGCAGGAGAAAAAGACTGGTCCTGCGGTAAATCGCTGCTACAAGATTTACGAGACACACGAGGCCACCCGCCGCAGTCAGGAGAACCATGGGCGGGTTGTTAAGCGTGATCTCAAACACCATGAACAGGAAGAACATGGGTGTTGCGAGGCTGCAGCAGGTAATGATCACATCACGTGCTACTGCATTGGTATCAAGGAAAGTGGTCATATTACTTCCGTGTATTTACGACCCCGGGGAGTCTCAAGTCAAGCATAAACAAAGTCCAGCATGATCCGGATCAAGTCTCATAAATGTTGGACAGGCTGCAAACTAAACCAGATCGTCTATTCCAGGATGACTGCACCAGCACCGTAAATCAGCACCGCAAAACAAAAGGTGTGCGATCCCCGAATTCGCGTTACCCTCGGGTCTGCTTTTAAGGTCCACTTGTTCAAAGGAGAAATCTCAATGGAAATCAACGATCACAACGGCATATTCGTAGGCGGCGCTTCAGGCATGGCGCTGGCGACGGCTGAAATGTTTCACGACAGGGGCGGCAAGGTAGCCATCCTCGACCTGCCGAGTTCAAACGGTGAAGAGGTTGCAGCGCGCCTGGGTGGTACTTTTCATCCCTGCAACGTCATGGACTATGAAGGTACCGAAACCGCCATCAACGCTGCCGTCGAGGCATTGGGTACCGTGCACTTCTGCGTGAACACCGCCGGTGGCGGTCTCGCGAAAAGAACTGTGACTCGTGACGGTGCGCATCCGCTTGAAGATTTCCAGCGGGTAATCGACTTGAACCTAATTTCGTCTTTCAACATCTCTCGCCTGGTCGCAACCCATATGTCCCAGAACGAACCGAACGATGAGGGCGAGCGAGGCTGCATCATCAACACCGCATCTATCGCTGCTTACGAAGGCCAGATCGGCCAGGTTGCCTACTCTGCCGCAAAGGCAGGTATCGTCGGCATGACATTTGTGATGGCGCGTGATCTTGGCAGTATGGGCGTGCGGGCGAACTGTATTGCACCCAGTCTGTTTGACACGGGTTTGACTGCTGGTATTCCCGATGAAGCCGCGCTGGCACTGACAAAGGATGCGGCTTTCCCGAAGAAGATGGGTTTACCCAAGCACTTTGCTATCCAGGCGATCTCAATCTTCGAGAACGCCATGATGAACGGTGGCACGGTCAGGGTGGACGCGGGCCAGCGATTCGCGCCGAAATAAACACTCAACCATTGGCAGGAAGGAGCGTCACGCTGGCGCTTCTTCCAGCTGTTGATCTATCTGGCACCAGCCGGGCGCTGTATTGATTCGATGATTGTGTGTAGGCCTGAAGTGCGCCCTGTCATCCAGCGCCATCCCATTCACGCTTGCAAAACCAATCTCCAGCTCCGCCCAGAGCCGTGAACCACAGTTCGAACAGAAATGCCTGGAGTTGTTTCTACCGGCATCAGAAGTGACATCAAACCTTGCGGGTTCTCCCTTAAGCAACGTCACCGAATCAAGCGGTGTCACGTACGCCGTGTAAAATGCTGACCCACTGATCGTCTGGCAATCAGTACAGTGGCATAACAACTGAAAAGCGGGTTCTGCATCAGTTTCAAATCGAATTTCGCCGCACAGGCAACCACCACTCACCTTACCCGACATGTTCCGCCCCTCTTTGTTATTCTTGCGATCAACTTAGAAGTTGCAGCACTGCGCGTCAATCCAGAAACCAGCTTTGACCTCAGTAAACCTTGATTTACACGCAAGGCTTCTGCAGCCTCCAAACCAGATACCAACCAATCTAAGGAGATTAGAATGACTGAAGAACAGGCGGTGCTCGTCGAACGGCGCGACCGCGTGATGATCATCACGCTGAACCGGCCCGAGGCCATGAACGCCATTAACGGCGCGCTCTCTCACGGACTGCTCGCAGCGGTAAAAGAGCTCGATGAAGATGATTCGCTGACCGCAGGTGTGATCACCGGAGCTGGCAGGGGCTTCTGTTCCGGCATGGACCTCAAGGCATTTGCACGAGGTGAGGACATCGGACCATTAACCGAATTCATCCAGTCAGGCAGTCAGAAGCCGCTGATCGCAGCGATTGAGGGTTTTGCGTTGGCAGGCGGCTGTGAAATTGCATTGACCTGCGACCTGCTGGTCGCCTCAAAGGGTTCCAAGATCGGTATCCGTGAAGTCAAGGTTGGTCTTTTTGCCGCTGCTGGCGGCGTCTTCAGGCTGCCTGCCCGCGTCGGTTACACGAAAGCCATGGAAATGGCGGTAACAGGAGAACCTATCACTGCAGAAACCGCACTCGAATGCGGCATGCTCAGTGAACTGACTGAGCCAGGCGGTGCGCTCGATGCAGCCGTCAGCTGGGCTGAGCGAATTGCAGAAAATGCACCGCTCGCGGTCGCCGCTTCCAAGACGCTGGTTCGTGCGGCTGCTCAGGGTCATGATGAAGCTGCGTTGTGGGAAATGCAGAAGCCCCTGTCAGCCAAGGTGTTTTCATCAAACGACGCCAAGGAAGGTCCGGTTGCTTTCGCAGAAAAGCGCGCGCCGAACTGGACGGGCACCTGAGCATCAGGCACCCCGATAGCAATTGTCTAGCGGTGGTTTCCACACCACCGCTTTACAGCGTTAAGATTTCTTTGCGACGTTTTTGCCAGGCTTTTAACCTGGCAATGCCAATTAATCCAAATCATGGTTCTTTCTTAACCTCTGCCCGCTAGCCTTAATCACCCGATTTGATGTGGTGAATAGTGTGGCAAACATCGTTCTTCATATCGGCCTGCACAAGACAGGCAGTACACTGATACAGAACTTCTGTACAGCAAACCGCGACCGCTTGCAGCACCAGGGTTTTATCTACCCGGAAACCCCAACCCGCTGGGGTGGCCATCATCTGTTTGCCTGGTCTTTTAATATCGGTAACCCTCACTACGAACCTGCAGACGGCACGAGCGACGAACTGGCAGCGGCGATGTTCACTGAGATGGCTGGCGCATCCAACCTCCTCATCAGCACAGAAGACTTCGAGTTCGTTAACCCGCATGAAATCAAACGGATATTGGGAGATCACACATACCGTGTGATCTGCTACCTGCGCAGACAGGATACTTACCTTGAATCTGAATATGCCCAACATATCCGCATGGACGAAACCCGGTTCACTGGCAGCATCCAGGATTTCTATATGCGTTACGACTTTATGCAGCGTTATGACTACCAGCGTTTGCTGGTTCCCTGGGACCAGGCCTTTGGCCCCGAAGCCCTCCACATCCGGCCGTTCGAGCGCATCCAATTCCATGCCGGCGACCTGCTCCAGGACTTCTGTTATCACGCAGGCATCAACTGGGAAGGTGACTTCGATATCCCGAGTGCCGCGCAGGCAAACGTTTCCATGTCAGCCCCGGTGCTGAATGCGATGAGAGAGATCAACAAGCTCGATCTCAGCGTAGAAGACAGGAACGCCGTTATCGATATCCTCGGCAACTATTCACAACAGGGTGGAGGCGCGCTGCTCGAAATGCAGGTAGCCGAAGACTTCCGTCGGGTATTTCAACCGACCAATGGGTTTATCGCCAGGCGATATCTCAATCGAAACGATGGGCAGCTATTTGGCTACAGCGAAGCTGCAGGCTCAAACGTAACCCGCCTGGCGTCCTGAAACGACAGACACAGTCACTCGCGCCGCCCGTGTTTTGACCACTTCCGTAAAAGGTGGTTAATTGAACCTTTTGGGGAAATTTCTTGAAAGCTTACCTGGTCGCCACCGTCATCATCGTTGTCATCTTCGGCGCGATAGGCGGATACCTGTACCAGCGCTTCAGCGCTTTTTCGTCGATGGACTTCACGCCGCCCCCGGTGACCATTGCCGCCTCCACTGCGCGCCAGGAGGCCTGGCGAGAAGTGCTCAATGCTGTTGGCACCATCAAGGCCGTCCGAGGTGTAGAACTTACCTCTGAGACCAGCGGTGAGATCATCGAGATTAACTTCACCTCCGGTGACGGCGTTGCCAAAGGGGACCTGCTAGTCACGCTGAATGACGAGGTTGAAGCTGCAAGTCGGCGTAACCAGATCGCCTCCCTTGAACTCGCGCAGATTCTCTATGACCGTGACAGCAAGCTGATCACACAGAAGTCGATTCCCCAGAGCCAGTACGATCAGTCGCGAGCCGACCTGCAAAGAGCAAAAGCGCAGCTTGCAGAAACAGAAGCGCGTCTCGACAACAAGCGTATTGAGGCGCCATTCGCCGGCACGATGGGGATCGCCCTTGTCGACGTGGGCGACTACGTATCTCCGGGCACAGTCATCGCTACACTGCAGGATCACAGTGAGCTGGAAATAGATTTCACCGTGCCTGCCCGATATGCACCAAGACTGAAAGCTGGCCAGAGTGTTGATGTTCGTGTTGACTCGTTCCCTGACGATGTGTTCAAGGCGCAGATAGTCGCTATCGACTCACGTATCGATCCCTCCACTCGCAATATCCTGCTCCGGGCGAAGCTCGACAGCACGCAGGGCCTGTTGCCGGGCATGTTTGCAGTGCTGGAGGTTGATCTTGGGCAAACCCGGGATGTCATCACCGTTCCCGAGACAGCCATGACCTACTCATTGCAGGGTGACACGGTGTACGTGGTGCGAGATACAGAAGACGGTAACCAGACCGCTGTCGCCACTATCGTCAGGTCCGGTCAGGTTCGTGACGGCCGGGTATCTGTGCTTGAAGGTTTGAGCGCGGGTGAACAGGTGGTCAGCGTCGGGCAGAACAAACTCTACCGGGGCGTGCGCGTTGTGATCGATGAGGCGGTGAACCTGTAATGCGCTTTACGGACATCTTCATCAACCGGCCGGTCCTTGCCATTGTGCTCGGCGCCATCATGCTGCTGCTCGGCCTGCAGTCTGCCAATCAGCTGCAGATCCGCGAATATCCGGAGGTGGAGAAAAGCACCATTTTCGTCTCCGCGGTGTATCCAGGCGCCAGCGCAAGAACAGTGCAGGGCTTTGTAACCACACCGCTGCAGCGATACATCGCTTCCGCCAAGGGTGTCGAATACATTACTTCCGAGAGTAACCCCGGTATCTCTCAGATACAGGTTCGTGTTCGACTCGGTGAAAACTCCACTGAGGTCATGGCTGAGGTCATTACCAAGATCAACGAGGCCCGCTTCGAACTGCCACAGGAGGTCGAGGACCCCGTGGTCAGCAATCGCACCGGCGGCGGCGCCATGATGTATCTCGCCCTTATCTCGGAGCAGATGAGCGTGCAGCAACGCGCCGACTATGCGCTGCGCTCGATTCAGCCCGTTCTGAGCACGGTAGAAGGTGTCGGTGAAGCCCAGATGCTCGGCAGTGGCAACTTTGCCATGCGCGTCTGGCTGAATCCGGCCCGTATGGCTGCCTTCGGGGTGACCGCGACCGATGTCAATGCAGCGATCCGCCGGGAGAATTACATATCAGCGGCAGGAACGACGCGAGGAGAACTCGTGCGTGCCAGCGTGGATGCCGATACCGATGTGCAGGACCCCGATAAGTTTGCAGAGATTGTTGTGCGCCAGACGGATGACCGACGCGTCACGCTGGGGGACGTTGCCAAGGTGGAACTGGCCGCCGCAACTTATGAATCAGCGGTGTATTCAAGCGGGCATGAAACCGTGTTCTTTGCCATACGTGAGGCGCCTGGTGCCAACCCATTGGAGGTGGCAGCGCGCGTAAAAGAAGCCATCAAGCAGCTGGAGCCGCAACTGCCTGCTGACCTCACCATCTTCATGGATTCGGATCAGACCAAGTACATCAGCGAAGCATTAAAAGAGGTCGCCGCCACGCTGATCGAAGCATCGATCATCGTGATTCTTGTCATCCTCCTGTTCCTGGGTTCCCTTCGCGTAGTGGCCATACCGATCGTCGCCATCCCGTTATCACTGACCGGCGTGCTCTTCATCATGTGGACGATGGGTTTTTCCATCAACCTGCTGACACTGCTGGCGATGGTGATTGCTATCGGACTGGTCGTGGATGACGCCATTGTTGTCGTCGAGAACGTGCACCGCCATATCGAAAACGGTGAAGAACCGAAGGCCGCTGCCATCCATGGCGTCAGGCAGGTTGCAATGCCTGTTGTTGCCATGACGCTGACCCTGGTTGCCGTTTATTTCCCGATCGGTTTCCTCGGCGGATTAACGGGCGTCCTCTTTACCGAGTTTGCATTTACGCTTGCAGGTGCCGTGGTGGTGTCCGGCATCGTGGCGCTGATCATCTCGCCCATGATGTGCGCCTACCTGCTCAAAGATCACGAACACCAGGGTGCGGTTGCTGACTGGCTGGATCGCCAGTTTGACCAGCTGCATCATCGCTATGAGTCGTTACTCAGCCATTGCCTGGATAATCGCGGCGCGGTCATGCTGTTTGGCTTCGTCATCCTGATATCACTGCCAGTTTTCTACCAGCTGGCACAAAAGGAACTGGCACCCAAGGAAGACAGCGGCGGCATCTTTGCCATCGCAACACCGCCTGACTACGGCAGCCTTGAGTACACCACCTACTTCCTCGACGAAATGGTTGAGGCATGGCGCACTATTCCTGAAATTTCACATTCCTGGCAGGTTAACCAGCCTGCTTCTGTTTTTGGCGGTATGGAACTGATTCCCTGGGATGAACGCACCCGCTCACTGGAGGAGATACGCCGCGAACTGCAGGCAAAACTCTCGCAAATCAGCGGACTGGAAATATTCACATTCCCAGGTGGCGGACTGCCGGGTGCTGAAAGTGGTCTGCCGCTGCAGTTTGTCATCTCGAGCAACGCAAACTACCGGGAGCTGAACCGTGTTGCGGACGAAGTTCTGGCCAAGGCGAGACAGTCCGGGTTGTTCGCTTTTGTGAGCAAGGATCTCAGGTATTCACGCCCGGAGGTCAATGTGAGTGTCGACCGGGAGCTTGCCGCAAGGCTCGGTATTTCCATGCAGGACATCGGCCAGACGTTGCAGGTCATGCTGGGAGAAGCGGAAACGAATCGCATCAGCCTGGAGGGTCGCTCGTACAAGGTGATTCCGCAGGCGGATCGTGGCTTCCGCCTGACCAAGGAATGGCTGGAGCGCTACTACCTCAGAACCTCCAATGGCGAGATGGTGCCTATGAGCACGGTTATCCGCCTCAGGAAACAGGTTGAGCCCAATATATTGAAGCAATACCAGCAACTGAACAGCGTGACGATACAAGGCATGGTGTTACCGCCCAATTCGCAGGGTACCGGTCTCGACTACCTGGAGCAGGCGCTCACAGAGGTGGCACCGGTCGGTTACCGCGTTGGCTATGAAGGGGAATCGCGACGTTACATCCAGGAAACGCAGGGTTTCCTGCTGCTGTTTGCCACATCCCTTGTCTTTATCTACCTGGTGCTGGCAGCACAGTTCAACAGTTTCCGTGATCCCTTTATCGTGCTGATCAGTGTACCGCTGTCGATCTTCGGTGCGCTGGTGCCGATTGCACTCGGTTTTGCAACGCTGAACATCTACACACAGGTGGGTCTCCTGACCCTGATCGGTTTGATCAGCAAACACGGCATTCTTATCGTCGACTTCGCCAACAAGCGCTTCGAAGACGGCATGGATCGAAGAGCTGCGGTACTGGAGGCTGCTGGTCTGCGGCTTCGCCCCATACTGATGACGACGTTTGCGACTGTGCTTGGCGTGTTACCGCTGCTGCTGGCTTTTGGCGCCGGCGCAAACTCCCGTTTTGCGATTGGATTGATGATTGCGGCTGGTATGACCGTCGGCACACTGTTCACCCTGTTTGTGCTACCAACCTTCTACCTGCTGGTTGCCGGTAAGCGCCGCAGGCCGGCAGATACACCAGACACCGCAAGTGAGGCCATCGTTTCTCCCGGGCCCTGAACCGGCGTCGCAACCAACCGGGCCGAAATAACCCTATGAAGATTAGGGCTTTACTCCTTCGTTAATCTTTGGCATACCGAAAGAACAAAAAGTACAAAAAAGAACAACAACAGGGGTCATCTCAATGAGTACTGCAGGAGAGTTACTGGACAACAAAGGCAGAGATGTCTGGTCCATCGATGCCGGCGCCACCGTCTACGACGCCGTTGCCCTCATGGCAGAAAAGAATGTCGGGGCATTAACTGTCACAAGTGCACAATCGCAGCTGGCTGGCATCATTTCTGAGCGCGACTACACCCGCAAAATCATCCTGGTAAACCGCGCATCGAAAGACACGGCTGTCAGCGAGATCATGACCAGCGAGGTTGTTGCTGCACCGGAGGACACCACGCTGAACCAGTGCATGGCACTGATGCTCGAGAAAAAGATCCGTCACTTGCCAGTGGTTAAAGGTAACCAGCCCGTCGGCATGATTACGCTCGGGGACATCATGAAAACCATCATCGATGAGCAGTCAGCCACCATCGATGAACTCGAGAACTTTATCTTCGAGGAACGCGGCGGCGAAGGCTAGCAGTTCCTGGCGAAGCCAGGAATCTGCCGCGGCAGTGTTTTCATTTTTGTGTTAACAAACACAGAAAGGAAAATCACGAGAGCGATTGGTCGTTCTCCGCACCGTCGTGAAGGCGGGTATGGTAATTGTCCGACTCAATCGAACACAGGCATCAATTCACTGCACGGGAACTGTCCGCCCAGTAGGGTTTGCGCAGTTCGGTCTTGAGGATCTTACCCGCGCCGGATAGCGGCAGCGGTTCCGCCTGGAAACTGACAGAGCGCGGGCATTTGAAACCGGCGATGAGTGATTTGCAGTGCGCGATCATCTCCTCCTCGGCTACCGACTGACCCTCATGCGGCACAATGATGGCATGAACCTGCTCACCCCATTTCTCGTGGGGTATACCAATCACGGCGCACTGGTTTACTGCCGGGTGTTGGTAAATCGCGTTCTCAACCTCCGCTGAGTAGACGTTCTCACCACCGGAGATAATCATGTCCTTGACGCGATCAACGATGAACAGGAACCCGTCTTCATCCAGGTAGCCGCCATCACCCGTGTGCAGCCAGCCATCAACAATGGTGCTCGCGGTCTGCTCAGGCAGGTTGCGATAGCCCTTCATCATGTTGGGCCCCTTCATGCAGACTTCGCCGACAACACCAGGCGCAACAATATTCCGGTCCTCGTCCATGATTGCGAGTTCAACACCCGGCGCTGCCTGGCCTGCAGATTTGATTTTGCCTGCCAGTGGACCTTCGAATGTGTGCCGGTCCCAGGCAAGGATCGTGATCACAGGAGATGTTTCCGTCTGTCCATAACCCTGGTAGAACTCGGTGCCAGGCAGTACTTCAATTGCTTTCCTGATCACCGCTTCGGGCATGGGCGAGGCACCATAGAGCACCGCCCGCAGGCTGCTGAAATCGTAGTCACCGACCGCGGGATGGTTAACAAACATGTTCACCATCGTTGGCACCAGAATCATTCGCTCAATCTGGTGTTGTGCAATACCCTGCATCATCGCAACCGGTTCAAACCCAGGTTGGAAATAGTTGGAGCCGCTGATGACAACTGAAGAAAGGCAAACGCACGCATCAGCAATATGAAACATCGGCGCCACGTGGAGAATCCTGTCGCCGGGCCGTGCATTCAGGTACGGCACCGCCTGCATGGCGTTAACAATAAGGTTGTTGTGGGTCAGCATGACGCCCTTGGAACGTCCTGTAGTGCCACCTGTGTAAAACAGGCCAGCGATGTCATCGCCGCTGCGTCCGGCATCTTCAACAGGGTCAGCGCTTACGAGTTCATCGTATCCCATGCAGTACGCCGGGATTTCACCCTCGTCTACGAACACGTAGTGATTCACAGACGGTAACTCATCGCGAATAGATTCCGGTACAGTTGCAAACGTCGAATCAACCAGGACAACTTTGGCGTCAGAATCTGTCAACCAGTGCACAATCTCCGGCGGTGCGAGCCGGGTGTTTACTGGCTGGAACACACCACCCGCCCAGGGTGTCGCGAACATGAACTCAAAATAGCGATCACTGTTGAGGGCAACAATGGCAACGGTGGTTTCATCTTCGACGCCGAGCTTGCGCAGGCCACCGGCGAACCTTGCCACCTTTTCACCAAACTCCTTCCAGGTCTGCACCCGATCACCATCATGGGTCGCAATCATATCGGGGTTGGTCTGGGACAGCCGTTTTACTGCCTGGCTCATCGAGAACATCTGGATCTCCACATTCTTCTTATTTAGAAGGAGTATCAACGTTTCACAGATCAACTGCCAGCCTATCGATATCACCCTTGTTATGACTGCTGCATAACATTGTGGTGGCGGATGCGTCCCGTTAGGATGCAGCAGATGTATAAAACAGACCGAACAGTTTCCTGATGTTTGTTGATGCGGCAAAGGATCACTACCCGTTGATCATCGTCGGGTCGGGGCCAGCGGGCATGAGTCTTGCCCATGAACTTGTCACACGCCATGGGCAGCAGGACATCCTGATGATCGAAAGTGGTGACCTCGTCTACGATCCAGACATCAACGCTGATGTACTGGCAGAGGCCCACGGCGACCTGGCGGCTGAATACTTTGCCGCGCACTCCATCCGCCAGTTTGGTGGTACCAGTGCGGTATGGGCCGGGCTTTGCGGCGTACTTGAGGACCGCGCCTTCCGGACAGGGGACTGGCCGTTCAGTCGGGACACACTGTTGCCCTACTACAAGCGCGCCGTGGACGTACTGGAGTTACCGGCCGACACCACCAGCTACATCGAAGCGCCGCTCGATGCCGATTCAAACATTAACTACAAACCTATATACCTGAGCCCGCCTGTCAGGTTCGGCACAAAGTTCGAGGCATTTGCACGGGAAAGTGACGCCATCAGCGTACTCCTCAGGACAACCGTATCGAGTGTTCTTACCGAAGGACAGAACCTGCTGGGTTGCCGGGTTACAGGACCAGACGGCAGCGAGAGAGAGATAAGTGCCGACCGCCTGGTGCTGGCCTGCGGCGGTATCGAAAATCCCAGGTTGCTGCTGGCCTCGGGACTTACCGGTGGTGATGTTGTCGGCAGGTACCTGAGTGAGCACCCGCACCTGTTCAACTTCGGCCGGGTCATCCTCGGCAGCCGCGCCGCGGCAGTCAGTCATCAGCCCACAGGCGAGCGCATCAATGCATACATGCTGGATGATGCGGCAAACGTCTCGGACGACGCACGCAGTTTCATGATCCTGCTCGACACCCAGCGTATTGATGCGGGATTGGGGGATGGCGAGAACCCCGTGGTCACAGACTTCACAGTAATCGGCGAGATGGCCCCGGATGCAGACAACCGTGTTGAGCTGAGCGACCAGACCACACGATACGGCGCGCCAAAAGCGAAGATCACCTTCAACTTCAATTACCACGACGAACACATCACCCAGTGGCGACGCCTTGGAGAATCCTTCCTTCGGGAGAATCACGGGCGTTTCAGTTCGCCAAAAACCAAATTTGATATCACCGGCGGCGGACACATGATCGGCACAACCCGCATGGGAGAAAAAGGCACCGGTTGTGCTAACAGTTTTGGTGAGTTTCATGACTGCAACGGCCTCTATATCGCCGGGTCATCTCTCTTCCCTGCAGCCGGGGCGAGTAACCCGACCTTTACCATCGTGGCGCTCGCACTGCGCCTCGCGGATCACCTGGCGGAGGTCTCATGAACAGACGAACCTTCCTGTCTTACACGTTTGCAACGCTGGCAGGCGCCGGGGTTGCAACCGCGTTCTATCGCACAAGACAGGCACCACAAGAGGCCGTCGCCGGTGCGGGAGACCTCGAGCAGACACTTCTCAGGATCTATGATCCTGAAAACAGTCAAATTACAGCAAGCTTCCCCGACGTCAGCAGTTTCGATGAGGCAAGACAACTGCTTGAAGACGCCGGGCTCGTCGCCGGGGGCCGCATGCAACCCGCAGCGATGGAACATGCGCGCCTGAATGACCCTATCGTCGAGTTTGGCGGCTGGCAGCGATTTGAAAGTGAGTTGCTCCTGTTGCTTGCAGCCCAGCACCTCGTCAACGAAAACTTCACCCGCGGCACAGGTGACACGACAACGTTTGCCTTCGATAAGTACACCGTTTACAACGGCAGCGACTTTTATGGTCACGCTATTGATGCGTTCCGTATCGATACGAACGAGGATTACCTGGCGTTGATGCAATGCATGGACCTCTGCACACAGACACCAGCCTGCAACTTCATTACGCTGGGCAAGTCCACACATCCGATCCCTGAAAAACAGAACGTCTGCTGGCTGGTGGATGAGCGTCATGGCGTCCGGCAGGAAAAACACTACTTCGCCGCCAAAAAGAAATAGCGGCAATGAGAGAAACCGAACCCTAAGAGTCACAGGAGGTGACTTTTAGGACAAGTAACCAGGTAAAGAGGAGTCACCATGGCTGATATGACGATGCTCGAGCGAATCCGCATCCAGATGGAATACGCGGTGCCATTGATCAAGGATCTGCAGGATATTCTCGGTGAAGACGTCATTAACGAAGCGCTGGAAAAGCGCATCACACTGACAACCGAACGCGCCAGACAGGGTGAGGCACCCGAGGCGGATTTCTCCAGGATGGCAGAGTCCGCCAAGATGTTCGCCGCCGGCAATGCACTCGATTTTGATGTCATCGCCTCGGACAGCGAGCATTTTGATATGAACGTCACGGGCTGCCGCTACGCAGAGATGATGGAAGACCTCGGCGGCCGGGACATCGGCCACCTGCTGGTCTGTGGGGTGGATTTTGCAGCCGCCGAGCGTGCAGGTATGCATCTGGAACGCACCCAGACACGTATGCAGGGGGCGGAATATTGCAATTTTCGCTATTCACGCACTATTCGTGCACAGGGCGACCCTGAATAGCGTACCGGGAGGCTTTTAGCGGAATCTGAGAAGTAGACAGATTTCGTTAAAATATTCATTTAAATCAGTTGCTTAGCAACCCTTCATGGCAGCTGCAATACGCTGCGGCGATTGTGGCCTTCACCATGCCAATTTTTAACCTGTCGCCTATAGCACATATAGGGCCATTGATATAATATGCGCGCGCAACGCGCCCCCTCTAAGGGCAATCCCCTTACATCACTAAAATTTTTCAACACATACAGAGTTATTCTGATGACTGACTTAACCAACTATCGCAATATCGGCATCTTCGCTCACGTGGATGCGGGTAAAACCACCACAACCGAGCGAATCCTCAAACTCACCGGCAAGATCCACAAGCTTGGCGAAGTTCACGATGGAGCTGCAACGACAGACTTCATGGAACAGGAGCAGGAGCGTGGTATCACAATTCAGTCAGCAGCAACTACCGCATTCTGGGATGACCATCGCCTGAACATCATCGACACACCGGGCCACGTGGACTTCACCATTGAAGTGTATCGTTCTCTCAAGGTGCTTGATGGCGGCGTCGGCGTATTCTGTGGCTCGGGTGGTGTTGAACCGCAGTCAGAGACCAACTGGCGTTACGCAAACGACTCTGAAGTTGCAAGAATCATTTTCGTAAACAAGCTGGACCGACTCGGCGCGGACTTCTACCGCGTGGTTGACCAGATTGAAAACGTACTGGCCGCAAACCCACTGGTCATGACCCTGCCGATCGGTGAAGAAGACGACTTTGTTGGTGTCGTAGATCTCCTCACGCAAAAAGCCTGGATCTGGGACGACTCAGGCGATCCTGAGAAGTACAACATCGAAGACATTCCCGCTGACCTGGCTGACAAGGCAGCAGAATACCGCGAAAAACTGATCGAGACTGCGCTTGAGCAGGACGATGATGCCATGATGGCTTACCTCGAAGAGGGCGAAGAGCCTTCTATCGAAACGCTGAAGGCGTGCATCCGCAAGGGTACGATCAATCTGGATTTCTTCCCCACGTTCTGCGGCTCTGCCTTCAAGAACAAGGGCATCCAGCTGGTACTGAACGGTGTTGTGGACTTCCTGCCCAACCCGACTGAGGTTAAGCCGCAGCCGGAAACCGACATCGAAGGTAACGAAACTGGTGAAGTGGCCACAGTCGACCCAGACAAGCCGCTGCGCGCACTCGCATTCAAGATCATGGACGACCGTTTCGGCGCCCTGACCTTTACGCGAATCTACTCAGGCCGCATCAAGAAAGGCGACAACGCACTTAACACCTACACGGGCAAGACCGAACGAATCGGTCGAATCGTGGAGATGCACGCGGAAGAGCGAATCGAGCTCGAATCAGCCCAGGCTGGTGACATTGTCGCCCTGATCGGCATGAAGAACACGCAAACCGGTCATACGCTGTGTGATCCGAACGCGCCTGCAACACTTGAACCGATGGTATTCCCTGATCCAGTAATCTCTGTTGCGATCCACCCGAAAGACAAGGGTGCTTCAGAGAAGATGGGTGTCGCACTGTCCAAGATGATCCAGGAGGATCCTTCGTTCCGCGTTGAAACCGACGAGGAATCAGGTGAAACCATCATCCGCGGCATGGGTGAACTTCACCTCGATATCAAGGTAGACATCCTGAAGCGTACTCACGGCGTTGAGGTTGACGTCGGTGCACCGCAGGTGGCGTATCGCGAATCCATTACCCAAAAGATCGAAGATACCTACACGCACAAGAAGCAGACCGGCGGTGCCGGCCAGTTCGCGAAGATCGACTACATTGTCGAGCCTGCTGAAACAGGTGCCGGCTTTGAGTTTGAGTCGAAAGTGACTGGTGGTAACGTGCCACGTGAATTCTGGCCTGCTGTTGAGAAGGGCTTCTCCATGAGCATGGAAGAAGGTCCGCTTGCCGGCTATCCGCTGCTCGACGTGAAAGTGACCCTCGTAGACGGTGCCTTCCACGCGGTTGACTCATCGGCTATCGCTTATGAGCTTGCTTCCAAGGCGGCGTATCGTCAGAGCATGCCAAAGGCTGGACCCCAGCTGATGGAGCCTATGATGAAGGTTGACGTGTTTACGCCGGACGAGCATGTCGGTGATGTCATCGGTGACCTGAACCGTCGCCGCGGCATGATCGAAGGCCAGGACGCTGCTTCCACCGGTGTTCGCGTCAAAGCGATTGCACCACTGGCAGAAATGTTCGGCTATATCGGCGACCTGCGTACCATGACCTCAGGTCGTGGCCAGTTCTCGATGGAATTCAGCCATTACAACGCCTGTCCTAACAGCGTTGCTGAAGAAGTCATCAAGAAGGTTAACGCCGCGTAAGTCTCCCGGGGCCTGCATTCCTGCAGGCCCCGTCTTTATCCCCGCCTCCCTCAGCCGCTATCTCCACAGCGGAAATCAAATGTAAGTTTTTGCTTACAAATTCGTTGCCTCAGTTCACCGCTTTTTTCCGCATTTCCGGGTGAGTTTTGTAACAATCCCCTAGCACGTACATCTATGAAACCATCTGTTTAACAGGCAGGTCTTAGTACAGGTAGATTCATCCCTTTGCGGTGCATCGAAGCTCGCCGAGAGATCGGCAGGAATAATGACAGGCTCCGGAAGAGCCTAAATAACGAGGACAACTCAACTATGAAATTGAAGACTTCCAAGAAAACCCTGGCAGCAGCGATCGGCACCGCGATGGGTGCGTCACTGGCGTTCTCCCCCGCCGTCATGGCTGACACCAACCCGTTTGGTATGACTGAACTGAACGGCGGCTACATGCAGGTAGCTGGCGGCCACGGTGAAGGTAAGTGTGGCGAAGGCAAATGTGGTGGTGAGAAATCATCTGAAGGCTCTTGCGGCGAAGGCAAGTGCGGCGGCGACAAAGCTAAATCCGAAGGCTCCTGCGGCGAAGGCAAGTGCGGCGGCGACAAAGCAAAGTCTGAAGGCTCTTGCGGCGAAGGCAAATGCGGCGGCGACTCTTCAGAAGGGAAGGCCAAGTCTGAAGGCTCTTGCGGCGAAGGCAAATGCGGCGGCGACAAAGCTTCATCTGAAGGCAAGTGCGGCGAAGGCAAGTGCGGCGGCGCATAAAGCTCGATTGACCCCCAACTATGGTGGCCCCGACCGGGGCCACCATCACCCCAACCTACTATGACAGTTACT
Organism: Pseudomonadales bacterium; assembly: GCA_963921285.3. GTDB lineage: Bacteria > Pseudomonadota > Gammaproteobacteria > Pseudomonadales > Azotimanducaceae > UBA9659. Next base: position 2,219,276 of record CAWUFD020000015.1, read on the forward strand.
GAACAACCACCGCTTACAGGTGCCGGGATTGGTTTGCGCCGATCCATGACACCGGAACTGGCAGAAGGCGTTCCAGAAGATCTCGATTTCCTTGAGGTTGCACCTGAGGACTGGATTGGCCTCGGCGGGCGACTCGGCCGCCAGTTAAAGATGATCATCGACCAGGTTCCGCTGATCACACATGGCCTGTCGCTTTCCATCGGCGGCCCAGCACCACTCGATACAGACCTGGTGGAATCCATCAGGGACTTTATCGCCGAGCACAACGTGCGCTTGTACAGCGAACACCTTTCCTACACTAACGATGGCGGTCAACTTTATGACCTGCTGCCCATGCCGCTTACAGAGGAAGCCGTGCACTACACGGCCGCCAGGGTTAAGCAGGTACAGGATATCCTCGGACAACGTATGGCCCTGGAGAATGTCTCCTACTATCTCACGCCCAAGCGTGAGTTATCTGAAGCCGAGTTTGTTCGCGCAGTGATCGAGGAGGCTGATTGCGACCTGCTGCTTGACGTTAACAATGTCTACGTCAACAGCGTGAACCATGGCTACGAACCGATGGACTTCATCAGGGAGATGCCAATTGAACGTGTCAGCTACATTCACGTCGCCGGGCACTACGTTGAACCTGACGGCATTATCGTCGACACCCACGGCGCTGACGTTATTGACCCGGTGTGGGCATTGCTTGAAGAAACCTACAAGCTTATCGGCGTCAAACCCACGCTCCTCGAAAGAGACTTCAACATACCCGCCATGCCGGACCTGCTGAACGAGGTGGGCATCATAAAAAACATCCAGGCCACGTGCGCCTGAACATAAGCAGGCTTGTCTTCGATGGGTGAACTTTACGAACTGCAAAGATCATTTACAGAACATCTCAGGAACCCTGACCAGGTGCCGGTGCCGGACGGGCTGGATGAGCGTCGCATGGGGATCTACTCGGAGCTGATTTTCAACAACCTCTCTGCGCTGTTGTCGGACTTCTTTCCCGTGCTGAAAAGCATTATCTCTACGGATGCCTGGGACAGCATGATTCGGGACTTCTTTATCAGCCACGAATCACAGACGCCCTACTTCCCGCAGATTGCAGGTGAGTTCGTGGAGTACCTGGCAGAAGGACAGTTGGGTGAGGCATTACCCGGGTTTACCACCGAACTTGCCCACTATGAATGGCTTGAGCTCGCGGTTTACACGTTGGAAGACTCACCGCCCGAAAAGATGATCGAACCGGATGAACTGGCCCATACACCACTTGCGTTATCACCGTTGGCGCTGCCGCTTGTCTATCAATACCCGGTTCACCAAATCAGTCCTGACTTTGTTCCTGAGGGGCCGAGCGACACACCGCACTTCCTGTTGATGATCAGGGATGAGGAGGAGAACGTCAGGTTCTTTGAATTGCAGCCACTCGCCTTTGAGATGTTGCACCAGATTGATGAAAACCCCGGTCTTATAGCTGAGAAGTGGCTGAGTGATCTCGCCGATCAAATCGACGGCGTAAAAAAAGATGATTTTGTTCGTAACGGAATCGACTTACTGCAGTCCTTTAATGAACACCTGGTCCTTATGAGTCACTAGTCACAGCTAGTCACAAATAAGCCAGATACAAACAGTAAGACGGAGAGCCGAATGATAGCTTTAGCAAACAAGTTCCAGGACATGCTGGAATCCATTACACACCCGGTCGACTTTCTCGCGCCATTGTTGATCCGTCTGTACCTGGCACCGGTTTTCTATATGGCTGGCATGAACAAGTACAACTCTTTTGATAGCACGGTTGCCTGGTTTGGAAATCCCGACTGGGGCCTTGGTTTACCTGCACCCTGGTTGATGGCGTTCCTTGCTACAGCAACCGAACTTGTCGGTGCAGTCTTCCTGCTGTTTGGGTTTGCCACCAGGTGGATATCAATACCCCTCATGATCACCATGGTGGTTGCTGCGGTTACCGCACACTGGCAGAACGGCTGGTTGGCAATTGCTACAGGTAGCGGCTTCTTTGCTACTGAACGTACGGAGGGTGCCATCATGCGCCTGGATCGGGCCAAGTCCATCCTGCAGGAGCACGGTAACTACAGCTGGCTCACTGAAAACGGTTCGTTAGTCGTGCTGAACAACGGCATCGAGTTTGCAGCAACCTACTTTGTCATGCTGCTGGCATTACTCTACCTCGGTGGAGGCAGATACCTCTCTGTTGATCACTGGATAAAAGCAAAATTCCGCGGCTAAACGCGAACCCCCTCTTTTCATTTGGACCCCAGGGACGGGGTCTTAAAACCCTTCAAATTACGGTGGTGAGAGCCCTTCAGTAATGATACATTCGCCAAACTTGGGGAAGTATTAGTGGGCGAAGTTGACCACACTTGTTATAGCCGATGATCACGATCTGGTGAGGACCAGCATCAGTCGTATGCTGTCCGACGTATACGGCTACGATGTGATTGCCGAAGCCACCACGGGCGAAGAAGCAGTGCGTTCAGCAAAGAGCCTGCAGCCCGATATCGTATTGATGGATGTCAAAATGCCAGGCATCGGCGGCCTCGAAGCGACACGCAAAATCTGCCAGGGCTGCGATAACACTCGCGTCATTGCCCTGACCGGCGTCGCCAATGAACTCTTCGCCAAACAGCTGATGGCGGCAGGCGCATCCGCTTACGTCACCAAGGGTGCAGACTTCGATGAGATCGTTGATGCCATCAAAGCAGTGTCCCGCGGCGAAAAGTACATGAGCAGTTCAATTGCCCAGCAGATGGCCTTGAGAGAATTCCAGGGCGACACTGACAAATCCCCCTTTGAGAAACTGTCGGAGCGTGAACTGCAAACTGCCATCATGATTTCTAAAGGTGAGAAGGTGCAGGGTATTGCAGACGCCTTTGCTGTCAGCCCGAAGACAGTCAACAGCTATCGTTATCGCATCTTTGAGAAGCTCAAGATATCGAGCGATGTTGAACTGGCATTACTCGCGGTCAAACACGACCTGCTCGGCAGCGACGAAGAGCCAGACTGATTTCTGCGCGCTGTGAGATATGTCTCACACGACAAATAGCATACTCCCAGTATCGCCTTGCGGCACATGTCCGTATATTTCTCATCAACCCCGCTGCTGAACCCAGGAAGGGAAACACTCAAAGGCTACTCAGGAAGAGCGGCTGATGAGACAGCCAGGAAGGCACAGCATGCACATGGAACGGGATGGGAAGCTCGGAAAGGATTCCTTGGCAGGACGCCACAAAGCTCGAAGGATTGAGCAGTAAGGGAATACCCGTGTGCTACAGGGGGCAATTACAGCCAGGGGCTGAAAAAAGTAACTGCGATGTTGTATCTGTATACAACGTCGCAGTTTGCTTTTTGTAGTACGCTTTTATCAGCGTGTTGTTAAGCGACTGATTTTTATCAGTTTTTAGACGTTGAACCTGAAGTGAACCACATCGCCGTCCTGGACGATGTACTCCTTACCCTCAAGCCGCCATTTACCGGCATCCTTGGCACCGGACTCACCGCCGAGCTCCACGTAGTCCTCGTAACCGATTACCTCGGCCCGAATAAAACCTTTCTGGAAGTCGGTGTGAATGACCGCTGCTGCCTCCGGCGCACTTGCGCCCTGGCGAACTGTCCATGCACGTGCTTCCTTCGGGCCAGCGGTAAAATAGGTTTGTAGACCAAGCAGTCTATAGCCAGCACGAATCACTTTGTCGAGTCCGGGCTCATCCATACCAAGGTCAGCGAGAAATTCCGCACGCTCTTCATCTTCGAGCTCAACAATTTCCGCTTCAAGCTTGTTACAGATAGCAACCACCTCAGCTGATTCCGCCGCCGCAATCTCGCTGACCTTGTCGAGATGAGGATTACCTTCGAAGCCGTCTTCATCCACATTAGCGATGTAGAGCACCGGCTTCATGGTCAAGAGATGCAGCTCACGCAGGTCAGCAAGCTGTTCCTTATGGAAATCAAACGTGCGGGCAGGTTTACCTTCATCGATATGCGCCTGAACAGATTCCAGGAACTGCACCTTCGCGAGCGCTTCCTTGTCACCACTTTTAGCAACACGCTCTACACGATTGATCGCGTTCTCGATGGTCTGCAGGTCCGCCAGCTGCAGCTCGGTATTGATGACCTCAATGTCTTCAGCCGGGTCAACCCGGTTTGACACGTGGGTTACGTTCTCATCCTCAAAACACCGCACCACGTGGGCAATCGCTTCCGTCTCACGGATGTTGGCAAGAAACTGGTTACCGAGGCCTTCACCCTTGGAAGCACCTTTTACAAGACCTGCAATATCCACAAACTCCATGGAGGTCGGGATCACCTTCTCGGGAGAGACAATCTCCGCAATCCTGTCGAGCCGGGGATCAGGCATGGGCACCACACCGGAGTTGGGTTCGATCGTACAGAAAGGAAAGTTCTCCGCAGCGATACCTGCCCGGGTCAGAGCGTTAAACAACGTGGACTTGCCCACGTTAGGTAGGCCAACAATGCCGCACTTAAACCCCATCAGTTTTCTCCCGCGGGAACTTCATGCTGTGTAACCTGTTCATGGCGGGTTCCCAATCGCCCTGGACAGCGAGCGGCAGCACGTCGAGCGCCGCATCGATACATTCGTCAATTACGTTTTTTTCACCGGATGAGATCTTGCCAAGCACGTGACCGGTCACCCGCTCCTTGGTGCCAGGGTGTCCGACCCCAATCCTTAGTCGTGAAAAAGATTTTGTGCCGGCGAGGCGAGCAGATATGTCACGCAAACCGTTGTGACCGGCCAGCCCGCCATCCACTTTCAGGCGAATCTTGCCAATTTCAAAATCGAGTTCGTCGTGCGCCACCAGCATATGCTCGGCAGGGATCTTGAAGAAATTCACCAGCGCGGCAACGCTCTTGCCTGACTCGTTCATGTAGGTGTCCGGCAATAGCAACCTGACCTCCCGGCCCTCGATACGAACTGACGCGGTTCTGCCAAAAAATTTCTTCTCTGGTTTGAACAATGCGCCATGCTTAGCAGCCAGCCGTTCCACAAACCATATACCGGCGTTGTGCCGGGTATTGGCGTATTCCTGGCCGGGATTACCAATCCCAACAATCAGATCGAGGGGGGAGCCCATCGGTTATCGGCGGGCGTTAAACCCGCCGGACAATCAGCTGTCGTCGCCACCTGAATCATCGCCACCAGCATCATCTGCTGCCGGTGCCGCGTCATCAGCCGCTGCTTCAGCGCTATCTTCAGTTTCTTCAACACGCTTCGGCGCGTTAACCGCAACCACCACGTGGTCGTGATCGGCACCCTGGGCGAGAGATGGAATAACCAGGTTCTCTGGCAGTTGCAGCTCACTCATGTGAATCGAGCTGCCTACCTCTACGTTCTGGACATCAACTTCGATGTACTCAGGCAGGTCACCTGGCAGACAGGTGATTTCGACAGAGGTCATGTTGTGAGAGATGTTACCGCCACCCTGGCGAACGCCAACACAGGTGTCCTCGTTGATGAAGTGCAGCGGTACTTCTACCGTAATCTCCTGGTCCATCTGGATGCGCAGGAAGTCCGCATGCATGATGCGGTCTTTGGCGGGATGACGCTGCAGGTCTTTCAGGATAGCTTCCTGGGTTTTGCCATCAGCCTTGATGGTAATGATGTGCGAGAAGAAGGCTTCGTTCTCACATGCCTTGTGCAGGTCTTTGTGTGCAATGGAAAGCGGCTGCGGATCTTTGCCAGCCCCATAAAGAATTGCAGGTACCATATCAGCGTTACGACGCAGGCGGCGGCTCGCACCTTTCCCTTTGTCACTTCGCATTTCGGCACTCAGCTCAAATTGATCAGCCATGAGTATTACTCCGATTAGCTTTGTTACGTTTATCTACACCCTGGTGCTATCGCGACCACAACACCGGGATCGTTGCCTGCTCACCACATCCTGTGCGAGCCGGTTTTCTTTACCCGTCAGCAAATGCCTGCCGGGCTAACCGCAGTTATTCCATTTCCGCGGTGAAATCAAAATAGTGCTGGTTGCACTCTCTTCTTGAAGAGTGCGCTAAGCGACTCTTCATTGCTGATCCGACGAATCGACTCAGCCAGTTCATCCGCCACGCTCAGCTGGCGAATTTTGCTCATCGCCTCTGCTTCAGCGCAGAGCGGGATGGTGTCTGTCACAATCAGTTCATCCAGGGATGAATTGCCCACGTTTTGCATGGCTGCACCGGACAGTACCGGGTGCGTGCAATATGCGACGACTTTCTTGGCGCCGCGCTCTTTCAGGGCATCCGCTGCCGCACACAAGGTACCTGCTGTATCAACCATGTCATCCACCAGGAGACAGGTCCTGCCCTCTACGTCACCGATAATGTGCATCACCTCAGACTCATTCGCCTGCGGCCGACGTTTATCGATGATGGCAAGGTCGGCATCGTTCAACTGCTTTGCCATCGCCCTTGCCCTGACCACGCCGCCAACGTCCGGCGACACAATCATCAGGTCATCATATCGCTGGCGCTCAATATCAATCAGCATCACCGGGGATGCATAGATATTGTCGACAGGGATATTAAAGAAACCCTGGATCTGGTCAGCGTGCAGATCAATTGTCAGTACCCGGTTCACACCAGCACTGCTCAACATATCTGCGACAACCTTTGCTGTAATCGGTACCCGCGCTGACCGGACACGCCGATCCTGGCGTGCGTATCCAAAATAGGGGATTACCGCTGTGATTCGACCGGCAGAAGCCCTATGCAGGCAGTCTGCCATCACAATCAGTTCGACCAGGTTGTCGTTGGTCGGTGCGCAGGTTGGCTGGATGATAAACACGTCCTTGCCGCGCACGTTTTCGTGGATCTCTACACTGACTTCACCATCACTGAAACGGCCTACGTCAGCTGCGCCAAGATCCATGCGCATTCGATCGACAATCCGATCCGCCAGGTTTCGATGGGCGTTACCAGTGAAAATTTTCAGTTCAGCCACAGTGTACGCCCAGTGCTGGATTGTCTCGCAATATGGCTGGGGTGGCAGGACTCGAACCTGCGCATGCAAGGATCAAAACCTTGTGCCTTACCAACTTGGCGACACCCCAATCTCTCCGCATGCCGGGCAATCTGCTTACATGTTTGTTTGACATGATGTTGCTGACTTACCCAGACAGACAGGTTACCAGCTGCCAATGTTATCAGTGATAGATAAACAAGGGCTACCTGCCTTCATCAATTCGCGGGCAATTTTGCGATCTGCCCCGCGAAAAAGGGCGCTATTGTGATGGTACGTCCCGTGGAAGTCAACTTGGCTTAACGCTAATCGAAAACGCTCACCGACGAGCTGTTTTAAAGGCCTATTGCCAGCTCGAGATACTCAGCCTGAGACGGACCCCATTGCTTTCGAACTGGACCAGGGAGGGATTTTCACCCGTCATTCGTTTCACCTCGACCTGCCAGCCGCGGATGCGAAGTGGCGGCGGCTTTCCGCTCGATTGATAGGCCATATCGACCCAGTCGAGCACCGGTAGTAGCGGTATATCAAGATAACCACCGGATTCCAGCGGCAATCGTACCACCTGTCTCAGCCGGACCACGCCTTCTGCGGTGGTCACGGTGACATCCTCACCTTTAATAAAGATATCGGCGACAGAGATGCCGAGGGATGCGCTTAAGGCAATTTCCTGAACAGGCCCGCGTTTCTGCCAGTTGATACCGAGGAGTCGAGTTTCTTCAGGCGACCTGATCGACAGCTTGCCTTTGAGTGTCCAGTCGGTTCCGGGTGGCGATGGATTCGTTGCACAGCCGGTTAACAGCAGTATCAGGCAAAGCCGTGACAGCCATTGCCACCGAGGACCGGGCAACTACTCCTCTTCCCTGAATCGTTTGATGACGTTCTTGAGGATCTCGCTGTCGGGCGTGCGCTCGAGCGCCTCTTCCCATACCTGGTTGGCTTCTTCTTTCTCACCGGTTACCCAGAGCACCTCGCCCAGGTGAGCAGCAACCTCGTCATTCGGGAACAGTTCAAGCGCACGGCGCAGGTGCACCAGCGCTTCTTCATAGTTCTGCAGGCGGTATTGCACCCAGCCCATTGAATCGATGAATGCGGCCTCGCCTGGTTTGATTGCCAGTGCCTTTTCGATCAGTACAAGGGCCTCTTCATGTCGATCTGTCTGGTCGGTCAGCGTATAACCGAGGGCATTCAGGGCATCAGCATTGTCAGGGTCGATGTCGATGATGGCGCGCAGGTCTCGTTCCAGGATATCGAGCCGATCAAACTTCTGGCCGGTCATGGCACGGAAATACAGCAGATCCGTATTCTCAGGGTCTTCAGCGAGTGTTTTATCAAGGAAATCAAAGACTTCCTCCTGCAGACCGCGCTCTGTGAGTAGCTGCGCCTCAATCAGGGTCAGCTGGTAGCTGCGCGCCGGGTGCTCCGCTCGTTTGCGGGCAAGGTGGTCCCGTGCTTCCTCCCAGCGCCCGTCATCGGCCAACAGCGCCGCTATTCGCGCCTGGGCGGGGATAAACTCATAACCATTGCCGACCTGGCTGTACTCCCGCAGTGCGGTGACAACGTCCAACTGCCTTTCTGCAATACCACCCAGGTAATAGTGAGCTTCACCGGTCCGACGATTCCAGCGCACCATTCTTTCGAAGTGGCGCTTGGCCTCTTCATCGTCTTTCAGCTCGAGGGCAATCAGCGCAAGTGCAAACAGGATGTCGCCGTCATTCGGGGAGAGCTTGAGCACCTCTTCGTACTGTTCCCGGGCAGCAACAAGATCCTCAAGTTCAAACAGGAGGCGCGCAAACATCAGCCGGAGTCGACGGTTATCGGGATAAACCTCGACCTTTTCCCGCATGAATATTGCGGCTTCATCTTCACGTCCGAGATCCGACAGCAGGCTCGCCTTCAACACGATGGCGTTATGGCCTTCATCCTCGGTAATAAACAGCTCGGTCAGCTCAAGTGCTTCCTCAAGGCGCCCCATCTGCTGCAGCACGACCGCAGCCGCAAACGCCAGCTGCGTGTCTTCGGGATGCCGGATCCGCATTTCTTCAATAGCGGAATAAAGGGCCTTAAGGCCTTCTTCGTCCAGCCCGGAGGCACGATAGGCGAACACCTCGAAGTTGGCGAGGCCGCCAAGCTCCTTGATCTTCTCCATGTGCTCGATGGCTTCTGCAAGCTGGTTTGAATTGAGCAACACATCAAACGCCATGCGCCGCGCTTCGATATGGTCAGGTTCCTTGCTGAGCCAGATTCGAGTCATTTCCAACTGGGTCTGGGGCTTTTTCATGTATGCCGCAAGACGGGCGGCGCGGGCAGCAACACCGGGATCCTGGGTTTCACGGGCCGCACTGATGTACTTCTCGAGGGCAACATCGTACTGGGAACGATAACCGGCCACCTCGGCGACCAGCAGCTCGTAGAGGGCATCTCCCTCAAACGGCGCCACCGGATAATCTTCCGGTTTTGGACGCGGCGCCGGACCTTTCTCCTCAGCGACTTCTACGCCGGCTTCGGTTTCAGCGACCGTTGCTTCGGCGGTGGGCGGCGCTTCTTCCCCGGGCACAGTTGCACACCCGGTCAACCAGATCAGGCCAAGGCCAAGCAGAAGAGGCATATTCAATCGCCTCTGTTTCAATAAGTTCACTGTTTTCAATGAATTACCCGGAAATAGAGATTATACGACCCGCGGATTCAACTATATTCACCGCGCCAAGCAACGTACAATACGGGGCTATTTTTGACCCCCCGTCCCCTGCTGGGTTCCCAAGATGAACCCGAGTTACGTACCTGGGTTAGTGTACCAATATTCAACGGGGGTTCATTGTCCAGACAGCAAAAAACCGGTTACCGATACACCTCATGAACCTGCTCATCGTCGGCATTAATCACAACTCGGCGCCCGTGGAATTGCGGGAGAAGGTCGCGTTCACGCCTGAACAGATGCCCAACGCCCTGGACAGCATTGTTGAACGAGCAGGACTTAATGAAACGGCGATCCTGTCGACCTGCAACCGTACCGAGGTCATCGCCGTCAGTGATAACTCAAATGCTGCCGCCGTGGTGGGTTGGCTGGCCGACTACCACAAGCTGGGACAGGCGGACCTTGATGAGAGCATTTACATCAAGGAAGGCCAGGAAGCCGTACACCATGCACTGCGGGTTGCCTCTGGCCTCGATTCAATGGTTGTTGGCGAAACCCAGATACTTGGGCAGTTTAAGGAGTGTTTTGATACCGCGCGCCGCATCGGCTCACTCGGCCCGGAACTCGATCACCTTGCCCAGACCGCATTCAGGATAGCCAAGCGGGTCAGGACAGAGACCGCGATTGGCGAAAGCTCTGTGTCTGTTGCTTCAACCGCAGTCACACTGGCATCTCAGCTTTTCACCGATCTCGGCAACTGCAACGTGCTGCTGATCGGCGCCGGGGATACCTCTCGCCTGGTGGGTGAACACATGCATGCAGCCGGCGTGCGCAACATCGTGATTGCAAACCGTACGCTCGACAACGCCGTCACCCTCGCAAACCAGTTTGGCGGCGAAGCGATTGACCTGCAGTCACTGTCCTTACGCTTGCCGGAAGCTGATATCGTGGTGGCATCAACAGCAGCCCAGCTGCCGATCCTGGGCAAGGGGATGGCAGAAAGAGCACTCAAATCACGCAAGCACAAACCGATACTGATGGTGGATCTCGCAGTGCCGCGTGATATCGAACCCGAGGTGGCCGAGCTGCGTGACATCTACCTGTATTCCGTTGATGACCTGCAGGCGATTATCGAATCCAATCTTTCCAGCCGAGCAGAGGCTGCATCCGAAGCAGAGGACATTCTAGGCAACGAGGTTGCTGGTTTCCGCACCAAACAGGAAACCAAAAAGGCCAACCAGGTCATGGCGCAGTTCAGGGAAACCCATGATGAGATCAAGCAGCGGGAGCTCGACAAAGCACTGAGCCGCCTGCAAAAAGGCGACGCTGCAGAAGAAGTGATGACGACACTTGCCAACCAGTTGATGAACAAGATAATACACCCCCCCAGTGTAGCCATACGGCAAGCGACGGACGCGGACGACACGGAGGCACTGGAGATGATTCGCAAACTATTTGATCTGGACAGGCAGGACACGTGAACAGTTCGCTCAGTGCAAAACTCGATCAGCTGATGGAACGGTATGAAGAACTGGGCGCGCTACTGTCTGACAGTGATGTGATCTCCGACCAGGACCGCTTCCGGGCCTATTCAAAAGAGTACGCCGATATCGAACCCGTCGTACTCAAGTTCAGGGAACTCGACACCGCCCAGACCGAACTTAACGATGCTGAGCAGATGCTCAAAGACAGTGACCAGGATATCCAGGACATGGCGCGCCAGGAAATCGACGAGCTGGCACCGCGTGTTGAAAACCTCGGCACTGAGCTGCAGACGCTGCTCCTGCCCCGGGACCCGCATGATGCCAACAACGTCTTCCTTGAGGTTCGCGCCGGCACCGGCGGCGACGAGGCTGCCATTTTTGCCGGTGATCTCTTCAAGATGTACTCGCGCTTTGCTGAAACGCAGAACTGGAAAATTGAGATCCTCAACGAGCGTCACGGTGAGCACGGCGGCTACAAGGAAATCGTTGCGAGGATCGACGGGCGTGATGCGTACGGCAAGCTAAAATTCGAGTCGGGCGCGCATCGTGTGCAACGCGTACCGCAAACGGAATCACAGGGGCGCATCCATACCTCTGCCTGCACTGTAGCCATCCTGCCGGAGCTCGAAGATGTCGATGAAATCGAAATCGACAAGAATGACCTGCGCGTTGACACCTACCGCGCCTCCGGCGCTGGTGGTCAGCACGTCAACAAGACAGATTCCGCCGTGCGTCTGACACACCTGCCAACTGGCATTGTTGTTGAGTGCCAGGATGAACGCTCACAGCACAAGAACAAGGCGCGTGCCATGAGCCTGCTGGCCGCAAAACTGCTCGACAAGGCGCAACAGGAACAGGCCAACGAAGTGTCCGAGACCCGTCGCAACCTGGTTGGCAGCGGCGATCGATCTGAAAAGATCAGGACCTATAATTTCCCGGATGGACGTGTCACGGATCATCGCATCAACCTGACACTACACAGGTTGCCGCAGATCATGACCGGCGAACTCGACCCCATCATTGACCAGTTGATCGTGGAACACCAGGCAGACCTGCTGGCATCAATGGGTCAGGAAGCTGATGCATGAGTCATGCACGGTTGCTGACCTGATCGAGGACGCAACACGCCTGCTTGAAGGTAAAGCGCCAGGTGAAGGCGATTCTGCAAAACTCGATGTCCAAATCCTGCTCACCCATACCCTGGGCTGCAACAAGGCCTGGCTTATCACCCACGCGGACGATGAACTCGACGAAGAAACTGTTCACATATTCAAGGCGCTTGTGGATCGACGCTGCAACGGTGAACCGGTTGCTTACCTGACTGGACGACAGGGATTCTGGGACCAGGATCTTAAAGTCACCACCGATACCCTGATCCCAAGACCCGAGACCGAACTGCTGGTGGAAACCCTTCTCGCAAGGTTCGATGATACCCAGCTCAAGGTTGCTGATCTCGGTACAGGCACCGGTGCGATAGCCATCGCGCTCGCCGCGTCCAGGCCCTCATGGCAGATCACTGCCATCGAGCGCAGCCAGGCAGCGCTGGATGTCGCTCGCCAGAATGCAACTGGCCATTCGAATATCACAATGACGCAAGGCTCATGGTGTGAACCGCTCGAGCCGTCGTCACTTAACATTATCGTCAGTAACCCGCCATATATCCGCGAAGGTGACCCGCACCTCGCCGCACTTACCCATGAACCGGCTTCAGCGCTCGTCGCAGGACCAAGCGGTCTTGAATGTATTGAGGTGATTGTTCGTGACGCTGTTAACTGCCTGGTGCCAGGTGGCGCGTTGTATCTTGAACATGGCTATGATCAGGGTGAAGATGTTCGGGACCTTTTCGCCCGGGCCGGTTACGCAGATATTGAGACGCTTCTCGACCTGAACGGACAAGCGCGTATAACGATGGGGACAACATCACAATGATGACCGACGATGAGCTGCTTCGCTACGCCAGGCACGTCATGCTGCCGGATATTGACGTTGCCGGACAGGAAGCACTGCTCGCTGCACAAGTGATGATCATCGGCCTCGGCGGCCTTGGCAGCCCCGTATCGATGTATCTTGCGGCATCCGGGGTTGGTCACCTGACCCTGGTTGATTTTGACGAGGTCGACCTGCCAAACCTGCAGCGCCAGATCGTGCACAGGTCAGAAAACCTGGGTGAGCCCAAGGTTGTATCGGCGGCCAAAAACCTCTCCGCGATCAATCCCGAGATCACCATCGATACAATAAACGCGCACCTCTCGGAAGCAGACCTCGTCCGGGAGCTCGCGACAGTAGACGTCGTGGTCGACTGCACGGACAACTTCGATATCCGGTTTGCTATTAATCGCGCCTGCCTCGCAACGAAAACAAAACTGGTCTCTGCTGCTGCCATCAGGCTCGAAGGCCAGATTATGGTAGTTGACCCGACGGACCCTGATTCGCCCTGTTATGCCTGCCTGTATGGTGATTCACCCACTGCCGCCCTCAATTGCGCTGATACAGGTATCGCAGCACCCGTCGTCGGCGTGCTGGGCACGCTGCAGGCACTCGAAACTATCAAGCTGATCGTGGGAGTCGGTGAGACGCTGGTGGGATACCTGCTTAACTTTGATGCAAAGTACCAGGACTGGCGAAAACTAAAGCTGCCGCGGAATCCTGATTGCCCTGACTGCAGGGTGCGACCGGACTAGTTCTCATCCGAAAAGGATGGGAACTAGTGCAAGCCAGGGATGGTTCGGGCGGCGCTCCGCTGTCATGTTTCGCTAGAAAAAGGCGCGGTCCGTCGCCACGGCGTTTCATAACAGAAAAATAGGAACCGACCCGAAACTGCCAAGGATGGCAGTTTCGGATATGAGTAAATCAGTCGAATTCGCCCTTGGCCTGCAGATCGGCGTGATAAGACGAGCGCACAAGAGGCCCGCTGGCGACATGGGTGAAACCCATTTCACGACCCTTCCGGCCCAGTTCTTCAAACTCATCGGGGTGCACAAAACGCTCTACTGCAAGGTGAACCCTGCTGGGTTGCAGGTACTGGCCCAGGGTGAGCATATCCACGTTGTGCTCGCGCAGGTCATACATCACTTCGACAACTTCATCAATTGTCTCGCCAAGGCCAAGCATCAGCCCTGACTTGGTCGGCACAGAATCCTGCTCTGCCTTGTAGCGGCGCAGCAGGTCAAGTGACCATGCGTAGTCAGCGCCGGGGCGTGCCTTTTTGTAGAGCCTGGGCACGGTTTCGAGGTTGTGGTTAAACACGTCGGGGGGCGTTTGTGCGAGCCGCTCGATGGCGATATCCATCCTGCCGCGAAAATCAGGTACAAGCACTTCTACCTGGGTTGTCGGATTGAGTCGCCTGACTTCACGAATGCAGTCAACAAAGTGACCGGCACCGCTATCTTTCAGATCGTCCCGGTCAACCGAAGTGATAACAACATACTTAAGGCGCATTTCAGCCACAGCTTCAGCAAGCTCACGCGGCTCGTTTTCATCCAGCGGCTTGGGCTTGCCATGGGCAACATCACAAAAGGGGCATCGGCGCGTGCAGATGTCACCCATGATCATGAACGTAGCCGTGCCGTGCGAAAAGCACTCCGGCAGGTTCGGGCAGCTGGCCTCTTCACAAACCGACGCAAGGTTACCTTTCCTGAGGATTCCCTTGATACGCGAGATTTCCGGATTGGCAGGGATCCGCACCCGTATCCAATCTGGTTTGCGTGGCATGGTTTCGGTTGGAATCACTTTCACGGGAATGCGGCGAACCTTGTCCGCTCCGCGTAACTTCTCTCCTTCAACCAGCCTGTTCTTGTTTGCCATCGAAACCTGTTTCTTACGTTTTTTCGGGTGCTGCAAATGAAACGGCATCATACCCGAAATGATCAGCAAGTTGCCTTGCCATGTTTTCAGCTACCTGCGCCGCATCAGCCTTTACACCGAGGGCGGCGAGACTCGTGACCGCAAGACCCTCATATCCACACGGGTTGATCCGGGAGAAAAACGTGAGGTCCGGATCAACGTTCAGTGACAGGCCGTGATAACTGCAGCCACGGCGGATGCGCAGGCCCAGCGCCGCAATTTTGTCTTCACCTATATATACGCCAGGCGCACCCTGTCGGGTGTTGCCCGCGAGGCTATATTCATCGAGCAGGTTGATGACAGCGGTTTCTATACCACCCACCAGTTCCCGCACGTTCACGCTGAGCCGGCGGATGTCGAACAACAGGTAAATTACAACCTGGCCGGGTCCATGGTAGGTCACCTGGCCACCCCTATCACTGCGTACGATGGGGACCTCGCCGGCATCCAGGATATGTTCGGGCTTGCCTGCCTGTCCGAGGGTGTAAACGTGGGGGTGTTCGACAATCCAGAGTTCATCTGTGGTTTTATCATCGCGAGAATCGGTGAACGCTCGCATCGCCTGCCACACATCATCGTATGCGCGGCGGCCGAGGTTCCTCGCGACAAGCTGCATGGCTACAGGACCAGGCGAACAAATTCCAGGGCGTTCAGCTCGGCAAAGAGAGCCTGGATCTGCTCCTCACTTTGCGCGGTCAGGATCAGCGTGACGGAAAGGAAGTTGCCCGCTTTACTTTCCCGGAGGGTAACCCTGTCTTCGGTGAGCGTTTTGTCATGGCGACTGGCTATCTCAAACACCGTCGCCTGGAAGGTGGCATTGGCTTCGCCTACCACCTTGATGGGGTAGTCGCACGGATAGGTGATTTTGGGTTCGTCGCTCAACGTACCGTCCTCAAATCGTCTAGCTATAGCGCTAGCGGATCGCCGCCAAACAGCTTGAGGAAGAACAGGGAGATGCTGTCCCATAGCGATGAAAAGAACCCCGATGCTGCGACCGGATTCAGTGCAACCAATGGGCGCATGATCTTTTCACCATCGTGCAGCGTCACGATGAGTTGTCCTAGTTCCTGGCCAGCCGTGAGCGGTGCATGTACCTCGCCAATCGTTGTCACCTCCGCTGTCAAATGTTCCCGGGAACCCTTGGGAATTGTCAGGACAATGGGCTCTGCCAGGCCAAGATTGATGGAACCATGCTGACCACCCCAGACCCTGAGCTGCTTAAGCGACTCGTCTGCCTGGTAAAGTGGCGCTGTTTCAAAATAGCGGAATCCGTAGGTCAGTAGCTTCTGGCTTTCAGCCGCGCGCGATTCTTCAGATGAGGCGCCCATCACGACCGAGATCAAACGCATGTCGCCGCGGCGTGCAGATGCCACCAGGCAGAAACCCGCCGCCTCGGTATGACCCGTCTTTACGCCATCCACCGACTGATCGCGCCATAACAGCTTGTTGCGGTTCGGCTGGCGGATGTTGTTATAGGTAAAGTACTTTTCTGCGTAGATCTTGTAGTGCTCGGGGTAACTGCCAATCAGCGCCACAGTCAGGTTGGCGAGATCATTGGCGGTCGTATAGTGATTTTCATCAGGCCACCCGGTTGCGTTCACAAAGTTTGTGCTGCTCATACCGAGCTGCGCAGCGTACTGGTTCATAATGTCAGCAAAGGCATCTTCACTGCCGGCAATATGTTCCGCAACGGCAACACTCGCATCGTTGCCACTCTGGATAATAATGCCGCGTAAGAGATCCATGAGGTCCACCTTGGTGCCCTCACGGATAAACATCTTTGAACCTTCCATACGCCAGGCTTTCACGCTGATACCAACCTGGTCGGTTTCCTTGATGGTGCCGCGCTCCAGTTCACTGGCAGCCACGTAGCTGGTCATGATCTTGGTGAGACTCGCCGGCGGCAGGCGCTGGTCGGCATTAAACTCAACCAGTCGCTGGCCCGTCGTGGCGTCGATCAGCAGGTAACCCTCAGCAGCCAGCTGTGGTGGCGCAGGCACTATCGGTGCCTGGGCCGCATTCACGCTGTGCGCCAGCAGAATTCCTGCCAGAAGCAATAGCCAATGCTTCATTTATTGTCTCCCAATACTAATTTTCCAGCTTCGGTTTGCTGAACAGACCTGACTTAGTCAACAACAACCCTGAGAGGGTTCCCGAGCGATGACTCAATCATCAAAGCTGCAATCCTTGATCCCTCGACTTCATCCTGCATGGGTCCCACCCATACCTTGTACAGTGAACCAGTCTCACTTTCGCTCTCGAGAATCCTGCTCTCCGCCTGCCCTGACAGGACATCCCTCACCTCGGTGAGCCTCTGCTCCGCCCACTTGCGCATCGAATATGCACCAACCTGCAGGTAAATCGAGGGTTCCGCCGGTTCGGGTGGCGCAAGTTCCGGGTAGTTTACCCGGTCCAGCGCCTCAACCACGACCGGCGCGGTGCCGTCGTTCTCAAATCCTAGTGCCTTGGCTGCCGCGTAGGACAGGTCAATGACACGATCTTCATGAAAAGGGCCACGATCATTGACGCGCAGCACGATGTGTTGGCCATTGTCGAGGTTGGTGACCTTAACGGCGGTTGGTAATGGCAGGGACTTGTGAGCGGCGGTCAGACCGTGCATATCATAGGTTTCACCCATCGCCGTGGGCCTGCCGTGAAACTTTGTGCCGTACCATGAGGCGATGCCAATTTCACGATAACCAAGCGACGAAGGCATGATCTGGTATACCTTACCGAACACCTCGTACTCGTTTTCAGCCAGCGTGCGAGAAGACTGTTTAGGTGCGGGTGTGCTCGCGCAGCCGGCGACCAGCAGTATCACCACCAGTATCGAGAATCGCATGGTCTCTCCGGGCTTACCTTTTGGCGAACCTGATATTTTCGTCCCGCAGTCCTTCGCTCAACTGGTACACCGCCATCGCATATAACTTGCTGTGGTTGTAACGCGTAATGACGTAGAAGTTATAGAGACCAATCCAGTGCTCCGCGCCTTCCTTGCCGTTCAACAACATCGGTGAAATCTCCTCTTCACCGGGGACAGAAGACGGGCCGTCTGCGCCCAGATCGCGCAGTTCACCAAAGGTGGTGGAAGGCTTCAGGCTGGCGTTAAACGCTTCTTCCGGCACCCCCGACCCGTCGATGGGCAACGTAATCTGCTCTCCACGCCGCCAGCCGTGCACCGCGAGGTAGTTGGCAACAGACCCAATCGCATCCGTTTCGTTGTTCCAGATGTCGCGGAAACCATCACCGTCAAAATCAACCGCATAGGCGCGATAACTGCTGGGGATGAACTGACCAAGCCCCATGGCGCCCGCGTAGGATCCCTTAAGGTCGGTAATCATCTGCTTTTCTTCACGGGCCAGCAGAATGAACTGCTTGAGTTCCTTCCTGAAGAACTTGGATCGCGGCGGGTAATCAAAAGCCAGCGTGGACAGCGCATCAAGCACCCGGAAAGAGCCCTTGTTGCCGCCGTACATGGTCTCCACACCGATAATTGCGGTGATGATCACGGGCGGCACACCATAGACGTCGTAGGCCTTCTTCAGTGCATCCTTATGCGTGTGCATGAATTCGATACCGCGGCGCCTGCGTGAATCCGTCAGGAAGATATCCTGGTATTCGGCCCATGTCAGTGTTTTTTCCGCAGGCCGACTGATCGCGTCAATGATCGACTGCTTGTACTCCGCCAGCCGGAACATGCTGAGCAGTTTTGCTTCATCAAACTCACTTTCAGCTGCCAGTTCCTTAACGAACAACTTCACTTCGTCACGGTCTGCGTAGTTCCTGTCAGCAGAACTCACCAGGGTAAAAGGTAGGAGGCTCACCAGGAGCAGGAAACGAATCATCAACTTCTCACAAGGTTATACGCCGATGCGTATGCACCGACATCAGGATTCCAAAGCCAGCAAACAGGGTGAGTATCGATGTTCCCCCGTAACTCACCAGTGGTAACGGTACACCCACGACAGGTAACACGCCGCTGACCATGCCAATATTAACAAACACGTACCCAAAAAAAGTAAAAGTAATGCTGCCGGAGAGCAGCCGACCAAACGTATCCTGCGCCTGCACGGACATGATTACGCCCCGCCCGATCAGCAGGATGTACAAAATCAGCAGGATCACGACGCCAGCAAGACCAAGCTCTTCCCCCAGCACCGCGATAATAAAGTCGGTCTGACTTTCCGGCAGGAAATCGAGGTGTGACTGGGTGCCTTCAAACAGGCCTTTTCCAAACAGGCCACCGGATCCGATCGCGGTTTTGGACTGGATGATGTTCCAGCCCGCGCCGAGTGGATCACGTTCCGGGTCGAGCAGTGTCATGATGCGCTGTCTCTGGTAGTCACGCAGGGCAAACCAGAGCGCTGGCGCTGCGAGCACGCCAAGGCCAATTGCACCCATGACAAATCGCCAGGAAATGCCTGCGAGCAGTAATACAAAGAGCCCTGAGGCAGCAATGATCAGTGAGGTGCCAAGGTCCGGCTGCCCTGCGATCAGCAGCACGGGAATGGCGATAATCACCAGCGACCAGAATACGTGACGGGTCTTCGGCGGCAGGTGACGATCATGGAAGTACCAGGCAAGAATCAGCGGCAGCAGCAGCTTCATGATCTCCGACGGCTGAAAGCCAAACAGACCCGGGATCCTCAACCAGCGGGTTGAGCCCTTCACCTCCACACCAAACACGTAGAGCAGACCAAGCAATATGAGGCCACCGGCAAATGCCCATGGCGCAACACGCCGCATGAAAATGGGAGAGATCTGCGCAATCACGACCATACCAATGATGCCCAGCAGAATCTTCAGACTCTGGGATATCACGGGACCGGTGTCCTGACCCACCGCACTGTAGAGGATCAACAGGCCATAGGCTGAAATGCCAAGCAGCAGGAATAACATCGGGAAATCGAGATGTACCGCATCACCGGCTGTCTGCTTGCGTTCAGATACAAGCCCCGAACCCGGCAGCTGGCGGACAAAATCCTGGCTCATTCGGAGACGCCTGAAACCTCGGCAACAAGGTTGCCGCCCCTGGGTTTACTCTCCAGCAAATGGTGGTCGAGAACCGCGCGTGCAACAGGCGCTGCAAATTCACTACCGCCGCCACCATTTTCGACCAGTACTGCAACTGCAATCTGCGGATCTTCGATCGGCGCGAACGCGACAAACCAGGCATGTTTGCGCAGCCTTTCATCCAGCTCGGTCTCGTCGTAGACCTCACCCTGTTTGATGCCAACCACCTGTGCCGTGCCTGATTTCCCCGCCATCTTGTAGGGAATATCCTGGCCAATATAGGCCCAGGCTGTACCGTTTTCGCCGTAGACCTGGTTGCCGCGATGCACCACTTTTTCCATGGAGTTGATCACGAGATCCCAGACATGCTCAGGCACCCTGTCGACATCAGGCAATCGCGCCGCTTTACTGGTGGCCAGCAGGTCGCTGCCTTCTTTGAGCATTCGCGGCGACACCCACTTGCCGCGGTTCGCAATCACGGTGACAGCCGTTGCCAGCTGCAGGGGTGTCACCAGCATGTCACCCTGTCCAATCCCGATATTCACGGTATCGCCGGGATACCAGGGCAGTCCGCGTGCACCCAGCTTCCATTCTCGTGATGGCAACAAACCTCTGCGAGCTTCCGGGATGTCGAGTGCGGTATTCATACCGAAACCAAAAAGACCCAGGTGCTCTTCAATGCGGTCTATGCCGAGACGAACAGCAAGGCCATAAAAGTAAACATTACACGAGCGATAGATGGCCTTTGAAAGGTTGACCATGCCGTGTCCGCCGGCACCGGAAGCCTTCCAGTTCCAGTCACGATACAGTCGGTCGTTGCCGGGTAGCTTGAACCAACCCGGATCTTCAACAACATACTCTTCGGTGATCATCCCCGTGACGAGGCCGGTCAAACCAATAATGGGTTTGATGGTGGACCCTGGTTCATACTGACCCTGCACCGCGCGGTTAAACAGCGGAATATCCTTCGAATCCCTGAGCGCGGCGTAGGTATCGTAGGGAATACCTGTCACGAACAGGTTGGGGTCATAACCCGGTTTACTCAGCATTGCGAGGATGCCACCCGTAGACGGCTCGATTGCAACAACGGTGCCGCGCCTGTCACCGAGCGCCCTGCTTGCCGCTCGCTGCAGGGAGCTGTCCACATGCAGGGTTAAGTCATTACCAGGCTTTGGCAGCGTTGAGTCAAGAATCTTCATGATCTTGCCGCGTGCATCGATCTCCACCTGCTGGTAACCCACTTCACCCAACAGGTCAGCCTCGTAGAACTTCTCGACGCCAATCTTGCCAATGTGATCGGTGCCGGAGTAGGCGACCGGATCGAGCCGGCGTGCATCTTCTTCATTGATCCGGCGCACTGAACCGACGGCGTGCACCATCGGATCGGCCTGTGGGTAATGCCGCACAAGTTTTGCTTCTACCTCAACGCCAGGCAGTACAAAACGATCTACCGACACCCGGGCGATTTCTTCCTGGGTGAGCTTGAACCGGATAGGCACCGATTCAAACGGTCGCTGGCGACGCTTGAGACGTTTCTTGAATGCATCAACCTCGTCATCGGTGATGCCGATGACGTTGGCAAGATGCTCGAACGTGGCATCGAGGTCTTCAACCCGCTCCTTGGTAATAGTCAGGTTAAAGGACGGCGAGTTGTCGGCCAGCAGTTCACCATTCCGGTCATATATCAGGCCACGAATCGGTGGCAGCGGCTGGACCTGGATACGATTCTTGTCGGACAGTGTTGCGTAAATATCATGTTGGACAATCTGCAGGTAGAAAAAACGCGCAACAAGAAAAAGGGTCAGCAGTACCAGCAGGCCAAAGCCGATAACAATCCGCTCGAAGAAAATCCTGGATTCCCAGGTATGGTCCTTGAGTGCTAACGGCTCAACCATGTCGCTCTTACCGAGAAGCTGTTATTTGTGATACGGATGATTAGCATTGATCATCAGCGCCCTGTAAATCTGTTCTGCCAGCAACACCCGTACCAGGAAATGTGGAAATGTCAGGTTTGAAAGTGAAAACCTGTCCCTGGCCGCAGCCAGACATCTCTCCGACAGCCCGTCCGGGCCGCCGATCAGAAACTGGTAGTGATTGGTGTCACGACTCCAATTGTCCAGATTTTGAGCGAGTTTTTCAGTACTCCAGGGTTTACCGGAGAGATCCAGTGCGATGATACGGGCGGATGGATCAGTTGCTGCGAGCAGGCTGACAGCTTCTTCATCCTGGTACTGCTGCGTAGAACGCGGTTTGTTGCGGTTGGCGGTCTTAACTTCTGTCACAGAGAAGCGGCAGTGACCGCGCATGCGAGTTGCGTACTCATCAACACCTGCGGCCACCCAGTCGGGCGCCCTGGTGCCGACGGCAACAAGGTCAATCCTGAGCACTGCCCTCGCTCTCGCCGCTGCCTTCGCTCTCTCTGCTGCTTCCGCTGGGATTACCTGGACTGACACTCCAGAGCCGCTCGAGCTCATAGAACTCGCGCACCTTCGGCAGCATCACGTGCACAATCACATCACCAGCATCCACCAGCACCCATTCTGAGTCTTCAAGCCCTTCAGTCCCGAGAATCTGCTGGCCTGCCTCTTTTGCTTTCTGGGTGACACTGTCCACCAGGGCTTTTACCTGCCGGGGAGTACCCCCACTTGCCACGACCATAAAATCCGCGATGTCTGTTTGGTCACGCACATCAAGAGATATGATCTCCTGACCCTTAATATCATCAAGCGCATCAACGACCAGGTCCCTGAGCGCTTCGCTATCGAGTAACGGTTTGTCCTCGGTTCTGTTATCTGTCAACTCTGACTCCAATGACGTCAGTCACGTCACGTACGTTCTAGGCAGCACTATAGAGGTTCTGCTGCTTTATATAATCAAGTACAGGCGCTGGCACTTGTTCCAACGCGCGATCCAATTTCTCTGTCTCCTGCCCAGTAGCGCCCAATGCGCGCCTCACCTCGGTTGCTGACACGTCCACCTGTACGAGGGCTGCATGCACAATACCGCCAGCCGGGCGTTCGAGCAGTGACTGCAACTTGCTACTGGCGCGGCCTGCCTCCAGTTCAACCAGCTCCACGCCTGGTGTTGCGCGGTCCCCTGGCCGCTCCAGCACCAGCAGGTGGCAGAGATCCAGCATTTCACGCCATCGGTACCATTCCGGTAGTGTCTTGTAAGCATCACTGCCAATCACAAACACCAGTGGACATTGCGGACCAATCTCGGTTCGCAGTGAACGCAGCGTGTCATAGGTATACGACGGGCCTTCACGATCCAGCTCCCTTGCATCAACCTCAACGTTGCTGGTCTCGGCGAGCGCGAGCTCAAGCATACGCACCCGGTCCGCAGGCGATGCACCAGGTTCACTTCGGTGCGGCGGTAACTGGCACGGCACCATGACCACCCTGACATCACCAAGCGCCTCACTCACGGCGACAGCCGAAGCGATATGACCAAAATGCACGGGATCAAACGTGCCCCCAAAAACGGCCAGCGCCGCAGAGGTCATCATTGACGAATCTGACCGTCTCCAAAGACGACAAATTTCTGCGAGGTCAGCCCATGCAACCCGACCGGGCCGCGGGCATGAAGTTTGTTTGTGGAAATGCCGATTTCTGCACCAAGCCCATACTCAAAGCCGTCGGCGAAACGCGGGGACGCATTGATCATCACGGAGCTGGAATCCACCTCGCGCAGGAACTGGCGTCCACGTGTGTAATTTTCAGTGACGATGCTATCGGTATGGTTAGACCCGTATTTGTTGATGTGGGTAATCGCCTCAGCAATACCGTCCACAATCCGGATCGACAGGATGGGGCCCAGGTATTCGGTTACCCAGTCTTCTTCCTCTGCTAGCGACACCTGGTATTTGCTGGATAGCAGGTCACGAGTCGCCTCGCACCCACGAAGCTCAACGCCATGTTCCGTAAAACGTCCTGCCAGTTCCGGCAATACTGAATCCGCAATCGGCTGGTCCACCAGGAGCGTTTCCATCGAATTGCAGACTGCATATCGCTGCGTTTTGGCATTAAACGCAATATCAAATGCCTTCTGCTCGTCAGCATCTGCGTCAATATAAACATGGCAGATACCATCAAGGTGCTTGATCACCGGAATGGTGGCCTCGTTAGTGATGCGTTCAATGAGGCTTTTGCCACCACGAGGCACAATCACATCGACCACGTCATCCATTGTGATCAGTTCGCCGACAAGTGCCCTGTCGGTGTCCTTGATCACCTGGACAGAGGCGGCAGGTAAACCTGCACTGGCGAGCCCTTCTTCAATACACGCTGCAAGACCAAGGTTCGAGTGAATACACTCCGAGCCACCTCGCAGGATAGACGCATTACCCGACTTGATGCAGAGACTTGCTGCATCGATCGTCACGTTGGGACGTGATTCATAGATGATGCCAATGACACCAAGCGGCGTTCGCATCTTGCCGATCTGCAGACCGTTCGGACGGTACGACATATCCGTAATTTCACCCACGGGGTCGTCCAGTCCTGCCACCTGCTCAAGCCCCTCGATCATCGTATCAAAACGCTCGGGTGTGAACTTGAGTCGATCCAGCATCGGCTCCGAGAGACCATTGGCGCGGCCACGCTCGAGATCTTTCTCGTTTTCCTGCATCAGCGAATCACGATTGGCGCGGATTGCATCGCCAATCGCCAGCAGCGCAGCATTTTTCTCTGCTGAACTGGCACGGCAAATCTCCGCTGCAGCGTCTTTGGCTGCAGCGCCGACTTCGCGCATGTACTCGTGGTGGTCCATCAAATAGAATCGGTGCCTCACAATCGAACGCGCATTATACCCTTATCACCCGCCAATGTTACCGGTGACCTTTTTTGACCAGGAACCTCTCGATCTCGCTAAGGCCTTAATTGGTAAGGTGTTGCGGCACCGGGTTGAACATCCTGAACTGGGCCGCGTGTGGCTGTCTGCCAGCATCATCGAAACCGAGGCATATTACCGCAGCGAAAAGGGTTCACATTCATCCCTCGGCTATACCGAAAAACGTCGTGCCATGTTCATGTCACCCGGCACTATTTACATGTACTACGCCCGCGGCGGCGACTCACTCAACTTTTCCGCAAGGGGTGAAGGGAACGGCGTGCTCATCAAATCCGGGCAACCTCACCTCGACCGGAAAAGCACATCAAGAGCACTCGAGGTCATGCATTCGTTGAACCCGGTCAACGGCCGTCGCCGGCAAGATGAATTCCTCTGCAGCGGGCAGACGCTGCTCTGCAGGTCACTCGGACTCAAGGTCACAGACTGGAATGCGGGTCAGCTGAAACGAGGCAAGCTTGTTCTGGAGGATGTCGGCTACCAGCCGACACAGCTGGTTCAGACGACGCGGCTCGGCATCCCGCAAGGGCGAGATGAGATGTTGCCTTACCGGTTCGTCGACTACGAACGTGCGCCGTTTGCGACGAAGAATCCACTGCGAAACAATCCCGATCCGGTTGAGGTGATCAGGCTTTAACTAGCTCTCATCCGAGAAGGGTGAGAACTAAACCAACTAGCTACTGCATCCGTTCGAGGATCTTTTCCAGCTCCTGCAACCTGACCAGGGGATCTTTCATCTCCAGTAGACGCTGTTTGAAGTCATTCGGGCAGGGTAACAACTCGGTCAGCCTGGCGCCTACTTCCCTCGCCTGATCAAGGTCACACTGCAGCCCAAGGCGTTGAACGGACTCATGCTCCATCAGCGAGACAAGCAGCTCTGATAAGTGTTCGTGCTGTTCGGGTACATGTGCATCATACTCAACCGACAGGGACTCCACATCAGCAAGCATGAGTCGGTCTGCCTGCTCGTATTGATCACGGATCACAAACTTGGCCTGGCCCTCGGCCATGATGCTGAGCATGCCGTTGGGCAGCTGATCAAAATCAACAATGGTCGAATAGGTACCGCACTGGGAAATGCTGGGCAGCTGTTCCTCTGCGTTCTTCAGGACCTGTTCACCCTCGGTGATCATGACAATGCCGAAGCCGGATCCTTCACGCATGCACCGCTTTACCATATCAAGATAACGCGTCTCGAAGATCTGCAGTGGCAGGCGACCACCTGGAAACAACACCAGCGGTAACGGAAAAATCGGAATCTCGGCCATAGTTTGCATTCTATAGCAAAGGCGGACTCGAAAGGGCAAAAGCCCGGCGGCAGACCGGAATCTGCGCTACACTCGCCCGCTGGCAATTCGGGTTAGGAAATCAATTGGATATTTTCCAGGCGCTCATACTGGCATTGATCCAGGGCATTACTGAGTTCCTGCCGATTTCATCTTCCGCCCACCTGATACTGCCATCGATATTGCTGAGCTGGCCGGACCAGGGCCTGGCCTTTGATACCACCGTACACCTGGGCAGCCTTGCCGCCGTCGTGTTCTATTTCAGGCAGGACATTAAGACGCTCATCATCGCCGCCTGGCAACAGTGGATGACACGTGAGCCATCCGATGATGCGCACCTGTTCTGGTGCCTGGTGGTTGCAAGCCTGCCGATTATCCCGGTGGGATTTGTGATGCGGGTTTTTGTTGAAGCAGAGTTACGAGACCCGATCATCATTGCGGCAGCGACGATCGGCTTTGGTGTACTGCTGCTTTATGCGGATTTCAGGAAAGGTTCACGGGACACCCATGACATCACTATTTTGAGCGCACTGGGTATCGGCGTGGCACAGTGCCTTGCGCTGATCCCCGGCACGTCCCGCTCCGGCATTACGATGACCATGGCATTACTCTCGGGCTTCAGCCGCGAGGCAGCGGCAAAAATATCGTTCCTGATCTCGATTCCGGCGATCGGTGGCGCCGCATTCATCAAGCTAGTCGACCTCGCCACAACCGAGGTAGCCACAGGCGCTTCTGCCCTGCACCTCTTTATCGGTTTTATGGTAAGTGGGGTCTCAGCCTATATATGTATCAGGCTCTTTCTCACGACAATCGCACGGCTGAGTTTTCTGCCGTTTGTGATCTACCGATTGTTGCTGGGCGGACTGCTGCTGGCGCTGTTCATCTAGCGTCGTATATGTAGCGCTGGTTCAGCCAGTACACAAAGAGGCAGCAGGCAGCGACCTAGAACGGAATGTCGTCGTCGAAGTCGTCTGCCGGGGGTGGGCCAAAATCGTCCATTCCACCGCCACTTGATGGGGAAGAGGTCACATCACTCTGGCTCGGACCAGGTCCGGACATGTTTGCTGGCGGCATGTCGCCACGGGTGTCGAGCATCTGCATTTCACCAGCGACAATTTCCGTCGTGTAGTGCTTTTGGCCCTCACGTTCCCACTCGCGAGTGCGCAGCTCGCCTTCGATATATACCTTTGAACCACGCCTCAGGTATTCACCGGCAACTTCCGCAAGGCGGTTGAAGAACACCACGCGGTGCCATTCCGTTCGCTCCTTCTGTTCACCGGAGTCGCGGTCACGCCATTGCTTCGACGTTGCTACAGATACATTGGTCACAGCACCACCGCTTGGCATATAACGGGTTTCCGGGTCCCTGCCCAGGTTCCCCACCAGTATTACCTTGTTGATTCCGCGTGCCATGTTGTTTCTCCTATGCTGTGACCTTCGGGGCGGCGCCGTTGCGGCGGTCCCCTGTAAACGCACTGTTTGTTCTTAGCCTAAAGTGTTCCTGACCCTTGCAGGGCGGGAACAAGATCTTTGTCATCAAAGCGGTCTTCATCAACTTTCAGGTATGCGACACCTTCACTGTCGATGACCACCACATCAAGTACGCCATGCACGGATAATAGCGCGTTGGCGCGATCTTGGGCAGGTGCCTCACCCACATTCTGCAGGGCGACGGTCCGGCTGCCGATGTTGCCAAGGCCTCTCATACCAAACACGAGCAGGAGCCAGCCTACAAGCAGGCAGAGATTTACAAGCAACAACACGTCGATGTCACCGAGCTCCAGTGCAAGTCCACTGACAACGCCACCGGAAAATATCCCGAGGAACTGACAGGTGGTATACAACCCCATCGCAGTGCCCCTGTTGCCCGCGCGGGTCAGCTTACTGACACTCGCCGGCAAGAGTACTTCGAGCAGGTTAAAGCCCATGAAGAAAAGCAGCATCGCAACCATGACAAACCAGTAGCTGTTACCTGCAACCAATACACCCATGGACACCGCCATTAGCGAAACCATTGCCCCGATCAGCACGCGGCCGTCCGAGAGGCGATCCGACATCCACATGAATGGGGTCATGAGTACAAACGAACCAGCGAGCAACGCCAGGTAGTAAACGGCATGATCGGCATCGCTGATCTCACCAGTCTGCCGCATAAGCAGCGGATACACGGCAAAGGCAGCGATGAGTTGAAAGTGCAGCAAGAACACGCTGAGATTCATGCGCCACAATCCGAGATCGGTAAACGTCTCCTTCATTCGAGAAGGCTCGATCAGCGTGTTCAGGTTGTGGCTGGTCACTTCAGGTTCGGGCACAAGCGTCATCAGTATGACCAGCCCGACAACGCCCAGCACGGCCGAGGTAACAAAGATGCCCTGCAGGTCCCAGTAGGCTGCAATAAAGGGACCGAGTATCAGGGCGAGACCAAACGACCCGCCAATCGATGCGCCGACAATGCCCATTGCCTTGCCGCGCTGGTCAACCCTGGTGAGATCGGACACCAGTGCCAGCAAGACGCTCGCCACTGCACCGCAACCCTGCAGGAAGCGGCCGAGTATCAGGCTCAACACAGTGTCACCCAACGCGGCGACGAGGCTGCCGAGGACAAACACGACGAGACCTGCAGCAATAATCCTGCGGCGACCAAACCGGTCGGAAGCGAGACCGAGTGGGATCTGCAGCAGGGCCTGCGAGAATCCATAAATACCGACAGCCATGCCAATCAGCAGCGGCGTCGCCCCAGGAATATCATTTGCGACCAGCGGCAGCACCGGGATCACCATGAAAAGACCCAGCATGCGCACCACGTACAACAATCCAATGGCTGACGCCGCTCGTAGTTCTAATCGATTCAACTTGTCGTTCTCGTTTCGAAATGCCTTCCCTGGCTTGTACCTGTTCCCGTCCTCGCTGGATGAGAATCAGCCATCAATCCAGCGTCGGCCAGGGCCTTTCACGACCAATCCAGTACTGAAGATGAAGAAAAACCGGGGATACTCTTCACGCAGGCAATGCGGTTTTGCAGGGTGGAACACAAACTTATATATTGTGCGGCCGGGATCATACCAGATATCCCTCGGCGATCTTAGCGCCCGGCTATAGATGCAGGGTTACCAGGTAAAGATCTGCTGATTCTTATCGCATATTTCTTCTCAGGATCTACGTTGTTACTCACAGGAACTTTTGCTGTTCGCCTATGAATTCCATCTCTATTCACGGCGCTAAGACGCACAATCTGAAAGACATCAGTCTCGACATACCAAGGGATAAGCTTGTGGTGATCACAGGCCTGTCAGGCTCGGGTAAATCATCACTGGCGTTTGATACCTTGTATGCCGAGGGCCAGCGGCGCTACGTGGAATCGCTGTCAGCCTATGCGAGGCAGTTCCTGTCACTGATGGAAAAGCCTGACATTGAGTACATCGAGGGGTTGTCACCGGCGATATCTATTGAGCAGAAGTCGACCAGTCACAACCCACGCTCAACCGTGGGAACAATCACCGAGATTTATGACTACCTCCGCCTGTTGTTTGCACGGATTGGGGAACCACACTGCCCAATACATGGCGATAAACTGCAAGCACAAACCATCAGCCAGATGGTTGACCAGGCCATGTCACTTGAGGATGGCGCAAGAATCATGTTGCTTGCACCGATCGTGCAGGAACGCAAAGGCGAGCACCAGCATGTTATCAAGGAGCTGATCAAGCAGGGTTTCGTGCGCGCGCGTATCGATGACATTGTTGTTGACCTCGACAACCCGCCGGAACTCGACAAGAACAAGAAGCACAACATCGACGTGGTGGTTGATCGACTGCGCATTCGTGATGATCTGCAAACGCGTCTTGCCGACTCATTTGAAACAGCGGTGCAGGTATCAGACGGGCTCGCCACCATTTCATTCATGGATTCTGATGAAGACGACCTGCTCTTCTCATCACGGTTCGCCTGTCCGAAGTGCGGGCACTCTGTCGCCGAACTGGAGCCGCGCTTTTTCTCATTCAACAACCCGGCCGGTGCCTGCCAGACCTGTGATGGGCTTGGCGTACAGCAATTCTTCAATCCAGATTCGGTGGTACAGGACGACGAGTTGTCGCTCGCTGAAGGCGCGATCCAGGGCTGGGATCGCCGCAATATTTATTACTTCCAGATGCTTGGTTCAATCGCCGAACACTACGGGTTTGATGTAGCGACGCCTTTTAAGGAACTCAGTGAAAAACACCAGAAGGTTGTCCTGCGCGGCAGCGGGCGAGAAAAAATCCAGTTCCGCTACGTCAATGACCGGGGTGATGAGTACACCCGCGCCCATACATTTGAGGGCATCATCCCCAATATGGAACGGCGTTACCGCGAAACCGATTCCCAGATGGTGCGTGAGAGCCTTTCCAAATTCCTTTCCACACAGAGTTGTCCCGACTGTGGCGGCGCGCGTCTGAATGAAAACGCTCGCGCAGTACTGATCGACGGCAGGTCGATAGCAGATATCACCACAATGTCGGTGCATGACGCATTTGCCTATTTCAATAACCTCAAATTGAAGGGTCAGCGTGCCCAGATCGCTGAGAAGATCTTGAAAGAACTGCAGGCTCGACTTAGATTCCTGATGGACGTTGGGCTGGATTACCTGACCTTGTCGCGCAGTGCAGATACGCTTAGTGGCGGGGAAGCGCAGCGCATCAGGCTCGCAAGTCAGATCGGCGCAGGACTGGTTGGTGTCATGTACATCCTCGACGAGCCGTCTATTGGCCTGCACCAGCGCGACAAACAGCGCCTGCTGGGCACCCTGACCAGGCTACGTGACCTTGGTAATACCGTTATCATCGTTGAGCATGACGAGGATGCCATCAGGTCTGCTGACTACATCGTTGATATCGGGCCGGGAGCTGGCGTCCATGGGGGCGAGGTTGTTGCATCCGGTCAGCTTGATGAGATTCTGTCATCCAAGAAATCTGTCACCGGGCAGTTCCTCTCAGGCAAGCGCGGCATCAAGGTGCCAAAAAAGCGTAACGAGTATAACGAGAACAAGACTGTGCAACTGGTTGGTGCCTGCGGTAACAACCTTAAGCAGGTGAACCTGGAAATACCCGTGGGTCTGATGACCTGTGTAACCGGCGTTTCAGGTTCTGGAAAATCCACGCTGATTAACCAGACGCTTTTCCCGCTCACAGCACGCGCACTAAACGGGGCAACCAACCCGCAGGTGGCGCCGTATGACGAAATCCACGGACTCGAACACCTCGACAAAGTTGTAGATATAGACCAGAGCCCTATCGGCCGTACACCGCGGTCAAACCCGGCAACCTATACCAATATTTTTACACCGATCCGTGAGTTGTTTGCTGCGACCCAGGAAGCACGTTCGCGCGGTTACAAACCGGGAAGGTTCAGCTTCAACGTAAAAGGTGGGCGCTGTGAGGCATGCCAGGGTGACGGTCTGATCAAAGTTGAAATGCACTTCCTGCCGGATGTTTATGTGACCTGTGATGAGTGCAAAGGCAAACGGTACAACCGGGAAACCCTCGAGGTGTTATACAAGGGTAAAAATATTCACGAGGTGCTGGAAATGACCGTCGAGGACGCCTTCGAATTCCTCGAAGCGGTGCCGATGGTCAGCCGCCGCCTGCAGACACTGCTGGATGTCGGACTTGGCTATATCAAGCTTGGCCAGAGTGCGACAACGTTATCGGGCGGCGAAGCACAGCGGGTTAAGCTTGCCAGAGAGCTCTCCAAAAGGGACACCGGCAAGACGCTGTATATACTTGATGAACCAACCACCGGCCTGCACTTTCACGATATTGAGCAGCTCCTTGAGGTAATCCACCGCCTGCGGGATCACGGCAACACCATCGTTGTGATCGAACACAACCTCGATGTGATCAAAACAGCGGACTGGATCGTAGACCTAGGACCGGAAGGTGGATCGGGTGGCGGTGAAATCATTGCTTGCGGGACACCTGAGGAGGTTGCGCAGATGGAGCATTCTTTTACAGGCAAGTTTTTACAGCCTATCCTGACGTAATTCACCATTAGTTCTCGAGGGGTCGTCATGGGCGAAGCCAGACTGCAGAAACCAAAGATCGGCATCTCTGCCTGTTTGCTCGGCAATGAAGTCCGCTACGACGGCGGCCACAAACGCAATGTCTACGTCACCGGCACGCTATCTGAACATTTTGATTTCACCGAGTTCTGCCCTGAGGTTGCAATCGGGTTGTCCATTCCTCGCCCGCCCATTCACCTCGCTGAAAACGGTGACAGCGGTATCCGGGCCATCAAGGTCAAGGAACCTGACGTCGATTTCACCGATGCGCTTGCTGGCTATGCGGATTCTTTCTCAAGCAAAATCGAGCCACTGTCTGGCATTGTCGTTAAGAAGGATTCACCCAGCTGCGGTATGGAGCGGGTAAAGGTATATGGTAAGGAAGGTGCGCCACCGGAGCGGCGTGGCGCTGGTATCTTCACCGGGAAGATCCAGGCTCGCTTCCCCTATATGCCGGTTGAAGAGGAAGGCCGCCTGTCCGACCCGCGCCTGCGGGAAAACTTCATTGTCCGGGTCTTCACCATGCACCGCTGGCACCAGATGGTGGCCGAGGGTCTTTCTCCTGCAGCGCTGGTCAAATTCCACTCGCGGCATAAGTTCCTGATCCAGGCGCATCATGAGGTGCTGTATCGTGAACTCGGGCGCATGGTGGCAGACGCCGGTAAGAGGGACATGGATGAACTTGGCCCCGAGTACCTCAGTAAACTGATGGAAGCCCTCAGCAAGAAAACGAGCCCGGGCAAATGTGCCAACGTGCTCACGCATATCATGGGCTTCATCAACGAAAACATGACCGCCGATGAAAAGCAGGAGGTCCTCGGGCTGATCGATGATCATCGCAACGGTCTGGTGCCGCTGGTGGTACCTATCACGTTGATCAACCACTTCCTGCGCAAATACCCCCACGAATACATCGACGAGCAGTACTTCCTTGAGCCTCATCCGCGGGAAATGATGCTGCGAAACCATATCTGACCCGTGACCCGTCTCGTTATATTCAGGCGCGACCTGCGCGCCCAGGACAATTCGGCCCTTATCGCTGCTGCGGAGTCGGGTGAAGATGTACTGCCCTTATTCATCCTGGATGAAACGCTGATCGCGCGCTGGCAGCATGCTGAATACCGCATGCTATTCATGACGGGCGCATTAAAAAGCTTGCAGCAATCACTCAAAGCCCTGGGTGGTGTGCTTCACTTCGCAACCGGTAAACCTGATCAGGTTCTGGGTGATCTGCTCAGCGCAGGCGGCATTTCGGGTGTTCACATAAACCGCGATTACACGCCGTTTGCCAGGCGCCGCGATGCTTCTCTCAAGTCGGTGTGCGACGCACACGGCGTGGCCTTTTCACAGCATGCCGACCAGTTACTGAATGAGCCGGAGGCGGTATTCAAATCCGATGGCGGACCCTACACGGTGTTCACCCCTTACTACCGCCGTGCCTGCACACATCTTGTCGGCAGGCCGCAGTCGCTGCCAGACATAACGTTCAAGCGCGCCGATACGCTTGCCCACGATCTGCCGGATGACTGGCTGTTTGCGAGCGCACCGGCGGTTGAGCGCGACAAGGTATTGGCCGGTCTCGCCGGACTCGGCGAATACGCCGATACCAGGGACATCCCAGCAATTGAGGGTACCAGCAGGTTGTCATCACACCTGCGCTTCGGTACCTGCTCACCGCGTGAAGTTTATTGGACCGTATCAAGACAAACGCGCAACCCGGAGCCACTACTGCGGCAGTTGTATTGGCGGGATTTCTACCACCAGATCGGTTATCACTTCCCCCATGTGTACACGGGCGCGTTCCGGCGACAGTACGACCGGCTCACCTGGGACAACAATGACGAGACTTTCGAACGCTGGTGCCAGGGTGAAACGGGCTTCCCGATCGTCGATGCCGGTATGCGCGAACTTGCCGCGACGGGTTACATGCACAACCGGGTGCGCATGGTCGTGGCATCATTTCTCGTGAAGAACCTGAATATCGACTGGCGCAAGGGCGAGAGCCACTTTGGCAAATACCTCATCGACTACGATCCGGCGCTCAACAATGGCAACTGGCAGTGGGGTGCATCGACGGGCTGCGACGCGCAACCTTACTTCAGGGTGTTCAACCCCTGGAGACAGCAGGCCAGGTTTGATCCTGATGCCACCTACATCAAGAAATGGATTCCTGAGCTAAAAAACCTGACCGCGAAAGAAATCCACAAGCTAGAGAAGGATGGCTCGGCGTACCTGCCGCAGATTGTTGATCTCAAGTTGTCGGCCGAAGCGTCCAAGCTGCGCTTCAAGGAGTTAAACACTAACTAGTTCTCATCCGAAAAGGGTGAGAACTAGAACAAGCCAGGGATGGTTCGAGCGGCGCTCCGCTGTCATTTTTCATTAGAAAAATGCGAGGTTTCAATAAAACAAAACCAGAAACCGACCCGAAAAATGCCACGGATGGCATTTTTCGGATGAGAACCAAGTACAAAACAGCTGAGCTCAAACGAAAAAGGCCGGGTAATACCCGGCCTTTTTATTTCTTTGACTTGTCTTTTTCGACTTGTCTCTTTTGACGCTGTGGTTCTGACGTATCGTCAGTTACTCCTCATCATCATCTTCGAAATCATCATCGAAGTCGTCGTCGTTGTCAGGCAGCGGCCTGTCGACCAGCTCGATAAACGCCATCGGTGCAGCATCGCCTGCACGGAATCCACACTTGAGAATTCGTGTGTAACCGCCAGGGCGGTCCTGGTACCTCGGACCAAGCTCGGAGAAGAGCTTGCCAACCGCAGCCTTGCTGCCAGTACGAGAAAAGGCAAGACGCCTGTTCGCAACTGAGTCATCCTTGGCGAGGGTGATAAGAGGTTCAGCAACGCGCTTCAGCTCTTTCGCCTTGGGCAGGGTTGTCTTGATCACTTCGTGTTCAAACAGCGAGCAAGCCATGTTCTTGAACATCGCCTTACGATGCGAGCTGTTCCTGTTTAGCTGTCTACCACTTTTTCTATGGCGCATGATGTTTCTTCCTAAAAATACTGCTGGTGATGAGTAGGTGCTTGTTTAGCCCAGTACTCGATCATCACCGCGCAGGCTTGATGGTGGCCAGTTTTCGAGTCGCATACCAAGCGACAGACCGCGTGAAGCGAGCACGTCCTTGATTTCAGTCAGGGACTTCTTACCAAGGTTTGGCGTCTTGAGCAGCTCAACTTCAGTCCTGCGGATCAGGTCACCAATGTAGTAAATGTTCTCTGCCTTCAGGCAGTTGGCGGAGCGTACTGTCAGCTCCAGGTCATCAACCGGACGCAGCAGGATCGGATCAATTTCGTCTTCCTGTTCTACCGGCTCAGGTTCTTTCTCACTCTCGAGGTCAACAAACACTGCAACCTGCTGCTGCAGAATGGTTGCTGCACGGCGGATCGCTTCTTCTGGATCCAGGGTGCCGTAGGTTTCGAGGTCAATGATCAGCTTGTCGAGGTCAGTACGCTGCTCAACACGGGCGCTGTCTACCTTGTAGGCAACACGGCGAACCGGGCTGTAAGAAGCGTCCAGCAGCAGGCTGCCGATGACACGACTTTCTTCTTCGTCTGCAATACGAACGTCTGCAGGCTCATAACCGCGACCACGACCGACCTGCGCACGCAGCTTCAGGTGACCGTTTTCATTGAGGTTTGCAATGACGTGGTGAGGGTTGGCAATTTCGATATCGTGACCGAGCTGGAAATCACCAGCCGTCACAACACCCGGGCCCTGCTTGTCCAGGGAGATTTCTGCTTCATCAGCGGCGTTCAGCTTTACAGCCACACCTTTGAGGTTCAGCAGGATTTCGATTACGTCTTCCTGCACACCTTCGAGGGTGCTGTACTCGTGCAGTACGCCATCAATTTCAGTTTCTACAATCGCACAACCGGGCATGCTGGAAAGCAGGATGCGTCGCAGCGCATTACCCAGTGTGTGACCAAAACCACGCTCCAGTGGCTCGAGAATAACCGTTGCACGGGTATTGCTATCCTGCTCGACCTGGATGTGTTTTGGTGTCAAAAACTCTAATGAAGAATGGGGCATATATTCACCTTCCGATGATATCTAATCAGTCTTTGTTGGTTACTTCGAGTAAAGCTCAACAATGAGGTTTTCGTTAATTTCCTGAGGCAGGTCTTCACGCTCGGGGTAGGACTTGAACTGTCCTTCCATCTTCTCAGCGTTTACTTCAACCCAGGGGACAGGCGCACGGTTGGCAGACAATGCCAGCGCACCTTGGATACGAAGCTGGTTCTTGGCTTTTTCCCGTATTGCGATCACATCCCCAGCTTCTACCTGGTAGGAAGGGATGTTAATCACGGCTCCATTCACGAGTATGGATTTGTGTGCCACCAGCTGACGTGCTTCCGCACGCGTGGAGCCAAAACCCATTCGGTAAACAACGTTATCAAGACGACGCTCGAGGATACGCAGCAGGTTTTCACCGGTTGCGCCCTTCTGGCGATCTGCCTTCTTGTAGTAGTTGCGGAACTGCTTTTCCAGTACGCCATAAAGACGACGAACTTTCTGCTTCTCACGCAGCTGTACCGCGTAGTCAGAATTACGCGCGCGACGCTGGCCATGCATGCCAGGTACAGTTTCTGCACGACACTTAGATTCCAGTGGCCTAACGCCACTCTTCAAGAAAAGGTCAGTACCTTCCCTTCTGGATAACTTCAACTTGGGTCCGAGATATCGGGCCATGTTTGATCTCCTCGATTAAACCCTTCGCTTCTTGGGTGGTCTACATCCATTGTGCGGAATGGGTGTAACGTCAGTTATGTTGGTAATCCTGAAGCCAACTGCATTAAGTGCTCGTACTGCAGCTTCACGTCCTGGTCCAGGACCCTTCACGAATACTTCGAGATTCTGCAGACCGTATTCCAGCGCAGTCGTACCAGCACGCTCCGCTGCTACCTGTGCGGCAAACGGCGTGCTCTTACGTGCACCGCGGAAGCCGGAGCCACCCGCTGTCGCCCACGCCAGCGCACCGCCCTGGCGATCCGTGATCATGATGATCGTGTTGTTAAATGACGCATGGATGTGAGCCAGCCCATCAACCACCTGGCGCTTGCCGCGGCGGCGGACAACCGGGGCTGCCTGCTGCTCTTCGCTTGTCGTTTCCACTTCAGACATTGTCTTACTCTTAACTAGTCGTTATTTGCGGATAGGACGCTTCGGTCCTTTCCTCGTACGTGCATTCGTTTTCGTGCGCTGGCCACGCAGTGGCAGGCTGCGACGATGACGAATACCGCGGTAGCAACCGAGGTCAAGCAGTCGCTTGACGTTGAGCTGCGTTTCACGGCGAAGGTCACCTTCGACGTTCATATTGGCAATCTCGTTGCGGAGCTTATCCAACTCATCTTCGGTCAGATCCTGAACCTTGGCGGACGGGTTAACACCCGTCGTTTCGCACAGCTTTGCTGCCGTGGTTCGGCCAATCCCATAGATATAAGTCAGGGATATCACCGCATGTTTGTTGTCAGGGATGTTGATCCCAGCTAATCGAGCCATAACCTAGCTTCCTTCGTTTACTCTGGCCGCAGACAAGCCTAGCCTTGTCGCTGCTTATGCTTTGGTTCAGTACAGATCACTCGAACCGAACCTTTTCGCCTGATGATGCGGCAGTTCCTGCACATCTTCTTGACCGACGCTCTAACTTTCATTGCTTTCTCCTGGTGCCCGCAGCCTATCGACGACCGAAATTCTGCAGGTTAGATTTCTTCATCAGTGATTCGTACTGATGTGACATAAGGTGCGTCTGCACCTGGGACATAAAGTCCATCACGACGACAACCACGATCAGCAGGGCTGTACCACCCAACTGGAAAGTAATGTTGAACTGCACTACAAGCGCCTGTGGCAACAGGCAGACCGCCGTCATGTAAAGCGAACCGACCAGCGTCAGTCGCGTCAAAATCGTATCAATGTGCTTGGCCGTCTGGTTCCCGGGCCTGAAACCGGGAATAAACGCACCCGACTTCTGCAGGTTCTCTGCTACTTCTTTCGGGTTGAACATGATCGCCGTGTACCAGAAGCAGAAGAAGATAATGCCCGCTGAGAACAGGATGATGTTCAGCGGCTGCCCCGGTGCAATCAGCAGGCTCAGTTCCTGCAGCCATTCCATACCGTCACTCTGGCCAAACCACTGGCCGAGGGATGCCGGGAAGAGCAGCAGAGAGCTCGCAAAGATTGCCGGAATCACACCCGCCATGTTGACCTTGAGCGGCAGGTGGCTGCTCTGCGCCGCATACTGCTGTCGGCCCTGCTGACGCCGCGCATAGTTGATCGTAATCCTGCGCTGGCCTCGTTCAATGAACACGACGCCCGCCACAACGATCACCGCAATTGCTGCGATAAGCAGCAGGGCAATAATAGAGATCTCACCCTGGCGCGCCTGTTCAAATGACTGCCCGATAGCACTCGGGAAGCCAGCAACAATGCCCGCAAAGATCAGGATAGAGATACCGTTACCTACACCACGCTCGGTAATCTGTTCACCCAGCCACATCATGAACATGGCGCCCGTTACCAGCGTCGTGATCGCGACGAAGTGGAAGCCAATGTTCGGGGCATAGGCAAGACCCTGTGACGCGAGCCCGCTGCTCATTGCAAAACCCTGAACGGTTGCGAGGAACAAGGTGCCGTAACGCGTGTACTGGGAGATCTTGCGACGACCCGCTTCGCCTTCTTTACGCAGCTGCTGCAGTGACGGTGTCGTGGCCACGAGCAGTTGGGTAATAATCGATGCCGAGATGTAGGGCATGATGCCGAGGGCAAAGATACTCATACGTTCGATGGCGCCGCCACCAAACATGTTGAGCAGATCAAGGATGCCACCCTGGTTCTGTTCAAACAGCGCAGCCAACCTCTCCGGGTTAATACCCGGCACAGGGATGTGACTACCGATTCGGTAGACCACGATAGCAAGCAATACAAATACCAGGCGCTGACGCAACTCAACGAGTCCGCCGCCTGACATCATGGCTCTTGCCCTGTCTTGTGCTGTTGTACTGTTCATCTATTCGTTCAGTCAGTTAGTAATAGTGATCGAGTTATTCTTCGACCTTGCCACCGGCTGCTTCAATTGCTGCCTTTGCACCTTTGGTGACTTTAACGCCTTTCAAAGTTACTGCCTTGGTGATCTCACCTGACAAGATAACTTTGGCGCGCTTCATGGTGCCCTTGATGACGTTCGCTTCGATCAGCGCTTTAACATCAACCACGTCAGCTTCAACCTTGTTCAGCTCAGACAGCGTTACTTCTGCAGTAATACGCGCCTTGGCAGAGTTGAATCCAAACTTTGGCAGACGCATCTGCAGTGGCTGCTGACCGCCTTCGAAACCTGCGCGGATACGGCCACCGGAACGTGACTTCTGGCCCTTGTGACCACGGCCACAGGTTTTGCCCAGACCGCTGCCAATGCCGCGACCTACGCGCTTTCTTGAATGGCGGGCGCCGCCTGCTGGTTTTAACGTATTAAGTTGCATCACTTGTCTCCTAAGTGCCTTACTCTTCTACACTGACCATGTAGGACACTTTGTTGATCATGCCTCGTACAGCCGGGGTGTCTTCGACTTCCACGGTGTGACGAATCCTGCGCAGGCCAAGTCCGGCAACACATGCCTTGTGAGACTTGAGCCGGCCAATCGGGCTCTTGGTCAGGGTGACCTTAATCTTCTTGTCTGCCATGTCGCTTAACCCATCATTTGTTCAACCGTGAGGCCACGCTTATCAGCGATAGACTCAGGTGAACGCATTTCCTGAAGACCTTTGAACGTGGCGCGAATAACGTTGATCGGGTTAGTCGAGCCGTAACACTTGGCGAGTACGTTATGTACGCCAGCGACTTCCAGTACCGCACGCATGGTCTTACCAGCGATCACGCCGGTACCTTCTGATGCAGGCTGCATGAAGATCTTTGATGCGCCGTGACGGGCAGTAATCGGGTACTGGATGGTCGTGCCGTCCAGGTCTACTTCGATCATGTTGCGGCGGGCTGCTTCCATCGCCTTCTGGATCGCCAGAGGAACTTCACGCGCCTTACCGCGACCGAAACCTACTCGGCCGTTACCGTCACCAACAACAGTCAATGCGGTAAAACCGAAAATACGGCCACCCTTAACCACTTTGGCTACACGGTTAACCTGAACCAGTTTTTCCTGAAAACCTTCTTCGTTTTCCTGGTCGTTATAAGCCATTACTAATCCTCTTAATTAAAACTGCAGGCCGCCTTCACGCGCGGCGTCTGCCAATGCCTTAACTCGGCCGTGGTACTTGTAACCAGACCGGTCAAATGCAACCTTTTCTACACCAGCTGCCTTGGCCCGCTCAGCGATAAGCGCACCAACCTTTGCAGCGTCATCAGCATTGCCGTGGTTACCAGCACGCAGGTCCATATCCAGTGAGGAAGCTGCTGCTTCCACCTTGTCCCCGGCAGCTGAGATAACCTGTGCATAGATATGCCTAGGTGATCGGTAGATACAAAGCCTTGGGACTTCAAGGTCACGAATGTGCATGCGTGCACGACGTGCTCTTTTCAATCTCGCGTCTTTCTTCTTACTCATTTGATGTTCTCTTCCTAATTCGTCTGCGTGGTTGCGCTTGAGATCCTTCGGCTTTGTCGTTGGTTCAGATCCTTCGACTTCGCTCAGGATGATGAGCTCTGCTCATCACTTCTTCTTGGCTTCCTTACGCTTCACGTATTCGTTCTGGTAACGCACGCCTTTGCCCTTGTATGGCTCTGGTGGCCTGAACGCCCTGATCTCAGCTGAGACCTGGCCAACCAGCTGCTTGTCGATACCTTTAACAATCACCTGGGTCTGGCTTGGCGTTTCAATCTCAATGCCCGCAGGTGCCTCGTATACCACCGGGTGAGAAAAACCGAGTGACAGATTCAGCTTTGAGCCCTGCGCCTGCGCCCTGTAACCAACACCCTGCAGTTCCAGCTCCTTGGTAAAGCCATCACTCACACCAACAACCATGTTGCTGACCAGCGATCGGAACGTACCCGCAAGCGCCTTTGACTTCTTGCTGGCATTGGCGGCCGACAGCTGCAGTTGACCGTCTTCCTGCGCGATCTCGACGAGTTCATGCAGGGTAAGCGAAAGGTTTCCTTTTGAACCCTTGATGGAGACGTCTTTGCCGGAAAGGCTGACTTCAACACCACTTGGGATAGAAACCGGGTTATTTGCAATTCGAGACATTTCTCTTACCTATCGTTGATTGACTGCCTGCTTAGAATACGGAGCAGAGCAGTTCACCACCGACACCAGCTGCCCGAGCAGCGCGGTCGGTCATCACACCTTTGTTCGTTGAAACGATGTAAATACCAAGGCCGCCGTTCAGCAGAGGGATTTCATCCTTACCTTTGTACTGGCGCAGGCCAGGACGGCTGATTCGCTTGATCTCTTCAATAACCGGCTTACCACCGTGGTAGCGCAGTACAATGTCGAGTGCTTTCTTGCCGCCTTCAGCGTCGGATACCGAGTAGTCTTCGATATAACCTTCGGTCTTCAGCACTTCGGCAACGGCAACCTTCGCGTTTGAAGAAGGCATCGTTACATCAGCGATCTTCGCGCTCTGGGCGTTGCGAATGCGGGTCAACATATCCGCAAGTGGGTCTTGCATCGTCATCTATCTAATCTCCTACCAACTGGACTTAACCAGGCCCGGTACATCACCGCGCATAGCCGCTTCACGAAGCTTGTTCCGGGAAAGTCCAAATCGACGATATACAGCGTGCGGTCGACCGGTGAGGCTACAGCGCCTTACCTGCCTGACCGGACTAGCGTTGCGCGGCAGCTTCTGAAGTTTCAGCTGGGCTTCCCATCGCTCGTCGTCCGTAGAATTTGGACTCGAGATGATTGCCTTCAAAGCTGCGCGTTTGGCCGCGTACTTCTCGACTGTCTTCTGCCGCTTAATTTCGCGGTTGATCATCGATCTTTTTGCCATTGAGTTTGTATCCTCTTATCGAATTGTGCCGACTTAGCTGGCCCTGAGCGGGAAGTTGAAAGCGCGCAGCAGCGCCCTGCCTTCATCGTCAGTCCTGGCTGTTGTCGTAATCGCGATATCCATACCGCGGATCTTGTCGATCTTGTCGTAGTCAATTTCCGGGAACACGATCTGTTCCGTGATGCCCATCGCGAAGTTGCCGCGACCGTCAAAAGACCTGGGTGAAATACCACGGAAGTCACGCTGCCTTGGAATCGCGATGTTGATCAGGCGATCAAGGAATTCGTACATGCGAGACTTTCGCAGCGTTACCTTGCAACCAATCGGGAAGCCTTCACGAACCTTGAAACCCGCAATCGATTTGCGTGCATCGTTTATTACAGGCTTCTGACCTGCAATCAGTTCCATGTCAGCAACTGCGGCATCGAGCTGCTTACGATCGCCGATCGCTTCACCAACGCCCATGTTAAGGGTGATTTTGGTGATGCGAGGTACTTCCATCACGTTCTCGAGGCCAAGTTCTTCCTTCAGCTGAGGACGAATTTCCTCGTCGTAAACTTTCTTGAGATCTGTCATTGATCTATCCGTCTATTTCTTCGCCGTTTGACTTGAAGAAGCGAACCTTCTTGCCGTCTTCCAGCGTCTTGATACCAACCTTGTCAGCCTTGTTCGTTGCGTTGTTATAGATCGCAACGTTAGAGGCCTGGATCGGTGCTTCTTTTTCAATGATGCCGCCAGGCTGACCCATCTGCGGGTTGCCCTTGGTGTGTCGCTTGATCATGTTCACGCCGGAAACATAAACACGGCCATCATCGAGGATTCGGGTTACCGCACCGGTCTTACCCTTGTCTTTGCCGGTGATCACGATCACCTGGTCATCTTTTCTAATCTTCTGCATATCTACCTCACAACACCTCAGGTGCGAGAGAAACGATTCTCATAAAGTTGTCGTTTCGAAGCTCACGGGTAACCGGGCCAAAAATACGTGTGCCAATCGGCTGCTTCTGCGCATTCAGGAGTACCGCTGCATTGCCGTCGAAACGGATCACGCTGCCATCAGGCCTGCGAACACCTTTCTTGGTGCGAACTACTACCGCATCGAGCACCTGCCCTTTACGAACCCTGCCGCGTGGGATTGCTTCTTTAACAGTCACCTTGATGATGTCACCGACGCTTGCGTAGCGTCGCTTGGAACCACCAAGCACCTTGATGCACATCACACGGCGCGCGCCACTGTTATCTGCGATATCCAAATATGTTTGCGCCTGAATCATCTCGTTAACTCCAAACCGGGGTCAGCTAATTAGCCAATAATTGTTGCTTTACGATCGATAGAGCTCAGCTTCCAGGATTTGCTCTTGGAAATAGGCCGCGTCTCTTCAATAGTTACCAGATCCCCTTCCTGGCACTGATTTTCTTCATCATGTGCGTGGATCTTGTTTGATCGCTTGATGTACTTACCGTAAAGCGGATGCTTAATGCGACGCTCAACAAGTACGGTAATGGTCTTGTCCATCTTGTTGCTGACAACGACGCCGCTTGCGGATCGCGCCAGGTTGTTTTCTTCGCTCATCTATCGTTCCTTTCGCGTGCGCCGTTATTCGGCAGCGCGCTTCTTTTCGTTCAGTACGGTTTTGACACGGGCGATGTCCTTCTGGACTTCTTTAAGCAGGTGGCTCTGGCCAAGCTGCCCCGTGGACTTCTGCATGCGGAGTTCGAACTGATCTTTTGCCAGGTTATTAATGTCTTCCTGGAGTTCTTCTACCGACTTTTCTCGTAGTTCTGATGCTTTCATGATCGTTTTCCTTACATCACCACGCGCTTAACAAACGCTGTGGGGAACGGAAGCTTTGCAGCAGCCAGACGGAACGCGTCACGCGCCACATCTTCAGGTACACCTTCCATCTCGTAGAGCACCTTGCCCGGCTTGATCTGCGCTACCCAGTATTCAACGTTACCCTTACCTTTACCCTGACGAACTTCGAGAGGCTTGTTGGTAATAGGCTTGTCCGGGAAGACACGAATCCAGATCTGGCCGCCACGGCGTACTCGCCTGGTCATGGCACGACGACCCGCTTCGATCTGGCGTGCAGTCATACGACCGCGGCCGGTGGCCTTAAGGCCATATTCACCAAAAGCGACCGAGCTGCCACGATGGGCCAGGCCCCGGTTACGGCCCTTCTGTACTTTCCTGAATTTGGTTCTTTTCGGTTGTAGCATGACTAGTTTCCAAAACTCTGTGCGTTAGCAGCCGGCGCTTCTTCACGTGCACCGATAACCTCGCCCTTGAAGATCCAGACCTTCACACCGAGGATCCCGTAGGTTGTCAGTGCTTCGGCAGTTGCATAGTCAACGTCAGCTCGCAGCGTATGCAGCGGTACGCGACCTTCGTGGTACGTTTCAGCACGTGCAATCTCAGCACCGCCAAGACGACCAGCAACACGAACCTTGATACCTTCAGCACCGAGTCGCATGGCGTTCTGCATGACGCGCTTCATGGCACGGCGGAACTGCACCCTGCGCTCAAGCTGCTGGGCTACGTTCTGTGCAACCAGGTGTGCATCCAGCTCGGGCTTACGAATCTCTTCGATGTTGATGTGTACTGGCACACCCATCATCTTTGAAACTTCTTTGCGCAGACGCTCAACG
The DNA here is from genome assembly GCA_963921285.3 of Pseudomonadales bacterium. Classification (GTDB taxonomy): domain Bacteria; phylum Pseudomonadota; class Gammaproteobacteria; order Pseudomonadales; family Azotimanducaceae; genus UBA9659. Next base: position 2,263,986 of record CAWUFD020000015.1, read on the forward strand.
CCTTCACCCTTCTTGCCAATCACAATGCCAGGACGCGCAGTGTGGATCGTGATGCGTGCGGTCTGGGCCGGACGCTGAATCTCAATGCGGCTTACAGATGCCTGCGCCAGCTTCTTACGGATGTACTCCCTTACGACGAGGTCTTCGTGCAGTTTTTCTGCGTAGGCAGGACCACTCGCATACCAGACGGAGGTATGGTCCTTAACGATGCCCAGTCGCATGCCTGTGGGATGTACTTTTTGACCCATATTGGTCTCCTCAAATACCTTGGCTTTGCCTGTTACTCGTCCGCTACGGCGAGTGTGATATGGCAGGTTCTCTTAAAAATTCTGTCGGCACGGCCTTTCGCGCGAGGACGGATACGTTTCATCGTCAGTCCTTCATCAACGTAGATGGTTGATACACTCAACTCATCCACGTCAGCGCCTTCGTTGTGCTCTGCATTTGCAATTGCAGACTCCAGCAGCTTACGAACCAGGTGTGCACCTTTCTTTGTAGAAAAGTTCAGGATGTCGAGCGCTTCGCCAACCTGCTTGCCACGAATCTGGTCAGCAACCAGCCGCGCTTTCTGCGCGGAGATTCGAGCACCTTTTAACCTTGCTCCTACTTCCATTTCTCTATCCTTCGCCTCTACTTACCGCTTGGCTTTCTTGTCTGCAGCGTGACCGCGGAAAGTACGGGTCAGTGCAAATTCACCAAGCTTGTGTCCGACCATGTCTTCACTGACGAACACGGGTACATGCTGCCGACCGTTGTGAACCTGGATAGTCAGGCCAACAAAATCCGGCGTAATCATTGAACGACGTGACCACGTCTTAATGGGTCGCTTGTCGTTGCTATCTACTGCACTCTGAACCTTCTTAACGAGGTGCAGATCAACAAAAGGTCCTTTCTTTAAGCTTCTGGGCACTGTCTCACTCCTAGCGCTTGTTGGAACGACGACGAACAATCATCTTGTCGGTTCGCTTGTTCTTACGGGTCTTGTAGCCCTTGGTTGGCATACCCCATGGAGATACCGGATGACGGCCACCAGAGGTTTTACCTTCACCACCACCGTGTGGGTGGTCTACCGGGTTCATGACCACACCACGAACCGTTGGTCGCACACCCCTCCAGCGCTTGGCACCGGCTTTACCCAGTGAGCGCAGGTTGTGCTCTGAATTGCTGACTTCGCCCAGGGTTGCACGACACTCAGCGAGTACCTTGCGCATTTCACCGGAACGCAGCCTCAGCGTGACGTAACGACCTTCCTTTGCTACCAGCTGTGCAGAGGTACCGGCACTACGCGCCATCTGTGCACCTTTGCCGGACTTCATTTCAATACAGTGAATAACGCTACCCATGGGGATATTGCGCATCGGCAGGCAGTTGCCGGTTTTGATTGGTGACATTTCACCTGATTGAAGTACGTCGCCTGCTTTGAGGCCTTTGGGTGCGATGATGTAACGACGTTCACCATCTTCGTATTTGAGGAGTGCTATGTTTGCTGTTCGGTTTGGATCGTATTCGAGTCGTTCTACTGTTGCTTTGATGCCGTCTTTGTTTCGCTTGAAGTCAATAATGCGGTACTTCTGCTTATGACCACCGCCAATGTGCCGGGTGGTAATCCGACCATTGTTGTTGCGACCGCCCGACTTTGATTTCTTCTCAAGCAGGGGCTTGTACGGCTCGCCCTTGTGGAGATCCGGATGAACAACCTTGACGACAAAACGACGTCCCGGTGATGTTGGTTTTGCTTTTACGACTGGCATCTTAAGTACTCTTCAATCGATCTCTTAGCTAAAGTCAATGTCCTGGCCATCAGCCAGGCGAACATAGGCTTTCTTCCAGCTGGGCTTCTTGCTGACGCCACGCCAGCTTCGCTTCACCTTGCCTTTTACATTCATGACGGTGACGTTGGTTACGTTCACTTCGTAAATTTTTTCCACAGCTGCCTTGATCTCAGGTGCAGTTGCGTCTCTGGCAACCTTGAACGCAACCTGGTTAGCTTCATCAGCAATGGTCGCTGTCTTTTCTGAGATGTGAGCGCCGAGGATCACGTTGTACATACGTTCTGTGTTCATCCGAGCATCTCCTCAGCTTTCTTCAGCGCGCCAACGGTAAACAGCACCTTTTCAAAACCGATCAGGTTAACCGGGTTAACGCCCTGAACATCGATAACGTCAACACCGCGCAGGTTGCGTGAACCGAGGTAAAGGTTGTCATCTACTTCTTCAACAACGACCAGAACGTTTTCGAGTTCCAGTGCCTGCAGTTTCGCTTTTACTTCCTTTGTCTTCGGTGCTTCTACTGAGAAGTCCTCGATGACGACAACGCGTTCCTGCCTGACCAGTTCTGACAAGATTGACTGCATCGCACCGCGATACATCTTCTTGTTTACCTTCTTGGAATGATCACGCGGCTTGGCGGCAAACGTGGTTCCGCCACCACGCCAGATTGGGCTGCGAATCGTACCGGCACGTGCCCGGCCTGTACCTTTCTGACGGAACGGCTTGCGGCCACCGCCGTTAACTTCGCTGCGTGTCTTCTGGGCCTTGGTGCCCTGCCTTGCGCCTGCAAGGTAGGAAACAACCACCTGGTGAACCAGTGCTTCATTGAACTGGCGACCAAAGGTTGTTTCTGAAACGTCTACCGCTTTACTGGTCACACCGTTTCCTGGTTCTGAAATGTTGAGGTTCAAGCTTCACCTCCCTTACGAACTTTCACTGCAGGTGTGATGATCACATCACCACCTTTGGCACCCGGGACGGCACCTTTTACCAGCAGCAGATTGTTTTCCTGGTCAACGCGAACAACTTCCAGCGTCTGGGTGGTGACCCGAGCCGCGCCCATGTGGCCTGCCATCTTCTTGCCTTTAAAGACACGACCTGGTGTCTGGCATTGACCGATGGAACCCGGCGCCCTGTGGGAGATGGAGTTACCGTGCGTTGTATCCTGTGTTTTGAAATTGTGTCGCTTAACGACACCTGCAAAGCCTTTACCCTTTGACTGGCCACAAACGTCGATCTTCTGGCCTTCTTCAAACGACTCAACAGTGAGTGCGTCGCCCACATTCAGCTCTTCGCCTTCCGTACGGAATTCCCACAGACCTTTGCCTGCTTCGACTGATGCTTTGCTGTAATGTCCTGCGGTGGGCTTGTTAACTCGGGAGGGCTTGACGGAACCGGTGGTGACCTGGATGGCTGAATAGCCGTCGGTCTCGATGGATTTAACCTGTGTCACCCGGTTAGGAGCGGCTTCGATAACAGTGACCGGGATAGAGGCGCCTTCTTCTGTAAAGACGCGGGTCATGCCTCGTTTGATTCCTACAATACCAATGGTCATCTTGATGCTCCGTTAAACTCTTACTATCAACCGAGGTTGATCTGTACTTCCACGCCCGCTGCCAGATCCAGCTTGGTCAGCGCGTCCACGGTCTTTTCGGTGGGCTCGACAATATCCAGCAACCGCTTGTGGGTACGGATTTCGTACTGGTCACGCGCATCCTTGTAGACGTGCGGTGAAATCAGGACGGTGAACTTTTCCTTGCGGGTTGGCAGTGGGATAGGACCCTTCACCTGTGCGCCCGTGCGCTTCGCGGTGTTCACAATTTCCTGTGTGGAAACATCAATCAGCCTATGGTCAAAGGCTTTCAAACGAATCCTGATTCTCTGGTTCTGCATGCAACCTGTCTCCGTTGCGTTATTTCTCAGCAAATTGGCTGATTTAAAATGCAAAAAGCCCCCTCCCCGGCCAGGGGAAGACGCAATGAATGCAATTTGCTCCTTCTTGGAGCTGCCCATGGCCTCATATCGAGGCCTTTTCCTGCTCTGCATCGCGCATCTAAACTTCAGATTGCGCGATACCCAAAAAACGCGGTAACCCGCGTCTCACGGGCTTCTGGGACAATCCCAGATTCAGAAATTTCCCGGCGACCGAGCGTTTTTACGCTACTTGCCAAGTCAGGGGCGCGAATAATACCCGCCCAATTTCGAAAAAGCTAGCGGAATTGCCGGAAAACACTGATTTCCCGGCGATTTCCACAAAATTAGACCCTCAAACCCAATCTAAGCGCGAATTCACGTAGCAATCTACGTAAAAAACAATACCGCGGTGTCGTTAGTGGCTACCGGGCCAAGGATGGCCCGGTCATTCTCCGCAAGGAGAATGCGAGGTGCCTTAAAGTACGTAGCACCGACCCCGACAAATCACATGGATGTGATTTGTCGGAACACAAACGGTTAGTCGATGATTTTGGTTACAACACCAGCACCCACCGTGCGGCCACCCTCACGAATCGCAAAGCGCTGACCTTCTTCCATCGCAATCGGTGCAATCAGTTCTACTGACAGGTTTACGTTGTCACCCGGCATTACCATCTCGGTGCCGTCCGGCAATTCACAGCTACCTGTCACGTCTGTCGTTTCAAAGAAGAACTGCGGCTTGTAACCCTTGAAGAATGGCGTGTGACGACCACCTTCATCCTTGGACAGTACGTACACCTCACCTTCGAACTTCGTGTGCGGCGTAATCGAACCCGGTACCGCCAGTACCTGGCCACGCTCTACTTCTTCACGCTTCGTACCACGCAGCAGTACACCAACGTTCTCACCCGCACGACCTTCGTCGAGCAGCTTGCGGAACATCTCTACACCCGTACATGTCGTCTTCTGCGTTTCCTTGATACCGACAATCTCGATCTCATCGCCTACTGTGATGATGCCGCGACCGATTCGACCGGTTACTACCGTACCCCGACCGGAGATTGAGAATACGTCCTCAATCGGCATCAGGAAGGGCTGGTCAATGTCACGCTGTGGCTCTGGAATGTACTCATCCAGTGTCTCTACCAGCTTCTGTACTGCTGGTGCGCCGATGTCTGACGTATCGCCTTCCAGCGCCTTCAGTGCACTACCCACGATGATCGGGGTGTCGTCGCCTGGGAAGTCGTACTGGTCAAGCAGTTCACGTACTTCCATTTCAACCAGCTCGAGCAGCTCTTCGTCATCTACCATGTCCGCCTTGTTCAGGAACACGACGATGTAAGGTACGCCTACCTGCTTGGAGAGCAGGATGTGCTCACGTGTCTGTGGCATGGGGCCGTCAGCAGCAGAGCAAACCAGGATCGCGCCGTCCATCTGCGCTGCACCCGTGATCATGTTCTTCACATAGTCAGCGTGGCCCGGACAGTCAACGTGTGCGTAGTGACGTTCAGGAGAGTCATATTCAACGTGTGACGTCGCAATCGTAATACCGCGCTCACGTTCTTCAGGCGCGTTATCAATCGCATCAAACGCCTGAAACTCACCGCCACCCCAGGCTTCCGAGGCCACCTTGGTAATCGCCGCCGTCAGCGTCGTCTTACCATGGTCTACGTGACCAATTGTTCCTACATTCACGTGCGGTTTTGTCCGCTCAAACTTCTCTTTTGACACTTCTCGTCACCTCTATAAGGTTGTTGGGCGAAAACCCGGTATTTAAATTGAGTGGGAGGTTATCCCGTTTTACTGATCACCATTTCAGCAATGTTGTCCGGCACTTCTGCGTACTTCGCGAACTCCATTGAGAAGGTGGCCCGGCCCTGGGTGGCAGAGCGCATATCCGTGGCATAACCAAACATTTCAGACAGTGGTACTTCAGCTTTTACTGCCTTGCCTGCTGGCACATCTTCCATGCCCTGAACGATGCCGCGGCGACGGTTGAGGTCACCGACGATATCGCCGTAATAATCTTCAGGCGTTACAACTTCAACGTTCATGACAGGCTCAAGCAGCACGGGGTCTGCATCCAGCGCGCCTGCTTTAGCAGCCATGGAACCCGCAACCTTGAATGCCACCTCGCTTGAATCAACGTCGTGGTAAGAACCGTCGTACAGGGTCGCCTTAACACCCTGTAACGGGTAACCGGCAACAACACCATTGGCCATTTGATCCTGGATACCCTTATCGACCGCACTGATGTATTCGCGCGGCACCACGCCGCCAACAATCTCGTCGACAAATTCGTAATCACCTTCGGCAAGTGGCTCTATCTTCAGCCATACGTGACCATACTGGCCGCGACCACCTGTCTGCCTGACAAACTTGCCTTCGGCCTGGACTGACTTTCGAATGGTTTCACGGTAGGCAACCTGCGGCTTACCGATGTTGGCCTCAACACTGAACTCCCGCTTCATGCGGTCAACAATGATGTCGAGGTGAAGCTCACCCATGCCACCGATGATGGTCTGGCCGGATTCTTCATCTGTATGTACGCGGAATGACGGGTCTTCTGCAGCAAGTTTGCTGAGTGCCACACCCATCTTTTCCTGGTCAGCCTGGGAGCGAGGTTCCACGGCCACATGAATAACTGGCTCCGGAAACTCCATGCGTTCCAGGGTGATAGCGTTGTTCTCATCGCACAGTGTGTCACCTGTCGTCGCAAGCTTCAGACCGATAGCAGCAGCAATATCACCTGCCCGCACTTCCTTGATCTCTTTTCGATCATTGGAGTGCATCTGAACCATCCGACCAATACGCTCTTTCTTGCCCTTGATCGGATTCCAGACGGAATCACCGGAGTTGAGTACACCGGAATAAACCCGGAAGAAAGTCAGTGCACCAACAAACGGGTCGGTAGCAATCTTGAATGCGAGTGCCGCAAACGGTTCGTTGTCATCGGAATGACGTTCCGCTTCCTGCTCACCGTCCTCATCAAGGAAGCCCTTGATGGCTTTTACTTCGTCGGGCGCAGGCAGATATTCGATAACCGCATCCAGCATTGTCTGGACGCCCTTGTTCTTGAATGCTGAACCACACAGCGCCGGCACGATTTCGTTTGCGAGCGTGCGTTGGCGAATACCTGCCTTGATCTCTTCAACAGAGAGCTCACCATCTTCGAGGTACTTCTCCATCACATCGTCATTGGCTTCAGCGGCTGCTTCCACCAGCTTCTCACGATACTCTTCAGCAAGGTCGGCGAGATCTTCTGGAATGTCTTCTTCGCTGAAGGTCAGGCCCTGGTCTTCTTCATTCCAGTAGATGGCCTTCATCTTGACGAGATCGATGACGCCTTTGAAATTCTCTTCAGCGCCGATTGCCAACTGCAGGCAAACCGGGGTTGATCCGAGGCGATTTTCGATCTGGTCAACCACACGCAGGAAATCAGCACCCGCTCGATCCATCTTGTTAACAAAGACCAGGCGAGGCACTTCGTACTTGTTGGCCTGGCGCCAGACAGTTTCAGACTGGGGTTCTACACCTGAGGTGCCGCAGAAAACAACCACAGCACCGTCGAGCACACGCAGGGAGCGTTCTACTTCAATCGTGAAGTCGACGTGCCCTGGTGTATCAATGATGTTTACCCGGTGCTCATCAAACTGGCCCTGGGTACCCTGCCAGAAGGTCGTGGTTGCAGCCGAGGTGATCGTAATACCTCGCTCCTGCTCCTGTTCCATCCAGTCCATGACCGCAGCGCCGTCGTGAACTTCGCCGATCTTGTGCGAGATGCCGGTGTAAAACAGGACGCGCTCTGTCGTCGTTGTTTTTCCGGCATCCACGTGCGCAACAATACCGATATTGCGGTATCGCTTGATGGGTGTTGACCTGGGCATCGGCAGGCTTCCGAGCTAAAAGGTTGTTTAGAACCTGTAGTGAGCAAACGCGCGGTTAGCTTCAGCCATACGGTGCGTGTCTTCACGCTTACGTACCGCTGCGCCGCGACCTTCTGCTGCGTCCATCAGTTCACCTGCAATACGCAGGGCCATGGACTTCTCACCACGGTTACGAGCTGAATCTACCAGCCAGCGCATGGCAAGCGCCGTGCGACGGGAAGGTCGTACTTCAACAGGTACCTGGTAAGTTGCACCACCAACACGGCGGGACTTCACCTCAACCGCTGGTGCAACTGCTTCAAGTGCAGCATCAAAAACTTCAATGGGATCGCTGCTGCCACGCTCCTGGATGCGATCCAGTGCGCCGTAGACAATTTTTTCTGCAACAGACTTTTTGCCGCTGACCATGACATGGTTCATGAACTTGGCAAGTGTCTGGTTTCCGTATTTCGGATCAGGGAGGATTTCCCGCTTTTCGGGGACGCGTCTTCTAGGCATTTTGAGTCCTCTTCAGGTAACCCGAGCATCGTGCCCGGCCTTACTTTGGTTAATACACCCCTTCCAGAAACGCGCTGTCAGGGGCAACAAATTGTGATTTAAGCTTTTGGTTTCTTCGTTCCGTACTTAGAACGGCCCTGCATCCGGTCGCTTACGCCGGTAGTATCCAGGGTGCCACGAACGGTGTGATATCGCACACCAGGCAGGTCTTTCACTCGACCACCACGAATCAGGACAACAGAGTGCTCCTGCAGGTTATGACCTTCACCACCAATATAGGAGGTCACTTCATAACCATTGGTCAGCCTGACACGGCAGACCTTTCGCAGCGCTGAGTTCGGCTTCTTAGGCGTGGTCGTATATACACGGGTACATACGCCGCGCTTCTGAGGACTTGACTGCAGTGCAGGCACGTCGCTCTTGGCAACCTTGCGCTTTCGCGGCTTGCGAACCAACTGGTTGATTCTCGCCATTTTCTATCTTTCTCCTGTTATTCACTGACCTTCCCACACCGAAAATATCCGGGGCCCCAGCCAGCGAGGGGCGCATTCTAGGGGGTCGGTCAGCAATTTACAACTCAAACATCGAGACCAGAATTTGAGTCCTGGTCTCGTAAGTTCGTGCTATTAACTGGGCTCCGAAGAGTTCAGGGCTTCTGACAGCGCCTGTTCCACTTCGCTTGCAGAAACGGTGCTGCCTTCATCGCCAGCTTCGCGCTTCTTGCGTCGATCTTCGTGGTACTTGAGACCGGTACCAGCCGGAATCAGTCGACCCACGATGACGTTTTCCTTCAGGCCGCGCAGGTAATCACGCTTGCCCGTGACCGCCGCTTCAGTCAGGACACGTGTCGTTTCCTGGAATGACGCTGCAGAGATAAAGGATTCAGTTGCAAGTGCTGCCTTGGTAATACCCAGCAGTACCCGCTCACCTTTAACCTGGACCTTGCCTTCCGCATCGAGTCGGTCGTTCTCTTCGAGGAACTTGTTGTACTCAACCTGTTCGCCCTTGATCATGTCCGAATCACCAGGCTGGGTGATTTCCATCTTGCGGAGCATCTGGCAGACAATCACTTCGATGTGCTTGTCGTTAATGCCTACACCCTGCAGACGGTATACGTCCTGAATCTCTTTCACGATGTAGTTGGCAAGTGCACTGACACCCTTCAGACGCAGAATGTCATGCGGGTTCTCAGGACCGTCAGATACAACTTCACCCTTCTCGACGTGCTCACCTTCGAACACGGTCATGTGACGCCACTTCGGAATCAGCACTTCATAGTGATCTGAACCTTCCGGCAGCACACTCAGGTCTGTTGGTGTAATCACCAGACGGCGCTTGCCCTTGGTTTCCTTACCGAAGCTGACCGTGCCGCTGATTTCTGCGAGTACCGCAGCATCCTTCGGCTTACGTGCTTCAAAGAGGTCAGCAACACGTGGCAGACCACCAGTAATGTCACGGGTCTTGGAGCCTTCCTGCGGAATCCTTGCAATAACGTCACCGGCGCCGATGTGATTGCCGTCTTCGAGGCTGAGGATTGCATTCGCTTCCATGAAGTAATGTGCCGGTACGTCGGTACCTGCCAGCATCAATTCATTGCCATCGTCGTCGACCAGCTTCACTGCAGGCCTTGTGTCTTTACCAGCACTTGGACGATCTTTCGGATCGATCACGGAGATACTGGTCAGACCGGTCAGTTCGTCAGTCTGGCGGCGGATAGTGATGCCTTCTTCCATACCTTCGAAGACAACCTTACCTTCTACCTCAGAGACGATCGGGTGAGTGTGTGGATCCCAGTTGGCAACTACTTCGCCAGCTTCCACGTGCTCGCCTTCGCCCTTCTTCAGTACAGCACCATATGGCAGCTTGTAACGCTCACGCTCACGACCGGTCTCATCCTCAGAAACCGCAACTTCACCGGAGCGGGACACCGCCACCAGCTCACCGTTTTCCTTGGTGATGGTCTTGAGGTTGTGCAGCTTGATAACACCAGCATGCTTCACCTGGACGTTGTCGATCGCGGTTGCACGAGATGCCGCACCACCAATGTGGAACGTACGCATGGTCAGCTGTGTACCTGGTTCACCAATTGACTGCGCTGCAATAACACCGATGGCTTCACCGATGTTAACGATGTGACCACGGCCGAGGTCACGGCCATAACACATGGAACAGACGCCGTAGCGCGTGTCACAGGTAATTGGGCTGCGAACCTTAATTTCATCGATACCGGAGTTCTCGATTTTCTCAACCAGCTTCTCATCGATCATCGTGCCGACAGGAATCAGTACATCCTGGCCATCAGAGGTGAACAGATCTTCTGCTGTTACGCGACCGAGTACCCGGTTGCCCAGGCCTTCAACCACGTCACCACCCTCAATCACGGCATTCATGATCATGCCTTCGCTGGTGCCGCAATCGGTTTCTGTGATCACAAGGTCCTGCGCCACATCTACCAGGCGGCGTGTCAGGTAACCTGAGTTTGCCGTCTTGAGTGCGGTATCAGCCAGACCCTTACGAGCACCGTGCGTTGAAATAAAGTACTGCATCACCGAGAGGCCTTCACGGAAGTTTGCCGTGATGGGCGTTTCGATGATGGAACCATCCGGCTTGGTCATCAGACCACGCATACCGGACAGCTGCCTGATCTGCGCGGGGCTACCTCGAGCACCTGAATCAGAGTACATCCAGACGCTGTTGAACGAAGTCTGCTCTTCGTCCTCGCCTTCTCGGTTCTTCACCGTTTCCTTGGACAGCGTATCCATCATCGCCGCACCAACGAGATCGTTAGCACGCGTCCAGATATCAATCACCTTGTTGTACTTCTCACCCTGGGTAACGAGACCGGAAGCAAACTGGGACTCGATTTCACGAATCTCTTCTTCCGCTTCGCCAATGATCTTGGCCTTCTCGTCAGGGATAACGAAGTCTTCAACACCAATCGATGCACCGGAACGGGTTGAGTATTCATAACCCATGTACATCAACTGGTCACAGAAGATTACGGTTTCCTTCAGACCAACCGATCGGTAACACAGGTTGATCAGTCGGGAGATGTCCTTGTTACCCATGGTGGCGTTAACGTGCTTGTAAGGAATGCCCTCAGGGACGATCTCGTAGACAAGCGCACGGCCAACTGTGGTCTCAATGACTTCTGTGTTTTCAACAACCTGGTTGTTCTCATCAAGGGTTGTCTCGTTAACACGAACCTTTACTCGCGCCTGCAGGCCAGCCTTGCCAGCGCGGTATGCGCGGGTGACTTCCTCGACATCAGCGAAGACCATGCCTTCACCCTTGTCGTTAACGCGCTCACGCGTCATCCAGTAAACACCGAGTACAACGTCCTGTGACGGTACGATGATCGGCTCACCGTCTGCCGGCAGCAGTACGTTGTTGGTAGACATCATCAGCGCACGTGCTTCGAGCTGGGCTTCCAGTGTCAGCGGTACGTGTACCGCCATCTGGTCGCCGTCAAAGTCTGCGTTGTATGCAGTACAGACAAGTGGGTGCAGCTGGATTGCCTTACCTTCAATGAGGACAGGCTCAAACGCCTGGATACCAAGCCTGTGCAGTGTTGGTGCACGGTTCAGCAGTACAGGGTGCTCACGAATCACTTCAGCGAGGATGTCCCAGACCTCAGCGGTTTCGCGTTCCACCATCTTCTTGGCCGCTTTAATCGTCGTCGCAAGACCACGTGCTTCGAGCTTACCGAAGATGAATGGTTTAAAGAGTTCGAGGGCCATTTTCTTTGGCAGACCACACTGGTGCAGCCTGAGTGTTGGACCCACCACGATCACCGAACGACCGGAGTAGTCAACACGCTTACCAAGCAGGTTCTGGCGGAAACGACCCTGCTTACCCTTGATCATGTCAGCCAGCGACTTGAGCGGACGCTTGTTGGTGCCGGTGATGGCACGGCCGCGGCGACCGTTGTCCAGCAGCGCGTCAACCGCTTCCTGCAGCATACGCTTTTCGTTCCTGACGATGATGTCAGGTGCAGACAGGTCAAGCAGTCGCTTCAGTCGGTTGTTACGGTTGATAACACGACGGTAAAGGTCGTTCAGGTCAGATGTTGCAAAGCGGCCACCTTCAAGTGGTACCAGCGGACGCAGATCCGGCGGCAGCACAGGCAGCACGTTCAGGATCATCCACTCAGGCTTGTTGCCTGACTTCTCAAACGCTTCCATCAGCTTGAGACGCTTGGTCAGCTTCTTGATCTTCGTATCAGAGTTGGTCTGCGGCAATTCTTCACGGATGATGGCGATCTCGTCGTCGAGATCCATGTCTTCCATCAGTTCCTGGATTGCTTCCGCACCCATCTTGGCTTCGAATTCGTCACCAAACTCTTCCAGTGCCTCGTAATACTGCTCATCGGTGAGCAGTTGGCGCTTTTCAAGTGTGGTGAGACCCGGGTCAATCACGATGAACGACTCGAAGTAGAGCACGCGTTCGATATCACGCAGGGTCATATCCATTAGGAGACCAATACGTGAAGGCAGTGACTTCAGGAACCAGATGTGTGCTACCGGGCTTGCCAGTTCGATGTGGCCCATGCGCTCACGACGAACCTTGGCGAGTGCAACTTCAACGCCGCACTTCTCACAGATTACACCGCGATGCTTGAGACGCTTGTACTTACCGCACAGGCACTCGTAGTCCTTGTTCGGGCCAAAAATTTTGGCACAGAACAGACCGTCGCGTTCCGGCTTAAACGTTCGATAGTTGATTGTCTCCGGCTTTTTAACCTCGCCGTATGACCAGCTTCGGATCATATCTGGAGACGCGAGACCGATTCGCAGTGAATCGAATTCTTCTGATTGTCCTTGTGCTTTCAGTATGTTGAGCAAATCTTTCAAGGCTTTCCTCCTGGGCTGGGCGCTTACCCAACCATCTTTGAATTCTAATTGACGTTAAGTGTTCTCAGTTACCTGAGTACTTATGCGAATCAATCGTTCTCCAATTCAATATCGATACCCAATGACCTGATCTCCTTGACCAGTACATTGAATGATTCCGGCATACCAGGTTCCATGCGGTGATCGCCATCGACGATGTTCTTGTACATCCTTGTGCGACCGTGAACGTCGTCAGACTTCACTGTCAGCATTTCCTGCAGGGTGTATGCAGCACCATATGCTTCAAGTGCCCATACCTCCATCTCACCGAAGCGCTGGCCACCAAACTGGGCTTTACCACCCAGCGGCTGCTGCGTAACAAGTGAGTAGGAACCGGTTGAACGTGCATGCATTTTGTCATCAACCAGGTGGTTAAGCTTCAGCATGTACATGTAACCGACAGTTACCGGACGATCAAACTGCTCACCGGTGCAGCCATCATACAGGGTGCACTGGCCATCGCGAGGCAGTTCTGCAAGATCGAGCATCGTCTTGATCTCTTCCTCGTTGGCACCATCAAACACACCTGTTGCCATCGGCACGCCGCGACGCAGGTTGCCGGCCATCTCGATGAGTTCTGCATCCGAGAATGAGTCGAGGTCTTCAATACGGCCAGACCTGTTGTAGATCTGCTCCAGGAAGGAGCGAACCTTGGATACATCTTCCTGCGCATCCAGCATCTCACCAATCTTGATGCCAAGACCGTGTGCCGCCCAACCCAGGTGGGTTTCAAGGATCTGGCCCACGTTCATGCGTTTCGGTACCCCCAGCGGGTTAAGTACGATGTCGATCGGCTCACCGTTGTCGTCGAACGGCATGTCTTCAACAGGCTTGATCACAGAGATCACACCCTTGTTACCGTGACGACCCGCCATCTTGTCACCTGGCTGGATGCGGCGCTTGATTGCGAGGTAAACCTTGACGATCTTGAGGACACCCGGTGCCAGGTCATCACCTGACTCGAGCTTGCCTTTGCTTTCCTCGAATCGATCGTCGAGCTCTTTCCTGCGTTCCTTGAGACGAACGTCGGCTGCTTCAAGCAGATCGTTCAGGTCGTCTTTTTCCATGCGCAGCTTGAAGAAATCATCAGAGGCAAGCTCAGCAATGTAGTCCTTGGTGAGCTTGTCGCCCTTCTTCAGGCCTGGACCCGCAATCACCTTCTGGTTGGTCAGGGAACCTGCCAGACGCTCGAAGGTTGCCGTTTCAACAATGCGGTATTCCTCATCGATGTTCTTGCGAACCTCGTCCAGCGCCTGGCGCTCGATGTCCAGCGCACGCTGGTCTTTCTCGATGCCATCACGGGTGAATACCTGTACGTCGATGACAGTACCGTTATAGCTGCTGGGCACGCGCAGGGACGTGTCTTTCACGTCACTCGCCTTCTCACCGAAGATTGCACGCAGGAGTTTTTCTTCCGGCGTCAGCTGGGTTTCACCTTTTGGCGTTACCTTGCCGACCAGGATGTCACCGGCATCAACTTCTGCACCGATGTAGACGATACCTGACTCGTCCAGCTTGGAGAGCGCACCTTCACCGACATTCGGGATATCACAGGTGATCTCTTCAGAACCGAGCTTGGTATCACGAGCAATACAGGTCAGCTCCTGGATATGGATCGTTGTGAAACGATCTTCTTTCACAACCCTTTCGGAGATGAGGATGGAGTCCTCAAAGTTGTAACCGTTCCAGGTCATGAACGCGATACGGATGTTCTGGCCCAGCGCCAGCTCACCGGTATCGATCGAAGGACCGTCAGCCAGGATATCGTTAGCAGCAACCTTGTCGCCTTCACGAACCAGCGGCTTCTGGTTGATACACGTGTTCTGGTTCGAACGTGTGTACTTGGTGAGGTTGTAGATATCTACACCCGCTTCACCACTTTCTGTTTCGCTGTCGTTGACGCGGATCACGATGCGACCTGCATCAACGGTTTCAATGACACCGCCACGCTTGGCAACTACACAGACACCGGAGTCACGTGCAACGATGCGCTCCATGCCGGTACCTACCAGCGGCTTTTCTGCACGCAGTGTTGGTACAGCCTGGCGCTGCATGTTGGACCCCATCAGTGCACGGTTTGCGTCGTCGTGCTCAAGGAATGGAATCAGCGATGCTGCAACAGACACAACCTGCTGTGGTGATACGTCCATGAAGTTCACAGACTCACGCGGCATCTTGGTAAATTCACCGAGGTGACGCACGTCAACCAGGTCTTCTGCCAGCATGCCGTTTTCGTCCATTTCTGAACTTGCCTGCGCAATCACGTAATCACTCTCTACGATTGCTGACAGGTACTCAATCTCGTCCGACACCTTGCCATCAACAACACGGCGGTACGGGCTCTCGAGGAAACCATACTCGTTGGTCCTGGCGTAGGTCGCCAGGGAGTTGATCAGACCAATGTTCGGACCTTCAGGTGTCTCAATCGGGCAAACACGACCGTAGTGGGTCGGGTGTACGTCGCGGACTTCAAAACCAGCACGCTCACGGGTCAGACCACCTGGACCAAGCGCAGATACGCGGCGCTTGTGAGTTACCTCAGACAGCGGGTTATTCTGGTCCATGAACTGGGACAGCTGCGCTGAACCAAAGTATTCCTTAACAGCTGCTGCGACTGGCTTGGCGTTAATAAGATCCTGTGGCATCAGGCCTTCGGATTCTGCCAGCGACAGGCGCTCTTTCACGGCACGCTCTACACGGATCAAACCGAGGCGGAACGCGTTTTCAGCCATCTCACCCACACTTCGTACGCGGCGGTTACCCAGGTGATCAATATCGTCCACCGTGTCCTTACCGTTACGAATGTTGATCAGGCACTTCATCACATCAATGATGTCGTCGTTTGACAGTGTGCCTTCGCCTTCTTCTTCCTCACGACCGAGGCGACGGTTGAACTTCATGCGACCAACCGCAGTCAGGTCATAACGCTCGGATGAGAAGAAGAGATTGGTAAACAGGTTTTCAGCCGCTTCTTTAGTTGGCGGCTCGCCTGGACGCATCATGCGGTAGATCTCAACCAGCGCCTCAAGGCGATTGCTGGTCGGATCAACATTCAGCGTGTCAGAGATGAACGGGCCACAGTCGAGGTCGTTGGTGTAAATAGTGCGGAAAGCTTCCACACCAACTTCGCGCATTTTCTCGAGTGACTCTTCGGTCAGGGTAGTATTACAGGGGACAACTATCTCGCCGGTCTCGGCATCCATGATGTCTTCTGCAAGCACATGACCCATGACGTATTCGGCAGGGCAATCAAGCCTGGTGATACCAGCACGTTCCATCTCGCGGATATGACGTGCAGTAACCCTGCTGCCTTCTTCGACGATGATCTCACCGCTCTTGTCAGCGATATCAAAGCGCGCCGTTTCGCCGCGAAGACGGGAAGCGATGAGTTCCAGCGTGTAACCCTCTTCCTGTACTTCAAACGAATCGGTGTCGAAGAAAATGTCCAGGATTTCCTGGGCAGTAAAATCGAGTGCTCGCAGCAACACAGTCGCCGGTAGCTTACGGCGACGGTCAATACGAACAAACAGCGCGTCCTTCGGATCAAACTCGAAGTCCAGCCAGGAACCTCGCATCGGGATAACCCGAGCCGAGTACAGCAGCTTCCCGGAGGAGTGAGTCTTACCCTTGTCATGATCAAAGAACACACCGGGTGAACGGTGCAACTGGCTGACGATAACGCGTTCGATACCGTTAATGACGAAGGTGCCGTTGTCAGTCATGAGTGGAATTTCACCCATGTAGACTTCCTGCTCCTTGATGTCCTTAATCGCCTTGTTGCTGGATTCCTTGTCATAGATGACAAGTCGGACTTTTACACGAAGCGGTACGGCGTACGTGACGCTTCGCAATTGACATTCTTTTACGTCAAACGGTGGTTTGCCCAACCGGTAACTGACGTATTCCAAAGATGCATTCCCGGAGTAACTGACAATCGGGAACACTGACTGAAATGCAGTATGTAAACCCTTGTTGATCCGTTCCGCCGGGTCAACCTTATCCTGCAGGAATTCCTTGTAAGACTCGACCTGGATTGCAAGCAGGTAGGGGATGTCCATCACCCGCGGCAGTTTGCCGAAGTCCTTACGAATTCGCTTTTTCTCAGTGTATGAATAGGCCATTCATGCCTCCACGCTGGTAAATGATTTGCTGTTAAATCACAAAATTTTCATCACGAAGCACCAAAAGGCCGGGGGCATACGCCGCCAGCCTTCTGGAACCCGGATGTAAGATCATCAATCAAGGATTACTTGAGTTCTACAGATGCGCCTGCTTCTTCAAGCTGCTTCTTGATGTCTTCAGCTTCGTCCTTGGCAACGCCTTCCTTCACAGTTGAAGGTGCTTCGTCAACAAGTGCCTTGGCTTCCTTGAGGCCAAGACCAGTAACAGCACGAACAACCTTAATGGCGTTTACTTTCTTGTCACCGGCAGAAGTGATGACGACTTCAAACTCGTCCTTCTCTTCAGCACCGCCAGCGTCACCGCCAGCTGCGCCACCGGCAGCAGGTGCAGCAGCAACTTCAGCAGCAGCTGATACACCAAACTTTTCTTCCATTGCTTCAACAAGCTCGACAACGTCCATTACGCTCATCTCAGCAATTGCATTCAAAATTTCGTCTTTATCTAACGACATTTCCTATCTCCAAATAGTAGGTATAAGTATTAAGCGGCTTCTTCTTGCTTCTGGTCGCGAACAGCAGCTACAACGCGAGTCACCTTGCCTGGAACGTCGTTCAACGTTCTTGTGAGCTTGGTAATCGGCGCCTGCATGACTGCCATCAGCATTGCCAGTGCTTCATCACGAGTAGGCAGCTTGGCCAGGGCATCAATCTGGTCAGCTGGCAGCAGTTTGCCGCCTACGCTGAGCGCCTTGATTTCGAACGCTTCGTTCTCCTTGGCAAAGTCCTTGAACACCCGGGCGCCAGCGCCTGGGTCCTCGATTGAGAAAGCGAGAATGTTTGGACCGAGCATCGCTTCATTCATGCACTCGAATTCCGTGCCTTCAAAGGCACGTTTTGCGAGTGTGTTACGAATGACGCGAACCTGGACACCAGCCTCTCGTGCCTGCTTCCTGAGCGCTGTCATGTCATCAACCGAGACACCCCGGTAATCAGCCATCACAGCAGAAAGCGCCACGCTTGCCGTTTCATTCACCTCAGCAACAATCGCCTGCTTTTCTTTAAGTCCTATTGGCATAAGTTATGTACTCCTTAGCCCTTACATGACTTGTTAGTTTTCTGCGCCGAATCACACGGATACGTTGCAGTTCTACTTACGGCGATAGATTCCAAAGAATCGGGTTCACCGTCTGCGCAGGCCTGCCTCCTTGCGGAGCTTCAACTTAACCGGCCTGTCTTTTTAAAGACGACCGGACCTGCGGTCTTTGACGAGTCCTGGAGTTGTTGTACTAACCAGCTCCGAACCCTCCAAATCCAACTTCTCATCAAGATCGAGATCCCTCGGCTTCGCTCGGGATGACGGTTGATGAGCCCCGTCAGTTTCATGTCCCTCGGCTATGCCCGGGATGACACTTGAACGGGATCCGCATCGACAAAAATTACGAGGACGCGGAAACATCTCCTCTACCTTTTCAGGCAGAGAAGATCAAAAAACTTCTAGATATCCAGTGAAGCCTGGTCGATGGGAATACCAGCACCCATCGTGGTCGAAATCGTTACCTTCTTGAGGTACGTGCCCTTGGCAGACGCTGGCTTGGCCTTCTTCAGGTCATTGATCAGCGCTTCGACATTTTCCTTGATCTGTGTCGGCTCAAAACCAACCTTGCCCACACCACCATGGATAATGCCGTTCTTGTCAGTTCGATAACGAACCTGGCCCGCCTTGGCATTGTTTACTGCTTCACTGACGTCCATGGTGACGGTGCCGAGTCGCGGGTTTGGCATCAGGCCACGGGGACCGAGTACCTGGCCCAGCTGGCCTACTACACGCATGGAATCGGGTGTTGCGATAACCACGTCAAAATCGAGGTTACCTTCTTTAACTGATGCTGCCAGGTCGTCCATACCAACAATGTCAGCACCGGCAGACTTGGCTTCATCAGCCTTGTCGCCTTGTGCAAATACGGCAACGCGTACGTCTTTGCCGGTACCGTTCGGCAGTACAGTTGCACCGCGAACCACCTGGTCAGATTTCTTTGGATCAACGCCGAGGTTAATGCTGACGTCGATGGATTCCTTGAACTTCACTGTGGACAGTTCGTTCAGGAGAGAAACCGCTTCATCGATGCCGTAGAACTTGCCGTCTTCGACCTTTTCCTTGAATGCCTTGGCTCTTTTGCTCAACTTCGCCATTACACAACCCCCTCTGTTTCAATACCGGCCGCTCGTGCACTGCCTGCGATAGTACGCACTGCTGCGTCCATATCCTTGGCAGTCAGGTCAGGCATCTTGGTGGTGGCAATCTCTTCGAGTTGCGCACGGGTCACCTTGCCTACCTTGTTGACGTGTGGTTCCGGGCTACCCTTGGCAATGCCAGCTGCTTTCTTCAGCAGGACAGATGCCGGCGGCGTTTTCTTGATGAACGTAAAGCTCTTGTCGTTGTAAACCGTGATCACAACCGGCACTGGCATACCAGGCTCGAGTGACTGGGTTTCAGCGTTGAATGCTTTACAGAATTCCATGATGTTCACACCATGCTGACCGAGTGCTGGACCAACAGGTGGACTGGGGTTCGCCTGACCTGCAGGAACCTGCAGTTTTATGTAGGCGTCAATTTTCTTAGCCATTTCTATTCTCCTGTGGGTTCAAACGCGCGTTTCGCAATCACTTCACGTGACGCTGACGTCGCTCCCCATAAATGACAGCTTCCGGCTACAGTTGCTGTCAGATTGATTTAACCTTTTTCTACCTGACCGAAATCCAGTTCGACCGGGGTTGAGCGTCCAAAAAGAGCCCTCAGCCAGGCCCGTTTCGACAATCTATCCTTTCTCTACCTGGCCGAAATCCAGTTCGACCGGGGTTGAACGTCCGAAAAGAGCCCTCAGCGAGGCCCGATTCAACGGTCTATCCTTTCTCCACCTGGCCGAAATCCAGTTCGACCGGGGTTGAACGTCCAAAAATAGTCACCGCTACGTGGAGGCGATTCTTCTCGTAGTTCACTTCTTCAACAACACCGTTGAAGTCATTAAACGGTCCATCGATAACGCGAACCAGTTCACCCGGCTCAAATACCGTTTTCGGCGTTGCGGCTTCACTGCCTGCCTGCACACGCTGCAGGATGGCATTCGCCTCTGCTTCGCTGATCGGCGCCGGCTGGTCTGCCTTGCCACCGATAAAACCCATGACACGCGGCGTCTCTTTCACGAGGTGCCAGGTATCGTCGTCGAGCTCCATCTCCACCAGGACATAACCCGGGAAGAACTTGCGCTCACTGCGACGCTTTTTGCCAGCGCGCATTTCAACCACTTCTTCAGCAGGGACGATGACTTCGCCAAACTTTCCAGCAAAGTCTGACAACTCAATACGTTCCTGCAGGGCACGCATCACCTGCTTTTCATAACCTGAATAGGCATGGACCACGTACCAACGTTTGCTCACTAATCTACCCTACCTTTTCCTAATCGCCTGATTGCAACCGTCTCAGGTCCCAATCAGCCAATCACCCCACTGACACCCCAGCTGAACAACGAATCCAGCGCCCAGAGGATCAGTGCGACTACGATAACGACGACAACCACAATTGATGTTGTCTGGGTGGTTTCCTGCGGCGTCGGCCACACCACCTTCCTTACTTCGACACGGGCCTCGCGCGCGAGATCCCAGGTTGCTGCACCCTTCTCAGTCTGCAGTGCAACCGCAAGAGCAACACCTGCAATCACAACACCTGCGATCGCCCGGAAAAGAATCTCAACGGCAGCGTAATAAGAGTTGGCATAAATGCCACCCGCCAAAATAGCGAGGACAACCAGCCACTTTACGCCATCAAGCTTGTATTCCGGTGCTTCTGCTTTTGTACTCATCTGCTCTTCGTGTCTGGCTGTTCATTTTTGTCTGTCCAGGTTTTGAGTGGCAGGCCAGGAGGGAATCGAACCCCCAACCTGCGGTTTTGGAGACCGCCGCTCTGCCAATTGAGCTACTGGCCTAAAAACCTGGACAACCAAAAAATCCTTAATGATCCGCTCTTTTTTTGAGCCGCTTAGTTGCGTGCTTCAGAGCGAACAAAGGATCTTACCCCCGAAGGAGTAAGATCCTTGCTTCAAAATCGTGTTGTTTGAAGTTTATTCAATAATCTTCGTTACAACACCAGCACCTACTGTGCGGCCACCCTCACGAATCGCAAAGCGCTGACCTTCTTCCATCGCAATCGGTGCAATCAGTTCTACTGACAGGTTTACGTTGTCACCCGGCATTACCATCTCGGTGCCGTCCGGCAATTCACAGCTACCTGTCACGTCTGTCGTTTCAAAGAAGAACTGCGGCTTGTAACCCTTGAAGAATGGCGTGTGACGACCACCTTCATCCTTGGACAGTACGTACACCTCACCTTCGAACTTCGTGTGCGGCGTAATCGAACCCGGTACCGCCAGTACCTGGCCACGCTCTACTTCTTCACGCTTCGTACCACGCAGCAGTACACCAACGTTCTCACCCGCACGACCTTCGTCGAGCAGCTTGCGGAACATCTCTACACCCGTACATGTCGTCTTCTGCGTTTCCTTGATACCGACAATCTCGATCTCATCGCCTACTGTGATGATGCCGCGACCGATTCGACCGGTTACTACCGTACCCCGACCGGAGATTGAGAATACGTCCTCAATCGGCATCAGGAAGGGCTGGTCAATGTCACGCTGTGGCTCTGGAATGTACTCATCCAGTGTCTCTACCAGCTTCTGTACTGCTGGTGCGCCGATGTCTGACGTATCGCCTTCCAGCGCCTTCAGTGCACTACCCACGATGATCGGGGTGTCGTCGCCTGGGAAGTCGTACTGGTCAAGCAGTTCACGTACTTCCATTTCAACCAGCTCGAGCAGCTCTTCGTCATCTACCATGTCCGCCTTGTTCAGGAACACGACGATGTAAGGTACGCCTACCTGCTTGGAGAGCAGGATGTGCTCACGTGTCTGTGGCATGGGGCCGTCAGCAGCAGAGCAAACCAGGATCGCGCCGTCCATCTGCGCTGCACCCGTGATCATGTTCTTCACATAGTCAGCGTGGCCCGGACAGTCAACGTGTGCGTAGTGACGTTCAGGAGAGTCATATTCAACGTGTGACGTCGCAATCGTAATACCGCGCTCACGTTCTTCAGGCGCGTTATCAATCGCATCAAACGCCTGAAACTCACCGCCACCCCAGGCTTCCGAGGCCACCTTGGTAATCGCCGCCGTCAGCGTCGTCTTACCATGGTCTACGTGACCAATTGTTCCTACATTCACGTGCGGTTTTGTCCGCTCAAACTTCTCTTTGGACATCTCAGTCCTCTCCTTAAATTGACACCAATAACTTTCAGGTCGCCCCGTCCGTTACGTTTAGTTGCTAGTTACAGTTGCTGTTAAATACACCCCGAGAGTGTTAACTCCGCGCTGCAGTGTTGGAGCTCATAACCGGATTTGAACCGGTGACCTCTTCCTTACCAAGGAAGTGCTCTACCGACTGAGCTATATGAGCGTAAGTTCTTTACCTCTTGGCTATCCGCCTTACTTTTTGCAATCAGCGCTTGAACGCTGATGCTGCCTTGCTTGCTGTTGGAGCGGGTAGCGAGGATCGAACTCGCATCATCAGCTTGGAAGGCTGAGGTTCTACCATTGAACTATACCCGCAATAATTCATGGCATCGTTTCGTATCGCTTCGTCGTCTGGCTCCCTGCCAGCAGCACCGACAACGTCACTGAGCTGCCACCTGATGGCTATTAGCATGGCCGCCCAATTGGCTGCTCACTGCCTTTCCATCCCACCTGGTGGAGGGGGGTGGATTCGAACCACCGAAGCTTACGCGTCAGATTTACAGTCTGATCCCTTTGGCCACTCGGGAACCCCTCCCAAAAAGAGGCGCTGAATTGTGCCTTCGAGCCCCGGGGTTGTCAACGGAAATGCGTGATTTTTCAACGTTTTCCGCGATTATCCTGATTAAGCTTGTACAACGCTGGTGTCTCACACCTGGCGCGTTCAATTTCTGCTTCAGTTCCTACTGAGTTATCAGGCTGACAACCGCCCTGGCAGGAGGTGCACCGCAAGATCGCCACACATTCTTTACAGATGCTAAAAAGGGATGCCGAATCGACATCCCTTTAAAAAATCTGGTGCCGCCACCAAGAATCGAACTCGGGACCTACTGATTAC
The DNA here is from genome assembly GCA_963921285.3 of Pseudomonadales bacterium. Taxonomy (GTDB): domain Bacteria; phylum Pseudomonadota; class Gammaproteobacteria; order Pseudomonadales; family Azotimanducaceae; genus UBA9659. The sequence goes on from CAWUFD020000015.1 coordinate 2,287,244, forward strand.
AAATCAGTTGCTCTACCTGCTGAGCTATAGCGGCACAATCCAAATGAAAATATTCTTATATTTCAATTGGTTAGAAAGGTTTAATGGCGTTCTTACTACAACGGCCTCTAGCGGTAGGCGCGGATTGTATGCGAGTGGAAATCTAATGTCTATTCCGATCCGCAGGGTCTGCGGGTAATCGTGGCACTCGTGTCGATTTCAGCGGTCAGCGCCTGCACATCCGGGCCAAATTCAACGGACGCATCACCGAGGACCCAGTATTCCCTGACAAGGCGTTGAATCTCACGTATTTCCACCTCGTAGCCATCGCTCTCGAGCTCAACCTGGTGATTCATTGCACCTTCAAGGGAAGAAAAGACACCAAGCGATATGCCAAGCGCATCTTCCCCCTGCGTGATCACATAACTGTCGATGTCCTGTGATTTGAGTTCGCGGAGCTTACGGAAGGCTTCCTGCAGAGACGCAGATGGGGGAAGTACCACGCGAAAGTCCTGATCGTCCGTCGGCGCATCCCAGGCACGCAGCTCACTTAAGATTCCAAGCGCATTCATTCTCTCGTTGGTGTCCTGCGCCAGCATGACATCGCTGAACGGCCCGAGGGCTGCGCAACCCTGCGCAAGTTCGTCCACCTCCGCCTCGATGGTTTCTACATTACTCAGCACTTCGACGGCCTCTATCTGACGCTGATCCTGTCCGCTGCCTGCTTCAGAAAGCAGCTGCACCTGCGGCACGTCGGCCATGGCCGGACGCACCGCCTGCCCGGAACCTGTCTTCTCATTCACAAGGTTGTAGACAAGATAGGCTGCGTTCGCGATAAGAAGTGTAATAGCAATGAACTTCATAGATCAGCTGGCAGGTCGAAGGCTCACTTCACCGGAGTTGAAAGGCAAAAGCCCGTCACTTGTTTCAAGCAGAAGATCCCCACCTCTTGTTACACCCCTGTCTACGCCCTCAATAACCGAATCACCGCGAAGGATTCTGACCTTTTCACCAGCATAAAGATTGTACTTATCCCAACGAGCAGCAAAAGGCGCAAATCCATTTTCTTCAAATTCTTCCAGCGCATCGACAATGGCGACGATGAGATCACCAGCCAACCGGTTCCTGTCCAGATGATGGCGTGATGCTGCGTCGCTCCATGCCTGGTCAATTGCAGCGGCCGCATCAGCGTCCAATGCGAGATTGATCCCAATACCTATCGCAACACCGATACCCCTTGATTCAGCGGGCCCGAGCTCAGTAAGTATCCCGGCCATCTTGCCACGATCCAGCAGCACGTCATTGGGCCACTTCAGGCCAACCTGCTGCAGGCCGTGACTGCGCAGCGTTTCAACCAATTGCATGCCAGCAATCAGCGACAGACCGCCAAATTCGCGCAGCGGCATTTGAAAGTACCGACCAATCGTGACGTAGATATTCCTGCCAAACGGACTCACCCAGGACCTGCCGCGCCGCCCTTTACCTGCACTCTGCATTTCAGCGAGCGCGACGTTGATGCGTGCATCACTGCGCTTCTGCTGCGACATAATGTAATCGTTGGTTGAACCAATGGTTCGAAAGATCTTGAGATCAATGTCACGAGCATCAAAACCGTCAGTCACCCGTGTTGTGTCAAAAGGGTGCACTTCATCAGGCAACCTGAATTCGCTAGCAGAGGAATCCAGCTTGAGACCAATCGTCTCAAGCTGTTTTTCAAGATGCGGTGTGACCGGCGCTGTGCGATTTACGAGCAGCTGTTCCAGCTCATCATCGGGTTCAAAAATCATCGTCTGGCAGAACGCCTATTCATAATTGTAAATGCAAAAACTCTGCGTATAATACGCGCCCTCAGCCGGATGCGAAGGCAAAACGCTGATGATCTTACCGGGGTCTGTAGCTCAGTTGGTTAGAGCGCACCCCTGATAAGGGTGAGGTCGGTGGTTCAAATCCACCCAGACCCACCAAGGATTCGCAAGAGATAAGAAGAATCCTGAACCCGGTGAACCAGTTTCAACGGGGCCATAGCTCAGCTGGGAGAGCGCCTGCTTTGCACGCAGGAGGTCGGCGGTTCGATCCCGCCTGGCTCCACCAATAAAAAAGGGAGATGCCCATAGGGTGTCTCCCTTTTTTATTGGTCGATCAAGGCTGGGTGAGACCGACAACATCGGCGGTTTGATCCCGCGCGGCCGGCCAGGCCTGGCTCCACCAGGCGCTCCAAAGGAGCGCTATATCCCGCGATTGCCCATCCCCAGCACCTCATCCCAGAAACACAGCAACCCCAACCCCTACTTCAAAACCACCAAATGATGATTCTTCTTCCCCTTCTGCACCACAAAATACCGCCCAAACAAAGCCCCACCAGCATCCAGCACCAACTCTATATCCGAAACCTTCTCCCCATTCACAGAAACCCCATTACCCTGCACCAACTTCCGCGCCTGGCCCACTGTCACCTCACCACGAGGCGTCACAGCCAGCCCGGATTCAACCAGCGCATCAATCAGCGTCGGCGTATCCATCTCGGTTGATTCCATTCCATCCAACGCCAACTGGGCGAGGTCCGATTCGGACAGGTCAGCCAGCTGGTTCTTAAACAGTGCCTGGGTAATCCGCTCTGCTGCCGCCAGGCCGTCATCGCCATGCACCATGCGCGTCATTTCCTGCGCCAACGCACTGTGCGCAACGCGTCGGCCTGGATCTGCTGCATGTTCTTTTTCCAGCGCCTGGATTTCCTGGGTTTCAAGGAATGTGAAAATCCGAATGAAGTTAATAACGTCATCGTCAGCGGTATTCCGCCAGAACTGATAGAAGCTGTAGGGCGATGTCATCTCCGGATCAAGCCAGATTGCTCCACCTGAGCTCTTGCCAAACTTGGTGCCATCGGACTTGGTCACGAGCGGATAGGTGATCGCATGCGCCTGCTTGCCTTCCATGCGGCGTATCAGGTCGATACCCGCAGTAATATTGCCCCACTGATCACTGCCGCCCATCTGTATGGTGCAGTCATAGCGCTGGTTCAGCACCACGAAGTCGTAGGATTGCAGCAACATGTAGCTGAACTCGGTGTAGCTGATGCCCTGGTTTGGATCCTCCACCCGGCGTCGCACCGACTCCTTCTGGATCATGGCGTTGATCGAAAAGTGCTTGCCGATGTCCCGCAGGTAATCAATGACACTGAGTTGCTGTGTCCACTCAATATTGTTGACGACCTCTGCCGAGGTATCACCACAGTCAAAATCAAGGTAACGACTCGCCTGCGCGCGAATTTTCTCAGTGGCGTTTTCAACCACGTCCTTCGGCTGCAGTTCACGCTCAGAGTCGCGGCCTCCAGGGTCACCGATCATCCCGGTGGCGCCACCGACCAGCAGGATCGGCTTGTGACCGGCCAGCTGGAAACGCTTCAACGCCAGCAGCGGCACCAGGTTACCTATGTGCAGGCTGTCTGCCGTCGGATCGAAGCCACAATAGACAGTCCTCTGACCACTTTGAAGGTGTGCTTCAAGTTCGTCTTCCGCACTCAGCTGTGCGATGAGACCCAATGATCTGAGGTGGCTGATAAGACTCATGTTTGATTCAACTCATTAAATTGCAAATTGCAGAAAACAGGTGGCTTCGGTACCCTGCGGAGCCCGGCGAAAAATACAGTAAATCAGGATAAATACAACTGCCCGGCAGGCCAGCATCTCAGGGACCGTCAGGAAGACACCTGAACCCCGGTAAGGACACCAAAAGATGATTCGACACACCCTTCCATTAATTCTATATTTTTTATATAGTTAGCGCGATTTTCTCAGAATCGACAGTAATAAATAGCTCTACAGCATTGCTTTTAGGACTTATAACTTTGGGGAACTTGAACGGGCATGAGTAATTACCCTCGTTCACATATGCGACTAGCCGTTTTTATGGCCGCCCTGCTGATCATCATCATCGCAGCGCTGCCGGCTGAACAGAACCAGGCACTGCCGACCACGCCGGTATCCCTGAGTGTCTCTGACGCTGACATAAACCCGCCGCCACTACCCCAGGAATTTGAAACGAAGCCGCCACCGGCGCTGCAGTGGATTCACGTCCGGGTCAAGAACGGCGACAACATGGCAAGGATCTTCCAACGCCTCAACCTGTCCCCGACCGACCTCCACAACATCATGGAAATCGGTAGCGACGTCCGCTCCCTCAAACGGATCCTGCCCGAGCAGGAACTCAGCTTCCAGCTCCAACCGGATGGTGGCCTGCAGGCGATCCGATACCAGCAGGATGCGTTTAAGACCCTGCAGGTCGTTCGCACTGACACGGGTTTTAGGGCCGAGTGGGATATCGCGGAACCAGAGACCATCACCGTTTTTGAAACCGCCAAGATCACACCTGAAAATCCATCACTGTTTCACGCCGGTAAGGCGGCAGGCCTTTCCGACTACGTCATCATGGAACTCGCGCAAATCTTCCAGTGGGATATCAGTTTTGCACTCGATATGCGAAACGGTGATTCTTTCTCACTGATGTTCGAAGAGATCTACGTCGAGGGCGAGAAGGTTAAGGAAGGCAAAATTGTAGCGGCCAAGTTCACCAATATGGGCAAGACCTACAGCGCTGTTCGTTATACTGACCTTTCAGGCCGTGCTGACTATTACACACCCGCGGGCCATTCCATGCGCAAGGCGTTCATCCGTGACCCCGTGCATTTCAGTCATGTGTCTTCTTCATTTAACCTGCGGCGATTGCATCCCATTCACAAGCGCGCGATGCCTCATCGGGGTATCGACTATGCCGCCAAGCGAGGCACACCGGTGTTTGCATCTGGTGATGGCAAGGTCACCATACGCCGCCAGAATGAGGCTTCCGGTAGATACATCGTCATCCAGCATGGTGAGCAATACACAACCAAGTACCTGCACCTGTCAGCATTTGCGAGAGGCATCAAGCCAGGTGCCAAGGTACGACAGGGACAGACTATCGGCTACGTGGGTTCAAGCGGATGGGCAACCGGCCCACACCTGCACTACGAGTTCCTCGTGAACGGCGTACACCGCAACCCCAGGACCGTTCGACTGCCGAAGGCTGATCCAATTGCAAGAGATGAGCTTGCACGTTTCCAGGCTGCTGTTTCACCGGTGCTGGCGCAGCTCGAAGCTATTGTTGGGACAAGCCACCTTGCTGCTTCAGAGAGCCAGGAACCACCGACCGGCGGATAGCTGACGATCCAGCTAAGCCGTGCCTGCAGAAGATAAATCAGATTGCGAAAGAGTTGCCGCAACCACAGGTTGTGGATGCGTTGGGATTCTCAACGACGAAGCGTGACCCCTGCAGATCTTCCTTGTAGTCGATGACAGCACCTGCGAGGTACTGGTAGGAAAGTGCATCAACCAGGAGCGCGACGCCATCGTTTTCGATCTGGGTATCGTCTTCTTCAACGTCTTCGTCAAACGTAAAGCCATACTCAAATCCTGAACAGCCACCCCCGGTCACGAAAACGCGCAACTTCAGGTTGTCGTTTTCTTCCTCTGAGATGAGATTTTTGACCTTGCCGGCAGCGGCGTCGGAGAAGGTCATTGCAATGGGTTCTACAGTTATCGCGTCCATAGTCTATTTATGGTACCTAACGAAGTGGATTTCAAGCCCTACTGGCCGCCCGGCACAGCAGCGACCGGGGCAACGCTGGCTTCTTCGGTCTTCTCAGTAGCCTTGGCCTCTTTCTTCGGTTCCTTCTGTCCTTTCGGTTCCTTCTGTTCCTTCTGTTCCTCCTGTTCTAGGGGAGGTTCCTTAGCGTCTTTCTTGCCATCCTGGGCGTGGACGAGGTGCCCATCCACCCTCGATCCCTTCACCATCTCAATCAGGTGGTAGTACACATTGCCTTTTACTTCCGCCTTTGCGGACAGCTCAATGTGTTTATCGGAGCGGATATCCCCAAAAACTTTACCGTTTACGATGACGTATGGGACGCGGATTTCTCCGCGGACGCGACCCTTCTCATGGATCTTCACCACCGCCTTGGAGCCGGGCTGGGCATAGATATTGCCCTTCACTGTGCCATTAACAATAAGTTCGTCGCTGAAATGCACATCGCCCACCATTTCGCAGTTCGTGGCCACCAGGGTGATTCCGGACTCGTTAGCCCTGTCATTCTTATCGCCAAACATGTCTATCCTCCATTGAGTGGCCAGTCGAAACGCTTTTCGAGTCGCTGCGCCTTAGATCCTGATGATTGGGCAACAATCATGACCTCGCGGGGTTCAAATCCGTCCGGAATCAGCATCTCACCATTAATATCCTGGAAGTAGCGAAACCTGAAGCGGATTGCATCTTCCTTTTCATTGTCCAGTTCACTCAGCAGGAAGCTTTTCTCTTCGCTGCCGGTCTGGCCCAGGACGGAGATTTCCACACCCCCCTGGACATAATCGTGCTTATCGACCACCTGGGTCAGCAGCACAGAATACTTGACCCTGCCCTGGCTGTTGGGCGATACGTCGAGGCGCTCAATGCGTAGCCCCTTTGTCCCCACATTCGGCAACATCACGCCTTTATAGAAGCTGATTTCCTCATTCTGGCGGGCGATCTCCTCCTGTAGCGACTCGATCTCCTCGCGAACCTCCTCGGTTGCCTTGTCGTCGATCTCACCGCCCACCTTCAGGTCAGCAATCTGCTGGCGCATGTCCTGCAGCTGGTCACGGGCTTCGGCCAGTTCCGCCTTTGCCTCATCACGCTCACGCACAACCTCCACCTTGAGTGCCAACCCCTGGTTCATCCCAAATTGGTAGGTGAGCCAGCTAAAAGCGCCCAATGCGGCAAGAAAAGCCATAAAAATCATAGCTTTATATAGTGGTCGGTGCGGCACCACCACCATCTGGTATTGTCTGCTTCCTTTTACCGCTGCCATTACCCCGGCCCAGTGCGTAAAAAAGGGCCATAAAGCTTATCACAAATCGAAAATATCCCACGTTTTTAGTCAGTTCCAACTGACATTTAACAAACAGCCCGAAGTAATGAGCACATAGCGCTTTATGTTCTCATGGCATATGCTGCGTGTCGGGATGCCGCTCCCAAACCGACCGCGAAGGATTGATGAAACTCTTACCAAACGCCTCAATACGGACTTTCAGGCGACGTCTCGCGTCGATTGAGGCAGTTCCGCAGTTTGCCATCCTGGGGATCGCCTCGGGTCTGGTCACCGGGCTGGTCATTATTGCTTTTCGGCTTATGATCGAGTGGCCGCTCGGACTGATCATTTCAGACCCCGAGAACTTTGAGGAACTCGATACGCTCACCGCTTTGTTGCTGCCGGTTGCTGGCAGCATCGTGCTCATCCTCATCCTTTCGTTTCTCAGCCCGACGGACCGGCAGATTGGAGTGCCGCATGTACTCGAACGCCTCGCCCGTCACCAGGGCCACATGCCGCTCAAGAACATCATCGTGCAGTTTGTTGCCGGGGTTGTGGCACTTGCATCCGGACAGTCAGGCGGCAGGGAGGGCCCTGCCATTCACCTCGGCGCAGCTGGCAGCAGTCTGATCGGCCACTACCTGAAGCTGCCGAACAACAGTATCCGTGTGCTGGTTGGTTGCGGTGCGGCAGCGGCTATTTCCGCGTCATTCAACACACCCATCGCCGGGGTAATCTTCTCAATGGAAGTGGTGCTGCTGGAATACACCATTGCCGGCTTCATCCCCGTGATCCTGGCGGCCGTGGCAGCAACGCTGCTGACCCAGGCAGTATTCGGTTCAGATACCGCTTTTGATGTGCCCCAGGTTTCCATGGCTTCGTTTTACGACCTGCCGGTTCTCGTGTTCGAGGGCATAGCCATTGGTGTGATAGCAGCCATCTTTGTAAGGGTGCTTTTCCTCACTTATCGGTACGCACCCGAGGCGCTCTGGTTAAAGCTCCTGATCGCGGGTTCCGTCACCGGTATCGCGGCGACGCTCATACCCGAGGTGATGGGTATCGGCTACGACACGGTGAATGTCGCGCTCGACGGCAACCTGCCCTACATGCTGCTGCTGATAGCCTGCGTCCTGAAGATCATCACAAGCTCGGTTGCCATCGCGATGGGTATGCCGATCGGGTTGATTGGTCCTACGCTGTTCATCGGCGCAATGGCCGGCGGTCTGATTGCGCATGTTGCCGATCTTGTCCCCGTGGAGTTTTCCGAACCTGCTTTTTACGTCACCCTCGGCATGGGTGCCACGATGGGCGCCGTCCTGCAGGCCCCGCTGGCGGCACTGATGGCCGTGCTGGAGTTAACCAACAATCCCAACATTATCCTGCCCGCCATGCTGGTTATCATTATTGCCAACATGACTGCCAGCCAGGTGTTCGGTATCAAATCTGTGTTCATCATGCAGATGGAATGGCTTGGCATGGAGTACCAGCAGAACCCCTTATCACTGACACTGAACCGCGCCTCGGTAGCCAGCATCATGGTGCGAAGTTTTACAAGGGTTAACCGCCACATTGCCGCAACCGAGGCTACCGAACTCACGCGTAACCCACCACAATGGCTACTGGTCGACAGCGATAACAAACCGAGGTTCATCCTGCGCACCGAGGACCTCGTACAATACTTGTCTGAAACAGAGGACGCAGAAGTTATCGACCTCGCAGCCATACCCGCAACACGTAAAGACGTCACCAGCGTATTGCTGCAGGCGACCCTGGCAGAGGCGCTTGATGCACTGAATGACTCCGGCGTACAGGCCCTTTACGTCAATCGCATCACGGCGCCAATGATGGATTCACCAGTTGGTATCGTGATGCGTGAAGATATCGAGTCCTACTACCAGACCTGACATTGATAAATTTGAATCAGCTCTCAACAAATGCTTGAATGCGCACCGCTCCCAGCTGCCACGAAAAGGTGGCTCCCATCGAGCAGATTCCAGATCAACAGCATTAACTTTTAATTTAAAGAGTACAGAAGGCAAACAGCATGAGTCGGTCCAGCGACCTCTTCGATGAAGCAAAACAGTTTATCCCGGGTGGTGTGAATTCACCGGTAAGGGCTTTTGGTCGTGTCGGCGGCCAGCCCCGCTTTTTCAAAAAGGGTGAGGGTGCCTACCTCATCGATGAAGACGGGCAGCGCTTCGTTGATTACATCGGCTCCTGGGGTCCAATGATCCTCGGACATGCACACCCCAGCGTCATCAGCGAGGTGACCGGGATCGTCGAGTCCGGTCTAAGTTTTGGCGCGCCAACCGAAATCGAAACCCGCCTTGCCCAGGAAGTCATCAAGATCATGCCCAGCATCGAACTGGTGCGAATGGTTAACTCCGGCACCGAGGCCACCATGAGTGCCATCAGGCTGGCACGCGGTTACACCGGGCGTGACGTGATCCTGAAGTTTGAAGGCTGCTACCACGGTCACTCGGACTCACTGCTGGTAAAAGCAGGCTCAGGCGCACTGACTATTGGTGAACCTGACTCCCTCGGGGTCCCGGCAGCGTTTGCACAACACACCCTTACCGCTGAGTACAACAACATCGAGCAGTTGGAGGAAATGTTCGCTGCAAGCGGGGACAAGATCGCCGCGGTCATACTGGAACCTGTTGCAGGCAATATGGGCTGCGTGCCACCTGTACCTGGCTTTCTCGAAGCGGCTCGCGAACTCTGCACCGAACACGGCGCCCTGCTCATTTTTGATGAGGTAATGACCGGTTTTCGCGTTGCACTAGGCGGCGCCCAGGCGGTCTACGACGTTAAACCGGACCTCACCACCCTTGGCAAGATCATCGGCGGTGGCATGCCGGTTGGCGCTTTCGGCGGCAGGCGGGATGTAATGGAAAAGATTGCACCACTTGGCGGCGTTTACCAGGCCGGCACACTCTCGGGCAACCCTGTTGCAATGGCAGCAGGTCTTGCCACCCTCGAGCTGATCCAGGCGCCTGGTTTCTATGACGGGCTGGACACTCAGACAACAAAACTGACAGCCGGTTTGAGCGAGGCTGCGGCTGACGCTGGCATTACCCTTGCCTGCAACCAGGTTGGCAGCATGTTTGGTTTCTTCTTTGCGCCCGGTCCGGTTACCACTTTCTCGCAGGTGATGAACGCTGACACTGAGGCCTTCAATCGCTTTTTCAACGCAATGCTGGACCAGGGTGTTAACCTTGCGCCTTCACCATTTGAATCCGGTTTCGTTTCCGCGGCTCACGATGATGAGGCGATTGATAAAACAATCACTGCAGCAAGGTCTGCATTCAAGGCGCTGAACGCCTGAAACACCCACAGCACCACAAGAACCAAAAATAGAGAACAACATGACCCAGTACGATGTTTATGGCATTGGTAATGCACTTGTCGATACCGAATACGAAGTGGACGACGCATTCCTCGAAGCAACCAAGTTGCCAAAAGGCATCATGACGCTGATCGAAGAAGACGACCGACAGCGGCTCACCGCGCTACTGAAAGAAGAGTACAAGCTGCGCCCTGCCAAACAGGCGGGTGGTGGATCCGCGGCAAATACGGTCGTGACGTCCGCCCAATTCGGCTGCAGATCGTTCTACAGCTGTAAAGTTGCTTCCGATGATGTCGGGGACTTTTTCATGGCGGACATCGAAGCCGCCGGTGTCGACACCAACCTCACTGCGGACCGAGAAGGTGGTGCGACCGGGCAATGTATCTCAATGGTGACCCCCGATGCAGAGCGCACCATGACAACCTGTCTGGGTATTACACAGTTCCTTTCAACAAAGGAGCTTAACGCCGAGGCCCTGCAGCAATCCCGCTACCTTTACATTGAAGGCTACCTGGTCAGTTCACCGACTGGCTTCCAGGCGGCCCAGGAAGCTCAACAGATCGCACGGGATGCAGGTGTCACCGTATCACTGACACTGTCCGACCCCGCCATGGTTGAAAACTTCAAGGGCAACTACGATCTACTGCTCAGCCAGGGTGTGGACCTTCTGTTCTGCAACCTTGATGAAGCGCGGCTGCTGACAGGTGGCAATACAGAAGAAGAGTGCGTCGCCGTACTTAAAGAGATCTGCCATCGTTTTACCATCACGCTGGGCAAGGCAGGCGCACTCGCCTTTGACGGTAACAATCTCGTCAGGTCGGAAGGCGTACCCGTCAAGGCTGTGGACACAACAGGCGCAGGCGACATTTACGCCGGCGCTTTCCTGCATGCGATCTGCAACGGCGCTTCTTATCTTGACGCGAGCAGTCTTGCCAACCGCTCTGCATCGCTTCTCGTGTCAAAGTTTGGCGCTCGCCTGACCCAGGAAGAAATCGACGGCCAATTGAAAGGCTGAGTGCAGGTTCACCACAACTAAAATAGATCGAGCTGCTTGTCAGTAATGCTGGCAAGCGAGGTATCCCTGAACACCAGCACCGCATCTGCGATCGGCGCGAGCTGGCGATCTATATAAAAGTCATAGTCGAAGGCTGACTCGCTGTAGCGTTGTGGCTCGGGGCCGGCGACGGTCATCACGTATTCGATCCAGCCACCGTGCTTATAAGCAGGCGCCAGCCCCCGGGCAGCCCTTATCTCCTCCGCTGTCCGCGCTGCGCGCACATGCGGCGGTACATTTTTTGTGTAGTCTGAAAGGGAACGGCGCAACCTTCGTCGCAACACCAGCTTGTCATCACACTCACCCGACCTGACGGTTTCAACCACATCCCGAATATAGGTATCCAGCGGCTCATCATGAAACAACCGCCGGTAGAGTTCCTGCTGAAACTCACGCGCGAGTGGTGTCCAGTCACTGCGCACACTTTCAAGCCCTTTGAAGACAAGCTCATTGGTCCCTGCGATCATCCCGGCGTAGCGTTTTTTGCTGCCTTTCTCTGAGCCACGAATGCGCGGCATGAGGAACCGCGTGAAATGTGTTTCAAACTCCAGTTCAAGGAAGCTTTCGATGTCGTAGCTTTCTGCAAGGTGGTTCCGCCACCAGGTGTTCATGTGCTGGACCAGCGCTGAACCGGAGGCCGCAACGTCATCACCCGGGTTCATCAGGACAAACACCGAATCGGTATCACCATAGATGACCTTGTATCCCTGCGCCTCGATCAGGTCACGAGTGGTGGTGAGAATTTCATGGCCGCGCAGGGTGATTGAACTAACCAGCCTGGGGTCGAAGAAGCGACACCCCGGTGTACCGAGCACGCCGTAAAAGGAATTCATGATGATCTTTATCGCCTGGGATTCCGCACCGCGCTTGGCTTTTTTTGCCGCATCCCGTGCGCTCCAGAGTTCTTCGATGATCCTGGGCAAAAGGTTACGTCGCTTGGAAAAACTGGCATCGAGAAACCCGGGCACCCGGGCATCATCCCCTGCAACCATGGCAAGCGGGTCGACAAGAAAGGTGCGGATAATGCTCGGGTACAGGCTTTTGAAATCCATGACGATAACGTCGTTAAAGAGGCCAGCCTCGGAATCCAGGACATAACCGCCTGGCCCACCAGCCTGGGACGCATCTTCGACAACCGGTGCAACAAAGCCCTCGCGGTGCAATCTCGGCAGGTAGAGAAAATCAAACGCTGCGACCGAACCACCCTGGCGCTCCATCTCAAGACCGGTCAGCTGGGAACGCTCGATCGCAAACTCCAGCAGGTTGGTTTCTGCAAATATCTCCGAGACAAGAACGCAGTCCTCAAGGTTGTATTCGGCGAGCGACTGCTTGTCATCTTCGAACATCTGTTCGATTTCAAACGCCCTCGCATCAACGTCATGCACCAGCTTGCCTCGACCAAGCAGTTCCCTCGCCACATTCTCAAGAGAAAAACTCTCGAAGCTGTAAGTTGCGGTTCGCAGCAGTTCAATTCCATCGAGCACCACGCGGCCAGGCACAACCGCGTAGACACGCTCGCTGCCACGTTCCACCACCCGCCATGAGATTGGTGCCTTACCCCTGCCAAAATTGAACGGCATACCATGTACGTCACATCGATCCTGCAGGTAGCGCAAATCAAAACCAACAATGCTCCAACCGATGACCACGTCTGGATCTTCGGCTGCAAACCATGCCTGGAACCGGGACAGCAGTGCCGGCTCATCCGCCACATATTCGAGGTAAGGCAACGGCGCCGCGCCGCTGCCGATCATAAAAACCTTGCGCACCTCTTCGCGCTTCTCACTGACGATATGTACGGCGATGCTGAGCACGTGCTTGTGCGTGATGGAGGTTTCAATATCGAGCGAAGCAACCGTGAGGGAAGGAGAGTAACTGGCCGGTTTGAATCGAGGTGACATGAAGTTGTGGTAGCCGTCTTCGGCCACTGGCTCACCGGCCACCTCCGCCGTGCCTTTGACAAATCGTTCCATCAGAAATCGGTCAGTCGGCCGGATGTCTGCTTCAAAACACCTGACACCAGCGTCGTCCAGCAGCGATCTTGCAATGCCCAGTTCCCGCTGCGACACAAAGTAACAGCCAAGCACCGGCTGCTGGCCGTGGTGAAAGGTCTTAAGTGACAACGCCTCGTAGCGCCATTGCAGTTGAGGATCAAGCAGCTTTTTTACGCGTGGCAGGTCTTCGCTGCCGATAAAGAATATCGATTCCTGCTGCACGACCTCCGCGCGCACAGGACCCTGGTCGGTAGACAACCAGTAAACCAGTGACTGGCCGTCGTCACGGTCATGCCATTGTCTTGAGAGTATCAGGCCCGTTACGGACCTCTGCTGGTTCATCCCGCTATGATGGCACAGGAGTGAAGCTTGCTCGACGCAAAGCTGTCAGGGCACAACGACAGGCAAGGCCCCTGCGATCGCGGGTGTTTTACCCCTGAAACTGACCTTGTAGGCGATAACTTCAACACCTGCCGCCAGCGCTTCCCGAAGGTGTTCACCGTAACGTTGGTCAATATGATCAGCCGGTCGAACTTCTCGAACGCCGCTGTGTTGCACACAGAAAAACAGCACTGCCCTGTCACCTGCCTCACTCACGCCTTTCAGTTCACGCAGATGCTTGGCACCACGTTCACTGATCGCATCAGGGAAGTACCCGATCCCTTTTGAAACCGGTGTCTCAAGCAGCGTCACGCTTTTCACCTCGACGTATGTGTTGGCAAGCTTGTCGTGTTCAGAGAGAAACAGATCAATGCGGGAGTTTTCATCGCCATATTTGACCTCCCGTCTGCATTGTCGATACCCATCCAGTTCAGCAACTCTGCCGCGCCCGATCCCTTCCTCTACAATCTGGTTGGCACGACCTGTATTGATGCCGATGAAATGACCTCGCGACGTGCGCGTCAGCTCCCAGGTATAGCGGTATTTCCGCTTGGGGTTGTCAGAGCTCGACAGCCAGACCTCGGCACCTGTTTCGACACAGTGCTTCATTGAGCCAGTATTCGGGCAATGCACAGTGACTGCCTGCCCGTCATCAAGAATCACGTCGGCGAGGAATCGTTTGTATCGGCGCACCAGCGTGCCGTGGACGAGATTGCCCTTCATGGCATTACCCTGGCGAGTCGTTCCACCGCCTTCTCCAGCGTCGGAATATCCTGCGCATAGCTGAAACGTACGTGTTGATCAGCGCGGTTATGTCCAAAATCAGTGCCGGGTGTGATTGCAACGTAATCCCTCTCGAGAACATCACTGCAAAACGTTTCGCTGTCCGCACACCCTTCGGGCAGCCCGGCATAAACGTAGAAGGCGCCCGCCGGTGGGTGATCAACAAAAAAGCCGATTTCTTTTAGCGCTGGCACCAGGAAGTTGCGCCGCAGCGCAAACTCGTGCCTGTTGGCTTCCATGATTTCCAAGGCGCTGCTGGAAAAAGCAGCCATTGCAGCCGCCTGCGCAATGGCTGACGGACAGATAAACAGGTTCTGTGCCAGCTTCTCCAGCTCCGTTGTAACAGACTCCGGTACAACCACCCAACCCAGGCGCCAACCGGTCATGCCAAAGTATTTTGAAAAACTGTTGATGACAAAAGCATCATCGCGCACCGAAAGGATGGTGTTGTCAGCCCCTTCTTCGTAGGTCAATCCCTGGTAGATTTCGTCGGTGATAACAAAGCCGCCATGCGCATCGACGGCATCACAGAGCGATACAAAATCTTCACCATTGAGCACCGCACCAGTAGGGTTGGCAGGCGATGCCAGCAACACGCCGCGTGACTGCTGTGTCCAGTAGTCATGCACGTGCTCCGCTCGTAGCTGGAAGTTATCGTTCGAATCTACCGGTATGAGCAGGCCTTCGGCGTTAAAGCTGGTAAGAAAGTGTCGATTACAGGGATAACCGGGATCTGTCATCAAGAGGTTTTCACCCGGGTTCATCATGAGTGCGCTGAGCAGCAGCAGCCCGCCGGACGCGCCGGCAGTGACAAAGATCCTGCTCGGCGAGACATCAACACCAAACCGGTCCTGGTAGTGTCGCGCAATTGCCTCTCTTAGCTGCGGTATGCCCCGCGCATCGGTGTACTTGGTCGCGCCACGGCCGAGCGCGAGCTCTGCCTGCCTCACTATCGGTGCTGGCGTTGGAAAGTCCGGTTCACCAACCTCCAGATGCAGCACATCGTGTCCGGCATCGCCAAGCTCATTGGCCCGCGCCAATAACTTCATCACCTTGAAAGGCTCAATATCACCCAGCCTGCGCGCTACCTTCACCTGCACATCCCAATCGGAAAAGGCCAGATAATAACCTACACATACCGCAGAAAACGCACCCCTGGGCACACCGCTAATTTGCTTGGAGAATGACCAATGTTCTGGTAATGTTCGCAGCTCGTTTTTATCAGCCAGGACCTACCGATGGCAGCAAAACGCAAGAAAACAGCCGCCAAGGCCAAGCCAAAGGCGAAAGCCAAGGCAAAAACCGCGGCCAAGGCAAAAGCAAAACCCAAAGCGAAAACAAAAGCGCCTGCCAAGACAAAGGCAAAGGTGAAGGCGAAAACGAAGGCGAAAGCAAAGGCCACCACAAAGGCCAAGGCAAAAACAAAAGCCAAGACAGCAACCAAAGCCAAAGCAAAAACCAGCGCCAAAACCAAGGCGCCAGCGAAATCCAAGAAGTCAACCACCAGCAGTACGGGGAAGAAATCTAAGGTGACCGCGAAAGCGAAGAAATCGAAAACACCAGCCAAGAAAGCTGCTGCCAAGAAGGCAACAGCCAAGAAGGCTCCAGCAAAGAAAACGGCAGCCAAGCCTGCGGCAAAAAAGCCTGCAGCTAAACCGGCAGCCAAGAAGCCTGCAGCGAAGAAAAAAGCTTCCAATGCAACGGCAACCAGGCGTATCTCCTCGGAGCCGACCTTTGAGCCGTACAAGGCACGTCGCAACGAAGACTATATGAACGATGAGCAGAAGGATCATTTCCGACAGATCCTGCTCGACTGGAAGCATCAATTGATGGAAGAGGTTGACCGTACGGTGAACCACATGCAGGACGAAGCTGCCAATTATCCTGATCCGGCAGACCGTGCCAGCCAGGAAGAAGAGTTCAGTCTCGAGCTCAAGACGCGCGACCGTGAACGTAAGCTTATTCGAAAGATCGACAACACGCTCGAACTGATCGACCAGGACGACTACGGTTATTGTGAGTCATGCGGGATTGAGATCGGCGTACAACGTCTTGAGGCGCGTCCGACAGCAACCCAGTGTATCGACTGCAAAACCCTTGACGAGATCAAGGAAAAGCAGATTCACGGTTAACACCGTTGGGCGCAAACAACTACGTTGGTAGATTTGCGCCATCACCCACCGGGCCGCTTCACTTTGGATCACTGGTAGCGGCCCTCGCCAGCTACCTGGACGCACGTCACCACCACGGTGACTGGCTGCTGCGGATCGAGGATCTCGATCCGCCGAGGGAAGACCCTGCTTCACCTGACGAGATCATGGCGCAGCTACGTGCGTTCGGGATGCGCTGGGATGGCGACGTCCTATTCCAGGGCACACGTCTCGATGCCTACGAGACATTGTTATCACGACTTACACAGAGCGGCATCACCTACCGGTGTACCTGTTCGCGCAAATCCTGGGGTGCCGTGTACCCCGGCACCTGCAGGGATGCGTCAGTAACGGGAGACGATAAACTCTACGCCATCAGGGTAAGGGGACCTGACGGTCGGTTAAGCTTTGAGGATCGATTGTACGGGACGGTGACTTACGACTGGGCTGCTGATATCGGTGACTTTGTTATTCGCCGCAAGGACAACCTGTTTGCCTACCAGCTCGCAGTCGTCGCGGATGACGACTTCCAGGGTGTTAACCAGGTTGTTCGAGGGGCGGACCTGCTGGATTCAACTCCTCGCCAGCTGGTGCTTTATTCCGCTCTCGGTTTGTCTCCGCCCGCCTACCTGCACATACCCGTCATCACAGACCCGGATGGTCATAAGCTCAGCAAACAGTCATTTTCGCCGGCCGTAACAACAATCGATGTCCTGGCTGAATTGAGACGTGCGCTCTCCATGCTCGGCCAGAACGTGCAGACAGGCGCCCACAACAAGGAAGACCTGCTGGAGCTTGCAAGCCGGGACTGGCGTCCAGAGGCTATTACCCGCACCCAATCGATCGTCGAGCGCTAGTCCTGATCCCCGTTGCAACTGTGAAAAGACGCGTTTTTCTTTAGAATCCGGCAATGATCGAGAAAATCATCGCATTCCTGATCCTCGGCATTTTTGTGTTTGTGCCGACAATTCCAGACTGGAAGGATGCCTCCTTCCCGGGTTGGTTTGAGGTCTACCTGCCCTGGGTACTGCTCATTGCACTCTGCCTTATCCTGCACCTCTCGCAACGTGAGAGTCGCCGTGCAGGTGAGGATCGGGACTCGCCCTGACATGCTCAGCCTGACACAGCTGTTCACGCTCTGCCTGACTTACCTCGCGATCCTGTTCGGCTCGGCCTACGCGACTGAAAGGGGCATCATTCCTCAGCGAGTCGCAACACACCCCTTTACCAGGATGTTGTCGCTCGCCGTTGTGGCTGGTGCGCTCGCCGTGTTTGGTGCGCTCGAATCCGCCTACTATTTTGGCGGCAACTTCCTGCTCTATTTCCTTGGAATTTCAGCTGCCTTTATCGCCGCAGGTTTTATCTTTGCACCACTTTCCCGCGTCGCGCTGGACCACAAGCTCGGATCCATCGCCGACCTTTTTGCATTTCGTTATCCCGCGCCCTGGGTCGGCGGCCTGATCACATTGCTCATGCTGGTGGGGCTGCTGCCGTTGCTGGCACTGCAGATACATGCGGTTTCCGTGACCATGCATGCGCTGAACCAGGATCTTTCACAGGACATCTTTTCTGCCATCTTCTGCGCAACGATGACCCTGTTTGCAATCCTGTTTGGCGCACGCCACCTGTCAACGCGGGACAAACACCCTGGGCTGATACTTGCCATTGGTCTTGAATCGATCATAAAGCTACTCGCGCTGCTGGCAGTTGCCGTGGTTGCAACGCTCGTCGTGTTTGAGAACCCCGGCGCGATGTTCGCCTGGGTTAACAGCCATGGAGATCTTCTCAGGGAAACTGAGACAACGCTTTCGGCAGGTGCCTCTCGTTCGCTGCTGCTCATATTCTTTGCAGCCAGTGTGACCATGCCGCACATCTACCACATGTTGATCACAGAGAATGAAGATGAAACCACCTTGCAGACAGCAAGATGGGGACTGCCGCTTTACCTCCTGTTGACCAGTTTGTGTATTCCACCCCTGATCTGGGCGGCGTTAAAACTGGGCGTATCACCAGAACCGGCGCTCTTTCCCATCGCCATTGCAGCAGCGGTTGAAGTTGAAGGCCTCGCGCTCATCGCCTTTCTTGCCGGACTGGCCGCATCGAGCGGTGTACTTATCGTAACAACGCTTGCGCTGGCAACGATGACCCAGAACCACATCCTGCTGCCACTCACGCGCCCCATTGTCGGCGGCAATTTTTATTCCCAACTGCTCAACACCAGGCGTCTTCTGATCGCGACCATCATTGTTGCAGCCTATGTTGTTCACAAGTTTTTTACTGCAGACCAGGGCATGATGACGATCGGTGTTATTGCCTGCATCGCCACCGCACAGTTCCTGCCCGCTCTGCTCGCTGTGTTTTACTGGCGTCACGCCAACCGCTACGGCCTGCTAGCCGGCGTCAGTGCCGGATTTCTAGTGTGGCTGCTGGCCTTCCTGCCACTGCCGTTCGACGTGCCTGGCCGCGAATTGCTCTCGACCAGCGACACTGCATGGGGCACTGTCATCTGGGGTTCTCTTGCACTTAACTCTGCGATGCTGGTGCTGGTCTCCCTGTTTACAAAACAGAGTTCAGAAGAAAGTTATGCAGCGCTCGTCTGCATGTCACGAGACACACTACTCCTGCCGGTACAGCTTGAAGCCAAGTCTGTTCCGGAAATGCAGACGCTGCTCGCCAGCGAACTCGGTGATCGAGCTTCGAGCAGCCAGGTAAACCTCGCACTGTCAGAACTACGTTATAAGCCGGACGAGGTCAGGCCATACGCCCTGAGCCAGCTTCGCACCCAGATGGAAACCAACCTCGCCAGCGTTGTGGGGCAGACCATTGCCCACCGTATTATTCGCCGAGTGTTGCCGCTGGTGAGAAGTGACGATTCCGGCGGCCGGGTACATGTACTTGAATCCCACCTTGAGGCCTACCAGAACCAGTTGACGGGTCTTGCTGCTGAATTGAACGAACTGCGCCGACTGCATCGCCAGACGCTGCACGATCTGCCCACAGCGGTATGCAGCATTGATCGCAGCATGACGATACGGGGCTGGAACAAGGCGATGGAACAACTGACCGGCGTGACCAGTGATTCGGCAACTGGTCTCAGGACAATCGACCTGCCTGAGCCCTGGCAGGAACTCCTTAACAAGTTCATCTACGGCGAAGCGACCAACCTGCTTCGACATCATCTGGCCAGCACCGAAACACCCATGTTCCTGAATCTGCACAAGGCAGCGGTCATGGGCAGCGACCCTGGCGATCACCTTGTTATCGTGATTGAAGACCTCACTGAGACACAGCAGTTGGAAGCACAGCTCATGCACAAGGAAAGGCTGGCGTCTATCGGCCAGTTGGCCGCCGGTGTGGCCCATGAAATTGGTAATCCCGTTACCGGTATCGCATGCCTGGCACAGAACCTTCGGATGGACTTTGAGGATGACAACCTGCAGGAGGTCTCAAACCAGATACTGGTTCAGACAGACCGTGTCTCATCCATTCTGCAGACGCTTATGTCTTTTGCCCACGGCGGTAAGCCTGACGCTGCCAGAAACCTGATCCCGGTCGAGATTCATCGCTGTATTGATGAGGCAATCACACTGCTGTCGCTGGAGAATCGCAAGGATGTACTGCTGACCAACTCTGTCAGGCACGGCTTGAAGGTGATGGGAGACCCCCAGAGGCTTGCCCAGGTATTTGTTAACATTCTTTCCAACTCCCTTGATGCGTCGGACGAAGGCGGTTCAGTGATCATCACGAGTCAATCTGCCTATGGCGACGGCGATGCGGACGATAACATCAGGATCCTTGTCACAGATGAAGGCCATGGTATCGAGAGGCATCGCCTCGACGACATTTTTGACCCTTTCTTCACGACCAAAGACCCGGGTGTGGGTACCGGCCTTGGTCTCGCGATCGTTTCAACCATCATCGCCGAGCACAGCGGTCACATCAGTGTCTCAGCAAACTCACCACGCGGCAATATCGTTACCATCTCCCTGCCTCGTGCCGAAGGGCCGGCTGAAGAGCGGCAAACAGCCATGCCTGGTGCGCTTACACGGAGCTGAAAAAAGTGGTAAGTTCATGACTTACATAGTGTTACCCACTCTTTAATGAGCAGCCAAAATATACTGATCGTTGAAGACGAGTCTGTAATTCGCTCATCACTAAAAAAATTCCTCGAGAATCACAACTATAAAGTCTGCGAAGCTGGAAGCGTCAAAGAAGCTATCAAACATGATTTGATGGCCTTTTCCCTAATTATCACGGACCTGCGTCTGCCGGGTGCGAGTGGTACCGATATTATTGCGTTAGCGCCAGGCGTTCCGGTCCTGGTCATGACGAGCTACGCCAGCCTGCGCTCTGCTGTCGATACCATGAAGCTTGGCGCTGTCGACTATATCGCCAAACCCTTCGACTTTGATGAATTGCTGGCAACGGTCAAGGAACTTACCCGTGATGTGCCCAGCACCGAAATCACCATGTTGGGCGAGTGCAAGGAGATCCGGGATCTTGACCAACAACTTGGTAAAGTCGCGCCAACGGATTCTAACGTTTTAATTGAGGGAGAATCCGGCACCGGTAAGGAACTGGTAGCTCGCGCCATACACGAGGCCAGTAACCGATCAGACAGGCAGATGATTTCCCTGAACTGCGCAGCCATCCCAGACACCATTATCGAATCCGAACTGTTTGGGCACGAAAAAGGTGCCTTTACCGGCGCTGATACCGCAAGGGTTGGGCTGGTTGAAGCAGCCGATGGAAGTACGTTGTTCCTGGATGAAATTGGCGAACTGCCACTGGAAGCCCAGGCGCGCTTGCTGCGGGTGCTGCAGGAAAGTGAGGTACGTCGCATCGGCAGCGTTGAAACCCGTAAAGTCTCAGTACGACTGATTGCGACAACACACCGTAACCTGCAGGTCCTGGTTGCCAACGGTGAGTTCAGGGAGGATCTCTACTACCGCCTCAACGTGGTGAAGTTATCACTGCCACCACTACGCGAGCGCGGCGATGATCTGCTGTTACTCGCGCGACACTTCCTTGAGCGTGATGCGGTTATACATAACAAGGGCGAGCTGGCATTTTCAGACGACGCATTGGCCCACATAGAAAAATACGAGTGGCCGGGCAACATCCGCGAACTTGAAAACGCGATTCAGCGAGCGGTGATCCTCTGCGACGGCGACCTGATTGAAGCTGACCTGCTTGCACTCGAAAAATCTTCACCAACAAAGCTGCCCGGCACCGAGGCCGATGCAGAGAACGTATCGCTTGAAGATTACTTCCAGAAGTTTGTCCTGGAAAACCAGGACCATATGACCGAAACAGAAATCGCACAGAAACTCGGGATCAGTCGCAAGAGTCTCTGGCAAAAAAGACAGAAGCTGAATATTCCCCGGGAACGCTCAAGAAAACGCTGATTTTTCTCCTAACACAATCTTAATCTGCGTCCGATTTCAGCAGATTTCCGGCTTTTGAGTCGCCATGTTACCTATGCGCCCACCCATCGTTACGTTCGGTAACACTTTTCAGCACTCACCAACGCATCAAATTTCTAAGTCATTGTTTTTATTACGGTTGTCAAACGATAACAGTTTCTGGGATAGTGTCCCTGCCAGTAAATAAAACAATAAAAACAGCACAGAATACTAATAACTGGTTTCGCCTCAGACCTCACGGTCAGGGGCAATAGAATAAAAACAATAAGAAAGATAAGAAGAAGAATATTCTGGCTCGCTAAATGGGAAAAGTTCGCTTTTCCCATTTTTCTTTGCGCAAAAGAAAAAGCGCCACCCCCGACGTTCCCCCGCAATTTGTTAAACTCAGCGCAACCAAAGGTTGTTTGTAGAACATGACCCAGATGTACCTGCACTGTCATCGCGAATGAATCTCCCGTCTTCGCAAATTGACGAAAGCAAGATCAGCGTCAACGCACTAAAAGTAGTCAGCAGACTTAACGAACACGGTTACCAGGCTTTCCTGGTAGGTGGTTGCGTGCGCGACATATTGCTGGGCCGCTCTCCAAAAGACTTTGATGTTGCTACAGACGCACACCCGGATGATGTACGTGACCTGTTCCGAAACTCACGCATCGTTGGCAAACGGTTTCGAATCGTGCACGTTCGATTTGGTCGGGAGATTGTCGAGGTCACCACGTTCCGTGGTCCGCATGAAGACAAGTACGACGAGAACCATACCGACTCAGGCATGACCGTCTCTGACAACATCTACGGCACGTTTGAAGAGGATGTATTCAGACGGGACTTCGCAATCAACTCCCTGTACTACAAACCCAGCACAAAAGAGCTGATAGACCTGGCCGATGGTCATGCCGACATCGAAAGTAAGACGATTCGGACCATCGGGTCCCCGGAGGAGCGTTTTCGGGAAGATCCAGTCCGCATGCTGCGGGCAATTCGATTCAAGGCAAAGCTCGGATTCGACATAGACGACGAAACCGCCGAGGCGATTCGTTCAATCGGCTACCTCATTCAGGATGTTGCGCCAGCGAGACTGTTCGAAGAAGTGCTCAAGCTGTTCCTTTCAGGTTACGCCGTGGCCGCATTTAATGGCCTCAAGGAATACGACTTGTATGGCTGGATGTTTCCGGATTCCATGCGATCCATGGAAACCGCCAGCACCGATGAGCTGGTAGAGCTTGCGCTCGCCAGCACGGACCGGCGGATCGCGGATGACATGCCGGTCACACCCGCTTTCGTTTATGCCGCCATGTTCTGGTACCCGTTTGTTGCGGAAAAAGAGCGCCTGCAGGATGAGGGAGCCACGCACGTGGCCGCATCAAATGAGGCCGCATCCAACATCATCAGCAAGCAGCAGTTGTTTACCTCCATCCCCCGTCGGTTCTCAGGACCGATCAGGGATATCTGGTTCCTGCAATTTCGACTCGGCGCACGCTTCGGCAACAAACCCGACATTCTCATGGGTCATAAGCGTTTTCGCGCAGCCTACGACTTCCTGTTACTGAGGGAAGATGCCGGTGAGAAAACACGCAATCTCGGCGAATGGTGGACCGAGTACCAGGAAGCAACGCCTGAACGACGCGATGAGTTGAAGAAGCAGGCCGGTCAGAACAACCAGAAGAAAAAGCGCAAACGTAACCGAAACCGCAATCGCAACAAGAAGAATCCACAGGACGGCAACTTCATCAGTAATCCCGGCAACCACTGGTAACCTCTAGCGGATTTCCCGCCCGCGCTAAATGTGGCACCCTACCCTTTTTGTTACAGCTTAAGGGAACTTCAATGTCTGAGGATAAGCTCTACCCAGTCAGCAAAGAGACCGAGAACCACGCCCACATTCGCAACGACCAGTATCTTGCGATGTACGATGCTTCCATCAATCGTTCTGAAGAATTCTGGTCACAGAAAGCCGACGAATTCCTGACCTGGTTTGAACCCTGGTCAAAACTCAATGAAGCTGATTTTCATAAGGGCGAAGCCAAATGGTTCATCGATGGCAAGTTGAATGCGTGTTACAACTGCGTCGATCGTCACCTCGAGTTACGCGGCGACCAGACTGCAATCATCTGGGAAGGTGATGATCCGTCGGATGATCTCACGATCACCTACCGGGAACTTCACGAACACGTCTGCCGGCTTTCCAACGTACTGAAAGATCGCGGCGTCAGCAAAGGTGACCGGGTCTGCATTTACATGCCGATGATACCGGAGGCTGCTTACGCGATGCTGGCCTGCGCCCGTATTGGTGCCATCCATTCGGTCGTGTTTGGTGGCTTCTCTCCGCAGGCACTGCAGGATCGAATTCTGGATTCCGACTGCCAGACTGTCATCACCGCTGACGAGGGCGTACGCGGCGGGCGCCCGATACCACTCAAGGCGAACACCGACGAGGCGCTGGCCGGCTGTCCGAATGTTTCCACCGTTGTCGTGGTGAAACGTACCGGCGGCGACATCAACTGGACCAACAACCGGGACATCTGGTACCACGAAGCAACCGAGGCCGCGTCAGCCGACTGTGAAGCTGAGCAGATGGATAGCGAGGATCCGCTTTTCATCCTCTACACGTCGGGTTCAACCGGCAAGCCAAAGGGCGTATTGCACACCACAGGCGGTTACTTGCTGCATGCCACGATGACCCACAAGTATGTGTTCGACTATCACGAAGGCGATATCTACTGGTGTACTGCAGACGTTGGCTGGGTGACCGGCCACTCCTACATTGTCTACGGCCCACTCGCCAATGGTGCAGTTACGCTGATGTTCGAAGGTGTACCCACCTATCCAGACGCATCGCGCTGCTGGCAGGTCGTCGACAAACACAACGTCAATATCTTCTATACCGCACCCACTGCCATCAGGGCGCTCATGGGTCAGGGGGACGAGTTTGTCACCAGCACATCCCGCAAGAGCCTGCGCCTGCTTGGCAGTGTAGGAGAGCCTATCAACCCCGAGGCATGGGAGTGGTATTACCACGTGGTGGGAGACGAACGCAGCCCCATTGTTGACACCTGGTGGCAGACGGAGACCGGCGGCATCATGATTACCCCGTTACCAGGCGCAACCGCGCTGAAACCGGGTTCCGCCACACGACCATTCTTCGGCGTGAAACCCGTGTTGCTGGATGCCGACGGCAAGGAGATCGAAGGCGCTGGTTCAGGCAATCTCGCTATCTCAGGCAGCTGGCCTGGCCAGATCAGAACCGTCTACGGCGATCACCAGCGCTGTTTTGAGACCTACTACTCAACCTACGCGGGCTACTACTTTACCGGCGACGGTGCACGCAGGGACGAGGATGGATATTTCTGGATAACCGGCCGCGTTGATGACGTGCTTAACGTCTCAGGTCACCGCATGGGTACAGCAGAAGTTGAGAGTGCGCTGGTCCTGCACGACTCGGTGGCCGAAGCCGCGGTTGTTGGTTATCCGCATGATGTGAAAGGCCAGGGCATCTATGCGTTTGTCACGCTGATGCACGACATTGAGGGGACAGATGACTTACGTGCTGAGCTGGAGCAACTGGTGCGAACGGAGATCGGCGCAATAGCAAAGCCGGATATCCTGCAGTGGGCACCGGGATTACCCAAGACGCGCTCGGGCAAAATCATGCGGCGAATCCTCCGAAAGATTGCCGAGAATGAGCTTGATAACCTTGGTGATACCAGCACGCTGGCTGATCCAGGTGTGGTCGATGACCTGATCAGCAATAGTCCAACCGCAGGCGCCTGAATTTAGTCGTTAGTTCTGGCTATGTAGCAGTTGGATACTAGTCAAACTGGGAGAAGCTGCGTTGTTTTTTCTTTGGCGGGGGCGGCCTATCCCAGTGGCCGCTGTCTTCACCCTCATCGAGCCAGAGAGAAGGCCCGGTGTTCGGCCCGCATTTTCCAGCCCAGGGATCGAGAGCCTGGTAATAACCCTGCCCCCAGACCTCAAAGTGGAGATGCGGCGCTGTACTCCTGCCTGAACTACCCACCAGGCCAAGTACCTGTCCGCGTTCCACTTTTTGTCCAACACGAACCCGCACAGAGTTGGTTTTCATGTGGGCATAGTAGGTGGCAAAGATGCCATCGAGCTGTTCATGGCCGATCACCACCTGGTTGCCGCCATCAAAACACCAGTAGCACGGGCTGAGGTCATTCCTGCAACCGGGGCGTTTCCTGAGTTGCTGGCACGTACGCACGCCACGGCTCAATCCAGGCGCAAACTCTTCTGCTGCTTTTCCAAGGCGCACACAATCAGGATGATCAGAGGGGCAGTCGTCATACTTGCCGTCACTCGCGAACCACACCACCCCCGCAGCGGCAGCGACAATCTCTGTCCCTAGCGCTGTTGACCGCGGGTCCGTTGAAAAATCAGTGCCTGTGTGTCCGAGGTACCCAGGCGCATTACAGTTGTATGCCTGGTTGCGTGATTGCACGTCTGGCAGCCCGGTCCGCATAATACAGCTGTCCTTGCTGCCATCCGGACATTTAATCGGCCAGGAAAACGGGCCGGCGTAGACTTCCGACAAAAAAAGGGCACAAAAAAACGGCACCAGGGCCGTTTTTCTGTACCACTTGTAGCGGCGGTTAACCTGCAACTTCTTCAGATTCTTCGTCGTCACTCGCAGAATCTTCAGCCACGTTGCCGTCAGCATCGTCGTCCTTGATCAGCTCCTTCATGGAGAGCTTGATACGACCACGATCCACGTCGAGCACCAGGACATCTACTTCCTGGCCTTCGCTCAGGTAGTCGGTCACCTTCTCAACACGCTCCTTGGCAATCTGGGAGATATGCACAAGGCCGTCCTTACCGGGCAGGATGTTAACGAAGGCACCAAAGTCTGCGATCTTCACAACTTTACCAGTGTAGATCTGGCCAACTTCAGCTTCTGCAGTAATTGCCTCGATATGGGCAACTGCGCGATCACGTGAATCAGCATCTTCACCAAAGATGGTGATGCTGCCGTCGTCTTCGATGTCGATGGAAGCACCAGTATCTTCAGTAATCGAGCGGATGGTTGCACCACCCTTACCGATAACGTCGCGAACCTTGTCCGGGTCAACCTTGATGGTCACCATGGCAGGTGCGTTCTCGGAAACATCTTCACGAGACTTACCAATCACCTTGTTCATTTCACCAAGGATATGCAAGCGCGCATCACGAGCCTGGCCAAGGGCCGTCTCCATGATCTGCTCGGTAATACCCTGGATCTTGATATCCATCTGCAGTGCGGTTACGCCTGTTTCAGTACCGGCAACCTTGAAGTCCATATCACCGAGATGATCCTCGTCACCGAGGATATCGGTCAGGACAGCAAAGTCCTCGCCGTCCAGAACCAGACCCATTGCTACACCGGCTACTGGCGCCTTCAGTGGCACACCAGCATCCATCAGTGCAAGTGATGCACCACACACTGAGGCCATGGATGAAGAACCGTTTGATTCTGTGATCTCCGAAACGACACGCGTGGTATAGGGCCAGTCTTCAGACTTTGGCAGTACCGCCGCAACACCGCGACGAGCAAGACGACCGTGACCAATCTCACGACGCTTAGGACCACCGGAGAAACCGGTTTCACCAACAGAGTAGTGCGGGAAGTTGTAGTGCAGCAGGAAAGAATCGCGATAGGAACCCTGCAGGGCATCAATGATCGCAGAGTCACGCATTGAACCAAGCGTGGTTGAAACCAGCGCCTGGGTTTCGCCGCGTGTAAACAGTGCTGAACCGTGCGCTTTTGCAAGTACGCCAACTTCAACATCGATGTTACGAACCGTCTTGGTATCACGACCGTCGATTCGTGGCTGGCCGTCAACGATGGCACGTCGTACCGTCTTCTTCTCGATGCTGCCAAATACGCTGGATACTTCGTCCGCGTCACCTTCGTCGGAAGAAAGCTGCTCAATCGCCTGATCACGCAGCTCGGACAGGCGATCCTGTCGCTGCATCTTTTCAGTGATGCGGTAGGCTGCTGCAATCTCTTCTGCAAATGCGCTGCTTACCGCTTCGATCAGCGGTGTATTTTCTGCAGGTGCCTGCCATTCCCAGGCCTCTTTGCCCGCTTCTGCCTTCAGTTCATTAACCGCGTTAATGACCGTCTGCATTTCCTGGTGCGCAAACAGTACCGCGCCCAGCATCTGGTCTTCTGTCAGCTCATTCGCTTCAGACTCAACCATCAGCACGGCAGATTCCGTACCTGCAACAACCATATCCAGTTCTGAGCCCTCGAGAGCCTCATAACCTGGATTCAGGAGGTAGCCGTCGGCTGTAAAGCCAACCCGCGCCGCACCAATCGGGCCAGCAAAAGGGATACCTGACAGGGTCAGGGCAGCGGAGGTACCGATCATTGCAGGAATGTCCGGATCGATATCCTTGTTGGCAGATACGACCTGGCAGGTTACCTGTACTTCGTTCATGAACCCTTTCGGGAACAGCGGACGAATAGGACGGTCAATCAGGCGGGACGTCAGGGTTTCTTTCTCGGAAGGGCGACCTTCACGCTTGAAGAAACCACCAGGGATCTTACCTGCTGCATAGGTCTTTTCTTCGTAGTTGACCGTCAGTGGGAAGAAGTCCTGGCCATCTTTGGCGTCTTTGCGACCCACAACAGACACAAGCACAGTTGTATCGGCCATGGTGACCATGACGGCAGCGGTTGCTTGTCTCGCAACCTTGCCAGTTTCCATAATTACTTCGTGTTCACCGTACGTGAACTTTTTACTTACATAACTCACTATATTCTCCAATTAATCCCAGCAGACCCCCTATGGGTATGCTGGTGTGCCGATCTATCGCCTGAGACCCAGCTTCTTGATGATCGATGAATACCGATCAGTGCTTTTGTTTCTCAGGTAGTTCAGCAGTTTTCTTCTCTGGCTGACCATCCGAAGCAAACCGACCCTCGAGTGATGGTCATGGTTGTGCTCCTTGAAGTGAGATTGCAGTTGTTCAATGTTTGCGGTCAATAATGCAATCTGAACCTCAGGTGACCCGGTGTCATTTTCCGAAGCACCATACTCCTTAACGATTTCAGCCTTTTGTGTTGTAGATAAAGCCATAATTTATTAACTCCAAATAATATGCCGTTTGGTCTAAGCGACCGTTAATGAAACGGGAACATCCACGCATATTTATAGATGCCCCGACAGGTTAAATGTGTGTCAGCTGATGCCTAAACCAATGCCTGCAACTGACGCTTACTGCGTCACAACCAAACGTCGTGGCGCTACTCTTCCATCTCCCAGGATCTCGCCGACACCGAGAAACTCATCGTCGTCTTCAGATTCCGAGAAAATACTGACCCAGCCTTCGGTTGGTGCGTTTGATATCTGCACAGGTTGACCCTGTCGCAGGTAAGACGCGGTTAACTCAGTTAATTCAACTGAAGGCCAGTCCTGCACCGCTGCGCTCACAGGCAACAGCAGGGAGTCCTTTTCTTCCAGTTCAGCAATCTGCTCAACTGCTTCGATGGTGATGAGTTCATCAGCACCAAAGGGTCCGGCACCAAGTCGCCGGAGGGCGGTAACATGGGCTCCACAGCCCAGGTCCTCACCAATATCTTCTGCCACCGAACGTACATAGGTACCTTTGCTGCAACGGACGTCGAGGGTTAGCTCATCGTCCTTTCGCTCAATCACGTTGAGCGAGTAAATACTTATCGGCCGCTCCTTACGCTCTACTTCAATACCCTGGCGCGCAAGTTTATAGAGCGGCTGGCCATCAACCTTGAGCGCCGAGTACATCGACGGTACCTGCAGGATGTCTCCGCGGTACTTGTCGAGCACACATTCAAGGCTCTTCTCGGTCAGGGCCGGTACTTCACGGCGTTCCCTGATTTCACCATCAGAATCGCCGGTTTCGGTTGTAACACCGAGTTTAATGGTCGCGAGATAGTGCTTGTCAGCATCCAGCAGGAACTGGGAGAACTTGGTTGCCTCACCGAAACAGATCGGTAAAACACCCGTCGCAAGCGGGTCGAGCGACCCTGTGTGCCCGGCTTTAGCGGCCTTGAAACTCCGCTTCACCATTTGTAGCGCGGCATTAGAAGTCATTCCGGCGGGTTTGTCCAGCAGCAATATACCGCTGACATCCCTGCCCTTTTTCTGGCGCCGCCCCATTACTGCCCGGTCTCCGGCGCGTCGTCAGACTCATCATCGCTGTCGCGCGCCCTGGCTGCATCTATTGCTTCATCAAGACGCGCGGCGTTGGCAATGGTGTTGTCATAGTGGAAACGCAGTTTTGGCGTTGTCCTTGTGTTCAGTACCTTTGCCAGTTGCGAGCGCAGGAATCCGCTCGCCTGGTTCAGCACTTCTTCCACTTCTTCCGTGTTGTCGCTACCGAGTACGGTGAAGTAGACATCCGAAAAGGCAAGATCGCGGCTGACAGTTGCCTCATTGATCGTCACCATGCCAATTCGGGGATCCTTGATTTCCCGCTGAATAAGGGTCGCAAGTTCCCGTTGGATAAGGTCAGCGACCTTTCTTCCTCTGCTGAATTCTCTGGGCATGTTGTCCTCGGGGGAAGGGGTGTCTCCCTACAGCTCCCGTGCAACTTCTTTAGTATCGAAGACCTCGATCTGGTCTCCAACCTTAAAGTCATTGTAATTCTTGACGCCAATACCACACTCAGTACCACTCGATACATTTTCCACTTCATCTTTAAAGTGGCGTAAAGACTCGAGTTCACCTTCATAAATGACGATATTGTCTCGAAGCACCCTGATCTTCTTGGCCCTTGAGACTGTGCCATCTATAACCATACAGCCTGCGATACTGCCCAACTTCTTGGACTGGAAGACATCGCGAACCTCTGCGATGCCAACAATTTCTTCCCTCACCTCCGGGCTCAACATACCGGAGAGTGCCGCCTTCACATCATCAACGAGATCGTAGATTACCTTGTAGTAACGAAGGTCCAGTCCTTCGGATTCGATGACCTTCTTGGCTGCGTTATCAGCCCGGACGTTGAATCCAAATACCACTGCACCCGCGGTCACTGCATAGGTGGCGTCAGATTCAGCAATACCACCAACACCCTGCATGACAACGTTAACTTTTACTTCTTCATTACCGATGTCGTTCAGTGCAGATACGATCGCCTCAAGCGAACCGCGCACATCAGCTTTTACAACCACGTTCAGGGACTTAACTTCTTCTGCACCAAAGTTTTCGAACAGACTGTCGAGGCTGGTGCCGGTATTGAGTCGTGCCTGGTTGGCCCGATCGGCGCGGAACTCAGCAACCTCACGAGCACGCTTTTCGTCCTTGGTTGCCATGAAGCTGTCACCAGCATCCGGCGTGCCGTTTAACCCCAGCGCCGCCACAGGCGTTGCCGGACCGGCGATCTTAACCATCTTGCCGCTTTCGTCATTAAGTGCGCGCACGCGACCAAACTGCTGACCAGCGACGATGATGTCGCCCTGTTTCAGCGTACCGTTCTGGACCAGCAGCGTTGCTACAGGGCCCTTGCCTTTATCCAGTTCAGATTCAATGACGATACCCTGGGCCGGGCCGTCATTAACGGCCGTCAGTTCCAGCAGTTCCGCCTGCAACAGGATCGCTTCGAGGAGATCTTCAATACCTTCCCCTGTGATCGCAGAGACCTGGATAAACTGTGTGTCTCCACCCCAGTCTTCCGGGATGACGTCACGTGCTGCGAGTTCGTTCTTTACTCGATCAGGATCGGCGCCTTCTTTATCAATCTTGTTGACGGCAACAACAATCGGCGCTTCAGCGCCTTTCGCGTGCTGAATCGCTTCTTCCGTCTGCGGCATAACGCCATCGTCAGCAGCTACAACAAGGATAACAATGTCCGTCGCGTTGGCTCCGCGCGCACGCATTGCAGTAAACGCAGCGTGGCCCGGCGTATCAATAAAGCAGATCTCACCATGATCGGTATCTACACGGTAGGCACCGATGTGCTGGGTGATACCGCCTGCTTCACCGCTTGCCACGCGTGAACTGCGAATGTAGTCGAGCAGCGACGTTTTGCCGTGGTCAACATGACCCATCACCGTCACGACCGGTGCTCGGGTTTCCGCTTCATTTTCGTAGACCAGTTCGTCCTCGAGGGTTTTCTCAACCTCGTCCGCATCAATCAGCTTGACCGAGTGACCAAACTCCTCGACCACCAGCGTTGCTGTCTCCTGGTCAATCGCCTCGTTGATGGTCTTCATGATGCCAAGGCTGAATAACGTCTTGATGACATCAGTCGCCTTGACCGACATCTTCTGGGAAAGCTGCTGAATGGTGATGTGCTCACCGAGTTCAACTTCACGCTTAATCTCTTCGGTCGGCGCGTTGAACTTGTGTTGTTTTGCAGGTTTGCCTGAACCACGGCGTGTGCGGGGAGAGCTGAGACCCAGTGTTGCTTCAGTCTTTTCCTCTTCTTCAGCAGCCGGCTCGACAATCGCATCAAGATCGAGCAGGTCTTCACCCGTCAACTCTTCTACACGACGCTTACGATTACCGTGCTCGGATTTTTTCTGCTGCAGATCTTCGGTGTCGAGGTCGTGGCGGTCACGCTTGTCCTTGCGTGAGCTGACTTTGCTCTCTTCGGCTGCTTCAGCAGCCTTGGCTTGCTTGGCCTTTTCTTCCTCAGCTTTCTTTTCAGCTTCCTCGGCTTCCTTGCGCTTGCGCTCTTCGTCAGCAGCCTTTTTCTCTTCGATTTCCTTCAGGCGCTGAGCCGCAGCTTCCTGGCGCTTGCGTTCAGCATCATCCGTCGCAATTGATCGGGTTGGTGCGGGCGCAGGCGCTGGAGGCGCCTCAGCGACCGTCTCGGTCTTCCCTGGAGTTTCTACAGCAGCTACGGGCGCTTCTGCCGGTGCTTCTTCCGGCTCGGCAGTAGTGCGACGTACGTAGGTACGCTTCTTGCGAACCTCAACGTTTACCGTTCGACCACGGCCAGCAGATCCACCTGTTTTGAGGGTTGAAAGCGTACGACGCTTCAGGGTGATTTTCTTGGGCGCGCCTTCTTCTTCACCATGACTCTTCTTCAGGAAAGCAAGTAGCTTTTCTTTTTCGTCTTCTTTTATCGAGTCGCCAGCTGATCTCTGGGGTAGCCCTGCTTCTTCAATCTGAAGCAAAAGACGCTCGAGCGGTGTTCCTACCGTCTCGGCCAGCTGTCCTACCGTTTCTTCAGCCATTTACTATCCTGTCTCTTCTATGGTCCTGGTAAAAATGTCGTTTACATCTTCTTCCAAGGCCCGTTCGTTCTATCAAATCCAGATCCCGTCATTTGCGGCGGGACTAGTCTACTTCTTCCGTTTCGGATTCTTCTTCAAACCATGGGGCTCGCGCCGTCATGATCAGCTCGCCAGCGCGTTCCTCGGTCATTTCCGGCACATCGAGCAGGTCATCAATCGCCTGTTCCGCCAGGTCTTCCATTGTGACAATACCCATGCCTGCAAGCTGGTAAGCCAATCGACGATCCATGCCGTCCATTGTCAGGAGGTCTTCCGCCGGTTCCACGTTGCCGAGCTCTTCTTCACTCGCCAGCTCAAGTGTCGTGAGCGCATTCTTGGCACGGGCACGGAGCTCATCAACAATCTCTTCATCAAATCCTTCGATGGCGATCATTTCCTCGATGGGCACGTAGGCAACCTCTTCGAGCGTGGTGAAGCCTTCTTCCACCAGCACGATGGCAACGTCCTCATCCACATCGAGCTGCTCCATGAAATTCTCGATGATCGTGCCAGCTTCCGCTTCATGTTTCTCAGCGGCTTCTTCTTCGGTCATGATGTTGAGTTCCCAACCCGTCAACTCACTCGCGAGCTTGACGTTCTGGCCACCACGACCGATAGCCTGCGCAAGGTTCTCTTCAGATACCGCAATGTCCATGCTGCGTGTTTCTTCATCGACCACGATGGACACGACTTCTGCCGGCGCCATCGCATTGATAGCAAGCTGGGCAACGTTGTCATCCCAGGGCACGATGTCGATGCGCTCGTTACCGAGTTCATTTGATACGGCCTGCACGCGTGAGCCACGCATACCAACGCAGGCACCAACCGGGTCAATACGACCGTCATTGGTTTTTACTGCAATCTTTGCGCGCGAACCCGGATCACGGGCACATCCAAGAATTTCGATAACGCCGTCAGCAATCTCGGGTACTTCGATCTTGAACAGCTCTACCAAAACATGCGCCGAAGTCCTGGTGAGCGCCAGCTGAGGACCGCGCGCTTCAGGGCGCACTTCTTCCAACAGGCCTCGCAGGCGATCGCCGATGCGGAAAGTTTCGCGGGGGATCCACTCTTCACGTGGCAGTATGGCTTCCGCGTTATTACCAAGGTCAACAATGACGGCTTCACGTGTGACTTTCTTTACCTGGCCGTTGACGAGCTCACCAACACGGCTGCGATAGGCGTCAACAATCTGCGCCCTTTCGGCTTCACGTACCTTCTGGACGATGACCTGCTTTGCGGTCTGCGCTGCGATGCGGCCAAATTCGACAGACTCAACCGGGATTTCATAACGTCCACCGATCTCGAGGCTGGCGTCTTTCTCCTTGGCTTCGGTCAGCGTGAGCTGTGCAGCCGGAAACTCCATTTCCTCATCGTCGGCTATGACATCCCAGTAACGGAAGGTGTCATATTCGCCAGACTCCTTGTCAATAGAGACACGCAGCTCGACTTCCTCGTCGTAGCGTTTCTTGGTTGCGGTGGCGAGAGCCAACTCGAGCGCGTCAAAGATGATGTCTTCCGACACACCTTTCTCGTTAGAAACAGACTCTACAACTAATAGTATTTCTTTGCTCATTGCTTAGCCCCACCCGACGCACTGAAGTCAGGAACTACGTTTGCCTTATCAATCTCTTCAAAGGGAAAAAGGAACTCTTCGCCGTCCTTATAAAGAACCACCTCATCTCCCTCGATTCCCTGTAGACGCCCTTTATACTTACGGGAGCCCTCGTAAGGCCGCTTCAATGAGATTTTTACATCCGATCCTGCAAACGCAGCGTAATGTTCTAATCGAAACAGCCTTCTATCTAATCCCGGTGAAGACACTTCTAACGTGTATTCACCGCTTATTGGATCTTCAACATCCAATACGCTTGACACCTGCGACGATACTCTCGCGCAGTCGTCAACATTGATCCCGTCTTCGGCATCAATATAAATCTTGAGGAATGCATGTTTACCGTGGGCATTTAACTCAATGCCCCAGAGCTCACATCCAAGTCCACTCACAACCGGCTCTATCAGTTCGTGCAGCCGATCACTCATCGCACATCTCCGAACAAACCGTGCAAACAAAAAATGGGCATAAAGCCCATTTCCCGATATTTCGGCGGGCCCGTCGCCCCACCTTTTCACCCGGGCCAGTACTACCGACCCAGCTACTAAAAAGCCCCATGAAGGGGCTTTTTCCGTTATTCGTGGTAGCGGGGGCAGGATTTGAACCTACGACCTACGGGTTATGAGCCCGTCGAGCTACCAGACTGCTCCACCCCGCAACAACAAGGGTGGGAATTATAGGGAAGCCGTGTTTACGGGTCAACTGTACAGACCGGGCAAACCAGATTATTTACTTTTCGTAAGTGATTGTTTTTGAACGATTATTTTTGGCGGGTCCTGATATGGCCAAAAATGATTGGTTTTTTACGTGATTTTGTTCGAGACAGCGTGAATAAAGGAGTTTCACGGGATTGGTCTTGGGGACGGGATCAGCGCACCAAAATGGGGATATCCGGGTTCTGGTTAGTTGGTTTTGGGTTGCGATGTCTAACTTACAAGGCCAGCTTGCGCTAGCCTGACCACCAGCACTTCACTCGGCTTTGCCTCGCTGCGATGACCCCGATCTCGTAAATTAAAATCTTTCAAGAAAAAAGGCCGCTTGTGCGGCCTTTTTTCTTGTTGGTGCCGAAGAGAGGACTTGAACCTCCACGGGATTTCTCCCACTACCCCCTCAAGATAGCGTGTCTACCAATTCCACCACTTCGGCAAAAACTTGTGTTCCGGCTTACCCCTCCGGAATCTCAGAATCAGAGGGCGCCAATTCTGGCACCTCTGAAGATGTTGGTGCAACCATATCCGGCAGTTCGCCAGCTGGAATACCTTCATCAACAATAACCGGGATACCCATTTCCCTTGCGGCCTGGGACTTTTCTTTAGCAAAGAAGGCGAGGCCAAAGCTGGTCAGGAAAAACGCAATTGCGATACCGGTTGTCAACCTGGTCAGGAAGCTGCCAGCACCACCACTGCCAAAGACAGTTGAAGATGCACCGGCGCCAAAGCCAGATCCCATATCCGCGCCTTTCCCCTGCTGGATCAACACGAGACCAATGATGGCCAGTGCTGCGAGCACGTGAAACGCGAGTATTAAAGTTTCAACAGTTTCCATATCTTGTTTCGTTTTCAGATCTCAGGCTGCAGATGCCTGCGCGGCCTGGCAAATCTCTATAAAACTATCCGTTTTTAACGACGCACCGCCTACCAGCGCTCCGTCTATGTGTTGCTTCGCAAAAAGCGAGGCGGCATTGTCCGGGGTTACACTCCCGCCGTAAAGTATTTTTATCTCTTTTGACAGGTCAGCATCGACTTGTCGCAGAAATCCTGCCAGTTCCGCGTGCACTTCCTCAGCCTGCTCCGGTGTGGCGCTTTCGCCAGTGCCGATTGCCCAGACCGGCTCATATGCCACATGGCCCTTACGCAGGTCGTCCACACTCACATGATCGGTCACTGCCTGCAGCTGTCTCGTGACGACGTTAATCGCCTCGCCAGCCTTTCGCTCGTCCAGCGACTCGCCAACGCACACGATTGGTGTAAGACCAGCGCCAAGCGCCGCTGCAAACTTCTCGGCAACCGTCTGGTCCGATTCTCCAAACAGTGTGCGGCGTTCTGAATGTCCAACCAGCACGTAGCTGCAGCCAACGTTCTTGAGCATATTGCCGGATACCGCACCGGTCACTGCCCCACCTTCCCGCACATCCAGATCCTGTGCACCGAGGCCTAAAGCTGAACCCTGAACCAGGCCGGCAATTTCACCCAGGTATACGTACGATGGAAAGACCAGTATTTCGCAATCGAGCGGCGAATCGTTCAATGCAGAAGCAATACCCCGCGTGAGCTCGGACAGTGATTCGAGATCACCGTTCATCTTCCAGTTACCAGCAACCAGCGGCTTCATGCAACGCCACCATCAGGGGCTGGCCCCCGAAAAAGGCGGCACATGTTAACGACTTTGTTTTTAAATTGGAAGATAACGCTACCCCAGTTCCCGGGACACAACTTCAGCCAGGTCGCGCGTGTAGGATTCCACCGTACCACTGTCTTCTCCTTCAACCATGACTCGAACGACGGGTTCAGTACCACTCGGTCGAAGCAGCACCCGGCCGCGTCCCGCCAGCTTTTCTTCTATAGACGCAACCGCTGCCATCAGCGGCCTCACCTCTTCAAGCACCACGTCCGTCTTGCAGGCAACATTGATCATATGTTGCGGGTACTTGAACATGTTTGCTTTGAGTTCGCTTAAGCCGACACCCGTTTCACACATGATCGCAAGGACCTGCAGCGCTGAGATGATACCGTCACCGGTGGAGGTGACATCGAGGCAAAGGATGTGACCCGAACTCTCTCCACCAAGATACCAATGGCGTGACTGAAGTTCCGAAAGAACGTAGCGGTCACCAACTGCAGCACGAACAAAATCAATGTTGCGGGTTTTGAGTGCTTCCTCGAGGCCGAAGTTACTCATCTGGGTACCAACCACACCACCTTCGAGGTGCCCGGTGCCGGCCCTGGCTGCAGCAATGATGAACAGTAGTTCGTCACCATCAACCACTTCGCCATTCGCGTCCACCATGATCACCCGGTCGCCATCACCATCAAGGGCAACACCAACGTGTGCTTTCTCTTCCAGCACCTTCTTAACCAGTGTGTCCGGTTTGGTCGAACCGACATCCTGGTTGATATTGAAGCCGTCCGGCTCGTTGCCAATGGCGATGACTTCCGCGCCGAGTTCTGAGAGCACATTGGGTGCGATGTGGTAGGTCGCCCCGTGCGCGCAATCGAGCACCACCTTCAAACCCCGCAAATTCGTTTGCCCGGGCATACAGCTCTTACAGAATTCGATATAACGACCGGCCGCGTCATTAATGCGGGACACCTTGCCGATCTTGTCTGATGCGACCATCTCCATATCTTTGGAGAGCTGGGCTTCGATGGCGAGTTCAACCTCATCATCCAGCTTCTGGCCGTTGGATGAGAAAAACTTGATGCCATTGTCATGATAGGGGTTGTGCGAGGCGCTGATAACAATACCTGCGCTCGCGTTGAAGGTACTGGTCAGGTAAGCAATAGCGGGGGTGGGCATAGGCCCCAGCAGCAGGACATCAACACCAGCCGAAGCGAGGCCCGCTTCCAGCGCAGATTCGAACATATAACCTGAGACGCGAGTATCTTTGCCTATCAGGATTCGACCACGATCGTTTTGTGAAAACACCTGTCCGGCGGCCCAGCCAAGGCGCAACATGAAATCGGCGGTTATCGGCGCTTCACCAACCCTGCCCCTGATACCGTCCGTGCCAAAATATCGTTTCTCGACCATGCTGTCTGGATACCCGCTTCTCTTTTTGTTTCTTTGCTTTTGTTCGTATTCTTGGTTTTCATCGCTGAAGTGTGCGTTTACGCACTAGGCCCGCGATGTCTTTATCGAATGCCAGACATCCATGGCAGACCTGGTTTCGGCCACATCATGTGCCCTGATCACCCGGGCGCCGTTTTCCAGCGCTGCAAGGGCACCGGCAATACTGCCGCTGACCAGATCATCCGTTAATCTCTTAATAGTACTCTTTCTGCTGAGTCCCACCAATATCGGCAGTTCGTGATGGGAGAAAGCCTTAAGCTGGTTAATCAGCCCAAGGTTATGCGCCGGGGTTTTACCAAAACCAAATCCGGGGTCGAGCATCAATACGCTGCGATCAATACCAGCATTCACGCAGGCAGCAACTCGTTCTGTAAAAAACAGGTCGACTTCTGCTACAACATCTTCGTAATGGGGTGAGGCCTGCATTGTCCTCGGCTCTCCCTGCATGTGCATAAGGCAAACCGGAAGGCGTGCCTCAGCCGCAGCAGCCAGTGCGCCGTCGGACTGTAACGCTTTCACGTCATTAATAAGATCAATATCCAGCGCCGAACATGCACGCATTACTTCGCTTTTGCTGGTATCGATGGAAATCGCGACGGAGGATTCTTCTCGCAGGCGCTCAATTACCGGTACCACCCTTGCGAGTTCTTCATCGACGGCCACCGCGGCAGCTCCGGGCCTGGTTGATTCACCGCCGAGATCAATGATGTCCGCGCCGGCCGTAACCATCTGCAGTGCATGATGGACGGCGATGTCCGTTTCAAGGAATTTGCCGCCATCAGAAAAGGAGTCTGGTGTGACGTTGAGGATG
This sequence comes from Pseudomonadales bacterium, assembly GCA_963921285.3. GTDB lineage: Bacteria > Pseudomonadota > Gammaproteobacteria > Pseudomonadales > Azotimanducaceae > UBA9659. The sequence goes on from CAWUFD020000015.1 coordinate 2,326,649, forward strand.
CCCATCAGCAGCGGGCGATCCTCGTCAAGTAACGCAGTGAGTCTTGTCACACTTCTTGGGGGAGAAGAGTAGCCAGGAAAAACCCGACCTAATGGTCGGGTGCTGGATCTCCAATTGGGCCGGGGTCATCTGCCTGACGCTTGTCTTCCTGGTCTTCCCCGGCTTCCGGCGCCGCATTGGATGCGTTTCCCTGATCCTTGTCATCCCAGCTTTCAGGCGGTTGAGGTTTCCTGCCCGCCATAATGTCATCAATCTGGGGGCGATCGATGGTTTCATATTCGAGCAGTGCCTCGGCCATCATGTCGAGTTTGTCGCGATTTTCTTCAAGAATCCTGCGAGCAGTGCCGTAACAGTCATCGATAATAGAACGCACTTCCTCGTCAATTTTCTTCGCAGTTTCGCCTGATACCTGCGATCGGGCTGCACCTGCAGACATGCCAAGGAAAACCTCTTCATCTTCCTCGTCATACATCAACGGGCCAAGCTCTTCAGACAGCCCCCACTTGGTGACCATGGCTCGCGCCATCTTTGTCGCCCTTTCGATATCGTTAGATGCGCCGGTCGTTATACCGTCCGGACCCAGCGTCAGCTCTTCGGCGATACGTCCACCAAACAGAGAACATATCTGCGAGTGGATCGACCGTTTGCTCATTGAGTAGCGATCTTCTTCTGGCAGGAACATGGTAACACCCAGCGCCCTGCCCCTCGGTATAATCGTTACCTTGTAGCTCGGATCATGTTCGGGCACAAGATAACCGACAATACAGTGACCCGCTTCGTGGTATGCGGTGTTCTTGCGTTCCTTGTCGGACATGACCATGGACTTGCGTTCAGCGCCCATCATGATCTTGTCCTTCGCCTGCTCAAACTGGAGCATGGATACCGTGCGGCGATCCTGCCGTGCAGCAAACAAAGCAGCCTCGTTCACGAGATTGGCGAGATCCGCACCGGAAAATCCGGGCGTACCACGTGCAATAACCGATGCATCGACGTCGGCGCCGACAGGTACTTTGCGCATATGGACTTTGAGAATCTGTTCACGACCGCGGATATCCGGCAGCGGCACAACTACCTGGCGGTCAAATCGGCCAGGTCGCAACAGCGCCGGGTCGAGTACATCCGGGCGGTTGGTTGAGGCGATGACAATAATGCCCTCGTTACCATCAAAACCATCCATTTCAACCAGCAGCTGGTTGAGGGTCTGTTCGCGCTCATCGTGACCACCGCCAAGACCGGCGCCACGGTGACGGCCCACTGCGTCAATCTCGTCGATGAAGATAATGCAGGGGGTCTGTTTCTTCGCCTGATCGAACATGTCACGAACACGCGACGCACCCACACCAACGAACATTTCTACGAAGTCTGAACCGGAGATACTGAAGAAAGGCACCTTTGCTTCACCAGCAATCGCTTTTGCAAGCAGCGTCTTACCGGTACCAGGCTGACCGACCATGAGGATGCCACGAGGTATACGACCGCCAAGCTTCTGGAACTTACTGGGATCCTGCAGGAAGTCGACCAGTTCCTGGACGTCCTCCTTGGCTTCATCTACACCTGCCACGTCGGCAAAGGTTGTCTTGATCTGGTCTTCGCCCAGCAGCTTGGCCTTACTCTTCCCGAACGTCAGCGGCCCGCCGCGGCCACCACCGCCGCCCTGCATCTGCCGCATGAAAAACATGAACACGGCAATGATCACCAGTATCGGGAAACTGGCGACCAGCAGTTGCGTCCAGATGCTCTGCTGTTCCGGCCGATTACCCTTGAAATCAACATTGTGATCCAGCATGTCGCTGATCAACGCACTGTCTGTAATCTGAGGCTGGATCGTCTCGAACTGCTGCCCGTCGTATCTTTCGCCCTTGATGGTCAGGCCATCAACCTCAACCGCGCGAACCTGGTTCTGGTTCACCAGCTCGAGGAAAGCAGAGTAGTCAATTTCTTCAGTATCCGGCCTGACATTGAAGTTCTGGAAAACCGTCAGGAGTACCGCGGCTATGATCAGCCACAGCAGCAAATTTTTGCCCATGTCATTCACAACAAATCACCTAATTAGTGGCGCTAGCGCCAAAATGTCGCCCAACAGTTAAAAACGTAGAGAGCGACTCTACACAAAGGCCTCTGACAATGCATCACGGCAATGTGCCTGAGACCACGCGCGCCCGGGTTCCCTTTGGACGCTGAAAACTTCTAAAAGATCCGCTTCAGCCCTTGAAATCCCTACCGATGAGATAGATTTCCCTTGATCTTGCGCGGGACGCCCGGGGCTTAAAATTCAATAAATCCTTGAATTTCCTACGGTATTCCTGCCTGACTGGATCTATCCCCTCACCTTCAAACACCTTGGTAATCAGGCTCCCACCCGGCTTCAACACCTCGTTCGCCATGTCCAGCGCGAGTTCAACGAGATACATTGATCGTGGCTGATCAATGTCTTTCATACCACTTAAATTGGGGGCCATATCTGAAATTACAAGATCTACCGGTCTGCCATCGATGACGTTAAGCAACTCATCCAGCACCGACTGTTCGGTGAAGTCACCCTTAATAAAGGCAACATCCTCGATCGGGTCCATATCAAGGATGTCACTCGCGATGACGAGGCCTTGCCTGCCAACCTTCTCGATGGCCACCTGGGACCAGCCACCTGGCGCAGCACCGAGATCAACGACTACCATTCCCGGCCTGAATACCTTGTAACGCTCATCGATCTCAAGCAGCTTAAAGGTCGCACGCGAGCGATAACCCCGCTCACGCGCCATTTTCACGTACTCGTCGGATTCATGTTCAGCCAGCCATCGGGCGCTGGATTTCGACTTTTTCATCTCTTTAGTATCTCACGAGTCTTCTGTACAATCGCGCAGCTTTAAATTGATTGAACGACACGGCAGATCACGACCTTGATGAACCCCAAACTGAAAAAGAAGCTGCGCGCCATTGGCCACCAACTGAAGCCAGTGGTTACGGTTGCAGGTAACGGTCTTTCTGACGGGGTGGTTGCCGAGATCAATCGGGCGCTGGATGATCATGAACTCATCAAGATCAAAATTGCCGGTGACCGCGATGACAGGATTGATGTTGAACTGGCGCTGGCAGATTTCGAAGCAACCGAAATCATCCAGGCTATCGGTGGCATGCTCCTCGTTTACCGGCCAAGTCGGGAGGTAAACCCGGCGCTTTCAAACATCGCGCGGGCTAACGTCCTCTAACAGATCCCCCAATCCGGCAACTGCTGCAAGCGGGCAATCTGGAAAGCCTGAAGGCCTCAGATATGCTGCACACTGCAGATTTCGTATTCGACCTCGCCACTCGGTGTCTGGACACTGGCAATATCTCCAACTTCCTTGCCAATCAGGGCTCTTGCGATAGGTGAATAAACTGACAGTTTGTTCAGTTTGATATCGGACTCCTCATCGCCGACGATCTGGTAGCTGATCTCGTCATCATTATCGAGATTGAGCAGTTCAACCGTGGTCCCAAAGATCACTTTGCCGGTCGCCGGTATCTGGGTTACATCAATAACCTGCGCAGCAGACAACTTCCCCTCGATTTCAAGAATCCGACCTTCGATAAAGCCCTGCTCTTCCTTCGCGTACTGGTACTCGGCATTTTCCCGCAGATCACCCTGCTCTCTCGCCTCGGCGATCGCTTTGACAATCCGAGGGCGCTCCTGCGATTTGAGCCGATCCAGCTCTGCCCTGAGTGCCTCAGCACCATTTACGGTCATGGGGATCTTGTCCATGAGATAACCCTTAGTCTGCTCTGTAGTTGAAATGTAGGGGGAAAACCGAGTTTACGGCCAGTGAACCTGCTTTAAAAGCAGGTTCGAGGATTAAGACCGCTGGTATAACGTCTGCAGACTGTGCACAGAGGTGTCCGCACCATGGCGCAGCGCTTCTACACTGGCCCGGCCACCTGCCATCGTGGTGGTGTAACAGACCTTGTTCTGCAGTGCCGTACGCCTGATCGCAAAGGAGTCTGCAATCGCCTGTTTGCCTTCGGTGGTGTTGATAATGAAATCTACGTCACCGTTTTTCAGCATATCGACGATATGCGGGCGTCCTTCAGCCACCTTATTGACCACCTCTACTTCAATACCCGCTTCTTCAAGGATCTTTGCTGAACCACGCGTTGCCACCAGGTTGAACCCAAGTTCGATCAGGCCGCTGGCGACCTCCTCGAGCTGATCCTTGTCAGCATCACGCACACTGAGGAAAGCACGCCCTCCCGCAGGAATGGTGTCGTTAGCACCGGTCTGGGCCTTGCCATAGGCTTCGCCAAAACTCATGCCGACGCCCATGACTTCACCGGTCGATTTCATCTCAGGGCCGAGAATCGGATCAACACCAGGGAACTTGCCAAACGGGAAAACGGCTTCTTTGACACTGTAGAAATCGGGAATGACTTCTTCAGTAAAACCCTGTTGTTCGAGCGTCACACCGACCATGCAGAGTGCAGCCACCTTGGCGAGCGAAGTCCCGATACACTTGGAGACAAACGGGACAGTCCTCGATGCGCGCGGATTCACCTCGAGCACAAATATCTCCCCGTTCTGCACAGCAAGCTGCACGTTCATCAGCCCGATGACACCAAGCTCAAGCGCCATCGCCTTGACCTGCGCACGCATCGCTTCCAGCACATCATCATCAAGACCGTAGGTTGGCAGCGAGCAGGCTGAGTCACCGGAGTGAATACCCGCCTGTTCGATATGCTGCATGATGGAGCCAATGACTACCATCTTGCCGTCGGAGACCGCATCGACATCCACTTCGATAGCCTGGTCGAGGAAGCGGTCCAGCAGAATCGGCGAGTCATCGGATACTTCCACGGCCTCACGCATGTAAGAACGAAGTTCGTCTTCGCCATAGACAATTTCCATGGCACGGCCGCCCAGCACATATGACGGACGCACAACCAGCGGGTAACCGATTTCTTCGGCGGCCGTGACACCTTCTTCCGGTGTCTTAACGGTTTTGTTTGGCGGCTGACGCAGTGACAGTTTTTCGATCAACTGCTGGAATCTCTCCCTGTCTTCCGCTTCGTCAATCGCGTCCGGTGACGTGCCGATAATCGGCACACCGGCCGCTTGCAGTCGATTCGCCAGTTTGAGTGGCGTCTGTCCGCCGAACTGCACAATCACGCCAACGGGTTGCTCAAGGTCAACCACGGCCATCACGTCTTCAAAAGTGAGCGGTTCAAAATAGAGTCGATCCGACGTGTCATAGTCCGTTGAAACCGTCTCAGGGTTGCAGTTGATCATGATGGATTCATAACCATTTTCACGCATGGCGAGCGCAGCATGGACACAGCAGTAATCAAATTCGATGCCCTGACCAATACGATTCGGCCCGCCGCCAAGCACGATCACTTTGTTGCGATCACTTGGCAGTGCTTCACACTCCTCCTCGTAGGTGGAGTACATGTACGCCGTAGACGAACGGAATTCGGCAGCGCAGGTATCAACCCGGCGGTACACGGGTTTGACGTCCTGGCTGACTCGATGCGCGCGCACTGCTGCTTCATCTGTTTCGAGCAGTGTTGCCAGGCGGGAATCTGAAAAACCTTTCTGTTTCAGCCTGAACATCTCATCACGATCAACATCGCTGATTTGCCTGCCGGTAAGCGCATTTTCACGCTCAATCAGGTCGTGGATCTGCACCAGGAACCAGATATCGATCCCCGTCAGCTGATAGATGTCGTCCAGTTCAAAACCGAGTCGCATGGCGTCTGCGACATAACGCAGTCGTTCAGCACTCGGTGTGGCCAGCTCTTTTCTTACCACCGACTGCCATTCCGGATGCTTGTCATCGATGATCGGCGTCAGCCCATCAATACCGATCTCAAGGCCTCGCAGCGCCTTCTGCAATGACTCCTGGAAAGTTCGACCGATCGCCATCACCTCACCCACGGACTTCATCTGCGTGGTCAGGACATTGTCAGCCTGTGGAAACTTCTCAAACGTAAAACGCGGGATCTTGGTCACGATGTAATCGATGGAAGGCTCAAACGATGCCGGTGTCACACCACCGGTAATGTCGTTTTCCAGCTCATCCAGCGTGTAACCCACAGCAAGGCGCGCGGCTACCTTGGCAATCGGGAATCCAGTCGCTTTTGACGCAAGTGCTGAAGATCGCGACACCCGCGGGTTCATCTCGATCACCACCAGGCGGCCTGTTTCCGGCTGGACGGCGAACTGGACATTCGAACCACCGGTTTCAACACCAATAACGCGCAGCACCTCAAGCGAGGCATTCCGCATGATCTGGTATTCCTTATCCGTCAAAGTCTGCGCAGGTGCTATCGTAATGGAATCACCTGTGTGGACGCCCATCGGGTCGAGGTTTTCGATGGAGCAGACGATGATGCAGTTGTCGTTCTTGTCACGCACCACCTCCATCTCGTACTCCTTCCAGCCGAGCAGAGACTCATCGATAAGCAGTTCACTGGTCGGCGAGAGATCGAGACCTCTAAGACAGATCTCTTCGAAGTCCTCGGGGTTATAGGCAATACCACCACCTGAGCCACCCAGCGTAAACGATGGCCTGATCACGCAGGGGAAACCCAGCCGTGACTGTACCTGTTTTGCTTCTTCCAACGAGTGCGCAATGGCGCTGCGAGGTGTTTCGAGGCCAATTGACTTCATCGCCACGTCAAACTGCTGGCGATCTTCCGCCTTATCGATGGCTTCCTTACTGGCGCCGATCAGCTCGACGTTATACTTCTCGAGTATGCCTTCCCGCGCGAGATCAAGCGCGCAGTTGAGGGCCGTCTGGCCACCCATGGTAGGCAGGATCGCATCCGGTCTTTCCTTGGCGATGATGTTCTCTACATGGCGCCAGTGCACCGGTTCAATATAAGTGGCATCAGCCATGTCCGGGTCGGTCATGATCGTTGCCGGATTTGAGTTCACCAGGATTACCCGGTAACCCTCTTCTCTGAGGGCTTTACAGGCCTGGGCACCGGAGTAGTCGAACTCACAGGCCTGGCCAATCACAATCGGGCCAGCACCAATAATCAGGATACTTTTAAGGTCTTCGCGTTTAGGCATGGTTTAGCTCTCGCCTCCGCGACGCTCGCGCATCAGCTCTATAAAGTGATCAAACAGCGGCTGGGCATCGTGTGGGCCAGGACTGGCCTCCGGATGTCCCTGGAATCCAAATGCGGCGCGGTCGGTGAGGTGAATACCCTGGATCGTGTCATCAAAAAGCGAGCGATGGGTGACGCGCACGCTGTTTGGCAGTTCATCCTCATTGATGCAAAAACCGTGGTTCTGGCTGGTGATCAGCACTGTACCGTCCTCGAGATTTTTCACCGGGTGGTTCGCACCGTGATGACCGTGGCCCATCTTCATGGTCTTCATACCAGAGGCAAGACCGAGGAGCTGCAGGCCAAGGCAGATACCGAAGACCGGCAGGTCTGTTTCAAGGATTTCCCTGATAGCGTCAATTGCGTAGTCGCAGGGGTCAGGATCACCCGGGCCATTCGACAGGAATACCCCATCGGGGTTAAGTGCCAGTACTTCGCTTGCCGGTGTCTGGGCCGGTACGACGGTGAGCGAACAACCCCTGTCAGCGAGGAGCCTGAGGATGTTCTTTTTCACGCCGAAGTCGTAAGCAACCACGTTGAATTCAAAAGACTCCGGGGTGACGTAACCCTCTCCGAGCTTCCAGCTGCCTTCGGTCCAGGGGTAGCTGCCGGTAGCGCTCACTTCCTTCGCGAGGTCCATACCCTTCAGGCCCGGGAAGCCTTTCGCCGCCGCAACTGCAGCCTCGATTTCGGCTTCACCAATCTCATCAGCAACAAGAATGCAGCCGTTCTGCGCACCCTGGTCTCGCAGCACACCGGTCAGCTTACGCGTGTCAATTTCAGCAATCGCCACCACGTTGTTGCGTTTCAGGTAATCGCCGAGGGATTCCTCGCTGCGCCAGTTGCTGAGTTCAAGTGGCAGGTCGCGAATGACCAGGCCGCGTGCCCAGATATTGGTGGATTCCTCGTCTTCCGAGTTGGTACCCGTGTTCCCGATATGTGGATGGGTCAGGGTAATGATCTGTTCTGCATAGGAAGGGTCGGTCAGAATTTCCTGGTAGCCGGTGATGGAAGTATTAAATACAACCTCACCAACTGACTGGCCTGGGGCACCAATAGCAGTACCCTCGAACACATTTCCGTTTTCGAGTGCAAGCACTGCTCTACTCACTGGTGTCAGTCTCCGAAGTGTCTGGGTTGAAGAAAATGCCGACCGAAAAAAAGCGAGATGGGATTGCTCCGATCTCGCTTTATATGTTCATAGGTGGCGTGTCATCCTAAGCGCGGCATTGTACGGAAAGCCGGTTGCCGATGCCAGTGGTTAGCAGCTTTTTCGAGGCTATTTTTCAGACTTTATGCCCAGAACGTCGAGCATGTTGTAGACACCCGGTGCCTGTTCGGGAATCCAGCCAGCTGCACGCAGCGCACCTTCAGCAAAGTTGTCCCTGCTCTGCGCGCGATGCGTGATCTCAAGGCGCTCACCAGCGCTGATAAACATCACGGTGTGCTCACCTACAATCTCGCCGCCCCGGACCGCATGAAAACCAATGGTGTCGCGCTCCCTTGCGCCGGTCATGCCTTCCCTGCCAAAGACGCCCACCTCAGGAATCTTGCGCCCGAGGGCTTTTGCTACATGTTCTCCCAGGCTGAGGGCAGTGCCTGACGGCGCATCCACCTTATGACGATGGTGAGCCTCGATGATCTCGATATCAACGGAATCACCAAATATCCCTGCCGCCATTTCCACCAGCCGGAAAGTCGCATTTACACCGACGCTATAGTTTGACGCGAACACAATCGGTAATGACTGCCCAAGCTCATGCAGCCGTGTTACTTCGGCTTCTGAGAGACCTGTTGTACCAATCACCATGCGTGTGTCGGCGGCAGCACACACCTCAAGATTGGCAACCGTGGCGGGCGCAACAGTGAAATCGATCAGCACATCCAGCTCGGCTGCAACCGCTGCAAGATCATCAACCACTGCGATACCAGCAGCTTCAACACCAGCCAGCACTCCTGCATCGGTACCAACCGACGCATGCCCGGGCTGCTCAATCGCGCCAGCAAGGCTGAGTTTATCGGACGCCTCAATCATGCCGATGAGTGTCCTGCCCATCTTGCCTGCGGCACCAACAACGCCAGTCTTGATCACGATCGTTCTTCCCGGAAATTAAGGAAAACGGAGGATATCAGGTCACCCCCGGGCAGAATACCCGGGGCACCTGGGGTTTGAAGTTCGCGGCCCTAGTCGGTCAGCGAGTCGATGAAGTTTTTGACACTATCGAACCAGGAGGTCTGCCGAGGCGAATTCTTCTCACTGGTTTCACCGCCAAACTCGCGCAGCAGCTCTTTCTGCTTCTTGGTGAGGTTTACCGGCGTCTCAACAACTATTCGGCAGTAGAGGTCACCAATGCCGCCGCCACGTACCTGGGTCACATTTACACCTTTGCCTCGTAGTCGAAACAGCTTGCCGGTCTGGGTCTCTGACGGGATCTTAAGGTTCACCCTGCCTTCCAGCGTTGGTACTTCAAGCTCACCACCCAGTGCAGCATCAACAAAGCTGATTGGCACTTCGCAATAGAGGTGTTCGCCCTCCCTGGTAAAAATCGGGTGCTCACGCACTTCTATCTGTACGTAAAGGTCACCGGGTTGACCACCCTGCGCGCCTGCTTCACCCTGCCCGGCCAGTCGGATTCGGTCACCACTATCAACACCCGGAGGGACTTTAACGGACAGAGTCTTCTGTTCCTGGACACGCCCATGGCCATGGCAGGCAGGGCATGGATCAGTAATGATCTTGCCGAGGCCACGACATCGAGGGCAGGTCTGCTGAATCGAGAAGAAACCCTGTCTTGCCGTGATCTGACCGAGGCCTCCACATTGCGGACACTCCTGCGGCGAGGTGCCTTTTTTGGCACCGGTACCAAGGCACTCCATACACTCGACCAACGTAGGCACCTTGATCTTCGGATTACAGCCTTTCACGGCGTCTTCAAGATCCAGATTCAGAACGTACTTCAGATCTGATCCGCGATTAACGCTGCCGCGACGCTGACCTCCTGAGGATATGTCACCAAACACGTCTTCGAAGATAGAGCTGAAGCTGCCGCCACCGGCGTTGAAGCCGCCGCCTGCAGAACCGTCTACGGCAGCATGGCCAAACTGATCATAAGCCGAGCGCTTCTCACTATCGGTCAGTACCTCAGCCGCCTCGCTGGCTTCCTTAAACTTCTCTTCAGCTTCAGCATCGTCCGGATTACGGTCAGGGTGAAATTTCATGGCAAGGCGTCGGTAGGCCTTTTTAATCTCCTGTTCCGACGCGTCCCTGCCGACGCCCAGTACCTCGTAGTAATCGCGCTTTGCCATGTTTGATGTTCTGCGTTTTGTTAGCTAGTAAAAGTTTGTTGTCTGCCTAAGCACAAACGCGGGATTCCTCCCGCGTTGTGTTGTTGCCTGGCGTGAGAAGACTACTTGTTGTCTTCTTTCACCTCTTCAAACTCGGCGTCAACCGCGTCCGGGTCACCGCCGTTAGATGGACCACCTGATGCATCCGCTCCAGCTTCAGCACCGGCGGCGCCAGCCTGGGCTTCGGCGTACATACGTTGTGCCAGTGAAGACGATGCCTCGGTCAGCTTCTGCGTCTTGGCCTCGATCTCGTCCTTGTCGTCGCCTTTTACGGCTTCTTCAAGTTCGGCAATCGCGGCTTCAATCGCTGACTTTTCAGCTTCCTCAACCTTGTCACCGGCCTCTTCCAGGGTTTTCCTGGTGGCGTGGATCATGCCATCAGCCGTGTTACGCGCCGTGATCAGTTCTTCGAACTTGCGATCTTCCTCGGCGTGGGATTCTGCATCCCGCACCATCTGGTCGATCTCGTCATCTGACAGACCACTTGAGGCCTTGATGACAATCGACTGCTCTTTGCCGGTCGCCTTATCCTTCGCCGACACATTCAGGATACCGTTCGCATCCAGATCAAAGCTGACCTCGATCTGCGGCGTACCACGCGGTGCAGGCGGAATGTCAGCAAGATCGAACTGCCCGAGGGACTTGTTCTGACCGGCCTGCTTCCTTTCACCCTGCAACACATGGATGGTTACTGCCGGCTGGTTGTCCTCAGCAGTCGAGAAAACCTGCGCCTTCTTGGTCGGGATCGTGGTGTTCTTCTCGATCAACGTACTCATTACGCCACCCATGGTTTCGATACCAAGTGACAGCGGCGTCACGTCGAGCAGCAGCACGTCTTTCACGTCACCTGCAAGTACGGCAGCCTGGATTGCTGCACCGAGAGCGACCGCTTCGTCCGGGTTCACGTCCTTACGCGGATCCTTGCCAAAGAAATCTTTCAGCTTGTTCTGCACCAGCGGCATTCGCGTCTGGCCACCAACGAGGATGATGTCATCTACTTCAGAGACGCTGACGCCGGCATCTTTAAGTGCCGTGCGTACCGGCTCAAGGGTACGCTCAACCAGGTCTTCAACCAGTGATTCCAGCTTCGCCTGGGTCAGTTTGATCACCAGGTGCTTGGGACCGGACTGGTCTGCCGTAATGTAAGGCAGGTTCACCTCGGTCTGACCGCTGGATGACAGCTCGATCTTGGCCTTTTCTGCGGCTTCTTTCAGGCGCTGCAGTGCGAGCGGATCGTTATGCAGATCCATGCCATGTTCTTTCTTAAACTCATCTGCGAGGTAGTCGATGATACGCAGGTCAAAGTCCTCACCACCGAGGAATGTGTCACCGTTGGTTGAGAGCACTTCAAACTGCTTTTCACCATCGACGTCAGCAATCTCGATAATGGAGATATCAAACGTACCACCACCCAGGTCATACACCGCGATAGTTGAGTCACCGGTTGCCTTGTCCATGCCATAGGCAAGCGCGGCCGCCGTCGGCTCGTTAATGATTCGCTTTACTTCGAGGCCGGCAATCTTGCTCGCGTCCTTGGTAGCCTGGCGCTGGGAGTCGTTGAAGTAAGCCGGCACAGTAATAACCGCCTCGGTCACTTCTTCGCCGAGATAGTCTTCTGCCGTCTTCTTCATTTTGGCCAGCACCTGCGCTGAAACCTGCGGTGGTGCCATCTTCTGGCCCTTCACTTCTACCCAGGCGTCACCGTTGTACGCCTTGGCGATGGTGTAAGGCACCATTTTGATGTCACGCTGAACAACGTCGTCTTCGAATTGACGACCGATCAGTCGCTTGACCGCAAACAGCGTATTGGTCGGGTTGGTCACCGCCTGGCGTTTGGCCGACTGGCCAACCAGGATTTCACTGTCATCGGTATAACCAACGACAGACGGCGTGGTGCGATCACCCTCAGAGTTTTCAATAATCTTGGGGTCCTTGCCTTCGAGTACGGCAACACAGGAGTTGGTCGTACCCAGGTCAATACCAATGATTTTGCCCATGTTATTTCTCCAGTTTCCTTTGCGCCGGCGCGGTGCCGACGTCCTTTAATCAATGTGTGTCTGGTTACCTATATTGGCTCGCAGCCCTGATATTCAAGAGCCTGCGGCGTCTGAATTTTCGTTGTCGGCAGCCGCAGCAGCCGGTGCCTTGGTCACCATGACCATGGCTGGCCGAACAAGTCGACCGTTTAACTTGTAACCCTTCTGCACAACGGCAAACACCGAGTTGGGTTCCATGTTGGGGTTTTCCACCATGGACATCGCCTGGTGTTCATTTGGATCAAAAGGTGCACCGATCGGGTCTACCGTTTCAACGCCTTCTTTGCTGAGCACGTCAACCAGCAGCTTGTGGCAGAGACGTACACCTTCAGCAATGGCATCTTCAGCGCCTTCAGCAGTGGTCTGTTCGGAGGCTTCGATCGCTTTCTCAATGCTGTCGACCACCGGCAACAGGTTCTGCAGGAACCGCTCCAGCCCGAATTTGTGCGCGTTTTCGACATCCCGCGATGTGCGTCGCTGCATGTTCTGCATCTCCGCTTCGGCGCGAAGCGCAACATCCTTGAACTTTTCTACTTCTTCAAGTGCAGCCTGCAGCTGATCCTCCAGACTGTCGCTCGCACCTGCCTCAGCGCTGTCTGCTTCAGCTGTTGTTTCCGACGTCTGCTCGACGGCCTCGTCTGCTGACTCAACATTCTCGGTTTGTTTTTCGGCTTGTGGCCCCTTGGCTTCGTCCTCTGGCGTCGCCATGACTACTCCTGATAAATCATGAAAAATCCGTACAGGCTATATGGGGATAAGCCCCTCATGATTCAAGGGATTTGGCAAATTGAGGCGAAATCGGGCTTTTGGAGCCCGCGCAGCCCCGGGGTCAGGGGCGTTTCTGGGTATCCAGCGCCGCTGAAAGAATGCGGGCTGTAGCATCCACGATGGGAATTACCCGCTCATAGGCCATGCGGGTCGGGCCTATCACGCCCAGCACACCGACCGCCTCACCATCAACCTGGTAGGAAGAAGTGACCACAGAAAGGTCGTCCAGGATCGAGTAGCCGGATTCATTGCCGATAAAGAGCTGCACGCCATCCGTCTCCATGCAGCGATCGAGCAGGTGCAGGATGTCACCCTTCATCGAAAACGCCTGGAACAGCTGCCGGATATCCTCAAGCGCCTGGGACGTGGTCAGCAGGTTTTCCTGGCCGGTGACGACAAAGTCACCTTCTGCCTCGGTGGGTCCAAAAGCCTGGTCAGCAACATCCAGCGTGGTCTGCATCAGGGTGTACATACTCTCCTTGTCGGAGCGCATTGACGAGATCAGGCGTGTCCTGATGCTGGAGAGCGCCTCACCACCAAAATTCTGGTTGATAAAATTGGAGGCTTCACGGAGCTGAACCTCGGAATAGTTCTCGCGGGTATAGATCACCCGGTTCTGAACCTCATGGTCATCCAGCACCAGGATAACCAGCACACGATTACCTTCGAGCTGCAGGAAGTCGACGTGCCGCAGCGTAACCTGGTCCCTGCGAGGGATGGTCACGAGTCCAGCCATGCGGGTTACCGCACTTAACATGTCGGATGCGCGTTCAACCAGTTCCTTGGACGACATATCGGGGTCGAGGTTCTTGTTGAGACTGGCAAGGTCCATCGTGTCGACGGGGTCAACCGTGATCAGGGAGTCTACAAACAGCCGATAACCGAGGGAGGTGGGCACACGACCCGCAGAGGTATGCGGAGAGGTAACGAAACCGCGCTCCTCCAGGTCGGACATTATATTCCTGACCGTTGCAGGGCTGACGCTGACTTCTGTTTTGTCCGCAAGCGTCTTCGAGCCGACCGGCTGGCCGTCCCGGATATACTCTACTATCAACGTCTTCAACAGAAGTCGTGATTTGTCGTTTACTTCGCTTTTGTTACGCACAGTCCGTCATGATCAGCAATGCTGTCCGGCGCCAATCTCCGATATCTCAATGAAAGAATACCCAAGGTCGTCCCGGGAGTTCAACGAATCTCGCACAACATTGATCTGCCATCCCTGCACTTTTGATTACAGGTATCACCGATTGCGTCCGGACCCTGCAGCAGGGTTAAATACCATCCGTTTGTTCATCAAAGTTCGCCGCGCGTGCTGTCACATCTTTCCATCAAACACCTGACTCTGGTTGATACGCTCGACCTGGATTTTTCGACTGGTATGAGTGTCCTGACCGGTGAAACCGGTGCGGGTAAATCCATACTGCTGGGTGCGCTGGGTCTTGCGATCGGCGACCGAGCGGACAGCAGTCTTGTATCGAGCGGACAGGAACGTGCCGAGGTCAGCGCCACCTTCGAACTTTCAGATGCAGACAATGAAGCAAGGCTATGGCTGCAGGACCGTGCCCTGGACGATTCAGATGTCTGCATCCTGCGCAGGGTGGTATCTGCTGACGGGAGGTCACGCGCCTTTGTGAACGGTTCTGCGGTCAATATCGGTGATCTGAAAACACTCGGCTCAAAACTGATCAACATCCACTCGCAGCACGAACACCAGAGCCTCCTGAAAAAGGAGACTCATCGACGCCTGCTTGATGAGTACGGTGACCTGCACCTGCAGGTGATCGCCCTGAATGAGCTGTTTGACCAGTACCTGGATACCGAAACCAGGCTTTCCTCGCTCATCAGCAGCCGCGATGAACAGGACGCCAGGGTGCAGCTGCTCACCTACCAGTTCGAAGAACTATCGGAACTGGCCGTCGCCAGTGGCGAAACCGAAATACTGGAAAGTGAACTGAAACACCTGGCTGGGGCCGAGACTAACCAGCAGAGGATTTCACAGGCGCTGGAACTGTGCAGCGGTGATACAGATGACAATGCATCAGACCTGCTCGGTCGAGCGCTCACCATACTGGCTGGTATTGAAGAAGAGAGTATTGCACCGGTCAGGGAGATGCTCAGTACCGCGCAGATCCAATTGCAGGAAGCCGCTGCAGATCTCTCGTCCATCCGTGACCGTTTCGAGGCAGACCCTGCCCGCCAGCAGGAGGTAGAGCAACGCCTCAGTCGAATTTACGAAGTCGCCCGGAAACACAAGGTCGAAGCCGACACCCTGCCGCAGCTGACCGAAGACATCGCAGCGCAGCTGCAGGACATCGAGAACACGCATGAGCAGATTGTGACGCTGGAGTCTGATCTCTCGAAATTGGCCGAGGCGTATCTCGCCGAGGCTGAGCAGCTGACCAGCGCTCGCAAAGAAGCTGGCGCCGCACTCGAAGCCGAGGTCACGCAGCACCTGCAGGATCTGGGCATGAACGGCGCACGATTTGTGATATCAATCGACGCATTGGCAGACCAGGTGCCACGCCGTGCCGGACTCGACGATATTGAGTTTCTGGTTGCCACTATTCCTGGGACCGCACCCGGGTCGCTTTCAAAAATCGCTTCCGGTGGTGAACTGTCTCGCATCAGTCTCGCCATACAGGTGGTCACCGCGCAGACATCCGACACGCCAACCCTTGTGTTTGATGAAGTGGACGTCGGAGTGGGTGGGGCAACCGCGGAGGTTGTTGGCGGCCTGCTTCGCAAGCTGGGCAAAGAAACCCAGGTTTTCTGTGTTACTCACCTGGCGCAGGTAGCAGCCCAGGGTCACCAGCATTACATGGTGACAAAAAGCACAACCGATGTAAGTGCAAGCACGACGGTGGTAGCGCTTGATGAAGAAGCGAAGGTAGCGGAGATTGCGAGAATGCTGGGTGGTGTTGAGCAGACCGCAGAGTCGCTTGCACACGCTGAGTCCATGCTTGCGAACTCGGACCAGGCTTAAGCCAGATACACTACCGTGCCGATTTTAACTTTCGGCATTCCGGGCAAATGCCGTACATATTCAGGTGATGATCGGTCAGCTCAAATCCCATGCTGTCCGCGATCTCACGCTGCCGAGTTTCGATCTGTTCATCGGCAAACTCTTCAACCCGGCCACATTTCACGCAGACGATGTGATCATGATGGGAATCTGAGGCCAGTTCAAAAACGCTGTGACCCCCTTCAAAGTTGTGCCTTGCCACGAGGCCAGCCTGCTCGAACTGGGTAAGTACCCGGTAAACCGTCGCAAGGCCAATTTCCTCACCATTCTGAAGGAGCATCTTATAAACGTCTTCCGCACTGACGTGATGCACATCGCTGCTATCAAGAATTTGCAGGATCTTGATTCGCGGCAACGTGATTTTAAGACCGGCGTCCTTAAGTTCCTGGGACTCAGCGGGCATTGGAAAACCTGGTGGGAAAAATGAATGGCTCAAGGTGTATAATCCAAGAATTAGCGGTTAAAAGAAAGAGAAATCCTTCCTTGGTTCGATTAGTTGTCATCCTGCTTTCGCTGGCGATGCTTAGCGCCTGTTCTTCGTTTCGTTTTCCCGGTGTTCACCGGATTACCGTGCAGCAGGGGAACGTCATCACCCAGCAGATGATCGATAAGCTGCGTCCCGGCATGACCAAGAGCCAGGTGCGTTTCGTGCTGGGTAATCCCGTGGTCGATGACTCACTCAACGTTGAGCGATGGGACTACGTCTACACAATTCAGCTGGCGGGCGGACCCATCTTGAAGAAATATCTGTCGGTGTTTTTTGTGGAAAACCGGCTCAGCCACTTCCAGGGTGACTATGTGCCAAGCGAAGAGTTTGAGCGCATGAACGCAGCTGCAGGTTAGTCCTTCTTCGCTCGCCTGCGGCGGGCTTCTTTTGCATCTGTAACAAGCGGGCGATAAATCTCAACCCGGTCGCCTGCCTCAAGCACCCGGTCATTGTCACACCTCACGCCAAATATACCCTTGGCAGCCAACTCAAAATCGACCTCCGGAAAGAAGGCCGCCATTTCACTTGTGGCAATAGCCTCTCGTACGCGGGTCCCTGCCGGGACATCAAGTTCTATCAGCTTCTGCAGGGTCTCGCTTGCGTAGGCCACCGATACCTTGATTGGCGGCCGGTCATCCATAAACCTGATCCGCACGCTCACAGAAGGCATCAACCAGCTTTTCAGCCGCTGATTCGAATACCTTTGAGACCGCCATGTTGATGAGCCGATTGTCGAAATCGAACTTGAGTGTCATCTCAACCTTGCAGCCATCTTCGCCCAGCGCGGTAAAGGTCCAACGCCCATCCAGCATGGAAAACGGCCCATCAACCAGCGTCATGTGAATGGACTCGGGTCGAGCGAGGAGGTTACGGGTTGTAAAAGATTGAGTGACGCCGGCGCGGGCAACCGTCAGGGTCGCGCTGAGTTCATCTTCATTTGAGGACAGCACTTCGCTGCGATCACACCAGGGTAGAAACTTCTCATAAGCCGCAACGTCATTAACAAGGTCAAACATAGCCTCCGCGGAATACGGCAGCAGTGCGGTTCTCTCGACGACCTTCATGTTTTTATCAACAGCTACACAAACGTCATGATGAAGACCAGTGTCACGGCAACCGGTGCCACAAACCGTGCCAGTACAAGCCAGGCTTTTGTGATCATCGTCTCTTCGCCGAGTTGCTCGCGTACAACTTCTCGATTCACAAACCATCCCGCAAACAGTGCAATAAGCACGCCGCCTACCGGCAGGATGATGTTGTTCGACACAAAGTCCATGGTGTCAAAGAATGTGCGGCCGGGCAGCAGCGTCACGTCTGACCAGATGTTAAAAGAGAACGCGCTGCCAAGGCCGACCAGCCAGGCCAGCGCGCCAACCACAATTGCGCCGGTGGCACGGCTGACTTTTGCCTTCTCAACCAGCCACGCTACCGCTGGCTCTACCAACGATATTGCAGAGGTGATGGCTGCAAACGTGACAAGCAGGAAAAATACCGTGCCGAAAAACTGACCACCGGTCATCTGGCCAAAAGCAATCGGCAATGTAATAAACATCAGTCCGGGCCCGGAGCCTGTTTCAAGCCCATTGGCAAAAACCAGCGGGAAGATCACCAGGCCCGACAGCAGGGCCACCGTGGTATCCAGCAATGCAATGGTTGTAGCAGCGCCGAATATTGATGTGTCCTTCGGCAGGTATGCACCGTAGGCCATGATGGCACCCATACCAAGGCTGAGCGTAAAGAAGGCCTGACCCATCGCCATCAGCAGGCCATCGCCGGTGAACTGATCCGCTTTAAACGAAAACAGGAAGGCGATGCCCTCCATAAAGTGACCTGATGTGGCAGCCGCCCAGATGACCAGTGCAACCAGCAGGAAAAACAGCGAGGGCATCAGGTACTTCACTGTTGTCTCAAGCCCTTTCCCTACACCACGCGCTGCAATGTACGTGGTGCAAATCATGAACAGCGTATGCCAGCCTACAACCGACCAGACATTCCCGGTCAACGCACCGAAAGCAGCGGTGGCACTGTCGGCGTCGGCACCAACAAATGCGCCTGAACCCATCTCAAGCAGGTAGGACACCGCCCAGCCGGCTATCACCGCGTAAAACGACAGGATCATGAATCCTGCGAGCGCACCCATCCATCCAATCACCTGCCAGGCCGGGCTGGCATTGGACCTTGTGGTGAGATCCTGCATCGTATTGATCGGGCTCTTGCGACCGGCTCGCCCGAGCAGGATCTCCGAGACCATGATCGGTACCCCAATCAGGAAGATACAGATCAGGTAGGCAAGTACAAAAACACCGCCGCCGTTTTCGCCCGCGATATAGGGGAATCGCCAGATGTTGCCAAGACCGACCGCCGAACCGGCAGCAGCAAGAATGAACATGAGTCGTGATGACCACATGCCATGGACAGATTCAGACATCGGGTGTGCGCCTTATAATTCTTGTTTGTTGGATAGAGTGATATTGTCCAAGTATCTCACAGCTTGTGAAGGCCGCGACTGATCATTGGTCAATGGGTGCCGTGCTCGCTTATGTTGTTACAGCCCTTTAAGCATCAGGCCCCTTGCATCGAGACCCAGCAGCACCCTGCCCGCATCATCAATATGATGACTCGCTACGGTTGCGTGCTGTCGAACAACCCTGATGTCACGCGCAATACGTTCAAGCGGTGATGCATTGAAGTTTGCCGTGGTACCTGCTGCCTCGGCAACCAGGTCCACTGCCTCACAGCAGGCCCGCACCGCATCAGAACACGCCAGTTGGAAGATCGCCCGCTGCCGGGAAGTGATGTGAGCGCCGGCCTTTGCCGCCTCCCAGAATTCTTCTACCTGCTCGAGCGTAAAGGCGCGCGCTGACCTGACCTTGATCTCTGCCTCGCTGATCGCCCGCTGCGCAGCAGCACGCTCACGCAATGACTTCGACTGGAACCGGGGGATTTTGCCTTCCGCAAGGTCAACAAACATGTCCAGACCTGCCCGGGCAATGCCCAGCGCAACGGCAACTTTGTTGTAGGCAAGTCTTGCCCCCAACGGGAACCTCAATAACGGCTGACTCGACTTTGTGCCACCGATCGGCGCAACAATCTGGTTTGCCGGTACCCAGACATCTTCAACCACTACGTCGTGCGAACCGGAACCGCGCATACCGGAAACATCCCAGGTATCGATAATCTGAAAGTCGGGCGCTGCCACCATGGCGTAAACGTTCGGCGAAACTGGTTCACCGTCCTCATGCAGGATAACCGTCGCGCCGAATACCGTTGAGTTCTGGCAGCCTGATACAAACTGCCAGCGACCATTTACGCGGTAGCCGTCAGCCTCTTTCTCGGCCTTACCAACCGCTGCGGTGGAGCTGCTCATGATCACCATGGGATCTTCGATCATATGCTTGCAGCTGTCACAGCCAGGCGCGATCAGGCCGAAGTTTTCCATGCCGATCATCAGATTCCAGCCAGCGCTGCCATCGAAAGAAGCCAGTGCTTCGATGGTTTCAATCTGGGTCCTGGGATCGGCCTCTTCCCCGCTGTAGTCAATCGGCGCACCGATTCGATAAAGGCCTTGCTCAGCAATAGCCTGCGCCACAACGGCAGGCAGGCGTCGTTCCCTGTCCGCTTCATCAGCGTGATCCCTGATCAGTTGCTCAAGGTCTCTGGCGCGTTCTAATGGGGTCTTCATCCGAAAACTCTATGACCTTACGATACCTGGTAACAAACCTAAGTGGTTTGGTGAAATATGCAGGCTAGCAGCGTTAGGTGACGCAGGGCAAACGGCTGCCCTGTACTTTCAAACGTTGGCGCCTATAATTGCGCCCCCTCCTGGTGAAACCAGACGCAGACGAGTTGCTTAAACCAACTCAAAAACTATGAGCAAGAAAAAGCCCAAGGTGCAGTCGAACACTATCGCGCTTAACAAAAAGGCGAAGTTTGACTACCACATCCATGAACGATTCGAAGCGGGTCTTGCGCTCGAGGGATGGGAAGTGAAGTCCATGCGGGCAGGTAAGGTCCAGCTGACGGATACCTACGTGCTTCTGCAAAGGGGTGAGGCGTTCCTGCTCGGCTGCAACATCACGCCGCTCAACACAGCATCAACACACGTGCAGGCAGATCCCCGGCGAACACGCAAGTTACTGCTTCACAAGACGGAAATTGCCCGGTTGATTGGCGCGACCCAGCAAAAAGGTCAGGCCTGCATCGCGCTTGCGCTCTACTGGAAGGCAAACAAGGTCAAGTGTGAAATAGCACTCGCCACCGGTAAGAAGGCGCACGACAAGCGAGCGAGCATCAAAGAACGAGACTGGAGCCGGGACAAGTCCCGCATCATGAAGGTGACTAACCAGTAGCAGGGCCGGCTTCGGCACTCGCGAGCGACGCGAGCTCGTCAAACACACCGGACACCTCTTCGCTCAGCACATCCAGGTCCGGCACAAGATTAGGGTCAGCGGTAAAGCAGAATGCCATGGTGCCATCGTAACTGGTCACGCTGGTACCAAGTCCAAGATTACCACCCAGCATCAATGTGCCATACGCACTGAGCACCCTGTATCCAGCAACATACTGGGTCCATGTCGGGCCCGGTACGTTCGTACAGGTGAAGTTGAAGCCACTCTGAAAGGGTCTGAAGCCAACGTTCGGTGCGACAGGTTGCGGCATGCGTGCGGGTGCAAGTGATGGGTCAAGCGCCGTCCCGACAGCAAGCGTACCTGTCATTGCGACCGGCGGTACCGGCAACTGCAGTTGCTGGATCGCATCGAGAATCTCGGGATCACCGCGCTCCTTGATCGACCTGAACTCTTCACTGACTTCTTTGTATCGCTCGACGACGCCAAGTGGCGCTGCGCTCAAGATAGGAAACATTGCCGATACACGGTTTCCGCCACCTTTGAGCGGATCATCATTTTCATCCCGGACATCCACCGGGCACATCAGCCGCAGTTCTTGGTTATCCACTGGTTCATTTTTTGCCTGCATGTAGCGGGCAACACCTTCAGTCACGCAAGTAACGACCACGTCATTGATCGTTCCGCCGAACGCTTTCCTGATGGGTTTGAATTCATCGAGCTGCCGAGAAAATGTCCTGAAATCCCTTTTCGGTCCTACCAGTCCGGCGTTAAATGGCGCCTGCATGACCGGCTGCGCAATCCTGGTGGTCAGTTGCGCCGCCTTTGCCGCGAGAGCAGGTTCTGGCGGTCTACGTTGAAACACCTGCAAGGCAGCAGCAGCCTGCTCGCCCATCGCCTCCTGCCAGAGCTGAAAGTCGCCTGGCACTGGTGCAGGGTTAAACTCCTCTGCTGGTGGTGGATCAGCGTCGGGCGAAGGATCGGTTAACGCAATGGCTATTGCGACTGCAGTTGCCCCATCAACGAAAGCGTGATGGCTCATCTGGGCGAGTAGCGTCCTGTCGCCGTCCAGCCCCTCCATCACGTATGTGAGCCAGAGTGGTCGAGAACGGTCCAACAGCGGTTCTCCCAGCTCCAGCGCAAGCTGAATTGCGTCCTCATAACTGGTCCCGGGAGGACACCGATACGGCTGGATGTGGTTTTCAAGCTGGAAGTCAGGATCGTCAACCCACCTCGGGTGTGCGACGTTGTAGGGGACAAAGGCAAGCTTCTGTCTCAACCTGGGTACGAGATGAATTCGTGGGCGATAGTATTCAAGAACGTCGTTATAGGTAGCCGGGCCTTCCAGCAAGGTGAATCCAATCCCGTGCATCGGGCCACTGGTGGTTTCCGTGTAAAGAAAAGATGCATCGTGTGCTGACAGTCGCATGCCGCCACCCCTTATTATGGTTGTTGGCGCAGTTCCAGACCCCCGATACAGCTAAGCGTCTTGTTTGCTGGTTTAGTTGTTTTTGTAGTGCCCTGCCTCTGGACCATGTTCCAGTACACGTTCATGTACTGAGTTCAGCGCGACATAGATTTGTCGAGTCGCCTCAGGTATCTCGATACCCTCTTCGAAATAGATTGGTGGCTGAATATGCGCTGAGACCGGACCCGGTGTTACTTCTCGCTGACCTTTTGGCCTGAGGGCTGCTGTGCCAGCGAGGTAAACCGGTACGACCGGTACTTTCTTTTCTGTAGCAAGCAACGCAACACCGTGTTTAAAACGCGCCATGTGCCGGCTGGTTGACCGGGTACCTTCAGGGAAGATCGCCAGCGACGCACCCTGGTCCAGCAACCACTTTGAATAGTCTAGCGTTTTTGAACCACCGCCTCTGGTTATCGGAAAGGTGGAGCCAATTAACGAGTTATACCAGGGCTGCAGCGCAAGCTCTGATCGACCACCACCATTTTTGAGAAACCACCTGTCTGCCGCTGCGCCGAAATAGATATTGCTCTTCACTCGCTGGGGCAGGCTCCCAAACAGGATAATCGCATCCATATGACTCACGTGGTTGGCGACGACGATGCACGGGCCTTTTATGCCACGGAAATGTTCCTTGCCGGTAACGGTAAGCGGCTTGCAGTATTTCCAGACCCACCTGCTGTAGTGATACCACCTGAAACAGAAGCGAACTGCCCTCGCCCACAGCTGCACCTGCCACTCATGCGGACCGTCGGTGCGGATCTCACGCTCGACCATCTTCTGAAACAACGGCAGGTCAATCGCGGCCAGCAACTCCATGCCATCGGTCGTGCAGAAGTCCTGCTCGAGTACCGCTTTCTGCGCACGGAAGTTGTCCGAGACCTCAAACACCACACAGTGATCGTGCTGACCCATCAGTGTGTAGTCGTGGAGTATGTTGGCTTCCCAGGATTCAAGCTGCTCTCGCAGCTGCTTGTATGATGAAGGCGCGGCAGCAATACCCTTCATGCTGTCGGTCGAATAGTTCGCGAGCAGTACGTAGGCAGGCATCAGCTTTCCTTGCCGCTGTTAACCAGCATGTCGATGAATTCCGGCACGGCGATAGCTGGCAGCGTCTTTATCTTGATGGTGCCTCGTGCCCCCAGTTCAACTGAGATACGAGCGGTGACTTCATTGGTTGGCGCTTCGATGATATTGACGAAGTCATACTCACCCATGGTGGAGTACTGTGCAGTGAGTCGCGCACCCATCGACTCAATTTCCTTGTTTACCTGCTGCAGACGTTCAGGTCGCTCTTTCAAAGTTCGACGCCCTTCATCCGTCAACTGACTCAGCATGATGTACGTTGCCAAAACCAGCCCTCCGCAAGTGGTTTTAGTTTTAGCGTAGCATCATCTAACGGGGTGGGTATAGCGCGGTTTGATTGTGCGCTGCGCCATGGGCAGCCATTCTGAAAGATCTTCTCGAGAAGTGGAGATACGCGCCCGCACTTCGTTCCGTGTGCATGGAATTATGCACACTACCCTGCAGTGCTCCTGCGCGACACGTTTCTCCCGGCTGTGCCGGGCGAAAGTGTTTGGTGGAGGCGGCGGGACAGCTGATCCATACCTTTCGATATGGGCTGGACTATTCCTTCACCTGCATTCGGTTATCAACCTCATACAGGGGAGGGCGTGTTGTGGCGTTAGCCACCCTAGTACTTCGTAGCACATCTCGTACCTTAGAAGCCTATAAGTCTCTAGCCGGCTTACGGATTTCTCCTTCACCGAACGGCGTTGGCATAGCAGTCATCCTGCCTTAGCGTTCACCGTGTGAGCCCTCTTTTTCCTCTGGAGATCACTCTCCAGGGCGACCATCTAAAATCGAACCCGCGTCCGTCAGTTCTCCGCCATCTGCTCTACATGCTTAGTCTGTCTATTATTTGACCTTCAATTAACCCGACAAACAGGGATTTGAAGGCGAGCTTGCTTTAGTTTTGACTGCTTCCACCACAAGCGGGGTCTGGCAGCGGTCCCATGAGTCGTGCTCCCGGTTTGAATACATGGGCACATCCGCCCCGGGATTAGCTAGCTTATTACTAAGCTGCTAGTGCGTAGTTTTCGTCGTTGGCAACTATAAAAAGTTACAGCGATTGATTTACGAGAGTCACTACCCTCTCGGCATGCACATCAGGTTTCGCAACCGGCGTCGAAGCCATGTCGCCCCCACACTCTTTATAAAAACGCCCTTTGGGCGTTTTGTTTTCGAATAAATGCCGTCCTGGCATTTCTTCGAAGTCGGCGCCTTTCATTTTAAGGTGCCTCGCATTTTCCTTACGGAAAATGGGCCAAAACCATCCTTGGTTTTGTGCGCGACTAACAACACGTTCGCGCGACTGCTTATTTCAAAACGCTTTTGGGCGTTTTGTTTTCGAATAAATGCCGTCCTGGCATTTCTTCGAAGTCGGCGCCTTTCATTTTAAGGTGCCTCGCATTTTCCTTACGGAAAATGGGCCAAAACCATCCATGGTTTTGTGCGCGAACAACAACACGATCGCGCGATTTCTCTATTATACACCTCTTTCTGGGGACGAATTTACTTCGTTCAAGAAGATCGGTAGGTTTGCCGTTCAACAAGGTGTGTCATGAATATAGAACAGGTACTGACAACGGCGGTGGCGAAGGCCGCTACCGACGTACATATCATGCCCGGGATGCCGGTCATGTACCGTATTGCCGGTGATCTTACGCCGGTTGACGACACCGTGTTATTGCCTGCTTCCTGCCGTGCTCTGTGTTATTCCCTGCTGGACAACGAGCAGATTGCGGAGTTTGAGCGGGATCTTGATCTCGACATTATCAAGACGCTAGGTCGGAATCGGTTCCGCATCAATCTCTCCCATGCCAAGGAGATGGTTGGCGCGGTGATCCGTGTACTCAACTACGAGCCGATTCCCCTCGAAGAACTCAAGTTACCGCAGGTGATCAGCTCGATCTGCCACCGGGACAAGGGGCTGTTCCTCGTGACCGGCTCCACAAGCCAGGGCAAGACGACCACCCTCTCTGGCATGGTTGATTACATCAACCGAAACCGTAACAAGCACATCATCACCATCGAAGATCCGATTGAGTACATTCACGAGAACAAGAAATCGATTATTCGACAGCGCGAGGTTGGGCGGGACACAAAGGATTTTGAAAAGGGTTTGAAAGCAGCACTGCGGCAGGACCCGGACGTGATTGTGATTGGTGAGATGCGGGACTATGAGTCCATCAAGATTGCACTGACCGCAGCAGAAACAGGCATGCTGGTGCTCTCAACCCTGCACACGATGAGTACAGACAAGATTATTGAACGGCTCTTCTCCTATGTGCCGGCAGACCAGGACGCACAGGTTCGCATGATGTTGTCTGAGGTACTGCTGGGTGTGTGTCACCAGGAGCTCCTCTCCACACAGTTCGGCACCAAGCGCGTTGCGACAGAGATATTGATCGCAACCCAGGCCGTGCGACACACCTTGCGGCGCAAGGAAACCTACTACCTGAAGAATTTCATCCAGACCGGCGGCAAGAAGCACGGTATGCGCACCATGAAGGATTCGTTGGATGAACTGTTACAGAGTGAGGAGATCTCCCAGCAGGTCTATGACGAGGTGTTGGTTAACTACGCCTACTCGTAACCCCTCGAAAGGCGGATGTCCCTACCAGCCACCTGAACCGGGCTCACCCTTAATCGGCCCTTTCAGGTTCGGCGTCACCCAACCGCCGTAGTAACCACCCGGCTGTGGTGTAACAACGTCATCTCCGACGTAACACGTCACGCGATTTGGATAGAAAGACGGCCAGTCCCTGATCGACGCAAACTCTTCGAAGACCTCGGCATACCGCCAGGCGGCATCCTGGACGCCAGCCACATCAAGCGCCTCGGCCAGCCCCTTCCACTCACAGATGGAACGCCCGCCGTTGGCAACCGGTGCAATCAACACGTCACCAGGCGGGAAGTAGTAGGTTGGCGCACCGGCTGTTTCACAAACGCGTACGCCACCTGTCGTCTCTGCAATCAGTTCACTACCAGCGAAAACCCTTAGACGCAGACTGACCGGTTCGATAGCAGGCGGGCGAGGGAAATCCCAGACCGACTCTTCTCCTTCACCGGTCGCCTCTGCAAAGGGTGGCCGGGTTTCCCCACGGTAGATCCACTTGCGCCTGGCAGCCAGGATATGATCGTCAGGCGCGATGATACTCATGCGGCCATGAACACCTGGGGTGTGAAGAACCCGTGGAACTGGTGAGGCACGTGATGGTTGAGTCGCATGCTGCAGACACGGTCTTGCACATCGTCTGCCCGATAGATCTGCAGTTCGCTGATGTGGTCAAAGCCGTTGTAAACCACTTCAAGCAGGTAGCCGTCATCTTCTTTCTTCGCGTCAACTTTCGGTGCAAACAATGGTTCCGAGCCGTAGTAACCGGGTGGCAGCGTCACTACCGTCGCGTCACCATCAAAGGTAATCCGCTGGATGGCGTTGAAGAAACTGTTGGCACCGTTATCAACAGAGCACGCTGTGTAGTTAACCGCGTTGCGGGATCCACCATAACTGGTATTGAAGGTCGGGAACTCGGACTCAACCTCGGT
Organism: Pseudomonadales bacterium; assembly: GCA_963921285.3. Classification (GTDB taxonomy): domain Bacteria; phylum Pseudomonadota; class Gammaproteobacteria; order Pseudomonadales; family Azotimanducaceae; genus UBA9659. The sequence continues at coordinate 2,353,812 of CAWUFD020000015.1, forward strand.
GACTTTCTCTGCTCGAAGGTCACCCGTGACCATATTCATGTGATAACGATAGTACTGACCACCGTTAAACCGTCCGTCCGGGTTAAACACATCGGTCAGCGTGCTGTTGGCCTCAAAGTTGTCAGCAAACATGCCATCTACTATCACCTCATCACCTTCCTCAAAGGCATTGCCAAAGTGAATGATGGCGCCGGGATCTGTCTCGAAGCGTTTCACCTCGGTCAGCGTATCGAGGTCAACCACAACAACCTGCATGGGCACCGTTTCATCAAACTGCACGTTGTCTGCGATCGTACTTGTGCCGAGAATCACACCGCCCATACCGGCAAACTGGATCGAGCCGATAAAAAAGATGGCGTACTTGTCCGTCAGCGCAAAGTCATGACAGAAAGGGAAACTCTCGAGTGGTATCTGGCCTTTCTGGAACAGTTCACCCGCCGGATTGATGCGATAGACATTGACGCATGGCTTTGGGCCTTTCAGGCCAAAACCTGACATACCCGCACCGAAGTTAATGTAATCACCGGTACGCTGATGCACTTTGCCATGTGCGCTGAACACCATTGAGGGATCAAGACCACCTTCATAGGTGAACTCGCCAATGGTCTCCAGGTTCTCAGGATTGAGTGCCCAGGGTTTACCACCTTCGTTCAGGGCCAACAGGTGCCCGCCGTGATAAATCGTTGATGTGTTTGCTGGATTGGCTGGCATTTTCAGGAAATTCTTGAAGAATCCGCCAGGAATCTGGGTACCAAAACCCCGGTAAAGGATTTCCTGCGCTGCCGTTTCCTCTACGTATTTAGGCGTACGGACATATCGGTTCTTGAAGTGGACCTTACCCTCGTCAAAGGTAAACGCACACAACATACCGTCACCATCAAACCAGTGGCCATAAGGTTTACCGCCGATCTTCTGCCGACCGGGACCATTCCTGAAAAAGGTACCCTTGAGATCTTTCGGTACCTCGCCTTCGATATCCTCAAGCCAGTAACTGTGTTCTGCATCGAGGTTCTCGAGCCCACCGTGGCAGGTGGGGATTTCATTTGCGCCTTCTATTTGTAAGCTCATCAGCTTCCTCCAATAAGGATGACATTATCGCGCTGTCTGGCCGATCGGTCACACAGCGCCACTGACAAGCAGCCCCCCTTCCGCCGCTTAACGGACCCCGGATTTCCCGGGGAGCGCAGAGCTTAACACTAATTATTGACCAAACACTGGCAGTAAAGGCATTTCCCGACCAATGTCAGAGCGCAGCGACCGCTGACATCATCGCGGCATACTCTTCCGCTACACCAGGCCGGGCAAGCATACGCTCAAACCAGGTTTTGACCTGCCCATCTCCGATATCAACCCCCAGCGTGACAGCAAAGACAGCCGTCATGAAAACAGAGATGTCTGCAACCGAGTACTCACCGCAAAGGTAGTCCCGATCATCCAGCTGTATTGCAACTCGCGAGAAGAATCCGTTCAGCTGGACAATCGCCTGCTCTGCGTCTTCGGTCAGGGGCGCGCCAGGCTCACCAAGGAATACATCCCTGATCAGGACTCCCACGTACTGTTGATAAAAATCACCCTCGTCTTCCCAGAGGCGGCACTGCGCTTTTTGCAGGGGGTCGCCAGGAATAAGTGCTGGTGCCGGAAACCTGTCTTCCAGGTACTCATTAATCACCGTCGAGTCATACACAATAAAGCCGTCATCGATCAGCACCGGCACCTGCCCCCTCGGACTGACCTTGAGGAAGGCCTCAGGCTTTGGTTCCCACAAGCGCTCCTTTGTCCAGGGCATCTCCAACACCTCAAACGGGATCGCCTTCTCGCGCAGGACAATGCGCACCTTTGCAGCATTGTTACTTAACACACCAGACCATAGTTTCACGGCAGATTCTCCTCTTAATTCTCTTGATGAAACGCAGGTTATCGTGGGTGAGCATACTGATCTGAACAATTACCCCGGGCGTAATCTCATGGCTGACACTTGAATGAGGCGCAGCTACACTTGCACCTCCACAACCAAAACAGCCCAAAACAACCCAACCGAGACCGACCAATGACAGCAGAAAAAAGTGCCGTAGTGCTCGTCAACCTCGGTACTCCGGACGAACCGACCGCACCCGCGATACAGCGTTACCTGAAAGAGTTCCTGTCAGATCCCCGCGTTGTCGACCTGCCTCGCTGGCTCTGGCTGCCCATACTGAACCTGATCATCCTGCGAGTAAGACCGCCAAAGCTGGTTGAGAAATACGCCATGATCTGGGGCCGATTTGATGGCCCGATCCGTTCGATTACCGCGGCCCTGGCAAGTCGCCTCGCAACCAGACTGGGCCGCGGCAACTGCGTGGTCGAATCAGCCATGACCTATGGCCAGCCTTCCGTGCAGGCGGTTGTTGATCGATTGAAGAGCGATGGGGTACGCCGCATTACCTTTATCCCGCTCTATCCACAATATGCCGGTGCGACGGTCGGCTCTGTGATGGACAAGGTTGATGAAGCCATGCTCGGGCATCCCGATGTACAGTTTGATGTGGTCACAGACTATTACCGGCAGCCTGGCTACATCGGTGCGGTTGCGGATTCGATCAGGAATCACTACACCTACCGGCATAAGTCACCGCTTATCCTTTTTTCTTTCCACGGTATTCCAAAGGCACAGTCGGATCGGGGTGACCCGTACCGGGAACAGTGCGAGGAGACTGCTGCCGCCATCGCCGAGGAGCTTGGATTAGACGATCACCAATGGCGATTAACCTTCCAGTCACGATTCGGCCCTGCTGAGTGGCTCCGACCCTATACAGACGAAACCATGCAGGCACTGCCAGGCGAGGGTCATCGCAGCGTGCTGGTTGTCTGCCCCGGTTTTTCGGTCGATTGCCTCGAGACCATCGAAGAGATCAAGAAAGAGAACCAGGAGATCTTCCTTGAGGCCGGTGGCGAAACCTTTGGTTATGTGAAGGCCCTTAATGCCAGCTGGGCACACGCTGACGTGATGGCGGCAGTGACTGACGCCGCCGGGGGCCGATAAGGGGGACAATAACCCCTGACGTAGTTGCACGTTCCGCCTCAGCAGACCATCCTCTACTCAAGAGAGGAGAAAACACATGCAACACTTCGAAAGCGACGCGCTGACCGCCGCGATGCAGGGCAACCCGGTTGAATACCTTGAGTTTCTCCGCGTACCTGAACTTTCCTGCGGAATTTATCACCTTAAAGCCGGGCAGAAAGACCCGCAGCAACCACATGATGAGGGTGAGATCTATTATGTGTTATCCGGCCGCGCGTCCTTCACATCGGGGGATGAGACGGTGAGTCTTAAGCCAGGTGCGATACTGTATGTCGCTGCCGAGGAGCAGCACCACTTCCACGATGTGACGGAAGATCTTTCGTTATTGGTGGTGTTTGCTGCTAACTAGCAAGGCGCTAGCTAGCTTCTTCTTCTGGTTCGAGTCCAGCCAGCTCTTCAGGCGGCTTGTAGTTGTAACCGGCAACGCAGTCGCGTCCCTGTTCAATCGCAAACTCCAGCGCCGTGGTTGCGTGCTCAACGAGGTCCTGGGGTGACTCTGTACCGTGGAAGGTGGTGATACCACCAGAGACGGTGACCTTCAGGTCATCATCGTCAACAATCTTGATCTGCGAGATCAACTGGCTGATCCGATTGATGATCATGACCGAATCTTCTTCACTGGCACCGGACAGGATCACCGCAAAAATATCTGTATGCAGTCGCGCCAGGACGTCTACTTCCCGCAGCGCTGCCTTGACGATCCTGGTGAACAGCTGCAGCGTTTCATTGCCGGGACCAAGGCCGTGGTCGTCAACAATCCCTGCAAACTGGCCCACCTGAAGCACCACCAGCGAAAACTCATAGTTACCCCGCTCACTCATCGCACGATGCTGCAGCAGCACTTCCAGGAAGTGCTTTTCGTTGTAGCAGCCGGTGAGTTCATCAAGGGTTGTCACCGTTGAGAACTTTTCGCGCAGGCCGTCGAGCTCTTCCTGCAGGGCGGTGTTCTTCTCAGTCGTATCTGCAACCTGCTTTTCAAGCGAGTTAAGGGCTCTATTGATAACCAGTACCGGCGCCAGCGTCATTAATGCCATGGTGATACCAATGACAATCAACTGCTGCGTGCTGTTCTCTGGCATCAGGAACAGGATCAGGCCGTAGATGACTAATGTGTTTACGCCGATGAGCGAGAGGATTCGCGCTTTGTTCATGTCTCGAGGCAGGCTGGGCCGGTGGCCCTGACTTCTGGGATACGTGATAATAATGGAATCAAACCCATCCTAAAAGCACAACCATCGTTCGACGGTCTGTTTATGAGCACGCTCTTTTTTCTGTTTTCCCTGTTTGTCGCCTGGTCCGCATGGAACCTCTACAACCCAAATTTTCGCCACCCGCAAGTGTCTACTGCGAGTTTCCTGGTGGGATGGTTGACCGGTGAGCTGGCACCGCATGTCATCTTCTGGCAGGCCATGATCGTCGCATTTTTTGTTTTATGGGGCGCAGTATGGGGATTCTTCGGCGCTATCGGTTTCCTGGCCTGCGTCGCCGGCTGGGCGGCGATGGCCTACCACTATTTTGATTCTTTCAGGGCTCGCGAGCTGGCTGAAGACGCACTCGCAGATGGTCTCGGCGATGGGTACTACCTTGAGATCGACGATGACTACGCACAGCAGTTTGGTGATGAACTGGACACCGATCTGCTTCGTCACCCCTTCCGGCAGAGTGACCCGAAAGTTGAACTCATAAAGGATGTGCCTTTCGGTGATTTTCGCCAGACTCTCGACATAAGGCGCGAGCGAAATTCGTCAAAAGAAAAACGACCGGTGCTGCTGCAGATACATGGCGGCGCCTGGACAGAAAACTACGGCAGCAAAAACGAGCAGGGTATTCCCCTGATGAACCACATGGCCAAGCGTGGTTGGATCTGCATCGCCAACTCCTATCGCTTGAGCCCACGCGCGACCTTCCCTGAACACATCGTCGACTGCAAACAGGCGCTGGTATGGATAAAGGAAAACATAGCGGAATATGGCGGCGACCCTGATTTTGTTGTTGTGACAGGTGGTTCTGCAGGCGGTCACCTCAGCTCCCTGATGGCAACGTCAGCCAACTTTGCGGCGTTCCAGCCAGGTTTTGAAGATAAGGACACCAGTGTCCAGGGCGCGGTACCTTTTTACGGAGTCTACGACCTGGCAGACAGGCAGGGTGTGTACTACAACGATGGGCTGCTCTCGATGCTGGAAGGCTCGATGATGAAACTCCCCATCAATGGCAATGAGGACGCTTACGATGAGGCATCACCCATCTGGCACGTCAATGCGGATCTGCCTCCCTTTATGATCATTCACGGAGACAGCGATAGCCTGGTGCCGGTTGAAGAAGGCAGGATGTTGTCCGAAGCCATGGCAGAGGTATCCAACGACAAGGTTGTGTACCTTGAGCTGCCCGGCGCTCAACATGCCTTCGACATTTTTCCGTCGCCGCGCAGCGAGTTCGTCAAGTTCGGTATCGAACGATTTCTCGCCTGGACACACACTCGCTACCTGCGCGAGCAGGCAGCGAGCTGAATTCATGCCAGGTTAAAAGGTCGAGACGGCGAGCTCCTTGTCAGTAATAAACTCGAGCAGCGCCGCCTGGCCGTTCTGGGTTGCTTCAATACCACGCTGGATTGCCGCAACAATCTCGTCTGGATCTTCAATACGCTCACCGTAACCACCAAACGCTTTGGCCATGTCCGCGTAATTGCCTGAGATATCCGTGCTGCGATACTTCTCGGTTGCCACCTGCATGATCGGCAGTTCAATCGCCATTGAAAAGTTGTTGAAGAGAATGGACAGGATCGGGATGTTCTCACGCACCGCTGTCTCAAAGTCCATACCCGTGAAACCGATGGCGGCGTCTCCCCAGACGTTGATACATAGTGCTTCAGGCCTCGCAAGTTTTGCGCCCATCGCCAGTCCAAGGCCGTAGCCAAGCTGGGTGGTTTTACCCCAACCAATATAACTAAGGGGCGTGGTGCTGACCCAGAAAGGTGTGATCTGATCTCGTGGACTGCCAGCATCGTGCGTGATGACCGTGTTCGCTTTATCAACAATCTGGTTCAGCTCCCAGAGCACACGATACGGGCTGATTGGCGCATCGTTGTTGGTGAGTTTCGGCATCCACTCATCAAGCCACTCGGTACGAATGCTGCTGATCCTGTCGGCGACGCCAGCTCGCGCTTCTGCTGTCTTCTTGTCACGTGAGGCCATGGCGTCATTCAACATACTGAGCGTGAGCTGGGCATCACCCAGCAATGTGTGTTGTGCCGGCACATCCTTATTCAGGTCCATGGGATCCAGGGTTGCATGCACTATCGTTTTGCCCCGCGGCATCTGTACGCCGAAGCCGGTCAGCGCGAAGCTGCAACCTATACCGAAGATGACATCTGCTTCCTGCAGGAAGGTATGCACGGGCTTAGGAATAGAACGTCCGCCGGATCCGAGCGATAGCGGATGATCCTCAGGGAACGCGCTTTTTCCTTCAAGGGACGTAGTGACAGGGATATTCCAGGCCTCTGCGAGGGCCTTCAATTCATCCCAGGCTTTTGCATAGTGAACACCCTGGCCAGCATAGATAACCGGATTCTCTGCTGATGCCAGCACGTCCGCCACAGATTCAACCTGTGCCGGGTCCGGTGCTGTCCTGCTTTTGAAGCTTGGCACGTATACAAAGTCATCTGGCACTTCTTCACGAAACACATCAAGCGGCACCTCAACCAGCACCGGGCCACCTCGACCATTGCGTAATTGTGAGAAGGCGCGGCGCATCACCTCTGGCAGGGCGCGTGCCATGGTCAACGGCTCTGCCCACTTGGTAACGTGCTGCATATTCAGCGTGGAATTGAAGTTGGGGAAGTAGTTCGCGAGCCGACGCTGATAACCAGCCGGCATCACCAGGATGGGGACAGATTCGCTGTACGCCTGCGCAACACCGCCAAAGGCATTTTCAGCACCGGGACCATGCTGCATTACAAACACACCAATATCATCACCCGAACTGAGCCGACTCACGGCGTCTGCCATATGCAGGCCTACGCGCTCCTGGCGCACAATAATCGTGCGAATATCAGCTTCTGCGGCAGCTTCAATAATCGGGTTAACCGGGTATCCGATAATGAATTTGACGTTCTCCCGTTTAAGTACTTCTGCAATGGCATTGGCGACTAACATGATTGATCCTTTCTGGTTCGATATTTGATATGACTATCTGTTGGGTCCGCGGGTCATCGGATAGGGTTGCCAGCGTTCTAGTGAGACTCTCGGCAGTACCGTGGGATTTACACAACTCATTGGCCACTTGCCTTCCATCACCAGCGCTACTTCACGACCAACCCGCCGGCGAGTCTCGGGCCGCATCCTGGTGGTGGCCGACGCGGCATGCGGTGTCAGGATGACGTTATCCATATCCAGCAACGGGTTGTCTGGCGCAGGTGGTTCTTTCTCAAGTACGTCGAGACCAGCAGCTGCAACCTCACCGGACTGCAATGCGCGGATCAGCGCTGCCTCGTCAATCACCGGACCCCTGCCACAATTTATAATCGCAACGGTATTTTTCATTGCAGCAAACTCTGCATCGCTCAGCATGCCGCGAGACTTGTCGTTAAGACCTGGATGCACGGAGATATAGTCACTGCGTTCGAGAAGCTCACCAAAAGATACCGGCTCCACGCCTTCAGCTGTCATCTTCAGCTCCGTCACGTAGGGATCGTAAGCGATCACATGCATACCAAACGCTTTGGCTCGCCTGGCTACTGCGGTGGCAACGTTACCAAAGGAAATCAGACCAAGTGTTTGTCCCCAGAGCCTGGGAATCTCGTTTAAAACGGGCCTGCCTTTAAACCAGTCGCCGCGCTTAACCATCTTGTCCATCAGCTTGACGCGCCGCGCACAGCCCAGCAGTAACATCAGCGTGTGATCGGCTACCTCTTCAATAAACACGTCCGGGACGTTGGTGACGACAATGCCAGCCTCGGTAGCTGCATCCACATCAACCATGTCGACACCCACACTACCCACACCGATAACAGCACATTTATCCAGCCCACCGATGATCTGCTGATCAATCCTGATGCCCCAGGATGTGATCAATGCATCTGCGTCTCTTGCCCCTTCCAGGAAGGCAGCGGGTGAGGACCCATCAACCTCGTGTATCTCTGCCACATCAGCGAGGGCTTCCAGTTCCAGGGAGTAACGTTGTTCTACCGGCGCTTCTTTTGCCACCGCTGGCAGCTGTACAACCACCTTCTTTTTTGTCATGTCCATCTCGCTTGTGGGTGTTCTGCTTTGCCCGGTCAAATTGCCCGGTCAAATTATCCGGTCAAAATAGTGACTGGGTTATAGTGTTAAGACAGACCCCAAACATACAGTAATAAAACATAGGGTGCATACATCATGGTGTGGCGTATTGGTGAAGCAAAAATCACACTAATAGAAGAACTGATCGGGCCGCTGTTCGATCCGAAACAGTTCTTCCCGGACTATCACCCGGAAATTTTCGAAAAACATGCCGACTGGCTTTACCCACATCACGCGGTAAAGGAGAGCGGCCGGATTATCGCCAGCATGCACTCCTTCCTGATCGAGACACCTCATCACAAAATCCTGGTTGATGGCTGCATCGGCAACCACAAAGAGCGGATGCCATACCGGGACTGGCACCACATGAACACCAACTGGCCAGCCAACCTGGCGGCAACTGGCGTTAAGCCGGAAGAAATCGATTTTGTGATGTGCACCCACCTGCACGTTGATCACGTCGGCTGGAACACAAAACTGGAAAACGGTCAGTGGGTTCCCACATTTCCCAACGCCCGCTACCTGTTTGCAAAAGATGAGTATGAGTTCTGGAAGGCAGAACGAGAGGAGCCAGATCCTGACACTTTCAGGCAGGTCAACAACCAGACGTTTGATGACAGCGTCATGCCTATCATGCACCTGGCTGACCTGGTTGAGGGCGAACGGGAGATCATCGCCGACGTTCTGAAGATCACACCAGCACCCGGCCACACACCGGGTAGTATCACTATCGATCTGACTTCAGGCGGTGATGCCGCTTACTTTACCGGTGACATCTGCCATCACCCGATCCAGGTGTATGAGCCTCACTGGAATAGCGCATTCTGTGAGTTACCGGAGCTGGCCCGATCGTCTCGCATGAACGTGTTAACCAACTGCGTCGATCACCATGCGATGATGTTTCCCGCACACTTCGGGCCATCACATGCAGGCTACGTTCGCAGCGATGACAACGGGTTTTCTTTTGAGTTTACGGACTGTTTGCTACCAGTCCCGGTCACGAGAGGTCCAGTCCGGATCAAGCAGCGCAAAAAACTGGTCGAGCATACGATAGGTTAATCCCCAGACTATTTCTCCGCCGACGCCATAACCCGGGTACTCTACCCGTTCGCCCTGCACCATGAATTCACCCATGGTGTAGCTTGCACCGGAATGCATGTCATTTAGCGAACCCCACAACACATCAGCTACCTCATAGTTGGGGTCAAACGACGCACCCAGATCTTTCAGCTCGTAAACGAACGGCGTCACAATCATGTCTATGTTGCGACCTCGCGGGTTTGCTTTAACGGGATCGATCTGGCCAATGAACTCGCCGGTTTGCACGAGATCAAGACCAATTTCTTCCAGGGTCTCACGTTCCGCTGCATGGCGCAGTGAGTCATCATCCGCTTCCAGATGGCCACCAGGGAAAGCCATGTGGCCAGACCAGGGGTCGCCATCTTTCTTGGCTCGCAGAATAAACAGCGCGTCGGTCGCGCCTTCACCTCGTCGAAGCACGACTGAAACCGCGGCTTGCCGGGTGTGCTTCTGGATCGGGTGTTCAACGGGGATGTGGCTGGAAATGCGATCCCGAATCTCGGGAATAGATAACGACGTCATGCGTCCATTGTCCCTGAACACCAAAATATCATCAAACCCGGACTGGGAATTTGCACGAACAGAATTAAAATCCGGGTCATACGTTGTTCTGCTATAGCGCTGTCGCCTGCACCTCAACACTAAAGAGCACAAGTAAAAAGGAATACCCGGTTGTTAAGAAAGTTACTAACCGTCGCCATTGTCACATTGGTGGTCTCTGGATGTGGGACCAACCCTGTCACCGGTAAACCCGAGTTGCAGTTGGTCAGTGAATCCGAGGAGATTACGCTCGGCCGCGAGAACTACGTGCCCACACAACAAGCCCAGGGCGGCCAATACCGGGTGGACGCTGACCTCGCTGCTTACGTGAGCGAGGTTGGTCAACGAGTTGCCTTGGTAAGTGACCGTGAACTGCCCTACGAGTTTGTTTTGTTAAACAACAGCACGCCAAACGCATGGGCGTTGCCCGGCGGAAAAATCGCCATTAATCGTGGTCTGTTAACTATTCTCGAATCGGAAGCAGAACTCGCCGCAGTGCTTGCCCACGAGGTTGTCCATTCCGCGGCTCGTCACAGTGCAAAATACATGGAGCGCAACATCTTCATCCAGGGAGCGCTCAAAGCCACTCAACTGGCACTGGAGGGCAAGCAGAGCAGTGACTACATCATTGGTGGCGCCCAGGTCGGCGTAAACCTGCTGTCGCTCAAGTACTCACGGTTTGACGAGCTTGAAGCAGATCGCATCGGTCAGCTCTACATGGCCCGCGCGGGATACGACCCAGAGGCGGCAGTTACCCTGCAGGAGAAATTTGTCGAGCTGTCTGGTCAGCACCAGGACTGGGTGGACGGCATCCTGGCAACCCACCCCCACTCGTCAGACAGACTTCAGAAAAACAGCGAAAACGCTGCCAGGCTCGCGTACCAGATGAACAGGACTGACTGGGATCTCGGCGCTGACAGATACCAGGAAAAGCTCAAGTACCTGCGGTCAAAACAGGCGGCGTACGATGCTTTTGACCAGGCCACCTCACTGGCCGCTGCAGGTGAACTTGATGTTGCTAACACGCGTCTCGAAAAGGCCATATCCATCGAGCCGGATGAAGCACAGTTCTACGGTTTGAAAGCAAAACTACTCTTTAATGCAGAGCAATGGCGCGAAGCCATTCGTTACTACAACAAAGCGCTCGAACGAGACCCTGATTATTACGACTACTACCTCGGGCGTGGTATGAGCTATTCGAAGCTCGGGCAGGCCAGAAAAGCCAGAGCCGATCTTGAGGCCAGCGTTGCTCTATTGCCAACAGCAAATGCGAGCTACGCACTGGGTAATCTCTACATCGACGCAGGTGATTCATCAAACGCAAAAAAGCACCTGATGCGAGTTGTTGCAACCGATGGTCCGCTCAAGTTTGAGGCGCAAAAATCCTTCACAAGAATCGACATGGTGGAGACGCCGGAACTTTATTTTCTCGCTTCTTCCAAGGTGGAAGACATGCAGTTTGTCAGCATCATCACTAATCAGACCCCTTTCCCCGCCAAGCGGCTGCGCGTGAAATTCGAGGCTACGATCAATGGCGAACGAAAACAGAAGACAATCAGGACTGGCGCCATTGGCGGTAACAGCCAGCTCAAACTCAAGCCCGGCTGGTCATTTGTCGCGACGGACCAGATCGAGAACGTTTACGTCCGTGTAGTCGACGTTTCTATTTAAAAGCCTGTCAGGCCAGTCCGAGGCGCTGCAGTTGTTCTGCGGGCGCCTCCAGATCAATCAGTGCCGTTCGAAGCAGATCGGCCATTTCCTTCTCAAGGTCTTCACCCACACGGTTTTCTGACTCATCCGGGTCTTCCGAGATCTTGAACAGCTTGTGATCGTCCACCGTTGGATTCATCGCCCAAAACGGCAATTGATCACCCTCCTGAAACGGTTGCCTGATGACCGGGATATCAGTGCCCGGCATGAAATCCAGCGTTGCCCGGCGGTCCGGGTTAGGTAGCCTCAATCCAGGCATTGTCGGTACCGGCATGGTAGACCAGCGGTTCGAGAACATGGAGAGTGGAAAGCCGTCCTCAGTTGCTGACCGGATGTACTTGTTCCTGCCATCCTGCACCTGGACCCATTGACCAAAAATACCGCCGATTGCATATTCGCGGATGCTCGCCGCACTACCATCAAGCAACGGCAGCATTGATTCACCGTGATTCACATATTCGGTCTTAACACCAAAGTAGTCAGTTAATGTTGCATTGATATCAACATTCGTCGTGAGCGCATGGCATTCACCTGTCGCCACACCCGGCGCCGCAACCATCAACGGAGTGTGGCCCAGGGTTTCGTATTGCGGCACGCGCGGCTTACCCCACAAATCACGTTCACCGAGGTAATGGCCATGGTCGGTACAAAGGATTAATAGCGTATCGTCCCAGCGATTGTCTCGATCCATCACATCAAGCAACTTGCCAAACCAGTGGTCGATCATGCTGAGTTTAGCGCCGTAGTTGCAGCGAATGTGCTGGCCCTCGCGTTCGGTGAGTACCCCGTTCGCCACACCATCAATTGCATAAGGGGGCCAGATCAGGAGCTCATCGTCCCACTCCGGGTCATATTTCTTGTTCCATGGGGCGGGAGTATCAAATGGTTCATGGGGATCAAACTCGTCAACAAACAGGAGGAAGCTGTCGTGAGCCTCAGCGTTAGCTGAAAGCCAGTCGGCAGCACCCTGCAGCGTCTTCGGACCCGGGAAATCGAGTTCCTCCCTGAAATAGGTCCGAGACATGTCATAGGGGTAAGCAATACCCGGTGCGCTTCGACCAGCAGCGGATTTTGTCGACGCAGGCAATGTTGGCGTCCCCACCCAGCTGGGATCCTCCCTTGTTTTCCAGGGATCACTCTCATGACCACGAAGGTATTCCCATGCCGTGAAATCGGTATGGTAGTTCTCACCACCCACTTCAAAGAGATGCGGATGATCACTGAACAACATGGTGGGAATACCAGCGCGACGCAACTGGTAGGTAATCGGGCGCTCCCAGAGTTCTATTGACCCCCACGGCCGCCACAGAAAGTCCATCGCACCAACCAGAATGTCATGACGCGCAGGCATGCATGGGAGTGAACCCGTGTAGTGATTGGTAAACGTCACCGCTTTTTTCGCCAGCCGATCGATATTTGGGGTCTCGAATTCGTCACCACCATATTTACCGATCATGTGTCGATTCAGGCTGTCCAGTAACACCACCACGGCTTTTCGACCGTCACCCATACTTCACTCTCCGTGCGCCCATACTCTGCCAGACAATAAAGATAACAGCTTTCAAGCCAATATCGCAGGTCGGCATCACCACTTAACAAAACTGTTAGGAAGCAATTGTAACGAACAAATGATAAACTCCATTTTATGAACGACGCCAAGCAGGGCGCGGCAACCGTACAACCCTCAACGCCGCAGACGCCCACCAACCGCTGGCACAGTACCTTTCGAGCCTTTGAGCTCACCAATTTCCGCTGGTTCTTTGCCTGCTTGTTCGCCAATTTTTCTTCGATGAACATGCAAATGTTCGTGCGCGGCTGGCTGGTTTTTGAAATTACGGGCAGCTACGAGAAACTTGGTTGGATGACCGCCGCGGGAGGATTGGTTGGTCTTGTCGCTGCGCCACTTGGCGGTGTGGTTGCAGACAGGGTCAGGCAAAAGAAACATGTGATTCAGGTTTCAGGCCTGGGCAACATGTGTATCACCCTCGCCATCGCCACACTCATCTGGGATGGATCACTGACCTTCGAGCACCTGCTGATCGCCTCCATCGCGCAGGGTATTGTCATGAATGCCATGATGCCGTCGCGACAGGCACTCACCAAAGACGTCGTCGGCATTGATCGCCTGACCAATGCTATCGCCCTTTCCACCTCAGGTATGAATACAGCAAGACTGCTGCTGCCTGGGCTGGCAGGAGGACTGGTTGCCGCACTGGGCGGCGGCGACGGCAATATCGATCCAGCCAAATGGGTCTACCTGGTAATGTCCGTTCTGTATCTGTTGTCGGCCCTTGGCATGTTTATGGTCAAGGTAGATGACCGGGCCGAGCGTACAACGGCTGCAAAACCCGTGCTCACAGAGCTTTCCCTGGGGTTTCAATACGTCTGGCAGACTCGCGTGATCCTCATGCTGCTTGCAACCAACTTCCTGATGGTGTTCTTCTCGCTCACGTACTTCATGCTGTTGCCCGGCTTTGTTAAAGAAGTACTGGACGCAGGCCCGGATCAACTGGGGCTCATCATCTCAATTTCAGGCATCGGCTCTCTAGCTGGATCACTGGCTATCGCTTCACTATCGAATCGCCGACGTGCCAGGGTGCTCCTGTACGGCGGGCTCTTAATGGGTATCGCCCTGCTGGGATTTGCGATTTCCACGCACTACTGGTTGTCCGTTGTCCTCCTGACGTTTGTCGGCCTGGGTCAGGCAGCACGTATGTCTCTCAGCAATGTGCTGATTCAATCCTACGTCGACGACGAATATCGTGGTCGCGTAATGAGCATCTACATGCTGGAGATGTCGCTCCTGTCAATTGCCATCTATCCCATCAGCGTGCTCGCAGATGTGTTCGGGCCGCAATGGGCGGTTGGCGGTTCGGCCGTGTGCCTGATTATCCTGGTGCTTGTGCTGTTCCAGATCCCTGCCTACAGGAATCTGGACTAGGGGCAACTCTCCGCGCAACGGAGCGTGTACAATTTCCGGGTTCTGAGGCGGAGTACTGGAACCCGATATGAATCCTTACTGGGAAAATCCTGAAGTTGTCGGCATCGGCAGGCTACCAGCCCGTGCCAACTTTCAACTAGAAGAAACCTTATCCCTGAATGGCACCTGGCGTTTCATTCGTGTCAGTCATCCGGACCGCGTGCCACAGAATTGGATGATGCCAGGCTTCCTGGACCATGACTGGCATGACCTGGCGGTCCCTTCTCTCTGGACCATGAGCGATGTGGTGCCGGAAGACCAGCCGATATACACCAACGTCACCATGCCGTTTCGTGCCGAGCCGCCTCGTGTGCCACCGGTTAACCCCACTGGACTGTACAGGACAACATTCCAGTTACCGGCAGACTGGTCTGGCGATCGCGTGGTAATCAACCTTGGTGGCGTCGAAAACTGCTTCTACCTTTACTGCAACGGCCGTGAGGTAGGTTTCTCAAAAGACTGCAGGCTACCCTCTGAGTTCGACCTGACTGCGTTTCTCGGTCCCGGTGAAAACCTGGTTGCCCTTAAAGTGCTGCGCTGGAGCGATACCAGCTACATAGAGGACCAGGATCAGTGGTGGCACGCAGGCATTCATAGAGACGTTTTCCTTTATCGTACGCCTGCTGTTTATATTCGCGATGTTCACGCGCGCCCCGGACTTGATATCGAGTCCAACCAGGGCAGTCTCAACATCGACGTAAAGCTTGGCGACAATAATCGCAGCGCACTCAATCACAGCGTGACCTGTATCCTGAAAGATGCAGCCGGGGAAGTCCTTGGCGAAGCAGGCGGCGCAATTGAGAAGGCCAACTACTATGCCGTGGTAGGCAAGGGTGCTCTCATTAACGTTGACATCAATCCGGGTCTCGTCGCTCCCTGGTCGGCAGAATCGCCTTCACTCTATTCGCTCGAAGTCTTGTTGAAGGACGATAGCGGTGAAACCCTGCAGCGTATCAGTTTGAGTATCGGCTTCAGGGTGATCTGTATCGAAGACCGGGAACTGCTCGTCAACGGGGTGCCCGTTATCATTCGAGGCGTTAATCGCCACGATCACTCGCCTGAGACCGGCAAAGTCATCGATGAAGCGCTGATGCGCGCTGATCTCATTACGATGAAACAGCACAACATCAACGCGGTGCGTACCAGCCACTACCCAAATGACTCGCGCTTCTACGAACTGTGCGATGAACTCGGCATGTATGTTTTTGATGAGGCGAACCTCGAGGCTCATCATCACTACGCGCAACTCGGGGCCGACCCATTCTGGTCAGGCCAGTTTGTTGCCCGCGCCGTGCGTATGGTCGAACGGGACAAGAACCACGCCAGTATCATCGCCTGGAGTGTCGGCAACGAAACAGGCTTTGGTCCGAACCACATGGCAATGACCGCCTGGATCCGCCAGTACGACCCCAGCCGCCCCATCCATAACGAGAATGCCATCTGTGAACAGGCTGTTCGCAGGATGTGGGATGAAAACCATCATGGCACGGACATGGTCTGTCCCATGTACCCAAGCGTTGACGACATTATCGAGTTTGCATCAGTGGATGACCCCAGACCGCTGATCATGTGTGAGTATGCACATGCCATGGGCAACAGCTGCGGCAACCTGCGTGAATACTGGGATGCCATTGAAACCTACCATGGCCTGCAGGGCGGCTTTATCTGGGAATGGAAGGATCATGGCATCGCAGCTGAAGCCAATGGCATCAGTTACTGGGCCTATGGTGGCGACTTTGGTGAAGACAGGCACGACCTGAACTTCGTCTGTGACGGACTGTGCTGGCCGGACCTGACACCCCATTCATCCCTCGTTGAATACAAAAAAATCATTCAGCCCGTTGGCGTCTCCCTGCATCGCCACAAGAGCAACAAAATCACCTTGCAGGTACTCAACAAGTACGACTTCAGTGACCTCTCGCACCTCGAAGGCACCTGGCAGCTTTTACATGAGGGTATGTGTATCGAGACAGGTACGTTACCGGCACTGGACACCTGGCCCGAGTACATTGATACGGTCGAGATTGAGACCGGGACGCTACCCGAAGCAGGCGAGCTCTCTATCATCGCTGAGTTCCGGCTGATCGAGGCCACACCCTGGGCCGCAGCCGGTCACCTGGTGGCTTTTGACCAGGTCACATTGCGTGAACCAACATTTCCCGGCGCCTTGAAGAAAACAGCCAGTGAGCTGCAACTCGAAGACGCCGGTGACGGTAACATCAAGTTAATACTTGGCAACCAGCACCTGATCTTCGATTCACACGGACTCAAGCAATGGCAACTGGGGGATCAGCAGATCATTCACCAGGGGCCGCTTGCAAACCTGTGGCGCGCACCACTGGACAATGACGGTATCAAGGGCTGGGATGGTCAGGATGAAAAGCCCCTGGGCCAGTGGCGCCAGCTTGGCCTTGATGCGATTGACTGGACCCATGACATCCAGTCAAAGAACGGCAAAGTCACCCAGGTCAGTACTGGCGAGGCGGCCGCTGGCAAGATTAGCGTAACCACCACCTACCTCCTCACCGAGGACGGACTGATGGTGACGCATCAATTCAAGATTCCGCGAGCCTTCAAGGATTTACCCAGGGTCGGCGTGCGCCTGGCGCTACCTGCCGGATTCGATGCTCTGCGTTGGTTTGGACGTGGCCCCCATGAGACCTATATTGATCGAAAGGAATCAGGACGCCTGCAGGTCCATGACAGCAGCGTCGCCGACCAGTATGTCCCTTACGTACTGCCCCAGGATCATGGCAACCTGACTGATGTTCGCTGGTTGGAGATCGCCTCATCAAAGGCCAGGCTGACAATCTCGCCTACTTCCGCTATTGAGGCATCAGCGACGAACTATCCACATGAAATCCTCACACCGGCATTTCATACCTATGAAGTGACACCGGTGCCGGATTGCTGGCTCAGCCTTGACGTTGGCCAGCGCGGCGTTGGGGGTGCCAGCTGCGGACCTGATACGCTACCGCAGTACCGCTTGAGCGGAGGCACATATCAGCTTAGTTACCTGGCAAAGGCAGAACTCTTATGAGCAACGATTCAACAAGAATCTGGGACATACCCGTCCGGCTGTTTCACTGGACACTTGTCGGCGTGGTGGCCTTCTCCATCTATACCGGGCTGAACGGTGGTTTCAACGAGATGGACTGGCACATGACGTCAGGTTACTGCGTACTCGGGCTGATCACGTTCAGGATCATGTGGGGATTTGCAGGGTCAACCTACAGCCGGTTTTCTTCCTTCATCAAGCCAACCAGGGTTGTGCCCTATGCAACGTCGCTCTTCGCGGGCGATCACCAACCCCACGCAGGGCACAATCCTCTTGGTGCGCTCAGCGTCATCGCGATCCTGTTGGCCCTGCTCGTACAGGCCGGGA
This sequence comes from Pseudomonadales bacterium, assembly GCA_963921285.3. Lineage (GTDB taxonomy): Bacteria > Pseudomonadota > Gammaproteobacteria > Pseudomonadales > Azotimanducaceae > UBA9659. The sequence goes on from CAWUFD020000015.1 coordinate 2,371,841, forward strand.
CCGGCCTTTTTTCCAATGATGACATTATGCTGGAAGGCCCCCTCTTTCACCTTGTCAGCAAGGACCTGAGTGATCAGCTGACAACAATCCATCACTACAACACCTGGGTCATTTACGGCCTGATTGGCCTGCACGTTGCCGCAATCCTGTTCTACGAGATTGTTAAGCGAGAACGACTAATCCTTGCGATGATCACCGGCCGTAAACGCATTGAGGGGGTTGAAGTAACCCCCAACCCCCTCAAGGAAATCATTGTTGCGTTGATACTAGGCGCAATCGCGGGAGGCGCGATCTACTACCTCATCAATCACGTTTAGAGAAAGGTGACTACTCTTTCTTAAAGTCGTCGTGGCAACCTTTGCAGGAGCCACCAAGTGCCTGAATGGCAGGGCCAATCTGCGACATATCGCCAGAATTAGCTGCGGCTGCCATGCCGTCAGCAGCTTCGACAAACTCCATCATCGCTTCACTGAACGCTTCTGGTTCTTCCCAGACCGACGGCAGCGCATTTGATTTATCGGTAAGACTTCCCTCTGGGAAAACGCGTGGTGCTACCTTGGACAGCGACGCCATTGCGGTTGCATGGGTAGCAAGGTCTTCTGAATGGATACGATTCCTGAGGATGCCACCCATGGAACCCATCAGGCCGCCAATTGCCTTCATCACATCGCGTCGATATTTCACTTCCGCCTCCGGATCTGCCATCGCAGGGGTAGAAACCATCAGCATGGTAATAACAGCACTACAAACAAGACGCTTCACAGGCACATTCCTCATGATTAATGTTCGATGACCCTAGAATACCGGTAACTTGAATCCTGTCAAAATTGACCTGATGCGACTCTGGTCGTATCGTTGCGTGTTTCCAAAACCCGGGTGCACCTCATGGCCGCGAAGAAAAGCTACCCTTTTGAAGAATCCCTCGAGAAACTCGAGCAGCTGGTCGAGCGCATGGAGGAAGGGGACCTGTCACTGGAAGACTCGCTGAAAACCTTTGAAGAGGGCATAAAGCTCACGCGTGAGTGCCAGCAGGCACTTGCCAAGGCGGAACAGAAGGTCAAGATGTTGATCGAAGAGAGTGGAGAAGTGACCGCCGTCGACTTCGACACGGACGAAGACGACGATTGAGTCTGCTGATGCAATCTCTCGATTCCTGCCAACATGTTTACCGAAATCCCGCGCGAGCGCCCAGACACCCCGCTTCTTGATACCGTCAACCTCCCGGTAGACCTGCGCTCGCTGTCTGAAGACCAACTTCCACAGCTTGCCGGAGAACTGCGAGCATTCCTGCTTTATACCGTTGGTCAGACAGGTGGACATTTTGGTGCCGGGCTTGGCGTAGTTGAGCTATCCATTGCACTTCACTACGTGTTTGCCACACCTGACGACAAGGTTATCTGGGATGTGGGGCACCAGGCCTACCCTCACAAAATTCTCACCGGCCGCAGGGAACAAATGGCAACGCTGCGCCAGCGCGGCGGCCTTGCACCGTTTCCATCACGACAAGAAAGTGAGTTCGATGTACTCGGCGTCGGTCACTCATCTACCTCGATATCAGCAGCACTGGGCATCGCACTTGCAGCAACGGGTGACGATCAGGAAACCGTGGTCGTGATCGGCGACGGCGCCATGACGGCTGGCATGGCCTTTGAAGCACTGAATCACGTCGCAGCAACAAACGCGAATCTCACCATTGTTCTGAACGACAACGCCATGTCGATTTCAGAGAACGTTGGGGGGCTTGCCAACTATTTTGCTCGGAACATTTCGTCGGCAAAATTTGATGGCGCAACGGTTACCAGGCAGAGCGCCGGAATGGCCCGCAATATTTTTACCGACCTCGGATTCAGCTACACAGGTCCGGTTGATGGCCACGACCTGCCTGCACTACTAACTGCGCTTGGTACACAGAAAGCGATCAACGGGCCAAAAATCCTTCACGTCACCACAAAAAAAGGTAAAGGCTATGCGCCCGCAGAGGAAGCGCCGGTGGCTAGTCATGCCATGACAAAGATTGAGAAGTCTGGCGACAACCAGGTTGCGCAGGCCTCTTATGCGAGCTTGTTTGGCCAGTGGATTCGTGAAAAAGCGACCGGGGACACCAGGTTGGTCGCAATCACCCCTGCCATGAAAGAAGGTTCAAGCCTGACTGAGTTTGCCGAAGTGTTTCCGGAAAGGTTCCATGATGTGGCCATAGCAGAACAGCATGCGGTCACCCTGGCAGCGGGTCTTGCGATTGGCGGCGCCAAACCCGTCGTTGCGATCTACTCAACCTTTCTGCAGCGAGGCTATGATCAGCTGATCCATGATGTTGCCCTGCAGAATCTTGACGTTCTGTTTGCTGTCGATCGAGCCAGCCTACTGGAGGATGGTCCCACGCATTCTGGGGTATTCGATCTTTCATTCACTCGATCGATTCCCAACATAACTGTAATGGCGCCAGCATCAGCAGAAGAGCTTATTGCCATGTTGGATTTTGGCTATACACACCCCGGGCCTGTTATCGTCAGGTATCCCAGAGGCTCGGCCCTACAGACGGATAAAGCTGCAGCTGTCGATCTTGGGAAGGCCAATGTCATCCAGCAAGGCAAAGAGGTGGCGCTGCTGTCCTTTGGATCCGCCCTTGCTGCATGCACTGACGTTGCCCAGGCCAACAACTACAGCCTGATCGATATGCGTTTTGTTAAGCCACTTGACGCAGACACCATCCTGCAGGCGGCATCAGATCATGACCTGCTGGTCACAGTTGAAGAAAACACCATTGCTGGTGGCGCGGGTTCAGCAGTTGCTGAAGTACTGACCGCGCACGGCGATAAAACACCTGTATTGATCCTCGGTGTACCCGATGAGTTCATTGATCACGACTCACCAGACAACATGCGTGCGAGCTGCGGTATTGATGCGCCGGGTATACTGAATGCAATAAGCGAGCGTCTGAAAACGATCGATGCTTAGCGATTGTCGCCTTTGAGGAGGTGTCCGAGCTTACCCGCCTTGGTAGCAAGATAGCGCGCATTGTGATCGTTCTGACCGGTTTCAATCGGCTTGCGATCAACGATATCGATGCCAAGCTTGGTCAGGGCCTGAACCTTAACAGGATTGTTGGTCATCAGTTCGACTCGCTCAACCTGCAGATGCCTGAACATCGACTTGCAAATGGTGTAGTCCCTTAGATCAGCGTCAAACCCGAGACGTTCATTCGCCTCAACCGTGTCCGCTCCCGCATCCTGCAGATTATAGGCACGAATCTTGTTGATAAGACCGATACCTCGCCCCTCCTGCCTGAGGTACAAAATCACCCCTGCACCTCGCTCGGCAATCTGCTGTAGGGCATGCTGAAGCTGTGCACCGCAGTCGCAGCGCAGGCTGAAAAGACAATCACCTGTCAGGCATTCGGAATGCACTCGAGCCAGCACAACATCTTCTTCAGCAACATTGCCAAGCGTAAGCGCGATATGCTCCTGGCCTGTATCTGCGTCTTCAAAGCCGTGCATGGTGAAAACCCCATACGGCGTGGGTAGACGACAGGATTCTACAAAGGTGGCTGGCAAAGGAGATTGGTCCGGGGACGATTTAAAAAAGGGGCCTAAGTGTATCAGGCAAACAACAAAAGAAAACTATAATTTATTGGTCAGCACCATCAGGCCATTGTTCTCACTGATATCAACATGTTGCAGGAAACTCATGCCAAGCAGGATATCCACGGGAAACTGACCCTCGACCACCACCGCCTCTATGTTCCTGCGCGATATGCCGCCGACTGTCACCTCTTTCAGGTTGACGAGGGTACTGGTGACACTGTCACTGGCGGTTTCAACCATCACCGCCTCACCTTCCGTCACGTTGAGAGAAAGCTGACGTGCCATGTTCGAGTTTATCGCAACAATATTTGCGCCGGTATCAACCAGGAAGCGCACAGGGCGGCCGTTGATGTAGCCGTTCACCACGTACTGTCGCACGTCGTTGATCTGGATGCGCACCTTTGCCTTCGTTGGTGGCTCGAAGCTTGAACCGATTTTCTGGCTGATACCCAGAGTACGGGTTTCGCCTTCATAACGGAGCACCACTTCACGGCTGTTGGCAGAAATGACTTCCACCCCACTGCGGGTCTGGTCCTTTTTGACCAGCTGGGGAACACCATCAATATTGAGCATCGCGGCATCGGTGAAGAGTCCCTGCACTTCGATTTCTGCAGCGCGAGCGATGAGTCCCGTGCAGACAAGCACAGTTGCACCAACAACCTTTGACAACCAGGATCTGCGATGAAGCATCATCCAAACCATCCGCCGGCAATACCGACACCATATAACCAGATAACCAGGTGTGTTGAGGCGAGGGCAAGAACACCGGCAATCACGTCGTCACACATGATGCCCATGCCACCTTCAAGTTCCCTGTCTGCCCAGCTTACCGGCCACGGTTTCAATACGTCAAAAATTCGGAACATCACAAACGCCAGGATCCACCAGTACCAGATAAGCGGCACAAAAAGCAGGCTGATCCACATACCGATGAACTCATCCCAGACGATGGCCGATGGATCTTTGACGCTCATATCCGCAGCCACGCGATCACACAGGTAGACACCTGCCACGAAACCAACGACGATCAAGCCCACCTGCAGCGCAATCGGCATCAACGCAAGCGGTATGAACAATACTAGCGCAGCGACCGAGCCTGCCGTGCCAGGGGCCCGCGGGGACAGTCCGGCGCCCATCCCCATGGCCAGAAAATAGTCAGGTCGAGAGAAAACACGCCCTACAAGTTCAGCTCTCATCCCTGTCACCAAAGTGGTTGTAGCCGCCCATTTCAATCTGCCTCGGCGAGCCATCCTCGAGCAGTCGAATCCGATGTTGTGAAGGTGCGGTAACACGGCCTATACGAGTTACCGATTCCGGCAGGCAAGCCAGCTCATCACGCACGCTGGTCGGCGCTGTAAAACAGAGCTCATAGTCATCACCCGCTGTTACTGCCGCCACTCTGTCGAATCCTGTTGACGCCTGCAGTTCGTCTGAAAACGGCACCTTGTCCAGGTCAATTTCGATGGTGCACTCACTGGCAGACGCGATGTGGGCTGCATCGGCAATCAATCCATCAGAGATATCAATCATCGCCGTAGTAAGCGGCCGCAGCAGTACGCCGAGGGTGCAGCGTGGTTGCGGCACGCAGTATCGCGTGGCGAGGAATCCCTCACGCTCACCAGCTAACGCCTGTTGCAGACCCGCACCTGCATCGCCAATGGTCCCCGACACATACACATCATCACCGGGCTGGGCACCACTGCGACGTAGCGCACCGCCAGCTGGTACTTCACCGAACACTGTCATTGTGAGTGACAAGGTACCGCTTGCGAGATTACCGCCAATGAGGGACATGTCATGTGCTTTAAGGGAGGTATCAAGTGCCTTTGCAAATGAGGCAAGCCAATCATGATCAACTGACGGCATGGTTAAGGCGACGGTTAAACCCAGTGGCAGTGCACCCATTGCCGCAAGATCACTGACGCTCGCTCCAAAACAACGGTTTGCAACCAGGTCTCCTTCAGCTTGATCCGGAAAGTGGACACCTGCAATGAGCGTATCGGTGCTGACACAGAGTTCATCCTCAGTTGAGACTGCAATCACGGCGCAGTCATCACCAGGCCCGAGCTTCACACCGGGGCCTGCGTTGGCTATCGGTTGGAAGTACTGCGCTATGATCCCGAATTCATCATCGCTCATCGCATTTCTACAGTTCGATACTGTCGGGCAATGTTGTCGAGAATCGAATTCACATAACGGTGGCTTTCACTCGCACCAAACAACTTGGCGAGCTCAATAGATTCGTTAAGGACGACGCGGTACGGTACCTCGATCCGGTTGATCAGCTCATAAGCTCCAATCTGCAGGATCGCTGTCGCAATGGGATCGAGCTCGTCATAGTCACGGTCCATCGGATGACTGATCGCCTCTTCGAGAGTCGATTGCTCTGCCTCAATGCCACGCATGACCTCACGGAAATAGGCAAGATCCGCCCGTTTCATGTTGTGCTCAGCTATAAAGGGATCTACCACTGAACCAGCAGCCTCGCCGGTCATATGTGCCTGGTAGAGTGCCTGCACCATAAATCGCCGGGAGCGCGATCGTGCAGCATTCGAAGTTTTCATCCAGGTTTTAGCTTAGCGCGCGCAGCAGGCTGACCATCTCAAGCGCTGTCATCGCTGCATCAGCACCTTTGTTGCCTGCCTTGGTACCGGCTCTTTCCCAGGCCTGTTCGATGGAATCGGTGGTCAGCACACCGAAAGACACGGGGATTTCACTTTCAAGTGAAACACGCGCCAGACCTGAAGAACATTCTCCCGCCACGTAATCGAAGTGAGGCGTACCACCCCTGATAACAGCACCGAGTGCAATGATCGCATCCGATTCGGCCTTGGCGGCAACCTTCTTGGCCACAAGCGGCAACTCATACGCACCAGGGCATCGCACCACGGTGATGTTGGCTTCCGGCACGCCGTGTCGACGCAGGGTATCAATGGCGCCAGAGACAAGTTCCTCCACAACTGCGCTGTTAAAGCGTGCTACCACCAGCGTGAATTTCGCCGTATTGGCAGAAAAGTCACCTTCAATCGTCTTTGTCATCGTCTCTATTCCATTGTCTGTTTCGGGTGAAGCGTAAGTCTCAGATCTTCACCGATCTGCCTGACATCAATCAGGTCTAACTTCACGAGGTCGGACATTCTATCAATTTCGGGCAGATTCAGTAACGACCTGGCCCCGGCACCCATAAAGGAAGGCGCAACATATAGGACCACTTCATCAATCAACCCTTCCCTGAGAAAAGCCCCACCCAGGGTGGCACCACATTCAATCAGCACCTCACTGTGCTCACGTTGCGCAAGCTCATTCAGGAAAGGGCCAAGCATAATCCCCTGGTGATCCGTGTCGAGTTCCAGCTGGCTCACCTCTCCGGGTATTAAAACGCCGCGGCCGGTGACCAGCACTGTCTCAGGCTGAGACAGTATCTTGCGATCTGTCGGGACCCGACCAGAACTGTCGAGCACATAGATAGGCCTCATCACCCCCAGCGCTTCAGGCAAATGGGGAAGCTCAAGATTCTCACCTCGCACCCGCAATGACGGATCGTCGTCAATTACAGTCTGTACCCCGGTCACAATGGCTGCCGACCGCGCGCGCAGTTTCTGAACATCGAGGCGTGCGGCAGCACCCGTAATCCATTTGGACTCACCATTCGCCAGTGCCGTCTTGCCATCAAGCGACATGGCAAGCTTCAAGCGGGTGTAAGGTTTTAGGCCCTGGTAGCGCTTTACGTGCCCCTTGATAAGCCCTGCTGCCTCATCCTGCAAGAGACCAATATCGACAGGTATACCTGCATCTCTAAGTATCTGCACCCCTCGACCGGCGTTGCGAGGGTCAGGGTCCAACATGGCAATGTTCACCCTGGCCACGCCTTGCTCAACCATTGTCTTTGCACAGGAAGGGGTACGCCCGACAAAGCTGCAGGGTTCCAGGGTCACGTAGGCGGTTGCCCCGCTGACATCGCCCCCTGCTGCATGCAGAGCATTAATCTCAGCATGGTGGCTGCCAGCTTTGATGTGGTAACCCTCACCAATGACCTCGCCCTGCCGCGTATAAACGCAACCGACGGCCGGATTGGGATGGGTCGAGTACCACCCTCGCTTCGCCAGCTGAATAGCACGCGCCATGAAGCGTGTGTCGTCTTTCATCGTCTCAACTGCTTTTGTCGGCACGATGCTGATCCATTGCCTCGATTTCTCGCTGGAACTCATTCACGTCCTGAAAGCTGCGATATACAGATGCGAATCGAACATAGGCAACATCATCAAGTTCACGCAGCTCATCCATCACAAGCTCGCCGACCACGCGAGTATCAACTTCACGTTCGCCGGTGGCCCGCAGTCGGTGCTTAATCCGATCGACGGTTGCTTCAATGGTTTCAAGGTTCACAGGACGCTTCTCCAGCGCTCTCAACAACCCGCTTTTCAACTTATCTTCATCAAACGGCTGTCTCGAACCATTGTTCTTGATCACCCGTGGCAGCACCGGTTCGGCCGTTTCAAAGGTTGTGTAACGCTCCCCGCAGTGCTGGCACTCTCGGCGACGTCGCACCTGGTTGCCTTCGGCTACCAAACGCGAATCAATCACCTTGGTTTCTTTGTGGCCACAGAAAGGGCAATACATGGGGGCTGACGCTCAGATTAGGACGGCGCCATTTTACAGGCTTTCCGGCCAGCTTTCTTCGGGTTGTTTGCGCTTACTTACATGAGCTTCACGGCAGTTTCCCTGTACAATAGCGCTCTCTTTTTAAGCTGGTTTACTAGATCTTATGGCGCAGTACGTCTTCACCATGTCACAGGTTGGCAAGGTTGTACCTCCCAACCGAACCATCCTTAAAGACATCTCATTGTCTTTCTTCCCGGGCGCGAAGATCGGTGTACTTGGCCTGAATGGAGCCGGTAAGTCGACCCTGCTTAAGATCATGGCAGGTATTGATAAGGAGCACCTGGGGGAAGCACGACCTCAACCTGAACTGAAGGTGGGCTACCTTGCCCAGGAGCCCATGTTGGACGAAGCCAAGGATGTCCGTGGCAACATCGAGGATGGTGTCAGGGAGCTGAAAGACCTGATTGACGAGTTCAATGCCATATCTGACAAGTTTGCTGAGCCGATGTCAGATGATGAAATGACCGAACTGCTGGAAAAACAGGGCGACCTGCAGCTGAAGATCGATGCAATGGACGGCTGGGATCTCGAGCGCAAAATGGAAATCGCTTCTGATGCGCTGCGGCTGCCTGCCTGGGATCAGGACGTCACCAACCTGTCGGGTGGCGAGAAGCGTCGCGTCGCACTCTGCCGCCTGCTCATGTCCAATCCGGACATGCTGCTGCTGGATGAGCCAACCAACCACCTTGATGCCGAGAGCATCGCATGGCTGGAGCGATACCTCACAGAGTTTCCGGGCACAGTTGTAGCTATCACCCACGATAGATATTTCCTCGACAACGCGGCAGGCTGGATCCTCGAACTTGACCGTGGTTACGGTATTCCCTACGAGGGGAACTACTCAGCATGGCTCGAAGCAAAGGAAAAACGCCTCGAGGTTGAAGAGCGTCAGGAACAGGCCAGGCAAAAATCCATCAAGGCAGAACTGGAATGGGTACGTACCCAGCCGAAGGCACGCCAGGCGAAAAATAAGGCACGCCTGCAGCGCTTCGAAGAACTGAACTCGCAGGATTTCCAGACTCGTAACGAAACCCAGGAGCTGTACATTCCACCGGGCCCCCGTCTTGGCGATACCGTGCTTGAGGTATCCAATGTATCCAAGGGCTTCGGTGACAACATGCTGATAGATAACCTCAGCTTCTCGGTGCCGAAGGGATCCATTGTCGGCATCATCGGTGGTAACGGTGCCGGTAAGTCCACACTGTTCCGAATGATCTGCGGCACCGAGACACCGGATAGCGGTGAAGTGAAACTCGGTGAAACAGTTGTGCTGGGTTATGTTGACCAGAGCCGCGACAGCCTCTCCGATGAAAAAACCGTCTGGGAAGAGATATCAGAAGGAAACGAAATCATCCAGATTGGCAAGTACGAGACACAATCGCGCGGTTACGTCAGTCGATTTAACTTCAAGGGTGCCGACCAACAAAAGTTTGTGAAGGACCTGTCAGGTGGAGAGAGAAACCGCGTTCACCTCGCCAAGCTGCTCAAGACCGGTGCCAACTTCCTGCTGCTGGACGAGCCGACTAACGACCTGGATGTCGAAACACTCAGAGCACTGGAAGGTGCTATCGAAACCTTCCCGGGCAGTATGATGATCATCTCCCACGACCGCTGGTTCCTGGATCGGCTGGCAACACATATCCTTGCGTTTGAAGGTGACAGCCACGTGGAGTTCTTCCCCGGCAACTACAGTGAATATGAGGAAGACAGGTTGAAACGCCTTGGTACAAAGGAAATTGTGCCAACACGTGTGAAGTACAAAAAGCTCGCCTAAAAGTTCTGGATCGCGTCCAGCGCCTCACTGAGTTTGTTAACAGCAATAATGTTGACGCCGCTGACAGCCTGTTTCGGCTTGTTGGCACTCGGCACAATGGCTTTCTTGAAGCCATGTTTAACGGCTTCACGAATGCGTTCCTGACCGTTCGGCACCGGGCGGATCTCACCGGAGAGACCAACCTCGCCAAAGCAGACGAGATCAGCTGGCAACGCACGATTTCGATGCGAAGACACAACTGACAGGAGCAGCGCCAGATCGCTGCTGGTCTCATCAACACGAATGCCACCCACCGCATTCACGAAGACATCCTGGTCACCAACCTGCAGGCCACCATGCCTGTTCAGGATTGCAAGTAACATGGACAGCCGGTTCTGCTCAAAACCCACCGCAACCCTGCGTGGATTACCAAGGGCGCTCTGATCGACAAGGGCCTGCGCCTCTACCAGGAGCGGCCGGGTACCCTCCCAGACCACCATGACAACACTTCCCGGCGTTACCGCCTCACCACGGGACAGGAAGATCGCTGAAGGATTGGCAACTTCGATCATGCCCTTATCAGTCATCGCAAATACACCCAGTTCATTCACTGCGCCAAACCGGTTCTTACCACTGCGCAGCGTCCTGTAGCGGGAATCCGCATCACCCTCAAGCATCACAAAGGCATCGATCATATGTTCGAGAATCCGCGGTCCTGCGAGATTGCCGTCCTTCGTGACATGCCCCACCAGGAACAACACCGTGTTGAGTTCTTTGGCGAGACGAATCAGCGCTGCAGCAGACTCACGGACCTGGGCCACACCGCCAGGAGATGACTCCACATCTGGAGAATGCATGACCTGAATCGAGTCGATGACGAGAATATCCGGGCGCATCTCGCGCCAGATACTGGCAAGGCGCTCAACGTTGGTCTCCGACATGACATCAAGGTCCTCTGCAGGTAACTGCAGACGCTGGGCCCGCATGGCTACCTGCGACAGGCTTTCTTCGCCGGTGACATATAGCGCTTTCTTGCTTGCAGCAAGCCGACACATCACCTGAATCAAGAGGGTACTTTTACCAGCACCGGGGTTACCACTCACCAGGATGGCTGAGCCCGGCACCATGCCACCACCCAGCACTCGATCCAGCTCACCAATACCCGTCTCGATGCGCGGAAGATCTTCGGTGGCAACCTCCTGCAGCTTTTTTGGTGGCTCGAGCTGCCCGGCAAAACCGGTTCTGGCCGCGACGGGGTTGGCATCAACTGACAGCGAGGTCAACGTATTCCACGCTTTGCATTCGTTACACTGACCCTGCCACTTGGCGTACTCGGCGCCACAGTCACTGCACACATAGACTGTCTTTGATTTAGCCATAACCGCGACGTCCCATTTCTCCGCGATGAATCCTCACAACTCGCTCTGTGACCCCACACATCAACGTGTACGGTATCGTACCTGCCGCGCGCGCAATACGTTCAATCGGCAGACCTTCTCCCCATAGTACCGCACGATCATTGATGCCAACCTGATCGCGAGGCTCAAGTTCAACGCAAATCATGTCCATCGACACGCGACCAACAATGTTTCTTTCTTCACCACCAATCAGCACTGGCGTTTGCGGTGCAATCTCGCGCGGATACCCATCTGCGTAACCCACCGCCAGCACGGCAACCCTGGTGTCCGCCCCGGCAGTCCAGGTGCCGCTGTAACCGACTGTCTCACCCTGTTTAATGGTCCTGACACTGATCACTGGCGCGGTAAAGGTCATCGCCGGCATGAGGTCCGGGTGTGGTTGCAGGTCATCAAATGGTGTTGCGCCGTACAACATCAGGCCTGGTCGACACCAGCTCGCCTCACATGAGCGTGGACCGAGGATCCCCGCTGAGTTGGCGACACTGACCACATCGGCATTGTTCAGCCGGCCCGCAAGGGACTGGCTTATCATCGAGATCGCCTCGATCTGCCGCGCGGTTTTCTCATCGTTCGGATCATCAGCATTGGCGAGATGGGTCATGATGCCAACAGGTGTCTGATGACCAAGCGCACCCAGCACCTGATCAATGTCCTCAGGCCTGATCCCCAGCCGCCCCATACCCGTGTCGAACTTCAACCAGACCCGACGACGACTGCCTGCCTTCGACATTATCGCCAACTGCTCGATGTCATGTACTACCAGTTCGAGCTCATAGATGCTGGCAAGATTCAGCTCCTCACGCGTCATTGCCCCCTCGAGCAGGCAAATACGATTGGCAACACCACCCTCGCGAAGCCTGACAGCTTCACTTATGCGCGCCACTGCAAAAGCGTCTGCAGAAGGGAGGGACGTGGCAACCTTAACCGCGCCATGACCGTAGGCATCACCTTTTATCACGGCCATAACACTCATCCCGCTTCTGGTCTTGGCCAGCCGGTAGTTGTGCGCTATTGCGTCAAGGTTGATTTCGGCAGAGGCCTGCTTGCTTACCATGCAGGCTCAGTATTGATCGTAGTCGTCGTAACCAAGCGCCAGGTCTTCAAACTTGGTGTACTGCCCGGCAAACGCCAGTTTCTTTTTACCGATAGGGCCGTTACGTTGTTTGAGGATAATGATTTCAGCAACACCCTTTTCACCGTCATCGTGATAAACCTCATCACGGTAGATGGCCATGATGACGTCTGCATCCTGCTCAATTGCGCCGGATTCACGCAGGTCTGACATGACCGGGCGTTTGTCCGGACGCTGTTCCAGGCCGCGGTTGAGCTGGGAGCCGGCAATGAGGGGACAGTCAAATTCCTTGGCAATGCCCTTGAGTGAACGCGAGATCTCCGAGATTTCACCAGCCCGGTTTTCAGAGGTACCTGAGATCTGCATCAGCTGCAGGTAGTCGATCAGGATCATGCCAAGAGCGCCATGTTCTCTCGCAACACGCCTCGCCCTGGAACGAATCTCATTGGGTGTAAGTGCAGGTGTATCATCAATAAAGAGCGGCTTGTCATTCAGCAGTGTCACAGCCGAGGTCAGTCGCGGCCAGTCATCATCGCCGAGTTGCCCGGTCCTGATCTTGCTCTGATCGATTCGACCCAGGGAAGACAGCATCCTCAGCACCAGTGAGTCAGCCGGCATTTCCATCGAGAAGACAAGTACAGGTGCGCCGCCCGATATCACCGCAGCTTCTGCCATGTTCATCATGAAAGCGGTTTTACCCATTGAGGGACGACCCGCAACGATAATCAGGTCGGAGTCTTGCAGGCCAGTGGTGATTTCATCGATGTCGCGAAAACCGCTGCTGGTACCTGTCAGTGCACCCTTCGTCTGGAACAGCTGATCGATTCGTTCAACTGCCTTGGTCAGCAGCGGCCTGACGGACTCAGGACCACCCATGCTGGGCCGTTCATCCGCTATCGCAAATACGCTGGATTCTGCCTGGTCAAGCAGGGTGGCGCTATCGCGACCCTGGGGATTGAAACCGCTTTCGGCTATCTCGTGTGCGACGGAAATCAGGCGGCGGACCGTTGCCCGCTCGCGCACGATCTCGGCATAGGCGTGAATATTGGATGCGGTTGGCGTGGAGCTGGCCAGATCAGAAATATAAGGAAGGCCGCCAACGTTTTCGAGCTCGCCCACACCTTCCAGTGCTTCTGAGATCGTTATGATATCGAGGGGCTTATTGTGCTCAACCAGATCCATCATGCACCGGTAAATCGTGCGATGGTCCGAGCGGTAGAAGTCCTCTGCAGTCAGGTTGGCGGAAACTGAATCCCAGGCATTTTCATCCAGCATCAGACCGCCGAGCACAGAGCGCTCGGCGTCGAGTGAATGTGGCGGTACTTTTAACGATGCCGTCGAAAGGTCATCAGACGCGGTTGCCAATAGCACATCTCGAAAATTGCAGGGGGAGGACTAGATTAAATAAATTCGTCTTCAGCTACCACAGCCAGATTGAGTTCTGTATCCACTTCCGGGTGCAGGTGGATCGCAATCACGGATTCACCCAGTTCCCTGATGGGACCTTCAGGCAACCTGATCTCGCTCTTCTCGATTTCGACGCCCTGGGCTGCCGCAGCATCGGCAATATCTCGCACGGTGATAGAGCCGAACAGCTTACCTTCTTCACCAGCCTTGGCTGTGATGGTCAGTGACAGCGCACCAATCTTCTCGGCACGTGCACTGGCTTCTGCGAGCTTTTCGTTCGCCGCTGCCTCGAGCTCTGCACGGCGTGCTTCAAACGCTTCGAGGTTATCTGCGGTTGCAGGTACAGCTTTCTTCTGAGGGATCAGGAAGTTGCGACCGTAACCTGATTTGACGGTGACCTTATCACCGAGATCGCCGAGCTTGGCGATGTTTTCCAAGAGAATGACTTCCATCTTAGTTCTCCACTATGTAATTCTTCTTTGAAGGACATCCCGTTGCCGGGTTACTCCTTCGAGTCTGTATCTTCATCATCACGCCTGGCCGGTGGCTGTGGCTGAGCACCTGCTACCTTGGCGCGAACGTTGAACCAACTGTCGATCAACGCAAGCGACGCCAGGAATGGGTAAATGAGCTGGAACAAAAAGACCAGCCCGATATAGAAAGCTGCCACCCAGTTCCCGGACAGCTCCCTTCGTTTAAAAAACCAGTGCACTAATCCAAGTGCGGTAAATACCAGCGGTACCGTCAACAGCGGTAGCCAGCGGCCCAGCTGTTCTGGAAACAACATGCAGACCAGCATCAATGCCACGATACCCGCACTGATCATCGGCGAAAGTCGTTGCGCCCGGAACTCAGTGCCAAACCCTTCCGGGTTATACAGCGTGCTCTGGCACCAGCGCGCTATCGACAGCATAACCAACATGGCGTATGCCTGCCCCAGCGCAAAAAAACCGAGCAGCACTGTCTGTGCTTCTTCAGGCGCTATCTCAATCGCTTCGTTCAACTGCTCGAGATAAGCGATATAAAACTCCGCAAATCTCGCCAGGATGTCCGCTGCGGTGAGTTCAAACAGCACCGCGCCTACGGCGCTCAACACCACTGCTGCAATCAATACCAGTTCCCATGACAGCGTTTGCCGGAGTATCAGCGCCATGGCAAAAGTACCTACCAGTGCAATCGCCGGGGACGGATCGCCAATCATGTACATGGCCACCCCGACGGGCAGCAATGTCCACATGAGGATCATCGACCCTGCTGCAGCACCCATTCTGAGTGCCACCAAGGCAACGATAACCGTCGACAACCAGCCAAGCAGCGGCAGCACAGCGGCAACCATACTGGTGCCGATGGCCTGCATCCTGCTGCGCATGGCAAATTCGGCAAGCGAACGCATAAGCTTCTCGCTGGCTCAGCAGTGAGTGGTGTTTACTTGTGTGCGTCGGTGTAAGGGATCAACGCAAGGTAACGGGCACGCTTGATGGCTTTTGCCAGCTGACGCTGATATTTCGCCTTGGTACCGGTGATTCGACTGGGCACAATCTTGCCAGTCTCCGAGACGTACTGCTTGAGTACCTCGATATCCTTGTAGTCAATCTCTGAAACGCCTTCTGCAGTGAACCTGCAGTACTTTCTGCGTCGGTAAAATCTGGACATGGTTTACTCCTGGGCCTCTGCAACGGGTTCTTTTTCAGCCGATTCAGCCTTGTCACCTGACTCGCCTTCGCTCTTTTCTGCAGCAACCACGCGCTGGCTGCTTGCATCATCACGTTCTTTCTTCTCTTTGCTTTCGCGCTCGAGTTTCATGAGCGGTGATTCGGAGGTATCAGGACCCTTGCGCTTCATGATCAGGTTACGCAAAACCGCGTCGTTGAACTTGAACGCGGTCTGGACTTCGTCGAGCGTGTCCAGGTCACATTCCACGTTCAGCAGGATGTAGTGCGCCTTGTGAATCTTGTTGATCGGGTAGGCCAGCTGACGGCGGCCCCAGTCCTCTGTGCGGTGGATGCTGCCACCGTGTGAGGCAATCAGGTTGGAGTATCTTTCAATCATTCCTGGCACCTGTTCGCTTTGATCAGGATGGACCAGAAACACTATTTCATAATGTCTCATCGAGTCTCCTCTCGGGTTAATGCCTCCTGTCGGTCATTCGCAGTAAGGCAAGGAGTTTTTGGGGAGGCGCATTGTATGTAAAGGCCCCTATTGATGCAAGGGTGGATGCAAACCGGGCTAGCCGGCCTGTATCACGGGTTCTGGAGGCGTTGTCTTGCCGCCTCATACAGGCAGATGCCGGTAGCAACCGACACGTTCAAGGTGAGGTCCGGCACCGGCATGGGGATCATCGCCAGAAAATCACAGTTATCCCTTGTTTTCTGACGGATGCCGGTGTCTTCCGCACCCATGACCAGGCCGATACGACCTTTCAAGTCGATGCCAGACAGCGGTTCCGCCTCCGTGAGTGAAGTACCGACAATCCAGTAACCGGCATCTTTCATCTTTTTCATGGCCCGGGACAAATTCACTACCTGGAAGACGGGCACCATGGATGCACCACCGCTCGCTGTTTTGATGGCAGCATCGTTGAGCGGTGCCGCGTTATCCTTGGGCACCACGATCGCATCAACCGCAAAAGTGGCAGCGCTTCGAATGCAGGCGCCGAAGTTCCTGGGGTCTGTCACACCATCCAGGATAAGAACCAGTGAGCCAGACCCGGCGTTGAGAAAGTCGGTGAACGCCGATTCATTCCGCAAACCTGGCTGCTTGACCGTCAATGCAACCCCCTGGTCCGCACCCTTAAACCCGCCAACATCACCGGTCTGCACCTCACAGCCAAGTTCCTCTGCCAGACTGACCAGTGCCGCCTGCCTGGCATTAAGCTTGCCCGCCGGTATTGTCAGGAGCGTTCCTGTACCTGCCATGAGCGCCTGCCTGACCGAGTGGATGCCGAAAACTTTCATCGACGTTTCCTGCGTGAATGGTGGCCGCGGGAATCCTTGCCCCCTCCGGTCTTACCGCGGCCGCGGCCTTTGTCCTTTTTCCGGGATTCAGGCCGCTTGGGCTTTGCACGCTTGATCGGCGAATGGCTCAGGAGTTCAAGATCGATACGACGTTCTTCCACGTCGACCCGCGCCACCTGAACACTCACCAGGTCGCCCATGCCGAACACCTGGCGGGTGCGCTCACCAACAAGCAGCTGCGTACCCTGATCGTAGTGATAGTAGTCTCCCATCAGGGTGCTCACATGGATCAACCCTTCCACAAACAGGTCGCTCAGCTGCACAAATATCCCGAACTTTGATACCCCGGTGATCACGCCTTTGAAATCATCTCCGACGTGGTCTGCCACAAAGTCACATTTAATCCACTCCAGCACCTCGTAAACCGCATCATCAGCGCGGCGCTCAGTGAACGACAGGTGCTCACCAAGGCCAATCACCTGTTCATCCGTGTATGGGTAGCGGTTACCGCGTTTGGCTGCACCGGGCCTCAACACGGTGTTGGGTGGTGTTTTAGCGTGCACCAGTGCCTTGATCAGCCGATGCACCGTGAGATCGGGATAACGCCTGATCGGTGAGGTGAAATGCGCGTACTCTTTGTAAGCGAGCCCGAAATGGCCCTGGTTCTCCGGGGAGTACACTGCCTGTTGCATCGCTCGGAGCAATGAGACCTGCAGCACAGGACCATTTTGTTTTGCCGCGAGCTGCGACGCTGCTGACTGGAAATCGGCAGGTGTGGGGTCATCACCACCTGGCAGGTCACACCCGACGGAGGCGAGAAACTCTCGCAGATAGGCGACCTTTTCTGATTCCGGTTTTTCGTGAACGCGGTACAGCCCCTGCAGTTCGCTTTTCGTAATCAGCTTTGCGGCGCTGACATTCGCACACAGCATGCATTCTTCAATAATCTTGTGGGCATCATTGCGAACCACAGGCTTTACGTCGGCTACCCGGCCTTCCTCGCTGAAACTGAACTGCACCTCTGTCGTTTCAAAATCCAGCGCGCCCCGTTTGTTTCGTTGCCGGACCAGGGTCCGGTAGAGCGAGGTGACCGCTGTCAGGCTCTCAGTGTGTTCCGGAAAGGTCTCCTGTTCGAGCCATTGACCCACCTGTGTATAGGTCAAGCGACCACGGGAGTGAATAATCCCTTCATAAAAAACAAAGCTGCCCACCCTACCTGCCGCTGAAATGGTCATCTCACAAACCAGCACCAGGCGATCCTCACCTGGCCGCAGTGAGCAGAGACCGTTTGAGAGTTTTTCCGGCAGCATCGGCACCACGTACTGTGGGAAGTACACTGAGGTACCGCGGGACCGCGCCTCTTCGTCGAGCGGCGAATCAGGTTTCACCTAGTGGGCCACGTCTGCGATCGCAACAAACAGCCGCCAGCCACCCCCAGTGCGTTTTTCACAGTAAATCGCGTCGTCAAAGTCACGCGCTTCTTCCCCATCGATGGTGACAAAATCCATGTCCCTGAGGTCGACCCTGCCTTTTAACTGGCCGCGAGGAATCGTGAGCGGCAGCGCGTCGGCAGCCTCGATCACCTCATCGGGGAACTCGAACGGGATATCGTTGTTACGAAGGGCAACCTCAACTTCGAGTTCAGGGGTCAGGTGTTCACCGAGAATCTCCTTGATCTCGACAACTGGCAGGCCATGCAGCGTCGGCTGGTCAATCACCCGCGCAACAGCAATCTGGCCACCTTTCAGGTCGTCCGGATCACCCTGGATCAACATCTCGTGATCAATACGCCGATTCAGTGCCTCAAACAGCGCGACGGAGTTTTCAAAATAGATCCTGCCGACCAGTTCGGTGGTATTGCGCTCGAGGACTTCAATGACTTCCCCCCTCATCACGGCCCCGCCGGTCTCGCCCCCTCAGGCCTACCAGTACGCGATCACCGTGAAAGACAGCGCGCATCTGCCGGTGAGACAAGAAGATATCGTCGCGGTCGTCATCACAGATAACAAACCCGAATCCGTCGCGATGAGCGGAGATGGTGCCCGCGATCAACGCCAGCTTGTTGGCAATGGCGTACTGGTTACGCCGGTCCGTGACCAGCTGCCCATCACGGACCATTGCACCGAGGCGCAGACGCAGTGCATCACGTTTATCTGCGGTCTCAAGGTCAAGCTCCTTGGCCAGCCGTTTGAAGCCCACGGGTGCGCCAAGCTGCTCCATATGCGCGAGGATGAACTCTCGCGATGCAATTGGATTGTCGTAACGCCGCGCTTCGCGCTCGTAATTTGGATCTTTACTCAAATACTTATCTCAATTCTGGAATTGACACGCCTTGTGTCTGATTGTACCCTGCGCGTCCTCATGCCGAGGTGGTGAAATTGGTAGACACGCTAGCTTCAGGTGCTAGTGGGGGCAACCCCGTGGAGGTTCAAGTCCTCTCCTCGGCACCAACAATTTTTGAGTGCTTGCACTCAAAATATTGCCGACACGAGACGCATACGTCTCAAGAGACGACAGTCAAACTCCGCAGGAGTTTTGGCGATAGTCTCAATACGCAGGCCTCGAATCCAGTAGATACTCGCGAGACCTCTCCACGGTGCCCCGTGGATGCGGACGGCCGCCCCGATCAAGTCCTCTCCTCGGCACCACGATTTTTTTCGCTACGCGAAAAAATATCGTGTCAGGGCTTCTAAGCCGGTTACGTTGCGACAGCTAAACTCCTACCTGCAAAGCGAGTGAGTCTTAGCGAAAGCTACACCCACCGCGGTCCAACCAGGCGTTACCCAAGTGCCCCTAAAAAAACACATCAGCCTAACCCTCTACAGCTTCCTAACCTGGCTAACCTTCTACCTGATCGGCCTCCCCGAGTACTATCAGCAATGGCCCCACTGGACGCATTTCATCCTCGTCATACTGGTCACACTACTCTACTTCCCGGTCACCTACTATTCTCTAAAGAAGTACTGGGACGACGGCCGGCACATGAACAACTCACTCTGGCTTGCCCTTTACCTCACCCTGCCCCTGTTCATCTACGACTACCTGTTGCTCGCGATCTACAAAGACCTCGGCATTATGTTCGTCATTCCCTACTGGTACCTGACATTTTTCTACTTCTCTTTCTGGATCCAGTTCCCAGCAGTTGCCTGGTGGATGCAGCGCAGGCGACCCTCGGACCAATAAAAAAGGGCGCCTGAGTAGCGCCCTTATCGCATCTTTGGTTACGCGACTTGTCGGTTAACCGGTCGTCGGCAACGCGGGCGCCACCTCAGCCGGGCTGCTGATCAGTTCATCTGTTTCCGTCGGCAGGACAATTTCATCAATCACAGGCTGAGTGAATTTATCCACCGAAACATACAGATTAAGTTCCTGGCCTCGTTGCAGCGATCTCGGTCGAACCTTACGACCCTCAATTTCAACTCGAGCATCTTCGCCAGGCTCAATTTCAATGGTCCGATCAGTTGCGGGCAAGTATAGTGTCACTTTGCTACCACGCACCCTGCGTACCACCATCTTGGTATGCATGTAGAGATTCCCGCCCCGATCAACCACACCCATGCAGGATCCCTCAAGGTCGACAAACCTCTCCTGCGCTTCTGCTGTGGCTTCACGATTGAGCTTGTCGATAACATCAGAGCATGACATGGCATACTCGGGCGCTGCCTGCACCGTCATCGATATAAGCATACCCACACCGGTGCCAGTCAGGATTCTCTTTAACGTCTTCATAATAATCTCCGCTTGATACTTCATCATCATCACCGGGTTTTTCCGACGATGTCCGTTACTCAATACGATCAGCTCGGATAATGTATCTGTCCGGTGCATATCCCTTGTAATAAAAGGGATAACACGTCACCAGTGTCAGAATGTCAACTTCAGTCTGATCCAACGGGGAGACATCCAGAGCGTCAACGATTTCTATGCTGCTTACCTGGTAGCGCCTTGTATCTCCATCCAGGACGAGTTCAAGGCTACTGCCAACCGGTAGCCCCTCTAGATTGCGGAAGTAACTGTCACGATGACCGGCAATAACAACGTTACCGGGTTCCCCTGGCGCTGAGTTTGAAGCCACCCAGGCAACCCCTTTCTCAAGGGAAAGGGGTGACGTGTCATCGTAGACCCGCGCTTCAATGTTTCTTTGCGGTACTCGCAGAACGCCAAAAACATCACCCACGTCACGTTCACGGTGCATCTCATGCATCTGGATGCGCTTTGACGACCAATTTGAAGTATCCGGTTCAGCGACATTGAATAAAGAATCCGCCCAGGCACCAGCTGGCAGACCAACAAATAGCAAAATGATGGCCAGGCGTTCTAGTCTATTTGGTCTAGAAATCACGATTTGTAAGATTCCATTTACAAATTGCCGGAGCAATAGCACTCTCTTTCTGCTTAAATCGTTGCGATACGCAATGATATCAAAACCTCATGGAGTAACAGGGAAAGTAATGGTTAGAGCCAGCCGAAAAAGGACGAGCGGTTTCACACTAATAGAACTGATGATTGTTGTTGCAATCATCGGCATCCTCGCTGCAGTTGCCCTGCCTGCCTATCAGGATTACATCGCCACCGCTAACATGAGCAAGGTCAAGGCGCACTACGAAGAAGCGCGACGACTCACCGACACAACTTACGTGAAGGGTCACGTGCAGAGCACACTTGGCCAGGATGTATCAGTGCCTTCATCCACCGCGGAGTGGATCGCCGTTTACAATTCGACGGGCAGTCTTGCACCAGGTGGCGGTAACGCATTTATTGCAGGCGCAGGTAATGCGACAACCGGCCAGGTGGGTATCACCGCATCAGGGACGTTCCCTGAAACCGCCCAGGTTGTTATCGTGCTGCCGAACTATGAAAGCCTCAGTGCCGCAACGACTACCATTACCGCGGCGGCAAACCTCTAGCTTCCAGTTTCAATCGAGTTGATCGAAGAGATCACTCAGGACGATAGTATCAACGCGATCAGGACCGGTTGATACAAAGTCCACCTTGGCCTCACAGGCACTCTCGATACGATCCAGATAGGCCCGCGCATTTGCTGGCAGGTCTTCAAGTCGCTGCGCGCGTTCAGTGGATTCCTTCCAGCCGGGCATTTCTTCATAGACCGGAACAGGCTCGCCCGCGCCATCCTCATCGTAACCAACACAGAGCTTCACCGTCTCAAGGCCATCCAGCACATCAAGCTTGGTAATGCAGAGACCGGAAACACTGTTGATGTTGATCACCCGACGCAGCGCATGTGCGTCAAACCAACCGCAGCGTCGGGGCCGTCCAGTGGTTGATCCGAACTCGTTACCCTTCTTGGCAAGGTGACTGCCAACGGAGTCGAACAGCTCGGTCGGGAAGGGACCTGAGCCCACCCGGGTTGTATAGGCTTTCGTGATACCAAGAATGTAGTCGAGGTCCAGTGGACCAACACCACACCCGCTGCCGATTGCCCCCGCAGTAGTATTGGAAGATGTGACGTAGGGATAGGTGCCCTGGTCAATATCAAGCAGTGAGCCCTGCGCGCCCTCAAACAGGATGTTGGCGCCCGACTTACGCAAACGGGACAACTCTTCAACCACGTCCAGGACCATCGGCTCAAGCTGGTCAGCATAGGCAAGTGACGCATCAAGGGTTTTGCCCAAGTCTACGCGCGGCGCGTTGAAGAACTTCTCCAGCACAAAATTGTGGTACTCCATAATCTCTTCAAGCGAGGTCTTAAACTTCTCCTCGTTGAACAGATCAGCCACCCTGAGTCCGCGCCGGGCGACCTTGTCTTCGTAGCAGGGACCAATGCCCCGGCCGGTTGTGCCAATCTTCTGGTTACCCTTCACGTTCTCGCGCATCTGGTCCAGTGCGATGTGATGTGGCAGGATCAGTGGGCAGCCAGGACTGACACGTAACCTGTCCCGGACATCAATACCGGCCGACTCCAGTTCCTCAACTTCCTTGAAGAGATCCGGCACTGAAAGCACCACGCCGTTGCCAATCAGGCACTGGACGTGGGAATGCAGGATGCCGGACGGGATAAGGTGCAATACGGTTTTCTCACCACCTACAACCAGCGTATGACCGGCATTGTGGCCACCCTGGAAGCGCACCACCGCGGTAGCCTTCTCAGTGAGCAGGTCGACAATTTTGCCTTTACCTTCGTCACCCCAGTGCGTACCGATTACAACTACATTCTTACCCATGGATCCGACCCCTCATTTGGAGCGTTATAAAAAAATTCTTGCCTGATCAAACACCATCAAGTCGATACTGTCCGTTCTCGCCTACCAGTTTGAGGTCGACGTCCTCGGCGTCCCCGCCTTCGATGACGATATAACCTTCCTGGCGCAGTCGCTGCATTTCCTGCCAGATGCCAGCTTCTGATGCGCTATCAATCTCTCCCAATCCAACCCGCTTGCGGCCATTGGCATGATTGGTGACTTCACTCATCAGGTTGATGACATTGATCGAAAACCCGGTTGCTGCCCGGCCCTGCCTGCCGAACACCTGGCCCACATCATCGTAACGCCCACCCTTGGCGATCACCTCACCGTGATCCCTGACGTACGCGGCAAACACGATACCGGTGTGGTAGCCGTAACCACGTAACTCACTCAGGTCAAAGTAGATATCGAGTCCCTCAAAGCGCCCCTTTAGTTCAGCGGCAACCGCAGTGAGATTATCGATGGCTTCACACACACTGGCACTATCGCTGAACACGTCTCTCGCATCCTGCAACATGGATTCATCTCCGCACAGTTCCGGTAAGGCGCACAGCTGTTTGAGGGGTTCTTGCGTCAGCCCCATCGCAGCGCCGACCCGGCGTAACTCAGCAACCGCCTTGCGTTGCACCAGGTCAAACAGCAGATCACGCTGGTCGGCATCTAGTTCAAGCCCATCCATGAACTGCCTGAAAATTGACACGTCCCCAAGATCAATATGCAGATTTTCCAGTCCGAGTGAGCGCATGGCTTCCACCATCAGGCTGACAATTTCTATGTCTGCCCTGGCTGACGCATCACCGAATAACTCGGCGCCAACACTCAGCGGTGTACGTGATGCAATCATGCTTTCTGGCGTCGCCTGGACAACCGTGCCTGCATAACAGAGGCGCACGACACCATCGCGACCCAGGCTATGGGAATCGATACGGGCAACCTGCGGCGTGATATCGGCTCGCACGCCCATCATGCGACCGGACATCAGGTCGACAACTTTGAGGGTTTTCAGATCGAGATCTTTGCCGGTACCGGTGAGCAGGGATTCGAGGAATTCAACCATGGGAGGGATGACATACTCGTATCCCCAGGTATGAAACAGGTCCAGCAGTGCACGACGCACTTCTTCAAGTTTACGCGCCTCGGGGGGCAAGACATCTTCAACGCCGTCCGGCAACAGCCAACGATCTACGATGCTCATGGTGATTACCTGTTTATTTCCCAGCTTCGGGCGGAACAATTGATCAGGTACAAAAGACCTGTCCCGAGTAACATGCTTGATAGGCCGACGATACGCATGGTTTTGTCGTCAACATCTGCAAGCAACATTGCCATCTCTCGCCAGCGTTTCGGGTACAGGAACGGCATGATTCCTTCTATCACCAGGACAAGACATAACGCCACACCCAGGTCGTGCCACACCGTTTACACCCCAGAAATCCAGTTTTTGATGGTCAAAACAAAAGGACCGGGGTGCTCCCCCGGTCCCAAAATGCGCAAACTAACCGCTTCGCGCCGAATTTTCAAACGGCGTGGTGTTTTCGATCAGTTTTTGTCGGTGTTCATGTACTTGAAGAACTCGCTGTCCGGCTGGATCAGCAGCACATCACCCTTATCGGAGAAGGTGCGCTGGTAGGCCGCCATGCTGCGGTAGAACTCGTAGAATTCCTTGTCCTTGTTGAACGCCGAGGCGTAGATGTTGGCAGACAGCGCGTCACCTTCACCACGGATTTCTTCTGCAGCGCTGTAGGCTTCTGCCAGGATTACCTCACGCTGCTTATCAGCATCAGCGCGGATACCAACGGCAAGCTCCTGACCTTTCGCGCGGTGCTCTCGTGCCTCGATGTCACGTTCCGTGTTCATGCGAGCGTATACAGACTGGCTCACCTCTGGCGGCAGGTCGATTCGTTTCACCCTGACGTCGACCACGGTCACGCCGAGTTCCACGTTTGCGACCTTGTTCAGCTCGTCGGTCAGCACGGTCATCAGCTCGTCCCGCTCACCGGAGACAACCTCGTGCAGCGTTCGCTTACTGATTTCGTTACGCAGCCCATTGTTGACGCGCTGCTTTAAGAGCTCTTCTGCTCGTCGCTCATCACCGGATGTGGCGGTGTAGTAGGTCTGCACATCATCCACCCTGAACTTGGCAAATGAGTCGACCACCACGGCCTTCTTCTCGAGCGTCAGGAAACGCTCGGGTGGAGCATCAGAGGTGAGTACCCGCGAATCAAACTTGCGGACCTCGTTGATGATCGGCAGCTTCAGGTGCAACCCAGGCTTGATGTCGTCACGGACGACTTTACCGAACTCGAGCAGTACGGCTCTTTCCTTCTCCGTCACAATGAAGAGGGAATTCATACCAAGCAGCGTCAGCGCCGCAAGGATAAAAACAATCACAAGGGTACGGTTACTCATCGGGAACCTCCTTTAACAATTAGGCTCATTGTCTCCTCTCCCGGCCTCGGCGGTTGCCGTCACCTGAGGTGGTGTAGCTTGGGCCTGTCGAAGCATCATTTGAATAATCGGAGCGAGAGCTTTGTGTCGACTGCATGATCTTATCGAGCGGCAGATACAACAGGTTGTTACCACCTTCAACGTCAATCATGACCTTGGTTGAATTCGACATCACCGCTTCGATGGTGTCGATGTACATCCTCGAACGTGTGACTTCCGGTGCAAGACTGTACTCAGCATAGAGCTTGTTGAAGCGTTCCGCTTCACCACGGGACTGGGCAACCACTCTTTCTTTGTAGCCCTGCGCTTCTTCCAGCAACCGCTGGGCTGCACCACGCGCTTCCGGCACGATCTGGTTCGCGTAGGCATCAGCCTCGTTACGCAAACGCACCTCGTCCTCACGCGCCTTAATCACATCGTCGAACGCAGCGCGTACCGCATCGGGTGGCGCCGTTTCATCAATGTTTACCTGTGTCACCTGGATACCGGTGCCATAGTTATCCATGTAATTCTGGATACGCTCCTGCACATCAAAACCAAGTGCCGCACGACCTTCAGTCAATACTTCGTGCATTTCGGTGGAGCCCACCACGTGGCGCAACGCGGATTCGGTTGCCTGGTAGAGGCTCTTGTCCGGCTCACGAACACGCAGCGCATAATCGTGGATATCGTTGATGACATACTGCACGGTCATCTTCACCTTCACGATGTTCTCGTCCTCGGTGAGCATCTCCGAATCGTGCGGCCGTGAACGAACACGTGTGACGTTTTCGATGATCACCTGGTCGATAAACGGCGGGTTCCAGTGCAGACCGGGCAATACCACCTCTTCCAGCGCTTCACCGAAGCGCAGCACAACGCCGCGTTCCTGCTGGTCGACCGTGTAGACGCCCATGACAAAGTAGATGATGACAAGGATCAGGGCTGCTAGGCCGATCAGGTTTGTGTTCAGTGGTTTGGATGTTGACCCACCCTGGTTACCACTGGTTGAACCACCACCAAACTTCTGGGACAGGTTGTTCTGAAGCTTCTTGAATGCCTCATCGAGATCAGGTGGCCCCTGATCATCCCTGTTTCCCCATGGATCCTTATCCTGGTTACCACCACCAGGCTCGTTCCACGCCATTATCTATCTCCTCAAAACGCCTTTATTTCAGGCATCAAATCAAACGGGGAGCGTATTCTCCCATTTTTGCATGTCCGAATCATCGTTTGATTAGGACGTGCCTAAGTCTGTTACATTGCCTCTTACATCGCGCCAATCCCGCACTGGGTCAGACACAGTGTTTCGTGCTAAGTCGTACCTGTAATACGTTCAAAAGCACTTTTCTGGATTCTAAGATCCATCAGTATCGAGCCGTCTTCACAGTGTTGCTCGTTAACCACCGCGCCCAGCTCAAAAAACCGTGCCCGCATCCTGCCATCAGCCGGGCTGATCGTGATTGACGTCTCTATCAGGTCACCCGCCAGTCGCAGTGCAATCGCCTCCAGGAGCAGTTCACAGCCCCTGCCATCAATCGCGGACACCCATACCCGGCGCGGCAATCCGCGCTGGTCATATTCGATATGGGGTTCTTTGTCGATTAAATCAACCTTGTTGCAGACCATCAGCTGCGGCGTTTCATCCGCACCAATTTCTGCCAGCACGGCGTTAACTTCAGCGGTAATCTCAGCCCGGAGCGGCTCCCCGGCGTCTACGACGTGAAGGATGAGATCCGCCTGACTGACTTCTTCCAGCGTCGCACGAAACGCATCCACCAGGGTATGCGGCAGTTGCCTGATGAACCCTACCGTGTCCGTCAGGATAGCTTTGCCGACTACCGGCAGCTCAAGTTTCCTGAGTGTGGGATCGAGGGTCGCGAACAGTTGATCCTCGGCATGTACATCAGCCCGACACAATCGATTAAACAGCGTGGATTTTCCCGCGTTGGTATACCCCGCCAGTGAAATGGTTTTCACTTCGGAGCGATTTCGACTGCGGCGGTTCTGCTGCCGGTTACGCTGGACCTTGTCCAACCTTCCCTGGATGCGCCTGATCCGGTCTGACACCATGCGCTGGTCGGCTTCGAGCTGCGTTTCACCGGCGCCGCCCAATCCAGCGGTCGGTCCGCTTGAACCCCTTTGTCTGTCAAGGTGAGTCCAGCCACGCACCAATCGGCTTGATGCATGCTCAAGCTGCGCAAGTTCCACCTGCAGTTTGCCTTCGTGGGTTCTGGCGCGCTGCGCAAAGATCTCGAGGATCAATCCTGTCCTGCCAAGCACGCGCCGTTCGAATGCGCGCTCGAGGTTGCGTTCCTGGGTAGGCGACAGCTCATCGCCAAAGATGACCAGTGTAGCGTCATGCTCGCAAAGCCACTGCTGGATCTCCTCAACCTTACCGGCACCAACAAACGTGCCAGGATGCGGAAAACGTCGTGACGATGTGAGACATCCGGCCACGGAAAGGCCAGCCGACATGGTCAGCTCTTTAAGTTCTTCCGGTGTGGCGAGCTCGGAGTCCTGCTGTTGTATATGAACCAGCAGCGCTTTGCTGCCGATCTCAGGTCTGTCAAAAAACAAGCGTCTTGCCTATATCGGGGATCAGGAAACCTGGTTTCCTCATCTTCGGCGCGATCAATCGCACCGAGCAGGAGTATTATTCCTGACCCTCATTTGTTGGCATTTTCACGTTACGGGACGGTACAACAGTTGAGATGGCTGACTTGTAGATCATCTGGCTGACTGTATTGCGCAGCAGGATGACAAACTGGTCGAACGATTCAATCTGGCCCTGAAGCTTGATCCCGTTTACCAGGTAAATAGATACAGGAATCCTGTCCTTTCGTAACGCATTGAGAAAAGGGTCTTGTAACGACTGCCCTTTAGACATTGTGGCTCTCCTTGAATCCCAGAAAAGCTGGGTAAAAATTGCGGTCCACCAAAGGGGTGGTCCAAAAGTTCTGAGCTTACGCCTGCGCATGATCCATGGATTACTCATGACCTGCTCACTGCGCGGAGGGGATCAGCCTGGCTCAAGGCTGAACATGCAAATTAATTATCGCAGACGACTACCCTAATATGCTGGCAGCGTTCAGGATTTTCAAGGCCTCAGTCGTATTCGGTGCTTCGAGTACGTGCAGGTCCTGCCATGAACGCAGCCAGGTGTACTGGCGCTTTGCCAGTTGCCTTGTCGCAATGATCGCCTTTTCGACCATTTCATCGTGGCTAAGTTCACCTTCGAAGTGCTGAAACGCTTGCCGGTATCCAACCGCCCGCAC
The DNA here is from genome assembly GCA_963921285.3 of Pseudomonadales bacterium. Classification (GTDB taxonomy): domain Bacteria; phylum Pseudomonadota; class Gammaproteobacteria; order Pseudomonadales; family Azotimanducaceae; genus UBA9659. The sequence continues at coordinate 2,400,596 of CAWUFD020000015.1, forward strand.
GGCTGGCAGGCTTGTATCCAGGTCGCCGCGATCGTAGAGCCGCCTTGCTTCATCAACAAAACCGGCCTGCATCATCTCTATGAAACGGGCTTCTATCCGCTGGTGCAGTATGGCCCTGTCAGGTGGCATCACTGCAATCTCAAGCAGGTCGAGCGGAGCACCCCGGGTCTCCGCCGCTTCCTGCAACTCGCTCAGTGGAGAGCCGGTAATACGGTAGACCTCAAGAGCCCTTTGCAACCTTTGCGGGTCCCCAGGCTTAATGCGAGCGGCGGCGGCCGGATCAACGGACCTTAGCTCATCATGCATCGCCGGCCAGCCACGCTCATGCGCCTCATCAAGGATCGCCTGGCGAATGGCAGGATCAGCTGCCGGCAGATCGGCCATGCCCTCTTTCAGCGCCTTCAGGTACAGCATTGTGCCGCCTGCGATCACCGGCAGGTTGCCTCGACCGGTAATCTCCGCCACCAGCGGCACCACGTCGGTGCAAAAATCTGCTGCAGAATAGGGTTCGAGCGGATCCCGAATGTCGATCAAGTGGTGGCGGATGCGTTTGCGTGTCGCTTCATCAGGTTTTGCGGTGCCAATATCCATACCTCGATAAACCTGCGCTGAGTCCGCCGATATGATTTCTATGGGCAGGGTGTCAGCAATGGATTCAGCGAGACTGGATTTTCCCGAGGCAGTCGGGCCACAGATCACGACACATTTGGGCAGCGACGCCACGTCGCTTATCTCCCGCGCAGGAAAAGGCCGTCCAGCTCAGCAAGGGACAATTCACACCAGGTTGGCCGCCCATGGTTGCACTGCCCGGAGCGCTCGGTTTCTTCCATGTCTCTCAACAAGGCGTTCATTTCGGGAATGGTGAGTCTGCGGTTTGCGCGCACTGAGCCATGGCAGGCCATGGTAGAAAGGATTTCATCACGTCCGGCTCGAACACGTTCGCTGGAACCAAACTCCAGGAAGTCCGACAACACGTCACGCACCAGTTGTTCAACATCACCTTTCGCCAGCAGGGTAGGCACACTGCGAACGATCACCGATTCTTCCGATGCTTTCTCCAGTTCCAGGCCGAGCGAGGAAAGCTCACCGGCAAGCTGATCGATGACACCCGCCTCGCCTTCCGATACCGCCACACTGAGCGGCACCAACAGCGGTTGAGATTTGAGGCCTTCCGTGTCACAGGCCGTTTTCATGTGTTCGTACGTGATGCGCTCATGCGCTGCGTGCATATCCACCAGGATCAACCCGTGCTGGTTTTCAGCCAGGATATAGATCCCGTGCAACTGGGCCACCGCGTAGCCGAGTGGTGGCATCCCTTCGTCTGCGGAAAGACCCGCGGCACTTTCCGGCAGTGACGGCGCCTGCCCGTCCTTGGCAAACAGTTCAGAGTAAAGCCGCGTTCGATCTGCCTGGCTCGGTTCAGCGACGTATCCTCGTGATGGACTTGACGAGAACGCCATATTGGACTGGCGCGGCGGCACGCTGAGATCCACGGGTGTTGCTGCCGTTGGCGGCGCATGGTCTTCCGGCGTTACGTCCGCAAGGCAGTGATGAATCGTGCGGTAGATGAAGTCGTGGACATCACGACTCTCGCGAAATCGCACTTCGTGCTTGGTGGGATGTACGTTGAAATCAACCAGTGAGGGATCAATAGAAAGAAAGAGTGCAAACACAGGATTGCGACCGTGGTAGAGCACGTCGGAGTAACCCTGCTTTACCGCGTGGGTAATCACCTTGTCGCGAATGACCCGATCGTTAACAAAAAAGAACTGCTGGTCAGCCTGGCTGCGCGAATAGGTCGGCAGGCCAATCCAACCATGCAACTTCAGGCCGCCCCGCTCCTGCTCGAGGTAAATGCAGTTCTCAAGGAAGTTACGACCAAAAATCGATGCGATACGTTCCGATGAATCGTCCCCTGCATGATATTGACGAGATACCTTGCCGTTGTGCGACAGGAGAAAGGTGACCCCGGGGTGGGACAACGACACCTTGCGCACTACATCTTCAATCTTCAGGAACTCCGTACGCTCCGTCCGAAGAAACTTGCGACGGGCAGGCGTATTAAAAAAGAGATCGCGTACCTCGACGGTAGTGCCACGGGACCGTGGAGCGGGCTTAACCTGCATCGCCATATCAGCACCGCTCGCTTCACAGGAAAAACCGCCATCAACATTGTCGGTTGCATTGCTCGTCAATGTCAGTCGTGAAATGGAAGCGATACTTGCCAGCGCTTCACCGCGAAACCCCAGTGTAGTGATTGCCACCAGGTCAGATGAATCTGAAATCTTGCTGGTTGCGTGCCGCGACAGCGCGAGCATCAGATCGTCAGCATGAATACCATTGCCGTCATCCTTGATTCGAACCAGCTTTACGCCGCCTGCCTCGATATCAATTTCAATACGCAGAGCGCCGGCATCAAGGGCATTTTCAAGCAGCTCCTTGACCACAGAGGCCGGTCTTTCGACAACTTCGCCGGCAGCAATCTGGTTAGCAAGCCGGGCATCCAGCTGACTTATACGCGCGGGTGATGACATGTTCAGGTAGTGGGAATCTTAAGCTTCTGGCCAATCCTGATGGTATCACCGCGAAGCTTATTTACCTCTTTGATTTTCTTCGAGCTGACCCGGTAACGGGAAGCGATTTCCGAGAGCGTGTCGCCCCTGACGATGGTATGCGTCAGCAGCTTCTCCTCCTGTCCGTTACCCTGCTTCTGCCAGGCGAGATAGGAACCCGCGGGCGGGTGCTGCACCATGTAATCCCGCACACCGTTGAATATGGCTTTTGCCATCTTCTTCTGGTGACTGCGGGTACCCAGTTTCTTTGCTTCCTGGGGATTGGAGATATAACCGGTTTCAATCAGCAGCGACGGGATATCCGGTGACTTCAGCACAGCAAAACCAGCCTGTTCGACGTTCTTTTTGTGGAGTTTATTAACCCGGCCCATGGACTGCAGCACGGACTTACCCATGCCCAGGCTGGCGGAAAGACTTGCGGTCATTGAGAGATCAAGCAACACACCCGCCAGCAGATCGTCCTTGTCATCGAGGCTGACGCCGCCGACACCACCAATCAGATCGGCACGGTTTTCCTTTTCGGCCAGCCACCGCGCCGCTTCACTGGTTGCGCCTTTCTCTGAAACGGCATACACCGAGGCACCGCTGACCTTGGGCGTCTTAAATGCATCAGCATGAATGGATAGAAAGACATCTGCTTCCTTCTGCCGTGCAATCTGGGTGCGTTTTCGCAGCGCGATGTAATAGTCGCCGGTGCGGACCTGAACAGCCTTGAAGCCAGGTTCCTTATCAAACATTGCACCCAGGTCTCTCGCAATATTGAGAACCACCTTCTTTTCATACAACTTGCCATAACCGATAGCGCCGGGGTCATCACCACCATGCCCGGCATCAATGGCAATAATCACATCCCGCATCTGCCTCGAAATGAGATCCGCTTTCTGGTGGGTGGGCTGTGACTGTTGCTCAGGTGTGTAGAGGTCAATCACCAGCCTGTCGCCATACTGCATGATTGGCTTTAACACAAAGCTGCGCGGTCTCACCTCGTCATTGAGATCGAGTACCACACGCAGGTCATCGCCGTTCCTCTTTGAAGAGCGGATGGCGCTGATGGGCGTTTTGGTCAGCTTCAGTCTATCGAGGCCGGTCTTGAGAGATGCATCTTCAATATCTATGACCAGCCGGTGCGGGTCGCTCAGCGTGAAGATCCTGTGCTCAACCGGCTCGGCCAGGTCAAACACAATGCGGGTGCGTTCAGGGGAGGGACGTACGCGAATGCCTTCAATATCGGTCGTAACAGCAATTACGGGGGGAGCGAGGGTAAGAGCTGTCAGGATGACAACCCAAGAAGTAATACGTCTTCCTATCCCGATGCGGATCGGGACACGGTGTGTTTTTCTAGTTCCCGGCAAACCTTATCGCCATGTGTTGAATTCGACTTTAGGCTGATTGTTCTCTCACTGCCCTTGCCTTCCAGTTCAATAACCAGGTCGTGGTGGGGCAGATGACCTGCTGCGCGCTCAGGCCACTCAATCAAACAGAGACAATCTTCCCTGAAGTACTCATCAATACCAATATAGTCTAACTCGTTTGGATCACTCAGTCTGTAGAGATCAAAGTGAAACACAGTGTAATCGTCGGTCTCGTAAGGCTCGACCAGCGTGAAGGTAGGACTCTTAACTGCGCCCTCGTGTCCCATGCCTCTCAGGATTGACCTGCAAAGCGTGGTTTTTCCTGCACCAAGATGGCCATGGATATGTATCGATCCCCTGCCATCGAGGGCTTTTGCGAGTTCTGTCCCAAACCTGGCGGTAGCCTCTTCATCGGCGAGATGAATGACAAACGTCTCGGTCATGCCGTGCCCTGACCCCCGTTTATAAGACGCCTGATAGCTGGCAGAAGTTCCGTTGCCAGCAGACCGCGCTCTCCCTGCAATGCCACCAACTTGTCTGCTGCCAGCGAATGGACAACCGCGCCGACTCGCGCCGCATCTTCAGCAGGCAATCCCTGCGCGAGGAGTGCGCCAATAACCCCGCTCAACACATCACCCATGCCGCCGACGGACATACCTGGATTACCGTAGGGGCAGAGGGAAACTTCAGCAGGCCCGGCGATCAGTGTTCCAGCACCTTTCAAAAGGGTCACCGCGCCGTATTGCGCCCTGATGGTCTGCACGGCATGCATTCGGTCCTCCTGAACGGCAACGCCGGGCAGGAGTCTTGCGGCCTCGCCCGGATGCGGGGTGAATATAGCGCCCGGAGCCCCTTCGAATTTGCCCGTTTCGGCGATCAGGTTCAGCGCGTCCGCGTCGAACACGCCTGGCAGGCCGCTCTCAATCGCACACCCAAGCACCATCCGAGCCCATGCATCGCCGCCAAGCCCCGGTCCACAGACAACGGCGCTTGATTTGTTCGCCATGGCAACAAGCGCAGCTTCATCAGTGACACCTCTCGGCATCAGTTCAGGTCGTCGCGCCAGGATAGCGGGTACATTCGAGGGCACTGTTGCCACGGACACCAGCCCCGCGCCTGACATCAGCGCCGCTTCAGCAGCCATGATGGCAGCGCCGCCCATGCCCTCATTACCGGCAATGACCAGCAGGTGACCGTGACTGCGTTTATGCGCGTTGCGATGCCTCGGTTTCAGCTTGTTGATTTCCTCTCGGTAGGTCAGGAGGTGAGTACTATGCTCATGTCCAAAGCGCGTAAAGACAGTGGCAGGCACACCGAGTCCATCAAAAACCACTTCACCGCAGTGCTCACTGCCATTGTTGGTATAAAGACCCAGCTTGCGACCTATAAAGGTCACGGTGGCGTCAGCTTTTATGGCGCAACCGAGAATCCGTCCCGTGTCTGCGCACAAACCCGATGGCAGGTCGACCGCCAGCACCGGCAGATCAGCATCGTTGATTGCTGTGATAACTGCAGCGTAGTTTTCACGCACCCGACCCGCAATCCCGGTGCCGAGTAATGCATCAACCACAACGTCAGCATCATCAAGGTAGTCCGTGATGCCTGTATCATCGTCTGTTATTTCTGCGGAAGAACTTTCACAAAACGCATAAGCGTCCCCCGCGTCTGTGCCAGGTTCAGGTTTACGGCCGACCCTGACCACCCTCGCCTTAACACCCTTGTCAGCGAGCAGCCCCCCGATAATGTAGCCATCACCGGCATTGTTTCCTGTCCCACAGAAGACCACCGCGCAACGGGTATCGGGCCACTTCTCAAAAAGCGTGTCGACTGTAGCCTGTCCGGCTCTTTTCATCAGGGTAATGCCCGGTATGCCGTGCTCCTCAATAGCGACCCGGTCAAGTTCCCTCACCTGTGATGCGTTGTATAAGCGCAAGCGCTGAATTCCTTAATAGGAGAGGTATGATTATATGCGATCTACGCAGAACTGAAGCGCTACACCTTGAGCATTGAATCCGAGAACAAACAGATCGACTGGCATGCGCTTGCCGGTCTGATCAGCGATTGGGGCACATCGCTCGGATTTGATGCAGTCGGTATTGCGGACGTTGACCTTAAGGAGCCCGGCCAGCACCTCGCTGACTGGATAGCCAGGAACTACCACGGCGAGATGGAATGGATGACCCATCACGGCGATATGCGCAGCCAGCCTGGCAAGCTTCACGAGGGCACCATCAGCGTCATCTGTGTGCGCATAAATTACCTGAACCTTACGCCGGCGCCGGAAGAAATCCTGGCAGCGCCGGGCAAAGCCTATGTGGCACGTTATGCGTTGGGTCGTGACTATCACAAGGTGATCCGCAACAAGCTGAAACATCTCTCAATGCAGATAGATGACTGGCTGACGGCACGAGGCTATCCCCACTATTCCGGCAGGCCGGTTACCGACAGCGCACCTTTACTGGAAAAAGCACTTGCTGAGAAAGCGGGCCTCGGCTGGATTGGGAAGAATACACTGGTGATGGCAGAGGATACCGGTTCCTGGTTTTTCCTTGGCGAGCTGCTCACCAACCTGCCACTGCCAGCTACAGGCAACCAGGCAACCAACCGCTGCGGCAGCTGCTCTGCCTGCATGGATATCTGCCCGACAGATGCCATTGTGGCACCGTACCAGCTTGACGCAAGAAAGTGCATCAGCTACCTGACGATAGAGCTGAGGGGCAGCATTCCAGAAGCGCTGCGCAAGCCCATGGGTAACAGGGTATTCGGGTGTGACGACTGCCAGATGGTATGCCCATGGAACCGCTACGCAGACCCGGTTGCTGAAGAGGATTTCAAGCCGCGTCATAACCTCGATACCGCCGATCTCCTCGAGCTGTTTACATGGACGGAGCAGGAGTTCCTGAAACGTACGGAGGGCTCGGCAATAAGGCGCACCGGTTACGCGGGCTGGCTCAGGAACCTGGCTGTTGCCCTCGGCAACAGCCGCGCTGACCGCGATGCGGTTATCGCTGCCTTGCAATCAAAACTGGGTTACTCAGAAATGGTGGACGAACACATCCAATGGGCCCTTCGAGAACAGGGCGAGACAACCGCGCGGGACTAGTCCATTCGGAAAAACTGCGCCCGGTAGTGTTTCAGCTCTTCGATGGATTCCTTGATGTCATCCAATGCCCGGTGTGTATTGTTTTTCATAACACCATCAGCAACTTCCGGCCGCCACCTGACAGCAAGTTCCTTGATGGTACTGACATCCAGGTTGCGATAGTGCAGGTAGTGCTCAAGTTCCGGCATGTACTTCACCAGGAAGCGCCTGTCCTGGCCAATCGAGTTGCCACACAGCGGTGATTTACGTTCTTCGATGTAATCGCGCAGGAACGCCAGCGTTTCCTCTTCTGCTTCCCGCTCGGAAATACCCTGTTCGCGCACCAGGTCGAGCAACCCTGAGTTGGTGTGGTGGGTTGTATTCCATTCATCCATACCGGCCAGCAGGGATTCGCTCTGTTTCACGTACAGATGTGGCCCCTCGGCGATAAGGTTCAGGTCCGAGTCAGTAACAATCGTCGCAACCTCAAGGATACGGTCCACCTCCGGATCAAGACCTGTCATTTCCAGGTCCATCCATACGAGGTTCTGCGAAGGTTCGGTCGCCTTAGACATCAGGAGTGTAGTTGCCACAAAAAAGAATCCGGTATGTTAACTCATTGTCGGCCAGCCTGTGGGACCCAGAACGACCGCTTCTAAACGCCTCAGCACTCGTCTGTGCACTGGCAATACGCACATTCGATTCGACATTCACGTAGAATGTGCGCCTCACACTATTATCGCTTTTGTTATATGAGTCCCTCACTACCGCTGGTCGTGGAACCAGATGATCTCGTCAGCCAGCTTGGCAATGACGACCTGCTTATTGTTGATCTCTGCCGCGAGGAAAACTGGCAGGCTCACCACATCCCTGGCGCTGTGCACGTATCTCCTGCAGAGATTGTCTCCGGCATACAACCGGCAACTGGCAAACTGCCGGATGCAGCAAGACTGCAGGCCGTTATGCGCAGGATCGGGCTCACACCTGGCAAACATGTTGTTGCCTACGACGATGAAGGCGGCGGCTGGGCTGGCAGGTTTATCTGGACGCTCGACGTGATTGGCCACGAGGCCAGTTCCCTCTTAAACGGCGGCCTGATCGCCTGGGCCAATGAGGGGCACCCCGTCACCAGCGAGATCACGGAAACAGCACCGAGCAGCATCGATATCAACATTGATCGGCGGGTAATTGCCGACAAGGAAGATGTACTGGCAGCACTCGGTACAGATACGATTGTCTGGGATGCACGCTCCGCCGAGGAACATGCCGGGCTCAAGGTGGTTGCAGCTCGAGGCGGTCACATCCCCGGCGCCCGCAACCTGGACTGGCTGGAACTGATGGACAGGGAGCGTAACCTGCGCCTGCGCGGTGATCTTGATGTGTTGCTTGAGCAGCGCGGCATCGATATCAGCAAACCTGCCATCACACACTGCCAGACACACCATCGCAGCGGCCTTACCTATTTTGTTGGCAAGATGATGGGAATGGACATCCGTGCCTACCACGGTTCCTGGTCTGAATGGGGTAATGATCCCGATACGCCCATCGACAATCCGGCATCCTGAAGCCAATGAGATTCCTGTTTGTCCTGCTGCAGCGCGTTCTGCCGCATCACCTGCTCTCCCGTTTCGTCGGCTACGTTGCTAAAAGTGAGAAGCGCTGGATCAAGGGCCCGTTTATCGCGGTCTTCTCTTTCTTCTTCAAAATCGATCTGGACGAGGCAGAGCGAAGTAATGCAGCCGAGTACAAGACGTTTAATGATTTTTTCACGCGCTCGCTGAAACCCGGCGCAAGACCGGTCGCAGGCACGGTGTGTTCACCCGCCGACGGTACGGTTGCCGCGTTCGGCAATATCACCGATGGCACGCTGATACAGTCAAAAGGCATCCAGTATTCACTGGACAAGATCATCGCTGACGACGGTGCCCCTTTCAGGAACGGCAGCTTTATCACGGTATACCTTGCGCCACACAACTATCATCGCGTCCATACACCGGTGGCGGCAAAGCTGCACCGGACAACCTACGTGCCGGGCAAACTCTTTTCAGTGAACGGCATCATGGCGGAGTACCAGCAGGACCTGCTCGCAGACAACGAAAGGCTGGTGATGCGCTTTGCGACGGAAAAAGGACCCATGGCCTACGTAATGGTGGGCGCCGCCCTCGTCGCAGGTATCAAGCCGGTCTGGTCAGACCGGGCCTATCGCCCTCGCATGGAAGTGAAAACAGAAATGCGTCAGCAGTTTGGCCAGGGTGAGGAACTCGGCCAGTTTGAAATGGGTTCGACCGTTGTGCTCATCTTCGACCACCCGATTGATTTCTGTGTGGCTGAAGGCGACAAGGTGAAGGTTGGAGAAAAGCTCGCTTAGCAGTCTGCCTAACCGGGCAACTCGTCAAGGTCGAGCAGCCACATCAGCAGCCGGTCGACACCAATCGCAATCCCACTGCATGCAGGCATCCTATCCATTGCTGCGAGAAAACCCTCATCAATCGCCATTGCCGGCAGCTGTCTTGCGCGACGCAGGTCATTGTGCGCTTCAAATCTCGCACGCAGTTCAGCCGCATCTTTCAATTCGTTATAAGCATTGCCGAGCTCAATGCCGCCCGCGTACAGCTCGAAACGGTCAGCTACCTCGTCTCCCTCGTCATTGATCCGCAGCTGCGCCAGTGCAGCCTGGCAGCTCGGGTAATCAAACACGATTGTGGGTGATGACAGTGCGGGTTCAATCACCGCAGAGAAAAGACCATCAAGGTAATCCTCTTGTTGTGAACCGGTATCGAGGTGACTGAGCTGTCTCGCTGCAGCCGCATCGAGTAATACATTGTCTGACGCGGTATGCGGATTGAAACCAAGGTGTTCTTCAAAGAGTGACCGGTAGCTTATGCGACGCGATTCAACATCCTCTCTACCAAACGTCTTCAGGGACGTATCAAGCAGGCGCATCACATCGTCCGCGAGATCCATCGATGAAAAACCTACCCGGTACCACTCCAGCATCTGGAACTCGATGCGGTGCCGCCTGCCCGCTTCGCCGCCACGATATGCAGGACAGACCTGGTACATGGATACCCTGGTTTCTGCGAGCAGTTCCTTCATGGCGTATTCAGGCGACGTCTGCAGGAACATGCGGGCGTCGCCGATCTGGACAGGGATGTTCTGGAGATTGGGGTCTGTTACCCCGTGGGAGCGCAGCGTGCTGGTTGTGACTTCAAGGACCCCCTGGTCATGGAAGTATTCACGCACTGCCCGGAGCAGTCGGGCGCGCTGCTCAATGAAGTGTGTCACAGGCTGCACACGATCGAGGCTGCGAGGTTTCCCGGCTATTTCTTGACGCGGTTCTGGTACTCACCGGTGCGGGTATCAACGCGAACCACTTCGCCGATCTCAATGAACAGAGGCACCTTCACTACAGCACCCGTGGTCAGGGTTGCCGGTTTGGTGCCACCCTGGGCCGTATCACCTTTCAGGCCCGGGTCGGTTTCGCTGACCTCAAGCTCAACAAAGTTGGGTGGCGTGACCGAGATCGGCACTTCGTTCCAGAGCGTTACCGAGCACTTGTCGGTTTCCGCGAGCCATTGCATGGCATCTTCAACCGCAGCCTTGTCGGCAGCCAGCTGATCGTAACTACCATCCGTTTTCATGAAGTGCCAGTACTCGCCATCGGTATACAGGTACTCCATCTCGTGCTCCATGACGTCAGCCGCTTCGATGGATTCACCAGATTTGAAGGTGCGTTCCCAGACACGACCTGTCTTGAGGTTTTTCAGTTTTACGCGATTAAACGCCTGTCCCTTACCGGGTTTTACAAACTCGTTCTCGACGATATTGCAGGGATCACCCTCCAGCAGGACCTTAAGACCGGACTTGAATTCGTTGGTAGAATAGCTCGCCATTGGGGATTGACCCTTACACCTTTAAACAAAGATGCCAATCATACCCTTAACCGAATCGTCTGTGCAGGAGGACTGGCGCATGCAGATGCGTGGCGCGGTCCGATCTGTTTCGGTGCTGGCGGAACTGCTTGAGCTACCACAGCTTACCGACGTGGACACCACCTTTCCTCTGCTCGTCCCACATGCCTACGTTAACCGCATGGTGAAGGGTGACCGGCATGATCCGCTGCTGAGACAGGTGTTACCGGTAAATGATGAGAATCAGGTGGTTGCAGGCTACAGCACTGATCCCGTGGGTGAACTGGCCAGCCAGACACCGGGGCAGTTCCTGGCCAAGTACCAGGGTCGTGTCCTGGCGGTGACGACTGGCAGCTGCGCCGTCAACTGCCGCTACTGCTTCAGGCGGCATTTTCCCTACTCGGATTTCCAGCCAGCCACAGCAGACTGGGAAAAAGGACTTGATAACCTGCCGCCTGACACCCGGGAAATCATCCTGAGCGGCGGCGATCCACTAATCTTGTCAGACGCAAAACTCAGCAACATCCTCGACATGATCGCGCAGACCCAGGTCTCCACGGTGCGTGTCCATACCCGCACGCCGGTTGTGATCCCTGCGCGCATCACGGACGAGCTGGTTGAGCTGCTTGTCAGCATGACTGAACGCGATAAACAGGTGGTGATCGTCCTGCACACCAATCATGCCAATGAAATTGACGGCGACTTCGTTGCAGCCATGAGGGCACTAAAGACGGCGGGCATCACTTTGCTTAACCAGTCTGTATTGCTTCGTGGTGTAAACGATAGCAGCACTGCACTGACGGATCTCTCAAACCGACTCTGGGATGCAGGTGTTTTACCTTACTATCTCCACCTGCTGGACAAGGTCGCTGGTGCTGCCCACTTCGACGTTGAACAATCACGCGCTGTTGAACTAATCGATTCAATTACTGGCGAGTTACCTGGTTATCTTGTGCCTAAGCTCGTCCGAGAGATCGATGGTGAACCTTCGAAAGTTCACATAAGTGCATGATTGATAGTCACATTCTTGGGAATGTGACTTACAAATCCGGCCGACGATCAGCACCGTGATGGTAGAGTGCTGTGATATAGTTGTGCCTGCCCCAAAAAGGGGCTGGCTAACGAGATCAACCGCTGCGTAGTACGTGGTTACCGCCAGATAACATTTAATGAGTGACAAAGAACCCATACGACTGCTGATTCTGGAAGAATCCCAGAATCGAGCCGAGGAGCTTATTGTCCTGCTGAGAACCGCAGGGCGGGCTACCCGTGCTCACCAGATCGAGTCGGAGAGCGACTACCAGTCGAAGATTGCTGAGCAGTCCTGGGATCTCATTCTTGCCGCCCCCGAGGCCCATGAGCTGACGGCGCAAGCTGCAATTTCCCATCTCAAGACAGCCGGTAAGGACATCCCCTTTATCCTGCTTGCAGACAACCGGGATCCGACCTCCATCACTGACGGCCTGAAGATGGGTGCGCTCGACGTCGCGCTCGATGACGATGATGAAAGACTGGTCCTGATCATCCAACGCGAACTGGCCAATCTCGAAAATCGACGCCAGAAGCGCCGCGCAGAAGTTGAGCTGCGCGAGACCGATCGGCGCAACCAACTGTTGCTCGACTCCTCCAACACGGCCATTGCCTACGTCCACGAGGGTATGCATATCTATACCAACCGGGCGTACGCGGATCTCTTCGGCTACGAGGATGCGGATGAGTATGCTGGCATCCCGATCATCGACCTGATTTCGCCGGAAGACCAGAACAAGTTCAAAGACTTCCTGAAGAACTTTGATGAACAGAAATCCGAATCAGAAGAATTCAGCTGTGTGGACCATGAAGGCTCAACCATCCTTGCGACCATGGATGTATCACCAGCAACCTACGATGGTGAGGCCTGCACACAGGTAATTTTCAGGCCACTGGTTGATGAATCGCAGCTCGAAGATCGAATTAAGGAAATCTCCAGCCAGGATCTGCTGACCGGTCTGTTTAATCGTCAGTACTTTATCGAACAGCTCGACTACGCGGTCGATAACGCCAACCAGGGCAAAGAGTCATCAACCCTGATGTATATCGCGATTGATCACTTCCCTCGAGTGCGATCAGAGGCCGGCCTCTCCAACGCTGACCTGGTACTTGGGGACCTCGCCGCATTGATCAGAACCAACGTACCTGACGATCACCTGATGGCGCGCTTCGGTGACGATGTATTCTCCCTGCTCATCAAAGATGCTGACAAGGACGCGGCCCTTGCTATGGCGGAGAAGATCCGCGGCCTGGTGGAAAACCACATGTCGGAGGTTTCCGGTAAAAACTACCAGATGACCGTCAGTATTGGCCTTTCCATCATCGGCGAGAACACCTCAACCGTTGAAGAAGCAGTGTCGCGCGCCCACCAGGCAGCGGACGAACTCGAAGAAGGCAACGCGGTTAACTTCTTTGAGCCTGCCAAGATCACCGTTGGCGAAGAGGGCAAATCGGTCTCGGCGGATGCGCTCAAAGACATGATCGCCAACGCCCTCGAAGAGAATCTCTTCCGATTGACTTACCAGCCCATTGTCAGCCTGCACGGTGAGGACGAGGAGCAGTTTGAAGTACTGCTAAGGCTGCCGGACGCAGAAGGCAACATCCTGAAACCCGGGCAGTTCCTGACCGCGGCAGAGGAAGCAGGCCTGCTTGAGAAAATTGATCGCTGGGTCATCCTGCAGGCTGTGAAGACCCTTGCCGACCAGCGTGCCGGCGGTGGTAAAGCGCGGGTGTACATCAACATCACCCACAAATCGATCGCTGATGAATCATTCCTGCCGTGGATGAGCGTGGCACTCAAGGCAGCCCGCCTGCCGAGCGATGCAGTGATCTTCCAGATCCACGAAAACGATGCGACCTCCTATATCAAGCAGGCACACAAGTTCTGCCAGGGTCTCGCGCAGTTACATATCAAGACCTCGATCAACCACTTCGGCTGCTCGCTCAACCCATTCAACCTGCTCAAGCACCTGTCGCCTGATCTGGTGAAACTGGACGGTTCATTTGCTGCACAGATTGAAGACAGCGAAGAAAAACAGGAAGAGCTGATCGAAATGGTTCAGTCGCTTCAGAAGACCGGTGTGCTGACCGCCATATCAGGTGTTGAGTCGCCGAACATCCTGCCAACCCTTTTCATGACAGGCATAAACTTCATCCAGGGCAACTACATCAGCGAACCGCTGGATGATATGAACTACGACTTCGCCGACGAAGACCTGTAACCCTGACCGCGAGTTACAATTATTTCAACTCTGCATCCCTGTCCCTGATACCCATCAGGTACAAAAGGCTGTCGAGACCGAGATTCGAAATCGCATGACTGGCCGATTCCCGCACCACCGGTTTGGCGTGAAAGGCAATACCGAGACCGGCAACATCGAGCATCTTCAGATCGTTGGCACCGTCACCTACCGCAATAGTCTGTGCCAGCGAGATGTTTTCTTTCTGCGCCAGTTTTTCAAGCAGCGCTGCTTTACGTGATGCATCCACGATTGGCGGGCGTACCTTGCCGGTCAGCTTACCGTCAACAATATCCAGCTTGTTTGCGTAGACATAGTCGACACCAAGCTTCTCAGACAGCAGCTGACCAAAGTATTCAAACCCGCCCGAGATAATGGCGGTCTTGTAACCAAGACGGTTAAGCGTCTGGAACAGGTGTTCAACGCCTTCTGTCAGCGGCAGTTCGTCGGCTACCTTTTTCAGCGCACTTTCCGGCAACCCCTTAAGCAGGGAGACGCGCTCCCGCAGGCTTTCCTTAAAGTCCAGTTCACCGGCCATGGCCCTGGCGGTGATGCTCGATACTTCATCTGCCACACCTGCTTCACGCGCCAGTTCATCAATCACTTCGACCCTGATCAGGGTTGAGTCCATGTCAAAGGCGATCAGGCGACGGTTTCGCCTGTATATCCCATCTTCCTGTACCGCCACGTCGATATCGAGTTCATGGCACACCGCCAACAGCTTTTCACGAAACTGGCCATCCGCAGCGCCGCGCAATGAGAACTCGACACAGGCTTTGGATACGCCGCTGTCTTCTTCCATCACCGGGACACGACCGGACAGACGGGTGATGTTGTCGATGTTCAGTCCGCAATCCGCAACCACTCGTGAAACCTCCGCAATATGCGCAGCGCGGATGCGTCGGGCCAACAGGGTCAGGATGAAACGCGACCTACCCTGCAGGCCCACCCATTCGTCATAGCTTTCTTTTGAGATCGGTGAAAACTTGATCGAGATCTCAAGGTTATGTGACGCGAACAGCAGCTCTTTGAATACGCGCTCTGAATCGTCAGGCACGTTAACAAGAACGCCGAGAGAGAGGTGATTGTGAATAACGGACTGGCCGACATCCAGGATATCAATGGCATGATCACCCAACAATTTCGCTATGGCGGCGGTAATACCGGGTCGATCTTCGCCCGTCACGCTGATAAGAACCAGTTCACTCATGTGCGTATTATCGGCGATACGGAATCATTAAAGAAGATAATCAGCTATACTGCGTTGCAATTGCGAGCATATCGCACAAGAACGCAAACCCTATTGCGACACGAGCGACAAGAGTTCCTACCGAATGAGTAAGCTGAGTATTTCCCGTCTTGCGCTGGTTGTTGTACTCCCCTCGCTCATTCTCACCGGCATCGCCTGGGCCACCATCTACTTCTTTTTTGATCGGCAGCTTGAATCGCGCGTCACTGCATACGGTGAGGCAACCATCGTCCCCATCGCTGAGCTTATGGCTGAATACGTGGAACATGAAAACGTACTGGCTGTCACGATTCTCGCCACTCGCCTCAGGAACGAGACCAATATCGAGTCGATAGAAATCTATGATGTCAGTGACGGCCTGTTGGCCCAGGCAGGCCGCGATGTCGGTGGCAGGTCATTTTCGCGACAGTTGACCTACCAGGATTCAACCATCGGTCATATTCGTATCACGGTTGCGTCTGCCGGCGGCGGACTCAGCCTGTACAGCCTCGGCCCGGTTGCCGGGGCATATCTGCTGTTTCTCCTTCTGACGTGGCAGCTGCGTGAGGCCCTCGGGCGCTGGCTCACCGGGGTCAGCCGGGAAAAACCGGATACCCGGCCGCTCGATACAAGTACGGAAGAAACGAGCGAAGCGTTACCAGAGCCTGAAGAATCCGGAGAAGCTGATATCACAACGCTGGTGGTGAAGATCAGGCCGGCACGTCATCTCGATCAACACCTTGCGGCTTTTGAAGCTGCCGTTCACCTGCATCGCGGTGAAGTCGAAAGTGTCAGCCTGGATGAACTGGTTGCTACTTTCCCTTCCGCCTTCGACTGCGGCTGCAGCGGCCTGCTGATCCAGCACCTGGCGGCAGACCTGCATGGCAACATGACCTATGGCGCAGCAATGCAGGTGACCGGCGCAGAAGACATCGCTGCACACAAAAAACGGCTGTCCTACCTTGCCTCAGTTGCCGATGGTGAACTGCTGTGCGGTAACGAAGTTGTCGACCACGTCATTCCGGATCAGTTTGAAATGGCTGCTTTCCAGCATGCGCTGATCGATACTGACGATATTCTTTGGGTGCAGGGGCTGGTTGGCAGCAATCTGATACACAACCAGGCCGCTGAGCTAATCAGCGACCATGGCGACACTACTCGTCGCCTTTGACCACTTCTACCGCGTCAACTTTCTGGAAACCTCTCGGTAACTTGAGGCCGCGCCGGGCACGCTCACCGCGATAGTGTTCAAGCTCGTCAATCTTCAGGCTGAGTGTTCTCTTGCCTGAATGCACCACCAGTGTGTCGACTTCCGAGAAGACCCTGACGAACGACATGAACTCCACGCGTTCTTCAACCCTCGCCTTCGGTATGTTCATGATCTTCACACCCTTGCCTCGTCCCAGCGTCGGTAGGTCCGCAACCGGGAAGATCAGCAGTCTGCCTTCATTGCTGAACGACGCAATGTACTCGTGTTTTTCATCGGTCACCGGTGAGGGCTGAACTACAATGCCACCTTTTGGCACACTCAGTAACGACTTGCCCGCCTTGTTCTTGGTGACCGTGTCGCCGAGGGAAACAATAAAGCCGTAGCCTGCATCACTTGCCACGACAAACTTGTCTTCTTTCTCGCCGGTCATGAGACCCGTGTAAAAAGCGCCGTCAGGCGGATTAAACCGGCCGGTTAACGGTTCTCCCTGCCCGCGTGCTGATGGCAATGTGTGTGAGGCGGCAGTGTAAGCACGGCCAGTAGAATCGAGGAACACCGCATCAAGGTTGCTGCGACCCGGCATGGCCGCAAGGAACGCATCCCCGCTGCGATAACTCAGTTCCTCGGCATTGATGTCATGGCCCTTGGCTGCGCGGATCCAGCCTTTCTCGGAGAGAATGACCGTTACAGGTTCCGTCGAGATAAGGTCCTTTTCCTTGAAGGCAACCGATTCTTCCCGCTGTACCAGCATGGAACGCCGCTCATCACCAAAAGCCTCGGCATCTTCGGTGAGCTCTTTCTTGATCAGTGTTTTCAGGCGGGTCTTGGATTTCAGCGTCTTCTCAAGGTCAACTCGTTCCGCATTGAGTTCATCCTGCTCGCCCTTGATCTTGGTTTCTTCGAGCTTTGCGAGCTGGCGCAGCCGCAGGTCAAGGATTGCATCTGCCTGCAGCTCTGACAGTTTAAATCGCTTGATGAGGGCAGCCTTAGGCTTGTCCTCGGTCCTGATGATTTTGATCACTTCATCAATATTGAGGTAAGCCACCATCAGGCCTTCTAGGATATGCAGACGATCCAGGATCTTGTCGAGGCGGAACTGCAGGCGTCGCGTCACCGTATCCTGGCGGAAGCGTAACCACTCTTTCAGGAGTGTCACCAGCGGCTTCACCTGCGGGCGACCATCCAGGCCAATCATGTTGAAGTTAACGCGGTAGTTGCGCTCGAGGTCAGTAGTTGAAAAGAGGTGGCTCATCACCGCTTCAACATCAACCCGGTTTGATTTCGGCACAATCACAATGCGGGTCGGACTTTCATGGTCTGACTCATCCCGGAGGTCGACTACCATTGGCAGTTTCTTTGCCTGCATCTGCGCGGCGATCTGCTCAAGGACCTTCGTGCCGGATACCTGGTAGGGCAGCGCCGTGATAACGATGTCGCCATCTTCCTTCGTATACACCGCCCTGGCACGAATCGATCCACGACCGGTTTCATAGGCCTGGGTGATTTCCTCGGGGCTGGAGATATTTTCCGCCTCGGTTGGAAAGTCAGGGCCCTTCACATGGGTCATGATGTCCTTGAGGGTTGCCTTCGGTTTATCCAGCAGGTGAATACAGGCTGACGCTACTTCACGAAGATTGTGCGGCAGGATGTCGGTTGCCATACCCACGGCAATACCGCTGCCACCGTTTAAGAGAATGTTCGGCAGGCGCGACGGTAAGGTCAGCGGCTCAGTCATGGTGCCATCGAAATTGGTCACCCAGTCGACTGTGCCCTGCTTCAGCTCGTCCAGCAGTACTTCCGAGTAACGGGTCAGTTTGGATTCCGTGTAACGCATGGCCGCGTAGGACTTCGGGTCATCCGGGGAACCCCAGTTACCCTGTCCATCCACCAGCGGGTACCGGTAGGTAAACGGCTGCGCCATCAGCACCATTGCCTCGTAACACGCGGCATCACCATGCGGATGAAACTTACCGATCACATCACCGATGCTGCGGGCAGACTTGGCGTACTTTGCGTCAGCGCCGAGCCTTAACTCTGACATGGCGTAAACGATTCGACGTTGCACCGGTTTCAGTCCGTCACCGATGTGTGGCAGCGCCCGGTCGTTGATCACGTACATCGCGTAATTGAGGTACGCGCTTTCGGTGTACTCTGTCAGGGAGATTGTCTCGAAGTCGCCTGATATCTCTTCGGCCATTGCTGTTTCTCTGTTTACGAAGAAATGCCGTCCTGGCATTTCTTCGTGTCGGTTCTCTTTTTTGGTTTATGAACCTCGCACTTCCTTCGGAAATGAGCCGCGCCATCCTTGGCGCGGTCCCGCTCTCTGACGTTGAGGTGACGCTGAGGTTGCTCTGCGGCTTCTCTGTCCAGCAGCGAGGTTGTTTTTTGGACGTCGCTTGGCGGCGTCCTTTTCTAGTTCAGTTCTGCGAGGTCGCCTTTCTTTTCGAGCCAGGTCTTTCTGTCTGGCGCTCGTTTCTTGGCGAGCAGCATGTCCAGCAGCTCGTTGACTGGTTTTGCCTTACCGGCCGTCAGTTGCACGAGGCGTCTTGTGTCCGGTGCCATTGCGGTTTCACGCAGCTGCAAGGGGTTCATTTCACCCAGGCCTTTGAAGCGTTGGACAACAACCTTTCCGGGCATCTTCTCTGCGGTGATTCGATCAAGAATGCCCTGACGTTCACCTTCATCCAGTGCATAAAAGACTTCCTTGCCGACGTCGATCCTGTAGAGCGGCGGCATGGCGACGAACACATGACCATTTTCAACCAGGGCGCGGAAGTGCCTGACGAACAGCGCAATCAGCAGGCTAGCGATGTGCAGGCCGTCGGAATCGGCATCGGCGAGAATACACACCTTGCCGTAGCGCAGCTTGGACAGGTCGTCAGAACCCGGGTCAATCCCAAGCGCTACAGAGATATCGTGTACTTCCTGTGATGACAGGATGTCAGCCGAGTCAACTTCCCAGGTGTTCAGGATCTTGCCGCGTAGCGGCATGATCGCCTGGGTCTCTCGGTCTCGCGCCTGTTTTGCACTACCACCCGCGGAGTCGCCTTCCACCAGGAAGAGTTCACCTTCCATGGCATCGGCGCAGGAACAGTCAGCCAGTTTGCCTGGCAGCTGCGGGCCACTGGTGAGCTTCTTGCGGGCAACTTTCTTGCCTGCACGTAACCTTGCCTGTGCACTGGCAATGACAAGCTCGGCAATCGCCTCACCTTCTGAGATGTGCTGGTTAAGCCAGAGACTGAAGCTGTCTTTCACCACACCCGAGATAAACGTTACCGCCTGCCTTGAATTCAGGCGTTCCTTGGTCTGCCCTGCGAACTGTGGATCAATCATCTTGGCCGACAGGACGTAGTTGCACTTGTCCCAGATGTCTTCCGCGGTGATCTTGATCCCTCGTGGCACCAGGTTGCGGAACTCGCAGAATTCACGCATCGCTTCCAGCAATCCTGCCCGCAGGCCATTCACGTGGGTACCACCCTGTGCAGTCGGGATGAGGTTCACGTAGCTTTCCGTGATCATCTCACCGCCTTCGGTTACCCACTGCACGGCCCAGTCAACCGCTTCTTCCTGGCCTTCCATGTTGCCGGTAAATGGTTCTGACGGCAGCACCTCGGCTTCACCAAGTTCGGTAGCAAAGTAATCAACCAGGCCATTTTCGTAGTACCACTCGTACTGCTTTTCTTCCTTCTTGCTCGCGGTTTCATCAACAAAGATGATCCGCAGGCCCGGACACAGTACGGCTTTTGCTCGAAGCAGGTGCTTCATTCTCGATACAGAGAATTTCGGCGAATCAAAATACTGGGGGTCAGGCTTGAAATTGATCAGCGTGCCCGTGTTGCGTTTGCCGACCTTGTCTTTGACGGCAAGCTTGCTCTTTTTCTTGCCACCGGAGAACGCCATGTGGTGCAGCTTGCCGTCGCGTTTGATAAAAACTTCAAACTGTTCGGACAGCGCATTAACAACCGAGACACCTACACCGTGCAGGCCACCTGAAAACTTGTAGCTGTCCGAGTTGAACTTGGCGCCGGAATGCAGCCGGGTCAGGATCAGTTCCACACCCGGCAACTTTTCCTTCTTGTGAATATCAACCGGCATGCCACGACCATTGTCGCTGACGGACATGGAGCCATCCTTGCGCAGCGTGACGCGGATTTCATCAGCGTGACCTTCGAGGGCCTCATCAACACTGTTGTCGATGACTTCCTGCGCCAGGTGGTTGGGTCGGGTTGTGTCTGTGTACATGCCGGGTCGTTTCTTGACCGGCTCGAGGCCCTCCAGGACCTCAATGGAATCTGCTTGGTAACTCTTTGCCATTAGACCTTGTTAATTTCAGTCGAACTATCACTCACACAGGCGCCAAGAGGAGCCTGGAACGTATCACTTTTGAGAGGAGCAACCGCCATCAGGTAGATGGTCTGGGCGGTCTATGTGGGGCCACATATGCTCGCAAGTGCATGGCATTTGATTATAACGAGCGGGGCTGGATTTCCCTACAGCAATCTCGCAAATGGTGTCAGGAAAATTCCACCGGCGTGAGTGAATGGCCGTGCTCAAGGCAGAAGATCAGCAGCTCACCGAGGAACTTGTTGATCTGGGATTTTTCATCCGGTGCAAACATGTTTTCGTTTGGCGTCGGATAGCGGTAGCGGAAATTTCGATGCCGCTCGAACTGGACCACTTCAGCTGACTTTACATCGTGGTACATGCGGATCTGCAGGGATGGCCAGCGAATAAAAGGCTTGTCTTCATCGGAGTCAACGCGCACCAGCAGCATGGTGGTAAACGGGCATCGCTCAGTGATTTCGATCGTCACCGTTGCACCATTTTCCATCCGGCCCTTTACACCGAACCGCACGTCATCCTCCGCATCCATTTTCGGAAACAGACGACGCAGGCGCAGGTAGTTGGCATCACATTCAGCCATGTCCTGCACGAGGTCCGGAACGTATATGTACCTGTTGGTCATGATCACCAGGTAAGCCTTAAATTCGATTGAAGATTAACACAGACAGGCATCAAGAAACCCCTCGACAAGGCGTCAATTTGTTGTTATCCACAGGCTGTCTTTTGCGTTTTACAGGTTGGAAAGAAGCGTTTTTACGCGCGAGGCGATGTCATCACGAACCGCCCGAAAGCCACTCTCAACTTCAGCATCGGTGCCTTCAAATTTTGCAGGATCCTCAAGTGGCCAATGCTCTTTTCGAACACCGGCTGGCAACACCGGGCAATGCTCATCGGCATGTCCACACACCGTGACGACAATGGAAAAACTGCCGAGGTCATAGGCAGCCAGTGTATCCGATGTTTGTGTACTGATATCAACGCCCGCCTCAGCCATCACCTGCACGGCTTTCGGATTGAGGCCATGCGCTTCAATACCAGCCGAGGCAACAGACAGCTCGGGGATCGTGACTTCACGGGCATCACGAGCATCACGGGCATAGTGTCGCGCCCATCCTTCCGCCATCTGGGAACGACATGAGTTACCGGTGCAGACAAAAATGATCGAGGTCATATCAGCGCCATGACCCGATCAAGGGCGCCGCGATTATGATCAAGGACTGCAAACGCGCGCTCGGTCATCGCGCGACGCGACGCGGTATCGGAAAGCAAATCGGTCAGCATGTTTTTGAGTTCACCTGCATCTTCTGCAACCAGCATCGCGTTCGCCTCCCGAAACTGCCCTGCAATGTCATCAATGTTGCGAAGGTGCGGGCCCATCACCACAGCAGCGTGACCTCGCACAGCCTCCAGCAGGTTATGGCCGCCGACGGGTGCCAGGCTGCCGCCGACAAAGGCGATATCGGCCGCAGCCAGATAGCCCTGCATTTCGCCCATAACATCGAGCAGGAACACAGATTCTGCAGCATCGATCTGCCGCGCCTCAGTAAACGAACAAGCTGCAACATCACGCGAACGGATCAGTTTCACAACATCTTCCGCGCGTTGCGTGTGTCGAGGTGCCAGTACCAATACAAGCTCCGGCACCAGCTTTTGCATATCAGGCAAAGCATCGAGCAGCGCCTCTTCTTCACCGGGGTGCGTGCTGGCACCGATCACCGCTGGCCGACCGTTGAGCCTTTCCTGTGCGGCGAGCAGCTTTTCGCTGACATCGATATCCGACGCATCAAACTTGATGCTGCCGGTGACACTGACGGCACCCTCTGGCGCACCGATTGCGACAAACCGGTCACAATGACTTTGTGTCTGAACGGCCAGCACGTCGAGGGCCTGCAGCATCGGTTTGATGAGCGGAAATATACGCCGATAACCATCAGCAGACTTGGCTGAAAGTCGGCCGTTCACGAGCGCTGTTTTCAGCCCCGCCGCGTGTGACATCTGCAGCATGTTTGGCCAGAGTTCCGTATCGATAACCAGCAACATGCTTGGACGATTAGCGGCCAGGAATCGGCCAACCGACCCCGGCAGGTCGTAAGGCGCGTAGGCATTTTCCACCTTGTCACCAAGATGACCCAGCAACTGTCGACACCTGTCGCGGCCCGTGGGTGTCATATTGGTCACGAGGCATCGACGTCCCCCTGCAACCAGCTTCTCAATGAGCGGAACCGCTGCAATCGTTTCACCAGCCGAAACCGCGTGTATCCATACCACTTCGCCTGGATATGCGGACCTGAAGAATCCAAATCTCTGCAAAAGGTCAGCGCGGTACTCCGGTTCACGCAGCGAGCGCCACATGAGCCGCAGCAGTACCGCCGGGATCAACAGGTAAAACAGTGTGCTGTAGAGGATGAGAGGCAAAACACCACCCCTTGTGTAGGCGGGCCAAGCATAACAAGAAGATCCGCCCATAAGAACGCGGGGTCAGGAGAGCCTGCGTTATAATGCGCCTTCTACCCTATTTGGCTTGCACGTTGGCGCCGGACCTCAAAACAGATATCGCAATCATCGGCGGTGGCATTGCTGGCCTCTGGGTGCTCAACCTCTTGCGGGCGCGGGGCGTGGACTGCATGTTGTTTGAGCGCGACGCGCTGGGCAGCGGCCAGACCATCGCCTCCCAGGGCATGATCCACGGCGGAATGAAGTACACCCTCGCCGGTGCTACCACCGCGGCATCGGAAACCATCGCTTCCATGCCGGACAGGTGGCGCGCCTGTATTGACGGGGCAGGCGATATCGACCTGCGTGGTGTAAACCTGCTGTCAGATGCCTACTACATGTTTACTGATGGCAGCGCCACGTCCAACCTGACGGCCTTCTTCGCCTCAAAGGCACTAAGGGGTCGCATCAACAAGATGGGTGGGCCGGATCTACCACCGTTTTTCCAGCACGCGGGTTTCAACGGCAGCCTCTACAAGCTGAACGACATCGTGCTGGATACGCCGTCACTGCTCGCGAACCTCGCCGCACCACACGGCGCAAATATCCACCTCGGTGAAATCAGCATTGATGACAGTCGCACGTTGCACACCAGCATAGGCACAGTGCAGGCAAACACGATCATTCTCACAGCTGGCGACGGTAATGAGTCTCTGACGAAGTCGTTGCAGGTACCTGTCAGCATGCAGCGGCGCCCACTCAACCAGGTCATCATCAGAGGCAAGCTCCCGGCAGTGTTTGCACACGCGGTATCTCTGCAAAGCGCTGATAAGCCAATGGTGACAATCACCTCTCACCCGGAGGGCGACGCCAACGCCTGGTATCTCGGCGGCGCGTTAGCTGAAGAGACAGGCAGAACTGACGCAGCGCAGGTTGATGCCGCACGAGAATTGATGGCGCGACTCTTTCCGTGGATTGACTGGCCTTCAATGCGGTTTGATACCTTCCGTATCGACCGGGCAGAACCTGCCCGCAGCGAGGGGCTGCGACCAGATACACCTTTTGTGCGCCGGCACGAAAACGTGCTCGTCTGCTGGCCCACGAAACTGACCCTGACGCCACTACTTGGTGACTACGTGCTGCGGGAACTCGACCTTGAAGACAAATCCGTCCAGGCGCGGGATCAAGGAGAAAACCTCGCTCCTGTCAGCATTGCCGAAGCACCCTGGAGCAGTTGATGACTAACGGATTTTCCAGGTCGCAGCACCGTTTGCTCGGTACAACCGGCCTCAGCATTTCTCCCCTATCTCTCGGCACCGTCAAGATCGGCAGGAACAGCGGCGTCAAATATCCAAGTGGATTTCAGTTGCCCTCCGACGAGGAGGTGGTGTCACTGCTGGCATTCGCAGCAAACCTCGGGATCAACCTGATCGATACAGCGCCTGCGTATGGCGAAAGCGAAGCTCGCCTCGGTGAACTGCTTGCAGCGTCCCGGCAGGATTGGGTTATCTGCACAAAGGCAGGTGAGTTTTACGAAGATGGCTCCTCTCGTTATGACTACAGCGAGCGCGCGGTAATCGAAAGCATCGAAGCAAGCCTCAAACGCCTGCGCACCGATTACCTCGATATCGTGCTGGTGCATTCAGATGGCGATGACATCAACATTGTTAACAATGCCGACGTGCTTGGCGTGTTACATGACTACAAAAGCCAGGGGGTGATCGGCGCGGTTGGTTTTTCCCCGAAGACACCGGAGGGTGCCTACGCTGCCCTGCCAATGAGTGACGTCATGATGGTGACACTGAACCCCGAGGATCGCTCACACGAGACTTTTATCGCTGATGCCGCAAGGGCCGACTGTGGCGTGCTATTAAAAAAGATCTTCGCATCGGGTCATTATTCAGACCCCGGTGCATGCATTGAATATGTGCTCGGTGTGAGCGGCGTTGGCTCGGCCGTGGTGGGTACCATCAATGAGGGTCATCTTGCAGCAAATGTTGAAGCCGCGTTGCAGACGCTCGCTGACTGATTTAAGTACTACAGCTCGCGAATCTTCTCGACAATTGCGCTGGTAGAACAGTCTTCAACGAGGCTCAGCACTTTCACGGCGCCACCATAATCCCGAACAATATCTGCACCGACCACCTGGTCAATACCATAGTCTCCACCCTTCACCAGCACGTCTGGTTCAAGCAGTTTCAACAGAGACTCCGGCGTGTCATCGGCAAATGGGACAACCCAGTCAACTGCAGCGAGGCCAGCCAGCATGGTCATGCGCCGGTCTACCGAATTGATCGGACGGCTTTCACCCTTGAGGCGTGTCACAGATGCATCATCGTTAATAGCAACGATCAGACGGTCACCTTCCTGCCTCGCTTCTGTCAGGTAATCAACGTGTCCGGCATGAAGAATGTCAAAACAGCCATTGGTAAACACAATCTTCTCGCCTCGGGACTTGGCCACCTGCACAGCAATCTGCAGTTGTTCGGCGGTCATCTTGCCCTTGTCCATGGGTTCTGTGACGTCAACTTCACCACGGAGTTCAGGACCGGAAACGCTGGTAACGCCAAAATGACTGACAACGATGCCGGCCGCGATATTGGAGAGCGCCACCGCATCCGACAGCGTGGCACCCGCGGCCATTGCAGCGGCGATCACAGCAATAACCGTGTCACCTGCACCGGAGGTGTCGTAAACCTCACGCGTACGCGCAGGAAAGTGCTGCTCACCCCGGTCGGGGGTAATGAGCGTCATGCCTTCTCCTGCTCGAGTGACCAGCATGGATTTCACGCCATGCCGGTTCATCAGGCCAAGGCACTTTTCAATCATCTCTGATTCACTCTGCCAGGTGCCTATCGCCTTCTCCAGTTCCAGCTTGTTTGGCTTCAGAACGCTCGAGCCTGCATAAACCGAAAAGTCCTTGAACTTGGGATCAACCAGGCAGGGTTTACCCAGTTTGTCGGCAGCCTTAATCACCGCAGCAGGATCGGTAAACAGACCCTTGTCATAGTCCGAGATGATCACATTGTCATAACCGGCAAGATCACCCATCTCGCTGACGAGGCGTTCCGCCGGCACGTCAAACATGGACTCAAAATCCGCTCGCAGCATCTGCTGGCTGCGGGACACCAGCCGGATTTTCGTGATGGTCGGTCTCGAGGGATCAACGATGAAGTTCACGGCGATGTTAGAAGCGCTGAGCTTACCCTGCAGGACGGAAGCCATGTCGTCTTCGCCGGTGACAGCAACCAGGCCTGCGCTCGCACCGAGGCTGGCAACATTCAGGGCGACGTTGGCGGCACCGCCTGGGCGATCCTCCACGTCATCAACATCCAGTACAGGAATCGGCGCTTCCGCGGAAACACGACCAACGTCACCATGCCAGTACCTGTCCAGCATGGCATCGCCTATCGTTAACACGCGTGCCTGATCAAATCGGGGTATTTCCATCGGGCGGATTTTAGCTTGAATGCAACCTGCAGGCAGCCGTTTTCTCAGGCGTTTGAAAAACCAGTAGAATCACACTTCAGCTCAACTGATCTACCCCCTATCAACGTCTCGCTATTACAGGCCGAATTCCTGAAGCCAAAGTACTGGCTCCTGTGGCTCGGCATCGGGGTCATGTACCTGGTGGTACACCTGCCTTTACGTGGTCGTTGGGCCGTGGGCGGCCTGCTCGGTCGACTTGGCTATCATCTTGCGGCCAAACGCCGCCATGTGGTCGAGATCAATCTTTCTCTCTGCTTTCCCGAACTCAGTGACGATGAACGTACGGCGCTATGCCGGGACAATTTCCGCAGTACAGGCATCAGTATTATCGAAACCGCCACCGTCTGGTTCAGGGACCCAAAGCAGTTCGACAGCCTGGTCGATATCGAAGGGCTGGATGTGCTCCAGGGCGCGGCGGCCGAGGGTAACGGCGTCATGCTGCTTGGGATGCACCTCTCGACGCTAGATTTTGCAGGTGCAGTGCTCGGCCTAGTCGCACCTTTTGACGTCATGTACCGGCGCAACAAGAACAAGCTGCTGGAGGCGGTCATGACGAGAGGTCGGCAGCGTAACTTTCCGGCCGCCATTGAGAGGCGAAACGTCAGGGATGTTATCAAAGCGCTGCGTGCAGGACATATCGTCTGGTATGGGCCGGACCAGGATTACGGCCGCAAGCATTCGATCTTTGCGCCTTTTTTCGGGGTTGAAGCCGCGACGATCACCGCCACTTCAAGGATCACCAGCATGACTGGCGCTGATATCGTGGTGTTCTCGCACTATCGTGATCTCGATACGGGCCGTTATCGGATTAATCTCCGCAAACTGGATGAAACCTACCCCAGCGGTGATGCAGAGACAGACGCCAGCATCATCAATCGGGTGGTCGAAGCGGCAGTAAAAGAGGCGCCGGAACAATACTGGTGGTTACATCGCCGCTTTAAGACACGACCGGAAGGCGTGCCCCGTCCTTATTAAACTGCGTCCAGCAACGCCACCGTATGCTCGGCAGAAGCGTCAAGGTCGTAGTGCTCGGCTGCGCGTTGCCTGCCCGCCGCACCCATGCGTGCTCGCGCGCCGTCATCCATCAGCGTGCGCACTGCTTCAATCCACTCAACCGCTGTGTTCGCCAGCAGGCCGGTTTCCCCGTCGATCACAACCTCCCGGTTGGCACCAACGTTTGAGCTGATCACAGGCAGTCCCGCCGCCATATACTGGATGACCTTGAGCGCACACTTACCACGCGTCCAGGCATCATCAATCATTGGCGCTATACCGACGTGAGAAGTTTTCAGCTCGGCGACTTCTGTATCACTGGACCATGCGACGTTGATCACCTTGATTGAGTTTAGTGAGTAGTCAAAGTTGGCTATCACTTTGAGCTGCAGACCGGGTATTGCCTCACCGACTGCTTCCAGCACTGGTTGCAGGTTATCGAGATAGCGCCGCGTCGAGGCGCTGCCGATCCAGACCAACGTCACCGGTTGATCTGGCGCCAGGAAAACCTCCGTGTTGTAGCGTTGGGTAGGCACCGATGTCGGCACAACTTCGCAGCGCGCATTGGACCGGCCGGCCTCCTCGCAGAGAAAAGCATTACCGCCAATGACAAGATCGGCGCCGGAGACTACCGCGTTGTAGCGAGATGATCGTGTGCCGGAGCGCTCACCATTTGAGCGGGAAAACACCGCATCGTCATGGTCATAAACGAGTTTTCTTGCCACTCGCCGCAGCAGCTTTGCGTAGAGGGGACTGAACAATTTGCGCTGGATGAAAACCAGGTCAAACCGGCCTGCCTGAAAAAGGAGACCGCACTGCGTAAGAAAACCGGGTTCGGATACTACCCTGACCTCATCTCCGCGGCGCCTGAGCACCTCTACCACCGGGTCCACCCGGTACCTTGTGGCCGGGTCATCAATGTCTTTGCAGAGAACAAGTACGTTCACAGGCTAACCCGGTTTTTCAGCAACCAGCATAATCTGTTTGGAGAAATCTATGCCAACAATTCGGTAGAGGGGATAGAACACAAACCGCTTCAGGAATTTTTTGATGACCGAGTCGTGGTGCAGACGATACAGGTGCGTCACCCGGAAACCGGCCAACTGTACAACAGCGCCCAGTTCGTCATAACAAAACGGCGTTATATGAGTCGCGTCACGCAGGAAGGCGGGCGGGTAGTAGATATTGGGTGTTGTCAGAAGGAGCTTGCCGCCAGGGGTTATCACCTCATGCAGTTTGCATAACATGGCATAGGCATCGCCAAGCGGCATATGTTCAATCAGCTCAAAGGCGCAGGCCACATCAAATTCCCCACTGATGTCGTCATAGTGGCCGAACTCATGTGGGTAAGTTTCATCGATATCACAGCTGCTGTATTCAAGATCACCCCAGTAACCACGCATTTTGCTCTCGAGTCCGCGGTCCCCGGCACCCACCTCGATGAGGCGCGAGCCTTCTGCGCCGTGCCGCGACAGGACAAGGTGATAACGCTTATCGAGCGGCAGGTCCCAGATATCACCAAACCGGTCAGCGATATCCTGCCGCTGCCGATACAGGTCTTGCCAGTTGATAGCGGGCGATTCAGGCATAGGTGATCCCGGTTGCGCTGAGGATATTGTCGTGCATGACCTGGGCTGAAAAGCGTTGTTGCAGACCAGCCCGGGTGGCCGTTATCGACTCACGAGTATCCTGCACCGGCGCCGACATCTGCTGGTTCATTTTCGCGGCGAGGTCAGTTGCGTCACCTTCACGAAAGTAGAGGGCATCATCACCGAGAACACTCCTTGGTCCCGGTATGTCCGCGCAGATGATGGGTAGACCCGCCTCTGCGGCTTCCAGTAACACGAGCCCAAAAGCTTCCTTTGCTGATGATGAAAGCACAAAGGCATCAAAGGCCGAAAGATACTGACGCGCATTATCCCGTGCACCGGTGAATATCACGCGGTCTTCTATCTTTAAATCTGCAGCCTGGCTGCGAAGTGAGGCTTCCAGCTCACCGCCGCCAACAATGGCCACAACAGCATCATCAACGCGGGCACATGCTTCCAGCAACACAGCATGGTTCTTCTTCGTCACCAGGCGGCCGACAATGCCAAAGCAGTACACGCCCATCGGGATACCCAATTCAAGACGCGCGCTGGCCGCAGACTGGCAGGTAAAACTCTCAAGCCCATGCCCGATCACGTGCAGCCGTTGCGCGGGCAGAATACCCGCCACTTCATCCACAACCGGCGCGGATACACCGGCCAGGTGGACATTGTCCGGCCAGAACCGCGCGTAGAGAGATCGCGTAAGGCGCTTCAGGAACCCATACTCGTGCATGACACCAAGAATACGTCGCGGGCCGAGCGTCTTGTTGAGTTGCAGCGCGACAAACAGCGGCTTGTAACGGTGAGCGATGATGGTGTCGGGTTTCTCTGCACCAATGGCATCTTTAACCGCAGCCACGGCAACACCCTTCAGGCCTTTTAACTCAGAAGAGGACAACGACAGGAACAACACCTCGCCGGGGATTTCGCTGGCGAGTTCTGCGTTGTGCGGTCCACGCAGGAAGATGGTGGTCACTTCTGCAGGATGCAGGGCGGTGGCATATTGCCGGGCGATTACCCGGAATGGTCCTGCATAGTCATGGCAAAGCTGGACCACTCGCATGGGCGGCAGGTCAGGCAGAGCCCGGGTTCTTGGTGACGAGCAGATCTTCCAGCATCAGGTATTGCAGATCGGAGCCAAAGAACATGTTCAGCGCATCCGTTGGTGAACACACCATCGGTTCACCGCGCCGATTCATTGAGGTGTTGAGCACCGCGCCGTTACCCGTGAGCTTTTCCATTTCCTGCAACAGGGCGTGATAACGGGGATTCGTGTCCTTGTTGACGATCTGCACCCGTGACGTGCCGTCTTCATGCACAACCTCGGGAATCCGCTGCCGCCACTCTTCACTCACCTCGAACGTGATAGTCATGTAGGGGGCCGGGTGATCGGTCTGGATCATATCGGGTGCAACCGTATCAAGGATACTTGGGCAGAAGGGCCGCCAGCGTTCGCGGAACTTGATCTGCTCATTGATCCTATCTGCTATACCTTCGAAACTCGGGCAACCGAGAATACTGCGGCCACCCAGTGCACGCGGGCCGAACTCCATGCGCCCCTGGCACCATGCGACCGGGTTACCGTCTGCCAGCAGTTTCGCTGCAGCTTCAGGCACGTTGTCGACCCTGGTAAACACCGGCTTTTGCGGATGCTGCTCGCACGCCTCAACACATTCGTCAGTAGTGTAATCAGGACCGAGGTATACATGTTTCATCGGCTCCGGCGCCACACCGCGCTTCCAGCTTGCATAGGACGCCGCACCAACCGCAGTACCGGAGTCGGCTGCCGCCGGCTGCACAAACATTTCTTCAACGTAGGGCAGGTCGAGTATTTTCTGATTGAGCTTCACATTCAGCGCGCCGCCACCTGCAAAAACCAGCTTGCCGGTTTCTTTAAGGATGTCCGACAGATAAGTCTCGATCAGGCCTAGTGAGATTTCTTCGTAAATCTTTTGAATAGAAGCCGCATAGTGGACATAAGGGTCATCAGCGATATCTCCTTTTCGTCGCGGGCCAAGCCAGTCGATCAGCTTCTGTGAAAAGTAGAAACCCTTGCGACCTTCCTTGTATCGACGCAGGCCAATCGTGTTCACCAGTTCCGTGTTGACGGTAATCTCTTTTCCGTCAAATTCGATCAGCCGCGACAGATCGTAGAGATCAGGGTTGCCATAGGGGGCCATGCCCATCACCTTGTACTCACCGTCCAGCATCTCAAAGCCGAGATACTCGGTGAACGATGCATACAACTGACCCAGGGAATCGGGATCGTAGAATTCCTTGATCTTGTGAATCCTGCCGTTTTCGCCGTACCCGAAAAAGGTGGTGGCGTATTCTCCCTTGCCATCGATGCCCAGTATGGCGGTTTTCTCTTTGAAACCGCTCAGGTGATAGGCACTGCTGGCGTGGGCCATATGATGTTCTACCGCATCATATTCAATATCGTTCCAGTCAATTCCGAGGTCATCCAGCAGCGCACGGACTTTCTTGACGTTACGACGATAGTGACGATTGCCGTTGAATATGGCGTCAATCGATCGATCCGGGGCATACCAATATCGCCTGGCGTAGTGCCAGCGTGCCTTGCCAAAGAGACTCACCTTGCCGAACGGAAAGGCGACCACATCTATATCTTTGGGCTTGAGGTTCGCATAAGCCATGCAGAACTGTGCCGCATGGAAAGGCATCACGTTCTTGGCGTGCTTGTCTCGAGTAAATCGTTCTTCTTCTGCGGCCGCGACCAGCTCGCCATCGACATAGATCGCAGCAGAGGGATCGTGGGTAAGCGCGCCGGAAAGGCCAAGTACAACTAGGGACAACGAGGTAACCGTCAATTCATATCAACAACACTGGCTGGCTATTTTAGCCTACTCGCGAAGC
The DNA here is from genome assembly GCA_963921285.3 of Pseudomonadales bacterium. Taxonomy (GTDB): domain Bacteria; phylum Pseudomonadota; class Gammaproteobacteria; order Pseudomonadales; family Azotimanducaceae; genus UBA9659. Next base: position 2,432,946 of record CAWUFD020000015.1, read on the forward strand.
CACTTCGCGCGATTTCGTCAGGCTGCGCCCGGTATCTCCAGGCTCAACAGCTTTTTGAAGCCGTGTTTGAGCGGTGGCGTTTCCCAATTTCGCATGAAACGCTCCATATCCTTCTTGAAGGCAACCTCAAATCGCAGGCTGTGACCACGATCGCGCATGGAATCGAGATCAATGATCTTTACCTCGTCATCGATAAGCAGAAAGTTGTTTGCCTTCAAATCGCCGTGCGTAATGCCTGAGTCATTCAGCTCCTTGAGCAGGTCAACAATCGATCCCATCGTGGCATCCAGATCATCCACTTCCATGATCCTGGTCGCATCAGGTGCCTCAACGTAGCGAGTCACAAAATAGGCCTTGCCGCGCAGCGGTCCCAACCTGTCTTCCACCAGCGCAATCGGTTGCAGGGTACCGATGCCGAGAAACTCCAGCCGATAGGTGTTGGCCCAGGATATCCAGGCGCGAGACTTCCTGAAGGCTCGCGTAAACCGATGCCACGGGTTTTTCATGTTGTAGCGCTTGACCACAAGCGGGCCAAGCGGGCTGTCGATCTTCGCGACGGTGGCCGTGTTGCCGTCCTTGATCAGCTCGCCTGCGGCGATGGCTTCATCCAGGTGGTCAAGCAGCTCGATCAGTTCCGGCGTTTTGTACTGCCTCTCACAAACACGGAATCGGCTGAAAGTCTGTGAGCAGGTGAAGCGCGTGCATTCACGGAAGGCTTTCTTGATATAGGCTTCTTTACGTTCGTTGCGGCAGTGCATGATGTAACGATGTAACTTGCGATTAACCTCGCGGTCTCTCGCCCAGCCGCGGTGGGCCCGGTAAAACCGGAAGGGGTTTTCAATGATGAGTTCCTGGTGCTTGTGGAACTGGGCCAGAAACAGCGCAAGGTTTTTCAGCGTCTTGTTCTGAGACAGCGGTTTTAGTTCTTTGCGACCGATGTCTCCGCCATCCACCACATAGATCTCATCATCGCTGATCAGGAAATTGCCAGGGTGGATATCATTCTGGGTCACGCCATTGTCGTGCAATCGGGCCAGGAGGGACATGACCTTGTCACAAAGTGCGTTGTCGCGCGGATCCCATCTTTCAGCCAGGCTTGCGGTGTGTTCAATATATTCAAAGGCAAGCGCATAGCCGCCATGAGGTAATCGCCCTTTCCAGAGCAGCTTCGGCGTCGCCACGCCGGCCGCTTCAATCGCTGCAACACCATTGATTTCTCGCTTCCAGTATCGGCGCGCAGAGGGTCCAACAAAGACCTTGATGAACAACCGGTCTTCCCCATTCGAGGCGATAGCCGCAACGCGTTTCCCGGGAAGCAGGCGCAGGACTTCGTGCACCGTGACTTCACTCGGCTCTGCGAGCGCGCTCTTGTCGGTGAATTTTTCGATGCTGAGCTTGAATGGTAACGGCAGGTCGCGCTTTGCCCTGATCAGCGACTCTGCGTCCAGGCTGTTCATGTCTTGTACTGCTAATCCCTTCTGACTCTTACGTGTCCTGACTTCTTGTCCTGACCTTTTATCCTGACTCTCTTACCCCGGCTCAATTTTTTCCGGGTCTCTAATCCCTTTCGTCGTGAAAGCATTATTCGCGCCCTTTGAAGAACGCCAGGACCTGCCTGACTTCCTGCTTGGCGTTCTCGTTCAGCCCGGTCATACCTCGATACGTGAGATAGAACCGGAGGCGCTGGGCGTTACTCAGCACCTGCTTTGCCACTTTATCAAGGCAGGCAAGGTCCTTCACGATACCACGGGTTTTCAGTGGGCCCGGCAGCCTGCGCCCCTGCGGGCAGTCTATCAGGAAGACTGACGGCGCTTTGCCATCAGTCACTAGTACGTTACGCCACTTGAGGTCTGAGTGGATGAATCCGTTTGCATGTAATTTTGCCACCATCTCCGCCAATTGCAGAGAGACTGCCGCAACCCACTCCTTGTCCCTCAGCCTGACATCGCCCGCTTGGGCCATTGATGCCAGATCACAGCTTGCCGGTATCGCCTCGGTGACCACAATGCCACAGTAATGACCGTTAACGCTCCCTTCACCATAGGCAATGAGTTTTGCTGTCGGAACAGACAATGTCTCGAACAGCGCCAGGTTTTCCCACTCGGCGCGCACCCGGGATCTGCCCATAAACCGGCGCAGCCATCTGCCACGGCTGAGATAGACTTTCACATAAAAGGCGCGTTCACCGTTTGAGGCGAGCACCAGGCGGCTCATCCAGTTGGCGTTGATCTCATCCCCGGCAACTACGCTTGCCGTCGCGAGATCAGGAAAGAGCGTACCGGCAGCGGCATCTCCCTTGTTTACATGCCAGCCTGGCATCACCCTTCATCCAGCAGTCGGATAACGTGAGGGGGCAACGCCGGGTGATCCTGCAGATACAGCGCCCGCGCTCGCTTTTTAACCTGATGCCAGAACGGATCACTAATGACATCGCGAAGGGCTGCCGCGCCGGTATATATTTTCATGAATCGCATCAGGTCGCGGCGGGTCAGGCCGCACTCAAGGGAGGAGTAGAGCAACCCGCCAATATCTTTTGCCCGCCATCGGTCAGGTGTGCGATCGCGGATCTGCGCTCTATGCAGGTCAATCAGGTAGAGTCGAGGTAACCCCTCAGCATCCTCGTCGGTAAGATCCTGCATAAGGAAATGACAGATATAGTAGTCACGGTGATTGACGCCGTTGTCATGCAGGATCCGACTGATTTTTGCGAGCTTAGGCAGCAGTTTGCGTTTTGCTGCAAGGTCAAACGCCGGTGTTAAGACAAAATCCTCGAGCGACACCATGTCCAGCAGCGCACGGGTCACGATGCAGGAGCGCTGCGCCGCAGGATTGGCGCCCTCTGCGCTGTAGAGCACTGGCACCATCGTATCAACACCAAGTTCTCGCAGCCGGTTTAATGCCGCCCATTCATTGGCAGCGCCGAGGATGGGCAGACGTGCCTGCAGAAGGTTCTTGAATATCTCTGCCCAGCCAACGCCATGATGGATCTTGGCAAAGTAGGTGGACTCCCCAAGCTCAACGCGCACCGTGCGACGGTTGGCCACCTCACGCACAACCTCACCAGGCAGGCCTGCAACCTGCTCAAACAGGTCTGCCTCATCAAAGAAACCTTCAAGCTCGCTGGCAATAAAGGTCATCGATTGTCGTCTGTGCCTGCCGTGGCAATAAACTCTGCTGCCTGGTCTGGCATATCGTAAATATCCGCAACGTGCGCATAGGCGACGCCGTTATCAGACCAGGTGGTACGCTCGGGAGAGCGCAGCATCATCTCCAGCATCTGGTTCATACGCTCCTGCTGGAAGGGTGACGGAATAAGCATGCCGGCCCCGGCATCTTCGACGTAGTGCGCATAACCGCACACATCCGTTGCCAGCACCGGGAGTCCGGCAACAATCGCTTCCAGCAGGACGGTACCTGTGTTTTCCACATAAGCAGGATGCACCAGCAGGTCAGCACCCATGAGGAATCTCGGCACATCGTCACGCCCTCTCAGGAACTCCACCTTGTCTTTCAGGCCGAGTCGCGCTGCCATGCGCTTGAATTGACCGGGCGCATCCTGACCGATCACAACCAGACGTGTCTTTTCGCCCAACGCTTCCGGCAGGGCAGCAAGCGCAATGAGGATGCGGTCCAGACCCTTGGTAATAAAACCCGAACCAATCAGCAGCAGCAGGTTGTCATCATCATCCAGTGAAAACTCGCTTCGGAAACTTGCCCGTATTTCTTCACGGTTGGCAGGTGCAATGCGGTCCCTTGCGATACCTGGTGTCAGCAGGTGAAACCGGTCCGCAGAGGTATGGTAGTAGTGCTCAAACAGCGGGATCTGCACAGGTGAGATCATCAGGATTTCAGTATCTGATGATTCACCAAAAACGGCTTTCTCGAATCCGGAAAACAGGTCATAACGCGGCAGTGACCGATAAAGCCTGTTCCGCTGTGTTTGCGCTTTGTCCTCGTAACAGGAGTCGGCGGCATAGTAAACGTCCAGGTCCGGCATCTTGTTGAAACCCACCACCCGGTCAACCGGGTGTTTTTCGAGGTGTTCCTTTACCCAGGTGTGGAACTTGCGATAGCGCGAATGATTGGTAATCGCTTTGACGGGTACTGTAATCAGTTCAAAGCCATCAGGAACCTCGCCCTGCCACTGCAGGGTATACACCCTGATCTTGAAGCCGCGGTCACGGGTTTTCTCGGCAATCCTGAGGAAGTCCCGCTGCAGGCCGCCGTAAGGGAAGTATTTAAACAGGCAGAAGGCTACAGTACCGAGACTCGCCTCTCGCGCTGCGCTGTGAGAAAGTGCAACGTCTTCAATGAACTGCGCCGCTTCACCATGCAGGGAATAGATATCTGCACTCTCGGCAAAGGGTTTGCTGCGCTCTATCCAGGCCGGACGGTCCTGGTCCCGCAACATCAGGGCGAGCTTCTCGTTCAGTTCCTCCTGCTCAAAGGGGCTGGAGACAAGCTGCCCCATGCCGGATTCCGACACATAGTGCGCATAGCCACAGTTATCGGTCGCCAGCACCGGTAAACCCGCAACAATGGCCTCCAGCAGCACAATGCCGGCTGCTTCATCGAGCGCTGGCAGCACCAGGAGGTCAGCCGCAAACAGTAACTCTGGCACATCATCGCGACCGGACAGGATCGTCAGCTGTTTGCTGATCCCGAGGAACCGCGCAAGCCGCAGAAACGGCGCGGGATTGTCTTCACCAACCGCAAAGAAGCGAGTCCTGGCGCGATCCTCCGGTGGCAGGGACCTCACTGCAAACAGCGCGCGCCGCAATCCTTTTTTCACAAACCCGGAACCCAGCATCAACAGCAGCCGTTCATCTTCTCTTATGCCGAGTTCCCGGCGCATCGCCTCGCGGCGCTGCATTACGTCGTCGGGGGCAATCCGGTCGCGCGAGATACCAGGCGGCAGGAAATGCATCCGCTCTGCCTGGGTTTGATAATGCTGGTCAAAAAAGGGCTTCTGAACCTCGGAGATCATCAGGATCTCCGTTGAGGAATTCCTGCCGAATACCGCTTTTTCAAATCGGGAAAAATGACGATAGCGCGGCAGTTGGCGATACAGCCAGCTGCGCTGCGACTGCGCCTTTTCCTCGTAACAGGAATCGGCTGCATAGTAGACGTCGAGGCCCGGCATCTTGTTGATGCCGATGACACAATCGACGGGATCTTTTTCCAGCGCTTCGTTCAGGTATTGGGTGAAACGTTCGTACCGCGTGTGGTTGGTGAGCGCCTCAACCGGGACAATCTGAACATCAAAGCCTTCAGGGATATCGCCGCGCCAGACGAGCGTGTACACGCGTACCTGGTGTCCCCGGGCCAGGCACTCCATCGCGATACGCAGGAAATCTCTTTGCAATCCGCCATGCGGAAAGTACTTATAAAGACAAAACGCCAGCTTCAGGCTGGGTTGATTTTCTGCTTGCCAATCTGCTGCTGTAAGGCTCGCCACACGTTCTCCGGCGTTGTATTTGCAAAGCAGGGAGGGTGAATTTTACTCGAATCATCAGTCAACGGGAACTGACAGGTTCTTTTTCTACAAGGAATACATGGTAAGTGATTACTTAATATCACTTCGCTGCCCGGGCCCGTCATTCCGGTCAGGCGAGGGTCGGTGGCGCCATAAAGCCCGATCAGCGGTCGAGCAAATGCGGCTGCCAGATGACCCAGTCCGGTATCAACGCTCACTACCCCGGCCGCATTCCGGATGTTTTCTATCAGCTCGCCCAACGGCGGTTCAGCCAGCACTTCAACATTCTGCAGACCATCAGCAATCTTACGCGCCCGACGCACCTCAACTTCGTTACCACCGGCAATCACCACCGGGAATCCGGCGGCTGTCACCAGCGCGGCAAGCTGGTGCCAGGCAGATTCTGGCCACTCCTTGGATACCCAGGTCGTCCCGTGAAGCAACAGGATCGAACCGTTCACTGGGTCCCCACCGACAAGACCATAGTCAATGTCATCGTGCACCTGGTAGCCAAGGGCACTGGCCAGCAATTTTTTCTGCCGCATCACCGCATGCTCATCGGTTGCAACGGCATGTTTCATTCCATACAGCAAGGTTGCTGCTTTTTCTCGCGCTGAACCTGCATCAAAGCCATGTCGCGGCCCATTTGCTGACGATGCAATCAAGGCGCTCTTGATCAAACCCTGACTGTCGATCACGAGGTCATACTGCTCACTGCCGATCCGACGTCGGAATGCCTGTATCTCCCCCCAGCATGCCACTGGCGACTTGCGCCAACGGCGCACGGCCACCGGGACAACTTCAGAAACGCCGGGATGCGAGGCAGCAATATCGCAAAATGCTTCTTCGACGACCCAGGTGATGTCGAGGTCTGCCACGTTCGCAAACGCTTCTGTCACGGCCGGCATCACATGAATGACGTCACCCAGCGATGACGTTTTGACGAGCAGGACTTTCAAAGTGATCTCACTGCCCCGGGCTCACGACGTTGATGACATCACTTGCAGGTAACTCAACCAGGCAGTTCTTGTGGCCAAGCGGACACTGCCTTTTAAAACAGGGTGAACATTCAATGCCGGTCCTGACAACGCTGGCTGAATCTGCCAGAGGCGGGGTGAAGTCAGGTGAGGTCGACCCGTAAACCGCGGTAATCCTGGCACCCACTGCGGCGGCAATGTGCATCAAGCCGGAGTCATTGGTCACCACATCATCACAGTGTGCAAGCAGGTCAATCGCTTCGATAAGACTGGTTTTACCGGCGAGGTTAACGCAGCCGGTTCCAGCGAGTTCTGCAATGCGTTCCCCCGTCTCCGCATCGGCCGGCCCGCCAAATATCCAGACAGCCCTGCCAGCACTGATCGCCGCTTTTGCGACCTCGGCAAAAGAACTTTCCGGCCACTTCTTGGCGTCACCAAATTCTGCGCCGGGACACAGTCCCAGCACACCACCTGAAGCTGTAAGACTCTGATTTTCAATGTATTTTTTGGCATTCTCGCGATCCGCGTGAAGTACCGGCAGACCGATTTCATCAGGCAGTTTGCCGTCCCGGTCGGTCAGGCTGACAAACCGGTCAATCATGCGCGGCAGCCTGCTAGGGTCGAGCAGCCTGGGATCGGTCAGCACGACGTATCGATACTCGCCAAGGAAACCTGTCCGCTGCGGAATCTCGGCAAAAAATGGCACCAGTGCTGATTTGAAGGAGTTGGGCGTGACGATGCACCAGTCGTATGCGGTTGCCCGCAGCTGGACGCCCAGTCGATAACGGTATCCAAGACCAAGCTGACCATGTTGTTGCTCGATCAGGATGGCCTGGCGAACTTCGGGCATTCGCTCGGCCAGGGCAATGGTCGCGGCGGGTGCAAGCACATCGATGTCACAGCCCGGGTAAAGCTGCTTCAGTCGAATATAGATGACCTGGGACATGACCATGTCCCCGACCCAGGCAGGTGCGACAACGAGAATCTGTTGGGGAACCCGCGCCAAGATCAGTTACGCAACAGGCGTCCCCCACTCAGGATGTTCGCTGCGCTTGCCCATGACCTGGTCAAAGTACATGGACTGCAGTTTTTCCGTGATCGGTCCACGCCCACCTTCACCGATGATGCGCCCGTCGAGTTCCCTGATCGGCAGAACCTCTGCTGCGGTGCCTGTGAAGAAAGCCTCATCACAGATATATACCTCGTCTCGGGTGATACGCCTTTCCGTAATCGGAATATCAAGCTCCGCCGCGAGATCAAACACGGTCGCTCGTGTGATACCTTCAAGGCACGAGGTTAGCTCCGGCGTCACCAGCTTGCCGTTCTGGACGAGGAAGATATTCTCTCCGCTACCTTCAGCAACATAACCCTCGTTATCGAGGAGCAGCGCCTCATCACACCCGCTGTCGAGTGCTTCCTTTAACGCCATCATGGAATTGATGTAGTTACCGTTGGCCTTGGCCTTGCACATGGTGATATTAACGTGATGGCGAGTGTAGGAAGACGTGCGAACCTTGATGCCTTCAATGCGCGCTTCTGGGGTCATGTAGGTGGGCCATTCCCACGCCGCAACAATGCAGTGGGGCTTCAGGTTATCGGCGCGCAGCCCCATGCCTTCCGATCCGTAGAAACACATCGGCCTGAGGTAGGCTTCCTTGAGGTTATTTTCTTTCACAACCTGGATCTGGGCAGCATTGATCTCATCCTTCGACCAGGGAATCTCAAAATTGAGAATATGGGCAGAACGAAACAGGCGATCGGTGTGATCATGCAGGCGGAAGATCACCGGACCGTTATCGGTGGCATAAGCTCTTACACCTTCAAACACTCCCAACCCGTAGTGCAAGGTGTGGGTAAGCACATGCACCTTGGCATCACGCCATGGCACCAGTTCGCCGTCGAACCAGATTACACCGTCTCTATCTGCTAAAGAGTCTGACATCTCAATTTCCTGCTGTTACTGCCGCTGCCGTTACACCCGGCTGCGCATTCTAGCTTCCCAGATTTCGCGTACCTCGCCGCGATAACTGTTCAGCGCTTCATAATCTATGCTAAGGCCAAGCCAGTCGTAGTGAACTGATGCCCTGAAGGCAAGGTAAGACCGCTGCAGGACAGAGCGTTCGGCTTCGTTAAGCAGTCCTGCATCGCCAAGTTCATCCAGCAAACGCATGACATCCGTCCAACGGGTCAGGCCTTCATGCCTGGCCGCCTCTGCGAGGACCGCGTATTGGACCATAAATTCAATGTCAACAATAGCCCCGCTGTCATGTTTGAGGTCGAAGCTGGCAGACCCGCCTTCCTCATTTTCATCAGATTTATCATGCACTTGCGATGAGAGATGGCGCGACATTCGCTCCCGCATCTCGATGACATCCTGCTGCAAATCGGGGGCGTCTGCCGCAGTGCACAGCGCGCTGCGACGTATCTCGCTGAACCTGGCGCCAAGGGAGGTATCACCGGCAAGGAAACGTGCACGAATAAGCGCCTGCTTTTCCCACGTCCACGCTGCTTCCCGCTGGTAGCGATCAAAGGCTCCAATCGTCGCCACCATGGGTCCCTTGTTTCCCTGTGGACGCAGGCGAAGGTCAACGTTGTAGAGGATGCCGAACCTCGTGAAACTGGTAAGAATATGGATCAGGCGCTGCCCGAGCCGATTGTAGAAGACGTTATTGTTCACGCTTCGAGCGCCATCAGTAGACGCACCAATCTCCTGCGGACACAAAAATACCAGGTCAAGATCACTGCCATAGGCCAGTTCAAGGCCACCGGCTTTGCCATAACCGATGATTGCAAACCGCTCTGAAAGCGGGTGCCTGTCCGCATCACACGGTACGCCGTGTTTCGCTTCCTGGTGCTGCCACGCAAATTCCAGGGCGGCTTCCAGAATGACCTCTGCCGTCGCGGTAAGTGCATCGGATGCCTGCATGATAGATATTTCTGACAGCAGCTCCATGGCCGCAATCTTAAGGGTCGCCGCCAGCTTGAACTGGCGTAGCGTATCCATCTGCGCTTCGACATCACCCTGCTCGAGGCTTCTGAGGAGCGCCCGCAACTCGGCTTCAAGCGCTTCGCGAGAAATCGACACATTACTCATGCGCCTGTCACCCAGCTCGAACAAGAGGATGGGATAGGCTTCGAGCTGCTGTGCCAGGAAGGGTGAGAGCAACACAAGTTGCACCGCACGTTTCAACGCGTCACGGTTCTCGAACAGGAAGACAAGATAGGTGGTCCGACGCAGCACAGCCCGGATGATCGGCAGGAAGCGGCTGGCTGCGAGGCCCGGGTCGTCTGACTCCGCTACAACCGCGAGGACGATTGGCAGTAACTTGTCGATCCTCGTAATGGACAACGCCGGCAGGTCCTGAACCTCAATCGCTGCTTTCAATTCACGCGCCTCCTGCAGAAGCAGCGGATCTGCTGCAGGAGGCAATTCATCCTGGTCGGACCAGAATGCATGCCAGGCCTGCACAGCTTCAAGCGGCTGCTCGGCCTCCTCCTGCGCTGGTGTCAGCAAGCGTGCAAACACTTCTGCCACCGCGGTCCTGTGCCGGTCAAGCTCAGACACGTAAGCTGCCCAGCTCTCCTCGGCCATGGCATTCGCAAGTCTTTCGCGACTTTGTTCAGTTGTTGGTAATAGGTGGGTCTGCTGATCCCGCTCCGCCTGAATGGCATGTTCACTGTTGCGAAGGAACACGTAGGCACGCTCGAGCGCGTACGCCTCTGATGGCGTCAGCAATTCACGCTCGGCAAGCATGCCAAGCACAGGTACGAGCGCTCGCTGCTGGAGTTCGGGCTGACTGCCGCCAAACAACAGCTGCTGCGACTGGACGATAAACTCAATTTCCCTGATACCCCCTGCACCGAGCTTCAGGTCGTCTTCCGATTCCTTGCGCTCCAGTTCCCGTGCCATCAATGCCTTCATCTCACGCAGGGATTCGATGGCACCGAAGTCGAGGTGACGCCGGTAAACAAACGGTTTGATCGTGGCAAGGAAAGCATCACCACATTCGGTGTCGCCGGCGATTACCCGCGCCTTGATGAAAGCATACCTTTCCCAGTCCCTGCCCTGCTCCTGGAAGTACCTTTCCATCGCCGCTGCATGGCTGACCAGTGGACCGCTGTCGCCATAAGGTCTCAGCCGCATATCCACACGAAACACGCGCCCTGAAGGTGTAACCTCATCCAGCATCGCAATCAGCAGTCGCGCGCAGCGGAGGTAGAACTCCTGGTAGCTCACCTGTTTACCCTTTGCAGTCACAAGGTTGCCGGGCGCCTCAAACAGGAATACAAGATCGATATCAGATGAGAGATTCAACTCAAACGCGCCGAGCTTCCCCATCCCAAGCACGGTCATCAATACCGGCTGACCAGCCTCATCACGCAGCGGCGCATAACGTTCTTCGGTTGCAATGTGACAGGCTTCGAGCGCCGTCTCTATACAGAACCCTGCAAAAAGCGACATGACTAGTGTTGTTTCTGCCATGTCTGCGAGTCGTGACAGATCGCGAAAGATGACCCGGGATATCTCCCGCGCTCGCAGCAACCTGAGCGAAGCGGCCATATCTGCTTCTTGCGACTGTTCAAGAAAACGGGTCCAGCGTGACCTGAGGGTTAGTTCGTCAAGAGGAGACTGCAGCGATTCGAAGAAGTCATCGCCAAAGAGTTCGGGGTGTTGACTGACCGTTGCATCGAAAAACGGACTCAGCGTCCTGACACGTTCCAGCAGGACACTGATATCTTCCGACATGCAGGTAACCTGTAACCTGCTATTGGGTACCTGAGAAGGGCGCCACACGCAGCACTTCGGCAATCGTCGTGTCGCCAGCGGCCACTTTCATTGCGCCGGAAAGCCGCAGCGTCTTCATACCTTCTTTCATAGACGACAGGCGCAGTTTCCCAATATCCACGTCCTGCTCGACGATCTCCTTGATGGTATCGGACATGAGCAGCAGCTCATAAATCCCCTGCCGCCCGCTATAGCCGGTATCCCTACACTCGAGGCAGCCGACCGGGTGATACATATGGGAAGGCATCTTCATTTTCCATGGCGTCGTCAACACGCGCCAGCCGTCCTCATCGGTCTCACCTTTTGCCTTGCAGTGTCTGCACAGGGTTCGTACCAGGCGCTGCGCCATGATGCCGAGCACTGTCGCCTTGATGAGATAGGGCGCAACACCTACCTCCATCAGGCGGGTAATCGCCGAGGGTGCGTCATTCGTGTGCAGTGTTGAAATCACAAGGTGACCGGTCAGAGCAGCCTGGATCGCCATCTCAGCTGTTTCCAGATCGCGGATCTCACCAACCATGATGATGTCGGGGTCCTGACGCAGGAGAGCCCTCACACCGTCGGCAAAGTTCAGGCTGATATTGGATTGCACCTGCATCTGGTTGAATGCGGGTTCAACCATTTCGATCGGATCCTCGATCGTACAGACGTTCACTTCCTGGGTCGCAAGCTGCTTCAGACTCGTATAAAGGGTCGTGGTTTTACCGGAACCGGTCGGACCCGTCACCAGCACAATACCGTTGGGGTTTTCGACCATCGTCTCCCAACGATCAAGATCGTCGTTGGCCAGACCCAGCTCTTCAAAACTCTTAAGCAGGATGTCCGGATCAAAAATCCGCATAACCATTTTTTCGCCGTGCGCGGTCGGCAGCGTTGAAAGACGAAGTTCAACCTCGTGGGCATCGGCCGTCTTGGTCTTAAGACGTCCATCCTGCGGTCGTCGTTTTTCTGCAACATCCATTCGACCGAGCGTCTTCAGACGGCTGGTCACCGCCGTCATCACCGGGGCTGGCAGTTCGTACACCAGGTGCAGCACGCCATCTATCCTGAACCTGACCCTTCCCTTGTCACGGCGCGGCTCGAGGTGGATATCACTCGCTCGTTGGGTGAAAGCATAGTTGAGCAGCCAGTCGACAATATTGACGATGTGAGCGTCGTTGGCCTCCATCGCATCGATCTGGCCAAGCTCTAGCATCTGCTCAAGGTTGGTCAGCGAACTGGTCGCGAGTCCCTGGGCCGTCGCCTTATTGACGGACTTGGCCATGGTGTAGAACTCGGTGGTGTAACGCCTGATATCCGCAGGATTGGCGATCACCCTGGTCAGCAGCTTGCCAGGCTGCGACTGCTCAATGGTTGTTTCCCAGGCGTGGACATAGGGCTGTGCACTCGCCACAACCACCTCGTCCTCCTTCACCTCGAGACAGAGAATCTGGTGGCGTTTGGCAAACTCGTGCGACATCACACGGGTCACAATCTCCGACTCAATCTTCAGCGGATCAATGCGGACGTACTGTTGTTTTGCCTGGCCTGCCAGCCACTGCGTCAGCGCTTCGAGGTCAAGACTGCGACCCTCGTTTTTGAGGTCCGGGACCATGTCCTCAGCAATCAGCTCAATTGGATTCCAGGTGAGCTGTTCCTTGCGGCGGGTCTTCAGGCTAAGCGTATCTGCATCCTGTGCAGACAGGTGACCGTCACTCTGCAGGTCATTAATCACCGTGCGCAGATTAAGTGCTATGTCTGGTTTTATTTCCTGTTCGCCGGCTTCCTGAACGCTCACGACTCTTCCTCAATAATTGCTAAAACCCAGGTTAACGTGGGTTTTCTGCGGCTAGCTGTCTGTCGGGCTTAGATGATCGTAGCGAGCATGGTGGTAGATCGAGTCAGTTTTTTCGCAATTTGAGCGGTCCGACGTCTCGGAGAATATCGAGAATATTCGACGAGGAATTGCGAGAAAAATGGCCGATCTACCATCAGCGCAGTAGATTAACGCTGAGTCCGACAGACTGCTAGCTTACACCTTTTTGACGTATACCGAGAATGAAGTTCCGACAGCAGGCCGCGCTGTACGAGGGTTGCCCTGACCTGTCCGCAGCACCGCATCTCGCAGCTTTGGGTCAAACTGGTATAATCCGCCGCCATTTTTCGAGCAGCCTACAATCATGTCCATGCAGGAACACATCAAGTGGTTCAGGGATTCTTCCCCCTACATTGATGCACATCGTGACAAGACGTTTGTGATTCACTTGAGCGGTGAAGTGTTTGCCTCGCGGAACTTTGGCACGATTGTCTCGGACATCGCCTTGCTCAACGCATTGGGTGTGCGCGTGGTGCTCACCCACGGCGCTCGCCCACAGATTGATGCAGCGCTCATGGCGGCCGGTTTCGAAACGGTAATGGCCGGTGATATCAGGATCACAAGACCCGAGGAAATCGATGCCGTGATTGGCGCAATCGCCATCAATAAGGCACACCTTGAAGCAGAACTTTCCAAAGGTCCAACCAACACGCCGGTTAAGGGTCGTGAGATCACCACCGTGAGCGGCAACTACATCAAGGCGAGGCCTATCGGCATACTGGATGGGATCGATCACCAGAACACTGGTGTGGTGAGAAAGGTGAACCAGCTGGCCATCACCTCAGCGCTCGCTGATCACGCTGTGGTCATCGTCTCACCCGTCGGGCACTCCCCATCAGGTGAAACTTTTAACATCGGCTCGAGCGCAATGGCCCGTGACGTGGCAAAGGCGCTCGGTGCGGATAAGTTGATCTATCTCATCGAGGCTGAAGGCATCCATGATGACCGTGATGCACTGATTTCAGAAATCGATCTCAGCAGTTCGGGCCCGATCAGTGAAAAGCTGTCAGCAGAGCAGACTCAAGTGTTGGATCATTGTATGGACGCCTGCAACAACGGTGTCGAGCGCGCCCACATGGTCAGCTTTGCAACAGACGGCGCGTTGATCGAAGAACTCTACACCCGCGACGGCTGTGGCACGCAGGTGACAGGAAAAAGCTACGAGCAGGTCAGGGCCGCAAAAATTGATGACGTTGCCGGTATCCTTAAGCTAATCGAACCGCTCGAGGCGAAAGGTGTGCTGGTCAAACGCTCACGCGAACTGCTCGAATCAGAGATAGATCGGTTTATTGTGATCGAGCGAGACGGGCTGCTGATCAGTTGTGCCGCGCTGTATACGTTTGATGGCTGCGGTGAACTGGCCTGCCTTGTCACGCACCCCGACTATCGAAAGGGTAATCGCGGCGATCGCCTGCTCGACAAGATCGAGAGATCAGCAAAAGCAGAGGGACTCTCCCAGCTGTTTGTTCTCACCACGCAGAGTGCTGACTGGTTCCGCGAACGCGGCTTTGCTGACACCGATGTGGCAGACCTGCCTGCAGCTAAGCAGGACTTTTATAACTATCAGCGTAACTCGAAGGTACTGAGTAAAGCGCTGTAGCTGATATCAGCTATGGCGCGCGGTATTCGTGGACAAAGTCGACCAACCCTTTGACATTGTCCACAGGGGTTTCCGGCAGGATCCCGTGACCCAGGTTGAAGATATGTCCAGGGCGACCGCCCACCTCCTGCATGATGTCGCCGGCTGCCTTCTCAACACCTGGCCAATCTGCAAAGAGCACAACGGGATCGAGGTTACCCTGCACCGCTTTCACGCCCATGAGATCCCAGCTCTCAACCAGCGGTGCACGCCAGTCCAATGCGATCACATCACCACCAGCTTCAGCCATCGACGGCAGCAGCGCAGGGTTGCCGGTTCCAAAATGAATCACCGGTACATCGCCGGAAATATCGTCGATCATGCGTTTGGCATATGGCAGCACTTTTTCCCGGTAGTCCTGAACGGAGAGTGCACCTACCCAGCTGTCAAAAATCTGCACCGCCTGTACGCCGCTCTCAATCTGGTAGGCAAGGTACTCCGTTGCCGCAGCAGTGATCTTTTCCATCAGCGCATGCCACGCACCAGGGTCGCCATGCATCATCTTTTTAACGTGGATGTAGTTACGTGAACCCTGCCCTTCTATTGCGTATGAAGCGAGCGTAAAAGGCGCACCGCCAAAACCAATCAGAGGGATATCAGCGGGCAGTTCAGCCCGAATCAGCCTGATGACCTCTGCGATATACGGCATGCTCTCCGCTGAAGGCAGGACCTTGATGGCATCAATGTCCGCGTTGTTACGCACCGGGTTTGCGATGTTCGGTCCAACACCAGGCAGGTAGTCCAGTTCCAATCCCATTGGCTCCAGGATCGGCAGCAGGTCCGCAAACATGATCGCTGCATCGACACCAAGAATCCGCTGCGCATCGCAGGTCACTCGTGCTGCCAGTTCTGGCGTCTTGAAGAAATCGAGTGAGGGCGTATCTCCCTTTACATCGTGGTATTCCTGCATATACCGACCTGCCTGGCGGTTGAGCCATATCGGCGTGTAGTCGGTGGGTTCGCCCCTGCAGGCTTTCAGGAAGGCGGAATCGCGTAAAGCTGCGTCCATGAGAATCTTTGAAGCCACGTGTAGTAAAAAGAGCGCGCATTATACAGGTTTGCTCAGCAGCCTCACCCTCGGCTCATGGCGTTCTTGATCGATCCGGTCAGGTTTTTCTTCAACCCGATAGAGCACTTGCGGACGCTGGATTCCCTTCAGCTCAAACTCTCCGCGATACCGCAGCGACACCCAGGTCCGGGTTAACCTCGCGGTTTCCGAGGAGATAAGTATTTCACCGGGCACAGCCGCGCTTTCGATCCTGCTGGCGAGGTTCACCGTGCTGCCAAGGGCGGTATAGTCACGGCGTTTTGTCGATCCAAATCCGCCCACCAGGCAGTAACCGGTATTGATCCCGACCCTCACAGCCAACGGTAACTGCGTCGACGCGGATAACGCCCTCGTCGCCTGCTGCATTGCCTCAGCCATGAGGATGCAGCGTAGCGCATCCAGTGCCGCGCCGTGTGTCTGACGGTCACCAAAGAACACCATCAGGCCATCGCCGATAAACTTATCAACCGTACCGCCAAACTCGTCCGCAATATCAATCATCATGTCAAAGTAGCGATTGAGAATGGCGGCAGCATGGTTCTCATCGGTGTCTTCCATCATCTCCGTAAAACCGGCGATATCCGAAAAAAACACGGTGAGGCGGCGACGTTCAATCCGCTCGCCTCGAAGCACTACGTCGGAGGCAACGTAACTTTTGAGTTTTTCACTGAGTGAGGTGACGCTGGCAAGTTGATCGGCAGCGGTGCGGTGTTTCGCGGCGTTTGCCAGCATCTCCCTGAAAACCTGCAGGCCGATAAAACAGAAATAGGTACCAAGGCCAAGCAACGCGATCAGCTCTGTGCCCGCATAGCCTGCCTGGAGAGGCAGTACCTGGCTGATCGCAACTGACGCGGCGAGTGCCACCACCACAACACCTGCCGCCCAAAGGACCGGTGCAACAATCAGCGTGCTGACGGCCAGCATGGTTAAAAGGGTCAGGCAATGTAACGGCACAAAACCGAGAACCGCTATCATCACTGCCACCATGAGCGAATCGGCAAACATCCACTGCCTCGCACCATGGACACCACTACCCCAGCGCATGCCAAGGTGATTCACGAAAAAGGGAAACAGCGCCGCAACAACCGCTACCACGAAAGTGACCGGTTCCAGTGTATGAGGCCCCGCCAACACTGGACTCACCAGCAAGGTGGCAGCCAGCAGGTAGGCAACAACCCGTGGGCGCTGCGTAGTGGTCAGGAGATAATGCGCTGGCGAGGCCATAAGTTATGGTCTCGCGAACGCTCATGAATCTATGTAGGCAGGTACCCCTGACTGGTGAGAGATTTTGCTGATTACTCCCCTGCAGCGAGGGTCATTTCCACGACCGGTTCAACCTCCGCTTCGTAGTCAACGCCATCAAAACCAAAGCCATGCATTTCAAGAAACGCCTGGCGATAACCTGCAAAGTCGGTTGTCTCGGCAAGATTGTCTTCAGAGACAACGGACCAGTTTTCTTTAACGAATGCCTGGATAGACTCATCCATCTCAAGCTCATCCATACGGATACGTCCGTCTTCATCCATCCTGAGATCACCACCGCTGAACAGTTGGGTCGCAAAAAATCGCGTCGTCTGTTCGATGCAGCCCTCGTGGGTACCGGCTTCTTTCATGACTTTGAAAAGCAGCGACAGGTAGATAGACATGCCCGGAATGGCAGATGCCGCCTGGGTCATCAGTCCTTTCATCACCACCACATAGGCCTTGCCGTTTACGCCTGCCATCGGCGCGGCGAGCGCAGCAGCCGCCCGATCAAGGTCTTCCTTGGCTTTGCCGATTGTGCCGTGATGATAGATCGGCCAGGTGACTTCACTGCCAAGATACGTGTAGTTGGTGGTGATGCAGCCGTCTGCCAGCAATCCGCGCGACAGGAGCTTGTTGATCCAGAGTTCCCAGTCTTCACCGCCCATCACTTTGACGGTATCGGAGACTTCTTCATCGCTGGCTGGCTCAAGGGAAACATCCCTTAATTCTGCTGAATTGAAATCGATGGTCTTACCTTCAAACGGCTCACCGATGGGTTTCAGGGTTGAGCGAACAAGCTCCCCTGAGGGCAGCTGTCTTGCCGGTGCGGCAAGTGAGTAAACCACCAAATCAATCTGGCCAAGATCCTTTTCGATAAGGTCACACGTCGCCTCTTTGATCTCGTCAGAGAAAGCGTCGCCGTTGATGTTCTCGGCATAAAGCCCAGCTTCTTTGGCACGGGAAGTGAATGCCGCGGACTTGTACCAACCCGGCGAGGCGGTCCGTTTTTTCACCGATGGTCGCTCAAAGAACACCCCGATAGTTGCCGCGTTTGAGCCAAACGCCGCTGAGATTCTTGACGCGAGTCCGTACCCGCCGGAAGCACCGATCACCAGCACACGTTTCGGCCCGTTCTCGATCTGCCCGTTTTCCTTCACATGCTTTATCTGGTTATCCACATCAGCCGCGCAACCAGCAGGATGCGATGTTGTACAGAGAAAACCTTTAATACGGGGTTTAATAATCATTAACTTCTACTCTTACTCTATTCATTTCCGAAAAACGCCATCCGTGGCGTTTTCCGGGTCGGTTTCTATTTTATCTTCTTATGAAACCTCGCATTTTCCTACGGAAAATGACAAGCCTTCCCTGGCTTGTGATAACTCGCGCCCGTTTCCGGACGCGAATCATCAGGTGCCCTTCTGGCGCTGCTGTATCAAAAAGAAAAATCCGATACCAATGATCACCATTGGCAGAGACAACAATTGTCCCGCGGTCACCCAGTCAAACATGAGGAAACCCATATGGGCATCGGGTTCGCGGAAGAATTCGGAAAGTATACGCAGGGAACCATAGCCGATCAGGAACATACCTGAAACCGCCATCGGTGCTCTTGGTTTACTGGCAAACCACCACAGGAACGCAAACAGTACCGGTCCCTCGAGGAGGGCCTGGTAGAGACTGGACGGGTGCCGGCCGAGGATTTCACCGGGGTAGATGACCGCCCAGCTGACCTCAGTGACTCTGCCGGGCAGTTCACCGTTGATAAAGTTACCAATTCGTCCACACCCAAGTGCGAGCGGTATCGACGGCGCAATCATGTCCATCATGCTGAAAAAGGTCCGCTTGTTGCGATGCCCGTAGTACCAGGCACCCAACATGACCCCGATAAAGCCGCCATGGAACGACATACCACCCTGCCAGACACGGAAGATGGAGGTCGGGTCAGCCAGCAGGTTTTCCATCCCATAAAAAAGCACATAGCCAAGGCGGCCCCCCAGGATGACCCCGAGGACACAGTAAAACAGCAGGTCTGAAAACTGCTCGTCAGTCCAGTCGAGCTTGTGGCGCTTGATCCTTAACAGCACGGTCCACCACACCAGCCCTATGCCAACCAGGTAACTGATGGCGTACCAGTGGATGCTGATCGGCCCGAGACTTAACGCCACCGGATCGAGCTGGGGGTAATCCCACATGAATGGTGTCCAATTAACGCAAAACGCGCATTATCCGCGATCAACCCCCTCTGATAAACTCGCGTTTTTTCCGATTCCACCAGATTTCCAATATGTGCCTGATTCTGTTTGCCATAAACCCGGATGCCGAGACGCGCCTGGTGGTCGCTGCCAACCGGGATGAGTTCTATGGCCGTCCTGCCAAAGATGCAGATTTCTGGGCGGATGAGCCGGGCATACTCGCCGGGCGTGATGAAGAAATGGGTGGTACATGGCTTGGGGTTACGCGCACCGGTCGTTTTGCTGCTGTCACCAATTTCCGTGAAGATCCGCCGTCACCCCTGCCACCGAGGTCACGTGGTGAGCTGCCGACAGATTTCCTGCGCGGCGATATGAACCCCGATACTTACACCAGCGGGATCGCAGCACAGCGGGACGAATATCGCGGTTTTAACCTGCTGATGTTTGACGGGGAGAACTTCGGCTACTACTGCAACCGAACCAACGATGCCCGTCAGCTGCCGGACGGCAGCTACGGACTCAGCAACCAGGTGCTCGACTGTGACTGGCCCAAGGTGGTTGATGGCAGGGAGAAGATCGCCCGGCTGGTTCAAAACCAGGATGATGCGCTGGTGAATTCACTGTTTGCCATGCTGGCGGATGACGGCGATGGCCGTGAATTCTCTAACAGTTTTATTAAGTCTGAACAGTACGGCACCCGCGCCGCTACCGTAGTGATTATCCGCTCAAATGGCGATATCTACTTTGAGGAAAGGTTGTTTGAGACAGGCGGCAAGCCAACAACCAGCCGCCACTACAGCATCAACGAGAACGTCAGCTGTAACGCCTGCTCCTGACCATCTTGCCTAATCCGGCCTTGCGCATTTCTTCGTCGACATAGTTTCGAATGAGGTAGGCGTTATCCATGCTCAGCGCTTTCGCCAGCATTTCCTTGGCATGACTGAAGTTAAAGTTGCGCAGGGCGTGTTTAACCAGCACAAGGTTGGTCGAGTTCATCGATAACACGTTATAACCCATAGCCATCAGCAGCACGGCAGCAGACGGGTTACCTGCCATTTCACCGCATATGCCGATCGGTTTGTTTTCCGCATGTGCTGCCTTCACGACGTGATCCAGTGCCTGTAACACAGCGGGGTGGAACTCCTGGTAGAGCTCAGCCACCTGCGCATTATTCCGATCAACTGCCAGCATGTACTGTATGAGGTCATTGCTGCCGACCGACAAGAAGTCGACTCGCTTGATGATATCCCGCGCCTGGTAAACCGCAGCTGGTACTTCGATCATCACACCGACATCCGGCATCTCAACCTCAACACCTTCCTCGATGATTTCCCGGTAACACTGGCTGATCAAGCGCTGCGCCTCGTCAATTTCGGCAATACTGCTCACCATCGGCAACATGATCCTGAGGTAGGTATCGATGCCTTCGCTGGCGCGGATCATCGCGCGCACCTGGGCGAGGAAAATCTCCGGGTGATCCAGGGTGACCCTGATACCACGCCAGCCAAGAAACGGGTTCGCTTCATTGATCGGGAAATAGGAAAGCGCCTTGTCCCCACCCACATCGAGCGTTCGCATGGTAACCGGGTTACCCGAAAAGGCCATCAGGTGTTCGCGGTAAATCGCCTTCTGTTCTTCTTCGGTGGGGAACCGGTCGTTCATCATGAAATGGATTTCGGTACGATACAGACCAACACCTTCGGCACCACGGTCGAGCGAACGCGCCACATCGGTCATCAAACCAGTATTTACCCAGAGGAGAACCCGGTGACCATCAAGACTGCGACAGGGTTCCTGGGCAACGCCCAGTCCTTCAACCAGATCAGCCTCTTCCTGCATGATCTTCTGGTAATAATCGACCTCCTCATCCTTGGGGTAGGTGATCACCACACCTGCAAAACCATCAACGATGAGCGGTTTGCCATCCAGCAGCTCCGTCGGCAGCTCTTCAGCACCCATCACGGTGGGCACGCCCATCGCTTCCGCCAGAATAGCGACATGGGAGTTGCCTGAGCCACGCACCGACACAAAGCCGGCCAGCTTGTCACGAGGAACCAGCGCAAGGTCAGCCGGGGTGAGTTCTTCTGATACTAATATAGTGTTATCAACGTAGGTCAGGGTCTGCGGGTCTTCTGCCTGCAGTCTGCCAAGCACACGGTTACCCAGGCCCCTGACATCCGCGCCACGTTCACGCAGGTAGGCATCTTCCATCGCTTCAAAGGTCTTTACGTGCTGGCCAATCACCTTGCGCAGCGAACTTTGCGCCCATTCACCCTGCTGGATACGCTCGATCACTTCTCCGGTGATGGCCGAGTCGTCCAGCATGTGCAGGTAGGCATCAAACAGTGCCAGTTCTTCCGGCTGCAGTCGGTCAGCCAGTTTTTCTGACATGTGGGCGATATCTGCCCTGGTTTCTTCAACCGCCTTGCGAAAAAACTTCACCTCGCCGTCAACGTCCGAGATGTGCTTTTCGGGGACGTTTTCCAGCACCGCACCAGGAAAGCTCACCACAGCGGTACCGATGGCTACTCCCGCCGCGCCCTGGATGCCCTTGAACTTGAGCGACGGGCGATCTTCTTCATTGCTTAAGGTTAATGATCCGGTTGCATCGGCGTGCGCTATGACACCGGCGAGCTGTGCGCACAGCGTGATGAGAAACGCCTCTTCACTCTCATCAAACCGCCTGGTTTCCGCCTGCTGGACCACGAGAACACCCAGCACCTTGCGATGATGGATAATCGGCACGCCAAGAAAGGCGTGAAAAGGCTCCTCACCTATCTCTTCAAAAAAACGGTTGCGCGGATGATTCTGGGCGTCTTCGAGGTTGATGGGTTCCGCGCGTTCACCCACGTAACCGACAAGCCCCTCGTCAAGGCCAAGCGTGACCTTACCCAGCTGATCAACATTCAGGCCACGGGTCGCCATGAACACGTACTGCCCGGCATCCTCATCGAGCAGGTATACGCTGCAGACCTGGGTCTGCATGGCAGAGCGGACGCGATCAACAATCAGGTCCAGCGCGTGGGACAGGTCACTCGCCTCATTTACTTCCTGTATGACTGTGCGGAGCACATCTAGCATGGCAAGGGCCTATCAGCGTGCGAAACACTTCGAGAGATAAGGCGCAAGTTCCTTGAGCGCCCGCCTGTAAACATCCTGCTTGAAATTGACCACCTGCCCAAGCGGATACCAGTAGGAAACCCATTGCCACAGGTCGAACTCTGGTGAATCGGAGTGATCAAAACTGACTTCATCGTCTGCAGCCAGCATCTTGAGGAGAAACCACTTCTGCTTCTGACCAACAAAAGAAGAGTTATTGGATCGCAGCAGTCTCCTCGGCAGCTTGTATCTGAGCCAACCCCGGGTGCAGCCAACAATCTGGACATCCGTCGCTGCGAGGCCAATTTCCTCGTCCAGCTCTCTGTATAGCGCGTCCTCCGGTGACTCGTGGCTTTTGATGCCGCCTTGCGGAAACTGCCATGCATCCTGGCCAACACGTCGTGCCCAGAGCACCTGTCCTGCTTCGTTAGCTACAATAATGCCTACATTGGGTCGGTATCCATCTTCATCTATCAAAACTGACCTCGTTCTTTTTCTGAAATCATTGTGTCTGAATCTCCTGCTTTCAGCAAACGAGCCATATCGCTACACTGCACCACCCGGCAGTACTGGACACGGACAACATCATGGCGCTCGCGATATTTGACCTGGATGAAACACTGATCGCATCAGACAGTGATCACGAGTGGGGTCAGTTCCTTGCAGACAACAACATCGTCGACCCCGAGGTGCACAAGGAAAAGAACGACTATTTTTACCAGCAGTACCTGGCAGGTGAACTCAACATCGATGAATACCTGGACTTCGCCTGCTCGGTATTAACCCGTTTTGACCTGCCAACGCTGCACGAGTATCGCCGCGCGTTTGTTGCTGAGCGTATCGAACCCGTCATCCTGCCGGCTGCCGAGGAGATCATCGCCTCACACAGGAAGGCAGGTGACTTCCTCATGGTGATCACCTCCACCATCCAGTTTGTGGTTGAACCCATCGTCGCGCGGCTCGGCATTGAAACCCTTATCGCACCTGTCCCGGAACTGATCGACGATCGTTATACCGGCCGGATTGTCGGTACCCCGAGTTTCGGCGAGGGTAAGCTGCTGCGCCTCAACGAATGGCTGCAGAGCGACGTTGGCGCCAGCTTCAACATGGAAGGCAGCTTCTTTTACTCGGACTCACACAACGATCTGCCGCTGCTGAACGTTGTTGACCATCCTGTTGCGGTAAACCCGGACGACAAGCTGCGTAGCGTGGCGAACGAGAAACAATGGAAAGTGCTCGATATCAGGGACTAAAAAACTGCGCGCGGCTGGGCGTCCTGGCATGGCTGATGATGGTTGCAACCTGCGACAGGGCTTCGATCCAGACATCAGGTTCCCTTGAAGACCAGCAGGTGGCGCAGGATTTCCTGCAACTGCATCGTGCGCTCCGCGCGGACAAGGCTGAAAAGCTCATCGAGGCATCAAATGCTTTTGCGACGGTGACACAGGATTTCCTGGTGAGCCCGCGCGAATCCGGCAGACTTGCCTGGCAACGCGCCTGGCTCACGTTACACGAGGCCTGGCATGAGTACGCTTACATCACACCAAACACAGGCAACGTGCTTGTCGCGTTGACCCACAGGATTGAGAGTACTTCTTTGCAGGTGGGCTTCATCGACAACCTGCCCGAATATCCGCACTCAGGCATCGTGAACGACCTGGCACTGACCCTTTCGCGGGAAACCATCGATGCACAACACGCGATCACCAGTAATGACGAGATTGCACTCGGTCTACATCCACTTGAGTACTATATATTTGCGCGACCACTCGCTGACCTCTCGGCACCTGCGGACAATGCTGATCGTCGCCTGACCTACGTGAGAGAGGTTGCAATTATCCTGCGCGAGGACATCAACGAACACGTCGCCTTAACAGCGTTGTTGGAGGAGGAGACACCGCTTTTGCCAAACCAGGTACTGGCAATGTTACGCGAGCGTCAGCAGCGCATCTTCCGAGAGACGGACCTCGACAACCATGGTCATTTCAGCGACACCCAACGTCGTGCCGCCGAAGTTCAGATGCAGGTGCTGCAGCGCCTTATGCAAGATGCGCGAGGGTTGGGAGCGCTGCTTAACAAGCTGGATGCAACGCTGGCAACAGATCTAAGCAACAACATCCGTGAAGCGGTCGCACTGCTGGCACTGAGCGATCTGATGAAAACACCCAGCGACTACTGCTGCTCATCGCCGCGGTCGGACACCAGCTTGAGGATGCCGAAAGACTGCTGCGTACACCTGTCGACTAGGCGCTTTCATCCGCCAAGGCTAGATCGAGGTCGCGCGCAGCCTTCACGTCATCCAGGCGTTTCACCGGCATCGTGTGTGGCGCACTGGTCACCAGTTCCGCATCATTACGAGCCTCATCCGCAATCCTGATCATCGCCTCCACAAACCCGTCTATTTCTTCAACGCTTTCTGTTTCAGTGGGCTCAATCAACAGACATTCCGGGATGAGCAACGGGAAATAGGTAGTCGGCGCATGATAACCGTAGTCCAGCAATCGCTTGGCAAAGTCCATCGCGTTTACGCCTTCTTCTTTGGCTTCCCTCGCGAGGGTAACAATGAACTCATGAGTTGCACGACGTTCCGGATAGGCGAGCGCAAAACCAGCTGCTTTCAATCGGGCTGCCATGTAGTTTGCGTTCAACGTCGCGTATTCACCCACGCGGTGCATACCTTCACGGCCAAGCAGGCGAGCGTAGGCATAGGCGCGCAGCAGGATACCGGCATTGCCCATAAACGCTGAGAGTCGTCCGATGCTATCGGGGATGTCGTTCTCATCAAGCCAGCGATAAGCATCTCCCTCTTTGCCAACAATTGGTGTCGGTACAAAATCTTTCAGCCGTTCGCCAACACCTACCGGCCCGGAGCCGGGGCCACCACCGCCATGGGGTGTCGCAAAGGTCTTGTGCAGGTTCATGTGCAGGACGTCGAAGCCCATATCACCGGGTTTGACCTTGCCAAGGATGGCATTCAGGTTGGCACCATCGTAATAAAGCAGACCGCCTGCTTCATGGACAACGGCGGCAATCTCTTCAATCTTTCGTTCAAACACGCCACAGGTGGACGGATTGGTCATCATCAGTCCGGCTGTCTGCGGGCCTACCGCTGCTTTTAGGGCATCGAGATCAACGTCACCATCTTCGGTAACCGTAATTTCACGAACTTTGAAACCGCACATGGTTGCGGTGGCCGGATTGGTGCCGTGGGCTGCCGTCGGCACCAGGATTTCCGATCTCTGTGCATCACCTCGCTTGTCGTGGTAAGCGCGAATCATCGCAACACCTGCGAACTCACCCTGGGCACCTGCCATGGGCGTCAGCGATACCGCCTGCATGCCTGTTACATCCTTGAGGTACTCCTGCAGTTCATACAGACAGGCAAGAAACCCCTGGCTGCACGACTCCGGTGCGAGCGGATGCCTGGACAGAAAGCCGTGCAGCGAAGCCGCCTGGTGTGCACCACGCGGGTTGTACTTCATCGTGCAGGAGCCGAGCGGATAAAACTCACCGTCGATGGAGAAGTTTTTCTTTGAGAGGTTGGTGAAGTGTCGCACCACCTGCAGCTCCGAGACCTCAGGCAGACCAATATCTCCCTTCCTGACGTGATCTGAGGGAATACCGGTAGGAACTTCCGTGGCACTGTCGTATTGGGCCTTGGCGCTACGGCCTTTGCTCGCGCGATCATAAATCAACATGCTGCTGCACCTCCTTCGACCTGCAACTGCAGGACATTCGACAGGGCCGACACAAACCGAGCTATGTCCTCGCTCGTTTTAGATTCGGTCACGTTGACCAGGAGACAATTGGCAAGATCAGGGAATCGCTCACCAAGATCGTACCCGGCAAGGATGCCCTCGGTTAACAGCAGGCTGACAACATCTGCCGCAGGGATGGGCAGCTCCAGCACCGCTTCATGAAAACCTGGCGATGAGAACCTCTTCGAAACACCGTCAATAGCGGCGGCGCTATCAACCAGTTCACCAAGTCCTCCGGCACTGTTGATGGCGACGGACCGAAGTCCGGCATCACCCAGAAGGCTCATGTAGATAGTTGCTGCAGTGACAAGCAGGCCTTGATTAGTACAGATATTCGACGTCGCCTTGCCGCGCCTGATGTGCTGCTCGCGGGCCTGCAGCGTCAACGCAAAACCTTCAACGCCATCCGTATCGACGGTGCGGCCAATAATCCTGCCCGGCATCTGTCGCACGATATCTTTCCTGCAACACATGAAACCAAGATAAGGACCACCGGAGGCGAGCGGTATGCCAAGTGGTTGACCTTCGCCGACCGCGATATCAGCACCCTTCTCACCCCATTGCCCAGGTGGCGTCACGAGTGCCATCGCCGTCGGATTCACCACGCCCACCATCATCGCGCCATTCGCATGTGCCCAATCAGTCAGGGCATGAACATCACCCAATGTGCCGAAGAAAGAGGGATAGCTCACTACTACTGCAGCACATTCTCCGCACGCATCGAGGCTTTCCGTTGAGATTTCTCCGGTGACGCTATCGAATGCTGCCGTTACCAGTTCAATACCCTGGTTACTGACAATCGATATGCAGGTATCTATGTAGTGTGGATGCAGGTTGCCGGCGATGATCACTCGCCGCGACTTATTCTTCTTGTTAGCACGAATCGCCATCAGGATGGCTTCTGCCATCGCGGTTGCACCGTCATAAACCGACGCGTTGGCCACGTCCATCGCCATCAATCGCGACATCATGGTCTGGAATTCATAGATAAGCTGCAGCGTGCCCTGACTCGCTTCCGCCTGGTAAGGCGTGTAAGCGGTCATGAACTCGCCGCGCGTGGTCAGGTCCCAGACTGCCGCAGGAATATGGTGTTCGTAAGCACCCGCGCCAAGAAAACTGAGTTCCAGTTCATTCTGCCTTGCACGCGCTCGCATCTCCCGCATCAGCGTCATCTCCGAGACACCCGCGGGTGTTTCGTTCAGCTCACCTGCGCGGAGCGCCGGGGGTATCTCATCAAACAGGTCCTCGATCGACGAAACGCCAATCGTCTCCAGCATCCTCTCTTCGTCGGCTGGTGTATGGGGTACAAAGGGCATAAATGTTGTATCTCTTGGGGTGCAGCGATCGAGCTGCACCATATATTTGGGTTAATGCGATTCGGCTTCGCAAACGGCCTTGTAATCAGTTGCGTTCAGCAGCTCTTGCAGCTGATCCGCATCGATCGGATCAATTTTGAAGAACCAGCCGTCGTCGTAGGGTGACTCGTTCACTGTCTCCGGTGCGTCTTCCAGGGCTTCGTTGATCGCAACAATGGTGCCGGCAACAGGCGCGTAAATATCAGAAGCTGCCTTCACTGATTCAACTACGGCAACTTCGGCCGCCTGGTCCACTGTCGTGTCGATTTCCGGCAACTCAACGAACACCACATCGCCCAGTGCATCCTGCGCATGATCGGAGATACCAACGACCACCAGGCCATCATCATCGAGTTTGGCCCACTCGTGCGTCGCCAGGTAGCGAAGCTCTTCAGGAAATTCAGCCATGTTTACTCCAGGTTTTTTTCCAATAATTTCTATATGAGGCACCGGCCCGCTCGAGGCGCGCCAGTCAAAATACTTTCTTGCCATTACGCACGAATGGCGGTGCCACCACGCTGACCGGGTGGGCCTTACCGCGAATCGCGACTTCCAATTGATCTCCCGGCGTCACGTCATGCTGCACGCGCGCGAGCGCAACGGCATGTCCAAGGGTAGGAGAAAACGCGCCACTGGTGATTTCGCCAATCTCATTGCCGTCCCTCAGCACCGGGTAGTGCGCCCTGAGGACGCCGCGACCGATCATCACCAGTCCGGTCAACTGGGCATGTGCGGTATCCGCCTGCGCATTGATCGCCTTTGCACCAATAAAGTCCCTGCCTTCAGTGAATACGGTATTGGCCATGTTGGATTCAAGGGGTGACACCGATTCATCCATGTCACTGCCGTAAAGATTCATCCCGGCTTCAAGTCGCAGGGTGTCCCTCGCACCAAGCCCGATGGGTGCAACACCAGCAGCGAGCAGCTGATCGAACAACGTCTCGGCGTCACTGTCCGGAAGAATAATTTCGTAACCAGCTTCACCGGTGTAGCCAGTGCGAGCGATAAACCATCCATCTGCCCAGGCACCCTGGAAGGGTTTCAGTGCAGCTGCCGCACTCTGTCTGTCGGCCGAGAGCAGCGCATCTGTTTTGGCGCGGGCGTTTGGCCCTTGCACAGCAAGGATTGCAACATCGGTTCGTTCACTGACTTCGCAATCAAAATCAGCTGCAACATCGCTCATCCAGGCAAGATCCTTTTCCCGGGTCGCACAATTCACCACGACCAGGAACGCATCGTCATGATTGTCATAAACAATCAGGTCATCGAGCACCTTGCCTTCGTGATTGAGCATAGCGGAATACATCGCCTGGCCCTTGCGGGTGAGGCGATTGATGTCGTTGGCAAGCAGTCGATCGAGGTATGCGCGTGCGCCGCTACCGGTGACATCCACAACTGTCATGTGGGAAACGTCAAACACGCCTGCGTCGTTCCTGACGCTATGGTGTTCTTCAATCTGGGAACCATAGTGAATGGGCATATCCCAACCACCGAAATCCACGATCTTGGCCTTCAGGCGCTCATGCGCTGAATAGAGAGGGGTTCTATTGCCCATAGGGTGAAAAAAGGACGGTGTGTCCTGAACTGCAAAGCGCTTTATTTTATCGCGATCGACCGCTCAAAGCATCGCTATTGGGCAAGTTTGTGTCGTTTTATTGATTACCTGTCGCAAGCCCGACAGCGAGGGACTTCAACGCGGGGATTTCATCAGCAAGGGGCATGCCCTGGTTACGGATGAGGCGCGTTATCGGGTCTTTTGCCGAGAAAAGGCGGTGGAATCCTTCCATAAGCGCACCCAGCGCGAGGTTTTCCTGGCGTCTCGCCATTTCATAACGTCGCAGCAGGCTGAGATCTCCAGGGCGCTTACCTTCGAGGACAGCCTGGCAGAGTTCCGTCGAGAGGCTTGCCGCATCAGCAAATCCGAGGTTTGCACCCTGTCCGGCGAGGGGATGAATCGTATGTGCGGCATCCCCGATGATGGCGACATGATTGGAGACATAGTTGAGTGCCTGGCGTTGCAGCAGGGGGAAGCTGAGTCGACTGCTGACACCCCGGACCTGACCGAGTGTCGATTCAGATGCCTCGGTCACCGCTGCTGCAAACCGGGCATCATCAACCAGCAACAGGTCCTCTGATTGCGTGGTTGACCAGATCACTGCCACCAGGTGTTCATCAGCCAGCGGCAGGAAGGCCATCGGCCCGGACTCGGTAAACCACTGCCAGGCTGTGCTGCGATGCCCTTGTTCAAGATTTGCAATTGCAACAACCGCACGCTGGTTGTACTCCCAGCCATAGGTTTTCAGCCCAACCGCCTCCCTGACCGGGGACGCACCTCCATCGGCACCAACCAGCAGGTCAGCCTGAATCTCTCCATCAGGCAGAATCACTCGGTAACCATCCGATACCTTTTCAATCGCGGACCATTCCTGCTGCCAGATCATTTCGGCATTAGACGCTGCAACCACCTCAAACAATGCCCGTGCCAGCGCAGACTGATCGACAATGTGACCGAGGCAGGTGAGCCCCTCTTCCTCGGCGGAAAAAGATACTTCACCGGTGCCTTCACCATCTGCAACATACATGGAGGAATAGGGTACGGCGTGTAATGGATGTAACCTCTCCCAGGCACCGGTTCTTTTAAGGAATGCATGGCTGGCAGGGCTGACCGCGATCACGTTGGCGTTGGCGGCGGTAGTGAGATGACTTTTGTCATCAACCCTAGAGGCTACGCTCGCCTCGACTTCCCCGGGTGCTGGTTTGATGTCCAGCACAGTGACTTTCAACTGACTTTTGCTGAGCGCCGCAGCCAGCGACAAGCCGACAAAGCTGCCACCTACAATCAAAACATCTGTTTCGCGGTTGCTCATAAAGATTCGGCCATCGTCGCTTCAATGGCGTCAGTGGTCTTTGGGATATCTTCAGTCAGGACAGTATGCCCCGTCTTTGTCACCAGCACATCGTCTTCGATGCGGATACCGATACCTCTATAGGCAGGTGGCACCGATGACAGGTCATCAGGGAAATATAATCCAGGCTCAATTGTTGTCACCATGCCTTCTTCGAACACGCGCCACTCACCATTTACCTGGTAATCACCCACATCGTGCACATCAAGGCCAAGCCAGTGGCCGGTCTTGTGAAAGTAATATTTCACGTAGGCTTCGGTTTCGATGAGCGACTCAATATCACCGCAGAGCAGGCCAAGGTCGAGCAGACCCTGGGTGATCACTCTGACGGCTGCCTCATGCGGCATGTTCCAGGTATTACCGGGCTGCACTTCGTTTATCGCCGCTTCCTGCGCACGCAGCACGATGTCATAAACCGATTTCTGCGTATCGGTGAACTGCCCGCTGACCGGGAGCGTTCTTGTCACGTCCGACGCATATCCCTCGTACTCACCACCCGCATCGATGAGTACCAGGTCGCCGTCCATCAACTGGTCATTGTTCTCGAGGTAATGCATGACACAGGCATTGTTGCCACCTCCCACAATAGAGGGATAGGCAGCAAACCTCGCACCACCTCTTGCAAAGGCGTAACGCAGTTCCGCATCTACCTCGTACTCCATGACACCGGGGGCTACTGCCTGCATGGCGCGTATATGTGCATCGCGGGTTGCAGCAGCCGCCAGCTTCATCAGCTCAATTTCTGGCGCACTCTTATATAGACGCAGTTCATGCAGGTACTGGCCAAGCTGCACAAACTCACCAGGCGGCTGTGCGCCGATCTCGTCGTTGGCGTTGATCAGCTGCACCCAGTCAATCACCTGGCGATCAAAATCGTTGTTTACACCCATGGCGTAGTACAACTTGGATCGGCCCTCAATCAGTCCGGGCAGGATGTCGTCGATGTCTGCGATAGGAAAAGCATCGTCCATGCCATAAAGCTGCGCCGCTCTTTCCGGGCCCGTGACCTTACCGTGCCACCTTTCATGCAGGTCATCACGTTCCTGGCAGAACAGGATGGCTTCGCCGTGTGCTCTACCTGGTATCAGTACAAACAC
This sequence comes from Pseudomonadales bacterium, assembly GCA_963921285.3. Lineage (GTDB taxonomy): Bacteria > Pseudomonadota > Gammaproteobacteria > Pseudomonadales > Azotimanducaceae > UBA9659. The sequence continues at coordinate 2,464,382 of CAWUFD020000015.1, forward strand.
GGCATCCGGTTCGTCAAAACCGGTCAGGTAATGAAAGTCACTGTCCTGCCGGAACAGGTATTCAACATCACCATTTCGAAGCTTCAGATCAGCTGATGGCAGGATGGCAATGCTGTTCGGATCCATCAGCGCCATCAGTTCACGCCGGCGCCGGGAAAACTCAGCCGCGGCTATCGTCTTGCGAGCACGACGGCGTGGTTTCGCTTTTTGTGCTTTTTGCGTGCTGCGCCCCATCAGTGCCTGCCGGGCGTCTTGGTTTCCGCGTAGATCAGGAGCGCCGACACGCGAACGAATTCCTCGATCTCCATGAGGTCGGCTTCATTCTCTTCGCCCTCTGGAACTTCCTCTGACAGCGCGGCAATTTTTGCCATGTCCTGTAAGGCCTCAGCGACATCACCCTCAAGTGCCTCAGGCGACATGGTGCCCGCCTCGCCCATGCCTGACAGAAAGCCCGAACACCAGTCGGCAAGCGCGTCTACCCGTCGACCGATGGCCTCATCTGTATCGGGCGTGAGCAGCCTGAAATCGAAGTCAGCATATTCATCAAGCGCTTCTGCGGCTTTTTCGAACAGCGACTCAAGCAATTCAACCACTGAGAGCGGTACGCCATCACCCAGCCAGTCTGCATACAGGGCAGCTCGCTGCGATTCAGAGGCATCTTTTCGGGCACACAGGTAGCCCACCAACATGCCATGGAGTTCAGAAGGGTGTAGGTCTACACCGAGGTCGTGTAGTGCAACTTCAAGCTGCCGGTAATCGCTGTTTGTCATCGGCCCGATTTTACTGATTCCCCATCGAATCAACAGTGAATCCCCGTGACAATCCAAGGCGATTGACCAAGGCCAAAAGCTCCCTTTATAGTAGTTGTTCTCCTTGTTGCCTATGGCAGATTTCTTTTGGACATCTCCACCCTTGAAGCCAGAATTGACGAACTGATCGCCATCTGTGATGACCTGGAACGAAAGCAGACCACGCTGGAGTCGGATCGTGAAAAATGGCTACAGGAGCGTACCAAGCTGCTCGAAAAGAACGAGCTCGCCAAGGCCAAAATCGAGGCGATGATCATGCGTCTCAAATCCCTCGAACAGGACTAGATTTACGTGTCCGATTCAAAAACCGTTACAGTCTCTATCCTGGATAAGGACTACCAGGTGAACTGCAAACCTGAAGAGGTTGCTGCGCTCCGCAAATCCGCCGATTACCTGGACTCAAAAATGCGGGAAATGAAGAGCGCATCAAGCGTGATCGGGCTGGATCGCCTGGCGGTGATGGCAGCACTGAACATCACCAATGACCTGCTCGCGCAAACGACACGCGCCGAGCAACTCGATGCGCAGAATGAGAATATTGCGAATCTGGCCGGTAAGGTGGATTCCGCCCTCACCCGGCTGAAGCAGGACTGACACCGCCCATCGGCTTCCCAAACTCTTAACACAGGAACACTTGTTCCTGACCTGCCTCCTAACGGATAATTCACCTGTTCCCTGGGTTGTTTGCCAGTCGATATGTCCTCGACCCTTTATGCGATACCCAGGAGGTCTTTTTTAGTGGTTCGTGTGCAAGTCCGCGCGTCGGAACGCCTTAAGCCATGTGGAGACCACCGCCTTGAACCGCTGGGTTCAAGGGCCTATCCGTACAGCGGCAATTTGGGGAACGTTTTACCCCGCGCCTACCACGAGTTTCCCATTGCAGGATATCAGAGCGCTCCGGCAGACATTGCGAAAGAAGAGGCAGGATCTCAGCAACCGCGAACGACGCGAAAAGTCCATGGCGATTGCTGGCAACGTCGCCCGGCTCTCGATATTCAATAACGCAAAGCATATCGCCCTCTACTGGCCAACCAGCGAAGAGGTCAGCATATTCCCGCTGCTGGACCTGGCTATCGAGGCAAACAAGACCTGTTACCTGCCGGTGATCAATACCGTCGATTGGCGGCCTGCACCCATGCTGTTTCGGTCCTACCACCCTGGCAGTACGACCATGGTCAAAAACCGTTTCAGGATTGATGAACCCCGCGGCAAACCGGGTGAGGGGTCTGATGGCGCTGACATGGATCTTGTGATTGCGCCGCTGGTTGGATTCAACGATCGTTGTGATCGCATCGGTATGGGCGGGGGCTACTACGACAGGACGTTTGCGAAGAGAATGGGATTGAAGCTTGTCGGTGTCGCCTTTGATTGCCAGGCGGCGGAATTCGAGCCACAGCCACACGACATCCCCATGGATATGGTGATTACAGAATCCCGGCGGTTAACCAGGTAGATTGTTAAAAGCCCAGTACCTGCCCTGCAGCACTGACGACAACGCCAACGCCGAAGACGAGAAATACCAGAAGCATCAAATCAGGTTTACGCTTCACGCCCTAAACCACTTCTCTCAATTGTTTTTCGTGTTTGTCCCGGCCCTGTCTACAGTTTCCTTTCACATACAATTGCGACTTTGAGAAAAAAACTACAGTCACAACGATGTTAAGCCTCAAGCAAACCGTTTCACTAGGCACCAACCATAATCCTCTTGTCAGGGTGAATCAACCCCCTGTGCACCTGACCGGTCACGCAGGTATCATGACCGGCCTCAAAACACCGATACCAGGTAGAAAACCATGGCTGTACGGACCGTCATCAGAATGGGCCACCCAACTCTCAGGCGGGTTGCCGCCCCCTATCCCAGCGAAAAGATTGGCACTGCTGAGTTCTTTGAGCTGATCGAGGATATGCGGGAGACCCTGCATGCCTACGGCGGCATTGGACTCGCGGCGCCACAGATCGACGTTGACTACCGGATTGCGGTTATAGAGATCGAAAACACCTCCACCCGCTACGGCGAACTCGAAAAAACGCCGTTCCGGGTCTACATCAACCCGACAATCTCCGTCGTTGAGGAAGAGTCTGCAGGTTACTGGGAAGGCTGCCTTTCAGTGCCGGGCATGATGGGATACGTCGAGCGGCCGCAACATATTGTAGTCGACTACACGAACGAGAACGGTGAGCCAGACCAGGTGCGTGCCGATGGATTTCTCGCGACGGTATTCCAGCATGAGTTCGATCATCTTGATGGCGTGCTGTACGTCGATCGAATTGAGGACAGGTCCATGTTCTCATTTGAAGATGAGTACCTGACCTTTCACGCTGATAAAGACGACTAGCTAGTTCTCATCCGAAAAAGGATGAGAACTAGTGCAAGCCAGGGACGGCTTGCCATTTTTCGCTAGAAAAATGCGAGGTTTCAAAAAACAAAAATAGAAACCGACCCGAAAAATGCCAAGGACGGCATTTTTCGGATGAGAACTAGCTAGCTCGATGAGAACTAGCTAACCAGGAATTGCCGGTAAGCCGCATTGTCCGATTCGTGCCAGTGACGGTAGCCAATCTGCTTCAGGCTCTTCTTGAAGTTCGACATCTGGCCGCGTGGTATCTGGATACCGACCAGCACCCGGCCGTAGGCCGAACCGTGATTACGATAGTGAAACATGGTGATGTTAAAACCGTCACCCAGCGTATTCAGGAACTTCAGCAGCGCGCCTGGCTTCTCGGGAAACTCAAATCGGAACAGCTCTTCATCCGGCAAAGATGCGGATCGACCACCCACCATGTGGCGCACATGTAATACCGCCACCTCATTGTCAGACAGATCGTTCACAGCAAAGCGCTTTGACAGTTCCCTGACGAGCGCGACCCGATCCTTGCCTGCCGCCATCTGAATACCAACCAGCACATGCGCTTCTGCCGTGTCAGCAAAACGGTAATTAAACTCGGTGATGCTGCGCTTGCCGATGGCGGAACAGAAATCAAGAAAGCTGCCGGGCGTTTCCGGGATGGTGACGCCCAGCAGGACTTCGCGCTGTTCACCTACCTCGGTTCGCTCGGAGATGTGACGCAGCCGATCAAAGTTCACGTTGGCACCGGAGATAACCGCACAAACCGTTTGTTTCTTGCGTGCATGTTTTTTTCAGCCCCGCAATAGCCAGCGCGCCTGACGGCTCGGCAATGGTGCGAGTATCTTCAAACATGTCTTTTATCGCGGCACAGATTTCATCAATGCTGACCGTGATCACGTCATCAACAACCTGCTGCGCGAGTCGGAACGTTTCCTTGGCCAACCTGGCGAACCGCGGTGCCGTCTGCAAACTGATCGAGGTCTTCGGCACTCAACTGCACCCGCTTTCCTGCTTGCAACGCGGCAGACATGCAGGCGGAACCCTCGCATTCAACGCCAATAATTTTAGTTTCCGGGCGAAGGTACTTGGTATAGGCGCCGATGCCACCAATCAATCCCCCGCCGCCGACGGGCACATAGATGGCATCGAGCTGATCTGTATGCTGCCTGAGGATTTCCATGCCGATGGTGCCCTGTCCGGCGATTACATCTTCATCATCAAACGGATGGATATAGGTGTAGCCTTTTTTGGCAACCAGGTCCGCAGCATGCGCAGCGGCTTCATCATAGTTGTCACCGCACAGGATCACGTTGCCACCAAAAGAACGTACCGCGTTCACCTTGATGGCCGGGGTGTTTTCGCCCATGACAATGTGGGCTTTCATACCGAGCCTGGTTGCAGCCAGTGCAACACCCTGGGCGTGGTTGCCCGCCGAGGCAGTGACGATACCCTTCTTGCGGGCAGCAGCCGGTAACTGCCGCAAACGGTTGTATGCGCCGCGGATTTTAAAACTGTGTACCGGCTGCATATCCTCGCGTTTGAGCAATACCTTGCAGCCGAGTCGATCAGACAGGGCATCCGCCTCTTCCAGGGGTGTTTCCTCGGCCACCTCATACACATTGGCCTCGAGGATTTTCCTGACGTACTTATCCATCAATTACCTCCGCTGACTATCCTAGTCACCACGAAGGTAGGTGCAAGTAGCTTATTGTTTGCGCGGATCTGCCGCGTCAGAAGCGAGAGATTCACCCGGTGTAAAGTAGATGATCTTTGCACCCTTTGGCGCTTCCGGCTTGTGCCAGATGCCCCTTGGCACAACAAATGATGAACCAGCCGGTGCAACGTAGTGATCACCTTCCTCGTTTTCCAGCAGAGTGATTTCCATCTCACCTTCGACGACATAGAAGAACTCATCGGTATCTGGATGCATTTCCCAACCAGGATTGTTGCCCTTCACGTCCACTGCACCAAAACCGTGGCCGTTAAAATCTCCATATGACAGGAACGTCATCTGCGGATTGTCAGCCATCATCTTGAGGACATTAAATACTTCCATTACTCCACTCCCTTGTTCTCTGTTGCCAGTGTTTGCCTGATTATCTCGATCTTTTCCTGGTGCCTGCGAAAAAACCAGGGCGCAAGATAAGCAAGATACTCCTGCTGGAAAGTCAGCGGTAGATCAAAATAGCTGGTGCCTGTTTCACCCCTGCACCTCGCTGCGCCGCACTCACAACGCCAGCTGTCACCACCACTGTTGTTGATCAGATAGTCAACCTTAAGCTCCTCACCGGGGGCAATGTCACGCATCGCCCGGGTGACAGGCGGCTCTTGCGTATAGTCGTAGAAGACATTGGGTTCACAGCTGTGGTTCATGTAGCAGTCAGGCGGCCCATACAACACAACCTTGCCATCAGGGTAGGCGCAGTGCTCAAAAAGTTCACCGTCGTCCGGTTGAAGGGGCGCGCTCGCTGTGTTCTCGCGAATGATGTTTACCTGCCTGATCGTCTCCCCTTGTTTGAAGAAACCCAGCGTGAAAATGCCGAAACCCTGGGTTGATGATTCCCTGACCTCGACACCCTGGGTGTTCATTGCAGTGCTTTGAACATCAGGAATTGTGAGTGTCCCTTGGGAAAGTCCTTTTTCTCCACCAGTACACTGTAGCCGTGTTTTTCATAAAAGGGGCGAGCCTGGAAGCTGAAGGTATGCAGTTGCACGTATTCTGCGCCCATCGACCTCGCGGTCTCTTCTGCACGGGTCAGCAGCGCAGACCCGTAACCAGTGCCGCGTAACGTTTCTGATACCCAGATCACGTTGATATGACACCACTGCCAGCTGACCGCACCGAGTACCCCACCCAGCAGTTCGCCAGCGTCATCCCTCATCGCAAGGCCAATCTCCCGGACGTTTGCAGAACCGACAATCGGTTCATTAAATTCATCCAGGCGCCGTCGCAGCAACGATTGTTCTTCGCTCCTGAGATCCTCTGTAATTTCGAGTGCCATACTTCCTCAGAACATCCTCAGAACATCGAGTTATTGTTCTTGGAGGCGGCAGGGATGATCTGCAGCACATCCCAGTGCTCCACGACTTTGCCATTGTCGTCAAAACGAAATATGTCTATGCCAGCGTAATCGTGGTCGCCTGGCCACACCTGGTGGCAGTGCAGCACGACATACTCGCCTTCAGCCAATGCGCGTTTGAACTCAACCCGCTTGTCGGGGTACTCCGCGTTCATCCGTTCGAAGTATTCGATAAAAGCTTCCTTGCCATCCCCCACCTCGGGATTGTGCTGGATGTATTCATCGCCCACGTACCGCTCGATCGCTTCCCTGGGTTTGTTCTGGTTGAACATCAGGTCATAGAACGCCATGGCGTTCTTCTTGTTATCTTCCAGTGACATAAGGTGGCCGCCTAGAAAGATTGCCGTTCGTTAAGTGGCGCCCAGGCAGTCCTTTCACCCAGTGGATTACGACCACTGTGTTCCGCTACAGCCCTGACCTGCGCCTCATCAAAACTGTGTTGGGCAGGTCCATCACGGCCAGCAACATCCAGGTTGATCATGCGACCGGTGTTGTAATGCTCGCAGCGTGTTGTCGCGATGACGCCAGCTTCCATTTTTTGCCGTACATCGATTTCAATCGGCAGGGTTTCTGCATTACCCAGTGCACAGGCGAGTCGCGTCGCAGTGCGATCATCATCACTGAACCCGATGCCTTCGGAATACAGGTATTTGCAACCGCCACATGTTTGTGGGGCTGATGATTTGCATAGTGCTGATAGCAGTTTCATAACACCTCCCGTTTTTACTCCCGTGCACATTCACCGGAGTTTAGTGTCCATCATGGAGCAGATCAGCGACAAATCAAACCTGGGCGCGCCTGCCGCCTGTGCCTCTGGTCGCTAGCCTTGGCTCACGGCTTCTTTCTTTTCTTTCCCTGGATATACCAGAACAACAGAAACCCGATAGTGCAAAAGTAAAGCAGTATGCCGGTAACGCCTGAAACAGGTGGGAGCCATGAATAGTCTTCGAACACCTCCCCGTGTGCCGCAAGCCTCGCCTGGAACTCAATTGCCTTTTCTATTGCCGTGTTCATACGAAAACCGAGGATGACAAACACCAGCGTGAAGAGCACACCGACCACCGAATAGAGAAAACCGTTTAACTTGTCGGAACCAAGGTACGCCGCGATCACTACCGCAAACGATATGGTGATCATGAACTGCAGCAGGCGGTCCATCGCGTCCTGTGCCATGTAATAAAGCTCGTATAACTCCGCAGGGCTCACGTCAGCTCGTCCTCGTCAGGTGGTTCGAAATGATCCATCCACTCGATCAGTGTTTCGCGGGGGATCTTTGCTACGCCTGGGTCGGCAACGTCATTGCGAATATCCAGTCGGCGCAGCAGCACGTCTTCGGTTGCGCTCAGATAGTGGATTTTCGTGGAGGCACCAAGGCTAGCGGCTCTTGATCGATAGTCATCCCGCTCGATTCGCTTCCAGAAGCCGAAGTCCACAATCACGTCGATACCATGACCAAGCACCGATGCTGCGACGCCCCATAACAAGTCTTCAATCGTGTCGTGGCGCCGATTGTGATCGGGGTCTTCTACATCCTGGCCAAACAGGCGGACGTGCCATTCATCTGGCGTGAGTCGAAGCGCGTTGATTTCCTTCTCGAGCTTTTTCGAGTAGGTGGTTTTACCGGCGCATGGCAGGCCTACCATGAGGTGGAGGGTTGGCATGGTTATCTGCGTTGCGGGTGGATGTTTAGTGGGAGGTTATCGCGAGGGTCAGATCTCTCCGCTTCGTTCGCTTCGCTCTCTTCGGTCGAGCGCGACCCGGTCGAGATGACAGGGAAACGAGAGCACATCGAGAAGACGCGATAGCAGGGTTGAGGTGACGACATGATTATTCTTTGATGACGCAGAAACCGTGGCCAAACGGGTCTGCACAAAAAGCGATGGCGCCCCATTCGCCAGACTCCTGACCTTCAACGGTACCACCAGCGGATTTAATCAGGCTGACTGCCTCATCGACGTCATCAACGCCAAAATCGAGGTGCACCGGTGTCCAGTGTCGCTCGAAGCTTCGCACCGCGTCGGACGCTGATGATGTTTTGGAGCCCGCTTCGGTCTTCAGCAGGTAAATGTCGGTATTACCGGCAGTGAGGATGCACATGTTTCCCTGGTCGCGCTTTTTGGAACAGCCGAGCGCTTTACAGTAGAACGCCTCACCCTCGGCCAGGTCGGGCACGTCGATGCTGATTGATACCTGAACCATTGCACGCAACTCCGTCGGACTCTCGATGCACAATACTCCGCAGTCCCGGTCACAACAAGGTCATCAGAGCTTACGAAAGGTCCCCGTGGCATGAACGATGGTTCTGTCTTCTGCGACAGCTTCACCGGCGACAAACGCCATGTTTTTACCTGCCCTGACCACTTCACCTTTGCCATACACCCAGACACCAGGCGGGCAGGCGCTGACAAAGTTGATGTTAAGTGAAACTGTCGCTAGCGCAGTTTCTCCCCAGGCGGCCCGCGCCGTGGAAAAGAGCAGGTAATCCATGAAGGACGACATCTTGCCACCATGCACCCTGCCCATCGAACTGATGAAACGCTGCTCCGCAAAGAATGCGACGCGTTTTTGGCCGGGCTCATCCTCCTCGGCGTAGTAGAGCGGCCCCACCAGCCGATACCAGCTTTCCGCCTGGCCATACTGCATATCCAGTTGAGTATCTGTCTCGTATCCCTCAGGTGGTGTTCGTTCCGTCATGTTCGTTTACGCCCACCTCACCGACGCGGGGATCTCAAGCTCGAATGCATACATGTGACGTATGATGCCGCCCTCGTGCATCACCTCATGCTCACTCAAGTCGATCAGCAGTTGTTCGCGTTCTTCATTCCAGTCTGTAACCTCATCAACAGCCTCCATCACCGCTTTGGCAGAGGACTCGAGCTTCGCGATGACTTCATCGTGGGTGTACTCGCTCATTGAGCAAGCAAAGCCATCCCAACTGCCCTGCTTCAATGCCCTGGCATAACTTTCCCTGGCTCCGACGACACACCACAAGTGCTCGAGCAGCGATTTGTGTCGCGGCGCTTCGAGCTTTTCACCCAGCTGATGCGCTTCGATAGATCTTGCCAGGTCATTGTACGAATTGAAGCGCTTCGAAAGCGCAGCGATCATTGCCCGTTGCATCGGTCATCTCCTTGATTCCTAGTTATCTATCCACCTGAAAAATGAATGCTCAGGCAGGCGCGTCTCCTGGATCAATTGCTCGATCGAAGACCATCCCATAACAAACTCTGCGGTGATGTAACCTTCCCAGTCATACCGCTGTTCTGCGAGCTTCAACGCACCGAGGCCTTCATAAAACGACACGTTAGGATTATCCGCCAGCACTCGAACCATCGCGGCAGAATAGCCTCGTTGGGAAAAATGCTGTGCTGCGTGTCTCACCAGCAAACGCCCTACCCCTTTTGAATGCCAGGCGGGATCCACCTGCAGCGAAGATATTTCTACGGGATATTGCCTGGTGATCTCTTGATCCTCTACCACCTCGCTGGCAGCTCTACCCGCCAGCACCAGGCCAACGATGTCCCGACCGTCAATTTCTGCGACTGACAATGGTTGATCATCATCGTGGCTGTCGATCAGTCTCTTCCAGTTGGTTGCGCTCTCTTGCACACTCAACCATTCAAGACATGCATCCGGGACTCGCCCCCTGAAGGCTGAGTAGGTGGCATCAATGATGACGCGAGCAAGAGCAAAGGCGTCGTCAGCTGTCGCCTCGCGGATCCTCAACTCAGGGATCAACATCGCCTTGGTACCTTAGAGGTGATAGCTACTAACCGTACTTATCCGATCACACTTGGTGTCTGCAAACTCGATAACATGACAGAACTCACGCGAGTTCCCCTGCTTGAATCTCGACACGCCGCTGACCGCGCCCTTTTTGCCGTGGGTGACCACGTGACCAATCACAAGCGACCCGGGTTTTGCAGCCGCTCGCTGCTTTAACTTGTCGACTATTGCATCCTCGTGCAGGGACACACCGTCAAGTTGCCATTGGGTGGCGGTATCCACGGCCGCGGAAATGGTTTTCACATCACCTTTTTCCAGCGCTATCGCGATAGTCTCGGCAAACTGGTTCTTAGGGGAATTGCCACAATCTGAGGAATGGGTGACTCTGGTCATATCGTCTACTCCTCAACTGAATTCGTCGCTATAACTGGTAGACCGCAATACCAATGGACAAGAGAGAACGCGGTACCTGCGCCAAGAATAAGAATTAGGAAACGCATCAATTCACCATCAGGCAGATAGGGTGAACTTTCATAGATACCGATCGCAATTCCGATGAGACCAGCCACGATCACCCAGGGCGCAGAGAACCTTTCTTTTACCCGCACGCCACAAGAACAACGATAGTAGAGTGGTGGTGAGGCTTTTCTCCAATCAACAGTCAGCTGTGAATGGCAGTTGGGACATGTGGACATCCTGGTCTCCTTCAGCAACCTAATCTCGCGCCGACACACGCCACCGCCAGATGTTTCATTGATAATCGCTCAAGTCGTAGTCTGATTCCAGCAGCGTACCACTGTGCTTTTGCAGGTAATCTTCAATCTGCAACCAGGGACTCGATACCTTTTGATGCTGTAACCCTTCAACTCGCGGCGCTCCTCATGATTCAGGTTCTATAGATATCCTCTGCTGAACCAGCTCATCAAAAGCTGATTGCTCAAAGGTCGTCTCTATGAACTCACCATTTTGCACATACACACCCCGTTGTACCTGAAGTTGATGATACGCGTCGTGCTCCTTTTTCCGTGCGAACAGAAGCCCGTCTTTCTCAAGTCCGTTCGCGACAAGCGAAAACTTGAGCAGGGAAAGCGGAAAGAAGTGCGCAAAGATATAGGGAGCGCGTGGATAGTGTACGAGTGAAGTGACAACCGTCAGGGATTGAAGAGGTTTGTCATTAAGGGATGCTGCAAGCATCGCAGCTTCGTTTACCGTGTGAGTGGCTTCATCGAGCACAAGTACCACACGATCTCGCGCCACTCCAAGATTCAACAGCTCCCTAAGAACATGCGGGTGATGTGCATCGCGGGCACCATAGTTCAACACCCCGCCTGAAATCACCGCCAGTTGCTGAGAGTCAGATTGAAGTATCTCGGCTGCTTTTGAGATTCTGTTCATACCGCACTGGGACATACCCTCATCGGTATGATACGAGCCCAACGGGAACACGATATCCATGGTTCAGCCAGCCTGCTCGTTCCAGGCTGATCGTGTGACGGCATATATCGCTTCATCGGCAACCTCGCCCCTGACAAACGCATATGACCGCAGTACCCCTTCAAGGGTCATACCAAGCGACGCTGCCACTTTAATTGACCCCTTGTTCTCGGGATGAATGTTCGCCTGTACCCGCTGCAGGTCAGGGTGTGCTTCGAAAGCTGCAGCAACCACTGCGCTTGCTGCTCTGCGGGCAATGCCTTTCCCCCAGCAATCTTTTTTTACGCTGTAGCCGATCTCTGAAACGCGGTTTGTTTTGGAGAATTTAATCGACACTGCACCAACCACCTCGTCATCGATGGTAACCGCCCAGACCTGGCGTTCTGATTTGTCCGACAGCAAATGCCTTGCAATGATCTCTGAAACGTCATCTTCGGTCAGCTCTCGCTGTTCGCCTTCAAGGTAGAGTCCCATCTCAGGATCATTGATCACACTGCGAAACGCCGACACATCCGAGAAGCGAAACGGACGCAGGTGAATCCCCTCAGCGATCAGCTCATCTGGCAACATCAGCTCATCGCTTCCAGTTTTGCAGAAACCAACCTGCTGAACTCATTGTCAGCCGCCGTATCAGACCAGCGCTGACGCAGTGCAGCCCGGGCATCGCCCTGCAGTTCACCGGCAAGATTGGTGGCGGCAATCTCCACAACTTCCAGCGCGCCACTTTCACGAGCACGCCGCTCCCAGCCCGTGTACATCAGGAAAAACGCCCGCGCCATTTCAGCGAACTGAAACTGTTCGATTTCATCCAGGTCATCATCGCCGCGACAACCACGCATCCAGAGGTCTGCCACTGCTTTGTTCGACCCGAGCAGATGCCGCCACTCATTGAACTGGTCTACCGTTTTGTCCCGGTTGGCAGTGCGCGCCAGTTCGTTGTTGGTACGGATCTGTATCGCGAGAAAGACAAGCGTTACCACCACCGCTACTGCAGCAATCAGTTCAGCAATCGCACCCAGGGCATCCCAGTTCATGTTCAACCGGCTCCATCCGCTTCAGCTTCAAGATAGTGCTTCAGTCGTTGCACATGGCGTGGAACCGATTTGGGGTCTACAAGGTAACTTTCGATTTTCATCAACTTCCAGTACTGGCCTTCATCACCGAACTCGATGGCGTCGATCTCTGCCTGGGATATCTGCCCCGCAAAGAAGTAGGCGGTTCTGCCCTGGTACTCCCGGAAGTACTGCCTTTTGTAAGTTAGTCTTTCTTCACCGAAGCGCAGACCAAATTCTTCCTGCAGCTCCCTCAGGACACACTGCTCGGGTGATTCGAGACCTTCGCGACCGCCGCCTGGAAGATCCCACATTCCGGGGGATTCAATCTCTGGAAGATCATCGCGCAGGAACACCAGGATCTTGTCATCCTGAAAGAGGGCAACCTTGCAGCCGTGAAATTCTTCCACGGTTTACTCAACCTCTCCGAATGTTTCTGAAGCTGTGCTACCCAACCGATTGGTGAAGGCGCACCCAGCAGGAAAACAGTCAGTGCGCTCAGGCATCTTCATTGCGAATGATCTCGTTACACAGCTCGACACACTCGTCACATACATAAACATCCGGGCCCGCGATCAGTTTCCTGAGTTCATACTGCCATTTTTTGCAGAACGAGCAAGCGAGCCAATCGTCCTTCTGCACCAGTTGGCGCCAGCTGTCGCAGTTGAGGGTTCGCGCCACAACCAGTTGCGCCTGGGTTAGCTTCAGTGATTGCGCATCGCTGAAATACGGTGCTATCTCCTCAAGCGCTTGCGCTTCCCCGGCACGCACTGACTTCAGCAGACTTTTTGCGCGGGCTTTAAATTTGGTGACGTGAATTGAATCAGTAGCAGGCATATCGCCCTCCTTTCATCAGGTCCAACATCCGCGCTTTGGACCGAAAAGAGGTCGAAAAAGAAGGTGTAGATGGGGCCAGCCCTTTCTGCGGATCAGCGGCGCTCTATCGCACAATTATCATCGTAGCGCCGGCTTCATCCGCGCGCAACCAGTGCAATTTGTCGTTGCTGACATCAGGGTGTCAGCAGCAGCTACCTACAATCACAGATATTTGCAGGGGGTTCCTATGAGCGCACTTACTTTCTATACCAGCCCAGGGACCAGGGCGCGCATCGTTCGCTGGATGCTGGAGGAAACCGGTGCGGCCTATGACATCAACGTTGTCGAGGCCGGCACTACAAGCCAGGAAGGGGCATATCTCGAGATCAATCCCATGGGCAAGGTCCCTGCGATTGTTCACGGTGATACCGTTGTCACCGAGGCGGCTGCGATATGCCTGTATCTGGCCGACGCCTTTCCGGAAGCGAATCTCGCGCCATCTCTCGGACAGCGAGGCAGTTACTATCGCTGGCTAATGTTTACCGCCGGACCACTGGAAGCCGCCATCACCGATAAGATGCTGGGTATCGAGATACCCACTGAACTCCAGGCCACCATCGGCTATGGCAGTTTGGGGAGAGTGACTGATGTGCTTGAAAAAGCAGTGATGAAACAATCCTATATTGCAGGCGATGCGTTTACGGCCGCGGACGTTTATGTTGGTTCCCAGATCGGGTTTGGCTTGCAGTTTGGCACCATCGAAAGCCGCCCCGCCTTCGAAAACTACTGGGAAAAACTGTGCCAGCGCAGCGCTTATGTTCGGACTCAGGAACTTGAAGCGACGCTGCAGTAACGCTTAAGGGTTGTCCGGCATACGGGATAGTCTGGGATGACCTTTACAGGCGATGAACCACGGGGTACGCAGATCTCATAAAATTAGGGCGACGGATCCAGCCTTAGGAAACGACGTGGCGCAAATCCGCACAGCAACCGAACATAAAACCCATCTTGTATTCACGTGCTACTTCAGCAAGTTCAGCTCCTTCGACGGGGCTTGCCACGTGAGGCGTCCGCTCGCCTGCCCTGTCCACGTCAATCGTAGGGTTTTCGAGTACAGCGTGATACCACTGCCGGAACCAATGATTGGAAGACACGTATAACCTGCCCTCGTGCTCAAAGCCGAAAAGCTTACGGGCAAACGTGGAGCCGTCCTGCTCCACAAACAGCGTTACAACATTTTCTATATCAGGCTGGACTCTCCACAGTACGGTTTCCAATAACAAGAGAAGAACAACGTAAACGGCGAGTGCAGCAATGATGATTTCTAAGACAGACACAGCTTCGCCCCTACTCTATTCCTGTTCAGGCTCTTCTGTACCTCGCAACCGTACCTCAATCATAAATCCAAGACTCAGGATCAGGCCTAGAATCAGTATCGTCAAAAATGCCGTACCTGTGTCAAAACCGGCGGTCTCAGGCCAGATGATGCCGCTTATCAGGTTGAACTGGGTCAACAGGAAATTGATCCCCATGATGTTGAACACCATGAACGCCACGTACATGATGGAAACCACAATAAGCTGAAAGATGGATAGGCGCTTACCGACGAAGTACGCAGTAGCCACATAGGCAAAAAAAGCCGTCATGTACATGGCGACATCCATGCTGGCGGCTTCTCGCATCAGGTACATTGTCTGGATCAGCTCAGCCTGGTCCATGTCCTGGTAGATATTACGATCCATCATCCCACGTCACCCCGAAATGCTGCAAGGCGCAGCTTAACCAGTTTGTTAGAACTTACCGTTGCCGACGGACTTCGATTTCTGTTGTCGAGACAATCAGTCAGGTGGACTGTAACCCAAACAGTAAGCTACCAGCTTGTTTCCATCCAGATCCCGGAAATAGCCACCGTAGAATCCCATCGATGATCCACGATCGTGGGGGTGTCCTTCGTCGGTTGCGCCAAGTGCCAGTGCTTTCGCATACACCTTTTCAACATTGGCTGGCGTCTCTACGTTGAACGCAATCATCACACGATTACCCACAGTCGCATCGTTACCGTCGTAAGGCTCAATCACAGAGAACATCGTCTTCTCCGGGGACGTACCCCAGCCGAGCATCCGCACGTCGGTCATGGTTCGCCTGGCACCGATCTCAGCAAACAACTCATCATAGAAGGCCGCTGCACGTTCCAGGTCATTTGTTCCAAGGGTGATATAGCCAATCATCTTCTTGTTCCTTATCGCGAGTTGCCGTCAAGCAGCCTTCACTCGGTGCGAGCGATACGAGGCATATAGTGGATAGGCAACGGTTAGCAGGTAAACGATAGCGAGGGTCACCCTGATAACAATAGCTCGAAAATCTGCTGCTTCGCCTGAGATTTCTTCAATCGCATATTTGCCCATCGGGCCGAGTGAACCTGATGCGTCCAAAGCAAGTAGCGCGTCAATTGATGTAACAACAAAACCGGTCTGCGCTCCCACCGCAAGCAGGATCATCAAGCTATACATCGTATAAGCCCCAAGCAGTAGTACCAGCATTGGCATTGTGAGCTGCCGATCTGACGTCAGGTATCCGGTCGCGATGATCGCAAGAGAAATACTTGCCCACCATTGCAGGTAGTTCCAGACCATCTGGGTTCGAGTGGCGAGTTCAGCCAGAATCTCCGCTTCAGACATTACCCAAACAACTCATGTAGATGACCATTCCACTCTGTCTGATTCTGCATATCAGTCAACCTCCTTAACAAGGCTGTCAACAAACTTCCTGAAGTCATCCGCAAAGAGTGATTTGCTTTCGTCCCACCACTTACGCGCGATAGGTTCCGACAGGAAAAGTGGAATCATGCTGACTGACGCCTGCCACACCTGCTCATCCAGCGAACCCTGCTTGTAGAGAAAGTACTCGTTCTGCCGATTGCGTAATCCTGAGTTGATCCAGTTCAGGTACCTGATTTTTTCCGGCACTGTCAGCGAATCAGGATCGTGGAATTTTGCAAACGTATCAGCGAGGTCTGCGGCCCAACGCTGCTCCTGGAAAATTCGATCAGTTACGGCATTGATGGTCGTGCCTCTCATGGCAACGGTGCTCTGCTTTATCTGAATTGCGAGGTACACCAGTGTCACGATGACGGCGATTACCCCGCAGACCTCTGCAATTGCACTGATCGCTTCCCAGGTCATCGCACTGCCCTGTTGCATCCGCTTCGATCCGGCGTCCGCCGCCAGCGCCGCAAATCATGGTTCACCGGAAGCTCTCTCCAAAAATGCTGCCCCAATAATCAAAACCTTAACCTCGCTTACGTCTCATCCGGTCTGCTGACAATAACAGATGGGCTTGATCGCACCGCGCCCACATCACAGATCGCCTCGATGTTGTTGCCATCAGGATCGATCAGGAACGCGGCGTAATAGGCAGCGTGATACTGCCGATAGCCCGGCTTGCCGTTGTCCTCACCGCCGGCACTGAGCCCCGCTTCATAGAAGGCGTGTACGCTTTCAATGGAGTCCGCCTGGAATGCCAGGTGCAGGCCTGTTACCGGAAACTCGCTCTCAGCCACATAGAATTCATCAAAATAGAAACCGGATTCATCAAAACCGAACGCGTCACTCTTACCCAGCGCGTCCAGGATCGCGGTATAAAACGTTTTGCTCCGCTCAAGGTTTGAGACTCGCAAACCGATGTGATCGATGAGCCTGCCTTGATGGTATTTCATCTATGTCTCCTGGCACTTCTCATGGCCTCTTATGGCACTTCGATAATTGGACAAATCAGCTGGATAAAGTACTGATCTTTCTCTGTAAGTTTTCCCTGGCCTGTTTTTCGTATTCATCAAGAAACACTTCGGTCTTGTAGATCGTATCTCGCTCGAGAAAAGACGCCAGGACAGCAGTCCTGCCCTTACGGTAGTCAGCTTCAGGCACCCAGTGGTATTCGCGGCGAATCGCCTCGTCATAGGACTCGAAGATTTCCTGGGTCGTGCCAAGAATGCCGAGATCAATATCGAGCATCAGTTCTGCATCTTCCGTGTCCGCCACATGGGTTTTCGTACAAAGAATCATGTTTTCCACCCGAGACACTACGTCAGGGTTTACACCCGCGTCATCCAGGTACCTGACCGCCCAGGCAGCGCTCTGCTCTTCATTGTCATTTTTGCGGGTGTCGTAAATGGCGTCGTGAAACCAGATGGCAACCTCAATCTCTTCCGGTTGCAGGGCAAGGTGTCGGAGCCTTTCGAGGTGCCGCAGGCATTCAGCAACATGGGTGTCCGAGTGATAGTGACGACCTTGGCCTGTGTACTCGGCGTGAAGCGCGTCAAAAATCTCACCCGGATCCAGCACCCCGAGCGAAGACAGGCTCAGGTGCAGATTCTGCTGTGTGAACATGAGCTATGAACCAATGTCAGGCCGCCTTTATCCTTTCATCGCACTCATAAACGTATTCATATCAAAGTAATCTCGCCAGACTGATATCTTCCCGTCCGCCATCTCGAAAACACCGAAGCATGGAAGATCAACGTCGCCCTGTGTCGTCTTTGTTTTATCAATGCGTTCACAATAGACAACACCATCCTGCTCAGCCAGGTTCAGGATTTCCCAATCCGTTTCAGTCCATGTGGAGAGAAAGCCCTGGATGAACTTGCGCACATTTTCCTTGCCGGTTACCGGCTGCGCGGGGATGTTGTGATAACAGCCGTCCTCTGCAAAGTACTCAGCCAGCTCATCAGCATCCAATCGACTCCAGGCTTCGATGAAGTTGCGAATGATTTCTGCGTTCGTCATATCTGTCTCCAGTTTTGGTCATGCATCGTCGAATGTTGCCTGACGAGGTGCCTTTACACCATCTTCGTACCAACACGCTTTCTCGCTCCAGAAGATATTTGCTTCCGGGCTGGTTAACGGTTCGTTGTCCAGGGTACCTGCGGGCACGAACAACATTTCCCCGGTGGGATCAACGAACGGCAGACCGCTGCCACACTTACCGCAAAATACCTGCGTGAAACCACGAGTAGGATGATCAAACCTTCTCAGGTTGTCTTCACCAGACTTCCAGTTGATCTCGGCGGGGTCTCCAATCAGATTTGCAGCAAAGGCTGAAGCGGTTGTTTTCCTGCATTGTACGCAATGGCACTGGAAGAAATGCCTCACCTGGGTCGTCACCACGTAGGCCACCTCACCGCACAGGCAACTTCCCTCAAGTGTTTCAGCGCTCACAGGGTGTCTCCATGCGGACGAACTGACTGCTTAACATAAACAAGTTCCGGGTCTCCCGGATCAAGATTAAAGATCGTGCCTGAACGTTCATATCCGAGATTCGCGAGTACGTGCTGCATGTGTGTGTTGGATTCATTGGTTGACGTGAAGATGTCATCAGAGCGCGAGTGTTTTTCGAGGTGCGCTATCAGCGCCGGGCCATAACCTTTTGAACGATGCTGCTCATCAATATAGATCAACTCAATGAAGGAACGGCCGAAGAACTCGTGCGTAATGACGCCATAGCCTGCTATCCCGGCTTCTCCTGGTAATAAGACCCAGGCACGTTGATCCTGTATCGCTCTCTCGATCAGCTCCCTGCGTTCCTGTTCCTCGTGTGCAACGTGGTCCAACCTGAACAGAGTTTCAATATCGTTATTCGTCGCCTCGAGGATCTTCATGTCACGTATCAGTCCCAAGTTGTGCCCGGATTAAACCGGCACGCTCTTCGTAACCGCTTTTTGACAGGAACACTTCATGGCCCTTCAAACCCGGATCAATCGGACGGTTAGGTGCTGCATCAGTAAAGTACCTCGGCAGCAGGTGGGTATGTAGATGCGGAACAAGATTACCGAGGATGTTGTAGTTTAGTTTGTCTGCGTTGAACACCTTCTGGAGTCCCTGGCCCGCCCGCGCCACATCGTCAAAGTATCTTGCACGCTCTTCGGCGGTCAGCTCGTAAGGCTCAATCACATGACGATGACACATAAGGACACAGTAACCCTGCACAAACTGGTTTTTCTGCAGAAAGAGGCGGCTGAAAGATAGATCCGCAATGGCAATGCCGTTTTCATCCTCTGCCTCGGACAGATCCACGCGCACCAGCTCACACACCGGACACGCGTCACCATTTACCAGTACATCCCAATTTTCCGTGTTCCATGTATCAGCCATTGCCTGGGACCTTTTGTTACTCAGGATGTCGAAACGCTATCAGCATCTCGTAACACTTAAGAACCGTGGCTCTCGATAAACGTCACGAACTGCTGCGTGAAGGTTCGCCTGCCTTCCGTTGACCACCAGGTTTTTACGCCTGGTTGGGACATCACTGTTTCTACATAGGGAATCTGGGCTTCAATAAACTCTTTTCCGATGGTCCCGTTTTCAACCAGGTAGTAGATGGTCTGAAGATTGGTTTACATCTGAACCAGCCACATGCCGACTCTCACGGTGTCAGGATCAGTTGGGTCCCAGTTTTCATCGGCGAACCGCTCGAACATGATTTCGACGAACCCCCTGTCCCGAATAACATGATCGTTGGTGAGGGATGCGAAGTTCGCCCACTGAGCGAGTGCCTGCGATTGATTGGACCGCGTGTTGCTTCGAATCTGCACAGCCAGATAGATCAACGATCCTACGACAGCTATGCCACCAATGAAGTCTCCCAGGTCGCCAAGAATCTCTATCATTGTTCACCCGTGTTATGTGACCAGCACAAACTCCGCCAGAATAATCCAAAAGCTATCTCAGCCGGATCGCCCAACCTTCTCGATCAACGCCGTGTCAGCGAACTCAACCTGGCGCACAATCTTGCCTGCATCGTCGAACTCAAAAAGATCGAACAGCTGGGAATCATAGACGCTGTCTGTTGGTACGTGCTGAACCTTGATGCTGCAAAGCACTGCAGCCGATGATCCGTCAACAACTACTGAGTCAAACTCATAGCCAAGCCAGATCCACGTATCGATTACAGCCGTTATTCGAGCTTCAACTTCATCTCGCCCATCAGCGCTTCCTGCAAAGCTGCTCGCGGATGTATCGCCGGCGTACTCAACAGAGGCATTACTCGCATAAAACTCGAGTGAAGCTTGATGGTCGTTTTTCAACCTCGCTTGATAGTAGCTCTCGATCAGTTGCTTAACATCCTTACTCATACATCTCTCCCTGTAAAACCAAACTTGCCGCGTCATTACTCTGCAAGCTCACATCAAGCTCAGACCATGAGCCTACTCTTCAATCTCTGAAACAAGTTGCTGCACCAGAGCCTGAAAGGTCTCCCTCTGCCCAGCGTCTTCATAGAACTGGCGACGCACCGGATCGCGCAATTCATCTTTGACACGCTCCCGAGCCGCCGTCCAGTAGCTATGGTCGAGAAGACCGAGTTCGTACTGGTAGTGCACGTTATCCCACGATGCCAGCCCAATTTCCCTACCGAGCAAAGCAAAGGCCTGCTCCTCTTTCGTTAACCTGCCGGTATCGGTGAAGCCATTTCTTTTGGCGATGGCACCCAGTGCAACTTCGCTTTCGATCATCGACCGTAAATTGGCGAGCCTCATTTCAGATCGAGCCTGGTACTGTTCACCTTGCGCGTACACGTGTTCCTGACGGAGTTGCAAGCCGACAAAAACGAGTGACACCACAACCGCAAGAACCCCAATGGTTTCCAGCAGGTCTCTAATTATCACCGTCGGTTGCCTCACCCGCTTTTTCTTTTATTCGAGTTTCAATCATCCTTTGGATAATGCCCATGTCTTCGCAGGTATTTTGATAATAGGGAGAAGCCTCAACTGCCTTTCTGAGATCAGGTGGCACATCCATTTCTTCGAACCAGGCTCTGCCATACTCAGTTGCAATCACCAGATTCATGTTGCTCACAAACAACCTCTCAACCCGATCATTCGAGGCCGCCAACCCGGTTCCAAAACCATCGGCGGCTACATTGCCAACGACGATAGTGGAAATTGCAAGAAAGTAGCGCTGCAGGAAAAGGTTATGTAACACCAGCGCGTCTTCGAACGACAGCGGCGTTTCTTTATCACACATCCTTGCATAAGCCGCCATCGGGTTTTCACCTGCTGCTGCAGCCGCCTGGGCGATGACTTTATCGAAGTAGGTGTCAGCCAGCGTCGCCTGGGTTAACCGTTCTGTCTGACGAATCTGCCAGATGACGAGGACGACGCCGACGATGAGGACGATGCCAGATATGATCTGAATGATATGACTGAATCTCTCTAGCATCAGGTGCAGGCCTTCTCAGTTATTACTGTTCTTTTCGACCCATTCCACCAGGTAGGGGCTTGTTCCATCTTTGATCGTGTCCCAGAACTCCAACGCACCAGGCTGTTTGAGGACATTTTTGTAATAGGCACCAAATTTCTCGACCACTTCATACTCAGCATCCAGTAAGCCTTTTCTTTCCATCAACATCACTGTATCGAGGAAAGCGAACTCATCACCCATCAGCTTCAGAAATCTGACTTTCTCATAATCATCCAGGTTAGCCATGCCTTGCAGGCCACGCGTAATGACATCAAGGTTGTCACGATCCATCGTGCGTTCTCTCATTTCACTCCACTGCTTTTGCATGTCACGGTAGGCATCAACGCGGGCAATATCGGAGTTCTGCTTTATCTGGCGAGCCAGGTAGATGATAGTCACCAGAACGGCGATCGACCCCAACAGCTCGGCAAATGCTCCAATCGCATCCCAGTTCATCACCTTACACCCCTGTTTCCGGGATCTTGTGAATATCATCGATATTCATTGCCCAGGGTAAACCGGACCCGCAGAATCCCTGCATCTTGGGAGGCAGTTCCGCGCGCTGTTTGATCGCACCGACACGTAGGTTGAATGGTCCATCGATGTTGTTTTTCGTCGAGTACAGCGCGGTGCCGCAGTTTGTGCAGAAGGCAATCTGGACTTCTTTGCCACTACCGCCAATCTTGGTATAGATCTTAGGTACACCATGCAGTTCAAAGTTCTCCGAGAGGACGCCAAACACACTGACACGATAGGGTGCGCTGGAAAACGTCTGGCAGTCACTACAATGACAGATCACAACCTGATTGGGGTCGATCTCGGCGTCAAAAGTTACACTTCCACAGTGACAGCTTCCGTCAACTTTCACTAGATACCTCCCGTTACGCTGGGCTCAGCACCACCGCCTCGTCGGTGACGGCCACAGCGCCCAGAACTTTTATGACAAACCACCCTTCCTGTACGCGTATATCCCATAGCCCACTGTTCCCAATGTGCCCACGATGAAAAGCACCAACATGGCGAACGAAATCTCTGGTGGAAGCACCGGGTGAGGAGCATGCCCGCCTGCAATCAGCATCTCGTTGTAGTGCATGATGGAAACGCCCACATGCACGTACCTGCTGGCAAAAACAAACGATGCGAGCAAATAGATGGTGATAATCAAGGACAAAAGGAAGGCGTTGAGTTTTTCGCTAGCGAAATGAAAAGCAACAATCGCTGCGAACGTAAAACCAATCCAGGTCTGGAAGATGCCTTCGATGTTAGCAATCAGTGCCACCTGGACTTGATAAAGTTCTTCTGGGTTCATGTGCAACCCTGCGTTAACACTTTCTGAGGATTATTCATCCTTGCAGCTTCATCTATCTGAATTTTCTTAGCCAACTTAGATCGCTTCATTCTTAAGCTAAGTTCGCTGCATAAAGAAGTCATGTTAGTCACTTGCTGGGACCTCAGCCAGGATGGCCTCAATTTCCTTCCTAAATGATTCACGAGGTACATCTATACCGAGTTGACGCCATATGGGCGCCCAATGTTTAAGTACTCTTCTCAGGTTCGCGTACCCCTCCTCATCCAGCAGGCCGTTTTGATACTGGTAGTGCTGTGAATCCAGCCTATGCATGTGCGCGTGAAGATAGTCGCGCAGCCTGTTTTGTTCGAATTCATCAAGACTGCTGGGATCTTTTGCTGCCTTGAAACTGAGCAGTGACAGTTCGTTGGAAACCGCTGTATCGGTATAACCTCGCTCAACTCGCTCGGATCTTCGCATATAGTTTTCAACCAGGTTCAACCGGCGCAGTTCCTCCAGCTGTCGAGTGTTCGCTTCGGTTGCAAGCTTGTTGAGTCTCACCTGGGCTGCAAGATAGACCAGAGTAACGACTACCGCGATCGCGCCTACGAACTCCCCGAGATTTCCGAGTACCGACGTCCATTCTAGTGCTGTCATTACCGCGCCTCAATAAATTCGTTTTCGAATCTAACCCGCATATCAGCCCTCGCCTTCAATTTGACTACTCATTCGGAACACATAGCGAACAAAGTAGAACATCGAAACACCAAGCATCCATATCAAACCTAACAGGTAGATCTGGTAGGCGTAAGGAAGCAGGAACCCCGCACCAACTGCAATCTTTAACCAAATCGATGGTTGAGACAGGACGACCAGAATCGCCTCCTCTCTGGTTCGCCTCTGAGGGATGAAAACAGCGGGCGCAGAAACTAAAAGATGGAAGACACCGAATACACCACAGACGAGTCTCCAGTCTGAGTGACTCTCCGGAAAGCCTCCAAGGATAAGTTCAGGAAAGAAAGCGAAGAACAACGCACTGAGCGCAGCAGCAAATATGCCCAGAAGCGTGTTATCAGTTTTTCGATCTACATTTCTCGTTGAAACTGCAATGACAATGCCGGCAAGACCAACAAACGTGGCTGATATCTCGGCAATTGTCTGGAATGTTTCCATGGACGTTTAGCAACGCTTATGCGGGCGAGCAGACAATGGCCATTCGAAGTTCTGTCATTTGAAAATCACCTCTATCCTCTGTCTGCGTTTTACCATCAAACTCAAATCCATTCTTTCGGTAGAACTTTATTGCGCGATCATTGCCTTCGAGAACCCACAATGTGATGCGCGCGAAGCCTGACGCTTCCAGGGAGGTTTTGGCCACCTGGAAAAGGTGCTGCGCTCTACCATTCCCCCAATAGCTCTCCAGATAATATATCGCCGCCAGTTCTCCCCAATCTAGCCTGGCATCATCGTCCCTACATTCACCAAAAGCGGCAAAGCCTGCAAGTGTGGAGCCGTCTACATCCAGCAGCACATTCGCACCAGCATCCAAAGCTTCAGACCAATTCTTTGCTCGTTCAATGGGGTTCAAGCTATCGAGATATGAGGCGGGCAACAGATCTGCGTAAGCCTGTTGCCACGATAGAACGTGCACTCTGCCCAGATCTTCACAGTCATCTGTGGTGGCTTTACGTATCATTGTTCTTACACATGGTTCCTGACAACGTACCACAAGGCAGCACCCGCAACTAAGATGAACCCTGCTGCATAGATCAAAACGCGGTTAAAGAAATCATAGGAGGCTGACTGCGTTCGCGACCTCAACTCTTCAATTTCTTGTGCGGAGAGCGCGGTAGTAATATCGTGTTCTTCATCCTGAAGGTAAGCCAACGCATCTTCATATTGGTGCTCAAGGACTATCCATAGCCCAACCTTAAGTGCACCGGTTTGAATTCTTCCGAACAGATGTGAGTTAACAGAGGACACGTAAGCGAGAATACCTGCATGCTCCAATCGAGCTGCGACATCTTCCGCCTCCAGCGCGTCTTCATATCGCGCGATCAGTTGCATCGTTCGTTACTCCCAGGTACCTACCTTCTCCAACCCCATGCATCAAATTCGTGTCGGTTTCCTTGTGACAATCCAACTAGCTTCACGCGCATGTCAGGTAACTCGATTCTTAAACCGATGGTTTGAGAAAACGATTGTCATCAGGGTGCCGGTAACAAAGATGACTACGATCAGAAATACAATTGTCATGCCGAAGTAAGTTGGCAGGGCAAGTGGTTGTCCTCCAGCGTCAATGATTCTTTCACTGATCTGCCCCAAAAAGCCCATCAGCGCAAAGTACCTGATAACGAATAGTAGAGAGGCCATTAAGTACAAGGCCTGGGAGACTCGAAACAGTGCCTTCGTTAAGTGTTCTGCACCCAGGTGAAACGCTGCCACAGCGGCGAACGTAAAGCCCAGCCATATTTCAAATACATTGCTCACATGGGCAAGTATCTCCATCTGAACCGAGTAGTACTCCGCCATGTCCATTTTCACCCCTATCTTTGATTAGCCGAAAAGGCGCCTGACATTAAACCGTCCAGAACACAACGTGCCATCGAATGACCGACCGCTTCAACACGTTGCTCCGTACCGGCTTCGTTTTTCCAATTCAATTTCTTCCAGCTGCGTCCATCACCACATCGACAAACTTCACAAAGTCAGGATCGAGCAATGGTCGTACCATCGGGCTATCGTTCCAGGTTGATTTCATTCCAGGGACAGATGCGAAAGCTGTAAGCACATGCCTCAATTCTTCGAGGTCATCATCATTCGTTGTAGACCGATATTGGCCCCAATACATCCAATAGTAATAACTGTTCGCCCAATCGACGGTTATTGCATGCTCCGGGGACATACCCTGCTTGTTTCCCAACTCGATGTAATAGGACTCCAGGCCCCAGTTTTTCATCTGGGCAGAAGCAAGTTCAGGATTGTTAACAACCGCTAAAGCCATCTCCCTGACTGCACGGGACCTCTCTAAGCGGTTTTGATCCGATAGGGCTGTTTTTGTATGACGTACCTGAATCGCGAGGTAGCCGAGCGTCACTATCACAACGATCGCGCCGGTTAATTCTGCAATTGCACCAACTGCATCCCAGTTCATAACGCCACCCAATACCAGGTCAGGAAGTATCGGTCGCGCCACATCGACTTAAACCGCACGCTAGACATCCTTAGCCCACACAATGGTGGTGACAAAAATCCATACAGATAACAGTAATAAAACCACATGACCTGCTAACAACAGGCCTACCGATGCGCCCAGCAGTTCTGTTGATACTGCGATTAGCTGCGCACCGCCCTGGCAAAAGATCAGCGTGATCAGGAGGTAAGTTGTTTTTGGGTAGAGGGGTGTTATCACACTTCGCACGACTGAAAACATCGCGTTTGTAGCAAACACAATGGAAGCAAGACCTAAGGCAGCACAGCTAATCTCCAGCGCGACCGTATCTGAAAAACCCATACCTGAGATAACTGCGGGCATTAAAGCAGTCACAACTACGGTGACACTGACCGCAACGAGATAGATCACCCGCCGAATTTCTTCTGAGCCCAGCTTGCCCTGCGCTTTAAACACAGAAGCCAGGCCTGCAAAGCCTGCCATCGTAATGGCAATCTCAGCGACACTGGTTAGCGCATCGTAAGACATCTAGCGTCCTTTCAGACGGCCACGTCGCGGATCAACTCGAGTTTCACAGCTTATCGTGAACACTTTCAACTTCACGTTAGGTTGCCATCCTTTTGGAGAAATGAGCATCTCCATTCCGGTACTCCTGTAGTTTATAACCTTGAGACTCATAGAACTTAATCGCATCCAGCCATGTCTCAGTCGTCTCCAGCACGACCGATTCATATCCACGTGCAATCGCCATCATCTCAAGGTGTCTCAGAATCTTTTTGCCGATTCCTGATTTCTGCTGATCCTTCTTGACGGACATTCGAACGATTCGCCCTGTTTTTGACGCTTCTTGAAGCAGCGCACCGGCACCCACTATTTGACTATCCAGGACGGCAACAATCATTTCGTCATTCTGATAGTGATTTGCGATATCAAGCAGATCAGGGTTATAGGATGGATCGTATGATCCCCAGCGATCGGTGAGGCCTGCAGTGATCAACGACGCCACATCATCCTGCATGTCGGCATGGAAAGGACAGATTTCTATTGCACGGCTACGCAAAACAAACACCCAGATGATCGGCGTGACATCGTCACGCAGTGACAGAGCCTCAGGCGAAGAAACGACTTCAAGTGCACGTATGTGGCTCTCAACGAATTGTGGAACAATGCCAGCATGAAGGCATTTTTACGTACACCAGACACAGAACTCAACCGAATCTGCATCACCTGCACAGCGCCACAAAACGATGGGGAGACGATAGCCTTCACCAACGAATGGAAGGTGATTTTGCATCCTGACCAGAGTGGTCTGGGAAGTTGCATTGTTGCGCCCCTGAGACACGTCGCAAGAATGGCGGATCTGAATGACGTTGAATGGCAGGGTTTCAAAGAGGTTGTTTCGGAGCTGGAGCCCGCGCTCGAGGTTACGTTTGGGGCAAAACTTGTGAACTTATCGTGCCTGAAGAACTGGGCCTATAGGGAACACAACCCAGATCCACCTTATCTTGACGGTAAGCCGAATCCGCACGTGCATTGGCACGTAGTACCTCGTTATGAGTCAGCAGTGCTATTCGCTGGTGTCGAGTTTAAGGACCCCACCTTTGGTGAACCCTTTGAGTGGAGGAGGATTCGGGCACAGAAGGTTAGGCGGCAGATTATCCAAGCAATTCAATCCGAATTGAATCTGGAGTTCGTTGAAACACAAGAACATACATGACAGGCAGTGGCAAACCACAAGGGAGGTGGAACGGCTTAACCTGTTCGTCAGGTTTCTTCACGAATCTTCATCATCATCGTCTGAAGTATTCCAATCCAGTGGCCCAATGCGTTCGATGCTCTCAGGCGCTTACTCGTTTGTGCATAACGATTGCGCTGTCAGGACACAATGACGAAAACTGGCGACTGCCTCGGATTGACTCGGGAACATCAGACCGGCGCACCGGCGAGTAACCCCTCGACTCAAAATAGTGTTCTGCGGTTTCCGTGAGTAAATAGAGGTTCTCGAAACCCTCTTTGGCTGCGAGCTCCTCTAATGCTTTAACAATCTCGCCAGCAATGCCGCGACCTCGCATAGCCTCGGAAGTGGCAATAGAACGGACGAGCGCGGTGTTACCAAGCCTCTCAAGACCACCGACCGCCGTTAGATCATCACCCGAGCCTTCAATCCTAAAGAGCGATAGGTCCTGCTCTGACAGATCGTCTGTCGGCAGTCCGCTCGCGACGAGCAAACGTTCTATCGCATGCAGCTCTTTTATTGTGGGTGTCCTCATGGCGCGTAACACCTGATCAAATGCTCTTCAGTGGCATGTCAGGAATCTCGTTTCGTTCTGACGTGATAAGAATAAGAAGTCCAGCACAGGTAACCGATTGTGCCTAATAGTAAGCCCGGGATATAGATGAAGGAGAAGGCTTCCAGTTTTGAACCGCCTGAAATCATGTATTGCCGGGTAAGCTCAACCGCGCCTGTTTTGATATTTTTCTCTTCCGCAAGTGCAACAGCATCACGACCGTACACTTCCGCTCTTTCAAGGTCAGTTTGAATATTGCTAACGACTGACACGCTGAATCCAATATACAAAAGCACGACCAGCACCGTCGTAGCGGGAGTCAGTCGATTGGGCGCAATATAGGCCAATGCAATCATGCCGAATGATATTCCAGTCCAAAATTCTATTCTTGACCAGATAGACTCACCAAACTCGTGAGTCTGGTTCAAGAGGTCCATAACTGCATTAAGTGCTTCTATATCCATGATGCTCTTTTACACCTGACAAAACGCTAAGACGCCGAAAGTTTCTGGCGAGGAGCTTGTGTACGCAAAGGGAGTGACAGGTTGCCTGGTCTTTTTGAACTTAGACATCTGACTCACTCGTCAGGCACCTTTGCGGGTCTTGTGCATAAAGTAGAGACATGCAATCACCCCCAGAGACAGAAACACAAACCAACCCCAAAAAATGACTAACGGCATCGCGCCGCCTTCAATATCCGCCGTCTGCAGTCTTGCGGCCATCGCCTGACCCTGGGAGCCATAAAGCGCGCTTGCAAAGGCGTGCCATTCAGCAGCAGCCACAAAAAGAACATTCACCACTACAAGCTGCGTTTTGTCCAAGTTTTTACCTGCTACATACGCGACTACAAGATAACCGCTGATGAGTGACAAATAGATTGCAGTTGCTGTCGCAGAGATTTCAGTCAGAGCGGTTGAGGATTGAATTATCTCTGCTTCAGTCATGTTTACCTAGATTTGGATGCTTGCCATATATCCCCAGTTAAGCGGTAAAGAAGCCGAGGATCAAAATGTAATTCATATTTTTTCAGGGTCGCGTATGACCAGGGCGCGCCAGACCGCAGAGACTTTGTTGGTAAGAACGAAGCGAGCGGCTTCAACCACATTTTAAGCGTCTTGACTCTTAATGCGTTTGTTAACGGCGTCAGGGTAAGGACCTTTTGCCTTTCCCATTGTTTCGTCCCAATACTCGCGTAATCCTGGCCAAAGGTTTAGCCAATATAGGATTCCGTCAACATAGCGATCTGGGTCAGCAATTCCTTTCAGGATTCGCGCTCTCTCGAATGCATCTCGCCAGATGAAGATATAGGTATAAGCCAGGTGTGCAAATCTCTCTGATTCCTCAACGGTGTGATTCTGATTAGAGTTGCCCTTGTGCCAAATCTCAGAGAGTTCAGTATTTTCGGCGAGTCGCATCCTAAAGTCCCGGATACGATCCATGTGCACATCAAGATGCTTTGCGGACTCGAGTCTGTTTGATGTTCGAAGTTGATAAGAGAGGTACACCAGCGTGATCAGCACTGCAATTGCGCTCACTATTTCGCCGATCGAACCTAGCTCTTCCCATGTCATGCGCGAAAGCCCTGGTGCACACAACGCCTGACCATACTGCCTGGTCGTTCCGGCGCGGAGCATGCGCAAGCAGGCGGAGTGGCAAGTTGTCTGGTCTGCCTCAACTTTATGTTATGCGTCACTAACCGTCGCCTCGATGAGACAGGTTCGATAGTGGATGATTGGGTCTCCGGCTAACCCATCGACATAGACATCGAGCTCGTCATCGATGTTTCTCTTAGAGCCACCATCCAACTTTGAATAACTTGAGGCTGATCGAAACAACGTCTTGAACATTTCAGGGTCGTAGGACTGATCCCAGGGAAACTCGGTGACATGTATTTCTTCGAAGCGATCAGAGCCCTCCAATACCTGGGCCATTGCGTCGATAAACTCACGGCCATACTCAGGAGGATTCATCACTGGAAAAGACTTGAAGTATTTTGAACTCAAGACATATAGATCAGCTTGCGGGCTTCCAGGCGTTAGATCCTGAAGATGCCAGAACAGTGCAACATGGCCTTTTTGTTGAAGCAGATCGGCAATTCTGCCGGGGGCACTTTCGGGATTCAGCCAATGAAACGCCTGGGCGCAGGCAACCAGGTCGAACTGACTGGTGTCGCTGTAATCTTCGAACTTGCTTTGTTGCAGCGTCACAGAAGACAGGCCTTCGCTACGCTTAGCCAATAAGTCGAGAGCGTTGTTCGCCGGATCAATACCAACAACATTGCATCCTCGCCGCGCGAATTCGAGCGTCGCCTGGCCACTGCCGCAACCAACATCCAAAACGCGGGAACCGTTCCCAAGTTGCGCCGTTTCAAAAATCTGATCAAACAGTTCTACAGGGTATTCAGACCTTGCTGTCAGGTATTCATCGGCGACTGCATCAAATGCTTCACTCGCCTCAGTCACGTGCTTGCTCCTGGTTGCCTCGAGGCGCATCACACCAGATTAAGCGGCGTGCCGCAGGCAAGTCGGAAGGAAGGAGTCGTACTCGCAGGAGCGATTTCAACTGCATGTGACGCGCCTCTCGGAAGTGTTTATCTTCAAAAGCACTCTAGCACCTTTCCTATCGTATTCTTTAAACCCTATTCGATCATAGAGTATTAGTGCGACCTTGTTTTCCTCGTTGCAAACTATCAAAACTTCATTGGCATCATGTTCTTGTTCAAGCCTGTCTAACACCATTTGTGTCACGCTCTTTCCCAGGCCCCGAGACTGGAACTCTCTGTCGATGTAGATACGGAATATCTTCCAAGAACCAGTCTCGTCATCGATACCGTAAAGTGTAAACCCACATATTTCACCGCCCACTGAAACTGCGTAAGAGCGGGAGTCGGGATAGTTCCTGGCGAGCTCGATAGACGACTCAATGGATGGCAGAAACGAGCGTTGGAAATCGTAGAGCTCGACGCTCAGAACGCTTGGAAGGTTTTCTTCGGTAATATCAGTCAATTCAAGATCGATCATCGTAGCGAAAATCGCACATAGACCTTTGTCAGACGGCTGCTTTGATGCGCCGATTTCAACTGCATGTTAGGCGACCACCCCCATGTCCTCTAGTTTCTCTCGGATTCGATCCATGAGTTCTCGGTCTCTTTCTAGCTCAAATGGCCGCGCACTGGACCAATCATAAAACCATGCTGGGCCTGATCTGAGCTTCGGATCTTCGGATAGATACCTTGGAAAGATATGAGTGTGTAATGCCGCTTCGGTGTTCCCTAAAGTCTCATAATTGATTCGATGGGAATCTGTAACTTCCAGAAGCGCGTCGCCTATACAAACCATATCCCTGAGATATAGCTCACGCTCGGCACCGCCGAGGGAGTTCAAGTCTGGAACTACAGGATCAGGAAGTAGAAGACTATATCCAGACAAGAACTGCACATCACCGAGAACTACCCACCCAGATTTAACCCTACAGATCGCGGTCGGGTTTGTACCTGTTCGGCATTGTTCCACACGATCGTGAATGAGGGTTCGCATCAGGTGCTTAACACCCGGTTACGCAGCAAACTGTTGAGGGGCCAATTGTGATCCACATTTGGGCAGCAGATTGGCTGCCTGAGCGAACGAATGTGAACGGCTTCAAAAGCATGTTAAATGCTCTGCCGATAGCAGCGCCTCATGTACCAAAGGCAACAACTTGTTCCCGTGAAATACAACACAAAGAAGCCCATGCTCACGTACTCTGGCAACTGGGGCAGTACGGGTACGTTCCTGCTTTCAATCATCTCGAAGGTTTGCTGAATCGCTGAACCTGCATTGAGATGTCTCAGCAAAAAGAATCCCGATGCAAGCAAGTACATGATAGTCGCAATCCAATATAGCTCCTTAGTGAGTTTCTCACCAATGAAATGGAACGCGACCAGAGTTGCAAACGTCGCGCTTAGCCACATTTCAACGTTCGAATTCATAATCTCAACTAGAGAAAGCAGAATGTCGTACAGGTCACCCGCTGACAGTTCATTCATCGCATCTAGCACCCGGTTAAGCGGCGAATTCGCCGAGGACCAAAATGTGATTCACATTTTGAGCGCAGCGATGCGGCATCCCGATGCTTCGCCAGAGCGAGTGAAACGAGCGACTTCAACTGCATGTTAGATGCCTTCCTTCTTCGTTCTTTCTGAAGCCCACCAATCATTGCACTCATCCAAGATTCGCTGAAGTCTTAGCTGAAATGAATCTAATTCTGCTTCCGTTATTTCGGAGTCTCCACGCTTGGCTACCAAGTAGTCTATCTCATCATTGAGCGCATATAGTTGGTTTCGAGTCATCACATACTGCACCCAAAGTGCCTTGTGATTGAAGTACATGTCCATGCCCGTCGTGAAACTCACCAAAGCCGTTGCGGTAAAAGCAATGTTCTTCGCTAAATCATCGAAGGAATTCCACGTGATACCAAGTGCAATGGTGGCTGTTAATGTCAGAGCCAGAGCTGTAACTCGGTAGAAATATGCTTTCTTCTTGTCTCTATCCGCCCGAGCTGTAAAGCTCTCAATGTGGCTATGAATTCTCTCTTGAATGTTCTGAAGCGCTGGATTCAACAGCATGTTATTCACCTCTCAATCGCCACCTGGAAACCATAAATAGAAGACTCAAGATCCATGAAATCAACATGACAGTAGCATAGACGTTTAAAAAGACAGTGTTGTCTGGTCCATCTATAAGAATCATAAGCCTCATCATGCCGCGCACCTGTGCATATATTCCTGCGATCGTTATTAGACAAAAGACTGAATAAACAACGCTAAGCAACAGCAGCTCTAGACCTCTCAATTTGTTACCAAAATAATAAGCAGCGACAAAATAGGCTGAGAGTAGCGAGATAAACACGGCGATTAACTCGGTGGAGGAAGACGAAGCTGAGTACACCAGATCAAGTACTTCGTATGTGCTCATATCTTTGTAAGCATCCGACATCGCTATTCCCTACAGGTTCTCAATTCAACGTATGCGTTTCGTGGGACTACGGAGATCTATGTCCATGTGCTCAAGCGAGACGGCAATGCCGTACGGAGTCCATTGGACGATCTCTGCCCGAGCAATTAGGCAGGTGCTTCAATCCTGTCTTTGGCTGTGAGGTCTTCTCTCAACGTTCGCGAGGCCAGGTAGTAGTGCAGCGCGGACCATAGGTTGCCGCCCACAGCAAGAACAAGCAGCGAGTAGCGAATGGATTCCTCGCCGTATTCAGGCCGCAGCGTGTCAGAGAGGAATCCGGCAAACACCGGTCCCAGCCCCAGGCCGATAAGGTTCAGTATAAAAAGCAGTATCGCAGACGCAGTCGCGCGCATCGCTGGCGGGACCAGAGTCTGGGTCATGCCAAACGTTGGTCCGAGGTACATTGGCCCCAGAATGTACGCCGGTATCGCAAGCACCAGCGCCAGGTACGGGTCACCGGTTGTATAGAACAGCAAAGCAAAAGGCACTGACATGAAAGTCGCGATACCCGGTATACCCATGTACCAGCGCTTATCTCTTTCACCGTAGCGATCACCGAGGAAGCCGCCGAGGTATGTGCCGATCATCCCGGTCAGACCAATGAGAAAAAGGTAAGTGGACGTTTCGGCGAGCCCGAAGCCATGCACGCGGATAAAGAAAGACGGAATGAAAAGCGCCACGCCATAACCGACGAAGGCATGCAGTGCGCCTGCAAAGGAAAGATGCCGGAATGACTTCAGGCTCCACATGAACTTCAACGTATCCAAAAACGGCACCTGTTCTTTGGCTACCGGCACACCATCAGGTTCTGAGAATCCACGCGGCGGCTCTTTCACGGTCAGATATACAACCATCGCCACCAGGATTCCCGGCAACCCAACCACCAGGAACGCTGTGCGCCAGCCGAAGTATTCACCGATCCAGCCACCGGCCAGCGTGCCAATAGCGCCGCCAATGGGGATACCCAATGCATAGGTCGATAGCGCTGTCGCTCGCTGTTTTTCTGGATAGTAGTCAGAGATCAATGAATGAATCGGCGGCGAGCAACCCGCTTCACCAATGCCAACACCGATCCGAGCTACCAGTAACGAGCCAAAACCCTTTGCTGTGGCGGTGAACATTGTCATGCCGCTCCAGATCACCATGGCCAGCGCAACGATGTTTTTGCGCGTGCCGACATCCGCCCAGCGTGCGATCGGTATACCGGCAAACGTGTAGAAGATTGCAAAGGCGATGCCGCCGAGCAGGCCTAGCTGGGTATCTGAAAGGTAGATCTCCTCACGGATGGGCTCGATCAGGATCGAGAAGATCTGCCGGTCGATAAAGTTGATGACGTAAACCACTACAAACAGGATCAGCACATAGCGCCGGTAGCTTGTGGTTATATTGAATTCTTCTGTTGTTTGACTTTGTTCTTGTTCTGTCACAGTTATCCTTCACACGCGGTCTTTGGACTACTCGCCTCGATCCGCACACACTAATATCATGATCGCAAGTCGAAGACCACGAGGTTACGCATGCAGGACAACAAAAAGGTCGCAGTCATTGGTGCTAGTGGCGTCGTTGGCCGGGCCATGCTCGATCATCTAGTCAACCATGGCATAGACGCCGTGGGTCTTTCGCGGCGACCTCCTGCAGACCTTCCAGATGCACCATTTGTTGAATTGGATTTGTTGCAAGCAGATCAGTGCAAGGCCGTTTGCGATAGTGCATTGCAGGGCGTTACCCATGTTGTGTACGCCGCGCTGTATGAAAAGCCTGGACTCATAGCAGGCTGGCAGGAAGAAGATCAGATGCAGACCAATCTCGCGATGATTCGAAACCTGCTGGACCCACTCAGAGCTTCAGGGACTCTGCGACACGTAACTTTGTTGCAGGGCACCAAGGCTTATGGGGCACATGTTGCACCCATGCGTATCCCTGGCCGGGAAAGTGAGCCTCGACACAATCACGCCAATTTCTACTGGCTGCAGGAAGACTTTCTGCGTGAAGTCTCAGAAGAGGTTGGCTGGCAGTATACGATCTGGCGGCCGGTTATCATTTTCGGGCATGCACTTCGCGCCCCGATGAACATGTTGGCTGCTATTGGTGTTTACGCCGCGCTGGAAAAGTCTCGCGGTAATCCTCTCTCGTATCCGGGCGGCCCTTCGATGTTAACGGAGGCTGTCGATACTGACCTGCTGGCGAGTGCCATGGCCTTTGCCTTCGATAATCCGGATTGTGCCGGGGAAACTTTCAACATTACCAATGGCGATGTGTGTCGGTGGCCCGACTTGTGGCCAGCCCTGGCAAAGATGTTTGAGATGTCACTGGGAGAGCCTCTACCCAGGCAGCTGTCTTCCACGCTTTACGATGCTGAAGAAGAGTGGCAGGCGATTGTTAACCGATACAACCTGCAGTCGCTGAGCATTCGGGAAATCGTTGGCGATTCTTTCTTCTATGCAGATGCGCTGTTCAATGCCTTCGGTACACAGGCGCCACCGCCGGCGTTACTCAGCACCATCAAGCTACGTCAGGCGGGTTTTCATGACTGTATAGATACGGAAGAGATGCTGGCCAAGTGGTTTGATCGACTACAACAGTGGAAAATCCTGCCCCGGTTCAGTGCCATGACAGCAAGTTAGGTCAATCCATTCTCACTGTACTTGTCTGCTGGACCAGGACCATCCGGTGTAAGCCTGCCTTCACCACCAAAATGCCCTTTGCCTGGCACATAGTTAAACTCGATGCGAATCCCATCCGGGTCTTCAAACAGGGTGGAGTAATAGCCGGGTGCAAATTGAGGGCCGTCTTCCGGTTCACGGATAACCTTCGGGTCCAGTTCCTTTTTTACATAGGCAAAAATCTCATCCACATCTTCCCTGCTCCGCGCGCGAAAGCACAGGTGGTGCAATCCACAGGTGTCTTGATCAAAGGGAATGTGTTTGTTTTCTTCCGGCGCTTCACGAACGAGAATCCCCGTACGAGAACCAATGCAATAAAGCGTTGTTTCGTTCTTGATCAGTGTTTTCATCTCAAGAAAATGGAGCAGCTTTTCCCAGAACGGTAGTCCTTGCGCGCCGTTATTTATGGTCATCTGGATGTGCGCGATGCCGTTTACTTCCACACTCATTTATCAGCTCTCCCCTTCTGTTTTTTCGCGTCTGACCCAGCGGCTTGTCGAAGCAAAATCCTCCACACCACCGCCAGCCTTGGCCCAACCATTAAATCCGAGTTCCAGGTGAGCGACATTGTTAAAGCCCATGGCTTTGAGGTCACGGGCTGCAAAGGCCGAACGACCACCCCCAGCACAGAACACCACGATACGCTTGTCTTCCTGGAAGTAGTCACGATAGTAGGGACTTGCCGGACTAGCCCAAAACTCCATCATGCCTCGCGCCACGTGCACGGCGCCCGGTATCGTGCCGAGATCAACCAACTCCTGGATCTCTCGTATATCGATCAGCAGCATGTCGGGGTTGCTGGTCAGTTCTTGCTTCAGTTCATCTACAGAGAGATTCTCAAGGTCTTTCTTGATCTTCTCCACTTCTTCGAAAATGTCGACGATTGGCATAAGTTGAGTCTCCTCGGGGCCAACCATAATGGTGTATTTGCCGGATTGCTGTAAAGGTCATCTACGGTGCGAGGGAAAAATTCCATACAATAGGCGCATGTTGCGTTTCATCCAGAGTCTCACCGTTTTCCATTGGCTGGTGCTGCTGCTCGCAACCGGGGTCACCATCTATGCATACCTGATGCCGGTTGACTCAATCGCCCCCTCTACTCGACTGGCACCCAATGTGATGACCGTGTTGCCATCATCTTCGCCACCGTCCCTGGAAGCCTACAAACACAATGTCATGCGGGACGGCATCAGCTGGGATGGTCTTTTTACCGACGAGCTCACTGGCAGCGGCACGATTAAGTGGCCTGACCAACAGTTGTACAAAGGGGAGTTTGTCCTGGGGGCGCCACATGGCCAGGGCAACATGATTTTCTCGGACGGCCGCACATACACCGGTAACTTCAGCGAAGGCCTGATGAACAACAAGGGTGAGCTGCACTGGCCTGATGGCAGCTATTACTCTGGAGATTTCCGGCGCGATAACATTGAGGGCGAGGGTTATTACATTTCAGCCATCGGCGATCGCTTCCGCGGCACATTCAGGGACGGCTTACCTCACGGTAGTGGCACGCTGACATTGCAATCCGGTGACGTATACGAGGGTGAGGTTGCTGCTGGCGTGATTGAAGGCCGAGGCAAACGCACCTTTGCCGATGGCAGTGTCTACGAGGGGGAATTCCTTGCAGGCAAGATGCATGGTGAAGGCGAACGTGTCTGGCCGGATGGCAACCGTTACAAGGGCGAGTTCTTCGAGGACAATTTTCACGGAGAGGGGATCGCGAACTTCGCCAATGGCGACAGCTACGACGGCCAGTTTGTCTCCGGTGTGCCGGAAGGTGAAGGTACCAAGACCTGGGCAGATGGCCGGACCTATAAAGGTAGCTGGCAGGCAGGTAAACGCCACGGCAATGGTCACCTGGTGCTCGCTAACGGCGATGAATACGAAGGCTGGTTCCGCGAAAACCTGATGCACGGCAACGGTCGATGTATCTCTGGCGGTGTTGTCAGCGACTGCGGCTTTTTCAACGGTCGCCGACTCGATTAGTGTATTCTTGATCGCCTGAAGATGACCATGTCCAGGCGGTAACCCTATGAAAATTGGCACCTTTGCCACCTTTATGTCTCCCATCTGTACGCCGGAGGTTATCGGCGACTTTGCTCGACGTGCAGAAGACGTCGGTCTTGATTCCATCTGGATGGGTGAACACGTCGTACTGTTCGACAAGACGGAGTTCCCCTACCCTGGCGCGAAAGACGGCAAGATTCCTGTACCTGAAGGTGGCGGTATGCTCGATACCGTCGCGACGTTTGGTTACCTCGCTGCCTGCACCAAGACCTTAAGGTTCGGCACCGGCATCACTCTTCTGCCCCAGCGCAACCCGGTATACACAGCAAAAGAGTTCACCACCCTGGATTGGCTAACGGGTGGGCGGATCGATTTTGGGATTGGTGTTGGCTGGTGCAAAGAAGAGGTGATTGCCTGTGGCTACGATTTTGCCAATCGTGGCAAACGCTGTGATGAGATCCTGGAGATGATGAAGCTCTTATGGACGGAGCCTGTCGCGGAGTACCACGGTGAGTTCTATGACCTCGCACCATGCCGCATGGACCCGAAGCCAGTCCAGAAGCCACACATCCCCATCATTGTTGGCGGCCACTCCGATGCAGGCTTCAGGCGAGCCGCAAGATTCGGCGCCGGCTGGTATGGCTTCCAGCTTGATATCGCAGGCGTCAGTGACGCCAATGCTTCGATCGATGCAGCGCTCAGCGCTGAGGGGCGAAGCCGGGATGACTTTGAACTGGTGATTACGCCGCCGTACAACGTAACCGCCGACATGGTGAAAGCCTATGAGGACCTGGGGGTCGACCGATTGATTGTGCACCTCGGCAGCCAGAAAGAAGAACGCGTTAACGCACGACTGAAAGAACTTGAGCTGCTCGTCGAAGCAGCAGCCTGACAGGAGACAGATTATGAGTCATGGAATCATGTGCACTGCTGACATGATGACAGCAGATGAACTGGTGACCTACGCTAAACGTGCGGAAGACAGTGGCATTGATACGATATGGCTGCCCGAACTGGTTGGCAGGGATCCCTTTGTAACCGCTGGTCAGATGCTGGGGGCAACCTCGAAAATTCGCGTTGGTACCGCGATCGCCAATGTGTATGTACGCGATGCACGTGCTACCAAGTCCGCTGCCTATTCACTGGCGGATGCGTACGGCGATCGATTCGATCTTGGTCTTGGTCTCTCCAATCCTGTTGGCAATGAACCACGCGGACATGAATGGTTAGCGCCACTGAAGAAGATGACCGACTTTATCGATCGGTACGAGGCGGCTGACCTGATGTTCAAACACTCATGTACAGTTAATCGCTATCTTGCCGCACACGGTCCAAAGCTCATGCAATTTGCCGCCGACCGGCTGGAAGGCGCCTATACCTACCTGCAGACACTCGACTACTCCGCTGATGCAAAAGCAAAGCTCGGTGATAAGAAGCTACACCTGATGCAACCGAGTGTATTCCTGTCTGACCCGGCAGAAGCCAGGAACCTCGCGCGCAAAGCCATTGCAGTCTACATGCCGCTCAAAAACTATCACCGTGCCTGGCGCGAACGCGGCTTTGCTGACAGTGACTTTGCTGATGGCGGCTCTGATGAATTCATTGATGCGCTGATCGCCTGGGGTGATCGCGACAGGATTGCCGAACGTTATGCTGAACAACGCAGCAAAGGGGTGGATCACATCATCGTGATCGCGGTGGGCGTTAACCTCAAAACCGAGCAAGGCTGGCAGGAAGTGGCCAGGCTTGTCGCCGCCTGAGATTGCTGTGCAGGAATTTGACTACATCATCATCGGTGCTGGTACCGCCGGCTGTGTGCTGGCCAACCGGCTGACCGCCAGCGGTAAATACAATGTACTGCTGCTCGAAGCCGGCAAGAAAGACAACTACTTCTGGATCGATATACCGGTCGGGTACCTCTACACGATTAATAACCCACGTACCGACTGGTGTTATGAGATCGAGCCCGACCCGGGTTTGAACGGACGCAGTATCGGCTACGCACGCGGCAAGGTGCTCGGTGGCTGTTCCTCCATCAACGCGATGATCTATATGCGCGGGCAGCGCAGCGACTACGACCACTGGGCCCAGCTCGGCAATCGCGGCTGGTCCTGGGACGATGTATTGCCGGTGTTCAAGCAGTCAGAAAGCTACCAGCACGGAGCAGATGAGTTTCATGGTGCCGATGGCGAGCTTCGTGTGGAAGAACGCCGCGTCAACTGGGAGATCCTTGATGCCTGGCGTGAAGCAGCAGAAGAATGCGGCATCCCGAAAATTGAAGAATTCAATCGGGGTGACAATTTCGGCAACGCCTACTTCCAGATGAACCAGAAGAAGGGAGTGCGATGGAGTGCAACAAAAGCCTTCCTGCGCCCCGCCATGCAGCGACCAAACCTGACCGTGGTGACCGAAGCGCACGTGAGGCACCTCGACATTGCTGCAACTGAATCAGGCCCTAAGGTAGAGGGCGTCACCGTGTCGGTGCGTGACAACATACAGCGTTTCAACGCCAAACGGGAAGTGATTCTTGCGGCCGGTTCCATCGGTTCACCGCAGATCATGCAGGTGTCTGGGATAGGTAACCCCGAACTGCTTAAAGAAAAAGGGCTCACGGTGAATCATGACCTGCCTGGTGTCGGCGAGAACCTGCACGATCACCTGCAGGTACGCACGATATATAAGGTGAACAACACCGTTACGCTTAACCAGCGGTTTCATTCGCTCATCGGTAAAGCTGCCATGGGGCTTGAGTACATGCTGTTTCGAAGCGGGCCACTCACCATGCCGCCATCGCAGCTTGGCGCGTTTGCGAAAAGTGATGAACACCAGCTGTCCGCAAATATTGAATGGCACGTACAACCCCTGTCGCTGGATAAGTTTGGTGACCCGCTGCACAAGTACAACGCGATTACCCCATCGGTCTGTAACCTCAGGCCTTCCAGTCGGGGGCACGTGAGGATCAAGTCGGCCAACCCTGATGAGTACCCGGCAATTACGCTCAACTATCTTTCAACGGCAGAAGACCGGGCGGTTGCCGTGAACGGGCTGAAGTTCACCAGAAAGATCATGGCGGCCGATGCGTTGAAGCGGTTTGAACCGGAAGAGTTAAAACCGGGGCCGAATATCGTTACCGATGAAGACCTCGAGCAAGCGGCCGGGGATCTCGGCACCACGATTTTTCATCCCGTCGGTACCTGCAAGATGGGCAGTGATGCCATGGCCGTCGTGGATGACCGTTTGAAGGTGCATGGCATGCAGGGGTTGCGGGTGATTGATGCTTCGATCATGCCGCAGATTACGTCGGGGAATACGAATGCGCCTACGGTGATGATTGCGGAGAAGGGGGCGGAGTTTGTGCTTGGGGATGCAGAAGGTTAGCTTCTTCGAGTCTATCGCTCTTAAGAAGATTGGGATCTCTCCGCTTCGCTTGCGCTCCGGTCGAGATGACGAGGGTGCAACGTCATCTCGACTGGAGCGTAAGCGAAGCGGAGAGATCTGATACCCGCAGCAACCTAAAGCCCAACCGCCTCAGTACTCACATCCCACAACTTCGCCGTCGCAGAAGCGTCATCAGCAATCCGGTGGTACTCATCCAGTTCGCACTGGTTGTAGTACTTCCCTGTCGTCTCGGCCAGCGATTCATCTCCCGCCAGCATGATCGTGGTCTGCGCACCTTTCTCGGGGCTGATAAACATGAAGCCGATGATCTTGCGCAGTATCCACGGCAGGTCACGCACAATGTCGGTCGCCACGGCGCCGGGATGCAGCACGTTGGAGGTGACGCCGGTGCCTTCCAGCCTCTTCGCCAGTTCCACCGCGAACATCACATTAGCCAGTTTCGACTGGTTATAGGCCGCCTGTGAGTTGTACTTCTCAAACCCTTTGAAGGAGTCGTAATCGATTTCGCCTTTCTTGTGCAGCATCGATGAAACCGTCACCACCCTGGATGGTGCGCTTGCCTTCAACACGTCCAGCAGCAGGTTGGTTAAAAGGAACGGCGCCATGTGGTTCACACCGATCTGCATCTCAAAGCCATCGTCAGTGAACTTCTGCTTCGGCGGAAACAGCCCGGCGTTGTTCACCAGCACATCGAGACGATCGTATTTTTCAAGGAAGTTCGCGGCGAGGCTGCGAACGCTGGCGAGGTTAGCCAGTTCAACTGGCAGGTTGACGACCTCGGTTTTCGACACCGCGTTGAGGGTCTTCAGCGCTTCTGCTGTTTTTTCTGACTCACGGCAGGCGAGAATGACTTCTGCACCCTGCCTCGCCATCTCTCGTGCAGCAACAATCCCAATACCACTGTTGCCACCTGTGATGAGTACTCGTTTGCCTTCCATATTCTTCTCTTTGTTATGAATGATGTTCTACACGATGTTGTGATCGCGCACGTGTGAGGAGTTCACCCTGATGCGGTTGCCGCCCGGTTCTGTCACTACAAAAGTGTCATGAATCTTGCCACGGCTGATTTCGGAAACGTCGTAGCCAAGCCCGCTCATTTTCTCCCAGGCCTGATCAACATCTTCGACCATGAAATCGAAGTAGGCATCAGCGTCTTCCAGTGCGTCCTTTTCCTGCATGATGATGTGGGTGCCGCCTCGCAGCTCCTTGATCACCATGGTCTCTGTTTCAAACTCGTGGCGCAGGCCAATGTCCTCGAGGAATTTCTTCGAACCCTCGAGATCGGTGGTACCGAGGCTCACGTGACCTACCCAGATATCCGGTCTTTCATCCTTACTCATGGTCTACCTCTCGGAAGCGTTCCCCCTAGACTAGAACCAAACAATGCCGCCAGCAACATGACACTATTTGCGCTTCGCCAGGACCTTTTCGAAGTCACGCCGGGCTCGTTCTGCTATCGGCAATGCCAGGTAGGCTTCCACCGTTGGTGTGTCTGGTGGTGTCAGTGAGTCACGAAAGAATGTCGGCAGATCAAATGAATCACCGTCATGTGCCATCAATTCACCTGCGTCTCCAGCGCCAACCGTGCCCTCAGTCAGCACCCTGCAGTAGGCGCCGGACCGCGCAAACTCCACAAACTTCTTCGCAAACTGCTTATCACCCATGCGGGTTGCAAGCGTATTGCACGGGATGCGCGGCGCGGTGACTTCGAGGAGCAGGTCCGGCAGTTGCAGTTGATCACCAACGCGGATTTCATTCAGGTCAAGCCCGCTGGTGGTCAGGTTCTCACCAAACGCGCCATGCTCAACCGGTTTACCGAGATAGTCACTCCACCACGCGTAATCCTCGATACTATATAGGTAGACCGCCTGATCAGGCCCGCCGTGGTGTTTAGTGTTGCAGACCGCGTCGTCTTCGAGGCCAAGCGATCCCACGTTGACCCGCCCGGCCTGGGCTGTTTTGAAGATTCCCGTCGTGATTTCACGGCCGCCCACCTTCAGCGGTGCGCATTCAGCCCGGTTTACCTGCTCGATTTTCACATCTGACTCCAACTATTCCTTAAGGACATCAATAATTGAGAATTTGGAATATATTACTGTCCAATTATTCCATTATTTTGCTTATTACCAACTGGTACCCTGCGCATCCTATTTGATACCTGCCTGTTGAAAAGGCAGCTACAAACAGTTCAAACCACTTACTACTTATATAGAGGAAAGACCCATGTCTGCCTACCTGGACCAAATCCAACAGGTCAAAAGCCTTTGCGACGGCCACGCCGACGCCTGGAAAGGTATCGACCCAGAATACGCCGTTCGTATGCAGCTGCAGAACCGCTTCAAGACCGGTATTGAGATCGCGCAGTACACCGCCGATATCATGCGTAATGACATGGCGGATTATGACGCAAACCCTGCGGATTACACGCAGTCCCTGGGCTGCTGGCACGGTTTTGTTGCCCAGCAGAAGGCGATCGCCATCAAGCGTCATCGCGGCACACTCAACAAGAAGTACATCTACCTGTCAGGCTGGATGGTTGCGGCACTGCGCAGCAAGTTTGGTCCGCTGCCTGACCAGAGCATGCATGAAAAGACCAGCGTGCCTTCACTGATCGCTGAGATCTATACGTTCCTCAAGCAGGCTGACGCGGTAGAGCTTGAGCGCCTGTTCACTCAACTCGACGACACGCGTGAAGCTGGCGGCGACGAAAGCGGCATCATCCAGCAGATCGACAACTTCGAGACGCACGTTGTGCCGATGATTGCTGACATCGACGCGGGCTTCGGCAACGAGGAAGCAACCTACCTGCTGGCCAAGCAGATGATCGAAGCGGGTGCCTGTGCAATCCAGATCGAAAACCAGGTATCTGAAGTGAAGCAGTGTGGCCACCAGGCCGGTAAGGTGACCGTACCTCACGAGGTTTTCCTCGCGAAGGTCAACGCGATTCGTTACGCGTTCCTGGAACTCGGTATTGAGAACGGCATCATCGTTGCGCGTACCGACTCACTCGGTGCTGGCCTGACCCAGATGGTACCTGTATCACAGGAGCCAGGTGACCTCGCCAGCCAGTACAACTCTTTCCTCGAAACGGAAGAGATTCACAACGTTGATGAACTGAAGGAACACGACATCACGTTCCACCAGGGCGGCAAGCTGGTGAAGCCGGTTCGCCTCGACAACGGCCTGTACTCTTTCCGCGAAGGTACCGGTATCGACCGTGTTGTACTCGACTGTATCACCAGCCTGCGCCACGGCGCTGACCTCCTCTGGATTGAAACTGAGCGACCCAACGTTGCACAGATCGCTGAGATGGTTAACCGCGTACGTGAAGTTGTGCCCGATGCGAAGCTTGTCTACAACAACTCTCCATCGTTCAACTGGACGCTGAAGTTCCGCGAGCAGGTTTACGAGGAAATGGTTGCAGCAGGCG
Source organism: Pseudomonadales bacterium (assembly GCA_963921285.3). Classification (GTDB taxonomy): domain Bacteria; phylum Pseudomonadota; class Gammaproteobacteria; order Pseudomonadales; family Azotimanducaceae; genus UBA9659. The sequence continues at coordinate 2,509,116 of CAWUFD020000015.1, forward strand.
AAGACGTATCTGCTTACCCGAACCCGGCTGAAGACCCACAGGGTCTGATGAGCGTCGAGCTCGACGATTCGGCACTCGCACAGAAAGCGGATGAATACATCCAGTCTTTCCAGGCGGATTCTTCTCGCGACGCGGGCATCTTCCATCACCTGATCACGCTGCCGACGTACCACGAAACTGCGCTCGGTGTTGATACCCTGGCGGAAGGCTACTTCGGTGACATGGGTATGCTTGCTTACGTACGTGGTGTTCAGCGAACTGAGATTCGCCGCAACATGAACGTTGTTAAGCACCAGGAGATGGCCGGTACGACCATCGGTGACCACCACAAGGAATACTTTGCTGGCGACAATGCGCTGCTGGCTGGTGGTAAAGACAACACCATGAATCAGTTCTAAATCCTCTCCTTTTAGAACTAGCAGGAAAAGGGGCTTAACGGCCCCTTTTTTTGTGCCTGTCTGTCGCACAGGACAGCAACGGATGTAACGGGGATTTGTCTCTGCACCGCCGATTCAAGCAGAATGTGGGTTCACCCTTATTGCTTGTATCACTATGTACGACATCCTGGTCGTGGGCGCTGGCAGCGCTGGGTCAGTTATTGCGAACCGCGCTTCCGAGGACCCGAACCGTACGGTCTGCCTGATTGAGGCAGGCCCGGACTATCCAACGATTGCCGAGACGCCATTTGATCTCGTCAACTCACATAACAACTCTTACACAGCACACGACTGGGGATTCCAGTACGAGCCAACCCGTGGGCGCGAGGTGGTCTTTCCCCGCGGGCGTGTCATTGGCGGTTCATCGTCGGTCAATACAACAATTGCCTTAAGGGGCATGCCGGAAGACTACGAAGAGTGGGCTGAGCAGGGTTGCCCAGAGTGGACCTGGGAGAAGGTATTACCTGCTTTCAACCGACTGGAGCGTGACCTCGACTTCGGTGATGCACCCTATCACGGTGATGCCGGTCCAATTTCAATCCGCCGCTATCCGCATGAAGAACTGCTGCCACAACATCAGGCGTTCATTTCGAGCGCATCGGACCTCGGTTATCCCTATTGCGAAGATGCAAACGAACCATACGGTTACGGTGCGGGACCCCATCCCATGAACAAGCTTGGCAGGCTGCGCGTATCGTGTGCGATCGGCTACCTCGCACCCGCACGGATCAGGCCTAACCTCACCATTACTGCTGACACGCTGGTACGCCGCGTGATCATCGAAAACGGCAAGGCCGTTGGTGTAGAAGTGGAATCAGGCGGTGAAGTCAGTGAGATCCGCGCAAAACTGGTGGTGCTGTCAGGAGGCTCACTGATGACGCCGCCGATATTGATGCGCTCGGGCATTGGGCGAAAGGCGGAACTGGAGAGTCACGGTATCGACGTCATTGTTGATGAACCCGGCGTCGGGCATAACCTTAGTGACCACCCGGCGCTATCCGTTGTCTGCGAAGTTAACGACGGCGCCAACGTTGACCAGGATGAACCTCTGATCCAGAGCATACTGCGCTACACCTGCGAGGGTTCAGACAAGCGCAACGACCTGCAGATCGAACAAATCAGTTTTGCAGGCAAACCCGGTGGGCCAAAACACTTCAGCATCGCCGCGGTGCTGGAATACCAATACGGGCGCGGTGAACTGAGACTTCGATCTGCTGACCCGTCTGCACCACCGATTGTCGACGCGCGGTTCTGCGAGGATCAGCGCGATACCGATCGCCTTGTCCAGTGTATGAAAGACACACTCGCCTTCACAGAAACCGGCGCGCTGGCAGGTATGATCGAAAACATCGTCTTCCCCGACCCGCAACGGCCCGTGGATGACGACGGGCTCGCCAATCTCTGCCGCAAGTTTGCCGGGAGTGGCTATCATCCTTGTGGCACTGCAAAGATGGGCGAAAGTAGTGATCCATTTGCTGTTGTGGATCAATTCGGCCGCTGCCACCGCGTGGATAATCTGGTTGTCGCAGACGCCTCCATCATGCCGAGTGTGCCTCGCGCGAACACTAACCTGACCTGCATCATGATCGGTGAAAAGGTTGGTGAGTGGCTGCGAACACAACCGGCCACCTACGGTTTATAGGAGCAATACCATGAACGATCTTGTTATCCGCAACGTCAAGATTCTCGATGGCCTCGGCGGCGAAGCCTTTGAAGGTGATGTCGGTGTTGAGGGCAATCGCATTACCGAAGTTGGTGAAGCCTCTGCCGGTAAAACCGAAATCGACGGCGGCGGGCAGTACCTGTCGCCCGGTTTCATTGACACCCATTCACATGATGACGGCGCATTTTTCCGGCATCCCGGCATGGAATTCAAAATCGCCCAGGGCGTCACCACGGTAATTGCCGGTAACTGCGGGTTCAGCGCGGTGCCGATCGACCCGAATATTGATCCGGTCAAGGCATCAGGCGGCATCCTTGCTGGTCTCGACGGGTCTTTCTCAGACCTTGAGGGTTACTTTGCAGCCGTCGAATCACGTGGACCGGGCATCAACAACATGATGCTGGTTGGCCACAATACCGTGCGCACCCTTGTCATGGGTATGGACCAACGCGGACCGTCACCCGATGAACTTGCACAAATGCGCGGGCACGTTGAAAAGGCACTCGAACAAGGCGCATGCGGCTTTTCTTCAGGACTCATTTATCGGCCTGGACGCTGGAGTGAAACCGACGAAGTTGCACATATTGCTGCCGCAGCCCAACCCTATGACGCACTGTACGCCACGCATATGCGCAATGAGGGTGACAAGCTATTGGAGGCGGTTGATGAAACCCTGCACATCGGGCGTGAGGCCGGTGTGCATGTACACATCTCCCATCACAAGTCAGCCGGTCAGCCCAACTGGGGCAAGGTTAATGATTCGCTCGCCAAGGTGGACGCGGCACTGTCAGCCGGCCAGCGGGTGACACTCGACGTCTACCCCTATACCGCTGGTAGTGGCCGAATGATCGAGTACTTCAATCTCGAGAAGATCTCCGCGAGTTTTGCCGAGGTGATTCGAATTGCGAGTTGTCCTGCTTTCAGGGAATACGAGGGCAAGATGCTGAAAGACATCGCAGCCGAGCAGAATGTTGATATCCGCGATCTTGTGCGTGACATACTGACCGCACCAAAAGGTGATCGCACCTTGTGCATTCACTTCATCATCGATGAAGCGGATATCGAAACCAACATCCGCCACAAGGATATGATGATCGGCAGTGACGGTATCCCTGACCTGAACGGTCGCCCGCACCCTCGTCTGTTTGGCACATTTCCGCGAATTCTCGCTAAGTACGTGAGGGAAAGGAATCTCCTGTCCCTGCCGGAAGCGGTAAGGCGCATGACGTCGCTGTCTGCGGATACCTTCGGGATGAAAGATCGCGGCCAGGTGAGTCCGGGGCATTACGCTGATCTCGTCATGTTCGATGCGGACACCGTGCAGGATACTGCCACCTACGATGATCCGAAGCAGGAGCCGGAGGGTATCTCCCTCGTCGTCGTAAACGGCGCCGTTGCCTACCAGAACGGGCAACACACCGGCGCCGGCTCCGGTAAAATGCTGCGCTATCGAAATACCCCTTTCGGAGAATAATCGTGTCTATCCCTGACGCCTGGATTATGGCGCTGATGGGCGGCGCCTGTATTGGCATCGCATCCATTGGCCTTATGATCACCACAGGGCGCATCGCTGGTATCAGCGGTATCGCCTTCAACGCGATCAGTGCCCCTCGAGACAATCGCTGGGCCATCACTTTCATTATTGGCCTGATGCTGGGTGCATTTCTTTATCACCTTATTTCCGGTGCGAGAGTGCCTGATTTCAATGTGCCATTGCCGCTGCTTCTGGCCGGTGGATTCATCGTTGGTCTCGGCACCAAGATGGGCAGCGGTTGCACTTCAGGTCACGGTATCTGCGGCATCGGCAGGTTCTCGATGCGCAGCATTATCGCGACGGTCACTTTTATGGCGTTCGGGTTTATCACCGTATTTGTTCGCCTGCACGGAGGGCTGTGATATGCCAATGATTGCAGCACTTATCATGGGTGCCCTGTTTGGGTTTGGGCTGGCACTCTCCGGCATGACCGACATCAGTAAGGTGATCGGCTTTCTTGACCTCGCTGGCAACTGGGATCCGACCCTCGCATTTGTCATGGGCGGCGGCCTGCTTATCTCCACACCCTTCTTCCAGTTTGGTCTTGCGAAGATGCGGGGGCCCTTGTTCAGCGACGTTTTCAGGGTACCAACGCGTACCGATATCGATGGCAGGCTCATCGGCGGCGCAGCGCTGTTTGGTATTGGTTGGGGACTGGTCGGTTTATGCCCTGGTCCGGCTCTCGCATCGATCGCCTACCTGAATCCCGACATTCTTTACTTCGTGATTGCGATGTTTGTGGGTATGGTCGCGGCGAATTTTATCGAATCATCTTTCAACAAATCGGAACCGGTAACCTCCTGATGGAACTAGTCAGCAACGTAGTATCTTTTGGTGGCGAGCAGCGCCGTTACCAGCATCACTCCTCGGTACTCGGGTGTGATATGCATTTCAGTCTGTACCTGCCGCCGCAAGCGAAGTCGGGCAAGGTGCCGCTACTGTATTGGCTGTCTGGACTGACCTGCACTGATGAGAACTTTGTCACCAAGGCTGGAGCACAAGGTTACGCAGCTGAGCACGGCATCGCCATCGTTGCGCCGGACACGAGCCCCAGGGGAGATGATGTACCTGACGACCCGGAAGGCGCGTGGGACTTTGGGCTTGCGGCCGGTTTCTATGTTGATGCAACAGAGCCTCCGTTCGATAGGCATTACAAGATGTACAGTTACGTCACCGAGGAGTTGCCAGCACTGCTGAGTGAGAACGTACCGGAACTTTCCGGCAAAGTGGCAATATCCGGGCATTCAATGGGTGGTCATGGTGCGCTGACAATTGCGCTCAAAAATCCTGGCAGATTCAGTTCAGTTTCTGCATTTGCACCGATCTGCGCGCCTGCAATCTGCCCGTGGGGCCACAAGGCTTTTGGTGGTTACCTGGGCGATGACCGAAGTAAGTGGGAAGCCCACGATGCGAGTGTTCTCATACAGTCCGCGCAAGAGCGGCTACCGATGTTGATTGACCAGGGTTCCGCGGACGGATTTCTTGAAGAACAGCTGATGCCGGAGAAGTTAACGGATGCTGCCGCTGCGGTCGGTTACCCTGTGCAGTACGAGTTGCGTGAAGGCTACGATCACAGCTACTTCTATATCGCGTCGTTTATTGGCGAACATATCGCCTTTCACGCGAAACACCTCCGCTGAAACAAGCAGCTAGTCAAAGATCTTTTCAACTTCTCCGTCAGGGAATCCCTTGCCGTTCGGCAGCGGTGGCGCTTCCTCGGTAAAGCGATACTCACCACTGAAGACTTCGCGTTTTCCTTCAGGTGCCCACCATAGCCAGATCGCTGACACGGGCTCGTCACTGAGATTCTCCATACGATGCATAGCCCCTGGGGGTGTATAAACCGCCATGCCAGGACCAACCTCTCGTGTTTCTTCCCCAACCGTCCATCGCGCCTTGCCGGACAGGATGTAATAGATCTCAGGGGCTTCATGGACGTGCCCGTGGTAGATCGCCCCTGGCGCAAGCTCCCAGGTACCAAACTGCACATCCGGTTGCTCAATCTGCCCACCTTCAATGCCGCCAATCAGGGTTTTCCAGCGGGCAACTTCGGCCTGGTTAACTTTCCAGGTGATGTCGGATTCGTGGAGGAATTCTGCCTGGGTTGTGTGGGGGAGGAGCAGGGTCAGGAGGAGCAGGAGAGTTGAGATGTCTCCGCTTCGCCTTCGTGTCGTGCGCGACTTCGGCCGCTCGACATGACGATACCCGTCGTCATCTCGACCGTAGAGAGCGCAGCGAACGCAGCGGAGAGATCTAAGCACAGGTACTACCACCGCAACGCCGCATCAACCTCAATCACCCGACCACTTACATAGTCGTTCTCGAGGATGAAGCGCGCGGCATGACCAATCTCTGACGGCTCCGCAAGGCGACCCAGCGGAATACCGGCAGACATCTTCTCAAGTGCTTCAGGCTTCATGCTGGCAACCATCTCGGTCGCAACAAAGCCAGGCGCGATCGCCGCACAGCGGATACCATATCGAGCGAGTTCCTTGGCCCACACGGTTGCCAGGGTTGCTACGCCAGCTTTCGTCGCAGAGTAGTTTGACTGGCCCATGTTACCGGCGCGGGAAATACTGGAAATGTTAATAATGCAGCCCTGCACGTTCTTCTGGATCATGCGGGTTGCGGCTTCACGACCACACAGGAACACACCAGTCAGGTTGACGTCGACAACGGCCTGCCATTCCTGCAAGGACATGCGCTTCTGGATCTCGCCGTCCTTCACTTTGATCATGAGACCATCACGAAGAATACCGGCATTGTTAACAAGACCATGGACCTCATTAAAATCTGCTTCGATTGCATCAAACACCGCAATCACTTCATCTTCACTGGCAACATTTGCCTTGTAAGATTTAGCATCACCACCCGCGTCCTTGCAAAGCTGCACGGCCTCCGCGAGCGGCTCATCATTCAGGTCGATGAGCGCAAGATTGGCGCCAGCTGATGCGAGTTCGATTGCCATCGCGCGGCCAAGGCCCTGGCCACCGCCGGTGATTACAATCGTTTTACCTTTCAGATCCATAGTCTTCTCCTAACAAAAGCCTGCGAATAATAACGGGCGTTTTCGTGCATGCAAGGCCACGCGCGCGCATTTATTTTGTGCAATTTCCCCCGCTTTGTTTAACGCCTGCATCCAAACGGTGCTTTGCAATTCTTAACATCGCGCCTACTTCTACTTAAAGCACTAACCCGACAATGCGCGTCGATTTCTCTGCAGCCAGTAAATACAAGGGCTGCAGCGAATCTACACCCCGCAAAACGCAGTTCAATAAAAGTTGGCACTGCAATTGCTCTAAGGGGAGTAACTTAATTACAGCAGCACGCCATAACATAGCGAGGTTACTCAAAATGGCATCTTTAAACGTAACAAACGCAGACGCATCACGCACGACAGACAACCTGGAGTACGGCGGCCCTCACAAATGGCAGACACACGCCTGGGCGAAACTGGTCCGCAAAATGCTCCGTCACCGCGAGTATTTCCGGTGGGCTGATCAATACTGCACAACGCTCGCTGTTAAGGGGACAGAGCATCTTGAGAACCTGGATGGTCCCGCTATTTTCATTCCAAACCACCAGAGCCACATGGACACGCCAGTGCTCATGTCAGCCCTGCCAACAAAACTGCAGGACAACCTGTACTTTGGCGCAGCCGCTGACCGCTGGTTTGTAAAAGGTAAAAAGAAACTCATTCTGCAGCCCTGGTACCAGTCGCTCGGACTCGGCACTTTCCCGATCGTTCGCGGCGGTGGTTCAAAAACCCTGGACTACGCCAAGTGGTTGCTCGATAAGAACTGCAACCTCTGCATCTTCCCGGAAGGCACACGGGCGACAAACAACGAACTGGGCAGGTTCCGCCACGGTGTCAGCCTCCTTGCCATCGAAAAAGGCGTACCGGTTGTGCCAGTGGTGCTGAAGGGTCTTCGCGAACTTCGACCCAAGGGCGCAAAGGACGTAACCCCTGGCCCGGTAAGTGTGAGTTTTCTTGAACCCGTCACACTTACTAAGGAGATGGGCGTTGAAGCCTCAACCAATCTTCTCTGGGAGACGATGAATAAAGAGTTCTTCAAAGAGATACCCTTTCCCTCTAGGCCGGAAGACCGGCCTATCGATCGAGCCGCCTAAGGCTCCTTCCCTCTGCAGGGGTGCATTGCACCCCTGCGCTTCTTTTTCTTTTTTTGATCTGCAGCATTTATCCAGTGAATAACAGTCAAGCGTGACTGTTTTTTTGATTTCAGCCTCGATACACTTCGACTACCCAGTAAAACACGAGTAACAGAGGTAGCTATCGAATGGATATGGCAACCGATCTACACAAGGCCAGGCTGCAGACGATTGAAGATCTGCGGGAAGATATCCTGGCCGCCGGTGACGAAGCGCAAAAGATGCGGCGTCTACCTAACAACATCGTCGAGAAGCTCGTCGATGAGGGCTTCTTCCGCTTTGCCCTTCCCAAGGAGCTTGGTGGCGATGATGCCAGCTCCATGGAAACCATCGAAATCCTGGAACATATCGCCGCGATTGATGCGTCGGTTTCATGGAACGTCATGCTCGGCTCAGAAATTAACGCCATGGCAGCCGGTGGTATGGACAAGGACCTTGCCCAGAAAATCTATGTTGAGAACCCCCGCGTCATCATGTGTGGCGGCGGCGGCCCAGGCAGCCAGCCCCCTCGCGCTGAGCGCCAGGCTGACGGCGGCGTGAAAGTCTGGGGTCAGACCACTTTCATCTCCGGCTGCCACAATGCCGACTACTGCTTCATGGGCGCACCGCTCATGAAAGGCGACGAAATGGAACTTGATGAGAACGGCATGCCGACCTTCAAGTTGTGGTTCCTGCCACGCGACCAGTGGGAAATCATGGAGACCTGGGATGTTGCAGGTCTGCGGGGCTCAGGTTCCGATGACGTGAAGGCCGACGGTGCTTACGTGCCACCGGAACTTGTCGACGTCGACTTGTGGACACTGCCCGCGCACTACGAAAACCCTGTTTACCGTATGCCGGTGCCACTGCGTCTCGCTTACAACAAGGCGGCAATTTCATTGGGGGTCGCCAAGGGTGCTCTCGAAGTATTTGCGGATATTGCGCAGAACAAGATCCCGATGCTTGCCTCCAAGTCCCTGGCGCATCGCCCGATTGCCGGTTACCGCATGGGTGAGGCTGCAGCCAACTATCGCGCTGCCCGCGCCTTCCTGATGGAAAGCATGCAGGCTGTCGAAGACGAGTTGAATGCAGGTGCCGAAGTGCCAGGCGCACAGACAACACAGGATGCACGACTGGCCTGTGTCCACGCAGCTAACGAGTGTATGAAGGTTGTTGATCTGCTGCACAACACTGCGGGTACCACCGGTATGCGCATGTACTCGCCGCTTGAGCGAAAGCTGCGTGATGCTCACGGCGCAGCAACGCACCGCTGGGTTGCACACCCGCTGTACGAGGATCTTGGCAAAATCATGCTGGGTCACGAGGCAGATGATGAATTTGCTGGTACCGCAGCGAGCGCGCCAAAACCCAAGTAAGCCCTCCACACTGGCCCCGCACCTGTGGGGCCAGTAATCACCCTTTTCCCACTTTTCCTTCTTAGTGCAACGCGTGTGCAAGATGGCGAACAGCCACTGATTACCTGCACATCTTCGCTATACTGCTGACAAAACTGAGGGGAGATATCTATGCCCAGGGTCGGCGTCGTTTATTTTTCTGGTACAGGCACTACGGCTGGACTCGCTGCATCTGTCATCGAGGGCGTTAAAGCCGCAGGTGGTGAAGCACTCGATTTACCAGTTGTTGGGGAAGACATCATCGAGGGCCGCTGGCAGAACGATACACTGGCAGAGCAACTCGACAGCTGTGACGCCATCATCTTTGGCACTCCCACTTACATGGGATCGATTGCCGGGCAGATGAAATCATTTCTCGATGCCATGGCACCAAGGTGGTTTACTCAAGCCTGGCGCAACAAGGTTGCCAGCGGATTTACCGCGTCTTCGCTCGCCTCTGGCGACAAGCTCAGCACTTTTAATGCACTTGCCACGTTCGCGATGCAGATGGGCATGGCCTGGGTGGGCACCGGCGGCAACTTTTCGGAAGGTGTAAACCCCAATGGCTTTTACTTTGGCGCCGGGGCAACTGCCAGTGCACCAGACCAGTTGACTGAAATCGACCTCGCCACCGGTCGCCACCTGGGTGCGCGTGTTACAGAATTTGCCGAGAAACTGGGGGGGCTGAACTGATGGCCAAACAACCACTTCGCATTGGCGTCTGTTACGACTTCAGAAACCCGCCGGATTCCGGCATCTCCATGCCTGACCTGTACAAGGAGGTACTCGACCAGATTGCATGGCTGGATGGTCTCGGCGTGGATCTTGTCTGGTTTACGGAACATCACTTTGTCGACGATGGTTACCTGCCCGGTTGGATCCCTGTCGCCTGCGCGGCAGCCGCACGCACCAGCAATGTCGTGTTCTCGTCCGACATCTGCCTGATGCCGTTTAACCACCCGCTTCGCCTCGCAGAAGACCTTGCCATACTCGACAACATCTCAAACGGTCGCACGGAAATAGGCATTGGCCTCGGCTACGCACCACACGAGTTTGCCGGGTTCGGCATTCCCCAGAAGAACAGGGTATCGCTGACTAACGAGGGTATCGAGGTGCTGCAGCGATGTTTTACCGGCGAGAAGTTCAGTTACAGCGGCAAGCGGTACAACTTTACCGACGTGCAGATAACACCGGGGTATGTCCAGGAAGGCGGTCCGCCGATGTGGATTGCCGCGATGAGCAAACCCGGCTCACTTCGCGCAGCCAACTACAATACGCATCTCTTGCCCCAGGGTGCTCGCGATGCATCGCTCAACCCGTATCTCGACGAGCTTAAAGCGACGGGCCGCGACCCTGATGACTATCGCATCGGTATCATCAAGAGTGTGCTGGTGACAGACGACCGCGAGCGGGACTGGCCAATCGTGCGAAACTCCGAGCGCTACCGGATGCAGTTCTACAACAAGCTTTTTTCAGAAAGTAACACGCCGTTCGGTAAAGGTGATCACATCCCGCAGACCTGGGTAGTGGGTAATGTTGATGAGTGTACTGCAGGGTTGCAGGCGTTTATTGACGAGTACGGTGTTACTGATCTTGTTACCTGGGGATCACCACCTGGGCTGAACCCTGAGTTCATGAATGAATCGCTCGAGCGCTTTGTTAAAGAGGTAGCACCACGCCTACGCACCAGCTGAAGGCGTTTCAAAACCCGCTTCGGCAAGCCGCGCCCACAAACGTTGTTTCATGGTTCGCATCTCCCACGCGTTACCGGATGCCTCTGCCTCGGCGATCACGACCAGGCCCTTGGCGAGATGTACCGCCGTGTAATACCGCATCAGGTCATCATCAAGCTGGCGTGACCATCCATAAGCCCGTTGCACCAGTTTCAGCTGCGCGCTGAACAAAACATAAAATAGCCGAGCGACAATCGACCCTACCCTGTCATCGTTTGCATCCGGCAGGTCCATCCACTCATTCACCGCACTGAACCAGGCAAGGTCAAACTCCCGGTCAGCAATAACCGCCTCTTCCCAATCGATCACACCGCGCACGAATGGTCTGCACAACACATTCCAGAAGTGGAAGTCCCCATGGCAGATCACCTCGGCATGTGAGGCTGGTTTCATCTCTGCGAGCTTGCCGAACAGTTCAGCGAGGCCTGCGTCTGCTTCCTGCGCTCTTGCCGCCAGACTGTTGAACCAGGCGCCATAGCCGACCTGCCCTGCACCGATTGTCGCGGCGAACGCGGTGACTGGCAGGTTGTGAAGTCGTCGCCAGGTACCGGCATACATCCAGGCCAGACCCAGGTTAAAGACAAGCGCCGCAATGATGCCTGCTACAGCAGACACGGTAACACCTGTAACCAGGAGCAGTACGATCAGGATTGGCGTGTATCGAACGAAGGGCCAGCCTTTAACTTCTGACATCATGATAAGGCTGGGCGAAGCGCCTGCTTGCGCTTTACGGAACAGGATCAATTCTGGCGCCGGGTAACCAAGCGCATGAACCGCCTGCATTGCTGCTGCTTCCTGCTCGAGGGTATCGCGACCTTCGCGATGGATCTTGCAGACCACTGGCTGCTGATCCTGCCCGCGCTTCAGCACGGTTCGATACAAGGTACTGCGGGAAGCGACTACAAGCTCCTCGAACGGCGCAACAAAAGAGGCATCGCCAAACGTCTCGTGCAAGGCCGCCAGTGCAACTGCTTCATCGTTAACCGCTTCAGACATGGGACAAGTGTAAAGCTGATATGATCTTTTGCCTAAACTCAGATCTAAACTCAGACCTAAATTGGGGCCTGACTCAGGCCCGTACTCATCCCAAAAAAGGAAGACTCCGATGATCAGGTTCGGCACGCTGGGCGCAGCACGCATAACACCCAACGCACTCATCTATCCCTGCATGAACGAACCCCAGGCGATGATAAGCTGTGTCGCGGCAAGGGATCGTGCACGTGCCGAGGCCTTCGCGGAAGCACATCACATCCGTACGGTGCTGGATACCTACGATGAAGTGGCAACGCACGAGAAGATCACCGCCCTGTATAACCCGTTGCATATTCCCGCTCATCACAAGTGGACCATCATGGCACTCAACGCCGGTAAACATGTCCTGTGTGAAAAATCGCTCGCCTGTAATGCGACAGAAGCGGCTGAGATGCGAGACGTTGCCAGGGCACAGAACCTGGTGCTGATGGATGCCTATCACTACCGCTATCACCCGGTGTTCATCCGCGCGAAAGAGATTTATGACTCAGGCGTTCTTGGCGATATCGAAACGATAGCGACGACGTTCCAGATCGAAGTGACCGATGAAACAGATATCCGCATGAACTACGAGCTGGGCGGCGGCGTCACCATGGATATCGGCTGTTACCCGATTTCCTGGGTGCGGCATATCTCCGGCCTTGAGCCTGATCGCGTGCAGGCTTCTGCCGAGGTCGGCCCGCCCAACGTTGACGTATTTCTTGAGACTCGGATGGAACTGCCGGGTGGTATTGTGGCAACCACAACGGGAGACATGCGAGAAGGCGTACCGTTCAGGGCAGACATTGTGGTTACCGGCAGCAAAGGCAAACTGACCATTAACAACCCAATCGCACCGCAGATGGGCCACCTGATTACCCTGGAACAGAACGGCAGTACCCAGTCAGAAGAACTCGACCGCCGCCCTACCTATGCTTATCAGCTGGATGCCTTTATCAATGCGGTGCAACATGGCGCGTCGCTTTTCACTGACGGTGATGATGCAGTAAAACAGATGCAGGTGATTGACCGTGCCTACGAGGCCGCCGGGTTGCCGTTACGCGGTCTAGACATCTGATCAACGTACCCAGGAGCCAACCGAATCGGTCCGGTAGCCAAGTGCTTTGTATGCGGCGTCCACCAGGGATTGGCCCCGGTCGTTAAGCAGAATACCGGCGCCCATCTTGTTCATGGAATAGCCAAACCCAAGGTGGCATTCGGTATCGGCAAAGCCAACACTGCCACCGGCACCGGCATGCCCGAAAGCCTGTTTGCCCAGCACCATGGATTCCATCTGGCCGGTTTCACGGTAACGGTTATCCATCGACAGCATAAAGCCCAGGCTGAAACGGGTTGGCATCAGCAATGTGGCATCCTGCTCTGTCGCAACCGAGGCAGCAGCCATCAGCTCCACCTGGTCAGGACCAAAGAGGTCACCCCCGCCGTTCGCGAGCGGTCGATACATACCGGCAAGGCCACGTGCGTTGGTGATACCACCACCGGCGCCATATTCCGCCAGGTAACTCTCCGGTGCATCGGTCCTGAAGCCGCCGTTATTAAGAAACGCGAGGTTCTGTACAGAAGCGCGGTCGTTCAGTAGCGCGACGGTGAACGGTGACATGGGGTCACCTTTTGCAGGTGCCCAGCGCCGCATTTTTGCAACCCGGTGGTGCTCGGACTCAGGCAGGCCAATGTGGAAATCAATACCAAGCGGCTCTGCGATGTGATCGCGGAAATAGGTACCAAGAGATTCGCCTGAAGCCCGGCGAACAAGTTCACCCACCGTCCAGCCATAGGTGCTCATGTGATAACCGTTACGCGTACCGGGCTCCCAGAATGGCGTCTCCGACGCGAGTCGTTCACACATATAATCCCAATCAAGAAAGCCGGCGTCTTTAATCGGCTCCCTGATTGCTGCGAGTCCGGCGGAATGATTCAACATCATGGCAACCGTTACCTCGTCTTTACCCTGCTGGCCAAACTCGGGCCAGTAGTCGGTGACAGGTGCACGCAGCTCAAGTTTGCCTTCCTGCAGGAGCATGTGAGCGCAGATTGAAACCGCCGCCTTGGTGCAGGAGAACACGACCGAAATAGTATCTTCCTGCCAGTCGGCCGCATCGGGTTTGTTCGACACCTTGCCTCCCCAGAGGTCAACCAGGGTCTCTCCCTCGACGTTCAGGCACACCGATGCACCAATCTCTTCACGTTCACGGAAATTGGTAACAAAAGCATCGAGTACGGGCGCGAACTTATCGTCGCAGAAACCGCTGACAGTGACGTTGGCTACTTCAAGATTAACTTCGCTGGACATGTTCTCCCCACAGCGCTTCAGGTCGGGCAAGTAAAACAAACCATGTTGTGTGATGCCAGATCGTTAAAGCTAGACAGCTCAGATGAAGATGACGCGGGTATCGTCCTACCACTCATGCGGCGCGACCTATACAATACGCGCCTTTTCCCGACACCCTCACTACACCGTGGTCCCCAGATGTTGACCTACCTGCTCAGTAAGCGAAACGACGCCTTTCTCGGCTGGCGCATGGTGGGCGTGGCTTTCTTTGTAGACTTCATCGCGGTCGGGTTCTTCTTCTATTCCTACGGTATTTTCTTCAAAGCCATTGCTGCCGAATTCGGCGATTCTCGCCTCGGTGTCTCGGTTGGTATCTCAGTGACGCAGGGTGTCGGCGCTGTGTTGGCACCCTTTATCGGGCGGGCGCTGGACCGCTATCCCTTAAAGAAGGTGATCTCGGTTGGCGCGGTATCAATGGGCAGTGGCTTCCTGCTGCTTGGGTTCGTGCAGAATCCGTTGCAGTTCTACCTGGTTCTTGGCGTCTTTATTGGCTTCGGCGCTGGTGCCATGGGGCAGCTCGCTACATCAAAGCTGGTGAGCAACTGGTTTGTCCTAAAACGCGGCACAGCGCTCGGCATCGCAGCGACAGGTATCTCAGTGTCTGGGGTGATCATGCCAGCCATCAGTGCCTACTTGATCGGTGAGTTCGGCTGGCGTAACGGGTTTGTTGTCTATGGCGTGATCACCTTAATGGTCGTGGTACCACTGGTACTGCGCTTCGTCATTTCAAAGCCCGAGGAAGTTGGCCTGCTGCCGGATGGTGCAACCGAGGCAACCTCGTTGCCTCCACCGATGCCGCCGCTGCGCACAAAAGAGTTTATCCGCAACACCAACTTCTGGTTCCTGCTCACGACGATCGGACTGCTCTTCTGTATCCAGAGCGCCACCCTCATTCACATGGTGCCGAAGCTCACCGACCAGGGCATCACGCTGGTCGCCGCATCATTTATTGCATCGGCTACCGCATTCTTCGGCATCCTCGGCAAGCTTATCTATGGCGCACTGGTTGACCGCTGGGATGTCAGGCATGCGCTGTGGCTGGGTATCGCTTTCCAGTTTGTGGGACAGGTGCTCATGTTGATGGGTGGCGGCTATATCGGCTTCCTGATTGGCGCCTGTTTCTTTGGTTTTGGTATGGGCGGCATCGTGCCCATGCAAGGCGCCGTGGTAGGTGCCGCCTTTGGCAGGGAGTCATTCGGACGCGTGCTGGGTGCCATGCGCCCGCCGATGTCGGTTATCCACCTGCTGGGTGTACCGTTTGCGGGATGGATGTATGACGTGACCGGTAGTTATGACCCGGCTTTCTACACGTTCCTTGGGCTTTATGTCGTGACTGCGCTGGTGGTGCTTGGCATCAAGGTGGAAACACGCAGCAAACACCGCCGCCGCGAAGCCTAGTTCTCAGCAAGAACCTCGGCGAGGATAACCTTTGCCTCATCTGTGACAAGCTGGGGTGTAGGGACACCTGCAAAATCGAGCTTCTGCAAACGCAGCACATCAGTCTCGGCAAAATTGGGTAGCCATGCACAAAAACGGAAACCCGCTTCGGTAAGCAAATCCACCGCTGCCTCAATTGAATCCTCGTTCATGCGCAGATCGATGTGCGTTACCGCTGCCTCCGGCAGTGAATCGAGCCTTTCGATGAGATCATCGCCTGGCTGCACAATATCAACCCAGACAAGGTCACGTTTCTTATTGTGCACAACATCCCATTGTGCAGTTTTACCAACTGGCAGTGTGTTTGTTGTGCAGTTGAGGAAATCTCTCGGAAGATCCAGCGCATCCCGGAAGCGTTCGAGGCGCGCAGCGTATTGTGCAGGTACAAAAACCTGCTCAAGTGCACAATCGGCAAGCGGCTGATACACGACAGTTGCCGCAATACGACCTTCCGGGGCGTCAATGTCCACGTAATCAACGTCAGCAGGCACATAATCGAGCATCAAACCTGTCTCGCGCCCGGTACCGCTGGTTGCTGCTTTCTGCATGATGTCATGCGCTGTGGTCGGGTAGTGCACATATCCAACATAACCCTCGGCAACCGTAAGGTCGCGCAACGCGCCGCCCAGCTTGCCAAGCAGGCCCTGGCCGCGCATGGCTGGGTCAACAACCGTGTTGCCTGCTTCTGCACCAACTGCACCAGGATGTTTAATGGAGAGACCGGTATGCCCTACCACCTCGCCATTGTGCAGGGCGACCACAGATAGCAGCTGTTTTTGTGCAATTGCACTGACAAGCGCATCAACGTCATAAAAGAGGTCATTGGCGTAGCTCTCGCCATAACAGCGCACAAAACACCGATGCAGCGATTGTGCGTCTCCTGTCCTGAGCTGGCGAATGTCCACCATAGGGGACTAATCCTGAATGCCACCTGCAACAGACATGGCAATGCCGGTGACATTGCGTGCGGTCGCGAGGTAGAGCGCCGCCTCACCCATATCGTCGACGGTCTGCGGTCGACCGAGTGGGATCTGCTCGCGCATGACCGATTCGAAGTTCTGGTTCTGCTCAGCTTTGTCTGTGGTGTTTGATGGCATCAGGTGGTCCAGCCACATGGCCGTGCCGACAATACCGGGGCAGATCGCGTTAACAGTAATGTTGTAGGGGGCAAATTCCGCAGCGAGGGACTGGGTGATGCCAATTGCCGCAAATTTCGACCCGCAATACGCGGACATATTGGCATGTCCCTTTTTACCGGCGATAGATGCCGTGTTGACGATGGCACCCTGCTTGGATTTGATGAGCTCCGGCGAGGCTGCCTTCGACATCAGGAAAATACCCTTGGTGTTCACCGCAAAGATGCGATCCCAGTTCTTTTCATCAAAGTCCTTGACCGGACCTGAGTCTACAACACCGGCATTGTTTACCAGCACATCGAGGCGCCCAAAGCAGTCGACGGTAGTCTCCACCGCTTCAATACAACTGTGCTCAAGCGTGACATCCAGCTGGCACACCGCGACCTCACCGTGTTCGGCCTCTGCGGCGAGCGCATTTTGCAGGTCGCCCGCATCCGCCAGGTCGTAGTTCCAGTTTGCCTGGTTGCCAAGATCCGCAATCATGACCTGGTGCCCTGCCTTAACAAACGCGTGCACAATGCCAAGGCCAATGCCCCTGGCACCACCGGTCACCAGTACAACTTTCTTATCCATTTTTCTTAATCCTTACGATTTCGTGACCTATCCCAAGTATCAAAGTCCCTTATAGGCAATGTAGGCATCCAGCTCCGCCTGCACCGACCTTGCCAGTTTTGCCGCACCTGCACTGCGTTCTTCCGCAATCTTCAGCGCCTTGTCTGAAAAGTAGCGCTCCCGATACTCAACCGGGTTTACCCAGCGAAAGTCCGTATGTTCATGGCTGAGTTCGACGTTCCCGCCCGTGTAACTGCAGGCGTAGGCTGCTGCAAAAAGGTCGTGGTCATAGGCATGCATCGGTGTCAGCGCAATAAGGTGCATCGGTCCATCGATGCTGAGGCCGGTTTCTTCGCGCAGTTCCCGCCTTGCACAATCTTCAGTGGTTTCACCCTCTTCGATACCGCCACCCGGCATGTACCAGCTCCCTTTTGCCTCGCCGAGCCCGCGCTTCAGGATGAGAATCTCACCGCCTTTCTCGACGAAGACCGTCGCACTGATGCCATAGAGCCCCGCCATCAGCTGTCCTTCAACTCAACCAGGATGGCGCGATATTCGTCACCCTTGTTGAGCGCGGTTTCGATGTGACCCTTTTTGATGAAGTCGGCAGTGCCAGGCTTAGGACTGAACTCAAAGGATGACCCGAGAGAGCCGCCGGTGCCGTCATGGAACTCAACCGCGATGGGTCCTTCACCGGACACATTAAGCAGGAAGTAGTCATTCTTGTGTTCGTGTTTCGCTATCTCGCCGCCTGCTGGCACAACCTGGTTCCAGACACGCACCTTGTCGTCCTCGAAGATCACCTCTGTGGCAATCTCGTTGTCTTGTTTACTCATCTACAAATCCTTTCAATCGTTCATTCGCATTCAGGAAGTCTTCCATGAAGTCATACACCACCTGCCGGGAAGACAACGACTGGTTCATCATGCCGACACCCTGGCCAACAAAATAGGTGGCGAGCTGTCGAGCACCCTGGTGGCCAGTCTCGGCCAGTTTCGCCACCTTGGCGAGCGCGGGTTCACTCACCAGCGATTGCAGGGGCATCGGTAATGGATCCGGCGCATCTTCAAGTTCCCAGGCATCGGTCCAGGGTGAGCGGATCTGCCTGGAGTGTTTGCCTGTACGGCTGCGCGCCCTGACCGTCTGTGAAGATCCGGCGGCCAGGAGCTTTTCTTTGATCACAGGCGCAGTTTCTGCTTCCTGTGTGGTCAGCCAGACCGAGCCTGTCCACGCACCATGCGCACCCATGGCCATGGCAGCGGCCATCTGGCGACCGGTGACAATGCCACCCGCAGCCAGGATAGACACATCCGGGTATTTTTCGACAGCTTCAGCAACTTCCGGCACAAGCACCATGGTAGATACCTCGCCGCAGTGTCCGCCCGCCTCAGTACCCGCAACCACGAGGATATCCACACCTGCTTCCGCCTGTTTGATGGCATGATGTTTCGCGCCAACCAGCGCAGCCACAGGCACACCGTGCTGCTTGCCGAGTTCCAGCATGTATGCGGGAGGAACGCCCAACGCATTTGCAATCAGCTTGATGGGGTGGGCAAACGCAACATCCAGGATTTTGGCGGCGCGTCCCTCGCCGAGGAAACCGCCGTTGCCAACACGCTGATTATCATAGATGTCATTGGTATCCACGTTATGTTGCGCGAGGATGCCAGCCGCGTAGTTTTTGTGTTCGTCGGGCACCATGTCACGGATCTCATCCTTTGACGCGCTTTCATCCTTGTTTGCCATGGACGTCGGCACGATCAGGTCGACCCCATAGGGTTTGCCGTCGATATGCTCGTCAATCCATTTGAGTTCGATTTCCAGCTGCTCCGGGCCAAAACCGGCCGCGCCCAGCACACCCATTCCGCCTGCTTTTGATACTTCACAGACAACATCGCGGCAGTGCGTGAACGCAATCAGTGGAAACTCAATACCTAGCAGGTCGCAGATCGGGGATTTCATAAGCACGCTCCATTTACTGGTTGCTACCTTCCGGCAGCAGCAATTTGACTTATCGGGGGATTGGTAAGATAACAGAGTTTTAAGAGTAAAAGCGTCGGCCAAGCCACGCGAAGATTTGCTGGAACAGGAGCAAGCCATGGATGGCTTGCCATTTTTCGTTAGAAAAATGCGAGGTTCCATTTGAAAAGAAATAGAAACCGACCCGGTAAATGCCATGGATGGCATTTTCCGGAAGAGAAAAAGTCAGGGATGAAGCTATCTACCAAGCTTAAGTTCAGACTAGGGGAGATCTACATCAACAGCATGTCTGCTGTTGAACAGATAATCCACGGCGTTTCGCTTAACCCTTTTTCAAAGCAACTGCACCAGGACCCCTACCTGTTCCACAGCAAGATGCGGGACAAGAGCCCGATTCATTATTCGATGGCGCTGAAGGCCTACTGGGTCACTTCTTTTGATTACGTCCAGGAAATCCTGCTCGACAATCGATTTGGTGCAAACGTCAGGCACTTCCCGGATCGTGTGGCCCGTATCACCAAGAACATCGACCCGGAACGCCTCGAGTCGTTTAACAACCCCAGCATGCTGGACCTGGATCCACCGGATCACACCCGCATCCGGCGGCTGGCCCAGCAGGGTTTTGTGCACAAGTTCATCCAGTCGCTTGAACCCAATATCAGGCAAATCGTGAATGATTGCCTGGATGCAGGCGACAACGAGCAGATTGTCGATATCGTCGAGGTGCTGGCGAAGCCACTACCGGCCATCGTGATCGCAGACATGCTGGGCCTGCCGAAGGAAGATCACGACCAGTTCAGGGACTGGTCGGAAGACCTGATCGACGGCACCAGCACAAACGACCCGAACAAGCTGGAACGCGCCGACATCGCGTCACGGGCGTTAATCGGATACTTCAGGAAGATCATCCGTATCAAGAGAGTGAACCCGGAAGATGACATGATCGGTCGCCTGATCAGGGCAGAGGAAGAAGGGGACAAGCTTTCCGAAGCGGAGCTCTATAACACCTGCAACCTGCTGCTGATCGCCGGGCACGAAACCACGACGCGATTGATCAGCAACGGCCTTTACCTGCTCCTGACAGAACCAGGCCATCTTGATCGCCTGCGCCAGGATCCCTCGCTCATACCACAGGCTATTGAAGAGATGTTGCGGTTCGAACCACCGGTACAGGCGACCAGGCGCTTTGTGCTTGAGGACGTCGACTTCCACGGAACGCAGCTGAAACGTGGGGAACTGGTTTTCCTCTCGATTGCAGGTTCGAACCGTGACCCTGCCGCAAACGATGAACCCGACACCTTTGACCCGACTCGAGAAGAAGTGAAAACGGTATCCTTCGGCTTCGGCATACATTTCTGTATCGGCGCCTCGCTGGCACGACTCGAAACCAGGATCGCATTTGAAGAGTTGTTTAAACGCTACCCTGCCATGGATATCGTTGATCGCTCACCGCACTGGGGTAACAACGCCTTTTTCCGCGGTCATGAAACACTCAACGTGAGAGTGGGCCCAGAATCTACAGCGAGCGGTGCCAGCGCTTAGAAAAATCGCTTAGCGTCGCCAGTTCACCTATCAATTCGCCGCCCCAACGAGTGAAGCCAAAACCACCGTCGTCGTGGTCAATCAGGTTTAACTCCCGCAATTCTTTCAGGCGCTGATTCAGGCTGGTTGGCGAGACATCGTCACAGCGTTCTCTTAACTCACGGAAAGTGAGTCGCTCATCACGCAGCTCCCACAGAATCCGCAACGACCATCTTTTGCCCAGTACATCCAGCAGGACCATGATTGGCCTGCCCGTTTTGGATCCCCTGACGGGGCCAGTTTTTGCCATGACTATTCTTACCTGACGTTTCGCCACTACATATTATGTAGCAAAACTTGTAGATACCTCGCTACACATTATGTAGCATGCGCCTCACTGCTACATTTTTTGTAGTGACTATAACACAGGAGAAAATATCATGAGCCACGTTCTGGAACCATTAAGCCCGCCCTATCCACCAGCGATTGCGGAGATCCTGTCACGTTATCCGAAAGGTGAAGACGACTACCTGCTGTCACTGTTCCGCGTGTTCGCTAACAGCGAGCGCTTTCTAAAGAACAAGGGCGTTGCCAACCTGCTGGATGCAGAAAGCCCATTAACCATCCGGCAGCGTGAAATCATCATCCTGCGGGTCACCGCCAACACGAAGTGTGAATACGAATGGGGTGTGCACGTGAGCATTTTCAGCAGGGCGGCTGGCCTCTCCGAAGACGAGGTCAGGTCAACCCTCACACCGGATCCCGGTGACAGCTGGAATGCAGAAGAGCGTCTGCTGATTCGCGTTGTGGATGATCTTTGTGAGCACGCCCGCATCCAGTCAGCACAGCTCGGGCCGTTTCAGGCGGCGTTTTCAAAAGAAGCCCAGCTCGAAATCATGTCGCTGGTAGGTCACTATCACCTCATCAGCTACGTCGCCAATTCAACCGGCCTGCCACCCGAACCCATGGCAGCCAGATTCAGCTGACTTGCACGTCGCTGCCGTCATCCACAACAATGCATAACGGAGACGGCGGATGACGATAGAACTTTTCCACTACACCGTCGAAGTTGCCGGGTTAACCTGCCTTACATTGCTGCTCATCGGCATGGTTCGCCAGGGCACCCTCGACTTCAGTACGCGCGTATTGCTGCTGCTGGTGATCAGCGGTATGTGTTTCTTCCTGCGCACTCGCCAGGAATACCAGTACTGGATTCCTGACTCACTGCGTCTGGCCAGCGGCTGGTATGACATGCCGCTGGATATCGGCATGAACGCTTTTTCTGGGCTTTTCGCCATTTTCGCGTTTTCGCTGTTCCAGGATTACCGGCAGATTCCGCGCTGGTTTCTTGCCCTTTTCGGTCTACAACTGGCCCTTGAGCCCTTCTCACACTTCTACATCTATGAGTGGGCGGGTCCAATGGACTTCACCCAGTGGGACCATGTGCTGTTCATGTATACGCCGCGAATACTGCAGATCATGTTTGTCCTCTCGACCATCTACTGGATTGTGGCCGGCTGGCAGGCGGACCTGCTTGAACGACGTCGACTGCTGCGCTGGGTGTTCCTCGGATACCAGGCGTCTACCAACATTTTTGCCTCCGTGATGTACGTGTGGGTGATCCCACAGGACCAGACCATCGCTTATCACTTTCACGTAAGCATGCTGACGCTCAATACAGCTTTCCTTTTTGCGCTGGTGGCACTGTCCTATCGTCCGGACATCAGCCTGCTCACGCAGCCCTCTGCGGCAAAGCAGGAAACAACGCCATTAAGACCTGAAAAGGCAGATGACTTTGAAGGTGACTGGCGCGTGTTTGAATCAAAATTCCTCGGCGAACACCTTTACCGCAAGGCGGGGCTCAACATCGCTTCCCTTGCAGCCGAACTTGGTATTCCTGAATACCGCCTGCGCAGGCTTATCAATGAAAAACTCGGCTACAGGAACTTTAATGCACTCCTGCACGAGCACCGTCTTCGGGAGGCAACCGACGCACTGGGTGACCCCTCAAAGGCGGATCTGCCGGTGTTAACCATCGCCCTCGAGGCAGGCTATCAATCCATCAACCCGTTCAATCGCGCCTTCCGGGATCTGCACGGTATGACCCCAACCGCCTACCGGCAGGCGGCTCTCAATGGGAAAAACCTGTAAACGACCAAAAAATAGTCTCACCAGAAACTGCAAAATCTGGTCATTTCAAGCAATCGGTGAGCGATTCAAGCTTTCGGTGAGACGTATTTGTGGGATGCGATTACATTTTGAGCATCACAACTGCGGTCAAGACCATGCCAGAGACGCTCATCAAGCTCGAATCCATCGAAAAAACCTACCAGCGCCATGGCCATCCGGTACCGGTGCTGCGCAACCTGTCGCTCGATATCGCAGCAGGTGAATTCTGCGCCATCATGGGCCCCTCCGGTTCCGGCAAAACCACCATGCTGAACCTGATGGGAGGCCTCGATTCACCCAGCGCCGGCCGATTAACCATCGCTGGCGAAGAAGTCAGTGAGATGTCCTCAGCGTCACTCGCCCGATTTCGGTCACGCCAGGTGGGTTTTGTGTTCCAGTTTTACAACCTGCTGCCCGCGCTGAGTGCCCAGAAGAACGTTGAATTACCGTTACTGCTGACAAAGCTTAAGGGCAGGGAGAGGGCGCAGCGCGCAGAAATTGCACTGGATGTTGTCGGTCTTAAGTCCCGCAGCGCCCACAAACCCACCGAGTTATCTGGTGGCCAGGAGCAGCGTGTCGCCATCGCCCGGGCGATTGTCAGCGATCCTGCCTTGCTGGTCTGTGATGAACCCACCGGAGACCTGGACCGTGAAACTGCCGACGAGATCCTGGCACTACTCACCACCCTGAACCGTGATCACGGTAAGACCATTGTCATGGTGACACACGATCCCAAGGCTGCTAGCTACGCCAACCGCTGTCTCAACATGGACAAGGGGAATCTGACATGAAGTACCTGTCGCTGGTGTTATCGGGGCTCAACCGTAACCAGGTACGTTCGTTCCTGACCCTCGCCTGCATCACCATTGCGTTCCTTCTTTATGGTCTGTTAACCCCCGTCCAACAGCTGTTTACCGAGGGCCCCAACATCTCCGGGGCGGACCGGCTGATTGTTTCTCCTCGCCACTCCATCACCGATATGTTGCCGTTAAGCCACTACAACAAAGTGCTCACAATCAATGGTGTAGAAGCGGTTGCCCACCAGACATGGTTTGGGGGTACCTACCAGGACAACGAGGTGAGCTTCACCCAGTGGGCAGTGTCACATGATTCGTTCTTTGATGTGTTTGGTGAGGCAAGTCTCAACAGCGCACAACTCGACACCTTCCAACGCAACCGCATCGGCGCCATTGCCGGTCGGCGGCTGGCTGATGAACTCGGCTGGCGTGAAGGTGATCGCATCTCGCTGATTCCAAACATCTGGCACAACAAAGATGGGCGTGCCTGGGAGTTTGAGCTGGTAGGGATATATGACGCTGATGATGAGACGGTGGACACCCGTCGTTTCTTTTTCAGGTATGACTTCTTTGATGAATATCGATTATTTGGTGAGGGCACCATCAGCAACCTGCTGATCCGGATCGAAGACGCGGCCAGCAGCAATCAACTGATAGCAACCGTCGATGGTCTGTTCCAGAACTCGTCCGATGAAACCCTTACCGTGACAGAACGAGAATACATTCTCAGCTTTGCCCGCCAGCTCGGCGATATCAGCACCATCATCAACGCAATCCTCATCGCCGTGCTGTTCACAATTCTGCTCGTCACTGCCAACACGATGTCGCAGGGTTTCAGGGATCGCATACCTGAACTCGCCGCAATGAAGACACTCGGTTTCCAGGATATGGCCATCTTCGGACTTGTCGTCGGCGAGTCCGTGATGATCTTCCTGATCGGCGCTATCTGCGGTCTCGGTATCGCAGCAATTGGGCTGATTTTTTTCTCGGACTTTACCGCTGCCAACCAGATGGGCGTGGTGTCCCTGGATGCCGCTACCTTTATCAGCGGGCTGGTACTGGCGGTTGTTACGGGGATCGCCGTTGGCACTCAACCTGCACTGCAGGCAAAACGTCTGCGGGTCATTGATGCGTTGAGGAGTGCATAACCATGAGACAGACAATTGCGGTATCCCTGATGAACCTCGCCAATATCCGCACGCGCCTTGGCCAGTCTCTCGTGGTGGTTGTGGGTATTGGTGGTGTGGTTGCTGTGCTGATCTCCCTTTTTGCAATGGCCGCCGGCTTTAATGCCGCGGTCACGGCAACCGGCAAAACTGACCGCGCACTGATTTTGAGGGCAGGCTCTGAGTCAGAGATCAACGGGAACATCCCATTGGCCGAGTTTGCAATCACTAGCGAGAAACCCGGTATAAAACACATGGCGGGTAACCCGCTAATCACACGGGAAACCTATGTCACCGCACGGCTGCCTGACAAGGAAACTGAGGTGCTGTCCAGCTTCCCGATGCGCGGCGTGACAGCGGCCTCATTTGATGTGCGAGATGAAGTCACCCTCGTCAAGGGGGTTCGACCGACCGAGGGCAAACTTGAACTGATTGCCGGCATCGATGTCGCCAACCGGTTCCCGGGGTTCGAGGTAGGCAATACCATCAGGATCCGGGGTGATGACTGGCAGGTCACAGGGCACTTTGAAAGCGGCGGCACTTCATCTGAATCCGAGGTCTGGGTAGATGAGCGACTACTCGCAGCGATCCACAACCGCGGTAACACATTTTCATCCATGCTGGTCACGCTTGAATCACCGGATGACCTTGCGGCATTCAGTCAGGCGGTTGCTGATGACAAGCGTCTCAATCTTCGAGTGATACGCGAGTCGGATTTTTATGCAGACCAGGCAGGTAACACCACCGGGCTCATCTCTCTCACCGGGCTGATTGTTGGCAGCATCATGTCCATCGGCGCGGTTTTCGCTGCGCTCAACACCATGTATGCCGCCATCTCGATGCGAGTGAAGGAGATTGCAACGCTGAAGGCACTAGGTTTCAGCGACTTTTCGATTTTCTTTTCAGTGTTGCTGGAAGCAGAGCTGCTGGCCCTTGCTGGTGGCTCCCTGGCAGGTGTTTTCGCCTATATCACCCTGAACGGCACCAGTGCCACCAGTCAGTCCGGTACTTTTACAAGTCTCGGTTTTGAATTCATGGTAACCCCGGACCTGCTCATCACCGGCGTGGGTATCGCCCTGGCGCTCGGCTTTGTTGGCGGCGCAATTCCGGCCCTGTCAGCCATCAGGATGAACCTGGTTGATGGTTTGAAGCAGGTCTAGGCTTGCTTCAGGCGGTGGTTAACGCCTGCCGGAATAGCGCTTCATTAATATTGCCGCCCGTCAGGATGACACCAACCTTCTTGCCCGCGTTGTCCTCGGCGAGTGCTGCCGCGAGAGACGCAGCACCTGCACCTTCCGCCACATTGTGCGTGTCTTCAAAAAGGATGCGGATCGCGCGCATCACTTCTTCATCTGTGACCGCAACCACGTGACTCACCTCAGCCCGGATGAGATCCAGCGCATCCGGCGCCGGATTACGCACGGCGAGGCCATCTGCCATCGTGTCCGCAGAGTTGGTGCCAATAGGTTTGCCCGCCTCAAACGACAGCTGGTAGGCATTGGCGTGACTCGACACGACACCGATGATCTCCACGCTCAGCCCAAGTGCTGCCTTGGCAGCAATCACGCCGCAGATCCCTGAGCCGAGACCGATCGGCACGTAAACTCGATCCAGGTCCGGCGCAGCGCTGAACAACTCATGGGCGTAGGTAGCAACACCTGGGATCAAACCACTGTCGATGGAGGGCATAAAATGCAGTCCACGTTCCTCAGCGAGTTCGCGGCAGTAAACCAGTGACTCATCAAAGTCCTGGCCCTTCACAATAAGTTCCGCACCAAACGCCTGCATGGCTGCGTTTTTGTCGGGGCTGTTACCTTCAGGCACCACAATCGTTGCAGTCAGCCCATATTTTGCCGCGGCAAAGGCAACACTCTGGCCGTGGTTACCCCGCGTTGCAGCGGCAAGGCCGGTGATGTCCGGGAGCTCATCAACCAGTTTTTTCACGTAGATCAACCCACCCCTGACTTTGAAGGCACCGGTAGGATTGTGGTTTTCATGCTTGACCCAGATGTCAGCGCCTGTGCGCTGGTTGAGCAGCGGCCAAGATATCTGTGGACTTGCCTGCATGGATTCGTAAACAATCTGCTTCGCTAACCGGATGTCATCCGGTGTTGGTAATTTAATGCCGGTCATGGGAACGTTTATCCGGTTTTAAACTCATAATGCTGAGAAGGCGTCATCATAAACAATGCAGGCGCCAAAAGAAGAGAAGGAGACAAACTTGAAGCGCGCAGGCCAACTGATCAGCACCATTACCCTCCTGCTTGTGAGCCTCAGCGGGTACGCAAACGGGCTCACCACACCAGGTACGCTTGAAACTGCGCTAACGCAGATCGAATCTCGTGACTTTCCAGCCGCGCTGGAAACAATCAAACAACTCGACTCGCGCACCGACCGGCTGTTCTATGAGGCGATCGCCCAACATCGATCGGGCGACAACAACAAGGCGCAGGCGACGTTAAGCAAGTTGTTTGCCGCCGAACCCGGGCATGTGGAGGGGCATTACCTGCTCGGTATGGTGCACCTGGCGCTGGTCGAAGAGGTCAATATCTTCAAGAAGATCTCAACCGCAAAGAAGGCGCTGGGCGCGTGGGAAAAGGTGACTGAACTGGATCCCTCCTTTACCGGCGGCTTCTATGCCGTGTTCAGCTTCTACGCCAATGCACCGGGCATCGCTGGCGGAGATATTGAACAGGCAAAAACCTATATCCCGGTCATCGATAAGCTGGATCCCGTATACGGTACGCTTGCCAAAGCCGTGGTTCTGAATAAGGAAGAAAACTTCAGTGAGGCTGAAACCCTCTTCAAGAAGGCGGCAGGTATGACCCAGGCCGCAGGTCCACAATTTGCCCTGTCGCAGTTCTACATGCAGCAGGAGAACTGGATGCCGGCACTGCAGGCGATCAACCGATACGAGGCCCTCGATGCCTTCTGGTGGGATCCGGACATCTCAATCACCCACCTGATCAAGGCGAGGGCCAACGCTGAGATGGGTAATACGGATATTGCGCGAAGGCACGCGGAACGTGCACTGGAGCTGGAACCTAACGGCAATATTAAGGGGCTGTTGGAAGAACTGCTCGAAGAGCTTGGCTAACAGCCTGCATATTAGCCAGACTTATCTTCCCGATAAGCCTTTGCCTGTTCCTCTTTTACAAACAGCATCATCACAAATCCGATAAATAGCAGGCTGGTCAGGGAAGCAAACCCGGCACGCTGGCTTTCAAATACATCCGTGAAAAACCCGACAAGCAGCGGCGCCAGGAAGGCGGTTGC
Source organism: Pseudomonadales bacterium (assembly GCA_963921285.3). Classification (GTDB taxonomy): domain Bacteria; phylum Pseudomonadota; class Gammaproteobacteria; order Pseudomonadales; family Azotimanducaceae; genus UBA9659. The sequence continues at coordinate 2,537,421 of CAWUFD020000015.1, forward strand.
CGTGCCGGACAGTGCATACAAACCAAAAAACTGCGTGACCAGCTCAGGCGGAGATATCCTTGCCATCATCGTGCGAGCGCTCGCAAAACCCACGGTAATGAACATGCCAAAGAACTGGGTATTCAGGAAGTAGAGGATCTCAGGTAGCGTCTGGAAATAGGGGAAAGCCCAGACCGCCTGGCCTGGCTCGATATCGTAGTAAAAGAACAATCGATCCGGCTGCAGAGACACCGCGACCACCAGTAGCGCCGCGGTGCCGCCAACGGCCAGCAACACCGCAGTGCGAGAGCCGAATCGGTCATCAATGGCGCCGCCGATAACCGCCCCAATCGCCGCGGACATCGACGTGATAATGCCGAAGATCAGCAGTTCAATGGTGCCCCACCCGTAGGTGCCAGCAGCATACACACCCCCAAAAATCAGGATGCCAACCAGGCCGTCATTAAAGATCATTCTCGCAATCAGATAGAGCGCCACGTTGCGGTAGTGGCTGACCTGCCGGACCGTCACCCAGACTTCTGTCAGTCCCTGCGTTACTGCGTCTTTAATCCGCACCGGTGCTTCACGTCCATCAGGTGTGAACAGGAACAGCGGCAGACCAAACACCAGCAACCATATTGCGGTAAGAGGTCCGACGATACGGTTATGTTCCTCCGCTGCCTGATCGAGGCCAAACAGGGTCGACTCAGGAATGAACGACCAGTCGACAGTGCCTGGCAACGCAAACGCGTAGAGCACAAACACCATCAACAGCAACCCGCCAATATTGCCGAAGGCCAGCGCCATCCCCGAGATGCTGCCCACCTTTGTTGCCGGTGCGATGGAGGGCAACATGGCGTTGTGGAACACTGCGGAGAACTCGAACATCACCGCAATCAACACAATGAGCGCGAGTGTCGGGAGAATACCGATACCACCGCCATCTTTTTCAGCAAACCAAAGCATGAAGATGGCCGGCACCATGACCATGACAAACACCATGATCCAGGGTTTGCGGCGCCCGCTCTTGTCTGCAATAGCACCAAGAAAGGGTGCCAGCACGGCAATCAGGAATCCGGATATGGAGTTGGTGTAGCCGAGCAGGCTCTGGCCTTCTACCGGATCGCCAACCACCGTGGTGCTGAAGTAAGGCGCAAAGATGTAGATCGTCACCAGGATGACGTACGGGTTACGCGCCCATTCAAACAACGCCCAGCTTATGTAGCCAAGCGGGGTTGCCGCCGGTGTCCCCGCTATCGAAAGCTGTCCCTGGTTCAAGAACTGTCCTGTTTACCTGAGGCTACCGAGGCGGATCAGTTTTCGGTCGACTGGATTATCTGCTGGCCAAACTCGCCGTTGGCGATGAGCTTCTCAAGGAATTCCGGCTCATAGGCAGCTTCCGGGGTCTCACGCACCCGGCGGTCCAGGTTGTGCGCGTCTTCACCCACCAGGATTCGCCATTTTCCGGTCATGACGCCATCAATGATGATGCTCGCGGCGCTCTCTGCCGTTGTCGGTGCGTTGTCCCTGAAATCCTGGCCGCGCTGGTGCATGAATTCCCGGATCTGGTCATCAGACAGGTTCATCAGCACTTCAGACTGTGGGCCACCCGCCTTCATCATGCGCTCGCGCAGCTGCGTGATTTCTTCATCGCTCATGTTGAGCGCATCGGAGTGGCCAAGCACCTTGCCTGAGTTAATTGCAATGGAGGTACCGATGTGTCCAGGCATGACCACGCTGACACCGACGTGAGGCGCGTTGATGCGGAGGTCTGTGATGAGTGCTTCAGAAAAACCCTTTACCGCAAATTTCGATGCGCTGTATGCCGTGTGCGGTACCGTCGGTCCGATCGAAGCCCAAAAGCCGTTTACGCTCGATGTGTTTACGATGTGTGCTTCATCAGCGTTGATCAGGTTTGCCATGAATGCACGGCAGCCGTAGTAGACGCCGTACCAACAGACAGCAAATGTTCGTTCCCAGTCCGGTCGATCTTCTTCAGAAGTAAAGCTGCCGCCACCACCGATTCCGGCGTTGTTAAAAAGCAGGTTGATCGCATCACCATGTTCGGCAACAACCTCATCCCGAAAGCGGTTCACGTCGGCTTCCGACGACACGTCACACTGATGCAACGTGATGCGTGCGCCGCCCGCTTCCTCGCAGAGTTTCTTCGTCTCTTCGAGGTTGTCCATCAGTACGTCACAGGTTGCAACCGCGCAGCCAGCTTTCGTCAATTGCAGGCAGAGTTCGCGACCCATACCGGTGCCACCACCAGTGACCACCGCAATCTTGCCGTTGAGGTTATCCATTTTGTTTCCCCATTTATAAGCGTTCTTTTATCTATTAGTTCTTAGTCTTTCAGTTTTCTGTAAGCAGCGGTCTGGCAACGTGTCGGCGCATGCGCTCACTGCGATGTCTTAAGAATCTTCGGAATCCGGCTTGTCCCCGTCAGGTTCAGCTTCCGCAACCTGCTGTACATCTTCCCCGGCAAAAAGCGGCTTTGCCCGCCAGGTCGCGACCCCCAGTGCGACAAATGCCAGGCCAATCAGACCGGCAACCAACATGCGGGGCACACTTGAGACGTCCCCATAAAGGAAGGACCAGACTACCATCGCGATAGCGATCTGGAAAATATAGAGCGCCGCCCACGGGTGCATCCATGCCTTCATCTTAAGAAAGCCGTAAAAACCAAAACCGTAGATCAGCCAGTGAACAGGTGCTGTCGCCTTGGCCGCCCAGCCTCGCAGCATGTAACCAAACCAGACTTCTTCATCCTCAGCCACCGGCTTATAGAAAATGTCGAAGGGCATGTAGATGAAGGTCATGTAGGCACAGAAGACCATCATGGCGTTCATCCACCAGGGTCGTCCAGAAAATATCGCTTTGATATCAGGCATCACGCATTCCTGCCACGGTGTTGTAGTTAAAGTACTCGTCCCAGCGCGCATCCAGTAGCCGACAAGCCTCTTCGACTTCTACTACCTCAAGGCCGGCATCACTTTCCTGCACCAGTCCAAGGTGCTTCAGCTTGGCTAGCGCATCATCCACCTCAAAATCGACCTCTGAATCCCAGCGGTCACGGAAGAAACTTTCTACCCGCTGGTCCAGTTCTTCCGCGCTCGCCGCACGTCCACCGGTTAAAAGGAAGTAATAGCCGAGTATGGCTTCTTTGCACTCTTCTTCCTCGGCGTCATCGACGAGCCGATGAAACACGCCGGCATTGTTATCCAGGTTTTTGAAGTAAAGGCTCTGGGTGAGCGTCTGCATGAACATCAGTTTTCGATTGCGGAAGTTGCCAATCTGGCGCCAGATGTAACCGCCAAGGCCGCCCAATGCAGCAAGCACCGCGATAAGCCGCGCCTCGTCCAGCTCCACTACCTCGGAGTGCAGGCCAAGGTAAAAGCCCAGCAGCGTGCCAAGGAGTATCAGCGAGGCACCCGCTTGTGTTGTGAAGATCGCCCCCGCACCGATCAAGGCTGGCACACCGATCAGAAGCTTGTCGATGGTTCGCATGCCAACCCGTGTATTCGGGAATAACATTTCGACGTCAGCCTTGGGCACATTCTGGAACATCTTCAACATGGTTGCGCCCGGTTTGCCCTTGGCCTGGGCAGGCGCGGCGTGTTCAGCGAACCTGATATAGATGACAACGCGGTCAAAGTTGGTGAAAGAGATGTCGTTAGATACCAGCCCAAAAAACGCTTTGACCTTTTCACGGTGCTGGCTTTCGCCGCGGGTGAACAACAGCACTTCTTCAAAATCATCAAAGTTGATATCCAGTTTCAACTTGAACAGCGATGATTCTTCAAATGCGAGCGCCAGTTCCTGGTCGGTGAGCTTTTCATAGTTCGCCCGATTAAGCAGCTCACTCAGCGTGTCGACAAAGTTTGCGTCCTGGCTATCGGTGAACACACCGACTTTCCTGGTATCACGGTCGGGGTTGATCGGCGCATACAGGTCTTTGAGAGTCTCGAGCAGATCGTGGTGTTCAAAATGAAAAACGGATTGCAGGACGCGGGTCAGGTCCCGAAACCGCATCTGGTCCTTGCCGGACAGCGCACCGGTCGCGAGGCACATTTCGACCACATCCTTTTTGCGAAAAGGAATGAAGCGAAGCCGTGGTCTTTGCCTGGGTTTTTGCATGTTTATTTGTTTGTTTGTTTTTTTGGGGTAGGTCTTTTTATGCGCCGCAGGCGACTTTACCGTTTATTGATTCGTAAACGCAAAGAGTCGGCGCGGGCACAAAATGGCGGGCACAAAAAAGGGAGCTGATGCTCCCTTTCCTGATCTTTCACTAACGCTAGCTTTCTAGCCGTCCTAGCCGTCGATAAACGACCTCAGCTGCTCCGACCGGGCCGGATGGCGCAGCTTGCGAAGTGCCTTGGCTTCGATCTGGCGAATACGTTCCCTTGTGACGGAGAACTGTCGACCCACCTCTTCCAGCGTGTGGTCGGTATTCATATCGATACCAAATCGCATGCGCAGCACCTTGGCCTCGCGCTCCGTCAGGGCGGTCAACACGTTGGTCGTGGTTTCCTTCAACCCTTCATCGGTCGCGTGATCCATCGGTGATTCCACCGAGGTGTCACTCACCAGATTCCACATGGTGGAATCATCGTCGTCACCCACAGGGGTCTCAAGCGAGATCGGCTGCTTGGCAACATCGAGTGCTTTCAACACCTTGTCTTCCGGCAGATCCATTTTCTTGGACAGCTCTTCGATGGTTGGCGGACGACCCAGTTCCTGGATCAGCTGACGGGTCAGTCGGTTCAACTTGTTCACCGTTTCCATCATATGCACCGGGACACGAATGGTACGGGCCAGGTCAGAGATGGAGCGGGTGATCGCCTGGCGAATCCACCAGGTTGCATAGGTTGAAAACTTGAAACCGCGTCGATACTCGAACTTGTCTACCGCCTTCATCAGACCGATGTTGCCTTCCTGGATCAGGTCGAGGAAGTGCAGGCCTCGGTTGGTGTACTTCTTGGCGATCGAGATCACCAGTCGCAGGTTAGCCTCGATCATGTCCTTCTTGGCTGCACGGGTTTTACCCACGGCCAGGAACAGGCGGCGATTGACGTCCTTCACCTCGGTGATGCTCATGCCGGTCTTGTCAGCAACGCGTTTGATCAGCTTGTGACCATGGCGGATAGAGATGCGAACCTTTTCCAGCTGCTCGGCTGAATTCGGAAAGTCAGCGATCAGCTCGTCGATCCAGTCAACATTGGTTTCGTTACCCGGGTAACGCTTGAGGAACTCATCCTTGGGAATCTTGCAACGGCGCACGCAGAGTTCGCGAATGCTCTTTTCCTGCTCGCGGATGGTCTGCATGTCAGCGCGCACCATCTCCAGAATCGGATCCATAACCGCCGGTACCAGCTTGAACAGGCTGAATGCATCGGCGAGCTTCTGTTGGGCTTTCTGGGTCTTGGCGTCTTCACGACCATTCTTGTCGAGGGAACGCTGGTATGCCTTGTAGGCTTTTTCGAGCGCCCTGAAACGGACGTGCCCAAGATCGTGGTCAAGCTTACCGGTATTGTCTTCTTCGAGCGCTTCATAGTTGCCGGATGATTTCGCCTGGGCGACTTCCGACATATCGGGGATGGCATCTTCGGGATCGAGGAAGCCACTGATGATGGCAGAGACTTCACCCTCGTCTTCGACAATCTTGTTGTACTCGGCCAGCAAGTGTTCAACGGTGCCCGGGTATACGGCAAGAATCGCCATGGTCTCGCGGATGCCGTCTTCGATTCGCTTGGCAATTTCGATTTCACCCTCGCGAGTCAGGAGCGGCACGGTACCCATTTCACGCATGTACATGCGGACCGGGTCCATGGTTTTGCCCACGACACTTTCGACCGTGCCAATCGGCATGTCATCACCGTCGGAATTCTCTTCGCTGGTCGGCTTGTTCAGTGTTGCGGGATCTGGCGCTGCCTCAAAGATGGACACGCCCATCTCTTCGAACATGAGCACAATGCTCTCGAATTCGTCGGTTTCCTCGATGCTGTCTGGCAAAGCTTCCGTCAGCTGGTCGTAGGTGAGGTAACCCTGTTCCTTACCCTTGTCGATCAGAAGCTTGAGCTGTGACTCTTCACCATCGCTCTCTTCGTCATCTTCAGACTTTTCCCTGCCTGCTAATTCTTCCAGAGCATCCAGCTCATCGGACCCGTCTTCCAGCGTGTCGTCATCAAGGATCGGATCAAATTCACCTTCGTCGGCGTTGATTGTCATAGGGCGTGGGCTCCGTTGTGACAGGTTATGGGCATGACCGGATGAGTTGCCTCATCCAGCGTCGTGCGATCATTCTTTTGGGTGTATCAAACGACGATACACCTGCGCTTTTGTTATATGGGGGCTAAACGTTGAAGTTAAAGTCCCCGGGTACGTTCGTACCCCGCGCCCGGCGCTACATCAAAAGCTAAAAAAGCTACAAAAACCGCTATTAAAACAACAGTATGCAGGTGATGTGCTGGAGGCCCGAACAACCTCTCATGCCAGGTAGACCATTAGACGCACCAGCCCGACAAATGGTTCATTTGATTTGGCTTATCAAGATGAACCGGATCACATCACCCGAACCCGCTGTGGCACCTCAAAATACAAATGAACGGCCGCCGATTGCTCGGTGACCAGTACAGAAATAGGGTAAGGGCTGGGGTTGTATTATCGTTGCATGGTTGTTGCGCTGTCTAGGGGAAACGCGCGTTTAGACTGGGTTTTTTTACCGGCCGTCGGACAATTTATTCACAGATTCAAGATCTGACCCCCGTTTATAAATTGTGGACATTCCTTGGGTGAATAAGTCGCTTCACCTGGTAAAAATCCACACAATTTCTGGGCCTTTACTGACGTGGATTTCAGCGTTTGGCTACCCAAGCCAGACATGAAAATCAACGCGAATTTACGTGAAATTATTTCAGCCTGTGGGTAAATCTGGGGATAAGTCCCACCAAGGAATTTTTCTTAAAATTTTTCAAAACCTTAGATTCAATTCCTAAAAGTCAAGGAAAAACCCCTTCAGGAATCTCCATTTTTGATGTCTTTAAAATGCAAAAAATCGGGGTTATATTACTCAACCTCGCTAGCGCAAGCTGTATGAATATACAGTATCCTCCTCGGCAGGATGGATGCGCATACAGCTTCGCTAGCCGAGACCAAGCCTGCAATCCAGGCGGTCCCCTCTCCCGAACCCTGCTCTACCGAACACCGCTCCTGATCACCGTGATCTGCGCCGCCAGACCGCTCGCAAATGGCTGGCTGAGGTCAATTGCTTGTCTTTATGAAGAAATTTCGACTTGGGAGAGGATTGCCTGCCAATCAAAGGCGGTATCTCCCAGGACGTAGAAAAAAGGATTGAGAATATTAGCCTTGGTGTTGTAGCGAAGTGGCTGAAGATCGGTGTCTACCACCCTGCCACCGGCAGCCTCAACCACCGCCTGCGCCGCCGCAGTGTCCCACTCCGATGTCGGCGCCAGCCTGGGATAGAGATCTGCTTTTCCTTCGGCGACCAGGCACAACTTGAGTGAACTGCCCATATTGGTTGTATCAATGTCATCAAAATGCCGGCCGAGTACTTCCAGGCAAGCGGTCAGCGCTTCGCCGCCATGGCGCCTGGAAGCGACAATCGTCAGGGGACTCGCGACTGCCCTTATGCTGATAGCAGTCCTGCCTTCGGCTGTTTCAACGTATGCGGTATCCGAAGTCTGGTCCCCTGCGTAGAGCACATCCTTGACCGGCACAAACACAACACCCTGGACAGGCACACCATCTTCTATGAGTGCGATGTTCACGGTGAACTCGCCATTTCGGTTGATGAACTCCTTGGTACCGTCAAGCGGATCTACCAGGAAGTATCGCGTCCAGGTCGAGCGCGTTTCGTAAGGAATATCATCGGATTCTTCCGACAGCACCGGTATCTCCGGTGCAAGTTCATTCAGGGAGGCAACGATAATCCTGTGGGCGGCGAGGTCTGCCCTGGTCAGCGGGGAATCGTCATCCTTGGTTTCAACACCAAAGTCTTCTTCACCATAAACCTCCAGGATCGCCTGGCCCGCGTTTCTGGCAATCTGTGCCAACTCGTCGAGATAACTCATATTTCAGCTGTCCTCCGGCCTGCTCTTTGCCGATGCGTTTTACACGACTATCGAACGCAATGCCACGATGATGCCTGATTCGAATTGCGGCCTCACTTCACCGCGCCAGCAGGATACAATTCTGCACATGAGTGAACCATCAAGGACAGTGCCCGCCTTAGCGGATGTGACCACCATGTTGCTCGACATGGACGGCACGCTGCTGGACCTGCGTTTTGATAATCATTTCTGGGTTGATCACCTGCCGAAGCGTTTCCATCACATTCACGGGGGCGACGAGCAGGAAGTGATGCGGCACGTTGAACAGACCCTCATGGCGGCCGAGGGCAGCATGGCCTGGTACTGCGTTGATCACTGGGCTGATCACTTCGAGGTCGACATCATGTCGCTCAAAGACGAGGTGAAACATCTGGTGCGTTACCGGGATGGCTCACTTGAATTCCTTCGGCGACTGCAATCGATAACGGGCCTGCACACCGTCATCGTCACTGACGCACACCCCAAGGTTCTCGATATGAAACATGACATCACGGGCCTTTTGGATCTCGTGGATGCGGTTGTCTGCAGTCATGATTTTGGTGTGCCCAAGCGCGACCCGGTTTTCTGGCAGCAGCTGGCCGGGCATATCAACTTCAAGCCTGAAACAACTGTCATGATTGATGACAGTCATCACGTGCTCGATACAGCGCGCAACTTCGGCATTGGATTTCCGCTGATTGTCTCCAAACCGGATTCCGGCAGGGATCGGGAACCTCATCCGGATTTTGTGCCGGTTAACAATCTTGATGAGCTTCTGTAGCCTGTAACCATGGCAAGTGGTGTTCGACTCGATAAATGGCTCTGGGCCGCACGGTTTTTTAAAACCCGCGCAAAGGCCAAGGATGCTGTGGATGGCGGTAAGGTCCACTTGAACGGCAATCGCACCAAGCCAAGCAAGGAGGTCAACCGTGGTGACACCTTGAGAATTACACAGGGCTTTGATGAGAAGATTGTCACCGTCGTGGAACTCTCAGAACAGCGCCGCGGTGCACCGGAAGCCATGAAGCTCTACGAAGAGACCGAGGAGAGCGCACAAAAACGCGAGTTGCGCGCCGAACAACGCCGGGCAGCCGGTCGCCAGGTGAGCACCGAAGGCAGGCCAAGCAAACGGGACCGCCGCTTGATCCATCGCTTTCGGGAAGACAACCACGGCTGATTCCGAAACGGAATACACCCCATTCGACTCGCCGTACTTACGAGGCGCCGGCGGCATTCCCCTTGGTTTCCGGATTTTGGCATAATCGGTGCGCCTCACAGGAAAAGACTACATTTTTGGAACCCGAACGCATTCACACTGGCGAGCTGGACAGGGCAACACTCGTCGAACGTGCCGTCGAAAACGGGGAAGGTGAACTAGCGAGTAACGGCGCCCTGGTTGTCAGAACCGGCCACCGTACCTCCCGACATCCACTGGATCGTTTCATTGTTGATGAACCCAGCACCACCGACATGATCGAGTGGGGTGATATCAACAGACCGTTCGACCCTGATCTCTTTTCCACCCTGTGGTATCGCGTCAAAACCTATCTCGGTGAACGCAACACCTACGTCTCCGAGCTTCACGTCGGCGCCGACGACGAACACTACCTGCCAATCAAGCTCACCACGCAAACAGCCTGGCACAACCTGTTCGCACAATCGCTATTTATCAGGCCGGGTGAATACAACCCCAAGGGTAAAAAGGTATGGCGCATTCTTCATGCGCCGGACTTTGAGTGCGACCCTGAACGTGACGGCACACACTCTGACGGTGTGGTCATCATCAATTTTGTAAAACGCCGCGTGCTGATCGCTGGCATGCCCTATGCCGGTGAGCTGAAAAAAGCGATGTTCTCCGTGCAGAATTTCCTGCTGCCGGAAAAAGACGTACTGCCGATGCACTGCGCTGCCAATTCAGACGACAACGGTTCGGTCACACTGTTCTTCGGCCTTTCAGGCACAGGTAAAACCACCCTGTCCGCCGACCCCAAGCGCCGCCTGATTGGTGACGATGAGCATGGCTGGGGCGCGGGTGTTGTCTTCAACTTTGAAGGCGGCTGTTATGCGAAGTGTGTAAACCTGACCGAGAAAAACGAACCTGTGATCTGGCGTGCCATCAAGTCCGGCACTATCGTTGAGAACGTTACGCTCGACCCCAACACGGGTAATCCCGACTACGGCGATACATCCATCACCGAGAACTCACGCGCCTGTTATCCGCGCGACCACATCGAACTGCGCGTGGACGCAAACTGTGGCCAGGAACCGGATCACATTATATTCCTGACCTGCGACCTGACCGGCGTGCTGCCGCCTGTATCATTACTCAACGCGGAGGCGGCCGCCTACCACTTCCTGTCGGGTTACACCGCCAAGGTGGGCTCCACCGAGGCCGGGGTTGGTGGTGATATTGCCGCAACATTTTCCACCTGTTTTGGCGCGCCTTTTTTCCCGCGCGCACCAGGTGTTTATGCCGAGCTGCTGATGAAACGCATCCGCGAACATGATGCGCATGTTTATCTCGTTAACACCGGCTGGACCGGAGGTTCGGTAGGTGGCGGTGGTCACCGATTTGATATCCCGACGACACGCGCCGTTATCGAGGCCATACAGTCCGGCAATATCGAAGCTGCAGAAACCGAGTTGCTGCCACTGCTTAATCTCAAAGTGCCATTAAGCCTTGCCGGCGTGGAGAGTCGACTGCTCAACCCGAGGAACACCTGGCAGGACCAGGCTGATTATGATCGCGCAGCAAAGGAACTGGCAGGCAAGTTCATAGAAAACTTCCGCCGCTTCGATGTCGCTGAAGGCATTGTCGCAGCCGGGCCCCAGCTGTCTTAACACGATGAGCAGGCGATCACTTAAGCGAGTCCAGAGCCGCTGCAATCAGCGCTCGGCCACCAGTTTCTGCTGCGGTCAAACTCGCAATCAAACTTGTAGCCATAAATGTAGCCAACCATGTAGAAGGAACAGACACTGATGTCAGCTGCGGATACCATTGCTGCGCTCGCGGGCAAAACCGCAGTGTCATTCAATCGCGGGATAGAAAGAGAAGCGTTAAGGGTTTCACCCGGTGGCAACCTGTCTGAGCAACCTCACCCGGCTGCCCTTGGCAGCAAGCTGACTCATCCGCTGATCACAACAGACTTTTCCGAAGCACAGCTCGAACTTATCACCGGTGTACACACCACCGCAGCGGATGCACTGGCCGAACTCGACGCGGTACATCGCTATGTCTACAGCGCGCTAGATGAGGAAATCCTCTGGGCCGCAAGCATGCCATGCGTACTTGCCGGTGATGACGACATTCCGCTCGCCTACTACGGCGAATCCAATATCGGCAGGCTAAAGACCACATACCGCAGCGGATTGGGTTTACGTTACGGACGCGCGATGCAGACGATCTGTGCAATCCACTACAACTTTTCTGTGCCCGATGAGTTATTCGACGCACTCCAAGCACATGAGGGCAGCGCTGAATCGGCAAAGGATTACCGTACAGGGCGCTACTTCGACCTGATGCGCAACTTCCGCCGCTGGAGCTGGCTGCTGACCTACCTGTTTGGCGCCTCACCCGCGGTGTGCAATTCATTTATCAAGGGGCGCGAACACCATCTCACCGCGTTTGATGAAGGTACCGCCTACCTGCCAAACGCCACCTCTCTTCGTAGTGGCAACCTTGGTTACCAGAGTGATACACAGTCAAACACCATCAACATCTGCTACAACAGTCTCGATAACTACGTGACTGACCTGGCCCGTGCCATCTGTCTGCCACATGCAGAATATGCTGCGCTGGGTGTACGAGATGGGATGCGTTTTACACAGGTTAACGCCAACGTCCTGCAGTCAGAGGCGGAGTTCTACTCAAGTATCCGCGCCAAGCGTGTACCGCCAAAAGGCGCGAACTTTCTCGACACTCTTAAGAGTGACGGCGTGCAATACATCGAGGTGCGGCTACTGGACGTAAATCCCTACCTGCCACTTGGCATCAGCGAAGCGCAGATTCATTTCCTGGATGCGTTCCTGACGTGGTGCCTGCTGGCGGAAAGCCCGCAACACGACGACGCCCTCTGTAACGAGGTGTCGCAGAACCTCAGGACTACCGTGATGCAGGGGCGGGACCCCGATGTCACGCTGACCGACAATGGCACATCACGGCCACTACAGGATTGGGCCGCTGACCTGATGAGCAGCATCACTGACGTCGCCGCTGCGCTCGACGCCGCAAATGACAGTGATGACTACTCGAAGGCGGTCGCGGCTGAACACGAGAAACTGGGCAATCCCGACCAGACCCCTGCCGGTACGATGCTGAAGCAGATGCAGGCAGAGTCGATACCCTTTTTCAGGTTGGCGATGAACCAGTCGCTGATTCACAGGGAGCACTTCACCAGTAGGCCGTTATCGCCCGCGCAGCTTGCCGAGTTTGAGAAGATCGGTGCGCAATCGATCACCGATCACGAGGCAATAGAAGCTCGCGACGAAGGAACATTCGAGGACTACCTGTCTGCCCTTGCGGCAGAGTACGAAGTCCTCGCCACATGATGAACCACCTGGCATGAATCACCTTGCCCACTTCGCCCTGTCGCGTCGTGATGCACCTTTGATGATTGGAAGTTTCCTTGGCGACTACGTCAAAGGGAGACTACAGGGACAATATCCGGACGACATCGAGCGTGGTATCAGGTTACATCGCGCCATCGACGCCTACACGGATGCTCACGATATCGTCCGTTCCGCCGGGGCCCGCTTCGACCCTGCCTATCGTCGTTATGCAGGTATCATGACGGACGTGATTTTTGATCATTTCCTGGCGCAGGCCTGGCAGGCCTTCTACGACGAGCCGCTGGAAACCTTCTCGGCCGATGCGCTGAGTACCCTCGTGCAGGCAAGATCTGTACTGCCAGACAGGGCTGCCGCCACGGCGGCGCGTATGCATCAATACAACTCGCTTGCCGGTTACGGCAGTGATGACTTTCTTATCGGCGCGTTTAACCACCTTGGTACGCGGCTGACCAGAAGCAACCCGTTGCCTGGTGCCTTCGACGAATTCCAGTTACATCGGGAGGGCCTGCGCGAAGACTTCAGCGCGTTCTATCCTGAACTGCTCAGCTTCGTTGACGACTGGCTCGCTGCGGCATCGGATTGAACCTGTCTATCATTTTGTTGACTAAGAAGTTCTCATCCGAAAAATGACGATCAGCCACCAGTAGTTAAAGCAGCAACACCTATGGGCAACCTCATCGCACTTATACCTGATTCACGTATCCTCAACTGGCTTATCGCCGCCGGCTGTGTCTTCCTCATGGCGGTTGCCCTGTACATGGAACACCAGATGCAGCTGGAACCCTGCCCGCTGTGCGTATTCCAGCGTGTCGCGGTGATCGCCACCGGACTCATTGCTTTCATCGCGGCTGTGCACAATCCCGCAGAAAAGGGCATCAGGATTTATGGCGCTTTAACAGGCATTGCAGCAGTCACCGGTGCAGTCCTCTCAGGACGCCAGCTGTGGCTGCAGAGCCTGCCAGAGGATGAGGTCCCCGCTTGCGGACCCGGTCTTGAGTACCTGATGGATGTGTTTACGCCGATGGAGGTATTTGAAATGGTGTTTGCCGGTGACGGCACGTGTGCCGAGGTTGTCTGGACCGACCCGGTTATCGGCCTTTCAATACCGGGATGGACGATGGTCGGCTTTGTTGGCCTGATCGCTTTTGGCCTGTTCCAGATGGCACGACCTCAAACGCGAAGTCAAAAAAGCCCTGCGCTCGCGTAACAGCAGTTTCGCGCCAGTCGAACTACCTCAATTGTCATCCAGCCCGGCCATGGCATCCATGTCCGCCTTACGCTGATCAACCGTTTCCTGGAGATTCGTCACCGTTTCCATCATCTCCTTCACCTGTTCGGGTGATGCGGTCATCACACCAGCCTGGGTGCCGGTGCCTGTCTGCTGGGGTCTGGCCGGTTCGTCCTCCGGAATGGCAACCGCGTCCATGATGTTGATGTCGCTGGAGAGCTCCATCGTCTCGGCATTGGCCATATCCTGGGGTGTGTTGGAAAAGTGCCACTGGCCGTTTTCATCCTGCCACTTGTAGACCGTGGCGGTCTCGGGCCCGGCGGGCTCTGCGGCACCATCAGGTAAAAGTTCACCCACGTCGCTAGGCACATCAACCTTCCAGTCGTCGAGGCTCATCAGCGGTTTACCGTCGGGTCCCTTGATAAACATGGGTGCGATCAGCGCTGCCAGGATAACCAGCACAATAACCAGCTTCAGCATCAGGAACCTCCCATACAGTACAATGTCGCTAGTTAACTCAACGCCGTACAAACAAGTCAAGCAACCCGCCCATGCTGTCCCTCAATAACCTGGCGCTCCGACGCGGCGGTAATGTTCTTTTTGAAAACTCCACGTTCATCGTTCACCGCGGCAATAAGGTGGGCCTGATCGGTGCCAACGGCACCGGCAAAACCAGTCTGTTCAAGTTGATCCTGGGTGAACTGGACAGTGATCGTGGTGAACTTGAGTTATCCCAGGAAGTGCGGATTGCCCACATGGCACAGGAGGTCGAAGGTACCTCGCAACCGGCGGTTGAGTTTGTCATGGCAGGAGACATGGAACTCACACGCATCAACGAGGCGCTTGCAAAAGCCGAGGCTGAGGAGCGCTTCAACGACATTGCACCCCTGCATGAAGCGCTGGACAGTATTGACGGATACACCGCCCGTACCCGCGCTGAACAGCTGATGGCGGGTCTCGGGTTCGAACCCACTGACATAAACCGGCCACTGAACGACTTTTCCGGTGGCTGGCGAATCCGCCTGTCACTGGCGCGCACCCTGATGCAACCGTCAGATCTGATGTTGCTCGATGAGCCAACCAACCATCTCGATCTCGATGCAATCATGTGGCTGTCAGAGTGGATCAGGAAGTATGAGGGTACCCTGCTACTGATATCACATGACAGGGAGTTCCTGGATGAAAGTGTCGGCTTTATTGCCTACCTGCACCAGCAGCGCATTGAGCTGTTCACTGGTAACTATTCTGCTTTTGAACACCTGAAAGCGGCTCGTCTGGCAGAACAACAAAGCAACTTCGAAAAACAGCAGCGCGAAATCGCCCATATGCAGGATTTTGTCAGGAGATTCCGCGCCAAGGCGTCAAAGGCTCGTCAGGCCCAGAGCCGCATCAAGGCATTGGAGCGAATGGAATTGATTGCGCCCGCGCATATCGATTCACCATTCAGCTTCAGTATCCAGTGTGCTGAGAAGATCTCATCGCCACTGGTTTCCTTGCAGGACGCGGCGCTGGGTTACGACACCACGACCGTGCTTCACAACGTAAATGTCAGCATCGAGCCTGGTGATCGTATTGGTCTGCTCGGTGTTAACGGCGCTGGGAAAACCACGCTGGTCAAATCGCTGCGTGGGGAGATACCGCTTCTTGATGGCAACCGCGTAGAGGGCACAAACCTTGAAGTGGGTTATTTCTCCCAGCACCAGCTGGACGACCTCGATCTTTCCGGGTCAGCCATGTTGCAGCTCTCTCGTCTCGACCAGGCGCTGGGCAAGTCCAGTCGCGAGCAGGCGCTCAGGAATTTCCTCGGCGGGTTCAACTTTGTCGGGGACAAGGTGCTGGAGCCGGTTGCCAGTTTCTCAGGTGGAGAGAAAGCGAGACTCGCGCTTGCACTCATCACCTACACGGAACCGAACCTCTTGCTGATGGACGAGCCGACCAACCACCTGGATATCGATATGCGCCAGGCGCTAACCGTTGCCCTGCAGACTTTTGCCGGGGCGCTGATTCTCGTTTCACACGACCGTCATCTCATGGCGAACTCGGTAGACCGGTTCATCCTGATCGAGGCAGGTCAAACCGGGCCGTACGAAGGAGACCTGGCTGATTACCGCCAGAAAGTGCTACCCGGCGGTGAATCAAAAACGCAGGAGCAGCAGAAGGTCATCGAATCCCCCGCTGAAGTAGCGCAGCCAAAACCGACGACAAACCACAAGCGCGCAAGGCAGATCCGCACACGCATGAAGACGCTGGAGGATCGAATGGAACGCCTGCAACGCAAGCTTGATGATGTGGAAAAAGAACTGGGTGATCCTGACCGGTACCAGGCAGAAGCGGTACATGATATCCAGCCACTGCTGCGTGACCAGGCTGAACTCAAGTCCCAGCTGGAAGAGCTGGAACTTGAGTGGATCGAGCTTGGTGAGGAGCTGGAGTCTTAGCCCGCGGCCTGCTTGTTGGGGTCGTTTTCGCCTTCAACAACTGATCTGCCGAGGGCAGGAAACACCGGCAGCTCATCATCTGAAGGCATCTGCATATACTGCTTTCTAGCAAGCGCAGCCTCGATGTAGGGCGCGAGCTCTTCGGCTTTTTTCGCCTCACGCTCTACCGCACGCTCCTTGAACTCCGGCATCACCTCAGCCGCAAACAGTTCAAGCGATTCACAGATATGCTCGTGCTTGTTCATGCCGGCCTGTTGGATAAAGGTCACCTGGTCGACATCAACTTCTTCAAACTTTCTGAGGTGAGCGCGCATGTCATCGGGGGTACCGATACCGCCGCGTTCCGCTGAAAGTGAGGTTGTTATGTCGATAGGTGATTCTTCGAGACGCTTGTTGCGGATTTCGCGGAACTCTTCAAAAAGATTCATGCGTCCGGGCTTGTGCTCTCCAAAGCCATACAGGGAACCAAGCGCGTAACCAAAGAATTCAAAACCCTCCAGACCCCGTTCAATTGCAACCGCTCGATCGTGATGCAACGAGAAGCTGGTGACCATGCAGATGTTGGCGTTCACGGTGTGGCCAATCGGCACACACTCATCGCTCTTGATAATGTTGTAGTACTCATCAACCCAGTGTTTCGCTTCTAACGGATCAACAAAGGCGAAGGTGAGTGCGCCAATACCAAGCCGCGCTGCCATCTTGATCGTCTCCCTGTTGGAACAGGCAACCCAGATAGGCGGGTGGGGTTTCTGCACCGGCTTTGGTACGATGTTGCGACAAGGCATGGAGAAGTATTTGCCGTCATAACCTGGGTACGGGTCCATCGCCAGCATGTTGCAGATCTGCTCCGTCGCCTCGAGATACTGTTCACGCTTGCTTTCAACCGGGATGTTAAAGCCGCCTAACTCAAGGATGGCCGAAGACTCACCAGTGCCAAAATCCACCCGGCCGTTCGAGACCAGGTCGAGCGTCGCAATACACTCGGCGGTACGCGCTGGGTGGTTATAGTTGGTGATGACCTGGCGGATGCCATGGCCAAGCCGGATGTTCTTGGTGCGCTGAGACGCCGCAGCCAGGAAGATCTCCGGCGCCGAGGAATGTGAATACTCCTCCAGGAAGTGATGCTCCACCTCCCAGGCGTAGTCGATGCCAAGCCTGTCAGCGAGCTCAACCTGCTCCAGTGCATCCTGGAACAGCTTCTGTTCGAGGCCTTCACCCCAGGGCTTGGGTAACTGGTGTTCGTAAAAAATGCCAAACTTCATCTGTCCTCTCCTCCTTCAGGGCTGGCTGCTTGCTGCTCAGGCTGCCAGCCGTTCAAATTCTTCGAATACCGATGCCCCGCCTTCTTCAGCGAGAATACGTTCCTTCAACATCTTCTTGTTTGCCGGGCGCGTGGTCTCATGCATTTCTATTGCATGCCAGTGCACCATCTTTTCCCAGATGGGATCGAGGATTTCCTCTCCTTTGATGTTGCTGCCATCTACCGCCTTGATGGTGAAGCTGCGGAACTCACTGATTGCTGCCCGCAGCCATGCAACATGCACGGCCTCGTCCTGGCGAATCCGGTTGACCAGTTCGACCGCGTGATCCGCTTCGCGGCGCCGGTCAGTGAAGACCTCATCACAACTCATGACGCGCTCGTAAAAATCGAACGCTCGCTCTGCGCGGACCTCGATCATCAGGAGGTTCATCAGGAAGGAGATCAGCATTTCATGACCTGCCGGCAGATCGAGCATCTCACGATCCGGCTTTTCGCGGCCAATGCTTGCCGGTGCTTCCGGGATCGCAAACTTGTCCTTACCGAAAACGAGGTCCCTTGCTGCAAACCACATGATGTCATGACCGCCGATACCGGAGCCTTCAATACCGCCTTCATCCCAACCGTGCGCACGCAGGAGACCTTTGTTCATGTGACCCAGTGCCGTGTTACTGATGTCCTCAACAATGATCTCCTGGAAATCGGGTGCAGTGACTTCAGCCAGCGCTTTGCCACGAGCCTCGATCAGCCCGGTGATAGTGAGCGAATCCCAGAAGTTCTGTTCAATACCATGCTTCAACAGCAGGATCTGCTGATCAACGTTGGGAAAGTTCGGTTCCGTCAGCAGGGTGGTGGTTGCCTCGACGATATCGACGCCGCGATCATTCAACTGCTCGTGCCAGTTTGCTATCGCCTCATTGCGGTAACGTGTTCTCGGCGAAAGGTATTTGCCGTCCTCGTCAAACCCGCCGTGTAGTTTCAGGCCGCACTCGACATGGGGTGTGGTGTAGTCGTGTTCTGCTTCGATCTCTTCCTGGGTGTAACTAACTTTCACGTTTACCTCCTGGCGCTGCGTGATGTGCTCTGTGTGATGCACTGTCCGTTATCGTGTGCCCTGCTTCTGTGGCTGCCTCTGTGCCAATGCCAAGACCACGGTTAATAAACTCACCGATATCATTTGCCATCTTGTCCCGATCGATATCCTTGCGTCCGGCATAAATCATGGCCTGGCGCAGGAAACCGCAAAGCCCGTGGCTGATCATCTCCAGGTTGTAACCGTGTGCCGGGATGCCATCGCCAAGCTCTTCTTCGAGTGCCTTGCTGACGAGTTGACCGAGGCGGTCGTAAATCCGCCAGGCGTTTTCATCGTTTGGCGCAATAAACACGGGATCAATGAAGGCAGCCTGGAGCAGGCCGGGGTGATCGTGGGAAAAATCCACAACAGAATCGCAGATCGCCTGCCAGCGAGCCTTGGATTGATCAACCTGGTCAAGACGAAGACGCAAGAATGCCAGCCACTCCTCCTGCGCCTGTTCTGCAAAATCCAGGAAGGCCTGCTGCTTGTCAGCGAAGTGCATGTAGAAAGTGCCGTTGGCAACGCCGGCCTCGCGGGCGATGTCCTGTGGCCGGGTCTCGTGGTATCCCTTTTCGACAAACAAATGACGGGAGGCCGCACGTAAACGGCTGAGAGTACCGGCCCTGGCTGATGCTTTGAGCGAAACGGTCATCAATAATGACAATTTGTCAGTGATCCATGACTATAACGCCGTAAATGACAATTTGTCATTAGTTTTGCTGCCAGCAATCGGAGCAGCACCTGCACAATTAATCCAAACGTATCGCTACGGCGTTTTGTATACTGCACGCCGAACTGGATACCCCCTGGAATACGATGCGAGCTTTTCCTACCACGCGCATGCGAAGGATGCGCAGTCACGATTTCTCCCGTCGCCTGATGCAGGAGAACCTGCTGACCGTGAACGACCTGATCTATCCCGTCTTTGTGCATGAGGGCGAGGCAAAACGAGAGGCTGTACCCAGCATGCCGGGCGTGGAGCGTCTTTCCATTGACCTGCTGGTCGAGGAAGCAAAACACGTGCAATCCCTTGGTATCCCCGTGATGGCATTGTTTCCGGTTATCCCGCAGGAGAAAAAGTCTCCCACCGGTGAAGAGTCATTCAACCCTGATGGCTTGACGCCACGGGCGGTTGCAGCAATCAAGGACGCCTGTCCTGACCTTGGCGTCATGACCGATGTTGCACTTGATCCCTACACCAGCCACGGCCAGGACGGCATCCTCGATGAAACCGGCTATATCGACAATGACGTAACCCTGGATACCCTGGTAAAACAGGCGCTCGCGCAGGCAAATGCCGGTGTCGATATCGTCGCGCCGTCAGACATGATGGACGGGCGAATCGGTGCGATACGCGACATGCTTGAAGATGAGGGCCATGTCCTAACCAAGATCATGGCCTACTCGGCCAAATACGCCTCTGCGTTTTATGGCCCGTTCAGGGATGCGGTCGGTTCTTCCGCCAACCTCGGCGGCGGTAACAAGAAGACCTACCAGATGGACCCGGCGAATACCGATGAGGCCCTGCAGGAGGTTGCCCTCGATATCGAAGAAGGCGCAGATATGGTGATGGTGAAGCCAGGCATGCCCTATCTCGATGTCGTCCAGCGGGTAAAAGAAACATTCGAAGTGCCGACCATGGTTTACCAGGTGAGTGGTGAATACGCGATGCAATGTGCTGCGATCGAGAAGGGCTGGTTGTCTGAAGCGGTGATCACCGAGGCCCTGCTCGGCATGAAGCGTGCCGGTGCCGATGGCATCCTCACCTATTTTGCGAAACGTGTGGCAGAAGAGCTCGCTTCATAAGCCCTTCGTCACGCGCTTCATAACGCCTTTCACAACGCTGTTTGCAACGCTCTTTAAAACGAAAGGCATAAACCTCATATCGATTTGGCATAGAATTCTTATTGTGAATTGCCAGGTCACCGACTAGGATTAACCCTCTATTCCGGCTGCCCCCACCTGGTGGGTATGGCCAAAAAAACCTGAAAATACCCCTACTACACCCTTTTTGGAGAAACACACAATGGCAGACATTCAGCATGTATCTGACGGTACATTCGAATCAGAAGTACTCAATTCAGAAGTCCCGGTCCTCGTTGACTACTGGGCAGAGTGGTGTGGTCCCTGCAAGGTGATCGCACCTGTGCTGGAAGAAATCGCAACCGAGTACGACGGCAAGATGAAAGTCTGCAAGCTGGATATTGATGCCAACGAAGAGACGCCACCAAAGTATGGCATCCGTGGTATTCCAACACTGATGCTGTTCAAAAACGGTGCAGTGGAGGCAACCAAGGTTGGCGCACTGTCAAAGTCGCAGCTGACCGCGTTCCTCGACAGCAACATCTGATTTACAGCAACTGTACTGAGGCGCACCGGGCAAGAACCAATACCAGGTGCGCCTTAATCCGGTTTCCTCGCCGGGAAAAAATGGTTGACAAGGCTTTTAAAACATATCATTTTTGTCACCTCTAACGATTTCAGAACGAAGTCCGCTCCCCAAAAAAGAAAAAAACAGCAGCGATAGCGGACGCGAGCCCAACTGTCTGGCGCAGAACTTAACGGAACTAACCAAACAGAAAAGTACAGAACCGAAAGCACGCACAGAAAGTAAATCTTCAATTCTCCCAGCAGTTCTGCTCACCTGATCTGTCTACCTTTTTCTTTTATATAAATACCCTTAACACCATTACCTTAAAACTACCTGACGCAATCGCGTTAACCTTCCAAAGAGACCTATGAATCTTACTGATCTTAAAACCAAACCTATCCCCGAACTCCTCGAAATCGCCCATGAGATGGGCATGGACAATCTCGGCCGTTCCCGCAAACAGGAAATCATCGCCAGTGTCCTGCGTAAACACGCCAAAAGTGGCGAAGCAATTTACGGCGATGGCACGCTCGAGATTCTCCAGGATGGTTTTGGCTTCCTGCGTTCACCTGACTCGTCTTACCTCGCAGGTCCTGACGACATCTACGTATCGCCCAGTCAGATCAGGCGTTTCAATCTGCGTACGGGTGACACCGTGTCGGGCAAGATCCGACCACCTAAGGACAGCGAACGTTACTTCGCGCTGTTGAAGGTAGACCAGATCAACTTCACTGATCCCGGTGAAAGCAAGAACAAGATTCTCTTTGAAAACCTGACACCACTTTTCCCGGATGAAGGGCTGGTACTGGAAGCTGGTAATGGCAGCACCGAAGACCTGACGGCGCGCATCATTGACCTCACCGCGCCCATCGGCAAAGGCCAGCGTGCACTTATCGTGTCACCGCCGAAGGCTGGTAAAACACTGATCCTGCAGAACGTTGCGCAATCCATCATGCGCAACAACCCTGAGTGTCACCTGATTGTCCTGCTGATTGATGAACGCCCTGAGGAAGTTACCGAAATGCAACGCTCGGTCCGTGGCGAAGTTGTCGCAAGTACTTTTGATGAACCACCGTCGCGTCACGTACAGGTCGCCGAGATGGTCATCGAGAAGGCCAAGCGGCTTGTCGAACATAAGACCGACGTTGTGATTCTGCTCGACTCGATCACCCGACTTGCCCGCGCATACAACACCGTCATCCCTGCTTCCGGCAAGGTACTCACTGGTGGTGTTGATGCACACGCACTGGAGCGCCCGAAGCGATTCTTCGGTGCTGCAAGGAACATCGAAGAAGGCGGCAGCCTCTCCATCATCGCCACGTGTCTGGTCGACACCGGCTCTAAGATGGACGAGGTGATCTACGAGGAATTTAAGGGTACGGGTAATCTCGAACTGCACCTGGAACGCAAGATTGCAGAAAAACGCGTCTACCCAGCTATCAACATCAGGCGATCAGGCACACGTCGCGAAGACCTGCTCATGTCTGAAGAAGAACTGCAGAAGGTCTGGATCCTGCGCAAGATCCTCCACGAGATGGACGACCTGGCAGCAATCGAATTCCTGCTGGAACGCATGAAGAAAACCAAGACCAACGAGGAGTTCTTTGCCTCGATGAAACGAAACTAGTTTTCGAACGCATTTAAAGCAAAGGACGCGCAGTTGAAGAGTCTTACCTGTCCGATCAGCTCTATAGACTATTACAATCACGACACGAGGCGGATCTTCCTGGATCTGCCCCCCGGTGAAACTGTCAGCTTCAAAGCAGGCCAATACCTGCAGATGGTATTGCCGCACAAGAAGTGTCCGTTCTCGATTGCGAGTTCACCTCACGTCACAGACAAGGTGGAGCTTCACATCCGGCCAACGCCAGGCTCTGATGATTCTGTTGCCATAGAAAAGGCACTCGATAACGATAGCGAACTCACCATCGAGATCCCGATGGGAGACTGCTTCCTTGAATCTGAACCGGGCAATCCCCTTATCCTGATGGCGGCCAGCACCGGCATCACGCAGATGAAGAGTATTATCGAGTTCCTGGAGCCGGGCGGATTTTCACAACCCATACATCTCTACTGGGGTGTTGTCTGCGATAAAGACATTTACCTCGCAGAGCTCTGTGACGAGTGGGCTGCCAAACATGACAACTTTCACTTCACTCCCGTGGTGAGTGAACCTGAGACATCACCGGACTGGACCGGGCGTACAGGTCTCGTTGGCGATGCTGTGCTGGAAGATTTTGATGCGCTGGACAACGTTACCGTGTTTGTCTCAGGCGGCCCTGCAATGGTTTATGCGACACTCGACGCATTTGTTGAGCGCGGCATGCCTGAGGAAAGCATGCATTCAGATATTTTTTCCTACGCGCCACGCCCCAAGTAGCTGGGGTATCAGCTCTCGGCACCAAGGGCAGCAAGCAGTTGTTCATTACTGCGTTTAAGATCACCGGCTGCGCCGAGCATTACCGCCAGTCTCACTCTTGCGTCTTTCAGACCGCCGATTTCAATACTCTTTGAGTAGGCAGCTTTCGCCTGGTCTTTTTCGCCTTCCGCTTCGTGAATTCTGCCAAGACAATATTGCAACGCCGCTGAGCCCTCATGCTGCTTGAGCCATGCGGCAGCGTTTTTACTGCGCACCTTCAGGGTTGAGTCAGGCAGTCCCGCATAACACACGACCAGTTGTTCGTCCCATGCCTGCTTGATCGCAGCTCGCAGGAGTGGCTCGCATGGTCCCTTATCGTCGAGGGCGTTTGCATAGGCGAGCAGCACGTCGTTGTTGGCGCGGGTTTCCCCTGAAAGCGATTTGAATAATCGTGACCTCGCTTCGTCAGCATTAAGGTCTTCAAACGCAAGCAGCGCAGCCTTTGCTTCGTAGTCGAGCGCAGCACTTTTATCCTGCTTTCTAAGCAGCGGCACCAGCGCCAGCATGCCTTCGTAGTTGCCGAGTTTCGCCTGTGCCGTTTTCTGCAGCCCGAGCACGTGGTCGTTCTGCGTCAGACCTTCCAGTGCTGCAAGGCAGCCCGCGTAGTCGCCGCGACGAAGCGCCAGCTCAGCCGTTGTGACACAGCGCGCTTTACCGAGGCTGGCGTCACTTTCTTCAGACATCCGCAGGAAGGTTTCCCGCGCCTCGCTGTCACCCGCCTCGTCGGCAGCCCGGGCGGCTGCCAGGTAGTTGATGCCTTTCGCCTGGTTGTTAGCCGCACCACCTTCGAGAAACTTGACCGCCCGGCTGGTTTCACCTTCGGCCAGCAGCGCCATACCCTTGTTGGTCAGGTTGTTGGATTTTTTGACGCGTCGGTTGTCCTGCCAAATCCCGAAAGTGGACCAGGCGCCAAACATCGCCCTGACAAAACGGATCGTGTAATAGAAAGCAACGGTGATCAGGACTATCAGTGCAATCAGCACCCAGAGTGATGTCTGCAGCGAGAAGTCTTCGTAAGCAATCAGTACGTAACCCGGGTCACGAGCAATCAATGTTCCCAGCCATCCAGCCAGGATGATCACAACCAGCGCAAAAATCAGCGATCGCTTCATGGCGAGTTCGGCTCCGCCTCGTGGAAATCGCGTAGCGAGGTTCGCACCGCATTGAGCGAACCCGAGATATCCGGCAGGTCAACTTCAATGGTTTGTCCCGCTAGACGCCGTAGACTTGACGCCATTGAGGTGGTTACCGCGCTGTCTTTGTCAAAACCCGACTCAACCCAGGCAGCCGCTTCGTTAAGCGACGTTTCAAACACAACCTGGTTTGATGACAGGAGCGCCATCTGGGCTATCTGCATCTTCAGCACCAGGTTCTGGCGCAGGTAATACTCCTCTTTTGGCGGCAGTATCGGCTGGACTTCAACATCGCCGCGCCTGAAGTCGACCAGAGATGCTATGCGCTCCGTCAGTGATCGTACAAAGCGCGCGGCTCGCTGCACGAGGGTAAGTTCTGTTGGCGCAATATCTTCTATAACGGGCGCAGGTGTATAACCGGGCAGTGTTCTTTTCAACCTCGACACCTGGTTCACCAGCGCGCCGAGTTCGAGATATATCCCCTGCGCGTCCACCTTGTTCACCGCACGAAGCGAAGCAATATCCGTCGCCAGCGCCTGGCGCAACGCGTGAGCCGTAAGCCCCTCTGCTTCTTTCAGGATAACGTCGGCAGATTCGAGCAGTTGCAGCGCAGACGCAGGATCTCGCTCCATCAGTACACGCTGGTTGGCCATCCTGACGAGGTACTCAACTTCTGCCATCAGCCAGTCCTGGCTGCTGGTGCCGAGGGACGCCCTGACCGCGGCGATTTCATCACGCGCGTACTGTCTCAATTCCTGCAGCGCAGCACCGGACGCCTGCTGCTCTGCCTTCAGTGTTTCAATCATCGCAGTGACGTCGCCGAGACCATTGTCGCTCGTGCTGAGCTCGTCTCGCAGCCTTGTGAGATCCGAGTTCAAGGCATAGTCGGGTGTGGTGACGGGGTTTGCCGCCTCGCGATACATTTCATAGGCCGGATAGGAGGCAACACCTATCGCTACAAGCGAAAGAATAACGGCAAGAATCGAAGCGGCGCCGCCGCCGGATGAACTGGAAGCTTCCGGTTTTTCGACTGACTGCTTTTTCTCGAGTTCCTCGAAAGCGGAATCAAGCCGGCGATCTGTTTCTGACTCGGTTTCACTCATGAAGGTCTGGTATCACTGCAACAAGTTAACAACTGCATCATACAGCGACTGCGTTGAAGCTCCACCTGCATTTGTCACGCTGGCAAAGGAATATTCCGATGCGGCTTCCGCGATTCTGGCAGATGCCACGACCGCATGAACCCGTCGCAGATCACCATCAAAAGCACTCGCAAAATATTGGACTATCTCACCGCTGGTCAGCACGACGATATTGCTTCGCGCCTGGCCTGGCAGACAGGTTGCGAGATCGGTATACACATTCTGCCTGCGCTCATAGGTTTCAAAGTAGCTTACCTTTGCGCCGCGTTCGCCCAGCGTCGTCGCGAGTAACTCCCGACCGCCAGTTCCCCGGGCGATCATTACACTGGCGCCGTTCACATCATTAAGACCGGGCATGGCCAGCAGACCTTCAGACCCGGCTGCCTCCGGGTAGTGTGCATGTACACCCCAGGGGTTAAGGACATCGGCGGTGCCTGGTCCAACCGCAAAAACCTGCAGGCGTTCGGGTAACGCCGGCCAGTACTGATCGATCAGGGCCATGCCGAAATTTACCGCGGCCTTGCTGACGAAGATTAAGAGATCCTGCTCATCAAGATTGATCGCCTGCGTCTTAAGCGCCGGTGTGACATCGAGCGCAACAAGGGAAATGATCGGGCGTTCCGCAACGGACAAACCCTTTTCTTCCAACAGTTCCCTTAAGGCGTCATTTTCACCGTCTGGTCGGGTCAGCAACACCCGGGGGGCTGTTGCATCGGTGTCTGTATCAGTGGGCATTAATCAGGTCGAGAGCGCCTGCGGCAACGAGGCGCTCGCCCAGGTTACTGGCAAGGGATGCAGCATCCGCATAA
The DNA here is from genome assembly GCA_963921285.3 of Pseudomonadales bacterium. Taxonomy (GTDB): domain Bacteria; phylum Pseudomonadota; class Gammaproteobacteria; order Pseudomonadales; family Azotimanducaceae; genus UBA9659. Next base: position 2,563,953 of record CAWUFD020000015.1, read on the forward strand.
GCACCACTCGTCTGTTCACTAATCGTCTCATTACCATCAAGGTCAGACACGAACGCACGAATCTCAAGGTTATCGTTCTCGCGGCGGGCAAATACCGCGATCGGCAGCGTACATGTTGCGCCAAGCGCTGCGGTAACCGCTCGCTCCGACATCACGCAACGGAAAGTCTCTTCATGAGTGATCGCAGCAATAATGTTGTTGGTCTGGACGTCGTCCTGACGGGCTTCTATGCCAACGGCACCCTGCCCGGCCGCCGGCAGGCAGTCATCGGCGGAAATCGCCTCGGCCACCCTTTCGGCAAGGCCAAGTCGCTCGAGGCCTGCCACCGCAAGAATAATCGCATCGTAGTCACCCGCATCAAGCTTCTTAAGGCGCGTATCTACATTGCCTCGCAGATCCTTAAAGGTGAGATGGGGGTAACGCCGGGCGAGTTGCAGACAGCGTCGCGCACTGCTTGAACCGACCACCGAGCCAGCGGGCAGGTCTGCGATTGTGCGATAGCTGTTGCTGACAAATGCGTCATGCGGATTGGCCCGTTCGCAGATACCAGTGATCGCAAGCCCCTCGGGAAGCTCCGCGGGTACATCCTTCATGGAGTGCACCGCAATATCGACACTGCCATCAAGCAGCGCTGTTTCCAGTTCCTTGACAAAAACGCCCTTGCCGCCGATTTCTCCCAGTGGGGACACCTTGTTACGGTCGCCCTGGGTTGTCATGCCATGAATCTCCGTGACAACGTCCGGAAACCTTTGGTTGATCAGTGCTGCCACGTGATTGGCCTGCCAGAGGGCAAGGGCACTTTCGCGGGTGGCTATTCGAATCGTGGTTTCAGGCATGGCGTTATCTGCTACTACAACTATCTGAATTGTGCCCGTACCGCTGGTTCAACAAAAGGCGGTGTCAGGGCCTACCCGCTTAGTCGCGGACGGGAGAGGGAGCCTACTCATAACCAAAAAAAAGGGCAACAAATGTTGCCCTTGAGGTTTACAGCTTGGTTGGGGGAATTATGTTACCTGGCTGACGGCTCCTCCGACTGATGGCTCTCTACCCGGCTGAGGGCTCCTACAACGTCTGCACCAGGCGCCGGAGCCCGGAGACGTGCCGTCTGGATACATCGAGTCGCTCTTCAATACCGCGCATGCGTACCTGGTAGTGGCCGGAAGGATCCCGTTCGAGGCCTTCCAGGTGATCCATCATGACTAGCGCGTTGCGGTGAATCCTGACAACCCGGTCGCCGAATTCCGATTCAAGATCACGCAGGGTGTCATCGATCAACACTTCACCACCTTCATGTCGTACGGTGACGTATTTGTGGTCTGCCTGGAAAAACTTCACTTCTGTGAGTGGAATCAGTTCGATACCACGGCGGGTTTTCGCACTGATATGGGTTCGTGAGCGGTGGTTTGCTTCTTCATCCCGTCCAGCAATGGATTCCATCTGTACTTTGTTGACCGTGGCTACCTTGCCCAGGGCATCAACGAGGGCCTGTCGGCGCACCGGCTTCATCAGGTAACCGCTGGCGTTAACATCGAACGCTTCGATTGCGTGCTCGCCAAACGCAGTGCAGAAGATGATTGCAGGCGGTGCGGCAAGTGTGCCCAGCTGGGCCGCCGCAGACATGCCGTCTGTGCCTGGCATACGGATATCCAGCAGCACGACATCGGGTTCATGTTTGATCGCCTGGCGGATAGCGTCATCGCCAGACTCTGCAACACCAGCCACCTCGTAGTCATCAAGACTATCAACCATCCTGACCAACCTTTCCCTGGCGAGTTTCTCGTCATCAACAATCAGCACTTTCATTTTGTCATCCTCGTAAATTTTTTCGGCGTACGTCCTGTACTCGACAGTTATTATGACGCAATCACTTTGCCGTTGAATCGCGTCGGTACAAACCCTTTACAAAAAACCAATAACGCTTACTTCTTACTCACGTTCTATCAACATCTCAGCAACGTCTCGTTCACACTCTGTTTCACGCGATCTAGACACTCTCGTCAAACAGTCTTGTCAAACAGTCTCGTTTACCTGAATTCAGGCGGAGACGACGCCATCTGGGCCTAAGTTACTCGGATTGATCAAGAAAACTGCGACGCAGTGCACACTTTTGGAAAAAAATCCGACGAAGCCCCGGAAATATGCCAACCAGTTCACAAAAACCGGGTCACTTGGGGCCAGTTAGTGGTCTTTTCTAATTGAAAGTCTGGTTCCGACGTGGGGACCAGGGATGAATCAGGCCCTCACGGATGCCTGAGGGAAAACAAGCCTGGTGGTAAAGGTCTCGCCATCCTTCTCGGTGGACAGGCTGGCCCTCGGGCCATACACGGCGAGCAACCGGCGCCTGATGTTATCCAGCGCCATGCGGTTACCACCCTCGTGAGCATTTTCCGGGCCCACCGGGTTCCTGATCACGGTTTCGATCAAGTCGTTCTGACGCAGGATAGAAACGTGTACCGTGCCACCTTCCGGTAATGGCTGAATGCCATGATAGATGGCGTTTTCGAGCAGCAGCTGCAGCGTCAGCATCGGAATGCGCACCTCATTGGTGTCCACCTCAACGCGCCAGTCAACCTCGAGGCGATCATCTAGTCGAAGTGACTCGATATGTACGTACTTCTCACACAGGTCCAGTTCCTGGGAGAGCTTCACGGGCTCTGTTGTTGCTTCACTGAGACTGGCACGAAACAGAACGGAAAGATCTTCAACAACTTCCTCCGCCAGTTCCGGGTCAACCGCAATCAGGCTGGCAATGATATTCATGCTGTTAAAAAGAAAGTGAGGTCGGATCTTTGACTGCAGCGCCTGGATGCGTGAGTTGAGTTCCGCCTGCTCCTGACGGATCAACTGGTGTTGCAAGAAGAAATACCTGAACGCAATACCGGTCATGATCATCGCGATGATGAGGTTGCGCAGGACACGCCCCCAGCTCTCCAGGTCAAGCATCACGAACCCTTGCATCACAAACTCGGCAATAACACTGCAGACAAGCGCCAGCACCATGATGAATGCGTAGGCTATCGCTGTCGCCTGGGGCACCGGCAGGCGCATGAGCCAGGGTCTGATGTTGCAGAGGAGTGCCGCTGATATCAGCACCAGCCATTGCACAAAAATCGAGGTCAGGCCCAGCTGCTGCCAGGAAAAGTCAAACAGGTTGGATGAAAACAGCACCTGGACAAACACCAACAGTTCAGACACCAACACCAGGAAAAGGATACTCTGCGCCTGGCAAAGATCTGGCAGGAAAAAGTCACTGGCATCTGCCGCGCTGCCTTTGTCTTCCTTACTTGTCTCACTCACTGCTGTTACCCGTTGCCTTTGCTGTCACTCTTCAGCATGACGCCTTAGAGGATTATGCCTGCTGAGAGACCCTTGCTGCTATAATTGCGTCTTCCATGCACGCACCACCTTGCCCTGTACCTTGAACAAAAATCCGAACAAAAATCCGAACAAAAATACTAACGACAAGACCGAAAAGCTCTGGGACGGCCGCTTCACGGAGGCAACCGACGCCTTTGTGGAAGCGTTTACCGCCTCCATCGACTTTGACAAAAAACTCGCCCTGTACGATATCGAGGGATCAATTGCGCACGCAAAAATGTTAACGCAGGTTGGCGTGCTGAACGACAACGAACTGGCGCACATCATCACCGGTCTTGAAGAGATCGGCACGGACATCGAGGCGGGTAACTTCGAGTGGTCTGTATCTCTTGAAGACGTGCACATGAATATTGAAGCCGCGCTGACATCCCGGATTGGCGAGGTTGGTAAGAAACTCCACACCGGTCGCTCCCGGAATGACCAGGTTGCAACCGACATCAGGCTTTATCTGCGCGACCAGATCGACATTATCTGCGCAAAAATACGCGCGCTGCAGAACGGCATCCTCGATCTTGCGGAGAACGAAACACACACCATCATGCCGGGTATGACACACCTGCAGGTGGCCCAGCCGGTATCGTTTGCACATCACCTGATGGCCTGGTTCGAGATGATCGACCGTGACCATGACCGATTCGTGGACGCACGCCGCCGGGTCAACTCAATGCCACTTGGTGCTGCTGCACTCGCTGGCACAACCTACCCGATCAACCGCGAGATCACCGCGCAACTGCTCGGCTTCGACAGTATCGCTGCAAACAGCCTTGATGCCGTCAGCGACAGGGACTTTGCCATCGAATTCTGCGCGACCGGCAGTATCCTCATGATGCACCTGTCTCGCTGGTCCGAAGAGATGATCCTGTGGTCATCACCACAATTTGGGTTTATCGATCTGCCGGACAGGTTCTGCACCGGCTCATCCATCATGCCGCAGAAGAAAAACCCGGATGTCCCTGAACTGGTAAGAGGTAAATCCGGCCGGGTATTTGGTGCACTCACCAATCTGCTGACGGTGATGAAAAGCCAGCCACTCGCCTATAACAAGGACAACCAGGAAGACAAGGAACCCCTGTTCGATGCAGTGGAGACAGTACAGAACTCCCTGACAGCCTTTGGCGACATGGTGCCCGCGATCATTCCGCAGCGCGATGCCATGCGGGCGGCAACCCTGAAGGGCTTTGCTACCGCAACGGACCTTGCCGACTACCTGGTGAAACGCGGCCTGCCGTTTCGTGATGCCCATGAAGTTGTCGGCAAACTGGTGGCCCTGGCAATTACAGAAGGCTGTGATCCATCCGAGCTGTCGCTGGATCAGCTCAGCGCCGAGAGCGACCTGATTGATGAAGATGTTTATGAAGTCCTGACCCTGGAAGGATCTTTAGCGGCGAGAGACCATCTTGGTGGTACCGCGCCGGGGCGGGTTGCCGATGCTATCGCTGCTGCCCGGGCAAGGCTGGCATAAAAGCAGCATTGAAAGCTGCGTTGAAGGCAGAGATCAGTCCAGCAGGCTGACTTCCATACCACTCTGCTCTGTAAACGTTCTGTTCAAAAGCACCTGCAGCGATTCACCTGTAGTACCACACTGCCATACGTCATCAACCTTGCTGAGGTGAAACCCACCGGATTTTGCCGCTACCCAGAGTTCCCGTGCCGCGGGCTGGCGTGACAGGATGATGGCGCTGCCATCTTCAAAGGTAACCGTCAGGATACCGCCGGACGAGTCAACATCGACATCCAGGTCGGTTTCATCAATTGCATCTTCAACATCCACAAAGATGTCATCTATTTCCTGCTGGTACTGCGCTTCATCCATTTGTTTCGAACCTGATGTCCTGGTGTCTTGATGTCGTAGTCTAAAACCGGCTTACCGTTAAAAGTCACCGGTATATTTCGATTATGCCGGCCCCGAAGTATACTGCACCCCTTTTCAACCCAGACAGACGTGATGCGCACTTTTCGCAACCTGTTTCTGGCCATCCTGGCCCCTGTTATTCTGTCCGCTTGCGGCCAGAAGGGTCCGCTGTACCTGCCTGAATCAGAACGAGACGTATCGCAGGTCTCGTCACTGTCCATGTCTGCGGCAAGCCGCCACAACACTGCTTCGGCAAATAAAACATTCCCATCCAAATGAGTGAATTTCACCGCAAGGACGGTGATCTGTACGTGGAGGATGTGCCCCTCCAGCGGATCGCCGATGAAATTGCCACACCTGCCTTTGTGTATTCAAAGGCTGCCATCGTGCGCGCCTACCAGGATTTCGAGGAGGCTTTCAGCAACCATCCCCACATGATCTGTTATGCGGTCAAGGCAAACTCCAACCTGGGTGTGTTGTCGGTGCTGGCAAAACTGGGGGCGGGTTTTGATATCGTCTCGGGCGGCGAACTGGCCCGTGTCATTGCCGCTGACGGTGATCCGGCACGTGTCGTCTTCTCTGGGGTAGGTAAGCAGGATGCGGAGATCGAAGCAGCCCTTGAAGCTGGTATCGCCTGCTTCAACGTCGAGTCCGCTTCAGAACTCGATGACATTGCGCGCATCGCCGCTGCCAGAAACGTGGTTGCACCTATTTCAATCAGGGTGAACCCGGACGTGGACCCGAAGACGCACCCGTACATTGCAACGGGTCTCAAGGAAAACAAGTTTGGTGTCAGCACGAGCGAGGCACCGCTGCTGTACGAGCGTGCAGCTGCTCATGCGCATCTCGCGGTCAAAGGTATCGACTGCCACATCGGCTCGCAGATCACCGAGCTATCCCCTTTTCTTGAGGCGATGGACAAGGTGCTCGAACTGACCGATCAGCTTGCTGCCATGGGTATTGGCCTTGAACATATCGACCTTGGCGGTGGCATTGGGGTGCGCTACCAGGATGAAACGCCTATCGACATGGGATCATTTGCTGGCGCTTTACTGCAATCCATGAGCGGTCGTAACCAGTCGCTCATGTTTGAACCGGGACGCAGTATTGTCGCCAATGCCGGGGCACTTGTTACCCGGGTGGTGACCTGCAAGGCAAATGGTGACAAGCATTTTGCCGTGGTTGACGCCGCAATGAACGATCTCATCAGGCCTGCACTCTACCAGGCTCACCAGGAGGTCCTCAGGGTGACAGATGCAAGCACGGAAGATCATAAGAACTGGGATATCGTCGGCCCGGTCTGCGAGACCGGCGACTTCCTCGCCAAGGATCGCACCATGCAAATAGCCGAGGGCGATCTGCTCTCGATCATGTCATCAGGCGCATACGGCTTTGTCATGAGTTCCAACTACAACAGTCGCGGTCGTGCACCAGAAGTGCTGGTAGATGGCAGCACTATACACGTCGTGCGACGACGAGAAACCATAGACGACCTGCTTGCACTGGAGGAGATACCCGCGTAGTTGCAATGCAACTGACGACGGGTAATCTAGATTGCATGCTGCTGCGATTCACCAAGATGCACGGGCTGGGCAACGATTTTGTCATGCTCGATCTCATCTCCCAGCGTGCCAATATTCACCAGGACCTGATCAAGGAACTATCTGATCGCCGCTTCGGCATCGGCTTTGACCAGTTGCTCACCGTGACGCCGCCAAGTCGACCCGATGTCGACTTCAAGTACACCATCTACAACGCTGACGGCACTGAAGCCGAGCAGTGCGGCAACGGCGCACGTTGCTTCCTGCGCTTCGTGCGGGACCAGGGGCTCACCACAAAGAGCACCGTCAGGCTGGAAACCAATACCGGCGAAATCGAATGTAAGCTAGAAAAAGATGGCAATGTCACCGTCGACATGGGATCACCTACCCTGGGCCCCGCCGCTATTCCGTTCGTCGCCGATGCGCCGCAGATACAGTACGAACTGACCTTGCCTTCCGACGCAGGGGAGCAGGTTTGTGTATCGGCTGTAAACGTTGGTAACCCCCACGCCGTTCTTGTGGTTGATGATGTGCTGACCGCACCGGTGCAGGAATGGGGCAGCCTGATCGAGAGCCATCCCCGATTCCCAGAACGGGTCAACGCGGGGTTCATGGAAGTTGTTTCGCGCTCCAAAATTAGACTGCGTGTGTTTGAACGCGGTGTAGGTGAAACCCGTGCCTGCGGCAGTGGCGCCTGTGCCGCCGTTGTTGCGGGCAGGCTGCGTGGCCTGCTGGACGAACAGGTGGATGTTGAGCTGCAGGGGGGCAACCTGAAAGTAAGCTGGGCGGGAGACGACGCCAGCATAATGATGACCGGCCCGACCTGCCGGGTATACGAAGGACGACTACAGGTATGAGTAACAGGTATGAGTAAAAAGCTGAGTGAGTCAGATGTGGCCAAATACCTGGCAGCAAATCCTGATTTCTTCGCCGAGCGGGACGACCTGCTCCTCAAGCTGAAAGTACCTCACCGCACCAAAGGTAGCGTATCGCTACTGGAGCGACAGATCACCCTGCTGCGCGAGCGCAACCGTAAGACGCGGCTGCAGATGGCCGAGTTTGTTGACTCCGCTGAACGCAACATCGAGATTTTTGAGAAGAGCAAAAAGCTCATCCTGAACCTCATTGCCGCCAGGAATGCTAACGAGTTCTTCGGGGCGCTGGAGAAGAGCTTTAAACGCGATTTCAAGTGCAAAGCCTATAGCCTGATTATTTTTGGCAACTCGCCCAGGCAGATAAACCACTTTACGTCACGCGTACGCAAAGAAGCCGCCCGGGATTACGTGGGCGCACTGATCCGGGCACGTGAGCCCACCCTGGGAGTGCTGCGCCCGGATGAGAACGATTTCCTGTTTCGGCACATGAGTGAAAATGTACGCTCGGCCGCCGTGCTAGCCATCCGCGGCGAGCGCAACCGGCAGATAGGCCTGCTGGCCATCGGCAGCGAGGATCCCCACTATTTTGCTTCCGACATGGATACGCTCTTTATTGGTTTCATTTCAGAGACCGTCGCCAAACTGCTGCCACGCCACCTGAACCGCCGGTCCTACTGATGAACAAACTCGACGATGGTGTCCGCGCATTCCTTCGTCACCTGGCTGATGAGAGGCAGCTTTCTGTCAACACTATCAAGGGTTACGAGCGCGATCTGGCCGCACTCACCACCTACCTCACAGAAACGGAGATTGAGGACTGGACGCGTGTTGCATCACATCACCTGCGGGACTTTATCTCCCGGGGTCATCGCGAAGGCAAATCAGGCAAGACACTGCAGCGAAGACTGTCTGCCATTCGCACGCTGCTGCACTATCTTGCCCGCGAAGGCGTCGTAAAGAGCAATCCGGCCACCGAGTTTTCCGCACCAAAAAGCCCTTCCAGGCTGCCGGAGACCATCGACACCGACCAGGTGTCAATGATGTTGGATATCAGCACTGACACCTGGCACGGGTTGCGCGACCGGGCGATGCTCGAACTGTTCTATTCTTCCGGGCTGCGCCTGTCGGAACTGGTTGGCGCTAACCTCACCGATATCAGTTTTGACGACGTCAACATCAGGGTGCGTGGTAAAGGTAACAAGGAGCGCCTGCTACCGATCGGTTCAAAGGCGATGACAGCACTGCGAGCATGGATCGGCATCAGGGAAGTGTTACCGCTGGATAAGCGGCAGGCCGACCCGGACGCCCTATTCCTGTCGGAGCGAGGCACACGGATCAGTGCGCGCAACGTGCAAGACCGAGTCAGGAACTGGTGCCGGACACTCGGTATCACAACAAGGGTACATCCACACACGCTGCGCCATTCATTTGCCAGCCACATGCTTGAATCGAGTGGAGACTTGCGAGCCGTGCAGGAACTGCTTGGACATGCCGACATTGCCACCACGCAGATTTATACACATCTGGACTTTCAGCACCTCGCCAACGTATATGACAAGGCACACCCTCGCGCGAACAGGCGCGCAGGCAAACCAGGCGAGGCTGGAGACGTTTGAGTTCTATAGATGATTAAAGTGATTGCATTTGACCTGGACGATACGCTCTGGGCTGTAGACCCCGTTATCATTCGGGCAGAACAGAAGCTGAACGCGTGGCTCAAGGCAGAGGTTCCTGCGCTTGCCTACGATATGCGAGAGATGCGTGACTTCAGGCACGAGGTGTTAGCGCAGCATCCTGATATCGGGCATCGGCTGACCGAGTTTCGCCTGCGACTGATTGAACTCGCCATGCTGAAAAGTGAGATGGCATCAGATCATGCGGCGGACGCATCTCGTGAGGCCATGGAAGTATTTCTCGCTGCCCGCAATGAGGTTGAGTTCTTTGAAGGTGCGCTGGATGCGATTGCAAACATTTCAGCGAGCTATCAGCTTGGGGCACTCACCAACGGTAACGCCGATATCCACAGACTTGGTCTCTCAGATCATTTCAGCTTTGCATTTTCGGCAGAGGAAGTTGGTGCGCCGAAACCAGCGCCGGACCTTTTTCACGCTGCGCTATCGCACACAGGCGCTCAACCCGATGAAATGGTCTACGTTGGTGATGACCCGGTTAAAGATGTGGATGCCGCCAACAAAGTGGGCCTGCATACTATCTGGGTAAAAAACGAGGCGAGACCCGGACCCGGAGAGACAACGCCAGATCGGGTGGTAACCGACCTCAGTCAGTTACCTGATGTGATTCGGGGTCTCGGCTAACCCGCGTTAAACGCGGCGATCATTTCCTTCACCTGCGCCTCTTCGGCGGGCAATATCGTTTTGCGTGACTCCGCATCTCGGAGCGCTTCAAGCGTCGGATGTTTGTAGTCAGGCACATCATCACCCAGCGCGCTCAATATGGCGTCGTCAAACTTGGCGGGGTGCGCGGTAGCAAGTGACACGAGCGGTATAGACGCATCCCGTTTTTCAGCACCAACCGCGATACCTACTGCGGTGTGAGGATCCGACAGGTATCGGTTGTCGTCGTAAAGCGCCCGGATAGTCTCGAGCGTCTGCTCGTCCGTCACCATGCCTGTCCTGAACACAGGATCGAAGTTGAGGGTATTAAAATTGGCGACGGCAACGCCTGTCTCGGCAAAGGCGCCCATGAACTCAACCACCTTGCCGGGGTCACGCGCGAACATGAAGTAGAGATAACGCTCAAAGTTGCTGGCAACCTGTATATCCATGGCCGGGCTGAGCGAGAAATGCACATCACCGCGTTCGTATCGTCCGCTCTCAAAGAAGCGATGCAGGATATCGTTCTGGTTGGTGGCGAGGATCAGGTTACTGATCGGCAGGCCCATCTCCCTTGCGATATATCCGGCAAAAATATTGCCGAAGTTACCGGTAGGTACTGACACCTGGAACTTTTCAGGACAACCCAGTTGCACCCAGGCAGAGAAGTAGTAAACAACCTGTGCCAGCACCCTTGCCCAGTTCACCGAGTTCACGGCACCCAGGTGATACTGCCCCTTGAAAGGCAGATCAGAAAACACCGACTTCAGGATCAACTGGCAGTCATCAAAACTACCCTCAATGGCGATGTTGTGAACGTTGTCATCGAGTACCGCCGTCATCTGTTTCTCCTGCAGGTAACTCGTCTTACCTTCAGGGAACATGATGAAAATGTTGATGTTCCGCTTACCTCTCACACCTGCAATAGCTGCACTGCCGGTATCACCGCTGGTCGCACCAAGGATGTTCAGCGTTTCGTCCGAATCACTCAGCACATATTCAAACACGTTGCCGAGAAACTGCAGGGCAACATCCTTGAAGGCGAGCGTCGGGCCATGAAACAACTCGAGTACATGCAGGTCACCCACCTCTACCAGCGGCGTTACCAACGGGTTATCAAAGGTGCGATAGCTCTTGCCTATCAGCTCGCGAAGGTCATCGTGCGGGATGTCATCAATGAACCGGGACATAACCGCAAACGCAATTTCTGTATAGGAGAGATCTTGGAAGTTATCGAGTTCACCAGAGATATCAGGAATCGTTTCAGGAACCAGCAGGCCGCCATCACTGGCAAGACCCATCATGACTGCATCGCGGAAACTGAGAGAAGTGACCTCACCGCGGGTACTGACGTAGCGCATGCATACATCCAAACAAGAAAAGCGCGAGGATTATAGAGAAATTCGTTCGGGATTAAGAATGAGTTTTTTGAAGGTCACCCATAACGGGCAGATATTCTTATGCCCATCTGGATACGGGCGGCAGGATCTAGGAGGGTTGGGTGGTGGGGTGCGGGAGCACCCCACCGGAGCCGGTATCAAACAGCGTCAGAGCCTGTTTCACCCGTCCTGATGCGGACGACGTCCTGCAGGTCGGAAATGAAAACCTTGCCATCACCAACCTTACCGGTGTTGGCTGCGTTGCTGATCGCTTCGATCACCGCGTCCAGGTTTTCGTCGGCTATCGCTACCTCAATTTTTACCTTGGGTAGAAAGTCGACGACGTACTCAGCACCGCGGTACAACTCAGTGTGGCCTTTCTGGCGGCCGAAACCTTTGACTTCCGTAACAGTCATGCCCTGCACAGAGATTTCTGACAGTGCTTCTCTTACATCATCTAGTTTGAATGGCTTAATAATCGCAGAGACTAATTTCATTCATGTTCTCCTAGCAAAGCATTACCTCAAGCGGGCAATGTAACGAATTTACAAGCTCTTTGACAGTCCAAAGACCACGCGTGACTCACAGATATCATCGGGTCCACCGAAGCAGTCTGCACCAGACAGGTCGTTGTCATACCATGTCAAAGAGAAGTCGATGTCAGAAAAAGTCTTTGAAACACCGATCGAATAATCAGCGTAGTCCGGCGTGCCGAATTGAGCGTTATCATCGATTGACTGATCACCGTAGTGGAAGCTGAGCGCAAAGTCGTTTGGCAGCGCCAGCTCGTAATCCAGGTACACGTAGGTTGCCGTGTCTGACTCAAGGAAGAAGTCGCTTGAGTAAGCAACACCCAGCGTGAATCCCTTAAAGCCGATGGAACCATATACTTCGTTGAAGCTGCTGTCCGCAGCACCACCCTGGCCATCATCCGGATACTCGTAACGCAGCACCCCGATATCGAAATCTACTTCTTCACCGATCGTTCCTGCGAATCCGGCGTAGATGTCGATTTCAATCGATCCATCAAAATCCACGTTGGAAGCCCAGACGCCTGCATACAGACCGTTGTCTGCAGCAATGTCAAAACCACCCTGGATAGCCGGGTTTTCAGTTGTTTGTGAAATGCCACGATAGACGTAGTCTGATAACAAGGAGACATTGCCGCTGATTTCCACGGCATAGGCCGATACTGAACCAAATAGCAAGCTACTCCCCAATACAATCCCGTAAAGCTTGTTCATCTTGTTGATCTCCAAATTCAATTGCTAACAAAGTGTCTCCCGAAGGAGATGCTCCCCCTATAGAGCACTGACTGTGCCAACTTGTAAAAGTGACATGAAAACAGTGAGTTACAATTGACGTGGCGATATGGGTGCAAATATGCGCACTATATCGGTGCAGGCTTTTCCATCGTGGATCGATGGTTCGCACCATTAGGGTGCGATGCACCAGGGTGTATATCCTACACGGATCCTGTGGTATCTCGGCTCTGCAGGCGGGTAACACCAATCGACAATGCAGCCATGACAGTCGCCAGAACTTTCTGCAGTGCCGAAATCGGTGTCAATGCGCCTCTCGTCTCCGTGGAGGCGACGATTTCCGGCGGCCTGCCGCGTGTAACGATTGTTGGTTTACCGGAAACGGCTGTAAAAGAAAGCAAAGACCGGGTTGAGTCTGCCATTAACAGCCTTGGGATTGAGTTCCCGCGGGCTCGCGTCACGGTCAACCTCGCACCGGCGGATCTGCCCAAGACCTCAGGGCGCTATGACCTCGCTATTGCCATTGCGATTCTAGCAGCACGTAAACAATGTCGGCCTGAAGATGTCGCTGGTTACGAGCTGCTTGGCGAACTGTCACTCAACGGTGAGGTAAGGAGTGTCACAGGTGTATTACCTGCCGCGTTAAGGAATTTCAGGCAGAAAGGCCGACAGATGATCGTACCGGCGGTGAACGGCCAGGAGGCTGCACTCTCCCAAAGCAGTAATATCCTCGTTGCTCGTACATCGCAGGATGTGGTCGCACACATAACGGGTCAACACCAGCTTGAGAGTGTCGATGTCGGCAAGGTGGTCACCGCGCACCCGCAACGTTTGAAGCTGTCTGATGTTCGCGGTCAGGTCTATGCGAAGGAAGCACTCTGTATCGCCGCGGCGGGCGGACACAACCTGCTGATGATTGGCCCACCTGGAACCGGTAAGACGATGCTGGCTTCACGGCTGCCGACCATACTGCCCGACATGGATCTCGATGAGTCGCTCGAGGTGGCTTCAATCGCGTCGGTATCAAGCCAGAAGTTTGATCACCGGCAGTGGGGCCTGCGTCCTTTTCGTTCGCCGCATCACACCGCGTCATCTGTTGCCATGGTAGGCGGCTCAACCCCACCACGCCCAGGGGAGATATCGCTCGCACACAATGGCGTGCTGTTTCTCGACGAGTTGCCGGAGTTTTCACGGCATGTATTGGAGGTACTCAGGGAGCCGCTTGAATCGGGTGAGATATGGATCAGCCGTGCCACGCACCAGGTCAGGTATCCTGCCCGCTTCCAGCTGGTGGCAGCGATGAACCCCTGTCCCTGCGGTTACATGGGTGATCCGACTCACGAGTGCGAATGCACGGTGGACCGTATACAACGTTACCGTAACAAGGTCAGTGGGCCCCTGCTGGACCGGATTGATCTGCATATAGAAGTACCGGCACTTCCACCGGGATCGCTCGCTAAACCGGCAGAGCCGGAAGCTGACCAGCAATACCTGGTAAGGGTGCGTGACGCCAGGACGCTGATGCTGGACCGGCAGGGGTGCCTCAACAGTGCGCTTAAGGGTGATCTGCTGCGAACAGTCTGCAATATTTCAGATAAGGATCAGCAGCACCTGGAGAAAGCCGTTAATCAGCTTGGCATCTCGGCACGAGGTTACTTCAAGATCCTGAAGGTTGCTCGCACCATTGCTGATCTGTCAGGTGATCAACAAATCTTGACCAACCATGTTACAAAGGCGCTGGCGTTCCGCCGCCTGGATAGAAACAGATCTTCCTGGTGAGGCGACCAGGCGGTTATTGACGAGCGCGCTACAGAAGGGATACGTAAACAGCAGGCATAAAAAAGGCCTGTTAAGACAGGCCTTTTCAAACTGCTGGTAAAGTCGGGACTTACGTCGGCATTTACGTCTGCATTTACTGCACTGACTCAACCATGTAGTCGACCAGTTCTCGGAGATCATCATCTGAACAGCTGAAGCACATACCCTTTGCTGGCATGGCCGGTGGCATACCCGCAATGGCGCTCTGGTAGAGGATATCCATGCCTTTCTCGAGACGTGGTGCCCATGCGGCAACGTCACCCATCTTCGGGGCACCGGCGACACCGGCGTTGTGGCAGGTTGCACAGGTCTTGTTGTAGTTGGACTCTACGCCACCACCTGCTGACGCAACTTCGGTTGCTGGCGCGGCACTGCCACAGTCATCGCCTGCAATGCAGACAGCACCAACTTTCTTGATTCGTTCTGCAATCTCGTCATTGACCCCTGCGTTGGCTGAGAAACCAAATATCAGCAAGGCTGCAACGCATGCCATTTTGATCGTTTTCACTTGAATACTGCTCTATACCGTTTTATTCGGGGCGCCATTATACCGGAGCGCCGGATGAACACTAGGGCCTAAAAGGCCTGATTTTCAGGCCTTTTGATCCGCTAGTTCTTGGAGCCCCAGGTATTGTCGTCTGCATCCCGGAAGTTGTTGAATTGAAAAACATTTGAGGTACCGCCTTCCACCACAGACTGCTCTGAAACCAGCGTCAGCAGGGCCTGTTCACGGAATTCGGCGAGTGTATCCGCACCAACATTCACCATGGTGCTGCGTAGCTTGTAGAGGGTGGTTTCGAGTACTTCGCCAACCGATCCCATCAGCGGGACGTAGGCGTCAACGCCTTCCTCAAACAGCATTTCCCTGGAACTCATACCGTCGTCGTAACGTTGCCAGTTCTGAGCCCGCCGCGTGCCCTCACCCCAATAGGGTTTGTACATCTGCCCGTTGATGGACGTTTTGGGGGTGGGGCTCTCCTCGGTCATCGCAAAATAGCGACCCATCATGACAAAGTCCGCACCCATGGCGAGCGCCACTACGATCTGCGTATCGTTGGCGAGACCCCCATCCGAACAGATCGGGATATAACGCCCTGTTTCAGCAAAATATTCGTCCCGGCGAGCAACCACGTCCAGGAGAGCAGAGGCCTGACCACGGCCGACACCTTTCTGCTCACGAGTAATACAGATAGAGCCGCCGCCCATACCCACCTTGATGAAGTCGACGCCACCTTCCCTGACCAGGTAGTCAAAGCCTTCAGCAGATACAACATTACCACCGCCGATAACGACATCCGGACCACAGTTTTCCCGTATCCATTCGATACCCTCCATCTGGAACTCGGTGAAACCGTCTGATGAGTCAAAGCACAATGCATCAGCGCCTGCCGCGAGCACCGCGGGTACCCGCTCCCGGTAGTCATGGGTGTTGATTGCCGCACCAACGCAGAGCCTTTTTGACTCATCCAGCAGTTCCTGGGGATGGCGCTGGTGGTCCTCATAGTCCTTTTTGAACACAAGCGACGTCAGGCAACCCTTGTCATCGAGGATCGGTAGGCAGTTCTTCTTGTGCCGATGCAGCAGGCTGTTGGCTTCCCGCAGTGTGATGCCTTCCTTGCCATGGATGACGTCACTGATCGGCGTCATATGCTGCTTGACCGTATTGTTGAGATCATCCTCGTAGATCCAGAAATCCTGGTCAGTAATCAGCCCGAGCAGCTTGCCTGTGGCGGTGCCATCTTCGGTCACCGGCACGGTGGAGTGCCCGGTCTGTTTCATCAGCTCGATCACATCCCGGAGTGTTGTATCAATTGTTGTGTTGGTGTCACTGGATACAAAGCCCGCCTTATGGGCTTTCACCTGGTGCACCATTTCTGCCTGGCTTTCAATGTCCTGCGAACAATAAATAAAAGACAGCCCGCCCTGGCGGGCGAGGGCAATTGATAACCGGCTGCCTGAGACGGACTGCATACAGGCAGACACCACCGGTGTGTTGATCTGGAACCGCGGCAACTGGTTGGGCTCAACCGCCGACAGGGGCGTTGAGAGATCCACCTGGTCCGGTCGCTGACCCTTGCGCGTCAGCCGGGGGATGATCAGGTATTCGCCAAAGGTTCGAGACACACCTTCAAGGATGGTTGCCATAGCTACTCCAGTAAAAGTTGGGGATGAGCGAATGCAAATTGCCGGACACCGGGGCGTGCAATTTACGTGTGTTAAGTCGGATGGTCGGGCAGGCGGTTGGTAAGTGGTTACTTACCGTCAGGGTAAGCCTCGATAACGATTGAAGCTTGTAGCGCGCCATGGCGAATTCTAATAGATCGCCTGCGCTGATTCAATGAGACAGCCGGATCTCTATGAATTCTTTACGTTTTTTACTGGTGAGTTGGTCGGTGCGGGCATGCCGTGCTCGGCAATCGCCTGGGATCGGTTTTCGTGACAGCGTGCTTCCGCTGCCAATACACCGGTGGCGGCGCTTTGGGCGCGGCTCAAATGTGCTTTGCGCCTGGTGGGGTTGCTGGTCACGTGGCTATGGCCCCTCATTCCTCGCGGCCAAATCTTAGCAGAGCATACCTTTTAATCAAACACTTTAGTTATATGCCATAAGATATTGAAACTACATATTATTTTTGTAAGATGGCAAATAACAGATGCACGGTAGCGCCGATGAACAAGTCTGAACTCATAAAGCGAATGTCAGAAAAACTGGACCAGCTGTCCAGCAGGGACGTCGACCTCGCGGTTCACACCCTGATAGAGATCATGTCTGACAGCCTCGCATCAGGTGAGCGCATTGAGATCAGGGGATTCGGTACGTTTTCGAATCACTTCAGGAAACCCCGCACCGTACGCAACCCGAAAACGGGCGAGGTTGGCATTCACAAGCCAGGTAAGTTTGTGCCCCACTTCAAGCCGGGCAAGGAACTGCGTCGGCGTGTGGACGAATCAAGAGAGCGTGAAGAACCAGCGCAGCCGATGGCCCAGCCGCATGACGCATTTTCTGCGCCGGGTCCGGGCACAGGTCAGCCCACCAACCCAAGCTGACCCATTTCAAGGCATCATTGCCCAGCGGTTTCGCTGCCTTTCATCAATGCCCGCTCTTTATTGACGAGGAAGTTAGCCACCTCGAGCATGGCCGCGTTGCCACCAGCCATACTGCCTTCGATACGGTATTTACCATTCACGATAATCGCGGGAACGCCCGTAGACCGATAGGCACGACCGCGTGCTTCAGCCTGCTGACGTGCCGCCCTGACACCGAACGAGGTGAACGCCTTGGCAAAATCAGCTGGATCAACGCCGTACTCAGAGAAGAACAGTGCCATTGACTGCGCATCAAACAGGCGCCTTCGTTCCGTGTGTAACGCCTGGAAGATAGGCGTGTGAACCGTCTCAAGCACACCCAGTGCTTCTGCGGCGTAGTAGGTTTGGGCCAGGAACTGGTACTGCTCGTTCCAAATGGCCGGGGTGCGATTGAACGTCACGTCTGCAGGCAATTCTGCTTTCCATTTATTGATCAATGGCTCGAACTGGTAACAATGCGGGCAGCCGTAAGAGAAGTATTCGGTTACCTCGATGATCGCGGGATCTCGTGTCTTGACCGGTATGTTCAGCACGGCGTAGTGGGTGCCTTCCTCGTACTGGAAATTCTCTGCGTACGTGGTTTGCACCATCCCCAGCGTGGCAACAATAACCATGAGGGTGAGGGCATATATCTTTTGCATTGATCTTCCTTAAGTTCTTCAATCCTGGGACATCTGCGCCCGGCATTGTAATGTGAATGACTGCCTGACTGCAGTGCAGTTTGTTTATTTTAGGATCAAATGAGCGAGTTCACCGATCGATATTCAAATGACGGCACAACAAAACAAAACAAACCCACAACAAAACCAGAATAAAACCAGAATAAAAAAAGGGCGGTTAATCCGCCCTTTTATATATCGAACCAGCTGAACGTAAGCTGACGTCCAGCCGAGCTTTACTATTTTTACTACTGTAAGCCGTACAGGTAGGCAGCCACTGCCGCAATTTCGTTGTCGCTCATATCTTCAGCGGTACCGCGCATCATCCTGGTATCACCGTCGTTGTGACGGACACCGTCGCGGAAGGCCTTCAGCTGCTGCTCGGTGTATTCAGGCCATTGACCCGCCAGTGCCGGGAAGCCAGCCGGGCCGTTACCCATACCGGTTGGTGAATGGCATGCCGTACACGCTGCAATGTTCTTGCGCTTGATGCCAGTGCGGTAAATCGACTCACCAAGCTCCACCAGCTCAGGGTTTGCTGCCCCGTAAGCTCGCTCGTTGCCCGCGTAGTAGGCTGCAACATTCGCCAGGTCCTGCTCGCTCATGTTGTCGAGCATGCCCGCCATCACAGCGACAGGGCGATCACCATTCTGGATCTCTTTCAGCTGCTTGAGCAGGTACTGCTCCGTCTGGCCGGCAATGTTCGGAAAAGCCCCAGCAAGGCTGTTGCCGTCTTCGCCGTGGCAGGCTACACAGGTACCCGTGAGTGCTTTGCCTGCTTCGGCATCTCCATTCGCATGTGCTGCACCGGCAAACGCCAGTACCGCCGCGAGGATCAACATTCTCTTCATAACTTCACTTCTAAAACTGATCGCTGACCCGTTATACGTCTTACCCGGGTCGAGGGTTCCCCTCAAGGAGGTGCTAAAATGCGCGCGCATTATATACCAAAGTCACTAAACTTGGGCCACTCCCGGGGCCGTTAATTTAATTATGTCTGTCAACTGGAATGGCGCGCAATTCATGACCAGCGCCGCAAAACTGAGCCAATGCCCAGCGGATGAAGGTGCGGAAATCGCCTTTTGTGGCCGCTCTAACGCGGGTAAATCAAGCGCAATCAATGCCATCACGGGCCAGAAATCACTGGCGCGCACCAGCAAAACCCCAGGACGTACCCAGTTGATCAACTTTTTCAGCCTGGATGACCATACCCGCCTGGTTGACCTGCCTGGCTACGGCTATGCAAAAGTGCCGATTTCACTCAAGCAGCACTGGCAGCAGCACCTGGATGAGTACCTGACCCAGCGAAACTGCCTGGTTGGGCTGGTTCTAATGGTGGACAGCCGCCATCCTCCCAAACCGTTTGATGAAATGATGATCAACTGGAGCAGCGACGCTGACATTCCTATCCGCGTGCTGCTCACCAAGGCAGACAAGCTTAAACGCGGCGCCCAGCAGAACGCGCTGCTGGGTCTCAGGAGGCAGCTGCCGGACAACGCAACCGCGCAGCTGTTCTCTGCAACCAAAAAGATGGGTATCAGCGAGTGCCAGCAGACGCTGCTGAGCTGGATCGAAAAAGAGAACTAATCGGGGAAAAAAGAAAGGGTCCTGGCCATCTATTGGGGAGGGTGTGGCCAGGACCCTGAGCTAAAGAAAGGGTCCTGGCCATCTATTGGGGAGGGTGTGGCCAGGACCCTGAGCTTCGGTTCTTTTGGGGGATAAAATCACCGAAGTGCTGCTTACCGCTAAATGTTCACTGATTACAGTAGGTTTAACGTCTTACGGTGATTAAGACTGGGGGTATGGGACAAAGTTCAGCGGGAAAAAGTGAAACTTTCTCCATTTTTGTGATCGGCGTTTTCTGCGAAGCGGAAAATCGCCTGGTGACCAGCGAGGAAGCCGCGACCGCGAAGACAGGAGTTTTCGGTACGAAAATCTTCGTGTGATGCCGAGGGCATCATGCGAGCGTTACAGGCATCAGCTTACGATGGATTGAGATCTCTCCGCTTCGTTCGCTCCGCTCTCTCCGGTCGAGATGACGTCCCCCGTCGTCCCGAGCAAGCGAAGCGCGCCGAGGGATCTGATTCTCGCGACAAACCAGTCAAGCGCTTCGCCTAATGCGCCTCATCCCAGTCATCACCCACACCGGCTTCAACCACCAGTGGAATGTCTAACTCAGCCGCGTTCTCCATATGCGTGGTTAACGCGCCGCAGACTTCATCCACGCGGGACTCGGGCACTTCCAGCACCAGCTCGTCGTGCACCTGCATCGTCATGCGGGTATCAAGATCAGCCTCGGTGAGCCACCCATCCACCGCAATCATCGCGTGCTTGATAATGTCTGCCGCCGTACCCTGCATCGGTGCGTTGATCGCCGCGCGTTCAGCACCCTGACGGCGCTGGAAATTGCTGGCTCGAATCTCCGGCAGGTACAGTCGACGCCCAAACAAGGTTTCAACATAACCCTGGTCAGCGGCGAGGCTGCGGGTCCGATCCATGTATTCCTTTACACCCGGGTAACGCTCGAAGTAGAGATCGATATATTCCTGCGCATCGCCCCGGCCAATATTCAACTGCCGGGAAAGTCCGAACGCCGACATGCCGTAAATCAGGCCAAAGTTGATCGCCTTGGCGGAGCGGCGGTGATCATCGGATACCGCATCAAAATCAACACCAAAGACTTCCGACGCTGTTGCCATGTGGATATCCAGGTCATCCTTAAATGCCTGGATGAGTCCCTTGTCGCCGGACAGGTGCGCCATGATGCGCAGTTCAATCTGCGAGTAGTCCGCCGCAATAATCTTGTAGCCATCCGGTGCAACAAAAGCTTTGCGAACGCGGCGACCCGCCTCTGTTCGAATCGGGATGTTCTGCAGGTTGGGGTCTGTTGATGAAAGCCGCCCGGTCGCTGCAACTGCCTGGTGATAGGAGGTATGTACCCGCCCGCTTGCATCATTGATCTGTTTAGGCAGCTGATCGGTGTAAGTGGACTTCAGCTTGGATAACCCCCGGTACTCCATGATGACCTTGGGTAAAGGGTAGTCGAGTGCCAGCTCCACCAGCACGGGCTCCGCCGTGGAGGGCTGGCCCTTGGGGGTCTTCTTGATCACCGGCAGTCCCAGCTTTTCGAAGAAGATCTCCTGCAGCTGCTTGGTGGAGCCAAGGTTAAACTCCTCACCGGCAAGCCCATAGGCTTCCTGTTCCAGTTCCCTCATGCGCTTGTCGAGTTCCGCGCTCTGGGTTTTTAGTTGCTCTTCATCAACCAGCACACCGTTACGTTCCACCCTGGAGAGTATCTTTACGAGCGGCAGGTCGATCTGCTCGTAAACTGATTTGAGTGACGCTTCATCTCCAAGTTTTGGCCACAACGTTTCGTGCAATCTCAGTGTGATATCAGCATCTTCAGCCGCATAGTAGGCGGCTTTGTCGAGATCAATCTGGTTGAACGTCAGCTGCTTGGCACCTTTACCGGCGATATCTTCAAAGTGCGTGGTATGTATGCCGAGGTACTTGAGCGCCAGGTCATCCATGTTGTGGCGCGAAGCAACTGAATTCAGCACATAGGACTCAAGCATGGTGTCGAAGATTTTTGCTTTAAATTCAACGCCATAGCGCGCGAGTACGGTGATGTCGTATTTCAGGTTCTGGCCAACCACGGTCAGGCTTTCGTCAGCCAGGAGCGGTTTCAGGCGCTCGAGCAGGTCATCGCGACTGATCTGTGCAGGCGCTCCCTCATAGTCGTGCGCCACCGGTACGTAGGCGGCTTTGCCGGGTGTCGCTGAAAATGACACACCTACCAGTTCTGCATCCATGTAGTCGAGGCTGGTGGTTTCAGTGTCGAAGGCAAAATATTCTGCGGCCTTCAGGGTCTCGATCCACTTATCCAGTGCATCAAGGTCAAACACCGTGTCGTAGTCAGTTTCAATGTCGGACGCAGGTGGCGTCTCCTCAGCATCACCCTCGGCACCGCCCGCACCATCGGCACCGTTCATGATCTCGGTGACCCAGGGTTTGAACTCCAGTTCCTTGAACATCTCGAGAAGGCCATTCCTGTCGGCGGGTTCAATCTCCAGTTCGTCTACGCTGTAGTCCAGCGCACAATCCGTTTTGATGGTTGCGAGCTCAAACGACATGGATAACAGTTCAAGTGAGGCGCGCAGGTTCTCACCAACCTTGCCCTTAACACTCTCGGCGTTCTCCATCACGCCGTCAAGCGAGCCATATTCTGTCAGCCATTTCACTGCCGTCTTCGGACCGCACTTCGGCACACCGGGGATGTTGTCCGAGGTATCACCCACCAGCGCCAGGTAATCGATGATCTGGTCAGGGCGTACGCCAAACTTCTCTACCACGCCATCGGTATCCATCACGGTATCGGTCATGGTGTTGATCAGCGTAACGTGATCGGTCACCAGCTGGGCCATGTCCTTGTCGCCGGTGGAAATGAGTACATTCATTTTTGCTTTTGTCGCCTGCTCGGCCAGTGTGCCGATCACGTCATCAGCCTCGACACCTTCTTCGATGAGCAGCGGCATGCCCATCTTCCTGATGATGTCGTGAATCGGCGCAATCTGGCTGCGGAGCTCATCGGGCATGGAGGGCCGGTTGGCCTTGTAATCAGGGTATATCTCGTTGCGAAACGACTTGCCTTTAGCGTCAAAGACCACGGCAACATGACTGTCCGCATAGTCTGCCGCGAGCTTGCGGATCATGCTGATCACGCCCTTGATGGCACCAGTCGCCTGGCCCTTGGAGGAGACCAGTTGTGGAAGTGCATGATATGCCCTAAAGAGGTACGATGACCCGTCTATCAGCACCAGTTGATAGTCGTTTTTCATTGCCTAATAACTCGTCTCAAACCCGACTGCATTTGTGACTAACGATACGTTGAACAGGTCAGCTTTTCCATGGAGCATCAGGTCCCTTTTTGCCTGTGTTGCTACCTGTGTCGCCCTTTGCACATTCGTAAGCGCAAATGCGATAGAGGCGCCGGGTGATATCGACGAAGATGCGATTGAAATTATCGAGGGCGAAGACAGGACCATCTACGAGTACCGCCAGAATGGTGTCCTGACCATGATCAAGGTTGTGCCTGACAACGGGCGGGCCTACTACATGGTACCAGCGGATGGCTCTGCACATTATGAAGGCCTCGATCATAAGAAGAACCTGTATCCCCAATGGGTCATCGTTGAATGGTGAGCGCCCTGGGGCGTTTTGACTTGAGCGGATAACCCACGTGGCTGTATTCACCAACTTTTCTGAAGACGCACTTGCACGCTACGTGCGTATGTTTGGCCAGGGCGCACTGAAATCACATGCGCCGATTGACGGTGGTATCGAGAATTCCAACTACTTTGTCACGCTCGACCGGGACGGGGTCGAGTCGGAATACGTGTTGACCATACTCGAAGGCATGGACTTTGATGAAGCACCCTTTTTTGGAAAGCTGCTAGCGCACATCTATCACTACGGCCTGCCGGTACCATCACCCAGGCAGACGCTGGATGGCATGACCGCAACCATCTTTTGCGGCAAGCCAACCTTCCTTTTCCCAAAACTGAGCGGCCATCATATTGATGAGCCCGCCGCTTCTCATTGCGAGCAGATTGGCCAGTTCCTCGCCGATGCACATATTGCTGCGGCTGATGTGAAGCTGGAGCGGGAGAATCCCTACAGCGCGGACTGGGTGGATGACAGCATCAGTTCACTCAACGCCAGGGCAGGCGATGAGACCACCGCAACCTTCAGATCTCTCGCCAGCCTGTACCGCGAGCTGCTGGCAGAAGACCTGCCGGGCGGCTTTATCCACGGCGACCTGTTCCGCGACAACGCGCTGTTTGAAGGAGACGAATTGACCGGTGTTATCGATTTTTATCATGCCTGTGAAGACAGCTGGCTGCAGGACATCGCGATAACCATCAACGACTGGTGTCGTGACGGCGCTGCTATCGATGAATCCCTTAAAGAAGCATTTCTTAAAGGTTACGAGGGCAAACGCGAGCTGACACCGAGGGAACGGGAACTGCTCATACCAATGCAAAAAACGTCAGCATTACGGTTCGCGCTGACACGCTACCTGTCGGGCGATCCACCGCGCAAAGACCCGGCAGAGATGCTGGCCCTTAACGCCTCACTCGCCGCCTGACGACAGGAAAAACACCCCGAAATAGCTGTCATCGTCCAGCCAGGACTGTGAACGCTCAAAACCGGCGTCCTTCGCCATCATGAGAAACTCATCCACTGCATACTTGTGCGAGTTTTCGGTATGGATCATTTCCCCGGCCGAAAAGGAAATTGCCTGCCCATCAAGACTCACGGTCTGCTCTACCTCGCTGCGCAGGTGCATCTGTATACAGCCCTCATCATCGTTATAAGCAGCAACGTGGGAAAACTGTTCAACATCAAAGTCAGCGTTCAGCTCGCTGTTGAGGTGATGCAGCACATTCAGGTTAAACGCAGCGGTGACACCGGCAGCATCATTGTAGGCGGCGTTCAGCACTGCTTCGTCTTTTTTCAGGTCAACACCGATAAGTAGTGCGCCGTCATCACCAACTAAACCGCGGATGCGCTTCAGGAAAGCGGCCGCCTCCGGCCGCGAAAAGTTGCCTATGCTGGATCCGGGAAAGAAAGATACCCGGCGACCTTCCCTGTCAAAGGGCAGCGTGAACTCGTCGGTAAAGTCGACGCTCACTGCATGCACCTCGAGCCAGGGGTATTCACTGGCCAACGCATTCGCAGCCTGGGCGAGATATTCGGTTGAAATATCGAGCGGCGCATACACACTGGGTCGCAGGCTCTCAAGCAAGAGCCTGATCTTTTCACTGCTGCCGGAACCATATTCGATCAACTGGCAGTTCTCACCGGTCAACGATGCAATCTCATCTGCATGCCGTCGCAGCAGCCCCGTCTCAACCCGCGTAAGGTAGTACTCCGGGAGCCGCGTAATCTCAGTGAAAAGTTCCGAGCCCCTTTCATCGTAGAAGAACTTTGGTGCGATCGACTTGGGCGACCTGGCTAGACTCTGCTTCACCTCGGTGGCGACATCTTCGCCGGGTACAGACTGGTCATAGAAATACACCGAAGGTACTGAATTCAAACGTCGACTCCTGGAACTGACTTACTGTGGATCGCGAGCGAGGCGGATACCGCTGAACTGCCAGCGATCGGGGGGATAGAAAAAGTTGCGGTAGGTTGAGCGGATATGATCGTGCGGCGTTGCGCAGGACCCACCGCGAAGCACGAGCTGATTCGCCATGAACTTGCCGTTGTACTCACCAAGCTGTCCTGCCAGCGGTTTGAATCCCGGGTAGGGTCCGTAGGCGCTGCTGGTCCATTCCCAGACATCACCATAGATCTGCTGCAGGCCATCTGCATCAGCGGGTGTGCCGCATGGATGAAACTGGCGACTCTCAACAAAGTTACCGGAGATAGCACATTCGGCTGCCGCCACTTCCCATTCGGGTTCCGTTGGCAACCGGCAGCCCTTCCAGCGGGCGAACGCATCCGCCTCGTAGCCGCTGACATGGCAGACCGGCGCGGAAGCATCAACGGGGTTCTCACCGCCGCTCAACGAATAGTTGAAGTACTGTCCATCCTTCACTCGCCAGTAGAGTGGACCTTGCCACCTGTTTTCGTGCAGCGAATTCAGGTGCGCCCAGCCATCACTCAGCCAGAGTTCATGCCGTTCGTAACCGCCGTCCTCAATAAACTCGATAAATTCGCCGTTACTGACCGGACGTTCTGCAAGTTCAAAATCCGTGGTCAATACCTGGTGCCGCGGCAACTCGTTATCAAACGTGAAAGCCTCTTCACCGGTGGCACCGATTTCCCGGATGCCACCCTCGTAGGCGCGGAAGGTGAGCGGCGTGCTGTTGGTTGCGATCGTATTCGCTGCAACATACTCCGGTTTCAACGGATTGTTACCGAGGTTGTACTTGAGATCAGTCAACAGCAGCTCCTGGTGCTGTTGCTCGTGGTTCAACCCAAGCTCGGTTCTCGTCAGGACATCGGTGTTGTCTGCTGTGCCCAGCAGGTCGGTCATCGCATCATCAACATGGCTTCGGTAAGCGAGCACCTCATCCAGCGTCGGGCGGGACAAGAAGCCTCGTCGCGGTCGTGGATAAGGTTGTCCGACACCGTTGTAGTAAGAATTGAACAGGTATTCAAACTGTGGGTGGAACTCCCGGTAACCGGGCTGAAGTTGTTTCAGGATGAAGGTTTCAAAAAACCAGGTGACATGGGCGATATGCCACTTGGGAGGACTGGCATCATCCATCGGCTGGACCTGGTAATCCTCGATGGCCAGTGGTTCGCACAATGCCTCGGTTTGCCTGCGAACCTTGACGTAACGATCCAGCAGCGACTCTGACTCTTGCCCCTTATGCTGATCCGCGATTGCGTTCACGCCATTCGTCCTTCGCTTTCCCGGCATTCTAGAGGAACTCACTACAAAACTGTACTCGTGAACCGACGCGAGGAGAATAGTGATTATTCCACCAACAGTTTATGTGAGGGGCGAAAGCAGGGTGCTTCTGGAAGGGTATGCTAGTTGAGCGCTGTGTAAATGCTCTTGAGGTTGCTCGCATTGTGCGGCGCTTTGATAAAACCGGCGTAGTGACCGTTCGGATTCACCACAACCAGGGAAGCACTGTGATCAACAAGATAGGTGCCGGGCTCCGGGCCGGGTACCTTGCCGAAAGCAATATTGACCGACGTGGCAACCTTGACGATTTCATCAAACGTTCCGGTCATACCAACAAAACCCGGGTTAAACGCAGGCACATAGTTGGCAAGTTTTTCAGGCGTATCACGATCCGGGTCAACCGACACCATGACAATCTGCGGGGGTGACTCAACGTTCTTCACGGAATCTGCGAGCACACTGAGCGTGGTCGGGCAGATATCCGGGCACGTGGTAAAGCCAAAAAAGACCAGCGAGTACCGTCCTTTCAACGACTCCAGTCCGATCTCTTCACCGAGATGATTGGTGAATGAGAATTCAGGGATGATCCGCGGCGCATCAAAACGGTAGAAACCAAGTTCCAGCGCCTGCTCCTTTGTCATCTCGCGCGGGGACAGCGTGCTGGCAACCAGCAGGCCAAGAATCAGGGAGATAAACGCTGCAATACCAAGCAGCGTATTGCGAATACCTTTGTCCACCTGCGATCAGGCCAGGTAGGTCACAGGGAAGAAGTAATGGTCAACCAGCAGCGCCAGGAACAGCAGCATCAGGTAAACGATGGAGTACTGGAAGGTTGCCATCGGTGCTTTCTTGTTATCCGTGAACAACATCACGAGAGACCAGTAGATGAAGCCTGCGCCCAGCGCGAGGGCTGACATCAGGTAGAAGATATTGCTCATACCGATCAGGTAGGGCAGCACCGAGGTGATAACGAGGATGATGGTGTAGAGCAGGATGTGCAGCTTCGTATACTGCTCACCATGCGTCACCGGCAACATCGGGATATCCACTTTCCTGTACTCATCCAGACGGTCGATGGCGAGCGCCCAGAAATGCGGCGGCGTCCAGGCAAAGATGATCAACACCAGCAGGAGTCCTCCGCCGTCGACCGAGCCAGTGACAGCCGTCCAGCCGAATAGTGGTGGTGCAGCGCCAAACAGACCACCAATCACGATGTTCTGTGGCGTGGCTCGTTTCAGGTAAACGGTGTAAATCAGGCCATAACCAATCCATGAGGCAAGGTTAAGCCAGGCTGTTAATGGATTGATCAGGATCGCCAGTATGGCGAGCCCGGCAACGCCGGTCACACCAACAAAGATGGCACCTTGAAGATTGGTGACGCGCCCCTGGGCAATCGGCCGGTTCTCAGTCCTGGCCATCTTCGCGTCCACATTCGCGTCGATCAGGTGGTTCAGCGCGGCCGCGGAGCCTGCCACCAGGGCAACACCGAGGTTACCAAAAACGATAATATCCCAGGCAACCATGCCCTCGGTTGCGAGGAACATGCCAACCAACGTGCACAGCAACATCAGCAGGACAACCCGGGGTTTGCACATCTCCAGGTAATCTCGCCACGTGGCTGAGGTACTCAAAGTCAGTTCGGACATTATCGTAGGTATCTGGGTTAGTTGCCGAGAAATTGGCGCCGGCGAATATTACCGAAAAACCAGCCGTATTGCATGGTCAGCGCCCCGCTTTTTTCAGCCGATATTGGACACACGCAACAGGTGCTTCAGGTCTTTTAACATCGGTTTCCCGGCCGTTTCCTGCGTGTAATACATCATGATGTTGCCGTTGGGGTCCATCAGGAAGAGTACCGGCGCCAGCTCGGTTACGGATGAGAGCGGCGCTGTATCACCTTCTATAATCGTGATATCGCGGTGTTCGTCGGTGAGAAGATTACGGAAATCTTCAGAGAGTGGATTAGCCGTAACGACCATGCGGGTAAGGCGGCTTGAGTCCTTGCCAAGACCGGAGACCACCTGGCGGGACAGGTACAACATATTCTGGCACGTCTCATCACAGCTGCCGTCACCACCCAACTGCATCAACGTCCAGGTTTCGCGCTGGCCAAACTCACCGGATACCAGTTCTCCCTGGACAGGCGGCTGAATCAGTTCACCCTGGTTGGTGGTTGCCGATGGCATCAGGTGCGGGAAGTAAAAAAAGACCACGTAGGCGATCATGATAGGGACAAACGCGATAGCCACCAGCAGCGAAAACTTGATTCTCGACTGGGTGATGCCAGGTGGGCTCTCATTTCCCGGGGTACTGTTAGATGTGTCACTCATGACTGTATCTCTAGCTTTTCAAATAGGTGTTCAAATACGTATTTCAAATTCTGTTCAGGTTTAGCCCTCTAGCTCCCTTTTCGGAAAGCTGAAGAACAGCCAGGCCACCGTGACGGCAAAGGCCATGGTAAACCACTGCACGGCATAACCGGTGTGCTTCTCCGGTGTCATATTGGTTGCGGGCCAGTATCTCGGCAGCGCACCCGGGGCGCCCTCATCTATTCGCAAGGTGACCGGATGTACACCATCCGACACCGGCAGGTCCGCAATGCCCTGGATGATATCGCGATCAACCCTGTCAGCGCCTTGCAGCCTGAAGGCCTCACCCGCAGGCTGATAGGCACTTGCAATCACTTCAACTTCACCCGGCGGTGCCGTCACAACCGGCAGATCCTGGCGAGTCCGTCCCATCGGTGCAAAACCCCGATTCACATAAAAACTTAACGCAGCGGCCGGGTCATCAAACAGCTGGATTACCTCAAAGCCTACCTTGCCATCCAGCACCACGTTATCGAGCAGCCAGACCTTGTCTTGCACGTAATGGCCTTTGAGGCGTATTGCCCGCCCATTAAGCGTTTCATCATCGATCCAGCGTTCAGCATCAACCGGCGGCAACGTTGCAACGCGCGCCTGCGCTGCCATAAGGCCTCGCTTCTCCTCGGCCCGTGACAACTGCCAGAAACCCAGGTTGATAAACACCACACCAAAAAACAGGGAAAACAGGCTGACCTTCCAGTTGAACGAAAACTGCCTGCTGGCGGTGATGACATCACTCACCCGATTTTGCCCCTGTAATTGCGCTACTCATGTGTTTAATGCGTATACTCGTTTGTTTTACGCTGTTTATACGTCGATGTTCTTCAAAATCCTTGTCGTTGTTCTTTTTATTGCCAATCTTATTGCACTTGGCAGCGCTTTTGTGACGCTGGTGCAGGACCAAGGCAAGGGTGGTAACAGGACAGCTCGTCTTCTACTGATCCGCGTCTCCCTTGCAGCAGCACTATTGATCGTTGTTGCTATCGGCTTTTACACGGGCCAACTTGGCGTATCAGCCCCCTGGTTGGGCCGTGACTAGCGTGTAAACAGTTCAGCGCCAGTATTGGCTCACCTAAAGACCTCAGCCAAAAACTCAGCCAAAAACCTCAGCCAAAAAAAAAGCCCCGAAGATCGGGGCTTTTTCATTCTGTGTGTTCTGCCCCTTGTTACGAGCCAAGCACGTAAACAAAGATGAACAGACCAAGCCATACCACGTCAACAAAGTGCCAGTACCAGGCTGCCGCTTCGAACCCGAAACAATCCTTCTCGGTGAAGTGGCCTTTACGAGCCCTGAAGAACATGATGATCAGCATGAACGTACCCAGGGTCACGTGGGCGCCGTGGAAGCCGGTCAGCATGAAGAAGGTGGTACCAAAGATACCGGAACCCAGCGTCAGGCCAAGGTCGTTGTAGGCGTGCATGTACTCATAAGCCTGTACGACAAGGAAGATCAAGCCGAGCGCGATGGTAGCGCCAAGCCAGTTGATCAGCTTCTTACGGTTGCCTTCATTGATGCCATGGTGCGCAAACGTGACCGTGAAGCTCGAGCTCACCAGCAGGATGGTGTTAACAAGCGGCAGACCCCATGGGGAAATAATGTCATTCGCACCTGGGAAACGCGCAGGATCAGGCGTGTTCAACATCGGCCAATGCGGCTCGTATTCAGGCCAGAGCATATCGCTTGGGCCCCTTTCGCCAACACCGCCAATCCAGTCAACCACGTAAACCCTGACGTAGAACAGCGCGCCAAAGAATGCGGCAAAGAACATCACCTCAGAGAAAATGAACCAGCTCATGCCCCACACAAACGAACGGTTCAGCTGATCTGAATACAGTCGCTTGTGATTTTCCTCGATGACCTTGCTGAACCATGCGAAGAGGGTACCCCCCATCACAAGTCCGCCCACCAGGAACACAATTTCACCGAAACTGCTGTCTACACCAGCCGTCATCTCATTGAACATGTTGCCCATGCCATAAAGCGTGAGGAAGATCCCCAGCGAGGCAAAGATCGGCAGCTTGCTGTTATGAGGTACGTAATATTCTTCGTAAGTTTCTTCGCTAGTGGCCATATTTTTCTCCGTTGTTACATCTGGCAGGTGACCTAATTGGCCGCCAGTTCACCTACCTGTTCTGTCACATCATATAGTGTATAAGACAGGGTTAAAGTTTTTACATCACTGGGCAGTCCGGCATCGACGATAAATCTCACCGGCATGTCCAGGTCCTCACCGCCGTCGAGTTTCTGCTGTTCAAAGCAGAAGCACTCCGTCTTGTGAAGATATTCGGCAGCATGGAAAGGCGTCACACTGGGTACTGCCTGCCCGACAACCGCTTGCCCTACAGGGTTACGCGCATAGTATTCGATGACCGTAGGCTCGCCCGGATTAACCTTAACCGAGCGGACCTTGGGTCGGAATTCCCAGGACATATCCCCGTTGTTGTTAGCAAGGAACTGTATGGTGACATAACGATCCTTATCTACTTCGAGCGGCTGGGTGACAACGTACTTGTCACCCGTCTTGCCATTAAAGCCCGTAATGTCACACAGGATGTCGTAGAGCGGTACCAGTGCAAACCCGAACGCAAACATGCCGACAACTATCATCAATAGCTGCAGAACTGTTTTTTGTGGTCCTGGTGCTGACACTTTACTTCGTACCTCTTTCTATTAGTCCAAAAATGTTTAGCCGTGAGCCTCTGCACCCTCTACCTTCGGTGGGGTAGAGAAGGTGTGATAAGGCGCGGGTGATGGAATGGTCCACTCGAGACCATGTGCACCTTCCCAGACGCGGTCAGTTGCTTTCTTGCCACCGCGGATACACTTGATCACGATGAACAGGAAGAGCAGCTGGCTGAAGCCGAACAGGAACGCACCGCATGAGGAAACCATGTTGTAGTCTGCAAACTGCAGGGCGTAGTCAGGAATTCGACGCGGCATACCGGCCAGACCCACAAAGTGCTGCGGGAAGAACGTAATGTTCACACCGATGAACGAGAGCCAGAAATGTACCTTGCCCAGCGTCTCGTCGTACATGTTGCCGGTCCACTTGGGCAGCCAGTAGTACACCGCCGCCATGATTGAGAAGACCGAACCCGGCACCAGTACATAGTGGAAGTGTGCCACCACGAAGTAGGTGTCGTGGTACTGGAAGTCAGCCGGCACGATGGACAGCATCAGGCCCGAGAATCCACCAATGGTAAAGAGGATCACAAACGCGATGGCAAACAGCATCGGGGTTTCGAAGGTCATCGACCCCTGCCACATGGTGGCCACCCAGTTGAACACCTTCACCCCGGTCGGCACCGCGATCAGCATGGTCGCATACATAAAGTAGAGCTCACCTGCGATGGGGATACCAACAGTAAACATGTGGTGCGCCCATACGATGAACGACAGGAATGCAATAGACGCTGTTGCGTAGACCATGGAGTCGTAGCCGAACAGCTTCTTCCTGGCGAACGTCGGGATGATCGCGGACACGACACCGAATGCCGGCAGGATCATGATGTACACCTCAGGGTGACCGAAGAACCAGAACACGTGCTGGAACAGTACCGGGTCACCGCCACCGCCAGCGTTAAAGAAGGCAGTACCGAAGTGGATATCCATCAGCATCATGGTTACCACACCTGCGAGTACCGGCATTACTGCGATCAGCAGGTAAGCCGTGATCAGCCAGGTCCATACAAACAGCGGCATCTTCATCAGTGTCATGCCAGGCGCACGCATGTTGAGGATGGTCACGATGACGTTGATTGACCCCATGATGGATGAGACACCCATCATGTGTACCGCAAAGATAAAGAAGGTTACCGATGGCGGTGCATAGTCAGTTGAAAGGGGAGCATAGAAGGTCCAGCCGTAGTTGGGCGCGCCGCCGTCCATCAGGAAGGTGGACAGCAGGAGGCCAAACGCAAATGGCAGGATCCAGAAGCTGTAGTTGTTCATCCGCGGCAGGGCCATATCCGGCGCGCCGATCATCATTGGCACCAGCCAGTTGGCAAGGCCCACAAACGCGGGCATCACCGCACCAAATACCATGATGAGACCATGCATGGTGGTGAGCTGGTTAAAGATTTCAGGTGAAACGATTTGCAGGCCTGGCTGGAACAGCTCGGCCCGGATGCCGAGGGCCATAACACCCCCGGTCAGGAACATCAGGAAGCTGAACCAGAGGTACAGCGTGCCGATGTCTTTATGGTTAGTAGTCAGTACCCACCGCATGATCCCCTTGTCGGGACCGTGGTGGTGATCGTCGTGATGGTGTTCTTCTACAATTGCACTCATCGTACTTCCTCCGCGGCCAGCTTACTTGCTGGCCATCTGTGTATGGATATCTTTCGGCTGGATCAGATCGCCCGCGTCATTGCCCCACGTGTTACGAATGTAGGTAATAACCGATGCGATCTCCGCGGCGTTCAACTGCTGACCAAACGCCTGCATTGCGGTACCGGGACGGCCGTAAAGCAGAATGTCCACGTTGCCTTCCATCGGGCCAAGCGTAACTGCCGAGCCGACCAGTGATGGGAATGCCGGAGGGATACCCTGGCCATTCGCCTGGTGACAGGTCAGGCAGTTGCGCTGGTAGACCTCTTCACCTTTTGCAATCAGCTCATCTTGTTCCCAGGTTTTACCAACCGTTTCGAACATCTCGGCTGCAGCCTGCTGCTGCTCCGCGAGCCACTGGTCATACTCTTCCTGCTCAACCGCATGAACAACGATTGGCATGAAGCCGTGGTCTTTACCGCACAACTCAGCACACTGGCCGCGATAGACACCTGGCTCCTCTACGATCGCCCATGACTCATGAACGAAGCCGGGGATGGCGTCTTTCTTCACAGCAAAATCCGGCACCCAGAACGCGTGGATCACGTCGTTTGCGGTGATGAGGAATCGAACACGCTTGTTGATCGGAATAACCAGCGGGTTATCCACGTCGAGCAGGTAGTGCTCGCCTTTACCTTCCTGGTTGTAGATCTCTTCCTGAGGTGTCAGGAGAGAACTCATGAACTGCACTTCCTTGGCAGGGTCATCGTTCAGGTAGGTGTATTGCCATTTCCATTGATAACCGCGTACCTCGATATCAAGGTCGGCATCGCCGGAATCGTACATGGCGCGCAACGTACTGGTTGCGGGAACCGCCATGCCTAACAGGATAATTATGGGGACAACGGTCCAGGCAATTTCAAGCTTTGTGCTTTCATGAAAAGTTGCCGGCTCTGCACCAATGGATTTCCTGTGCATCAGCATCGAAACGATCATGGTGCCGAATACAACAACACCAATAACGCAACAGATGTAAAAGATGAGCATGTGAAGGTCGTATACTTCACGGCTGATCGCCGTGACGCCCTTTGTCATGTTTACTGCGGACCAGTCTGCCAGTGCGGCATTACTGATAAGCAGCAGTGACAATCCAACATGCCACATCCGCTTCGCTCTGTTCATTTAAAGAGACTCCATATGTATAAAACGAGTTGTCCAGGTCTTGCGCCTGAACATAAACCTACCGTTAGTTCTTGTTCTTTTGCGGTTACCGGGAGCGATTAAGCGGTCGAAATTCGCAAGCCTTACCGGGCCCTGGCAAACAGCCTAAAGCCCCCATTTTTTGCGGGGCAACAAAGCCGTCGGCATTATAGCAGCGACTGACTGATTCTCAACTGATCGAAATCAACCAAAATGCGCTGAATGTCGCATAAAATCTGGATTTATCCGCTTTCTTATTCTTGATCTTAGGATTGATCTTCAGACAGCTTGGTGCTGTTTGTGAGTGTCACGGGTTGCCATTCGCCGATAACGGTTTTATCGACGGCAGGATTTGTACCCTCGGGGGGTTTCACCTCGGCATAATCGCACCTGGTGCAGTGCCGGGACTCATTTCCCCCGTCTATTAGTACGTATGTGGTGTCAACCTGATCACATTTTGGGCAGGTTGCACCGGCAATAAATCGTTTTTTTGCTGCCACTGTTACTAAAACCAACTCTTATCGTGTCAAAAGCTACCCAGGCTAGGCAGCAATGCCATCCTGGCGCAGCAGGGCGCCCACATCCGGCTCGCGGCCCCTGAAAGCCTTGAACAGCTCCATGGCATCGACCGATCCACCCTTTTCCAGCACGGTTGAGAGAAATTTCTCACCGGTTTGCCGGTTAAAGATGCCGTCATCGATGAATTTCGCGAAAGCGTCGGCAGAAAGGACCTCCGCCCACTTGTAGCTGTAGTATCCGGCGGCATAACCACCCCCGAAAATGTGCGAAAAGCCGTGCTGGAAGCGGTACTCTGCTGGCGGCTTGATCACCGCTACCTCGTCCCGCACCGACTCTATCGTCGCCTGGATCGGGTCATCAACATCCTCAGCGCGACCGGCATCAAGGTGCAGGTAGAAATCAAACAGGCCAAATTCTAGCTGCCGCACCATCATCATGGCCGACTGGAAGCGTCGCGCGTTGAGCATTTTCCCGAGCAGGTCCGCGCCAAGCGGCTCTCCCGTCTCAAAATGCCCGGATATAAAGCCCAATGCCTCAGCCTCCCAGCACCAGTTCTCCATGAACTGACTGGGCAGCTCCACCGCATCCCAGGCAACGCCGTTGATACCGGAGACATCGGCACGCTCAACCCGGGTCATCATATGGTGCAGACCGTGCCCGAACTCATGAAACAGCGTTACCACCTCGGTGTGGGTTAAAAGCGCTGGCTTATCCCCGACCGGCGGCGTGAAGTTACAGGTCAGGAACGCAACCGGCAGCTGCAGGCTGCCGTCACCGCGGCGGCGCCGTACCCTGCAATCCGCCATCCATGCGCCGCCACGCTTGCCCGTGCGTGCGTAAAGGTCGGTATAAAACCTTGCGATCACCTCGCCCTGTTTTTTGATTTCAAATGTGCCCACGTCGCTGTGCCAGGTCGGGATATTGGTGACCTGGTTGATTTCAATGTCGTAAAGCCGGCGGACCACTTCAAACATACCGGTGAGTACAACTGGTGCCGGGAAATAGGCGCGCAGTTCCTCCTGTGAAATGTCGTATTTTTCCTTTTTCAGCTTCTCGGCGTAGTAGGGGATATCCCACGGCTCAACCTGGTCAATGCCGCACTTCGCGGCAAACGCCACAATCTCGCCGAGTTCCTTTTCCGCTACCGGGCGGGACTTTTCTGCGAGATTCTTAAGGAAGTCCACCACCTCGTCGGTCGAACCGGCCATCTTCCTCTCGATGGATACCTCGGCATAATTGTTGAAACCGAGCAGTTGCGCCTGCTGCCTGCGGCAATCAAGTATCTCCTGCATGACAGTGGAGTTATCGAACTCTCCCGCATTGGGTCCCTGACTGGATGCGCGGGTGCCATACGCCATGTATAACGTGCGTCGCAGCTCACGGTTATCCGCATGGTTCATCACAGCAAGGTACGAAGGAGCGTCCAGGGTTACCAGGTAGCCTTGCATATCCTTGCTCTCCGCCGACTGCTTCAACATGGCGAGCAGGTTTTCAGGAATGCCCGCGAGTTCCGCTGGATCATCAACCAGGTGCTGGAACGCCTCGGTTGCGTCAAGCACGTTGTTGCTGAATTCACTTTTGAGCGCAGCGAGTCGCGCACTGAGCTCTGCAAACCGGGCCTTGTCCGCCTCTTCAAGGTCGATGCCTGACAGCCGGAAGTCCCTGAGCGCGTTGTTGATCACCTTTTGACCGGCTTGATCCATCTTTAAAAAAGCGTCAGAAGCAGCAAACGCTGCATACGCTTCAAACAGCGCCGGGTCCTGACCCATCTTCGTACTATGGGCGGAGAGCATCTGCAGGCATTCTGCATGCGCCTCCCTGA
Source organism: Pseudomonadales bacterium (assembly GCA_963921285.3). Lineage (GTDB taxonomy): Bacteria > Pseudomonadota > Gammaproteobacteria > Pseudomonadales > Azotimanducaceae > UBA9659. The sequence goes on from CAWUFD020000015.1 coordinate 2,600,736, forward strand.
TTTTCGGCGTATTGGCGACCGCGTTCAAATGACTGATGGGCGCAAACGCCTGCTGCAGGCGATCTTCAAGCGCTTCGCGAATCATCACCAGGTCATCGCTGCCGGACGACACGGCTTCGGCGACACCGGCTTCAATGTCATCAATCAGCTGCCTAATGGCCGGTACCATATGGGCTGCGTCAATCTCGCCGAATGGCGGTAGTTCATTGTCGTTTAACAGTGGATTATCCATGGGACTCCGTTGATATTTGTATAGCCGCGGGTCTGGCAGAACCTCTGCGGGGTAGATATTTATAGATACGCTAAAGCGATGCTCTCAGGCCAGCAATCACCTGCCTTGTGCTGACGTTGTGGCCCGTCCAGATGCTGAAGGCCAGTGCTGCCTGTTCCACCAGCATGCCAAGACCGTCGGCTGTTTCACAATCAGCCTGGGCCTTGCACCACAGCATGAAGGCGGTGGCCTGCGATGCATAGACCATGTCGTAGCAACAACTGTGTGCAGCGACGATATGACCAGGTACGTCAGGCAGGTCACCTGCAAGACCGGCAGATGTGCCATTGATAATGACGTCATAGCCTGTTTCAAGATCACTCGCCCGCGCTGGAACAATCTTCCCGGGCTCAAAACGGGCGGAAAGTTCTTCTGCTTTTGCATGGGTTCGGTTGTAAAGGTGCACCATAGACGGCGATGCCTGGAGGAGGTCAGCGAGTACGCCACTCACCGCACCGCCCGCACCCAGCACAAGGATTCTGCTGGATTCGAGTGTCCAGCCAAGGTTGTGTTTGAGGTCTGCCACGAGACCGGGACCATCGGTGTTGTCTCCTCTGGTCTTGCCGTTCTTCACACTGATCGTGTTAACAGCACGTGCCAGCTCCGCACCAGGCGAGCGTGTCGCTACATATTCATAAGCATCAAATTTACAGGGCACTGTGATATTGAAACCAGTGCCATCCTTGAGGAACTTGTCGGCAATCTCGTTGAAGCTGCCTTCCGGTACCAGGATCTTCTCGTAGCTGATCTCGATACCGGCCTCAGCGGCAAATTGCTGATGGATTTCCGGCGAGCGGCTGTGCCCGATGGGCCGGCCAAAAACCGCCAGTTTTGTTATACCTGTCATCAGTTTTCTCCACAGGCAGAGACCCGTGGCCAGGGAAAGAAAACGCGACGTTAGCAGGGGTAAAGCCCGCTCACAAGCGTTAGCGCAGGGTTACGCCCTTACGCTTTTGGTCAGGAAATATCGTCCCGCCTCCATCCTGATCAGTCCTTCAATTTCGAGATCCATCGTCACTGCAAACAGTTCATCTAAGGGGCAATCCAGCACCGCAGAGAGTTCATCAACACTGAGGGGATCAAGACCCAGGAGCGCAACAACTTCAGCCTGTCTGTCGGTCAGTTGACGCGCGTCGGTATGCCGACGCTCAGGCGCGATGCCGAGCTCAAGCAGCACATCCTCCGCCGAGGTGATCAACATCGCGCCATCCCTTATCAAGTGATGCGTTCCGCGGGTTCCAGGATTGGTCACCTGCCCAGGCAGTGCCATCACTTCCCGGCCCTCAGACAGTGCAAGACGAGCTGAGATCAGAGAACCGCTCTTGATGCCCGCCTCGATCACGAGGGTTGCAACGGTGCTACCTGTGACAAGGCGATTACGCCGCGGAAAATTTGACGGGTAGGCGGGCGTACCCAGCGGAAACTCAGACAGGATAAGGCCGTTTTCAGCTATCGCGCCTGCTAGTTTGCGGTGCCGACCTGGGTAGACAACATCGCAGCCGGTCCCCAGTACCGCGATGGTTTTACCCCCGGCATTCAGCGCGCCGCGGTGAGCAGCGCCATCAACACCCAGCGCCAGGCCTGAGTAGATCACCACGCCATGTGCGGCGAGCCTGTCTGCAAGCGAGAATGCCTGATCCAGACCATACTGGCTTGCCTTCCTTGCGCCCACAATTGCAATGGGAGGCTGACCGGGTTCACCAAGCGCATCCAGGTTCCCCGAGGCAAACAAAAGGAAGGGAGGGTCAAACGTCTGCAGCAGCAGCGAGGGATAGAGACTGTCTTCGGCGCTGACAATGTCATGCCGATCATCCTCAAGCCAGCGCAGGTCAGATTCCAGCTGGCGTCCAAGGCCTACATCGATGTCCAGCGAGATATCGGGCAACCCGACACTAATAAGGTCGTGACTCGCGCAATTGTCAAAAACAGCGCGCGCGTTATTCCTGAAGCGCTGCATCAACATTGCAAGGCCACGCGGATGATTGGCCAGCTTTCGATGTAACGCCAGCCGATAAAAAGTCTCATCGGTCATGCCGGCATGATCGCACCGGTCTGAGGTCAGGCGCCTGCGAGATCTCGTCAGCAGGCGTGCGTCATCGCCGCCTGCGAGGAGGAGATTCTGCGGCTGTGTGTCGTGAGTTGTCGGGTGGGTTTTTGCGGGGTGTCAGGGGTTACGGACGATGTCACCCACCCGGAGGGGTTCGGTGGTAGACAGGACCAACGCATAGGCCATGCGCTCAAAGGTCTGGAACACCATCATCACGCCAGCCCGCTCGGCTGGCAGTTCCAGCTCATCACGGACAAACCGATCACGTACCGTGGGACCACGCTTGGCGATAGCAAGGACGGATCCAACGCTGAGCCCATCGCGCTCACCACGATTGATGACGATGACGTCATTGATACCTACCTGTGTTACACCACCCAGCACGGTCATGATGATGCCTTCGACCTCATTTTCAGGTGGAGTCGGATAGAAAGTTGATTCGAGGCGACGCTCTTCTGTTGGCAGCAACCTGTCACCGCGCCTGACATCGGCACGAACTGAGCTGAGCGTGAATACCACCACGTCACCGTCTCGTTCGTTGGCCCGCGCCAGTCCAACCTCTACTGCTTCATAACCCAGTATCTCTTCGGTTTCCGGATCCTGGTAAACGTTACCTTCCCGGAAAATGCCGTAAACGGATGTGTCCTCGTCCCATATGCCACGCGCATAGAATTGATCTCCCGGGCCAAAAACCAGGCGATCGGTTTTACCCGCAAGAATGTAGGGGGCAAATTCCAGCTCTTCCTTTTCAACGATGCGACCCGTGTACATGAGGCTCGCCACCGCATCCAGTGGTATGGCAGGGATGGCACCCGACAACTCGCTTGAGCGGATCCTTGGCTCCAGCTTTTCGTAGCGATCACCGGTACGAACTTCCTGCTGCGGACTCAGCTTCACCGTGCGCTGGCCGGGACCCCTGTTGATGGTCAGCGCCGGTGCACCGCCAATCTGGGTGAAGACAATCTCATCGCCAGGGTAAATCAGGTGGGGGTTGTCGATATTCTGGTTAACATGCCAGATTTCAGGCCAGTACCAGGGGTCGGTCAGGAACATGCTTGCGATGTTCCAGAGGGTGTCACCCTCCTTGACCATGTATTTCTCAGGATGACCTTCCTTAAGCAGGCTGGCGACGCTATTTTCATCACCCTCAGCAGCAATCGCGGGCGCAGCAGCCAGGTGCATGAACAAAAGCAGCACTGCAGCCTGGACAAGCCTGAAGATTCTGTTCATGGCGAATCCCATCCGAAAAACGAGTACAATATCAAGTTAAACAAACCTTGACATCCAGCCCCAGACTCGATGAATTCTCAAGGTGATCATAATCTTAGCAGCACAAGTTGCTCTAATACTAGAGGTATATGACAAAACCATATGGTGCCATTAGAAATTCTTGAATTCCCGGATCCCCGGCTAAGAACGGTCGCCAAACCCGTAACCGAGGTAAACGGCAAGCTGGTCGACCTGGCAGATCGTATGCTGGATGCCATGTATGAGGCGCCGGGCATTGGCCTTGCTGCGACGCAGGTGAATTTTCACCAGCGCATGATCGTCATCGATGTCTCTGAGGAAAAAAACCAGCCTCTTATCCTCATCAATCCTGAAATTATCGCCCATGACGGTGAAATCCAGACAAATGAGGGCTGCCTGTCCGTGCCCGGATTTTATGAACCCGTGACACGCTACACCGAGATCGAGCTATCCGCCATTGGCCGGGATGGCGAACCTTTCACCATGACCGCCGATGACATCCTGTCGGTTTGCATACAGCATGAAATGGACCACCTGGAGGGGAAGTTGTTTGTTGACTACCTCTCAAACACGAAACGCCAGATGATCCGCAAAAAGCTCCAGAAGCAGCAGAAACAGCGGGCCTGACCACAATTGAACATCGCTTTTGCAGGTACACCTGCGTTCGCCGCCGGGCACCTGGCAGCACTGATCGCCTCGCACCATGACATCCGACTGGTCATCACCCAGCCGGATAAGCCGGGGAAACGCGGTAAAAAGCTGGTGCCGAGCAACGTTAAAAAGCTCGCACTTGAGCATGACATAGAGGTTATCCAGCCGGAAAAGCTCACCGCCGCCGATCTTGAAGCCTACGACATCGACCTGATGGTGGTTGTCGCCTACGGCCAGATACTAAGGCAGCCGGTGCTTGAGTATCCGCCACTGGGCTGCATCAACGTTCATGCATCCGTGTTGCCCAGGTGGCGCGGCGCGGCACCGATCCAGCGGGCCATCCTTGCCGGAGATACCGCTTCCGGTGTCACCATCATCCAGATGGATGCCGGACTTGATACCGGTGACATGCTCGGCATTGCCGACGTCTCCATTACCGACAGCGATACCAGCCAGAGTCTTGAAGCGAAGCTGCTGGGCGCTGGGCCTGGGGTGCTGCTTACGGTCATTGACCAACTGGCAGCAGGCACGGCAAAGCCGGTTGCACAGGCTGATGGCGACACATATGCAACCATCTATGCAAAGAAGATCACCAAGGAAGAAGCGCTGATCAACTGGCAGGCAAGCGCACATGAGGTTGCCCGGCAGATACGCGGCTTCAATCCGGACCCGGTTGCGTACAGCTTCCTCGGCGACATGCGCGTCAAATTCTGGATGGCTAAAGCAAGTGCGAAGAGTTCATCCGCAACGCCCGGTACCGTACTGGAGGTAACCAAAGACGGGGTCAGTATTGCCTGCGGCGACGGCGCTATAACCTGCAACGCGATGCAGCTGCCCGTTGGAAAAGGCTCAGTGCTCACCGGTCAGGATATCCTTAATGCAAGGGCTGACCTGGTTCATCCCGGCGCATTGTTTACTGCCAACTGATACATGTCATGCGCGAATACATCGAGGCCGTAAAGACACTGACAGCAGTGACCGAACGAGGCGTGCACCTTGACGAGGCTGTTGGTGAAAACGCATTTGCCTCACAGATCGCCTATGGCGTTACCCGCTACTACTATTCACTGAACGCAGCACTGCAGCGCCTCCTCAAAAAGCCGCTGCCAAAAAAACACCAGGACGTAAAAATGTTACTGCTGGCCGGTCTGTATTCCGTCGATCACCTGAATCGTCCAGCGCACGCCAGTGTAAATGCCGCGGTTGAGGCAACGCGTGCGCTGAAGAAGCAGTGGGCCAGCGGTCTCGTCAACGGCATCCTGCGGTCGTATCTGCGCAGCCGGCCAGATACTGACGAATTATCAGAGGCGCGACTGAATCATCCTGGCTGGCTGATCGCCGAAATTGAAAAGGCATGGCCGAGACGCGAGGATGTTTTTGCTGCCAACAACCAGCAAGCGCCCCTCACTCTTCGCGTTAACCTCGCAAAAACAAGCAGGGATGACTACCTTGAGTGCCTGTCCGATGCGGGCATCGAAGCAACGCCAGGCCTCATCGCACCATCGGCGGTGTACCTTGATCATGCAATGCCGGTTGAAGAGATTCCGGGATTTACGGACGGTATGGTCAGTGTGCAGGACGAGGCGCCGCAGCTGGCGCCCTTGCTGATGAACCTCAGTGATGATCAGTCCGTGCTTGATGCCTGCGCTGCGCCCGGTGGCAAAACATGCCACATCCTCGAAACGGTACCCGGGATAAAACTGACCGCGATAGATATCGATGCAAAGCGTATGCAGCGAGTTGAAGAGAATCTTATCCGCATTGGTGTCAGCGCAGTAATGAAAGCGGTTTCCCTCACTGATTTAGATGCAGGCGATCCGGGCTTTGATCGCATACTCCTCGACGGACCCTGCTCTGCTACCGGCATTATCAGGAGGCATCCCGACATTAAATTGCTGCGCAGCAAATCCGATGTTGATAAGCTTTGCCAGACACAGCGAGTACTGATCAACAAGGCGTTTGACTTGCTAACACCGGGTGGCGAACTGCTTTATTCAACCTGTTCAATCCTGCCACGGGAAAATGACCAGATCGTAAAGGACCTGCTTGATTCACGTCCTGACGCCGCGCTGTTGCCACTTCCCCCAATCCCTGCCGCAGAGGCATCCAACAACATCCTGGTAACCACAACCGGCCTGCAACTGCTGCCCACTGCGGATGCTCATGACGGGTTCTTTTACGCGAAGGTTGGCAAAATCCGATGAAGATCATCATCCTCGGTGCCGGTGAAGTCGGCGGTAACCTCGCACACAACCTGACCAAGGAAGCGAGCGACATCACGGTCGTCGACACCAACTACGACCGGTTGCATGAACTGCAGGATCGTTTTGATATCAGGACGGTCAGGGGCATGGCTTCACATCCGGACATTATGCGCCAGGCTGGTGCGGAGGACGCCGATCTGCTCATCGCGGTAACCAACAGCGACGAGGTCAACATGGTGGCCTGTCAGGTTGCCTACTCGGTGTTCAATACGCCCACAAAGATGGCGCGTGTCCGTTCAGCCGCCTACATCCGGGATGGCGGTATCTTTCGTGACGATGCGATGCCGGTCGATGTGATCGTCAACCCGGAAGAGATCGTCACCCACGACATCGCCAGACTGATCGACCATCCCGGTGCACTGCAGGTGATGGATTTTGCTGACGGTCAGGTGCAGTTAGTGGCAATGAAGGCATATTACGGCGGCCCACTGGTGGACCAGGAACTGCGCTATATCAGGCAGCACATGCCCATGGTGGACACACGCGTCGCCGCGATCTTCCGCAAGAATCGACCGATTATCCCTGAAGGCAACACGGTGATTGAAGCGGATGACGAAGTTTTCTTCATTGCCTCTAGCAGCGACATACCGCTGGTGATGTCTGAGATGCGTCGCGCCGAAAAGCCCAACAAGCGGATTGTGATTGCGGGGGGAGGGCACATCGGCGAGAACCTCGCTCGTACCATCGAGCGCAAGTACGGCGTGCGCATCATCGAACGTTCACGCCAGCGCTGTTATGAACTATCCGAGAAGCTCGATCGTGCCATCGTGCTTTCAGGCGATGCGTCTGATCGCGATCTGCTGCTGGAAGAAAACATCGAGGAAACCGATGTCTTCTGTGCAGTCACCAACGACGATGAAGCCAATATCATGTCGTCTATGCTCGCCAAGAGTCTCGGTGCGCGTAAAGTGATCACGCTCATCAACAACCCCGCGTACGTTGACCTTATCGAGGGCAGCGAAATTGACGTGGTGGTCAACCCCCAGCACGCCACGCTAGGTTCCATCCTGACGCATATCCGCCAGGGTGATGTTGTCCGGGTCCACTCCCTGCGACGCGGTGCAGCGGAAGCGATCGAGGCAATTGCAAACGGCGACCGCCATTCATCCAAGGTTGTGGGACGGCGACTCGAGGAGATAGACCTGCCACCCGGCACAAACATCGGTGCGATCGTCAGAGGAGATGATGTTGTGATCGCCCATGATGACATCGTGGTGGAGTCCGGTGACCACCTGATCCTGTTTATGGTGGACAAATCTCGCGTGAAGGATGTCGAGAAGCTGTTCCAGGCCCCTCTGTCTTTCTTCTAGGACAACTGAATGCACATTCAGATCGCGCTAAGAATCCTCGGCAGTCTGCTGATGATGTTCAGCCTGACGATGGTGCCACCGGTGCTGGTCTCAATGCTGTTTGCCGATGGCGTCCACCTGGTGTTCCTGCGGGCATTTGCGGTCACGTTTACGGTCGGCTTTGTACTGTGGCTGGTATTCAAACGGGACAAGGCCGAGATGCGTATCAAGGACGGCTTCCTGGTGACGGTCTTCTTCTACATTGCACTTGGCTCGTTTGGTGCACTACCACTGATCGATGAGCGCGCTCTCGGCCTATCCATTGCAGATGGCCTGTTTGAATCCTTCTCTGGTCTTACCACCACCGGTGCAACCATTCTCACCGGTATCGATTATCTGCCCGAATCGATCCTTTATTACCGCCAGCAACTGCAGTGGCTTGGTGGTATGGGCATTATCGTGCTGGCAGTGGCTATCCTGCCGATGCTGGGTATCGGTGGTATGCAGCTGTACCGGGCGGAAACACCGGGACCGGTGAAGGACTCAAAACTCACGCCACGCATCAAGCAGACCGCCGTGGCGCTGTGGTCCATTTACCTCGGGCTGACGGCATTGTGTGGTCTGGCATATTGGCTTGCTGGCATGTCCGCTTTTGATGCGCTCTGCCACAGTTTCTCAACCATTGCGATCGGAGGCTTCTCAACTCACGACGCATCCATCGGCTACTTTGATTCAGCGGCGATAGAAATAGTCGCGATCTTTTTCATGGTGCTCGCAGGTATGAACTTTGCCCTGCATTTTTTCGCGATCAAGGATCGCAATCCCGTGCATTACCTGCGTGACGAAGAGGTGCGTTTTTACCTGTCTATTCTCGCGATCACGTCGGTGGTTGTGGGTGCCTACCTTTACTTGTCTGATATCTACCAGGCATCCGACGCAGCTCGCCTCGCCACTTTCCAGGTGGTCAGTATATTTACCACCACCGGCTTTGCAGCGGCGGACTTTACCGCCTGGCCGAATATGCTGCCTTACCTCATCTTCTTTGGTGCATTTACAGGCGCCTGCGCGGGTTCAACCGGCGGGGGCATGAAGGTGATCCGGGTCATGCTCATCTGTAAACAGGGTATTCGAGAAATTCATCGCCTCATTCATCCAAACGCGGTTTTCCCGATTAAGCTCAATCACCGCCAGGTCCCCGGCCAGGTCATCGAAGCGGTCTGGGGGTTTTTCTCGATTTACGTCATCGTTTTTCTCTTCATGCTGCTTGCACTGATCGCAACTGGCCTCGATTTCATTACCGCGTTTTCTGCAGTTGGTGCCACCATCAACAACCTGGGCCCCGGTCTGGGTGATGTCGCCTTTCACTACGGTGACCTCAGTGCGCCCGCAAAAATCATGTTGTGTTTCACAATGATGTTAGGGCGCCTGGAGATCTTTACGCTGCTGGTGCTGCTCAGCCCGATGTTCTGGCAGAAATAGGCAGCCACGTGGACCCAAGAGAAAAATGGGATGCCATCTATGCACACGAGGACAAGGTGGCCAAGCCGGACCCCGCCTGGGTACTCAACGCCTGCAGGGAACTGCTTCCAGGGCAGGGAACCTGCATCGATATCGCAAGCGGCCTCGGCGGTAACGCAATTTACCTTGCTGGTGAAGGTTATTCGGTGACGGCGATGGATATCTCGTCAGCAGCGACCGAGAAGCTGCAGCACTACGCCAATAACCATTCGCTCGACATTAATGCCGTGGTAACAGACATCACGGCAGAGGGGCTGGCGGCTTGCAGGGCAGACCTCATCACAAACTTCCACTACCTCGACCGGCAACTCTTCCCGGTATTCGAGACTGTGCTGAACCCTGGTGGCGTGCTGGTCTTCCAGACTTTTGTTGAGGGCAAGGTCGCCAACATCGGACCTTCCAGCAAACGCTTCCTGCTTGCACCGGATGAGCTTGCTTCTGCTTTCCCCGGCCTCACCGTTTTGAAGTACCTGGATGAGTCAGCCAACCCGGATGCAACACATCCGCTCGCCGGTCGCGCCTGTGTCATTGCACGCAAGGAAGACTGAGAAGTTTAGTCAGGTGTGATATTCAGGTGTTTTGCCAAATCGATAGATCTTGGCAAGACCGGTCGGACGTTCCCTGAATCGTTTGTATTCCCACTGGTACTGGGCAAGATCCAGTTCTGCGCTGCGCTGCACTTCCCGGTTGATTGCAGTAAGCGCGGTGGCCTGGTCGGTTGAGAAACTCTCCTCGGCCGGTTGCATGAGTTTAACGGTAAACCTGCCATCGTCACCGCGAATCACGGCGGCCGTTATAAGGTCTGCACCGGTTGCCTTGAGCAGTCGATAAATCAAGGTGTCCGTCAGCGCCAACTGACCAAAAAAGTCGATGTACTCGCCGGTTTCAGGTACCTGGTCCGGCAGTACCACCACGGTTTCACCTCGTTTCAGCACCCGATAGAGCTCGCGCAGTCCGGATCGGTCAGTCGCCACCATATTGTTGCCATGTTTTGATCGCACCTCCTCCATCAGCGCGTGAAACGCCTCGTTGCGGGGAGGCTGATACAGCGCGGTCATCGTGCCAAAGCGGCGGTAATAAATGTTGAACAGCTCCCAGTTGCCGACGTGCGGGAGCAGCACAACAAGTCCTCGCGGCGCGGCGACGGCTTTTTCAAGCACGTTTTCACCGTTCACACCGGCAATCCAGTTATCAATGTTGTCTGTTTCGCCAAGCCATACCGCTGGTGTCTCCAACATGGTCCGGCCGGTTTCGATCAGGCTTTGCCTCGTGAGCTGCTCCCGCGCGGTATCACTCATGGATGGGAGACAAAGTGCAAGATTGGTGCGGGTGACCTTTGCTGCCCGGGCATCCAGGAAGAGGTTCAGCTGACCGAGCCAGCCACCGATCGCCTGGAGAAGTCGCCGTGGCAGCAGCGACAGCAAGCCAAGCAGCAGACCAGGCAAGACCCGATAGATGACGCCCATCAGGCCAGCTTTCGGCACTCTTCGTGCCTGGGACAGGTGACGAGGTGATCGTTAACCATGCCGGTTGCCTGCATAAAGGCATAACAGATCGTGGGCCCGACAAACGTGAACCCGTCTTTCTTCAGCGTTTTCGACATAGCTTCAGACACAGGCGTCGTGGCAGGAACTTCCTTGAGGGTGCGGTAGCGATTCTGCTGCGGGGTGCCGTCTACAAATCGCCAGAGGTAGTCACTGAAACTGCCCTCGCGCTCGAGGATATCCAGATAGGCACGGGCGTTTTTTATATGTGATTCCAGCTTCAGCCGGTTGCGGATAATCCCCTCGTTTTTGAGTAACTGGCCCAGTTTTCTCGTTTTATATGCGGCGATCTTACTGGCATCAAACCCGTCCAATGCCTGCCGATAGTTTTCCCGCTTGCGAAGAATGGTTATCCAGGAAAGTCCGGCCTGGGCGCCTTCTAGAAGAAGAAACTCAAACAGGGAATCATTATCCCTGTTTGGCGTGCCCCATTCTTCGTCGTGGTAGCGGCCGTAGAGTTCATCGCCATGACACCAGCCACAGCGTGGATCCGCACCTGCGGCATTGGCAGAAGCGCCAGGCGTCCCGGGCATAAGCGATCAGCGACCTACACAAGATTAATTCGGGACGAGGTTATCCGATTTAAAGACATGGATGTATACTTACGCACTTTTTTTCGGGGCCCCGCTTTTTCGGTTGCCTCGCTAGCTCTCAAAAGCATACGTGCCGGTGTACCAAAATGTCTGATGTACTCACTTTCCAGAACCTGATCCTGTCGCTCCAGAACTTCTGGGCCGAGAAGGGTTGCATCCTGATGCAACCGTACGACATGGAAGTGGGCGCCGGTACCTTTCATTCGGCAACGTTCCTGCGTGCCGTTGGACCGGAAAACTGGAACTGTGCATACGTGCAACCAAGCCGCCGGCCAACCGATGGCCGTTACGGCGAGAACCCCAACCGGTACCAGTACTACTACCAGTTCCAGGTGGTGATGAAGCCATCGCCGGATAACTTCCAGGAGTTATACCTGGAGAGCCTAGAACATCTCGGCGTCGACACCAGCCTGCATGATATCCGGTTCGTGGAAGACAACTGGGAATCCCCGACGCTGGGTGCCTGGGGTCTTGGCTGGGAAGTCTGGATGGACGGGATGGAGATTACTCAGTTCACCTATTTCCAGCAGGTTGGCGGTATCGAGTGTTATCCGGTCATGGGTGAAATTACCTACGGCCTGGAAAGACTGGCGCTTTACCTGCAGGGAGTAGAAGACTTCAAGGATCTTATCTGGACAACCAACGGTAACGATGTTGTCACCTACGCTGATGTCTACCACCAGTATGAGGTTGAAATGTCTGCGTTCAATTTCGACCTGGCCGACGTCGACGAGTTGTTTCGACAATTCGACTACTGTGAAAGGGAGGCCGGCAGGATGCTTGAAGCAGGTAAGTCGTTGCCTGCCTACGAATTTGTGCTGAAGGCATCACACCTGTTTAACCTCCTGGACGCGAGACACGCTATATCCGTGACGGAGCGTCAGCGCTATATCCTCCGGGTCCGAACTCTCGCGCGCTCGGTCGCCCAGGCATATTTTGATTCGAGGCGGGCGATGGGATTCCCCCTGGCGGACGAAGATGCCCGCGAGTTTGTAGAAGCGGAGATTGCCCGTGCCAGCTGAAACCTTACTTATTGAAATCGGGTCGGAAGAACTCCCACCCAAATCTCTCAAGTCGCTGATGCAGTCCTTTGAAAGTGGCATCAACCAGGGCCTGACAAAAGCAGGCCTCGAGTACGCTGGCATCACCAGCTTTGCCACACCGCGCCGGCTCACCGTAATGGTAGAAGCGCTCGCCGACAGGCAACCAGATCAATCGGTTGAAAGACGCGGGCCGGCAGTACAGGCGGCCTTCGATGAAGCCGGAGAGCCAACCAAGGCATTGCTTGGGTTTGCCCGTTCTTGTGGCGTAGAAGACGTGGCTACGCTGGAGCGTCTGAAGACAGATAAAGGCGAGTGGGTCGTCTACCGTGCAACCGAGGCGGGCCAGACATTGGAGACCTTGATCGGGGAAATTGTGGACAACGCGCTGGCAGGTCTGCCCATCGCGCGGCGTATGCGCTGGGGCAAAAACCGCGCCGAGTTTGTAAGACCAATCAAATGGTTGTGCTCGTTGTACGGCGATAACGTCTTGCCGCTCAGCGTGTTTGGCCTCGGTGCTGGCGCCGTCAGTCGCGGTCACCGCTTCATGTCGGATGGCGAGTTCGCCATCTCAAACGCTAACGATTATGTCGAGGCGTGCCGTGCGCAGCATGTCATGGTGGACTTTGCTGAACGTCGCGCTCTGATCCTTGAGCAGATCCAGGATTCCGCCGCTGGTCTTTCGGCGACCGCGGTGATCGATGAAGATCTGCTGGATGAGGTGACTGCACTGGTAGAGTGGCCGGTTGCCCTCGCGGGTGAGTTCGATTCGTCATTCCTTGCAGTGCCACCTGAAGCACTTATCTCGGCAATGAAGGAACACCAGCGCTATTTCCACCTGGTGGACGATAACGGCGCTCTGATCAATCGGTTCATCACCGTGTCCAATATTATCAGCAAGGATCCGGCGGTTGTTGTCGGAGGTAATGAGCGTGTGATCAGACCACGGCTAGCCGATGCAGCGTTTTTCTACGAGCAGGATGCAAAGGTTTCGCTCAGCGCCAAAATCGAGCGGCTGGATCAGGTAATTTTCCAGACCGATCTCGGCTCGTACGGTGACAAGACGAGCCGTATCACGGAGCTTGCCGAATTTGTTGCTGAACAGCTGCAACTCGATAAGGTGTTAACACAACGTGCATCACAACTCTGCAAGGTCGACCTGATCACCGATATGGTCGGTGAATTCCCTGACCTGCAGGGCATCATGGGGGGGTATTACGCCACCCGGGACGGCGAAGCCCAGGAGGTTGCCGACGCGATCGCTGATCACTATCGACCTACGCAATCAGGCGGTGAACTGCCACGCACAGCGATCGGTAACGTTGTTGCCCTCAGCGACAAACTGGACACACTGGTTGGTCTTTTTGGTATCGGTCAACCACCTACGGGATCCCGTGATCCGTTTGCCCTCAGGCGTCAGTCCCTCGGGATTATCAGGATCTGTATAGAAAACGATCTCGACCTTGATATCACGGGTTGTCTCAAGAAAGCCGCTGATCTGCATGGCTTTGAAGACAAGGTTGTTGCAGAAGTCCAGGACTACCTGTGTGAGCGCTTGCAGAACTGGTACCTGGAGCAGGATATCGGCGGCGACATCGTCGATGCGGTCAGGGCCGGTGTGCATGGTGTAAACCACCTCGCCAAAACCCACCGGGTTGTCACGACGTTGCATTCATTTCGTAAGGAACCAGTTGCCGAACAAATCATCGCCGCCAACAAACGTGTCGCTAACATCCTGAAAAAGGAACCTAACGAGTTCTCGAAGGGGAGCATTGATACGTCACTGCTCGTCGATGAAGCAGAGAATAGCCTGCTCAGCGAGCTGAATGATAAGCAGGGTGTTACCGATATCAGCGATGTCGGTGAACAGTTACAGCAACTGGCGGCACTGCAACCTGCGGTTGACAGGTTCTTTGACGATGTAATGGTAATGGTGGAAGACGAAAAGGTCAGGGCTAATCGACTGCAGTTGCTGGCTAACCTGCGACTTCTCTTTCTTGAAGTGGCGGATTTCTCGCTTCTACAATAGGGGACACATCCTTCAATGAGGGTATGCAAGCATGCCCAGTGTTGCTTTTGTCATCCTTGATCGCGACGGCGTCATCAACCACGACTCCCCGGACTACATTAAGTCAGCGGCAGAGTGGCAACCGATCCCAGGCTCACTGGAGGCGATTGCACTGCTGACGAAGGCTGGTATCCCTGTTTTTGTTGCAACCAACCAGGCAGGTATAGCCCGAGGCAAACTCGACGAGGCGGCGCTCGCTGCTATTCACGAAAAAATGCAGGAAGCTGTCGCAACAGCGGGCGGAGAGATCCGCGACATCATGTACTGCCCACATCATCCGGATGACCGCTGCCGTTGCAGGAAACCAAAGCCAGGGATGTTGCTCGATCTGGCAGAGCGCCATGGCCTGGACCTGGCCGGTCAGCCGTTCGTAGGTGATTCGCTAAAGGACATACGCGCTGCAGAGGGCGCAGGTTGTAAACCGGTGCTGGTCAGGACAGGCAATGGTGAAGAAACACTACACCTGCGTCCACATCACGAACACGTGTTTGACGACCTGCTCTCTTTTGCAAAGTCGGTGCTCGACTGATCGTAGGATCGAGCGCGATATCGCTTTGATATCAGACGTCGAGGTTTGCCACCGCGAGCGCATTCTCTTCGATGAATTCTCGCCGCGGCTCTACCTGGTCGCCCATCAATGTATTGAAGACCTGGTCAGCGGCAATCGCATCCTCAATGGTGACCCGCAGCATGGTGCGTGCATCCGGGTCCATGGTGGTTTCCCACAGCTGATCCGGGTTCATTTCACCCAGCCCCTTGTAACGCTGGCGGCTCTGGCCTCGCTGCGCCTCGGTCTGCAGCCAGCTTAATGCGTCTTCCAGGCTGGAAACGTGTTCGCTCTTTTCACCTTTGATGACGCGTCCATCTTCACCCAGCAGGCCGTCAATATTTTCACCAAAGTCTGCAAAGGACATGTAGTCCGCGGACGCAAAGTATTCCTTGCTGAGCACGTAGTCTTTCCTGACGCCGTGATTGGTCACAGAGATGGCCGGGTAGTAAAGGTGTCGTTCATTGTCCTCGGTGACACTGAAATCGTACTGGGTCCTGGATGTGTTGAAGTCGATCAACTTGCCTTCCAGCTGGTGAACCCAGGCCTGCACTGCATCGCGGCTCGAGAGGTCCTCAACCGTCAGTCGCGGCAGGTAGATCATCTGTTCCAATACCGGTAACGGATACACTCGCTCGAGCTTCTGCATCTGCTCCTTGATGGCGTAGAAAGACTCTGCCAGTGACCTCAATTCGTCACCATCGATAGGATCGGCACCCTCCGAGGGCTGCAGGCTGGCTTCTTCCAGGGCTATTTCGAGCAGGTAGCGAGTCAATTCCCCTTCATCCTTGATGTAGCGTTCAGATTTACCGCGCTTCATCTTGTAGAGCGGTGGCTGAGCAATTAACAGGTGTCCACGCTCAATCAGTTCGGGCATATGCCTGAAGAAGAAGGTCAACAGCAGTGTACGGATATGAGCGCCGTCCACATCCGCGTCAGTCATGATAATAATGTGGTGATAGCGGAGTTTGTCCGGATCAAACTCATCGCGGCCGATGCCGCAGCCCAGCGCCGTAATCAGCGTGCCAACCTCGGCAGAGGACAGCATCTTGTCAAAGCGGGCTTTTTCAACATTCAGAATCTTACCTTTCAAAGGCAGGATCGCCTGGAACTTACGGTCCCTACCCTGTTTGGCGGATCCACCAGCTGAATCACCCTCCACCAGGTATATTTCTGATTTTGCCGGGTCCTTCTCCTGGCAGTCGGCCAGTTTGCCGGGCAGGCCTGCGATATCGAGCGCACCTTTGCGGCGTGTCATTTCTCGCGCCTTGCGAGCAGCTTCGCGGGCCCTGGCAGCATCAATCATCTTTTGCACGATGGCCTTGGCTTCAATTGGGTTTTCAAGCAGGTAGTTGCTGAAGTGTTCACCCATTTCCTGCTCGACCGCGGTTTTCACCTCGGAAGACACCAGTTTGTCCTTTGTCTGTGACGAGAACTTGGGCTCAGATACTTTCACCGACACGATAGCGGTAAGCCCTTCCCGCGCGTCGTCCCCCGTTGTGGAGACATCTTTTTTGCCGCCAACGCCCTCACTCTCGATATAAGTGTTCAGCCCGCGGGTCAGCGCGCTGCGGAAACCCTGCAGGTGCGTACCCCCATCGCTCTGGGGGATATTGTTGGTGTAAGCCAGCAGTGTTTCCTGGTAGGAATCGTTCCACTGCAGGGCGACTTCCACACCAACGCCGTCTTCCCGATCCACCTGAAAGTGGAAAATGCTGTTCAGCGCGGTCTTATTGGAGTTCAGGTACTCAACGAAGGTCCGTAAACCCCCGTCGTACTTGAATTGTTCGCTTTTGCCACTTCTTTCATCGTTGAGCGTGATGGACACCCCGGAGTTGAGAAATGACAGTTCCCGCAGTCGTTTGGCGAGAATGTCGTAATGAAACTCGATATTGCTGAAAGTCTCTTCAGAAGGCTTGAATCGGCAACGGGTTCCCGATTGCTCGGTTTCACCCACCGCTTTCAGCGGCTCTTCCGGCACACCGTCGTGGTAGGTCTGCTCCCAGATCTTGCCGTCCCGCCAGATTGTCAGGTTCAGCTCGGAAGACAGGGCATTTACCACGGAAACGCCCACACCGTGCAATCCGCCGGAAACCTTGTAATTACTGTCATCAAACTTACCGCCTGCATGCAGGACGGTCATGATGACCTCTGCGGCGGATTTGCCCTCTTCTTCATGCATATCAACCGGGATACCACGACCGTCATCCGATACGGTGATCGACTCGTCCGGGTGAATAGTGACCTTGATGTCCGAGCAGTAGCCTTCGAGGGCCTCATCAATGGAGTTGTCGACAAGCTCCTGCACCATGTGATGCAGGCCGGTGCCATCGTCTGTATCGCCAATGTACATCCCAGGTCTCTTGCGGACTGCATCAAGGCCCTTAAGAACCTTGATACTGCTCGAGTCGTAAGAATTGTCGTCTGTCATTCGTTTCTCCTGGAATCCACAATACCGGCTACCACGCAGCCGGCTTTCACTCCCTTGGGGTACACTTTAATTACTCTTCGATTACTCTGGGCTGACCGTTCCCTGTTCCACGTGAAACATGGTCTCAAATTGGCCACCTGTCGCTTCCTGCAGGACACCCCTGTCTATGCCGGTCAGAACAACCTGCTCACCGCTCTCCTGCAGATACTCGCAAACCCTGTCTCTGTGGTTGGCATCAAATTCTGCCGCCAGATCGTCGATAAGAAACAGGGTCTCCTGCTCTTCAAACTGCCTGGCCACTGCGCCCTGGGTCAACACCATGGACCAGACAATGGCCTTCAGTTCTCCCCTCGAGCACACCCTGGCAGCGGGTTGTCCCGAAACGTGTATTCTAACATCTGCACGCTGAAATCCATTCTGTGTATGTCCCTTTTTTAGGTCCGTAGATAACTGATTTCTATACACATCTGCGAGTTCTGTTGTTTTGTCCCAACCACGGTCGTAATGAAGGCTTACACCAGCCAGATCCGTGATCTTTGACAACACATCATCAAACACCGGCCTGTATCGATCGACATAGGACTGCCGGAATCTATCAACCTGGGTTGCGTGGCTGACCAGTTGGTCTGTCCAGGTTTCCAGCTCTGCTGCGCCGGGGTTGCCATCCCGCAGGAGCCTGTTGCGCTGGGCCAGGGCCCTGGTTGCCTCTTCCCAGAGTTTTCCAAATTGTGGTTCCACGTGAAACACACCCCAGTTCAGGAACCGCCGCCTGTTGAGCGGTGGACCCAGCAGCAGTTCCATTGAGTCTGGCCCGAGCGTCAGGGTGGGCAGCAGCCTGACCAGGTCGCTGCCCCGCTTGATCGATTCTTCGTTGATGCGTATTTCCCGACCACCCCGGCGGTCTCGCTGGATACCAATTCGATACTGGCGATTGGGATGTTGGACCTGGCCTCGCACGAGACAGTCTTCTTCACCCTGCTGAATAATCGGTCCTATCTGTGCGTTACGGAAGGACCTGGCCGTGGAGAGGAAATAGATGGCCTCAAGAATGCTGGTCTTACCACTGCCATTAGCGCCGTAGACAAGATTAAAACCAGAGGAGAAATTGAGTGTAGCCTGGGAAATATTCCGTAGCCGCTGGATCTCCAGCGAAACTAGCGCCATGGCTGCAGCGACATCAGAGTTTCATCGGCATGACAACGTAAACCGAGTCTTCCTGATCAGGGTCCTCAAGTACTGCGCTGCTGTTGGCATCGGCCAGGGTGATCCTGACCTTTTCCGACTCGAGCACCGAAAGGACATCCTGCAGGTAGCTGACATTGAAACCAACCTCGATGCCGTCGCCCTCGTATTCCACAGACACGGTTTCCTCAGCCTCCTCCTGTTCAGGGTTATTGGCTGAGAGCTGCAACTGGCCGCTTGCCAGCGTTACCCTGATCCCACGGAATTTTTCGTTAGACAGGATCGCGGTTCGCGACAATGCCTGCCGAAGTTCCTGTTTGTCTGCATGAACGACCTTATCGCCATTGCGGGGAATCACCCGGTCGTAGTCCGGGAATTTGCCATCCACCAGCTTGGTGGTGAGGGTGAAGGTGTCCGACGACGCACAGAGATGGGTTGCACCGATAGACAGGCTCACCTTCTCTTCCAGCTCCTGCAACAGGCGCTGGAGTTCGATCACACCTTTGCGGGGCACAATCACCTGGCGAAGTGCACCGTCAAGACTGGATTCATCCAGATCACTCATAGCCAGTCGATGCCCATCAGTTGCAACAGAGCGAACATGACCATTGCCAAGTTCAATCAACATCCCGTTGAGGAAGTACCTCACATCCTGCTGCGCCATCGCAAAACCTGTGCGGTCGAGCAGCTTCTTGAACTGTTTGCTATCAATTTCTGTCGTCAGGTCACTGGTGGACTGATCGACACTGGGAAAATCTCCAGCCGGCAGCGTTGACAGTGTAGAGCGGAAACGACCTGAGCGGATTTCGACACGGCCGTCGTTCAGTGCAAAATCGATGTCAGCGTTCTCAGGAATCTCACGACAGATATCAACCAATTTGCGTGCGGGTACCGTCACATCACCCGGTGCTTCTATGCTGACTTCCAGTCGACCCACCAGTTCCACTTCAAGGTCCGTGCCGGTCATGGAGAGCTTTCCATCAGCCACCTGCATGAGCAGGTTGGAGAGCACGGGCAACGTCTGCCGGCGTTCCACAACACCGGCTACCTGCTGTAGTGGACGAAGCAGCATTTCGCGATTTACTGAGAACTTCATGATATTCCGATGTTAGTTAGTGTTTACTTACTCTTCAGCCCCTGAATTACACTACAGTACCATGGGGCTGATAACAAAGATCGACTCGGTCTCGTCGGGGTCTTTGAGCAGGCAGGCGCTGCTGGCGTCACGAAAAGACAAGGACACCTGCTGGCCTTCCATCGCGCTCAGCGCTTCAATCAGGTACGACACGTTAAAACCGATTTCCAGCGCCTCACCCGTATATTCTACCGAAACCGTTTCCTCGGCTTCTTCCTGCAGCGGGTTGTTTGCGTGCATATCCAGCCTGTTCTCTGCCACCATCAGCCGGACATTACGATACAACTCGTTTGACAGAATAGCGGTGCGCGACAGCGCTTCCTTCAACTCCAAACGATCCGCGTGCACTACCTTGTCGCCATCGGTGGGGATGGCCCGGTTATAGTCCGGGTAGGTGGCATCAATCAGTTTTGTTGTAAGCCGGGTGCCAGCTCGATCACATCGCATGTGATTGCTGGAAAACTGCAGTTCAACTTCGGGATCATCCCCGTCCGAGAGTATCCGGCCCAACTCGCCAACGGCTTTACGCGGCAGGATAAACTGGTGCTGTCCCATGTCTGCACCGCAATCGACGTAACTGGTCGCCAGTCGCTGGCCATTTGTCGCTACCAGTCGCACCTGGCTGCCATCCACTTCGACCAGCACACCATTAAAGAAGTAGCGGACATCCTGCTGCGCCATCGCGAAGCTGACGCGACTGAGCAGGCGCGACAGGTCCGAGGCGGCAAGATGCAGGGACACATCTGCCGCGGACATGTCGATATCGGGGAAATCTCCAGCTGACATCGTAGCCAGATGTGAGGAAAAACGACCGCTTTCAACCCCTACCCTGCCGTCCGAGAGTTCCGCCGTCATGTTGGCGCCTTCCGGCAGACTACGGCAGATTTCCATCAGTTTGCGGGCGGGGACGGTGATTTCGCCCACCTCAGCGACGTCAACACCGTTAATCGTCGCTACCAGCTCTACCTCCTGGTCCGTACCAGTCAAAACCAGCTGGTCATTTTCTGCAACGATAAGGATATTGGAGAGGATGGGAGAGGTCTGTCGTCGCTCAACCACGCCGCAGACCAGCTGCAACGGTTCAAGCAGTTTCTCCCTGGCTATCGTAAATTTCATCTCACTTCTCGCAGCTTGAACTCAACTACACCAGCGCCAGGGGTGCGCTGGTGTCCTAAAAACAGTTCCCTGGTAGTGGGGTCTCAAGCAGTGAGCAATCTCAGAAGATTGTTGTAATCTTCGCGGATCTCCCGGCTCGATTCTCGCAGCTCCTCGATCTTTCGGCAGGCATGCAGGACCGTTGTATGATCCCTGCCGCCGAACGAGTCGCCGATCTCAGGCAGACTATGATTGGTCAGCTCTTTGGCCAGTGCCATGGCTAACTGCCTGGGTCGTGCAATCGATCTGGTCCGCTTCTTCGAATGCAAATCACCAACGCGAATCTTATAGTAATCGGCCACCGTTTTCTGGATATTTTCAATGCCAATCTGGCGATCCTGAATGGCGATCAGGTCCTTGAGGCTCTCGCGGACCTGCTCAATCGTGATAGCCCGGCCAGTAAAGTTGGCATTGGCAATCACTCGCTTCAGGGCACCTTCAAGCTCGCGGACATTAGAACGGATCCTTTCAGCGATAAAGAAAGCAGCCTCACTCGGCACTGAAACATTTTCCAGTTCAGCCTTCTTCATCAGGATAGCAACACGCGTCTCCAGCTCAGGCGGTTCAACAGGCGCGGTCATGCCCCATACAAAGCGGCTTTCCAGTCTTTCTTCGAGGCCCTCGATCTCCTTCGGGTAGCGATCGCAGGTCAGGACGATCTGGCTACCATCTTCCTGCAGGCGGTTAAACACATGGAAGAACTCTTCCTGGGTTTTCATGCCCTTGGCCAGGAACTGGATATCGTCCATTAACAGTACGTCCACAGAGCGGTAATACTGGGTAAAGTCCGACATGGTGCCGTGTTCAATAGCCCTTACCATATCTTCCATAAACCGCTGCGAGTACATGTAGGCTACTTTCAGATTCGGGTGCCGCTCTGCAATGGAGTTGCCCACCGCATGCATCAGGTGAGTCTTGCCCAGGCCTACTCCTCCGTAGAGAAGCAGCGGGTTATAAGATGATCCACCGACGTTTTCGGACACCTGTAGCGCGGCTGCCCTTGCAAGCTGATTGGATCTACCTTCCACAAACGAATCGAAGGTAAATTCTTTGTTCAGGTCGAGTAACGGGTAGAAACGTTCTCGAGCGGCGAAAGTATTTCCTCCACCAGCCGGCTTGGCTGCATTGGGTGCGCTGCTGACGTTACTGCCTATCTCTAGCTGTACGCGAGCGCCTCCAGCTTGATCGAGGATCTCTGTAATGCGCTCAAGGAAATGATCGTTTACCTGATCCCGGATGTACTTGTTTGGTGCAAGCAGCCGGATATTGTCATTATCGGACACCGCCTGTAATGGACGGATCCAGGTATTAAATTGTTGCGAAGACAGTTCATCTTCAAGTCTTGTCAGGCATTGCTGCCAATTTGTGGCCCCCACAGAACCCCTCACTTCAAAAGTTCTACGATAAAGATAATCAGCTTGCGCCGATTCCTGCTGTGTTTTTGTGTTTCTTGTGATTCTTGCAGAGGGACTCTTTAAGGTACCAAGAAGGCTACGAAGAGTGCACCGGGCGACGAAAGTTGAGGACGTTAACAGCCCTATTCGCTGGCTGATTTAGCTTGCTTTCTAACTGACCTTAAAACTGAGTCTGGTTGCGCGGTTCCTGTTGAATCTTATGCTTGAAGCACCGAGCGATATTAACGCGATTCACACATTCAAGCCAAGCATTGTGGACAAAAAAACCAACAAAAAAACCATTATTTTTCAGTAATTTATACACATTTGACGTCAACAACCGGTGATTAACCTGTGTATAACTTGTGGATTAAATATAGTGCCTGCAGCACACGGTTCAGCCTGTGTACAAAGCGTAAAGTTAACCAGACCTTGTCCACAGGTTTTGAACGATTCATACCCGGGAAACCAGCAGGTTTTCGAGCGACTTAAGTCACTGAAATCTGGCAGCTTATTTCGCTTACCCACAACATCGACGCACTTAATAGAAACAACACTAATAAACAAATATATATAGATACCTTATATTCTATTACCCACCGTGGAAGCGCGAATTCTGTTTGCGTGAACATCGTTGACCTCACAAGGCAAGTTCTCTAAAATCGCGCTCCTTTTTCAGCCCCACACCCTTTACTGGCTTAAGATTATGAAAAGAACTTTTCAACCAAGTGTACTCAAGCGTAAAAGAACGCATGGTTTCCGTGCCAGGATGGCAACCAAGGGTGGTCGTCTGGTCCTCAAGCGTCGCAGGGCGAAAGGCCGCAAGGTTCTATCTGCCTGATACCCAGGATTCCTGATCGCCAGGTCACCGAACGCCTGGCGCCCAGCGTGATGTCTGCACACGCATTTCCAGCTTCCCACCGCCTTTTACACTCCACCGAATTTGACGCTGTTTTCAGCCACCCGACGTATCGTGTGAGCAAACAAGCGTTTTTGGTTCTTGCAAAGCAAAATGCTGAGGGCTTTAATCGCCTCGGCATCGTTATTGGCAAAAAGAACGTACCAACCGCGGTTAATCGCAACCTGATCAAACGTGTGATCCGAGAGACTTTTCGTGCTGGCCCGTTACATCAGGCCGGGCTGGATATTGTTGTGCTGGTTCGAAAGCAAGCGAGAGGTATGGCTAAGCCAGCGCTACGAACATTACTTATGGCAGCGTTAAGTGGTCTGGCCAGCGATGTTGTGGCGGGTGACGGGCGGTAGCCCTGTGGAGCACAACATGAATAGAACTTCATACAAGCAGCATTCAGGTGGGGTGTCGGGCCTCGTCTCATGGCTCACGAAGGTCAGCCAGGGACTCCTAGTCGCTTTAATCAGGCTTTACCAGCTGACGCTAAGATCGGTTATTGGGCCGCGCTGCCGCTTTTATCCGTCCTGCTCTGAATACACGATGCAGACGATACAGGAACAGGGCCCAGTGAGAGGCACCCTGCTGGGTGCAAAGCGTATATGCAAGTGCCACCCTTTCCACCCCGGTGGATATGACCCCGTGCCGAGCCGAGTTTGCTGCGGCAGCAACGACAACGCGTGACAGGACAAGGATCAGTTTAGCAGTCATGGATTTTCAACGAATATTTATCCTGATGGGATTAGCAGTCACCTCTTACATGCTGATCCTGGCGTGGAACGAAGACTACGGTCAGGCCAACAACCCGCCAGAGCAACCGGCGGTTGCGGAGCCCACCTACATCGAAACCCAGCCGGGTGCGCTGGATACCGTGCCTGCAGCAACCCAGCAGACAGCGCCGACTTCAGGTGACGCTGGCGATTACGTGCCGAGCCTTGAAACCGCTGGCGCAACCAGTGCCGTCCCCGTTGAAGAAGAGACAAAACGAAAGCTCATCACGGTGACAACCGATGTCCTGCAGTTACAGATTGATCCTTATGGCGGTGATATTGTTCAAGCGGCGTTACCCAAGTTCCCAACCAGCCTCGACACGCCCGACATACCGTTCCTGCTTGTAGACCCACGCAACGCCTACGCCGTGCAGAGCGGCTTGATTGGACCTAACGGTTCCGATAAGTCTGGCGCCAGACCGACCTACAGTGTTCCCAGCTTCTCCTTCGACATGGGGGATGCTGACACCCTGACGGTTCCGTTGAGGTTCGAGCAGGAGGACGGCTCGGTCATCGTCAAAAAATATGAATTCAACCGGGGTGACTACCTGATCCGGGTTGCCTTTGAGGTGACTAACAACGCTGCAACCAACTGGCAGGGCGGTCTCTTTGCGCAGTTTAAACGCGACAGCCAGGACCCACTCAGTGTCACCAACAACGTTATGGGTATGCAGCCCTACGTGGGTGGCGCAACCCGGTCTGAGTCGGAGCTTTACTCGAAAATCGAGTTTGACGACCTCGAGGATGAAAGCTTCAAGTTATCTATCGCTGACGGTTATATGGCGATGGTGCAGCATTACTTTGTCAGCGCGTTTGTGCCGACACAGGATACGCCGATCAACTACACCGCGCGCAAATTGAGCGGACGTGATGTTTTCCTGTTTGGCTTCACGACAGGTGCCAGCACGATACCACCCGGGCAGACCGGTGTGCTGGATGCAAACCTCTACATCGGACCGAAAGACCAATACAGGCTGGAGGAAATCGCGACTGGCCTCGACCTGACAGTGGATTACGGTTTTCTATGGTGGCTTGCACAACCGCTGTTTTACCTGCTGACCGCGATTCACGGTGTCTTCCCGAATTGGGGTGTCGCCATTATCTGCCTCACCATCATTGTTAAATCACTGCTATACCCGCTTTCGGCAGCAAGCTTCCGGTCGATGGCGAAAATGCGAAAACTGCAACCGGAGATGGTCAGGCTGAAAGAACGGCATGGCGAAGACCGCCAGGCGTTTTCCCAGGCGATGATGGAACTGTACAAAAAGGAAGGCGCCAACCCGCTCGGTGGCTGTTTCCCGATCCTGTTGCAGATGCCGGTGTTCCTCGCGCTTTACTGGACACTGCTCGAGAGCGTTGAGCTCAGGCAGGCGCCGTTTGCTCTCTGGATCGATGACCTGTCGGCGATGGATCCCTATTTTGTGCTGCCGATCCTTATGGGTATATCCATGTACCTGACCCAGTTGATGCAGCCCGAACCGCCGGACCCGGTACAGGCCAAGGTATTCAAGTTCATGCCAATCATGTTTACCTTCTTTTTCCTCTGGTTC
The DNA here is from genome assembly GCA_963921285.3 of Pseudomonadales bacterium. Lineage (GTDB taxonomy): Bacteria > Pseudomonadota > Gammaproteobacteria > Pseudomonadales > Azotimanducaceae > UBA9659. The sequence goes on from CAWUFD020000015.1 coordinate 2,626,340, forward strand.
CCTTCCGGGCTGGTGCTCTATTGGCTTGTGAACAACATCCTGTCGATCCTGCAGCAGTACTACGTCACGAGGCAAATCGAAAAAGGAAACTAGCAGCCTGGTTGGACAGGAGGCATCACCCTGGTGGCATGGGTAAAATTTGTGTTCACTTGATAGCCAGTCCGTTTCAATGACAGACCAGTCCCAGCGTCTTTACCCGCAAGACACCATTGTTGCCGTTGCCACCGCACCTGGTCGCGGCGGCATCGGTATCGTGCGTGTTTCAGGACCGCTCGCTGAATCTATCCTCAAAAACGTGACGGGCCGTGAGGTGAAACCGCGTTACGCGAAGCACTGCCGTTTCCTCGATGACGAAGGTGAACCCATCGACGATGGCGTTGTGCTGTTTTTTCCGGGTCCCGACTCTTTTACCGGTGAAGACGTGGTGGAGTTCCAGGGTCATGGCAGCCCGGTTGTCGCCGATATGCTGGTATCCCGCTGTATTGCCCTCGGCGCGCGAATAGCTGCACCTGGAGAGTTCAGCCAGCGAGCTTTTCTCAACGACAAAATAGACCTTGCCCAAGCAGAGGCGATTGCTGACCTTATCGCGAGTGCGTCAGTCGCCGCTGCGAGGGGTGCAACGCGGTCATTACAAGGCGCGTTTTCCAGCCGCATCAATGAGCTTGTAGCAGAGCTCACGTCGTTGCGGGTTTTTGTGGAGGCAGCCATCGACTTCCCCGAGGAAGAAATCGACTTCCTGTCCGATGAACGCGTCACACTGGGGCTGCGTGAGATCCAGGACGGTCTGGATCGGACCACCCGGGAAGCTTCCCAGGGCCAGATCATCCTGGAAGGTGCCTCCGTTGTGTTGGCCGGCAGACCCAACGCCGGTAAATCATCGCTGATGAACTGCCTGACCCAGTCTGAGACATCGATTGTGACCGAGGTGCCGGGTACCACGCGGGATATCGTTAACCAGGCCATGCAGCTCGATGGAATTCCGCTGCACCTGGTTGATACCGCCGGTATCCGTGAAAGTGATGAGATTGTTGAAGCGGAGGGCATCAGGCGGGCCCAGGCGGCGATTGCCAGTGCAGATCTGGTGATCCTGGTGATTGATGCGTCTCTCGACGAGGCGACAAGATCTGCACATCTCAAGGCGTTGACCGATGAAATCGCGACAGACGCCTACACGCTGGTGCTGAACAAGGCGGACCTGGTCGATGAGGCCACTGATCTTGCGCGCGAAGAGTTTGCAGATGCGGTGGTGCTGTCCTGTAAGCAGGGTGATGGCCTGGATTCGCTAAAAAACAAGCTAAAACAACAGCTTGGATACGATGCAGCGCTGGGATCGAACTTTACGGCGAGGGCGCGCCACGTTGACGCGCTGGAGCGCGCCGGGGCAGCAGTCGAGCGAGGTGCCAGGCAGTTGAAGCAATCCGGGGCGGGTGAACTGCTCGCCGAAGAGCTGAAAATTGCCCAGGATTGCCTGGGTGAAATCACCGGCGTTGTCACCGCAGACGATCTCCTCGGGGAAATCTTCTCCAGCTTCTGTATCGGGAAATAGTCGACAGAATAAGCCGCAGAAGGTGACTTTGCGGGCGTCGCGCGTATACTTGCGGGCCCCGAACCGAGCGGCAGAGCCTGGCACCTGAAAAACCGGTGTCATCTAAAGAAATATGTCCGATTTTGACGTCATTATTGTTGGTGGAGGTCATGCAGGCACTGAAGCAGCACTGGCTTCAGCCAGGACAGGTGCGCGAACGCTGCTCCTGACCCAGAATATCGAGACGATTGGCCAGATGAGCTGCAACCCGGCCATTGGCGGCATAGGCAAGAGTCACCTTGTGAAGGAAATTGACGCGCTGGGTGGCGCAATGGCGAAGGCGGCTGATGCAGCTGGTATTCATTTCAGGGTACTGAATGCACGTAAAGGCCCCGCCGTCAGGGCGACCAGGGCGCAGGCCGACCGGGCGCTTTATAAGGCTGCCATTCGAGAGATCGTAGAGAACCAGCCAAACCTGAGTATGTTCCAGCAATCCGTCGATGATCTTGTGATCGAGTCGGGTCGCGTCACCGGGGTTGTCACCGCCAGCGGCCTGACGTTTACCGCTGGCGCAGTTGTCCTTACGGTTGGCACCTTCCTGGGTGGAGTCATACATGTAGGTATGCAGAAGTCAGCCGGTGGACGAGCCGGGGACGCGCCGAGTATTGCGCTTGCTGATCGACTGCGAGCATTACCCTTCACGGTAGACAGGCTGAAGACAGGCACACCACCGCGCATCGACGGTAAGTCTGTTGATTTTTCCGGCCTGGAAGAACAGCCTGGCGACGAGCCAAGACCGGTGATGTCATTCCTGTCCTCACGGGAAGACCATCCGGCCCAGGTGTCCTGTTTTATTACCCATACCAATGAGCGGACCCACGAGATAATTAATGGTGGCCTCGACCGATCCCCGCTTTATGCCGGTGAGATTGAAGGCGTGGGTCCCAGGTACTGTCCTTCTATTGAAGACAAGGTAGTGAGGTTTGCTGACAAGGGCAGCCACCAGATCTTTATCGAGCCTGAGGGCCTTGGTACTCACGAGCTTTACCCGAACGGTATCAGCACAAGCCTGCCCTATGACGTGCAGATCGACCTGGTTCGATCAATCAAGGGGTTTGAAAACGCGCACATCACACGGCCCGGTTACGCCATTGAATACGACTTTTTTGAGCCACGGGAACTGAAGTCCAGTCTCGAAACGAAACATGTGGGCGGCCTCTATTTTGCTGGCCAGATCAACGGTACCACCGGCTACGAAGAAGCCGGCGCGCAGGGACTTATTGCGGGTCTGAACGCAGCGCGCCAGGTGAAATCCCTGGAACCATGGACGCCAGCGCGAAGTGAAGCCTATATCGGCGTGCTGATCGATGACCTGATCACGATGGGCACAAAGGAACCCTACCGCATGTTTACCTCCCGTGCGGAGTATCGCCTGAGCCTTCGCCAGGACAATGCGGACAGGCGTCTCACAGAAATTGGCCGCAAGCTTGGCCTGGTCGATGATGCGAGATGGCAGGCGTTTAACACGAAGTGCGAGGAAATCGACAAGCTGGCCAGTGCGCTGTCGGCTCAATATGTGCAGCCCGGCAACGACGCGATTGAACCGCTGACAGGCAAGCTCTCCCACGAGTATTCGCTAGCTGACCTCATCAAGCGCCCGGAGGTATCACTCAGTGATGTTGCCTCGGCAATGGCACTGGATGAGACCGACGAGGTGGTTGCCGAGCAGGTTGAAATCGACATCAAGTACCAGGGTTATATCGCAAGGCAGGAAGATGAGATTGCCCGCATTGCCGCCCAGCAATCACTGCCACTGCCTGCCGATATGGACTACAGCGGTATCAAGGGCCTGTCTAACGAGGTGGTGCAGAAGCTTAACCAGATGCAGCCTGAAACCCTGGGCCAGGCATCCAGGATATCTGGCGTCACGCCCGCAGCGGTTTCACTGCTGCTGATCCACATGAAAAAGCAGGGTGGCGCCGCCGTCGCCCGAAAATCCGCCGGGTGACACAGACCGTTGCCAGTAAATGATGAGCAAAAGGCCGAGCTTCTGACTGGTCTTGCAGCTGGTGTAGACGCACTCGGTTTGTCGCTTGACGATGATGCCTTGAATGCGCTGCTGCGTTACCTCGAGCTGATCGAGCAATGGAACAAAGTTTATAACCTGACCGCGGTAAAAGATCCGTCAGAGATGGTGAGCCTGCACCTGCTTGATTCGCTCAGTCTCGCGCAGTTTGTTAAAGGAAATCGCGTCATTGATGTGGGAACCGGCGCAGGGTTACCTGGTATACCGCTCGCGATAGTCTTTCCTGACAAAGACTTTATACTGCTCGACTCCAACGGTAAGAAGACACGCTTCCTTACCCAGGTGAAGATTGAGTTAATGCTGAACAACGTTACTGTGGTGCATGCCCGGGTTGAAGAGTTTGTTGGTGAAGTTGACGTTGTTACCTGCCGGGCTTATTCAAACCTTAATAATATTGTCAGCAGTTGTCGTCACCTGCTTGGCACGAAAGGAGAAGTCCTCGCCATGAAAGGCGCGGAGATAGAAGAACTCTCAGAGCCTGGTTATTCATCAGAGGTCATCAGGCTTGATGTTCCGGGTCTGGACCAGGCGCGTCACCTGGTAAGGTTAACCCCCAAACGAGCTGCTTGAGGGGCGGATTTAAGATTTATGGCAGTCATCATAGCGATAGCAAACCAGAAAGGCGGCGTTGGCAAAACGACCACCAGCGTAAATCTTGCGGCTTCACTGGCGATGATGAATCGGCGTGTTCTGCTGGTTGATCTCGACCCCCAGGGCAACGCGACCATGGGCTCCGGCATAGACAAAAATGACCTGTCGGTGTCGGTTTATGACGTGCTGATTAATGAAGATCCTGCGGCAGACGTGATCATGGATGCTGAAGCCGCGGGTTATGATCTGCTTGGCGGTAACGTTGACCTGACCGGCGCTGAGATCGAATTGCTGAACATCGATCGACGTGAGTTCCGGTTGAAAGACGCCCTTGATGTTGTGCGCACCCGCTACGATTTCATCATCATCGATTGCCCACCAGCCCTTGGTCTCCTCACGATTAATGGCCTCATTGCCGCGGACAGCGTGATTATCCCGATGCAATGCGAGTATTATGCGCTCGAAGGATTGACCGCCCTGATGGATACCATCCGGCGGCTGACGGGTTCGTTAAATCCGGACCTGAAGATTGAGGGTATCGTGCGAACAATGTACGACCCACGCAATTCACTCGCGCGGGATGTGTCCCTGCAACTGATCGACCATTTTGGTGACGCGGTCTATCGCACAGTGGTGCCGAGAAACGTTCGCCTGGCGGAAGCGCCGAGTTACGGGATACCCATCATCTTCTATGACAGGCACTCCCGCGGCGCCAAGGCATACCTGGCCCTCGCTGGTGAGGTGCTCAAGAAACACCCGGCACAAGCGGTGCTGCCGGAAACGACAACAACAGCAGATAGCTGAAAGACCTGAACGGATAAGCTTTTCATGGTGGCAAAAAAAAGAGGCCTGGGCCGCGGACTGGACGCACTCCTGGGTCCGGACAAGAACACGCCCGAGCCCGAACCGGAACCAACGACAAGCGACGGGCTGAAGGAAATCCCCGTTGAACATATAAAGCCCGGCAAGTACCAGCCTCGTTCCAACTTTTCACCGGAATCGATCGGTGAGCTTGCTGCGTCCATCAAGGCCCAGGGCATCATGCAGCCCATCGTTGTGCGCCCGATCGGCGGTGGTGATAACCAGTTTGAGATTATTGCCGGCGAACGTCGGTGGCGGGCCGCCCAACAGGCCGGCCTCGAGAAAGTGCCGGTGGTCATTCGGCATGTAGACGACGAAGCCGCGATTGCAATGTCGCTGATTGAGAACATCCAGCGAGAGGACCTCAATCCGCTGGAAGAAGCGCGGGCACTGGAACGACTGATTGATGAGTTCCAGTTTACCCACCAGGAAGTCGCTGAAGCGGTTGGCAAATCCCGCAGTGCTGTCACAAATACCCTCCGGCTAAGCCATCTGGCGGAGCCGGTGGCTGACATGCTGATGCATGGTGACCTTGAAATGGGGCATGCTCGAGCACTCCTGACGCTTGAGCCTGCTGTCCAGATCAACGTGGCGCGCACCGTGGTTGATAAAGGTCTGAACGTACGCCAGACGGAAGAAATGGTGCGAAGGCTCGGCCAACCGGCAAAAGAAGTCGGTAAACCCGCCGTTGATGCGGATACACGCCGGCTCGAGGACAACCTTTCACAAAATCTTGGCCAGCCCGTGCAGATCAGGCACACCAAAAAGGGCAAAGGCAGGCTGATCATCAACTACAGCTCGCTTGATGAACTTGATGGCATCCTTTCCCGGATGGGCTACGAGGAGCTCTGAAAACGAGGCATGAAAGGCCCCATTTCAGGGCCTTTTGGGCCTGTGATGCTGCACCTGCGAAAAACTCTCGAAAACCGCTAAAAAACTAGGCTCAGCGTGTTGCGAGCCATATTTCAAATCTCTATAATCCGCCCCGCGACGGACCGGGCCATTTTCTCGAGACACTGGACAAAAAAGTGACTGGAGCAACGAGATCACCACTTACCCGGATCGTAATTGCGCAGGTCATTGTGACCGTTCTTTCATCAGCCGCGTTATGGGTTTTTGACTGGGTTGCTGCGTATTCTGCCCTTCTGGGCGGCCTTACGTGTGTGATACCCGGGCTCTATACGCTCGCGACCAGCCTCCAGGGAGGCGACGCTGGCAACGGCTTTGCCAGGGTGATTAAGGGCGAAGGTGGCAGGCTTGCGATAACAATTGCGATGTTCCTGGCGGTGTTTATTTTCGTTAAGCCGCTGAATGTCCTCGCTTTTTTTGGCCTGTTTGCCGTTTTGCAGTTCTTTTATGCGGTAGTACCGGTACTGGACGCGCGTCGCCTGCGACGTCCACCGGGTTAGGCCATTGCGATGCGCCTCATGACGGATCATGTGATCGTTAGTGAGAAGTAGTCGCTGAGGTAATAGAGATCGTCACCCCAGGTGAATAAAGTACAAGCCGGCGCTGGTGCCGGTATCCAGAAAAGCTAAGGCAGAAGATTTAAGGCTAGAAGTAATGGCAGGCGAATACGCTTCATCCCAGGAATATATCCAACACCATTTGACCAACCTGACCTATGGTCAATTCGACAATGGCGAGTGGGGATTTGCCCACAGCCCTGAAGACATTGCAGAAATGGGCTTCATGGCGATCAACGTGGACACCATGTTCTGGTCCATCGCACTTGGTGTCGTTTTCCTCGCAATCTTCAGGATGGCCGCAAACAGCGCCACAGTCGGGGTTCCGGGAGGGTTGCAGAATTTCTGCGAGTACATCATCGAATTCGTCGAAGACAATATCACCCAGGTCTTCGGCAACAGGCCAAATGCCATTATTGGTCCCCTGTCCCTGACCATCCTGGTCTGGGTCTTCCTCATGAATCTTATGGACCTCGTCCCGGTAGACCTTATCCCGTGGATAGCATCGGTTTCAGGCCTGCCTTACTGGAAGGTGGTATCCACCACAGACCCCAACGCGACACTCGGCATGTCAGTGGGTGTGTTCTTCCTCGTCCTCTACTACAACTTGAAGATGAAGGGACCAATCAACTTTGCCGCAGGCTTCTTTACTCACCCGATTCCTTCTATCTGGGCAGCGCCGTTTAACTTTGCGCTGGAAATTGTTGACCTGATCGCCAAGCCTCTGTCACACGGCCTGCGTCTCTTCGGCAACCTCTACGCGGGTGAAATGATCTTTATCCTGATCGCGCTGCTCTACAGCGGCGGTCTTGTCCTCGGTCTACTCGGGGGCGTTCTGCAGTGGGCGTGGGCGGTGTTCCACATCCTCATCATCGCGCTGCAGGCCTTTGTATTTATGATTCTTACGATTGTGTACCTGACGCAAGCGCATCAGGTGGATGAACATTAATTATTAACTGTAACTGAACGACTAAAACAGGAGTAACTCATGGAACAGTCGCTTATCTTGATCGCAGGTGGAATCCTGATGGGTCTTGGCGCCATTGGTAGTGGTGTCGGCATCGGTATCCTGGGTGGTAAATACCTCGAAGGTGTTGCACGCCAGCCAGAACTTCAGCCAATGCTGATGACCCAGCTGTTCATCTCTCTCGCACTGGTAGACGCGGTGCCCATTATTGCGGTTGGTATCTCGCTCTACATGATCTTTGCGCTTTAAAAAACGCGCGTATCGGTAAACCAGCTAGAGGTGAACTGTGAATTTTAATTTAACTTTTGCGGGGCAGATGATCACGTTCGTGATTTTCGTCCTGTTCTGCATGAAGTATGTGTGGCCGCCGCTGACGCAGATCATGCGTGATCGCCAGAAGCAGATCGCTGAGGGCCTTGAGAAAGCTGCTGCTGCAGAAGCACAGCTGGAGCAGGCCAACAACGCTGCTGAATCTGAGCTTGAAGAGGCGAAGAAACAGGCTGCTGAGTTGATCGCACAGGCGCGTAACCGTGCCAACCAGATCGTTGAAGAAGCGAAGTCCCAGGCAACCGAAGAAGCAACACGCATTAAAGAAGGTGCGCAGGCTGACATCGACCAGGAAATCAACCGGGCTCGTGAAGAACTGCGTGCCAGGGTTGGTGACCTTGCTATCGAGGGTGCTGAGAAGATCCTTGAGTCAACGGTTGATCGGACACAGCACGAGGCCATGTTGCAGAAACTGGCCGGGCAGCTCTAATGGCAGAAGCAGAACCCACCACGGTAGCGCGACCTTACGCGCGCGCGGCGTTCTCCTATGCGCTCGACCAGGAGGGCGGTCTTGGCGCCTGGTCCCGAATGCTGGCGCTGCTGGCAGGCACGGTCAATTCTGAAGCGGTACAACAGGTGCTGGATAACCCCAACCTGTCCACCGATGATGAAATGAGCCTGATCACATCGATCATGGGGGACGACCTTACTGCCGAGGGCAGGAACTTCGTCGGCGTACTTGCCGAGTACGATCGCCTGTCGCTTCTACCGACGGTCTCCGAAATGTTTGAGCTGCTCAAGGCCAACCATGAGAAGACAATGGAAGTGGAAGTGACCAGCGCATTTGAGGTTACCGACGCCCAGCAGAGCGAATTGTCAGAAGCATTGCAGCGCATGTTGCAGAGAAGCATCAATCTCGAAACCAGCGTAGATGAAGCTTTGATCGGCGGTGTTGTCATTAAGGCAGAAGACACCATCATCGATGACTCGGTTCGAGGTCGCCTGCAGAAGCTCTCGCAAGTGCTTAACTAGAATTTGAATCCCTGAGGAACAGGATATGGAACAACTGAATCCTTCCGAAATTAGTGAAATCATCAAGCAGAGAATTGAGAAGCTTGATGTTTCCTCCGAGGCGAGGAACGAAGGCACGATCGTCAGCGTATCTGACGGTATTGTGCGTATTCACGGTCTGGCTGATGTCCAGAACGGTGAGATGATTGAATTTGAAGGCAACCTGTTTGGATTTGCACTGAACCTCGAGCGGGACTCGGTTGGTGCGGTAGTACTTGGTGACTACAAGAGCCTGAAGGAAGGCCAGACAGCACGCTGCACAGGCAGGATCCTCGAAGTACCTGCTGGCCCTGAACTGCTCGGCCGTGTTGTTGACGCACTGGGTAACCCGATTGACGGCAAGGGCCCGATCAACACAACCACAACGTCTCCGGTAGAAAAGGTTGCACCTGGTGTAATCGCCCGGAAGCACGTAGACCAGCCTGTTCAGACCGGCCTCAAGTGTATCGATTCAATGATCCCGGTTGGTCGTGGCCAGCGTGAGCTGATCATTGGTGACCGCCAGACAGGTAAGACGGCTATCGCGGTTGATACCATCATCAACCAGGCGGCGTCAGGCATTAAGTGTGTATATGTAGCGATCGGCCAGAAGTTCTCTTCTGTGGCCAACGTGGTACGTACCCTTGAAGAGCACGGCGCGATGGAAAACACCATCATCGTTGTGGCTGGCGCATCTGACCCTGCACCCATGCAGTACGTATCAGCGTACTCCGGTTGTGCCATGGGTGAATACTTCCGCGATCGCGGTGAAGATGCCCTGATTATTTATGATGACCTCACCAAGCAGGCCTGGGCATATCGCCAGGTATCCCTGCTGCTGCGCCGTCCACCTGGACGAGAAGCGTATCCAGGTGACGTATTCTACCTGCACTCACGTCTGCTCGAGCGCGCTGCCCGTGTAAACGCTGACTATGTAGAACAGTTTACTGACGGTGAAGTTAAGGGGCAGACAGGTTCTCTTACCGCCTTGCCGATTATTGAAACGCAGGCGGGTGACGTATCTGCATTCGTACCCACCAACGTGATTTCTATTACAGACGGCCAGATCTTCCTGGAGTCTGACAAGTTCAACGCAGGTGAGCGACCAGCGATGAACCCGGGTATCTCGGTATCTCGAGTGGGTGGTGACGCCCAGGTGAAGTTCATGTCGAAGATCTCCGGTGGTATCAAGCTCGCGCTTGCGCAGTACCGGGAACTTGCAGCCTTCTCCCAGTTTGCATCGGACCTTGATGACGCGACCCGTCGCCAGCTCGAGCACGGTGAGCGCATCAACGAACTCATGAAGCAGAAACAGTACTCACCGATGACCGTAGCGGAAATGGGTGTTGTCCTGTACGCAGCAAACGAAGGTTTCCTTGAAGACGTTGAAGTTGGCAAGGTACTCGACTTTGAAGCGGCACTGATGTCCTACATGAACTCAGAACACGCTGACTTCATGAACGAGGTGAACACCGAAGGTGCTTATACAGACGACGTGGTTGATCGCATGCACAAGGCGATTGAAACGTTCAAGTCTACCCAGACCTGGTAAGCGAATAGGGATCCAAGGATAAGAAGATATGGCAAGCGCCAAAGAACTTCGAAAGCAGATCGGCAGTATCAAGAACACGCAGAAGATCACTTCCGCGATGGAAATGGTTGCTGCCAGTAAGATGCGTAAGGCGCAGGACCGCATGTCCCGCGGCCGCCCTTACTCCGATCACATCCGTGAAGTGATCAGCCACGTCGCGAATGCTTCGCCTGAGTACCGTCACGCCACCATGGTGGAGCGGGAAGTGAAGCGTGTTGGTTACATCGTGGTCACCACCGACAAGGGTCTTTGTGGTGGCCTTAACGTGAACCTTCTGAAACGCGTGGTCCAGGACATCAAGAAATGGTCGGAAGAAGGTATCGAATACGATCTGTGCCTGATTGGTAACAAGGGTGCACAGTTTTTCCGCAGCTACGGCGGTAACGTTGTTGCAGCAAGCCCCCACCTGTCAGAGGAACCGGTTGTATCGGACCTGATTGGTGCGATCAGGGTAATGCTTGATGCGTTTACCGAAGGCAAGGTCGACAAGATCTATCTTGCCAACAACGTGTTTGTTAACACGATGACGCAGACGCCAACCATCCGACAGCTGGTGCCGCTGGATGCTTCTGAAGACGAAGGCATGCAGCATCACTGGGACTACATTTACGAGCCTGATGCACGCCAGCTGGTTGAAGGACTGGTAACGCGGTTCATCGAATCCCAGGTGTACCAGGCGGTAGTTGAAAATGTGGCCTGTGAGCAGGCTGCCAAGATGATCGCGATGAAAAACGCCACCGAAAACGCGGGCGACCTCATTGATGAGCTGGAGCTCATCATGAACAACGCACGTCAGGCGGCGATCACACAGGAATTGTCAGAAATCGTTGGTGGCGCCGCGGCTGTATAAAGAGTGCGGCGGTATAAGAGACGAGAAACAGTAGAAATCTCGCGAACCGGAGTCGCGTAAGCGACTTAAGCGACAGAGCCCCGAACGAAGAGAGGGATCTAAGCCGGAAGACTCGCGAGGATTCAAGAAAGAATTTACGACAGAGGATTGTAAGAAATGGGTAGCGGAAAAATCGTACAGGTAATTGGTGCGGTAATCGACGTTGAGTTCCCGCGGGCAGAAGTACCGCAGGTCTACGACGCGCTCAAGATCGACGACAACGATGTAACACTGGAAGTTCAGCAGCAGCTGGGTGACGGTGTGGTACGTACCATCGCGATGGGCTCTTCTGAAGGTATTGCTCGCGGTCTTTCAGTCAGCAACACCGAGGCGCCAATTTCAGTGCCGGTTGGTGAGCAGACGCTGGGTCGCATCATGGACGTACTGGGTAACCCGATTGATGAACAGGGCCCCATCAACGAAAACGAGCGCATGCCGATACACCGTGAACCGCCAAGCTTTGAGGAGCAGGCGGGTGGTCGTGACCTGCTGGAAACCGGCGTAAAGGTTATCGATCTGATCTGCCCGTTTGCCAAGGGCGGTAAGGTAGGCCTCTTCGGTGGTGCGGGTGTAGGTAAGACCGTAACCATGCTGGAGCTGATCAACAACATCGCGAAAGAGCACTCTGGTCTGTCCGTATTTGCGGGCGTAGGTGAGCGAACTCGTGAAGGTAACGACTTCTACCATGAAATGCAGGATGCTGGCGTTGTCGACAAGATTGCGATGGTATTCGGTCAGATGAACGAGCCGCCCGGAAACAGGCTGCGTGTTGCACTGTCCGGCCTGACCATGGCGGAGAAGTTCCGTGACGAAGGTCGTGATGTACTGCTCTTCGTAGATAACATTTACCGATACACACTGGCGGGTACCGAGGTATCAGCTCTGCTGGGTCGTATGCCTTCAGCGGTAGGTTACCAGCCAACGCTCGCAGAAGAGATGGGTGTACTGCAGGAACGTATTACCACGACCAAAGATGGCTCTATTACGTCGGTCCAGGCGGTATACGTACCGGCGGACGACCTGACTGACCCGTCACCAGCAACTACCTTTGCTCACCTTGATTCAACGGTAACCCTGTCTCGTGACATTGCGGCACTTGGTATCTACCCGGCTGTTGACCCGCTTGATTCATCTTCCCGCCAGCTCGACCCGCTGGTTGTTGGTGAAGAGCACTACAACGTGGCCCAGGAAGTACAGGGCATCCTGCAGCGCTATAAGGAGCTGAAGGACATCATCGCGATCCTTGGTATGGATGAACTGTCTGAAGAAGACAAACTCACCGTATACCGCGCGCGTAAGATCTCCCAGTTCTTCTCGCAGCCAATGCACGTGGCAGAAGTATTTACCGGCCAGCCCGGTGTATACGTACCGCTGTCCGATACCATCCGCAGCTTTAAGGCGATCCTGGATGGTGAATATGATGACCTGCCGGAAGCAGCGTTCAGCATGGTCGGCAGCATCGAGCAGGCAGTAGAAAAGGCGAAGACGCTTTAATTTAAGCGGATAAGAACTGGCTAAGAGACACGCCCGGAGTAGACATGGCTTCAACAGTATTTTGTTCCATCGTATCGGCAGAAGAGGAAATCTTCGCCGGTCAGGTCGAGATGGTGGTTGCCTCTGGCACCATTGGTGAGCTGGGCATCATGCCTGGTCACACCCCTCTTTTGACCGGTGTTCGTCCCGGGCCTGTTCGCTTGATTCTCGAAGGTGGTGAGGAAGAGATCTTCTTCGCCTCCGGCGGCTTCCTTGAAGTTCAGCCGACTGCTATCACTATCCTCGCCGACACAGCACTTCGAGCTGACGACATGGATGAAGCGGCAGCCCAGGAAGCGCAGCGCAAGGCTGAGCAGGAACTGGCTGACCAGAAAGCTGATATCGACTTTGCCCGCGTTGCTGCAGACCTGCAGGAACAGGCGGCACTGCTCCGGACTATCCAAAAGATCCGCGACAAGAAGGGTTAAATCCCCTATCCCTGTTAAACTTCTCTGATGCAACAGGGTCCCCTAGAAGTATGCATCCTGGCTGCCGGTGTCGGCAGCCGCATGCGTTCCAACAAAGCCAAGGTGCTGCAGACACTTGCGGGCCGCCCGCTACTTCGCCACCTGCTGGACGCGGTAAACACACTCTCACCATCGAAGATCCACGTCATTATTGGCGAGGGTGGTGATGAAGTGCGTCAGCGGTTCGATGGTGAGCCGGGCGTTAACTGGGTAGAGCAGGCTGAGCGGCTCGGTACCGGTCACGCGGTTATGCAGGCAGCGCCGCATATTGCTGATGACGCGAGAGTACTGGTTCTGCTCGGCGATGCACCGCTGGTAAAACCTTCTACAATCAAACAGCTCGTCTTAACACCTGCTGATCTCGTGGTGCTGTCCGTTATCATGGACGACCCGAGTGGTTATGGGAGGATCGTTCGCGACGGTGCGCAGGTGACCCAGATTGTTGAACATCTCGATGCCACTGACGAGCAACGCGCCATCCAGGAGATCAACACCGGTGTGATGGCGATCTCCGCCGGTGGATTGAAGCAGTGGCTCGGTATGCTTAACGACGACAATGCCCAGTCGGAATACCTGCTGACCGATATCGTCGAGCACGCCAATACTACCGGCGCAAGCGTACAGACCCATATCGCTGACAACCCTATAGAGGTGACCGGCGTTAACACTTTTGTGCAGCTGAGTGCACTGGAGAGAGCAATGCAGAAGGAACAGGCCAGCGAGCTGATGAACCAGGGCGTTCATATTATTGACCCTGATCGTTTTGACCTGCGAGGCCAGCTCAATGCGGGTAAAGGCGTCACTATCGACATCAACGTGATCATCGAGGGCGAAGTGACTCTCGGTGATAACGTGAAGATAGGACCAAACGTTGTCATTAAAGATGCCGTGATTGCGAGCGGCGCTGAGATCAAGGCCAACTCTGTCGTTGAAGAAGCGCAGGTGGGCAATAACTGCAGCGTCGGTCCTTTTGCTCGACTGCGTCCCGGTGCTGAACTCAGCGATGATGTGCATATCGGCAACTTTGTCGAGGTGAAAAAGAGCAAGATCGGCAAAGGCAGTAAAGCCAATCACCTGGCCTACCTTGGTGACACCACCATTGGTGAAGAGGTCAACGTCGGCGCAGGCACCATTACCTGTAACTATGACGGCGTAAACAAACACGAAACTCACATCGGCGACGGTGCCTTCATCGGTTCCAACTCCTCCCTGGTGGCCCCCGTCAGTATTGGCGCTGGCTCTACCGTTGGTGCGGGTTCAACAATAACCAGCGATGTGGAATCGCAGGTACTGGCTGTAGGCCGGGGCAAGCAACGCTCCATCGCCAACTGGCAGAGACCAACCAAGAAGTCCTGATCCAGGCCTGAATGTAAGGAAAGCCCGAGAAGATGTGTGGCATTGTCGGCGTAATTGCTGAACGTGAAGTAACTGAAATCCTGCTGGAAGGTTTGCGCCGGCTAGAATACCGCGGCTATGACTCCGCGGGCGTGGCGCTGATCAACGAAGCCGGTGAACTGCAGCGCACCCGCCGCCTGGGGAAAGTGGCAGAGCTTACCGATGCCTGCCATATCGAATCACCAACAGGTCACATCGGTATTGCCCACACACGCTGGGCCACACACGGTGAGCCCAGTGAACTCAACGCCCACCCGCACAGGTCAGGCAAGCTGGCCCTGGTACACAACGGCATTATCGAAAACCACGAGGTCTTAAAGGCCGAGCTGCTCGAAAAAGGTGTGCAGTTTGAATCCCAGACGGATACCGAGGTGGTTGCGCACCTGCTGGCCGAGGAGATGGAAAAGACCGGTGACCTGAAGAAAGCGATGGATGCATTGCTCGACAGGCTTGAAGGTGCTTATGCACTCGCGGTTATCCATGAGGACTTTCCGGACCGACTGTTAGCGGCTCGTCTTGGCAGCCCGCTGGTGGTGGGACTCGGTATTGGTGAGAACTACGTGGCGTCGGACCCACAGGCGCTGCGACCCGTAACGGACCGTTTCATTTTCCTGGAGGAAGGTGAGCTGGTGGAACTGACCAGGGATGAGATATCCATCTACGGTCATAACCAGGAAGCGGTTGAGTCGCGCGCCATCACGCTGGATGAACGTCATGACGCAACCGACAAGGGTAACTACCGTCACTATATGCTGAAGGAGATCTTTGAGCAGCCCGGCGCAATAGCCAGGACACTGGAAGGCCGTGTTTCTCAAAAGCAGGTCCTGCCCAATGCATTTGGTGTTGGTGCCAATGAGATGTTCAGCAAGGTGCAGGCGATCCAGATTGTCGCCTGTGGCAGCAGCTATTACACCGGCCTCGTTGCCCGTTACTGGTTTGAAGAGTATCTCGACATCCCCTGCCAGGTGGAAATCGCGAGCGAGCTTCGTTACAGGAAGAATGCCGTGCTGCCGAACACCCTGCTGGTCACACTGTCACAGTCCGGCGAAACCGCAGATACCCTGGCGGCCCTGCGCAATGCGACAGATGAGAACTACCTTGCAAGCTTATGTCTCTGCAACGTACCGAACTCAACCCTGGTGCGGGAATCGGACTATTGCCTGATGCTCGAGGCGGGTGCGGAAATCTGCGTTGCCTCAACCAAGGCGTTCACCAACCAGCTGGTTGACCTGCTGTTGCTGGTGACTGCCATTGGCCAGAGCCAGGATATGCCAGCCGATACCAACGAGGAGATTGTCTCAGCGCTGCACAAGCTCCCGGCCCTGGTTGAGGAAACGCTGAAGCTTGATGACGCCATCAAGGAGATGGCGGAAGCATTTGTCGAAAAACACCATTCGCTTTTCCTTGGCAGAGGCTCGCACTACCCGATCGCTTTGGAAGGTGCGCTTAAACTCAAGGAAATTTCCTACATCCATGCAGAGGGTTATCCTGCAGGCGAACTGAAACATGGTCCTTTAGCCTTGGTTGACGATGATATGCCTGTGGTCACCGTGGCACCCGGGGACGAACTGATCGAAAAGCTGAAATCCAACCTGGAAGAAGTGCGTGCACGTGGTGCGGAACTGTTCGTGTTTGCAGAAGAAGGCAGCTCTATTTCACCGTCGGATGACGTATCTGTGCTGTACCTGCCCAGGGTCCCGGTTGTGGTGTCACCGGTGGTCTACACCATCCCGGTGCAGCTACTCGCCTATCATGTGGCTGTATTCAAGGGTACAGATGTAGACCAGCCGCGAAATCTCGCCAAGTCTGTTACCGTCGAATAATGAATGTATCGCACCTTCTTGACTCCCTCAACGAAAGACAGCGAGAAGCTGTTGCAGCCCCTCGCGGTTCAAGCCTTGTGCTGGCTGGTGCAGGCAGTGGCAAGACGCGGGTGCTGGTGCACAGGATTGCCTGGCTGATACAGACCGAGGGCCTTTCCCCCTACAGCATCCTCGCGGTGACGTTCACCAACAAGGCAGCAGCCGAAATGCGCGCGAGGATAGAGCAGCTGCTTTCCCTGCCTGCGCGCGGCATGTGGGTTGGCACTTTCCATGGCATTGCCCACCGTCTGCTTCGCGCCCATTACCAGGAAGTGAACCTGCCCCAGAATTTCCAGATCCTGGATGCGGATGATCAGTTGCGGCTGGTCAAGCGCGTCATGACCGGCCTCGATATTGATGAAAAGAAATGGCCGGCGCGCCAGGCGGTCTGGTGGATTAACGCCCAGAAAGACGAGGGCCTGCGTCCGGAAAGCATCGAGGATTATGGTGACCTGTACCTGAAGACACATCTTTCGATCTACCGGGCTTACGAAGAAGCCTGCCAGCGCGGGGGGATGGTCGACTTTGCAGAACTGCTGCTGCGTGCGCACGAACTGTGGCTTAAGAATCCACGAGTGTTGCAGCACTATCAGGACCGATTTGCTGCACTGCTCGTGGACGAGTTCCAGGATACCAACACCATCCAGTATGCATGGCTGCGTGTTCTTGCGGGCAACAACAACAACCTGATGGTGGTCGGTGATGATGACCAGTCCATCTACGGCTGGCGTGGTGCAAAGATTGAAAACATCCAGCGATTCACTACCGACTTTCCGGAAGCGATTACCATCCGGCTCGAGCAGAACTACCGTTCCACATCGAACATCCTCAAGGCTGCCAACGGCCTGATTGACCAGAACCTCGGGCGACTCGGCAAGGAACTCTGGACCGATCATGGCGACGGTGATGCGATCCAGCTCTATGCAGGTTACAACGAGATTGATGAGGCGCGGTTTATCGTTGAGCGTATCAAGCGCTGGGTAAACGACGGCAACCTGCATTCTGAATCTGCCATCCTGTATCGGTCCAACGCACAATCACGGGTGCTGGAAGAAGCTTTGCTCCGCTCCCAGATGCCCTATCGCATTTATGGCGGCCAGCGATTCTTCGAACGGGCGGAAATCAGGAACGTACTGGCCTATATGCGCCTGGTTGCGGGCCGCGATTCGGACGCCGCGTTTGAGCGCGTTGTGAACACCCCAACGCGCGGCATTGGTGAGCGCAGCGTGCAGGAAATCAGGCAACTGGCACGTGCACAAGGCAGCTCACTCTGGGCCGCAGCAAAAGAGATTGTTGATCGATCCCTTTTGAATGCACGTGCCCGGAATTCCATTGCGGGCTTTATCGAACTGATAGAACACCTGGATGATGAGACCGTTGAAGCTGACCTGGCGTCCCTGGTCGAAACCGTGGTTGAACAGAGCGGCCTCAAGGAATACCACGCGAAAGAAGGCGGTGAGCGCGGGCAGGCGAGAGTTGAGAACATGGCGGAACTGGTCACCGCTGCGCGGACTTTTGATCCGGAAGATGACTTTGCGTTTGATGATGATGCGGTCGATTCAGAGCCGCTCACGGTTCTGGAGGAATTTCTCAGCCATGCCGCACTTGAGGCAGGTGAAGGCCAGGGCGATCCCAACGAAGACTGTGTGCAGCTGATGACCATGCACAGCGCCAAGGGCCTGGAGTTTCCTCTGGTGTTCCTTGCAGGCATGGAAGATGGCCTGTTTCCGCACATGATGTCCATGGAGGAACCGGGCCGACTAGAGGAAGAAAGGCGGCTCTGCTACGTGGGTGTCACCCGCGCAATGAAACACCTTTACCTGACCTATGCGGAATCGAGGCGCATCAACGGTGTTGAAACAATGAATCGCGTCTCACGTTTTGTCGGCGAAATGCCGCAGGACGTCATTGAAGAAGTTCGACTGCAGGGTTCTGTCGCACGACCAGGCATACCGGTAAAACCGAAAGTCAGCGCCAGCCAGGTAGCTGGTACCGACCTGAAACTTGGCCAGCGTGTCATGCACCCCAAGTTTGGTGAAGGTGTGGTGCTGAACTATGAAGGTGAAGGCAGTAACGCACGGGTACAGATTAATTTTGCGGACGAAGGCAGCAAATGGCTTGTCATGGGATACGCCAATCTGACGCCGGCTTAGAAAAGAACAACGAAAACTACTGGGGGAACCCAATGAAACTACAACTAATAATTGTGCTCGCGAGCCTTGTGCTGACCGCTTGCGGTGGTGGCCAGCAGGCAGCCACTGCGCCAGGCGAGGCAGCTGAACCCGCAAAGACTTACAAATGGCGCATGGTCACGACCTGGCCGAAGAACTTTCCCGGCATGGGCATGGCCCCTGAAAAAATGGCTGACCTGGTTCGTGAGATGAGCCAGGGCCGGCTGGATATCAAGGTGTACGGCGCAGGCGAGATCGTCCCGGCACTGGAGGTGTTTGAAGCGGTTTCCCAGGGAACAGTGCAGATGGGACATGGCGCGTCCTACTACTGGAAGGGAAAAGTACCTGTTGCACAGTTTTTTACGGCGGTGCCGTTTGGCCTTACAGCCCAGGAAATGAACGGGTGGCTGCTGCATGGCAGCGGCATGGAACTCTGGCGTGAGCTGTATGCGCCCTACAACCTTGTTCCTATCGCTGGTGGTAACACCGGTGTGCAAATGGCTGGCTGGTTCAACAAGGAGATCAACTCTCTGTCTGACCTGGAAGGCCTGAAGATGAGAATTCCGGGGTTGGGCGGCGAAGTATTCGAGCGCGCTGGCGGTACGGCCGTGAACATCCCGGGGGGCGAGATCTTCACCAGCATGCAGACGGGCGTTGTCGATGCAGCGGAATGGGTAGGACCATACAACGATCTGGCATTTGGCCTGCACCAGGTTGCCAGGTACTACTACTACCCAGGCTGGCAGGAACCCGGTCCCAATCTTGAAGTGACCGTTAACAAAGCAGCGTGGGATGAGCTTCCCCGCGACCTGCAGGTGATACTTGAAACAGCGTCGCTCGCGGTGAACTCGGACCTCCTCGCGGAATACACAGCGCGTAACAACGCGGCCCTGATAGAGTTGAAAGAAAAGCACAACGTGGAGATCCGTCGCTTGCCTGATGATGTGCTGGCAGAGATTCAGAGAATCAGCCAGGAGGCCACCGAAGAGCTGGTTGGCGACGATCCGCTCGCACAGAAAATTTATGCTTCCTGGAGCAGTTACCGGGAAGGTGTCCTGTCTTACCATGAGATTTCAGAGAGGGCTTACATCAACGCGCGTGCCCAATAGGAGGATTCCGCCATGGCAATCACCGCTGTTATTACCATTGTTGTACTGTTTGAATACCTGTTCTTCGCTTTCAGGGTGGGACTTTCCCGCGCCAAGTACGGCGTGGATGCGCCCGCGGTGTCGGGTAACGAGGTCTGGGAGCGGATGTATCGCGTCCAGTTGAATACACTGGAGCAGCTGATTGTGTTCCTGCCTGCCCTGTGGATCTTCTCCTACTTTGTGAGCCCAAACATTGGTGCCGCTATCGGCATGCTGTTTGTGATCGGCAGGCCAATCTACTATGTGAGCTACGTAAAAGATCCAAATTCCAGGACAGTGGGCTTCCTGATGGGCTTTGCTGCTAACGTCTTGCTCGTGTTGGGCGGTCTTGGCGGCGCCCTCAAACAGTTGCTCGGTTTTTAACAGGTTCTTATCTCAACCAGGTAAGAGCCGCCCCATCTTTCAATAAGGAATCAACATGAGATTCAGTTTCTGGCCTGCGCCAACCCAATCGTTTGAAGTCATGCAATCGCTCGCGAACCACGTCGAGCAGCTCGGGTATGACGGTCTCTGGCTGGCAGACCATTTCATGCCGAATGCCGAGGATACCAATCAGCCCTGGCCGGAAGCCTGGACAACGCTTGCCGCGATTGCGGCAACCGTGCCCCGCCTGCGCCTCGGTACACTCGTTACCGGCAACACCTACCGACACCCGGCAGTACTCGCAAAAATGGCTGCGACCATCGATCATATTTCGGGTGGCCGCCTGGTACTGGGCCTCGGATCAGGCTGGCAGGAAAATGAACATGAGAAGTACGGTATTGAGTTCGACACCGTCTCTGGTCGTTTGAAGCGCTTGGAGGAAGCGTGCCAGGTGATCAAGTCGCTCTACAATGATGATGCAGCCAACTTTTCTGGTAACTACTACAACCTTAACGACGCGCCGCTCTGGCCAAAACCCGCCCAGGACAACCTGCCGCTCCTGATCGGTGGTGGTGGAGAAAAGGTCACATTGAGGATCACCGCGCAATATGCGGATGAGTGGAACGTCTGGGGTAACCCCGAAAGGCTCAAGCAGAAGATGGCAATCCTTGATGACCACTGTGAAAAACTCGGCCGTGACCCCAAAGAGATCCAGCGATCTGCTGTGGCGCTGCTGTTTGTCTCAGACGACAAGGAGTTTGTTAAACAGGTAAGTGAAGGGGAACCGGCACGTAATGCAGGTAGTGTTTCTGAACTTCGTGATGTGATTGCCACCTACCAGGAATATGGCGTTGATGAACTGATCGTGCCTGACTTCACGCTGGGTCCAGACACCAACCAGCAGAAGCTGGATACGCTGCAGTTGTTTATAGAAGAAATAGCGTCTGTTGCACGCTGAGGGTTAATTCTCTCAGCGGGAGGTCAGCTCAAACGACCACCAATGGTCCGGCCGCGCATCGTTAACCTCGCGGCCGAGACCTCTGAGCTTCTCCGCTCGTGCGTGCCAGGCAAAATCGAGCTCAGCGGCTTCCGTCGCCCGGCGCAGGTTAATCGGGTACACATTGCTGCCCACCTTGATTCGACCACCGGGTCTTTCCAGCGCAAGCCCCGACCAGTATTTACCATCACAGCGAGAACAGCTGATGTAAAGCTGGCCGTCTCCGGACATGCAATTCAGCGTGATGGAGTGTGGAATCAGCGGGCGATCAACTTCCAGCTCACAGAGCCCGGTCTCATTGACGAAACCCCAGTCACTGACGGGAGAAGTCACTACCTCGCCTGAGATGTCGAATCCCGGTATCCGCTCACATGGGCACTGGGTTGCCACGTAAACAAATGAACCCGCGATCGCGATGATTGCCAGGCCGAGAATGCCGTAGATGATTGTTTTCATACGGTGATTCTAGCCCCCTCTGAAAAAGTTTGCTCTCAGGTGCTCGAAGTACTGATGGGCGACAGGTGGCGCATTGGCGAGCGCCTCGCCAAACGTCATCCACGTGTAGCTGGTGTGTTCGTGATTGAGCGTGATTTTGCGGTCGTGTGGCATTTCCGTCACGAAAGCGGCAAGTATCGAGCTGCCATCAGCGTGGTGTATGTCTTTACCCATCGGTGCGAGTGTCAAACCGGTGAGGCCGGTTTCTTCTGCCAGCTCCCTTTCTGCGGTCTCGATTGGTGTTTCGCCTGCTTTGGGCGTACCGGCAACCGGCCAGAACTGGCCTTCAAAATCTCCGCCGGCCCTTTTCATGAAGAGGATGCGCGTGCCGTCGAGCGGTGTGTGGTCCAGCACGTAAACGATAACGCCCTTTACCTCTGGCGATGGCATTTAGCTGTAGAGCATTGCCGGTAGCCAGGTTGCCAGTTCAGGGAACGCAGCAAGTAACCCGAGCATCAGCAACTGGATGACAATGAAGGGTATGACACCCCGGTAGATGTCACGGGTGCCCACCTGTGGTGGCGCAACGCCGCGCAGGTAAAAAAGAGCAAAGCCGAACGGCGGTGTCAGGAATGAGGTCTGCAGGTTGACGGCGATCATGATGCCGAGCCAGACCGGGTCGATGCCCATCGCCATCAGGACAGGCCCCACGATCGGCACCACCACAAAGGTGATCTCTATAAAGTCGAGGATAAAGCCCAGCAGGAAGATGACCAGCATGACCACGATCATGGCGCCGACTTCACCGCCAGGCATGGCAGCAAACATCTCGCTCACCAGTTCCTCTCCGCCATATCCCCTGAACACCAGCGAAAAAAGCGATGCGCCAATCAGGATAAAGAAGACCATGGAGGTGGTCTTGGTGGTCGAGAGCGAAATCTCCTTGAGGTTCGCCAGCGTGAGTTCCCTGCGCAATAAGGCCAGCAACAATGCCCCCATGGCGCCAACCCCAGCTGCTTCGGTTGGTGTTGCAATGCCGCCCAGTATCGAACCAAGCACAGCGACAATTAATGCAAGTGGTGGAAAGATACTGTTAAGCAGTTCACCAATGGTGATCGCTTCCGTGTCTGCTGGTGGCGCTTTTTCGGGATTGAGGAACGCGGTCGACATGATGTAAACGATGTACAGCGCGACAAGAACGAGACCGGGGATAATCGCACCAGCAAACAGGTCCCCCACCGAGATGGTCTTCGGATTAAAGATGCCCTGCGAGAGTTGCGCCTGCTGGTATGCGTTCGATAACACATCGCCAAGCAGCACCAGTGCAATCGATGGCGGAATGATCTGACCGAGCGTACCGGTGGCGCAGATGGTGCCAGTGGCGAGTGGCACGTCATATCGCGCCTTCATCATGGCAGGCAGTGACATCAGTCCCATCGTTACCACGGTGGCGCCGACAATACCGGTGCTGGCTGCCATCAGCATCCCGACGATGGTGACGGATAAACCGAGACCTCCTGGGATGCTGCCGAACGCGCGACTCATTGCATCAAGTAGTTGTTCTGCAATCCTGGTTTTCTCCAACGTCACACCCATCAGTACAAACAGCGGGACGGCGATCAGCGTCTGGTTGCTGATAATGCCGAACAGGCGATTTGGCATGGCATACAGAAAAGTGAAATCGAACACCCCGGCAAGGTTGCCGATGAACGCTGCAATAAGCGCAGTCCCCGCCAGCGAAAGCGCGACCGGATAGCCCAGGAGAAGGACAATGAAGACAGCAAGAAACAGCAGCAGGGGTGCGTATTCAATCATGCGTCCGGCGCCCTGCCCGAAACGATCAACCCGTTACGAATAATTTCAGCAACACCCTGCAGCGCGAGTAAGCCGGCCATGAGTGGGATCAGCGTCTTCAGGAGATATACACCAGGCAGTCCGCCGGGCTGCCCCGATGATTCCTTCATTGACCAGGCCAGCGCAACATAGTCGAGGCTCGAGATGCCGATGAAAATAGCAACCGGCAGGAGGAAGACCAGAGAGCCGATGAGGTCGACCCACGCGCGCGTTTTGGGAGAGAACTTTTCATAGAGAACATCCACGCGGACGTGCGCGTTTTCTTTCAAGGTGAACGCGATGCCCAGCATGAAGACGATGCCGTGCATGTACATGACGGATTCCTGCAGGCCGATGGAACCCGCGCCCAGCAGGTACCTGGCACCCACGACGCCGCAGGTAACCAGCACCATAACAAGGGTGAGGTAAGAGATGGCGCGACCAGTAAATGACGAAAGCTGGTCGATCCACCCGGCCAGCTTTTCAAGAAAACCGATCAAGAAGTAAGTACTCCCTTACCGTAAAGGACAACATATACCTAGGTCTGATTGTTTAGACGCCAATCAGCCCACGGAGCATTCTACTGGAGATGCATTGTCATTTCCGCAAATGCACGGCAGAGAGTACCAAAAACCGGACCCGGACATTGCCTCATGTCACGCCCGCTGATCGACCTGACTGGAATGAGCTCAGCACCCGTGCCCGTCAGGAAACATTCGTCGGCGGTGTAAAGGTCGTATGTGCTGAGTGACTTTATCTCCACACTGATCCCTTCTGACTCGGCCAGTTCGAGCACGATGGCTCGCGTGATGCCATCAAGGGCACCGTCGGTCACGGAAGGTGTCTGAAGGATGCCGTCCTTCACAATGAACAGATTGTCAGCCGTACCCTCGGCAATAAATCCTGCCTGGTTGAGCATCACGGCTTCGTCAGCACCGGCCGCGTTGGCCTCGAGCCTGCCGAGAATCTGGTTCAGATAGTTGAGGGATTTTACGCGCGAGTCCATCTGGTCTGCAGACAGCCGCCTGGTGCCCGCAATGATGAGAGTTGCTCCCTTTTCCCGGACGGCGTTGCTCACCATTGTTAACTCGTCAGCGATGATGATCACGTTGCCCGCTGTACACTGCCTGGGATCAATCCCAAGCGGCCCGACACCGCGAGTCACGACCAGGCGTATATAGCCATCTTCATGTGGTGATGCGGTGACAACTTCAGCAAGCGCGTCCGCCATATCAGGAAGCGACATGGGTAACTCGAGATCGAGCGCCCGGGCTGAATTTTCGAGTCGATCCAGGTGCTCGTGCAACCTCAGGATCTTCTTACCGTAGTAGCGTAATCCCTCAAATACTCCATCACCGTAAAGCAATCCATGATCCGCAACCGGTATCACGGCTGCCTCCGCGTGGCAGAGTTGTCCGTTGATTGAAAATGTCTGCATGTTACTCCCCTCTATGCAGGTGTTAGTATTTGTTGGTTAATCAGGCCTCGGCGTCAAACACGTCGCGCAGACGTGCGTAGTCTTCGCCAAATCTTTGTTTCATTTCGCTGCCGAGGAACCTTGTCACCTTCGTGATATAGACATCGTGTTTAACGTAGTCTTCGGCCACCGTGACGAATGTCTGGTTGCGGGACCAGGCGCCGTCAATTTCTCCACCGCGACGATAGTTGGCGATGACAACTTCTGCGCCATCAGCAACCAGGGTGAGACCACGGCCACCCTTTTCTTCATACAGCGTTTTTTCAACGGGGTGATGGTACGTGGCACCGATCACGGTCTGTGGTTCTCCGAAATGAACAAGAGCAACCCTGACACCGCGTGCCTCAGCTTCACGTAAGGCGTCGTCCAGCCAATCCAGTTCCTCTGCCCACAGTGACACCAGGATTGATTCGGTGGCGTTGGACACCAGTTGCAGTGCACGGCTCTGTACCTGCAGTTGATCCAGCAACGGCCAGATCAGGTTGGGTTCATCTTCACCGGTCAGCTTCTCGAGTCCGGGCAGTAGCTGCTCTGTCTGCCTGATGGTTGTCTCGCGGATCTTGCTCATCAGGTCAGTCGGACTCATGGCGAGGTAAAGGTCCTTGCCCTCGGTTGCAAGACTCGATTGGAAGACACCGCGAGTCACCATGCGATTCACCGTCTCGTAAATCTTGGAACTCGGTATGCCCGCCTGCTTGGCAATTTCATACGGTGTCGCCGGCTGGCAGGCCACGAGGGCAATATAGGCCTTCGCCTCGTTGGTGCTGAACCCGAGTGCCGCGAGCTGATCGGTCAGTTGTTGCCTGGATTCCAAAGCAGGTCTCCGTTGATCTCGTTAGACTGGATAATAACTACCAAGGTAGTTAATAAAGATGCGAAGCTTAAAGAAGCGCGTGCCGATGTACAAGCGCAATTACGGCGTCTCGGACTACTAGAACTTAAGTGTCTGATTTAATTGGGGTTAAGAGCCGAGAGGTCCTACCCAATAGTGCATGAACACACCAATAAAGATCGCTAGACCCACCCAGTGGTTGTTGAGGAAGGCTGCAAAACAACCATCCCTGTCACGGTCCCTGATGAGGTACTGCTGGTAGGCAAGTAATCCTGCAGCAACCATGAGACCAGCATAGAACCAGAAACTCATCTCCACCGATCGGGGTACCAGCAGCAGTGTCGCAAGGAATGACACCTGCAACACACCGATGATGGGCCGGTCCAGCTCCGCAAACAGGATAGCGGTGGATTTCAGGCCAAGTTTAATATCGTCCTCGCGATCAACCATGGCGTACTGCGTGTCGTAGGCAACCACCCAGAGCAGGTTTGCGACCAGCAGCAGCCAGGCCACATTGCTGACTTCGTCGTTCACCGCGGTGAAAGCCATCAGGATGCCCCATGAAAACGCGAGACCGAGCACCGCCTGCGGCAGGTAGGTATGGCGTTTCATAAAGGGATAGGTAGCTGCGATCGCAACAGCACCAACGGACATCAGCAACGTCAGCAGGTTGGTCGTCAATACGAGTAGCAACGCAGGAAACAGCAGCGCACCCGTAAAAACGAATGCTTCAAACCGTTCTACCTGGCCGGTTGCGAGCGGACGCTCACGGGTTCGCTCAACAAAGCCGTCAAACTTCATGTCGGTGCTGTCGTTGATAACACAGCCAGCGGACCTGGTCAGGAAAGCCCCGATCGCAAAGACAAAAAAGAGATGCCAACCAGGGAATCCCTCCGCCGCAATCCACAAAGCAGTAAGTGTTGGCCACAAAAGCAGGTACGTGCCAATTGGGCGTTCCATTCGCGCCAATGCGACAAACTGTGGTGCACGCGGATACTTGGCGAGGAACTTATCCAGGCTCTGTTTCAGGGCTGGGTGCAATTGTGTCAAGGCGTGGGCAAATAAGTTAGTATACGCGCGCGCGTTGGCCTTGGGCAGCATCAGCAGGATGGCCGGTCCCCCTAACTGAACTTTTCCGGAAACTGACCGGGTAGAAAGAGCGCCCGGGCAAGACGATTAACATCGGTGGATTGATTAGAGGAATTCAATGAAAAAGTGGCAATGTATTGTATGCGGGTTTATTTATGATGAAGCTGAGGGCCTTGAGTCCGAAGGCATTGCCCCCGGTACCGCGTGGGATGACATCCCCGACGACTGGGTCTGCCCGGAATGTGGAGTCAGCAAAGAAGACTTCGAAATGGTAGAGCTGGACTAATCAGAGCACCTGAACAGGACAAGTAAGCCGGACACGTAAGCCCACACGTAAAAAGGTAATCCCATGATCGATCGAGCTGCCCTGACCCGTAACATCCTCATCGGTATGGTAGCGGGTCTCCTGATCGGCTCGGTCATTCACTGGCTGTCACTCGATGACAGCAACCCGGTCCTGACCTTCGGGGTCAACGGCATCATTGATGTCGGCGGCAAGATCTTCATTGCCAGTCTCAAGTTACTCGTCGTGCCGCTGGTATTCTTCTCGCTGGCAACAGGGGCGAGTAACCTTTCTGACTCTTCCTCAATCGGCCGCATCGGCCTGAAGACTATCGGGCTGTACCTGGTGACAACCGCGATCGCCATAACGCTCGCACTTACGGTTGCTAACCTTGTTGACCCGGGCGTTGGTATCAATCTCGGTGCGACGAGCAACTTCGTTGCCAAAGAAAGCCCTCCCCTGATCGATGTGATCGTCAACATCATGCCGACCAACCCGATCAATGCCATGGCCGAAGGCAACATGCTGCAGGTAATCGTGTTTGCCATCCTGATTGGTATTGCTATTGCGAAGTCCGGTGAACATGGTGCGCGTGTTCGGGAGTCGTTGAATGACTGGAACGAAGTCATCATGCGGCTCATCCTGATGCTCATGACTCTCGCACCGATCGGCGTGTTCTGCCTGATGGTGACACTCTTCGCCAACATGGGCTTCACAGCAATAGCTGATCTCATCAAGTATTTCATGATGGTGGCAGGTGTACTGGTGTTGCACTTTGCATTCACCTACAGCCTGATGGTGCGGTTTGTAGCTGGCCTGAACCCGATTGATTTCTACAGGCAGTTCTCACCTGTTATGGCCTATGCCTTCTCGACGAGTTCGAGTAACGCAACACTGCCAATCACTTTGGAAACCGTTGAGCACCGGCTTGGTGTCAGGAATGAGGTGGCGTCATTCACCGTACCGCTTGGTGCGACGATCAATATGGACGGCACTGCCATCATGCAGGGCGTGGCCACTGTGTTCATCGCGCAGGCTTACAATATTGATATCTCGCTGACCGGATACCTGATGGTGATTGTCACTGCCACCATGGCGTCCATCGGTACCGCGGGTGTACCGGGCGTTGGCCTGATCACACTTGCGCTGGTACTGCAGCAGGTTGGATTGCCGGTTGAAGGTATCGCGCTGATCATCGGCGTTGATCGTTTGCTGGACATGATGCGCACGGCGGTGAACGTCTCTGGTGACGCGGCAATCTCAACCGTCGTGGCCAAAAGTGAAGGCAAATTTGATATCGACGTATTTGAGTCCGATAACAAGGTGCCTGCTGCGGGCTAGTTAGATCCTGGTTGGTGGGGTCAGACCTGGCCCAGCTTCTCGGGATCCTTGATCCAGCGATTCACAAGCACTTCAGCACTCCCCCTGTCATGCTGCAAAAGATTAACTGACGCCTTTCGGACATCAGCCAGCATCTCCCGGTCGCGCATCAGGTCCGCAATCCTGAATTGCAGCGCGCCTGACTGCCTGCTGCCAAGAATTTCACCGGGGCCCCTGATTTCAAGATCCCTTTCCGCGATGAAAAAGCCATCGTTGCTCTGACGCATGACTTCCAGTCGTTCCTTGCTGATGGTGCCGAGCGGCTTTTTGTACAGCAATACACAGTGGCTCTGTTTACTGCCGCGCCCGACCCGACCGCGTAACTGATGCAGCTGGGCGAGTCCGAGTCTTTCGGAATTCTCGATCACCATGAGCGACGCGTTGGGCACATCAACGCCAACCTCAATGACAGTTGTTGCAACCAGCAACTGGATCTTGCCAGCTTTAAAGTCGTTCATGACCGCGGTTTTCTCGCGGGCATTCAAACGCCCGTGAATAAGTGCAATGCTGACGTCCGGTAGAAACTTGCCAAGTTCTTCTGCGGTCACCTCAGCCGCCTGGCATTGCAGCGCTTCAGATTCCTCGATCAGCGTGCATACCCAGTAGGCCTGGGTGCCTTCGCTGCACGCTGCTGCGACCCGATCAATGATGTCGGCGCGCCTTTCATCGGATAACACTGTCGTCGTAACAGGCGTTCGGCCAGGCGGCAGCTCATCGATAACCGAGACATCCATATCGGCGTACATGCTCATCGACAGGGTGCGCGGTATGGGTGTCGCCGTCATGACCAGCTGATGCGGCGAGGCATTACCGTCAACGCCTTTTTCACGCAGGGCAAGGCGCTGGTGAACGCCAAAGCGGTGCTGCTCGTCCACGATGATGAGACCCAGTTCCTTGAAGTGAACATCTTTCTGGAACAATGCGTGGGTACCAATGACCACACCCGCGTCACCCATGGCAATGGCGGCTAGTTCCTGCTCGCGCTTTTTGCCGGTTACGCGGCCGGTCAGCCAGGCGGTCTTGATCCCGAGCGGATTAAGCCAGGCAGAGAGATTGATGAAATGCTGTTCCGCAAGCAGTTCGGTTGGCGCCATGAGGGCGCTCTGCAGTCCGTTTTCGAATGCATGAATAGCCGCCAGTGCAGCAATGACGGTTTTGCCGGAACCGACATCACCCTGCACCAGTCGAAGGGAGGGTGACGCTGACATCATGTCGTCTGCAACTTCCTTTGCGACGCGACTCTGTGCGCCTGTCAGGTCAAATCCAAGACTGTTACCAAGCTCACTGTAAAGGTCACCAGGTGGTGCGAGGCCAGGCGCGGTCAGCTTCTTTAACTCTTCCCGGACGATCCTTAAGGATGTCTGGTGTGCCAGCAGTTCCTCAAACGCGAGTCGATGTTGCGCCGGATGTTTACCCTCAAGCAGCGTTTGTGTATTGGCATCTGGCGGTGGCTGGTGCAGGTAGCGAATTGCATCAACCAGATTAGTGTTCACATAACTCGACGCGCCGACATCGATGTCGGGCATGCCGTGGCGATCCAGCAGTGCCGCCGCTTGTTCCGCCATGGCGCGATAACGTGCCTGGCTGACACCTTCTGTTGCGGGGTAGATCGGGGTTAATGCATCGTCCATTTCCTGGGCGGCATCAAGCTTTGTATATTCCGGGTGGTAGATCTCATAGCCGGCCGCACCATTTCTCACTTCGCCAAAACACCGAACAGAACCTGCGTTCTTCAGGTTGTTCTGCTGGGCCTTGGAGAAGTGATAAAACCGCAGCGCGATCTTCCCGGTTGAATCCTGCATGTAAGCCAGCAGGCTGCGGCGGCGACCGAAGGCGATATCGCAGGCGACAATTTCACCTTCAAGCACATAGCTTTCGCCGGGACGAACGGTGCCGATTGGCGTGATGCGTGTGCGATCCTCGTAGCGGAAAGGCAAATGAAACAGCACATCCTGGACGGATTCGATACCCAGCTTAGCGAGCTTTTTGGCAAGTGCCGGGCCTACACCTTTGAGTGTAGTAACGCTGATTGACGCGAGGTCAGCCAATGCGTCGATCAATCCAGCGCGACGATGGCGTCAACTTCGACCTGGGCATCCTTTGGTAGCGCGGACACCTGGATCGCCGCGCGGGCGGGGTAAGGCGCTTCGAAGATGTCCGCCATTACTTCATTAACCGAGGCAAAATTAGCGAGATCGGTTAGATAGACATTCAGTTTCAATGAGTTCGACAGTGACGTGCCTGCGGCTTCGGCAATGGCGGCGAGGTTCGCAAACACCTGCCTGATCTGGGTTTCTATATCACCATCAACAAGGGTCATGCTGACAGGGTCGAGTGGAATCTGTCCGCTGATATAAACCGTATTGCCATGTACGGTCGCCTGGGAATAGGTGCCGATAGCCTCAGGTGCCTTGTCGGTGCTGATGGTTTTCAAGTTGTTATCCTGACCTGTGTTTTGTGCGCTGTGGTTCGTTAGTTGCGGACCCGCACGATCTTGTTGATACCTTTGATCGCGCGCAGTCGCTTGATCACGTTAGCGAGATGAATACGATCCAGTACGGATATCACCATATTAACGACGCCGAGATGCGCGTCTTTTTCAATCATGTTGATGCGTTCGATATTGGCTTCTGCCGTTGTCACGGTTGATGCTATCACGGCAATGACGTGGCGTTCGTGTTCCAGTTCGACACGTAGCTCAACAGAAAACTCCTGGTTAACATCGGCGTCCCATCGAACCGCCATGACTTCTTCCGCTTTGTCGCGAAGTTCCATCATGTTTTTGCAGGACTCAAGATGGATCACGATGCCACGACCGGCGGAAACATGACCGATGATGGGATCTCCCGGTATCGGGTGGCAGCATTTACCATAGGTCACCACCAGGCCCTCGGTGCCACGGATCGCGAGTGGTCCGT
Source organism: Pseudomonadales bacterium (assembly GCA_963921285.3). Lineage (GTDB taxonomy): Bacteria > Pseudomonadota > Gammaproteobacteria > Pseudomonadales > Azotimanducaceae > UBA9659. The sequence continues at coordinate 2,657,816 of CAWUFD020000015.1, forward strand.
CTGTGTGTACGGTTAACTCATCGTCAGCATCAGAAATCAGCCGGCGTGCTACAACGTTGGCCATCTGGTTGCCGATGCCGATTTCCGCCAGCAGGTCATCGAGGGAATCGAGTTTGCGTTCCTCCAGTACTGCCGCGAGACGCCTGGGCTTGATGTCCTTCAACTCATGTTGCTGTTGCTCAAGCGTTCGTTCCAGCAGTCGTCGTCCGAGCGAGGTGGATTCCTGCGCCTGTTGCTGTTTCAGCGCGTGGCGAATGCTTGCCCTGGCTTTGCCGGTGACGATAAAGCTCAACCACGCCGGGTTCGGCTGTGCGCCGGGCGCGGTAATAATCTCAACGGTCTGGCCGCTCTCCAGTGTCGCTGACAAAGGTGCCAGGCGCCGGTCAATGCGGCATGCGACACAGCTGTTGCCGATGTCGGTGTGTACTGCGTAGGCGAAATCAATGGGCGTTGACCCCTGCGGCAGATCAAAAATCTCACCCGCCGGTGTAAAGAGATAAACCTCATCAGGGAAGAGGTCGATCTTAACGTTCTCGATGAACTCCATGGAGTTACCGGCGCTCTGCTGGATCGCGAGCAGGCCTTTCATCCATTCCCGTGCCCGCTGATGTGAGCCGGACTCGGAATCATCACTTGTCTTGTACAGGTAGTGTCCTGCGATACCGTTGTTCGCCACCATCTCCATGTCGTGGGTGCGAATCTGGATTTCTATCGGGATGCCGTGCATGCCGAACAGTGTGGTATGCAGCGACTGGTAGCCGTTGGCCTTCGGTATCGCAACGTAATCCTTGAAGCGACCGGCCACGGGCTTGTAGAGGTTATGTACGGCGCCCAGCGTGCGATAGCAGTGATCCACCGAATCGACGAGGATGCGGAACGCGTACACATCCATGATTTCGTTGAAGGACTTACGCTTACTGCGCATCTTGTCGTAAATGCTGTACAGGTGTTTTTCACGCCCGAACACGTGCGCCTTGATACCTTCACGCTCAAGGCAGCCTTCTATCGACGCCTGGATTTTGCTGACCACTTCCTTGCGGTTGCCACGGGCACGTTTCACCGCCTTCTCGATCATGGATGAGCGCAGCGGGTAGAGTGCTTTGAAGCCGAGTTCCTCAAACTCCATGCGGATATTGTTCATGCCGAGGCGTAGCGCAATCGGCGCGTAGATCTCAAGGGTCTCCTTGGCGATGCGCCTGCGCTTCTCCGCGGAAAGGTGACCCAGCGTTCGCATGTTGTGGAGACGATCCGCCAGCTTAACGAGAATGACGCGGATGTCCTTCGCCATGGCGAGCGTCATCTTCTGGAAGTTTTCAGCCTGGGCTTCAGCGCGCGACTGGAATATGTTTTTCAGCTTGCTGACGCCATCAACCAGTTCTGCCACATCCTCATCAAACTCCTGGCCGAGGGTATGCTTGGGAATACTGGTGTCTTCGATGACGTCGTGTAGCAGTGCTGCCATCAGGCACTGGTGATCCATATGCATGTCGGCAAGGATGTTTGCCACCGCAAGTGGATGCGTGATGTAGGGTTCACCGGACTTGCGCTTCTGCCCCTCATGCGCGGCGTCAGCAAAGTGATAGGCCTTGACGACCTGCGAGATCTGTTCCGGTTCGAGATAGGTGCCGAGGTCTTCGGCGAAGCTGTCTATGGTTAGCATTGTGCCGGTGCCCCATAGGTCAGAGCACCGGGCGCGGAAGAATCGCCGGGACGAAAGCCCGGCTGGGTATTAGAACTCTTTAAATTCCTGCTCGTGTTGCTCAAAGCCATCCTGCACGGCACTAAGAGCCAGTGCCTCAGTTTCTTCCTGTGTTGGCTCGTCGAGGATACTCGCGTTAACCAGTCCCTCAGCGATTTCTCGAAGCGCCAGTACTGTCGGCTTGTCGTTCTCAAGCGGAACCAGCGGGTCTTTACCCTCGGTTGCGATCTGGCGTGCACGCTTGCTGGAAACCATGACCAGTTCAAATCGGTTATCAACGTTTTCCAGACAATCTTCAACGGTTACTCGTGCCATGTCTTGCTCCGGTATTCAGGCCCAGTTGTGGACCAATGACGGTTAAATTTGGTGATTCGGTAAGTCTTTTTCAAGCGTACCGGCTCGAAGGACCACGCACTGTAGCCACATTGACCTGAATAGACAATATTACGGCTTTGATTGCGGCAGTAAATCCCCAATAAGCCCTGAAAGCCGCTCCAGCTGCGATTCGCGGCGAAATTGATCGCCATCGCCGTGTACGATCTGGCTCATTTCAGCAAGTGCCGTCTCAAATACGTCGTTCACGATCAGGTAGTCAAACTCCCGGTAGTGGCTGGTCTCCTCGAGTGCCGAGGCCATCCTGCGCCCAACCGTTGCATCGTCATCCTGGCCCCGGGCGATCAGGCGCTGCTCCAATGCCTGATATGAGGGCGGGAAGATGAAGATGGTCTGCGCCGCTGACAGAGTTTTGCGAATCTGTTCCGCGCCCTGCCAGTCAATTTCCAGCACCAGGTGTTTACCTTCTGCCAGGACGCTTTCAACAGCGCCGCGGCTGGTGCCATACAGATTGTCGAATACCCGTGCCCACTCCAGGAACTCTCCCGCCTCAACCATGGCGTTGAATTGAGCCTCGTCCGTGAAATGGTAGTTCACGCCGTCCTGCTCTTCCGGTCTTTGTTTGCGCGTGGTGTGTGATACAGCGACACCGATGTTGTCGTCACTTGAAACCAGTGCCTTGACCAGTGATGTCTTGCCAGCACCTGATGGTGCGGAAACAACAAACAGGTTGCCTATGTAAGATTCGGAAGATTCGACACTCATGCTTGCTATTCGATGTTCTGGATCTGCTCACGCATCTGTTCAATGATCACCTTCAGGTCGACCGCATGCATGGTGGTCCCGGCAACCACTGCCTTTGAAGACAGGGTATTGGCCTCCCGGTTCAGTTCCTGCATGAGGAAGTCGAGTCGCCGGCCGACCGGCTCAGCGAGGCCGAGGTTACGGCGCACTTCCGCGATGTGTGTATCCAGGCGATCAAGCTCCTCCATGACATCCTGTTTCTGGGCGAGTATGACCAGCTCGGTTTCGAGACGGGCCGGGTCCACCTCGAGATTGAGGCTATCGATACGGCTGCGCAGCTTCTCCGCCTGGCTGGCTTCGATCTTTGGCGCCTCATCCCTGACCGCAACCACGATGGTCTCGATTTCGGCCAGTTTATCGGCGATTACATTGGCCAGCTCTTCGCCCTCGCGGGACCGCATCTCAACGAGTGCTTCAACCGCTTCGCTGAATCCTGCGGTGACCATCTTGCCAAGCTCATCATCCGATCCTTCGTTGACGATCACGTCCGGCCATTTCATCAACTGCAATGCATCGGTGGGCGCATTAAGCCCGGACAGCTCTGCCACTTTGTCGAGCGCGCCGGTCAGCTGTCTGACCAGATCCTCGTTGATCTCGATGGCTTCTTTTCTGCTGGTGCCGGTGATCTTCAGGGTGCAGTCGAGTTTGCCGCGGTGCACCCGGTTGCGGAACTTTGCCTTCAGCGCGGTTTCCAGGTGACGCAGGTTTTCCGGCATTCGGAACGAAGCGTCCAGGTAACGGTGGTTAACCGAACGGATTTCCCAGACGAAAGTCTCTTTTTCGACTCTCGCAAATGCCGTCATACTTTTTGTCATTACGTCTCAACATTAACCCATCGTTCAGGGGCGACAAGTATAATAGGAACAATCAGTACATAAAGGTTTATGGAGAAGTAATGACAGGATTTCGTGGCAGCCGCGCGCCGGACGCGTTGAGGCAGGTGAGCATCGACAGGAATTTTAATAAACATGCGGAAGGCTCGGTCCTGATCGGCTTTGGCGACACACGTGTCATCTGCACCGCATCGGTGGAGCAGAGTGTGCCGGGCTTCCTGCGCGGCCAGGGACGTGGCTGGATCACCTCCGAGTATGGCATGTTGCCCCGTTCAACCAACACGCGTATGGATCGCGAGGCGGCACGAGGCAAACAGGGCGGGCGCACAGTGGAAATCCAGCGGTTGATCGGTCGCTCGCTGCGCGCGGCGGTCGATATGGACGCTATTGGTGAAGTCACTGTAAGAATCGACTGTGATGTCATCCAGGCGGATGGCGGCACCAGGACTGCCTCAATCACAGGCGCCTGTGTGGCGTTGCATGATGCGGTAAAAAGTCTCGGTATTGATGTGAAGATGCAGCTGGTATCGGCCGTGTCAGTCGGCATTGTTGATGGTACGCCGGTGCTGGACCTCGAATATACAGAGGATTCACGCGCAGATACCGACATGAACGTGGTGATGACAGAAGACGGCAGGTTTATCGAAATACAGGGGACGGCGGAAGATGAACCGTTCAGCCACGGCGAACTGAGCGAAATGTTGCGACTTGCTGAAAAAGGCGCGATGGAGCTGCAGGCGCTGCAGCGTGCCGCGCTGGAGGCATGACAATGTTGCCTTCCTACAAAACAGCGTTCCTCGACTTCGCCCTTGAGCAGGGTGTGATGAGGTTTGGTGAGTTTGAGCTCAAAAGTGGACGACTTAGTCCATATTTCTTCAACGCCGGTCTTTTTAACACGGGCGCCGCGCTGAGACGCCTCGGTGGGTTTTATGCGGACGCCCTGGAAGATAGTGGCATAGCCTGCGATTGCCTGTTTGGGCCCGCCTACAAGGGTATCCCGCTGGTATCGGCTGCTGCTATCGCAATGTCAGAAAGATATCAGAAGGATATCCCCTACGTGTTCAATCGCAAGGAAGCCAAGGATCACGGCGAAGGCGGTCAGCTCGTCGGGTCGGAATTGAAAGGCGATGTGATCATCGTGGATGATGTCATCACAGCCGGTACCGCTATTCGAGAGGTGATGACCCTCTTTGAAGGCACCGCTGCAATAGCAGCCGGTGTGATGGTAGCGATAGACCGGCAGGAACGTGGTACGGGAGAGCTGTCCGCAATACAGGAAGTTGAGCGGGATTATGGTTTTTCAGTGATCAGCGTCGTAAAGTTAGAAGATATCGTCGAGTACCTCTCGAACAAAGGCCAATACCAGCAGGAGATCGATAACATCATGCGTTATCGAGAACAGTACGGCATCAAGGCAGCGTAAATGCACCGAGGTTATACAGCAGTTTTCCTAGTCACCGGGATGATGTTTCTCTTTACATCCCAGGGCGCTGCTGCGGAGCTCTACAAATACCTGAACGAAGACGGCGTGACCGTACTCGACTCGCACGTCCCTGCCCGTTACGTGAAAAACGGCTACACCATCCTCTCCCTTGATGGCCGCATCCTCGAAGTGGTGCCAAGGGCGCTCTCCGAAGAAGAGATCCGCGAGCGTGATCGCAAGCTTGCTGAACAGGAGCGCCTCGAGCGTGAACGTCGCGAGCGCGAGATTGCTGACCAGAACCTGATGCGCCTGTACGGTTCTCCCAACGACGTCTTAAGGGCGCTGGATGCCAAGGTCTCATCCATTGACGGCCTGATTGAAACGCAGAAAGGCAATATCACCCGTCTCGAAACGCAAAAGCGCCAGCTTGAATCAGCGCTGGCTGATATTGAACGGGCAGGTGGCACTATCAGTCGCGACCGGCTTGCGCGCATACGGACCATCGAGAACCGTATTCTCCAGATAGAGTCAGAGATCCAGAAGAAAGAAGAAGAAAAGGAAGCGCTGCGGGTTTCCTATGCGGCCGATCTCAAACGCGTCAAAGAGCTTTACAGCCTGAAACGTTAACCCCGCTTCGCCAGCACCTGCATCAGCAGCTGCCACTGTTCGTTCCAGTTCTCGGTCGGACGTTTCTCGAAATCACTTCTCACGTACTGGCTGATTCGACCTTCCACGGTACTCAGCAGGAGATTGGCAGCCGCGGAAGGATCTGCGGCAAGCTCGCCCTCCCCTCGCATCGGCATTTCTCTCAGCACTTGCTTGAGCTGCGTTTCGATACGTTCGAACAGCTGGTTAACGCGAATCCTTAAGCGCTCTGTTTCTCCTGCCAGTGGATCGCCAGTGAGGATCCGTGTGATGCCGGGATTTCTTTCGCAGAAGGTCAGGATCAGCGAAAGGATCAGCTGAAGCCTGACGCGCGTGTTTTCTTCGTCATTGAGGATCTGGCTGATACGCGAGAAGAGCGTCGTTTCGATGAACTCGATAAGCGCTTCAAACATCTTTGCCTTGCTGGGGAAGTGGCGGTACAGGGCTGCTTCAGAAACGCCGACATGTTCAGCAAGGAGCGCCGTGGTGATACGACCGCCGGGGCTCTGCTCAAGAATGGTCGCCAGCGACTGCAGTATCTGTTCCTTGCGGGAGGGTCTGTTTTTTGAAGGCGTAGCTTCTGAAGCTCTGGCGTCTGAAGGCCCTGTTTCTCCGGTTTCGCTCATATTGCGTCCGCGTTATCGATTTGTGTTTGTGATGAGGGTGCCAACGCCTTCATCTGTGAGTACTTCAAGCAGCACTGCATGGGCGACAGTCCCATCGATGATATGTGAGCTGATAACGCCCTGTTTGACCGCGCTCAGCGCGCACTCGATTTTTGGCAACATACCGCCGGAGATAGTGCCGTCAGCGATCAGTGCATCAACTTCTCCTGAGCTCAGTCCGGTCAGCAGGTTGCCTTCCTTGTCCTGCAGGCCCGGTACGTTTGTCAGCAGGATGAGCTTTTCCGCCCGGAGTTCCTCAGCAATTTTCCCTGCCACGAGGTCGGCATTGATGTTGTAGGTCTCGTTGTCCTCTCCGACACCGAGCGGCGCAATCACCGGGATGATGTCACTCGACGTCATGATGTCGAGCACCTCGCGATTGATGGATGTCACCTCGCCGACGTGACCGATATCAATAATCTCCGGCGTCTGCAGGTCTGCACTGGTGCGCTCGATCAGCATTTTCTTTGCCTTGATCAGGTTTGCGTCCTTGCCGGTCAGGCCAACAGCTTTGCCACCTGCATGGTTGATGAGATTAACGATGTCCTGGTTCACCGCACCGCCCAGCACCATCTGCACGACGTCCATGGTTTTGCTGTCGGTGACACGCATACCATCAACAAAGCTTGATTCGATATTGAGTTCTTCGAGCAGGGTACCGATCTGCGGCCCACCGCCGTGTACCACAACCGGGTTCATGCCGACCAGTTTCATCAGCACCACATCACGAGCAAAACCGTACTTGAGTTCATCCTCTGTCATGGCGTTGCCGCCGTACTTGATGACAATGGTTTTGCCTTCAAATCGCTGGATGTAGGGCAGTGCCTCGGAAAGGACGCTGGCAATATTCATTGCATCATTGGCTGAGAGAGTCATCGTTACTGCCTAGTCGAAGTTAAGGTCCTCGCGGACCTCCTGCAGGTGTTCGCGGAAAGTGCCCTTGATGTCTTCAAGCGCCTCACTGTCATCTGCTTCAAAACGGAAAGTGAGCGCTGGTTCCGTATTAGATGCGCGAACCAGTCCCCAGCCGTCAGCGAAGTCGACCCGGAGGCCGTCGATGGTGGTAATAGTAGCGTCTTCAAAATCGGCGGTGGCAATCAACTGTTCAACCAGCGCGAACTTGGTGCTGTCGTCTACCGCCACGTGAATTTCAGGCGTTGCAACGGAAACAGGAAACTCCTGGAGTAGCTGTGTGAGACCCTCTTCCTGTGAGCCAACAATCTCGAGCAGGCGCGCGGCTGAATACAGACCATCATCAAAACCGTTCCAGCGCTCACGAAAGCAGATGTGTCCTGACAGCTCTCCGCCCAGCATGGCGTCGGTTTCCTGGAGCTTTGCTTTAACAAAAGAATGACCGCTGCGGGAGATGATCGGGCGTCCGCCAAAACCGCTGATCACGCTGTTAAGGTGGCGTGTACACTTCACGTCGTACACCACGTCGGATCCAGGATTCCTCGACACGACATCCTTGGCGAACAACATCAGCAATCGATCCGGCCAGACAATTTCACCCTCCGCCGTCACTGCAACCATGCGATCGCAGTCACCATCGAGTGCGATGCCAAGATCAGCGCCCTGGGACTGAACCGTCAACATCAGGTCTTCCAGGTTTTCAGGTTTGGTTGGGTCAGGGTGATGGTTTGGGAATGTACCGTCGACATCACAGTAAAGCGGTACCGCTTCGCAACCGAGGTTGTCCAGCATTTCAGGAGCAATCTTACCGGCAATACCATTACCGCAATCGATAACCACCTTGAGCGGCTGCGCCACAACAACATCGTCAGTTATTGCATCAAGATAGTCATCAAGGATATCGGTCTCGGTTGCGACACCCTCGCCTGAGGTGAAATTGGTTTCCTTTATCCTGGTCAGCAGATCCTGGATTTTCGCATCGGCAAGGGTTTCCCCTGCAAGCACCACTTTGAACCCATTGTAATCAGCGGCGTTGTGAGAACCCGTTACCATGACGCCACTCGAGGCCAGGCCCTGTTGCGTTGCAAAGTAGAGCACCGGTGTTGGCACCGCGCCGATGTTAAGGACGTCTCGACCGCTTTCGGTCAGGCCTTCGATAAGCGCGGCAGCAAGGCCAGGGCTGGACTCGCGGCCGTCGTACGCAACGAGGATTGTCTGTTCACCAAGGTCCTCGGCTGCGCTGCCGATAGCAAGTCCGATCTGTTTCGACGTGTCGGGTGTGATGTCTTCACCGACAACACCGCGGATGTCATAGGCCCTGAAGATATGATCGATGCTGTGTGAACCCGCCATGGCAGCTTCGACATCTTCCTCGGAGATTTCCTGGACTTCGGATTCGAGGTCTTCATCGACGATGTCCTCAACTTCCTCGAAGGTATCTTCATCGATCATCTCGATGTCGACCATTTCAGCCTCAGGTGGCGGTGCTGCGGCTTTTGGTGCTGCAGGCGCTTCTGGTTCTGGTGCCGCTTCCTTGACTGCAGGTCTCGCCTGGAAGTCGAGGAATTTCTCCAGCTTTACGTCCTGGTCGATGAAGCCGGGCAGGGAGTAGGTTGTTTCGGCGTCGTACTGGCCACCTGCAACCCGCGCAATTTGTTTACCGAGTGTGCCGAGGTTGGTTTCTATCAGGGCGGCGGTGCGCGAAGAGGCAAACACAATGCCGCCCGCGGTAATGATCAATGCAAGAAGGCCGGGAATAACAAAAAAGATGATATTGCCGGGTGAGCTTCCTGCCATCAGCGGTGACGGTGTAAAGCTGACCTGCCAGTTGGGATTGTCAAGGTCCCTGGTTACGGCGTCGGCGGCACCGGCGCTGCCAAACGCAGCAATTGGCTTGGCCGCAGCAGAACCCACCGCCTGGATTATCTGTACCTGGCCTGGCACGTCCACGCCCTCGGTGAAAGTCTTCATGCTGATATAAACAAACAGCGTGCCGCGGGCTTCTTCTGCTGCCGGGTTCTTGATGGGTACTGCGATGCTCAGTATCCAGCGACCGTCCGCATTGATTGCCTCGGGACTGACAGGTTCGCCCGCCTCAACGCGGTTGACCATGTCGAGTGAGGTGAATGAAAACGGCGGGAAGCCATCTCTTTCGACCTTGGCCTGATTCAAGGCGAAGATTCTCACGCGCACCGCATCGGGGATAATGGTTGTCAGCATCGCTTCAGTTTCGGATTGTGCGGCAAGCCCTTCATTCAGCACGTTGGTCAGGAGTTTGCTGTGTCCCATCTGGGTGATCAGGCGTTTCAGGTTGGCTTCACGAATATTGATCTGCTCGGCAACCTCGGTTGCGATTGCATCTGACACGATTTCGCGGTGACCGCTGTTGACTGTGGCCTGGACCACGAAAATGGCGATGAGGGTTGCCGCGACAAATCCGCCTGCTGCAGCGAGCAGTGGGATCATGCCGTAACTGGTGAGATTACTTTGAGCAGCCACAGTAACTCCTTAAATAAGGTCTTTGCCTACTGGCGTCCGGAGGAACCGAATCCACCGGTTCCTCGCGAGGTTGTTTCAAATTCATCAACGATCGTGAGCTCGGCCTGTGCAACAGGCACAATCACAAGCTGTGCAACCCGTTCTGCGGGTTCAATGGTGAAACCCTTGTCACTGCGGTTCCATGCAGAAATCATGAGCTCACCCTGGTAATCCGAGTCGATCAGCCCAACCAGGTTGCCGAGGACGATGCCGTGTTTATGGCCGAGGCCCGAGCGAGGCAGTATCAGCGCCGCATAGCCCGGGTCTTCGATATAGATAGCGAGGCCCGTTGGTATCATTACAGTATCACCAGGCTGCATCTCAAGAGGCGCATCGATACAGGCCCTGAGATCCATTCCCGCAGCACCGCTGGTCGTGTATTGCGGCAGGGGAATGTCGTCACCGATGCGTGGGTTAAGAATTTTGACCTGTAGTTGCTGCATGTAGTCCTTAAGGTAACTCTCTACGGTTTCTGCTTTACCCGTGCTGCGCTGATTTTTCAGCGTGTTGGCCGGCGATGATGGTCACGAGTTCCCGAGCGACGACGCTCTTCGACATCTTCTCAAGTGGGATAGCGTCACCGTTGCTCAGTATGACGGTGGTTTCGTTGTCATCAGAATTGAAACCGATACTGGTATCCGCCACGTTGTTGGCGACAATCATGTCGATGTTCTTTTTCTTCAGCTTGCCCCTGGCGTAATCGATGACGTTCTGCGTTTCCGCGGCGAATCCCACGGTCATCGGCCCGTCAGGCAGCGCTGCGACGGTGGCCAGGATGTCAGGATTCTGTACGAGTTCGATTGAGAGGCCATTTTCGCCGGATTTTTTGATCTTCTGGTCTGCTTGAAGCAGAGGCTTGTAGTCAGCCACTGCGGCCACGGCAATAAAGATATCAGCGTCGTCGATGTTGTCTGTCACGGCGGCGAGCATGTCGTCCGCACTCTGGACGCTGACCAGCGTGGCGCGCTCCGGCGCAGCCAGGTTGGTTGGGCCGCTAACCAGCGTCACCCTCGCACCTGCCTCAATAGCGGCGGTTGCCAGTGCATATCCCTGCTTGCCTGAACTGTGGTTGCTGATGTACCGGACTGGGTCGATAGCTTCCCTTGTTGGTCCTGCTGTGATCACAATATGTTTGCCGGTGAGGATGTCGCGGGGGAAAAGGTTGATCACCGCGTCGACGATGTCAGGCACCTCCATCAACCGGCCCTCGCCGACTTCGCCGCACGCCTGCAGACCTTCGCCAGGCTTGAAGATCGCAACACCCTGGGTAGACAGCGTGTGCAGGTTGGTCTGTATCGCCTGGTTGCCCCACATGGCCTGGTTCATCGCCGGTGCAATTGCCATCTGGCAGTTCGCCGCGAGGCAGATTGTGGTCAGAAGGTCATCGCCATGACCCGCGACCATCCGAGCCATGAAATCCGCGGTCGCCGGTGCGATCAGCACGAGATCGGCCCAACGGGCGAGTTCAATATGGCCCATGACCGATTCGGTTTCTGTGGAAAGCAGGTCCAGGTGTACCGGATGACCGGACAATGCCTGCATGGTCAGCGGTGTGATGAATTCGGTTGCCGCGTTTGTCATGACCACGCGCACGTCCGCGCCCTGGTCCTGCAGACGTCTTATCAGTTCGGCACTCTTATAGGCGGCAATGCCGCCGGTGACCCCGAGAAGGATTCTCTTGTTGCTGAGATGACTCACGGCCTGACTGTTCCTGTTCGTGATTCGAAGTGATGTCTCACACCACAAGGTGAGATATGCGCCTGCCCCGGTAAAGCGATGCAAGAGTAGCATATCGAATTGCGGAATTTTGTAAAAAACGGGGCTTGCAGCGAAAGTGGTCGCTTACTTATATGAGTAACTTAACTACAACTGACGAGCGGCTGCCGCGGGAGAAACTGCTTGTGGAAGGTGCTGGCGTTTTAAGCGACGCGGAGTTGATTGCCGTTTTCCTGGGTACCGGTACGCGCGGCGCTTCCGTTATGACGCTCGCGGCCCAGCTGCTGAAAGATTTTCAGGGTATTCGAGGCCTCGTTACCGCGTCACACCAACAGCTGACGTCGACAAAGGGCCTGGGACCGGCCAAAAGCGCTGCCATCCTGGCCGCACGAGAGCTGGTCAAACGTTACCTCGAAACCGGCCTCAACCGGGGTGAGACGATTGCTGACAGTGACGCCATGCGGGATTTTCTGCGGCTGCAGCTACGGGAGTCACCGAGTGAGGTGTTTGCCTGCCTCTTTCTCGACAACCAGCATCGGTTGATAGCATACGAAGAGCTGTTTTTCGGGACGATAGATGGGGCAAGCGTTCACCCCCGGGAAATTGTCCGCAAAGCCCTGAATCACAACGCCGCCGCCGTGGTCCTGGTCCATAACCATCCATCCGGGGTGGCTGAACCCAGCCAGGCGGACCGCCGGATCACCGAACGACTGCAATCGGCATTGGCGCTCATCGACGTACGGGTGCTGGATCATATGGTGGTGGGTGACCTGGAGGTGGTTTCCTTTGCCGAAAGGGGCCTGATCTGACAGACGATTAAGCGATAGCAAAGCTCCTCAAAAGCCCGGTTTTATTGAACTCGCACATGCCTTCTGGTATAAAGCACGGCTCGCGACACCGGGGTCACCCAGTCGAGTCAGCCAGAGCGGCACAAATGACTCGTAACCCGGTGAAATACAAAGAATTTTTAGGTAATTGACGATGTCCAGAGTGTGCCAGGTTACTGGTAAGCGACCAGTATCAGGAAACAACGTTTCTCACGCCAACAACAAGACACGCCGGCGGTTTATGCCGAATGTGCATGACCACAGGTTTTGGCTGGAAAGTGAGAATCGTTTTATTAAGCTGCGCGTTTCAGCGAAGGGTATGCGTATCATTGACAAGAAAGGTATAGACCAGGTTGTCAGCGAACTCCGCGCCCGTGGCGAACGGGTATAACCCGCAACTGCCCTCATATATTTAAAAGAAGGAAGAAGCAGTCATGAGAGAAAAGATTAAGCTGGTGTCATCTGCAGGTACTGGTCACTACTACACGACCAGCAAGAACAAGCGAACCATGCCGGACAAGATGGAAATCAAGAAGTTCGACCCGGTTGCTCGCAAGCACGTGATCTACAAAGAAGCCAAGATCAAGTAAGACCTCTCCTGCTGCTGTCGAACCCATCGGCAGCAGCGTCTGTTTACCCGCCTGACTTCGTGCCAGAACTCCCTGAAGTAGAAACCACCAGGCGCGGTATAGCCCCGCATATCATCGACCGTAAAGTCACCGCTGTACTGGTGCGTGAGCCCCGGCTTCGCTGGCCCGTGCCCGATAACCTCTCCCAGGTGTTAACCGGACAAACCGTGACCGCGGTTGACCGGCGCGCAAAATACCTGCTGATCCAGACCGGCGCCGGAAAGCTGATGGTGCACCTCGGTATGTCGGGCAGCCTGCGGATAGCATCTCCGGAGAGCGAAATCCGCAAGCACGATCACATTGATATCACCTTTGGTGATGTGATCCTCCGATACCACGACCCCAGGCGTTTCGGCTCGATGCATTTTCTCGAGGGAACCAGCAGCCACGAGCTCATCGATCACCTCGGTCCGGAGCCGCTCAGCGAGGAATTTGATGGTGCGTACCTTTATGCGCTGTCGAGGGGCCGCAAGGTTGCCGTGAAGATCTTCCTGATGAATGCAGAAGTTGTTGTCGGCGTCGGCAACATCTACGCAAATGAAGCCCTGTACCTGGCCGGTATCGACCCGACGCGTGAGGCCGGACGGGTCAGCCGGGCTCGTTATGACCGACTGGTCGGCCATATCAAAGAGGTCCTGCAGAAGGCGATCTCCTCAGGCGGCACAACGCTGCGTGACTTTGTTAAAGAAGACGGTACGCCCGGCTACTTCAAGCAGTCGCTTAATGTATATGGTCGAGGCGGTGAGCCCTGCTCGCACTGCGGCAGGAAGTTAAGGGAAGTCCGCCTGGGTCAGCGTTCAACGGTTTATTGCACCCGCTGCCAGGGATAGACTGCTTGAGCCGCGAGCAGAGCGCCGAGTCAGATCAGGCGATCTGCTTGTCGTAAAGCGCCTTTGCCACGGCTGGGTGAACAAACTGATCGATCTTGCCACCGTAACCTGCAATCTGCCGTACCAGTGAAGACGAGATGTAGCTGAAGTCTTCAGATGGTGCGAGGAATACGGTTTCGATCTCTTCTGCGAGCACCCTGTTCATGTTGAGCATCTGGAACTCGTAGTCAAAGTCGGTCACCGTGCGTATCCCCTTCAGGATCACCGTCGCGCCAACCTCCCGGGCAAAATCAACGGTCAGTACGTTAAAGCCATGTACCTCGACGTTGTCGATATGAGAGAGCGCCTCCTGTGCAAGCTCAACCCTGAGGGCCAGTTCGCTGGGTGACTTGTGTGGACTGGTTGCGATACCCAGTACCACGTGATCAAAAAGCGTCGATGCGCGTTTGACCAGGTCTGCATGACCGTTGTGAATGGGATTAAAAGTGCCGGGGTATAAAACCGTTGTCATTCTTCTTTTCGAGGGTCAGTTTTGCGAAACGCGAATCATACAGAGGCGGTTGATCTTATTTCAACACTGTTTATGGCGGTCCATTTATCGCGCTTTTGACGTTTAGATCGGGTTGATCAAACCGTAGTGCACCGCGCCCGCTTTGCTGTCCCTGTGAATGGCGTAATTGGTGGGGATCACATCCCGCAGCGGAGCGTTCGTCTCGACGTAAACATAACCGCAGGAAGCATTGCGATCATGGATGGATTTCAGGATCTTGGAGAACTCGTTGGTGCCAAAAGGTGGATCAACAAAGATCAGGTCGAACTGCTCGGTGTTGTGACTCAGCCAGGAATCAGCCAGGTCGTTCACCAGTGTGTATTCACTATCGTCAGTGAACTGATCGCAGATCGTTTGCAGCTGCAACACGGTTTGCGGGTCCTTGTCGATCAGCGTGACGTGACCGGCGCCTCTTGAGAGGGCTTCGAGTGACAGGACACCACTGCCGGCGTACAACTCAAGACAGCGTGCACCGGGGATATCCATTTGCAACCAGTTGAACAGTGTCTCTCTGATCCTGTCAGGTGTCGGACGAATGGAAGGGTTTCCTGTGAAAGTCACTTTGCGAGACCGCCACTTTCCACCGATAATTCGCACCGAATGATTGTGACTGTTCATCCTGAACGGTTACCCGGTTGAGTCGATGTAGATATGGCGCGTAATGTTGCAGAAGAAGAATCCGAAGGCAAGCCTGGCTTCTTCGGCAGGATCAAGGCGGGGCTCAGCAAGACCCGCAGCAAGTTTACAGAAGGAATCGAGAACGTTTTCCTGGGTGAAAAAACCCTTGATGATGATCTCCTGGAAGAACTTGAGACAGCGCTGCTGTCTTCAGATGTCGGCGTTGCCGCCACAACAGACATCCTGGATGCACTGACAAAAAGAATTTCCCGCAAGGAACTCGATAACAGTGAGGCCGTGCTTGCCGCGCTGAAAGAAGAACTTGCCGAGATGTTGGCGCCGGTTGAAGTACCCCTTGCGGCGGAAAACGCGGACGGACCTTTTGTGATCCTGATGGTGGGTGTTAACGGTGTGGGCAAAACCACAACCATTGGCAAGCTCGCGAAAAAGTTCCAGGCGGAGGGCAAGAGCGTGATGCTGGCCGCGGGTGATACGTTCCGTGCTGCGGCGGTTGAGCAACTCAAAGCCTGGGGTGAACGTAACGATGTACCGGTTATCGCCCAGGATACTGGTTCAGACAGTGCATCTGTCTGTTTCGACGCGCTGTCCTCAGCGCGTGCCCGCGGCGTTGACGTACTCATAGCAGATACCGCAGGTCGCCTGCAGAACAAGAAAAACCTGATGGATGAGCTGGGCAAAATCACCCGCGTCATGAAGAAGGTTGATGAAACTGCGCCCCACGAGGTGTTGCTGGTGCTGGATTCTGGCACAGGGCAGAACGCAATATCCCAGGCAGAAGAATTTCTCGCCACAGTGGATGTTTCCGGGCTGGTGTTGTCCAAACTGGATGGCAGTGCAAAGGGCGGTGTGATTTTTGCGATAGCCAGACAGCTGGGTATTCCCATTCGATTTATTGGTGTTGGCGAAGGTGTTGATGATCTTCGCCCGTTCTCGCGATCGGAGTTCGTCTCCGCTCTGCTTGAGTAGTAGGAGGTCGCTAACCGGATGATTCGGTTTGATGACGTCAGTAAAAGGTATGAAGGTGGTCGGGAAGCACTTTCGCGTGTGAGCTTTGAGCTTGCTGAAAACGAGATGGCGTTCCTTACCGGTCACTCGGGTGCGGGTAAAAGCACGTTGATGAAGCTCATCATGCTGATGGAGCGCGCCAGCCAGGGCCAGGTTTTTGTCGGTGGTGTGAACCTGAAGAACGTCTCGCGCCGACAGATTCCAGCAATCCGCCGTGATGTGGGTGTTGTGTTCCAGAATCACCAGTTGCTGTTTGATCGAAGTGTTTATGACAACGTCGCGTTGCCTTTGACGATATCGGGCTTTGGGCCAAGAGAGGTCGGCAGGCGAGTTCGCGCGGCGCTCTCCAAGGTGGGACTTGGCGACAAGGAAAAGCAGTTTCCACAGACACTCTCGGGGGGTGAGCAGCAACGGGTTGGTATTGCGCGCGCAGTGGTTAATAAACCGCCCATTGTCCTTGCAGACGAACCGACCGGTAATCTCGACCCCGAACTGTCTCGCGAAATCATGCAGCTGTTCCTCGATTTCAACCAGGTTGGTGTCACCGTGCTTATCGCCACCCACGACCTTGATCTGGTTGCCAGGCTTGGCAAACGCGAACTGCAGTTGCGCCAGGGTAAACTTGTTGGGGGGCAGAATTGAACACACGTGGTTCGGGCGCAACCGCCGCCGTTACCGGGCGGGGCGATCGATTACAGTCCTGGTTTCTGCATCATCGCCTGGTTGCAGTGAGCAGCCTGGCTGAGTTGCTGCGCAGTCCGGTGGCGAGTGTCATGACCTGGCTCATGATCGGTATTGCTATGGCCTTGCCTACCATTTTGTACCTAATGCTGGTCAACGTATCCGACATCAGTGGGCAGTGGGGAGGTAAACCCAAGGTATCTGTTTACCTCAACTATGAAACCACCGACGAGGCGGCACGCCAACTTGCACAGGATGTCATGGCTGAAGAAGGTGTGGAGAGCGCCACCTTCATTTCGCGAAATGAAGCATTGCAGACATTCCAGCAGCGTTCCGGTTTTGGGGAGGTGTTAACAACGCTGGAAAGAAACCCCCTGCCCCATGTGATCGAAATTGTGCCGGAGAGCGCTGATCCGCTTGCCCTGGCAACGAGGGTAAAAGCCTGGGAAGCGCTCGAAACGGTGGACTCGGTGTCCGTTGACTTGAAATGGCTGGAACGACTGTTTGCACTGCTGCAGTTTTCGGAGCGACTGGTCTCGGCGCTGGCACTTGTGCTGGGGGCGGGCGTAGTGCTTGTCATGGGCAACACGATCCGACTTGCGATACTGAACCGGCGCGAAGAAATCGAGATCATCAAGCTGGTCGGCGGCACAGACGCGTTTGTGCGCAGACCTTTTTTGTACCTCGGCTTCTGGTATGGCGCAGGTGGTGCCATCACAGCGCTGTTGCTCACGCAGGTCAGCATCCTGGTGCTGGCAGGACCGGTTGAGGCGCTGGCGCAAAGCTATCGGAATGAGTTTGCCCTGTCAGGCCCGGGCTTTTCCGGTGCACTGCTCATCCTCTTCATTGGCGTGATGCTCGGCGTCATCGGTGCACTTCTGGCGGTAGGCAGACATCTCCACGAGATTGAACCGACCTGACATCCTGCCGTAAAGCTATCTCAAAAACCTGTCGGCTTGTCGTTAAGTGCCATTAAGGCCTTGATTTTCAAAGAAATCTCCGAAAAATTAGCACTCAGTGGGCCTGAGTGCTAGAATTCGCGCCCCTGCGAAACCCTTACCTGGCGTTTTACGTATAAACAGGTAGTGGTTCGTTAAGCAAACAGACCTGGGATCTTATGGCTAAAGACCTCGTTGCCCTTGCTACGCTGTCTCCTGGCGGCAATCTTGAGGCATATATACAGGCGGTAAACGGTATTCCTGTCCTCTCAAAGGAGCAGGAACAGCACCTTGCGCTTCGCCTATATGAAGACGGCGACCTCGATGCGGCTCGCCAGCTAGTCATGGCCCATCTCAGATTTGTTGTTTATGTTGCAAAGTCTTATTCCGGTTATGGGCTGTCTGAAGCTGACCTGATCCAGGAAGGCAACGTCGGGCTCATGAAGGCGGTGCGTCGATTCAATCCGGAGTTTGGAGTACGCCTGGTTTCTTTTGCCGTGCACTGGATCAAGGCGGAGATGCATGAATTCATCCTGCGCAACTGGCGGATTGTCAAAATTGCGACCACCAAACCGCAGCGCAAACTCTTTTTTAACCTACGCAGTGCAAAAAAACGCCTGGGTTGGATGAACGATACCGAGGTACGCGATGTCGCGGAACAACTTGGTGTTGCACCGGAAGAAGTCAGGTTGATGGAAACACGTCTGTCAGCTCACGATGAGGCTTTTGATGCTGAGGATGACGACGAGGATGGTCTGTCACCTTCCCAGTATCTTGAGAACCCGGAACATAATCCGGCGTCACTGGTTGAGGCTCGTAACACGGCAGATTTTGAGCAGGCACAGCTCCGGACCGCTTTCGAAAAACTGGACGCCAGGTCCAGGGAAATTGTGGAGAGTCGCTGGCTCACTGAAAAGAAAGCCACCCTGCACGAACTGGCTGACAGATTTGAGATCTCTGCAGAACGCGTTCGACAGCTTGAACAGAATGCGCTTCGTAAGCTAAAACAGAGCATCAACGACTAAGCCAGCGGGCATCTCATGTCCCCACATTTCACTATTGCCATTGCAGCGTTGTTTGGCGGCCTCAGCGTCGTCCTCGGTGCGTTTGCCGCACACGGCCTCAAAGGTAGTCTTGAACCCCGACTGTTCGACGCATTTGAAACGGGTGTGACCTACCAGATGACGCACTCTCTCGCGTTGATACTGCTTGGGCTCGCAGTACATGCATTTGGTCGATCACTTGCCTGGGATATCGCCACCTGGTCGTTCATCGTTGGTATCGTATTTTTCTCGGGCAGTCTTTATGGCCTCGCCCTGACCGAGGCAAAAATCCTGGGGCCGATCACGCCTTTAGGTGGGCTCTTTTTCATCGTCGGCTGGGCCTCGTTTGCCTACGGTGCATTCCAGTCTGCGGCTCGCTGAGCCGTTACAGCCAGGGTGGAAAAACAGCGCAGAATCCGCTCCTTTGTCCTGAGGCAGGGCCGGCTTACGCAGGGGCAGGAACAGGCGCTGAGCCGCTCATGGTCTCGCTACGGTCTTGAGCCGACCTCTGCGCTCAACTTCTCGACACTTTTTGGCAACGACAATCCTGTGACGCTCGAAATCGGGTTTGGCATGGGTGACTCGCTGGCGGACCAGGCGGCTGCGCGGCGCGATGAGAACTTCATTGGTATTGAAGTCCACCGGCCCGGTGTGGGCCACCTCCTGATCCGTGCAGAGGAAGCGGGCCTCACCAACCTTAAAGTCATCAACGATGACAGCGTGCCCATCATCACAGAACTCGTCGCAGATGGTTCGCTGGCAGGCCTGCAGGTGTTTTTTCCCGATCCGTGGCATAAGAAACGTCACCACAAACGTCGCCTGATACAGTCGCCCTTCATGGATCTTGCCGCAGCAAAGCTCGCCACCGGCGGCCTGCTGCACGTGGCGACGGACTGGGTGCCGTACGCGGAAGAGGTCGAAGCGCTGATGCGCTCACATCCGGCCTTTGAGATTGTGCCTGCGCCTGCTCGCCCAGGAACGAAGTTTGAAGCGCGTGGTGAGCGGCTCGGGCACACCATTACAGACCTGGCCGCTCGCAGGTTATAAGAAGGGAATCATTTCAGAGAGAAAGCAGCGTATCCAGGAATCTGCGGCCCAGCTCAGTCGTTAGCACAGTGTCTTCATCTACCTCGATGAGGCCTTTGGCAAGCCCTTCGCTGACAAAGTTATCAAGGCTGCTGGCGGGCAGACCTGTTCTTGCTTCAAACAGCGATTTGGAAAACCCCCGGTTCAGCCTGAGTGCGTTCATCAGGAACTCCTGCTGGATGTCTTCTACCGGCACCGAGCTGAGCATTGTTCCCTCCTGTGGCGCTTTTGCCAGATAGTCTTTTGGCAGGCGCGTTTTCCGGGTTCTTGTAATGTCGTACGGGCTGCCCGGCTGACTGACCTTTCCGTGAGCGCCGGCGCCGATGCCCAGGTAATCACCAAACTGCCAGTAGTTGAGATTGTGCTGGCATTCGCGGCCAGGTTTTGACCAGGCTGAAATCTCGTACTGCTCGTACCCTGCAGCGTGCAGCCGCGCGGCCCCGGATTCGGCGATGGTATCGAGCACTTCCTCGTTCGGGAGCTGCGGCCGGGTTGAATAAAAGACAGTGTTCCTTTCGATGGTCAGCTGATACCAGGAGATGTGTTCTGGCCCGAGCGCAATTGCCGCATCGAGATCGGCGAGTGCGGCCTCGAGCGTCTGGTCCGGCAGGCCGTGCATCAGGTCGAGGTTGATGTTGTTAAACCCTGCGTCGCGCGCCAAATGAAACGCTTTGCTGATGTCGTCCCGCTCGTGGATACGTCCCAGTGCTTTGAGCGCAGAAGTCTCAAAACTCTGTGCGCCGATGCTGATGCGATTGGCGCCGCTTTGCCGATATGCCTGGAAGTTTGCGGCATCGGCAGTGCCGGGATTGGCTTCGAGGGTAATCTCGCCAGGCAGTTCCTGATGTTTTGTGAGTGCAGCTAGCAGTGCATCGAAGTGCTCAGGCGGCATCAGGCTTGGTGTACCGCCGCCAAAAAAGACCGAAGAAATACTGGCGGCTGATCTGGCCAGTTCGAGTTCGAGGTCTTTGATCAGCTGTGCGGCGTAATCTGCCTGCCGCTCACCATCACCCAGTTCATGGGAGTTAAAGTCACAATACGGACATTTCTTCACGCACCACGGGTAGTGAACGTACAGGCCAGCAGAGAGCCCAGCAGAGAGGCAAGCAGACTCAAG
The DNA here is from genome assembly GCA_963921285.3 of Pseudomonadales bacterium. GTDB lineage: Bacteria > Pseudomonadota > Gammaproteobacteria > Pseudomonadales > Azotimanducaceae > UBA9659. Next base: position 2,678,729 of record CAWUFD020000015.1, read on the forward strand.
CGCCAACTAAACGGTCCGTTAATATTTTGAGCGCCTGGCCACGGTGGCTCTGCCGATTCTTGTCAGTCGCACTGAGTTCTGCTGCGGAACAATCAAGGCCGTCTGGCAGGAACAGGGGATCGTAGCCGAAGCCCGCCTCTCCCCTTTCCTCGTAAAGGATCTCACCAGGCCACCTCGCTTCTGCGATGACAGGTGTTGGGTCAGCCCGATGAGCAATCAGCACCAGGCAACAGTAAAAAAACGCGCTGCGCTCCTTACAGTGGGCCAGTTCCTGCAGCAGTTTGCGATTGTTGCTGGCATCTGTTGCATCATCGCCCCCATAACGAGCCGAGTAGATACCGGGGGCACCGTTTAATGCTTCAACAACGAGACCGGAATCATCAGCCAGTACCGGCAGGTCCGTGTGTGTCGCTGCGTGATGCGCCTTAATGATGGCGTTCTCAACAAACGTTGTGCCGGTTTCCTCAGCGGAGTCAATACCGAGCGAGGTCTGCGTCACCAGCTCATAGTCTGCACCCAGCACTGCCGATATCTCATCACACTTATGCTGGTTGCCGCTCGCGAGAACGATACGTTTCATTGATACCTCGAACTAGAAAGTCGAACTAAAAGTAATTCCTTACAAACTCTAACTGGTAAGGCAGCACCGCGTCATCGTCAAACGTAAGAGTGATCGAAAAGCGCAGGATGTCCTTCTCGATAGCGGTGTGGTGGGCCAGGTAGTAGATCGCGTCCTGCTCATTGACTTCAGAGAAATCGAGCGACGTCATCTGGTTCAGGAGGTTAGTTACGCTGCCGTTGAGCTCGACCCCGACGGGTTCGTCACCTTTGCGCACAGAAATGTTCAGCACCACCTGGTTCTCCGCCCGCGTAATGCCATGAACGCTCGCGACATCAGGTGGAATCAACGTGCTGGGGAATGTTGTGTAGTGGATGCGATAGCCGCCATGGTTGACGAACTGCGCTGCGGTTGCCGCCGGCGCCATGACAAACAGGCATAGCGCCGCGACGGTTAGGCTGAGACGGCTCATTCAAAGACCGAGAATAAGTCCCCTCGGGATGCCAAGCATATAGGCGATAGGTTGGATCACGAGATAGGTATCGATCAGTGTGATGGCGATAAAGACCATGATGATAGAGAAGTCGAGTCCCCCCATCGGCGGTAGCAGTTTACGAGCGGGCGCACAGATCGGCTCTGTGATCTGGTAAACCAGTGATAGCGCAGGATGATTGGTGCCCGGCGCAACCCAGCTTGCGATGACAAGAATAATCAAAGCAAAAAAGTAGATGTCCAGGATGGTTGAAAACATGCTGAGTGTTGCCCAGGCGATAAAAGCCGGGTGAAAGATGTACCCCGCCTTGATCAGCATCACCAGGCAGATAGCCAGCAGCTGGACAATAAAGGCAACGGTGAGTGTGGCAAAGTCGACGCCCCGCACTGTCGGCAACACTTTTTTGAGCGGCTGTATCGGCGGGTCGGTGACCTTGATCACGCCCTGGCAGATCGGGTTGTAGAAATCCGCGCGGGAGACCTGCATCAGGAATCGCAGCAACACCAGGAAAAAGTAAATCCCGGCGATGGTCTGGATCAGGAAGACACCGGCGTCGGCAAAGTTATCTGTCATTAGGGAAAAACCTCAACATCTACGGCGAGCATTATAGTGGATCAGCTCGCCGACAGTTCAACGGAGCGAGTCCTCGCGGCATTAACCGCTTTCCTGACACTTTCCTCCAGCCCTGATGCCTGGAAGCTCTCGATGGCGGCCTGCGTGGTACCACCCGGAGAGGTCACGTTGTGCCGCAGTTCAGCAGGTTCAGCTGACTGTTCCATCACCATGCGTGCGCTGCCGAGCGCGGTCTGCACAACCAGCTGTTTTGCAACATCATAAGACAGACCCTCGGCCTCGCCAGCCTTGATCATCGACTCCATCAGGTAAAAGAAATAAGCCGGTCCACTTCCTGATACGGCGGTGACGGCATCAAGATCAGATTCGTTATTTACCCAGAGTGTGCTGCCGACTGCGCCGAGGATGGTGGAGGCAACCTCGCGGGCGCTCATCGCTACCCCGCTACCTCCGTGTAAGGCTGTCATACCTTCCTTAACCAGCGCAGGTGTATTGGGCATACACCGCACCACGTTCTGGTGACCGCCGAGGGCATCAATAATGGTTGCCGATGTGACACCGGCAGCCACGCTCACGAACAACTTGCCGTCGTGGGGACCGTCAAGGCTTTGTAGCGCCTCAACAACAATGTTGGGTTTTACGCAGATGATGACGGTGTCCGCACCAGCGGCTGCCTCTGCGTTACTCGTGACGGTGCGTACACCCATCGCTTCGACTTTCTGCCGGGTTTCATCAAAGGGATCTGCAGCGACAATAGAAGCGGGATCTGTGCCTGACTGCAGCATGCCACCAAGAATGGCCTGCGCGATGTTACCTGCGCCAAGAAATGCAATTGTCATGGTGGAAGTCTCCTGGGACTGCTTTTGGTTAAGTAGTTTTAGGGGCTCGCTCGCCGAAGATGCCGGTACCGATCCTGATCCAGGTGGCGCCTTCGCGGATGGCGGCTTCAAAATCGTGGCTCATGCCCATGCTCAGCTCGGTGAACCCTGCCAGTGAATATTGATACTGGATCTCCTGGCGTAACGTCTGCATCGCATGGAAAATACGCCGTTGTTCGCCAACATCATCGGTTCTCTCCGGAATCGCCATCAGGCCGACGAGATCCAGCCTGTCGTAGGCAAGGCAGGTTTCGATCAGTTTGCTGACTTCTGCGGGCGCAACGCCGGCTTTGCTTGCCTCCCCGGAAATGTTCACCTGGACAAAGGTGTGTATCGGTCCCTTGTCGGGGTCGCGCTGGTCGTGCAGGCGGCGAGCGACTTTCTCTGATGCGAGGGTATGTACCCAGTCAAAATGCTGCGCGATCTGCCTGGTCTTGTTGCTTTGTATAGCGCCGATAAAGTGCCAGGCGAGATCAGGCCTCGCTTCGGTTTTGTCGACCGCTTCCTGCAGGTAGTTTTCACCAAAGTGGATCTGCCCGGCGCTGCTGGCAACGTTGATGGCGTCGATACCAAAGGTCTTGCTGACTGCCAGCAGATTGACAGCATCTGCGTCCCGGCCCGCTGTAGTGGCCATTTCGCGAATTTTCGCCATCAGGTTTTGTAAGTTTTCTGCAATGGGCACGACTACAGACGCCATACATCTTTGGGTGGTTTATTCGGGACGACAATACTACTATTAGCCGGGGAAAAAGACCTATCAAAGGTACTATTTATGGACATTACCGAGCTTCTGGCCTTCAGTGAGAAACAGGGCGCATCTGACCTGCACCTATCTGCCGGGCTGCCACCCATGATCAGGGTTGATGGCGATATCAGGCGAATCAACCTGCCTGCCCTTGATCACAAAGAAGTCCATTCGCTGATCTACGAGATCATGAATGACAAGCAGCGCAAGGACTATGAAGAGTTCTTCGAGTGCGACTTCTCGTTTGAAGTGCCTGGTGTTGCGCGCTTCCGGGTCAACGCGTTTAACCACAACCGTGGTGCCGGTGGTGTATTCAGGACCATCCCTTCCAAGGTTCTCAGTATGGAAGAACTGGGTATGGGGGAAGTGTTCCGAAAAGTTGCGGAAACACCGCGAGGCATGGTGACGGTAACGGGACCGACGGGCTCTGGTAAGAGTACATCGCTCGCAGCGATGCTGGATTACATCAATAACACGCGTTACCAGCACATCCTGACGGTAGAAGACCCAATCGAATTTGTACATGAATCGAAGAAGTGTCTGGTTAACCAGCGTGAGGTTCACAGGGATACCCTCGGATTTAACGAAGCATTGAGAAGCGCGCTGCGGGAAGACCCGGACATCATCCTGGTGGGTGAGATGCGTGACCTTGAGACCATTCGACTGGCGCTCGAAGCGGCGGAAACAGGTCACATGGTATTCGGTACGCTGCACACCTCCTCCGCTGCAAAAACCATTGACCGTGTGATTGACGTGTTCCCGGCCGCTGAAAAAGCCATGGTTCGCTCCATGCTTTCTGAGTCCCTGGCTGCAGTAATCTCGCAGACGCTGCTCAAGAAGCAGGGTGGTGGCCGTGTCGCTGCTCACGAGATCATGATCTGTACGCCGGCGATTCGTAACCTCATTCGTGAAGACAAGGTTGCGCAGATGTACTCCGCCATCCAGACCGGTGGCCAGCTCGGTATGAAAACACTGGACCAGAGCCTGAAGGAACTGCTTGAGAAAAACATCATCAGTAAAGAGGCAGCCCAGGAGAAAGCCAAGATGCCGGACGACTTCAAGTAGTCAACCGGACAGAACGCAAGATAAGGAAGTGAAGTAATGATCGATTTCGACAAGCTGCTGAAGGTAGTTGTTGAGCAGGGTGCATCGGACTTGTTTGTGACGGCAGGACTGCCACCCTCAATCAAGGTGAGCGGCAAGATGATGCCAATGTCGAAGACTGCGCTGACGCCGGAGCAGGCACGAGAGATGGTGCACTCCACCATGTCGGAAGCGCAGATCCAGGAATTCGAAGCAGAGCGGGAGTGTAACTTTGCGATCCACTCGCCGATTGCCGGTTGTTTCCGTGTCAGTGCTTTTTACCAGCGCAACTTTGCCGGCATGGTGCTGCGTCGAATCGAAACCGAGATCCCGTCGGTTGATGATCTGCAGTTGCCCGATGCGATCAAGAAGCTGGCCATGACAAAACGTGGCCTCATCATCTTTGTTGGTGCAACCGGTACTGGTAAGTCGACTTCGCTGGCTGCGATGATCGGATACAGGAACCAGAACTCCAAGGGCCACATCATCACGATTGAGGACCCGATCGAATTTGTCCACGAGCACCGCGGCTGCATGGTGACGCAGCGCGAGGTTGGTGTTGATACACCAAGCTTTGAAGTTGCACTTAAAAACACACTGCGTCAGGCACCGGATGTCATCATGATCGGTGAGATTCGATCCTCCGAGACCATGGACTACGCGGTGGCATTCGCGGAAACCGGTCACCTTTGCCTCGCAACCCTGCACGCGAACAACGCCAACCAGGCGCTGGACCGTATCATTAACTTCTTCCCGTCAGACCGTCACCACCAGGTGTGGATGGATCTCTCGCTGAACCTGCGCGGCATGGTCGCACAGCAGTTGGTACCAACCGTCGACGGAAAGGGTCGCCGGGCGGCCATCGAGATCATGCTCAACACGCCGCTGGTATCGGATACGATTAAGAAAGGCGACGTGCACGCCCTGAAGGAAATCATGACCAAGTCGTCCGAGCACGGCATGCAGACCTTTGACCAGGCGCTGTATGCGCTCTACCAGGCGGGCGAGATCTCCTACGATTCTGCGCTTGCTTCAGCGGACTCCGCCAACGATCTGCGTCTCATGATCAAGCTGTCCGGCACAGAGCAGCCGAAGTTTGCGCTGCGCAGGGATTGTCGCTTTCTGAGGGTGATAGTTAGTACTAGCTTACCTTGTAAGCCATGATTCAAGGATGACCGTCGCTGCAATGGCGTCGACGGTCTCTTCTCCCTCGGCGCGCTGCTGCGCTTCAAAAGTCGACAGCCGCTCATCCATCATCTCAACCGGCAGGTTGTAACGCCCGTTCAGGCGGCGACCAAACTTCTCAGCAAGCGCCGACATATCACTCGGCGTGTCATCCATATTGAGTGGCAATCCCACGACCAGTTGCTGGGGTTGCCATTCGTTCATGATGTCATCGAGGGCATCCCAGTCGGGGATGCCATCCCTCGCGCGAATGATGGTCAGCGGGTTCGCCGTCCTCGTAACCTGCTGCCCCACAGCAATGCCAATTTTCTTTACACCAAAATCGAAACCCAGGATGACACCTGACATGTTGGACTAACCGTGGCCGGGTGTGGGTGATATCAGGTTAAGATCAATCCCGATCAACCTGGCTGCGGCCTCGGGACGAGCTTCAAACGGTGTAGAGAAAACGAGTTCGCTGCTGAATGGTGTGACAAGCCAGACATCCCGTTTGATTTCATCCTCCAGTTGGCCGCCCGACCAGCCAGCGTAACCGAGACCGGCCAGGATGAACCTCGGTCCCTCGTTTCGGGAAACATCCTCAACCACATCTAACGAGGTTGATAAGGTGATGTCAGCGTTGATGGTGACAGAAGATTCGTACTGCTTGTCACTGGAGTGAAGGAAGAACAGCCGGTCCTGTTCGACCGGACCACTTTCAAGGAGTGGTATGTCAGCTGCACATTCAACGTCGTGATCTTCGAGCAGCTCCGCCAGGTCAGCATCAAGCGGCCGGTTTATGACCAGTCCAAATGCGCCGCTTTTGTTGTGTTCAATCAGGAGTGTGACCGTGTGTTGGAAATAGTCTCCCTGCATTGTCGGCAGTGAAACCAGGAACTGGCCGCGCAAGGAAGAAAACTCTGTTTGCTCGCTCACGTCAGTAACTCCTGAGTGAACTGTTCTTGCGGAACTGCCAGGTACGGATAATCTCCAGTACATCCGTGGTCTCACGAAGTTCATCGGGAAAGGGTGCAAACGGTGCGGCGAGTTTAACGATGCGCATGGCGGCGTCATCCAGCACCTGGTGTCCTGATGATTCGAGCAGTTCGATTTCCTTCAGCGAGCCGTCCGGCAGGATCGCTACCATCAGGCGCAGGCTGCCGTAGAGTTTTTGCTTGCGCGCTTCCTCGGGATAGTTGAGGTTACCGATGCTCTCGATCTTGCGTCGCCAGGAGTTGAGGTAAAAAGCATCCGCGCTCGACTTGGTCGACAATGATGTCAGCCGCTTGATGCGTGGACGTTTTGCGTAGACCTGCCGCTGGGCATCAAGGCGCGCTTCCAGGCTCGCAATCTCGAGTGCACGCGCCAGCATGGTTTTGTCGGTTGGCGACTCGTTCTCAACCGGCGAGGGATCTTCTTCACTTGGTTTGAGGGCAACCTGGTTTTCAGAACTGGCGGTGGTAGTCACTACCGTTTGGTTTTCTTCGGTCATTGCCCGCGCCTGCGTAGCCTGTGCGGCGGGTGCGGTTTCCCTTATCTCCGTATCATGAAACTCAGCGCGGTTCGGAGAAGTAATCAATGCTTTTTCTTCGAGGGTGCCGCTGCCTACCTGGCTGAATTGTGCCAGGAAGTCTGCCTTGTCTGGTTGGTTCTGGCTGCGATGCTGCGCCAGGGTTACCTCCATGGTATGGGTGGAGGGTTTGCTGGTGACATAAGTGAAAGTCACGCCCAGGATCAGTGCAGCATGGATTGCGACTGCAAGAAACAGGGTAAAACTGAGGCGGTCTCCCGGTGTGATCTCCGGCGCCTGGAAATCAGCGGTTACAGCAGCCACGGTGTAGGCGAGGTCCGGGTGGGCGGTTCAGCCCACGTGGATTGCATTGATTTGGCGCTCGGTCCCACTAGCTCAATAAGGTCTCTTCAACAAACGCGATGTAGTCCCCGGCGATATCAAGCCCGAATGCCGCGTTCAGCTCCCTGATGCAGGTCGGGCAGGTCACGTTAACCTCTGTGAGGTAATCACCGATGACGTCAATGCCGACAAAGTATAGCCCCTTTTCCTTCAAACTCGGCGCAACTTCTGAACAAATGAAGCGGTCCCGCTCGGTCAGCTCTCTACCAACACCTGACCCTCCTGCGGCGAGGTTGCCGCGCGTTTCACCGGAGGCGGGCACCCGTGCAAGCCCGTATGGCACGGGTTCGCCGTTGATCAGCAGGATCCGCGTATCGCCGTTAACGATCTCGGGAATGTACTTCTGTGCCATGATGGTTGAGTTGCCCTGGTTGGTCAGGGTCTCAATAATGACCGACAGGTTATGTTCGCCGGGGGCTGCCCGGAAGATCGAAGCGCCGCCCATACCATCCAGCGGCTTGTAGATCACGTCACCATGTTCCTCGTGGAAGGCCCGCAACTCCGCCTCATCGCGGCTGACAACCAGTGGCGGGGTACATGCCGGAAACTGCAACGCAAACAGCTTTTCGTTGCAGTCCCTGATACTGCCGGGTCGGTTCAGCACTGGAGTTCCAGTTTTCTCAACCATTTCAAGGAGATACGTGGTGTAGATGTACTCCATGTCAAAAGGTGGATCCTTGCGCATGAATATCGCGTCAAATTCGGAGGCAGGCAGCGTGACTTCCTCCAGCACCTCAAACCAGCCCGGAATCTCGCCGGTAAGCCGCAATTTTGTTGCCTTCGCGATCACTTTGCTGCTCTGCACCATAAGTGAGCTCTGGTTCAGCGCAAACACGTCGTGTCCGCGCGCCTGGGCAGCCTCCATCATGGCGACCGTGGAGTCTTTTTTGGGATTGATGGATGGCAGCGGATCGATCAAAAAGGCGAGTGCGCGGGTCAAGATGCAGGCCCCTCTTGGCTAGAAACTGTATTTATGTGAGCATTCCGGTCTTGGACTAATCACTCAGGATGTAGCCTGCCGACAGGGACTCCATTGTAAACCACTTCTCAAGTGGTGTTGAGAAAATTCCCTTAGCTGTCGGGTACTTATGGATTGAGTTTAACAACTGTGTTACAAAAAGCGTTGCAACTTACCGGAAGCAATGCATTTTTCGTATAATCGCGCGCTTTAATCTCGGCTACGCGAGTCGGAATATTGGGACTAGGGTAGACCTATGGACGACAATTTTGAAGGTGTGAAGGTGATGGTCATCGATGATTCGAAGACTATTCGCCGAACCGCAGAAACGCTTCTCTCCAAAGCGGGCTGCGAAGTGATCACCGCCACGGACGGTTTTGATGCCCTGGCAAAAATTGCCGACTCCAGCCTGCCATCATTTTTGTAGACATCATGATGCCCCGCCTCGATGGCTACCAGACCTGCGCACTGATCAAGAACAACGCCGATTTCCAGAGCACCCCAGTGATTATGTTATCGAGTAAAGATGGTCTCTTTGACAGGGCCAAGGGTCGCATAGTGGGTTCTGATCAGTATCTGACGAAACCTTTTAGCAAGGATGAATTATTGAGCGCGATACGAGACCACGTTAAGGCGTAGCGGTCGCTCTCGGAGACACAGAAAAATGTCAAAGGTGTTAGTTGTCGATGATTCTCCGACTGAAGTATTTCAGTTTAAGGAAATGCTTGAGGGGATGGGTTTCGAGGTCATCGTTGCAGACAACGGCAAGGATGGGGTTGCCATGGCCCAGAGTGAACAACCAGATGTCGTGTTGATGGATATCGTGATGCCGGATATGAACGGCTTCCAGGCAACCAGGCAGATTGCGCGCGGTGATGAAACCAAGCACATCCCGGTCATCATCGTGAGTAGCAAAAACCAGGAAACAGACAAGGTCTGGGGCCAGCGGCAGGGTGCAAAAGGCTACTTGACCAAACCCGTCGACGCTAACGAGCTTGTTAGTGTCATCAAGAGTTGTGTATAGCGATGAGTGAAACCAGCGCATTTTCTCTTCTGACCGACCTGGCTGATAAAGCCCGGTTGTCAGCGATTGAGCTGCCGCCAGAACAGGCCACCCAGACGCACTGGACAGGTCTCGGCTTCAACCTCCTGGGCCAGCGATTTGTCGCGCCCATGGATGAGGTTGGGGAACTTTCCCGCGCACCCTCGGCAACAAGAGTGCCCGGTGTAAAGAATTTTGTGCTCGGCGTGGGTAACGTTCGCGGTCGCCTGATGACGGTGATCGACCTCGCTATCTTTTTTGGTCAGGCATCGCAGCTGGCGCGTTCGCAGAGGCGAGTGCTGGCGGTGGAGGTCGAAGAGCAGTATTTCGGTTTCATGATTGATGATTCATTCGGCATGCAGCATTTCCCCTCCGATTCGTTTTCGGAAACCGCGGGTGATGTGCCGGAGATGTTCAACGAATATGTACGGGGCTCATTCCATATCGCTGGTACGGAATGGCCTGTGCTCTCATTAAGTTCCCTTGCCGGTGACAAGCGGCTGGAAAAACTGGCGATTACGCATTAGCAGCCATGAGCGTACTGAGCGAAACATAGGGTATCAATATGGCAGATAACCAGAACGGTTCATCAAGCGTCTTCAAGAGTCCAGTACTGCTGGGGCTGTTTGTCCTGTTGCTGGTGCTGATTGGTGCGTTTGCAGGCAACCAGTTCCTCATGACGAGTGGCGCGGGTTCGCTTGGCGAACAGATCGATGCCGCGCACCGCATAAAAGCGCTCTCTCAGGCGATTGCCAAACATGCCGCGAGCGCCTCCGATGGCAATGGCGCTGCATTTGGTGCGCTGGCTGAAGACAAGTCAGCCTTTGATGCTGAGCTGAACGCACTGCGTGGTGACGCGCCGGATTCAGCGGCTTCCACGATTGGACAGATATCCGGACTCTGGAGCGACATGTCAGCCCAGATCGATGTTGTCGTTGCCAACCGTGCTGCCGTCACAGAATTGAAAGACGCGACAACTGACCTCGCCATCACCATGTCAGCAATCCAGCAGGAGAACAACAAGATAGTGGCGGCGATGCTGCGACTGGGCGCTGCCTCCAACGAGATTGCACTGGTGCAGCGACAAGCGTTCCTGATCGAGCGTATGAGTCACAGCATCAACAAGGCACTGGAGCGTGACGGCAATAGCACGCTGCCGGATACCTTTAATCGTGACAGCCAGAATTTCAAACGCGTGCTGGATGGTCTGACCAATGGTGATCGGGATCTTCTGCTGACCGCCGCAACGGATGCGGATGTCAGGAATTCGCTGGTCCGAATTGCCGAGTTCTATCCCAGCATTGCCGGTGCCAGCGCTGACCTGATAGAGAAGGCGAGCAAGGTGAACGCTGCGCGTAATGCCGCGGGTGCAATCTACGTGAACTCTGCCGAGTTCATTCTGCTCGGAGATCAGCTCGTCAACAGTATTCGCAATGGTGGTGGCGGCATCGCCTCTCCGATGATCAGCATCGTGATTGGCGCGGTCATCTTCGTTGTGTTCCTTGTGATTGTGGTGGTGGTTTACCAGGCGTCCAATTCCAGCGTGAGTGAAACGACCCAGCAGAACGAAGAGAACCAGGCGGCCATTCTGCAGCTGCTTGATGAACTGGCGGATCTTGCAGATGGTGACCTTCGAGTGCAGGCGACGGTGACCGAGAGCTTCACCGGGGCGATCGCAGACTCGATCAACTTCACGATCGACCAGATGCGCGGGCTGGTCTCACAGATTAATGACACGTCGGGCAAGGTTTCCAGCGCAACCGATAACACCAAGAGCTCGGTCAGCGAACTTGCCGAGGCCTCGCAGCGCCAGGCGTCCGAGATTGCTGACGTATCCGAGGCCGTAAACGAAATGGCAGTCTCGATTGACATGGTGTCGTACAACGCGGCTGAGTCATCCTCGGTGGCGGAACGATCGGTAGATATCGCATCCAAGGGTGCGGTTGTGGTGCAGAACACCATCGACGGCATGGACAATATTCGCGGCCAGATCCAGGAAACGGCGAAACGAATCAAGCGACTGGGTGAAAGCTCGCAGGAAATTGGAGACATCGTTGCCCTGATTAACGACATCGCGGACCAGACCAACATCCTTTCACTTAACGCGGCTATTCAGGCGTCGATGGCAGGTGATGCGGGTAAAGGCTTTGCGGTAGTAGCGGACGAGGTACAGCGACTTGCTGAACGTTCCGGTGCTGCGGCGAAACAGATCTCCGCACTGGTTAAGACCATTCAGAGTGATACCAACGAGGCGGTAAGTTCCATGGAACAGACCACCGCGGAGGTGGTGCAGGGTACAAGACTTGCGCAGGACGCGGGTGTGGCCCTCGGCGAGATTGAGGGCGTATCTAAGTCACTCGCAGAAATTATTGAGAACATTTCTGACGCTGCACGCCAGCAGGCGGCATCGGCAGGCAAGATCTCCAACACGATGAAGAGTATCCAGGAGATTACGACGGCGACCACGGACGGTACCAAGGCCACCGCGACAGCGGTTGGTAACCTGGCGGATATGACGGACGAACTTCGGTCCTCGGTGAGTGGCTTTAAGCTACCCGAGTAGGACGGAAGAGTAAGGAAAGGTACAGGCGGTAGACGAAGAACATGAGTGCAACACAGGATTATGTAGCGCTTGAGTGGATCCGCGGGGAGTTATCCAACACCCTGCAGCAAGCTCAGGTTGCCCTGGAAGCAGTCGCCGAATCATCGGACGACGCATCCAGCATGCGTGCCTGCCTGACGTCTATCCACCAGGTTCATGGCACCCTGAAGATGGTGCAGCTGGAAGGGCCAACACAACTCGCTGCAGAGATGGAGCAGGTTGCCCAGTCGCTGATGAACAGTTCAGTACCGGATGTCCCGAGTGCGCAGGAAACCCTCATGCAGGCCATCCTGCAGTTACCAGCGTACCTCGATCGCCTGCACCGGGAGCGGCAGGACTCGGAACGCAACTACATGCCGATTGTGAACAACCTTCGGTTGGCACGTGGTGAAGAAAGAATTGCTTATGCCGGTGAAGCCGGTGGCGGCGAAGGTGGATCGGCAGGCCCTGACCTCGGCCCGCTTACCGATGCGCCGGCGGACGACGTCGTTCAGGCCTATGTTGCCGGCAAGGGTGAAGAAAACCTGCCGAAGATTCGCGCCAGGTTCGGCCAGACCTTCAGCGCCATCCTCAAGAAAAACAATGTGCGGGAGAACCTCACTACCCTCGTCAAATTGTTTGCGATGGTGGAAAAGCTCTGCGGCAACTCGCCGATGGGCAATCTCTCTCAGATAGTCATGGCGGTCATTGAGGGCATCGCGGGCGGTGCGATCAAACTGGACAACCAGTCAGCCGGACTGCTGCGAAAAATGGATGCGCAGCTCAAAGCACTCGCAGAAGCTGGCAGTGCAGGCCTCGCCACGCCAGTTGATGAAGAATACGCTCTCGCCCTGATCGAACTTGTTAACAACGCGGCAAAGGAAACCGCGCGCATCACAGCAGTGCGGGAAAAATACGCGGCCACCACGGTCGACGCGGAGCCCGAAGATGTTGCGGTTGGCCCGGACGATGAAACCATCGCCGCGGTGGCCAGGATCCTTATAGAGGAACTCAACTCTGTCACCGACAAACTCGACCTGTATGTACGTGCCAGCACACGAAACCCGGATGACCTGGTTGACCTGCTGCCAAACCTCGAACAGATCGCCAGCACCATGGTGGTGCTCGGTAACAGCGAACACCAGCAAACCGTCACCGCCCAGATAGCGGTCATCAAGGAAATAGAATCGAGCGGCACGGCGGACGAAGAGCAACTGCTCCAGATGGCGCAATCGCTGTTGCAGATTGAAGCTTCACTCGGCGCCATGGTGGGTGACGGTGAAGACGGCGCTGAGGCAGACAACTTTGGCAACCTTGATGAAGCGCAGGCTGCTGTCGTCAGGGAAAGCCGAACCGGACTTGCCAATTGCAAGGACGCCGTTATTGATTTTATCTCCAGCAATTTTGATCACAGCAAGCTTGAATCGCTGCCGGGTGAACTGCTTGCATTGCGTGGCGGCCTGATGATCGTCAACCAGTCTCGTGCCGGTGATGTGCTCGAGGCTGCTGCAAACTACGTCAATCACGCTTTGCTCGCTTCCAGTGCAAATCCTGAACTGGAACAGATGGACGACCTGGCAGACGCCATCACGTCTGTTGAATACTACCTGGAACGACTGCTTGAAAATGCGGGTGACCCTTACCTGCAGATGCTTGAAGTTGCTGAATCTGCAGTAGAAAAGCTCGGCTACCCGGTTGGCTTCAAACCCGAAGAAGCTGCCGCTGAAACAGCACCCGAAGTCGAAGAAGCGGCGGTTGAAGCAGAAGAAATCTCCGACGAAGTTGAGGAGATGGAACTTGAATCAGAAGCGCCCGCGGCCGAAGAAATAGCCGCGGCCGAAGAAACAGTCGCGGCGGAAGAAGCCACGGTCGAAGAAGAGCCAGCCGCTCAGGAAGAAGCAGCGGTTGTCGAAGAGCCATTAGCTGAAGAAGCACCCGCAGCGGAACCTGCTGCAGTTGAAGCTGAAGCGCCAGCGGAAGATGAAGATGATGACCTGATCGACGATGAGATCCTTGAGATCTTCGTGGATGAGGCAGAGGAAGTGCTTGAGACCATCGCGGAATTCCTGCCGCAGTGGCAATCGGACGTAAATGACAACGAGGCCCTGACAGAAGTCAGGCGCGCATTCCATACGCTCAAGGGCAGCGGGCGCATGGTTGGTGCAACCGTGGTCGGTGAACTTGCCTGGTCCATTGAAAACATGCTGAACCGCGTGATGGATAACACGATCGAGGCCTCGCCTGAGGTTGTTGAGATCGTCGCCGAAGTGGTGCAGAAAATCCCGGAAGGCGTCAAGGCGTTCCAGGAAGGCCAGCAATCCACTTTTGAAACCGCGGCCATGGCGGCAACCGCCGACGCACTGGCAGAAGGCAAAGCAGCACCGGTACAGGAAAGCCCGGCACCAGAGATCACCGAGGAAGATGTCACGCTCGACGAGGTGGATCTCGACGATCTGACAGCACCGGTCGCTGACGAGAGCCCCGCGGTTGAAGAAACGCCTGTTGTCGAAGAAGCACCGGTTGTCGAAGAAGTTGCAGAAGAGGAAGCCCTAGAAGAGCTGGTTCTGGAGATCGAGGAAGAGCCGGTTGCGGAAGTGGTTGAAGAGCCCGCACTCGAGATTGAAGACCTTGAGGAAGACGCCTTTGAGATCGACTCGGTCGAAGAAGAGGTAGTAGAAGAAGCCGTAATAGAAGAACTCGAGATTGAAGCCGAGGCGGAGATAGAAGACGTTGCCGACGTTGAAGTTGCAGATGTCGAGTCAGAAGAGGTTGAGATAGAAGAAGTCGAAGCCTTCTCGCTGGATGATGACGATGAGAGCTTCGAGCTCGATACCGTTGAAGAAGACGAATTTTCTATTGAGAGCCCAGAAACAGAAATAGAATCAGCAATAGAAACTGAAGCAGATGCAGACAGCGGCTTTGAACTTGAAGAAGTAGAGATCGACGAAGCCGCGTTTGAGCTCGAAGAAGAAGCGGTTGCAGAAGATGACAGCTTTGAAATCGAGACCGTTGAAGATGTTGAGATAGCGGACGTCGAAGTAGAAGACGCCGAGCTGGAAGACGCCGCTCTGGAAGACGTCGAGATTGCTGACATAGAACTCGAGGATGTCGTCATTGAAGCTGAACCGGTTGTCAGCGCAGAAGAAGACGACCTCGACAGCTTCGAGCTGGATGAAGTTGAGGTCACCGACGAAGAACTGGAAGACTTCGGTATTACACAGCTTGAGGACGAACCGACAGCAGACACCGAAGCCGTTGCTGTCGAAGATATCGATGATACCGACTTCGACATCGACGAAATCGAGCTTGAGATTGAGGAAGAGCCCTCAGCGGATATAGAGCCTTCAGCGGAACAAGAGCCCTCAGCGGAAGAAGAGCCCTCAGCGAGTGAAGAGCCTTCAGCGGATGAAGAACCCGAAGCAGAAATCGAAGTCTCACTCGAAGACGAGCTTGACGTCGAACTTGCAGCCGAATCCACCGCCGCGCTGGCAGATGACCTGTTAGACGCCGACGACCTGGAACTTGAAGAAATATTTGCGCTCGAGGCGGCAGAAAAGCTCGACGTCATCGACGCCTTTGTTGCAGCCCTCGGTGCTGTCAGCAGCGACCTGGTGGCTGCCTTTCACACCTTAAAAGGCTCGTCAGCAATGGCGGAAATCCCGTCAATCGCAGCGGTGGCTGAACCGCTCGAAAAACTTGCCAATGACTACCTGGTACAGAACAAGGCCGCCGACGATCACCTCGTGATAGCAGCACGTGACTGTGCCGGCCTGATTCGAACCGCGCTTACCGACATCGAGGCCAATCGCCAGGCGATCCCGGGTGCTGACGAGCTACTTGCCCGACTTGCATCAGGCCCCGCCGCGGCGGAACCCGAAGTTACCTTTGACTTTGAACATATACGTTTGCTGTCCCAGGCCAACGTGGCTGCTGATGGATGGCAGGCGGTCAGCGCCCTGATCGCGGAACTCAAACACACCGATGAACAGGCGATTGCTCTCAACCAGCCGGCACTCTCCACGTTGGTTAAAGCAATGTTGCGTGTTTATGAAAGCGCCACAGAGAAACCGGGCGAAGACGTTCTTTCTCTCATGCGCCGGGCCCATGATGCCCTGGTGCACATGTTCGATAGCCTGGCATCTTCGCAGCCGGTGCCGGTTGCCAACGACATCATTGCTGAACTGGCTGCAGTTGACCTCTCTGCGGAACCTGCGCCAGCGGAAGAAGCTGCACCTGAAATTGAAGCCGCGCCTGCTGCAGAGGCAGCCGCCAATGTGGTTGAGCTGCCAGCGGATGATATCGATGAAGATATCGTGCCGATTTTCCTCGAGGAGAGTGAAGAGCTGCTTGAAGAACTGGACGAGAGCATTCTTGGCTGGACGGACAGCGGCGAGCCTGGCGAGCATCTCGACAACCTGCTCCGTCAGTTACACACGCTCAAAGGTGGCGCCCGCATGGCGGGTATCAACAGCCTCGGTGAGTACGCACACAACTTTGAAACTTTCCTGATCGGTATCCAGCAGAACCCGGTTGAATACGATGATGATTTCTTTGCGGTGCTGAATGCCCAGCAGGATGAAATCATCCGTCGCGTTGAAATCTATCGACGCATGTCTACAGGTGGCAGCGTCAGCGACGAGGAACTTGAGTCGCTGAAGACGGCTGTCGAGCCAGTGATCGGTGCAGCAGCTGCACCTGCCCCGGCGGCAGCCCCCGCTGCTGTTGCTGAAGAACCGGCTTCTGTGACGGCGGAACCTGCGGCAGTGGTTGAAGCCACGGTTGAACTCCCGGCAGATGAAGTTGATGAAGATATCCTGCCGATATTCCTTGAAGAGTCTGACGACCTGGTAGAGGAGCTCGAAGAGAGCATTCAGACCTGGAGTGAAACCCCGGACAACATGGAAACGCTGGACCTGCTTCTGCGTAACCTGCATACCCTGAAGGGTGGCGCGCGCATGGCAGGGCTTAACAGCCTCGGTGAGTATGCGCACAACTTTGAAACATTCCTGATCGGTATTCAGCAGAATCCGGTCACGCTGGACGACGACTTCTTTGCGCTGCTCAATCAGCGCCAGGACGAGGTCATTCGCCGAGTTGAGATCTATAAGAAACTGTCTGTTGGTGCGGCAACTGAAGAAGAACTCGCGTCGCTCACAACGGCGAGCGAACCAACGCTCGACAGCGCACCAGCGGCCGCTGCAGAGGAGCCCGCAGCAGAAGCAGCGCCAGCAGGCGAAGACGCCGCGAAAGCAGCGCCGCAACAGGCAGCAGGTGCTCAGGAGCCGACAGCCGTACAGGAGATGGTGCGTGTCTCTGCCGACCTGCTTGATGAACTGGTCAGCCTGGCAGGTGAATCCAGTATCACGCGGGGTCGTGTTGAACAGCAGATCTCAGACTTCGGCGGATCCCTGCAGGAGATGGAAGAAACCATCGTCAGGATTCGCGACCAGGTAAGGCGACTTGAGATCGAGGCGGAATCAAGGGAAACCCTGATAAGAACGACTACATCAGACGACTCCGCGTTTGATGATCTTGAACTTGACCGTTACACGATGCTGCAGGAGATCTCCCGCGCGTTGAACGAGGCGACATCTGATATGTCGGACCTCAAGGATACGCTGCTCAACAAGAGCCGGGATGCTGAAACCGTACTACACCAGCAGGCACGCATCAGCAGCGAACTGCAGGAAGGTCTGACACGGACCCGCATGGTACCGTTTGCGCGACTGATTCCTCGCCTCAGGAGAATCGTCAGGCAGATCAGTGGCGAGGTGGGCAAGTCCGTCAGGTTTGACGCCTACAACGTTGAAGGTGAACTTGACCGAAACGTACTCGAGCGCATCGTTGCGCCGCTGGAACACATGCTGCGTAACGCGGTTGACCACGGCATTGAAGAAAAAGACAAACGTGTCGAAGCTGGTAAAGACGAACAGGGCCGTATTTCCCTGCGCCTGTCGCGGGAGGGCGGTTATGTGGTCCTCACCGTCAGCGACGACGGCGGCGGTATCGACGTTAATGCGGTTCGCAGTAAGGCGGTTGAACGTGGCCTCATTGTTGAAGGCCAGCAGATCTCAAATCATGAAGTCATGCAGTTCATCATGCATGCCGGTTTCTCCACCGCACAGAAGCTCACCCAGATCTCCGGTCGAGGTGTGGGTATGGATGTTGTGGCAAGTGAGATCAAGTCGCTTGGCGGTAACATCACCATCGACTCCACGCTCGGCGTGGGAACAGAATTCCAGATCCGCATACCGTTTACGGTCTCGATCAATCGTGCATTGATGGTTGTGGTACGTGAAGAAACTTACGCGGTGCCGCTGAATACCATTGAAGGTATTGTGCGGGTCAGCCCTTATGAGCTGGAAGCCTATTACCAGCCGGACGCGCCGATGTTCGAATACGCGGGCCAGCCTTATACGCTTTCTTATATCGGCAAGCTGCTAGACAAGGTGGATGATCCTAACCTCGCCGGCCAGGTGGCCCCGCTGCCAGTGATCCTGGCGCGAAGTGGCGACCATGCTGTTGCCCTGCAGGTTGATCGGGTGATCGGCTCACGGGAAGTGGTCGTGAAAACGCTTGGCCCTCAGTTCAGTGAAGTGGGCGGTATATCGGGTGCAACAGTACTTGGTGACGGTAGCGTCGTGATCATTCTCGATGTGATGGCGCTGGTGCGCAGCCACGAGGTGAATCGTGAACTCAGCGGGGAAGCGCCTGAGGAAGTGGTCGAACCAGAACGCGTGTCAGATGTGCGCACGGTCATGATTGTCGATGACTCTGTCACCGTGCGTAAGGTGACCTCGCGCCTGATGGAACGTCAGGGCTGGGAGGTTGCAACCGCCAAAGACGGTGTTGATGCGATGGATCAGCTGCAGGAACAGGAACTGCGCCCGGACGTGGTGTTGCTCGATATCGAGATGCCGAAGATGGACGGCTTTGAGGTACTGAGAAGTGTGCGACGGGATGACAACCTCAAGGACCTGCCGATCATCATGATTACCTCTCGTACCGGCGAGAAGCACAAGGAACAGGCGATGGCCCTTGGCGTAAACCAGTACCTCGGTAAGCCGTTCCAGGAAGCAAACCTGATCGCCACGATTGAAGAAGTTATCGCAGACGCAAAGGCCAAAGCGAGCAAGAAGCAGGGCTGATGCGCCGGCTGCTGACCCGACATGACTGAACAGCTACACGTTTTCAGTGTTCCCATGCAGAAGCAGAGCATCCTTCTGCCAACGGAATGCGTGGCTGAGATCATTCCCTATGAACCGCTGCAGCGGATTGAAGATACCCCGGACTGGTTCCTCGGCCTGCTCGGCTGGCGTGGTATCCAGGTGCCGGTGGTTTCCTTTGAGATGTTGACGGCGGAACGCGCCAGCTTTTCACTGGCCAGTGTGGCATCCGCCAGCCTGGTGATCGTCCGCGGCATGAGTGACCAGGCATCGCTGCCCTTTTATGCGCTGGTTGCCCAGACGTTCCCGGTTTCCCACGAGATCAGTCAGGAAACCCTGTTTGATACCGGTGAGGCAATTGAACGCACCGAGAGCGCAAAGGTACGTTTCCTCAACGATGTACTGTCAGTGCCGAATCTTGATTATGTTGAAGTTGCGCTGCTGAACGCACTGATCCAGTAGCGCCCCGACATACAGCTTTAGGACAAAAGCGTAATCGCAACGACGGGCGCTGTTTCAGCGCGCAGTACTCTTTCACCCAGGTTAATTGCCGTAAATCCGGCGTCCTTTGCCGCCGCCTCTTCAGCCGGAGAAAAACCACCTTCCGGTCCTACCAGCAGATCAATCGCATCCGAAGATGATTGAGGGGCAGCGTCCGCGCCCGGCAACGCAATAAATCGCTCGTTCTTGCGAGGTCCCTGCAGCCACACCTGCAGGGAAACCGGTTCATTCAGTGTTGGGATGGTGTTCAGGCCACACTGCTCACAAGCGGAGATGAGTGTCCGCTGCCAGTGCGTATGGCGTGAAGCAATCTGCTTTGATGACACGGTGCATCGCTCGGAGATGACCGGTGTAATTTCAGCAACCCCCACCTCGGTGACGCGGGCGAGCACACTCGACATGGGTTCACGCTTGAGCACACACATACCGAGATGGATGTGGGTGGGGTTAGCGCGCGAGATGTCGATACGAGGGCCAACCGCGACAGTGACCGCTTTTTTCGAGGCAGAGATGATTTCCGCGTGGTACTCGCAGGGCTCACCATTAAAAAGGGTGATTTCAGCGCCCTCACGCAATCGAAGCACGTTGTATAGATGGTTGACGACATCAGCGGGCAGCGGCATCTCGGCACCAGGAGTGATGTCAGCCTCAATGTAAAAACGGGGATGCGCAGACACGGCCGTTACAGGCCCAGTTTGTTCCAGATTCTTAAGGTCGGCGCGGACTGGTTCAACGTGTAGAAATGCAGGCCCGGCGCGCCGCCGTCGATCAGTCGCTCACACATTTGTGTGACCACGTCATCGCCGAACGCCTTCAGTGAAGCAGGATCTTCCTTGTAGTTTCGGAGCGTTTTTTCAATCCACTGCGGAATCTCTGCACCGCAGATCTTCGAGAAGCGGACGATGCCATCATAGTTTGTGATCGGCATGATGCCGGGGAAGACAGGGACATCAACACCGGCAGCGTTACACCTATCCATGAACCGGAAGTAAGCGTCTGCATTGTAGAAATACTGCGTGATCGCACTGTTGGCGCCAGCGTCCACCTTCATCTTGAAGTAACGAATCTCATCATCGACGTGTCGTGTTTCCGGGTGAAACTCGGGGTAGGCTGCCACATCGATATGGAAGTGATCGCCGGTCTCGTGTCGGATGAACTCAACCAGCTCGTTGGCGTGCGGCAGACCCTTGCCGCTGACGCCGGAGGGGATGTCACCGCGAAGTGCAACCAGCCTGGTCACCCCTGCTTCTTTGTACTCGTGCAACAGTCCGCGGATCAGGTCCGGGCCATCCGTGCCAAAAGAGATATGTGCAGCGACAGGCGTGCCAAGATTATTGAGGTCAATAACAGTCTGCTTGGTGCCATCCTTGGTCGAGCCACCGGCGCCATAGGTCACCGAGTAGAAGTGTGGCGATAACTCACCGAGCCTGGCATGGACTTTCTTTACTTTTGCAATTGCCTCGTCGTCCCGCGGAGCGGAAAACTCAAAGCTGTAGGATAGCTTGTCGCGGGACATGGTATGCCTTCAGGTCTTGGTTTACTTACAGCTACTTACAGGGCAGCCGCGAGTGCGTCTTTCTTGTCGGTCTTCTCCCAGGTGAAGTCCGCATCTTCCCGGCCGAAGTGGCCGTAAGCGGCAGTCTGCTGGTAGATTGGACGCTTCAGGTCGAGCATGGCGATCAGGCCTTTCGGACGCAGGTCAAAGTGCTCACGAACCAGCGCTTCGATCTTGTCCTCGGGTATTGCGCCGGTACCGAACGTATCAATGGAAATGGACGTTGGCTCGGCGACACCGATGGCATAGGAAACCTGGATCTCGCAGCGCTTGGCGAGACCTGCTGCAACAATGTTCTTTGCAACATACCGGCCTGCATACGCGGCCGAACGGTCAACCTTTGACGGGTCCTTGCCGGAGAAAGCGCCACCACCGTGACGGGCCATGCCGCCATAGGTATCTACGATGATCTTTCGGCCGGTGAGGCCGCAGTCCCCAACCGGACCGCCAATAACAAAGTTACCGGTCGGGTTGATGAAATACTTGGTGTCAGCGTGCAGCCAGTTAGCTGGCAGTACCGGCTTGATGATCTCTTCCATCACGGCTTCCTGCAGGTCTGC
Organism: Pseudomonadales bacterium; assembly: GCA_963921285.3. Classification (GTDB taxonomy): domain Bacteria; phylum Pseudomonadota; class Gammaproteobacteria; order Pseudomonadales; family Azotimanducaceae; genus UBA9659. The sequence goes on from CAWUFD020000015.1 coordinate 2,700,499, forward strand.
GAGGGAGATATCCGGAGAGTGCTGTGTTGACAGGACAACCGCGTCGATCGCAACCGGTTTGCCTGATTCGTCGTAGCGGAAGGAGAGCTGGCTTTTGGCATCCGGGCGCAGGAAGGACAGCTTGCCGGATTTTCTGACTTCTGACTGTTTCTGTACGAGGCGGTGGGAGTAGGTGATAGGGGCGGGCATGAGGACGTCGGTTTCATCGGTGGCGTAACCAAACATCAGGCCCTGGTCACCGGCACCCTGTTCGTGGTCGGCCGACTCATCCACGCCCATCGCAATATCGCTGGACTGCTTGCCGATCGCGTTCAACACGGCGCAGCTTGCACCATCAAAACCCACTTCAGATGAGTTGTAGCCGATATCCAGGATCACCCCGCGGCAGATCTCTTCGAGATCCACCCACGCATTGGTGGTGATCTCACCGGCGATAACAACCATGCCGGTCTTTACCAGCGTTTCGCACGCTACCCGGGCATCCTTGTCGTCCTTGATGATCGCGTCCAGGATCGCATCCGAGATCTGGTCCGCCATCTTGTCTGGGTGGCCCTCGGAGACTGATTCCGAGGTAAAGGTGGAGTTGGTTGTCATGGCGCTTCTACTTCGCTGATTCAAAAGCCCGCCATTCTACTAGCCTGTCTGTGCCGTGCCTAGGAAACACAGGTGATATTCACTCATCCTGACGACAAATCTCGCTCAATACAGGTAGAATACGCGCGAAATTTCACCCACCCGCAATCAGCGATTTTCACCCCAAGAGTAGTGTATGAGTAAAGGTAGTCCCCTCCCGAATGCCATTCGGGCTCTATCGATGGATGCCGTGCAGAAAGCGGCCAGCGGTCACCCCGGCGCCCCCATGGGCATGGCGGAGATCGCAGAGGTCCTATGGACCGACATCATGGCCCACAACCCGGAAAACCCGAACTGGTTGAATCGTGACCGGTTTGTGCTCTCGAACGGGCATGGCTCGATGCTGCTCTATTCGCTCTTGCACCTGACGGGCTATGACCTGTCCATGGACGAGATCCGCAACTTCCGGCAGCTGGGCTCTAAAACCCCGGGCCACCCTGAATTTGGCTACACGCCTGGGATCGAGACGACAACCGGCCCTCTTGGGCAGGGCTTTGCCAACGCGGTGGGTATGGCAATTGCGGAAAAGGTCATGTCAGCGCGCTTCAACCGGGATGATTTTAATGTCATCGATCACAACACCTACGTGTTTGTCGGTGATGGCTGCCTGATGGAGGGTGTCTCTCACGAGGCAGCGTCGCTTGCAGGCACGCTTCAGCTCGGCAAGCTGATCTGCATTTACGACGACAACGGCATTTCCATCGACGGCAAGATTGATGGCTGGTTTACCGACAATACACCCGGTCGTTTTGAAGCCTACGGCTGGCATGTCATTCCGGGCGTGGATGGCCACGACCGGGATGCGATCCAGGCCGCCATCCTTGCGGCGAAGGAAGATCCTCGCCCCAGTATTATCTGCTGCAAAACCGAGATCGGCTTTGGTTCACCCAACAAGGCTGGCACGTCTTCCGCGCACGGCTCTCCGCTGGGTGACGATGAGATTGCAGCGACCAGGGAAGCGCTCGGTTGGACACACGCGCCCTTTGAAATTCCCGATGATGTGTACGCGGGCTGGAACTGCCGCCAGAAAGGCAGTGATGCTGAAAACGCCTGGCGCCAACATTATGTGGAATATGCATCCGCCTACCCTGAACTAGCCAGCGAGCTTGAGCGGACCACCGAAAAGCGTCTCCCGGAAAACTGGGATGAGGCGATGACCGCACTCATGAAAGAGATGCAGGACAGTGATCGCAAGGTTGCATCGCGTAATGCCTCCGGTGAAGTGATCGAGCATATGGCAAAGATGCTGCCGGAACTGATCGGCGGTTCTGCTGACCTCTCCGGTTCAAACTGCACGCACTGGCCTGCTGCTGTGCCCCTGGCACATGACACCGCGGATGCCAACTACATCTACTTCGGCGTGCGCGAATTCGGCATGACGGCAATTGGCAACGGCATTGCCCTGCACGGCGGCCTCAGGCCTTTCAGCGGTACCTTCCTGATCTTCATGGAATACGCACGTAATGCCGCACGCATGTCAGCGTTGATGGGTATCGAGAACATCCTTGTTTATACCCACGATTCTATTGGCCAGGGCGAAGATGGCCCCACACACCAGCCCATCGAACAGCTTGCCAACCTGCGCGGCACACCAAACCTGTCGGTGTGGCGACCCTGCGACACGGTTGAAACCGTCGCAGCGTGGAAGGCCGCGGTGGAACGTAAGGGCGGGCCAAGTGCGCTTGTCTTCTCAAGACAAGGTATCGCCAACCAGCCGCGCAACGACGAGCAGCTTGCCAGCATTTCGCGCGGTGCCTACGTGATCTATGAATCAGGTGACGCGCCTGAACTAATCCTCATTGCCACCGGCTCAGAGGTTGGCCTTGCCATCGATTCGGCAAAACAGCTGGCCGAAGACGGTGTCGCGGTGCGGGTTGTATCCATGCCATCTGCCGACGTGTTTGAGGCGCAGGATGAAAGTTACCGCGAATCTGTACTGCCAAGCGCAGTCAGGAAGCGTGTTGCCATTGAAGCCGCGCACGTTGATTACTGGCGCAAGTGGGTCGGGCTTGACGGTGCCGTTGTCGGCATGAGCTCCTTCGGTGAATCGGCACCCGGCGGTGCACTGTTCGAACACTTCGGCTTTACTGTCGATAACGTTGTGGCAACCGCGAAGGGTCTGACCTGATATGGCGATCAAACATCTCACCGATCTTGATATTGCTGGCAAGCGTGTCCTCATCCGTGAGGATCTGAACGTGCCGGTGGATGCCGGCAAGGTCACCAGCGATGCGCGAATCCGCGCGGCGATTCCGACCCTCAAGCACTCGGTGTCTGCCGGCGCGAATGTGATGGTGATGTCGCATCTTGGCCGGCCAAAGGAAGGCCTGCCGATCAGTGAGCAACCGGAGGCCAGCCTTGCCCCGGTTGCAGTTCGCATCGAAGAGCTGAGCGGTCTTAAGGTCAAGCTGGTTGAAGACTATCTCGGCGGCTACGAGCCTGGCGATGAAGATATTGCGCTGTTTGAGAACATCCGCATCAATGCCGGTGAAAAGGCCAATGATCCTGAACTTTCGAAAAAGCTGGCCGCGCTCTGTGACGTCTATGTCATGGACGCCTTCGGCACTGCGCACCGCGCGCAGTCGAGTACAGAGGGGATTGCAAGGTTTGCACCTGTCGCCTGCTCGGGCCCGCTTCTCTCGGCTGAGCTTGCAGCCCTGGAACAGGCGCTGGCTGCGCCGGAAAAGCCCATGCTGGCTATTGTCGGTGGCAGCAAGGTATCCACCAAGCTCGAGGTACTCGAGGCACTGATGCCGAAAGTCGACACGCTGGTTGTTGGCGGCGGGATTGCCAACACCTTCCTTGCCGCGACCGGTGTCTCAATCGGTAAGTCACTATACGAGGCTGATCTTTTAGATACCGCAAAACGCCTGCTTGAGCAGTGTGAGATACCGCTGCCAACCGATGTGGTCGTCGCAACAGCGCTGAGTGCAGATGCTGTAGCTACCACCAAGCCGGTATCCGAAGTGGCTGACGATGAAATGATTCTGGATATTGGTCCCGAATCAGCAGCGCACCTTGCCGAGATTGTTGGTGCGTCCAGGACCATTCTATGGAACGGCCCGGTTGGCGTCGCAGAAATCCCGGCGTTTGCGAATGGTTCACACACACTGGCTCATGCCATTGCAGCGAGCGACGCGTTTTCGCTGGCTGGTGGCGGCGACACACTTGCCGTCATTGATGATCTTGGTATCGCAGACCAGCTTTCGTATATCTCGACAGGCGGCGGTGCGTTTCTTGAGTTCGTTGAAGGCAAGACGCTGCCTGCAGTGGCCGCACTCGCTGAAGCCTGAGTTGATGTATAAAGGGATCCCAGACTACCTCGGTTGATCAACATGTCAGAACTGGTGACGCGCCTTCAGAATATTGTTGGAGAAAATCGAGTTCTCGATGATGAAGATGCGAGAACGACCTACGGGCAGGACTGGACGCGTTTCTTCTCACCGAATCCACTCGCCGTGGTTTTTCCATCCAGCACTGAACAGGTAAGGGAGCTTGTCCTGCTGGCGCGTGAGGAAAAGATCGCCCTCGTGCCCTCAGGTGGCCGCACAGGTTTGAGTGGTGGTGCGGTCGCTGAAAATGGCGAGCTTATCGTCTCCTTTGACCGCATGAACAAGGTTGATGGGTTTGATCCCGTGGATCAGACCGTCAGCGTGGGCGCTGGTGTGATCACGGCGCAGCTGCACGAGTTTGCAGAATCAAAAGGCCTCAGTTATCCCGTGGACTTCGCCTCCAGCGGCTCCAGCCAGATCGGCGGTAACATCGCTACCAATGCGGGCGGCATCAAAGTACTGCGATATGGTCTCTCGAGAGACTGGATTGCGGGCTTAACCGTTGTCACCGGTGCGGGCGAGGTGCTCGAATTGAACAAGGGGCTGGTGAAGAACAATACCGGTTATGACCTGAGGCACCTCTTTATTGGCTCTGAAGGTACGCTCGGCTTTATTACCGAGGCGGTGATCAAGCTGACGCAGCCGCCCAAAGGGCTTGTGGCCGTGTTGCTCGCTGTACCCAGAATGGTCGACGTCATTGCTGTCATGACCGAGTTCCGCAGTCGCGTCACCCTGTCAGCGTTTGAGTTCTTTTCCGACATTGCTCTCGGTCATGTTCTGAGTCACTCCGACCTGCAGGGTCCTTTCGGTGGACCTTCCGAGTATTACGTGCTGCTAGAGTTCGAACACAACAACGATGCCGATCTGGAAGCGGCTGAAGCGGCATTTGTCGACTGCATGGAGAAAGGCTGGGTATCGGACGGGCTTCTCAGCCAGAATGAGACGCAGCGCCAGAACTTCTGGCAATACCGTGAGCGAATCTCAGAATCCATCACACCGCATACACCCTATAAAAACGATGTCGCGGTAAAACCGTCTGATGTACCGGCCTGCCTTGATGAGGTTGAGTCGGTGGTCAAGGCGAAATACCCGGACTTTGAAATCGTCTGGTTTGGTCACATAGGTGACGGCAACCTACACCTTAATATCCTCAAACCTGAGTCCATGGAAACCGCCGCCTTTAAGGCGACCTGTGAAGGTGTCAGCGAGGAGATACTGGGAATCATCCAGAAGTTTGGTGGCAGCATATCCGCCGAACACGGGGTTGGCCTCTTGAAGCGCGAGCAGCTTCACTTCACGCGCTCAGATGCGGAGATCGAGGTGATGAGGTCCTTGAAGCAGGTGTTTGATCCGGACGGCATCATGAATCCGGGTAAGTTGATACCTGGTTAGTTCCCACCACTCACCCTTTTCGGATGAGAACTAGTTAGCCTTCACTTCATCGACGCCGCTTGCGGTGCCTACCAGCAGGACGTCTGCCGGTCTTTTTGCAAAGAGCCCCTGGGTTACAACGCCGGTAATGGCGTTCAACTCATCTTCCATGCCACAGGCATCATGAATCTGCAGACCGTGTACATCGAGGATGACATTGCCGTTGTCGGTGACAAAACCTTCCCGGTAAACAGGTTGGCCGCCCAGCGCTACCAGTTTTCGCGCGACCGCCGAGCGCGCCATCGGAATCACCTCAATCGGAAGTGGAAACCCGCCCAGCACGTTAACGAGCTTTGACTCGTCCACGATGCATACAAACTCCCGTGCCACCGACGCCACGATTTTCTCACGCGTGAGTGCACCGCCGCCTCCCTTGATGAGTTCCAGTCTGGCATTGGTCTCATCAGCGCCATCCACGTAAACCGCCATCTCGTTGACGCTGTTGAGATCGAAAACCTGCATGCCGTGGCCGCGAAGCCTTTCGGCTGTTGTCTCACTGCTGGCGACGCAGCCCTCGAACTTGTGTTTCAACTCGGCCAACGCATCAATAAAACAGTTGGCTGTACTGCCTGTGCCAACCCCGACAATCGCATCTCGAGACAGCAGTGGGTCGATGTACTCAGCGGCACGACGACCAACTAAAACCTTGAGCTCATCCTGGTTCATGTTCTTCTCGCTAAAAGGACGTCGCTAGTGTACCGGATAAAACCGCAGTAGGATGACCCCGCCTCTTATTTCAGGTTCAAAAAATGGACACGAACGAAGTGCTTACCGGTGGTTGCCAGTGCGGTAAGGTCCGCTATGAGCTGGCCGGGAAAATCCATCGTCTGAATGTCTGCCACTGCACGGACTGCCAGCGACAGTCTGGCAGCAGTTTTGGCCTTAGCCTTGTGGTGCCGACTTCAACCTTCAGGCTGACCTGCGGTGAACTGAAGACCTTTGAACTTACTGCAGACAGCGGGCGTTCCAAGACCTGTGCGTTCTGCCCCGACTGCGGCGTTCGTATTTACAACCAGACCAGCGCGATCAACAGTATCAAGGCTGGAACGCTGGACGACACCAGCTGGCTCAGGCCGGATGCGCATTACTGGACCCGCAGCAAACAGAACTGGCTCAGTCTCGATGCGGACATCCCGGTATTCGATACCCATGAATGAGAGCTGGTAAGCGCTGTTTTCTATGGCGGCACGCAAGCGCTGAAAATTCCACTATCATCCGCGTATGACTACAACTCGAACAACAGCGCAGGTTACTCACGGCGAGCTCGAGGCACTGGGATTGTCATCCCTGCATCGAACGGTTGAGGATGAGCTGATCGACGAAGCTGCCGGCAAAACGACCATCCTGATCGGTTGCATGGATGAGCGTCCCGTGGGGTTCGGCATGTTGCACTGGGCGGGTCCCCGTGACCCGGCAAGTTGTGCTGCAGCAATTGGCGCACCCGAGATCTATCGGTTGACCGTTTTGCCATCGCATCAGTCGGGTGGTGTCGGCAGCACGATGATCAGTGACTTCGAACAGATGGTGAAAGCGCGTGGGATTGAAGCCATCAGTCTTGGTGTTGCCAAGGCGAATCCAAGGGCGCGACAGCTGTATGATCGGCTTGGTTATTCAGTCTGTGTTGAAACCTATTACGATGAATACCAGATAGCTGACGATACTGGTAAGGTGCACCATATTCGCGATGAGTGCGAGTACATGATCAAGGAGCTGTACTGAAATGGCGGCTGATACACCTTCTGTGCAGGCCGTGTTCGAACGCATGTTTCGAGGTGGCTTGATTCGCAGCATGCCAAAGGTCAAGGCAGATGCCGATGTGTTCCTTGCGCTTGCTGCGTCGACCTTCGACCCCCGCAAAAGCTACACAGAGCAGGAAGTGAATGAACACCTCGAGGAGTGGCTCACCGGCTTTGTGGACCTGGTCATGCTGGATCATGTGACGGTGCGGCGATATCTCGCTGATAATCATTTACTGATCCGCGATCCTGCAGGCAGCACTTACAAGGCTAACCAGGTTGTCATCGGCACCATCATTTCGCCGGAGGCTCGATCGGTGCAGCCAGCTCAAATACTGTCAGCGTACCAGGAAGAAAAACGTCAACGCCGTGAAGCGCATCAGCATCAACATCGGGAAAGGAAATTGTAGTGGTGGGGTTTGCCTCACAACTGCCGGAACCGGTTCGCCTGCGCGCAGAATCACTCGGGGAAGAAGGCCGGGCGTGGATGAATGGCCTCGATGGGCTCGTTGAGGAGCTCTGCGGGCAGTGGCGCCTTTCGGTTGGCGATGTCATGTCGGGTGGATCGGAAAGCCTGATCCTGACTGCGAGACAGGAAGATGACGAGCCTGCGATCCTGAAACTGGGCCTGCCTGGATCATCTGACCTCACCAAAGAAGCAGCTGTACTCGAGCTTGCCGGACCCGATGCCTACGCCACGCTTTATCAGCTGGACCCGCAGCGAAACGCGATGCTGGTGGAAGCACTCGGACAGCGCCTCAGCCAGACCGACCTTGCGGTCGAGCCCCAGATGCGGGTGATCTGCGGTGTACTGAAGAAGTCCTGGATCAGTCTTGATGAGACGCATGGCTTCATGACAGGTGAAGAAAAACTCACCTGGCTTGAAGACTTCATCCGGAAAAAATGGTCCGTGCTGAATGAGCCCTGCGAGCAGACCACCATCCATCAGGCCTATGACTACATCGCCGAAAGAAAGGACGCACACGACATGTCGAGCTGCGTGCTGGTGCATGGTGATGCACACGCCGACAACACGCTGCTCAGTGCCAGCGGTGACTACAAGTTCATCGACTCGGATGGGTTGTGTGCGGAAAAAGCCTGCGATATCTCGGCATTGATGCGTGACTGGAACGCCGAACTGCTTGAAGGCGGATACGCCCTCATGAAAGCCAGGGGCCGCAGCGAACTGCTGGCCGAACTGACAGGCGTGACCGAATGGTCGGTCTGGCAATGGGGATCAATAGAGAGAATCTCAACAGGTCTCGTCATGCTCGATATCGGTATGATCGAAGAAGGCAAGGTGTTCCTTGCTGCTGCAGATCAACTGGCAGAACGTCGGCGGTGATCGCAGCCAGGCGCTGTACCTGGCGAGCTTTTTAGAAGAAAGTCTTGAGAAGAATAGGCTGCTTTAGCAGGGCCAGACGGGGGGAAATCAAATGAGTGGATCAATCACGAACATTTTTATCAGCGAATCATCAGGTGGCTCGATGGTGGCAAAGGAGTCCGTTGAACTGGGAGCGGGCAGGGGCATCATCGGCGATCGTTATTGCGATACGCACACTGACGATCAGGTCACGCTGGTGGACGCAGATGCCCTCGCAGCCGTGAATGCAGCAACCGGCTGGTCACTCACGCCTCAAGACACGCGCCGCAACATTGTGACGTCAGGGATTGATCTCAACCAGTGGGAAACATCCAAGTTTCGTGTTGGCGACGCCATCCTTGAGGGCTGGGAGTTGTGTGAACCCTGCGCCTCGCTGGGCGCGTTGCTTGAAAATGACACGCGAACCAATGCAGATGTTGTGAAAGCGCTGACCCACAAGGCCGGACTTCGCGCACGCATCATTGAGGGCGCGATTGTCGGTGTCGGCGACGCGGTCGCCAGCGAGTAAGATCACATGATTCTGCGTAAGCAGGAGGTTGAATCAGCGCGTCGTCCCGAAGGTGACGGTTTTACCGGCATCCCGCTCTCCGACATGGCCGGGCTTACCCAGTACGGCGCCTATCTGCAGACCCTGGCGCCTGGGGCGCGATCATCTGATCTACACTGGCACGAAGAAGAAGACGAGTTCGTACTCGCGCTCACTGATAACGTTACGATTATCGAAGATGGCCATGAGACGCTGCTGGCATCGGGCGATGCTGCGGCATGGCCAGCGGGTTCACCCATCGCACACTCGGTGATCAACAGATCGGACGAACCCTGCACCTATCTCGTGATGGGCACGCGCGTCGTGAACGACATCTGTCATTACCCGGAACTTGGACGCACACTCTACACCGTAGGCAAAGACTGGAGAATTGAGGATGAGTCCGGTGCGGTACTGAAGTCCGGCATTATCGGGGAGGATGATTGACTCGGTTTGAGTCCATCATGGAAAGAACATCAACGGGAAACACCGGAGGTAATATGGAATTGGGCGCGTTTTCAGTCAGCCTTGCAGTAAAAGATCTCAGCGCATCGCGGGCATTCTACGAAAAACTCGGCTTCACCCGGTTCGGCGGCGACGTTGAACAGAACTACCTGATCATGAAAAACGGGGACACCGTCATCGGTCTGTTCCAGGGCATGTTTGAAAGCAACATCCTCACGTTTAATCCCGGTTGGGATGCCGGTGCCAATGCGCTGGAGAATTTTGACGACGTTCGTGAGATCCAGAAGGCGCTCAAAGCAGGTGGGGTGTCGCTGATGAGCGAGGCGGACGAAGGGACAACGGGTCCTGCCAGCCTGATGGTCAACGACCCCGACGGGAACATGATCCTCATCGACCAGCACGTCTGATCATGGACTGGGAAGCCATCGGAGCGATAGGCGAGGTGCTCGGTGCTGTCGGGGTCATCGTCACACTGATCTACCTCAGCACCCAGATTCGCCAGAACAACAAAAACCTGGAAGAAACCACGGCGTCGGCGGTCAACGAGTCACTGCTTAATCTCAATGGACGCATCAGCAATGACCCTGAGTTCGCTGACATTCTGCTGCGTGGTCGATGGGACCTCGAGAGCTTAAACGAGGTTGAGACAGAACGCTTTAGAGCTTTTGTTTCAGATCTCGTCAACCTGGCGGTCTACGTCGATAGCCTGCAGTTGAAGCAGCGATCCAGGGTGATGCATTACGACATGGTGCAGGTGGTGGCCGGTTTCTACCACGAATATCCTGGTATGCAGCAGGTCATAGATTCCATGGAGCCCATCACACCGAACAACCTGATCCAGCGTTTCCGCGAAATGGATGAGCACGAGTTTGTGATGTACGAGAAGAAAGACAGGCGCAGTTGACCCGGGTTGCTTTCAACTGGAACCTGAACACTTCCATTGATTACCTTGGCCAGGGGACGGCATGCAGCAGTACGACAACATCATCTGGGACTGGAACGGCACACTACTGGATGACGTCGAACTCTCGTTGCAGGTGGCCAACGGCATCCTTGATGACCACGAACTGCCGAGGCTGGTGCCAGAAGTCTACAGGGAAATATTCGACTTCCCCGTGATCACATACTGGGAGAAAGCCGGCATGGACTTCTCCGTTGTCGACTTTGCGCAGTTGAGCGAAAGGTTCTGCGGTGAGTTTGAACAGCGCCTGCATGAAGCGCCGTTATTTGAAGAAACGATCCGCGTGCTGCACCATTTTTCAGAAACCAAGCGTCAGTTTGTCCTGTCAGCCACCGAGCATGAGGCGCTGGGCAGGATGCTTTCATCCAAGGGTGTAGAAAACTTCTTCGAAAGCGTGTTTGGCAACCCTGATGTGCTGGCCCGCAGCAAGGTGGAGGTTGGCAAACTGCTGATTGAAACGCACGAACTCGACGTATCCCGGACGGTGATGATCGGTGACACACTGCATGACCTTGAGGTAGCAACCGAAATGGGCATCCATTGCATGCTGGTATCAACCGGCCACCATTCCCATGAACGACTGCAGGCCGCAGGTGTCCCGGTAGTCGAATCAATCCACGCACTGACACGCTGACCTGATGGAGACCGAACCCAGGCAATACGCGATCGATGTTCCGCCCTTGGTGCATCAGGCGAAACAGCTTGCCGAAGCACTCGGCTTCGATCTGCGCCCAGAAGGGAACTCACCCGGCAGCGTACCAGCGGGTCCTTCCTGCTGCATCGATGAGGTAGGCAGCCTGCTGATGACATTGGCGAGCGCAGTCACTTCCGGTGTAATCGCGGAGATCGGTACTGGTGCAGGCGTTGGCACCGCATGGCTGGCCTCTAACCTCAGTCCGGATGCCCGTCTGGTCACGGTGGAAACTGAACCACAGCTGGCAGGCGCAGTGAACGAACTCTTTTCAAGTATGAAACAGGTAGAAGTTATTCAAGGCGACTGGCAGGAAGACTTTGTCCAGCATGCGCCGTTTGATCTGCTTTTTGCCGACGGCGGCGGTATAGGTTCGGCAGATGAGAGCCTTTGGCCTGTAGTTGCTGATCTTGTCAGCCCGGGCGGCATGGTCGTGATCGATGACCTGACCCCGGAGGAGTACTGGCCGGACAGCTGGAGGGGCAATCCCGACCCCAAGCGGGAGTTTGCTTTTCACTCTGGCTTCTTTACCGCAACGGAAATACGTACACGCGTTGATGTGTCCACACTTTTAATGGTGAAAAAGTGATGGTGAGAAGGTGATTCGCCAGCGAGCCTGCGGTGTAGTCATCCGTGATAACAGAGTGCTTATGGTGCGCCATGTACACCATGGCCGGGATTACTGGACCCTGCCCGGTGGCGGCATCAATCCTGGAGAATCCCATCTCGAGGCCGCACGAAGAGAAGTCCTCGAAGAAACCGGTATTGACCTGCCTGCGCTGAAGCACGTGTACGTTCATGAAGCGGAACGCTCGGTCAGCCACTGTGTACTCATGGGCGAACCGGCGCCGCATGTCGAACCCGTACTTGGTGCAGATCCCGAAGAAGCACACCTGCCGGAACACCAGCGCCTGCTCCGTGATGTCGGCTGGCACGAACTGGATGACCTGCTGGACCACGCGATGATCAACGGCGTCATGAAGGCGCTGCGAGAAATGTCATGGTAAGAATGCTGCATCACCTGTCCCTACCCGTGACTGACCTTGAAGCTGCCAGCCGACTGTACGATGCGATGTTGTCCGAGCTGGGTTACAGCCGCGTTGCCAGTGCACCCGGGTTTGCGGGTTATGGCGTGGAACAGGGTAAAGATCAGTTTGCACTTAAGTATGATGAATCCGCGCGTTCAGCAGGACCCAGGTTCCATCTTGCGTTTGGTGCGATGACGAGAGCAGCCGTGGATAACTTCTACAAGGCTGCGATCGAACACGGCGCACAGGACAACGGCCCACCAGGGCTGCGTGAACACTATGGACCAAACTACTATGCTGCCTTCATTATTGATCTGGACGGACACCACATCGAGGCGGTGATCAATGAGTGAGGAAAATACTGCTATGGCAGCTGCCTCTGCGGCACTGTCCATGACAAAGTTTGATGAGGGATATCCAGGGGGTTAACCAATGGCAAGACTCTATAGAGTGATCATCCCGGTTCTCGACATCGAAGCTGCTGAGACCTTCTACTCGGCAATCTTTGGTGAGCCAGGCAAGCGGGTTTCACCGGAGCGGCACTACTTCGACTGTGAAGGCACGATCTTCGCCTGCTTTGCGCCCATGCTGTTCAAGGAGTGGGATGAGTTCAAACCCAATCCGGATCATGTCTACATCGCGGTGGATGACCTGGATGACTACTTCAGTCGCTGCAAGTCCGCAGGTGCAAAGGTGCTTGCTGAAACCCAGGCCTATCCGTGGGGCGAAACCGCGTTCTACGTGGAGGACCCGTCTGGCAACAAGCTGTGCTTTGTTGATCGATCAACAATGTTCACCGGCTGACGATGACCGCCCTGATCATCAGTGGGCCACCCGGTGCGGGGAAATCCGTGGTGACAGCTTATTGCGCAGCGAGGCTGGAACACGCCGTTGTCATTCGCACTGACGATTTCTTCGACAATGTGGTCAACCTGATCGATCCGTCGACGCCTGAATCGAAGCAACAGAATACAACTATCGTTCGCGCCTACACCCGCGCGGCAGATGAGTTTGTAAAGGGCGGTTACACGGTGCTGATCGATGGTGTCATCGGTCCATGGTGGTTTGACGAAATCAAAACTGTGCTGGGTGATTTCCACTACGCGGTGCTGGCCGTATCACCTGACGAGTTAAAACGGCGGGTTCGTGAACGTGAAAATCACCTGCCTGTATCTGCAAGCATGATTGATCGGATGTTCCCCCAGTTCGAGGCTATCACCCAGGACTATCCGGATAATGTGATTGCCAATAGCGGCGCTGTTGAGGAGACTGGTGAGAGGCTACTGTCCAAATACCATGCAGGGGATCTGAGGAGGTGTTGATGGAAACGAAGCGCGGCAGTCTTTCAAGTGTGCCGATGAAGCTCGCCCAGGACTACGAGGATCTGCTCAGGCCTGAACTCTTTACCGGGTCCATGGAGGGCAGACTGACAAAACCCCTTGGCCTTAAGCAGTTCGGCGTGAACTACATTACCCTTGAGCCGGGGTCGGCAAGCTCGCTGCGCCACTGGCATGAAGGTGAAGACGAGTTTGTGTTTGTGCTCGAAGGTGAGCCAACCCTTGTCGATGAAAACGGCGAGCACCTGATGGCACAAGGTGACTATGTTGCCTTCCCTGCTGGTGAAGCCAACGGTGACCACCTCATCAATAAATCAGAAGCGCCAGTGGCGCTGCTGGTCGTGGGTTCCAGGCGGCCCGGCGAAGACTGTTGTCATTACCCCGATGACGATATTGGACCTATCCCAAGGTAGGCGCTGAAATGGTCAATGAGTTGAAGGCGGCATGGCCCTGGCAGGAACCCTACCTTCGACTCATGTGGTACGCCTGTGGACTCGTGGCGTTTGTCGGCACCGGCTGGGGGTACCTCAACGTCGGCAGCGATGCCTTCTGGTTTCTGCTCGCGCTACCGCTGGCGTTTGCCTGGAACGCGGTCTATGGGGCAGTCGGGAAAAAGGTTGATGCGCTGGCGCGTCGTTATCGCTCGGAGCCGGGCGACGTGGAGATTGGCCTGCTGGTGGTCGGGAAGATGGAAGCGCCAGGCGTGGTGATTAAAAAGAACAGTGAGTTGATCCTGCACCAGATCACGGGTGAGCCCTATGTCGCACCCATCGCCGAGCTGGAGTTGCTGCGTAATGGCAACATGCTGCCGGGTAAATACCTCTGGGGTAAGCGCGGTTTTATCTTCGAGCCACATAAGGGGACACGGCTCGCGTTTGGCATTGCCGAACCAGTTGATCAATACTGGGCAGACGCGTTCAGGCGATCCAGCAATTATAAGTAGGAATCAGGTCGATGGAACAAAGCAGCATATTCACGCCGGTGTTTGCACTATTCCTGCTGACGCTGATCGTGTGGATTTATCTTTATGCAAAGCGCATACCCTGGATCCAGGCGAGCAACCTCACGCCAGAGCAGATGACACCGCACGAATTTGAGCGGATTCAGCCGGATGCGGTCAGACATCCTTCCGACAACTTTAAGAACCTGTTTGAGATCCCTGTCCTCTTCTATGTGTTGTGTATCTACCTTTATGCAACCGGCAGTGTAGATGGGTTGTATGTCGCCGCAGCCTGGGGCTTTGTGCTGTTGCGCTACCTGCACAGTGCTGTGCACTGCACCGTCAACGTTGTGTTGCTGCGCTTTGCGCTCTATTTTATTGGAACATCTATCTTCTGGCTGATGACTGCACGCGCAGCGTTACAACATTTTGGAGTCATGTAATGTTCAAAGTCTATTTCCTGCTCCACGCAGATAACGATCCATTCAAGGCGCACGGGGACGAAGCAGCGGCGCTGGCGCGGGAAACTTTCCCCAACCTCGCTGGCTATGTGCAGACCCGCGCGTCAGAGCGTCAGGTGGACGGCAGAGAAGGCGGCACCGCTTTTAACGCAACCGCAGAAGTATGGTTCCGCTACGCTGCTGATGCAGTGCAGGCGGCGCAGCATGGCTGCGATGCGTTGATCAATGGTGCCGAAGTACACGCCGTACACTGCGGCGAGGAACGTGTCGTGATGCGAACCGCTGAGCACTGGCTGAAACCCTGCATGAAAGGGGTGTATCCGTTCCGCAGGAAAGCGGGCATGGGTATCGCAGACTTCCAGCACTACTGGTGGCACAACCACGGTCCTATCGCGGCGGCAACCGAAGAAGCACTCTGCTACGTGCAGACTCATGTGCTTGAACAGTATTACGAAGGTGGAGAGCCCGCCTACGATGGGGTCACCGAACTGCACTGGCTTGATACCGGTGCCGCGAATCGTGCGGTTGCCTCCAGGCAGATGGTTGAAGACCAGGGCGGTGATGCACCTAACTTTGTCGACCTGGAAAGCGTGCAGCTGCTCCTGGTTGACCAGGAAATCTGCGTCGCGCCATGAGCATCATTGTCTTTATTGGTTTCGGGATGGCCTGGCAGGGGCTGATGATCCTCTGGGTTGGCGGACTGCCGCTTGCGATTGTCGCAAGGGACACACCAAAACCCGAACCGGGCACGCCCCAGGCGTTCGGCTTTTTCTGGCTTGAACAGTACCGCTTTATCGGACTGACTCTTCTGTTGGCCGGTCTTGGCGTCGCGGCCTGGGGATTACTGGTATGAGTGAACTGCTGGGCCAGGGGATTCCGATCACCGCGATATACGCCGGGCTGCACGGTCTGCTGGCTGTGTTGCTGGCGAACTTTGTACTGTATGTTCGCCTTCGACCGGGCAAGGCACCGGAATGGCAGGGTGATGCTGCGCTCCGCGTGCAGGCCAACTTTGTTGAGAACGTGCCTATTGCGCTGGTCCTGCTGCTGGTGTTGGAACTGCAGGGGCTATCCAGAGAATTCCTGCATGGGTGTGGTGCATCGCTCTTTATCCTGCGGCTCCTGCATGCCTGGGGGCTCGGCACCTACGAGGGTGCAAACTACCCTAGACTGATCGGCGCGCAGGGTACTTTTGTGTTGATATCGGTGATGGCAGTGGCTGCTCTTGTCACAGGTTTTGAGGCCTTGTAGATGGCGATCTATGTTTATGGTGTTTTGTGTGTGCTGGGCACTCTATTGCCTTTTTCCCAGTTCCTACCGTGGCTGACGAACAACGGCCCTAACCTGTTACTCGCCGTACAGCAGATATCAGGTGATCAGCTGAGTGCTTTTGCCTGGCTCGACGTGATTGTCTCCGCCGTCGCGCTGATCTTTTTCATCCTGATCGAAGGCAGGCACATCGGTATGAAACATATCTGGCTACCGATTGCAGGTACCTGCCTTGTTGGCGTCTCCCTCGGATTGCCGCTGTTCCTGCTGATGCGGCACAAGCACCTCGTTGGTCAGCGCAGCGCGGATCAGACCACGTAGGCATCGCCCGATGCGCGTACGGTGATGTCGCTGATGCTGACGCCCCATGGCTGATTGATCGCGTAAACAATCTGATCTGAAAGCGATTCAGGGTCCAGCGCAAAGTATTCAATACTGTCCTTGTCCAGGAGCGATGCAGGAAGCTGGCCCGCCACGGCCGCCTCGAAGTTAGGTGCGTAGGTTTCGAAGTTGCGGCCAAGCAGTCCGGATACGGCTTCTGGGTTGATGACAGCACTGCCAAGGTTGGTTTGCGGTACACCCGTTGGCCTGACAGTCGTGACCTTGATCTTGCCCTGCGATTCCACCCGCAATGATTCTGACAGGAATACGACTGCTGCCTTGGTTGCGCCATAGACACCACCGCCCGCAACCGGGTAGTTGCCGTAAATAGACGAGAGGTTGATCACGTGACCACGCCCCTGGCTGATCATCTGGTCGTGCACCGCGCTGATACCATTCACGATACCTTTGAAGTTGATATCGATGCAGCGCTCCCAGCCCTCGGCGGCAGCCTCATGATCTGACCAGTAGGCGAGCGGCATGACACCGGCGTTATTGATCATCACATCGATCTGGCCGAACTTGTCCATTGCTGCATCTGCAACGCGGAACATATCTGACCTGCTGGTGACATCAGCGGTAACACCGATTGCGTTATCACCGATGGCAGACATTGCCGCGGTAAGATCGTCCTCGTTGATGTCACTGCCCACAATTTTTGCCCCCATGGCGGCGGTCTTCACACACACCAGTTTCCCAAATCCGCTCGCTGCGCCAGTGACGACGATGACTTTCCCTTCTACGTGGTTATCCATTACTGCTCCGTTAATTTACTGATATTGACCCTATGTAACCCAAATCTCGCGCTGTGCCTTACAGCAGCTTTGGGTACGCTCGTGGCTGTCCCCCTTAAGATCGAGGGGGTGGCCATTCTTCGTGAGCGGGTGGGTTGTCGTGCAGTGGCCACCAACTCGATTTGTACTTTGTGAATATCTGCGCGTTCGGCACGCGATGGAGGTCAGTATCCAGTGTCGCGACGGCCAGGCCAAAGCCTGGTCGCTCGTCACGAATGAACTGCAACGTTGACCCGCACTCGCTACAGAACGTGCGGGTGATATCGGCTGAGGAACGATAACGCTTCAGTTTGTTTTCTCCGTGAACCACCTGAAAGTTTTCCCACCTGACCGGTGCGTAAGCGCCAAATGGCGCACCGTGTTCCTTTCGACACATGGTGCAGTGACACAGGGTGATATCGCCAATCGGTCCCGTGACTTCATATTCGACAGCCCCGCACAGGCAGGATCCTTTGTGCATATCTGGATGCTCGTTTGATTCTTCAGGCATTTCGTCTAGGCTCTTGCAGCGTTACGAGAGGATATCCTAATTTGGCAACCTTGCACCTGATGGTTGGCCTGCCGTGTGCCGGCAAGAGCACCCGGGCCAGGCAGCTTGTCGAAGAAACCGGCGCGGTGCGGCTTTCAACCGATGCCTGGAAACTGAAGTTGTTTCCGGCAGAGGGTGCGGAGTCTCCAAACCATGACCCCCGCCACGCAATCATCGAGGAGTTGCTCTGGACTGACGTTGGCAGAAACCTGTTGATAAAGGGTGTCGATATCATTCTCGACTTCGGCTGCTGGTCACGGGAGGAGCGGCTCGCGTTTAAGCAGCATGCCGATGAACTTGGTGCAGATTTCTGTATCCACTACATGCATGCGGCTGACGATGAACTGATGGCGCGTCTGAGGGTTCGCAACACCGGTACTGACCCGGAGAGTTTCTACATTCCTGAAGACATGATGCGCCAGTTCCTGACGTGGTTCGAGCCATTGCAAGAAGATGAAATGCAGTGGGTAGTAAATACCGACTAGGTTATTCAGGTCTCGGTAGCAGCTGACTGGTTTCGATGAGACGTGAATCGGCGAGGGCAGCAGCACGTATGGGCGCGATCGCCTGGTAATCTTCGCTCTCGAACATGGCGACAAACTGACGCCGCGTCGGGTAGTGCACCAGGATCACGATATCCCAGTCTTCACCGCCGATGATCGTGTTGGCAGCGCGACCCATCCAGACAGGCTCGCCGCCGAAACGATCATGCAGTGCCTGAAACTTCTCACCGTAGACGCGGTAGGCTGCTTCGCCGGTCATACCATCAACCCCGGCACCGGGCGCAGCCTCCTCGCGATATTTCAGCATGTTCAGCATGTAGACCGGCTCATCCGGGTTTCCGGCCGCCATGGTGGCAAGCGCGGCTTCATCAGCGTGTACGTGGCTCATTTTTATCTCTCCTTTTCACGCAAAACCGTAACAAATGCGTTCAACCTTTATCTATAAGGAAATGCTGATGGACAATTTCAAACAATGAGAGCTGTATTGATATTGCTGGTACTGATTTCACCTGGCGTGATGGCAGAACGACATGGTGAAGTTCGCCTCCATGACGGCGAGCAGCAGGCATACCTTGGCGATAGTAACCAGTGGGTTTCCATACCCGAATTCTGGGCTTACTACGTCGCAACCGAGAGCCGTGGTATCGCCTGGGGCAGTGGCGTGGAATACCCACCCTATAACGATGTTAATGAGCTGGACACGTTCCAGGTGCAGCTTGAAAGCGGCCCCTGCCTGATGGAGTTCTTCCACTCCCGCTGGCGCAGGGCACAGGATGTCAGGCGCTGGGACCCTGCGTTCAACGACTATGGGGGTTGTCCCCACGTGTTTGATTAATTCAGGCATTGATTTAGCATGGTGGGACTCGGAGGTCTCACCATGTTCAAGCTCTTCCTGGGGGCGCTCGTATCCCTCGGTCTTTCGTTCAGTGTCATCGCCCAGGACACTTATGAGCCACCGCGCACTGCGGACGGTAAACCCAACCTGAATGGTGTCTGGCAGGCGCTCAGCCGGGCCAATTTCAATCTCGAACCCCATGCCGCACAAGCTGCCATGGCGATGCAGGAAGGTCCTGTTGTACCGGTACCGGCAAAAGAGGTGGTTGCCCTCGGCGCGGTTGGAGCAGTGCCCGCTGGCCTTGGCGTTGTTGTTGGCGGTGAAATCCCCTACCAGGACTGGGCAAGAGAGCAGCGCGACGAGAATAAAGCCAACTGGCTAACCCGTGACCCTGAAATCAAGTGCTACCTGCCGGGTATCCCGCGAGCAACCTACCTGCCGTTTCCGTTCCAGATCTTTCATAACAAGGACGCGCTGTTCTTTTCCTATGAATATGCAGGTGCGATCAGAAACATCTTTCTTGAAGACCCGGGCCCACCGCCGGTTGATTCATGGATGGGACAGTCCTGGGGATACTGGGAAGGCGATACGCTGGTTATTGAAACAACAGGCCAGAACGACCAGACCTGGCTGGATCGGGCCGGTAACTTTCACAGCGAAGCGTTGAAGGTCACCGAGCGCTTGACCCGCACCAGTGATCACACCATCCAGTACGAGGCCACGCTCGAAGACGAGAAGGTTTACACCAGGCCATGGACAATATCCATGCCCCTTTACAAACGTGTTGGCGCGGATGCCCGCCTGCTGCAGTTCAATTGTGTCGAGTTTGTCGAGGAGATGATGTACGGCCACCTGCGCAAGAACCCGGTAAACCCAGAGGAGGGGCAATGATGCTCAGAATTCTCCTGCTTTGCCTCGCCGCTGCTTCATCTTCAGCATTTGCAGAAGGTGATTACCAGGCGCCAAAGATGCCTTGGGGCGATCCTGACCTGCAGGGTATCTGGACCAACGCAATGGTGACGACGCTGACCCGTCCGGACAATATCGAGAAGCTCTCGCTCACAGAAAAAGAGGCGACCGCTATCGAACAGTTTGGTGCTGAATTCCTCGAGCGTGTGGATGAGTTGCCGGAAGGAGACCTCGAAGCGGGCCAGAACGTCGGCGGTTACAACAGTTTTTGGATGGACCCGGGCACCAAGGTGCTGAGGGTTCGCGGTGAGCCGCGCAGTTCCATTATTACTCATCCTGAAGATGGCCAGATCCCGTTCAGGTTCATGGCGCGCATGGAACTCTTCTATAACTTCTATACGCTCATGAACAATATGGACAATCCCGAGGTACGCCCGCTTGGCGAACGCTGCACGGTAGGGTTTGGATCAACCGGTGGGCCGCCGATGTTGCCGGTGCTTTACAACAATCACTACCAGTTTGTGCAGTCGCCGGGTCACGTCATGATCCTGGTTGAAATGAACCACAACGTGCGCACCATTCGCATCGGCGCCGAGCCGCTGCCGGAACAGATTAAACCCTGGATGGGTGACTCAATAGGACACTGGGAAGGTGACACCCTGGTGGTGCGGACAACCCAGTTCCACCCGCATCAAGACTTCCGGGCGGCTATCCGTCACCAGCTGCTGATGGGCTCCGACACCCTGGTTGAAGAGCGGTTCACCCGTATTGCTGAAAGCGAAATTCTGTATGAGTTCACCGTGACTGATGATGATATCTACACGGATACCTGGCGGGGTGAAATGACGCTGCGACCAATGGACAACCGAATATACGAATACGCCTGCCATGAGGGTAACTATGGATTACCCAACATCCTGGCCGGCGCAAGACAGGAAGAGGAAGGATAGATGAAGATGATTCGAATAAGCCTGGTGGCGCTGGTCAGCGCACTACTGGCTGCAGGATCCTGGCACGTGGTTGCCCACCATGCGTTCTCGGCCGAGTTTGATGCCGATTCTCCGGTGAACCTCGCGGGTAAGGTAACCAAGATTGAATGGATCAATCCGCATGCCTGGGTACACCTTGATGCCGTTAATGAGGACGGTACCACGACGGCCTGGATGGTGGAGGGCGGCACACCGAATACTCTCTTGCGAGCTGGCATCAACCGCAACTCCCTGCCTATCGGCAGTGAAATCAAGGTGCGCGGCTACCAGGCCAAGGACAAACGCTGTGTACCAGCGTGCAAAGCAAATGGCAGGGATATAACACTTGCCAACGGTGAGCGTGCCTTTATGGGCTCGTCAGGCACCGGCGCCCCGCGTGACGGATACGATCCTAGGGAACGTTGAACAAGCTATTTTATGACCTCGCGGTTGCATTGGATGCGACCGCGTGGAGCACCAGCATCCATGAATCCTACTACCTCTATAACTGGATAGAGACCACCCATGTCCTGACGCTGATGGTCAGCCTGGGCCTGCTGTTCCTGGTTGATCTGCGCATGCTGGGGCTCGCGTTTGCTGAGATTCCAGCAAAGCAATTCGCCGATCGGATTCGATGGCCTATGTTGATCGGTTTTGTGGTGATGTTCCTGACTGGCATCCTCCTTTTTTATGCAATCCCTGTAAGAACGACGCAAAGCCTCTGGTTTCGAATCAAGGTAGTCCTTCTGATTGCCGCGGCCATCAACCTCTACTTCTTCTACCGATCCATGAAACATGCATCGCCCGGCTGGGAGCAATCGGCACTGCCTCCGAGGTCATTGCGTGTTGGCGCAGGTCTGTCCCTTGTCATCTGGGCAGGCGTGGTGATCTGCGGACGGCTGATTGCCTATGACTGGTACGACTGTATCCAGGAACCATCTGAGATCATCGCAAGCATTGCTGGCTGTGTGCCGGGCCAGGAACAATTCTGATGGCGATACCGTTTCCAAGGACGCTGCTGTGTATTGCGCTGGTTATTGCCGGGTTGGCCATCGCCGGCTCGGATATCCGCGTCGCGACGTGGGAATCGCTCCTGCCATTTTTCGACTGGATGGAGACAACCTGGTTTGGTCAGGCTGGCAAAACCTGGGGTGCAGTCTTTGCAGTGGTGCAGGCGGGACACCTGCTGGGTCTTGCACTGTTGGGCGGCGCGGTGTTGCTGGGTGATGGCCGGCTGCTTGGCTTCTGGTTTACAGATGTCGCCAACGCTGACGTGCAGGCCCGTGCGCACCGGCTGTTCCTGGTTGCCCTTGGCATACTGATCGCGAGTGGCATCTTCATGGCCTGCGCCGTTGCCATCAAGATCTATTACATGCCGGTGTTCTGGTACAAGATGCTCGCGCTGACCTGCGGTGTCTTGTTTGCGCTTTGTATTCGTCGACCTTTCGTTCAGCGTGGACTGGCCGATGGCAACAGGCTGGCCACAACACTGGTTGCTATCGCGTCGATAATGGTCTGGTTCACTGTCGCGGCAACGGGTCGCTGGATTGGTTTTTCATGAGCACCGAGGAAAACAATCAAGAGTTGAAGGACAAGGACCTGCTTGTCAGCGCCTTTGTTTCCTCGTCGGTTATTGTGGTGGGTTTTGTTGTTTACTGGGCGGTCCAGATCAAAGATGTGATTGAGCTGCTGAAGCTAGCCTACGGATTGTAACGCGTCTCAAAACCGTCGCGCATTTCAACTGCGTATTCAAAGTAGCCTGTGGTGGTGAGTTCGATGCTGACGGTTTCCTGGGAGCGGTTCTGCCAGAACCAGCCGTGTATACCCGTGAAGGGTGCGGTAAATGATCCCATGTTGGTTTCACTACGTCCGGCAGCATAGCTGACCGCATATCCTTCAGCGGCGCCCTCCGGTTCACCGTGCATGTCAAACAGCACTTCACCAGTGGCGTGCCATTCGAACAGCACGCTTGCGCCGTCCTGTAGAGCATATTTGTATTCCAGCGATTCAAAGGGGGCGAGCGTGAAGTTGATTCTGTCGGTTTCCGGTGGACCGTTCTCCTGGCGCAGCGCACCCGTGGATTCCTCAGAAAACCCGACAATGCCAAGCGCGGCGCCAGTACCGAGCGGATCAAGTCCGTATTCCGCGGGCAGGATAGTGGTGACGAGGATAATTGCGGCCGCAGCAAGAGAGGCGAGGCTGCCCAGCAGGATGTTCCGACGATCGTTCATGCCAGCCAGTAACCAACCGCCTGGTATCCCGCCAGTGTAAACCCGCCGGTCATGATCGCGAGGTTGGCAAGGTAGGCGGAACTCTCAAAGGCAGGCAAGCGTCGCCAGGCGATCAGCAGTGCAAGCAGTACCATAAGGGCTGCTATCTGTCCCAGTTCAACGCCAACATTAAAACTGAGCAGGTTTGTGACAAGGCCAGTCTCCCTGCTGATGTATTCCTGCAGCTTTGTGGCAAGGCCGAGGCCGTGGCACAGACCAAACACAAACACCGCAATCCTTGTATCCGGTTCAAACCCGAACATGCTGCGAAAGCCGCCAATGTTCTCAAATGCTTTGTAGACGATGGAGAGTCCGATAATGGCGTCAACCAGGTGGGATGAGACAGTCCAGTTCTGCCAGACACCCAGCATCAGTGTGATGCTGTGCCCGAGTGTGAACAACGTGACGTACAGGATGATGTCGCGGCTGCGGTACAGGAAGAAGATGACACCAAACAGGAACAGCAGATGATCGTAGCCAGTGAACATGTGCTTGGCGCCGAGATACAGGAATGCCCCCACGGCAGGGCCAGACAGGCTTTCTACGTAGGCGGCGTTGCTGCCGGAAAGGTCGTGTGCCGACGATACCTGCGCGTAACAGGCCAGCACGACAAATAGCAGCGACAGGCAGCAGCGCACGTTAATCGTCGGTGTCGTCGATAACCACCCAGTATTGGTTATGGCAGGCTCGACAGACCTGGTAGATGTTGCCACCGGCATCAAACAGCGCGTCTTTGTCCTGCGCTTCGGCTGCTTCAAGTGCCAGCTGACTCGCATCGATCATACCGCGGGCATATTCATCCCAGTCATCGCCCAGGGACCTGCCTGGCAGCATCAGGAGGTTACCTGCTTCCATCAGCTGTGTAGCCGATTGCGCAACCGCTTCCCAGCCTTCATCGGTAGTCGGTGAAAGGTCCTCTTCACCTTCAGCAGTAATGATGTACCCGGCAGAATCCCAGATGGTATCGGCAGCGGGATCCAGCACCCGTGCCATCAGGTCGTGCATATCAGTCCTGACGTCAAACGCTGGCGGGGGCGGTGCATCGCTGCAGGCCGTGCAGAAAAGTAGCAGCAAAGGAATAGCGAGTCGCTTCATCGGTCCAGTATGCCGGTGAAATCGCTGGTAACCAAATGCTACTATCGAACCCATACCACGGGGGATAAGAATATGAAGATGACAGTTTTCCTTGGCCTCATTGCTGTAGCCGTTTCAGCGCAGGCTGCGGAATGGGAACAGATGGTCAGTGACGGTGCAGCCAATGTGAATGACACGGTGATTGAGCTGAGACATCACTTCCACGCCAACCCGGAGCTGGGTAATCGCGAATTTAAGACAGCGAAGAAGATTGCGGATCACCTGCGTTCGCTGGGTTTTGAAGACATCGAAGAAGGCGTGGCACACACCGGTGTGGTTGCGGTACTCAAAGGTGGTAAACCGGGACCCACGGTGGCGTTAAGGGCCGATATGGACGCGCTGCCGGTCGCGGAGAAAACCGGTTTGCCCTATGCCTCCAAGGTCACGACCACGTGGCGTGGGGTTGAGACCGGTGTGATGCATGCCTGCGGTCATGACGCACATATGGCGATACTGCTGGGTGCCGCCGAGGTGCTTGCGTCCATGCAGTCGCAGATTCCCGGCAACATCAAGTTCATCTTCCAACCAGCGGAAGAAGGCGCACCAGAAGGAGAAGAAGGCGGCGCTGATCTCATGATCAAAGAAGGTGTGCTGGATGGTGAATACGCGCCGGGTGCCATCTTCGGGCTACACGTGATGCCTGGCCCTGCAGGCATCATCATGTACAAGCCGGAAGGCATGATGGCGGCCTCGGATGGTCTCAGCATCAAGGTCAAAGGCGTGCAGACCCACGGTTCAATGCCCTGGGGCGGAGTAGACCCGATTACCGCATCTGCTCAGATCATCAACTCGCTGCAGACGGTGGTCAGCCGCCAGGTGGACATCTCAAACGCACCAGCGGTGGTAACCATCGGCTCAATCAACGGGGGTAATCGCGGCAACATCATTCCGGAGCAGGTGGAAATGACCGGCACGATCCGCAGCCTCGACATGGCCATGCGCGCCGATATTCACGCCCGGGTTAAAAAGACGGCAGAACTGGTCGCTGAAAGTTTTGGCGCCGAGGCCGAAGTGGTTATAGGCAACGGTTACCCTGTGACCTACAACGATCCGGCACTGACGCAACAGATGGAACCACTCCTGCGCCGCGTAGCAAATCGCGGCCAGGCTGTTGTGATCAAGCCAGTGATGGGCGCGGAGGACTTCTCCTACTTTGCGAATCGGATACCCGGCTTGTTTGTTGCACTCGGTGTAGCAAAGGACGGCGCGAGACCAGGCGAGAGCGCGGCTAACCATTCACCCTACTTTTATGTGAACGACCGGGCCTTGCCTTACGGCGTGCAGGTAATGGCTGGCATGGCGCTGGAGTGGCTGCATAGTCAACAGCCTTGAGCGAAAAACAGCCTTGAGCGAAAAACAGCCTTGAGCCAAAACAGCCTTGAGCGAAGAAAACAGCCTTGAGCCAAAACAGCCTTGAGCGAAGAAAACAGCCTTGAGCGAAGAAAACAGCCTTGAGCGCAAAAGAGCCTGACACACAATGACAATCAAGTGCCTGTTGTGGGACTTCGGCGACACCCTCTGTGATGAACGATTCATCTGGGGTGCGGGACCGCAGTGGATGGCGCTCTACGAGACCTTCGACGGCGGCATCGGCGATGACTGGAGTACGCACAAGCTTGATACGGCCGCCTTTGCCGCTGAAGTAGGGGATAGGCTGGACATGTCGGCGGACGAAGTGATCAGCTTCATGCGCGAAAGGTGTCGTCATATCCGGTTTTTCGATTTTACCTACAACTTTTATCTGTCGCGGCGTTTGCCCCAGGCCATTGTGACGGTTAACCCTGATCTCTTCAGCGAGGTCATTGTGCCCCTGCATGGGTTTGACCAGTCAGCGGACGTGATCGTCACTTCCTGGGAAGAAGGCACGATCGACAAACAGGTGTTGTGCCGGCTGGCGCTGGAACGCCTGCAAGTCGATTGTGAACCTGCTGAGGCGCTGCTGATTGATAACAAACAGCATAATCTTGATGATTGGGCAAAAGCGGGCGGTGCTGGTTATCTCTTCACAACGGATGATGAGTTCAGGTCCGGTATCGAAGCGAGACTGACATAGTTCTTTAAGGCAGGTAAACGCAAGATGATTGATCCGGAAGTAGGTGAAGTGCTTCACACCATGACGGAAGTGTCAGCAACTTTTGTCGGCTTCTCCCTCATCGCCAGCGTGCTTGAAGCGAATAAGGATAAGGTCGGCTCGAGGATCTACTCCATCCGCGACGTGGCAGAGGTGAGTCTCTTCTGCGTGTTTGGCGCTATGTTGCCCTTCCTTATCGCGAACTTCGGCGTAGCCGAGGAACTCAACTGGCGTATCTCCTGTGCACTGTTTTCCTTCTTCTGGATAACGGGTGCTTACCGCGGTATCGCGAGGGTCCGTCGCGCAGGTGTGAACGTGCCCTGGTTCATCTACTTTGGGCCGATCTCCGGCATTATTGGTAATGGCATGCTGTGGTATGTGGTCGCGTTTGTGTCGCCCTTTCCCGGCGCGATTTACACGGTTGCGATTGCACTCGCGCTCGCCTTTGCGGCATTGAGCTTCGTTGCTGCAACTTTTGTCTCTGGCCCTGACACAGACTAGGCACGCCCATTGTTTGTGGTCGCCCCCCGGGCGGCGTAGTATCGGTCTCCCGGGTCGAACATAGGAAAATAACAATGACTAGGTTGCTGCTGATACTCGCCATGTTGTTTGCCCTTGCTGCCTGCTCCAATGACAGTGAAGAAACCACACCTGCGGGGGAGGTGACGGACCCTGCAGGCGAACCATCATCATCGGCACCGGCTGTTGCGCCTGAACCCGAGGTTGTCCTGCCGCCGGGTAACCCGGACCGGAACGCCTATTTTGGCGACCTGCATGTCCACACCAACTATTCCTTTGATGCGTACGTGTTTGGTACTCGTGCCACACCAGATGATGCCTACCGGTTTGCGCGAGGCGAGGCGCTTGAGCACCCCGCCGGTTTCACCATGCAGCTGCGTGAGCCGCTCGACTTCTACTCGGTTACAGACCATGCGTTTTTTCTTGGTGTCCTGAAGGCGATGGCGGACCCTTCATCTGAGATTTCGAAACATCCGGATGCAAAAAAGCTCACGCAGCACGAGACGGTGGCTGATCGCGCTGCTGCATTTGCCAGTGTGCGCGCGTTTCTAGACCCCGCGAGTGAACGTTACGGGGAGATCAACAACCGCGATGTCATCCGCTCAGCCTGGGCAGAGATCGTGGATGCGGCAAACCGTAACAACGATCCCGGCAACTTTACGGCCTTCATCGGCTACGAATACACCTCCGGCCCGGAGTCACAAAACCTGCACAGGAATGTAATCTACAAATCGGATACGGCACCCGATATTCCTTTTTCCAGGATTGACTCACCCAACCCTGAAGATCTGTGGGCCTGGATGGACAAGCAGCGCGAGGCGGGCATAGAAAGCCTTGCCATGCCGCACAATTCCAACGGCTCCAACGGGCGCATGTTTGACCTGGTCGATTTTGGCGGCAAGCCACTTGATGCAGCCTATGCTGACCTCAGGATGCGCAACGAACCGCTCGTTGAAAACACACAGGTAAAAGGCACGTCCGATACCCATCCGCTGTTATCGCCGAATGATGAATGGGCAGACTTTGAAATCATGCCGTACCGGGTTGCGACCAGCATCTCCAGCGATATCAGGGGCAGCTATGCACGTGAGGCACTGTTAAACGGTATCGAGCTGCAGACGAAGAAGGGCTTCAACCCGTTCAAGTTTGGCCTGGTAGGTTCGTCGGACACCCATAACGCATCCTGGTCCGGCAATGACGAGCAGTACTACAGCAAGGTGGGGCACCTCGACAGTGACGGTGTGAAACGCGGTGCAGTGCCGCTGCCGGAGCCCGATGAGGAAGGTAATGAGTACCAGAACACCTACTACCATTACTGGAGCGGCTCCGGTCTTGCCGCGGTCTGGTCAGAGCGCAACACACGCGAAGATATCTATGCCGCTTTTCGCCGCAAAGAAACCTTCTCGACGACCGGCCCGCGCATAAAGGTCCGCTTCTTTGGTGGTTCAGGTTTACCAGAGGCCGACAGCCCTACCCTTGTTGCCGACAGTTACGCTGCCGGTGTACCTATGGGTGGCGACCTGTCTGTAGCAGCGGACACCGACCCCGAGTTCATCGTCTGGGTAACCCAGGATCCGCTCGACGCACCGTTGCAAAGAGCGCAGATTATCAAGGGCTGGATTGAAGACGGTTCAGCAAAAGAACAGGTGTTTGATGTCGCCTGCAGCAACGGTCTCGCCGTCGATCCAGCAACTCATCGCTGCCCGGACAACGAGGCAACGGTAAATGTTGAAGACTGCAGTACCACCGGTACAGGTGCAGCTGAGATGAAGGTGAAGTGGCAGGACCCGGATTTCAATCCGGAGACCGGTGCCTTCTACTATGTGCGTGTACTGCAGAACCCGACCTGCAGGTGGTCAACCTGGGATGCGATTCGCGCAGGAGTGAAGCCACGCGGTGACCTGCACGCGACCATCCAGGAACGAGCCTGGTCGTCGCCTATCTGGTACACACCGGCGCAATAAGCCCTAGCAGCAAACAGCAATAAGGCCGCGGTATGGCAAAAATTTTTCAGTCCTCGTTTTTCTGGTTTGTCGTTATCGGCGCATTGATCTTCTGGGCGGATGCGCAGTTCAACCAGGAGCAGGATCTCATTGTCGTTGATGACCGCGTACTATTGCGCATTTCGACGCTGTGGCAGCAGCAGATGGATCGGCCGCCAACCGATGAAGAGCTGCGTAACCTGGTTGAAAACTGGATTGACGAGGAGATGCTGTTTCGCGAGGCAAAACGCCTTAGCCTTGATGAAGAAGACGTGATCGTAAAGCGGCGCCTGATCCAGAAGATGCACTTCCTGGTTGAAGAAGCGGAAGTCACCGAGCCCGATGAAGCAGCGCTCAGGTCATACTTTGAGGGCAAGCAGGAAGACTACCGGCTGCCTGATCGTTACACCTTTTCCCATGTCTTTTATCGAGCAGAGCCGGATGCACAAATCGTCGCGGCGGTGAATGATGGTAGCGGCAACGATTGGCGAAGCGAGGGCGATCCGACCATGCAGCGTCCAACGTTCGTGCAGCAGAGTCAGCGACAGATCGCTTCCGAGTTTGGAAAAACTTTCGCTGACAGCCTCGTACAACTTGAAAGCAGTGACACCTGGCAGGGTCCCTTAACCAGCGAATTCGGCTGGCACCTGGTCAGGCTCGAATCACTCGACCCGAGTGCCGTACCATCGTTTGAAGCCATCCAGCACCTGGTCCTCAACGACTACCTGTTCGATGCCCGCGCCCAGGCCAAAAGTGAGCAACTCGATACCCTGCGATCCCGCTACGAAGTGGTCTGGCAGACCGACTAGTCTTTGGCACGCCCGCACCATTAACGCGGGCACCTCCTTCCTATGCTTCTCCCATCAGATTTGGGAGAAGAACATGGACACAAGCAAACTCTTGATCATCGTGAAGTACCCCGAGTACCGCTACTGGTATGACGGCAAGATATACAAAGACAGGAACCAGAAGAGTGCGGGGCAGGCATTTGCCGATGCGCAGAAGAACAACCCGGGCGCGGAGATCATCTGGAAGGACCTGCGGGATATAGTTGCGGGCGACCGCTTGTTTAAATGTTCCTGAGTCGCGATACCCGACACACCCCGTCATCTCGACCGGGTCACGCTGACCGGAGCCGAAGGCGAAGCGGAGAGATCTCATCCCTGACCCTCGCGAGCATGAGATCCCTCGGCTACGCTCGGGATGACGAGGCATTTGGTCATCGCGACCGGGTCACGCCGACTGAAGCTGCCAAAGGCTGCGTAAGGGAGAGATCCTATGAACAACCGCTACTGCGCAACCCGCCGAAAATAGGTCTTCGTCTCCCTGGATTTTAAGAAGTCCTCCCACGTATCAACAGGACTACTTACAGCCGTAACCGAATCTTGACTAACTACCTGCCGGTAGGATTCAAAAGCCTTCTGGCACTCATCCGGTAATTCATCACAACTGGGTACTGATAAGACAATCACATCTCCATCCTCGGTGGAATCGATGTAATTGAGTAGGGCGGGTTGGTCATCCCGATGCGTCTCGATGATTGCTCGCGTCGAATGACCGCCGACCACACGGTAATAGCTGCGTTGCTCAGGTTGTCCAGGAGTTGCGCTGAAGATGATTTCGGTGGCTGTAATCTCCAGCATTGGTACAAGACCCTTCGTTGCCATCTGCTCAGATTCCGCTCTCAGTGACGGTGATATGTCTGCAGGTCGCCCCTCAGCGATCAGTCGGTCACGTATGAAAAGCGCAAAATCAAACCGGTATTTACCCGGAATTGATAATGTCGATTTGACATCACTTTGTTTCGCGGTCGAGACTTCAGTATCAGTCTTTTCTGCGGGAGTAGTCTCTACTGGAGGCCGTTTATCTAGACCACCGCGCACGATATTGAAACTCGAATGACCCCCATCGCTTTCCTCTGCAGAAACGAACCCGGAAGCAAGAATGAGCAATATAGTTAACAGGCGCATGACCACAACATACGCCCAATTTCCTAAGCTGCAAAGCCTCAGTTAAGCTCTGGCTAACAACAATAAGCAGGGCGATTCCATGAGACTGATCCACACGGCGCTACTCCTGTTTGTCAGCCTCCACGCAGCTGCAGACGGCCTGGTTATCCACGCCGGCAAGCTGCTCGCGATACCAGGCGAAGACGTCCTGGAAGAACAAACCATTGTCCTTAAAGGTAACCGCATCCAATCGATCAGCCCCGGATACCAGGAGGTAGCCGAAGGCCAACAACTCCTCGACCTGCGCAACCAGTTTGTCATGCCGGGCATGATGGATATGCATGTTCACCTGCTGGCCGAATTCTCACCGAACATGGCCAATCGCCGCCTGCGTGACAGCAATACCATGGTGGCGATGCGTGGCGTGAACAATGCGCGTAAAACGCTTCAGGCAGGCTTTACAACAGTGCGTGATCTCGGTGGCACACCCGAATCCATCTATGCGATACGCGATGCGGTAAAAGAAGGTTTGATTGCCGGCCCGCGCATCCATGCAGCAGGTTCCGCCCTTGCTGCAACTGGCGGCCATGGTGATGTCGACGGCATGCGTCCGGACCTGCTCGCCATGTGGACACCCCCAACCATCTGCGACGGTGCGGTTGACTGCCGCAGGGCAACCCGCCACGCAGTTAAATATGGCGCGGACCTCATCAAGGTGACCGCTACGGGCGGTGTCCTCTCTGATGCTGCAACCGGTCTTGAGGCCCAGATGACAGATGAGGAACTGGCAGAAATTGTCAGGGCTGCGCGCGCGGTCGGCCGAAAAGTTGCAGCACACGCGCATGGCACCAGCGGCATTAACGCCGCCCTGCGGGCAGGCGTTCACACGATTGATCATGGTACTTTCCTTGACCGCGAATCGGTCAGGCTGTTCAAGAAAACCGACGCCTACCTTGTGCCGACCTTGATGCCGGGCCACATGGTGGTGCAGTCGATGGAAGGCAATGCGTTTTTCACAGAAGCTATCCGTGAAAAGGCTATCGCCGCAACAGCCAGGTCAAAAGAGAGTTTTGAGCTGGCCCACGAGGGCGGGGTAAAGATTGCGTTCGGCACTGACACTGGCGTCACACCGCATGGCATGAATGCCCTTGAACTGAAACTGATGGTCGATGCCGGGATGCCGGCCATGCAGGCGCTGCGTTCGGCGACTGTGGCCACGGCAGAGCTACTCGGGGTTGATGATGAGCTGGGCACCATTGAAGCCGGTAAGCTTGCGGACATCATCGCCGTACCTGGCAATCCACTCGACGATATTGCTGTCATGCAGCAGGTCTCAGCTGTGGTGGCCGATGGTGTAGTAAGGAAGCGTTAAAGAGGTATTAAAAGTACCAGCGTATACTGGTGTAAAACGTATCGGGGTTGGGACCGTATTCAGATTCGAACACCGGTAATCCAAAAGCGCTGACACTCAGGTCATCACCCAGGAACTTGTAGAAACCGAAGTCCATGTAGAAGTCCTCGGCAACATTGTACTCCGCCGTGATCGAGGTGAACGCAGACTCGTCATCCAGGTTGATAATCGCCTGGAAGCCAACCGTCCAGAGCGGTGATACCTGCACCGACAGGTTCGGCATCAGGTAATTCTCACCAAGCAGGAACACGCCACCACGCTGGTAGGGGATCGTGTTGAACAGTTGCAGGTAATCGTCCGGATCGTCGCTGCCTGCGCCGTTGTAGTGGTACTCGATCATGCCGAATGTGTTTTCGGTGAAGGCGTAGTCGAGCCCGATGGAAGCCCTCGTATAGTCGACATCGCCATCAACATAGGCAGCCTCAAACCAGAAGCCGAAATCGCCGAGCTCGGACTGCACGCCCGCGCCAAACAGTGTCTGTTCTGCAAATTCGATAAACGCAACGTTGTAGTCTTTACCGTCCAGGTTTGTACGAAGCTGCAGAAAGGCCGCCGAGGTTTCCTTGTCAGCATCCTCGCCGAACACGATGCCGACATCGATTTCTCCAAGCTCACCCCACGGTCGCTGGAATCTCACTGCATCCACACCAGTGCGGTATTCCGTGTTGAAGGTTCGCACGTCAAAAGGCAGGAATACATCGGTTGGGTTGATGAATCTTGCTGCGCCGAACGAAATCGCCTGTCTGCCAACGGTCAGATCGCCCGAATCGAGTTGTACCTGGAAGTTGAAACGATCGAGGTTCTGGTAGACCTGGTTCTTGTCATCTTCATCACCCGTAAGAGAAGTTTGAAGGTCTGTGAGGCGATAGCTGTCGCCGACAACGTTAAACGTCGGGATATCAGCTGCTATAGCCTGGGACACAAATACAGGGCTCACTTCATAGTGCAGCTGGTAAACAACGCGGCCCTGGAAGTTCTCCAGCATGAAGCGGCCGCTGTTCTGGGACTGGTAGATCCGGTCCGCCTCAAACAGGTCGTTGGATATCTCGTCCTGGACGACACCGTAAGACTTCAGGTAGCCGGAAAAATTGGTTTCGGCGAGTGCAGGTGAGAGGGCAAGACACCCGGCGATGACGAGCAGTACGCGAATCACTATTTACGTCTTTCGTCCTGTTGAATGTGACCGTCTTCCAGGTGGATAAGCCGGTCAGCGCGATCCATGATCTTCTGGTCATGAGTGGAGAATACAAACGTCATGTTCATCTGCTCATTGAGTTCGCGCATGACGTCAAGCAGCGCAATACCGGTGGCGGAGTCGAGGTTGGCGGTTGGCTCGTCCGCAAGGATGATATCGGGCTTGGATGCCATCGCCCGCGCGACGGCCACCCGCTGCTGCTGGCCACCAGAAAGGTTGGATGGTCGTCTATCACCGAGACCCTCCAGGCCAACCATCGCCAGCATTTCTTTCACCCGCGCTTTGCGTTCACTTTCCGGTACACCCTGCAACAGCATGATGTATTCAATGTTCTCTTCTGCCGACAGCACCGGGATCAGGTTGTAAGCCTGGAAAATGAATCCGATGTGATCACGCCTGAAATCAGAAA
Organism: Pseudomonadales bacterium; assembly: GCA_963921285.3. Classification (GTDB taxonomy): domain Bacteria; phylum Pseudomonadota; class Gammaproteobacteria; order Pseudomonadales; family Azotimanducaceae; genus UBA9659. The sequence goes on from CAWUFD020000015.1 coordinate 2,734,552, forward strand.
GCTCGTTGCCGGACATATGTGCGATGTTGGTTCCGGACAGAAACACGTCGCCGCCACTCGGTTCATCCAGCCCGCCGATCAGCTGAAGCAGCGTGGTCTTACCGGAACCGGACGGCCCGATGATCGCCGTGAACTCGCCTTCAGCGATGGTTATGCTGACGTGGTCGAGCGCGGTCACCTTGATGTCGCCCTCACCGAAGGTCCTGACCAGGTCTTTAGTTTCAATCACCGTGTTCATGTTGGTATTCCTATAAGGCTCGCTGCAGTGCCCTGCTGGGTACGATGCGTGAAGCAAAGATGGCCGGGTAGATGGCGGCCGCAATGGTCAGCAGGGTGACGTAAATGGGGAAGGTAACGAACTGGTAAAGGTGCATCCTGGTGTTGAGGTTGCCGTCCATGACAACACCGGATACTTCCATCTTGCCCATGGGGACCCCGTTCGTTTCGAAATAGCTTGATGACAGGTAACCAAGAATGATGCCGAAGAAGCAGGCGATCAGTGCCAGGAAGAACGCTTCAAACAGCACCAGCTGAATGATCTGCCATGGTGTTGTGCCAATCGCCTTGGCCACGCCGAATTCATAGATGCGTTCATAAATCGACATGAACATTGAGTTGATGACACCGAGCGACGTCAGCACGAACAGCACCGAGCCGACGATGGCAGTGGCGTAGTTGGTCATCTCAATCATGGCACCCAGCGATGGCTGCAGGTCCAGCCAGCCTAATGCTTCGACCTCGCCTTCGTTTAGCTGGACCAGTATGGGGAGTTGTTTGTTCTTTGCGTCTTCAGGATCTTTGAATCGCACCGCCACCTGGTGAACATGGCCATCCATACCGAGCAGCGGCTGCGCTGCAGACAGGTTGATGAAGACCAGCGTTTCATCCATTTCTTCCGGGCCAAACTCAAACAACCCTGATACCCGGAAGAGCTCCTGGGTGATCTCCTGGGTGTCGACCTCCGCGGCGGTAATGATAATCCGGTCACCCAGTTCAACTTCCAGCAGATCAGCCAGCAGTTTGCCGACGAGGATTTCACGCTTTTCTCCCGTGAGGTAGCTGCCCTCGTATATCGCGTCCTTGAGCTTGCTGACAGCAACTTCACTTTCGGCGTCCACACCGTAAACGAGACCACCAGTGGTGTTGTAGCTCGAGGCGATCATGCCGCCAACGATCACACGGGGCGCATAGCCTGCGACACTGTCAGCCTGATCAAGTGCATTGGTGACCTGATCGGGGTTGTCGATAAAGAGTTCCGACTCAAAGTTATCCCTGAACCCCTTTCGGTTTACCTGCGCTTCACCCTCAAGCGTGTGCGTGATCCCCCCTACCATGACATCGACCATACCGAGCGTAATGCCATCCACCAGGATGAGCACAACCAGGGAGCTGGTGATCAGCAGGCAGGTGAGAATGGTCCTGCGGGTGTTGCGGAAAAGATTTCGCCAGGCCAGTTTCGAGGTAAGCATCAGTGACTCCCAAGCGCGTCGCGCGGCAGAATGCGGGCTGCTCGAAACCCGGGCGGCAGGCTGATTAATGCGGCGGTGGCAAGAATGAACGCCATCGGCATGAAGAACACGTACGGCGTAAATTCTCCTTTCATGGTGTCAAACACAACGCCGCCCATCTCTACCGCCGCCGGAAGCAGAATGCCGGTGTGGCTAAACCAGATGATGGCGGGCGTGATCAGGACAAGCCCCAGCGTTACGCTGAAACCTGCCAGCATCATGGTTTCCAGAAAGATCAGTCTGACCAGCTCAAACGGCCGGCAGCCGATGGACTTTAGTACGCCGAACTCGCGGGTTCGCTCCAGTACCGACATCAGTACCGTATTGAGTACGCCGATAAACACGATGAACACGATCAGGCCCATCGTGAAATGGTTGCCCTGTTTGTCGGATTGCATGGTGCGGTAAAAGGTGGCTTCGACCACCTGCCAGGGCGATACCGTCAATGGGGCAAGCTCGGTCTGCAGTTCCTCGGCAATGCGCTCGTTGTCATGTTTGTCATCGACCAGCAGCGCGTACTCGTGAACCGGAGCACCTATCGCAAGGAACTCCTGTGCGACGCTGAGCGGCAGGTATACACCCAGGCGATCAAATGACGTTGCATTACCTATCACAGCCGAAATGATAAAGATGTCGTTGGCGATTGAACCGTCGGCGCCTGATGAAATCAGCACCAGCTCATCACCCACGCCAAGACCCAGGGTCCTGGCAACGCCACGACCGATCATCGCTTTGAAGTAACCGTCTTCATCCGGCAGTGCGTCGAAATATTCGCCCTCTGAGACTTTCTGGAGAATACGCGTCACCCGGGGTTCCAACTCGGGATCGATACCGAATACCTGTGCGGGTGAAGTCTTGTCACCGCCGTAGGCGAGGGCGGCGGAATATACGCGAGGTGCCCACCCCGTCACCTCGTCGTGGTTGTTCAATACCGATTCAACCAGATCCCTGTCAGTGATGGTTTTATGAATCTTTGGCCGGCGGTGATAGTTGTCCTTGTGAATCTGGATATGGCCGGTTCGATCGAGCGTAAAGATATCGACCACGCCGCCCCAGCTTCCCTCAAGCAGGCTGATCGAGAACACGAACAACATGTAGCCGCCCGTCATGCTCAGCGCAGTCAGGATGCTGCGCCGACGCTGGCGCAGGATATTGCGAAAGGCGAGCTTGAGTGTCAGCACTTTAGAAACGTGCCTTCAGGTTTCGCATGGAGAAAGTCTGCTCGCTGATGCCTGGCGGGTTGAAGGTAATGTCCTCGTAGATCACCAGCGTCCGGTGGCCGTCCTTGTTGAGTGGTTTCATTTCGAGCATCGATGGCATTAAACGCCCGCCGATTTCTTTCGGGTCGCTGAACGTCATAACGCGGATCTTCTCGCCGTCCTCATCAAAGAAAGTTTGTGAAACAGGCAGGAGCGGTTCCTTGGAAATCACGTACTCGATCTTTCCCCACACGGTAACGGTCTGCTCGAGGGGTGTGAGCGTGACGGCGTACTCGGTGTCGGTCTCCGTCATCGACAGGTTGTAGGCATCAATGAGCTGGGTTTCCTTCACGAGATCGTCGTTGGTGAAGTCGCTGCCCATCCAGGAGCCCATCATCATGGAAGGCGGTACCTTGATGACCTTGTTGATCTTCGGGAAGTAGTTCCACATCTCCTGTTCACGCTTGAGCGTGGCAATGCCGCGATCCTTTTTGGGTGACAGAATGCGGAAGAATCCGAATTCTTTGCCCATACTCTGACCGGTCATCTGCATGGTGCGTTTGTACTGCGGTGTTTCGACCACCATGGTGATTTTAGAGTCGCTGGAATCGCCCCGGTAGAGCTGTTCCATCTCGTCAATAATATCGCGTGCGCTTTGACCAGACTCAGCTGTGTCATTTGCGTACACGAAAGGGCTTAGCGCCAGTAAGGCGATAATCAGGTATCGCACGGGGTTTACTCCTTTTCTTGCAACGGGTCGCGCTGGTGTTTCAGCTCCTGCGTCAGGAGGTTGAGCTGCAGCTCAAGCCTTTTTATTTCCCTGACGGTTGTATTGTGGTTCATCTGCACCCACAGCCACAACATGGTGGTACAGGCAGCCAGCATGCAGATCAGCGCTGCAGTGGCATAGGCGATCAACGCCATCATCGAATCCTGCTGGAAGAACTGGTAGATACAGAAGTAGAAGATCAGCCCGGCGACAACCATCTTGATCGCCCCGGAAATATTCAGGAAGCTGTGCCGTCCGTGGAAGGTCTCCAGGATCTCTTCGGTCAGGCTTGGCTCGGGGATGGAATCCGGCAGCTCAGTAGCTGCCCGCAAGGCCTGTCGTATCTTTGTGTCCAGTTCGTTCATGTCGTGTTTCCTCCGGGCCTGCCTCAGGCAGTTGCCCCTCAAAAATCTCCCTGAATTTCTCCCTGCCGTTATGTAGCCGGGATTTTATGGTTCCCTGTGGTTTGCGGAGGATTGAAGCAATGTCCTTCACTTCAAACCCCTGCAGGTAATGCAACGCCAGCACTGATCGATGTTCCGGCGGCAGTTGCTCCAGCACCCACCAGACCTGCTCATGTGCTTCCAGTTGCCTGATATCGCGGTTGTCGCCAAATTCAGGCACCTCTTCAACCATCCTGACCTTCCGCAAGTTATCCAGGCACTGGTTGTTGATGATCCTGAATGCCCAGGCCGGGAACTTGAGTGGGTCCCGCAACTTTGGCAATGACCTGATGATCTTGATCCACGCCTCCTGGACCACGTCTTTTGCCATGTCCGGGTTGCGTGTCATCACAGATGCGTATCTAAGGAAGGGCGGCTGCCACTTGGTCACGAATGCAGACAGGGCGTCTCGATCGCCCGCCTGGCAACGCATGACCAGGAATTCGTCAACAACCCGGCCTTGTAGATCATCAGATGAGTAAGTCACGGTATTAAAGACGTGCCAGGTCGCCTCCAGGTTCACGAGCTGTGAAAAAACATTATAGGCCTAAGTCCAGGGTGAGCGTGTTTGCGATGTGGCTGAGATTTGCGAGAAGATAGCCGCTTCTTTTTTGAGCATTGGCGTTAAGCAGATGGTTGATTTGACCCCGGTACTAATTGGCGTTGGACAGGTCACGGAGAAAGACCCGGACCTGGATGCGGCATCCTCACCGCTCGATCTGAGTGAGCAGGCGATTTACCTGGCGGCGGAAGACGCAGGTATATCGCGGGATCAACTGGCCAAGCTGGACGTGCTGGCAGTGGTGAAGTGTTTTCGTGAGCCGACGCCAAACTCACCGGAAGTACTGGCGGGAAGGATCGGTGCGGCCAATGCGAAACAATGGCTTATGCCCGACGGCGGCAATGGTCCCCAGTACCTGGTGAATCGTTTTTCAGAAGCGATTGCGAAGGGCGAAACGCAGTTTGCGCTGTTCTGTGGCTCCGAAGCGATGTCGACAGGTCGCAAGATCGTGAAGTCGACGGGTGCGCAGCCCGCCTGGGCAGAACCTTCTGATCGTGATCCGGCCTTCCTTGTGGAGGATATGGCCATGTCATCTGATCACGAGAGGGCCCATGGTATCTGGGCCGCAACCGGTTTTTATGCCATGAGCGAAAATGCCATGCGGCATGAAAAGGGTCGCAGCATTGATGACCACCAGCTCGACATGGGCAGGCTGTTTTCGACCTTTACTGAAGCCGCTGCAGCAAGTCCGCACGCCTGGTATCCGATCAAACGCACTCCGGAAGAAATCGCCTATGCCTCTGACAGCAACCGTTTCGTGGCATGGCCCTACACCAAGTACATGAACGCGATGAACCAGATTAACCAGTCAGCAGCGTTGCTGCTGACCTCAGTCGGTTTTGCAAAGTCCCTCGGCGTTGATGAATCAAAGTTCGTGTACCTGCACGGGTGTGCCGATACCAAGGAGCAGGCGGTCTCAACTAGACCCAACTATTACATCAGCAACGCCATGCGGGTCATGGCCGAGCGAACCCTGGCCGGTGACCTCGGCATTGATGACATGAAGTACATCGACTTCTACTCATGCTTCCCGTCCGCAGTTGAAATGGCACGCGACCAGTTTGGTATGTCAGACGATGACCCCCGCCCGCTCACGATTACCGGTGGATTGCCGTTTCATGGTGGTGCCGGCAACAACTACGTTATGAACTCGATTGCCGCGATGTGCGAGAAGATCCGTGCAGACCGCGGCAGCTACGGACTTGTGACCGCAAACGGCGGGTACTTCAGCAAACATGCTGCAGGTGTCTATTCAACCAATCCGACTGAAGGGGGTTGGAGCAGGGTAGATCCTGCCGAGTACCAGAAGGAAGTAGACGCGGTCCCGGCCGTTAACTTTTCAGAGACCCCCTCGGGTGAGGCGAGCATCGAGACGTACACCGTGCACTTCGGACGTGACGGCGAGCCAACCCAGGCAACAGTGATCGGCCGCCTCGGTGATTACAACGACCCAGCTGCGGTGCGCTTCCTGTCGCTGTTACCGGCGGATAAAGAGCTGATGTTATCGATGACGAAGGAAGACATGATTGGCTCGCGGGGCACGGTTGGCAAAGAAGGTGAGCTGAACATCTTTAAACCCTCCTAACCCCCGTCATCTCGACCGAAGAGAGCGTAGCGAACGCAGCGGAGAGACCTCGCGAGACCAAGATCCCTCGGCTACGCTCGGGATGACGATGAATTAGGCACCGGACGCCTCTACAACCACGTCATCTCGACCGGAGGGCGCGAAGCGCCTGCAGCGGAGAGATCTCAACACTCGCAACAACCAAAACGGAGGAGGACCCAAATTGATCGGCCAATGCCTCTGCAAAAAAATAACCTACCAAATCAAATCACCACTCGGCGAAGTCCGCCTTTGCCACTGCAGCCAATGCCGCGCTGCAACCGGCACCGCCTTCTCCGCAAACGCAAAGATCCCATCCGCAAACTTTGAGATCACTGAGGGCAAACACCTCCTCTCCGTTTACAAACCCGACGACAGGATCCGCCGCTATTTCTGCTCAAACTGCTGCTCGCCGATCTACGTGCAACTCACTACAGAACCAGACCTCGTACGCCCCAGGATTGGCGGCATCATCGGTGAAGTCGACGTCGACATCACCGCCCACGTCTGGGTGGGTTCCAAGGCGAACTGGTACGACATCACAGACGACCTGACACAACACGAGGAGGCTGCCCCTTGAGTGAGATATCAACCACACCCCCAAGGGCCTAAACATATTCAGTTAATGAAGGACGAAGAAATCTCAGAAGCGGAGCGAAACGATATCGCTGCGCAACTGAAACAAACACCTGGGTGACCCACCGCTGACCCCGCAAGAGGTACGAATACCGTCTCACTTTCCTAGTTTTGCTGTGCCGTCCCTGGCGCCAAAGGTTCATTTACTATCAGCTGTTAGAAGGTGGCAGCCTGCCATACGCCCTCGCCATGTCTTCATCTTGGGCTGCGGCAACTTGCCTGAGTGGCTCCCATAACCGGCTCATGACGGCGTTCTCTCGCTCAGGAACAACAGTGTACTCCGGGGGCGCTTCACCTCGCTGCGGACCACCACTGAGAATGTGGTTCACCCACTGCTGCTCTGCTTCGGTCAGCGTGAGATTGCGATTCTCTGTTCGTTCCCCGCTGAGACAAGCAGCCAGGAAGCGACATGCCTCGCGCAGGCGAGGCTCGATACTGCTGCCGCCGTGATCCGCCCAACGCACCTGGTGGTACTCATGACGAATATCGTGATCCCAGAGGATTCGATGCAGAAACTCGGCGCCATCCGCCAGGTGCAGCATGTCGTCATCACCCACTTCAAGGTAGATCTCCATTGGCGCCTGCCTGATAGCGTCGGCGTTGTTGACTGCAAGGTTTGGCGGGTGATCGGCAAGAAAACGGGCTTCATCAAATGGCGGGCCCCATATCTGCGCCGCACTCTGCTCAAGCATCCACCAGCAAGCCCGCGTGTGTTGTGCTGGCCAGGTCAGTGAAGGCAGGATCACCGCTTCCATTGCCGCCACCGCCCGAAAGCGGCTCGGGTGTTTAAACGCCATCTTGAGCGCACCGTAACCGCCACCTGATATCCCGGTGATCAACAGCTTTTCAGGATCGGGGGCCGCGCCCAGCGTAGACTCGGCAAAGGCGGGTAGCTCCTCCAGGATCCAGGTTTCCCAGGGTCCGTGAAAGAAGACGCCAGGCCCTCCCGAAAAGGAAATGATGTTCAGGGCAGGTATGTCGCCACGCTGCAGAAGGTCGTCAAAAATCGATTTACGTTTGATGAGTGACTCGCGCTCGCCCACGCCTCCGTCGAGACTGATGATGAGCGGCAGCTTCTGTTGACCAGCTTCAGGATGCGCCAGCACAGAAACCGGCACGCTCGCATCCAGCGCCGCAGAAGCCACGTCGTGGTATTGGATTTCAAAAAAGGTCATGTGTTTCTCCCAGACGAATAGAAAACCTGCGCAATGCGCAGTAGTTCAGAGATCGGAACGCATACAGCGCCCGTTGGGAGCGTGTTAGAAGGTGTAACCCATGCTTAATCATCATACGGACTGAATGATTCGTGCAAGTTGTTTATCCTTAGCGCCAAAACCTACTATCAAAAGAGCAAAAAGAATTCAGGGGTTGTCTGCATGAGCGAAAAAACTTGGCCAAAGCCATTGGCTGAAGCGTCCGGCCCGATGCGCCGTGACAAACTGGATGGTGCTGCAGAAGGCATGGGTGACCATGGCAGCGCCACGGTCGAACTGCACGGCCAGAACATTGTGCCCGTCGACATGATGACTGGCCTTACGCTTTACATCCTGGGCCATCAACCCAAGGACCCGGCCAAACAGAAGATCCCCGGTGCTGGCGGCGGCGTCGCCGGTGGCGTCTGGGTCAGGGAGCGCTTTACCGTCATAAGGCCCGTGGATGCTGACGATGTATTTAAGGTGACGGGCGAAGCGATCGGCCGTCACGTTCACAAGGGCAGGCGTTACGGCAGCAACCGCTGTGAAACCTTCAACGCGGCTGGTGAACCGGTTGCGCGGAACCTGACCACAGGCTTGCTGGCCTACCAGGTTGAAGAAGGCCTCAAAGATCAGCTTGAAGGTGAAAACCCCGATCTCATTGAGGCGCCTGGTCCGGATTCGAGCTGTGTTGCCGACAATCCTCATCTCGATGCGCTTCGTGAACTCAAGGTGGGTGATGAGCTGACCAGCGAACCGTTTTGCTTGAGCCTTGCGATGATGGAGGCGAGAGATACCAAGAAGCCGGATAACCCCATCCATTCAGATCCGGAACTGGCCAAAAAGGCTGGCCTGAAAAAACCGATTGCAGGTGGCTCGCACGTGCTGGCGTTTCCGCTTGAACTGATCATGGCACGCTGCGGTGCGCGCGCGCTGCACTATGGTGCGGCGTTTGATGTGCGCTGGAAGACGCCTGTCTATGCAGACCTCAACATTGTCCCACGCGCGCGGGTTATCGAGGCAACCGAATCCCTGCTGACGTTTGAAACGGACGTTACGCTGGATGATGGAGCCGTAGCGATGGTGGCAACGGTCAGGGTGCCACTCGCATGAGTGAAGCCTTGAAAGGCCTGCGTGTCCTTGAAATATCGCACCGGTCTGTTGTGCTGACCGGCAGGATCCTCGCCGACCTTGGCGCGGAAGTTATCCTCATCGAGCCACCAGGTGGCGCGGACATCCGGTTTGAACAGCCCGGCATCAATCCTGACCACAGCTTTGCGCATCTCTATTTCAATACCAACAAGAAATCTGTGGTGCTCGATCTTGAAGATGACGCGCAGCACGAACAGTTCCTTGGCCTTGTTGCTTCAGCAGATGTCCTGCTTGAAGGTGAAGCGCCCGGACGACTCGATGCGCTTGGGTTGTCCCACGCACAGCTCCGCGCTGTAAACACAACGCTCATCCAATGCAGCGTGACACCCTTTGGTATGGATACGCCCTGGAAAGATCGCAAAGCCAACGATCTCGTTGCCGGCGCTGCCGGTGGACTGATCCAGGTATCCGGTGAGCCAAACGGTACGCCGGTTCAGGGCGGCGCCAATCCTTCCTACACGATGTCAGGCCTTGCAGCGGCATCGGCGATCTCCATTGCGCTGCACCAGAGAGACATTGAGGGTTCGGCCTCCGGTTTACACATCGACCTTTCCATGCAGGAAGCAACTGCACTCGCAGTCATGCAGACGGCGAGCCCTGGCCTCTGGCAGTGGCACAAACGCATTCCGCGAAGGCCGGGACTGTCAGCGGCGATGGCCTGCAAGGATGGCAAGTATGTTGGCCTGCTGGTGCGGCCAGACCGGTTTGATGCGTATCTCGCCTGGGCCGACAAGGTCGGTATTGATCACGGTATGACATCTGACGACTGGCATTGGGCGCGGCTTGAGTCACCTCGAAAGAACAATCCGGTGGCGGCTACCACGCTGGCGCTTGCTGCCGCGCTTAACCGCGATGAGTTTGTTGCAGGTGCACTTGAAGCGGACATCATCTGCCTGCCAGTGCTGGACTTTCCCGACCTTGAAGTGGCCGAGCAATACCAGGTGAACGATCAGTTCCTGTCGGTACATCATCCAGGGCTGGATGAAACAGTGGGCCTCGTCAGATCACCGGTAGATGCCATGGCGGACGGCGTTGAGTTTGAAGCGGCTCCGGATGTTGGGGTCAACCAGGAACTGTTAGAAGAAGCTGCCCCGGTCAGCCCGGCGCAACAAGCGCCAGCAGTAACACATCCGGACCCTGCCAAAGCGCTCGCCGGTTTGCGTGTGGTTGATTTTGGCTGGGTACTTGCTGCGCCCATCGGCACGCGAATCCTCGCCAGCTTCGGCGCAGAGGTGATACGCATCGAGTCATCACAGAAACCGGATTCCATGCGCAGTCAGTTCGGCCCCGAAGGTAAACCCGACCCGGACATGGGCGGCCTCTTCAACACGGTTAACGCAGGCAAGAAATCACTTTCGGTGGACCTGACCCAACCAGCTGGTCTTGAACTCGTCAAAGACCTGATCCGTACTGCCGATATCGTGGTAAACAACTTCAGACCCGATGCCATGGAACGCATGGGGCTTGGCTACGAGGTATTAAAAACGCTTAAGGAAGACATCATCCTGCTCAACCTGCCAGGTGCACATCGTCACGGACCCTGGGCGCAGAGACCGAGTATGGGCAACATCTTAATGGCCGCCTCGGGCTTCAATATGCTGACAGGTTTTGAAGGTGAACGGCCCCGCGGGATTGGCATTGCCTACCCGGACTTCACTTCACCACACCTGCTGGTAACAACCCTGCTGGCCGCGGTGCGGCAGCGCAAAGCCACGGGCAAAGGCCAACAATTACATCTCACGCAGTTAACCGGCGTATTGTCGCTGCTGGGTGCGGAGTGGATGCAGTTCAAGGCAACGGGAGAGCAGCCGCCGCGCAACGCCAACCGAAATCCGAACTACTGCCCGCACGGTGTTTATCCCACGGTTGCGGAAACAGATCCCGAAACCGACGCCTGGATTGCGTTTGCAGTGAAAGGTGAGGACGAGTGGGCCGCCCTTTGTGAGCTGATGGGAAGTGCAGACCTCGCGGCAGACGATCGGTTTAAAACCCATGCGCTGCGCAAGCAGCACGAGGATGAACTGGATGGCCTGATTCGTGCCTGGACCAGCGGTGAGGAAAAGTGGGCGCTTACCGATCGACTGCAGGCAGTGGGTATTGCTGCTGCGCCGGTGGAGCATCTGAAAGACATGCTGGAGAACGACCCGCAACTACCTCGGCATTACCAACAGGTGACGCAACCGGTACAACCGGATATCCAGGTGCCCGTCGACAAGGAAGCAGCGCGCTGGGTTGGTCATGACCTGGTGCTGAATCGCTCGCCCATGCTGGGCGAACACAATGAGTATGTTGTGCAGGAACTGCTTGGCAAATCCGATGAGGAGTTTGCCGAGCTGATCATCAACGAGGTGCTGACTTAAGCCTTCTTTTTTCGAGATTCTATTTCGCCAGAAGATCCCGCATGCCGTTGCCGAGACTGCGGAACTGCGCATTTAAAATGAACCGGTCCCAGCCGATGCAGAAATCCTTCACGCCGAGATCAAGGTAACGCTGGGCCTGTTCCACCGCACCGATTTCCGCCCTGGCGCGGATGCCGTGTTTCATGCAACTGGCGATCACGGTCTCTTCATAACCTTTGATCTCATCCGGCGGGATCTTGCCTGCCTGGCCTCTGCTGAAAGCAAAGTCGGCCCGGCCCCACTGCACCATATCCACACCCTTTTCCTTTGCTCGCGCCAGGATGTCATCCAGGTTGGTAAAGGCGACATCCTTTTCGATCATGATTGCAAACACGATGGACTCAAGATCTTTGAGATACGCGTCAGTGTCGTAACCACCGAGGGCAGGGCGTCTCAGCTTTACACCCATGTGACCACCGTTCGCCGGATTGTCGGGGGCGATGATGGCGTGGCAGGTGTCGATGTCTTCAGGCGTACGGATATCAGTGAACAGCACCGCTTTGAAACCGGCACCAAGTGCACTCTGCGTCCAGAAGCCCTGGCCCTCCTGGTCGGGTTTAATCATCAACGGCAGGTTGCCGCACTGGGCGGCCCGCGCAAAGTGAAACAGCATCTGGGTATCCAGCACGGAGTACTCAGCGCAGAACTCGCCGTAGTCAAAGAGGCCGGTATCCCCAACCAGTTCAAACAGGTCAGGGTCCGCCGACATGATGTGCGTGCCGACAGTAGGCTCACCAGCATCGAGCTTATCGCGGAGGGTGTTAGGCAGGATCATGGCATCAACTAGCCGAGACTAGCCTTGATTCGCTCCAGGCTGACAGCCCTCGAATCCCTTTTATTCGCGGCGTAGGCATCACCAGGCAGCTCTGCCAGTTGGGCGGCAATACCAATCGCGGTTTCCTCAAGCTGCTCGGCTGCAACGACCTGGTCCAGGAACCCGGCATCGACCGCTTCATTCGGGCCGTACAGGTTGGCCTGGATAAATGCTGCGGTGAAATGTCGTTTCGATAGTCGATTGGCAGCGAGCTCATGGCCAAACACGGGCAGTGTCATGCCGATGGCCGTTTCGTTCAGGCCAATTTTGAAATCGCCCTCGGTGCCGATACGGGTATCACTTGAAAGCAGCAGGAACGCGCCGGCAGCAATCGCGTGGCCCGTACAGGCAGCCACGAGCGGTTGCGGATGACCATACAGGCGCATGAACATTTCTGTGCCGCGCCTGAGCAATGCCTGGGCCTCATCGGGCCCCTTCTGGAACTCGGAGAGATCAAACCCACCGGAAAAGCGCCCAGGCCTGCCGACAATTACCGCCGCTTTTGCATCTGCTTCTGCCTTGTCGAGACCTTCGTTCATGCCATCAATAAAGTCGTGGCCAACTGCGTTTGCCTTACCGTCGTCGAATCTGAGTATCGCGACGTTATCCCTGATTTCCAGTTCCATGTTTCGTATCCGTGATTTGTAAAAGGTTATATGAGACGCTTGCAGCAATGTACTAGAGGGGATACTTGCATGGCAACGCACACTGGCGGCTGTCTTTGCGGAGAGGTCAGGTACGAGGTAGAAGGGGACCCGGAAATGTGCCTTTTCTGCTATTGCGATCTTTGCACCAAACGCGCTGGCACGGACGGTTACGGTGGTGCCATGTTCCTGGAGAGCGGCTTCAAGCGGCTACAGGGTGAGCCCAGTTCCTATGCAACGGTGAGTGATGCAGGCCGCACCGTACATCGTTTCTTCTGTGGCAATTGTGGCAGTCACCTCTGGGGCGAGACCGAGCTTGGACTTGTCAGTATTGCTGCAGGTTCACTGGATGATCCCTCGGTGTTTAAACCTGAAAGTGTGGTCTTCACTGAACACGCGCCGGCATGGGCACGCATTCCCGACTTTGGATAAGCAGTAGGTAAGGAGTAGTAAATGAAAGCGTGGCGAATGAATGAACTGGGTGATCCCTGGGACAAGCTGACTGTCGAGGAGTGTGAGTTACCTGAGGTCACCGGCGATTTATGCCGTATCAAAGTCGAGGCAACCGACCTCAACTTTGCCGACATCCTGCAATGCCAGGGTTCTTACCAGGTAAAGCTCACCCCACCTTTTACACCCGGCATGAACGCTACCGGCACCGTGCTGGAAGCAGGCCCGGACTCCCCTTACAAGCCAGGCCAGCGGGTCATCGGCTTTGTTGCCGATACCTTTGGCGGGTTTGCAGAAGAGTGCCTCGTCATGAGTTCAAGGCTGTCATTGATACCGGAAGGTGTTGATCCTGTTCTCGCGTCCGCAATGCATGTCACCTATGGCACTGCCTGGTTCAGCCTGCACCTGCGCGGGCGCCTGCAGGCTGGTGAAACCGTTTTGGTGCTGGCAGCCGCAGGCGGCGTTGGTTCGGCCGCGGTAGAACTTGCAAGGGTACATGGCTGCTACGTGATCGCTGCCGCCGGTGGCCCGGACAAGATTGAGGCCTGCAGAAAGCTCGGCGCTGACGAGGTGATCGACTACAACAGCGAAGACCTCTACGAACGTGTCATGTCACTCACCGACGGGCGCGGCGTTGATGTGGTTTACGATCCTGTTGGCGGTGAGTACTTCGATATCTCGCGCCGCCTGGTTGCCTGGGAAGGTCGCTTGCTGGTGGTTGGGTTTGCCAGTGGCACAATCCCCACCGCGCCGATGAATCACACGCTGGTTAAGAACTACGACATCGTTGGCGTACACATGGGTGGCTATCGCGGCCGGGACGACAAGCCTTTCAAGCAGTGTTACGACGAGCTCTACCAGCTCCTGCTCGACAAAAAAATTTCACCCTGGGTTGATGAAGTTGTTGGCTTTGACAGCCTGCCGGATGCCATGCTTCGACTTGCCAACAGGCAGACGAAGGGGCGCGTGATTTTTAATCCTGGCGCCTGACATGGATATTGATTTCCACGACGTTGTCGAGCGTTTCCACGAACATCAGAACCCGACCAGCCAGGCGAAGCTCGACAAGCTCATCACCTGCCTTAACCTCGAGCCTGGCCAGCGAATATTGGACATCGGCTGCGGCAAGGCCTGGCTGCTGCGCCGGATCATCGCTGAGCATGCTGTTGAAGCCGCTGGCGTTGAAGTGCGTGACTACTGGATTGAAGAGGCGCAGCGTCAGATACCAGCAGATGCACCCGGCAGCATCGAGTTTGTGCACAAGTCTGCCAGGGACTACGCACCCGAACCGGAAAGCTTCGATGTTGTGATGTGCATCGGCGCTTCGTTTGCCATCGGCACCTTTGATGAAATGCTCGACTACCTGAAACCCGCCGTGAAACCAGGCGGCATCATCGCGGTGGGTGACATCTATGCTAAGCAGGATCCCATGCCGGAAGAATCCGCGGTCCATTTCTCCGGCGGCAAGGCGCGAACACTCGAGCAAACCGCTGCCTTCCTGAACAGCGGTGATCTTGCGCTCACCACCATCATCGATTCCTCACTCGACGACTGGGATGCCTACGAGAGCTTGCACTGGCACGCCGCTGAAGCCTGGATGAAGCAGAATCCCGATCATCCGGATCGCGATGAGTTCTACGCATTGTCAGAGCAGTGGAAGATCAACCACATTCTGTATGA
Source organism: Pseudomonadales bacterium (assembly GCA_963921285.3). Taxonomy (GTDB): domain Bacteria; phylum Pseudomonadota; class Gammaproteobacteria; order Pseudomonadales; family Azotimanducaceae; genus UBA9659. The sequence goes on from CAWUFD020000015.1 coordinate 2,749,604, forward strand.
TCGCCAGTCACTTGGCTGGGCGCTGTATGTTTGCCGTCTGAGGGAACACTATATTGCTGGTTGAATCGCCGCGCCTGCGGTTACGTTCAGTTGAACCCGGTGATCTGGATGCGTTACATGATCTGGATAACGACCCTGAGGTCATGAAGTGGATCAACGGCGGCCTGCCGGTCAGCCGCGACTACATGGAAACGGAAATCCTGCCGCTCTTCATGCAATACGATGAAGACAACCCGGTACTGGGCTTCTGGATTGTGGAAGAAATCCGCACCGGTAACTTTGCCGGCTGGGTATCACTTCGCGCGACCGACGATGAGTCAGAAGCATCACTCGGTTATCGTTTTGTCAGGCAATGCTGGGGCAGGGGGTTCGCAACCGAAGCGTCTCTGGCACTGCTGCACACCGCATTTGAAAGCTCCCGCCTGAAGAGTGTCCGTGCCAGCACCTATGAGGAGAACATCGGCTCACAGGTGGTCATGAAAAGGCTCGGCATGACCCATCGCCGCAGTTATCGACTGGAGCCGGAAGAACTCGGCGATACCAGCCTTTCCGGGGAAGAAGTCTGGGACGGCGATGAAGTGGAATTCGCGGTCAGCCGTGACGCGTTTATCGACTTTCTCAGTAGTAGTGTGAGCGGGTAAGGCCCATCTTGTCGGTGCGAAAGCGCACCGATTCAAACAGCACGCCAAGGCCGTACTTAATCACCGGCCAGCCGCCAATACTGGAAGCCTCGTCAAAGTAACTGGTTGGGCAGGTGATCTCGCCGATCTCATAACCGTGCCCAAGCACCTGCAACAGCATCTGGTTGTCGAAGATAAAATCGTTCGAGTTTCGGTCGAGCGGCAACGTTTCCAGTATCTCCCGTGAGAAAGCCCGGTAGCCGGTGTGGAACTCCGAGAGCTTTGAGCCTGCCAGCAGGTTCTGGATCGCCGTCAGCAGCCGGTTGGCCACGTACTTGTGTTTCGGCATACCGCCCCGCAGCGCACCGCCGCCAAGGATTCTTGAGCCGAGCACACACTGGAACACATCCTCGGCAATCAGCGAGCACATCGACCGGATCAGCTTTGGTGTGTACTGGTAATCCGGGTGCACCATGATCGTGATGTCAGCGCCAAGTTCCAGCGCCTTGCGGTAACAGGTCTTCTGGTTGCCGCCGTAACCGAGGTTGTGATCGTGCACGTGTACATGCGTGATGCCGATCTCCTCGGCCACCTTCACCGTGTTGTCCGGGCTGGCATCGTCAACCAGGATAACGTCATCAACAATATCGTGAGGCAACGCGTCGTAGGTCTGCCGCAAGGTGGATTCGGCGTTGTATGCCGGCATCACGACAACAATTTTCTTATCCTTGATCATGAGGAAGCCGGTGCGCGGAACAGCAGGAACTTCTTGGCGATGTAGTTAAAGATGAACACGAAAAACACCGAAATGACCTTGGCCCACATGTAGTTCACCTCAGCACCCTCGGTGACGAAATACATCGCCGCCTCGCTGACCGCTAGACCCACAAACACGATGATCACAAAGAAGGTAAATTCCTGCCCTTGTTTGTCGCCGAACACCCTGTGTTTAAAGACGAACTTGATATTGAGCAGGTAGGAAACGATAAGGCCCGCTGCGTAACCACCGATATTGGAAATCAGGTAATGAATACCGCCCAGTTCAGTCAGCAGCACCAGGACACTGAAATCGCACATGAATGCGATCACACCGGAGATGCCATACCTCACAAACTCGGCGTCGAGCAGACGCTGGATAAAGCCAGGCATCAGGGAATAGATGCGGTAATAAATGGTCGCGATGCGATTCATGTACAGCCCGGGCGGCGCAGCCCCACGAAATAAGCGTTTGTATCATAGATAATGACCACCTTGCTTGGAAATGGATCATCATGGCGATAAGAGTAGTCAGACTGGGGACTGAAAGGTTGCCCGATGAAGGTTTACGGATCGGCACGGTGCGCAGGCCGCCCCGTGGCGTGAAAAAAGCGGACTACGCCGCAAAGAACATCTATGACGTGTGGTTCCCGAATCTCGCACCCAGCGAGGCATTGCTCAAGGAGCATTTTCCGATTGAAGACGCCAGCACCTGGAAAACCTTTGAGCGTCGCTATCGACAGGAAATGAAGCGCCCGGACGCCAAACACGATCTGAACCTGCTGGCGGCACTGTCATATACAACGGATGTATCAGTTGGCTGTTACTGTGAGGATGAATCCCTGTGTCACCGCAGTATCCTGGGGGAACTTCTGAAGAAGGCTGGCGCGAAGGTTGTTTAGGCACCGAGCAATGGCAGGTGCTTAACCTTGTGGTAGGTGAGGGCCATCTGTATGCACTGGCGCAGTGCTGCTTTTGAGTACTTTTTGCCGAGTGGCAGGTGAATCGCGCGTTTGCCGTCGTACTCGAATGTGCCCGGATGTATTTCCCTGAAGGTCTCAACCAGGCGAGTCTGGCAGTGAAAGTACATGGACACCTGGTCAGGCGATTTCTCCTTCCAGGCGATACGCAGCGTGGAGCCACCTTTTACCAGGTAGCTGGGTTCTCCCCATTTGAGTGTCTCTTCAACTTTATTGATGCCCAACTCGTCGGCGGTGGAAAGGATCAACTCTCGAACCTGTTTAAGCATCTTTGCGGCAGGCCCAGGGTAACTGGCAAATGTATCGGCAACGGTTTTGTCCATGGCTCGTATTCTATCGTATAGTCGGGGCCAACTTGATGAGCTGTTGGAACAAACATGAGTGACCTGCCGGAAGACGTACGCGAGGGCCTGCTCGCGCTGGACACGCCCACTATCTGTAATGCGCTTGAGGTTGTAGACCCGAAACGCCGTGCCCGAGGTTTTAACGTACGCCCGTTTGTGTGCGTGCGCCCCGAACTCGGTTCCATTCTGGCCTACGCACGAACGGTTCGTATTCGGGCGGCGCACCAGCCCATGTCACGTATGGACGCCGATGGTTACTACAGCTACATCGCCGAAGGCGGCCCGGTCCCCAGTATTGCTGTGATCGAAGACATCGACGAGATTCCGGGCTACGGCGCGCACTGGGGTGAGGTGAATACCAACATCCACTACGGCCTTGGCTGCCAGGGTGTGATCACCAACGGCAGTGTTCGTGACATCCCGGATTCACAGCCGAAGTTCCAGATGCTGGCCGGCATGGTGAACCCATCACATGCCTGGGTGAACGTGGTTGACTGGGGTCTGCCGATCAACATCCACGGTATGGAGGTTGAGGACGCCGATCTTATCCATTGTGATCTGCATGGCGCTGTCGTTGTGCCAACAGAAAGCGCTGCTGCCGTCATCGAAGAAGCGGAAAAGATCATGGCGCGCGAACGCATTGTTATCGGCGCCGCGCAGCAACCCGATTTCAACATGGACAAGTTACGCGAAGCCTGGAAAGGCATGGCTGAAATCCACTAGGGCGCAGTAACACATGGCAAATGAACCCGTAGATGTATTGATCATCGGCGCCGGTGCGTCCGGTGCTGCCATTGCCTGGAGCCTGGTGGATACCCGAATGCGCATCCTCTGCCTGGAACAGGGCGACTGGATGAATCCGTCAGACTACCCGAGCACCGGTAACGATGGCGAGTTTCGCTCCGCCGGTGAATGGCATTACAACCCGAATATTCGCGGCCGGGAAACCGACTACCCGATTAATGAAGATAACTCGCCCATCAAGGTCGCCAACTTTAATGGCGTTGGTGGTTCCACCGTGCTGTATGCAGCACACTTCCCGCGCTTTCATCCGAGCGACTTCAGGACGCGCACGCTGGATGGCGTTGGTGACGACTGGCCAATTAATTACGAAACGCTTGCGCCCTATTACGCGGAAAACGACCGGATGATGGGTACCGCCGGGCTTGCCGGTGATCCAGCCTATCCGCCGAAACAACCCGTACTGCCACCTGTCCCCCTCGGTAAATGTGGCGAGACAATCGCAAGCGGCTTTGATGCGATGGGTTATCACTGGTGGCCGTCCGATTCAGCGATTGCCACTACCACCTACGATGGGCGGGACAAGTGCGCCAACCTTGGCCCCTGCATCACTGGTTGCAGCCAGGGCGCCAAGGCCAGTACGGACCTGACTTACTGGCCTCATGCTATCCGCCAGGGTGTTGAGCTGCGAACCCGTTGCCGGGTCCGGGAGATCACCGTTGACGATCGCGGCATGGCGAGCGGTGTCATCTACTACGACGCCGACGGCAATGAATGTGAGCAGAAAGCGGAAGTGGTAATCATGGCCTGTAATGGTGTTGGCACCCCGCGCATCCTGCTCAACTCCAAATCCACTGCCTTCCCGGACGGGTTGGCCAACTCATCCGGCCTTGTCGGCAAGAATCTCATGTTTCATCCCTACGCGAGTATTCGCGGAGTATTCGATGAGCCGTTGCTCGGCTACCAGGGTCCAGGCGGCTGTGGGTTATGGAGCCAGGAGTTTTATGAGACGGATATCAGCCGCGGCTTTGTGCGCGGTTTTACCTACGAGATGACCCGCGGTACCGGACCATCCGGCGCAGCCTATGAAGGCCTCAGCCTTGGCAAGATCCCCTGGGGTGAAGGCTTCCACGCGGCGTACGCCAGGCACTTTGATCATGTGGCTGGTTTTGTCGCGATCTGCGAAGACCTGCCGGAAGAGCATAACCAGGTGACCCTTGACCCTGAACTAACCGACAGTGATGGCATCCCCTCACCGAAGCTCGACTACACGGTGAGTGAAAACTCACACGCCATGCTGCAGTTCTCAATTGAAAAGGGTAGTGAGATATTAAAAGCCGCTGGCGCAAAAGAGATACTGTCAGTAGCGCCGCTGACCATGGCCGGCTGGCACATGATGGGCACCGCGCGCATGGGCACTGACCCCGCAAAGTCGGTGGTGAATGAATGGGGCCGCAGCCACGATGTCAAAAACCTGTTTGTGGTGGATGGCAGCCTATTTGTCACGTCGGCTGGCGTAAACCCGACTTCAACCATCCAGGCGCTGGCGCTCTATGTAGCAGACCAGATGAAAAACCGCCTGGCCAACCTGTTTGATTGATATGACTGACCTGATCAGCACAGACAGTGCATTCTCGCCGGAAGAGAAACGCGCACTCGAAACACTCGCGGGCCAGATGATTCCCGCAACAGATAGTCAGCCCGGTGCCGATGACCCTTCGATCCTGTCGGTGGTGTTTGAGCGTCTCGCACCACATCAGGCCATGGTGCAGCAAGCCCTGGCAGGTTTTGCTGGCGATGTTGGTGCACTGCGAGTATCTAAACCCGCATTCATCGGCGCGTTCCAGTTTGCCGTGGTCACCGCCTACTACGCTGACGAGCGCGTGAAGGCGGCAATCGGGTTAAAACCCGAGCCACCTCACCCTGGCGGCTGGCAGGTACCGGAAACCGACTGGGACAACCTGCTGGAGAATGTCCGCGCACGCGGCAAGGTTTACCGGGACGCGTAGTGGACATCGAAACCTTCATTGATGGTTTTGAAACAGCAGCGCTTGCGCACGATGTCCGCGCCTTTGTGAAAAAGCATGAGCCGGATGCAGTGGAAACGCTGCACGCGGGCTGGAAGGTGATTTCCTACGGTCACGGCAAGAAGTTCTGCGCCATTGCGCCGCACAAGCAGTGGGTGAACCTGCAATTTCATTCTGGCGGCCGCCTCGATGATCCAAAGGGGTTACTTCAAGGCACTGGCAAGAGCATGCGCCACGTGAAAATTGAAAAGAAGAAAGATCTCTCGGCAGATCTGAAAGAGCTTCTGAAGGCAGCAGCCAAAGACGCTACTTAAGGTCCTCCATCGCATCATCCAGCACCGAAAGCCCGCAGATTGTATGCAGGGCACCCACCTTCGAAGTCGTGTTGAATATCAGTTCGTAACCATTCGAGTTACATCGATTCTCGTGGAAATCGATGTTGAACTCGGGCAGTAATGCTTCAGCCAGCTCTTCCGTATTCTCCACCGGCACCAGGCGGTCAAATCTCGAGTGATACAGATGTACCAGTGTTGGTGGTACTTCGATGGTCGCGCCTAGGTCGGCAATGTTGGTGAAACCGTTCACCTGCAACATGACCTTGAACGCATCATAAGTTGGATCGTTGCCGAGGAACCCCTCAACCAACCCGTCAGTCAAATCATCTCCATCTATCAGGTCTGATGAAGTAAGACCGGTATTGGTATAGGTGATGATACCGGGAATGATGCGATCAGTCGCGAATGGCACGGTGGTGTCTTCATCCACAAAGCGGCAGTAGGCACCACCGTTACAACTGTTATCGAGGTGCTGCAATACGCCTCGGAATGTCTGGTACAGGTTGTGTGGCGCACCGCCGCTGTAGACCTCCTGCACGTTGAGATTGGTATCCGAGGTCTCAATCAGCTGCCAAAGGCCAATGGCGCTGTGTCCGCCCTGGGAATAACCGATGATGGTGATATCGATGGGCCCGTCGGCGCTGAAGTACTCGCGGTAGTCCTCGGAGGCGAGAGCAGCCTTTAAGAGATCCAGGCCGTTGTACGCGGTGCGGGAAGCCATCAGGTAGGTTTCCGGCTGCGCATCCGTACCGCCACGCCCCCAGTTGTCCGGTGCAACCACCAGGTAACCGCGCGAGGCAAACTGGTTGGCCAGGATGTACCAGGCATCCCCCGGATTCAGTTCGCTCGGCGTAGAACCGGTTGCATGGGTCAGGACGATGACGCGGTCGCGACGGTTAAACGGCGTCACGCCAAACGTATCCGGGAAGGTCACCAGCCCGGTCAGCTCGTTTGATGGTGAACCGTCCGGTGCGCGGGACTGGTAGACCACCTTGTGCGAGACCACATCGTAAATCGAATCCGGGTCAACCATATGACTCCAGTTCGCTTCCGATATCTCGAGAACAATTTCCGCGACGAGGTCTTCGATCAGGCCGGGCAGGTCCAGCTCGTCAAACAGCGCGCCCTCTACATAACCCGTAAACATGTCGTTAACCGTATCAGCCGGTGTGATGATGCTCTGCTGCACCGTCAAGGAGGGCGCAATGGCATTGGTGGTACCAAAGTTAAGTGCGGTCTCAAACACGGCGTCATTGTCACGGGTAGCACTGATATCAATTGTGTAGCTGCTGCTGTCCGCAAGATCAGGGCAGACGATGCGATGGTCAATGACCTGGTCCACATCCTGGTTGGCAAGATCGAACAGTCCACGCCGGATAGCCGTGGCAGTGGGGTTACACTCGCCAGCATAACTGAACGTCATATCAGACTGACCGAGATGCGAAAGATTAAGCGCCGTGTCGAGCGGGTTGATATTGATGCCGTTCGCAGGCACCGAATCCATCAGGTTGATTGAGATCGGGTCGTCTTCAACCGGCGTGGGGTCAGGGGTTGGGGCCGGTGTGGAATCGGAAGATCCACCGCCACCACCGCCGCCGCAACCAATCAAAAGGGCGGTGAGGACAGAAACCAGCGTCTGCGAAATTCGACTCATTAACGAGAAAATGGAACACTAAACCACAGGAGCGAATGCAGGTAGCAAGCGCGGATGTTGTGCCAAATGCGCGAATCTGGCGAAGGGATTTTTTCTGCTGTGTCGGCTCGTGAGCGGAGCCCTATCGAGAATAGGGCGTAGCGAGCATGGCGGCCCAGCGGGAAAAATAACAAGCGAGATTCGGGTAAGCGCAGATCAGTCACGGAAAAGTATCTTATAAAATCCAGTGTGTTTCTTACAGGTTTGTTGCGAGGGCACAAGATAAGCGATTTGGTACAACATGTGCGCTGACTTAAGCGACGAATGGGCTAAAGAGAACAAAATCCTATGCCTCATTTTATAGAAGAAGCAAAAAGCGGGCGGTCCAAGTGCAGGGGGTGCGGCAATCTAATCGCCAAAGGCGAGTTGAGATTTGGCGAAGTGATGGAGAACCCGTTAGCCGACGATTCAGAGATGACGCTCTGGTATCACGTCTAATGTGCAGCATTGCGGCGGCCCGGCTCGTTTGAAGAAGTGCTCGATCACGAGGCGTTGCAGGATCCATCAACATTGCGGCGTTGGGTTGAAGAGGGGATAAGCCATCGCCGACTGGAACGTATCGCAGGGGCACATCTGGCACCTAGCGCACGGGCCCGCTGTCGTCATTGCAGAGAGGCCATCAAGAAAGATGAGTGGCGTATTCCGCTCGTATTTTTCGAAGAAGGGATGTTCAATTCGTCCGGCTTTGTGCACATCAGTTGTGCTGCGGAGTATTTCTTTGAAGAGGCAGACAATCCGGGAGCAGCGACGATCCTGGAACGTATCATGGCCTTTGAACCGTCGCTGACCGACAAGGATGAAGAGACGTTGAGGGAGCAGCTCTCTTTATAGCCGCTTTTGGCGGATTCAGATCCTTCCGCTACGCAGCTTCGCTGCTCCGGTCAGGATGACGCCGAAGTGGGGACCGTAGACCCCGCCCCCCACGTCGTGTCGACGGGGAGATGTCTTTCCCCCAACAACACCCCGCCTTTCGTCATGTCGACCGAAGCGAAGCGCAGCGGAGACATCTCACTCCCCAACAACACCCCGCCTTTCGTCATGTCGACCGAAGCGAAGCGTAGCGGAGACATCTCAACCGCCACGCCCGCGCGACAACACTAACCAAAGTGCCCTTCAAACACCTCCTCATTAAACCCAACAAACAAGGTCTTCCCAGACCGTATCGTCGGCGCACGCATATTCCCCGTCGGCCCAAGCATGGCCTCAACGGCGTCGTTACCCACGCTGCTTTTCACATCAAACTCAGCAACCTTTTTGCCTTTCATGGCAATCAGTTTGCTGGCGTCTTTCAACATTGCTTTTGCGTCGCTCGCCTGCAGCTTCTTGCTGGCAAGTACAGTTTCACCCACGGTGATGTTATTGGCTTCCATAAACTTGGATGCTTTGGTGCAAGTGGTTCATCCCTTGCGGAAGTAGTACCAGTCGGCTTTGGCCATGGTGATGTCCTTCATCTGTGTTGTTAATCAGGAGCCAACAATTTTACGGGTTGTTGCCATGAGTTAAAGGCTGCTAGCCTTGCGACCCATGTCTCTGCCTCCGTGGTTCGCAAAAGAAGTCCGGCACATCCTGCAACTGGGTATCCCCATGGTGATCACCCAGCTGTTCATCATGGGCATGGGATTTGTCGACACGGTCATGGCGGGTCGCTACAGCGCAGAAGACCTGGCTGGCGTTGCCCTCGGCGGCAATGTCCTCTGGCCTGTATTCATGTTCTTCTCCGGTCTGACCATGGCGCTCACCCCGATCGTCGCCCAGTTGCGCGGCGGCGGCGAAGTTGCGGAAAGCGGTGAAAAGGTACGCCAGGGCCTCTGGATAGCGCTTGGCTGCGGCATCCTCATGACAGGCATTCTGCTGGGATGCGAGCCGCTGTATCGTTGGCTCGAGGTCGACGAAGGTGTGGTAGAAATTGCACTTGGCTACCTCTTCGCCTGTGCGGTCGGCGTTATCCCAGCCATGCTCTACATCTCGCTCAGGTTTACCTGCGAGGGCCTCGCCCACACCAAGCCGCCAATGATCGTCGCCGGCTCAGCCCTGTTGCTGAACATCCCGGTGAACTACATGTTTATCTATGGCGAATTTGGCGCGCCGGAACTGGGCGGTATCGGTTGCGGCGTCGCCACCGCTGCGGTGTTCTGGTTTGAATTCATCGTGATGCTCGCCATTACCCGCATGGACTTCTTCAAGCAGACCGGTCTGTTCGACAAATTCTCCTGGCCCAACTGGGCCGGCTTCAAGGAGATCATGGTGATCGGCCTGCCAATTGGTGCTTCGTCTTTTGTCGGCATGATGATCTTTTCCATCATTGGCTTCCTGATCGCGCGCATCGGCGTAAACGAACTTGCCGCGCACAGTATTGCGGGCAACCTCAATTGGCTCACTTATGTGATACCGATGGCAATTGGCAATGCGATCAGCATCCGTGTTGGCTTCTCCATTGGCGCGCTCGATGTCGAAGGGGTGCAGCGCGTGTTGAAGAGCGCACTGATCATCATCCTCGGCTATGCGGTGGTGGTTACCGCGCTGCTGATCCTGTTCCGTCACTTCCTGGTGTCACTCTACACAACCGATGAGGCAGTGCTCACCATCGCAGCAACGTTGATGCTGTTCATCGCCTTCTACCAGATCTTCGATGACCTGCTGGCAGCCTTTAACGGCGCGCTGCGAGGCTTCAAGGACACCTTTGTGCCGATGGTGATTTCGCTGGTGAGCTACTGGTTTGTATCCCTGCCGATTGGCTACGCGCTGGCAGAAGGCATGATCGACGGCGTGCCAGCGCTCGGCGTTTACGGCTACTGGAGCGCGCTTACGTTTGGGCTGTTCCTGACCGGTATCTGTGTCGGTATACGCCTCTACATCACCACGGTACGCGAACTGCAGCGCATCCGGCGCATGTAGGCTGACACGGAAGTCCTGGCTTAACGTTAGAGCTGCTTTATTGCGTCTTCCAACTTTGCAGGGTCAAAACCCCACGGGCCTTGTGCGCCCTGGTAGGCAACTCTGCCGCCCTTATCAATAAGATACAGTCGATCTGGTAGGGCACCATAGGCAGAGGCAATCCTGTCATCCAACTCATCAATCACAACTGGCATTCGGATCTTCAGCCTTATCGCGCAGGCCTCGGCAACTTCCTCGCGTTCTTCAAATGAAGTTGGATCGTTGTACTGGATGTCCTCATCCCGGTTATGGCTGACCACCCAGCCATCTTCAGGATGCGCCTCACGGATATACACCACCACAAAGTCGACCTTGTCCTGGTAGGTTTCCCAGAGGGTATGCAGGGGTCCTAACTGAACCCGGAAAGGTGGTCAGGTGTACGAGCCGAAGATCAGCGCAACGGGCTTTTCGGCGCTGGCCACCTGCAGGTCGAAGATATTGCCGGTTTCGACGCGCTTGCCGGTGGAAAAGTCGTACAGCGGCCGCGCAAAGAAGAAGGCATCACCGCCCTCGGTCACATCAGGCGTGGCGAGGTCCTTGTGTAGCGGGTCCGAGAGCACGTCCATGGGGGTTTTCGGCGAATCTTCAGGCGTGATCGCACGCCAGTCGAACTTGCCAGGCAGGATGTCATCTGTTGCCATCGTTAATCCTCCTTTTCGGCAAATGAGTATAAAACCTATTCACACTCAGGCAGAACAAAATTGTTTATGATACGAACCCTCTCCAGGTTGGATAACTGCATGATTTTTCGAAAAGAATTGCCAAAAGCGCGTGACTGGCTGCTGGCTTTGCTCACCCTGGGGCTCCTGGCCGGCTGTGCCACTACAGACACGGGACCAGCGCCCGCTGACAGCGGCGAAATTGTTAAGAGCCCCAATGACAAACGCGAATACCGGCACCTGGTGCTGGATAACGGACTGCGTGTTGTCCTGATCTCGGACCTGGAAACCGACAAGTCGGCGGCGTCGCTCAGCGTCTTCCGCGGCAGCTTTGATGACCCCGAAGATAGACCTGGCCTTGCCCACTTCCTGGAGCACATGCTCTTTATCGGCACCGAGAAGTACCCGGAAACCGATGGCTACTTCAAGTTTGTGCAGTCTCACGGTGGTTCTTCCAATGCCTATACCGCATCAGAACACACCAACTACTTCTTTGATATTCAGCCGGCTTTTTTCAGGCAGGGCCTTGATCGATTTGCCCAGTTCTTTATCTCGCCGCTATTCAACAAGGAATACGTCGAGCGCGAGAAGAACGCGGTGCACTCCGAGTACCAGTTACAGATCAAGGATGACAGCTGGCGCGGCTTCGCCGTACAAAAAGTGATGTTTAATCCCGAGCATCCGATGTCCAAGTTCAACATCGGCACGCTCGACACACTCTCAGGCGATGTGCATTCATCACTGCTCGACTTCTTCGAAAAACAATACTCGGCCAACCAGATGGGCCTGGTGGTTCTGACTAATGAAACTCTGGATGAGATGGAGCCCTGGGTAACCGAGATGTTTGCGCCCATAGAAAACCGTCAGCTTGCACCCATCGAGCGTACTGCACCGCTTTTCACCGAAGGCGCACTGCCTGGCACGCTGCGATACCAGAATCTCAAAGCCAACCACGAACTGTCGTTTGCGTTCCCAATCCCTTCGCAGCTGCCCTACTACCGCAGCAAGCCCGCCAATTACATCGCCAACCTGCTTGGGCACGAAGGTGAAGGCAGCCTGCACAAGGCGCTCACTGAAAAAGGTTGGATCACCTCGCTAGGTGCGGGTGACTTTAACGTCGATCCAAACAACAGCCTCATGTACATCAATCTCGAACTGACCGAAGACGGTGCGGGTAAAACTGAAGAAATCACCCGGTTTGTGTTCGACTATCTCGCGTTACTGCGGGCCAGTGATGTTGAGGCATGGCGATATGAAGAGCAGGCAAGTGTTGCCGAAATTGGTTTCAGGTTTGCGGAGAAATCCCAGGCAATGGGTGTCGTCAGCGGTATGAGCCCGGCGCTGCAACACTACCCCGCAGAGGATCTGCTGGTTGCGCCGTACCTGATGGAAGAATTTGATAAGGAACTCATCGCTTCCTTTATTGATGTGCTGACGGAAGATAACGCGATGGTCGCGATCGCCGGGCCTGGCTATGACGGTAGCCAGACCGAGAAATGGTTCAGCGTTAAGTACGACGTCGAGACTGGCCCGGTGGCGGTTGCAGACATTGAGACCGCAGGCCTCGGACTGCCGGAACCCAATCCCTTCCTGCCTGAAAACCTTGATCTGCTTGAAGCGGGTGATGGTAAGCCCGTCGTGGTGGTGGAAAAAGATGCCAAAGCCGTCTACCTCGATACCGACGTTGAGTTCGGCGTACCGCGTGCGGTTGTGCATGTCAGTGTGAGGAACGACGGCGGCCTTGTTGGCTTGCAGGACTCTGTTAACGCTGCCCTCTACTCATCACTGGTGCAGGACAGCCTTAACGCGCTCGCCTATCCGGCGTACCTCGCTGGCGTGAGCTATTCACTGGCAACGCCACCCAAAGGGTTCAGGTTGTCGGTGGGAGGTTATGCCGACAAACAGCTGGTGCTGCTGTCCGATGTACTGGATCGGTTTGTTGGCCTCGAGATAGATCCTGAGCGCTTCCGCGTGCTGAAGAGTGAATATGTGAGGAACCTGCGTAACTCCTTCAAAGATAGACCCTACGAGCAGGGTATGTCGCGCCTGCGCAGCCAGATCATCAACTCCAGCTGGACCGCTGAAGCGCAACTCGAAGCACTCGAACCACTGACCCTGCAGCAGCTCATTGCATGGCGCAAACAGGTGCTGGCAAAGAACGCCGTTGAGGCTTTGATTGTCGGCAACGCGGACGAGCAGCGCGCCAGGGCACTGGCTGACCTGCTCGAAAAACATCTGAATGTTGCTGAAGTGAACGTTGTCGGCGCAAGCAATGTTGAAGTTGATGGCGTTACTGAGGTGAACCTCGAAGTTGAACACAACGATGCTGCCATGGTGCTCTACGTGCAGGCGGAGGAAGACGGGTTTGTAGAGCGCGCACGCTCAGGGTTGCTCGCGCACCTGATTCGACCGGGCTACTTTGCAACGTTGCGTACGGATCAGCAGCTTGGCTATGTGGTGGCGGCCCTGCCGGTTGTTTATCAGAACCGCGGCGGCGTCGGTTTTGTTGTGCAGTCACCGGTGGCTCCTCCTGAAGTGTTGAAAATACGCACCCTTGAGTTCCTGGCGACCGAAGTCGGCCGCATCACAGACATGGGCGAAGAAGAGTTCGCTGACAACAAGCAGGGGTTGATCACTCGCCTGACCCAGAAGGACACCAACCTGTCCGGGCGAGCCCTGCGCTACTGGGCAGATCTTGACCTTGGTGTCATGACTTTTGATTCCAACATGCAGATTGCTGCTGAAGTAGACAAGCTCAGCAAGGCAGACATGCTCGCGGAACTTGATAGCCTCATTGGCAAGCTTGAAGACGAATATGTCATGATCTTCTCTGAAGGCAAATTTGCAGAGGCTGCAGGGGGGTGACCCGATGTCGTTCAACTATGCTGAGTCCCATTAGGAGATAAGGCAGGACATACCAGACGCTCACGCTGAGATCTGGCAGATGATCGCAAAGCCAGGCAACTGGTGGCGCGGCGAAGACCGCGTTGCGATTGCAGCAGAGACCAGAAACGCTGTGAATTGCGAGCTTTGCAAGGAGCGCAAAGCTGCGTTGTCGCCTTTCTCTGTGAAAGGTGAACATACAACGGTCACCAACCTCCCCGCACCGGCCATTGATGCAATACACCGTATCGTGACAGACGTTTCCCGGCTCACGGAAACGTGGCTGACTGATCTCTACAGTCAGGGTATGACCGACGGCAAGTACATCGAACTGCTGGGCATTGTTGTCGCCGTTATCTCGATTGACGGTTTTCACCGCGCCATGGGTTTTGAACCAGAACCCCTGCCAACCCCGGAACCCGGCGAGCCAAGTGGGTATCGACCCCCAGGTGCAGGTGACATGGGTGCCTGGGTAGAGATGGTGCCGCCCACCGAACTCACCGATATGGAGGCAGACCTCTATAACGGCAACAAGCAGACCGGCAACGTGGTGGCAGCAATGAGCCTGGTGCCGGATTCCGTGCGAATGCTGAAGATTCTTTCAGGCGCCCACTACCTGCAGATGCATGAGGTGGCCAACCCCGCCATGAACGGCGGCCGTGCCCTGTCCCGATCGCAGATAGAGCTTGTCGCCGGTCGGGTCTCATCTATCAACGACTGCTTCTACTGAACCAGCTCACACTCATTGATGCTCCGTGTGAGCAGCCAGGTAGAAGGAGACAAGGTAAACCTGCGAGGGATTGTCGACGGTGCGGGCACTGACACCGGCATCCCGTTTGATACGGAACTGCTGGAGTTCACCGAAACCGCGCTCGGCGATGACGAGGAAGCAACCCGCCAGGCAAGGGAAACCGTTAAAGAAAAAATGGGCAACGATGCCATGGTGGACGCCGCTGGTGTTATCGCCAACTTCCAGCGCATGGTGCGCATCGCCGATGCAACCGGTATCCCGCTTGATACACCCGTCAGTGTATTTACGGACGACATCCGAGATGACCTTGGCATCAACGAATACGGTTCGGCGAGTAATACACCGGCGCTGAACGTATTTCAGCGAGTCATCTCGCGCGTGATGCAGCCGCTTTTACCGTTCGTGGTGCGCCAGGCCACCAAAGGCATCAAGGCGCAAGATCAGCACTGAGGGAATCTTTAAGGGTCTGTACCTCAGCCATGAACGGGCTTGATGCGTCCACGCCCATAATCTCGATCATCTCGAGCAGACCAAGTGCCTCTTCATTCTTACCGACAGCAACAGCACTCAAAGCGTACTGGTAGTAGATGATGGGCGTGGGGCTGTTATCAAGATATGGGTTCATGCCCTTGCTGAAATGCTCGTAGGCGCGACGCGTATCGCCGGTAATGAAGTAACACTCAGCCACCTGCCGGTGCATGGACGGTTCACTTTTAGGCGCGAGCGCCGCCTCATAGAAAGGGATCGCCAGCAGGCAGTTGTTCGACATGTGGTGAACGCGCGCGGTGAAGAGCGCCAGTGCAGGGTCGTCAGCAAAACCAGCCGCGATCATGTCATCAATATGTACAGCCGCGCGTGCGGTGTTACCCCCGGCGATCAGCATACCGATCAGTGTCAGTGCCCGATCCGGCGAGAAGCTGATCGTCTGCATCCGCTCCAGCTCGGCAATGCCGCCTACCAGTTGTTCACGTGCGATGCGTTCTGAATCAAATGGGTCGATAAAACTGATGCGGTAATCCTTAACCACATCCGGGTAACGTTTAGCGTCGATGTACAGCACCTGCACTTCATCAAAAAAGACCGGTGCGTAGCCAAGCGCTTCTGCCGCCTGCCGCGGGAAACCCTTGTTCTTCATGGAAACGCCGATCATCGAGGGTGCGTAACGGTTCACGTGCCGCGTCAGTGCAGCGCCGCTGTGTACTGCCGCCTGGTACTCAAAATAGTCCAGATGCGTGAAAGGCGGGAACTGCATATCCATGAACACTTTCACCTGGCCAGGCAGTCGCCACTCCAGGTAACCGGCCTTACCCGGTGGTGCGAGGTACCTGCCTTCAAGCTCCATCTGTTCGATGAAGTCTGTTGTGCCGACCGGCAGCGTTTCTTTATCAAGCGGGTAGCCAAGGGGCGGCCCCTTGATAAAACCGTTAAACGTATAGGCGACTAAAACAAGTGAAAGTATGAGCACGCTGCTGCTGAGGATGCCATGACGTGCCGGGTAGCGGTTCAGCCAGATGCCGAAAAGCGGCACACACAGCAGTACAAACTCCCAGGTGAACCGCTGCGCCATTGCCAGCAGGACAACGCCACCTGCCGCCAGGATCAGTGCCGAGATATGTTGCAGCCAGTCATCGCGGTTGTGAGACGACGACAGTACGCTGACCATTGCCGCAATCCACATGACGAGTGTGATCGGCGCAATCGCCTCAAACGGGAAGCCGTGACTGAAATCAAACCGGGGCACCAGGGAAACTGGTTTCAGCTCCAGGATGAACATATCGAGGTTGGTGCTCTGGATAAACGGTGTGAGCAGCACAAGCACACCGTTGGGATTGAGGAACATGGCGGGCAGGCAGGCCACAAGCCAGAGATCAGGCTTCAGCTCATCCAGGTTTTTGTGCACAAGCTGATAAGTCAGCAGTGAGCGCAGGAAATACGCGCCGAGTATAAGACCACCAACCACCCATTCAACCCCGTGGCAATTCACCAAGATCACGGTCAGCACCGGCAGGGCAGGCAGCCAGTTGCGCCTGCACTCAAGGATGTAGATAAACAGCGCCATCATCAGGTACGAGACGAGATAGGGCCGCAGCGTAAAACCCTTGTAGAGCATCAGCACGGCGATGAGCGCCATGAGCAGCATGACGCCAAGGTTGGACTCGTTGTCCTTCTGTAGCGTCGCACCGGCAAACGCTAGCGTTGCAATCACCAGCAACGCCTTCAGCGCAACAAGTGCGTAACCACCACCCGCCTCGTACGCAACAAACACCATCGCCTGGAACGCAGCAAAGTAGTTGGTCATCTCCCGCGCGGGTTCGATGTAGGAATGCAGGAACGGGTTGTACAGCGAACCCGTATCAAACAGGTGCCGGCCGCCAGCCAGGTGATACCAGAGATCGGTATCCACGTTGTGGATGGGCAGCGCAACCAGGAGCAGCGCCGTCACGAGTATCAGTGCGTGAAAGTAGTACTCGGCGATTGCCTTGATGATGCGCGCGGGAGGCTCTGGGGCCATGGTGACCATGGGTCCGATGCAGAAAAATGGCATGCTACCATGCGTGCAGGGTTACAACACCGTGACCGGGACAACATGCTGAGGATGAGTTATGAAAGGACCAACCGGTCTTTATGCGAGCGATCTGTTAAAAGGTAAACGCGCCATGGTAACGGGCGGCGGTACAGGTATTGGCAAGGCCATCGCCATGGAACTGTCGAGAGCGGGTGCGGATGTTGTCCTCGCGGCAAGGCGCCTCGACATCCTCGAAGAAACGGCTGCGGCCATGGCGGCAGAAACAGGCAATGCCGTTGACGTCATGCAGGTCGATATCCGCAACCTTGAAACCGTGACCGCACTCGCCGATGCGGTAAAGGATCGATGGGGCCAGGTCGATATTCTCGTGAACAACGCCGGCGGGCAGTTCCCCCAGGCAGCGGAAGACTACAGCCCAAATGGCTGGCGCACGATCATCGATCTCAATCTCAACGGCACCTGGAACATGACCCAGGCGCTCGGCAAGCAGATGCTCGAAGGTCGTGGTGGCACTATCTGCCAGATTGTCATGACCATTGGCCGCGGTAACCCCGGCATCGCGCACTCAGGCGCAGCAAGGGCCGGTGTGGTTGAAATGGCCCGCTCGCTTTCATTTGAATGGGGCCCCAAGGTGCGCATTAACTGTGTTGGCCCAGGCTCTGTTGTCACCGAAGGCTTCGAGGGCACCTACGATGAAGACGTGCTGGATGACATCGCCGACACACCTATTCCACACCCGGGCACGTCAGAAGATATCGCCAATGGCGTCGTCTACCTCGTTTCACCAGCAGGCCGTTTTGTCACGGGCGAGCTCCTCATGGTTGACGGCGGCGTTTCCCGCTACGGCTCCAACCAGGCACTGAAGTCGTCAGACTTCACCCACCGAAAGTCCCGCGGTCCGGACTGGGACTAAGAAAAGAACTGAACAAAGGAACAGCCAGATGACGGAAGCAACAGAAGACCTCGGATCACCACCACCACGCTGGCTCCTGAAATTGATGACGCGCATCAACGTGTTTGTCTACAACCTGTCGGGCGGCAAACTCATGTCGACCCTACAGGGCATGAAGATCTGCATGATAGAAATGACAGGCGCAAAGAGCGGCATGAAAAGAACCATCCCGCTGATGTACGTGCCACATGAAAAAGGTGTGGTGCTTGTTGCGAGCCAGGGCGGCGCACCGACAAACCCGGTCTGGTATCACAATCTGAAAGCGCATCCGCAGGTGAAAGTTATAGTGGATGGGACAACCCGTGACATGACGGCGCGACAGGTAGATGATGAGGAGAAGGTTGAGTTATGGCCGACTTGTGTTGAGTACTATCCGCCTTATGAGGATTATCAGAAGCGGACGGAGAGGAATATTCCGGTTTTTCTTTGCGAGTAGGTAAGAGTCTTGAATTCGCCCGCTAAAACGCCACGGTTGCAGAACAAGACGGTAAAAAGAGTAGAGTAAGGCTGTGCAAAAAAGGACCTTCCTTAAAAGGTCGGGTACAGGAAATGAACCCAGTTCGAGGTGCTGAACAGCTTCGCGAAGCTCTGGGTTGACGCGGCAGGGTTTAAGCCAAGATGGACAATCGACTATATCGTTGCGCAAGGAGATAAAGTGGTTATCGAGTATACGAACGCTGTTCTGTCAGATCTTCAAGACTCTTCCCCCAAGAGCCGCTTAACTGGGTGTTATGCTTCACTGAGACACGGAGAATGAACTGGGACGCGATCGGGGCTATTGGAGAGATACTCGGTGCGATAGGTGTGATTGCTACGCTTGGTTATCTGTCTATGCAGATTCGACAGAATACAACGGCAGTAAAGGCGAGTGCTTATCAATCCATCACTGAACACTTAGCCGAGATAAATCGAGCAGTAGTCGAAGATCCCGAGATGTCCGATCTGTCACATAAGGGTGCTACGGATTTAAATAGTCTCTCTGCTCGGGACCAGGCTAGGTTTGGAGCTTTCGTTGTCGCCCGCCTCCGCCACTATGAGAACATCTACTATCACCATCAGAAGAATCTAATTGAGTCCGAAGTCTGGGATGCTCATGAGAACGTTTTACGTGGAATGATGAAAAATCCTGGTGTCAGGCTCGCATGGTCAAACGCAAAAGCTGGCTTTCCTAAGTCGTTTTCTCAGGCGGTTGATAAGATAGCCGAGGGTAGCGAGTGAACGCATAACATGAAGTTGAAACAGCTCCTTCTTGCCTCGGGCTCAGTCACTTGGAACGAGTGTCGCGATAAAAATGTGAAACACATTCTGATCCCCGTGCGATTCGGTAGCTTAACTAGGTGTTAGGGACTATGGACGTTCTCCATCTAAGCAATCTCGTTGCCGGAGCTGTAGGTGTTTTTTGGGCGCTGCTTTGAAGTCACTGTTAGATCCTCATAGCGAAAAGAAAAAGGCAAAAACGGCTGGCAGAGCTAAAGCCTACGAGGACTTTGTAGTTTACTGCTTCTCTGGCGAGAGCAATGGTGTCGAATATCGTTCGATTGTTGCTCGAATAGTTTTATACGGTGAAACACCGGTGTTAAGAAAGCTGAAAGACTTTGGCGAAAGTCCGCCTACAAAACTACAACTCGAATCAATTATTGGTGAAATGCGAAACAGTCTTGTGACAAAAAGAAAGCCAGAGACCATGGAAGCCATACGAAAAATTGTTGGTGATGATGTCTAAAAATACAGGTGAAGCCGTTCATCCGGACCACGAATTGCGCACATAGCTGTTAACTGGCTGTTATGAGTCATGAGTAATCTGCCACAGGGTTTTCACGAAAAACTTCGCGATTGGTTAGGACCACATCCAGGAACGATACTGTTTACTGCCCTTTTCTTTCTAATTTTCGCGGGGCTCATTTGGTATCTGTGCGGTGAAGTATCCAATGCAAAGAGTGATCCGGCTAATGCAGCCACAAACAGACTGATCGCGCTTTTTGGAGGACTAGTTGGTTGGGGTTTGGGGATGGTCTTCGCACCATACTCAAAACAAGACGAAGCTAGATTCGAAGCAGTTGGAAAGGTTCTGGTGGCGTTTGCGTCTGGCTACTTAGTTAGCAAGTTCGAAGTCTATGTGAATCAAGCTCTCTTTCCTTTTCATGACAATATCGACTCTTGGATACAACTATGTATTTTCTTGGTGTCTTTACTTCTCGGCGCACTGACCGTCTTCACAAATCGCTTGTATGCATTCAAAGTGATTAGTCAGAAAACAGATACGTAATATGAAGTCGAAGCGGACCAAGGAACTTGTCACTCCGCTTGCTTACGTGAGCGCCGCGCCAGAATTTCTTGGCCGCTTAACTGAGGGTTAGGCGGATGTCTGTAGACCTCCGTTCCCTAAAGATCGGAAAGGAGTATGAGCGACCATACCTGGCCGATTTATGGGGTTATCGCGGTTACCAAGCAATATCTAAAGGTGTTGTAACTCCCTCTGGATCGAATCTGATCATTCTCTTCGTCACGGAAGAGAAGCAAGAATCCTTGACCCAGTATTCGGACCACCTAGACGGTAGCTTTCTGCACTGGGAAGGCGAAATCAAGCACGGGACGGATGACCGAGTCATAGGAGCCTATGACGCAGGAGACCAGATTCACCTCTTTCACCGAAAGAGACACCATTCTCCTTTTGTATATCTGGGAGAGATTTGGTTGGAGCAACACAACAAGCTTCAGAAAGATCCTAGCCAGTTCATCTTCTGTTTGGATCAGCCAACACAGCTCCGGCAGCCTGAAGCCCAATACGGCGGTACAAAGGTTGTCGCTCCTACAGAGACCGAAAGAACGGCACTAACAAAAAGCAGAATTGGGCAAGGAGTGTTTAGAGATGGGTTAATTAGACTCTGGGGCGGCTGCGCTGTGACAGGTTACAAACGACGCGTGATGCTGCTCGCGTCGCACATAAAGCCTTGGAGCGCTAGTTCAAACATCGAACGGTTAGATCCATACAACGGGCTATTGCTTAGTCCAACTGTCGATAAGCTCTTCGATAGAGGGTTGATCACTTTTGATAACCGTGGACGGATGTTAAGGTCATCGATACTTGAAGCCGACGAACTGGAACAAATAGGTGTACCGAAAGATGCGGCGCTTACCAAAGTACCTTCTTCTACCCTACCGTATCTTGAGTACCATAGGGACCATGAGTTCGAGCGAAACAACGAAAAGCTGGAGTACACTCGTCTTACATGAAGTTGAAGTGACAAAGGAAGCTGTCAGGCCAATTGTTAGCGTAGTTGTCGCGCCAGAACTGCGTCGTGGCTTAACTTGGTGTTATTCATCAAGGGGTATGCTGTTCTAATGACTACTGAGGACATCCATGCTGGTTTAAGTCCTTACGAACTCTTCGATCTCGCCTACACAATTAGAGCGGCAGTGACCGCTGACGTAACCCTATTCATGACCGCTCTTTGTGCCTACTTAGCTGTGGCCTATATTGCAGGCACTAGGCTGACCAAATTCCAGATTGTTTCAATAACCGCGGTATACTCTTCGTTCTCTATCTTCACAATAGCGGCTACTACCGCTATGCTGCATTTCGTAGTGGTTGCATCCAATTTTGGTGGTCAGGCATACCATGCTGTTGCATTCGCGATCTCGCTTCTTATGTTTATTGCATGGTTGCTGAGCGTCTACGTTATGTTCAAATTCAGTGGTCGAGGCGACCTTTAGATTCAAGTTTAACTGCAACATTGTCTAGGCTCCTGCGTACATCATCTCGTACCGCGCGTGATTGAGTAGTTGAACTTCTAGTGCTCTATTGTGGATTCTGCCAGGAGACAACATCGGTATGATCCTTGAGTTGGTGAAATGGAAGATTAAGCCGGGCAATGAAGACGCCTTTGAAGAGGCTTTTCGTTCGGCTGAGAAATATCTCGAGTCTGCTGAGGGATATATAAGGCACGCATTCTATCGATGCTTAGAATCGCCCAATCAGTACTCACTCACAGTCGAGTGGGAAACGCTTGAGCATCACATCGAGGGGTTCAGAGGCTCGGCTGATTATCAGGATTACAAAGCGCTTATCAGTCCCTACTACGAGTCAGGTGTACTTGAACACTATGAAGTCGTTAACTGACTGATATGCCGACCTGACGAGATGAGTCAGATGCAGGAACTGATGAAAGACCCGGATGAGATGCAGAAGTCGTTTGAGTGGACGAGAGCTGTTGAAGCGTTGCCAGAAGACTGATCTGTTTCAGTGCCGCTAAACGGGGTGTCAGGCGGCCCGATAAGCCAACGATCTAGTACTGGGTTGTACCACCGTCCACTGACAACTGCGCACCAGTAATCCCAGCCCCGGCCTCACTTGCCAGCAGCACCGCCATCGCAGCCACTTCCTCAACCTTGTTCGGTCGCTTGATCGCAGAGTCCGCCGTAAACCAGTCGATAAACTCCTCAAACGTCATGCCAAGCGCCTCCGCCGTGGCAGGCCCGGTATCCATCACAACATCCGTCAGGATAATCCCTGGGCAGATCGCATTGACGGTGACGCCGTGTTCGCCCACTTCCCGTGCGACGGATTTGGTCATGCCATTGATGGCGTGTTTTGCTGTGGTGTAAGCAGTGACAACAGGTTTGCCGTGCTTACCTTCCTGCGATGAGATGTTGATGATGCGGCCCCACTTGTTTTCGAGCATCGTCTTGAGCGCGCGGCGTGTTCCCCAGAAGGTGGAGTACACGTTCCATTTCATGCAACGGTCGAACTCCTCGTCTGACAGGTCCACGGTGGGTAACAGGTCGGAACCGGCGCCACCTGCATTGTTGACGAGGATGTCGATACTGCCGAAGGCTTCGACAGTCTTGTCCACATAGCCTTCGACATCCTCCTGGCTCATGGCGTCACCCTGGATGAACTTCAGCCTGTCACCAGCGCCAATCTCATCCAGCATTTTCTGTGCCTTTTCGGCGTTGCGCGCCATGATAGTGACGTTGGCGCCCTCTGCGAGATAAGCCTCCGCGATGGCGCGGCCGATACCTGCGGTGCCACCTGTGACTGCCGCGACCTTGTTTTCAAGTTGCATGTTCGAGTTCCGTTTTAATGATTTGTTATTAGCTGTTCAGGAGATCAAAGGCGTAAAGCGCCTCTATTGATCTAAGAGAATTACCAAGCAGCGTGTCGGCGAGCTTTTTGCCGCGCTCGTTTGCCATATCGAGTGTGCCCGCGATGATCACGGCGTAGCAGAGGAAGTAGAGCGCACATTGGCGGTAGCGCTCGTAGGAGAGCGCCTTGTCGTATTCGATACCTTCACGCGTCAGGCACTCGAAATAGACGGCATGCCAGTCCTCGGCTTCGCGTACCTCATCCGAAAGGCTCTGCGTCACAAAATAGGCAATGTCGTGCTCGGGCGCTGCCTTGCAGACGGCCTGGTAGTCGACCAGTGCGATACCCTCATCTGAGAAAAATACGTTGTCGAGTCTTACATCGCCGTGGGCGATGACGAGCGGCCCATCATGGATTTGATCCAGCAGACGATCTACGTGCTCCGGTACCAGTGCGCCGAGGCGTCTGGTTTCATCATTGAAATGTTCAGGGAATGCTTCCAGTACAACAGGCCAGCCCACCTGGTAACCCCCTTTCATGCCTTCGCGCTGGCCTTCAGTATCGTGCTGGCGAATGCCGGTGATGTGATCCGGTTGCCAGGTGTTCCGGTGCAGGGAGGCGAGGCCTTCAATAATCTGGTGCGCTTCCGCTGCCGTGCAGCCCTCGATCTGATCCCCTACTCGCAGACCATCCAGGTCTTCAAGCAACAGCACAAAATCGCGGTTATCGTCGTTGAATTCAGCATGCAGGCACTTGGGTGCACGTAATGGCACTGTGGGCGCAATCTGCGTATAGAACTGGTACTCCCGGTTGTACATGTCATAGGCGTCGGCGACGACACGGTTGTCCGGGTAGGGTGACGGGAACTTGGCGATCAGTGTTGCCGGTCCGCCGTCGGATTTCATCTTGATGCGTGTGACCAGTCCAAGAATACCAACGCCCTCACCGAGGGGCGCGGCGGTGAATTCATGAACGGTATAGCCTAAAACCTCACTCAGCCAGTCGGTGGTGAGGTCTTCAATAGTTACTGGAAACGACAATGTCTGCTACCTGACCTGGATTGACTCTTCACCCCATGGTGCGATTTCGCCTTCGGTTTCCTGGTAGGCGTCAGGCAGTTCTTCAACCATATGCCAGGTTGCTGCCAGCCGGCCGAAGCCGACAAAGAAGCCAACGGTCATACCGAGTTCTACCACCTGGTCTTCAGAGAAGTGTTTGTGCAGCTCTTCATACAGCGCATCATCAATCGCGAGATGATTGGTTGCCATCAGCTCACCGTAACGGATTGCGACCTTTTCAGCATCGGTGAGATCTGGTGCTTCCATTGGCTTTTCAAGTGAACAGACCAGGTCTTCGGTGACGCCATCGTCCACAGCGTCTGTGTAGCGAATGGCCATGCAACTGCGGCACTGGTTGTGAAAGGCCACTCTCAGCCTGACCAGTTCTACCAGTCGGTCCGGCAGGGTTCGATTCATCTTTAGCGCGCCGCCAAATCCGGCGAGGCCCTTTGCGATACCAGGGCAGTGCGCAAACATGCGCATGAGGCCCTGCTCCAATGCAGTGGCTGAATCCGCACGCGACAGTTCGCGCAGTTCGGGATCCCAATCTTCTTTCTCAAGTTTTCTGATGCGTGCCATGGCAACACCTCGCTAATGGTTTGATGAGAACAGCTTAGAACTGCGCAAAAGGATACAGCGCCCTTCGTTATCAGGCCAGTGCCTGCCTGATGCGCTGGTATTCGGCTGACTCGCTGCTTTTTGGCTCGAGTGCTGCCAGTCGCTGCAGCGTTCGTTTGGCTGCAGGTTTGTCACCGACATAGTCGACGGCAATGCCAGCCAGGTGCAGCAAAGCGGCCGCCGTGCTCGGATGATTGGGGAACTGCTCCTCAAAATGCTGCAGGTACTCAAACATGGCGTGATGAGAACCCTGGTCCGGTGCGTTGCGCGCAAATGCCAGTGCAATGGTGCCGGATGACAGGGCGAACTTGTCGGGGCACATGGCAAGACTCTCCCTGAAGACCTTGTAGGCACGCGAGTTATCACCATCGCTCAAGAGCTGTTCTGCCATCTGTGCGCCGAGCATGCTGGCAAGGCGTTTGTCGTCCCACTGGCTGAGCCGCTGAAACAGTGTTGCGTCGGTTGCATGCCCATGTTCCTGCTGATGCGCCCTGATTAACTCGAACGCCTTTTTGTATTCATGCACGCGGTTCCACTTGTGCAGCTCCATGACAAACTCGTCCAGCACGATCCTTGCTTCCTCAGCAAGCGCCTGCTCCTGTGTGTCTTCGTTCTGTAGTACTGACAGGCCTAACGCGGGGCCCTGTTTATTCAGCACAACGCCGAGTGACCGGAACAGGATAAAGAGCAGCGTGACGCTTATCGGGACCTGCCAGAAAAGGTTGAGCGCTGAGATTTCACCGAAGCTGTTGAACGTGACGTAAAGAAAAGTCCCGATCCCTGCCTGCAGCAAATAAAACAACACTGAAGACGAAGATGTGCTGAAGACCCACAACGTCTTAAACAAGTTGACGGGGTTCAGCAGGGTCATGGGGTTTGCGTTCACCACGAGCAGCGAGAAGAGAAGCGGGTAGCCAAAGAACGCGACCACCAGCCGGGTTGGGTCAAAGTAATCACCCTGGCCGCCCAGCACAAAAGCCAGCGTGAGCAGCGTTAACCCGGCAATCGTGAACAACCTGGGATCATGCGTCGGAAAGACAAGGTCGCCACTCAGCTTGGGTATGCGCTGCATGCCTCGCGACGTGTAATCCACAATGATGAAGGCGTAGTTGAAGAAGAGGGTAAGGCAGATCAGCCAGAAGGGAATACTCCTGAATCCCATGCCGATGGGTAGCGCTGCCCAGAAGCTCGCAACCGTAAACATGAATGAGAAGAGCGCGATGACCAGGATGTTTTCAAGGAAGAGCACAAAACCAAAAATCTTCAGCGGCTCAAACGCCTGCACCTTGGCACGCGTGCGCCACTCAACCATTGGTTGACTGTCCTGCTCTCAGTTCAGCCAGGATTTCACCGTGTCGTTCGCGGGATATGTTGTAAAAGCTGATGCAGAAGATCGCGATAGCGGTCATGAAGATGACGGCTGGGCCGAGTGCCCAGCCGAAACGTTCAACGGATTCAGCAGCAACCGTGGACGGGTCTGCGCCCTGTGGTATGCCTGCAAAATCGATGATCAAACCCGCGAGGATCGCGCCAGAGCCGCCGACAG
Organism: Pseudomonadales bacterium; assembly: GCA_963921285.3. Classification (GTDB taxonomy): domain Bacteria; phylum Pseudomonadota; class Gammaproteobacteria; order Pseudomonadales; family Azotimanducaceae; genus UBA9659. Next base: position 2,776,114 of record CAWUFD020000015.1, read on the forward strand.
CTTTGCCCGCAAAAGATGCGGCTGCGTAATAGATACCTTCCTGGCGTTTGCCGAACCGCCGTTCGTGCTCGTCGGTGACATCCGCAATCATCGAGGCGGTTAATGGCACCGCTGCGCCAAGGCCAACGCCAGAGACCATGCCACTGATGATATAGAGCGGCGCGATAATCGGGTCTTCATTTGGCGGCAGCAGGTCCAGCAGACGCAGGATGATCACGTAGGAGGTAAAAAGTGCATACCAGGTGTAGCCCGCGATATAGAGATGCTTCTTCTCCCGGATGATGCTGGATAGCGGGCGGCTCAGCGCGCTGCCGGTGACCACGCCCACCACACCGCCTGCAAAGAGGAAGGTCATTTCACCTGGGCTCAGCTCAAAGAAGTAGGTCCCGGTGTAAATGATCAGCGCCTGCACCATGCCCTGGCTCATGCCGGCGATCACGGACGCTGTCACAATCGACGTAAACGCACCGATCTTGAATGCCTGCACAATGTCACGCACAACTGCGAGCGGGTGAAACCTGTCGTCAGGCCCCGCCTGCGGTAGTTTCGGAATCTCGCTGTGGGTGCCCCAGGCCGAAAGCCACACACCAAACACCATGATGAAGAACCCGGCGAGGGCAAACGGCGGGTAAGCCTCTGGGTTCAACTGGCCGTTTGAGTACTCTTCGGTTGCAACAAAAAAGATCAGCGGGCCGCCGATCAGCACGGCAAACATGCCGAGCAACTGCAGCACCATGCGCACCGAGGATAAAAGTGTGCGTTCGTCGTAGTCGTTGGTCAGCTCTGCGCCGAGCGACATGTGCGGCACTGAATAAAACGTCATGAAGGTGCGGGTCAGGATCGAAAACACCATCAGCCAGGCGAACAGGCCCATTTCCGAAAGCCCTTCGGGTGGTGCAAACAGCAGGTAGAAAGACACGGCAAATGGTATGGCCGCTGCATACATATATGGGTGTCGCCGGCCCCAGCGGGAGCGGGTGGCATCTGAGAGTGAGCCTACCAGCGGGTCGCTGACCGCATCGAAAATGAGCGCGATGAAGATGGCGAGGCCGGACAGGGTGCCGGAAAGCCCCAGGACCTGGTTGTAGTAGAACAGCAGGAAGAAGCCAAACGCCGCGGATTTGATGCCTTCCGGCAGCTGGCCTACGCCAAAAGCGAGCCGGACCCGCCAGCTCACCTGGCTTTTTGAGGAAGTGTCACTCATTTGAACTGGTCGATGACACCCTTCTCAATCAGTGTATTGATCCTGTCTTCCTCGAAACCCAGCTCTGACAGGATTTCCGCGCTTTGCTCGCCGCGCATGGGGGCGGCGGAAAGTGTGATGTCTTCCTTAAACATCGACACAATGGGTTTCGCTGCAAGAAAGCGCCCGACACGCGGATGTTCGCGTTCTTCGATAAAGCCACGCGCACTGACGTGCTCATCGTCCTTCACCACTTCAGGCTGATGCACCGGCGCGACCGGCACGCCAACTTTGCGGCACCGATCAACGACCGTTGCCACCGGGAACTTCATTGATACTGATTCGATGGCGTCGAAAAAGGCGCCCATGTTGGCGTTTCGATCCGTTGCAGTCAGGAAGCGCTCATCGCTCGCCAGTTCCTGCGCTTCGAGCGCTTCACAATAGGACTGCCACTGTTTGTCGGTGCCGCAGGCGATGGTTGCGTAGCCGTCACTGCACTTATACAGGCGATAACCGCCAAACAGGTTCGGCATGTGATTGCCGTCTTCTTCCAGCAGCGAGCAGTGCATCATTACGTCCGGCCAGTTGAACATGATGTTTGACTCGAGCATCGATGCTTCAATGTAACAGCCCTCGCCAGTTCGGCCCCGCTGCACCAGTGCTGCAAGTATCGCCTGCACGTTGAAGCTGGCGGCAGTTTTGTCTGACACCATCGCCTTGTGCAGCGTGGGTGCGCCGTCGACCATCTGGAAACCGGCCCAGCCTGAAAGCGACTGGATAATAGGGTCGTAGGCTGGTTGGTCCGCGTAGGGACCTGATTCGCCGAAGCCTGTGGATGAACAGTAGATGAGTCGGGGGCATCTTGCGGCCACCGCGTCATAGTCGAAGCCGAACTTGCCGACAACACCGGCCCGGAACCCCTGGATGAAGACATCCGCATCATCGAGGATCTGCCAGAGAATATCCTGGCCTTCTTCGGTTGCGAGATCGACAGATATCGAGCGCTTGCCAGCGTTTGCATTGGCAAACCATGCGCTCATCCCGTTGCGTGAGCTGCCGTAATTACGCAACTCATCACCGCGATTGGTGTCCTCAACCTTGATGACGCTTGCGCCCAGTTGCGCGAGTGTGCCTGACGCGCCGGGCACGGCAATCATCACACCGAGTTCTACAATCTTGATGCCGGAAAGTGGAGCCATATGCTTTCCTCAGGACCATCCTAGAAAAATGACTTGCTTCGAGACTAGCATCGGCCCGTGAAATTGCAACGCGTTATAGAAACAGCTGTTGGGCCCCTGTAATTACGGTATAGTCTCGGCCTCGGTCAGAAAAGGCAGGTAAGGAGAGTTCCTTGGCGAGTAAGAAAGCTGCAAAGAAAAAGCCAGCCCCTAAGAAGAAGGCTGCTGCTAAGAAGCCAGCTGCAAAGAAAGCAGCGGCAAAACCCAAAGCCAAACCTAAAAAGCCCGCGGCAAAAAAACCGGCTGCTGCTAAAAAGAGTGGCAAAGGACCCTCAGACAAGGTGCTCAAGGAACTGCACCTGAAGATGGTGCGGATCCGGCGATTTGAAGAGAACGCCGGTAAGATGATGGAAGACGGCAAGATCCCAGGTGCGCTGCACCTCTACGTCGGCCAGGAGGCGGTTGCCTCCGGCGTCATGCAGCACCTTTCCAATGAAGACTACATCACATCAACCCACCGCGGTCATGGTCACCTCGTAGCCAAAGGCGGTGAGTTTAAGCCGATGTTTGCTGAACTGTTTGGTCGCTCTACCGGCTATTGCCGGGGCAAGGGCGGCAGCATGCACATCTCCAACATGGATCTCGGTATGCTCGGCGCCAACGGTATTGTCGGCGGCGGCCCGCCCATTGCGATGGGTGCGGCGTTCTCTATCAAGTACCGCAAGCTGCCCAACGTTGCTGTTGCGTTCTTTGGTGATGGCGCGTCAAACGAAGGCAGCTTCCATGAAGCAGCCAACATGGCTGCGCTCTACAAGCTGCCCTGCATCTTTGTGTGCGAAAACAACGGCTACGGTGAATACACCGCGCAGGCCAACCACCAGGCAATTGTCGACGTGGCTGACCGCGCTTCCGGTTACGGTATGCCAGGTGTTGTTGTCGACGGCATGGACGTAATGGCCGTATACGAGGCCGCAGGCGAAGCGATTGAACGTGCACGCAAGGGCGGCGGGCCGACGCTGCTCGAATGCAAAACCTATCGTTACTACGATCACGTTGGTGTACGGGGTATGGGTATGACCTACCGTACTGACGAGGAAGTAGAGGCGTGGATGAAGCGTGACGCGATTGAAGCGTTTGAAAAACGCCTCACCCAGCTCGGCGTCATGAGCAAGAAAGACATCGACAAGGTCCGCGCCAACGTGGACAAAGATATTGACGAGGCGGTTGTCTTCGCTAACGAGTCACCCTACCCGGAGCCGGAAGAACTGCTCCAGAACGTCTATTTTGAAAAGGAGGCCTCGTAATGTCGGAAGCTGCCAAGAAAGATGAACCGAGAGTCCTGCCTTATGTCATGGCGATCAACGAAGGCGTTCGCGAGGTTCTTAAAGAACAGCAGGATGCATTTGTTGCCGGTGAAGACGTTGCAGGCGCCGGTGGTGTTTACGGCTACTACACAGGTCTGCTCGCTGAGTTCGGCCCGGAACGTGTTTACGACACGCCCATTTCAGAGAAAGGCATCATTGGCCTTGGTGTCGGCGCGTCAGCAACCGGCTGCCGCCCCGTCATCGACCTCATGTTCATGGACTTCATTGGTGAGTGCATGGACGAGATTGCCAACCAGATGGCAAAGATGCGTTTCATGTTTGGTGGCGGTGCAACGCTGCCAGTTACCGTTTTGACCATGGCGGGTGCCGGTCAGAACCTGGCTGCCCAGCATTCACAGAGCCTGGAAGCGTGGCTTGCTCACCTGCCGGGCGTAAAGGTCGTCTGCCCATCTGATGCATACGATGCAAAAGGTATGACGATTGCCGCAGCACGCGATGACAACCCCGTGTTTGTTGTTTTCAACAAGGCATCACTCGCCATGTCCATGGAAGTGCCTGAAGGTGCTTATGAGGTGGAGATCGGCAAGGCCGCCATTCGCCGCGAAGGTAAAGACCTCACCATCATCGGCGTCAGCCGTATGGTGCATGAGGCAATGAAGGCCGCTGACAAACTGCAGGCTGACTATGGCCTCGATGTTGAAGTGATCGACGTGCGCAGTGTGCAGCCTTTTGACACCGAGACGGTCGTGAACTCTATTAAGAAGACACACCAGACGCTCGTTGTGCACGAAGCAGTTCAGTTTGGCGGCTTCGGCGGCGAGATTACTGCACAAATCCAGGAAAAGGCGTTCGACTACCTCGACGCGCCGGTGATGCGGGTTGGTGCACCATTCTGTCCGGTACCGTTCAGTCCGGCACTGGAGCAGATCTACATGCCGAACGCGGATAGCATTGTCGCCAAGGTTAAGGAAACGCTCGAGCTGTAACACTTCGATGTCTGCCATCGGGATTGTCGCCAACCCGGCCTCCGGGAAAGATGTCCGTCGCCTGGTGGCGAGGGCATCCGTGTTCGACAACCGAGAAAAGTGCGCGATTATCCGGCGAGCTTTGACCGGTGCGGTGAATGCCGGTGCGGACAAGTTTGTCTACCTGGATGACTCGCACAATATCGCGGGTGGTGCGCTGGACGAGCTGGATGTCGAGGTTGAAGCAACCTGCATACCGAACGCTGGCACCAATTCAGCGCTGGATACCCTGCGTGGTGCTGAGGCACTGAAGGGCAAGTGCGACGCGGTATTGATCCTCGGTGGTGACGGTACCAGCCGGGCCTTTGTTAAGGGCTGGCGGACTGCAAACCTGCTGCCGCTGTCGACCGGGACCAACAACGTGTTCCCAAGGTTGTCGGAGGCAACGGTTGCCGGTGCAGCTATTGGCATCCTTGCAGCTGGCGGTGTGACTGAAGAAGAAGTCATGCAACCCGTGAAGATCATCGATGTTGAGATCGAAGGGGAAGCACCTGACATCGCGCTGATCGATGCGGTAGTAACGAATGATATGTTTATCGGCTCGCGTGCATTGCTTGATGGCGCAGCGATATCACGAATCTTCCTGACGCGTGCCGAGCCGATGGCAGTGGGCATGACCTCGGTAGGCGGCCTGATGCAGCCGCTCCCTGAAGAAGAGGATGCCGGCTTATCGCTGGAGCTGGGCAAAGGTGGCCGAAAGAAGATCCATGCCCCGATAGCGCCCGGATTGTACGACACGCTGAGGGTCAGGAGCTGCAAGCCCGTCGGTTTTGGCGAGACGATCAGTTTTGAAGGGCCGTGTGTACTCGCCTTTGATGGTGAAAGGGAAAGAGAAGTGCAGGCGGGCCAGAAAGTAACGATGAGCATCAGCAGGACCGGTCCTGCTGTTTTGAATATTGAAAAAGCGATGCAGCTTGCGGCTTGCCGCGGCTGGTTCAGCTAAAAGAAGAATATAAAGGTCGAAAGGTCGGAGGTATTTAATGCCGAAGGAAATATATCTGGTAAAGGTCGGCATGAGCATGACCGAGGGGATGGTATCCGAGTGGTACATCCCTGACGGTGGCCAGGTCAAAAAGGGCGAACTGGTTTACGCGCTGGAAACAGAAAAGGTAAACCTCGACGTTGACGCCGAGTATGACGGCACCGTCAAACACCTGGTTGAAGTTGGTGTGATGCTGGAGCCCGGTGATGTGGTTGGCTACATCTTTGAGGCGGGTGAGGATATCCCCGATAACCTCGGTGGTGTGCAGGCATCTCCCGCGCCTGAAGCGCCTGCTGCTGCAGCACCCGAGCCAGCGGCAGCACCTGAACCCACTGCCGCCGCACCGGCTGCAGCCGCGCCTGTACCCGCACCAAAAGGTGAAGGCGGTCGCATCAAGTCCTCTCCGGCGGCGAGAAGGCTCGCCAAAGAACTGGGTATTGATTACACAACTGTTGGCGGCACCGGCCCCGGCGGCAGGATTGTTGAAGCCGACATATTAAATGCGCAGACGGCAGCGCCGAAGGCATCGCCACTTGCGAAACGCCTTGCTGCAGAAAAAGGCGTGGATCTTGCGACGGTCAGGGGCACAGGCCCCGGTGGCCGAATTGTGCAGGCAGATATAGAAGCGGCTGCAGGCGGCGGGGCCCGACCTGCTGCGGCAAGTGCAGCGCCCGCAGTATCTGGACCGTCGGCTGGCGAGCGTATCCCTGTGAAAGGTATGCGCAAGACCATTGCCTCACGCATGCATCACAGCCTGATGGAAAGCGCACAGCTCACCATGGACATGGAAGTGCTCATGGATGATGCGGTGAAGATGCGCACCGGCCTGATCGAAGAGTGGGAAGCAGACGGCGTACGGCCAACGTATACCGACTTTGTGGTGAAAGCGGTTGCGAAAGCGCTGCAGTTACACCCGATGATGAACAGCCAGTTCGGCGGTGATGAGATTGTCCTGCTTGAGGAGGTTCACGTTGGTATCGCGGTTGCGCTGCCAGAAGGGCTGGTAGTACCGGTGATTCGTAACGCCGATCAGCTTTCATTAAAAGAGCTCGCAGCGGAGAGTTCACGACTTGCGGTCGCCGCGCGTGAAGGCACCCTTGGTCTTGATGACTATGCAGGCGGCACGTTCACCGTATCTGCGCTTGGCATGTACGGGGTCGATTCCTTTACTCCAATCATCAACGAGCCGCAGCCCGGCATCATGGGTGTTAACCGCATCTACGACGGCGTTGAGTGGGATGGCGATAACCCGCGCAAGACCAAGAAGATGAACCTGTCACTCACCTGGGATCACCGCACGCTTGATGGCGCGCCCGCGGCTGAGTACCTGGTGGACGTGAAGAAGATCCTTGAAGCCCCTTACAGGTTGTTGGTGTAACACATGGCTGAACACAATCACGACATACTGGTTATTGGCGGTGGCCCCGGTGGCTACACCGCGGCAATTCGTGCAGCGCAGCTTGGCTTTGATGTGGCGTTGGCCGAAAAAGCGGAACTGGGCGGCGTCTGCCTGAACTGGGGATGTATACCGACCAAGTCACTGCTGCACACTGCAGATGTGCTGCGGGAAATTGAACACGCGGACAACCTTGGTCTTGAGGTTGGCAAACCCAAGTTCAAGCTTGACAAGGTCATCAAGCGTTCCCGCGAGGTGGCAGCACAGCTAAGTGCTGGCGTAACCCACCTGATGAAGAAGAACGCGATCAACGTAGTAAAGGGTGACGCGACCTTCAGTGACAAGAATACCGTCCAGGTCGGCGGTGATACCGTAATTGCTGACAACATCATTGTGGCGACCGGCGCGAGTGCGCGGAACCTGCCGCACATCCAGGTGGATGGCGATCGCATCTGGGATGCACGCAGTGCAATGACGCCGCCTTTTCTGCCAAAACGCCTGCTGATTATTGGCGCGGGTGCTATCGGCGTGGAGTTTGCGAGTTTCTATTCTGCGCTTGGCGTCGACGTTGTGCTGCTCGAAATGCTCGACCAGATTCTACCGGCTGAAGATGCTGAGATTGCTGGCGCCGCTGAGCAGGCCTTCAAGGCGGCCGGTATCGATGTACGCACGTCGACTTCCGCTGACGAAGTGAAGGTTGGCAAGAAGGAACTCACCGCAACCATCGCGGGCAAGAATGAGAAGTTTGACGCGGCCATCCTGTCGGTCGGCGTATCGGGCAACATTGATGACCTTGGTCTTGAGAACATTGGTGTTAACTGCGAGCGCGGCTTTATCACTGTTGATGACAGCCAGCAGACCAACGTGAAAGGTGTTTATGCGATTGGTGATGTGGCCGGTGTGCCGTGCCTTGCGCACAAGGCCAGCCACGAAGGCATCATCGCTGTGGAAACCATCGCTGGTCTTGCACCGCATGCGTTGAACCGTTCACGCATCCCGGGCTGTACCTACAGTCATCCGCAGGTTGCCAGTATCGGCATGACCGAGGCGGAAGCAAAAGCGCGCGGCGATATCCGCGTCGGCAAGTTTCCATTGATCGCCAATGGTAAAGCCGTCGCCATCAATGATACCGGCGGCATGGTGAAGACCATCTTTGATGCCAAGAGCGGCGAGCTGCTCGGCGCACACCTGGTGGGCCCAGGCGTCACCGAGATGATCCAGGGCTTTGCTGTTGCAATCGGCCTTGAAACCACCGAAGCCGAACTGATGGAAACGATCTTCCCTCACCCGACCCTGTCCGAGGCGATGCACGAATCGGTCCTCGCCGCATACGGACGCACTATTAACTTCTAAATCGACATTACCATGACCTTTGCGAAACCTTTTGCCGAGCAGTACCCAGACGAAGTTGCTATCCAGGACGCACGTACCGAGCTTTCCTGGAACGAAGTAGATGACATCCTAAACCGCTGCGCCAATGGCCTGCAGGCGAGGGATCTCGGGCCGGACACACGTATCGCGGTGTTCGGAGAAAATGCCGTTGAAACGGCACTCGCCAATCTTGGTGGTCTTGTATCCGGCGCATCGGTAGTGCCGGTGAACTTCCACCTGACCGCAGAAGAGGTTAACTACATTCTTGCCGACTCCGGCGCACGCGTGCTGTTTGTTGGTCCGGAAACTGCGGAACGTGGCGTTGAAGCCGCTGCGGGTACCGAGGTTGCTGCCGTGATAGGCTGGAACGCCAGTGACGTTGACGGCGTCACTGACTGGCAGACCTGGCTTGCCGAACAGGATGGCTCAGATCCTGATGACACGGTGCCGCCGCGACCCAACCTGCTGTACACCTCGGGTACAACGGGTCGACCCAAGGGCACCGACCTGCCGCCCACTATGTTTGCAGGTGGCAGTACTGTTAAAGAGCACCTCTCCAATTTTGAATCCAATACGCTGGAGCGCACCGGTGGCATAAGGGGTCCGCAGCTTGTTGTCGGGCCGATGTATCACACGGGTCCGTTGTCCGCGACGCGTCAGCTGATAGCGGGTATTCCGTCCGTGATCCTTGGCAGGTTCAACGCAGAGAACACGCTTGCAGCTATCGAGAGGCACAAGATCATGTCGACGCTGATGGTGCCGACACACTTTGTGCGTCTGCTGGCGTTACCCGATGACGTAAAACAGAAGTACGACATCTCCAGCGTGCAGTCGATCAGTCATACCGGCGCCAAGTGCCCGGTGGATGTGAAGCGCCAGATGATCGAATGGTTTGGTCCTGTGTTCCTCGACGCCTATGGTGCGAGTGAAGTGGGTACCACCTGCATGATCACCTCTGAAGAGTGGCTGAAGTACCCGGGCTCTGTAGGTAAGTCAGTGCCGCCTTTTACTGCAAAGATCCTGGATGACGATAACAACGAGCTGCCGCCCAATACGGAAGGCCGTTTGTTCTTTGAAGACGCCACAGGTCGCGGTGTGATCTATCATAACGATCCGGAAAAGTCGGCAGCGGCGCACATCGCACCGGGCGTGTTTACCCTCGGTGAAATCGCCTACATGAACGAAGAAGGCTACGTTTTCATCACCGATCGTTTCAGTGACATGGTTGTTTCCGGTGGCGTGAATATCTATCCCGCGGAAGCGGAACAGGTGCTGATCAAGCATCCTGCCGTACTCGACGTTGCTTGTATCGGTGTCCCCCACAAGGAAATGGGCGAAGAACTCAAAGCACTAGTAATCGCAAAGGAAGGCGAAGATCGTCCCTCTCCTGAAGAGATGATTGCCTGGTGTCGTGACCAGCTGTCGCACTACAAGTGCCCGCGAACCCTCGATTACGTGGACGATCTTGGCCGCAACACCATGGGCAAGATCAACAAGCGCAAACTTCGGGCACCTTACTGGGAAGGGCATGATTAAAGGTTCGTGCCTGTGTGGCCGAATCACCTTTGAAGTAGAGGGAGCGCTGGAGCACCCACCTGAAGCCTGCCACTGCAGCCAGTGCCGCAAGCAGTCCGGCCACTTTCTGGCCGCCCAGAATGTTCGAAAGGATCAGCTCACGGTGCATGGTGAGGAGCACGTGAAGTGGTTTCAGTCCTCAGATAAGGTCAAGCGCGGTTTCTGTGATACCTGTGGATCCACGCTGTTCTGGCAACCGCTTATTCCTGATTACCGGTACACGGCGATAGCCCTTGGCCTCTTTGACGACTCCGTCGGACGCAAACTCTCCAAGCATACCTTCATCAATGACAAGGGTGATTATTACGACCTGGGTGATGGCGTCCCGGTCAGTGATGAGTTCTGACAATCTTATTAAGGTGAAGGTATTCCTGCTGCTGGCGATGCTGTCCGGTATCGCGCAGGCTGAGCCACTCGTATTTACTAATGCGTTTGTTTACACCGTCGATAGTGAAAGATCTGTTGCCGAGGCGATTGCGATTGATGAAAACGGTGTGATCGCAGGCATTGGCAGTAACGAAGATATTCTTGCCAGGTTTGGTGCCGGTATCGATCTAGAAGGCGCGATGATCCTGCCGGGTTTCCACGATGTGCACGTGCATGCTATCGAAGCCGGTATCACTTCTCGATTCTGCGTGATGCCCCAGTTTGCCTCAGCTCGAAGCTATCTGCGTGAACTACGAATCTGCGAGCGCGAGCAGCAGGACTGGCCCTGGGTGATAGCAGCTGGCGTAAACATGGCCGCGTTGCTCGAGGAAGTTAAGGACCCCAGGGCACTTGCGGACCAGGTGATCAACGACAAACCGCTGCTTGTTCTCGACGACCTTGGTCACGGTGCCTGGGCCAACAGCACGGCGCTCTCGAAAGCTGGCTTCTCTGACGATGCTGGTACGCCGCGGGGCAGCATCCTTATACGCGATCAAGCCGGCCAGCTTAACGGTGTGGTGCTGGAAGGCGCCGCGCAGATCCTGATTGATGCTGCGCAGTCGCCGGACTATTGGTTCCCCATCGCGCGGGACAGCCTTAACTATGCACTAGAACAGTTTGCAGCGAACGGCATTACCAGCATCAGTGATGCCGGGGGCTACTGGTCACGGGATCATGACCGCGTCTGGTACGAGGCAGAACGCGTTGGAGACCTGAGTGTACGAGCCAGTAATGCACTCTATGTGTATCCGCATATGGATGTGGATCAGCAGGTGCGGGCATTAACTGAAAGATATAGTAACGAAGAGTCAGGCCTGGTGCGTTTCAACCAGGTGAAGTTGTATGTGGATGGCATCCTGTCGCAGACGACGGGTCTCGTGTCTAAGCCGTATATCAGCGACATCGGCCTGCCGATAGCTGGTTCCAAGGGATTCAGCTACTTCCCACAGGACACCCTGGCTGAATACGCGCACCGCCTGACACAAAACGGTTTCCAGCTGCACATTCACATCACAGGTGATGCCGGTGTGAAACTCGCGCTGGACGTTATCGAAGCGGCACATCGCGAAAGTGGACCGCATAGAATCACGCATCTCTATCTTGTCGATAATAAGGACATCCCGAGGTTTGTTGATCTCGGTGTAATCGCTGACTTCCAGGTGCCGCCGAGCGCGGTTGACGGGGAATACATGAGTTATATGCGCGGCCTGATAGGCGCCAGGGTAAACGAACTACTACCGGTGAGAACGATGCTGGACGCGGGGGTCGAGATTACGCTCAGCAGTGACAGGGATGCAGATGAACTCTCACCGCTCATCAAACTGCAGACGGTAACGACGAGAGCCCGCCAACGTGTCGAACTTGAAGACGCACTTGAGATGATGACGATCAATGCCGCAAGCATGCTTAAACAAGATCACCTGGTCGGGAGTCTGGAGGTGGGTAAGCTCGCTGACCTTGTCATCCTCAGCGAGGATCTTTTTGAGGTACCGGCAGATGAACTCGGTGAGGTCGAAGTGATCGGCACGATGCTGGAAGGCGAGCTTGTCTATGATCCCTCAGGACTGCTCGAGTACTAACTGCTAACTCAGGTGGGTTTCCTGCTCGCGGGCCAGTTTGAATCCCAGCTTTTCGACAACTCGAATGCTTGCGGCGTTGTTGCGTGAAATACCAGCCCAAAGTTCTTTTGCACCTAGATCCTCTGCCTGCTTGATAGCGAGTCCTACAGCGCTGGTGGTGATGCCTTTGCCGGCGCTCGCGGATTCAATCCAGTAGCCGAGGCCAAATGCGGTTTCTGTGTGGTGGATCAGCGACACCGTGCCGATAAGCCCGGGGACAAAGATACCGAAGGTGGTTTCAGCGTCGCTGCCGAGTTGGTCTGCAAGCTGTGCCTCGGATAGCGCAACGTAGTCCTTGTAGTCACCTAGTTGTGTCAGGTGATCCCGATTTGCCTGTGCCAGCTCGTGTACAGCCGGTGCGTCGCCCGGCCCCAGTTGCTTAAGCGTAATCTGGTGGGATCTCAAACCTGTGCCACTCTTTTTCCACCAGCTGCGCAAAGCGCATGGTGGTGCGATCTTCCAGGTAAGGTCCGATGGCCTGCAGGCCAAGTGGTAAACCACTAGCGTCCAGGCCTGCTGGGAATGCCGTCGAGGGCAAGCCGCAGAATATCGAAAGCATTGGATAAATGATGTTTGAGAAGTAAGGCACCGATTCGTTGTCGACTAAAAGCGTTCTTTGCATCTGTTCATCGGTCTGGTGCGGGAAGGCGCTGTCGAGGGTCATGGGGCCTACAAGAACATCCCAGTCTTTAAAGAAAGACTGCCAGGCGTGTGCAAACATCTGCCTGCGCGTCATAAGTCCAACAAACTCGGGTGCCGGCATGGTCAAGCCGTCTGCAAAAGCGTCCATTGCGGGATCGCCTGCTTGACGCAGTTCCGCTGCCTGCGCTTCAAGTGCTTCACGGGGCTGGCCCAGGCTGATCATGCAATTGAGCGTTCTCATATAATCGAGGTGATACTCCTCGAAGTTGATTTCAGGCAGTGCGGTTTGCACCTTTGCACCGTTAGCAGCGAGCAGTGCAGCCAGCTCATCTACCTTCGCCTGCATGGCATTTGAGGCTCGAGCGCCGGGGATCTCCGGCATGATTGCAACGCGCAAATTCTTCAATGTGTCTGCCCGTGCTGCGGGAAGATCTAGTCGCCAGGCGACGTCTTCAAACAGGTCAGGCCCAGCCATAACGTCAAAGAGGATCTCCAGGTCATCCGCCGTTCTTGCTAGTGGACCCTGTACGCCCATCAGGAAGGCATGGTTCGGCAGGTCCGCCATCGGGAAGTTGCCACTCTTTGGAATTGCGGTTTCAGACGGCCGATGCCCAAAACAGCCACAGTACGCGGCAGGTACCCGGATAGACCCCCCGATGTCACTGCCAACTTCGAGTGGTGTCATACCGGTTGCGAGAGCCGCACCACCGCCGCCCGTACTGCCACCAGGTGTGCGCGACAGGTCCCAGGGATTGTTAGTACGGCCATACACCGGGCTGTCGGCCTGCCAGTCGCCGAGTGCAACCGGAATGTTGGTTTTGCCGAGCAGGTTGGCACCAGCCTCAAAAATCTCGGCGACTACCTTGCCGTCCTGCATGGGCCGATATTCCTTGAACATCTCGATACCGGCGGTCTGTGGCAGACCTGCTGTCTGGCTTGATTCCTTCAGGGTCATTGGCAAACCGAGTAATGGTCCTGATTCACCGGCGGCGAGCTTTTCGTCCGCTGCGATAGCCGACTCACGCGCACGATCAAACGTCTTGACGGGGATAGCGTTCAACACCTCATCGGTCGTCTCGATGCGAGCGATGTGCATCTCAGTCAGTTCAACAGAAGAGATGTCCTTCGCTTGAAGGGCGGCCAGCATATCCGCCGCGCTGCTGTAGTGATCGATGGCCATGACGAGCTCCTTGAAGGTGAAGCACCAATATACGCTATTTCTCAATGGCTGAAAGACCAGCGTTACATGTCGACTTTGTTGTGAGCCATAGCGGGCAATATACTCAAGGCATGACGATTACTGCCTCAGTGAACGGTGAATCCATCAGCGTGGATACTGATCCTGCTGAACCGTTGATCCTGGTGTTGCGCAACGCGCTGGAACTGCCGGGTACGCGATATGGGTGCGGCCTGGAGCAGTGTGGTGCCTGCCGCGTCATGGTAAATGGCGAGCTGAAATACGCATGCACGACAACAGTTTCTGAAGTGGACGGTGCCGAGATACGCACGGTTGACGGAATCAAAGATGACGGTGCGCTTCACCCGTTGCAGGAAGCCTTCCTTGAACTGAATGCGGGTCAGTGTGGTTATTGTCTCTCCGGGATCCTCGTGACAGCAACTCGCATCCTCGAAACCAACGCCTCGCCAAGTGAAACTGAGATCCGCGAGGCACTGGATGACCACCTTTGCCGCTGCGGCGCGCACAACCGCATTGTCCGGGCAATCCAGTTAGCAGCCAACAATATGAATAAGGCGCAAGGATGAAGTTGCCCTGGTCACTGTCGCGGCATCCCCGGCTTGGTGACTGGATCAGGATTACGCCTAACCATGTCCTGGTGAGAACGGGCAAAGTTGAACTCGGGCAGGGCATATCGACTGCGGTCGCCATGATTGCTGCGGAAGAACTGGATCTGCCGGTTAACCAGATTCGTGTCCAGACCGGCAGCACCAGCCAGACTCCCGATGAACAGATGACAACGGGTTCAATGTCTATCGAAATGAGTGGTGCGAGCCTGCGCCAGGCAGCGGCGGAGGTGCGTGCCGAACTGCTGCGGCGTGCGGCTGAGCGGTTCTCCGTAGATATCACTGAATTGGTTGTCGAGTCAGGAATAGTGCGACACCAGCAGAGCAATCGCTTTGCAACCTTCTATGAACTTGTGCCGGAACAAGAGCTCGACCTTGAAGCGAACGGTGAGTCGAAACCAAAAGCCGCAAAGGATTATAAGCTGGTTGGCAGGACCACGACGCGTCTCGACCTTGAGGCAAAGATCACTGGTAAGCCTGCTTATGTGCAAGATGTGGCAGAGTCCGACCCGCTGCATGCCCGCAGCGTTCGCGGTAGAGTACCCGGCGGAAAACTGATCAGTGTGGATACATCAGTCGTCTCAGCGCTCGACTGTCAGGTACATATCGATGGCAGTTTCATCGGTGTCGTCTCTTCTTCAGAGCACGTTGTGATTGAAGCAAGGGCAAGGCTACGCGCGGCGGCCGAATGGCAACAGCCTGACAAGCTCCCTCGCGATCTGTACCAGTTCCTTGTTGATGAAGCTGATCACGGTTTGCATGTTGTGGATGGAACGCCTGTCGAGGGAGAGTTGCCCCCGCAAAAGCAATGTCAGCTCACAGCGACCTACAAAAAACCATATTACCTGCATGGCTCGATTGGTCCCTCGGCGGCAACCGCCCTTTACGACAATGATGTGCTGAAGGTCCGCTCTCACAGCCAGGGACCTTTTGTTTTGCGCAAAGGCCTCTCTGATGTGCTTGGCATCCCTGAGGACAATGTAGACGTTGAACATGCTGAGAACGCTGGCTGCTACGGCCACAACGGTGCAGACGATGCGGCGATGGACGCCGCCATGTTAGCGGTGGCGTTCCCCGGCAGGCGGGTGCTCTTGAAGTGGGAGCGGGAAGACGAACACCTGTATGAACCCTTCAGCCCGGCCATGGTGATGCAGATGGGCGCGTCGCTTGATGCCGCCGGGGTCACCCTCTGGAACATGGATATCTACAGCCAGACACATGTGGCGAGACCGCGCCCGCAGCCTGGCAAGTCCGGGTTTATCGCCGCCTGGGAAAAGTCAGATCCGATCCCGCGTCCTGCGCCGCAACCTGCGATGTTCAATCACGTCGGTATCCACAGGAACGCAGACCCCTACTACGGGTTCGACGACAAACGCATCATCAAACACCTGGTTCGGGATACGCGGATTCGCACATCGGCGACTCGAGGCCTCGGTGCGTTTGGCAATGTTTTTGCGATTGAGAGTTTTATGGATGAGCTGGCCCACGCGGCCAGTATTGATCCTGTTGCCTTCCGCCTGGCGCATCTTGATGACGATCGCGCGGCTGCGGTGATCGAACAAGCGGCATCCATGCTGTCCTCGCCAACCGGTAGCGTCGGCATCGCCTTTGCGCGATACAAAAATGCACAGGCTTACGCCGCTGTTGCTGTTGATGTGTCGGTGAACCAGGAGACGTTTGATATTCGCCTGAATCGTGCTGCCATTGCGGCTGACGCGGGCCTTGTCATTGATGCAGATGGCCTTGCCAATCAATTGGAGGGCGGCTTTATCCAGGCCGCCAGCTCGACCCTGAAAGAAGCGGTGTCATTTGATGAATTTGCCAGCGTTTGCACCGACTGGGACAGCTACCCGATACTGAGGTTTTCAGAAGTCCCGCCGGTGGATGTGCAGGTCATTGATCAACCGCAGGCGCGCTCACTCGGCGCTGGTGAGGCGACCCAGGGTCCAACGCCGGCTGCCATTGCCAATGCCATCTTCGTTGAAACGGGTCTGCGCATCAGGGAATTGCCGATAACCCCGGACAGGCTGAAGCAAACTGCACTCGAAGCATAAGGAGGAAACATGCAAACATCAGATGCACGCTTACTCTTATCACCCGCATCGCACGAATCCCTTGGGGATAACATCAACGGACAGTCGCTGATCCGTGTGCCGGACTGGGTTGAGAATCCGCTCAGCCGCTACTACCTCTACTTCGCTCACCACCAGGGCAGTCATATCCGTCTCGCGCTGAGTGACGAGATCATGGGGCCGTACGAGGTTTACGCACCGGGTGTCCTCAAGCTTGAAGATTCCGGGTTTGATACTGAAAAGCTCATTCTGGAGAACATCACCGAGCAGAGCATCCTCGATTGGATCGACAAGTACGATGTCGAGACGATCCTGCCATTCTTCCCACCGCACGTTGCCTCGCCCGATGTACACATCCATGCAGACAAGCAGGAGATCTGGATGTACTACCACGGCCAGCTCTCGAACGGACGTCAGATGACCAAGGTGGCACGTTCCAAAGACGGCTTGAACTTCACGCCGGTTGAGGGATATCTCGGTAACAACTACTTCCGGGCGTTTCAGCAGGGTGGTTACTGGTATGCACTGTCACATGCTACCGGCACCATTAACCGATCTGAAGACGGGCTGACGTTTGAGGAAGGTCCTGCAATTGGGGAGGAGGGCACCCGGCACACGGCAGTACGTCGAAAGTCTGACGATGTTGTTGAGGTGTACTGGTCAAAGTTTGGCGATACGCCAGAACATATCCTGGTATCGGACCTTGATGTATCGGGAGACTGGCGGAGCTGGCGGGTCACCAACACGCGCACGGTACGTAAGCCCGAGTTCGACTGGGAGGGTGCTGACCTGCCGGTGAAGACCTCACGCTCGGGTTTTGCCATGGCCGAGTTCCACGAATTGCGGGATCCCGGCATCTACGAGGAAGCCGGCGAAACCTACCTGCTCTATTCCGTGCGCGGTGAAAGCGGTATCGGTGTCTGCAGGCTCAACCCCGGGTAAGCCGCCGGATCACCAGCACGATACAACCGAGGATGAAGTAGCAGGTGGTGCTGAACATCAGGATGGTGTGGTTGCTGGTTAGCTCAACGATAAAACTGGTCACCAATGGGCTAACCGCTGTACCCATTGTTGCACCCAGTAATAGCAGTGATACCAGCGTCGCCGTCGGGAACGGTACCTGCTCCGTTGCAAATGACAGAATGGCTTTCAGGGTGGACAGGTTTGCGAAACCCCAGATGAGCGCCAGCACCGTCAGCCACTCGATGTTTGTAACGGTCCAGAGCGGAATCGAAAAGAGAAAGGTGGTGCCCGCCGCAATCAGGATCAGGTTGCGCACGCCTATCCGGTACACCCACCAGGCGACAAACACCTGCGCAAAAAACATGCCCAGCCAGAATTGCCCTACGAGGGAACCCGTCGCCACGTTGCTGGCGCCAAGCCGCGTCTCCGCGTAGTTTGGCAGCCAGAACAGCATGGAGTACTGACCCAGCGTATATAGGAAGAGGCACCCCGCGCACAGCCAGACCGGCAGCGGCCATGGTACGTCCTCTTCTTCTGGGACTTCTGCATTAGCGTCTTCAGGAAAGCTGGACATTAATGCCAGCACAACCACCACAATTGCCAGCAATCCGAGCGCCTGGTAGGTCGAGTTCCACGCGAGTGACTGGGCGACAAAGTAGGTAGCGAGCCAACCTGTTGTAAATCCGGCAATCGAAAAACACCCATCAGTGATAACCAGCATAGATGCACGCTTGTCGGCAGCGTAGGTCCTCGAGATGGTAAGCGCGCCACCGGCGAGGCCAATGCCGCTGCCCAGACCAACAACGCCGAGCACAATCGAGGACAGGGTCAGGTCCTGGATCAGCGCAAGTGAAGTCAGCACCGTCGCTATTGCGACGTAGATGGCAACAATCAGGTGCTTCAAGCGAAACCAGTCGAACACAAAGAGGGCAAGCACCGCGCCGATGAGGTTGCCACCCGTTAACCAGCTGAACTGTTTGGTCACGTCGGTGACGGACTGGCCGAAATGTTCGGCCATCGGTGTGGAGATGATACCGATAGGTGCCAGCATGCCGGACAGCAGGAAGTAGGTCAGGAAACTGACCAGGGTAATGCGTTGTGTATTGGTCACTATTCGATTGGCCAGGTACTTTCTTTGGTAAACCCGAGTCGTTCTGCAACGACTGTTGCGGTCTCGTTCGCCTCAGCGATTAGCGCGTCTTCATCTATGCCGACGACTTTACCAGCATCAACCACCTGCAGCCCATCAACATACACGTCATGCACGTGGCTGCCGTTGCTGCTGAAGACGATATTCGACACCAGGTCGTGAACCGGTACCGCGTTGGGTCGCTTCATATCCAGTAAAAGGAAGTCAGCGCGTTTGCCCGCCTCGAGCGAGCCAAGCTCATACTCACGGCCAACGGCCTTTGCGCCATTGATCGTCGCCATTTCGAGCACCTGCTCTGCTGTGAGTGCGGTGGCTACCCTTCGCGTCGCATTCTGCAGCAACACACCTGTCTTCATCTCGGCCAGCATATCGTAGCTGTTGTTGTTGAGGGCGCCGTCTGTCCCTATCGAGATGTTTACACCGGCTGCCTGCACATCAGGCAGCGGCAGGATACCGGTCGCCATTTTCATGTTGGCAACCGGGCTGTGGGCAAGGTGTGACCCCGTCTCAGCCAGGATCTGCATCTCGAGCGGCGTCATCTGCGTGCCGCCGATCACGATAACGTTGTCGCCCAGCGCGTAGTTATCCCGGGACCATTCTGCCGGTCGCTGGCCAAAGGTGTTCACCATGTACACGGCATCTTCAAACTCTGAGCAGAAGTGATACACGATGCCAACACCCATATCTTGGGCAGCTTCATTAACGGCCTTGTAGAACTCGGGGAATACGGCGTCGCCGGGTCGCCTTGGAATGTCGAGGCCAAACCACATGGCGACACGCCCGTCAGCACTGCCATCCCATTTGCTCATCACGGCAAGGGCTTCATCCATGGGCTCGGATGCCATAATGAATCGGCCGAGCACGGCTCTGATACCGAGCTGATCGACGGCGCCCGTCAGCTTTTCAAAATCATCGGTAGGATCAACGTTCGGGCTTACAAAGCATGTGGTACCGCCGCGAAGCATTTCGGCCATGGCCAGCTTGTTTGCCAGCACGCCCTCATCGGCGAGCCTGCGGGTCAGCCAGGGATCGATGATGTCATCAAGGAAGGGGATCCAGTGCAGCTGGTCTCCCAGGCCACGCAACAGGGACTGGTCTGCATGTGCGTGGGTGTCGATAAATCCCGGCAGCGCAACCATACCCTTGCCATCAACCTGTGTGGCTCCTGGATATTGGGATGTCACCGTGGACACTTTATCGCAGGCCTTTATCGTGTCGTCTTCAAACGCGATAGCCGCATCGGTGACGATGCGCCGGTGTGCATCCATGGTGACTGCTGTGATGTTGTGGAGAACTTTCATTACGCTATAGTCTCACACCATGAGTATATTTGAGTATGCCAGCGGTATTCTCACGATCGTGATCGGTCTCGGGGTTGCACACCTGCTGGGTGGCCTCGGTAATGTGATCCGTGCCAGAAAGCGAATCACCATGAGCATGGCGCCCCTTATCTGGATGGTTGGGCAGGTGTTCATGATGGTCGGCTGGTGGTGGGCACTGTGGCACTGGTTGTCTAGCATTGAAGAACTTTCTGTGTGGTTGTTCCTGCCGTTCTTCGTGGCCTCGGTGTGCTGGTATCTCGCAGCGCGGCTATCGGTGCCGGAGATATCGGCCGAAGGCGATACTCACCTGTGGGAGGAGTTTTCGGAAGTACGCTTTCCGTTTTTCAGCCTGCTGTTCGTAGCGTACTTTGTCATGTACCTGTTCGGTGCGCTCTCAGGCGCCGAGTGGGGTGCATCGGTAGGTGACTACCTTGGCTATGTGCTTGTTGCGCTGACCTTCACCGGGATGTTCCTCAAATCGGAACGCAGTAATGCCTGGCTCGCGGCAATCTTTATCTCCCTCTATGTTCTCCAGGAAGCGCTGCAGCCTGCTATCCAATGATCTGTTGCCTGAAATAGGCTAGAGTGATCGCTCAACTGGGTAGACCTTTGCTTTCAGCAGGAGAACAGGATGAATAACCTCGGTTTGATGGCGCTCGCCGCGTGGCTTGTCACATGGGTGCTTGCCTACGTGGGTCTTGGCGGATTCCTTTATGAGGCGCTCGAAGGTATGGACATCGCGATGATCCCGATACTACCGGTTGTCGTCTTCGCGTTGTCGGTAGTAGTCAGTGTTGCGCTCACTGTTATGTGGGTGCGGATGAGGGGGCGCGATCTGCCGGAAGAACAGGCACCCAGCGGTCGGCGAAAATTCCTGCTGGGCAGTGCTGCTGTAACCGGCGGTGTGATTGGTGCGGGTGCTGCGACAGTTGGCAAAATGTCCGGCTGGATGCAGGTCACCGGGCCGGCATTGGCTGGAGATGTTGAAAAGACTTCCAGCAACCTCAGCGATCTCTGGAAGGGTTCCCGTATCGTTCACAAACGTCAGCTCGGGCGAACCGGATTCATGGTGTCGGATATCTCCATGGGCACCACACAGTTCCTGCGTCACTCTGACCCTGAAGGCTATTTCCGTGAGATTCTTGATCGCGGCGTGAACTACATCGACACGTCGCCTGACTATGGCGGCTCCAAGTCTGAAACCGCGCTAGGCAACGTGATCAAGGATCGCGTTCGCGAAGAACTGTTTATCGTCACGAAGTGGTGTACCGCCGATGGTCACGTGCGCCAGGGTGAATCCGTGGAAACCTATCTTGCGGCGCTGGATGACAGCCTCGGCAGGCTGCAGACTGACTACGTCGACCTGGTCCACGTACATGCCTGTGACACACTTGATCGCCTGCTCGATCCCAACATGATGGAAGCATTTGAAATTGCCAAGGCAGCCGGCAAGGTGAAGTACCTCGGCATGTCGACGCATACGCCAAACCTCGAAGAGGTGTCTTATGCGGCTATCGATTCCGGCAAGTTTGATGTGTTGATGCTGGCCTACCATCACGGTGCCTGGCCGAAGCAGAAGGACATCATCAAGAAGGCGGCTGAAAACGGCGTTGGCATCGTTGCCATGAAGACGCTGAAGGGCGCCAAGCACAAGGGCATGATGGAGTTCCAGGACGAAGATACGTCCTACACACAGGCCTCCTTCAAGTGGGTCATGTCTGACCCGAACGTGGCGTGCCTGGTGGTGTCATTCTTCGATACGCAGCATATTGACGAGTACCTCTATGCATCCGGTAAGCCGCTGACTGAAAGTGACGTGGCCGTGCTTGAGAAGTACGACGACCTGATAGCGGGTACCCACTGCTTTGCGAGTTGTGGTGACTGTCTCAATACCTGCCCCGATGCTATCCCGATCAACGATGTGTTGCGTCACCGCATGTACTTTGAAGACTACGGTGATCAGAAGCAGGCCATGCAGCTCTATTCAGCACTTGAGAGGAATGCAGAAGCCTGTCTCACCTGTGATGCGCCCTGTACCGGGGCCTGTCCGGAAGGTATCAATATCCAGGAACGAATGGTCGGCGCACACGAACGCCTGACGCTGGTCGCATGATTGTTGGCATCCATCACATCGCACTTGGGGTTGATGACCTTGAGCGCGCGGTCAAGTTCTATACAGAAGGGTTCGGCTTTGAAGTCGTGCAGACCAGCAGCTTTGATAAGGTGGAGCTGGTCGACAAAGCTATTGGTTTGAAAGATGCCAAGGCCGATATGGCCATGCTGAAAGGGCCAAACGCCTACATTGAAATCTGGCAGTACGAAAACCCCGCCCCCGAGGATAAACGTCAGCGCCCCTGTGACCATGGTTACCCGCACTTTGCATTCCAGGTGGATGACATCGATGCCGAGTACGAGCGCCTGCTGCAGCATGGTATGACGTTTGCCGGCGAGGTTGTTCACTTCAGTGAAGAAAGCGCAGCGATCTACGGCAAAGATCCTTTCGGCAACGTCATTGAACTCTACGAAATCAAGGCAGATCGCATTCCGCAGTTGGAGAGAAAAACATGAGTGTCAGGTTTGATGGCAAGGTAGTACTTGTAACCGGTGCGAGCCGTGGGCTGGGAAATGCCTTTGCGCGTTGCCTTGCAGAGGCAGGTGCCACCGTTGCGGTGAACAGCACCGGCAAGGATGACGGCGGCGCTAAAGCCGTACAGGCGATTATCGATGCCGGTGGTGATGCATTCGATCTGCCAGGCGGTGCTGAAGACGGTGCTGCACTCGTTAGCCAGGTTGTGGAGCGTTGCGGGCGTATTGATGCGATTGTTCACAATGCCGGGTTTGTCCGTGACAAGACGCTCGCCAAGATGACCGGTGAACAGTGGGACCAGGTCATGGACGTTCACATCAAGGCAGCATTCCTTTTGACCCAGGCAGCCTGGCCACATTTTGTGGAGCAGGGTGGTGGCCGAGTGGTGTTCCTGTCTTCATCAGCAGGCCTCTACGGTAACTTCGGTCAGGCTAACTACGCATCAGCAAAAATGGGCATGTACGGGCTTGCGAGATCCATCGAGCTTGAGGGCGCAAACTTCAACATCAAGGCCAACTGTGTTGCGCCGTTTGGTGCCACAGAACTGAACAGCGCCAACTTCCCTGAGGAAATGAAAGCGGCTATCAAAACAGAATATGTTGCGCCGCTGGTTGCCTGGCTTGCACACCCTGACTGCGAAGAGTCCGGCGGCATGTTCGAGGCTTCTGCCGGTGTCTTCAAGAAAGTGCGCTGGCAACGAACCGTGGGGCTCACCGTAGATCCATCCGAGCTCAGCATTGATTCTGTCGCGGAGGGGTGGGACAAGATTGTGGATTTCAGTGAAGCGGAATACCCGAAAGACATGCGCGAAGCGCTCGGCCTGATGTATGCAGACAAGGTGAAGTCATGAGTGAACATACCATCACATCTGAACAACAACTCCGCACCCTGATGGGCGACCCTGTCCACGAACTGGTCGTGGTAAAGAGTTCGCCGGTCATCACACCGATGCTCAAACGCTACATCGACATGTCGCCGTTTGCGGCGCTGGCGACTCATGGCGAGGACGGCTCAAGTGATGTCAGCCCGCGTGGAGATGCGCCAGGCTGGGTGCATGTCAAAGATGAGAAGACCCTGATCCTGCCGGAACGTCCTGGCAATAAGCGCCTCGACAGCGTAATCAACATCATCAACCAGCCGAAGATGGCGCTGCTGTTTATGATCCCCGGCACACTCGAAACGGTGCGCGTGAATGGCGCGGGCGTCATCTCAACAGACCCTGACCTGCTTGGCCTCTTTCCCGTTAACGGCAAACTGCCGGAGCTATGTATTGTCGTTACCGTTGAGGAAGCGTTTGGACATTGTTCAAAAGCCTATCGGCGTTCGAAACTGTGGGAAGACGACTACAAGCCCACTGAAAAGCCGCCAACCCTGGCGGAACTCATGTCCGATCACCTTGGTCTTGATGAAGCCCTCAGCAAAGAGCTGGAGATGGGTATCGAGATGGACGTAAAGGAACGTATGTACTGAGTCGGGCTGGAAAACGCTACCCGGAACGAAAAACGCCCTCTTTAGAGGGCGTTTTCGAATAGCGCTATTGAGCTTATCGCGACAGGATGGTGACACCAGAAATACCAGGCGCACCATACACATGCGTGTAGGCCACCTTCGGATCTCCCTGCACCTGGCGCTCGCCTGCGTCACCGCGAAGCTGCAGCACGTTTTCGTAGACCTGCCTCAGGCCTGACGCACCGATCGGCTCGCCGTTGGCGAGACAACCACCGTCGGTATTCACCGGCAGACGCCCTTTGATTTCGGTTTCGCCGTTAGCCAGCATGTGCTCCTGCTCGCCGTGCTCGCAGAATCCGTTCTCCGCCATGTGCATCACCTCTGCACCGGACTCGGTGTCCTGCAGCTGGGCAACATCGATATCTTCAGGGCCAACACCTGCCATCTCAAACGCAGCTTTGGAAGCGTCTACCGTTGGACCCTGGCTGTAATCCAGCGCGAGTGATGGTGCGAGTACTTCGAAGCTGCCATAACGTCGAGAGCGTACCACTGCTGACTTCAGGAAGACTGGCGTCTTGGTGTACTTGTGCGCCTGGTCTGCACGACACAGGATCAGTGCAACGCCACCTTCACCCGGTGAACAGAACATGTACTGGGTGAGCGGGTAGGACAGCATCGCGGACTGCAATACTTCATCTTCTGTCAGTGGCTGGCGACGCCATGCGTTTTCGTTCATTGAACCGTTTCGGAATGCTTTTGAAGCAACCCGGGCCAGCGACTGCTGGCTGATGCCGTGTTCTTCCATATACCGGTTGATCTTCATACCGAAGAACTGGGTGGTGAGCGCCATGCCACTGCCGCCATACCAGTCGCGCTGGCCTGCGCTGCCAGTTGATACCCGGAAAGCGCCGCGCTCGTGCTTGTCAAAACCAACCGCGATGCCGATATCAAAGGCACCGGATTTAATCGTGTTGTAGGCAGAGATCAACGCCGAGCCACCGGTGGCACAGCCGTTGACCACGTTAATGAACTGCAGGCCGGTGAGACCGAGCTGCGACACCATGGTGTCCGGCGCACCAGCCGCCATACTGCCGCCGAAGGCGAACTGCATGTCACTCCATTCCACGCCTGCATCCGCGCAGGCCTTTCGCACGGCAACCGAACCCTGCTCCATGCCGCTGACACCCTCGTGTCGGCCAAACGGATGCATGCCGATACCAACAATTGCTACATCATCACTCATGTTCTTGTCCTCGTATTTGTCCGGGTTCAGGCCGGTGCGAATGCGAAGGTGACGAGATCGTTACCTTCTTCATCTTTGCCAATGGTTTCTCCCACCAGTTTCATCTCCATACCGGATTTGAGCTGGGTCGGATCGGCAACGGTCAGGCGGCTCTCAATCTTGAGTTCACCCGGCAGTTCTACATAGCCAACGCCGTAGGGTTTGAACTTTTCGGGGTCGGTCTCACCCAGGTAGGGTGGTGCCTTGGGTGGAAAGCCCTGGATGGTCCAAGCCCACAGGGTTCCCTTGGTGCCGAGTGTAACTTCCTCGACATCGTCGGATGTGCACTTGGGGCAGCCCTTTTGGAATGGGAATACATGATTGCCACAGTTTTTGCAGCGCATGCCCTTGAGTCTTGGACCGTCTGGTGTGAGGTCCATTACGTTTTCGTTAATCGATACTTCAGCCACAAGCCCTCCGAC
Source organism: Pseudomonadales bacterium (assembly GCA_963921285.3). Lineage (GTDB taxonomy): Bacteria > Pseudomonadota > Gammaproteobacteria > Pseudomonadales > Azotimanducaceae > UBA9659. The sequence goes on from CAWUFD020000015.1 coordinate 2,801,886, forward strand.
TGAGATTTTTGTAGTGGAGACCAAAAATATCAGGAAATGGGGCTCACAGCCAGCAGTGGTGCTGCGTAGGCGGCTTTTTCTAGTGGCGGATGACCTCCACCGAACGCCACATTTTTTCGGCCATATCCTCAACCGATTCAGTCGCGCCACTCGCCAGCCATTTGCCCAGGTACTGCTGCACGTTGGGGTAGGTAACCCGCACGGCGTTCCTGGATTTCAGCCATTGTTCAACGGATGGCAGAAACAGGTTGTCTGCTACTGTGGCGTAGTTGAGTTCATCCAGGGCGGCACCGTTGGAAAGCTGCTCCACCTGTCCCGCCAGCGGTTTAGTGAATATCTTGATGCCAAGGGTCAGGCATTCACTGATCAATTCGAAGCCCGTGTTGCAGATCACCGCGTTTGAGGTGATGAGATCCTGCTTGAATGTTTCACGTGAGGTTTTACGCCGGTGTATGTGACCTTCGTCGGCATCGGTGAGTTCTGGTGAATAAATGTAGAACTCATAATCAGGGCACTTCTTTAAAAGTGATACAACCTGCGCCTGGTCTTCAAACGGCAGGTAAACCACAACCTTGTTGAACTGCACGTCCTGGCGGTCGTTAAAGTCGATGTCGACAATGGGGGGCAGGATGGGCTGGTCAAAGTGATGCCAATGCAGGCCGACTCGTGTCTTTGCAGGTGCAAACTGTTTCATGATGAGTTTGTTAACAAAACTGCCGCCGCGCGTTGGCACGTCGTGAAAAAACGCATACTGATGGCCAATGCCCACGGTGTTGCGCCCGCGCATTTTTGCCGCCCAGGAAACCACGGGCTCGAAGTCGGTCACGATCAGGTCGTAGTTTTTCACCTCGAGTGATCGGATGTCGGAGACCATCCTGAAGATGTTGTTCTTCATCACGGTCTTCAATACTTTCACCTGGCCCGCTTCATGCACAAACGTCAGGCCATCGCGCCATGAGCAGCTTGTTACCTCAAGTGGAACGGGCTCTGGGGGTCGGCCCGATAAGAGCACGTCGATTTCCACATTGTCGTACTCATTGATCGCCTCGGTGATCGCAATCGCGCGTGTAATATGACCGTTGCCGGTGCCCTGGACACCATAGAGCATTCTCATGGGCGGAGTCTCACTTTGTCAGAGGTAAAAACTGAACAGGGCAATACCAGTGCCCATGGTTGCGCCGACCATAATGTCCGTCGGGAAGTGCACGCCTAGCACGACGCGCGAGACAGCTACTGCGGCTGCCCAGATATAAAGCAATGACAGCAGTGGGACCAAGGCGCCGTAAGTCAGGACCAGGACGGTAACCATCAAAAACGCTGCTGACGAATGTCCAGAGGGGAAACTGAATTCATCAGATGCGGTAATCACACTGGTGTAGTTTGGCAATATGTTTGCCGGGCGCTTTCGGCGGAAAGCGTTTTTGGCAAACAGGTACACCACACGTTCAATGCCAAAAGCCAGCACGGCGAGTTTCAAAAACTGCAGAGGTTCGCTCAGGCCGGAAATGGCGACGATAACGGGTACAAATGGGTAGAGGTAGCCATTGCCAGTGTGCGAAACGGTACGTGCCACTTTGACAAGAGCACATTCACGCGGGCGTGATACTATCCTTCGGAACGTGAAAACATCCCAGGCGTGGATAGCTTCTAACACGTAAGCTCGGTTGCTCATGCGGGCGCATGTTAGGCCCGCCAGGTAAAGAATTTTTAAACTTTTTGTGTGTTTTGTTCAGGTACAGATAATACTTCTGTCCATCATTCGAAATAACAATGTGCGAGGTCAGCCCGTGAAGCCCAATGTACTTTTCATCATCACCGATCAGCAGCGAGCCGATCACACGGGTTTCATGGGTAACCAGGTGGTCCGGACGCCAAACATGGACAGCATCGCCGCAAACGGCATGGTGTTCGAAAATGCCTGGGTATCCAACCCGGTTTGCATGCCAAACCGCTCGACGATCATGACCGGCAGGATGCCGACATCCCATGGCGTCATCTTCAACGACCGGTCTCTTGAGTGGAACGCGAATACTTTCGTGAAACAGTTCCGCAAAGCAGGTTACGCAACAGGCCTGATCGGTAAATCGCACCTTCAGCATGGTACATCGCGAAACTCGATCGTCCCCTATCGCGGCGCAGGAGTGTCAGAGTCCCCTTATCCGGATGGTTGGGACGAGATAGAGAATTTTGAACGATACATGGATGGTGTGCCGGAGGACCCGGATGACTTCTATGGTTTCGGGCATATAGAACTTGCATCTGACCATGGTGCGAGGATAACCGGTCACCATCTGCAGTGGGCATTGGAGAAAGGCGGCAAGAAGGAAGACCTCTTCACTGAGTACGACGTACCACCGAAGGGCCAGCATATCTCTGATAACTGGATGCAGATCTACCAGCCACCCTACGATGAGGAGCTGCACTCAACAACGTTTGTGACAGAACGCACGATGGACTTTATCAGCGAGTCGAAGGACGCCGATAAGCCCTGGATGGCGTGGTGTTCTTTCCCTGACCCGCATCACCCGCTCACGCCACCAGGCGACTGGTTTTTCAGGCATAAGCCTGAAGATATGGCGCTGCCCGCATCCCGACACGACACACTGGAAGATGCGCCGGTCCACCTAAAGATGTTCCAGGCGATACATCCGAAGGATCAGCGCAACTGGGTTGCCCCCTGTGGTTATGGAGACGACAACCTGCTGCGTGAAGCCATCGCGGCAACCTATGGCATGGTTGAGATGATCGATGATGGTATCGGCAAAATACTGGCTCACCTTGAAGCTCTCGGCATTCGCGATAACACCATCATTGTCTTTACCTCAGATCACGGCGACATGATGGGTGAACACGGTTTGCTGCTGAAAGGGTTTATGCACTACCGCGGTACTTTGCAGGTGCCGATGGTCATCGACATGCCAGGTAAATCTGCCGGTCGCACGTCGTCGCTGTCATCCAGTATTGATCTTGGCTGTACGCTGCTGGACCTGTGCGAGATTGCGCCTTTCTATGGGATGCAGGGTGAGTCGCTCGCGCCCGTCATCGATGATGCGAGCGCTGAAGTGCGTGATTGTGTACTCATTGAAGATGACCTGCCGGACATTACCGCCGAGCTGACACCGATGCCGGGCAAAACGCGTACGCTCATCACCAAGGATTACCGGTACACCCGCAACATCAAGGGAGAGGAGCAGCTGTTCGACTTACAGCAGGATCCCGATGAAATGAAAGACCTCAAGAAGTGGGATGAGACAGGTCGCACTGCCATGGTTGAACGCCTGATGGGCGCGCTGATTGAAGCGGACGATGCGTTGAGGGGTGCGCCCGCAACCGGTTAACCGGCGGCAATCTGCTGCCTTAGCGCTTCCTGTTTCGACCGGTCCAGCGGGAAGTTCCACATCAGCGCTGCAATCAGGATACTGAGGATGATGGAACCGCTCCCCATGATTGCGCGGATCACCCAGTGAGCATCGTTGCTCAGCCTTGCCGCTGCGGGATCGAACCCGGCGAGGTCTGCCAAGCCAAAACTGATACCGACGCCGAGCGCCAGCCCAAGCTTGAGTGTGGTGGTCAGGAATGAAAAGTAGAGTCCCGTATTCGTCTCACCGCTCATTGCCGTATTCTCGTCAACAATGTCTGCCATGATGGCACGTGGAAACAGCTGGGATGCGCCGGAAGCAAAACCGAACACAAGGTAGCTGACCAGCACCAGCATCATGTTGTCAGGTGGGATGAGAAATACCGCAATACCTCCCAGTCCGGTGAACACCGAGGCAATCGCCATCGCCCTGTGTTTTTCAATTCAGCTTGCAACATAAACAAAGAAGGGAATCCCGAGAAAAGCCGATATCAGCATCACCAGTTGCAGGCTGCCTGCAGCACCATCCAGACTGAGCACAATCTCAATCAGGAACAACGTCAGGGAGGTAAAGATGCCGATACTGAGCCCTACTGCCAGGTCAGCGATCAGCAGCAGGCGCAGGGAGCGTGTGCCAAGTGCGTCCTTCAAGGCAGGTAATAGTGGGGAAGTTTGTTTGCTGGTATGACTTGAAGGTGGCGCAAAGAACCAGGCGATGAGCAGGGTGACCGGCAGCATGCCAAGAATGAAGACGCCCATGGCCTGCACTCGCAGCACCGCGATGTCTCCTTCAACACCGATCATCTCGATTGCCGCTGGTACCAGCAGCACGCCGATGGTGCCGGCGTTGTTTGCCATCTGTATCGCGCCCATGACACGAGAGCGTTCATGGTAGTTTTCGGTTACCTCACCGCCCCAGCTGTACAACCCCACACTCATCAGGGTCCAGCCCGCGTAAAGCACAACAATCCAGACCATGAGGGATGCGGTATCACCAGGCGGTTCGGCAAAGAAGATCTGCACCGTGCCAATGGAAAGCGGGATGGCACCCATGACAACCCAGAAACGCTTGGAAAATCGCTTCTGTGTACGATCCATGATGATACCGGCAACTGGATCGGTTACCACATCGAACAGTCGACCCAGCGTGAAGATGCCGCCGACGGCGGCCATACCGAGACCCATCTGTTCGGCGTAGAAAGGCGGTATGAAAATCACCAGTGGCATCATCAGCGCAAACATCGGCACTGCTGGTGCCGACAGCGCGATGATGAGGAATAGTTTCATGACCCGAACATAGCCGCGCGCCTGCACAAGTGCAAATGGGATGATATGGTGCTGCTCAAACGTTAGACCCGTGTTTCATCCCTGTTCTGTCATGTCCAGATTTCTACTCTTCATATCGTTAATACTCTTTTCGTGGATGTCGCATGCCGACATTGCCGGTATCTGGGAGAGCGAGATTGAAGCGCAGGGCCAGAAGCTCGGGATCTATCTTAAGGTCCAGAAGCAGGCTACCGGCTACAGCGCCACGCTGGACAGCCCGGACCAGGGCGCGATGAACCTGCCCCTTGATGAACTCACCTATGAGGACGATAAGGTCAAGTTTGCCTCAACGCTGCTCAACCTCACCTTTACCGGTCGACTCAACGAGAAGGGAAACATCAAGGGAAAGCTCAAGCAGCATGGCCAGACCTTCCGGCTGTCGTTTACACCGGCCAAAACAGTGACAGCCGAAAGACCACAAACACCGCAGCCGCCTTACCCTTTTGCGATTGAAGACATCTCGATGAAGCTCTCGGGCGGTCTTGTGCTGACCGGCAGCATTACAGTGCCTGACAACCCGACTGGGGCGCTGATATTTGTATCAGGCTCAAGCCAGCACGATCTTGATTCCACTATTGCCGGCCACAAACCCTTCCTTGTGATGGCGGATTATTTCTCGAGGCGTGGTTACGTCACTTTCAGGTATAACGATCGCGGCATCAGCGGCTCCACCGGTGATGTGGTATCGGCAACCACGGACACCTTTGCCGCCGATATCGAACCCGCCGTGGGTTACCTTGCCAATCGGTTTGGTGTGCCGGTGGGAATTGTCGGGCACAGTGAAGGCAGCTCGATCGGCAGTATTACGGCCCTTCGTGCGGACGTCGCTTTTCTGATTATGCTGGGTGCACCAGTCTTTAACGGCCGGGATATCCTGGCACACCAGAACGTGGCGCTGCTGACAGAACTGGGCCGAACGCAGCGGGACATTGATCTCCGGCTGACGATATTGAATCGCGTGCACGATTATATTGTTGCTGGCGATGAAGCGGGTGCAGTGGTTTACCTGCGGGATACCTACAAGAGCCTCAGAAAAAAACGCATGGTGGAGCTAGGGTTTCCGCGTAAATGGGAAAACTATATTGCCGTGGTGACCAGCCCCTGGACCAGGCACTTTCTGGCAGATGATCCGACCGAGCGTCTGCGCGCGCTGCAGATTCCAATTCTTGGTGTGTTTGGGGGTAAAGATCTCCAGGTTGTTGCTGAGTACAACGCACCGAAGTTACAGACGCTGCTGCAGCATGGATACAGTCGGGTAGAGGTGTTCCCGCAACTCAATCATTTGATGCAGGCGGCTGATACTGGATTGCCGGGTGAGTATTTCCTGATTGAGGAGACGGTGAATCCGGGTTTGCTTGAGGTGATGGGGGATTGGTTGGATGGGTTGTTGGTGGTTGAGCAGCAGGAGCAATAACGTGCACATAGCCGAAGGGTCTGATTCTTACAAAACTGAGATCTCTCCGCTTCGCCTTCGGCTCCGGTCAGCGTGACCCGGTCGAGATGACGTCGATAGGGGATAAGTGCTGGCCCCACTACTACCGCCGTCATCCCGACCGGGCTCGCGCACGAGCGCAGCCGAGGGATCTGGCTCTCGCGAGGTCTAGATCTCTCCGCTTCGCCTTCGGCTTCGGTCAGCGTGACCCGGTCGAGATGACCAGGTCTTGGGTGTCAGCCCTGACCCATCGCAGCAACCGCTTCCTGTTCCTTCGCACGACGGTTCTTAACCACATCCGATGAGTTAACCCGCTCTAGGTAAGCACTCAACTTCGGATACCTCGCCGCATCCGGCGCAAAATCCCCGTAGTCCGCCTGCATAAAACAGGTGACTACAGCAAAATCCGCGATACTCACACCATGCTCAAGTAACGCGCCACTCTCAGGCACCTGCGTCTCAAGATAATCGAGCAACGGCGGCATCTTGTTTTCCAGGATGTCTGCTACAACAGCTTCATCCGTGTCCTGCCCGAACATCTTCGGGAAAAGAAAGCGCTGCTGGAATAAACCCGCACAGGCTTCGATCAGCTTTGAATCAGCAAACTCCTCAAGCCAGGTGGCCTGCGCTTCAGCCTTCGCATCTGCCGGGTAGATCGGTTTATCCGGGAAGACACGATCTAGGTAACGACAGATCACACTCGTATCAGGAATGCTGAAGTCATCAAATTCAACAACGGGAACCTTGCCGAGCGGGCTGATCGCCCGGAAGCCGGGATCGTCTGATCCTGGAAAGACAGGGATGTTCTCGTAATCAATACCCTTGTACTCCAGTGCCAACAGCACTTTCCTGACAAAGGGTGAAAGGGGGACTCCGTGGACTGTAATCATGCTGGCTCGCCTCATGGGTTTTCAGTGTTAAATCGAGCGAGGAGTATGTCGCGGTGGATCACTCATCGGCAACCGAACTGGACGGCGAACCATCGAATAGCATTTATTCCAACGCTGCATTAGGATGAATCGCGTGAACACCTAGCCCTCCTGATCACCCGTACTTTTTCTCCGATCACCCCAGAGGGTAACCCTATGCATGTAAGAAATTTCCAGGAAGCCGACCGCGCTGCCTGCTGGGAACTTATCAGTTCCCTGACCGACTGGTTCGGTCATATCGAAACCAACAAAGACTACGTCGGCACGCTTGGTGAGCGCCCGGCGGCCGTTGTCGAAGCGGACGGTGAGATCGTCGGCTTCACCAGTATCGAACAACATGATTCGAATTCACTTGAGCTCTATGTGATTGCGGTTCGACAAGACCATCATCGCAGTGGTGCTGGCACCATGCTGCTCAACTGGGTCGAGGACTACTGCCGGCGAGAGGGCGCGCGCTTTCTGCATGTGAAGACGCGCGGACCGCTGACCCCCGATCCGGGATACGAACGCACCAGGCAGTTCTATCTGGCGAAAGGATTTAGCAAGTTGTTTGAAACGCTTGATCTGTGGGGCCCGGAAGATTCGGCGCTGATCATGATCAAGACGATCGAATAGCGTCAGCGAATAAAGGACTTGTGCAAACCGGTGCCGTCCCACTGGGCGACATCATGACCAAAGTACAGTGTGCAGCCCGTATCCTCTAAGTACTTCAGGTACTTCATTGAGGCCAGCTGCAGTTCCTTGTTGTAGCCAAAAGGGGGCAGCGACATGCTGTCGAAAATCTGTCGGTCGTAAACGCAATCCGCGGTGAGTACCACAGGTCCGCTTTCAAGGTTGACGCGCAGCGACTGGTGGCCAGCCGTATGTCCTGGTGTCGGCAGACACCAGACGGAACCATCGCCAAAGATGTCGTGCTCACCCTTGATCTCCACAATATCGTGCCCCAGATCAAAATCGTCAGGCGTGTAAACGCCGGCTTCCACCAGCTTGTCTTTGTGCCCTGCCTGCCACTCAGCTTCCTGCACAATGATCCGTGCGTTGGGAATGAGGTTGGTGCCTCCGCAGTGATCGTAGTGCAGATGACTGAAGACAATAATGTCGATATCGGCCGAGTCGATCTGCACGCTTTCAATCTGGCTGGAGACTTCCTCGCCGGGCGAATAGTCCGCGGTAAACATACCCATGCCCGGATAGCGATCCATACTTTCCTGGACGGACACGTGCATGCCGGTATCAAACACCAGCTTCTGGCCATTTGGATGAATCACCAGCCAGCAGGGTACGGGCAGCGTTGCTGAACCGTCGCCGCCCGACACGATAGTAGAACGATCCGTTGTCAGTCGGCCGCATTCGAGGGGTATGAGTGTGAGCTTGTCCATGCAGCCAATTTACAAGAGGCCGAGGGGAAATAAAAACAAACGAAAATTTTTCAGAATTCGACGAACGGTAAGCTGCTAGAGTGGCGCACCTTTCATAGCGGAGCTGAGTATGGAGCAGGTACCTGATGGCCTTGAGCTAACAGCGTTTGATGAGACATTTCACAAAGACCCTTACGCCGTTTATGAACGGCTCCGCAGACTGGATCCCATCCATGAAGACAAGGCATCACTGTGGGGCAAGTCCTGGACCATCTCAGGTTATGAATACGTAAAAACGCTCTTTTCAGACACACGCCTGTCCGTAGACCCGAGGACCATCGGCTTGCGGCGTGACCCACGGGCTGACAACGCGGTGACGCTGAGAGAACCCAATATGATGTCGCTGGACGGGGATGACCACCGACGCCTTCGATCACTGGTACAGCAGGCGTTTACGCCGGGCAGTGTTGAGCGCTTTCGCAGCGAGGTGCGGGAGATTGCCGACAAGTGTCTCGACGCGGTTACGGACAATGAGTTCGACGTGGTGAGCGTGCTGGCGAAACCGCTGCCCACCATCGGCATTGCAACCTACATTGGCGTTGACCCTGCGCGGCATGAAGACTTCAAACGCTGGACCGACTCACTGCTGCTGCAGGGTTACCCCATGCCAACGGAAGAGCAATGGCAGGAGATTGTGGCAGCGGATGCTGCCCTTCGGGATTACGCAATGAGTGTAATTGCTGCGCGGCGCGAAGCACCACGCGATGACCTGGTGACGCGCCTTATTGATGCCAAGGAGGCGGGAGACCTGCTCAGCGAAAATGAGATCGTGGACATGTGCTGCTTGCTGATTGGTGCAGGTAACTTCACCACCACCGACTTGATCAGCAACACGATTCACATGCTACTGACGACGGATGCGTCGGCTGAAGACGCTGTCGAAGCGTGCCTGCGCTTTGATGCGCCGGTGCTGAATATCCGTCGTTATGTCACAGAAGATATTGAGATCGGCGGCAAACTGATCGAAAAGGGTAGTGTGGTTAATCTGCTGGTCGGCGCAGCCAATCATGACCCGGAGAACCTGGACAAACGCCACCTGACGTTTGGCCAGGGTTTGCATCACTGCCTCGGTGCGCCACTGGCAAAACTGGAAGCCGAGGTTGCGCTCGAAGCGTTCCAGGAGAGGTTCCCGAATGCGCAGCTAGTCTCAGCCAAACGGGCCAGGCGAATGGACTTTCGAGGCTTTACGTCGCTGGTGGTGCAGGTTTAAGTCAAGCGGCTTCAGTCTGGTTCGAAGTATTTCGCCCCTTAATGAATTCGGCAGCTCGATTTAGTGCATCATCGGTTTCAGGCAACTCAGGGAAACCCTGGAATACATGCACCAGCTTTGGCCACGCCTGCAGCGTCACGTCACCGCCTTCTGCAGCAGCTTTGTTTGCATAACGGTTGGCGTCATCAAAAAGCATCTCATGCCGACTGACCTGAATCAGCGTAGGCGGCAGGTTGCTGAGCGAGCCAAACAGTGGCGAGAGTTCTGGTGAATTGGTCGGCTTGCCATTCCCCATCCTGCTGAATATCGCAAGCAGTGGTCGGGGTACCTTCAGGATGCGTCCCACGCCAGGTGCAAGAAAGGGATCGGTTTCAAGATTGGTCTGCCAGCTTGGAGAACTCATCGTTGCATCTGTCAAGGGCGCAAGCGCAATTGCACCGTCTGCTGCAGTGAGTCCGTTATCCCTCGCCCAGGCGATCACCGCCAGAGTCAGGTTACCGCCTGCAGAATCACCCGCGACGAACAGTTGTGTTGGTGCACCGGGGCCATCGGGACCGTTTTCCAGTATCCAGCGGTAGGCAATGCGTGCATCTTCATGACAATGAATCACCTTGAATTCAGGCATCATGCGGTAATCAACGGCAAGCACCGCGACACCGGTCCGGCGAGCCAGTTCGGATGTGATGTAACGGTGAGTCTCGGGGCTGCCGACCATAAACGCGCCGCCATGAAGATAAAGCAGGCGCCGTGAAGGATCCGAGTTTGGGGTTGTAACCCACTCTCCGGGGATACCGTTCACATCGACGGGTTTAATGTCGGCATCCACCTCGCGACTGAATAGTTCAACCATGCGTTGGCGGCCAACCTTGATGTCCTTGGTTGCGGGCTGCCCGTGATAGGCCTCAAGGCGCTTCACCACATCGTTGTGAGCATCTGAAACCTCGTGTTCCTGGATAATCAGTTCCGGCATCGGATGATCAAACTGGCTCATATCCGGTGCCCGGTAGATAAAGGCGAGGTACAGGATCACCAGTACCAGGCCAGCAAGGATGCTGAGAACAATACCCATATTAAATCTGCTCCAGTTCGTTAACGGCGCGCCAGGCCTCATCAATGGCGCAATCCAGGTAGGCGCGTGCACCGGCATCCGAGTTCGCAATGGTGATGCGCCCGTGACGTTTTCGCCCGATTACGTTTGGTATGTCTGCAGGAGACATCGGGGTCCCCGTGTACAGGTCCTGTGACCATGCATAACCATGCGGCCAGCGGTTGACTGTAATGCCCGCGATATCCGCTGCCGGGTCAAAGCCACCCTCGCTCAACCAGCCGGCCAGCTGGCTGCGGGTTGCCTCTTCAATGGCGTCAAAGCTGGTACCCAGCAGCTCGTAACGCCCCACCTTTGACTGTTCGTCTGCATCACCGCCGTCATTCTGGAAGGTGCGATTCAGGTGCAGGACGATGGGTTCATCCTCGTTGGCCGAAAAGGCGTAGTCATCGAACGATACGGGGAAGTCCACCATTGCCATCTGGTGCCAGGACCCGGGTGCGTAAGCGAAGCCAACGCCAAGCTTTTTGAGCGCTCGCCAGTTGTTCAGCACAACGTTGGTGTAGACCAGCGGGATCTTCACCAGCTTTTTAAGTGCGGCCTTCTGTTCCCCAGGCAGTTCAGGGCAAAGATGCGGTATTGCCATGTTGTAACAGGCCATCACCACCTGCTTGGCGCGGACAGTATGGTTCTGGCCGGCGCGCATGTACTGGACGTCAACTGCATCGTGGCTATCGGTATGTGCAACATTGATAACAGTACTGCTGAGTCGCAAGCGCACCTGCGAATCGGCCACGTCGAGTTTGCTGTAGTCGAAATCGCTCAGCACGACGTCCTGCATTGAATTGCCTGGCGCAACTTCCGGCATCAGGCTGCGAACCAGTAGACGTGCTACTGACGCATTGCCGTCGGGGAAGTGGTAGATATACGGCTCAGAAGTCCACTCGATAAACTTGTTGATGAGCCCACTGAATATGCCGAGAGACGTGCTCTTGATGCCGGGCAAACCGAAGCCAAGCGCATACATGGCTGGCGTGACATCCGTGCCATGGCCAAAGTAGGAACCGGTTGTGTTGCGGAGCACCTTGCCCACATCGGGGTGCGTTACGCCAAGGTACTTTTTGATGAATTCATCATAGGAAATCGAAGCCAGGAACTCGGGCTCGGACCAAAAGGAATGGTTTGGCAGCTTGTCGGTGCTGCCTTCAATAAGCCGCAACATCTCCTGCTTGGCTTCATCCGCGATTGGCATCAGCGGCACAGTTTCAGCTGCGCTAAGGCCGGCCTGTGACAGTGGTACAAACCCGGACGCATCCAGGAAATCGGTGCGGATGGTTTTGTCGACGCCAAATGTTGCCTGATCGAAATAGATACTGGCCGCAAGGTTGTGCTTTTTGTAGAACTCGAGGTCGTACGTGGCGCCGAGTGCTTCACTCGTGACGCCGAGCTCACTCAGCAGGCCCGTGGCAACCTCACTGTAGGCTGAAGGCGCTACCAGCGACTGACTGCCACCATATCCAATAATGTGCCGACCCCCGACATCGAACTCATTGCGCTTGGCGTGGCCGCCGAAGTCGTCGTGGTTTTCAATAATGAGGATGCGAGCGTCCGGATAACGCGCCTTATAAAACCACGCGGCAGATAACCCGCTGACCCCTGCGCCCACCACAACAAGGTCGTATTCCCCGGTATCCGGCGCTGTCGGTGCTGGCCAATTAGTTTTACCTTCCAGCGCCAACGCGTGGGCAGTCTCAAACGATCCATCATGACTGCCACGCAACCCGGTCAATGATGGCGGATATTGCGGGCCTAAAGGGTTTGCACTCACGTTGCCGGATATAGAAGGCAAGGCGAGACCGGCAGCGCCAATCAGGCTGCCCTCCATGAAGTCGCGACGGGTGATGGGTTTATCCATCCCCAGGTATTTGCGATCAGTCATTAGGGAAGGGGTCCGCCATGCCATCAGCGAGCGGCACCTGGAATGTGTTGAGGGTATGACAGATAAGGCAGTAGTAGCCGATAGTAAACACCAGCTCAATCATGCCTTGTTCACCAAAAGCATCGAGGCCTGCTGCATAGGTTTCATCAATCACCTGGTGCTGGTGCAGCAGTTGAGAGGCGATGGTATAGGCCACCAGTTCGTCGCCAGCAAAAGCGGGCTCCTCGCCTTCAAGAATCTGGTCCAGGCAGGTTTCGGACACGCCAGCCCGAATCGCCATGGCACGATGTGCTGAATACTCAAATTTGGCGCGGTAGTAGATGCCGACCATGCAGATGGCAATCTCCTTGATGTTCTCCGGCAGGATGCCCTCAAAACGCACCGCAGCGCCTAATGCCTGCGCAGCCGCGCCAATCCCCGGCGCTTTTACAAAGCTGGGGAAGGGGCCAATCGAACCTATGCCTGGGCGGTTTGCGCCGCGAGGGCCGCTTTCTATCATCTCAAGCACACGCTGCTGCGCCTCGGGGAGGTTGTCTCTATCAAGTGGTGTCAGGCGCATGTTGTTATTCCGTATTCTTAACGCTGGGAAGCCCCGGGAAAATGAGATATTTTCGTGAGATGAACAAGGTCAGTCTCACGGAAACACGTCCTTCCAGAGGCCTCCTAGAGTAACGCATTCAACGTGCAGAGAGTATGTAGTCATGACACGAGCAGTATTCCATGAAGACAGCTACCAGAAAGAGCTGACGGCAACCGTAACAGCGGTAGAAGACGATTGGGTGGAACTGGACCAGACGATTTTCTATCCGCTTGGCGGCGGCCAACCCGGGGATACCGGTAGCTTCAAAACAAGTGATGGCCGGGAACTACCCGTTGTCGACACACGCAAAGGTGAAGCGCCAGGCGCTATTCGTCATCAGCTGGAAGATACAAACCATGGCCTGCAACCCGGCGATGAACTTGAAACCCGCATCGACTGGGACCGACGTTACCGCTTGATGCGCATGCACACCTCAATGCACCTGTTGGGGTCACTGATTCCTGTGCCTGTGACTGGCGGACAAGTTGGTGTTGAAAAGTCGCGCTTGGATTTCAATCTAGGCGATCACACGCTCGATAAGGAAGACCTGACAGCCCGCATGAACGCGCTGGTTGAGGCGGGGCATGACATCCGTTTTGAATCCATTACCGAGCAGGAGCTTGATGATAATCCGGGCCTCGTGAGAACCATGTCTGTACAGCCGCCGCGCGGGGTTGGTGATATACGTATGGTGCGGGTGCTCGATGTCGATTTTCAGCCCTGCGGCGGTACGCACGTTAACAATGCAGGTGAGGTTGGCAAGGTGCTGATTTCAAAAATAGAGAACAAGGGCAAGAAGAACCGGCGGGTACACATACTGCTGGAAGACTAGGGGAGCGTGATGAGCTACGAAGAAATTCTTTATGACAAAACGGAAGGTGTCGCGACGATCACCTTCAACAGGCCGGATCGATTAAACGCACTGACGCAGCTTATGCGCCAGGAGATCCTTGATGCGACAAAGGACGCTTCAGCCGACGACGATGTTCGCGTGCTGGTGCTGAAAGGTGCAGGCAAAGGCTTCTGTGCAGGCGCCGATCTGTCCCAGCGTGCACCGCGCGGCAGCGGTGAGCCGGAACCTAATAGCGGCTTGCCGCGTGATGGCTTCCAGGAAGCGTTTGCGAGAGTCATGTGGGATATGCCGAAACCTGCGGTTGCTTCTATCAACGGTGCGGCTGCTGGTCTTGGTTTTGGCATGGCGCTCAGCTGCGATATTCGTATTGCCTCCACCAAAGGTAAGTTCGCTTCGGCCTTCTCCAAGATCAGTCTTGTTCCTGAGGCGTGTATGACGTTCTACCTGCCCCGCATTGTTGGCCTCGCACGTGCTGCCGAGATTCTCTACACCGGGCGCCAGGTGCACGCTGAAGAAGCGATGACCATGGGACTGGTAAACCAGGTGGTGGAGCCGGAACAACTCGAAGACGCGGTGAACGCGATGGCCAGAACCCTCGCGGACGCTGCGCCGATTGCCGTGCAGCTCACCCGGCGTGAGTTATACCGGGGGCTGGAAGGAACCTTCAGCAGCCAGCTTGAGATGGAACTGTTTCACCAGAAGTTTGCAGGCAGGTCGCTCGATGCGCGTGAAGGGCCGCGGGCGTTTATGGAGAAGCGTGATCCTGAGTTCAAGGGTATCTAGGCCACGCTCCTTTTCTTTTCGATTTACAGGTCCTGGCTATTGCAGACGCGGATTGACCGTGTTGGATGTGCAAGATTGGCAAGAACGTAGTTGTGATGTTCGATCATCTTGGACGCCGGGATCACAGCATCTCCAGTTGTGTGACCGTCGCTGATGAGGGTGACCTCATATCCTTTGCTCAACGCTGATCGGCATGTGGCATCAACACAGAACTCTGTCTGGAGTCCGGTGATGTACACGTGTCCTATTCCCGCTTTTTGTAGGACTTGCTCCAGTTCGCTTTCGTAAAATGAGTCTGAAGCCTCTTTCTCAACACGGATGTCCTCACCACGAACATTGAGGCTTTGATGCAACTCCCACCCTGGATTACCTTTCTTCATCGGATCCCAGCGGCTGTGGCAATGTTGGATGTAGATCACTAGCCCGCCTTCTCGCCGAACCTTCAATGCGGTAGTTTCAATCGCCTTCAATACCTCTTCCTCAAGGTAAGAACCTCGAAGTAAGGCCTCCTGTGCATCGATAACCAGAAGCGCACTCTTCGAGTTCATGTCATGTGTCACTCTCAGCTTTTTTGAGGAACGCCTCCAGATCCAGTAACTCTCGTGGATACTCTGCGATGTTGAAATATTCTTTGATGTCCTCCGGCATACTGACGAAAGTCATCATGTAGAGGCGAGACAGTAACGTTTCGGAAGCGCGGTGCTGTTCAACAGCTCGCGCATTCTCTGTCCACGCTGCCTCGGACAAGTGACCTGCTGTCCAGAATCTGTAAGCCGTATGATCGATCCTCGCATATTGAGACATAAAGCTAGTGAGCATGACGAGTTCCGCACGCGTAAACGTCGCATTTTCAGATCTCGTTCGAGCCAGTAATTCGGCGAGTTCCTTGTTCGAAGAGATCTGCTGACTTGCTTCCATGTACTGGGCCTCCATCTCCAGAAACGCCGACGCCTCCCTAAGTCGTTGATCCTCCAGAAGCATCTGGTCGTTCTGGCGTATTTCAACCACAAGAAACGCAATGCCAACAATGACGCCGACATTCGCTAGCAGTGTCAGCCATTGGTTTAGTCTATCCATAGAGTTTTCCAGTGGAGTGCGAATCAGCCTCTCTCGACGCTCTCGATCTTGGCCGAGTCAAAATGGATTTGTTCATCCTCAGTTGCATAAGCCACAAGGACCGAACTGCTGACCTCACCTTGATCAAAGTCGATGAATAAAGCCACGAAGCCAGGCATTTCAGGTTCGTGCCAGCTCACAAAAACCGATTTTCGCCGACCTCACGTGCGTTGTATGCAAAGCCACTGCCGGTCTCACCTGCCATTGGGCCCGCCAGCCATTCAAATCCGATGCACCCGTTTTCATAGGTCGCGCGAACAGTCCCCAGTTCATTGTAGGTGTACTGCATGGTAGTGCCGTCAAGGATGCCAGTTGTCGAGTTGGTCACGAAGTGTTTCTCCGTTGTTTGAGATCGTAAATTTCCTGACTACCTGCGTGCTGACGCACCCTAGTTATCCTCAGGATCAATGGGTCTTATCAGCACGATACTCGCGAAGAGCAGCGCCATCGCAAAGAGGCCCAGCACCAGAAACAGCTCATGGGCGGTTGCATTAGGAGGCAAGGGCCAACCAACCGTGTTCAATACGAGTATCGTGCCGCCAAGGCCAAAAACAAGGGGTTCGAGCAAACGGCGGCCTAGACTCACGTCGCTCGGCACCAATGGGTAAATGCTTGGCAGTCGATACAGGATTGCAGCGCCGAACGTGACCGCCACAACCACGCAGATGATCGATGCAATTCTCCAGATTGATTCTTCATCACGCACCCAACGCTCAACCCAGAGCGGCACAAATGCACAAAGTGTATTCGTGCAGGCGACAGCGATAATCAAGCTGAACCTGAACTTGTCGAGTAAGTTCAGTTCACCTCTCGACAGGAAGACAGCAACCAGGCCGGAGAGTGCAGCAAGGGCAACCGAGATTTCAGCGAGCGTTAGCAGGTTGTCAGCGTTCGGCATTCGACACCTATAACCAGACCACGCGGAACATACGTTTTATCATTTGTCGTCTCTTAGTCTGCGAACAACCTCGCTTATGCCCATCGCCAGCAACGCAAAAGCAAACATAAGCTCATGATTACCGGTGTTGTTGGCCCACCTGATAACTTTATTATCTTCCAGTACGAAACAGGCATACAAACATAATCCGATAATTGCTGCGCCGATCGAAAGAATGATGGCGATCAGGGTTGATGATGCGCTCGATGTTGGAAGGAAAAGCCAGAGAAGGAATATCGCAAACACCGCAAGCTCGAAGAATAGAACTCGTGAGATAAGAGCATCAAATCTCTTTTCCCTGGTTCTTGCCCTCATTGATCGACTACTCGTTCAGAAAGATTTGATCGAACAAGTGCTTCCAGTTCCAGGAGCGAACCAACCTCAAAGGATGGCTTGATGCCAGTCTCGTTACTGCTTCCACCACGATTCAACCAGACGCTTGTGATGTAGGCGCCATTCGCGCCTGCGACGTCTGTTTTCAGATTGTCACCAACATGCCAGACATTCTCCGCGTCAATTTGTAGCCTTCGCAAGGCAGCTTCAAAGATCGCGGCATCAGGTTTCACGATGCCCAGGTCGCCAGACATCACAATTGTTGAAAAGTAGTGGCTAAGCTTCATGGACTCTAGTTTATGCAACTGCGAGTCTTGTGCCCCGTTCGTCACAATCCCGAGCGCTAAACCAAGAGAGTCAAAGTACTGCAAGGCTCTCGGCACATCATCAAACGGTTTGTAGCTCTCCTGCGCGTACTTGTGTTGCACTTCACAAAGCCGTTCAAGCAATACGGCGTCGTGCAAACCCAAGCGGGCGAGAGCCCCTCGCCAGATTGCATAAGAAGTTTCCTTGCCGGAAATTTCACCAAGTTCCCACCGGGTTAATCCTTGTTCCTGAACATGATCGACAAATGCAAGTGAGTTTGCCGAAACAAGCTCATCGGGGTCGATATCTCCTGCAGATTGCGCTACTTCGATGGCAGTTCTCTTCACTGCGCCAGAAAAATGACTGCCATCTAATAGGGTATCGTCCAGATCGAATAAGAGTGCCTGTAGGGGTTTCACTTGAGGTTTGCCTGGCTATGCTGAAACACCTGGCACGATGACCCTGTTAGTCGTTGAAGGCGCCGGTGCTTTGCCAGCGTGACCGATTGCAACAGTTTGAACTGCTCGTTAGGTAGTGCGCTTACCTTTTGGATTTCCATTCCCGTTTGTCATCGGATTGAATGAACTTGGATTCAATTGCGCTTTCCAGATCTACTTCGAATTCAGAAGCGAGCGCAGACAGGAGTACGAAGGCGTCAGAGATTTCGTCTGCCAGCCTCTTTCTGTCGAATTCATCGTAGTTTTGAGACCACAGCCGTTTTAATTCTGCTGCAATCTCTCCGACCTCCTCAGTTAGCATGAGGTGTATTTTCAGTGGATCGGTAACAAACCCCCTTTGACTTCTCACGTCCTGAATTTTCTTTTGTATTTCTCGGAGATCAGTCACGTCGGCCACCTAGCACGTGGTTATGCGTTCCCTGTTAGACACACGTGTCAGATTTTTCACCATTGATACTCTGCAGTAATCCTGGGAGTTCTTGAAGTGACTGAACTTCATAGTCTGCGTCTGCTTCCTGATGAGCAACAAATTTATTGTACACCTTGATAGTGAGGATGTTCGCTGCCTCAGCAGAAGCAAGGCCACGCTTTGAGTCTTCGATGACAACCGCATTCTCAGGTCGAATACCAAACTTCCTAAGTCCAGCCTGGTAAGGCTCGGGGTGTGGTTTGGCGTTGACATAGTCCTCACGGCACAGAACAAAAGACATTTCTTTGAGTAGCTCACGACGTCGGTGAATGAGTTCAAAGTCCACACGCTTGGAGGTGGTTATTACCGCCATCTGAAACCGCTTACTCAGCGTAGGCAGCACTTGGGAGACACCGGGGATATCAATATCCTCGTTCGCCAGATAGTGTCGGTAACGCGCATCTCTCCAAGCCCGCGCGGCGTTGATTTCTGTCTGAGGTATTTCATTCTCAACAGCTCGTGTCCAATTTGAAGAACCATCTATCAAATGCTGTTTATAGTCATCGAAAGACATGTTGATGCCTAGTTTTGCCAGCGCTTTGCGGGTTGCTTCAAAGTACCAGTACTCGGTTTCAACGAGAACACCGTCATGGTCAAAGAGGAGGTGGGTAATCATGTGTGTGGAAGAGAGTTGTCCCGTTATCTGACCCGAGCTGGAGGAGTGGCTTCAGCCGCATGTCAGGCGCCTCTTGAGCTCGTAGCCCCGTGCACGGTAGCGATCGACACCAACAACAAGTTATCTGCTTGCGTGTTCACGCGTGCCACTCGAACACAAGGATCGTCTGCCCATCTTCTACATACTCTCCAGCGTGGCTCATGTTCGATTTTTGTAGTACACGCTGAGATGCGCCGTTTTCAGCTGCAACAGTTGCGATGATTTTCTCAAGACATGAACGGTGTTTCCGTACGAGATCATTCCAGGAACTATTTCGCTGGCATACCCCAATCCCCAATGTGTTCTTTTGAAGGAGTACTTTATTTCAGCAAGCTGCTGGCCATCAGGATGAACAAGCCCGCAGAAACCGACAATATCGCCAGTCGCTTTCTCTAGGACTGTGCTCATACCATAACCGCGAGTTGTGTAGTTGTTGAATGTCACATCCAGCCAGCGGATTGTTTCCTCACGACTGATCGGCTGGCCGTCACCTACCCAGCGTGATCCCTCTTCGTCGGAGTAAACAGAATAGATCGCCTCAAGATCCTCGCGATCCCACAATCGACATATCAGTCTTTCAGTTTGAAAAATCTCTTTGGCCACGCGCATGAGGTCTAAAACCCAGTTTTATTGATGGAGCCCGTAAGGTGGAGAATTGACCTCAACAGCATGTCAGATGTCTTCTCGATTTCGCCATCACCTTATGAAAGTCGGCTACGTGTACTTGGATCTGGTGGGTTACCATAGTTAGCCTACACCGCTGTCTAAGTAGCGAAAAGAGGGAATGATTCAGATCTACCATGCACCAGGGACACGATCGGTTCGACCAATTTGGTTATGTTTCGAGTTGGGGCTGGAGATCGAGATAATAACCATCCCATTTACGCCTCAGTATCTCCAATCTGAGGACTGGCGGGCTATCAGCCCGGCCGGAAAACTTCCGGTGCTTAGAGATGATGATCTAGTGATGTTCGAATCCGGCGCAATGATGGACTACATTTTGGATCGCTATGGTAATGGCGAGTTGAGGCCACAGCTCGGAACAAAAGAAGCAGCGCTGCATCAGCAATGGTGTTGGTTTGCGGAGTCGACGCTTGCGCGACCACTTGGAATGAACCGAATGCTTCGAAGGGATGATGCCGATCTGGCATCCGTTGCCAGGACAAAAGTTGAAGATTGTCTTAGTCTGGTTGAGAGCGCACTAGTTGATAGAGACTTTTTGCTGGGCAACTTCTATTCAGCGGATATCATGATGGGATATTCGTTGGAACTGACGCATCGATTTCAAATCTTGAACGAGAGTTACCCCAATGCGCTTTCCTATCTCAGCTCGTTGAAACAACGCGATGCATGCAAACGTGCGATGGACGCATAAATCTGTCGCCTTTTTCTAAAGGTACGAGAACTGCGTTAACTAAGGTTGAACAACTTCGCAGCGTTCCCCCCAAGTACCAGATTCCGTCGATGTTCACTCATCGGCGCAAGCGCTTGATGCACCTCCTGCATCGCACTCGCGTGTGAATCGATATGGGGGTAATCGCTCCCCCAGAGGAAATGCTCTTCTCCCAGCAGATCACACTGTGCATCGATCGAGCGTTCTGATGGGTCCATCACAAACCAGAAGTTCTCGCGCATGTATTCGCTTGGTTTCTTTTTCAGGTTGACGATGGTGCCGAAGCGATCGTATTTCTCATCAAGTCGATCCATCAGGTAGCTGGCATAACCTGCACCTGATTCCACGATGGCAACTTTCAGTTTCGGGAAGCGATCAAACAGGCCATCACACACCAGGGCGGCGGTTGCCGGGATGAGCTGCATGGTGCCGCCGAGTGCAAATGAGAAGACCGTATTCATGGGTTCCGTCTGCGGGTTCCACCAGCTGGTGGCCGAGAGGTTCACCACGCGATCAAAACGGACTATCAGGTGGATGCAGATGGGCAGGTCTGCTTCTACAAGTTCCTGCCACAGCGGATCGAAGTCCGGGTGGGAAGGGCGTTTACCGCAAACAGGTTCGGGGGCGAGGAACATGCCTTTAAACCCGAGTTTCAGGCACCGTCTAAGTTCTTCCAGCGCAAGGTCCACGTCGTAGAGTGGAATGTGTGCGATGGGGATGATGCGATCGAGAGCAGGTGATGCAAAGTCCCACTGCCAGTTGTTGTAGGCGCGGGCATAAGCCATGGCAAGTTCCGGGTCATCTTCCTTGTCCCAGAGGATGCCGATGGTGGGGAAGACCACACCTGCATCCACGCCCCATTCGTCGAGCATTTGAACGCGGGCATCAGTGTCGTAGCTCGCCTTTGGGCAGCCGTCCATGTAGGGAATGTCGGGTTTGATGAAGAGTTCCGGTGCGTGATGCTCAACACCGCCGAGGGCGGCAAGCCTGCCTTTCATCAGCACCTTGTTGTCGATGACAAGTTCTTCAATTCCATCGTCGGCAACACGGATTTTGATCGCGCGATCTTTGTATTTGTCTTCGAGGTAGTTTTCCCACAAGTCAGGCGGCTCCATTACGTGGGAATCCATGTCTACCACAAATGGTTTGCCTGTCATGTGTTACTCCTTTCTGGCGAGCAGTTGGACAACAGAGGCCTGACCGGTATGGCCGCTACCCTCAACTACGTTTCGCTCCAGTTCTTTGCAATGTTCGATGTTGAGTGCTGAGAAAGCACTTCGCACATCATCTTCTGTCAGCATCAATTCGGCAAATGGCGGTCCGCCGGTGCCGAATTCCAGCTGGCGAGGTGTATACGATTCCAGTATCAACAGGCCGCCTGGTTTGAGGCCTTTGATGATGTTCGGGTAAACGATGTCTCGCACTGCGGGTGGAATGTGGAAGAAGATAGAGACGATGCAGTCCCACGCGTTCTCTCCAAGACTACGCTCTGATAGATCGGCGACCTCGGTAGTGATGGTGACATCGTGCGCCGCTGCGAGCTTCTCCGCTTTTGCTAGACCAACCGGTGAAAGGTCAATGCTGGTGACCTTGTGCCCCTCTTTAGCGAGGTACAAGCCGTTACGGCCCTCGCCGTCAGCGAGGCACAACACATCACCATTATCCTGAATCTTATCTGCGACTGACGTAAGGAAGTCGTTAGGTTCTGTACCAAACAGGTAATCGTCGCTACCGTAGCGGTCATCCCAGTGTTTGATGGGCTTTGCGTCGCTCATGCAGCTTCTGCCTTGAGCTGTTTTTGCAGCGCTTCAAGAAAATCGAACAGGTTTACGATGCGCTCGTTTTCAACGTCGTGGGTTTTACCCTTGAGATCGCCCGTGATGGTGCCGCCATCGATCGTGTTGATCAACGCACGCTTCAGGCTACTCGCGTAGGTAGCAAGCTCGTCATTGGCTTCGCGCTCGGCGATGGTTTCGAGGGCGTTACCCAGCGCATAGACAAGCGCGGACGGGTTGAAGTTTGCCTCCTTGCCATCGGTTTCCTGGTAACGCAGGTACAGGTCATGTGCTGTTCCGTGCGGCGCCTCAAACAGCATGGTGCCGTCTTTACTCTCGATGATGGAGCTGGCGGTAGCGAGACTGCCGCCAAGGGCTGCTGCAATATCAGAGAATATGTCACCGTCCAGGTTTTGCGCGGGGTAGAGCGCGTTCCTTGGTGGATCGCTGATCATCTTCTTCAGCTGGTTAGAAGGTCGCATGATCATAAAGGAGGGCGGTTCCGTATTGTTGGCCACCAGCTCTTCGCGTACGTCGTTAATCACATCGCTGAATACGTCATCGTATTCAAAGTACTCACGCTTCAGGCCGAAGTAGACTTCTTTTTCTTTAACCGACGCGTCGCGGAAAACCTGGTATACCCAGTCGCGTATCGCGTCACGCTCATTGCTGAAGAAGATGATAGGGTCGCCCGCCTTCACATCACGTGCGTGCATCTCTTCCCCGTCAACGACGACTTTGACGATGCCGTCTTCCGGTGCGGCCTGGTTGTAGGAACCATACTGGTCACCACCACCAGCACTCATGCGGCTGATCGACACGTGATACTTACGATCCGGGATGCCGAACTCGCGCAGTGTGTTAACGAGTTTAAAGAGGCGCCGGCCCGTGTTGTTATCGGGTACACCCCACAGTGCTGATTCGGGCGGGTTGGCAACAATCCGCGCCGCCTGGGCGTCGATCAATTCGTAGTGGTACTTGATGCCGGCTTCAGCAAACCTGGCGGCATAGTCGTTGCGATAGATATCTTCCACGACCTTGCGCATTACGCCGTCGTAACCCGAGATCACGGTGTCTTTCAGGCCGACATAAACGTCCTTCTTCTCTTCGAGTGCACGTGTGAAAAACTCGTGCGCCCACTCGGCAACTTTATCGAGCGAGTTGGTACCGAGCAGCCAGGGGTCGCCTCGATTGATTCTGCGGCGATGTAACTCAACCGGGTCGCCGGACGAGCCGACAAAGAGAACCTTAGCCACACCTGTCACATCTGAGAGCTGGTTGTGTGAGTCCTTGATGCCGCCGGTGGTCATGGTGACCACTTCAATATCCCTGCCAACCCAGTCGGGCGGCGTGGAACGCAGGTTCTGGAAAGGAATATCTTCGCGCGTGATGTTGCCACCGATGCCTTTCCTTATAGCACCATTTGGCGACCTGGTAGCGAGCGGGGCAAGTGAACTCTCGGCAATATCGTGCTTTGCGAGCAGTTCATCGAGCTGTGCCCGGTTCACCGTCATGCCGGCATTCTTGATGCCGACGCCCAGTTCGTTCAACGCATCGATAGCGTCCTGGACCACCTGGCCGTTGGTTAATACCCGTTTCTCGGCAGAGAGGTCGAACTCCACCATGTCGATATCAAGGGACGCCCTGACAAACTTGTCCAGGATGGCTTCAAAAGCCACCTGTGCCATCTCGTCACCATGCAGGATGACGAGCGGATTTTTTACCGCGATCTTATCCACGATCAGCTGAGCTGGTATCGGTTGGGTTCGACGTCGTGGGTGCGCTCCCAGAACTCGAGGTTACTGAAGGGTGAATTGTTCACGACCTTACCGTCTGAATTCTTGTACCAGCTCTCCACACCAGGATGTCCCCAGGCGAGGTTCTTGCTGATGGCCTGCACTTCCTCGTTGTATTCATCGTTGATGGCCTCGGGAATCTCAAGGCGCTTGGCACGACGTGACAACATCAGCGTCAGGCACTGCATGGTGTAGTGCACCTAGCATTCGATGTTGTAGATGATGCTGCCGCCGTGAACGATGTTGGTGTTCGGCCCGTACAGGCAGAAGAGATTGGGGTAGTCCGGTACCAGCATGCCTTTGTAAGCACGTGGGTATTCACCCCACAGGTCCGCAAGGGTTGTGCCGCTGCGACCGACTACATCCATCGGCCAGAGGAAGCGGTTGGTGTTAAAGCCTGTCGCAAAAATCACCACGTCAAAGTCGTGTTGCTTGCCGTCTTCGGTGGTAATGCCGTTTTCGTTAAAACCGGTGATCGGTGAATTGGTCAGCGTAACGTCTTCGCGTGAAACACTGCCATACCAGTTGTTGTCGATGATGAGTCGCTTACCAAAGACGGGGAAATCCGGGACACAGATATCCATCAGGTCCTGGCGATCGCCTAGCTGTTCGCTGATATAGGCGGTCAGTGCTTCGCGCAAGCCATCATTGCTTTCGCTCATGGCGCGATCCTTGTGTTCCCACGCAGGGTCGCCTGGCACGTTTGGCCAGTTGGTATCCATGAAGCCAAAAATCATTCGCGCCCGATGCCATTCTGCATACCCAGGCACATGGTTCAGCGCCCACAGCAAGCCATCTTCGACCGGCCGGTAGTAGTCACGGTTAGGTGAGATCCAGTGGGGTGTGCGCTGGAACACGGTGAGGTGTTCCGCCTTGTCTGCTGTCTTGGGTACAAGCTGCACCGCGCTGCAACCTGTGCCGATCACCGCGACCTTCTTGCCGGTGAGGTCAACGTCGTGACGCCAGCGTGCCGAGTGGAATGCTTCGCCCTTGAATGTATCCAGACCATCAAAGTCCGGGATAATCGGGCGGTTCAGTTGGCCAACGGCACTGACGACCACATTGGCGGTGAGTTCATCAACGGAGCCATCGCCGCGCTTCACCGTGACCGTCCACAGGTCTTCCGCCTCGTTGAACGTCATGTTGCTGACTTCACTTTCGAACTGGATGTTATCGCGGATACCGAACTTGTCTGTGCAGCTTTCGAAATAGTTGTAGAGTTCATCGCGCTTGGAGAAATAGCCCGACCAATTGGGGTTACGCTCAAACGAGAAGGAGTAGAAGTGGTTGGGCGTGTCTACGCCACAATCCGGGTAGGTGTTTTCATACCAGGTGCCACCGACCGCGTCGTTCTTCTCAAGGACGGTGTAGTCGATGCCAGCGTCTTTCAGTTTGACCGCGGTGCAGATCCCGGACATGCCTGCACCAACCACGATGACAGAAAAGTCAGTGACCGGATTCCCGCCAGTCACTTTCTTCAGGTCACCGCGCCATTGCTCGTCCCGGTCAACAAAGCGGGTTTCTTCCAGCAGCATGCTGCAGTAACTGTCTTCTACCGGTGTTGCTGTGGAGAACTCCATCATGTGTTTCATGCGGGCCAGGTCTGGTGCAGCAGGCATCTCGTAGCCGTTGTCACGCAGGTCGCGCAGCAGCGTGAGTGCGTCTTCACGTATTTCTGCGGCAAGCTCATCGGAGTACCCACCGGAGTCGTCCGGGAACAATTCGCCTTCCGGTACTTCAATCGGTTGGGGTCGATACTTGTCAGTCAGGTAGCGGTCATCACCAGCGAACTGGGTCATTACCATCAACAGCGTTGGCAGGTTTACGTCCAGCAGCGCGGCACGAATCTCATCGTCGCTACCCGTTACCGTGATTACATCGGTCATGGGAATCTCTTGGTTGTCGCGGGCGCTACAGTTTATTACAAGGCGCTGGCGATTGCCTGTTCGAGCAGATTCATGCCGTCATGGTCCAGGGCGGCTGTGACATGGCGTGAAGACATGGTGGAAACCAGTTGCAGGCCGCGCTCGTTGGAAAGATCCATGGTTCCCCCGGTCACCATAGATGTGGCGAGGCCGCCCATCAGGTGAGACAGGGCATAGTCGGCCCAGGCCTTGTCGAAGTCGTATCCCTCGATACCCAGTTCGGCCAGTTGGTCGACATAGGCCTGCACCAGGGCCTTTTCATGTTCGCGGCGCAATTCAACTTCCATGGAACCGCCAAGGATATAGCCGACGTCATACATGCCAGGTCCGCGCCCGATCCCCTGCCAGTCCAGCACAACCACCTGGCCACTGCCAGGCGGGCCAAACATCAGGTTCTCGACGCGGTAATCCTGGTGCGCGATTGTCCAGGGGCTTCTGGCGGCAAGGGTTTTGTTAACGGAAAGATAGTTACCGGCAAAGCGCTCGTAAATCTCGAGGCCGCCTTCTGGCAGGTATTTGGCGAAACCCTCGGCGTATAGCGGGTAAATCTGCGCCAGCATCTGGTCGACAAACTCGATGCGCGGTCCCGTCATGGCGGGGATCCACTCAAGCTCAGGTGTCTGGGCTTTATCCCACCAGACGCTGTGGATGTGGGCGAGCACTCTCACTGCAGCCGTCGCCTGCTCGACGTTCATGCCCTTGTACTGGTCGACCATGGTGAGGTTTGAGAGATCTTCCATGACCACCACGAAATCCGCGGTGCCGGATTTGATGTCAGCGAGGAATACGCCGGGTAGGCCGACGTCGACAGCAGGGGCGAGTTCGTTGTAGAAGCGCACCTCAGCATCGAACATGCCGAGGTCCACACCCTGTTGGCGGTTCTCTTCAAAAGAAGAGGGGAGTTTTACTACCACGCTTGCCGGAGCGCTGTCGCTGCCGCTCAGTTCAACGCGGAAGATGTCACCCATCAGGCCAACACCCTGGCCAATCTGGGTGACATTGATTGTGTCTATGTTTGTGCCGAGGACCTCACCGAGCCACGCGGCACTGACTTCATTAATGGATGCAGGAATCATGCATGCCATTAAAGCCTAATTTGTTCCGCAAACAAAACCTGCGCCTGGTGCGATAACTTCGGTTCCGTCGCATACAACATCGCCTGACACGTTTGCACTGCCGTTATTCATGATTGCACCCACCTGGGCGAATCCGGCCAGGTTGTTATTGCCCGATGAGTTGATGACGGCAAGGTTTGTGTAGGCGCCTCGATTGAAGAAACCGATGTTGTTTGCAGTAAGGGTGGCTGTGCCTTCACCTCGAAGCGTGCCACCGTCCGCCATAAACAGGCCGATATTGTTACCTGACGAATCGAGGGTGCCGCGCATGAAGATCGCTCCACCCCAGACGCCAAAGGCAACATTGTTGCCATCGGCAGTAATACTACCCATGAAATGTCCGGTTGATCCCGTGGTAATGCCGATGCCATTACCATTGTGATCAACAGTCATGTCGGTATTGTCGTCGATGAACAGAGCTGATGCGCCATACAACAGTACCCCGAAGAAACCATTACCGCTGATGTCGATTGAATTAGTGCTGAACGCTGAACCTGCCCCGAGAGGGTCTGGAGTGGTTCTTGCGTTGCCTGAATCCAGCACCTGCAGCCCGCTGCCAGCGTTGTCATTAAGCTCGATTACGCCTGCGAGCAGGGCTCGACCGCCAAGGAGCACAGTCAGGCCGTCAGTACCATTACTGTTTGATGTGCAGTCCGCGCAGCTCAGGTAACCGTTTGAGACGAGCAGGCCGGATGCTGCGGCACCGGATACGTTGAGAGCCGCCGCCAGAATCCTGGAGTCACTGAAAACACTGAGGCCCGAAGCCGTGCTGCCCTGGATCGTGACATTGTTCAATTGCAATGTGCCACCGGACATGTCGGCTGAAACACTGCCATTGATTATCGCCCCCTGCGTACCCGTCAGCGTAACCTTGGGCCGAGTGACCAGCACATCTTCAAAACACGTGCCGCTGAAGGTGATATCCAGTTCAACTGCCGGATTTTCCAGTGCGTCATTGATCAGTTCGCCGGTGTTACAGTTGACCGAAACGCTCGCGGATAGCACTGGTTGTGCGGCTTCGAGTGCTTTGACCCTTTTCTTCAGGGACTTGATCTGTTTTTCAACTTTTGTGATATCTGACTTACCGCTCTTTTTACTTTTCTTGCTTTTCTCGCTCTTGCCGTCTGCCAGCGCGGTCATACTCAGCAGCACGGCGAGGCAAAAGATCATGAGGTGTCTCATTGCTTGTGTCCTCGGTGGGGTGTCTTTACTGGGTGTGGCCAGACGCCAATTGCTCTCATCTGAAAGCCCGCTACAATCGAGGCTGCTATTTTTGGAGTGCAGGAATCATGTTTAATTTTGATGGCAAGGTAGTGCTGATCACTGGCGCAAGTTACGGCCTGGGTGAACAGTTCGCCTATGCGTTTGCAGAGGCGGGTGCCAGTCTCGTCATCACCGCGAGGAGTGAAGATGCGATCGCTGCGGTTGGCGAAAAATGTCGCGAGCTTGGAGCCAGTGTGACCGTGGTGACCGGCGATGTGTCAGTTGAATCGGATGTTGAGAAGGTTGTCAGCACCGGTATTGCCGAGCAGGGCCAGATTGATGTGTTGATTAACAACGCCGGTATTGCTGACCCACGTGGTGTCTGCGCTGAGAACTTTGATTCTGAAACCTTCCACCAGATTCTGTCGGTGGACCTGGTCGGTGCGTTTTATTACGCCCGCGATTGCGGTCGTCATATGCTGGAGCGGGGTTCGGGGAACATCGTCAACATCACTTCCATCCTGGCGAGTGGTGGTAATGAAAACAATATCATTGGCTATACCGCCGCCAAGGGCGGGCTTCTGAACATGACCTACCAGTGGGGTACGGAATGGGCTGATCGCGGCGTGCGGGTCAACGCGGTATCTCCTGGCTTTGTTGTGACAGAGATGACAAGACCCATGCTGGAAGCGCTCGGCATGGACAAGTGGATTGCCTCGCGCACACCGATGCGCCGTCTCGGTACCGCGCAGGAGGTGACCAACGCCGTGATGTTTCTCGCCTCTGACCTTGCAAGCTATATCACCGGCGTGGACCTGCTGGTTGATGGCGGCACCAACGCCAGTAACGGCACATTCCAGATCCCGCCGATCCATCACGAGTGGAATAAAGACCGTGCGATGATTCCTTCACCTTACGAACCGGTGCAGCCGAGGCCAGACTGGTACCAGGCACTTGAGGCTGGCATACCGGGATTACACTACCCGCTGCCCGATGAGGCGGACGGGGAATCCTGAGACGACGAACAACAAGAACAATCACAGGAGACGTTTATGAACGCGCAACTTGTAGAGCAGAACGATGAGAATTTTGCTGGCGAAGCCGTCATGCCTGCCAAGCTGGTTGAATCAGGTGACCCGAAGTCACGCAGCTGGCTGTTTGAAGAGCTGGATTCACCATCCAAGGTTCGCACCGGTATCTGGGAGGGTGACCCTGGGGTCATGCTGGTCGGCAGTTACCCGGTTCGCGAGTATTTCACTGTGATGTCTGGATGCATTGAAATCACTAATGACGGTGGTGAAAAGTTCCGCGTGATGCCGGGGCAATCCTGCCTGCTGCCGAAAGGCTGGAAAGGGAAGTTCGGCATTGTTGAGAAAACCCAAAAGATGTTTGTTACCTCAGCTTGATCGCGTGTTTCCGTATCATTCCCGCAAATGTCCGGGAAAAACCGGCCTGCTCATGCTTGTAATGCAATGCATTATTGGTTTCACTGTTAAGTAATGTAGTGCATTAGTATTAAGGAGGCCTCATGTCTGGATGGATGAAGTGGATTGGTGGCACCGCTGTGGCGTTGGCCGTTATTGCAGCGGTCGGCTGGCAGTTTCGTGGTGAGATTGCCCTCTTCGGCATCGAGCGCATGATGGCAAGAAACATGGATATCGGGCCAACCCAGGAGATCAACTGGTCGAGCGGCGTGGATAGCGAAAATCGAGATGCGTCAGAACGTCCGCCCAACATTGTCCTGATCCTTGCAGATGACCTGGGCTGGAACGACATCTCGATGAATGGCCCGAATGCAACGACGCAGACACCGAATATTGATGCGATTGCAGCTGGTGGCGTGACGTTTACGCAAGGTTATGCCGCCAATGGCACCTGTGCACCATCCCGCGCAGCGCTGATGTCCGGTCGATACGGTACCCGGTTCGGGTTTGAGTTCACGCCAACGCCTCCTGGCTTCATGCCCATTGTGGGCCTGGTCAGTGACACCATTGATCGACCGCTGATGCCCCCATCCATCAGTAATGAAGAATCAGCAACGCTCGAATTTAACGAGATGGGAATGCCGCCATCTGAAATCACTCTCGCCGAAGTGCTGGCAGACAAGGGCTATCACACAGTACATATCGGTAAATGGCACCTCGGCGGCGAGAATGGCATGGCAGCCCATGAGCAGGGCTTCGCCGAGAGCCTGCTGATGGCAAGTGGTCTGTATGGTCGGCGCGATGATGACGATGTTATCCAGGCGCGACAGAAGTTTGATCCAATTGATCGTTTTCTCTGGGCAGCGATGAATTTTGCCGCCAGCTTCAATGGTGGCAAGCCTTTTGAACCGCCGCGTTACCTGACGGATTACTATACCGACGAGGCGGTTAAGGTGATCGAAGCCAATAAGGATCGACCTTTCTTCCTTTATCTTGCCCACTGGGCGCCGCATACACCGCTACAGGCAGCGCGTGAAGATTACGAGGCGCTCAGCCACATCGAGCTGCACCGTGAACGTGTTTACGCGGGCATGATCCGCTCACTTGATCGCGGTGTCGGTCGTGTCATGGAAGCCCTTAAGGCCAACGGACTGGATGAAAACACGCTAGTGATGTTTACATCGGACAATGGCGGTGCCGGATACATTGGCCTGCCAGATGTGAACGACCCCTATCGCGGCTGGAAGATTACCCTCTTTGAAGGCGGTATTCGTGTGCCTTACCTTGCGCGATGGCCGGCAGGTTTACCCGCTGGCGTTTCATACGACCACCCGGTGCATCACTTCGATATGTTCGCCACCGCAGCAGCCGCTGCAGGTGCTGAGCTGCCGCAGGACAGGGTGATGGACGGCGTCGATCTGACCGCTCACGTTAACTCTGATCAGGTTGAAGCACCTCATGAATATCTCTTCTTCAGGAGTGGCGCGGCGCAGGCGGTGCGTGATGAAAAGTGGAAGCTGATGGTGAGCGCCCCTGTCGGGAAGCCCAGGAAGGAGTGGCTGTTTGACTTGACCGCAGATGGCGAATGGACAGATCTGCTTGCACAATATCCTGCTGAAGCGGATCGA
The DNA here is from genome assembly GCA_963921285.3 of Pseudomonadales bacterium. Lineage (GTDB taxonomy): Bacteria > Pseudomonadota > Gammaproteobacteria > Pseudomonadales > Azotimanducaceae > UBA9659. The sequence continues at coordinate 2,833,292 of CAWUFD020000015.1, forward strand.
CTGCGTGGTGTTCTCGATCAGCACAACGCCGAACAGGCCGAACCCCGCTGGCCCTGGACGGGTACCAACGCAGTCAATGTTGATCGTGATCTCTCGCAGCCCGATCAACCTGATGATGAGTTTGCTTACTGGAGCAACTGATATTGGCGACACTTAATAAAGTAAGGGAAGAATTAGCGCCAACGGGCGTATTGAGGGCCGCTATCAATCTTTCCAACTTTCTGCTGGTAACGGGCGAAACGGAGTCTGGTGACCCGGAGGGTGTGTCCCCCAGTATGGCTGCAGAAATAGCCCGACGACTTGACGTTGAGATCGAATACATAAAGTTCAAAACGCCGGGTGAGCTGGCAGACGCCGCTACAGAAAATACCTGGGATATCGGGTTGATCGGCAATGAACCGGCACGAGCGAAGCACATCGCTTTTACCGCGGCCTACACCGAGATTGAGGCAACCTACCTCGTACCTGAAGGCTCTGCACTGCAGCGTATAGAGGACGTTGACCAGCCAGGTGTTCGGATAAGCGTACCGGCAAGAGCCGCCTTTGAACTCTGGTTGACCGATAACATAGAGAACGCTGAGCTTCATAAGGTTGCAGGGGGTCAGGCATTTGATGACTTCGTTGCAATGAAACTGGATGCGCTAGCGGGTCTCAGGCCTGGACTCGTGAACGACGTGGAGAAGCTGCCCGGTGCGCGCCTGCTCCCCGGTAAGTTCACTTCGGTTCAACAGGCGGTGGGTACGCCGAAAGGACGTGAGGCTGCATCCGAGTTCCTTGAAACATTCGTTGCTGACGCAAAGTCCAGCGGGCTGGTGGCCAGCCTTATTCAGAAGTTTGGTGTGGAAGGTCGCCTGACAGTAGCACCCTGATCGCCATCGACGACATTGCGAAGGATGGCATTTGTTGGATGAGAAGCACTAAACTGTCATGGCGATGGCGAAAGCACCCAACATACTGATCATTACGACGGACCAGGAACAGTCATTTGTCGATCTGCCGGATTCGCTACACCTGCCCGCACGGGAAAGGCTTCGCAGCAGGTCTGTTGCCTTCCGGAACTATCATGTGAACACAACGCCCTGCGGGCCATCTCGTTCGGTGATCTACACCGGCCAGCACACGCAGTTCACAGGTATGTTCACGAATCCGAATGTGCCGCCACACATTGAGCTGCCCCGGGATATGCCAACCCTCGGTTCAATGTTCAGGGAACTTGGCTACCACACGGTTTACAAGGGTAAGTGGCACCTGTCGAACCTTAATGAAGGTCTCGACTGTCATTCCCAGCGCCCGGACGAGACCCACGATGCGCTGGAGCCATGGGGTTTTGCTGAATATACGCACGATGGGGATCACCACGGCATCACCTGGGAAGGCTTTAAGCACGATGGCGCAATTGCGGGTGACGCGGCCAACTGGCTGCTGGGTAAAGACGGCCGTAGGCCGGACGATCAGCCATGGCTCATGGCGGTGAACTTTATCAACCCGCACGACATCATGTTTTTTGACGCGACCCGCGCCATGGGGACAAGCCGGATTGACCCGAGGTTGGTATCGTCGATGAAACCTGCCCCACATTCACCGATCTATGGAGAGGATCTTGGTGAAGCACTACCGGCAAGTTTTTCGGATGATCTCAGCACAAAACCTGCTGCGCATCGTGACGATCAAAGAATGCTGACTTTTATGTTTGGCGATCTGCCGCGGCAGGATGAGCAAGCCTGGTTGAACTTTCGTAACTACTATTTCAACTGCATCAGGGATGTAGACCGGCATATCGATTGTGTCATGAAAGCGCTTGATGACTCTGGTGAAGCCGACAATACCATTGTGCTGTTCACCTCCGACCATGGCGAGATGGCAGGGGCACACGGTATGCGCCAGAAGGGACCTTCCATGTACAGGGAGAACATCAGGGTGTCTCTCATGATCAGCCACCCGGATATCGATCAACCCGCTGAGGTAGATAACCTTGGCAGTGCAGTGGACCTTGCGCCTACACTCCTGTCGTTAGCAGGTGTCAGCGAAAGCGACATTTACGATCGCTGGCCGGCGTTAAAAGGTGTGTCACTTGCACCTGCCTTGCAGGGCGAAGGCACAGCCCGGGATGAACGCGGCGCACTTTATAACTACACCACCAACCTCAACTGGGATCCTGACTTTATAAAGGCGTTTCTCGGTGGTCGAGCCAGAGGTGAATTCACGGACGAAGAAACGGCACGGCTTGGGCAGGGCCTGTCCCTTGATAACCACGGTTGCTTCCGCGGGCTTCATGACGGGCGTTACAAGTTCGCACGCTACTTCAAACCGTCTGAGCATCATATGCCGCAGGACTGGGAGACACTCACCGGGCACAACGAGCTTGAACTGTACGACACTTCGGCGGACCCCGATGAAATTAACAATCTTGCAAACTCACCCGATGCTCATGGTGAGCTGATTACTACGCTCAACGAAAAACTGAACGCCCTTATCACCGCAGAGATCGGTGTGGATGACGGCAGCTGCTACGCTGCGGACGGCACGTACCAGTTGTAGGTATGACCACTCCCGTCACCAGGCGAACCATCGACCTGCGTACGCTGATTGCCTACGGTAGCCTGGGTTTCCCCATCGCCATTCTTGGCTACCCGATGACGCTTTTCCTGCATCCCTACTATGCAGGCGAACTGGGCCTTGGACTTGCCGCGATCAGTACCGTGCTGCTGGTCTCACGCATGACGGACTTCGTTACCGATCCGGTCATGGGCTGGATTTCAGACCGTACCCGAACCCGGTTTGGTCGGCGACGCCCATTTGTAGTGTTGGGTCTGCCGGTGATGATGTTTGGTATCTACAAGCTGTTTATGCCCGAGCCACCGGTGGACATCTGGTACATGCTTATCTGGAACATGGTGGTTTACCTTGGTTGGACCATCATGGTGTTACCTTACGGCGCGTGGGGTGCGGAGCTGACGGATAACTATATGGACCGTGCCAGGATCACGGCAGTCCGACAGGTCTGGACCATCGCGGGTCTGCTGGGTGCCTCGGTTGTTATCTGGTATTTCCAGGAGGTGTTGAAAACCCCTGGTTCAGGTGATGTGCTGGCCGGTATCGGTATGACGCTGCTTATCGTGTTCCCGATTGTCGTTGCAATCCTCCTGTTGCTGGTGCCGGAACGCGAAGTTGACGTCACGCCAAAGCAACAGAAGTGGTGGAAGGAACTGACCAGCATGCTGAAGATCGGTCCTTTCAGGCGCATGCTTTACGTGGCGCTCGCGATTGTTATCGGTGAAGCGTCCCGTCATGCGGTGGTCGTGTTCTTTATGGATGATGTGCTGCAGGCAGGTGATCGCATCGGCCGCACCTTCATCTTCTACTACCTCATGGGTGTTGCCGCGATACCGCTCTGGCAGTGGCTTGCGAAAAAGTACGGCAAACACCGGTCGCTCGCGATAGCGATGACCTGGTCCGGGTTGATGGTGCTGGCAACCGCTTTTATGGGGGCGGGTGACTACAACACCTTTTTGATTTTCTACGTACTGAAAGGAGCCAGCTTCGGCGCATTTGCCTACCTGCCGCTGGCGATTGTGGCTGATGTCGTTGATGTGGATACCGCGGTGACGCGCCAGAAACGTGCCGGGATCTTTTTTGCGGTATTTGGTGCAGTCGACAAGATCGGGATTGCGATTGGCCTCTTTATCGCATTGCAGGTGCTCAACCTGACGGGCTACGACCCTGGCCAGACCGTCAACGAGGCAGGACTCTGGATGATCAGGATCGAGTACGCGGTGATTCCGACGTTCTTTTTCTTTCTGGCTTCATACCTGGTGTGGAACTATCCGGTCACAAATGAGCGCCACGCTAACCTGATTGCAGCGCTTGAGCGAAGGCGCTTGAGGGAAGCGACGGCCTAGCGGCCAACCGAAATATCTGGAAGACGCTAGTCGTGACCAGGCCCGGTAGCAGCACCGACGGCCTCGCGAGGCGCCAGCATTCTTGCCACGATGTTGAGCCGGTTGTCCTCAGCATTCTGGAAAGTGTTGTAGAAAACGAGAATCGCCGCACCCAGTTCTGTTTCATGCCAGAACATGGATTGCAGGGCGGTAGCATCGTATTCGCCAGGTTGTGCCGTCATCGCTTCGAGGTAGAAGGCCTTCAGATCTTCAATGGCACGCTTCAACCAGGTGATGTCCTTTGGCGTTTCACCTGCATCGAGCATCTGGGCCAGCTGCGCTAGATTGTCGCCCGGGGCGTTATCTGAAATACCAACCAGTGTTCGGCCGTCGCGACGGCGCAGAGACAGCTCATACCAGGGCTGTAATTGACTGAACTCGAGTGCAAGGCGCGCCTGCCAGGACTCGTCAGCAGCGGTGTTCTTTGCAAATGAAACCGGGCAGGCTGCTGCGATCTCTTCTGTCACCGGCGGCGCATCGTGCGGGTAGTCTTCCAGCACGGGGCCTTCTTCGCGTGTCAGGAGATCCAATGCCGCGTGTATGACATCCATCTGGAATTCGGGATCTCCGGGCTTGCCGAGGGGACGGCCGAGCGGAAAGCTGACCCAGAGAGCACGTGGCGGCTGCATGCTTTCAGTGTTTTCCCTGACAAGACTGATGCCTGTTGTCATGAGCCCTTCACGTTCGAGGAAGTAGCTGAGCGCGCTCACGGCACGCGTGCAGTTGGGTCAGACAGGGGTCAGGAATACGGCGTCAACCTTATCCTGCTTCAAGAGACCGGCTACCTGTGACGCGGCAGGTTCGTAAGCGGCAGGCAGGTGCCCTGCGCCCATGAAGCTGTAGTGCACGTCTGCAAGACTGCCGATGGTTCCTGCCGAAACCAGCTCCCTGAAACGCTGCAGGGGAAACACCAGGTTTACGTCTTCAGCGAAACCCGATTTGTCGAAATTCACCGAGGTGTGTGACATGACAAGATCAGACGTGTTTTCGCTACCGTCGATTGGCCGGAAGGTGGCGTCAGCGAGTTCGAAAGCCTCATCACTCCGGTAGTGCAGACCTGCAGTGGTGATCAATGCAAATCGCATCTCGCTGAGCGGTTTGGTGGCAGCTTTCCACACGGCAGGGCCGATTGGCGGCATGTTCTTTGCCAGCAGGTGTTCGCGCTCGTAGTCTGGCAGGTCTCGCAATCTAACCATGTTTCACGCAATCATTATTCAGGCCGGTTTGCCATGATCTCAGCCCAGGCAACCTGTCCGTCGCCGTCCTTGTCGGCTGTGTTGAAGGCGCGTTCATAGGCGCCGAAACGTTTCACCATTTTTGAGCGCCCGATATCATGTTCTGCGTTTGCGTTGATCAGCGCAGGAAACTCAGCTGCGTCGAGGCTGCCATTGCTGTCGACGTCCGCAGCGTCAAAATTTGTTTTAACGATGCCGAGCAGGTCATTGTCTTGCGCGAGATTATTCGTGCCTGTTGCCAACGCCAGTGTACAGGCCGCGACCTTGAGTGTTGTCTTGATCTTCATTTGATGCCTCCTTTAGTTTCTTGCCAGACCCAGTTGGCCGAGGCGCCAGCGCAGGGTGTCGATGCGATCCTGGCCGAAGAACGGCTCGTTCTGAACAACCATTGTGGGTACACCCCAGTGCCCGGCGGCATCAAGTGCTTCCTGGTTTCTGACAACTTCTTCAAGGTGATCTCCACCTTCTATAGCAGCGTCTAGTTCGGCGAGATCAAGCCCCGCGCGGGCGACGGCCTGGGCGAGCAGGTCACCTTGATCCCATCCGTCGGTACCGCCAAAAATCAGCGAGGAAACCTCCGAGACCATTTCAACACCTTTGCCACGGCGTTCAGCTTCTACCCCGAGTGCACTCAGGCGATAGATATAGGGTTGATCGTCTGACACCGCCATCGTTGAGGGCTCCTGTACGATCGGATCGGGCCGCGCAGGGATCACGAAGGGCATGCCCAGGAACTCCGCACGGCGCCGTGAATCATGAACAATGTAGCGCGCCTTGTGGCGGTTCGAAGGATCGAAGACAGGTGACGGATCTCTAATAGCAACCGGGTAGACGATCCTCATGTGAACATTGACGTCAAAATCTTCCCGCAAACGAAGCAGGTCGGGTGTCACAAGATAGGAATATGGGCTTCTAAAAGACCAATACACGTCGACTGCTTTACTCATTGGGGTTCTTCCCTGTTCTGTTTTAAAAGATGCAGGCCAACCATACATTAATCCATTGCATTAACAAGCGATTGGTGCGCCTGGAAAACACTTGCCCGTGGCGCGAGGGAACGAAGGAGTTCTAGCCCTCAGACCTGAGAATACCGCTGAGGGATTCGTACTTAGGGTGTTGCCTGATCTCCGGATAGGTCGCTTTCATATGGGCAAAACGTTCCCGGGCCCAGTCGAAATCGTTCAGGTCGACAATGGAGAGCCTGCAGGCGACCAATAGTGCTTCCCCCTTTCTTGGATGGGCCGGGTAGTCTGACTCAAAGCGGCCGAGCAGTTCACGGCAGATGCGGCGGCGAGCCTCCGTGTCAGCGTGATCAGCCAGCACCATCACGTTGTCACCTGATAGCAGCTTGAATTCGGGTTTGGCCTTGAGCGCAATCTCCAGGACCTCCAGCGCAAGGCGAGTGTTGCCCGCCGTCAGCAGCCTTTCCAGATACCCCTCTGCCATCCGTACGGTCAGCTGTGGTTTATCCCAGCTGAATACACTGTCGAAATACTCGGTTTCGAAATGAAAGGCTTCTTCTTCCATACGTTCGGTGAGCATCTGCCAGGCTTTCTTTGATCGGTTTGCATTCGCCTCACGATACACTGACATCACGAACTCCGATCGTTTCAGGCGGGCCTGCTCTGCCTCTTCCTCCTGTTCTATCTCTTCGCTGAGAAGCACAGGGATCTCCAACTCCTTCGCATTGGCATGAAGGATCACGCCGAGAAAGCGGAAATAGACAATCGACAGTGCCACCGTCACGTACAGGCTGAATTCATGGGCAAACCAGCTGAACAGCGATAGATCCGTTGCGCTCACGTGGGTGATTGCGGTCAGGAACATGAAACCGATCAGCACCAGTTGCAGCAGGACAAACTCAAACAGGCGATAGTCCGGTTCAAGGCGCGTGATGGTGCGTGCCCAGGCAACAGGATTTAACGCCGCGATGAGGTTCTCATGAATCACATAAACGCCCAGCGACGCCGGGAATACGATTATTGCAAACATGTAGGCGATGATCGGGTAGTAGGTGTGAATAGTGACGATGAGGGAGAGAAAGAAGGTGGTTAGCAGGAACACACCAGCGAGTCGTGAATCCTTGGTGGGTTTGACCATGTCAGCCGAGATTTTCGGGATCACCGCATGACCGCGTGACGTGTGTTCAATCACCATGAAGCTGTACTGCAGGTAAAGGAAGGTTGTGGCGTAACCCGCGGGGATGGCGACAACTGCAAGCCCCATGGAAACAATGGCGGAAACGAAACTTGCCAGCAGCCAGAAGAGTACAACCGTGCCGAACACATATTCGGAAAAGGGGTAGGTGAAGATCTCCATTTCCTGGAATCGTGATACCCACTTGCCCCTTCTTTCGCGGACTCTCATGTCATTGCTGCGGACCCGTGGTCTGACCTCGCTGCGCTGGTGGTTCGGGCAATTTATTGGGTGTTGGCCAGACCTGCGGCATGCCTTCCCCCTCCATCAGTTCCCCAACGCCAACCCCAGCACGATCAAGTGGGAACACCGGCCAGGCTTTTGCGCGAGGGTAACCGCGCGCCAGGTAGACGGTGGTGAATACTCTTCGCACCTTCTCAGTATTGTTGGCATGTGCCTGGTGGACCGTGAAGCCGTGATGCCAGATGACAGAGCCGGCTTTCACTTCAGTTGTTTCAGCGGCTCGGCCTTCAAGTGCCGGGTCGTTCAGAATGTCATAGGGATCTGTCGTGTGGGTGATGTCGACGACCTTCAATTTCCCGACCAGATGAGAACCCGGTACGTAGGCCATCGCGCCAGATTCGATCGTGACATCCGTAAATGGGATCCAGGCGCTGACCAGCGGCGCGTCTCCAATCGGCCAGAACGGTTGGTCCTGGTGGGGTGTGGTTTCACGCCCGCCGGGTTCCTTGTATAGCGCCTGATCCTGCCATAACAGCAGTTCCGGTTCGGATAGGAGCTGTGATGCGATGCTCGCAAGCGCCGGATGAAAAGACAGCTCACGGACAACCGCACTGGTCTCCCACAGTCGCATGCATTGGATGAAGGATTGCTCGTAGGTGCTTTTATCTGCAACCGTTCGTGTATCGTCCACGGTGCGTTTGTTCACTTCCCGGTCAACTGCCGCGCCGTACCGCGCTATCTCTTCGGGTGTCAGGACATTTTCTGTGACAACGAAACCGTTCTGGCTGAAGTCGTCGATGATGGTTGCGCTGATCTCGTACATGCTCGCCTCAGTGCAGTAGTGACCAGTCCGGCAGTGACTCCGGATGGCTGAGCTCGCCAAAGGCATTACGCACAACCCGTCGCTGGTCATCCAGCCAGTGTTTCCAGTCCGTGCAGGCAACCAGCTCATCTCTTCGAGCCGCCTGGTAAGACGCGAGTCTCTCTCTCATAGCTGCAGCAATGTCAGGTGCTGATTTAATAATGTTGGTCATTTGCAGCGGGTCAGCCTCGAGGTCATAGAGTTCCTCCCGTCCGTCCAGCCACTTTGCATAAGTGTGTTGTTGTGAACGCACGCCGCGCCATTCTGCGCCGTCCTGGAACCAGTCGAAGTACTTTGAGAAGTTCATGAGGAAGGCGTCGTTGTCCCCGGTCGTGTTCCCTGTGAATTCACCGGCAAGACTCCTGCCCTCCACAGAGCGCGGAACGGGAACGCCAGCAAGATCACAGAGGGTGGGAAACCAGTCGACCATGCCGGTTACCGTATCGTTTTTTGATCCTGGCGCAATCACTCCCGGGTAGCGGATGATGCCGGGTACCCGGATAGAGGCCTCGTAGGGGTTCTTCTTTGACCAGGGGTTAACGCCCTGCGAGCCGCCCTGGGTGCCGTGGTCAGATGTAAATAGCAGGATGGTGTTGTCGGTCAGGCCCTTATCGTCGAGGTAATCGAGCAGTCGACCTAGCATCTCATCAACAGCCAGGATCATGGCGAGGTAGTGCCGGTACATCTCTTTCGACATCGACAATTTTGACTCGGGTACGTTTGCCGGTAGCTGAATGTCGTTCGGCAGCGCCTCATAAAACCTGTCTGGCGCAAACTTAAAGGGTGTGTAGTGCGGCTGGTGTGGTGACAGGTACATGAGAAACGGCTCTTCGCCGGCACTGTCCATGAACTCAAAAGCGTAGTTCAGCAGCCCCTCGGTTTCGTAACCTTCCCAGCGCTCGTAGTTCCAGTCGTCTTTGTGCACAAAGCCGTCAAAGTAAACCATATGCTGGTTATAGGCGCGCCAGTACTCGAATCCCAATCTGTCGCGGCCTTCTGGTACCCAGTCCGGATGTTGCGGCATGCGGTCCAGCGCTGGCCAGAGCCCGGTATGCAGATGCCACTTGCCGATCCAGGCGGTTTTGTAACCCTGGTTGGCGAAGGCATCCCCGATACTGATTTCCGAATGGCGTGTCCTGGTGGTGTTGATGAGGTGGCCGGTGGTCTGCGGGTAACGCCCCGTGACCAGCATGGCTCGTGCGGGCGTACAAACAGGGCAGTTGGAGATAGCATTGCTGAGGGTTACGCCTGCCGAGGCAAGCCGGTCGATATGCGGTGTTTCAATCTGTTTTTCGCCGAACATCGGCAGTGACAGAGCGCGCAATTGATCAGGGAACAGGACAACAACGTTTGGTCTTTTTGTCCTGGGCTGAGTGGTCATGAGCAGAGCCTGTCAGCCACCAGCTGTTCAAACGCGTCCTGGTTTGCCCAGTTCATGGCGCAGCGCACGGATTGGCCCGACTCATCGATCATGGTCTTGCCGTCGTCCGTGACGATCAGGTTGTGGGTTTCCATTTCAAGCAGGGCTTCCGAAAACGCCATGTATACCGCAACCGTATCGAACAGCACCGAAGATTCGGCAGCGGGATTCAGGTCTTTCAGATGAGGCCAGTCGCCTACGATGTCAAACCAGCCGTAGTGGTTGGCCAGTACCGCCTTGGTAAGCGGGCTGTCACTCCCAGCAACCTGCTCAAAGTTACTTCCCCTTAAGGACACCAGCCCGCAGGTATCGAGCGGTGTGATGCTGAGATCCCACTCAGTTTCGAACACCTTCTTGCATGCCGCTGTATGGGTTTTGACGTTGTATTCCTTCATCGGCTTGTGTTCGCCCATGTAGCCTCGCCGGATGCTGCCGTGCATGCCGATAAAGCGGGAGTTACGCGTGATGGAAGGATCGCGCGTCAATGCGGCTGCAATATTCGCAAGCGGCCCGATACAGACAATAGGTACGGTCTCTTCACTTGCATAAACGGTATCGCAGATGGCGCCGATGCCATCCTCATGGATCAACCCTGGATAGTCGCCGAGTTCGTAATCGCCCAGCCATGCCTCATGTGTACGCGGCACCGAGTCGACGGGAATACCAACGCCTACAGGGATGTCCGGCCTGCCTGCGATATCCAGCAGTTTTGCAACCAGCCGGGCTGAGTACTCGGTATCGCCGGTATTGGTGGTGATGAGTTTCACATCCAGCTCTGGACACTTCAGCATGAATGCGAGTGCCCAGACGTCATCCACGTCGAAGCCGATATCGGTATCCAGGATTACGGGTATCCCCATGATGTTTCGTCTCTTACTGCCCCTGATTGTTATCAGGGTACCAGAAGTCTGATGCTCAGTTTAAAACGAAGATCCTGAATGCCAGGTAGCCGAAGTACACTGCCAGGAAGATCACGCCAATGTTTCTAGGCATGCTTGCCTTGCCCAGTATGAATACCGGTATCAGTGTTGACGCCAGCAGCAGGGAAACCATGATGTCGAGATTGCCCCCATAGGGCAGCGCCAGTGGGTGAACAATTGCACTGAGGGGTAACACCAGCAGGCAGTTGAAAATGTTTGATCCGATGACGTTGCCGACGCAAAGGTCTGCTTCTTTTCGCATGGCGGCGATAATTGACGTCACCAGCTCCGGCATGCTGGTACCCACCGCGACCACCGCGATACCAATCACGGTGGCACTGACACCCAGCATCTCGGCCAGCCCGACACCGTTGGTGATGACAAGCTGCCCGCCGATGGCAAGGCCAATAACGCCAGCGACCGTATTTATCCACGGTGTGAACTGATGTGTCGCGATGGAAGGTGCAATCTCATCAATTGAAGCGAGCAGGGGATCTTCTTCCTGTAGCAGGAAGTCTGCGATGGTGATGTAAAGGAAGATACCGAACAGAAGCAGCAGGATGATGCCGTCGGCGCGATCGAGTGTCGCAGGTTCATTGCGCAGCACCGGATCGAGGGTCATGACCAGGAGGGCCAGGGTACCCAGCATCAGCAGTGGTAACTCCCTGCGGATGATCTGACCTTCAATGGCAAGCGGCGAAAGCAGTGCTGCAGAACCAAGCACCAGACCGAGGTTGGCAATGTTCGAGCCGGTGATGTTACCGAACGCGATATCCGTTTCACCGCGAACGGCGCCAATCAGGTTTACCACCAGTTCCGGGGCACTGGTGCCGAATGCCACCACCGTCAACCCGATCACCAGCGGCGATACGCCATACTGTTCAGCGATGGCGGAAGCGCCGCGGACGAGACCAGTGCCGCCAGCGAGCAGCAGCACCAGGCCTAAAATGACAAGGGAAAGCTCAACCATGAAAAATACGTGTGTTGTATGTGCCGTCGATCTAAACGTCGAGGCGCAATTCTAGCGTGCCCCGGGCGGGTATGCGTATTTTTCTGAAAAGAGAAACTCTAGAACAATCGAACGACTGACGTGATGGCCGATGCGATCATTTGCAGGGTGTTACCGTCATCATCGGTATTGAGATGCTCTATTGCCTGATCTCGGCGTGCGGCAAGGTTTGACCGGTAGGCAGCGGCATCTACCATCACATGCGGTTCGCCAGCGCTTCGTTCACGTAGCTGTCTTGTGCGCTCAAACAGTTCCGCGTCGCCGTGATGACTGGGCAGGTTGACTGAAACGTCCTGCTCAAAACTGATCAGGCGCTCGATGCCGTCAAGGTACCTTTCTTTTTCGGTGTGGGTTTTGAGGGTTGAGGTACCACCGATGGTTACCGCGGTATGTGTTTCGTTACCGTCCTTGGCGTCATAGACAAGCGTCAGCATGCCGGGTGTATCTTCTGATTTAACAAAGACGATCTGGTTGTCACCCATGTCGAGGACATCACCGTCGGATACCAGGGTGTAGTCGGCCAGCGGGAACTTGAGGCGGTTGTCTTCCTGCTCCGATGAGGCGAGTTCCACATCCTCAGCGGTCATCAGGACGCTGGCGTTGTACTTCAACTGGAAGTATCGCGCGCCGCCGCAGTGGTCAAACTGACCCTGTGTGCAGATCACGAAACGAATGTCAGCCGGGTCCAGGCCAAGGCTGCGCAGACCCTTCACAATGTGTGAGGTCCAGTTACCGTAAAGCGAATCGATGAGTACAAGGCCACGCTCGGTTTCGATCACGTAGGAGGAAACCCAGTTCAGGCCAACGTAGGAAACGTTGTCGAAGATCCTGAACGCACTGACGTCCTGGATGGCAGGATCGTTCAGCTCGTTTAACAGCGAACGCATCTCGGGATTCTCTTGCTGCGCACTCACCGCGATGCTCCAGAAGAGGCAGAGGGTTAAGAGAATCCGCGTCAAAATTTAGTCCTTCAGGTAAACAACGATCCCCGCATTTGCAATAACAATGGCATCACCGTCGTCGGTTGGTATTTCGAGCCCGCCCTTCTCCACGGTCACAGTCACAGTGCCGTAGGGCAGGGCCGCCGCTACTCGTTCTTTATCGACTTTCTCCGGCTCGGGCACACCGATCAGGAGGTCGATAAACATGTCGTGCGCAGTCTTATTCAGTGGCTTGAAGAAATGAAGACTTGAGTGATGAATGGCGTCAAATACGGCGCGTTCGGCAGCCTGGGTGTAGTCCCGGCCGTGTACATCTGTGCCCATGCCCATTTCCGTGACATAGCGAGTTTTCATCGTGTTACTCTCCCGAGGGTTGAAAAAGCGATCACTCTACTTGGAGATCAGGTATGAAGATAGGTGCGGTGTTCCCCCATCTCGAGATAGGCAGCGACCCGATTGTTATCCGGGATTGGGCCCAGGCAGCAGAGGAAATTGGCTATTCACACCTGCTGGTGTACGACCATGTGATCGGCGCGGTACATGAAGGCCGTGACCCGAAGCTGTGGGGGCCGTACACAGAGGAGTCGCTCTTTCATGAGCTGTTTGTGTTGTTTGGATACTTTGCAGCCTGCACCGAACGCGTTGGTCTTGCCTCCGGCATCCTGATCCTGCCACAGCGCCAGACGGTGCTGGTGGCGAAACAGGCAGCCGAGGTAGACATACTCTCAGGTGAACGACTCCGGCTGGGCATCGGTACCGGCTGGAATTACGTGGAGTACGACAGCCTGAACGAGGACTTCAGTAATCGCGGCAAGCGCCAGGTTGAGCAGGTGGACCTGCTCCGTCGGCTCTGGACGGAACCAGTGCTCACCTATGAAGGTGAATATCATCGGTTTGTAAATGCCGGGCTTAAGCCTTTGCCAAGCCGTCAGATACCTATCTGGTTTGGCGGGTTCACCGACGTGGTTTTCAAACGGGCAGCCGAGATTGGTGATGGCTTTATTTTTGGCAGTGGCCAGGAGCAGAACCTTGAAGCAATGAAGACACTGCAGGAGTACCTTGCGGCGAACAACCGCAGTAGTGATGACTTCGATGTTGAGGCGTTGCTCAACTACCAGTCAGGGCCGGACAAGTGGGCGGAGGAGATCCAGGCCTGGGAAGCGGTCGGTGCGGATTATGTTTCCATGCGTGGGATGGCGCTGCGTGGCCAGGGTGATGGGTTGTCCTCGCCGCAGGAGCACATCGATATCCTGTCGACGTATTGGGATGCTGTTGGGGAGCTTAGTAGCGGGTAGGCTGCGGAACCACCCCGTCATCTCGACCGTAGCAGCCGAAGGCTGCGAAGCGGAGAGATCTCATCCCACGAAAAACTAAACCTCCCACTCATCCCGCGGCTTACGCATATCAAACGGCATACGCAGCCACCACAGCACCAGCAGGAAAAACGCCCCGGCAAACCAAGGCAACAGGAAGAAAGGTTCAGGCCCTGAACTGAACGATGAAAAGATCGCGCCGAGCGTGATACCGGCAATGAAAAGCCAGGTCAGTAACATCATCAAGATGATCAGTGACTCAAGCACGTTCAGGAAGATTGAACGGTTCGAGCGCTTGGTCTGCCAGTAGCCGTACACCTCTTTTGCATACCTGATGATGGGTATGGCGATAGCAATGTCTATCGCCACAAACACCAGGTAAACAATGATCAACTGCCACCTGCGCCCGAGGGCTGGCTTACTACATCGTCGTCATGTTCGAGTGTCGGTACGTTATCTTCATCCTTGCTACCGGTGATCTTCCGGTAGAACTGGCCAACATCATCCAGTACGAGGTAGGCGGAAGGTACAACCAGCAGCGTTACAACAGTGGCGAACAACACACCGAACGCGAGCGACACTGCCATCGGCACGAGGAACTGTGCCTGCACGCTGGTATTCAACATCAGGGGAGAGAGACCCACAAATGTTGTCAGCGAGGTGAGCACAATAGGCCGACATCGTGACACCGAGGCGTGTATGACAGCCTCGGCGACGGAGTCTCCCATCACCTGGCGCCTGAAGTTCACGCTGTGAACGAGGACCAGCGAGGAGTTCACCACAACACCAGAAGCTGCCACGAACCCGAACACACTCATCATCGCCAGGCCTGATACAAAGCCGAACTGTTTCATGATGAGATGTCCCCATATCGCACCGACGAAGGCGAAAGGAATCACACTCATGATGATGATGGGTTGGCTGTAGGATTTAAGTGGTATGGCCAGTAGTGCAAATATGACAAACATCGCCATCGCAAAGAGTGGGATCAGACTTGCTGCTGCCTCCTGCTGATCTGCCTGCTGGCCCTCAAGCCGCACATTCACACGCGGGTGCGGCACCAGGATTTCATCAAGCGCGCCCTGGTTCAGATCAGAAATCACCTCGTTTGCGGTGATCTGGGTGCGGTCCACATCCGCGACCACGTTAACAACCCGTCGACCATCTGTACGCCGGATGGTTGAGAAACCACGACCCAGGTCAGCCACAGCAACTGTTGCAAATGGTACCTCGGAGCCATCCGGGGTGCGGATGCGCATGGTGTCGAGGGAGCCAAGAGACTGTCTTTCCTGCTCGGTGTAGCGGACCATGACTCGCACATCATCGCGGCCGCGCTGGATGCGTTGTGCTTCCTCTCCGTAAAAAGCCTGCCGTACCTGGCGGGCGAGACTGCCGAGCGTAAGCCCTAACGATTCACCCGAGGGGAGAATAGACAGTCGCAGTTCCTGCTTGCCGGAGCGAAAAGAATCCGTGATATCAAGTACGCCGGGATACTCAGCCAGTTTGAAGCGAAGCTTTTCTGCAACCTCACGCAGTTCGTCAACATCGTCTCCTTCAAGCTGGATGTCGATATCATTACCTGATGAAAACAGGGATGAGTTGAACTTAAGCTCCACGGCATCGGCAATCGGTCCATGGGTTTCCCGCCAGAGATCTGCAACCTGGCGCGTTTTTAATGCGCGGGTTTCGCTGGGCGTCAGCTGCATGATGACCTCGCCGAGATGAGAGTTCCCAGATGCGCCTGGCGTTGAACCTGAAGTCGGTGGTCCAAAACCGGCGCTCGGGTGATCTCCGATAGCAGCCATCAGGTGCATGACAGGTGGCGCGTCTGGATACTCAGCGTTGAGTTGATCTCTTACCTGGCGACCGGATTGCTCGAGTAACCTGATCGCTTCGTCCGTTACGCTGGCACTTGTGCCAAGCGGCATCGTTAACCTTGCGATAACCTGATCGGAAGCGAGCGGTGGAAAGAACGAGAACGGCAGGCGACCGCTGGCAAGAATGGCAATCGCCGAAATCAGCGCAACCACGGCGCAGGCGGAAGTGATATATCGCGCCCGGATCGCCATGGATGCGACGGCCCGATACTGCACGTCGATGAGGGATTCGATAGTTGCTGCAACTTTTCTCTGTCCATCCAGTGCTTTTCTGGCGATCGGCGCCAGCATTCCAGCGAAATGCATCGCGCCGACAATGGACACCACAATCAGTGCAAACGCGATGTAGGAGCGCATGTCCCAGGCGACCTCGAGCAGGATGATGCCCACAATGGGCACGAGAATCATGCATATCTCACCCGAGGGTGTACTGACTTTGCTGTGCCCAAGGTGTGCCGGCAATATCATTTGAGATTCGATCAGAGAGAAAACCAGGCAACAGAGGACGGTGCCGGCGATCACCGCCTGGATCTGTCCCATGGTGCCAACGCCAAACAGCAGCGGGGTGAATGCCGCAACGGTGGTTAGTACCCCGAACGTGACGGGGATGGTGACACGCTGTGCTCCTTCCACGGCACCGGCCAGCTGGTTTATGCCTTCCTGGTGTCTCGAGTGAATACTCTCACCCACCACAATCGCGTCATCAACCAGGATGCCGAGCACCATGATGAACCCGAACAGGGAAATGCCATCAATGGAGTTGCCGATGACGTTGGTCAGGAAGATGGCACCCATGAAGGCAACCGGTACACCAACACTGACCCAGAAGGCGAGCCGTGGCCGGAGGAACAGGGTGAGCAGAATCAAGACCATCAAAAACCCCTGACGGCCGCTATCGAGCAGGGTTGTCAGTCGATCCTGCAGGATGACAGAGTCATCATTCCAGATGGTAAGTTCGACACCTGGCGGCAGATTGTAGGCGGCGTTCGCAACGTAAGTCTTGACCTTACCCGCGATCTCCTCGATGTCCTGGTCGCCAACACGGGCAACCTTGATCAGTGCGGCGGGTTTACCGTTAAAACGAAGCGCCTGGTCGGTATCTGCAAAACCGTCGACGACGGTTGCTACATCACGCAGGTAAACCCGTGTGCCATCTGCACGGGTGGTGATCACAAGGTCTTCAAACTCATGTCCCCAGTAGGCCTGACCCTTGGTCCTGAGCAGCACCTCGCCGGCACGCGTTTTGATCGAGCCGCCTGGAAGATCAAGTGAGCCGGTGCGAACCGCTCGTGCGACATCATCAAATGAAAGATTGTTACGCCGCAGTGAGGGTTCAGACACTTCGATCGAAATTTCGTAGTCGCGGGCGTTCTCAACGCTGACCTGTGTGACGCCGGGGATCTGCACGATGTCGTCACGAATCTGGTGGGCGAGTTCCTTCAGCGTTCGCTCATCTTCAGGTCCGGTGATGGTGATATCCATGACACTGCGGATAACCGTCGCGAGCGCAGTGATGGGTTTTTCGGTTTCCTCGGGAAACGTGTCGATGGCGTCGATGCGGTTCTTGACGTCATCAAGCGCCTTCATCTCATCGGCATCTTCAAAGAGTTCTACCGCGACACCGCAAAGACCTTCATTGGCGTTTGAGCGCAGCTGCTTGATGCCTTCGATACCCTCAAGCTGTTCTTCAATCCGGCGGCAGACGCCTTCTTCTACTTCTTCCGGCGCGGCGCCAAGGTAGGGCACGGTAATGTTGATCACAGGGACTTCAACGTCGGGGAACGACTTGCGCGGTATCTCGAGGATGGAGACGGTACCTGCAAGAATGATCAGTCCCATCAGCAGGTTGGCCGCGACATGGTTGTTCGCGAACCAGGCG
Organism: Pseudomonadales bacterium; assembly: GCA_963921285.3. Lineage (GTDB taxonomy): Bacteria > Pseudomonadota > Gammaproteobacteria > Pseudomonadales > Azotimanducaceae > UBA9659. The sequence continues at coordinate 2,851,065 of CAWUFD020000015.1, forward strand.
ATGATCGGTTTCATGAGGAGACAGCTCCCATCGGGCTCACCGGCTGGACCAGCATGCCCTGCACGGCGTTATTCACGGTCGAAAGACAGATAGTTTCACCGCTGTTGAAACCGCCGTTGATGTATACGTTTTCATCAACGATGCGCAGGATGTCCACATCACGGAACACCAGCTTGTTCTGGCCATCGATGATGTAGACCTGGTTCTCGGCCTGCAGGGCAGAACGCGGTACGCGGTAAACGCCAGCGACTTCTCGGCCGAGGATCTCAGCCTCAACAAACAGACCGACCTTTAGAGGTGGTCGACCGTTGCTCTGCTCATAGGGTGATTCAACCTGGGCAATGATGTTGATCATGCGGGTTTTCGGATCCAGTTCCCCCTCGGTGCGCACAATGGCACCCTCCCAGACATGCTGGCGACCGGCGAACTGCGCCCGCAGTATGACCTTCGGTCCCTCGATGGTGTTACCGGCTTCATTGCCGAGCGGCAGTTGCAGGTAGGCGAGCTCTTCATCATGGATAGGCAGGCGGACTTCCGCGACATCGGTTGAGTAGAGGCTCGCAATCGCCTGGCCGCGATTCACGAACTGGCCGACATCAACATGTTCGGAGCGGACCCTGCCATCGTAAGGCGCGGTGATCGTGGTTCTGGTGATATCGCGCTCGGCCCGTGCCAGTCGGGCGCGCGCTTCCCTGAGTGACGCCTGGGCAAACCGGAGTCGATTCAGGGCGTCATCCCGCTGTGATTCGCTGGTGGACTGCTTGCGGGCCAGATCCAGTTGCCGCTCGTGGCTCTTGCGGGCGTTGGTGAGTTCACTTTGGGCCGAGGCAAGGCCGGCGCGGGCCTGCTCCAGGGCAACTTCGTAATCGATCGGGTCGATTTTCAGGAGGACATCCCCTTTTTTGAAGAAGCCACCAGACACCATCGATGGTGAGATGCTGACCACCCGGCCGGACACCTCGGGTACCAGGTCGCTTTCTGTCCTCGGCAACACTGTGCCGTGCGTGATGGACGTCATGCGCACGGTCTGGGGAGATGCTTCCCAGGTTCTGACAAGCGGTGCATTTGAGGGTGGTGGTTTTGGCTCAAGCTGGGGACCGGTTGAAACAATCACCCCGGCCAGCCCGAAACCGGCGACCAGGATAACGATGGGTATGATAAATCTCTTAATCATGGCTAGTTACTCCTTTAGCCTGCTCCATGCCAGCGACTGTAAAGCTGAGCAGGTGCACTATTCCCTCGGTGAATTTCTCGGGTGTATGTTCAGTTCCGATAGGTGCGGGAATTCTCAGCATTTGCAGCATCGATCCGATCATGAAATGGAAGCGCCAGCGCAGTTCTTCGGGTTCTACCTCAGGTAGTACGGTGGAAAGTGCACCGAGGAACTTTTCCGAGAGTTCGGAGAACTCCTGCTCGATGATCTGTTGCACAAATGCCTGTGGTTCCGCGAAGAGGCGCCCCATGATGGTGGGGATGGTCTCGATGGAACCGTCCTTAAAGGGTGCAAAGAAGGCATTGAGGATGTCTCGCGTGGTTAGTGGGTGCTCACTATCAATAAGCTCCTTTAATAGTGATAGGCGCATCGCGTTTACCGGCGCAATGCGGCGGTGCAGCACAGCCTGGAAAAGCCCTTCTTTTGACCCGAAATGGTAGTTGGTTGCGGCAAGGTTGACCTCTGCGGAGGTCGCAATCGCACGCAGTGAGGTGGCTGAATAGCCTTTTTCTACAAAGAGTGCCTCCGCAGCATCCAGGATCTTCTCCCGGGTGTCTGCGGCGGATGCATAACTTGAGGTTGCCGTGTTCATTGGACCTCTTGATCTATTGGCTCGCTTTCTCGCAAACGACCATCAAATTCAATCAAACGATCGTTTGAATTGCGAAATGTAAACACTGCATACATTGGCGTCAACCCCTCGCCTGAAACATACTCCAACTTTTTGCAGCAGTAGATGGATGACGATATGGGCGAAGGCAGTAGCGGTAAGAAGAAGCAGTACGTAATGGTGTTCACCGAGCCGACCGAAGGCATGGAAGACGAATTCAATGACTACTATGAAAACTTGCACCTGGATGAGGTACTGAAAACCACGGGCTGGAAAACAGCCCAACGCTTCAAGCTGGTGGATGAAGCGGGCAAGGAGTGTCCCTGGCCGTATCTCGCCTTCTATGAAACCGAGTCAGATGATGCGGCGAGCGCAATTGAGGTGCTGAACAGCTCTCGCAAGGATCGCCAGCAGAGTCGCGCGCTCAACAAGAAGACCGCAGGTCTCTGGGTGTTCGAAGAGATAGGTCCGGAACACAGCTGATGCAGGGTGCCTGATTGGCGACCCACCCGATCGGGGGCAGCGCCCGGATAATCCGCCTGCGAAACTCCTCACATCATTGCGATGGAGCACCTGATGATGTTGAGCCGTTTCCTGAAAATTGCTGTCCTTGCCTTTGCCCTGCCAATCACATCAGCGGCGTTTGCTGCTGAAGACCTCGATGAACATCGCAAGGCGCTGCTCAGGATCATGGGGCAGGTGCCCGGGTCTACGCCGGCCAGCATGGAAAAACCCATCGAGACGGATGTTGACCTTACCCCACTGGAGGAAGAAGCCGAGCCCGCTGCGCCGATACCCGTTGCCTCGGTCGATCTGGACACCGATCTGAACAACGTTGCGATCAACGTGCCGGATCTGCATTACCCGAGCTACCTGAAAACCAAGCAACTCAAAAAACTAAAAAAGTACCCGGATAAACGACTCGCCATTCCCGTGTACCGGGTGGCTTTTACAGTGCAGACCGCGGCTTCAGCGCATTCAATGGCAGCGCTCGATCGTGACTATGGCGGCGTGTCGACCTCGATGACGGTTTCGCTTGCCGGTGTTTCCAGCGACACCATGCAGGCGATTACAGATCGAGCCTGGCGTGACTTCCAGCAGCGCCTGGTGGATGAGGGCTTTGAGCTCGTCCCCATGGAGGAGATCGAACAGACCGAGGGGTACGGCAAGATCAAGTTCACAAGGGGGCTCTACTCCAAGAATATTCTCGGCACTGCGTATGCAGTTTACTCACCGAGCACTATGCCGCTTTTCTGGGACTTTGGTCATCCGATTGGCAACGCAGGTTTCAGCATTGGGACTGAGTTCAACGAGATCAGCAGGGACACCAATGCCCTTCTGGTTATACCAACACTCGTCGTGAACTTTGTTGAGATGGAATCGAGCGGGCGCAGTATGGTGGCTAGAAGTGCCTCCGTTAACGCAGAGATGGGCATGTCGCTGCTGGATATGAGCCAGGTGCATTTGCGAATTGGCCATCCCAAGATGGCGACCGCAGTAGATTTCCTCGGCGGCATGAGTTTGAAAGATAATCTCAACGTCGCCGGGGACTATGGCACGCTCGTCAAGGGGAGTAACAACTACAATGACCAGGCCCTGATGGGTTTGATGTCGCAGGGTATGGGTACTGCGTTATCGTCCACTGTGCGCGAAAGCAGGATCGTCCAGGCAGATCCCATGAAGTATTCCGAGGTTGCGCTACAGGCACTCGGCTCCGGCAACGCCATGTTCGCGGCAGCGTTAAAGGACGCCCAGGACGGTGTGAAGCCGCCTAAGAAAAAGCGCAAATAGACTCGCCAACTACTACATAGAGGTGCGCTGCTAGTCGGCACCAAGTTCCTGGCGTCGCTTGTCGCGGTAGTTGCCGACGGGTTCGAACGTCGGTTCTTCACCGAACTCGTCTTCCACCCACTTAAGTGCGGTGCCCTTATCCATGGCAAGATCCCATGGTTTTCCCTGAGGCTGCGCAACATGCCATGGTGTATCCCAGAAGACTTCGATGCCGTTGCCCTCGGGGTCGTTGAAGTAAACCGAGAGTGTATTGCCGTGCGATAGGGGATTGAACTTTATGCCGTCGATCTCCTTCAACTTGCCCGTCAACGCGCCGAGGTCTTCAAACGCCGGTGTCCTGAAGGCGAAGTGGTTGACTGAGTTGGAAGGGTTGTCATCCTTTCTGACGGGCACCATGGCGATCTGGTGGTGCTCGTCCGGCGACTGGCTCATGAAGATAATGTCCGACCCACTGTTGCCAATCGGGCCGCGGTCCGTGACTTCAAACCCCAGGACGTTGCTATAGAAATCCAGCATGGCTGCCTCGTCCTTTACGTACATGACAGCGTGTGACCAGCTCAGTTTCATGTGTTAACCCTCAGTGCTGATGTTTTAACGGTTGGAAGAACTATACTCCAGAAGCACGCGTGAAACAGACTGTTAGCCCGGCAGTTTGATGCCGGCGTCTTCCGTCGCTTTTACCTGGCGCGCCACCGCCTGCTTAAAGCTGTCGCGTTCACTGACTCGCTGCAGCAGGTTCTGCACGTTCGGATAGTCATCGAGTGCGTAGCCCGAAGCGGCCGCAATGCCGCAACACCAGGCCAGGTAGACATCGACGATTGACCAGCTTTCACCGTACCACCAGGCGCCATCTGCTGTGCGTGCGTCGATCTGACCCATGATGGTATCGGTGTATTCGCGACCCTTGGCGCGGATACCATCGTGATGGTCGTCCACCGTAAAACGCACCGGCATCCTCATCTGGCGTACCGCCGGATGTACAGTGCCGGAAATCCAGATCAGGTCTGAATACATCGCTGCCTTTGTAAAGGGTGAGTCACCAGCCGGCAGCAGGTTTGCTTCCGGCACCAGCTCATTGATGAAGATCAGCAGCGCAGCGTTCTCGGTCAAGATGTCGCCGTCGACCCGCAGTGCAGGCACCTTGCCGCCAGGATGAATCGCGAGGTACTCCGGCGTCTTGTTATCCCCGTTCAGGATATTAACCACCTGGTCTTCGTACTGAAGACCGGCTTCATCCAGCGCGTTCATGGTGACGTGGGAACAGGCGCGTGGGAAATGGTAGAGCAGCAGTTCTGGCATCGGATTACCCTCTTGGTTTTCTTGTTTGATGGCTGGATTCTAACGTCACGAAATATGGAAGTCTGTGCCGATCAGTTCCGCGCCAAGGCGTGCGGCAACTGCCTGCGAGGCAACATTTTCCCTGGAGGTGGAATAGAGGGGGATGGCACCGGCCGCGCGTACGCGCTCTGCCCAGGCGGCAACAACGGCGATAGCCAGACTGCGTTTGCGGAAGGCAGGTGATGTTTCAACCCCGGCCTCGTGCGCGGCTGACGACATCCGCACGCTGGCGCAAACCGCGGCGGCTTTGCCATCAACCATGGCAGCAACAAATGGCCGGCGGTGAGGTACATCGGGTATCCAGTCAGGCATGTACGCCTCAAGACAAGCTGCATTAGCTATTGTGACATCGATAAGTTCAACGTTGCCAGGCGGCGCAACAGGCGATGTCAGTGCAAAGGCGGGTCCTTCCCAGATGGTTTCAATTGGTTTCAGTTCGGCGAGCAGTGCCTCATAGCGGGATCGATGTGACGGGCTTTGATCCGGCACGTGAAAGCGTTCCTCGGCTGCAAGTGCCTGCAGCGCGGCGACAGTTTCATTGTCTATGGATGTATCAAAGTAGGTGCGCACGCCGAGCGGGGACCGTGTGAGGTGAAACCTTGGCGCGGGCCCAGCGTCCCACTGGTTGCTCTCAAGCATACGGCCTGCCTGCCAGCGGTACAGCGCTGCAACATGCAGGTCCATCAGGTCTTCATTCAACCGCTTTCAACCTCTCGCTTGATGAGGGCGAACTCATCCAGCGTGCGGAAAATCTCATCACGGTCTTCGCTCCAGATGGTTAACAGCGAATGCTGCACACCTTCCTTGCGCAGGTTATCGAGACCGGCAGGGTCTGTGGTTGCACCTGCTATACATACCTGGATGCCATCAGGGTTGCGACCGTATTTTTCGAATGCCTGCCTGATCGGCTGAAGTCGGTCGAGAATGCTGGCGCGCGCGGTGATTGGCATCCAGCCGTCCGCGTACTTGCCGATTGCATCGTAAGTGCGCGGCCCCATGCCACCGATCAGAATGGGCGGGCCACTTGCCTGTGCCGGCTTTGGATAAGCCCATGAAGGCTCGAGATTGATTTGCTCGCCTGAAAAAGATGCAACCTCATCACGCCACAGCGAGCGCATCACGGCAATACACTCTTCGGTGCGCTGGCGTCGCTCGCGGTAGACAACGCCGTGGCTTTCACCCTGTTCCACGTTCCATCCGAAACCTGCGCCGAGAATGACGCGACCACCGGATAGCGCGTCGAGTGTCGCCACCTGTTTTGCCAGCCAGACCGGGTCATGTTGCGGGATCAGCGTCACCGATGTGCCGAGTTGCAGTGATTCCGTGACGGCAGCAATCATCGACAGTGACACAACCTGATCGTACATCCGCGTGTAGTAATCTGGCAGCGGATCGTTTTTTCCAGGCCGCGAGCCTGGCCAGGTTGTTCGACGCGAAGTCGGGATGTGACTGTGTTCCGGCAGGAACAAAGAATCAAATCCACGTTCCTCAGCAGCCTTGCCGAGTTCAGCTGGCGTTACACCGTGGCTTGTCGCAAAGGTGGTGATACCTATCTTCATATCTGCTGCTCTTTTTCTCTGACCTGTTTGCTAACGAATTAATGAAGTGGCAAGTGCGTTGTGAGAACCAGGTGCCATTTCTGTCAGCTGCACCCGATCGACACCCATGTCGCCGAGCGATTCCAGTGCTCGGGCAACATCGTCCGGATGCCCGTGAAAATTGCCAAGATACCCGTTGCCATAAGCCTGTTTGATGCCTGTGATGACCGGGCTGTCGCCGACAGCGGTCAGGATGAAGATCCCGATTGGTACATCAGGATTAACGGACTTAACACGATCAATGTTCTGCCTGACTTCATCTTCGGTCACGGTTGCCATGATGCCGAGGTCTATATGACCAACTCGCGTGCCGCGCGCACTCGCCTTGACCTCAAGGCGGTCAACCAGCGGCGTAATTTCCCTGATGGCGCGCGGACCGCCAGCGGACCCGATCAGCGGCGGAGGGCTATCGCTGACGGGACCAATCGCCTTATCACCGGTGATGTCGATCTTGTAGTGCTCGCCATCAAACTCGCACTGACCGGTACTGATGAGGTCCTTTGCGATCTGCATGGCTTCAACATACATGGATACCCGAACCCCTGGTGCCGGATACTGCATCCCGGAAGCGGTCATTTCTTCTTCCGCCCAGCCAGCACCGAGGCCGGCTTCAAACCTGCCGGCCGCGGCCTCCTGTAATGCCAGTGCACCCTGGGCAAACTCCACCGGTGACCTGAACAGGTTGTTGCAGAATGACGTGGTCAGCCTGATTGTGGAGGTTGCACAGGCCATGCGGGTGGCGGTGACAAACACGTGCGGGTAACGGTTGTCACCGATCCAGAAATGATCAGACGCACATACGCCGTGCCAGCTCGCCTGTTCCATGTCACTGGCCCATCGGCCGGGGTCACCGAACGATGCGTGGGGAAGGTTTACAAAGTATTCCACGGTTGCTCCTCATGGCACTGATGCGTGATCATGTCACAGTTGGATCAACGGTGAAAAATAACAGCGCCGGGAGACGAAGAGAGATTTTTATGAGTAAGTTCTATGAGTAACGCACAAGACCTGGTACCCACCATCGACCTCGCCGCGGCCGAAAATGACGTGGACCTGCTCGCACCGCTCGATGCAGCGTGCCGTGACCATGGATTTTTCCTGCTAAAAAACCACGGCATGGATGCAGCTATCGAAAACATGTGGCGTGTTTCAGCCGACTTTTTTGCCAGGCCTGCAGAACACAAGCGCAGTGTGATGCGCACGGAAGACATCCCGCTTGGCTATTACGACCGTGAACTCACCAAGCGTAAACGTGACCTGAAAGAAGTGTTCGACTACATGATGCCGCGGGCTGATGGCTCCGACGTGAACCAGTGGCCGGATGATGCGGGTTTCCAGCAGGCGCTGGTCGATTTCTTTGAAGCCTCGAGCGACGTTGCTGCAAGAACGCTCAGTCTCGTCTACCGGGCGCTCGCCGGTGACGGTATTACAACGCTGGCAATGCCGGAGGGAGATCCGCGAACAAGTAATGTTCGCCTGAACTATTACCCAACCAGCGATCCGCTTTCAGCTTCCGAGCAGGCTGAGATAGCCGGCCTTGGTGACGTCGCACTGGGTCACCATACTGACCCCGGTGTGCTGACGCTCCTGCTGCAGGACATGACCGGCGGCCTGCAAACCCGATCCGTGCAGCATGGCTGGATTGATGTGCCGCCAGAGGAGGGCACCATCGTGGTTAACCTTGGTGATGCCATGCAGGTATGGACCAACGACATCTATCGGGCCGCAATTCACCGGGTACTGCCAATGCAGGGGCAGGCGCGCTATTCAACACCTTACTTTTACAACCCGACCCGGGATGCGGTGCTGGAACCTCGCCCGGAACTGGCGAGTGGCGAGCCGCTCTATCGCAGCTTTACCTGGAAGGAGTACATCAAGGGTCGTGTTGACGATAACTATGCGGATGTCGGTGAAGACGATATCCAGATTGATCGCTTTCGATTGTCTGCATGAGTCATGTCTGATTACCTGGTAAGCGCCGCGAATACGCCCGACGGCATCAGCCCTGAGTTCTATACCGACGAGCGCTGTTACATAACCGAGCTTTGCAATACATCTCACAACCCTGATGCCTCGCTCGCGATCGCCCGGGTTGAGGTTGGTGTCACCACGCAGCTTCACTCGCTGACTGGCACGCAGGAAACTTACATCGTTATCGCTGGTCATGGGCAAATGGAAGTGGATGGCAGGCGTTTTGCGATCCAGCCCGGTGACCAGGTTGTTATCCCGCCGGGTGTTTCGCAGCGGGTCACCTCTGACGGGCAGGAGGACCTTCGTTTCTACTGCCTTTGTACCCCGAAGTTTGAACCGGAATGTTACGTGAACCTGGAGGCCGGCTAATGAGCATGACCGATCGACTGGAAAAAATGCTCGCCGGTGGTCGCGATGACCCCATGATCCGTTTCGGGCTTGGTAACGCCTATTTCGGTGAGGACGACGACAAGGCGATTGTTCACCTTCGCGCCTGTATTGAGCAGGACGAGAACTACAGCGCCGCCTACAAACTCCTCGGTAAGGCGCTGTTTAAACAGCAGCAGTACGACGAGGCGCGCGATGTGTTTGACCGGGGGCTTGCGGTTGCGGGCGGCCAGGGCGACAAGCAGACTGAAAAGGAAATCACCGTATTCCTGAAGAAAATCGACAAGGAGATGGGTAATGGCTGATCTCAGTCTTGGTTACGTGAACTTCTTTGCCTCCGACTTTGCTCGCTCGATGAGTTTTTTTCGTGACCAGCTCGGACTGAAAGTGCTGACCGAGGATGCACAGTTCGGATACGCATCGTTTGATACGGGCGGCGTATCTATCGCGTTTGCCTGCACGGATGACGCTGCACTGGTCGGCAGGCATACGGGTATTGGCCTTGTCTGTGATGATATTCACCTGACCTACGAGAAGCTGCGCGCAGCAGGTGTCGAATTCGAACAACCGCCGCAGGATCAACCCTGGGGTGGTGTCCTCGCCCTCTTCAAGGACCCGGACGGCAACGTCTTTTATCTCGACCAGGTTGCAGCGCAGTAAATGGATTTTTCTATCAGCCTGCCGGGCTGGGCCCTGCAGGAACTCGAACAGTTACCCGAAAAAGTTGCCTCCGTTGAAGAACGGATGCGCGCCGTGATCCGTTTTTCCCGGCTCAACATTGAGAACGGTACCGGCGGGCCGTTTGCCGCGGGTGTGTTTGAGGCAGACAGCGGTCGCGTTGTAACCATTGGTGTTAATCGCGTGGTGCCCTCCGATTGCTCGTCGGCTCACGCGGAAGTTGTTGGACTGTCGCTTGCACAGAAACAGATCGGCACGTTCGATCTTGGTGCGGATGGATTGCCGTCATACCAGCTGGTGGTGAACTGGCGACCCTGCGCCATGTGTTACGGCGCGCTGATATGGTCCGGTGTGCGTGAACTGGTAATTGCCGGTTCAGGACCGGCCCTCGAAGAGATCACTGGTTTTGACGAGGGGCCGATCCACCCGGATTGGCAGGCGGAACTTGAGAAACGGGGGATCAAGGTGACCAACAATGTGCTGACAGAAGAGGCCTGTGAGGTGTTCCGGCAGTTCCGTGACAGCGGTGCGCTGGTCTACAACGGCCGTGCAGGAGAAACACGATGAGCCAGTACCAGCAAGAAACGGCGGTAGAGCCGGTTGCAGACGGATTGTTTAAGGGGCATATCTGCGGCGACTGGAACATCGATACCAACCCGAATGGGGGTTATCTTGTTTCCGTTGTGATGTCAGCGTTATCGCAGAGCCTGCCGCATCCTGATCCGCTGTCGGTCACAACACATTACCTTCGTCCGGGTATACCGGGAGAACCCTGTGAGGTCTCGGTCGAGGTTGTGCGCACCGGGCGCACATTAAGTACGGCAAGGGCCACGCTACGGCAGCAGGGCAAAGAACGAATCGAAGTGCTGACTGCTTTTGGCGATCTGTCCCAGGCGGTTGGTGTACCTCACCAGCTGAGCATGACCGCGCCGGAGATACCACCACCCGAAGCCTGCGTTGAAAGAAATGGTGATATCCAGGGCATAGCGTTGCCGATTACCGAACGTCTGGATGTTTTCCTGCATCCCGATCAAGCGGTGCCGGGCAAAGCCCAAAAGGCGGAGATTAACGGCTGGATTCGGCTGAAAGATGGCACCCCGCCAGATACTCGCTCACTGCTGCTGTTTGTTGACGCGTTCCCTCCATCGGTGTTTCCGCTACTCGGCGTGGTTGGCTGGGTGCCGACGGTTGAACTCACCGTGCACGTCAGAAAACGGCCAGCACCAGGCTGGATCCAGGGCAGGTTTCGAACCGATGATCTCGAAGGTGGCCGCATGATCGAGACAGCGGCGCTGTGGGATAGCGAAGGCAGTCTTGTTGCGCAGGCCCGGCAGATTGGACTGGTGATGCAGAGCTCCTGATCGAGCCGCTGTCAGCGTGTTAGAGCCTTCAGCGCGATAGTGAGGGAACGATCCACCGCGTCTTTCACCGTATCGTTGTGTGGATCATAGGTATCCATAGAGCCATCGTCCTGGGCAAGCGGATTGCCATCAATCGCCAGTACGGCGCCTGCTTCAACACCATGTAACTGACATACGATGAACAGGGTTGCGCATTCCATTTCCACGGCGGTGACACCAGCGCGTTGCCAAAGCGGGAGATCACTGCCGAGTATGTCGTGCGGATAAAACATATCTGATGTCAGCACGATTCCTTCGTGGTAGGTGAAGCCAAGCTCCGCTGCTGATTGCCTCATGCTGATCAATACGTCCGCAGGTACAAACGCGGGGTAGGCCGCTGGCACCAGTTTTGGTGACAGACCATCTTCCCTGACAGCGGCGGTAGCGATCACGACATCACCCGCACCCACCTTATCCTGCATGCCGCCGGCAGAACCCGAGCGGATAATTCGCCGTGCACCGGCACGACACAATTCCTCAAAACAGCCGCCAGCACCAGCACTGCCAACGCCGTGGGAGACGACGCCAACTTCTTTGCCGTCATAGGTTCCCCTGACGATGCGGTATTCGCGGTTGTGACTGACTTCAACGGCGTCTGCCAGCTTTGCTTTGACGGTGTCGACCCGGAAGGGATCGCCGACGACGAGTAGGTTATCCGGAATGGTCTCCGGGGTGGTTTTGAGAATGGGTAGGATGTCGTTGCTCATGGGCGCAATGGTACCACTTTGGATATGGGGGGTGGTCGCGGGTATTAGATCCCTCCGCTGCGCTTACGCGTCGTGCGCGACCCCGGCCGCTCGGGATGACGTGTACTACCGACGTCATTTCGACCGGGGCACGCTGACTGGAGTGAGGAACGAACGGAACGGAGAAATCTTGGGTCTCGCGAGAATGAGATCCCTCCGCTCCGGTCGGGATGACGCCGAAACGGCTAACTACCAAACAAATCTTTCTGCGCGCGGCGCCAGAAGATCAGGCCAATGGCTGCGTTAAACAGTATGAAGAAGTTGTGCTGCACAAAACCAAACGCCGCCATCTGTCCCTCGTTATCAGGAAAAAGGATCACCCAGAAAGTGATCGCCGCTGCCCGCATCGGGGTTGGCACGGCAGCGGCAAAGAAGATCACCGGCAGGTAAGGCCAGATGGTCATGACGCTGGCCTCCACGCCGAAGAGATTCAGCGCAACGGTGTACACCACAACCGCCGCAATCAGCGCGGGTGATCTCAGCACGAAAAACATGAAGTAATGCCATGGCTTGGCAATCTTGAAGGCGTGCAGGATGCGCTGGTCACGCAGCTTCACGCCTTTCAGCAGGTAACCCTGGAAGTATGCAATCCACAGGGTCAGGAACACTGCGCCGCCCAGCCCGAAGTATGGAATCAGGTCAAAAGCTGCTGGTAGTTCGTCGGTTGTGAAGAAGTAACCGAACACCGCCCAGACCATCAGGTAGAACACTTCGCAGAACATGATGAATAACATCACGGAGCCGACTTCCCAACCGGGCACCTCGTGGCGCCGGTTCAGGTAATAGGCCATCGCCCCTTTACCAACCTGTTCGTTAAAGATGGAAATAATGTAGGCACTGGCACGAACCGGCAGGATGTCCGTGTATTTCACCTTCTTGATAAACCAGCCGAGCGTCTGGGTCACAACCAGCGTGTCGATCAGGAAGAAGAAAATGGAATAGCCCATCATGACCATCAGCCAGGTCACCCAGTCGACCGCCGCAAACACGTCGCTCATGTACTCTACAACGGTCATGTCCTGGCGCGCGGCTGCGCCATAAATGCGGTAGTACAGGTAGGCGAAACAGAGCAGTGTGATGATCAGGAAGATGATCCGCCCGATCACATTACCCTTGCGTGGTGGTCCGACTGGTTCCTCTGGTCCTCCTTCTCCTTCTTTCTGTGAAGGGGAAGGGGAAGGAGTTGGTTCTGTCTGCTGTTCGCTCAAGCGGGCTACTCAACGCTGAAATTGTGAGTTTGCCACGGAATCAGCAAAAGTGCGCTCCCTGCGTGTGCACATGAACTGCATAGAGTGAATGGCTGGCGGTCATGAACAGCCGATTTCGATGTTTGCCGCCGAAGCACAGGTTCGCGCACAGTTCCGGCAGCTGGATCTGTGCAACCCGCTCACCCTCCACGTTGAAAACGTGCACGCCGTCATAACCGTCACCCACCCAGCCGGCACTGGACCAGATATTGCCGTCTTTGTCGCAACGGATGCCGTCAGCAAACCCCTGCTTTTTCTCTCCAGCAACGTCCATTTCCATCGAGGTGTAAACCCGGCCATTCGAGAGGCGTTTGCCATCGACGACATCCCAGACCTTGATCACGGCGGGCGCTTCTGCGCCATAGTGGGAAGCACCGGTGTCGGCAGCGTAGAGCTTTTTGTAGTCAGGTGAAAAACAGACACCATTCGGTTTAAAGATGTCGTCCGCCACCTTGTGGAGCTTGCCCGTTTTCATATCGAGCCTGTAAATGGCTTCTTTCTGGTATGGCTGCGGGCTGTCGGTTGGTGGCTCGGTACCTTCATACAAACCAAGTCCGCCGTAGCCCGGATCGCTGAACCAGAGATCGCCGCCTGGGTCGACAACACCATCGTTTGGCCCGTTCAGGCTTTTTCCATCAAAACTGTCCGCGAGCACGGTAGCATCGCCATTTGCCTCATAGCGGACAACCCGCCTGGTCAGGTGTTCAAACGAAATCTGCCGCCAACTGTGATCAAACGTATTGCCGTTACTCATGTTGGAAGGGTTGCGGTACACCGAGACATGCCCGTCGTCGGCAAGCCAGCGATACTGGACGTTGTTCGGGATGTCGCTCCACACCAGGTAGTTGCCGACACCACTCCATGCTGGGCCCTCCGCCCAGAACATGTCTTCGCTGGAGAAGAGTTTGCGGATAGGTGTGTTACCGATAAATCCGCCGAAAGAAGAATCCAACGCCACCATCCTCGGGTCCGGGTAGCGCACAGGTGTAAATGCGGACACTGGACCCGCGGCAGCAGCGATACCCAATCCGGTTGCCTGCAGAAACTGTCTGCGGTTCATTGTCTGCCTCGCTCATGACCTTCACGAGTCTTTGCTTGAGTGCCTTGTTGGCGGCTGCAGTCTGACATCGCGATCACCTTTCTTGTAATCCACCAGACCATACCACGCCCGCTATATCGCGTGAACTGGACTAAATGATGCGATCAGGGCATGGTGTAGCGCATAAAAATAAGGAGACCTGGATGAAAGAACTTAGCGGAAAAGTTGCTGTGGTAACGGGTGCTGCGAGTGGTATTGGCAGAGCGACGGCTACCCGGTTTGCAGAAGAAGGTATGAAGGTTGTCCTCGCGGACATTGAAGAAAAGGCACTGGCTGATGCGGTGACCTCGCTGTCCAACCTTGGCCACGATGTAATGGGCGTGCCAACCGATGTGTCTCGATTTGATGCGATCAGCAACCTCGCTGAGGAAACCGTGGATAGATTTGGTGCGGTACATGTTGTGCATAACAATGCGGGAGTTGTTGTATCAGGGCCAATCGAACAGCTGACGCTATCCGACTGGGAGTGGGTGATGGGCGTCGATCTGTGGAGTGTGATTTACGGTATTAAGGTTTTCCTGCCATTGATCAAACAGGCTGGTGAAGGCCATATCGTTAACACTGCTTCTACTGCGGGACTGCAGTCGTCGGGCTCCATTGGACCATACAACGTGGCGAAGTTTGGTGTTGTCGCGGCGACGGAGACGCTCAGGATCGAGCTGGATGATGTACCGAACATCAGCGCTTCAGTGTTATGTCCAGGGGCGATCAATACGCAGATTGTATTCAGCAAGCGTAACCGCGATGCGGAGTCGGCAAAGGACCACCAGACTTCAGACATGGAAAAGGCGTTTGAAGAGAACGCCGGTGCGCTGCTGCGTGATCAGGGCAAAGACCCGGCCGAAGTGGCGGATCTGATTGTTAATGCGATTCGTAATGATGACTTCTGGATCATTACTCATCCGGAGTGGAAGAACGTCATGACCGAACGTGTTGCGGCGATGGCTCGTGACAACTCGCTGCATAGGGGTTTTGGCGGCTGATGGCTACTGTTTCAGGCGGCTGCCTGTGCGGGGCAGTCAGGTATGAGTTTGATCCTTCCAAGGTAGTGTCAGCGGGACACTGCCATTGTACGGACTGCCAGAAGGCAACTGGAGGTGGTAAAGCGACCATTATTTTTGTGCCAACAACTGCGCTAAGGCTCGAGGGTAAGACAAAGATCTATTCTGTTGTCGGCGCAGACGGCAGTCACGTGAACCGTGGCTTCTGTCCAGAATGCGGGTCACCCATCATCAGCTACGTTGACGAGCAGCCCGACCTGAGATTCATCAAGGCAGGAAGCCTGGATGACCCGTCATGGGTTACGCCCGAGGCTTCCTACTGGCAGGTTTCTGCCCATCCTTGGGACCCGGTAGATACTGCATTGCCAGCGTTCGAGAGAAACCCCTGAAAAGAAACCCTTGAAAAGAAACCAAGTTGCTTAACGAAGAGTGGGCAACAGTTCGTCGAGGTAATCCGCGCTCATCAGTTCGATGTTTGATAACTCGTCCAGCGCATCCGGCTGTTCGGGATAGGCCGCCTTCAGGTTCTGCCATGCGCCAGCGCCCTGCCGTTCAGCATTGGCCTGGATGGTCATCTGTTCTACTGGCGTGTATTCATTGAAGACCGCGTAGTAGGCATCCTTGGCAGCCGGGATCATCGCAGCTACTTCAGCACGCCCCTCATCGGTCGGCGGGAACAGGAATTCCACCCGTTCGGCGATCTCATCTTCCCTTGCGGCGCAAGCCATCAGGCCATCGGCGTGCGCGGGGACCTGTTCTGCCCAGGTTCGATATCGCGCTGCTGCGGTTCTCTCCAGCTGTGACAGCAGGTAAGGAAAAGCCGCTTCAGAAACGCCGGATAAATGTTCGGCAAGGATTTCACCGAAGTTGGGAATGACAATGTCTGCCATGTTGATTGCCTCTCGAATTCAAAATTTATAACTAGTTAGCGTCCCTTGGGTACTGACACCGGCAGGTATACATCAAAGCGGGTACCCTGTCCGAGTTCGGAAATTACGTCAATACCACCGTTGAGCTGTCGCACAATGGTGCGAACGACCGACATGCCAAGACCGGACCTGCGTGCGCTTGACTCGTGGCGACTGAAAAACGGCTGGAAGATTGAGTCGAGGTCCTCCGGGTGAATGCCCGCGCCTTTGTCGTCCACCGACAGGACTACGTAATAGCCGCCTTCGATACTGTCGAAGAACAGTGTACGCCCGTCGGTATAAATCTGTTCTGTTGTCACCAGTGTCCGGCCGCCACTCGACTGGTTTTCAAACGCATTGGCCACGAGGTTCTCCAGGATTCGCTGCAGGTGCAGGGTAGAGCCAACTATCGGTTGAATGGCGTCCATCAACTGCCTCTCTATAACTACGCCGGTGCTGGTTGCCATATTGCGGATTTTTTCGGAATCGAGGTATTCGCTAACAACCCTGTTAAGGTCCGTTGCGTGTTTCTCATTATCAAAAGTAGACAGGCTGAGCAGATCCTCGATAACAGCCACGCTGCGATCCGCTACCTGCTGCGTGCGTGCGAGTGATTCAATCAGTTCCTGGTTCTCCTCAAGCTTTGATGCAGCCTCACGGGTCTGTTCAGCCGACTGCCGGAACGCCTCTTTCAGGTCAGAGACAACGCCGTGGGCAAGTATGCCGAGTGCTTCAAACTGCTGGGATTCCCTGAAGCGGGCACTGACCTTGCGGGACTGCAGTTCTGCCTCCATGCGCAACTTTTCCTGCGTCTGCAGTTTCAGGCTGGAAGTTGCGAGTTGTTCATACTGTTTTTCGACGGTGCTGACGGAGCGTGCAAAGTCGTAGGAGGCGAGAATACTCTGGCAGACCGCGAAGCCAACAATGCCGACATCCACAAGTGAGGTTGAGTCGATGATCCAGGCGGCGATGAGAATGTCGTTCACCGTACAGGCCATCAGCAGGAGGAAGCCGAACAAAAGGATGTTTGCACCCTCACGCCTGTGCCGCCTCGCCAGCAGTAGCGCATACAGTCCATAGACCAATGCCAGCACGTGGAACACCTGCATGAACGGCGCCGTGTAGGAGAAGATGCCAAGTGGCATCAGCAGCACAATCAGGATCACAAACAGGCTGATGCCGTCGAGTATCCAGATAAAGCGGCGGTCCACCTCGCGTGGATAAAGACTCTGCAGGAAGTGCGCAAACAGTGGGATCAGGACATACCAGGACAGGTATTCAAGTTTGCTATACAACTCAAAGGGCAGGTTGGGAAAAACCGTCAGGAAGTAACGTTCTTCAACCGCGATGATCCGTAACCCGGCAAACGCGCAGAAAAGCGCGAGGAACAGGTTGGAGAACCGGTCAGGCTTCAGTACAAAAAATGCCAGGTTGAAAATGGCGATCATCAGCAGGGCACCAAAGAGCAGCAGCTCCTTGGCGATCTCGTTATCACGAAAAGCCCGGATCTGGTCCGGTAACCCCATGTGAATCGTTTCCCACAGGCCGCCGGAACGGTGGTTGAAGTTGGCGATATGCAGCACCAGTTCGACCCGGTTTCGCTCGGGCTTGAAATCGATGATCTGCGGTTTGTATGCAGCCTGGGTAGAACGTGACTGGGTGCCGGGATGACCGATCTGGGTCATTAGTTTCCCGTCGAGGAAGATGCGCGCCGAGGTGCCAAAGTCCAGGAACTTGAAGGACAGGTTTTCCACATCGGGAGGGATCAGGATGTTGAGGCGATAGGTGGCGAAGCCGTGCCCACTGATTGCGTCGTCGCCGACGTAAGTGCCGTTCCAGGGTTGTGGGACGCGCACAAATTGTTCAGGTGTAACGGTGAGCAGTTCTCGTCTACCCAGGAACTGCTCCCAGTAGAACTCGAATTCACCCCTCAGTTCGACGGGGCCCCTGCGATTGAAGTCCCATTCCGACAGATCGATCAGACCTTCCATCGCCTGGGGCGCCTCGGCGGCAACGCCGGGCAAAGGCAACAGAAAGACAAGGAGTAACGCTATCCAGGTTCCCCGGGATATCTTGATCAGTGTCTTTACCATGATCGTCGGATAACACGCTCACTCAGAAGAGACGAGCAGACAGTCCGTGAAGTAACAGGGTCAGAGAATGTATCGTTAATACCCGAAAACTTCCACCAGCCCTGAGCGTAGTAAACAGCCCTGAGCGTAGTAAACAGCCCTGAGCCTGCTCTTTGTAAACAGCCCCGAGCTTGTGGACAGCCCTGAGCTTGTAGACAGCCTTGAGCTTGTAGACAACCCTAAGCTTGTAAACAGCCCTGAGCCCTAGATCTTAACCATGCCCCCATCCACCATCAGCGTCTGGCCCGTGATGTTCATTGAATCCTCTGCACACAGGAAGCTGACCGCCTTACCAATATCTTCAGCGGTCTGTTCGCGTTGTAGTGGCGTGCGGTCAAAGATATCCGGGTAGTCGCCGCGGAAGATCCCTTCGAACCACTCCCGTGCGTCCATGCCTTCAAACTGCGGCATGGTCTTCACGGCGCGCTCGGCGTTACCTTTCCACGCATCGGTATAAACGATGCCGGGTGCCACCGCGTTGACGTTGATGTTGTGTGGTCCGAGCGTCTCCGCAAGCGTTTGCGTATAGCTGACAAGGGCAGCTTTCATTGCGCCATAGCTTGGATGTACAAACGCGTTGAGCATCTTGTCGGACAAAGAGGCACGCCCCGCGATAGAAGTAATATGCACAATCTTGCCGAACTTTCTCTCCTTCATATGCGGAACGACGGCCTCGGTCATCAGCACCGTCGGCAACAGGTTCTGTTTATAAAGGGCGTTCCAGAGACCCTCGATGGGGCCAAGCGGATGATCCGGCGGATTGTCTGCTGACTTCGGACCCGCGCCAACGTTATTGACCACGATATCGATTTGGCCGAATTCGGCGATAGTCTCCGCAACCACCTCAGCAATCCTGGTGCCGTCGGTAATGTCGCCCGGTTTGCCAACCGCTTTGCCACCAGCCGCGACAATGTCGTCCACGGTGGCCTGGGTTGTTTCCTCGCCGTAGGAGTTAACCACGACGGTGGCGCCCTCTGCGGCAAGACATTCTGCGATGGCCTTGCCGATGCCGCGACCGGCAGCGGATACGATGGCAATTTTTCCTTCAAGTCTCATAACAGGTACTCTTCGGTTTCTCGACATAAAAACAATGAACCAAATGAGGTCGGCAATGCAACCACGGCGCAGTGGCCACCCCTATATAGAAACCATCAAACGCTATTACGAAGGATGTAATACCGCCGATCGTGAATTGATGATGAGCACCTTTACTGACGACGTTGTGCATTACTTTGTTGATCACAGTGCGGTGGCAGGTGCTGCCGGGCTGGCGAACTACTGGGCAAAAGTGGGTCCCATTACCCAGGCGAACTGGGCACTGGACCACGCGGTTGTGCAGGAACCGGAAGCGGTAATCGAATGGAGCATGCGCTGGACACCGAAACAGACCGGCGTTGCCGAACTGCTGCGCGGCTCGGAGTGGTACATCTTTGAAAATGGCCTGATCAAGGAGATCCGCTCGTACCATGCCAACTTTTACCTGGCCGCAGTTGAAAACAGGGAATTACATGGTTTTGACTACGACGGCCGTGACTATCGAACTATTCAATCCGGCCAATCCGGCTAATCCGGCCAATCCGACCGAGCCAACTGATCCAATTGGGAGAGAGCAGTATGAGTATGACCCGCCTTGAGGCGATCGCCGCGCTGACGGCACCAGGCCAGGACTATGAAATTGTGGAAGCCACGTCCTGGGGTCGAGCCTGCCGCAAGTTCAAAAATACACCGGGCAGTCTGCGTGAACTGTTTGAAAGTGCTCGCTCCGATGAAACCTTCCTTGTGTATGAAGACGAACAATATACCTTTGATGAGACGGCACGCATGGTTGCGCGGATCGCGAACATCCTCGTTTCAAAGTACGGCATCAACAAGGGTGACAGGGTTGCCATCTCCATGCGGAACTTCCCGGAATGGGTGATGACGTTCAACGCGGTGACAAGCATCGGCGCGGTGGCGGTGGCCATGAACTCACTGTGGACCTCAGAAGAGATGGCATTCGGCCTGAATGACTGTGGTGCCCGCGTGTTTTTTGCAGACCAGGAACGACTCGATCGCCTTGCTGCCATTCGCTCAGAAGTTGATCTCGATGTGATCTCTGTTCGTGAAACGAAACCCCTTGATGAGGGTGTTGTGTCGTTGAGCACACTGCTGGACGAGGAAAGCAACGAGGTGTTGCCCGATATCGAAATACAGCCGGAAGATACCGCAACGATCCTGTACACATCCGGATCAACCGGGCATCCCAAGGGTGCAGTGTCATCTCATCTCAATATTCTTTCAGCACTGATGTCCTGGGAACTTGAAGCCCAGATCGGCATTGCACTCGCCGGTGGTGAGCCACCACCGGAACTGCCATACCAGGCGGCAACGTTGCTGGCAGTGCCGCTTTTCCATGCGACCGGATCACACGCGGTAATGCTCATGTCCTACCGCGCGCAGCGCAAGATGGTGTGCATGTATAAGTGGGATGTGAACGAGGCAATGCGGCTTGTGGATGCAGAGAAGATCTCCTCCTTTGTTGCACCGGCGGCCATGACCGGTGACCTGGTGAATGCATCGATTGGCAGTAACTATGACCTCAGTTCGCTGCAGGTGGTTGGCGGCGGCGGTGCGCCGCGCGCGCCAGAACAGGTGAAGAACATTGCCGGTAGTTTCCAGAATGCCTTACCCAACACCGGCTGGGGTATGACCGAAACCAATGCCATCGGTACCGGCATTGGCGGTCTCGATTACGTGGATCATCCTGCCAGTTCAGGCCGGGTCTCGGCGGTACTGGATCTTCGTGTGCTGGATGAAAACGGTAATGCGCTGCCTGCGGGAGAACGTGGCGAACTCCAGATTCGCGGCGTCTCCATTATTCAGGGCTACTGGGACCGTGACGAGGCTAATGCTGAGACTTTTGATGGTGACTGGCTGCGTACCGGTGACGTCGCTTATCTCGATGACGAGGGTTACCTATATATTGTCGACAGGATTAAGGACCTGGTGATCCGGGGTGGTGAGAACATCGGTTGTGCCGAAGTGGAAGCTGGCCTGCTGGAACACCCGCTGGTGCTGGAAGCCTCGGTCTATGCAGTACCGGATGAGCGACTCGGCGAAGAAGTTGGCACAACGATCTATTGCGAGGATGCGATTGAAGAAGAAGCTTTAAGAAGTTTCCTCGCAGAACATATCGCCCGCTTCAAGATTCCACGTTACATCACGATGGCAAGTGAGCCGCTGCCGCGGATTGCGTCTGGCAAGATAAACAAGCGGGCGATTCGTGAACAGTTTGTGGCACAGCTTCAGCAAACGGCTTGAGTGAACGCCGCAGGTTCTTTGATCAAGTATGAGTCACCTGGCAAAGGTCTACATCTTCAAGATAGGAGCAACCCTGCTGGCCTGGTGCGCGCCACTGCTCCTGCTGCCGGGTTGGTTGCTGACGGAACTGGGTTTCCCTCCGCAGGACACCTACATGTGGGTGCGCATGCTGGGCTGGGCCTACCTTGCCCTCTGCGTGGGATACGGCATCGGTCTCAAGGCAGCTTTGCGGGGCGAATATATAGAAGGGCCTGTCTACGTGGGCATTGTCAGTAATGGTGGCGGCTGTGCCTTTCTTACCTGGTATGCGGTAACCGGCGCCTGGAGTGAATGGGGCGCGATGATCCAGTTTATTGGCTGGTCATCCATCGTCGCGACGTTCCTCATTACGCTCGGACTCTATGTGTTTGGCGTGAGGGCGCACGGGGATGCCAGAGAGGAGAAAACATGAAGTTTGGTGTCTTTAATGTCATGCAGCAGCGTAACGCTGACGTGTCTGCCAAGCAGGTTATCGACGAGGCGGTAGATCAGGCGGTGGTGGCAGAGGAATTGGGTTACGACACCTGCTGGTTCCCGGAGCACCATTCCTCGAACTATAGTTTATGTCCCTCACCGCTGCTGATGGTGTCGCACTGTGCCGCCAGGACGTCGCGTATCCGCCTCGGCACCGGTGTGATGGTGGCGCCGCTCTATAAGCCGGTGCGCGCGCTCGCTGAGATCGGCATCACGGATCTCATGTGTGACGGACGCCTCGAGCTGGGTATTGGTGCGGGATACCAGCCGTTTGAATTTGAACGATTTAATGTCGATCTCAGCGTGAACAAGGAGATGACGTTTGAGCTGCTCGACATGATTGAGCAGGGTTTGCCGGCGCAGAGTTTCAGCTATAAAGGTGAACACTTTGATCAGCCGGAGACTTCCATTCCAACACGCCCGCTGCAGACGCCGACGCCCCCCATCTGGATTGTTGGCAGTGATCCTTCTTTCCACCGTCGTGCGGCAACCAACGGGTATGCCGTGTTTGTCAGCGGCCTCCTCGGGAAAACGCAATCAATAGTAAAGCTGCGGGGCAGGGTTGAAACCGCATTTGCGGAAACTGGTGTAGACCCCTGTCACCTGCGCATGGGTCTGCTGCGTTATGCGTTTGTCGCGCGTAACAGGAAGGATGCGGTGCGTTATGCGGAGAATGCACTGTACCAGACCCGTCTTGCCTACAGCCTCAGAAACAAGGCCGAGCTGGTATCCGATGACTACATGGTGGCGGAACGTCCGTTTGAAGGAGAACCCTCAATTGACGAGCTGCTTGATCGGCTGATCATTGGCGATGTTGAAACCTGTATCGAGCGGGCATCGAAGGAGATTGTGGAAGCGGGCGTTACCGATCTTGTTATCCAGGCAAAGCTGGGCGACCTGCCTCATGAACTCGCTACACAATCCCTGCAGCTCTGGATGGAAGAAGTGGTACCTGGTATCGAACGTGAGGTAGGCATGCCCATTGAAGAACTGAACCAGGTGACACCGAGGGCCGCCAATGAGAGCTGACGGAAAGATTGCGCTTATAACCGGGGGTGGCTCCGGCATTGGTGCCGCGACGGTTCGCATGATGCAGCGCGAAGGTGCGATTGTTTTCCTGGCCGACGTTGATCTAGAAAAAGGTGAAGCGATTGCAGACGAGACTGGCGCCACTTTTATCTCGCTCGATGTGAGTAACGAGTCGGACTGGCAGGCGGCAATCGACGTGATCGACGATACGCACGGTCACCTCGATATCCTCGTGAACAACGCGGGGATCTCCCCGCACGACAACTATGAAAGTCTCGACATGGCGCTGTGGCACAAGATCATGGCCGTGGTGCTGGAAGGCACGGCGCTTGGCGTTAAAACCTCGTTACCTTTACTGCGCAAGAGTGACGCTGCTGCGATAGTTAACCTCTCCTCTATTGCAGGCATGATCGGTTCGTCAGGTTATGCATCTTACGGCGCTGCCAAGGCTGGCGTACACAACCTCAGTAAATCCGTTGCCATGCTGTGTGCGGAACGCGGCTATCCCATCCGCTGTAACTCGGTGCACCCTGGTTCTATCGACACGCCTATCCTCGATGCAGACAAGGCGAAATATGGGGACAAAGCGATTACCCTTCGGGAAAAGGCGATCCCCCTGGGTCGTCTCGGCCAGGCGGAAGAAGTGGCCAACGCGATCTTCTTTCTCGCCTGTGATGAATCCAGCTTTATCACCGGTACGGAACTCATTGTTGACGGGGGTTTCACCGCCCGCTGATAAAAAAACTGGCAAGCTGCTATCTTCTGGATGTGCTGGTTCGTCTTTGAACATAAGAACATCACAAAGAGAGGATGCCATGTCACCTGCTGCATTTGATCATGAGGGTGCGCGAACGATCCGGACCCACTGGTTCCGGTACCTGGATACGGTGGAACCGATACGCGCTGAACTGTACGGCTACTGTCACAAGCTGACTTCCAACATCTGGGATGCTGAAGACCTGGTGCAGGACACCCTGCTGACAGGATTCGGCATGGCAGCGCGGGGAGACTTCCATGGCGAAGAAAGCCCGATTAAAAGCGTCAAAGCCTATCTGTTCAGAACAGCCACCAACCGGTGGATCGATCTCCAGCGCCGCGCGAAGTTCCAGGCCTCCGGTGAGTCCCACCCCGAGGAGGACGTAAGTGACCCGGACGTACTTGAAACGCGTGATGCCATTGCAAGAGGTATGCAGCTGACCTCTCCGCAGGAGTTCGTTGCGCTTCTCCTGAAGGATGTCTACGACTACTCATTGAAAGATATCGCTGACTTTATCGGCACAACAGAAGGCACTGTGAAGTCTGCGCTCAACAGGGCGAGGAAGAAGATGCAAGAGACAGCTGCCGATGGCACGAATATCGATCCCGCGTTGAAGCAACTTGTCGAGAAGTTTGTAGATGCGATGAATTCAGGGGACATGGACCAGCTGATCAACATGATGTCGGAACAGATCCAGATCAGTGTGTGCAATGTTGGTGGCGGTCGTGGGCGTGAAGGCAACTGGACCGACAGCACAACCAGCAATGTTCTTGCAAAGTATGCGGAATGTGACGGCTCGCCGGTCGTGCTGCTGTTCGATTCGCGTGACCCGGAAAACCTTTATGACGTGCTGCGGCTGGGTGGGGATGGTGTAGTGACGCGCATCACCGACTACTGCTACGCGCCGGAAACCCTGCGCCATGTTGCTGAGACATTGGGGTACAAATGCTCAGCAAGCTATTACCACCAACCCTGGGAGATCATCGAAAACAACATGGTGCCGACGACGTTCCTGCCCTGGCAGGATTAGCCTGCATGTTTCATCAAATCCGCAAATCTGGGGACGATAATTTTGTTTCTGGGACGGCTCGTGAGCAGAGCCCTATCGAGAATAGGGCGCAGCGAGCACGGCGGCTCAGGAACAAAATTAGCGCGCCAGATTTGTGGGAACGAACTTGAGATACAAAGTGCGCTTTCACAGAATCTGCGTAACTACCTGATATTGTTTCCGCTAACAGCAAATATAGTGGTTTGGTGAAATATGCAGGCTTAGTCGAGGGACTTGCCGAGCGCTTTCGCTTCCTCTTCGTAGCGCTCGTAAGAGCCTTTGACGGTGGCGGAGTTCAGCAGGCACTCGGCGACAAGTTCGTCGGATTCAGGATCGTAGACGCGGGTCATGATCCAGTTTGATTCCACTCGTTTACTTTCGCTGAGGGCAACGATCTCCCGCTCAAGTCGATAAGGTGTGTTGACGAAGAGCGGCCCTTTGATGAGCTTGATCTCCTGGTCCGCAAAAAGACCCACAGCCGGCCCGCGTACAGGGAAAGCTGCTTCCCTAGAGGTGTACTGGGTCAGCACGCTGATCATCTCCAGCGGTATGGGTGATTTGCCCCACGGGGAAGACTTGCCACCTTCCTCCGAGTACCACTCGCAGGGCTCAGTGATGACCTTCAGCTTGTTGTTGAGTGAAAAGGGGTAAAGGTTGCCCTTGGCCACGTCGAACTCAAGGATCGCCTCTTCAGGATTTTTGCCTTTCATCCCGACGCTGAGGTCAGCCAGGATCACCAGCTGATCTGAAGGGCGCAGCTTGGCGCGGCGTCGATCCAGCTCCGATTCAGGATGGTCCGGTCCGATACTGGCGGTGCCGGTGAGGACAGGGGTGCCGTCATTTTTCTCGGCCCAGATTTCCGTGATGTTGGCGCCGGGTGCAGGCTCGCGCACAAATGCACGGACTTCTTCTCCCTCAACCACCATGTTCAGGTAGTGCGAACTGATGCAGCCGGTTTCGAACCAGGCCTGACCGAATACCTCATAGAGCAGCGGCACAAACTGGCTGAAGTGCGTCGGGCCTTCAATTGGCGCACCGGAAAAGCCGAGGTCTTCCGCCATCTTGTCGTCGTGAATGGAGACGTGACCATCATATTCCTGGTCGCTGAGCATCTGGCGTGGTCGACGCAGTTCGCCGCAGATAATGTGCCGGTTTTCAAAGATCACTGGATTGCCTCCTTTTTCATGGATTGAACTGTAATCCCGGATGAGGATCAAACATAATTCACCCGCTTTAACCACGGACATCGGAATTTGTTTGCCCCAGCAAGGCTCAGCCTCGCAATACTGCTCTTCGTATGGATGTCCGCTGTGCAGGGTGCCAGTGCCAACCGGCACGGCGTCGACTTTTCAGGTCACTGGGAGCTGGACTACCAGATGAGTGACCATCCCAACGAGAAGATTCGCTGGCTCTACACGAAGGCAAAATCAGAATACGAACGTGCGCTGGAACGTGCCAGGAACGGTGCCAACGTGAGAGTTGACCCGAGGGGTTACAACTACCAGTCGATTATCGGGCTGGGCCGGCTTGCCGAGAAAATCGCCCAGGCAACCATCCTCGATATTGAGCAGGCGGAGGATCACATTGTCATCAAGCGTAACGATGATTTTTCCCTGGTGTGCGACTTTAATGCGCCGCAGCCGACTGCAACGCCGGTCGGTTCGGAAGCCTGCACCTGGCTCGAAGACCAGCTCGCTTTCCAGATTGAGTTATCTGACGGTCTCACCGTTTACCACCTGATCAGCATTGCCTCGAATCGTGAGCGCATGAGTATTGCGACAACCGTTCACGTCAGCAGCCTGCCATATCCCTTTACGCTGAACCGCGTATATATGCCCTACGAACCGGGAGAGGGCATGTACAACTGCGAGTACACAATTGCGAAACAGACGACCTGTACCCTGGGTGGAAGTGAAACGGAGTGAGGGTTGCTGTTGCCGCAATAATTCTGTTGCTTGTGGGTTGCGCCAGTGCACCGCCACCCGTGCCGCAATTTGTCTCCCTGCCAGCCGACATTGAACTGGCGAGGGCAGATGGGCCGCAACATGACCTGCCGAACCTCAATGTGAGCATTGTCAGGTTCACTTCGATTGAAGCGGGCAATAACTCCCTCTACAGTTCGGCAAGCCAGGTACGCTCGGTAGAAACGCGCTACCTGCCCTATGTGCTCAAACGTACCTTGAATGAGTCGGGTTTCTGGGGTGATGTGCGGGTGCTGCCTGCTGCAGACCCAAGCGCTGAGCTCACTGTCACCGGATCCATCAAGGCATCCGATGGCCTGCTGCTGCGGCTCGACATCAGGGCGCAGGATGCGACAGGGCGAGTCTGGCTGGAACGGGATTACAGTGCTTATGCCTCCGAGAATAAATACCGGGTTGATCCGTCCTACCTGGTTGACCCATTCCAGAATCTTCATAACCAGATTGCCAACGACTTGAGTGAGGCGTTGCTTGCAATGGACCGTGCGCAACACGCGGCGGTGCTGGATACCGCGATGCTCAACTATGCCATCGCCCTGTCACCGGAATCTTTCAGTCGTTACCTGACGCAGGATGAGAGTGGCGTAACCCGGGTTGCGGGACTGCCTGCCAGGGATGATCCGCTCTTCACGCGGGTAGAGCGACTGCGCGAGAGTGAGTATCTCTTTGCCGACAGTGTTGATGCCCATTACGGCAGTCTCTTTACACAGATCGGACCGACCTATGCATGGTGGCGTCACTACAGTTATGAACTCATCGTCGGCAACCAGGACTTGGAAAGGAAAGATGCGACGCGTGGTGCGACAAGAGGTTCCTGGTACGCCATGGACCGGATCTATCACACCTTCAAGGAATCCAAGATGAACGAAGATGCGCTGCGTGAACTGACGTCATCGTTTGACCGGGAGACGACACCGATTGCGACGCAGATTGCGGGGCAGGTGATTGAGTTGAAGGGGACGGCGGATTTTCAGTATGAAGAGTGGCGGCGGATTCTGCGTGAGTTGTATCGGGAGGAGACTGGGCTTTAATACGGCCCGGGCGACTGCACGTCATCTCGACCGACCGGGGTCGCGCACGACCCGCAGGCGAAGCGGAGAGATCTCTCCGCTCTGTTCGCTTCGCTCTCGCCGGTCGAGATGACGGGGGTTATAGTGGCTTCGAATACTCGATCCTTAATGAAGCAAACCCAAGCGCCTCATAGAACCCGATAGCCGCCTCATTCCGCGACCACACATTAAGCTCAACCGAACCCAACCGCCGCTCGCGCCCCCATTCCTCTATCGCCCCCATCAAAGTTTGTCCCAGCGATTTACCCCGGTGTGCCGGCAATACACAGATCTCCTGAACAAACGCGACGTCTTTCGCAAACGCGTTGTTTGATTGCTTGATAAAGCGGGCTTCCAGTAAAGCCGCGCCCGCAATAGTGTCATCCACCGGGATCAGCAGAATGTCCTTGTGCTCGTTTTCCAGGACCTCGATGAACGCATCGCGACTCATCATCACTTCCGCGCGGCGGATGCGGGTGGGTTCAAGCGCGTGGTGGTATTCGTTCTGTGCCTGCCAGATGGATTCGACCACCTCGTAATCGGCGGGAGTGGCGCTTCGCACGGTCATGTTCTGGTTTCCTTAAATGGTTCTGCGGCAACCTGGTAGCGATCCTCATGCACGATATAGCCGGGTCGTGGTGAGGTGATCACTTCCACTTCGATACCGTGTACCGCGATGATGCTTGCGAGCACCCGCATCTGCCGGATGTGTTCATTGGCTTTGTCTTTAAACCAGCTCATGGCAACCTTTTTCGCCTGATACTTGTTCGAACGGGCAAGGGAGCGGGGCACATCAAGGTTTTCATCAAACCAGTCGAGGGTCTGCTGGAACAACGCTTCCTCCTCCGGATTCAGCTCGCCGTCATCCCTCAACTCATACAACACCTGGAAGATCCCTTTGCGCCTGCCGGAGTCTTCATCAAGACGGTTGATCACAAAACGTATGTAGTTCGCCATGAATCATAGGTTAGCCCCGGGCCTCGGGTCGGCGATATCCCCAATTGGGGACTGTGCACGCAGGCCCCCGTCAACTACGACAGATTCCCCTGTGACGAAAGATGCCAGGTCACTCGCGAGCCAGACCGCGGCATTGGCAATTTCCACGGGTTCACCGAGGCGCTTCATGGCATGGGCCCGGATGTTTCGCTCCAGCACCTCAGGTTGACTGGTCATCCGCTCAACCGGGGGCGTCCTTATCGTGCCCGGGCAGATAGCATTGACCCGTATACCTTCCGCGGCGTGATCGGTTGACAGGGCGCGGGTGAGGTTGATGACAGCGCCCTTGCTTGCCGCGTATACGACCGCTTTGCCGTCACCGTGCAACCCTGAAATGGAAGCTGTGTTGATGATGCTGCCGCCGCCCTGCTTGCGCATATGAGGTACCGCGTACTTTGCGCCAAGGAAGACCGAGCGGACGTTAATGCCCATGACGAGATCCCAGTCCTCAGTGGCGAGATCAACCGCGTTGCCCGGCCTGAGTGTGCCTGCATTGTTGAACAGCACATCCAGGCGACCATAAGCGTCGATGCAGGTCTGCACCATTGCCGCAATCGATGCCTCGTCACCCACGTCGACCTGGCAGGTAATCGCCTCACCACCAGCTGTGGTGATCTCAGATACCACCTGGGCCGCCTTGTGTTCCCTGATGTCGGCAACAACCACTTTTGCACCTTCTTCGGCGAAGCGGATGGCGCTTGCGGCACCGATACCGGAACCAGCGCCGGTGACTATCGCGGTTTTATCTTTCAGCAGCATGCTTAATCCTCCAAAGGTTATGCGGGCGCACCCAACAGGGTGAGAACATTGCCATCCGGGTCTTTCAGATGAGCCAGCACACCACCCCAGGGCTGCTGTTCTGGTTCACCAGAAAACTCAACGCCACGTGAGACAAGCAACCGGTATGTTGCCTCGATATCCGGGACTTCGATCGATACACCGACAAACCTGCCAACCAGTTCCGGTGTTTCCGGGTGATCTTTGTCGCAGCGCTCGAGACCGATGGCAGCATCTCCGAGCTTGAACTGGGCCCATCCCATCCCCGCATCGCTGAACACTTCCTCGAACTCGAGCACATCGCGATAGAAAGTGAGTGATCTTTCCCAGTCACAAGTGAAGATGCGAACGAGATAGAGAGAATATTCTGGTGCCATACCGTGTGACCAAGTGGATAAGCGATCTACAGGGTAGCGTGTGTAGCCACTGCTGCAAAGGTGTGGCAAGGGTGTGCCAAAGATATGTTAGCTTGGTGGAGAACACTGATGGAGGTCGCAGATGAAGTTCGGAATCATGTTTGCCAACACGGGCAACTTCACACAGCCGGAACACGCGGAGGCGCTGGCAACGGCAGCGGAAGATGTCGGCATCGAGTCACTCTGGACCGTGGAACATGTGGTGGTGCCGAAACAGTACGACTCTGTTTACCCCTACAATCGCAAAGGCAAGTTACCCGGCAGTTTTGATGCTGATGTGCCCGACCCGATCGTGTGGATGAGTTTTGTGGCGGGGATGACCAGGGAGATTCGGTTTGCGACGGGTATCCTGATCCTGCCGCAGCGCCACCCTTTTTATGTAGCAAAGGAATTTGCCACGCTGGATCAGTTGTCGCGCGGACGGGCGATGATGGGTGTCGGTATTGGTTGGCTTAAGGAAGAGTTCGACGCGCTGGGTCTTGAGTTTGACAAGCGCGTGGCTCGTACCGAAGAGAGCATAGAGGCGATCAGGTCTCTCTGGCGTGATGAGAGCGCCAGCTTTGAAGGCACCCAGTTCAGTTTTGACGGGGTAGGCTCCTACCCGAAGCCCGCGCAGGCAGGTGGTGTGCCGATTATTGTTGGTGGCCATGTACCGGCAGCGGCGCGACGGGCGGCAAGGTTGGGTGATGGTTTCTTCCCCGGGCGTATAGACCGGTTGGATGAGCTGCTCACGGCGCTACGTGCGGAGTGTGAGGTGATCGGCAGGCCGGCGGATGAAATTGAGCTCACAACGGGCAGCCCTGATATGTCTCTCGATAATATCAAGGTGATGGCTGAGAAAGGTATCTCGAGACTGGTGATGCCGCCACCAGGAAGCAGCAAAGATGACATACGCCGCGGGCTGGAAACCTTTGCGGACAACGTGATCGCAAAGCTCTAACTAGTTCCTGTCCTGAAAAGGACTGGAACTAGGCAAGCCAAGGATGGCTTGCCATTTTCCGTCAGGAAAAGGCGCGGTCCGTCGTCACGGGGTTTCATAAAGAGAAAAAGAGAAACCGATTCCTTAAAGTCACAGGACGTGACTTTTAGGACAAGAACTAACCGTTGTCGGGGTCCTCTCGTGTCGGCGAAAGACGCACGCCGAGCGGGCCGCGGGGGACAGATACCAGGAACTCACTTTCACCGCGTCGCACAGTCACGTTGACATACTCGTTGCGATCACCGGTTGTGGTTGCGCTGTTCAGGTCGTTCCAGTTGTAAACGCGGCTGTCGTCGTAGCTGACAATGACATCACCCTGGTTGATGCCCGCCTGTTCTGCCGCGGAGCCTGTAATCACGGAACGGACGCCGATGCGGTTGGGCTGGCCTGACAGGTACAGGTAGCGGTCGTAATACTCATCACCAACTTCTTCCCTGATCGACACATCTGCTGACATGAGCGAGCGCAGTTCATCGCGATATTGTGGCGTCCTGAGGTAACCCTCTCGTGTTGCCTTGTCACGCAGCTCCAGTCGTTTCAGCTGGAGTTCGCTCTGCCTTCTTGAAATCGCATCCGCGGTAGACGGATCGACCCCGGCTTCGATTAACGTGTCAGTAAAGGCTTCCGGATTCTGTTGATCACGACCGAATGTCCGCTGGGTGAAACCTGCTACCTGCTGTGGTGTCGGCGCTGCCTCGGTAATCGCGGAAACTTCCAACTCACCAGCAACCTGGTTTTCACTTGATTCGAGTGCTTCGAGGCGAGCGGTGAGTGCTTCCACCTGTGCAACCAGCTTGTCGATTCTCGGATCGGGTTGTCCAGCCGATGCCTGTGTTTCAGCTGGGTCATCAGCCTGCAGTGATGCGACAGCGACGCCGCCTGTGTCGTCCCGCTGCAGGGTCACCATGACACCGGCGATAACGCCCACCAGCAGCAGGCCGGGAATGTAAACGATTGGATTGTTCATAACGACTTAGACGCCACCTAGGCGCAAATAGTTCAGCGTCTTCGTAAGTGTCGCGTTGGGCCCTCCCGGTTCAAAACATGAAGCGGGGCAGGCAAGCCTAGAGAACGTAGTGTTCGTCCAGTCCCCAGACAGGGTCGGCATCGAAGTTAGCCTGTTTCAGGGAAGCCGGGCGATAAACGCCATTCGGCTCGCGTGTTGGACTCGGGCTTTCCAGTGGTCCCTTGATTCGCTGGACGACAGAAGGGTGCAGGATGGAGTGCTTCGGCACCGTTCTTACCCGCACCTCATAGAGTTTTTCATTGGCAGAATCGTGCATCACACCCTTTGGTTTTGGCGCGCCAAACTCGCTGCGATCAAAACTGAGCACGCGTGAAAAGCGGTCTGCCATCCACTTAAGGGAAATGTTCGACAGGTCTTTTGCACCAGGGTCACTGGCAAGGGTT
Organism: Pseudomonadales bacterium; assembly: GCA_963921285.3. GTDB lineage: Bacteria > Pseudomonadota > Gammaproteobacteria > Pseudomonadales > Azotimanducaceae > UBA9659. Next base: position 2,883,437 of record CAWUFD020000015.1, read on the forward strand.
TTGTATCCACCCCCGACATCCGAATGCATACCGGGAAACCAGACCTCGCGGATGTTGTCTGTATTGTTCGGTGTGCGGTTGAACATGACAGGTGCAAAGTTGCGGCGCTCATCATCCAGCGACAGCGCGTGGTAAGCATGTGTGATGTCCTTCGGCAGGGCGACATGGTGATAGTAGTGATCACCATAGGCCGCCTTGTCCTTGTCAAAATTGGGCAGGCCAATGGCACCTACCGTATCCCAGACGCCCAGGCCGAATACGCTGCAGGGTTTCATTTCCTGGCGCTTACCCAGCAGCTTCAATGCATCCTTGAATATCGGTGTCTTGTTTGCGCGGTAGGTATTGTAGGCGCGCCTTATACAAACCGTCTGCGGTGATGGCAGGGTTCGCTTCGGGCGCCGCTTTTTACGGTTGTCCTTCTCGGTAACCAGTCCGACCAATGTGATGAAGCCGACGAGGCTGCGAACGGTGTAGGCGCCGCGACTGAAGCCGAAGGCAAATATCCTGTCACCGTCCTCGTAGTTTTTGACGATGAACTGGTACATCTGTTTGATGTTGTCGGCAACGCCCGCACCAAAGGCCTTACCCAGGACATCTGCCTTAAAGGATCCAACACCCGGGTCGTAAAAACAGAGATTCGACTCGTGGTCTTTGAGTGCCTTGTAGAACTGGTAAACGTTGGTGTTGGTGGTTTTGGTATTGCTGGTACCGTCTGAAAAAACAATCAGGTTTCTGGCCATAACTCTTCCTTAAGTGCTGGGCTCGCGGTTAGTCTATTGATTACCTCTCGGCATGCTTGCGCGTACTTCCGGGTCAAACCCCGACGCGACCCATTCCCCCTGGGCGGTATTCCAATGTGAAAAGAACAGGCGCTTGGCAGGGTCGGGATGCATCGCCAGCCGTTCCGGAAAAAGGTTCCAGTCTGTCAGGCATATCGATGGTGCACGCATGTACCTGTCTGTGGTGGGCAGTGAACTGCGCAACCAGCCGCCACGCGCGTAGTACTGGTGCCATGTACGCCTTCTCTTTACGCCATCACCATCAAGGCGCGTGTGGTACGTGGCAGTGTCATACATGACACACGTACCTGCGGGCCCCGTGATCGGCTGTTCAACATAGTCGTCACCCAGGGTCTCAAATGCCTCGGTGAGTGTTTCGAATCGATTGCTGCGTGGCACCACGCAGAATTTTGGCGTGGACTCGTCGACGTCGGTCAGATAGTGGATGGCGCACAGCCAGTCAACCGGCATGTATGGCTCTCGTTCAAAACGATCTTCCGAGACCCGGTCATGGTGGAAATTCATCTGGCCAATGCCGGCATTCTCAGGTGTCTCCCGAAAGTTCAGCTCGGAGAACCTGACCCGCTCCTTGCCGCCAAGGATCTTCTCCACGACAGGATATGAGCTTGGATGCTGCAGGTAGCCGTCGAGTTCAGGGTGGTCGAGCAGTGGCTGGGAAAAGATCAGGCCCTGGTTGCGGTGATGCGGTTTACGCTTCTCAGAAAGCCCCCATTTTTCCGGCACTTCCTGCTGAGTGCGATCAAAGAAACCGTTGAGATCGGCAACCTCTTCGTCGCTGAGGCAGTTCTCGATAACGACGTAGCCGTTGGTTGCAAAGAAATCGTAGATCTCATCAACCTGGGCGGGTTTGAATCGCGGCGCTGCTGTCTCGCTGATTCGCCCGAAACCCTGGCCTGCAACGGCGGCGTCACCCGATTTGTTTTCTTCGAGTCTGAGTTTTATTTCCATAGGGATATTATGGGACGCTCAGAGGCTGAAGGCTACCAGGTAGTCACCCATGGTTGAGCCCATGCGGGCATGGCCGCCGGCGGCGATAACGACAAACTGCTTTGGTTTGCGGTCATCATCCGTTACGGAATAGGTCATGGGCGTGGCCTGCGGACCGGCTGGCAGGCGGTGCTGCCAGAGCTCCGCGCCGGTTGAGATGTCGTAGGCACGCAACGTGTTTTCGTAAGCAGCACCAACAAACACAAGGCCGCTTGCTGTCATCATCGGGCCGCCAACACCTGGTACACCAAGTTCGAGCGGGATGGGTACCGGCGCAATATCGCGGACACTGCCGTGCGGTACCTGCCATTCGAGATTTTCGCCAGCGATATCAATCACGCTGACGGTTCCCCAGGGGGGAGCATTGCAGGGCAGGCCCCATGAGGAAAGAAACGGCTTTCTTGCCATCGCGTAGGGCATGCCGCGCTGTTCGGCAACCTCGATGTCCCACTCGAAGCCTTCCCGCCCGCGAAAATCCTCACGTGGAATCAGGCGAACCATAAATGGCACGTTGCTCGAACGCGCTGCGATACGTCCTCGAACCGGGTCGACGGCAACGCCGCCCCAGTTGATGCCGCCGAGGTTGCTGGGCGCAACAATCGTCCATTGTTCCGTAATCGGTGTATAGATCGGGCCGACCCGGGACGTCTCAAACAGTTCGCTGCACTCTGCTTTATCAATCGGTGTGAGGCCCCAGGCATCATCATGCAGTACATTGGGCGCTACCTGGAAAGCCTCAGGCGGAAACGGCTGGGTACTGGCAAACTGGTCAGCCAGCGGGCCTTCAGCGGGGACTTCGCGGTATTCAACATCGACGATGGGCTCCCCGGTCTCCCTGTTCAGCACAAAAACAAAACCCATCTTTGTGGCGAGTACCAGCGCAGGCACGTTCTTATCATCAATGCTAAGATCAACGAGCGACGGTTGGGCGCCCACATCAAAGTCCCAGAAGTCGTTCTGAACCGCTTTAAATTTCCAGACCACGATGCCGGTGGAGCCATGGATCGCCACTACTGCGGTCCCAAAATAGTCCATATCGGGTTCACCGCTACGGTAATAGTCCGGCGATGGGTTGCCGGTGGGCACAAACACCAGGTCACGTTGTTCATCAACCGCCATCGGCCCCCACACATTTGGTGTACCCAGTGCGAATCCTTCATTGGATGTAAGATCGTTGTCGTAGTCGTAACCAGGCGGGGCCAGGTCCCAGGCCCAGGCAGGCTCACCGGTCTTCACGTCGAATGCGCGCACAACCCCGCTGGGCGCGTTGATGCGGGAATTGTCGCTGACAGCAGACCCCACGATGACATGATCGCCGACGATGGCCGGTGGTGAAGTGACCTGGTATTCGCCCAGGAACTCCTGTTCGCCGACACCCTGGTTCAGGTCGATCCTGCCGTTGTCACCAAAGTCTTCACAGACCTTGCCGGTACCGGTGTCGAGTGCTATCAGGTAGCCATCATTGGTACCGGTGAATATTCGCGTGCTGCAGATATCTTCCGCATCACCGTCACCTGACCAGTAGCTGACTCCCCTGCAGACAAACTGGTTGGCATAGCGTCCACTGAGATCAAGGTTGTGATCGTAGCGCCACAGCTCACCACCAGTTGCGGGGTCAAGAGAGATGACACGGTTGAATGGTGAGCAGAATATCAGCTGACCCTCGGCCGTGATGGGCGTGACTTCAAACGCGGATGTTGAGCCAATCTCTTCGGTGCGACGTGGAGCAACATCACCTGTGCGGTACACCCAGGCCAGTTCGAGGCCTGCGACATTCTCCGGTGTGATGTTGTCAGCCTCGGAGTAACGCGCGCCGCTACCGCCGCCATATTCCGGCCAGCCCGTGCTGATCTGCCGCGTTTCTGAAGCGTCGGGTGCGTAGCTGAAGTCGGGCTCGCAGCCGGCGACAAGAATCAATGCCGCAAGAATGGAAACTCTCATAAGAACCAGCGCCGGCGTGATATCAGGCCTTCGGGAAGTTCAGGCGGGCAACTTCAGCCATTGTACGGATGGCGCTTGCATTGCCTGAGATGGTGAGCCCGGTCACGCCACTGTCTTCCCAGTCCCTGAAGCGTTTTGCGATTCGATCCTTTGGACCAATCAAGGCGCCGCCGTCGACAAACTCATCCGGCACAGCTGCGATGGCTTCATCCTTGCGCTTGGCAAGATAGAGTTCCTGGATGCGATCGGCTGCTTCACCAAAACCGCGACGCACCATCATCTCCTTGTGGAAATTGATGTTCTTGTGGCCCATGCCGCCCACATAAAGCGCGATACCGGGTTTAAGTGCATCCAGTGCACCCTGTACGTCCTCGGTGACTTTTACCTGGGTCATCCCCTGGATCTCAAACTGATCCGGCGTCTTGCCGCCTTTCTTCAGTCCTTCATCAATCCAGTCTTCATATAGCTCCGCGGTTTCAGGCACGTAGCCGAGTGGCAGCCAGCCATCGGCAATCTCGGCGGTCATGCGAACGGTACTTTCCATGCCGGTACCCAGGTAAACCGGGATATCCGGGTTCATATGCAGGATGGACTTGAGCGGTTTGCCAATGCCGAGGGAGCCTTCGCCGGTGTAGGGCAGGGAGATCTCTTTGCCGTCGTGGGTTACTGGTTCTTCGCGCTTCCAGATCTTTTTCATGATCGTGACGTAGTCTTTGATCCGGTAGTAGGGTTTGCCCCAGGGTTGGCCGTACCAGCCTTCAACAATCTGCGGACCGGAAACGCCCAGGCCACAGATTGCGCGGTTGCCGCCGGCTAGCTGGTCGAGCGTCGCCATGGCCATGGCGGCATTTGCCGGCGTCCTGCCTGCGAGTTGCAGTACTGCGGTGCCGAGCTTGATGCGCTCGGTGTGCGCTGCAATGTAGGCGAGTGGCGTGATGGCATCTGAGCCATAGGCTTCAGCAGTCCAAACAGAGTCGTATCCCAGCTCCTCGGCGAGCTTTACCTCATCTAGTGGGATGCGAAGGTCTGCGCCGGAGTAGCCCAGCATGAGTCCAAGTTTCATGGCATGTCCCCTTCAACTGATTCTCTTCAAGTTTGACCCGATAGTCTCACAGTGAAGTGCCATTAAACAGGGTGGACGAGACAGGAAACCGTTATTGCGCGGGTTATTGCACAGTAAGTTCGGCGCGTATGCGTTGTTCTTTTACCTCGGCATCAAACACGGGCTCCGCGGCGACAATGCGCGTTGCGTCAAATGACTCAACCGCTTCAAGCGCAGCCTTTATAGCGGCTTCGCGCGAGTCAGCGAGCGTGGCAAGCGCATCGGCCGGCAACTCGGTGGTTGCCAACAACTGATCCCGAAGCTCTCCGAGATAGGCGAAGAGATCCAGTTCGGCTTGGCCTCCTTCTTCGGTGGGCGATGTATGTTGTGCTTTCAATACAGTGAGATCGATGAGTTCGTCGCGTTCGGTAAGCATATCTTCGAGGACGTCGATGACGCGTTCGTCCAGCATGTCCTCGCCGAGCACATAGTCATCATCAAGGCGTGCGATGACCTCGTTGCGCAACTGCTGGGTTTTCAGGGTAGGCACATCGATGAGTTCGTTAGCAGCGCCACTCACGACGAGGTTCAAAGCGGGCCGTTGTGCCATGGCACTGACGAGTTGCGCGATCTTCTCGAGCTCTGGCGGCGTCAGGTCATGACGTCCAGGTTCAAACTCAATCACACCAAGTTCATCACTGTCGATGCCGATCAACCCGCCGAGTAATCTGAAGGGTGCGGTTACCGCCTTTGTAATAATGTTAGAGAAGATCTGCCAGATCGCATCACTCAGTTCAAATTCCGGGTCGTTGACGTCACCTTTGACCGGCAGTTCCAGGTCGATCACGCCATCAGGATTCTTTAACAGGGACACAGCGAGGTCGAGCGGAAGACTGCGGGCATCAGGATGATCAACCTTGTCACCCAGCTTCAGTTCGCGGATAACGATGTCATGGTTACCTGCCAGCTGCTGCGCCTCAATGCGGTAGTTCAGCTTCAGGTCCAGCTTACCCTCGGCGATCTCCCGGCCGACGAAAGCAGCAGAGTAAGGTGAATAGTTGGCGACCGTGAGATTCCTGAACGCCACGTCGATGTCGGTCAGGGTGAGAAAGTCTGCAACCGCAAGTTCACCGTTGATCTGGCTCAGCCCGTAGTCGTTGACCTTCCCCTCGAGGGTAATCGAGGCGGGTTCCGTCGACGTGGTCGAGATGGTGGTCATACTCCCGTTCAGGTCCGTGACAAGCGCAGAGAACGGCAGGGGCAAAGAATGATCCTTGAAGTCCAGTTTGCCGTCAGCAATCCCCAGTCGTGCGATGCTGAGCTGTGTGGCACCACTGCTTTCATCAGCCTGGACTGCCGGGTCAGCGGGTTTCAGTAACTGTTGGATATTCAGCTCACCGGATTCGTTGATCGCGAATGCAAGGTACGGCGCGCTGGTAGTGAGATTAGACAGGTGTATTACATCGTCGGTCACCTCGAAACGGTCGAGCTTCAATGCATCGAAACTCAGGAGTGCCAGCTGCTCGCGCCCATCAATCAGGTTGAAAGTATTGATGTCGAGTTGACCGGCAGCAGCAACGCTGCCATCAGCGCCCAGCTTTATCTCTGTTGTCAGGGAGAGCGCACCCTCGGTGATTTCACCGTCAAACTGCTGCTGCAGGTAGGCGGTAAACGGTGCCAGCGCCAGCGAGTTGACCTCAAGGGTACCTTGCAGCAGGCGTTCATCTTCAAAGACGTGACTGCCTGTAAAACCCACCTTACCATCATCAATGCTGGTATTGAGCGAGATGGCGATCTCGGTGCCGGGTGCATTCCTGATGCCGCTGGCTGTGATCGTGTCCAGGCCAACAATCGCCTCGAATCCCGCGGTTTCGTCCAGGAAGTTGATGGTCCCGCTTTCCAGCGTAAGCGTGTCGAGGCTGGCTTGCCATGGGGTTGAGGGTGTCGCTTCTGTGGTGGGCTCGCCTTCTTCCCGGATAAGGGTTGTCAGGTTGAGTTCACCGTCGGCCTGAAGTGCCGCGTTGATAACCGGTTCTGAGATGGTCACGGCATCGATGTCGACAAGCGATGCGGCAAGATCGAGTGAGGCATTGCTGATATTGATATTACTAATGGCAACCAGGTCGACAGGTGGATCGAACGCACTTGCCCGTGCATTTGCAATATCAACGTTTGCTTCTGACACCGTCAGATCCAGGTTGCCATCAACATGCTGGACGACTGAATAGTTGAGCGTGCCTGAGATTCTTGCTTCAACCTCTTCAAGATGAAGCGCTTCTTTCAGTTAGGAAAGGGCAACCCTTGGGTTCAAATCTGACAGACTGAGCTGGCCGCTTGATCGTAAGGGGAACAGCGCTAGTTCGCCGCTCCAGCCGATGGTGCCGCCATAGGGCATGGTGATCACGACGTCCTGGGAGCCGGCCCTGTCCGGGATGTTATTCAGGTCGGCAACCACAATATTGATGGGCGTAAACGATGCTTCCACTGGCTCAGACGGGACCTGGTCTTTTGTGTCCAGGTGCCCTGCAGCGATCTCGAACCGCTGCAGGATGAACGATGGCAGTTCGCTTTCTTCTTCCTCGGCAACTGGTGCTACTGGTTCAGCAGGTGGCAGCAGGCGCGTGAATCGATTGTCTTCCGGCGTGAAACGTTCAAACAGGACGTAAGGCGCTGAAAGCTTAATCTCCGCAAATGTCCACGCCAGGTTGAAGATGCTCGAGAGCTGAAAGTTGATGTAGAACTCATCTGCCGCAACCAGCAGGACACCGTCTGCATCATTGAGCGCGATACCGGTAAGCCGCAGATCCAGTACATAGGGATTCAGACGGACCTCTGATACGGAGAGCGCGCCGTTCACGCTGGCCGCCGTCTGCTTGATCATCTGGTCCTTGATAATCATCGGCGCCAGCAGGAAACCAGCTAGGGTATAGAGCACGATGAACCCGATCACCCACGGGTAGGGCCTGCGACGATCGAGCAGGATGTGCCACGTTAGCTTTTCTGTCATTGCCGATTACTTCCTGGATATCCGCAGACTGATTGCACCACGAATCTCGCCGAGTGCATATCCCGTTGCTGCATCATGCGGGTACGCCTGGACGAGCTTATCTGTTACCGAAGCGTCGATATGTCTGCCGTGACAGGTAAGGCAGAGTCCGGCGACAGGCTGTGCTTTCAGGTAACGGTACTCGTCGTCAATCATCTCACCGTGTTCAAGTGCTGCTGGTGAATCACCTTGTGCTGCTGCGGCGTCAAAACGTTCCAGCACCGCCTGTTCAAACTCGTCAGGTCGGGCTGCCGGATTGCGTGCCTTCAGGCTGACCCGTTTCACCTGCCAACCGGATGCGTGGCTGATGTCCGCTGCGATCTGTGGTGCGGTTTCGGCGCAAACACCGATCGCGTGGACCGGTCCGCCCTCGGACATCGCCTGCATGAGTGCAGGTTTGAGGGTTTGGGCAAACTCACCCGCGATGCGCCGTGCATCGGCGTTGAGCGAGTCATCTGCCCACACCAGTGGGCAGGCAAGAGACAGGAGCAAAGGCAGCAGTTTCATGGGTGCTGAGTTTACCCGATGCCGTCGGTACGCTCATGGCTGTTTATTAGCTCATGGCTGTTTACTAGCTCATGGCTGTTTTTAGCTCATGGCTGTTGTTAGCTAATGGCTTTCTGTGGGCTCAGGGCTGTTATATAGTACGCGCCCGTTCAACCACTGACCCGCCGGGCCATCACTATGTCAGCTACAACAGACGATCTCAGGATCCACGAAACAAAGGAACTGATTTCACCGGAATCCCTTATCGAAGACCTGCCTGTCTCAGAGACAGTCGGGAGCACGGTCAGTATTGCGCGAAGGACAATTCACAAGATTCTCACCGGTGAAGATGATCGACTGCTGGCCGTTGTTGGCCCGTGTTCCATTCACGACCCTGACGCTGCGCGCGAGTACGGTAAAAAGCTGAAGGCCCTCTCTGACGAGGTTGCGGACGATGTGTTTGTGGTCATGCGGGTGTATTTTGAAAAACCCAGGACAACCGTTGGCTGGAAAGGTCTTATCAATGATCCTGATCTCAACAACACCTTCCAGATCAACAAGGGACTGCATCTCGCCAGGCACCTGCTGCTGGACCTGGGTGAAATGGGATTACCCTGTGGAACGGAATATCTTGATCTGATCAGCCCGCAGTATGTTGCTGACCTGATCTCCTGGGGTGCAATTGGCGCCAGGACAACCGAGAGCCAGACCCACCGGGAACTGTCCTCCGGACTTTCCTGCCCGGTAGGTTTCAAGAATGCCACCGACGGAGATATCCAGATCGCGATTGATGCGATCAATTCCTCATCGCAGCCCCATCACTTTCTGTCGGTGACCAAGGGCGGCCATTCGGCAATCTTCAAAACCGCAGGTAACGAGGACTGTCACATTATCCTGCGCGGCGGTAAAAGCCCGAACTATGACATGTTCTCTGTTGAGGATGCGTCAGCCATGCTGGTTAAGGCGGGTCTGCCGGTGAGGATCATGATTGATGCCAGCCATTCCAACTCCCGTAAAATCCCCGCGCGCCAGATCGACGTGATCCGCGATATTGGCACGCAGGTTTCCCGGGGCAGCCGCGGCATCATGGGTATCATGATTGAAAGTCACCTGGTTGAAGGCAGGCAGGATGTGGTTGAAGGCGTGCCGCTGACCTACGGCCAGAGTATTACCGACCCTTGTATCTGCTGGGATGACACCGAAACGGTATTGAAAGAGCTGGCGGAAGCTGCGCGCAAACGCAGGGGTTAGCTCTGATGCGCGCGCCTACTTGCTGGCGCGCTTCTGCTTCTTGCCGGTCGCAGCAACCTTGGGCTTTTCAGAGCCCTGAGTTGCCAGGGTCTGCTTCAACGCATCCATCAGGTCGATGATCTTCTCTTCGGCGGCTTCCACAACCGGCGCCTCGGTAATATCGTTACCATCAACTTTTTGTTGAATGAGTTCCAGGACTCGTTCTTTGACCTCATCCTTGTATTGAGAGGGGTCGTACGCATCCACTGACACCTGATCGATGATCTGGACGGCAAGATCGACTTCGGCATCGGTTACTTCAACATCCTCCGGCAACTCAACGTCGTCAAAAGAGCGCAACTCATCCGCGTAGTGAAGTTGCTCCATGGCAAGCCCATCTCCCATTGGGCGGATCATAACGAGGTAACCTTTACCGCGACTTGCGTAACGGGCAATACCCGCTTTACCGGTTCTCCTGAGTGCCATGGACAGCAGTTTATAAGGCCGGTCACCGCCTTTGCCCGGCGCGAGGAAGTACACCTTCTCCATGTTGATGCGATCAACCGAGTCGAGCGGCACGAACTCCACGATGTCAATCGTGTCGCTTTTTACAGCTTCGATGGCCTTGATCTCCTCGCGTGTAAAAAGAACATACTGACCCCTGGTGAATTCATATCCCTTAACCAGGTCATCGCGCTCAAGCACACCGCAGCCAGACGAGCAAACATATTGACGCTTTACACGTGAACCGCAGTCTTTGTGTATCTGATTGAAGCTGATAGCCGAGGAGGAATCTGCTGAGGAGAACATCTTGACTGGAATAGACACCATGCCAAAGGAGATTGCTGCAGAAGAGATCGGGCGCATGAGGCAACGCTGTTTGTGGGCTGAATTCCAGATTACGGCGTATTGTGGTGGGACTCAAGTCAATGCAAGCTGTGCGGATGTTTACCTTACCAATGCTCCCAGTACGTGCGTCAGTGCTATTGCTCTGTCTGCTGATGACGGCCGGTTGTGCGACGCCATTCCTCGTGTTTCCCGGTGAGGCGTTGCAGGGTGAAGTAACCTCCGGTCCGATAGACGCGGGCGATCATGGCCTCTTGCAACTTGAGGTAAACCCGGACGATCCGTACTCGGTCATCCTGCGGGTGACCGAAATTGAAGGCGCCATCTACATAGACGCCTCGCCCAGGCGCAGGTGGGCAACCTACATGGCAGAGAACCCGGCGGTGCGAGTGAAGCTGGGTGATGACATTTATGAAGTGTTTGCGAGACCCGTCGACGACCCGGTCATCACTGAACGCTTCCTGCCCGGCAGGACAATCTACCGGCTGGAAGCAAGACCCTGATCAGGGAATGCCGACCATTTCCGTATCGGATTGAAGTACCAGCAGGCCCTTGCCGACATATTCTTCCATGCCGTCCGGTGTGATGGTGTCCTGGTAAGCCTGCCAGCCGGACTCGTCGGGAAAGTACAGCTCCGCAAGACCAGCGTAGGTTTCGAGTTCTGGTTCAAGGCTGTGGCTTACGCAGTAGCGATAACCGCCCACCTTTTCCATCACGCTTTTTACGTTCGGTGCGTGTACGTCGAGCCAGTGTTTGAAGAATGCATCGTAGTCGACCCCCTCTTTGCCCGGCACCAGGAAGCTGATTTTACAAAAGCCCGATCGGGTCGACGGGTAAGGGTCGTTTAATGTCAGTGGCGAGGTATCAACCTCGCCATCCATGATGACGTACTCGGTGGTGGCCCATGGCCAGTAGGGTTCTGCCCTTTCCTGGAACGAATCGGCCGGTGGATCGCCAAACGGCGCCTTGGGGCGCGGCAGGTATCGATTCCACCACAGTTGGGCCATACCATCCCATGGATGCTCGCCATGCTTGTTCGCCTGGAACAGGGTCGCAAAATATTTTGTGGCGTGGAAACGATTCGCAGCAGCGCCTTTCAGGGAGTTATCAATCACGATGGGCATGTGATTGGCAAACCAGTGGGCGATGAGTTCTTCACGGCTGGTTTCCGGTTTGCGCTTGATCAGGTACAACGTCTTGGTGCTGGCTTGCATGAGCTTGTTCCAGGGTCAGTTGAGATCTTCGAGGGAAAAAGATGTGGATCGCACCGGCTGGCCAAGTTCGTTTCTGAGGGCCAGTGTCACGTCACCCTTTGCCCAGTCGATGTCCACGGTACCGAAGTTGCTTTCAAAGTAAGGATCGCCAAGTCGGTACGGACCCGGCTCCGGCGTTGGATTTTTTACGAACGTGGTCAAGGGAATATTCAGGGAGGAGGCCGTCAGCTCGTACATCGGGTACGGTGTTTTGCCTTCAATCTTGTAGATAGAGCCGGCATGCCGATCGCCGGAGATCAGCACAACGCCACCTGCGCCGGTCTCACCAACCAGGTCATAAAAACGCTGCCGTTCTTTTGGCATCAGTCGCCACGCTTCCCAGCCGTGGCCGTCCGCAATCATCTGGATTGAGGTTACAACGACGCGAAGGTCCGCCGGTTTGCGTAGTTCCTCCTCGAGCCATTGCCATTGTGTTTCGCCCAGTATGGATTGCTGCGGGTCAGCGGACGGCAGGTAACGGTGACCACCTTCTTCCGGATTCATCGTGAGCGCGGTGCGGAAGTACCTGGTGTCGAGCAGGATGAACTGGACACGGCGGCCTTCGGGACCGGCGATGCGTGAGTAGTACACCCCGTCTCTTGACGCCCTTTCATCTGTCACATTCCAGACATGTTCGTAAATCGCCTCCGCCTTCGCCTTGCCTGCAAACTCGGTACCGGCATCGTTCAGCCCGTAATCGTGGTCGTCCCATGTGACCAGGAAAGGTGTGTTTTCAACCAGGCGCATGAAGTGTTTTGCGCCGACGTATCCTGCATACGCCTCCCTGAGACTCATCAGTTCAGGATCCTCAGACTCATCCTCGGCATAGACGTTGTCACCGATCATCATGAACACATCCGGGTTACCGGCAGCAATCTTTGCGAAGATGGTGTCGACATCGGCGGTCGTGAAACAGGAACCGACCGCGATGCGCTCAATGTCAGCAGATGCGGGCAGGGGTTTTATTGGTAAACGCTCCGCAGGTTCAAAGGCAGAGACACAGCCTGTGAGAAAGACAAGGCTGATGGTGATGAGCAGGTACTTCATGATGACCTCACTTGTGCATACGTTGGTGAGTTGCAGGGTATTTCTTAAGCCGGTTAGTGTGCCACGGTCATACTCTTAATGCAGGGTTTACACACCTGCGGTAGCCTGAACAGATGAAACTCCTGACTTTTACCGTGCTGCTCGTGTTTGCGCTGGGTGCCGCCGCCAAACCCCTGGTCATCGCCCACCGTGGTGCCAGCGGTTACCTGCCGGAACATACCATTGCCGCCTACGAGCTTGCTATTTCCCAGGGCGCCGACTTTATTGAGCCTGACCTGGTGGCAACCCGGGATGGGCACCGGGTGGCCCGCCATGATATTTACCTTTCAACGACCACCAATGTCTCGGAGCTTGCGGAGTTTGCAGAAAGAAAGCGGCTGCACAACGAGCGGGAAGACTGGTACGTTACTGACTTTACCCTTGCTGAGCTGAAGCAGTTGAAGGCAAGGCAACCCTTTGAAGGCCGCCCCAAGACTGATGATGACAGGTTCGAGATACCGACCTTTGATGAAGTGTTGTCGTTGCTTGAGGGCAACAACGTTGGCGTTTACCCGGAACTGAAGAAGCCCCGTTTTTTTCAGGACGCGGGTATTGATACCGGTGAGCTGCTGCTTGATCGACTGGCGGCCCACGGCCTTGCCGACAAGCCCGAACGCGTATTTATACAGTCCTTCGATCCTGGTTTCCTGAAGACGCTGCGTCCAAAGACCGCGCTGCCGCTGATCATGCTGGTATGGCCTAAACGCCGCTTCAGCACCGAACCCAGTATCCCGCTCGCCACCATTGCTGAGTTTGCGGACGGTGTCGGCGCATTCAAAGGCCTGATCCTGATGCCGTGGTCCTCGTTTGTTGACGACGCAAAATCACACGGCCTCGAAGTTCACGCCTGGACGTTCCGCAACGATGCCGTGCCGTTTTTCTTCGGCTCAGCAGAAAGCGAACTTGAGTATTACCTTGATGAGGGTGTCGACGGCGTGTTTACGGACTTCCCTGATACGGCAGTAAATCGTCTCAACCGGTAATACCAAAACGCTCCTGCAACCAGTCAAGGTTGTCACTGATCGCAGCGTCCAGGCGATGGAACAGTTCCGTTGCCAGGCCGGTGTCTGCGGCTTCAATACCACCTGCCACCATCGCAGGCAGGTAGGCACAAGGTGGCATGAGCAGCCGATAGTCATCCCAGCAACTGGCGAACGGGTAGTCGATCCCGGCCTCGGCAAGGCTGGCGGTATATAACTCGAGCGCGCCACGCTCCCAGTGGCGACGGTTATCAACGCTGAGCGAAGAGGTCAGGAATATCGCGAGATCGAACGCGGCTGGACCGAATACAAAATCGCCCCAGTCGACAACCGTCGCGAGATCGTGAGTGGTATTGAAGAAGATATTGCTTGACCTGAAATCGCTGTGAATCAGCGTTTGCGGCGCCTCGAGAAACGACGGCAGGTGAACCGCGGTTTCGCCCGCATAGGTCAGAAGCAGTTGCCGCACACCCGCACCGACGCTGCTGTCGGCCACAGCAAGGCTCGCCTCTAACATCGTTGGCAGGCCCTCTGCCGAGGCTTCGACTGCATCCGGGAACGCGGGCAGGGTATGTTCTTGCTGCTGCCAGTGGGAAGCATGTATTGCCGCCAGCGTCCGCATTGCCTGCATGGTCTGTGATTTATCTGCGCTGTCGCCCTGGGCTACCTGCGCCAGATGCGAGAGATCTTCGAGGCCAAGCAGAAATCGCCCGCCATCGGGGGAAACCTCGTTGAGGTAAACGTGAGGAAGATTGACCTTAACCGCTTGCGCAATATGACGATAAAAACGCGTTTCCTTTCTGTAGCTGTCAAACGCCATCGCGATGGCAAGATTTGCATCATCACTGCTCGCGATTTTTACAATCATCGTGTCTGGTGTGGTTTCGCTGTCACTCCCGATATGAAGTCGCAGCAGCCTGCTCATGTAACCTTCACCGAGGGTATCGACGCTGGCCAGTTTGAGGTGAGCATCGCCGAGCACCTGGCGTAACCAGTCCTGGGTAACCTCGCTTGGATGACGCGGTATGTAAGCCATGATTGATCTGATCTTGTCGGAGCTGCGCTTATTCGTACCGGCTTCGCAGCAGCGTGTGAAATGAGTATAGCGCGTTGCCTTCGTCTATCAGTGACGCCACACTGCGATGATGGATGTTGAAGACGAAGCGTCCCGGCTCGTCTGGGTACGAGCACGCATCGCTGCTGCGGGCGGCGAGGTTGGGCCGCTAGAGGACCAATCGGGCTGGGCAAATCGGGTGTATACCTCACCGACGCATGTGGTGCGAATCTCGTCGGGTAGATTTCGTGATTCGTTCAGCCACGACAGAAGCGTTATATCACTGCTGATGGGCCAACTGCCGGTTCCGGTGGTTGTTGATGCGGGAGAGGTAGTTGGCAGGCAGTGGATGATCATGGAGCGCCTCGAAGGTCAGAGCCTTCTGCGCGCCTGGCCTGCGATGCAAGTGGCTGAGCGTCGGCGCGCGATTACCAGCCTCGGTGAAACGCTCGCTGCGTTGCACCGGGTGCAGGCGCAGCCGGGCTTTACCAACCCCTGGATCGAAGACGCGATGGCCGAATCAAATGGTGCTCATATGTACCTGACACCACCACAGTCGTGGCACCTTGGTATTGAAGCAATGCGAAGCCGCAAACTGCTGGATACGGCACTTGTAGATCGTATAAGCGACTATTTATCCGAGCGGATAAGCCTCTTTGCTGAGGACAAGCCCTGCCTGATTCACGGCGACATTCATTTCAATAATCTCATCTGGGATGGTGAAAAGATCACGCTGCTCGACTTTGAAATTGCCACGCTGGCGGCAGCCGACAGGGAGGTGCAGGCGCTGAACGATTTCATCAGGGATCCTGCCGAGGTGTTTGGTCCGGAGGATGACCTTGAGATAAGTGGATTGTCGCAAGTTCAGGGCTGGCTTGGCGCTGCCTATCCGGGGCTGTTTGCCTCACCGGATTTTATTGAGCGCCAGGACTTCTATGCCATGCAGCGCAATCTCTGTAAGGTTTATCGATATCCGACAGGTGAGGCGCAAAGTATCGTTGCTGATATTGAAGCCTTGCTTGACGGTGAGCACGTGTTTACTGGGAGTACCTATGACGAAGCTACCTGAAGGTTGGACAAGGATTTCATCGAGCCTCCATTACCGCGACACCCGGGGCATGATGGATTGGCTGATGAACGCGTTTGGATTCGAAGAACGGATTGCGGTGCCGGGCGAGAACGGCGAGATTGTTCATGGTGAACTCGAACTGCCTGGTGGCATCCTGATGATCAGCCCTGCCGACACCGGTGAACCGGAGAGGTTTGGCCTGAGGCGAGCCAGCCCGGCAGATGTGGGCGGCGCCAACACGCAGACGCTGCAGTTGTACGTGGATGATGCTGATGCACATTTTGAGCGCGCTAAAAAAGCTGGTGCGACAATCGTGCAGGAACCTTTTATCTCTGACCACGGTGAGGACTACTGGGCTGACAAGTCCTACGGCTGTCTCGACCCGGAAGGCCACCTGTGGTGGATTGTTGAGCGCATTCGTGGTTGATGCGATACTGAAACCACTTACCACAACTAACACCACCACGGAGGTGCTTATGACTGCTTTCAACCTGACGAGCTGTTCACTTCCGTCACGCGTGGGTTAAGCAAGACACACCACCCGCCGTCCCGGCACTGACAGCCTTATCCTGATCA
The DNA here is from genome assembly GCA_963921285.3 of Pseudomonadales bacterium. Lineage (GTDB taxonomy): Bacteria > Pseudomonadota > Gammaproteobacteria > Pseudomonadales > Azotimanducaceae > UBA9659. The sequence goes on from CAWUFD020000015.1 coordinate 2,899,833, forward strand.
CCGCGATGCGGTGATGTTCTTCATTTCTATTGGAGTTCATATGTCTTATCGACATTACGAACCCGTGGATCTGGCGCGCGCGGGTTTCAAAATTCACCAGCATCAAGGGCTGGAAAAAGACAACATCGAAAATGCCTTTGCAGGTTATGTCGATGAAGCGCTGGGAAAAATCAATGATGGCAAGGAAGCGACCGTCTACCTTTGCCGCGGTGGTGAGAGTACTGACAACGCCTACCTTGCAGCGAAGGTGTTCAAGGCGCGGGTGTTTCGCAATTTCAATACGGATCGGAGCTACCGCAACCTTGGCAAGCACCGTGACCGGCGCCTTGCCAAGGCCATGAAAAAAGGCAGCAGCAAGGGTGAACGTGCCTTTCACAAAGAGTGGATCGCAAGTGAGTGGCGCTACCTGAATGCGCTGTTTGATGCAGGCGTACGTGTGCCAAGGCCGTATGCCAGGTCGGAAGATGGCGTGTTGATGGAGTTCATCGGTGATGCAGACGGCCCCGCGCCAAGGCTGGTTAACTGCCAGCTTGAAGGTGAGGCGTTAAAGGCCTGCGCAGATCGATTGTATGCGGATGTGGAGATCATGATGTCGATGCATATCGTGCATGGGGATCTTTCGCCGTACAACATTCTGTATAACGGTGAGCCGGTCATTATTGATGTACCGCAGGCGATGGAGCTGGACTTTGCGTCTAACGCTTTTTCGATGGCGCAGCGGGACTTGTCGAATCTTGATGTGTACTTTGAGAAGCGTGGGGTTGAGACCGGGTTTGTTGAGTTGCTGTATCAGTATACGTAGAGCACAGCTTCCTCGCGAGAACCAAGATCCCTCGTGTCGTGCGTGACCCCGGTCGCTCGGGATGACGAGCTTTAAGGTTCTAATAGTGGCTTTGTAGTAACAACATCGTCATCTCGACTGGAGCGGCCTAGGCCGCGGAACGGAGAGATCTCGATTCTCGCGAGAGCCGAGATCCCTCGTGTCGTGCGCGATCGGAACACCGCACCGCCCGGTCGCTCGGGATGACGACCATTGAGGTTCTGGCGACAGCTTTGGCCGCGGAACGGAGAGATCTATCTAGAAATCCCGCTTCGGAATCCCAGGATACGGCCCCTCACCCCCAACAAAATGTTGCGTGACGTAATACTCACCCCGATCCGTCAGGTGAAAAATGGTGTCGTTCTGCTGATGAAAGTCGAGCAGTTCATCCCGGCTCAATTTCATCAGCACACCGACCATGACCCTGCCTATCATGCCGTGTGACACAACAGCCACGCGCTTGTGCGGCGTTGCGGTCAGCTCTTCGAGAAAGGGCGTAGCCCGTTCAATCATATCCTCGTAGTTCTCGGCATTGGGTGGGCGGTAGGTGAATGGGTCCGCGCGCCAGGTGGCCCACTCCTCGGATTTTGAGACGTCCTCCTGCACTTCTCCGCTCCAGTCCCCGCAATCCCATTCCATGATGCGATCGTCATAATTGATGGTGAGCCCAAGGTGACCATTGATGATGTCTGCAGTCTGGCGTGTCCTGTCGAGTGGCGAGGCGACAACGTAGTCGATATCGCAACCAGCAAGGAAGCGGCCGTTGGCATCCGCCTGGCGCCTGCCCAGTTCGTTCAGGTCAGAGTTCCAGCGACCTTGCATACGCCTGATCGCGTTCCACTCGGTCTGTCCATGCCGGATGAAGTACAGCTCCTGCATAAGGCTAAACCTGTACGAGTTCGAGGTAGGCGTTATTGAAGTGCACAAAGGAAACATCGCCGCCGCCATCGGGGAATGCTTCTGTGGCAACCTCAAGCACGTCAGCCTTGTTAGGTGATCCAAGCCTGAAATGTGAGTAACCCGCTTCCTTGAAGATATCGAAACTGTTCTTGGGTGCCAGCTTGCCCTCGTTCAGCGTGAGCAGCGCAATGGTAATCCCTGGGGTCTCGCGGACCAGGAGGTGGGCGGTGCCTTCGCCATAATAGTCTTCTGTGCCCGCATCGATTGTATTGAAGTACTTCGCGTAGGCGTCTTTGTGTGCAGCAAGATCCTCGTCTGCAGTCCAGATATATACCCGGTGATTCTCATGGCGGGCGGCGCTTGATGTCACCAGCTCATATCGCTGCCGGTCGGGACCATCGAACAGCAGCCGATCAGCGGTGCCTGAGACGAAATCCTCAAGGGATGACAATGGTGTGATCAGGTCTTCTTCCGCCAACGTGCCTGCAACCTCGACCGCCTGCCGGTGCGGGACCCGGAAGATGGTTTCACCGACGCGAGGCACATCCAGCGCGGGCAGGGGTTCAGCCGTATATGACGTGAAGGTGTCTTTTTCGATGTAGTCCGCATCGCTCATATCGCCGCGGCGGTAGATGAACTGTCGACCAATACCGGGATACATATTGCGGATGTAGACCTCCATGCCGAGGATGGTCAGGAAGCGATCCGTGCGGGCAAGTTCACCGGTCATCGGTATGCTGGCCTGATCTTCATCTGTCCCGGGAGCAGACTCGATCAGCGTGGTACCAAAGTGGGCTATGCAAAGGTCAGTCATGCGGTTTACTACCTCAGTCGGTTAGTTTTATGAGTAATCAGGGACGCTGAGTGTGCCCCAAACGAAAAAAGGGGCGTTAAAGCCCCTTTCTTGATACTGCGTGTAAACAACGCGTGTTATGACATCACAGCTTCCAGCGCAGCATTAAATGTCGCGGAAGGTCGCATCGCTTTGGACGCGAGCTTCGGGTCCGGCATGTAATACCCGCCAACGTCGACAGGCGCGCCCTGGGCGGCCAGTAACTCTTCGTTGATCTTGTCTTCGTTGTCGTGGAGGGTTTTGGCGAGGGTGCCAAATTTGTCTTTTAACGAGGGATCCTGGTCCTGGGCGGCAACCGCCTCAGCCCAGTACATCGCCAGGTAAAAGTGGCTGCCTCGATTATCAATCTCGTTAACAACCCTGGACGGTGACTTGTTCGACTCAAGGAACTTGGCGATTGCGTCGTTCAGTGTGTCAGCAAGGATTTGTGCCTGCTTGTTATCAAACGAGTTGGCCAGGTGCTCAAGGGAAGCGCCAAGGGCGAGGAACTCACCGAGTGAATCCCAGCGCAGGTGACCTTCCGCTTCGAACTGCTGTACGTGCTTGGGTGCGGAACCACCGGCACCTGTTTCAAACAAACCCCCACCATTGATGAGTGGCACGATGGATAACATCTTTGCACTTGTACCGAGTTCGAGAATCGGGAACAGGTCGGTGAGGTAGTCACGCAGTACGTTACCTGTGACCGAAATCGTGTTTTCTCCACCGCGCATACGCTCCAGCGAGAACTTTGCAGCATCTGCCGGTGGCATGATGTGGTACTCGACGCCGTCGATATCATGCTCGGGCAGGTACTGGTTTACCTTCTCTATCAGCTGGGCGTCATGACCGCGATTTGCATCCAGCCAGAAAACGATGGGCCAATCCGTCGCCCTGGCACGGTTTACTGCCAGTTTTACCCAGTCGCGAATCGGGCCGTCTTTAACCCGGCACAGGCGCCAGACATCGTCAGTTTCAACGTTGTGTTCGATGATCGTGCTGCCGTCGCTGCCCGTTACCTTCATGACACCATTGCCCGGTGCTTCAAAGGTGGTGTCATGGCTGCCGTATTCCTCAGCTTTCTGCGCCATCAGGCCAACGTTAGGTACGCTGCCCATGGTGGTCGGGTCGAACGCACCGTGTTCAATACAGTGAGAGATGGTTTCCTGGTAGACGCGTGCATAACAGCGATCAGGGATCACGGCCTTCATGTCGTGCAGGCCGCCATCAGGGCCCCACATCTTGCCTGATTCGCGGATAGCTGCCGGCATGGAGGCGTCGATAATGATGTCGCTGGGCACGTGCAGGTTGGTGATACCTTTGTCGGAGTTCACCATGGCGAGGTCCGGTCCGTTTTCGAGGCAGGCATCGAGGTCTGCCTTGATCGCGGCAGCCTGGTCAGCCGGCAGGCCCTGGATCTTCTCGTACGCATCACCAACGCCATTGTTGGCGTCGACACCGAGCTCCTGGAACGTATCTGCGTGCTTCTCGAAAGCGGCCTTGTAATAAGCGCGTACTGCGTGACCAAACATGATGGGGTCTGAAACCTTCATCATGGTTGCCTTGAGGTGAAGTGACCAGAGAACGCCATCCTCGGTCGCGGCAATCTCCTTATCCAGGAACTCGCACAGGGCTTTCTTGCTCATGAAAGCCGAATCCACAACTTCACCAGCCTCCACAGCAATACCGCTCGCGAGTGTCTGGCTGCCGCCTTCACCCTCGAACGTAATCGTCAGCGTATCGTCTGCTGTCATCGTGACGGACTTTTCACTTTCGTAAAAATCGCCGCCGGACATGTGTGCAACGTGGCTCTTTGAGTCGCTGGACCAGGCACCCATCTTGTGGGGATATTTCCTGGCGTAGTCTTTCACCGCCTTGGCAGCGCGCCGATCTGAGTTACCTTCACGAAGTACCGGGTTTACGGCGCTGCCCTTGATCTTGTCGTAGCGGGCCTTGATGTCTTCTTCTTCGGCGTTCTGTGGCTCTTCCGGGTAGTCGGGCAGGTTGTAACCCTTGTCCTGCAGCTCCTTGATGGTTTCGTGCATCTGCGGGTTTGAGGCGCTGATGTTGGGGAGCTTGATGATGTTGGCCTCAGGCCGCTGGGTCAGTTCGCCCAGTTCTGCCAGATCGTCGCTGATCCTCTGCTCATCGGTCAGGCGCTCAGGGAAAGCGGCAACGACACGTCCTGCGAGGGAGATGTCTCTCATTTCGACTTTAACGCCGGCGGAATCACTGAATGCTTTGATGATGGGGAGGAAGGAATAGGTTGCGAGGCGGGGTGCCTCATCTGTATCTGTATAGATGATATAGGGTGTATCTGCCATGGGTACTTCGACTGCCTTTTAATTATTGGTGTCTTGTGGACACGCTTCTCACGATAAAGGGGAACCCGGGTAGGGTAGCCAAGTTCGGTGCGATTTTTGTTTTTGTCACCGGGACACAGGCTTTGTTTAGCTTGCTCAAGGCTTGCTACGGCCTGAATGCGACGGTGGATTATAGTGGATTCGCTAACGCGGCGCATTGCCCCGAAATGGACGGTTATAGCCGGGCGTGATTATTTCATAACGTGCTGGGGGTTGCGTGTTAATTTCTCGTTAACATAATGATTTACAAGCGATTTTTCGGGAGGATGTGCAAATGCCCATCATTGATATCGAGCTTGTCATAAAAAGTGACGCCGAGAAGGTCGATAAGGTGACATTACAGCGGTTAACCAATCTCCTGGGCGACCTGCTGGGTTCAGACCCCGGTGGCACATGGGCTCAACTGCGATACCTCCATATTGATCATTACGCGGAAAACCGCGCCGAGGTACCCGCAACCGTGCAGCCTACGATGGTCCGGATCCTCCAGTACCAATGGCCACCCCTTGAACAGCGCGTGGTTGATGCTTTTGAGATCGCCCGGACGGTTGCCGAGGTGCTGGGCAGGCCGCGTGAAAACACGCACGTTTTCTATGAACCTGAGGGCAAAGGGCGGGTGGCCTTCGGTGGGGTCATGTCCCGGGATAGTTCCTGATCTGAGGAGCGCGCCATTAGGCGCAAGCGGGGAAAAGAAAGCGGAAAGAGCCGGAACCACGCCACAGAGGGGGGAATGTGGCGTCTGTGGTTCCGTTCCTTCCTGAAACCTTTAGTGCAGGAGCCTTCAGCGCTTTTGTGTAAAGAGCCCTCAGCGTTTCTGAGTCAAGAGCGCCCGATAGTAGTTGGCCTCATCAACGGAAGAGATCCCGGTGTAAGCCATTTCCCGCTTTGCTTCGTGCATTTCCGCAAAAGCTGGATGTGTATCCCGGTTAACGTTGAGCGCAGCCTTTAATTCCGCGAACCAGACACTGACGTCGTTCATGACAACGTCAAATGAAGCTACCGACGCGCTGGGTACACGGTTTTCCTTGTTGCGAGACTCAGGATCGGCTGATACGGCGAGTGGCATTACCATCCCGGCGACAAGTAACACGATTGCGGACATTCTTCTCATTTCTTCTCTCCACCTTGTGATTCGGTATGGGAGAGATCATGAGGGTAGATTCAAACCATTGGTATGGCAGAGCCTGTCCACACCTGCGGTGGGACAGGCAGTCTGCTACATCAGTTCAGCAAGACAGGCCCGCTGGTAGACCCCGTCACCGTACAGATGCTGGCTGTGGATCTGGCGCTTGTGATAGATCTGCACGTCGTGTTCCCAGGTGAAACCGATGCCGCCGTGCAACTGTGTGCCACGGTTTGCGCAGAATTCGGCGGTATCCGATGCGCTGGATTTGGCAAGGTAGGCTGCCTTGTGAGCATTCTCAGGTTCGTTGTCGTAGGCGCATGCTGCTGCATAAACAAGGGACCGGGTTTCGTCACAGCTGATCATCATATTGACGATAGGGTGTTTGACAGCCTGGAAGAACCCGATGGGTCGATCAAACTGTACGCGCACCTTGGCGTACTCCGCGGTTGCCTGCATCAGCCATTCGCAGCCACCCGCGATGTCTGCAGCGACCAGTGTCAGCAGGGCAGGCAGGGCTCTATTCAGCGTCGCCTGTCCGTCATCAGTGATCAGTTCGGCGGAGGCATCCTTAAATGTCATGCGCCCCTGGTCTCTCGTCAGGTCAACGATCCTGTCGAATGCGAGCTCTACGCCTGAGGTATTCACATCGATAGCGTACAGTTTGACTGCGCCGTCTTCGATGGCAGCAACCACAACAAAGTCGAGTTTCTGCAGGTCCTGCACAAAGTAAGCCGTGCCGTTAAGTGTACCGCCTGACGCGGTAACCTCGGTGGAATCGAGTGCAAGTGAATCATCGCTGCCTGCAATCGCAAGACCAGCACGCTGCCCCTCAACAATCCTGGTTAACCAGGCAGTCGCGGAAGGCGTTGCCGCTTCCCTTAAAACAAATGTGGCTTGCAACGTTGACGTGAGCGGGGTTGGCATGGCGCCGCGGCCGATCTCTTCGGCAACAGCTACCGCCGTGACGAGGCTCATGCCCACGCCACCAGCTTCTTCGGGTACTGCGAGGGCAGTCCAGCCGAGCTGTACCATTTCATCCCAGGCATCTTTATCAAAGGTGCCGTGACGTTCCTCACCAAGGTAAGGATCCTCAGTGCCCTCAGTATCTTTTCGTAGCTTCAATAGTGGCTGCTTGTCCTCTACGAAACGTCTCGCAGATTCCTTGAGCATTTCCTGCTCTTCACCAAAACCAAAATCTCGTGGTTGTGCCATTCTTAGTCTCTTTCTGTTTCTAGAAAATTACGTCCTGTAATTTTCTAGAGTCGGTTCATTGTTTGTTTTAGGAACCTCGCATTTTTCTTCGAAAAATGGCCTGACCATCCATGGTCAGGTCTCTCGTTCTTCGAACGAGATTCCTTTATTTGGTTTTCGGCAGGCCAAGCACACGCTCGCCCAGGATGTTGCGTTGAATCTCACTACTACCGCCAGAAATCGTGCCGGTATAGGTGTTCATATAACCGAGCGCCCATTTACCACTGTCTTCGGTATTGTCATCACCGATATAGAGACTTGATGCCTGGCCCAGAATCGCAAGCGCGGTGTGGTGTAGTTCCTGGCCGATCTCACTGCCGACCAGCTTGCCCTGCAGTGGAATACGCATGGCACCGCCGTTAAGTGAATTCATGCGTGAACGCCGTGCATTCTGGATGCTGGCCTCAACACGCTCGTAGAGTTTCATCAGTCGATCACGCCACACGGGATCGTCCCAGACGGTGCGACCGTTGCGCTTTGTGCGCTTGGCGAGATCGATCAGTGCATCGATATTTGCTGTGGGTGACTCGCTGCTTGCCACCGCGCCGACGCCTTGCGCGGCACCTCGCTCGCTGGTGAGGGTCGACATGGCCACCTTCCAGCCGGCGCCGACCTCATCGATGCGCATGTGATCAGGCACGACGACGTCTTCAAGGAAGACTTCGTTGAAGCCCGCTTCACCGGTCATCTTGTGAATAGGTTTCACGGTAACGCCCGGTACATCCATGGGGCTGATGAAATAGGTAATGCCGTTGTACTTGTCATCCTTGTCGGTTCGCGCAAGCAGCAACATCCACTTGGCGAGAGCACCCAGGCTGGTCCAGACCTTGCTGCCATTCACAATCCAGTTGTCGCCGTCTTTCACTGCGCTTGTCTGCAATGAAACGAGGTCAGAACCGGCACCCGGTTCGCTGAACCCCTGGCACCAGATATCCTCGCCAGTGAAGATGGGCGGCAGGTAGGTTTTCTTCTGGTCTTCGGTGCCGTGGATCAGCAGCGTCGGGGCTGCCATACCAAGACCAATCCAGTTGATGAAGTAAGGCACATTGGCGCGCCGGACTTCCGTGCTGGCAATCTGCTGGAAGCCGTCATGGCCGTGGCCGCCATAGGCCTTATCAACGTCCGTTGCAATCAACTGCGCTTCATAACAGGCGTTCTGCCAGTCAACCAGGTATTCACGGTGTTCTTCCGCCGTGACTTCATAAGCTGCCTGGGGCAGGGGCAGCCTGGTTGGAGGCGGCCGGTTTTCTTCCAGCCATGCGCGGCAGTACTCCCGGAATTCTTTCTGTTCCTGGGTTTCGGTTGCTGAAGCCATTGGGTATTACCTGAAATATTTGTATGTTGTACGCGGGACTCGAGAGGATAGGATCATCAAGGTGAATCGGCAAGTCATTGGTCTATGCGCGCTGCTTATCGCAGCCGTCAGCGCCACCGCAAAAGAGGTCACGATCCTCTATACCAACGATATCGAGAGCGTTTATGAGCCCATCGAGGCGTACTGGCGGGATGACATCACCCGAATCGGCGGAATGGCAAACGTTGCAACCCTGGTGGACCAGGTTAGAAAGCGGGAGTCACCGACGTTTGTGCTGGACGCCGGTGACATCTTTACGGGCTCTCTCTCCAAGGCAACGCAGGGTTCGCTGGTCTTCGACCTTTACAGCGAAATCGGCTACGACGCGATCAACCTGGGTAACCATGAGTTTGAATATGGCTGGCAGGTGTTGCACCGGGTTATGCAGCGTGCTCGCTTCCCGGTGCTCAACGCAAATATTTTCTTTGAAGCCTCGGACACCCCGTTTGCACAGCAATACACAATTCTTGAAAAGGGAGACGTGCGCATCGGCGTGATCGGCCTGATGGGAGTTGATGCATTCCTGAATACCATGATGAAAGCCAATCGTGAGGGGCTTTATGTCAAACCGCCCATCGAGGTGGTGCAGGAATATATTGACCTAGTGCGAGATGAAGTGGACCTGGTCATCCTGCTCACGCACCAGAACCGAACCGCGCCAATGCAGACCAACAAGGAAGCAGATCCGCAGGTCCAGCGCGGTTTTGATGAAGACTATGCGCTGGCTGGCCAGGTACGCGGCGTCGACATGATTATTGGTGGGCACTCTGACAATGGGTTGCTGGTTCCGGTCACGCACCCGGATACCGGCACTTTAATAGGTATGACGTTTGGACAGGGTATGCACGTTGGCTACATCCGTTTCGATCTGTCATCTGATGCGCCGAGCGTCGTCAGCGCCAGCCTCATGCCGGTTGATGCGGATAAGCTTACCGGCGACACGGGTGTAAAAGCATTGATAGAGACAGCGCGCCAGCGCCACCCCGGTCTAAGCGAGGTGGTGGGTCGGATCGACAAACAGGCCCCCAGGCTTTACTACCGTGAATCGCCACTCGGCAACCTGCTGGCAGATCTCCTCCGGGAATACAGCGGTGCCGAGATTGGCCTCGTACCGGCGGGAGCGATTCGCGCTGACCTCGAGGCTGGTGATGTGACGGTAGAGAAGATCCTCAACGTGTTTCCGTTTACCGACACTGTAACCGTGGTGCAGGTGACAGGAGAGGATATTGCGTGGCTGGTGGAGAAATCGCTCTCGCTTGAGTATGGCCTTGCGCAGTATTCAGGTATTTCAGTGTTCCACGATCCGGCCGCGGCTATTGGAGAGCGGGTGCAGCGAATTCAGGTCGGCGATGAAGCGCTTGATCCGGCGCGAACCTACAGCCTTGTCACCGGATCTTTTACTGCAACCGGGGGTGAGAGCTATACGCGACTGGCTGAAGCCCCGCAGCAGCGCTCGGATATGCTGGTGTCTGCTGCCTTTATCGAAATGTTGCGTAATAAAGGCACGCTGGCAGTGCCTGCTACCGGGCGCTGGACCTTGGAGAAACCTGCCAAATAGCGTTTAATCCCGGGGTTATCCGCTTAGATCTATCAGGAAGGAAGACCATGTCACTCGAAGAATTCCGCAGCGAAGCAAGGGCCTTTATTGAAGAGCACTGCCCTGAGTCCATGCGCAATCGCGCCATTCACTTTGAAGACGCTTACGAGATATACAACACATCAGAGGCTGACGCCTGGCGTGATGCGATGGCATCGCGCGGCTGGACTGCGCCGATGTGGCCAAAGGAGTACAACGGTGGCGGCCTCAGTTATGAAGAGAACAAGGTGCTGCAGGAGGAGATGGCGGCGATAAAGGCCCTGCCTCCCTCAGCTGGCATGGGGCTCGCGATGATCGGCCCCACCCTGCTGGAATTTGGTACCGAAGAGCAGAAGCAGCGGCACCTGCCGAAAATCGTTTCCGGTGAAGTACGCTGGTGCCAGGGTTACTCCGAACCCGGTTCAGGCTCTGACCTTGCCAGCCTGCAGACCAAGGCAGTGCTCGAAGGTGACCACTTTGTGATTAACGGCCAGAAGATCTGGACCTCAGGCGCCCAGCATGCCGACTGGATGTTCTGCCTGGTACGTACCGACCCGGATGCTGCAAAACACGACGGCATCAGCTTTGTGCTGTTTGAGATGGACCAGCCCGGTGTGACTGTTAAACCCATCCAGCTGATTTCCGGTTCCTCGCCGTTTTGTGAAACGTTTTTTGATAACGCAGTAGCGCGACGTGATGATCTTGTTGGCGAGCTGAACAAAGGCTGGACGGTTGGCAAGCGCCTGCTGCAATACGAGCGTTCCGCGTCATCGGTTCGTACCAAGAAGAAGAAAAAGCCGGAAAACCCTTATGCAAAGATCGCGCGAGGTTACGTCGCTGAAACCGGCGGTCGTCTTGCCGATGCTGAAACCCGTGAGAAGATCACAAAACAGACCATGAGTGAAAAAGCGCTGGCACTGACGATCCAGCGGGTGACCGAGGAGAGTCGCTCTGGCAAGGCACCTGGTGCAACAACCTCCATCTTCAAGCTGGTGGGTTCGACACTGTCCAAGGAAGGCTCTTCTCTTAAGTCCGACCTGCGTGGTACAGCCGGTGTTGCCTGGGAAGGCGATGACTTTTCCGAGGATGAGCTCGACGCAACCAGAGGCTGGCTACGTGATCGCGCCGTAACGATTTACGGTGGTACCAACGAAGTGCAGATGAACATCATCGCCAAACGAGTGCTGGGTCTGCCGGACTGATCCATGAATAGCTTTGCGGAAGCTGATCTTGAACGCATAGATCGCGAGCGCGACCTGGCCTACAGCCTGCCACTTGAGGATATCGATCCAACCGACCGGCGACTGTTCAAGGAAAATACGCTGCACCCGTACTTCGAGCGGTTACGCAATGAAGATCCGGTGCACTATCACCCATCGAGCTTTGCCGGCCCGTTCTGGTCCATCACCCGCTACGAAGATATTCGAAAGGTTGATGCCAATCACCAGGTGTTCTCGGCCGAGCCATCCATCACCTTTGATGATGCTGACGACGTCACCGGTTCCAGCTTTATCGCGATGGACCAGCCGCGTCATGATGAGCAACGCAAGGCGGTGGCGCCTGCCACCGGGCCCCGCAACCTGGCCCAGCTAGAAGCGCTGATCCGCGAGCGCGCCATCGGTATCATCGAGAGCCTGCCGGTGGGTGAGACCTTCAACTGGGTTGACCTGGTCTCAATTGAGCTGACAACCCAGATGCTGGCGACGCTGTTTGATTTCCCCTTTGAAGAACGAAGGCGCCTGACCCGATGGTCGGATATTACGACGGCCACGGTTGAATCAGGTGTGGTTGAATCGAGGGAGCAGCGCAAGCAGGAACTGCAGGAGTGTTTTGACTACTTCACCGGGCTTTGGGAAGCGCGGCGTGATAATCCTGTTGGGAATGACCTGCTGTCGATGCTGCTTCGAAATCCGGAAACCCGGGATATGTCAGCGGAAGAATTCCATGGCAACCTGATGCTGCTGCTGGTCGGTGGCAACGACACCACACGTAACTCGATATCGGGGGGTGTGCTTGCACTGAACCAGTACCCGGAAGAATTCAGCAAGGTGAAAGCGGACCGCAGCCTCATCCGCAACATGGTTGCAGAAATCATCAGGTGGCAGACCCCGGTCAGCTATATTCGCCGCACGGCGCTCGAGGACATCGAGTTTTCCGGCAAGTTGATCAAAAAAGGGGATCGCCTCGCCATGTGGTATGCATCCGGCAACAGGGACCCTGAGCAGTTTGATAATCCGCACGCACTCCAGGTCGACCGGGCCAATGCCCGATCCCACGTGTCATTTGGATTTGGTATCCACCGCTGCATGGGTAACCGGCTGGCCGAAATGCAGCTGCGTATTCTCTGGGAAGAGCTGCTGGATCGCATGCAGGACATAGAACTGGTTGGTGAGCCCGAGCGATACCATTCCAATATAATCAAGGGGTACACCTCGCTGCCGGTTCGGCTTACGAGACATCAGAAACATAAACGCAGAAGCGAAAAGTAAGAAGCAGCTATGAAAAAAGTCATCAAGATCCTCAGCCACATCATCCTGACGCTGGCGTTTATTGCTTACATTGCCTACCAGTTCAGGACCGACCCCATCGGCATCCTGGCCGGCAAGAGAGTCACCGGGGAGGAAATGGCCTATCCTGCCGACTGGTCGTTTTCCAATGATCATATGCTGATGGCGGTTGAGACGAGACCCGGTAACGAACATTCCGTCACCACCATCGGCTTTATTCATAAAGGCGACCTGCACATCCCGGCAAGGGACGGCGCGGAAAAAACCTGGCCAACCTATGTCGCCAGCAACCCGATGGTGCGGATCAAGGTGGGTGACAGTGTTTACCCCGCCAAACTCAACCGGGTCATGCAGCCCGACCGCGAAGCGATGCTCGCCTCGATGGCAGAGAAGTACCCACAGGCGGCAAGCCAGGACCCTGCTGCCATGGCAAGCGTCTGGATTTATCAGGTAACGCCGCGATAACTCAAAACAGCGATTCGACCGTGTGAGCAATTTCTCACACGAAAATCAGCCGATGCTTATTCAAAATTGGGCTGAGCCCGCGTAGTTTGGCTATCTGCAAGGAACTGGACCACCGCCGTGCGTAACTGACCGACGCGGGATGGTCGCTTTACATCTTCGTCAACCAGGGATTGGGAATGGCGCGCAAGCTGGAATCAAGGACGCCCGGCCGCATAGCACTGCTGGTATTCACTTTTGGACTGCTGCTGACACTGACGTTGTGGAACTCGGTGCAGCGTAATGCCGAGGTGCACCTGCGTGAACTGAGTGCCATCAATGGTCGTGCCCTGGTGCAGGAACTGCAACAGGAAATGCGAGCCATCTGCGATGAACTGCTCCGTTACGCGAGGCTTCACGGTGAGTTGAGCGAGGTGGCGGGGCCGGTCTGGCCAACGCTCTCGAGCGAGTTTATATCCCATCATGAATCTGTCACCTATCTTGAGATTTACGATGTAAATCAGAGGGTTACATACACCAGCGGGGAGTCTGAGAACTATGTGACGCTGGTGATGGGCAGTCTGCCGGAAACTGGCAGGACCCTTGTGATCTCGGCAGCCGATGCGGTGCACGCTGCTGCCGGTCTCGATGTGAGCGAACTGTTGCTGGTTGTCTCGCTGGAAGATCGGGTTGCTGTCGCCAGGGTACATGTGCCGTCGATCCTCAACGTGAGCAGTGACCGCGGCCAGTCAACTTATTACAAACTATACGACCAGGCAGGCAATGTGATTGCGAGCCAGAAGGGACGCCAGAGCGGTGATGTTGAGTTGTCCGATGAAGTGTTCAGCCTTTTCAATCTTGAGTGGCGACTGGTCTCCAATACGCAGGACAGCCTGCTGACGGCGAGAGAAAAACTGCTGCCACTACTGGTCATCCTGTCCGGTGTGTTACTGAGCTTTCTGTACGCGCTGATCGTTTACTTCCTCACCAACCAGATCACCCGCGCCCGGGCGGCAGAAGAACGGCTGTTTATCAACTCGGCGGTGCTCGAGGCGAGAACCAAGAAACTGGAACACTCCAACCAGCAACTCGACGACTTTGTCTATGCAGCGTCCCATGACCTGAAGTCTCCGCTGCGTGGTGTTGAGAATCTCAGCAAGTGGATTCTTGAGGATTATGAAAAAGGACTGCCTGACCCGGTGCGTGATGACCTGCGACTCATAGAACAGCGGGTGACACTGCTCGGTGAACTGCTGGATGACCTGCTCGAGTACTCGAGGGTAGGGCGCGCGGATACAGAACCTGAGCAGGTGAAATTGCAGGACCTTGTTAATCATGCGATCTCAATCCAGAACCTGCCGGAAGGGTTTCATATCCGGGTCAGGGGAGAGTTACCGACGGTAAACGGTGTCAGGGGAGCTTTCTCGAGAGTGTTTATCAATCTCATCACCAACGCGATCAAGCACAACGACAAGCCCGAGGGTGAAGTGCTGATCAACTTTGTCGAGACGCCGTCTGACTTTGAATTCTGCATTGAAGACAACGGCCCGGGGATTCCACCGGAGGCGGCGGAGCGGGTTTTCAAGGTTTTCCAGAAGCTGAAGCCGAGGCCGGTTGTCGAAGGCAGTGGCATTGGACTCGCACTCGTCAAGAAAACCGTGGAGAACTGGGGCGGCAAGGTATGGGTTGGGCGATCAACGCTTGGTGGGGCGGCTTTTTACTTCACGCTGCCAAAGCGCGACAGGCTTGATCTTTCGCAGGGTGCGAGCGAGCTGCGTTATGCGTGATGCCACTATCCTGCTCGTCGAAGATGACGAGATTGACGCACGTGCTGTGCAGCGCGGACTGGCGCAGGCGAGGCTCAGCAACCCTGTGGTTGTGGCCACTGACGGTGTGCAGGCGCTACGTGTTCTGCGCGGTGCTGATGGCAATCCGCCGCTACGCAAGCCCTACCTGATCCTGCTGGATCTCAACATGCCGCGCATGAACGGATTTGAATTCCTGGAAGAGATTCGCCGGGACGCGTTCCTGAAGGAAGCGCCTGTGTTTGTGCTGACGACCTCAAACGATGAACAGGATCGGGTTCGCGCCGCGCAGAACAACGTGGCGGGTTACCTGCTGAAGTCCCGCGAGGGCTCGGACTTCCGAAAGTTTGTAGAGATGCTCAGAGAGTTGGACGGTGTCCAGGCGGAGGACGCGTGAACGTGAACGTACTGGTTGTAGAAGACAACCCTGATGATGCACTGATCGTGCAGCGACTGCTGGGCCGGGAACAAGGCAGGTATGACGTCATGGTGGCGGATAACTTTACCGGGGCAAGGGCGCTGCTGGCGGACGTGCAGTTTGATGTGGTGCTGCTTGATCTCGGCCTGCCGGACGTTCACGAGAATTTCATCCAGACCCTCGTCGGGGAACATCCGGATACACCGTTCATTGTCCTGACAGGTGATGACAATGATAAGACTGCTGAGAATGCGCTGGCGCAGGGCGCCCAGGATTATCTCTACAAGGGCAGGCTGGACAGGGCCCTGTTGGTACGCTCGATCGGCTACGCCATTAGTCACAAACGTACTGAATCGAGGCTGAAGACAACGCTTCAGGAGTTAAAAGATACCCAGGTTGAGCTGGTGCAAAGAGAGCGGTTGTCTGCGCTTGGCCAGATGGCAAGTGGTGTTGCGCACGACTTTAACAACGCAATTGCGCCAATTCTGTCCCAGGCGGACTATCTGCTGACGTTTCATGAGGTCAGGCAGGATGACAGAGAACTGCGTAAATCCCTTGCGGCGATTCAACAGGCTGCCATTGATGCGGGTCTCGTTGTTGGTCGGCTCAAGACGTTCTACAGCCCGCCGAACGCGGATATTGAAATTGTTCCGCTGGACCTGGCGCTGCTTGCCCGTGACACCGTCAGTCTAACAAAACCACTCTGGCGCGATGAGGCGCTCGCTGAAGGCAAAGAGATCACCACCACAGTTACAAGTGAGGGCAATACCTGGATCAGGGCGAACGCTATCGAGATAAAAGAGGCACTGACCAACCTGATATTCAACGCGGTGGCTGCCATACCGGTGAGAGGTGCCATTGAGATCACGGTTTCCGGGGATGCGCAGAGCGTTTCGCTGGGTGTGAGTGACGATGGTGAAGGTATGGACTCGGAAACCCTGAGCCGTTGTTTTGAGCCGTTTTACTCAACCCGCGGCGATGTTGGTACCGGCCTTGGCCTGTCCCTTGTCAAGACGACGATGCAGAAGAACGGCAGTGATGTGCAACTGACAAGCTTTCCGGGTGTGGGCACCACCTTCCAGTTCGAATTTGAGGCGACCGAACCCATTACCGGCAATCTTGTATCACTGTCCGAGCCAAAGGTAGATACAGCAGAAGAAGCAAAACGCAGGATTGTTATCGTTGAAGATGAGTTGCCGATCAGGCGCATCATCAAAATGAGCCTGATCCAGTCACCAGGTGACCGATGCAGCCAACGGTCTTGAAGCGCTGGAGATGATCGACAGGGATCATTGCGATCTCATCGTTACGGACTGTGCAATGCCGGTAATGAACGGTTTTGAACTGTGTGCGGAACTGCTTCAGCGTGGTATCACCACCCCGGTGGTTATGCTGACAGGTTATGGCGATTCAACCCAGTCTGGTGCTAATCTACCTAACATCAAAATGGTATTAGGAAAACCCTGCACCATGTCAGAATTGCGCCATGCCATTGACGTTGTAGATAAGATCGGCCTTGTTGATGACGCCGGCGACACCGCCGCGTTGACTGGACAAGTGTAGAGACCGCCATGCAGTCGCGCTTCCGCCTGACCCTGTTTGCGCGTGTATTCTCGATTATCGCGATAGCGATCATTGCGCTTTTGATCGAGGATCTCGGACCGATCAGGTTTTCAATTTCTGCGTTCCTGCTGCTATTCCTGGTGCCGTTTGTGCTGGTGCTGGAGGCGAAGTTCCCTCCCTCCCTTTACCCCTGGGCCGGGCCCGTCCCCGACCTCATCGCTATCGTGACCCTGGTCCACTTTGTACCGCAGTACTGGCACATCGTGTTTGCTGCTGGGTTGATGGTTGCGCTTGCGCCCAGTGTGAATTATTCGATCCGCTCGCACTGGATATTTGCCTCGCTGGGATCAATGTTGCTCATCGGCATGTCCTTTGCGGGCTGGCATCACAACGTGGAGAACTGGGGGCTGATGGTCCTGGTGGTTGCGGTAATCTACCCGTCATTGCTGTACTACGCCTACGCACAGGGTCGAGCGGTGCAGAGTATGCAAAAGCGCGCACAGGCACTGACCAGCCTCAACGAGATCGCCGGTGGCGTGGCACATTCCTTTAATAACGCCCTGATGAGCGTGATTGGCAACCTGGAACTGGCGGTCCGGCGCTACCCCGCCGACGATACGCTGCGAGGTTATCTTGCTGATGCGATTGATGGTGCGGAACGGGCAGGTGACATATCCCGCCAGCTCGTGTCCTTCTCCGGCCGCGGAGTAGACCAGGAAATGGGTATCCAGCCAGCTGCAGAACTGGAGATCCTGATTAATCTCCTGCATCACACGCTGCCGGATGGAATAGGCTGCAGCCTGGTGGTCGATGGCGATCTGCCCAAGTTGAGTTGCGATCGACATCAGCTGCAACAGCTCTTTACAGGCCTGATCAGTCTCGCTGCAGAGCCGATTTCTGCACCTGGTGAAGTGCAGGTTTCGTGCACCGCCTCCGATGGGGACCTGCTGGTGGAGGTGGGAGACGCAAGGGTTTCCTCCTGGAATTATCGGCCAGTGCTCATGTCTGTCTTCCCGATTCGCCCGAGTCAGCATGCACTGCTCAGCTGCATGGAATCCGCGCGGTTGCTGGAAGGAAAAATCCAGATTTCCTACGACGCCGGTGTGTCACGTGCTTTCCTTTTGACACTGAACGGCAAGCAAGAAGCAGCAGAAACTGAACCGGTTGTGATCCCCCCTCAACAGCCAGTAGAAGGCGGTGGTCAGCGAGTGCTTATCATCGATGACGACCGGAATGTGCGGGCGGTGCTGTCGATGCTCCTGACTGAAATTGGCTGCCAGGTTGAAGTTGCCGGTTCGGGACCGGAGGGCCTTAACAAACTTGGTGGGCGTGCGACGTTTGACAGGGTGTTCCTTGACCTGAAAATGCCGGGCATGGATGGTTGGGAGTGCCTGCAGGAGATTCGCAGGCTATCACCGGACATCGCGGTGACAATATGCAGCGGCTATAACCCCTCTGAAATCCAGAATATGCCGGATGCGAGGCTTTCCTACCTGCAGAAGCCATTCAACATGGATGATCTGCGTGATGTGATGTGACCCGCGCTCAGGGCATTAGAGCAGCGAGGTGATCCGGTCTACCAGGTGCCCCATCCTGGCCGGCTTGCGCACGAGTTCATCGACGTCCGGTTGATATCCCATGGTCATGAGCTGATCATCAGCCAGTCCCGACATCAGCAACATTGCGACGTCGGCGTTCTGACTTTTTACCCACCTCGCAAGTTCAATGCCGTTCATCCCGCTGCCCAGCATCACATCGGACAGGATAACCTTTGGCCATTGTTGCTTGCAGATGTCCTGCGCCTCCTCGGCTGAAGACGCCATGCCAAAGGAATAACCCGCATCTGCGAAGCTCACTTTGATGACACGCTGTACCGCGTCATCGTCCTCAACCACCAGTACGTCGACGTCGGCGCTGCGCTGCCCGGTATGTGCGGGCAGGGTCACGCTGACGCTGGTGCCGATGCCGGGTGCCGACATGATGGACAGTTCACCGCCGGCCTGGCTGGCAAGCAGATCTGAAACGTAAAGACCAAGGCCGAGGTTTCCCGCCTGGCGATATCTTGAAAAAAGCGCTGTCTTCGCAAGGGAAACGGTTGTTTCGTCCATCCCAGCACCGTTGTCGGATATGCTGAATTTGAGACCACCGGCACCGGCAAAGGCTTCTTCCTCCGGGCTGACTGCAACTGTAACGAGGCCTTCCGGCTCGTCTGCAATCGCCCGACAGGCGTTGTCGACAAGCGGCATGACGATTGCCATCAAAACTTCTGTCGTGATGGTGAGTCGGGCGTCTGCGCCATTTTTTGCGAGATCAGGATCAGTATTTACGAGGTCAATCCTGGCATTGGAGAAAGGCGCTTCCTCGAGTTGTGTCGACAACACGTGCAGTGCGTCATCAAGTTGAGCCCCCGGACCGGGCTTGTTGTCCGGACCTGTTTCGTTGCCGTGATGGCCGGCGATGTCAGCCAGCCGGTCCGCCCCCATGACAATCGCGTTTAAAGCTACCTCATCCTTGCTGTTGACCCGGAGCAGTTCAATGTTTCCATGAATGATCGTCATTAAGTTATTGATATCGTGACCAAGTTTACGGCGGTCGGTTGGCGCAGGCGTTGCTGTTGGTGTGATGACCTCCGGCTGCAGTGGCGGTGGAGAGAACTGCTTCAGTGCCACGCCGGTCACCAGCCAGATCAATGTGATCAGCAGCGTTTCGATCCATCCGACGCTGTAAAAGTAGGCCACCAGCAGGATACCGAGCGCCAGCCAGGTGGTACCGAGCAGTAGCGGTATGAACTGGAGGTTTGGTTTTTCGTCCACCGACGCAGCACCCTACAAGACGAACTGACAATGTCTCACAAAATACTTGGAAATTGTCGGATTTTCGCTGGGGGTGGTCACTGATACATTTCGTCCTGTACCTGTGGTCAGGAATTACAAGGATGAATTCAGCTCCACCGCTCCTCGAGACAACCGACGTTGCGCTCGACATTGATGAAACCACTTATCGCTTCGACGTGCAGATTGGAGACGAAGACCTGGAGGTCAGCCTCATCGTCGCCAGTCTCGAAGAGCAGTACGAAAATATGCAAAACGAAGACAACGTGCAGGGAACCAGGGACTGGATCCGTGCCAACAGCGACAAGGTGGCGGGTTTTTTTCGCTCGTTTAACCAGGCGCGGGAATTCTGATGACAGGTGCAGGACGACAGCTGAGTGAGCAGGAATTCGAAGTTGACGTTGAGTACTGGATTGAGGAAGTCAGGGCGGAGATACGTACCGTTTACGACCGCCTGGACGCCCTCACCCAGGAACGCCAGAAGTATGAGGGCGCGCTGCGCTGGCTTGAAGGACTACTGAAGGAAGACTGACTAAGGCCCGTCCGCCCCGAATGTATCGGGCAGAGGGAACAGGACACGGGATCAGGGAAAAAGGGACAGATCCATGCTAACGGAATACTTTAAAAACACATCTATCGAGCGGCTGGCCATTTATGTTTTTGCCGTGCTCTTCGCCGGGACCATCCTGCTGGAGACCTTGTTTGCCGGTTACCCCGCAGGTGCCGTGATCAAATTCCTCGGCCTGCTGGTGACAGGTCTTGGGCTCACTGTATTTATCAGCCAGTCCCTGCGCCGGGAGACAGTCGAGGCTGACGAGGACCCGGAAGCGGGCATCAGCCAGCAAGGCTCTGCCAACTCGGGCGGCCTCGAGACGATCGGTCGCCTCGCTGGCGGGGTTGCACACGATTTCAATAACTCGCTCATGGTACTGCTTAACTGTATTGAACTGCTGCGCGGTGCGGAGGATTCAATCGAGAGGCATGCTCTTCTGGCTGACATGGAGTCGGCGGCCAAGGGCGCGCAGTCAACAGCACAACAGCTGATGTCCCTCTCCAAGCAGGGTAGTACACCGGGTCAGCCAAGTGATCCGCGTGCTGCGCTTCGTTCTATAGCCTCGAACCTCCGCAGAATGCTGCCAGAAAATATCACTGTTCGTGACAGCCTGAGGGGTACACCGGCGGTTGCACTGGTCAGCGGCCAGTTTGAACAAACTGTATTGAACATCTGCCTCGACGCGAAGGACGCTATGCCGAATGGCGGTGAGCTGATTCTGCGTTGCCACAAAGATCCACTGGAAGATGTAGTTGTCATCGAGATAGAGGACAACGCGCAGCGTACGGCATTGCCGGAACAGAACCCGGTCACCTATGAAGCCGTCACCAGCGTGGGTGGCGACATTACGCTGCAGAGCCTTGAAGGCGGTGGCACTAATATCACCTTAACATTACCTATTGCCGAGCGTGATACCGCAATCGAGCCTGAAGAGCGCTGCGCAAAAGACGGTGTCAGCCAGTCGCTGCTGTTGCTTGATGACAATGAGCTGGTACTGACGATGTTGAGTGCTCGGCTCGAACAGGCGGGATACAACGTGACCACGGCGGTGACAGTTAACCAGGCGCTGGAGTTGTCCACCTCACAACAGTTTGATGCCCTGGTATCCGATGCCGTCCTGCCGGACGGGAACCCCAAGGGGGTCATCGAAAGTTTCAGGCGTAATTCTTCCGGCCCGATCGTTATCTGCTCAGGCTACGCGAAGAATGACCCGATCCTGGAAGCACTGGAGATTGAATCTGCGGTCTTCCTGCAAAAACCGTTCTCTACCGACGAACTGATCATGCAGTTGGCAGACACCAACAGCGACAAGAGCAGGGCCGCCTAGAGAACTTCCAATAAGCTTCAACGCACTTTATTTCAAAACACGTTTCAAGGACGAAGACGATGAAATTTCTAAAGCTAGCCAGTGTTTTCTGCACACTTATGCTGTTTGCACTCACCAGCCATGCCACGAACTGGAGCGAGCTGAACTGCGGCCCGAACTGGGGCCCGACCAAGAACCCGGCACCAACCTATCCCCGCCGGGCACAGCAGCGCGGTATTGAGGGTTACATCATTATGAGTTTTTCCATCAACGCGGAAGGCGCTGTGGAAGACATCCAGGTGGTGGAAGCGGAGCCCGCAGCGGCGTTTGTCAGGAGTGCAACCCGCGCGGTTGAAGGCATGACCTTTCCTCCCTGCATCCAGAATGGTCTTGCGACCCGGCAGACCAAAGTTTCCGTGAAATATGACTTCAATCTCGCCGGGTAAGGCAAAACGGGTTGCCAGCAGGGATGCAGGTAGCCGAGGAGCAAGAACATGAACCTGATGAGCAAAATGATCGGTTTTGCCGTGACACTCCTGCTGTTGATGTCGATCACAGTGGGGTTGTCGTTTTATGCGATGAATGCGTTGTCCAACGCGCTGCAGAGTATGAGCGATGTTGACCTTGCGCTCTCCGATTCCATGGCACAGATCACCCAGGGTGCGCTGTCCCAGTCTGTGTGGATGGAACGCAGTCTGCTGGCGTCAGAGCTGGGTGACACGATTGCTCTGGACAATGCGTCTGATGAATTCCGGCGTGAGCATGAACGTATTGATGAGGCGCTCGACGCTGCCTCAGCCATCGCCGTGATGACCAGGAACATGGACTTCACCCAGGAAGAAAACGCTGCGGTGATCGCTTTCCAGGAAAACATCTACGACGTTGAACGCCTCTACGGCGACTTCTACCAGTCCGGCACGGAATTGCTATCGCATCTCCGGGCCGGTGACATCATAGCTGCAGAGCCGGTATTGGCTCGTGCCAGCGAGCAGTCGAACGAGTTACGCAAGATCCTCGATCCGATGGCGCGGGGTG
Source organism: Pseudomonadales bacterium (assembly GCA_963921285.3). Classification (GTDB taxonomy): domain Bacteria; phylum Pseudomonadota; class Gammaproteobacteria; order Pseudomonadales; family Azotimanducaceae; genus UBA9659. The sequence goes on from CAWUFD020000015.1 coordinate 2,922,514, forward strand.
TTGCAGAAAACGCCCGCAGTTCTGCAGATGGCCTGGTAGAGGGCAGCGGTACCGCACTGGTATGGATCGGTTTTATCGGCGGTATGGCGTTTCTCATTACGCTTGGCCTCAGTTTTTACATCACTCGCACAGTGCTGCAGCAGCTCGGCGCTGATCCTGCGGAACTGCTCGATGTCGCTCGGCATCTTTCCGACGGTGATCTCACCTATACACAACTGTCTGACTCGTCAGGTGTTGCAGGCGCAATTGCTTCAACCAACAGTAAGTTGCGTGAAGTTATCGGTGGTATCAGGCGAGGCGCTGAGGAAGTCAGTGTGGCGTCGGAGCAGGTCGGCCAGGGCAATACCAACCTGAGCCAGCGCACCCAGGAACAGGCATCCAGCCTGGAAGAGGTTGCTGCCAGCATGGAAGAGATGACTGGCACGGTGAACCAGAATGCAGAGAATGCCGACCAGGCTAACCTGCTTGCCGTGGAGGCACGCGAGAGAGCCAAGGAAGGCGGCACGATTGCGGTTGATGCGGTAGAAGCGATGAACGAGATCAACGAATCGAGCAAGCGCATCTCGGAAATCATTGCAGTCATCGACGATATCTCATTCCAGATTAACCTCCTGTCGCTCAACGCTGCGGTCGAGGCTGCCAGAGCGGGTGACCAGGGCAGGGGTTTTGCGGTTGTCGCAGGTGAAGTCAGGAATCTTGCCGGCCGCAGTGCCACTGCAGCCAAGGAGATCAAGGAGCTTATCAACGACAGTGTGCACAAGGTGGATAACGGCACGGAGCTAGTGAATGCCACTGGTGAACGTCTGAAGGAGATTGTCGAATCGATCGCTAAGGTGAGCGACAACGTTGCCGAGATTGCATCGGCCAGTTGTGAACAGTCTGACGGTATTACCCAGGTGAATCGTGCCATCCTGCAGATGGATGACATGACGCAGCAGAATGCATCGCTGGTGGAAGAAGCTGCGGCGGCCAGTGAAACGGTTGATAACCAGGCGCGTGAACTGCTGAAGCTGATCTCATTCTTTAACACCGGTATTGATGCTGGTGCTACCCGGACGCTGGGGCAACAGCCCTCTGCCCAGTCGTTCCAGCAGATCATCGACCAGACCAATACGTCGCCGCGTGCGCAGGCCACCATCCGTGAGCAGCGTCGCCAGCCGGAAAGTGCATCTGCGGTACTCGAAGGTGTTCACGACGATACCGAATGGGAGCATTTCTAGTACTGCTGCTCCGCAGTACCGGATTAGGAACTAATGATGAATGCTGAGGCTTCCAATGACTGGCTGAACGGCGCCCGCGCCAAGAAGCTGCTGCGTCTCTATCTCGCCTGGCCGTCAAGATTCAGTGCAACGCAAGATACAGAAGCGCAGCTGTTCCTTGCCTGGTTGCAGGAAAACTACGGTGACCTTTCCATTGTCCGTGGCATTCGTGGTGAGGCCGACATCCAGGACTTTCTCAGCCAGAATCCGGAAATCATTGAAGCAGCACGTTTTCTTAAGCCTGCAGACGGTGGTGTTGAGGGGAGTGCCCGCCGTGAGAGACGGATCAGGACCAGCACGCATGTTTTTCTCAGCATTTATGAAAGCAGGCAGGCGCCTGACCTGATTGGCCACACCATCAAGGGTTCGGTCCTGGATGTCACCCGCAGCGGCCTGGGTGTTTTGCTGCCTGAACCGATTTCCATCGACACAATCATCAACATGACGGTTGCCCCGACAGGATACCCGATTGTGCTGTATCGCCTGACAGGTCAGGTGAAGTGGGTAGAAGGCGGCGGTGACCTGTACCAGGCCGGTGTGCATATCCTCGATGTGGATGAAGCCGAGAGGTGGCGGGCGGATTTTGAAAGTCGCTTCGACAGCGACCTGGAAGAGATTTAACGCAGGGCAAACATTATGCGCGCATCATCTAGCAAGATACTCATCATCGCCGACGTCCAGAACGGCATCAGCTACGAGAATATCCTGCGTCGAAACAACTTCAGCAATGTCACGCTCTGCAAAGATCCCATTACCGGTCTGCAGAAGATGGAGCACGAAGCGCCCCACATACTCATCATGGATGCGGAGATGCCTGATATCGACGGTTATGAGCTGGCCGGCAACGTGCGTGAAATCGAAAAGGCGGAACAGCGCTTCACCTATATCATCCTTGTCTCTAAGGATGCCCAGCATGAATCATGCGAATACGCGACCCAGGCAAACGTCGACTCGATACTCTCGCTCGACCAGTTGCCGTTTCGCCTTGCCCCGCAGGTCATGTCCGGTGAGCGGGTCTCGTTGCAGACCAATGCGCTGCTCAGCCAGTTGGGTGCACTCAAGAATCGATGTGGTCATCTCGAAGAAGGCCAGCTGCTGGATCCGTTGACGGGTCTCGGCAACAGGCGACAGGCGATGCGCGGCCTGGACGATACCATTCGCCAGATCGAGGCGAGGGGCGGCTGTGTTGCGCTGCTGCTCATCAAGATCATGGATATCAAGGACATCAAGGCAGAGCACGGCGAACAGATCGCGCAGGAACTCACCGTTGGCGTTGGGGAAAAAGTCCGGCGGCTGGTTCGACCGCTCGATATTGTCACCTTTTTTGATGAAGGCACCTTCGCCATCATCATGCAGCATGAAAGCCTTGAGCACTGCAAGGAACAGTCATATCAGCGCTTCCTTGAAGGGTTGTCCCTGAAGAGCTACCAGACCCGTGCTGGCTACCTCACACCAGAAATCAGTATTGGCGTATGCGGTGCCACGGCGGAAACAGGACCGCCCAAAACCGGTTACCTGGTGGCAACAGCAATGAGCAACCTCACCAAGGGTGAAGAGACAGAAAAGCTGAAGGTGACTCCACTTGACCCACTTGATCGCATGAGTGCCTGATGAAAGTCCTGATAGCAGAAGACGCCCGTGCCATTCGGATGATCCTGGTGGCAACTGTGCAGGCCGCGGGACACGAGGTGGTGGAAGCTGGCAACGGCCAGGAGGCGGTGCAGATATTCAGGGACCAGGGTGATATCGACCTGGTACTGATGGACGCTGAGATGCCCTGAGATGGACGGCTTTGAAGCAACAGAACAGATCCGCGGTGCCGATGATGACTGGATACCTATCATCTTCCTGTCAGCACATGATGAGGATGATTACATCCAGCGTGCGCTGAATTTTGGCGCGGATGTTTACCTGCAGAAGCCGGTCAACACCGTACAGCTGCTCGGCCAGATCAAGGCCCTGACCCGAATTGCTGAGATGAAGGCACGACTGCATGAAGTGAATGCGGAACTGCAGAACGTCAACCAGGTGCTGCAGAACCTTGCGCGTCTCGACGGGCTTACACAGATTTCTAATCGGCGCAGTTTTGATGAGCGCATCGCGATTGAAATTGCTCGCTGCTCTCGCAACAACACACCGATGTCGCTGATGCTCTGCGATATCGACTGCTTCAAACAATACAACGACACCTACGGACACCTCGCCGGTGACACGGCGCTGCAGAAAGTCGCAAAAGCGATTGATGGATGTTTCCAGCGCGCCACAGACCTGGTGGCGCGTTATGGCGGCGAGGAGTTTGTTGTACTGCTGCCGGACACTGATGTGCGTGACGCATTTCGCATGACCTCACACATGATCCGTGCAGTTGAGGACCTTGCCATCCCGCATAAGACATCAAAGGCCGTCGACCGGGTGTCGCTGTCTATTGGTGTTGCATCAGCCAACGGCAAGGAAAGGTTGAGTGATAAAGAACTGATAGAGCGCGCGGATGAGGCGCTGTACCAGGCAAAAGAAACGGGAAGAAACAAAGCAATGTTATCTCACAAGGAGGAGTGTTATGAATAGTGTGGCCCGCAAGGAGACCATCCTGGTGGTCGATGATTCCGCATCGATTCGCGATATGGTGAGCTTTACCCTCGAGTCCGCTGGCTTTGAATCGCATGTGAAATGCGATGGTGTTGAAGCGCTCGAATTTGCCAGTGATAACCCGGTCAGTGCTGTCGTCACGGATGTGAACATGCCGCGGATGGATGGCATCACGCTGATCACTGAGCTTCGCAAGCTCGACGCCTATAAGTACACGCCGATCCTTGTGCTGACGACAGAAAGCGGTGTCGGCAAAAAGCTGACCGGCAAGGCAGCTGGTGCCACCGGTTGGGTGGTCAAACCTTTCGACCCGGAAGGGTTGCTGAAAACGATCAGACGGATTCTCTGATAAGCGATACGCGAAGGAACGCGAGTCATGGCAAACGAGATCGACCTGTCTCAGTTTCACGAGGTCTTCTTTGAAGAAGCCTTTGAAGGACTGGGCATCATGGAAGCAGGCCTGTTAGGGCTTGAGCCTGGCCGTGTGAATGATGAGGTCATCAACAATGTTTTTCGTGCGGCACACTCGATAAAGGGTGGTGCGGGAACGTTTGGCTTTGAGCAGGTCACCGGGTTTACCCATGTACTTGAAACACTGCTGGATGATTTGCGCAGTGGTGATATCGCGGTGTCGGATGAACTGACACAACTGTTACTTGAGGCGACTGACTATCTCAAGCACCTGCTGACCGAGTCACAGGCCTCACGCGAGGTAGACGAAGCGGTACTGCTTGAGCATACGGAAAAGCTCAGCAACTTCACCGCCAGTGATGTTGCGGTCGGGGCCGAGGTGTTACAACCGGAAGAAACCTCCACTTCCTGGCACATCAGCTTCCTGCCGCATCGAAACCTGTTTGCGTCCGGTAACGATCCGTACCGGATCCTGAGAGAGCTGCAGGAGTTCGGTTCCATGCAGGTCACCCTTGATACGGGGGCGCTTCCCGACTTTGATGATCTTGACCCGGAAGAGTGTTACCTCTCCTGGCAGATCTACCTCAACGATGCGTCCGCCACCGAGCGTGAGCTTTACGAGGTGTTTGAATGGGTCGCTGATGATGCTGAGGTCACCATCGCGGCAGACGGTGCCACCCTTGCTGCACCGGCGCCGGTTGCAGAAGAGGAAAGCAGTCTCGATACCGTGACGGCCGCGACGCCGGAAGTCACATCCATCAGGGTCAACATCGATAAGGTGGATGACCTCGTCAACCTCGTGGGTGAGCTGGTTATTACCCAATCCATGTTATCCCGTTTCAAGAACCTCGACGACACGGTAGACCGACACCAGCTTGCAAGGGATATCGAGCAGCTTGAAGAGAACACACGTGACCTGCAGGAGCAGGCCATGCGAATCAGGATGTTACCAATCGATACCGTGTTCCAGCGTATCCCTCGCCTTGTACACGATCTTTCCAAGAACCTTGGCAAAGACGTCGAGCTGGTGATGAACGGACGCAGCACCGAGGTCGACAAGACGGTGCTGGAGAAAATTACTGACCCCTTAACACACCTGGTGAGAAACTCGCTCGACCATGGCATTGAGTCCCCGGATGAGCGGCTCGCAGCAGGCAAGCCTGCAAAAGGTGTGGTTGAACTGCGCGCCTACCATGAAGGCGGTTGCATCATGATCGAGGTAAGCGACGATGGCAGGGGCCTGTCGCGTGACCTGATTGTCTCAAAAGCAATTGCCAAGGGCGTCATTGACGCAGGTGCTGAGTTGAGTGATACCCAGATTGACCACCTGATATTTGCACCGGGCTTCAGTACGGCTACCGAGGTGTCGGATGTCTCGGGCCGCGGCGTTGGCATGGACGTCGTCAAGAACAATATAGAACAGCTCGGCGGGAACATAGACGTGATGTCAACGGACGGTCGCGGTACGACGTTTGTTATCAAGTTGCCGCTGACGCTCGCCATTATTGAAGGCCAGCTTGTCAGGGTTGGACGTGATGTCTACGTCATTCCCCTGCTGTCGATCGTAAAGTCGACGCAGATGATGGAAGAAGAACACCGCTCGATTGCCGGGCACACAGCGATGTACCGGCTTGAAGATGACTACATCCCGATCGTGCCGTTGAAGGATGTTTACAACGTCAGTGCCGATTACGAGAAAGCAACCGATGGCATCCTGGTCATTGTTGATGCGATGGAACGTTATGGGGTGCTGGTAGATGAGGTACTGGAGCAGCAACAGGTTGTTGTGAAGAGCCTTGAGACCAATTTCAGGAATGTGCCGACGATTTCAGGCGCGACTATTCTGGGTGATGGCCGCGTTGCCATGATCCTTGATATGTCAGGCCTGCTGCGGCATTCCAAGCGGGAAGAGATCCTGATCTAACTTTGGAGTTTTTTTAAAAGCATGGAAGCTGAACAGATCCTGGAAGCAGACCTGGCAGAAAACACCCAGTACCTGACCTTTGTCCTGGCGGGTGAGGAATACGCCATCGACATATTAAAGGTGCAGGAGATTCGTGGTTTTGAAAAAACCACCCGGATACCGAACACGCCGGACTACCTGCTTGGGGTTATTAACCTGCGTGGGGCGGTTGTGCCAATCGTTGATTTGCGGGTGAGATTTTCTCTTGCTGCGGACGACAACAGCACGGCCGTGATCATCCTCGTCAAGCTGGCAAAGGAACTTGGCGGCCGGGTTATCGGCATTGTTGTTGATGGCGTTTCGGATGTACACGCGATCAGCGCTGATGATGTCAGCGATACACCGGATCTTGCGTCAAATGTCGTCAAGATGTTCGTGACCGGCCTCGCTTCCATAGGTGAAAAAATGATCATCATGCTGGACATCGATTCGCTTATTGTAAGCGGCGTCCTGGATCACAACTTGCTCGCGGTTGAAGACCAGCAAGAAGTAACTGCCGCGGGCTGATCCGCGAACGACGATAGAAGAGGTTCAGGGAATGACATCCGGATTAACACTTGCAGGCTCACTCACGGTGAGAGACACAGGCACAATGAAGGCAGAGTTCCTGTCTGTGCTGGAAGACTCTCATGATGTGGTGATTGACGTGAGCGAGGTGAGGGAAGTGGACACGGCCGGCGCTCAGCTGCTGCTCAGTTTTGTCCGCGCTATGCAGGGCCAGCATCTCCAGGTCAGCTGGCAGGGCGAATCCAGTGCGCTGACAGGTGTGACCACGATGCTCGGTATGCAGGTGCCCCTTGGTATGAGTACAACACCCGCATCTTCGATGGGCGACGCTGCGTGAACCAGGCGATGCCACTTGAACCCGGCCCACTGATTGATGACCAGTTCGCTGACATTAATCGGTACTGGGATCATCGTCACAAAATGCTGGCGGCAAAAATACTGCCGGGCGAATTTTACGTGACAGGCTCCGGTGAGTTGATTTCAACCGTCCTCGGCTCATGTGTTGCTGCCTGTGTACGTGACCGCGTGAACGGCATTGGCGGTATGAATCACTTCATGCTGCCGCATGTCGATACCTATGAGGGCAGTCTGCCCAACAAACTACTCAGCGTGGCAGGCCGGTATGGCAACGTGGCCATGGAACGTTTGATCAACTGCATCCTGACCCACGGTGGGCAACGTCACAGGTTGGAATTCAAGATTTTTGGGGGTGCGCGGGTCCTCGACATCGATTCAGAAGTCGGACAACGCAACATCCTGTTCATCTCGGAGTACCTGCGTATCGAGAACTTCGAAACCGAGGCCAAGGATCTAGGGGGCAGCCTGCCGCGAAAACTCAACTACTTTCCTGTTACCGGTAAGGTCATGGTCAGGAAACTACGACGTATTAAAGGATCTACGCTGGGTGATCGAGAGGCCAGGTACAGCCAGGCGTTATCTACCACCAGAACCGGTAATGACGTCACGCTGTTTAATGGATAGGGAAATGGAAAGACCAGTTAGAGAAGTGGCGCTCAACTACGATCCACGAGAAGTCCTTACGCGGGAAGTTGCGGGAGAGATCGTGCCGCTGTTGCTGCAGGAATATGAACATGTCATCGGTGATTCCAACCGCATAAAGGATATCGTTAACGAAGCGGCGCAGACGTTGCGAGGCACATTCACGAGTATGCAGTCTGTGGCCGGCGGTGTTTCTGATCAGTCCTACAAGGACGCAGTCGCTGCGCTGCAGTTCGACGATATCGTGTCGCAGATCATTGAGCATCACATTGAACGGATGGAGATTACCCGCGATGTCCTGTCGGATATCTCAAACCTGCTGATGAGCTCAGCGGACATGACATCCGATGTGACACTGATGGACGAGGGCAGTCGCGTGCTTCGAAATGTCAGGGAAAGACTCGAAGAGGCCACGCGGCCGCAGTCAGTACAACAGACCGATCTTGCTTCCGGCGAGATCGAGCTTTTTTAGCGATTAAGTCACATGGAGGTGTGATCTTGAAGACAGTTCGCCAACTTACCGGGCAGGTCATGCAAGGCCTGTTTGGGCCGGGGAAGGATACCCAGGCCCGCAACGCCCGTTACCACGACATTCTCGACGCATCGAACAGCGGTGTATTTGAGTGGGATATCTCCCGCCGGGAGATCTTCCTAAACAGGCGAGTTATCACCACGCTGCAGATAGAAGCGGAACCAGGTTGGGTACCGGACTCCATCCTGATGGAGGTGTTCCCGGAGTACGAGCGCAACCGCTTGATGAACCTGTACGGGAAGCTGGATGGTGACGATGAAACGAGGCGTGTTGAAGCGGTCTGCCTCGATCGGAAGGGAGAGAAAATATTTGTACAGATATCCGGCAGGGTTGTAACGGACGAGTATGGTAACACCGAGAAAATCCTTGGTTTGATCCACGACGTCAGCCAGCAGAAAAAGCGTGAAGAGCGCCTTCGTCATGAAGCGTTACACGACTACCTGACCGGCCTTCCCAATCGCACATTGCTGGTGGATAGGATCCAGCACATCCTGACGAGACTAAAGCGCAACTCCGATCTGAACGCTACGCTGCTCTTCATTGACATTGATAACTTCAAGACGATCAACAACAACATGGGGCAGGGCTTTGGTGACGATGTGCTTGTGTCCCTGGGAGAGCGCCTCACCAATATTGTCAGGGCAGCTGATACAGTTTCCAGGCTGGGCAGTGATGAGTTTGTGATACTACTCGAAGACCCCACTACCAGTGATATTGCGCACATGCTGGCAACTCGCCTGCTTGAGAAGCTGCAGCGGCCGCTGCGTGTACAGAATAAGATCGTTAACCTGACTTTTAGTGTCGGCCTGGTGCTGATCGACGACCCCGATGCCAGTGTTGAGATTGTGCTGGGTGATGCAGACATCGCGATGTATGCAGCAAAGGACAAGGGCAAGGGCATGGTTGTGCCGTTTGATACCACCATGCGCAAGCAGGCAGCGAAACGCCTCGATATTGAAACCGCGCTCCGGCAGGCGATTGATAACGAAGAGCTTTACCTTGTGTACCAGCCTATCTTTTCGATTGACGGCTGTGATGAACCGGATGCGATTGGCGTTGAAGCACTGCTGCGCTGGACCAAATCAACCCGAGGTAATATCGCGCCAGGCGAACTGCTGGCCGTCGCTGAAGAAAACGGGCTGATAGAAGATATCGGACTCTGGGTGATCACCACCGCCTGCAAGCAGCTTGCGCGCTGGCAGAAAGAAGGCTTCCCCGCGGATTTCTATATCAACATTAACCTCTCGTCACGGCACTTCGACGACGACGCAATTGTTGAATACATGACCCGCGAGATTGATCGATACGGTGTGCCAAGAAATGGCATTCGAATCGAGATTGTTGAAAGCGCGGTTATTCGCAACCCGGAGAACGCGCTCAGTGTGATTGAACGACTCAAGGACGAAGGCATCTTCGTCTCCATCGATGACTTCGGTACAGGTTTCTCCTCTCTCAGCTACCTGCACCGGTTCCCGTTTTATGCACTCAAGATTGACCGTAGCTTTATTATCGATGTGTTAGAAAGTGAAGCGAGCCAGAATATTATTACGGCAATCATCCTGATGGCGAAGAAGCTGGGGATCCGTGTGGTAGCTGAGGGTATTGAAGAATCGGACCAGCTCCAGTTCCTCAAGACCGCAGGTTGTGAAATGGTGCAGGGCTACCTGCTGGCGAGGCCTGAGACGACGCCTGAGGTGGATCGGTTTTTTGTTGATGCTGAGTGGGTGGAGGCTCGATTGGCTGGGTCTTGAGCTTCACGAGATAGGGTGGCGACACCACTCGTCATGTCGACCGGGTCACGCTGACCGTAGCAGCCAGGGGCTGCGAAGCGGAGACATCTTTCTCAGAGGCTCGCGAGTACGAGATCTCTCCGCTCCATGGCCTTCGGCCATTCCGGTCGAGATGACATCGTAATGTGGGTCGCGTCGACCGGGTTACGAAACGGAGAGATCTAGCCCTACCCACAAAATTCTTTTAGTCTGGACCCGAATTTTCTTAGGTACCCACATGTCCAGACTCCTTTACCTGAACGCCTCCCCACGCGGACCGATGTCCGCTGCAGCTCAAGCCGCCGACGTGGTGTTGGGGGCACTGAACCCGACAGTTGAGGTTGATCGCATCGACCTGTTTGACGCGGAACTGCCTGATGTGACGCTGGAAGTGACAGCGGCGAAGATCAAGAACTTCATGTCGATGCCCCTCGAGGATGAGGAAGCAAAACAATGGGCAGAAGTGACCCGACTCGTGGATCAGTTCCTCAGTGCAGACTACTATCTCATGGGGATACCTATGTGGAACTTCCATATTCCATACCGATTGAAGCATTACATCGACGCCATTAACCATCCCGGTCTCACGTTTACGCGGGACGCAGATGGACCACGAGGTCTCGCGTCCGGTAAGGCGCTCCTGGTTTATGCGCGCGGCGGTGACTACTCACCAAAAGACGGACAACCGGATCCGCTGGATTTCCAGTCGACCTATATGAAGGCCTGGCTTGCTTCCATCGGCATCACCGATGTTCAGGAAATACTGGTGCAGAACACGTTGATGGGTCCGGATGCTGCCACCAGCGCGGTCGCAGGCGTGGAGCAGGAACTCAAGGCATTTGCTGGCAGCCTCGATTGATATGCGACTCAACGAAAATGACATAAAAACCCGTGAGGTGCTGGATTGGCAAGGTATTCACCTCATTCACTTTTTCGGTTCAAGTTGTTCCCAGAAGACGCGCATCTTTCTCAATCTGAAAGGGATTGAATGGCAGTCGCATCACCTGAACCTTGCCGCCCAGGAAAACTACAAACCCTGGTTCCTGGGCATCAACCCGCGCGGACTGGTACCGGTGCTGGTCCACGACGGTGTAGTGCACATAGAAAGTAACGATATCCTCGCGTATCTGGACGACACCTTTCCTGACCCAAAGTTGATCCCGCCGGATCAGCACAATGAAATGATCAGTGACCTGAAGGAAGAGGATGATCTTCATCTCGACATCCGCACACTGACCATGCGGTTTGTATTTCCGAAGTTCCTGGCCCAGAAAAAGCCGGGCGCCATAGAAGCTTACGAGAAAGACCAGGGCATCATCGGTGGTGAGAAAGACCCACATAAGGAGATTGAACTCGCTTTCTGGAACGACTACGCAAAACAGGGCGTGACGGACGATGCAGCAAGGCAGGCCGCTAATAATTTCAAAGCTGTGTACGACCGGTTCGAGGTCGATCTCAGAGAGACGAGATATTTAAGGGGCGATGCCATCACGCTGCTCGATGTCGCCTGGTTTATCTCTACCAACCGATTGATGGCTGCCGGGTACCCGTTTGCGCGGCTGCATCCCGGCGTGCACGCCTGGTATGACGAACTCGCGAAAAATCCTGCCTTTGCAAAAGAAGTTGCCGCGCCGCCGCCTGTCAGGCTGATCACCGGTGGATTGCACCTGATGCAATCCATCAGGGGAACCACTCTTGAGAAGGTAGCTGGTTTTTAAGCGGCCTTCTCCTGGCTAAGCCGTTTGAGTGCAAAGGCCCCCAGGGTGGTCAACACAGCCACCGCGCAAAGGAAGTAGAGGCTTGCACTGAAGCCGCCGGTAAGATCGAATATCAAACCGATACTCACCGGGCCAAGCACACCACCAACCTCAGCCGCAGAGAAAAAGAACCCACTTGCCACGCCTGCATATTTCTCACCGATGGCGGGTAACTCAACCAATGTCAGTATCAAGATGGTCATCAGCGATGAGCGGGCGATCCCTTGCAGAATCAGGCCGGTAAACAAGGAAGCGTCGTTCTGGACCTGCAACAACAGGCTTGCCAGTACAGCAGCAGCAGCCAGACCAATAAGGATATTGAAGCGGCGCTCTGGTGTCGCAAGTCGTGGAATGAGTAGAGAGCCCGCGATACCAATAATCGTCGGGATTGCCGCCCAGTAACCGGCTTCTGTCAGCGTCATACCACCATGGCGCAGTATCTCCGGTAACCAGTTGTTCAAACCGTGATTAAAGAGAAACACGCCAACACTCATGAGCAGCACCACGATCACTGCCGGTTCGCGCATGATCAGCCTGAACACCCGAAACTGGTTTGACCCACCAGCGACCTGGCCACTGGTGTCGTTATCCATCATCGAATGCTGTGCAAGAAACAGCCATATTGCGCTCGCCGCAAGCGCCACGCCTGTCCAGAGGAACATGATGTTGCGCCATGAATCATCCAGGGCTGGGAGCAGAATCGGATGCGTCAGGGTTAGTGACACGATGCTGCCAATGGCCGGACCCGTCATGTAAATACCCATGGCAAGACCGCGATCTGATCCGCTGAATAAACCCGTCACAACCTTGGGAGCCCCCGCAGAAACGATTGGTCCACCTACACCGAACAACATCACGGCGAACATCAGCCCGTAGAAGTCATCGGCAAAGCCTCGTAATAACAGTGACAGGGCGATGATGACGCCGCCTATAGTCAGGGCCCAGCGAGGCCCGAGGCGATCGAGCAGCATGCCGCATGGGATTGCTGAGCCGATGTAGACGAACTGCCAGATGCCGAGGATGACACCCATCGCCGCGGCTGACATAGCCAGATCATCACGGATGTACTGCACCAGCGGGGCGAGGCTTGTCGCGGCAAGGCCGAATGAGCCGTAAAGCAGCCAGACCCCTGCAAGCAGGCACCAGCGATAGTAGTTGTTTTGAGTTCTAGCCTGCATCTTTCACCAAACCACTTAAGCTAGCTGTTAGATGCTGTAGTCTCAGGTAGTTACGCAGATTCTGTGAAATCACTTTGTACTTCAAGTTCGTTGTGGATTTGATGAAAGATGCAGGCTAGCCATCTAGCGTGGTAGTTTAGGTTATTCCGGGCTGCTTGAGCGTTTCTTTCAAACCGCCTGGACCGCCCTCACAGCAGTAGCCACTACCGTGCAACAGAACGAAAAAACAGGCGCGCTTGCTCCCCTGGCCAATCCTGATTTCAGGTGGCTGCTGGGTGGTTTTGCAATTGGCCAGATGTTGATGCCTTTGCAATTTATCACCCAGATACTGTGGGTGCAGCATTATGCCCCAGAAGACGTCTGGTTGATCCTCGTGGCGCTCATCGCAACCAGTCGAGGACTTGGTTCGCTGACGTTCGGGTTGTACGGCGGCGCTCTGGCTGATCGATTTAATCGCAAGTGGCTGCTGGTGGGTGTGCAGTTGGTGCAGCTTATTGGGACACTGCTGATATCGCTGCTGATGTATCTCAGTGTTGGTGACGCTGTTGGCTTTGGGCTTTTCTTCCTGCTGACTTTCCTTACCGCGGGTCTGCAGAGTATCGATGCGCCGACACGCCTAGCCATCGTGCCGGATATCCTGGGGATGAAGCTGACCCCGGCCGGTATGTCACTCAATCAGGTCGTGGCGCAGATCGCCATGCCGATTGCGATGATGTTCACCGGCCTCATCATTCATCATCTTGGATTTGCTGGTGCCTACCTCGTCAGTGGAGCGGGCCATGTTGCAGCGATCCTGATGTTGTCGGTGATGCACTATGAAGCGGAGGGTCGTGCAGCTGCAGGCAGCAAGCGGTACGGCTTTTTAGAAGCGGTTAACGACATACGAATCGGTCTGAGCTACGCCAGGCATCATAATGTGCTGCTGTGGGTTATCACGCTGATCGTGCTGATGATGAGCCTCGGCTATCCCGCTACGGCCAGCCTTGGGCCCTCGTGGATCACCGCGGTTGTTGAAGTACCTATCGCAGACATGGGTTATATCGTGATGTTCTGGGGCGTGGGATCGTTTATTGCAGCGATCATCATGATGCGCCTCGTTAACTTTCGATACCGGGGTGCGCTGGTGGTAGTTGGTGCAGTAATTTTTGCGCTGGGCTTTGTCATCTTTGTTTACGAGCCAACGCCCCTCAACGCGATCATCGGCAACATTGCCCTTGGCGCCGGCATGAGCATCACCATGGTGTCGAGCACGATACTGATTCAACACCTGGTGGAAAGCGAAGTGCGGGGCAGGGTGATGAGCATCTTCCAGCTCAACATGGCGTTTGCGCAGCTGATGACCATGCCTGTTGCCATGCTGGGGCAATGGCTCACGTTACAGGTGTTGTTCCCTGTGCTGTCGTTTGTGACGCTGGCGGTTGTTATCGTGCTGGCGCTGAGTCAACCACAGGTTGTGCGGGCGCAGGTTCAACCTATCTAGATGCCTATGCGAATGCCAGCTCGAAATCCTGCTTCTTCAGGGATGGAAGGGTAAGGTCGAGCAGATCATCGCAGCCGCAGTTGCTGAATACACTTTTCACCTGTGCGTCCGCTGCAGCTTCCTGCAGCCGCTGTATCTTCCAGCTGACGTAGCAGCGGATACCCGGGGATACGGCGACGTTTCGAAAGCTTGTGTCGTATGTGCCAACGATACGCGGTAGATCCTTCTCGTCGGGATTACTGTTTCGCCACGTGGCAAAAGCCTGCGCATGATCACGCAGGAGGGGCACAGCATCCGTGCCGATCAAACTTAGAATCGACTGCAATGTTTCCGGGTAGTCTGATTCGAACCAGTCCTGCATGGTTTCCGGGACAGGCCGATTACAGCGTTCGATCCACATGCAGACATGGATTGCGTCATCGAGTAGTTGCTTGCGTGTGACACGATCGAGGAAGAGGTGCGCATAGAGCGGACCCATCAGCGCGCAATCGGCAAGTGAGATTCGATTACCCAGCAGGAAAGGATGTCGCGCCAGGTGGGCATCCAGCAGTTTCAGCATCTCGGTTGTATGCGCATCAATTGCAGGGATAGATGCCTCCGTCACCCCCAGCATTGGCAGGTAGGAGCTCATCAAATTGGCAACATTGTTGCCCTGTTCCTCTGAGAAACTGAAGGCCGCAAAAGCCCGCCGCAGCTCCTTGTTGTTTTCTTCATAAGCCCAGCGGGTACGCATCGACACCATGGGAAAGAACTCGTCTGCATAGACCTCAATCAAGCGGCTTACTGCCAGGTCCACTGGATGTGTCGGGATGAGTGGCGGCGACGGGACGCGCTGCTCGAGCATATCGATGATGTCGGTTGTGTCCTGGAAAGTTTCATCTTCCGGAGAGATGAGCACCGGTACAAAGCCAACCCCGGTGCGGTCCTGTATCTGCTGCATGTTGGGCGGATATTCAACGCAGTGGATCTGCTTGTAACGTACAGCCGGTCGCAGCTTGGCCGAAAAGTGTGAACGGTCCACGCCCATAAAAATCCATGGGTTCGACATATTCGTCTCCGTCAAAAATGCAGTTCAGTAACGCGTGATGTTAGCAGGCTCAACTCGGAAAGGGGTTGCTGTCGCTGGTCTCACCGCTGATCAGTGTCTCAAGACAGGACCTGACGTCGATGGGTTCTCTGCCAAGGATCTCTTTTACTGCCGGGTGAGGTTCGCTTGCAAGGCCCTCGTTAAACGCCCGGTTGAAGTTCACGATGATATTGATGTGCCACTCCGGCATATTGCCCTTCCTGAGGTTCTCGGCGATCTCGTCAGATGATTGCGCTTTGAAGGTAACAGGTCGCTCGAGCAGATCCGTCAGTATTGTCGCAATGTCCTGGAAGGTAACCGGTGTGCTTGTAGTGAGCGGCAGGCGCTCGTTTATGGCTACGCCCGGGTCTGCCAGGACGCGTGCAGTAACGGCAGCGATATCGCGGACATCGACCATGGTGATCGGCGCCTCGGTGACACCGCTCGCGATGATGCCTTTGTCTCTTGCCGCTCCAATCTGGAAAGCCAGGTTCTGCATGAAGAAGTAGGGATGCAGGAAGGTATAGGTCAGACCGCTTGCCTCTATCTGGGATTCAGTCTCTGCGTGCCAGCGACCGCTGTCGACGTATGATCCTGGAAATGTTGCGAGTCCGGACATCTTGACGACATGGGCACCAGCCGCTGTGGCTGCTTTTACAACGTTGCCGTGCGTTGTGACCTGGTCCGGATCAACGGGTGAACACAGGAACACAGAGGTCGCGCCATCCATCGCGGCAGCAATGGATGCCGGGTCTGTCAGGTCACCGGCGACCACCTCGGCCGTGTCACCGAAACGTTCGGTGGCTGTTTGGGTATCCCTCACCATGACGCGAGGTTTTTCGCCGAGCTTTGCCAGCTCGCGCACAACCAGTCGACCAACCCTGCCGTTCGCACCTGTCACCAGGATCATTTGTGGAACCTCCTGCGCATCATGTTTAATGGCTGAAACGATAACAGGAATAACATCATGGCCTCCTTCCAACGTCGTTACCAGATTGTCGGCTTGTCTTTCCTGGCGGTGTTCATCTGCTATATCGATCGGGTCAATATATCGGTTGCGATCATACCCATGGCTGAGGACCTGGGCTGGAGCATGCAGACCCAGGGGACTGTACTGTCAGCGTTTTTCGTTGGTTACCTGCTGCTGCAGATTATTGGCGGCAAACTTTCAGACCGGTTCGGCGGCAAAGTGGTCCTCGGTGCAGGCGTGGTGTTGTGGTCAATCTTCACGATCCTGACGCCGCCCGCTGCAATGATCGGCCTGACGCTGCTTATTGTGACCCGCATATTGATGGGTATGGGTGAGGCGGTGACGTTTCCTTCTATCTATTCAACCTATGCCAAGTGGATTCCCCTGAAAGAGCGATCCCGTGCTATCGGGTTTACCAACAGTGGTATCCCGATCGGCACCGTGTTTGCGCTCGTGGTTACGCCGATCGTGGTTCAGTCATGGGGCTGGGAGTGGGCGTTTTATTCGTTTGGCGTTGTCGGCCTCATCTGGTGGTTCTTCTGGCATGCCATGGCAACATCTGACCCGGCTGATCATCCGAAGATGACCGAGGAAGAACTTGCGCATATCCGGCAGGCGGATGAAAACGACGCAGAAACACCCGAGGGCAGCCCGTCTATTCTTGCGTTCCTTAAGTGTGCACCGGTGTGGGCGATCGTCACCGCGCACTTCTGCAACAACTGGTCTCTCTATGTCCTCTTGTCATGGTTACCGACGTTTGTGAACAAGGGCCTTGGCGTTGATTACGCGTCTGTCGGCTGGTTCACCATGATTCCCCACGTTGCCTCATTCTTTTTCCTCAACATCGCCGGTAATATCGCCGACCGTCTGATCGGTAATGGCATGGCCGTGATCAAGGTACGCAAGATGATGATGACCATCGGCTTTGGGGGCATATCGGTCTGCCTCTTCTTTGTTGGTGGCGTTGATGATGTCTGGCTTGCGATTGCCATCATGACAACAGGCAGTGCGCTTGGTGCGTTTGTGACTGGCGGGTTTGCGGTCAATCACATGGACATTGCACCGCGTCATGCGGGCACGCTGATGGGGATTACCAACACCGCTGGCACGATACCCGGCATCATCGGTGTGTTTGTCAGTGGCCTGATCCTGGAGCTGACGGGCTCCTGGGCGCTGGTGTTTCAGGTTGCAGCGGGTGTGACGTTGTTCGGGTTGGTGGTTTATCTGCTGTTTGCGTCTGCAGACAAGCTGTTCGATTAAGAGGCGTTGGCCATATCCTCGTGGATATAGAGATCAATGGTGCCATTGGTCAACTTGAGGTAGTTGGTACCGGTACCCAGGTAATCACTTTCTGTGCCACCTGACGGCGCGGTCCAACCTGCGGGCAGGCTGGCGAGGTTCAGTGTCAGTGCATCAATGCCATCCAGCAGCAGGGTATCACCGAGGTCACCATCGACAACCAGTTTCACGCGTGAATCTGCAAGCAGGCTATCCAGGGCGTTATCACCCACCCAGCCATTCAGGATGTCCGCGATACCGAGACTGACGATGTCGCCGACGGTACCGTCACCAGGATTGTTTGCGTCGGTCAGGTCAATCTTCTCGATGTTGGTCAGTGTGTTGAGTCCGGCGAGAGAAACCGTTGCGCCATCAATAATGAGTGAATCGATGCCGGTGCCGCCATCACGGAAGTGTCGCCCGCTTCATAGAGGATACGATCATCACCGTCGCCGCCGGTGATGGTGTCTGAACCCATGCCGCCGTCGAGGAAGTCTGCGCCCTTGCCCCCATCAACAATGTCGTTGCCGAGCAAACCGTTAACCGTGTCATCACCATCACGGCCGCGCAGGATGTCGTCGTTGCTGGAGCCTGAAACGGTATCGTTGCCTGAGCCGCCGAACTTGATGACAGATGAATCAGATCGGTTCACTTCCAGTGAAACTTCAGGGTCAATGAATATCGAAGCGCCGTCATGAGTAAGACGATGGAAGTCTGCGGTCACGCTGTTCACGGTCAGCGACTGGATACCATTTTCAAAGAAGTCGCCGTACAACTGGACCAGCGAGTCGATAATCGAGGTGAGTGCATTGTTACCGTCAACCAGGCGGAAGATCGCATCTTTGTCGAGCTGTATGGTCTGCGCGACGTTGTCCTTGATGTCGATAATTTCAATATTGTCGATGGTGTAGCCATCAACGAATCGATAGTCGATGCTCTGGAACAGGCGAAGTTGATCAACACCATCGCCACCATCAATTCGCTTAAAGGTGTTGTCCGTTTCGATGATGTCATCGCCGCCCGCTGCAAACACGTGGTCCATGGAACTGACGTTCTGGATGGTGTCGTTGCTGTTGCTGGCGCGAATCAACGTACCACCGCTTGCATCCACTGTGCCGGTACCCGTGACATCCGGTGTTGTTGCCGTCAGCGTCAGGTCACTGGCATTGAGCGCAAAGTCGAGAACCACGCCATCTGCGTCATAAACATCCAGGCCCTCAAACTCATCAAACTTGCTTGAAAGTGCGCCAACCCAGGTGATGACGTTGAAGCTGTTGGTGGTAAACACGTGACCGTTGATGGCTGAGACTTTCAGCCTGCCGGAGAAGTTAGGAACGCTGCTGAACGCCACCTGGTCGTATTGCGTACCCACAGTGGTACCACCGATTTCGATATCGATGTCTGATGTGCGCCCAAACGTGTTGGTGCCGTGATTAATCGTCAGGATGCCAGCGGTGTTGTCACCACCAGGGACGATCTTGCCGTCGTTATTGAAAGTCAGGGCAGTCACGTCGAAGGTACCTGCACCTTCGATCTTGCCGCCGTCGGCATTCGTGAACGTCGAGCTGGAACCTGAGTAAGTCAACGTGCGGCCGGCGGCAACATCAATGGTTCCTGAGTTCTGCTGACTTGCGCTGTTCGCGAAGATGCTGGTGACAAAATCGATATCGATGGTGCCCTGGTTGTCGATGATGCCGTTAATAGTGCGAGAGCCACTGCCATGACCACTCGTCATTGTTTTTATGATGCCGCCACTGGCGTTAACAAGTGTGCCCGTGGTGACGTTGAGCGTTGCGTTGCGCGCCTGCGTGGCGTAGTTGTTGTCCAGCGTGATGTTGCCGGTGTTTGTAAATCCGTTTGCGAGCGTCAGCTCCGCGCTTGCAACGCTGTTTGCCTCGATATTCAGATCACCCGCCTGCGTGACGTTGCCATTGATCTGGCTGACGCCGTCGTTGGCAGTAAGGGTACCGCCGCTTTGAATATCCACGTCAACGCTGGCGTTGAAGGTGTCACCGGAAATGTTCTGTACTGCGCCAGCAGGGACAATAAAGTCACCAGTACCAGCAACGGTTACCGTGCCGTAAAAGCTGAGATTCGGGCCTGCCGCAGGGATCGTGAAGTCTGAAACCAATTCCAGCGTGGGTGTGCCGTTCAGTCGAACCTCACCGCCACCCACCAGCGTTGTCCCAGATCCAACCTTAACGGTGTTTGCCGAGATGAATAGCGTTTTGCCTGTGTCGACATCGATCGTTCCGCTTTCCGTCGCCACGTTACCGGTCGTCGTGATGTTGGTGCTCTGGTTGATATCAATGGTGCCCTGGTTGTCGATGGCAGCGTTGATATCTCGTGCACCGCTGACGTTGCCACCAACTTCGGTGGTAATGGATGCCCCGGATGCATTAACAAGTGTGCCGCTGGTGACGGTCAGGGTAGCGTTCCGCGACTGGGTATGGCCGTTGTCCAGCGTGATATTGCCGGTATTGGTGAAGCCGTTGGCTAATGTCAGTGTTGCATGTGTGACGCTGGTTGCCACGACGTCAAGATCACCGGCTTGTGTGACATTACCGTAGATCTGACTGTTTCCATCATTGGCGGTCAGGGTGCCGCCGGTTTGGATATCCACATCGACACTGGCGTTGAAGACATCGCCGGAAATGTTCTGTGATGCACCACCGGGGACAATGAAGTCACCCGTACCGCCTACGGTTACCGTGCCGTAAAAACTGAGGTTGGGGCCTGAGGCAGGTACCGTGAAGTCTGAAACCAGCTCCAGGGTTGGTGTGCCATTCAGTCGAACCTCTCCGTCACCAAGCAGTGTCGTCGCAGAACCTACCTTAACGGTGTTTGCTGAAATGTGGAGTGTCTTTGATGTGTCGACATCAATCGTACCGTTTTCTGTCGCTACGTTGCCGGTGGTGGTGATGTTTGTGCTCTGGTTGATATCGATGGTGCCCTGGTTATCGATGGCAGCGTTGATATCTCTTGAACCGCTGACGTTGCCACCCACTTCACTCTTTATAGACGCACCGGATGCATTTACCAGTGTGCCGCCAGTCACCGTCAGGGTAGCGTTACGCGCCTGGGTATAACTGTTGTCCAGGGTGATGTTGCCGGTGTTTGTAAAACCGTTGGCGAACGTCAGATCCGCGTGAGTGACACTGTTTGCTTCAACGTTTAGATCACCGGCCTGGGTAACATTGCCGTTGATCTGGCTGCTGCCATCATTGGCTGTAAAGGTACCGCCATTCTGGATATCCAGCGCGGCGTTGAATGTATCGCCGGAGATGTTCTGCGAGGCACCGTTTGGCACGATAAAGGTCCCGCCGCCGTTAACGGTGACGTTGCCGAAGAAACTGAGGTCTGGTCCGGACGCAGGAATAGTGAAGTCCGATAACAGCTCAAGCGTTTGCGTACCGTTAAGCCTGATTTCGCCATCACCCAGAAGGGTTGTGCTTGAGCCGACCGTTACACCAGTTGCCGAGACGTTCAGGATTTTTAATGTGGCGACATCTATGGTGCCGTTTTGTGTCGCGAGGTTTCCTGTTGCTGTGATGGTAGTGTTGTGGTCGACATCGATGGTGCCCTGGTTGTCGATGGTCGCGTTAAGGTTCCGATCTCCACCCGCGTGACCGCCGCTGCTGGTGGTTTGTATGATGTTTGTGTTCAGCAACGTGCCGGCGGTGACATCCAGTGACGCGGTCCTTCCAGCTGTATCAGTATTGTCGAGGAGAATTGTCCCCGAGTTGGTAAAGCCACTCGCGATCGTGAGGGCGCTATCACCGGATCCATTAGCAGCAATTGTCAGTTGAGAAGAGGCCGCGTTGCTGAAGCTGCCATTCAGTTGATTACTCGTCCCCGAGGTCGTTACGGTACCGAGGTTGGTAAGGGAAGGCGTGATACTCTCAGACCCATCCATCGACAAGGTGACACCGCTGTTAACATTGATCGATCCCGTACCTGTAATGGCGTCGTCCGTGGTGAGTGCCAGGTTTGATTTCAGATCAAGTGTCGTATTCAGAATGTGGCTTGCACCTGCGTTTACATTCAGCGTTCCATCTACGACCACAGCGCCATTACCACTGATGGTGCCATCGGCCCAGTTATAGGTTCCCTGAACGGTCAGGTTGCCGTCGGTTGTTAACTCTCCGCCTGTCTGGTTGATCTGTGCACTGGCTCTAACCTCTGAGTCTTCAGTAGATATGATCTGCCCGCTGGAAAGGTTCAGGTTGGTCGCGCCGTCCAGGATAAAGGTCTTTACCGTACTGACAGCGGCGGTGGCATGCCCAACTGTGAACCCGTTTATCGTGACAACGTCTGAAGATAGGGGCACACGATCAAAATCCCAGTTGTCTGGTGCGGTCCATTCATCGCCTGGGTCATCGTTGTTAAAAAAGCCAGTGACGAGGCTGTTAACGTGTAACTCCAACTGGTTGCCGTTCTGAACCGCAACAACATCCAACAGTGGTCCGAGGTCGTTGTGATTAACGGTTGGCATGTTGCCGGAAACTGTCAGCGTCGTCGCACTGGCAATGGTGAAGACTTCACCGCCGCTCAGTGAAAGACCTGCATCGAACTCCACATCGATGGTTGAAGCCGGATCTACCTGGAAGTTGCCATTCACGATGAGCAGATCAGGCGTCGACGTGTTATCCACTTCGACATCCAGTTTGGCGGTGGCACTGTGTGTGACGTTGCCGTCGATAGTCAGCGTGCCAACACTGTTACCCGGCGCGATGGTGCCATCATTGGTCAGGGTTGCGCTTCCAACATCCAGTGTTCCATTGCCGGAGATCTCACCCGGGATGTTGTTGGTTAGCGTGCTGCTGCTGTGGACCGTAAGTGTCTGACCCGCAGCAATCGCAATGTCACCATCATTGAAATGTGATTGAGAGGTTTTGTTGAGGTTGAGGTTCTGGTTAACGTTCAGGTCACCCAGGTTGATCAGCTGTGTTGCCACCAGGAAGTCGGTGTCAGCACCGCCGCCGGTGTCCTCAACATTGATGACACCAGTGCCTGAGTTCGTCAGGTTACCCGCTGTAATAGTGAGCTGAGTACTTGAGTTACCGGTGCCGCTGTTATCGAGGACGATAGTGCCGTCGTTTGTAAATCCATTACTGACTGTCAGCTGGGCACCACCTGAAGGCGCGTCGACGGTTATCGTTGCACCGGTATTGTTAACAAGCGCGCCGGAAATGCCGTTGGAAAGGCCGAATACTGAAAGCGAGCCATTGTTAGTCAAAGGCGTCTGGACCGAATCGCTGCTGTTGAGCGTCAGGTTTTGTCCGGCGTCTATAACCAGCGAACCTGCGCCGTTGATCGTAACGTTGGTATTGGACAGATCAAAAGAAGGTAGTCCTGCCGAGATATTGAACTGGCTGGTGAGTTCAATATCTGCACCGTTGGTGAAGTTAAAAGAGCCGCTTCCTGATAACACTGAGCCTGTGCCGAGTTTCAATACCCCACCATGCATCCTGAGGATCTGGTTGCCGGTGAAGTCAATCGTGCCGTTGGTGTTGTCCAGTGTTGAAGCACTGAAGCGAGTGTTCTGGTCGACATCAATCTGACCGAAGTTGATAGTCTCGGCCGTGATGACGTGTTCGTTGTTGAGCGCGCCGCCGGTGTCTTTTAACTGCAGGGTCGCGTTACCGCTGATGGTCAGGTTACCGCTTGTGACCGTTAGCGAACTCTCGTGATTGGAAACCCCGGTGTGATCGAGGATCAGGTCGCCGTTGCTGACAAAGCCCGTGCTGATGTCGAGGACACCCCAGTTATTGGCATCGCCGTCAACAATCAGCTGGCTGCCAGCCGCCGTTGTGACCACGCCTGTAATATCGTTGTTGCCGTTCTTAACGAGTAGCGTACCGTCTACCTGGACGGGTGTCTGGATACGGTCATTCAGGTTCAGGGTGAGAGTTTCCCCGGCGTCGATGACCAGGGAGCCGGGGCCGGTAAAGTCAACGTTACCGTTGGACAGATCGAAGCCAGGTTGTCCGGCAGAGATATTGAACTGGCTGCTGAGGTCGATATCCGGCGTTGCCGTAAAGTTGAGTGTGCCATTACCTGTCAACACAGATGAGGACCCAAGCTTCAACAGGCCGCCATTAATTCGCAGCGTCTGGGCATCGGTAAACTCGATCGTGCCATTGTTGGTGTCGAGCGTATTCGCATTAACCACCGTATGCTGGTCTACGTCGATATGCCCAAGGTTGTTGATGATGTCGGCGTCTATAGTGTGTTCGTTGTTAACCGCACCGCCGGTATCTTTTAACTGCAGGGTCGCGTTGCCTGAGATGGTCAGGTTCCCGCTGGTGACTTCCAGGTAGCTCTCATGGTTGGACACACCGGTGTGGTCAAGTATCAGGTCACCGTTGTTCACGAAGCCGGTGCTGACGTCGAGGTCGCCCCAGTTGTTCACATCACCGTCCACGATGATCTGGCTGCCAGCCGCAGTGGTGATTGCGCCGGTGATGTTGTTGCTACCGTTCTTGACCAGCAGTGTGCCGTCAACGCTGACCGGCGTATGAATGTTGTCATTCAGGTTCAGGGTAAACGTTTGGCCCGCATCGACGACCAGTGAGCCGGGGCCGGTGACGTCCACACTGCCATTGGACAGGTCGAATGAGGGTTGCCCCGCAGAGATGTTGAACTGGCTCAGCAGGTCGATGTCCGGCGAGCCGCTGAAATTCAGTGAACCGTTGCCAGTGATGACAGAAGCGGAACCCAGCTTCAACAAGCCACCATTGATGCGAAGGATCTGGGCATCGGTAAATTCGATAGTACCGGTACTGCTGTCCAGCGTGTTGGCGGTTACCACCGTATGCTGGTCAACGTCGATCTGCCCGAGGTTGTTAATTACGTCGGCGTCTACGCGGTGTTCGTTGTTAACTGCACCGCCGGTATCCTTCAACTGCAACGTCGCGTTGCCAGAGATGGTCAGGTTACCGCTGGTGACTTCGAGGTAGCTCTCATGGTTGGACACACCTGTGTGATCAAGGATCAGGTCACCGTTGTTCACAAAGCCAGTGCTGATGTCCAGGTCACCCCAGTCACTGGCGTCACCGTCGACGATAATCTGGCTGCCGGCCGCGGTGGTAACGGTTCCAGTGATGTTGTTGCTGCCGTTCTTGACCAGCAGCGTGCCGTCGACACTGACCGGGGTATGAATGTTGTCGTTCAAGTTCAGGGCGAGCGTCTGGCCTGCATCGATAACCAGTGACCCGGCCCCGGTAAAGTCAACGCTACCGTTGGACAAATCAAAGGCTGGTTGTCCTGCAGAGATATTGAACTGGCTGTCGAGGTCAATATCGGGTGAACCTGTAAAGTTAAAGGCGCCGTTACCCGTAAGCACAGACGCGGAGCCCAGCCCAAGGACGCCGCCGTTAATCTTAAGAATCTGTGCGCCAGTAAAGTCGATGGTGCCATTGCTGCTGTCCAGCAGGTTAGCGGTGACGCGTGTGTGTTGATCAACGTCAATCTGACCATCGTTAATGATGATGTCCGCGTCGACCTGGTGCTCGTTGGTCAGGGCGCCGCCGGTGTCTTTGAGCTGCAGTGTCGCGTTGCCGGTGATGGTGAGGTTACCGCTGGTTATCTCAAGGTAACTCTCATGATTTGATACGCCGGTGTGATCAAGGATGATGTCGCCGTTGTTCACAAAGCCGTTGCTGATATCCAGATCACCCCACTGGCTGGCATCACCATCTACGATGAGCTGGCTGCCTGCAGCGGTGGTGATGTTGCCGGTGATGTCGTTGCTGCCGTTCTTGACGACAAGACTGCCGTTGATATCAACCGGCGTCAGGATCCGGTCACTGGTATCCAGGGTCAGGGTTTCACCGCTATCGATAACAAGTGGCCCTGCCCCGGTAAAGTCGACGCTGCCGTTGGACAGATCTAACGTTGGTTGGCCTGCCGAAATATTGAGCTGGCTGAGCAGGTCGATGTCGGGCGAACCGCTGAAGTTCAGCGTGCCGTTGCCGGTAATCACAGATGCTGAGCCTAATCGAAGAACAACACCGTTAAGGCGCAGTATCTGCGCGTCGGTAAACTCGATGGTGCCGTTGCTGTTGTCTAGCACATTGGCGGTGATGACTGTGTGCTGGTCGACGTCAATCTGACCGGTGTTGTGGATAAGGTCGGCGGTGACCCTGTGTTCATTGGTCAGCGCGCCCCCGGTGTCACGGAACTGGAAGGTTGCGTTGCCTGTGATCGCAAAGTTACCTGTTGCGACATCAAAATAGGTTTCGTGGTTCGATACACCAGAGTGGTCAAGAATCACGTCACCGTTGTTAACGAAGCCGGTGCTGACATCGAGGTCACCCCACTGGCTGGCATCACCATCGACAATAATCTGGCTGCCAGCGCTGGTGGTGATAGCGCTGGTAATGTCATTGCTGCCGTTTTTCACGACAAGAGTGCCGTCAACATTGACCGGCGTCTGGATACGATCTGAGGTATCCAGTGTCAGGGTCTGGCCGCTGTCGATCACAAGTGGACCGGTCCCTGTGAAGTCGACGGCGCCGTTGGATAAGTCAAACCCGGGCTGACCCGCTGCGATATTGAACTGGCTGACCAGGTCGATGTCCGGTGAGCTGCTGAAGTTGAATGCGCCGTTGCCTGTGATAACCGAGCTTGAACCCAGCTTCAGCACGCCGCCGTTAAGTCTGAGTATCTGGGCGTCTGTGAACTCAATGGCGCCGTTGCTGGTGTCTAATGTGGACGAGATGAACACCGTGTGTTGATCGACATCAATCTGCCCGTTGTTGATGACTTCCGCGTTGATCTCGTGTTCGCTTGTGAGCGCACCGCCGGTATCGAGGAACTGTAGTGTCGCGTTGCCGCTGATCGTCAGGTTGCCGCTGGTGACATCAAGGTAGCTTTCGTGATTCGACACGCCGGAGTGGTCAACGATGATGTCGCCGTTGTTCACAAAGCCGTTGCTGATTTCCAGGTCACCCCACTGGCTGACATCCCCGTCGACCTTGATCAGGCTGCCTGCGTTGGACGTGATGTTGCCGGTAAGAAAGTTGCTGCCGTTTTTGGCGATGATGGCGCCGTCGTTGATGACGTCGGCAGCCAGCGTTCTGCTGTTGAGTGTAATGTTGCCGGACGCGTTGTTCTGAATGGGCGCGCTCGATGTCAGGGCGCCAGAACCTCCAAGGTCTATATCAGCATTGTTTGTCAGCTGACCGGTCACCGAGAGCGAACCATCCAGGTCAATCAATCCGCCGGCCTGGTTGGTGATGTTACCGGTGGCCGCCAGAGGATAGTTGACGTCAATGGTGCCGGCGTTCTGGACATCAGCGGTAAGGAAACGATTATCAGCACTGCCAGTGGATTGAATGGTGCCGCCGGCAAGGTTGTTGATGCCGCCGTTAACAATCAGGTCTGAACCCTGGTCAAACGCAATGCCGCTGGTGCCACCTCCTATATTGATAACACCGGTGTTGTTGATGCCTTCATTAAATGTGGGTGATGTGAACACGTTCGAAGTGGCACCGCCGATGTCCAGCAAACCGCCCGTCTGGTTATCCACCGGGAGGTTGAAGACCTCATCGTTACTCTGGATAAGGAAGTGGCCGGTGTTAATAAACGATGCAGTAGAACCGAAGTCATCAAACGTTGTCTGGCCACCGTTGAAGTTGGTTGTCAGCGTGTTTGAAGTGAACGTGTAGTCGCTGGCGACATCGATGGTCTGGGTGCCGTTGAAGAAGATCGTGGCATTACCCGAAAGCGTACTGCCTGTACCGGTGATTGTCAGGTTGCTCTCGACGTTAATTGTGCCGCTGCTGTTGTCGAGCGTATCCCCCGAGTTGATGTAGGTCAGCGGATAGTCGACCAGGATTGAACCCTGGTTATCGATATTGCCGGAGACCTGCCGGTCGTCAGCACCTGGCAATGATCGTACAACGCCGCCAGGCTGGTTGATCAACAAACCGGACCCGATGACGAGATGCGAGCCCTGGTCAAAACTGATACCAGACGTGCCGCCGCCGATCTCAAGCGTGCCCGCGTTTACCACGTTGCCGTTGAAGGTTGGAGAGGTAAATACATTGGACGTGGTACCACCGAGGGTCAGGGTGGAACCGTTGTCGATCTGGATGTCGTTGTTAAAGACGTCATCGTCGGTTTCAACTTCAAAGGTGCTGTTGCCGGAGATAATCAGTTTTGCGCCGTTAAAAGTGACCAGACCGTTATTCGGGAACAGGGCGACGACGTCGGGGTCATCAAAGGTAAAGTCGGATGACAGGTTGACCGTCTGGTTGCCGGAGAACGAAATTGTGCCTCCATCCCCTTGCAGTGTGGTCTGGTTGCTCAGGGCCGTCGTGCCGCCGTGTAGCGTCAGCGTTGCGCCCGAACCGATATCGATCAGGCCGAGTTGCAGGTCGAGATTACTTACCGTGTTAATGGTGTAGTTGGCATCAACGTCGATCACACCGGTTGCGGTCTGAACCAGATCACCGTCGTGGGTGAGTGGATAGTTGATGTCGATGGTGCCCGCATTCTGCACGTCGGCGGTGAGGAAACGATTATCTGCACTGCCTGTAGATTGAATGGTGCCGCTGGCAAGGTTGTTGATGCCACTACCATTAACAATCAGGTCTGAACCCTGGTCAAAGCTGATGCCCGAGGTACCGCCCCCAATATTGATGATGCCAGTGTTGGTGATACCGTCGTTGAACGTCGGTGCGGTAAAGACATTGGATGTTGTCCCGCCAATATCCAGCAGTCCGCCAGTCTGGTTATCTACAGGCAGGTTGAAGACCTCATCGTTACTCTGGATAAGGAAGTGGCCGGTGTTAATAAAGGATGCAGTGGAACCGAAATCATCAAACGTCGTCTGGCCGCCCGTAAAGTTGGTGGTCAGCGTGTTTGAGGCAAAGGTCAGGTCGCTGACAACATCAATTGTCTGGGTACCGTTAAAGAAGATCGTGGCATTACCTGACAGTACGGTGCCGCTGCCGAGTTCTATCGTTCCCCCGGTGCCGGTAATGGTCAGGTTGCTCTCGGCATTGATTGTGCCGTTGCGGCTATCGAGAGTGTTGCCCGAATTGTGATAGGTCAGCGGGTAATCAACCAGGATTGAACCCTGGTTATCAATCTCGCCGGACACTTGCCTGTTATCCGTACCGGGCATCGATCTGAGCACACCGCCAGGCTGGTTGAGCAATTCACCTAAAGCCAGTACCAGGTGAGAGCCCTGGTCACCGCTGATCCCGGCAGTACCGCCGCCGATCTCAAGCGTGCCTGCATTCACCACATTGCCGTTGAAGGTAGGCGAGGTGAATACGTTCGATGTGGTGCCACCAAGTGTCAGGGTAGCGCCGTTGTCGATCTGGATCTCGCTGTTAAAGACGTCATCGTCGGTCTCAACTTCAAAAGTGCTGTTGCCGGAGATGATCAGCTTTGCACCGTTAAAGGTGACAAGTCCTGTATTCGGGAACAGGGCGGCGACGTCGGGGTCATCAAATGTAAAGTCGGATGACAGCGTGACGGTCTGGTTACCTGAGAATGAGATGGTGCCGCTGTCACCCTGCAGTGTCGTCTGGTTACCCAGGGTGGTCGTGCCGCCGTGTAATGTCAGCGTCGCACCTGAACCGATATCGATGGTACCGAGTTGCAGATCGAGGTTTGTCACCGTGTTGATGGTGTAGTTGGCATCAACATCAATTAACCCTGTGGCGGTTTGTACCACGTCACCGTTATGGGTGAGCGGGTAGTTAATGTCCACAATACCCGCGTTCTGGATGTCAGATGTCAGGAAACGATTGTCCGCGGTGCCGGTTGACTGGATCTTGCCGCCAGCAAGGTTGTTGATACCGGAGCCGTTAACAATCAGGTCTGAGCCCTGGTCAAAACTGATACCCGCCGTGCCACCGCCAATATTAATGATACCGGTATTGGTGATGCCGTCGTTGAACGTCGGCGAGGTAAAGACGTTAGATGTGGTTCCACCAATATCGAGCAGGCCACCTGTCTGGTTATCCACCGGCAGGTTGAAGACCTCATCATTACTCTGGAGAAGGAAGTGGCCGGTGTTAATAAATGATGCAGTGGAACCGAAGTCGTCAAACGTCGTCTGGCCACCCGTGAAGTTGGTGTTCAGTGTGTTTGAATCAAACGTAAAGTCGCTGACAACATCGATGGTCTGGGTGCCATTGAAGAAGATCGTGGCATTACCGGAAAGTGTACTGCCGGTGCCGAGTTGAATAGTGCCGGCGGTACCGGTGATGATCAGGTTGCTCTCGGCATTGATTGTGCCGCTGCTGTTGTTAAGAGTATCGCCTGAGTTGTGGTAGGTGAGCGGGTAGTCGACCAGGATTGAACCCTGGTTATCGATATTGCCGGAGACCTGCCGGTCATCCGCACCGGGAAGGGACCTTAGTACACCACCTGGCTGATTGGTCAGCAGACCGGAACCGATGATCAAATGCGAGCCCTGATCGAAGCTGATACCGGCAGTACCGCCGCCAATCTCGAGGGTACCCGCGTTTACCACGTTGCCGTTGAAGGTTGGCGAAGTGAATACGTTCGATGTGGTGCCGCCTAGCGTCAGGGTTGAGCCATTGTCGATCTGGATGTCGTTGTTGAAGACATCGTCGTCGGTTTCAACTTCAAACGTGCTATTGCCGGAGATGATCAGCTTTGCACCGTTAAAAGTGACAAGACCTGTATTCGGGAACAGGGCCGCAACGTCGGGGTCATCAAATGTAAAGTCAGATGACAGGTTAACCGTCTGGTTACCAGAGAATGAGATGGTGCCGCTGTCACCCTGCAGTGTGGTCTGGTTACCCAGGGTCGTTGTGCCGCCATGTAGCGTCAGCGTGGCACCAGAACCGATGTCGATGGTACCGAGCTGCAGGTTGAGGTTGCTTGCCGCGTTGATGGTGTAGTTGGCATCAACATCAATCACGCCGGTCGCGGTCTGTACCACGTCACCGTTGTGGGTAAGGGGATAGTCAATGTCAATCAGCCCGGCGTTCTGGACATCTGCGTTCAGAAAACGATTGTCTGCGGTACCTGACGATTTCAAGGTGCCGCTGGAAAGGTTGTTGATGCCAGGTCCATTGACGATGAGGTCAGAGCCTTGGTCAAAGGAAATGCCGAGCGTGCCGCCACCAATGTCTACCAGGCCAGCGTTTGTTATGCCGCCATTGATGGTCAGGGTCGTAAATACATTACTGCTGGTGCCGCCGAGTTCTACTGTGCCGCTGTTAACTGTCAGCGAAGTGCTACCACCTGAACCGACGTTGTCAGTGAGCTTCAGGGTAGTCGCGTTATCGAGAATGACCTGGTTACCCGCGAGCGTTGAACCTGTCAGGTCAAGCGTACCGTTGTCGATTGTCAGATCATCAAAGTCGAGAGTGACGCCGGATGCTGCGGTTACGGTGATCCCGGTTGGAATGACAACATCGTCAGTGCTGATGGGTATCGTACCCAGGTTCCACGTGCTGGTTGAGTTCCAAATACCCGACGCCACAGCTGCATTGTTGGAGATGTTGAGGATGTCTGCTTCGACAAACAGGGTCGTGGTTGCACCGATATCCTGGTAGACCGCAAACGTCTCGCCATAGATGGTGGTGTCGGCGAGCCGGGTAACACCAGTCGGCGTGCCAAAACTCAAGTTCTGGCCGCCGAGAATAATATTGTCGTCGCCTGTACCTCTTACCAGGACCTGCTTCGTACCGTCATTAACGAACTCATCGAGTGTCCCCATCTGGGTGACGTCACTGACGTCGAGAGTCAGCGCGTTCTGTCCATTTGACCAGAAGCGAAGGTCGATCTCCTCGATACTGGTATAAGGGTTACTGGTGACGAGGTCGATATCCTCGTTGACACCGTTTTGAACAAGTACATCGCGGCCAGTGCCACCGTCTGCTGCCACGATCGTCGGGTCATGGCCGATCATGTCGCCGCCATCGCCTGCGTTGATCGTATCGCCACCACCCCGGGAAACGATGGAGTCACTGCCGGTCGTGCCGTTGATGACTTCGCCGAGGATTGAGCCGTAGATGGCGGTGGTGTGATCTCCAGTGGCCGTGACCTTTGCGTTTTCTGAGATACGCAGCACAACAGCGCCGGACTTGTCGTCGTCCCACAAATAGAGCGTGTGCAGTCCGTCACCGCTGATGCCGGTTGTTGGCGCCGAATCGAAGAAAGCGCCAACGCTGTCTGCGGTGATGACAATGTTGTCAAAGGCATCCGCGGTGATCTCGACGTTCTCGTATGCGCCTCTCAGGCTCATGGCACTATCAAAGTCGAGTGTTAACGTGCCTATCTGCGCGTCTTTGATATCGAGCAGTTCAATATTGTCGAGCTGGTATCCCGTGAAACCCGTCAGGCTGAAATTGTTCGGCAACTCCAGGGTGTCATTGCCATCGCCACCGTCGATACGTGCGAAGCTGTTGTCATTTATCTGGAAAGTATCATCGCCGCCACGCCCGTAAAAAGTATCCTGCGCAGCAAGACTGGTCAGGTCGAACGAATCGTTACCGGCACTACCTGCATAGACTTCCTGCAAAGTCGCGGTTGGGGTGATGACACCGCTAGCGGTGACATCAATAGCATCGGTGGTCAGCGTGACGGATGTGCTGTTGGTTGTGGGCACAAAAATCAGGGAACCGGTATCAAGCCCTTCATAGTTGGAGAACTCACCCGTGACGTTGGTGCCGGTCAGCAGTGTAATGGTGTCCGGTGGAGATGGGCTGTAGGTTACGTTGAGCTTAAGCTCGCCTCCCAGTGACACGTTGCCGTTAACGTTGATCTGGTCATGACTGACTGCGCTCGCGATATCAGCGTTGTATTCCGCGTCATGGTTAAAGTTGGTCTCGCCGTTGATCTGCAGCGTGCCAGGTGAAAATCCCGGATTGATGTCTCCGCCAACCTGGAGTTTCGCATCGGTGAGATTGATGGTACCGACACCTTCGAGCGTGCCTTCACTGCGAAAATCGCTTTTCTCAATGTTCAGGGTTACGTCGGTTGTGCTGGTACCTTCGAGCCGCACCTTCTGCCAGTTGGCGATGCCGTGCTCGAGTGTGAGAGAGCTGCCACTTGAGAGGATAAAGTCGCCGTTGTTTACGACGGTACCTGAAATAGTGTTGTTGCCGACGAAGGTTAACGCAGCATCGTTCTGGTAGACGCCGTCACCGGGATCAGAAGAAAAGGTGCTGTTACCAGAGTTAACAAAAGTAGTCGGAGAAGACGTCAGCCCATTTACAACAATCTGAACCGTGGCCGTGTCTGTTGCACCGAGTGAGTCCTGCACGGTGTACGTAAACGAGTATATCCGGCTTTCGCCATCGTCGAGGAAGTCGAACTGATGATTTGGATCTTAGGTAAAGGTTCCGTCACCATTGTCAGTGACGTGTGCGCCGAAAGAAGTAAATGTCTGGTGGCCGATGATGCTGTAAGCAGGCGTGCCGCCCTGGTCGTTGGTGAGCACATTCACCGTGGTGACAGGTGTGGCCTCGTCGGTAGCACCAATATCATTTTCTGCGTACACCTGCGCAGGGTCTGCACTGACGGTAATGATGACTTGCGTGGTTGCTGTAACGCCCAGGTTGTCCTGGATCGTGTAGCTGAATGAGTCGGTTGCTGTGTCGCCAAATTGCAGGAACCCGAACAGTCCGGTCGGGTCGTAGTCGAATGTGCCATCGCCCTTGTCCACAACAGTCGCGCCACGCCAGCTCGTGCTGTCTGCACTGACCAGGCTGATGGTGTTGCCGGGATCAGGGTCAAAGTCGTTGTTCAGAACGTTGGCAGTGGTAAATGGCGTAACCTGGTTAGTGTTAAAGCCGACGCCCCGGTCAAAGTTTGCATCTGGTGCGTGGTTGGTAGCCGTACCCAGGAGGTCCAGATCGACAAATATCCTGTTGTTGGATGCATCAGTGTAGGTGGCGTACCCGTTGACTATGTTGTCAGCACCCCGTGTCAGCCCGACAGGATCCCCATCCCGCAGGTTCTGGCCATTGAGGAACACGTAACCCTCGTCGCCATTTACGCGGATCTGTTTGGTGCCGTCGTTGTGGTGTGCGTCTGTCACACCCATGATGCCGACATCTGCCATGGTGATATGCAGCGTCGGCGCACCCGCATGCAACGAAATGTTCTCGAAATTCTCGTATGGATTGCTTGATGTCAGGTCAATCGTGGCGTTCCATGCAGCGCTGACGGTGTCGTAACCGTCACCACCATCGATGTTGCCGGCAGTGACAATATCCGGGTGGTGATAGAAGAAATCGTTGCCGCCACCGAGCGACGCCATATCATCGCCGCCGTTAGGTACAACGGTGTTGTTGACGTCGAGCGTGTCGATAAAGTTATCGACGCCGCTTGAACCGATGAATTCCGTCCTGTCATCACTGCGGACTTCGGTCGTAACTCCCGTGGAGACCTGCACTGTGACGCTGTTGAAGTCGTCCTCGTAAAGCCAATACTGATGAACCTGCTCACCGTTGCCGTTGAATGTCGGGCTGAGCAGGATGCTGGTGCTGCCAACACCGGTGATGATGTGGTAGTCACCAGTGTCAGCTTCGAGCCTGACCTGACCAGAACTTTGCAGCCCTTTCAGCGTGTCGTAGTCGATGCTGGACGTATTGGGCGATGAATCGGTGAGATCGATGATCTCTACGCTATCCACCTGCAGCGCATCTGCTAACAAAGTGATATCAATACCGTTGGTAACAAGGGTATCTATACCGGTGCCCCCATCGATACGACCAAAGGAGAAGTCAGAGATGGTGAAGGTATCCTCGCCATCCCGGCCGTAGTAGATAGAACTGGCTGCTGCGGTTGTCAGGTCGAAAGTATCATCGCCCGGCGTACCAGCAACCCTGTTGCCTGCGATGCTTGCCGTGATGTTGGCCGTACTGGTTGCCGTTTCGTCGATAGCAACGGCAACAAGCTGGATGTTGTTGGCATTGACTGAAACATCCACAGCGACGCCAACGTCAATGTAAGAGTCTCTCAGCGTGTGCAGTGATCCCGTGATGCCGCCAGTGCTGGTTAGAATCGTTAACGTATCGCTGGGCGACAGGCTCACGCCTGATATAAGGTCGATATCCACTGCGCCATCAAGCTTCAAAGTGCCGGTCAGCGTGATGACATCAAACGTTGATGAATTCTGCACGTCGACCGACAAGGTGTTACCTGATCCGAAGCTGGCATCTCCGGTAACGCTGAGGCCGCCGATATTGGAGTACCCACCTGGAACAATCTGACCGATCGACTCAAACACAGGCTGCGGCAATGTCTTGCTGTTTGCGTCAACGCGCACCGTGCTGAGATCAATCGTGCCATCACCCGACAGGGTAGACCGGTTCAGGAAGTCCCGAGCTTCGACGATCAGGCTTGCGCCGGATTTAAGATCGATTGGCCCGCGGCTGGTGACACCCGTCTCGACAGTCAGGGTTGCGCCGGTGTCAACAGTAACGTCGCCGGAGAAATCGTTGTCCAGCCGACCATCCAGCACGTTGCCAGCACCGGTGAATGTCAGCGCGGCATTAACTTCAAACAGGTCACTCGCGTCCGTGTAGCTCGGGCCGAGCGTCTGGTTGCTGTTGAACGTTGTCCTGGTCGGATGACCGGTCTGGCCCTGGATCTCGATACTGACGACACCACTTGCGTTCTCTGAGCCGTTGGTGATCGTGTAGTTGATGGTGTGGAAAGTACTTTGGCCGTCTTCAAGATAATCAAACGCGTGATTCGGGTCGAAGGTGAACGTGTTGTCACCGTTGTCGATAATTCTCGGGCCGCCACTCCATGTGTTGGTATCGAAGCTGACGATAGATGATGCATTGATGTCGTTCGCCAGCACGTCAACGGTAACGAAAATGTCGGATTCGTTGGTGGTGATGTTGTCATCAACGACATACGGCAGGGTCGCGTCCGCGTTGATGGTCAGCGTAACCGTTGCACTCGCCGTATCGCCGTTGGTGCTCTGCACTGAGTAAGTAAACGTGTCGGTTGCACTCTGCCCGAAGTCCAGGAAGTCGAACTCATTGCCGGGATCGTAGGTGAAGGTGCCATCGTTGTTATTGATGACGGTGATGCCGCGTCCCGAGGTCGGGTTGCCGGGTAGCACCGTCAGGCCGTTGCCGGCGTCGTTCGCCAGCACGTCGCCTGTTGTCAGGTTGCCTGTGTTCACCCCGGTAAAGGATGCGCCACTGTCGTCTTCCGGGTAGGCAGAGTCAGGATCGGAGGTGACGGTAATCGTGACAAGCCCGGTATCAGTCGCTCCGTCGTTATCCGTGATCGTGTACTGGAACTGATCGGTCAGGGACCCACCAAAGGGTACGTTGAGCGAAGTCGGGTCGTAGTCAAATGTACCGTTACCGTTGTCGACGATGGTCACGCCGAGATTTGACGTCGCAGAGACGCTGGTAATGGTGAAGTTGTCACCGGGGTCTGCGTCGATATCGTTTTGTGTAACGTTGCCCGTGGTCAGGACTGCTGTACTGCTTGTGGTCTCGTGATCACTGCCGGCAATTGGCGCGTTGTTGATCGCGGGTGTCAGCAGATTCAGGTCGACAAGGACCGTATTGCCAGAGTTATCAGAGTAATGTGTGAATCCCGGTCTAAGCGCATTGTCGACACCTCGCGTTAATCCGGCAGGGTCGCCGGTTCTGAGGTTCTGTCCGTTGAGGAATACATAGTCCTGTGAAGTTCCGGTTATCAGTACTTGTTTGTCGCCATTACCCGTGAATGCGTTGACCGTGCCCATGGTGCCGACATCGGTGATGTCGAGTGACAATACGTTTGGACCAAATGTAGTGAGATCGATTGTTTCGATGCTGGTGTACGGGTTCGCGGCCTCAAGATCGATCAGCACGTTATCGGGCGGCTCTAACCAGAACGTCGGCAAGAGCGTGTCCATGCCGGCACCGCCATCGATGTTACCTGGCGTTGTAACGTCGGCGTGGTGGTATGCGATGTCTGCACCGTCACCAAGCTGGGCGTCGTCATTGCCACCGTTGCCACGGAGTATGTCCGGGCCGATGCTTGGTGTGGTAAACGAATCATCGCCGGTAGAACCGTGCAACAGATTCCAGCGTGGGGAGTTCAACTGCGCGGAAACATCGGTCGAGATGAAAATCGGGCGGATGACGCCGAGGTCGGACTCAGTGAAGTAGGTGTAGTAGTCGTTGCCCTGGTCGTCCTGCCTGTTGGATACGCCGAAATACGATTCCTTGCTGGCCTGTAGACGTAACTGATCACCTGCATCGCTGGTGATGAAGAGACCAGACTCGCTCTGGGCGTTCAGTAGCTGGTCTACGCTGATGATGGTTGTTTCGACTGAACTGTTGGACAGGTCGAGTTTTTCTATATTGTCGATCTGCTGACTGAACGTCAGGCCAGAGAGGTCAGAACCAGGTAGCTTCAGCGTATCGAATCCGTCGCCGCCATCAACCCGCTCAAACGTCAGATCTGTTGCGTTGAATGTGTCATCGCCATCACGACCGTAGTAGCTGCTGCCGAGTGCGTTAACCGACAGGTCAAAGGTGTTGTCGCCTGTTGCGGCGAGCACAATCTGTCCTGCAGCCGGTGCAGTAATCGTGCTGGTGCCGGTGGCGGTGTGATCTACCGAGACGGCCGTCAGGATTGCAGCATTAGCAGTGTAGCTGAGCTCCATCACCAGGTTTGGCCCGACATCTGCACCGGTAAGGTTGGTAAAGCCCCCGCTTATGCCGCCCGTGGCGGTCAGTACAGTCGCTGTTTCGCCAGGGGCTAGAGAAAGTCCATTTAACGAGTTGATCTCGAGCGTGCCTGCGAGCGTCGCGCTTCCTGTGATATTGAGTTGGTCAGCAGCACCTACATCAACGTCCGTTACAAGTTTGCCGCCAGGTTCGAGGCGCACATCGCCGAGTACCGAGAGTGTGCCCACAACGCCAACATCTCCCGGTTCAACTTCACCGGAAGAGATAAAGAGCGGTTGAGGCAGGTTGTCACCATCAGGGTCCACTCTCGGTATGGTCAAATTGATGGTGCCGCTGCCGCGAATGATGCCGTTGCTGTTGATCACGTCAGCTGCTTCAACTGTCAACACACCACCGGTATCGATGTTGAGATTTCCCGCGTTGCGAAGTCCCTGACCAACGTTGAGCGAGGCCCCAGCGGCAACAACAAGCTGGTCTTGATTGTCGAGGAAACCTGACAGCGAGTTACCAGCACCAGCGAAACTTACGTCTGTGGTGTCAGTGAAATCTCGTTCAATTGTTGTGACGTCGCTCGGGTCGATATGCCCAGGCCCGAGATTTGCAACCTGTCCATTTGTATAGTCAGTTGTCGTCGGGTGACTGGTAGAACCGTTGACCGTGAACGTGACAGTGGCCATGTCAAACTCAGAGCCATTTGTGATCACATAGCTCACCGACCATGAGCCTACATCACCGTCGTTGAGAGAATCGAAGTAGTGGTTCGGGTTGAAAAGTAGTGTGCCCCCACCAGCATGCCTGACAATCGGGAAATGGGTAGAGAAGTTTGAGTTAAACAGGATCTGCAGCGACGAGACATTGGTGTCGTTGCCAAACACGCTGGGCGTGATGATGATGTCCGACTCATTGGTCGTGAAGGTGTCATCCACTGCATATGGCAATGTCGGATCAGCGTTGACCGTCAGCGTGACAGTGGCTACATCCGTGTTACCGGCGAGGTCCTGGACCACATAGTTGAATGTGTCCGTCTCACTGCCGCCAAAGGTCAGCTCACTGAAAAACCCTGACGGGTCGTAGCTGAAGGTTCCGTTCCCATTATTGGTAATGGGCACGCCCAGCTGACTGTGCGTGTCGGCTGACTGCACAGACAAGGTGTCGGTTGGATCAACATTCTGATCGTTGCTGAGTACATTCGGTGTGGTCAAATTGCCACTGTTCAGCAACGTGAACCCAGCGCCCCCATCGTTGAACGCTACAGGGTCATCGTCTACCGGCGTGATGGAAATCGTGACGGTGTCGATATCGCTGAGTGGTGATGCTGCACTATCCGTTGATGTAATCGTCAACGTATCATTGCTGGTTTCGTCCTGGCCGCCGAGATAATCAAGGCTCGCGAGCGCGGTATTGATTTGTGCTTCCGTGCCACTCAGGGTCAGCTGGTCGCTGTTGTTTGAACCTGCCGAAATAGTCGCACCGCCGGTCAGGTCCACCGACAGGGTGCCGTCGACCACAGACAGTTGCACCGTATCGAGATCGCCATCGAGGTCCGTTACAGAAATGCCGGATATCGGACCGATCACATCCTCTGTGACTTTAACGCTCGGTGGTGCGGTGTTCAGGGGCGCGATGTTATCAACAGGTCTGCCTACGATATCCATCTGCACGAAAACTGTTGTGGTCTGGCCGGCGTCCTGGAAGACCGCAAAGCGCTGACCGTCAAAAAACTCATCTGAAAACCTGGTCAAGCCGGACGGGTCAGCCGCCGACAGATTCTGGCCCTCCAGGATCACGGCGTCGGCTGACGTACCCTTGATCATGACTTGTACAGTGCCATCGGCAACGAACTCGTTGGTTGAACCCATCGCGTTGATGTTCGCCATGGTCAGGGTCAAGGTGTCGCCGACGTTGTCATCGAATACATCGAGGTCGATGACCTCAACACTGCTGTACGGGTTGTTCGAAGTCAGGTTGATGGTCGCAGGCGAGCTGCCTGGTGTGACAACCGTGTCGCGTCCTGTACCACCGTCAATAATCGACGCGGCAGCGTTGTGAATAATGTTGTCCTGCCCGCCGCCTGCACTGATGTTGTCGGGTCCTGACCAGGTAACAAGCCAGTCATCCAGGGCTGTCGCGGTGTAGTTGTCTGCGCCTGTCGTGCCGACAAACAGGTTGCCGGTGATTGTGCTGACCTCGGTGGAGACCAGCTCGGAGACGTAGAAGTTGACCGGACCATCGGTTGGATCTTCAATCACAACCCAGTAGAACTGATTGCCGTCCAGGCCCCCGGGATTCAACTGGGTAGGTATGCCGTAATCGCTTGCACTGATATCAACGCTATCGCCCGCGTCCCCTACAACCTGCACGTAGGGTGCACTATTACCAAAGGCAGCGATGGCATCGTAGTCGAGAGTCAGCGTGTCGACACCATTGCCAGTGATATCGAGACCTTCAACGTTATCGACCTGGAAACCTTCCAGGCCAATCAGGCTGAAGTTTGCTGGTAACACCAATGCGTCTGTACCAGCGCCGCCATCGATTCGCTCGAAATCGAGGTCATCAATGATGAAGTTGTCATCGCCATTCAGGCCGTAAAATGAATCGGTGATAGCGTTGCTGGTCAGGTCGAATGTATCGTTGCCTGCAACACCTGCGATGACTTCATCAATAGCAACCGTCGGCGTAATCGGCGTTGACGTGCCGTCGATGATGGCTGTAAACGGGGTCACTTCCAGCGTAACGCTGTTGGCATTGATAACAGGCAAGACCACGTTGCCTGAACCCAGTTCCAAACCAGTAAAGCCGTCGAAGTCACCAACCACGCCACCATCAGCTGTCAGGATAGTGATGACGTCGCCGACAGTAGGTGTGTATTGGAAGTCGACGTCGAGCACACCGCCGAGCGTGGCAGTGCCGGTTACCTCGATAAGATCCGAGCTGGTGGTGGAGAACACCTCCGCCTCGTAACCGCCACGAGCCTGGAAGTCGACATCGCCTTCAATTTTTATCGTGCCAGCTGAAAAGCCTGGTTTTACGGTACCGCCAACCACCAGCTTGGCATCGTTGAGAGTAATGGTGCCCTGGCCTGAAAGATCACCAAGACTGGTCAGGTCGGACTTTTCTACAACAAGGTTGGCATCGTCAGCAGTGCTGCCCTGCAGGGAGATGGTGCCTTCCGACGTGCCGCCGTGCTCAAGCGTGAAGTTCACGCTGTCGTTGAGTACCAGTTCAGAACCTGACTTGCCCTGATAAACACCTGACAGGGTGTCGTTGGAGGCGACCGTCAGCTGGCTGCTGTTTTCGAGAACCCCGTCACCGCTGTCCCCCGAATAAGTGGTCGGAGTGCTGTTGGTTGCGATAGTGGGGAATGCGCTTGAACCCGTCACCGTTACAGTAACGCTGGCGATGGTACTGCGACCTAGTGAATCCGTTACCGTGTAGCTGAAACTGTCGACGGTTGAGTCGCCGTCGCTGAAGCCATCAAATTTGTGGTTCGGATCGTAGGTGATCGTGCCATCACCGTTGACTGAAACATGACCGCCCTGCGACGAAGAAGCCCCGGCTGAGACAGAAAGCGGCGGCACACCTGAATCGTTACCCAGCACATTAATTGTTACTGCTGATGCTTCATTGGTGGAGGCGCTGTCCCCGGTTGCGACCAGTGAAGGCGGTGGTGGACCGGTCGACGTTGTGGTGCTTGTGTTCC
Source organism: Pseudomonadales bacterium (assembly GCA_963921285.3). Lineage (GTDB taxonomy): Bacteria > Pseudomonadota > Gammaproteobacteria > Pseudomonadales > Azotimanducaceae > UBA9659. Next base: position 2,963,624 of record CAWUFD020000015.1, read on the forward strand.
CCGTGTTGGTACCTGTCGCTGTATCGGTGTCGGTCGTCGTGTCCGTATCTGTCGTGGTATCGGTATCGGTCGTCGTATCTGTATCTGTCGTGGTATCGGTGTCGGTCGTGGTGTCCGTATCCGTCGAGGTATCCGTACTTGTATCGGTGCTCGTATCCGTTGACGTATCGGTTGTCGTGTCGGTCGTCGTTGCCGTGCTGGTGTTGGTGCTTGTGCCGCCACCAGTGTCTGGATCGGTCGTACCCGTATTGGTATTGGTGCCGGTTGCAGTGGTTGTGCTGGTGCGGGTGTCGGTTGTTGTGTTTGTGTCGGTGTTTGTATCTGTGCTTGTTGCGGTGCTGGTGGTTGTGTCAGTCGTGCTGTTGTCTGTGGTGGTGTCTGTCCTGGTGGTGGTGTCAGTCGTGCCTGTATTGGTATCAGTGCCGGTATCTGTCGTCGTATCTGTATCGGTCGCTGTATCCGTGTCTGTTGTTGTGTCGGTGTCAGTTGCCGTGGTGGTGTCTGTGTCTTCTTCTACAACTGGCAGCAGTTCTTCGGTGGTATCAGCGGTCTCTTCTGTTTGCGTGTCAAAGTCATCATTGTTTACACGCTCATCATTGCTGGTGTCGCTGAACTCATCTGTGCTGGTCTCGAAGTTGCCGTCGTCACCACTGTTGTCGTTGCTCAGATCAAAGGTTGTTGTGGACAGGCTGGTTGAATCCTGGGAAAGGTCCAGGCCGAAGTCGTCTTCTGTTGTAAAACTGCGACCGAGGTCTTCACCGTCGGAACCGGAGTCGGCGACGTTGCTGTCGGATTCGAAACTGTTGCTGGCCGGGTCTTCACCGCCTTCGCCGCTATCTTCGTTAGTACCCGATGCCTCGTTGAATGCGTTAGCGTCACCTGAGTCAAAGGTATCGGTGCCAGTGCTGCCGGTGTCGACAGGATCGCCACTGTCCGTGTCGCTGCCACTGGTATCGAGTGAGTCAGCGCCTGCCTCCTGACCGGCATCCGGACCGGCCGCAGTATCATCGCCGCCTTCAGAGGTTTCTCCGGCTTCGCCTGTTGATGTGGTTTCTTCGCTGGTTGTCTCGGCCTCGAAGGTCTCTACGGTTTCTTCTACAACCTCTTCGGTGGTTTCCTCAGTAGTTTCTTCGGTGGTTTCTTCCGTCGTCTCTTCGGTGGTTTCTTCCGTCGTCTCTTCGGTGGTTTCTTCTGTCGTCTCTTCGGTGGTTTCTTCCGTCGTCTCTTCGGTGGTTTCATCCGTGGTCTCCTCAGAAGTTTCCTCCGTGGTCTCCTCGGTCGTCTCCTCTTCCGTGGTTTCCTCTTCGGTGGTCTCTTCCTCGGTTTCTTCCTCCGTCTCTTCCTCGGTCTCCTCTTCTGTTTCTTCCTCTTCCGATTCCTCTTCCTCGGATTCAGATTCTTCCTCTTCCTCGGTTTCTTCGCCCTCGGTAGTTTCCTCTTCCGTGGTTTCTTCCTCGGTGGCTTCCTCTTCGGTTTCCTCCGATTCCGCTTCCGCTTCTTCCTGGGCTTCTTCCTCCAGTTCTTCTTCGGCTTCAAGCTCCTCTTGGGTATCCGGCGGTGGCAGGTTTTCCTGCAGCATTTCGAGCGCTTCCGGTGTTGGCTCGTCAAACTTCGAGGGGATACCCGTCAGTGTGATGATCGACGTGGCGCCCGGTATATCGAGGACAACCGGGTTCTCACCGTTGACGTCGGTCACGACGAGGAAACCGGAACGGTGAACGATTGTTGTCTGGCCCGTTGGATCAACGTTGCCATCCAGTTCACTACCGCGGATACCGATCAGGGCAGTTGGCGTTCGTATCGTTGAGTGGCTCTTGGAGCCCCCATACATTTTGCCGATCTCGCCACTTTTATAGTGGAAGCCGCCTCGCAATACGGTCGCTTCGAAGGTGCCTTCCTTCGCGCCAGGATCGAACTTGTAGTCTGAGAGTTGCGCCCGTGCATTTTTACCGAGGTGAAAGCGGGTGCCGTCGAGCATCTTGGCTTTAACAAAGGAGCGCCCGCCCGTCTCGATCTCATCGCCTTTGTAAAGTTTGTCACCACGTTTGAGCGTGACCTCTGTGCCGTCTTTTCGGATTGCGGTGACCCGGCCCAGCAACAGCGTCACGATCCCGATTTCTTCCAGCATCACGCTGCTGGTTGCCTCACCAGCAAACATCAACTAGCTGGGACGTCGTCAAAAAGTACCAAAATCGCATTGATATCACTACCTGCGAACAGGGGTAATTGAGGCTTTTTCGACCAGCTGTAGCTTGCAAAAGAAACTGGACGGGAGCGTCTAGCTAGTTCTCATCCGAAAAAGGATGAGAACTAGTGCAAGCCAGGGATGGCTTGCCATTTTTCGTCAGAAAAATGCGAGGTTTCCTGATTTAAAAAATAGAAACCGACACGAAAAATGCCAAGGATGGCATTTTTCGGATGAGAACTAGATAGTGTGAGCGTTTTGTTCGAGTTGTGAGACGGATGTAAGGAGCAGAACCGGTGTGGGTAGCTGCTCCTTCAATCTTCCTTGAATTTGGTCAGGCGCTGGCGCTGTAGACGCGCTTGCCACCCATCCATGTTTCTAACACGTTGATTTCACTGATTTTATTGGGGTCCACGGTTCTCGGATCGTCATCCAGAATGACAATATCCGCAAACTTGCCTGCCTCGAGCGTGCCCACCTCGTGATCGGAGTGGCACTGCCAGGCAGCATCCCGAGTGATTGACCTTAATGCCGCCTCGACCGAAATACACTCTTCCGGTGCGAGAATGGTTTCAGGTTCCTTCCACATCTTCCTGGTTACCGCGTTTTCGACACATCGCAGCGGACCCATTTCTGTGACCGGCTCGTCCGAGTGGATGGTCCAGCGGATCCCTTTCTCCTCGCAGGCTGCCGTGCGGTCCAAAAGGCACGCTTTGCTGTGCCCGAACACCTTGTCCCGCATCGCCTGGCCCCAGTAATAAACGTGGCCAATCAGGAAGCTGGGAGATAACCCCATTTTCGCGATACGTTCGATATGGTCATCATGCAGAATAGAGCAGTGTTCGATTCTGCACGGGGTGTTGGTTAAGAGACCCTCATCAAAAGCAGCCTCGTAGGCGTCCAGCACATTGTCGATAGCCTTGTCGCCATTGGCGTGAATAGCCAGCGCCCAACCGGCCGCAGCTCGCTCGAGCACCATTTCTTTTAGCGTGTCAGGCTCAACGTAAGGCAAGCCGCTGTCTTCCCGGTACAGGTACGGCTCGCGCTGCAGTCCGGAAAAACCCTGGTTTGACCCGTCGGAGACGATTTTCCAGCTTGTGCAGCGCACAAGTTCGTCGCCGTCCCCACAGGCGATCTCGGTTTGTTTCCATCGCTCGGCAATACCGTACGAGAGCGAGTAGCGCAGACGGGTTGTCATCTGCCCGGATTGCCCAAGTGCTTGATATATATCAACTTCTTTGACACCGGCGGTCATACCGGTGGCCTGGTCTGCAAACAGCGTAATACCGAGGCTGTTGGCACGCTGGATCACCGCGAGGCTTGATTGTGCAAGGTCCAACTGTTTGTTGGCCTGGTTGTGGCGCATCACCGAGGCAATTGCCCCGCCGCCGGTGAGCACGCCATTTGGTTCACCGCTGTCATCCCGGCCATAGGGCGAGTTCGGATCGTCCGGGGTGTCCTTTGTGATGCCTGCAATCTCGAGGGCCTTGCTGTTGCAGTAGGCGAAGTGCAGGGAAGCGTTATAGACCACAACAGGATTCGTGGTGGATACCGTGTCCAGCATATCCCGGGTGAGTAGATCAGCGCCTTCCTGCAATGAGGGGTCGAACTGACGGCCCATGATCCAGTCGTCTGGACCAGCTGCATCTGCAAGTTCGCGCATTCGAGCCAGCGCATCATCAACCTGCTCGAACCTGAATGGACCGACGTTTTCGTAACGCTCGATGGAAGAGCAGGGAAAGAAGTGAAAATGCGGCTCGATAAAGCCGGGCAGCATGGTTCGACCCTCACAGTCGATCACCTCGCAATCCGGATCCGATGCTTCACGAACGGCAGCCTCGTCTCCGACCGCCACAATTCGACCGTCTTTGATGGAAAGGCATGTCGCCTCACTCATCTCATCGTCCATCGTGATGATCTTTGCGTTGATGAAGATCACTGTAGCCTGGGGTGTATAGATATTGCGGTGGCTGCCTGCCGCATCCCAGGTGGCGGGGTTAAGCAGGGTGTCTACCTGGTCTCCTGCCTGGCTGATAATGTCCGCGAACACAGGTGAACAGCATGTGCAGGGTTCACTGCATACCTCACGCGATGGCGCCAGGTGAAAGTCCCGGTTGAGGTCATCGGACCAGTGACGATGCTCGTTATCCTTAAACATAGGTTCCCCCTGGCTTATGGTTTACCGGTAAATGCCGGTTTGCGCTTGGCAAGAAACGCACTGATACCTTCCTGTCCATCAGGTGTGCCTGCCATTGAAGAGATACCTCGTGTTTCCAGTTCCATCTGGGTTTCGAGGCCGTTGTCAAATGAGCTGTTGAGCAGGCTTTTTACCTGCCCATAAGCGAGTGTTGGTCCAACGGCGATGGTGGCGGCGAGACCCGCAACTGTACTTTCGAGATCATCGTCGGCAACCACCTGGTTTACCAGTCCCCAGTCGAGTGCTTCATCGGCTGTAAGCAGGCGGTTGGTGATCATGAGTTCACGGGCCCGGCGATCCCCGATCCTGCGGGGGAGGAAGTAGGTTGAACTGCCATCCGGTGAAAGGCCTGCGTTGGTGTAGGCCATGGTGAACTTGGCTGAGGCGCCCGCGATGACAAGGTCGGCGGCTATGGCAAGACTGAATCCGGCACCGGCAGCCACACCACCCACGGCAGCAATGACAGGTGCGTTCATTCGGGTCAGGCGTGAGATACCCATGTGCAGGTCGCCCGCCATCTGTTTCATCAGCGCGGATACGCCGTCGCCTGCATCTGCGAACGCACTGAGGTCACCACCGGCACAGAACATCCTGCCCTCGGCGTTGATGATCACCGCGCGGATCTCTTTGGATTCGTCACACTGGATGGCGACGTCGGAGAGTTCCCGTGCCATTAACGGATTCATCGCGTTGGCCGCCTCAGGGCGATTGATAGTGATGGTTGCGATGTTGTCCGCGACCGCAAACTTCAGTGTTTCGTAGTTCATGCTGGTTCCCGCTTTGTTGTAGTTATCTGGTTCCTGTCCTAAAAGTCCCTGCCCTTTTCAGGACGGGAAATAGCTAAGGCAAAGCGGCATTGTATGTGAACCGTGGGAGGCGAGCTAATTTGACGCGAGCGGGTTATCATCCGTGACCTTTACAACAGCCACGTACCAGAGTCGCACAACCACACAGCGACACCGGAGGAATGACAGATGTTAAACCCAGTCCAGCTTGGCAGGAAATCAGGCCTGCGGGTTTCCGAACTTTGCCTTGGCACAATGAATTTCGGGATACCCGGACGTGGTCACCAGGGTGACTGGACGCTCGGCACTGACGAGGCCAGGCCAATCTTTCAGGCGGCAATCGAAAAGGGGCTGTTCTACTTCGACTGTGCTGATGTCTATGGCATCGGTGCGAGTGAAGAAGTGGTTGGTGGTCTCCTGAATGAACTGCTGCCGCGTGATGAATATGTACTCGCGACAAAGGTCGCGATGCCACTCGGTCGGGGTGCTAACCAGGGTGGTCTGTCGCGCAAACATGTTATTGAAGGGGTTGAAGCATCGCTGAAACGCCTCGGTCACGACTATATTGATCACCTGGTAATTCACCGGCATCCGCACGGTGTACCCATGCATGCCGCCGTGCCTATTGAAGAAACGCTTGAAGCACTCCACGACCTGGTTCGCGCTGGCAAGGTACTCTACCTGGGTGCCTCCAGCATGTTTGCCTGGCAGTTCACGGAGCTGCAAATGACAGCGCGCCTGAACGGCTGGACCGAATTTGTCTCCATGCAGAACCACTACAACCTGATCTACCGTGAAGAAGAGCGTGAGATGAACCCCTACTGCGAGAAAGAAGGGATCGCTCTGACCCCATGGTCGCCGCTGGCGCGAGGTATCCTCGCCGGGGCTTACCAGGGCGGTTTTGAAGGCGGTTCAACCAATCGCTCAAAAGGCCAGGACCGGGCGCGCACGGAGAGCCTTTATCGCGGTGAAGCAGATTTTGATATCGCTGGCAGGGTGGTTGAGATCGCTGGCAAGTATGGCAAAAGCCCGGCACAGATCTCGCTGGCATGGCTCTGCAACAAACCTGAGATTACCGCGCCGATTGTTGGCGTGTCGCGGGTTGAGCAGCTGGATCAGCTGGCGGAAGCGCCGTCGATTAACCTCGACGATGAGGATGTCGCCTACCTGGAAGAGTTGTACAAGCCGGTAGATAACCTGCTTAGCCTTGGTCATTCGTGACACGAAGTGACGTTGATTATTGTTTAGCAAAGCGGTTTTATTTCTTTATTGGAAACTAGTGAGTTGGAGATAACAGATGAGTGTTGAAGGAAAAGTCGCAATCATCACCGGTGCCGGTGGTGGTCTCGGAAAAGAACATGCGATGCTGCTGGCAAAGCATGGTGCAAAAATTGTGGTCAATGACCTTGGCGGTTCGGTTGACGGTACCGGTGAAGGTGACGCTGCTGACCAGGTTGTCGAAGAGATTCGCGCCGCTGGCGGTGAAGCTGTCGCCAACAAAGACTCCGTGTCAGACAAGGAAGGCGCCAAGCGCATTGTTGAAACCGCCGTCAATGAGTTTGGCACGGTGGATATCCTGATCAACAACGCCGGTATCCTGCGTGATAAGTCTTTCAAGAAGATGACGCTTGATGAGTGGGACATCGTCATCAATGTTCACCTGAACGGCACGGCTTACGTCACCTGGCATGCATGGCCGATCATGTATGAGAAGAACTACGGTCGTATCGTATTCACCTCTTCTGTATCAGGCATCCTCGGCAGCTTCGGACAGGCCAACTATGGCGCGGCCAAAATGGGTATGGTTGGGTTGATGAACAACCTGTCCCGTGAAGGTGCATCACATAACGTCAGGGTTAACTGCCTGTCGCCGGGTGCGGCGACACGAATGACGGCTAGCGTGCCTGGCAGCAAGATTGATGCGGATAACCCGGACCCTGGCAATCACCCAGGTCTGGTCAGCCCAGCCGTGCTGTACATGTGCTCGGAAGACGCACCAAACGGCAGGATCATCCAGGCCGCACGCGGCAAGTTTGCATCCGATGCTGTCTTCTCCAACCAGGGTGTCGACCTGGGTGACAATGCCACCTACGAGGATTTCGTTGATAACGCGGAAGATATTCTTGCGCTTGGCGATGCGAGCCTGAAGACAACCTTCTGGAAGGGCGACGGCGACGAATAATCGTCCTGCGCCCGTGCGCATCTTCCAGGTCACGGACACACATATCCCCGATACCGGGGATATGCTGGCCCGTGAAAACTTCAGTGCGTTGATGGCCTACTGCGCAGAGCAGAAACCTGACCTGCTTGCGATAACCGGGGACCTGCCTGCCGACGACGGTAGTCGATCTGCATACGAGTGGATCGCCGGCGCAATTCCCGCAAATCTTGAATACATTGTTATCCCCGGGAACCACGACAACGTCGAAACGCTGTTTGAGGTATTTGGCAGCGCTCAGAACCAGGACCCTGGATTCTTGGAAAAGCTAAGCCTCGATCATATCGATGTCCTGTTCACGAACACCGCTTCCAATGAGCTACCCGCCGAACAGATAGATGCATTGTCTAGCGTAAGGCCGGGATCGGTGCTTTTTATCCATCACCCGACCAAGGAAGTATCGGGAGGCTGGATGGATCAAACCTATCCTCTAGGTAATCGGGACGAGGTGGACAACGCTATTGCCGCTTCCAACATTCGCCACGTGTTCTGCGGGCACTTTCATACCGAATACGAGATCCACACAGATTATTCACTGTATGTGACGCCGTCGCCGGCTTTTACGGTTGATCTCTATGCGTATGAGCCAAAAATCACTGCGCCTAAAATTCCCCTGCGTGAAATTACGATCGACGGCGATCAGGTCAGGAGCAAGGTGATCTACCTCGATTAACGTTGTAGCCTGATCCAGCGGGCAATGAACCAACCACCGATGACAAACATCCCAACAAGATAACCAAGGGGATTGCTTGTCACTTTGGAAACATACCTGTCGTAGGTTGCAAGGCCGTCTTCATCGCCGAGGTACAGGAAAACCTGCCAGAGGTTTCTGGTACCGTACCGGCCGATCCGGTAGCAGTTTTTGATCCCGGTAAACACACCGTCACTGAACAGTGATCGGTAAGCCAGTGTAAAAAATGGTGCGAGATTGATCATACCGCCTGCGCCGTGTTCCCGGTAGACATTGGCAGCCTCGCCAAAAAAGTAGTCAGATCGTAGATGAAACATGCCCATGATCAGGGTGTTCAGGGTGACGCGTTCGGCGAACCCCTCTTCTTCGAAGCGTCTTGCGGAGGTCTCAAGCATACCCGGCAAGGTGATAAACACGCCGTTTTCACTGAACACTTCACCAAACGCCTGGTCTTCAAGGAAGGGCAGGGATTCATCGAAGCGGCCAAATTTCTCGAACAACACTCGCGAGATCAGCAGCCCCTGGTCACCGTTAAAAGTCCCCGGCCTGTTCATGGCGGTCTTCAGTTCGAAGTAACGCAGTGATGCCTTCAGTGAGACATCGTCGGTCTGGAAGTGCAGGGGGAAGTGGCCAGCGAGGTGGTAGGCGTATTCATACTCTTCCTCAAGACGCTTTAAGGCATCAGCGAGCTGGGTGTCGCTGGTCAGTATTGAGTCTGCATGCAGGAACAGTAGATGTTCGTGACTGGCGATATCGGCACCGGCGTTCATCTGGCGGCCCCGGCCTCGCTCGCTGACCTTTACGCGGGCGCCCTTTGCCTGTGCAATCTCCACCGTGTCGTCCGCAGAGCCGCCATCGGCAATGACGAGTTCAAGTTCGATGTCGCGCTGGCGGGCTAATTGATCCAGCAGTGCACCAATGCTTTCACCCTCGTTCAGGGTCGGCACGATAACGCTTAAAGATGGCATCAGTTACCCAGTGTATAGGGCTGGCTTAGTCCGGTCGTTGCAGCGTCGATGACCAACTGGTTGACGTAGGTTGAAGCGGCGATATCGAGAATGTCACGGTAAGCTGCTTTGGCCTCATCACGACGTTTGGCGAGATCATGCAGCTGTCCTTTGGTGAGCAAATGCCAGGTCATGCTCCATTCCGGCAGTTCATCGGCAAGTTCCATGAATGATGCATCGAGTTCGTCGAAAAGCGCAGCTGCCTTTTCGACCTGATTGAGTCCCATGTGTGCACGAGTCATCCACACGCGCGTGAGAGTAACCTCCTCGGGTTCGAGGACGGTGTCCTGGCCAAGGAAGCCGTTCGCAACCTCGAGCGTTTTCTCGTAGTAGCCCTCTATCAGCAACAGCGAAATCAGTCGTATCTGGAATCGGGGGTTGGCTGGATACGAAGCAACCAGATGCGTGAGTTGGGCGATGGCAAGATTCAGCTCGTCGTCGCCGCCTTCAAGCAGCAGCACGCTATAGATATAGCGCGCAACGTCCTGGTACTGGAATCCCTCGGCGATAACCTCCTGAAGATAAGGCAGGCTCTTTTCCGAGTTACCCGTGGGGATAAACCACAATACACGTGAGAACATCTTGACGAACGGAGGCAGGTTGTCGGCAACAAAGTAGGCAACGCCCAGGTGCATCTTTGCGTCAGTCAGGGAAGGGTCGAGGCGCAGTGCTTCCTCGAGATATTCAATGGTGCGTGTGCCATAACGCCCTGCGGAGTAGTAGCTGCCGGTCAGGCCGTAGTAGTAGCTGAGGGCGAAGTGTGCCTGGCCGCAGTAGTAGTGACCCAGCACCGAGCGCGGATCATCCTCAATGCGCGCCGTACACCAGTCGATGGTGGCTTCGGCGTGCTCGAGCAGTGCTTCGTTGTATGACGTGTCGCGTTCATCCCACGTCAGATGAGTGATGATGGTGTTCAGCGCAAACACGTGTCCGGCTGGTTCAGTGTAGTTTTCGATCAGCGCATCTTCGATTTTCTGCGCGGCTTCGAAGTCCCCATGCAGCCTGATCAGCGTACCCTCGTACTGCAGGTCGTCTATTTTTCGGGTTGTTATATACTCATCGTCAGCGATGCTCGGACAACAGACGGCGAGAAAGATAACCAGGAGGATGAGCTTCATAGGGCGAATCTTACGGGAAGTATATCGAGCAATCAGTGAAAAAATGACGAAGCTGCGCAGGTCTGAATTGGGAGGGCCTTTGCATCAAGAAGAAAACAAAAAAGCGAACTTCCTGTGAACCTTCCACAAGCATTGCAGCGCAGCGATATTAAACTCGCACCTGGCGAACTGGAACACCATGTGCAGGTTTCGCTGGACGATACGAACCGGGATCTGGCATGGATCAGGACTGGTGCAACGGCGTTCCTGTTCAGTGTGCTTGCGGCGGTCAACTACCTGACCCTCCCTGAAGCGTCCAACCTGCAGGCCACAGTATTTGCCCTAGCGATTGTTGTCGCGTTTGCCTGTCTTACCTGTTACCACCGCTTTGCCGATTATCCTTCGCATCGGACCAACGGCCTGATGTTTCTTGAGGTCTGCGTGCTGCAGGCCGATTTCATTGCCTTCAGTATTGTCACTGATGGGATGATGGGCGGCTTTGGTCTCTACGTGATGATTGTTGCGGTTGGTATCTTTATGACATCACGAAACTGGATTGTCCTGTCGGTTGTTGTGCTGTCGGCAAGCTGGCTTGCAGCAGTGCTTTATCGGGGCGAGCCGGTGTCTGCGACGCGAGAAGGTCTCATGATGGTGACGGCAATTTTCTGCGCGTGGCTGTTCTACACAATGCGGATCCGGGCAGGGCTGCGCCTTGGTGAACACCAACTGCTCGAACAGAAGTACAAAGAAGGTCTCGAACAGGCACTTCTTGAAATCGATACTTTATCGGGCCTGCTGCCAATCTGCGCACAGTGCAAGAACATCAAGGACGAGTCTGGAGACTGGTTAAGAATAGAAACCTATGTTGCCGCGCGATCCGATGTGGAGTTCACACATTCACTGTGCCCAAGCTGCCAGGTTGAGCTTTACCCTGACCTCAAGCGCTGACTATAAACGCTCAATGTGTTGTTTAAGCGTTTTATGAAAGTGCGTGATCGCTTTTTCAAACTCACCGTAGGTGAAATACTCGTTCGCCCCTGATGCGATGCTGGCCTGGATGGCTGCAACCACGTCGGCGTCTTCTTTGCTGCCAGTGTCTGAGACAAAGCTCGCATCTCTTTTGGCGCGTTCCTTGTCTTTTTCCCCCTGGTTGGTCAGGCGGTAGTTGTAATACTCGGTCCTGGTAGGAGAAAGAGGCTCCGCCACCGTAAAGATTGTGTGGTTTGACAACATTGCGACACTGGCCGTGGGGAACAGCTGGTAGACGTAGGTAACCATGCCGGCAATGTTGCGTGAATCTGCTGGCAGGTTGCGCAGTTTCTCGATACGTCTGAAAGGGTAGGTCACGCGGCTGTTATTGCCGAAGGTTTCCACAACGTTCAGGTTGTCATAACCGTAAGGGTAGAAGCTTTCGGGATGTGTCGGCTTGATGTGATATCCCTCGAGCTGGCCTTCCATGGTCAGTTTCCAGTTGACGTCGGTGGTGCTGTGACTGGATGCAAAGATCTGCTGGTCTTCCGTGATCAGGGGTGGGATCTCATCCAATCCGCCAAGACTGCCGTCGCCGATCGGGTCTTCCTGGGTAACCCAGATGAGGCCGTGTTTCTCCTCTGCTTTTACCGGCACGAGTCCGTTGTCCTTCTTCTCGAACCCGGGGAAGCCATGTTCATGGGGAATGTACTGCAGGGTTCCGTTCAATCGGTACGCCCAGCCGTGGTAGCCGCAGACAAATACCTTTGCCTGCCCGGTTCCCTGGGCAACCTGCATGCCCCTGTGCCGGCATGCATTACGGAACGCGTGCACCTCACCATGCTCGTCTCTCACAACCACAAGCGGGACACCGGCCGCGGTGCGAGCGATGTACGAGCCCGGTTCGGGCAGCGCCGCTGAAGGACAATAGGGTACAGGCAGTCTGCGTAACAGCGCGATTTCCGCCTCGAAGCGTTCCTGGCTGCGGTAGTGCTCAACCGGCTCCTGCCAGGTTTCACCGGCCAGCTCTGTGGTGTTGTTATCGATGTGATCGAATATCTGCTCAATCACTTCTGCATCGCTGAGTAAGGCAGCCATCGCTGATCTCTTATGGGAATGGAAGGTACGCGTTGCAAGACTATTTCATAGCGCCATCGCGTAGACAAGCTGGTCGGGTCTGGCAGCTTCAGCGGGTTGCATGCCGAGGCGTAACATGACCTTTTCCGAAGCATTGTTGTCCTTGTGGCAGGTCGCGACGATGTGGTTGGCGCCGAGGGACTTTGCTAGATCAATGATGAGGCTCGCTGCTTCCGAGGCATAGCCTGCACCCCAGTACTCGGATTCAAGAAAATAGCCAATTTCTGCTACACCCTTCTCGATCCAGGTGAAACCGGCATCGCCGATGGTTACCCCTGCTTCGATGTGCTCGATGGCGAGAAAGTACTCGGTGCGAGGGTCAGCCTGCTGGCCGGCAATGATGTCCTGCAGGTGGGCCGCTGATGCCTCACGCGATGACGTGGCGAAGCTGAGGAAACGGTTAACCACGGGATTGCCAACCCAGCGATGTACACCGTCAATTTCATTGGGTAGCCATTCCCGGAGGCGAATGCGCTCGCCTTCAAGATCGGAGATTTTCACTGACCAAGTGCTTTGGTGAACCCGTCTTTATCCTTGGGTGAAACGATGACGGACTTGTTACCGTACTTGATCTCCAGGCGATCCATCGACAGCGCAGGTGATGACAGTACGGAGTTGGTTGGTGTGACGGAACGTATATCCTTTAGCGGTACCTTCCATGTCATCACCGCCGCACGAACCGTGAGTTCGTTCTCGCCTACTTCATAGTAGGTGAAAAAAAGCAGCGCTACTGGCAGGCCGATGCCAAGTGTAAAAGCGAACGCAAACTCCAGCATGGTTGCATCACCGCGCGGTATTTCGACGTAGAACGCATAGCCGACCGTCAGCGCGATGAAGGCGATAACCAGGTAGTACCACCAGTCAACCTTGCTGTAGAAGCGTGTGGTCACAGTCGATTCACCGCCTGTTCGGATAAAGTCAGTGACAGTGAGATCCGTTCTCTGAGCGTCTCAAGATCAACACCCTCAGTACTCTTTTTACCTTCCATGTAACGCGCGTATACGCCGTGCACAATGCATGCGGTTTTCCAGCGGTTGAAGCCGACGTAGTAGTCGAACTTGGAAAGGTCACGACCGGTGCGCTCGGCGTAGCGATCACGCATGGCTGTTCGTGGTGGGAAGCCTGGTGGCGATGTGGCGGCTTCCGGATTGATTTCCAGGTCATCACTCGGATCAGGGAAGGGGTTCAGCGCATACGCGAGGTCTGCCAGGGGATCGCCCAATGTCGAGATCTCCCAGTCGACAACGGCAGCGACGGTTGAGTCTGGTCCGATCAGGCAGTTGTGCAGACCGTAGTCACCATGTACAACGCGGGCTTTTTCCTGTTCCGGCAGGTTAGCCAGGAAAAACTCCTGTAGCTCATGTGCACGGGGGTCGTCAAAATCCGCGCCTTCGATGGACGACGTCCATGAGCGGTACCATGTTTTCAACTGCCTGCCGACGTAGGAATCTTTTTTACCCAGATCACCGAGGCCTACCTCATCCGGGTCGACGTCGTGCAGATCGGCCAGTACGTCCACGAACGAGTTGGCCATGATCACGCGGCGATCCTCCGGCACCCAGTCGTTGGTATCATCGCTGTTATATAAAGGTCGCCCGTTGATACAACCCATTACATAGAACCAGCGTCCGGTAACGGATTCGTCTTCGCAGAAGCCCAGTGCCGCAGGTACCGGGACCGGGGTTGGTCCAAGTGCAGAGATAAGTGACCACTCGCGGCTCATGTCATGGGCTTTTGGCAGCAGGTCTCCCTGCGGTGGTCGTCGGATAACCGCCTCGTTACCCTCGCTGTCTTCGATGCGGTAAGTCAGGTTGGAATGGCCACCTTCCAGTCGCACCCATTTGAGCGGTGGTTTGATGGAAGGAATATTCTCCCTGATCCACGCTTCCACATTGGGGACGTCGTAGCCTTCGGGATTGTCGTCGTATTCGACCTCAGACATCTTGTTGCCTTGATAACCAGTAAACCCGTCAAATGTAGTCAAATCGGCGGGTCCACGCAACGTGGTGCCGGTTTGCGCCTGGCTGGCAAGTGAAGTTAAATCGCTGCCTCACATTACAGGCGCCGGACCCATGTACGAACTTTATATCGCCAACAAGAACTACTCTTCCTGGTCTCTCAGGCCGTGGGTATTAATGCAGGAGCTGGGAATCAGCTTCGACGAAAAGCTGCATCACTTCGAAACGGAAGACAACTTTGAGTTGTTCCGGGCGTTTTCGCCGACGGGTAAGGTGCCGTGCCTTGTCGATGGTGAGACCGTGGTCTGGGAATCTCTTGCTATTGTTGAATACCTTGCCGAGCAGCACAGCGAGGTCTGGCCCGCTGACAAAGCTGCACGAACCTGGGCGCGATGTGCTGCAGCCGAAATGCACAGCGGGTTTTCTGCCCTCAGGAACATCTGCCCGATGAACTGCGCGGTGACAGTCGAGATGTTTGGGGTCAGCGATGAGCTACAGCGGGACATCGAGCGTGTTGATGAGCTCTGGCGCGAGGGTCTCGATCGGTTTGGCGGCCCCTTCCTTGCGGGTGATCGTTTTACAGCGGTGGATGCTTTCTTCTGCCCGGTTGCATTCAGGATCAGGAGTTACCAGTTACCCGTTTCTGAGAAGGCGCAGGCTTACTGCGAACGGCTGCTCGGCCTGGAATCGATGTTAGCGTGGGATGCAGCCGGGGTAGGTGAATCCTGGATCGAGCAGGCACATGAAGATGAAATTCGCGAAGCGGGCAAAGTTATCCACGATCGACGTGGGTCAGATTGAAAGATCGTTCAGGTTGTAGTCCCTGATGATTGCTTCCCAGTTTTCCGGGGTGAAACGCAGCTCATCTTCACGCCCTGCCATGGGTGCATATCGAAACGGCGCTTCGTCAGGATAGAACTGGTGCCGGGCATCGATGGCCACAGCGATCACCTTTGAACGGGCGTCGATTCGCTCTTCTGTGTAAACCGCGTCGCTGGTTTCGCTCAGCGCACCTGTTGCGCCCAGCACGGAACGGCGGCGGTGAAAGCCGAAGGTCAGTGAGATCCTGAAGTCAGGCGACGTATTGGCAAATGAGCAATGTAACGCCTGGCGGTTAACAATGGTGATATCACCGGCGTTGGCGTAGAGGGGTACGGCACCGGGGAGTTGTTCAGAACCGCCGTTTTCCGCTACCCGCTTTTTGATATCAATCTTGCCTAGCTTGTGTGTGCCGGGCATGACCCAGAGGCAACTGCGCGGTGAGGTGTCATACAGCTGAACCTGGAAGTTGAATCCGTGGATACCTTCATCCCAGTCGGGTGAATCCCAGTGCGTTACACCGTCCTGGTGCCAGGATACGGAACCACCGACGCCCGGTTGTTTTACAAACGTGGCATCGTTGTAGGGGACAACATCTTCACCGTTGATCGAGGCGGCAATCGCCAACAGGTCAGGGTGACCGTACAGCCGCAGTCCAGAGTCCATGGTCTGGCACATGCCGGTCATGATGAAAACGACCTTGTGCGGTACTGCCGACTCCGGTTTTGGCTGGTTCATTTTGGTGGGGTGACGACCGTTTAATGCGTCGGTGCCGCCCCAGGGATCGGTTAATGGTTTGATGAGACTGTAAACGGATCGCGAAAACTCCTGGCCGAACGCAGGCCTGCCCTTGTGATCTTCGGTTGCGCCATTGTCAACCGGTGCGCGATCCAGCAGGTCGTCCATGTCCCGTCGCAGCAGTTCAATTTCAGCCCGGTCCACAACGTTCTCAAACACGTAGAAGCCGGTTTCGTTGAATGCATCAAGAATGTCACCGGTAAGGCGACCCTTCTCGTTAAACCGCAGCGGGCCGCGGTTGTTCAGTGTGAGCGCTCGAGCCTGCCCCTCATTGATGTAGTCAGCAAGACTTTCAGCGTGTTCACTCGCAAGCATGCTCGCCGATGTCATTGTTTGCTCCCTGTTTTCTCTGGAGCCGCCAGGGTCAGCGTTCCGTCAAAAACGTTTAGTCAAATGCTTCGCCCATACCATAGGCCTGCATTTTCGCGCTGACGCCTTCGACATCATGGCTGAGCATCAGCAGGTCATGTTTCTCTCCATCGCGATCCTTCACGTGATCACGCAGGAGTGCTTCGGTCTTGAAGCCCATTTCTTCAAATACGGCGATGGCACCTTCCTGGTCGAGTGTCATTCTTACCGTGAGTTTCTCAAGGCCAAGGTCTAGACCGATCAGGAAGCTTTCCTGGATCAGGGTGCGGCCAAGGCCAATATCGCGTGCGTCTGGTTGAATCAGGATGCGCATTTCGCCAACGTGCGCGGACCAGGAGTTGGGTTCCAGCACCACGGCGGTTGTACCGATAATCTCGCCATTGCGACGCGCACCGACGCTGATGATGTTGCCCTTGTCGATCGCTGCAGACCAGGCTGCGAGAACCTTTGGCTCCTGGATGTCGCGGTTCATCGACAGGAGGTCATAGTCGGTCAGCCGGTCTGTGAACGCTTTTGCCGTATCGAGATCGACACCGTTCAACAGGTCGAGCTCAATATCATCGCCTCCACAATTAACCGTTTTCGGATAACGGTTTTTAACTTCGTTTAATGCTTCACTCAAACCGAACGCTCCCCAAGCCAGCTGTCGACCACCGGCCACATCCTGCGCACGGCATTGGGCCCGGCGATCAGGCTGACGTGGCCGCCCTTGAGTACAAGCTCATACTTGTCCTCGGAACTCACCAGGTCCAGCAGGGGCTTGGTGGCGGGATAGGAGGCGATGTGATCGTGTTCTGCCATCGCCGCCATGATGGGTACCTTGATATTGGCCAGGTTGGCCTCCTTGCCGTTGATGGTGAGGTTGCCGTTATACAGTTTGTTTTCCCACATAAGCTCTGTAGTGCAGTCGCGATAATACGCACCTGCCAGCGGCAAAGTTTCATCACCCCAGCGCTGGAATGCCCGGTATGATTTCACGAAGTCATCGTTCCACATCTGGTCCCACAGTCGCATCTGTCCTGCTGTTCGCTGGGCAGGGCGCAACATCTCAAACGACTGGGCGATAAACTCAGCCGGGATCACGCCGAGGGTATCAACCATCTTGTCGATATCCATGTACTCCTCGTTTGCCCAGAGGCGGAACAGGCCCATTTCATGGAAGTTAACCGGTGTTGTCAGGCATACCAGGTTCTTGAGCGGGCCATCAGGATTCATCGCAGCGTAGATAAGGGACAGCACACCACCCTGGCAGTAACCCATGATGTTCACATCGGTTTCGCCGCAGTCTTCCTGGACCTTCTCAACACAGGTTGGCAGGAAATCATCCGTGTAGTCGGCGAGCGTCAGTCCACGCTCGGACATGATGGGCGGCTCCCAATCAATCATGTAGACGTCAAAGCCGCGGTTGATCAGGAATTCGACCATGCTCTGCCCCGGCAGAAGATCAAACAGGAACCCTTTGTTGGTCGTTGCCATGACGATGATGATTGGGATCCGGTATACCTCATCGGTAACCGGATGGTAGTGATACAGGCGCAGTGTGCCCTGGTCGTAGATCAGATCCTTCGGTGTCAGGCCAACCTGGGCCTGGCCGGAGCGGACATATTCAAAACCCTTGACGCCGCGTTGGATGGTCTTATCGACCAGGTCGCGCATCTGTTTAACGGAAAGTGCCTGTTCGCTCATGGCTAGGCCTCCTTTGCATCAGCTGAAGGTGGTTTACGTGTTCTTGCGGGCCCTTTTTTCTTTGTGGGTGCCGGCGCGGCTGTGTCGTTTATCTTTGCCAGCGCCTTCTCGATCTGCAACAGGCGACGGTCGATGATGGTCAGGGTTTCGCCGATCTTCAGGATCTCATCCCGGCTGGGAATGTTGAAATTGGCAAGCTGCTGCGCCATCGCATCACTGAACGTTCTCTGGAATTCCATCTGCATGGACTGGAACTGGTTCATGTTCTTGCTGAACTCTTCGGTACCCATCATGCGATTTGAATACTCATCAAATGAGCGTTCCCACTGGGTCACCCACTCGGAAAACTGCATGGCGGGATCTGGTGCTTTGTCGTTTGTCATAGTTGGCGCTCCTTCTATACAAGCGTGTGTGCAATCGTTGCGGCGATCATATCCTTGGGCGATGCACGCTCGATGTGCTTAACGTTAAGGCCTAATAAAGGTACCACCGTCAAAACCAATGGTACACTGCTGGTATGCCTGACATACCTCCTGAAGAAGAGATCAAGCAAATTGTAGGCCACGAGTTCCCGGGCGGTGAGTACGTCGTGGAACACTGGGAGAACTTCCTTTTAACGGAATGTACCGGGGCCGAGATGCTGCCTGATGCAATGGTGCACCCTGTGGTGCTGTTCCACATGCCTATTCTTGGTGCAAAAACCACAATTGCCGAGATGTTTGCCCTCGGACAGGCCACTTCAGATTTCTCCATCGGTATTGAAAGTTACAATTGGGAGCTGTTTGAGCCGATGTATGAAGACGTGACCTACCAGGTCAATGCGAGGGTCATCGGCGCTGATCGTATAAACAGCAATGACAACCGCCTGCAAGACAGGATCCAGTTCCGCTTCGACATCACAGAAAAAGGCAGGGACATCGCGCGCTCCACGGTGATCTGGTTGTACAACCGCGGCACGCGGTCAGCGAGGCAGCCAGATGATTGAGCCCGGATTTGAGATACCGTCCTGGGATATGCCTTCGGTCAGTCGGGCGCGGATGCGCACAATGGCGGCCATCCTGCGTGATCCCAACCCCGTACACTGGGATCCGAACCTGGTTGCGAAAATCGGTTTTGGTGAAAAGACGATCAACCAGGGCCCGCTTGGGCTCAGCTACATGGTCAACATGCTGCACGACTGGGCCGGGCCGGGATCGATCAGGCGCATATTTATGACCTTCCCGCAGGTAGTGCTGAGTGAAGACCATGTCATCGCTAAAGGTGTGGTAACGGGCGTGGAAACCCAGCAAGAGGGCCAACTGGTTCACTGTGATATCTGGCTCGAAAGAGACGGTGAACGCCTGCTGGTTGGTGAGGCAAGTGTAATTAAGAAAAGTGAGGCCTGATTATGCTGCACAGGAACGGCATCTACTCAGAATATCGTGAACCGGCAGACGCGCCACCGATGAGTGCGCATCTGGAGGAACACGGCTACGTGTTTTTGAAGAACATCTTCTCGGCAGATGAAGTAGCGGCGCTCAAGGACGACATCAATCGTATATTTGATGAATTGCCTGCTGACGGTAGGGCAAAGGGGCGATCAAAGGAAGAGGATGAGCACTTTCGCTACGAGATGTTAAACCGCAGTGAAGTGTGCCAGAAGGCGGCGGGACATCGAGGCATCCTCGATGTGATAGAGCCGCTGATTGGCGAGGACTGTCACGTGATTGCCAATACGGCCTGGCGCAACGAGGCGAATTTTGAAGCCCACCACGGTGGTGGTGCCTGGCATATTGATGCAGGCCCACACGTTCCGTTGCCGGAGGGTGTCAGCTGGCCGGAGGACATCCCACACCCCGTGTTCGCTGTTGGTTGCCATATCTACCTGATCGACTGCCAGCTTGATGACGGACCCACCGGTGTACTACCGGGTTCTCACCTGTCAGGGCGTTTTCCTCCCCGGGAGAGCGCACTGGATCCTTCGCTCACCTACAACGGTAATGAGGTTGTTCCTTTTATCGCCGAACCTGGAGATGTCGGACTGTTCGTCTCTGATGTGTGGCATCGGCGTATGCCAACAGGCGAGGCTGATAAAGGCAGGTATTTCCTGCAGGTGCACTATGGTCGAAGGGATATTGCGCAGCGACTGCGATCAACTTCCGAGGTGAATCATGTTTCAGCGGAGGCCATCGCACGCGCCTCGTCGGAACGCGACAGGCAGCTGATCGGACTGCATCACAATCTCTTTTATGACGGTTAACTGCCTGTGTGGGTAAGGATTTCTTAAGGCCGTCAGGACGGCCGCTTCGCATCGTCCGGGTCGCGCATCTGGAACTGTTCAAAAAACTGCCCCGCGGTTGCCGTGCCAACAATATAGGTGGTGGTCTGTGTCACCTCGCCCTCTGCGTGCAGGCTGCCCGCAGGAATCTCCAGCTTGTCACCTGGCTCAAGGTCATAACGTGTGCCGTCTGCCCCGAGCACGTAGGTCCCGCCCGACATCACATAGCCCGTCACATCCAGATCGTGCCAGTGTAACGGCAGTTCGGGAGAGGCCTCGGATACATAGGTTGTTGGCCAATGACCGGTCTTCTTCAGATCATCGAACACTTCTTCACGGGTGGAAAAAAACGCCTTGTGTACTTTCATCATGATTGTGGTTTCCTGAAGTGCATAAGCTTAGCTGAGCGTTTGGTATCTGCTTTCTTTGCCTGGTTAGCTTTTTAGCTTGCTTAACCTTTGCCCTTACATCTTAATAGCACGTCTGAACTGAAAATTCCTTTCCACCCGTTTTTACAAGAGCGGTTACAAGAGCAGTTTTACATGAGTGATACCAGCGCTGCCCGGGACGGGCGACCGCTAAGCATCGGGACCAAATTCTTCTATGGTTCCGGGGCCGCAGCAGAAGCGGCCATTCATATCGTTTTCAACACCTTCAATTTTCTTTTCTACAACAATGTACTTGGCCTGTCCGGCACGTTGACCGGTCTCGCGGTAACGATCGCCGTGGTGTTTGATGCGGTATCTGACCCGCTGGTCGGCAGCATCTCGGACCGCTGGCGCTCCAGGTTTGGCAGGCGTCATCCGTTCATGTACCTGTCCGCCGTGCCGCTGGGTATCTGTTTTGTCGCCATCTATTCGCCGCCCGAGATGTTTGGCGATATTGGCCTCTTCCTCTGGTTCACGTTCTTCACCATTGGTCTCAGGCTTTCGTTGACGCTCTACCACGTGCCGCACCTGGCGCTGGGTGCAGAACTCTCTGATGACTACAAGGAACGCAGCGTTGTCTACGCCTACAACAGCATCCTCGGTATGGTAGGGGGCGCATCTGCTTACTTTATTGCCTGGACCTACTTTGGTTCCGTCGAGGGTGGTCTGTCGGAGCCGTCCAACTTTTTCTCGATAGGCCTCCTGGTGGGGTTCCTCGCCTGCGTGGTTGTGCTTGTTTCAGCGTTTTACACGCGGGACCAGATACCACTCTTAAAACAGATAACCGATGATTTGCCGCCGCTTTCCCTGAAGCAGTTTGGCCAGGAGATCTGGGATTGTTTCCAGAACCGTAATTACATGTGGCTGCTACTGGGTCTGCTGTGTATATCGGCAACCAACGGCTTGCGCGAGGCCGTCGGTGCATACACGGGGCTCTTTTTCTGGGAACTGGAACCTAACCAGATCCGCTATTTTGGTCTGGCGACGCCCGTGGCATTTATCGTGGCCTTTTTCTTAACCCCCCGGCTGAATGACAGGTTTGAAAAAGTCGGTACGATGATTGGCGGCATCACGCTGCTGGTGTTTGCGGCGAGTGTGCCTGTAACCCTTCGCCTGCTTGGCGTGTTGCCCGAGAATGGTCACTTCGTGATCTTTCCGATGTTGGCATTTTTTGTAGCGCTCGCTTACGGGGCTGGTGCCATCCTGAACATCTCGGTGATGAGTGCGTTGGCCGATGTGGCGGACGATCATGAGTTGAAGACCGGACGTCGCCAGGAAGGTATTTTTTATTCTGCGCGTACCTTTGTCGGCAAGGCGACCAGTGCATTTGGTCTCCTGCTGGGTGGCATTGCCATCGACGTCATTGGCTGGCCAACCGGCGTTGAATCGGCTGATCAGGTACCGGCGGAGACGTTGTTTCAGCTGGGTTTGATCGAAGGTCCCGTCGCCGCAATCCCGTCGCTGTTCGCGATTTACTTTTACGGCAAGTACCAGATTTCGAAAGCCCGACACCAGGAAATACAAAAAGCGCTGGCAGAAAGGGCAGCGGCCCCTGCAACAGGAAGCTGAAATTGAGTATCAAGGCAGAAACATCTTTTTCGCTGGCAGACCAGCTGTTTAACGCAGACAGCGTGGCCAGGCTGAGCAAGAACCTGAAAGCAGCCCACAAGGGTTTTAAACCAAAGCGTTTTGAGAAAACCGTACTGGAAGCGTTCCCGGTGTTGGAGCTGAAAGCGAGGATCAGCTGCATGGTGGACGCGCTGGATGATCACTTGCCTGCCAGTTTTAATGATTCACTGGCAATCCTTGAAGCTGCATTGCCGGAACCGCTCGACCCAACCCTGACGGATGATGATTTCGGAGAGTTTATCTGGGCGGTGCCCAGCGAGTATGTCGCGAAACATGGTTGCAGCGAAGAGCGGCTCGACAGGTCACTGGCATTCCTGCGACGTGCCACCATGAGCTTCACGGTTGAGAGCGCCATCAGGCCTTTCCTGCGCGACTTTCCTGAAGAAACCATGTCATTTGTGCACGATTGTGCGTCCCATGATAACTATCATGTACGCCGGCTGGCGTCGGAGGGGATACGACCTTACCTGCCATGGGCGCTGCGCGTGATTATCGAGCCTGACAGGGTTGTCGAGGTGCTCTCAAAGCTGCACGCCGACAATACCCGTTACGTCACCAGATCGGTTGCCAACACCATGAATGATCTGTCGCGTGATCATCCGGCACTGGTGATTGATACGCTGAACGGCTGGCGCAACGAAGCAAGACAACACGAGGGCGAACTCGACTGGATGACCCGGCACTCACTTCGCACGCTGGTTAAGACCGACAATGCTGATGCGCTTGAACTGCTCGGTTACCCGGCAGCGCCGCAGTTCAGCCTTGGCAAGGTGTCTGCGACCGAAAAAGTGAAAGTGGGTGAGTCGCTTAAGTGGCGTGGCACGCTGACATCCAAGGCAGCGCAGAAGCTCAAAGTTGCGTTGCGGGTTTACTTCCTAAAGGCCAACGGCACGCACTCAACCAAGGTGTTTGCCATAAAGGACGTGGACCTTGGCAAGGGGGAGAAGTTCGAGATCGACAAAGCACTTTCATTCAAACCGATCACCACGCGTGTGTTGTACGCCGGCACCCATCACGTGGAGTTGCTGGTGAATGGTAAAGCCCGGGGTAAGAAATCCTTCCAGCTGGTGACGTGACTTATTGGTGCAGGTCAGGCCAGGCAATTCGCCAATGTCTTAAACAGCTGTGAGTGCCGGTAAGGCTTGGATAGAAACAGATAGGCAAGATCCTCATCAATATCGTCAGCCGGTACTTCCGCATACCCTGAAGCAATCAGTATAGGGATCTCCGGGGCCAGCTTGCGTATCTCTCGCGCCGCAGCGATGCCATTCATGTTCGGCATTTTCACATCCAGGATCAGGGCTGCGATTTCTTCCTGTCGGTGGGTGAAAGTCTCTACCGCCTCAACGCCATCGTTGGCGGAAACTACCCGATAGCCACCTCGCTCCAGTGTGGTGCGAAGGATCAGACGCAGTTCCGGATCATCCTCTGCGATGAGGATGGTCTGGCCACTGCCTTCAACCACATCACTTTCATCCGGCGTGGTGGCGATTTCAGGGTGGGCGGACATTGGCAGTACCACGCGCATGTTAGTGCCGAGATTCTGCGTTGAATCGACGATGATGCCCCCGCGGTGACCGGACAGGATGCCGATCACGGCGGCAAGTCCAAGGCCATGGCCTTTTTCCTTGGTGGTGTAAAAGGGCTCGAAGATACGATCCACGATCTTTGGATCGATACCATCGCCGCCATCAGTCATGGCGATGACAACATAGTCTCCGTCGACCAGTTTGCGGTCTCTGGGCCGGATGTCCTTCAGGTCGTCTTCGGTCAGGTGTTCCTGGTGAACAGCAACCTGGAGTACGCCGCCATTACCCATCGCGTCAATAGCATTCTTGGCGAGGTTCAGGACAACCTGGCGTAATTGTGCCGGGTCCGCATCCACAACCAGTGAGGTATCAATCATGCGCGAGTCGATACGAATGTTGTCCGGTACCGATGAGGCGAGTAACTCCAGTACGTCATTGATCGCCGTGTGTACGTAGATCGGTGCCAGCCGCGCGTGACTTTTGCCGGTGTATTCGAGAAGCTGGTTGCACAGCATACCGGCGGTGGTTGATGCCTCCAGTACAACCTTGAGGTGCTGGTTGCGTTCCTCTGGTGTCATGTCGGGGGCCCGCATGAGCCACTCGGCGTGGCCGACGATCGACTGCAGGATGTTGTTGAAGTCGTGGGCGATACCACCAGCCAGCACGCCCATACTTTCCCGTCTTTGTGAATCGAGGAACTGGCGCTCAAGCTGGTTCTTCTCATTAACGTCGCGAATGTTGCCAACGATGATCGGTTCTTCGGCGTTGCTGTCGCGGACCAGGGACATTGAGATTTCACACTCAATGAGATCGTTTTCACCTGTGCGGATGGAAACACCCAGGTCACTGATTGGCGTTTTCTCGTTGACGCGTGTGAAGGACTTCTTGAATTCCTCTGTGTTCTTGACGAGAGAGTCAAAACGGCGGCCAATCAGTGAATCGCGCACGTAGCCGAAGTTTTCGATTGAAGGGGAGATATCCTTGATGACGCCTGCGGTGGTGACGCGAAAAAACACATCACGCACGGAGTTGAACAGCTCGCGGAAGTTCCGCTCGCTTTCTTCCATCTGTTGCTTGGCGAGGTTGATGGAGGCCTGGAAAAACAGCAGGCCAGTCAGGGGAACCGCGCAGGCGAATACAAAGTACAGGAGGGCACCGGTATACCGGTCACGTGGCAGTACGTAGAGGATGCCGTAGATGAAAAGCACTGCGCAGGCGAGGTGGCTGACGGTCATGAAATAACGTAGCGGCCCCTGCTGGAAACTGATTGCAATAATACCGGCCAGCGCGAAAGCGATGCCGATATGGGCGCCGACCACAGCAACCGTGGTGGTTGTCATCTCCCCCAGGATCACCACAACAAGGGATGCGATGAGGTAAGCGGCGATGAAAAATGCCGCGTAGTAGAACGCGCCGCGGACCTGGGCGACCAGGAGCTGCGCGTACAGGATTGAGATAGCGGTGATGGTCAGCAGGCCGTTGCCAAAAATGTACTGCGGCGGCCATAA
Organism: Pseudomonadales bacterium; assembly: GCA_963921285.3. Taxonomy (GTDB): domain Bacteria; phylum Pseudomonadota; class Gammaproteobacteria; order Pseudomonadales; family Azotimanducaceae; genus UBA9659. The sequence continues at coordinate 2,988,891 of CAWUFD020000015.1, forward strand.
CGCGGGCTGCAGCGCAAAGTAGATATTGGCGATATGCCACACACCGAAGATCAGGAATCCCCAGGTGATGATCAGTGAGAAGCGGAAGCCCGAGCGGCGGTATTCAGAGTAGGACAGACCCGCGATAAAAAACGCAGAGATGACCATGAACGCATACGCGCTGATCTCTTCAATCGAATCTATGGTGTCAACAATGTCGATGTCGGCGTCTCCGACAGTAATCAGAACAGCTTCTTTCTGAGACTGTTAATGACCCTGTTGTCGCCGATTAATGGAATTTCGACGGCTGGTATTTCTCGCCGATCAGAACCCACAGTGCAATCGGCCCCTCAATCACAATAGTAGCAGTCGTGAGCAGCAAACCAATGCCCAGCGCGACAATTCCCCAGGTTTCATCTCGCGGCAGGAACATGAGAAACAACGTGATGTACACCGCGGTTGCGAGAAAGCCGGGCCACGTCATGTGCAGGAACTCACGAGGCGAATTAGCGCTGGAATCAAAGCTGAACAGGAAAGGGGAAGCAGGGTTCGCCGGGAGATCGATTCTTGCACCTGCTACTAGCGCACCGATGAGATGTGCCCACTCGTGGAAGAGATAGGCGCAGGCACCGAGCAGTGCGCCCAGAACAACCTGCATGTGTGCCGACTGGGGCGCTGCAACAAACAGCACCAGCGTGACAAAAACGATGGCGCCGTCACGCAGTGCATACTTCGCCAGGCCCGGCATCGGTTAGTCGATAATCGAGCTATAGATGATGTTTTTCAGCTGGCAGCGGAAGTTGAAGGTAGCCGATGGCATCAGTTGTGTCATGAAAATGGCGTAAAGGTCTTCGACCGGGTCGACCCAGAAGATTGTTGATGCAGCGCCGCCCCAGTAGTAGTCGCCGGCGCCAATCGTGCCTGACTCAACTTCACCAAGCGTGCTCGCAAAACCAAGTCCAAAGCCGACACCGTCATAGGCCGTTTCCGAGAAGGCACCCATCGCAAACTGGCCAAGGTCAGCGCCGCCTGCCAGGTGATTCCTGGTCATCAGGGACAGGGTCCTGTCCCCGAGGATTCGTACCCCATCCAGCTCGCCCCGGCGGCGCAGCATGTCACAAAAACGTGCGTAGTCATGTGTCGTGCTGACAAGCCCGCCGCCCCCGGAAGGGAAGGACGGTGATGCCAGGTACTTGCTTCGTGCCGGGTCATCGATGAGTTTGAGAGACTTATCTCGCTGGCGTTCATAGTTTGCCGCGAAGCGAGGCAGTTTTTCTTCAGGCACCCAGAATGCAGTGTCCTTCATGCCAAGTGGTGCAAAGATCCGCTCTTCCAGGAAGTCTTCAAACTTCTGACCCGAGATAAACTCAACCAGGCAACCGCAGACATCGGTTGCAAGCGAATACAGCCAACGCGTGCCGGGGTCATAGCGCAGCGGTACGTGGGAGAGTTTTTCCGCGAAGGTCTCGATGGTTTCTCCTTCGGACCGGTTCACGTTGTGCTGCTGGTAAACCTTGTCGACTGGATGGATATCGAACGGCAGTAACGCCCCGTAGGTTAAGCCTGCAGTGTGTGACAGCACGTGGCGCATGGTCATCGGTGCGGTCGGTTCACGGGTCACCATCCCCTCACCTTCGCCCTCTACCCATACTCGATGGTTCTTCCACGACGGGATGTAACGTGAGACGGGATCGTTCAACTGGAAGCGACCTTCCTCGAACAACATCATCAACGCCACCGAGGTGATCGGCTTGGTCATCGAATAGATACGGAAAATGGTGTCGTCGGTCACCGGCTTCTCCCTTTCCCTGTCCATCATGCCGAAGGAACGGAAGTAGGCGGGTGTGCCGTGCCGGGCAACCATGACCTGGCAGCCCGTAATCTTGCCGGGTTCAATATAGTTACGGTTCAGGTGATCGGTGATGCGTTCGAGTCGATCAGGTGCAAAACCTGCAGCGGTGGAATCAACATTCATGGTCAGTGTCTTTTTTGATGGCTTGGATGTTTGTTCGTGTGTTTATAGTGTAGTCGTGTGCAGCAACGGGAGTAAAACATGCATATCAGGGATGCGAACGAATCAGACAAGGCTCGGTGCCAGGCGTTGCTGGCCCTGCTCAATGATTCAGCCAGTGAGGCAGCGGAAAATGTGTTTGATGAACTGCTGGGGCAGGGACGTGGGCAGGTCATTGTCGCTGAACATGAGGGCAGCATCGTCGGGATGGCAACAGTGTCTTACAACCTCGCCATGCGATATGGCGGTGAATACTGTCAGCTGGAAGAGCTGATTGTGGACCCGGAAGCCCGGGGCTTGAAAGCGGGTGGTGCGCTGGTCGAAGCGACGTTAGCCAACGCGAGAAGTCGTGGTTGTGCGGAGTATGGTTTGTACCTTGTGGCCCATACTGAGCACAACCAGCCGTTCTACGAGAAGTATGGCCTGGAGCGGGTAGGCTCGGAAATGCGCTGCCCGCTCTGAACGCCTATCGCTAGCGTTTGGACACCGCGCCATTCAGCCCGCCGACCCACACGTTGGCGCCATCAAATCCCATCGCCCTGGGTTGTGGGCCGGTAGCAAAATCACCGAGCAACGTCTTGTCCGATGCGCGAACCCGGGTGACCGATGCACCGCTGAGGTTTGCTGTCCAGACATCCTGGCCATCATAAATCACATCGAGCGGGCCGATGCCTGTGTTAAACGTGTGTTCAACCGCGAGGGTATCCCGGTTCACCGCAAGGACAGTGTTGTCACCGTAGCTGGTTACCCAGATGTGTTCGCCATCGAACGTAATGCCAAACGGTGTCTGTCCCATGGGTGCGGTTGCAGCAACACTCATGTCCTTGTTGATCTTGACGAGTTCATGATTTGACTGGCTTGTCGCCCACATGTGGGTTCCGTCAAATTGCAGGTCCCCGATCTCCGGAATCTTGTAGCTCATTACGCCAACCTGCGAACCGGAAGCGTTGTACTTCAGTACCGTGCCATCGTTGGCGGTGCCAACCCATATGTGTTCCCCGTCATACGCAAGTGCCTGGGGTTGGAAAGGTGTGCCAAACGAGTTGACGACGGAGCCATTGCTCGCGCGGATAATGAACACGTTATGCGACGATGAGTTCGCCACCCAGACATGCTCGCCAACGAGCAGCAAAGCGAGGGGGCGCGAACCCACGGAGGCAGACAGCTCGATCTGCATCGTGCCCTGGTCAATCTTGTAAACGCGGTTCTGGAAGATGCTCGCAACCCACATGTGGTTGCCATCAAACATCATTGCGCCAGGTGACGCGCCAGCAACGTTAATGCCGTTGTCGACGCCGTAGTCCCACCAGCGGTTTAGGGCAATGCGCTTCAGGTTCTGACCGCCGCCACCGGATGCACCGGCAGGGCCCGGCTCTCCTTGCGGACCTTGCTCACCCTGTGGTCCTGCTACACCCTGGGGGCCTGCAATACCTTGCGGCCCCGCGGGGCCGGTATCACCTTTTGGTCCCGCTATACCCTGGGGTCCCTGGGGGCCGGTGTTACCTGTAGCACCTTGCGGACCCTGGGGCCCTGTGTCTCCAGCAACACCTTGAATACCTTGTGGTCCCTGCTCGCCTTTATCACCTTGTGGTCCCTGGGCGCCGGTATTACCTGTGGCACCTTGCGGTCCTTGCGGTCCTTGCGGCCCTTGCGGACCTGTTTCGCCTGCAGGCCCTGGTTCACCCTGGATACCCTGCGGTCCCGCTGGCCCGGTAGCACCTGCCAATCCCTGTGGACCTTGCGGGCCGGTATCACCAACTGGACCCTGGGCACCAGGTTGACCTGGTGGTCCCTGCACGCCAGGAATTCCCTGGGATCCGGTTTCGCCGTTTTCACCTGGCTGTCCTGGCGCCCCCGCAGGACCTGCCGGACCCTCTGCACCGGGTGCACCTGGCTCACCTGCCGGACCCGGCGGGCCCGCGGGGCCAACCGCGCCGATTGTCAGGCCATACTGATCGTTTTTCTTGTTGGCTTTACCAGTAGAAACGGAAAGCAGGTAGTCACCTGCCAGGACCTGGCCGATGTGGGCCCTGATGAAGGTTGCATCGTTAAACAGAATTGACGCGGGGTTGCTGCCCAGAGTGACCTCAAGGTTTTTCCCGTTGTCGAAGTTGCTGCCGTAAATAACCATTTCGGTGTCATCGACGATGAACACGGATTCGATGGTCAGCTGTTTGTTACCGCCTTTTGCACTCTTATCGCTTTTATCACTTTTTGCTAATGCGCTGGTGCTGAACAGGCATACCAGCAAAACAGACAAAAGAATACGCATGAGCGTTGACTCCCTTAGTTCTTGTTTTTGGAGGGCTGGCACCCGGCCAGCGCTCCATCCCTACCTCCAGGAAAGGAGGTACCCAAGTACTAAGTGATATCAGCCTGACATTCCTCTCACACGTTACAGCTGAATTTGACGTGAGCGCCTGTCAGGGCTTTACGACGTAAGACTGGTCCGGGTCAGCGCCGCTCAGGACGGTCCGGTAGGTCTCTTCCAGTCCCTGCCTGCCTTCTGGGTGATTGATATGAACCCATTCGTCGACCCGGCCGAGGAAGGCCGTCCAGGCATCGTTCAGTTTCTGCTGGTAAACCTCCGGTCCCCAGTCACCGTTTCGTTTCTGCATCTGGGCTGGTGCGAAGAACATGGTTGGTTTCGCGCCGGGCAATGATGCGGGGTCCGCACCATCACGTGCTTCCCAATGGGTAATGCCAACGCCTGACGAGCAGACAAGATTGTCATTGAAGTGATTGTGGATGCGCTCCAGTACCTGGCGATTGCCTGCCATATCGACAAACGCGGTCTTGACGCCAGGGTCAAGGTTTTCTACATCCTCGTAGCTCAGCACCTCGTGATAGATACCCATGGATTCAACAAACGCCTTGTTTGAAGCGGAGGTCAGTCCGACAACGTTCAGGTTGCGATTACTGTGCAGCAGGTAGGCCAGCCCGAACGAGGTCTTGCTTGAAGCGCTGGAGATAACAACCTGTGTTGCACCAAAGTTGTCGTTGTCATCAAGGAAGTCATCAATTACGAAGGACGTGGCGAATAATCCCTTGTAGATCATCTGGTGATCGTCGTGACCCTCTGTAAAACCGTTGGCTTCTGATACGAGCGCATACTGGTTATACACCGGTGCCTGTCCCTGCCTGTGTTCAGCGCCGTCAACAAATCCGCGATCGCTGACCTTCTCGGGCTGAACCTTCAGGTAGCTCGCCATCGGGTAGTAGCCGAAATACCGCTGACCCTCGGTCAGGCCGGGGTGGTTGCTCCGCAACACGGTGCTCATGCCCCAGACAGGGACGTGTCCCCAGCCTTCATCGGCTGGAAAGAACTTCCAGTAACCGAGCGCGCTGTCACCAGCGACGCCATAGGTGATGTTATTTGCCGTGAGCGCAAACGCATCAACCCGCAGTAGCGCCTCGTTGTCAGCAAGCTGGACCTCTTCGGGTTCAGGTATATCCGCGAAGCGTGTTGTGTTGAGGTCATTTCTACCTGACTGGAAGCTGTAGCTGCTCATGTTGTGTCTCTTCTCTGGCTCTCGATTGGGAATCGCAAGACTATCGACGCTTCACCATTGGTACAAGTTAAGTTTTAATCGAGACAAACAAGAGCAAAACACGAGGGTGATCATGGATTTTGATTTGATGGTGGGCGGTAACACCTGGGCCAAAACAGCCGAACTGGCAAAGAACATAGAGTCTGCCGGGTTCACCGGCATGCTATTCACAGAGGCGGGTTCTGTACCCTGGATACAGATCGCATCCGCGGCTATGGCGGCGCCTCAGCTCACCTTTACTACCGGTATCGCGGTTGCTTTCCCGAGGAGTCCGATGATCTCTGCGCAGGTTGCGTGGGAACTCGCGCAGAACACCGGTGGTCGATTCAGGATGGGGCTTGGCAGCCAGGTCCGTGGCCATATTGAACGTCGCTACAGCGCTACCTGGGATAAGCCCGCGCCGCAGATGCGCGACTACGTCGGTGCGTTTAAGGCCTGCATCAGGGCTTTTCGAGGTGAAGAAAAGCTCAATTTTGAAGGCAAGTACTACAACATGAGTCTGCTGCCCGCGCAGTGGGCGCCAGCCCGGCATGATTTTGAAGACATCAAGGTGGATATCTCTGCTGTCGGTCCCTACATGTGCCGTGTTGCAGGCGAGCTCTGTGACGGCGTGCACGTGCACCCGATGCACAGCATGCCCTACATCCAGAACCGCCTGCTGCCTGAAGTCGGCAAGGGCGCTGAAAAGGCAGGGCGCAGTGTCGATGATATCGACCTGATCATCCCCGTTTTCGCTGTACCGGGGGATACCCCTGAAGAACGTGAACTGATGATCAGGCGAGCCAAAACCCAGATCTCCTTTTATGGCTCAACCCCGAACTATGCGTTCCAGTTCGATGACCTCGGTTATGAAGGCACCACGCAGAAACTTGGCCAGCTGATGAAGCAGGGTGACATCCAGGGTATGGCGGATACGATTACCGATGAGATGCTGGAGCAGTTTGCGCTGGTTGCGAAGTGGGATGATATGGCGGATGCATTGAAAGCCCGCTACGACGGCGTAGCAAGCAGGGTTGTGACTTACCTTGCCAATGAAGACATCCATCGCAATCCTGACAATCTCGCCAAATGGGGTGAGATAGCCCGGGCAGTGTCGGCTTGAACGGTAAGTAATGTCAGGCCAATGATCAGGACTACGCTGCTCACTATCCTTGCAGCAGTTGTCTTGCTTTTGTTGACGATTGTTGTGGGGGTTCTTGTGGGAACAGCCCCTCCACAACCGCTACCGGTCGCCGCGCAAGGCGGCATCATTTCCAATGTCAGTGTTGTTGAACCCGGCATCGGGATCCGTTCAAACCAGACCATCGTTGTAGCTGGCAACACGATCAGCGAAGTAAGACCGGCAACGCCAGAAGAACGTGCTGGCGGCGGCGGTTATGTCATGCCGGGTCTGATCGACATGCATGTCCATCACCCGGGCATCGCCGACTCCCTCACCGCTTACTTTAATGTGCTGTACCTCGCCCATGGTGTGACGACGATCCGGGACACGGGTCAGATTAACGAGGATGCTGCAGTGACCTATGCGGCTCTCGAAGCAGGTGAGATAGCCGGACCGTCGGTAGTGACCTGCGGCCCAATCCTCGATGGACCTGGGACGGTGTGGGAGCAGGCCGTTTTGCTCAATGAAAACAATGTTGCAGCGGAGGTGGAACGGGTCGCGCAAACGGGTGCCAGTTGCATCAAGACCTACGGTCACCTCTCGTTGCCGCTGATTCGGCAGGCACAGGCCGCAGCAGCAGCGCATGGCCTCAAAGTCGTTTCTCATATTCCAGTGGGTGTATCGATTGATGACATGCCAACCGATGATGCGCAGCATCTGATTGGGGTTGCTGCACCTGTCGGGGATCATCCGAATCCGATGGCAGATGGCTGGCGTCTTTTTGATGATGCACGTGTGCAGCATGTCGCCGAGGTATCCCTCAACAAGAACATGGCGCATACACCCACACTGGTGTTCCTGGACAGTAATGCAAGGCGCCTCCGGCACGCGGCGCTGGCTGAGGAGTTTCCTGTCCACCTGATGCCGCCTATATTCGTCGACCTGTTCTGGTTGCCAGGTCAGACAATCAGACTGGGAGGCGAGCGCACTGAGGAAACGCAACAACTGTTAGAAGATGCATTCCAGGCTGGACTTGATGCAACCGGCAAACTTCATGCTGCCGGAGTGAAAATTCATGCCGGTACGGACATGGGTAATCCTTTCAGCGTGCCGGGCGCCAGCCTGGTACAGGAACTGCGCTACTTCCAGCGTGCGGGCTTGAGTATCGAGGATGCTCTCGCCGCAGCAACGCTTGTTCCAGGTGATTTCCTTGGAGGAGGCCAGGCCAGGATTGAATCAGGTGCACCCGCAGATTTGATTCAACTTACTGACAATCCTCTTGAGGGGCTGGATGCGCTGGACAGCATAGAAGTTGTGGTTGCTGATGGCAGGTTCTATCCCAGGGCAACGCTCGACGAGGCCGTTGATCGCTACCAGTCTCATTTCAACAACTTTGTCTGGGCTGATCTGTTGCCGGTGATGTTGGCGCCGCTGATGGGGGACTAGCCGGGCCGAGGTTTCCCTGTCGCCGCTGAGCCTACTCCCATCTATCGAATCGCATAATCTCCTCGAGTGGGCGCCGCGAAACAGGACCGAACTTACCCATGGGATAACCCACCGGGATGAGACACAGGGGCGCAAAGTTCTCGGGCAGGCCGAGTACCTCGCGTGCTGCATCCTGGTCCCGTAGGGCAAGGGTTGTTGGCGCTGCGCCGAGTCCAAGTGACCTCGCCATCAACAGCAAGTTCTGTATACCTGGCCAGACTGAACCACCCTGCCTGTAGATGTGAACGCCTTCTACTTTCTCCGGATATTCAAAACAGGCGATGACCAGGGCAGGGATCTCATGCATGTGATCCATCTGCCAGACGACCGCGTCGAGTAGTCTGCGTTGTTTGTCGTCGCGAGGATTTTCACGTTGTGGTGCGATGTAGGGTTCAGCGTGCAATCGATTCAGGTCAGCCAGTTGCTTCTTCACGCCAGGGTCGCGTACCACGACCCACCGGGAGTTCTGGGTATTCGAGCCGCTGGGTGCCTGGCGTGCAGCGTCGATAAGCTTCAATAACTTCTCTTCAGGAACCTCGTCTGTCTTCAGCCTGCGCATCGCGCGACAGTTGTACATTACTTCTTCGAGTGTCATTGAATCTGACATGGTGATCGCCTTCTATATTGTTGCTGTTACAGGTTTGTAAGCGCTAACTTAACACCCAGTTCGGCAATCAGCTCATCGACGCTGATGTCATCTGTTGTATGTCCAAACACCAGCCGGTCTGGCCGGACGATGGCGGCATCAGCATGCGCAAAAAGCCTGTCGATATGCCCGCGTTCTTCCTCTACGCCGTCCACGCTGACAATGTTTGCGCCGATCGCACTGAGTATGTCCTTCGAGGTTTCCTTCAATGCCGGTGGCGTGCCCTTGTGCACAAGCGCAAAACCCGGCCCAAGCTTTTCATCGAACCTCGCCGTGGTGCCGTCGGCTTCGCGGACAATGGGTTGGCTGAAAAGGTACCCGGTCGAACCAGAGTCGCTTACCTGTGGAAGTATAACCGCACCGGCGCGTATCGGTGGTTGTTCGCGACCCTGGCCGTAACCCGATGACTGTAGCGCAGCGGGTGCGGAGGGTTGCGTTTCACCTTTACGTTCAGCAAGTTCAACTGCAGCCAGGTGTTCCATGAGCCGACCGATTGATACTGCCCAGTCGACCAGGTCGTGAGCATGGGCTTCGCGCTCTGATTCATAAGTGTCGAGCAGTGAGTCATCAGCTTCGCCGTTGATGACCAGTGGTAACTTCCAGGCGAGATTGATCACATCACGCATGCCAGCATTCATACCCTGGCCGAGAAATGGTGGCGTCTGGTGTGCGGCGTCCCCTGCGATGAATACATTGTTGACGCGCCATTGATCTGCGGTGGCTGCATGAAACTGATAAACCGCGGCGCGTCGGATGGTATAGGTGCCGCGTGGCGTCCACTCGTCGATGAGACCCATAATGGTTTCTTCTTCGAGCATCTCATCCCAGGTTTCGCCTGGGTTCAACTTGAACTCCCAGCGGCGGTAAGGATCCTTGGTGCAGACGTAGGTTGAGATGCGTTCCGGGGAGCAGACCTGCAGGGTTTCGTTGTTGAGCGTATGACCTTCCTTTGTGATGACATCGACCACAAGCCAGTCGTGGTTGTAGCCAAGATCCTTCCAGCCGATATCGAGGGATTTGCGCACGAAACTTGACGCGCCGTCGCAGGCTACCAGGTATCGCGCCTTAATAGACCTGGTAGCGCCGGTGTCGCAATCCTTAATGTTCAGCGTGACGCTGTCGCCGTGATCGGTAAACCCTGTCAGTTCAAAGCCGATATAGTTCTGTGTCCGTTCGTGGCCGGTGGCGTTGTCGCGGATATATTGTTCGAGTTCCGGCTGGTCAAAAAAGTTAAGGACCTGCCAGCCGCTGCTGCCAAACTCCACCATGTCCTGGCCAAACATGAACTCGCGTTTCGAATTCGCGAAGCCGGCTCGTTCACCTTCCCGTTTCTTCTGCAGGAGGGCATCAACGGCCTCTCCGCGGCCGATGCGCTGGAAAGCACGGATGATTTCGCCGTCCAGGTTCACCGCCCTGGGCAACTTGTACACCTCGCGGTCGCGTTCGACGGTGACGACGCTCAACCCTGCCTCCGCCATTAATAGTGCTGCAGTGCTGCCGACCGGTCCGAGACCGACGATGGCGATGTCTGCCACATCCTGATCTGTCATGTCCTGATCTGTCATGTCATGTCCGTTGCAAGCTAATTGTTGACTCGAGTCAAAAATGCACGCTATCATTTATGACTGACGTCAGTCAAATTATGAAAATGATCATTTCACAGAAGTTTGAGAAACAGTGAACAACCCTGCAGAACAGGATTCTGGCGCTGCTACCAGTCGGGTTGCGGAAGCCACAACACACGACAAGCCGCTCTCCCGCAGTGAACGCAAACGCCTGGAGACGCGGGTTCGCATCATCGAAGCTGCGGAGCGACTGATGACAGAGGGCTCCATAGACGAGCTGAAGATCTCTGATATCACGGCAGCCGCGGACGTTGGTCATGGCACCTTCTACCTGCATTTCAAAACAAAAAATGATGTGCTGGTTCCTATCATCCAGCAGCGTGCGTTGCATTGGGATGAAGTCCTGCAACTGCATGTCAGGGATATGGATGACCCTGCTGAAGTGTTTTCTTTCTGCGCCAGGCATATGGCTCGCATCATGGCCTCGGATCCGTTGTGGCGGTGGTTCCTCCAGCACTCGGGTGTGCCGGTTGAGGACATGCGTAGTGCCGTTGGTCAGTTCGGTTCAAGAGACCTTGGCAAGGGTCTGATGTCCGGACGTTTCACGTTGCCAGAAATTTCTGTGGGTATGAACTTTGTCATGGGCGGATTTGTTTACTCATTGTTGTCAGCAATGGAGATGCCGGACCCTGGCAAAGCCATGGACCAGATCATTGAAAGCATGTTGCGTGTGCTTGGCGTCCCCCTCGAAGAAGCGAAGTCCATTGCTCGAAATCCACTTGCACCATTGGAGGAATCCTATGAAAGGAATTAAAGACATTTTGTATGTGCGGTTTGCAGTTGAAGATTTTCAGAAACAGAGAACGTTCCTCGAGGACTTCGGCTTCAGCGTTGAAGAAGTTGACGACCGGTTGATCGCTCGAGGGACCGACGGTGCCCAGTACATCTATATCGCTGAGAAAGGAGAAAACGGATTCCTGGGCCTTGGTTTTGAAGCCGAATCAGAAGAAACCTTGCGAGAGATCGCTGCGATTGACGACGTCGAGGTTAAAGCGCTGCCGATGATTGGCGGTGGTATCCGGGCAAGTCTCACCGACCCTGATGGCAACCAGGTCGACATCGTTTATGGCATTGAAAGTTTCGGTCAGTCACAGCAGTCTGAACGCCAGCCAATGAACTTTGACAATGATCGTCAGCGTCTTGGTGAAAGGGTTTCATTCAATGTCGATCGCGCCCTTGTAAAACGGTTAGGTCACTGCGTCATCAATGTGAAGGACTTCCGGATAAGTGAAGCCTGGTACAAGGAGCGGATAGGATTTATCACCTCCGACGAGGTTTACATCGGCACGGAAGACCAGGTTCTCGGTGCATTCATGCGATGTAACAGGGCGAGGAGTACGTCGACCACCATACGATGTTTATGGTTGGCACCGGTGAAAGCGGGTTCAACCATGCAGCGTTTGAAGTTGGTGACTGGGACAGCCTGATGATTGGCCACGACCTGTTGCACAAGGGCGGTTACGAACATAAATGGGGTGTTGGTAAGCACTTACTAGGCAGCCAGGTCTTTGATTACTGGAAGGACCCGCATGGCTTTACCCTGGAACACTTTACCGATGGTGACCTCATGAACGAGTCATTCGGGTCACACAAGGCGCCTGTCGACCAGTTGCTTGGCATGCATTGGGGGCCAGAAGGCGCTCCCTGAGGCGTCTCATCTCAAATGGGTACGATACTGCTGACGATACTTGTGCTTGCGGGTGCGTGGTATCTGCTTGAGCGTAGCAGGCGCAAAACTTCTGCGATGACAGGTGGTATCCATATGGACATCACCCTGCCGCACGACGAGGAATGGGAGCTTTATCACAATGACTTTTCCCTTTGCTCAAAAAAGTCCAGGGTGTGCCTGAGTGAGTTGGGTATTCCCTACAGGGCGCATCATATTGACCTGATCGAGACTGGCAGCTACGAAAATATTTCCCGTCGTTACCTCAAGGTAAATCCCGCATCGCTGGTACCGGTGCTGGTGCATAACGGGCATCCAATCTACGAGTCGCATGAGCAGTTGTTGTACGCAGCGAGTCACTCTGACAACCCAGAACTTCTGGTGCCTGCTGATCCTGAGAAGAGAAAGCTCATGGAAACCTGGGTGCACAAGGGCTCCCTCGTTGGTGACAACCCGGTTGCAGCATTGGACGAAACCATGGGTAATGCCGTCCCGGGTCTTACGCTACCGATCTTCGCGACGATGATTGAGACGATTCCCTACCTCTCAATTTTTGAAGGCATCCTGTTCCATCGCTTCAAGGAAAGAGCGGCCATGTTTACGGTCCTCAAGTTCCGAGGTCCCCTCAGCCTGCCGAAGACGGGCCCGATGGTTAAGGTAATCGAACGATCCAGGAAAGCGATGCACGCTCACCTGGATGAATTAGAACAGGTACTGTCGACAGGCGGTGGACCATGGATTACCGGCGAGCAGTTCACGCTTGCTGATGTTGGCATGATGGTCATCTTCGATCGTATTGGTGAGGCGGACTGGCAGGATGAGTTCTTTAACGGCGACAGACCGCTGGTTGAAAAATACTGGCAGGACCTGCAGGCTCGAGCTAGCTTCAAACACGGCCTACAGGCGTTTTCGCACCCGACTGTAGATCGCGGCACCCAGCGAATCAGGGAACTTAAACAATCCGATGCAGCCTTCGGCGAGCTTCTTATGAAATACCGGCAGACGTCGTGATAAAGCATCACTTTCTTGCGCGACTACGGCGTGCCAGCTTCGGTACGCTGAAGGCTCTTATGTACAAGCAAATCGCGCGCCGTGCCTACTTCGGTACGCGCATGGCTGTTATCTATCTAGACCAGCAAACAAACAGAGACCTATAAGGTAAAGAACCAAACAGGAGCACAAAGATGAAAATTGCCACCTTCTCCACCAGCGATAACCCTTCCCCCAGGTTGGGTGTCGTCACTGATGCGGGTGTTGTTGAACTACCGGGGGCAATGCCATCCGATATGAAATCACTGCTTGAAACGGGGATTGATACCTCTGCGATCAGCGCTGCGATTGACGGTGCTACCGCAGTACCACTTGATGACGTTACCCTGCACGCGCCGATTACCAACCCGGGGAAGATCCTCGCGATCGGACTTAACTATGGTGACCATATCGCCGAGACTGGCTCCGAACCGCCAAAGCACCAGGTGTGGTTTAACAAGCAGCACAACTGCATTAACGGACCTTTTGAAAGTATCAACCTGCCCAAGGTATCCAGCATGCTCGACTACGAGGCCGAACTCTGTCTCGTGATCAGCAAGAAGTGTAAGCACGTACCGAGAGATCGGGCCCATGAGGTAATCGGCGGGTACTTCTGCGGTAACGATGTCAGCGTGCGGGACTGGCAGATGCGAGCGCAGACCTTCCAGATCGGCAAGTCATTCGATACGCACGGCCCGATTGGACCCTATCTTGTGACACCGGATGAGGTAGGTGATCCGCATGACCTGGATATCAGTTGTACGGTCAACGGCGAAGTCCGCCAGACTTCAAACACGAAGCACCTGATCTTTGATTGTTTTGATGCAATTGAACACCTGACCCAGGCGTTCCAGCTGGATGTGGGTGATGTGTTGTTCATGGGTACACCGGCTGGTGTCGGTGCTGCGATGAAGCCGCCAGCGTTCATGGTTGAAGGTGATGTTGTGAGAGTCACCATCGACAAGCTTGGCTACATTGAGAACACAGTTGTTCCCGAGAATGCCGAAACTGTGATCGGCTGATCGTGTTTGTCAGTTGGTTGCTGCCGGGACTTCAGGCAGCAGCCAGTTGATGCCACGCCGGAAAGAAGCCGTTGGTGTGGAAAAGTGATTGTGGCCCTCGAGGTGCACCACGTTCAGCGCAAACGGAAGCTTGTTTGCCTCCCAGTGTGATTGCCACTTAAGTGCGGGGTCTCGAAACCCATCGTCATCCAGTCCGATGGAAACAAAGAGTTTCTGAGCCGTTTTGTCTCCGGGCTGCTTTAAGAATAGCGGCAGGTTCCGATGCAGGGCAGGGTTGCTGGCAATAGCGTACTGGAACAGGTCTGAGTTGAAAGCCGCATGGATGGTGAACTGGCCACCGATAGACCTGCCCATGAGTATGCGCTGGTTCGGGTCGGCCGGGTAATCGCGCTCTATGGCAGCAACCTGTCCCTTAAGGAAGTCGAGGAACACAGGTGCACCTCCCCAGAAGTCTCTTTCAGCGGACGGCATCGTGTAGTCAACACTGCGGTTGTTGCCTTGCTGCCAATCCGGTGACGGATAACCAATGCCGACAATGATCATGTCGGGCACTTCTTGCGCGAGCTGCATGAACTGGTAGTAACCGGCAATCACCGGGAACATCACGCCAGCGTCCAGTACATACAGTGTTGGCAGCTTAGATGCGTTCTCCTTCATCTCTGTCGGTAGGCGGACAAAGATGTTGTATTGCTTGTCGTTGGGACCCGTCACTATCCTTTCATGAACCTCACCCAGCCCATACATGGCGGAGGGCACGACGGATTCAGCAGTTGCTGCCAGCGACATGATCACAAGGCTGAATGCAGCGAGGCACCTTACAACACTCATGATCCTGCACCCTCAAGCTGATGGATCACCTTCTTCTCGGCCAGGTCCCTCAATACATCGGCGGAGCGATAGCTGCCGAGTACCTCCATGGTATGTTCACCTAATCCGGGCAGGCTGGGTGTGGTTGAGATATCGCTGCCTGCAAATCGATAAGGTGCATTCTGGACCAGGAACTTGCTTGTCTGGTCTTCGAATTCGGTAAAGGTTCGCTGGGCAATCAACTGGGGATGTGTCATGAGATCAGCAGGCGCGTTGTACCTGCTGCAGGGTACGCTACCCTCATTGAGCAGCGCCTCTGCCTCGTCAACGGTGTACTGTGTTGTGAAGGCTTCTATCTCCGCGATAAAGGCTTCGAAGTTCAGCGCTCGCTTACCCAACTGGTAGCGTTCATCGGTTGCGAGCTCGGGTTTGCCGATGGCTTCGGCCAGGCAAACCAGGTTCTTCTGCGACACGATGCAGATCATTACAAAGCCGTCCTTGCATTGGATTGGCTGGAACGCGCCACCCAGGCGTGGTTTGTCCGTCTGGGCGTGCTGGATCTGGCCGGGGATCATCATCATCATGGATTCCATCATGGTGACGTCAACATAATCACCGCGCCCATGTTTGTTGCGCCCCAGTAATGCTGTCAGCAACGCGCCGTGTGCATAAGACCCCGTCAACATATCTGCGATCATGATGCTCCACACGGGCGGCATGTCATCAATCTGCACTTCTGTATGTGCATGATCAAAGCCACTCGCCGCGTGTGCGATAGGCGCATAAGCGGCGCGATCCACAAACGGGCCACTTTGCCCGAACCCGGAGATGGAGCAATAGACCAATTCTGGGAAATCGTCTTTCAGTGACGCGTAGTCGAGACCAAATTTTTTCATGATGCCTGGACGATAGTTTTCCACCACAACGTCCGCGCCCTCCAGCACCTCTCTTGCCAGTGCCTGACCGTCCCGGCTGCCGAGATCAATAGCGACACACTTCTTACCAGCATTGAAGTGCACAAACAGGCGACTCATGCCGGCAGGGCCGCGTATGACATCACCACCCATGGGCGGTTCCACCTTGATCACATCTGCGCCGCAGTCAGCCAGCAGTCGGGTGCAGATAGGGCCTGCAAACACGGCCGAGAAATCGATTACCTTAAGTCCTTCGAGGGGTTTTTCAGTCATGCTCAAAAACTGCCAAGATATATGGAGTTTCCTAGTCTAAACGTGAATGTATGTCCGCGTCAGTGTCGAGACTTCATATGGCGAGCACGCTCTACCCAGGTGAGGCGTCAGGTCGAATCGATGTGTTTGCCTACCTGGTTCAACTGGGCGAGCTCGCAATACTGGTGGATACCGGTGTAGGCGAAGGCAATCGGTACATTGAAAAACACTTTGAGCCGCGGCGGACATCCATCATTGAATCCCTCAAAGCGCAGCACCTGGCACCAGGAGATATCAATGTCATTGTTAACTCCCACCTTCATTTTGACCACTGTGGTAACAAT
Organism: Pseudomonadales bacterium; assembly: GCA_963921285.3. Classification (GTDB taxonomy): domain Bacteria; phylum Pseudomonadota; class Gammaproteobacteria; order Pseudomonadales; family Azotimanducaceae; genus UBA9659. The sequence continues at coordinate 3,005,324 of CAWUFD020000015.1, forward strand.
CAAATGTTCCCGAACGCCCAGGTTTATGTGCAGGAGGCGGAACTTGCGGCAGCAGCTGAGCCGATGTACACGGTTAATGAATGGTATGACTATGCTGGTGCCGACGTTAAGGCAGTTGATGGAGATACTGTCGTCACGGAAGGTGTGACTCTGCTATCTACCCCAGGGCATACGCCGGGCCACCAGGCGGTGATGATTGAAAGTGACGGCGAGATTCACCTTATCGCTGCACAGGCGGCCTATCGTATCGCTGAGTACCTTACCGGTGGTGACCCCGATGAGCAGGCGCACCCGGGCCTGAGTGATCAGTACGTCGCTTCAATCAACAAGTTGAAGGGCATCGGCGCGCATCACATCTACTTCAGCCATGATGCGGCCACACTCAGCGGCGAATAATCTCGGTACTGTCAGCTGGCAGTTCAAACCAGTCGCCGTCATTGGTGAGCACAAAGTTATCTGGTGCATCCCGAAGGAAAATGCGCTCCATCAGCAACATGGGTGGGGCCGGTACCATGTGATAGAACGCCATCATGCCAACCGGTGTTTCCTCGTTAAACTCGACCAGCGCTGAAGTCCAGGCGTGGTAATCGAGAACGTCCGCGAGAATCTTGCCGTTGCGCTCCATGCCGAGGGCATAAGCGGTTTCTGACATGGCGGTGATAATCGGTTCGGAGAGAGCATCGTGCAGCATCAGGTCCAGGTCTTTTGAGATCCTGTGGGTTTCCGCAGTGACGTTGCTGTCTCCGGACACAACAATGCTTCGACCGCGGTAATCGAACCGGTAGCCTAATGCGGGCTCAACCGGTGAGTGCTCAGCCGTGTACGCTGTGATGGTCAGGTCTCCGTCCTGCAAAATAACGCCGGGTTTGACGGTGGTTGCGTCAAGGACTCCGAGCTTGGGTGGCAGCAATGCTTCGCCGTGGTGTGCCACGCGATATTTACGGTCTTCCTTGTAGGCCATGTTGAGGCCAGACACGACCTGCCTGATGCCTTTTGGACCGTAGATCATGAGTGGCATTGGGCGACCCGCTACCCAGGATTGCAGGTTGAGTTCAGGAATCTCTCCAAAGTGATCCGAATGCAGATGGGTGATGAGTACACCCTGCAGCCGGGCTAGTGGGAGCCTGCCTGCGGCAACTTTGGCGGTGGAACCTGCGCCTGAATCAACGATGAAAAGATGCTGCGGCGTCATGATGGCGATGCAGGCCTGCGCTCGGCCAGGTGCGGGCAGGGGTGATGCGCTACCGCATACGTAGGCCTGGAGGCTGTCTGGCTGCGGTATGCCCTCAGCGTTTGCGCCGAGGGTTACGTCCAGCAGACGTTTCAGCAGCTGGTCCTGTACGGCTGGTACCTCGATGGCCAGTCGACCGAGGCCCGCCAGCGCTACCAGGATAACGATGAGCCACAACAATAATTTTTTCATGTTTCTATCAAGCTGCTGGGAGTTTGCGACAGGTAAAGGGTATTGTGACGCTCATGATAATGCAACGCATTAATTGTTTTGGATGGCCTGAATCGGGGCTTGCCCTTTAGCAAAGTGGTTTTTAAACAGGCCCTAGCGGGCTCTGCGGGCGATCTCCGTTTCCACTCGCCACAGGCGATCCTGGCCCCAGCATTGAAATGGGGCGTCGTCGTTGCCGCCCGTGACGCGGAAACTTGGTACACCCCAGAGACCGAAGTCGAGCATTTCCTGGACGTTACCGTCGAGCAGCGACTCCCAGCCCGGCTTGCCTAGATGGTCAACCACGTCAGGCCAGGCAATACCGGCTGCTTCAACAACCTGTCTCAGTCCGTCGTCCGTGGTGATGTCGATACCTTCCTCCCAGGCGCCGCGAAGATACGCGCCGCAATACTCGACCTCCTTGCCCAATGCCTGAATCGAGGGTAACAAGGAGAAAGCCCGCTTCACCGGCTCGCCAAAAGGATCAACGATATTGCCGAAGCGAACACCGGCGGCATTCGCTTCTCTCTTTGTGTCGGTGATGATGTAAATCTGTTTGTGTCGCGGTGCGGGAACGCCGCGCATCATCATTGGCATCACCGGCTTCAGCTTGAGTGCAACACCGGTTCTTTTTACAAGGTCGATTGTTCTTGCGTAGCTGATCGCGGAATAGGGGCTGCGCAGGGACGGGAAGAATTCAAGTGTGATGTCGGTTGTATCAAGCCCCTCGCAGGTTTCAGGCGTCGGTCTTGGAACGCAGAGTCCACGGTCGTGGCGCAACGAAAGCCCCAGTGCGGTTAGCCGCGCTTCCAGGTGATAGATGCGATCCACACTCCAATACCACTCACCTTCAAAATAGAAGGTGCCTGATAGGTAGTGCCCTAGCTGATCCCGTAATGACTCTCCCTGCCTGATCGCCGCCAGCGGGTCGCCAGGGCCGGGTTCAATCTTTTCTCCTCGCCAGAGTCGGTTGCCGAGTTCCGTAGCGAGGCCGGCAAACCCGGTACTCTGGAGTTCCGGTACCAGGAGCGAGGCAGCGTTGGTTGCTTCGATTGTGTCGACGCGATCGACCTCGGTCGGTAACGACGTGCCATAAAAGGGTGCGATCAATCTCGCATCGGTTACCGTCCAGGTTGGAAACCGCTCGGCGTCGCCCTGGAACTCCGGGCGTGGTCACGGAACCAGGTGTACCTTGAACTGCACGTCATAACTGGCCTGCAGGTCATCAAGCTTCTGCACCGCGAGATGACTGTAAGGATCGTCGACCTGGTGAAAGTAGTGCACCTCCGGCACCGTGCCGGTCAAGCGTCGCCTTATAGAACCCCGGAATTGGCGCAGTTCGCGAAAGCTGTCGCTCGCGAGGAATCCCATGAACAGCTTCTTGAGTCTTGTCTGTGCTTTCAACGCTCGTTCCCACGTTTGTAGTTGCCAGTGAGTTTAGCCATTCGGAGTTGTATCGTGGCAAAAGAAGCGTGTTCCGCTTCTCCGAGGAATTTGCTCGCCTGCTTGCCTTTTATGGTGCCGGCTGGCTTGCCGTGATGGAAAAACCGCACCACGCCGCTTTTACTGGCCTGGTAGGTGAAGCCCAGATCGTCATCGTTCATGTTCTATTTGAGGCGATAAGTTTCTAGCGAATGTTAGTTTCTTTACAAAATCCTCGCAAAGCCGCATGTGCTGTACTCCGCAGCAAATTACGTTACACTGCGAGCGCTGGTAAAGAATGCGGCGCGCTTTCCAAGGGGCTAACCCAAGAGGCTGACCCAAGGGGCTAACTCACTTCTTTTGGCTAACGACTCTGAAAGGGGGAACCTGAGGAGTTATATGAGAAAATTAGACTGGAGTTAAGTACATGTCTACAGTGACCGGCCGCGTAAAGTGGTTCGATGAAAAAAAGGGATTCGGATTTATCGAGCGCGAAGGTGGATCGGATGTATTTGTACATTTTCGATCAATTCAGGGTGCTGGATTCAGAACTCTCACCGATGGTCAGGAAGTTGAGTTTGAAGTGGAGGATGGCGAGAAAGGCCCTCAGGCCGTTAACGTCAATCCGCTTTAGTGAGTTTCCCCAGCTGGTGATCGTGCCAGCGGGAGAGTGTTACTAGCGCAAGCACTGCGCCCAGCAGTGCAAACGCCATATCAGACTGAGTGTCCCACTCATAACCTTGTGTTCCGAGGAATGCCTCTGCGCCCGCGCCTGTCAGTTCGGCAACCCACCATTCGATCAACTCGTAAAACGCGCTGAACCCAAGACAGAACGATACGACGAAGAGATTGCGCCACGGCGCTGACTTCACAACGTCCAGGCGAATGAGCAGCTCCCGGCCGACCATCGCCGGGATAAACCCCTGTGCCAGGTGCCCAACCTTGTCGTAGTTGTTGCGCTCCCAGCCGAAAAGCCCATCAAAAAACGGCACTTCAGCATAGGTGTAATGGCCGCCGATCATGAGGATGACGCAGTGTATGAGGATCAGCACTGAGACAAGTGTGGTGAACTGGAAGCGGTTGTAAACGGCAGCCAGAATCACAAGTGCAATTACCGCCGGCAGGACTTCCAGGAACCAGGTGAAGTAGTCCTTCGGATTAATCCCCGACCAGATCAATGTCGCGAAGAAAATCGCGAGCCACGCGGCTCGCAACATCAGGGGTCAATCCGCCAGTCCGGATCCCATGCGAGAACGTCGTCGGCGAGCAGTTTGTCGATTGCGCCGTCTTCCATATTGAGCCAGGTTTTAAGTACATCCCTGTGATCTTCGCCGCGCAGCGACGCTGGTCCTCGCACGCCGCTGTCGGCATTTGAGAAACGGTAGGGCGCCTGGGTGATAGGACGCGTGCCGCCGGCGCGATCATCAATATCAACGATGGTGCCGCGTGCTTTCACTGTGGCCTGGTCACGCAGGTTGGCGGGGTTTCTTACTTCCCCCCACGCGACGTTGATCACTTTCATCGCCTCGGCAAACTTCTCGATCGTATCGAGTGTGTCCATATATTTGCCGACCGCTTCGCGGCGGACAGCGATCTTCTCTTCGAGATCCATGTGCTCGGTTGAAGGATCTTCAAGACCGAGCTTTGTGGTCATCAGCCTGAACAGCAGGCGAAAATCGGTTGAAAGCAGTACCGGACCAAAAGGTAGCGTCCAGATTTCGTTTGGCATCGGTCCTGAGCGCATCGACTGCTCAAGGTCGTAGTGAACCTGATCATCGGTAGCGATGGTGGCATCGATCATTGCCACGTCGATGTGCTGACCCTCGCCGGTACGTTCGCGCATATAGAGCGCAGACAACAATCCAACCAGGCCGTGCAGCGAAGCGTTGGTATCCGCCACAGATAGCGGCAGGTCATGCAGATTCACCTCGTTACGCTCGGTCATGCGGTGGATAAGTCCAACCTCGGCGTGAACGACAGGCGCATAGGTGGCGCGGCGCGATTCAGGCCCGTTGTGGCCGAAGCCCGAGATAGACAACATGATCACTCGAGGGTTTGCTGCCGAGAGTGCGTCGTAGCCCAGCCCAAGCCGGCCCATGACATCAGGGCGATAGTTTTCAATAACGATATCCGCTTCTTTGACCAGTTCCTTTACCAGTTCGACCGCGCCGTCAGCGCGCAGGTCAATGCAGATGTTACGCTTGCCTGCGTTCTGCTGGTGGTAGTAGCCGCGGATACCTGCGACATGTTTCCCCCAGTAGCGGGTGACATCTCCGTCGGGTGGCTCTACTTTGACGACGTCGGCGCCGAGATCTGAGAGCATTCGACCGGCAAACGGACCGGCGAGCACCCTGGAAAAGTCCAGTACTTTCAAGCCTTCTAGCGGATAGGCCATATCAGAAACCCCTTTTCTGTGGCTAATTGGAAATAACAGCAGGCAATATCTAGAGATAAATAGAATAAGTGGACTTAATACGCTGATTTTTAGGAAAAAGCCAGCCTCTTTGTGCTTTGACATAACTCTTATTCGCGGTGTAGATTTATCGCTGGACCTACAGGGGGAGGGGTCCATAAACGTGATGCATGAGTTCCTGTGCTGTCTTAGCACAAAAACAACCCCCTCGATTTGGCACTTGCTCGTGATTTCACACGGTAACTGGACGGTTTGGTCTGGTTGCTGAAAACTATTGGGGAAACATAGGGAATAAGATATGAGAAGAATTTCTCTTCTTTGGCGTATGCCAATCGTCTTGCTCGCCTCCCTGGCCTTGTCATTTCCAACTTTTGCACAAGAAATCGAAGAAGTTGTTGTCACCGGTTCCTATATCAAGGGAGCACCGGAGGACGCACCTTTGCCGATTACTACGCTGCAACGGGAAGACCTGGCCCTGGAAGGCTCACCGACTGCAATTGATCTGATCAAGAGCATGTCATTCTCACAGGGCGCGGACGGCGAAACTGACCAGTTCCAGGCTGGTGCAGGCGCTGACCGTGCAACCGTTAACATCCGTGGTCTTGGACCAAGTCGTACTCTCGTCCTGGTTAACGGACGAAGGACTACATGGTCTCCACTGGCGATTGGCGCTCAGGCCCAGCTGCTGGTTGATGTCAACATGATCCCATCCATCGCGCTGCAGCGTGTTGAGGTGTTAAGGGATGGTGCGGCAGCAACATACGGTTCTGATGCAATCGCAGGTGTTGTTAACTTCATTACTCGCAGCGACTTCGAAGGTTTTGAGGTCAGTGCGAGCTACAAGGACATCGAAGATACCGATGGTGACACCGAGTTTGGTCTCATCTGGGGTACTTCGTTCATGGATGGCCGCGCGCACATCGTCACGTCTGGTAGCTACATCGAACGTAGCGAACTCGACATTGCCGATCGTGACTGGTCGCTGCTGCCTTACGCCGAGAACACTCGGGGTGGCTGGTCATCTGTAGGTCGTCCTTCAATCTTCGTACCGTACGACCGCTTCGACCAGACTGCTGGTGGCTTTGGTGGTCTGCTGGGTGCGGGTATCAACGATCCGAACTGTGAACTTCTGGGTGGTGCCGTTACGACAGGTACCGGCTTCCCGGGTGGTGGCTTCTGCCGCTTCCAGTACACCGCGTTTGATAACCTCATCGAAGAACAGGAGCGCTGGCAGTGGTTGACAGAAGCGAGCTTTGAGCTCAGCGATACCACAACGCTGTCTCTCGAGTTCCTTCTGACCGACAGTGATGTACCCGAGTGGAACACGTCACCTTCTTATCCGCCGAACAGGCTGGTAAACAGGGATCGCTCGCTGCGTGCGAACAACCCTGGTCTTATCGACATGGCCAGCAAGTATCCTGATGTGTACGGCCAGTACGCTTCTTGTGCTGAAGCGCACTGCCAATACCAGGGTGACGCCCAGGATGAGATCGCCTGGTTCTACGGTCGTTACTACGGCCAGGACGGTCCGGTCCGCGGTCACTTCCGTGAATCAGAAATTGCACGCTTTGTGGCAGCGCTGGATGGCGAATGGGGTGATTACGGTTGGCAGCTTTCTGTCAGCTACTCCGAGTCAGAGCGTCGCAGTGAACAGGGCGACACCATGGACTACCGTGATGAGCGGGCTCGTGAGGGTCTGGGCGGCTTCGAATGTGAAGCGGCTGTACCCAACGAGTACAACGCTGATGGTCAGTTAGAGTTTTCACTGGCAACCCTGCAGCAGCATGCTGGTCAGGGTCCCTGTCAGTACTGGATTCCGTTCTCTAACTCCATGGCTGGCGCACATCCGCTGGTACTCGGTGGTTCTGCAACCAACCCGGACTACAACCCGGCCCTCAGCAACCAGCCGCTGCGTGACTACATGATCACAACGGGTGTAACTGAAGGTGAAACTTCTCTGCTGGTTATCGAAGGTATCATCAACGGATCCACTCCCTGGGAGCTGGATGGCGGTACTGTCGACTTCGCTGCTGGTTTCCAGTATCGGGATGAAAGCTACGAAAGTGGCCAGGCAGATGGTTCCTTCTACGACGGAACACTGTTCCCATGTAACGCGGGTCCGGAAATCAAGGAATGTACAACCGGCCGAACCGGCCTCTTCAACTTCCTGCCACCAGGCTTCCCGATCGATGACGATCGTGACATCTGGGCAGTGTTTGCTGAGTTCCAGTTCCCGATCTCTGACACCCTTGAGGCACAGTTGTCTATCCGTCACGAGGACTACGGCGGGGAAACCGGTTCTACAACCGACCCTAAAGTTGGCTTCAAGTGGCAGATCAGCGACAGCGTAGGCCTGCGTGCTTCGTACGGTTCCACCTTCCGTGGTCCGACGCTGAACCAGACCGTTGCCAGCAACTCTTCCAACTCGCTGCAGTTCATCGGCCAGACCGGTGCATTCAAGCGTGTTGATACGAGTGGTAACCCCGGCCTCAAGCCTGAAGAAGCAGACACGATCAACGTTGGTCTTATCGTCAACCATGACGGTCTGATCACTGATACTGACAACTTCTTCATGACAGTGGACTACTGGTCTTACGACTTCACTGATCCTCTTGTGACTGAGCCATTTACCAACATCGTTTCCCTGGCATGTCCGGGTGCGCCAACGGATCCTTGTGATTCAAGCAGCCCGTTCTATGATCGCCTGGTATTCGGTGGTAACGACTCAGCAACTGATATCGAAATTATCAACGTCAGCATCGTTAACGGTCCTGACTACGAAACCGATGGTATCGACTTTACATTCCAGTACGGTCTGGAAGTTGGTCCTGGTTATCTGACGACAGAACTGAGTGGTACTCAGATTCTCTCTTTCGATATCGGCGCATGGCAGTTTGGTCCTGAGTACGACGCACTGGGTCGATTGAACTATCGAACCTCACTGGCTCGTACGCTGGCTGAATGGAAGGCTCGTGCAACGGTTAACTACGCATGGGAAGACCTCAACGTACGCTGGGTAACCAGCTATGTTGATGAGTACGACTATGCAGGTGCACCGCCACAGCCTGCTGGTGATGCAACTGTTGCATCACACGTAACGCATGATGTGCACGTAACATACAGCTTCATGGACGGTCAGCTCACGCTGAACGGTTCCGTGATCAACGTTGAGGATGAAGATCCTCCCTATATGTCACGTGAGTTCAACTACGATGCGTTTACGCACAACCCATTTGGTCGTATGTACCGACTGGGTCTGACCTACTCACTGGGTCAGAACTAAACTCAGATAGCGTTTTTACGCGATCGAAAGCCGCCTCATTGAGGCGGCTTTTTTTTGCCTGTGATTTTTGTACTCGCTGCCCCAACCATCGCGACGTTGTCCCGAAGCCAATACTCCGTCATCCCGAGCGTGCTGGCTTGCCAGCTAAGCCGAGGGATCTTGTTCTCGCGAGGTTTGAGGTTTGAGATGTCTCCGCTTCGCAACCTGCGGTTGCTACGGTCGGCGTGACCCGGTCGACATAACGAGGTTGTGGTACGTCATCCCGACGTTACTATTCCCGTCATCCCGAGCGTAGCCGAGGGATCTTGCTCTCGCGAGGATTAAGGTTAGAGATGTCTCCGCTTCACAGCCTTCGGCTGCTCCGGTCAGCGTGACCCGGTCGACATGACGCGGATCTTTTGACCGGTCTATGAATACGTCATCCCGAGCTTGCCTAGGGATCTTGCTCTCGCGAGGTGTGGGGTTAGAGATGTCTCCGCTTCGCAACCTGCGGTTGCTACGGTCAGCGTGACCCGGTCGACATGACGAGGTCTTTTTTCACCGCCTCCCATGCCGTCATCCCGAGCTTGCCGAGGGATCTTGTTCTCGCGAGGCGTGAGGTTAGAGATGTCTCCGCTTCGCATCCTGCTGTAGCTCCGGTCAGCGTGACCCGGTCGACATGACGCAGAGGTAGGTGCCGTTTTGTCCAGCGGAAGAGCCGCCCTCAGAGCAATCCAACAATCCGATCAATACTCCAAATCGTCTCGGAAGCACCAGTGTGATTTACCGTCCCCGTAATCGTCGCGTCTACATCAGGCACAAACAACATGAACGAGCCCCAGAACCCGGAGTGACCCAGCATCGCTCTGTCACCGTTGTGCCGCTGCATAATACCCGCGCCATAGGTACCGCCCATGCCGTTGTCGCCGCCATCGATCATGCGGGCAATGGTGTCTTCGTGAGAAAAGAGCTCACCCGCCATCAGGGTTCGCAGGAATCGTGACAAATCTTCACAGGTCGATACATGTCCCCCCGCTGCCCAGTCCACACTGCCGTGAATGGCAAGGCCATCTGAATCATCAAAGTAGGTGTGGGAAAGGGATGAACGAGGTGACTCGTAACCTTCCAGCCAGGTGCTTTTCATGCCGCATGGCTCTAGGACGTTACGTCGGCACAAGTCTCCCCAGCTGAGGCCGGCAACCCGTTCGATCACAAGTCCAAGTGCAACATAGTTGGTATCCGAGTATTCAAACTTCTCACCCGGCGCGTGCACCGCGGCGCCATTTTCGAACGCCCAGGCGAGGGTGTCCTTTGGATCAAAGAAATATTTGCTCTTCTGCCAGACTCGCTTTGCCCAGTCGGCGCTCATCGCAAAATCATTCAGGCCGGAACGATGCTGCAAGAGTCGCTCAATAGTGATCTCAGTTTTGTCGTGACCAGCCTGGATGGGCATGTCGCTGACGTCGATAAACTCGCCGAGTGGTGCGTCGAGCGCCAGCACGCCAGCTTCAACAAGCTGCATAACAAGCGTACCGGTGAACGTTTTACTCATACTGGCGATACGGAAGCCATCGGCAGGGTCCAGTAACCGGGTCCGCTCCTTTTCGTATAGCCCCGTTGCCTCAAAGAACAGATCGTCACCAGCCTCGACCCTGAGAATGGCACCGGGTGCAGGTGCGGCTGAGATCTGCTTCAGGATCTCGCTGAGCTCGGAATGGAGATTGGACATGGCGTGAGCAGTGGTTGTTCGCGTTCGGTAGTTACCTTCGCAAAATGTATGGGCAACTGCAAAAAGTCCGGGCGAAAAAAAAGGGCTGCGAAAACGCAGCCCTTTTCAAAACCAAGCTGACAGGTCAGCTCATGTTTTGCTGTGGTTTACAGGCTACCACCGAAGCGGACCATCCACATACGACCGCGACCGTCATGAAGTCGTGGATCGTAACCGGTGATGTAAGAAACAACCGGTGCCTCTTCATCAAACACGTTCATAACACCCAGCGAGATGTTGCTGTCTGCCATGAAACCAACCTCACCAAAGTTGTAGGTGTACTGCAGGTCGGTGGTGTACATGTCTTCGATCTCACCGTCAGCCATGTCGTCTGCTGTTGATGCGTTACCAGCAAGCTGGGTAACAATCTTGAAGAATCCAGCAGTACCTGCAGGGATATCTTCTTCAACTTCATCAACATACTTGGTGATCATGAACGCCCTGTGTGGACCCATGGTCCAGGAAAGGGTGAAGTTCCAGAGCAGCTCAGGCAGTGGACGTGCAACCGTGTTGGAGAAGTTGTAGTTACCAACTGCATCCGTGGTTGTGCCGTTTGCCTGCGTGACTTCATACTCGTTGAAGTATGCAGCCTGGGTACCAACCCGCCAGCTACCGAAATCAGTATCGAAGCTGTAGCTTGCATTCAGGTCTACACCACTTGCATCAGCACTCTGTGCGTTAGCGAAGTTAGGCAGAATCCTGAGCATTGCAGCCTGCGAGTTACGAATTACCTGCTCACGGTTACCAACGCCGGCGTTAACCGCGTCAACAAACGTTGAACCTGGGTTTGCCGCAACATAGGCAGCAAGCGCTGCGTTGTCAGCTGCGAGCAGCTGTGCACTGGATTCACGAGTAATGATGTCTTCGTACTGGTAGTCCCAGAAGTCCACGTCGACCTGCAGACCTTGCAGCATGCCGTCTTGTGGCTGCCATGACAGACCAATGTTCCAGGTGTCCGCTTCCTCAGGCTTGAGGTTCGGATTACCCTGAGTAATCGAAGGCTTGAACGTGGTACCACTTACGATGTCTGCCTGGTTGGCAACAGTCGTCAGGAAGCCTGAAGTCTGCAGCAACGTTGGCACCCTGAAGGAAGTACCCCAGGAAGCACGCATGGACAGGCTGTCCAGTGGCTGCCAAAGGATGGTGACCTTCGGGTCGGTGGTGTTTTCGTCGAGCTCATCGAAGTCTTCGTAACGAACCGCCAGGTTAACCTGGAAGTTTTCAGTGATGGGCAGACCCAATTCAGCAAAGTACGCCAGGGTGGTCAGTGATGAAGACCACTGGGTTGCACCAAATACGAAGTCGAGGTTGTCGGAAGACAGTGAAGAGTCGACAAGCACTTCAGCCTTGTCGCGACGACGCTGGAAGCCGACAGCCAGTCCAACAGGACCACCTGGCAGTTCAGCAATTTCGCCGTTAACAACAAAGTCGATCACGCGCTGTGAGTACTCAGTGTCGCTGCTGGCCTTACCCTGCAGCCACTGGTACAGCTCAGGCGGGTTAACCAGGTTCAGGTCGTGGCTGACTGTCCTGTTACCGCTACGGTCATACATGCTGTTGCCGAACGGGTTAAAGAAGTAACAGCTGCCTGCTGCAAAGTCACCGCCTGTTGCGGCGTATGTAGCATTACCTTCACCAGGGACACCGTTGATCAGGTCACAGTTTGGACCACCGCGGCCGTTAAGGGCGAGCTCCATGTGAGTAGACAGTGTGTCCTGTTGCTGCGTCGTTGCAGAGTTGTGCTGGCTTGCCGTATAGGAAAGGTCAGCCTGCCAGTCAACGCCACCCACTTCGAACTCCATGTCGAAGCCAAGCATGTAGCGCTTATCAGCACGGTCTGCTTCAGTGAAGGTGTCGATTGGACGGAACTCACGAGGTGTATTCCTGGTACCACCGATCAGACGGGTGATGTTGGAGTACACAACCGGTTCAATGCCACGACGGAACGCGTCTTCGACGCTGCCTGGATTCGGTACAGACTGAATAACACCGTTTGCATCGATGTAGTCCACTGACGTCGGGATAGGCAGTGCGGGTGCGTTCGGGTTCAGGGAGTTGAGTCGAATGAATTCGGATTCGTTGTTAGCAAATTCGAAGTACATTTCGATCTCGTCGGTGATCTCATAGTGACCATCAACGTGAACCTTTCGCAGTTTTTCCTCAGCCTGGATGGAGAAGAAGGAACCGTAGTCATACACACAGCGGTTGGCGAAGTTGGCGATAGCGCCGCCACGCTCCACTGCGATTGCATCCTCACAGTTCACGTCAGCCTGACCGTAGCTCGAACCATCCGCTGCGCGAGGCAGGTTGTTCAGTGAAGTCTCACCGTTCAAACCAACCTGTTGGCCAGGAAAGAGTCCGTTTGCTCCCCAGGTAATCGTGCTGCCAGCAACTGGCGACATACGACCTGGCTGGCCTGTGGATGACAGAGTTGAACCGCCGTAGCGCTCGTAGTTGTCATCAACGTTGATTTCATCCCTGTTCATTACGGAGGAGGAAAGCACAATGCCGCCACGATCACCCTGGATACCCCAGATGACGCCTACTGTTCCAGTGTCACCTTCGCCAGTTTCCTGGTCGCTGGTGAACTGGGCACTGAAGTCCATACCTTCAAAGTTCTTTCGGGTAATGAAGTTCACAACACCGGCGATTGCGTCAGAACCGTAAAGTGCAGAAGCACCGTCCTTCACGATTTCGATTTTCTCAATGGCGATGTTTGGAATCAGGCCGTTGACGTTTACAGACGCGTTACCGCGACCGTTATACCAGGACTGAACCTGTCGTTTACCGTTGACAAGAGGCAGGGTGGAACCCTGACCCAGGTTACGGAGGTTAATGGTGTTTCGACCATCCGCACCCTCACCCTGGAAAGTAGCAGCACGAGTCTGGCTACCTGAAGACCAAGGCATGGATTGGATAATCTCGGAAACGTCAGCTGCACCGAGGTCTTCGATGTCCGCGGTAGTAACAACTGACAATGGAGAAGGCGAATCCGCTGCTGTACGTTTCAGGTAGGAACCTGTCACCACAACTTCTTCGAGTTCGGCCTCTTCTGCAAAACTTTGTCCGGTTAGCAATGTACCCAGCACAAAGAGAGACAGTAGCGCTAATCTACGCATTGTGTTTTCCCCTTTTGGTTATTGTTATTCCCGGGAACAGGATGGATCACCTTTCCCCAGGAAATCCCCCCGTGCGACACCTTATTATTATGGTTTCGTCACATGGGTATGAGCATTTAAACACCACCCTGTGGGGTGGTGTCAACTTCGGGGAAAGGCTTGTCTCAGTTGTCTTTCAGAGGATCGACGCGTGTACTGACACCCTTGTCAGTACGCATCATGTAACCACCGCCAGTTGCTGACTTGATGGTCACTTTGTCGCCTTTTTTGATGCGCAGGCTGCGGGCTTTCTGCTGTATCCAGATCTGGCCGTTATCCAGCTGGAAAACCATGCGTTTTTTGTCGCTGTTGAGCAGATCAGTGATGGTGCCCTTGTACTCTTCTTTCTCGCCACCCCCGAAGACCCAGAAACCTCTTTTTGGCTTCTTTTCATCGCTTTTTTCGGGTTTTGGCGACTTTTTCGTTACGACTTCGGTCGGCTCGCTGGCGGACTGCGGGGCCGGGGTCGTGATCACTTCTTCTTTGATTTCGCGAGTGGTTTGCGGCGGTGCCTCATCCACCTCGGGAGCGGGCACAGGCTCTGCCTGGCGGGGGTAGAGTTTGTCAAAACAGGCCAGCCGCGCGGTCGGGTCCTGGATACTTGCGCAGTCCTGCGTTGCGTAGGCAGGGGTTACTGCAAAAATGAAAAACGTGGCCGCGAAGATCTTCCTGAACATTAATTATTATCCTTGGCTGTCCAAAGGGCCCGATTCTAGCGCGATTTTAACGGTCTGCGCTTGCCTTATTGTGCGGATTCGCAGGCACCTTTCTCGTAGCCCGCGACTGACGGGTTTGAACATGCCACGCAGTCAGACGAAAACGTCCGCTTTGAACCGTCCTCAAGCACACCGCACACGGGGTCGTACTGCATGGTACACATCTGCGCACGTTCTTCGGGGCATACAGACAAACCTGCCGTTGCATCTGCGGGCTCGTTGCTGGCAGGGTTGCTGGTACAACCCGAGACCATCACAGTTGTCATCACTGTTATCAGCAGAAAAAGACCGCCTATCAGCCGTTTCATTTACAAACTCCTCACAGAAGAACCATCGGTCGAGCGGACGAAACATATACGTCGAACGCAGGTCTAGAATACTATTCATTGTTCAGCGGTTTAGCTAACCGGATTCAGGAAAGGATTGGAAAAGTGGTACAGCCTTTTACCAGGTGCATGAAAGTTCTCCTCGTCGTGCTCGCGTGCAGTGCGCTTGCCGCCTGTGGCGGAGGAGGTGGCGGTGGCTCATCAGTGCCTCCACCGGCGCCAGCCCCGGCACCCAGCGGTGACAGTGGGACTGATGATGCTGAAGAAGAGGCGGAAAACGAAGACGATAGCGGTGAGGGTTCTGATTCTGAGGGCTCTGATGGCGCTGAGGGCTCTGATGGGACTGAGGGCTCTGATAACTCTGATGACGCTGAGGGCTCTGAAGAAGAAACCGCGGGAGAAACCCCGCAGGCCGATCCTGATGAAGGTGAAGTCAGTGAAGGTGAAGAGAGTGAGTTCCTTGCCAATGTGTTCGAACCGTCAGACAACTTCCGCTATTCCTGCGAGGTGCCAAGGACAGGGTCTGAATTTCAGGATGTGCAGGGCTCCACACTTGATGAGAACAACTGGCTCCGGTCATGGAGTAATGAACTCTACCTCTGGTACGACGAGATCGAAGACCGGAATCCTGCGGACTTTTCGACACCGGATTACTTCAACCTGATGAAAACGTTCGCGTTAACACCATCCGGTGCACCGCGTGACAAGTTCCACTTCACCATCGATACGGAAACCTACCAACTGCAGTCCCGTTCTGGTGTTACCGGCGGCTATGGTGCAAGAATATTGCTGCTCAGTCCCACAGTGCCGCGTGAAGCCGTGGTGGCCTTCACTGAACCTGATTCACCAGCGACAGCGCCGGAAGTTAACCTGCAGCGTGGTGCACGGATTCTCGAAATCGATGGTGTTGATCTGGTCAATGACAGTACCCAGGCAGGGGTCAACGCGCTGAATGCCGGACTGTTTCCGGCCGATGGTTCCACCCATACCTTCCTGGTGCAGGATGTCGGTGCGAGTGAGCCACGTGAAATCACGATGACGGCGACCCAGGTCACCACGGCGCCGGTTCAGAACGTCAAGACAATCGAAACCGACACCGGCACGGTGGGTTACCTCACCTTCAATCGATTTATCGGGACGGCAGAGCAGCAGCTCATCGATGCGGTGGAACAGCTCTCCGCTTCGCAGATCACCGACCTGGTGCTTGATATGCGCTATAACGGTGGCGGCTTCCTGGCGATTGCCAATGAACTTGGATACATGGTTGCCGGGCCCTCTGCCGCGAGTGGCAGGGTCTTTGAAGAGCTGCAGTTTAACGACAAGCACACGTTGTTTGATCCGGTAACTGGTGCCGCGCTGACGCCGGACTTTTTCAGGACGACTGCTGCAGGTTTTTCTGCACCAGGTGGTACGGCGCTGCCCAGCCTGAACCTGTCGCGCGTTTATGTCCTTACCAGCGGCAGTGCCTGCAGTGCCAGCGAATCGGTGATCAACAGCCTGCGTGGGATCGATGTCGAGGTGATACAGATCGGCACCACCACCTGTGGAAAGCCTTACGGTTTCTATCCGTTCGACAATTGCGGCACGACCTATTTTTCGATTCAGTTCCGGGGTGTGAACAACAAGAACTTCGGCGACTACTCGGATGGCTTCTCACCTGAGAATGTACCGTCGCCGGAAGGCGTGCCATTGCCGGGTTGCTTTGTGTCCGATGACTTTGAACACCAGCTTGGTGATCCTGATGAAGGGCGCCTCAGGGCGGCATTGACCTACCGGGAAACCGGTGCCTGCCCGACCACCATTTCGTCATCGTCGCTGCATCGCGCGCGCCAGGTGGTTCAGCCTGAAGGTGAACTGCTGGTGCCGGAATGGTTCCCGGCAAGAATCACTAACTAGTTCTCTTCCGAAAAATGCCATCCATGGCATTTTTCGGGTCGGTTTCTATTTTTGTTTTATGAAACCCCGTAGCGACGGACCGCGCCTTTTTCTGGCGAAAAATGGCAGCGGAGCGCCGCCCGAGCCATCCCTGGCTTGGTCTACTTCCCATCCTTTTGGATGAGAACTAACTAGTCGACGGCAGCTACCTGGCCGCCGTCAGCAACAATATGGGTTGAGTTGACCCAGAGTCCTGCCGGACTTGCGACAAACGCAATAATCCTCGCGATCTCATCCGCGGTGCCTAACCGTCCGAGTGGGATCGACTTTTCAACTGCCGCGTAAAACTTCGGGTTGTTCTGTTTTTGCTGATCCCAACTGCCACCTTCGAACCAGACGGCACCCGGCGACACGGCGTTTGCACGGATACCATGTTTGCCGTGGTTTTGCGCAAGTTCGTTTGCGTAGGTGCGCATGGCCGCTTTTGCGGCGCCGTAAGAACTGGGCGGGCGCCCGAAGTGATATTTACTCGCCATTGATCCTACGAACGTGATGCTGGCGCTGTCGCTGGTCTTAAGCGCATCCATGCATTCATCAACCAGCCTGACACCGGCCATCACATCCACCTGGAAGCTGCGCATCCATCCGGCTTCGTCGCCTGACATATCGAAGCCACTGGCATTGTGGATCAGCAGATCCACGCCGCCGAGTTCGGCCTTGGCATTGCCGGCAAACTCGCGCACATCGTTTTCCTTTTCCAGGTCAGCAACCGCGCCGTAGACTTTTGATTTACCGAGACTGCCGAGTTCATCGGTTGCACGCTTGATATCGTCAGGCTTGCGAGCACAGAACGCTACCGCGCAGCCCTCCGATACAAGCTGGCGAGCGGTGTGTAGTCCAATGCCACGGCTGCCGCCGGTTATGATTGCTTTTTTGCCTTCGAGTCCGAGTTCCATTGCACTGCCCTGGGTTATGTATCAGCTGTGAGCATACCATTGCCTTTGCTGTGTTCGGCTCACGGGAAACGAGAAGGAGCAAGCTGTGTAAGGTGCTTGGCCAGCGCAGCCAAAAGTGGGTCAGCTACAAGGATGTTGCACTGCTGTCCACCATTGAGGATATCGATACTCAGTCTTCAGCATCTGCAAGGTCGGTGGTCAGCGCCTCCTCAAGGATAAGGTCGCGGCGCTTCAGCAGCGATTCGATCTGTTTTGGGTGCAGGTAGTCGCCAAGCTCACGCGTCAGGTTGTCTTCATTAAGCGAACTGAGCCGTGCCCGCAGCTGGTCTGATACGCGCAGGTCAACATTGCGGAGTTGCTTGGGTCGTCTTGGCGGGGATCGAAAAGCGCGCGTGTGATCGATAAACCACAACATGAAATCCTCTTTGTGCCAGAGAATATTGGTTAGGTTGCGATCATCGTTGTGGATCAGGATGTCGAACACGAACCGCAGGCGGTACTGTTCATACTGTTTGCAGTGCGATTCGAAAGCAATGTCATCTTCCAGGCGATCCCGCTCGTTGATCGCGCCGGTAACCCAGTCCTGCAACACGCCGTCTTTGCCATCGACGTTGCGTGCCACTGCAACGGGAATCAACTGCAGGTCCAGCATCCGATCAAGGCGATAGGCCGCAATTTCAAAGACATTCCGGTCAGCGTAGTCCAGTTTGCGAGAGTAAGCGCGCCGGTTCTGCATATCCGGTTCAGAATCGACGTGCTTAAACACCGCATCCCTCGTTATGCCATCCATCCGCTGCGTAACGCGCAATGGCTTGGTAATGCCGGTGCCGATTTCTTCCGTTTCGATAACCTCGGCCTGCCGGAAGAAGCGCTCCAGCTGTGCATCATCCATATTGGACAGTATTCTCGAGATGCTGCGAACTTCACGCGGAATCGGGGTGCCGTCTATCAGCGTGATTGAATCATCGCTGATTACAACCGCGTCGCCGGCTGCGAGAGCGACAACAGAACCGTTGAGGCGCAGTGAAGTGGCCTGGCCTGGCAGCGCTTTCACCACGATGCGATCTGCCGAGGCACGTTTCAAAAATGGTTCGGTGTTAAACGACTCCGTATAGGGATGACATGCGGCGGTACCGCGGTACTGGTGCGGCGCATCGTTGTGGGGGGTCAGCATGTCATCCACTTCTTCGAGAAGTGCGGACGCCTCTTTGTATCTTCTCTTACCGACATACTTTTCGTAGGCATCGGAGAAGTTCATGGATTCAAGATCGACCCTTTCGCTTGCAAGCAGTGCCAGTACCTCTGGGTACCTGGTGGCTTCAAGCGTTACCTTTGCGTTGATCTCATCCACGTGATAGCGACTGGCCCTGCTAGAGATGCCGCCGCTTGTAAAAACGGTGCGTCCAAGCTGCAGTACGAGCGGGTAGTTGCCATTTTCAGAATCGCCGACAACGTAAGTAGCCGTAACGTTACCTTCGCGTTCACGTGGGCTGTTGCCGAGCGCAACCAGTACACGTTCATCGTGCCGCGTGGCGATAGCTTCAAATTCGCCCGGGTTAAGTCCGTCGGTGTTAACTGCAACAATCTTTCCATCATCAGCAACAGTTGGTGCTGCGCTGGCCAGGAGCAGTATCAGTAGTAATCGGTTGGTTAGAGATCCCATTGCAGCACGTCCTTTACGATTGACCAGCGTTCCGTCGTATCCCTGGTAACACCGCCGCGCATCCAGTAGTCCTGCAGGGCGTCAACGGTGCCTTCACCCTGTTTCAGCAGAATCCAGTTGTTCAGGAATTCAGTCAGTTCGACATTGCCTCGCGCCACTGCAATACCCGCAGGGATAGTGGTTGCCCTTGCTGATGGGACCACCGTGTACTCGGGATATCTGTAGGCGTACGCCGAGCCTTCTTCAACGGACAGCAGTAAGGCATCAGCGTCATGTTCGGTTGTGAAGAAGTCGATGGCCGAGCCAAGCACAATCGCATTCGCGTTGGGAAACAGTCTTTCCAGGCGAGCTTCAAAATAATGGGTGGAGACAGACGCCACCGTGAAAGTATCCAGCTTAGCGATACTGTCAGCGTCACCGAATCGGTTCCGGTCATAGTCTTTTACCACCCAGCCGAGATGCAGCATGAGATAGGGTTGAGTAAATGACGCCTGGAAATATCGGTCGGGCAGACTTGCAAGACATGACAACGCGATGTCGATCTCTCCGCTATCGAGCGATTCACCCATGGTTTCCAGTTCAAAAGGAACGTACTCGATGGCAACACCCAGGTCTTCTGCCAGGAGCTGACTGAACTCAACGTCAAATCCCACAAGTTGATCGCCTTCAACCAGGAAGGTGCAGGGCAGGTTCTGTGGTCGATAGCCCACCTTTAAGACGCCGCGGTCACGAATACTTGAAGGCGTGGCCAGACCTTCTGATAAATCCCCTTGTGGTTCTACGTGAACAGTTGTCGGTACGCGGTTCTCAAGCAATGTGATGTTGGCGAGCGCAACCTGACGGTCTGGTGAGTCAGGTGTGAACATACTGAAGTAGCCGCGCAGCAGCACAACCATGACGAGCAAAACGGCGCCGGAGACGGCCGCGTATCCGCCGATGGCACTGAGGGAGAGCTTTATCCGACCCGTCAGTGCCAGTGTCCCGAGCAGACCAATGCAGATGATGTGCAGGGCTGCCAGCATGGCACCAAAGCGGCCAACCACCACGCCGGTCACAAGGAACAGCTGATACATGTCTGCTGGCACCCGCAGCATGTCGAGCATATAGGGCACGGCGACATGGATGCTGCCGAAGAGGCTGAACAGGCCGCTGACTGCAACCACCGCGTAGTCGATGGCTGACACCTCGATACTGTTGAACCATGCTGCAAACATGACAAACAGGATGACCAGCAGCTTACCCAGAGAAGGGAAGTTGAAAGAGATGGGCACAATGACATCGATAGCTGAATCCGAAGTGTCCGACTTGCCATGGTAGCGACTGAGCAGCTGTTTACTGTTTTCGGCAATAAGCGGCAGCACGACAAACTGGTTGCCGGTTGCAAATGCCGTGACCAGTGCGTCCTTGAAGGTGTGCAGTATCTCTTTGTAGGGGATGCCGCTCAGGGCAGCGATCAGGGCGGGGAAGATCCAGAAAGTCACAATCAGCGCAAAGACGATATAGGTCACAAGATAGACCTGCACGCGTGAC
Source organism: Pseudomonadales bacterium (assembly GCA_963921285.3). GTDB lineage: Bacteria > Pseudomonadota > Gammaproteobacteria > Pseudomonadales > Azotimanducaceae > UBA9659. The sequence goes on from CAWUFD020000015.1 coordinate 3,025,854, forward strand.
AACTCATCAATCGTCAATGTCCCCGCGGCAGAAGCGGAGATAAAGAATATTCCGATGGGTGTGGCCTTGACGACAAACTCGTTGATCTTGGTCAGCGCCTCGCTCAGTGCGTCAAAAATGCGTATGACAACAGCCTTGTCGGCAACCGAAATCAGCGCAATCCCCATCAACAGGCTGAACACAACAACCGCTGGCACCATGCTGTTGCTGAGCGAATAAAAGACATTCGCCGGGACAAACAGCTCGAACAGGTCAACCTCTTCACGGGCGTCGGTCTGCGGGCTGGCGAAGAAAGCCTCAATGCCGGTGTCAGGAAAGGCCCATGAACAAAGGTAGATGCTGATGAGGGTGACCACCCATATGCCAACCAGTATCAGGCCGCCGCGAACTGCGAGCATGTTGACCTGCTGCATGGACAGTTTTGCGAAACCGGCGATCAGTGAAACAACGATGTACGGCAGCACCGTGACCTGCAGGAACTGAACGTACAGGTCACCAACCAGTTTCCAGTCAGCAACAAGTTCACCAAAGAAAACACCCGTAAGGATGCCGAGACCAAGGCCAATAAATATCTGGGAAGACAGGCTCATGGGAGCCAGTGTATAAAAAAGAGAGGGTAAGCGGCGAGCCGGTCGGCTCACCGCTTGTCTTCAGGTGAGTGGTTTAGCCGGTCGGCTCTGCCTGGGTGCAGACAAAGCAGCCGCGATCGTGCAGCTCGTCGAGACCGTCACGCAGTGACTGTGCCCAGAAACGCAGTTCACGCTTCAACTCTGAGTAGTTGGTCACCGGGTTGCTTTCCATGGCGCCCATACCTGGCTCAAAGGTGCGACGATCAAGGATACGTGCGAGAACCTCGTTACTCCTGGAATCGCGGATCTCTACAACCAGGGTCGCGGTACCCAGCTCGGAGATGTAGATGTCACCTCGGCCCATCGGCTCTGGTGGGACATGTGAGACAACATCTGCCATACCGATGAGCAGCGTCAGCGTGCGCTTGCCTGGCTGGTCGGTGAAGGAGTAGTTTCTGATTTCAGAAAACTCGTCCGTAAAAGCTTCACGGACTGTTTCGCTGATCCGCTCCTTCTGGTCTTCGTCCAGCGGAAACTCGTCATCATAGGCACGATAGAAACGTCCCTTGTCCTTCACAAATCGGTATTCGATACCAAGACTCTTGATCTGGATCTTTTCGTACTGGCTGAGATCAATCTCAGGTGCGATGAAGACCTGAGCCAGGTAAGTGTTGTCGACCTTATGCAGACCATCGGGCGTGACTTCCGCGTCTGGGCCAGTTTGAACGGTTGGTGTGCTGGCGCAGGATGCAAGCAGCACCGCCAGGCTGAGTAAAAGGTATTTCATTTCCCTATCCCCTTAATAAATATGTTAACCGAGGTGACTAACCTTCTGGTGTGTACCAGATGGGAGACGTATAGGCCCGTTCCTGATGTACGAGTACAGCGTCCTCAGGAAGTTTTGCTCCCAGTCGGACCTTATCGTACAACACCCAGCGGGGTGTAGGAATTTCGAGCACCCTGACATAGTAGAAGCTGGATTGTGCAGGGTCGAAGTCAGGATCGGTCCAGACCGTCGCAAGTTCGGAAGCGCCAATCGTGTTGGTGAAGTTGGCAGCCTCAATATCTACTGTGTTGCCGACGGGAGGTAGTTTGCCGTTGGCATCGATCTGTCGGTCACCGGACCAGGCAACGTCATAAATCTTTTCGTGGGTTTCACCTTTCTCATCCATCCAGCCTTTAACGACCTGGAGGCGGTCAAGGTTGGCGCCGATAGGATCTCTTAATGCATAAACCATCAGGCTCGGCGCTTTGCCCTCAGGTGCTGCCGTCAGGTCACCGCCCATCGGGACACCCTTTTCATAGCCGACAAAGGCTGGCGCGCGGCTGCGCAGGTCTGTCTCAGTAAAATCCCAGCCCGCAAAAAAGCGCACCATCATGCGGGGGCCGGTGGTGGCGTAGGTTTCTTTGCGCATCATGGCATCAAAGATGGCTTCCCGCGTATTTTCGGTCGCCCAGACACCCTGGTAACCCGAGGCGGTCAACATGTCGCCTTCCCAGGCTCCCAACGCAGACTTTACGAAAGGGTGCTCGACACGGGTTGCTGATGGTTCGACAGTAACAGACTTACCAAAGTAGTTTTCCTCTTCTGCGGTCGATAGTGCAGTGTGCGAATCGGTTGCGCCGACCATGCCAAACTTGTACGGATTAATGCCGTATTTCTTTTCCAGCTTCAGCCCCTGCTTGAGGGCCTCGCGAGCGTACTCCCTGGTCAACATGTCAGGCTCTTTCAACTTTGTGAGGTCGAGGTTACCTGTATCCCAGGTTTCGTAGTCGGCAAACTCGTCATCCGGTGAAAGGTAAGGGTGGGCCTCACCATCCCCCTTTATCTGTGTGACTTCGTACAGGGGTTCCCACCTGGCCCGTTTCATCACGTATTCCTTGTTTACGCGATTGCCGAAGTAGGTTTTGTCCATCGGGAACATCCATCCGTTTGACAGGTTGCCGTTATGTGCCAGCGCAAGTGCCTGGCCGCCGGTCTCGGATTCATAGTTTTCCAGCCATTCATACAGGTCCATGGGATCCTGACTGCCTTTTGGTGGCTGGGTCACCATCGGCTGCACCTGGTCTGCCTTCATCTTGCCATCACGAAGAATGACGTTTCGGTGCAGGTTGTTACCCTTTGGTATTGAGGTCCATTCAAATGCGATCAGCGTCGTGAATGTGCCTGGATCGTTAAATTCTTCCGCGGTGGTTGTAATGTCATTCCATACCCTTCTGTAGACGTTAGAGCCTGGCGCATACTGATTAAGGAACACCTCGGGCAGTGTGCCCTGGGAGAAATTGGTGATGAGATCAAATGCTGCTTCTGCTGCGCGCTCGCCGCCAGCTATGTAACCCTGGTACCAGAACATACCCTTGGGTTCCTTCAGGATATTCTGGGCACCGGTTTGTATATCGGTGGCGAAGCCCATCATGTCTGAGTGATCTGTAATTGCCAGCCAATCGAGGGGGCGCCCAAGTTTCACGGGCTGGCCGGTAGATGAAGTAATTTCCTCGCCTCGTGCCAGGCGGTAGGCGTCGGTGTGATCCAGCGTGTTGCCAAACAGACCTGCATCGAGGCTCAGACCCGTGTGCAAGTGGGTTTCACCCCAGTACACATTGCTGGGGAACGATCTTTTTGCATAGGGAGAGTAGGCCTTGCCCGGTTAAAGCGACTTGACCAGGTCAGCGTCAGGCATTCCCATATCTGATGCATTGAGCTGGAACGATACCGCAAGGCAGCTGAGTATCATGAGGCGGATTGATTTCATTACTACTTCCGATCAGGGTGGTTTGTCATAGGCTACCGAAATGTCGGTTTGATTCCTACAATCCCCTGCTACGTTAATGGCCCACCGATAGATGATTGATTTTGCGATTTCCAGACTGGCGGGTAGGATGCGCGGAACCAGATTTAAGGGCCGCCAGATGCGTTTATCCTTGTTCCTTTTGCTGCTGTTACCTTTTTGCGTGATGGCAAAAGACTATTCCCGGCTGTTTGAAAAACTCAGTCCGGCGGTAGTGACTATTCACACGGTTCAAACCGGCGTCACCAAGACCTCAAAAGGTGTCGCACACACAACGGCTCAGGGGCTGGGAACCGGGATCATCATCGATGACGAAGGCACCATTTTGACCGCGGCGCATGTTGTCGATCAGGCCAATACGGTGCGGATCGAGATGAAAGATACCAGGAGCTTTCTGGCCGAAGTCACGTCATCAGTCAAAGTGGCAGACCTGGCGGTTATCCGCATCAAAGATGTGCCACCCGACCTGACCTATGTGCGACCGGGCGACTCCGATAAGGTGAACGTTGGCGAAGTGGTGTTTGTCATAGGGGCACCCTATGGGCTCAAACACACGTTAACGACAGGCAACCTGTCGAGCCGCCGGGTCATGGAAGAGGCCTACCTTGGAGATGACCTCGAGTTGCTGCAGACGGATGCGGCCATAAACCAGGGTAACTCAGGCGGGCCGTTGTTCTCCGACAAAGGGGAACTTATCGGCATTGTCAGCCATATCAAAACCAAGTCCGGTGGTAGCGAGGGGCTCGGGTTTGCGGCCAGTATCAACATGGCGAAGAATCTTATTCTCAATCATCCACCGCTCTGGTTTGGCATGGAGTTCACGACGCTCAACACCGCGTCACTGCGCATGCTCAATGTCCCGGAATACGAGATAGGCCTGCTGGTGCAACACGTCGCCGAGGGTTCGCTCGGTGATCGTTTTGGTGTGCGGGCCGGTACATTCCCGGTCGAGATCGAGGATCAGTTGATCCTGCTGGGTGGTGACATCATTGTCGCCGCTGGAGAGCACCGTTTCGGTGCATCTATTGAGACGCTGGAAAAAGTCCGGGACTATTTTGAAAACGTGGCAGTAGGCGATACTCTTCGCCTGACTGTTGTACGAGATGGCGAAAAGCTGATCCTCGACACACCAAAGCCAGATAACCGATAAGGAAATATTCATGTTAAAGAAAGTATTCACCGCGCTCATTGTGGCTTTGGTGCTGGGAGGGCTGGCCGGTTGTGCCAGCGAGGGCCCGATGCTGGAGGTGCTGGATCATCCGGATTACAACATCTCGACCTTGAAAACCTACCGCTGGAAAGACGAGCCCGTCGTGATTGTCGGCCAGCTTGCGGGTGCGGAGAGCATTCAGCTGGAGGTGAGGGTTAAGAACGTGGTGAATAACCTCATGGCATCCAAGGGGTACGTGCAGACTGAGTCCGATCCGGATATCGACCTTGCCGTGATGATTGGTGCGGTAACCATGCAGGCTTATTCAGAACACGTCTATAACACCAACCGATACTATGACGCGCAGTTCAGGTGGTCACAGGTGAATGACTATCTGCGTGGTGCAGTATCGATTGTCATGACGGCACCAGGTGGTGAGGACATCATGTGGCAGGGTACTGCCGGTGAAAACCTGCACGCTGACAGCCGTCGCAACCAGGGCACCATTGAGAAGTTTGTCGCGATGGTCGGCGAATCGATGCCTGCATCTAGGTAGAAAGCAGGTAGAAGGAATGACGTGGCCCGTTTTACCGGGCCACTAATCTCAAGCTATCAGTTAACTTCCCCAGGGATGTTACACACGTAGCATCCGAGCTGATGGAGCTCATCCAGGCCATTGGCAATCCGAACGCCCCAGACGCGGGCAGAACGCTTCACTTCAAAGATATTGGTCACAGGATTGCTGTTGTGCAGCGTGTTTGGTTCAACGCGTCTAGCATCCGCGATACGTGCCAGCACCTCGCCGGTCCTGGAGTCGCTCAACTCCATGATCAGCGTCGCCTGGCCAAGATCGCTGAGAAAGTACTCATGCCGGCCAATTTCCTGCTCCGGCGGCACACGTGACACGACGTCGATCAGGCCAATCTTCACCTGCAGTACACCTTTGCCGGCCTTGTCAGTGATGGTGAAATGTTCAGTCTGCTTGATTTCATCAAACAGGACCTCGCCGACAGCTTCCCTGAGGCGCTGTTTCTGTACATCGGTCAGCGCAAACTCGGTCTGCGATGAATCGTTGCGTCGATACGGCTCCGCGTCGCGGTATTGGATACCACCGCCAACCAGCAGCAGTTCATCATACTGGCTGAGGTCGATATCAGGTTTGATATAAACCCTGTCTGAGACGGTGTTGTTGACCCGATGCAGGCCATCAAACGTAACCTCAGCAGAGGGCCCCTGTTGAACACTCGGTGTGCTGGTTGCACATCCGGTTGCGATGATGAGCGTCATAATCAGCACGCCTGCTTTGGTAAGTCCGTTTTTCATGTTGTCTTCGTTTCTCCGTTTAGTTCGGTTACTGGTCTGGGAATGAAAATTGCCGCAGAGAATATGTTACTCATTCCCAACCTTACAAGATGTTAATATTCCCTGATGCCAATACTAGTTAACCAACCGCGCATGCCTATTCAGTACAGGCCAATTGTTTGTCAGCTTGTGTTGTTGCTGGCGCTATGGCTGCCGTTTGCCGTTGTGCATGCCGAGGAGGAAGCACTGGAGGCAGCCGCGATCGAAGAGATCAGCGAGTCAGCTGCGGTACTTGATCTGCAGACGAAAGCGGAAACGCTGAATGTCGACATCCAGAAGCTGGTCTCGGAGCTTGAGCGCCTGGAGGACCAGGTTGATCACGTCACTGGTGAGACCCTTGAGGTCACCATGCTGGAACGACAGCGTGCAACCATGTCGATCCTTGACCTGCTGTTTTCACTATCAAACAACCTGCAGAAGCAAAATGAACTCGGTTCGGAGAACGCGGAACTTCGTGACCTGGTCGTCTCGTATCTTATCCGCTCGAGTAATGCGCTCGACCAGTTTATTGATCGCGAGTTCGATGGTGTTCAGGCCTTGCGCTCACAATCCGAAGACCTCACCGGGTTTGACCTGGTTGAGGCGGAGCAGATGATTGCGACGCGACTGACCTGGATTGAGAATCTTTACGAGGCGAAGGTCCAGGCGATTGTCGAGATGCAGCAGCTTGGACTTGAGGTTGAGAACCACACGGAAAACCTGAAATCGCGATTGAAGCCGTTAGCGACCAACCTGACCGGGCAGCTTCAACTGGTATAGAGTGAGCGGGATGCAATCGAGCTCAGTATCCAGGGCGAAAAGCCCACGGCGGAACTGAAATCCCAGATCAAGGCGCTGGATATCAGGGAGGCGTCCCTCCTCAATACGCTGTATGGCGTGGTAGATGCGCTGGATGACAATGGAGTAGACACCACTGATTTCAGGAAATTCCTGATCCAGACCGGCGAAGTATCAACGGATATTTTTAATCCGCAGATCATGTTGGGCCTGCTTGAAGAACAGTTTGATTCAGTTTCTGAGTGGACCAAAAGGAACGCAGGCTCCTTCTTTACCCACGCGATTCTCTTTGTGCCGATCCTGTTTGTCTTCCGCATGATCGCGCGTGTCGCAAGCTTTATGATCCAGCGCAGCTTCGACTCCAACAAGGTACAGGTGTCGCAGCTCCTGCAACACATGCTGCTCAGCCTTTCCAGTCGCGGCATCATGTTCCTTGGGTTCCTGGTTGCGTTGAGCCAGATGGGTCTCGAGATCACCGCGCTCCTGACCGGTCTAGGTATCGCCGGGTTTATTGTTGGTTTTGCATTACAGGACTCACTTGCTAACTTTGTGGCCGGCTTGATGATTCTTGGCTACCGCCCCTACGATGTTGGGGACGTGATCGAAGCAGGTGGCGTAACCGGTAAGGTCAACCGGATGAGTCTCGTATCAACCACGGTCCTGACCTTCGACAACCAGACAATGATTGTCCCCAACAACAAGATCTGGGGTGATGTCATTAAGAACGTGACGCTTCAGATGCAGCGTCGCATCGACCTCGAATTCAACATTGCACTTGATGAAGATATCGAAAAGGTGAAATCCATCATCAAAGAGGTGCTGGAAACACAGGAGCTGGTGAAGGACGACCCCGCACCTACTGTCGAATTCAACTCCATCAGCCCCTATTCGATGGTGATTATCGTCTGGGCCTGGGTTGATAAAACCGACTATTTCCCCGTGAAGTGGGATCTCCTTAAGAAGATCAAAGAGGCTCTCGACAAGGAAGGTATCAAGATTCCTGTGTTGAACCAGGGGCTGATCGCAGCACCCTGATATTCCTTTAAGAGTTGAACTCGTGCAGCACCTTGACCGCGTTGGGCAGGCTCGCGTCCGGTTTTGGTGCGATCTCAAATGACTGCACGCTTGTCATCGGAATCACGATCACGCGGTCATCCATCTCGAGGTTGATGTAACCCTGGTCGAAGAATTTCTGGAAGGAACTGGCCAGTGTGGCGGGATCTATCTGGCGGGGTTCAAACGCAAAACTTCTTTTCTCACCGTTGTTGAAGGTGATTCGGACGGCTCGCGCATCCACTGCATCAAAGTCGCTCATGCTGTCTCCGAAAGGGCTGAAATTAAATTGAGCTTATAGCGGGGTTGATACCCATGCAAGGCAGGTGGGAGGGTAGAATGCACCATCTGTGTTATTGGACTGGATATGAAATTTTTACTGCTGGTGCCTCTTTTGTGGGCATCGATTGCAACTGCCGATACGCTGGCAATTACCGAAGGTAAAGGCGGACTTAAATACCCTGGCAAGTTCATCTGGACCGATCTGGTCTCTGACCATCCGGTTAAGGCGGCGGAGTTTTATGCTGACCTGTTTGGTTGGCAGGTCAGTCAATATGACGATGATTATTGGGTGATGCGTAACAAAGGCCGCCTGGTGGCCGGGATCACCCGCAACCGTGCCGAGGATGAGGACGGCAGCAGGTGGATCAGCTTTGTCTCGGTGAGTGATATCGATGAGACCCACGCGAGGCTGATTGAAGAAGGCGCGATTTCTGTTGCCGGGCCGGTGAGCGTGAAAGGGCGCGGGGATCTCGCCATTTACGTTGCACCCGATGGCGCCGTGTTTGGCACCTTGAAGTCTGAGGCAGGTGACCCTGAAGAAATGGGTGCAGATATTGGCGACTTTGTCTGGATTGAGCTGTGGTCAAAAGAGCCCAAGGTCGCCGCAGACTTTTATGGTCGCCTTGGTTACCAGGTTGAGAAGAACTGGGCGTCCCAGAACGAAAATGACCTGTTACTGGTTGCCGGTGACTATGCGAGGGGTGGCATTGTGGAAGGCCATCCACAGCAGAAGAACTCCGGCTGGCTGCTTTATGTTCGAGTGGATGATGTTGCATCAGCCATGGCGAGGGCAGAGCAGCTGGGTGGCAGGGCGATTAACCTGCAGGGCGAAAGTAATGCGCTCGGCAATATCGGCTTGCTCGCTGATCCGACCGGAGGTGTGGTTGCGGTGTATCAATATGTGGACCCCGAAGGAGGTGAAGCCGGTGAATAAGCTCAAACTGCTTTCTCTCGTTGCGATCCTGCTCGTCACTGCCTGTTCATCAACGGGTGGGCATGTTTCCTATGGGGTGCACTACTCTCATGGGTATGGATATCCCGGTTACTACCCGCGTGGATATTATGGGCCACCTGTTTATGTGCGGCCGCCGGTTTATGTGCGTCCGCCGGTGCATCGACCGACGCCGAGACCTATGCCGATGCCTCGGGCGCGGTAGATAGGTAGTCGCGAGAGTAAGATCCCTCGACAAGCTCGGGATGACGGTTAAACGTCATGTGGACCGGGCCACGCTGACTGGAGCACTCGGAAGAGTGCGTAACGGAGAGATCTCTCCGTGGGAAAAGGGAAAAGCCACCCGGGGTAACCCGGATGGCTATAGAACCACTAGTTAGGCGGGAAAGTCGCGAACATCGCGCCGAGAATTTCGTTGATGGTCTCGCCAGGGTTTTCCTGCATCTTGTCAGTAATCTTCCTGGTTGCACGACCGTGCCATACCGGCTTCCTGTCGCTGACATCATAGATATCTACTGACAGTGTGCCTTCCGTGTACTGCCTTACATCAACCTGCTCGTTGTAGTAGTAGGCACCACCCCAGCCCCAGCCTCGGCCGTAGTAGGGACGATAGGCATCGGGATAGCTGTTCACCTGGATCTTTTCACGGCCACCGACTGTGAATGCGACAGCGATGTCTGCATCTTCCGGATCAGCGACACGGCTGATGCCGCGAGCACTGAGAATGTTCTCTGTGGCTTGCATCAATCTGCCCTCCAGCAGGGGGCTGCCACCTTCAGCACCTTCACCACGCATCAGGGGATGTTCCGAGATAAACGCGAAGGTTTTGTAATCACTGAAATCATGGCTTGGATCGTAGTCAATCACGGGCGCGGGAGCCGCGCAGCCAATCAACAACATGGTAGGTAGCAAAATTGCCAGTAACTTACGCATCAATGTTCTCCTTTCTTGCGTTGGTTCATTGTCAAATCCAATCATCTGCTATGCAAGCAACAAATAAATGATTCTGGGCGCCAGTGACTGGTCCCTGCGTGCCAGAGATTCAATTGGTACGAAGATGATGGGATTGGAGATGATTGTTTAGATTAAAGGGCGTTCATACACCCAGGTCGGCAACAACAGCAGTATCGCCGAGGTCACGTTTTTTCAGTTGTTCACTGCGGTAACGGGCCAGGCGCCCCAGCAGATAGAAGGCGACGGCAACGTAAAGGGCTGCCATGGTGATCTGGAATACGCGGCCGATGAACGCCTCGGCTGCATTACCGTCCTGTGATGCGGCAGTGCTTCCGACGAGCAGGAGTACTGCGGTAAACGCTGAACCATATAGTTGCGCCATCGGATCATCGGAAAAAATCTTCTGGGCGAAAACGAGTGCGGCAAATCCCATGATGACGATGAGAAAGAGCGGTTCCGGCGCGAACACAAGGCACCAGTAGATGCCAACCGCGACCAGACCGCCTGCGAAATTGGCGATCACCAGCGCTGCGCCGCCTTTTACTGTCGTTGCCAGATCAGGCTTCTGGGCAAGGATTGCAGCAAACACAAGGATAAGGATCGTGCTCCAGCTGAAGGTGAAGTACAACGCCAGTAGCGGCCAGATCACTGCTGTGCTGATGAAGGCGGCCTGGGCATTATTCAGCGTGAACGCGTTTGCCGGCGCGGCAGGTTGCGGGGTTTCCTGCGGCACGGTAGGGATCAGGTAGAAGAAAACCAGCGCAACAAGGACGGCGATCACGCCCGATGAGAGTAATGCTTCAACCAGCTCGACTGACAATTTAATTGAGGGGATAGAAAGCAGCGGTATCACGGTAATACCCATGACGCTCATGATGACCGCAAAAGGTGCAAGCCCCTTGTTGGCCGCGTAGAAAATTCGAAACAGCATCAGGCCAAGTATCAACAGGCACACGGCGGGATAACTGATCACCGTCATCGCCAGCAACAGACCAATCAGGCATCCACCGAATATGACCAGTACAAAACCGGTGGCTGCCTTCACATCAAAGGCAGGGCCTACCAGGATCATGCTCAGCAGGATCGGCATGATGTAAGACAGCTGCCAGCCAACCAGTTGTGAGAGGGCAATACCCGTCATCACCCCGAGGGTGTATCTCAAGATCCGTCGACCGCGGTCGGTTGCGAGCATCTGCGTGAAAATCTGCGTCAGTCCGGTTTAGTACAGGTACGAGAGCAGGGCGATGGCCCGGATGTATACCCAGGCGAGACCATTCATCAGTACATTGCCACTGGCATACACGATGACATCAGCCTGCCCACCTTCACGCAGTGCGCCGCGTGTCTCTTCCCTTGGCACACTGATAATAACCGGGAAGCGCTGCGGGTCTCTCAGCCAGCCAGTGGCCTTCTCGACACTGGCAAGCTGGCCCATCTGCGAGTTGCTCGAGTCAGAAACACCAAAGCCGATGCTGGATACAGTACCGGTGTGGATCTTGCCGGGCATCGAATCGAGCACAAACTCCGCCTCGTCACCCATGCTGATATTGCCGATATTGTTCTCACGCATGTACGCCTCAATCCAGACATTGTCGGTTGAGATGAACGTGAGCAGGGGCTGGCCAATGTTGGCGTAGTAACCGTCGTGAATACGCACGTTGGTAACACCGCCATTGCCCGGTGCGTACAGGCGCGATCTCTCCAGGTCCAGCTGTGCTTTCTCAAGTTTTGCCATTGCAGCCACTATCGTGGCGTTGGTTGCGCCGCTCTGCCCGAGATTTTCCCTGGCTCTCTCAAGCTGACCTTCAGCTTCGACAACGCGCGCTTCAGCCGAGGCGAGATCCGCCTTGGCTTTATCGACTTCAGCTTCCGTTACGACACCGGTGTCTTCGATAGCGATAATCCTGTCAGCACGTGACTGTACACTGCGCAGCCTCGCCTTGGCTTCCACCAGGCCGGCCTGCGCGGTGGAGACGTCTGCGGTACTTGCCCCGACTGACTGGCCGGCTTTTTCCAGATCTGCTTCTGCCTGTTTAACGGCGAGCTCATAGTTGTCGGGATCGATTTGTAAGAGAAGCTGGTCTTCCTCAACCTGCTGGTTCATTGCGACGTTAACGCGCGTGACCACACCGGATACCTGCGGCGCGATGGGCACGACGAACCCCCGTACCCGTGCCTGGCTGGTAGAAGGCGTCAGCCTGTCGGCGGCAATGTACCAGGACAGCAGCACAACGCAGACGATGGCGATTCTTACTGTCAGTTTTTTAACGAACTGATCTTCTGCGTCTTCCGCCGATACCTCGGCTGCGACGTCTGCTGTGGTTACCTCATCAGGTGCCTGGTGTTCCGATTCGCTCATGCCCCATCCTCGCTGTCTACTGTCTTAGCATCGCCTCTGCCATCTGGATTCTCCAGCCAGTCACTGAATAGCGTGTAGCCAATCGCGAGCACGATGGCGCCGATGAATAGCCCCAGTATGCCCATCGCGACAACACCACCAATAGCGCCAAGCAGTATGACCGGCATTGGAATATCCATACCCCTGCCGAGAAACAGTGGCTTCAGAAAAGCGTCACTGCCTGAAACAACAATGCCGTAAATCATGAACAGCACCGCAGGTACGGTTTCACTTACCGAGAAGACCCAGACGATAATCGGACCCAGGATGATGATTGGGGGTAACTGCACAATGGCCAGGACCAGCACAAGCAGTACCCAGACACCAGCGGCAGGTACATCCATCACAACCAGGCCGATGGCAGAAAGGATTGCCTGTATGAGTGCAACACCAATAACGCCCTGCGCTACGCTGCGCGTGGTCTGTGTGCTTAAGGTGGCAAAGTGCTCGCCGCGACCACGGATCAGGCGATCAAGTACTTTAACCAGGTAGGTCTGGCATTCACTGGCAAAAGCGAGGAATGCACCCGCGATAATTGTCGAAAGTATGAAACTGGCCACTGCGCCACCAAAGCCGGCCATCACGCCGACCGCCTGCTGACTGATATGTGCAAGTTCATCCTGGTATTGATTGATTACCGCTTCGAGATTGTCGGAAGCGGCTGCCCATAGCGCATGAACTCTTTCCCCGATGACTGGCCATTCCATGACCGAGTCATTGGGTGGCGGTACGCTGAGTTCACCTGCTTCAAACTTCTCATTAACGGTCTGCATGGAATCGATAAAGGAAATCGACATTTCATATACAGGCACGATCAACAGCGCCAGGGTCACAAGGACCATGAATGTGGCAGTGAGACCCTCCTTGTTACCGAACCGCGGTACCAGCTTTGCGTAAATTGGATAAACCGCTGTCGCCAGCACAGCGCCCCACACCAGCAACTCGAGAAACGGTCGCAAAATGGTGAAACAGACATATAGAAGGAAACCCAGCAGCGTCAACCGGATCGCAAGGTCGACTATGTCGTCCATATTGTTTTCATTAGCCATGCTGGCACTCCTTATTGGACTTATCGGACAGGTTGGGGCGGCAAGCCGCGGACATTTTAGCTTATTGTTAAACTGAAGCGGACCGAAAAAAGACCACCTACCGTGCCAAAACCGATACTGATCATCCAGCTTCGACCTGAAGACGACACTGCTAACAATGAACTTGAGGCGATATGCCGCTATGGCGGTATCCGTGATGGCGAATTCGAACGCATACGCGCCGAGCAGGCCGGTTTACCTGACATTGAACTCGATCAGTACGCGGCGATTATCGTCGGCGGCAGCCCGTTTGATGTGAGTACGCCGGAGGATGAAAAATCGGCCATACAGAAAAAAGTAGAGGCGGACTTTCGCCGACTGTTCGACGACATCGTCAATCAGGATTTCCCTTTCCTCGGCGCGTGTTCCGGCAACGGCCTGCTGGGAAGTTATTGCGGCGCCAGGATTTCGCGCCGATTCGGCGAGCCGGTCGGTGCAAAAACCGTAACAATTACAGCGGAGGGCGCTGAAGATCCGTTACTTCAGGGTATGCCTGAAAAAATCCGCGTACTGCTTGGCCACAAGGAAGCCTGTGACGAGCTGCCCCAGGATGCCGTCTTATTGATTCGTGGCGATGACTGCCCGGTGCAGATGTTCAGGGTGAAATCGAATGTCTACGCAATGCAGTTCCACCCGGAAGGAGACCCGGAAGGGTTTGCGCTCAGGATTAATGCCTACCGACAGCATGGATACTTTCCACCTGAGGAGGCGAACGTGCTGATCGAAAACCTCGCGGAGGAACACGTGCCTGAATCAAACGAGATTTTACGCCGTTTTGTATCCCGTTACGTAAACCACAACACAACAATCACATAACAACCCGTTAATCGGGATTTTTAATGCAAGCCGGTGTTAGGCCGCGATATCATTGCGCCCTTGGATCTGGCCACCTCCTTTTTATGCTGTACCTGAAGAGAGTGATTACCGCTGCGGCAGTGCTGACACTGCTGGCAGCCTGTGGTGGTCGAAGCGATAAGGCAGACACGCCGCCTGTCCCGCCGCCCGATCTCGTGGTGACGGGTTTTGAGCTGTCTCCTTCCTCCCTGTCCCTTGAGACAGGCGAAGAGGCTTTGCTCGAGGGTGAAGCAGGTTTTAACAACGGTACAACGCAGGATGTGCCAGGTGCGGATGTTACCTGGACATCTTCCGACCCGGCTGTTGCCAGTGTCAGTGAAGCAGGTCTCGTCACCGCCGTAACGGCAGGCAATGTAGTCGTTTCCGGGACATATCGTGGGTTTACCGACGAATCCACCGTGACAGTCACAGCACCGGTTCCACCACCCGGGACGGAAATCATCGCCATCCAGACCCTGCCACCGCTGATCATCAGACCTGAAGGCAGTACCAGGCAGGTGCGGGCGCTCGCCTTTTTTGACGACATGACCGTCAAAGACGTGACAGGTGACGTTTCCTGGTCCTCTGCCAATGAGAACATTGCGACGGTAGATGCCAGCGGCCTCGTCACAATCATCGATGCCGGCCAGACCACAATCAGCGGGGAACTGGACGGCAGACAGGATGCTGTCAGGGTTATCGGTATCAATGCGCCGCTCGAATCTATCGAAGTCACCCCTGCATCAGCAGACATCATCGAAGACACTGAAGTACAACTTTCCGCGATCGGCACATACCAGGATGGCGAGGTGATCGATATCACCGATATCGTCTCATGGCGATCATCAGATGAAGCCGTCATGCGCGTGTCACCCGATGGCACTGTGCTTGGTATCTCCCCCGGCGAGGGGCAGGCAACTGCCGAATTGAGGGGCGTCAGCGATTCAAGTGAAATCACTGTCGTGGGTAAGGCGATCAGTGAACTGCAACTCGAGCCTTATCGCATTCTTGGACCTGCAGGCACCCAGGCCAAACACACACTAACCGCGTTCTTTGAAGACGGCACAACGGAAGATGTGTCCGATGAAGCAAACTGGTCTTCAACCAACCCGGATTCGATAGAAGTTGGCGATGACGGCACTGTCTTTTTCAACGCGGTTGGCAACGCCGTGATTGAGGCGCAGTTCCGTGACAAGTTGGCATTCGGCAGTGATACGGTAACCAATGCGGAGCCCACCGGACTCATCGTGTTGCCGCCAAGGCGACAGTTACCAGCGGGCACGTCGAAATCGTTTGTTGCAGTAGCCACCTTCACCGACGGTTCAACGCGCGTTGTCTCGGATGAAGCTGACTGGCAGGTCACGGATGTCAGGGTTGCGCGTGTCGACGAGAACGGCCGTGTTTATGCAGTGGCCGTGGGTGAAACAGAGGTTGTTGCGCACCTGGGCGGTATTACCGCAAACGCAACGGTGACAGTAACCGATCCCTTTATCCTGAGCCTCACGGCAACACCCGCTGAGATAGAAGGTTTCGAAGAAGACATTGTCTTCCTGCTGATCAAGGCGAACCATTCCGATGGCTCGGTTGTAGACATCACGCTTGATGCGAGTTACGGCACGTCCGACGGACTGGTGGCTGTGGTCAACCAGGCTGGCCAGGTGCTCCTGACACGCCCGGGTGAGGCGGAGATCAAGGTGCAGTATCGGGGCGCTCCGGATCTGTTTATCCCTGTTACGGTGATTGAAAAAGTACGACTGAATCGTGTCGACATAACACCTGTAACTGCGAGCATACCTTCGGGCACCACGCTCGCGTACACGGCAACAGCAGTCTACTCCGATGGCACATCGGGGCTCGTAAAAGCAGACTGGCAGTCAACCAACCTTGCTGTGGCAACGATATCGGCGGATGGCGTTGCCACTGGCATTGCAACAGGTGCGACAGAGATTGTAGGTACTTTCAACGGTGTTGCGGGCAGGGCCACGTTAACGGTTGATAGCGCGGAGCTTTCCAGCCTGCAGATCACACCTGCATCTGTTTCAGGTATCGCCGGTACCACCACACAGTTGACGGCAACAGCATTCCTGACTGATGGCAGGTCAGTGGATGTCACTGACGGCGCTGACTGGACAGTCGGGGATACCGCCGTCGCACTTGTCGGCTCGCGGCAGTTCCCGGGTCTTGTTTACTTTGTCGGCGCAGGCACAACCTCAGTCCAGGCAATGTTTGATGGTGTATCGGCTAGTGGCGTTGTCAGGACCATAGACGTGGCACTGGATTCCGTGGTGATGACACCGGCGTCTCGGTCCGTGGCGCTTGGTGCGGTGGCGGAATACACGCTGACTGCGATCTACAACAATGGCGACACCATCGATGTCACGGCGTCGGCCAACTGGCAAACCGCTGACCCGTTGGTTGCCGTGGTAGATGACCCAGGCCGTATTGCGACACTCTCCACTGGCACCACAACAGTGACAGCAAGTTTTGATGGCAAGCAGGCACAGGGTTCACTTGAAGTGACCGATGCCGTGTTGACCAGGCTCGAGATATTGCCACCAGGCGGCACTGCACCCGCTGGAATCGAAGGCCAGCTGGTGGCCAAAGCCACCTATTCCGATGGCACGGTGATTGATGCCGCTGCCGAGGCGAACTGGTTGTCCACAGATCCGAATATCGTTGAAGTGGGTGCGACGGGCTATGTGCGACTGCGTAACGCGGGTCAAGCCAATGTGTCCGTTTCCTGGGATGGGCTTGTCACGCGCATCAGCAGTTCTGTTTCTGATGAGGTATCTGTCACGGTTACGGAGGCGGCACTTCGCAACATCGTTGTAACCCCGGGTATCAGTACAGTGGCAGCGGGCCTGACAAGGCAGTTCACTGCAACCGGCGAATACACCGATAACACGACGCAAGACATTACCGATACGGTTAACTGGCAGACCGCTGAACCGGCAATAGCCACGGTGGATACATCCGGGCTTGCAACGGGTGTTGCAACAGGTGACACCGAGGTAACGGCGACACTAGGCAACATCAGTGGCAAATCCATGCTGACGGTAACCGCAGCCGAGCCGGTATCGATTGCCGTAACCCCGGCGTCGGCCAGCCACCCGGTAGGCTTTGAACTGGGTTACACCGCCGCGGCTACACTTTCAGATTCGCAGGTGATCGATGTAACCAACCAGGCAAGCTGGGTGTCATCGGCGCCAGGTATCGTATCGATAACGGCGAACACCGGCGTTGCCTCGTTTGTTGCCGAAGGAACAGCTGAGATTACTGCCACCTTTATGGGGCTGAACGACACGGCAGATGCCGAGGTGACGGCGGCCGAACTTGTCAGTCTTAAGGTAACACCTGGCACGCAGAGCATTGCGCTTGGACTGACCGAGCAGTACGTGGCCACTGGCACCTACTCGGACAACACCTCGGCCGACCTGACCGACATAGCGACATGGCAGAGCAGCGATACTGGCGTTGCCGTTATTGATCTGGCAGGGCTGGCGACATCGCTTGCTACTGGCACAACCACAATCAGCGCGAACGTTGGTGCGATTTCCGATACGGCAGAGCTGACGGTAACCGCTGCCGAAGTTGATGAACTGGTGGTGACACCCTCGATATTGAGGGGCCCGGCTGGAACAACTGAGGCACTCACAGCTACTGCCTTCTTTACGGACGGTTCGGATCAGGATGTGACCAGTGTAAGCAGCTGGATATCTTCTGATAACTCGGTTGCCAGTGTTGTTGCGGGCAGTGTGGATCTGGAGGCCGAAGGTCAGGCAGTGATCACTGCCACATACAATGGCAAAAGTGATGCTGCAGTTGCCTCCGTAACGGCGGCTGAGATTGTGTCCATATCACTTTCGCCACCTTCCGTGGAGCTTGCAGTAGGCATACCGCAGCAATTCACTGCGACCGCAACCTATACCGACAGTTCGGTCAGCGACGTGACTGCCATCGCTGGCTGGAGTTCCAGTGATGCAGCGGTCAGTGTCAGCCAGGGTGGTGAAGCGATTGGTGTTACCGTTGGATCAGCTGACATTACTGCAAGTCTGTCTGGTAAGACCGGCACAGCCAGTTTTACGGCAACACAGGCGATCCTTACGTCACTCGAAATTTCGCCGCCATCGGTAAGTAAACCTGAAGGCACCGAGCAGCAGCTTAGTGTCACTGCCTACTTCTCTGACAACACCTCCACCGATGCGACAGCCGATGCTACATGGCAGTCGTCAGCCCCGGCCGTTATTGAAATGGGTACCGGCGCAACCGACCCTGGCCTTGCGCGCATGTTGAGCGAGGGCGATGCCGAGTTAAGTGCAACATGGAATGGCCAGCGTGCGGCGGTACGTGTCACCAGCAACCTGAGTGATTCGATCCAGGGTCGTGTAACCGCGGCGGAGCTGAGCGAGATCATCATTACGCCAGCGCAGGCAACGGTGCCGAGCGGACTGACCGCGCAGTACCAGGCGCAGGGCGTTTACACAAATGGCGACACCGTTGACCTGACGACTTCAGTAAGGTGGCGATCTGACAACACCAGTATTGCAACAATCGCGAGTAGCGGGCTTGCTACCGCTGAAGGCGTAGGCAGCGCCAATATCTCGGCAGCCCTGGGCGCAGTTTCCAGCAGTGCTTCGATTACCGTCACAAGTCCGGAACTGCAGTCCCTGCAGGTAACGCCTGCCAACCCCAGGGGTGCAGCAGGAACGACAACGCAGCTGAGGGCAGATGCGTTTTACACCGACGGGTCAACTCAGGATGTGACGGCTCAGACCAGTTGGAGTACAGCAAACACCAGCATCGCGACAGTGGATTCAAGCACCACACCAGGCCTCCTGTATTTTGTCAGCACCGGCACAACCACCCTGACCGCAGCGTTCGACACCAAGACCGTCAACGCGGTGGTTGTAGTCAGTCCTGCAGAGCTGGTCTCGATCAACGTTACGCCCGCCTCAACGTCGGTTGCTGCCGGTGTTGATGTCACCTATGCCGCAGAAGGTATTTATTCCGATAACACCAGCCAGGACCTGACAGACCAGGTCACGTGGCAGTCGAGCAACACAAGTGTTGCGTCGATCGCACCGGATGGCACTGCCACAACACTCGCCGCAGGCAGTGTGACAATCACAGCCGGCAAGGATATGAAGTCGGGCACCGCGTCCCTCGTCGTTACAGATGCTGCGGTAGTGGGTATCACAATTCTTCCACCTGCAGTGACAGGTGCAGCAGGTACAACAAGACAGTTGCTTGTGCTTGCAAACTACACGAACGGCGATGTGGTTAACGTCACATCTTCGACAACCTGGTCCAGCTCAGCGCCCCTCATTGCCAGTGTCAGCGGCAACGGTTCGCTGATGCTTGATTCGCCGGGTACGGCGCAGGTGACAGCGAGTTTTGACGCAGCGGCAGGGGTCCTTTCAAATATCGTGACCGACACGATAAGTGTAGAGGTAACGGCTGCTGTTCTTACTGCGATCACGGTGACCCCGGCTAATGAGAGCGTCGCAGCAGGACTCGATGTCCAATATCGCGCTGACGGTCTCTATTCAGACAACAGCCAGCGTGACATTACCAGCGAAGTCAGCTGGCAATCGAGCGATCCCAGCGTCGCAACGATCGCTTCAACGGGTCTTGCGACAAGCCTGGTTGAGGGTTCGACAACCGTGACCGCGTCGCTGGGTGCGCTATCTGATGCTGTACCGCTGACTGTCACTGCGGCTACAGTTTCTTCAGTGCAGATACTGCCTGGTGTTGTTGAAGGTCCTGCCGGCACAACAACACAACTGAGCCTGTCTGCAACCTACACGGACGGCACGACCCAGGATGTCACCACGACAGCTACTTTTGTCTCTGCTGATCCTGCTATTGCATCCGTTATCGGCAGCGGGACGAACGCAGGTGAAACCACACTCAACACAGTCGGTACTACTTCGATATCCGGTACCTTCAGCGGATTTACTGACAGCGTCAACGTCACCGTCACCCAGGCCGAGCTGGTCAGTGTAGATATTGAACCGATATCACCTTCGGTGGCCGCTGGGCTCACCGTGCAGTTCTCACTGAGTGGTGAATACACCGACGGCACCAGGAAGCCTTTGCCCAATGCGACCTGGACCAGCGGCAACACCAGCGTCGCAGTAGTTGACCTGAATGGCCTTGCGACCACCCTGATCGAGGGCGCGAGCAATATTACCGGGTCATTTGGCGGTAAAAGCGATGCAACGACGTTGACGGTGACTGCCGCACAGGTTGAAAGCGTGCAGCTGACTCCTGCTAACACAATAGAGCCAGCCGGTAACAAGGTTAACTACCAGCTGCAGGCTTATTTCAGCGATGGCAGCAGCCAGGATGTGACGTCGCAGGCTGTCTGGACATCATCCGCACCGGATTTGGTGAGTATTACCGGCACAGGCAACGCTGAGATGTTGAAGCCTGGCACCTCAACCATCACCGGTACTTTTGAAACGAAGAGCGATATGACGCTTGCTACCGTGACGGATGCAGAACTGGTTTCCATCACGGTAACACCACAGAACGCGACGTCTCCTGCAGGTATTCCGCAGCCCTTTACCGCAACCGGTGAGTACACCGATGGCAGCAGTGTCGACATCACCGCCGAATCAAGCTGGTCATCCAGTGATACCAATGTCGCATCGATAGACAGCGACGGGGTGGCAACAGGGCTTAAGGCCGGTTCTGTCACTATTTCTGCTGTCCTTGATGGGAAAACGGGTCCAAGCACGTTTGCGGTTACCGATGCAGTACTGGAGTCGCTCAGCATTACTCCGACATCGCTGAATGAACCTGCTGGTGCAGAAGTTCAGCTTTCGGTCAGCGGTACCTTCTCTGACGGTAGCGTCGTTGATGCGACCAGTCAGGCAAGCTGGTCGTCCAGCAATGATCTCATCATCGATGTGGTCGCAACCGGTGCTGAGATCGGACTTGCTCGAATGCTGAGTGAAGGTACAGCAACCATTACAGCCCGTTGGAACGGCATTCAGGCAATTCTGGCGCGAACCGACATATCCGACAGCATCCAGGGAACAGTCACGGCGGCAGAACTGGTTTCGATTGCGGTAACACCGGTTGATACATCCATCGCTGATGGCGAGAGCGTCCAATACAAGGCCGAAGGCGCTTACACCGACAGCACAACCAGCGACCTCACCAATGTGGTCACCTGGCAAACTGGTGCTACTGGCGTTGCGACTATTAGCACAGCGGGTCTTGCCAAGGGTGAGTCTGCGGGTGCTACATCAGTGACTGCAACACTTGGCAGTATTTCTGATTCGACCGGTCTCACAGTGACTGAAAAAGTTGCCCAACGTGTCGTTGTAACACCACTAGTCGTGTCTGAACCAGTTGGTACAACCGGGTCCTTCCAGGCGAGGGTGATCTTCAGCGATCAGAGTGTCGAGGACGTTACCCAGGATGCGATGTGGCTGTCGGACGACACAGGCGTGGCAACAGTAGTTTCCGCGGGTACGGACGCAGGTGGTTACGAGCTGACGGGTGTTGGATCCACGGTGGTACGCGCAACCTTTGACAGCCTGGAAGGACGTTCGCTGGTGACCGTGTCGCCGGTTGCGTTGACTCAAATTCAGATCTCGCCGCCGATTGCCTCAAGTCCGGTTGGCATTGCCATGCAGTTCAATGCGGCGGGTATCTACTCCGACAACTCTGATGACGACATAACAAGCCAGGTGACCTGGACAAGTTCGGATCCCGCTGTTCTAACGATTGATGCAACCGGCAGTGCAACGGGCGTGACGCCGGGGCAGGTGATTGTTACCGCCGCACTCGATGGGATTACTGACGCCGCGATTGTCGAGGTAACGCCGGCGGTGGTGACGTCTGTTGTAGTGACACCGCCGAATTTCAATGCACCAGCTGGTACCCAGCAACAGATGACACTGACAGCGATCGCATCAGATGGCACGTCGGAAGATGCGACGGCGTCCGCAACCTGGACGTCTTCAGATGATCAGGTTGTGAACGTTGGCGCGAGCACGGGGCTTGCGCAACTTCTCAAAGAAGGCGCGGCGAACATTACTGCCACACTTGGCGGCCTGTCCGACACTGTCACAATTACAGTGACACCGGCGGTACTGGTGGAAATCAACGTTTCACCTGCAACAGAGACAATACCAGCGGGTGTAGAGCAGCGGTTTACGGCGATTGGTATCTACTCCAACGGCGACGCTGCGCAGTTGAGCGATGAGGTGGCCTGGTCGTCCGGCAATCCAGCGGTGGCGGTAATAGATATGGGCGGTATTGCGACAGGTACTGCCGTGGGTACCACAACGATCAGCGCCAGCAAAGGCAGCATCGTCGGCTCAGCAATGCTTGAAGTCACGGCAGCCCAGCTGCAGGTGCTGCAGATTCTGCCGGTGAGTGTATCTGAACCTGTTGGGACGCAGACGCAGCTCACCGTCATCGCCACCTTCACCGATGGTTCGATTGAAGATGCAACCAGGGAGGCAACCTGGACCTCGTCAGCACCAGACATTATCGATGTTGATACCTCTGATTTGAGGGCGGGCCAGCTCACCATGCTGCAGCAGGGCGAAGCTGTCATTACTGCAATCTGGAATGGCGACGCGAGTGGTATCTCGCCGACCACCTTTATTTCGGATTCCATTACGGCAGAAGCGATAGCTGCTCAACTGAGTTCGATCCAGGTGTTGCCACCTATTGCAGATGTTCCTGTAGGCCTGAAACAGGCTTATACGGCGACCGGTTTCTACACAGATGGCTCAAGCACAGATGTCACCAGTGAAGCCTCCTGGACCTCAAGTGACGTTTCCGTCGCGAAGATCACTGATGCCGCTGTGGCGACGGGCTCCAGCGTTGGCAGCACAACCATTTCAGCCTCACTTAACTTCGTTACGGGCACCTCATCGCTGCAGGTTGTTGAGCCTACGCTACTGAGCCTGACGATCACACCCGCCGGGCTTATAGAACCGGCCGGAACAAGCGGCCAGCTGACGCTGACCGTGGTGTATTCAGATGGCAGTGCACTCGATGTAACAACCCTGGCAACGTGGAACTCATCCAACAACAACGTGGCGCAGGTCGTCGCCACCGGAGTGAACGCTGGATTTGCGGAGCTGATCAGTAAGGGCACCTCTAAAGTGACAGCCCAGTTTGAAGGCGAAGAGGATGAGATAACGATTGAAGTCACTGACGCCGTGCTCGTTAGCATCTCAGTGCTACCTCAGAACGACGAAGTGCCGGTTGGTATTGAGTCGCAGTACGCCGCGATTGGCATCTTTTCCGATGGTACCAGCACAGCGATCAACGAAGATGTTTCCTGGTCGTCGTCCGATTACGAGACCATTGTGATAGATCCCGCGGGTGTAGCGCGTGGCGTCGCAGTTGGCAGTGCAGAAATCAGGGCGGCACTGGAAGAGGTGATTGGATCAACAAAGGTGACGGTCACAGGGGCTGCGCTGACAGGCCTGCAGATAACACCTCCTGGCCTGCAACAGCCTAAAGGCACCACCAATCAACTTGCTGCAACCGCTTATTATTCAGACGGTACAACCCAGGACGCAACTCGCGAGGCAACATGGTCATCCAGTTTGCCAAGGGTTGCTGCTGTCAGTACCGGCGGTGATGACGCAGGTAAAGTGTTTATGCTCGACCAGGGTACAGCAGAGATCTTTGCAACCTGGGATGGACTGCGAAGCCCGACCAGCAATGAGCAGACAGATTCTATCGACGTCATTGTTACCCAGATCGAATTGATCCAGATCCAGGTGACACCCTTCATTAAGATTGTGCCGAATGGTGTTGACGTCCAGTACACGGCAACCGGTATCTACACAGACGGCACCAGTGCTGATATTACTGATGAGGCTGCTTGGCGAACCTCCGATAACGCCATTGCGATTGTGACGCAGGACGGTTTTGTTGAATCACTGTCCGTTGGTCAGGTGGTGGTTACGGCATCTTTGGATAGCGTCGAGGGCAATGCGGCGCTAGATGTGACAGCTGCCCAACTTGAGTCGCTGCAGGTCACGCCGACTGGACTGACAGAACCTGCAGGCACTGGCGGTCAGCTAACTGCTACCGCACTCTATACCGATGGTTCAAACCAGGATGTCACGGAAAACACCACCTGGGTGTCGTCCGACACCTCGATAGCTGATGTTGTTCCGTCTGGTGTGGACGCGGGTCTGGTCCAATTGCTCTCGCCGGGTGAGGTTACAATTACAGCGACGTTCCAGGATCAGAGCGGAACGTCACGCATTACCGTGACGGACGCGGAGCTGGTGCAGATTGTCATTGATCCACAGGACCCTGAGGTATCGCTCGGCAATGACCTGGATTTTGATGCGACGGGTATATTCACCGATGGCACCAGTACGCCGATCAACGAAGATGTCAGCTGGCAGAGCAGCAGTGTGGATGTTGCGACTATCGATACTGATGGCGGTATAACGGGTGTGGCGGTAGGCACGACGACTATCACTGCGACACTGGACGATATCAGCGCATCCACAACCCTCACTGTCAGCGATGCAATTGTCGTTCGAATGGACATCTTCCCGCCTGACTATGTTGGTATTGAAGGGACAGGTGTGCAGTTGTTCGCTGCTGCTACCTACTCGGATGGTCGCGTGGAAGATGTGACTTCCTCTGTTACGTGGACTTCTGATGATCCAGCGGTTGCGCTGGTTGACAGTTCCGAAGCCCAGCCTGGTTTTGTCACGCTGGTCTCCGAAGGCTCGACCACCATCAGGGTGAACTGGGATCCAACACGGTTTGTGTTCTCCAGGACAAACGTCTCGGCTGAAGCGCCTATTGTCGTGAGAGCGGCAGAACTCGAGAGCATTGAAATAGAACCAGCCTTCAATGAACTCGCGGCTGGTCTTCAGGATCAGTACTTCGCGACAGGTATCTATACCAACGGTGAACGCCTGGACATTACGACAGAGGTTTCATGGCGAACGTCAAACTCACTGCGAGCAAGTGTTACGCAAACCGGTCTTGTGACGGCCATCGCTTCGGGTGATGTAGTTATTTCAGCACAGCAGGGTGCGATCACTGAAACAGCGTCCCTGGAAGTGACAGATGCATTACTGCAAAGCTTGCAGATCACGCCGCAGGGAGTATCCGCACCTGAGGGATCCAGTGAACAGTTTGAGCTGACCGGTAACTACTCGGATGGTTCAACCCAGGATCTGACACGAGATGCCACCTGGATATCCTCTGATTCAGATGTTGTTGGCGTTGTTCCAACCGGCGTGCTGGCCGGCCGTGCTGATTTGAAAACGCAGGGCAGCGCGACCATATCTGCAATCTTTGGTGAGTTGACGGAAACAACCGACGTCACTGTAACTGCAAACACACTGGTCGACATCCTGATCGAACCAGACGATGCCCGGCTGCGACTCTTCTCGATAGAGACATATGAAGCAACCGGTATCTACGACAATGGTGATCAGGTTGATATCACTGACGATGTAACCTGGTTGGTGGTTGACCCTGATATCGCCACGATCACGCAGTCTGCGATTCTGCAGGCGAGGGCTATTGGTACAACCTCTGTGACAGCGACCCTCGATGATGTGACGGGTTCAGTACCACTGGAAGTTGTCAGCTCAGCGGTGGTGTTCCTTGAGGTGACGCCGGTTGCAAGCGATATCAACATTGGACAGCAAGTTCAGTACAAGGCCGTGCAGCGCCTGGGCGACTTCTCGCTTATTGATGTAACCCGGCAGGCAACGTGGACGGTAAGTGACGCCAGCCTAGCGACGATCAGCAACAGCGGTGAAGACACCGGCTTGCTGACACCAATAGCCGCGGGCGATGTCATTGTAACTGCCAGGTATTTCGGTCAGGAAGGGGAAGCCCTCGCTACCATCAGTGACAAGGTCCTGCAGTCGGTGGAAATCCTGCCGGGCCTCAACCCGGTGGACCCAGCTGACCCTGACAGCTACGAGATGGTGGAAGACACAACCTCACAGTGGAGCGCATTGGCCCGATTCAGCGATGGTAGTACCGCGGATATCACAACTGACGCGGCATGGCAGAGTCGAGATACAAAGAAGGCGACGGTGACCGACACCGGTCTCGTTGAAACGCATAAGAAAGGTGACACGGACATCACCATCACGTTCCTGGAAATGTCTGATCAGGTTGCATTGGAAGTAACCGACGTTGATCTCTCGCGAATTCTCATTGATCCGCCCAATGCAACCTTGCTTGAAGGGGTGAAGGTACAGTTTGAAGCAACCGGTGTTTACGTTAACGGTCAGCAACAGAACATCACCGACGACGTGAAGTGGAAAACGTCTGACAAGGATATCGTCAAGATCAAGAAAGATGGTGAGGCAGAAGCGAAAGAGATTGGTACCGCAAATATCACTGCAGAAGAGGACGGCATCACTTCAATGCCATCTGTTGTTGAGGTGGTCTCGCCACCCGTTGATGCCGACGATATCCGTATTGAACCGGCAACCTTCTCGGAAAGGGCGGGTGCAACCTGGTTCTTCAGGGCCTACGCGGTGCTCGATGGAGGTGAAGAAACCGATGTCACTGATTCAGTGGTGTGGTCTTCAGACAATCCTGCAAACGTCAGCGTGGTGTCGTCAGATGAGGACGCCGGGCTTGTTGAGCTGCTGCAGCGCGACAGCTCCGCAGTGATTACCGCCACATTGGTGGACCAGGATATCAGCGGTACGGCGGCAGTCACGGTTACGGATCAGGTAGCTGATTGCAGCAGTAGTGATGATCTTGATGCCGTGCGGGTTGAACCGAGCGTCCCCGATGGGCAGACGTTCCAGATGGAGGTGGATGATCAGGTTCAGTTCAACATCTATGGCGTCTGGAAAGAGCCGGCCTGTGAAATGCCGGTGAACAAGGATGCCCGCTGGACCAGCGTGAAGGAAGAGTTCCTTCGAATCGACGACCAGGGGCTGGCCACTGCACTCAGGAAAGAAGGCGGTAACGACGAAGAGGCGGAAATTGACGCAGAGTTCGAGGACAAAAAGTTCTCGTTCAAGATCAATATCAACTAATTCTTGTCCCGATGGAACAAGAACTAGCTAGTTGCCCAGCGCACCGTAGATGGGCTTATGCTTGGTGTAACCACCATCTACGGTGAGCACCTCACCAACACACCAGCATTCATTCGACAGGAAGAACATCGTAGCGGCTGCGATATGCGTTGGATTGGTAAGTCCGCCGGTCGGCATCTCATCTTCAACTGCCTGCAGGCGTGCTGCACTCACCGGGTTCTGTGCAGCCATTGGACCACGCAAAGGTGAGGGCGCCAGCCCGTTCAGGATAATGCCGTGTTCCTCAAGGAAGTAACGTGATTGCAGCTCCAGGAGATTCCTGAGGCCACCTTTAGACTCCTCGTATGCGGCACTGGCCCTGCCTTCTGAACCGACTGTTGCAGAAGTCGAAAGGACAAAGACGCCGTGTGTGCGCGGTGAGAAGCTCTGTTGGGCAATGCCCTGTTTAAGAAGGTTGTGTGCGCCCCACAGGTTAACTTCGTAGGAACGCATCACGTCCTCTTTGGTCAACTGCTCGGGCGGCGTAAGCGGTTTTGGTGATATGCCGGCCGTAAAAACGAGGTAGCGGATGTCTGTGTGCCGCTGCATGAGTGCTGTGACATCTTCCTCGCTCGACACATCGATGGATTCAGCGACCACGTTGCAGCCTGTGTCTGAGGCAATGTCACTGGCAAAATCAGCCAGTGGCTGTGAGTCACCGCCAACCGAGATATCTGAACCGAAATCGGCAAGTACCAGTTTGTTTAAACTGAGCCAGCCGGGCGCCTGCCTCGCGAGGTACTGGCCCATCAGGCCGACACCAACAATCAGCGCGGTGCCGCCCTCGTCATAGCTGAATGCACTGGTCACTACAGGTACTCAGACACCACGCCAAGCAGCTTCTCGGACGCCGCCTCGGAATTACCCTTGATGTACTCGGCTGCCTGCTGGCTGAAACCGGCAATCATGTCTGCGCCGAGTCCGAGATCATTAAATTGTGCCAGCAGGTTGGCTGCCGCAGCCGTTTCCTGTGAGCCGCCGAGCAAACCCATCGCGCCGCTTACCAGTTGGTTGCTGGGCGGGGCGGCGGATATGTAACTGTTGATATCAGGTACCGCGTCGGCAATTAACTTGTAGTCTTCCGGTGCCAGGGTCGCCTTTGCGGCCATGAAAATCGCGCCAAGCCCACCTTTAGCCTGGGCCTCGGTGACGCCCATTGACTGGGTTACCATCGGCAGTAGCGCCATACCGGTACGCACCGCCGTGGGCGCAGCAGCACGCACGGCTGACTCGACCAGGTCCGGCTTTGCGGCCGGCTCCGCTTTCTCGACCATCGGCACTACGGCTGGTCGTGCTGGCGCTTCTTCCTGTACGACAGGTTGTGTTTCTTCTTCGTCTCCTGAAAACCAGGACATAACGTCATCCCACAGGCTCGCCTGGGCTGGTGTGAGGTAAAGCATGGTGACGAGTGCCAATACGGTTTTCTTCATGTTGTTCTCCCTTGCACGTGTTCCCTTAGATTAACGCACGATGGCGCACACTGGTTGTATAACTGAATTGTAAATGGTGCACTGGAATGGTGCTCATCTATTTTCCTATACTGGTGTGACCTCGGGAGTCGAGCAGTAGTCATCAACGACGAACACGACCACTACACGCAGCCGCCGGATAAGCTCGAAGACCCCCCGGTAGGTTGGCGTAATACCATCAAGTACCTTGGCCCGAGTGTCATTATCTCGGCCACGATTGTCGGGTCCGGTGAAATTATCCTGACGGCAAGTCTCGGTGCAGCGGTCGGCTACATGATGCTCTGGTGGGTGCTCTTCTCCTGCTGGAGCAAATCGATTCTTCAGGCGGAGCTGGCGCGTTATATCGTGCTGTCTGGTGACACCTATCTTCGCGCGCTTAACAGGATTCCGGGTCGCATCCCCATCACGCCTAAACCGTTTTCATGGCCGATCGGCCTTGGCCTGATCGGGTTTGTCACCGGGGTCACCGGCCTTGGCGGACTGATTGGCGGTGCGGGGCAGGCGGTGGTGATCCTGTTCCCGAACTTCGACCCGATATACACGGTGGGTTTCCTTGCGGTGCTCGCGGCGATTCTGCTGGGTAGCGGCAGCTACCAGCGACTCGAGTCGCTGATGCTTCTCTTTGTGATGACCTTTACGATCCTGACCGTGACAGGCGCTGTCATGATGCAGTGGACGGAGTACGCAACCAGCCCCAACGATATTATCAGGGGGTTCGAATTTGAGTTCTCAACCACATTTGCGGTCCTCGCACTTGCAGCTTATGGCTACACCGGTGTTAACGCCGGTGAAATATCCGGTTACTCCTACTGGTGTATTGAGAAAGGCTATCCCGCCAGGATTGGCCGCTTTGAAGATACCGAGGCCTGGTATACCCGGGCTGAAGGCTGGCTCAGGGTGCTGCGCACTGATGTGTGGATCACGCTGGCACTGCTGACCTGTGCAACACTGCCGTTCTATTTTCTTGGCGCAGGTGTGTTGAACGCACTGGGTGAACAACCCAGCGGCAGCGAGACAATCACGGCGCTCAGCAACATGTTTACCCAGACGCTGGGAGAATGGTCACTGGTGCCGTTTGCAGTTGGCGCGTTCTGCATACTTTATTCGAGCACCCTGGCAGGTGTTGCTGCCGGGGCTCGCTACATCCCGGACTACCTGATTGAGCTTGGATTCATGGAGCGCAGCCAGCTGCAGACCCGCTTTGCGATAATTCGATGGTATTGCCTGATCGTGCCCTTTATCGGGTTCGGCATGTATTGGGGGTTCCAGCGACCTGTATTGATGGTGACGATCGCCGCGAGTTACGCCGCCATGATGCTGCCGCTGCAAAATGGGATTACCCAGTACCTGCAGGCGCGTCGGTTACCCAAACGAATGCTGCCCAGGTGGCCTGCGAGATACCTGCTCAAAGTCATGTTCGTTATCCAGCTGATCCTGGCGGCTGCGGTGATCTACTTTACGATCCTGTGATGCCCCCGAAGGAGGGTGCACACGTGAGCACTAACTTGTTATCGTACCGCGCATAAGAAACAAAGGGCCTGTCATGAAATCTCTCATCCTACTCCTGTCACTTGCACTGATTCCCGCAACATCTTCAGCTGCCCTGTTCGGCAAAGAGAAATCCGAGGAAGAAAAAGCCAAGGAAATTGCCGAAGAACGTAAGGCGATTCGCGAGATGCGAAGTAAGACGCTGCAGGACCTCTATAAGCTGAAACCCGAAGCCAAAGACGACGTCATGAATTCCGAAGCGGTCGCCGTGTTCAGTTCACTCGGCATGAATCTGTTTCTGCTGTCCACTGCTCGTGGTGGCGGCATCATTCGCGATACGCAAACAGGTGAAGAGACATTCATGCGTATGTTTTCAGCGGGTGGTGGCTTCGGAATGGGTGTGAAGGACTTCAGGATCGTGTTTGTTTTTCATACCGAGAAGGCAGCACGCGATTTCATTGAATCCGGCTGGGATTTCTCAGGCCAGGGTGACGCTGCCGCAAAGGCTGGTGACACAGGCACTTCAATTGATATTGCGGCAACCATTATCGGTGGCACCAGCATCTACCAGATCACGGAAAACGGCCTCGCACTGCAGGCAACGTTGCAGGGGACCAAGTACTACAAAGACAAAAACCTGAACTAGGTTTCCCTGGGACCAACAAAGCGGGTACAGGACATGCACGCCCTGATTAGTGAGTTAACGGAACTGGTTGGTGAAAGTGGTCTCGTCAGTGACGCGGCGCTCGCCGAAAGGGCTACCTCTTATTGGAACAGCGATCCGACAACGGCACGTGCCCTTGTGAAACCTGCTTCAACTCAGGAGGTTTCAGCAATACTGAAGTATTGTCACGATCACGATCAGACCGTGGTGGTGCAGGGTGGGCTGACCGGTGTTGTCGCAGGTTGTGAAGCCAGCGAAGCGGATGTCATCGTCTCCCTGGAACGCATGAACCAGATTGAAGAGATTGATGACATTGAAAATGTCGCAACGGTCCAGGCTGGCGTTATTCTTCAAAACCTCCATGAAGCATTGGAGCCGAAGGGTCTTTTGTTTCCGTTGGACCTGGGTGCCCGAGGCAGTTGCACCGTAGGTGGTAATGTCGCCACCAATGCAGGCGGTATCAATGTGCTGCGCTACGGCATGATGCGTAACCTGGTGCTTGGCCTTGAAGTTGTCCTGATGGATGGCACCGTTCTGTCTTCAATGTATCCCATGCTGAAGAACAATACAGGCTACGATCTTAAGCAGCTCTTCATCGGCAGCGAAGGCACGCTGGGT
Organism: Pseudomonadales bacterium; assembly: GCA_963921285.3. GTDB lineage: Bacteria > Pseudomonadota > Gammaproteobacteria > Pseudomonadales > Azotimanducaceae > UBA9659. The sequence continues at coordinate 3,057,368 of CAWUFD020000015.1, forward strand.
GTTGTCACAAGAATCATGGTGCGGTTATTCCCGCAGCCCACGAGTCGACAATCCGCGATGGTGGCATTGGACTCCTTTGATAAGGTTATGACGCTGCTGAATCGTCTGCAGGGGGAGCTTGCCGGTACGCTGAGTGCGTTCGAAGTCATGTGGCAGAACTACTATGAAGGTGTCACCGGCGAGGGACAGCACCGGCCGCCGCTGGCAAGAGACTACCCCTTCTACACGATCATTGAAGCCGAGGGTTTTGATGAAGCAAACGATGCGGCGCGTTTTGAGCGACTACTTGAAAATGCCTTCGAAGATGGCCTTGTCAGCGATGCGGTAATAGCCCAGTCAGAACGTGAACGCCAGGACGTGTGGATCGTTCGTGAAGAGTTTGACCCTATCCTGCCTGCATACCTTTACGATGTGAGCCTGCCAATCAAGCACATGAACGACTATGCGGTTGAGCTTGATCAGCGGCTGCGATCAGAACTGGCTGGCACGTATCCCGTTGTATTCGGCCACATTGCCGATGGCAATCTGCACATCTTTGTCCTGCCATACAAGAATGATGAACATCACCACGCAGCGGACCAAGTGCTTTACGAAACGCTAGCGAAGTATGGCGGGTCGGTCTCCGCTGAACACGGTATCGGCATCGAGAAGCGCGCCTGGTTATCCATGAACCGGTCTGAGGATGAGCTTATGCTGATGCGTAACCTGAAACAGGTGCTTGATCCCAAACACCTGCTGAACCCCGGTCGTGTTTTTGCCTGAGACTACTGCCAGTTAGCGGCGAAGACGCGCATCAGGTTTTCGCCGAGGAACCCGCGAATCTCATCTTCATTCCAGTTGTAGCGATCCTCGAGGACCCGCGCCACACCCCAGATGTCACCACCATTGGCGTTCTGGGTCGGGGCACCGAAGCCCTTTCCCGGCGGGTATTTATCTACGACGCCAATGAATGCCTTGAGGAAGTCCTTGTACATGTAAGAGTAGTCCGAGGCGTAACAGGTGTGCTCCTTGCCGACCAGTTCTGCCGTGTAATTGACATGATCGGCAATTGCTTCCATCGAGGCGCTGCCGCCACCATTCAGGAACAAGCCGACACCGACGGAGCAAACCACGCCGCCGGTATCTGCAATCGCCTTTATCGCCTCGTCAGTAACGTTTCGGCCATGTTCAAACAGCGAACGTGCGTTCGAGTGAGAGGCCACCACCGGTTTGGATGAATGGTTTGCAGCATCGATACACGCCTGTGATGAAGAATGTGAACAGTCGACGACGATGCCGAGCCTGTTCATTTCCTTAACGAACTGGACGCCGAGGTCAGTGAGGCCATTGTCTTCAGGATTCTGGCCACCCCCCGCAAGTCCGTTATCGTTGTTGTAGGTGAAGTTCATGATCGAGATGCCACGATCCTTTGCCCAGGCCACCTTGGCCAGGTCGCCGATAACGAAATCTGAACCCTGGACGTTGTAGGTGACCGCCATCTTGTCCGCTGCCTTGGCTTTGCGAACGTCATCAGCGGTTGTCACCTTGACCAGGTCCAGTGCCTCGATGGCTGCATCTGTTCGCGCCAGGGTATCTTCAAATGAAACGTCGTTCACCCCGGCAAACGCCCACACGGAAACAGACATGAGCGAGATGTCGCTGTCGCGATTCAGGTTTGCGGCCCGCTCAAAATGTGACTCGCCAACACCCTGTATACCAATACCGGATGGCATGAGTGCGTTGATCACGATAGCGTCGGCAAAGCGCTCCTTGATGTTGTCGTCTTCAGCGCGATCTTCGGCCGTTCTGCCCGCGTCGAAGAATTGGGCAATGTAGTCGGCTCGCTCGTCGATCTCCTCCTGGGACTTGCCTCTCGGATTCCACAGTTTTGCCTCGATGTCATCGTCCGATACGAAACCCGCGTCAGTATTCCAGCCGCCTTCCACGTGCTCATGATCGTGGCCTATCTCGTGGGCATGGATCGAACCGAATAGGAACAGGGCGATCACAAGTGGAAAGAATCTCATCGTTAATCCTTGGTAGATGTCGACTGCTCGGCCCCAGATGTCATCTTCAGGTAGTCGCTGATGGCACGAAAGCCCTCATCGAATAGACCGATTTCCAGGCACATCAGCCCATAGTGATAGAGGCGAGTCTCGGGCGAGTGAGAAAATACGCCGGTACCTTTTTTCGGATCGCCCAGTTTCTCCAGGTACTGCTTTACCTGTTGATCGGTTACCTGGTGCATCTTGATACTGGCAGTGCGATAGCCCGGCAGTGTTGGACCAAAGGTGCCGGTTGTGGGTGATGCGGTTGTCGAAAGTGTGGAAGTCCGTGTGCTGGATTCCGAGCGCATCTGTGTCTGGATTTCATTCATGCGCCGGTCGATCTCGTTCTGCTGGATCCGCTGTTGCGTATGGTAATCCTGGGCACCAGAAGCGGTGGCGCTGAAGCTGATGATACAGACGAGGAGTAGTCTCTTCATATCAATACAATGGCATCGAGTTGTGATGTACTTAACTATACGCCTCGGGCTGTTAAGCCTAAAATCGTTTCTTTTTTGTTTCGAGAACCCTGGATGCGCTTTCTCCTGATCCTGCTTGTTTTTATCTCCTCCACCGCCACAGCCAGCGGCTACGATGTCGTCATTCTGAACGGTAGGGTGATGGACCCTGAAACCGGGTTTGATGGTGTGCGCAACGTAGGTATCCGCGATGGCCGTATCGTTAAGATCACGAAGCGAAAGATCAACGGTACAGAGGTTATCGATGCGGCGGGCCTGGTGGTTGCGCCTGGCTTCATCGACACGGAGCAGCATGGGCTTGGGCCTTTCGGCATCAAGGTGAATCTGCGTGATGGTGTGACGACGCAAATGGACTTCGAAGTCGGTGCGTTGAACATGGATGAATGGTATGCCGCACGTGAGGGTAAGACCCAGGCCAACTTCGGCACCGTGGTAGGCCAGGAGTTTGCACGCATGCGGGTCCATGATGGTCTCGCACTTGAAGGCCCGAATATTTCCATGCCGTTTTTCTTTGACCTTCGGGCTGCTGCAGCTAAAGACGGTGTAGATGGCTGGTCCGTGACAACCAGCTCGGTTGAGGAGATGAATGAAATCGGTGCAATACTTGATGAAGGCCTCAGAAAGGGCGCTATCGGTGTTGGTTCAACAATTGGTTATGCGGGTAAAGGTATCCGCACCTATGAAATGCTCGAGGCGCAGAGAATAGCCGCACGCTATGGCAGGTTGACCGCAGTACATCACCGCTTTCACCCCAGTGCTTCCACCCCAACAGAAGCACAGATGGGCGTTAAGGAACTGATCTCAAACGCGATGATCCTGAATGCGCCCCTGCAGATCCACCACGATAATGACTACGGCTGGTGGGAAAACCAGGAGATGATGGCGCTCGCCCGTGATCAGGGGCACAACATCTGGGCGACCTACTACCCATGGATTGCAGGCTCCGGCAACTACGGTGCTGCGATAGTTGGCCCACTCATCTGGGAAAAGCTGATGAGCTACAAATACGAAGAGACGATCTACGACCCTCAACTTGATCGCTTCGTGACGAAAAATGAGTTTCTTAAGTTTGCTGCAGAAGAACCGGGCCGAACGTTGATTGCTTATAGCCCGCCGCGTAAGGAATGGCTGCCGGAATGGACCAAGGTTGAGCACTTTGTTGTCGCTGGTGATGGCATGCCGGGACTCAATGTGGCTGGAGAACGATTAACCTGGGATTCCCCTTATGAAGACTATGCCGGCCATCCACGAAGCGCTGGCACTCACGCGGTAACGCTCAGGATCGCGCGGGAAAATGGTGTGCCGCTGATGCATACGCTGGCGCAGCTGAGCTACTGGTCCGCGAAGCATATTGGTGACACGGGTTTGAAAGCCATGCAGGAACGCGGTCGCATGCAGGAGGGTATGGTGGCCGATATCGTTGTCTTCGATGCGGAGAACGTCAGGGAACAGGCTGACTTCAAGAGTGGCACGAACGGACTACCTTCGCTGGGTATTCCCTATGTGCTCGTCAATGGCGTGGTGGTCGTCAAGGATGCTGATGTGCTGAAAGGTGTTTACCCTGGTCAGTCCATTCGTTTCCCGATAGAGGAAGAAGGTCGTTTTGAACCGATTTCAGGTGAGAGCTGGCGCGATACCTACCTGATTAAAACTGATGCCCCGCAATTGGACCTGGACGACAGCGTACTGCGAAGGAAGTGAACTGACCCCGAATCAGGGTAGATTTTAGCTCAGAACATCTTCTTCGCTATCCGTGTTTCGAGCATCAGCGAAGGCGCTTCAGCTGCCGGAAAGATCAGCGCTGTCCTTCGGACCAGCGATCAGCCTGTGATTCAATGTGTGGCGGGTCGAGCCAGGTCTTATCGTCAAGCGTACGTTCGTAGCCATACTGGAACAACGCTTTCATATATTCAGGGTCGAACGCTTCGGCTGGCTCGATCTGGAGTTCCTGCCTCGCTGAGTCCGGTATCCAGGTGACGTGCATCGAAAGGCCATCTCGCTCCGCCAGCGCCCACATTCGGTAAAAGTCACCTTTGCCCTGCGTTCGAATCAGGGAGGCGATAGTTCGGCCCGCAATTGGTATGAGTCGCGGCTCGACAATCTCGTACTGAGGCTCAATCCATGAGTTTCTGATGACGTAGAGATTGGGCGTGCCCTGTACCTCCAGGAACGCCTCTAACTGCTGCCAGTTGACGCTCGCCGGATAGAAAAACATCTGTGAAACGGTTCCACCATCAACGTGCATCTCGTCATAGGTTTGACCGTTTTTTGCCTGCACTGGTATGTAAACCGGTGGAAACGCACCGGGGATGGAGGCAGATGCGAGCAGCACTTTTCTGATGAGTTCCGGCGCATCCGGGTGACCGCTGGCTGCCATGCGTGTGACGTTCCAGACAACAGGTCGAGAGGCATCAAGGTTTGTCGTACCGATGAGCAGGGTTCTGCCCTGTTTGTATTCTTCAGCGAGGCGCGCCATGACCTCTTCATCAAACACGCTTTCGATCATACGGGAGAGGGGAGAGGTATCCACCACCGCGTCACCACCGAGGATCCGCCATATGCTGCGGTTGCTGATGAGAGCCTTGGTATCAAGCGTGGTGTATACCTCTTCCAACTCGTCATCATAATCGCTGCCAAGGAACGCGAAGGGTGCGGTAAGCGCACCGGTGCTGATGCCAGTAACAAGCGTAAACTCCGGGCGGCTGCCCTGTTCCGACCAGGCCTTAAGAACACCTGCGCCGTAAGCGCCATTGGCGCCACCGCCCGAGAGAATCAGGTAGTTGTGTGGTTTGTTCATGATACCGGCGTAGCGACCGGGATCAGATTTCTGAGCGCCCTCGAGCGGGTGTTCGGAAATTTGCTGACCATCACCCCAGAACCGGTAATTGGATTTACCGTCAAGCACGGTTGCACCGAGGTGCTCAGATGCGGGTAGTGGATTCCTGACAATGGAAGCACACCCGGTGGTGAGGAGAATTGCACAAACGATGACAAAACTGTTGAGGCGGGGCATAGAGATGACCGTGTTCAAAGGGCGAGGCGAGTCCGTAGACCGAAGATCCAGACAGAGTCTTCGTCCGGGTTCAACGCAGGATCCTGGAGGTATTGGAAACTTGGTGTGATGGCTAATGTTTCAGAAAACTGGAAACGCCAGAACGCTTCGACACTCTTCTGCTCGGGTAGTGCGTCGCTGGGTGGATCACCCCACGTTGCAGCAATACCAAACAGGTCTGAGCGATACATGTACTTCCAGATGAAGCCAAGTGTGACCGAATCGTTGTAGATGGGTGCATCACCTGATGAGTGACCGATGCGCAGGAACGGCATAAACCGATCTTTGAACGTCCAGTTCATCGCGATGGATACGCCGTGTGCGTCACTCACGCCCGCATCCTCACGCTCATCAACGTCCCAGACCAGGATGTGGATATTCTTGAAGTAACGATCGTTACGTGAGGGCGACCAGCCGAGGTGCGCGTACTTGAAGAACTCAGAACCGCCATCGAACCACTCGAGATCATCCGAACCAACGCCGTTGGCATCGTTGATACCACCCAGCACGTAAACCGAGTCGGTGATCCAGTGACCGGCGCCAACACCCCAGCTGGAATCCGGCAATGCGATGCTGGTATCAAGGCTGCTCTCCAGGTTCGAGAAAATGGTCCACGGGTTTACGTAACCCAGCACGTTCATATAGTCGTTGGGATCGTACCGGCCAATGATGAAACCCGTGCGGCCCTCGTTCATTGTCTGCTGCCAGTTGAGGTTGATCACATCCCAGTCGGTGTCGCTGTAGAAAAGGGAAGTTACGCCGATGTAGCCCGCTGAGCCTGCCAGTCCAGCAGGTGGGGTGTCACCAAACGCGTGGCGGTGATCGATCATGATATTGAGGCTGCCCTCATTCGCCTGTCCCCTGTTGGCAAGCGCCCACTGCATTGTGCCGCGGAGTACGCCGCCGGATGCATCACCGTCTGTGCCCGGCAGTTCATCAGACACATTCTGGTACATCGTTGAATAGTGAACCGAAAAACGCATACCGCGTTCCTCGTTCTGGCGGGTCTTCCAGTTGATGATGGCGTCAAACTCATCATCAAAAGCGGGGAAGCGCAATGCAGGATCCTTCTCGTTATCGGATTCTGCGATCTCACCAGCAGGGGAGTTCCTGCCACCAAATGGCGGGGTCTGTTCTGAGTAGCTGCGAGCTTCCCGCTCTGAGAGCCCACGTGTCTTTTGAGACGGTTCTTCTGCGGCGAAGACTGCCGCCGATACCAGGGCAAAAACTAGTAGGAGGTATTTCATGGGCGCGGAGTATATCTATTTGAGCCTTTTCGACAATACGCTCAACAGGCCACGTGCCAGGAAGTGCGTATTTTCAAGCTGGTCGATGGACGTTATTTCTTCCAGTCGTTCAGTTGCCACCTTGATACGCTGTGACCGTCATCGAGGATGAGATTGCGAGCAGCATCGAGGGAGATCTGTGGGCTTCTGGTCAGATGTTTAACGAGCATTGTTTCAAGTGAACTTACCCCTGCAGGGCAAGCTTTTCGAGACGTGGCCAGGTTTGGCACGACCAGGAGATTGCCTCGCAGTGAAGCTTTCCCGTGCATCTGGTTGCAACCGGTGAAGCCTGAAACATGCATAGCCTCGCCGACTTCCAGCCAGGGTAAATCATCGGGCGTGCGCTGCACCTTGCGGCCGTCCATCATCGTCAGTATCCATCGATGATGCTGCAGGTCACCCTGGGTGATGACATCAGATTCACTGCATATGCCGAATATTCTGCGCACGTGTATATAACCATCGTAGTCGGCTGCGAAACCACTGCGGCTGGACTCTCGATCAATTCGGCCCTGCAGGACCAGGCAGACGGGCTCATAAGGTTTGGAGGTGTTTGATTCGTACAGGGTGGTGAAGTGTGCCTTCACCGCATCATGTGTGCCCGGGTGAATCCAATAACACTGTGAATTGATCTCTGGGCAAAAAGTATTCACTTCGTGTCCCAGCGTGTAGTCACCGCGGTATCGAAGTGTTTCAGCAACACCGGTCAGTGGCAGCAGGATCAGCAATATCAGAATAGTGCGCGACTTCATCCTTTGAGCTCCTTATCAGGTTGACGAATGGTTACACTCACCTTGAACTTTTCTCCTGCATGACACTGTTAACTTGCACGATATAGTGTCGTAAGAAAAGGGCTGCTTTTTTGGCCTGCAATGACCAAAATCCTCTCGGGAAGGCGAAATAATCGCAATCATCAAAAGAAAGCGACACACGTAAATGATCCGCAACCTTGTATTTGTACTCCTGATATCGTTTAGCCATGTCAGCTTTGGCATGTCTGGCTCCAGTACGTTCATCTGTGAGCTGATTCAATACAGTGAAGACCCGGCTGAAATCGCAGAAGCGACAGCAGAGGCAAAGAAGCGCGGTATCTGCGGCTATGAGAAGCCGCCCAGGCCGGAGCCAACGCCCGAGCAACGCAGGTTTATGAACCCTTCACAGAAAGCAGAGGACGCGTTTTTCATGCTTTGGGGTATACACGCCATCAAGAATGGCAAGATACAGGGGCCGGTGACGGTCCAGCCGGTACCCTGATCAGTTTGATTCAGCGAGTGCCTGAACCGCTTCAGGATCCCATCCACCACCAACCGCCTTGTACAGGTTAACCAGTGCAAACATCTGGTCCTGCAGCGCAAGGCTTACTGCAATCTGTGCATCAAAGAGCTGGCGGCGGGCATCAAGTACATCGATGTAAGCAAGCACACCGTTGCGATACCGTTTTTCGGCGAGCCCGAGATATTCCGCAGATGACTGCTCCAGGTCGCTCAGTGCGTCGAGTGTCTCGGTTGATTTGTGGAATTGGTTAAGTGCGTCGGAGACCTCGCGGAAGGCGATCAAAATAATCCTCTCGTATTCGATCCTTGCCTGGTTAAAGCGTGATTCAGCTGCGGTCAGTTCAGCACGGCGAGCACCAGAATTGAAAAGCGGCTGGGAGATATCCAACTCGAGAATCCAGGCCTTGCCGTCGGAATCCAGCAGATCCTCAAAGTCTTCTGTCTCGAAGCCATAAGAGCCTGTCATCTGGATGCTCGGGAAAAGCCGCGACGTGGCAACGCCGACACGCTCGCTGGCAGCAATAAGATTCTGTTCCGCCTGCATGATATCGGGGCGTCTCTCCAGCAGGTCTGATGCCAGCCCGCCGGTTACCTGTCCTGGTAGGTCATGGTCTTCAAGGTCACGATCCAACTCCAGGTGGGTCGGTGGCATGCCCATTAAGAGGGACAACTGGTTTTCAACAACCAGTTTGCGTTGTTCAACCTGTGGTATCTGCGAACGGGTGTTTGCAACCTCAACGTCCGACTGTATGACCTCAAGTTTTGACGTAAGGCCACCCTCGTGGCGCTTGTGCGCAATCTCGAGTGCGCGCTCCCTGGCGGCGAGTGTTCGCTGGTTGATGGCAAGCCGGGACTCGATGCCCTGCAGCTCAAAATAGGCTTGCGCGACTTCTGCAATCAGGCTGAGTCTGACCGCCTGCGCGCCATAGGCTGCAGCGAGATAATCGGCATAGGCGGCATTGTTGGCGCGCCTGTTGCCACCCCAGATATCAATCTCCCATGAGAGCGCGGGTGCGAGGCTGAACTCGTCGGCGATTTCCGGTGGATTGTTGGTAAGCCCGGACTCGTCCTCGCGCTCCCCGTGCAGGTCCAGATCAATGTCGGGGAACAGCAGGCCGCGTGTGACGCGGCTGGCAGCGCGTGCCTGGGCGATACGCTCAAGTGCAATCAACATGTCCTTATTGTTGGTAAGCGCCGTTTCAATTGCGTTGCGCAGTTGTTCATCGTTGAAGATTTCTGACCACTCAAGGTCGCTGACCGAGGCGGCGCCGGCGCTCTCGTAGTTGGTATCCATGTGCCAGTGATCTATGTCGGGCACTGCTGGACGCTCATAATCAGGGCCCATCATGCAGCCGGATAGGGACAACACGGCCAATGCGAAAATGAGCAGTCTCACGCGGGTTCTCCTTCTGCGTCCTGTTCAGGAGCTTCTGTAACGTGTCCTGACAGGCGCCGGTCAAACGCGCCGAAGATCACAAAGAAGAGCGGTACCAGCACGATGCCGATGGTGGTTGCGAGGACCATGCCACCTAATACGGCAGTTGAAATTGACTGTCTTGCAACCGCACCAGGTCCTGAGGAAAGCACCAGCGGCATGACCCCGAAGATAAACGAGATTGCGGTCATCATGATGGGCCTGAAACGCTGTTGCGCAGATTCGATCGCCGCGTCCCGGAAACTTCTGCCTTCCTCAACCAGCTGCTTTGCAAATTCAACGATCAGAATTGAGTTCTTGGCGGCCATACCCACCAGGGCAACCATCGCAACCTGGAAGAAAATATTGTTCTCTAGCCCCCGCATGGAGACAGCCAATAGCGCCCCAAAGATAGCGGCTGGCGCGATCAGCAATACCGAAATAGGTACAGTCCAGCTTTCGTAGAGGGCGCAGAGGAACAGGTATACAAACACCACAGCCAGGATCATCGCGATGGCGGCTTCTCCACCAGCGCTGACTTCCTGAGCGGTAAGGCCTGTCCATTCATAGCCGATACCCGGCGGCAGGTTGGTGTCGAGCACTTCTTTCATTGCAGTGATGGCATCACCGGTCGAATATCCTGCACCAGGGTCACCCGAAACCTTGGCTGCGGTAAACATGTTGTAGTGATCAATCGCAGCTGGACCGGTTGAATAGTCAATCGATGACAGTACTGACAATGGCACCATGGCGCCGGAGCTGCTCCTGACGTAGTAGTACTGCAGCGCATCCGGCCGCATGCGGAATTCGTCTTCCGCCTGCACCCTCACGCGATAAACCCGGCCATAAGTTTGAAGTCGTTGATGACTGACGAGCCCGTATAGGTGCGCATGGTGCCGTAAATATCTTTGAGCGGCACGCCGAGGGCTTTTGCTTCCGCGCGGTTAACCTTCAAGAACAATTCTGGTGTTTCTGGTTTTACGGGGCTGGCGACGCCGGTCAGCACAGGATGCTGGTTGGCTTTCTGGATAATCAGGTCGGTTGCTTCAAGCAAGCCTTCCCAGTTGGTGCCGGTGCGGTCCTGCAGGACAAGGTCAACACCGCTGCCAAGACCAAGGCCGGCGATGGCTGGCGGTTGTGATACCTGCGCAACGATCTCGGGATACCTGCGAAGTTCGGCTCTAACTTCCTCGATGACTTTTTCGACGGTGTATCCCTGTGGCTCACGCTCCTCCCAGGACTTGAGAATGATCTCCATCTGGCCGTTAGCTTCATTGCCACCGGAGCGACGGTTTTCACCAGCGAGTGTAAATACGTGTTTCACCGCCGGGTGATCCATCACGAATTGTTCGGCGCGTTGCAGTACGGGTTTGGTCCGGTTTACGGATGAACCCTGGTGCAGTTCCATATCAACGAAGAACATTCCCTTGTCTTCAACCGGCATGAAACTGCTTGGGACGCTGTTCATCAAGAGGTACGCCGCGCCGCCCATCAGGATGAAGAGGAGCAGGGTGCGTCTGCTGTATTGCAGCGTGAGTTTTACAATCTCCGCAAAACGGCTTGAGCCAATATCCAGCCACTCATCGATTTTACGGAACACGATGTTCTTGGTTTTGCCCGCCTCGTTCTTCATCAGGATGGCGCAGAGTGCCGGGCTGAGCGTCAACGCAACCACGGTGGAAAGCAGCACTGCCACGGTGATAGTGATGGCAAATTCACGGTACAGGATGCCGGTGATGCCTGGCAGCAGTGCGACCGGTACAAACACCGCAGCCAGTACCAGCGAGGTTGCCACCAGCGCACCGGTCAGCTCGCTCATGGCCTGAATGGTCGCATCACGGGCCGACAGGCCTTTTTCATGCATAAGGCGTTCAACGTTTTCCACCACCACGATGGCGTCGTCCACAACGATGCCGATAACCAGTACCAGCGCGAGCAAGTTGACGGTGTTGAGCGTGAATCCGAATGCCAGCATGGCAATAAAGGTACCGATGACAGATACCGGTACGGCCAGGCTCGGGATCAAGGTGGTTCGCCAGTCCTGCAGGAACAGGTATACCACCAGCATGACGAGGATCAGCGCCTCTACAAGAGTGACGATAACTTCCGAAATTGACTGTTCGATGAACTCAGCGCTGTCATAGATGACAAGCCATTCCAGTCCGTCAGGAAAACGGGCTTCAAGCTCTGCCATCTTTTCCCTGACCGCGGCCGAGACCTCGAGTGCGTTGGCGCCAGGCAGTAGATAAATACCCAGTACAGCAGCCGGTCCGCCATCAAGTCTTGAGTCGAGGGTGTAGGCTCTCGCACCGAGTTCGACCCTGGCGACATCGCGGAGCCGCACCATTGAACCATCAGGGTCGGCGCGAACAATGATGGCGCCAAATTCTTCTGCGGTCTCAAGTCGACCTGTCGCGGAAATAGGATAAGTGAGGTTTACCTCTTCGCTGTTAGGCTGCCCCCCGATCGTACCAGCGGCGGTGGCGATGTTCTGCTCCCGCACGGCGTCCATCACGTCCGTCGTGGTTAATCCGTACGCCGCCATCAGGTCCGGCTTCAGCCAGATGCGCATTGAGTAACGTCGTGAACCGTTTTTTCGGGTTCGTCCCACACCCGGGATACGCTTCATCTCGTCGCGGATGTTGATGCTCATGTAGTTGGAGAGATAAATCTCATCAAACTTCGGATCATCCGAACGAATGGCGATCTTCATGAGTTCGACATTGGCCTGCTTTTCTACAGAGACGCCTTCCTGCATGACGTCCACCGGCAGATCCTGTTCAACCAGCTTAACCTCGTTCTGGACGTCGACAGCGGCAAGGTCCACGTTCGTGCCAACCGCAAACGTCACGGTAACCTTGGCGCCGCCATTGTTCTTGGAGTTGGACTCCATGTAGATCATGTTGGGGACGCCGTTCAGCTGCTTTTCGATCGGTGCAGAAACCGATTCAGCAACACTGTTGGCGGTAGCACCGGGAAAACTTGCAGAGATAGAAACGGCAGGTGGCGTTATGTCCGGGTACTGGTCGATAGGTAGTGACAGCACGGCGATGCTGCCGACCAGCACGATGACGATCGAGATGATCGAGGCAAAGATGGGCCGGTCAATACAAAACCTTGAAATCACTCGGCGTTCTCTGTTTCCGGCGCGGGTGCTTCAATCCGTGCAGCTTCTTCCGCTTCGAGTTCAGCCTCGTAATCTTCAAGCGTGACTGGCTCGGCAAGAGCACCGTGATACACCTTGTTGATGCCATGCACGATAATGCGTTCACCCTCAATGAGGCCGTTTTCAACAATCATGTTGCCGTCGATGATGGGGCCAACAAAAATCAGGCGCCGCTCAACACGGTCGTTGGGCAGAACAACCATTACATAGACACCGCCCTGCTCGATAACGGTGGATTCCTCGGGGATCAGCAGGGCATCCTCCCTGACCTCAAGCGGCATCTGGACACGCGTGTACTGGCCGGGCAACAGCTCCTTGGAGGGGTTCGGTACTATGGCGCGAACAGCAAAGGTGCCGGTTTTTGGATTTACCTGCGGGTCGGTGAAGCCTACAACACCCTCGTATTGATAGATGGATTCATCCGGTAACGTGATGGACACCCTGCCTTCGAGTGCCTTGCCTTCAACCTCGGCCTTCAGTTCATCAAAGTAGCTGGTGACCCGGCGCCTTGCATTCAGGTAGTCGAGTGCAGACATGGCGTAGTTAACGTGAATCGGATCGATCTGGCTGACAATCGTCAGCGGTGTCGAATCGTTGGCCCGGATGAGTGCGCCGACATCCACCTCGCTTTCACCGATCACGCCTGAAATCGGCGCGATAATCTCGGTGTATTCAAGTTGCAGTTCAGCAGTGGTGAGATCCGCTTCAGCCTCCCTTACGGCTGCTTCCCCCTGCTCGGCTGCAGATACGGCGTTGTCGTAGTCGAGCTGTGAGGCGGCATCCTCCTCGAACAGCGGTCCGATCCTTGCGACATCCCGCTGGAATTTACCCAGCGATGCGTTGCGGGACTCCAGGATGGCCGCCCTGCGATCCACGTTGGCCTGGTAAGGGCGAGGGTCAATCTTGTAAAGCGTTTCACCTTCGGCAACAACGCTTCCCTCGATGAAGGCAATTTCCTCAAGGAAACCATCAACCCTGGCGTTAACCTCGACCCGCTCGGAGGCTTCCGTGCGGCCAACGTATGTGCCAAAGATGGTGACGTCCTGTTTGACGACCGGGACATAGACCACCCGGGTGGCTTCTTCCTCGACTACCTCCTCTGCACATCCGGAGATGATGAGCAAAGACAACGCGATTGTGGTGACGTATTTCAGCATCCCGAGATAATACAGGAAACCAGGCGCTGAAAGGTTAATTCACAACTTCCCTAAGGGCGCTGTCGGTCTGGTTGGCGCGGGCTTCTACCAGTTTGTAGGCTGTGTAGTACTTATAGATGTTGGCCACGTAGCGGACAGGTTCGCGGCTGATCTTTTTGGCAGCCATGTGCTCGACGTTGTTAAACCAGACGTTTGGATCTAGACCTTCCTCTTCGGCCGCTCGCCGGATGCGTGCAACATTGGCCGGACCCGCGTTGTAAGCTGCCCATGCAAACAGGCGCTGGTTAACCAGATCAATATCGTCATCACTGAAGTAGCGATCACGCAGGAATCGAAGGTACTTGGCACCTGCATGGATGTTGTTTTCCAGTTCTTCAACGTCATCGACATCAACGTTGGGGTCTTTGGCGGTGCTCGGCATCAGCTGCATGATGCCGATGGCGCCTCGATGACTGCGAAGTTCATTGTTGAGCTTTGACTCCTGGAATGCCTGCGCCGTCAGTGCCAGTGGATCAAACTCAAACTCGTTGCCGTAGCGCTCAAACAGCTGCGCCAGACTGTCGAGCTTTTCCCGCTCCTCCTGGGCGTTCGGATTGTTGATCCATTCCGTGTTCTCAAAGTAGCGGCGAAACAGGATGTTGCCGAGTAGCGTACCCTTGGCAACCTTGCCGGCAAACTCGGTCAACTCCGCTTTCAGCAATGGTGAGTCTTCACGGATCGCCCAGCCGATAGGGTGATCTTCGCTGATGGGTATTTCAGGGTGCAATCGGACTGATGGCAGGACCTCTGCCCAGAGTTCCGCTTTAAAATCGTCACTGACCGTGTAGTCGATAATGCCGGCGTTCACGAGCTCCAGGATATCCTCTGTAAGAAGCTGTTCATCTGCTTCAACAATGTTAGGTGGCACGATGTCCACCAGTTCGAACCGTTCAGCCAGCTGCTGCAGGTGCGTTGCGTAGCTGCTGCCGCGCAACACATGAATATCCCTGCCCGAGAGATCAGCCAGGGTGTTAACGGCTGGCGCATCGGCATGTGCAACAAGGATTTCGTCAACAGAACGTTTGCCGGTACTGACAAAATCGACCATTGCTTCACGCTCGGCGGTTGCCGTGAGGAAGGCAGCGGCAATATCGCCTTTGCCCTCAATCAGTGCAGGTATGAGCTGGTCAAACTCGACGGGTATGTACTGGACGATGAACTTGTTGGTTTCACTGGCGTGATAACGATTGGAGCGACCCTCGTTAAGATGCTTCAGCAGTTCCTGCACGATGTCCGCCTGGATACCGCGGATACTGCCGCCATCCAGGAAGAAATCGGTATTGCTGTGGGTTACGAGTACCCGTAGCAGACGTCGCTCGGCGATAGCATCAAGATCACCGAACATCGGTTCTGCATCGTTATAAAGAATGTCCTCGGCGGTCTGGTCAGCTTTTGCGCCCATACAGGTAAGGACGAGTAAAACAGCAGCCAGTAATCGGATGACCAGGGATTCAGGTGTTAAAGGGAATTGTGACAATGCGGGCCTCAACTGAGACTGATACAGTTCCGTTTATTATAACTGGCTGAGAGCCTAATCCATTGCCGTCACGACCATCTGTAACCCGGACTTACCTGAATCATCACCTGGATTCGACCCGCTGGGAGGGATTTAACCCGCGCCCGGATGACATCATCATCACGACTTCATACAAGTGTGGAACAACGTTCACACAACAGATTCTTTACAACATGCTGATTGCGGGGACAGGCGAGGAAGAACATTTCCCGATGCTGGGGGAAGTGTCGCCATGGGTGGACTTCAGACCGTTCCCGGTGTCAAAAGAGGAACTTCACCCCTGGTTGGACTCGTTTGAGCACCGCCGTTTTCTGAAGAGCCACCTGCCGTTGGATGGCTTACCCTATTTCGAGCAGGTGAAGTACATCATCGTGGCGAGAGACCCAAGGGATGTCTTTATGTCCCTGCTTAACCACTACAGTAATTACACCGATGCAGCCTATGAGGAATTCAACACGCCGGGGTTTGAGCCACAACCGAAGTATGATGGGGATGCGCGAGGTTTTTTTCGTAACTGGATGACGAGAGGCTGGTTTGCCTGGGAAGAAGAGGGATACCCTTTCTGGTCAAATATGCACCACACGAAAACCTACTGGCCCTGGCGGCACCTGCCGAATTTCCTGTTTCTGCACTACGCAGACATGCGGGCCGACTTGCCAAAAGCGCTACGAAAAATCTCCGATTTCATTGATGTCAGCCTCACCGATACCGATATTGCCAGGATTGCCGATGCAGTATCGTTTGAGCGAGTGAAACAGCAGGCAGTGGCGGAGTCGGACGCTAATCCTGACGAGGAGGGTACTTTTAAGGGAGGTCAGGCGACCTTCATTAACAAGGGTACAAACGGTCGCTGGAAAGACCTTCTAACGAGCGAGGATCTGGAAATATACCGGCACACCCGGGATAAGGTGTTACCTGCTGATTGCGCCAGATGGCTGGAGGAAGGAGGGGAGGTGCGGCCGATCGCCTGACGGCGACCGGCCTGAAGGATTACTTACTTCTCGTCCATTACCTCTTCGTGCGCTTCGATCTGCGCTGTGACGCGACGGTTGTTCTGCCGTCCCTCATCAGTGTCGTTAGTATCAATAGGCTGGCTTTCACCAAAACCCTTTGAAGATACACGACGCTCTGAGATACCGAACTCATCAGTCAGCATATCAGCGACAGTTTTAGCGCGACGTTCAGACAGACCCTGGTTGTACTCGGCATTACCTCGGCTGTCGGTGTGACCTTCCATCACAACCTTGGTCTTGGGATGCTCTTCCATAAAGTCAGCAACACGCTTCACTTCAGGTTTGTGCTCGGGGCGTGAGTCTGAAGAGTCAAAATCAAACTCAACGTTGAGTTCAATGCTGACTTTCTTGTCCAGCATCACGTAGCAACCGCGTGCGTCGATACGTGCCTTGCGGTTTGTCGTGTTCGGGCAGTTGTCAGCGTGATTCGGTACACCGTCGCCGTCGTCATCGAGCGGACAGCCGATTGCGTCAACCTCAACACCCATCGGGGTGCCTGGGCACTGGTCCTGCGAATCCGGTACACCGTCCCTGTCGGCGTCGCCGTCAGCAGGTGCTTCTGCTACCTGCATGGGCTTGCTGCCGATTACGTGATAGAGACCAACGGAAACCGTGGAGTTCAGTTCGTTGTCATCGGTGCCGTGATACAGCTTTGCATCCGCACGCCAGCTGGTGTTGTCGTTCATTGGGAAGTTGATGCCGAGACCAACGTTCAGCTGTGTTTCGCTGTCGTCGCTCAGGTTGTCGTAGTCGTACTCAGAACGACCTACACCGAATGAGAGAAACGGCTTCCAGCTCTGGCCAGAATCCACGTGGTAAAGGCCATCGAGGCGCCACGTGTCATAGTCTGCGTCACCACCTGGTGCACCATCTACTTCTGCGTCTGAATTCTGGTAAACCACTTCAATACCCCATGGGCTGTTGAAGCGATAGCCGACACCAATACCAAAGTGATTGTCATTGTCGATATCACTGCCATCGGTCCAGCCGATATGCGGATAAATCGTGATCCCGCTGACATCGTCCGAATCGCCATAGGCCGTCAGTGGCATAGCGATGGCAAGCAATAGTGGGAGGAACTTTTTCATAGCACACAACCATGTGTTTTCCGGAGGCCGAATAATGGGGCTTTTCGAGCTTTTAGGAAAGTAAGAGTTTGTAATTATTGTGGGTCATCCCGCCCGGGATGACCCGATCTTGGGGTCCATGTCTCGGAACAAGCGGGATTCACCGTTTGTCGATAATCGTATGCTCCTTGCCAAAGAAGATCGTCGACCGCTCCATATCGATAAAATTGTGCTCATCCTCGATAAATGCCTGGTTGGCGCGTCTCGCTTCGTCTGTGCCCGGGGCCTGTCCCATATCTATCCACGCTTCGGCATGGCCCAGGTATGACTCTACCTGGGTACCTCTTGCAGCCTGGATGCCCTCATCCAGTGCAGAATTGGCACCATGAACCTGCCGGTAGCAGAGCGTGCCGGTTGCCGCCCCGTGCGAGCGCACGATGGGGCCGTGATGTGTAAGCCAGTAGTGGCGTGCATCGGCTTCGCTGATCTGGGTCTGGTGACGCAGGGGGAAAAACACACGCAGCACGTTGCTCTTGGGGCGGGCGATAACCGTTTCCGGTGACGGATTGATCTGGGGATACTCGTAGGCGAACCACAGTGGTGAGTTCGGCAGATCGATAAATTTGGCCTCGTCTTCCAGGAGTGCAGCGCCTGCGGCTGCCGCTGCTTCGTTGCCCATATTGTCGCTGAGTTCTTTTTCGCTTTCCCACCACAGCTCGGCAACGCCATCGTAGGCAGGCTCCATGTTGCCCCTGGCTTTTTGTGCGCCCTCATTCATCGGTGTGTCCAGCGTATGTGTCTGCACGTAGCGATGAATATTGAGATCGGTGGCAAAGCTCGCCACCAGCGGTGCGTGCTGGCTTAGCCAGTAATCCTGGAACTCTTGCCGGCTGAGTTCCGCTTTTCGTCGAAGTGCAAATACAAGCCTGATCATAGCAGCCTAATCCCCTTTGTTTTCTCGTCCAGAATACTGCTGAAAAGGACATCTGGTCCAGTTCACCGGTCGTTGTCTGATTGCACAAACGTCTTTAGTATCGTTGCTTTGCGATCCCGAAAAGGCCTGGTTTGACCGAGACTCTCTCTGCACTCGCCTTGCTTAACCTTGGCCTCCTCAACGTGATGGTTGGTGCTGCTATGGCAGCCACCTACTACCGCATCAGGCGACCCCACCTGATCCTTGGCGCTGCCGCATTGCTGATGGAATTCCTGCGTCATGCGT
The DNA here is from genome assembly GCA_963921285.3 of Pseudomonadales bacterium. Taxonomy (GTDB): domain Bacteria; phylum Pseudomonadota; class Gammaproteobacteria; order Pseudomonadales; family Azotimanducaceae; genus UBA9659. The sequence continues at coordinate 3,076,074 of CAWUFD020000015.1, forward strand.
CGGGTGTAGGCATTGGTCCCGGTGTGCCTGACCCCATACTTGATTCACCGTTCCTGTCGATGAGCGGGTTCACGGATGTATCCGGTTCAATGCTGCTTTGCATAGCCGTCTGCACGATTGCGATGGGGAGGATCGCTGTCGCGCCTGTCGTCGTGATTTTGCTCGTTTATCTCACCGTGTTTGTGTTTCACGATTTTGATACTGCAAGCGTGCAGAGCTGGTATGTCGCTTTTATCCCCGCGACCCTCGCGCATGCCTATCTGGTGTTCCTGGCCGTGCTGCTGGTCATCGAGAAGAAGCCTGCCCGATTTATGCTGTTGACGATTTCTATCTACATGCTGGCGACGCGACTCCTGCTACCACAATACGCAACAGGTGGAGAGGGCACCATGTATGCGTTGATCTACTTTATGGATTCCATCGGGTTTTCAGTCGCATGTGGCATCCTGATGATCGTTGCGCTTGAAACTTTGCACGCCGATTTTGTTGCGTCAAAAACGCTGCAGGAAAGCTCCGAAGCAGACCTGCAGTTTGTCCTTGATCACGCGGAAGATGCGTTTATTTCCTTTGATGAGAACCTGGTGGTTAGAAGCTGGAATCAACGTGCCTATGAAATGCTCGGGTTCAAGGCCGAGGAGGTCATCGGTAAGCTCACTGCCCCTGAACTTTCCGATGAAGAAGGAAAGCAGATGATTGCGGGATTCCTCGAGTCGCTCAACGAAGGGATGCTTGAAGATGATGCCGTCAGTTTCAGGGCAGAGGTGTTGTTACCCAGGAAGTCCGGTGAGCGAATTCCCGCGGAAATCGCTGTGCGAGGTGTTATCACAGAAGCAGGACCACTTATCACAATGATCCTGCGAGACCTTGCCGCACAGAAGGAATTTGAGGAAGAGAAACGCGTGTTCGAAGAGCGGGTTCAGCACGCACAGAAACTTGAAAGCCTGGGCGTCCTGGCGGGAGGTATTGCCCACGACTTTAACAACCTGTTGGCCGGTATTATGGGCAACGCAGATCTTGCTGCAGAAGAGACGAAAGAAAAGAACACCAGGGGTTACCTCGAGAACATTGTCGACATCTCTGCAAGGGCTGCCGACCTGACCTCGCAGATGCTTGCGTACTCCGGCGGTGGGCGGTATCGGCCCAGGCTATTGAACCTGCCTGATGTGATCAGGAGTTCAGAGCACCTGATCAGTGCGGTGGTCAGCAAAAAAGCGGCAGTGTCCTGTGACTTTCCGGCAGAGGAATGCCCGTTGGTTGCTGATGAAACCCAACTGGTGCAGGTGCTTATGAACCTTGTCACTAATGCCGCTGATGCGCTGTATGACTCGAAGGGGTTTATCAGGATCTCCTGTGGGACCGACGAACTTACTGAGGCGCAGATACAGAGTATGCACTTTGGCTCGGAACGCGAAGCGGGGCGTTATGTCTACCTCAGAGTCAAGGACAGTGGAGCGGGGATGGATGAGGACACGCTGGCCAGGTTGTTCGACCCATTCTTTTCCACCAAGTTCACCGGGCGTGGCCTCGGCATGGCAACGGTTTCTGCGATTATCAGGCGACACGAGGCCGCAGTGGATATAGTCACCGCGGAGGCTGAAGGCACCACCATCACGGTTTATTTCCAGCTCGCAGAACATGACGAGTGGACTGAAGAGAACATTCCAAGCGCCGATGTCATACGGAAAAGAAAAGGCACGGTGCTTGTTATTGAAGACGAACCTGGTCTCAGGAAGTTATACGAGAACATTCTTGGAAAACTTGGTTTTGACGTCTACGTTGCCGAAGATGGCGCCAGCGGGCTACTGATGTTTAACCAGTACCAGCACCTGCTCGACCTGGTGGTGCTGGACTGCACGCTGCCCCAGACCTCAGGGCCGGAGCTTTACCGGCAGATGCGCACGGTCAGGTCTGATATCAAGGCGGTATTCTGCAGCGGTTATGATCTCAGCACAGGTGAACATGACATAGATGCAGACTGGCCTGCTGAATTCCTGAAAAAACCCTTTGGTGCACGGGAGCTTCAAACCGCAGTACATGATGTGCTGGAACTGGAATCGGACCTCGCCAGTTAGCCCGGTTTTCAAAAGCTGGCCTGACCCAAGCGAGGAGCTAGAACAGGTGGCCGATACGAGTGTAATAGCTGAACTTGCCGCCATCGGTTGCACCCACGCCAAACTGCAGCGGCCCGACGGGTGTATCAAGGGCCACGAACACGCTGGCTGAACCCACTGAGGTGTCAGCGCTGATGTCGTCGCGATCCTGCCACGCACCGCCGTATTCAAGCAGTCCACCTATATAGCCAGAAATGATGGGGTTCGGGTTGTATTCCTTGTAAACGAACAGCTGGGCGACCGCCATGTGCTGCCCGAGTAGTTGTCCGTTTTCGAGCCCGAGAAGTAAAGGACCGCCGCCAACCTCAAACACACCGCCAATAGTTGAGGTGCCGCCCGATGTAGTGCCTGCAGTCAGACTGACCGCCACGCGGCTGTCACCAAACGCGAATACTCGACCTGTCTGCATTCGGTATTGCTGATATTCCTCATCTGCACCAAACGAGTCGAGTGAGGCGTGCGCCCATAACTCAAGAAATCTGCCCGTGGTCGGGAAGTAGCGTTCATCGAGTGAGTCGTAGCGATAATTCAGGTAAATACCACCGTCGTGATAGTCCGGCTCAGGTAAGCCCTCATCGCCGATGAGTATATTTGCACTGCCTGCAATGCGATCGATACCAATCGCGATGGCACTGCGATGGCTGAACTCCCAGCCGATACCCGCACTGATTTCGTTCTGGTTGAGACGGTACTCGGCGACCTTGTGGTCGTCATCAAAAATCGCCTGGTTAATCCTGCCGATAGTGGCGCTCGCCGTAACATACGGGCCAAGCTCGTAGGTAAGAGGCTGGTAGTAATGTGTGTTGACGTTCGGCTCCGAACCGAATGTCACGTACGAGGTCCAGATACCGCCCTTGTCACTGATCTCTTCACGTGAATAACCTGTTTGAATGTTAAACACGCTATCGCCTTCGATGTCACTTGAGATATCGAGTCCCAGGTAAAGGTAGTTTGGCCCCCATGCGCGGGTGGCCGCATCGAGATAAAGGTCGATGCCTTCGGCAGTGTGGTCCATTCGATAGGCCACACTCTGGAAGTTACCCAGCGTGTGAATGTTGTAGAGATCCTCTGAAAGTTGGCGCATATCAAATTGATCACCTGCTTTGACGGTCAGCATGCGCTCAAGGATCCGATCATCCAGGTTTGAGTTGTTGTTCAGGGTGATCGATTTGATGTCGTTAGCTGCGACCGACACACGGTTACGCCCTGCAACGTGTGCAAAGAAGTCATTCTCGGACAGCGCCAGTTCGCGCAGTTCGTCCAGGTGGTTCAGCGTTTCCGTTTCGCCGATGGGGATGGCCTCACTGCTCCTGTCAAAATCTCCGGAACTGATATCGCCCAGTGGTGGTGTGATAAATACATCGTCTTCGGTCAGCAGCTTCTTGCGCTCGGTGGAGTTTGAGCCGGTGAGCAGTCGCGTCAGCTGGTCGGTGATGTGAAGGATGTTTTGTATTTCGTCCTTCTTGCGATACGGCGTACTGATATCCACAGCGATGATGATTTCCGCGCCCATCTCCTTGGCGATATCGATCGGCAGGTTGTTGGTGATGCCGCCATCCACCAGCAGGTGTTCACCCATCTCAATCGGTGCAAACACGCTGGGCACGGCCATGCTGGCGCGCATGGTTCTGGCGAGATCACCATCTTTAAGTACAACCATTTCACCATTGGTAATGTCGGTCGCTACTGCTCGAAACGGTATTGGCAGGTCATCAAAGTTGTGAACATGGGCAACGTGGTGTGTCAGCGCCTGCAGGATAGGCAGGATCTTTTGCCCCTGGATCAGGCCCTGTGGCAGGAGCAGTTGACCTTCCCTGAACCCCAGACGTGCACCCATCGAAAAGATGTCTTCTGTCTGCTTGCGTATGATCTGTTTATCGGCCCGACTGGGCGCATCGTTGAGTGCATCGTCCCAGTCAATCATATTGATAGTGGCTTCGATTTCCGATGCAGTCAGCCCGCTGGCATAGAGGCCGCCGACAATCGATCCCATGGACGTCCCGGCAATGTAGTCGATAGGTATCCGTTCGCGCTCAAGCACTTTCAGCACGCCAACGTGTGCTGCTCCCCGCGCGCCGCCGCCACTCAAGACAAGGCCGATTTGCGGGCGCACTTCTTCAGCGAGTGTGTTCACCGATATCGCAATCAGACCGGCGATGAAAATAAGTTTTCGAATAACCATTTCTTAAACCCAATGCATTGCTGAAATCATCTTAAAGCCGCCACGGGTACCAGACCAAGCGACTTCAGTTGTTTGTGCCGAAGTGAGCGGAGATAATCTGGACCTGGTTTTCTGGCTGCACCGTTTTGATGCGCATTGTTGTTTTTTTCCTGCTTTTGCTTTTTTCCAACCTGCTGGTTGCGAGCCCTGCTTTTGAATCCCATCTCGAAGATGTGAATGCCAATGCTGTTAACTACGGGTACCTGCTTGAGAATGGCGATGATGCACTTCTCGCCAGGATTCACCTGATTCGACAGGCACGCGAAACCATCGACATCCAGACGTTTATCTGGAAGTCAGATGATACCGGCTGGTTCATGTTCTACGAGTTGTACCTGGCTGCAGCGCGTGGTGTGCAGGTCCGGTTGCTCATTGATGACCTGTCGTTGCGATCGATCCCGAAATTCGTTGCTTTCCTTGCTGATCTGCATCCCAACCTGACGATGAAGCAGTACAACCCTTGCAGATCACATTGAGCTGAATGCACTGCAGACGCTTGGTGAGATGACGGTGCACTTTGGAATCGTGAATCATCGGATGCACAACAAGATTGTTGTGGTGGATGACACCTACGGTATTACCGGTGGCAGGAACTACCAGGACGACTATTTTGACCGGGGTGTGGATCGCTCGTTCAAGGATCGCGATATCCTGGTGCTGGGTTCCGTAGCAAAGGATATGCGGCGTTCTTTCGATGAGTACTGGAGCAGCGAGCTCGCTGTGTTTAGCCGCGACATGAAAGACGTGCGGGAAGACATTGAAGAAGAGGAGATATTTGTACCGCCGGAGGTTGAGAACTACCAGGTCCCCGCGGTGTTTGATGAACTTTCAGACTGCGCAGGTGAGATCACCTGCGTTCAGCAGAGGATAGTGAATCCTGGCCTCAGGCTCGAAGAGATAGTTTTTGTGGCTGATCACCCGGGGAAACATGAGGATGGCGACGACCTTGCTGAAACAACAGAAAGCCTGGTCAAACTTATGCAGACAGCAGAATCCCGCATCGTCATGCAGACGCCTTACCTTGTTGCGGGCGTCAGTGGTAACCGGTTTTTCCAGAACCTGCTGAAAGACAATGAAGGAATGGAAGTGCTGGTTTCAACCAATTCGCTTGGCGCAGCGGATCACTTTTACGCCTATGCCTTCTCTTACAAGAACAAGAAGAAGTACCTGCGCAGATTTAAGTGGCAGATTCACGAGATGAAACCAGACCCTGCTGACTTTACTGACATTGTGAGCCAGATCGATGGCGTTGAACGTTCCGATAAACATTACACCGGCATTCATTCGAAAACCTACCTGTTTGATGATGATGTGGTTTGGCTTGGTTCCTACAATCTCGATCCGAGATCTGCGCGGCTCAACACCGAAGCCGGTGTGATCATCAGGGACAAGGCGTTCTTTGATCTTGTAAACAGCCATATAACAAGAGACATGGCGCCGCAGAACGCATGGGTGATCGGCCCGCGACGCAAGGTGCCCATCCTTGCGTTTTTCAACAGCGTGGTTGAGAACGTTTTTGCGCTGATTCCCATTTTCAATGTCTGGCCGTTTACCTATTCAACCAGCTATGAGCTGCGGGAGGGCGGTACTGTGGTACCGTTCTTCGACGACACGTTTCACGACAACTACCGGTCGGTTGGCCAGTTCCCCGGCGTTAACATTTCAGGCAAGGCGCTGAAGACCCGGCTGACCAAGGCCTTTTTTGGCCCGGCGCAACCGATCATCTAAGGAGCAGGAAATGATAGAAGAAACAGGCAGGGTACCATCCCTCGAAGAAACTGCAGACCGACTCGCGATCCTAGAGGTGATTTACATGCACTGCCGTGGTGTCGATCGCGCAAGCGCCGATATCCTCAAGTCGTGTTACTGGCCGGAAGCCCAGCTTAACTATGGTTTTTACAAGGGTGAGGCTCACCCCTTCTGTGAATCGTTAGCGGAAGGCCTGAAGCGGCACAAGAATACGCAACACCAGGTATCGAATACGCTGATCGATCTGAAGGGTGATGATGCCTGGTCAGAAACCTACCTCACCGCACACCACTACCTGCCTGAAGACGATGGCAGCAGTACCGAGATGACTTATTTCGGCAGGTACTTTGACCACATGCTGAAGAAAGACGGTGTCTGGAAAATCGGTTATCGCAAGATTGTGATGACCTGGCACCAGCAGGCTGATACCTCCGAAGACTTTGAGAAGAACGCCTCGTTAACGCAGATCGCGGAGGCTGGCCGGCACCCCGAGGACCCCTGGTTCGGGTTTATCCCGGACTGATCTAGCAGTTTCCAGCGAAGCCCGAAATCTGCTGCGTCAGCTGTTTTCGATTTGTGCTATCAAGCGCAAATCGGAAATAGCGAGAGCGAAAGTGGTTATCGCCGTAGTCCCGGAAGGAAACATGATCTATTCCGATAAATGGCTATTCGAGGTACTCCAGCAGCGTTTTGTGGAACCTGCGGATTCGCGCTTCCTGGTAGTTGCCAAGTGTCTGGCCCTGCTTTTGGGATGCGTTCATACCCGCCCACTGCCTGTGGAAGTTCTCGGTGTCCTGGTCTAGGACATGCGCAAGCGCAAACCCATCGACAGTCTTGTAAGAAGTTTCCATATCCAGTTCTACCCGTTCTGCTGGTGGCGGACGGTCGCCTTCATCAGGGATCGGATGCAGCGTAAGTATTTCGTGCACACAGGTGTCGTGGCTGAGTGGGCGGAAACGGTAGATCAGGGGGATCTGTACGCCGGGGAAGAAGCATGCATTTGGGAAGAGATGATATTCGATCGAGTCCAGCATGATTGAGGTTGAAACATCGCTGAGGTCAGTCTGGTACTGCTCGCCGAACGCTTTGCGAAGGTTCTCCGCGTGCTGTTCGCGTGCTGTTACTCCTTCCGGCAGGTCGTCAGGGTTGTATCCGAGAGCGCCATAAATCTGCGCCTGGGTCTGGTCCAGGTGCGGATTGCCGGTCGACAGCAGCTGCAGAAACCGTGTCACGTTTTTGCCAAAAATGTCGTATTGCGTGTTCGCCCAGGAAGACGCCCTCAAACCTTCGGGATGTGTCTGCAGTACATGGTATGCCTCAAGGAAGCCCTCCATGCACATCTTCCAATTGCCTGGTAACACCTTATAGGTGTGCATGGAAACATATCGATTTTCCAATCCCCAGTTCTTGAAGTGTTCTGGCAATACTTCCAGGAATTCGTGGAGTGGTCCGGCTTCTTTGTTAAAGTTGATAAACACAAACCCAGCCCAGGTATCGCAGGGGATTTCGGTCAGGGTGAACTCGTCATCTTCTACGTGCGGGAAATCCCAACGGCAGGGGATTTCTTTCAGTGAACCGTCCAGGTTCCAGGCCATGCCGTGAAACGGACAACGGATGAATTGTTTGCCGGAACCGGCGCTACCGGCATCAGCGAATTGCATACCACGATGCGGACACGAGTTTACGAAGGCGAGAATCTGCATATCATCACCGCGGATGACAAGTGCGCTGTATGGCCCGATGTCGTACACGGTGTAATCACCGGTTTTGGGGATGTGTTCCTCACGGCAGGCCCACTGCCAGACTTTTGGCCAGAGCTTTTCGATCTCCTCGTCAAAGGCTTCTTTCGCCGTATAGCGGGAGAATGGTAGATCCTCATCCCCCTGGAACTCATACGATTCGGCGGTAAGTCCGGGATCCTTGCTGCTGGACTCGCGAGCTAGAACCTCCTGGACTGTAGTACCTGGCGAGCGTGCTTCGCCTGGGGCCAGGCTAGGGTCACCAGGTTTGGAGAGCTCCTCAATCATGTGCTTTAAGGTATTGCTCGCCATCTTGTCTCTCTCTATCTAAGGAAACCTTCCCCGATTCTAGCACTGAACCATCAGCCGTGTTGATGATCAGGACGCGAGCCGTTTAAGGACCTACAATCAGGGCAAATACAAAAAAGGTAGAGGGCATGAAGGTAGTCAATCCTGAGTCGGTAGGGCTGTCCAGTGAAAGGCTGGCGCGTCTGACATCCTGGCTTTCTGAGCAGGTGAGCGGTGACCGGGTGGCCGGGGCCAGTTGTCTTATCGGCAGGCGTGGCAAGGTGGCCTATTTTGAATCCACAGGTCAGCGCGATGTGGAAAACAACAAGCCTTTTGAGAAAGACACGATCGTCCGCATCTACTCGATGACCAAGCCGGTCACTTCGGTGGCCGCCATGATCTGCTACGAGGAGGGGAAGTTTCAGCTGGACGATCCGGTATCCAAGTACATTCCGGAGTTTGCGGATCTGAAAGTATGGAAAGGGGAAGGTGATGCCGATAATACAGAACCCATGACATCGCCCATGCTGGTGAGGCATGTCATGAGCCATACATCCGGTTTCACCTACGGCTTCATGAACACCAACGTGGTGGATGAGCAGTACCGGGAAAAGAAGCTGGAGATCACGCCGCGATTTGCCTCGCTGGGAGATTGGACCAGTCAACTCGCGAGCGTACCTCTGCTGTGCCAACCGGGCAGCCAATGGAACTACAGTGTGTCCACCGACGTATTGGGGCGCCTGGTTGAGGTGTGGTCGGGACAGCGCCTGGATAAGTTTTTCGAGGAACGGCTGTTTGGTCCGCTCGATATGCAGGACGCAGGCTTCCAGGTTGATGCCGACAAGCGCGAGCGCTTCTCAGCGCTGTACGGTCCGCTCGTTGGTGGTGATATGAGCAGTCTGGGTCGGGGGGATGTGCCGCCGGTTGAGGAGCGTCACGGCCTTAAACTGCAGGAGGCATACAACGACAGCCTTTACTTCAAGCCAGCTGATATCCACTCCGGGGGCGGTGGGCTGACCGCGAGTATGCGGGACTATTCCAGATTCTGTCAGATGCTCATGAACGGTGGGCACCTCCACGGTGAAAGAATCCTGAGCCCAACCACGGTTGCACATATGCGTACCAACCATTTGCCGGACAACAAGGACATGGCCGCAATGGGCCAGCCTGTCTGGAGTGAAACCAACTACGATGGCATTGGCTTTGGCCTGGGTTTTGCCGTGGTGCTGGATCCGGTGAAGGCGAGCATCATTACTTCCGTGGGCGAATACCACTGGGGTGGTGCGGCCAGTACGTTTTTCTGGCTCGACCCGGTGCAGGATATGTACGTGATTTTCCTGACGCAGTTGATCCCGTCGTCTACCTATCCGATTCGGCGTGAGCTGAGGGTGCGGGCTTACCAGTCAATTATCGACTGAACCAGACTATTTACGCCCATAAAATTCAATAACTTAGAGAAGCTGACCAGGCGGCGTTGTTGCGCCAGGCAGAGTTGGGTAAGTTAGGGTGAACTGTTGCAAGGGGTTCATCTATGAAAAGAAAACTTCTGCTTGCGCTCGGTCAGGTAGCATTCTTCGTACTGCGTATCGCTGACCGCCTGATTACCGGCAGTAATCATGGCATCCCTATCGAAGAAGACCTGCGTGACCCTTATCGTGGCTGGAATATGCTACGTAACAAGGCCAAGGTGCTCAGGACCTACACCAATCGTGGCTGGATGGTGCTGGGTTTTGAAGAGGCCCAGCAGCTGTTCCTCGACCCGAGGTTTTCATCAGACATTCGTCGAAACAAGTTCCTGACGCGAACGATAAAAGCGGCATCACCGGACGGGCGTGTCCCCTTTATTGATAATCCAACCATGCTTCAGCTTGACGCGCCGGATCACACGCGCCTTCGCAAACTCGTCACCCATGGTTTTAACCACAAGTACATTCTTTCCATGGAGCCGCGCATCGCTGAGATCTTGGATCGTTGCCTGGCTGATTACGACGAGGGAAGTGGGCAGTACGATATTGTCGATCAACTTGCGAAACCACTACCCGCAATTGTGATTGCCGAGCTGCTTGGCCTGCCTGCAGCCGATCTCGACAAGTTTCAGGATATGTCCAACCGGCTGCTTGGCGTCACGGCAATAGGTGATGATGAGAAGATGGAGGAGGGTGCCATTGCATCTGAACAGCTCAACGAGTACTTCAAGGAAGTCATTGAGGTAAAGCGAGCGTCGCCGGGTCAGGACCTGATAGCAAGATTGATTGCGGCCGAGGAAGAGGGCGATCGCCTGACCAGTGAGGAGATGTACAGTACCTGCGTGCTGTTACTGGTAGCAGGTCATGAGACGACAACCAGGCTGATCAGCAATGGTCTCTATACCCTGTTACAACATCCCGACCAGTTTGAACTGCTCAAGCGTGACCGTGAACTGATGCCAAATGCGATTGAAGAGATGCTGCGCTACGAGCCGCCCGTACAGCTGATGCCGCGTTATGCCCATGAAGATATTGAATACCACGGTAAGAAGGTGAAGGCGGGGCAGCTGGTTGTGCCGGTGATTGCTGCGGCGAACCGGGATCCGGCTGCGAATGAGAACCCTGATGTGTTTGATGTGACGCGTAAAGACATCAAACACGTTTCATTCGGTTATGGTCCACACCTTTGCCTCGGCCTGAACCTGGCGCGACTTGAGGCTAAGGTGGCGTTTAACCGGTTGTTTGACCGTTTCCCGAATATGACCCTGGCGGAGCAGGAGATTGAATGGACGCCCATTCCCCTGGTGCGGGGAATGGAAAATCTGCTTGTGAATATCAATGAAGAGGCAACACAGAAGGTTGCCTAGAGATGGGAACCAAGGAGCCTACTTGGGGATGCTGTAAGTTACGCTGATGCCAAGCCCGGGCAGTTCGACGTCGTATTCGTCTTCACTCAGGTTGTCGTCAATCTCCAGATCGATCTCGATGTACTGGTAGTTCACACCCAGCGTCCAATTGTTGTTGATACGATAGTCCAGGAACGCCGAGCCCAGGAGCAGGCTGCCGTCATACTCGTCAATCTCAGCACCCATCCAGCCGATACCGGCGCCGAACAACCACTTTTCGTTAAACGCATGACGCACGTAACCGCGAATGTTTGGCAGTGGCGCCAGGAAGTCTTCTGATGAACTGCCAACGGTGATGCCGTTCAGTGAACCGACAAAGCTGATATCAAGGTCGATTGCGTGAAGACCGGCGCCGATACCAAACTCTGTCGTATCCGACTGGTGGATCGCATAGTCCACGGCGGCGATGTACATTGTCACATCAAGCTCAGTGTCCAACTCCGTCTGGAGCGGATAGTCAACGCCATCAAAGTTGAAGTTGCGAGAGTTAATGTTGTAGCCAGACACCGAAAGATCGGTGTAGGCAAACGAAGCGCGCCACTTGTCTGAAAAACGCCCGGTAATGGAGAACTGCCCGGTCGTCTCGTCATCATCCGCGTTCAGGTCATCCAGTGTGACTTCTGTTGGCGGGTCACCTGGTACGGTGGAACGCAGGGTCGCTTCCGGTGAATAGGACACCGCAGTGAAATCAAAGCGCCATTTATCGGACAGGCCCTGATGGATAGGTTCTGCGAGAGCGGGGCTGGCGAGCAGCGAAGCGAGAACAAATGTATAGAGAGATTTTGTGCTTTTCATGATCGTGATGACTGGAAGGCTTAGCGGCGCACTTTACCTATGCGGCGCTGCAAAATAAAGGTTTTCACGGACGAGCGCGCTGCTTCCCAGGGCCGGGAAGCAGCGGTATGGAGTCTTATCCGGCTTCTATCCTGACCGGTACGCTTTTGTGCCAGGGCGTGCCTGCGAACTTGTCCCGGTCGTCCAGCGAAGTCAGTTCGTTCGGTGCAACACCATGTAACCTGCTTTCTCCGTTTTCGTCGGGGTAGTGCAGGCCAAGGCCGTTGGGCAGCGATACGTGCCCGCGCATCATGCGGTCAGAGGTTTCGACGAGCGCCGTGACCACGCCTGTTGTTGATGTAACGGTGGCCGTCGAACCACTGCCAAGATTCAACCTGGCAGCATCATCCGGGTTCATCAGCAGCGCGCCATCGAAGTCCTTTCGGCGCCACTCCGGATCACGCATGATGGTGTTAGCCGTGAAAGCGCGGCGTTCTCCGGCAGACAGCAGGAACGGGAAGTCGCCGGTTGCCTCACTAGGAGCACCTTCTTCCAGTACGCCGATTTCCTCGATCAATTCCGGATTGCTGAGGTTGATCTTGCCGCCCTTCAGACGATTCATGGAGCCGTCCCAGCCTTCTGAAGAAAAGACGGTACCGGATTTACCTGCCAGCAGCGCATCAAACAGCGCGTTGCCGAGACCTTCACCGGCATCAGTGATGCCAGCGGCCTGCAGTTGCTCAGGGTTTCGCATTGAGAATTCCTGCGCTAGTGCCCAGACACCCACCGCGTTTTCCATACCTTCAGGCAGTGTCCTGGCAAGTGTGCGGTGCAAGAGCGCTGGCATGATGCCCATGATGGCTGGGTTTGCAGACATATCCTCCAGGACCTTTATTGAAAAGGCGACACGTGAGTCTTCTAGCGCAGCATTCCAGCTGTCGACAATATCCTGCGGCATCGCACCCATGGCTTCCACCAGCCGTGAGTGAATTTCACATTCCGGCAGTACGGAGTCAGGTGCTTTGAAAAGCGGCGTCCTGACATGGAAGTAGTTGTTCGGGAACTCAAAGTTAAAAAAGGTGGCTTCCGCTTTCTCGTACTGGTTAGCAGCAGGCAAAACGTAGTCGGCTTCCATCGCCGTTTCTGTCATGAAGACGTCAATAACCACGGTGCAATCCAGCTTCGCCATCGCCTCACGGAATTTCTGGCTCTCTGCTAACGAGTGAACCGGGTTGCCGGAGTCGACGATCATTGCCCGGAATCGATCCGGATGATCGGTCAGGATCTCTTCAGCAACCGAGTTACACGGGATCAGCCCGGCGATGATAGGTGCGCCTGTCACGGGCGTCTTGCCTGCCCTGTGACCGCCGCCAATGCCACCAAATCCAAGCGCTACATTGTTGGTGCCTTTACGGCCAAAGTTACCGGTCGTAATCCACATCAGGCGCTGCAGGTATGAGACCAGCGTCGAGTGGCGGTTCATCTGTGTGCCAAGGTCTTCCAGTACCGCCACGCTCTACGCGTCTGCGATGACCTGTGCAGTCTCTTCAATCTGTTCACGCGTAATGCCGCAGATGTCCGCAAACTCATCAACATCAATGGCGCGCAGTACGTCGAACAGGTTCTCATGACCTTCAACACGTGCCGCCATGAATTCGGCATCGTACATTTCCTGCTGGACAATGACGGCCGCAATAGCAGCAAAAAGCCATGCGTCGCGTGCGGGTGTCACCGCCAGGTGAATATCAGCCAGGTCAGCAGTCTCGGTGCGTTTTGGATCAATCACAATCATCTTGCGATTGGGGTCCTTGTTGATTTCACGCAGCGTGGCGCGGGCGCGCTGGATGCCGTGGGAGTGCCACGGGTTTTTACCGACAAAAACCGCTACCTCACAGTGCTCCATATCAGGGTGTGGCCAGCCGCCAAACATTTCTTCGCAAACCCAGAACTCACCGGTCTTCTCCTGAGCCAGCGCGTTGGAGCGGTACTTGATCCCCAACGTTTCGTTAGTGCTGCGAGAGTAAAGCCCGGGGGTGTGGTTACCCTGTCCACCGCCGCCGTAGTAGAAGATCTTGTCGCCGCCGTGTTCATCACGGATGCTGGTGAGCTTTGCTGCAATCTCACTGATCGCAGTATCCCAGCTGACTTCATCAAAACCGCCGTCAGCATTCCTGCGCAGAGGATGCAGGACTCGATCCTTGCCGTTGATGTAGTGGTTGAGGCGGGAAGCTTTGTTGCAGAGGTATCCCTGCGAACCCGGGTGGGCCTCGTCTCCCTTGATGCGAACCAGTTCGCGACCGTCTTCGCCGCCAAGCTGGACCTTGATGCCACAGTTAGCGGAGCACAGTACGCAACACGATGAATGCCATTCGTCGGACATGAGAATCCCCTTTCATTCTTTGATGACCTGGGTTTGACGATAGCATGCTAAGTTTAAAGATGAAACTCTGGATTGGGGTGTTTTTTTGGGGTTGAGATCTCTCCGCTACGCCTTCGGCTTCGGTCGAGATGACGGCGTTTTAGAGGTCAACGTCATCTCGACTGTAGCAGCCAAAGGCTGCGAAACGGAGAGATCTATAGTACCAAAGCCCTACAACTCCTCCGCAAACTTCGCTTCCATCTGCAGATACCCATTAGCATCCGGATGCGCAGCCCACACCTCAGCCCAGCCTTCACCCTGGAAGATCTCCTTGTGTCCGGCATCCCGTGCTTCCTTGGAATCCCAGCGGATGATCCAGGTGATGTTGGCGGAGCCGTGTTTGTGCGGCTCCGGGTCGGCGCCTAACAACTCCGGTGGGGTGCCGTCATCAACCCAGAAGCCGACGATGTCGAGGTTTGCTTTCAGGTAGGGGACCGCAAGGTCAATCGCCCATTTTTTGTAGGCATCAAACTGGGCAGGGTCGTAGTGGTAGTTGCGAATTTCAAACATATTATTCCTCCGAGATTCTCGTGAGCAGCGTTTCGGCAAGCTGCGGGCCGTGAGTGTTCTGCAGGAAGTGTCCTGCACCCTCAATCGGGCTGAATGTTGCGTTCATCTGGCCGGCCCACTGCCTTCCCCAGTCTTCTGTGAATACCGCGTCGGTGATACCCCAGATGAAATGGCAGGGCTTGTCCCAGTTGAGCAGGGTTTTATAACAATGGGTCTGCATGGCGCCATTGCCACCATCGTAGTTGTCAAAGCAGATGGAGAGTGGGAAGCGTCGCAGACCGTTGTAGGCCTCATCTGGTTGATCTTTAATCGGCGCGTAGAAGCCGTCATAGATGTTCCTTGCCTCGCCTTCAAAGTCAGGCAATGGCGCCATCCCCGCCATCGCCGGCATCGCAACGTCAGGTCCAACCAGGCCCGCGCTCACTACCATCAGGAGTCCCATGTTCGGTTTTTCTCGGCAGAAGTTTCCGCCCTCGTGCCAGTTCTTGTTCCAGTCGCGAATCGCGGGTGAGTATTCAAATTCATCGTGGTGCAGCCAGGTATTCATAATGACCAGACGCGAAAACCTCTCCGGCATGATGGTCGCCTGGGCAAGGCCTGTCGGCCCACCCCAGTCCTGGCAGACCAGCGTGATGTCATTCAGGTCGAGTGAAGTGATCAGGCTGGTGAGAACTTCCGTGTGCCGCGCAATCGTATAGAAGTTCAGGTCTGTCGGTTTGTCTGAGCGGCCAAATCCAAGGTGATCAGGGGCGACACACCGGTAGCCTGCTTTGAGCAGGGGCGGAATCACGTGGCGGTAAAGGTATCCCCAGGTTGGCATGCCATGCAGCAGCAACATCACCGGGGCATCCTTCGGACCCTCGTCAATATAGTGCATCCGCATGTCCTTCCATGCGTGATAGTTCGGATCAAATGGAAAGTCGGCAAGGCCGGCAAAATTCTCATCAGGTGTACGAATGAATTCCGTCATGCTCCCGTTTAACTCCCTGTGCTTCAGCGCGATGTGTCCTTCGAGTGTATACCATGTCAAACAGCGATACCCCTGCCTGATAAGCCGGTATTAATGACGTTTCAGGTCGTTTCATCGGCTGACTGGCCTGCGTGATTCCTGTATCTTGGCGGGCTGAAATTCTGAGCGGAGAACCCGGATGGCCAAGCCACCCACCTACGGTTTTGACACGTTATCCCTGCACGCAGGCCAGCAGCCCGACCCGAGCACCGGGGCGCGGGCCACGCCGATTTACCAGACGGCATCCTACGTCTTTAAGGATACGGATTTTGCGGTTGGCCTTTTTAACATCGAGCGGGCAGGGCACGTTTATTCACGGCTCTCCAACCCGACCAATGCTGTGCTCGAAGAACGCATTGCATCGCTCGATAACGGTGTTGGTGCAATTGCTACAGCAAGTGGCCAGGCGGCGATGCACCTGGGTGTCACAACGATTGTCAGTGCAGGTGAACACATTGTTGCCTCGCGCAGTATCTATGGCGGCACACACAACCTGCTCGATTATACGCTCAGGCGGTTTGGCATCGAGACAACCTTTGTCGATCCACGCGACATGAATGCATTCAAGGAAGCGATCCAGCCGAATACAAGGCTGATCTTTGGCGAGATTGTCGGCAACCCGGGTGTTGAAGTACTCAATGTGCCTGAGCTGTCAGCGATTGCGCACGAAGCAGGTTTGCCGCTGATGGTGGACGCAACGTTTTCAACCCCCTATCTCTGCAAACCGATTGATCATGGCGCAGACATTGTCATGCACTCGGCAACCAAGTTCCTGTCTGGTCACGGTGTCGTGATCGGCGGCCTGCTGGTTGATGGCGGCACCTTTGATTGGGAAGCGTCTGGCAAACATTCAACGATGGTGGAACCCTACGCTGGTTTTCATAACCTCAACTTTGCGGAAGAGTTTGGTCCGGCTGCGTTTATCACACGGGCAAGAAAAGAAGGCCTGCGGGACTTTGGTGCCTGCATGAGCCCAACCACCGCGTTCCATATCATGCAGGGCATTGAAACCCTGTCCCTGCGCATGGACAAGCACATGTCAAACACGAAAGCCGTGGTTGAATACCTTTCAGAACACGAGGCGATAGAAAGCGTCACCCACCCAATGCTCGAGTCACACCCCGATCATGCCCTGGCAAAAGAACTGCTGCCAAAAGGGGCAGGCGCGGTGTTCTGCTTTGATATCAAGGGTGGCAGGGAAGCAGGCATCAAGTTCATTGAAAGCCTCAGCGTCTTCTCACACCTGGCCAACGTCGGTGATGCCAAATCGCTGGTGATTCACCCGGCGAGCACCACCCATCATCGAATGGACAGTGACGCACTCAAGGCTGCAGGAATATCAGAAGGTCTGATCCGGATTTCCGTCGGCCTTGAAGACCCCGCAGATCTATTGGCTGACCTCAAGGCAGGTCTCAGAGCATCGCAGAGGTAACAGCTATGTATATCGAAGTGAATGGTGAAAAAACGTTTTACTCCGTTGGCAACGGCAGCATTAAGGCGGAGCAGCAAAGCGTGGTGTTTGTTCATGGCGCAGGTATGGATCACAGTGTCTGGACGATGTGCTCAAGATACTTTGCCCGACATGGTTACAACGTGTTTGCGTTTGATCTGCCCGCACATGGTCGCTCGTCCGGTGAGCCGCTTGCGTCCATCGAGGCGATGTCCGCCTGGCTGAAATCTGCGCTGGACGTGCTGGAAATCGAACAGGCGGCGGTGGTTGGTCACAGCATGGGTTCACTGGTGGCGTTGAGCTTTGCGGCGCAGTACCCGGAGCGAACCCGTGCCATGGCGTTGCTTGGCACGTCTACCCCAATGCCGGTTGGTGCGGTACTGCTCGATGCTGCTCGAGACAACAGCCACGATGCCATCGATATGGCGAACACCTGGAGTCACAGCAGCTTTGGACTTATGGGGGGCAACGAGAATCCCGGTATGTGTATGACCATGGGCGGCCAGCGATTGATCGAGCGTACTGCGGACGGTGTCTACTTTGCTGACTTTAATGCCTGCAACGAGTTCAGTAATGGTGAAGAACTTGCCGCGTCAATCAAGGCAAATACGCTGATTGTTGTTGGCATGCAGGACAAGATGACCATGCCGGTTAACGCCCTCAAGGTCGCCGAGATTATTGATGGTGCCAACGTCGTGAAGCTGGACCCATGTGGTCACTCAATGATGTCGGAACAACCTAACAAGGTGCTCGACGCGCTGGCGACGATCGTCTAAGCCGATGACCTGAGTGTTCTCGCTGCGGAAAAAGCGAGCAATGCATAGACGGCAACCAGCGGCAATGACGCAACGATCGATGCGGTCTGCAATACGCGAAGGCCGCCCAGCGAAAGCAGGCTGATGGGCAGGATGCCAATACATATTGCCCAGAAAACCCGATGCCAGGTTTTCGGGTGTGCGTGTTCGGTCAGGTTCCTGCTGGCACCGGCGGCAAGCGTATAGGAAGCAGAGTCGTAACTTGTCGCGGTGAAGATCACGCCGATCACACCAAGATAAACCAGCCAGAAGCCGCCCATGGGCAGGTGTTCAACAATCGTGGCAATCGCCGCGCTGGGCGAAACTTCCTGGGCCTCCTTTATGATCGGCAGGGCGCCGGACAGTTCCATGAAGAGTGCGTGATTGCCCAGCACGATAAAGAAGATCCAGCAGCCAAGGCTGCCGAATCCCAGCGTACCGAAGATCACTTCGCGGATTGTTCTTCCTTCGGAAATCTTGCACACAAACATGCCAACGAAGGGGCCAAGTGCAAGCCACCAGGCCCAGTAAAAGACGGTCCAGCTTTCAACAAAGCTAGCGCGTTCCATCGGGTCAGCCCAGGTCATCATCTTGATGAAGTTCTGGGCGATGGTGCCGATGCTCGTCACGCCCATTTCCAGGATGAAGCGGGTTGGCCCGGCGATGAGTACAAACGCAACGAGGATCAGCGCAAGGGATGCGTTGATGATGCTCAATACGCGAATACCGTCATTCAGCCCCCGATAGACCGAATACGCGATGAGCGAAGAGATGACCGTGATGATCGCGAACTGCATGGGGAAAGCCATCTTCCAGCCCGGTCGCCCGGGTAATAGATGAAGTGACCACCGAAGTACCAAGCCCAATACCTGTCGCTGCTGTGGCAAGCAGGCCGATGATGAAAAAGAGATCGATCACCCGCCCCACAGCGCCCTGGCTCAGCTTGCCGAGCACCGGTTCACACGCGTCACTCAGGCGCAGGGAGGGCACTTTCTTCAGGTGATAGCTGCAGCACAGCGCCACCGCAGGCAGTGTGTACAGCGCCCAGCCAACCGGACCCCAGTGAAACATGCCATAACTTGAGGCCCAGATAACGGCCTCATCGGAACGGGGCTCAACGCCGAAGGGAGGTGCTACGTAGTAATAGGTCCATTCGGCTGCGCCCCAGTAAATCAGGCCTGCACCGATACCACAGCAGAACAGCATGGAGATCCAGCTGAACATGGAGTAGGCCTCGTCCGGTTCGCCCAGGACGATCCGTCCCCAGTCGCTGACAGCGACAACGAGCAGGAAGCCGATAGTAAGAGTTGCCGTCACAACATAAAGCACGCCGAGTTCCGTCGTTATCCAGGTGAAGACGGACTGAATCACCTGCTTGGAAAGATCAGGAATGAAGACGATGGGGATGACTACCGCCAACAGGATCAGCGTACCGCCCCAGAAAATGAACCAGTCAACTTCGGGTTCCGGGATGTTTTCTTTCATCGGTTATTTTTCTTCTTTCTGGTCTTCTTTTTGATAAAGCGTCTGTAGCATCTCTCGAACAATGGGCAGGAGGTTGATGGTCTCCTCTTTGTTTTCCGAAAAGTAGCCTGTGTAAGAGACAACCCAGTCATGGGTAGGGTTCACCAGCAAGCCCTGGCCGCCCCAGCCACCTTTGTAGATGTCGTCGTTTTCAAACACAAAATCCCACTGGTAAATATTGTGTTTGGCATCTTCCGGCACTGGCCATTGGTACCTGCGTTGCGCCAGCGCTGCGGGACGGCCATCGTTCAGGAGTTTATGAACGTAGCTTTGCGGCACGATGGTATCTGCTGACAGCACATCGGCACTGGGTGTGTGCAGTATCCCGAAGCGGGCAACGTCCCGCAGCGTTGCGAGCAGACCGCCGTGTGAAACGGCAACACCAAAACGCGGAGCAATGATGCTGGCGTCATGTTCGGCGCCCATGTTGCGCCAGATGTACTGGCTCAGCGCATCTTGGAATGGCATGCCGGTGACTTCTTCCACCAGCCATGCAAGCACAAACGTATTGATACCCGAGTAGGAAAACGAAGTGCCCTGCGGTGCATAGGATTCAACCTGGACACCAGCGGTGAACGTGTAAGGGTTGTCAGGTGATGCCTCGTTCCAATGCCCGTCACCCACCGTCATCGAATACTGGTAGTAGCAGGAGGACTTGTCCTCGTATTCTTCCGGACAGTCGAGGCCCGTTGCCATGTCGAGGATGTTGCGAACAGTAATACCTTTAAATGATGAAGCGCCGAGCGTCGGGATGTACTGCTCGATAGCGGTATCGGTATCTATCTTCCCATTTGCTTCAAGAATGCCGATGAGGGTGCCAACAAGCGCCTTGGTGACGGACCAATGGACGGGCTTTTCATAGGGCTGTTGGCGCGGGTAGCGCTCGAAAACAACTCTACCCCGATGCGTGATGACGATACCCATGGTTGATGAGTAGCGGCTACTAAGGGAGGCATCAAACCGGAGGTCCCCATCCGGTGTTTGCACCATGTAGTCAGCAATCCTTTCATCGGGTGCTTCCTCGAGCGGACTGACCTGGCCTGCTCGGTACACGTTAACCGTCGGCATGATTCGATGCAGGTTTTTGAAGTTCCACAGCATCGCCTCACCTTCAACCGTCCACCAGATGTCGGATGAAGGTAACGATGTTATCCGGTCGCGCACTTCGTCCCGGCTCGAGGCGGGTTCAAAAGCATGTGCGCTGGCAAAGCTTGCCAGTAACAGGGTGGTCAGCAGTGTTCGGATCACAGCAGGTCGTTGTAACGATCCAGGATACTGAGCACCTTGTCCCGATCAGCGGAAGGCAGCGGCAGTATTGAGCGGGTAACCCCGGCGTCACGGTAACCTTCCAGGATGTCCTTGTTGGGTGCCGCGCCGAATATATTGACGGTCAGTGTGGACATATCACGGCCAGCATCATCGGCGAATTTCTTGAGTCGCGCGATGTTCTCCGCTGCGTCAAAATCGCTTCGGGTACGTGGTAGCCAGCCGTCGCAGTATTCAACAATGCGTCGCAACGTGTAGTCGGTTTCACCCCCAAGCAGAATTGGCGGGTTTGGTTGCTGCACAGGTTTTGGCTCAGCCCAGCTTGCGTCAAAGTTGACGTGTTCGCCGTGGAAAGCTGCTTCTTCTTTGCCCCACAGTTCTTTCATGGCGAGAACCTGTTCCCGCATCTTTGCGAAACGTATGTCATAGCTTGTCCCGTGGTGCGCCATTTCTTCCTTGTTCCAGCCGCCGCCGATGCCGAAGATGAAACGTCCATTGCTCATCTGGTCGAGCGTCGCCACCGACTTTGCGGTGGTGATGGTGTCGCGCTGTGGCAGCAGGCAAATGCCTGTGCCCAATTTCAGGTTGGTAGTGGCGGCCGCTGCAAAAGACAGGGCAACAAACGGGTCCAGCGAGCTCCAGTACTCACGTGGCAGGTCAGGCCCACCCGGCCACGGCGACTGCCGACTGGCAGGGATATGCGTATGCTCAGGTACAAACAGCGATTCAAACCCGCGGCTTTCAAGCTCGCGCGCCAGTTCATCCATTCGAATGGTGTAGTCGGTTGGGAAGATCAGTACGCCAGTGTGCATATTGTCTGGTCCTTTCTCATGATCGCGGGAAAGCCTCTATGCTAATGGAATTCCCTCAGTACGGCGACAGCACCCACCTGGCGACAAAAGGAGGTTGTCTGCATGAAAGTCCTGGCGCAGACTGCTGGGATGGATAACTCAATCGCAAAACCTGATGGGATTTATCTCGCCCATACAGATGAAGAAAAAGCACTGATCTACAGTCTGCGCTACCAGACCTATATCGGCGAACTTGAGCGGTACCTGGATGTTGCGGACCACGGTGAAGAAACCTTCTACGAAGAGATTGATGAGGTCTCACGGCAGGTGTACATGGTGCGCGATGGCAAAGTTGTTGGTGCCATGCGGCACACCTGGGGTGGTGATGCTGAGTTTTCAACCCAGCATGTGATGCAGTACCAGTTGGGCGAGTTTCTTGCCGAGGTGCAGCCGCAGGAGATCGTCATTGGTGAACGTTTCTTCGTCGTGCCTGAGTGTCGAGGCAGTGATGTACTGCTGCGCATGTTTGAGTGGTACATGTCGTTTGTAAATGAGCATCGTATACAGCTGGTGTTTGGTGATTGCGAACCCCATCTCTTAAATCTCTACATGGGACTCGGTTTCAGGCCCTACTCGAAAACCAACTACAACAGCCCCGATGTGGGTTACCTGATCCTGCTGGTGATCCTGGCAGAAGACGTTGATTACCTGCAGTTCATTGGCTCACCGATGGGCAACGCGCTCAAGGATTTTGGCGCGGATGCGCGGATACCGCAGGTTGCTGAAGAGAAAACATCGAGAGCGGGCACTCAAAGCCAGAAGTTCAGCCTGGCGGATGATTACTGGTCGGGTGTCTTTGGAGAGCTGGAAAAGCTCTCTCCCTCGGATATTGATCCATTCTCGGGAATGACTGAAGACCAGCGTGCTCGTTGCCTTGAGCGCGGCAGTATTCTCGAGTGCAACGCGGGCGACGTCCTGATATTGAAGGGTAACACTGCCAATCACATGTATGTGGTGCTAAACGGAGTTGTAGAGGTGCGTGACGGCGCTGATGTGCTGGCGCTTTTTACCCCGGGCGACCTGTTTGGAGAGATGGCGTTTCTGCTCGGTATGCCGAGGACGCAGGATGTGTTTGCTGCAACCGATGAGGTGAGGGTGCTAGCGCTTTCTGAAGCGCAGATCCGCCTCATCATGAAAGAAGATCCCGAGATAGCAGCGCACCTGCTGCTCAACATCTCCCGGATGTTGTGCCTGAGACTGCTGAAGGCTTCTGAAAACGCATAAAAAAGGCGCTCCGAAGAGCGCCTTTTTCGTTCGAACTAATGTTCTGTTAGTTCAGGTTCCACGTCACTTCCAGACCATAGAGCTGAGGCTCTGTGACCTGACCAGTTCGACGATAGCCATCAGTTGAACCGTGTGGCTCAATCTGACGAATACCAACTTCGTCGAGCAGGTTGTGAACGAAACCGGTGACGATCCAGTTCTTGTTAGGGCTCATCCAGGTGCCACGAAGGTCGTAGCGCTCATAGGCAGGCGCCCTGTCCAGATCTGTTTCGAACTGGCTGAAGTAAACTTCAGAAATCCAGCTGGCTGAGAACGTGAGTGAGAAGTCACCACGGTCACCCATTGGCTTGTCCCAGGTTACAAACGCAGAACCCTTGTAGTCAGGCACCTGCAGTACGCGGTTACCCTTGATATCAAGGTTGGTGTCCTGGTTTGGAATCAGGTCATCCGGGAAGCGTGGATCTGCAGCGTCCTGGATCAGCAGTGTTTCTGTGTACTCACTTGGCGTGAAGGACACATTACCGCCGACGGTGATGCTGTCAGTTGCCAGCCAGAGGATTTCAGCTTCAAAGCCGTAGATCTCTGCACCTGGTGCTTCCAGTACCGAAGTGGTTGTACCACCGGTTGCTGGTGAAACCTCACTACCAAATGTATGAATGTTTTCGTAGTCATACAGGTAGGTAGAAGCAAACACCTGCAGGGTGTCATTTAGGAACTGGCCCTTGTAGCCAATCTCGTAAGCAATCAGCTCTTCCGGATCATAGGTATGCGTCGCGGAGAAGAATACGAGGTTGAAGCCACCAGAACGGTAACCAGACGTGGCAGAGAAGTACCACAGGTCACGATCGTTAGGTGTCCAGTCCAGGTTGATACGCAAGGTTGTCTTCTCATCAACGCGTTCCATGTTCCTGTGAACAGAAACGTAGGAAGCGAAACCATCAACCCATGGATCAACCACGCCGGTTGGCTGCAGCGTCTCAGCGTCGATTGCACCACGCAGGATGTTGAAGTTTGCCCATCCGTCGAGGGTGGAGTCACCAATACCGAGTGCTGCACTTGAGAAGATGCCCTGTGTCGCCTGGGTGAACGCATCAATGATGGTGGGGATAACCAGGTTTTCCTGGCCGCGGAAATCATCCTCCGCGTAACGCAGGCCGAGAGTCAAAGTGAACTCATCGTTGATATCCCATACACCCTGGGTGTAAGCAGCCCATGCGCGACGCTTGGAGCGTGTACCATACTCAAGATAGGTTTCAGCGGTCTCAGGACCGTGCTTGATCCTGGGGCTCCAGCCGTTGCCGTCATCACCACTCCATGGGCCAACTTCAACGTAAGAAGTGCCCTCTGGAAGTTCCTCAGTTAGGACTGCACCGTTCCATTGGGTACAGCTGCCGGTGAGGCGAATAGCATCGCGGCAGTTACGTGCTGAGAAAAGTCCAACAGTTGGTGCATCCGGGAAGACTGAACCAAAGTGGAATGGATCGTTGCTTGCATCTACTGCATACAGACTGTTGCCGTCCTGCGTGGTGTCAAAGAAGTCACCGCGCTGGTCGATCTTGGCGATGTACCAGAACACACCGGATGTAACAGAGATGTTGTCGTTGATGTCATAGAACGCCTGGATCTCATGAGAGTCGTGCTGCATTTCGTGGTTAACGTAGAACTCGTTATCACGAACGGTGCTGCGCGAGGAATCGTCATCAGTGATTCGCTCATAAGAGTAGCGGCTGGTACCGAAGATATACTTCATGGACAGTGTGTCTGAGATATCCCAGTTCACGTCAAACTGCATACCGGTCTGTTCGAAGTCCTCGAGGTTGTGACCATTTGTAAAAGCACAAAGGTCATCACCGTCGATGCTGTCCTTGTCGATGAATACACATTCCCATGGAGAGGCGGTTTCACCGAAGCCTTCTGCAATCCTGTTGAAAGCGTTGGACTGGCCGTTGGTTACGTTACCAACGTCAACACCTGCACGACGATACTGGCCTGGTACAACTTCGCCCGTACTTGGGTTGGTGAAGTTGAACACTTCCATGCTTGGGTCAAGGTAGTTGGTTGCCCGTGGATCAGTTTGTGCTGGATCAACACGTCGATAGCCGTTCACAAGACGAGTGTAGTTTCGTGAACCGTCGGCGTTCTCACCGAAGAAGACGATGGCCCCACCACCGTCACCACCACCCATCACACGGTGAACCGTGATCTTGTTGGTGCGGATGTTGAACTCAAGATCATCACGCGGTGTCCAGTTCAACTGCACGGCGTAGTTTTCTTCGCCGCGACTGTCGAGGTCAGGACCACCACCCAGATCTTTCACGTAGCCGTCACGTTCGCGATTGGTCCAGGTGAATCGACCTGCGAGGGTGTCTTCAATAAGCGGACCAGAGATCGCACCGTAGAAGTCGACCATGTCGTGGTTACCAACTACAGTCTTGAAGGAAGCCTCAAACTCCTGCGTTGGTCGTTTGTGAATGAAGTTCATTGCACCGCCGATGGCGTTACGACCATACAGTGTGCCCTGGGGACCGCGCAGGATTTCTACCCTGTCGATATCCCAGAAGGACTGAATGGTGGCGGTGTAGAGGTCTTCCGAATACACACCGTTAATGTATGTAGAAATACCTGGATCTCCCCCCAGGCTTCGGAAGTTCCTGCCCACTCCGCGGATCGCGGCGTCATATGGAAGGATGACGGTGGCAGGTACGAGGTTCTGCAGGTCTGCCTGGTCACGTAAACCGAATTCGGCAATTTGCTCAGACGTAAATGCAGAGATGGAGATGGATGTGTCAGAAATCGATGCTTCCTGACGTTCGGCGGTGACCACAACCTCTTCAAGTTGACGACCACTGGATTCTGCCAGTGCAGTGATGGACATACAAAGCCCCACCACGACCGACAGGCCGACGGTGAATAGTTTCTTCACGACGTTTCCCCTTTATTGTTGTACTTCTTGTTTTTGTACTTCTTTTAGTAGCTTGTCGCGTCGTTACAGCGTTGCGCGTTAGGCTCCCCTCAAAACAACTTATTTAAGGTACAACCAATATTTCACATAAAAGGGCAGACATCAACGAAATGTAGCCCGCTCGGCTAATTCCATTTATGCATAAAAAAAGGCGCCCTTAGAGCGCCTTTTTATTAGTCGAGAAAGTAGCGTTTCGACTTTTGAATTAACTCGCCATGAGTTAGTTCAGGTTCCAGGTAACCTCAACGCCGTAAAGACGTGGTTCAGTAACCTGACCGGTACGACGATAACCATCGTCTGCACCGTGGCCTTCGATCTGGCGAATGCCAATTTCATCCAGCAGGTTGTGAACGAAACCGGTAACAACCCAGTTCTTGTCTGGGCTCATCCAGGTGCCACGAAGGTCATAACGCTCGTAAGCAGGTGCTTCGTCCAGGTCGGTTTCGAACTGGCTGAAGTAAACCTCGGAGATCCAGCTGGCTGAGAAAGTCAGCGACAGATCACCACGATCACCAAGCGGCTTGTCCCAGGTTACAAACGCAGAACCCTTGTACTCAGGTACCTGCAGTACGCGGTTACCTTTGATGTCGAGGGCTGTGTCCTGGTTTGGAATCAGGTCATCCGGGAAGCGTGGATCGTTTGCGTCCTGGATAAACAGAGACTTGGTGTACTCACTCGGCGTGTAGCTGAAGTTACCACCGACTGTGATGCTGTCAGTTGCCAGCCAGAGGATTTCACCTTCAAGACCGTAGATTTCAGCGCCAGGTGCTTCCAGTACGGAAGACGTGGTACCACCAGTTGCCTGTGATACTTCGCTACCAAATGTATGAATATTTTCGTAGTCATACAGGTAGGTTGAAGCAAACACCTGCAGGGTGTCGTTGAAGAACTGGCCCTTATAACCAATCTCGTATGCGATCAGCTCTTCCGGGTCGTAGGTGAACGTCGTTGAGAAGAACACCAGGTTGAAGCCGCCTGAGCGATAGCCTGAAGTCGCAGAGAAGTACCACAGGTCACGTTCGTTTGGCGTCCAGTCGAGGTTGATGCGGAAGGTTGTCTTCGTATCAACCCTGTCCAGGTTCCTGTGAACAGAAACGTAGGCAGGCAGACCGTCAACCCATGGGTCAACTGCGCCAGTAGGCGCCAGTGTAACCGGATCCAGTGCACCACGGATGATGTTGAAGTTAGCCCAACCGTCCAGCGTGGAATCGCCAAGGCCAAGAGCGGCACTGTTGAAGTTACCTTCAATAATCGGGTTAAACGCTGAGATGTTCGTCGGGATCAGGAGGTTCTCTTCACCAGAGAAATCATCTTCCGCGTAACGCAGACCGAGAGTCAGAGTGAACTCATCGTTGATGTCCCATACGCCCTGGGTGTAAGCAGCGTATGCACGACGCTTGGAGCGTGTGCCGTACTCAAGATAAGTTTCCTGTGTCAGCGGGCCGTGCTTGATCTGAGTGGTGGCGGTGGGGTCACCGTTCCACTGACCAAGCTGAACGTAAGTACCACCTTCTGGCAGTTCTTCAGTCAGCGGGCCGGCTACGAAGTCAAAGCAACCCTGACCTGCACGCAGTGCATTGCGGCAGTCGCGAGCAGTGAACAGGCTTGGCTGCTGCGGGAAGCCAGCGAGACCAACATGGAATGGGTCGTTAGCCGCGGCATCGTACGCGTACAGACTGTTGCCATCCTGGGTAGTGTCATAGAAGTCACCGCGCTGGTCGATCTTGGCGATGTACCAGAACACACCGGATGTAACAGAGATGTTGTCGTTGATGTCGTAGAACGCCTGGATCTCATGAGAGTCGTGCTGCATCTCGTGGTTCACGTAGAACGCGAGGTCACGAGCCTGGCTGCGCGAAGAATCATCATCAGTGATTCGCTCATAAGAGTAGCGGCTGGTGCCAAAGATGTACTTCATGGACAGGGTGTCTGAAATATCCCAGTTGGCTTCAAACTGCATACCAGTCTGCTCGAAGTCTTCGAGGTTGTGGCCGTTGGTCTGTGCGCAAAGGTCATCCCCGTCGATGTTGTCCTTGTCGAGGAATACACACTCGTATGGATCAAGGGTGTCACCGAAGGCATGGTTCAGGCGGTTGAATGAGTTGGACTGACCGTTGTCACGAACGCCAACGTCTACACCAGCACGACGGTACTGGCCAGGTACAACTTCACCTGTGGTTGGGTTGGTGAACTGGAATACGTCCCACTCTGGTACCAGGTAGTCTGGTGCGCGTGGGTCAGTCTGGTTTGGATCAACACGACGGTAACCGTTAACAAGACGATCGTAGTTACGTGAACCGTCCATGTTCTCACCAGCGAAGACAATGGCGCCGCCACCGTCACCACCAGCCATCACCCGGTGTACCGAGATCTTGTTGGTGCGGATGTTGAACTCGAGATCGTCACGCGGTGTCCAGTTCAACTGCACGGCGTAGTTTTCTTCGCCGCGGCTGTCGAGGTCAGGACCGCCACCGAGATCTTCGATGTAGCCGTCACGCTCACGATTAGTCCAGGTGAATCGACCCGCGAGGGTGTCTTCAATAAGCGGACCAGAGATCGCACCGTAGAAGTCGACCATGTCGTGGTTGCCGATCACAGTTTTGAAAGAAGCTTCAAATTCCTGGGTCGGGCGCTTGTGAATGAAGTTCATTGCACCGCCGATAGCGTTACGACCATACAGTGTGCCCTGGGGACCACGCAGGATTTCTACCCGGTCGATATCCCAGAAGCTCTGGATGGTGGCGGTGTAAAGGTCTTCCGAATACACGCTGTTAATGTAAGTGGAAATACCTGGATCTCCCCCCAGGCTTCGGAAGTTCCTGCCCACTCCGCGGATCGCGGCGTCATATGGAAGGATGACGGTGGCAGGGACGAGGTTCTGCAGGTCAGCCTGATCACGCAGACCGAAGTCTTCGATTTGTTCAGACGTAAATGCAGAGATGGAGATGGATGTGTCAGAAATCGATGCTTCCTGACGTTCGGCAGTCACTACAACTTCTTCGAGCTGCCTGGACTCAGCAAAGGCTGTGCTGGCAAAACCAAAAGCACAAACCACAGCAAGGCCGAAAGAAAATAGTTTCTTCACGACGTTTCCCCTCTAGTTTTAGTTTTTTTTGCTACTTCCCCCAAAAACCAAGACCGTGCTAGATCACGGATGATTTCAGTATGAAAAACTCATTATGAATCAGTAGCTTATTAGCGGCCTTTGCAGCACGGATTGTGCATGCCTGCGCACACCGGGCACAAAGGCAGCCTGCATAGTGCCCGAGTGAAATCGCGTTTACAACGGCCTTTCAGCCATTTTTGCGACTATTTTCGGGATTTCTTGAGGTACATAACGCAACTTGCTGTTTTAGATGAGGTTTTTGACCAATTTTGGTGCAAAAAACAGCAGCGGATTTGCGCATTTTCAGGTGCCGCAGAAGGTCTGCCTGACCACCTCACCAGGCTGCGGTGGCGTGGCAAATTTTGCCAGGTGAGGCGCGTACGTGAAGGGCGTGGAAAGCGTATCTACCAGGGTGTGAAACACCGAAAAGTCGTTGTCAGTCTGGGCGGCGTTAATGGCTTCTTCGACAAGATGGTTGCGTGGTACCAGTGCCGGGTTTACCGCGAGCATGCCCGCCTGGATCTCATCTGCTGGTCTTGTTTCGCCTTCAAGTCTTGCGCGCCAACGGGATAACCATGGTGCACAAGCATCGTCAAAATCGTACAGGTCCTGTACGCTGTCTTCGCCTGAATCGCTGACGAGTTCACTGAGTCGGCGAAACGCCAGTGTGAAATCACTCTGGGTTGACTCGAGCAGATCGAGGAAGTCTTTAGCGAGTGCCTCATCATCGTCTTGCATAGTCTGCAAACCAAGCTTCCGTCGCAGGCCGCTGATGTTTTCATCGAGGAAGAAGCCCGGGAACTTCTCCAGCGTATCTCGAGCGAGTTCAACCGCTTTGTCTTCGTTGTCATCCAGTACCGGCACCAGTGCCTGGGCAAGGCAGGCAAGATTCCAGTGTGCGATGCCGGGTTGGTTCCGGTAGGCGTACCTGCCGCCGTGATCGATTGAGCTGAAGACAGTTTCAGGGTCGTAGGTATCCATGAACGCACACGGACCATAGTCGATCGTCTCACCGGACAGCAGCATGTTGTCCGTATTCATCACGCCGTGGATAAAGCCCAGCATCTGCCAGCTCACCACAAGTTTCGCCTGGGCCGCGCAGACCATTTCAAACATGGCCTGTACCGGGTTGTCGGCTTGCCGCGCATCGGGGTAGTGTCGATCAATAACATGGTCGGTCAGCGCACGCAGCGCTTCGATGTCTTCGCGAGCGGCGAAGAACTGGAACGTGCCGAAACGAATGTGGCTCTTTGCTACCCTGGCCAACACTCCACCTGGAAGTGACTCTTCACGGAACACCGGGTCACCGGTGGTGACAGCGGCGAGCATCCGGCTTGTCGGTACGCCGAGGGCGTACATGGCTTCACTGACAATGTACTCACGCAGCACAGGGCCGAGCGGCGCACGCCCGTCACCCATACGCGAGTAGGGTGTCTGCCCGGAGCCTTTCAGCTGGATGTCGTATCGTTCGCCGTCTTTACCTACCACCTCGCCAAGTAACACGGCGCGTCCGTCGCCAAGCTGGGGATTCCAGCTGCCGAACTGGTGGCCCGCGTAGACCGTGGCAATGGGGTCGGCACCTTCCGGCACAAGGTTTCCCGCGACGATCTTCACGCCTTCTTCAGACTCAAGCCAGGCTGGGTCAATGCCCAGTAGTTCAGCAAGTGCGTGATTTACCCGAATTAATCCGGGTTCAGATACGGGTGTGGGAGCCTGCTTTGAGTAAAGCTGGCCCGGCAGTTGGCTGTAGGTGTTGTCAAAGGCGAGTTGCATACCTGCAGTTTAACATCTGTAGATAGTAAGATGCGTTGCCGCTGAAGGAGTATTTATGGAAAGCCAGGCAGTCATCTCAGAGCTGGAACGCATCGCCACATCATTTGCGCAAGATACGGTGGGCCGGCAGAAGCGCCGCGAGCTTGATCCTGCCGACTTCGAGCAGATCAAGGCGGCCGGGTTTCTCATGACTGGCGTGCCTGAAGAGCAGGGTGGGCTCTGGCGAGGTCTGTCAGGATCTGCGCGATCCTATTCGATGATGGTGAGGACGCTCGCACACGGTGATCCGTCGGTTGCCCTGGTTTCTGCAATGCATCCCGCGGTAATTACTTTCTTTCTTTCGGTGCCTGAGGTTGATGATGCTCAGGAAGCCTGGGTCCAGCAGCGGCAATGGGTGATTGATAGCGCGAAGGAAGACTGGTGGGGCACGGTTACCTCAGAGCCAGGATCTGGTGGCGATATCCTCAGGACCAAAACGGCAGCAAAACACAAAGACGGCAATACGTTCCTCCTCTCCGGGGATAAACACTTCGGCAGTGGTTCAGGCCACGCCAGGTACATGGTGACAACCGGAAAGTGTGAAGACGCGGACCTGCCGGATCTCTTCTGGGTGGAAACTCGCGATGAACCGTGGGATGGCTCCACAGGCTGCCACATGATCGTGCCCTGGGATGGTATGGGTATGTCAGCAACCCAGTCTCATGCCTTCAGGTTCACAGATTTCCCTTCTACACGCGCCGTGACTCGAGAGGTGCTTATTCGTTGCGCTGCGTCTTCAAGCGCGATGAGCAACATGCTGTTTACGGGTGTCGTGTTGGGTGTTGCGGACAACGCCCTTGCCTTTGCGAAGCAGAAGGTCGGCGGCAAGCTGGACACGATGCGGCCATATGAAGTGACCGAATGGACGCGCTGCCGGAATGAGTTATGGCTTGCTGAACAGGCTTACCAGGGTGCGCTGCGATCAATTGAGAGTGAATCCGAAACGATGCAGGCAGACGCCATGCATGCGAAGGTCGCCTGCGCTGAGCTGATAGAAACGGCACTGTCACGAATGAGTAAGGTTGTCGGCGGTGCCAGCTACTCCAAAGCCATGCCGCTTGCCCAATGGACAGAAGATGTGAAGGCACTCGGTTTTCTGAGGCCGCCGATGCCGCTTGCTTTCGATCAGTTAACTGCGCTGATCAACACAGATACACCTGGTTAACCTTTCACGCGTGCAAGCGTGGCCGTAGATACGCGATTCGACCGTTTCTGCGAACGAGAAGATCCGGCCAGTCAGCAGGGAACTCATGATCCTTCTCAGCGGTGTAGTCGGCTTCCAGTCTGCCCCAAAGGTCATAGCCATCGTGCAACCATCCCTTGTCAGTTGGTATGGCCATTCCCGACTTGTTGTTTACAACAAAGAGACCGCCCTGCTGGTGCAGGCAACCTTTAATAAAGTCCAGGTCCTGGTACACCTGGGGACAGTGTTGCAGTATCCAGGACGCAATAACCAGATCCACCGAAAGGGATCGATAGAGCCTCGCAAATGCCACTCTCGACATCGGCGTGAAGCGATCATCATCCACATATTCCACACCAAGCCGGCGCATGCTTTTGCTGATGTCGACGCCGATTACGGTGCAGCCAAACCTTTCGATCAAGGGTTTGGCGAGTCGACCGATGCCGCAGCCGTAGTCCACCAGGACACTGCGCTCGTTGATGTTTGTTGCCTCGGCAATGAGATCGACAAGAAACGGTGTTTCAACCCGCCATCTTTCGTCTGTGGAAGTGCCTTCGGGCGTCAGGATGATGCCCTTTGCGGCCCGCTCGTCAGCGACATCGAAAATATCGGGTTTGTAGGTGGCGGTGTCTGCCATTGGTGATCACCGGTGAGTCTGTTGAACCAATGTACCACCAGACGTCAGCGAGGTTTAGCATAGAAATGTAAGGTATCTGGTGCTTAAGATTCTTGATCGCAGGCCACCCTGTGAGATCAGGACAGGCTCTCGATATAGCCTGACTCGTTCGGCCAGGCGGTTGCTGCCGCGCTGGGCCTGCCCATCATAAAGGTGAGCCAGCGAAGCAGGTTCGGGCATTGCTGGATCAGGTTGCGTCCCTCCGGAGTCAGGCATACTGCCCACCAGCAGACCTGCTGGTAGAAGTCCGCGAGGGAACAATCACTGCCAGCAAAAAAGGTGTTCTGGGACAAGTGAGCATCGGCGATGGAAAGCTGGTACCTGATTGATGGCAGCGCTCGCTCCACCATCTGTTCGTCAACGGGGGCACCTTGTGCAGGTGCCAGCAAACGTGGGCCTACCAGGCCGATTTCAGTGGTTGGGAAATAGTAGTGCTGCATGACCGACATCCATTTCTGCATCTCGGCGCGTGCGCGTGGTGAGTCAGGTTGCAGCGCCGGGCCTTCAAATGCCTCATCGATGTAACGGGCGATTGCGTCAGTCTCGAACAGTTTTTCGTCACCAATCTCGACGGCGGGTACACGCTGAAAAGGGTGGCGCTGCCTTTGCTCCTCTGTCCTCGCTGCGGCAGGAACAATCTCCCAGGTAAGCCCTTTTTCTTCCGCGACAATGGCGACGATTCGCACGAACGTGGATACGCGAGGGCCGTAGATAGTAATGTCTGGCAATGTGGTGCTCCGGTGGCGGTTGCCTTAGCTTACGTCACCGGGGTGATAATCAGGTACCTGATATAAGCGGGTGTAGCGAAGTGGGCAGCTTGCTCGTTTCGTTTGCGAGAGATTCCACCCGGTCTTTCAGGTGGTCCGTCAGGGCCTGGCGGTGTTCAAGGCCTTCGAGATCCTCAAAAGGGATGGGTTCACCCAGTGTCAGTCGAAACGCCGTGTGCATGCGACGCGTCACCTCGTGGATATAGAGTGCCAGGCGCAGGGTCATTAAGAAGCCGGAGATAAAGTGAAACAGTCGGCTGTTTTCGCCGTGAAAGAACACAGGCACGACGGTTGCGCGAGACGATCTGATCACCTTCGCCGCGAAGGTTGTCCAGGGTAGCTCCTCGAGTTCACCGAATCCAAATTTTGACCTGGTGGAAACACCCCCGGCTGGGAATATGACCAATGTACCGCCGTCCTTGAGAAGTTGTTCTGCCGCTCTCTTGGTGCGGATATTCAGTTTTGTTGCTTCACGCGTGCCTTCGAATGAAACCGGCAGAAAGAGTTTGTTCAGGTTCTCGTCCTGGCACAGGCGATGATTCAGCAGGATCTTGAAGTTGCCGCGGGTTCGTGAGGCAATCTCGCACATGATGACGCCATCAATGATGCCGTTGGGATGATTTGCAATAAAGACGACAGGCCCGGCCTTTGGAATCTTCCGCTCATCGAAACGGTTGTAAATCATGGTGACATGGCCCAGTTGCAGACCGCGGGTAAAGAAATGGGGGATCTGGAAGGGCTCTTTCTTAAGCTGAGCGTAGATGTCGGTAAGCAGGTGACGACCCGATAACACTTCAATAGCGTTGATGATCCAGCGCTTCAACCAGGGATCTGAGTCCTGCGCGTAAGTTATCGTGGGTGCGTTGTCGCTGTTGCTCATGCCTGTTCCCGTTCGAGCCATGGGCGGATTTATGAGCATATTCGGTGAAAAAGGCCGTATGGTCTGAAAGATCCTGTTAATTTAAAGTAAACGCACTGCGAAGGCGCACCAGGGTTGATGAAATGACAGCACACCCAATGGACGACATTCCCGTCCGACAGCTCAGATTCGATTTCTCCGATATTGAAGGTTCTGATCCCGTGTGGAGCAACAGTTCCCCGGACTTCTCCATATTTATCAATGCACTCGGTGTGCACGTGCCGCACTTTGAGCGTTTCCTTGTTGCTGTGATGCGGGAATATCGCGACGAGTTGAGCGACCCGGCACTGGTTAAGGACATCCAGGCGATCATCGGTCAGGAAGCGCATCACGCGTTCAACTTCATCAACTGGACCAAGGAGATGGGGAAGAAGTATCCAGGCCTTCTGCAACTGGATGCGTCAGCCAAAAAATACTTCGAGGGTGCGCTGTTGAGAGACAAACGATTCAAGGTTGGCTTTACAGCAGGATACGAAACGTTCACGTTCCTCTCCGGCATGATCATCCTGAATCGCTACGACGAGCTCATGGCTGATGCGGACCCAAACCTGCGTGCACTCTGGGTCTGGCACCAGGTGGAAGAAGTTGAGCATGGCGCAGTGGCGTTTGATTTTTACCAGGCGTTCTTCAGCGACCATGAATGGTATCGGCGGTGGATGGTGTTTTTTGCGTTTCTGCACATCGCGAAAGAAACCTTCCTTGCCTACCGAGAAATGTTGAAGGGTGAAAAGTTTGGTTTCCGGCGCAGGCTCAAGGCATGGCGATTTTTTGCGTCGTTTGCCTGGGATCTATTTTATGCGTCACTGCCGGTTTATCGGGCTGACTACCATCCTCGTAACCACCCGATCTGCAACGACGAGCAGAACGAGATTGCGATCAAGTGGCGTGACTACTACGCGAGTGGTGAAGACGCCTTGTCCCTGACCAATGCGGACATGGCGCAGCTACGTGCCTGATTCTCATGGCGCACAACTGCGCTAAAATGTTTCCACTGTGATACCTGAAACATCCAATGCATAAACTTGGCCTTAGAGACCGGCGTCGCCATGGCGAACTGATGGCAAAGCTGGAGGCGATGAAGTCAGAGCCTTACCTGCACGTGCCTGAAGGGTATGAAGTCGGCGCTGACCCCGAAGAAGACGACAAATACCGCAAAGCGCAGGAAACGTTTCTTGAGATTGTCCAGGAGATTGATGCCCTGGAAAGAAAGGGGCGAGAAGGAAGCTGAGCCAGACCCGTTAGGGAAAGCCTCCTTCCCGCCAGCCTCGCTAAAACCGGTAACCCACGCTCAGGATGTAGACATACGGGTCGATCTCAACATCGAACTTCACGTCTGCAATTGCGGTTTTGATTTTTGCCTCGGTATCGATATCCGTGTACCAGACGGCGCCGTTGATGAGCCAATTGTCATTCACCATGTAGTCGAAACCAATCTGTGCTGACAGTCCCCAGCTCTGGTCCAGGCTGAGGTCGGCGTCAACAGTGCCCGGTGGCAGCCCAACGATGCCATCCAGGGCCAGGTTCAGCTCATCGCTGACATCTTCTTCGAAGAAGATGGTGGAGTTCACACCAACACCTACATAGGGCCTGAAATCACTCGCGGCATTAAAATAGTATTGGGCCATCAGCGTTGGCGGCAGGTGTTTGGTGTCGCCGGCCTTAAGGCCAATATCGGAGATCTTGATGGTGTGTTGAAAGGGCGTGGCGGCGAGCAGTTCTATGCCCCAGTTGTTGGTGAGCATATAGGTCGCCGTGATACCAAGCTGGGTGTCATCACCAACATCTACGCCTGGCAGGGTCACAAGACCAGCAACATCGATGACATCACTGTCTTCATTGGGTGCGACGGTTGTCGGGCCTAACCGGACAATCCAGTCACCTTCTTCGTGCGCATATGCACCGGGGAGGGTAAGCGCCAACAATACTAGTAAGGTGCTCCTCAGCAACATTTCGTTCTCCTTTACATCTGAAATTCTTGGGCAGATGTTAGCGAGGCAAACGTGCTGATAAGTTGCGCCAGATCAATTGATGAACTGTTCCGGCGCTGAATCACCCTGACCTTTAGCACCCCATTGGTGATGCTGATGCCTATTCGAAGGCGAGCGCTCCATCGGTGAGTGAGGCAACCGGAAATTCGTCTTTTTCCTTCCAGTAGTCCTGTGTGAACACCCATGGCTCATGGTCACCTTGTTTGGGCATCAGGTGCATGCCGCGAGTGAGGTAACCGGGATTGAAGTTGTCCGGGTCGACCCAGGGTTTGATCTCCATGTTGCTGTCTTCAGGACGCAGCTTCGGCGTGACGCGAGAGAATTTCCCGTCATCCATGTGAGCAAAAATACGGCTGACGTACTCGGCGATCAGGTCAGCTCGAAGTGTCCAGCTCGCGCGGAAGTAGCCGAATACCCAGGCGAGATTCGGAATATCGGTGAACATGAAGCCCCGGTAGCCAACCTTTTCTGAGAAGTTCACCGGTGCGCCGTTCACGCTGAACTCAATATCACCCATGATGCAGAGGTTAAAACCCGTTGCTGTGACGATAATGTCCGCGACGAGTTCCTCACCGGATTTGAGCAGAATGCCGTTTTCGGTAAAGCGCTCGATCTGGTCGGTCACAACCGATGCCTTGCCGCTTGCGATACCCTGGAACAGGTCACCGTCAGGGATAAATGCCAGCCGTTGCTGCCAGGGCCTGTATTTCGGTGTGAAGTGTTTGTCGATATCGAAGTCTTCGCCAAGATAGGCGCGGGCACCCTCCAGCAGTTCCTGTTTTAGACCCTCTGGTTCTTCAAACGAACGCCGGGTGATCTCCTGCTGGTCATGCAGGATTTTCCTGCGCACGATTTCATGGGTCCACTCATCCGGTACTTCCAGTTCCCGCAGTGTGTCAGCCAGCTCGTTACGATTAAGACCGGGTGCGAAGTAGGTCGGTGAGCGCTGCAGCAGCGTGATGTGCTCCGTCTTGCCTGCCATCGCGGGGACCAATGTCGCTGCAGTGGCACCCGAACCGATGCAGATAACCTTCTTGCCGCTGTAATCGAGATCTTCCGGCCAGGTCTGCGGGTGAACGATAGTGCCGGTGAACTTATCCATGTCAGGCCACTCCGGCGTGTAGCCTTCCGCATGACGGTAGTACCCCTGGCACATCCAGAGGAACCTGCATCGATACACTTTCAGCTGACCCGTTGCCAGATCCCTGCAGGTGACCTGCCAGGTATTGGTGTCATCACTCCAGTCGGCGTTAAGGACAGGGTGCTGGTAGCTGATATGTTCGCCAAGGTTGTTTTCATCAATGGCTTCGGTGAGGTATTTCAGTATTTCTTCTGCGGTGGCGATAGGGGCGCCCACCCAGGGCTTCCACTTGTAGCCGAAGGTGAAGAGGTCACTGTCGGAGCGGATGCCCGGGTACTTGTGGGTAAGCCAGGTGCCGCCAAAGCTCTCCTGCGTTTCCAGGATCTTGAAGGATCGTTCCGGGAAATCTTTTTGTATGTGATACGCAGCATCGATACCCGATATGCCGGCACCGATGATCAGGGCGTCAACATACCCTGCGTCTATTGCTTGTTCGTCTGCCGATTTTGTCGCGACATTCATTTAAGTCCTACTCCTCTCCACTTTATACGAGCTGTTTCTTCGCTTCCGGAAAATACCTTCCTGGTATTTTCCGGGTCGGTCCGCTAGTTTTGTTCGGAAACCCCGTAGCGACGGACCGCGCCTTTTCCTACGGAAAATGGGCAAGCCTTCCTTGGCTTGCTCTACTTCTCGTCCTTTCGGACGAGAACCATTAAATCGACACCGGTTCTGAAAAACGTTGACCCCGGTCAGTTTTTCCGGAAATCACAATTTTACTCCGACCCCAAATTGCAGCATCCTCACGCTTTAAAAATTCTCTGACCTCTATTCTTTTAAGGCACGGCATGATCATAACGAAAGAAAAACTCACCGAATTTGGCAAACAGATATTTATGGCGCTGGGTACAACCGAGGATCGTGCCTTTATCACTGCCGATCACCTGGTTGAGGCCAACCTCAAAGGCCATGATTCCCATGGGGTAGGGATGATCCCCCGTTATGTGCATGGTGCGGTAACCGAGGACCTTCAGGTAAACAATGATGCTGAGGTGGTGCATGACAAGGGTGCCGTGCTGCTCGTTGACGGGCGCATGGGGTTTGGGCAGGTGGTTGGCCGCCAGGCGACGCAGTTTGGGATTGATCGCGCAAAAGAGACCGGTATCGCCTGTGTCGGATCGCGCAACAACCATCACCTGGGCCGGATTGGCACCTATGGCGAGCAGGCGGCAGCGCAGGGGTTTGTCTCCATTCACTTTGTAAACGTGGTGGGTCACCCGCCGTTTGTTTCGCCCTGGGGTGGTCGTGACAAACGTCTGCAGACCAATCCGTTCTGCTGCGCCGTGCCAACAGAAGGTGAGCCGATCGTGCTGGATATGGCGACCAGTGCCATTGCGCTCGGTAAAGTGCGAGTGGCAAGGATGAAAGGTGTACCCACACCGGAAGGTTCACTGTTTGATGCCCAGGGCACGCCAACCACTGATCCTGAAGCCATTGAGAACGGCGGTTCACTCGCCCCGTTTGGACAGCACAAGGGTTACGGTCTGGCACTGATCTGTGAACTGCTCGGCGGCGGTCTGGCCGGTGAATGGACCATGCAGGATGTCGACCAACAGAAAGACCGCACGGTGAATCATATGCTTGAGTTCATTATTGACCCGGATGTATTCGGTGGGGCTGATGGGTTCCGACGGGAAGTTGAAGGTATGCAGCAGTGGATGCACTCCGCTGAACCTGCGGTCGGTAATGACAAGGTGCGGTTACCTGGCGAGCCCGAGCGCGAAACAATGGCCGAGCGACTCGCAAACGGCATCCCGATTGATGATCAGTCCTGGGGCGCCATTGTTGGCAGCGCCGAGCGCGCTGGTATGAGCCAGGCGGACATTGAAAGCCTGATCAGCTGATCTGGGCTTAGTCGGCCATATAGCGATCCAGCCACGTGTGGTAGTGCTGCACGCGACCTTCATCATCGTTGAGCCACGCCTCTGAAAAACCGCGCGAGTGCATACCTTTCTGCACATCCCTGATCAGGTGGATGTCCTGATCGAGCGTGATGGTCATGGTCTTTTCCCCGGCGATGATCGCCTCCTGGTCGAATTCATCGTGTTCGGGCCGCACCGTACCATCACTTGTCTGGTCCAGGTTGAACGAAACATTGGCGCGGTTCTGCAACGGTGGGAACTCGACTTTTGCGTTCTTCTGGATCTCAACATCCGGCAACATGCGGAAAGCGAACTTGTCCCAGTAACACTGGTCAGGATCGTCGCCGCGTGGCCTGGAACGCAGGATCCAGTACTCTTCCGGCTGCAGTACGAGTACGGCGTTGGGGAAGATATTGTATTGGACGATGTCTGAGAGCTGTGCATCACTGAGCAGGTCGTAGTTGTATCCAAGTGCCGGCCCCATTTCCCGCTTTCGCACCTGGATGTCCCGCCGCACATCCAGTACACGACCCTTGTAATCGTCACGGTCCATGCCGAGCGCTTCCATTTGCGCCCACTGGGTTGGCGGGACTTCATCCGGGATTGGCAGGCGTGAGTTAACCGTAAACCCGTCGATAAGGACGCGGGTGTGACCGCCATCAAAGTACTCGGCAACCGATGTGGGGCAGTCGAAAATCAGTTCATGTTGCGGGTGGATGTGCTCCACGTGATACAGCTCGCCGAAGTTATCGAATACGGCTTTCCAGTTGCACTCGAGGCGGCACGACTGATCTTCGGTCAGGCGCATATCATCAACCCGAAAAGGTGCAATCATGTCGATAACCGGGCCGAGATAGGTTTCAAGGTCCGGAGCGTCAGGGTCCATGCAGATCCAGATCGCACCGAGGAGCGCTTTTACCTGTAACTCCTTCAGGCAGAGTTTCTCTCTTGGAATCCCCCGGCTGAATCGATCCTCGTCGGGGACATTTGCCAGTTGGCCATCATTTCGATATTGCCAGCCATGGTATGGACAAGTGTAGTGTTCGAGTGCACCGCGGTCGGTGGACAACAGGCGCGCGCCCCGGTGCTGGCAAACGTTGTAGAAGGCTTTCAGCTCGCCTTGTTCGGTTCTTGAAACGATGATCGATTCGGGATCGATATCAAAAACAAAGAAGTCGCCGGGCTCTTCTACGTCCTGGGCAGGCCCTGCGATCAGCCAGGTTTTTGGCCAGAGCTTCTGCCATTCGCGGGCAGCATAGTCTCTGGAGATATATCTCTCAGCAGTAATCTGACTGTATGGCACGGGTTCGGTCGGGAGGTCTTCTGCTTCTGACATAACGGCTTACTCCTCTTCTTTTGCCTGAAGATACGGGTTCGCTTTGGCTGCGACAAGCGTACGGGATCGCCTCTAGAGCTTTGCCAGCTGACCGCCGTCGAGGGCAATATCCTGCCCGTTGATCATCCTGGCGGCGTCGGAACAAAGGAAGGCTACCGTTGAAGCGATGTCATCGACGTCAACCAGCTGCCCTGTAGGGTTCAGCGCGAGCAGTTTTTCACGCTGTTCATCCGGCGGTATATCAAGATTGGGCCTGGTTGCCGCGGTCAGCGTCGGACCGGGTGATACCGCATTCACCCGCAGGCGCTCGGCGGCATAGGTCACTGCGACCTGTCGCGTTAATCCGATGACACCGTGTTTTGCCGTTGTATAGGCAAGCCCTGAGGCAGAAGATCCGCGATGCCCGATGATAGATGCGTTGTTAACAATGACGCAGTCAACGTTGTGGTTGAGCGTTGTCTCGTGCATCGCAATGATTTCCGCCTTCATGCAGTGATACACGCTGGTGAGATTCGTCGCGATGACCCGGTGCCAGGTGTCGTCATCGTGTTCATGCAGTATGGGTTCAGGCGCAAAGATACCGGCATTATTAAATGCAAAGTCGAGGCGACCGTAGTGGTCCATGGCAAATTCTACTGCTGCCTCTACCTGGTTTTTGTCAGTCACGTCCGCTGGGACAAACGCGGCTTCGCCGCCACTGTTCCTGATCTCCTGGACCATTTCGGTGCCCACCCGGGGCGTGCGGGAAGTTGCAACGACATGCGCCCCGATTTCCGCAAACAGCAGCGCAGTAGCGCGGCCAATGCCTGACGTCGCGCCCGTGATGAGGATGACACGGCCTTGCATGTTTATCTCGCCCTGATCGGGTCTTTGCCGTCCCAGTTACTTGCGGCGTCTGCAATCATCTGGAACCGCTCGGCGGTGGGTTCGCTGTAAGTGACGATTTCCATCATGCAGTCCATCAGCGGTCTTGTATCAAAGTAGGCGAAGCGAGTGGTGTGTATGCTGCCGATGTTTGCTGCCGGATAACCCAGGTCCTCAAAATATCTGACGTCAGCATCAAAATCGTAGGACCAGACGCACATATGGTGAAAGCCCATTTGAGTGCCCACGGGCTGGCTGTCGCGATAGGCGCAGCGATCGGTAAAGGGCTCGATCAGTTCGACCTGCACGTTTCCGGCCTGGGCGATCGCAACGTTCATGCTGAGATCAGCTGGTTCGCCGCGGTAGAGGACTTCTTCAAACGTACCGGCGGGGTACTCGGAAACAAAAAAAGGGCCTACACCCATCTGGTCAACCCATTTCATGCAGGCTGCTTCGAGGTCGTCGACAACCCATGCGTTCTGGAACACAGTCCTGTCAGTTGGTTTGTCCATGTTGGTCACGGTTATTTAAGCGCTAACGATAAAGATGACAGGCTAGCGTTGTTTTGTCGTTAATCGCAAGGTCGGGCGCGGTTGTCTTGCAGATATCTTTTGCCTCCGGGCAGCGTGGGTGAAAACGGCAGCCTGGTGGTGGATTCCTTACGCTCGGCACTTCACCGATGATTAACTGCTCCGGTCGGCTGGCTTCAAGTACGGGATCAGGTTCCGGTACCGCGCCAAGCAGTGCCTGTGTGTACGGATGTTTTGGTGATCGGAACAGCGTATCCCTGTCTGCGACCTCAACAATCCTGCCAAGGTACATCACGGCAACGCGATTGCTGATATGGCGAACCACGGAAAGATCGTGAGCGATAAACAGAT
The DNA here is from genome assembly GCA_963921285.3 of Pseudomonadales bacterium. GTDB lineage: Bacteria > Pseudomonadota > Gammaproteobacteria > Pseudomonadales > Azotimanducaceae > UBA9659. Next base: position 3,118,369 of record CAWUFD020000015.1, read on the forward strand.
AAGTGAGACCGAGCCGTTCCTGCAGGTCCATCAGCAGGTTGATCACCTGCGCCTGGATGGAAACATCCAATGCTGACACGGGTTCATCGCAGATGATGAGCTGCGGGTCGAACGCGAGTGCCCGCGCGATGCAGATTCGCTGTCGCTGCCCGCCGGAGAACTCATGCGGGTAACGGTCCGCCATGTCATCCAGCAAACCCACAAGTCCCGTCAGTTCCCTGATACGTTGTTGATACGCCTGCCTGTCACCGGCAAGTCCATGTACACGCAGTGGCTCACCAATAATTGAGCCCACTTTCATGCGAGGGTTCAGTGAACCAAAAGGGTCCTGGTAAACCATCTGCACCTGGCGCCTGAAGTCGCGTAACTGCCGCGCAGGTTTCCTGGTGACATCCTCGCCGTTAAAAACAATCTCGCCGTCCGTCACCTCCTGCATGCGCAGCACCGACATGGCGGTTATAGATTTGCCGCAACCGCTCTCGCCAACCAGGCTGAAGGTTTCGCCGCGCTTGATCGAAAACGTGACGCCATCAACAGCGGATATTGAGCCGACAGTTCTTTTCAGAACACCTTCGGTCACCGGGAAGTGGACCTTCAGGTTTCTCACCTCAACAATATTGTCAGTCATGTGAGTAACCGAAGCAGGCACGCTGGTGACCGTCAGCAACTTTCTCTAACGCCGGTTTCGACGTGCGACAGGCGTCCCTGGCGTGCGGGCAGCGCGGCTCAAATGCGCATCCCGGCGGCAGGTTGGCAAGATCCGGTGGCTGACCGGTAATGGCCTGAAGGCGCGCGCCTGGTTCACCGTCCAGGGTTGGGATGGAAGCCATTAAACCTTCGGTATACGGATGTCGGGGGTTTGTATAAAGCGGTACCGCATCTGCGGTTTCAACCACTCGCCCGCCATACATGACTGCAACCCTGTCGGCGTAGCGCGCAACGACGCCGAGGTCGTGCGTGATGAGAATGAGGGATGAATTCAGCTCAGTGGTCAGGTTTTTCAACAGGCTCAGGATCTGCGCTTGCACGGTGACATCCAGCGCGGTTGTCGGTTCGTCAGCAATGATCAGGCGAGGTTCGCAGGCGAGTGCCATGGCAATCATCACTCGCTGGCGCATGCCACCAGAAAACTGGTGCGGGTAGTCATCAAGTCTGTCGTAAGCGTCGGGAATAGCAGCTTTTGCCAGCAGTTCACCTGCCTGCTGCATCGCTTCCTGCCAGGACTTGCCACGGTGCAGGCAGATGGGCTCGGCAACCTGCTTGCCTATTGTCAGCACCGGGTTCAGTGACGACATAGGTTCCTGGAAGATCATCGCAATCCTGTCACCGCGAATGTCCCGCATCCTCGCTTCCGACACTGTGAGCAGGTCTTCGCCGGCAAATACGATCTCGCCGCTTTCTACATGGCCGGCGTCACCCAGTAGTTGCAGGATGGAAAGAGCGGTCACACTTTTGCCTGAACCACTTTCACCGACGATCGCGAGTGTTTCTCCTTCATCTACATGCAGGGAAACCCCATCGACAGCGCGCACCACCCCGCGATCTGTGCGAAAACTCACCTTAAGGTCATCAATTGTCAGCAGTCTTGCCATCAGTCGAATCCCATGGCGCGTTTCATCTCGTGGTCGATCCAGATGCGGGCATAAATTGGCCCTGGTCTTACCGCGCCGACCCTGAGTTCACCCGCATAGTTCTTCACCCAGGGCCACCATGCGGTGTGGACATAACCAATTGGCAGCCAGATGTATGGTGCTTTGTCGAGCATCTCGCGGGTCAGCTTGCGAATCATCTCTATCCTGGTGGCTTCATCCCGGGTCAGGTGCAGCACGCGGATGGCTTCATCAAATGCCGGGTCTGAATACATGGAAGGGTTCCAGGTCTGTTCCGTGACAAAGCTCTTTCGGAGTGTCGTGATCGGGTTCACGTGGCCACTGGTCATCAGGTATCCCGGACCGTGCGTGCGTGTTGTCATAGCCGACAGGTAGGAAGCGTACTCCATCGGCTGAATCTTCATGGTGACGCCGACACGCGCGAGGTAACTTTCGAGCAGCGGTATGAGGTCCATGTTGGTTGGGCTGCAGGTACACACCTGGATGTCGAAGGTAAAGCCATCGGGGTAGCCGGCTTCTGCCAGCAACGCCCGGGCCTTGTCAGGGTTGTAGGTGAAGAGCTCCTGCACGCTCTCCGGCATGTCGGCCAATGGCTCAAAGTAATCTCCAAAACCGGGATGCTGCGGGTAGGCCATCAGTTCTGCATGGCCACCATAAAACTCATCGACGATTTCCTTTTGATTCACGGCAAGGTTCAGCGCGCGGCGAACACGCTCGTCGTCAAACGGCTTCTGGTCCACGCGCAGTGATACAAAATTCCCGCCGGTGCCGAGCCAGCGGTTCCACTTAAGTTCCGGTGTGGTTTCCTTCAAGTGATCTACTGCTATCCAGCGCATACCCTCCAGGATGTCGAGCTGTCCTGTCCTGAGTGCGGTGAGATAGGTCGCTTCATCCTTGATGATGCGGTAGATGACCTTGTCCAGGAAGGGGATCTGGTAATGCTTGCCGCCCAGTTCCTCTCTATCCCAATACAGGGAATTTGCTGTGTAGATGTGTGCATTGGCCTGCACATAACGTTCGAGTGTGAACGGCCCGGTGCCGGAAACGCTTTTCCAGTCCTTTCGGTCCACCTTGCCAAGTTCCCTCGGTGATATGCCGGAGTAATAGCCGTAACCGAAGCGATACATCCATTCCGCATTAAACTCACTGAACTCAAACACCACGGTTCGATCATCACGGGGGACAACTGCGCGGATATGATCAAAGTAGGTGGGTATTCGCTTTTGACTGTCGTTGACCAGGTCGTACGAGAAGACCACGTCATCAGCAGTGAGTGGTCTTGCCTTCATGACGCCGGGTCTGTCGGTGAACATTGCACCTTCTCGAAGGGTGATCACCAGGGTGAGGTCGTCTTCCCAAAACCAGGATTCAGCCAGCTCGCCCCTTATTGATTCCGTTGGGAGGTAGGCGTCTGAGATGAATCGATAAGGCCCGCCATGTCGCACACTTTTTGAAAGATCCCCGGCGAACAGCTGTTCACGGACCGCGCCTGTGTCGTGATTACTTTTCCAGGTCCAGTCTGCAGGATCCCAGGACAGGGCAGACAAGGTGACGTGGATCGTGCCGACATTCAGTTCACCGCCGTATTGGGGTTCCTCTGCCTTGAGCGGCAGCGCAGCAAGTAAAAAGAGAAGTAGTCCTAAACGCATCAGCTGCCCCGCATCCTCGGATCAAGCAGGTCTCTCAACGCATCGCCATAAACGTTGATGGCATAAACAACGATCGTCAGCGACAGGCCCGGTGCAAGTGCAAGCCAGGGACCGAGGTACATATAGGTCCTGCCGGACCCCGACAACATGCTGCCCCAGGTCGGTGTGGGTGGCGGCACGCCGAGACCAAGAAAAGACAGTCCCGCCTCGGCCAGGATGACAGCGCCAACCCTGGTCGTAAAAAGCACGATGACCACCGGCATGACATTCGGCAGGATGTGAAACCACAGGATATGTAACGTGCGCGCACCCATCGACTGTGCGGCGTGGGTATACATGTTCTCCCTGATCGTGATGACAGAGCCGCGGATGATGCGTGAGCCGGCAATGCCGTACAGGCAGCCGAGGATAATCACGATCTGTGGCACGCCGGGCCCGACAATGGAAATCACGACGATCAGTAAGACCAGGTCCGGGAACGTCATCCAGGCATCGACAAACCGCTGGATGATCATGTCTGTCTTGCCGCCAAAGTAACCGGTGATGACACCAAGGATGATGGAGATAACGGTTGCGAGGCCCGCTGCAAGGAAGCCGACGATGACGGATAGTTGCGCACCATAAAGAATCCGCGAGAAGACATCCCTGCCGAGGTGATCGGTACCCAGCAGGTTTGACAGCGAAGGTGGTTCCAGTCGCTGCAGCATATCGGTTTCGTTAACGCCATATGGTGCGAGCACGTCGGCAAACAAACCGCAGAAGAGGAACACCGCAAAAATAACACCGCCAAATGCGCCCAGCGGTTTTTCACGGAACAGCCGCTGGTGAAAAGCGACGAGCGGATGCCGACTCATGGCTGGCGCTTCAATCACAGCAGCCATATCAATGCCTCACCTTGGGGTCGAGGAAACCATAGGTCAGGTCGACCACCAGGTTGATCGTGAGGATGGCAACACCGACAACAAGGAACACGCCAGTGACAACAGGGTAGTCGCGCTGGAACACGGCTTCCAGGAGCAACAGTCCCATGCCAGGGACAACAAATATCTGCTCCAGTATCACGGCACCGCCGATCAGGAGTGGCGCCTGTAGCCCGATCAATGTCACGACTGGAATCAGGCAATTGCGCAGTGCATGGCGGAGCACCACCATGTTTTCCTTCAGCCCTTTTGCCCGTGCAGTCCGAATATAGTCCTGGCGCAGCACTTCCAGCATCATGGTGCGGGTCATGCGCATGGTGACTGCAGAGAGTGAGAGGCCAAGCAGGATAGCTGGCACCAGCATGTGTGACAGGTTGGCGATGGGATCCTCGCTGAACGGCGTGTACTGCAGCGGAGGCGCCCAGCGCCACCACACGGAAGGGAATACCATCACCAGGGTGCCAAGCCAGAAGCTGGGGATAGCCAGCATCAGGAGTGAAAAGGAGCGGGCGATATAGTCCCCGGCGGTGTCCTGGCGCATTGCGGAATAGATACCGATGGGGATGGCAACACTCAGCGCGACGATCAGCGCCAGCAGGCCAAGTTCAAAGGTAATCGGCAGCGTGAGTGCGAGCTGTTGTGTAACCGGCGTGTTCTGCCATAAAGATCGTCCAAGATCGCCCTGCAGAATGTCGCCAACCCAGACGAAGTATTGCAGGTAGATGGGTTTGTCGAGACCGAGTGCCGCTTCGATCACGGCGCGATCGTTGCCGGTGGAGATATCATTCTGCGCCAGCATCAGGTCGATAACATCACCGGGTATCAGGCGAATCGACGCAAATACGATGATGCTGGTGAACACCAGGGTAGGTAGTACCGCCAGCAATCGCCGAATGATAAATGCCTGCATACGTCCTGTAGTCTACCTCGCGAACTGCTGTACTAAGAAAACCACAAAATCCCGGGAGCGTTAACGCGTACCGGGTTTCATTCCGGGGACGAATGTTCCACCATGCAAGGCAGGATTATCTTAACGAGGCGCCCATGCCCTATACCCCGCAGCAATTGTCTGACCTTGAAGCCATACGTGATGTGGCAAAACGTTATTGTCGCGGCGTTGACCGGCTTGATCCCGACGAGATGAAAAGTGCCTACTGGCCTGAAGCAACCGACGATCATGGTACTTTTGTCGGCAATGCACACGAGTTCGTCGAACACTGCATGGTCAGCCACCTGCGCTGGCGCTCTACCAACCACACCATCATGAATCACACCATCGATCTCGATGAAGATGGCGTGCATGCGCGGGGTGAAGCCTACAACGTCAGCTATCTTTTCCAGAAAGAAGCTGACGTCCTCGACACCTGGTGGGGACGCTATCTCGATCGTTATGAAAAAAGGGGTGATGAATGGCGCATCATCGAAAGGGTGTGCGTACATGAAGGAACCCACTCAACGCCGGTAAATGCGATGGCCATTCCCGGTGATAAATTCAGGCAGGGTAGTTTTGACCGCCCCGCAAACGGCAGGCCGGTGGGACCATGAAGATCATGACATTAAGCAGGAACTACCTATTTATAGTATTGCTGCTGTGTACCTGGCAGGTATCCGCAGCAACTTTCGAAGCGCACGTTAAAAACCTGGGGATGCAGGAACTCGCTACTACGTTCAGTGAAGAGAAAGTTGCGGCAATTCTCGGCAAAACACTGGATGACGCTTCGCTTGCTGAGAGGCGGTCGGCAGCGGTGCTGGTCAGCCTCGGCGTGGTTGAGGCTGATTCACTGGGTGATGTCGATGAGGTCGATGAGAAGGTGGCGCAGATGCTGGATCTGCCAGCAAAGGTTAAAGGCACTTTTCTTGGAATGACCGGTGACCCCCAGCTCTACGTCAACCTGGCAACGCTGTTTAATCACGATCACCTGCTTAATGCGACCGACTTTATGACCGCCTTTGCTGAAGGTATCTCCAAAAAGGTCATCACCGGTTACGACATAAGGCCTTCTGGTGTGTTTGATGATTTTCCTGCCGGTCGCACCTTTACCTATTCACAATCCGATCTGGGTCACCTTCGCCAGCTGACTGCGCTCATGCAGAGTGAAGGTATCAGTGCGCGTGTCCACGGTACCCCGAAGGTGTCGGCCTTTGTATTTCGTGAGGATTGGGGGCCCGCCTCGGACAGGGTTAAAACACTGCCAGGCGGAGTGCGCGTGGTTGAAGGCAGGGAAGTGGCGATGTTGTTTGAGTTTGAATCACCCGCTGACCGGACCCGCTTCCATGACATGGTCACCCGTTATGCGAAAAAGGACTCAGCGGATGAAGAGGGATTGATCAGGAGTGCGTGGTGGCAGCCCTTCTACTATACGGATACACCGTTACCCGGCTTTGAGATCATCTCGATCATCGTCATGAAAACCGGAGATTTTGAAGCGACCCTGACCGTCTTGCCGGAAAAGGTCCAGTCTGTGCTTGACGGTATCGATCACGCCGCCTGGGACACCGAGGTGCTTGAGGTGTGGGTAAACAGGCCGTTCTTCCGATTCCTGAATGGCGACTACAAGTAGCCCCTGACCAGGTCGACGATGGCGCGGGGGTCCTCGCCACCCGTTAGCGACAATACCTGCAGGCGCCGCATCCTGATGTGCAGGCCGCTCGGATCACAGGGTTCGATGATGACGGGAATGATGTGATCTGGCCGGTTGTCGATAGCCCAGAACAGTTCGTCTTTCACCCACTCAGATTCGAGTGCCGCGGGTGACAGCACAATCAGGAACCAGTTACAGGCTTCAAGACCGGCGAGGATGCTGCGCTCCCATTCCGCCGCAGTCTGAATGGCCGACTCTGAATACCAGTAGCCGATATTCTCCTGCTCGAGGATCGGCAGAATCCTCTCATTGATCGTTGCCCGGTCCTTAGATGAATGACTGATGAAAACGCGGTGTTCCGTTTGCTGCCCAATGCTGGCACGGATCAGCTCTTCGTTGTGTTTGAGAATACGCTGCTTATCGAGCGCGACGGCGGCATTAGAAGCGATCGCCATCAGGCCCGGGATAATATCGTCGCTGAAAGCGCCCAGCCTGCCACCTTCTGTCTTAGCGTTGATCAGTTGCAACACCGCGATTACGTTGCCTTCGTTGTTCTTCATCGGCAAGGTGAGCAGGGACTGGGAGTGATAACCCATGTTTGCATCGAAGGACTTTGTGCCATCGAAAGTAAACTCGGTGTTCTGGTAGACGTCCGGAATGTTTGATATCTCGCCGGTGGCGGCAACGTGTGCGGACACGGTTCGCTTGGTGTCACCGTCTGAGGAGAAGATGTCCACAGGCGGCAGCGGTGATTCACCCGGGCCCTGGTTGATCCTGAGCGCGGCGTTCTTCAGCCGATAAAACTCAAGCTGATCATTGTTGTTCCTCAAGTAAAGACTGGCGCCATCTGCATTGGCAAGTTCAGTCACCGTATTGAAGATGCGCTCAACCAGGTTATCCAGGTCGCTTTCCTGGCTTAGCGCGACGCTGAACTCCATCAATGACTTGAGTAGCTGGTCCTGGTCCATGGTTCGATCATAACACCCAAGAATTTTTTGATGCCTGAAACGTTATGGTCTTTGAACTGTCCAACAACCACGAACTGCTCACTAATAGGGGGGTGATATGAGAGTTCTCCTGTTGTGCCTGCTTTTTACTTTCAGTGTGTCCAGTGCTGCCAGTGAACTCGTCATCCTGATGTCGTGGGATGGCATGCGCCATGACTACCCTGACCGTGGGCAATACCCGGCGTTAAGAAAGATGGAAGAGCAGGGTGTTCGAACGAAGCTGATCCCAAGCTCTCCTTCCAACACCTTTCCGGGGCACGTCACGCTCACCACAGGTGTTGCACCGCATGTTCACGGAATCCTGGACAACCGGATGTACGATCGTGGTCGTGATGCCGAGTACATCTACAGCCCTGATGCAAACTGGATCAACGCAGAACCTTTGTGGATCGCAGTTGAAAGGCAGGGGAAAAAGTCAGCAACCTATTTCTGGGTCGGTTCCGAAGGTGACTGGCGCAACCAGCGAGCCAGCTATCGTATCGCGCCGTTTGATGCCTGGCGTTCAGAAGCAGACAAGGTTGAACAGATCATCAAGTGGATTGACCTGCCGGTTGGGGAGCGGCCTTCTTTAATCATGACTTACTGGCGCGGCGCGGACGGGATGGCCCACATCAAGGGGCCGGATCACCCCGATGTGATCGACATCATCAGCGAGCAGGATGAGCAACTGCAGATCCTGATGGACCACATCAGTGAGCGTCGCCTGTGGGATTCCACCACGTTGATTATCACCAGCGATCATGGCATGGCGGAGGTGCACCAGAACATCCTTATCGCTGAACCGCTCAAGAAAGCGGGCATCGGTGCAAGAGTGAGAGGTGGCGCAAGTCTGAAGCGGATCTTCCTTAATGACATTCGGCAGAAAGACGCCGCGTTGGATGTGCTTGCCAATATCCTCAATATCACCGTGTATGAAGGTACAGACATTCCGCCTGAGTGGCGCTACCAGCAGAGGACCGGCGACATCGTCGTTACCACCGAGATCCCGTTTGTCCTGGGTCAGGACAACTCCATGCTTGGTAAGGCGCGTCGCCTGGTATTGCCACTAACGGGTTGGCGATCTGGCGCGCATGGCTTTGATCCGAACCATCCGGACATGGCGGCAATGTTTCTTGCCTACGGTGCAGGGGTTGCCAGAGGTGGTGTGATAGACACCGTCCAGCAGGACCAGGTAGCTGCAACCGTGACCGGATTGCTGGGGTTAAAGCCACCATTACAGGCGACAGGCAAAGCGTTTTCACTGACAGAGGCTATTGCGGTAGATCAGGGATCACCTTGATGTTGTATTGCTCGCGAATGTCTGCGAGAGGTGTGTTGAGGTAAGTCTCGTATCTGAACCAGGGCCATTTGGCCGTCATGCGCCTGCTGGCAATGAGTACTCGCACGATGTCAGGCAGGCACCTGGTGCTTTCTACGGTGATCTTCCAGGCGCCGGTTTCGGCAAAGATATTGTTCACCTCCGGGTGCTTGAAGTACTCCATGTACCCCTTCATGCCAGCGTCAGTGCCCACCACGGTCCAGGTATCAATCAGTGCTTCGCCGCGAATGGAGGTATCGCAACCGAAAACCACATGACCCGCATCATGGGCTTTAAACAACCCAGCGACCTCCGCGTCCAGCTCGCCTGGGTCCAGCAGAAAATCGTTAATGGTGTAGTACTCATCAAGAGCTTCGGCGAGTTGCTGTGAGGAGGCCTGCTCCACGTAACGTGGTTGTTGGGTATCCATGATGAGCCGCCATAAACAGGGGTCAGGTTTATTATCATAACTGTAAATAGCGACTGAATTCGGCTATTCTCGCTCGCCCTGAAATCAACGACTTACCAGAACCATGCAATTTGAATGCATCCTTTATGAAGTGGAAGAACCGCTGGCATTGATCACCATCAATCGGCCGGATAAGCACAACGCTATTTCGCTTGCGACACTGGATGAACTTCAGGTTGCCGTAGACATGGCGGCTCGTGACGAGGCTGTCAGGGTGATTGGTATTACCGGTGCGGGAGGCAGGGCATTTGCGTCCGGTTCTGACCTGAATGAGGTGGCCAATCGGGATCTGCGTAAAGCGCTCGAACCCATCGTGCAGGGGCTCGCTGAGCAGCTGGAGGATACGCCCAAACCGACCATCGCTGCCATCGATGGTATTTGCATGGGCGGCGGTCTCGAAATTGCACTCGGCTGCGATCTGAGGATCTGCACGCCACATAGCCGCTTTGCGACGCCAGAGGGAAAACTCGGCATCATTCCAGGTGGCGGCGCAACCGCGCGCCTTCCAAGAATTGTTGGGCGCGGCTGGGGGCTTGAGATGCTGCTGATGGGCGAGCCTATACCGTCAGAAAGGGCAATCCAGATCGGGCTAGTGACGAGAATCGTTGAGCAGGAGGAGTTGATCCCTGAAGTCCGCCGCATGGCTGATCACCTTGCATCGTTTGCGCCGTTTGTCCCTCAGTTCATGAAAGCCATGGTGCACCAGGGGATGGAAGGCAGCATGGCAGCAGCACTCTCAATGGAAAAATTTGCCCAGGGCGCTCTTGTACAAACCGAAGATAAGGTAGAAGGTATCAGTGCTTTCCTTGAAAAGCGCAAACCAACGTTCAAGGGACGCTAAACAAAAAAACAAATCCGCTGCAGGCTAAGGGGAGAACAATGAAGTTCGGTCTGTTTGTCTACTGCACAGTTGGTCGCCGCCACGAACTTGAGGCCGGTATGGCCGGCAGGAACCCTGAGCTTTATCACCGCATGCTCAACGAGCTGGGTGACCTCGCCACGTTTATTGATGAACGTGGTTACTATTCTTTTGGTCACCCCGAGCACCACCTCCAGATTGAAGGTTTTGAGATATCCAATGATCCCTGCCTGATGGCGATGTGGCTTGGCCAGCACATGAAAAAGGCGAGAGTGGTGACCTGTGGATTTGTGTCTACGGTCAATAATCCGCTGATGACCGCTGAGAAGATTGCGACACTGGATCACATGTTGCAGGGACGATTCGGGGTTGGCCTGGTGCGGGGTTACCAGGCGCGATGGGTCGAGAACTACAAGATCAAACCTGAGCTGACCGCCGTGGGTCCCTGGAACGCCGATTCACCCGATGATGCGAGAAACCGCGAGTATTTCTCTGAGTTCGTTGAGGTTGTGGTCAAGGCGCTCAACAACGAGACCATCCGGCACGAGGGAAAGTTCTGGCAGTTTCCACCGACTGGCTTTGTGAATCCGCACGACCATCCTGTTTATACAAACTATGGCCAGGGTGTTGCTGAGGATATGACGGTGAGTGAAGTTGGTATTGCGCCGAAACCCTACCAGGCTGAGATTCCACTTTACGGCGGCTTTACCGGTTCCCTGCGAACAGCCAAGTTCTGGGCAAAGTACAAAGGCCGTCCGATTGTGCTTTCTGGCAACACTGAATTTCTCGAGCTGTTATGGCAGGAATGGTGTGAAGAGGCGAAACAGCATGGTCATGACTTTGAACCCGGTGACCAGGCCTGCTGGGGCGGGATTGCCATCTGCGCTGAAACCGATGCCAAGGCGCAAAAACTCTATGAAGACATGGAATGGTTCTGGAAAACCTGGGCGACCCCTTTTGGCCAGGGTGTCCCGGAGCTGCTGGTCGGTTCACCAGATACGCTCAACAAGCGTATTGAGCACATCTCCAAAACGGTGCCGATCAAGGAGGCGTTCCTGCTGATTCCGCAGGGGTTGCACACGCCGGATCAACTGAAAGAGTCGCTGGATCTTTTCTCAAGAAAAGTGATGCCTAACCACGGCTGATTGCAGGTGGGTAATGCAGGCGGGTAATGCAGGTGGGTAAATGCGAGACAGGGTAACCCCTCTCGCATCATTGCAGCGAAACTCGCCGGGTGTTGCTGGCGGCTTTTGAGTTTGTTACTCCTGCGGTGTGTCCTTCTTGAACACGCCGCAATACGCCATCATCACACTTTCGTCTGTCAGGCTGGTCACACAGAACTCGTAGCTGGTTTCGTCAATGAACCAGATCGGACCTCCGGTACCATCGCTGCCGATGAACCTCGCCTCTTTGCCGTTTGAGCGAATCGCTCCCCACATCTTCACCGAGGGGTCATTCTTGCCCATGGAACTTAAGCGGACTTTGCCAAGGAATGCTTCACCATCCTGGTGATCCACGGTGACCGTGGCTTTTACCTCGGAAATTACCATGCCGCCTGTTGCGACTTCGGGGGCGCCGGAGCTGATGGTACGAAGGTCTGCCCTCCATACTCCAACCATATCGGGGTAGTCAGCTGCTGTTAAGCCGACTGACGTTAAGTAAAGCACCAAAAAAACAGTAGTTCGTAGCATAAGCCAGTTCTCCTGAACTTTTCTGAGGAGCTCAGGTACCATCATACGGCTTGCAGGCGCTAACAGTAAACGTTTCTTGAAGAGAATCTAACGGGTTAACTGGCGTGGCGCTAACGATGCTATTGAGGTAATGGTTCGTTATGTCTCGTGCTGAAGCAGCATATCGTTGAATTCTTCGATGGAGGCCGCGTGCTGCGCGTCGTTGACCAGGTTGCGCGTTTCGTCAGGGTCTTCCTGCAGGTCAAACAGCTCGCAGGGCGTGCCGCTTTTTACATGGGTTGTAAACCGGTATTGACCGTTACGCATACCGGCGTAGCTGCCAATCCTGGAGTAAACAAATTCCCGTCCTTTTTGTGTTTCGGCTGTTGTTTCGGCTCTTGTTTCGGCTTTTGTTTCAGAGAGCGCCGGAACAAGGGAGTTGCCCTGACAGCCGGATGGTGGGGCTACACCACCGATGTCAGCGAGGGTAGCCGTCACATCTGTCAGTTCTGTGAGTGAATCATCGACGCGGGATGTTGTGCCGCCCGGCGGTCTTATGATCAAAGGCACTTGCACCGAACCCTTGTAAAAATTCATTTTTGCCCAGAGCCTGTGTTCGCCGAGCATTTCGCCGTGGTCGCAGCAGTAGATAATCCAGGTGTTGTCGAGCTGACCAAGTGATTCAAGTGTCTCAAGCATTTCACCAACCTTCTGGTCGATCAGGGAGATCATGCCGTAGTAGTGCCGTGTTCCGTTCCTGACGAAATCCTCATCCATTACCTGTGCCTGCGAGTGCTTGTCCAGTCTCGACATATAGTCCCCCCAGGTGTCGTTAGGGATCTCAGGCGGCGCCAGCGGTGGAATGTCGATATCCGCGTCTTCGTAGTATGCGGCCCAGGTGGGATCATCGATAAGCGGTACGTGTGGCTGTACAAAAGCGAGTTTCAGCATGAAGGGTTTGTCTGTTGCCCTTGCGCTCAGCCAGTTCTTGGCTTCGTCTGCAAGGAACGTCGTCAGGTCAAGCTCCTGCGGCAGTACACTGGTTTCTCCGCGCCAGTGCGTATCCGTTAGTCTGAAGACACCCTTGATCTGCTCCCGGTAGGCGTCCAGCATCCCGTGCGCTGCAAGATGATCCGTGTAGGGTGTGTTCAACCGTGATTCCACGTGCAGGTACTTGTCGTACTCTTCGAGCACATAGTCCCAACCGAACTCGCCGACAAAGCCGGCGCGCGATCGCATGTCGACCTCACCATCTTCTTCTGGCGGCTGATAGGACTCGTGATAGTGAGTCTTGCCAATACTGGCGGTTTCGTAACCGCCAGCCTGAAGCTGCTTCATCACCGTGTCCCAGTCCGGATCAAACCCGCCGGTGTTATGCGTAACGCCAAGTTCGTGCGCATATCGACCGGTGATAACACTGGCCCGGGAGGGCTGGCAAATAGGGCTTTGGCACCAGGTCTGGGAAAAACGTACACCCTCGCTGGCGATCCGATCGAGATTTGGTGTAGCGACAATTGGATGCCCTGCACAGCCCATCACGTTGTGGCGATGCTGGTCGGCAAAGATGAAAAGAATGTTAGGTGTCATCGGCTCTCCGGGTCAGACGCATAACAGCATCTTACCCACAATGTACCTGTTGATGGATACCGCGTACCATCCGGAAAAAACAACACCTGGATACTACGAGAGAGGGGGGCCAAGTGCAGGAACCTTTTACACCCGGCAATACCGCAGTTGGCGCGGCAGGACAGTTAGCGCACCCCGATACCATTGCGCACAGTGAAAGGCTCGTAAGGAAGTTACATAAAGTGGGTGACAAGTGCTGGAGTCTCGTTGGCAATGGCCTTTCCAACCAGTCGTTCATCGAAGCACCGGAAGGGCTCATCGTTATCGATACCGGTGAATGTATAGAAGAGATGGCGGACGCTCTGGCAGAGGTACGAAAGGAAACCGATGCGCCGATTGCCGCCTGCATCTGCACGCATTTCCATTACGTGAACGGCACAAAAGCATTACACGCTGAGAAAGACGCCTTCCCCATCTGGGGGCATGCGGGCATCGAGGCCAACCTGAAACGGTTTGGTGGTGAAGTTGGGCCCCGTGGTGCGCGTGGACTGGTGCACCAGTTTGCGGTTGTCATGCCAACCGAGGGGCCGGACGGCACGGTGAATGTGGGGCTGGGTAATTTTTTTTCGTAATCCTGATCACGCCCCGTATACAGGTGGCTATATACCTGCTGACAACACGTTTGACAGCCCTACAGACACGACCATTGCCGGATTGAAAACGGTTCTCCTGCCGGCCCCGTCCGATGCCACTGACTCTGCAACCATCTGGTTTCCGGAAATCGGTGTTGCGGTTAACAACCTGCTGTGGCCCGCGCTTTTTAATGTCTTTGCGATCCGTGGTGAGGAATACCGGGATCCGCGGATTCTGCTGCGTGGATTGGATGAGCTTGCCGGCCTCAACGCTGATCACCTTATCGGCGCCCACGGACCACCGCTGTCAGGACGGGAAGAGATCGCAGGGGTCATCCGCAACTATCGGGACTCTATACAGTACCTCTGGGACCAGACGGTTCGTGGTGCAAATCTTGGACTGACCTTTGATGAGCTTGTCGACTTCGCAAAACTACCTGATTGCTTTGGAGGGCATTACACCACCACGCAATTTTATGGTGTCGCCGAACATCACATCAGGCAGATCTATACCGGCCTGTTTGGCTGGTTTGATGAAGACGAGGCCAACCTCTTTCCAACACCGGCGCCGCTGCGCGCCCAGAAACTGATTGCAGGATTTGGTGGCAAGGACAACGTGCGAGCGCAGGTGGATAAAGCCATGGCGGACGGCGATTACCGCTGGGCGATTGAGCTGGCATCCTGGCTGGTGCGCGGTGAACGCGGTGCGGATGGACGCGCTGATGCAGGTGATGAGGAAGACCGGCACCGGCTTGCCGACGCGCTTCGAGGTGTTGCGCGTTCAACAACGTCTGCCAATATTCGTAACTGGTGCCTGACGCGGGCACTTGAGCTTAATGGCGATGTTGACCTGGCCAGATTTCGCGGGCACAGGTTCCGCGCTGGAGAAGTGCTCTCAAGGCCGGCCGCAGAATCACTCGCTTTACTGCGAGTGATACTTGTACCTGCCCGCGCTGAACCACTCAACCAGAAGCTCATCATGCATTTTGACGACGGCAGTGCCGCCGGTCTGCATATCCGCAACTGCGTTGCGGTGCCTATCACAGTTGATGATGCAGGCAGCGACAGTCTTGCCGTCACGGCCTCGGCCGAGGCTTGGGCCCAGGTGCTGGGTGGTAAACAGCAGCTGGGTGATGCGCTTCGAGATGGTGCAATTCGCTGTGACAACCCCGACGCGGTGCTCAGCTTCTTTGCTGTTTTTGATCTACCGACACTTTGTTGATGGAGGCATTCTCATGATTTATCTGTACGGACGCGGACAATCCAGGTCATTCAGGGCGTTATGGGCCCTGAATGAGGCAGGCCTGCCGCATCAATATATCGAAGTGGATGGTGATAACCCGCCAGAGAATTACCTCAGGATGAATCCCCAGGGGAAGGTGCCAACACTTGTCGATGATGATGTCACGCTGACGGAAAGTGCTGCCATGGTGAACTATGCAGGTAACCTTGCTGGCCTTATGCCAGCTGACAATAAGATAAAGGCGCGGTATGACGAGATCGCCTACTTTGTCATGACCGATTTTGAGCAGCCATTGTGGACAATTGGTAAACACCGCTTTGCACTGCCGGAGGCGCATCGCCAGGAAAGTATCCTTTCAACTGCGATGTTCGAGTTTGAAAAGTCGCAGAAGGCATTACATCACCACATTGACGGATGTGAGTTTGCTGTAGGTACAACGTTTACGATGGCGGACGTGCTGCTGTCGCACACGATCAACTGGGCAGACAGGTTTGAGATGCCTCTCGATGATGACATCAAGGCGTTTCGTGACAGGCATTATGCACGTGCGGCTTGCAGGGCAAGCCTCGAGGCGGTTGGTGCTTGAGTTCAAGTGTGCTTTCACAGAATCTTCGGAGCCATCTGAAAGTGATATATCTCACGGTAAGTTTCGGTGGTTTGGTGAAAATATGCAGGCTAGACTCCGCTCTCAAGGGGAGCCTGTCTGACTGGCTCAGTAACGATAAATTTTTGTGAGACGCGGATGCATATTCTGCTGGTTGATGATCACCAACTGGTGGCGGAAGGGATATCTTCGCTCCTGACTGACCAGGAATTTGTCGCAACGATTGGTAGCGACGTGACGATCGACGCTGCTTACTCCGTTGACCAGGCAACCGAGTTCATTGACGCTGGCAAGAGTTACGAGCTGATCATGCTTGATCTGTCGATGCCTTCCCTGAACGGTTTTGATTTTCTCGCCTTCCTGAATGCCTGGGACATAGAGGTGCCGGTCATTGTGCTGTCAGGGTCGGATCACCTGCCGGATATGCAGAAAGCCTATGACCTTGGGGCAAAGGGGTATATCTGCAAGTACGAACCCGCCGGTGATATGTTGGCGCGAATATCCGGCGTGGTGCGTGGTGAAATCTGTTACCCGGATACGTTTCGCCCTGGGGAGATGGAGCTGCCCACCGCCAGCCTGACCGAGCGTCAGAAGGAAGTCCTGCAGTTGATCGCCGACGGCAAGTCCAACAAGCAGATTGCCGAGGCACTGGAGGTATCGATGGCCACCGTGAAGTTTCACATCAACGACCTGTTCAAGATCCTCGACGTTCACAGTCGCACCATGTGTGTTCGTGAAGCGGTGCGTCTCGGTGTGATCAAACTCAGCGAGTCCTGAGCTGCTGAGCCAGTTGGAACTGGCTAAGCGCCTACGCGGCGTGTTTTTTGATCAGCCGCTTGAGCTCGTCCGGCTTGACCGGTTTTGTGATCAGGGTAATGGGTTCAAGTTCGTTGATGCCCTGGATCGTGGCAACACCGCCTGTCATCAACAGGGCGGGTATGGTCTCATTAACTTCATCCCTCAGTCTCTCGATGACAGTGAGACCCACTTCTTCTTTTGAGATGCGGTAGTCGGCGATCAGGAGGTTGGGTTCCTTGTTCGCTTCCCCTAGCGAGCGAACGGCGTCGTCCCCGTTCGCCTCACATATGACATCGCAACCCCAGCCCGAGAGCAGCGCCTGCATGCCATCGCGGATGTCTTTTTCGTCATCGACGACAACAACAAGGGGCGCGGTGTCGATCGTGTTGCTGTCATCCGATTTCTCGGTGCTCGGCAGGCTGTCAGCCTTGCCCTTCAGTCGCAGTGTAAAGGTTGTACCCTCACCGGCTGCGGACTCCAGCTGGATCTCAATATCCAGCAGTGTCGCGAGCCGGCGAACGATGGAAAGCCCAATGCCCAATCCCTGGCTTCGGTCATGCTGTGGATTATCCAGCTGCACATATTCTTCAAAGATTCGCTTCTGGTCGTCGTCGGCAATACCGGGCCCGTTGTCCTTTACCCGCAGGACCAGTTTGTCGCCAACCCGGTGGCTCTCGAGTGAAATGCGCCCGTTTTTGGGTGTATAGCGGAAAGCATTCGACAGGATATTCCTGACCACCCGAGACAGCAGCGCAGGATCTGTGCGAATCACCGCAGGCGCAAGGTGAACATTGAAGCGAATACCCTTCTGGTCAGCTGTGCCGTTGAATTCAGAAGCAACATTGTCGAGCAGGTTTTCCGTATCCACCGCCATGATGGTTGGCTGGATCAGGCCGCCATCCAGGCGCGCCATGTCTGAGACACCGCGGATAAGTTCTTCCTGGCTCTTCCAGCTGGACTCAATCCGGTTCAGCAGGCTGATCTGCTTCTTGTCAGTCATGATGTTGCGAAGAGCCTGGATGAAATACCCCTGTGCATGTAGTGGCTGCGAGAAGTCATGCACCGTTGCCACCATGAACTGGGTCTTTTCCTTGTTGGCGGTTTCCATGAAATCGCTATGACGTTTTAGTTCGGTGCTGAGTCGCTTGGCCTGTTCGGCAACCACGAGGTCACGCATGTTGATTTCCGTGCGGGCGCTGGCGATCAGTCCGAACACGTAATAGATGGCTAAACCAATGGCAAAGAAGCGCAGCGGGTTCGGCATGAAAACCAGCCAGTAGAGCGCCAGCGGGATGACGCAAAAAGACAACAGGCCAAGGTAGGTTGCCCGGTAGGCTGAACTCGGAAACATGCCACCCATCGTGATTGACATGACGATGGTTGAAGCAATGGTAAGACTGAGCAGCGAGTCCGGGTTGAGCTGGTAGATTGCCACCCCGCTCCAGATGAGACCGGTGGTGCAGGAGATATAGATGTGGCCTTGCAGGTAGGGCCGGTAGTTACTGTCATCAATACCGCCCCTGTAGTAAAGGCACGAGTAAGCGTAAACAACGCCCACCATCAGCGATGTAAGACCGATCCAGACGAGACCGAGTACGATTTGTCCATTCACGAAAAACAGGGTGCTGAGGACGATGATTAACGTTTCGACAATCAGGCAGGATGCGATAGCTGATTCGTGCAGGCGTTTAGCCTGTTCGAGGCGCAGTGACTGGGTGCCGGGGGTGGAGAGGACTTCGCTCATGATGCGCGAAACTAGCACAGGGATCGGGGGGTGAATACCTGACCAAAAGGTTAGGTGGCGTTCATGATAGGCGTCTTCTGTATCGGGCAAGGCGCCAAGCGGCGGTCTTTGACGCCCGGGATGGTTTAATGTAAAAAACAGTCACGCTTGATTTTTTTAGAGGGAATATCGTGGCTGTAGAAGACAAAGATGCATTTTTTAAAACGGTGGATGAAGCCTGCAAAAAGGCAATCTGGTGCGCCGTAGCAACAGTTGAAGGGGATCAGCCGAGGGTACGGATGGTGCACCCCACCTGGGAAGGTGATGTGCTGTGGTTCGCCACCGGTCCGGATTCACCCAAGGCGAACCAGCTTCGCGCCAATCCGAATATTGATATCCAGTACCAGGTTGCACCACCTGACTTTGTCCACGTGATGGTTCGTGGCACCGCAGAGTTGGTCACTGACCAGGCTGAGAAAAATCGAGCATGAGGCGATCGACTATGACCTGACCCAGTTCGGTTCAACCGGTCCTGAAGACCCCAACTTCCTGCCGGTGAAAATCACGCCGACAAGAGTAGAACTGTCAGAAATGTTTGGTTCGATGAACAAACAGGTCTGGCGGGCCTGAAAAAAGGAGAAGAGGAAGATCCTATGTCAGTAGCAGAAGAACTGGAAACACAGAATCCCCACCTGCTTGGAAACAACAAGCCGGTACTTGAGGAAATCACCGCGGAGGATATGGAGGTTATCGTTGAGATACCAGCTGATATCAGCGGCAACTTCCTGCGCGTTGGCCCCAACCCCTACTACGTCCCTGACGACACCCGTTACCACATCTTTGATGGCGACGGGATGATCCACGGTGTGCATATTTCAGACGGTAAGGCGACCTACAGGAATCGCTTTGTCGCCTCAGCAGGATTGTTAGAGGAACGCAAGGAAGGCCACTGGATTTACCCGGGCCTGAACATGATTGGTGATTACCTTGCCAAAGGTGAAATGCCGTCAACCAAAAACACCGGCAACACGGCAATGGTTTTCCATAACGGCCAGCTGTTTGCAATGATGGAAGGCGGCACGCCTTATCGCGTGAGCCTGCCTGAACTGGAAACGCAGGGTGAACACGATTTTGAAGACACGCTTCACCACAACTTTACTGCGCACCCCAAGGTTGATGTGACCACCGGCGAGATGATGACCTTTGGGTACTCGCTGACACCGCCGTTCCTGACTTACTCTGTGGTCAACCCGGAGGGTAAAGCTGTGCATACAAAGGAGATCACCATTCCCAAGGGTGTGATGATGCACGACTGTGCGATTACCGAGAACTACACGATCTTCCCTGACCTGCCGCTGGTGTTTGATTTCGAGAAGATGATGTCCGGTGGTGGCCTGGTTAACTGGGACCCGGACAACGGTTGTCGCATCGGTATCGTGCCGAGGATGGGTGATGACACCAATATCCGTTGGTTCGAGATTGAAGAGAGTTTCCTCTTCCACGTGGCCAACTCCTGGGAAGAGGGAGACGAGGTGATACTGCAGGCCTGCCGCTCCAACCGCGGTGGCATTACCACCGAAGAAGGTGCCGACGTCAGTGAACAGCTCGGCCAGCTGCATGAATGGCGATTTAACATGGCAACCGGCGAGGTGACTTCAACCCCCATCGATCGCGAGTTCCATTGCGACTTCCCACGGATCAACGACAACCTGGTGGGTTTCAAGAATCGCTATACCTATGCTGCGCGCTTCCGTGTGCAGGACATGCCTGTGTTCGATGGCGAAATGAAGTACGACAACGAAACCGGTGAGATACAGCTGCACAAGTTTGGCGAGAACTGCGAGTCAGGTGAGGCCGTGTTTGCGCCGCGTATCGGTGCAACCGAAGAGGATGATGGCTACGTCATCTGCTTCGTTTACGATGCCGACGCTGACAGCAGCGAGTGTCACATCATCGATGCGAGGAAGTTTGAGGATGATCCGGTTGCCAGGATAAAGATCCCTCAACGGGTACCCCACGGCTTCCACGCCGCCTGGGTCAATGATTGAAAATTCAACCCTAAGGTTGATACCAACGATGCGGGACATTAGCTAATTTATACCTGCGAAAGCGTCCCGTAACGCTTGTGTGACAGGAGATCCAGTTACCCCACGCGCGCTAGCTGGAATAATTGGATGCAGTACCTGTTACATTGCAACCGCACTAAAGCCCCGATTGGCACATCGGGGCTTTTTTTTGCGTGATTTTTTTACGTGATCTTTTTGCCTGATGTATGAGGTCGCCAAACAAGATACAGTCACTACATAACTCACAGCATTACCAGGAAGGAGAGAGCACTTGAGAAAAGTAATCATCATGATGGTCTTGTGCGGTATCGCGAGCACAGGCCACGCCGAATTCAACAAGAAAAAACCTGTCCTGTGTTCACTTGGTGACCTGAAGGAATGTTCGGCAACCGGTTGTGACCCGGTGGCAGCCGATGAGATCAACGCGCCTGACTTCCTTCGTATCCATGTGTCAAAGAAGACAGTTGAATCGATAGCGGGTGGTCGTACACAGAGTCGTAAGCCTGAATCAATCGAGGTTACAGATTCGCATGTTCATATCGTGGGGATAGCAGCGGGAAACGGGCAGTATCCTG
This sequence comes from Pseudomonadales bacterium, assembly GCA_963921285.3. Classification (GTDB taxonomy): domain Bacteria; phylum Pseudomonadota; class Gammaproteobacteria; order Pseudomonadales; family Azotimanducaceae; genus UBA9659. The sequence continues at coordinate 3,139,639 of CAWUFD020000015.1, forward strand.
AAGGATTCAGTTATGCAGTGAACGTGTCCCTTGATTCCGGGCGCCTTGCGTTCGCCGGCGTCAGTGAAGATGTCACCTTTGCGGGTTTTGGCGCCTGCATGGTAGATGACTGAAGGGGTGTTGCATGAAAGCAGCAGTCATATACGAGAACGGGTCGCTCGATAATATAAAGGTTGTTGACGACTATCCTGACCCGACACTGGAACCAGGCTATGCGCTGCTTGCGGTAAAGGCGTGTTCGCTCAACTACCATGACATCTTCAGCAGAAGGGGCATGCCGGGTATCAAACTCCCGCTGCCACTTATTACTGGTTCTGATATTGCCGGTGAGGTCGTTGAGGTTAATGGCGACTGTGGGGGTATTGCGACCGGTGATCGGGTCCTGGTCGATCCAATCAACCCCATGCTTGGCATGATTGGCGAGCGCTACGATGGCGGTCGCGCGGAACTCTGCCGGGTACATCACTCCCAGTTGATCAGGATCCCTGATGCCGTGACGTTTGAACAGGCATCCTGCATTCCGCTTGCTTACGCCACGGCGCATAGAATGATGGTGACCCGGGCGCAGGTAAAGGAAGGCGATAGTGTCCTCGTCATGGGCGCGTCTGGCGGCGTTGGCACAGCAAGCGTGCTGCTTGCAAAAATGGTTGGTGCCGAGGTGATTGCCTGTGCCAGCAGCGTGGGCAAACTCGATCGCCTGAAAGCACTTGGTTCAGACCATCTCGTTAACTATGTTGAAACCGACATGCGCGAGGCCGTGTGGGAACTCAAAGGCAAACCGAAGATTACGGGTGCTGGCGGGGTAGACCTTGTAGTGAACTGTACCGGCGGCGGCACCTGGATCGATTCAACAAGATGCATGAAGGTCGGTGCACGTCTTGTGACCTGCGGCGCCACGGCGGGTTTTGATGAGCAGATCGACGTCAGGTATGTCTGGACCTTCGAGCATAACCTCATGGGATCGAACGGCTGGCGCCGCAGTGACATCACCGCGATGCTCGACTACTGCGCAGAAGGTCGCTTGGAGCCTGTGATCGACAAGGTTTTGCCCCTTGAAGAGGTGATCGAGGCTGAACGTCTCATGGAGGATCGTGAGGTCTTCGGCAAGATTGTGCTGACGCCGTAACCAGCCGGTACTGCGGGTCAGTTAAACGGCAGGTTCTCGTTATTGATAGGCGGTGACGGCACGGTTGCCGTCAGGAAAGTATCCATACCCCCTGCCAGCATCAGTGCAAGTGTCAGCGTGATTGCCCCGACAATGATGGCAACGGCGATGTTGTTGTTGGCGATTTCCTCAAGTTCATTGGTATGTCGGTTCAGTCGCATGTAAAGCCGTGTGCCGATACTCAAGGTTGCAAGGGAAAGGAACAGCGCAACGGTAAACTGCAGCAGGATGATGCCAAATGTCATCACCACCTCTATCGTGGTGATACCAAGCTGCTGTGATTTGTAGGTCAGGTTGAACACGGTCTGCGTAATTGGATCCATGACACCTTTCATCAGGATCCCGATCGAGAAGATAAACGAGCCACTGACAATGGCGACGGCGATATTGTTGTTGCGCAGCTCAAACTCTTCATCAATGCCGCGGTTCAGGAACTTGAAGGCGGTATATCCGAGGTAGATTGCAAGCAGGCCGAGCGCAAGCGCCAGCAGCAGGCTGAAGATGCCATTCCAAATCAGAAACTGGTTCATGATCGTGTTCCATCGAGAGGTTGTGGGGGCGCAAGCGGAATAATTTTCCAGTATGCGAGGTTCTGTACTTCCCGAGGCAGGCTGCCGATGCGATGCCCCGGGTAGGTTGTTTCGACAAAATAAAATCGCTTGCCGTGATATGACTGATAGGTGCCGGATGCCGGTACATCGATGCCCGCCATGGCGTGGCGATAACGGTTACTGATGTACATCGAGACGTGGTATCCGAGTTTTCGCATCAGCAGCACATAGAGCAGGGACTTCGAGTCGCAGTCCCCGTAGCGACGCACCATGGTTTGCGGCGGCGTGAGCAGTTGCAGGTTGTTCCGTGGGATCTTGTAGGGAATATGCTGGACAAACGACAGCACCAGCGTCGCCAGTTCATGGCGGTCGTATCCCATGCGGTTTGCGGACTGTGCCAGCGAAGCCGCAACTGTCCCTAGCCTGTCGTTGTTTTTGCTGAGCAGGTATCGGTAAACACCGGCCCAATAGGCCGCATTGCCTGTCGCTTTTGCAGCCTGCTCCAGTTCAGCGTCGGCTGACTGCAACCATTGCTTCGCGATGAACCACTCGTAGTCCCAGCGGGTGCGATTGTGAACCCACTGGTAGCGCACCAGTTCTCCATCGCCGGTCTGCGCAACCGTTTCATCAGTATAGGAGCGTGTGTCTTCAAAGTTGATGGTGGTGCTGAGATCGGTACCCATGAACGAAAACCCAAGGCCGATCACAATGGTGAACGCGATGACGTGGCCAATAGAAATATCGGGAGGCGAGGGAGTTTCCTCATTCATCTCTCGCAGCCGGTTGCGTCGTACCGGTGTGGCGTCCGGTGCTGTAGCTTCAACATTGCGGCGTCGGCGATGCGTGGTGTGATCGTTGAGTCGGTTTCTCAGCTGGCTGACCGGCAGGAGAAAAAAGTGCACGCCAAAACAGGCCTGGAATGAGGTCAGGACGCTGTAACTGGGGTGTTCCGTCTCGGACCAGAACCAGATCTTGCAGGAGGTGCCATGCGGATAACGTCCTTCGGTTGGTGCCTGCCTGCTGAGATCTTCCGTCGTGATGAATTCACCTGCAATATCAGAGACGATCAGCAGGTCTTCCTGAAATTCGGCAAAGAGGTGTATCTCACTCACCTGGAAGGATACAGGCGGATGTTTCAGCGCATCGATCAGCGCCTGCTGCGAGTCGATGTCGATGACGGCGATGTTCTGTTTGAGAGAAGGACGCAGGTGTTTAACCAGGCTTGTCGTAAACCATTCGAAGTCCTCAAGCTGCCGCGAGCGACACGCAAGGATGAGGGCGCCGGTGGACTGTTGCATTAAACCTGCTTCTTATTCAGTTGTGACATGAGCTGATGGTTGTGACATAAGCTGATGGCTGTGACATAAGCTGATGGCTGTGACATGCGTTGAGGACGGTGACATGAGCTGAGGGCTCCAGTATAACCAAGCCTAAACAGCGATAAAGGACACATCATGAAACCACTTGAAGGCTACAAGGTGCTGGATCTCACCCACGTGCTGGCGGGGCCCTACTGCACCTACCAGCTTCACCTGCTGGGTGCTGAAGTCACCAAGGTTGAGTCACCGCGTGGTGACATGGTGCGTATCTGGGGTGGCACTGATGAAGAGTTGGCGGCCAGGGTGGGTACAGGGTTTGTGCCGCAGAATGCCGGTAAGCGCAGCCTTTGTATCGACCTGAATAAACCGGAAGCGCAGGACATCGTGCGGCGGCTTGCCGCAGAAGCCGACATCATGGTGGAAAACTATGAGCCAGGCACCATGCAGAAATTTGGTCTCGATTATGACTCGGTGCGGCAACTCAACGAGCAGATCATTTACCTGTCTATTTCAGCCTTTGGGCAGACCGGGCCGAATGCCGGCAGGCCCGGTTTTGACGATGTAGTCCAGGCAACATCCGGATACATGTCGATCAACATTCGAGGTGACGGGCCGATTCGCACCGGCGGTCCGGTGCTGGACTATGCCACGGGTATGCAGGGGGCGTCGGCGGTGATGGCAGCAATCCTGCAAAAGGCAAAAACAGGTGAAGGACAGTACATCGACCTTGCCATGCAGGATGTAACCCTGCTTCTGATCAATCGGAATACCTCTATCGCAGCAACAACGGGAGAGCCGGCTGCTGCGCCTGGAAATCGCGATGCGCCCATGCTGGGTCGTTACCAGTCAGCAGATGGCTATCTGATGCTGGCGGGATACTTCCCCGCCCACTGCAAGGAAATCTGTCGAGCAATCGGACTAGAGACATTTGCTGATCTTCCCAGCAGTGAGTTTCGCGCGCGTATCGATGAGATCGACACTGCTGTTGAAGCCAAACTCATCGAGAAAACTTCAGCCGAGTGGGATGCGGTATTCAAAGCTGCTGGTGTAGTTGCCGGTGGTGTGCAGGATCTCAAGGCAGTACTCGATTCAGGCCATCTGCATGAGCGAGAGCTGATCAGCGAGGTGGCAAGTCCTGCTGGCACACACCAGGTCACAACGGCAGGCTACCGGATCAGTGACGCGGTATTTGGCCCAGAGGGTGCTGTGCCCGGTCTGGGTGAGCACTCCCGTGCGGTGTTGGTAGAACTCGGGTTCACCGATGTTGAGATTGATGCGCTCGACGAGAGCGGCGTCATTTACTCTTGAATCGGTTACTCGTGACTAAGCTATTCGTGATAGGAGCCTTTGACGCCACCAAATGAAGCCTCACCGCGAAGCTTCCTGCCGGCATATTCGGGGTTGATCAGGCGCTTTGGGTGCACGCCATCCACATAACCCATGAATCCCGGTGCACGCACGCTGTAGCCGAGCAGCGCCTGTACCCTTGGTGACAGCAATGCGGCCTTCTCCGGTGGCACTGACAACACCATATTTTCAAGTTGTCTCAACCATGGCTGGCAGAACTGCGGTGTGATCGCGAGGCGCGGTGCATCGGATGTGTTCTCACCACCGCGATGGTACAGGGAGCCGGTAAACACCAGCACAGAACCCTTTGGCATGGTTACCGTCATCATGCGCGGGTCATCATCGGCTGGATACTCATCGGTCCACAAGTGGCTGCCGGGAACAACCTCGGTGGCGCCATTGGTTTCCGTGAAATCATCAATGTTCCATATAGTGCTGATGCCATGGATCGCGGTGTGATCACAGAAGTTCCCGCCGCTGTTGTCGCGGTGGAAATCCTGTGGTGTTTCACCGGGGTGTGAGTTGATGGCGAGGTTGGCTGACAACAGGTAGTCAGGTTCCAGCAGTTCATCCAGTATCGCCAGCACTTCGGGGTGCTCAACGATCATTGCGAGGTCCGGGTGTTTCGCCAGCAGCGCGTAAACCCGTTCTGACTGGAATCCTTCAAAGTCATTGCGCCCCATCAGTTCACCTTGAAGGTAGGGGGCGAGCGCCGCGCGGATCTTATCCAGTTGTTCGTCGTCCAACAGGCTCTCGATAATCGTGAAGCCCTGTTCGCGGATAGCAGCAATGTGTTGTTCGGTTTGCATATGTCACCTGCGCCACGAGGGGTGAAATAATCTGGCGATTTCGGCTATTTTACGCAGGTTTCCTGCTAGTTTTGTAACATGCCAGCACCAATTGAGTTTTCCCCCGAATATGTCGCGGAGCACAGCCCTCGTGAGGAGAGGCTGTATGAATCGTTCCTGAAGAGCGGGGAACCCTACAAAACGCTGTACCGAAAGGCTTTTCACGTTTCAGCAAAAGACGGTTATGTCGCGGACCCGGCGGATGCACCCTCGGACGGCCAGGTACCGGGCCTGGATCTTGCTGATGATTCGCTCTACTACAACACCGGCGGATCTGCACGAGCCTACTGGTCTGGTTATCGCCTGCCGGTACCTGAAAAAGACATCAGGCACTTGCGGCGTGACCTGAGGGAATGGGGTTACTGCCTCATTGATGCGGCATTGTCGAGCGAGCAACTGCAGCGTATGAAACAACGCCTGGATGAACAGGCGGCTGGGGAACGCCTCGCGGGTGTCGCGTCGTTTATGGGAACGCCGCCCAGGCCCGATGAAGAAATCAGTTCGACCCAGTTTGTACACACACTCATCAACAAGGGGCGACAGTTTGTTGAATGTGTTGAACATGATCCTGCAGGTGTTCAGGCGGGTCCGGTGATAGAACAGCTGCTCAACGAGACAATGGGAAGAAACTTCCTGATGTCGTGTTTCATCGCGATCATCACCAACAAAAACAACATGCCCCAGGGGCTTCACCAGGATCAGGCGATAGCGCCCTTTCAAGACCCTGCGGCGCCGTTCACCGTTAACACCATGTTCATCCTGGATGACATGGGCGAACATAACGGCGGTACGCTCGTGGTGCCGGGTTCCCACCGTATCCTCTCAGAGGCAGGTTCAGGCAATGCGCCGGATGAACCACTGCCGCCTGCAATCAATCTCGAAGCGCCGGCTGGCACAGTCATGATCTTCGAAGGCAGGCTGTTGCACGGCACCGGTGTGAACAAATCGGATACCTCCCGCACAATTCTTGTCATGAACAGCGTTAAACCGTTTATGCGTCAGCAGGAGTTGCACATGCTGTCAGCGGCGCCGGAGATCCTGGAAAATGCTTCGGACAAGTTGCTGTATCGTCTGGGTGCCAAGGTGTTTGGCCTGGGCGGTGTTGAAGGCGCCTGGAACGGAGACTTTCAGGTGGATCAACGTCTGCGGTTAGAGCGCGGTGAGTACGTAAGGATAGGCGAACTTTCCCCGAATTCGTCGCTCGAAGAATTGAGCCGGGACTACGGTTACAGGTACTCCGACAGCGGTTATAAACAAAGAGATCATCAGCCCGGCACAGACAAATCTGTTGCTGCACGGCTCAAGGATGCCGGTCGGGGTTGGCATATGGACGACGCATATTTTCCGCGGCGTCCGAAGGAAGAGGATAAGTAGTGGTACATCGGCTCAGCAGACAGGAACTTCGCAGTTACCGTGACAACGGTTACCTGATACGACCGTCTGTTTTCAAAGGTGAGGAACTCGAAAGCCTGACGGATTCGGTCGAACGAGCCGTGACGCAAGCTGCAGAACTCGCTGGTAGCGGCAAAACCTACTACCTCGATACAAAACGCTTTGTGGACGTTGGCAGTATGACCGTGCAGTTCGAGCACGAGGCGGGTAGCGAGACGATTCGGGTCATAGAACCCGTACAGCAGCTTGACCCGCAGTTCGACGGTCTTGTCAGGGACGCACGAATTGTTGATCCCGTCAGGGATATCATCGGCCAGGAAGATATCGCCGTCTGGACTAACAAGCTCAACCTGAAACGACCGCGAGAAGGTTCCGGCTTCGGCTGGCACCAGGATTCGCCATACTGGATTCACGACAGTGATCACGTTGATCTGCTGCCTAATGTTTATCTCGCCTTTGATGACGCCGATGAGAGTAATGGCTGCCTTGGTGTCATTCGTGGCAGTCACAAGCAGGGGTGCCTGCCGGGCACGGATGATGGCAGTCAGCTCGGCGGTTTTTTTACGGACCCGAACTGTTTCAATGAGTCAGACCGCGTCATGATGGAAGTGCCGGCAGGCTCACTGGTCTTCTTTGATCCGCACTCAATCCACGGTTCCTACCCAAACCATTCGGATCGACCTCGGCGCGCGATCATCATGACCTACCAGCCCGCAGGTTATCCCATGCTGAAAACCGGTGAGGTCTGTAACATCGGCTAGCTTTCGATTTAGTTCTTGAACTAGCTCTCGGTTTAGTTCGCGGACCAGGCTGACCAGTCTCCTGACTGCATGCAGCCAAGGAACCTGTCACCGGAAAAAAGCAGCGCCACTGCAAAATTCTCATCATCGCCTGTATCCATGTGATGCGTGGCGTAACCGCTTTCGGTCAGCGTATCGAGACACGTGCTGTGGGTAACCAGCACTTCGTTACCATCGCGTTGCCGGGTCTCGAGGAACGCCGTAAACCCCTCTTTGCAGGTGTTGGAAAGTTGCGGCACCTCGATACCCTTTCCGAACCCGGCCATGGCGGTGTCTCGCGCTCGTGCAAGCGGGCTGTGGTAAACGTGGGTGCTTTCACCCAGTAATCCGGTAATTGCGGCGCCGGTTGCTTTTGCCTGGTTACGTCCGGTTTCCGTCAGGTCTTTCGAGCAGTCGGGTTCATCGTCATCACAGGTCTCCGCATGGCGCAGGAGGATGGTAGCGTTGTTCCTTGCTGCAGCAGAGAGAAAGTCCTCCTTCAATGGGACCGGGCAGGAGGGCGATCCGGCCTGCCACTGGATGACAATAGCTGCACCAAAAAGGATAAAAACCAGGGCAGCGGATAACTTTATACGCAAGAGGAGAAACCGGTCCTATGAGCCGAAGGACCTAGTATAAAGCTCCGCTGCCCTGATCGGGGAGAGACGTTGGTTAAAGGCTTATTGTGTCGCCGCCGGATTACGATCCTCGAGGATCATCAGCACGCGTGATGATTCCATGTCCAGAACTGAGACCCTCAAACGGGTGTCTTCCTCAAGCTGCTCAATTGCATAGGTCTCTGCGTCCAGAAAGTTGTCAAACCAGTCGGCGATGATGGCACCGGAAGGATAGTTCAGTGTTACCTCGTACATGCTGTTGTCCTCTTTCATACCTTGGGTGGTTTGTTGTGATGCAGGTGATTATGAGCAGATGCTTGACTGATGCTGGTCTTCCGGTGCCAGCTTCAGGTCAGTTGGGCATGGTCCGATCGCTGTGGTATTAATGACGTCGTTCCTCAATGAGGATGCCATGTGAATCACTGGTTTCTGCTACTGCTGCTGGTTGCGGCGTCAGTCGCTGCCGCAGATGACTACAGGTTGACCAACCCTGGACCGGGTGGGGGCAGTGATCTCTGGACTCTCGTGTTTCATCCGACTGATGCAGATACCTTCTACATCGGTGGTGACATAGAGGGCCCTTTCAAAACCACGGATGGCGGTTTGTCTTACCAGAGGGTCGCAACCGGCCTGCAACTGTCCAGTTTTCCTGCCGGGGCCAATGCTTCCCAGGACTTTGGGATCGACCCCGGCAACCCTGGCACGGTATTCCTCGCAACCTGGGCCGGCATCTACAAGACGACCGATGGTGCAGCCAACTGGTCTCTCGTCTACCCGGCACCGCCGCTCTTTGGTGAAGATGCAGAGTCTTTCAGCGCTGTCGCGGTGTCTCCGCATAGCAGCAATATTGTGCTGGCCGGTAACGGCAACCCGTTTGCCAACACAGGCCTGTCGACCATTGTTCGATCAACCGACGGTGGCAGCACCTTCGCGAAAATTGACCTGACCGCGGGTGATCTTCTCAGCGGCAGTGGCAACGCGGTGCATCGGATCGTATTTGATCCCCTTCTTGCGGGTGTGGTGTATGCCGCCACATCCGAGGGCGTTTTAAAGAGCCAGGACGATGGACTGACGTGGTCGATGGCATCGACGGGTTTACCGGAAAAACCGATTGCCCATGGCTTGGTTGGTGTCGTGACCGACGGAAAACTTCTTCTTTTTGCGACGCTGCGTACACCGACGGCCGACAAGTGGGAACGCAGTGGTGTGTATCGGTCTATGGATTCTGGAGCGACCTGGGAGGATATAACCGGAGATCTGCCGACGTTTGGTGCTGAAAGCGGTATGGCTTACAGCTACTGGAGAATAGCGGTTGATCCGAATAATCCCAACAACCTTATTGTGGGGACGCGGCGCGAATACGCGTGGGATCAGATGGGGATTTATAAAACCTCCATTGCGCTCACCACGGACCCCGGTGACGTTAAGTGGACATGGCTCTGGGATAACAGCCGGCTCGATGAAGTGGTCAAGGAATGGGGATGGCTTGACCCCGCGTGGTGGAACGATCTGCATGTTCACTTCATCGGGTATTCGCCGCTGATCAAAGACCTGGTGTATACCGGTAGCGTCAACGTGTTTCGCAGTGAAGATAACGGCGCCACCTGGGATGAGCGATACAGTATTAACAATGGTGACGGTACCTTCTCGTCTCGCGGCCTGGAATTGATGGAGATCTTTGATTTGAGCGTTGATCCCTCCAGTCCTGATACCTGGTGGCTCGGGGCAGACGACATGGGATTGTTCAAGTCTGTAGATGCCGGCAGGTCGTTCCGACGCATGGATGCCTCGCAGAACGCCGATGCATTTAACTCAACCGATTGTGCCTGCCAGGTTGTTGTTGATCCCGATGACGGCAACATTCTCTATGTTGTAAGGCATGGAGGAGATTCGGAAGGCCAGCAGAACTGGCGCCGAGGGTACCTGTATAAATCCTTCGATGCAGGCCAGAGCTGGCAACAGCTTGGTCCCGGGATGATAGAAGGAGGGCGGCCCGATCTAGTGATGTTGCGTGGCGGCACGTCAGCCACCCGTACCCTGGTGGTGTCGATTTATGGCAAAGGACTGTTTCGCTCAACCGACGCTGGTGCGTCATGGGCTGAGGTAAATGCAGGTATTGATCAGGCAGATCTCAGTTATGTCTGGGGTATTGTCGAAAGCCAATCTGCTGAAGGCCGCCTGTTGCTCGGCACCGCGAATCGAAGCCCCAGTGGTACAGGCTACCAGGGGCGAATTTATCTCAGCAGTGATGCGGGTGATAGCTGGCAGAAAGTAACCGCTGCAACAGCGCCAACCGGGCAGATCCTTGATCTCGTGCAGGCATCAAATGGGGTCATGTATGCCGCCACCACCGCTTTTGATGGCTGGCTTGCTACCGGGTCGGGTACTTCCGCCGGAGGGCTTTATCGCTCCGCCGATGAAGGCCAGACCTGGACACGGGTGCTCAGCCAGCCGCGTGTTGAAGGTGTTGCGGTTCATGCATCACAGCCCACCAGGGTGGCGGCCCTCGCATCAACCAACTGGAATATGCTGGAGTCGGGTGACCACGATACAGTGCAACCCGGTTTATACGTATCCACCGACAATGGTCTGCAGTTCACACGCCACACCAACGGCCTGACTTTCAACTTCTTCTGGTTTCTTAAGAGTGACCCGGGGACACCGGGGCGGTTCTTTCTCGGGTCGCGCGGTGGTGGCCTGTTTGCGGCCAGCCCTGCAACCTCTGCAACACAATACCTGATGACCAACTCAAGCAGCAGGAATGTAACCAACCTGCACATCGTGAATTCGAGTAATGCTGAGCAGCGTTTCAGCGGTACGTTGTACAGCGGTGACGGCAACGTGCTCGGCAACGCGGATACACAGTTGCACAGCGGCGCTATTGCACCGGCTGGACGCGTCATACTGAAGGCGGCGGATATCGAATCGCTCGTCGGTACAGAACCCTGGACTGGCCCCGCCATGCTTAACGTCAAAGTCGAGGGACGTTTTTCCCTGATGAGCAAACTGGTCAGTCCAAGTGGACTGATCAGCAACACCAACTGCGTACGCGACAACGCGGTGATGAATGTTGAAGGGTTTGACTCAGCTAATCGAACTTTTGTTCGGTTTATCAACAATTCGGACAACGCTATCGGCGCGGTGACCGGCACACTCTACGATGAGTCCGGGGCTGTTGTCGGCAAGGCGGGCACCGAGTTGCTGGGCTCACTCAATGCACGACAAGCCGTGTGGATCAGCCGCGACGACCTGGCGACACTGGTCGGCAGCCAGTGGAACGGCACGGCGATGCTGATGGTGGAGGCAGAAAAGGGTCTTAAGTTACTTAATCTGAACTTTGTGAACGAAGAGACCTTCTTCAACTTTTCCTGTTTTGAATCCGCTGATAGCGGGCAGGTCTACCTGATGACGAACTCGGCGAGCAGGAATGTGTCTTTCCTGCACCTTGTGAATACGGCGGATAAAGAACAGACCTTCACAGGCTCAATACATGACCAGGCGGGTGTGCAACTGGGTGAAGCAGGTGTTGATCTCGGTACGGTAAATGCCAGGGGCCGCCTGGTGATATCTGCTCAACAACTCGAGGGGCTATTTGGCGTTGCAGCCTGGAGCGGACCCGCGTTATTAACCGTGTCAGGCAGCGCCGGCGGCGAGTTTGAACTGATGGTGAAGCTGACAAGTCCAAGTGGTCTGATCAGCAACACCAACTGCGTAAGGACTGGCGAGGTACATAACATCGAAGGTCAGGATTCGCAGGATGAGACCTTCGTGCGTCTGATTAATACAGGTGAAAGTGAACTAACCAATATCACGGGAACGCTGTACAGATCGGATGGCAGTGTAATAGGGTCAGCACAAACGCAGCTGGTGTCGTCCCTGGAACCGCATGAGGCCGTTTGGGTCAGCCGCAGCGAACTGACCAGTATGTTTGGTGATACCTGGTCAGGTGAGGCGACGCTGAAGGTTGATGGCCCTGCTTCACTCAAACTGCTTAACCTGAACTTTGCCAACAGGGAAACGTTTTTCAACTTCTCCTGCTACGAGGAAGCGCAATGACAGACAGACGTATGGATCGGGACTTTGAGCGCGATGTTGTCCGGTACCCGGACCCGGCCTGGGAGCCGAGGGACAGCCGGTTTGGGCAGTACATGCTCGGCAGCGCAGCGCTCGAGCGACTCTGGACCGGTGCCAGGTGGACAGAAGGGCCGGTTTACTTCGGTGATGGTGGCTACCTGCTGTTCAGTGACATACCCAACAACCGCATGATGCGGTGGCTGGAATCAACAGGCGAAGTCAGCGTGTTTCGCTCACCTTCCAATCATTCGAACGGCAATACCCGGGATCGGCAGGGCAGGCTGCTTACCTGCGAGCATGGTACGCGGCGCGTGACCCGAACAGAACATGATGGCACCGTAACCGTGCTTGCCGACAGCTTTGATGGCAAACAGCTCAACGCGCCTAATGACATCGTGACCCATGAGGATGGCAGCATCTGGTTTACGGATCCCGGTTACGGGATTCTCTGGCATTACGAGGGGCATAAGGCACCGTTTGAGTTACCCACCAATGTGTATCGGCTTGATCCGGTAAGTGGTGATATGACGGTAGTGACCTCGGACCTCGAAAAGCCCAACGGGCTCTGCTTTTCGCCGGACTACTCAAAGTTGTATATCAGTGACACAGGGGCTTCACACACGCCGGGACATCCCCGCGTGATAGAGATGTTTGATGTCGTTGACGGTGTCTCACTCGCCAACCGGCGGGTCTTCCATGACCTTGGCAATGCGATGTCGGATGGATTCCGCTGTGATACGGACGGCAATGTCTGGACGTCAGCGGGCTGGGCGGGTGAAGGCGGTGACGGGGTGCTGTGCCTGTCGCCAGATGGTGAGGTGCTTGGCATGATTCACATACCCGAGCCCGTTTCCAATTTGACGTTCGGTGGTCCGAAACGAAATCGCCTGTTTATTACGGCCGGTCAGTCGCTGTACAGTATTTATACAGATGCGCAGGGTTGCAGCTATTTTTGAACGAGATCAGTTTTAGTTGCGGCCAGGAATAAAAAAGGGAGAACCAGATGTCAGTTGCCAGTGATTTTGAAACGTTGCCTTTCTCGTTGCATCACCTGTCGCCGGTTATCGGTACCGAGGTTCATGATATCGATCTCGCCGATGTTCATGACGATGTCATCGACCTGTTGTCAGCGCTGCTCGTGGAAAGGAAAGTGCTCTTCTTTCGGGATCAACATATTTCAGTAGAAGAGCATATTGCTTTCGCCAGGCGTTTTGGGGAACTGGAAGTACATCCCTTCACAGAAAATGAGCAAGACTTTCCCGAAGTCATCCGCCTGCACAACGATGCGGACCGGCCGCCCTATATCAACGTCTGGCATTCGGATGTGACCTGGCGGGAAATACCCTCGCTCGGGTCTATCCTGCGGGCTCGCGTCGTGCCCGAGGTGGGTGGTGATACGCTGTTTGCGAACATGGAAGCGGTCTATGACGCGCTTGATGATGCCACCAAAGCGCAGTTAGACGGTCTGCTGGCGGAACATGATAACGAGGCGTTTCTGTCCGGCATGCGTGCACGCGGAGCCAGCGAGGAAGAGATCGAAGCGAAGCGTCAGGAGTTTCCCCCCTCCATTCATCCCGTGGTAAGAACCCACCCGGTCAGCGGTCGCAAATCGCTTTATGTGAACCGTGTGTTTATCCGTAGAATCGTTGGCCTCGATGAGGCCGAATCAACCGCCCTGTTGCAGAAGCTCTACCTTCAGGCCTGGATACCAGACTACCAGTGCCGCTTCCGCTGGCGCCCTGACAGCTTTGCGTTCTGGGATAACCGTGCTGCCCAGCACTATGCTGCTGCTGACTATTACCCTGAGGTGCGAACCATGGAGCGGGTTACAATTGTCGGTGACAAGCCGCGATAACCCTGCAGTTACAAGATAAGCGGTTACAAGATAAGGGTTAAACCCGCGACGAAGGACCGGGCACTACGGTGTTCCCCGGTCAGGTCAGCGGTCTCTCCGAACGACTTTTCCCAGCTGATGCCCAGGTAAGGCACAAGTTCACGTGTAATCTCATATCGAAGCCTGAGGCCTGCATGCGCTGAAGAAAATCCTGAACCCACCTGGTTTGTCTCGTCATCCGAGAAGGCGAAGTTCACTTCAACTCTGGGTTGCAGGACGATGCGCTGGGTCAAACGAAAATCCCGTTCAGCTTCCGCCCTGACTGATAGATCTCCCTTGTTTGAAAGATAGGCAGAGGCGTCAACCTCGATCCATTGCGGTGCCAGGCCGTTCAGGCCAGCGGCAAGGTAGTTACGATCTCGTTCCGCATGAAGGTGGCGAATACCAAGGTCGAGATTCCAGAACGCGCTGATCGGACGGTGATACAACACTTCGATCTCGCCTGATTCGAGATCGGACTCGTCAATGTGGTATTCGCCCTCGGTCGTGATTTTCAGTTTCTGCTCATCAGTACCGTAGGTGGCCGCCCAGTCCCAGTTAAGCACTGGGTCGCCATGGTTTGAGTGTGTTTCGAACCGGTCGGCACCAAACATGAAGTACCTGCCCCCGCCATGAGATTCACGCAGGGCTTCCCTCGCGGCGGCCATGCGCGCGTCCTCGGCCATCACCAGCACTGGCATCACAAGCAGGATGGCAAGCGTGAAAGACTGCTTCATGAGACTGCGTCGTCGACAACAGAGACAACACGCATCATCCCTGCGTGCATGTGGTAAAGCAGGTGACAGTGGAAAGCCCAGTCACCGGGTGCATCCGCGGTGACATCTACCGACATTCTTTCACCGGGTTTCACAACAATCGTATGTTTGCGCGGCTTCCTGTCTCCTGCACCTGTGACAACCTCAAAGAACATGCCGTGCAGGTGGATGGGGTGCGGCATCATGGTGTCGTTTACCAGCGTCAGTCGCAGGCGTTCGTCCTTGTAGAACCTGATCGGTTCACGGACTTCCGAGAATTTGAGGCCGTCAAATGACCACATGTATCGTTCCATGTTGCTGGTCAGGTGCAGTTCGAGTTCTCGGCCGGGCGCTCTTGTATCTGGATTGTCTTCTGCAGCTTCGAGGTCGGTGTAAACCAGCACGCGGTGAGGTTCATCTTCGAGGCCAAGAGGACGCTCGCCCAACCGGTTCACGGGATTTCTGACAAGACCAACAACACCGGGGCCCGTCGGGTGATCATGCGCTTGCGGTTCGGCTTTCATCATGTGGTGACCATGATGGTGGTGATGTCCGGCGTCATCGCCGTGATCCATTGCCATGTCTTTCATGGTCAGCCTGGGGCGTTGCCTCAATGCTGGTGTGGTGGCTACTGCGCCAGGCGTGGAGGTCAGCGTGCCGCGTACAAGACCGCTGCGATCATTGCTTTCGGCAACGATGGCGTAGGTTGCATCGCCAGGTGTCACGATCGCGTCGAACGTTTCGGCAACACCAATCTGGAATTCATCGGTCTCTACCGGTTTGATGTTGAGCCCGTCCGCCTGCACCATTGTCATAGGCAAGCCGGGAATTCGCACGTTAAAAATCGACATGGCGGACGCGTTAATGAAACGCAGCCTGACTCGTTCACCTTGTTCAAAGTAGGCTGACCAGTTCTCGCCCGCGCTGTGCCCGTTCATGAGATAGGTGTAGGTGGCCCCGGTCACATCAGCGATATCGGTCTGGTTCATTCGCATGTCCCCCCACATGCGACGATCTTCAATCACAGACCGCCAGCCATCCCGAGCAGCGTCCTGGATCATGTCCTGCAATGTCAGTTGCTGGTAGTTGTAGGTATCGGCCTTGGATTTAAGGCGTTTGAAGATCTTGTGTGGATGCTCAAAGGACCAGTCGGACAGGACAATCACAAATTCCCTGTCGAAGTCACTTTGGGTATGCCGGGGTTCGATGATGATCGGGCCGTAGTGACCCTGCTGTTCCTGGAGACCTGAATGGCTGTGATACCAATACGTGCCAGCCTGTTTCAGCGGAAACCGGTAGGTGAAGGTTTCGCCGGGCGCTACACCGGGGAACGAAACACCAGGCACACCATCCATCTGGTAAGGCAAGAGCAGGCCATGCCAGTGGATTGAGGTGTCAGCATCCAATTCATTGTGAAGATTGATGGTTACCTCATCACCTTCACGCCAGCGCAGCAATGGGGCCGGCAGCTGACCGTTAACGAGGACGGAGTGTCCGCGCCTGCCGTCAATAACGGACACGGCGTCGGACACAGTGAGGTCAAATACCTGTCCGGACATGGCGCGCAGCCCTTTCATGCTGTGCTCGTGGCCGCTTCTCGCCCACGCGGGTAATAGCGCGCCGGCTACCGAGACAGCGAGCATCTGTTGCATGAAGCGGCGGCGAGAAATCGGGTTTTCAGTGTTACTCATGTAATATACTATATACCCCTATGGGGTATATGAACAATGAGGCCATGAAGTGAACCTGGACAAGGAAAGTACGATCAAGCGCCTGAATCGGATCGAGGGGCAGGTCCGCGGTATCTCGCGCATGATTGAAGATGAGCGTTACTGCATAGAGATCCTGCAGCAGGTGCAGGCAATCAAATCGGCGTTGAGCAAAGTTGAGAATTCTATCTTGAAAGATCACGCCGCTACCTGCGTTGAAACAGCGATTGCATCTGGTGACGAGAAAGAGCAACGCAAGAAGTTTTCCGAGCTGGTCGAATTGCTCGGCAAGGTCAAGCGAGCCTGAAATGACCTCCGTCGTCCTCGGCATCGAAGGCATGTCATGTGCCGGTTGTGTTGCATCTGTTGAGAAGGCGCTGCGCGCGACGGATGGCGTGACGGATGTCAGCGTCAATTTCGCCAGTGAATCAGCGGTGGTTGAGGGCAACGCCGGGGTCGAGCTCCTCATCACGTCCGTGAAGCAGGCGGGTTACCGGGCCAGCGTGTATGAACTGCACGATCCCGCTGAGGAATCCGAGAGGCTCACCCGCAGTCTTCGGTCGGCACTGCTGAGATCTGCTATGGCCCTTGCCCTCGGGGTGATCCTGATGGCGGATATGTATATGAGCCTCCTGCCTGCGATGACCAATACCGCGTTCTGGCTGGGAATGACTGCCGTTACAGCTGCCGCGATGTGGGCAGCGAGCGGACATTTTTATGTTGCCGCAATCGCTGCAGCCAGGCACGGGCGGGCCACCATGGACACCCTCATCATGCTGGGCACTGGGGCTGCTGTCTTGTATTCGCTGGTAGTGCTTATCTTTCCCTCGTTTGTGCCACCGGAGGCGCATCACCTTTATCTTGAGGCGGCGGTCTTCATCATGGGCTTTGTCAGCCTGGGTAAGGCCATCGAAATCCATTCCCGTGGCAAGGCGTCGCTGGCAGTAAAGCAGTTGCTCGAACTGGCGCCGCAGACCGCCCAGCTGGTTGAGGATGGTATCGATCGAGAGGTGCCTGTTAGCCAGGTTTACAAAGGGGCGCTGCTACGAATTCGTCCCGGTGATGCCATCCCTGTCGACGGTGTGAT
This sequence comes from Pseudomonadales bacterium, assembly GCA_963921285.3. GTDB lineage: Bacteria > Pseudomonadota > Gammaproteobacteria > Pseudomonadales > Azotimanducaceae > UBA9659. The sequence continues at coordinate 3,157,155 of CAWUFD020000015.1, forward strand.
CCTGGAAGGCGAATCGAGCATCGATGAATCCCTGGTGACCGGCGAACCGCTGCCGGTCAATCGCAATACTGGTGATGTTGTTATCGCAGGTACCGTGAATCAGCTCGGCACTTTGCTTATCGAAGCCCAGAAAGTAGGCAGTGCAACGACACTGGCACGCATCGTTGAACTCACGGCTGAAGCCCAGAACACGAAACCACCGATAGGTCACGTTGTGGATGGTGTCGCGGCGATTTTTGTACCGATTGTCATCGGTGTTGCACTGCTCGCGAGTGCCACCTGGTGGATTATTGGTCCGGAACCATCAATCGCCTACGCCATCACCGTGGGTATCAGTGTGCTGGTTATTGCCTGCCCATGCGCATTAGGTCTTGCTGTGCCCATGTCCATCATGGTGGGGATGGGGCGCGCAGCAGGTGATGGATTGCTCATCCGTAATGCCGATGCCCTGCAGACCACCAGTCGGCTGACAACACTCGCGCTTGATAAGACCGGTACTGTCACCGTTGGTCGGCCCGAGGTGACCGGGGTGTCAGGCGATGATGAGCACCTGGTGCTCAAAATTGCTGCCAGCCTTGAGCGCAACTCAGAACATCCGTTGGCTGATGCCATTACTGCCTACGCGAAGGTAAATGGCACAGCGCAGGTCGCCGTGGAGAGCTTCCTTGCCGACCCCGGCGGCGGCGTGCAGGGTGTTGTCAATGGTAGCGTTGCAGCAGCCGGTAGTTTTGAATACCTGGCTCGACTTGGTTTTGAATCAGCAGGTGAGGCCAGCGATGAGATAGGTACAACGGTATATGTTGGCCTCGATAACGTAGTCATTGGGGCTATCACACTCGTGGACGAGGCCAAGCCCACCAGTCGTGCAGCAATAGATGAGCTTCGCAAGCTAGGCCTGGACGTGATCATGCTGACTGGTGATGCCGAGATGAGTGCATCTCGCATCTCAGCAGAGGTCGACACAGACTACCTTGCCAGGATGCAGCCCCAGGACAAGCTCGATTACATCAAGGCAGCCCAGGCCCGCGGCGAAGTTGTCGGTATGGTAGGTGATGGGGTGAATGATGCCCCTGCGCTGGCCGCTGCTGATGTGAGTTTTGCGATGGGGCAGGGTGCGGATATCGCAATTGCAGGTGCAGACGTGACACTGCTCAAAGATGACCTGACAGGCATCCTGCTTGCCATTCGCCAGTCTCGTGCGGTCATGCGTAACATCTACCAGAACCTTACCGCTGCCTTTGCCTACAACACGCTGCTTATCCCTGTTGCCGCAGGTGTGCTGTATCCGCTGGGTGGTCCGCTGATCAATCCTACATTTGCAGGGCTCGCGATGGCAGCGTCATCTGTGTCCGTGGTGTTGAATGCCGCACGGCTGCGTCTTGCTAGCTGATTCGTTGCTTTAGAGGCCGTGTAACGAAATCGTGTGAACCCTTCTTTCTTTGCATGGGTTCCGGCCTTTTGGTGCTAGAGCTAACTTGTGAAGAACTAACTTGTGAAGATAGATTGACGTTTGTTGGCTGAGCCTTTATCTTGAATCAAGTTTAATCATTAAACTTGAGAATCGAGGAGTGATGTAATGAAACCAGTATGTTTGGTGATTGGTGCAGGTGCCGGTATCGGCGGAAACGTGGCAAAGAAGTTCGCCCTTGAAGGCTATCACGCGGTGTTGTGTCGACGCAGCGATGAGGAAGGTCTGAACAATATGGTCGAGAACATCAGGGCAGACGGTGGTGAAGCAACCGGTCAGCTGCTTAACACCATTGAAGATGGGACTATCGAAACGTTGGTGGAGAATCTTGAAAAAGACGTCGGGCCGGTTGAGGTTGCTGTCTACAACCTGGGCGCACAGATAGGTGACAGACCGCTTGCCGCAACGCCACATAAAACATTCGAAATGGGTTGGCGTCTCGGCTGTTTTGGCCTTTATCGCCTGGCGGCAACCGTGACACCGCACATGGAAGCACGCGGTCAGGGGACCATCCTGGTTACCTCTGCAACCGCGGCAGTGCGCGGTAACGCGGGCCAACACTCACACGCAGCTGCCATGGGCGGGCGCCGGATGTTGTGCCAGAGCCTTAACGCAGAGTTCGGTCCAAAAGGTATCCACATTGCGCATGTGCTGATTGATGGTGCGGTGGATGCACCGGATACACTCGGCAAGATGCTTGGCCCGGAACGATTTCAGGAACTGCGTGAAACAAGGGGCGCGGCTGATGGTCTGATGGTGCCCGAGCTTATCGCGGATACCTACTACCATGTGGCGCAGCAGCATCGGTCTACATGGACCCATGAGCTTGACCTGCGATCATTCTCTGATCGCCCATGGTGGAATCACTAGGACGAATCCGAGAGTTCGGGAGGTGCGCCGTTAGTTAACGCCTGACTGGGTGAACATGTAGTCGATAGTGACGCGGATGTCATCTTCCGAACAGGTCATGCAGGTACCCATCGCCGGCATGGCACCGATGCCGCCAATCGCATTGGCGTAAATCGTCTCAATACCCTTGTCATCGATCCTGCCTTGCCAGGCAAGCTGGTCGCTGAGAAGCGGTGCGCCTCCCACACCAGCGTTGTGGCAGACCGCACAATATGTCTCGTAAGTTGACGGCCCGACCTCTGCGGTGGTGGTGACAGTACCGGTGCTGGCGACCGAACCCTTATCGGCGCAGGGCTCACCAACCAGACAAACGGCGCCCACTTTTTTGATGCGTTCCACAATATCCTCGGGCAGGTTGTTTGCACCCGCGATAGTAACCGTGCCAAGCACGGCGAGGATCATCACAAATACCTTGTACATATATTCTCCGTACATCTCTTAACTTAACCAGGCTGATCCAAGACGCCGGAATCTCGTAACTGTTATGAGAGTTCAGCTGGCGCTTTGGTACCGGTAGTACGAAGCGTCGGCTGACACAGATGAGATGCGGGAGAAGAATGTTATGAGTGGTCAATACCCGGGTAGGATCCGATGGCACCAGGTCCAATGAAAATCGCGGTAATCGGCGCGGGTTTCGCGGGGGCAACCTTTGTCTCGCAGCTGGACGCACTGGCGGATCATGATGTCACCGTCTTTGAGAAGAGTCGCGGGATCGGCGGGCGGCTGGCCTGCAGGCGCGCAGGCACTGCGTCTTTCAATCACGGTGCACAGTTCATTACGGCTCGCAGCAAATCGTTTCAGTCCTTTCTTGCTCCTCACGTTGAAGCAGGCGTGCTTGAGGACTGGCGCCCTAAAGTGGTGACACTGGGCCCGGGTGGTAAACCGTACAAGCGTAGTTGGTACGAACCTCATTACGTCGCCCAGCCCGGCATGAATGAGATATGCAAGGTGCTGCTTGAACAAGCCAACGTTGTGCGTGAACGCAGGGTGACACGACTATCAATGTACGACGGGGCGTGGCGTCTCGAGGATGACAATGACACGGTGCTCGGCGACTTTGATTGGGTGGTAAGTACGACACCAGCGCCACAGGCAGTCCAGCTGCTGGGTGAAGCCGGTGGCATGCTGAACTCGGTTGCCCTCAGCAGTTGTTTTGCGATGATGCTCTGGCTCTCAGAAGAAGTCACCTGGGATGCCGCGGTGGTGAAAGACTCACCGATCACGTGGATGTCGACAGGCCCTGCTGTTGATGGCCGCTATAACCTTGTGGTCCATACTGACAGCGACTGGGCCGAGACACATCTGGAGGAACCACTGCCGGAGGTTGCGCGCCAGCTCCTCGACGCGTTCAGGCAGCTGGTTGATGTCGAGGTTTGCGATTACCAGGTGCATCGATGGCGTTACGCGAGGACGGCAACACCTCTGGACCAACCCTACTGGATCGAACCCGAACTACGCCTCGCTGCATGTGGCGACTGGTGCCTGGGTGATCGGGTGGAGGATGCGTTTTCCAGTGCATCTGCACTTTCGCAGCGTATACACCGAACACTGAAAAGCTGATCAAGATTTTTAGCGCCACTCAGGCAGGTTGTTGGCAATGTGCTTTTTACACCCGCCGTGAGAGAGGCGAAACAACCGACTGAATAGCAATCTGTTTGGCGCGCCCCCGACGTATAACCGATGGTTCAAGGGGAGTAGTAATGAGTTGGTTAAGGCGCAATCCCAGGCGCAAAATTGAACAGCGCTACAAGGCTAAGAAAGCCCAGGCGCTGGAAGCACGTAGAAATGGCCGGATCAGGAGATTTGTGGTGCTTGCAGGTGAAGCGCAGGCACTGCGCATGCGTCTGCTGGAACTGGAGGAAGGAAAAAGGAAGCAGAGGAATGATAGAGATCAGGACAAGGCCAGCGACTACAGAGGACCTGACCGCGATCAACCGGGTGATTGACGCCGCGGTGATGAACTGGCCCGTACAGAACAGGAACAAGCGCCGGATGTCGGCAGTCCTGCAGTACAGCCTGACCGACATGGACCACATGTCGTTCCTGGTTGCGACACTTAAAGACGAGGTGATTGGGGTCGCTGTGTGGGAAAGCGCAGGCCACGAGAATGGATTGTTCCATGGGCTCTATGTGCTACCGGTCATTCGCGGGCAAGGTATTGGTCGCAGGTTGATGTCCGCCGTCAGTAAGGATGCCAGCGGCATTGGTGTTACCGGCCTGCTGATCAAAGCGCAGCGGGTTACACGCTCCTACTTTGAACATCGCGATCTTAAACCCCTCGAAGCACAGGATGACGAGTATCCGTGGCAGTATTGGATGCAGGTTGCATAGCCAGTCGACACGACACAAATAACACTGCGCACATAAAGAAGGGGAGCGGGTGTGCCGGAAGGTCCGGAGATAAGACAAGCCGCAGATGAGGTTGGGGCGGTCCTGGTGGGGCGCACTTTAGATGATGTGCAACTGCTGTTGCCTGCTATCTCCAATCATCAGCGCAAGCTCAAAGGGGTAAGCGTCACCAGGGTGACGACACATGGCAAAGCCATGCTGACCCAGTTTTCAAATGGTTTCACACTCTACTCCCACAACCAGCTCTATGGTGTCTGGTACGTGGTACCACGAGGCACATTGCCTGAAACAAATCGGCAACTACGCGTTGGGCTGCACACACGCGAGCACAGCGCGCTTTTATACAGTGCATCAGAGATAGATGTGCTGCCAACCTTGGAACTTTCCCAGCACTCTTTCCTGCGCAAGCTCGGCCCGGACGTGCTGGATGAGAACCTGGACAAGCAGGGCGTGCTCGCGCAGCTTAATGCCCCTGCACATCGCGGCAGGTCACTCGCGACACTGCTGCTGGACCAGGGTTTCATTGCGGGTCTTGGTAATTACCTCAGGTCAGAGATCCTGTTTGATGCCAGGGTGCATCCGAAGGCAAAGCCCGCAAACTTGAGTAACCGCGAGCGGTCACGCCTTGCCGGTGCAATTCTTAGAATTTCACGCCGCAGTTACCGCACGGGTGGGATTACCGTGCCCGTCTCAAGGGCGAAGAAGCTGCAGGCAGGCGGCGGTTCCTATGAAAGCTCACGCTTTGCAGTATTTGCGAGAAAAGGAAGACCCTGCCCCGCGTGTCGAAACAAGATCCGGCGAGACAATCTAGCGTCCCGCAGGCTCTACTGGTGCGACAAATGCCAGGTTGCAGGTGCCTGATTCAGCGTTGGTTCGCCACTCTCAGAAACTCGACAAAAAAGGAAACCTCGCCAATCGGCAGGACGGAGTGAAGCTGGTTCGGCACGACAATGCCGGCATGCCCCGGATCCAGAATCTCCTCCTGGTCTCCCACACGATAACAAAGCTGTCCCGAGGTGACGTTGATCCTGCCCCAGGTACCGGTTTTGGTTGAATGATCTTTGAGCAGTCCCTTCGGCACGCTGTCGTGTGTGAACACCGGCGTCTGTTTGTAACATTCCAATGCGTCCGGCAGCTCTCGTCGATCGCAGCGCACGCAGTTCAACAACATGCCCAGCTTTGACTGGCGACCCTCGTGTGTGGTGACCCATTGCCTTACTGTAAACGGCGGATTGTGGCGAACGTGCTGGCCATGACCACAATCGAGTTCCGCTACCCAGTCACCCCTGTCATCCAGGTGGTAGTCCGTGATGCTGCGTTCCATTTCAGGCCCGTGTGACGCCAAGCCCGAGACCACCATCCACATCCAGCACGGCACCGGTAGTCCACTCGGCCCTGATCAGGTAGTCGATGGCCTCAGCGATTTCTGTCACCGTTCCGATTCTGCCGAGTGCATGACTTGAACTCAGACCCTGCAGGCGGGCGGCTGCGGTCTCATCATCAAACAGGCCGGCACGTTGATTGATTTCGGTAAAAACCGCGCCCGGTACAACACAGTTGACCCTGATACCGTCCTCACCAAGTTCTGCGGCAAGTACGCGGGTTAGTGCTTCCAATGCGCCTTTTGTTGCAGCGTAGGGCGACGCGCCTGGGAAGGCTCGCCTGGTGTGAACTGAACCGATGAAAATGATGGCACCGTCCGTTTTGGCGAGGTGAGGCTGGCATAGTCCGCTTAGCAGCATGCCGGCAACCACATTGGTATTGAAAATGTCCTGCAAGGCATCTTCTTCGAGTTCCGTGAGTGGCCCCCGGTACATATTGCCGGCATTGCTGACAAGTGCATCCAGTTTGCCGCCGTGTTTCACCGCTGCCTCGACAATGCACCGGCGGTCGGTGTCGCTGGTAACGTCTGCAGTAATCGCCAGGCATGAGGGACCAAGTGCCTCTGCGACGGCGCTGATCTTGTGTTCACGCCGACCACAGATAGTGACACGGGCACCTCGTTCAACGTAGTAACGGGCAACACCTTCCCCGATCCCGGAGCCGCCGCCGGTTACAAGCACGGAGAGGTTCTCAATTGATTTCATGATGTAAACACCAGTTTGCGCTGTTGCGCAGGAACAGGGCGTGATCAGGCTGGCTGAGAGAGGCCCGGTCGTGCCCGAGTGATGAGAAAACGGCGCGACCCTTGCCGTAGGTATTGGCCCACGCGAGCGTCTGATCGGAACCATCTTCCGCGCTGGTTGCTTTGAGCAATGGCACGGCGTTGTTCCCGCTCTGCAGGTTGTGATAAAGCTCGTCGGTTACTGAGAAAGCCGGCAGGTTGTCCGTAACAATATGATTAAGGGGTGATACCGCAAAAGACGCTGGATCGGGGTGAAACGTAGTGCCCCACACCCAGCGTGCTCCAAGCAGATCGATAAACTCTGGCCATGTATCAAAACAGATCGCCGTGGTGTGCAGGCCGAGCAGGCCGCCTCCTTCAGCAATATGGTTGGTCAGCAGGTTGCGATCATCAGCGCTGATTTCATAAGCCCACTCTTCACGAAAGGGAATGTACTTTTCATGATCAAGCATGCGCCAGCGTAAAGTGTAGAGGGTGACGAGTTCATAGTTGCCGGTCGCGAGAGCCTCAAAAGCTGTGCGCATATCAAAGGTGATCTCACTTTCAATCCCTGCCGGAACAAGGACGTCAGCCAGTGCGCTGGCGGCATCCTCAAAATCGTGGTTGATACCACCGGTGATGAGCAGGTTGCGGGTCATCAGTCTCGTGGCAGCTGGTTAAGCAGGCTGTGGACAACCCCACCATCGACGACCAGTTCGTGTCCGTTTACGTAGGCGCCTGCCTCTGCGTCGAGGTACATCACGGCTGCCGCAATATCTGCGGCGGTGCCGAGCCGGCCGAGTGGTACGGCGCCGCTGCGGGTTTGACGAACTTTCTGGTCCGCGTAGATCGGCGCCGACATGCCTGCATCAATAAAGCCGGGAGAGATGGCGTTGCAGCGTATTCCCTTTGGGCCCAGCTCAATTGCAAGCTGGCGTGTCAGTTGTTTGACGCCGGACTTTGCTGCCGGATACGCGCCGGCCCCGGGACCAGGTGTGATGGAGTTGATGGAAGTGATGTTGATGATATGGCCGCCTTCGGCCATGCGACGAGCCGCCTCACGGGCAACAATATAGGTACCGATGAGGTTAACGCTGATCGTATCGACAAAGTCTTCGACCGGTTGGTCAAGCAACATGCCGAACCTGACGATTCCCGCGTTGTTGATGACGGTGGTGGGTGCGCCAAACTCTTGTGTGAACCGATCAAACGCGTCTGCCACGCTGACAGGTTTGGTAACGTCGGCAGGCAGCGCAATGGTGCCGCTCAGGTGGCGCGTGACTTCTTCGAGTTTGGTGAGGTCCGTGTCGACCATGCCTACCTTGTACTGTGCATCCACGGCGGCCTTGGCGATTTCGTAACCAATGCCGTTGGCCGCGCCGGTGACGAACATGGTTCGCGTCATACTATTTCTCTTTTACTGCTTCTGTTTTGCTGTTTCTCTTTCACTGGATCAGGTGCTGAGTATTGTTCAATACAACTGGGTAGTAACCCCAGTTACTTCTGCTGGTAGACGAATCAGCCGTTGGCGCTAACGTTGGATGAGGTGATAGACCCGCCTCGATGAGTGTCTGTGCCAGCCGACTAACGATACCATACTGGTGCTGCGCAGGGTCTGTATCGGCGGTACTGCAGATACCACCGTCGAGATCGCGACCCGTGCACATATGAACGCCGGTACCGAAGGTGAGTCCGAAGCGCGAGACTTTACGATCATGTATAACCCTTTCCGGGTTGAAGACTGCCGCGTCTTCACCAAAGATGCTGGTGTCTTTGTTAGCCGCAGCCAGGTCAAGAATGACAAGGTCTCCTTCGCTCGCCGGTTGTCCCTTAACATGGGTTTGCTTTACCGGGGTTCGCCATGCAACCGGGCTTGCAGGGTGCAGACGCATGCTTTCGTGGATGCAGCGCTGCAACCTGAGGGGGTCGCTCGGCAGTTCATCAAGCGGCACGCCATTTTCGAATATCTCGTGTATTGCATGAACCAGGGAGTTCGCTGTTGAATGAGAGCCTGCCTGCAGGTAGAAACAGATTTCACGCAGCAGTACGTCTTCCGGCAAATCAATTCGGTCCTGGTTTCGCAGCAGCACAGTCAACACATCTCTCGGCAGGGAGGTTTCATCAATACTGCCGTCAGCGAACTGTTGCAGCAGTTGCTCCCTTCTTGCCCTGGAGGGTGCGAGAAAAGTCTCGGCAAAAAGCGCTTTGGCCTCCTCGACTTCCTGTTCTACCTCAGCGGCATCACGCACCGAGTGCACCAGCGTTGCGCCCTCGCTGAATTTTTTGACGATGGCCAGCAGGCGATCGGTTTCTTCCGGGTCACCCCTGCGGTCGATGCCGGCAAAATCTGCTGTCAGGTTCATGGTGACGCGGTAACCGAATTCGACCAGGTCAAGTTCCCCTGCGGCAAGATACGGTTTGAGGGATTGCTGCAGGGTTGCCGGGAATACCTCGCGTTCATAGGAAAGCGCGTAGTCGCGCCGAAACAGGCGCAGCTCCAGGTGTCGACGCTGTTTGTGTGCATCACCGTGCAGCGTCAGCAGTACATCAGCCATGATGACCTTGCCCTTGTCGTAAAGGCTCTGGCGAAGGTCAGGATTACACAGCGCCTCGAACACATCCGCGTAACGGGTGAGTGTAATCTCCGCCACTGTCAGTCCAGCAGGACGGGGTAATAACCCCAGAGGTCACGAGCCGTGGATGCATCTTTTTCAGCCTTGTCACCAGGGTCTTTGCGAACGTTGTGTGCGAGCAGGGTATCCACGATCAGGGCAATGGTGCCCATGTGCTCCGGTTGGTCACCTTCGGCGGGTAATACCCCGGCTGCAAGGTTCAGGCCCAGGCATGCATGCATCCCCTGGCCAAAGGACAATCCGTACGGCGACTGGCCCTTGGGTAGCTCGCGGGTTGGATTGAACTCGCCCGCATCATCGCCGAACACCTCGGTGGCACGGTTAGCCGTTTGTAGATCGATGATGACGCTGGTGCCGGTTTCAACTTCGGTTTCATCGGGCAGCGCAACTGGACACATCGATCGGCGTGCGGCGATTGGACTGGAAGGATGCAGGCGGATTGATTCCAGCACGCAACGTTGGATAAACCGTTTATCGGTATGCGCACGATCGACGTCTTGCGGGTGTTCTTCAAGCCAGGTCAGCAGTTCATGCACAGCATGAGTCAGCGAATGGATGGAAGTGTGTGCGCCTGCGAGCGCAAAGAACGCCATTTCACGCGTCAGCACATCGCGTGGCAGGTCGATGCTGTCTTCATTGCGTAACAGCACCGTAAGAATATCCCTTGGCAGCGATTCTTCCGGTATATCACCGTTTTCAAACTGACTGATCAATGCGCGTCGTGTTGCTATAGAGGGTGCGATATAGGTTTCATCAAATCGGGCCAGCGCATCCATTGCCTCGTTACGCACCGCGTCCCGGTCAATGGTTGCGTGTGCCAGCGTGGCGGTCTTGCCGAAGAGGCGCAGTAATGCCATCAGGTCTGCGGTTTCCTCGGGGGTTTTCCTGGGTCGATCGATACCGGTGAAATCCGCCGTCAGGTTCACCATCGCCCGGTAGCCAAAATCAACCAGGTCCATCCGGCCGTTTTCCAGGTAAGGTTTGATGGTTTCCTGGAGCGTCCTTGGGAAGACTTCGGTTTCGTAAAATCTGAAGAAGTCGCGCCTGAAGACCTTGGTTTCAAGATTGCGCCTGGCGCGGTGTTCATCACCATGCAGGTTTACCAGGACATCCTGCATGACCACCGCACCCTCGTCGTAAAGCGCCTGCCGCAGGTTCTTTTCGCGCAGGGCTTTTGATGCGTGGGTGTAGGTGTCAATGGTGTGCTCAGTCATCAGGTCAGCTCCTTTTTGAGGATGCGGGATGAGTACTGGCTGGTTCGCCAACCATTAATCGGCAGTCGCTCGTTGGGCAGGCTTTTGTCCATTTCGCGTCCACCCACAAAAACATGTTTGATGCGATCATGATCTGCCAGCACGGTGACGTCCTTCGAAGGGTCGCCATCAACCAGGATCAGGTCGGCAAGTCGCCCCGGTACGATAGCGCCGGTAGTACCGGCAAATCCGGCGTGATCCCCACACGCCATGGTGCCAGCGTGAATCGCTTCGAGGGGGCTGAATCCCATATCCCTCACGAAGACTTCCATCTCCCGGTAATGCCAGTCGCCGTAGGGTGTGAGTGAAAAACCGCTTTCAGTACCGCACAAAACAGGCACGCCATTGTCGTAGGCAGTGCGAATCTGCTTTGCGCTGTCTTCTATCTCCTTCCTGAAGATGTCACGCAGGCCAGGATCAGCATCCACAGCGTCACCGTATTCGGCAAGATTGGCCTGGAAGGTAAACGTCGGCACGATCGGCGTCTTGTGGTCGATGACAAGCGCCAGGGTGTCTTCGTCCATAAAGGTGGCGTGCAGCAGCATATCCATGCCTGCCCTGACGGAATCGGCGATGCTTTGCGCGTTGCGACAGTGTCCCATGACAGGGATACCAAGTTCATGTGCGGTATCACATACCAGTTTGAGTTCCTCCAGTGACCAGGCCTGGATTTCACCCTTGATGGCCTGCCTTGGCAGGAGACCGGTCACGTGAACCTTGATCCAGTCAACGCCGTTTTTGATCTGGCGTCTCACCTCCTTAACAATATCGTCAGGAGAAGACACAATTTTTGCGTAACCCCTGAGGCCATCATCTGGGATCAGGCGACCGGCTGTGCCACCAACAGAGGTCAATAGTGCGTTGCCGCCAGATAACATGCGTGGGCCGTCGATAACGCGTGCTTCGATTGCATCGCGCAGATCGATGCCGACGTCGAAGATCGAGTCCGGATCGACGAAGCCGGTAACACCGGCAGAAAGCAGTTTACGCACGTTCTGTGCGGCGATGATGGCGGCAAGGCCTTCACGCCGATGAAAGAACAACTCATCATTTGAGTTGGGCTCATCAAAGGTCATATGACAGTGGGCATCGATGAGCCCCGGCATCACGGTCATGCCGCTGGCATCGATTCGGACCGCTTCGCCTTCTGCTGTGTCGGCCGTTGTGCTGGCACCAACCGCCGTAATCCTGTCGTCTTCAATAGTGACGGATGCATCGAATGGCTCTGCGCCGGTGCCATCTATGACGCGTGCACCCTCGATAATGGTCCGGGTCATGCGCTGCGGCCCTGTATCTCTGACCAGACTCTCATCGGGGTGGCCGGCATGTCGATATGATCGATATCCAGGGCATCTGATATGGCAGATATGACGGCGCAGGGTGAACCGATTGCACCTGCTTCCCCGCAACCCTTAATGCCAAGCGGGTTGTTCGGGGTTGGTGTATTGGAAAATTCGGTTTCAAACGATGGCAGGTCATCAGCCCGCGGCATGCAGTAGTCCATGAAGGAGCCGGATAACAACTGGCCATCCTCGTCGTAGCTGACGTTTTCTAAAAGGGCCTGGCCAATACCCTGTGCGATACCACCGTGCATTTGCCCATGCACAATCATGGGATTGATCACGGTGCCGAAGTCGTCCACTGCGACAAAATCAACGATGTCGGTAACACCAGTGTCGGGGTCTATCTCCACTTCACATATGTGACAACCGGCAGGGAAAGTGAAGTCCGGTGGGTCAAAGAAGGCGTCGGACTTCAGGCCGGGTTCCAGCTCATCTGTCGGAAAAGACATCGCCGTGTAAGATGCCAGCGCGACCTCCGCAAACGCCATGCGTGTATTGCTGCCTGGCGAGAAGAACTCACCGTCTTCGAACTCAACCTCATCTGCGGCGACGTCCATATTGTAGGCGGCGATACGTTTGCCTTTTTCGATGATTTTGTCGCAGCCCATCGCGAGTGCTGACATGCCCACCGGTCCGCTGCGCGAACCAAATGTTCCCATACCGAACTGCACCTTGTCGGTGTCACCGTGCACGATCTCAACGTCGTCGATGCTGATACCGAACCTGTCGGCGACAAGTTGCGCAAACGTGGTTTCGTGTCCCTGGCCATGGGAGTGGGAACCTGTCATTACCTCAACGCTGCCGGTTGGGTTGACCCGAACCTGCGCAGATTCCCAGAGGCCGGCGCCGGAACCCAGTTCCCCGAGTTTCTTCGACGGGCCGATACCAGCGGCCTCAATCCACGTGGCAAGTCCGATACCTCTCAGCCTGCCGCGGGATTTGGCTTCAAGCCTGCGAGACTCAAAGTCATCGTATTCGATGATCTCGAGCGCCTTGTCGAGAGCTGCGCCGTAGTCCCCGGACTCGTACTGGCTCAGCACCGGCGTCTGGTGCGGAAAAGCGGTAATAAAGTTCTGTCGCCGGAAGGCCGCGCGATCCATACCAAGTTTGCGTGCCGCGAGATCAACCAGCCGCTCAATGATGTAGGCAGCTTCCGGCCTGCCAGCGCCGCGATAGGCATCCACGGGTGTACTGTTCGTAAAGACCGACTTCACCTCGCAGTAAATGGCAGGAATGTCGTACTGTCCTGAAAGAAGGGGAGCACACATATATGTGGGGATCAGCGAGCCAAAGGTAGAGAGGTAGGCGCCCATGTTGGCGGTGATGGACGCCTTGAGCCCGGTGATCCTGCCATCAGCATTCAACGCCAATTCTGCACTCACGCGCTGGTCGCGGCCGTGTGCATCCGTCAGGAAGGCCTCACTGCGGTCTGCCGTCCATTTGATTGGTCTGCCCAGCAGGCGTGATGCCCAGGTGCAGATGACTTCTTCAGAATAGTTGAAAGCCTTTGATCCAAACCCGCCGCCAACGTCTTCCGAGATCACGCGCAGCTTGTGTTCCGGTGCAAGACCAATCACAGCCGCAAGCGTCATGCGCAGGCCATGCGGGTTCTGGCTCGTGATGTAAAGCGTATAGCGATCGTCACGCTGGTCGTACATCGCGTTGAGGGCGCGAGGCTCCATTGCCACCGGTGCCAGGCGATTGTTGGTCAGGTTGATTGATACCGTGTGTGCAGCATCGGCAAACGCGGTTTCGGCTGCGTCCTTGTTGCCGAGTTCCCAGTCGTAGGCAACATTGCCAGGTACATCATCGTGAATCTGTTCAGCGTCCGGTGAATCCGCCTGGGTCAGGTCTGTAACTGCCGGGAGATCCTCGTAGTCGATGTCGATCAGTTCGGCCGCATCCCTTGCCATCTGTTTGCTGTCTGCAATAACCACCGCAACCGGTTCACCCACGTAGCGAAGTCGTCCTGATGCGAGCGGTGGGTGTACCCCCGTCCTCATCTCACTGCCATCCTTGGAGTGGATCATCCAGCCGCACATTAATGTGCCAAGGCCGGAAGCCTCATAGTCCGCAGCGGTGTAGACGGCACGGACACCTGGCATACCGATGGCCGACGACGTCTTCAATCCGATCAGTTTTGCATGGGCCACAGGGGAGCGCAGGAATACGGCATAAGATTGGTCCGGCAGGGTTACATCATCGGTGTAGCGACCCTTGCCGGTAATGAAGCGGATGTCCTCCCGTCTTGGGATGCTTTCTCCAATGTGGGCTTTGCTCATTACCGGCTCCGACGAAAAAGTCCCCCGATGCTATCAATCACAGCCGTTCGCGTCATCTGGAGGGTGAGTGTGCTGATATCGAAGTGGGAGACACCAGGGGGCCGAGTATCCTGAAGTTCCATCTCGCTGCTGACAATCAGCGTAACCCACGGATTTAACGGTGAATTTACAGAACTTGAGTGTCACCTTAATACCAATATCGAAAATAGCCTCAAACCTGACCCCGAAGGACTTAAGAAATATGCACTTCAAGAGTGTCTTCATCTCGGACGTTCATCTGGGTTCACCGGATTGCCAGTACGCAACCCTGCTCGACTTTTTACAGTTTAACTCCTGTGACCACCTTTACCTGGTGGGTGACATCATCGACTTCTGGGCGCTGAAGAAACGTCATCCTTGGCCCGACGAACACACGCAGGTGTTGTCCGCTTTCCTGAAAATTGCAGAGCTGGGTGTCAAGGTGACATACCTCCCTGGTAACCACGACGACCCGGTACGCAGGATCTACGGTAGTCGAATCAGTGGCATCGAAGTGGTGGAGCAGGTAGTGCACGTGACCGCCAGGGGCGAACGGCTGCTTGTGTTACATGGGGACCAGTTTGACGCCGAAGTGCTGACCCGCGATTGGCGACATCGCATCGGTGGTGATCTTTATGACATGCTGATGGTGTTATCCCGAAAGCTGAATGTTGTTCGCCGGTTGTTTGGTTTTTGTCACTGGTCGCTCGCCAATTACCTCAAGTACCAGTTCGCTGACGCGGTCAAACATATTGAGGATTATGAGTACGCCGCCGCGAAAGCAGCAGCGATGCATTTTGTTGACGGCGTCATCTGCGGACATATCCACCACCCCAACAATCATGATATCGAAGGTATTCACTACCTCAATTGTGGCGATTGGGTGGAAAACTGTACCCTGCTGGCCGAAGAGATGTCGGGTGAGATGGTGTTGATTGACTGGCGCAGGCAGCGCGAAGCGCTGATGACGCGTAGTCAGTGTGAAAGCCTCTCGGAAAAGCAGGTCCGCCGCAGATTTGACCGCGCAGCCTGAGAATCTCGAATAAAAGCCTGATACAGCGTATGCTTTTGAGGATACTCAAAAAGGGCATACCGTGCTCCCAAGAATCTTTGTCGCGCTCCTGGTTACCGCGGCACTTATCTCATCACCAGTTACCTTTGCCAAAGAGGTATTCAAGAAGGTTGACCGAATTGTTGTCATCGGGGATCTGCATGGCGACTACGATCAGTTTGTACGCCTATTGCAGCACAACAAGCTGGTCGACGAAGACGGCGACTGGGCTGCAGGTAAGACTCACCTGGTGCAGATGGGCGACGTTACCGACCGGGGCCCGGATTCTCTAAAGATCATAAAGCGCCTGCAGGAACTTGAAAAACAGGCAAAACGCAAAGGTGGCCGGGTGCACGTCCTGATCGGCAACCATGAAGCCATGAATATCCAGGGTGACCTGCGTTATGTGCATCCTGGCGAATACAAGGCGTTGACGAACGCACGCTCCGAATTCCTCAGAGAGGATTACCTGAAAGATGTTCTTGCGTTCAGGGCAAAGATCGACCCAACCCTGCTTGAGGACAAGGAAGCAACGCTTGAGAAATTACGCAAAGAGTTTCCGATCGGTTACGTTGAACACCGTCTCACGTGGGAACCCGGACAGGAGCACGCCCGGTGGGTAGCGCGGCTCAACACCGCTTTGAAAATCAATGACGTGTTGTTTGTGCATGCAGGACTCAATCCTCATGGAGAACTTCTGCCATTGAAGACCATCAATCGGCAGCTTAGAAAGGAAATGTCACAGCGACTTGATGTCGGCATGTTCAATGATGAGCAGGGACCATTATGGTACCGGGGACTGGCGGGTAACCCTGCTTCAATAGAACAGGAGCCTCTTACCAGGATGCTCGACTATTATGGGGTGAATCACGTCATCATCGGGCATACACCAACACATGGCGCGGTCATGTCGCGGTTTGGCGGACGGGTGATCCTCGTGGATGTGGGTATTTCGGCTCACTACGGAGGCAACCTCGCCAACCTCGTGATTGAAGACGGGAAGTTCTCAGTGATACATCGTGGCACTTTGGTACCACTTCCTATGGATAACGGGTCCCTTGATGACTACCTGCAGCTGGTGGCAGATCTTGACCCGGAAGGAAGTAACCTTAAAAAGTGGGTAAAATCTCGATCCAATCGCAAACCCGGCATGGAAGCTGAAACAGGTGAAGAAAACGAGCCGCTGGTAGAAAGCGCGCCTTAGGGAAGGTACACCCTTCCCGCAGTAACTGGGGACCTATGTCAGAAGTCATCGCCAAGCTGTTCTCTCGAATGTTCGGCCTATCCGATGCCGTATCGAGACAGCCATCCGCTTTCGCCGGAGACGATATTGCAAAGCTGCAACCGGTCCTTTCCGGTAGTGAGAGACTTTATAATCGTGAGATCTCTGATCTGCGATTTATCCAGAGAGTTGCAGAGGAAGCAGCCAACCCCAATCACCCGTTATTTGAACGCCTGAGATTCCTGACCATCGCTGCGGATGTGCTGGATCAGTTTTATGCTGTGCGGGTCGCCAAGATGAAGCGCTCTGTTGCTCGCAAGGACGGTTACGTCACCGCAGACGGCCTGACACCAGCACAGCAGCTGAAGGCGGTGACGTTTGAAGCCAACGAGCTGATGATCTCGCTGCAGGGTGGCTGGGATGACCTGAAAGAAGAGCTCGCGAATCACAATATTTTCTTCCCGATGCCCGAAGCGCTCAGCGAGCGTGACAGGGAATGGATGTCCCGCTACTTCAGGACCCATTTCATGCATGTCCTGACGCCGTTCACGATCGACGAGGAACACCCGTTTCCGTTTATTGGCAGTGGCGGCCTGTGTGTGATCCTTGAATTCAGGCGCGGGCGCATCGTCATGCCGCTGCCGCATAACCTGCCGCGATTTGTATCACTGCCTGGTGAACATCGCCGCTTTATCTCATCGGAGCTGTTGATCCAGTGCTGCTGGCAGGACATGTTCCCGGATGAAGAGTTGAGGAACTTTGGCGTGTTCCAGATCCTGAGGGACAACGATCTTGCCAAGGAAGAGATGAACGATGATCTACGCGCCATTGTCGAGTCGGGTCTGCGCAGCCGGCACAAGGCGAATGTCACCAAGCTCAGCGTCAGCGAATCGATGTCCGATGATTCAATTCGGTTTGTGACGGAACACCTCGGCCTCATGAACCGCGAGGAACTGCTGACGCTTGCGCATCGGAACATGGACTTTACCGAGACCGAGTTTATTTTTTCGGCAAGGCTGGTTGGCCTGTCGAACCTGTCCGAGATACTTGGTGAGCTGGGTGAAAACTATCCCGGGTTCATGTTCCCGGCACACAAGCCGCGTTACCCGGAAACCCTCACCCGTTTTGAAAACGATGTGTTTGCCGCGTTGCAGGTACAGGACCTGCTGGTGCACTGGCCGTTTGAATCCTTCGATTCAGTGGTGCGCTTCCTGGACCAGGCGGCAAACGACCCTGACGTGGTGGCGATCAAGCAGACCGTGTATCGGACCAACGACGAATCACCGATTGTTGAGTCGCTGATCACCGCAGCGCAGAACGGTAAAACCGTACTTGCGGTGGTGGAACTTGAGGCGAGGGATAACGAAGAGTCCAATATCCAGCTGGCCAAGCGGATGGAGGCGGCGGGCGTACAGATCGTCTATGGCATCATCGGCCTCAAGATCCATTGCAAGGCGACACTGGTCGTGCGGATGGAGGATGATGAGGCGATTACCTACACGCACCTCGGTACCGGTAACTACCATCCCGCTAACGCGAAGATTTACACGGACCTGTCCTTTTTCACCCGTGATGAAGTGATTGGATACGACGCTCATCTCGTGTTCAGCTACCTCACCAGTGAACGCATGGGGGAGCCCACCAAGCTTATTGTTGCGCCTTACTATCTCCGTCAGCAGTTAAATGACCTGATAGATCAGGAGATCTTCCATGTCAGGGCGGGGCGGCCCGGCTACATCTGTATCAAGGTTAATTCGCTGACAGACCCGGAAATCATCGAGCGCCTCTACGCCGCTTCAGAGTCCGGTGTCGACATTGACCTCATCGTGCGCCGGCACTGCATGCTGGTTCCGGGTGTCCCCGGTATGTCGTCACGCATACGGGTGAAGAGCATTGTTGGTCGATTCCTTGAACATTCGCGCATCTACATGTTTGGTAACGGCATGCCAATTTCCGCCGAGGGTGCAGCAATCTACTTTGGCTCTGCCGATCTGATGGAGCGCAACCTTGATGCCCGTGCCGAAATCCTGGTGCCGGTTGAAAGTCGCCCGGTTCGAGAAACGCTGATCGACGGCATCATGCATGCCAATGTGAAGGATTCACGGCAATCCTGGATACTGAATGATAAGAATGAGTATGTGCGCCATCGTGCGGATGATGGGTTTTCGGCACATGAATTCTTCATGGAAACAGACAGCCCGGCGTCGCTGGGTCAGTTCTCGAGTCCTGGGAGGTGGGACACTAATGAAGGGAAGCTATCTTCAGGTAATTAAGCTGCCGGGGGTGGTGGCAGTCTTTTTTTGCATCCTGGCAGCCAGTGCCAGCGCTGATGACCTGTTCAGGTCTGATGAAACACTGGACGTGTTTATCGATGCGCCATTCAAACAAATCAACAAAGAACGGGACAAGGCAGCCGTGTATGCCGGCACGCTTTCTGCCGGCGAAGGACAGTTTGAGGTTGAACTGAGTGTCCGGGGTAACAAGCGCCTTGACCCTGAAACCTGCAAAAATGCGCCGCTCTGGATCGACTTCGATAAGAAAGCGATCAAGGACACCCTGTTTGATCACCAGCGACACCTGAAACTGGTTGTGCTCTGTAAGAGAGGAGGCACCTACCCGGACTATCTTCGCGGAGAGTATCTCGTCTACCGGATGTACAATGAGCTGAGCCCAATTTCATATCGCGCCCGCTGGTTGAATGTAACCTACCAGGATGAGAAGGGTAAGCAGCGCACTGAGCCCGGCTTCTTTATTGAGCGTAAATCGCGATTGGCCAAACGCGTGGGTCTCAGGACCGCTGATGTTGCGCGACTGCGTTATGACGAAATTGATCCCCGGGTGTCGACGGAAATTGCGCTCCTGCAGTACCTGATCAGCAATATGGATTATTCACTGGTGTCGTCAGCGGACGATTCATGTTGTCACAACGCCAAGCCGCTTCTGTCAGAAGGCGTCTACGTACCGGTGGTGTATGACTTCGATTCAAGCGGCATCATCAATGCAAAGTACGCCTACCCGGCGGCCAACCTTGGTATCAAAAAGGTGACCACGCGACTTTACAGGGGTTACTGCCGGCACAATGCACAGCTGCCCGCCGCCAGGGACAGGATGATGTCGATGCAAGCAAGCCTCACATCCCTGATCCAGGATGACCCGATTCTCTCTGACCGGATGAAAAAGCGCATGGGTAACTTCCTTGCGAAGGGTTACGACATCATCATGGATGATGAGAAGTTCCAGGAAGAGGTTGTCGATAGTTGTCGAGGTAGCAAACGAAAGGTGTAGTCCACACGTCATCTCGACCGGGTCACGCTGACTGAAGAGAACGAAGTGAACGCAATGGAGAGATCTCAGGGCGCAACCACCTCAAGCTCATGCAATCCCTCATACCGCGTCATGCGTGAAGTACCCTTCTTGTTGTCATCAACAATCACGATCCTGCCATCGTCCAACACGGCTATCCCCTCTGGCTGGAAGTGCAGGTTCTTCTTTAACTTGTAGGTGGTTGCAGCAAACCCTTCTCGCTCAAGCACCAGCAGGCGATTGCCGGTAATGACGTAGTAGTGTGTATCGGTGACTTCGATGGCCGTGGGATGAATCTTGCCTGGTTTCACCAGGTCATCCTTATCCAGGCTGAAATGGATACCGGTCCTGTTGTCATCAAGTGAGTACTCAAACACCGTCAGCTTCTTCTTGTGCTCGTCGACAAAAGACGTCTTACACGGCAGCAGCAGTTTTCTGCCAACGTGTGCCAGGCCCTCAATCTCGCAGATATCCTTCAGTCCTGAGTCCCGTCGGTCCGGTTCGACCACAGCTTCCTGCATCGTGTCATCAAATGCGAAGTCGAAAATTTCACCAGTGCTGGTGACAAGGTAAATCCGCTCACCAAGTAGCGTAATACCCTCGAAGTCCCCGTCCATGGCCGGCGCGCCGAGAGAGGCTCGCGGACTGATAGCAAAGTCCACCATGGAAACGGAGTACACCACACCTTTCTCATCGTTGTGTGTCAGTACGTCACCGCCGGGTAATCGAGCAAGGCCGGAGGCTTCGCGCAGGTACGTGGGCAGTTTCACCTGGAGAATGTTGGTTTGCTCAGCCGGTGGTGCTGAGATGAGCGTGACGAGGCCTGCCACCGCGAAGATCAACGCGGCCAGGATCCCCGCAAGGATAATCTGTTTATTGATCAAGTGAATTAATCGTCGCGAATCTGGATACGAGGGGTATCGGGTGTGTCATCTTCTTCGGAGCCGGTGTTCATCCAGGTTCGTCCAAACCATCTCTGAGTAGAGACCTCCTGACCGTAGTCGAGTTCCCAGAAAATGAGCATGAAGTAGTTGAAGAACACCGTCAGGACAATCGCAATCTCCAGCGCTTCGATACCGGCTGCAAGTCCAACCGCAATGGCGCCAAATATGTAGCTCGCGTCCAGCGTGTCATCCAGGGTCAGGCGAAATCGCACGCCGGCAACAATCCCGGCCAGGCTGAAGGCGAGGGCGAGGCTGTTCTGTACAACCAGGACAATGGCGGAAACAACCACCGGCAATAACAGCAACGTCAGCAGGAACGCCTGGTCCCTGCCGCGTCGGCGCCGTGCACCCATATAGATCCAGGCAACCGGTTCCATGATGAGCACGACACCGATCAGGGTCAGCGCCATACGAATAGCTTTTTCCGTCGGCTCCCAGGAGATGACCCGGATTTCACCGGTAACAAATTCGTTGATGCCGGAGGAGGTGACTTCATTACCGCCAAAAGGCAGGTAAGGGGTGATGGCGGGAAACAGCGTTGCGATGATATAGACAAGTACGACCAGGAAGACATAGTAAGCCGTGATCTGCAGTGGCGGTTTTGCCGATTTCATACCTGGCACCTGGTGGGGATGAGCCAGTATAACACGGGGCAGGGTTGAGCCGATCAGCGCTTCTATTGTACTGTCAAAGCAAAATCATCGGGGGTAACCATGGCTCTGCAACGCATATCAGCCGAGGCACCGCTTGAAAATATTCTCACCGCGCTGGGCGAAGATGGCGGTGTCATTGTTGAAGGAATATTCAGCGAGCAGACGATCGCGCAGCTCAATGAAGATATCAGTGAGTTCAGCAGGAACTTTGCACCAGGCGGTGCAACCCAGGGCCTGGATGAACTGGGCAAAGAGTTTGTTGGTGCCAACACCATTCGTTTCTCAAGCATCGGCAAGATCTCTGAGGCGTACTTTGATCTTCTCGATAACGAGGTGTACGCAAAGATTGCGGATGCAATGCTGTTACCCCATTGCGGTTCCTATTGGGTGAATACCGCCCAGGCCATGTACATCGGCCCGGGCGAAGATGAGCAGATGCTGCATCGCGATTGTGAGAACTGGCCATACGTGGCCATCCAGAACTGGCCTGGCGGTGCGGAGCTGACGGTCAGTGCGATGATTGCGCTTGAAGAAATCACCGAAGAACTCGGCGCAACCAGGGTGATTCCCGGCAGTCACAAATGGGAAGATGTTGAGGATCATGGTGATCAATCCATGACGGTACCTGCAGAACAGCGGCCGGGTGATGCCTTCATCTACACCGGAAAGACCGTCCATGGTGGCGGCGCTAACAAAACAACCGATCGGTGGCGCAAGGCGTTGCACCTTTCCTTTGTTGTTGGCTGGTTGACGCCGGAAGAATCTAATCCACTCGACTACTCCACCGAGGAACTGCAGTGCCGGTCAGGCCGTGTGCAAAGACTTCTCGGACATCGCTCGTATGATCCCCGACCTCATTTTGGTGGCGGTCTGTGGCTGCGCCACGCAAGCAAGATTGAAGATAAACACCCCGTATAAAAAGAACACAGGTTCGTTATGTCTGAAACAGAAAATGAAGTGAAATGCCCGGTTGACCTGTCCGATGTTGACCTGTTTGGTCCGGGCGCGCAGGAACACTGGTACGAGGCGTATCCGATTCTGCACGCAGAGGCGCCAGTCCATAAACTCCCCGGGGAGGGGCTTAGCCCTGATCAGGATGCCTATATCCTCACCAAGCACGAGGACATCAACACGGTTGTCCGGGACCCGGCTCGTTTCCCGCCGATCATGTCGGGCACGATCAGGCAGATCGCAGAGAGTGGCCAGGATCCTGAGAAGATGCCCAACGTTAATGCAATGATGGCTTCCATGGTGACGTTGCGACCGAATATGGAACTGTGGCGCAGCCATAAACAGGAGCTGACAGACCCCTGGGTTGGCCCTGGTGCCAATCGTAACGAGGACATGATCCGCCAGCATGTAAACGATCTGATTGATGAGTGGATTGATGATGGTGAAGTTGAATTCATCAAAAGGTTCGCGCGACCGCTTCCGCAGCGGGTGATGGCGAGCGTGCTCGGTTTTCCACTGGAGGATATTCCACGGCTCGCGAAATGGGGGGAAGCGCAGGTTAAAGCCTTTGTCTATGGCCGCGGGCACCTCAACCAGCTGAATGAAGAAGAGATCCGTGAACAGTTTGAGCTGCTCGATGGTTTCAAGGAGTACGTGCAGGAGCAGGTCGAAGAAAAACGGCGCAACCCGCAGGACGACATGATCACCTTCCTGACACAGGTGACCTATAGCCCACTGAATCGAAAGCTGACGGATATGGAAGTCAATGGTGTGGTCTACGCGATGATCATTGGTGGTCTCGAAACCACGCAGTACGCCATCGAAGAACAGGCGCAGTTGATCTGTGAACACGATGGATTGTTTGATCGGCTAAAAAACGATCGCAGCCTGGTGCGACAGTTTACCGAAGAGGGTATGCGCATGCGCTCGCCTACGCAGGGCTTATCCACGCGACAGACCAGTCAGGATGAAGTGTTTCAGGGTGTGAAAGTCCCGGCGGGTTCCGTGCTGCACCTGCGCTGGGGGGCGGCAAATGTAGACCCGGACGAGTTTGAATGCCCGTATGAGTTGCGCCTGGATCGTAAGGCGGTAACACGACACCTGACGTTTTCTGCCGGACCAAGGGTCTGCCCTGGTGCAGGTATTTCTCGCCTCGAGCAACAGATCGCCTGGGAAGCGTTGCTCGATCGACTCGATGGTATGGCTTACGCGGATGACAATAAACTGCTGCATCAGCCGGGCATCATGCTCGGCACGCTTGAACTGAACCTCAAGTTCTCGAAGGCCGCTGGCTGATGTCGTATGTCATTTTCGGCGGGGAACTGAGCTATTTCACCCGCAAGCTTGAAGCAGCGTTTATCTTCTATGGCCTGCCATTTGAGATGTGCAGCAAGGCCCAGTCAGACCCTGCAATGATCGAATCACGTTCCGGTACTCACCAGGTGCCGGTGCTGCAGACCCCTGAAAACTGGATGATCGGTGACACCACGCCAATCATGCAGATGATTGATGCGCGCGTACCGCAGCGTCGACTTTTCCCGACCGGGCCTGCCGGTGTCCTCGCACATATTGTTGAAGAGTTTTTTGACGAATGGGTAGCGAGAACCATGGTTCACTACCGCTGGCACTACGAGGAGAGTGCAGTATTTGCATCAACACGCATGGCCAAAGGTAATGAAGAAGCGGCGGCCCGCGTGCGTAACTGGGGCCCGCGAGCCTGTCGGGCCACCGGCACTGACTCGGCACAGCAGCGCAATCCGGCGGAAGATGAATACCTCAGAACGCTTGAAGCAATGGAAAAGCAGTTGAACGAAACCCGTTACCTGATGGGTGACAGACCCACCGCGGTGGACTGCGTCATTCTGGGCGGATTACGTGCCCATACCAATATGGACCCCGATCCTAAGAAGGTCACACAGGCATTTAAAACCGTGGTTGCCTATTCAGAAGGTGCGCGAGATGACTGGGATGGCGGTGGCGATGTCGCGCCATTGTCGTCGCCAACAGGTTTTGCTGAGTTTGTGCTGGGTGAAATGGTCTCAACCTACCAGCCCTATGTGCTTGCCAATCGAGACGCACAGGCTGCCGGTGCCAAAGCCTTTCATGCGGATATCTACGGCGAAGAAGTCAGCTACCTGTCACGGCCCTACCCTGAACAATCCAGGCAAATGATTCTCAACAGGATCAACACCACGCTGGGTGATAACGAGCGTGCAGAGGTGCAGGCCTGGCTTGCCGATCGTCGGCTGGACTGTTTCGCTGGCTAAAGCTGCGTTTCCAGCGGCAGCTGGGTTGCGTTTTTGATTTCTGTTACCGCGATGTGTGAGTGCACCTCGCCGATGTGTGCGAGGTGGGTCAGTTTCTCCCGTACAAACAGCTCGTAGTGCCTAATGTCCTTCACGACGATTTTGAGCATGTAGTCCCAGGTGCCTGCCATGGTGTAACACTCCACCACCTCCGGCAGGACTTCGACCTCGCGTTCAAATTCTTCAAGGCTGTTTCGCCCCTGGGCAGACAGGTTCACTGTCGCAAACACCACAACATCCATGCCGAGTTTTTCGCGGTTGAGCAGGGTGACCTTGCGATCGATATAGCCGAGCTCCATGAGCCGGTTAATACGCCGCCAGCAGGGTGACTGGGACAGGTTGATTCGTTCTGCGATCTCCTGGGTGGTCAGCGAGCCGTCCTTCTGCAGCATTGAGAGTATCTGCAGGTCAGTCTGATTGAGTTCTTCCATAATGATGAATTAGGTATGCACAAATATTCCAATATTAGAATAAATATCTCCTGATATCGCCTGTTTGACGTCTAAATAGCATAACCTGCCTCTCCCAACCCCACTACAATCTGTTGCTCCAACACCTGGAGAAAGTCATGCGCAACAAGGTTTCCCTGGACGATAAATATGCCCTGGATGTCACACGGGCGTACATGACGGGTATTGAGGCCCTGGTTCGCCTCCCCATTCTCCAGCATCAGCGCGACCACGAGAGAGGGCTCAACACGGCAGGTTTTATCTCTGGCTACCGTGGATCACCTCTGGGTGGGGTAGACCAGGCGATGTGGAAGGCGCAGTCCTATCTTGATGCGCACAACATCGTGTTCCAGCCTGGCGTCAATGAAGACCTGGCGGCAACGGCAGTCTGGGGCAGTCAGCAGGTTGGTCTTTTCCCCGGTGCAAAATACGACGGCGTGTTCGGCATGTGGTACGGCAAGGGTCCAGGCGTTGACCGCAGCATGGACGTGATCAAACACGCCAACGCTTTTGGTACTTCAAAACATGGCGGCGTGCTGGCGGTGGCCGGTGACGATCACGCGGCAAAATCCTCAACCCTGCCTCACCAGTCTGAGCATATGTTTATCGGCGCCTCGATCCCGGTGCTGAATCCGGCCAACGTACAGGAAGTTCTGGACCTGGGTATTTACGGCTGGGAATTGTCACGTTACTGCGGTGCGTGGGTTGCGCTTAAGGCGATTACAGAAAATATGGACTCCGCTATCTCGGCAGAGATCGATCCTGGTCGCGTTGACATTATTATTCCTAAGGATTTTGAGTTGCCGGAAGATGGCGTACATGGTCGCTGGCCGGATACGGCTCTGGAACAGGAACTGCGACTCAACAAGTACAAAATTTATGCGGCGCGTGAGTTTGCGCGTGTCAATCGCCTTAACAAGATCGTTGTAGACAGCGATAAACCGAGACTGGGCATCATTACCACCGGTAAGGCCTACCTCGATGTGATGCAGGCGCTGGAAGACCTGGGCATTGATGAACGCAAAGCGGGCCAGATTGGTTTAAGGGTCTTCAAGGTGGGTATGAGCTGGCCGCTTGAGCCCATCTCTACACACGAGTTTGCTGATGGCCTTGATGAAATCCTCGTTGTCGAAGAAAAGCGTTCCATCATCGAGGACCAGCTTACCGGTCAGCTTTATAACTGGCCCGTCGACAGGCGCCCGCGTGTTATCGGTGAGTTTGATGAACATGGCCATGATCTGCTGCCGAATGTCTCTGAGCTGACACCAGCCATGGTGGCTCGCGCGATTGCGTCGCGCATGGCACGGTTCTACGAGGACGATGCAATCAGCGATCGTCTGAAATTCTATGATCGCAAAGAGATGACGCTGGCTGCGTCGCGCAACACCTCAGAGCGCATCCCGCACTACTGTTCGGGTTGCCCGCACAGTACATCCACGCGCGTACCGGAAGGCAGCAGGACGCTGGGCGGTATTGGCTGTCATTACATGGGTACCTGGGAAGAGGGTGACCGAAGAGCCGACACATTTACCCAGATGGGCGGCGAAGGTGTGACCTGGGTTGGCCAGGCGCCATTCACGGAAACCAAGCATGTTTTCCAGAACCTGGGCGACGGTACCTATTTCCATTCCGGCCTGCTCGCCATACGCCAGGCGATTGCTGCCGGTACCAACATTACCTACAAGATCCTTTACAACGACGCGGTTGCGATGACCGGCGGCCAGCCGGTTGATGGTGCGCTGTCTGTTGAACAGATGGTGACCCAACTGCGTGGTGAGGGCATCGGGCGTATTGCGGTTGTTTCCGATCAGCCGGATATCCACAAGGCCATGGCGCGGTTTGAAGGGCTCAGTATTGATCATCGTGATGACCTCATCAGTATCGAAAAGGAACTGCGTGAAGTCCCGGGCACCACTGTGCTCATTTATGAACAGACCTGCGCAGCTGAGAAGCGCCGCAGGCGCAAGAAAGGCCTGATGGAAGACCCTGCCAAACGGGTTGTGATCAATCCCGACGTTTGTGAAGGCTGTGGCGATTGCGGTGTGGTGTCCAACTGCCTGTCCGTGATTCCGCTCGAAACAGAACTGGGTCGCAAGCGCCAGATCGACCAGAGCGCCTGCAACAAGGACTACAGCTGCGTGAAAGGATTCTGCCCGAGCTTCGTCACGGTTGAAGGCGGCACGCTTCGCAAACCTGCGGGTATCCTCAATTCACCTGATGTCAGTGCGCTGCCCATGCCTGTGGTTGCACCCATTACGGATCAGCCATGGAACATTGTGGTAACGGGTGTTGGTGGCACTGGCGTATTGACGGTGGCGGCGCTTATTGCGATGGCCGCCCACATCGAGGGTAAAGGCTGCGCCACGATGAACCAGACGGGGCTTGCGCAGAAATTTGGTGCGGTGGTGAGTCACGTGCGCGTGGGTGTGGACCAGGCTGCGATCAACGCTGTGCGCATTCCAGCTGGAGATGCCGACCTGCTGCTGGGTTGTGACCTGGTGGTAGCGGCAGGCAATGAAGCCATCGCGAAGGTGAACGTTGAGCGCTCCCACGCGGTGGTAAATGATGCGAGCGCAGCAACCGCGGAGTTTGTGACAAACCCTGATGCTGAGATCCCCGTCCATGACATGAAATCACTGATCAGTGAAGAGGTAGGTGCAGGCAAAGTCAGCTTTGTTGAAGCAACCATGCTTGCAGAAAACCTGCTTGGTGACTCCATCGCCAGTAACCTCTTCCTGCTCGGCTTTGCAGCACAGAACGGATTGGTACCGGTATCTATCGAGGCACTGCATGAAGCGATCAAGCTGAACGGTGTTGCCGTGGATTTCAACGTTAAAGCATTCAACTGGGGCAGACTGGCCGCGGCGGACCTGGCCCAGGTCGAAACTGCAGCAGGTGTCCGCAGTGTGTTCACACCGCTTGATGACATCGATGAGATTATTGCCGATCGAATGGCGAGGCTCGAGCCGTACCAGTCGGTAGCCTATGCGCAACGTTATCGTGAACTGGTTGAAAAGATGCGTCGCGTTGAACGGGAAAAGTCCCTTGATGGCAGCCTTTCCAAAGCAGTTGCCCGATCCCTGTACAAGCTGATGGCGTATAAGGATGAGTACGAGGTGGCACGGCTCTACACCGACGGCAGCTTTGCCGCAAAACTCGAGGAGCTGTTTGAAGGCGACTTCAATGTGAACTATCACCTGGCCGCGCCTGTCATCGCTGCCAAAGATAAAGACACTGGCCTGCCGAGGAAACGCCAGCTGCCTTCCCTGATGACCGGGGTCTTCCGGCTGCTGGCCCCATTCAAGTTCCTGCGCGGCACCGCGTTTGATCCGTTTGGATACACGGCTGAGCGTAGGCTGGAGCAACAGATGCTGGCTGACTTTGAAAGCCTGCTCGATGAAGTCGCAAGGCTCGTAACCAAAAAGAACTATCACGCTGCGGTGCGGCTGGCAGAACTGCCGATGTCTGTCCGTGGTTATGGCCACGTTAAGGAAAAGAACTATATAGCCGCCAGCGCGCGGCAGAAGATCCTCATGTCGGAGCTACAAGGGCAGTTGATCCCTGTAGTCACGGCAGTCGAGGAAGCCGCAGCTGCCTGAATGGCCAACCTTCATCGAAGGGAAGCGCGAGCAGCATCGTCAAACAATTGTTAGAGGAGAAGAAGTCGACCCGGTAGTTGCCGGGAGGGCTAACAGAACGGAAATAGGAGGGAATATGAACCGTTTTGAGATTGAGTCACATCGAGAGTTTGATCACCACGAAGTGGTGGAGGTCAGGAATTCAGGTGATCTGCACGCCATTATCGCCGTGCATAACACAAACCTGGGGCCTGCGGTTGGCGGCTGCCGGATGTATCCATACTCGTCAGAAGCTGATGCGCTGACGGATGTACTGAGGCTCTCTCGTGGTATGACTTACAAGTCTGCACTGGCGGGGATCCCGCTTGGTGGTGGCAAGGCGGTCATTATTGGTGACCCAAGGGCGGATAAGTCCGAGGCATTACTGCACGCGATGGGTGACTTCATTGAGACTCTTGGCGGGCGTTATATCACTGCTGAAGATTCCGGTACCGGTGTTAACGACATCAAGGTAATTGGTGAGCGCACCGCGTTTGTATCTGGCATTGCAGACAACGAAAGATTCGGCGGTGACCCGTCTCCTATTACCGCGCTGGGTGTTTTTGAAGGTATTGCGGCGTCGGTGCTGTACCGCTGCAAAAGTGATCTTGCCGGTATCCGCGTAGGTGTGCAGGGTGTGGGGAACGTCGGTTACCACCTGGTTGGCCTGCTTCGTGCGGCGGGTGCGATCGTGACGGTGGCGGATGTTAACCAGGGAAATCTTGATCGTGTCACAGCAGACCACGCCGTCGATGTGGTTTCACCTGATGCGATTCTTTCTGCAGAAGTAGACGTACTGGCACCGTGTGCCATGGGCGGCGCCATCAATCCTGAAACCATCCGAAGTATTCGCGCTGGCATCATCGCCGGTGCGGCCAATAACCAGCTCAGCGCCCGTGAGATTGGAGCGGATCTGCTGGATATGGGCATTCTTTATGCGCCTGACTATGTCATCAACGCAGGTGGCATCATTGATGTGTACTACCAGCGAATCGGAGAGCGTGATGAAGCGCTGGTGAAGCGCCATGTAGCCGAGATTGGCACAACGCTGGATCGCATCTTCCGCATATCGGATATGGAACGTCGCCCGACCAGTGATGTTGCAGACCAGATGGCAGAAGCGATTTTCAGCCCGGAGCTACAAGCTGCCTAAGAATTCCAGTACGGCTTCGTTGAACGCCGCTGGTTGATCGATGTTAGCTGCATGTCCCGCGCCCGGCAGGACAACCTTACGGGCGCCGGGAATTTTTGCGGCCATGTAATCCGACGGGGCGATAAAGGCCTCGTCGTCTTCTCCTACCAGTACAAGGGTTGGCTTCGCGATGTGTGGCAGGGATTGGATGATCCTGTCGTCAACCTGCGCCAGCATGCCTCTTGCCGCATGAGCAAGACCCTGGGCTGAGTTGTGCATGCTGATGCGGACCTCGGCGCCCTCGCCAAGTGCAGCAAGGCCCTCCTTTTCCAGCGCTTGTGCACGCTGATCAGCTATCCGATTCCAACCTTCTCGCCCAGCATCCTTCTTGTAGCCGGGGCCGGTGTCGAACAGCATCAGCGCAGAACACCGATCAGGGTGAGCTACATGAAACGCAAGCGTCATGTAACCGCCAAGTGAAAGCCCGCCAATTATTGCCTTATCAACGCTGCAGTGATCCAGCAGTGCGGCCATGTCGGCCACGGTTAATGCCTCGGAGTACTGCGCCGGATCATCAGGGCTGCCTGAGCGGCCATGGCCTCGCATGTCCCAGGTGATGACGTTGTAAGAAGCCGACAGAACCTCTGCCTGGTTTGTCCACATCTGCGAGGTGGCGCTATAGCCGTGACTTAGGAGAATCGTTGGCGCGTTGTCGACTGCTGCCTTGTGGTACTCAAAATAGATAGATGTGTCAGCGGAGATCAGTTCAGCCATGTCAGGTTCCTTCGGTTTCGGCAAAGCGGGACAGCCAGATTGTTCTGATGGTCAAAGCAACAAGGGGTATGCAGAGGAACACCGCGATAAAAAGCGAGATGGAGCCAAGTTCGGTTGCCGTATCGCCAAGGTAGGTATAAAGACCTGCGAGGATGGTGTTTGCGAATAGTGTTGCAAAAAAGAACTTGGTCACCGAGTAGCGGTGAAACCCAGCCGCCATCACACTCAGTTCCGAGAGTACCGGCACGCCCCGCAATGCGATGAGTGCAAACATGCCGTAGTTTGAGAGATCGAGGGAGACATTCCTGAATTCATCATCCTCATAAAATCGATCAAACAGCGTGCGGCGAAAAATCTGCCCGAAGTAATATGCAATCAGGCAGCCCACGGTGAGTCCAAACAGGCAGCTGGCAAACGCGAGCGGCATGCCCAGCAACAGACCTGAGGTGACACTGACGGCGCTGGAGGGTACCGGCAGGAATGGGTCGAGTGCCAACAGGAGGGCCGATACGGCGCCGATCTTCAGGTTGTGTTCGCCTGCCATCACGTCCCTGATGAATTGCTCTGAAAACTCTCCCCAGATAAGGAACGGAATCAGCACAATCGCCAACAGGATCACATGGGCGGCGATCAGGATTTCTTTATTTTCGTTCAGGCGCTCGAACATCCAGCTGATACTTGTTATTGATCTTGTAGTGTTTAGCTTACCTCAACGCTCCGACTCGAACGACCTGAAGCAGGATGAAATGCTGCCAGGCGCACGGTTGTCGAATCGATCTCGACAGGACCGCTGTAGACTCTATCGTCTAGTCCGGGTTCGTTACCATCGAGAGTATAACGAATCACCAGGTGGGGGTAGCTTGTATTGGCATGTAACCGGCCATCGATGATGCGAGCGCCGGGCGGTGGGATCCGAAACTGGATTGCGTAGGCGGCCAGGGCGTCCAGTTCGCGCCTGCCAACCTTACCCGCAAAGCGCGCCCAGTCGCCTGCCGGACGTGAATTCCAGCAGCGCTCTGCAAAAGCAAGCAGACGGGGGAACAGGTGATAGTCCATGAGCGCAGGTGTATAGATGGTTTCGGACCAGAGCTGCGCTTGCAGGCCTTGAACCTGTGCTGTGTTTTCTTCTGCTATATCCCAACAGGCCAACGGGTCAAAGTTATGAATATGCCGGGTAGAGATATAGGCAGCCCAGGGCAGCCCTGGCTCGTCGCGGTGCAGTGCGTACGGCATGTCCAGGTAAAGGTAGCTGGCATTGGATATCACCAGCTGCTGGCCTGATTGCAGGACTTCATCAACAATTTCGCGCTGGCCTGCTTCTGTGGTCCAGGCGTTGAAATAGTTGGCGCCGGACGACCCGCTTTCATGTTGTGCCATCTCGTGCCAGAAGCCGCACGTAATCCCGGGAATCGTGGCTTCGACTGCCTCGCGTACTGTTTGGAAATAGTGCCGATTTAACGCCTGCGTCGCCGCCTGCCTGTCATCAGGGTTATCCATATCCCAGTGGCCATCCCAGAGGGTGGATTGCCTGCATACGGGCGAATGTAACCAGGCACCTTCCGGCACTTCGTCGCCGCCGAGGTGAATGCGTTGCATGGGGACACCGGCTTCATCATAGGCGGACTTGAACGACGCGAGTATGTCTGCTGCAAATCGATAGGTGTCAGGCAGGCAGACGTTCATCACGTTGGCGGTATAACCCTGCGCTGAGCGATGTATTGAGGTGTCGTCCCGATCAACGAGGTTGTAACGCCCGGTTGATTCGATGGCACGCAGGATCGCGTTGGCGTGTCCTGGCAGGTTGAATTCCAGGATGATTTCCACGTGGTGTTGCTGCGCCAGCTGCAGCAGCTCAATGAATTCAATGCGGGTGATGAATCCGCTTGTGTCGGCGTCGTTGTCACCCCAGGCCGGGTAAAGTGCGCGCCGCTCACCATTATCGTCAGTAACGTCGAAGCTCCTGGTTGCACCGATGCCGGTGAGTTCAGGTATTTCCGGTATTTCCAGCCGCCAGCCTTCATCATTGGAGATGCCGAGTTGCAGGCGGTTGAGCTTGTAAAGGGACATGGCCTGGATGACCTTGCCGATCTGCGCAGCATCGTGAAAGTGTCTGGCAATATCGATAAATACGGCGCGATGCTCAAAGTCGGGTGCGTCCAGGAGATCAACTTCCGGCAACCTGCAAACACCATCCTCATACGCCAGAAGCTGTGTAAAGGTCTGGATGCCGTGGAAAACTGCTTCGGATGAATGCCCTTCGATGCTGATACCCGCCGGACTGCACACCAGATGATACTGCTGGGGTGCCAGCGATGAGGACAGGCTGAGCGATACTGGTGTGCCGCCATCCTTGATGAGATTTGATGCGTCAAGATGGCTCCTGAGACAGTCAGCCTCGTTCTTGAGGCCATCAACAGCGCGCGGGACCATGCTGAAGCCTTCTACCGAAAAACTCTCGGTATCAGGGTCGAGCGACGCGATCGCCGGGATGACAAAGAAGCCACTACCATCTGCTTTTGTTTCGGCATTCACATCGAACATGTATTCCGGTGTCAGGACGGCGGTATCGGCACTTGGCGACGTGTCCGTGATCCACTTGTTCTCAAGGCGGATTGGCGCGAGCTTTGCCGGTAGCTCAACCGGTCTGCCGATGAGCCTGTCCTGGTTATCGCCGGGGTCAAGACGGCCCAGGTGGAATCCTTGCTGTGCTGCAAGTGGCATACCTGAAAACAGCCAGTTGTTTACCCTGATCCGGTGTTGATCTCCCGGCGCCAGCGTTTGCCAGGTTTCGCCGGGCTGCAGGTATCCATAACGCCCGTCCAGTAGGACCTGCTGCACCGATGTTTCTTCAGGTGCGGGAGTAAGGCCCAGTGAGAAATACAACCGCCAGTTTTGGGTCAGCGGCTCGTCGCCCTGGTTGAAGATGACAAGCTCAGTGATGAGCCTGTCTTCTTCTCGCGATTCAACAACCTGGACGGCGATGTCCTCTGCACGCAGTGGGTAGGTCATTCGATTTCCCGGCAGCGTGTTGCGACGGTTGCCTAGTGGAATTGCTCCGGGTGGGCCAGCATGTAAGCCGGTCCGTGCGGGTGATTAAGGGCAGCGTTTTCACCATAAATGTTCTGCTTCATGGTGCCGTACACCTTGCGGTTCTCGCCGAGTCGCGCAAGCTCCGCGGCGCGAGCCTTGGCCTTGTCGAGGAGTTCATCCAGTGGTGCGATCTCCTGGGCGACGCCTGCTGCGAGCGCATCAGGACCAGTCCAGCGGCGTGCCAGTTGTACAGTTTCAAAAAACACGTTCATCGGCAGTTTATGGCGGAACAGCGCAAGCTCCGGATTTGGTATCACCATGCCGATCTCCACCTCGTTGGCACAGGCAAACCCTCTGTCTGAGCGCATGAAGCGAATGTCGTGACACAGCGCACACATGAACCCGGCACCAAACGCGTGCCCGTTAACAGCAGCGATGGTGGGGACGGGCAGAGTAATGATGCGGCTCATCAGTGCCATGAACTCTTTGCCAAAGGCATCCCTGTCACCGCCACGATGGTTTTCGTCATCGGACATGCGCCACTCGAGATCGAGGCCGTTGCTGAAAAACTTTTCGGTAGAGGAGGTGGTCACCAGGGCTGCAGGGCCGGTAGATCCTTCAACCTCATCCAGTGCCTTTGCGAACTCGCGTACAAACGTTGTGTTCCAGCGGTTTTCGCCATCGTCCATGGTGAGCACAAACACCTCACCGTCTTGGTTCAGATCAATCATGTCGGGTCCTTATTTTCAGAATCGGGATACTAACGTTGTGAGCCTGTTTATCCAATGCGTGGTCTGCTCGATTGATTCGCTCCAATCAACCGAGCTCCAGGCCCTGCATTGATCCTTCTTCGCGCCACTCCTTCAACAGCTTGAAGAACTTGTTGGGTCCGGCGCCGTAGGCTCCGTTCTGTATGCTCTTCGGATTGGGTTTACCTTCGTTGTTGTAGTAGCCCGGGGTGCACGATTCCTGGAATGACTGGTTAAACCGGGACAGGGAAATGATCTCATCCACCCAGGCCTGTTCCGCTGCTTCACTGGCCTCAACGGTGGTGACATTGCCAGACAGGCAGTGCGAGATGATGTAGGCAAGGTGGTGCGCCTGCTCATCCATCGCGTGGGGAAAATTCACGGTAAATCCTGACTGGGATTGGCTGATGATGAAGAGATTCGGGAAGCCCCGGCTGTGGAAGCCGTGCAGGGTGCGTACTCCGTCCGCCCATTTTTCGCTCAGTTTCTGACCGCCTTTGCCAGTCAGGTCGTAGCCGGACCTGCGTGTATAGTCGGTGCCCACCTCAAAACCGGTAGCGAAGATCAGGCAATCAACCTCGTATTCAACGCCACCTGCCACGACGCCTTTTTCCGTAATGTAGTCGACGCCTTTGCCATCTGTGTCGATCAGGTGAACACTGTCACGATTGAACGTCGGCAGGTATTCATCATGGAAGCAGGGCCGTTTACAGAACTGCCGGTAGTAGGGTTTCAGTGACTCGGCCGTATCAGGATCGCTGACCACAGCTTCTGCACGGGCGCGTACCTGCTCCATCTTCTGGAAGTCGGCAAGTTCCATCATCTCGGCGATCTGCTTCATGTCGAGATCACCCTCGCGGTGATTGGCCATGGTGAGCAGGTTGCGGATGATCTCTGTCCAGCCATCGTTCACAAGGTCTTTGTCTGTGATGCCGCCGGAAACCAGTGTATTGAAGTTACGCATGCGCTCTTTCTGCCAGCCTGGTTCGAGACTCTCCGCCCATGCCGGGTCGGTGGGCCGGTTGTCCCTCACATCGATGGATGAAGGCGTGCGCTGGAACACGAACAGTTCTTTGGCAGCTGCGCCAAGGTGAGGCACACACTGCACGGCAGTTGCGCCAGTGCCGATGATGCCAACACGCTTGTCGGCAAGTTTATCCAGGCCACCGTCAGGCCCACCGCCGGTGTAATCGTAGTCCCATCGACTGGTGTGGAAGGTGTGGCCCTGGTAGTCATCGATGCCCTTGATACCCGGCAACTTGGGTCGGTTAAGCGGGCCGTTCGCCATACAGACGAAGCGCGCCTTCATGGCATCACCGCGGTTGGTCCTGATGATCCAGCGTGCAGCATCTTCATCCCAGTCGAGCGCTTCAACCTCAGTCTGGAAACAGGCGTTGCTGTACAGGTCGTAGTGTTCACCGATGTTGCGGGAGTGCTGCAGGATCTCAGGTGCGTGTGTGTATTTTTCCTTTGGTATGAAATTCAATTCTTCCAGCAATGGCAGGTAGATATAGGATTCCACGTCGCATGCAGCGCCCGGATAGCGGTTCCAGTACCAGGTGCCACCAAAGTCGCCGCCCTTTTCGATGATGCGGATATCCTTGATCCCGGCTTCGCGCAGGCGCGCCCCTGTGATCAGCCCGCCGAAGCCGCCACCAATAATGACGACATCAACTTCATCGGTGAGGGGTTCGCGCTCGATCACCTCATCGAGGTAAGGGTCGTCGATGTAATGGGAGAAATCCCCCTTAACTTCCTGGTATTGCTCGTTACCATCGATGCGCAGGCGCTTATCCCGCTCCTCGCGGTACTTTGCTCGCAAGGCATCAGGGTCGAAATCGAGTTCTACTGCAGACATTGAAACTCCGGCAGGCATGTTGAAAAAGATGCGCCATATTAGTGATTCATCAAGCTACATAGCGTGAAATTGATCTTCACTATGCCTGAGAATAGAACTCAGCAATCTCCCTCGAGTGCCTCGATCCACGCAGACACAAGTGTGATGCCTTCGTTGTGCACAACGCTGCGACCAACCTCCGGCATCATCGCGCCTGGATCGAGCGTCCGCATGCGGTACACCAGGATCGACTCATTGGGTTTGCCGGGTACGATGGAGTAGGCGTGACCACCTGTACCCTGGCCAGCAGCGATCGGTAGTTTGCATCGCCCCAGTCTGATCATGTCTTGCTCATCGAGCGTCAGGTAAAGCCCGGATGTATCTGCAGGGCCCACCTGGCTGTGGCAGTGAGCACAGTTCATGTGCAGGTAGGATCTGGCTCGATATGAGACATCTATGTTCTCATTGCGCCAGTCCGCCATAGGCTTTGGGATTGTTGATGTATCGATCAATCCCGATTTCTGCCAGACGTTAAGTTGCTCGCCGCGGTGCAGGTTGGATAGTGTCGGGCCAATGGGGTTGATGGCCTTGCTGGCGAGATTGGTGACGTGACAGCTGCTGCACTGATTCCGGTCAGGAACGATGTAGGTGAAAGTCCCCGTGCCAATATCGAGTAGCCTTTCATCACCGATGATAGAGAGCGCTGCTTCTGATTCTTCATCATTCCAGACGTAGGCAAGCGCAGCCCAGCCATCTTCTCTTTTGACCAGCAACCTGGTTTCGATGACGCGGGTTTCATCAAGGCGGATACCATGCTCGTCAATAAACTGTCCCTGGTCAGTCACTTTCAGCAACCCAGCCCTGCCATCTGGATAGAAAAAGGTTTTGGTGATGATCGTGCCCGTCGGGAAGTTGAGCGTTTCGCCGTCTGCACTAGTGATACTGGTTTGTGGTGGGACCCAGATCGTACGCAGCTTGTGTGCGTAATCAGAGAAAAGGACACTGTTCAGCGTGAACGTGGTCGTACCAGGAGAAGGCGTCAGATACCCGTTTGAGACAGAAAAGAGTCCCCAGTCCGACAGCGCCTCCGGGTCAGAAACTTCGTGGAAGGTTACGGTTGGCTGCTGACCACATGATGCAATCAGCAGCAACGCCGCGCTAGCTAGAAACCTGGTCAGCAAGTGCTAGCTCAACTGCGGGCAGCGGTTCGTGTTTACACCTGTGCTGATCGGACTGCAGGCGTGGTTCTGCAAACTCATTAGGTGCGTCAACATTCAGTACAACGACTTCGTCCTCATCAATGCATATCTGCAGTGCAGCAGGTAGCTTGCCATCCACGGCTTTATTCTCGTCGATAAAGCCATCCCACAATACGTGCGGGAAGCTACCCTCAGCGCCGAACATTTTGTTTTTGATCGCAGGCAGCCAGGCTGTATCCGGGTTGTTTCCTCCACCTTCGTATCGATTATTGTGGATGAAAATCTTCTCAGGATAGGGATCGAACGTTGACGCTGATTTTCTGCCGGAGTAGTTGGTGGAATAGACTGAAGAAATCAGGATATGTGCTGTCTGGTTGTTTTTAAGATCGTTGTCAAAAACCTCGATCTCGTCGTTGGAATTGATGGAAATGCCTGAACCTGCCGGTACACCTGCAACAGCGCCACCAGGTTTAGCAAAGTTTGCTGTGTTGTTGTCGACAATACGATTGTTGAAAACCCGTGTCCTGACACCTTCCAGTTCGAGATTGGGCATATTGAAAACAAGTACACCGCCGGTGTTGTTCCTGGCGACGTTGTTGTAGACATCTGCGTCAACGGTATTTTCGATTTCGATACCTGCGACGTTGAATTCAGCACGGCTGTCGCGAACGATAACGTTGCGGGACTGCCCCACGTAAATACCTGCATCAGAGGCGCCGATGGCGACGACACCTTCAATTAACGTGTTCTCAGTTTGAACCGGGTAAATCCCGTAAGCACCGTTGTCAGTATCGGGCCCATTGGTCCACTCAGTGCGAACTCTTCTGACAATGATGTTCCTGCCCTCGTTGATTTTGAGTGCGTCCCCTTTTGTGTCCTCAATCGCAAGATCCTCGATAGTGAAATCACTGGCTGTCACAAGGAAGCCTTCCGCACCCGCAAGCTGGTTCTTAAACGACAGGATTGTTTTATCCATTCCAGCGCCTTTAACCGTCACACCGTCGACCTTGAGGGACAGCCCGCGAGTGAAGGCATAGACTCCCTCTGGGATCTCTATCACATCACCGGGTTGTGCCGTCAGCAGCCTGGTCCGAATCTCATTTGGGATATCTGTTGCTGAGGTTGTTTGTGAAGTTGTGTGTGGAGTTGTTGTGTTGCCTTCCTCGGGTTGTGAGCAGGCCGTCAGAAGAACAAGTGCGGCAACGATTAGTTTGTGTAACATGCGGATTGCGTTGATCAGTAAGTGTGAGAGCAAAGAAATTCTAACACTGTGAGCAGACTGGCAGCGTTGCCGTTGACAGATTTAAGGAAGTACGTTGTCGAATACGCCTGGCTGGTACAAGTTCGCATGGTTCCTGGGCCGTGCCCCTGACCTGACGGCGCATCAGTGGAAGCTGCTCGGTCTCATGGCGGCCGTGTCCTTCTTTGAACAATACGACATGTACCTGTTTTCCCTGAATCTGAAGCAGATCCAGGAAGAGCTCGCGATTGCCGAAGCTGACCTGGGTACGCTGGGTGCGGTGGTCAGGGCCGGCGCCTTTTTTGCTATCTTCCTGGCGATGGCAGCTGACCGGGTGGGCCGCCGCTTGATGCTGCTGATTACCATTGTCGGGTATACGGTGATGACCGGCGCTACCGCGTTTGCACCAAACGCAGAAGCATTTGTTGTGTTTCAGTTCATCGCCCGAATCTTTGCCACCGCGGAAGTCTGGATTGCGGCGGTGGTGATTGCGGAGGAGTTCAAGCCCGAGCACCGGGGTTGGGGCATCGGGGCGCTCGGTGCACTGCAGGCAACCGGTGCAGGGTTTGCTGCGTTGATGTTCGGCTTTGTTGAGTACATGCCCTACGGCTGGCGCTCGCTGTATCTCATTGGTCTGGTACCACTGCTGTTAATTGCCTACTGGCGCAGATCGCTGCCTGAAACGCACCGTTACCAGCAGATTGAACATATTCGCCAGCCACTCCTGAAACCGATTAAGGAACTGCTGACCCGCCACCCAAAGCGAACCATCGGACTCTTCCTGGTCGTGTTTGGATTTGCCTTGGCGGGCAGCACAGCAGGGTTTTTTGCACCGAAGTACCTGCAGGATGTACATGGCTGGACACCGGGCAACGTGGCTATTTTGAACATTATCGGCGGTGCGCTTGCCATCGTTGGTAACCCGCTTGCCGGCTGGCTGTCCGACCGGTTTGGCCGTAAGCCCGTGACGATCCTGTTTACCGCCATGTTCTCCCTGGTCACGTTGATTTTCTACCTGTCGAGCGGCGTGTTTGTACCACTGCTGTGGATTGCGCTGATCTTCTTTGTCATGGGCGGCGATGTCACCACGACCAGCTATGGCACCGAGCTCTTTCCGACTCGCTATCGCACGACGGCTAACGGTTTCCGCGGGATGGTCGGCACGGTTGCGGCAATCGTCGGGCTGACAGCTGTCTCTGTGCTGTTTGCCTATACCGGCAGTAACTGGGTCTCGATCGCGATTATTGCGGGCGTGTCACTTGTAGCACCGTTCTTTGTCTGGATGTTCCTGCCCGAAACTGCCGGCAAGCCGCTCGAAGAAATCGCCCCCGACTGACCAGGATAAGCAGGACAAGAACCAAATTGCCGCGAGTCTGTTATGCTCGACGGGTTCAGTAACTTTTCAGGAGATTGGCATGGCGACGGTTGTCATTACAGGTGCAAACAAAGGAATAGGTCTTCAACTCACGCGACTTTATGCGGAAGCGGGTAACAAGGTGATTGCCTGTTGTCGTAACCCGGACGGCGCGGATGACCTGAAGGCACTTGAAGGTGATATCGAGGTCAAGCAGGTTGACGTGGGCAATTCAGATGACGTGAATGCGCTGGCTGCTGATCTTTCCGGTGTTGCCGTGGACATTCTCATCAACAACGCAGGTACCGTTGGTCCGGCGTTTGACCAGCAGACAGTCACACAGATGGACTTCGACGGGTTTGCCGATGCCTTTAACGTGAACGCCATGGGTCCGGTTCGCACACTGCAGGCTTTGATGGAAAACCTCAAAGCGGCTGGCGCTGCCAAGGTCATGACAGTCACCAGCCAGTACGCGGCGATGAGTTTTGAGATGCCTGGGGTGTATGCCTACAGCGCAACCAAGGCGGCGGTAAACAAGTTCATGAAAGTGGCAGCCCTTGAGCTCGGCAAAGAAGGTATCGCGGTTGGGCTGGTTCATCCCGGTTGGGTCCAGACCGACATGGGTGGTCCGAAAGCTGACCTCACACCTGCGGAAAGCGCTGAAGGTATCGTTAACGTGATTGAAGGACTGAACGGTGATACCAATGGCGGTTTCTGGAAATGGAACGGCGAAACGCATAACTGGTAAGCAACTTCCACATAGAACGAACCGGCGGGAGACATCATGAGTATTAACCAGTATCGATTGATGCTCCTGCCGCTGCTCGCCACGCTGATCATGGCGGGCTTCGTAACCACGGTGGGTTTGTTGACCGCACCTGCGGCAGAGACCTACGGTGTTGAAATCACTTCAATATCAGCCCAGTTCACCTGGCTGACCGGTGGCATATTCCTGGGCGGTGTTGTCGCCTTCTTTATCTTTG
Organism: Pseudomonadales bacterium; assembly: GCA_963921285.3. GTDB lineage: Bacteria > Pseudomonadota > Gammaproteobacteria > Pseudomonadales > Azotimanducaceae > UBA9659. The sequence goes on from CAWUFD020000015.1 coordinate 3,198,308, forward strand.
ACTACCTGTCTATCAAGTCAGTCATTGTGTGGATGTATGGTCTGTCCGCGATTCTAATCGGCGTGTTGCATCTCTCTGGTGTTTACTCGCTGCTGCCGTGGCTCTTTTTCGTGATTGGGCTGCTGCTCGCCGTGGTGACCTGTGGTGCGGTAACCGTCATTACCCAGCAATGGATGGGTAAACAGCGCCAGATGATCATGGTGGGTCAGGATGCGATGTTTAATGGTGGCGGTATTATCTTCTCGTTTGCCGCAACCTGGTTTGTCGTTCGCGAGCTGCCATGGACCAGCGTCTACGTGGTGGTGGCTGGGCTGATTGCTTTCGTGGTGTTACTCAGCGTGGTGTCCGACTTTAAGCCGCAGGTCACGCTGGACGACGATGATGAACCAACAGGTGTTGGCGGCTGGAATACGGGGATCATTCTCGTAGGCATCAGCCTCGCGCTCTTCATGCTGGCAAAGATCTCCATATTCGTCTGGGCGCCCCAGTACCTGGAGCAAAACTTTGGGGCTACTGTAGAAGCGTCCGGCACCTTCATGGGCAACATCTTCACCGCTGCTTTTATCGGCAGTCTGTTCGGTACCTGGGCAGCGTCCCGGGTGGACGTAAAATACCTGCTGTTCTGCTTTGTGTTTATTTCGACGGCATCTGTGTTTGCGTTTACGCAAACAGACTCCGTCGATGTCATGCTGCTGCTCGCCTACTGTTACGGCGTATCGGTGTCGGCGACCTACAATTCCTACGTGGCTTTCGGGCTGTCTTTTATCGTCTCACCAAATCACAAAAACGTGGTTTACCTGCAATTGATGAGCGGGCTTGGTTCGACGCTGGCACCGTTTGCCAGCAGCATGATTGTTGAGCGTGGTGGTGATATCGAAACCGCAATCCAGTTCTGTTTTGTGACACTGGTGCTGGTCGCTATCTCACTGGGGATTGCAGCAATCTTGCACAGGAAAGAAACAGCAGGCGCACCGGCACCTGCCGCCTGACACTATAGTTAGTTCTTGTCCGTAAAGTCACTTCCTGTGACTTTATGGAATCGGTTTCTCTCTTTTTCTTTAGAAACCCCGTAGCGACGGACCGCGCCTTTCCCTACGGGAAATGAACAAGCCATCCATGGCTTGTTCTAGTTCCTGCCGTTTCCGGACAGGAACTAGCTATCGGATTGCCACCGGGTTGATGATCATCTGCACGGTGCCGCGCACCCTTGCCTGACCGAGTACAAACAGGAACTCATAAGCGCCATCGCGTACCAGCGGACCGGTGTTCATGGTTTCGAGGATGTAGATGCCGTTTTCCTTCAGCAGGATGACGTGGCCCTGGAAAGGCCGGGCGGGATCTTCTGACGGCACGACGTCCAGCCCCCAGGTGTCGGAGCCGACAGCAACGACGTTTTTGCTGGCCACATATTCGGCAACCGCTTCGGACTGACCTGGCGCACTGCTGACCCAAAGCTCTGGGTTGCTGTTCAGCATGGCATCGGTCCAGCCTGTATGAAACAGCACAACATCAACTTCTCGAATGGGTGTGCCCTGTTTCTCTTCGACTGCCTTCACCTCATCAACCGTGAACGCCTGGCCTGCCTGCATGTGCGGCACGCCCCGATGGCCTGCCATATCAAGGACGATGCCCCGTGTAACAATGGGTGGAATCTTGTGAACGCTGAGCTTGGTCAGTCCTCCGATCTGGGCAAAGTCCTTGGCATGGTTACAGTTGTAGTACATGCCTTCATATCCAAGGTGGCCCAGGCCATCAATCTGGGAACCGATGCCGAGCCAGCCGGTAAAGATATCGTCATTGTAGGTCATACCTGCAAACGGTCTGTTTGATTCCTGTTGATTAGGCTGCACAACCGTCAGCGATAAACCCCGGGGTGCGAAGGCAGGTGTCTTACTGTCGATGACAATACCCAGCGCGTAGGTCTTACCGGTTTTTATCAACTGGGACGCTGCCAGCACAGAAGCGGGTGTTACACGGTTGGCGGCGCCGATCTGATCGCGTGGCCCCCATATGGAGGTTTTACATTCGTCTTCAGCCAGCACCGGTGCACTGACGATGAACATGGAAAGGGCGGCGAGTGTCGCCAGGCGAAAAGAAATTTTCATGATCATTGTCCTCTTTATTCTTTTTTCTGGCGCAGCATTGCACCGATTTGCATCCTGATATTCCGGAATATGAACCTGGGCAGGTTCATTGGATTGGGCTTTACCTTGCGCATCATCAATCGTTTCATATGCGGTGCTGCATCAAAACTGCCTTCCCGCTGCCCGTGCCCCATGTGTATGCCGAGCGCGGGGACATCAACCACCTCCAACGGCAGGGTGAGGGTCAGGGATGTCTTCTGGGACAGAAGGCAGGTTTCATCATTGCAGGCCTGGTACCTGATATCGATATTGATGGTGGCCTCGCTTGCGTCGAGGGGTCGAGTCTCACTGACGAGTTCGCCCACGCCGTAGAAAGGAATCTCGAAGTCCACGCGATTGGACCAGATATTGAGCGTCACTTCCGGGGAGGTGAGGGTAAGTTCCTCTGTGGGTGGTGCCTTAATCTCTTCAAAGATCAGTCCGGGTGGGCCATTCAGGTTGATCTCGGTCGCAACCATACCTTCCGGCACGGGCGTGTCATAGATATGCAGGTCATCCGGCAGCTCGAACCTGACGATCAGTTTGCGGCGCACACCCTGCCTGATGCTGCCGTTGCCGCCGTGGACAAAAGCGGTAATCGGAATGTCGGCGTCAGCACTGGTATGGGGTAAAGACTCGTCCATGACCACTTCACCGCGCAGGACATCCAGAATCATCTCTGCGCTTTCGCGCTTCTTGTAAGAGTCGTGAAAGTACTTGCCGACGTTTGTGCCGGATGCATCGCAGATAAAGACCCCCGGGTAGGGTATGCCATAGAGAAAGGCATCACCTTCATCGATCTGGTCGTTCAGCACACCGTATTGCCTGATGACTTTAGAGTCCTCGTCACTCAACAGGTGAAAGGGAAAGCCTTCATTGTCAGCGTAGGCTTTTAATACTTCCTGGTCGTCATAGGAGATGGCAAATACAGCCACACCAGCTGCTTCGAACTTGTCTGCCGCGTCGCGCAGCTCACCTAGCTGCGTCCAGCAGGGAGGTCACCAGACAGCGGAGCGGAAAAAGATAACGGCAGCTGGCCTGCCGGCCCGCGCCTCGGTGAAGTTGATGGCGTTCCCGTAGGCATCTGGTAAGGTGAAATCCGGTAGCTGCTCACCCAGTGCGGGACCCGGGTCTCTCCCATCGGGAAGGCTCTGTCTCGCTGGATGATCGAGCGGTGCCGGTGCATCAAAGCCAAGGTGGTCTCTTTCTACAACCATTGCGTTTCACCACGCTAAGGATTAACGCATCAATACTACAGCGATACCCTATCCGAATCGAACCTATGCCTGGTTTGTGGTTGGTGCCCTGATCTTTGCATCGCTCATTGCATTTGTGGACCGGCAGGTTGTCGCCATTGTCGTTGACCCGATGAAAGAAGACCTTGGTGTTGGTGATACCCAGATCGGGTGGCTCTACGGTGTGTTTGCAATCTTCTATGCCATGGCGGCGGTACCGATTGCCTGGCTGGCAGATCGTAAAAGCCGCAAACATATCATTGCGGCAGGTATCTTCTTCTGGTCTCTCTTTACGATGGCTTGCGGCGCATCGAGGAACTTCTGGTATATCTTTCTCGCGCGCATCGGGGTTGGTGTTGGCGAAGCGACTCTGTCGCCCGCGACCATGTCGTTGATTGGCGACTATTTCCCCCGCTCGCAGATCCCGCTCGCAGTCAGTGCTTACCAGACTGGCGCCATTATTGGCTCCGGCCTTGCTTTTATTATCGGCGGGGTGGTGCTGGGTATTGTGGCGGACGCCGAACCGCTGGTACTGCCTCTCCTCGGCGAGTTGAAACCCTGGCAGGCAACCTTCATTTACGTTGGGGCACCCGGCGTGGTGCTTGCGTTCCTGTTCCTGTTACTGCGCGAGCCGGAGCGACGTCCGCACGCTGGCGGGGAAGCCAGTGGGGACATGAAGGCGCTGGTGCAGTTTTATCGGGACAACCTTTCCGCCATGGTTTTCCACCACCTGGGTTTCCTGTCATTTGCCTTGATGGGATACGGCTTTGTGTTCTGGACGGTGACCTTTTTTGTGCGTGTCCACGGCTATGATGCCGCTGACGCGTCAACTATCTTCGGCTGGATATTTGTTGTGTTCGGGACGATGGGGCCGATTGTAGCGGCCGTCTTTGCGGGCTGGTTGACGAGGCGAGGTCATGCGGACGCGAACATCACTGCGGGACTTGTCGGTGGCGCCTTAACGATACCGTCAGTATTGTTGATCCAGTTTGCGCCAGACGCGTTCTGGGCATTTGTGCTTTATGTGCCAGCAATGCTGTTTGTTAACTCTCCCTTTGGTATTGCAACTGGCGCGCTCCCCGTTATTACGCCACCACCGCTGCGGGCACGTGTTGCTGCGGTCTACATGCTGGTTGTTTCCATCGGCATGATGCTCGGGCCGCCGATTGCTGGCGCTTTCAATGAGTACCTGTTTACAGAGGCTGAAGGTGTTCGATACTCGATGATCAGCCTGACTTGTATTTTCGGGTTTATCGGCGTGGTGCTGCTCTGGTTTGCAAGAAAGCCCTATGCCGAAAGCATGCGGCGTGCAGAAACCTGGGCAGAGGATTAGCCCGGATACTCAAACGGAGTCTCGTCAGCAAATCGCCGCAATACGTTAGTGGTGATTTTGCAGACGTCATTGTCGTAATTGTTATGTGCGAGTGCGCCCGCATAGCCGATGGACCCGGTTGAGAAGACTGCGCCGCCTGAAGGTGTCTCGAAGAACGTCATGTCAGCACGCACCTGGCTTCCCTGCAGGAATGGCGTGCTCATATGCAGCTCCTCGACAACGCGTAACATGCCTGGCTTGTGATTCTCGGAGCTGGCGAGAATCAGCGCGTGTGGAGGTGAACCGAGTTCAGCATCCCAACGATCAATTTCCTGGCTGGCGGCGCCGCCTTCGATTGCACCGTAGTCACCGATGATCTCATCGCCGCTTGTTCCTTCAAAAATAAAACTCGCCCTTGGATTATCTGCGTCGGGTTTGCGACGGTAGTAAGTGCCGCCGTCAAACCCTTGTGCTGCGAAACCAATGCCGACCAGCAGATTTGGTGGTCGGCCCTGGCGTCGCCACATACCGCCGTATTCTTCGGTGAATGAGTGAAAATACTCACCAGGCTCTGAAATCCATGCGCGCGTGCCGTCCTCCGCGCGGCGCACCTCGATAATTGCTGGTGTGTCAGGATGGTGTGCTATTCGCCAGTAGAACCCGTTGCCGCCCATGTACATGAGACGGCCGTTTGCGCCAAGGAAATCTGCAATCGCATCCAGCATCTCGGTTGAGTAGTACTCAGGGTGTGTGCCCGTGATGATGACCTTGTAGTCCTCAATGAGTGACAGCCCCTCGCGGTGCAGGTCTTCATCCGTGATCACATCAAAGGGTTCATCGATGTGACGCAACCAGGCGGTGATATTGGTGTCGGCGTTAAATGCCCACATGGTGTTTTCAGGCCTGAGATTCAGCACCGGGCGCAGGTAGGATGAATAGTGAACGCCGGAACCATCACTGTGGTGTTCGTACAGGGACAGGCCAACCTCGATGTGCCTGGCAAGATAGGCGTCATTGGCGTTGCGTATCTTGCCATCCGACAGGATGCCCTCGTCGAGGCCAAGTCGCTGGTTTGCATAGGCAAGATAGGTGGCGGTTGGTGCGAGGTAGGCAATTGACTTGCGTGTGTGATGAGGAGCCGGCCTGACAAAGAAGGGGATGTAGTCCTTCGATGACGCGTCAGTGATTTTCAATGCATACACAGCTGACGGTAAATCGGCAGGCACCTGCCAGGACAGCGTCGGGGTCCAGCCTGCATCGGTCAGGTCGTCGTCGTGAAAGTACACGGCACCGTAATGCTCAGGTACTTCGTTAACATTGTTGGATGTGCCGGACCAGTACCGCCCCTTAACTGCCCTGGTGGGGCAATTGAAGAAGGTAAAATCGCAGCTCTGCGAACCTATATCCCTGCCGTTGTCTCCCGCGATCTGTTGGCTGAAATCCCACGCGGCGATGAGTCCTTTGAGCTGTTTCAGGCGATCCAGGTTGTCGGTAGCAGTTTCTGCATCACTTAAATCAACACTTGCTGATGACAACCAGGGGCGTTCGATCTTTCCATTAAAGACAGAGGTGGCAATACCGTTGTCTCGCCTTGCGCCGAGAATAAGCTCATCGACATCAAGTGTCGCCGGGGTGCCAAGCGTAAAAGATGATTCGACCGTCTCAGGGATTTCTGCTGGACCGACACTGTCGGAGGTCACGCGACCCTTTAGTTCGTCGTTGTCTATGGTGACACCAAGCCAGTGCCAGCGATTTAACCTGAATGGAAGAGTCAGGGTTCCGTCTCCGGCCATATCGATCCTGAGACCGGTCTCACCAGTGCTTATAGTCAATGGCCCGAGTTGGGCAAGGGTGCCTTCCTTCATGGTCGTAGGCAGGAACGCAAGGCAGATGGTGCGTACCCCGGTTCCTATCCTGGCGCGGCCATACGAGCCAGTGTGGATAGGTTGATGTGTGACGTTGATGGTGCCAGTCAGGTCTGATGCTATCGGTTTTTCCTGGAAGCCGGCGCCCTTGGCGCGGGTATCACCGCAGATCAGTTCAACAAGTTCCACACTACAGGTGCCGGGGTTTTCAGCACTCAACATGAAGTCCTGCTGGTCTCCTGCTGTGACGGAAATCCTGCTGGTATAACCGACGATGTTCTTGCTGAGTCCGGCCATCGGGTGCCCCTGATTTGGTAACTAATTGATAACAGTAACAAATAGTAGGGGAACCCGTGCCTGGCGGATAGCGCTCAGACCAGCACTCAGGGCAACGCCTGGCGTCGTGCTCAAATGCGTTTAAACAAATTTTTTGTGGGATGTGTTGACTTGGTCGAGAATTGTATTATTGTACTAGTACGTTAATACAATTTGACGGAAACGACACACATGCAACTACACATAACTACCAGCGACGGCTCGCCGATTTACCTGCAGATTGTGAAGCAGGTGAAGTACCTGGCGGCCGCGGGACGCCTCGTCCCCGGGGAGCAGTTACCCCCGGTCCGCAAGCTGGCTGAACAGTTGCTGGTCAATCCGAACACCGTATCCCGGGCCTACAGGGAGCTTGAGAGTGATGGCGTGGTGCAGAGCCGTCAGGGCGCAGGGGTGTTTATTGCAGAAGGGGGTTCACCTCTCGCGGAACAGGAACGAATCAGAATCCTGAATGACCGGATTGATCAGTTGCTGGCAGAAGCCAGGCAAATGGACGTCACGCTCGATGAGCTAACCGACATGGTGCGTCACCGGGACAAGGAGATGAACAGATGAGTGTGATTCAACTGAACAGTGAAACAACCAATCAAACAATCAATCAACTAGCGAACGCACAGGAGAGGCCCATGGGAAATCCAGTTGTCAGCGTAGATAACCTTGTGCGCCGGTTCGGCGAAAAGAATGCGATTAACAACGTTTCGTTCACCATAGAAGAGGGCAGGGTATTTGGCCTTGTAGGTGAAAACGGGGCAGGTAAGACAACCCTCATCAAACATCTGCTTGGGCTGCTGGCCCCCCAGGCAGGTGCGGTGTCGGTGCTCGGCTGCAATCCCGTGGATGAACCGGAACGTGTCCTGAATGACGTCGGTTACCTGTCGGAAGACAGGAACATGCCGGACTGGATGACGGTGACGCAGTTTCTCCATTACAACCAGGCTTTTTATAGAGGTTGGGATGAAAAGTACGCGGACGAACTTCGTGAGATGTTCGACCTGCCAACCAGCCAGAAAATCAAATCGCTGTCGCGTGGCCAGCGTGCTCGCGTAGGCCTCATCGCAGCGCTCGCACATAAACCGAAGTTACTGGTGCTGGATGAGCCCTCGTCTGGTCTCGACAGCCTGGTGAGGTCAGACATCCTCGCTGCGATCATCAGGACTGTGGCAGACGAAGGTCGCACAGTGCTCTTTTCTTCCCATCTGCCCGATGAGGTTGAGCGTGTAGCAGACCAGGTCGCCATGCTGCACCAGGGAGAACTGATCCTTAACGATGAGTTGGAGTCGGTCCTGTCCAACCACCATGTAGTGGTGCTGGACTTCCCTGAACCCAGGCAGGTGCCGCCTGAAATGTCCGGTGGTTTCGGCTGGCGCGGTAACGCGCGCAGCTGGTCATGTATCGTCAAAGGCGAGCCAGGGACCTTCCAGCGTGAGGTGGATGCTATCGGCGCTACTGTCGTCGATGATCGTCGCCCCGCGCTGGAAGATGTCTTTGTTGCCCAGGCTCGCTCCTAGGAGGCTGCCATGAACTCACCCATGATGACCTTGAGTATGCAGTTCTGGCAGCGGGGCTTGTTTGCGTTCAGCTCAGTCGCGCTGTTTGTGATCTTTTACGCCGGTGCCGCGTCTTATGCGATGCAGGAGTTTGCTACGCGGCAGACAAGTTATGACCTCAGCCTGCTGGTTTTCCTGATGCTGGCACCGGCCATGGCCGCGACGGTTGCGATTGCAAACGATGGTATTGAGCAGCGTTTTGTCCTGCCGGTTTCCTCGAGGCGGCTCAGCGTCGCAACGATTGCGAACACCGCCGCAATGGCGAGCGCACTCTACCTGGTGCTGGTGACCTTTGTGCAACTGGTGTTGTCGGAGCCGTGGCCGATATTCAAGCCGCTCATGTTCCTGTTGGCGATCGTGCTGGTAAGCCACGCCAGTGCCTACCTGTTTGACTTCTCGACCAAGACACGCGCGATGACGGCAGCGCTTTGCGCGATGATGCTGGGCGCCGGCGTGATCATTTACCAGATTCGATTTCACAATGGGCAATCGGTGACCATCGATTTCTGGGTGGACAACAATGCCGTTGAAATGATGTTTGCGCTTCTGGTAGCCGCGGGCAGTGTCTGGTTAACCACCATGTGCCTGGCACGCAGCAGGCGGGGAGAGCTTCTGCCTGGCACGCTGCTTGTGAAAGAAATCCAGGGCAGCGCCGATACTGAGCTCACTACGTTTTCCTCTGCTGGTGCTGCGGCGACGTGGTACGAGTGGCGCAGCAGGGGCGCGGCGCTGCCTGTCATAGCGCTATGTTGCCTGCTCAGCTACCTCTCGATTGGTTTTGTGCAACCGGAAGAATCCATGGACAAGACGATCAATGGATCGGTCGCCATCAGCGCCGTCATTGCCTGGTCCATCTTCTTTTATGGCATTTATGTTGTGCACAGGGGGGAATACGGCGCCTTTGATGCTGCCATGCCGGTGAGTGATGGAGACTACGCCACGCGCAAACTGCTGGTCGCTGGCAGGAGCCTGGTCTGGACATGGGGAATCTGGTGGGTCGGTCACCTCGCCCTGTACATGCTGTTCTTCGGCGCGGAGTTCACCACGATGGGGGTGGAAGATTTCCACCGAGTGCGGGCGATACCGCAAAACACGGACAGCGTGGTGGTCATGTGGTTGCTGGTAGTTGCGCTGACGTTCTTGATCAGTTGTCTCACCATGGGTTGGGGCATGTTGCTTGGGCTCATTGGTAACACTCAGCGCAACCTTATATTGCTCGCCATTGGGTTGTGGTTGTTTGCCCGGATCTTCTTCAGCCATAGCCACCCCGATATCGACGCTTTTGCCACCAGCCTCGTCACACACGCGGTGACGGCAGTCAGCCTGCTGATGATCGGCCTTGGATTATCCTCGAGGCATGTGCCTAACGTGTTGCCGCATGTCGCCATTGTGGCGTCGGTCTTTCTTGCTTTGCTCGGATACTCGACCCAGGCACTGACGGACCTGTCGGCACTGTATGTGATTGAGCTGGCCATCATCACGTCAGCCCCCCTGGCTGGCGTCCCCTTGCTGACCAGGCGCTGGCGACACCAGTAACGCATTTCGGGCATCAGGCTGCCCGGATAGTGTGCAGAAATGCGCACGCCTTCCCCCGGGTGCACTCTTTCAGGGTGTACCCGGTTTTTTCTTCGTTCGTGATCTCCCTGCAGGCCGCGGTTTCAGTGATATTCAAAACTTGGCATCAGCTTTGCACTACCCAGGGTGTACAGTCGAGGTGTACAGAAAGGCACAAGAAACAACTTGTCCTTAAGACATTTAGCGAGCCACGAAACTTTTAGAAATTGAACTAATACAGGAACTACTACAGGAACTACGGGAGTCCATTCATGAACGACGTTGAATTTGAACTTGATAGCTTTTTAATGGAAGACGCACTGAAACCTACCTGCATTGTTGATGCGTTATACGATCGGTACGAACCCATCGAAGATTACCCTGATTATGAGAATTTGTACGGGCTGCCTGCGTGATCGTTTCCCTGGTTTAACCCCTAGCTTGTTTTAGTTCTCATCTTTTATTCGGATGAGAACTCATTAGAGGGATGTGATCTGCGCAAGGATGCGCGGATGTATAAACGGCAGTGCGTTTGCTGTGGACAGGACCGTGTTCACCATCGTCCTTGCCGCAGGGTTGGTAGAGGTAATGGTTTTCCTGATGCGTTCAGTAAAACCGATCACAGCCGCCCCTTTACGATGTCGTTCTGCATGATAGTGTTCAATGGCACCGTCAGCGATTGCTTTTGCTGCAGCAACCGCATCGTCAATACCGAGATTCATGCCTCGCCCGCCAACCGGCGAATGGCAGTGTGCAGCATCACCCGCCAGGAGTACCCGGCCCATCAGGTAACGCTCCGCCTGGCGCACTGAAATCGTGAAGGTAGCGCTGCGACGAATCCCGCGAATATCGAGATCAAATGGAAGTGATTCGACCGCATTGGGTGTGGATGAAACGATGCGCAACCTGTGCCGCTCGATGGGTGCCAGCACCGTTGCATTGCCACCGGGCAGGAGGAACACCGAGAAGGTGTTTGCATTGTAACCCCGTCCAAAGTCGACATCGGCGATAGACCATTTCCCGGGCAGGTCGTCGCCTGCATAAGGTATCGCGAGCGTTTCCCGCACACTTGAGTGTGCACCGTCCGCGCCAATAACCCAGTCGTAGTGTTTTGTGTGCCCGGATGCGTAGATCACCCGAACCTCGGGGTCTTCGTTTTTGACGGCGGCAATTTCCGTGTTGTAACGCACTTCGACACCCTGGTCTTGCAGGGTCTCACGCATCAGGGCCTCAGTGCGATCCTGTGCCAGTCCAATAATGGTTTGCTCCGGTGTCAGGTCATCAAAATCCAGTTTCAGGAGCGCACGCTTAGCTCGATAGATTCTCACGTGTTTAAACGCGATACCCTCAGCAAGGATTTTTTCAGCAACACCGGACGCACGCAGCATTTCAATGCTCTCTGGCATGATGCCAACGGCGCGAGACAAGCCTGACGGACCCTCTCGCTTTTCTACGATGTCTGGTGTGATGCCGGCGCGACGAAGTTCAAGTGCCGCGGTCAGTCCTGTTGGGCCGGCGCCAACGATCAGTACTTTCATTCTCGAGGCATGTCAGAGGCTATACGCGCACTGGTTCATCACGATGTCATGGTGATGGCAGAAGGTCGGGATAGGCGGCGTGCAGCACGGGTCGCAGGTAAGCTGTCCACCTGCGATAGCCCTCCTCATTGAGATGCAGGCCATCGAAGATATAGACATCATCCGGCTGGCCTTCGGCATCAAGCAAGGTACCGCCTGTATCAACCCAGTGTATGGCGGGGTCAGCATCTGCGATACGCCTCATACCGTCATTCACCTTGAGCATTTCATCCCAGAGTGCCCACCTGGCCTTGCTGGGTTTCATGGAAAGTATCCAGATATCGCTCTCCGGGAGCGCAGCGCGCAGGCGGTCCACAAACAACTGGTAGTTGTCGATAACGTGTTCAGCCGATTTGCCGGAACCAATGTCGTTGCCACCAACGAATACAACAACCGCACGCGGCGCATAGTTGATGACCACGCGGTCCAGGTTGTGCAGGACGTGTTCCATGTGGGCGCCGCCGTAACCCCGGCGTACGGTTGGTAACGGCGCCATATCTTCAGCAAGCGTATCCCAGAAGCGAATGCTGGAGCTGCCTACAAAAACAACCTGCCCGGGTGCGGGAAAGCGCTCAGCGTCCATCTTTTCAAACGCGACGATCTCCTCTTCAAAGTAGGCGGGGTTGCTTGCCGATTCGCTCGCGTAGTAGGAGAAGCCACCGAACGCGGCAAGACCAAGTGCAACCAGCACGGCCATGATAATCAGGGACCATTTAAGCAACGGGTTCATGCAGTCAGTTCCATCCTGGTGTCATTCATTGTTTCTGGCATGTGCATAGCGCGCGGCGTTTTCACCAGCGATCTTGCCGAACACAATACACGGTCCAAACGAGCCACCGCCACCAACGTAACGGTCGCCGTGCAGGGATCCAACAGTTTCCCCTGCGGCAAACAGACCGCCGATCGGCGCTTCGCTGGTCGACAATACTTCGGCATTTGCGTTTATGCGCAAACCCGTACCTGTCCAGCAGACAATAGCCGGCCTCACTTCAACAGCATAAAAGGGTGCGGTTTCGATACTACGCATCGTGCTGGTGGGTTGTTTGAAAAACGCGCGGTCCTCGCCTGCACTGCAATCTTCATTGTAGCTTTTGATGGTCCCGGCCATGGCTGCGGCGTTGATGCCGGCGGTCTCGCAGAGTGCGGCGATGGAATCGGAACGGATGATACGACCGGTGTCAGCCTGCTTCTCCAGTACTTCATCCACCCAGTAAGCACGGGAAATATCACTGGGTGCTGCCGCCTGCCGGGCAGCTTCATCAAATATGGCGTAAACCGGTCCTGCCTGTTTCTGGATCAATCCGCCAAGCACGGTATAGGGGGCGCTTTCGCTGGTGAATCGCCTGCCAGCCTGGTTGACCAGTATCAGCCAGCCCGGCAGCAGTACTTCAAGGTCGCGGCTGAATCCAGGTGTGACCAGCAGGAGTCCGCGATTGTGGCCGTCGATACCGGCACCGATGTTTTCACCAAGCGTAATACCATCTCCCTGGGCACCCTCGGTTCCTATATACCAGCGCCAGTCATCGGCCTGCTGCGAATCCGGATAGTATTTTTTGAGCATCTCTGGGTTGGCACCAAAGCCGCCTGTGGCCATGACCAGGGCGCCGCAGGTAGCGGTGTCTTCGCCGATTCGAATTGCTTCGATTTCACCCCTCGCGTCGGTGATGAGTTCACTCACACGGCTTTGCAGCACGACATCTATTGGACGACTGGATACCTGTCCTTCAAGAACCTGCACAACCTCCTCGCCTGCACCCTGCGGCATATGCCCGCGCGGTGTTGAACCGACGCCGGACGGATACAAACCGGCGGAAGGAAACGTTACACCCTGTTCCATCAGCCATTCGAAGGTTGGCGCTGACTCGTCACAATAGCGGCGAACCACCGAGGGTTCGACCATCCATTGGTTCAGGGTCATATAGTGTTCGAACATGGCATCAGCAGAATCATCAACGCCCGCTTTTGCCTGCAGGCTGGTCCCCGCCGCGTAAAAGTGTCCGCCGGATAATCTCGACGATCCACCCAGGCGGGTGTCGGCTTCTACAAGCAGGACGCCTGCGCCTGCGTCAGCGGCGGCAATAGCAGCGGTGAGCCCGGCTGCACCGGCGCCCACCACGATAACGTCATAGTCCCGGCGTGCCATTAACTGCGTCGGAAGTCGTGTGGCCACGGCTCAGTTGTGTCACGTCGAAACCGTCGCGCTCGAGCAGCTGGATTATGCCGCCCTCACCACCGAGGTGGCCTGCGCCGACCAGCACAAGTGTTGATGAGTTTCCGGAGGAGAAGCCTTTGATGGCGTCGGCCATTCGGACGTTGCGCTCGTCGAAAAGTGCGGTTTTCAGGCTGACCAGGTCTTCGCGGTTTTTGAACTCACTCATCATATTGCGATAGAGAGCATCGGCATCAGCAGCGAGCCAGTACTCAAGCAGTTCTTCCATTGTATCGGAGGCACTGTCGAGTTCATCAAGCGTCTCTGCAAGCAAACGGTTCTGCACATCGAGAGGCAGGTTGATCAAAGGCCGGTACTGCTCTTCGAGGGTTTCAAGTTCGATGATCGGTTTACCGGTCGTGCGCGCCTCGTTGATAAAAAACATGTCAACGCCATACCTGGGATCGTACCCCATGGCGTTCAGTTTCAATGTCGAGATATCAACCTGCAGCACCGCGGGTGTCATGGCAAATAGCATGTCGACGGGTACCGACTGGCTGCGCGCGTAACTGCCAAGCTCCTTGCGTAGTGACTTACTCATACTGTATTCGACAATGGCTGGATTGGCCTGGATGAGACCGGTGAGCGTTGCCACCCGCTCCGGTTCTGACGACAGGGTTGGATCCAGTTCCACGGCAATCTGTTCACTTTGCCGGAAGGCGTCCATAAAGGCGGGTGCCAGCGGATGAAAAGAGGGTTTCAGCGCATGCACCGTGCCGATGAGATGTACAACTGCGGACTGTCCGGGGTGACTGATGCGATAGACAGGAGCAGGCTGATCGGGGGTCAGATGATGTTTCAGGTCCTGTGACAGGGGCACGATGGTGTTGTTCAGCAGCAGGATCTCGCAGGGCGGGTGGCCTTCCATGGAGTTTCGTTGCCTGTCACAGTCCCGGGTTGCATAAGTTGCGGCGCGGAGTTCGGAAGATGCGTCTACCGCCTTACCGATGACGATCACATCACCTTTCAATGAAACGGCTATGGCGCGATGTGTGCGGGCACGATTGTACTTTTTCAGCACAGGTTTCAGGGCCTTGCCAACCGGGCCGGGGAACTGGTGTTCCAAGCGCTTTTCTACCGATGTGAGCGAAACGGCATTTGCGTTGAAACTGGCTGTGAGGGACAGGGCCGCGATGAGCGCGGCCGTGGTAATGCGAGTGCTGATTGCTCTGCTAGTTCCTCTCCAGCCTGAACAACTGTCCATTGTTGCCTACCTCTGAAGCATCAAAATCATATTTGCTGCTGTATACACTGATGACCCTGTCGATCTCTGCAGGGTCTTTTACTTCCAGTGCGGTTAATGAGTAAAGCCGCTCATCTATTTTTATTTTTACGCGGGGGTCCTGCTGTATGAAGGGTACCCAGGTTGCGTCCTGCGTGCCTACATACAGGTGATTGTCCTTTGATACCGCCCAGATGTTCACCGAGTAGGGATCATCCGGCCTCGTTTCCATCTGCACAACGTCCGGCACCGCGCCCCAGCTGCCTGGCGGCGTTGCATCACTGCCGCTCAGTTTGCCGCCGGGCACACCAATAAACGGCTGGGTGCAGCCGGTGAGGATGATCGTACAGATAGCAATCAGGTATTTCATTGCGTCCTCATGCAGGGCTGGCCGCTGCCTTGCTGTCTAGCTCAGCCTGGATTTCCGCCACGCGTTTTTCTGTGAGCGGGTAGTTCCAGAATAGCGGCATCGCCACAAATTTAAACAATGCTGGTATCACCGAGTAGGTTATCGCCAGCATGAGCAGAGCGAAAGGTGTGTTCGTCGTATTTAGTGGATCCGCAAGAGAGTCGAAGCCCCAGAACACGACCAGGCTGGTGCCAACCACGAGGCCGAGGGCATAAGCCAGCTTCCTGGTCATCGACCAGATAGAAAAATAAGCGCCGCCCTGGCGCTTGCCGGTCATGGCAGCGTCGACATCAACAACATCTGCCGCCATGGCGTAAGGCAGCGCGGACAACGCACCGATGGAAGAGCCTTTCAGGCACATGACCCCGATAAAGAACAGGAACTTGCCGGTAGGGATACCTTCAAAATAGGCAACAGCAGCGGCGTAGGATTCATCCGGCAGGAACGTCAGCAGGTTGTGAATCTGGAAAGCATCAAACCAGACGAGTGGGGCAATAGCGATCAACGGAATAAAACATGACCATAGTGCATACCAGCCGATAGCCACCATGGTAGCGCGGTGTTTGCCGATTCGCCGTGACAGTTTGAACCAGAGCGGAATCGCGATGAGCTGCGAAACGAAGTAGGGCGCAAGGTAGAACCCATACAGGTCGCCCGCGAGCAGTACATGTTTGACGAAGAAAAAGCTGAGCGTGTTCGTCATCGCTGCACCAATCGTCGAGAAAAGGAACGCGATAACCAGGCGCCTGTATGGGTCGTTCTGCCACACGTACTTGAAACTTTCGACCAGCGGCAGTTTCTGTTCACGGGTTTCCTTAACCGCAAACTCGGGCACCGAGACGGAGGCGTTGATAATCAGTACCGGCATAATGATGGCAATGGCCAGCGACAAGAAGTACACGGCATCAAGTGGTTTGGTAAAGCCGAAGAAGAAAATGATGGCGGGTGTAAATGCGCCGATCAGTGAACCCGTGACACTGAAGCCTTCCCGCCAGCTCGTGACCAGGGTGCGCTCGTTGTAGTTCGGCGACAGCTCGGCACCCCAGGCGCTGTAAGGTACATCCTTGATGGTCGAGCCGACGTAGGCGATGACCAGCATCACCAGCATCCACGGGTAGCCAGAGTTGAACGTAAAGCCAAATAGGCTGATGTCGGTGAATTCAACCGGTGGGATAAACAACATGCAGATGCCGAACACGTAAATCGGTGTGCCCAGCAGCACGAACGGCTTGCGTCGACCCCAGCGTGTGCGGATGCGATCCGAGATAAATCCGATGATCGGATCAGTGACGCCATCAAAGATTCTCGCCAGCACGAGGACCATGCCGACAAACCCGAGGCTTAAGCCAAAGCCCTCTGCGTCCGCGTACACCGCGGGCAGGTAAACCGCCATTGGCAGGCCCACCATGGCCAGTGGCAGCGCCGGTGCGCCGTAGGAAGCAAGCATCCATTTGTTCAGGATGCCCTCACGATATTCTTGTAATTTGTGCTGCGACATGTGTTCCCCCGACCCTGAACATATCGAAACAGGCGGGTATTAGCCAGCCCGCTTGCCGCAAGCCCACTTACTCGATGCGCTTACCCGATGCGCTTACTCGAGAAAGTTGACTGCGCCCGCATCTTGATTCAGCGTAGCGTTATGAATGAGGCTGCTGGAAATAATGGCTTTGCTGCTGCGCTGCAACGCAGGTTCGTGTCGCGCGCGAGCCAGGCTGCGCTGCGTACACTGTCCTACATGGACCGCCAGCTGCATGACAGCAGCCTTTATGGCATCACGCTGGCGAACCCCTACAAAGCACTCTCGGAAGTCCAGGCGCGGGGCAGGGTGCTAAGGTCCTGGGCCTACCAGGGCTGGCTGGTCACCGGTTTCGAAGAAGTGCAGCAGCTGATGCGTAGTGAAAACATGAGTAATGACCTGCGCAGCAGCAAATTCATGGTGCGGCTGGTGAAGTCCGCCGTGGGTAGTGGTCGTGTGCCAACCATCGATAATCCGTCAATGCTGAACCAGGATCCTCCGGACCATACCCGCCTGCGTCGATTGGTGAACGAGGGCTTTACGCACAAGTTTGTCCAGTCCCTCGAGCCCCGTATTGAAGCCATCTGCACGAAGCTGCTTGATGACGTGGGTTCAAGAGAATTTGATGTGGTCCAGGCGCTGGCCAAACCCCTGCCGGCCATCGTCATTGCCGAAATGCTGGGGGTACCTGAAAGAGACTATGAGCAGTTTCAGCGCTGTTCGGCTGATCTCCTCGCCATTACCCGTTTCGATTCACCGGAACTGATGCGGCGGGCGGGTGTGGCAACCGAAGAAATGGACGACTATTTTGCTGGCCTTGCCCAGGAGAAGCGCGATAACCCAGGCGATGACCTGATATCGGAGCTGGTACGCCTGGAGAGTGAAGAAGATCGCCTCACCCTGCCGGAGCTGTATTCGCTTTGTATCCTGATCCTGGTTGCGGGACATGAAACCACGACCAGGCTGATCGGTACCGGCTTGATGCTGCTGTTGAAACACCCCGCGCAGCTGGCCGTGTTGCGGGAGGACCTGTCGCTCTTGCCAAACGCGATCGAGGAGATGTTGCGGTATGAGCCGCCGCTGCAGTTTACGCCGCGGCTCGTGAAGAAGAGCTTTGATTTTAAGGGCCATCAACTGCAGACGGGGCAGGCGACGCTGCTCTCAATTGCTGCTGCCAATCGTGACCCGCTCGCCAACGATGATCCGCATACCTTTAACATCCTGCGGGAAGAGGTACGCCACGTGACGTTTGGCTACGGCCCTCACCTCTGTCTCGGCATGTCGCTGGCACGGCTGGAGGCTCGCGTGGTTTTTTCAGCATTGCTGGAGAGGTTCGAGACGATGAGCTGGATGGACCGTGAGCCGGACTGGCGGCGTGAGTTCTTCTTTCGCGGCGTCAACTCACTTAATGTGCGCGTATGAGTACCGAAGCCCGCATCTCAATGCTGATCGAACTGGACGACGTGCCTGGCGCGCTGGTCAAAGCACTTGGTATTTTCTCTGCATTTGATATCAACCTGACACACATCGAGTCCCGGCCGGCCAAGGGTGCCCAGTTCGATTTCTATGTTGATTGTGAAGGCCGACGTGGTGACAAGAATATAGAGGCAGCGATAAGTGCTATCGAGGCAACCGCTGTCAAACTGCTGGTGCTGGATGATAAGCAGGTGCCCTGGTTTCCAAGACACGCACGTGAACTTGACGTGATTGCGGGTAACACGCTTGCTGCCGGTGAAGACCTTGAATCGGATCATCCCGGGTTTAACGATGTTGACTATCGTCAACGTCGCGCCGTAATAAAGTCGTTGGCTGACGGTTACCGTTTCGGTGATCCGATCCCCCAGGTCGAGTACTCTGATGATGAAAATGAAACCTGGGGGCATATCTACAGGAAGCTGCGTGCGCAACATCAACAGCACGCATGTCGTGAGTACCAGCAGGCGATGAGCGACCTGGAACGTTACTGCGGTGTAAACGACAAGGGTGTGCCAAGTGGTGAGGTGATCAGCCAGTTTCTCAACTATCGCACCGGCTTCAGGATCTACCCGGTGGCAGGTCTCTTATCCAGTCGTGACTTCCTTAACGGGCTTGCCTTCAGGGTGTTCTTCTCGACCCAGTACATCCGTCATCCTTCGAGGCCTGACTACACGCCCGAACCAGATGTGTGTCATGAACTGCTCGGACACGCCCCGATGTTTGCAGACGCTGCGTTTGCTGATCTCTCCCAGGAGATTGGCCTTGCCAGCCTTGGTGCGAGCGATCATGAGATCACGCAGCTGGCTCGCTGTTACTGGCATTCCGTGGAGTTTGGCCTCGTTATGCAATCCGGTGAGCGCAAGGCATACGGTGCCGGTGTTTTATCGTCGGTGGGTGAAATGGATCACGCCATGGCAGGCCAGAGTGAATACCGTGAGTGGCAGCCGCTTGATGCCGCGGAGCAGGATTACCCGATCACCGACTTGCAGCCCGTGTATTTTGTGGCCGATACCTTGCACGACGCACGCCAGAAAATGCGAAGGTTTGCGGAAGCGCTGCCACGACCTTTTTATGCGAAATACGTGGCGGCAACTGACCGGATATGGGTTGATCGGGCGGTGCAGCGCGCCTGAAACCACGGATTCCGCCAGTGGGTTTCTCTAAGTCATTGAAAACAGGAAATTTTCACAGTTTATCGGGAGATATCAGGGTCTTTCGGTACCCGGGTGAACCTGTCAAAATGCCGCCATTCCTGAATTTATAACCTTGTAATCGAGAGGACTCGCATGAGCCACTACGACGTCATTATTGTGGGTGCCGGTATATCCGGTGTCAGTGCTGCAGTACACCTGCAGAAAATGTGCCCTGAAAAGTCATTCACCATTCTCGAAGGCCGGGATGCCATTGGGGGCACCTGGGACCTGTTCCGCTACCCTGGCATTCGCTCTGACAGTGACATGCACACACTTGGCTTCGCTTTTAAGCCATGGACAGAAGCGAAATCCATTGCAGACGGCCCGTCCATCCTGAATTACGTCAATGAGACAACTGACGAGTATGGCCTGCGCGACAAAATCCAGCTGGGTCACAAGGTGAAATCAGCCGAGTGGTCTTCAGACACCTCCTCATGGACCGTGACCTGCGATAAAAGTGACGGCAGCAGCACGACGCTGACCGGCGGCTTTGTCTTCATGTGTGGTGGGTATTACAACTACGAAGAGCCGCATGATGCCGGCTTCGAAGGCATGGAAGACTTCAAGGGTGAGATCATCCATCCGCAGTTCTGGCCGGAAGACATGACCTACAACGGCAAGAAGATTGTGGTTATTGGCAGCGGTGCGACCGCGATGACCATCGTGCCCAACATGGCAGCGGAAGGCGCTCATGTCACTATGGTGCAGCGAACTCCAACCTACGTGGTATCAGCGCCCGACCAGGACAGGATTGCCAACTTCCTGCGCAAGATCCTGCCTGACA
Source organism: Pseudomonadales bacterium (assembly GCA_963921285.3). Classification (GTDB taxonomy): domain Bacteria; phylum Pseudomonadota; class Gammaproteobacteria; order Pseudomonadales; family Azotimanducaceae; genus UBA9659. The sequence continues at coordinate 3,218,663 of CAWUFD020000015.1, forward strand.
GCTGGGCGTATAACATCACGCGTTTCAAGAATACCGCGCTGCAGCACTGGTTCTACCAGCGCACACGAATTGCACCGGAGATGGTGAAGAAGCGACTGCTTGGCATGGTGCGCGACCAGCTTGGTCCGGACTATGACGTCGACAAACACTTTACGCCACCATATAACCCCTGGGACCAGCGTATGTGCCTGATTCCCAATGCTGACCTGTTCAACTCTATCAAGGAGGGAACCACCGAGGTTGTTACTGAGCATATCGATCGATTTGTAGAAGACGGTCTGCGCCTCAAGAACGGTGAAGTGATCCCTGCTGACGCGATTGTGACCGCAACCGGCCTGAAGCTGATTGTGCTCTCCGGTGTTGATTTCAAGGTGGATGGTGAAAGCGTCGACGTATCCGAGACCTATTCCTACAAGGGCATGATGTACTCAGGTATTCCCAACATGGCGCAGACATTTGGCTATATCAACGCATCCTGGACGTTGCGCGCTGACCTGACCTCAGAGTACGTCTGCCGTCTCATCAACCACATGGACGAGCTGGGTATGGCGCAGGTCACACCGGAACTTCGTCCTGAAGACGAAGGCATGGAAACAAGACCGTGGATTGATGACTTCCCTGCCGGTTACATGATGCGTAGCATGCACCTTTTCCCGAAACAGGGTGAGGGTCCATGGCGCAATACGCAGAACTACCGCATGGATAAGAAGATGGTGCGAAATGCACCGATTGCGGATTCTGCATTGAAGTTCACCAACCCGGTGGGTGAGTTGAAGACGCAGGTTGCTGTTTCGCCTGAGCGAGAAACAGAGGCCGCGTAACTCGGAGACCGGATCACGCCGACTGGCGCAGCGACACCAGGTGTCGCTGCGTTCCACTCGAGCCTACTCTGGCACCAGGTGAACATTCACCGAGGAACTCCCGAGCCCGCAACTATTCCCTTGCACTCGGATATCAGACAGCGTCTTAACCTCATACCCCAGCTTCTCCACCGTCAGGTCATAACTGCCGGGGCCTGAAATCTCTGGTGTAAACGTCAGGGTTGCATCCGAGCATTCCTCAACCGGCAACAGGGTCAGTTCATCGGAGCTCGCAATAGCGCCATCACTGTCGTCAACTGTGGTCTCGCCTTTCTCTTCGTCTTCGCTTTCACCCTCGCTTTCCTCTTCCTCTACTGGAGGCTCAAGAATGCCCGGCTCTTCAGGGAACGGAGTGAGTGAGCGGCAGGTAAGAAAGTCGCCGCTGTCGCGATCAAACAGCGATACAAACACGGGGTTGAAATTCTCCCGTTCCCGTCCAAAACATTCTTCACCATCATCAAACAGCGTGTTGATAAAGAGGTTATCTGTTGTTGAAGGGTTATCCCACGGCGCCCGGAACAGACGGTTCTTGTTCAGATAGAAAATCGTGTCACCGTTCAGGAAGGATCGAGACTGCCAGTTACAACAACCTGACTGGTAACGCTCACCTGTGCTGTGGTCTTCGGCGGTAACCTGCCCGTCGCTTGTGAGGGCCGGACTGCCACTGATATCGGACACGGTCATCAGGTGTAATGCATTGTCTGTCCAGGGTGCACGTTTTGGATCTGCCGTGGCATGCGAGCCGTAGCGGGTAATCGGGATGGCAACGCGCATGTCGTTGTCACGGTTAAGGAACGTAAATGCCTTGTAGTCGAACGATACGGGCGAAAACGACCATTGCCTGCCGAAAGTCAGCTCGCCAACAAGTTGAGGCGCACCCGTCACATCAAACAGGCGGACGTTCACGCCGTCATTGGTGACAAACCCCTCAGGTGAAACGTTAGTATTGTTGCCAACACCAAGAATCAGGTTCTCAGCGACAGGATGCAGGTAACTGCTGAAACCGGGGATTTCCAGTTCACCGATAATCTGCGGGTCCGCGGGGTTGCTGAGATCGATGGTGTACACCGGGTCAATCTGTTCAAACGTCACGACATAGGCGCGGTTGTCCAGGATGCGGGATGAGAAGATCTGCTCGTTCGGTTTACCGATGGCCTCTGGTCGCTGCTCGTTTGGAATGGACCCTACCACCTCGAGCTGGCTGTTAGGTGCTTCATCAAGAATGGTCAGCCTGTGATCAAATCGGTCTTCCTCGTCGCCTGGCTGGGTGGTGATTGCGACCAGCTGCCCGTTACTCTCCGCCATCAGGAATGCCGGATCACCCCAGAAACTGCCCGGTACACTGCCGGACCCGGTATAGGAAATCCCATCATTCAGGCTGAACTTGTGAATGCTGGTTTCCTCGTAGTAGCCGTCAGGGTCGGTTGAGCGACCAGGTGATGCAATATAGAGGGCGTCCGGCGTGGCGTGTGTGCCCCAGACACCATCCGCCATGCATGCAGAAGCATCAACATTAAGGGTGTCCAGGTTGAACGCCGTCACTGAAACGAGGGTGGGGTAGGGAGTCCTGGCAGCATCGACTTCAGTGTTTGGTAAGAGACAACTTGTCTCGTCCACAAGCGGCGAGCGAACGCCATCGAGCTCAAGGAACGGCACAAGGTCATCAGGCTCTGTTTCTTCGAGCAGCGTTTCGTTTCTTGCGCGGGTCTCCTCGTCTCCCGGGAAGACCACATAGCCATCGATGCGCGGTGAGTACTGTGTCACCAGGTACAACACGTTGCCGACGCGGCGACTCTCCAGCAGCGAACCATCAATCTTTAATTGGTTTGTTGCGCTTGGGCTGCTCGGATCGGTTGCATCAACAAAGTCGATAACCACTTCATCATCGCCGTAGTACGGCAGTATCGACAACTCGGCAATGCCAAATGCAAAACCGAAAGAGATACCCTGCACGGCAACCACCTGCCGACCCGCGTCGTGTTCACGCAGATATAGCCCCTGTACGCGGCCAAATCGCTCTCCGTTACCGAGCGGGAGATCGGCGAGAGTCTGCATTTCCCCTGATACCGGCGTGCTGGCAATTGTCAGGCGGTTGGTATTGGCGAGGTACAGATAACTGCCGTCGTACTTTGCGGCGTCGAGCTCATCAACACCGCTCACGATGACATTGGTCTGGGATACCTGTGTTGAGGCAACCGCTGTGCTGTCGCTTGCTGCAAACTCAGGCGTTGACTGGTCGGCTTCTGGCAGTGCTGTTTCTGTTCTTGCGGATGGAAAAGGTGAAGCCAGTACCTGCTCCAGCGACTCACTTTCTTCTTCAAGACCGCCGAAGGTCCTGAGACCACTGGTCATGTATTCGGCAAATGCGTCGCTCGACCCTGCTGGAGCCAGTAAGGCCGCCGGAGCTGACTCGGATGACGGTGCACCCGTTGATGGCGTGTTGTTAACGCCACCTGTACCGCCAATGTCGCCTTCACTGCTGGAACACCCATGCAGGAGAACCACCGTGCAAAGTAAAAATACAGTACGTGCGATATGGCTAACGAAGCCAGTGTTCTGTGTCAGTCTGCTCATGTGGATTCCCCTTTGGTGGTTGGAGACTGAAAAAAGTAAATGCCAATACCGGCGCGTATGCCGGGTTCGTCGTCAACGACGGCGATATCAGGATTGTTGTCCCGATCTCGCGCTGATAACCACTCGTCAAACTGCTTTAGCAGTTCAAAGCTGTCGGTCTGGCTGAGTTTTTTAAATTCACTCACGGTTGCTGTAGAGAGATTGTCGTAGGAAACCGTCAGCTGCATATGGGTATCAAGATGCTCCGGGTCGGTGTTGTAGCTGAGTGTTTCGAGCAGGTCTGCTGTTGCCTGGCCAACGATGTGGACCTGTTCATCGAGGGAGGCAGAAGGGATATAGCCTGCCTGGTTGACGAGTGAAACCTGCTCGTCCGCAACGCTGATGACTCCAACCCGCTGTAACTCATCCAGTACGGCCCGATGTGGCAGGTCACCACTGTATCGCTTGACCAGTTCAGCAAAACTGCCGGGGCCTTCAATGGGCAGACTGCGCGCCTCACCAGCATCGTTACTGAATTCCGGATCACGACGCCAGCCGGAGGTGACCCGCGCGCCACGATTGTATGCGCCGGTTAATGCTTCGGCCTCTGTTGTCATCTTGGTGAGCCGGCTCACTTCCTTACGCTGGATGCCGGTAAGCATCGCAACGCGGGCGATGGTCTGCTTCCTGCCCTCAAGCGTGAACTCGTCGTTCGCCACATCCACGTAGACGCGTTTCGCCACTTCGGCGAACTCATCAAAAGTGACGTTCTGGCGCAGCAGGATCCTGACCAGTGGTTTCAGGAGTCGAAGCAGTGCTTCCTGAACAATGCTCATGCGATCTGTAATTTCTCCATATTTGGGAAATATATCCCAAATTTACTCGTAGTGAAAGGCATAATGAAAGCCTCAAGAAACCCGACGTTAGAAAAAATCGATCAATACCATGGAAACAATCAAATATCCCTGGCCGAAGTGGGTTGTTAAGTTGCTGGCTGCGAGAAACCAAGTAACCCATACCCCCCAAGGGAGAGCTCAAATGAAACTATTAAAGAGGCAGGCCGCTGGACTGACTGCGATTGCCATTGCCTGGATGCTGGCTATGCCGGCCGCAACGGCGGCGCATCACGGTGATAGCCACAAGTCCATGGCGCCGAAAACAAACCAGTTCTGGTGGCCAGACCAGCTGGATCTCAGCGCGCTGCGTGATCACGATTCGAGGAGTAATCCCCTCGGCGACGACTTCAGCTATTCACAGGCGTTCAACGCACTTGATCTCAATGCTGTAAAGAAAGATATCGATGCCGCACTGACTGATTCACAGCCATGGTGGCCGGCTGACTTTGGCAACTATGGCCCGTTCTTTATTCGTATGACCTGGCACAGCGCAGGCACTTACCGGACCCTGGATGGCCGGGGTGGTGGCGATGGCGGCCAGATGCGCTTTGATCCGCTCAACAGCTGGCCCGATAACGGTAATCTTGATAAGGCACGCCGACTGCTGTGGCCGATCAAGCAGAAGTACGGCGAGAGTCTTTCCTGGGGTGACCTCATGATTCTTGCCGGCAACGTTGCGCTGGAAAACATGGGTTTTGAAACCTATGGCTTTGCTGGCGGTCGTTCCGATGATTGGGAACCCGATCTTGTCTACTGGGGTCCTGAGCTTGAAATGCTCGCGAGTGATCGCCACGAGAAAGACGGCAAACTGCAGCGACCGCTCGGGGCAACGCACATGGGCCTTATCTATGTGAACCCGGAAGGTCCACGTGGAAAACCTGATCCTGAAGGTTCTGCCAGAAACATCCGCGTCGCTTTTGGCCGGATGGCGATGAACGACGAGGAAACCGTTGCACTGATTGCAGGTGGTCACACCTTCGGCAAGATGCACGGCGCCCACAAGGAAGAGGAATGCGTTGGCCCAGCGCCCGGCGCTGAAGCAACCGAGGCCCAGGGCCTTGGCTGGAAGAACAAGTGCGGCAAGGGTCACTCAGAGGACACTGTCACAAGTGGTCTTGAAGGCGCATGGACCCAGGCTCCAACACAGTGGACCACGCTTTATCTCAGTAACCTTTTGAACTTCGAATGGAAAGAGACGCGCAGCCCGGCTGGCAAGATCCAGTGGATCCCCACCGATGAGTCTCTGCATGCCATTGTTCCGGATGCGCACATCGAGGGTAAGTTTAATCCTCCCGTAATGACAACCGCGGACCTCGCCCTGAAGTTCGACCCGGGGTACAAGGCGATTGCGGAACGCTTCCTGGCGAACCCGGATGAATACCAGAGAGCGTTTGCGAAAGCCTGGTACAAGCTGACTCACCGCGACCTTGGTCCGCGCGCTCGATACCTTGGTAACGATGTGCCAGCCGAAGCGCTCATCTGGCAGGACCCCGTGTCCGCGCCGGACTACCGCCTGGTGAGTGAACGTGATGCCGGTAAGCTCAAGGAGCAGATCCTGGAATCCGGCCTGACGGCACCCGAACTGGTTCGCACGGCCTGGGCATCGGCTTCAAGCTTCCGTGCAAGTGATATGCGTGGTGGTGCAAACGGTGCACGTGTTGCACTTGCGCCGCAGAAAAACTGGGCGGCCAACAACCCTGACGAGCTTGCCAGGGTGTTGGGTGTGCTCAAAGGTATCCAGGATGATTTCAACAACTCTCGTTCGCGCAGTGATATCTCCCTCGCTGACCTGATTGTCCTCGGCGGTGCTGCCGGCCTCGAGAAAGCGGCGGCGGATGCCGGTATGGAAATCGAAGTGCCGTTTACACCCGGACGTGGTGATGCCACGCAGGCGCAGACCGATGTTGCATCGTTCAGCCTGCTGGAACCAGCAGCGGATGCGTTCAGGAACTATTACAACGGTGAAAAAGCCTATCGTTCACCTGCAGAAGCGCTGGTTGATCGCGCTGATCAGTTGAACCTGACCGTGCCGGAAATGACCGTGCTGGTTGGTGGCCTGCGTTCGCTGGGTGCTAACGCCGCCGGCTCAACCCATGGTGTTTTCACTGACAACCCCGGTACGCTGACAAACGACTTCTTCCGCAACCTGCTGGATATGTCGGTCCGTTGGGAAAAGGCTGGCGAAGCTGGTCTTTACCAGGGTGTTGATATGGCAAGCGGCCAGGTGAAATACACCGCTACCCCGGTGGACCTGGTGTTCGGTTCAAACTCCGAGCTGAGGGCGATTGCTGAGGCTTATGCTTATGATGGTGCAGAGCAGCGTTTTGCTGACGACTTCATCAGTGCGTGGACCAAGGTGATGCAACTCGACCGGTTCGACCTTCGTCACGAGTTATAAGTGACGCGAGACATGGTCACGCTGTCCGCGTGACCATGTAACTCGTTCTCTATTCGTTTTTGGCTGTCCCCGCCTTCTGGAAATCCTCTGTGGCATTTACGCGGGGATAGTCTTCTTCAGGTACTGGCACACCAAGGAATTCGCATAACGGTGCCCAGCCATCCTTTGCTTCGAAGACGAGCAGTCTTTCTTTCGGCACTTCTTTCACAACCGTCTCGTTGTGACGTTCAAACACATCCATGGCGTGGGTTGGATCATCCATCCGGTTGTCGAAGATCGGTTGCCAGATGATGTCCATCGCCCATTGGCCGAACATCCTTGCCTGTGGATCATCCGAATCAAGCAGCGAGGTGGAGGAGGGGTAAATGGTAGCCATCACGCTTTTGTACCAGCTTTCGGGGTCGCGTTTTGATAACAGCACCTTGGCATCAGGATAGTGTGCCATTTGTTCACGCCAGAGATTGCATGAAGGCCAGTCGACGGCTGCCTGGTAGCCTTCAAACAGTTTGTCCCAGTCAACCGGTTTGCCTTCATGGGCCTCGGCCCAAACCTTGAAGTGTGATGGATTCTGGTTCACTTCGAGCATGTGGTAACACTTGTCGAAGCCGAGCATTTCGAGGGCGTTTTTCAAAGAGAGGGTGCCGGTTCTGCCGAAGCCGGCACCAATGACCTTTAACGTCATAGGGGAGTCCGTGGTTTTAGAAAGCGATACGAACCCCTAATGATGCCGTGCGATCCTTGTTGGGTCGAGCGCCGTAAGGCTGACGTCCCATGATGTCTTCCTCACCGGTGAGGTTGTCGATCTTGCTGTACACCGTGATGTTATCGTTAACGGCGTAGTGGGTCGCAAAGTCGAGCACCGTGGCGGAGTCGGTTTCCTCAAAGGTGCCGCATGACGCGCGGGTGCAGACCTCGTCAACGTGATTTACAGACAGGTAACTGGTCCACTTGTTGATCTCGAGTCCGAGCGTCAGGCTGAACTGGTGTTCGGGGATGTAAGGGATAGGATCACCCTCGGTGACATCACCAAAGAAGTCTGTGTCTGCGATATCAGAATCGAATTCACTGTCGATGTAGGTGTAGTTGAAAGACAGTGGCATGGTGTAGCCAGCACCTGATGCGAGCGTTGTCTGCAGCATCAACTCGATCCCCTGTACCGTTGCAGCATCGCCGTTGAAAGCATCACCAATGGTGCAGTCAGACCCTGAAGAGGCGGTGCACTCTCCCAGCAGGTTGTCGTAGTCAGACAGGAAGTAGATCGCTTCTGCTGACAGGTTGTCGCTGTCGTGCCGGATACCGAGTTCATAGTTGATGGCTTCTTCTTCATCAACGTCCGGCGAGTTGCTCGGTGCGGTGAACCCTTTATGGATACCTGCAACCAATGTGTAGTTGTCGTTGAGGCTGTACAGCACACCTATACCAGGCAACCAAACCTCAGTGTTGTTGGAGCGGGTGTCGCGCAGGTTGGCAGGGTCACGTGATGCAGGATCGGTCGTGCGTCCATTGCGTGTTTCGTATCGTGTTCGATCCTGCTCGATATCTTCATAGCGGAGGCCCGGTGTCAGCACCCAGTTGCCAAATTCGATACGGTCAAAGATGTGAAACGCCATGGCCTCAGCTTCCTGGATTCGGTTGCCCGCGTTACCGAGCAGTCCAAGGTCGTCCAGTACCAGTTGGCCGTTTTCCTGGTGGTAGCTGCTGTTGCGCTGCAGGCGATCTTCCTCGTCCTCGTGGAAGCGCAGGCCAACTTCGATGTCGTGGCTGACGTTGCCGGATTCGATCGACCAGGCGAGACCAAGCTGCACGCCGCGTGAGAAGTACTCACGCGCGTTGGAGCGGATCTGGATGCTGCCTGGCAGGGTGTCTGCGCCGTCCAGGATAGCCTGCATCTCTGCGGCGGTCAGGCCGCCCAGGTCTGAACCCGTGTTAACCGCGTTGACAACGTTAGACCAGCTGGTGCGTGACAGTTCCTGGGCATTGTTGCTGCCATCGAAGTCGATGCCTTCGGTCTTAAACCAGTCGCGCTCGTGTTCGTTGTTATAAGCCGTCGCGGTAAACGACATGTTTTCGTTGATATTGAACTGATAGCGCAAGATCTGCTGTTCATGTTCTGTGTGAATGTTGTCGAGAGCAGACAGGCCATACCTTCTAAAGGCATCTCCACCAAAATCTGTATCGGTGAGACCAAGGTAGCTCTGGTCAGAATCCTGGTCTGCGTACTGCAGCTTCAGTTCGACGGCGTGGCGATCATCAGCCGTGGTGTAACCCAGCTTGATGGTGTAGTCCTCAACATCAAGACCGGTATCGCCGCTGCTGCGATCAATGTCCTGGAAACCATCCGACTGCCACTGGTGTGTCTCGACGAGGAAGCCAAAGCCGCTGTCGCTGGTGCCGCCATAGGTTGCGTGCACGCGATAGGTTGCATCTTCACCCGCTTCCACAAGCACGTTGCCCTGTCGTGACGTGGGGATAGGTGTCGAAATCATGTTGAGCGCGCCACCGATGGTGTAAGGACCTTGCGTAATTGCCGCAGGCCCTTTGACGACCTCCACGGCGTGCATACGTCCCGGTGTGGGAAAGTAATAGGCTGAAGGAGCGGAGTAGGGTGCAGGTGCGATCAGTACGTTGTCTTCAAGCAGCGTGATGCGACCACTACGCTCTGTTGCCACACCGCGGATGCTGATGTTCGGGCGCAGTCCATAGCCATCTTCAACCTGTACCGAGACACCGGGCAGGTCGCGAACAATGCGCTGAATATCAGCATGCACAAGTTCCTCCAGGTCATCCGGGCCCAGATACTGGGCAGCACCTGTGATCTGTGAACCATCGGACCTCTCACCAACAATGGTCACTTCTTCGATAAACAGGGTGCCATCATCGGCGAAGGAAACAGCAGGGATTGCTGTGAGACACAGAGGTAGAAGCGCCCTTACGGTACGCCCAAAAGCAGCAAATTTCATGTCAGCAAACTTGTTTAGATTAAAAGAGGTCGTCAAAGTACTCTAAATGAGAATCATTATCAATAACTAATTGAGAATCATTGCGATTTAGAAATTTGCCGCAGAGGTCTACCTTCGCGACTGGTCACGAGTTAGCCAGATGGTGGGAATCACGGCGATAGCGATGATCAGCAATGCCGCGGTTGAAGCCTCGGCAAGTCTTTCATCAGAGGCGAGTCGGTACACACGAGTCGCGAGGGTCTCAAAGTTAAACGGACGCAGTATCAGCGTTGCCGGTAACTCTTTTAGTACATCGATAAAGACCAGTACCAGTGCAGTGACCAGGGAAGGTGTCAGCAGCGGCAGGTGGACCCGACGCAGCACACCCGATCTTGCCTCGCCAAGGCTTCGTGCGGCGTCATCGTAGCGATGATGAATCTGCAACATGCCAGACTGGGTTGTGTTGTAAGCCACCGTCAGGAAACGGGCGAGGTAAACAATAACCAGCGCGCCGATTGAGCCTGTGATGACAAGACCAATGCGGGTGTCGAATTCATCCATTGCAATGCCTGCGATGAACCTGTCGCCAGACGAAAGCGGGCGAAGCAGGCCGACTGCCAGCAACATGCCGGGAATGGCATAGCCAAGTGTTGCAACACGAATCGCGCCACGTGTGAAATGCGTGGGCGACAGTCGTTCTGCGTAGCTCAACCAGGTGGCTGCAAACAAGCACACAAGTCCGGCAATGAGGGCAACCGTAAATGTGTTGGTCGCGTAGGAAAACAACTTGTCGGCGCCGATAAGATCACCGTCTTCAATTGTCAGGCCAAGAAGTCTGCCCACGGGCAGGACAAATCCAAGCGTTACGGGAATGAGACAGGCGAGGGTCGCCAGCCAGGCGCGCGTGCCTTGCAGCCTGATGGTTTTGAGTTGTGCGGCTTTACCAACAGGGCCTGCGATGCTTCCTTCGCGATTGCGCACCTCGATAATGATCAGCGTTGCCGCAAACAGGAACAGGCACCCGGCGAGTTGCAGTGCGGCATCCGGTTCGCCCATGGCAAACCAGGTACGGAAGATACCGGTGGTGAACGTTGGCACACCGTAGTGTTCCACCACACCGTAGTCAGCGATGGTCTCCATCAGCACCAGTGCAAGACCGCCGATAACCGCAGGTCTCGCAAGCGGCAGGGCAACGCGCCTGAATGCCTGGCCCCTGGTACTGCCAAGATTGAGCGCTGCGTCGATCAGTGCGGCAGACTGCTTTTGGAAATTGAGTCGCGCGAGGACGTAAATGTATGGATACAACACCAGTGATATGACGAGCGCTGCGCCAGGCAATGAACGGATCGGCGGTAATGCTGTCTCAATGCCAGCGCCGCGCAGCCAGGTCTGCAGGGGACCGGTATAGTCGAGCAAGTCTGCGTAGACATACCCTGCGACGTAAGCGGGCATGGCAAGTGGTAACACCTGTGCAATCGGTAACCACCTGCAACCGGGAAAATGATAGATGCTGGTAAGCCATGCAGTGCCGACGGCAAGTGGCAGTGATATAACGGAAACCAGCACCATCAGCGCCAGTGTGTTGCTGATGTATCCCCAGAGGACGGTGTCGGCCAGGTGCGCCCAGATATCTCCGTCACCCGTGACAAGCGCAGACAGTACAACGAGGATCGGAATGATGACCGGCAACGCGATAATGACAGTACCCACTGACCATATCAGTGAAGAACGGGTAAGCTTCGCCTCAGCCACGACGATGAGAACTTAAGTCTGATGAGTGTTGGATCAATTCTTGGAAACTGGAACAGGTAAGGCGTGAGTATAACGATTCAGGCGCTGTCTCACCGCTTCGATGATGAGCCGGTGCTGTGCGATATTGATCTTTCGATTGAAAGCGGCGAGATCGTCGCCGTGCTTGGACCGTCCGGTGGCGGTAAAAGCACACTCCTGCGACTCATCGCCGGCCTCGAACAATTGCAGTCAGGTGCGCTCAACGTGAACGATGTCCTTATCGCTGACGACACGACACATACGCCGCCCGAGCAGAGACACATGTCGCTCGTTTTCCAGGAGCATGTGTTGTTTCCCCATCTCAATGTTGCTGCAAATGTAGAGTTTGGCCTGGCGAAGATTTCGCCAGGTGAGCGGCGGGCGATTTCAGATGCGCTGCTCTCGCGGGTTGGCGTGCAGGAACTTGCTTCCCGTTTCCCGGAAACGCTCTCCGGTGGACAGCAGCAGAGAGTGGCATTGGCCCGGGCGCTTGCTGTTGAACCCTCCGTGCTGTTGCTGGACGAGCCCTTTGCAAACGTTGATATTTCATTGCGACGTGTGCTGCGCGAAGACGCGCGCACAACATTGAAAGAGCAGGGTGTAACCGCGGTACTAGTGACCCACGATCCCGTTGAAGCGATGGTGATGGCGGACCGGATTGCCTGCCTGGTGGCAGGAGAGATTGTCCAGGTGGATACACCCCAGGGGCTGTGGGATTCACCGGCTCATCCGTTCGTGGCTGAAGCCATTCGAGACGCGCAGGTGATCAGCGGTCGATCAGAGGACGGCAAAGTTGTGACAGGTTTTGGACCCGTTGAGCTGCCCGCGCCAGCATCCGCCTGTTCGGTGTGTATCTATCCGAACGCGGTGCAGATCCACGCCGGCACAGACGCAGAGGTCCGTGACGTTCGCTTCCTGAAGGGTGAATACGTGGTCACGCTTGTATCTGGCGACGAGCGTATCAACGTCGGTTGCGGCAGTGACTGCCAGCATAAGCCCGGTGATCTCGTCACGCTTAGCTTTACCCGCGACGGCGTGTCGGTATACCCTTAGCAATTGTTAATAACAATCATTCTCATTTGGGATTAGAGGTAGTAATGAAGTATCAACTGGGCTGGCTGACCGGCCTCTGTTTATTCTCGGCGGCGTGCGTGGCTGAAGTCGTCAATGTGTACTCCGCACGTCACTACGATACCGATATGGCTTTGTATGAAAATTTTACCGAGCAAACCGGCATTGAGGTCAACCTGATTGAAGGTGGCAGTGATGCGCTGATCGAAAGGATTGTTGAAGAAGACAGGTTCTCACCCGCAGATATGCTGATCACTGTCGATGCAGGCAGGCTGTGGCGTGCTGATCAGAAAGGTATTTTCCAGTCGATTGAATCCGACTTTCTCGATGAGAGAATCCCTGAACATCTGCGTCATCCCGACGGTCATTGGTTCGGGCTATCAAAGCGTGCGCGGGTCATCGCATACAATAAAGATGCTGGTATCGACGAAGGTATCGTGGACTACGAAAACCTTACTGACGAGTCACTTAAGGGGAAAGTCTGCATGCGGTCCTCTGGCAACATTTATAACCTGTCGCTGATGGCTTCCCTCATCGCAGCAAATGGCTCGGATGCGGCGGCTGCCTGGGCGCAAGGTGTCGTTGGCAATTTTGCTCGCACACCGCAATCAAATGACACCGGCCAGTTGCGCGCTGTTGCCAGCGGTGAGTGCGCGATTACCGTTGCTAACACCTATTACCTGGGTCGCCTGCTCGGATCCGAGAAACCAGAAGACCAGGCCGTCGTGGCGAAACTGAACATCGTTTTCCCGAACCAGGATGGGCGAGGTACACACGTCAACATCAGTGGCGCTGGTGTGACGAAGCATGCACCGAACCGCGAGAATGCCATTGCCTTCCTTGAGTACCTCACCAGTGAAAGTGCGCAGCGATTATTTGCAGAAGGCAACAACGAGTATCCGATTATTGGTGATACTTCCGGACCGGTCGCGGACCTCGGTGAGTTTAAAGAAGATGCATTAAATGCTGCTGTACTAGGTGAGCGCCAGGCAGAAGCGGTAAAACTCTACGACAGGGCCGGCTGGAAATAGTCAGCTAACGGCGGATGTCTCACTTGAATGCTGGTGAGACATCAGTCCAGCGATCATTGCCAGTAGTATGAGGGGTGCAAGAATCCATGCAGTCGCACCCGTCGCGTCCACGATCAGGCCGGACAGCAACGGTATGACAAAGGCGAGAAAATAACCCACTGCAAACATGCCTGCGGCAAGTGACGGTGCTTCTTCCGCGCTCGATACCTGCGGCACCAACCCCACTACCAGTATCAACTGGACGCAGGTTGAAAACCCCAGCAGCACAATTGATGCGATGAGCAGACTACCTGTTGTGGTTGCTGCGCCTGCAAGTGAAAGAAAAATGCACCAGGCCATTGCGATGATCGGGAACCGTTTGCCAATCAGATGCTGCGCCAGGAATATCATGACCAGCGAGCCGATCACCTGGGTGCCGTTAAAGACAAACAGATACCAGGACAATTCGGTTGCTGCTGCAGCGTTCTCGAGCAGCGTCTGCATATAAGCGTTTGCGCCAAAAAAGCCGGCTGATGCGGCGCCGAGTACAACCCCAAAACGCCACACGCGGGCTTGTCCGAAGACGCTGACCCCACTTGTCGCGGGCATGTCGATAGCACCGACTGCCGGTAGTCCGAGCCGGGTCGACAACAGCAGGATCCTTGCGACAAGCAACGCAGGTGCGGACCAGGCGATAACCGCTGATCGCCAGTTGTCATCGAGCAGTGGCATGACAATAGAGAGGGTCAGTCCGCCACCTATGAACTCACCCATCAGCATGCCATTCATATAAATTGCTGAACCCAGTGCAATAAAGCCCGGGCACCATCGAATCACCAGCGCTGGAAACGCGGGTTGCATGATAGAAATAGCAAAGCCGAGTAAGACGGTTGCAGCGAGCATCATCGAAACTGGTGGTGCAACTGTGCGCAGCATCGATGCGAAAGTGATGATCACCATTGCCAGTACCAGGGTCTTGAGTGGCCCGATGCGGGCAATGACGGCTGAGCCCGGCAGCGCAGCCAGCGATAACATCAGCACCGGGATTGTAGTCAGGAGTCCAAGCACAGTTTGGTTCAAACCCAGTTCGCTGACGATGGCGGGTGATAGTGGCGGCATGATCAACACGGGCAGGCGCAGGTACAGCCCCGCCAACCACAGTAATACTAACGTCACGATTTTCTGGCGGAGGCTGATAGAAATGGTGCTAACCGATGTGGGCCAATACAACAGCGGTCCATCCTGCCGAGAAGTTTGTGGCTTTACCAGCGTAGCGTGATCCTTTGAGATCCACAGCGGGCAGTTGTTGCAGGTAGAGACTGGGCATTGCAGTATTCCACGTCCAGAACCCACCCGAAGTGTGATATGCCAAAGATTGTACTCGCGACATGTCGTGCCTGGCCCGAACCTGCCTCCGACGCATCGCTCCGCGTCGCCCTGGCTGAACTGGGGCATGAGGTCGCGTCGATACCCTGGGATGAAGATTTTTACACGATGTCAGATGCTGACCTCATCGTGCTTCGATCCTGCTGGGATTACTTCGAAGCGCCAGATGCGTTTCTTGCATGGCTGGATAACCTCGCGCGCAATGACAAAAACACCCTGAACCCGATCAGTACGTTGCGTTGGAACTTCGATAAAAGATATCTGCTGCAGCTGGCCGAAGCCGGTATCGACGTCATACCAACGGTCCTGACAGGACCTGAAAATGATCAGGCAAAGAAAATCATGGAAACGCAGAACTGGCCCGATGCCGTTCGCAAACCAATCCATGGCCAGAGTGGTGAGGGCGTGCAGAAGCTGTCTTTGTCCGGCGACTGGCCTGCAGCGCCAGGTGAAGGGCCTTTCCTGCTGCAACAGTTTCAACGTGATATTTCCGATCTTGGTGAGACGATGCTGGTCTTTTTTGAAGGTGAATTCTCACATGCACTGAGGCGTGAGTTGCCCGCCGGTGAATGGCGGTCCAACAGTCAGTATGGCTCGAAGCGGGTGATCGCTGGAGTCAGCGATGAAATCGTGGCACGGGCGAAGAACGTATTGGACCAGGCGGTGGCTGCTGGTTCTCTGTGTGATATGCCGGTCTATGCCCGGGTCGATGGAATCATCCGACAAGATAAATTCATGCTGATGGAACTCGAGCTGATAGAGCCGGCGCTCGGTTTTGAGCTCGCCCCTGAAGCTGCCAGGCGGTTTGCAGATTGCCTTGTGAAGCGCTGCTGAAGGGTAGCAGAGCAAGCACACGCAAGTGGCTTTTGGTAGTTGATGACCACCTGGATTGTCAGTCCTGGATGGTTACGTGTTACGGTGCGACGTTCTGATCCAGTAACCAGGCACAGATGGTTAAACAAAAACTTGCGATCCGCTCCAAGATCTTCTGGGGCATTGGTGGACTTGCAGAGGGCGTCAAGAACGCAGCGTTTAACACGTTTGTGCTCTTCTATTACAACCAGATACTTGGTGTATCCGCTACGCTGACCGGCATTGCGCTTGCTGTGGCCGTACTCTGTGACCCTGTCATCGGCAGTCTCTCCGACAAATTCGAATCTCGCTGGGGTCGTCGACACCCATTCATGTTTATTGCCGCGCTGCCTTTCGGTCTCTGCCTGTTTCTGCTTTTTGTGCCGCCTTCCGGCATGAGCGAGATGTTCTATTTTGGCTGGGTCATGGTGTTTGCCATCGCGGTACGCTTCTTCATGACGTTTTACTACATCCCGCACCTTGCCATGGGGCCGGAGATTGCGCCCGATTACGAGGACCGTAGCTCGCTCTTCAGTTTCGGCATGTTCTTCAGTGTCTTTGGTGGTTATGGCTTCTACTTCCTGATGTTGTCGACGGTGTTTGCGCCTTCTCCCGAATTACCGAATGGTCTTTATCGGGCTGAGGGTTATGCAGAGATGTCCACCACAGGTGGACTGATCGCTTTCAGTGCCGTGTTGCTGTGTGCCTGGGGAACACGCGACCAGATTCCGAAATTGCTTGGCGCTGCGGGAGAAAGTGCATCGTTTTCTCTCGCGCGACTTTTCATGGAGCTAAAAACCGCGTTTTCGAGTCCGTCCTATCGATCGATCTTCCTGGGGCTCATGCTGGGCACGACGGTTGTTGCCATTGAAACCGTGTTGAATGCATTCATGGGTGTGCACTTCTGGGGACTGGAAACCAATCAGCTCAGGTGGATTGGTGTTGGTGTCATTATCGGACTGTTCCCGGGAACAATCATCGGTGCGCATCTCGTGAAAATCCTCGACAAGAAATGGTGCCTGGTGCTGCCTGCCGCACTCACGATCATCAACGTCAATGTGCTCATCGTATTGCGGCTGACTGGCATCCTGCCGCAGGACTATCCCTACATACTGCAACTCCTTGTTATCCAGAGCGCCCTTTCCGGCACCTTGGCACCGGTCGTTTTTATTACGATCAATTCGATGTTTGCGGATATCTCGGATGAGCTTGAACTGAAAACCGGCGAGCGCCGCGAGGGCATCATTTACTCTGCGCGGGCGTTTGCGCTCAAGGCAGCAAATGCTTTTGGCACAGTGATAGGTGGGTTTGCGTTGGATGCAATCGCATTTCCCAGAAACGCACTTCCAGGAGAGGTGGACCCGGACGTGATCTGGAACCTTGGCCTGGTGCAGGGCCCGATGACATCTATGGTGTCTTTTACGGGGCTCCTGCTTTACCTGGGCTACAAACTCAGCAGGTCAAAACATGCCGAGATCGTCAAGGAACTTGGAGAACGTAAACAGGTTGCGGCGGTTGAGGGTCAGGCTGCGAGTTAACGCAGTCCTGCAGACCGCCTGCGGTCTGCAGCTGGCGTTATGTTGCGTCGACTCAGGTGTTTGACGCGTCGAAAATACTCTGGATCGAAGTGTCCATCATTGCATCAAACTCTGCTTCTGACTGCTGGCTGGAGAGACCTTCCGTCAATGCTCGTGAGAAGCTTGCGACCATGCCGTTCTGTCTTGAAAGACGTGCGTTAGCTTCCTCGCGGCTGTAACCGCCGGACAGCGCGACCACGCGCAGGACGTTCGAGTGCGCAACGCAGTCGGCGTAAAGGTTGTCTTCCTCCGGCAGGGTCAGCTTGAGCATCACGACCTGGCCTTCGGGCAATGCGTCCAGCTGTGCGATGAGCGCTGACTTCAACGTCGCCTCTGCAGCGGCCTTGTCAGGACAGTGGATGTCCACTTCAGGTTCGATAATTGGCACGAGACCCTTCGCGAGAATCTGCCTGCCAACTTCAAACTGCTGTTCAACAACTGCCCTGATGCCGTCGTCATTAGCCTGCTTGATCACCGAGCGCATCTTCGTGCCGAAGATACCGGCCGCATTTGCGCGGTCCAGCAGGCCATCAAGATCGGGCATGGGTTTCATTACCTGCACACCGCCTTCTTCATCGGCAAGCCCTTTATCCACCTTCAGGATTGTGACGACATTTTTCTCGTTCCAGAGGAACTGTGCGGTAGGTTGGCCATCAATGCTGCGGTCCATGGTGTTCTCAAAAAGAATTGCAGCGAGAATCCTGTCGCCGCCGAAAGACGGGCTCTTGATAATCCGGGTACGCATGTCGTGAACCAGGCCAAACATCTCTTCATCAGTGGACCAGGCGCTTTCGTCGAGCCCGTAGAGTTTGAGCGCCTTGGGCGTGCTGCCCCCGCTCTGATCCAGCGCGGCAATAAATCCCGCTGCATTACCCATTTTTTCTGACTGTTCCTGTTTGTTGGTCACGCTTGTACTCCTGATTGGGAACGGGAAGTTTACCGACAATAAAATGAGGCGCCAGTCTAAAGGGCCAGAAAATTGCCTATTTTTCAGTGTAGTGCCGCAAAGCCCCGGTTGCTCAACCCCGTTTACGTTTCCTTAGCGCATCATTGATTTTTTTCTCTTCCAGACGGCGCTTTTTGGTCGATGCAAACGAGCAGATCGGACAGGTGTCGAGGTCGTGGAATCGTGCCGGACAATACTCACGACCAAAATAGATGATGCGCAGGTGCAATCCGTTCCATAAAGACTCCGGAAAAATGCGTTTCAGGTCGGCCTCTGTCTTCTCAACGTTTTTACCGTTCGACAGTCCCCAGCGGGCGGCGAGACGATGAATATGCGTATCAACCGGAAATGCCGGTACACCCCAGGCTTGCGACATGACAACCGCGGCGGTTTTGTGACCAACACCCGGCAATGCCTCGAGTCCCTCGTAGGTCTGCGGTACTTCGCTGCCGGCCTCCAGCAGCATATGGCTCAGTTTGTGAATGTTGGCTGCCTTTTGGGGTGCAAGACCCAGCGGTCGTATGAATTGCAGAATTTCGTCGACGCTTAACTTGCTCATCGCCAGCGGGTCAGGTCCTGCGTCGAACAGGGCGGGAGTGACCTGGTTCACCTTCTTGTCTGTGGTCTGGGCCGAGAGCAGTACCGCGATAAGCAGCGTGAACGGGTCAGAATGCGTAAGGGGTATCTCGGTAGTCGGATAAAGTTCATCCAGAATTGCGACGATTTTGCGGGCTTTTTCGTCTCTGGTCATGTCGAGGGTCCAACGTGAAAAGCGGACTATATGCTCTTATTTCATTGAGATACAGCCGTTGCACGGAGGGCGAAACGATAGGTCGCAGGCTTTGCCGGGCCAGCCGAATTTGTCACTGTCCGTTTAGCGTTACAATGAATACCGATGAAATACCTGCCGCTAATATGGGCTGGCATCTGGCGCAAGCCCACACGAACGTTACTGACGCTCGCCTCGGTCAGTGTAGCTTTCGTCTTGTTTGGCCTCTTGCACGGCGTGGTGGCCGGTTTTGAATCAGGCATACAACAGTTGAGCGACACACGCCTGCGTGTGCAGAGTCGCGCCGGTATTCTGACGCCGCTGCCGTTGGCACACCTCAACCAGATTGAAAACGTCGATGGCGTCCAGGGCGTTGGTTACATGGTGATCTTCCCCGCCTACTTTCGTGAGCAGACCAACCCGATCGGCGCAGGGGCATTAAAAGCGGATCGCTTTTTTCAGGGATTCCCCGACATAGAACTCTCGGACGGTGCTGAGCAAAGCATGCTGATCAATCGCCGCGGGGCGATTATCGGCGAGGATCTCGCGGTCTCACAGTCCTGGCAGATTGGGGATGTGATCACGCTCAGTTCAGCGTACTGGAGCAAAGCTGATGGGAGCCTCGACTGGGAGTTCGAGATTGTTGGGATCTCTAACTGGAAAAACAAAGACCTGCCGGCGAACGAGCTCTGGGTAAATTACGAATATCTCGATGAATCTCGTGCCCACTCGAAAGGCACCGTGCATATGTTCTTTGTCACCTTCAACGATCCAGAACAAGCCGGCCGGATTTCCGAGGCGATCGACAAGCGCTTTATGAATACACCGTTTCCTACCGTCACGCAGATGGAACAGGATTGGCTGAGATCGCGTATTGAGGAGATCGGCAGTATCCAGTTCTTTGTTAACGCCATCATCGGCGCTGTGCTGTTTACGCTGCTGTTTGTAACCGGCAACACGATGATGCAATCCGTGCGCGAGCGCATTCCCGAACTTGCCGTCCTGAAAACCTACGGTTTCAGCAATAGACTGCTGGTGACGGTGGTCTTTGCCGAGGCCGCACTGGTATGCCTGCTCGCCGTGTTTATTGGCCTTGGCATTGCAGCCTCGGTGTATCCCAATCTTTTTGGGGGGCTCGGTCTGGGGAAAATCGCCATGCCGGTGGTAGTACTGAGGGACGGGGTTCTCATCGGTATCGCGCTTGCGGCAATCAGTACTGTGCCGCCAGCGGTGCGCGCCCAGGGTGTGAGTATCGTGGAAGGATTAGCGATGAAACAGCGATGATCAGCCAGATACTTGCGGTAACAATGATGAATCTGCGGAGCATGCCGGATCGAATCGGCAGTTCCCTGGTTATTGTTATTGGAACCGCTGGCGTGGTGGGTGTGCTGCTCTCAGTGCTGGCCATGACAAACGGCCTTGCCGACATGATTACCAACACGGGAAGTGGCGAGCGAGTGCTTGTGCTGAGGGAGGGCGCAACCTTCGAAGGCGCAAGTTTTATCCCGTTGAATGAAACCCAACTGGTCCTGACGACGCCTGGCATTGCGCGATCAGCTGAAGGTAAGCCGCGTGCGTCTGTGGAAGTCGTGACCTCGGTGAACCAGCATCGACGTCGGGACAACTCCACGGTAGGTGTAGCGGTACGAGGTGTTGATGAGACGGGTTTGCAGATACGACCGGATATCTCACTTGTCGCAGGTCGGATGTTCCAGCCTGGTCTCAGAGAAGTCATTGTCGGGGATCTGGCGAGCCAGGAGTTCAAAGGCCTTGAAGTGGGTGATCAACTGACCATGCGCAATCTGGATTGGGATGTTGTGGGCACGTTTACCAGTGGCGATTCGCTGGAGTCAGGCATCATCACGCATGCAACCACAATGATGGCTGCCTTTGAGCAAACCAACGCCAACAGCGTGGTGGTGGTGCTGGAAGATGGGGTAACGGTTGATGCTTTTGAAGCATCGTTAACCGATAACACAACCCTGCTGATGGATGTGATTGATGAAGAGCGCTACTACGAGCGGGCTGCGGGTAACCTCTCTGACCTCATGTTTGTTGTGACCAACGTCGTCGCCGCGATCATGGCGGCCGGTGCGCTGTTTGGTGCGCTGAACACGATGTACACCGCGGTCAGTGCGCGTGGTGTTTAGATTGCGACGCTGCGAGCCCTTGGATTCAGCAATACCTGCGTGATTGTCTCAGTGCTGATCGAAGCCCTCGTGCTCGCATTTGCCGGTGCTGTTCTCGGCGCTTCAATTGCGTGGCCGCTGTTCTCGGGCGACCTCATCAGTATCTCATCCATCGTCTTCAGGCTGGAGTTGACCCAGGAAATGCTCATCGCGGGTGTTTACTGGGCGATGGGCGTCGGTTTTCTTGGTGGACTGTTCCCTGCTATTCGCGCGGTGCGGTTACCGATTGTTGCTGCGCTGAGAGAGCTCTGAAACACGGCGTACTTCGGTAAGGAAGTTTCCTTCTTCAAAGCACCTTCTTCAGCAGCTCGATCAGCAATTCTATGGCGCTCAGGTTCGGGTAGTTGGGCCGCACGATAAAGGCGAGTTCTCGATGTGGGCCGGGTTCTGCTAACGGCACGCTGACGAGTTCACTGTTTTGCGCAACGAGCTGATGCACTGACATTTCTGGCACCAGTGTCGACCCCATCTTGCCTGCCGCCATCTGCACCAGTGTAAACAGACTGGTAGCGCGTAAGCCGCGGGTGGCGGACTCCTGAAAATGACATGCAGCCAAGGCATGGTCCTTGAGACAGTGGCCTTCCTCCAGGAGCAATAACCGCGATGGGTCCAGGTCCTCTGCGTGCACAACATCAAGCGAAGCGATCGGGTCTTCCTTGTGAGTGACCCAGCAGAAGTTCTCTTTCCAAAATGGGAAGGCGAGCAAGCCTTCGTGTTCATAAGGCAGGGCCAGGATGGCAGTGTCGATATCGCCGTGGCGAAGTCGCTGCAGCAGGATGTGTGACTGCTCCTCGACGACGGTCAGGTTTACCTCGGGATAACTGCTTGTCACTGCGGGCAGAAGTTTCGGCAGCAGCGAAGGCCCCACAGTCGGGATCATCCCGATTGTCAGCTGACTGCCGAGTGGTGAACTTTCGTTTTCAGCCAGTTTATGAAGGTCGTCAACTTCAATCTTGATGCGTTGGGCTTTCTCCAGCATGCGTCGACCAAGGGGTGTCACGAGGACGCTCTTGTTGTTGCGCTCAAACACCTGGAAGCCGAGCTGGCGCTCCATTTCAGCCAGGGCTGTACTGAGCGCGGACTGCGAAACGTTGCACTGTTCAGCGGCACGTTTGAAATGCAGCGTTTCGCCCACCGCAAGCGCGTACTGGATCTGCTTAATTGAAATCACGCACAAATCCTCTTTTCGGATCAGTTTCTTCGTTCAATTTTAATGAATATTGATAACAGAACAATCAAATTTATTAATTGAAGGCTTATCCCTAAAGTGCGCCCCACGAAATACCTATCACTATCAAGGAGTTTTACATGGCGCTGATCAATACCGAGATCAAACCCTTCAAGGCGCAGGCATTTAAGCAGGGCGATTTCATCGAAGTCACCGATGCGGATATCAAAGGCAAGTGGGCAGTGTTCTTTTTCTACCCTGCTGACTTCACGTTTGTCTGTCCTACTGAGCTTGGCGACCTGGCGGATGTCTACGATGAGTTCACCAGTCGTGATGTCGAGATTTACTCGGTCTCCACCGACACACATTTCAGCCATAAGGCCTGGCACGATTCATCAGAGACCATCAACAAGATCCAGTACACCATGGTTGGTGACCCGACCGGCGAGATCACGCGCAACTTTGAAGTGATGCGTGAAGGCCAGGGGCTGGCAGATCGAGGCACGTTTGTGGTCGATCCAGATGGCGTCATCCAGGCAATGGAAATCACCGCAGAAGGCATCGGGCGTGATGCACAGAACCTGCTTAACAAGGTGAAGGCAGCGCAGTACGTGCGTGCACATCCTGGTGAAGTCTGCCCAGCTGCGTGGAAGGAAGGCGAAGAAACGCTCGCACCATCACTCAGCCTTGTCGGCAAGATCTAAGACTCGGCTTTCAATCCAGGGCACCGCTTCACGGAGCGGTGCCCTGTACCTCAAGAAACTTTCAACAAGATCTCAACAAGCTCCCAAGGAACAAACACATGTTGACCAAAGACATTCTGCAAACGCTTGCGTCCTATACAGAAAACATGCAGCGGCCGGTTCGTTTTGTTGTGCAGAAAAGTGTGCAGGAAAGTGTGCAGGAAGGCACACACGAAAAGCGAGACGAGCTCATGCAGTTTCTTACCGATATCTGCAGCGTGTCTGATCTGCTGCAGGTGAGTGAAGCAGACGTGTCTTTGCGCAGCCCGATCAGTTTTCGGCTTGAAGCTGACGGTGAGCCAACCGGCATCAGTTTCTCAGGGATACCGAGCGGTCATGAATTTAACTCCCTGATCCTTGCGGTACTGCAGGCCTCGGGTACACCGATCAAGCTCGACGATTCGTTGAAGAAGCTGATCGCAGGTGTTGGTGAGCGACTGCACTTTGAAGTATTTGTCTCTCTCTCCTGTCACAACTGCCCGGATGTCGTGCAGGCGGTAAATGAATTTGCTCTGCTCAATCCACTGATCACTGCCGAGATGATCGATGGTGGTCTCTTCCAGG
This sequence comes from Pseudomonadales bacterium, assembly GCA_963921285.3. GTDB lineage: Bacteria > Pseudomonadota > Gammaproteobacteria > Pseudomonadales > Azotimanducaceae > UBA9659. Next base: position 3,242,354 of record CAWUFD020000015.1, read on the forward strand.
ATGTCATCAGCGACAGGGATATCCAGGGCGTGCCAAGCGTTTATGTAAACGGCGAGCTGTTTGCAAACGGCAAGGTGGATGCGGCACAGCTGATAGACAAGATCATGCAGCGCAACCCAGGCGGCACAGTTGTCGAGTTTGAGGCGCTGCCTATGCAGGATGTTGTGGTGATTGGCGGTGGTCCCGCTGGTGTCAGCGCGGCGATTTATGCAGCCCGAAAAGGTGTGAAGGTCACGCTTGTGGCTGATCGATTCGGCGGCCAGGTCAAAGACACGATGGGCATCGAAAACTTCATCTCGGTGCCTTACACCACCGGCCCGGAGATGACGGCGTCGTTGCAGGCACACCTGCAGTCATATGACATCACGGTGAAAGAACACCTTCGCATAACGGATATCGAGCAGGGCGAGGTAAAACGTCTCACACTGTCTTCTGGTGAAGAAATCGCCACGCGCACGTTGATCATTGCTACCGGTGCGCGCTGGCGTGAACTTGGTGTGCCCGGTGAAAAAGAGAACATCGGTAACGGGGTTGCCTATTGCCCTCACTGCGACGGCCCTTTCTTCAAGGGGAAAGATGTCGCCGTGATTGGCGGTGGCAATTCTGGTATTGAAGCTGCACTGGATCTTGCCGGCATCGTTGCATCGGTGACCGTATTCGAGTTTCTGCCCGAGCTGAAAGCGGATCAGGTGCTGATCGACCAGGCTGAGGCGCGCGACAATATCACCATCGTCAAGAACGTTGCCACCAGGGAGATCACGTCGTCTGCCGGTAAGGTAGACGGGATTGCTTATGAGGACAGGGATTCTGGTGAACAGCTCCATCTTTCCCTGGAAGGCGTGTTTGTACAGATAGGTCTGGTGCCTAACAGCCAGTTCCTGCACGACGTTGTCGAACTCACGCAGTTTGGCGAAGTGGTGATCGATGAGAAATGCCAGACGTCGGCACCGGGTATTTTTGCCTGCGGTGATGTCACCACCGTGCCCTACAAACAGATCGTTGTTTCCATGGGTGAGGGTGCCAAGGCTAGCCTCGCTGCGTTCGAGTACCTGCTGCGCAGCGATGTACCCGAAGAAGAAAAAGCAGCTGCTTGATCTATCGGTACGCCGCTCGCCGCCATTTGATGGAAACGGTGAGCGGTGTAACCATACCTCCTGATGTTGTGTGCCCCTCATCCGCGGCGCAGGCACCAGGAGGAAAAATGACACAGACCAGAACCGTTAATGACTCCATGGGCGACATGGAAATCGCTGCTGACGCGCTTTATGGTGCCCAGACCCAACGAGCCATCAATAACTTCCCGGTAAGCGGCAGACCCATGCCGCGGCGCTTCATCGAAGCGCTGCTGTTGATCAAGGCGATCGCGGCCCAAACCAATAAGGCACTCGACTGTATTGATGCGGACATGGCCGACGCGATTGCAAGTTGTGCGCGCAGCCTGCGTGACGACCCTGACCTGATGACGCACTTTCCTGTTGATGTGTTCCAGACAGGTTCCGGCACAAGTTCCAACATGAATGCCAATGAGGTGCTTGCCACACTGGCGACAAGACAACTTGGGCGAGCGGTCAGTGCGAACGATCACGTGAACTTTGGCCAGAGCAGTAACGACGTTATTCCGACGGCTATCCATGTCAGCGCTGCGATAGGTGTTCACGAGAGACTGATCCCGGCAGTGAATCACCTGGTGGCAACCATCGATGCCAAGTCGCTCGAGGTGGGTCACTTCAGTAAAACCGGGCGTACCCACCTGATGGATGCGATGCCTGTGACGCTGGGCCAGACACTTAACAGTTGGAAAGACCAGTTACTGAACAATCTTGCCCTGCTTAAAGGGGTGGCGCCCGGCGTCAGGATGCTCGGTCAAGGCGGCACGGCCGTCGGCACAGGCGTAAATACTCACCCCGATTTTGCTGCAAATTTTGCCGACGCGATGAAAGCAGAAACAGGTATCGATTTTGTCAGTGCGGCTAACCAGTTTCCGCTGATCGGTTCCCAGGATGCTGCGGTTGCCCTGTCCGGGCAGCTGAAGGCGATTGCGGTGACGCAGCTCAAGATTGCCAACGACCTGCGCTGGATGAACTCGGGTCCGCTTGCGGGGCTGGCAGAGATCAGTCTGGAGGCATTGCAGCCTGGCTCATCAATCATGCCGGGTAAAGTGAATCCGGTTATTCCCGAGGCGGCTGCCATGGTTTCAGCCCAGGTGATCGGCAATGATTCGACTATCACCATCGGCGGGCAGTCCGGCAACTTTGAACTCAACGTCATGCTGCCTGTCATCGGCGCCAACCTGCTCGACAGTATTGACCTGCTGGCCAACATGATGGTGCTCGTGGCAGACAAGGCCATTGCCACGTTTACGGTCAACGAGTACAGGCTGAATGAAGCGCTGCATCGAAACCCGATCCTGGTCACGGCACTGAACCCTGTCATTGGTTACGCCAAAGCCGCTGAGATTGCCAAGAAGGCCTATGCGGATGGTCGACCTGTCCTTGAAGTGGCGCTCGAAGAAACCGATCTCGATCGGGAAACGCTTGAACAGATACTTGATCCTGGGCGGTTGACTGGAGGCGGGCTTTAACTTGCTGTGGTGCTGACAGAAATCCTGGGTTCTATAACGAATTGGTTGCAAATGAGAATCATTCTCATTAGTATCGATTCTTGCCCGAAGGTGACAGATTAGAAACTGGTTCTCGCAATGGTTTCTGTATGAAGACTCCCTCGTTGTCATCTCCGGGCTTTTTCAAATGGGACCTGCCAAAGCAGCAGGTGCACCTGACCGGCTACTGGAGAAAACAGGAGTAAGTAATGGCACGAGCGCTTCGCTCTGTAAATGTAACGCATCGCGAACAACTGACACCCAACATGGTGCGCATGACGATAGCGGGTGAATCCTTAAGTGACTTTCCGGAAGGTTTTGAGGGCGGTTACATCAAGCTTGTTTTCCCTGCAGATGAGAAACCTGTGGTTCGCTCCTATACGATTCGCCAACACGATGTCTCGGCGAAATCGATTGTGATGGACATGGTTGCACACGGTGATACCGGTCCTGCTGCCGCCTGGGCGAATCGTGTAAAGCCGGGTGATAGTGTCGATATCCAGGGTCCGGGACCCTGTCAGCAGATTGATACCACGGCAGACTGGTTTCTGATTGCTGGTGACATGAGCGCGCTTCCTGCCATCAGTGTCAACCTTGAGAAGTTGCCCGCGACGGCAAAAGGTTATGTTGTGCTTGAGGTGATCAGTGAAGCGGACCAGTTAGAGCTCGACCTGCCTGAAGGCATAGACCTGCGTTGGGTGGTTAATCCAGATCCGGAGTCTGTTAACAGTGTGCTTGAAGATACAGTGATGGAACTTCCATGGCTGGATGGTCGGTTGTCCGCCTGGGTTGCAGGTGAGTTCAGCGCATCACGCGCCCTCAGGCAGTATTTCCGCCATGACAGGCAGGTGCCTAAGGACGGTATGTACGTCAGTTGCTATTGGAAAATCGGCGAAACCGATGAAGGCATGAAGGCGGCAAAGCGGGCTGATGCTGAACCTTGGTAGTTTGCTGAGAATCTGCCGACCCGGACAGCCCAAAAAGAGTAACAAGATCAGGAACTGAAATGTTGAAAGTAGTAGGCACCGACAAAGTGGAGTCGGTGGTCAAACATTACACTCCCACCTCAACCGACAAAGAGAGAACAACCGTTGCGGTTAAAGACCTGTCCCGGGGCGCGCAGTTTGTCCTTTGGAGCATTCGAAAATGGGTACAGGGCAAGACTCGACAAATAGATATGAGCAAGAGTTTTTCTGAAGCCTATGAAATGGCAGGTGTACCGGAGGCGGTCGAAGTGCTGGAAGAAATGATGGCGCTACTTGCGACGACAACCATGCGACCGGTACTGGTTGAGTGCCCGTGCTCGGAGGTGCTCAGTACTGACGAGGTGCTTCTGCTACGTTCGTTGCGTGCGTTGCAGTTTGGTCATGTTGAAGCTGGTCGGCAGCGTGTTGAAAGACTGATAGCGGGTCGGCTCGCCAACGCCTTCTGCCGAACCGCCGATGTTTATGTGCACTGCTTGCAGAGGGTCGGTTTGTCATTGAATAAGATGGCCAGTCTCACTTTGGCGACTCAACAATAAAACTACGGGAGGGCATCTCATGTCATCAATCCAATCTGTGAACGATCTGCGTGAAGTCATTGGGGAGGAAATCCCCGGTCTCAGTGAGAAGAACATCGACCACCTGGACGACTTTGCGATCGAGTTCATCGCGAAGAGTCCTTTCCTGGTGCTGTCCACGTCGGATGAAAACGGCCGTTGTGATGGTTCGCCTAAGGGTGATGAGCCTGGATTTGTTCATGTGGCTGATGAGCGGACGCTGCTTATCCCGGATCGGCCAGGAAACAAACTCGCCTACGGCCATCAGAATATTCTAGCCAATCCGCATGTTGGCATTCTTTTCTGCATTCCCGGCACATCTGAAACCTTGCGCGTTAATGGCACAGCGGAGCTGACCAGCGACCCCGCGCTGCTGGACGAGCTTGCGGCGCGTGGCAAGCCGGCAATTCTTGTGCTCAAGGTCACCGTGCAAGAATGCTTCTTCCATTGTGGCAAGGCGTTTATCCGCTCCGGACTCTGGAAACCCGATACCTGGGCAGAGGAATGCCACAAGGTGTCTTTTGGCAAGATGTACCAGAAGCGCAAGAACGCACCGGAAGAGGTCGTCGAGGCTATCGATAAATCCATTGAATCGGATTACGAAAACAACCTTTGAGGTGAGTGATGAAAGTCGCCATCATCGGTGCTGGCCCCAGCGGTATCACCTGCTGTAAAACCCTGCGCGAAGCAGGTATCGATGCCACCTGCTACGAAGCAGGCGACAGGGTTGGCGGGCAGTGGGTGCTGGGCAACAGCAGCGGATTGTCTTCTGCATACGATTCGCTCCGGACCAATACCAATCGGGATATGAGTCGGTTCACGGACTTTGCGTTCCCCGATGACTACCCCGAGTACCCTGATCATGCACTCATGGCAGCTTGGTTCCATCGTTACGCCGAACATTTTGATGTACTGCCACACGTAAAGTTTGAAACAAAGGTTGAGCGCCTTCAAAAGCAGGCAGAGGGATTCCTGCTGGGCACTGCAACCGAAGAGACACACTACGACGCAGTTGTGCTGGCAATAGGTAATCTCTGGTCCCCGGTAATGCCGACCTTTGCTGGCGCTTTCGACGGCGAGATGCTACATGCGTCTGACTACTTCAATCCAACGACACCCATCGACTGCAGTGGCAAGCGCGTGATGGTTGTCGGGATAGGTAACAGCGGGTGCGAGATCGCGGTGGAACTATCAGAAGCCGCCGAGGTAACTCTCTCGGCGCGTTCCAGCCAGACCATTATGCAGCGCATTAAGCCTGGCGATATGGGACCGCCACACCCAGGCGATGATGTGATGGCGCCTTTTAACCTCTTGCCGGTGCCAGTCCGGGATGGCCTGTTCAGGTTCCTGATGCCAAAAATCATGGCGCGCATGGCGGTATCCCCGGAAACGATGGCGGCGGTTGGGCTGCCTTCAGAAAAGCCTGATGTGTTTTCCAAAAGGTCGGTGGTTAACGATGACATCATCGACAGGTTGAAAGCAGGTGCCCTGACGGCACGTCCCGATGTAAAAAGCATCGAAGGGCGTAACGTGGTATTTGTGGACGGATCGACCGCAGAGGTTGACGTCATTGTTTGCGCAACGGGCTATCGATTCAGCATCCCGTTTGCACACCCGGATTTGCTCGGTGTTGAGGATGAACACGACCTGGCGCTTTACCAGGGCATTATGCATCCAGCGCATCACAACCTGTTTGTGATTGGTGTCGTGCGTGCGCTCTGCAGTATCTGGCCCCTGTCGGAGCAGCAGTCAAAATGGATATCAGCTTTGCTGAACGGGAAGTTTCAACTGCCTGCACAGTCGAAAATTGAGATGCGTGCCTATCCCATTCTGAAGGTGCCTTTCTCAAACTGCCAGTTTCGCGCGGCTGATCTGCGGCGTGAGGCAGGACTTACCTGAACCAGTACTACCCTTGAGAGGTTGACTCAGCCGTAGCGTTTGGCGGCTCTAGCCTTTGCCTTGGCAGCCTCTTCTTCGCGATTCTTTGGGGGCTGCCTTGTCTCAAGTGTATCGAGCAGTGCGGCCGATATGGCCGTCACGTCAGCAACTGCCCTCTGGAAGGCTTCCTCATTAACCTGGCTTGGCTTGGTAAAGCCTGAAATCTTCCTGACGTACTGCAGCGCAGCCGCGTGAATCTCGTCTTCTGAAGCAGGTGGTTCAAAGTTGTACAACGTGCGGATGTTACGACACATGGGCGAGTTCCTCGCTGCGTTGTTTGGTGTTGAAATCGTTGATGATCACATACAGGCAGGGGATCAGCACCAGTGTGATCAAGGTCGCAAACAGGATACCGAAGCCGAGTGACACTGCCATCGGCACGACAAACTGTGCCGAGAGACTTGTCTCCAGCAGGATGGGCAGGAGCCCAAAGAAGGTTGTCAGGGACGTCAGCATGATCGCGCGGAAACGCTGTGTGCCGGAATTGATTGCAGCCTGCACAACATCCTCGCCTTCCTCGATGGCTTTGTTCACAAAGTCCACCAGGATAATACTGTCGTTTACCACCACTCCCGCCAGCGCAATGATGCCGTAGACCGAAAGCGCGCTGAATGGGATGCCCACGATAATGTGACCTACAAGAGCGCCAATCATGCCGAACGGGATAACCCCCATGATGATCAGGGGCTGTATGTAGGATTTGAGCGGTATGGCCATCAACGCATAAATGCCGAGCAGCGCAAGTGCGCTGGTAACGACCATCCGTTGTATCAGTTCAGCTTCTTCCAGGCTGGCGCCACCGAGTTCAATCCTCACGCCGGGAAAACGCGTGGTCAGTTCCTGGTTCAGCTCGCCCTGGGTCACTGTCTGCATCAGCGTGCCCGGCTGAATCACATCGGTGTTCACATCTGCGGTGATGCGGATAGAGCGTTTACCCCAGCTGCGCAGGATTGAGGAAGGTGAATCTCGCCGTTCAACCTCTGCTACTGCACTGAAGGGTACTTCATCACCCTCGGCGGTTCGGATGTACATGGTCTCGAGGTTACCGAGGGAACTTCGCTCATCTTTCGGATAGCGCACCATGACTTTCACTTCTTCACGGCCGCGCTGGATACGCTGCGCTTCCACGCCGTAAAACGCGGCCCTGACCTGGCTGGCAAGGTCGGTCAGCGCGAGTCCAAGCGCCTCAGCGGAAGGTTTGATCTGCAGGTTGATCTCGGGAATGTTGCCCTGGTTGGAGTTCTCGATGTCATGCACACCATCGATACCGCGCAGGCGCTCCTGCAGGAATTCGCCTGCACGCTCCAGCTCATCGATGTCGGATGACACCAGTTTGAAGTACACATCTTTGCCGTGGCCGTGTGATTTACGTGCACCGGTGATGGACACGGTTTTGATCCCGGCCATTTCGCCAACTCGCTCGCGCCACTCGCCTGCGACTTTTGACGGATCGATATTCAGCTCTTCGGCGGATTTCATTTCCGCGATCACGGTACCGTTGGTACCGTAGATATAGGCGGCGATGTTTGAAAGAAACTTGTCGCCGTCCGGTTTTTCTTCGTCGAGGTTGATGAGTGCGCTGTTGAGCTGTTCCACCACCTTTATCGTTTGCGCAGGCGCAGTGCCCTCAACCATTTCAATCTCGGCAGAAATGAAATCTGTGGTCATATTCGGGAAGAACACCGTGCGGATATAGGGCCCGGAGATAAATCCGATGGAAAGGATCAGGAGACCGACAAATATGGAAACGGTCGTGTAGCGTGCATCCAGGGCTTTGATCAGCCATGGCTTGTAGTAGTCATGGGTGATGGTGTGCAGCTGGTCCGCGAGATGCTTCTGGAACCTGCGGAAGGCTGACATGTTGTTATCCGGTAGTGGCTTCATACCGGCGAGGTGTGCGGGCAGGATGAGTTTCGATTCAACAATCGAAAACAGCAGGCACAGGATGACGACATAGCCGATGGCAGCCGGTAGCACGCCAAAGCTGCCGGGAACAGTGATCAGCGGGATAAACGTGACAACGGTGGTCAGCACACCGAAGGTTGCTGGCATGGCGACACGTTTTGCACCGATGATGACATTGTTGGTGTTGTGTCCATCACGTTCGGTAGTGGTCTGCACGCTCTCACCAATGATGATGGCGTCGTCCACGACGATACCGAGCACCAGGATAAATCCGAACAGGCTCAACATGTTGATTGAGCCATCAACGCCGGGCAGCAGGGCAAATGCACCCAGGAACGCGATCGGCATGCCCAGCATGACCCAGAAGGCGAGCTGTAGACGCAGGAACAAACCCAGGATGACCAGTACCAGCGTTACGCCCATAACGATGTTGGCGAGCATCATATCCAGCGTTTCAGACAGGTGTGCAGAGCTGTCCATCCACGCTTCGAGCGAAATGCCGGGTGGCAGCGTTTGACTGCGACGTTCAACAAACGCCTTCACCTCATCGGAGATGTCGATCTGGTTCTGGTCGCCAACGGCAGAGACGGCGATGCCGATACTGGGTTTACCGTTGAACAGTGAGTAGAACTCCTGTTCAACAAAGCCATCGTCAATGTTGGCGATGTCACCAAGGGTGAGCCTGGTGCCGTCAGCACGGGTGATGAGAACAATCCTCTCAAAATCCTGCTTGTGATAGGCCTGTCCTTCGGTGCGCAGCAATATGTCGCCGCCATCCGAACGTATTGACCCGGCTGGCAGGTCAAGCGAAGAACGGCGCACTGCCTGGGCAACTTCCGCTAGCGTCAGCCCATACTGGCGAAGTTTGCTTTCTTCCATCTCGATGCTGATTTCGTAATCCCGTGCGCCGCGGATCCTTGTGCGCGTGATACTCGGCAGGGTCAGGATTTCTTCCTGCAGATCTTCAGCCAGTGCCTTCATCGCGGTCTCGTCGAGATCGCCGTAAATCTGCACGTTAATGGCAGCACGCTCGTGCTGGCTTCTGTAGATGGAGGGCTTTTCGATGGACTCGGGGAAACTGGCGATGCGATCCACCGCCATCTTTACCTCATCGAGGATGACCAGGACGTCGTAGCCGGTTTCGATGTCGATGAACACCCGGCCCATGCTCTGGTTTGAAAAAGAGCGCAGTTCCTCGATACCTTCGATATCCCGAACCGCTTCTTCAATTCTTGTCACGACACCGGATTCAACTTCACCCGGAGAGGCGCCAGGGAAGGCGACATCCACGGTGACCCGATCCAGTTCAAGGTCGGGCATGATCTGGGTGCGGATCGTCATGGCGGAATAGAGTCCGGTCATGATGATCACGATCATCAGCAGGTTTGCCGCAACCGGATTGCGGGTGAACCAGGAGATGATGCCCGTGCCCGGGTTAATGACTGCCAAGAGTGAGTCCTGTTTCAGGTTTGAGTGGCTCGCCAAATCTCACTGGCGTTCCAGGCAGTGGGTTATCCAGCAGTGTGACGCACACAAGCTGGCCTGCGGAGAGGCCGCGGTTGATCAGTACGGACTGTTCATCAGTGCGCGTAACAGCTACCTCTACCGGTTGCAGCGTGTTGTCGTCGGTGACCGTCCACACGCGGTTGTTGCCACGCAGGACACTGCGAGGAAGTTTTACCACGTTGGTCAGCTCTTCACCCATGATCCTCGCTTCAACAAACGTCCCCATGCGCAGTGGGTAGTCCCAGATATCTCCATGCTGGTTGTAAGGATCAGCAACCTCAGCAACTACATAAAGAACCCGACTGCGTTCATCAAACACGCCTTCTGTTCGAACGATGCTGCCTTCCCAGCGATGCTGCCTGCCGCCTATATCTGCGGTCAGCGATACCACCGGACCGTTACCTTCAGCGAGAAGCGAATCGTCTAGCTCAAGGAAGGGTAACTCCTTGTCTGGCAGCGGCAGGCGAACCTCCGCAACGCCAACCGAAAAGGTGACTGCGACAGCGGAGCCTGCGTTAACAAACTGACCAAGGTCAGCGCGCTTCTCCCGGATCATGCCGTCATATGGGGCACGGATTACTGTGCGTTCAAGATCTCCGCGACGCTTTTCAAGATCGGCCCGCGCGAACTCGAGGCTCGCAAGTGCTTCTGTCAGCTGCGGCTTTCTTAATGCGAGATCGCTTGCAGCCTTGCTCGACTGCAGGATGGAGCGTGCACGCTCCCAGTCTTCCCGCGCGTAATCGGCGAGACCGGCTTCGCGGGTCACGTTTGTTTCAGCTGCGGCGACGGCAGCTTCCGCGCGTTTGACCTCGGCCCGGTAGTTGCGGTCGTCAATGCGAACCAGCACATCGCCTTTGGAAAAAAAGCCGCCTGATACAAAGGCAGGGGAAACCTCGGTAATAAGTCCTGAGACCTCTGATACCAGGGTGGTTTCTGTTCTTGGGATGACCGTGCCCTGCGCCTTGACCGTGACCTGTACCGATTGTGGGTCAGCACGCATCACATCGACCAGCATGGTGGGCGGCAGAACCTCCATTGATGCGGGGTTGGGTTGCTGCATGAACATCCAGGCTGCCAGCAGTGTGCTGACGCCGAGGATGGCAACAGGCAACAGGAATTTACGGTTGAGGAATGCACTCATCGTTACATTATAAGACAAGCATCCTGGCAGAACGTTCTTTGCGTTAAGTGCACCGTATGACGGGGTAGACCGGCAGTACGGTACCGGCTGCCACTGCGGTCGGTTTTTAACCTTGATGATTGTTTTTGAAGGGTTTTCTGCTCGTTGCCAGCAACCGGTCCAGGTCGATCAGGCCAGGACCGTTTTTGCATCAAGCGTCAGCGGGTCCCGGTCGAACTTAAGAAAGTCTGTCGACACCGCAGTATCTGACGCCAATGTCTCACCGGTAATATCCTGGGCGAGCAGTGAGGCGATGGCCGGTGCGAGTTTGAAACCGTGTCCTGAGAATCCATTGGCGACAAAGAAGCCTTCAACTGGCGTGCGACCCACGATGGGGTGCACGTCGATGTGATTGAAGGTGTAAAGCCCGCAATACCCCTGGATACGACCAGCGTAGGGCAGGTCGGGAAGGCGATGATGTAACGCATGTAACCGCGCGACCTTGAAGTCTTCATCAACGTAGGTTGGCAGATCGTCCGGGTTGATCGATTCACGCTCGTCTTCTTCTCTCGTAGAGCCGACCACCAGTTGCTGACCGCGATTTTGCGTTCTGAAGTAGACACCGCCAACGAGATCGGCACAGACAGGTATGTGGCCCTTCACCGAGTCAGGCCGGTCAAGATGTATTACCTGGATCCTGGTTGGTGTGAGATCCCAGCGCGAGGCCATATCCAGCTGGCTCAACAGAAAGTTGCACCAGGGTCCTGACGCGTTAACAAGTACGGCCGTGTTGATTGTATCGCCATTTGAGAGTTTCACGCCTGTTACCCGGCTCCCCTCTGTGGAAATGTTGGTAACATCCGCGTTGAACTGTATGGTGACGTTGCTGTTGGTGAGCGCTGCCTTGAGATCGTCAAGTGCGTAGGCTGGATCAAAGTAGCCGCCAGTGGTCTCGAACAGCGCCGGCACGCCCTCGTTGCAGACATGTTCCTCGCCGGTTTCTATATCTGGTGGGATACTGCACGGGTTGATAGCGGGGAAGCGGTGGCGTATCTCATCCGGTGCAAGTACTTCGGCTCCTATGCCAAAACCAGCCAGGCGGTCAACTTCCTGGGCTGGCCAGCCGTCATCAGCTCCGGTCAGCCACAACACCCCATCGTCGTGGAACGTTGCTGTCACCTTCTCCTGACCAAGGTACTCCTGCCAGTTGCGATAAGTTTCGATACCGTGTTTTGCGAGCAGGACGGTTTCATCGAGTGAATAGCGATGACGGCAGATGGCCGAGGACGCACCCGTAGAACCGGTGCCTAGCGAATTCGATTTCTCAAGTACAAGGATACTGGCGCTGGTGCGTTTGCTCAGTTGCAGCGCGGTGTTCAATCCGATGATACCGGCGCCGATGATGACGATGTCGTAATTCAATTTGCTGTTCAATCATGCACATCAATGTTGAGCGATGTATAACACCGGGACCGCGCTTTGGCCAGAAATGGCGTGATAGACTGCTCCGGCATCTTCCGAGAAGTAGGCGCTTTGTCTCCACCTTCACCACATCACCGATGGTACGTCGTTGGGTTGACCCTGGTTAACCAGGCGCTGACCGTTGGCATACTGATCTACAGTTTTGCGCTGTTCGTGGTGCCCTGGCTGGAAGAGTTCGAGGTCAATCGTGGCAGCATGATGATGTCGATATTTCTCTTCCAGGTGTTTACGGGGCTGGCAAGTCCGGTTGTTGGCCGACTGCTTGATACAGACATGTTGCGCCGCCTTGTGCTCATCGGCGCGGTCTTTCTGACAGGTGGCCTCGCGCTCTTGTCGCAGGTAACTGCGTTCTGGCAGATTCTGGTGTTGTACTGCACAGTGCTTCCGATCGCCATGGTGTTATGTGGCACGCTGGCATCGCAGACCATGGTGAGCAAATGGTTTACAGAGGGCAGGGGTCTCGCCATTGGTATCTCTGCCATGGGTACGTCTATTGGCGGGTTTATCTTCCCGCTGGTCACGGCTGAGCTGATTGTTGCAATCAGCTGGCAATCCAGTCTATTGGTACTTGCAGGGGTTGCCTTCCTGCTTATGGTGCCACTCAACTTTGTTATTTTGAGGCACGCACCGCCGCCACCGGATCTTTCCGGTGACAGCGGTGAAACACATCTCGATGCAAAAATCTGGACCACAAAAGAAATACTCAGCACACGTAGTTTCTGGATTCCGGTAGCGGGGTTTATCCCAGTTCGCTGCTTTCTCCGGTGTGCAGTTTAATATCGGCGCCTATGCCAGCGATCTCGGGTTTGACCAGGGAATGGAAGCACAGCTGATCTCTGTGACCTCCGTCACCATGATTATTGGCAAGTTTGTTTACGGCGGTCTTGGTGATCGGGTAGATCACCGCAAACTCTACTGGATGATGGCGGTGTGCATGGTCGGCTCGCTGCTGCTGTTTGCAGGTGAACCGGGCCGGGTCGGCCTTTTCGGCGCGGCTATCCTGCAGGGGTTTGCTACCGGCGGGATCATGCCAATGATGGGCGTCATGTACGCTGCAAGATTCGGCACGCTGTCCTTTGGACGCGTGTTAGGCTTCGTGAACATGTTCCTGATGGTAGGTGGGTTCGGTTCCATCATGTCCGGCTACATCTTTGATATGACCCAGAGTTATGACTACGCCTTCTGGTTCTTTGCGAGCCTGTTGCTGCCCTGTTCGATTGCCATGATCTGGCTGCCACAACCTGAGAAACAGCAGTGAAAACCTGTACCTGGGCGCCTTCAACCTTTGCAGGCACACAGGTCGTTAAGACCGGCGCCACCCCAAGGGCGATGCCATCAGGCGCGCAACTGCGGGAGATTGTTAAAAATGTGGTTGGCCGCATTGAAGCACTGGGTTTGTCCCACCTGCTGATCGCCCAGCGCTGGTGGGGTAATGCGCAGGAGATTGAAGGTTCAACCCTGGATTGTCTTGCGATGACAGACTTTATCGCAGCACATACCGAACGTGTCAGGCTGGTTACCGCGATCCATCCCGGCTTCTTTCAACCAACCGCCATCGCCAAGTGGGCAGCAACGCTGGATAACCTGACGGATGGACGCTGGAGCATCAACGTGACCAGCGGCTGGAACATGCAGGAGTTCGACATGTACGGCATCGATCAGCTTACCCATGATGAACGCTACCTTCGCTCCAGTGAGTTTATTGACGTGCTGAAGGGCGCGTGGAACAACGATGAGTTTTCTTTTAGGGGTGATTACTACCAGGCAGACAGGCTTGTCATGGAACCACGGCCTGTGGGCGAGCTTGAGATTTTCCAGGGCGGCCAGTCCGAGGCTGCCATTCGCATGGCGTGTCGGCAGTCTGACTGGATGTTCCTGAACGGTGGGACGCTCGACAAGATTAAAGGCGTCATTGAGCACGTCAGGAAGATTGGCGAGGAAGAGGGCCGGTGTCCGCGTTTTGCGGTTTATGCAATACCTGTTGTGCGCACTTCAGATGAAGAGGCGGACGCGGTGATCAATGACATGATCAGCAAGATAGATCCCGCAATGATCGAGGAGCGGAAAAAACGTGTCAGCGGTGCAGAAGGTATGTGGGCAGAAACGGACCTGGTAACGATGCTCGATACCAATGAAGGCTACGCCACCGGCCTTATCGGTTCACCGGATACGGTGATGCGCAAAGTTGAGGCGTTTCACGCTGCGGGCGTTGATATGTTCCACCTGGCGCTGGGTGATGCCCTGTTTGAGTCCGAAGTATTGCCCGCGATGATCGATCTCTGATTCAGTTCAGTCTGAGGCAGCGACCATCTCGGACTTGTGACACCAGCCATGGATGTATCGCTTAACCCGTTTCGGGTTATTGATGATGCGGTAGAACTTCTCGATGTAGGCAACCTTCTTTTTCGAAACGCCCTTACCGAGCAATTCTGTATTCTCAAAGAGGCTGATGATCTCACTCTTCTTTGCGTTAAAAAGCGCAATGTTCTCATCCAGGAAGTCGTTGTTGCGGCAGTAGCCGCGATAGCGACGCTCGCGGATGTTGTCGAGTTTCAGCTCAGGCGGTGTGGCCGCATACTCCGGGTCAACAAGCCCCGTCATGTCGAAGTCGTAAGGAATGAAAAGGTTGCTGGTACCGTCTGGCTCGCCATAGAGCTTGCCGTTGTGACAGCATTCCTCACGCCCGCCATGCGTTGCAGACCAGTCCGTGTTACCGATCATGAACTGGAACAGGCTGACCAGGTTCATATGCTGACGATCCAGCTTGGTCGCATTGGTCTCTTCAACCTTCCAGCGCTTCCTGTCAATACGCTTGGCCAGACGCCGGCTCGACTCAAGGAAGAATCCGTAGTTTTCAAACAGAGGTTCACCCTCTTCAGAAACATACGTCATCTCGGCCAGGCGCACCCGGTAGCTCTGGTCGGTCAAGAGATTAAATGCCCGGTAGATCAGGTACTCGGTGACGAGGTAACCCTCATAACGTTTCATGTCCGGGCGACACTGCGCGACCAGTTTCAGTTTCTTCTGCTTGTGAAACAGTGTGTCTTTGACTTCTTTTTTGTCGACAATGACACGCAGCGGCGAGAAGGCGCAGGTGGTGCTGGATAATCGCCTGTTGCCGCGCACCTGCAATTCGATCGGAATCTGCAGGGAATCGCCCTCGACGTTATATTCGAGTGACGCAGGTGCGTAGCGAAGGGATTTATCGCGTTCTTTATTGAGTTGCTGAAATGGCCCCGTCAGCGTGATAGCGAGGGGTTCATTGGATTCGAACAGTGGGTCAGCAGCAACCGTGCTGACCAGCGCCAGAAAAAGCAGCGCTGAATAAAAAAGTATCCTCATGGCGGTTGGCTCGGACCGACAAAGAAGCCTTATTTTGTCGAGTAACGGGAGGTTTAACAACCCTGACCTTTGTTGCCCTGACCGGGTCACGCTGACCGGGTCACGCTGACTGGAATGAAGCGATGGAGGGATCTCTCACCGAGACGCCCTCAGACCGTCTCCCCGGAAACCCCGACAATCATTTTCCCAAAGTTACTTCCCGACAACATATCACTCAGCGCCTTAGGCGCATTCTCGAGTCCCGGCCGAATATCCTCGCGATACCGCAACTGCCCATCCTGGTACCACGCGGTTGCTTCACTGAGGAACTGCGCCTGGTAGTCCTTCACAAAGTTACCGACGAAAAGATCGTGCACCTGCGTTGCCTGCTTTTCGAACACCGGCGCGCCGGTTTCGTTCCAAGCTTTGCGAAGTGTTGATGGGTCAGGGTTACCGTATTGCGAGATCAGACCACACACGCTGATTCGACTGCCGGGATTGAGCAGGCTTGCTACTGCCTCGAACACCGGTCCGCCGACATTCTCGAAGTAAACGTCAATCCCGTCAGGGCAGGCCGCGGCAAGATCGTCCGCCATGGAATCGCTCAGGTGCGAGACACAGGCATCAAAGCCAAGTTCACCCGTCACGTAATCACACTTTTCCCTGGCGCCGGCAATACCAACAACGCGGCAACCGCGGATGCGCGCAAGTTGCCCGGCAATCTGGCCTACACCACCTGACGCTGCAGAAACGACAAACGTCTCACCTGCTTTCGGTTCGCACTGAACCAGTGCGCCTGAATAGGCTGTCAGCCCCAGCATGCCGAGCACGCCAATCGCAGTTGATAACGGTGCTGCAGCCGCGTCCAGCTTACGTGGCAACATATAGTTGAAGTAATCGATGCCGTCACCGGTCAGGCCATACTCTGCCCAGCCGTTCGTGTTGAACAGGTAGTCGCCCTCCTGGTAGTCAGGATGCAGGCTCTTCACCACCTGGGACACGGTGCGTCCATGGCAGATCTGCCCGGGTGTCTCGACACCCGTGCGCCGCCGCACCCACTGGTAGGGGTCCATTGAAAGGTAAATGGTGCGAGACACCAGTTGACCTTCGCCAGGTTCAGGAATGTCCTCGGTGCACCATTTGAAGTCACCGTCAGAGGGCCAGCCTTCGGCTGGTGTTCGCGCGAGTCGCCAAAGATGTTGATTGTCCATCTCGACATGTTAAATGAAGCTTGTGAGAATCGCCCGCATGAAACCCTTTCACTATTTGTTGATTTCGATCTTTGTCGTGGTGCTGCTGGGCTACGTTGGCGTTTCCCTCTATATGTCAGGACCGAAGCAGCAGCCAGCGCCGGTGGCGAAACCTGCTGAGCCCAAAGTGGAACCCATGGTAGAGATCGGCAACCCGCCAGCGACGCCACCCGAACAACCGGCGGTAGTCATTGCGTCGAAACATGCATCGCCCCTACCGGAAGAGGGAATAAAGGGTCAGTACCTGAACGTTGGTAATTTTGCGGACCTGTCTGTCGGGCAACGCATTGCTTTCCATGTTCCGCAGGAGGATAGTGACTTTCCCGGTTATGTATCGGAGGTGAAGACAACACCTTCAGGTAACCAGATTGTTTCCGGGATGCTGGAAGACGCCGGAAGGGAGTATCGGTTTGTTATTACGATTGGTGCGCTGCAGACTTTCGGGACCTTGTATACCTCGAAGGGGCGCTACCAGATGGAAGTTCGCGATGGCGTTGCCCGGCTTGTTTCAGCTGCAGAGATCGACAGAGACCTTGACTACAGTAAACCGGACTTTCGGATACCAGAAGTACCGCAAACAAAGGAATAATTCATGATAGCCGCATCAAAGCGCGTGTTTGCCGCCCCGACATCATTGTTGGGAGCACTATTGTTGGCAGCACTGTTGGCAGGATTCTCATTTCCGAGCGCCTACGCAGCAGGGGGTGAAGGCCCAGACATTTCGCTGATCTGCCCCTGCACATTTGCACTGAACTCCACCACCTCAACCAGGCTGACCATGGGCGTAAAGAACATCGGCGCCAGTGCATCCAGTGAAATCAAGGTCCAGGTTGTTGCACATACCGAGGAGACCTTCAATGAAACCAACAACACCGCGCAGGTCCTGGGCGAGCTGACAGTAACCGACTCCCTCCCGGCGAGCAGCCAGATAACGGGCGCCACCTACAAGTTGCCGTTTCGTAATCTCTCCACCGGCAACTACTACGTAACGATGTTGCTGATCCACAATGCCAAGATTGTTGATCAGTGGCGTATGTTCGAACCTGTGTCGCTTGGCGGTACCCTTGCCGGCAGTGCCTTTAATAACGTCTATTTTGATACCGATCCAAGTGTTTCCGTTTCGGGCGATAGCATTACGCTGAACCATCCGCCGGTTGGTAATGCAGGCGGGTCCTCCCAGAACATTAAGACGGCACTCTACGCATCCGATAACCAGGATTTCTTTGCAAGCGGTGTCTTCACGCTGAAGGCTTTTGATGCAGTGGCTATTCCCGCACAAGGTTTAACGACTTCTAGCGTGTCTACGTTCGAGAAACCGAATATCCCGGATACAGCAAACTTCTATCACTTTGCGGCGCAGGATGCGGATACCAATCTCACCGTCGCTGTACACACGGTGCAGGCGCCAGGTGTGACTTATGACACGGTGTCGATTGATCTTGCCTCAACCGACTTTGAAAAGGATTCAGATGGCGACGGCGTTGCTGATGACAACGAACGTATCGCCGGTACCGATCCAAACAGCGCATCGTCCACGCCGCCGGACAGCATTGTTGACCTGCTGATTGTTTACAGCCCTGGTGTTGCCAGCGAATACAACGGGGACCCTTCCGCACGCTTTGATCACCTGGTGGAAGTTGCCAACAAGGCGCTGTCCGACAGCCTGGTCAAGATATCGTTCAGGATTGCCGGTACGCAGCAACTCAACATGAATGAGTCCGACAACATTTCTACCTGGCTGCCAGACGCGGAGAAGGGTAACGGGGTGTTTTCAGATCTTGCTCAAAGGCGCAGCGATGTCGGTGCGGATATCGTCGTGATGTTCAGGCCTTTTGATAACGGCGACACCTGCGGGCTGGCCAGCCTGGGTGGTGCCAATACCGAGGGGTTGCTCAGTAAGAACATCTATATCAATGCGAATTTTGTCGAGTTCGATTCCTGTGGTGACATCACCATGGTTCATGAAATTGGTCACAACCTTGGGCTCGGCCACTCATATCTGCAGAACGAGACCGGGACGTTTCTTTATTCTCGTGGCCACGGTATCAGTGGCGACTTTGTCACGCTGATGGGTTACAGCTCGGCCTTTGGCGGTGCACCGGAACTGTCGTTCTTTTCCAACCCTGACACCACGCTCTGTAATGGCTCGTCCTGTGGTGTCGCAACCAATCTGGCCCAATCGGCACATTCCGCCCAGAGCTTAAATGCGGTGCGCATACAGGCGGCAAGGTTTGCTAATGCATCCAACGATTCCGACGGCGACGGTGTGGTTGATTCAAATGACGCATTCCCGACAGATCCTAATGAATCGGTTGATACCGACGGTGACGGGATAGGTAACAACGCCGATGCGGACGATGATGGTGATGGCATGCCAGACAGCTATGAGATAGCAAACGGTCTGAACTCCCTCGTCAACGACGCGAGTGGTGATATTGATACAATGTTGAACCGCCCGGTTCATCTGACAGGACCTTTATCCGCTTTATCAACAACGGCACAACAACCCTGACGGACATCAAGGGGACCCTGTACGACACAAGCGGTAACGTGGTCGGTACAGGCGATAAGGTCCTGGTCAGTTCGCTTGCGCCAAAAGCCGCCACCTGGCTGAACCGCGACCAGATCTCTGACATTGTGGGTGATACCTGGACAGGTGCGGCGCTGCTGGAGGTTAACTCTGCGCCCGCTGACCTTCGGCTCCTGAACTTAAATCTCATTAACAGTGAAACGTTCTTTAACTTCTCCTGTTACGAGGTTGCAGGTAGCTGATCGTCGGATGTGATCCCGGGGGTCAGGTTGCGAAACCGCCCCTGGGCACGACGTTACCGACGAGCGGTACGTAACCACTTACAATATCAATACATTTAGGGGTTATGGCGGCAGGGTGATGTGTCAGAATGACGCATCGAAACGGAAGTCACCACCGGGCTGGACGCAAGATGCCTTATTCAGTACGTGTAAACGAACAGCAGCGCACGATCACGCTGGTCTGCTGGGGCGATATCTCAGTAGATGAAATGATGGAGTATGAGCGTCGCTACTGGGGCGGGTCTGAACATGAAGGCTTCCATCATATTATCGACCTGCAGGTTGCACGACTGAACTTCGACCTTAACGACGGGCTTATGCTCGTGACCCACGCGACACCCACTGACCCAGAAGCGTATCGCGGTGCCAGAAGCGCCATTGTCGTTGGCGACGAAGAAACAGAGATCCTTACCATCATGTATCGCGATGCACGTCACACGATGTGCAGCCCCGAGATTCGTGAAGTAGCTGTCTTCCATGACATCGATGAGGCGAAGAGCTGGGTTGATGCCAGCCAGGTCGTCTACGAGAAATAGACAAATGTCACAAAGCTCGCCGTTGAACCTTATTGGCGGCCCGGGTCACTGATTAGAAAAGCCCTCGAAGGAACTCCCCATGCGCTTCCTGTCGCTTGTGCTCCTGTTGCCGATGATGACGATTGCTGCAGACAGGCAGAACTCATCACGCTTTGACCCCTCTTATGAACACCCCCATGGATTGATCAATCCTGATGCGCCACCTGAAACTGCTGAGTTTGCGTTTATGGTGGGTCGTAATGACTGTGTTGAGGAGAAACGTGACCCCCAGAGCGGCGAATGGGCTGAACCGACAAATCGCATCTGGGATGCAGCGTGGTATATGAACGGATATGCGATACGTGACTGGGGAACCACAGCTGGCGGCCAAACCGGAAATATCCGTATTTTCGACCCCAAAACCGGTCAGTGGCACGTCACCTTTTTTTCCGCACCGGGGTATGGGACAGGTACCTGGAAGGGAGGTAAGCAGGATGACGATATTGTCCTGTCACTGCCGCAGCAGGCACCGAACGGTATGGATGGCGAATCCAGGCTCACCTTCTCAGGAATATCCTCCTCATCCTTTAACTGGCTCGGGGAGTGGGTGTCCGCTGATGGCTCGGTGGCTTATCCCTTCTGGCGGATTCGTTGTACAAAGCAGCCCTCCCTGATCAATTGAACTGAAGGCCGAGGCCGGCGTACCGCGACCTGATGTGGTACGTGGAGGGCTCTTTGCCATAGCCGTCAAAATAAAACGCTGAGAGCCTGAGCTGGTTGAGATTCAGTGCTAGTGAAATCCGTCCGCTGATGTTCGACAGGGCTTCGCTGCCGCTGGTACCGGTTTTCAGATCCAGACGTGCGCTGACCCCAAGGTCGCCGCTGCTCAGCATCCTCTCGAAACTGGCGCGCAGGCCGTCATAGTCGTCGATGTCTGGTTGCTCATCGATGGGTCGCCAGAAGACGTTGTCTTCTTTGTCATCGAAGCCAAATCCCTGGCAGTTGCAGAAGGCCCGGTATTCGACCTGGTATCGCCAGCGATCGTCATAGCCGAGCAGTTCATCATTGCCATAGTTACGCCAGCGGATCTGCGCGTAATCCCAGCCGCGACTGACCTGCGACAGTGCTGACTCGAACCCCAGCGGTTCACCGTTCCCTCCCGGTTCTGTTGCGGCAGCGACAAACTGTTCAAGTGTGTCGATGGTTTGCCCATTGGATTCATGGAACCAGCCAAAGCGGATCTCACTGCCGCTACCAAGCCGCCAGTCTAGCGCGATGCCGGGGTTCTGCTGACGAGACAGTACGGGCGCGGACTGGTAGCGCTCGGTAAATTCATAGTAGAAGTCGTACTTTGCGTTGTAGACAAACGTGAGTGCATCGGGTTTCCACAACGAGGTGTTGTCCCATTCCCAGAGACGGTAGTCGAGCGAGAGTCGCAGTTCAAAATGGGTTTCATCGCCCAGTTCATCACCGGGATTGGGTGTGGCGATACCGAAGAAGTTCGGGTTGTTGGTTGACAGGGAAGACAGCCAACCATTGTTTTCCACTCTTGTAGTTGATGCCTCTTCCAGCACGATGGCATCCAGATCGCTTGCTGGTGCCTCACCTATCTCCTCAACCATGTCCTCACCTATGCCGGGCAGTGCTGGCAGTCGATCATGTTGCAGGTCGTAGCAGGTAAGGCGAGCGTCCCTGTCGGTAATGGCTACACAGTCCTCGTCATGTGCCCCGACGTGGGCGTTGGCTGTCAAGGCAAAGCCCAGCGCACAACCAAGCAAGAAAATGTGTGACGACAATAGACTGCTCCTTGCTCTATTCATTGACGGCCTCCCTGACCTGCATCTCATTTTCGTTTTTTTGGAGCAGCGGGAAATACACATCAATACGAATGCCACCGCTGTCTTCGAATACGATATCAACACACCCGTCGTGGGACTGAACGATCGCCCAGACGACAGACATACCCAGTGACGGATGCTCGATATCAAAATTGTCGAGGGTGTTCTGTGGGTCGAACAGGTGATCCAGGTTCTTGGGTACGTCAAAGTCACCGTCGTCTTCGCCAACGCTTAACACCGCGTAGGTTCCTTCTGTGAGCTCCCCATAAACGAGAGCCCTGCCGGTGGAGGTTTCATTCGTGCTGGTAATGGTGAGGGATGGCGGATGCCGATCAGACTCTACAAAGAAGTTCACCAGACCGGTGAGCAGTCGGTGCAGGTGCGTCACCGAACCCTGTATCTGAACCGGTTGTTCAGACAGGTTGGTGTTAATCAGCAC
Organism: Pseudomonadales bacterium; assembly: GCA_963921285.3. Lineage (GTDB taxonomy): Bacteria > Pseudomonadota > Gammaproteobacteria > Pseudomonadales > Azotimanducaceae > UBA9659. The sequence continues at coordinate 3,264,618 of CAWUFD020000015.1, forward strand.
GCGGTAAAAAGCCATCGCATACCTGCCCTGGTCACTGGACAGATACTTCTGGACGACTGCATTGAGATCAACGGGTGCGTAACCCTCATCATGCCGGCCGGTGATGATGATGAAGTCCGAAAACAGGCGATTGAGCTTCTCACCGGCTGCACCCGGCAATTCCTTCATGATCCGGCGATATGCGGCTGGGTACCGGCAATCAGCTTTTCAATGGACTCCATCTTCTGTGAAAGCTGGATCCGACCTGACATTTTCTCCGACTCGTCTTCTGCCTGTCGGCGCAGCTTCTCCTGGGTGTGCAGCTGTACGTTCGCGGCGCGCAGCGAAGCGCTCTGGAATTCGATCATTTTGAACGAGCGGGTAAACCGGTAGGAGATGAGCAAGGACTGCAGGAAGATAAAGATGACGAGGCCCGTGTCGAGCATGAGCGGCGTATCAATGACGTCCATGTTAACCAGGATGTCATTTGCGGCGGTGTAAAACAGGGCGGCAAATCCCATCGTCAGCAGTAGTGCGCCCTCTCTTTTATGTGCAATGGCGAGTACAAAGGCGACGACTGCCGCAAGCATGGAACCGACCGTCAGCAACTGGAAATACGGCACGGCGTGGGATGACACGTCCGGCTCTGTCACGAGGACAAACAACACACCGGCGACCACCGGAATGCTGATAATCCACGCAATGGGTGATGGAAATTCGGCTGGGATGGTTGATCGGAGATACGCAGCAAATGCCGAGAGCGCCAGCATCCAGGAGCCGTATTCGACCCGGATGAACCACTCAAACGGCAGTTCAACCAGTCGCGTCAGGTATCTCTCATCCACCGATAGCAGCCTGGCTGACAGCAACGGGCAGAATATGCCGAGGTAAAGTGGTGAAGGGTCGTCGCGACGCAGCGTGAACAGCGCCAGGTTGTAGAAACCAATGATAATGATGGCACCAAACAGCAGCATGTTCAGCGCACGTGTATTCTCAACCTGGCGTTCAATGTTGGCCTCTGTGCCAAAACGAATCGGCAGCCAGATACCCGCCAATCGATAGTGGAAGTTGGACACGTGGAAGATCAGCTCAACCCGGGTCCGGGTGGGTTCAAACGTAACAACGGTAGGGTAGTAGCGCGGTTTACTGGTAACGGCGCTGTTGCCTACCTGCCCGATGGACACCACCTCCTCACCGTCGACGAACAGTCGGTAAGCGGTGCCAATGTCCGGGAGTTTCAGTGCGTAGGACTGTACCGAGGGTAACAGCAGGTTCAGCCGGTACGTGGCGTATCCGTGCCCTTCCAGGGTTTGCTCAGCGATTTGTTTGTCATTCCAGACACCGGGGATAGACAGGTATTCCGGTTGCGGCGTCCTGCCGAGTAGAAATTCTCGCGAGGTCAGGTGTGCCTGCCAGTAAAACTCGTAGTCACCATTCAGCAGTAGCGTTCCCTGGCCGTCCCAACTGCGCAAATCGATCAGGCCCTCGGACGCACTGGGTAACTCCTGTGCGCTGATCGGGAAAACGATAAGCAGGAAAAGTAGAAGAGTTAGTCGCATCTTGCTGTATGTCTTCTTATCAGGCCCCGGAACTGAGGGGTGAGTACGCGAATTCGGGGTCAATGTTGAATGTTGTTATAACACACCTTTGGCAATTACTGACTTCATGATAAAAGCAGGCTGTGTTCGGTACGGTAAATCCCGTTTTATACCGCTCGCGTCACTAACCGTTTCTATTCCCTGAAGACGGTTGCCTGCCATCTTAGCTGGGCATCGATAATCTGGCCCCTCAAATGGACAGGCCTGCCAGAAAACCCGATCAGGAACCGCGGGGTTAGTGGTACTAGGTTGCTGCGTCCCGATCCTGCAGTGCCTGCAGCCAGCGGAGTATCTCTGCAATCACAACCTGCCGATTGGCAACCTGGCAGTGTTCGGCGGCGTTTTCCTTCTCGGTGAACATGCGCGTCGTGATGGAGTGTGCGTTGCTTAACGCGGCGGCCTGGCGCCATAGCTGTTCTTTCGGCACAAGATGATCCCTCGAACCTGCGATGATCAACGTGTCCTGGGTGATCTTTTCACTGACTTCCCGGAGGTGGAGGTCCTGCGCCCATTTCAGGAAATCAAACGGTGTCTCGCCACCACATGTGTGCATACCATGGGTGAGAGACCAGCGAGTTGTGGCGTCGTCATCCATGCGTGCGCCCAGTAACTGGTTGACCACGTCGCGCTGGTTCTCATCAAGCAGCCCGGTTAGTGCGGCGAATGCTTCATCGCCCATTCTTGGCCTGAAACAATCAAAGAACTCGTACATGGGGCCCCAGGCGATGAGTCGTTGTACCCTTGTTTCAAAGGCAGCGGCGCGGGGTGCCAGGTAGCCACCAAGAGACACGCCAAGCAGCGTGCAGCTGGCAATTCCCAACGCGTCGAGAATAGCCGTGACGGGTTTTTCCCAATCGTATTTCATCGTGATGTGGCTGCGGCGTAATGCGCTGCCCTGGCCGGTGCCTTCATAAAGAACTACGCGGTAGCCTTCGTCCGCGAGACTTCGCATGTCGACGTACATTTCTTCGATCAGCCCATCAAAGCCGCTGCAGGCGACGATGGTGTCCCGCTCGGGACCTGTTGCAGGAATGTCGATGATGCCAAGCTTGCCGCCCTCAAAACTGACGGAACCTCGCAATTCAGCAACTTCAGGGTGCGTCGCCGCAAACGCATCCATAAAGCGTTCGTAGGCATCAGCTTTCCGTGGATGATCCGGTGCCATAAAGAATTCTGCGCCGCGATAGTAGCTGCCTGCAGCCTGGTGTCGATTCTCACTGAGTGCCTGGTCGGCGGCGCTAAGGCAGGACTCGATCCAGGCATCAAGTCCGTCGATGCCGGTTGCGAAACTGCGGAGCTCATCCGGCTGGATGTCAGCGGACATCCGGTTAAGCATGAAGTTCAGGGTAATATCAGAGTGATATTTCTGGAAGCCGGCGTTTGCCATGTGGTGCTTTCCTGGATGATACCTGCTGCATCATAAGCCCGTAACGGGGGTCAGGAAAGCACAACCAGCTACCTGAGCCCATTTAGAATGCGTACGTCAGCGCGCTCTTGCGGATATCGGTTTTGGAGGAGTCACACTCTTCCAGGTCTGACTGGTCAAACACAAAGATGTTGGACTCCTTGCCGTCCCGGTTGATGATGATCGAGATCTTTTCATCACCAGGTACACTGCGCATAGTGCTGGAATAGTCACAGAAGGTGGACAGGACCAGGTCCTCTATCTTCCCGAGCCTTTCGGCCTTCTGTGCATCACGTTCGGCCCGGCGTGCCTCCTCCTCGAGCTTCTGCTTGTTGGCATAAGCCTTCATCTTCTCGTTGATCTCTTCCTGTGCCTGGGCAAGTTCATGGATGTCCCTGGCGAGTTCCTCTTCCCGCTCCCGGATAACTTCCAGTTCCTCATCATCAGCGTGGATGGCTTCTATCTCGATTTCCCGCAGTTCACGCTCGAGGGATCGCTGCTGACGACGCAGGTCGCGCATCTCTTCCCGAACTTCCCATGCACCCCAGTGCCCGGGTGGTTCCGGTGCGGGAGGTGGCACGTGAAAATCGACATCGATGTCATTGTGTCGCAGTTCACTCTCTACTTCGGACAGGATGCCGGTGACCATGTCGGGGATATCGGCAATACCATCCACGACAAACGCGCTGACGTCGGAGGCGTAGTGAAGATAGCGTGTACCCGGGTCGACGTTGAACACCACACCCTGGTCTGCCAGGTAGTGCCCCGAGATGTTCACCCGGCAGCTGTCGCAGGGCGAATCGTTTTCAAAAGCGGATTTGACGATGCCGATCATCACGTTGATATCTTTTTTAATCCGGCCGTAGTTTGGTTCTGCAACGCTGTGCGCCGTCACACCCAGTGCGGCTGCAAAAGCGGTGGCGGTGAGAAAGTGGTTCAGTTTCATGGCGTGTCTGCCTCGTCTCAGTGATGGTTACTTGAGGTTGTTCATGGTGGCGCTGCGAAGCGCGTCGTTCAGTTGCTGGATGTCGCGTTCATCTTCAACCTGGCTTGCCAGCAGGTAGCGCAGGCTGTCCTCGGTGTTCTGCAGGTATTGCGCCTGCGAGGCGTTCCAGTAGTTGACCAGCGTGGTCAGTTCTTCCTGTCGCTCGTTACGGGAGGTTTCCAGCAGTGTTCTCACCAGCAGCTGGTTACTTTCCACCTGCTGGTCGGTCAGTTTGTCGAAGCGAGCGTCCTGGTCGGTGAGAATTTCAGTCTTGAGTGCAGCAAGGTCTTCACTGGTGACGGTGGGTTCACCGCCCCAGAGCGTGATGTCTGCCAGCACCAGCACAATGGCGACAATCGAGGCGGCCGTCGCGATAACCTGGGGTAACTGCCATTCGTTTTGCACGCTGCCGCTGGTTTTCTGCCAGGGCACAGGGCGCTCAACCTGCCAGCGGCTCGCGGTCAGCTTCATCTGCCAGATATCGCTTAGCAGTGCGCTGCAGTCTTCACAAGTAGCGAGGTGTGCATCCACTGCGGCTGCTTCATCCGGTGAAAGTACACCCTCATTGAACTCAAACAGTTTGTCTTCACATTCAGCGCAATTCATGGCGCCTCCTTTCTGGTCTGTGCTCTTAGCCCTTTTCTCATTGTTACGTCCCGGCGAGTTGTGCCTCAGTCCCCGGTTCCCTCATCTTTTTCAACGCCGCATACAGCCGTGACTTGGCTGTGTTTGAGCTGATACCAAGCTGCGTCGAGATTTCATCAAACGTGAAGTTCTGGAAGAACTTCAGTTCGATCACCTGCCGTTGTTCGATTGGCAGCCGCAGCATCAGCGCCATGATGTCGGCGTTGTTCTGTGCATCTTGTAACTGCTTAACGGGGTTTGCGGCATCCGTCGGATCTTTAGCCTCGTCGTACTCGGTTGTCTCTACACGCCGTTTCCGCAGATAGTCGGTACATCTATAGGTCACAATGCGGAACATCCAGGCGATGAAAGGTGCATCACCTCGAAACCCTGACAGGTTTCGGTAGATGGACACAAAAACGTCCTGCATGACATCCATTGCATCATCGCGATTACCCACCATGCGTAGCGCATGGTTGAATAACCTTGTTTCGTAGCGGTTGACGATGGTCAGCCAGGCTTTTTCAGAACCGGCTACCGCTCGAGCGATTAGTTGTTCGTCGCTTTGTGGCCCCATATCCCTTATGACGAGTGCTTGTCCAAAAAAGTTTGGCTTTGCTCAAAAAAAATGAAAGAGTGAGCTTATGAGCTCTGTGAAGTATGAATCAGTTGGCGAAGGCTATCTTGACGAGCGTTCCCTGCGTCGCGGTGCCGCGGGTTGGATACTGCTCGCCGGCCTTGGTGTTTCCTACGTAATATCCGGCGATTTTGCGGGTTGGAACTTCGGGCTTGCAGAAGGTGGATTTGGCGGGATGCTGATTGCCACCATCATCATGGGCACGATGTATACCTGCATGGTGCTTTCACTGGCCGAGCTGTCAGCGTCACTGCCAACAGCTGGAGGTGGTTACAGCTTTGCCCGACGTGCCATGGGTCCCACCGGTGGCTTTCTGACGGGCACTGCCATCCTGTTGGAATACATGTTTGCACCCGCGGCGATTGCCGTTTTCATCGGTGCCTACTGCCAGGAACTGATCGGCTGGGACGGGCCAACAGTCTATGCCGCTTTTTATATCGTCTTTGTTGGTATCCATCTTGTGGGTGTTGGTGAAGCGCTGAAGCTGATGCTCGGCATCACCGCGCTCGCTGCCCTCGCGCTGGTTGTTTTTATCATTGGCATGATCCCGCATTTTGAAACGGCCAACCTGTTTGATATACCGGTGAATACCGAGGCCGCTGGCGCAAGTACGTTTCTGCCTGAAGGCTATATCGGGATCTGGGCAGCCATTCCCTTTGCGATCTGGCTGTTCCTGGCGGTTGAAGGTGTACCGCTCGCCGCTGAAGAATCGAGAGATCCGGGTAAAGACATGCCCAGGGGAATTATTGTAGCGATGCTGATCCTGCTGGCGTTTGGCGGGTTTGTACTTGTCCTGGCGCCGGGTGGTGCGGGCGCAGCCTATATGTCTGAGCATCCCGCACCGCTGGTTGGTGCTCTACAGGCAGTTTATGGCGAAGACTCGATGGCTGCGTTCACGGTGAATGCCGTTGGCCTCGCGGGGTTGATTGCCAGCTTCTTCTCCATCATTTTTGCCTACTCTCGGCAGGTGTTTGCCCTCTCAAGAGCAGGTTACCTGCCACGCTTCCTGTCTCTGACCAGCAACAGCAAAGCGCCGATTTACGCGCTGATCATTCCCGGCGTGATTGGCTTCCTGTTTTCCCTCACCGGTGAAGGTGATCTCATGATCGCCATGGCCGTGTTCGGCGCAACTATCTCTTACGCCCTCATGACGCTGTCACACATACTGCTGCGCTATCGCGAACCGGAGCTGCCGAGGCCTTATAGAACGCCAGGCGGCGTGGTTACATCCGGCGTCGCGTTTGTCTTGTCACTTGTCGCCTTCGTATCGGTGTTCCTGGTGAATATCGATGCTGCACTCTGGTCCGGCGTCTTCTACATCGTGTTGATCGCTTACTTTGCGGTCTACAGCAGACATCACCTTGTCGGCGCAGCACCGGAAGAGGAGTTTGCGGCGATTGCCGCGGCAGAAGCAGAAATCAACTAGCCAGCGTCGGGATAAAACATGTTCACGCATTCCGGGCACAGACCGTGAGTGACTGACGCGCCTGAGATCGCCTGCATATACGTCTCCACCTGCTCCCAGTAGCCTGCATCATTTCGAATCTTCTTGCAGCTTGCACACATAGGGATCAGCTCCGCGAGTGTACGCACGTCGGAATGTGCTCTCTCCAGTTCCAGCCGGATAGCTTTTTCCGCCTCGTACTGTGCGAAGACCTGGTGTCTTGCCCGATTGAAAAGCGCAGACATGCCGAGGCCGATAAAGTTTGCCAGCATGAGTGTTAAAGGCACCGTGACGTTCGCCATCTGATACACAGGTTCCTTGATATTAAAATGCAGTGTGACGAGCGCCATGGTGTGTATTGCAGCGAAGGTCAACTGCATTCGAACCGTCGGTACGATGATGTACATCCCGACCAGGATCAGGACATCGATCCCCAGGTGCAACATTTAGTCAGCTGGGCGCGACATGGCGATGTACGTGTTGCCGATGGCAACCGAAATGGCCATCAGGTAGGTCGCAAGGTATGTACTCTGCCGACCGGCAATGCCAAAGGTGAGGTACAGACCGGTGATGGACACCGCAATCAGGATTACGCGTGAGCCGATCGCCTGGAAGTTAACCCCCAGCTCACCGATGTCATTGATAATAAAGAGGCAGGCTGCCACAAGGACAACAGAACACACCACGCCGTTGATGCGGTTGTTGTAGTCGAGACTCTCGTCCCTGTAACGTCGTTCCTGCGCCGGCTCACGGAACTCACCCAGCCAGTTAACTTCGCCGAGCATACCCAAGGCCATCCTGTTTCCGGCACTAAATCACGATTGTTTGATCGTGGTCAATGTCGGTGGCGGCGCTGCGTTGAACAATGTCAGCATAAATTGTTAGGGAACCTGACGTGCTTAATCGAACACTGAAAAACACAACCCTGGTATTAGGTCTGTTTGTACTCCTCGCCGGCTGCGCATCAAAGTTCAATGGCATTGGCACCAGTATGATCAGCTGTTGTGCCGCACCCGAATACCAAACCTTCTCGGTGGAAGCGGTAGAAATGCCCGCCTTCCTGGGTGCAATTGTCATGAGTAACTTCAACGTTGCGCTGGCGGAGCGCGGCGTGCAGCCGGTGAGTGAGAACGGTGACCTGCACGTTATCCTGCGTTACGAGCAGGAGAACCTGTCCATGCCCAATGACTACGATGAGTTTGATGAACGCATCGATGATGGGCTTCGTACAAGATTTATGGCGAAAGTTGTAATAGAAATGACCGACACCGATAACGACCAGGTCGTGTGGTCAGGGAGCCTGCAACGTATTCATAACGTTGGACCGGGGGACTACATGCACACCGGTATCGCCTCGATTGCGATGCTTGAAGCCATGCGTGAACTGCTGCTCGATTATCCAGGCAACTGAGTATGATCAGGAAATTCAAGAACATCATGTTCTACGCTGATGGTGCGCGGGGTGAACTTGCCGCACTCAAGCGTGCCCATGCGATGGCCTGTCACTACGAGGCCTCACTCACGGTGGTCGGGCTGACACCGAACGTGTCCAGTGATGATCCTAAACTCAAATCATCCATCAATGAGTTGCAGCTGTCTCTCACGAGAGAAAAAGGCCTGAAGCTCGACAAGCTGATATCACAGATGTCGGCGTTCAAAGGGCTTAAGCCTTCCGTGCAGAAACTGGTGATCCCGGGCGATGACTACGTCGCGCTGCTGGATACTATCCGGGCGGAGGGTTTTGACCTGCTGATAAAAGGTGCTGAAACACATACCGCGATGCGAACCGCACTGTTTGGTAACGAAGACCTGCGCCTGCTTCACTACTGCCCCTGCCCGGTGATGATCGTCAAGCCGAACCGCCGCCGCAAAGTGAGAAATGTCCTGGCAGCGGTTGATCCCTCTGCTGGCAACGTTGAGACCGCCGAACTCAACCGTGAGATTCTCGAGACGGCTATTTCCGTATCAGAGGTGGAGGTTGCTGATCTTCATCTGCTGCATGTCATGGAGAAGCCGCTTGAAGGTGTGAAGGTTCGAGGGCAATCCGAAGCCGAGGCGATGAAAGCGCTGGCGTTGCAGCTTAAAGAGGATGCGACGCGAAAACTTGAACGTATTGTCGAGAACTACATCCACGTACCCATTGAAGAGCACCTGCTGTCCGGGAAACCGGAAAAAACCATTCCTGATTTTGTGAACAGCCGTGACATGGATCTGCTGGTCATGGGCAGTGTGGCGAGGTCAGGTGTCCGGGGGTTTGTTGTCGGCAATACGGCAGAGAAGATTCTCGACAACCTGGACTGCTCTGTCATGGTGCTGAAACCACCTCATTTTGAAGAACAGCTCAAAGCCGGGTAAGCGCAACAAAACAAGGTTGCTCCCCACGCGCCGGGTCCACTGTTAATTTCCAACCCAATAAAGGTATGCTCCTGAAAAAACGGAGGCATACCTATGAAGATTCTCGCTGCGATGATGAGCCACGAGACCAACACCTTTTCGCCGGTGCCGACGCCGCTCATACGTTTTGGTTCGGGAAAAAACCCGCTTGAAGGCGATGTCATCCAGAAGGTGATGGAGAATCGCGGCGTAACGCTGGCCGGGATGCTGGATGTGGCAAAACAGCACGATGTTGAGATTGTTACGCCGATCGCCGCCGGTGCGCCACCATCAGGCAGGGTGGATAAAGACGCATATCAGTACATGACCGATACCATCTGCAGCGCAGCGATAGGGTGTGATGCACTGCTGCTTGATCTGCATGGTGCCATGGTGACGGAAACCCATGAAGACGGAGAGGGGACGCTGTTAAAAAGGCTGCGAGATGAACAGCCCGGCATCCCGATTGCCGTGGGCCTCGATATGCACGCGAACATCTATCCGGCCATGGTTGACAACGCCACGGTGATTGCCGGTTACCACACCTATCCCCACATCGATATGTATGAGACCGGTGCGCTGGCAGCAAAGGTGCTCTTTTCTCATCTTGGCGGTGAAGTGAATCCGGTGATGGTCTGGGGTAATGCGCCCATGCTGCCCCATGTCATGCGGCAGGGCACCGATGATTTTCCTAACAAGGAGTTGCAGGCGCGGGCAAGGGAGATGGAAGACAGTGGCGAAGCGCTTGCCGTCAGTCTGTTTACCGGTTTCCCCCATGCTGACATTTACAACGCTGGTCTCAGCGTAGTTGTCGTAACGGACAATGATGAAGACAAGGCCAACGCGCTTAGAGACGAGTTGCTGCAATCAGCCTGGGACAATCGATCGTCTTTTGTATACGAGTTAAAACCCCTGGTCGACTCGATCAATGAAGGCGTTGCTGCCGCAGAAGAGGAAGGTGAAGGTCCGGTTATCCTGCTTGACCACTATGACAATACGGCCTCCGGCGGCACCATGGATACAACAGAGGTACTGCGTGAAATCCTCAGGCTGGGAATCGAGGATGTTGCTGCCTTTGGCATTCATGATCCTGATGCCGTGGAAGAAATGATTGCGGCTGGTGTAGGTGAGACGGTGACAGTCAGCCTCGGCGGCCGCTTTCACATGGATGCACTTGCCGAGCAGAGTTCACCCATCGAGGTAACCGGGGTTGTCCGCGTGATTACAGATGGTGAGTTCACGATTACAGGACCGATGTCCACCGGCAGTCGTGCCAGCATGGGCAATACAGTGGTGCTTGATACCGGCAAGGTGCAGATCGTTGTTATCTCCCGACATGTTGAGCCATACGATCTGGGCTTCTTCTACAGTGTTGGCATCGATCCGCTGAAGAAAACCTTTCTGATGTTAAAAAGCCGCATTCACTACCGGGCTGTTTACATGCCGATCGCGAAAAAGATCATCGAGTGTGCCGGTCGAGGCGTTTGCACCTCTGACTACAGTGAACTGACGTTTGAAAATGTCAGGCGGCCGATCTATCCGCTCGACAACGTAAACACCTGGGATCTTAAACAGTCACTCTACAACGAGAACTGATCACGTGTTGAAAGACGTCATTGCCCGATACCTGACCGCCTATCTGACCGAGGAGACCGGGCGCCCTGACCGCGTAACGGGGCTCGGCTTTGATTGGTGGGAGGTCGTCATGCCCGGTGATGTCATCCTGGTGGAAGGTTCAACACGAATCAGCACGGCCATCAAATACCTCACGCAATCTACCTGGTCACACGCAGCACTGGTGGTGCAATGTGAGCAGGGCGAAATCCTCGAGGCGGACGTTAAAAACGGTGTTGTGTTCAGTGCTTTCGACAAATACAAAGATCTGAATGTTCGAATCTGCAGGCCCATCCGCCTGACCGATGAAGATCGGAACAGGCTGATCGCCTTTGCGTCCACGATGATCGGGGTCAGTTACGATTTGAAGAACCTGACCGACCTTGCCCGATACCTTTTGCCAACACCACCGGTGCCGACCCGTTTCAGGCGGCAGATGCTGGCCCTTGGTAGCGGCGATCCAACTGAGAAGCTGATCTGTTCCTCGATGATTGCGCGCACATTCCAGCACATCGGCTATCCGATATTGCCAATACAGTGGCAGGATGAATCCGGAGAACTGCTATCCAGGGTTCGTCATCACTCATTGATTGTCCCACGGGACTTTGATCTCTCACCCTACTTCGAGGTGATAAAACCCACCGCTGTGCGTGGCTTTGACTACCGGCAGATGCGCTGGCAATCGGACGCGGTTAGTCCGCCTCCTTAAGTTCCCTTAGCCTGGCTTCGAGAGCAGCAATCTCTTCGTCCAGCTGGCGCCGAATGATGTCGGGGAGTTCTTTGCTGGTAGTGCGAACCTGCAGGTCTTTTAGCTTCTCTGCTGCTTCTGTGATTTCCCTTGCCTTGTCGAACACGATGGCCTCGGCTGACGTTTCCTCGATTTTTGTGACCGGTGTGATCGCCTCAGGCAGGATTCGATGGGTCGGGTCATGGGTAATGTGACGCGTAACGTTCGGTGAGACGACTTCGACACCTGAATCATGCAGGCAGTCCAGCAGGCTCCGATTCAACCGGGAACGAGCGGTGAGGATGTTGTCGACGTCTTTGAGCAAGCCACAGACACGATAGGTGACAGCAAAATCGCCCAGGTCCGTCACCAGCACAAATGGATCGCTCAGGTCTGCGGCGATGGCCGTTTCAATCATCAGTGGCTCCAGGGTCGTGTGTGATTCGTCATAACCGAGTGATACCTCGGTGGTGACAACGACACCTGATTTGCGCATGACTGATACGGGCTTCTGGATGAAGGTGGCGTTTGGTATCGCAATGAGTTCTCGATTTTCCGTCTGGATTTCTGTGTCGAACAGCCCGCGCTCTGAGACTTTGCCGAAGTGATTTTCAACAGTGATGAAATCGCCGACGTTGAAAGGCCTGGTGATGCGAAGCATCAACGCGGCCATGAAATTTGTCACGAACGACGTTGAGGAGATTGCCAGTACGCCTGACATGAGAATGCCGAACAGGCTGAGCACCTGGTTTCGAGTGGGCTCGCTCACGGGAGAAACCATGATCACCAGGATGACGCTGATAATTGTCATCACCAGCAGTGTCAGCTGTCTGGGTAACTTCGCTTCGCTGCCAAGGTCCTGGCGTCTCGCCAGCAACAGGTAGTGTGCCGCGCCGAGGATGATGATGGATCCAAGAACAACGCCAATCAGCGGCAGAAACTGTTCAGTGATGGCTGGCATAGATGTGATGTTATGGGTGTACGGAAGAGCTTACCGGGGTTGAAAGGCTTTTTCCCGCCTATCGCAGGATCTCTGCTCCACAGGCGAATAGTGAAGCACCGCTATGTTGCTTGATCGATTTCGTCAGTTGGCTGAGAATCGCGCTTTTTCACAGGGTACATCAGGATGGATGAAGTCAGGTCAGCGTTGTTGGGTGGATTGGGAGTTACCGGGGAAGTCATCCAGGACCCTGCTGGCCGGGCAGAACTTCGCTTTCTGGTTGCTTCACAGCATTGCCATGCGACTGCGCAGGGCGGTTATGTCACAGCCTGGATAGATGCTGCCATGGCACATGCCGTCAAGGCAGCGACCAGTGAAGATACCTTCTGTAACACACTCGAAATCAAGGTGGCTTTTTACGCACCGGCACTGGAAGGCCAGACCGTGACCGCGGTCGGCTGGGTCGAAAAACTGGGTCGCAGCATTACCTTTATCGAAGGAGAACTGCGGGATGAGGCTGGCAAGGTACTGGCGAAGGGAACATCGACCGCCAAGCTGTGCCAGATCCCGAAGTGATGGATAGTGATCGTGATGCGCAGTGCGGCTAGGTGCTAAGGCTGGGCAGCCAGTGCATCCACAAAGCCCAGTCCAGTCCCCCAGAGCTCGCGTACACCACTCGACAGATTGTGGAAGAAGACCGAGCCATGTAATTCCTTTTCGAATCCCCTGATGGTCACTTCCAGGTTGTCGGGGTCAGCAGCCTGCAATCGCTGCATGAGGTCCACACCTCGATCAATGTATTGCGTTAAAAACGGATCATCCTGTTCACCGCCACCGTAGCCACAGAACACCTTGAGTTTTCTAGGTGCGGTGAGTTGAGCAAACCTGGCTTCCCGTTCTGCGAGGTTTTGCTCAAGTACATCTGTACCGAAGGAGCTGACGATAAACCTGCTGAAAGGCGTGTCTTTCCTGAGAAGGGTGTCCACAGCAAAGTCCCCACCGGACGAGTGGCCGGCGATACCAATTTCGCTGGTATCTATTCGAAAATCTGCCTGCACAGCTGGCAGCAGTTGCTTCACAAGAAAACTGTAGAAGGCATCTGTACCACCGAAGAGATCCTCGAACTGTACCCCCAGCTGCGAGGCCATGGTTTCGTAGATTGACCAGAACGAAAAAGGTGCGCCGGGCGGCGTGGCACGCATGGCATCGGTAGGTACCTCGGCAGAGTAGTCAATTGTCCGCTGAACCATGTGCATTTCTGCGGGTTCCGTTGATACGGCCGCGAGCACGACGGGTTGGGCTTCGCCAATCGACGATTGCATGGAAAGGATATCGATAGCCGAACCCATCGCCATCTCTCCATCGAGCAGTACCAGCAACGGGTAACTGTCTTCCGATGTGTCATAGACGGGCGGTGTCCAACACCAGATGTTGTAGTTGATACCGCTTAGTTCTGCGGTGATTTGACGGTGGGATACGCGCTGCATGGGTCCCGGCAGTTTCAGCTCTTCTTGCATCGTCACATCTTGCTGTCAGGTATGTTGTCGTATCCTCTCACTAAAAGAGGTAGGTGACCAAATGTCCTGCATGGGGAAACTCTTCTGGCGAATTGGGGAACTCAGTAACAGGCCGACGAGATTTCCCCCATGACTAATAATCAAAAGCGTCTGCTGTGGACGCACCGAATACCCGCCATGTTGTCAGTTCTGTTTCTACTTGCTGCCTGTGGTGGTGGAGGTGGTAGCGGCAGCAGCGATGTGCCGCCGCCCGCACCCCAATCAAGTACGTCATCTGATGCGCCTGCGCCGGAATCGCCGGCATCCATGATCACTGAACAGCTTGAAGGACTTGATGGCCTGGCGTTTGATGAATTTGTTGACGCGTCGTTCCTGATGCTGCTCGAGAGAGACCCGCAAGCTGCTTTAGTAGCGGGTGTCGCTGATGTGCCCCCCAACTGACCAGAATCTCTGCCAACTATGCTGATGAGACGATTAACCTGGTCGATGGCATTATCGATCGCCTGGACGATGTTTCGCTGGAAACCCCGGAGCACGAGACCCTAGCCGGTGTCTATCGCTTCTACCTTGAAGACCTGGTGCAGGCGCATCAGTTCAGGCACTTCAGCTACCCGGCCTCTTACTTTATTACGAGCGTACCCTCCCAGACGCTGTTCTTTTTTACCGATATACAGCCACTTAACTCTGTTACCGACGCCGAGAGCTATGTGGCACGCCTGGGCGAGGTTGGTCAGAAAATCAGGGATCTCGTGGACAACCTGGATGATGCCCAGGATGCCGGGGTGATCATGCCCCGTTTTTTGCTCGATTTTTCCATAGGTCAGCACAGTCTTATTGCTGATGCATCACCTGATGAGCATCCTTACTTTACCCGACTGGAGGCGGATACCCGGGAGCTGCCCTTTACTGCCGGTGAACGAGATGAGCTGCTGGCAGATGCACGCTCGATCATCACCGGGCAGATTGTGCCCGCCTACCGCGCACTCATTAACAAGCTGAATACACAGCAGGCGAGTGCACCGGAAGCCGTTGGGGTCGGTCAGTTACCTGGCGGCGCAGACTATTACAACTATGCGCTCTTGCACCACACCACCACTGAGTTGTCAGCGGATGTCATCCATGAGAAGGGCCTCATCGAACTTGAACGTATCCATGCGGAAATGAATACGCGGTTTGCTGAACTGGGTTTTGATACGTCTGACGATATCGCTACGAATCTTGCGCGTACGGAATCCTTGAGCGGCGAAGTTCCTGCAAGTGAAGTGGTGAGTGAATACGAGTCGATTATCGATGTTGCTTACGATCGGCTCCCAGAGGCGTTCAACCTGCTACCAGCAGCCGAACTGGTAGTGATTGGTGGCCAGCGGGGAGGGTTTTATGTTCGACCATCACCGGATGGAACCAGGCCGGGCGCGTTTTACGCGAGTAACGCCAGGCCTGAGCCGGCTTACCTCATGAAATCACTTGCATATCATGAAGGTGTGCCGGGTCACCACCTGCAACTGGCGCTTGCGCAGGAACAGTCCCTGACATTGCTTCAGCAGAACGTCACGTTCACCGGCTTTGCTGAGGGGTGGGCGCTTTATGCTGAGCGCCTTGCGTTTGAGCTCGGTTGGTACGAGGGCGACACCCTGGGTGACCTGGGGCGCCTGCAGTATGAAGCCTTTCGTGCCGCGAGACTGGTGGTTGATACGGGGATTCATGCCCGTGGCTGGAGTTTTGAAGAGGCTGTAACCTTCTTTATGGAAAATACGGGTTTTTCTCGATCCTACTCCGAGGGCCAGATAGCACGCTATTCTCTCTGGCCAGGACAGGCAACCGCTTACATGATCGGGATGCTGGAAATGCTCGACCTGCGAGCGGCCCGGGCCGCTGAGGCTGACTTTGACCTGAAGCAGTTTCATGATGAAGTGCTGTTGCGAGGTGCAGTGCCGTTAACCATGCTGCATGACGAATAGACTGCCACTGCTAAACAGGTTGAGTCAGGCGCTGCAGTATGAGGTAATCGGAGTGACACCTATGGAGAACAACAATGAAAAAGTCACTCCTCCCGGTGGTTGTGCTACTCGTCGCATGCAGCGCACCCGAAGAATCCCAGCAGCCTGAACCGGCAACACCTGTTGCAGAACCAACTGAACAGGCTGCCACACAATCTATTAGCAGAAACCCCGAACGAAACGCCTATTTTGGTGATCTGCACATTCATACCCGATATTCCTTTGATGCCTACCTGATGGGTACACGGGCGACGCCCGACGATGCCTATCGTTTTGCAAAAGGCGACGCGCTTGCCCACGCATCGGGGTTTGAAATGAAAATGAAAAAGCCGCTCGATTTCCTGTCGGTAACCGATCATGCCTTTTACCTGGGTGCCATGCGGGAAGCCGCTGAAGGGGATGGGCCCCTCAGTGAACTGGATATCGGCAAGACAGCACGAGAGATCAAAACACCGGTTGATTCAATGCGTGCGTTTGGTGCGGCGATCACCTACCTTGGGACCGTATCGGCCAATCCGGATCAGCCAGACGTGCTAAACGATCTCGACGTGCGCAGGTCGGCATGGCAGAGCATCATTGAATCCGCAGAACGGCACAACGACCCGGGCAACTTCACCACCTTTATCGGTTATGAATACACAACCGGTGGCCCGGAATTCCAGAACCTGCACCGGAACGTGATTTTTGCAGATTCAAAGGCACCTGACACGCCGTTTAGCCGACTGGAGTCCCTGAACCCTGAAGACCTCTGGGCCTGGATGGACGAGCAGCGTGATGCTGGTATTGAATCCCTTGCCATCCCGCACAACTCCAATGGATCGGACGGTTGGATGTTCCAGACCACCAGGTTTGACGGTTCACCGCAGGATGCGGACTACGCGGACCAGCGTATGCGTAACGAACCTCTGGTTGAAAACACACAGGTGAAAGGGACCTCCGACACACACCCGCTCCTGTCACCCAATGATGAATGGGCGGATTTTGAAATCATGCCGATCAGGGTGGCGAGTAATCTCTCCAGCAGGCCCGAGGGTAGCTACGTACGTGAAGCTTACGGCACCGGTCTGAAGCTTGAAGAAGAGTATGGCTTCAACCCTTACAAGTTTGGTGTGATCGGTTCGTCAGATACCCACAACGCAGCCGGGTCTTTTGAGGAAGACAACTATTGGAGCAAAACCGGTATTACGGATATCGAGCCGCACCAGCGCGGGTCGATTCCGTTGCCCGAAGATCATGAAGGCATGGGTGACGATAACCCGTTGGCGGGTGCCAGTGAGGAATCGGACGATGAAGGGCCGAAATATGCCAATGCGGCCTCGCAATACTGGGGCGCATCCGGACTCGCTGCCGTATGGGCAGAGTCCAATACGCGTGAGGATATCTATGGTGCCTTCCGGCGCAAGGAGACCTTCAGTACCAGCGGCCCGCATATCAAGGTGCGGTTCTTTGGTTCCTCCGAATACTCCGAGGATATGTTGGGTGCTAAAGATGTGATTTCGCAGGCATATGCAAAAGGTGTGACCATGGGCGGAGACCTGACCCGCATGGAAACAGCGCCGAGTTTCTTTGCCTGGGCCTCACGAGACGCTGACTCCAAGGCCCTGCAGCGCCTGCAGGTGATCAAGGGCTGGCTTGAGGATGGTGAGGTAAAAGAACAGGTGTTTGATATCGCCTGTTCAGATGGCGGCAAAGTAGACCCTGCTACGCACCGCTGCCCGGACAATGGTGCAACGGTTGACCTTGCCACCTGTGCTACTTCCGAAGATAAGGGCGCCGCGGAGTTGCAGGCGGTATGGCAGGACCCTGCCTTTAATGCTGACCAGCGCGCCTTCTATTATGTCCGTGTGCTTGAGAACCCGAAGTGTCGCTGGAGCACGTGGGATGCAGTACGCGCAGGCGTCGAACCCAATCCTTCTATGAAGGCAGTGATCCAGGATCGTGCCTGGTCGTCAGCTATCTGGTACAACCCCTAACAGGCTCAATAAGGTGCGCGCCTGGCCCCGCACCTGAAGACAAAGCTCAGCGCGCTATACCAGACTGAGCTATACCAGACTGAGCTATACCAGACTGAGCTATACCAGGCAGAGCTATGCCAGGCTGAAAGGTGGGCCACTGGTCCACCAGGTCTGCACCGCGAAACACATCCACATAGCGAAGCCAGCGAATAGCGTCGCCTTCCCACGGCTGGTAGAAAATAAAGTCGCCCACATCGAGCGATAGCGCCCGCTCACCCAGCCATCTGCCCTGGTTGGGCAGCATGTTCACAACTCTGGGCGTTGCAGGTGCCTGACCGATACCGATGTCCTTTGTCATCCCGGGTGGATAGACCTGGCTGCCTGGGAAGTCGCCCCCAGTCATGAAGTGGGCAACCTGCAGCATAGGATTGTCAGCCGCGAGGTTCGGCAGGAAGTTCTCATCAAAGGGCGTTTCTGCAGGGTCGAGACGTTTCAATATCGGACTCGCAAAGAAGGTTGCGGACCGCAGCGCCTGCTCTGGAATGTTATGGAAATGGCTCGGGTAGAAAAATGCTGAACCCATGGCGACATCATTTACCGGCGTGTCTGCATCGTCAGTGTAGTAGTGGTAGGTACGACTGCCGCCACTGTTCAGCACGAGTGGCCCATCGAACAGATCAGGATACGCCTGCCGCGCGGCAGCAACGAACGAATTGTAGCGTTGCTGCACACTCTGGAATTCTGCATCTGGCGTGCTGTTACCCATCGCTGCAAACGGGATATGCCCCTCGTAACCCATGAAGCCCGTAAATTGCAGGTAACTGGACTGCTTGATAACAGTCATCATGTTGAGAAGTTCGGTCTCGGTTCTTGCGCCACCGCGCCGCAGGCCAACATCGATCTCGACCGATATGTTGATGGGTGCCTGGCGTTCTTCGGCTAGTGCTGCGAAGTCCTGCATTCGCTCGACGGTATCAACCAGCCAGCGAACATCACCTGCAGGGTTGTTGCCCTGCGCCTGAACATCCAGGGTGGCGAATACCCGTCTTGCAGCGTCTGCGGTAGCGGGTCGTCCCAGCAGGATATCAACGTTGCTGCCAAACCGGCACAACAGGTCGCGCACCATGCCTTCGGAAAAAGCCATAACTCGATTGGTACAGGCGGTCACCATCATGTACTCGAGTAGTTCTAGACAAGGCAGGCTTTTCGCAACAAAGCGCAGGTTGATGCCCGCACCCAGCTTCTGTCCAACCAGTTTCAGGTTGTGATCCACGGCGGCGAGATCGATGAAACCACTCTCGCGGCCGGGGCTTGCTTGTTTCAGGATGTCATTCCATGCGGAAAACCGGGCTGCATCAGGTGGCAGGTTAACCACGTCGATCTGGTCGGTGCAGTAGGGGGTGTTGGAGGAAGGCAGTGCTGCTGCTTTTGAGTCTCCTGGGAAGCATGCGCCTGCGGTGTTGGCCGCGGCAGTACCTGGGCTGGCACCGGTCGACTGGCAGGCTGGCAATGTCCCCGCGATTACTGCGGCTGCCGAGGCTTTCATCAGCGTGCGACGCGTTTGTCCGTGATTGGTCAGTGTCTTACCCGTACTTGTATCTTTGTTTTGCATGGCTGGTGATCTCCGCTGCATTTTCTAAAGACTACCTGTTTTTGAGGATGGTGTGGCCTGCATGTGTTTCTCTTCTGCTTATCTTCTGCTTCTCTGAAGTAGAGCAGATGCTGAACATCGAGTAGATTCAATTGTCTCCCCCTGAAATTCCCGGTGAACAATGCAACGATTAATGATTCGATTCGTTTTTGCCTTTATCACAACCGCGATCCTGCTTGGCTGCGAGCGCACGGACACACCGTCAAAAACACCTGAACAGATTCAGGCAGAAATAGAGGCAAGCCAGAAACGCTTTGCCGAGGAACGTGCCCGTATCGAACGCGAGAACAAAGCGCGAGAAGAAAAGCTGGCCTATCAGCGAAGCCTGGTGCTTGCCAGTTTCGTGTCGGTGGACGATGCGAGGATTGTCGTTGAACTCTCCAATGCAACAGGCAAGCCCATCGATAACCTCGCCGGTTCTCTTGAGGTGATGGACGCAGAGGGCAATTATGTCACCAGTACCGGACTGACCAACTGGGTGCCGGGTGATGTGTACCTGCTGGCAGGAGGTACGCAGACGGCGGTAAAAACGCTCGACCTGATGTCTGCTGCTGAACGTGAGAAGGTCATCGGTGAAGCTGCCGGTTACACCTACTATTACCAGGTCCTGCGGTACCAGCATGTGGGTGGGGCGGAAGTTGATCTGAGGCCGGACAATATGAAACAGGCAACGACACAGTCAGCAACGCCTGAGCCTGCTGCGCCGGTGTCGCCTCAGGAAGTGGCAGCGCCGGTATCCACCGCGACACCCTGCGAAGCAGGACAACAGAAAGTCAGCACAACGCCTGAGTTCTATCCCGGTCCAAAATGTGAACACGTGAGTCGTAACCTCGATTCAGAGCGATTCAAGGTCGAGTACATCGACATGTGCAAGGCAAATACAGGTAGCCCTGGTGTGTCGGTTGCGAGTGTCCAGATTGAGTCCTGCCTGCCGAACCCGAACGCACCCGGAATCGTTTACGTCAAACAGATCTGTTGTAGCTGATCGGTTTGTCGCCAACAGTGCGGCACTTGAGGCCTTAAAACAGCGTGAGCTGCTCGTGATGACGCTTGAACTGTGTTGTGTCCAGTTCGTAGCGCGTGTCGTTGTCGAAGCCATTTTTTTCGAAGCCAAGCCTGCGCGAAGCAATCTTGTGCCGTTTGCTCAGTAGCTCGGCAAACTCTCCCGTCCCGCGCATGCGCTCACCAAAAACGCTGCGGTAATCTTTTCCGCCGCGAGTCTGGCGCACCACACTCATCACCTTTTCAGCGCGCTCGGGAAAATGCGCTTGCAGCCATTCCTGGAACATCTCACTGATTTCAAGCGGCAGCCTGAGCAGGATGTAATTTGCAGCAACCGCACCTGCCTCATAACCCTTGCCGAGAATGTTCTCCAATTCATGGTCATTAATGTAGGGAATCATCGGCGCTGCCATCATGGTGACGCGGATACCGGCATCACTCATGGTCTTGATGGCTTCAAGCCGGACCCGCCCCGAAGCGGCGCGTGGCTCAAGTATTCGCTTCAGGTTGTTATCCAGCGTGGTGACACTGACCGCGGCTGAGAACAGACCACGCTTTGCCATGGGTGCCAGGATGTCCAGGTCGCGCACGATCATCCCGCTCTTGGTAATGATCGAAAATGGATGGTTGAACTCGTCCAGCACTTCAATAATCGAACGGGTTGTTTTCAGCGTGGCCTCAAGTGGCTGGTAAGGATCGGTGTTGGCGCCGATGGATATGGGCGATACCTTGTAGCCGGGTTTGCTCAGCTTCTCGCGTAGCAGTTCTGCCGCATTGGGTTTGATGATGATCTTGCTTTCGAAATCGAGACCCGGCGATAGATCCCAGTACGCATGGCTTGGTCGTGCATAACAATAGATACAACCATGCTCACAACCCCGGTAGGGATTAATGGACTGATCAAACGGGATGTCGGGTGATCGATTGGTAGAGATGATCGTTTTACCCCTGTCCTGCAGGGTGATGGTCTCTACTTTGCTTTCACTTTCCTGCGTGGCCATCTCATCCAGGGTTGACCAGCCATCGTCAAAATAGTCGACGTGATGATAGTGAAAACGGTTGTCGGGGTTGGATACTGCGCCCCTGCCTTTGCGTGCGCTTGAAGATAGTGGTTTGTCCATACCGCTATCCTAACAAGAATACTGTATATAAATACAGTAAAATTCAGCACAAGTTAAGATGCTATTCGCTGTCAGTAATCATGTCGCGGGATGCTTAGACTCCAGGTTTTGCTTGTCACCTCGTCGCCATCCTCAAACGCGGCGAAGCTGATATCCAGGTAAAAGTTGTAGCGGTCTGCGCGCATGGCGGCATCGGAACTTACCATCGTTTCAACGCCCGCAACCTCGCAGGTGTAACAACGCGAAACAGACGCGGTGGCGGATGTTGGCTTGCCCAGGTCTACGGCGTACCTGTCGTTAGACTCACTCTCGTTGCTGACGGCTTTGATCGTTGTCCGGCCAGAGGCAGAGGATTCCGACACAACATATTGTGAAGCGCCAGGTTCAACCTGCCGTGAGTATTGGGGTGTTCCGTCATAGGCAAACTCGATGGTTGCAGCCTGCTCTGGCGCCTCGAAACTACCCTGCATTTCTGTGTGGTCAGCGCAGACAGGAATATGCAGAACCAGGTTACTGATCGACAACGCATCCGTGCCGGGTGCGGGCCAGACCATCGGCCAGTAGGACCTGCCCAGGCTGAGCCGTAGATGACTGTCTGGCGTGAGGATGTGACCAGCGGTATTCATGACAAGCTGCTGTTTACCGGTTGCTGACAATTTCAGTATGCCGCGGCTGATTAGTTGTGAATCGCCATCGGAAGATATAGCGCACAGGCGTGAGACAAGGTGACCTTGCTGTCCTGCGGTTTCAAACTGCAGCAGGGGTTCGCCGAGTAGCATCTGCTCACTGCGGCTCACCGGCAGATCGAAGTTGAGGCAGGTTGCATCTTCGCCTGACTGTTCGGTTGGTGCCTGCGCCCTTGCGCCGAATGGGCACCAGCTACCCGCACCCGACCCGTGCCTCAGATCACAGGGCACTTCGCCATCGCCGAGCCGGTAACGGCGTTGCGTTGGAGCTGAGAGATCGCTCTGCCTCCAGCCATCCGCATAAAACCTGAGGGCAGGCTCATTATCGACGCCGGAATCTATGCCCTTCAGCCAGTGATCCCACCATCGTAGTGCTTCCTGCAGGTAACCGATGCGGGGCCCCGGTGATGCTGCCTCCGGCCACGCATGGGCCCAGGGGCCAATGATCGCTTTACGCTCACAGTGGAGGTTACCCATCATCCGAAGCACGGTGTTGGTATATCCATCAGCCCACCCGCCAACCAGCAGGGTAGGTACCTTGATGGCGGCGTAGTCCTCACAGATTGAGCCGTGTTGCCAGTAGGCATCGCGTTGCTGGTGGGAGAGCCAGGTATCAACAAACGGCGTGATGTGTTCAAGTCGCTTGAGCCAGGTGTCGCGCCAGTCGTCGCCGACGACGGCAGGGTGGGGCGGCCTTGCGTTCATGGTCATGAATGTCACACCCCACGACAGCATGTCGCTGGCCAGCACCGTACCGCCAATGTAGTGCACGTCATCTCGATATCGATCATCTGTGGAGGCAACTGATATCACCGCTGCAAGAGAAGGCGGTTGCAGTGCGGCGATCTGCAGTGAGTTAAAACCACCCCAGGAAATGCCGGTGAGCGCTGTTTTACCGTTACACCAGGGCTGCGCTGCAATCCACGCCAGCATATCGACGCCGTCGGCAAGCTCCTCACGACTGTACTCGTCGGTGAGGATGCCATCCGAGTCACCGCTGCCCCGAACATCTACACGAAGGCAGGCATAGCCATGGCCTGCGATGTAACGATAGTGCGCGGCATCGTTGATCGCCGTGCCGTCACTCTTCCGATAGGGGATGTATTCGACAATTGCGGGCAGCGGTTCGTCAGTGTCTGCGCGCCAGAGTCGTGCGGCAAGGCGCGTTCCATCCGGAAGATCAATCCAGATATGCGGTTCTTCAATGATCGGGTATGGAAAATTGTGGATAATGTTCACACGATCATTATGCGTCTATCTGGAGACCCAATGAAACGCGGTATTACGTTTGGCACTTTCGATTTGTTTCATGCAGGACATGTGTTAATGCTGCAGGAGGCAAAAACCGTCTGTGATTACCTCATCGTCTGTATCCAGACCGACCCCTCCCTCGATCGGGAAGAGAAGAACAGCCCGGTACAGAGCATCGTGGAACGCCAGATCCAGGTCTCGGCCTGCAAATACGTTGACGAGATTGTCGTCTACAACACGGAGAAGGACGTGCTCGAAATCCTGAATTCCGTGGAGTGGGATGTGCGCATCCTGGGCGATGAGTATCGCAACAAGGAGTTTACCGGCCGGGAAGAAACCCTTGATAAGTGTTACTTCAATCGCAGGCCGCACGAATTCTCATCCTCGGAACTGCGCCTGCGCGTTGTGAAAGAAACTCAGCAGTAGGCTGTTGAAGCAATCGATCTGTCATATTGCACTGGTGGTCCGCGACTACGACGAGGCCATCAATTTCTACTGTGGTGTACTCGGCTTTGAGCTGATTGAAGACACCTATATCGAAGAGCAGGACAAGCGCTGGGTGCTGGTGAAACCGCAAGGTGGTGATGGCACCGCTTTGTTGCTGGCTCAGGCAGTTGGAGAAGAGCAGAAGCGCGCCATAGGCAATCAGTCAGGTGGCAGGGTCTTTTTATTTCTTTCCACTGATGACTTTGAGCGCGATTATGCGAACCTTCGCAAGCACGATGTAGAGATCGTGCGCCCGCCACAGACCTTTGACTATGGCACCGTGGCCGTATTTGCGGACCTTTACGGCAACTGCTGGGACCTGATTGAACATACCGGTGCGGAAGATGGCTGACATCGCACCGCCTGGCTGGCACACGGTGACGCCAAGATTGTTCGTTGATGACGTACCCGCGATGGTCAGCTGGCTGACGCAGACGTTTGATGCCAGCGGTGAGCTGCAGGAAGGCAGGCCCTCAGAAATCCTGATCGGCGACTCCATCGTGATGATTGCGGATACGTCGTTCCGTGGCGCGATGACCAGTTGTCTATATGTGTATGTCGAAGACGTGGATACAACTTATAAGAATGCAGTCGACGCTGGCGCCAGCACGATGGAGGCAGTGATGGCGACACCTTACGGCGATCGTCGCTGCATGGTGGAGGATCCGTTTGGCAACATCTGGCAGATTGCGACGAGAGGAGACTGACGTTGGCAAAAGAAAAACGCTCTGATGACTATTACGTTGAACTCCCGGAAGGCATATCCAAAAAGGAAATGCTGGGTGTCATTGAACGATCAGCCGAACGTGCCGGCCTCTATATCTCACATATCGGCAAGTACTCGCGCAACAAGTACCCCGATTCCGTGCACTGGCATTTCAAGCGTGAGGCAGGCGAGCGCGGCTTGCTTGATGCAACCTTCTGGGACGTTAAATCCCTGTTCTGGCTGATGATCAGGCACCGTGAACCCCAGTGGGTGAAAGATATGGTGCCAGTGCTGCTGAAGTCGATTCGCGCTGAGCTTAAGCTGCTGGCGGGCTGATCTCGGCTGTCAGCACGTCCTCGACAAATCGTTCGATTACCTCGTTCATCTCTTCCTGGTGGCTGAAAGGCATCATGTGATCCGCGCCGGGAATCGTATGCAGGATAGCGTGAGGCACCTGTTCCTTAAGATGTTCAGCGTGTGAGATTTCGACGTTAACGTCTGCCGTGCCGTGGATAATGAGCACCGGCACTTTGATATCAGAGAGCGGCAGCTGCATTTCTGCAAACTGCTTGAAATCATTGGCGAGTCCATCTGCCCGCTGAGTGACCGGCCAACCAGAGAAAAGCACGTTTTCCACCGCTTCGATCTTTTTCTTGTCAGTAAGCAGCAGTTGTTGATTGACCGGGTCCGGAACAAACTGGCTGATAATGCCCTCATGGCCGAACACCAGCAGCATGCCATTTATCACCACCCAGAATCCAAAGTCGCTGGTCATAAACGCCGGTATGGCTTCTTCCCCAATCGGTTCGGCGTAGCTCAGTGCTTCGAGCGCGATCAGGCCTTTTGTGCGTTCCGGGTACTGTGCGGCAAACGCCATCGATGACGGACCACCGCCCGAAGCGCCCATCACGAACACCTGCTCGATACCCAGTTCGTCCAACAGTGCAGCGTAGGCGTGTGCCTGCTCCTGCGGTGTCCTGCCTGTTGTGATGGGAGAGCGCAGATAACCAGGCCTTGAAGGCGCAACCACCGTGAAAGCGTCCGGTTCCGGGGATTGGTCGTGACCGCCGGGTGTACCGTGGATAAACAGCAGCGTTTCATCACCACCTTCGCGCAGGGTGTACTCAAGTGGTCCCTCGCTGGTCTGGGCAACCTCGCTCGCGTCATTCAGGTCCTCGATGCGCGCGTTGATGGCGGAACGATAAACCAGGTAGGTAGTAGCGGACGCCACGATCAGTAGCGCCGTAATCGTGCCAAGCAATCGGATAATCATGGCAACACATTATCCTTAAAGGCAGCGACGTTCAAAACTCCTGATGCTGTTTCAGCAGACGGGTCCGTTTCGCCCTGCAGGTGAGCGGAAGCGGGCTGAGTACAAGGTATGGAGAGCGCCCCATTGACGACAAATGGCGCAGACCGTCTATTTGTGCAATCCTTGCGCATTCCCTTTTCTTCACAATCTCACTGGAGTAACCGCAACCATGGCACAGACACACGACCACGAAATCGTTTCGATTTACCCGTTTACCGACGAGGAAATCGATCAGATGATGAACAATTCAAACGAGTGCGTTTTGATGTGGGCAACCAAAGACGGTTGGCCTGTCGGTGTGACGCACGCGTTTGTCTGGCACGAAGGCAAAATCTGGATCACCTTTTCAGAGCATCGCCACAGAACTGCGGCAATTCGCCGGGACAACCGTGTGTCAGTCAATGTGAGTTCCTGTGGTTACCCGCCGGGTGCTGACCTCGCCAGCCTGCCGGGCGGCGCGATTACCTTTAAAGGTACCGGCGAGTTCTTCCAGGACGATGACACCAAGAAGTGGTTCTACACAGCACTCTCGCAGAAGCTGAATCCTGACAATGCACAAGGTGAAGAGTTCTTCTACAACCTGCTCAATTCGCCGCTCAGGATTATCCTGGCTGTCACCCCAACCAAGAAGATCATGTACAACGGTACTATGGCGGGCAAGCACATGGCCGGTACGATTGATGAAAGTGAGTTAGGGGAACGTATGCCGGGTGATGTTGATCGCATGAACAAGCTGCGCGCTGAAAAAGGACTGGAGCCTCGTTAGGCCATCGTGGCGACCCTCTACGTTGTCTGCTACTGGGTGCACATCACCTGTGTCACCCTGTCGGGCAGCTTCTTTCTGGTGAGGGGCATCTGGATGCTGCAGGACAATGTGCTCCTGCAGCATAAATTTGTCCGGATTGCCCCCCACGTCAACGACACTATTCTTCTTACCGCTGCGGTCGGCCTTGCTGTTATCACCCAGCAGTACCCCATCACCCACAACTGGCTGACCATAAAGCTGGTGCTGCTGCTGGCCTATATTGGCCTCGGCGTGGTTGCCCTGCGCGGTGCCACAAGGACCCGTCGCATCACCGCTTTTGTGGCGGCGCTGGCCTGCTTTGCGGCAATGGTCGGCACCGCATTGTTCGTTCGCTGACACTTTAGAGCCGGTCGGCCCAACCCCGCAAAATTTACAAGTTGTTTACATCATGGTGTGTCAAGCACTGGCAAGATGAAGTGGTCAGTATTGCCGACAAAGGGGCTTGTTTCGGCAACTGAACATCAAAAAACAAAAGCAATCCGAAGGGGTATGGGATGAAAAAGCTACTCTGCCTGCTCCTTGTTTTCAGTTTCGCTATCAGTTCGCCGGTGGCAACAACGGCGACGGGGCATCTGATAACAAGAGCAATAAAAGCGACAAAGAGAAAAAGAGTAAGAAAAAAGGGAGCAAAAAGAGCGACAAGAACAGCGACAAGAGTCAGAAAAGCAACAAGAGTAATAAGAGCGACAAGAGCAAAAAGAGCGAGAAGGACAAGACGCCACCGCTCAGAATCACCGGTGTATTTATTGATGATGAGATCATGGAGATGCTCATCGTTGGTGAAAATTTTGACAACGGCGCTACGCCGGTTGTGGTACTGGAAAACTATGGTGACATCTCGGCGATGTGTAGTGCGATGTCGATCGCGATCACCTGTGATTTCTGGTCAACCGGTTTACCCGGTGATGGTGACTATCTGCTGACGGTCTCCACCGGTAAAAAGAAAGCAAAGAACGATGATTATGATCTGACCATCGGTGCAGAGGGCCCGGCCGGTCCAGCGGGTGAACAGGGCCCGCAGGGTGAGCCTGGACCACAAGGCGAAGCTGGCCCGGCAGGCGAAGCTGGCCCGGCAGGTGAACCTGGTCCCGCCGGTGAACCCGGACCGCAGGGTGAAGCAGGTCCGCCAGGACCGATGGGACAATCAGGTGTGATTGGTCCGGCAGGCCCGGTGGGTCCACCTGGTCCGGTTGGTCCGGTAGGTCCAGCGGGGGCTGTGGGTGCTGTGGGTCCGCAGGGGCCACAGGGACCAGCAGGTGAGATTGGTGCCACCGGTCCGATAGGTCCGACTGGCCCGACAGGTGCAACGGGCGCAACCGGTCCGATTGGTCCGGTGGGTCCCCAGGGTGCGCCTGGTGCAACCGGTGCGGTAGGTCCAGTGGGTCCCATTGGTCCAACTGGCGCGACGGGTGCTACTGGTGCAACAGGTCCGATTGGTCCTGTAGGTCCAGCAGGTGCTGACGGTGCAACTGGTCCGATTGGTCCGGTAGGCCCAGTTGGTGCACAAGGTCCGGTTGGTGCTACGGGTGCTACGGGTGCTGCAGGTCCACAGGGTCCAGCAGGTAATGACGGTGCGCCTGGAGCTGCAGGTCCAGCAGGTCCGCAAGGTCCAGCAGGAAATGACGGTGCACAAGGTCCGGTGGGTCCACAAGGTCCTGCAGGCAATGATGGTGCGCCTGGTGCTCAAGGTCCGGCAGGTCCAGCGGGCCCGGCAGGTAATGATGGTGCGCAAGGTCCGGCGGGTCCAGCAGGTCCACAAGGCCTAGCAGGTCCAGCAGGTAATGACGGTGCGCAAGGTCCGGCAGGTCCAGCAGGTAATGACGGTGCGCAGGGTCCGGCAGGTCCAGCAGGTCCGCAAGGCCCAGCAGGTGCTGCGGGTAATGACGGTGCACAGGGCCCGGCAGGTCCAGCAGGTCCAGCAGGCCCGGCAGGAAATGACGGTGCGCAAGGTCCGGCGGGTCCAGCGGGTCCACAAGGTCCTGCAGGTAATGATGGTGCACCTGGCGCCCAGGGTCCTGCGGGTCCAGCAGGTCCACAAGGTCCCGCAGGCAATGATGGTGCACCTGGTGCCCAGGGTCCGGCGGGTCCAGCAGGCTCACAAGGTCCTGCAGGCAATGATGGCGCACCTGGTGCCCAGGGTCCGGCGGGCCCTGCAGGTCCACAAGGTCCTGCAGGCAATGATGGCGCACCTGGTGCCCAGGGTCCGGCGGGCCCAGCAGGCCCACAAGGTCCGGCAGGTAGTGATGGTGCACCTGGTGCCCAGGGTCCGGCGGGCTCAGCAGGTCCACAAGGCCCCGCAGGTAATGACGGTGCAACAGGTCCAGCAGGCCCAGCAGGTGCAACGGGCCCAGCGGGTCCGGCGGGTCCAGCAGGTTCGCAAGGACCAGCTGGTAATGACGGTGCACCTGGTGCCCAGGGTCCAGCGGGGTCCACAAGGTCCGGCAGGGCCGCAAGGCCCCGCGGGTAATGACGGTGCAACAGGTCCGGCTGGCCCTGCAGGTGCGACTGGCCCGGCCGGTCCAGCAGGTCCACAAGGTCCTGAAGGTCCTGAAGGAACGCCGGGTGAAGACGGCTTACCTGGTGAAGACGGGCAGAACGGTGCTGACGGTGAACAGGGACCACCTGGTCCGGCAGGTCCTATAGGGGCTACCGGCGCCGCTGGTGCGACAGGTCCTGAAGGTCCGGCAGGTCCAACAGGTCCCACAGGTCCGGTAGGCCCGGCAGGTCCGCAGGGTCCACAAGGTCCAGCTGGTGATGACGCATCGGTGTCGGTCTTGACCCAGGGTCCAATGACGCCACCGCCTCCCCAGAACCCCGGATCAACCCAGGACTATTTCACGATTTGTCCGATCGGCTCGGAACCCGTAGGTGGCGCATACTACATTGCTGACACCAGCTTCACGCCGGTAGGCGTGGGTATAGCGAACTTCGGCCCGCCGAATCCAATTATTGGGTTTAACGGTCCTGCGAACTCGTGGGGTATCAGGGTAGTTAACACCCACACCGCGCCGATCTTCGTGAACCTGACGTCGATCTGCCTGAGTACAGGCGTCTAGCAGGGATTGGGGCCAGGGTTGTTTACTGGCCCCAGTTCAACATTCATCCATAGCAGGGGCCTGCCCGGCCCTTGCTATTTCATTTGGCGGTTGCAGCGTCGAAGCGCTCACCTGCGAACCGCACCATCCAATCCTTATCTTCAGTGAGCAATAATCCTTCGCTAATCATGCTGTCAGCGTGGTCTGTCACAAGCTGGAGGTAGTTGTCCCGGTTCTGGTATCTGGCGAGAACCTCTTCGGCTGAAAAGAACAGCGTGAACCCGGCAAAAGTTGCGGCCTGGTCTCCCGCACCTGTTTCCTTCGCCATGGGGTTCCACCCGGTATGGCAGCCAAGCGGAAATAGCGTGTCCGGCAACTGGATACCTGCAGTTTCGTTGTAGTCCGAGTTGATTGCCGAGACATAACACGGGTACATCGAGCCTTCCTGAACCGGATGATCTGTGATGCCACCGTCGTAATCCCCACTGAATGTGAGGGCGCAAATACCTCCGAGCTTTTCCGGGGCAAGGAGTGCGACATCCGAGCGATCCCGGAATTCTTCCAGGACCTTCTCACGTGTCACTGCCGTTGCATCATCAATCCGCGGGTGCCGGGAGGCGGGAGGCTCAAGTCCCTGGCTGCACCATTCATCCAGCCGTGTGATGAATGCGCGATTGAGCGGCGATGGGTTCACAACATTCAGCGGCAACTCAGCCTTGAGACCGGTTGGCAGCTCCGTGAACTGCTTGCCGTTGATGAGGATGCCGCCGATATGATGGGTACCTGCCATCAGGTACGTCCTCACATTGGGATGTTCGTCCAGATCCTCACTATCATGAATATGGTTCAAAGAGGCGTCGCCCCGCCAATATTCCCAGGATGTGTTTGCGATGAGAATGTTAGGTGTATGTTCGGGTGCAAGTCTTGCCAGCAGACCGTCTTCCCGGCCGCTCATCGAATCTTTAACTAACGATGGTGAAAAGGGGAAGCGCTGACCGAAAGATGGTATGTCCGCAACGGTTGGCTGGGCAAAGCGGTGGTTAAAGTCTCCACGCTGACCCCCTGCGATGTGCAGGAACAAGCCGTCATACACCTTGCGTGATGACTCATCCACGTTCAGCCCCTCATACAACAACGTGCGAAGGACCCGGCCGGTCTGGGAAACCCCAAATGCATAAGCCTGATCAAAGCCATGATCAAGCAGTTCTGTCTTGTTGTGTTTCAGGCAGCTTGCGATATCACGGATTGCCAGCAGGCCGCAGCCGACAACCGGTGCGCCGGTTGTTTCATAAACCAGTTCGTAAAGCCGCCCTTTCTCAAAGTCTCCATCGAGGGTGATGTGCCGATCACTTGTCTCGCCCTTTTTGCTGAAGCTCCAGCGATCCCGGTCGATGAGTTGCCGTTGCGCTCCCCCATGGTCTTTGACATACAGCCGATTGACCGATGCGTCGATGTTTACGGGGTAGGGTGGATGTAACTGACCCAACTGGACGAGGGCAAGGTACTCCCGGTTTCTGTCCGGTTGCAGTTTCATCATGATTTCACCGGAAAGACGCTCACCGTCCTTGAGTGCCTCTGGCACCCGGCTGATGAGAATATTCTCGCCCTGTGCATCCCACTGCCAACCGATCGACAGGTAGGTATATCCCTGCCTGCAGAGAAAGGCGTCCCCCGGCTTGTCTCGATCCTCCGGCATAACAGCAGGCACCCGGTGGAACATCGATGCGACCAGCTTGTTACCGCGGTTGGGCACATCGATGATCAGCTTGCCGTTACCATTGCCTGATTTGGGTGTAACCATGGAAAAATCAGAGGAGAACTCAACCAGGCCGTCTTCATTTCTGGGTGCCAGTTCAAGATCGAAAACGCGTTCGTTAGCCGGGGCGAGCGGGTCAACCGCAAAGGTCACCTGGCCATCAATCTGCTCAAAGACGCCGAACTCGCCCATGGGTTTCCCCTCGGCAAAATCAAATCGGTTGGTAATCTCGAAGCGCTTTACTGGCATGGCTGCTTTATCCTGGCTCGTGTTTTTAGATTAGGGTCTGATGTCGTAAAACGAGTTGAAGGCATCGCCTTCAAACGGCACAACCTCAAAACGACTGAAGCCCCAGGTTTTCGGTCATCTGCCGTGCTTTTTGCTCATGAAAGCCCAGTGTGCCAAGCCCGGCGCCATCGGGTGTCGACAGCCCCGCCGACATGCAGACCGTAACCGAAAATGAATAGGCAAGTGTCGCCATCGGATTGTCTTTCAGGTTTTCGGCGAATGTGGGCATTCCTTTCGCGTCAGCACAGAGCCAGGTGCCGTTATCACGAAGTGATTTGCGAATGGCGCTGATCAGGTCTTCCGGGTGTGTCGAATCATGGATCACATCAAAAGTGGTGATGAAATCGAAACTGGCGTCTTCAGGTAACGGCTCAGTTAAGGGGTTGCAGAGTCTAACATTGTTGACCCCGGCATCCCTGATGTTGTTCCTTGCTCGCTCCAGTGCATGTTCAGAAATGTCATAACCAATAAACTCACTGGCAGGGAAAGCTTTTGCCATGGCGATGGTTGAAGTGCCGCCGCCGCAGCCCACATCACCAACCCGGGCGCCACCGCTAAGTCGCTCGACGATGCCGTCCATCTGGGGTAGCAGATCCGGCACCAGGTGATCTGTCTGGAACTTGCGGCTCATCCTTTCAATGCCGCAGGCGCAATTCTCACCCTTGTCGTCAAAGCTCTGGCCAACACCGGACCTGAAGCAATCAGGCAGCTGGTCCACCGTGTCGTAGATGGCGACAACAGACTGGAACATGCCGCCCATGTAGGCGGGATGTTCGGGGTTAGCCAGGACAGCGACAGCCTCGGGCGTCAGGTAGAAACTGTCGTCAGCCTCGTTGTATGAAACCTGCCCGATACAGGCCTGCTGGTACAGCCACTCCCGAACCCAGCGCTCTGACAGGCCAAGCGGGGCAGCCAGTGTCCCGCTGGTGTGCGGGCCATTAGCCGCAAGCTCCTTGTACAGACCGAGCTGATCGCCCAGCAGTGTAAGTGCGCAGTTAAGTCCACCGGTAATGCTCTGGGATACCTGTCCCGCAAATTCTCTGACGCCTGACATGAGATTTCTCCTGACCAAAAGCCTTGATAATAGCCCGGATCAGCGGAAGTTTGCTGTCAGGGCAGTGCTTCGAGCTCGGCCAGTCTGCCTGCGATAAATCGTTTTTCCGATTCGTTGCCGGTGAGTGCCAGCGCCCGCTGATAAGCGCTTACAGCATCAGCATGTGCGCCAAGCTTCCGGTGACAGTCTGCCAGCGCACATTGGAACGGATAGTAGTCGGCCAACACATCCTGCAGTGAAAGCAGTTCCTGGAGGGCAGTCTCCACCTGGCCGGACATGCTCACGGCAACGGCGTAATTGAGATGCAGCACCTGCGTATAGTCGAGATCCAGCAGCCTGCGATACAGCAAGGAGATCTGGGACCAGTCGGTTTCATCGGGTGAAGTGGCTTCTGCATGTAGCGCCGCAATTGATGCCTGCAGCTGATAAGTACCCGGTGCCTGGCGCAGGTGAAGCGCTTTATCGAGCAGTGCAGCGCCCTGCTGGATCTGGCGCTCGTTCCAGAGTGAACGATCCTGGTCCTTGAGCAGCACAAGGCTGCCATCAGGCGCAGTGCGTGCCTCCCTGCGTGAATCCTGCAGCAGCATTAACGCAAGTAATGACATCAGTTCTGCCCGGCCGGGAAAGAGTTTTTGCATCAGGGTCGTGAGACGAATTGCCTCGATGCAGAGTTCAGCTCGCACCAGGTCCTCACCGGAGGTTGCCGAATAACCTTCGTTGAACAGCAGGTAGAGTGTCTGCATGACGCTGTCCAGTCTTGGTTCAAGCTGATTACCTGTGGGCACCTCGTAGGCTATTCCAGCTGCCGTAATTTTTCGTTTCGCTCGAACCAGCCTTTGCTCCATGGTGCGTACCGGTGTCAGAAACGCACGCGCCACTTCTTCCATAGAGAGTCCCGTCACAGACTTAAGTGTGAGTGGTACACGCACTTCTTGACCGAGAGCAGGGTGGCAGCAGGTAAAGATCAGTCTCAGCAGATCATCTTCCAGCGCCTTCTCGAGGTGATCGCCCGATTCGACGTCGTCCGCCGTGAGTGAGTTAAGGATTGACGCTTGTTTGCTTCGCTGACGAAACCTGTCCGTCGCTCGATTCTTTGCAGTCGTAAACAACCATGCAATGGGTGTCTCTGGCAGACCTTCCTCACGCCAGTGGGATAGCGCGCTGATCATTACATCCTGGCAAAGGTCTTCAGCCTCTGAGAAGTCGCCGCACACGCGGATCAGGTAGCCCAGGATACGGCCGTTGGCCGATTGCAGGGTTTGCGCGATCTTCTCTTCGGTGTTGGCTGACATGGCGGTTATCACGACCCGGCGAAGTGCCGGGTCGCATGTGCTGTGGCCGATCTATCGCAGATCTATGGCAGATCCATAATTGGCCTGACCTCGATACACCCGTATTGCGCACCGGGGATCTCAGCCGCGTAAGCGAGTGCTTCGTCCAGGTCCTTGCAGTTCAGGATGTAGTAGCCGCCAAGCTGCTCTTTGGTTTCGGCAAAGGGGCCATCGGTGTTGGTCGACTTGCCATCCCTGACCCTGACCGTGGTAGCGGTGTTGGTTTCCAGCAGCGGGTCACCGGCTTCCATGACACCAGCCTCACGAGCCTTGTTGGTGAAAGCGAAGTAGCCTTCCATCACCTTGGCCTGGTCCTCGTCACTTCGTTCTGCCTGCAGGGCTTCGTTTTCATAAATCAGGCACATATATCGCATGGTAATTCTCCTTTTGGATTGAGTTG
Source organism: Pseudomonadales bacterium (assembly GCA_963921285.3). Classification (GTDB taxonomy): domain Bacteria; phylum Pseudomonadota; class Gammaproteobacteria; order Pseudomonadales; family Azotimanducaceae; genus UBA9659. The sequence continues at coordinate 3,299,297 of CAWUFD020000015.1, forward strand.
TCATGTGGTCGTGCCTGGTTCATCAGGCAGCTCACATATACATGACGAACCACGTTGGCCGTTTCCGACAATTATGCAGAAATTTTTTTCAAAACCGTGCAGGTGTTGTGAATGCAGGTGCAGCGGGCAGTGCAGGCAGACACAAAAAAGCCGGGCCAGCAATTCACTGGCCCGGCTTTTCAGCTGTTTATAGCTTTGGCTACGCCGCGTTGTGACGCAGCACCTGACCGGCGCGAACGCCTGTCATCTCACCATCCCTGACGCTGACTGCGCCATTGACGATGGTCGCCTTGAAGCCCTTGGAACGCTGGATGAATCGCGGCGCACCGCCGGGGAAGTCGTGGACCAGCTCGGGCTGGCACTCGTTCACCTCATCCAGGTTGAAGATGTTGACGTCGGCGCGCATACCCTCTTTAAGCAGGCCGCGGTCGGTCAGGCCGACAACACGCGCAGGTCCTGACGTCATCTTCTCGATGCACTCGGGCAGGGAGTAGTAACCGGTGTCACGCAGCCAGTAAGACAGCATGAAGGTCGACCAGCCTGCATCCATGATTTGCGATACGTGTGCGCCAGCATCGCCGAGGCCAGGGTAGATGTTCTGACTCTTGAAGAGTTCAGCCTGCTCTTTCAGGCTGACGGAGAACATGCGGAAGTTGAACAGCGCCTTGCCGTCTGTTTCCCGGGACAGTCGCATGAATGTCTCTGCCCAGTGTTCACCCGCATCATCAGCAATCTGCTGCAGGCTGACGTCAGTGGTGTAGTCCGGCTTTTCTTCTGCGCCAAGGTAATAAACGCTCTTGAATCGAATTTGCGTCGCGCCCTCAGCTTTTGCTTCTTCGATCAGGGCTGCCGCCGTGTCATCGTCGTTGATGGCGGCAAGCCTACCAGCCAGGTCCAGCTTGCGAATTTCACTCCATGTTTTTCCCTTGAACGGCAGGGTGGCCTGTAAGCCAAACATGAAACCGGAACCGCGCACGTGTGAAATCGCGGTGACGTCCCGACCTTCACAGATCTCATCAAGATTCTTTGCAGCCTTTGCGCCTGCGCCTTCCTCACCGGAGTTACCGTAGCTGAACAGCACGCGAGCACCTTCGTCGGCAATTGCTTCCAGTACGTCACGTGTTGCACCCACGGCCTGCATCAGACCGCCTTTTGGCGCCACCGCTTTCGCGATTTCGACTAGCTCTGCAGGTTCAGCAAATGTACCTGGTATCGAACGACCATCGGGACCGACATGAGGTTCAAACCGGTTGGTTGAGAATCCAAATGCGCCTGCCTCCATTGCCTTGGCGGCGATATCAGCCATCTGCGCCTTTTCCTCTGGTGTCGCCTGCTCCTCGTAGGAACGCTCACCCATCACGTAGTAGCGCACCGCGGAGTGCCCGACCATGCCGGCAACGTTAACGGCGGTGCCAAGGCGTTCGATGGAATCGATGTATTCACCATACTGCTCCCAGTCCCATGCCAGGCCGGAGAGAATGGCTTCCTTGGGAATGTCCTCAACCGTTTCCATCATGTGCGCCATGAGCTCACGGTCTTCAGGCTTGCACGGCGCAAAGGTCACGCCGCAGTTGCCGATCAATGCGGTGGTCACTCCATGCCAGGAGACAGGTGTCATATCCGGGTCCCAGCCAATCTGGGCATCGAGATGAGTATGGATATCAACGAAACCTGGGGACACGATATGTCCGGCCGCATCAATTTCCTCGGCGCCTGACGAGGTGATTTCACCAATGGCTGCAATGACGCCGTCCTTGATGGCAACGTCCGCTGTTACAGGGTCTGCACCTGAACCGTCTACCACGGTCCCGTTCCGAATAACGATGTCGTACTCTGACATATGACTCCCTCCAGTCTTGTAGTTGTTTGCAGTTATGACTGAATCCTGCCCCAGCAGGCTGATGCTGTCTAATGAGTCATTTGCGGTGTTTTTGGCACATAAAAATTCTTTATGGCGCTTTTTCCAGGGTCGATAGCCCTGCTGAGCTATCCATGGCTGCTCTGGAGCGGCTAGTGCACGTAATGTAGTTTTTCCGGATTCCGCATCACGTACGCCCGGTGCAGCTTGCCGCCAGACATAACAAAAGTCTGCACAGAGTGGATCTTGTCACCTTCTCTAAACAAAAGCGCCAGTTCGCCGTTGACCCGACTCCATTCCATAGCTAGCTGGCCGGCATTTTTCTTTAAGAGATGCAGGAATACTGTTGTTACGCGGTCTTTGCCAACCAGCGGGATGATGGCAGCGGAGGCGCGCCCACCCCCGTCTGAGTAGGCGATGATGTCCTCCGCCATCAACTCATGCAGTTGCGTGAGGTCACCTGTCATAGCGGCGGCAAGAAAATTATCAACCAGGTTGCGAGCAGCATCCTCATCGATGCTGGCGCTGGGTTCGCTGTTCAGTCTTGTCTTGGCGCGGCGATACAGCTGCCTTGAGTGAGCACTTCGAATACCCAGCATATCGGCGATGTCATCATGAGGCAGGTCAAATGCTTCACGAAGGACAAAAACAGCGCGTTCAACCGGGCCCAGTTTTTCCAGCAGGGTCATAAAAGCCAGCGAAACGGATTCTGCCTGTTCGCTGACATAGGCAGGATCGTTGATCTCCTCGAGATACTCATCGCTGATCGGTTCGGGTAACCAAGGCCCTGTGTACAGCAGCTTTTCAACCTTGCGGCGGCGCTGCTTGTCGATACAAAGCCGGGAGACGGTCGAAGCGAGAAAGGCAGCGGGCGAATCAACCTGTTTGAGGTTTACACCCTGCCACCTGATGTAGGCATCCTGTACGGCGTCTTCCGCTTCGCTGTAAGAACCGAGCATGCGGTAGGCAATGCCATAAAGCAGTGATTGGTGTTCCTGAAAGTGCTGTGCGTGCAGCCCGATGTCCATGGTTGTCGTCCGTTAAGTTTCCCTTTCCAGCCTATGACGAGCGACCGGAGGGAAATGTGACAATCATGGGTAGTTTACAGATCTTCAGCGCCATAACGGCGTGAAAGGTCAAGATAAGCGTCTGCGAGCGCCGGGTCGATCTCCTGGAACACACGTGCCGCGTGCCTGTACAGGCGGGCCTCGTGTTTGCGCTCTAGCTGTGGCGGTCTTTGCTCAAGTGCCGCCTGAACGAGTGGTGCCAGTGCTGCGCGCGCTTCAGCGGTCTCGGCCCGCACAACCAGTTGCTCCAGCATCATCATCTTGCCCGGGAAGGTGGCCTGCAGGCGTGAGAATCTCGTTTGCTGTGCCTCGCTCAGCGCGCCGCCTGTTGAAAGAAAGTTACCATACTGCCGCATGTATCGCGCCAGGATAAAGTCGGCCAGCTCCAGCTCCTGTTGCCTGACAATGTTGCCGCTTTCATAAAGGTCCAGCATGCCGTCGAGAAATATTTCCGCCTCGTCGAGAAAGACAATCTCGTTGCCGCGGGAATTGAACTGGAAAAACAGTCCGTAATCGGTGACCGGTTCAATCCTGCGCTGGATAAGGTAAACCGGTCGGTTAGCTTTCTGGATGTAATCGATCAGGAATGCATCTTTTTTTGAGCGGCTCTCGAAAACATCGACCAGGCGGTTGTTGAACACCAGGCCATCCCAATCGTAGACATCGATAGATGCGACGTGTCCTTCCACCTGGTGCAGGTGCCCAACCGGGTGGGTGACCAGATCACCGGCGGTAAAGAGAATGCTGTCTTCTTCAAGACTCTGTAAAACCGTTAGGAAGTAGTCTTCAACCCAGTGATCCTGGCTGCGGTTAGCGTAGGCCGCGTTGACGTAAAGCGTGAGTGCCACTGTGAGGGCGCCTAGCAGCCCGGTAACCAGTGACACATGTTTGTTGATGACGCTCGCGAAACCTGCGATGCCCATCACCACCCAGATTGCCAGCGAGGCGTAGCCGATGGTGGGGTACGGCATAAAGATCGACTGCCCGTGCCGGTCAAACACAAAACCGAGCATCAGCAACAGGACAACCGTTGGCATGAGAAAGTTCAGCAGGAGCGCAATCCAAATGAAAGGCGGGTATCGCCTGATGCTGAAGACAAGGCCTGCCGCAGCAAGCAGTGACAGGACAAAACCCAGCTGCCGCATGGTCTCGAGCGGCAGCCACGCAAGGAAGCTGAGTTTGTCTTCCATGCCAGCACCCAACTGCTGGTCCGAATAGTGCTCCCGGGTTATGTAAGAAACAAACTCGCCCGGTGAATTGATGCCACCAAAAACCGCGGCAACCGGGTCTGACTGAAACAGGCTGAGATAAGGCAGCAGTCCGAGGAACCCTGCTGCAATTGAGCCCGCGATGAAGGCAGGTCGGCGCAGGTTACGGATGATCTCGTCACGTGCCGGCCAGCAGATAGCAAGCAGCGCTGGTGCCGCCAGAACAATGAGTGGCAGATGCGTGCATAGGGCAAGCCCTGAAAGAAAGCAGCTTAGATACCACCAGCGCAGGTCCAGGCTTTCCACATATCGGGCGAACGATAGCCAACAGATGAAGAACATCATGGCTGCCTGCGTGTATACCTCGATGATTGTTGCCTGCGCCCAGAAGTTTGCGGAAAAGGCATAGGTCATCGCGGCTGTGGCCGCGAGTGCAACATTACCGAGTAGTCCCAGTGCAACAAAATAGAGTGCAACCGCGGCAAGCGCCCCGAACAACGCTGAGATGAGGTTGCCGTTCAGCGTTGTCGGTTCAAAGGTGAGCGCCTGGCAGGCGAAGGTGAAAAGCGGATAGCCCGGCGGATGAGACAGCCCACCCTGGTGGCATACCATCTGGAATAACCCCGCGTCCTCCAGCGTGATGGTTCTGGGGGCTGTGAGATAGTAAGCCGATATAACAACCGCAAAAACAATGGCGGGGATTGCCCATCGTGTCATTGCGGTGTTCATGGAATCCACTTATCAGGCAAGCATCTGGTAAGCGGCGGTTCTCATGTCATCTGACAACGGCAGAATAGAACCGAGATACTGGGTCATGATGACGCCGATCATCTCTTCCCGGGGGTCTACCCAGAAGTAGGTGCTGGCGGCACCAGCCCAGCCAAACTCACCGTCGCCGGTGAGGCTGAGTGACTTGCCAACGTCCATCATGACGCGCACGCCAAGTCCCCATCCATAACCATGCAGGGGATTCAGTCCGATCTTGAGTGGCAGTTGCTCTGCTGGAATGCGGTTGGTCTGCAGCATGGTCAACATGGTGCGGGACAGGATGACCTCGCCGCCGGGGCACCTGCCGGTCAGCAGCATCCGGGCAAACTTGGTGTAGTCTGCGAGCGTTGAATAAAGCCCGTGACCGCCGCGAACAAAATCTTCCTTGTTAGACGGATACATTTCCTCAACGTCAGACGGTGTGAGCTCCTGGGTCTGGGGCGGGTCTAAAGCAGGCATGTCTGAAATTGCTTCGATCCCGAACATTGGCATCAGGCGGGATTGTTTGTCAGCGGGAACAAAGTAGTCGGTGTCATCCATGTTGAGCGGCTCGAAAATATACTCCTTCAGGAGTTCCCGCATGGATTGGCCAGTCGCTTTCTCACAACAGTGCGCCAGCACGTCTGTACACACGCTATAGCGATACTGGGTGCCCGGCTGGAATGCGAGCGGTTGAGTTGCCAGTTGCGCCATCATGTCGTCCAGTGAACCCTGGCCGTCTGATGTCAGGTTGATGGCGTCGTAACCGGGTGCGATATGACAGCCGGTGATGAACTCATAGCTGAAACCTGCCCGGTGAGTCAGCAGATCTTCAATGGTGATGGGGCGATGCGCCGGTAACAGTGAGCCGTCCGGCAGCAGCACACGCATCGCCTGAAACGCTGGGTTGTATTGCGGCAGCATGTCGTAAAGTCGCATCCGTCCCTGCTCAATGAGGATGAGCGTCATCACAGAGACAATCGGCTTGGTCATCGAATAGATGCGGTAGAGTGCCTTCTCGGGAATCGGTGCAGTGCCATCTGCAGTGCCCACCTGGCCTTCGGCAAGCTTTTTGCCGCGTGCCTCAACGTACCATTCGATACCACTGAACTGTTGACGGTCCACGTAGCCCTGGGCGGCTGCCCTGATCCTGTCCTGCCGACTCATGTATATTCCTTAGGGTAAAAACACCTATTGTAACTGCTGCAGCAGGGGAGATGCGTTATGGCGTTTAATGGTCTGGGACTTCATCTTGGCAACATATCGCGGCTGTCTGTCGCTGAGTCGCGCTCGATATCACCGGAGAACTTTACCGGTGAGAAAGGCAAGGGCGGCATGGCAACGGAAGGCACTGGTGCAGAACATGGCCGTGAACTGGGACAGGGCTGGAAGATTTCGCCGTCGGTTCGGATCGAGGCGGGTGAGACGTTCACGCTTGCCGACATAGATGGGCAGGGCGCTATTCAGCAGATATGGATGACGCCGACGGGGAACTGGCGATTCTCCATTCTGAGGATTTACTGGGATGACCAGGAACACCCCAGTGTCGAATGCCCGGTGGGTGATTTTTTTGGTATGGGCTGGGGCAAGTTTGCCCAACTGAGTTCCCTTGCTGTCTGCGTCAATCCCGGTAGCGCGTTCAACTGCTATTGGGAGATGCCTTTTCGAAAGCGATGTCGCATCACCATGACCAATATCGACGTTGAACCGATGGTGCTTTACTACCAGGTGAACTACACTTTAACGGAGGTGCCGGAAGACTGCGCCTATTTCCATGCGCAGTTCAGGCGGGTTAATCCGCTGCCATACAAGGACGTTTACACCATCGTTGATGATGTCACCGGGGCAGGCCAGTACGTAGGCACTTACATGGCCTGGGGTGTGAACAACCGGGGCTGGTGGGGTGAAGGAGAGATCAAGTTCTACATGGATGGTGATGATGCGTTCCCGACCATTTGCGGCACAGGTACGGAGGATTACTTCTGCGGGTCCTACAATTTTGATCTCGGCAAAGACAATGGTGGTTACACTACTTTCACCACACCGCAGGCAGGGCTACACCAGGTGATTCGTCCGGATGGTCGCTATAGCAGCCAGCAGCGTTTTGGCATGTATCGCTGGCATATCTCTGATCCGGTCCGGTTCAAGGAGAATCTGCGGGTGACAATCCAGGCGCTGGGCTGGCGATCCGGGCGGCGGTATCTTCCCTTGCAGGATGATATAGCGTCAGTGGCTTTCTGGTACCAGACATTACCGTCGGTGCAACATCCTGCGTTGCCTGAGAAGGATTTTCTGGAAGTTAACTAGGTCAGGCCCGCCTCAACGACGACGGCGTCATCTCGACCGTAATGGCCGAAGGCCATGAAGCGGAGAGATCTCATCGTCTATGTCTCGCGAGCAGTAGATCTCTCTGTTCCGCTTCGCTCCAATCGAGATGACGTAAACGAAAACGTCATCGCGACTCAGCGATATGCCACAGCACACCAGCAGGGTCCCACAGGTACAGGATCTTCTGTCCCCAGGGTTGCTCTTCCGGTGCTCGTGCCTGCACCCCGTACTCTTTTGCGACTGACTCTACACTTGGCCACCAGGCGTCGAGGTCCGTGACCATAAGCTGCATCATGAAGTTCTTTACAAAGGTCTCCTCGTAGAAGTTCTGCAGCAGGAATCGAAACTCGCCAAGCTGCATCTCTGCGACGCTGTCTGTTTCGAAGTTCTTGGTAAACCCCAGCGCCTGATAGAACGCTTTTGATCGCTCAAAATCCTCAGCAGGTACAAACGCCTTGATGTCTACAACGTTAACATCGCTCATGATTGATCCGTCCTTTTGATAAATCCCCAGAGATGCCCCATCCCGTCATCCACTGTCAGCATTTGCACGCCGAACTCACGTGTAACCGGTGGCTCGCATTCAACGCCGGCGGCTTGAACTTGCGCGTACACTGCATCAACGTCATCAACCCAGATGCCGATCCAGTTTGGACGATCGTCGTTATATTCCCGGCGCCCGCCGCCATCAAGCCAGATCTCGGTTGTGCCAACTCTCATCTCTGCATTCTGGATTTTTCCATCGTCGTTCTTCCAGGTGCCGATCTCTTCAAAGCCGAATACCTTTGAATACCAGGTGACAGCCGCCTCTGCGTCGTCAAAGAAGAGATACGGCACTATCCCTTTGTATTGTTCGTTTCGATTACCCATCAAATTCCCCTAGCTAGTTCTCAACTGGGCTGCAACGTGGCTCTCCAGTTCATCCATGGTGCGGCTGAAGGCGGCTTCAATATCAACACCGCACTTGTCTGCCAGTACAAGTACAGACCACAGGCAGTCCGCTAGCTCATGTGCGAGCTTGGTATCAGCATCTGCTATGTTGCGAACACCCTCGTGCGCCTGGATCAGCTTGGCGAGGTCGCCCATGTCACCCATCATGCCGAGGGCCAGTTCCTCGGTGTTCCAGGCGCGACCGTAACGACGGGTTTCCAACTGTTCGTACAGCTCCCTTACGGCGATTGCGCGCCTTGATGCTTCAGTTAGATTCATGCCCTGTCCTCGTCTACCTGCACAATGCAGAAAAGATTGTCATCCGGGTCTGCCAGCACAACATAATCAGCGCCGGATGGATAGTTCCACGGGTACCGGCTTGCGCCTAGCCTGACGAGGCGCTCAACCTCTGCTGCCTGTTCGGTGGTATACAGATCCAGGTGTAGCCTGCTTCTTTTACCTTCCCTTTTGTGTGCCACCTTATCCAGCGACAGGTTTGGGCCACGGCCCTTGGGATCGCATAGAATGACAAAGTCACCAGCCTCATTGATGTGTTCAACCTCGTAGTGCAGGGCGGCCTTCCAGAAAGCCACGGCTTCCTGCCAGTGGTAACAGAGCATGACGATTGAGCCGATCGTGATACCCATGGTTACACCGGCGCCTCTCTATGCTTCAGTTCGGTTCAACAGGTAGTAATACCAGAGGCTCGCGAAGAGCAGGTCACCTGTGATCAACACGGCCAGGATGATCGTGAGATCTCCCGAGAGGAAGAGTATCCAGGCAATCAGCACAGCGAGGGTTTTGCCAATCGCACCTACCAGCAACAACGGGCCGTTGATACGCTCCTGCAAGGCAAGCCATGCGTAACAGAACCCGAATAGCGCTATCAGCGCGCCGCTCATATAGGCATAAAACGGGTGTGATCCGGCAGGCATAGTAATGAGATGTCCTAGCACGCTGTCGGGGAAGGCGAAGGCAACACCCGCGATAAGGTTAAAAGGCGCGGTCAGCCATAGCGAGTAACGGACAAGTTGTTCGAGGCTAGACACGTCGCCCCCTGAATACCGCGAAAGCGATAAGGGGCACGGTGATGGGGAACGAGACGATCATGGCTCCTGCACCGAGCCAGAACACACCTCGCTGAAACAGGTCGGCCTGGTACGGCATTCGGGCATCGGACTCGAAGTAATACCTCGAATAAAGGTAGGGATAGTCGACAAACCGTGCCTGCATACGCAGAACCCAGTCGCGCAGCTTACCCAGTCGCTCATCATGTATGAGTGGGTCCATTGGGGGCACCGGAATACTGGCATGACATTGCACGATACCAAACAACTGAAAGTCGACGATATCCGGTTCCTGCCCGTTCATGAAGTCCTGGTTATCGAGCCGCTTTTCCCAATACAGGTACTGATCGCCAAAGTTGTCGGGGTCCGGGCGCTTGAAAAAGAGGTTAAGTCCACTGATAAGCGTGAAAAAGTAACAGGTGGAAAAGCTCCGCCAGAAGTTATGCCAGGTTCTGCCGAGAAATGAAGGGCCAGGATCACCTGCCATGCTGAACCGGTTAAAGAACCTGAGAGCGTTGTCGGTGCGGTGCGTTACACCGGTCCAGGCACGGCCGATAGCTTTAGCATCGTCTGCGCTAACGGAGTCGAATCCAAGTTCCTTCAAGATGCTGGCCGAATCGAGCATCCATGGCCCGTCATTGATACGAGCGGCGGGCATCATGACACCCGCCTTGAGAAACAGCGCTGGCGGTGTAGCGGTACGAACGTGATGTTTGATGCGCCTGTCGTGCAGACCAAGCAGTACGGCCTGCACCCATGGCGAGTGATTCTGCCCCTAGACTTCTACCGCCAGTTCAGCGTTCTGCAATGACGTCCTCCACAACTCTCATGGAGTTTACCGCCTCCGGTGCGTTGGTGGCATCGGGGTTCTGCAATACCAGCATGGCCTTCCAGCAGGCCCAGCCTCTCGCGCGTTGCCAGGTGGCTTGATCAGAATCGAAGGCGTTGCGAAACGCATCTCGAGCACTGCCGGTAAAAAATGTCCATGTGATCACCAGGTCACAAGCGGGATCACCAATCGCGCAGCAGCCGAAATCGAGCACCGCCGACAGCTGACCGTCTTTAACCAGCAGGTTGCCAGGCGCGATGTCGCCATGCACCCAGACGGGCGTATCGTCGAAGCTGGATGCCACCGCGTCGTCGATGATTTGAGTCATGGCTTCTCCATCGATGCGATCCTCTAACGCCTCAATGCTGTGCCTGGATTGCTTTTCGTAGATTGAAAAATCACCGCCTCGAAAAAAGTTGTGTTGACCTGCAGGTGGCGCGTCATCAGTGCTGGCCTGTTGCAATACTTTCATAAAGCCCGCCAGGTCATCGGCAAACTGGTCCATATCGGTGATGTTCTGTTCATTGGCCGGCGCACCATCAATCCAGTTGTAGATTGACCAGGGCCATGGGTATTCACTGTTTGCTGAACCCTGCGCTAGCGGCGTGGGTATTGGCAGCGGCAGCTGTGGCGCCAGCTTCGGTAGCCACGTCTGCTCCTTGGCTACCTGCGCAACGTAGTATTCCGCCGACGGCAGACGAATCAGCTTGTCATCACCAAGGTGGAATGTCCCGTTGTCCCAGCCGCCTTTATCAACTGGTTTAACAACTTCATTTGACCAGTGTGGGAACTGCTCACTGATAAGCCTTTCAACAATCTCTGTCGTGACGTTGAATTTTTCAGGTGACATTAACGCCGCGCCATCGCGTAACCGATCAGCGTGACAAAGGCGGTGCCTGATTCCATGACCAGGTACACGTACATGACGATATTAGGGTTACCGTCCACGTAGATACCCCAGGCGCGAGCCAGGGCCATGCCGCCGAGGATAATGGTGACGCTGAGCAGCCCGAGTGGCAGTGTCTTGTCTGAATTGGCGAGTACAGCGAGGATCAGGCCAACACCGAATTGCAGACCGCCGTAGGTAGATCTGAAGTCGATCATGGAAGAGGCGGTATCAGGACCCGATCCGGTCACCGCAGATGCCATGATCGATGGCAGAAAGGTGAACAGCAGGCCATACACCATAAAAAAGATGGCAGAGAGCCAGACGATTGCAGCCATAAGTTTCATAACGTCATTGTAATGCGGCTTATGTGTGCTCGGGAAGCCGCATAAACAGTGGGGTGCAACTTATGGGTAAGCTCTGCCATACCTAAGTTGAAACGCCTGCGTTAATTTGCGGTCATGAACATTGATAACGTGGATATCAAGAGCATCGGCCCGCTCTTAAATGGCGTGGGCTTCCTTGTGTTGCTGCTCGGGATAGGTCTCGGCGTGCTGGGCGTATCGTTCTGGTTCTCGTTCAGCTTTGTTGGTGCCTGGGTCGAGTTACTCGGCTTTCTTATCCTGATGCACCAGTAGTCTAAGGGTTAATGGGGTGCAACGCTGGCGGCCATGAGGCGTACCGGGGACCCGCTCGCTTACACATATGCCATCTGATCGTGGCCTCGGGTGCCCAATCGTGCAGTACCTGCCGGTACTGCCGCGAAACTCATCTTCCGGACTCGTACACGTCCGCGAGGCGTTCTCCCAGGATGCCTGAGATATTGAAGTTGAGTTTGGCGACGATATTAGGGAAGAACTTGAGGTCCTTCTGCATGCGGTGGTATTCAAAGTTGAGCGCAGATACAGGCGTCGTTGCGATGACATCCGCCGTTCTTTCGATCTCCTTGATATAGCCGATCTCGCCGAAGATCTGGCCTGGTTTCAGCTCCGCCAGAACACGCGTCTCATCGCCGTCTCTGCGTTCAACCCGGGCCTCTCCGTCCAGGATCATGTACATGTTCCGACCGATATCACCCTGGTTGACCAATCGTTCACCTGCTTCGAACTCGTGAATCTCTGAAATGAGGATCGCCTTGCGTCGCTGGTAGTTGGTCATATTTTCAAACAATGGGCTGTGCTCCAGGACCTGCTGGTCCACCTTCATCGCAATAATCTGGTAAAGGCCAACCAGTCGAATGCGCGTCATGATGATCGGGGTGATCAGCAGGTTGGCAAAGATGGAAATCAACATCGTCGCTGCAGCCAGTGCGCCGAACTGCGCCACTACAGTAAAGTTAGACAGTAGCAGGATGCCAAAGCCCAGTGCCAATGCGAGGCTAGAGACGATTAACGGAGTCGCAACTTCCTGTACTGCCTGGTGTACCGCGCCTTCATAGTCGGACGTGGTCCGGCACAGTTCGTTGTAATGCGCCAGCAGATGGATGGTGCCATCAATGGCGATACCGACGGCAATCACCGCAACCATCGCCGTGCCTGGATTGAGTGGTATGCCAAGGAGTCCCATGATGCCGAACATGAGGACTATCGGTATGATCGATGGGATCATCGCGATTGCGCCGCCTTTAAGCGACGTAAACATGATCGACATCAGGACAAATATCAGCCCAAGCAGGAGCACAAGTGCCTGCACCTGGGACACCATCAGGCTTTCGGCTGCCTGGTTGACCAGCAGGTTTTCCCCCACCACCCGTGCGTCGATATCATTGCCTGCAATTTTTGTGACGGCATCTTTCAGCTCCGAGACATACTGGTTCAGCGTATGCGAATCCGAAATATTGTGGCGTACCACGATGTTGGCACGCCGGTAGTCGTGAGAGATGTAGGTTTCCAGTTCGCTGCGATGGAAGAACAGCAGGTATTGGGCAATCAGCTGACGTGACGTGGGCAGGGCATCTTCAGAAAAACTCCCCTGGAACTCCGCGTTGACGTACTTCAAGTGATCGGCCAGCGAAAGCGTGCTGTCGAACACGCCCTGCTTGTCCATGAAGGCCTGGATTTCTGAGATCCTCGTCAGGTTTCTCGGCTCAAGGAATGCCTTGTCGTTCTCCGATTCGAGCGTCACAAAGAAAACCTTGATACCGGCCAGGTCCTCATGGATCTTGCGTGTGTCCTGGATCAGCGGTCGCTGTTCAGGGAAGTAGGAAAGCGGATCGTTGGTGACGTACAGATGTGACGCCTGGTATGTAAAAAAACTGCACAGCAGAAGCGTCAGCGCCAGCACCATCACCGGGAAGCGGTCCTGCGAAATACGGAAGGTACGGATGATATGGTCGGGCAGGTTGTTGCCATAAAGTTCCTGCGCCGATTTGCCCTTGCCCATGGCCTTGCCGAAACGGCGCAGCAGGGGTGGCACAACCAGTACCGTGATGATGCCGTTGAACAGGATCGCCGTTGTAGATGCCACCGCAAAGTGCTGGATCAGCACGATGTTGCCAAACAGGTTACTGGCGAAACCGAGCACCGTGGTGAAAACCGTCAGCAGCATGGGCAGGCCTGTGTGTTTTGCCATGTAGGCAATCGCAAACATGCGATCTTCACGGCTGACCCTCTCGTGCCCTGCCTTTGCTCGCTCGGCCAGCCCACGAAAGAACGCCGCCATCATATGTGTGTCTTCGGTTGAACCGATGACGATGATGAGCGAAGGAATCATCGCTGACAGGATGTTGAGCGGAATACCGAGCCATCCCATCAGGCCAAAGGTCCAGACGATGGCCAGGCCGGAGGTGATAATGGGGACAATGGCAGCAAGACCGCTGCGCATGAAGAACAGGATCGAACCCACCAGCACAATAAATGACAGCGGGCCCAGCAGTTTAAAGTCATCGGTCAGGCTGGTGCGAAGTTCGGCATTAATTCTTGGTGGGCCGACCTGGAATATCTGTTCGAACCCTTCTGCTTCCCGGTCGATGATCGCTTGCATGGCGGCAAACAGATCCAGGGAGAAGTCCTCTTCATCTTCCACGTCTGCAACCGTAACGATGACCGCGGTGACGTCTCCATCCGCTGAAAAGAGGTTGCCGATATAAAGCGGATTGCTGATGGCTCGCTGGCGGGCGATATCCGCTTCAGCTTCTGTCTGTGGTAGGCCTTCTATAACAAGGCTGGATTCGATATTGCGCTGGCCGTCAGCGGTGGTTTCGCCCTGTATGGTGCGCAGGCTGAAAAGGCTGTCCACACGAGTAACGTGATCGGTCTCTTTTAAATCCCTGACGATCTGGTCCAGTCGCTCCAGTTTTTCGGGCGTCCAGAGGTTTTTATCACGGATATAGATGATGGCCTTGTTGTCGGAACCAAATTCGTCCATGACACGCTGGTAGACCAGTCGCTCTGGTTCGTCGCCGGGGATGAGACTGTTAAAGCTGGTGTCGATCTCAAGGCGTGTCATCCCGATGCCGAGGAAGACCGTCAGGACGACAACCAGCGTGGCAACCGCTGCCTGGAAACGAATGCCAAGGGTAAACAGGCCCTCAATCACGACTGACAACCTCTGTAGCAGGCTCGTCGATTGCACCGGGCATCTCATCGATGCGCGGCGCGTTCTCGATAATCCATCGGGCGGTGAAAACCTCCTCAGGTACGTAGTCGGCTGAGAAGATGCGGCGGTCGATCTTGATGACAGTACGATGCTGCTGTGTCTTGTTTTCCATCAGCATCATGTTGGAGCGCCACATGTCACCATGCACATTCACCAGGTCATGTTGGGTCTGGCGCTTTTTCAAGCGACCCATTTCATCGTAGTGATCGGTGCGCGCAATGAAGAGATTGTCGTGCAATATGAAGTGTCGGCGCACGGCTTTGTCCTGCGCTTCTTTCTCAAAAACGTCGATGACGTAGTAGCCGCGTTCGTCAATGATCTGGTCGTCGGCGCGTACATGAATATTGTCATCGAGTCCTTCGCCGATCAGGTTCTCAATGGAATAGTCAGTACCGAGAAAATTTTCGTCGCCATGTGCTGAGTTGGAACCATTCCTGATCATCCGGTCGCCAAAGGCGGGCAGGAAGAAAGACTGCTCGGTGTCGCCGTCTTTGGTGCGGGATGCCAGCATGGCGACGCCCTTCACCTCGACCGGTGACTCGAACAGCAGCAGGAAGTTGGCCGTACCTTCCATGTTGACCCTTGAGTAGCGTTTAAGCTTGCGTGTTTCCTTATGGCCATTACGGTCGATGAGAATCATCGACTGCTCTTCATAAACGTAGGGGTACTGTTCATGCATCTCGTAGACGGCCTGCATGATCTCCGAGCCGGAAACACTCCTATCAAATGGTTCGGCCTGAGCCGTAAACGCGATCAGGCAGGCGGAGACTATCGATAAGACTCGATTCATGAATCGCTCCGTTGTTCTTCCCGTGCTGCAATTGCAGTCGCGATCTCTGTAGACAGTGAAGCAAATAGCGACTGCATTTCTGCGACCAGTTGCCGGTAGTCACCTCGGCCGATGGCGCGATCACTTTCAAGCCTGGTCATGTGGGTTTCCGCATGGCCCTCCTCTGACAGGTGCCAGCGTGCAGTCAGCTGCACGTAGCCGTCGGCATTACGCTCAAATGCCTGCAGGAAAATCTTTAACCGATAGTCAGGCTGTGTGCCGGTGCGATGTGATGGTGTGCTCACGTCCGCGGTTGAAAGCAGGTTCGAGAGATTGGTCGCCATGGTGCGCATCAGGTTTTTGCGCAGGGATTCGGCCCACTGGTTGTTGTCAGAAAAGACCAGCTGATTGCCGTCGCTGCGTGTCGCGATCTGGAAGCGCTCAAGATACTGCGGGATGTCGAGGTCCAGGATCTCAACCGAGGGTTCGCTGGCGACGCCCATGTCTGTCTCGATGGGTTCAATCAGGTAGTAGCGCAGCGGGTTCTCGCCGGAAGAAGCGCAGCCCGAGAGAGTAAGCAGCAGGGTAGGTAGCAACAACAGCCCATAAATGGAGACGGGCTTTCTCATTATTGATCCTCCTGCGCGGCCTTGCGGCCAAATATCAGTGAGTTCGGTTGACGTTCCAGGGTCTGCACCAGCGAGCGGATAGCCCTTGCTGTTTCCTCAAGTTCGCCGGTTACCTGGATGACGTTGTACTGCAGCGGTGAATCAGGCGACAGGGTGACTTCCAGGGTCTTAAGCGTGCTCTGCAGGTTCGTCAGCACAGCATTGGCGGCGGCAATGGTTTCATCGAGGTTACCTTCATCCACGTTTTCAAGCACATTGCGTAGTGCACGCATGGAAGCCTGCAGGTCGGTGACGGTTTCTTCACCCTTCGACTTGTTCACAAGTTCATCGGCACCTTCAAGAATACCGTTGATGCTCTCGCCCAGTGCAGCGATGTCGATTTCTTCGATCTTCGCAACCACACCGGCGATTGACTGACTGATACCTTCAAGTGCACCTGGCAGGGTTGGCAGCTCCGGGTAAGGAATCGATTTATCCGCAACCAGGTTGAGGTCAGCGCCAGGGTACATGTTGAGTTCGACAAAAAGTTGACCTGTCAGCAGGCTGCTTGTGGCGAGTCTTGCCCGCAGCCCCTTGTCGATGAGCTCTGCAAAGGTCTGTTCCGGGGAAATCTGTGCTTCCTGGTCGCGGTGGATGATGCGATCAGGTTCAAGCTCAACCAGGATAGGAATCCGGAAAGCGGTCTCGTCCATGTCGAATTCCATGCGGATGTCGATGACCTCGCCGACGCGGATACCACGGAACTCAACAGGCGCGCTGGCTGAAAGCCCGCGCACGGAGCCCGTGAAGTACATGACAAACTGGATCTTCCTCGCGAAGGTCTGCTCTTCGATCTCGCGCTTGCTTTCATGCAGCGTGTAAACCAGGTCAGAAACGTCGGCGACACTACGCTCCAGTGAATCCGGCGTGTCAAAGGAGATACCGCCAAACAGAAGTGACGTGACGGAGGCTGTCCTTACCTCAATGCCGTCAGCGCCCATCGAGAGATCAACACCTGAAACGTTCCAGAAGCGGGAGTTGCCGCGCAGCAGCTGGTTGAAGGGATCCCTGATAAAAGCATGGATATAAACACTCTGTGCGTCACCAGCCAGCTCGTAACCCAAAGCCTCACCAGCGAGTATCCCCTGGTAGTAGATGGGCGAGCCGCGTCCGATGGAGCCGAGGTTGTTTGATATCAATGTGATCTTGGTGCCGGCGTCCTCGGTGGTGATCAGTGGCACTTCTTCAAGACCGACAAAATGATTTTGCGGCGCACCGGGGCCCGGGTCGATTTCAATATAACTGCCGGAGATCAGGGTGCTGAGCCCGGATACACCGCGCACTGATAGTTGTGGCCTGACCACCCAGAAACGAGTGTTGCGCTTAAGGAAGCTGTCCAGGCCCTGGTTCAGGCTGATAGTCAGGACAACGTGGTCGAAGTTCTCTGCAAAGTTGATCTCATCAACGAGGCCGATATCGACACTTTTGTACTTGATTTTGGTTTTACCGGCTTCGATACCATCGGCTGTCTGAAAACTGATGGTGGCCGTCGGTGCCTGCTCGGTTAACGTTCGTACCACCAGCCAGCCACCAACAATAAGCGTGACGATTGGCACCAGCCAGACAATGGATGGCATTCGGCGAGTAGTGACGCGCGGCGTATCGATTTCACTCATTCGATAATCGCCTCAGGGTCTGTGTTATCCCAGATCAAACGCGGGTCAAAACTCATGGCGGCAAACATCGTCAGGATAACTGCGGCGCCGAAGAAGGTGGCACCGACGCCCGGCGTTACGTTGGCAAGCAGGCCGAGACTCACCAGACCGGCCAGTAAACCAACCAGGAAAACGTCCACCATGGACCATGAACCGATGACCTCCGTCACGCGGTACAAAAACGTGCGATCACGCGGGCGCCAATTGGATCGGGTCTGGACGGAATAGAGCAGGAAGCTGAGAGAGAAAAGCTTGGCAAATGGCACAATGATACTGGCGAACAGCACAATAAATCCGAGGCCGTACAAACCACCTTCCATAAGATGAATAATGCCGGAGATGATGGTGTCAGGTTGCCCTTTGCCGAGCTTCTGAACAGTCATTACCGGGTAGAGGTTTGCCGGGATCAGCATCAGCACGGCGGCAAACAGGAAGGCCCAGGATCGCTCAATGCTGTTTTCGATGCGATGGTGAATCGCAAGTCCGCAGCGCTTGCAGTGATGTTCTCCAGGTGCAGCGACCTGGATAGCGTCGCAGTTGTGACAATGCAGGATGGTGTTGTTCTCGCCCAGGTCCTGTTCGGTCAGCTCGTAATCGCTGACTTCCCGCCAGAAATCCTCCGCGGCAAAAGATGCGCGCGAAAAGCTGTAGACCAGCAGCAGACCAACAAACGCGAACAGCGAAAGCCCTGGCACAACCGTTGCCAGGTCCTGCAGTTTCACGATCGCAATAAGTGTGCCCAGCATAAACACACTGATGAGACTCCAGGGCTCAAGGCTTTTTACTAACCAGTAGACGCGGCCCACCTGGTAAGGCCTGTATCCGAACACCACGGGTAGCAACAGGTAGATCATCCCGACGATGGTGACAAACGGGAAGGCGATGCTGGTCAGGAACACCACCAGGCCAAGTTCACCCATGCCGTATTCATACAGCGCGATACCACCGGCGAGCAGCAGATTCTGCTGTTCAATCTCGCCCACTTTCAGTGCAAGAAAAGGGTAGACGTTGGCAATGATCCACAACACCAGCGCGGCGACGTTGAGTGCCAGTGTGCGATTAAGTGAATCCGGGATATTTCGGTATAGCTCAGCGCCGCATCGTTTACATTCAGCGCGTGCGTTTTCAGGAATTTCGGTCCGTCTGTAAAGTTGGTCGCATTCATGACAGGCGATCAGGCGCTCATTCGTAGCGCTCTCATCCAGCTCACCTGTTGCAGTTATCCCCATGCCACGACCCAGGACATCTTTGTTGTTCTTTTGCGCTCCCCAAGCCCTCGAAAGTAGCATGGTTGGTGGTGCGCGAACAACAGCCCCATATGGGGGTAGAAGTTGTTTGAAAACCCTCCGGAAGTTTGAGGTGTTGGCGGTGGCAGATCTCTCCGCTTCGTTCGCTTCGCTCTCTACGGTCGAGATGACGCTTGATTTTTCGTCATCTCGTCCGGGTCACGCTGACCGAAGCGTAGCGGAGAGATCTAACCCTCAAGCAGCCGCATTCCGCCCCGAAAACATCTCATCAAGATGCTCCTCCGGCAAAGGCTGCGTCAACTTCGATACTATCACCGTGGATGCAATCGAAATGATCTCACCCATCACCGCACAGGAGTATGGGTTCGGCCCCTCGTGATACAGCCAGTCAACGATCACATGCATGGTGGTACCTACCTCGAACCACTCAGGGTTAAGCAACTGCATGTGCAGAATAATGAAGGTAATAAACCCGCCGGAGAGGCCAGCATAAGCACCGTGTCGTGTGACACCGCGCCATAACGCGCCGATCACCAGTGGCCCCGCAAAGGACGCCATCATCCCGCCAATGCCGATCCACACAATCAGAGAAACGTTGGTTTCCATCAGCGACCAGGCCATACCCATGCAGAGCACCAGGATGATCACCGTTGAAACCCGCGATATCCGAAGGACGCGTTGGTCCAGTTCATCCTCGGTCAGGTCGGGCTTTGTGATCGGCACGATGGTGCGGCGGTACAGGTCATTGGCAATAATCTGGGAGCTGGAGACCACCAGGCCATCAGCCGTACTCATGATCGCGCAGAGCACGCCGACACCGATCAGGGCGGCGAGCCAGGTTGGGAAGAGTTCAATAAAGAGCAACGGCAATGACTGGTTTGGGTTGGCGCCGTCCATATACAGGGAATCACCGAAGTAGGCGCGCGCCAGCAGGCCGCCAAGACCCATCATGCCAAGCGTCACACCAAACAGTGCCGCAAGTTTTACAAACTGGAAACGGTCACCGTCGGACTTGAGCGCCCACAGCTTGTTGCCGAGGTGTGGCAGCAGCCCGAGCGGCATGTGAGCAAACACGATCACGAAGATGGACCACCAGGAATGGTACAGCGGTGTCTTGGGGTTAAGCGGCGTCGCAAGGTGCTCATCCTGCTCAGCGAGGTTCTCCCACATACCCCAGAAGCCACCCTCAACGCCGGGTGCCATGAATGTGAGGATGATGACCACGACAGCGAGTATCACCATCATGGCACCCTGTACACCATCTGTGAGGATGTCCGCGTGTGCGCCTCCCATGACCACGTAGAACAGCAGCACGATAGTGGTGATGATCAGCGCCCAGTCTGAATCGAGACCAAGCATGATCTCAAACATGACGACACCGGAAACGAGCTGACCTGCGAGATAAAAGAACAGGATCAAGGAGAGCAGCGCAACCAGCACCCGAACGCCTTCAGACTGGTATCGGTCACCGAGATATTCCGGGATCGAGCGGTTGCCAAAGCGATTGCCAGCGGTTGCGATCAATCGCATGGAAATCAACACGCCAAAGTAGACGCCAACCGGGTACAGGAAGTTGCCCCAGTTTGCTGCCAGTCCCCATTCATAGGACAGGGCGGGGCTGCCAAGGAAGGTAGCACCGGACGCGGTTGACGCGGCAAACGCTAACGCCAGGAAGAAGGGGCCATAGGCACCACGCGCGGTAGCAAAGTCATCAGCATGCTTGATCTTGCTCTGGGCAAAAAAGCCGATCCCAATCATGAGACCGATGTATAAGACCAGGAATATCCAGGACCAGGTAATAAGCGTCATAAGCGGTTTTGTTTGTTGTTGTTCTTGGAATCCGCCCGACAATACCATAAACGGCTTGCAATACAGTTTGTGGTATTGTCGTGGCCGATAAGAAGGAGCCTGCCATATGCTGAACAAGCTAGACGACTATCCCGTTCACCAGACGCCTGAACCCCTGGCACACCCCGCCACTAGTGATCGCAATGTTTACGATCGGACCTGGTTTAACGGTTACGCGCCTGATGGCAGCTATTACTTCGGCATTGGCATGGCAGTCTATCCCCACCGCGGTGTTCTCGATTGCGCATTCAGCGTAGTTCAGCCCGGCCAGATGCAACATTGCTTTTACGGTTCTCGCAGGGCACCTGCAGAGCGAACCGACATGAGCGTTGGGCCGTTCAGGATTGAGATCATCGAGCCGATGCGTCGCGCGCGTGTTGTGCTGGAAGATAATGAAAGCGGTATTACCTGTGATCTGACATTCTCTGCCCGCACCGCTTCCATCCAGGAAGCGCGCCAGATCCTCATGTCAGGCACACGGCGGACCATGGACGCGACCAGGTTTGATCAATTCGGACGCTGGTCCGGTTGGGTCAAGCATCCTGAAGGTGAAATCGAAGTCAAAGAAGACGTCTGCCATGGCACCAAGGATCGCTCCTGGGGTGTGCGCGGTGTCGGCGAGCCGGAGATGGGCGGTGCACCCAACATGCCCGGCGGCATCTGCTTCCTGTGGGCGCCACTGTTCTGGGATGACCACGTATCTCACGCCATCTTCTTTGATGACCAGAAAGGTGCCCCGATCGTTCGCGAAGGTTTGGAAGCACCTTTATATAGTAGTGAGAGTGAAGTGCCCGGCGTGGAAGACGGTCTTGTTGACCGAAAACTCACCGCTCGCCACAGGGTTGAGTACCACCTGGGGACGCGCCTGGCAAAACATGCGGAAATCGACCTGGTCGAACTCGACGATGGCGTCAGGACAATCTCGCTTGAACCGATCCTCAAGTTTCAGATGAAAGGGCTCGGCTATGGCCATCCCGAGTGGCGTCAGGGTGCCTGGAAAGGTGAGCTCGAAACCGGTCATGAATCGTTCGACCCGAGACAGTTGGATCATCTCGCGCCGGAGAACTTCCACGTGCAACAGGTGGTAAAAGCCACCGATGGTGAGCGTGAAGGCGTTGGCGTGCTCGAACAGATCGTGGTCGGGCCTTATGCTCCGGGAGGCTTTGAAGAGTTTTTTGACGGCGCGAAATAGTTTCTACCCTGGTAAAGGGTAAGAGCGATATCGACCTAGGCCGTGCCGTTGCGCCAGCCTTTCTCGTAACGAGCACTCATCACCGGCTCGCGAATCCGCAGGTGCTTGATCTTCCAGGTGCCATCTACTTTTTCGTAGTCTTCGTGATAGCGTGCGGCCTGCCAGCGTTTCTGGTTGCCGTTGTAGTAGGTGAACATGCCGAAGAAGTACCAGCGGCCAGTGGCAGTGTTGCCGTCTACCTCGATGATCGGGTTCTGGACCATGTGCTGCGAGAAGCTGATGGCTTCCCTGAAACCTTCAAATAACTTGCGCAGTGCCGCGTGCCCCTCGGCACGACCGATTCCTTCACCTTCCCATACACCGTCCTCGGTAAAAATCGTCACGATTTGATCAGGATCATGGTCGGCGTCGCAGATCTCGCAGTATCTTGCTTTCAGTTGCCGGATCGCTTCGATGTCTTCCAGGCGGGTAATGCGGGTTTCCAGGTCCATCGGGGTTTCCTCTTCCAGGTTGATCGCAGAATACCAGCTTTCCGGTACTGTACGTTCAGATCATTCCAGATCATTCAGGTTGATGAAGATTTACGCTCACATCACGAGAGATCATGATTACGGCCGCTCATGAAATCTCTCATTCCTCTAGTACTTCTGGCCACAATCTCAGTCAGCCATGCTGACGATTACGTTGCGGTGGGCGGTTTTACCTCCGTTGGTAATGCTGAGCGGTTGAAGCGCGAGGTAACCGGCAAGGGTTATCAGGCCGAGATCAGCGAAATTGAGCGCAGCGGCAGTCCCTACTACCGTGTGCTTGTGCGTGCTGATGACCTGGCCGGCACAAAAAGCGCGCTCACCCATGATGGTTACTCGGGTGTGTTCCGTGTATCACATGAACCCCTTACTGGTGTTTCGGTACCTGAAGAAACACCTGTCGAGGTAGCCGCGGTTGAACCTGAGGTCGTTGAAGCAGCCAGCATCAAATCTGTTGAGGAAGCGATTGGGGTACCGGAACCTGCTGGTGAAGGCCTCGATCACCAGCAGATAAAGGGTCATCTTGATGGCATCCCGATGCACTACATCGATGTGCAGACTTTCTCGCATGCTGATGTGGCAATAGACGTTGACGGGATTGTTGATGAAGCCGTATGGTCGCGGGTGCCTTACTTCGACAACATGATCGTTGCGGTGCCAGGTACAGGTGAACCTGGTGAGTACCCGACGGAAATCCGCATCCTTGCAACAGAGAAAGGTCTGTTCGTTTCTGGCGTGATGCACCAGCCGCCGGAAACGCTGGCCCGGCGCCTGACCAACCGTGATGAGTTTATTGATCGCGATACGTTTGGATTTACCCTCGACACCACCGGTCAGGGCACGTTTGCCTACTGGTTCATTATCGCGCTGGGTGACTCCGTCATGGACGGTAAGGTGTTGCCGGAGCGGCGCTACACCAACGACTGGGACGGCCCGTGGATTGGCAAGTCGGCGGAGACCGGCAATGGTTGGAGCATGGAGATGTTCCTGCCCTGGTCCATGGTCAACCTTGCTGATGAAGACGACGCGCGCAATATCGGTTTTGCCGTGAGTCGCCAGGTGTCCCACGCCAATGAACGCTACCAGTGGCCGGGACATTCCTACTCGTCCCCGCAGTTTGTTACCGCACTCAACAGCATGCGTGTCAGCGGTGTTGATGCCAGGCAGCAGGTGTCGTTGATTCCCTATGCATCTTCGACGTTTGACGATGCGCGTGATGATGATGAAACGAGGGTAGGCGCCGATTTCACCTGGAAGCCATCAACGCGAGCGGAAATGTCCGGCACGATCTATCCCGACTTTGGTGCAGTTGAGGCGGATGACGTTGTACTGAATCTCACCGCGTTCGAGGTTTTCTTTCCCGAGAAACGGATCTTCTTCCTCGAAGGTAACGAGGTGTTTGTTACAACGCCACGAGCCAACAGCGGTAACCCATTGAGGGAATTGACCAACGAGAATTTTGCGACCACCTCGCGGCGCACGTTTGTTACTGATTTTCTGCCACCACCGATTTCACTCCTCAACACTCGCCGTATTGGCGGGACCGCGACACAGGTTGAACTCCCGGACGACTTTGTGCCGAATCGTGGTGAGCGGGACCTGCCGACGGATCTGCTCGGCGCTCTTAAGGTGACCGGCACACTGGGTAACGTTCGTTACGGCGTCCTGGGTGCACTTGAAGATGATATCGAGTGGCTGGGCACGACCACCGGCGGCGCTGAGACCGAACTTGAATACGAAGGTCGTGACTTTGGTGTGGTACGCCTCAGTTACGAGATTAATGAAGACGATCGGTATGCCGTGGGTTATCTCGGCACCCTCGTTGATGGCCCTCTGTACGACGCCAACGTGCACGGTGTGGATCTTCATTACGGTGCGGGGGATGGCAAGTGGACTGCAGACCTGCAGCTGATTCACTCGGACGTTGACGATGTCACCGGCAGTGCGGGCATGCTTGATATGACGTTTGCCTCGAACTCTGCCATCCAGCACAAGCTTGAGCTCGACTACTTCGATGAGGAAGTTGATATCAATGACCTGGGTTTCCTGCGTCGTAATGACTATGGCGGTGTCCAGTACGCATTCCGCTATGCCGACCCCAGCATGGATGGACTTATCCAGAGTACACGTGGCGCAGTCACTATTCGCCAGCAGTACAACATCAGTAAGGGGCAGGTGGTTGATTCAGGCATCTACTGGCGCAACACGGCGGTTCTGCCAGGACGCAACACCGTGCGCACGGCGCTCGCCTATCTGCCGGAACGATACGAGGATGTGAACTCGCGTGGTAACGGCGCCTATAAAGCAGAAGATCGCATCTGGTGGAACGTCCTCTGGACCACAGACGCCAGCAGGATGTTCAGCTGGGCATTTGGTGCAGGGCAGATCCAGGAAGACCTCGGCGACTGGACCTGGCAGTTGCAGGCCGGTGTAACAGTGCGGCCTTCGGACAACTTCAATGTAAAGCTGGACGTAAAATACAAGCGGCGTGACGGCTGGCTTGTCTACCAGGGCAGCAACAACTTTGGTGCTTCGCAAGAAACGATGCAGACACCGTCTGGAACCAGATGATCACGGCGGCGGAAATGTACCCCTGCACGATCACAATATAAAAAAGCGCCTCGGTGCCGTTGTCGGGCAGAATGCCCAGCAGGCGACCGGGCACCAGCCACAGCGTATTCAGCGTTAACACCAGGATGCACAGTTTCAGAATATTCTGCTTCTCCACGATTTCGTTGAGCTTCCCCATCCCCAGCATCATGACGATGATGGGAATAAAGGTCCCGACGGTCTGGTAGAAGATCTGTTCGGTGGTCAGCTCCCAGAAGTAAGCGCCCATGTGGGTGCCGAGTGCTCCATTGAGGCCGGTAGCGAGGCCGATTGTCAGGCTGACGATGAACGCGATTCGGAAGTTGAAATTCTTCAGCGCGACCAGGATGTCAGAGAACATTTTGCTGACGCCAAAGCCATGTTCGTCTTCGCCGAGCTTCGGCAGAAACGGAATACGGTTGGCGGTGCCGATAATCGACAGCGTGGTGAAGACGGCCACCACAACAAAACACGTCGCCCCGAAAACAAAGTAGTTATGACTGATCAACCTCGCATCGGTATCGCCATCACCGGCAAAGATCACACCCCAGGCGATGGCGCCAAGCGTGATGCCGCTGATCCAGCCGAATATGGTGCGCATGCCCGCAATGGAAGAGCGCTCAAGGTAGTCATCAGACAGTTCGGCACCGAGGGCCAGGTAGGGCACCGTGAAGATGGTGAGAAAGGTGCGTAGCAGAAGGCAGGTCACCAGCATCCAGGCAAATATCTGCCACTGGCTGAGGTCAGCGGGGACGTTGAACAATGCAAACAGGCAGATACCGAGGGGGATCCCGCCAATCGCCATTAGAGGGTGTCGGCGGCCCCAGCGACTTTGCAGGTGATCAGAAAAGGAACCGACAACCGGGTCGGTCACCGCATCCCATACCATCGCAATAAAGAGTGCAGCACCTGCAAGGCTACCCTGCAGACCAACCACGCTGGTGTAGTAAAAAAGTACAAACGAACCGAACGCCACGTCCTTGGCTGAAAAGGAAACGGTGCCAGAGGCGTACAGCAGCTTGCTGGAAAATGTATTGGGGGGCATAGCTAGATCCGTACAAACACCATGCCGTCAGATTCCCTTGTCTCAAAGGTATCAACAGGCGTACTGGTTAACGCGCCTTTTGGTTCGCCGGTTGCGAGGTCAAAACGGACGCCGTGTAGGGGACAACTGATAAAACCGCCTCTGATCCTGCCGTCAGCCAGGGGCGTGTCCTGGTGGGTGCATTGGTTACGTAGCGCGTAGTACTGGTGATTAAAGCGGCACACCAGGATGTCCTGGCCGTTCAGGGAAAGTGCAATCGCCTTGTTGTCAGGTACTGCGTCTGCGGCGATGGCCTCGCAGAATCCTTCTTCGATTGTCACGTCTCGGCTCAGTCCCTTGAATGTGAACGGCGATAGTACCATCAGTACCGGCTCGAGCACGCCGATCACTGAGTTTTATGCGCCTGGCTCCGGTTGCGCCTTGCTGGCTTAGGCAGAGAAACGTGGTTGGTGGTAGCATCGGGCCACGTCAAACATTCAATATAAAAGAGGGGAAAGAGATGGATCTGCAGGACAGGATAGCAGTGGTAACAGGTGCCGGTTCAGGTATCGGACGAGCACTCGCCATTCGATTTGCCGAACTTGGTGCTCGCCATGTCG
The DNA here is from genome assembly GCA_963921285.3 of Pseudomonadales bacterium. GTDB lineage: Bacteria > Pseudomonadota > Gammaproteobacteria > Pseudomonadales > Azotimanducaceae > UBA9659. The sequence goes on from CAWUFD020000015.1 coordinate 3,325,953, forward strand.
TGTGTACAGACTTAAATGGTGACAACGCTGCTGAAACTGCCCAGATGATCGGGGACAAGGCATCTTCATCCGCGTTGGATGTTGCTGACGAGAAAGCCATCGAGGCGCTGGTTGCTGATACCGAAGAGAAAGTCGGTGGCATCGACATCTTTGTTTCCAACGCGGGTTACGGCCAGGGCGGCGGGCTCAATCTGCCAACCGCTGACTGGGAGCGCATGATGGCTGTTCACACCTGGTCTCACCTCGCCGCTGCGCGTGCGGTTATCCCCGGGATGGTGGAGCGAGGTGGTGGATACCTCCTTAACACCGCGTCAGCAGCAGGTCTGCTGACCCAGATGGATTCCGGCCCTTATGCAGTATCCAAGCATGCGGCGGTGGCTTTTGCAGAATGGGTGTCCATCAACTACGGCGAGCGGGGTATTGGAGTATCCGTACTCTGCCCGCAGGCCGTCAGGACCAACATCGGCGCTAATGCGGTACGTCCGGAAGGATCAAAACCGCGCAGTGGCCCAGGGCAGGCCAGTCAGGATGGTGTACTGGAACCTGAGGAGGTTGCTGACGCCTGTATTGAGGCGATGCATGAGGGCCGCTTCCTCGTGTTGCCACACCCAGAAGTAGCAACCTATTTTGAACGCAAGGCATCTGATTATGATCGCTGGCTGAGCGGTATGCGCAGGTTCAGGGATCGACTGATGGGTAACAAGGAGAGTGCGTGATGCACCCGATCGTTGAGAAATACCGCGCCTTCAGCCCGACGTCAGAGAAACTCTCGGTCAGGGCCAAAGAGGTGTTTCCTGGTGGGGATACGCGCTCCAGCGCGCATTACTCGCCTTATCCCCTGGCAATGAAGCAGGCCAGTGGTTGCACACTTACCGACGTCGATGGCAACCAGATCACCGACTTCATGAATAACTTTACCTCCCTGATCCACGGGCACGCGCACCCGGATGTGGTGAGTGCGGTCCAGGAACAGGTAGCGCTTGGCAGCGCCTATGCTGCACCCAGCGAAGACCAGGTCAGGCTGGCGGAATTGATCGTTGCGAGGGTGCCGTCGATTGAACAGTTGAGGTTTACTTCCTCAGGCACCGAAGGCACCACCATGGCGATTCGATGTGCCCGTGCCGCAACTGGTCGCCAGAAGATCATGAAAATGGAGGGCGGCTATCACGGCAGTTACGAGATGGCAGAAGTGTCACTGGTGCCTTTGCCTAACAGTCGTGGCGATATTGCCGCACCGGCATCTACGCCGGTTGATGGCAGCTTCCCGGACAGTGTGCTCGACGACACTGTCATCTGCCCGTTTAATCACCCGGATCTCGCAAGGGAGTTGATTAAAAAACACGCGGCAGAACTGGCGGCAGTAATCGTCGAGCCAGTACAGGGTTCCATGGGCATGGTGCCGGCTACAAAAGAGTTCCTGCAGTGCCTGCGAGATGAAACAGCTGCTCACGACATTGTGCTGATTTTTGATGAGGTAATTACATTGCGGGTCGACATGGGCGGCGCCCAGTCTATTTACGGCATTACCCCTGATCTCACCTGCATGGGCAAAATTATCGGTGGCGGGTTACCTGTCGGGGGTATCGGTGGCAGGCAGGACCTGATGCAGCTGTTCAGCCCGGAATCGAAGCGCCCGGTCATGCACGCGAGCACCTTTTCCGGCAACGCGCTCACCATGGCGGCAGGTTATGCAGCCATGAATGCCTACCAGGTGCAGGATTGTGAGCGGATCAACGCGCTGGGTGAGAAGCTTCGAGAAGGATTCAACCAGGCATTTCAGCAAGCCGGTATCCGTGGTCAGGCAACCGGCCTTGGTTCGCTGTCAAACCTGCACTTTACCGATGCAGACCTGATGGGCCCCCGTGACGCACTCGATGGCATGATCGCGGCAGGTGAAATGTCGCAGTTATTACATCTTGCGATGCTCCAGAAAGGCTATTCTTCGGCCAGTCGACTGATGTACTGCACAAGTACGCCGATGAATGACACAGACGTTGAGGGCGCTGTGACGGCACTCAACGAGACCCTGGCGGAGCTGCGGCCCTTTATAGAAAAGGATTTCCGCGAACTGCTCCACTGAGGCCACAAAAGCCGAACAAACCACATGAAAAAAATACAAGGATAAACGGCATAAATGTGGGGATAGCAGGTATTCCCTGCCGGATTAGTGCACAATACTATGCAAGGATGAACCACGCCGTGAACGTCATGGAAGACTCAGCAACTGATGTCGATGTTTCGCGCCGCAAAGAGGAGCGGCGACTGCTGAATGGTGATGCCACCATCCAGGTCATCGACAGTAAAGATCCGGAACTTGACGGACTGACCATTGAGAATGCGAAGATTCTCGATGCGTCGTCGCTCGGGTTGCGCCTGTCCTGCGATACCTTTCTGGGTGAATGCACCATCGGGGTCTGGGTATCGATAGAGGGGGCAGAAACCACCATGTTTCTCGTAACCGAGGTGCGCTGGGCCAGCTGGGAAGAAGAAGTCGGCTACCAGGTCGGCGTTGAGGTTGTCGACAACCCGCTTGCCGAAACCGATGCCTGGGTGGACTACTGGAAGGCTGAATAGCACGCCTGCTGACACCCGTTAGCAATCTCACCACTTTTTTGTTCTCGTCCGAAAAATGCCATCCATGGCATTTTTCGGTTCGGTTCCTATTTTCTATTGATGAAACCCCGTGGCGACGAACCGCGCCTTTTTCTGCCGGAAAATGACAGCGGAGTGCCGCCCGAGCCATCCATGGCTTGCACTGGTTCCCATCCTTGTCGGATGAGAACCAGTTAAGCTACCCTTAAGCCCTGTAATCGGGGTGATACCGTATGCGCGTCCTGGGAAAACTGGCAGGCGCCGGCATCGGTTACTTCTTTGGGGGTCCTTTCGGCGCGCTGGCTGGCGTCGCACTTGGCCATCAGTTGTTTGACCGACCGCCGCGAGAATTCTTTGGCGTTCCCATGTCGGGACGTGAAGTAAAGAACAGTGTCTTCTTTGCTGCTGCCTTTTCTATGCTGGGTAAGCTCGCGCAGGCGGATGGCCGCGTCAGCGACGAAGAGCTCGCTGCAATCAAGTCAGTCATCACGAACAAGTTTGGGCTCACCCGCAAAACTGCAGAATACGCTTACCAGGTATTCACTGACGCGGTGAATGACGATACCTCTTTTGAAAGTCACGCGCGGGCTTTTCACTCCCAGTTTTCCGAATCACCGGAAGCGCTCGCCAGTATGTTGGAAATCATGCTGATCATCGCGCACGCAGACTATGACTACGATGAGAGCGAAGAAACATTGGTTCGCTCAGCCGCAGACATCTTTGGGATCGCGGATGAGTACGAGTCCTTGCTGGCGCTGTACCTGAACGAGCCCGACAACATCAATCACTGTTTCGACCTGCTGGGCGTCAGCACAGGTGCCAGTGACGAAGAGATCGAGGCGCACTACCAGCACCTACTGTCAGAACATGATCCGCAGGTACTGCTGGATGAAGGGGTGCCGAAGGAGCTGATTAATGTAGCCGAGGAAAAGCTGGACAAGATCCGGCGTGCTTACACTCGCATCCAGGCTTACCGGGCCGAGCCAGAATCGGCTGAGGCTTCACAATGATCCAGGATTTCCTGCAGGACCTGCGAGAGTCACGGTTCTTTATCCCGGCCATTATCTTGATGGTGGGTGTTGTTATCTCGGCTGGCCTTTACCTGTCCGCACCTGAACCGGAAACCCGCGAGGTTGTCGCGCCGACGATCCTGGTTGATGCCTATCGAATTACCAAGTCGCCGCTCACGATGACAGTTGATGCACTCGGTGAGGTGATCGCAAAAACCCGCACGACACTCGTCTCAGAAGTGAGTGGGGTGATAACGGACCTGAACGAGAACTTTGTTGCCGGTGGTTCGTTTCAACGCGGTGACCTGCTGGTGCAGATGGAAGATCGTAACTACACCGCCGAAGTTGAACGGGCCAAGGCCAATATTGCGAGCGCAAAAACAAAGCTGGCAGAAGAAGAGGGTCTTGCCCGATATGCCATTCACGACTGGGAAAAATCCAAGGTCACTGCAGAGCCGACCGATCTGGCATTGAGGAAACCCCAGATCGCGGAAGCGCAAGCCCAGTTGCAGTTTTCCTATGCGGAGCTTGAACGTAAACAGGGTGACCTCGAACGTACCCGCGTGATCGCCGTCTACGATGGACTGGTTGAGGAACGCAAGGTTGATGTCGGTCAGTATGTCGGCATCGGCACCGAGATGGGGGTGGTTTTTGCTACCGATGTAGTTGAGGTGCGCCTGCCAATACCTTTGCACGAGGTGGATTTTCTGGATCTGCCAGATTCTTTCTCGGACACAACCGAACGCCTGCCGGTTACGCTGCGCACGATCTCAAGGGCGACCGAGGTCACCTGGCCCGGTGAAGTAGTGCGTACTGAAGCTGTCATGGATCGAAGAAACCGGGTGTTGTATGCGATCGCCGAAGTGATAGATCCCTATCGCGGATATGAAGAGCCCCTCAGGGTCGGCAGTTATGTTCGCGCAACCATTTCCGGTAAGTCCTTTGACAATGTCGCCCGCATCCCGCGAGCCGCAGTGAGACCCGGCAACAAGGTCTGGGTGGTAAACAGCGAAAGCCAGCTTGAGATGCGTGTGGTCGAGCCGATCCGCACCGACGAGTACTACCTTTATGTCACCGACGGTATCGAACATAACGACATCGTATCAGTGACAGCGCTTGAGAACCCCTTGCCGGGAATGACCGTGAAGTTTGTCCTGCAGAATGAATGATGGCTGAGCAGCAGACCGAACATCGGGGTGTGATCGCCTGGTTCATCAGGAACCCGGTTGCGGCCAATCTACTGATGTTGTTGATTGTCCTGCTCGGTTTTGCCTCTGCCTTCACAATTCGTACCCAGGGTGTGCCGGACCAGCAGCTGGACCAGGTGGTGATCGAGGTGCAGTACCCGGGCGCATCACCCACCGAACTTGAAGCAACGGTTGTCACCAAACTCGAAGACGCGCTTGAAGGCGTCCAGGGCATCAGCGAGATTCAATCGAGAGCCCGCGAAGGCTCAGCCTCGGTGACGCTGGATGTCAGCAGCGAGTTTGATGTACAGGACATCCTGGATGAAGCGAAGCTGGCGGTGGATCGGGTGTCCGGTTTCCCGCCGAACATGGAAAAGCCTCGCATCTATAAGTCCGAGATCAAGAACCTGGTGATGTTTGTCCAGGTGTATGGCGATATGGATGAAACCGCCATGAAACGCCTGGCGAGATCCGTGCGCGATGACATCCTCGAGCTGCCCAGTGTGACGTCAGTCCAGCTGATCGGCGATCGCCCCTACGAGATCAGCATTGAAGTCAACAAGGCAAAGCTGCGCCAGTTTGGCCTCACCCTCGACGAGGTGGCTGATGCCATCCGCATGTCGTCGCTGGATTTACCGGCAGGGTCACTAAAAACCGACAGCGGCAGCATCCTGCTGCGTACGGAAGGCCAGGCCTACCGGCAGTTTGAATTTGAGAAGGTACCGCTGCGCAGCCGGGATGACGGTACCCGCTTGATCCTCGCCGATATCGCAACGGTAAACGACGGGTTCATCGACGCCCAGTACTACATGTTGTTCGACGGTAAAGCCAGCATCGCCATGCAGGTGGATACGGTTGGTAACCAGAATGCGCTCGATATCTCCCGCGAGGTGAATGCTTACGTTGAAGAGAGGGCGCAGCAACTGCCGGAGGGTGTTGGTATAGCGGCCTGGCTGGACGTGTCCTATTACGTCGAGTCGGTGGTATCGATGATGCTGGATAACCTCTGGTATGGGGTGCTGCTTGTGTTCATCGTGCTCGGTGTGTTCCTGCGTATGCAGCTCGCGTTCTGGGTGATTGTTGGCTTGCCAGTCTGCTTCCTTGGTGCGCTGGTGTTGATGCCGTTTGGTGATGTCAGCGTTAACGTGTTCAGCCTGTTTGGATTCATCCTGGTGCTGGGCGTGGTGGTCGATGACGCCATCATCATCGGTGAAAGTGCCCAGACCGCGGTTGATGAATCCGGCCTTTCCACCGAGAGTGTCACACGCGGCGTTTACAAGGTGGCGGTGCCAGCGACGTTTGGTGTGTTAACCACGATTGCAGCATTTATACCGATGCTGATGATGGAAGGCCCTGCCTCTTCCATCGCGGTGGCGATTGGCAGCGTGGTAATTTTCTGCCTGATCTTCTCGCTAATCGAGTCAAAGCTGATCCTGCCAGCGCACCTCGCCAACATGGATCCATTGCCGCAGGTTAAACATGACGACATGGACCCGATCCGTCGCTGGCAGGATTCGTTTGCCACCTGGTTTCAGCATTTTGTTGAGACAAAGTACAAGCCAGCGCTGCGTTACGCTATTCAACATCGCTACAACACGGTAGCAATCTTTATCGCCGCCTTCATCGTTTCCATCGGCATTATTGCGTCACCCGTGGTGCGGGTTGTGCTGTTTCCTGCGCTGCCTCATGACTACATGTCTGCGATGGTGGAGGTGGTGGACGGTGCTCCCGAATCCCAGACGGCAAGAATCGTGGGCCACGTTGCCCAGAGCATCCGCGACATCAATGATGAACGCCCGGACGATGAAAAATTCCTGAAGCATATGTTTGAGTTCTCGGGCGGCAACCAGGGCCAGGTGTTTGTTGAGATAGACAAGTCCAACAGCCGTGAGGTCAACGCCATCGAACTTGCCAACGAATGGCGTGAGCGGGTTGGTGAGATTGCCGGGACCAAGCGCCTGCAGACAAACGGCTCCATGACACCTGGCGGTGGCACCACCTTTGAATTCCGTTTACTCAGCTCATCGCCAGAGCAATTGCATGGTGCTGCACGCGCGCTGCAGGCGAGGCTCGCAAGTTTTGACGGCATCTATGATATTGAAAGCACCTCCAATTCCAGCGCGCAGGAAATCAACCTGTCGCTGAAACCGGGTTCTGAGCTGCTTGGGCTCACACTGGATGATCTTGCCCAGCAGGTGCGTGCCGGTTTTTATGGCGTCGAGGCGCAGCGGGTGCAGCGTGATGGCGAGGAGATCAAGGTGATGGTGCGATATCCGAAGGAAGAGCGCACCTCCATCGGCAACCTGGAAACCATGTACATTCGCGGCGATGACGCTGCTGAAATTCCTTTCCTCGCCGTTGCAGACATGGAACTGCGTGACGGTTATTCAACCATTGTCAGGACCGACGGCAAGCGCGCGGTGGTGGTAACGGCGAACGCGGATGTGTCACGTGTTGAACCAACCCTGGTGGTGGAAGCGATTGAAACGAAATTTGTGCAGCAGCTCAGCGAGGAGTTTCCTGACGTGAAGCTGGCGCTGGGCGGCACCAGTGCAGAAGAGCAGAAGTTCCTGCGCAAGTTATTGCTTATGGTTGGCGTCACCCTGTTTGCGATTTATGCGCTGATGGCGATACCGCTGAAATCTTATCTGCAGCCGCTGATTATCATGGGTGTCATTCCGTTCGGCATGATAGGCGCGTTGATTGGTCATATCCTGCTCGGCCTGCCGTTCAGCTTCCTGTCGGTGTTTGGCATCGTTGCGTTGTCGGGTGTGGTTGTAAACGACTCCCTCATCATGGTGGATTTTGTTAATCGCGGCGTTGATGAAGGTATGGATATTGAGAACGCCGCGATGGAGGCGGGTACCCAGCGGATCAGGGCCATCCTGCTAACCTCGCTCACCACTTTCTTTGGGCTTTTGCCCATGCTGCTTGAAACCAGCCTGACCGCGCAGATGGTGCTGCCGATGGCGGTGTCGCTTGGCTTCGGCATCCTGTTTGCAACAGGTATCACGCTGTTCCTGATTCCATGCCTGTACGTCATCCTCGTCGATGTAGACAGAAGTCGAAACCTGTTCTCATCACATACCACCTACGAGTCGGTGCTGGAGCGTGAAAAGCGCCTGGAACATGTTCAGTAGTCGAGGCAAATGAAGCAAAGAACCAAAAGACACTTTACGCTTTCGAGTCGCCTGGCGCTGATGTCCGATGACGACATTGTCTCACTCATCTCAAAAGAAAGGACGCTACGCGGCTGGGGCAGCACACAGGTTCTGCAACTGGATGATCACCCGGTGTTTGTCAAATGCCTGCCGCTCACTGACCTTGAATCCCGGCACGCCTACTCGACCCGTAACCATTACCGGCTGCCGCTCTTTTATAACTACGGTGTTGGTTCGGCGGGCATGGGTGCATTCCGGGAGCTGGCGACGCACGTAAAGACAACCAACTGGGTGTTGAACGGTGAAACAAGGCAGTTTCCACTGTTGCACCATCATCGAATTGTTGGCAATCCTGCTCCTGGATCCTTTGCACAGGATGAAGAACAGCTCAAATCCTATTTGTCTTTCTGGAACAACAGCAAGGCGGTGGAGAAATACCTGCGTGCGCGAGGTGACGCAGCTAATCAGCTTGTGCTGTTCATCGAGCATGTTCCCTTCGAGTTTGTTAACTGGAGCCTTACCAACCCAGGAAGAGTGGAAGGTATGGCGAAAAAAGCGCTTGAAGCAGTTCGTTTCCTGCACAGCAAGGACGTGATTCACTTTGATGCACATGTACAGAACTGGCTGACCGATGGGAAAACCGTTTACCTGTCTGATTTCGGCCTGGCGCTGGATAAAGCCTTCGACCTCACCGAGAAGGAAACGGCCTTTTTCAATGATCACCGGCTGTATGATCTTGCCCAGGTGATTCACTCTGTCGGTGATGGTGTGATTGCGGCCTTCTTCCAGGCAGGTGAGGCCCGCCAGGCGAAAATTATCCAGTTACTTGATGCGGCGCCAGACGACTTCCGCGGGTTCAGCCACGAGTTATCAACGCGAGCGCTGGAGTTACATAGCAGGAAGCTGCTGACCCTGCCCGCGTTCCTGCATCGTCACTTTGAGCGTTACGGCGACATCATCCAGGCCAAGGGGCAGTTCTTTGCAGAGCTCAGCGGCAACAAACGAAAGAACACACCGTATCCCGCTGCAAAGCTGCGTCGGATGTTAAAACGGGCAGGTGCGGTTTAGGCGGCAATGTCTGCGAAGACACCGCCGGTAAGGCTGGCCAGGTCAGCAGGTTGCAGTTCGATCTCGAGTCCGCGTTTACCTGCTGATACAAAGACGGTGTTCAGTTCCTCAGCGGATGAGTCAATCACGGTCGCAAGCTGCCGTTTCTGGCCCAGTGGGCTGACACCTCCCAATACGTAGCCTGTTGTGCTTTCCACTTTTTTGGTGGGCGCCATCTCTGCCTTTTTGCTTCCCAGGGCCTTGGCTGCTCGCTTGAGATTCAATTGGCCCGTGACCGGTACAACCGCGACCGCGAGACTGGTGCCATCGAGCTGGATGACGAGGGTTTTGAAGATACTCGCCGGGTCAAGATTCAGCTTGATTGCTGCTTCCGTGCCGTAGCCGTCTGCCCTTGGATCGTGTTCATACTCGTGCAGTTCAAACTGGATACCGGCAGCCTTCGCAGCTTCGATGCCCGGTGTCACGATGCTTTGAGCCGCGTGTTGTAGAAGGCGAGGATGTCATCAACTGCCTTTCGAGTCGGTTGGCCATCCTCATCGATCAGGTGCATGGTGACGACACTATGCGGGTCCATTGGCATGCCTTTGCGTGCGGATTCGTCAGGCAGCACCGTCGCTACAAACCGGTCGCCGAGGGCCGCCTCGTATTCATCAAAGCGATCTTTCTGGCAGAAGCTGTCACCTTCAAAACGGTAGGCCAGGACCGTCAGGTCTTCTTTGTCGAGTCTGTCTTTCACGCACCTCAGTTCCTCTGGCGATATGTGCATGCCACCAGGTTTACCGAGGGGCAGCGACGGCTGTGACAGTACCGGTGCGAGCACCGAAGGCTCCAACATCAGGTTCAGGGAAAAGTTGCCGGTAAAACACATGCCGATAGCGCCGACACCTTTACAACCACATTCCTCGTGTGCCTGCTTTGCGAGAGCACGCAGCCAATCGATGATGGGTGAGGACTCGTTGGCAGCAAAGGCCTTGAATTCCCTGCTGATACAGGCGCGTGCCATGGTAGTAACGCTGTAGAACGTGCTGGGCGGCTTACCCGCCTTGCCGAACATGTGGGGCATGTACACGGTAAAGCCAGCGTCCCTCACGTAGCGGGCGAACTTGGCCACGTACTCGTAAATGCCAGGCATCTCCGACATGACGATAACTGCGGGACCCTCACCGGCGACGTACACTTCTTTGGTTTTACCAAGGAAGGTCATCGAGCGTTTTTCGAAATCGGTCAGTGGCTCAGGATGAATCAGGACGGGTTCGGTCATGGTCAGCTCCGCTTGTGGCACTACTCTTTTGATTTTGGTCTTGTAACTTTGGTCTTGTGATTCTTGTGCGCCCGGGGAATGGGCTTAGGCAGAACTTAAGCCATAGCAATAAGAAGCACAACACCATGACGCACCGACTACTCACTCATCTGGTACCGGGGAGATCCAAAGTGAAAATATTGATCATTTGGTGATTTTCACCAACACGCTTTAGACACCGTCCCCGGGTACCCTTTGAAAACAACCACTTAACCAGATGGTTCCTGCTGGCACAGATACTGCTTACCTGATCTATAGGGAATGCTCATCGGGAGGTAGGTAAGTGGCAAAGTTCTTTATTGGTGTCGTTGTTGTTTTGGTCATCGTGGTTACGGGTGCCGTGGTTGTGCAGCGTATGGCCGATGGTCCATCCGGACCCATTGCAGGCGGTAAGTTGAAATCCGGCGAGCTTGTCCAGGCGGCAGACGTTAACTGGGAGGAAGCGTTTGGCGATGAGCCGTTCGCGTCTATTGAGCTTGAACTGGTGAGCACTGGCACGTCTCGAATTACCGGTGCCTTTGTTCATGAGGGTTCACTGTATATTCCCTGTGACCTCGGCTATCTCTGGCGGCGTGCGCCGGAAACCAGCTCACGCTTGATACTCGGTACGATATGGTTGTTCAAGGACTGGCATGAAAAAGCGGCCGAGGATGGGCGTGTGGTCATCCGCCTGCACGACAAGCTGTACAACGGCGAGGCCGTGCGCGTGATGGATGAAGTGATGCTGGCTCAGTTCCGCGGCAGGGTGGAAAGTGCAGCTGCGGAGTTCTTCGGCACGTTTCGAGAGGTAGAGGTCAGCCCGGAAGATATCTGGTTCTTTCGAGTTGACCCGGTCTAGCCTGCATATTTCACCAAACCACTTAAACTTGCTGTTAGATAAAGTAACATCAGAGAGTTACGCAGATTCTGTGAAAGCACACTTTGTACCTCAAGTTCGTTCCCACAAATCTGGCGTGCTAATTTTGCTTCTGAGCCGCCGTGCTCGCTGTGCCCTATTCTCGATAGGGCTCCGCTCACGAGCCGTCTCAGAAACAAAATTATCGTCCCCAGATTTGCGGATTTGATGAAACATCCAGGCTAGCCCTCCGACAACGTTGTTGCGAACAGGGCGAGCGCCCCTTCAGTAAAATCGATCATGTTCTGTGCGCGGTCGTCGCTGCCGGTAATGATTGTTGTACTGGCTTCAACAGGTCCGGCGATGCCGATCACCGAGATACCTGCGTCGTGCCCGTAGCGGGAACCGGCGGGCCCGGCCGCGCCCAGCTCTGCTATTCCCCAGCTTGTGCCGAGCATTTCACGGGCAGAACGCGCGAACTCCATGACCATCTCTTCGGAAAGCGGCTTCAGGTCCCTGACCCTGTCGCGGTCCAGTTCAAGGTAAGCCCGTCGCGAAGCCAGGGTGTACACCACGCTACCGCCTTCAAAGTAGGCGGAGGCACCCGGGACCGACAGCAGGTTGGCAGCGATCAGGCCGCCCGTGGATGACTCTGCAACTGAGACTTTTTCCTCGCGAGCAAACAACTGTTCTGCGATTTTTGGGGCGTGTGTTGAAAACTGCATTGGACTGACTCATCAAAAACTGAGGTCAAAAGATAGCGATTCGCGCCGAAACTTACAAAGCGCTGGCAATTGTGAGCAATTTACCTGTTTTTCGTAGATGGCTGTAATTCAAAGGTTTTTTGAGGTGCCGACCTCCTTTTTGGACTGCACAGTACAGTTCATTCAACATTTTTGTTGATTATTCCTGTGGGCATAAGGGAGAATTTTTTTGAATTTTAATCGTCTATATGTGTAACCAAACGCCACTTCAAGCGTTATAGAACATATGAAGATTGCAAAAATAGAACTCGACAACGGTTTTTCATTCTCGATCCAGGACGATCAGCTGCCGCTGATGGTCGGACGGTCGAAAAACTGCGACATCCGCATCACCGAGCCGTCAGTGTCGCGCCAGCACTGCGAACTCTATATGGGTGAAGGCAACACGTTGTGCCTGAAGGACATCAGTTCAAATGGCACGACGGTGGATAACCGACTGCTCGAAGGCGAATCCGTATGGATCGACAAGCGCAAGCAGGTCACCTTTACGCTCGGCTGTCACCTGATCGTGACGCCTACCGACTGTGACGGTCAGACGCTGGTGCCTGGCTTTTAATACAGTTTCCAAAAACCACCGCTTCTAAAGCAATTCCTCAAACAACAATTCAAACGCAAGACAGTAACCCAGTATCGGCAGGGGCAGGCCGACCATCGTACCGATGATGTAGTGGGTCACTTTTACTCGCGCGAGCGCCAGTGAATAGTTGAGCGCAGGTGCGGTCTGGAAGATTGTCCTCAATGCGAAAATACTGGCGATGGGATAGGTATCCATGTACCTGAATATCCTGACCGCCAGGTTGCTGTCGAGTTCGCGTAGTGCATCGCCGCCGATCAATCGAATGACGGCATAGGTCACCAGGCACGATGTCACTGCAGCCACATAGGTAAGCAACCCACCATAAAGCTTATCGAGGGTCAGCACCGCAGCCGCAAGAAAAATCCACCCTGGTATCTGGATCAGGTTGCCGATACAGAACAGCAGGACGAAGAATGCGCCACCAATAAGCAGGTTTTCTTTCAGCGTCGCGCGGACGTAATCCAGCGTGAAGTTCTCCCGCACACCTGAAAGCTCCACCAGTAAGAGCAGCAGGACAAGAAAGCCGACAACGCCAATCAGTCGCTGGTATCGGACGAAGAAACTGCGGGGTTCAGATTGCGGTTCTGGCATCGAACAGCTTCGTGACTTCAGGGTTGTCAGTGGCGGGTGTGGTGAGTGCCACAACCCAGTACGCCAGCATCGACAGTGACATGGCAGGGAACACCTGGTGGATGTTACTTAATGCGGTGACGTATGCCGCAATCGGATTCCACGTGAGCAAGACCAGCACGCCGACAATGATCGAGACGATCACTGCCTGCCCGTTACCCTCGCGCCAGTACAGACCGAGCAGCACGGCAGGCATAAAACACGCCCCGAACAACGCACCTGAAAACGATGTCATCTCAACGATGCCTCCGGGTGGATTAAGTGCGATGACAGCCGTCACGATGGCGAAGATAGCAACGTAGATTCTGGTTTCCCTGATGCCTTCGGCAAGTGGCCGCTTGAGGACAATGTCCACCAGGTCGCGCTTGAAAGTAGTGGCCATGACGAGAAGCACGCTGTCGAGTGATGACATCGCCGCTGACAGGATAGCCAGGAACAGGAACGCGCTGGTCCAGCTGCCAAAGTAGGATCCGTCGGACAGGAGCCTCGGGATGATCGTGTCCGTATCGGTGATGCCGGAAAGTGGCAGCAGGTGAGCGTACAGGCCGATTGGCACCAGCATGCAGAAAGCGGTGAGGAAGGCGATAGTTGAGACGATAAGCCCCTTCCTGATTTCAGTGCTGTCTTTAAGGGCAAAGAAACGCGACAGCTGGCGAGGGTCGACAAAAGTTTTGATGGTGGTGGCAAAGATGATGCCGATCACAATCGGTAGTGGTCTTGCCGTGTCCCATGCAAGCAGTGAGTCAGCGTTCGGCAGTTCACCAAGCCTTGCAAGTTCAAGCGGGCCGCCGACCGCGCTGGTGATCCCCCGGAAGATTAGCACTGCCGCCGTGATCATCAGTAACGCCTGTAAAACGTCGGTGCGGACAACCGAGTGAAACCCGCCGATGGAGGTGTACAGCATGACAATAACGAGCACACAGCCGATGGCGGCGGGGTACGGAATATCGAGGAAGAATTCCAGCATATTGCCAATACCTTTAAACACCGCTGTCATGTAAAGAAAGCTGGCAAAGATGATGATAATCGCCGCAAGAAAACGCGCCGGCACGCTGTTAAAGCGAAAGCCGATGTAATCCGGCAGGGTGATGGCGCCGAGAGAACCAGTGAAGTCACGCAGACGTGGTGCGATCACGAACCAGGCGGACGCGCTGAATAGCAGCGCAAAAGGAATGATCAGCAGCCAGGCAATACCATACTCGTAGGCTTTACCTGAGAAACCGAGGTAGGTGTTGGTGCTGGCGTAGGTGGCGAAAAAAGATAGACCGAGTGCGATACCGCCGATGCTGCGCCCGCCCACATAATAGTCCGAGGTGGTTTTACTGCTTCTCGCACCGGTCCAGGCACTGTAGATCATGAACGCCAGGTACATCGCCAGGAGCGACAGCACAAGCGCATGTTCAGACAACCAGTCCATTCCGGTAAACCGCTGAAAAGGGGTGAATATACACTACAATGTTCGACATAAGACCGAGGATAGACATTTGATTACCCGCCGCTCATTGATTCATCGCTCCGCGCTGACGCTTGGCGCATTCTCATTGCCTGTGCCGCTTTACGCCGCTTCCAATCCGATTGTCGAAACTTCCAACGGCTCAGTCGAGGGGATGATCAGCAACGGCGTACATGTGTTCAAGGGGGTCCGTTATGGTGCTGATACTTCTGGTACCAACCGCTTTATGCCGCCCCAGGATCCCATCCCATGGGCAGGTGTGCGCACGGCCTTCGATTATGGAGCGCAGACTGCGCAGGTGAACGGTGGCTCAGAAGACTGTCTCTTTCTCAATATATGGACGCCGTCGGTAAATGATGACAAGCGCAGACCGGTGATGGTCTGGCTGCACGGCGGCGGGTTTGCCTCTGGTTCAGGTTCAAGCCCCTGGTACGACGGCACGCAGCTGGCCACCATTGAGGATGTTGTTGTGGTGACCCTGAACCACCGCCTTAACGTCTTTGGTGCAACCCATCTTGCCCACCTTGGTGGTGACGCCTATATAGAGAGTGGCAGCACCGGCATGTTGGATATCGTGCATGCGCTCAAGTGGGTGCAGCTCAACATTGACCGGTTTGGCGGTGACGCAGGTCGCGTGATGGTTTTCGGCGAGTCAGGCGGTGGGCGTAAGGTTTCCACACTGCTCGGTATGCCGACTGCGGAAGGCCTGTTTCACTCGGCCATCATCCAGAGTGGTGCGGTGCTTGAGCTGCGACCTGAAGAAGACGGCGTAAAACAGACTGACCTGCTCTTTAAAGAGACAGGCGCAAAGTCTATCGGTGCGCTTCAATCCCTGCCCGTTGAAAAGCTCCTGTCTGCTCACGCACGCGTGCATGAAATCTACGAGCCAACCCGTGCCGTCGTCGGGATGACGGAGGACACGCCCGTTATCAATCCTCTTTCCATGCCGCGCCACCCTTTCGAACCAGACGGACCCGCTGTATCAAAGGATGTGGCGGTCATGGCAGGTTACAACCGCACCGAGGAGTTGCTCTGGTACAACCTGCATCTGCTTCGTGAAGGCGCAAAGAGTATGCCGATGCAACTGGATATGACGGCAGCACAACTGGAAGAAAAGGTAGCAGAACGCCTCGAAGGTAACTTCGAAGGCCTGGTTGATGCGTATGCCAGTGAGAATCCCGGGGCGACACCCTGGGATCTCTACATGCTTATCTGTACGGATCACCCGAGAGGTACTTACCCCAAGGAACTGGCGGTCAGAAAATCCAAAGCAGGCGGCGCACCTGCCTATGTGTATCGATTCGACTGGGAGTTAAACGATGCCGCGCGTGCGTTCCACGCCCTGGATATCCCCTTTGTCTTCAACAACCTTGACCGTTATTCCGCGGTGCAGAAGATGGCGAACCCGCCCCGCGAACTTGCTGGCTGGATGAGCGCGGCGTGGGCCAGTTTTGCAAGGAGCCAGGACCCTAACGTTGATGGCCTGCCGCAGTGGTCGGCCTATGATGAGAAAGCACGCAGTACGATGATTTTTAACAGTCAGTCAGAAGTGATTGACGATCCGAACCCGGAAAGCCGCCGCCATATGCAGAAGGTACTTGGGCTCGCATGAACGACCGTAACCTGACCATCGCGATTGTTGTCGCGGTCATTGTTGTCGTGGGCACGCTGGCATACCGCGCGTACTTCGTGGAACCGGAATCGACCGAAGACATCTCCGAAGAAGTAGCAGAGGTACCTTTGGAGGAAACCAGGCGCACCGCCGCCTGGGCCAAGCTCACTGAATGTAATAAAGCTGATGGCAAGAACCTCATCGAAGCGAAGGGTTATGTCGAGAACACCGGCAATGTTGATCTCAACTATGTCACCGTGAAGGTGATATGGAGTAATCGGCATGGACTGGTCGTAGAAGAGACAGAAATGTACGCGCTCAATAACGAAGTGCTGCCACCGGGTGCAAAGAAGGAGTTCACCGATGTTACCGAGCACCCAAGGGTAACGCAGTGTAATGTTGAACCCGTCGACTGGTGGTAAGCGCAGAAGCACGTTTAGGAGAAGGGCTTAGGAGAATCACATGGCAGACCTGACACTTTATTACGCGGTGCCTTCCAGGGGCATGGTGGTCCACTGGATGCTGGAAGAACTCGGCCAGCCTTACGAACGCAAAGTGCTTTCGCTTGAAGCCGAGGAACACAAGCAGCCGGAGTTTCTTGCGCTGAACCCGATGGGCAGGGTGCCAGTCCTTACGCACGGCGACCGGGTCGTGACAGAAACAGCAGCAATCGTGACTTATCTTGCTGACGTTTTCCCTGAGGCGGGTCTTGGCTTTGCGCCGGATCATCCAGCACGCGGCGACTTCCTGCGCTGGATATTCTTTGCGAGTGTCAGTGCAGAACCGTCGATTATGTGGGAAACGCTCGGTGAAGCAGGCAAGCAGTTCGACTATCAGCCGTTTGCGCCGGTTGCTGATATTGCAGAGACTCTCGCCGCAGCAGTTGCTGGCAAAGAGTATGTTGTGGCAGATAAGTTCAGCGCCGCGGACGTGATGATTGGCACCACGATCATGTGGGGCACGCAGATGATGCCGCTCTTACCTTCCTTGCCGGGGCTCGCAGAATACTGGGAAGGGCTCTCACAGCGCCCAGCCTGGCAAAAGGCGCACGGGATAGACCAGGCGTTGATGGCTGCGAAGTCGACTTAACCTGTTTTCTGTACCTTTAATCTTGCTCGCTTAACATCATCACTGGTCAGGTTGAGTTGGCCAGCTATTCTCTCAATGAACTCTTCTTCAGCCGGGTCGATACGACCGTCGGCGTAGGCGACATCCCAGAGCCTTTCTATGACAAAGCTCCGCTCGTTGTTGGAAAAATTGATGTTGATCAGGCTGGTGATTTCAGCGAGGTAGTTATCCTGGTTGGCGGAATCTCCAAACGTAAAAAGTCGCTTGATCGTCTGGTCAGACACCTTGAAGATGTCTTTGAACATGTTGTGGATGGTTTCCTGTTCTTCGGCCGACTGTTCCAGGTCAACCCTTGAACAGGCAACCAGCAGTGCGGCGGCCGCGTACCTGAATTCGACACCCGAGGGAGATAGTGTTTCCATGTCATCCCTGCGCATGTACAGGTTGAAAAAGTTCTCAAAGTCCATTCCCTGGTCCTGATATCTGTTTGATAGTGTTACCTAGTTTAACCCAAATGTAGAGTTTAGCGATGCGTCACAACCGATCCGTGATTATTGTGGTACTGACTTTTATAGTTTCTATGCCTGCATACGGTGCCAGCATTATTGGCGGAGACAGTGATGAGGTGCTGTACGGCACCGCTGGTACGGATACCTTTTACGGTGGGAATGGTGCCGATACTTTCGTGATCAACTATCTGTCTGATGAGCCCGATGAGATTGTTGATTTCGACCCGAGGGAAGGTGATCGGGTTGATCTGGGTTTTCTCAAGTTATACGACCTGCAATCCCTGGATGCGGTGAAACGGCGGATGTCGATTAACCGCAAGGGTGTTGTGAAATTTCGCCTCGACGATGGCCGGGATATTGACGTGGTTGATACGAAGCGCAGCGGTCTGACCCTCGAGGTCGATATGCGAAAAGGTTCTTACTTGCTCAAGTTCGAATTGAAATCGATGTGAAGGGAATCAGGCGACTTCGCGTGATTCTCGAATCTGGCTGCTCTGGTAGAACTCAATCAGGCTCGATATGACGTTCTGGATGCTAGCGTTTTCTTCTGCTGCGAGTTGTTTCAGAGCCTCGTGCGTTGAACGATGAACTCGTACGTGCGTATAGGTCTGCCGACTGCGACCAAGCTTGTTCTCTTCTTTTACCAACATCTTCCTTATCCAGAGTGCTTTGGGATTGAGACCGATGATAGGGGAAGTTGTTCAGCAAGCCTGAGTCCACCCGTCCCTTAAAACGACCGTTAGTCTGGGTTCAATCACTTGTGAGGCGATCTGCGCGCCGCAATACATAAAGCGAATCCACGGTAACCCATGGATTCATAATGGTTTTTTTGCTCCCGCCCCAGTCGATGAAATCATTGCCGTTCGCACATTCGGTTGAAACCTTGTAATAAGCCTTTTCGGCAGCCCAGCCGCCATCAGCAAGCTGCTTCGATTCGAGCAGGTCAAGCGCTTTGCTACAACGCCTGTCTTCGATGAAGCCGGCTTCGCTCATAACCTTCAAACCGTGCAGAACGTCGTAGTGCCAGTAAACCGGGTAGTGAAGCAGCGTGAACTCTTTTGCGATCGGCTGTTTTGATCGCTGGCCGAGGAACAGGTTTCGTTTCAGAAAAATTCTTGATGCACGAGTAACGGCTTTCGCGGCGTTTTTGTCGTTGTAGGTGTCTGCGTACAGAGAGAGTGCTCGCAGCGGCAGGATCGATTCCATGAAAGAGGAATGGCACGCATCGGGGTTCTTGTCGCAGTTCCATCCGCCATCCGGCCATTGCCAGTGGAGCAGTCGTTCGGCAAACCTGTGGGTATCGTCGTTGGCGAGGCCGAGCTTCAGGATTGACCAGAGCGCATTGGACTGTTGGGACGCGCAGCGACGGTGTCGCCCCTGCATCACCGGCACACCGTTCAACCGATAAGCCTGCTGGCGAGTCTGCGCATCAAACTCCTTGTAGTAGCTTTTGTCGAGCCAGGTTTGCTGGAGCTGATCGCGCACCGGTATGAGCGTTTTGTCGCCGCTGGGATAGCCGATATCTGCGAGCACAGCCATGATCCAGTGAGCACCCTGCCATTTGGTATAGACATGGGCTGGTTCGTTTATCCCGCTACCGGTAAGGTTACGCAGTAGTGACCTGGCGAGGTCGGATTGCCTGACCTGGCGGCGTAGCCGCTTGATGCCCGGCGATTCGGGATCTTCGCCCAGCACGTTTACCCGCAGCTTGTAACGGATAGCGGGTTCCGGGTGCTTCTTAAGCCTGGCGATAAGGCGCTGCATAGACCCGAGTATAGCGCTGTGAAACAATGCTGGGGTCATGGCACTGGTGGCTCCTGCGTGAAAAATTTTCCCCTTGATGACTACCTGAAGAGAATAGGCCTCAACCAGGCGTTGCAACCAACGCTTGCAGACCTTGGTCTGCTGATCCGTGGCAGTGCCTACCACATCCCGTTCGAGAACCTCGATATCCAGTTGGGCCTCGGCATCAACCTTGATAAAGAACACCTTGCCGACAAGCTTATTTACCGAAAGCGGGGCGGCTACTGTTTTGAGTTGAACGGCCTCTTTCTCGATGCGCTCCACGCGATAGGTTATGACGCGCGCGCCCTGCTCGCGAGGGTGCACGTTTCAGGCGAACCCTCGGCTCGAACTCATCAATTGTCCCTGCTGGAGATTGATGGAGAGAAGTGGATTGCCGATGTTGGCTTTGGCGGGGTCTGCCCACGCACACCGTTACCGCTGGCGCACGATGTGGAGACGGAAGGTGACGGCATGGCGTTTCGTCTCACGGATTCGGATCACGGTTACCAGTTGCAGGTGAAGACGCCCGGGGGCTGGATGGATCTCTACAGCTTTGATCTCGGGGCAGTGCTGCCGGTTGATATTGAACTGGGCAATCACTTCACTTCGACGAGCCCGGCCTCTTTTTTTACGACTTCAAGGATTGCGTCACTGGGTCACCCCACGGGCAGAACGTCACTTTTTAATGACACGGTTACCTTCCTTGAAGAGGGTAATGAACGGCATGAACAGGTTTCTGAAGATGATCTTGCCTCCCGCCTGCAATCGCTCTTTGGCATCACCTTTGAAGGCGAGCTGAAGCCCCTCGGCTGATTTCTGCAATCTTGCAGTGATCTTGTCAGGATTCCCGTCCTGAGGTGTTATCCTCTGCTATATAAGCAGGACGCGCTGTTCAGCGTCGCAGGAGCAGTAAATGGATCAGTTTTCACTTCAGGCAAGTGACGGTGTCGAGGTTCACTCGTACGCCTGGGAAATCAATAACCCGAAAGCCACCATACATATAGCACACGGCATGGGTGAACATGCACGTCGTTATGACTGGGTAGCAACCCAGTTAAATGAAGCGGGCTACTCGGTATACGCCAACGATCATCGTGGTCACGGTGAGACAGGTGCGGCCAACCTCGGGTACATGGGCGGCGACGGCTGGAACCGTGTGTTGGCGGACGCCTACGAATTAAACCAGTACATCCGGGCCCGCCATGCGGACATACCGCTCATCCTGCTGGGACACAGCATGGGCTCCATGATGTCGCAGCAGTACATCACGCGTTATGGTCGGAGCATCGATGCGCTGGTCCTGTCGGGTTCACCTGGTTTTAAGCAAGGCGGCCGGCTCATCCCGTCGCTGATCGCCAAATTCGAAGCCTGGCGCTTTGGTCCGGACAAGATCAGTGACCTGATGCAGAAGCTGTTGTTCGGGAGTTCCAACAAACCATTTGATCGCCCTGGAGCAACCGGGTCCGAGTGGTTGTCGAGGGACGACGCGGAAGTGAAGAAGTATGTTGATGATGAACGTTGCGGATTTGTGCTCGCGACAGGTTCGCTGATCGAGCTGTTTGATGGCGCTGATGCAGCGTCAGACCCGCAATGTATTGCCAGCATTCCGCGCGACCTGCCGATGTATGTTTTTTCGGGTTCCGAAGATCCTGTGCATGGCGAGCAGGCAGACCTGGATCGCATGGTGAGCGCCTATCGGCGCCATGGCGTGTTGTCGCTAGATTACAAACTCTATCCTGGCGGGCGCCACGAGATGTTTAACGAAGTGAACAAGGATGAGGTGATTGCCGACCTGCTCACATGGCTTGATAAAACGTGTCCAAAAATCACCAAGGGAGAACCATCATGAAAAAAATTGCTGTCATGGGGCTGGGTAACTTTGGCACAGCGCTGGCTCGTAACTGGGTAGACGAGGGTCTCGATGTAAGTGGCTGGACCGTTGAAGAAGACGTCTACGAGAGTATTTCCAAGACCGAAATCAATGAAAAGTATCTGCCGGGTGTCCGCCTCGCCGGACTTAAAGCTTCCATGGATATCGGCGAAACCATCGAGGGGGCTGAACTGGTTGTACTGGCGCTGCCCTCAGGGGTCGTGCTGCAGGTGGTAGATGATCTATTGCCGCACCTTAAGAGTGAGCAGGTGTTGCTCGACCTTGCCAAGGGTCTTGCACCCGGCGACCAGATGATCTCGGATGTGATTGAAGGCAAGCTGCACGCCCAGGGGCTGAGCTGTCCGCTCTGCGTGATGATGGGGCCAACCATCGCGCCTGAACTCGCACGCGGCGTCTACACCACAGCGCTCGTGACAAGTTCCGATGTAACGCTTGCCGAGCAGGTTGCCGCATCACTCACAACAAAAACGCTGAAGCTTTCTGCTGCAACCGATTCGCTCGGTTCCGAATACTGGGGTGCTTTCAAAAATGTTATCGCGCTTGCATGCGGTTTTGTGGACGGATTGAAAGAAGACGGCCGCGGCGGTGACAACCTAAAGGCGGCTGTCTTTACGCGCGGTTATGCAGAGGCGGTCAAGCTGTTACCTCAGTTAGGCGCAGATCCTGAAACGGCATTATCCGCCGCAGGGATCGGCGACCTGTTTGTCACGGCAACCTCACCCCATGGCCGCAACCGCGAGATGGGCGAGCGGCTCGGCAAGGGGCAGTCGCTTGAGCAGGCCGAAAGTGAAATGCATATGGTGAGCGAAGGCGTTCGTGCGGCGCGCATGTTCCGGGACCTGTTTGCCGGCAAGGGCATACCTGCGCCATTTGTTGATGCCGTTTGTGGATTACTTGATGGTGAGCTTGATATAGACGGGTTCCTTGAGAGCGCCGTCGGCTGATCAGGCTCGAACAAGACGAAGCCGCCGGGCCAGATCCGGCGTAAAGTACCTAATCTGATCGCACGCCAGGTTTGATAGCGTGCAGGTCAATTCTCAATCATGGAGGTTACATGAGACTTATTGCTTTAGCGTTTGGTGTGTTGCTGCTCGCTGCCTGTTCGGAGCCACCCCAGGAACGCACGGTCGTTGTGCAGCCGGCAAAAGTGATAACAGTGGGGGAAGAGTTCCTGGATTACCGGGAGCTGCCAGGCACGGTCCGGGCAGCCCAGCGAAGTGAGCTCTCTTTCCAGGTGCCCGGACAGATTGTCGAACTGGACGTTAAGGAAGGTCAGGAAGTTCAGGCTGGCGACCTGCTTGGCAAACTGGACGAGAGTGATTATCGAAGTGAGGTGACTGCGGCACAGGCAGAGCTTGAAAAGAATCGCTCCAATTTCGAAAGAGCTGAAGAACTTATTACCGGTAACTTCATCAGCAAGTCCGACTATGACCAGATCAAAGCCGCTTTCGAAGTCGCAGAAGCGAATCTTGAGCGCGCCGAGAAGGCACTCCGAGACACCAGTCTGGTTGCGCCATTCACCGGCGTCGTTGCTAAAACCTATGCCGAGAATTTTGAAGACGTGCAGGCCAAGCAACAGATCCTGAGCCTGCAGGGCACCGATGATCTCGAGATTGTCGTGGCGATCTCTGAAACCCTCATCGCACGGCGCAGCGATTCCGATAACGTGGATGTAAATGCCCGCTTCGATGCAGTGCCGGATACGGCCTATCCACTCTATATCAAGGAGTTTGCAACAGAAGCCGATCCGCAAACCCAGACCTTTGAATATGTGCTGGGTATGGAAGGAGGCAGCCCAGGTAACATCCTGCCGGGTATGACAGCGACGGTGGTGATTGCGGAACAGCCCGAAGAAAACTCACTGCAGCCACTGGCTGTGCCGATGTCTGCAATATTTGCTGGCGAAGACGACCAGCATAGTGTCTGGGTGGTTGATGCAGATAACACGGTCACCAGGCGTGGCATCCAGACAGGCAGTCTTGCGGGTAGCGATCGGATCGAAGTGACAGCCGGTCTCTCCCGGGGAGATGTGATTGTTATTGCAGGTGTGAACATGCTGTCCGAAGGCAAAGCAATCAAACCGATTGGTCAGGTCAGCTACTGATGAACATTGCTGAATGGAGCATTAAAAACAGCACCATCACCTGGGTGGTGACGCTGATACTTGCAGGTGCAGGCCTGGTTGCCTTCGACAACCTTGCACGTCTCGAGGATCCTGAGTTCACAATCAAAGAAGCCGTCGTGATCACGCCATACCCCGGCGCGTCCGCAGCAGAAGTTGAGATAGAAGTAACCGACCTGATTGAGCGGGCAGCCCAGGAGCTGGGTTCACTTTTTTACGTTGAGTCGCAGTCCACGCGCGGGCGATCCATGGTCAAGGTCAAGATCCAGGACCAGTACGACAAAGACAGATTGCCCCAGGTATGGGATGAACTGCGCCGCAAGGTGAATGACACGCAGGCAAACTTGCCACCCGGCGCGGGACCGTCGATTGTTAACGATGATTTCGGCGACGTATTTGGCGTGTACCTGGCGCTGACCGGAGACGGCTATTCACCGAAAGAGCTTTATGAAACGGCCAAGTTCCTGCGTCGTGAACTGCTCACCGTTGATGATGTTAAGAAGATCATTTTTTACGGTGTTCCGAAAGAAGTCATCTACGTTGAGATTAAACGCGAGCGCCTTGCGGCACTGGGTATCTCACCGGATTACATCTTCTCGGCATTGGGTGCGAAAAACACGGTCGCCACAGCGGGTTACATGATGGTCGGCGAGCAGCGCCTGGCGATTAATCCGACCGGTGAATTTACCTCGGAAGATGAGTTCCGAAACCTGCTGATCAGCGGGGACAACGGCAAGCAGGTGTTGCTGGGTGACGTGGCTGACATCCGGCGTGGTTACCAGGAACCGCTTGCCAACATCCTGCGTTATGACGGCAAGCCTGCAATAGGTATTGCCATATCAACAGCCCTCGGCGGCAACGTCGTCACCATGGGTGAAGGCATCAATGAAAAGGTGCGGCAGATTTACAACCAGATACCGGTTGGCATCGAACTCAACGTTGTCTCGCTGCAATCAGAATCGGTAACGCTCGCCATTAACGCGTTCCTTGTATCACTGGCGCAGGCGGTTGCGATTGTCATCCTGGTGCTGCTGTTCTTCATGGGGCTCCGCAGCGGCTTGATCATCGGCTTTGTGCTGGTGGTAACAATCATGGGTTCGTTCATCTTCATGAACATTTATGAAGTGACCCTGGAACGAATTTCACTGGGCGCGCTGATCATCGCGCTTGGTATGTTGGTGGACAATGCGATAGTGGTGACAGACGGGATGCGTGTGCGCATCGATCAGGGGCAGGATGCAACCACGGCGGCAAAAGAGGTGGTGGGCCAGACCGGTATGCCGCTGCTTGGCGCAACCGCGGTTGCCATCGCAGCCTTTGCGGCGATTGGTACTTCCGATGACTCGACCGGTGAATACACCCGGTCCCTGTTTAGCGTTATTCTCATTTCGCTTTCCATGAGCTGGTTCACGGCGGTGACCACTACACCGCTACTCTGCAAACTGTTCCTCAAGTCCTCGCCAAAAAGTGGCGAAGACGAGCAGCCTTACCAGGGCGCCTTCTACCACAGTTACCGCGCCTTCCTGCGCCTTGCTATCCGGCATCGAGCAATCGCTCTTGCCATCACTTTTGGTGTCTTTGTTGTGTCTATCCAGGGGTTTGGGTTTGTAAAGAACAGCTTCTTCCCGGATTCAACCAGGCCTCAATTCATGGTGGATGTCTGGATGCCGGAGGGTACTGATATCCTGGAAACCCAGGCGGAGCTTGAGAAGGTTGAGCAGAAGCTTAAGGACTACGATGGCATCACGCACCTGACAACCCATGTAGGGGGCGGTTCGCCCAGGTTCCTGCTGACCTATTCAGCCGAGGCAACGACATCAAACTTCGGACGTATCCTGGTAGACGTGGATGATTACAAGATCATCCCGGAGCTCATACATACCCTGCAGGATGACCTGGATCAGCTGCCTTCTATTGCACAGTTTAATGTGCGCCTGTTTGTTCAGGGACCTGCAACCGGCGGAAAAATCCAGCTTCGGATCTCCGGGCCAGACCGCGATGAGTTGCGCCGCCTGACCGAGGTTGCAAAGCAGGTAGTCGCCGAACATCCGAATGTAAAAGGTGTCAGGGATGACTGGCGTGAGAAGGTCAAAGTCGTTCGGCCGCGCATTTCGGATGCACAGGCAAGAAAACTTGGCGTCGACAGGCCGGATGTGGCGACGGCGATGGCCTATGGCGCCGAGGGCGTTCGTGCTGGTATCTACCGCGAGAGGGACGAACTGATTCCCATCGTGGCGCGAGCACCTGAGTCAGAAAGAACGGATCTCTCCAGCCTGGACCAGGTCCTGTTATGGAGCCCTGTTGCAGGGAGCATGGTGCCGATTGGCCAGGTGGTGACCGACTTTGACGTTACGTTCGAGGATGCAAACATCTGGCGCCAGGATCGCGTCACCATGCAGCGCCTGCATTTTGATATGCGTACCGGTCTCTCGTCAGAGTTGCTGGAAGAGGTTAAAGCGGATGTTGAAAAGGCACTTGGCGTTGATGTGCAGGCAAGACTTGGCGAGGACGTTGCGCCAGAAGATCACGACAGCAGCACAATTCCGCTCAAGTTTCGCGACAGGTTGTATCTCAAGGACAAACCGGGCTACTACGTTGCCTGGGGTGGTGAGAACGAAGACTCGGATAAGGGCAGGACATCCATGGCGAAGTCTTTGCCGATCTTCTTCGGCCTGATGGTGTTCATCATCATCGCGCTGTTCAACTCGATCCGTAAGACACTGGTGATCTGGCTGACTGTGCCGCTTGCCATTGTCGGGGTAACTGCCGGACTGTTGTTGTTCGCGCAGCCATTCAGTTTCATGGCCATGCTCGGTTTCATCTCGCTTGCCGGTATGCTGATCAAGAACGCAATTGTGCTGGTTGACCAGATAGGCGCTGAGCTTGAGGCGGGAATGGAGCCGGTTGATGCGGTGATCGAATCCGGCGTCAGCAGGATGATCCCGGTAGCAATGGCTGCACTGACGACAATCCTTGGCATGATCCCACTGCTGGGCGATGCGTTTTTTGTCGCGATGGCAGTCACCATCATGTTTGGCCTTGGTTTTGCGACCGTGCTGACGCTGGTGGTAGTGCCTGTGCTCTATGCAACCATATTCGGGTTCAAACAGAGTTAACTGCCCGTACACCCAAGCGCGGGCAGTTGATTATAGATGTCGTGCTCAATCCATTCCGCACGTTCATGGGGTGCGGAATGGTTGAACCAGCCGACATAGAGGTCTGTTGCGCCCCAGTCGTCTGGCGTCTCGTTTGCACCGCCGTCAGCAAATACGGCCAGGTCTCCGTATACCCTGATTGAATAAATCGATTCTTCGTCGCTTGGTGCGTATTTTTCTTTGTGGATTGGTGTCGCCATCAACACCATCCTGCCCATCTTCATGTACTTAGAGGCCAGCAGTGCGACGTTACTGCCATGGCTGTGTGACATGATGTTGAGGCAGTCGGCGTTGTTTGCAGCAGCCCAGTTGTTCAAGAGTTGTGAGGCTGCCAGTCTCGCTTCGTGAGTCCAGGCGCCTGACCATGAGTACGGCTGGTCTCCAAAGTACAGGTCCGCAATCTGCAGTGGATATTCAAGATACTCAAAAAAGTCACCTGTCTGCCGCCACCACCAACTCTTGCTAGCCCCCGTCCCATGAACGACGACAGTTTTGCTGTTTCCAGCCAGGGGACTTGCCAGTGGGATGGATGGTGCAGCTTGCGTTTCGCCGGTCAGCCTGGCAAGTAGCGTGTTGCCGATAAGGTATAGCGTGTAATCCGGCAGACGGGCAATCGCCTCGATGTCCCTGATGGCGACGGCGGATCGGTCTGTGTAGAGATAGAGTATGGGTGCGGCTGCCAGGCGAACCAGTGGATCAGGGTGCAGTGACGAAATAGCCGCCAGGCGGATGATGTCATCAAAGCTCGGGTCATCGCGAATGGCTTTCACCGCCTCCAGCTGAGCGGAAACGTAGTTATCAGGCAGGATGGTAAACGGTTGATCCTGCATTGTTAAACCGCTGAGCAGCTGGTTAGCCTCCACGCGACTAGGGCTGAGCTGACGGGCGGCGTAGATGTTTGAATTCAGCCCCAGGCTTTCAAGATGTTCAGGAGAGATGACATCTTCTTCACTGATGCCCTCTACGGGTGACAGCAGGTTATACAGAATGAGCAAAATTGCCGCTTGTGTCTGGTCTGCCCGATGATTTACTTCGCCTGTATAGGCATCTTCATACCTTACCGGCTGTGACAGCGTGGGATAGTTGGTCGGGTTGTGAGACAAAGCGCCAGGGGAGGCGCAAATCAGGACGAGGAAGGCGGCTAAAAACTGTCTGATTTTCATGTTATTCCCCTTCGTTAAGTGCATGTGCGAACGCCATCCTGTGTTCATTTTATGGAAAGTGCCTTGCTCTGTGTGAGTTCAGGAGTCACTTTCTCTCATCAGCGCCGTTAAAATGCACCGGCGCCTTACTCTCAACGTAAACAGTATGCAAAACTGGTACAGGCTGTGGTGGTGCCGTGATCGATCATGGTATCTTCGCAGCCGTTTTTCGGAATCTGGCCATGGAAGAGACATCGACTAATCGGGCGATCCCCATCATCAGCGTGACGCTGTTGTTCGCTATTGGTTACGCGATCTTGCGCTACCACATCATGGGAGAGGTGCCCTGGCAGAACCTGCCGTTTTTCATCATGAACAAGGGTTTGTCCCTGGCCGCGTTCCTGCTGCTGGTGATGAATTTCTCCCTTGGTCCTGCCAGCAACCTCGGTTTGAAAGTCCCTGCCAGTTGGCTTGATGCAAGAAAGGCGCTTGGTATGACCGGCTTCCTGCTGGTGCTTGTGCATGTACTGATGAGCCTGGTGCTGATGGGGCCGGCCAGCTACGGCAAGATGTATGAGTGGAGCGGAGGCCTCAGCCTGATGGCTGGTCTCAGCATGTTGTTTGGTGTGCTGGCCTTTGTTGCCCTCTGGGCCTACAACATGAGCTTCCAGACATTCCTGAGAGAAGAAGCGGCTTTCATTACATTCATCACGTCTCGCCGGTTCATGCTTGCGGCGTTGCTGCTTGGTGCGGCGCACCTCTTTTTTCTCGGGTATGAAGGCTGGCTTGCGGTAGAGGACTGGCATGGCTACCTGCCGCCGATCAGTCTCGTGGCGTTTGTGGTGTTTGTTATCGGCTATATTCTTAACCTGCTGGGTAGGGAGTGATGAGTCAATTTCTTCGCGAACCCCTGGTGCACTTCCTGGGGATCGGGTTACTGCTATTTGTTATCTACGGCGCGCTGAATGACGCTGATGAAGGCGCGGACAACGTCATTGTTGTCAACGAGGACCGGCTGGCCATTTTTGTGCAGTTTCGTACGCGCTCTTTTCCTGAAGGTGGTGCGGCAGCCATGTTGCAGAGTCTCAGTGATGAACAACGTGAGCGGTTGATCGAAGACTATGTCCGGGAGGAGGCATTTCATCGTGAGGCACTTGCACTCGGCCTTGATAAAAACGACTACATCATCAAGCGGCGACTGATCCAGTCGGCCGAATATGTTGCCCTAGGCGATGAGCCGCCGTTTGAACCAACTGAAGAGGCTGTGGCCACTTATTATGAAAGCAACAGGGAAAACTATCGCGTACCCACGCTTATGACGTTCACCCACGTTTTTCTTCGCACCGATGATACGACGGATACCGCGTCTCAGGCGCAGGCTATGCTGCAGCAGCTTAAGGACAATGCCGTACAGTTTAACCAGGCAGGTCAGTACGGTGATCGCTTTCCCTATTTCCTCAACTACGTGGAGCGTGATGAATCCTTTGTGGCTGGTCACTTTGGGCATGAGTTTGCTGGCGCCCTGTTTGCATTACCGGAAGCCAGCGAGTGGGTTGGACCCCTGCAATCTGCATATGGATACCACCTTGTGCTGGTCGCGAACCGTGAGGAAAGCCTCATCCCCGCGCTGGACGATGTCCGGGAAAGTGTGGTGGCCGACCTGGTTCAGCTCGAACGCGATGACTGGCAACAACAGCAACTCAACGATATCGTCAGCAAATACGAGGTAAGGCGGGAACTGTGAAACCCCTGGCTGCCTGGCTGCTGATCGGTTTTGCTTTTGTTGCCTGGTCAGTAAGCGCTCACGATGCAAGGCCGATCTTTGTCCAGGTCAGCGAGGCGTCTGCGGGCACCTATAAGTTCACCTGGAAAGTACCTGCAACGGTGCCTGCTTCCAACCTGCCGTTGCTGGTGCTGCCTGATTCATGCGCAGCTGCCCTCCCAGCCTGGAAGTCGACACCCTCCGGGTACCAGGCTGAACTGCAGAGTGAATGTGATACCGGCCTGAATGGTCAAGTGCTTTCGCTCAGGTTCCCGGACAGTAATCCCTCTTTGTCGACGCTCTACAAAGTTCAGCTGTTAAGTGGCGAAGAACATGTGTACATCGCGGGGCCGGACGTCGCCGAGTGGACCATCCCGCTTGAGGAGAATGCCTGGGTTGTTTCTGCCGAATACACCTGGCTCGGTATCGAACACATCTGGATTGGTATCGATCATCTCCTCTTTGTCGCCTGCCTCGTCTATGTCGCGAGGGGAATGCGGCGCCTGATCATCACGATTACGGGTTTTACGATTGCACATTCCATCACGCTGGCGCTGTCGGTACTGGATGTGATTCGCATCCCGACACCACCTGTTGAAGCAGCCATTGCGCTGAGTGTTGTATTCCTCGCGTGGGAAATCGCGAGACAGAAGGCAGATTCGTTGACGTATCGTTACCCGGCAGCGGTTTCTGTCTCGTTTGGCCTGCTGCACGGTCTCGGTTTTGCCGCGGTCCTGCGGGATATTGGCCTGCCGCAGACTGAGCTTGGCACGGCGTTGCTGTTCTTTAATGTCGGGGTCGAAATTGGCCAGTTGCTGTTCGTTGCAGTGGTGCTGGCAGGTCTGCAGCTGTTCCGGCGGTTCAACATCAGTCTCTCTCCAGTGTTAGCCCAGGCACCCGTATATGTCATTGGTGTCACCGCCAGCTTCTGGTTCTTCGAGAGGGTTGCCTCGTTTTGAGGAAGCCAACGCTTGCACTGGTTATATCCGGTGTCCTTGCGCTGGTAATTCTGCTTGGTCTGCGTGCAGGCCAAACCTACCTGGCAGCTAACGCGCCGCAACTGCTCAGTAAGATTACCGGCCAGGAAGTTTCGATCAGCGAGATCAGTCTCCATGTGTTTCCCCCGGCCATCAGTGCTGCCGAGGTCAGGCTCGGTGATGCCACACAACCTTTTTTGGCTGCCAGCAACGTAGATCTCAGTCTCAACTGGCGTGATCCTTTTGGAAATGCATATATGTCAGGTGTGCTTACTGACAGTCTCCTGCTGAATCCCGCCGCGTGGCAGGCGCGGCCGGAAAGTTCGACTACCCCTGATATGTCCCTAATCCGGCCCTGGATACCTGATGAGGTTTCAGTCGGTCAGTTTGTCCTGGGGCTGGCAGACAAAGAAGTGCAACTGGACACGCTGCAACTTCGCCGTGCAGATACAGATTCAGTTGAACTCACGGGTAACTACAACGGTCGTGCGGTTTCATTGTCAGTCGAATCTTTGGCCGCCCTGATCACCAGGGAGAGTGTTGCGGCACGGCTTAGTCTGGATGAGCTACAGCTGGCTGCACGGGCTGTGCAGACCGATGCGGGATATGACCTCAATATCAATGCTGACCTTGCCGGCTCAACGCTCAAGCTTGAAGCCATGACACCGGCGCTATTTTCGTTTCCGACGTCCTCGCGGATCGATATCAATCGCCTTTCCCCGGCTGTGATGGAATGGTTCCAGTCTTTTGGTGCGTCTTCTGCACAATCGATCAATCTTGAAGAACGGCTCTCACAGGTTTTACCTGCCCTCGACCTGCCTCGTCACGATGCCGAGGTGCACATCGCTGAGATCGACTTCAATGATGCAGATGTGGGACTGCTGGAGTTCCGCATGCGGACAGATGCTGATCAGCTGACGCTGGACAACATTGTCGCCGGTTATCGCAATGCGCTGGTAAAAGGGGATGCGGTTTTCGAGGTGGGCAGCAACTGGGAGATAACGGCGAATCTGCAGGCAGAAAATGAAAAGGGCGTTTCGCCTGTACTCGCCGCAAGATTTGATGATGGCTGGCACTGGGTGTCAGGCGAGCTTGCTTTCTCAGCTGAAGGCGCGACACCAGCAGCGCTGCTGGATAGTGCTGACGGTCTCTTTGCATTGCACATGGAGCGTGAGGGCTACCGGCACCTGCCGGTGGATATCAGTGGCGATATTGGCAATGGGACTGATGGACTCGAGATCGATGACCTTCGGTTAAAGATTGGGGACGCGGTAGCAGAGGGCAGGATAATATTGCCTGGCGGCGATGATCGGCTTTCTCTGGTCAGGCTTGATGCAACGGATATGAATCTTGATGTGTTGCTTGAGGGTGAAACATCGTCGGCTGATATGGAAGGCATCCTGATCCCTCGCCTCGCCGGACTCCTGGCAGGTGTCTCACTCGACTGGGAGATCCAAGCGAGCAACCTCACGGTTGCGGGTGAGAAAGTGAAGTCTGCAGAACTACAGGTCAAACGATCGGAAGACGAGGGGCGCGTCATAATGAATGCACGCTTCAGCGATCTGTCATCGGCAACCCTCAATGCGGATGTCTCTATCGACGCCAGCAGGCGTGCCGCACTGTCGGGCGAAATTCTGTTCAGCGCCCTCGATGTGAATGATGTTGTCAGGGATGAGCCTAGGACGCTCATGGTGGATGGTAAGGTAACGTTTACCGGCGCCGGCCAGACGCTGCAGGAGGTTATCTCGAGTGCGGTTGCGGATCTGGACCTCGGCCTCGCAGGTGAAGGATGGCGCAATCCCCTGCAACTCACTGCAACTGCGACAACGTTTGTTGATGAAAACTACCTGGTGGGTGGCCGGCTGGATTCGCTTTCTCTCGCAACAGCCGCAACCAAACTCAAAGGCGAAGCGTCGATTGCGATACACGGTGACCCGGTTGTTGCCGTGAGCCTCAGCACAGATGAGTTTGATGTGACGCCGCTCTTTTCCCTGCCCTCCCGCAGTGAGAGTGACAACAAGACCACGTTCATGGATGCACTGAAAGCCCTGCCACCACTTTCCCTTGATGTGGCAGCTGATCAGCTGACCTGGGAGATGGACAAGTTCGAGAGATTTGAGCTGTCTGTAAAAAACAGTGCCGAGGCATTTACCGGCAGGGTCAGTGCCGCACATCCGGATGGCACAGCGACAAGTACAATCAGGATAGGACTGGCGGATGACGCCATGCAATTGCAGATGCAGGGTGAGGTTGCCGGTTTGCGGCTCAAAAGATTTGTTGGACCACTCGCGTTGGACAAGCCGGTTCCGCTTGGTGGTGACTTCGAGGTGACCGGTACCGGATCATCTCTGGCAGGGCTGGCTGCAAGCCTTGCGGGGCACTTTAACCTCGACGGGCCGCAGAGCCCTGATATTGACCAGCGGCGGCACATCAACGTGGCGCTGAGCAGGGATGACACCGGTGCGAGGGCGGATATCCATCAACTTGTGATCGGACGTAATGAGGTGAGCGGCAGCCTGCGTGTCGCGCCAATACCCGGTGACAGGAGCCTCGTCAGCGTTAACCTCGCTGGCGGTTCTGTTTTTTTCCAGGCCGATGATGAAGCAAAGCCGCAGGATGCGACCGCCAGGTTGTTCAGCGAAATGCCTATCAATTTCGGCGTGCTGGAGGTGGTTGACCTGGATGTCACAGGAAAACTCGATCTGCTTGAAACGCCCTGGTTCAATGCTGCTGAACTGACATTATCGGGAGAAAGACGGGACAACCGGATCACGGCTTCAGTGGCCGGCGGTTTGAATGGCGGCAGGGGAAATGTTGATCTCCGTGTCGATGCTATCGACCAGGCACCGACGCTCTCCTTGAATATGGAGTTGCGCGATGTCACAGGTCGAAGCGAGGAGGAAGTGTCTGCAAGATCAGCCTCAATTGCACTGACCGGCGAGGGTGACAATCTTGCATCGATTGCGGGCAGCCTGGATGGAACTGTCTATATGGAAATGGGGCGCGGCCCGCTTGCGGTGTCAGGCCTGAATATCCTGACGGGCGATATAGCCCGCACTGTTATCAGATCACTCCTGCCGGGTGCCAGGGAAGAGCAGAAGCTTCGCTGCGCGGTAGCGATGATGGAGTTTAGTGACGGGATTGGCGCTGCACCTTTTGGGTTTGCTGCACAAACCAATCGAGCCAACCTGGTGGGTCAGCTGTCGCTGGACCTGAAGAAGGAGCGCATGAAAGTCGGATTCAGTTCGAGAAGCAGACGGGTCACCGGATTGTCCGTTGGTGATCTGTTCTCGAACACCATTGCGCTTGATGGACCCATTACAAAACCAAAGATTGTCCCTAAACCTGGCTCTGCTGTTCTGAGGATTGGCGCGGCGCTCGCGACTGGCGGATTTTCCGTGCTCGGGGAGAGCCTCTTCAACCAGATGATCAACAGCAGCGATCCCTGCGGCGTGGTTCAGCAGAAAGTGAAAGAAAAATACTGTAGCGCCGAAAGTCCACCGTTTGTCTGTGAAGCATAAAGTTTCAAACGTATACTGGCGGCTCGCCTGAATCTGGATCATCAACCATGAAAGTATTACAGAGTATCCTGCTGGTTTCGTTTGTGTGGCTCTCGCTGCCTGGTATTGCAGACGATCACAATCGCTCGCGCGTGCAGACCGAAGTTGCGATTATCGAAGCGGAGGTGCTGTCCCTTGATAAGGAGACCAGGGCAGCAAGGCTCGGCCTGCCCCTCGGATACGAGGTGTCGCTGGTGGCAAGTCCGGACGTTGACCTTGAAGGCATCTCGGTTGGTGACCGGCTCACCGCAACCTATATCAAATCGGTAGCAGGTGAGTTACGCGAGCCCACGGAAGAAGAGCTGAAGCAGCCATACCTCCTGATCACCGATGAAGTGCGCTCAAACGACAAGGAACTACCGGGCAGGGCCGGTGGTGTCATGGTGCGTGCGGTATGCACGATCGAAGCCTTAAACCGAATCCAGGGTACCGCGCTGGTGCAGGATTCCCGCGGTCACCTGCATACGATCGAAGACATTCCGCGCGAACGCTTTGAGGGGGTGACTATCGGCGCAACTGTGATTATGACCTTCACCCAGGCGGTAGCGGTTGGTCTTGAAAAGGTGAACCGTAACCCTGTCGATTAGAGGTTAATCTTGAGTCCGATCAAGGGACCGTGGGTAACGGTGTCGTACTCAAAATAGTCAGCGTCGCCGGGATCACCGGATTCATAGTCGACCCAGAGACCGCGGTATCGCATATCAAGTTCCAGACGGTCGTTGATGGTGTAAATGGCACCGAGCGACGTTGATGCGGTGAAATCGGACTCAAGACCCAACCCACCCATATCGACGTTTGCGGTGAGCTGCCAGTTCTGGCTCACTCGCCGAGTCCACCTGACGCCCAGGACCACATCAACCCAGTCTTCATCGATCTCAGCCTCGCGGGTACCTGGTAAGAGGGCGGGATCAACCTCCACATCGATGTCGTTGTCCCACCAGCGAACACCGCCGTAGTAGTCGAACACATCGTCACCTGCAGGTGAGCGTTTCATGACCATCGCCTCCATGATGCCCTGGCGCAGCTTGGCGTCGAGTACGCCGCCCCTCGCGCCGGAAATATCATCGCGAAGATCCATGAAACCGTAATCAAACATGAACCCCCAGCCGCTCTCGTGTACGGCTTCATAATGAATCATGGCAGCCATATTGAGCGTCTCCATGATCCGGCTCGTATCAATATCTACAGGCACACCTACTGCCCGGCCAATGGAGGCATCACCTTCGATACTTGCACCGAGCGCGTAGGGCTCAATGGTGTGCTGCCAATCAGAGGCGTACACAGATGCAGGCAGGATGACGAGTAAGGTTAAGAAAAAGCGCTTCATGGGTTGGGTGCCCTGGTTGATTTGGGCAGAGTTTAATCTTTCCAAACTGCGGGTCAATCGAGTGTCCCATCGGACAGCTATTGGTAGACTTGCGACATTGGTCTTTTCGGGACGATACAAATGAGCGGGTTGGATATTTTTGCACTGGTTGTGCTCCTGGTGATGATAGGGGTGGCGATTGGTATTTTCATTTTTCTCGGCCTGTTCCCGGGCAGGGTGGCCAAACAGAGGAATCATCCTCAGGTAGATGCGATCACGATAGGTAGCTGGGTGGCGCTGCTTGCGGGCGGTGTGTTGTGGCCGCTCATACTGATCTGGGCGTACGTGCGATATAAGGACGACGGCGCATGATACTTTTTCTGACCCTCATTTATGTTGGGCTGCTGGCCGCTGCAGTAAAGCTGAACCTTATTCGGCTCACACTCTTCTGGAAACTCTCGCCAGTGATATGGATGGTGATCCTCCTGGTAGGCCTTTTTATTCCCATGCAGTTCTGGGCACCGGCCGGTCAGGTGGTCGTGGTGCAGTATTCGGTACCTATCGTGCCCAACGTCAGTGGGCAGGTGACCGAGGTGGCAGTGCAACCCAACCAGCAGGTGCGAGAGGGCGACCTGCTGTTCAGGATAGATGCGGAGCCTTTTGAAGCGGCACGCGACCAGGTTGCCGCACAACTTGAACTGGCCCGCATCCAGCTTGGCGATTCTGAGGTGTTAAGAAAACAGAGTGCCATCAGCGAATCACGTTACGAGCGGGATCAGGCGCAGGTAAAACAGCTGCAGGCAGGCCTCCGGGCTGCGGAGTACAATCTGCGACAGACCGAGGTTAAAGCCCCTGCTGATGGTTATGTGACGAACCTTGCGCTTCGGGCAGGTGCGAGAGTAGCGAGTTTCCCCATAGCACCGGCGATGACGTTTGTTGACGAGAGTGAGCAGGTGATCGGCGCGCAGGTAGCGCAGTCGTACCTGAGATACATCGAGTCAGGTTTGACTGGCGAGGTCACCTACAAGATGTATCCTGGCCAGGTGTTTCCGGTCACGGTTGACTACAGTGTGGCCGCAACTTCCCAGGGACAGGTGTTGCCCTCCGGCAATATGGTGGCGCCGCGAGACCTGCAGGCGGTGCCATACATGGTAAGGTTGCAACCGGTTGGTGATTCGCCGCGACTGCCGGCCGGTGCCGTCGGCTCCGTGGCGATTTACTCGGATACAGGGCAGGCAACGCATATCATCCGCAAGGTGATGATCAGGATGGATGCGTTTATGAATTACGTGGTGCCGTTCTAAGCGTGTAACGTGAAGACGGTTTCCTGGCGCGTGTGCACCGGATATGGATCATTTGCCGGTGACAATGCGTTAATCAACAACGAGAGATTTTTGGAGTCAGTATGCGAATTCTGTTGGCAGTTTTGATGATATCAACGCCGGTCATGGCTCAGTCCCTGGCGGGTTCTGTGGGCCTTTTTGTTTATCCCCCGGAAGAGAAGACACCCTCGGAGCGTCAGCAGGATGACTACCATTGTTTCGCCTGGGCCAAGGGTGAAACCGGCTACGATCCCATGAACCCCGGTGCACCGGCAGAAGTCAGTGATGACAATGTTCGGGCGGAAGCGGGTAGCGGTACACGTGGTGCCCTTCGTGGCGCAGCACGCGGCGCCATCATTGGTGAAATTGTTGATGACGATGCATCCGATGGCGCAGCCGCCGGTGCCGCTCTCGGCATGATGCGCGCACGTTCGCAATCACGACGCCATCAACAGGAACAGATTGCGCAGCAGAATGCGCAGAACCAGGCGAACTTTGCGTCAAAGCAGGATGATTTCAAGAAGGCGATGGGGTTGTGTCTTGAGGCGCGGGGTTACGCGGTTAAGTAATCGTCAACTCTTGATTGGTCGATCTGTTTCTGATGATACGTTTCTTTCAGAAAGTTCCAATAGCCATTAAAACGTTGTCTATCCAAAGCGGGGAGGCACAACGCTTCATACACCGTTAGGTCTTAATGCGACAATTTCGCGCTTTTCACAGTCCGTCCTCACAGGCAAGTACGCGAGAATCTTCTCCCTATTGGCAATATAAACTTTTCTTCCTGGCGCGAGATTGACGGCGCGATCAATCGCGTCCTTTGCTTTATCGAATAGACCTAGATTGGCATAGGCAGCCGCGAGTGTATCCAATCGAGAAGCATTTCTGTAACTGCTTGCTTCGTTTGCTCTCAGTGCAAGTTCGACGGCTCTTTCTCCATCGCGGTTTTTTTTCTGGTCGCAAGTAGCTTCCATCCATGCCCAGTTATTGGAAGCTAGTGCAATAACGCTACGATCATTGGAGTTTGCCAGCACGTACTCATAGTCGCGTTTGGCTTCTTCTAGAAAACCTAAATCATCATACATGAGCCCTCTAGCAAACCTCCCAAGGTCGTACGTTTCATCCAGTGCAGTTACTTTTGTGCAGTCTTGTACTGCAAGAAAAACGTTGCCAAGACTGCTATGAGCTTGGCATCTAAGCGCAAGGGCATTTAGATTTTGAGGGTCGCGTCTGAGCACGTCATCACATGCAAATACTGCATCTTGATCCTTGCCAGCATTGAGGTAATTTCCACAAATTCGTGCGTCAGATCTTTGACTGTAAGTTAACTTTTGAGTATCCGTACTTTGAAGTTCCCGCTCCAACATTCGGACTCTGTCTTGTACTAGTTTTAACTCTCTTTCTTTCTCGTCGAGAAGTTCCGAGTTAGATGTATCATTTTCCTTCAATGCACTAATTTCACTAAGAAGCTCATTTTCTTTTTTGGCCTTAGCATCACGTTCTTCTTCTTTGCTTTCGATTAGCATTAGGTAGTCAGCCCATCTAGCCCTAGCTTCGTCGCTAATGGTGACTCTTGAAAAATATTCGGCTAGACGTTTTCTGACCTCGACATCCTGACTTAGAGCTTCGTCCTTAAAGTTTGCAAGGTAATGCTGTTCAGTAAGGGCAATCTCCCGATCTTTGAATCCAGAATTGACCCAGAAGGTAATTAGCCCCACAACTACTGTTCCCAAGAAAAACTTCGCAAGGCCGATCCAAATTTCTAGAATCTCTTTTTCCACGCTTCTCCTTAGTCTCTTGCTGCTCTAGCCGATCAAGATATGTCGGTTCTCGAACTGGTATATACAATAGTGTTCCAACACCAAGGACCCTCCCACCGTTTGTTGGCGGCTGGCCGGGTACGGACTTTGTTTAGTCACAATTTCTAATTCAAACATTCGGCCTGAACCAGCCTGATCTTACACAGTCGAACTTCTCGTTCTGGATGCTAACTTTTACTTTCCAATTCGAGTACGCGCTCAAGGAGCATCGCGGCTTTTGGGTCATCACGCCCCCAGAAAAGACGATTCAGAAAGTCGTCTGGATGCACAACGACTCGTTCAGTGACCTCGTGCGCTGGTTCAAATGAAGGCGCTAAGTGGACGCGACACCAGTAGAAAGCTTGGTAGCTAACACCTGTTTGCGCATCTTGGCGCTGCGTGCCCAGATAGGTGAAAGGACCGCACTCAGCATTCGCTTCCTCACGGAGTTCCCTCCTTAAAGCTTCCTCAGGTGTTTCACCTTCCTCAATGCCGCCGCCGGGAAGCCAGCATTTAGGTGCCCAGTCTTCATTCGTGACGAGTAGCAGCTCGTGATCCGGGGTAAATGCGAATGCGTAGACTCGATTCGGCACATCGTCGGACTCGCCTAGCCACGTGAATGTGACTGTTTCATCATCGTGCTTCCAGGTGTGCACGTATTTCGTCGCCGGGGTCACCATGGTCCTAGAGTACTATGCTGCGTTTAATGATCGCTCGAGAAAAGACAGCTCACCACATCAACTACTAAGCGTCAGTGCCAGACGATCCAGTGTTTCTTCCACGAACGTGAGGCCCCTGGTTATCTTTTTTTGCGGTGAACCTTCGCGTGCATAGCGATCAATCTTGTACAGCGTGAACACCAGCGCTACGAGGTAAATCCTTTCAATCTTCAGCGTTCGTTGTGTGTTCATCAGATAAGCGTCAAGCACCGTCCTGAGGGGCTCCCACCCTAACTCAAAGCCCAGCCTTCCGAACTACCAATCGGGCACACCAATGAATGCTGCGCCAAAATCTATAAGTCCACTTAGCCGATTGTCCTTAACAAAAATGTGTTTGCCATGCAGGTCTGAATGCACCAGGACGACATCTCGATCCTCTGCAATTTGCTTGATAGATTTCTCATGCGTACGTATGCGTTCTTCGAACAGGGAAAATTCGTTGTAGGCAGCGGTTTTCTGACAGGGAGCTATTGTCGAAAGGCCAGAGTTGTCCATAGCAGTATCTGGCGAGTATCCCTTCGCGCGGCGAATGTTGCTCTCCGATAATCGCCGACTCCCGTTCTGCAAGTCTTCCAAAATTTGTTATCGGTAGCATTAAGAATGTGTGTGTCCCGTTTTGAATTTGCGATGTGTAACGGACTGGGGTTTGGCGGCGTAAATGCGTCGGTAATTTTCTCATCACTTCCCTAGAGAATGGGGAGCGTGAGTTGACAACTAACAAATGGGGTCGGGGTAAAATTTACAACTGTGACGTTGTTGTGAATTTTACTCCGACCCCGTCTATTCGAGATGCAGTGTCTCAACAACGGACGCTTATCGACCCAAAGCGGACTATATCCAATCGTTAACAAGCGGCCACAGAGTAGGTGAGAGGAATCAGGTTATGGCCTCACATGATGGTCTGAAACTATAGATTGTTGCAGGGAGAAAGCATGAGTAAGCAAAAAGAAATAAGATTGGGATTCGTTGATCTTGAAGGCGACTCGCATCCTCATCAGGGAAAAACATACAGTGTCAAGTCTGCAAGCGATGCTTCTTTAGCCAGTTTGCCTTTCCCAAATTCAAGCGAAAAGAGGATAGATTTGTCCCTTCTAAGTTTGTTTGTTAACGACTTGCCAGACCTTACTGCGAACAATGAAGGTCTACTGAAAATCACCGTGAATACAAGGAATCCACAAGACCTTTCGGACAAACTGGACATTAGTTCGGCGATAGATTTTGACGTAAGGGACAATGAATACGCTCCGGGGATCGCAAATCGGGGTGTATTTCGGACTGTCATATTTAGGGATTTCATCAACCTAGGTATCGAGCTAATTGAGATTGATAGCGACTTAAAGGATACCTACAACAAAATAAAAGGGATTATTGATGGAGTAGATGGCCTAAAGACTCTTGATGTTATCAACGGTATTCCATACTTAAACGTAGCCACTGGACTAGTTGATGGAGTCATTAATGTATTCGGCCAAAATGATGACGATATCGTCTGGTCAAATATTCCATTGTTAGATGTAGATCCATCTCCTGGTTCGGCTTTTCTGCGTTCAGGTATCTATGTTGCTTATCAGATTGAAAACAAGGAAGAAGAACAAATTGTGCACTCGTCTCTGGAATATCAAGATGGATCGGTTCGTCTCACAGCAGGGAGTAGCGCAAAAGTACTATCAAATTGCCTAGCCATGAGTCTGAGACTCCGCGAGTTTAGCCCTCAGTAGGTCATCCACTTATCTTGAGCCGTGAACCGCTTCTGACCGAAACGCGATGTTGTTGGAACAGGGCTCTTGTATCGACCCTTTCGCCTGTAACAAATCAAGCATGTAGTAGTTCACTACACGGAGTGTGGTGTAAGCAGTGCGGCCTTAGCTAAGCGAAAACCCAGCTTCAGCGACAAGTTTTGATAGAACTTACTCTTCGTACCAATAAATGCATCAGAAATTTTGGTCAGCTCAGAAATGAAGCCCACGGAGGTTAATCGTCGTTCTTCAATGAAATAGTCGATATCCACATAAACGTTTCTTAGTTGGTGTGCGACGCCTCGAAGTGCGGGTTTCTCTTAGGGTTAAGTATCAACCTGGGATCAGGCGATCCATTTCATTATGAAAATGCTGCACGCGCATTTCATCTTCATTCAGGAAGACATCGTCAAAACCGGCTGACGTCATCCCAGCCTGCACTCCACCCAGCAGCTCGACGTCCTGATCGATCGTGTCGGTCATGGTTTTTTCACCGCGGATTACTGCGTCGTATCCAAACACATCCCGCTCGGGTCTCTTGTAGTTTTCCGGTTTAAAGCCGCCCATCGCTTCATAGTGCCGGCCTGGCCCGCGGATCTCCGCGTTTTCCTCTGCAAGGTCAGGGTCGGCGAACATGATCAGGGAGAGCTTGTCGAACTCGCACTGCTGCGGGTCACTCGGGTGGGGTCTTGCTCGCATCACCCAGCAGTGTTCCGGTGTAAACGACAGGATGATGTTCGGGAAGATGTTGTATTGCCATACGTCCGATAACTGGTGATCTTCCAGCGCTGAATAATCCATGCCACGTGTGGCGCCAACAGCCCGTTTCTGTTTTTGCACGGCGTCCCTTACTTCCAGTACGCGTCCCTTAAAGTCAGCAGGGTCAAGACCGATACTGGTGAGTTGAATTGCCTGGATGTCTGTAGGCTCCTCCGGGACAGGGAAGCGCGGATTCACGGTTGCACCAGGCACCTCTACACCGGTATGTCCGCCGTCAAAAAGACGCACCGTATCATTACAGCAGTCCACCATGCGTTTGTGCTGCGGGTGCAGGAAGTCCACGTGGTAGAGCTCACTGAAGTTGTCGACAACCGCCTTCCAGTTGCACTTCAGGTGAACACTCTGGTCTTCAACCAGCGTCATCCTGTCGAAGCGGTAGGGTGCGAGGATATCGGCGACCGGTCCGAGGAATTCATCGAATGGTTGAGGCGTCTCGGACAGGTTCACAAACACAAAACCGTTCCAGCAGGTGGTGTGTACTTTTTTGAGTGCGCGCGTTTCACAGTCTGCACCCTCTGGGAAGCGTTCCTGGTAGGGCACTGTCTTGAGGTTGCCATCGATGTCATAGGTCCAGGCGTGGTAGGCGCAACGAAAGCTGGGGGTGTTGCCACGTTCTTCCGTGACCAGCCGATTGCCGCGGTGCTGGCACACGTTGTAGTAACCCTGCACGGCGCCGGATGTCGTTCGGGTAACCAGGATCTGTTCGCGGAACATATCGAACACAAAGAAGTCACCAGCGGCTTCGACATCTGACTCGAGGCCGGCCAGCAACCAGGTGTTACGCCAGATGACCCGCCATTCCTGCTCCATATAACCAGGGTCAACGTATCTCTCTTTAGAGTAGTTGGTAATGCTTGCCTGGCTGCTGGAGAGGTTGATGATCTCTTTGGTCACTTCGTGCTCCGGTGTTAACTCAAGTGAGCTTAGCGACAGCAGGTTTGTATATCCAGTTTCCCAGCCAGGGCAGTTCGGCTGGCTGGATTTCCGCAAGCCGAATTGTTCAAATGCCGCAAGGTTCAGCAGGGAGCATGAAATGACAGCACTGTCTCAAATAGAAGATCTCAGGACGCGTATGGCCGCTTCGATTATCGGCCAGGAGAAAGTGGTTGAGCGGTTGATCATCGGCTTGCTTGCCAACGGCAACCTCCTGGTGGAGGGGCTGCCAGGTCTTGCAAAAACTCGTGCCATTAAGGCGCTCGCGGGAAACCTCGAGGCCGATTTTTCAAGGATCCAGTTTACGCCTGATCTTCTGCCTGCAGACGTGACGGGCACCGACGTCTATTACCAGTCTGAGACGGGTGGTGAGTTCAAGTTTGAGCCTGGCCCTATCTTCGCCAACATCGTGCTGGGTGATGAGATTAACCGTGCCCCTGCAAAGGTGCAGTCCGCCATGCTAGAAGCAATGGAAGAGCGACAGGTTACCGTCGGGGGTGTTACCCACAAGATGCCACCACTCTTCATGGTGATGGCAACCCAGAATCCGGTTGAGCAGGAAGGTACCTACCCGCTACCGGAAGCGCAGCTTGATCGCTTTCTGATGCATGTAAACATCGAATACCCGCCGGTTGAAGACGAGGTGAAAGTCATTCAGCTGGTGCGGGGAGAAGAGACCGCAAGCGGCGGTGGTGGCGGCGAGAAAGCCGAACCACCTGCTCCGATTGCGCAGCAGGCGGTGTTTGATGCGCGCGCGGAAATCGGTGCGATTCATGTCTCTGATGCGGCAGAACGCTACATGGCTGACATCGTTTATGCGACACGAACACCTGAGAAGTACTCCGATGAACTTGCCGGATACATCGAAGTTGGCGGCAGTCCACGTGCATCACTTGCGTTCGACAAATGCAGTCGCACACTCGCCTGGCTGCAGGGCCAGGGCTATGTTGACCCGGACCATATCCGGTCAG
The DNA here is from genome assembly GCA_963921285.3 of Pseudomonadales bacterium. GTDB lineage: Bacteria > Pseudomonadota > Gammaproteobacteria > Pseudomonadales > Azotimanducaceae > UBA9659. The sequence goes on from CAWUFD020000015.1 coordinate 3,369,676, forward strand.
TTGCTCATGACGTACTGCGCCACAGGCTGATGCTGTCCTACCAGGCGCAGGGTGAAGGCGTCAGCGCCAATGATGTGATTGACCTCCTTTTACAGCAGGTTGCATTGCCCTGATCCGGGGTCAGGCCCATGGTCGTATCGACTGATCCCAGGATTCATGTCACCGCCTCGCACCTGCGGGACCTGCAGTTTCCTGCGCGTGGCTTGTCCCTGCTACCGAGGCAGCCCTCACGAAGCGTATTGAACGGTCGCCATCGTTCAAGATTGCGCGGTCGCGGGCTGAACTTCGAAGAAATGCGTGACTATTTGCCGGGCGATGACATTCGCAGCATCGACTGGAAAACGACCGCTCGGATGCGCCAGCCCTATGTGCGAGTGCTGACAGAGGAACGGGACAGACCGGTCCTGGTCGTTGTGGATCAACGCATGTCGATGTTCTTTGGCAGCCAGCTCAATATGAAATCGGTAACAGCGGCAGAAGCAGCGGCGCTGGTGTCGTTTATCGCGTTAGCCCAGGGTGACCGTGTTGGCACCATTCTCTTTAACGATGAGGGTATGGAAAGCGTCAAACCGATGCGCAGCATGAAAAACACCATGCGCGTGCTTGACCAGCTCGCTGTCATGAACCAGTCCCTGCATGCTGACAAACAGGTGGATGAAGACAGCGGTGTGCTGAACCGGGTGCTTGAGAAAACGGCCCGGATTGCAGCGCACGATCACCTGGTGGTGGTCATCAGTGATTTTGGTGGTATCGACAGTGCAACAGAAGAACATCTGTCCATCATCGCGCACCACAATGACCTTGTTTGTGTGCTTGTGTCCGATCCGATCGCACGTGAGGTGACCGATGGCAATCTCGTGATATCCAATGGCAGGCAGCAGGTCGAACTTGCACTTCAGGATAAGCGTGTCAGGGAATCGGTTGGCAGGCAGACCCGAGACCGGCTGCAGGCCATCAACGACTGGCAGACCCATATCAATCTGTCTGTATTACCGCTTGATGCCGGGGTTGAGACGATCTCGCAGGTTCGCGGTTTGCTGCTGCGAGGCAGGTCCTGATGACGCGATTCGAAGGGTTGAACCTCGCTGAATTGATGGCGCAGATGCACGCGATAGAGGTGCCTGAGCCGGTTGCTTTCTCGCCGGAGACAATTGGCTGGTATGTGCTAGGTGTGTGGCTACTCGTCTCACTGATCATTGTCGTGATTGACCGGGTCATGACTTATCGACGCAATCGTTATCGTCGAGAGGCACTTGCTGCAATTACACAGATTGAAAGCGAGCTCCCTGCAACAGAGCAAGCGGCGGCAGTGGCGACAATATTGAAGCGTGCTGCACTCACGGCTTATGGAAGGCAGGTTGCCGATCTGCATGGTAAACACCTCGCAGACTTTTTCCGTCAGTCCGCTCCGGCGATTGGTTCGTTGCACGATCATGCTGATGAACTGGCCAGCATGGCCTATGTCAGGCAACCGGACATGGCGCCGCTCTATGCCGCGGCACGTTTGTGGATAACACGACATGTCGTTTGAGTTTGCCTACCCTTTATTGTTCCTCCTGTTACCCCTGCCGGTGCTGGTCTATTGGCTATTGCCGCCCCATAAAGTTGCCGTCAGCGCTATGCGAGTGCCCTTTTTTGCGGATCTTGTAGAAGGGGAGGGCCTCAGCCCCAGTGACGGTTCTATTGTCGCCGAACGCCGGCTGCTGCCGTGGATGATCGGCGTGCTGGTCTGGCTCATGCTGGTGACCGGTCTCGCGAAACCCCAACAGGTAGGCGAACCCATTGTAAGGACCGAGGCTGCCCGGGACATCATGCTGGCGGTCGACATTTCCGGTTCAATGGACTACGTGGATTTTGAATCCGAGCAAGGGCGCCCTGAGCGCCGACTGGATGTTGTGAAACGCGTGGTTGGTGAGTTTGTTGATACGCGCTCAGAAGACCGTGTTGGCTTGATCGTGTTTGGTAGGAAGGCTTACCTGCAGATGCCGTTCACACGGGATCTGACAACCGCGGGTGCGCTGCTGGAACTCGTTGATGTTGGGATGGCGGGGCCGCACACGGCGGTGGGTGATGCGATTGGTCTCGCTATCAAAAGCTTTGAGCGGAGCGAGCAGGAAAAACGACTCCTGATCCTCCTGACCGATGGCAATGACACAGCCAGCAAGATGTCACCAATCAATGCGGCGCATATCGCAGAGACGAGTGGTGTTGAGATATTCACTATCGGTGTGGGTGACCCCGAGGCGAACGGCGAGGACAAGGTCGACTTCGATATGTTGCGGGGCATTGCTGAAAAGACCGGCGGCAGTTTTTTTGTTGCTGATGATGAGGCGGCGCTGGCGGCGGTATACCAGCGAATTGACGCCATGGTACCAGCGGAAGCGAAAACAGAATCCTGGCGACCACGTCACTCGATGGTGCATTACCCGCTCGGCGTGATTCTTATTGTTGCAACGCTCGGGCTGGCCTGGCTTATGCTGACTGGCAGACGTGCATCATGACAGATCTGCATTTTCTAAGACCTGAATGGTTCCTGCTGTTCGTGCCGATTGGGCTGATCTGGTGGCGAGCTCGCTTTTCAGGTCGCGACGACAGCGAGGGTGATTTTGGCTTTGCGCCTCACCTTGCTGATGCGTTGACGGTAAACCGAACAAGTCAGGCGAAGTTCCTGCCGGTTGACTCCGTACTTGTGATCCTTGTGCTCTGCACGTTTGCGGCAGCAGGTCCGAGTTTCAGGCAGCTGCAGAGCCCGTGGTTTTCGGAAACCGCACCGCTGGTTGTTGCGCTGGAGGTGAGCGATTCGATGCGAGCCAACGATCTGCTGCCAAGCAGGCTTGATCGCGCGCGATTTGAATTGAGTGACCTGATCCAGGCGCGCACCGGCGCCCGCACCGCGTTGATCGCTTACAGTGGAACCGCGCATATCGTGATGCCGCCAACGGCGGACGCGAACGTGATCAAGCCGTTTATGGAGAGCCTCGATCCGGCCATCATGCCTGTCGCCGGGGCAAACCTCTCAAATGTCCTGCCGCTTGCCAGGCAATTGTTGGAAGGAGAAACGCAGGCAGGCACATTACTGATTGTGGCCGATGGCATTGACCCTGCCGATGTCGCCGCACTGAAGGCTTTCGGTGAAAGCCCCGATGCCGTGCAGGTAGTGATGCTGCTCACCGCCACTGGTGACGAAGGTGTCGCCCTCATGCCTGATGGCAGTATTGCAACAAACCCCGATGGCACGCGCGTTGAGACCAGGATGGATGTAGTCGCAGTGACACAGGCAGCATCCGCTGCCGGTGTTTCACTGGTAACGCTTTCGCCTGATGACGATGACATCAAGGCGCTTGTCAGAGAGATCAGCTCAAAGTTGGAAGCTGCTGCTGACCCCGATGCGGTCTGGGTGGACGATGCCTGGTGGCTGCTGTGGCCGGGCACTTCTGATGCTGCTCTGGTTCCGGCGTGGATGGACGATGATATGGGATTAGCGAAGCAACTCCTCTCTGTATCTGCGTTGACCGTCTTGGTGCTGGGATGGTTTTCCTATGACACGCGGTGTGCTGAACGTCTGGCTGACACCGGACCAGCAGGGTATGCGAGCCTTCAATCACAAGAATTTCCCTGAAGCTGCCGGGCTTTTCACGCGCGCTGACTGGCGTGGTGTGGCCGCCTATGAAGCAGGTAAGTATGACGAAGCGGCTGCGGATTTTGCGCGCCTTGATGACGCTGTTGGTTACTTCAATCGCGGCAATGCCCTGATGCGGGCGCGCAAGTATCGCCAGGCAATAGATGCATACGAGGAAGCCGTCAGGTTACAGCCGGACTGGCAGGAAGCGGAAGAGAATCTGCAACTGGCTGCCTATACGGCTGACTACATTGAGAGATCCCGGGAAGATTCAGATACCGGTGATGAATCTGAGCTTGGTGCAGACGGCTACGAGTTTGATAACGAAAACGAGGGCGGCCGGGACATGGTGGTCACCAAACAGCAGACGCTGGCCCTCGAATCTGCGCAGAAATGGATGCGTACCGTGGATACGGAAACCAGGGACTTCCTGCGCTCACGTTTCCAGTTGCAGGCTGCGATGGAGGGTGAGCTGTGAGGTTGTTGATCGCCAGTTTGCTCGTTGTCCTTGTGGCCCACGCACACGCCGCAGACCCTGTCCTTCGAATCGAGACCCGGACGCCGCAGATTGTCGTCGGTGAAAAGGCGGAACTTGTTGTCACCGTTCTCGTGCCCACCTGGTTTACCGGCCCGCAGGCATTTCCCTCTTTTGATATCCCGAATGCGGTGGTGCGCCTGCCTGAAAATTCTTCTTACCCGATGAGCGATCGTATCAATGGCGAAAACTGGTCGGGTATCAGACGCCACTATGAGTTTATGCCGATTATCCCTGGGGCTTTTGATCTCGGTTCTGAAGCGATCACCGAGAACTATGCTCACCCGGAGACAAGGCGCCCCGTGCGGGTTGATGCAAGACTGCCTGCCCTGCAGATTGTCGCTGTCACACCAAAAGGCGCGGAATCACTCGACCCGTACATCTCCGGTGACACGTTTGAGGTTGAGCGCGACATCACTGGTTTGAAAGACGAGCTGGAAACAGGCGACGTCATCACGCTGACCTACACCGCCAGGCTTGGCGGCCTGCCTGCGATGTTCATCCCCGAACTTGCACCGATTTTTGGTAACGGCTTCAAGTCATATTATGACGAGCCCGTTTCCGAAGAGGGGGACGTAGCGACACGGCAGGAAAGAGTGACGCTGATTGTGCAGGCAAGCGGTGACTACCGTATCCCGGCCAGCCGGTTTCGCTGGTGGGATCTCGATGATGGTGAGATACGGGAAATTTCCCTCGCTGCGATAGAGCCGGTGGTGGCGCAACCAGAGGCTGTTCAGGAAGCCGAATCAGCTTCAAAGCTGCCCTGGCTGATCGGTCTTGTTATGGGTGTGGTCATCATCATGATCCTGGTGATACGACGTGGTGGCAATCGAGCAGATCCGGATATCGAACAGGTAGCTTTTGCTGAGTTAAAGACGACATTGCAGAGGGGCGATGAGCGCGAGTCTTATACTGCACTGCTAAAATGGATCAGCATTTTCGCGCCGGGCATGTCGGCCAGGCAGCTGTTCTCAGGGGACCAGCAGCTCAGCCAGCTGGTAGATGCGTTGTCGCTCTCGGTGTATGCCGAAGGAAGTGAGGCGGTCGATCTGCAAGCGCTGCGCCAGGCAGTGCAGGGTTACCGGGAGGGCCAGCGAGAGCAAAGGCTCCCGCTGGCGTTACAGCCTTTAAATCCCTGAAAGATTTAGGGGACAAACGCACCTGGCTTCTGGCGCTGGGGAAACTCTTCAAAGGTCTTCTTGAACGCGGCGACCTTGGCCATGCTCGGTACAAACAGGAACATGTGCTCAGCCCACCACTGGTAGTAGTTCTCCGACTCATGATCCATGCGCTCAAACGGATCCTGCCTGAGGTTGAAGATCTTTGGTGCCCGCAATGTCACGTAAGGATCGATCCAGGTTTCTGCGCCGTGGGCGCGCTGCTCACGGAACACCAGCTTGTAGTCACCATCACGAATAGCAACGATGTCACCTGTGTCAGATGAGTAGATGAAGTCCTTACGAGGACCTTCTACTTCGCCATCAAGAAAATGCGGCAGGAAGTTGTAGCCATCGAGGTGAACCCGGTAGTTCATATCACCAACCTTTTTACCCTTGAGCAGCTCGTCCTTGATGTTCGAGTTACCAGCTGCGGCCAGCAGTGTCGGCAGCCAGTCCTGGTGCGAGATGATTTCGTTTGAGATGCGGCCGCCACCGATTTTTGCAGGCCACCTGACCATCATGGGTACGCGGAATCCACCTTCCCAGTTTGAGTTTTTCTCTCCACGGAAAGGCGTATAGCCGCCGTCCGGCCAGAGGAGCAGCTCTGCGCCGTTGTCTGTTGAGTACATGACGATGGTGTTGTCCGCAATGCCAAGCTCGTCGAGCTTATCGAGCAGTTTGCCTACATGTCCGTCGTGTTCAGCCATGCCGTCTGCGTAGAGGCCCTGGCCGGTGACACCCTTGGATGACTCTTTCAATCGGGTAAAGACGTGCATCCTGGTCGAGTTGAACCAGACGAAAAATGGCTTTTCCTGCTTGTGAGCGCGATCAATGAAGTCCAGTGAAGCAGCGAGGAACTCCTCATCCACTGTTTCCATACGCTTTCGGGTCAGTGGGCCGGTATCCTGGATTTCCCCGTCAGCGGAAGACTTGATCACACCACGCGGGCCGAACTGTTTACGGAACGCTGGATCCTTGGGGTAGTCCTCGTGCTCCGGCTCTTCCTCGGCATTCAGGTGATACAGATTGCCAAAGAACTCATCAAAACCGTGGTTGGTCGGCAGGTATTCATCGCGATCGCCGAGGTGATTTTTACCGAACTGCCCGGTCATGTAACCGAGAGGTTTCAGCAGGCCGGCGATGGTTGGATCCTCTTTCTGCATACCCTCGGCAGCCCCTGGCAGGCCAACTTTGGTCAGACCTGTCCTGATAGGATGCTGGCCAGTGATAAAGCCGGCTCTACCCGCCGTACAGCTCTGGTCACCATAAGAGTCGGTGAATCGAATACCGTCATTCGCAATGCGATCGATGTTGGGTGTTTTGTAACCCATCATGCCGTCGTTGTAAGCACTGATATTAAAAGGGCCAACATCGTCACCCCAGATGATAAGGATGTTGGGTTTGTCATCAGCTGCGGTACTGATGCTGGTGAAAAGGAACAACAGCAGGGTTGTCAGTCTTAGCTTCATTACATCTCTCCTTTGTGTGAAGCGGAAAGCCAAAATGATATTAGGCAAATGGTCCTGTAGCGGCAAACAAAGAAACGTTAAGCCACGAGGAAATTACGTTGCAGTTGTGTTTTCGGACGAGCAGGAGTATCGAAGGTGGATGGATTGGGTTATTGTCGGGCGCATGCAACGTTTACTGATTTGCTTGGCACTGGTTGTGACCTTTTCAAGTTGCAGCTCGCTAAATTTATCGTCTCCCGGCAAGGTTGAATCCTCCGAGCGGATCGGCACTGTGCTCGATGTCATCGGCACGCCGTCGATTCTGCGCGACGGCCGGATGATATACCTGTTGCCTGACTTTGACCTGAAGGTGCTCGACACCGTGATGACGGGCGCAAAAGACAAGGTGCGTATCGAAATGCGTGACGGTACGACGATCAACCTGGGCAACAATTCTGAGTATACGTTCCTCGTGTACAGTCATCGTGGCAACTTCCCCATGGCGCGGATGTCTTTTACCCAGGGTTCTTTTCGCGTGGCGACGGGCAGTATCACCAAGCGGCCGCGGGCCATTTTCGAAGTCGCAACGCCGCTCGCGACGATTGGTGTTCGCGGCACGGAGTTCTGGGGTGGTTACATCTTCGGTGATAACGTCCTGGACGTGGCCCTGCTGAGTGAAGGCAAGATTTTTGTAGAAAACAAGGCGGGTACTGTTGATATAGATCAGCCAGGCTATGGCACGACCGTGAGGTTGGGTATTGCTCCGACTGCACCTGAAGCCTGGTCACCTTCCAAGGCAAATACCGCGATTGATTCGACTCGCCTGTAATGGGCAAACGTTACCAGGTAGCCAAAATCCTCATCAGGGTGTCGTTAAGTGGTGACACGCATTTCCTGATGTCGAGGAAACGTGCGCCTGGCAGTTCAAACGACGACAGACTTGAGTTTCTGGGTGGCCGGCTCGATACCGGGGAAACGGGTTGCAGTGCGCTGCTTCGTGAACTTAACGAAGAAGAAACCACTGGGACGCTGGCAAGCCTGGCTGCTGACACCAACCTACCGAGTTGTGAAAAGATTACCGGCGACGCACATCACCACCTGTTCGGCCTGACGATTGATGCGGACTGCGTTGATCAGCTTATCGCTTCTGAGGAGAGCCACGGCTTTGTGGTTGTGCCGGCTTCTGAGCTTCAACCTGGTGACAGGTTTACCCGCAAGACCAACATGATTCTGCAAAGCCTTGCTGATGACGATCCGCTGCGCCTGCTATGATTTTAGGACGCCGAGTAGCTCCGTAAGGTGATCGTCTTCGAGGCCTGGTGCAAAAAAGCCGGTGCGTCCGATCACATCACCCAGGCGTAACTTCATCTGACTGACCACTTCGTCCGGCTTACCGCAGATCGCAATGGTATGAAGGATTTCATCGGTGATGAGGTCAGCCATATCCGCCTGCTGACGGCGCTTGTTCATCATGTTCAGTTCAACCTGCAGATCACCCCAGCCGTGGATATCAAAGACCGGTTTGTAAGCCTCAGTTGAACCATAAAACGCGATCCGATCCCTTGCTGCCGCCATGGCTTTCTCGATGCTCTCATCATCCGGGCCGGTTGCGATGATCGGTGCGTAGTCGAGTTCAAAGTCCGCCAGTGTACGGCCGCTTTTTGCGAGCCCCTCTTCAATGGCGGGCAGGGTGACCTCGCGGATGTACTTTTCTGAATTGAACGGGTGCATGATCATGCCGTCCGCGATCTCAGCCGCGACTTTCGTCATAAGCGGGCCGGTGGCAGAAAGATTGATTCGCGGCCTGCCAGCGTCGAGATTGTCCGGGGTAAATGTCGAAGGCATGAGGATGTGGCGGTAGTATTCGCCGACGTACTCGAGTCGCTCACCGTCGTACCAGCAATCAAAGATCGCCTGCATGGCTTCGATAAAATCACGCATCTGCGCCGCTGCCTTGTGCCAGGGCATGCTGAAGCGTTTTTCGATATGTGGTTTGACCTGTGAGCCGAGGCCCAGCACAAATCGCCCGTCCGAATAGGCGTTAAGATCATGTGCGAGGATCGCCATGCTCATCGGATTGCGCGCAAACGCCACCGCAACACTGGTAACGAGCTCTACCCGGCTCGAGTGCTCTGCCGCGACAGTGAGCGGCAGGAAAGGATCGTGATTCAGTTCCGCAACGCGAACGCCATCGTAGCCAAGTGCTTCAAGGCGCGCGACTTCATGGGGTACTTTGCGCAGGTCTGCGGTAAGCCCGGCATCGATCTTCATGCGTTCTGGGTCACCTTGCCAATATAGGGCAGGTTGCGGTTGCGCTGGGCGTAGTCAATCCCGTACCCCACCACAAACTCGTCCGGAATCTCAAAGCCGATCCATCTGGCATCCACTTCGACTTCTCTTCTTGATGGTTTGTCGAGGAGGGCGCATATCTCCAGTCTTCTTGGTCCCCTTGAGCCGAGGAGTGTCAGCACATGTTGCATGGTGTGGCCGGTATCGATGATGTCCTCAACCAGCAGTACATCCCTGCCCTCGATTTCACCGCGGATGTCCTTGACGATCCTGACTTCCCTGGACGACTCCATGGTGTCGCCGTAGGAAGACACTTCCAGGAAATCGACCTCAACCGGCATGTGTAATTCGCGCACCAGGTCAGCGATAAAAACAAATGAACCACGCAGCAGGCCAACCACAACAAGCTTGTCGGAGTCGGCGTAGTATTCGGAGATTTCAGCGGCGAGAGCCTCCACCCGGGCCGAAATGGTTTTTGCAGAGATCATCTGCTCGATGGTGTAACTGTCGTGATCTACACTCATGTCGTTTTGGCCCTTGCGCTGAAAAGCCATGGTATCGTGGCTGGCGTTGAAACGAAACTCAGTCAACTGATGGCGATTCCTGCGCAAGGAAGCGGCGTCTCGACTTGATCGTGCATGCATCCATGGGGAATGATCCCCTGGTGGTGTGTGAACAGAAAACAATAAGAGGAGAAACCGGATGAAACTTGGGATGGGAGTTGGTGCGCTTGGTGCACCGGGCGGCGATAGGATTATCGAGCTTGCAAAGACAGCCGAGTCTCTCGGCTACGACACGATCTGGGCCCCAGAGATTTATGGTGCTGATTGTTTTACACCGCTGACCTGGATTGGCGCGCACACGTCGAAGATCAACCTGGGTACGTCGATCATGCAGATATCAGCACGCTCACCGGCGAGTGCGGCGATGCATGCGATCAGCCTGGATTACCTGTCGAACGGTCGCCTGATCCTGGGTATCGGCGTCTCCGGTCCGCAGGTGGTGGAAGGCTGGTACGGCCAGCCGTACCCGAAACCCCTCGCGCGAACCCGCGAATGGATTCAGATCTTCCGCAAGATAGTGGCTCGCAAGGAGCCGGTGGCATTTGACGGCGAGCACTACCAGCTTCCCTATGACGGTGGCACTGGCCTGGGTAAACCGCTCAAGTTGATCCAGCACCCGATCAGGGAAGACATTCCGGTTTACCTTGGTGCTGAAGGTCCCAAGAACGTGAAGTTGAGTGCAGAGCTGTTTGACGGCTGGATACCGATGTTTATCTCGCCCTATCGCATGATGGAGGTCTACAAGGACGCCATGGCGATCAAGACGCCGCAGTTTGAGATTGCCGCTTCCGTGCCGGTGATTATTGATGACGACCTGGATAAGGCGCTGGCACAGGTGAAGCAGACGGTTGGGTTTTACGTCGGCGGTATGGGCGCAAAGACCTTCAACGTGCACAAGGATCACATTGCGCGGCAGGGGTTTGCCGAGGCTGCAGAAGAAATTCAGGAACTGTTTATGTCAGGCAAGCGTGACCAGGCGATTGCCGCGGTGCCGGATCAGCTGGTGGATGAGATTTCGCTGTGCGGACCGAAGGAGCGTATTCGTGAACGCCTGCAGGCGTGGAAGGACAGCCCGGTGACGATGATCAATGTCGGGTCGGGTGATCCGGCTACGTTGGAGTTTATGGCGGAGGAGTTGACTTGAACCAACGTTGAGATTTCTCGGCTTCGGTCAGCGTGACCCCGGTCGAGATGACGTCAAAAAAGGGCGTCATCTCGACCGGGTCACGCTGACTGAAGCAAAGCGAAACGGAGAGATCTGACTCTCGCGAACCCTAGCTCTCAATATGATAAAGCTTGTTATAAATACACCACCGCTCATCCGCCTAAATAAACGACAAGGTATCCAGAAACGTCATCCCCAGGTAATCATCCCTGACTCTCGCCACCGCCGTTTCACCAGCAATATCCAGCGATAACACCTCAAGTCGAGGCGGCTCGCCTTTCTCCTTGGCTGAAGGCTGCTGTGAAGCAACAAATCCGGCAAAGTCATCCACACTCATTTCGCCAAGGCGTCCTTGCATGTAACCCGTGATCTTGGCGTTCGGGTGAAAGGCTTGCCGGGTCTTCTCTTCGCTGCTCTCAAACATGCAGTCGAAATAGACCTGTATAACATCTCGAATGGCTGCATCATCGCTCATTTGTTTGTCCTCTTTTTGTTGCTACTTCCTGGCGATCAGCACCAGGGATGATATGGAAGTACTGACACCTGCATCAGTTTCGTACTGATTGATCAGTTCAGCAAAACGGCTGTTTAACGTTGTCCGCTTTTCGTCCGGCAGGGCTTTGAGATCAGGGCCGATTGGCGTTCCGTAGATCACGCGATGGGCGTGATCCGTATCGCCGAAAATCATCTGCATGGTAACTCTCTCCACGTTCACCTCGGAGAAGCCTGACTCATCAAACGGCGCGCGGAGTTTTTCGGCAGGCATATGATCAAAGGGGATACCCATTTTGCTGGCGATCTCATCCAGTCCGGCCTCGCGAAGTGACTGTGCGATGGCGTCAAAGAATTCACATTCTGCTATCGGGCACCAGCAGGCAACTGCTGCGGTTGCACCGGACTTCATCACCCGAAGCATCTCGTTAGCCGCGGCCGTTCGGTCGCTGAAAAACTGAAAACCCTGCTGGCAGTAAATGTTGTCAAAGGTGGCGTCATCAAATGGCAGGCTTTCTGCCGGTGAAACCTCAAATGTTGCGTTCACGTCAGTCAGCCTTGCCTTTGCAACTTCCAGCATATCGGGGCTCGCATCTGCACAGGTGAGCCTGCCGTCATCACCCAGCAGTGGTGCGATCTTGGATGCAACAATGCCGGTGCCGCAGGCGAGATCCAGTATCTGGCCATCTCTTTTGAACGGGACCATTTCCAGCAGGTGTGTTGCCCAGGGGTCAAACAACACCGGTACCAGCACGCTGTCGTAATTCTCTGCAATCTTGCTGCCGGAAAACTTGAAATCAGACATCGGTCTTACCTCGTGCTGGTCTGGCCGCCGTCAACAGGGATGAGCTGACCCGTAATAAACCGCGATGCATCGGAAGCAAAAAACACCATCACCGGGCCGAGGTCACTGTCGGGATCACCGTACTTGTTGCCAAGTGCAATGCTGTGATGGTTCTGCCAGTAACTGGCTGTATTCTGCGCCTCTGTCATCCTGTCCATGGCTTCCAGGTACATGGGTGTTGCCATGGCGGGGAGGATCGCGTTGACCCGGATATTGTCCTTGCCCCAGGTCCCTGCTGCAGTTCTTGTCCAGGAGTGAACAGCGCCCTTTGCCGCAGAATAAGCGGCAGCCCCTGGTTCTGGACGCTGACCGGAAATGGATCCAAAGTTGAGTATAGAGCCGCCGCCAGCTTTCTTCATATAACGGGCGGCAACCTGGTTGGTCAGCATGGTGCCACGGACGTTGACCGCAAACATGAGATCCCAGTCTTCAACGCTGACATCGGACGCATCTGATGCGCGTTGAATGGCCGCGGGGTGCGCCAGCACGTCGAGGCCGCCCAGCTGGTCGACCGCTGCAGCAAACGCTGCCCCCACACTGTCCCTGTCTGCAACATCCACTTGTAGATATGTTGCTGAGCCAGGTCCTGCTGTACTGGCCTTTTCGCAGACTGCTTTACCGGTGTCGTCAGTGACGTCCATACCGACAACCCTGGCGCCGGCTCGAACATAGTTGTTCAGGGTTGCTTCACCCATGCCCCGGGCGCAGCCGGTGACGATGATCCGTTTATCGGTCAGTTCCATTAGTTGCTCCAGGCAAATCAGTAAACGTTGTGCTGCGAGGGATTAAACCGCAACTGACAAGGTTGTGAAATCCCTGCCTGCTCGGCAAAATGCTCCCTATGAGTGAATTGAACAGACGCCGGTTCCTGAAGCATTCAATCCAGGGTGCACTGGTTGCAGGTGCAACAACCACCGCGATGGCAGCATCCGATGCCCTCACCGCGGGCGCAGACCTGGCCGAGCGATCCAGGGAAGACTTGAACACAAAACTGGATGAGCTGGAGCAGAAGTTCGACAAGCTTGAACACCACCACAAGAATCTTATCCGTGTTGGTGGTATCGCCTTCGCCCTGTCCACCGGGGTGGATGTCCTGGCCTTCCTGTAGGTGATTCTCGACTGTATCCGTCACGGCATCACCAGCGACAATCTCGAAAATCGTTTTAACGGCCGCAGTTCTGCAGGTCTCACCACCGAGCAGGTAGACGCCCTGCGCAAGATCCGCATTGACGTTGCGCGGTACGATCAGGTTTTCAGTAGCCCGGCGCCGCGTTGTCTTGAAACAGCCCGACTGCTGGGTATTGAGCAACCGCGGATTGACGAACGCATCATCGAGCGACACTTCGGTGTGTTTGAGGGCAGGACGCCGGAAGAGTGTGAGGCCACCCACGCTGAAGATTTTGCGGCGTTCCAGCGGTTCGATCGCGACACCGCCATGCCGGGCGGCGAAAGCAGGGGGGCACATCATGAACGTCTTAACACGTGGCTACATGAACTTGTCGATGCAGAGCGTGTCCTTGTCGTGACACACGGCGGTACGATTGATTACCTGAAGCGCCTGGCTGCGGCAAAACCCCTCTATGACTTCAGCGATGCCATCATGGCCGGGCAGCATGCTGCGCTGACACGCTTCGAGGTTGGTGAAGGTAAAGTGAAACTGTTGCTGGAAGATGAGGCACTGGCAGGCTTCAGTCTGCGCCACTCATCTCAATAGACATCGGCCCCATCACGATGTGTTGTCCCATATGTGCGCGCAGGTCGACGTAAATTTTGGCTGCGATCATTTCGATGACGAGCAGAACCGGCGCGCCTAACCAGAGAGCAATGCCGCCGCCGACGATAAGTACAAACTGCATGAGCGCGATGCGCACGTAGGGTTCTCCCACCTGGTCATCAATGTCGCGACCCACATATTCGCCTCGACCAAGGAAGTTCAGATAAAACGACACACCATGGCTGATAAACAACGCCACCAGGGCGGGCATCAAGGCAACCATGTCATGCAGGCCTTCTTCGATTGTCGTTGCAGCGCCATCAAACCCTTCTGACATGAAGATATAGATAAAGCCCAGGTGGATCGCCATGAAGCCGCCGTAGTGCGTGAAGAACAGTGGGCCGCGAAGCAGCGTCCTGGCTTTATCGATCACCCACATCTTTGCGATGTTGTAGATGCCGACGATGCCGCTTTCTGCCCAGTACAGGAGCAACACATGACCAACGGTCCAATCGAACAGCAGCACACCGGCAATGGGGAAAAGGTTAGCGAGTATGAGGGCAACGGATGTAACCGAGGTAGGTGCGATGGGTTCTTCAATATCGGGCTGGTTCACCGCCTTTGCCGCACCGGCTTTAATGACATCAAGCATACCGGGCGCGAGGTCCTGTTCGATAGCAATGTCCTGTATCGCGGAAATTAGTGCGGTGCCGCTCACCTCATCCAGGGAGCTACCGAATTTTTTAACACCCGCTCGCGTGTAGTTGAACTGCAGCTGCCCACCGATCATATCGGCAGCCGTGTCATCACCTGCAATGAACTGCAGCTTCCTGATGCGCTGGCCCAGGTAGTAGCGGGTATAACCAATACCAGCAAGTTCCACCCGGACCCCGATCAGTCCCGGCCAGAGGAGGAGCTTTTCCTTCAGCAGGCAAACAACGACAGGAAAAAGAACCAGGCCAATCGCCACAAACGCCCACGCGCTGTACCAGAGCACCTGGAATACATAGAACCCAAAGCTGGCCATGGTGTCGGGTATCGGTTCTTCGAGGAAATCAGGCAGGTCGCTGAGGGGCAACAGCATGAAGGAGGCCATCAACCAGAACAGCGGGATCATCCAGAACCGTGATGGGCGTGGAGTAAAGGGATGAACACGCGTTGTGTTGGCGGGGGTGCCGAGGCTGAACGCGCCGTCGATAATTTTTGGCGGTCTCGGTGTATTCAAGTTCTAACCCTTAACCTGGAGCCATTGGGTTGTTGAATCAGGTGCTTTCCAGCAGCCAGTCCGTCGCATCCTCGACCGTGCTGAAGATGTTCATGGTCGGGTCATCAGCCATGCTCTGGTACATACGTGTTTTGCCAAACTGGGCGTCGGAGCTGACCACCACCGCGGTGCGTTGGTCACTTTTGCTACTGCCAAGCAGCTTCGCCAGCTGTCCGAGCTGATCAGATGAGAGGGTTGATTCAACCTGCGTGGTATCAATGAGAAATCTGTTAAGCCCGCGCGCAGACTCGTCCCTGGCGATATCCCGCATCGTACTTACATAGTCGTTCACGGTGTTTTTGCCGATCACAGTAATCAGGATGATACCGTTTGCTTGCACGGTGAAGTTGACCGTCATGGCGGTTCAGTCAGTTTGAGGCTCCCGATTACTATTCTCGTTTGCGGTTGGTCTTTTCGCAAGACGCCGCCGGGGTATCTGTTTTGCAGAATCGATGGTGGTAATCTCTTGGCATGAAGGATTTTCCCCGCTGGATAACCCTGCCTGGCACGCGATCACCTCGTTGCAACAGGATGTCGCGAGCCAGACCGATACGGCGGCGAAGTATGCAGCGGACGTTTCGCCTTTCGGTGCTGTAGCTGAACCCGGGTCTCTTGCGGGTCTTGAAGAACTGGTTATGCCCGGGCAGGTCGTCGCGCTTGCAAGTACGGTTACGCAAATGGCCAAACTGCAGGATGGACAGAGGTGGCGGTGGTGCCGCTTTTCCAGATGGCGTGCACAGAACCTGTTATCGAAGGCATCGAACTGCTGGGCCGGGAACTGGAGGGTACGGACAACCAGCAGATGTATGATCTTGCGAGGCTCACAGACCCCGGACCTTTTGAACTTAACACATGGCGGATGGGGCGATACTTTGGTGTTGATGGTACAGAACTACAGGCAGGCCGCACCGATATCGTTGCGATGGCAGGTGAGAGGTTCAGGCTGCCGGGGTGGGTAGAAATCAGCGGTGTCTGCTCGCATCCTGATACCCGCGGCAAGGGTTATGCGAAGTCCATGGTTGCGCAGGTGATGCAGGGCATATTTGAAAATGACCTGGCTGCCTTTCTGCATGTACGCAAGGGCAGCCCATCAGAGGCGAGCGCGGTTGCGTTGTACGAGCGGCTTGGCTTTTACCATCACCAGGACATGGTGGTGCAGATTTTCATGAGGGATGAATAACAATGAAATTTGGTGTCTTACAGTTTTTCAGCTGGCCCGGCCGGCGCGGTGATCTGAAGGATGTATATGATCGCTCCCTGGAACGTGTGCACATCATGGATCAGAACGGCTATGACTGTGTCTGGATAGCCGAACACCATTTCAGTACCTACAGCGTCTGCCCGTCGATTCATATGATGGGGACACACTTTGCGGCACATTCAAAGAACCTGCGGATTGGCACAGGCGTCTCTCTTGCCGCGTTTTACAATCCCATCCGCCTTGCAGAGGAAGTTGCGCTGCTGGACGTGTTGTCAGGCGGACGAGTGAACTGGGGCGCAGGCAGCGGTTTTGATCCGACCGAGTTCAGGGTGTTTGGTATCGACCGTGAAGAAAAACACGCCCGCTTCAGGGAAAACGTCGACATTGTGCTGAACGCCTGGAAAGAGGGGAAGATGAACTACCAGGGGCAGTATCACATTTATGAAGATGTGGAAGTACTGCCCAAGCCGCTGCAGGACCCGATGCCGGTATGGATGGCTGCATCCTCACCTGATGCAGTTGTGTGGGCTGGTGAGCAGGGCTTCGACATCATGCAGGACCCTCACTCATCGATTACCGATATCGCTGCCAAGCGCGGGATGTATGAGGACGCACTTAGCGCAAATGGATTTGAGAGCTCCGGCCGGGATATCCCGGTTGCGAGACTGATGGCGATTGCGCCGACCGATGCCCAGGCAGAGGAAGTTGCCCGCAAGGGTGCAGAGTGGACAACGGGCAGCTACGCGAAAAACCCGTTGGCCCTGCAGGCGCAACCTGGGGAAGTCGATCCGAACCAGCGATACGTTGATGAGGTGATCCTGTGGGTTTGTCCGGAACGCGTGGCTGATCAGCTTAAGCAATATGAAGAGGAATACGGTATGAACTACCTGCTGTGTTCACCGCTCTCGAACCAGTCGTTCACGATGTTTAACGAAGAGGTGTTGCCCAGGATTACGTAAATGTAACCCGGGTATGAAACTCCCCGTTTTCCCCGAACCTGTCGATATCCGCCGGGAGTGATTCGGCAAATGCACGGTTGTACTCGGTGCCAACCAATCCGATCAGCTTGTTATGGGTGACCGCGCTGATAAAGAAACTGGCCGGTGCCCGCTCGGCATCTTTCATCAATAACTCGTAGTCGACCTGCCATAGCGGGAACGACAGTTCACAGTCGAGGCGCTCGGCAAGGTCTTTAAATGCGTCCTCGCGCCAGCCGCGAATATGCTCAAGGTGCAGATCTCCAAAAACGAGTTGTGAGATGTCGGGCACAAGCGCGAGCGCGCCTTCGATCAGCTCGACGTAGTCCGTTTCTGAAACAAGCGGTACACCGAGGAGTGGGACATCAAGCGCTGCTGCCTGCCCGGCAACATCGCTGATGGGAATGTCCTGGTGAGCAATGTTGCGCGAGTTCGCGTCAAACGTGGTCAGCAGTACAACCTGGCCCGGCAATTCGGCGATTCGAAGGTAGGTCAGGTAGCTGTCTTTGCCGCCACTCCAGAACAATACGCGCGTGGGCGTGCCGGGCCCGGGTTCGATATCAGTCAGCCAGGCAGGCTGTTGGATTCGGGCAGCTCGTTTGCCGACGTCGACGCTTGCATGATGGTATGGGCAATGCCGACATCCGGCACCACAACACTCGCCGCGAGCCTTGAGCCCGATTTCCGTGAAAACGCGGTAACCGGAAGCCGGATCGATGTAGAAATGTTCACCGGCTGCTGAGGCTTCTGCGTGCAGCCGGTTGAAATCGTCACTCATGCTGATGATGGATTACGAGAAGTGCAGACCCGCGATGCGGATCCAGGGGAAGTCTTCTCCGCCGAGATCCAGGTGTTCAGATGATATTGAAACAATATCTTTCAGCATGTCGGCCATGTTGCCCGAAATCATCGTCTCTGAAAGTGCGTCTGAAAGACCGCCATCCTCAATCAGGAAGCTGTTTTTGATAACACCGGAAAAGTCACCGTTTGCTGCCGGTGATCCCATCGACAGGCGATTAACCAGGGCGCCTTTGCCGATGCCTGCAATCATCTCGGACCTGGCAGTTGCGCCAGGTTCGATCATCCAGCCGGAACTGGAAGGTCTGTGGGTGATGCCGGTTTTCTTGCTGCCATAAAAGCTCGGCAGCAACGTCGTCAGCGTGCCCTCATCAACAAGCGTCAGGGCAGGCGCCAGAAACCCGTCGCCGGTGTAAGCCGCGCGACCAGGTGCGTCAAAGCGGCTTTTCACGGTCAACATGGATGCAGCAATGCTGGTGCCCACCTTGTCCTTGAAAACCGATGCATCAGAGATCAGTGCAAAGTCGCTGATCTGTCCGAGCAGCCAGCCGAGGAGATCACCAACGGCTGTTGGTGCGAGTACGATGTCGCCTACGAAGTTGCCATCGACAGCGCGCGTATCAATCTGGTTTTCCGTATCGCGCAGCATATCGCCGATACCGAACAGTGCATCGGCAGAGGCGACGGAAAGATCATTACTGGTGCCACCGGTGTAGTTGAACGACGAAGACTTGTCGCCCTCCGATGCCGTACCCATAACACTCAGCGAGTAACAGCCGATCACCGCGGAGAGTTCGGTGCCTTCGCTGGTCATGAGTTGCTCGCGGCCAACGCGGTGGTCTGCAGCGCCTTCCTCGATGTTCATCCTGGGCGTGTTGTTTTCCCTGAACGACAGGAGCTCTTCTACTTTTGCGACCAGCATCTCGCGATCGCTGCTAAGCGGCCCCTGTTCAAAATGCCCGGTCTGGCCGCTTGATACCGCATTGGCCTCGTCCTGTGGTGCAAGTTGTGCCCGCTCGAACAGTTCTTTAATGCCCTGGCTGATGGCGCCATCGGTCAGGTCGGTGATGGTGGCGCTGGCTTTGCGGCCGTCAACAATGCCGTTTAGCGCAAGCTGCCTGCCTTCGGTGCTTCGCAGCAGGCTGGGTTCGTTGTGGGCAATGTTGAGTTCGTCGCGCTCGCTGACGGAGACACTGACCTGGGCAGCGTCAAAACCGGCAGACAGCATCTGCTCCAGCGTGTTGCTGGCGGTTGCCTTGATATCTACTGTCATCTGCTGAGTTCCTTATTGCCCGCCGAGGTGCGCTTTGGCCCTGATAGCCGGGCCGCCGAGGGAGACCACCATGGGCTGCTTCTTGCCGCAGTAGCCGTTACATTCCCAGTGCATGTCATCTGACACCGCATCGACCGTTTTGAGCATGTTGATCGCAGTACCGGAAACGGTGGTATCGGAAACGGCGTTACCCAGCTTGCCATTCTTGATCTCGTACGCGAGATCGATGCCGAACATGAACTCAGTGGTGGAGTCTGCCTGGCCGTTACCGGTTGAAAGCAGGTAGTAGCCGTCCTCAACCTCACTGATCATGTCATCCAGTTTGCTTGTACCCGGCAGGATCGCCGTGTTGCGCATGCGGACCAGCGGTTCATCATTAAAGTTATAGGCACGAGCATTACCGCTTGCCTTGATGCCAAGCCTGGCGGCGGTTTCGCGGCTGCTCATGAAGTCTTTCATGATGCCTTTATCGATCAGTGTCACGTCTGTTGATTCGGTGCCTTCGTCATCCACGTAAACCGGAATCATCAGTTCTTCACCATTGTAGGTATTGGCAAAGTCCACCATGGTCACGAGTTCACTTGCGACAGGCTTGCCGACGAGGTTACCGGTCACTGAACCACCGAGAACGAGATCAGCCTCACAGGGATGTCCCATCGCCTCGTGGGCCAACATGCCCGCGAGTGGCGGCGCGATGATGACCGTGTGTTCACCGCCGCGGGGTGCCACCGCAACACGCTTTGCCATCAGGTGTTTGTAGAGTTCATCGATGACCGGCTCAATCTTGCCGCCGCTCAGCTGCAGGTCGGCGAGGCTACCCTTGCCGGACATGGCCTTCATCAGTTCTACGGGCCTGCCGTTCTGGTCCTCTGCCGTCAGGATGATGTAAAACGCCGCCCGGTTGATGGTTGATAAACCTTCACTGCCGTTGCTTGTTGCAAAACGTTTCTCGTGATTTTCCTGCTGGAACATGAAAGTAGCTGACTTGAGGTCTGGGTACTTTTCACTCGCGTAAGCGTTGGCTGCTTCGAGGATCTCAACCTTCTCGCTGGAGGAGAGCGGCGGCCTGCCGTTAAAGCCGTACTCGCCAACATGAGATTCCAGGGGCATATCCAGCTTTGGCTGTTCCTTGAAGCGTGACATGGTGCGCGCATTGTCAGCGGCCTTGTCTGCGACCTGTGACGCAGCGGCGTCATCCATGGCAGGTGTGGAGGCGAAACCCCAGTAACCTTTCTCAAACACACGGGCACTGGAGCCACCCTCGGCTGTTTCCGTGTTCGCGGTGAGATTGCCATCAATCATCACCATGCGGGTTTTCCTGACCTCGTGTTGGCGGGCTTCCGCGTAATCAACGCCCGCAGGGGCAGCGATATTAGTCATACGGTTCTATTGCCTAAAGGTGAATAAAGGATGTGCATTGTACCGCTTCGGTTATCGGAGCTGTAGTTGAATCCTCCTCAACCCCCCTTGTCATCTCGACCGGGTCACGCTGACCGGAGCCGCCGCAGGCTGCGGAGCGGAGAGATCTCAAACGCAGGTGCTCGCGAGCATAAGATCCCTCCGTTCCGTTCGCTTCGCGAACTCCAGTCGGGATGACAGGTAGTAGATGGCGGGATGACGGATAGTGCCCTACCGCAACTGCACCCGAATCGGAATAGTCGCCCCCGGATCCGCATTCATCATCGTCACAAACTGCTCCCCCTCGAACTCATAGACAACGCGGTAGGCAACTTCCTCAACAACAGTTTCACCGGTGCAGGTCAGGTCCCACATCAGCACATCGGTGAGTTGATCACTCTCAGGCCGTCCGGTCCGGCAGGCAGACGGCAGTACATCGATGGTGCGTGTTGAGGTGATCGCCCGGGTCTCGATGACCTGGGCTTCCGACACAAACTCCTCAGCTACAGAACCCGCGGTGAGCGTAAGTGCCGCAGCGAGAAATAGGGGTTTGACGATATTCATAACCGACCTCCTGGAAGAAGACGTGAAAGCATGAGCCTGTCACCGCGTGACAGTGTGGCGGTGTCGAGGACAACGTGATAGCCGTTGTCCTGTTCATGGATGAGAAATCGCGCGCCCGGGGCAAATCGCTGCATTGAGCTGACGTAACGCTCGGCGAGGGATTGGCGCTGAAATGCATTCAGTTGTAGTCGTTCGCGCACCTGCCTTACTGGCGCCTGTTGCCGTCGCATCTTGCGCACCTTGGCGACGTAGTGGCGTACGCGCGGTGGAATGTCACCCTCGGTTCGCAGGCGGGTTGGACCGTAGTTATAGGCAGCAATTGCCAGTGTCTCGTTGCCGTCGTACCGCTTCAACAACTCTGCGAGGTAACTGGCACCAACGTTGATATTGAGGCACGGGTTATAGAGTTCGGATACCCGTGTAATACCAAGATGGCGCGCCGTAACCGGCCAGCGTACCTGCATGATGCCGTGCGCGTTCATGTTGGAACGTGCATCCGGGTTGAAGGCACTTTCAACTTTCGCGACCCCGATCAGGAGATCCATGGGTACACCGCGCTGGGCGCTGGCGATCTGGAAACACCGGGCATAGGGCACATCGGCGACTGTAAAACTGCTCACACTGCAGAGCAGCAGGAAGGTGATTGTCTGTCTGTTCATGAGCTTGCCGGTACGTGGAAGCCCGTGATGTTTTCAATGGTGCGTAACACCTCATCACGGTCATCAAATGAAACGAAGGTAAAGCCCACCTGGTATTTGCCCGGGCCCAGGCGCACCACGTGGAAATCACGCGCCAGCTGCCTGGACAGCTTGTCGGCAAAGCCGCTTGCTGACTTTTCACTGCGAAACGGCATCCAGGCGGTCTGGAAGGTTGGTTCCACAGCCGGTACAGAAACTTCTGGTACAGGCTCGGGCTCGGGGATCACTTCTGTGATCTCCAAGATATCTTCCTCGGCAGGCGTGGTTTCCTCGGGGAACAGTTCGATCACCTCGAGTGGCTCCGGTGCAGGTGGCTCAGGTGCGGCTACTACCTCAACAGGCACGACATCGGTGCTGGTTGCAGGGACATCAGTCACCACGGTTTCGTGTGCCGGTAACCC
The DNA here is from genome assembly GCA_963921285.3 of Pseudomonadales bacterium. Taxonomy (GTDB): domain Bacteria; phylum Pseudomonadota; class Gammaproteobacteria; order Pseudomonadales; family Azotimanducaceae; genus UBA9659. Next base: position 3,392,079 of record CAWUFD020000015.1, read on the forward strand.
CAACTTGTCGAGCCACTGGCTCATCAGCACCTGGTGTTCAGTGTCGAGTTGGGTGGCAAGTAACGCACCCAGTATCAGGCCAAGAATCAGTCTCATTGGTTTCTCCTACATGATGCGAGCGTGGTTGTTGTCGGTCACAAGGTGCACTGCTTCCCAGAAGGTGTGCGACTGGTTCAGCAGGTGACCGATGTTGGCGACAAAGCTCTGCAGTGTTTGTGCCGGTGTTCGTGCGCCGCATCGGGACGTCGCCGCCATCAGTTCCGTGTGCAATGCGGTTGCGGTGTGACGATCCGGTGTGGCAATGACGTAGTAGCCAAGGCCCGGCCTGAGTGGGTGATCAGTTGTCGGCACTTTCAGGCCGTGTGATTTGAGTCCGGGGTCACTGCGCTCTGGTAGTTCGCAGGATAAAGGCATGACGTCGCCGCGTTTTGTGATGAATTCCAGCAGGTAGGCGGGTCTTGTCAGATCGTAGTTGATGTCGATACACCTGTCGCCATGACCCAGGCAATGATCCTTGCGTTTCGCTTCCCGAATTTCGGTCAGTGCGGGTTGCGGTGCGGGTCGTTCGCGTACCATCACCTCACCAACACGTATTGGCTGGTTGTACCCGGCATAATGCAATCCGACAGGGCCGGGCATAAGCGGGTCAAGATGCAGTACGGTTTCCGCCTCACCTCGATCGTCAGTCAACGCCATCGCGTAACGGGGGCTTTCCTTCAACAGCGAGGTGAATGCATTGCCGAGCGCATCACGGCTGTCGACATAGACAGGTGCTTCAAGCGGCGTGCTGCAATCGAGCTGGTCCAGCAGAGCCGCAGCAACAGACGTTGGCTCATCGGCGAAATGGTGCTCGCTCACCGTATCAGCATCCTGCAACAGGTATTTCTGTTCCGTCGTCAGGCGTCCAACCCAGACCTGGGGTGACCGGTTGATCCAGAGGTTATCGACCGTATCAACAAAAGCCAGGAGCACGCGGTGGCGTTCGCGGGACACCCTCGATACCTCAATACCGAGCAGGATGTTGGCATTATCAAAACCGCAGGCGTGTCTCGCTCCTAGCGGAACGCGAGCCGATGTGCGGGCAATCAGCTTTGACCTGATCTGTTCCCCCAGCAGCTTGTCGAGCCCGTTCAGAAGACTGCCGGGTTTGCCGCCGGACAGCCCTGATACATCGATAGTTTCGCCCCTGAAGCGTGGATGGGTGTTGACCATCGACAGCAGGGCGGGTTCAGCGGAGGTTCGCAGCCAGTATCCGAGATCACCGGACACGAGGTCTGCGGCATACCCCTTGGTGGTGCTTGCAACAATCAATGCGATAAGCAGGATGATCTTAGCTCTCATAACTGACGTCTCCACTGCGATTGATGACAAGGTCGCCGCCCTGTTCCCTGAACCGACTGGCAAACTGCTGGATCTGTCGCGAGGTTTCACCCGGCAGTTGCACAAGATAGGTTGCCTCACCGCCAGCCAGGCGTTGTATCTGGCGTGGCATGGAAGCAGGCAGGATTTCGTAGAGCTCTCCGGAAGGAGACGCTGACGCCATCGCAAAGGTGCGTGTGACCTGCTTGTAGCTCCTGGTTTCTTTCACATGGATGTAAACGTGTATCGTGCCGGTGGCGACCAGTGACAGAAAAGTCCGCTCTGAAGAAAACCGGAGTTGCAGTGGTTTTCTCGGATCAGGTGTTGGCTGCTCCCTCACTTCTTCAACAATCACGTCGGCAACCACTTCGGTTTTTGTGATCGGCATGACTTCCTCCTTCGTTTCAGTTTTCTGTATCACGGGTGTCTCTTTCTCAGTCTCAGTCTCTGGTTTCACTGGTTGGGTTGCGGGTGCTACCGGCGTCACCGTTGCAGGTTTCACCTCGGTGATCGCGGGTGGCACTGCGCTTTCTTCCCTCGGGAGTTGCTGTACCAGCGCCAGCACTGCAATCAGACAAAAAGCGATGATGGCTAGAAAGCGCATGACATCTGCCTGCAATCCCTCGGTTTCAAAGGTTGTTGGCCTGACCGATCTCATACTGCTGTTCCGTGAGGGGTTGTGAACGCTGCTCGCTCAAAATGCTTCGAATGTCCTCGAGCACCTGCCTGGTGGCCTCCCTATCCCGGTGCTCGTGGGTCCAGTAGAAATGAGCGAGTTCACTGCCGACGACGAGCGACTTGTAGATGCGCATCAGGTATCCGCCGATGGCACCCACAATCGTGGTGGACAGTGCCAGCAGGATGCCGCCATCCACCAGGCGCGCCAGCACGTGTTGTGCATCGTTGGTGAGTGAACTCGGCACATCCAGGGTGGTGATCAAGGCGTCGCGCATACCGATCGCTGTCCAGACCACACCGATACCGACAAACAGGTGAATCCAGATATCAGTAAGCTGGTCGAGCTGAGCCACTTCCCTGTAGCTTGGAATGCCGCGCAGCTCGCTGACCAACGCCGATGTCGAGGCGCTGAAGAGGGCAAGGCAGGCACCAAACGCCCAGATTGATCCTCCAAGGTTGTGTGCAGACCAGTCGATGATGACTTCAACTGCACGGCTCGGTGCAATATCGGGGAACTGCGCCGTGACACCCCAGGTCACGGCAAACCCGATGACACAGCCGGCAACCAGCCACAGCATGGATGCGAGGCCGCGTATCATGACGCGGCTCCGGCGCTGCAGGCCCTGCAGGTTGCGTGCAGGACAATCTCAGACTCTTTCAAGAGAAGATCCGCACGATAGTAGGACGATGCATCGTCACTTGCCTGCAGCAGACCCGTTTCCTTGTCTAGGAGTTCCTGGCGCATATCGAGCAGCACCTTGTCCTTTACAGGGCAGACCTGTGAGCAGGTGTTGTAGTCGCCTGCGAGCGAGACAAACTTCACATTGAAGTAACGGTTGTACAGGTCCTTCGCCTGGCGCTTACTGATCGTGCCCTGGTCAGACAGGTTCACCAGGAAATCGCTGAAGGCACGTTTGTTATCCTTTGAAGGATTGTCCGTGGCAATCCTTATCAGGTCCGCAACATAACCCTCGTAGTAGGCTTCACAGCCAGATCCAAGCTTGTCCTCGGCGACGGCCATTGCACTCCTCAAGGGACCCTTGAGTGATACGGCACAGTTGTCGGTGGTTTGTGTGGTAGCGCAGCCTGTTAAGACGAGCGCTACTGTGAGAATGAATAGTTTGATCTTCATTTGATAATCCTCTAATTGGTTTCTGTCCTAAAAGTCACTTCCTTTGACTTTTAGGAGTCGGTTTCTCTTTTTCCTTATGAAACCTCGCATTTTCCTATCGGAAAATGGCAAGCCATCCCTGGCTTGCCTAGTTCCTGCCCTTTCCAGGACAGGAACTAGTTAGATTTCAAGCGGGCTGATGAAGGCGGTGTCGGCAGCACGATCCGGTGCTGCTGCAATCGGCGTGTCAAATTCACCTTCGCCGAACAGGATCGACTTCACGCCGTATACAACCTCATGCATTTCAGGGGTGATCTGGCCGAACGACTGGTTCAGCTGCTCCATTAATGAAGCGCGGCTGATCTCCTGCCGGGTTGCCGCAATCAGGTCTGCAGCCTCATCCATATCGAGATAGATATCGGAGGCGATGACTGCCAGCGACTGGTTGGCCGAACCGTTGCGCGTTGCTACCAGGTCGTAGTACTGCTTGAACCGGTTGGAAAGGCGAATGCCGGAGCGGCCACGCAGCGCGACTGAGTCGGCTTCCCTTGGGGCCTGCTCAATACGGCCGAGTAACGTGTCCTGCAGTGAGCTCGGCGTACTTTTCTGGCCAAGTTCGGTGCGCAGCCGTTTCTCAAGGCTCTTGCGCGTGTTTTCAACCGCGGCTTCCATTTCCGGCAGCCGCTCATTCATGGTTTCCAGCATTTCCAGGTAGGTGGCGCCGAGCTGCTTTGCGATCCGCTCACAGCCGGGATCCTCATCTGCGCCTGCACACTGGGATTCAACGTAGAGTTGCTGCTGCAGGTCGAGGCGTGCAATCACGTCCTGCAGGTTGTGTTCCATGGTCTCGGCAACCTGTCCGGTTTCCCGAATGTCCTCGAGTACCGTAGTGGGGAACAGCCGCATGATCGGGCCGCCCTGGATGTTCGCAAACGCTGATGCGCTTACGAGGACGGCCGGGATGACAGCCAGTTTGGTTAACTTTTTCAGTGGGGTTAAGTTCATTTGTGTTACCTGCATGGTTTCGTGTGAGTTAGATCGAAGCGATTTGTTGCGAAGCCGGTTCCGGGTCAACCGATACATAAATCTTCAGACGCTTGCCCGGATGGTTTTCGGTCTTTTTCTCGAACTCACGTCCGAGGTAGCGATAGGTCACGAGATAACCGTCAACATGACGCACGGTCTCGGTTTTGTAAGTGGTGTTGCAGACGCGACGTTGCTGGGGTTCTGCGTACTCATAGTGGTCGCGATCGCGGGCAGCGTTCGCTGCAATACTGGCACCGGCAAATGCGCCGAGTACCGTCATGGCCTTACGGCCGTTGCCGTCACCAAATCGGTTACCGATTGCACCGCCGAGCACGCCGCCAAGCAGGGCCGGGAACACGCGCGATTCGCGTCGATCTCGCCTGACTACATGGCGCTCTGGTTCAACCGTAACGACTTCGCAGTGCTTAACGGGTTTGCGCACGGTTTCACGGCTGACCAGGGGGGTGACATCAACAACATCCGCCCAGGTGTAGAAGCCGTTTTCGTCATGGTGAGTGCTGTTACCGAAGGCATACTGGTTTGCGGCCAGTAAAACCAGCAGTGTGGAAATTCTTAACGTTGCTTTGCTCATTGTCTCTCTCCGCTCTTAGTAAGGCGCCCGTGGGTTTCCCTGGACGTTGGAGACAAGGCTATGCCTCTTTTTTTGAACCAAACCTGAACATTTCGGAACGGGGGCCGTGAGACTGAACGCAAGCTGAATATCGGTATTAATTGCGTGAATCAGGACACCCGGTTGCCCGGCTATGACTGATTCCCGTATAAAGGTGGTCCGCAAGTTTTACTGACAAGAGACGAAGAAATGCCTGATTTGGAAGCCGACCTGTTTAACCTCGCGATGTCGAAAGAGGCACAGCCCCTGATGGATGCTGTGATGAAGCACATCGCTGAAAACGTTGAGCCGATCACCGAGGAGTTCGCTGCCCTCGATAAGGAAAAAGAAGACCGCTGGTCCTGGCACCCGCGCCAGCTTGAGTTGCTCGAGGGCGCGAAGGACAAAGCGAAGGAATCGGGCCTCTGGAACTTCTTCCTGCCGGGCTACTCGGAGGTTGGTGAGGGGCTGACTAACCTCGACTACGCCTACATTGCTGCAGAGCTGGGTAAATATGCCCTCGCATCCGAGTCACTGAACTGCAGTGCGCCTGACACGGGCAATATGGAAGTGCTGGAGCGGGTAGGTACAGAAGCTCAGAAAGAGCAGTGGCTGAAACCACTCCTCAACGGCGAGATCCGCAGCGCTTATGCGATGACCGAGCCAGGCCTGCCATCATCCGATGCGAAGAACATTTCCACCAGCGCCGTCCTCGACGGTGATGAGTGGGTCATCAACGGTGAGAAGTACTATATCTCTGGTGCCGGTGATCCGCGTTGCAAGATCATGATCACGATGGTGAAGACCAGCCCGGATGCTGCGCCCAGCCGCCAGCAGTCACAGATCCTCGTGCCGAAGGACACACCCGGTGTTGAAATCCTCGAAGGTATGGAAGTTTTTGGGCACGATCATGCACCCCGCGGTCATATGCATATCAAGTTCAACAATGTGCGTGTCCCTAAAGAAAATATCCTGCTTGGCGAGGGGCGCGGCTTTGAGATATCCCAGGTTCGCCTTGGTCCTGGCCGTATTCACCACTGCATGCGTTCCATCGGCAAGGCCGAAAAGGCACTTGAGCTGATGTGTAAACGTGCGGGTACCCGTGTTGCGTTCGGCAAGCCGATTGCACGACTCGGCAAGAACCTGGAAGTGATTTCAAGGGCTCGAATCGAAATCAACGCCATGCGTCTCGCGGTACTGCAAGCAGCCAAGGCGATGGATGTTCTGGGTAACAAGGAAGCGCGTGTTTATGTCAGCGCGGTGAAAGCGATGGTGCCTGAGAAGGTCTGTACCATTATCGACCAGGCGATCCAGATTCACGGCGCAACAGGCATCTCCCAGTGGTCACCGCTGGCGGGTATGTACACAGACCTGCGTCACCTGCGGTTTGCTGACGGACCTGATGAGGTGCACCACATGGTTGTGGGTCGTGCCGAGATGCAGAAGTACGATCTCTGGTAGGGAGTTTCTGGCGGGAGTTAATGCTGCACCGAAGAACCCTCGTGGTTCTTCGGTGAGATGCTCTTGGATTTCTCGCTAGTGCGGGCCGAAGAAGGCGAGCACCACCAAGTCCTCTTCGATATCAAAAAATGAGTGCTCAGTTGTGGCTTTCACGAATAGCACACTGCCAGGCTTAATGTCGTAACTTGCGTCTTCAACCTGAAGTCTGGCTTTACCTTCCACCACGTAGTAAACCTCGTCCTCCAGGTGTGGGGCCTGCATGTCCTTGCTGCCGCTGGGCAGGCGATAGATGGAAATGCTGAAACCGGGTGTGCGCAGGAATTCGAAGATGCGCGCGTCACTACCGGCAACCTTCTCAAGAAGGTCTTCGCCGTTGAAAACCTGCCAGGCGTTGATACTTTCATTCATGTTCTTTGCACTCCAACGGTGACAACAGGGTGAAGTTATATACGGGTCCATGCATTGATGGAAATCAATGATGCTAATGAATCCCGCTAGTCACCGTCAATTTGCTATGGTCGGTTGCAACATGCGGTCATGCAACGGGTCATGAATAAGCTCATTCAGAACGAAGCGATTAAAATTGGTGATCTCACCTTTGATGCGCTCACCGCCGGCAGGCGGGGTGCACCGATGGTGCTGTTCCTGCATGGCTTCCCCCAGACCAATTACACCTGGCGCCACCAGGTGCCATATCTCGCTTACCGCGACTTTTACTGCGTTGCACCTAACCAGCGAGGTTATTCGAGCGGTGCCAGACCTGCCGGGATTTCGGATTATGCAGTCGATCTGCTGATCGGCGATATGGTGAGTCTTATTGAAAAGCGCGGTTATGAATCTGCACATGTTGTCGGCCACGACTGGGGCGGACAGATCAGCTGGTTGCTGGCTGCCCGGCATCCGACACACGTGAAGACGCTCTCTGTGGTATCGAGACCGCATCCCGCGGCGTTTGCCTGGGCCATGGCCAACGATGAGGCGCAGGCGAATCGTTCCCGACATCACGTGTTCTTCCAGGACCCGACGGCGGCGGGCTACCTGCTTGAGAACAACGCCGAGCGACTCAGAGGTGTATTTTCAGGTGCGGGGTTACGTGAGGCTGATATTGATGCTTATCTCTCGGTGCTCGGAACGCAAGAAGCACTTAACGCCGCAATCAATTGGTATCGAAATGGTGGTCTGAAGGGCAGTACTGTACCCAACGTGACCATGCCGACGCTGTACATGTGGGGCAACCAAGATTCGAGCGTTGGCCGTATGGCGGCAGAGAAAACGCGTGACCATGTAGATGGTCCCTTTACATTTATGGAGCTCGACGGCATAGGCCACTTTGCAACCGACGAAGTGGAAGATGTCATCAACGAGGCTCTTACCAAACACATAACAACAAACACATAGCAACAAACACATAAAAACTGGAGCAGGTGCCTGATGGAATTCAAAGATCGTGTAGCAGTGGTAACAGGGGGGGCGAGTGGTATTGGCCTCGGTATGGTACGCGCCTTCTCAAAACGTGGCATGAAAGTGGTGATCGCCGACCTCGGTGAGGAAACGCTGGCCGCCTCGGTAAAAGAAATTAATGACAGGGGCGGCAACGCCATTGGCCAGCTGTGCGATGTGTCAAAGCTGGAAGATGTGCAGGCGCTTGCAGACAAGACAATCGAGACCTACGGCAAGGTGAACATTCTCTGCAACAATGCCGGTGTTGGCATTCCGACATCAGCCCGCAAGATGAAACTTGAGGACTGGAAATGGATCATCGACGTGGATCTGTGGGGTCCGATTTATGGTGTGAATGTGTTCCTGCCGTTGATCGAAGAATCGGGCGAAGGTCATATCAACTCAACATCATCCATGGCGGGTTTGATTTCCAGCGGGATGATGGGCGCTTACAACGTGGCAAAACACGGCGTTGTTGCGCTCATGGCAGCAACTGAGCGTGAACTCAGGATCAAGAAGAGCCCCATTACAGCTTCAGTGCTTTGCCCGGGACCCATCAATACCAATATTTCTTTTAACTCGGTGACCTATCGGCCAGGCAAGAAAAAGCCGAAAGCGGACGGTGACAGCACCGGCAAGATGGCGAGTGCGATCCAGGAATCCCTGGAGCAAGGTATGCAGCCCGATGAAGTGGGCGAACTTGTCGCTAATTCCATCGCTGAGGAGAAGTTCTGGATTCTTACCCATCCGCGCTGGGCCAAAGCCGTACAAAAGCAGCTTGATGCGCTGGTTGATGATCAGTCACTGACGCGGGGCTGATCCGGCCTGGGCACGAGCAGAGGACCCTCGGCTCCGGACAGCGTGTCCCGGTCGGGATGACGTAAGGAGGGTATAAAATTGAGAGCCGGTTCGTGTCGTGTCACGGCAACAACGAGTCCTCCCCCATCTCCATCAGGATCTCATCAATACAACGCGCAACCGCCGTTGTTATCCGCAGCCGCTCAAGGATTGGCCAGGTGGAACGCTCACCCTCACAGATGAGCTCGCTCGTTTCCTCCGGCGTGAGCGTTTCGAAAAAGACACCGGGCCGGTAGTCCTTCGATTCCGGCACGATGTTGATATCAGCAGCGTACTCCTGCGTTGCCATACTGAACCAGTTTCGCGCCATTACATTGAGGGGGTAGGTGTCACGAATTGCGCGGCTTGCCGTTGGATAAATCGCCTTCAGCCACTCCTTGTATGCGCTCATGTAGATGTCTCCCGCCGCGTTTAGGACCGGCGTTGTGGCACAAGGCTGTGACTGCATCAGTGGATTGGCCTGGCTGCTGACGAAGTAGTTAACGCCATACAAACGCGCAAGCCGCTTTGACGGCAGTTCGTCCATGATGGAGCCATCCACCCATGTCCTAGAAGGAATGTAGTCGCGTCTTTTACCCTTGCCATCCTTTGCGGTCAGCGTCACCGCAGGCAGTACACCTGGAATGGCACATGAAGCCATCACAGCCTCACGAACACAGGCGTTGGGCGCGGTGATCGCGTTCAGTAAACGCGAACGCTGCTGCACGCGCGACGGTGCCACCGAGATGTTGATGTGTATGTTGGATTCCTCGTAGGCCTCCTGGAAGGTGAGGTCGGGAATGGTCTGGCGGAGCAGTTCTTCCAGGTCATACTGGTCGACCTTGCGTCTGCCATTAACGGGAGCATTAAGATTCAGGTAAGTATGCAGGTCGGCAGAGGACAGGATCTTTGAGCGTTCATCCGCAGAGCGGGTGCCTAGTATTGCGGTGACGAAAGCACCAGCGCTGGCGCCGGAGATCACGCGAGGCAGTAGACCCTGGGACACCATCGCTTTGGTGGAGCCCAGGTGAAAGGCACCGAGTGACCCTGCGCCACTCAGCATCAATGCGGTACGATCGAAACCCATACTGGCCCTGCGGAAGTAGGTGCGTTTTTCAGCCTTGGTCAGCTTGGCTGGCGGCGCTTTGCTGATCGTGATGAGGGCAGCCTTGAGCTCTTCAACATAGTCCGTGATGAGGCTTTTGGTCCCAAACAGTGCACGCGTGTATAAAGTTGGTGCACCCATCCCGGCCATATTGCCGTGCACACCCTCGTTCATGTAGTAAATCAGCTCGTCGAAGTCGCCAGATGATCGCAGATCAACAAGTTCGTCGTAGCGGCGTCGAATGATGCTGTAGTCATATCGGTTTGTTTTGTCCTGATTTTTCCACGCCTCCGCGCCGGACGCGCTGTCAGCGGCCTGCGCTTCCCGTCGCCACTCATCGAAACTTGTCGCTTCTTTCAATTTGAGTCTGGTTTCCATCTGCATGGTGATTACCGTCGTATAACTTCGTTTGTGCCTGATGCTGCAGAAATCGTGCCGCTTTGGCGATGGTGTCTCACGGTGTTGTGTCGTTCGTCGTCAACGGTTCGCCATATTGCAAAACTGGTATGCATGTTGCTTTTTCAGAGCGCGTAACTTCACTTAAGCGAGCCAGAACTGTGAACTACGTAAAATGCTTTACGATTATTTTGTGCGTGATTATTGCGCTACCCACGTCTGCTTCAGACGACCTTTGGATTGCCCGGTTGGACAGTGAGACCACGGGTATCAGTGTTGACGATCCGTTGGCGATCTCGAAACTTTCACGACAGGTCCGCCGGATTGAGCAACGGGATGGTCAGTTTACCCATAGCCTTTATCAGCCATTGCGCCAGCTTGGCATCCTGCAGGCTAAGACCGATCCGGAGGCAGCGATTGATAGTTTCCGTCGCATGCAGAACCTGGTGCATCGCCACTTTGGTGTGCTCTCAGACGTGCAGTTTGAGAGCGTGGACCTGCTGATTGGTACCTACATCCGCAACGGCAACCTGATAAAGGCCGATACGCAGCAGGAGTTTCGTTTCCGCGTGGCGAAGGATGCGTTTGAGCCCTCCACCAAGGAATATCATTACGCCGGTTTGAAACTGGCTGACTGGTATCGCAACACCATGCGTTACTCCCTGGCAGGTGATCTCTATGAAGATGCCGCAGCCCATTTTGCCTCGCGTGGATCAAAGGACCAGGTCAGGGTTCTCCGGGCGCAGGCACTTAACGAGTACTTATCCGGCCAGTGTTGTGCGGAATCGAAACTTAGTGACGCACTTAATATCGCATCAGCGTCCGGGGTTTCAGAAGGCACCGAGCTTCTCGATCTGAAGAAAGATGTTATTGATATGCGCTACCTGATGAGTGAAGGCCAGCAGACAGCGCTTAACGATGACCACCCGCTGGATCTGCCGGCAGCCTTGCTTGGTTATGCAGGACCCAGGAGTTTCCATGCGGTTAACTTTGAACAACATATCGGCAAGGTGTCACCCTGGACGACAGTCATGCTGTTCGAAAAGGAAGAGCCAGCGTTTGGTGCGCCAAAAGAGGCCAAACCGATAGCAGTCGGCTCGCCTATTCCTTTTTGCACATCAACTTACGACTCCCTGGTCAGGAACGGTGATTCGTACCATCTTGATATCGCAGTGAATGTCGATGCGATGGGGCGTCCGTCAACCGTGTCGGTTGAAGGTGATGCGCCGATTGGCCTGGTACGCCTGGTGAAGAACAGTCTGAGGGAAGTGGTCTACCGACCGGCCATTGAGGCAGGTACTGCCGTTGATGACGGTGTGGTGTCGTTCACGCAGACGTTTGACGCAATGAGCGCAAGCTTCAGCTCTCAAAACCGCGTGGAGACGTGGAACAGGCAGCTGGTTGCGCAGTCGTGCCAGCTGGTGGCGAGTTACATCTAATGGGCTAACGCCGCAGGCTTTTCTCAAGCTCCAGGTTATCCATCTGCTGCTTGATGCGGATCAGTTCATCGCTGCGCATGCTCAGCTCCTTGCTGAGCTTGGTGTACTCGGCTTCCAGCCGCTGGCGCTCTTCACTTTCCTTTTCCAGTGGCATGATCTGCGAGTAGAGCATCTGCGTTTTGTTCTCGAACTCAGGAATGACCCTCAACTTCAGGTCGTCCATGCGATTTTTCAGTCGCATAAGTTCTTCATCAATCATGTCCATATTGTGATGTGCTCCGCAGAGGTGATACTGCTAATGATCATCATTTTTTCAACAAGCGACAACCTGCATTCGTCGTTTTCTAGAAGCCAAAAGACAGTGCCGGTTTGTACTGGGTTTTAAACAGTTGGGTGATGCTGCCGGCCTTTGCCTGGTCTGCGAACTGCAGGCGACCGATCTGGGCCATCCAGGTTGCATCAGCATAGCCTGAGATAAGACTTGCCAGTGCGTTCATGGAGCAGTGCATGTCGGCATCTCCGCTTGAGGATTTTGAAACGGTGGCCGTGCCGTCCCGGGCGCTGATACTGTAGACACCGTTGTTCCACGGGCAAAGGTCGTCATCATCTATCGCGATGGTTACATCGCCGTCCACGTCGTAGCCACGTGATGCCAGCATCGACTCAACGTCGACGACGCGGAACCATAGTCCGTCCCCGACTTTCTTTTTCAGGCAGCGCGGTTCAAGTAGAAGCCCAGGGGCGGGATCGTCATCCGGTGGTAAAAACCATTTAACACTACCGACAAGATCATGACTGACCAGGTTGTTCCAGATCGCCTGGTAAGCACTGATAGACGTATAGGCGACATCGTTGATCACCATTTCCTGATCGTCGTTGCCGTCTTCCCACTTGGTGGTGTAGATCGCGTAACCGTCAGGGACGTTGTCCTTGTTGAAGTGTGCCATGCAGTAGGCTTTGTTCTTGGCAATGTCACCGATGAAACGCTCCCACACCGGCTCGACACGAAGTGCGAGCATGCTGCGGGGGCGGGCGTATTCTTTATACACCTGCATGACAACGGGCTTTGCCTCTTCATAACTCAGTCGTTTCAGGTAACCATCGTCCGGATGTTCCAGCTGGAATGCTGCCCGTCGCGGATCGAATTCGTAGCTGACCATGTTTGAAGCATGGCCGTAGCCGAAACGCTGGTAGATGGCGCCGCGGGAGGCGAGCAGGATAGATCCCGGTTGACCTTCTTCTTTTGCTCGATGCAGCAGATCGGTGATCAGCTTCCTGACGATTCCCCTGCGGCGGTATGTGGGCTCGCAGCCAACGGCTGTGACACCCTGCATGGCTGCCTTCTTGCCGTTCATACAGATGATGAAGGGGTAGCCCCCGGAGCTGGCGGCCATCTGTTCACCGTCAAAGGCGCAGTGTGTCCATTCAGGTTGCAGCAGTTGTGGTGGTGAATCATCGGTACGTGGTGACGCAAAGACGTAGCTGGCCAGCAGGTCAAACTGCGCCATCTCATTGCTGCCAGCGGGGCGGAACTCCAGACCATCGAGGTTTGCCATGGGTCATTCCAGTTTAGGCGAATGCAATCGATTATAGGTGGTTGTTTCTCCCCATGCAGCTATGCCCCAGGAGAATGAAATCAATTGCCTCTTAATAGTCGCACGAGCAAACTCATCTCTTTAAAGACAACGGGTGCGCATTTGAGCTGGTCTGAAGGCGATTGGATTGTTAGGCGCGAGGTCCTTACCAGGGGACCATGGTTCGGTACGATGGTGCATGTCATAGAAGACACACCAGAGCGATTGGTTAGTTATATTCCAGAAGGCTCACCTTTCGGATTTGCGCAGGGGAACTGGCCTACCCCCGACGGGAAGCACCCCTGGTCAAACCGTAGTCGTTGGACGGGTCATGGGTGCCTGATGATTCAGCGACCGGGTGACCCTTACGCGATCTGGCACTTTTGGGTTGGGGATAAGCGTGAGTTTTACTGTTGGTACATAAACCTTCAGGAACCGTTTCGTCGTACCGCGATCGGTTACGACACACAGGACCTTGAACTCGACTTCATTGTGTATCCCAACGATGAGTGGGTCATCAAGGACGCCGAGTTGTTGGATGAGCGCGTGGAGGAAGGGCGCTGGACATCTGCAAAGGTTGCAGAGATCAGGGCAGAGGGCGAGAAGATTTCGACGGCACTGGGGAAAGGTGATCGATGGTGGCCCCTCGAATATCAGTACTGGTCTCCAGAACCGGCGCTGTCCGTCCCGGACAGTCTCCCCGATGGCTGGGAAACAGTTTGAAAATTAGCCTCGCGTGCTCCTGAGTTGCGGAACAGGACTTGTTACTGTTTCACCTGGCGATCAATTTCCTGCAATTGCGAGCTGGTCAGACGCGGCATAGCCTCTGCCTGCACACACTCCTCCAGTTCTTCGCGGTTCTTGACCCCTAACACAACCGTGTCGACGCCTGGCATGCTGAGTGCGTATCGATGTGCAAACGCGGCAGCTGACATGCCGGTCTCTTTCGCAAGTTCCCTGAAAACCGCGGCGCGGTCAAAGTCTCTCGCTTCCGCCGAGCCGGGCTTTACGTCGCGGTCAATTTGTGCGGCGAGCGCGCCTGCTGCAACCGCGCGAATACCCATGACGCCGATACCGTTTTCACCCGCCGCCTTGATCACAGCTCTCGGGTCGGGTGTCTCTGCGGAGATGGCCATGTTGCCGGGTGAGTCCAGTACATTGGCGATACATTGCACGACGGCCGGTTTTGTTTCCTGATTGATGACGGCAAGGTTTGCTGCCTGCACGCTCGCAGCAGTAACCCCGAAGGCACCAATTTTCCGTTCTGCGATCAACGCTTCGAAAACAGGCAGTACGTTCTCAACGTAGACTGAATGGCGAATGGCAACATGTGGTAGTGCTCGTGGGTTGAGTGCGTCATTCCAGTCGTCCGGTATGACAAACCCATGCAGGATAAACACATCCACGAAGTCACGCCGCAGTCGTTCAAAGCTCTCTGAGAGGGAAGTGCGCAGGCGAGACTCAATATCCTCGTTGGCGACTGGCCCAATCATGCATTTGGTTGTCAATCTGAGGTCTTCCGGATAACCGTCCGGGAAGGCAAGTCCCATGACTCGCTCGGCTTCACCGTCGCCGTATAGGGGCGCCATATCAAACAGGGTGATCCCGGCGTCGTAGGCAGCCCGTACAGTGGCAATTGCCTCTTCGCGGGTTGTCTGTCCCCAGACCTGTCCGGTGCCGCCACCACCCAGCGTCAGCGCGCTGGTTTCAAACAGTCCGCCTAATTGGTTTTGTTGCACAAGCGCGTCTCCGCTGCCGGTTAACTTCCGTTGCCATCGTTCGGGTCAGCGTGTATCGGGTCGACCCAGAACATGTTGTTTGGATCTTCAGCGATAGGGATGTCGAGGTTTACAACCACTGCTTCCTGGTCGCTGCGAACCAGCACACAGTTAAGCGGTTCGTCTTCGCTGGCGTTGATCTCCTGGTGCGGCACGTAAGGCGGCACGTAGATAAAGTCGCCCGGCCCGGCCTCACAGACATATTCGAGGTTTTCACCCCAGCGCATCCGGGCTTTGCCCGAGATGATGTAGATAACGCTTTCCAGCGCGCCGTGGTGATGGGCGCCGGTCTTTGCGTTCGGGTGAATATCAACCGTACCTGCCCAGAGGTTCTTTGCACCTGCGGTGGCATAGTTGATGGCAGCTGCGCGGTTCATACCCGGCGTCTGCGGTGTGTTGGTATCGAGGTGATCACCTGAGATCACCTTGACGCCGTTTTCTTTCCAATCGATATCATCACTCATGTGCTGGAGTGTACCAGAACGAAAAAGTGATGAGATGGGGCGGGTGAACCCGCCCCGTTTGTAGCAGTTACAGCGTTACCGATCCGGTCAGCAGCAGCTGGATAAACTCCTCGCGCTGATCCTGGTCGAGGAAGTCACTGATGGCGACAACTGCTTTTGCAGTTTCTTCATTCAGTTGCTCCGCGCTTTTGGTGCGTGCAGCAAGGACCTCGCGCACTTCAGCGAGGGTTGGCGTACCTTCCTCCATGAGTGCAGCAAGACCTGCCACGGTTCTTTTCTCATCCAGTGCCGCCTGTTCCCGCTCGGTCTTGAGCGTGTTCAGTACCGTCGCCATGCGCCTGGTCTGGGATTCATCCAGGTCAAGGTGGTGGGACAGGTAACGCAGTGGACGTCGTACACCAAAACTCCTGCCACCGCGATGGTGCCAGCGACTTTCGTAGTAGTGTGATTTACGTCGATTATCAGTTGATCCGGCGTAGGCGTAACGCCATGGCCAGCAATAGGCATGCTTCATAAAAAGCTCCTCCAGTTAATGGGGATTGATCACCGGGGTCCAGCCTCCGGCGGTTTAGTACCTCGGCATAGCCTGAGGTAATGAACAGTCTGCGCCTGAAAGCGCGCGGATTCAACTGCGTCTACGCGTTTCGTCTCAGGCAGATTGCTTTCTGTCGAATCCGGCTGCAGCAAAGTAGGTTTGCATGTCCCAATCCGGCCAACGGGCCTGCGTGAGCTTCAAGGTACGTTCGGTCCAGAAATCATCGCCAGGTCGTGGGATGCCAAGGCAGTTCAACTGTTCTGGGCTTGCTGTACCGAGGACGGCGGTCCAGTCACGTTCTGAACCGGTTTGCCAGACGTGGTAGCCAATCATGTCATTACCGGCAGCCTTGTAACCTACGGTCATCGTGTAACGCACGCCGCCTGGAATCGTTAGGTTGGTGCCACGATGAAAAGTATCAATGCCATGCGCCAGTATCGACCCGGCTGGCGCTGCTGCAGACTTTTCATGTTCCTTTAACGCATCCTGGCGTGCCTGGTCCTGCGCCCAGATTGCGCCGTCGCGTAACACCTCGTCTGCAGCAGGTTTTGGCACAAAATGCATCGCGCCGTGTTCATCCGTTACATCGGTGAAATAAATGATGATATCGACCGTGCGCTTTGCCACATCGTCGGAGGGCACGGTCAGGGTATGGTTGCCGAAGTCACAGTGGAACGGCTGCGTGTAGTCGGCGTCACCCGTGAACTTTGCCCAGGTATGAGACTGGTATAGATGAACCTCCGGCGTGCTAAGCAGGGCCTTCGACAGATCGATGAGATCAGGGTGCAATGAGATCAGGTTCATCTCGCTGGAGCCAGCGTTGTACGGGAGTACATCGATGTTGGTGAACTGCTTCTCGTTGAACTCGCCGAAAGCGCCGTCTTCAAGTTGCGCATCTTCCTGCTTGTCGGCACCGGTGGTGCCATAGATGCGTTTATAGTCCTGCACAATCGGCTCGATTTCTTCAGGACTGAAGAAGTTGGGTATCAGTACAAACCCTTCCTTGCGCCATTCATCGATATGGGACTGGTTAAATCTCGACATTGCCTGCCATGCCTGTTATCTCAAACACGCGCTAGGTTACCGAAGCTTTGCTCCGAGTGCACTTTAAGCTTGCAAGGGCGTGCTGTCCCCCGTACACCGAGGGCTGCTATGCTTTCCACCTGACAAGAGGCCATAAGCTGAACCGATGATTTCCGTTGTCATTCCTGTTTACAACGAAGCAGGCAACCTGCCGATCCTGCTTGATAAGGTGGTTACTGAAGTCGTGAAAGTGACCAGCGACTACGAGGTCATCCTGATCGATGACGGCTCTCACGATGACTCCGTCCAGATCATCCGCGATGCGGCGGCGACAAACACCTCTATAAAGCTGCTCAGCTTTGTACGTAACTTTGGTCAGACCGCCGCGATGCAGGCGGGTATCGATTTCGCAACTGGCGACATCATCATTCCCATGGATGCGGACCTGCAGAACGATCCTGAGGACATCCCGCGATTGCTGGAGAAACTCGACGAGGGTTTTGATGTCTGTTCCGGTTGGCGCAAGGATCGCCAGGACAATGCGCTCAGCCGCAATCTGCCGAGCATGGTCGCAAACAAGTTGATTTCAATGATCTCCGGCGTGCACCTGCATGACTATGGGTGCTCACTCAAAGCCTATCGGCGTCATGTCATGGAAGGAGTGAAGCTCTACGGCGAAATGCATCGGTTTATCCCGATTTATGCAAGCTGGATGGGCGGACGTGTGACCGAGATACCGGTGACACACCACCCGCGTATTCACGGTGAGTCAAACTATGGTATTGCCCGCACGTTCAAGGTGGTGCTGGACCTGATCCTGATCCAGTTCATGAACCGATATTCGCAGAAGCCCATCCACTTCTTCGGCGGCTTTGGTCTGCTGAGTCTGCTGCTGTCCTTTCTCACCTTCGTCTGGATGCTGGTGCTGAAGCTTTTTTACGCAACCGCGTTTTCTGTGACACCTCTACCCATGTTGTTTGTGGTGTTCTTCCTGATGGGTATGCAGTCGATCTTCTTTGGCGTGCTGGCTGAAATCCAGATGCGCACCTACTATGAGTCGCAGGGCAAGGCGCCGTACCAGGTGGGCGAGAAGATCAACATTGAGTGAGAAGCGTCTCCTCCTGATCAACTATGAATATCCACCGCTCGGTGCCGGTGCTGCCAATGCCACTCGGTATATAGCTGAAGCGCTGGTCGCCCTCGGTCACGAGGTCACGGTCGTCACTGCTGCCTTTGGGGAACTTCAGGGTACACGCCTTGAAAATGGCGTTGAAGTTATCCGTATTCCGGCGCGGCGCGCTGATGCAAATCGCTCGAACATGAAAGAGATGGCTTCCTACATGTGGAGCCTCATGTGGCGGTTACCGGCAGTGCTGAAGAGTCGGCAGTTTGACGCCGCAATCATCTTCTTTTCGATTCCATGTGGTCCCATTGGCCTGTATCTCCGGTTATTCCAGAAGATTCCCTATCTTGTATTGCTGCGTGGTGGCGATGTGCCCGGCACAGAAACTGCGCTTGAGAACTTCTACTACTGGCTGACGCCGCTCCGCCGGTTGGTGTTGAAGCAGGCGCGTGCGGTTGCTGCCAACTCGCGTGGTCTCGCCGAGCTCTCGATGAAGGCGGACCCGATTCTCGTTGAGGTCATTCCGAACGGCGTAGATACGGATTACTGGCAGCCTGGCGGACAAAGCGCCGAAGATGTATTCCGCGTGTTGTTTGTCGGCCGGCTGCACGAACAGAAGAACATCAGCTGGTTGTTGCAGAGCATCGCGGGATTGGACGGCGAGGTCAGGCTGACGGTCGTTGGTGAAGGCCCGCTTGAAACAGAACTTGAAAAGAAAGCGCGCCAACTTGATGTTGATGCCACCTTTGTTGGCTGGCTCGACAGTGATGCGCTGAAGGCGGTATACCAGCAGGCCGATTGCCTGGTGAACCCTTCCCACTATGAGGGCATGCCCAACGTGGTGATGGAAGCAATGAGTTGCGGGGTACCTGTGATCGTCAGTGATTGTGCGGGCAATGCAGAACTTGTCGAGCATGAGAAGACAGGTCTTATTTCACCGCTATCAGCGCCTGGTTCACTTGAGGCGAACCTTCGTCGTTTGCAAGGTGCGGTTGAAGAGAGAAGGGAACTTGGCGAGCAGGCCAGGCGCGCGATGCTCGAGTCATACAACTGGCAGGCATCAGCGCAGCGCTATCTCGAACTTCTTGAAAGATGAAATGGGGCCAGGTTGCCTCTCTTTCGGGAAGAAGTGTAGGAGGCTTCCCGACCCCATTTCAAAACTAGCTCTTCGCGAGACCCGCGCCCCACATCCTCGTCATCTCGACCGGAGCAGCCGCAAGGCTGCGTAGCGGAGAGATCTAACACCTCGCGAGACCCAGATCCCTCGGCTTGCGCTCGGGATGACGTACGTTCACGAAACCAGGGCCCTTAACACTTTCGGTCCGTCAAACAGCCCATACCTAAAAGGTGCACCCCCACCCCCCAAACCCCCACCCCAGTTACAAAGCGATCACACCTGATATCACTCTGCCGGTGACTTCTCCGTATATTTCCCGACTGGCACTCCCCCTCGAATCCCACTACCCTAGGAAAAAACACCAAAAACATCGGAGAGGGAAATGTCAGATCCATTCAGGTTGGACGGCAAGCGCGCGGTTGTCACAGGCGCAGGCAAGGGTATCGGACGCGGCATTGCGATCCAGTTGGCGAATGCAGGTGCAGATCTCGTCGTCTCGGCAAGAACCCAGTCGGACC
This sequence comes from Pseudomonadales bacterium, assembly GCA_963921285.3. Lineage (GTDB taxonomy): Bacteria > Pseudomonadota > Gammaproteobacteria > Pseudomonadales > Azotimanducaceae > UBA9659. Next base: position 3,411,673 of record CAWUFD020000015.1, read on the forward strand.
TGGACTCGCTGGTTCAGGAAATTGAAGCACTTGGCAGGAATGCCATTGCGGTTGCCTGTGACGTCACCGTCACAGAGCAAATCGAAGCGGTGGCCGCAGCAGCGAAGGATGCAGGCGGCATCGACATCTGGGTCAACAATGCAGGTGGCCTGCCGGACGCAACGCCCCGTTATCTCACCAGGACACCTGAAGAGAAATGGGACGCGCAGATGGATTTAAACCTCAAGGCAGTATTTGTCGCGTGCCAGGTTGCAGCCAACAACATGGACGAAGGCGTTATTGTGAACATCTCTTCTCGCTCGGCGATGGGAGGTAACGTAAAAAACGGTCCCTACGGTGCATCGAAGGCGGCCGTGAACAGCCTGACCCAGTCCTTTGCGCTGGAGCTTGGCCCGAAAATTCGCGTCAATGCGGTGGCGCCGGGTCCCATCCCTACCGAAAACTTCAACGAGTCCACCAACTTCCCTGAGGGGCAGCCTCTTGAGAAGCTGCTGCGTGTGCCACTTGGGCGACTGGGCACGCCGGATGACATCGGGCATGCGGTGGTGTTCATGGCGTCAGATGCCTCGAGTTGGGTTACTGGACAATGCCTTTATGTGACCGGCGGCCTGTAAGGCCAAGACAGCCTGGAAGCTAGCAGGTGAATCAATCGATTGATGCCGTTGTGCTGGCGGGCAATCGAGGCGCCAGCCTGAACTTTGCAGGAGGCAACAAAAACTTCCTCGTCATTGAGGGAAAACCGATCCTGGAACATGTGCTCGATGCGCTTGAACATGCTCCGCTGGTTTCCCGAATTATCGTTGTTGGCCCACTTGAGGACATCACCGCCCTGATTGGCGACAAGTTGCAGTCCGGCAACTGGCAAACCCCCATCGATGTCATCGAACAACACAATACGTTGATAGAAAACGCGTGGCACGGTTTTACCCATGCGATTGGCGAGAACGTTGTGATTGGCGAGCAGCCCCGAAACGCTGCGCTGGTAGAAAAGCCGGTATTGTTTCTTGCAGGCGACATTCCGCTCGTCTCCTCTGAGGAGATATCAGAATTCCTGCAGAAGTCCTTTGATAGTGAGGCTGATTACTGCTGCGGTATGTCAGAAGAACGCAGCATGCGGCGCTTCTATCCAACCGAAGACAAGCCTGGTGTTGAGATGGCCTACCTGCACCTATCAACCGGCAGTTATCGGCTTAACAACATGCACTTTGCGCGCCCCTTCAAAATGGGCAATCTTTCTTACGTGCAGCGTGTCTACCGTGCCCGCTACCAGAAGCAGACACTCAATATCCTGAAGATCGCGGGGGATCTCTTTTCCACAGAAGGCCTTGGACTGAAGGCGGTGTGGCTGTATGCCAGGCTGCAATTTTGTGTGCTGTTGCAGGCATTGCGTATGCAGGGCCTGCTTCAGAGAACAAGGGCGTCGTTGAGTAAAGACGATGTTATTGATGTAGCAAGAATACTGCTGCAGGCTCGGGCCACGATTGTAGAGACCACCAGGGGCGGTGCGGCCATAGACGTGGATAACAAGGCGGATTTCGAAGCGATATGCCTGCGTTTTCAGGAGTTCAAGCAGCACGCAACATGATCCATAATGAACCAAGGGGGAGCCGTTAACTAAAACGGCCTGTGCGAGGGAAGTATGTCCTGGTGGAAAATTCTACTGCTGTCACTGGTGGCGCTAGCTGCTATTGGTGCCGGCACCTTCTATTACATGTACAACCATGCCGATCTCGATATCTATCGGCCGATGTACGCTGACAATTGTGCCGGGTGCCATGGCGATGACCTCTCCGGTACAGAACGTGGCGGTTCACTCCTCGAGAAGCATCTCAGGTGGGGCGAAACCGTTGCCGGTCTTTCTGTGGCCATCAAGACAGGAGACCCTGACCACGGCATGCCTGCTTTCAAGGATCAGCTGACTGACGAGCAGATCAAGGGGCTTTCTATCTTCATTGCGGAACGGCGACTTGGCCAGACGTTTGAAGACTTTAAGTACTACAGGACGTTTGGCATTCCAGCGGATTCCGTCCAAACCGAAGAGCACAGTATTCACATCACCACGGTTGCAGAAGGTCTTGGCAACATGCCTTTCAGCATCGAACCGATGCCGGACGGCAGTTTCCTCCTAACGGAAAAGAATCGCGGTCTGTTTGTCCTTACACCTGATGGTGAAGTCACGCATGTGACCGGTACACCGCGGCTCGGATCTTTTAACCAGACGGTTCGTGGCATCAAGTATGGCCTCGGCTGGCTGCTCGATGTTGCGCTGCATCCGCAGTACGAAGAAAACGGCTGGATCTATCTGCATTACACGGATATCTGCCTCGAGCGCTGTGGCCATACCTACTTCGGGGAATCCATGAACAAGATCGAGCGCGGCCGAATTCGCGATGGCGAGTGGGTAGATGCGGAAGTGGTCTGGGAAGTTGATCTCGAGTTCTATAACGAGTTCCCGGATTCGGCTTCAGGTGGCCGACTCGCTTTTGATGATGATGGTCATCTTCACTTTACGGTTGGCATGAAAGGGATCTACGGTTCGCAGGACCTTGATGTGCCCTATGGGAAAACCTATCGAATCAACGATGACGGATCGATCCCGGCTGATAACCCCTTCCGCGTATCTGCTGACGGGGCTTCAACCACAGATAGCCTGCTCGCCTTTCGAGAGTCGATATGGACTTACGGGCATCGCAGTCCGCAGGGGCTGGAATGGAATCCGCTGCGTAAACGCGCATGGAACTCGGAGATGGGTCCGAGGGGTGGTGATGAGTTGAATGAACTGCTCCCCGGCGGCAACTACGGCTGGCCGTATCACTCGCTCGGTATGGAATACAGCGGTGAAAACGTCGAAAGGCACAAACGCAGGGATATCGAATTTGATGTCAGCCAGGTGGAGCAGACGCTGGTCGACATCACGCCATCACCCGCGATATCGAGCTTTGTGTTCTATGACGGCAACGCCTTCGGCAAGTGGCAGGACAATGTGTTGATCGGATCGTTGAAGGGGAGTTCGCTGTTCCGCATGGTGTTTGACGGCAACAAGCTCACGCACCAGGAAACGGTGGTAAAAGACATTGGCCATATCAGGGATGTGGAAGTGGGTTTTGACGGGATGGTCTACCTGCTGCTCGAAAACGATGAGGGCAGCGCAATCGTCAAGCTGGAACCTGCTGAAGACCGGGTTGCTGTACGCTAGTTCGCCCGCTGACGTTTGTCGTGTCTGTCACGATTCACGTGGTTGTTCGTAATGCGTAAAGAACGCGGCCCTTGCCACACAGCGTTCCCTTGTCGTCCTTGATGTCCACTTCAATGGTGCAGAGCTGCCTGCCACGCTTGATGACGGTTGCCTCTGCGTCTATCCATTGGCCGTGCGACTGCCTCAGGTAGGTAATCTGCAGGTCTGCAGTACCCGCTGGCATTGACCCCTCGCGCAGGTTGGTAAAAACCGCAGGTACTGCAGCCATATCCACCATCGTGGATATCACGCCGCCGTTGACGCTGCCGCCGATGCCGGTGGGGGTCGTTTCGTTTATCGTGAGGCGCAGGCGTGCATAGTCCTCGCGAGCTTCAACCAGTTTCAGTCCCAGGTACTTGTGATACGGGCGCTCGTTAAAATCGCCAAAGCTCGTTTCAAAAAACTCATTCATTGTTCTGTCCGGCGATGGTCGCCTCTGTTTCCTCAAGATCCTTGCGCAGGGTACTGGCACCCAGGAAGTAGTGAATGGTAGCCCAGATATTGGCAAGCACGGCAAGGCATAACGCATATCGCAGGGAGTCAATGGCAAACGACGGGTTCAGGAGGTCGCTCGCAATACCCACGAAGTAGGGCCCAAGACCCATGCCGATGATGTTCAGCATGAACAGCAGTATGGCAGAAGCGACTGCGCGCATACGCAGGCTGACCAGTCCCTGGGTCATGGCAAACGATGGGCCGAGATACATACCGCCCAGTATCGACACCATGAACAGGCATGGGATAACCACCCACAAGTTACCGTGAAGATAGGCCGCAAACTGGAACGGCACCATGACAATCGTCGCGATGCCAGCTACCCAGAGATACCAGCGCCGGTCACCTGTTGCATCCGAAATCTTGTCACCCAGGTAACCCCCGCCAAACGTGCCGATGGCGCCGATGCCCGAGATCAGCGCCAGCCATGAACCTACCTCGGTGATAGGCATCTCGTGTGAACGGATCAGAAATGGCGCGTTCCACGTACCGGCGCCATAGCCTACGAAGGCGTGCAGGCCAGCGGCGAAACCGATATGTCGGAAGGACCGCTTTTTCCAGAGAAAGCTGAACACCTCTTTCATGCTGGGTGCGTCAGCTTCTTTCACCTGTACCTTTTCTGAAAGACCCCGTGGCGGTTCCTTCAATGTGGCGAGGATGATGAACGCAACCAGGATGCCCGGCAGGCCTACCAGGAAGAAAGTGGCACGCCAGCCGAGTTCTTCTGCGCCCCAGCCGCCGACAAAGTTGCCCACCATCGAGCCGACCGGGATGCCCAGCGCGTAGATGCTGAGTGCGGTTGCACGTGACTCGACTGGAAAATAGTCGGAGATCAGGGAATGTGAAGGCGGGCTGGCTCCGGCTTCGCCCACACCAACGCCGATGCGTGCCAGCAGCAGGGTCCAGAAGTTCCAGGCGAGGCCACACAATGCGGTCATGGCGCTCCAGATGATCATGGAGATGGCGAGTACCTTTACCCGACTCCAGCGATCCGCAATCGCCGCAATTGGGATGCCCAGGGTTGCATAGAACAACGCAAACGCGAGGCCACCCAGCAGACCGAGTTCGGTATCGGACAGGGTCAGGTCATGTTTGATGGGTTCCAGCAGGATCGCCAGGATGGATCGGTCGACAAAATTGACGACGTAGCCGACAAAAAGAATGCCAAGCGCATAGTTGCGATATCGGGGCGGGAATAACTCTTCAGCAGTTTGATTTACAGATTGACTCATAGTCCAGCCTGCACCCCTCAACTGACGTCAGTTAAGGGGTGTTTGATTAAGTGATAGTTACCAGGCTTCTACTTCGCGTTCGATCTGGTCTCCAAGCAACGTCAGGGCGTTGGCCTGTCGGTTTGGCAGGGTGTAATCGGGGAAGAGTTTGTCGGTGCCCTCGTAGTCGCGCAGGATCTGGCGAGCAACAGTGACCTTGTGGACCTCTGTTGGCCCGTCGGCGATCCCCATGACGTATGAGCCGAGCAGCATGCTGGATAATGGCAGTTCGTTTGAAACCCCGAGCGAGCCATGGATCTGGATGCAGCGCGATACCACGTCGTGGTACACCTTGGGCATCAGTGCCTTGATCGCTGCAATGTCTTTTCGCACCTTAAGGTAATCGTTGTACTGATCGATCCGCCATGCTGTACGCAGGACCAGTAGCCGGAACTGCTCCATCTCGATCCATGAGTCGGCAATCTTCTCCTGGACCATCTGCTTGTCGGCGAGGATTTCACCCTTGGTGGTGCGGGACAGGGAGCGTTCACACATCATATCGAACGCTTTCTTGATCTGGCCCATGGTGCGCATCGCATGGTGAATACGACCACCGCCGAGCCTGGTTTGCGATACAGCAAACGCCTGGCCACGGGGGCCGAGCATGTTGGAAGCGGGTATGCGCGCATCCTTGTATTCGATATAGGCGTGCGTACCCTCGCCCGGTGATTCCGTGCCGACGCCAACATTACGGACGATGTTCACGCCCGGTGTGTTCGTAGGTACAACAAACATGGTCATACGCTGGTGAGGGGGTGCGTCCGGGTCAGTCACTGTCATCGTGATGAGGAAGTCCGCATACCTCGCGTTGGATGAGAACCATTTTTCACCGTTGATGACAAAGTCGTCACCGTCTTCTGTCGCCCGGCACTGGAATTGTGTCGGGTCGGCGCCACCCTGGGGTTCGGTCATTGAATAGCTGGAAGATACCTCGCCGTTCAGCAGCGGCTGCAGGTACTTTTCTTTCAGTTCGTCGCTGCCGTAGTGGGCAAGGATCTCCGCGTTGCCGGTGTCAGGTGCCTGGCAGCCAAATACAACCGGTGAGAACCTGGACCTGCCGAGGATTTCGTTCAGCAGGGCAAGCTTTAATTGTCCGAAGCCGAGGCCGCCAAGTTCAGGACCAAGATGGCATGCCCATAAACCACGGTTTTTTACTTCTTCCTGTAGTGGGCGGATATGCCGGATAAAGTCCGGGTCTTTGTATTCGGTCGTTGCGCCAAGAACCATGTCGAGTGGTTCAACCTTTTTGCGTACAAACTCATCTGCCCAGTCGAGTGCACCCTGGTACTCGGCGTCAGTTTCAAAATCCCACATGTGCTGTTCCCTCTTTTTTGTTTTGTGTTCTACAGCTTGGTTTCCCGGCCTTGATAAAGCCGGTTTGTCTCGAAAGTAGTTGCTTCCCCCTTTTATAGCAACCGGGCAAGGTTGCAGTGATGATGCATTATCAGTCCGCTTGCCACGTCAACACTTCACCGCCCTGGCCCATAAGTACTGAGCCCGGGAAGACGCGCACCCGCCAGGGGTCAAACCGCAATACGGAAAACGCATCTGTTTCCGGGCTGTCCCAGCCGGGAATGATTCTCGGGTCATAGCCTAGCGGTTCAGGCAGTTCCAGGTACTTGTCCCAGACGCGGCGGCGCGTTTCGATATCAAAACACCAGGTTGCTTTGCATTCCGCACTGCAGGTGTCCTGGGCTGGGGTCCAGTAGTTCAGCGAGGCGTATGGGCTGTGCTCAATATGTGCACGCTTGATTGGCGTCGCACCGGTTGCAACCCAGCCGACGAGTTCGCCGTTTTCGTACTCCCAGAAAGGGTGCAACACGCGACTGAACGGTCGATTGTCTGCGTCAACGGTTGCAACGCTGCACCACACGATAGTGTGTGCCATGTCTACAAAAGCGGGGGCGGTCTGCTCGAGTGTGCTCATAGGAATCCTCTTCGTGCGATGTTGACGGGGTAATAGGGTGTTTATAAAAACACATTGCCTGCACGCGTGCTATCCGGCGATTTACAGGCAATCGCGTTATAGTGAAGGTTGTGTCAATCAAGAAGAAGGAGTGCGCGCCATGGCTATGACCGAAGAAGAAAAGCTCAAGATGTCCAGGCAGATTACCGATGCACTGCCTGCGCCAGATGAGATTCGGGATGACTGGGGCAAGATGATCATCGACACGGTGTTACCTGAAGGCGTCTGGTCAAGAGAAGGGCTTTCAAAAAGGGATCGCAGCCTGATCACGATCGCTGCGTTGACGGCCCTGTATCGGCCGAATGAGCTCAGGATTCACATCGGCCGTGGCCTGAGAAATGGCCTCACCCGGGAAGAGATCTCAGAGTTGATTATGCACATGGCGATCTACGGCGGATTTCCTGTCGCGGTGGAAGGCATGCACATCGCAAAGGAAGTTTTCGAGGAAGAAAGCGACGACTGACAGCGAGAAATCAGCGCTCGTAAAAGTCCGCGCCATGTTTCCCTGTCACTCCCTGTGTCATGCGAAGCAACTGCTTCTGGCGCAGAGTCAGCTTGTCCCACCAGGTTTCGGGAAACCCGTCGTGCGGGTCACACTGAAAGCGCATCCATTCCCCAAACCGATAATGTCCAAAAATTGCAGCATGTTTTGAGTTGCTCACATTGGCACCGCCCGCGTGCCAGGTCTGCCCGTTGATCACAACAACACTGCCGGCCGGTATCACCGCCTGGTACTCGTGTTTCACATCAAATCCCGCAGGTGGCTCCTGCAGATGGCTCTGGTGGCTACCGGGCACAAGACGTGTTGCGCCGTTTTCGGCAGTGAAGTCGTGTAATGGCCAGATCGTGTTCATCATGACAGGCGCTTCCGTGCCGTAGCGATGCAAGGGCAGGGGTACGTCGCTGTGCAATATCTGTTCGCCATCACCAGGTCTAACCACACGTGCGTTAAGGCTGCCGAGAATGAGGTATTCACCCATGATCGCTTCGATGAGCGGCAGCACTTTGTCATGATCAATCAGCTTAAAAAACATCGGATCGAGGTTGATGAGATTGGCGAGGTGTCTCGCCTCGCCGCGGTGATGTGTATCAACGCCGATGCGTGCTTCGGTATCTACAACGAAATCGCGTATCTCCGCGATCTCATCCGGATTCAGCACATCGTGTACAACGGTGTAGCCGTACACCTTTAACTCGGTGATCTGCTGTTCAAAAAGATCCATTGCCTTGCCCGTCTGCAAAAAATCAATGTACCGCGTTGCTTTCATCAAGGAAATCGAGCCCGTCACCGTGCTTTTTTCGTTAACTGCGTCACAGTTCTGTTGATCCAGGCGTTTTCACGCTTTTTTCACGCCTGAAATAACACCGCAATCACGCTGCATCAAAAGAATGGCCCCAGCTTTTCTAAGAGGACCCTTTTTAAGAGGACAATGTGATGAAGAAGTTTTTTGTTTTGTTTTTGGGCATGTTGGTTGTTAACAGCTGGGCCACGGTTGCGCAGGCGAGTGTTGATTCCGACTACAAGGAGCGCCCGGTTGAGCGCTTTGTGATGTACACCGGTGACGGTAATTACAAGCAGGCATATCGCTGGACGTTTAACGAAAATGGTCAGGGACCCGCCGTGACGATCTTCTTGAACCATGGTTCAGGCGGAGAGTGGTATGACGAAATTGATACCGAGTATGGTGTCTGCGGACCTGACTACATCAACCAGGCGACGGGTGACTTTACCGGTTCAGCCTACGAAGGCCTGTGCCAGGTTGATGGCCAGGGCAACGAGGTTTATGTCGCTGACTTCAACTTCGACCACGTACCGGTTGGCCCGGAGCTTGAAGAATTCATGCTGCGCAAGATCGTCGGCAGCACCCAGTTTGCCGCGTGGTACTGGCAGGATGCGTTCAGCCAGTTTGATTCGCCTGTGAACATTTTCATGGTCGGTCGTTATAACGTGGTAACCGATCCGTCGCATCTTGATAACGCGCTTTTCTGGTTAAACCTCACCGATGAAAATGCGGTGACAAGGCAGACGTTGCCGCCTTACAACTTTGACGGCTATGGCCTGTCCGACGTGGACGGCGACTTCAGGCCAATGCATGCTGCGCCGGATATTGCCGGTTTCGACAACATGTACCTTTACAAGGCGGTCAAAGAGCAGTTCCCGCAGGTAGATCTTACTAACGTCATTGTTGAGGGCAGGTCAAACGGTGGATCTGCAATGATTGCCCTTGCCGCTGACCACAACATCTGGCCGGAACATGTCCGCGACTTCTGGGCGCGTAATCTTCCTGCAGAAGATGAGGTTGAAGCTGAACCTGAGGTTGTACCCGGTCTCACGTTGAACGATGTGTTGGCAAACCCGGTGCTCGCGGACGCATTTAACGACATGCTTGCGGGATTGACCGAAGACGATGTGATGGCCGTCATCAACGGCGGTGGATCTCTGGCGCTTGCCAGTGGCGATGTTGTCATCGACGGCTCCGCCGGGGTTCAACAGGTTGCGCAGCAGGCACCGCAGGGCACTGGCCAGTTTGTACCGGGCACCTTCAAGGATCAGCTTGCTGATTACATTGGTGGTGACTTCTATGCCAGCGTGAAAATGGTCCATGCGTTCTACCCGGGCTGCAGGCTTGATGGCCTGATGGAACAGGATCTCGGCCTTGCAGCGGATGAGGTGGCGCCTGATGGTGATACCCGCGATGGCTACAAGGTTGCCGTGCCCATGATGATGAGCTTTGGCGATGAAGACTCAATCTACACCAGCTACTGTGATGATCGGGTTGCTGAAGCCGCGCCGCAGGCAAATGTAGATAATACATTGCAGTCGAGCACCATCACTGATGGCACTGTGGCGATGGAAGGAGAAGTTTTCTCTCCAGCGCGACACGGCTTCGACTACAAGGACGTCTACAAAAATCTTCCGGGACGTACTGCTAATGAGCAGGCACGTGCGGCGGAATCCCGACGAGCCATTGAGCGGGCGGTCAACCAGGCCATCATCGAAATGGGCTTCAACGGTTCGTTCCAGTTGCCTTATGACATCGACTGAAACCAGGCATTCTGAAAACGCTGTCAGTCACGGTGCCTGCACCGTGGCTGACAGTCATTTTCTGATCCCTCATACTACTGGCTCCTTTCAGCCTGCTGATCATTACGTGGAAGTTCGAATACACCTTCTTGGCCAGTTTGAGTGTGAGTTGGGTGGTGTCACCCGCGAACTCAAAGCCCGTAAGACGCGAGCGCTTTTTGCCTGGCTGGCAATGCACCAGGGTAAGCCCCAGCCAAGAACCAAACTTGCCAATCTTCTCTGGGCCGACAGTGGCAGCCAGCAGGCAAGACAAAGCCTGCGCCAGGCAGTCGCAGATCTTCGCAGGCTGCTCGGTGACCACGATGTCCTGGAAGCCGATACAGAAAGACTGTCAATCAAGGCAGGTGCGGTAACAAAGGATATCGATGAATTCGTCGCACTGGCCAATGCGAGCGATGAAGTTGACCTGGTGCGCGCATCTAACCTCTATCGAGGTGAACTGCTTGAATCAGAGGATTCACGGTCCGAGCCGTTTGAAGAATGGCTTGGCGCAGAGAGGCTGCGCCTGGCAGAGCTGCACCAGGTGGTCCTTCGAAAACTGGTCGACAGTTACAGGCACACCGATCTCGAGGAAGCCATCCGCTATGGGCAGAAGATTGTTTCGCTCGATCCTTTGCAGGGACAGATGCATCGGCGTCTGATGGAGTTGTTCCGTGATGCAGGTCGCCCTGAAGATGCAATAAGACAGTTCCGTAATTACAAACAGGTACTGAATGATCAGCTTGGCATTGAGCCGGAAGCTGAGACCGAGGCCCTGCTGGAAGAGATTGTTTCGGCACGACATGGTACTGAAACCAGGAGGCCTGAGATTGAAAGCAGTCACTCCGTTCCTTCCGGCAGCAATGAGCTACGCCAGGTTGTGGCCCTTGCCGTACATGCGCGTAATCTTGGCGACCTGGCGTTGTCGATGGATACCGAGGATTACATCAATCGTGTGCAATCGCTCGAAGACTTTGTACGCACGACCTGTGAGACGGCGGGCGGCGTGATTGTTCAGGCCAATTCCGAAATCCATATAGCCCTGTTTGGGTTGCCTGCTGTAACCGGTAATGAGCTTCGTCGCAGTACTGAGGTGGCACTGGCCATACGAGACAGTAGCGATGATGACCTGGCATTGTCCCTGGCGGTCGCCACGGGGCAGGTGGTGGTAAATGTGCACGGCAACTTGCAGCAGGCGCAGGGTTCAGTGATCGCTCAGGTTGGCCAGCTGGCAAGAAGCGCCTCTGCTGGTGAACTGATTTCACCCGTTGACGTCGTTGATGGCCTGGCCCACCTGGTTGAGTATGAGCCGCGGCCGGAAAATCCGGCTGCTGATGTGGTTTGCATTCAACGCATGAGCGAACAACGTAAGTTGACACCTTTTTCCGGCCGGAAGTTACAGATGCAGCAAATGGGTCTGGCGCTGCAGGCCTGCCAGGACACAGGCCTTGGCCAAACGATATTGATAAGGGGAGAGGCTGGCCTGGGCAAATCGAGACTTGTGCTGGAGTTGATCGATGAGGCACGCAGCCGAGGTTATGCCGCTGCAAGAGCCAACCTGTCGGATACGACCAATAACAACATTTCCAACCTGACTCGTCTGGTGACGCGCATTCTGGAGTTTGACGAAAGTGTGACGCCGGAAGAGGTCAACGATGATGACCTGGTTCGACTTGGTCTCGGTCGTGGACAGCGGTCAGCATTGATAGACCTGCTTGATCTTGAGATGCCGCACGAGTTGCGGGATTTCTGGGACGCCATGAGTGATGAGCGTCGTCAGGAAACTCGTCGTGCAGGCCTGGAAGCGATTGTTGCCCATGCATGTCGTGAAAACCCGGTGCTGACCGTGATTGAAGATCTGCAATGGGCAGAATCATCCATCCTGGCAAGGATCGGCGTGCTCGCAAGTATTGTTGCGGACTATCCGATGTTGCTGGTGCTGACCACCAGGATTGACGAAACCATTGATCAGAGCGCCTGGCGTGGCCCGTCCCAGCGAGCACCTTTTACCACACTTGATCTCAGTCCTATGAGAGAAGCGGAGGCCATGGAGCTCGGTCGACATATGCACGATGACGATGATCTGATCCGCCGCTGCTTCCAGCGATCAGGTGGTAATCCATTGTTCCTGGAACAACTGCTGCGCAGTTCTGAGATGTCGCGCCATGGCATACCGGATTCCATTCAATCACTGGTAGAGGCAACGGTGTACCAGTTACCAAGCCAGGACCTGGATGCTATTCAGGCCGCATCTGTTTTGGGATTTGAGTTCACCAGCGAGGCATTGGATTTCGTTCTGGACCAGGAGGGTTACTCTCCTGACGCCTTATTGAAGCATCGATTGATTTTCCAGAGTGGTGATAAATACGAGTTCTCGCACGCGCTGATTCGTGAGAGCACCTACCAGACCATGTTGCGTTCGAGGCGTTCAGCGTTGCACCTGCGAGCCGCTGAATACTACAAGCAGGCCAACCGCGCCATGTTTGTGGAGCATCTGCTGGCAGCAGAAAGTGAAAATGCGCCGACAGAGTTGCTCGCCATTGCAAGGGAGGAGCAGCAGCTGCATCGGCACGACCGGGCACGCATCCTGGTTCGAAAAGGCCTGATTGCCAGTACCGACGAAAAAACCAGGCGGGCCTTCAAGCAACTGGAAGATAATCTCCTGACCAGCGACCCTGGCTGGGAAGATCTCGCAAAATCCTGATCTATTGCCCTGATCAATCATCCCGATCGGCTGCAGATGTGAACTGCGTCACAGTTCACGCAACAACTTCACGATTCACGCTGATTTCACGCACCCTTTGACAGGCGCTTGACGCCACGCAGACACAATGGCGCTTATCAATGTGCGTATGTTTTGAAAGGGGGCGAGACAATGCCTTATCTCGATATCAACGGAAAAAGGGTATTTGCGGCAACAAGCGGTGCTGGTGATAACGTCGTGATATGCCTGCATGGTACAGCGGGTCATTCTGCGCACTGGCGTTACCTGGCTGAATCCCATGGTGATGAAATCTGCCTGGTAGCACCCGACCTGATGGGGCACGGGCGATCGATACCTGCTGGAGAGGCCGCGCCTGGCCTTGATGCGGATGTGGAGATCGTAACCACGCTGTGTCAGCGCATGGCCGGCCGATCAATTCACCTGGTCGGGTACGCTTATGGAGGTGCTGTAGCGCTTAAGGCAGCAACCCAGGTTGAACTCAGCAGCCTGACGTTGATCGAACCGTCTGCATTCTGGATGCTCGCGAGTCATCACCCTGAAGACCGAAAGCTGCTGCACGATATTGAGTGGTTGCGTCGTCAGTTCACTCGGGCTGATGCGGACAGTGCCATGGCAGCCTACGTGGACTACTGGCATGGGGAAGGCACGTGGGCTCGCCTGGAAGAAAAGAAGCGGTCCCATCTGCAACGTTATGCAGCGATCGTCGCATCTCATCTCCGGGAGGTCCTAGCGGAACAGGTTGCCTATACCGAACGCAGGCGAATCGATGCTCCAACATTGTTGATCCAGTCCGAGCACGCACTTGCGCCTTCAGTTCGGGTCATTGAGAAGCTGTTTCGCGAGCTGCCGGTTTGCCAGGTGCGAATCGTTGATAAAGCATCACGTGGCGCGTTGCGCGGCCAGGGATCACACGCCAGACGGGTTAACCAGTTCATCCGGCAACATTGTTTGAACAACCACATTTGCGCGATGCCGCCGTTAGCTGCCAGTGCATGATGTAAGATGGCAACATGCAATCACTGCTCGACAGATCAGTTACCCGGCTTGAGAAGATTCTGGAGCAGGGAGATGCCGCTTCTGACGAGAAGCTGGCTTCCCTGATTGTCTCACTGCCGCCCTTGCAGGATGCCTATGAGGCCATGCTCTCAGATGCGCTGACGTTGCTGGCGCGTGGTCTCCAGGAGGAGTGTCGACACCAGCTGCGATTGCATCGAGAAGAGCTGAGCCCAAGCCTGGATCGGCTCTCACCAATCATCAGTGGTCTCATGGATTCAGACCACGAACTCCTCAAGCAGATCGTTGAATACCTCTATACCCGCGCAAGGGTTGTCGATGAGATCAATATGTTCCCGGAGTTTGGCCTTGAGGTGATGAATGCCAGTGCCGGAGATGACAGTCTGCAACACGTCATTGCCAAACTTGAGTATGCGATGACCGGCAAGCAGAAACTCTATGCCGACATCATGGCTTCATACGAGGCAATGAAGTCTCCCGAATGAACTTGTGGCGCTGTCCACGTTTCCTTCGACTCATCATGCGGTTGTAAAGACTCTTGATTGTCAGAAACAGGGTGGCCTTGGTGCGTCAGGGGCGATACCAGATAGGTGAAGTGTAGGCACGTTCCTGCAACACGTCGGGGTAATCGGAAGCGTTTTCAACACCGAGAGCAATTCGATCGAGCAGCGAGTGACGTGCACTTGTTACCTGCAGCACCCGGGCGTAGTAGAAGGCGGGTTGTGCTGGATTGAACTCCGGGTCCTGCCAGGCACTCATCAGGATGGCCTCGCCATGATCACCGGTGGTTTTACCTGTGGCGCGGTCAACCGTGTCAGGCAGCGCTGGGATTGAGCCGTCTGCTGCCATTTCCCTCTCGTCAGACCAGGCAACGTTGAAAATCTTTTCCTTTGTCTCTCCGGTTTCATCAATCCAGCCTTTGACGATCTGGATACGATCCAGTTTCTCGCTGGCTGGGTCGCGGCTGGCATGAACGAGGAAAACGGGTGCTGCGTCCGCTGCAGCAGTCAGTGTACCGCCCATGGGTACGCCCTTTTTGTAACCTGCTGCAGCGAGATCATCCAGGTCAGCTTCAGTAAACTCCCAGCCGCCGAAGAACCTGACCCGGATGCGTGTGCCTGTGGTGGCATAAACTTCACGCCGGAACATCGCGTCCATGATGTCGTCACGTGTATTGGCGTCTGCCCAGACGGCCGCAAGGCCAGCCGCTGACATGTTCCAGCCGGACGCGCTGCCCAGCCCATGCGATCCCTTCTTTTCTGGTACTGAGTCAAACGCAAACTTGCCCCAGAAGTTGGGTTCCTCTGCGGTGGCGAGCCCGGTGTGTGAGTCCGTTGATCCAATCATGCCGAGCTTGAATGGATTAACACCGATTTCCTCCTCGATCTCGAGGCCTCGCATCAGGCCGGTACGGACGTAGTCGCCAGGTTTTGGCTGGTAACGATCACTTTGGGCCGCGAGCAGGAACTCATAGGTTTCAAATTTTGCGAACTCATCGTCAGGCGACAGGCTCTCGTGTGTTTCTGAGTCACCTTTAATCTGTGTCATCTCCACGATGGGCTCGAACTGTAAGCGTCGCTCGGCATAGTCCGCGTCGATGTCCTCGCCGCGCAGAGTTTTAGTATCGAACATCAGGCCACGGCTGACATTGGGGTTGTGTGGGATCGCGATAAACCGGGCGCCGCTTGCCTGCTCAGTTTTGGATAACCAGGCCCAGAGGTCTTCCGGAAAAGGACTGTCGGTTGAACCGAACGGCAGGAAGGTTCGGCCGACGTCCTGGTCCGCGTTGGTGATGACCACACGGTGCAGGTTGGCACTGCCTGGTTGTGATGACCATTCCCATCCGGAAAACGCCGTGAATGTACCGGGGTCGTTGTGCTCATCGGAGGTTTCGATGAGCTTGTACCAGGCTTTCTGTTGCGACACATCGGCACCAGGGACCGGGTCCGGCAGCGTATCCCGCCACTGTGATGCAAGTTCGCGGGGGTTGCCGGTCTCCGGCAGTACCGAGTTAAAAAACTCCACGCCGTTACCATCATCTATTGCGGCGCGGATCTCATTTTCGCGATACCAGAGCACCAGCTGCTCAATGATGTTGGGATTCTTCATGCCAATCCCTTCGTAGTAGATATCCTTGATGCCGCCAAGGAACTCCGCGTGATCGGTAATCACCAGGAAATCGAGTGGTGTTTCGATCTGCACCCTTGTTCTGTTGTAGGCATGTACCACCGGCTCACCTTTGGCGAAACGAAATGCGTCCGCCGGTGTGACGGACATGTTGCCGTTCAGGAACGCGTCAAAAGAGTTGTTGGTGTGCAGATGTGTATCACCCCAGAGCAGTTGTCGTTCCGGCAGTTCCGCGTCTTCGGCCATGGCGCCGTATGACAGGACGGTGGAGATGATGGCACAACAAAGGAGCCTGGTTTTCATGACGGCACTCCGTTCTCAAACACATTGATCGCCTTATTGAATGGCGCTTCGCGCGCTGTATCGTAGCCGGATTCAGCCTTGATATCAGTGTCCCAGATCAGGCTGGCGTCACGGTGTTGCAACAGGGTCTGCACACTGGCCTGATCCTCCGCTGACAAGTCCGCGTACGCCAGGCGAAGCTGCTCCAGGCACCAGACGCGATAACGTGACACCGGTACGTTTGAGTACTGGCATCCCTGTATCTGCATCGCCATCTTCGGCTGATTGTCGTGCCATGCGATTGCGTTTGCAGCAAGTTGAGCGAGGTGGGTTTCACAGGCTTCGCCAATCAGGGGTGCCAAAACGTCCGGGACCTCGGTCAGGATATCGCTGCCATCTGCATGCGCTCGTGCATTCCACATTCGACTCAGCCAGTCATAAACCAGCGGCGCTTCGTCTCGCATGATTTCGTGCGGTGTAGGATCCTGGCCAAAGTGACGCAGCATCGGACCCATCATTCCAATATCTGCAATGGTTGGGGATGCACCGAGAAGAAAAGGACGATGTGCCAGGGCGTTGCTCATACCGGAAAGCGCCTTGTAGTACCCAGCTTCAACGTGGTCCCAGGTGGTTTCAGTTACGCCATCATTGACGACAAAGCCGATGCGCTGGCGCCGCCTGATCATTCGTCGACGCAGGAACCTGGGTAGCTTCAGGTGCCCGCTGAGTTCATCAGCCAGGATGCGGGAAAGCAGTTCGCGATCATGCTCGTAACTCCAGCGATAGTGCATCGCGGGTCGCCACAGCCATTCATCGGCATAGTCTTCGATCAGGAGCGCAATAAAACGCACAACCGGGTTCCCAGGCAGGATGCTTCTCTGCCGGTGTTCTGTTTCCAGGTAGTGGATCATCGGCGTTGTGTCCGACATAAATCGACCGTCGTCAAACTCAACCATCGGATGCTGGATGGCACCAACGGCTGCTTTGATTCGCTCCGCTTCCGGGTAAGGATTTTTTCGCTCGTAGCTGATGCCTTTATAGCGGAGGTATGTTTCCAGCTTGCCCGTGTAGTAGGAAACGCTGGCCCCGTATACTTTCATGATTGTGCCCCACGCGGTTGAGCCTCTACCTTATCCCAGCATGGGATGGGAGCCAAAGCGCCAAAATGTAGCCGTGGTGGTTGAAACGCCACAGCAAAAATAGCTCAATACACATTGCAGTTAAGTTTTTGGAGAGCGCTATGGAACAGTTGTCAGGACAGGACGCATCGTTCCTCTATTTTGAGACGCCGCATGCACCGATGCATATTGGCTCTTTCATGATCTATGACCCCAGTACCGCACCGGGTGGCTTTGTCAGGTTTAAGGACATACTCGCGCATATTGAAACGCGGTTGCACCTGTCGCGTGCGTTCAGACAGAAACTCGTCAACGTACCCATGAACATGGATCACCCGTACTGGGTAGAGGATTCCGCGTTTGATCTCGAGTTTCATGTTCGCCATATCGCACTGCCTAAACCTGGCGACTGGCGACAACTCTGTATCCAGACAGCGCGGCTGCATTCACGCCCGCTTGATCTCTCCAAGCCACTCTGGGAAATGTATGTGATCGAAGGCCTGGATAACGTCGAAGGAGCGCCAGAGGGCAGCTTTGCCGTGCTCACAAAAATCCATCACGCGATGATCGACGGCGTATCCGGTTCTGAGATCACTGAATACATCCACGACATCGAGGCGAGTCCAAAGAACAAACCGA
Source organism: Pseudomonadales bacterium (assembly GCA_963921285.3). Lineage (GTDB taxonomy): Bacteria > Pseudomonadota > Gammaproteobacteria > Pseudomonadales > Azotimanducaceae > UBA9659. Next base: position 3,429,609 of record CAWUFD020000015.1, read on the forward strand.
AAGTGCAGCCCTACAACCCGGAGCCTGAACCGACGCCGGTGGAACTGATTGCGCGGGCGAACTTTAACAATGCGACCCAGCCTTTTCGTTTCTTCAACCTGGTGACGCGTTCAATGCCCGGTATGACGCGGTTTACCGAGGGGCTCGGTAGAAGCGAATTCAAGATCCAGGGTCAGGCGCCCAGGACACGATTTAATGCGCAGGTTACTTCTCATCGGGTTGTGGATGGTAAGTCGTTTGATCTGCAGGACATCCGCGCGATCAAGAACGCGGTAGCAGGTGCGACCGTGAACGATGCCATTCTCGCGATTGTTGGCGGGGCGCTGAACAAGTACCTGACACACCACAATGAGTTGCCGGACCAGTCTATGGTGGCGATGGCGCCGATCTCGGTCAGGGATGAAAAAGAGAAGTCTGCGGCGGGTAACCAGGTTTCGGCCATGATGGTGCAACTTGGCTCCCAGATCGCAGATCCGCTTGAGCGACTGAAATACGTTCACGACAGCACCAATAACTCAAAAGCGATGACCAGCGCGGTAGGAGCCCGGAACCTCTCTGACTATTCGCAGTTCATCCCGTCGCAACTGGCAGGTCTCGCATCTCGCCTGATGACCTCTCCGGCAATGCGTAACATGACCGAGCAGGCGCAGCCCGCCATTAACACAACAGTGACCAACGTACCCGGACCACAGACGCCGCTGTACTTTGCCGGCGCCCAGGCGGTGAAGTTTGTCGGCCTTGGCCCGGTGACAGATGGCATGGCCATCATCCACCCGGTATTCAGTTACTGTGGGCAGATTGCTGTGTCATTTACGAGTTGCCGCGAAGTGATGCCGGACCCTGAGGTGTATGCCGATTTCCTGCAGGAATCGTTTGAGGATCTGAAGGCCGCCGCAGGCGTCTAACTGGGCAATCCGGGCGTACGTGAGGTAGAGATCTCTCAGCTACGCAGCCGCTGGCTGCTACGTTCGAGATGACAGTGTTGGTAGGGCGCGTCATGTCGACCGGGTCACGCTGACCGGAGAGAGCGAAGCGAACGCAGCGGAGAGATCTCCCTCTCCCGAAACACCACCAACCCAGGAAAGCCAGGTGCAACACATCCACCTCATAGGCCCAGGCGCCGCCGGCAAAACCACCACCGGCAAAGCACTCGCGGCTCGCCTCGGTTACCCGCTGGTCGACCTTGACCGGGAATACCTGAAACAGGGCGACATCGACAACGACATCAGCACCCGCGGATACCCCTTCTATGTGAAGAGGAATGTCGATCTTTATCTCGAACTGCGCGAGCGCCAGACCCGCCCGGCGCTGTTTGTCCTGTCATCCGGTTTTATGACCTACGACTCGAATATTCACAAAGCGATAGTCGACGTGCACAGGTCGATTTTGACAAGCCCAACAACCATCCTGGTGATGGCCACGTTCGATCAAGCGTCCTGTGAAGACGAAACAGTGAAACGCCAGCTCCTCCGTGATTACGCGCGCCCGGCGGACGAGGAACGCCGCGTTATCCGTGAACGTTTTCCTGTTTACGTTGAGATGGGAGCGATCCAGGCCGCAACCGACAAGCCGATCGACAAAGTGGTTGATGAGATACTGACGCAATTACCCGGAGCCGCCAGTGGATCAGCTCGATAAATACCTTTTGTATCTTGGCAAGACAGTCGATGTCACCATTGATCGTCCGCGTTTCAGTAAACATCCTGAGCTCGGTTTTGAGTACCCGGTGAACTACGGCTATCTGCCTGGCACATTGGCAGGCGATGGCAGTGAAATTGACGCGTACGTGCTCGGTGTGGAGGAGCCGATGGTGACTTTCTCTGGCCGGTGTATTGCAGTGATTGAGCGTCGCGACGATGACGAGAACAAACTGGTTGTCGCGAACCAGGCGTACTCGCGCTCAGAAATTGCAGCGGCGGTAGATTTTGTTGAAGCGCACTACGACTCGCACCTTATTCTTGAGAGTGACCCCGTTTCCTCAGATACGAGCGAGCCCTGTCGGTGAGTTCATAACCAACCTCAAGGCTGTTGGTCAGCCCAAGTGATTTCAGTTTTCGAACATCCTTTTTAAGTTCCGCCCTGTCGCGTCCCAGTTGTTCTGCAAGGATGGCCGATGAGGCGCCACGGTTCTCCCCGATCAACGCCAGGGTCGGGTGAGTCCAGCTCATACCACTGTTCTTATCACGGGTTGCCAGCGCTTTGGCGAGTTTGTCGAACTCATCGTCATCAGCGAGTGATGTTTGATCCGGTTCCTTGTCACGGCGCCTGCCCTCATAAACAAACTCGACGCAGTAGAGTGTGGCCTCGGACGTCTTGTGTTCGCTGATGTACTCAATCAGCGCCTTGCGTGATTCAAACCCCGAGGCAATGGCGTGTGCCGTGCGAATCCTGGATTCAGTCGTTGGACCCGCCGCAGTAACCCTGATATGCCCGATCGGATTGATCTTGTAGAAGTTACCGGCAACCGCCTGCGGCCGTTTCCAATACCGGTAGGTCCTGGTGATGCTGCCATCCTTGATGCCGGGATGAAATTTGCCTTTGAACATCATGGTGAGTGACTCCGCCTCGCCGTATCGTGGTATGTTGCACCATCTGTTGTACAAAATGAAAACACCATGCTTCGAACCCTGCTGCTGTGCCTGCTGGCCTTTAATGTATTTGCCGAGGAACATAAACCGCGTATCGCTTTACCAGAAGAAACAGAGACCTATGTAGACCGCACCGCTGGTTTCGCTATCGATCTGCCACGACGGTTCAAGCTGGTCGCTGAAGAAGATGACCTGCTGTATTTCCAGTCTTTTGAAAATTACGGCACGGTCATTGTTCGCCCAATGCCGGATCTGACCCTGTCGGATATCCAGATGGCGATGCGCGGCGGCGTGGAGTCGAGGCGCGCCAAGCTCAAAACCCATGGCTCGCCGCTGACGCTTAACCTGAGGGGCGGGCAGGGCATGACGATGGAGGTCAAAGGTACAATCGACGATGTGGAAGTGACGGGTTACCTGGCAGGCATCCTCGGCGCCAACCAACGTGGTTACATGGTGCTGGCCGGAGCTTCGCTACAGCGCTGGGGTGACTTTCGCCTGCTGGCCGTGCCGATCCTGGAAAGCTTCACCATCGGCCCGGTTGTAGATGGGGTAAAACACGAGCGCTGGCAGCAGCGACTCATGGGCGCTCACCTTGCTTTTGCCACTGCAGTGGGTGGTGCGTTTTCGGGGGCGGGCTACAACTCGGACTATTTCTTCTGTTCTGATGGCACTTTCCGTCAGAACACCGGTGCCTCAGATTCCTGGGGCGGCGCCTATTACCAGTCCTACAGCTACAGTGAATCTAACGATTCCGGCACCTGGCGGGTAATCGGTGGCGACGGTGTGCCAACCCTCAGCCTGTCCTATAAAGGTGGGGCCCAGGATTACTCGGCACTGACGGCGCAGGACGGTTACATCTTTCTTGATGACTTTCCTTACCAGCCGGTGCCAAACACGCTGTGTGAGTAGACGTCAGGCCGCAACACCAAACACTGCAGCAGCGTTATCCCAGAATATCTTGCGGATACTCTCTTCGGATATCGGTTGGGCCTCCAACGCTTCGAAACCGCCGGGCCAGGTGCCGTCCGGGTGCGGGTAGTCCGTGTTGAAGGTGATGTAATCATCACCAACAAGTTGGACGGCTGCCGGTAGCGTCATCTCGTCACCTCGGCACGCCACCAGGAAGTTGGATTTGAAGTATTCGGTAGGCCGCTTCTTCAGTAGTGGATGCTCGGCGTTGCCAGAAAAATCCCAGTGCTGCTCCATCCGCTGCAGCCAGTAAGGTAGCCAGCCGGCATCCGCTTCAACATGCACGATTTTCAACCTGGGGTGCTGCTCTATCACGCCGTACCAGATTAGCGACATCATCGCGACCATGGCCTCAAATGGGTGGGCGATGATGTGACCGGACGTATGGGTGTGCATGCGTTCCCCAAAGGAAGGCAGGTAGGGTGATCCCGAGTCATGTATACAGATGGGTTTGCCGATATCCTCGAGCACCGTCCAGAGCGGCTCAAAGTCTTCGTGATAAAAGTTTCGGCCCTCCACCGGGTTTGGTCGAATGTAATAACACGCTGCGCCTTTTTCATCAGCCCGCCGGGCTTCTTCAATCGAATGAGAAGGTGACTGCATGGGCAACATCGCGGCGGTCAGCAGTCGATCCGGCGCGGCCGAACAGTATTCGAGGCTCCAGTCGTTGTAAGCCTGGCAACAGGCCGCGAGCAGGTCCAGGTCTTCAAAAGGTTTGCCGAGTAACTGCCCGCCAACAGTAGGGTAGATCACCTGGACGTCCACGCCCTGACTTTCCATATCGGCGAGGCGACTTGCTGCGTTAAAACCCTGGGCACGTGCTTCTTCATGCTGCTTCATGGCTTCGACCACCGCTTCATGAAATTCATGGGAGTCCATCGGGTAGTTGCCGTCCTGTTTGGTCAGGGCCATGCCTTCGACCATCATCCCCTGGCGTCCCCCGCCGAGGTCACCAATGGCAGGCGCGCGGTCGGCGAATGCAGGATCTATGTATTCCTTCCAGATACTGGGTGGTTCGATCTGGTGGCAGTCTGTATTGATTACCTTGAAACCATTACGCATCAGGATTCCCCTTTTTTAAGGTGTTTTCTGCAAACTAACGCGATTGAAGGGCTGGCTCAAGGGCGGTTGCAGTTGTGACGGCCGGTGTGTTCAATGGATATCACTCACCAGCGATAAGGACACAGGTCACGTGAAAGTTGTCATCATTCCAGGGCTGACGTTACCGGAAGTCCCACAGCACGATCTCGACGTTATCGGCGATATGTTAGGCAACAATGGCGAGCTTGTGGTGACAGCACACAAGGATGCAAAGGCGCACGTGGATGGTGCTGAGGTGATCCTTGGCCTCGTGACCGAAGAGCTGTTTCACGCGGCGGGCCCATCACTGAAATGGGTGCAGTCGATTTCTTCTGGCGTGGATATGTTCTTCTATCCTGCCTTTGTCGAAAGTGACGTGGTGCTGACAAGTGAGAAAGGGTTGGTGGGTGAACACCTGGCTGACCATGGTTTTGGCTTGCTGCTGATGCTGACAAGGCAGCTCGCTACCGCGTTGCGGTATGGCGCTGAGAGCTGGAACCACCGACCTGAAATGCGCTTCCAGGAGATCGAACTCTCCGGGCTGACATTTGGCATCTACGGTTTTGGCGGCACCGGGCGTGCGATGGCAAAACGTGCTGCCGCGTTTGGCATGCATTGTATTGCCGTGGACCGCGATCCGGTGCCAGCGAGTGATGAAGTGGCAACCGTCTGGGGCCTTGATCGATTTGATGAGATGCTCAAAACATCCGATGTTGTCAGTATCTGCTGCCCGCTGACCAGCGAGACAAGAAACCGGTTTAATGCCCCAGCGTTTGCAGCCATGAAAGACTCTGCCTTCCTGATGAACGTCACCCGGGGTGAGGTGATGGAGGAGGCGGCGCTGGTTGATGCCTTGGCCGAGGGCCAGATCCGTGGCGCCGCGCTGGATGTAGCACCGAGAGAACCACTCCCGGCTGACTCACCCTTGTGGGAGATGCCCAACGTGGCGATGACCCCACATACCGCTGGCGCCAGCCAGTATCGGGTGCGCAGGAATATAGACCGCTTTGTACGTAATCTCGGTGCCTATATAAAAGGAGAACCGCTGGAGGGTGTGATCGACAAGATCCTCGGTTACTGACCCCTTCTCAGTGCTGCTTCAGTCCTGCTTTTTCTTCCTGCCCGGCGGGTCCATCACCCAAACCGGTCTTTTCTCAGATACCTTGGCCCAGGTTTCGCCATTCTCGGGCACGGTAAAGAGGTGTAACACTTCCGATGCAACATTATCCGGCGACATGAAGATTGCATCCTCGGTACGCTGTTCTTCGGGAATGATCCCGGTATCAATGCCGCCAGGGCACAGCGCATTGATCCGCAGTTCCCGTTCTGCCATTTCTTTGGCAAGGCTTCGCACGAGACCGGTCACGGCATGTTTTGTCATTGAGTACAGCGGATCGACATCGTAGGGCACGATACCTGCGAGCGATCCTGTCACGAGGATACTGCCGCCGGGCTTCATGATTGGCAGCAGGTTATGAAGGCCAAGCACCACGCCATCCACGTTGACGCCCATCAGCTTTCGATACCGGTCAACTTGAAAGTGGTCAAAGCGATACTCCTCGAGCGGTGCTGCCGGTGGTGCAAACTGGATACCGGCGTTCAGGTGCAGGTGATCTATATGGCCGAGCTCTGATTCTGCTGCGGTAGCGAGCGCCGCCCAGCTGGATTCGCTTGAAACATCGAGGGCCTTGAAGGTGCCACCAGCCTGTTCAACGAGCGAGGCTGCTGCTTCATTAATGTCGAGACCCCAGGCAGTGGCGCCAGCCTCTGCAGCCAGTTTCACCACCGACAGTCCGATACCTGAACCGGCGCCGGTTACAACGATGTTTTTGTTATTGAAGTCCGCCATTACGTGCCCCTTTGTGCTGCAAATACCCAACGCATCCTACGCGAACTCCCGGTAATTCGCTTGCCTCGTTTGATCTGGGCACGAGCCGCCGGTATAACGAGTGGTTTGAACGCTTGGCAGGGCATGCATGGATACAGCCTCACTTGAGGGTCGCTTAACTTTTGGCCAGCGACTGTGTTTCGTGCTTGGTTATCCCGGCTGGGTGATCACCAGCAGTGTTGTTTCCTCGATTGGTATCTATTTCTACCTGCCACCGGAAGGTGCCGGGCTGCCAGCACTGGTCAGCGAGGAGATATTCCTGGGTGTACTGACCGCCTACGGCCTTGCACGCCTGATCGGTGGCGTAGTGGATTCGTTGGCGGACCCGTTCGTTGGACATTATTCAGACAAGTCGCGATCCCGGCTTGGCAGGCGCCGCATTTTCCTGATCGCGGGCATCGTCCCAATGGTTGGTCTGCCTGCGCTGCTGTTCTTCCCGCCAGGTGAGCCCGGTTCATTCAGTGTCTTTGTGTTTCTTACCATTGTGCTGTCGCTCTACTACATCTTTTTTACGGTGTACGTGGCGCCCTGGCATGCGCTCATTCCTGAAATCGCGAGGACAGAGGCGGATCGCGTGAGCCTGTCGCGCCTTCGTGCGATGGTTGGCGGCCCCATGGTGATGGCTTACGGCATCCTTTGGCTGGCGGGTGTCGGCTGGTTCAAGGATATGGGTTTTGATGCGACCACATCCGTGCAGTACGTGGTCCTGATCTCCTGCGTGTTCGCATTTGCGAGTTGCCTGCTGCCGATCCTGGCGGTGGATGACTCAACGTTTGAAGCGGTGCCTTCAAGCATGGATATGAAGGAAGCGCTCACAACGACAATGGCAAACCGGCCTTTCCTGATTTACCTCGGCGCACAGATTATCTTCATCCTTGGCCTCACCATGACAGGCCCGGCTGTACCCTATATCGTCAGGGTGTTACTTGGGCGGGACTTGCCGCGACGGTGTCGTTGTGGATGTTGCCAGGCATACTGCTTGGCTTCATGTTCATACATCTCGTGGTAAACCGGATCGGTACTCGCAACACACTGGTGATGAGCATTGTTGTGCTGGGGCTATCAATGTTCCCTTATGGCTTTCTCACGCCAACCAGCCCTGGTGCGCCGGGTGATGAATGGAACCTTTATGTTGTCATCGCAATGACGGCGTTGAAGGGCGTCTCGATCGCCGGTTTTATGATCCTGCCAACGGTGCTGCTCGGCCAGTTGATTGATCTTGATGAACAACGCACCGGTGCAAATCGTGCAGCCATGTATTACGGCGTGCAGGGATTGTTCACGAAATGGGTCTACGCGGCGTCGGCGGCCATCATGAGTTACCTCTTGTCCGGATATGGACGAAGTGCAGAAGAACCACTCGGCGTGCAGTTGATTGGCCCGGTGGCAGGTACCTTCTGCCTGCTGGGCGCAGCCTGCTATCTCCTGTATCCGGAGAAGGCGGTTCGGGATGAATCCGGCAAACCTTTTGAGCCGATGAGTGCCAGATAAAAAAACGCCGGGCAGTGCCCGGCGTTTAACGCATTCAAACTCTTTCTAATAGCGCAAGCCGTTAGAAGTAAGTCCGTAAAGTCAGACCATAAGTGCGAGGTGCTTCAAGGAAGGACCCGCGCGAGTTGATGCGGAGGGGAGTGTTGAACGTAACGTTCTTTGTCTGTTCGTCGGTAACGTTGTTACCCCAGGCTTCGAGTGTCCAGGTGCCTTCGGCATTGCCGATACCGGCACGCAGGTTGACCTTGGTGTTTGCGTCCTGGATATCCAGCGCCAGGTTAGGCTGGGTGCTGGTACGACGGTCGTCTTCCCAACGCGCGTCGGCGTGCAGGAAGTAAGCAAGGTTGTCGGTCAGCATACCGTCGTAGTCGACAGTTGCTGTAACCACGTTCTCCGGTGCATTCGTGAAATCAGCGCCGCAGAGTGAGCTGACCTGTGGCGGTGCCGCTGGGTCGTTGTCATCACAGTCGCTGGGGTATTCAGCATCGGAGTAGGTGTACGCGAAACCGAGACGTAATGCTTCGGTTGGCGCAGCCTGGATTTCGATTTCTGCACCCTGTGCCTGCGCGGTCGGAACGTTAAATGTCTGGAACTGGACACCGGTGAACTCCAGTACCTGGAAGTCCTCAATGTCGTAGTCGAAGATTGTGACGTTCAGTCGCAGCGTGTTGTCGAGCAGATCTGACTTAAGGCCGATCTCCCATGAGTCGATGGTTTCGGAATCAAACGTCGGATCAGCGCCGCCTGCTGCAGCGGTTGAGTCGAGGTTGAAACCACCCGCCTTGTAGCCGTGTGTGAAGCTGACGTAACCAGACATGGAGTCAGTAAACGCGTACACAAACTTGGCAGTGTAAGTGAGTTCATCATCTTCGAATGAATCATCAAACGTTGCCGGCAGAATCGGAATACCTGTGTCAGCCGGTGAAGCAAACGGGAAGCAGGAGAAACCGGCAGAGAAGTTACCGATCGTTGCTGCGACGACTTCAAGACCCGTGCCAGCAGCACCGGCTGCCAGTGCACCTGCGTTGAACAACGTGTTCAGACAGGCCGGGTTAGTTGCGGTGAACTGCTCAAACTTGCCGTCCTTTTCTTCTTCGTTGTAACGAAGACCAAAAACGAAGTCGAGTCTGTCGGTCACCATAAACGTGTTATGGGTGAAGACGGACCAGGACTTGCTGTCCTGCTCGTAAAGGTTCTGAGCGAATGAACCTGCTGAATCTACACCGCCTGCAAACGCAAGCGTCGGGCTCGGTGCGGCGAGTACGTCACCAAAGGTGCCGCCGGTCGCGAGCGGTACGCCAGCAAGCAGCTGTGCCGGGCCAAGCACTGGTGCGAACGCGAAGTTCCACAGCATGGCGTCCATGTTGCGGGTGAAGTCCGTGCCAAGGCCAAGACCGCCCTGCTCAACAATGCTTTCGTCGGAGTAGAAGGCACCAACCATCCAGCTCAAGCGATCAGTGTCACCGGTCAGTCGGAACTCGTGTGTCATGATGTCGATTTCATCAAATGACTCAAAACCACCAGCGGCAGAAGGCTGCACTGAGAAGACGTCGAGATTGACGAAGTCTGATTGCTGGATGCTCTGCGCTTCAAAATCGCGATAAGCACCGATATAGGTGAACGTCATGGAATCGGTAACGTCCCAGTTCAGCTCGAAGGAGATACCTTCCTGCTCAAACGGGTTGTCGAATTGCTCGGCGTTGGAGTTGCGGCCGTCGAAGGCGCTATCACCTGATACCTGCACACCGCCATCTGCTGGCAGTCCTGCAGCGGCAAAGCTACCGAGTGCAACGCCCGGTGTTTCCTGCACGATGACAGCGTCACAACACTGCTCGTCTGCGTCGGCGTAGTCAGCAATGATACGCAGGTCAGCGACGTCTGAGATTTCCCAGAGCAGCTGGCCGCGGAAGCTCCAGCGGTCACGGTTACGGCTTTCGGCACCAGTGGTGCTGTCGAGGAAGCCGTCCTGCTCGCGGATCGATGCGGTGACACGATAAGCGATATCTTCGGTCAGCGGGCCGGTTGACCCAGCCTGCACGCCGTACGCGTTGAAGTTACCTGCTGACAGGTTGAGGAAGTGCTCAGGTGCATCGAAGCTTGGCTTCTTGGTACGTACGCTGATCGCGCCAGCTGAAGTGTTACGCCCGAACAGCGTGCCCTGCGGTCCACGCAGTACTTCAATCTGCTCAATGTCGGTCAGGTCGCCGAGTGCAATACCTGGGCGGCTGAGGTATACGCCGTCAAGGAACACACCGACGGCACTTTCCAGACCAATGTTGTTACCCGTTGTACCAACACCGCGCATACGCAGCGTGGTGCCCTGGGATTCGGTCTGTGATGAATTCATGTTGAAGGAGGCGGCGATTGATGACAGGTCCCGCAGGTCCTTTACACCGGCTCGATCCAGTGCTTCTTCACCAATTGCGGTGATGGCAATCGGAACGTCCTGCATGGACTGTTCACGTTTGGTTGCCGTGACGATGACCTCTTCGATGACTTGCGTGTTGGCTACAAGTGTTTGAGGCGAGTAAAGTACGAGCGTAGACGCGCCAAGCAGTAACGCTTTTCTAAACATTGGTCCCCCATTTCTGGTTTAGTTACAACAATTCGCAGGTGCGAATGGGGTAGTATACGCTGGTCTCCCGGGGGCGGATCAACGTGATGGATAACTGATATCAACTATTTGGAAATAAACGTATGACGGGACAGTCCACCAACTACGATGATGTAAAACAGTACAAGCTTGAGCCTGAGCGCGAGCAGGAGCTGATCAACTCGGCAGGTGAATGTGTCTTCTGCTGGGCCAATAAGGCGGGTCACCCGATTGGAGTCATCACGGCTTATGTGCCTGTCGATGGAAAGATCTGGATGACGGCCACAAGGGAGCGGGTCAGGATCAAGGCGATCGCTCGCGACGGTCGATCCTCCTGTGTTTTCACCTCGAAGGGTACACAAATGGGCGGCGGCAAGACGGTGACATATAAAGGTCATACCGTGATCCACGAGGACCAGGACACCAAGATGTGGTTTTACAAGCTGCTCGCCGCAGGTATGGCGATGTCTCAGGATGACGGCAATGCCTTTACCAACAACCTCAACCCGGACCTGTTTGTGAAGTTTCTCGATACGCCGGAGCGGGTGGTACTGGAGTTCACGCCTGAAATGACCATCGCGTTTGACGGTGACAAGATGGCCCAGGGCACCATGGCCGCTTACGCGGAATTTGCCAAGGAAGAAGGCAGCTGAGCGCACAATATTGGGGCATCGAAGGGGCTCCCCACGTTATCGTCGCTTAAAGGAAATACCCGAAAATTCACACGCCGGGCAGGCACTTTACTCAGGGTCTAACTCTGGTATGGTCGGGGTCTCCAATAATAAAAGGCCCGCCACTGGCGTGCCTGCATGAAGAGATTTAGAAAGGTTTAAGTACAGAGGGAGTACAGCACAGCCATGAGATTTGAATCACCCAAGACTACCAAGGAAGCGGTCGCGCTCCTCTCGAAAGAGAAGGGCGAAGCGCATGTCCTTGCAGGTGGGACCGACCTGTTGGTTCGCCTGAAAATGGATATGATCGAGCCGGACCTGGTCGTTGATATCAAACGCATCCCCGCGATGAGCGAAATCAAGGAACTCGCCTCTGGTTTCAAAATTGGTGCCGGCGTTTCGGGCGCAGCACTCGGGGAACACAAGAAACTGAAAAAGGCGTGGCCAGGTGTTGTTGAAGCAACCAACCTGATTGGTTCAGACCAGATCCAGGGTCGCGCAACCATGGTAGGCAACCTCTGTAATGCTTCACCAGCAGCAGACAGCGTACCGGCGATGATTGCAGCCGGTGCCAAGGTATCTATTGTCGGCAAGACGAAGAAGCGTACGGTTCCGGTTGAAGAAGTCTGCACCGGCCCTGGCCAGACTTCTCTTAAGAAGGGTGAAATCATCGAGTCGGTGATCCTGCCGAAGCGTGCACCAAAATCAGGTGACGCTTACCTGCGATTCATTCCACGTACTGAGATGGATATCGCAGTGGTCAGTGCAGGTGTAAACCTGACCCTGAAGAAGGGTGTGATTGAATCTGCCCGTGTTGCCCTCGGTGCGGTTGCGCCGACAGCAATCCTCGTCCCAGAAGCGGCAGAAGCGATCATCGGCACCAAGCTTGATGATGACGCACTCGAAGCACTCGCGGCAGCATGTTCAGCAGCATGTAACCCGATTGATGATAAGCGTGGCACCGTTGAATACCGAACCAAGGTAGCAGGTGTCATGGCAAAAAGGGCAGCGCAGACTGCCTACCAGAGAGCAGGAGGTAAATAATGGCCAGCGTACTAGTATCAACAACAGTTAATGGCGATCCGGTTGAGTTCGCGTGCCCCCAGGATGAAGTCCTGCTCGATTCACTTCGCGATCGTGTTGGCCTGACCGGGGTTAAAGAAGGTTGCGGTACCGGCGACTGCGGTGCCTGCAGCATCACACTGGATGACCGACTGGTTTGCTCCTGCCTGGTGCTCGGCGCAGAAGCCAACGGTCGTGAAATCACCACGGTAGAAGGTATGGCTGAAGGCGATCAGCTTCACCCGCTGCAGGAAAAGTTCATTGAACACGCTGCGTTGCAGTGTGGTATCTGCACGCCAGGCTTCCTGGTTGCGGCAAAAGCCCTGCTGGATCGTAATCCGGATCCAACCGAAACAGAAATTCGATACGCACTTGCCGGTAATCTCTGCCGCTGCACTGGCTACGACAAGATCGTGCGCGCGGTACAGGCCACTGCAAAAGATCTGCAGAAGGCCAAAGGCAAGAAAAAGAAGTAATCGTCCGGTATTGATAAGAGGAAACTGAAATGCCACAAGACACGAGTTTTACAAACCAACCCTTTAATGTCGTTGGCACTCGCGTAAAGCGACCGGACGGTACCGATAAGGTCACCGGCCGTGCGCGCTATGGTGCTGACGCTTATGCGCCCGGTCAGCTGGTCGGCCGCATCCTGCGTTCGCCACATGCGCATGCCCGCATTACAAAAATTGATACATCCAAGGCTGAAAAGCTGCAGGGTGTAAAAGCAGTAATCACGAGTGACGATCTGCCTGATCTCACCGGCGGCAATCGTGCCAATCTCGATACCCTCGAGAACTGTATGGCACGTGGTCGCGCGCTGTATGACGGTCATGCTGTTGCAGCGGTTGCTGCGATTGATGAGCAGACTGCCAAGAAGGCGCTGAAGCTGATCAAGGTCACGTATGAAATCCTGCCTCACGTCACTGAAGTTGACGAGGCAATGAAAGATGGTGCGCCAATCATCCACGATCACATCAGGACCGCTGGCGGCGATCCTGACAAGAAAACCAACGTGTCGCAGCGAAGCCAGTTTGGCCACGGTGACATTGACGAAGGTTTCAAGAAAGCCGATGTGATTGTCGAGCGTTCCTTCAAGACTGAGCAGACCCACCAGGGTTACATCGAGCCACACGCGTGTCTTGCAAGCGTTGGTCCGGATGGCTCGGGTGAGCTTTGGGTAACAACCCAGGGTCATTACACCTTCCGTAACGTGTGCGCATCCCTGCTCGGGATGGATGTAGCCAAGCTGAAAGTCACCTCATCTGAGATTGGTGGTGGTTTCGGCGGCAAGACGCACGTCTGGATGGAACCGATAGCACTGGCACTTTCCCGCAAGGCGAACCGCCCGGTGAAAGTTGTCATGACCCGTGACGAAGTGTTCAGGGCAACCGGCCCCACATCTTCTACTTCTATGGACGTGAAGATCGGTGCAACCAAAGATGGTCGTATCACCGCGGCGTTTGCTGAACTGCGTTACCAGGACGGCTGTTTCCCCGGTATCTGGGGCATGCTGGGTGGTATGACGGCATGGGCCTGTTACGACATCGAAAACGTGCAGGCAGTTGGTTATGACGTACTTGTTAACCGTCCGAAGGTTGCTGCTTACCGTGCGCCTTCTGCGCCGATGGCTGCCTTTGGTGTTGAAAGCACAGTTGATATCCTCGCTGAGGAGCTCGGCATGGATCCGGTTGAGTTCCGCCTGCTGAACTGCGCGAAGGAAGGCACGCGTGCCTCGTACGGTCCGACTTATGGACCGATTGGCATCGGGCCAACCCTCGAAGCGGTTAAGAACCACCCACAGATGAAGCAACCACTTGGCCCCAACCAGGGTCGTGGCATGGCCTGTGGCTTCTGGTTCAACTTCGGTGGCCAGACCTGTACCGATATCAATATCGGTATTGATGGCACAGTTAACCTCACGGTCGGTACAGTCGACGTTGGTGGTTCCCGTGCCTCCCTGTCACTGATTGCGGCAGAAGAACTGGGTATTCCTTACGACCAGGTGAAGGCGAATGTTGCCGATACAGCATCGCTCGGCCACAACGACACCACTGAAGGCAGTCGGGGTACATTCTCTTCCGGTATGGCAACAATCTTTGCTGCGCGTGAAGCAGTTGAAGTACTAAAAGAGCGCGCCGCACAGATGTGGGAAATCCCGGTCGACCAGGTGATCTGGGAGCAGGGTGAAGCTCGTGCGATTGGTGCGGAAAACGACAACCTGCCGCCACTGACGTTGAAAGAGATTGCAGCGAAGTCGCCGAATACCGGTGGCCCGATTGCAGGTCACAATGAAGTGGTTGCGGACGGTGCTGGCGTATCTTTCGCTTCGCACATCTGTGATGTTGAGGTTGACCCCGAAACCGGTGCAACCAAGATTCTTCGTTACACCGTTGTCCAGGATGCCGGTAAGGCAATCCACCCGGACTACGTCGAAGGCCAGTTCCAGGGCGCGGCAGCGCAGGGCATTGGCTGGGCACTGAACGAAGAGTACATCTACGGTGCTGACGGACGACTGCAGAACCCGGGCTTCCTGGACTACCGTATCCCGGTTTGTTCGGACCTGCCGTTCATTGATACCGAGATCCTGGAGATCCCGAACCCGAATCACCCTTATGGTGTTCGTGGTGTGGGTGAAACCTCGATCGTACCGCCGCTCGCGGCGATTGGTAACGCGGTATCGAACGCTGTTGGTGTTCGTATGAACCACGTGCCGATGTCTCCACCGCGTATCCTCAAGGCGATTGACGACGCCGCCGGGGAGTAACACGCGAGTTGGGACAAAAGGTCAGCTTGTCGGGGACGCTTCGATCCGCAGCAAACGAACAGGATGTTGTCGAGGTCGAAGCGGAAACCATCCGCGAGCTTTTAACACGCCTTGTTGACCGTTTTCCCCTCATGCAGCAACACCTGGATGAGGGGATAGCGGTATCCATTGATGGCCAGATTTACCGGGACAACTGGGGCACGCCTATCCCCGATGGTAGTGAGGTGTTCCTGCTGCCCAGGATTCCGGGTGGTTAAAATACTTTGACATTGATGCCGCACATCCCTACTGTGCGCGCAAGCCGGAAAGAAAATCTTCTGCTTGTTATCTCCATTTCGTTGTTTTCCCCGTATCACCTCGTCCTGTAGTTCTTAAGTACCAGTCTTTTTTTCTCTGCTACAAGCCCCGCTTGTGGGGTTATCTCAATTTTTTACTAAGGTGTTTTTATGAGTGATACAGTCACTGGAACGGTTAAATGGTTTGATGAGTCGAAAGGCTTTGGCTTTATCCAACAGGATTCTGGGCCCGACGTGTTTGTGCATTACAGTGCTATTACGAGCAGCGGATTCAAAACCCTGCAGGATGGGCAGCGCGTTGAATTCAGCATCACGCAGGGTCAGAAAGGCCCCCAGGCGCAGGACCTGCAGGTTCTGTAGTCGACAATGAAAGTGAAGAAAGCAGGCCATGTGCCTGCTTTTTTTTGCCTGTCGGTTTTGCATACCCGTCTTGGGAAGCATGGTGTAGAGTTGGCGCTTTGAAAAACGACAGGTAAGGAACTTGCAATGGGCGAAGAGGTAACAACTCCCTCTGGATTGAAATACGAAGTACTGGCGAGCGGTGACGGGGCGACCCCGGGACCAACCGATACGGTCAGTGCGCATTATCACGGTACCTTTGAAGATGGTCGCGTGTTTGACAGTTCAGTTGAACGTGGCGAGCCTCTCGACCTGCCGGTAAATGGTGTTATCCAGGGCTGGCAGGAAGCGCTGCAGATGATGAAAGAAGGCGACAAGTGGCGACTGACCGTACCGCCGGAACTGGGTTACGGTTCAGCAGGTGTTGGCCCCATTCCTGGTAACACCACACTCATTTTTGAAGTTGAGCTGATTGCGGTTCGCTAATCGATTGAAGAGGTAAGTACTGATGGCAAGCGACGTTGTCGACTACGAGATTCTTGGCCACGATATCCAGCTTGTTGAGATAGAGCTCGACGAGGGTGAAACAGTTATCGCCGAAGCTGGTGCAATGACCTACATGGACCAGGGGATTGAGTTTGAAACCAAGATGGGTGACGGCTCTGATCCGGACCAGGGCATGTTCGGCAAACTGCTTGGCGCCGGTAAGCGCATGATCACAGGTGAGTCAGTGTTCATGACGCACTTCACCAACAACGGCGCGGGTAAGCAGCGTGTGGCATTCGCAGCGCCAGTACCCGGTACGGTGCTGCCGATTGATCTTGAAGCTGAAGGTGGAGAAATCATCTGCCAGCGCGATGCCTTCCTGGCTGCAGCGCGTGGGACCTCTATAGGTATCGCCTTCAGTAAACGACTTGGCAGTGGTTTCTTCGGTGGCGAAGGATTTATCCTGCAGCGCTTGTCCGGTGATGGTCTTGCATTCATCCATGCCGGTGGCACGCTGGTTAAAAAGGAACTGAAGGGTGAAACCATCAGGATTGATACCGGCTGCCTGGTCGCCTTCACCAAGGATATCGATTACGACATCGAAATGTCTGGCGGTCTCACCAGTATGTTCTTTGGTGGGGAAGGGATCTTTCTTGCCTCATTGAGTGGTCATGGTTCTGTGTGGATCCAGAGCCTGCCGTTCCCTCGTCTGGTTGATCGTATCCTCTCCATGATGCCTGTACCGGGCAAAGACGGTGACAAGGACGACGACTAGTCCCCGATCTTCAAATTTGCTTCGCAAATTGCGATTCCCCTAATCGCATTTTGCGAAGTGATCCATCGCCGCCCTGGCGACTAAAAACCTAACTTATTGAAAAATAAGGAAAGACGGTCTTGGCACTGTCTTTGCTCCTGTAGTGTTGCCGATAAACAAACCACCAGGAGAAATACCATGAACCCGGCGAACGAAAACGTCAGCAGAGAATCCGAAGAGGCCCTCGTGGCTGACAACCCGATACAGGAAACGGCCCAACTGACTCACATGAGTGAATTTGAACTGGCACGTCAGATGAGCAAAACCTGGTCGATGGAACAGGAGTGATGCAGGCGGTTTCGTCCGAATACCAATACGGTTAGTCTCCCTCTTTTGTGAAGGACCAACAGAGGGAGACTTCCATGGTGACCTGCTACCTGAAATATGAACTCGATCCCATGAAGATCAAGGAGTTTGAGCATTACGCCAAACTATGGATTCCACTTGTTGAAAAATTTGGCGGTACCCACCACGGTTACTTCCTCCCCCACGAAGGCCCGAACAACGTTGGGCTGGCGCTGTTCTCCTTCCCCAGTCTTGCTGCCTACGAGCAGTACCGCAAAGATGCCCGTGAAGATGAGGAATGCCAGGCAGCGGTTGCCTACTACAATGAAACTCGTCCCTTCACTCACTTTGAACGTTCTTTCATGAGGCCTGTGTTCGAATAAAACCTCGAACAGGAGCCTGTCCCCCAATTCTTGTATGATCAGGAGTATTCGATTTGGGGAGACAACCGATGACAGTTCGAATTGCATTGGCAGCCACGCTGCTGACCATCCTGGCCGGTTGCGCAACCGCCACGTCTGAAAGTTCTTCTGAGAGCCCTTCTGAAAGCTCAGGCGAAGCAGCAATAGAACCAACCCGTGCGCCGCTTGTGCCGGGCGGTGGTACCTACTCGCGACCCATCTCCACCGACTCTGCAATGGCGCAGCAGTATTTTGACCAGGGACTCCGGTTCGCCTGGGGCTTTTACTTCCCTGAGTCGATCGCCTCCTACCAGCAGGCGGCAATTTACGATCCGGATCATCCGATGCCTTATTGGGGTATGGCACACGCCATGGGACCAAATCCGAACAGTCGTTACGCCCGCATGCCGGATGATCCGAAAGGCGAGGGCCTGAAGGCGATCAGAAACGCGCTGGATCGGATCGACAATGCATCTCCCATTGAGGCCGAGATCATCAATGCGATGTGGGTGCTTTACGACAAGCAGAGTATTCCTGATAACGCGGAACGTGATCGTGCCTATCTCGCATCCATGCGCGCGTTGAATAGAAAATATCCGGATCACTCTGATATCGCCGCGCTGTATGCGGCTTCCTACATGTCGATTCGCCGCTGGGACTACTGGGATGCAGAAGGCAATCCGAAAGACGAGACGATTCCTGTAGCCGAGGCGCTCGAGCGAATCATTGAGAAGGACCTGACCAACCCCGGCGTGATGCATCTTCACATTCACCTGATTGAGGCGTCGATGGAACCCCACCGTGCACTGGTATCTGCGGATAACCTCGAGGCGACGGTACCCATCGGCGGTCACGTGGTGCATATGCCCGCACACATTTACGTGCGTGTTGGCGATTTTCAGCGAGCCATTGAAAGCAACGTACGCTCGCAGGAAGTAGACAAAGACTTTGCCAAGATCTGGGGCGACTTCCCGCTGCCAAACCTTGGCACCTATCCGCTTTCACACAAGATGCATGCGGGCCACGCCATCGACTTCATTCGCTACGCGGCAACGGTGCAGGGTAACTATGAGACCGCGATCGAAGCTGCGATCAAATCGAAGGAAAGGGCGATTTCCCACAACAACGTGCATCGTTACCAGAAAACTATCGCGGCACCCTGGTTGATCCATAAGATCTTCGGGCAGTGGGATGAGATTATCGGGCATGAGCCTTCCCATAAAGATATGCCTTACCTGGACGGTATCTGGGCCTATGCCATGGGCAGCGCGCTCATTAACACCGGCGACATGGATGGCGCCATGAAACAGCTGCTGCGACTGCGGGAGATTGCTGACGCACCGGATGCTGACCAGTACCGGGCAGGTCCCACACCGGTGTCGTCAATCGTCAAGCTCGCATCACTTGGCCTGACCGGCGAAATGCGCATGGCACAGGGTAATGTGGAGGGCGCGATTGAGGCGTTCGAAGAAGCAGTTGCCCTTGAAGATCTCAACAACTACACCGAACCGCCCGACTGGGCACAGCCGATGCGTCACTATCTTGGTGCTGCGCTAATGGAAGCAGGCAGATACAAGGAAGCCGAAAATGTATACCGACGCGACCTGCGCTGGAACCATGAAAACGGCTGGTCTCTCTTCGGCTTACACCAGGCGCTCGCCGCCCAGGGTAAAAACGCCGAATCGAAGATGGTCAAAAAGCAGTATGACGTTGCCTGGCGTTATGCTGATGTGCAGCTCACCAGTTCACACCTGTGAGTGGGAGTCAGGGAACGTAGTTGTCGTTGTCGAAAATCTCGTCTGGCGACTTGTAGTTGTCTACAAAGCCAAGACTGTAGAGCTGGTCGTAACCGATCAGCCTCTGCATTTCAGGTGATAATGACCTCGCTCGATCGTGGGAAACCGCGAGGTATTGGTTCTCTTCCTGCCTCAACCAGTTGGCAGCGTAGCCAATTGCAAAACCTGGCCTGAAACCGTTTGAATGGTTCGAGCCACCGCCGTGGTAGACGGACCCCAGAAAGATCACCACGGAGCCGCGGCTCATGACGGCGGCTTCTGTATCTTCAACGGGAATCTTCAGTTTGTCCTCGAAGTTATGGCTGCCGGGCACAATCCGAGTCGCGCCGTTTTCCTCGGTAAAGTCATCCATTGCCCAGATGCAGTTGGCCATCACGTGATGACCCTTGGGGAACGGGAACCTGTCCCATGCCCATTGGTCGCGGTGCACTGATTGTGCTGTTTCGCCAGGACCAATATTGATCAGCGAGGCAAAGTGCAGTTGCACGGCAGAGTTGTGTTCGCAGATGAGATCGGTGACGACGCCTAGCGTGGTCTTGTTTCCAATCATGTCGACTGCAGCGTCAGACTTGTTAATGATGGCGCGCACCCGCAGGGTTTCACCGCCAAAAAACTCATCACGGCCCTGCGCGGTTTCGTTCATGTGGGGCGCGCACTCTTCCTTCAGTTGATCAAGCGTGCTGGCAGGACACAATTCATCAACAATGACGCAGCCTTCCTGGCGAACGACATTGGCGATGTCTGCAACAGGTGTATCGGGAGCGAGGTGGGTGATCATTTGCGGTCGCCCCTGTGGGTACGCCGCACCTTGTGCAACGATCCATTTTCGCCAATCAGGTAGTCAGGAATTGTTACGTTGTAGTTACCAAGGCTGGGTTCCTCGCCTTCGATTCGCGTCCCACTCATCATGCCAAGTGTGCCGTATGTTCTAAGGCCAAGTCTTACCTTCCTTTTAGGGCTGGCTTCATCGAGCACTTCCTGCAGACAGGTAACCCCCCAGTTCTCCTGTTGGCGCATCCAGGGCAGGCAGTTAAACGAGGCGATATGTCTGCGTGGGTGTCCTTCCTTATTGATGCCGGTGCCGTGCCAGATGCGCCCATCCCAGGCGAAGATACTGCCAGCGGGAAGGGTGATCTGCGTGGCCTTGTCTCTCGATGGTGGTTTCATCTGGTGTTCTGCAGGCCAACGGTGACTGCCCGGTACAACGCAGGTACTGCCTCGCGCCGGTGTGAAGTCGTCCAGTATCCAGAAGAGATTACAGGCCGCCGGGAAGTCTGCCGTCGCCGGTACCTGGCCCTGGTCACGATGAAGGGGCTGCGGTTCCGTAGTGGGACCGTGAAAGATGCCGCCAGTGAGACTGGAAATAAGGAAGTCCTTACCCAGCATGTAGCCCGCCAGCGCATCGGTTTCTTCACGCTCAACCAGGTCAAGGAACGCCTTGCCCTTTTTGATCAGGTTGGAGACAAGCTGCTTTGCACCCTTCGACGATAAGGGTGCAAGATCTCCGAGGTTACGCTCCGCTTCTGCCTGTGCGGTGAGTTTGTCCCTTAAGATGCCCAGTTCTTCCGGACTCAGCACATTGGGAACAAGGGCCATACCATATTCACTGATATTCTCCTG
Organism: Pseudomonadales bacterium; assembly: GCA_963921285.3. Taxonomy (GTDB): domain Bacteria; phylum Pseudomonadota; class Gammaproteobacteria; order Pseudomonadales; family Azotimanducaceae; genus UBA9659. The sequence continues at coordinate 3,450,752 of CAWUFD020000015.1, forward strand.
GGCAATAGCGAGGTCCTCAGTGGGTTCAGGCAATGGCAGTACCGTGGGTTCGTCCAATGGCAGGGCAGCAATGTAACCGGTCTGTCGATGTGCCGCGGTGCTGGTCATGATAGGCATCCGTTCTCATTGTTGTACTTTAAAGGTACATGATTGCCGCTCCCGGCAAAACATGCTTTATTCCGGGCAATAACAGGAGCGAGTAAGCATGAATGAAGCCGGAAAACCTGTCGCCGTTGTGATCGGTGCCACATCCAAGTGGCAGTCAGATGGTCGCAATACCCACCTGATCCATGGCCAGGATGTCGACGATAGCGAGATGGAAGTGGGTAAACGCTGGGGCGTCGGTGGTGCAATTGCCCAGAAGTTTGCCAACGAAGGCTTCTTTGTCGTGCTGACCACCCGCAGCGCTGCCAATGCTGCAGCACTGGAAAGTGCAATAAAGGAACAGGGCAACGACTGCATGACGGTTGAGTTGGATCTTATCTCCGAGACTTCGATCAGCGAGGCGTTTGCAACCATCAGGAAGCAGGCCGGCGAGGTTGAAGTGCTTGTCTACAATGCGGGTTACCTTGAGGGCAGGGACCTGCCGCCAGAACAGGAGTTGCTCGAATATATCCCCGTTGAGATGTTCGACACGGCTCAGCATATCTCCAGCCGGGGACCGTTCCTGGTGGTTAAGGAAGTCATGCCGGGTATGAGGGAGCGCGGTCACGGATCGTTCTTTATATCCAACAATGCTGCTTCACTCAGGGGACGTAAGCGCCAGACAGGTCAGTCGCTCTACTATCCGAGAGTCATGATGCGCACGCTAGCGCAGGTGTTGACGGAAGAGTATTCGGAGCACGGCATCCATGTCGCCAATGTTGTCATTGATGGTTTGATTGATTCACCGGGCACCCGGGCGTTGCCGATTGCCCAGAAAAGACCGGATATTGTGATCAACCCAGAAGCGATAGCAGACGCGTTCTACTATCTGCACACACAGGATAAATCCTGCTGGACGCACGAGCTGCAGCTCACACCGCATCCGACCAAGCCCAGCTTCTAGCAAATGGCAGCCAGAGCGTTAGCCGGTGTTGTTGGGCTTGAGTCGCTGGAACGGTCCGGCCGATCGACTTTCAGCCTGGGCCTGATACTCGCAGCCGCTAGCTTCGGTCTTATCGCAGCGCTTACTCTTGTGGTTTTCCTCATCGAAGGCGCGGTTGAGCCTGACTTCTTTGTGCTCTGGTTGGGCACCATGATGTTCCTGTACCTGTTTGCCGCTGTTTTGATATCACGCTGGCTTGAACATGATCTCGAGCTGCTTGGCGGTACGTTCGACGTGCAGGGTCAGAAGACAGTCTATTTCTATCTCACACTAGCGATATCAGCGCCAACCGTCTGGTTTGTCATGCACATCATAGACACGGATGTTGGTATCAATGTGCTGGACCGCTTTGACATTGTGATCACAGCCGGGACGCAGGAAATGGTGCTCTGGTTCGTGTTGATACCGGTCTCCGCGATTATGTCTGCGCCGTTTAACCTCGTGTTGATCAGGGAAATCTTCACGCTGCATGCCGTCGCAAAGCTGGTGAGCGTCGATCTCTTTGACATGAACCCGCTGCAGGCGATTTCAAATCCACTTGTGCGCATGTTTGTTCTGGTGTGTCTTTTTGTCGCGACGCTGCCGGTAGTGTCTTACCTTGATAATTTTTCGGACGTTGTGATCGCTCGCATCTCTATGTTCTTCCTCGTGGTGTTAACGCCGCTCATCCTGTTGTACCTCTATCCGGTGTTTATTGTTCGAAACAGAGTGAAGGTGTTGAAGGAGGCGGAACTGCAGGAGATTGATGATGCGTTTAAGCGTGATGAGACGCCCAGCCCTGACCTTATGACCCGGCGTATGTTTATCGAGAGCAGACCGGAGTGGCCGATCACGAGCAACGTACAAAGGTTGTTGTTGTTTGGGTTTTTGCCGCCGTTTACCTGGGTGTTGGCTGCGGTTGTTGAGAACGCGTTGTACTAAACAGACGTCATCCCGACCAGAGGGGCGAAGCCCCGGAGCGGAGGGATCTTTCTCCCTGTACCGCAGTGCTGCCCGACGCTGAGATCTCTCCGCTGCAGGGCTTCGCCCTTCCGGTGGAGATGACGGGATGTGGATCGGTGCCAATCACCACCACGCCACCATCACCCAGCCACAAACCAGAATGTTATAGTAACGCCCGCGCGTTGGTGCAGAACCCTGCACCGCCAAGGGGAAACGCCGAACAATACTTTGATGAGGATGATTAAATGAGTACGGCAGAAAACGAACTGCACTGGCATCTCCAGGGAAACTGGGCGCCTGTTTTTGATGAAGTAGACGGTGAAAACCTCGACGTGATCGGCGAGGTGCCAAAAGAGTTAAACGGTGTCTACATCCGTAATGGCATGAACCCGAAAAGTGGTTACAGCGACCACTGGTTCTTCGGCGACGGCATGCTGCATGGCGTAACCATCCAGGATGGTAAGGTCAGCTATCGCAACCGCTATGTGCGAACACCTGCATACCTGGAAACAACCGACCCCGCCCAGGCCATGGGCGATATGACCTATTCAAAAGCGAATACACACATCGTTCGCCATGCGGGCAAGGTACTGGCGCTCGAAGAAGGCCACTTCCCCTACCAGGTAGACGAGTCACTCAACACCATCGGCGCCTACGACTTTGATGGCGTACTGAAAGGCCCGATGACCGCGCACCCTCGCATATGCCCGGAGTCGGGCGAGATGATGTTCTTCGGCTATTCCATGATCCAGCCACCGTACCTGACCTACCACCGCGTCAGCGCTGACGGCAAGCTGGTGCAGTCAGAAGAGATCGATATTCCGAACCCGGTAATGATGCATGACTGGAACGTCACCAGGAATCACGTCATCTTCATGGACCTGCCTTTAATCTTTGATCTTGAAGCGGCTATGAAAGGCGAGTCCCCATTTGGGTTTAAGCCCGAAGCGGGTGCGCGTCTTGGTGTTATGCCACGCGATGGCGGCAATGCCGATATCCGCTGGTTTGATGTCGACCCCTGTTACGTGTTCCACCCGATGAACGCGCACGAAGAGGGCGACAAGATTGTGCTCTATGTCTGCCGCCAGAACTCTGCCATGAACAATGGCATGGAAGATATGTATGCGGGTGAAGATACACTCGGCCGATTGACGCGCTGGACCATCGACCTCACTTCAGGCCAGGTCAAGGAAGAGCGCCTCGACGATGCGACGTCTGACTTCCCACGTGTTGATGATCGAACCGTTGGTTTGCCCAGCAGGTTTGGTTACGCGATGGGTATGGATGCAGGCGCGGCGACACTCGCCTTTGATCGTTACCTTTACAAGTACGAACTCTCGACCGGTAACAGGCAACGTCATGATCTCGGTGATGGAGTGCGCGGTGCGGAGCCCGTTTTTGCTGCGCGAAGCAAGGACTCAGTGGACGACGATGGTTTTGTACTCTCGTTTACACACGATGAGGTGCGCAACCAGTCCAAGTTCCTGGTGCTTGATGCCCAGAACTTTGAAGACAAGCCGCTCGCCGAGATTATACTGCCCCAGCGAGTGCCTTATGGCGCACATGGCAGTTGGATGCCGGATGCCTGATCTTCATGAGGTGTGTCCGCCAGGACACACCTCAGCTTCTTCTCAGGCTCGCTCGATCCTGAACACAGGGATGTTCCTCGGCGCGGCCTTTTTCACATAGTCGGCAAACACTTCAGTGGTTTCTGCCATTTGCTGCACGCGAGTCTTCGCGTCAGCTTCCGAAAGCTCAACCACGTTGCCTTTAAAGGTCTCTGTACCGAGTTCGATGTCGATCTGCGGATTAGCTCGCAGGTTGTATACCCAGGCAGGGTTCTTCTGTGACCCCGCAAACGAGGCGAACAAGGTCATGTCCCCGTTGTCTTCAATGGTGAGCACCAGCGGCACAAGCAGCAGCTTGCCGGACTTTGCGCCGATGGTGTGCAGGATCACCATCGGGTAACCCGCAAACATCGCAACCTTGCCTTCATTGGCGCGAAACTCTTCTATGATCTGCTCGTTAAAACTTTTCATTTCCATGGTTCTTCTCCTCAGGTCAGCTTACGACCGTAGAGGTCGAAAACGGTGGTCCAGACTTTCTCGGCTGCTTCATGGTTGTAGGCGGGCCTCTCTTTGAAGCAGAAGCCATGTTCGGTACCCGGAAACACTTCCAGTTCGTATGTCACGCCGGCCTCATCGAGGGTTTTGCTGAGGTCAGGAATCACAAAATCCTCAACGTAGGGGTCATGTTCTGAAAAGCCGAGATAGAGCTCAGCGTCAGTAATGTTCTTTGCGAGGACGTGGGGTGAGTCTGGCTTGTCTGTGACAATGCGAGTGCCATACAGAGAGGCGCTGGCCTTGATGTCATCCGGGTAGGACCCTGCTGCCGCAACAACAAACTGGCCGCTCATGCAGTACCCGATGCAGCCGATATTGCCGGTCGCAAAATCGGCAGCCTTGCAGTAGTCGATAAGCCCCCTGGTATCTCGCATCACCATATCCACGCTGAGTTTTGAGCCCTGTGCAAACATGCGCTCAAATTCTTCCCTGCCCTTGGACAGGTCAAATCGAACAACGCCATCCCGGTAGTAAAGATCGGGCAGGATCGCGACATAACCCTGCGCCGCGATGTGCCGGCACATGTCCCTTAACTCTTCCCGGATACCCGGTACGTCCATATAAAAAAGCACCGCCGGTCTGGGGCCATCGTCAGGGTGGCAGACAAAACAATCCATTGCGCCGTCGGGTGTGGGTACATCTACCTGGAATTCGGTCATCTTCGATTCGCCATTAAAACAAGGCCATCATTATGCCTTTGGCCCGTCAGGCACGCTAATCCTGGCTCTATGCCTGTTGTATGCTACCGACTATCTCTTGCTGCACAGGAAAACCATGAGAATCTGCAACACGACACTTGGCCTTGGTTTGCTTCACGAGCAGACAATCTCCGTGCTGGACACCTCCTGGCAATTTATCGACGACGTCCTGGGCGAGGGGAACCTTGACGCGCTCAGTAACTGCCCAGTGAAACAAGAGATAGCACTCGATGACGCGTCGCTTCGTCCGCTGGTATCAGGCCGGGGGCAGTTTGTGATCGCCGGTCTTAACTATCGGGCGCATTGCGAAGAAATCGGTCGGCCCGTCCCTGAAAAACTGGTCTTCGGGACCGCGCCTGGCAGCGCCACCCACGCTGCCGGTGTAAACGTGATCATCCCTGCGGTGGCGCCAGCCGAGGTCGACTATGAAGGTGAGGTTGGTGTCCTGATTGGTAAACCCGCCAATGGTATCGCTGCAGCAGAGGCCTGGGATGTTGTTGCCGGGCTGATGCCGCTCAACGATGTTTCTGCGCGGGATGTGCAGAGTCAGGGAAATTCCCTTGAAGCTGTTTCAAAAGCAAAGGGCTTCCCCACGTTTAAACCGCATGGTCCTGTGCTGGCAACGCCTGATGAGTTTGCGGACCCGAATGATATTGCCCTTACGACCCTCGTAAACGGCGAACAGCGCCAGTCCGGCAGGACATCGGACATGGTGTTTGATATCGCCAGCATCATTGAGGTTGTTTCCGCGCGAATTGCGCTGTCGCCCGGTGACGTGATCTGTACCGGTACGCCAGGTGGCGTTGCCCATGGTGGCAAGTACCCTTATCTCGTAGATGGCGACACGGTGGAGATCAGTTTGGATGATCTGCCTGTGCTGCGCAGCAGGTTTGTAAATGAGTGAGGTCTGAAAACCTCGAAACATGAGGCACGTGTCAGTATGATGCCGCCGTGCTTAAGTTAACCCACCAGTAATGCCGATCATCACCCTGCGAGATCTGTCTCTCGCGTTTGGTACCGATCAGATATTTGATCACATCGACCTTGCCATTGAGCAGGGGGAGCGACTGTGTATTGCGGGTTACAACGGCAGTGGCAAAAGCACGCTGCTGAAAGTGCTGACCGGTGAACAAACCCCTGATGAAGGTGAGATCTGGCGCCAGCCCGGTCTTAAGGTATCGACACTAGAGCAGACCTTGAGTGCTCCCTCCGAAGAGACGGTGTACGAAGTGGTCGCTTCCGGATTTACCGACTCGGGCAGGTTGCTGAACGAATACCATGCGCTGTCTATTGACGATTCCGCCAGCATGGATCGGCTTGCAGATCTGCAGGAAAAGATTGATGCCATCGATGGCTGGGCACTTGGGCATCGCATCGAGAGCATTCTTGACCAGATGCAGTTACCGCCAGACAAAACACTGGGAGAACTCTCTGGTGGCTGGCGCAAACGCGTTGCCATTGCGCGATCACTTGTCACAGAACCTGATCTCTGGATCCTCGATGAGCCAACCAACCACCTGGATATCCCGACCATTGAATGGCTGGAAGAGCAGATGGCGAACTTTGCCGGCACCATGGTGTTTGTCAGTCACGATCGTCAGCTGATGCAGGCCGTGGCCACATCCCTTGTGAATATCGATCTTGGCGTCGTTACCCGCTGGGACTGCGGTTACGAGGAGTTTCTGCAACGCCGTGATCATCAGCGTGAAGTGGAAGCAGAACACCAGAAACAGTTCGATAAGAAGCTCGCCCAGGAAGAAGCGTGGATACGTGAAGGTATCAAGGCGCGCCGGACGCGAAACGAGGGCAGGGTCAAGGCACTAAAAGAACTCAGGAAAGAACGGGCGCTGCGCCGCACTAAAGGCAGTCTTAAGCTCGAAGTCGATGGTGGCAGTGCTTCCGGCAAGATCGTCAAGGAGCTGATCAACGTGGGTCACGGCTATGACGGCGAGTTGCTGATCCGGGACCTGGATCTGATCATTCAGCGAGGCGACAGGGTCGGGTTGTTAGGGCCCAATGGCGCCGGTAAAACCACACTGATCAATATCCTGCTAGGTGAAGTTGAGCCGATACAAGGGCAGGTCAAAACCGGTACCAAACTACAGGTGGCCTACTACGACCAGGTGCGTGATCAGCTGGACCCGGAAGTGTCGGTGATGGATTTCATTACCGGGGGCGGCCGCGAGGTTGTCACGATCAATGATCGTGATATCCATGTTGTGAGTTACCTTGCCAATTTCCTTTTCAACAAAGACCAGGCCCGCGCGCCGATACGTACCCTTTCAGGTGGCGAGCAGAACCGCTTGCTGCTGGCAAAACTCTTTTCTGTACCTGCTAACCTGCTGGTGCTGGATGAACCAACCAATGATCTCGATGTTGAAAGCCTGGAACTGCTCGAAGAAGTATTGATGGAATACGACGGCACGGTGCTGCTGGTGTCTCACGACAGGGCATTTCTCGATAACGTGGTATCCAGCCTGCTGGTGTTTGAAGGCAACGGCATCGTCAAAGAACACATTGGTGGTTACCAGGAATGGCATGCCGATGGTGGGCGTATCGCCGAAGAAGCGCAAGCGCCTGTTAAACCCCGTAAAGAGAAATCCAACACCCACGAAGACAGAAAGGCGCAGCGCAAACTCGAAAAGGAACTTAAACAGTTACCTGACAAAATCGAAGCACTGGAACTCGAGATTGAAACCCTGCAGCAGACCGTCAGTGAACCTGCGTTTTTCGAGAAGTCCGAAGCACAGCAGCAGGAAGCTTATGATGCGCTTAGTCGCCTGGAGCAGGATCTTGCGGCGTTATATGAACGTTGGGAAACACTCGATGCTAGTTGAATTCACCTAAGCGGCAAACGCGTAGGTGTATTCGCTGAAGTCCTCAGCAAGTTCATCCGGGCTGAGCCCAAACTGCTCCAGCGTGTATGCATGGGAGCCAAATTTGTTTTTGGGGTTTGCTGCCAAATAGCGTTCAAACCCTGCGGCGATAGACGAATCGTGCGGCAAGCCAAGGAAGCCGGTGATCTCCTCGACAACCTTTAACGGTTCAGTAACCAGCGTCTTGTAGTGAATGTCGAGGAACTGCCCTGATAGGTTGGCATGTGCTGCCCGGTAGTCCAGCGTGCGTGTCAGACCCTGGCGCCACTGTTCGCTGACATCACGACCGATCTCTTCCAGGTCCATCCGTTTGCTGAAAGGTTTTCTCAGGTGTTGGAACAGGCTCGCCATAGAGGGAATGACTTCAAGCGGGTTGCGATGTAGTTGGATGATCTTTGCATCCGGGTATGTCTCGATAAGGGAGTCGATGCCGAGCAGGTGTCCTGGTGCTTTTAATACCCATCGGCTTTTTGGTTCCCCGTACTGCAGCCATTTCAGGAACTGACGATGAAACTCGTAGGCTGGCGCCCAGTCGCAGGTTGCAAGCCATTCGTTGTAGGTGGTCAGGCGATGCGCCGCATGGAACTGCATGGATCGAAACGCTGGTGCCTGGATCGTGACACATTCATGGGGTAGAAAAGTGCCGAGCTTATGTACGCGCTTCAGTCCCGGTGCCAGTGCATCCACCGCCGCCACCTGCACGGCAGCAAGCCCTTTGCGGATGTTATCGAGCCCACCTTTTGTGGGTACGTAAGTTGTCTCCCAGAAGGTTGGTGCACGCAGGTTCGGATGACATGAAAGCAGTTCGTGCAGCAACGTGGACCGGGTGCGCGGCAGACCAAGGATGAACACCGGTGCATCAATTTTCTCAGCCTGTGCAGCCGGTGATTGTTCAATAAGGTGATTCAGGCGGAGCCGGTTTGAGACGAGGCGGTGCAGGTAAATCCACGCGCCAATTTTTCCACGCATATTAAGGTCCGCAGAAGAGTTCATACCCTCGATGATGAGGTCGAGCGGGTGCTCATAATCTGCCGTGCCAAAATCCGAGAGCCCGGTGGTGAGCTCGGCAGAGCGGAGCAGCTTGTTGCGGTTTATGGTGGACAAGACTACGTAGATCCAGCTGATGACTGCAGTGAAAGCGTCCTAAAACGGCAGCTTCATTTCCTTAAGCCCGGATTGGTCGATGTCGAGCAGAACGGGGCCGTCATGGGCCACTGCTTCTGCAAAGGCCGTCTTAAAATCGTCCACACTTTTCACGGCGATACCTTTAACGCCCATGCCTTCGGCCACTTTTATAAAGTCCGGTGTGGCGAGGTCAACACCGGTTGTCCTGCCTTCAAAACGCATACCCTGGATAGCGCGGAGCACACCGTATCCCTGGTTGTTGAATACACAGATGATGACCGGGGTGTTGTATTGCGCAATCGTCGCAAGCTCACCGATATTCAACATGAAGCCGCCATCACCCTGGATCACGACGCTTTTTTCGCCAGTACCAAACGACGCACCCATCGCCAGTGGCAGACCTGGCCCGATCGCGGCCGAAGTTGAATGCATCGATGTGCGTGGTTCGAGTATGGGGATGAGCGTGTTGCCCCAGACGTAGGCGGGTATGGTTGCATCCCTGACAATGCTTGCTGACGCTGGCAGCAGTTCCCGCATCGTGTCCATGATGACTTCATAGTCATCACCCATGCGGCCCCGGATTTCGTTTCTTGTGTCTTCTGCCTTGCTGGCAAGACTGTCCCTGAACCCGGCGTCACCTTTCTCAGCGTTAAGGCGCTGGTTGATGCCCTCCAGCGAAAGTTTTGCATCGCCAAGTACAGGCACCTCTGGCGCATAGTTCAGGCCGATCATTTGGTTGTCGGCATCGATGTGGATCAGGCGCGGCGGTTTGAACGTGAAGTTGGCGGTTGCGCTGTACTGGAACCGTGTACCGACCGCGATCATCAGGTCAGCATCTGCCAGTTCTTTCTGCGATTGCACCATAAACGTCCCCATTGATAAGGGGTGATCTTCCGGAATAGCACCACGCCCGTTGGTGGTGGTGTAGACCGGTGCATCGAGAGATTCGGCAAGTTTAATCAATTCATCGGTTGCATCCGCACGCAGGACGCCGCCACCTGCAAGTATGAAACGCTTGCCCGTTTCTGAAATAGCGCCGGCTGCGGCATCAAGGCTGGTTTCTTCAGGTACAACCTGGCTACCGGTAATGCTCTGCGGGATATCGTGGTCTGCACTCGCGTATTGCAGGTCCACAGGAATCTCAATGGCACCCGGCTGCGGACGACCGCTCATGATGTCGTTAATAACGCGGCTGAGCAGTGCCGGGATTTCTGTCGTCGTGCGAGGGCTCTCACTGACGCGGGTAACCTGCCGCAGCATAGTCAACTGTTGCTCTGCTTCATGCAGCACACCTTTACCCTTGCCGTAGTGCTGAGTTTCCACCTGGCCCGTGATCATCAGAACGCGAGAAGACGCAAACCCCGCTTCGAACAGTCCTGTCATGCCATTGGCGGCGCCCGGACCCGTGCTGGTAATCGCAACGCCGAGTTTGCCTGTAGCGCGTGAATAACCGTCGGCCGCGTGCAGCGCACCCTGCTCATGGCGAACGTCCACCATGGTGATGCCACCACCACTTGCGATAGCGTCGTAAATCGGAATGTTGTGTACAGAAACAATGCCGAACACGTGATCAACACCTGCAGCCAGCAGAGTTCTGTAAACGGCTTCGCCACCGGTCATCGTTGTCATAACACTTCTCCCTTAATTCTGTTTATCCACGTCGCTCTGGCATTCGATACACATACTGGCTTCGGGGTACGCATCCAGTCGAGCGGTATTGATCAGCTCATCACATAACTCACAGAAGCCGTAGCTGCCTTCCTTTATTCGGCTTTGTGCACGAATCACTGCTTTAAGGCGATTTTTTGTCACGTTGCGGTTGGCCAGCAGGATGCTCTGGTTGTGCATTTCATCCATGCGTGACAGGCGACCCTGGTTGTCTTTGAGTTTGACTGGCTGTGCACCGGATTCCGTGCTGTCGAGCAGTTCCTGCAACTCTCCCGCCAGTTGCGTGAGCTTTTCCTTGTATTCACTGAGTTGCGCATCGCTGAGGTCATCCATCAGGGTTTGGATGCCGCCATGATGCGACTCAGCTGGCAATAGGGTAGGCCGGTTTCGTCCCGCCAGTTGTTGAACGTTTCCTGTACTTTCGCGAGTGCAGACTTGCTGGTGGGTTCTTTTTCCACGATGCCTTCTTCAATCAGCACAGCGACGACATCCTTGCTGAACATGAATGTATCCTTGCCGACGAACCTCAGGAAGAACATACCGGTGTGACCACCGAGGCGGCTGCCTTCTTTTTTCAGATAAAGCTGCAAACCAACAATGTCGTCTTCAGGCCATCCTGCAAGAAAGCTGCCGAACGAACCATGTTCTTCGGCGGTGCGCAGGACAAACGCAGCGTTATCGCGGGTCGCGGTAATTTTTGTGAGGTTACGGATGATGTCTGTATTCTGCGTCAGCTCCTCAAGGCGCTCGTCAGAAAAGTTGGCAACAGCGCGAGGGTTAAAGTTTGCAAACGCCTCAAGAAAACCTGGCCACTTGTTTTCGACCACCCTCCAGACAAAACCTGAACGGAAAATGCACTTGGTCATCTCTTCGAGGTAATCGCTGTCACTCGCTTTCTTCAGCTGTGCGGCCGTGGCGGGCTTGGGCAAAGACGCTTTGAGTCCGGCTTCGCCCTTCAGCTTCACCGCGCGTTTGTAGATTTTGTCGAAACTCTTTTTTCTGGGCATGTGACGACCATGTGGCACTGGGCATATGCATGATCACAGGTCAGGGCTTGCTCGTAAACATCTGCGGTTTGAGATCTCTCCGCTTCGGTCGAGATGACTAAGATGTCGTCATCTCGACCGGATCACGCTGACCGAAGGGGCGAAGCCCCGAAGCGGAGAGATCCCAACCGTCAACAAACCCACCCCCCTGGGTTAACATGCAAAAGCCCCGTCAAAACAAAAAGGAAACAACATGGGCCGAAAGCTCCTCTACCTGATCCCCCTGGTCATCTACCTGGTGTTCACCTTCTGGTACACAGACCTCAAAGGCCCACTCAGCCAGGAAGAGATTGATCATTATGTTTCTCTTTTCGAAGAGCAGGGCAGGCCCGCGGAGCAAATAGAGAGACTGCGGCAGTTTATGGAAGAAGACACCGGCCGGCAGTTCCTCATGCTGAACAACATCGACATGGCGGAAAACCCACCAGATGTTGAAGGTGCGGCGCCGGGAGAGTCTGCCAGCCAGTTGATGGGTCGTTACATGGAGCATATGTATCCCGCACTGTTCCAGCGCGCATCACACCCGATCTATTTTGGTCAGGCTGTGTTCTATTCGATGGACATTGTGGGTATTGAGAATGCCGAAACCTGGGACCAGGCCGCGCTGATGCGTTACCGCAGTCGCCGGGACCTGCTCGATATCGTCACCAACCCTGCCTTTTACGGCAAACATGAATTCAAGACAGCGGCGTTGACCAAGACGATAGCCTATCCACTTGAAAACACCGTTTACTTTTCTGATCCACGATTTCTTCTGGCGCTGATCTTCATCTCGTTCTGCACGGTGATTGACCTGCTCTTTGTCAGCAGGAGGATATCCTCATGAGTGATGAAATTGTCGGTAATGGTCTGCTGAGTCGCAGACGACTCCTGCAGCTCGGTACCGGTGCCACGACAGCCGCGCTGATGACGCCGGTACTTGCGAATGAAGACTGGATGACCAGACCCGGTGCACCGGCAAGTGACTACGGTTCTCCCTCAAGATTTGCTTCGCTGAAACGCGAACGAATCAATGCAGCCCCGTTTGGGCCCGAAGCTGGTTCATCCTCAACGCCGCTGCAGATGCTCAACGGCACGATCACGCCAAACGCCCTGCATTTCGAGCGTCACCACAGCGGCATCCCTGATATAGATCCTTCACGACATCAGCTCACCGTGTTCGGCATGGTGCAAAAGCCACTGACGTTCAGTTACGAGGCGCTGCTGCGTTACCCGATGCAGAGCCGTGTGCTCTTCATGGAATGCTCCGGTAACAGCTACCAGAACACGCTTCCGGGCCCGAGGGATATGACGGCGGGTGAGTTAAACGGTCTCGTATCCTGTGCGGAGTGGACCGGCGTACCACTGCATTACCTGCTTGATGAAGTGGGGGCAGACATAAATGCGACCTGGGTGATTGCAGAAGGTGCTGATGCCTCAGGTAACAACCGCAGCCTGCCCATGTCTCTTTCGTTGGACGATGCGATGGTCGCTCTCTTCCAGAATGGCGAACCTTTGCGGCCAGCACACGGATACCCGATGCGACTGCTGGTGCCGGGATGTGAAGGCAACCTCAGTATCAAATGGCTGCGCAGTCTGAAGGTGATGAACCAGGCGGCACATACCCGGGAAGAAACCAGTAAGTACACAGACCTCATGACCGACGGCACAGCGGAACAGTTCTCCCTGCGCATGGAAGTGAAGTCATTGATCACTTCTCCTTCTGGGCAGATGAACCTGCCCGGAAAAGGTGTTTATGAAATCAGTGGGATCGCCTGGTCAGGCTTCGGCGCTGTTCGTAAAGTGGAAGTGAGCGCGGACGGCGGCAAAAGCTGGGCGTCAGCGGAGCTGCAGTCAGAGCCTGGACCATTACGCCCGGTCAGGTTCCGTATTCCCTGGCGGTGGGATGGTCAGCCTGCCGTTCTGCAGAGTCGCGCCACTGACACTGCAGGCAACATCCAACCGGACCGCGATAGTGCGCTAGCCGGTAAGTCTGCCGTCATCATCTATCACTATAACGGGATCCAGAGCTGGGCTGTGGCGGAGAGTGGCAGGGTGAGCAATGTTTACGGGTAGTATTTTTTTGATTTCGCTGCTACTCAGCAGCACTGCGCTGGCCGAACTCAGTCATGAACTCAAGCCCAGCCTCGGCAAACCCGCGCCGGCCAATTTTGAATCCGTGGTGACCCTGGATGGTACAGGTGCACCGCAGGGAAGTGGGTCAGTTTCAACAGGCAAGGTGATTTATGAAGCCCAGTGCGCTTCCTGTCATGCGCTTGACGGAAAAATGCAGGGTAATGCGATAGCGGGCGGCATGGGTTCGCTCGCAACGCCGCGCCCAATCAAAACTGTTGGCAGTTACTGGCCCTATGCAACCACGCTGTTTGACTACATCAATCGAGCGATGCCCTACGGGATGGAAAAGTCGCTGACAGCCGATGAGGTTTATGCGGTGACCGCTTACGTGTTATTCCTGAATGACGTTCTTGAGGTAGGCGCAACGCTTGATAACGAAAATCTCTCGCAGGTCATCATGCCGAACCGGGACGGTTTCAGAACCGCGCCCAACTTTGAACCGACACCCTGATTGTTAGTCGAGTAACTCGAGGAACCTCGAACCGAACCGGTCCGCCTTGGCTTCGCCAATGCCGTTGATTGTGAGTAGCGCGTCCCTGTCTGTGGGCTTCATTGCCGCCATCTCTTTCAATGTCCGGTCGTGGAACACCATATAGGGTGCAAGACTTTCTTCTCGCGCGATTTCTGATCGCAGGTTTTTCAGTTTTTCGAATAAGAGTTCGTCATAGACAAGATCTTCAGCAGCAATCGATGACCGTTTTACCTTGGGTGCCCGGGTGGGGGTGGTATCCCGGTGCAGTTCGATGCTGGTTTCACCTTTCAGGATGGGTTTGCAGGATGGATTCAGCCTGAGCCCACCGTAGCCAGCGACATCAACATCGACGAGACCGCGCACCACCACCTGCCTGATGACGCTGCGCCATTCATTGGCATTCAGTTCTTTGCCGATGCCGTGTACCGACAGGTGGTGATGACCGAAGCTGAAGATCCGGTCGTTCTCTTTGCCGAGCAACACATCGATGATGTAGTTGGCGCCAAACCGTTGCTCGGTTCTGTAGATGGTAGACAGCAGTTTCTGCACAGCTTCGGTGCCATCAAAAGTAGGTCTCGGCGTGATGCAGTTATCACAGTGACCGCAGGGCTCGGGTAGATCCTCACCAAAGTACCGGAGTAAGACCTGCCGGCGACACTCCGTCATCTCGCAAAAGGCCAGCATCGCATTAAGCTTGTGCTGTTCAATCCGCAGCTGTTTTTCGTTGGTGTTGGCGCGAACCATCTGCTGCAGCAGTACGACATCCTGCAACCCGTAAACCATCCATGCATCGGCAGCCTCGCCGTCGCGACCGGCGCGTCCGGTTTCCTGGTAGTAAGCCTCGACACTTTTGGGCAGATCCATGTGGGCAACAAAACGCACGTCCGGTTTATCAATGCCCATGCCAAAGGCAATGGTGGCAACAATGACAACGGCCTCTTCATTCAAAAAGCGTTGCTGGTTTGCCTGTCGGTCTTCTGCTGCCATCCCTGCGTGATAAGGCAACGCGTTAAAACCCTCGCCCCTTAACCAGGCAGCGGTTTCATCGACTTTCTTGCGTGACAGACAGTAGACGATACCCGGCTGATCCTCACGACCGGTGAGGAAAGTTCGCAGTTGTTGTTTCGGGTTACTTTTCTGTTGCACCTGGTAGTAGATGTTCGGTCGATCAAACCCCTTGATAAAGGTGCGCGCGTGACTGATGCCGAGCCGCTCCAGGATTTCTTCGCGTGTCTGTTCATTTGCGGTTGCGGTCAGCGCGATGAGCGGGATGTCGGGAAACCTTTCTTTGAAGATGCGTAGTTCAAGGTAGTCCGGTCGGAAGTTGTGGCCCCATTGCGACACGCAATGTGCCTCGTCGACGGCGACAAGCGAGATCTCGAGTTCATCCAGCATCTCGAGGGTTTCTTCCATCTGCAGTCGCTCAGGTGCAAGGTAGAGCAGTGACAGCTCACCCGCGGCAAGAGCATCAAGAACGTCGTTTCTTTCTTCGAACGATTGGCTGGAGTTCAGGTATGCAGCGCTAATGCCCAATTGCTTCGCCTGCGTGACCTGATCCTCCATCAACGCTATCAGAGGCGAGATGACGATGGTCGTACCTTCCATTAGCAGCGCGGGCAGTTGGTAACAGAGCGATTTACCACCCCCGGTTGGCATCAGCACCAGGGTATCCCGCCCATCCAGCAATTCGTCGATCACCTCTGCCTGGGGCGCGCGGAAAGCGTCGTATCCGAATGTTGCCTGTAGTGTTTCGAGTTTGTTGATGGTTATGTGCTCCGCTCTAAAAAATGATTTTATCAAAGCATGCGGTCTTGGATTGTACTTAGGTGCGAACTATCGCAGGTGCTTCGTCCGAGCGACCAAACCAAGAAACCGCATTCATGCTGAGCAAAATGATATTGCATAAGACAAGCATCGTTGAGAATAGATAAATCGTATGCTTTGCAAAGAACTTGTTTAGAAGACGACCGTTAACAAAGTCATAGCGACCTAACGAGGCTGACGCCGCCAAGAAGGTTACCAGATAGATCCCACTTGAAATCTGCCAAACACCCGCTTCCTCAACGTTAGCGCGGCTCACCCAAATGGGAACATGAGCCATTACCGCAGTGAGAATTCCTGGTGCAACAATTGAAGCAAAGCGCACTCGATCGAGAGGTGTCAGCTCGCCCTCAGTCGCAAACATAGCGACGATTCCGGTCACTCCGATCATTGCAATCCAACGCATGGGTTTTTGAGATCGTGCTAGTTTTTGCGCTGATCAATATGACGACTAGTTTCGTGCTCTTCATTTTGTTGAGGCCAACCACGGATGACACCTAACATGCAGTTGAAGCCACTCGTCGCTTCGCTCCTCCTTCGGACAAACTGCTGCGCAGTTTGCCGCTTAACCAGGTGTTATGTTTCTGATGAAACCTGAGGCAATAAGATTCTTTGAGGAAATGAGCAACTACGAGTTGGTCGATACTTATTACACAGCACGCAGTGCATTGTTCAATGACATCATGATGTATATGACTGTCCTGTTCGCTTTCTTAAGTGTTTCGTATCTAGTTGCTGAGAAACTTTCGAACTTCCAGTCGGTCGCACTTACCGGTCTCTATACAGTATTCATATCCTATGTCGCATTTGGCGTGATCGATTCTCAAACTGGTGTTGCGACTGTTGTTTGGGTCTTGACTGGAGATGACATATTTTTCTCTTTGTACATAACTGGCGGGATTCTGGTCTCTGCCTGGATACTAAGCGTAGTGCTTTTTATTCAAGCGAGGAAGGGGGGTGACACCTAAAATGCAGTTGAAGCGGCTCATTTCATTCGCTCTGACGAAGCATCGGGGCGCCGCATCGCTGCGCTCAAAATGTGAATCACATTTTGATCCTCGGCACCTTCGCCGCTTAACTGGGTGTTAGGCGTTATATGACAATTCAAGAACTGGGATCACTCGGAGAAATACTAGGTGCAATCGGAGTGATAGCGACTCTGTTGTACCTTACCACTCAGTTAAAACAGAACACGAAAGCAATGCGGTCTTCCACTTATCAAACGTATAGTGGGCTGGCGATGAACATCTCTGATTTCCTTGCTGAGAATGCTGAGCTCTTTGTTCGGATGAATGCAGGAAAGGAATTGTCCGAGGAAGAACAGTTGAGATTCAGTATGTTCGCTATGAAACTCTTCTATCAGATGGAGACGATTTACTTACATTACAAAGAAGATACTGTAAGCGAGGAGATTTTTAACTCACGCATGCGAGGATTCAAGCAAGCGATGACCGGGAACCCAGCAATGTATGGCGTCTGGGATTCATTCCGCGAATGGGATTTAACAGATTCGTTTGTACACTACGTCGAAGAAAACGTTTTTGAGAGAGACGCCTAACATGTGGTTGAAGTCGGTCGCTGGCGCGCCCTCGGACGCAGCAAGCCAACGCAAAGTTGCGAATGGCTTTGCCATTCTTTCGCAGCTTCACGTTACCTCGCAGCACCGCTCAACCAGGTGTTATGTGTCCAAGGATGTGCCATGAACTGGGATGCAATCGGTGCGGTTGGTGAAACGGTTTCTGCGATAGCCGTTGTTGTCTCTCTTATCTACGTGGCTTTGCAGGTACGACAGAACACGCGCGCTTCACGCGCCTCCACAATCCAACACTGGGCTGCGGTTAGTGCTTTGGAAAAACAATCCCTTTATGAGTCAGATGAGCTTGCAAAGCTGATCATCGCTGGAGGCACAGAACAATCCAACCTTAGCCCGGAAGACAGATTGCGATACAACACCTACATGATTCAGGTATTCAATACATTTGAATTTCTTTACCTGCAATATGAACTCGGAACAGTGGACAAAGTCTTCTTTGATTCAAAAGTTCCCGCCTATGAGAGGTTTCTGCAGTTGCCGGGAGTTTTGGAGTTTTGGAACTCTCCGGCAAGTACTTTTGATCCGAGGTTCAAAGCTTTCGTAGGTGAGTTGATCGAAAGCAGGGGCACATAACATGACGTTGAAGTCAGTGGTCACTTCGTTCCTTCCTCGGAAAAACTGCCGCGCAATTTGCCGCTTGGCTGGGTGTTAGGTGTCATGTCGGAATTCGAGTTCATTGAGGCGTATCACCTGGCTCTAGACCTGGTTGTGAATGCTGCGATGAATAGTGTTGTCGTTACCTTTGCATACATAGTCGCTTCTTACATGGCCGGTGAGAAGTTATCGAAAGTCGCAGCGCTCGGAATGACAGCAATCTATAGCCTCTTCTTGCTGGGTCCTTTGGGCGGTATGTTTGGTGGCTGTACCAGGATCATCAAAACGGTTGAACGGTATTTCGAGATCTATCCCGAAGGATGGGCTTTTCAGCAAATGCCTGGAATTGATCTTTATTTCGTCACCTTGATACCGGTTCTACTAGCGTGGCTTGCGAGTTTGATGTATCTGCATTTGTATGTTCGAGGAAAAGGCAACTAACATGCAATTGAAGCCGCTCATTTCATTCGCTCGGACAAAGCATCGGGGCACCGCATCGCTGCGCTCAAATTGTGAATCACAATTTGATCCTCGGCGTCGGATGGCCGCACCCTTTCGCTGCTTAACTGAGTGTTATGTCCCAAGGCATTACAAACAATGACAATATCCGATCTGGGCAACATTGGTGAATTTCTAAGTTCGATCGCTGTAATCGTTTCCCTAATCTACTTGTCTTTTCAGATTAGACAGAACACGAAACAACTACGCCGATCCGAATACAATGCAATAGGCGTACAAGCAAGTTCTATACGGCAAATGCTTCTTCAAGAATCAAATGCTGAACTAGTAGTAAAAGCAAGTGATCCTGAAAATGACCTCTCCGAAACCGAAAAAGTCAGGCTAGATGCGATGTGCGGCGAATTTGTTTGGCAGGAATTCAATATTTGGGACAGCGCCCGAGTCGGCGCAATAGACGATTATTTTGGGGAAGAGGAATATCGATCAGAGATGTTATCTTTCCTTGGTGGCGAACCGTTCCGAGGTTGGTGGCTTCAAAACAGGGGGCAGTTCCCGGTGGACTTTAGAACGGTAGTTAATGAACTCATTGATAGAGAGAGCGGCACATAACATGCAATTGAAGTCGGTCGTCCCTGGCGTCACTGCCTCGGGCCGCTCTCATCAGCACTTCACGCTGCAGCGCGGCTGCTTAACCAGGTGTCAGGTGGCTCATGACTATCGCTGAACTAGGTAGTATTGGAGAGTTAGTAGGCGGTATTGCTGTCCTGGTTACGTTGATCTATCTGGCAATTCAGGTCCGGCACAGTAATCAAATTTCGCTAAGCCAGGCTTACCAGGCAAGGTTCGATTCCCGTGCAAGGTTGCATCTAAAGGAGATGGGCGACGATCTTCCAGAAATTCTATCCAGATTTGCTGCATCTCCTGAAGAAGTTATGGAAATGACCGAGATCGATAAGGCTAAGTTAGTGGCTTACATGAATTATTGGCTTTTCTATCTGGACAACGTGATATACCAAGAGCAACTAGGCCTATTAGATATGACCGAAATCTATGGCGAACAGACCACGCGAACGAAAGCCTACGAACAAATAAACAACGCATTTAAGGTATTAGATATCGAGATACCAAATCGCGTTAGGTTAGAGTTTGCTAAGTATGACGTCACGTGAAGGCGCCTAACATGCAGTTGAAGGCGCGACTCCGCCTACAGATCCATTGTTCGGACGTGGCTACGCCGCTCCGCTTAACTGGGTGTTGTGTGCCTCGTACAGATCCTCGATGAATACAGATTCCCTGCAGTCGATTGCTGAAATGGCGATCACCCTGTTAGGTGTTTCTGGACTGGTGACGGTCTTCTTATCAAGAGGAGATTTGCATCTCATTGATAAGCTTCGATTTATCGGCATCGTTAGCTCTGGAGTTATTGTTGCGATATTTGCCTTTCTGCCATCGTGGGTGGCGGGAAGTGCTCCCATCACACCCGAGGTGTGGCAAGCATGTTCGATTGGGGCGATTGTCTTTCAGCTATTAACTACCCCCATCGTGTTCGTGATTGCAGGTAGAGAGGCGGTTACCTTGGTTAGGGAAGTCGTCCCTCTACCCCTAAACGTACTTATCCAATTGATGATCCCAGCTACGTTGGTGCTCCATTTGATGAACGCGGTTTCCTGGCCAATCGAACCCAATCAAGTCACATACGAGGTATGTCTGTTCCTGGCATTGCTCTTTGGTACGCTGATGTTTGTTTCAATTGTCCTGTTTAGACCCAAGACAGGCACGTAACATGAAGTTGAAGCAGACCAACGAAGCGGTCATATCTCTTGATTGCGCAACCGTTGCGCCAGCTTGCGCTGGCAGCTTAGTTAGGTATTAGGTGCCAACGATGGAGTTTGACCGCGTTGAGTATTACAAGAGCCTCTCGAAAGGTGATCTAAACGAGACCTACTTTCTTGTCCGAGAAATCATTGGTATCGAGATGGCGATCTACATGACCCTGTTGTTTGGTTTTCTGACAGTAGCGTATGTCGTTGCTGCTAAACTGAATAGATTTCAAGCCGTATCTCTTGTATCGCTCTACAGCGCTTATACATTTTGGCTGATTTTCTCAGTTGTTGATTCAACAAACATGTTGGCTGACGTTACTTTTGCAATTTCCGGTCAAGACACCTACTGGACCGTTATAGTTAATTTTGGCCTCCTTCTAGTCTGCTGGATTGTAAGTCTCATACTCTTTTTTCAGGTAAGGAGAAGAGGCACCTGACATGCAGTTGAAGCCGCTCACTTCGTTCACTCGGACCAAGTACTTGTTGCTTGGCCGTGTAACTGGGTTTTGTATGTCGTCATGAGCGAATCGGAATTGCTACAACTCTACGCTGAGATGAACAGCAGTATTGCGCCTTCAATCGCGCTGTATATTACCGTGCTGTTTGGTTACTTCGTGGTTGCTCATATTGTTGGAAGAAAATTGACTACCGTCGAAATCGTATCTGCCAACACCGTCTACACGCTCGTCATGGGGCTTGGCTTAACACAACTACATCGAGACATCACTGTCTTGTCAGTCATCTCGAATGAACTTGCTGCACTTGAATCAAAATTCGTAGGGCAGATGGTGTTTAGTGAATGGACTCCATTGGTTGTGACTTTGATTTACTTTTTTGCATTCATAATCTCGTTGTTGTTCATGCATCATTCTAGGCGGAGAGACACATAAACATGCAGTTGAAGTCACTCGCTTCGCTCCTTCGGGCCAAACAACTCATGCTTGGCCGGTTAACGGGTTGCTATGCGCACGGTGCCAAAAATGGAAATTGATCAGCAAGGTTTGCACGAACTGATGCTGATATCGCTCGAGCAGATCGATACGAGTTTCAACATTTGGATGTCTGCAACCTTCGCGGTTCTCGTGGTCACTCACGTTGTCGGGGCTCAACTCAAGCAACGAGTCCTGCTAGTCATCGCAGTTCTTTACGGTCTGTTTTCCCTGCTATATATGGGGCGACTGATCGATTCTGGCACCCTTGCCATTATGTATATGAATCAGATTGAGCGGGAACTCCCTACAATTGGCACCCCTTTGGGTTTGCTCCGGATGACAACTTTCGCAATCGGTACATCAGCAACGCTCTATTTTCTGTTCCGGTTTTCCCGCGAGTATCGAGAATGAGGTGTACGCATAACATGGTGTTGAGGTCACGGTGTTATGCGTTTTGCGCGAACAACCAATGATCATCGTAGCCGGAAAACTCGAAATAGCAGATGGAAGACGAGATGAGTTTTTGGAAGCTTCTCGTGAAGCGATGATCCAAGCCAGACAGACACCTGGATGTGTTGACTTCACTGTGGCCGCTGATCCGCTTGAAAAGAACAGGGTAAACATTTACGAGGCTTGGGAATCGGAAGGTCAACTAAACGCTTTTCGAGGTAAGGGGCCAGGTGATTCGATGACAGAGTTGATAGTCGCTGCTGATGTTTTCCAGAAAGAACTGCTGTAGTGGTGTATCAACTTTGGATTCTCGACGGGTGTCTTGATGCGTAACATGGGAAAGGTGCTAGAAATTGGATCCAACTGACCCAAGCTATTATGTAGGCATGAGCAATATGGAGTTAGCTGAGCTAGCTCTAATTCTTCATTCAACAAGACTGGAGCAAGTGGCTGTACTCATGACCGTTTACTCAGCCTACTTAGTTACTGCATATATCGCGGCCAAGAAACTTACATCGTTTCAGCTGACGGCAATCACACTTATCTATTCTGTAATGGTTCTGATAACGATCGCGGGTTATGTGGGATTAGCCAATCAGGCGATTGCGTTAGAAATCCACCGATCGGGACAAGACATGCGTTTTATTTTCGAGGCCATCGCTGTAACCAATTTCATTGGTTACTTACTCAGTCTTGCGTTCATGTGGCACTCCCGCAAGCGTAGCGAACAGTGAAAACAGCCAGCCAGATAACATGGGGTTGAAGTCGTTCGCTTCGCTCACCCAGACCAAGCACCTGCGAACTGGGCCGGCCCGGTCTTGCGCGGCCCAAACGAAATGTAGATCACATTTTGATCCGCGGCGTCGGACGGCCGTCCCTATTCGCCGTGTAACTGGGTTGTACGCGCCTGGGGAAACACTGTGACAAAGCCGTTCGAGCCGACGCAGGAACAGGTCATAAACAGATGGCACGTTCAGGCCAGCGGCTATGATCGACTAATCGATACCTGGCCTCATTTTCGTAAGATGGGTGATCGTCTCATCCAGATGCTTCCCCCAGATTTCAAGGGACACCTGTTCGACATTGGGGGCGGGAGTGGCCTAATCGCTGAGGGTGTCCTCAGACGTTTTCCCCATGCTCAAATCACCTTGATCGAGCCCGCAGAAGAAATGTGTGCCCTCGCCAAGAAGCGACTGCCCGACAAAGTAGCAGTATTCGTCGGGACAACGGAAGAATTTCCTCCAATGGAATCCAAAGCAGATGCTGCAATTGCGAATGTTGCTTTTCACCTGATGGATGAATCCACAGCGTTACCTGCCCTGGCAGCAATGCTGAATCCCGGGTCTGTCTTCCTGGCGAACTTGTGGGGACATTCATTCGAGGAAACAGCGCATCTGGACCAACGCAGGGAATGGAAAAGCGTGCTGAATCGGGTGCTTGATAGTCGCGGACTGCCAGCACTTCAAGAACACAGAGTAGCCCCGCCCAGGCGTCGGCGGCGGGAAACGCTTGACCAGGTCGCATCGGGCTGTGGATTTCACCTGGCCGAGGTTTCAATTCAAATGCGCGATGAATCAGTCCATGCCAGTATTGACTTTGCGGCTATGCACCCGGCTTTTCTGGGGGACCTGAGCAAAGAAATACGAGAAGATGTTCTAAGGCAGACTAAAGCCGAATGCGACGAACTGGAAAAGATCTCATGGGCAGAACTTCGCTTCGAACGATCGTGAATCGAACCACACACAAAACATTAAGGAGAAGCAGACCATTCAACCTTTCGCTGCGATTGGTGTTGTTTGCCGTAGAATTTAACTTAAGGAGGTAGTTGAGAATGAAAGAAGGATTTATTCCCACAAATTATGATGAGTGGCGTCATTGCATCATTGTGGAGTGTGGGCTCGAGCTGACACCTGAGTACATCGCGAAAAGGATTGTTGCCTTGAATGACGACAAAGATCACTACACAAAGCAATTCTTGAAACTATACGGCCCAGAGTACCTGCAACAAGTGCTTAACTGGTTCGCGCAGGCGCAGAAGCAAGCATCGAATTGAGACGTTATAATCTAATCAGCAGGCTCATCGGGCGTAACGCGCTGAAGCGCGTCCTGTTTGAAGCTTCACTCGTCATTACTTACACCATGTAACTTCACGCAGTAACTGGGTACTAGACGTACATGCTCTCCATTCAAGACCTTGGATCCATTGGTGAACTTGTAGCAGCAGTTGCAACTATTGCGACCCTGATCTACCTGGCAATTCAGATACGTCATAACACGAACCAGACTCGGCTTCTGGCGGTGAGAGACAGCTCGGATCAATTCACGAATTTTGCTTTGACGATAGGCTCTACGCCCGAGTTGCGATCTGCAATGATTCGTGTCCGTACCTTCAGTGAGGAACGCCGGGATGACTTGTCCACAGAGGATTGGTTGAACATTGAAATGGTTCTGCGGGCGGTTTTTAACACCGCGAACAAAGATTTTATGACCTACAAATCAGGCATCGCAGATGAGGGTTATTGGTTCCAGGTTCGGGACTTTCTGGTGTTTGCAATGTTCCCGTCAAAACTGGTGCTGGATTGGTGGAATACAGAGGTCATTCCCGCTAGTTCATATGATCAAGAGTTTCGAGACTGGGGCAACACGCAGTTAAGGAAACTGCATCCGCAAGAGTACGTCTAACATGACGTCAAACGTGGCGACATGTCACCAGGGTTGAGGTGAACGCCCGGACTGCATGCACACTTCAATGGTCCGGCGCCTGAAATGAGCGCTATCCTAAAGTGACGAAGATGAACGAAGAATCAAGAAAATCGAGTATTTGGAGAGGCGATAAAGTCCTGCTCCGCGCAAAAACCGCTGCAGATATTCCTCGCTATGTTGCCGATGGCGTACCGGATGACATGCGACTCTACGGTGACGGATTTGTTGTTTACCCGGCATCGGAAGGCACCATGACCGCGATGAACCAGAAATCATTGGAGTATCCAACTGGTGACGCGTGTTCTCTTGCGATTGAGTCGCTTGAAGATGGCGAACTTGTTGGCGCGATAAATACAAGTGCATGTAATGCTCAGTCGGGCAACTTTGAGTACGGCGTCAGCATCTTTGCGGAACATCGTCGCAAGGGGTATGCACTGGATGCAGTGCGCATCCTGCTCCGTTATTACTTTGAAGAGCGCAGATATCATCGTGCGACCGGCAGGGTATACAGCTTCAATGAAGGATCATTGCTCCTACAGGAGCGACTGGGTTTTCAACTGGAGGGAACCCAGCGGGAAATGATCTTTACCAAAGGCGCGCGTCACGATGTCATGTTGTTCGGCATCACGGCGCAGGAGTTCTGGGAGAAGTGGGGTAAATCATCCTGATGGCATTGAGTGTCACCTGGCTTTTGTAAAGCGATATACGGCAGTGACCGACATAATCAGACCAGCTGCACAATCAGACTACGAGGTTGTCAATCGAATCCTTGAACAGGATTCAGCGTTCCATGCGTCCCTCGAACCCGATTGGATGACGGATCTGTCCGGCATCGCGATGGATGAATTCATGAAGTACCTGGATGACGATGACCTGGCGCTGCTCGTCTGTGAAAGGGAAGACATGGTCGTTGGCCTGGTCCAGCTTCGAAAAGGCACTGGTGGTGACCCCGGCATGAAGCACAGGCCATACGGTTGGATTGATGAGATTGCGGTTGAAGAATCGCTCCGTGGTGGCGGCATTGGCACAGCGCTGATGGATGCGTCAGAGGCCTGGGCAAAAGAGAATGGACTCAAAATGCTCATGCTGGATGTCTGGTCAACCAACGAACGTGCCATTGGCCTTTATGACAGGAAAGGTTACAGCACGTTCCGACAACGCATGTTTAAAACAGTGGAAGACTAGGTGTTTTTTCTGGACCCATCCGTAAAAGCCGACCCACATGCACGCTGGCATCTATCTAACAGGATTTTCTTCAGCAACGGTGCATGCCATATCCTTGCCGGGGTGTACCTCAAACGATTCAATACCGATGACGTTTATGCTGTCTGGATAAAACCGGCTTCAGCGTTTGAGGGTAATCACATCTTTGTGACAAATGGCGGTTGGGCTATGGACGCGCGCGGCTTTATGCCACGGGAAAAACTGCTCGAGCATCACAGCAGAAAGTGGTCTGTTAAACATCCCGGCTGGAGGGGTGCTGAAGTGAGGGTTGATTTTGATCTGCTCGATACAGGTGAACTGAATCAGCGAGGCATGCGAGGCGCCGATCAATACCTGCACGACCCGATACCCCGAGCAGAGGAGTTTCTTTCGATCCTGTGCAAGCGATCAAATCTCACTGAACACGTGACGACTCTCTAGTGCCCGGCAACTCGCCAACCTTGTATATTTTCTCCGGCCTGCCTGGGTCTGGTAAGTCAACGCTTGCCAGAATGCTGAGCGCACAGCTCGATTGCGCTTTCCTTCGAATCGATACCATTGAACAGGCGCTGCGTGATCTTTGTGGTGTGGCGGTGGAGGGCGAGGGCTATCGGCTTTCCTACAGGATTGCGTCAGACAACCTCAAGCTAGGTAAGAATGTTGTCGCAGATTCATGTAATCCGATTGAGCTGACCAGAAGAGAATGGAACGCCGTCGCGGATGACGCAGGTTGCTCAAAGACAAATATCGAGGTGATTTGTTCTGATAAGCAGGAACACCGCCTGCGCGTTGAGTCACGCACCACAGATATCCCTGGCTTGATTCTGCCAACCTGGCAGCAGGTGGAAGACCGTGAGTACCATGACTGGACTATGGACCGGATAGTGATCGATACGGCCGGGACGACACCTGAAGCATCTTTCACCGCGCTTCTTCAAAAGTTGGAAGATCCAAATGTGGCCGGGTAACTCCGGCAGGGACATGATTGCATGTACATACCCAAACACTTCGAAGAGAAGGATGCCTCACAACTGCTGAGCCTGATCAGTGCTTATCCGCTGGCGACAGTTGTCGTCCAGACGGGCGACTTGCCGGTTGTTAACCACCTGCCTCTGATACCCGATCCGTCAGATACTTCCAGCGTCAGGCTGAAAGGACATGTCCCAAGAGCGAACCTGCTCAGCACATCCATCAGCGACGGATGTCCGTGCATCGCCGTGTTCCATGGCCCGCAGGGATACATTTCTCCATCCTGGTATGCGACAAAGCAGGCACATGGCAGGGTGGTGCCAACCTGGAACTACGAGGTTGTTCACTGCCACGGGCGCATCACACTGCGCGATGATCCCGACTGGGTTCTGGATCAGGTCACTGAATTGACCGACAGCCAGGAATCAGGAAGAGATCAGAGGTGGTTTACCTCAGACGCTCCTGAAGAATTTACGACTCGTCTGGTTAACTCCCTTGTCGGTATCGAAGTCGATGTGGAGGAGATGAGAGGGAAATCGAAACTCAGTCAGAACCAGCCAATCGAAAACCAACAGTCCCTACTGGACGCAATGAAACAGGCGCCTGGCTACTCTGAACTCTTTTCTAGAATGCAGGCTGTACTGAACGACGAGGTTAAGGGGGGTTAGTTGTTTGGCTCTTTATCAGATCACGAGGCAACCCCGGCATGATCGGATATCGTAAGGCACGGCCGGGCGATGCGTTAGCGATCAGCGCTATACATGTTCGGAACTTCTGCGCAAACAACGAACAGGGGTTAACCGATGCGCTGTCAAAAGAATTTCTGGCATTGTGGACCGGCAGACTCCAGGTAGACAATGCAAACCAGCTGATTCAGGTTGCGCAGGAAAACGAAGTGCTCCTGGGTTTTATCTGTGTATATATCCGTGAAGACATGCGCTGGGGGTCGTTGATTGACAACCTTCATGTGGCAAGCGGCGAGAGGCAGAAAGGCATCGCATCATCACTAATGCGTCAGGCCATTGACTGGCTCATGACTCATGCTGAAGACGATGCGGTTTACCTCACCGTTCTGGAATCAAACACAGTGGCCAGATCGATGTACGAGAGGCTCGGTGGTGAGTGTGTTGAAACGTTTGAGTCTGACAATCACGCTGGTACCCGTTTGCCAAATTGTCGCTATACTTGGACCAGTCCCAGGAAAATGGTGGTTCGCTGATGACAAATGGTGCGATCGGCCGTCGTGAGGCACCTGTCCACTACGCTACTGGACCGGCTTCAGCGGCAACGCCCAGGGCGGAAGCTCGTAACCGTTTCGGTGGGAATCGGCGATATACAGTGAGTGATCCTTATGGTCAGCGTTGGACCTTTACTCAACAGCTGCCTGATGCCACTTAGCACGCTCGTTGGTAACTGACGTGATTTTTCTGATGGATATTGAGGCATACGCGGTTATTGTCGATCTGCTCGCGCAGGCGCATGCTTACGGCGACTCTATTGCTTCGAAAGCAGAGCTATGGATCGGTATTTCCTCTGGCCTCATCGTGATGGCTTACTTCGCGCCGGATCGTTTGAAGGTGAGTATCACCACACTGGTTATCTTTCTATACATCGCGCTCTCAGTTTTTTTGTTTAGCAACATGGTCGATGACCTTGCGATGAGTCGTTTGGCCATCGAAGACGCGAAAGCAATTGCAGAAGAGAATGCGATCAACTCGCGGCTGTTAGCGTATCGACTGGAAGCAGAAGGTGGCGGTAGTGGTGAGACCACCTTTGGCTTTGTGGCTTTTCTTGGGCTCTTTCTGGGTACTATCGGTTTCCTCGTGCTAACAGCGCTACAAACGTGGCGAAAAGATCGCAAGCGGCCGGAAATAGAATGAGGAAAATGGCATGAACTGGGAAGCGATAGGCGCCATTGGCGAAATACTGGGTGCAATAGCCGTTATCGGCACATTGGCCTACCTGGCTGTGCAGGTTCGACACCTCAAGTCTGAGTTGCACGTGTCCAGCTTCAGGGACATGACGGAGTCGTTTGCAGGAGTCAGCAACTCGGTTGCTACATCCCCTGAGTTGGCGGCGGCGCTGGAAAAGGCGAATGCTGGCGAGTCGTTGACGCCGGTTGAAATACGCATGCTCGATAGTCACTTCATTTCCTGGATGAACGCATTTGAGTTGCTATACACGCAGGTAAGTACCGAAGCGATTGAGATTCAGCAAGTGACTATCGCCGGTGTACTCACAACGTTTTTATCTCAGGAACGCTGGGCACGCGGCTATTGGGACCGCAAGAAAAACTACTGGTCCAAAAACTTCCAGGCGGTTATTGATGCGGAGTATGACCGAATTGGTGCTGGATGAAGTGGAAGAGGGGAATGAGGACTAACGAAACTCGTTGCCCGTAGTGTCAGGGAAGCAGGAGGAAGCAATGACGATTGAAGAGCTTGGTAATCTTGGCGAGTTTATTGCCGCAATCGCCGTGCTTGTATCACTGGTATACCTGGCGCTGCAGATACGTCAGAACACGAAGCAGGTTGAACAGGCAAGTTTCAATGATGTGTATCGCGCCTACTCTGAAATGCGGCAATCCGTGTATACCGATGGTGCGATCGCTGAGATCCTCGTCAAGGCTGTTGCAGGTGAAGCGCTCAGTCGGGTTGAAACGATAAAGGTGGAAGCCTTCATCAGCGAGAACCTGTTCTGTACGCTACAAATGACACGCGCTGCAGCCAGTATTAATGGCTTTACACAGGAAAACCTGGAAGCCGGTGTTGAAGCGACAATCCCCCTGCTGTCGACGAGCGTGGGTAAGAGCTACTGGGAGAGGAACAAACAGATCTACCCACCGGATTACCAGGCCCTGATCGACTCCCATTTATAGGGTTCGGACTATGGCAGAAGCAGCAACTTTTTTTGACCAGCTGACGTTGTTCGAGCTGATCCAGATTTCTTACCTGCAACGAGAAGGTATGTTCATGAAGATGAGCATCTACCTCACGTTACTGACAGGTTTCCTTGTGCTGACCTACCTGATTGCAGAGAAGCTTGATCGTGCCGAAGCGATTGCTGTATCGGCCCTGTATTCGGCGGTGTCGATGTTTCTGATTTTTGATTACACCCAGCTCTCGATGCGTAACCTCTCGGTTACGGCGCATGTCACCGGTAATGAGCCGAACACGGTGGTCTTCTACCTGATACCAATGTTGATGGCGTCCGGCTGGCTGCTCAGTATCTGGTACATCATTCGCAAAAGAAGATCGGCCTGATCCTCATTCCCTGAAAGACGCCTCAGTCTTTCTGATTTCTTCTTCGGAAACTTCTCGCGTTCGCTCATGGAAGAACCAGGTATGGCCTTCGGGGTCCTTCGCCTCGTATCTTCGATCACCCCAGTATTGGTCTGCCGGTTCGACGATGATGTTGGCGCCATTTGATCGGGCTACCTCAAAATGCTGATCAATGTTGTCGACATACACCATGATGCTTTCGGTTGGCGCACCGGTATCCAGCGGGCTCGATATACCGTGGGCTCCTGCCGGCCCAATCATGATGTAGGCGTCCCCAACGGCAACCTCGGTGACGATGATCGATCCGGCTTTTCCTTCCAGGCGTTTGTCACGCCGTTCCGGGAATCCGAATGCATCGGCCAGAAACTGCACCGCCTGGGCAGGGTCACGGTATCCGAGCCTGACGGTAACACGCTGCACACCAATGGGCGGGTTATCGGGCATTGTCTTGATCCTCAACCTGATCAGGTCTAAGTTGGGTGCAAACACTTTATCAGGGTTCGTTACGCGGTATGAACTGCATGCTGCGGGATCGGCGTTACGCGTGTAGTAGTTGATTGGAAGAACAAGTGATACGAACGAAAAGGAAATAGCCGCCGGATTACCGCCGACGCCGGGTTATCGGTACGCCAGCCTTCAGGGTGATCACTTGTATGTGGCAGGCCAGGTACCGAATGATGCAACGGGTGACATTGTTGGTGATGATGCACATACGCAGACGCTGCAGTG
Organism: Pseudomonadales bacterium; assembly: GCA_963921285.3. GTDB lineage: Bacteria > Pseudomonadota > Gammaproteobacteria > Pseudomonadales > Azotimanducaceae > UBA9659. The sequence continues at coordinate 3,481,462 of CAWUFD020000015.1, forward strand.
TTTTGCCAACCTGGACACTATTCTTGGCTGCTACGGGTTTGATCGTTCAGATATTCAGCGGCTTGTTATTTATGTTGTTGGAGAGCAGAACAATCTGACCACTGCCTGGCAGGCAGTTACTGATACGTTCTCCAGTGCTGTACCTCCTGCAACACTGCTCGGGGTTGCTCGGCTGGGATATCCAACTCAGCTCGTGGAAGTTGATGCGACAGTTGTGAAAGAGTCGGCATGAGACCGGCAAATTTAAGACGGTAGGAATACGAGTATGAAGGACAAGATTCAACTGGGTCGCCTGGATCACATGCACCTGGTAGTACCTGATCGAGAGGAAGCCGCGCGTTGGTATGAAGAAAAGTTAGGCTTTGAGCGGGTTCAAGCTTACAAGCACTGGTGGGCTATCCCCGGTGCACCGATTCACCTGAGCGCAGACGGTGGCGACAGTGGCGTTGCATTGTTCCAGGCGGGTGAGGGGCATGAGCTCACGCACGGCATCGGCATGGGGGTAGCTTTCAGGCTTGCTGCAAAAGAATTCATTACATTTGCGCGTGCGCTGGGTGGTGCGATTCAAATTGACGGGAAAAACGGGCAGCCGCTGATGCCGGACTCGATGATCGATCTGGATCTGTGTTTTTCGTTTGGATTCTTTGATCCTTATGGTCACGAGCTGGAACTGACTTGTTACGACTACGACGAAGTGAAACGAGATCTGGTGGAGGCTGATGGCATCTCACCGGTGCGTTACTGGTAGCAGAAGAATATGAAGGTACCTGAAGCACTCGAAACGGATCGCCTGGTGATACGCGGGCCCCGGGCTGATGACGCGGAAGAAGTGTTTGAGCGTTACGCCAGTGACCCTGAGGTGACGACCTATATGTCATGGCCACGCCATGAAACACTGGAAGTGACAAAAAGCGTGGTCGAGTTCTGGCTGGATGAGTGGCAGCAGAGGGACTGTGGTGCATTCCTCATTACCGACAGATCGTCAGGCGCCATTCTTGGCAGCACAGGGTTCGACCTGGTCAAACCAGGCGTTGCGACGACAGGTTATGTGCTTGCCCGGGACGAGTGGGGTAAGGGATATGCCACGGAGGCTTTAAACGCCATCGTCGAACTCAGTACGCAGGCCGGCATCCAGCGCCTCTTTGCTTACTGCCACTTTGATCATCGTAACTCTGCACGCGTCATGGAAAAGTGTGGTTTTGAGTTTGAAGGCAGGCTCAGGAACTACATGGAGTTTCCGAACCTGGCGCCGGGGGTTCTGACGGACGTGTTGTTATACGCCTGGATTCCTCCAGCAAACTGAGGCCGTTGTCCATTGGAGAAAGACTTGTGACGGAAAGCCTTGAGAGAAGGACGCGGATAGCCGCTTACGGCCTTGCTCTGGTCGATCAGCGTATTCTCCTGAGCCGGTATGCGAGCCCATCACCAGATGGTGGTTTCTGGAACCTGCCCGGCGGTGGTCTCGAGTTTGGCGAACACCCGGAGGATGCAATGGTGCGGGAGTTCCTTGAAGAAACAGGCTTACAGGTACGTGCAACCGGTCTGCTCGGCTTCGACTCAATAACCGGCGAAGGGCATGATCACGACTTTCACCATATCCGCTTTGTTTATGAGGTTGAGATACTCGGCGGCGAACTGCGCCCTGAGGTCAATGGCAGCAGCGATGCCTGTGAATGGCACAACCTGGGGGGTATGGATGATATTCAGCAGATCGAGTTGATTGAAGTCGCGCTTGAAATGTATGGCGACAAACAGGGGTCAAACTGACGACAACAGGAGGCTGCGATGGCACAGGTCAGGTATATCGTGAAGGATGTTGAGCAGGCAATTGAATTTTATGTGTCGAAACTTGGGTTCAATCTGGAGCAGCAGTTTGGCCCGGCGATGGCGATTATGTCGAAAGATGATTTGAAGTTATGGGTCGCAGGCCCTGCGGCGTCTGCCTCGAAACCGATGCCGGATGGTGCTCAACCGGAACCCGGCGGCTGGGCTCGCTTTGTGCTCAGCGTTGAGGGTATCGATCAACTGGTCGCGGACTTACGCGCAGGAGGCGTGACCTTTCTGAACGATATTGTTGAGGGGCCAGGCGGGAAACAGATTCTGTGTCAGGATCCTTCTGGCAATGTTGTAGAACTGTTTGAGTCGCGCGGATAATTCCAGGGTGGAACCCGCTTGCGGGTAGCTGCACCCGCCAACGTTAATCATGGGAGCTTAAAGGATGCACCTGTTTCTTCTCGGCTGTTTGTTAGTTTTCACAACGCCACTTGTCACGGCGGACGACGCTGTCGAAAGGGAGAAAGTCCTTGGTATCGGTGGTCTCTTTTTCCGGGCTGAAGACCCATCCAACCTGGCAGCCTGGTACGAGGAGCACCTCGGTATTTCGCTGGTACCCACGACCTATGAAAAGCAGCCCTGGCAACAGCAGGCGGGTCCAACGGTATTCGCACCGTTCAGCAAGAAGAACACCTACTTTGGCAACCCTGACAAGATGTGGATGGTGAATTTTCGGGTCAGTGATCTGGATGCGATGGTGAAACAGCTCGAGGCGGCGGGCATCTCGGTCGAGGTCAATCCGGAAAACTTCCCTAACGGACGGTTCGCAAGACTATACGACCCTGAGGGTAACCCGATTGAACTGTGGGAGCCGAAATGAACGAGTCGTTGAGTCCTGATGGGTTTGAGAACTACAGGAAGATGATCAGCAGTTTTGAAGAGTTTGAACTGTTGCAACTTTATCACCTGCAAAGAGAAGCGATGATTCTGGACCTGTCGGTCTTCATGACGGTGCTGTTTGGCTTCATCGCGGTTACCTATTTTGTTGGCAGCAAGCTCTTACGTTCCCAGGTTATTGCGATCAGTATCCTGTACTCTTTTTTTGCTCTCATCATTATTCAGCGGACATTCGGCACCATGCTCGCGATGATTGCTGTGGAAGAAGTGTTGATTGGACGCCATGATCTGATCGCGTATATGACGACCGTGGTGATGTTACTGGGGTGGACGTACAGCCTCTGGTTCATGTACCAGACGCGAGGGTCCGGCGGTGCTGATGAGACTCATACTGATTGAGGGATTGCCCGGCACCGGAAAAAGCTCTCTAGCGGGTGACCTTTGTGATCACCTGAATAGCCTTGGATTGTCCGGTACCTGGCACAGGGAAGAAGCTATCGATCACACGGTCATCGACAAACCCCTCAGGCAAACAGCCTCGCAGCCCGGCTACGCAGCACGTTGTATTGAAGCCTGGCAGCGGTTTACCCCTGATGGCGAATTCATGGTTCTTGAGGGGTGCCTCTTTCAAACCACGCTTCGATTCCTGATCGAATATGGACATCCCGAGGAGGAGCTTCGCGCTTATCTGCATGCGTTGGGCGCGGTGTTTAATCGATTTGAAAGTAGCCTCATTTATCTTCATCAACCGAATGACGGAGCGGACCTGGTCAATCTGATGGCTGATCGCAAAGGCGCTGACATCGTGAACAAGATTGCGCAGTACACATCGCAAACGCCTTATGCCGTCACCCGTGGTCTCACAGGGTATGCAGCGATTGCTTCCCTGTACTCCCGTTATAGGGATCACTGCGATCTGGCGGTGGATGACTTTGATTTTCCAGTGCTTAGGCTTGATTCAACCAGCACCGACTATTTGCAGATGCGTGCGGCAGCGATAAAGTGGCTGGAGACGCTCGGGTAGGAAATGCCTGATATGAGAGAAATAAACGATCTTTCCTTATTGGAAGAGGACGAGTCCGTGATCACCGCAATCAGTGATGGACTTACTGAGTACAACCGCAGCACGAGACCAGATCCGGATGCTGCGCCGCTGATTCTGTCAATCGAGAATGACGGCGAAGTCATCGCGGGCGCACTCGGTCGGTCAGCGTATAGCTGGATGCGTGTAGACGTGCTGTGGGTGAAGGAATCGTTAAGAGGCGAGGGTTACGGTGAAGCGCTCATGCAACGTATTGAAGACATCAGCAGGGCGCGTGGCTGTCGCGCTATTCACCTCGATACACATGACTTTCAGGCGCCAGGGTTCTACCTGAAGCTTGGCTATCAGGTGTTTGCTGAACTGCCGGATTACCCCGAGGGTGAGAAACACTACTACATGAAGAAGTCACTCGAGCAAGAATGAACGTTCGCTACCACATTGGCAGGTTTGAGGAGATCGCGGATCGATCGCCGGAAGAACAGGAAGCGATCCTGGAAAACGCCAGGCGCGAGGTGTTTGTTTCTCTCGGCGGTGGCAGGACGCGAGTACTGACCGTGCTGGCGATGTTCCTTGGCTTTCCGCTGGTAGCTGGTTTCCTGATTTTCCTTTTTCGGGATGCTGTTGCGGTCATTGTTGCCCAGGTAGGCGCCGTGTTTATCGGTCCCCTGGTCGGCCTGTCTTATATTGGTATCTGCTATTACCTGCTACACCAGCAGGACATCAAGCTGCTGCACAAAGGACTGAAGTCCATCATGGACCCGGACCGGCTCCAGAAGCAGGGTGCTGCCGACGAGCAGTGATCAGTCGTCGGACGCTGGCTCTATTTCAAGGATTACCGCGTCCTGGGCGATTTGTGTGTTGGCCTGTCCCTGGACGGAAACCACTTTTCCAGATACCTCAGCAACAATCTCGTGCTGCATCTTCATTGCTTCGAGCACAGCAAGTCGATCACCGGCACTAACGTCATCTCCCTCTGAAACGAACACCTCTAGCAGCTGGCCATGCATGGGCGAAACCACCATGCCACCACCGGCACCGTCATTGAGGCTCTCTCCGGCAGAAATATCCTCCACCGTAAACTGTGTGGTGTGGGTCGAGATGGATAAGCTTAAGCCGTCGCTGTACGCAAGGTAGGCGGCGTGATGTGGTTCACCGTCTATTTTCAGGTTAATGCGGTCTGAACTGAATGTTCGTACCTCAACCTGGATGGCAGCGGCATCGCCAACCGCGATACTGTACTGATCCGTACCGGTTGGTCGCACGACAAAGGTCGTGTCCTTCTCTGAAACCTTGTAAATAAAGACACTGCCAAGCAGATCAGCACTGGCCCAGTTGAGCAGTTCGTCGTTTACGCCCGCAGAGGAAGCGAGGGCGTCTTGTTTCTTCACGAGATACTGTGTCATGGCGGCGATGCACAGTTCTTCTGTTGCCGGTTGCGTCGCAAATCCTGCCTCGCCATATTCTTCACCGATGAAGGCCGTCGTCGCTTCTCCCGAAATGAACGCGTCTCGCTCTAGTGCATCAATCAGGAAGTCGCGGTTCGTGGCGGGTCCAAACAGGCAGCTGTCCCTGAGCGATCTGACCAGTCTGCTTCTCGCTTCTTCGCGGTTGCTACCAGTGGCAATCACCTTGGCGAGCATTGGATCGTAAAATGGAGAGACCTCCCCGCCGGTTTCGATACCACCATCCACACGTACACCTTCACCGGTTGGCTCGATCCAGAGGTCGATATGACCTGTACTGGGCAGGAAGTCGTTCTCGGGGTCTTCAGCATAGAGGCGAATCTCCATGGAATGACCGTTCAGTTCAACGTCATCCTGCGTAAATCCCAATGCGTCACCAGCAGCGATGTTCAGCTGCAATTGCACAAGGTCGAGCCCGGTGATCTCTTCGGTTACCGGGTGTTCAACCTGCAGGCGTGTGTTCATTTCAAGAAAATAGAACTCACCATCTGCGCCTAACAAGAACTCCACGGTTCCCGCGCCGACATAATCGACTGCTTTCGCCGCAGCAACCGCGGCTTCTCCCATCTGTTGGCGAAGTGCCGGGGTCATGACAGGACAGGGCGCTTCTTCGATCACTTTCTGGTGGCGACGCTGCACCGAGCAATCCCGTTCACCGAGGTAAACGACATTGCCGTGACTGTCACCAAATACCTGTATCTCTACATGCCGCGGGCTGATGATGGCTTTTTCGATAATCAGTTCAGCAGAGCCGAAGGCGTTTAACGCTTCTGACCGGGCCGTTTCTATGGCATTGGCCACTTCACTGTCGGCTTCGACGAGGCGCATGCCACGGCCACCACCGCCCGCCGCAGCCTTGATCATCAGTGGATAGCCAACACCTGCGGCCTCACGGATCAGCGTGTCTGTTTCCTGGTCTTCACCCTGGTAGCCGGGTACACAAGGCACACCGGCTTCAATCATGGCTCGCTTGGCACGTGCCTTGTCTCCCATCAGGTCGATAGCAAGCGTAGACGGTCCAACAAATACGATGCCTGCCTTCTCACACGCATCGGCAAAGGCCGCATTCTCCGAAAGAAAGCCGTAGCCCGGATGAATGGCATCGCTGCCAGTAGCTTTGGCAGCGTCGATGATCTTTTCAATCTGCAGGTAGGACTCGGCCACAGCGGGCGGCCCGATGAAGACTGCCTCATCGGCTGATTTGGTATGAAGCGCGCTGGCATCGGCATCGGAGTAGACCGCGACGGTTTTGATGCCCAGTGCATTTGCGGTGCGCATGACCCGGCAGGCGATTTCGCCGCGGTTGGCAATGAGTAATTTCCTGATCTTCATTGGCTGATCCTTAAGGGCGCGCGACGCCGAAACTGTTGGGCTGCAATGTGCGGTTGCGGGACTCGAGGCAGGTAGCGAGACAGAAACCCAATACCTTGCGGGTATCCCTCGGATCTATGACGCCGTGGTTCAGCAGGCGGCCGCCCGAATAAAAGGCGCTTTCTTGCCGCGAAAAATGCGCCTCAATCTGCGCCTGCATATCGTCAAGTTCTGCTTCTGAGAGCGGCTTACCACGTCGAATTGCTGCGGCCTCATTCACCTGCCGCATGGTGTTTGCCGCGGACTCGCCACCCATGACATTGGTTGATGCGTTTGGCCATGAAAAGAGGAAGTCAGGGTCATATGAAATGCCGCACATACCATAGTTACCCGCGCCGTAACTTGCGCCGAGGTACATCGAAATGCGTGGCACGCGGATATTGGTTACTGCCTGGATCATCTTTGCGCCGTGCTTGATCATCCCGGCGCGTTCAGATTCCGTGCCGACGATATATCCGGTCGTGTTGTGCAGGAAGATGATCGGTGTGCGTGACTGTTCCATCAGTTGGAAGAACTGCGTCGCCTTTGTAGCGCCGTTGGGATCGATAGGGCCGTTGTTGCCGATCAGGCCACAGTTGAAACCCATGATGCTCGCCTGCATGCAGACAGTGCTCGCGCCGTACAGTGGTTTGAACTCCTCAAAATCTGACCCGTCAACAATCCGCGTGACCACTTCCCTCACATCGTAGGGGATCTGGTAGTTCGTTGGCACAACACCGGCCAGTTCGTCCGCATCAAACAGCGGCGGCTCGTAGGGAGCGACCGGCGGCGGCGTCATAAACGCATTCCAGTTGAGACGGCCCACGACATCGCGGGCAATCTTCATGGCGTGAGCATCGTCTTCAGCGAGGTATTCAACCAGTCCAGACACACTGGCGTGCATTTCACTGCCGCCAAGTTCCCTGTCATCTACAACCTCACCGGTTGCGGCTTTAACAAGCGCGGCACCGGCAAGCGCGGCAAGACCATTGTTTTTTACGCCGATAACATAATCGGACATGCCTGGCATGTAAGCACCACCGGCGGTGGAAGGGCCGTGCAGCACAGTCACGATGGGAATACCCATCGCACTCAGTTGCGCCAGGTTGCGAAACATCGAACCAGCCAGCTGCCAGTTTTCGACCGTAAATCGCATCAGGTCAGCGCCTGCACTTTCCACGAGATGCACCACCGGCAACTTCTGTCGTTTGGCGATGTCCTGGATGCTGAGGATCATCGCGTTGGTTGTCTGCGTGTAGGAGCCAGCGCGAATACCGCTGTCATCGATCCATACAAGACAGCGGATGCCACGAACATAACCGATACCGGCAATCACGTTAGCCCCGGGCACGCTGGTGTCGGGGTTGTCATCTTCCACCAGGTAGTTGGCGAGACTATGAAGTTGCAGGAACGGCATCCCGGGATCCAGCAACCTTGAAAGTCGCTCGTGTGGCGGGATCTGGCCACGTTCCTCGAATACCGGACGGCGCTTGTTGGAAAGGTCCACGGTCCGCTTCTCCAGGTCGCGAAGCTGGTCCACCAGGGTCAGCATGTCTGCCCGGTTGGTGTCGAAGGACGGCGAGGCCGGTGTGATCTTGGATTTAAAAACAGTCACTTGTTGGTGCTCTTGGTTATTGCTGCTGCTGATCGCGGCCCATTTGCCGTTTCGGCCGCGTGTGAATCATAGTCTCTCGGAGCTATATGATATACCTGTTAGGTCTTTGATGAATTCACAGGTGGGCAGAAGATGGAAACAGTAAACATCCACGATGAAGGAGCGGTTCGCATTGTTGAGATGGACAGGCCCGATGCACTGAATGCGTTCAGCGGCCAACTCATGGATGACCTCGCTGATGCCTTCCTGGATGCAGCAGCTGACGATTCGGTGAAGGTGGTTGTGCTGACGGGCGCGGGCAGGGCGTTTACCGCTGGCGCCGATCTTAAAGAGATGGGGCGGTCGACCCATAAACCCAAGCACGGCTTCCCAGTGATGCTGGATGCCATTATCGATTTTCCCAAGCCCTTTCTTATTGCGGTTAATGGCCTGAGTGCGGGCATCGGCGCCACGATCTGTGGCCTGGCTGATTTTGTTTACATGTCCGAAACAGCGCGCCTGCGTTGCCCTTTCTCTGCGTTGGGATTAACAGCGGAGGCCGCCAGTACCTATACCCTGCCAAGACTGATGGGACGCCAACGTGCCAGCTGGTTTCTGCTGTCATCAGAGTGGATGAACGCATCGGAATGTGTTGAAGCAGGCCTAGCGCTTGAGGTGCTGTCACTGGAAGACCTGATGCCTCGCGTGATGGAGCGCGCGCAGGTGCTCGCAAAGTTGCCACTGTCATCCATGATGAAAACCAAGGCACTGATCATGGATCCATTACGTGCTGAGATGAAAGCTGCCATCAAGGCGGAGAACCAGGGCCTCGCAGATCTTGGTGGCGCCCCCGCCAACCAGGAAGCACTGAATGCGTTTCGTGAGAAGCGTGATCCTGACTTTACGGGTCTCTAATCTTTGAACTACACGGCTCTAAGCCAGGTAGTTCGTCCACAATGGAAACCCAGCGCCTGGATTAGCGGCTCGTCAGTTCGGTCCAGCGTGCCTGTTTATCAGGATTGGTCACGTGGCCATCCGTACCGGTAACCGGGATGTGCATGCCGGCCGGGTTACGTTCAGCCAGATGTGCTGACAGGTGATCCTGGTTAATGAAGTGAATCCCCACGCCGGTTCGATCTTTTGAACTGGGGTTGTCACCTGTTGCGTGTGGTGTACCAAATGCGAAGAACACCACCCCGCCTGCTTCAACTTCGCAGTGAACCGCATCTGCCTCATCAACATCCATCCTGATGTGATGATCTGAATCAGGGTCGCGGTAATGCTGGTGCTGCTCTGCGTACGCACCCGGCACGACTTTGATAGTACCGTTGTCTCTGGTGGCGTCATCAATCGCAATCCAGAGGGCGAGGCCTTTTAATGGATCGTCGAGTTGGAAGTAGGCGTTGTCCGTGTGCCAGTTGGTGGGCAGGCCGGTACCCGCAGGTTTTGTAAAAAGCTGGTCGAGGATCTTCATCACAGGATTGTCTAGCAGATCTGAGGTTGCCTCTGCGACCTTCGCTGCAAAGGGCAGTGCCCTGAACAATTCGCTATGTGGTGCGATAGGGACAAGCTGCATGTTGACCTTATCGGTTGTGTGGGTGCTGCCATCACCGGCGGTAGCTACATTGCGAAGCAGACCTTCCTCCCTGAAACGCTGAACCTCAGCCTGGAGCGCTGCGGTTTCTGCGGGGTCGAAAAAACCAGGTGCAATCAGGTACCCCACTGATCTGAACTGATTTATCTGCGATTGGCTGAACATAACAAGAACAGGCTGCCATGAGTGAAACGACCTCGAATATAGTAATTGATGGGTGTGATGTCACCCGCCACATCGAAGAGATCGAGGATATCGGCTATACGATTGTGCCGAATTTCCTCTCACCGGAAGAGATCGAAACCATACGCCATGCATTCATGACCGAGGTGATGATTACCGAGATGAGGGCGATCGGTACGGACACCGGCAAAACCTGGCGGGCCCACAACCTGCTTGCCAAGACGAGGGCGGTGGACCACCTCTTCCTGGATGAGAGGCTTCGCGCGATTGTGAAGGGTATTCTCGGGCATCGCGGCCAGATCAATATCACAACACTATTTAATACACTGCCCGGTGAGACAAAACAGTTCCTGCACCAGGACGATGGGTTGTGGCCGATACCGCGGCCACATCCACACTTTCTTTGTAATGCACTGATTGCGCTGGATGACTTCAGTGTGGAGAACGGCGCTACACACCTGGTGCCGTATTCACACAAGTGGCATGACCGGGAGATCGATCAGTCCGTACCCACAATCCAGGTTGAAATGCCCGCAGGCCACATGGTCATGTGGGCTGGTGCCATGTGGCATGCCGGTGGTGCTAATACCAGTGACCGGGAAAGACTCGGCTTCTTCATGAGCCACGGGCAGAACTACCTGCGTCCACAGGAGAGTCAGTTGATTGCCGTGCCTCGTGAGATTGCCCGACAGATGCCAACAGAACTACAACGCCTGCTCGGCTACCACCGATTTGGTATTGGCGTTGACGGGCGCGACCCGGTTGATGTGCTGCACGATGGCAATGTCATCAACCCGGATGCACACCTGGCTGATCACTACAGACAGCCCTAAGCGCGAAGAAGACCTTGAGCACAAAGAAGGCCATGAACGCCCTCAGCAAAAGGCGTGATCTATTTCTTCGGTGACAACTGCACCAGGATGCCGTTAGCCGACTTGGGATGAATAAACACCTGCGGGCCGCCAACACCGATTAGTGCAACACCGGCTTCCTGTAACTGGCTGACCGTGGCATCCACGTCTGCCACTTCCATCGCCATCGTGTGCATACCTTCACCCCGGGAGGCGAGCGCTTTGCCGACAGCCGAATCTTCGCTGATCGGTGAGACAAGTTCGATAAACCCGCCGTTATCCAGTTGAAAGAATGCCTGCTTGATGCCGAGTGCCTCGTTTTCAGCGGTGCGCTCCAGTTCCATCCCGAACTTGTCACGCCAGGTGCTGATGCCGTCCTCAAGGTCGTTTACTCGAATAACAATGTGATCTACACCGGTAAAACTCATCGTTTGACTCCTGCGGTTAAGGAGCAGGCATTGCAGCACAGCTGTTTGTATTCCTGCAACTGAACCATTACGCTCGAAGCGCAAAAAAGGAGCAGAGGGAACCGAACATGTAACTGACGGAAGACAGGCGCATCGATCCACGTATCAAGGCGCTGTTTGGCGCGATGGAACTGGGCGGAGATAGTGGTGATGTCGCAGACCGCGAGGAAATGTTGGCGAAGGCAAACTCTGAATCCGCCCAACAGGCGAGACAGGTTCTCGAAGGCTTCCTCGCCATGTGTGACACCGAGGAAGTTGCCTCATCCGAAGGACTGACGACGACCATGCAGTCCATCACTTCTGAACCGGATGGCAATACCATCAACATGCAGATCATCTCGCATGACAGCGGTGAGACGCTGCCATGTGTCTATTACATCCATGGTGGCGGCATGGCCTCCATGTCCTGCACGATGGGTAACTACAAAGCGTGGGGAAGGATCATTGCCGGTTTTGGTGTGAACGTGGTGATGGTCGATTTCCGGAATTCAGTATCGCCTTCAAGTGTACCTGAGGTTGCACCGTATCCTGCCGGGTTAAACGACTGTGTTGCCGGGTTGAAGTGGACCCATGCCAACGCGGCGGCACTCAATATCGATCCTGACCGGATTGTTGTTGCCGGTGAGAGTGGCGGCGGTAACCTCACGCTGGCGACTGGGCTTAAGCTGCTCAAAGATGGTGACATCGGCCTGATCCAGGGTCTCTATGCGCTCTGCCCTTACATCGCGGGTATCTGGCCAATGGATAACCTGCCTTCGTCAACTGAAAACAACGGGATCCTGCTGGATCTGCACAACAATACCGGCCGCATAGGCTACGGTGTTGAGGCGTATGACGCGAAAGATCCGCTCGCCTGGCCGCTTTTTGCGACGCAGGACGACGTTAAAGGTCTACCGCCGACGGTCATCAGCGTGAATGAATGTGACCCGCTGCGAGATGAAGGTATTGAGTTTTACCGATTGCTGCTCACCGTTGGTGTGTCCGCGAGGTGCAGGCAGGTGATGGGGACGATTCACGGTACAGAGATCTTCCCGATCTGTTGTCTCGACATCAGCCGCGATACCGCCAACGACCTTGCGGCTTTTTGCAAAGGCTGAACCGTCAGACTACTCAGTTTCCTAGGGCCTGAACTGAATCTCTCGCGGGCCAAGCTGGTCCGAGTGCGACAGGATTCGGTAGGCAGTGGGGAGCCATTCGCAGATTAACCTGCGGGTTTCCCGCGGATCGATCATCTCTTCTATCTGGAACTTGTTGAGCGGGCCCACCGGGCCCCGTGCACTTTCGATACGCGCTTCGAGTTCTGCACGCAGCGCCACCGGGTCTTCCGCTTCTGCAAGCTGGCGTTTGTACGCGGCTTCAATGCCGCCCTCAGGTGGAATACCACCGACATCTGATGCGGGCCAGGCAACACGTACGGAAGGTGAACTTTGCGGCGTTGCATAGTTGTTACCGGCTACACCAAAACTGCGGCGAAGCAGTACCGAGAAAATCGGCAGCTTGATCTGTGCAAATGCCACCATCCATTCACCGCCTTTGCGAATGGTGCCGTTGATCTCATGTTCAACACCCACTGCAAAACCGGGGTTATCAATCAGATTGAGGATTGGGATGTGGAACGTGTCACACAGGTCCAGGTGGCGTTTCAGTTTATCGCAGCCATCTGCGGTCAACGCACCGCCATTTTCATGACGACTGTCTGATGCGATGACTCCCATGGGATGGCCGTTCATCCTGACGAAACCTGTTACCTGATCAGCGCCCCACAGCGGCCCTATTTCAAAAAACGAATCCTTGTCCGCGATAAGACGAATCGTACGGCGAATATCAAATGTGCTTGTGCGCTTGCGCGGGATGATCGTAAGCAGTTCCTCTTCTGCACGATCGACCGGATCGTTGCAGGTGATAACGGGCGGCGACTCATAAACACTGGGCGGCAGGTAGGACAGGAAACGACGCGTCATTTCAAAGGCTTCTTCCTCGGATTCTGCCAGGTTATCAACGCTGCCGTTGGTGCAGTGAATATGCCACCCGCCAAGGTCTTCCTTGGTGATGTCGTATCCCATTGCGTGGCTGACAACAGGTGGGCCCGCTACAAAAAGCTGCGCGACATCCCGGACCATGACCGAAAAATGACCCAGCACTGCCTTTGCTGCGCCAATGCCGACCACGCTGCCAAGCAGCATGTTGACGACCGGCACCGTGTTCAACTGACGTGAATAGGGGTTGCTGCCGAGATGTCCTGGCAGGAAGGAACCGCCACCGCCGGAGACCCGCGGGCGTCCGGCCTTGATGGCGCCGGTACTCTCCTTGGCATTGCTGTCACCCTGTTTCTTCTGCTCCGGCACCATCGCGGCAACACTGCCGCCACCTGAGGATCCATCCAACAGTCTTACCGAGGGGACGCGAAGTTCCGTTGAAAGGCGATCGAGATACAGGCTTTTACTGCCGATAGCGCCGTCTGCATGGCCGCCGCGGGAGGTGAAATCATCGGCACAGACAATAGTCTGCCTGCCTTCGACATTGCCCCAGCCGCCGACATGGTTGGCGGGGGTAAATGCATTGATGTCACCCATTTCGTCATAGGAGGCAAAACCCGCCACCGAACCAACTTCACGGAAACTGCCACCATCCAGCAGCAGATCGATACGTTCCCTGCAGGTGAGCTTTCCCCGGGATCGCTGGCGAACAACACCTGGATCGTTTGAACCAGGTGCGAGGCGTTTCAGGGCGAGCGCCTTCAACTGTTCAACTTCCTCCAGCACCGGCACCCAGGAGTTTTCTTTTTCAAAGGCCGCCGATTCGTCGGAGCCCGATGGCGTCATGGTGACGACAATCTCACCCGCATCAACCTGTGCACCGGTTTCTGCCGGGCCGATGCCGGAGACAACACCGGCACATGGTGCGGTGATGGATGTCTCCATTTTCATGGCGCTGATCACCATCAGGGTGTCACCGGCGTTAACGCTGGTGCCTGGCGTTACGCTGATTTCGACAACGCTGCCGTTCATGGGGCACTCGATACCACGATCACCTTCAGGTGTGTCTAGTCCTTCGTTGGCTGATGTCGATGGAGTGGTGGTGAGGCCGCCTGTCAGTGTTCTGGATTGCGCCTGCAGTAACTCGAGGGGTTCACTCAGGTTGGTTGGCGGTGTCAACTGATCCGCTTCTTCTTCAAGCAATGTCGTGCGAGCATCTCCGGAGATCACGGTTGCATTGGTGACGATGGCTTTCAGTTGTCCGAGGTTGGTCGAGAGCCCCTGGATGTGAAACTCATCCAGCGCTCGACTGCTGCGACTTAATGCTGCTTCATAGGTCGAGCCGGAACAGATCAGTTTTGCCAGCAGGGGATCAAATTGTGGTGCGGGTGCATATCCGGCGTACCCGTGGGAATCCACCCGGATGCCTGCGCCTGAAGGTTCCTTGTAACCAGAAATCAGCCCTGCGCCGTGCAGCACCAGGCGGGACTGTACGGCGAACCCGCGCGGGCGCATGGATTCGTCGAGGCCAAGGTCAGCAATCGACTTGCCTGCTGCAATCTCGAACTGGGCTTCCACCAGTTCAACGCCCATGACTTCCTCGGTGATAGTGTGTTCCACCTGGATGCGAGGATTGCACTCAATAAAGTAGTAGTCCCCGGTTTCCGGTGACACCAGGAACTCAACTGTTCCCGCGTTCCTGTAGCCAGAAGACCTGGCAAGCGCAATCGCAGCTTCATGTAACTTGCCGCGGAGTGACTCATCCAGGTCCGGTGCCGGAGCAATTTCCACAACCTTCTGGTTGCGTTGCTGGATGGAGCAATCCCGTTCGAACAGGTGGATGACGTTGCCCTGGTTGTCTGCAAGCACCTGTATCTCGATGTGCTTGGGCCGCGTGACAAGTTTCTCTACAAAGAGGGCGCCTGAACCGAATGCTGCCTCGGCTTCGCTGGCGCAGCGTGAGACGGCATCGTCTAAATCATGCATCTCATGGACGGCGCGCATGCCGCGACCACCGCCGCCTGCAGCAGCTTTCACCATCACCGGTAAACCATGTTCTTCAGCAAATGCCTTTGCATCGGAAGCTGAGGAGATGGCGGTGCCGGGGATAATAGGAATAGCTAACGACTCAGCGAGGTTGCGCGCTGCTACTTTATTACCGAACAGCTCAAGTGTCTCCGGTGCAGGGCCGACAAACGTGATGCCTTTTTCGCTGCAGGCCTTTGCGAGATCAGCATTTTCAGAAAGGAAGCCATAGCCCGGGTGCACGGCGTCACATTGGTGGTCTGCTGCAATGCTTACAATGGTGTCTACATCAAGATAGGCAGCAATAGGGTCCGGGTTGGCAGGCAGCGCAACACGTTCATCTGTGTGCCGTGTATGCAGTGACAACGCGTCTTCCTCTGCATAAACACTTAAGGTTTGTATCCCCAGTGTTTGCGCCGCGCGTGCAATACGTATGGCAATTTCACCACGGTTGGCGATCAGGACCTTGTTAATAGCGCCCACTGACTTCCCCTTTTTGTTGTCTTGTTATGCAACGAGTAAAACGGAAATCCTCCCCTCGATGCAACCACCTCACCCAGCGTCATCTCGACCGAAGAGAGCGAATGCGAACGAAGCGGAGAGATCTCACCTTTGCAAGAACCGCGATCAACCCCATTTGCACTCCACCCCCCGTTGATTAAGATAAGCCTCCCAATCCAAACATCGTCAAATCCAAAACCATGGCAAAAGACGAACAACAACTCGAGTTACCGTTTAACACCGGTGACCGCGTACCCCCCAAGGCAGCCGCACGGCGTTCTGCCAAAGAAGCCCAGGCAGCGGTAAAAGCCCTTCGGGCGGCAAAAGTCAGAAAGGAACAGTCAGAAGAATATGCGAGGCAGCGTGCCGCGCAGGATAACGACTGAACCCTGAGGAACCCTCATGACGGTATCTTTTGATCTCCAAGAAGGCGTTGGCGTCATCGGCATTGATGACGGTAACAAGAATGTGATCAATCACGACGTGCTTGATGAACTGGAAGCAGCATGGGCTCAGGCGGAATCGGATGCGAGTGCCGTGTTGATCAAAGGCAGGCCCGGTGCATTCTGTGCAGGTTATGACATCAAGGTTATGACAGGTGGCGATCCTGAGGCATCTGCAAAACTGGGTAGCAGGGGAGGGCGTCTTGCCACGAAGATATATGGTTCTGGCAAACCCGTCGTAGGGCTCGCGCAAGGACATGCGTTTACGATTGGGCTCGTCTGGATGGCTTGCTGCGATGTGGGGGTCGTTGAGCAGGGCCCCTACAAGTTTGGCATGACGGAAGTTGCCCTTGGTGTTCCGCTTAACGGCTGGGCACTTGAACCATTCAAGTTGAAGCTGAACCCCTCCCACAAGACGGCAGCGCTGCTGCACTCCACTGTCTATCCCCCCGCGGGTGCTTGTGAAGCCGGTTTTTTTGACACGCTCGCTGAAGAGGGCACCGGCCTCGACATGGCGTTTGAAACCGCCGCAAGACTGGCCCAACTGCCGGCAGATGCGTATGCAAAGACCAAGCAGGCGCTCAGAAAAGACGCGCTCG
Organism: Pseudomonadales bacterium; assembly: GCA_963921285.3. GTDB lineage: Bacteria > Pseudomonadota > Gammaproteobacteria > Pseudomonadales > Azotimanducaceae > UBA9659. The sequence continues at coordinate 3,498,220 of CAWUFD020000015.1, forward strand.
AGGTGATGTCAGCCAACCTCGGCGTTTAAGCGGTCTGCTTTTTTCGCTCCAGTGCACCGCCTGCCTTGATCAGGAAGGGGCCAATGCACGCAAATGTCATCAAACCCGCCAGAATCAGGAACGCCATCTGGTAGCTGCCTGTTGAATCGTAGATGTAGCCTGCGAGCGGCGAGGCGGAGATAACCAGCGGCAGTTCCACCAACCTCAATACACCGTTGGCGGAACCAAATGAACGGTTACCAATCGCCACCGACAACGCAAACGTTCTGAGTGGGCTCATGCCGGCATATCCGAAGCCGTAGGTGCAGCCCGCAAGGATGCAGAGCCAGTAGTCCTGCGCCCAGGCGAACATGAGCAGGGCTATCGCCTGTACGATCAACGCCATCCAGATAGTGATGCGTGCACCAAACCAGTCCGACATCCAGCCGACAACAGGTTTGCCAAGCGCAGCAAAAAGCGCAGTGACGGAAAGCACAATGGCAGCGCCTTCGGCCTCGATGCCGATGTCAGTGAGATGTCCGAACAGGTGCAGCATGACGGCAGAGTAAACGCATCCCATCGCACCGAACATCAAACCGATACTCCAGAACGCCGGGTAGCGCAGCATTTCTTTCCAGTGCCACAGGCGAGTGTCTTCCGGCGCTTCTTCTTCGACGTGCTCCAGTTTGTCGACATAGTTGCGCCCGTCCCTGACTTCACCAATCTCTTCCGGTCGGTTGATAAGAAAGAACACCACGAGCGGTGTCAGGATCAGTGCGACGATGCCGGCAAAGACCAGGAATGCGCCGCGCCAGCCGAGCGCCTGCACAAGTTCCGTCACAAGTGGCGGCATGACAACGCCGGCAAGCGAAGCGCCAAGTACACCGAGCGCAATTGCACGTCCGCGCCAATGATCGAACCAGCTGATCACCGTTCGGTGCCAGGCAAGGTTGCCCATGCAACTCATACCGACACCCATACCAATACCGATGATCAGGTAAAACTGCACCAGGTTCTGGCAGAAGGACAGGGCAATATATGAGGCGGTAACGACGCCAATACCGACCAGGATGACTTTCTGCGGTGAGTACCGATCCAGGATGCCGCCGATAAAAGGCGCAATAAATGCACTTGTAACAGCAGCGATGGAAAACCCCATCGCGATGGAAAAGCGACTACCGTCGGCCAGTTCTTCTGCGAGTGATGGCAGGAATACACCACGTGAATAGGAGTAGAAGCCTGTACCAAGGAACGTCAGGATGGCACCTACCAGAACAATGATCCAGCCATAGAATACTCGCGGCTTTGTGGATTCGTTGGCAACGTTCATGGATAAGGCTGGCTGGGGACGACTGAATTTTTACTCCGACCCCAAATGTAATCTATGCTGTGGCGAAAGGGGAGATGTTTATGAGCTGGGAAGAAGAAGTAGAAGAAATAAATCGCCAGACAGCAATGGCAGAGGCCATGGGTGGCGAGGACAGTGTTGCGTTTCACCATGGCAGGGGCAAGTTGACGGTGAGGGAACGCCTCGACCTCCTTCAGGACGCCGATTCACTCGATGAAATCGGCACCCTTGCAGGGTCCCCAGAATGGGAGGGCCAGGATCTTAAAAGCCTTTTACCATCCAATACACTGATCGGTACCTGCAAGGTTGAAGGCCGCAAAGTCGCCTTCTGCGGCGGCGACTTCACTATCCGGGGTGGCTCAGCGGATGCCAACGTCGGCAATAAGGCACGTTTTATCGAACGTTACGCCCTTGAGGCTCATGTGCCCTACGTTCGCCTGCTGGATGCAACCGGCGGCAGTGTCAAAACGTTTGAGCAGATTGGCCGGACTTACCTGCCAGAGGGCTCGGGCGCCGACCTTGGTATCAAGCTGATGCAGAAGGTACCTGTGGTTTCCGCTGTGATGGGGTCTGTCGCCGGATTACCCGCTGTACAGGCCTGCATGTGTCACTTCAATCTGATGGTCAAGAATACAAGCCAGGTGTTCGTCGCTGGTCCCAAGGTGGTTGAGCAGGCCACAGGCCAGCCGATCACAAAAGAAGACCTGGGAGACGAGCGTATCCAGGTTAAAAACGGCGTGATCATGAATCTCGCAGAAGACGAAGAAGACGCTATCAACCAGATCAAGCGATTCCTCTCCTACCTGCCTTCCAGTGTCTATGAAATGCCGCCGGTGGTTGAAACGGACGATCCACACGATCGCTGCGATGAAAAGTTGCTTGATATCGTGCCAAAGAATCGTCGACAGATTTATGACCCGAAGAAAATCCTCAAGGCGGTGCTCGACAAGGACAGTTTCTTCGAGATTGGTCCCTACTACGGCAAGGCCCGCGTGACGGGACTCGCCAGGATCAACGGCATGCCTTGCGGCGTGATGGCAAACAACCCGAAGTTTAATGGCGGATCGATGGATATCGCCGCGGGGGAAAAGACCCTGCGTATGGTCGAGTTGTGTGAAACCTTTCACCTTCCGCTGATCTATTTTGCAGACGAACCTGGCTTCTCTGTTGGTCAGCACCAGGAAAAAGCAGGCATAGTGCGTGCCGGTGCCAGGGTGGTGACACGGTTACACAACAGCAGCATGCCTTACGCCTGCGTGGTGGTGCGGCAGCTTTACGGTGTGGCGGGTGGCCTGCATCATCGAGAAAAGGGCTTCTATCGACGTTACGCGTGGCCCTCTACACATGGTGGTTCCATGCATATCGAGGGCGGCACAGCGATCGCCTACAAGCGTGAAATTGAATCGGCCGATGACCCGGATGCGAAGCGTGAAGAGATCGAAGCGCGCCTGCAGGCAATTTCATCGCCGATGCGCAATGCGCATGCGTTTGGCATCGAGAATATGATCGACCCGAGGCAGACGCGTCCCATTCTTGCTGAATTTATGGCGGATGCATGGCGACTTCTGCCAGAATCACTGGGAGAAACACCCGGCCTCAGTTATATGCCCTGAGACTAACAAACAGGAGAGAGATGAACGATGTGCGATGAAGAGACAGAGAAAGCGTCAGAGGAATACCTTGGCAGTTTGACGCGGCGTGAATTCAACACGCTGGCGGCAGGCGCCGCGATGGCGATGATGTTGCCACGAGCAGCCAACGCGATGGCAGTCACCAGTACAGATGTAGAGATCACCACGCCAGATGGTGTCTGCGATGCACTGTTTGTACACCCGAGTGAGGGAAAACATCCTGCCGTATTGATGTGGCCTGACATTCTCGCCCTTCGCCCGGCCTTCCGGAAGATGGCGACGCGACTTGCGGAAAGTGGCTACTCGGTCCTTTGTGTGAATCCCTACTACCGTGATGCTAAGGCGCCGGTTGTTGAGGAAGGCGAAAGCTTCCGGGATCAAAGCACCCGCGAAAAGGTCTTTCCGATGTACCGCAATCTTTCCGCGGAAACACACAAATCAGATGCCAGGACCTTTGTTGCCTGGCTGGACGAGCAGGCGCCAGTGGATACCAGCAGGAAGGTCGGCACCATGGGTTACTGTATGGGTGGCCCGATCATCATGCGCACAGCTGCAGCTGTGCCGGACCGTATTGGCGCAGCAGCGTCTTATCATGGCGGCGGCCTTGTGACTGACAAATCTGACAGTCCGCATCTGCTGATCCCGCAGATGAAAGCACAGTTTCTGATTGCGGTTGCTGATAACGACGACGAGAAAGATCCGAATTCCAAGGTTGTCCTGCGTGAAGAGTTTGACAAACACGGCCTGCCCGCAGAGATAGAGGTGTACGAGGGTGCGATGCATGGATGGTGTGTGCTCGATTCCAGGGTTTACAACCATGAACCTGCAGAAAAGGCCTGGGCGAGGACGTTGGCTATGTTTGAGCGAGCGCTATAAAAATGGCGCAGGAGGAGTTCGAGGAAAAGAAGCGGCGTCGCCTTGCCCTCGGTTTCGCAAAAGACAGCGAGATCCAGCAGGCGAGGCAGGCCTCGATCGAACAACTCGACCTTGAACAGTACGCCTATGAACTTGACCTTAACGGTTACACCATCGTGCCGCCGTCAGTCACTGGCGTCACTGCTGAAGACATTGATCACCTGACCGACCTGCTTATGCAGAAGTCCGCTGAACTGGTCGGTTGTGGTTTTGATGTTGACACAGGCCCCGAATGTGAACTCGATTTTGGTGGGTATCGCGGCACGCTTGAACTGCAGTCAAAGGCAAAACCCAGCCAATTCCAGTTGATGCAATTGTGTACGTATGATCGTGCGTTTCGTGACCTTGCAGTAAACGAGGTTGCAGTGGCGTTGATGGAATACCTGATCGGGCCGTACCAGACACGTTTCAGCTCCCATAACTGCTTTGTGAAGTGGAAGGGTGAAGGCTACGGTGAATCGCTCGGGCTGCATTGTGACCAGGGACAGATTCCTCAACCGTGGGGCAGGAACGCGCTTACGGCAAACTGCAACTGGTGCCTGACCGAGTACACGCTGGCGCATGGGGCATTCGCCTGTGTGCCGGGCTCTCATCACAAGAACTGCAATCCGATCATGCCGGAGGCGGTGGCAGATGCCATCCCGCTTGAATGTGAGCGTGGCTCGCTCATCGCATTTCATGGTCAGCTATGGCACGGCGCTTATCCCCGCCAAACGGAAGGTCTGCGAGTCACCATCGCCAACTACTATCGGCATTCGCAGATCCTGCCGCAGGACGATATACCGAACCATTTTCCGCGTGAATTAGCGCAGGATTGTGCCGATCCGCAGCGTTTTGAGCAGCTTGCCGGGTTTGGCAATCCCTATCAGGGTCAGGTGTTACCGGTACCGAGAGCCATTCGTGCAGACACATAGCTTGCTTTCATAAGGAAGCAGGATTAGTTTTTTCCGGTAGAACAAGAACGAAAAGAGGGGCGGGATGCATCACCTTACCCCGTTGCAACGTAACCAGTTTGAAACGGACGGTTACATTCACCTTGAAGGCCTGCTCTCACCGGAGGAGGTTGAGCACTATTCGTCTGAAATAGATCGCATCCGCACGTTGCCCGGCTACGAACCTGACAACGATCCCAGGTTTAACATCGGACATTACTCCATCCTCGATCATGCGAAGGACCTCAGTCCTGATGGTTTCATGGACCGCCGTGAGCTGCTCGGTTATGGACCGAGCTTTATCAACCTGATGGATCACCAGCCGGCTTTCGACTACATCATGGATCTCATGGGTCCATACATCATGTTGTCGATGACGCAGGCCATTGTTCGCCCCTCAACGGAAAAGTTCCCGGGTTACACCCATACCGATGGTGGCGAGTCCCTGCGCATGACCCGGGTTGCCGCGACTGAACAGCCTATCGCTATCAAGATCATTTACATCCTGACGGATACACTTGAAGAGGACAGCGGCAACTTCACCGTTTTCCCCGGCAGTCATGTTCACCAGATCCCGTTTGGCGGTGAGCGGGTGATGACGCCTTATTCGACCGGTGCGGTGCAGCTGAAAGCGAAGGCGGGTGACGCGGTGATCTTTACGCACTCGCTCTGGCACGGGCCAGCAAAGAACCTTTCCGGCACGGCGAGGAAAATCCTGCTCTACAACTATTGCCAACTGTGGGTGCGGACTTACGATTCACCAGTTCAGGAAAATATCCTGCAGCAATGTACGCCGAGGCAACGCCGCCTCTGTGGAGATCTTGGCTATGATTTCAGGCCAGGGTCATATTTCTATGTGCCAATTGACCAGGAAGAAGTCATCGGCTTTGGCGAGGCCGGTTAAAGGATAGGAGGGTAAAAAATGGGACCAAAAGCGGCAATGATGCGCGTGATGGATGAGATCAGGGACCTGGGTCTGAGTGATCACATCGCCGAACTGGAGATGCAGGGTTATACCGTTCTCCCGGGCATACTTTCTAAAGAGACCGTTGAGCGAGCCAAGGCGGCTATTGTCAGGCGTGTTGAGAAAGACACCGGCACGCAGGTGAACCAGGAAACCGGTGAAGGGTTTGAAGGGCTGACCTACATTCCTTACATGCTCTACGACGATGAGGTCTTTGAAGAGATTGTCATGGAGCCGAAGCCACTTGCGCTGATGACCTATCTTCTCGGCGAAAGCTGCCTGCTCTCGAGCGTCGGATGTCACTTCAAAGGCCCTGGTGGCGATGCCCTGGCGCTGCACTCAGACAATGGTAACGGCATGCCCGCACCCTTCCCGATGTACTCCCAGGTGGCGAACCTCAATTACGCGCTCACACCTTATTCAAAAGAAGCCGGTGCCCTCGCGCTGGTGCCAGGCAGCCACCGGTTTGCCCGGCCGCCGCGACCAGACGAAATGTCACTTAGCGGTGAGACAACCAACCCGCATGCAGTACCCATGGACATCAACCCAGGCGATTGTGTGATCTGGCATGGCAACACCTGGCATGGCTCATTTGCTCGTGAAATTCCTGGTGTGCGCATGAACCTCGCTGTGTATTGCTGCCGGCAATACATCCAGACACAGGAACAGCACAAGGGCGTTGTGCCTGAAGAAGTGCTGAAACGTCACGCCAACAATGACTGGTTCCTTACGCTGGTTGGTGGCAAGCAACCGTATGGCTGGCAGGCTGAGGGGCCGGACTATACTGTGATGGCGGCTAATCCTCGCGGGCACTTTGATTAGAGATCTCTCCACTCCGCTTCGCTACGGTCGAGATGACGAGGTTTTTTACATCACTCGGCGTCATCTCGACCGGGTCACGCTGACCGGAGCGAAGCGGAGCGGAGAGATCTCACGCTGATAAAGCTACCCGCCCACACCCTCCAAAGCACAATTCCCATAAGACGTTCGACCATCCTCAGTAATACTGACCCCGTCTTAAGTGTTACCAAATGTGGTAACACCTATCCTTAGGTGTTACTGTGGGAAAAATTCGTCGAGGTAATTTTGTTTTCTTGAGCTGGATTGGTGATCACACACCACGTCATGTGCACGTATACAAATCCGGCAGGCTGATTGTGAAGTGGGATCTGGAAAACCAGCGCCCAATGAAAGGGAAAGCCGATGCGAGACTGCGACGAATCATCTGGACCTTGCAGGAGGAGGGCGAACTATGAAAATCACCTTTGTAGAGGCGGACAATCGAAAACGTGAGTTTCTGGTTCGCGTGGGTCGTTCAAAGCAGTACAACTTTCCTTATTCAAAAGCTGAACCGGAGATAGAGCGCGAGCAGGTGACGCGTGCCGAGATCGACCCGGAGCTGGGTGCAGAAGCAGTCCGATTCGAAACGGAAAGTGGGAAGAGTTATTGGTTTCACATTGAGCAGGTGCTGGAGTACCACAGTGATCCGGGTTATCTCGCAGACCTGCTGCTCTATCAGCTCACTGTCGAATGTGAAAAGCGTGTAGAAACATCTGGACTGAGCCGACGGCAGATTGCGCGTCGACTTGGTACGTCAGTGCCGCAGTTGTATCGGCTGATGGATACAACCAATTACAACAAGTCGATGAAGCAGATGGTGTCTCTGTTGACGGTGCTTGGGGCGGAGGTGGCGTTGACGGTGTCCTGATTGCTGGGCTTGAGATCTCTCCACTTCGCTTCGCTCCGGTCAGCGTGACCCGGTCGAGATGACGTCTCTCTCTATCGTCATCTCGACCGGAGAGAGTGAAGCGAACGCAGCGGAGAGATCTAACCCCGCAACTACCCCAACCTATCCTTAATCGCCTGCAACTGCGTCGCGCTCACGCCCTGCTGTTCCAGGTACCCAATCGGCCCGCCATAGTTGTCCCTCAGGTAAGCAAGCGTCAGCGCCATCGTCTCGGGCTCGCAGGTCTTCTGCCATGCGCCGGGTGCGCTGGCCTCAATCGGGTTGATGGCATCTTGCTTCAGGTAATCACTGGTGAGCCCGAAGTCTTCGCAGATCGTTTCTTCCGGCACACCAGCAATGGCGAGCAACATTGCCGCAACCAGCCCGGTTCGATCTTTGCCTGATCGGCAGTGAAACAGGCTGCCAGCCTCAGCGTCAGCCAGCGTCTGCATGATGTCCGCCATGACAAAGCCGGATTGTTCCAGTCCGGCGCAATACAGGTCGGCCAGTTTCTTTGCTGGTGCGGCCTTTTTGTCTTTAGAACGATAGTCATCAAACCGATCGCCCCAGAAATCATGGCGTTTGAAGTTTACGATTTGCGACGTTGCGAAAACGTTAGGCTGTGCTTCAACTTCCCAATTCATGCGCAGGTCGATAACGGTATTGATACCGTAGTCCCTGAGCGCAGCCTGGTCGGCCTTGCTGGCTGAATGCATGTCGCCTGTTCGCACAAACACACCGAAACAGGTTTCTCCGCCGTCTCTGGTGCGGTAACCGCCGAGATCCCGTGCGTTTTCGATTGTGCTGACGTTGATGGCGCGCTGCGGGTGACGCAGTTCGTCATTCATTATGCGCTTTCCCCGCGCGCAGCCAGCCGGATGTCCAGTTTTGGCATGCCTTCAGGTGTTGGCTGCATTGGCGTGAGACAGAGTCGTTCGATCTCTTCCCGTTCCCTTTGCGTGATTTCGCCGGGGATGTCTGAAGCGATATAACGATCTCCAACCGGCGACTTATCCATCATGGGTAATACCCAAGATGGCGTGACTGCGTTGAGGATTGCAATGCGATCTTCACCGGAAACGTTCAGCTCATCACAGCGGCGATGCCAGGTACGGGAATCATAGAGCGCGGCAGCACCGGCAGGTGCGACAATCTGTGTAACGTCCTTGTGTTGGCCTTCTCCCATGTGTGTGCCGCCAAGATTGAATTCGCGTGGTGGCCATGCCCTTACCTTGTGTGAGCCGGGTACATACTGGGTTGCGCCATTGTCAGCCCTGAACGGATCAACGCAGATGTTGTACTGCACGCCCAGCGCTGGCTCTTCCGGCCATTGTTCATCAGGGAAAACGCCCGGGTGGTAAGGGTAATCTGCATGCCAGCCTTCCTCTGGAAAAGTCCCCAGCATTTCCTTTGCGGGTTTCAACGTGGTGATGACCGGTTGATGGCAGTAGTGAATGTCCTCTGTCATGAATTCACGCATGATCCAAAGCGCGACGGGGTGCGAAACAGCCCTCACAAGATCAGGACACCAGGAAAGACCACCCATCATCCAGAAGAACCCGTCGGTTGGCGTCTCATCTGCATGACGGCTGGCCCGCTTGCCTGCGCATAGCGCTTTCATGTTTGCGATACCGTCTGCGCTCATTACATTAGGCAGGACGGTAATGCCGTACTCATACAGTTCCGCAAGATGTGCGGAAGGCAACTTGTCAGATGTTTCAGTGAGGCTTACAGCAGTGTCGTCAACCCGGCTGCCATCAAAGTCGACGCAATGCCCGGTCGCGACGGAAACCAGCGAGTCGCCCTGGCGCTGCCAGATCGTATTGTCATCACCGACAGCACTGAAAGAGGTGGTACTGCTGTCGGTTCGCAGCAGCATGCCTTGTTCGTTGTAGATGAGGTAGTTCATAAGCTGACTCGTTTCTCTCTCGCGTATGGAATATGTACCGGTTTTTCAGGTATCTGTCACGAATCTCATTCGGCGTGAATGCGCCCGCATACCCTTCTCCGATGATATGACATGGTGTTAGCCTTAAGTTCAACGTTCAGCAACGGAGGCCACCATGTCTGAGGCAATTGCACACCAGGATACAAGTGATGAGGAATGGGCGATACGCTGCGACCTTGCAGCCTGTTACCGGTTGTTCGTCCGTTATGGTTGGACCGACCTTATCTTTACCCACCTGTCAGCCAGGGTGCCGGGCAGTGACGATCATTACTTGATCAACCCCTACGGGCTGCTGTTCGAGGAAATCACCGCCTCATCGCTGATCAAGGTCGACTTCGACGGCAACGTGGTAGAAGGCGACTTCCCCTATAACGACGCAGGTCACGCCATCCACACTGCGGTGCTGAAATCCCGCCCCGATGTCAACTTTGCGTTACACAGTCACACGCGAGCCGGCATGGCGGTATCGACCATGAAGTGTGGGCTGCTGCCGCTCACCCAACAGGCGAACGAGATGATGGATAACGTCTGCTATCACGAGTACGACGTTGCGGTCGGCGCTGAAGAAGAGTGTGAGCGCATCGGTCGTGACCTCGGTGACAAGCATCTCATGATCATGCACAACCATGGCCTGCTCTCATGTGCGAGCACCATCGGCGAGGCGTTCTATCTGCTGTACACCCTGGAAAATGCCTGCAAGGTGCAGGTGGACGCGTTGGCGAGCGGCCAGGAGTTACATCTTCCGAAGGAATCTGCAGCGAAGATGCTCTCAAACTATGCCGCGGGTAAAAGACAAGCCAAGGCCGTTCCTCGCGCATGGCATGGGACGCCTCAATCCGCTGGTGCGACAAGAACGTCCCCGACTACAAGAGTTGAATCAGCTACGCCGAGATCTCACCCCTGCCGTAACTTCTCAACCCGGTCATCGTGACCCGCATGCGCGTGATCTGGTAAAAGCTGATACTGGCGAGCGCGAGGAAGTAAAACAGCATCAGCACCGGCCCATAAATGAAGCCGAGATCCCAGACGATGTCCGGGTCAACCGTGCCCATTTCTGCGCCTTTCGGAAAGCTGATGATGTCGAGTGCAATACCTGCGATGAACGCGCCGATGCCCGACGTGGCTTTCTGCGCAAACGAACGTGAAGCAAAGAAGAGACCTTCTTCACGGCGCCCGGTTGATGCCTGCGAGTGTTCGACCGATATCGGCGAGCATCGATGACTGCACGATGCCGAACATCACAATGACGACTACATTGATCAGCGTGTGTGCCCAGATGAGGGGATAGAGCCAGTCACTGTCGTTCTCCGGGAAAAAGCCCGACAGTCGAAGGAAGTATGGCAGCGCGGCAAAACAGATCTGGAATCCGTAGATGCTCATGGCAGCCTTTTTCTTGTCGAGGCCGCTTGGTCAGGTAGGGCGCGGTGATAATCGGGATCAATGCTGACAGGAACAGCGAACAGATGACCCAGCGCCACTTGTCCGGCGGAATCTCCCAGAAGTGCGTAATGATGTAGGTATCAAAGTTGGTGGCAACCCCGGGCGCCTACCGCGGGCGAACAGCCCGGCCAGAAAGAGTGCCAGGAAGTTCCTGTTGGACAGGGTGACAACAAGATCACCCACGCAGCTGTTTCACGTGATAGGACTCTCGCTGCGGCGGGGCATGCAGGTAAGGGATGTATCGGTGTAATCCGTACGAACTACCCAGAATCGCGAGCAGCATCACCACCGCACCGAGGCTGCCATAGACCTGGTAAGTAGTCGACGAGGTGGTGCCAAAAGGCAACCATGAACACACCCCAGTTCAGCATCGCCATGGTGAGCCCCGCCAGCCCAACCCATCATATAGCGATAACTCAGCAAGCCTTGTTCTCTCATCGTAATCGTCGGTCAAGCTCGGCAACGATGGCGCTCGACGGAATCTCATAGAGCGTGATGAAAAAGCGCACCATGATGCAGGAAATGGTCAGGTAGATGAAAAGCGCAAACTCCGAGAGTTCAGGCGGATTCCCAGATAGCGAGGTAAGCGATGGCAACCGGGATGGCCGAGCCATACATGAAAGGGTGGCGACGCCCCCAGCGTGAATGCGTGTTGTCTGACCACACGCCGACCAGTGGGTCCGATATCGCATCGAACAGCATCGCGATCAGAATGGCGAGGCCAGCATAGGTGCCTGGCAGGCCCAGGACCTGGTTGTAGTAAAAGAGCAGAAAGTAGGAAAAGCCGTTGTCTTTCACACCGTAAGCGGCTGCGCCGATACCGTACAGCCAGCGCACGCGGCGTGTCACTTGGGGTCTTTCTACGTTTTCCACAACCTATTTCCTCAAATGGTCTTGCTTCATTATGTCAAAGAGAATCCGCATGAAGGTTCATTCGCTGCGCTGATTCCGTCCGCTCACTGCGGCTTCATAAATTTCCCTGTCGCGTGCATGAAACGTATCCACACGTGCACGTGCAGCTTCCGTGAGGGGCTGCTGGGGTTTACCTGATTCACCTGATTCGTCGGTGACGTTCACCCTGAACTGGCCGGGCTCGCTGCCAAGATGAACGCGGAAAAAGTACGCCAGGTCCTCCTCGTAACATTCAGTAATACCAACGAAAGCAAACCGACTCAGCGGAAAGCGCCACAGGAATTCTGAGTAGATGTTGCGCATCTCGGTCGACAGGCAGAAATCATCAAGTGTCCAGTTCTCTTCAACGACCCGGCGATGTAACGGCGCAACTTCCGGCGTATAGGTCTGTTGCCAATAATAGTAGTGTGATATCAACCGATCGATCGGGTCGCGCAGCCAGGTGATAAATGTTGCGTTCTCGGCGCCTGCGTACTTGTAAGGCAGGAAATGCCCGTGGATGCAGGCGATATCAACAGTGGGCGCTGCAAACCAGCGATGCTTCAGCGCATTGGCACGACGCTGCCAGGCGGGTTTGTGTAGCGGCAGGTCGGCCACGTCGTTAACAACCTGGTTGTCGAAGTGCCGGTTCAGCTCCGCAAAGAAACTGGAGCCTGCAGTTTTGGGCAGGTGAACTGAAACAAGCATTCGTTCAGTCAGGCTGTTTCATGGTCATCATCAGGAAGCCGCAGAAAGCAGCATTGTTGGGTGCCAGGCGTGAATCAACCTTTGAACGCATATGCAGGATCTGCCTGCGATATTCCTCGTAAAACGCCCAGCTTGGACGAGGCTTGTACTCGAGACCTTCCAGTTCGAAGTACTTGATGACCCCTTTTGCAGTGGTGGGTTTAACAAACACTTCCTGAAGCGGATGGAAGTAGTTCGGGATGATTGTCACGATGGACCACTTGGCGAGCTTCTCGCGCGCAAGCAGTTCCACCATATCTTCAAATCCTTTTTGCTGGGTGCCGTGCAGGAAGGCTTTCAGGCTGTTGGTGAGTTTGCGCCTATCCTTGTCATCAAGACCAGCAACAAAGTCGCGGAACTTTGGTTTTTCAAACATCGACACCATCGAAGATCTACCCACCATCTTTACCATGTCGTCCGAGGCGGTTCGAAACTTCGTGAACCTGGTCTTTTTAAATGCTTCCTGGCAGAGGGTGGTCATCTGGTCGACCTTGTGGCGCTTGCCGATCTGTTCCATGGCCGGGTCCGCAAAACCCTCCGGATAAACATTGAAGAAGGTTTTTTCCGCCTGTTTGAGTTTCTTGAGGTTCATCTGGCTCGCTGGTGCTGGATCGACGTTCAACAATATCAACAACCTGCAAACTATTCAGTTCTTATCCGCACTTTCAGGTTGGCCAGTATTTCCGGCAGTAATCTCATCTATGCGCGGGGTGAATAGACTGTACAAGCTTGCCCGGGTAGCAGTTAATAGCTGAACAAACAGAGAACAAAGAGGGATAGGGCGATGTCACACGATCTGGTGATTCGAGGCGGTACGGTCGTCGATGGGACCGGTGCAGAAAAAGTACAGGCGGATATTGCGATTGACGGTGATCGCATCACTGAAGTTGGTGAAGTCAGCGGCAAAGGCAAGCGAGAGATCGATGCAACCGACCGCGTTGTGGCGCCTGGCTTTGTAGACATTCACACGCACCTGGATGCGCAGATTGCCTGGGACCCCATAGCGTCATCTTCCTGTTATCACGGTATTACCTCTGCGGTGCTCGGCAACTGTGGTGTGACCTTTGCGCCATGTAAACCTGAAGATCGCGACTATCTCGCCAACCTCATGGAATCGGTTGAGGATATTCCCGCTGATTCCATCAGGCAGGGTGTGCCATTCAACTGGGAAACCTACGGCGAGTATCTGCAGGCCATCGACAAGATGGACAAGGGTATCAACATTGGCGGCATGGTGGGTCACTGTGCTGTGCGCTATCACGCCATGGGTGAGCGCTCGCTTGATGAAACGCCCGCTTCACCGGAAGACATCGAGAAGATTGTTGCGCTGGTTGATGAAGCCATCGGCTCGGGCGCCCTCGGTTTTTCAACCTCGCGAACCTATATGCATAAAGTGCCTGACGGCCGGCATGTGCCAGGCACCTATGCCGACCCTGAGGAACTGCTCGCCATTGGCCGGGTGCTGGGTAAACACGGCAAAGGTGTATTCGAAGCAGCCGCCAGGCTGGGTGAGGGAGATAAGGAAGCACACCTGCCGAAGACTCGCGCCGAAGTCGCGTGGATGGGTGACATTTCACGCGAGAACAATCTCAAGGTCACGTTTGGGCTCACCCAGAGCTATCGCCGGCCAGAACTTTATCGTCAGGTGATTGAGTTTGCTGAAGCGGAGAATGCGAAAGGCGCAGTGCTTCGACCACAAACATCAGCACGAGGCATCGGCGGATTGTTTGGACTCGACCATCGCACCCCGTTCAGGAACAACAAGGCCTGGCGTGAGCTTGAGAAGCTGCCGTTCGAAAGACGTGTTGCAGCACTCGAAGACGAGAGCATGCGGGCGAGACTGATCAACCTCGAAGAGCCCATCATGTTCGACATGAACATGGCCTATGTGCTGACCGACGACAATGTTGATTACTCGCACAACGAAGCCAACACGCTTGCATCGATTGCGAAGCAGCGAAACATCTCGCCGGTTGAAGCCTTTGTACAGCTGAACCGTGAAACCAAGGGCAGGGCGGTTGTCTGGTACCCCGGTTTGAACCAGAGCATCGACGCGGTGGGTGAAATGCTGAAGAATCCGACCGTGGCGATGGGACTTGCCGACTCCGGCGCACACGTGGGCCAGATCATGGATGCCAGCTCACCAACCTGGTTGCTCAGCCACTGGGTTCGAGATACTGGTGAGATCACCCTTGAAGAAGCAATTCGCGGCTGGACGTCTGATACAGCAGACCTGTTTGGCATCAGGGATCGGGGTGTCCTTAAAGCGGGCGCCTACGCGGACGTCAACATTATTGATTTTGGGGCGCTTGCCATCGATCTGCCCGAATACAAGCATGACTTCCCCGGTGGCGCTGGGCGTTATGTGCAAACGGGTGCTGGCTATGACCATGTGATCGTCAACGGCCAGCCGTTCATGGAGCAGGGTGACCACGTCGGCAGCTATGCCGGAGTAACGCTCCGGAGTTGATTCCCTTCCAGAGAAAGCCCCTCTGCGTCCTGCAGAGGGGCACCCTTCATCAGAATACCCCATACGTGGTATGGGCGGGCTACCCGTAACAAATTACCTTGCGCCTGAATACATGGGCCTAGGTGAATACAATGGGAGCACTCAAATACCTTCTGCTGGTCAGCCTGCTGGCAAGCAGTGCCGCCGTTTTTGCAGATGACAAAAGCAAAAAGAGCGACAAGAGTAAGAAAAGCGATAAAGCCAATAAAGAACTGCGGGTGACGACCGCGAACGTCCTGTTCAATCCTGACGGTAGTGCGGACCTCCTGCTGGCGGGCTCACAGTTTCGGTCGTGAAGACAGGTTGTCCGTGTCCATCGCAGGCACGCTTGTGCCTGTTATTGCCGATGCCGACCCCAGAGACTCCATGATTACAGTGATGTTGCCACCCGGGTTGCCGGCAGGTACCTACCAGGTCGCGGTGTCCCGGGGAAATGGCAACGCCAAGAACGGCTCGATTGACGTGACGATTGATCCGAATGTATCCGGAAATACAGCTCTCATCGATGAAGAGCGCGAACTGCGTGAAGCAGCAGATGAAGCTGAGGCATGGGCGCGTGAGTCTGCCGATGCTGAAACTTCAGGCAGGGTCGACACGATACAGGTATCGGTCGCTGCAACAGAGACACGGGTTACCTCAGTGGAGGCGCTGGTCTCTGAAGCGAGAACGCTCGCCAATGATGCAAATGTGATGTCGAGCCAGGCATCACTTGATGCAGCGGATGCAAGATCGGTTGCCGAAAGCAGCGCTGGAAATGCAGACCAGGCGTTGCAGGGGGTTGCTGATCTGGGCGCATCCATAAATGTCGTGCAGGTTGCAGCAGACCAGGCGCAGCAGACTGCTGACGGTGCCACCACCGCCGCCGCCGGTGCCCAAAACACGGCCGATAATGCAGTCTCCGCTGCAGCGAGTGCGCAGACTTCTGCGGATGCCGCCCAGAGTTCGGCAGATACTGCCCAGAGCGCAGCTGAAACTGCCCAGAGCGCAGCTGAAACTGCCCAGAGCGCAGCTGAAACTGCTCAGAGCACAGCTGAAACAGCGCAGACTTCTGCGGACACCGCCCAGAGCACAGCCGAAACAGCTCAGAGCACGGCAGACACTGCCCAGAGCACAGCCGAAACAGCTCAGAGCACGGCAGACACTGCCCAGAGCACAGCCGAAACAGCTCAGAGCACGGCAGACACTGCCCAGAGCGCCGCAGACACTGCCCAGGGCGCAGCAGACACTGCCCAGAGCGCTGCGGAAACAGCGCAGAGCTCGGCTGAAACTGCCCAGAGTTCGGCAGATGCTGCCCAGAGCGCAGCAGACACTGCCCAGAGCACAGCAGATACTGCCCAGAGCACAGCCGAAACAGCCCAGCAAACCGCAAGTGCGGCGCAGCAATCCGCGAATGCGGCGCAGGAAAGTGCCGATACAGCACAGGGAACAGCTGATTCCGCGGTGACCGCTGCAGCAGCCGCGCAAGCCTCTGCAGACACAGCAGGCCAGGCTGCCTCGGATGCTTCAAGCGCTGCCGCGCAGGCACAAACAACAGCAGATGCAGCCCAGAGCGCCGCTCAGAATGCGGCTGCAGAAGCCAGTAACGCAAATACAACTGCAGACAGCGCCACACAACTGGCAGGCCAGGCGATTTCGGCTGCGCAGGGCGCCCAGTCAGATGCATCGGAAGCGCTTGGTGCGGCCAATACTGCGCGTGCAGAAGCCAGTTCCGCAACCAGTTCCGCAGCCGCAGCGGTCGACAGCGCAGCTAACGCATTAACGCTGGCGCAATCTTCAGACGAGACGGCTGGGGTTGCGTTAATTGAAGCCCAGGACGCTGTCAATGAAGCAACGCTCGCTCGAACGATTGCAACCGACGCCCAGACCGCGACGACAAATGCCCAACAGACGGCGGATGAAGCAAGAAGCTTTGCCGAAGATGCTGCGTCCATCGCTCGTGACGCCGAGGATGCGGCACAAACTGCATCTAATATTGCACAGGAGGCGCAAGGCCTCGCGGAAAATGCCAACAACACAGCAAGTGAAGCAAACCAGTCAGCTGAGGAAGCGCGAAACGCCGCCGCCAGTGCTGAGTCAGTTGCCAATGTGGCAAGCAGTGATGCGCAGGACGCCATGGGGCGAGCTGATAATGCTGCTTCACTTGTGCAACAGGCGATAGATGAAGCCGGCTCAGCACAATCGTTGGCAGCAGATGCAGCAGCGGACGCATCGCAGGCGATCAGCCTCGCTGGCCAGGTGGAGCAGTCAGCAGCAGATGCTGCAAGCGCAGCCCAGGCTGCGGATGCAAGCGCTATGGCAGCGCAGGCAACCGCAGACACAGCACTTGCCGATGTCATGGCGGCACAAGCCACTGCTGACACGGCAATCACCGATGCCGCCGCTGCTTTGGATAAAGCAAAAACGGCGAACCAGAAAGCAAACACGCTGAACAATCAGCTGAGCCAGTTGGAGGCGGATGTCGCGAGCGACCGCGATGCGCTGAATACTGTCAGTGGAGCGGCAGACGCTGCAGCAGTCGATGCCAGTCAGGCCCTGCAACTCGCCGCTGATGCCAATGCAAATGCCAGTGCAGCACAGACCGGCGCTGATGACGCACTTGCTGCTGCAAACAACGCACAATCAAGTGCTGGCAGCGCCCAGGCAAGGGCGGATGATGCTTTTGCTGCTGCCACCACAGCGAGCGATGATGCGGGAGTTGCGCTTGCAGCAGCAGGTCAGGCAGAGGCAGCGGCAGCAGGGGCTGAAACCACCGCAAGCAATGCGCTTCTCGCTGCCCAGGCAGCAAGCCAGGCGGCTGATGATGCAAACAACAACGCAACAGGTGCCGGTAATGCCGCGGTGGCCGCACACGATCGTGCTGATGTGGCGCACAGCCGTGCCATAACTGCACGCAACAGGGCTGATGCCGCGCAGTCGACAGCTGATGGTGCTGTAACCGATGCGGCTGGTGCGAGAACGCGTGCTGACGATGCATATAATCTTGCTGATATGGCAAAGGTGCGTGCTGATGAGGCCTTTGATAAGGCTGATGTTGCGCTTACGACTGCACAGGACGCTGCCGGTCCACTTGTAAATGGCTGTCCAAGCTATTTTTCCAAGCTGACCTACGAGTTCCCTTCCTGGGGCGGTCAGACACAACGCATTTGTGCATCGGATCCTGTTTCGCAGAATTCGCCCAGCGAACTTGTAGTTGACCTGTTCGTTACAGAGGTGACCAACGTCTGTAGCGGTATCACCGAGTTGGGCCTTGGGGTCGCGCCGACGCTTGTTGATGTCATGGAAGATGCGATCAACCTTGGTCTGGCAAGTACCCGGAGCCGGATGCAATCAACCCTGCGAACATCCTTCGGGGCCATCGATGATCTGTTGAACGATGTGGATACCGAGTTGAACAAGATCAACAATGTAGTGGAGGACGCAATAAACACGATTCCGGACGCGATCAATCATGTCTGTGGCAACTGTATCGATGACGTGAACATTGAGAACTGGAACGTGGCCTCACTCTCCAATGACGTGGGTCGCAACCTGGTAATCCCCGCGATCACGGTTGACCTGTCGCCACTCAACAATGCCATTGCCCAGGCAGACAGCATCTCCGGTGATATGTGCAACGGAAATAACTCCCAGGGCAAGATCACCGAGTATGCAGGTTACATGAAGAACCTGATGCCAGCGGAAATCAAAACGGCAACCAACTCGTTCAGCTATGACGAGCCTGAGTTCCAATGCGCTCGTAGGGGCGGCCATGTCTGCACGGCGGGTGAAGTACTGACGCTGGCGGAAGGCCAGAATGCAAAACCGGTCGGCATCGGCTACAACATCGGCGACTGGTTGGGTGGCGGTGATGTCGTTGCGCTACCATCGACAGATGTTGAACGTGCGTTCTCAACACCCTGGCCACCTGTTCGTGCTGATGTAGGCAACCTACTGGCGGTTCCTCCGGGTGTACCTTTTGAAGTGACCGTGCCGGTGCTGCCTTCAGGTAACTACCGATGCTGCATGAGCTCAATCAGGTTGTAGGCCTGCACTGGTGCAGCAGAGAGGCTCAACGACTAGTTTGTAGTTGAGCCTCTTTTCTTCATAATTCATGTCAAGCCAGATGTAGAAGAAAAGCAAAAAGGTCTCCCGGCGAAAAATGGACCCATCAAACCAACCCATCAGCGTGGTCGTTGTCGAAGACGATCACGAACTTCGTGAGCAGGTCGTCTCGCAGCTGAACGCCGCTGCTGAGTTTGACTGCCTCGGTAACTTTGAGAACTGCGAGACAGGTATTGCCGGTGTTCTCAAACATAAGCCCGACGTTGTCCTGATGGACATACAGATGCCGGATGGATCTGGCGTGGATTGTGTTGGTGAGATACTCAAGGTCGAACCCGGCATCCGCATCATCATGTACACGGCGTTTGAGAACAGCAAGGAAGTCTTCAGTGCGCTTCGAGCAGGTGCCTCAGGCTATATCCTCAAGCGTCGGAGTTTTGATGAGATCCGGGATGCGATTATCGATGTGTGTAATGGCGGTGCACCGATGACGCCAAGAATCGCGCGAAAAGTCATTGGCTACTTTGCAGAACTGCACAGGCTCGAAACCCAGGATACCGGCCTTGAACCGCTTACTGAACGGGAAGACGAAGTGCTGAACCTGGTTGCCAAGGGTTACCAGAACAAGGAAATTGCCCAGCAGTTGAATATCAGTGCGGAGACCGTTCGTGTGCATCTTCGCAATGTCTATACCAAGTGGCAGGTCAGTAACCGGGCAGAGGCGACAGCCACTTACCTGAACCAACGAGGCTGAGCAGGAGGCTCAGCCAGAGCCTGCATCTTCACACTCCCGGAGCGGTTCTTCCTGTGCTCCATAACGGGGCGCTCGATCTTTATATTGTGGGTCGATCGATCGGCTAAGATAGGCTTTTAGTCGATGGGAACGAAATGCCCGCTGATCAGTTCATTTGTGTGCTGAGGCATGCCGATTACCAGCAACCGCGGGATGTACCCAGCGCATGGTTGCCATATCCGCTGACCGAAGCAGGCGTTTCTCAGTCAAAACAGGCTGCAGTGGTGATCAGCGACTTCCTTGGCCGCGCGGGACTTGAGGCAGACCCGGTGCTGGATGCATCACACATGCTGCGCGCATGGCAGACCGCAAAAATCATCAGCGATGAGCTGGGGCTGGGTGAGATTGAAGAGTTCCCGGGGCTTGCCGAACGGAGCGTTGGTGCGGCTGCAAACCTTACCGTTGATGAGATCGAAGCAATACTGGCGACCGATCCGCGCTACGAGGTACCAGCCAGTGGCTGGAAATCTTCAACCTACTACCGGTTGCCATTTCAGGGCGCTGAATCGCTTGCAGAGGCAGGTCGTCGCGTCGCAGACCATCTGCTTCGGCGGTATGGTGAAATGAGTGGCCCGGGCGTAAAGATTGTAGTGGCGCACGGTGCGTCAATCCGGCATGCCGCCATGCACATGGGGCTGTTAACGCCAGAAACGGTGGGCAGCGTCTCGATGTATCACGCATCGCCGCTGTTCTTTTTTGAACAGGGCGGCACCTGGCAGATTGCCGAGGGCGAATGGAAACAACGAAACAGGGGCGATAAGAGTGACGAGTTTGGTCCTGCCTGACAAGCAAACAAATGATGACCTGTTTCTGGGGCGGTGGCCCAGCAAGCCGGAGCCCTGGCCGCGCGCGCGAGGTCTGTGGGTTGGGCCTGAAAATGACCAGGACGATTTTTCACAGGCGAGCGTAAACAACTACACGCGATCCAGGATGTGGACGTGGAGTGGTCGAAACGTTTTCTTCCTTTGTGATATCCACGCTGATGCGGATGCGTTCTTCCTGTCCCTCGTAGGGGCGGGTGGCATCATCATGACGGGGCCGGGTGACGAAGATTTTGAGCTGACGGAGTTGGGCCGTCAGACCCGCTTTATCATCGGTGGTGACTGCTTCGACAAGGGACCTGATAACCTGCGGCTTCTTGAAGCAATCCACCAGCTTTACACCAGGGGTGCAGACATTGTTCTGCTAGCTGGTAACCATGACATCCGTACCTACCTCGGCATCTACTACGCTGAAAGCAAAGATCCACTGCTGGACCACCTGTTCGTTCGAATGGGTAAAAAAACGGTCCCGCTACTGAAGGAGATCTACGACAAATTCATCCAGGGCAAACATGAGCAGTTGATGCTGCACGACCCGTCAATACATGACCTGCTTTACCCTGACGAATCCTGGTACGAGGTCTTCCCGACAGTGGCGAATGAGTGGGTCCGCCCCGAGAAACTTGAGAAAGAAGTACGCCGCATCAGGGAAAAGACCGTTGAGTTCGAAGCGCGTGCCAACGATTTTGGTATGGATATGTACCAGGTTTATGCGGCAACCCAGAAGTTCCGTGAACTCTTTTTCGAAGAGGACGGCCGATACTACTGGTTCTTCCAGAAAATGAAGCTGGCACATCGGGAAGGCTCGTATCTTTTTGTTCATGCGGGCATGGATGATGTTGTATCCAAAACGATTTACAGCCGCGGTGTTGATGAGCTGAATCGCCAGTTCAAGGAGACCCTCGACGACGATCCGTTTGCGCTCTACCACGGCACGCTCGGTAATGCGTTCAGGACGAAGTACCGTACCTTCGATTACGACTTCACGCCTGCCGGTGTTGATCACCTGCACAAGGCGGGGATCTACGCCATTGTGCATGGTCACCGCAATATCCTGCAGGGTCAGCGACTGCTGATCAGGGAGGGGATGCTCAACTTTGAATGTGATGCATCGGTCGACGCCACAACCCGCGAAGTTGAAGGGCTTTACGGTCCGGGCGGCGCAGTGGTGGTGTTCTCGCCGGACGGTACAGTGAGCGGACTATCGACAGACTACCCGTTCATCAAAACATTTCACCCAGGCAACATTACGATCTACCACGATTCGGATGTGACTGAATAACTATCGATTCAATGAAAGGCCCGGTTTTATGACAGAAATTATGAAGCAGGTTACAAAGAACAAGTTCATCTACAAGAACGATGAGAGTCTTGACGCAGTATTCAACTATCTCACCATGTTGAACAAAGGGCTGAAGAACAGGCAGGTTTCACTCGGCAATGATGATGAACTGGTGGATATCGCGCTGCCAGAAGATGTGTCGCTGACGATCCGTGCAGAATCCGGGAAGTCAGAAGGGTGCCTCACCATCGATCTGAACTGGTCTGTGCCCAAACCGCCGAAAGCTGCAGGCAAAGTCAAAGACAAATCGAAGCGAAAGGCGCAAGCCAGGGCAGCTGAAAAAGCAGAAAAGCAGGCCCGCAAAGCCGCGCGGAAGGAAGAGGAGCAGAAGGCCCGCGCCGCAAAACAAGCAGAAAAAGAAGCCAAGAAGGCTGCAGAAAAAGCTGCTAGAGACGCCAAGCGGATCGAAGAAGCGCAGGAGAAGGCCCGCCGCGCTGAAGCCGAGGCAAAAGAAAAAGCCGAAAAGAAAGCGCGCAAAGAAGCCAGGCAGGCCGCTAAAGAGAACGAGCGCAGGGAAAAGAAAGCCGCTGAAGCTGAAAAGCGGGAACAGGCGCGGCAGGAAAAGGCGGAGCAGGAAGAAGCCCGCAAGGCCAGGAGGCAAGCTCGCAAATCAGAAGCGCGCGAACAGTCTCCTGCAAGTGGTAAAAGCAGCAAGAAGAGACCTGCAAAAAGTAAGCAGAAGAAAAAGATCAAAAGCAAAGCACGGAAGGCAGCTGGCAATAAAACGCCACGGGCTGCGAAAAAACCCGCTGCTGGCAAAGCAGGAAAAGCGCGGAAGACATCGAGGACAAAGCCTACTACTAAAAGCTGATCGCTCATCAGTAGCGCGAGCCTTAACAATATTGTCTTAATGCGTTTTTAACATCACTCGGGTAACTTGCGCCCGAACTTAACAGGAAACGCACATGCCTATTGATGAAGGGGTCAACATTGATCTCCAGTTCCTGATCCTGGAGGTCAAGAAACAGGCGCGTGCGTCCCTTTCTGCGATTGAGAAACCTACGCCTGCAAAGGTTTCCAGGATTCGTGTTCGAGAGGACTACGTTGATAACCTTAAGAATACGCTGGAAAACAAGAGCTACTTCAACATCCATCAGCAGGTTGAGGAAGAACGCCAGGTTAACTATTTTCGCGCGCTGATCACGATTGGTTCTAACCTTGAGCGCTGTGCGGACTTCTTTGAGCATATAGCGGAAGAGATGCTGCACGTTGATGAGCCCGGGGTGTTTGAAGAGTTCGAGCTGAAGCAATACTACACCACCATTTACAAAGCGCTCGACCTTATCTATCCGGCGTTCAGTGATAACGATCTTGATATGGCGCAGAAAATCTGTGACTACGAGCAGGATATTGATGACCTGTATGAGGCGTCTTACACAAAGATCCGTTCGCACCTTCGGCAGCGTAAAGGTGTAGACGATATGCTCTCGCTGTTGACCATCATCCGTTACCTTGAGCGGGTTGGTGACAGCTTTCTCAATATTGGTGAGGCCATCCTTGATATCCACGTGGGCGAAAAGATGGGTATCAAGCAGTTCAGGCACCTGCGCCGTGGTCTTGAAAGCCAGGGGATCAACATCGGTTCATCGGATGTCCAGTTCCAGCCGATTATGAATACACGCTCGGGCAGTCGTGTTGCCAAGATATTTGATGAACACCAGAACCGAGTGTTCTACAAGGAAGGCCCGAAGGACAAGATCGACGAAGAGGTCGCCGGTATCAATTTGTGGGAAACCCGCTTCCCGGGTTCAACACCCCAGGTGCTGTATCACGACTCCCGTAAGAACCACTCGACCATCTTGCTGGAATACATCGATGGCACCGATCTGCTCGAGATCCTGATCAATCGCAAGGGTCGCCAGATGGACCAGGCCATGCAGTTGCTGGAAAACAACCTGGTCAGAGTCTGGGATGAAAGCAGGAAGCGCAAGTCGGTAAAAGTCAGTTATATTTCTCAGCTGATGCGGCGAAAAGGTGACATACAGTCAGTGCACAGCCACCTGTTTAGCCTGGATGATGAACTTGATCAACTGCTCGCTGATGCAAAAAAGCTTGAGAAGGATTTGAAGGCTCCTTTCAGTATGTTGATACACGGCGACTTTAATGTAGACAACATCCTTTTCCAGTTGGAGAACGACAGGATGTATTACGTGGACGTGCATCGCAGCGGTTACGGAGATTACGCCCAGGACGTTTCTGTCTTCCTGGTCTCAAACTTCCGTATTCCTATCTTCAGCAGTGATGTGCGCAAACGGCTCAACGAGGCCAATCGGCGTATCTATGCATGTGCATCCGCTTACGCGGCAAAGAACAAAGATCGTGACTTCGATGCGCGTCTCGCGCTTGGCCTGTTTCGTTCACTCATTACATCGACTCGCTTTATGTTCGACAAGGGCTTTTCTGCCGACATGTTCCAGCGGGCGATCCTGATTCTTCGAGAGCTGCTCGCGCACCAGGGCAAGAAGCAGAAGTTCAACCTGCGCGAAGACTACTTTCTGTACGGATAAGAAACTCATGAACATCGGTGTTATTGGCATCAGGGGTGCCTGGTCGACAGAATCCCTTTCTTCCCAGCTTAAGCAAAAGGGTGCAGGCGGTGATGTCATCGAACTGCATGAGCTTGGTTTTGACCTGGGTGCGCATCGTTATTACCACCATCATCACAATCTTGATGACTTTGACGGCTTTATCCTTAAGAAGATGGGCAAGGAGTACTCATCCAACCTCCTGGATGAACTTGAGCTGCTCGAATTGCTGGAGCGTTCCGGTTTCAGGTTTTTCTCTTCGCCCGCTCGTATCCGAACGATGATCAGCAGGCTCAGTTGCACCATCAGGTTGCGAGACAACGATATCCCGATGCCACCGACCTATATATCTGAAGACGTGGATGATGCGGTGCAGTGGGCGGCACAAAACGCACCGGTTGTGTTGAAGCCCCTATACAGCACCAAGGCGCGTGGTATGGCGCTCTTAACGGATGAGGCAAGCGCACGAGAGGCGATTACCAACCTGGTGAAGTCCGGTGACAAAATCATCTACCTGCAGAAGAAATATGATCTGTCCGGAAGTGACTACGGGCTGATCTTCCTGGGTGGTGAATACATTGGCGCGTACGCCCGGGTGAGTGATGGCTCCACCTGGCACACCACGACTCGAGAAGGGGGCAAGTATGCGCCTTACGACCCGCCGCAGGAGTTTATTGATCTTGCAGAAAAAGCACAGCGACCCTTTGGGCTGGATTTTACGTCCGTCGATCTCGCTGTGACCAAAGAGGTTGGACCCATTATTTTCGAAGTGTCTGCGTTTGGTGGGTACAAGGGCCTTTACCAGAGCTCTGGTCTTGACGCCTCAGAGCTGCTCACCGACTACGCGATCCGGAAGATGAAAGCATGACCACCGTCGCCGATGTACTTGGGCAAGCTGATGTGTCCGCTAACCTGCCGATCTATCTCGATTTTGACGGCTACACCATCAAGTTCGTCTCAAATTCCCAGACGCTGAACGCCGAGTTGAAGGACTATTACAAGCACTTCCTGGGCGCTGAAACTGATGCCATCGATTGCCTTGTGGAAGGTGTTCAGTCCGCTGCGCCTGATATTGAAGGCGACTGGCAGGTAAAGCAGCCTGACCCTGGTAAGACCAAGATCAAGGAACACATTCTCAAAACCGATGACGGCAAAGTGGTGCGCAAAGTACTGACGGGTGTGCATCTTTTCTTCCTTGGCTCTCGTCGCGTCTGCACTGGTCCGCTCGAGGACAACCCCAACCAGGTAGTTAACTTCATCAACAACATGTTCCTTGACTACTTGCTGGCACCGGCCGGGCAATTGTTTCACGCTGCCGGGGTTTGTCGCGGTGATTTTGGCATTGGCATGGCGGGGCAGTCCGGTAAGGGTAAGTCGACCCTGGCGCTGCGGCTTCTGCAGCGTGGCCTGGACCTTGTGTCCAATGATCGCCTGGTAGTGTTTCCCGAAGCCGGTAACGCATTACATATGCACGGCATCCCCAAGTACCCGCGAATCAATCCGGGTACAGTGATCAACCAGCCCGAACTGCGAAACATCGCAACAGCGGAGAACATTGCCCGATATGAGGCGATGCCTATAGATGAGCTGTGGGACCTGGAAGAGAAGTACGATGCCTTTGTTGAAGACGCGTTTGGTGTGAAGTTCAAGCTGGGCGCCACAATGAATATGTTTGTTGCACTCGACTGGGATCGAAACAGCGATGCATCAACCGTGCTGGAGAAGCGTGACCCGGTTGACTGTCCAGCCCTGGTCGAAACCATCATGAAGACACCGGGTGTCATGCTGCCCGCCTCGAGCGATCGTATTCCATCAGCGGTGGTCGAGCCCTACATTGAACTGCTTGGCCACTGCGATTTTTATGCGCTGACCGGCGGTGTAGATTTTGACAGCGGCGCGGACCAGGTCATGGCGCTGTTGTGAGCTGTTGTGAGTGTGGTGAGTTGCTACTGGATGTGAAAGCGCTTTAACCAATCTTTCTCATCGGCGCGGTAGCTTTCGAGCAGATCGAAAACCTTGAGGCCTTCCTCCAGCAGCGTATCCGGTTTTCGGCGTGCCTCGAAATTCAGTCGCACAACGGGTTCTGTCTTTGAGCGCCTGAGTGAAAAGCGCCAGTCCCCCGGCATCGAAAAACTCAGGCCATCAAAATGATCGACATGAGCTGCTTGCTCACCATACACCTCAAGTGCCTTGGCAAAAGCTGCATCAACATCGTTCAGTGAAACGTTGATTTCGGGCGTGCAGCAGACTTCGGATTTCTGTGCGTCGATGAGTTCCTTGAGTGACGCACGTTTCTCGTTGACCAGTCGCAGCACGGTTAGCCAGGCGAACATACCGGAGTCACAGCCGAAGAAATCACCGAAATAGTGGTGTGAGGACAGTTCACCGCCATAAACCGCCTTGTGTTCATGCATCTTCTGTTTCATGAAAGCGTGGCCGGTTTCTGCGAAAACGGGCTTACCGCCGTGCCGGCTGATGATGTCCATCGTGTTCCAGCACAGCTTTGTATCGAAGACGATGGCTGCACCTGGATTTGATTGCAGGTAGTTGTCGACTAGCAGGCCGATCATGTAGTAGGTCGGAATCAGTTTGCCATCATCGTCGAAACAGACGCAGCGATCGCAATCACCGTCCCAGGCAACACCCAACGTGAAGCCCTGTCCTTGCATGAATTGATACATTTCGGCTGCGAGTTTGGGGTTGGCGGGGTCCGCACCCTGCTCCGGTATCGGGCCTGGGTTCTTCCTGAACCAGGTTACCGGCAGGTCGAACTCAGTGGCGATCCTGTCAGCCATAGTTGCTGCAGTACCGTTCAGGCCGTTGAGAGCAACCGGTCCGCCTTTTAAAACGTCAGGTGGGAAGTGGCCTTTGAGGAATTCGAGGTAAAGCGTGTGAAAATCGATGCGTGTTAAAGAACCCCTGGCAGCAGGGTGTCTGTAATCACCGTGCATCAGTGCTTTAACGTCTCGCAAACCATTGTCGAAGGTGATGGCTTTACCGTTTTTTAGTACACACTTGAGGCCGTTGTAGGCAGCGGGATTGTGGCTGGCGGTAACGATGATGGCGGCTTCGATATCTTCCTGGCCCGAGGCGAAATAACCCAGTTCTGTCGGACAGAGACCAATATTGACCACGTCAATGCCGATTGAGGCCAGCTTGTCATTTAGGGCGTACTGCAATCCCTCGCTGGAAGAGCGCATGTCACGACCCGTTGCGATTTTCCCTTTCAGGTTGAAGTGCCCCACGAAGGCATGCGCAAACGCTTCTACAAACAGCTCATTGATATCGTCGGGGTAAATACCGCGAATATCGCCAAGCCTGAAGGCTGACAGGTCTTCCATTAAATTGCTGGGGTTGCTGATCGGCCAAGGAGTATGCAGGTGAGGCGCAGGTCACGCAACAAAAACGAGCCAAATCAGGCGCTTATCGTGAATCTTTATTGAAACCTAACCGAAACCGAGACAAACCTTGAAACTGGGTATTGCTGGGCAGTTGAAAACGCAACTTGCTCAAGCGAATCCGAGGCTCTCCTGCCATCGATGAACGGTTTCCGAGTGAATCACCTCGGTCTCGTAAACGGGCTTCAACAAGGTTGAAACAGCAATGTAGTCAACGCTTGTAGATTCAGGCCTGATCACCAGTCTTACATAACCCTGGTACATATTGCTGGTCCATCGAACTGAAGGTACTCCTTCGATAAACAACTCATCCAGGCGCTTTGCATCCGCGAGGCTGAAACCTGTCTCAACAAAATCGCCGGGTGACGAGATACCGGCTGTGCCGATCTCCACGCCCATGGCATTGCCCTCATCCGTGTACAACTCATTGGCCCAGAAACTGTGGGAGTCTCCGCTTAACACCAGCAGATCGGTGGCGCCTATTTCCCGGCACTGCCGATAGAGTTCCTCCCTTGCCCACCAGTAGCCATCCCAGGTGTCGAGGTAGAACGGCAGGTTGAACTTGCCCTTCCAAACGACATCAGCCCTGACACCGGGGACAGACCCCTTGTCCGGCATCTCGATACCTTCGCTCGCAACGTCTGGCACTTTTATCTTCGCCATTGGTATGGCGTTACCCAGTATCCGCCAGCGTCGTCCCTCGCTGATGGATTCCTCCAATGATTCCAGTAGGAAATCCGTCATATCGTCGGAGAGCATTCGGCGACCCGGTTCAGCCAGCACCTCGCGCTGGAACTTTTCCGCGTCGGCCCGTGAGTTGATCCTGCTGGTCCATTCGTTGTAATCGATCTGCAGGTCACGGCCTGTATGACGGGACTCGATGGTGACAAGGGACGCAAGGTCACCAAATCGATAGTGGCGCCAGAACTCGGCTCGGGACCTGCCAGTGTGTGGTTCCCTGATTGGCATCCATTCGTAGTAAGCCTGCAGCGAAGCACTGCGGCGATCTTCCCAGGGCCCCTCGTCCGGCTGATGGTTCTGGGCGCCGCCATGCCAGGGGTTGTTGGTACTTTCATGGTCATCCCACAGGCAGAGCAATGGATGTGCCGCGTGCATGCGAATAGAACCGCGGTCGCTTTTGTACTGGGCATGCCGGGTTCGGTAATCAGACAGGGTGATAATTTCGCCTGCAGGTGAATGGACGCGATTCAATGCTTTGGCTGTTTCGCTCCCCCAACTGTCGGCACCATACTCATAGATGTAGTCACCGGTGTGCAGGACAAACTGGACGTCCTTGTCGTCGGCGATGGCGTCGTAAGCATTAAAAAATCCAAAGACATAGTTGGAACAGGAGGCGAGTGCCAGACCGATTTTATCTGTAGCGCCGACTGGCAATGTGCGTGTACGGCCCGTGATCGAAACCGCATCGTTTGTTTTGAAACGGTAGAAATAAACCTCACCGGGCCTGAGGCCTTCGATGATCCGCTTCACTGTAAAATCGCGTGTGGCGTTGGTTCGAACGCGACTGGTACTGATCATCTGCTTGAAGCGTTCATCAGCCGCAACCTCCAAGGTCACGGCGATCTCGTTTTGATCGGTAGTGACCCGAGTCCAGATCACCACGCTGTCATGGGTCGGATCACCGCTGGCGACGCCGTGCTTAAACACCTTGTCCCTCACCGATGCCTGGGACGACATGGCAAGGGCCGCAGGTAAACCCGCCATACCACCGAGTACTTCACGTCGCTGCCATTTCATATCAAGAGCTCCAGGAAGAGGTTGCCACCATATTGCGGCCAATCGAATCGAAGATAAAGATTGGGTCAATAATAGTGGAACCGACCACCAGTGCGCGCGCTCATGGAAATGTGCTGTACGGGGGTTAACACCAGGGGCCGAATGTTCACCGTCCCCAAATGAAGGCTTTGTCCTTCAACCACTCGCCGCGGGGAGTGATGTCCCCGCAGCATTCACCAGGCCCTTTAGTCGCGATCCTTGCGGGACTTTTTGGATTTGCCTGATTTCTTATCTGACTTGCATGATTTCTTGGATTTGTCTTTTCTGGACTTCTTGCTCTTATCAGATTTCGGCTTGCCGGGGCGAGAGATAGAGCACTCGGTCTGCACCGACTGGGTACCGTCATCCGCAGTGACTCTCCAGTGGGCAGTTTTGCTGGCGCCGAGTTTTTCGATGGTGATCGTGTCGCCAGATGCACTCACACTGCATCTGGCTGGCTTGCCATTGCGTGTGCGGGTACAGCCGAGAAACTCAACCGTGACGTCTGGTGTCGCGCAGGCATCTGTTGCAGTTGCAGTGATAGCAAGCGGGAAGTTGCGACGTTTAAGTTCGACATTGGGGATATTGCAATTCACCTCGGGTGCAACCGTATCGACCACTGTGACTGATGTATCGCAGGATGCTGCGTTACCGGCCTCGTCCATTACCGAGCAGGTGACGAGATTCTCGCCGAGCCCAAAAATATCGCCGGAAACGGACGTGCATGTAACCGGTCCCGCTGCGCAGTTATCTGCCGCGGTCGCGGTAAACTCACCGACGGCACCGCCGTCGCTACATTCTTTAACGACAGGGTTAGAGCACGAAACTGAAGGGCTTTCATCATCTTCAACTGTGACAACTGCACTGCAGGAATCACTTAACTCACCGTCGGTAACATTTAGCACAACGTTGGTTACACCCGGCAGGTAAGGACCGGCCGGGCTTTGTGTGGTTGTAACGAGGTCACCATCGGGGTCACTTGATCCGCCGTCAACGCTGACACTTGCACTACAGCTTCCCTGGTTTGTACTCGCATAGACGTCCTGGCACACCGCAACCGGTGGCTGGTTTGGCGGAGATATCCACTCAACGACAAGCGGGTTTGATTCCCTCAGGGTGCCGCTGTCGTCGATGGTTGCCTGCACAGTGTCAGAACCTATCGTGGTACCGATATAGGAAATGGTTGCAACACCATTACTGTCAGTGTTCGTCGTGCCAATGGCACCTATGTGTTGTCCTGAGGTGACACTGAACGAAACCACCTGTCCGCCAACCGGCTGTTCATCCTGGTCGGTGACCGTCGCTGTGACCTCATGGCTGGTGTTGATCACGGACTGGCTCGTTGCCTGCGTCAAGGTAACGCCCAACATAGGGGCAGGGTCTTCAACCTTGTCGAGGGTCAGCATGGTGCCGAATATCCTGAACTCGCTGTTGCTGGCATCAACCGCCCGAAGATCGATGTAGTCGCCCGAGACAACCCCTGTCACAAGTGGTGGCAGATCTGCCGGCAGGTTGCTGCCTGCCAGTGTGCCATTTGGATACCACAGGCGAACCCACTGGAAGTCGATGCCAAGGCCGGCGACATTGATAGCAGCGTTTGACTCGCCGGTAATCTGGATCAGGTCGGGGGCAGTGCTGGGCGGTGCCCGGTCGAGTACACGTATGGTCAAGGATGTGTCGTCTGCACTCCACTCGGTACCGTTGGCGTGACTGATCAGCATACCGGCATTGAAGCCCGCCTGCGGATAGTCAACAAACACACCGTTGGGTGTGCCGGTCGCATCGGTATCGTAGGTAAAGGTACCGGAAACAACTTCACCAGGTGGTGGCAGTTGCCCAGCGATCGATGGGTCTGAGCCAAAGTACCGGGATATCCTGGTCTCAAACGTGAACTGATAGGTGACTTCTGCTGCACTGGCAAGCTGCGTGCTGAAAGCCAGTACAACGCAAAGAAAAAATCTCTGGAACATGGACCACTCCCTTCCTGTCGGTTGCTGATCTGGTACTGCCTCTTAGTCAGTGCGGTCAGGCAGAAAAACATCTCAGTCGACTGTTGTCGCGCCGCCATGCTAATCAGGCGCTGAAACCCGCGGTGGACAAGGTTCTCCATAGATTTGGGTACAACTTTCTGGTGATATTGAATTATCATCAAGATGAAGAGGGTGTCTCGATAGCTTTCTGTAAGAGGTTTCCGCAAGAGCTTTCTGCAAGCTGTTCGAGCGCTACCTCCGGGACACCTGATCGGCGGATGACACTTGAACAATAATAACTCCCTGCTGAGTCGCATCACCCTTGTGCTGCTCGACACCACCCGGACGCAGGACTATATCTACCTGGCGGTGCTCTGCGGCATTCCATCCCTGCTTGCCATGTACCTTGGTATCGGTGACACCATTGATACGCCTGAAGGCACTTTTGTTGGCTGGTTCGACAAGTACAACTTCTGGCCGTTTGTGTTTGTCCAACCATTGGCACTGTGGTTGCTCAGGGCCTGTTTTAAGCGGGTTGCGCATATCACACCGGAACAGGTACCAGAGCGACCACCGCCGTTGATCCAGCTTTTCAAGCACGCACCCTCGAAGCAGGAAGTGTACGAACTCATGCGTGCCAGCCTGTCTTCACCCAAGATCCTCGGCGGTACCCTGATCGTCTCGTTCTTCATCCAGGTAGCAGACCTGCGCGAACTGGTGAGCATCTACGCGCTGAACGCCCCGCCACGTTTATCAGAGCTGGACTGGAGCATCATGTATATGACCGGCGTGGTCTCAAAACCAGCCAATGCTGTGTTCTGCGTGTTCGCCTATATCACCCAGTTCACGATCACAACGCTCGGTCTCTGGGGTATGGCGTTTCTCATCGCGCATAACCTGTTCTTCCTGGACAGGATCTACCAGCGTAGCAAGGTCGAGAAGTCCGAACTTAAGTACTACATCACGCTCGACCTTGATGACGTCAATCGCTGTTTCGGGTTCCGGGCAGCTAACGACAGTTTTAACACCCAGGTTGTGGCGCTCACGATCGCCGGGGTCATTATCCTCATGAGCCGGTTCGCCAATGTGGAAGAGGTGACGTCGCTCGCAACTCTGCAGGAACTGATTCGTCACGGCACGATCACTGAGTTCGATTTCTTCCCCGATATTGGCCAGGTGCTACTGGGGCTCGGCTGGCTGATTGCACTCTTTATTGTCACTATACCGGCCCTCGTAAAACTTACGCCGCGCCTGCCTTACTTTGGCGGGCTCTCGGAGCTATCCATTGATACGTACCTGCGCGAGTTCCTTACAGATGACCAGTGGCAGTACGGCAGCAAGCCAACAGAGCAGCAGATCAATTTTGTCGCGGCAAAGTTTGCGCGCAATGGATTCTGGCCCACTGGTGACAACCGCGCCTCGCAGCTTTTCTTCTACAGCTTCTCTGTCTTCCTGCTGATCCTGTACCCGATACGCACCGATGACTCGCTTGTACTGATCCCCAGCCTGCTGGTGCTGGGGATCGTTGCCTACGCACTGAGAACGATTCTGCTTAAGGTGCTGCACAACTCGCTTGCCTATGTTGATGAACGCCTGACAACGCCAAACCCGGAACTGCTGGCCGAGGTGGAAGAGGACAGGGTGCGTATTCCCGGCAAGGTGTTTGTCAGCTACCGGCGCGAAGATTCGCTCGCCTATACACGGTTGCTGACCCAGACGTTGACGCAGTTTATTGATGAGGATCGGCTGTTCATGGATTTATCAACGATCCAGGATGGTGATGATTTTGTCGCGACCATTGAAGATGCCATCCGTGAAAGCGACAGCGTGATTGTGGTGATCGGTACACGCTGGCTGACCTGTGTGGATGACGAAGGCACCAGGCGTCTGGATGTGCCCGGCGATTTTGTACGATTGGAGGTTGCCACTGCGCTGGCCGAGAACAAGAATGTTGTCCCGGTGCTTGTCGGTGATGCAGATATGCCGAAAGCGTCAGATCTGCCTGAAGACATGGAGCCACTCTGGCGGCGCCATGCCAGGGAGTTGAGCGACTCCCGCTGGGAGTATGATGTGACTGAACTGGCGAGAGCGTTGGCTAATCGTCAGAGTGACGGATAAAAAAGGGGCGCATTGCGCCCCTGAAATTCCTTCGGTGCGGACTTATCAGTCACCGCGGTTTTTATTGCCTTTCTTGCCCTTGGATTTTTTCGATTTCTTTGATTTGTCTGACTTGCCTGATTTTTTCGACTTGTCAGATTTGTCCGACTTGTTTCTTTTTCCCTGGGCGACAAGCTTGTCCACTATCGCGTCGATGTTGTCACCGAGAACCCCAGTGTAATCAGACGATGATGCACGTCTGCGGGGCGCGGTGTCGATAAGGGTGGAGATTTCAGCAAGTCCGGTAAGTGCGTCGTCCAGTTCGGCCTGCAGCGCAGCGGCGGTGGATGTCAGGGTCTGATTCTCTCCCGCGAGGTCCGCAGCGAGTACTTCCAGGTCAGTCACTTCCTGCTGAAGACCTGCCGCCTCCGATTCCAGCATACCCACTTCCTGGTCCAACAGGTTGACAGTATCCTCCAGTAACAGGACCTCAGATTGTAATGCGACGTTTTCACCAGTGAGAACATTGAGATTCTCGTTGGCTGCATCCAGCGCAGTCTGTAGCTCATTGATTTGCTCAGTGGCGGCAGAGCAATCTTCAGGTTCTGTCAGGCCCAGCAGTTGGATGTTGTCGAGAAGCACGCGGCCATTGCCGCCCACACAGGACCTGGTGTGGATCATCACGCGCATCAGGTCCGGGTCATCGTTCAACGTGTTTAAGGGCAGCTCCCACGTGCCAGAGGCGAAGGTACCAGCCGGAATGTTGTAGGTCTGACCAAAGCGGTCGTAACCGGCGCTTACCTGACCGACGTGGCTGCCGTTTCTGTAGAAGTGGAACTGTATCTGCGCCCGGTTGTGGGAAATGTTTCCCAGCAGGTCGAACTCAGCGTCGAAGCGGACAATCGCGGTGCTGCGATCGAGCGGTGAAGCGAATGGAAACTCCTTGTTCATGTTGAAACTACCGCAGGTACCACCGCAACCGGCCATGTAGGTCTGGATAGCAGTAGATCCATCAAATGGTGAAGGCACCTCGGTGTATTGCCGGGTGCCACCACAGGGGTCGTGATTTTCGTAAGTCCAGGTAGACAGCGAGCCGGAAGGGATAACATCGAGAACGGTAGGTTCGGCGTAGGCCGCACCCGTGAAGAAGCAGGCGAAAAAGAGACAGCGTTTCAGATAGCGGATCAGGTTGGGAATAGCCATGGTACGTACTCCATCGTGTTAGTAACCGGAGTCTATGTACGGTGGCTTTTTCCGGGTATCGCATGGATATGCGATACGGATCGAACATCACGCCCTCAGGCGACTGAGCCGGATCAGTTCAGCAATCGCGGCCTCTGTGCAGGGCTGGTAGACGAGATAGTCTGCAAGACCTGACCATTTCTTTCGGGTTTCTGCTGATTTGTCGTAGAGCAGGCATGCAACGGGTCCTGAAAACCCTCCTGATCTTGCTTCTCGAACCAGCTTGTCCGGATCGGCCTCGGCGTTGATCTCATCTTCGAACAGCACCACGTCGGGTTGTGCGTCGCTGCCCTCGGCGATGGTAAGGCCAGCCGGCAGGGAAACGGGTCTGCTGGAAAGGTTCCTGATCAATCCACGCTCCGGTGTCATCACCGGCAGCACAAGCCGGAACAGGCTACCCTGGCCAACCCTGGAGCGGATTTCTATGCGGCCGCCGAGACGCCGTGCAATCTTATGCGCGATCACGAGGCCGGCACCGTGGCCATCGGTGGCATCGTCAAAACGATTTGCAGTATCTGATTCAAGCGTCTCGATCTGCTCCGATGTCAGGCCCTGGCCAGAATCCCATACCTCAAAGAACAACGCGCGACGCCGCTGTCGAATGGCAACTAAGACGCCGCCATCTCCTGTGTACTTGATGGCGTTGTAGACAAAATTGGACAATACCCGTGACACCAGGACCCGGTCTGTAACGAGAGGTGACACGCTGGTATGGGTCCTGAACTTCAGCCCTTTTCGTGTGGCCGAGGATTCGTGGATCAGGCTCATGGTGTTGATGAGTTCCCGCGGTGAGAACTGGTCGAGTGCTACGAGCGTATCGTCAATCCCACCTGTCTGTGCGCCACCGATGGCAGATGACAGGACATCGTCGAGGTGTTGGGCGATATCGTCGATTTTCTCATCAACATTTTCTGTGCCGGGTGCACCCGATTTCAGTGCATAGGCAAAGTTTCGAAGTGCGAACAGTAACTGCCTTGAATCATGACCCGCTGCGAGCAACAACTTACCTTTCTCGGCTGCATCTTCCAGCGCGACGGCACGTTCCTGGGAGACAGCCAGTTGTGTTTCGAGACTCGCTGACAGCTCCTGTTGAGCAATCAACTGGTTCATCTGCAGTTCGCGCACGCGAAGCATGATGGCGATGGACAGGCAGACGGCCTCTACAGCAATGGTGACGTTGTAGATGTTCATGCCAAAGGGCATCTGGGGCAGCACGCCAAAGAACACGAACTGGGATCCGATGGTAAAGCTGCCCATTGAAAACCAGGCGATGATGATGGGCCAGTTGTAGCGACTGATGCGCCAGGTAGCGTACACCGCCAAGAGTGGCAGAATTAACCAGACAAAGATCGGTAATGAGTAAGTAAAGGCGCCTAGTACGTTCCTTGGCACCAGAGGTAACATGGTGTTCAGGACGATCAAGAGAGTGCCTGCAATCTGCAGGTAAATGAGCCACTTGAGCGCTGCATCTACGCGTGGCAAGTTGTTTTTCAGGTCGAAGAAAAGTCGAGCGAACTGCGGCATGCAGATGTTGAAGGCTATACCGGCAATGGTCGCAAGATTTCTCCCGACAGCCGGGTCGTCTGGCCACAGGTAAACCGTGGTGATCCCCTCCATGTGCATGTAAAGGGTAAAGAGCCCCAGTTGCCCTGAGGCGTAGTAGAAGAATATATCCCGTCCCATGAAGATGAATGGGATCGTTGTATAGAAAACCGAGGCTGTAACGCCTACCAGTACCGCCACAAACAGGAGCAGCCTGGCCTGTCGTGCGCCCAGGAATTCAGCGCGGTCCGTTATCTCCAGCGGCATACCCGACCAGTTTGGTGGCAGGTAGCGAATGTAGATTGTGGCGGTCTCCTCGGCTTCCAGTGTCAGTGGTGCGGCGAGCGAGGCGTAAGTGGCATAGCTATGGAAAATGCTGTCCGGGTTGCTGGTGGTGATGGGATGTTCAAGCAGGTCTGAACGGTGGACATAAACGTCCAGTTCGTCCAGCAGTGCACGATTGAGCCCGATCACCCACTCGCCGCGCGTTTTGCCGATATTAGCCACCTCGAGTCGTAACCAGACGACTGGTCCTCTCAAGCCAAAGTTGAGCATCGAGCGAGTGTTTCGCTCAAAATCGGGTGATTGCCTTACATCCTCAAGGGTGAGTTGGTGATTTGTGTCCTGGAGGTACCAGGTTTGCATCATGACGTTTTCTGGAGACTGAAGAGGGTTGAGAGTGATGACGTCATCCGCTGGCCTTGCCAGTAAAGGCATGCTGAGAAGCAGAAGGCCAACAACCCTAAGTAACAACGATCAGTCCAGATACTTGTGGGGAAAGATATCTGCTGCCACCCGTCACTGCGGTGATAGCACTGATCAACTCCTCTGGAGGATCACCCTTGGATACAAGGCCTTCGGCACCCAGGTCGTACGCCTGCTGAAAATCGCTCGCAGCGTGCTGACCAGAGAAAACGATAACGGCGAACTCCCGGTCCTGGTGTGTTTTCAGAAACTCGAGCCCTGATTGTCCAGGCAACCCGATATCCAGGATCAGTAGATCAAATGATGAACTGCTAACGACAGAAGAGAGGTGGGATCCGTCAGTCACGTTGTCGATGACAACAACGCCCGGTACACCGGACAACAGGAAAGCGATACCCCATCCGGTAATGGCATGATCTTCGGCTATGATGACTCGACTTTCGCTCATCCTGTTTTTCTGTGAGGCAGTTGCGCAGTACCACTTGGAGTAAGTTAACGGCACTCTGATAACATCGCAATATGATATCTACGCTTCTTGTTACCGATGATGCTGATATTGCGGAGAAGGTAACCGCTGCGCTTGCCGGATCGGCCTTTACCAGACTGTCCGGTCCAGTTGTGTCGATTGACGAGGCGATTGCCAGGATTGAGAAGGATCAACCGGCAGTGGTACTCCTGACACCCTCGATAGAGGCGCAGTCGTCAAATGAGTTGATCCGCTATACGCGCACGGTGTGTCCACAGTCGAGAATACTTCTCCTCACCCGGCTAGATGAATTGATGGGGGTGACGCTTGCTGTTGCAGCTGGCATCTCTGCGTATTGCCTGGTCACCGGGTTAGCGTCCCTGGATGAGGAGATTCAGCGTCTTGTGCAGGACACGTTGCCCCTCAGTCCAATGCTGGCACGCCAGCTTATTGCCGTGCTCAGTACTGGGACGGACAACCCGCTTACCGCCAAAGAGCAGGAAGTGCTGGGTTTGATTGCCAAGGGTATGTCCTACGATGAGGTTGCCGATGCTGCGTCGGTGTCGATCAACACGGTCAGGACACATCTACGGAAGATTTACGAAAAGCTCCACGTACATTCCAAAAATGAAGCGGTATTTGAAGCCTCAAACTCGGGCTGGCTGCTGACACGGGGCTCGGCAGCCTACCTGTTACAGAACATACTCGCCGCGGACGATGCAGAAACGCAGGTTACGTTAACCGAGCGAGAACATGAGGTGCTTGCCTTGCTTGCGAAAGGATTGACCTATGCTGGCGCTGCAGAAGTGATGAGCGCAAGTATCAACACGGTCCGAACACACGTGAGATCCATCCTTGGCAAGTTCGACGTTCACTCCATGTCTGAAGCGGTGTTCGAAGCGCGGCGAATGGGTATCGCGCATATTTAGGCCAGTTGTTCCCTATACGGTTTACCTTGTTGCCAGCTGTACTTTCTCAAGGAAGCGGGCGTATTCCTCGGTCTGCCACAGCGGACCGAAAACCGGATCTGTCGTCATTTTAAACACACTGTACAGCGCCCGGCTGGAAGAGATATCCGCCAACAGGCTGCGTGCATCATCGGTTGCGCCCATCGCAAGGTAGAGCTGAATGCCCATCCACTTGTAATTGTTGGTCGGTGGATTGGCTGCTGCAAAACTGCGAACGCCATCAAGATCGATGTCGTCGCCACGAGCGATCTGTAACAGCAGGTCTTTGACCGGTTGCATCTGACCGCCGGTAAATCTCACCATGATGTCACCGTATTTTTCCACGGCATCGATGTCACCCGTCACAGCCGCATCGGCTGCAAGCGTGAACGCGGTGGGGAAGGTCCTGTTGCTGCCGATAGATATGATGAGGTCAGCGCTTGCCAGCGCAGCCTCGGTATCCCCGGCAGCGCGTTGGATGGCAAAGTTTACGTAGTGCGGCCAATCGTGACCTGGGTTTTCTGATATGGCTTTGTTGACGATATTGCTCGCCGCATCGATGTCTCCCGTTACCAGGTACACCCAGGCCGCGTTGCCATGTGTGGTCGGGTTGTCTTTGTCTGCGATAAGGGCCTTGTCCCAGGCGTCAATAGAATCCTGCCACCGCCATTCATAGGCGGCATCCTTGGCCACCAGCGCCAGTGTCAGCGCATGGTTAGGCTCTGCATCCACCGCCCGCGCGGTGACCTCGCGCATCCTGCTGTGCGCGTCGTTGTGATCTTCCCCGATGATCCGGTTCTGGTAAGCGTTATGGAGGATCCAAAGCGCCGGAACAAAGTCAGCATCCAGCGCCAGGGCACGGCGAGTATGTTCCAGTACGGGTTCCCAGCCGGTCTCGAAAGTTCTGGCACGATAAGAACGAGCCAGCAGGTATTCACGGTAGGCTTCGGTAGAGTGGGCATGACCCGCAACAGGCACATCGGCACGAGCGTGCAGGGCGGCAGCAATTTTAGCGGCGACGTCTGACTGGATAGTGAAAATGTCTTTGAACTCACGATCATAGTTTTCACTCCAGAGGTTCACACCGCTCACGCCGTCGATCAGCTGGGTGGTTACCCTGACCCTGTCATCTGCATAGCGGATACTGCCGGTTAGAATATGTTCAACACCGAGTTCGCTGGCCACCTGTTGCGGCGGCACGTCAGTATCTGCGTATCTGCGAACCGAGGCCCGGGCCAGCACCTTGATATCAGTTCCCCTTGAGATCTGGTTGAGTATTTCGCCGTGAATTCCTTCTGCGAAGTAACTGTGTTCCGGATCGGGTGAGAGATTTTCAAACGGCATGACCGCCATGGTTGCCGGTTGTTGCACGGGTACTGGTGACGGTGGCTCGCGTTCAACGTCTTCCTCGAGCATGTTGATCGTGTGAGCGGCGATAAGCAGTGCGATCACCACACCGGCAACAATGGGTATGAGGGTTGACGGTAATCTTCCTGTCGATGTGGCCAGTGTAGGTGGCGGGGGCTCAGGCTCGGGGTCAGGCGCCTGGGGCGCCGGTTCAGCCGCTGCCTCGGTTGGGGGAGTGACTGGCGTGGAGGCCTGGTCAATCGTGACATCGGCAACAAACCGGTATCCCTGGCCATGCAGGGTGCGTATCAGGTCCTGGCTGACAGCAGAATCACCGACCGCCCGCCGGGCTTTCATCACCGCCCGGGTTAAAGCAGTCTCAGTGACGACGGTATTTGGCCAGACCCCTTCCTGGATTTCTTCCTTTGTCACAGCCCGTTCGCGGTTGCGTATCAGGAAAAGCAACAAATCAAAGACGCGACGTTCTATCGACACCAGCCCGCGGGGCCCCATGAGCTCTCTCTTTTCGGGGTCCAGCGTATAGGGGTCGAAACGGTAAATGTCTGATTTTTCAGTATTTTCTACGTTGGTCATAAATCCGTCATAAAAAAATCAGCGAAAAATCGTGGTTCGGTCAAGCCAGTCATGAAGTCTATCGGCAAAGTGCGGCCTCATCTAGGAGGAGACGAACATGAAACTTCAATCACACACTCAGTTACGTTGCGGGATGAGTAGCTCCCTGCACGAGCGGTTAGGTGGCACGCCTGCGATTACCAGGATCTGTGATGCGTTGTATGCACGTGTGCTGCTGGATGACCGCCTATCCGACTTTTTCCTTGGCCTCGACATCAGTGATCTGGTGCATCGTCAGGCCCGCTTTTTCGACTGTCTTCTGGATGATCGAAAAGCCAACCTGATGCAGCTGAGGAAAATTCACCAGCCACTGGTGAACAAGCGTGGCCTTATGCCATTTCATTTTGATGCCATGGCCGAGTTACTCGATGAAGTAATGGCCGATGTAGGTATAGACGCATTATTAAGGAGAGAAGTGATGCAACGAGTAGAAGCAACCAGAAGTGATGTCCTTGGACAGAAGAAAAACGGTGGGTTTATCACCCGATTGATGGGCCTGGTCTATGGCGGCCTGTCGTACGCCGTGGGTATGGCCTCGCTGGTAGTGATTGGCCTGTGGCTTGGCAACATTGGCCTTGTAACCGGTCTGGATGCGCCTCGTGTGACGACGATCGAGATGGCGCTTGTCACCAACGTGCTGCTGGTAATCGTGTTTTCGCTCCAGCACAGCGGAATGGCCCGGCCCGGTTTTAAGCACTTCCTGACCAGGTTCATTCCACAACATCTTGAGCGAAGTACGTACGTACTGGTTTCAGGTATTGCGACGATTGGTCTCGTCTATTACTGGCAGCCCATGGGTGGAACGATCTGGGCATTGAGCGGTGCAGCCATGATGGCGGTCTACACCATTTATGCGGTCGGTTGGGCTTTGCTTGTTGCCTCTACGTTCTGGATCAACCACTTTGACCTGTTTGGTTTGCGCCAGGTATGGCTGAATTTTCAGGGCAGGGCGTATTCGCACATTCCGTTCCAGACGCCCGGTTTGTATCGCTTTATCCGCCATCCGCTTTACGTCGGTTGGCTGATGGTGATGTGGGCGGCACCGGTGATGACCATCAGTCATCTTGCATTCGCCATCCTGACCACGGTCTATATCTTTGTGGCGATTCGTTATGAAGAGAAAGACCTCGTTGACGCACTGCCAGAGTACCGTGCCTATAAGGATGAGGTGCCGATGATGATCCCGTCGATCACAGTCAACGGCAGGCAGGAGGGTCAGGTAGCCTGATTGCAGTGAGCCTGATGTTCTTCGCAATTTTGAGCGCGGCCTGGCCGCGCTTTTTTTGTGTGCGATTTCATTCCAGAACAAGTTGCAGCACCTTTTTTTACATAAGCTTTTGGTGTTTGATAGCACGCTGGAAGCACGAAGGAATGTGGAATGATCGCTTTCTCGCTTAACGCGGCACGCGGATACGTGATTATCTCGGTGAAAGACGCGCCGACGCTGGATGAATACATCGAAGCATCCCGTGCACTGGGTGCGCACGATAACTTTTATGCCACTACGCACCGCATATGCGATTTCACCCGGGTGGGTGATCTGTCTGTATCCATAAAAGAAGTGGTAGCGTTTGCTGAAGAAGCAAAGAGATTGCCGCGAGAACCTGGTGCCAAAATCGCATTGGTTGCCAAGACTGAGAAAGATCGCGAAATCATGCAGCTTTTTGTCAGCCAGTTTGATGATCCGGAGAACTTCAGAGTTTTCGAAACGGGGCGTGACGCGCTTGCCTGGATTCTCTGGGCGGATAAGAAAGCGCCCAAGAAAGCGCCGGTTCAGAAAAAAGCCAGTGATGAGATTCGACTGCATCGTTTGAGTGGCAGCGTCACCGCGGAAAACGTCACGGAACTGCAGTCCGACTGGTTTAATGATGACAAGTTCGACAAAGACGCGCCGATTCTCTGGGACCTGCGGCTGGCTCGGTTTGAGACAGAGCTGTCCAATATTGAATCGCTTGCCGGTGATATGCACAAGTCGGCGATGCAGGTGCGACCAGAGGGCAAGGCTGCAATGCTGGTCAGTTCCGAACTGCATGCACGAACACTGGAATATGGCTTTCAGAAGGGAATTGAAATTGGTCGTACGCGGATCTTCACGGACGAATCAGAAGCTGAAAACTGGCTGCTTGAAAAAGCCTGATCGGAGGTGATGACCATGAAAGTTGCAAAACATCTGAGCATAGTCTGCCTGGCGAGTATCCTCGTTGCCGGTTGTTCCTCCACAACCCAGACACCAGAGCAGATAGCCGCGCGTGAACAGGCGCGACAGGTCTGCAAAGACGAAGCTCCGACAGGCTCTATCATGAAACGTTCGCGCTGCAGGTCCAAAGCGCAGCAGCAGGCAGACCGCGCGGCGGCGCAGGAAATGATGCGTAACCGAACCAGTCTGTCTACCGGCTCAAGTGAGTCGCCTTAGTCTTTTCCTTCCCGTGCCTGATCAGCCTGGTGATGAGGTAAACCAGGTAAATCCAGAAAACAGGTTCGATGATGAACTTGTATCGATAGTTCTCAGCCAGCTCAAATAACGTACTCGTCAGGTATACGAAAACCAGGTTCGCCAGGATATAGCCGGACAACACGTTG
Organism: Pseudomonadales bacterium; assembly: GCA_963921285.3. Classification (GTDB taxonomy): domain Bacteria; phylum Pseudomonadota; class Gammaproteobacteria; order Pseudomonadales; family Azotimanducaceae; genus UBA9659. The sequence goes on from CAWUFD020000015.1 coordinate 3,541,475, forward strand.
TCGTGTGAAAAGTCTCTCGCGACGAGGCACCTCACCGCCTGCGTTCCACCCACAAGTAGAACAAACAAAGCGCACACAATCAGGACATACCCCGGGTTGCTGTAGAGGAAGAACGTAGACGGCCAGCCGAAGTGCGGCTGCAGCACCTTGCCCTCGCTGGCTGCAGCGCCATACGGAAATAGATTAAACACCACCATCGGCAGATCAGCAGCGTCGCGATTCTCTTTGCTGAAGTACAGGTTCATATGGCTTGGTGAAAAGAACAGCTGATTTGATAACGCGACTCCCCGCGCGTAGTCACCAGGGAACAGCCGAATCACTGCCAGCGCGTCAGCAAGGTACTGCTGGTTGATCGCGACGATCTTGAGGTTGTTAAAGTTCTGTTGGCCGGTTGATTTCCGGAAATCATCGACCGCAGCCACACCCACCTGCGCCGATGGCTGCGCCTCCAGTAGTGAGGGCAGATCCTTGTATCTCGATACCAGAGCCAGACCCGACAGTTCACCCGACATGACCTTCTCAGACAGGCGATTTTTATCCACCGTTAACGTACTGACATTGCTGAGCGACAGTCCCAGCAGCGAACTCGCGGAGTAGGTGCCGAACAGATAGGCGTTTTTAGCGTACCAGGCATTCACCACGATGAGCGGGATGAGCATACAAATCAAAATGCTTCGGCGGGCTGGCCAACAGGTGAACAGCAGCGCTGCGATGACCGGCACAAGCCAGACGATGTGAAATATTGACCGCGTTAGCATCAGCAGGGTGACGACGCAGAAGAAGCTGGCGCAGGCAGCCATTGAAAAGGTGTGCAGGAAGCGACTGAGACACACCACGGAAAGCGTGAACAGGGTTGCCGTAATAAATGTGTACATTAGCCAGTTCTGGTAGAGCACAAATGCAGGGCTGGCAACGATGATCGCAGTTACGGTGAAGGACAGCAGGCGATGGCGCGTGAACGTCATGCAGAGGTAAAACAGCGAGAGCGCCAGGATCAGACCCATCAGGTAGAAGACACCAGCGTAAAAGTAACCAGCACTGTCGCCGAGCAGCTTCAGGCCGATACCGGCGATAGTATTCAGCAAAGGCGGGTTGGCGTGATAGAAGAGAAGAGATTCCGCGAGCCTGTTCCCCAGCAGTTCGACGTCCAGGAACTGCAGGTAGCGTGGCAGCGTAGAGTCATCAAAACTGACGCCGAGCAGTGCGTAGAAGACACAGGCACCAAGCCAGATAGCGCCTGTGATGATGTAGTCACGGACGCCAACGGTGATGGATGTGCTGATTTCTGGCGCAGCTGGCAATGAATAGCTCGGCGATTGGGATAAAATACGACCTGACAGATTTAACAGGCTTTTGGCGGCTTAAAAAAGAGCCGGCTAGCGCAAAAAGGACAATATGACGACGGCTGGTGCAGAGGACTATTCAGGCAGCGAAAACCTTGAGGTAATGCTTGATGCGGTCAACTATAACAACTACCTGAAATCACTGGTGCGAGAGCATGCGGATGACAGCACCCACAGCCTCGATTTTGGCGCAGGTATCGGCACCTTCAGCGACTCGTTAGCTGTTGACCCTGCGACCATGAGTTGCGTTGAGCCGGATGTAGCAGCACAGGAAGTCCTGCGCACGGCTGGATACCAGGTGTATACCGATGTGTCAGAAATTCCTTCAGGCAGCCTGACGTACATCTTTTCCCTGAATGTACTGGAGCACATAGAAGACGACGCTGCCATGGTGGGTGCGTTGCGTAACGCGCTGCAACCCGGTGGCAGCATCTTTGTCTATGTGCCTGCGTTTAATGTGCTGAGAACCAGTATGGATGATGTCGTTGGACATCATCGTCGTTACAACCGCCGCCAGTTGATCAACCTGTTTGCGCATGCCGGTTTCAAGGTTGAAAAGGCTGCCTATACAGATCCGGCTGGCTACTTTGCAGCGCTGGCGGTGAAGTTTATGGAACTGTTCCAGTCTGAACCCTCGGGGCAGCTGAACCGTAATCTTGTGATTGCCTATGATCGTGTGGCGTTTCCGATCAGCAGGTTGATGGCAGTGCTGTTCGGCAGGCTCTTCGGCAAGAATGTCTATATCCACGCCAGGAAGATTTGAGCCTTTCTATCGAGTTTATAGCCAGTCGAGCGACAGATAGCGCAACCGCTTCTGCTCACGACGGCCACGGGCAACTGAATCCAGTACCAGACCGGTGGTAAAACTCAAAAACGCCAGCAGCATGATGCTTGCTGACAGGATCGCTGTCGGGAATCTCGGCACCAGGCCGGTTTCAAGGAATTCGATAGCCACCGGTAATCCCAGCAGCAACGACAAGCTGGCGAGTACAGCAAAGATGATCCCGAAAAAGAGGAACGGCCGTTCTTCCTTGGTAAAAAGCGCAATCGTCGACAGTATTCTTGCGCCATCCCGATAGGTATTCAGTTTGCTGTGTGAGTCTTCCGGTCTTTCGCTGTAAGGCGTCTGCACCGTATCAATAGGGATCTTCAGTGATAAGGCGTGAATGGTCAGCTCTGTCTCTGTTTCAAAGCCTGTGGAAATCGCTGTAAACGATTTCACGAAGCGGCGTGACATGACCCGGTAGCCGGACAGCAGGTCATAGGACTGATCGCCAAAAAGAAGCCGGACAATAAAGGTGAGCAGGCGATTGCCTGTCCGATGACCCAGGCGATAGGCCGCCTTGTCCTGTTCGACGCGGTTGCCGATCACCATATCAACATGATTTTCCATCAGTTTGTCGACCATGGCCTGGGCGCTGGCGGCGTCGTAGGTGTCATCGCCATCTACCATTACGTACACCGATGCATCAATGTCAGCAAACATCCGTCGGATAACGTTGCCTTTACCCTGCATGGGTTCGTCACGAACAATAGCGCCGTGGTCCAGTGCAACCTGCTTCGTGTTATCGGTGGAGTTGTTGTCGTACACGTAGATCGAAGCTTCCGGCAGGGCCGCCCGGAAGTCGGAAACCACCTTGGCGATCGCGGCTTCCTCGTTGTAACAAGCGATGAGTACGGCGACACGTGAGTTATCAATCATCATGCGCTAATGATACCACACCTCAATCTTGCAAAACGTCATCCATTGGGCTTTAGTATTTTTCCCTTATCGCTGCGGAGATGACCATGACTTCAACAGCCTATGAATCTGCATTGGAACTGGCGGCAAAGATCAAGGCGCAGGAACTGAGTTCCCGCGAGTTGACCGAGCTCTATATCGCAAGAATTGAAAAGTACGACGGTGATGTCAACACCGTGATCGTTCGAACCTTTGACGATGCGAGAGCACGAGCCGATGAGGCGGATGAGGCAGCCAGGCAGGGCAGGGACCTTGGTCCGTTGCATGGTGTGCCCATGACGATCAAGGAATCCTACGTGATGGCAGACACCGCCTCGACCTGGGGGCGGGAAGAATTTGCGGGCAATGTCTCAGGCAAAGATGGGCTCGCGGTGCAGCGTTTCCGGGAGGCAGGTGCTGTCTTCCTCGGCAAAACCAACGTGCCTGTCGACCTTGCTGATTTTCAGAGTTACAACCCGATCTATGGCACTACCGGCAACCCATTTGATACCAGCAGGACGCCAGGCGGCTCGTCCGGTGGTAGCGCGGCGGCGCTGGCGGCAGGTTTTTCCGCGCTCGAAGCAGGCTCTGACATTGGCGGCTCGATCCGTAACCCGGCACACTTCTGTGGGGTTTATGGACACAAACCGACTTACGGCATTGTGCCGATGCAGGGTCATGAGCTGGTCGAAGGTATTCCCGAGGCGGATCTTGCGGTGTGTGGGCCCCTCGCGAGGACTGCTGAAGACCTGAAAGTTGCACTCGATATCATGGCAAAACCCGCCGAACGGGAAGCGATAGGCTGGCAGCTCCAGTTACCAGAAGCCGACTTCAGTGACCTGAAGGAACTGCGCGTGGCGCTCTGGGCAACAGATGAAATGGCGCCGGTCAGCAGTGAAATATCCGAGCGCGTGACTGCGGTTGGCGACATCCTGCGTAACCTTGGTGCAACGGTTTCTGATACTGCCAGACCTGACATTGACCTGACGTCAGCACATATGAACTACCAGACACTGTTAACGTCGGTGATGACAAGCGCGATGACCGATGACCAGGTGGCAGAGGCGGAAGCGGCAGTTGCAGAACTGGCAGCAGACGATTTTTCCACCGAAGCCGTCAACCTGCGTGCGTCCGTGATATCTCATCGGGAGTGGATTCGTACCAACACCAAGCGTGAAAAACTGCGCCGCGCGTGGAGCAGCTTCTTTGAAGACTGGGACATCCTGGTGTGTCCGCAGATGGCGACGCCGGCGTTCCCACACGATCACGCGCCGATGCCAGAGCGAACGCTGATGGTTGATAACGTCGCGCAACCCTACTTCCAGCAGTTGTTCTGGGCGGGCATGATCGTCAACTCGTATCTGCCGAGCACCGTGTTCCCGACCGGACTTTCTCGTGAGGGTTTACCGATTGGGCTGCAGGCCGTAAGCGGACCTTATCGTGATCATCGCACCATTGAGTTTGCTCGCCAGATTACGCAACATATCGGCGGTTTTGTGGCACCGGCTCACCTTATGGAGTGAGGTCAGGTAGACAGGTACTCGTTGTAGTGATGCGCGACGATAAAACCGCGCTGGGAGCGGTTGGCCAGCACGATAAATGACACCAGCACACTGACGATCACACACTGGATCAGGATGATGGTCATGGAACCGACCACGTTTGATGCCCAACCGGGGATAGCGAGGTCAGTGAAAATTCGCAGACCGGCGGTAACGAGGATGCCGGTTATTGCCACCATGCTCATGAGAAACGCGCCCATCATGGTGCGAAGTGACGCAACGTCGCTGTAAACGGATATGGCAGACAGGCCAAGCAGCGCAAGACTCGCGCTGTTCATGCTCGATTCGCCCTGGTAGCGGGTGCCCCGCTCGGTCATCACCATTTCAATATTGAAGCGTGAGCGCAGCACGGTGGCGGCCAGGTGGTTCCAGATGCTGTCCTGGAACACCAGTCTTTTTACAATGCCGACCGGAATCAGGCAGAAATTCCCAAAGCGGATCTGCTTGCCGGTGAAAAGGCGAAACATCCAGCGGTAAAGCCTGTAACCCAGGCGGAACGCGGCACCTTCACTTCGCTTGCCCCTGCCTGCCACAACGATGCTCTCCGGCGCTGCGGCCGACGCATCGATCAGGGTTGGGATGTCTGAAGGTTTGTCTTCTCCATCGGCATCCATCACAACCACCGCATCACAGTGAATGTTGTCGGCAACGTAGGCAAGGCCGATGGCGATCGCCCGTTGGTGACCGAGGTTGCAGATGAGGTTCAGTACGGTCAGGTTATCGCGCTCAAGCAATCCATCTGGTGGCGGTACATAGGAATCGTCATTCACGGCAACAACCTGGAAGTTGCATTTATCCACCAGTGAGTCTTCGAGATCACCCAGGAGGCGCTCAAAAGAAGCCCAGTCGTTGAAGACGGGTGTGACGATACATAGGTCCATGTTGTATATCTTAGCAGCCTTGAGCGCACCGAAGACGAATCGTTACAATGAGTGCACGAGTGAAGTAGTCAATCCATGCAAAAGCCGTTTGCAGCCTACCAGGGAGACGAACCATATATCTTCGTGAGCTATGCCCACGAGGATGCCCCAGTTGTGTATGAACAGCTGACCGCACTCAAGGATGCCGGTTTTAACATCTGGTACGACGAGGGTATTTCACCAGGTGCCGTTTGGCGTAACGAGCTTGCCGATGCAATTTCGGGCTGTGCGCTTTTTCTTTTCTTTGTCACGTCGCGTTCCGCGGCATCAGACAACTGCCTGAAAGAAGTCAATTTTGCACAGAATCGCAACCGGCCAACCCTGCCGGTGCATCTTGAAAAAACCGAGTTACCCACTGGCCTTGAGCTTTCGCTGAGTGACCGCCAGGCCATCCTGAAATATGAACTGTCTACGGAAGGCTATCGGACCAAGCTTCACCAGAGCATTCAATCCATACTGGGCCATGAACAGCTCATGCAGTCGATTGAAACGCCGACTGCCCCGAAGCGCAGTGTTTTACCCGTCGCCCTTGCGATCGGTGCGGTGGTGCTGGTTGCGCTCGGATTCTTCATGCTGGGTGGCGATGATGCGCCTGAAACCGTACCAGAAGAAGTCGCCGTAATCGAAGAAGCTGAGCCGGTACTGGACATTCCCCTTAATTCAATTGTTGTACTTCCTTTCGACAATCTTTCACCCCTCGAAGAGAACGCTTATTTTGCTGCGGGTATCCATGAGGATGTCCTGTCCAACCTGTCACGGGTGGACGGCCTGCGGGTTATCTCAAGAACCAGTGCGCTCAAACTGGACAGGAACCTGCCACTGAAAGAAATCAGCGAGCAACTGCAGGTGGCACACTTCCTTGAAGGCAGCGTTCGTCGTGCGGGTAACCAGGTGCGTATTTCTGTGCAGTTGATCAACGCTATTGATGACACGAATCTCTGGGGCGAAACCTATGACCGTGAACTGATCGATGTTTTCGCGATACAGAGTGATGTCTCCGAGAAAATTGCAGAGCAGTTGCAGTTGAACCTGGATGTCGCGAGTGGTCAGCAGCTTCAGCTTGCCAGTCAAAACGATGCAGAGATTTATGCGGACTACCTGCGCGGAAGAGAGCTGATGAATCACCCGGTACGTGAAAACCTGCTGGAAGCGATTGAGCTCTTCGATAAGGCGAGGAAGCAGTTGCCGGGTTTTGCTGATGCGCATGCCTACCATTCGCTGGCAAACCTCGAAGCGGGCAGGACCGGCTTTTTTCCTTTAGATAACGCTAACTGGCGTACGGCGCGGGATAGCGCACGAGCAGCAGTTGAGGCTAACGCCGACAGCTGGCTTGGGCATTACGCTATGGGGCGAATCCTGAACGCCTATAGCGACAGGGCTAAGGCTCGGACGTCCTTTCAGCGAGCGCACGAGCTTGCGCCGCAGAATTCTGAAGTCCTCTATTACTATGGCCTGAATCAACTGGGTAGCGGCAAGATCAGCGAGGCACTACGCCTCTGGTCTGACAACGTCGCCCTTGACCCGTTATCAGCACGAAGTTATCTCGCGCTGGCGAGCACGGGTGAGAATACCAGGCAGTATCTTGATAAAGCACGCCAACTTGCGGGAAGTGACGCGACGACGCTCTGGGAGGTGGCGGGCCGTTATGCAACGCTCGGTTACGAGGTGGATGCACTTGAGGTAACCCTTGAAGCAGCAGCAATTGATCCTAAGAATCCGACCTATATTGCAACCCTGTCCCAGCGCCTGCTTAACATGGAGCAGGAAGGCACTGCCCTCAAATGGATTGAGCAACTTAAAACACGTAACCAGACTGCTTATTGGAGTGAGTTGGGCAACTACTACCGGTTTGTTCATGATCATGATGGACAGTTCGAGACGGCATACCAACTGTCAGCAGCCTTGGGTGAAAACAATGTGCAGGCGATGGCCAACTACGCCTACACCTATTCACAGAAAGCACGTGGACTTGATGCCGAGGAGAGAACCGAGGAAGCGCTGGAAACCAGGGAGAAGGCTATCAGTAACCTGATGAGCGTGCTCGGCTACAGTGCAGACACTCGTCGTTTGCCTGAGGACTTTGACCCTGGTGGACGTGCGGTGCCGTTCACAGCACTTGCCGCGCTCCTGATCCTGGTCGGTGAAGAAGCCGAGGGACTGCGCATTGCAGATCGTGTCATAGCGCTCTACAACGCCGAACCCGCTTATCTTGAGATCGGCGGGGCGTTCTACCGCGGGTTGTGTCACGCGATGAAAGGCAATACCGAGGCTGCACTCAAGGATTTCGAGCTCTACAGTGAAATGAAGGGTATGGGCAATGTCCCGTTCTGGTTTTTTGATGCCTATGGTGTTCATGAAGAAGTGAACTCGCTCTATCACAACATTGGCGCTGATATACGGTACAAAAACATCATCGCGAAACGACGTGAGAACAACGAAGCGATCGTTACTGAACTGAAACAAAGAGTACCAAACCTCTTTACTGGCGAACTGCCGTCACGCCTGTAACGCTGTTCACAAAAGGAGATTCAACGTGATCCAGGTCAGCACCGGTACAGATGAACTTCTGTGCCACATTGAAGATCGGGTGTGTGTCATCACCCTCAACAAACCGCACAAGCGCAACGCGCTGGGTGACATCCTGACACCTGCACTGCGCAGTACACTCGCCAATATCGAAAACGATGATCGGATAGGTTGTGTGTTATTGACCGGTGCAGGTGATGCCTTCTGCTCTGGTGGTGACGTCTCCGGTATGGGCGGCGGTAGTGATGCGCCCCCTAAAACGACGGCGGAACGAATAGAGGAACTCACACACAAAGAAGTGACCCTGACCATGCGCCTGCATGAACTGAACAAGGTCACCGTTGCCGCACTGCCGGGTGCTGCAGCCGGCGCCGGTTTGTCTATTGCTCTGGCCTGTGACCTTCGTGTTGCTTCGAGTAACGCCTTCGTTACCACGGCGTTCAAGAATATTGGTCTCTCCGGCGACTACGGCAGCAGCTGGTTTCTGCCAAGACTGATCGGCCTCGCCAAGGCGAAGGAGCTCTTTTACACCGCCGATCGTGTTTATGCAGAAGAAGGCGAGCGGCTTGGTATCTTCAACAAGGTGTTCCCGCAGGAAACTTTTCGCGAGGATGCGTTTGAATATGCGCGGAAGATTGCGCATGGTCCAACGAATACGTTGGGTCGCATGAAGATCAATCTCAACAGCGGGATGGACCAGAGCCTGCGTGAGAGTCTCGCCCTTGAGGCACGCCACCTGGTGGATCCTGGCCCGGAAGGCAGGGAAGAGTCCCGGGAAGCGATTTCGGCGTTCATGGGAAAACGTGAACCTCGCTTCCACGACAAAGACCAGGAAAACGAAGGGTGAGCCACCGATGAAAATCCTTAAATATGTACTGCTGGCGTTGGTCGGGATTGTTGTCGTTTTCGTGGCTGTTGTTGGGGTCACCATTCACAGGCTTGACGTGGAAAAAGTAACGGATGACCTGCATGTCATCTACGGCATAGGCGGCAATGCTGCGGTGCTGCGCACGGGTGACGGTGCAGTAATCATCGATACCATGACGCTCCACTACCAGGGTGAACGAATTCGCAGCGTGGCGGAAGAGCTCACCGGTGAGAAGGTGGTGATGATCATCAACACGCACTATCACCTTGATCACACCCGCGGCAATCCTGCGTTTGAAAGCGGCACGCGTGTCGTTGCGACAGAGCGAACCCGGCATCACCTCGAAGTGACCGATGCCGAGTACTTTGCCGACACGCCAGAGCTGATGCCGAACGAGACTTTTGCTTCAGAAAGAACCATTCAGATTGGTGAGAAAACAATCCAACTGTTACACCCTGGTCGCGGACATACGGACGGCGATCTTGTCGCTCTGATGTTGGAAGACAACGCAATACACATGGGTGACCTCCTTTTTTACAACCACTATCCGAATATTGATCTCGAAGCCGGTGGGTCTGTGCAGGAATGGGGTGCAACACTCGACCGAGCACTGGCACTGGAGTTTGAGTATGTGATTCCTGGTCACGGCCCGGTTACCGATCGTGCTGCAGTGTTGCAGTTCCAGGTGTTCATCAATCAGCTGGCAGACATTGGTCGATGGGCCAAGGCTGAAGGCAAGTCACTTGAAGAGACAAAGGCGACTGACCGATTGACTGAAGATGCAGGCTATGAGCCGATCACGATGGTGATACCAATCGGACTGGATAGGCAATTTGTGCTGGGGCGTGCCTGGGAGGAAACGCATGATGCGGTTGAGGTGAGGCCTTGATTCAAGGCCTCACTATGTCGATCCGTACCTACTTATAGTTTGCAGTTTGAGATCCCTCCGCTATCGGTCGGGATGACCCGGTCTGGAGGACCCGCTCTGGAGTACGGAGGTCGAGGCTCAGGCTTTCGCTGGCGGCATCATAACCAGCTTGCTGGTCCGCTCCTTGTAGGCAAGGTAATCCGGATCGTCGCGCCAGGTGCGATCATTCTTGCGTTCGAGCATATCGACGCCAGAGATCTTGGTCATCTGGATGACAACAAATGCAGGTGACAGCAGCGCCAGGTATTGGAAGCCCTCAAACACGGGGATCGCGATGATGGCAACGCCTGCCCAGAGGATGATCTCACCAAAGTAGTTTGGGTGGCGTGACCAGGACCATAGTCCCGTTGTGATAAACCGCCCCTCGTTGGCGGGATCTTTGCGGAACGCTGTCTTCTGGTTGTCCGCAATCACTTCAATGGCAAAACCCGTGATCCACATCAGCAGCCCAACTGCGGCAAAGGCATCCAGTGGCACTTTGTTGGTGGAGGTGATGGCGACCAGCGCGCAGGTTACGGTGATGGATACCCAGATGCCCTGCAGTGTCCAGGTCATCAGGTGAACCCGAAAGTCCGGGACAATCCTTGCAAAACGACTGTCGTGGCCTGCCTTACTGACACGCACAAACAGGAAACTGCCGAGCCTGCCGGCCCAGATAAGTACCAGCGCTGCAAGCAGGTAACTGCGTGGATCGCCAGCGGCGCCCAGCACTGCTGCAGTGATGGCGACAGAAATAAAGGTAAGTGATCCGACCAGATCAAAAAAGCGCTCGGTCTGCGCGAGATGCGCATGGATAAACACGATCCACTGGATCAGGAATACAACAATTATGCAGACCGCAAACAGCGGCAGTCCCGCGATCTGTATACCATCAAAGCCTGCAATGGCGGTCAGCCCGGCGATGATAAAGGGGGTCAGGACCACGACCAGTATGGCTCTTGCGTGAAGTGACATCAGTGTCTCCCTGTTTTTTGTGGGGTTTTAGGCGGGTTAACCGATTAGTACGTTGATAATATTGAGCCGGATTGCTCGGTGCTGCAATCAATGGCTTGAATCTTATCCCCTGGCAATCTCCATGAACTCAAGCACGGCTTCCAACCTGCCTGTTACACCACCTCGTGCAACCGGGTCTATAACAATGTGCGTCAGCCCTGCCGCTGCCAGTTCATCAATCCGCGAGAGCATGCTGTCACGGTCACCGGCAATGGATTTTGCATCCTCCATGGCGCGAGCCGGGTCAAGGTAAACCCGGGTTGAAAAGGTCAGTTCTGCGGGGTCCCGGCCGATCGCCTCGCAGCAAGCCCGCACCTCGGCAATCTCGTCTTTAATGACCGGGATTGGCTGGAATGCAGCATGAAAGCCGGTGCCGTACTTTGCAACGCGTTTAAATGCCGCGGGTGTCGCGCCCCCAATCCAGAGCGGTACCGGCTGTTGGATGGGTTTCGGTTCAAACTTGACCTTGTCGAACTGGTAGAACTGCCCCTGGTATTGCGGCGTTTCGTCGTAGAAGAGTGTATGGAAAACCTCAAGCTGCTCATTGCTGCGCGCACCGCGCTGATCGAATGGCATGCCAAGCACATCCGCTTCTTCTTTCATCCAGCCGATGCCTGCACCCAGGATCAGTCGTCCGTTGGATAGTACATCCAGCGAGGCAAGCTGTTTTGCTGTGACCACAGGGGCCCGATACGGCAGGATCAACACAGTGGTGCCAAGGCGAATCTTCTCAGTGCATGCGGCAACAAATGTGAGCGTACTGATGGGTTCGAGCCAGGCCATGTCGTTGGGTGCGGGAAAACTGCCATCGTCGGTATAGGGATACTTGGATTCAAACTCCGCTGGCCAGCAAACGTGATCACTCACCCAGCAGGAATCAGCACCGGCTGCCTCAATCGCCTGTACAAAATTCATCATGGTGTCGCGGCCGGTTTCACGCCCCAACTGTGGCAGATGTACACCCCATTCCATTAGATAGCTCCTTGCTAAGGCTCCTTAAAAAAGCCCCTCAGTCGATAAACAATTTTGCCAGGTGTTCGTTCAGCATCACGCCATCCGGGTCCAGTTGCTGGCGTATCGCCTGGAATTCTTCAAACCTTGGATAGAGTTTTTTGAGTTCTGCTGCACCGAGCGAATGTATCTTGCCCCAGTGTGGTCGACCGCCGTATTTCCAGAAGATAGGTTCAATCTCATTAAAGTAGGGTCGGTAGTCCTCGGTGGCGATGCGGTGAATAGAAATGGCTGCGTGATCCTCATCACCCGATGACATGGACAACATGCTGTCGTCTCTTGCGACATAACGGTATTCAAGCGGGAACACCACATCGATGGACTTCTTGTCGATGGTGTCCAGCACTTCACGCAGGCAGTCAGCGCCGTTGTGAAGGGGTACTGAGTACTCCATTTCATTAAAGCGATTGTTTCTGACGTTGGTGAGAATCCGGTACGACGTATCAACCCGTTCACTGGGACCGACCTGTTCCGCCAACGCGTTGATCAGCGGGCGACGCAAACCGGGTGGCACTTTCATCCAGGCTGCCATCGCCATATCAAAAGCGGCGGCTTCATCCGGCGGTGGTGTTGGATTGTTGATCGGTTCAGACGTGAGATCGGTGGCGAGCGCGAGCGAATAGTCAGAGTGCGTTAAAGGAAAGATCTCAAAATGACGATGTTCATCAACCAGTTGATCAAACTGCGCCAGCAGATTGTCGGTGGTATCAACCCAGTCTTTCTGCTTCAGCCGATAGGGCACCTCGTTCTGGAATGTCACCTCGGTGATCACACCCAGGGCGCCAACACTGACGACGGCTGCTGCAAAGCGTTCCGGTTCATTGTCTGCATCCAGTGCCAGAATCTCACCACGCGGTGTGACGAGGTTCAGCGCAGAGACATAGCCAGAGAGACAGGGGAACCTGATGCCGGTGCCGTGGGTTGCTGTGGAGATGGCACCGGCAACCGTCTGCCGATCAATATCCGGCAGATTCGACATGGCCTGGCCAATCGCTTCAAGGGGACTGCCGAGATCACCGAGGCGCGTACCGGCACCAACCCGGGCGGTCAGCTCTGCCTCGTCATGGGAGTGGATACCTGAAAGCTGATCGATGATGACCAGGTGACCATCGGTTGGCACAACCGGGGAAAACGAATGCCCGGAACCCACAGGTCGAACCTTGCCTGGTGCTGAACGGAAAAAGTCCGCAAGCGCCGATTCGCTTTCCGGGGAGAAGCGGCTCTTTGGCATGCTTGTGAGTGCGCCTGACCAGTTACGCCAGGGTGTACCGCCGGCTGTTGAAGCAAAGCTCGTACTCGCCGCATTGGCAAAAAATGCGCTGAGTAATGTATGGGAAACAAACTGGCGCCGCGTCAGCATTATTGGGCACCTCCCGCCATCATGCCGATGAGGGCTCGGAAATCTTCCTTCTCGCAGGCCATGCAATAGCCGAGTGGTGGCATGTTGCCGATGCCATCCAGCGTATTGCTGAGCATGACCTCCATGCCCTGGTCTTTGCGGTCAGCCCACTCATCGCTATTGCCCATGCGCGGCGCACCGCCCGTGCCATCGACGTGGCAGAGCGCGCAACTCCTGGTCCAGAGTTCCATCTGGCGCGGCGTGACAGCTGCCGTGACATGTTCCTGGGAAGGTGTCGTTACCTGGGCAGTGGTATCGGTGGCGTCATCACACCCGACTACAAACAAGGCGCTGACCAGCACGATGGCACGAGTGGAAAGTAAGGCGTATTTCATTCTTTGTTTTGTTCGGCCTTTTTTGTGAACACGAACCTGGCACCGGGCCAGACCCTGGATTTACTTGCACGACAGTGGCGTGCGTTCTTCAGTACGCTCATTGCTCGCACAACAGCGGCGTGCCTTCTTCGGTACGCTCAAGGCTTTTATGTAAACACGCACCAGGCACTGTGCCAGATTGTGGGTTTACTCGCCCGACAGCAGCGTGCTTTCTTCGGTACGCTCAGGGCTGCTAGACTCGAAGCGTATCACAGAGCGAGAGATGGTAATGAAATCAGTGAAGTCGCAGTTATGTTCTTTCCTGTTATTTATCTGCATACCTGCTGCAGTGATGGCGGAAGATCGTGAGCTTGGTGATATCTACAATTTCCACCAGGTCTCTGATTCGCTCATGACCGCCGGCCAGGTCGTCGAGGCGGATGTGCCTAATCTCAAGCAAGCGGGTGTTGATGTGGTGATCAACCTTGCGATTGCAGATGAAGAACGCAACGGTGATGAAGACCTGTGGCTCGCAAAGGAAGGTATCAGCTACACCCATATCCCGGTGGTCTGGGCGGAGCCGAATACCGATGACCTCGATTACTTTTTTGCGGTGATGAATGCGGCGAAAGGCAAAGAAGTGCTCGTGCACTGCTTCGCGAACTACCGTGCGTCAGCTTTTGTATACCTGTACCGGGTGTTGGAAGGAAACGTTGCGCCGGAGGAAGCCGAGAAGGATATGCGCGCCATCTGGGATGACGCCGCTTTCGAGGAATATGCCCACTGGCGCAAGTTTATCGATGAGACGCTGGCAGCTAGGAGTCGCTAGGCAAGAAATAGTTAGCCTAGCCAGCGATCCCTTAAGCCATTTTCGGGCTGCGCGTCAGCGTAGTCCCAGTTCTCACCCCAGGTATCCATGCTCACCACCTTCTGTACCGGGCGTCTTGTGACAGGACCAATCTTGTCGCTCGGCCAACCAATGGGCAGCAGTGCGTGGGCTTCCTGGTTCTCCGGGATGCCCAACAGTTCGCGCAACTCTTTCATGTGCATACGATGAAAACCCGTGACCACGCTGCCAAGACCAATCCCCCGACAGGCGAGTAGCGCGTTCTGCACGGCTGGGTAAACCGTACCGGCCGCTTCCTTTGGACCACACATGAAGAGATGTACCGGGACCTTGCCAATATTGCGGGCAAGGTCGTCGGTTGAACGTACCACCATGCGCATCTGTTTAGGCAGGTCGTCAATCTTCGAAGGATCGTCAACATACTGCTTGCCGTACTCGGTCCACACCTGCCAGTAGAGTTCACCTATCCGGCGGCGTTTTTCTTCATCACGAACCACGAGGAAGTGCCACACCTGCATATTCCCGCCCGCAGGTGCCCTGATCGCCGCATCGATTACCTGGAACAGATCTTCATCTGAGACGGGCTCGTCTGTAAATCGTCGCAGCGCGCGAGTTGAATAAAGGGCCTCGAACAGGCCGATGGATCCGTCAAGCTTTGGCATGGTGCTCCCCGTACAGAATTGGATTGGGTGTCAGGGTAAGTTTAAGTCCTTGATGAATTCAAGGCCTTTGCAAGTTCAAGATTCGCTTCCGCGATTTTCCAATTTGCACTGAGTAGCACAAATTGAAAAACGCTGTCGCGACAGATTTCCGACTTCGTCGGAAACTGTTAAACCTCCTGAACATTATCCTCAGGGTTACGATCGATCAGCTTGTTGAGTGGATCGATACCAACCGACACGGGCGGTTTATCAACGATTATCGTAAACGACTGCTCACTTTCAGTGATGCGACGTTTTTCGATAAAGAGCACCTCAGGTACCTCCATGTCACCCTGCTTCTCGCCGAGCACACCAATATCGATCATGGCATCGAGCGGGACAGCCACCTCACGACCCTCTCCATCCGCCTCATACTTCTGCGCCACCACATCCAGTGTGACTTCAAACTGTCCGTCCTGTCGCTCTGTTACAGCAGCGTTCGCCACCTTGAGGTCATAGACGATGATCTTCTGCAGCAGGTCAGCGATAAGCGCGTCGTGTTCAGGACCGGCATGTTTGCGAATGCGTGCAATAAGGTCGTTGGTAGTGGGAAAGGGCGCACCCTTGAAGGCATAGTCCGCGATAAAGTCTCGCAGTGCCGCATTAACCGTATCTTCGCCGACATAGTCTTTCAGGGCGTACAGCACAACGCTGCCCTTGCGGTAGTGAATGTATGGCTGGTTCTCAACGAGATACAAAGGCAGTTCTTCGATGATCTCGCTGCCCCTGCCCGAGAGGTACCGGTCCATTTCAAACTGCAGGAACTTCTGCATGGTTTCAGGACCGTACTCCGCCTCCATCACCATCAGTGCGGAGTACTGCGCCAGGGATTCGATGATCATCGTCTGGCCCTGTACGTTTGCACCCATGACCTGGTGTGCCCACCACTGGTGTGAAAGTTCATGTGCGTTTACATAGAAGACGTAGTCGATCTCTGTCTTGTCCCGCAGGTCGGCACGAAAGCCAATATCCTCGGAAAAGGGAATGGTATTCGGGAACGCCTGGGCAAATCGGCCCTGAAAGCTCGGGAACTCCATGATCCTGTACTGACGATACTGGTAAGGGGAGAAGTTGGCTTCGAAGTATTCAAGGCTGCGCTTGGTTGAATAGATCATCGTGTCCAGTTTGTAGTCGTGCTTGTGATACACCTCGATCGCCACATCGTTGTAGGTATCCCTCGCTACGTCGTAGTCTGCCGACATGAAGGAATAGAAGTTCCAGATGGGTTCGTCCATCTTGTAATGAAAGTACCGACGCTCGCCTTCTTGCCACTCGCGCTGCAGGTAACCCGGCGCAATGGCAATCTGCTCGGGCGACGTTGATACGATGGTCTCAAAGTCGACTCGATTGTTCGAAAAACCGTTTCGCTGCCAGGCGGATTCGTCGTCTATTTTTGCCTGGCGCTCAATCGGTGGCAGGTCGTGATCGCGTCGCTTGTTATTGTCCTGCAGTTCGTTGCCGGCCTGGTAACCTGGCAACGGGAAAAAATCGGCGTTGTTAACGAAGGTGCCGTTGTGGGCTAGCTTGCGGCTGTGACCGTTGTTTGCAAAGCCTGGCGTCAGCCAGTCCATTTCATAACGAATGGTGAAGGTCTCACCGGGTGCCACCGGTGTCTCGAAGGTGTAGATCTGGTAACCGAGATCCTCATTGTTATAGGTCAGCGTTGCGCCAGGTACGGAAAGTACTCTCGGGTTGATCATTGGCGGAATGGAGAAGTGCATCTCATGCTGGGGTGCATCGGTATCGTTCAGCATGTCGTAAGTGCCACGCAGTAATATCTCCTGATCTGCAGGGAAGATATCGACCTCGGCGTAGACGCCGGTGATCACCGGCATCGGCTTATGTTCGTGCTGCTGGTAACGCTTCTCGTAGTCAGCCTGGCTGGCCTCGAGATCATCGGCGGTGATGTACGGGTTCAATATCACTGTGTTGTAGTAGATGAAACCGCCCGTCAGCACCCACGCGAGGCTGAATGCCCATGCGGAAACGACAACCGGTTTGCTCAGGCGGGTGCGTACCAATTGCAGCCTGCTGCGCCAGGTATCTTCACTACCACGTGGCCAGAACAGGTGGATGACGATCAGCATCAGGCAACCGAAGAGTCCCCAATAGAACGTCTGCCAGAGGTAAGGCACAAGATTCTGGCTGTAGCCGGTGAAGTCGGAGTAGACCGGTGGCAGCTGGCGCATGCGATACAGATAGTGCTCAAAGCCAAGTGCGTTCAGGGTCAGGCTCATGATGAAGTAGATGACCATCAGCAGCATCGCAAAGTACTTGTTGCGCGTGAGCACGTAGCAGAGGATGGCCAGCACGCACATCAGGTACAACGGGAACTGGAAGAAGAACAGCAGGCCCTTCAGGTATAGCCCGATATCGATTTCATAAAAACCGGTGAACAGCTGTACGCCGATTCCGGCGAGCATGGCGACCAGCAGCATGCCGAGGATCACCGTCACGAGGCCGGTAAGCTTGGCGGCAATCATCACCCAGTTGGGAAATGGCATGACGTCCATGATTTCATTCATGGCGACGCTTTTCTCACGCACCATCAATTCACCCGCGTAGTAGATCAGTACAACCACCAGTGACAGTGAGAAAGCGCCATTGATGATGCGCACGAGTGTGTAGGTGGAGGCGTATACCGGCGTACCAAAAATGCTCCCAAGGCCGGCTGTCGCGTTACCTACGACTGACAGCAAACCAACGAGGAGAATCGCGATAAATGGCACGCTGGTAACAATGTTGCGTACCTCAATGCGTGACTGTGACAGGTACTGCTGGAACTGCGCGGTCAGGTCGTATGCCGGGTGCACGGCCGGTCTATTAGCTACTGCGGCAACAACTGCGTTGCTGCTCGACTCGAGCTCGATCTTATTGTCTTTCTTGCTGGAAGAGCGTCGCTCGGTGTCAAACGAGAAGAGCGGATAGGCAGACGCAAAGAACACGACCCCAAGGCCCAGCCAGAACAGCCTGTTAATCAGCAGGCCGCCGGAGATCTCAGGTACAAGGGTGTTCTTCTCAAACGCTGTCCAGTAACGCGTAACTTCCTCGAGTGCAGTTGCACCAAATGGGTCGAGGATACTGGTCAGCATGATGGTTTCGCGGTCGGTGAATGTATCCAGCACAAATGAAAGCACCAGCAGCGTAATCACACCGACGTACGTCCACATCATGCTGCGAGTGACGGTCGCGATACAGAAGAAGAGTGCAGAGAAGACAAACAGGTTTGGCAGGCCAATCACAAAGAAGCCATACAGGTATGGCGTGATACTGAATTCACCCAGGCGTTCGGCATCAAGCCAGGGCATGAACTCACCAGCCAGGATGCCGAGCAGTGCGCCCAGAAAGATGATATAGCCGAAAATCAACGTGCCGAAGAAGCGTCCGTAGACGTAAGCTGCCTTACCCAGCGGGCGGGAAAAGAACATCTCGGCGGTACGATGATCATAGTCCCTGATCACGGCGTTGGCCGAGAACGCGACAGAGCCGAACAGCGCAATTAAGCTGGCGGCGCCAAGTGTCATCACAATCGCATAGGGCGAATTGATGTTGATATTGTCACCAACCGGACCGATTGACACGTTGGGTGTCGTGGTTGCCGCAAAAAACAGCAGGAACAGGACGCCTGTCAGCACATAGACGAGGTTCTGGCGCCGGTGGAAGTTGATTTCAAATTTGAAGATTTCAAAAAACACGTGGCACGCTCCTACAGGGCAACCGAAATGCCGTTTCGCAGCAACGTCGCGAAATAGACATCTTCAAGGTCCGCATCGACGGACTCAAAGCCATCCGGTGCGTCGTCGGCCAGCACATGAATGATCGTTCTACCTTCAGAAAGGTGTGAAAGAATGATCTGGTAGTCGGCCTGGTAGTTGCTGAGCTCGTTGCGGTCAATTTTCTTGCGCCAGATCTGGCCGCGGATGTCAGCAATCACGTCCCTGGGTTTGCCGGTCAGCAGAATCCTGCCGTTCCCCATCACCGCCATGTTTGAACAGAGATCACTCACGTCCTCAACAATGTGGGTCGAAAGAATAACCACAATGTTCTCGCCGATTTCAGCGAGCAGGTTGTGGAAGCGGTTGCGCTCGGACGGGTCCAGGCCTGCCGTGGGTTCATCCACAATAATCAGTTGAGGGTTGCCGATCAGTGCCTGCGCAATACCGAAGCGCTGCTTCATCCCGCCTGAGAAGGTATCTATTGCCTTGGTGCGTACGTCATAAAGGTTTGTCTGGTGTAGCAGGGCATCAACCAGGTCGCGTCTTTCGCCCTTGTCGGTAATGCCCTTCAGGACAGCAAAATGATCGAGCATCGCCTGTGGCGACATACGTGGATACACGCCGATATCCTGTGGCAGGTAGCCCAGCACCCGGCGCAGGGCATCTTTTTGATTGAGGATGTCGATATCGCCAAGGTGTGCGCTGCCGACATCCGGCTCCTGCAGGGTGGCCAACGTGCGCATCAGTGTCGATTTACCGGCACCGTTCGGCCCCAGCAACCCGAACATACCCTCAGGTATCTCAAGGCTGACGTCGCTCAACGCCCTGGTGCCATTTTCGTAGGTCTTGGACAGGCTCTCGATTTTTAACATCTGGTTTTTCCCGGGTTTGGTGGTGTCGACATGGCGTTCTGCTAAGCATGGATCAGGCCAATAGTCAGATCCAGTGTGTAAGTTACTGATTTTCCTGGAGCAGTCTAAGTATTGCGAGAACGAAGCTGTCTTGATCGGTTGGTGTGCAGCGCCAAAGGGTGGTGAATCAGCTCACAATCTTTGGCAAAAGTTATAAAAAAATGACCGAGGTCATACCAGTACATTTAGTTGAGCAGTATAGTTTTTGCGTTGGCTGGCAGCCATGAGCGTACCGGGGACGGCACGCTGCCTTCGCGCAAGTAATTTGTGTGCTGGCACTTCGCCCCACGGTACTTTCATAGAGGCACAAAAGGTGTGAGCGTGCTGAACATGGCACGCCGTAGTTCACGCAAGCAAGCAGGGCTACAGCATCTCGGCCGACGGTACTTTCATGAGAGTAAGGCCACGATGTATGCAGGAGCTCGATTACAACTATAAGGTGGTAAAGCAGTTTGCCATCATGACGGTAGTGTGGGGAATCGTCGGGATGTTGGTGGGGGTTGTCATTGCCGCCCAGCTGACGTGGCCGGTTCTCAACACGGAATATCCCTGGTTTCACTTTGGACGACTTCGCCCGTTGCATACCAACGCGGTTATATTCGCCTTTGGTGGCTGCGCGCTGATGGCGACATCGCTCTATATCGTGCAGCGCACCTGCCAGGTCAGGCTGATTTCGGACAGCCTGGCCGCGTTTGTTTTCTGGGGCTGGCAACTGGTGATTGTGAGTGCCGCCATCACACTGCCACTTGGCCTGACTACATCAAAAGAATACGCCGAGCTTGAATGGCCCATCGATATCCTTATTACCATTGTCTGGGTCGCCTACGCGATTGTTTACTTTGGCACGGTGGCGAAGCGCAAGACCAAGCACATCTATGTGGCCAACTGGTTCTTCAGCGCGTTCATTATTGCCGTCGCCATCCTGCACATTATCAACTCGCTGGCGATACCGGTTTCGCTCACCAAGTCCTATTCGATCTATGCGGGTTCCGTCGACGCCATGGTGCAGTGGTGGTATGGACATAACGCGGTTGGCTTTTTCCTGACCGCCGGCTTCCTCGGCATCATGTATTACTTTGTGCCGAAGCAGGCGGAGCGACCGGTTTACAGTTATCGCCTGTCGGTGGTGCACTTCTGGGCGTTGATTGCCGTGTATGTCTGGGCCGGTCCACATCACCTGCACTACACCACACTGCCGGACTGGGCCCAGAGCCTCGGCATGGTGATGTCTCTGATCCTGCTGGCACCCTCCTGGGGCGGCATGATCAACGGCATCATGACCCTCTCGGGGGCATGGGACAAACTGCGCACGGATCCAATCCTTAAGTTCCTGATTGTGTCCCTGTCCTTCTATGGCATGAGCACGTTTGAAGGGCCAATGATGTCCATCAAGTCGGTGAACGCGTTATCTCACTACACCGACTGGACCATCGGTCACGTGCACTCCGGTGCACTCGGCTGGGTTGCGATGATTTCTATTGGCGCCATGTACCACCTGATCCCGATCCTGTTCGGACGTAAACAGGGTGACATGTACAGCGTGAAACTGATCGACCTGCATTTCTGGTTATCCACGATCGGTACTGTGCTTTATATCGCATCCATGTGGGTAAACGGCCTGATGCAGGGCCTCATGTGGCGGGCGGTCAACGACGACGGCACGCTCACGTACAGCTTCGCAGAATCCGTTGAAGCGAGCTTCCCCGGTTACGTGGTGCGCTTTATTGGCGGCACCATCTTCTTCGTCGGCATGCTGGTCATGGCCTACAACATCTGGAAAACCGCGCAGATGAAAGAAGAAGCGCCAGCGGGAGAAGCAGCATGAACGAATTTATCGAAAAGAATCTCCCCGTCATGATGGTGCTGATCGTGATCGCGGTCAGCTTCGGTGGTGCGATTGAAATCATCCCGCTGATGAACCAGAAGGTGGTGACCGAACCGATAGAAGGCTTGAAGCCGCTGACGCCTCTGCAGCTTGAAGGCAGGGACATCTACATCCGCGAAGGCTGCAACGTCTGTCATTCGCAGATGATCAGGCCGCTGCGTGCCGAGGTTGAACGGTACGGTCATTACACGGTTGCCGGTGAACTGGTTTACAACCACCCGTTCCTGTTCGGCTCAAAACGTACCGGGCCGGACCTTGCGAGGGTAGGTGGTCTTTACAGTGACGAATGGCATCGTGCGCACCTCCTGAACCCACGGGCTGTGGTACCGGAGAGCAACATGCCTGCCTTCCCCTGGCTGTTTGAGAACAACGTCGACCCGACCATGACACCCGCCAAGCTGGCCGCCCTGCGCACTGTTGGTGTGCCATACACGGATGCGGATATTGAAGCGGCCAGTGCCGCGGTCGAGGGTAAGAGCGAAGCGGATGCATTGATCGCCTATCTGCAGCAGCTTGGCACGTTAATCAGGTCAAGGAGATAACGCCATGGAAATGACTGACCTGCGCGGCCTGGCAACCTTGTTCTGTTTTGTCGCATTTGTCGCGGTGGTGTACTGGGCTTACGGACCATCGCGCAAGGAATACTTTAATGAAGCTGCCCAGCTCCCGTTTGATGACGATACCAGCGGGGCGCAGGGCAACAGGAGTAGTACTGATGAGTAGTTTTTTCAGTGTATTTGTCATTGCAGGGACGATCATCTCCCTGGTTGGCTTCTTCCTGCTGCTGCATCTCAACAAAACCATTGAGAAGCCGGGCCAGACCACTGGCCACAACTTTGACGGCATCGAGGAATACGACAACCCGCTGCCTGCATGGTGGTACTGGTGGTTTGTCTTAACGATTCTTTATGGCGTGGGTTACCTGATCTACTACCCCGGCCTTGGCAACTTTGAAGGTATTGGCGGCTGGTCGCAGGTGGGCCAGCTGGAAGAAGACCAGCGTGTTGCTGACGAGAAATTTGGCCCGATCTACGCACAGTATCGTGGCATGTCCTTGGGGGAGGTTGCCTCACACCCTGAAGCGGTTCGGATGGGGCGACGCATGTACGCATCCAACTGCAGCGTCTGTCATGGCGCACAGGGTGAAGGCAGCTTTGGCTTTCCCAACCTGACGGATGAAGAATGGATGTGGGGCAACACCGACGACGACATCATTACAACCATCAGGCATGGCCGTATCGCGGCGATGATGCCCTGGGAAGATGTACTTGGCGACGATGGTGTGGCCGAAGTCACCGAGTATGTGCTGGCATTGGCCGGCAGGGATGACGTTGACCAGGCGCTCGCCGATAAGGGCCAGGTTCATTACGGCATGTTCTGTGCCACCTGCCACGGCCCGCAGGGTAAAGGTATGAAAGTCTTTGGTGCACCAGACCTTACTAACGAGATCTGGCTGTATGGCAATTCACGCCTGCGCATCGCTCATGTGGTAAGGCGGGGTCGTAATGGTGTCATGCCGGCCTTCGAAGACCGGTTGTCCGATGACAAGATCCGTCTCCTCGCGGCTTATGTGAAGAGCCTGGGCGATTAGGATGAACGCAAGGGCCCCGATACCAGAGGGGACGGACAGCAGTGTCCTTAATCTCTACGAGAAAAGAGAGAAGATCTTTGTCCGCCAGGTGGAAGGTTTCTTCCAGCGTGTGCGGCTGTACACCGGCTGGCCGCTGCTGCTCGGTTACTTCGGTTCACCCTGGCTGATGGTTGAGGGCCGCCAGGCCATCCTGTTTGACCTGCCGGAACGAAAGTTCCACATCTTCTGGTTGACCTTCTGGCCGCAGGACTTTTCGCTGCTGGCCTGGGCGCTGATGATTGCTGCCTTCACACTTTTCTTTGTAACGACCTTGCTGGGGCGCGTATGGTGCGGATATACCTGCCCGCAGACAGTGTGGACGGCGATCTTCATGTGGGCAGAGCAGGTGGCAGAGGGCGATCGCCACCAGCGAATCAATCTTGATAAAGCGCCGCTGTCTGCAGAGAAGGTTGCCAAGCGCGGCCTGAAGCATGGCATGTGGCTTGGCTTTGCGGCGCTCACCGGTGTTACCTTTGTCAGCTACTTCTACGGAATGCGCGAACTAATCAGCGATGCGCTGATACTGCAGTTACCGCTGGTTGCGCTGTTCTGGATTGGATTTTTTACGCTGGCAACCTACATCAATGCGGGCTGGATGCGCGAGCAGGTGTGCCTCTACATGTGCCCTATGCGCGATTCCAGTCTTCCATGTTCGACAAGGACACGCTGATCGTGTCTTACGACCCGGCGATTGGTGAACCTCGCGGGTCGCGCAAGCGAGGTGAGGAATTGGGCGCCATCGGCAAAGGTCACTGCATTGACTGCCAGATGTGTGTACAGGTCTGCCCGACCGGTATCGATATTCGAGATGGGCTGCAGTACGAATGCATCAACTGCGCCCTGTGTGTTGATGCCTGTGATTCCATCATGGAAAAGATGAGCTACCCGAAAGGACTTATCTCCTACACCACGCTCAACAAGCTTGAGGGCGGGGAGTGGACCTGGAAGCGGCCCAAGCTGATTGGCTACGGGGTTGCGCTTGTCGCGATGCTGGTGCTGTTTTCGAGTGTGCTGTACCTGCGTGTACCGCTCGCTCTCGATGTGCTTCGAACGCGCGGCAGTCTCTACCAGGAGGTACCTGGTGGCTATATCCAGAACGTGTATACACTGAAACTGATCAATATGAGTGATGCTGACCTTACCCTCGATGTGAGTGTCACGGGTGCAGCAGATTACCGGCTTGAACCTGCCGGTACGGCAGAGGTACCAGCGGGTGAAATTGTCAGTCTGCCGGTCAACGTGCTGGTCGACCCTGACCAGTTGCCGTTGCAGCTTAATGAGATTGAATTCGAGGTTACTGCAAATGAGGCGGGATACAGCGCCACAAGTGACAGTTCGTTTATAGGACCGACGCCGTTATGAGTACGTCATCTGATCATTGGTATCACCACGGCCCGGTCTGGTTGGTGGTCTCGATCCCTTTCACCGCAGTGGTGTTTGGTGTGTTGATGTTCGTGATGGCAGCGAAAACACCAAGTGACCTTGTGGTCGATGATTATTACAAGGAAGGCAAAGGTATTAACCAGCGCCTGCAGCTTGACCGACGCGCAGGTGAACTTGGTGTTTCGGTTGAACTGGCCAACGTCTCTGAAGCCGGTCTCACATTAACTTCGGGCGCTGACACCCGGTTCATTGAAATGAACCTCTACCATGTGGCCAGCCAGGAGAAGGATCTTACCGCTGGATTCAGTCATACCAGTAATGGCATTTTTCTCCTCGAAGAAGGTGCGCCTAATCCGGGGCCGCTGCTGGCAACCAAGGGTGTCTGGTACGTTGAGCTGATCGATCGTGAAAATGGCTGGCGTTTACGCCAGCGTGTTGAAACCCCGATCAACGCCATGACCCTGGAGGCAGGATCATGAGCGAGATGAGCATGGACCTGCAGCGGGTCAGCCTGCAGTTGCCGGATATTCATTGTGCGTCCTGCTGCTTTCGAGTCGAAGACGCCATAGGTCGGTTGCCCTACGTTGAAAGTGTCGCGGTTAACCTCACCGGAAAGAGACTGACCGCTCAACTGAATGCCTCGGATAAAGCGGATGAGCTGAAAGCACAGCTTGAAGCTATGGGTTATCCAGGTCTCGAAGCGGGCGCGGATCAACTTACGGATGCGGTGGCGAGCGAACAGCGTTCTATGCTTGCACGCATTGGGGTTGCCGGTATCGGCCTGATGCAGGTGATGATGTTTGCCCTTGCTGGTTACCTGGCTGGTGAAGGAGGTATGGATCCGGCCTTTGAAACACTGATGCGCTGGGCAAGTTTTGCGATTGCCGTGCCTGTCATGTTCTACAGCGCCATGCCGTTTCACAATGCCGCGATTCGCAATGTCTCCTCGGGTGTGCCTGGCATGGACGTACCGGTATCCATTGCGATCACCGCAGCGTTTACCTTGTCTGCCTACCACACGATTACTGCCACCGGTGAGGTCTACTTCGATTCACTTTGCATGTTCACCTTCCTGCTGCTGTGCGGGCGATACCTTGAGGCCAAGGTGCGTCATCACTACAAGATCGACCAGTCGATCAGCGAGCAGTTATTGCCCGAGAAAGTCGTCAAAGCTGATGGCCAGGTGATTGCACTCAGGGATGTTCTGCCGGGTGACCTGCTGAAAGTAGCACCAGATGAAACGATTCCAGCTGATGGCGTGGTGGAGCAGGGTATGACCACCGTTGATGAGTCCGCGTTTACCGGGGAATTCATGCCGCAGCGAAAACTTGAACGAGCATCGGTGCTGGCCGGCTCACGTAATCTTGATGCAGCAATCACCATCAGGGTGACATCGCCCTTTGATGATGCGCTGCTGAACAAGATGTCTCTCCTGCAAAGTGAAGCCGCTGCTTTCAGGCCGCCGTTTGCACGACTGGCCGACTACATTGCCCGCTACTTTGTCAGCATTGTGCTGCTGATCGCGTTTGCCACGGGTGCAGCCTGGTACCTCGCGGGCGACGAGAGCTGGTTCGTCGTAATGTTGTCGGTGCTGGTTGTTTCATGTCCCTGTGCACTATCGCTCGCAACACCGGTTGCCTATGCGATCGCAGGGGGCACGCTCGGCAGGCAGGGATTACTTGTGTCTGACGGCAGCTTTCTTGAAAAGCTCATGGCGGTTACCACGGTAATCTTTGACAAGACCGGCACACTGACAGCGGGAAGACCGCAGTTGATGGAAGTGCTGGTTGAGACACCCGAGTCGAGAGAGACGCTGATCAATATTGCAGCCTCGCTGGAAGAAGAAAGCCGCCATCCGATTGCCGACGCACTGAGACGTGAAGCGACCGAGGCGGTTGCTGTGAGTGAACAACAGGTGTCGGTTGGCTATGGTGTGGAAGGCCAGGTAGCAGCGCGCAGTTACAGACTGGGCAAACCCGGCTGGCTTGGTGTAGACGTTCCTGAAGCACTGTCAGCAGACGACAAGGTTGTGGTCGGTCTGACCGCAGATGGCGAGCTGGTTGCCTGGTTTGTTTTCGCCGACAGGCTCGCAGAAGGCATCGACAACATGTTTGGCGAGTTACATGCCGCTGGCTATGCAACAGGGATATATACCGGTGCCGAGCGACTTGATTCCCGGTTTAGTTCTATGGCCAGGGCCGAAACAAGCATGTCGCCGGAAGATAAACTTGAGGGCATCAAGCACCGGCAGTCGGGCGACGAAAAGGTGTTGATGATTGGTGACGGCGTTAACGACACGTCAGCGTTGTCGGCAGCTCACCTGTCCATCGCTGTGAACCCGGTCGACAGCATTGTGCAGGGCGCTGCCGATGCCATGACAACAGGCAATATGCTGCCCTCGCTGCCTCGGGTTATCAGCTACGCTGCACGTGTCCGCCGCATCATCTCGCAGAATCTCCTGTGGGCGTTTGCCTATAACATGACGCTCATTCCGCTTGCCGTGATGGGCTTTGTACCGCCGTGGCTTGCAGCGCTTGGTATGTCGCTCAGCTCACTGCTTGTGGTGGGTAACGCCTGTCGGCTGGTGAGGTGGTGATGGAGATCTTGTTCTACCTGGTTCCGATCAGCGTGGTGCTGGTGCTGATAGCACTAGCGGCGTTTGTCTGGTCGGTCCGCAACGGTCAGTACGATGACCTCGACAAAGAAGCGCAAAGAATATTATTTGAAGAACATCCTGTGCATGAGGAGGAGACGCCATGAATCACCTGCTGGGCATCATGATCAGCCCGAAAACTGAGTGGGAAGCCATCAGGGCAAGCGATGATTCGATTGTCATGACTTATCTGAAATTTGTTATCCCGTTGGCGCTGTTACCAGCCGTCGCCTGGTACTACGGGTCGGTTGAAGTCGGGTGGGAGCTGGGTGACCGCATCATCAAGCTCACCTCAGAATCCGCGATGCAGATTATGGTGCTGTTTTATCTCGCCATGATTGTTGGCGTCAGTGGCCTCGGCTTTATGGTGCACTGGATGTCGGCAACCTATGAGGCATCGGAGTCGTCGCTCGCACGCGGTGTCCAGATCGCCGCCTACACGCTGACGCCCATGTTCGTCTGCGGCATTATCGGTTTTTACCCGATGCTCTGGCTGGACATGCTGCTGGGCTGTGCGGCCGCGAGCTATGCGGTCTACCTGCTCTACATCGGTGTACCCATCGTCCTTAACATTCCCAGCGAAAGAGGTTTTCTTTTTGCGAGCGCCATGGTGGCGGTGGGACTGGTCGGTTGTGCTGCCATGCTGGCGGCGACTGTCATCCTCTGGGAGATGGGTGCTATGCCGGTGTTTACTGACTGACGATAGTCAGCTACAGAACCCTCCTGAAAGGCGCCGTTTGGCGCCTTTTTGTGCCTGTACTTTTCCCGTCTCTTTACGCACGTCATCTCGACTGGGTCACGCTGACCGGAAGGATCGAAGATCCTGCAGCGGAGAGATCTCTCTGCTACGTTCGCTCCGCTCTCTCCGGTCGAGATGACAAAATGTTTTTTGCCAATATATTGACAAAGAATATTTTGTCAAATAATCTACCCACCATGAACGCATACAAAATTCTCGAAAACGAAGACCTTGGCGCACTGTCCTCTCCATTCAGGCGCCAGCTCCTGGAAGAACTCCGCGATAAACCTGACTCAGCGGTAAACATCGCCCGGCGCCATGACATGTCGCGTCAGCGCGTCGGTTATCACATGCGGGATCTTGAGAAAGCTGGCTTTATCGAGGTTGCAGGGGAACGCCAGCAGCGCGGCCTGAAAGAACGCCTCTACCGGGCAAAGTCAGTGGCCTATGTAAATGGCGCACCTGAAGCAGGTGCCTCGATCCAGGACCGTTTCTCCTGGGCTTCCCTGGCGAACGGTTTTGCCCAGGGGCTCTGGCAACTGGTCACACTGCGTCGCCGCGCTGATGCAGCGGGTAAAAAACTCGCCACGCTTGGGATAGAGGCAAACATCCACCTGCGCAGTGCCCAGTCTCGCAAGGCCTTCACCACCGAACTGATTCAGGAAATTGAACGACTCGTCGAGAAGTACGACGAGCCGGCAGCAAAATCTGCACGACCTTTCACGCTGCTTGTCGGCGCGTATCCATCGCTGCAGGAAACAAAGCAAGAGGAAGAAACTGATGACACGCAAGATTGAATGTGAGTTTGAATATGACGCTTCCATTGAAGATGTCTGGAACGCACTGACGGAGGCGGAACACCTGAAGAACTGGTTTGCCCCCTACGCGGATTCGAATGCTGGACCAGACGGATTCATTAGTCTCGCCTGGCGCGAAGACTTTTCAGAAGAGTATTACATGCCCCAGATGACTTTCGAGGCCTGGGAGGCCCCGTCTCACCTGGTGCTGAACTGGCATGCAGCACCGGCAGGTGTGGAGCCGATTCGACTGCCGGTTGAATTCAAGCTGAGCGAAAAAGACGGACGAACCAAACTCAGCCTTGTCCAAAGCGGTTTTCTCGATGATGAAAGCTGGGACGATGAATACCTCAGTCATAGCCGCGGCTGGCAGTACGAACTCCGCTCACTCGGCTATTACCTCGAGAACTTCTTTGGCAGGACTCGCCAGATGTTCAAGGGCAAAGCGTTGCTGGGTAACACGCGTCTCGAGGACATCGTTGGTCCTGCCGGAATTTTCAAATGCGGCTCCGCGCCTGAAATTGGTGAGACATTCAGTCTTGTCTTGCCGGACGGGCGAAGCGCCGATTGCCGGTTGTTATATGCGAGGAGTGTGCTGGATTTTGTATTTACCTGCGACGTTCTCGAAGAAGGGCTTGTTCGCATCTGCCTCGAGACGATGTCGAGCGAACCAACGTTGATGTTCTGGGTGTTCAGCTGGACGATGGCTCAGGAGTCCGTCACGCAGCTGGCGACGCCCTGGTACGAAAGACTGGTGAACGAGTTACAGGTTCAGGATACAGCAGCGTAAGAACGCAGCACTGCTAATGCACATCCGGTGCTGACATCGTATGTGCCAGCTCGATTGCATCATCCAGGATCTGGTTAATCCACATCTGTGCAATAGGACTGTACTCGAAGCCAAGGAAGGCACACTTGGATAACTCGATGGTAGCAGCCAGCACCATTGGTTCATCGCCGGGATCGGCTAGCATGGTGAGAATGCCACGGAAATACGTTAGCTCCTGCTCTGCTGCTTCCAGTTCGAAGAGCTCACACAGGTTGTTTAGGGGTTTTGTCAGTTTTTCCGTGACGACGTCTGAGAAGTCCATAAGAGTGTTACGGACTTTACGGGGGGCTGGATCAAGTTAATCCTGGTGCGTGATTTCGTTGACCGGTTCACCGGATTCGACATCGATGCCGAAGATCTCCACACGATGTACGTTGGCCCAGCCCGACACGTCTATCTCAATTCGCGTGAAGAGGGCTTCCCGGTCATTGATCTGGGTGAACGCCCTGGCGCCGCACTGACCGTCCTGATCGAATGT
The DNA here is from genome assembly GCA_963921285.3 of Pseudomonadales bacterium. Taxonomy (GTDB): domain Bacteria; phylum Pseudomonadota; class Gammaproteobacteria; order Pseudomonadales; family Azotimanducaceae; genus UBA9659. The sequence goes on from CAWUFD020000015.1 coordinate 3,571,628, forward strand.
TTCAAGGCGGATGATCCTACTGGGCACACCGCGAATATTGAAATCGAATGACCCGCCGCTGCCACTCTGTTCCACTGTCTCCGGTTGCGTAACGCCGTAGCCGGGCTGCTCCCAGAACATGATTCGAGCGGTTTCGTTCTCGCCTTTTTCGAGCATGCGCCAATAAGGCGCCATGGGTTTCTTTGTCAGTGGCTGACAGTCCTCGTCAACCTTAACAGCGTAGTGAACCTGGTTGCGGTTGGTGTTCTTGGAAAGATGGATAACGGAATCCGTCTGCATCACCGGCAGCGCTGATGGATCGGCTGTCGCCCTGAGGGCAAACATGCATGCAATAACTGGAAGCAATCGAAATTTCATTCGTCGCCCGCGAACCAGAAACTGCCGAGCACAGCATGATGATCCGAAAGGTCGTTACCTTCGTGGCGCAGGTATTTCACTTCACTTTGTTGCGAGGCAGGCTTCAAGTGGTCATCCAGGCTAACGACATAATCGAGGCGTTCACGGTAGCTGACGTCGTCATCTTCCAGCATGGTGTTACTCGCGGTTTCGTAACTTGCTACCGCGTTCGATTCGTTGAGCGTGAAACCGAGCCTGTTCTTCAGGTGGGAGTACTCCTGGTTCCTGTCGTCGGTGAAGAGGTCGATGTTGAAATCGCCTGCAACAATAACGGGTTCGTCAGCAGCGATGTCTATTGAATCGATAAACTCACGCAGCTGGTCAACCTGCTGCAGGCGCGTTGCACCAAACTCCACTTCGGCCTGCAGGTGCAGACCAAACAGGTGCACCGTGCCAATATCCGTGGCCAGCGCCGTATAGATGACGCCTTTCTTGACCATACAATCCGGTCCTTCACAGACGTCGAATACATACTGCTGCTCAGCTTTGATGGGCCAGCGGCTCAGGATCGCCACGCCGCCGTTGTGTGAGAAAAATTCGTTCGCACCGAGGGGTTTGCTGATATGGGGATAGTCGTCTTTGAGTGCGGATGCCATGTCATGGCGATGACTGTCGGAGAAAGCTTCCTGCAACACCACCGCGTCGTAGCCGGTGAGGTGCCCTGGAATGAGCTGGCTGCGCTCATCGTGATTGTTGTGAAAGATCCAGTCCGGATAACGCATGAAGACGTTGTAGGTCAGCACTGTCAGGTGCGGCGCTCCATGATCATCTGCATTTAATTTAAAGCCAGCGAGACAGAGCGTAAGCCAGGTCAGCAGCAGAACCGCGTGTTTGCACTGCATAAAGAATCAGGCTTCTATACTTTTCAGGAGGTTGTTGAGCAGGTCTTCGCTGTTATCGGCTAGATAGGACACAGCCTTGCCCACCTCAGATTCCGTAAAACCGGCACGACGACGGTTGATCTGCAGCAGGCTGGCAACGCCGTGTAAACCCGCCCAGATGGTACCAGCCAATGCTTCACTGCTGCCAGCGCGAAGCCATCCGGCAGCCTGGCCGGCGCGAATCCTTTCAAGCAGGATGGCAAAGCAGGCCTGGCTTGCTGCCACGAGGTCGGGGTACTCATCAAACTCAACCATGCTGGAGTCGAAGAAGAGTTGGTACTTCTCGTAGTGTTCCTGGGAGAAGTTCAAATAGGCGAGCCCCATCCCGATCATGGCATCCTTGCTGTTGGATTCGAGCGAAGCGTCGGGCGCCAGCATTTCCTTTTCCATCAACTGAAAACCCCAGGTAGCAATGGCCGCAAACAGTGCATTCTTTGAATCGAAATGTCGGTAAGGCGCTGTCTGTGAAACGCCAATATCGCGTGCGAGAGCGCGTAATGACAGGCTTTCAGCATTGTCATGGCGCAGGTGGCTGCAGGCCGCTTCAATAATGGCCTGGCGCAGGTCACCATGGTGGTAACTTTCGCGTACGGTTGGGGCGTCACTCATGCAGGGTGAGAGGGTTTGTTGTTGTTCTTATTTATACGGACATTATCCTGCATTTCGCGCCGTGAAACTAATGTTGACAGCGTTAACATCTCTGGATAATGTGTTCGTCGCTAACATTTAGCGAGCCAGATTACATTCTTGGTCCCCCCGTTTGGTGACCGCAGGGGAAATCAGCCAGGTCCGCGGCCGATGTAAGGAGCAGATTGATTGTTCTGTACTACTGGCCCGGACTGCCAGCCCCTTGCTGATAGCCCCACATAGACATGGGCAATGCGCTCTGGAGCCCTGTCGATTTTCCCCCTGGTATGTTTCGATATTGTTTTCTGATCAACAATGTCGACCTTACAAAAACAGGGGAACCCAATGCTCAAACTACATCACGCACCCAATTCACGCGCCGGCAGAATTGTCTGGCTGCTCGAAGAACTTGGCCTGCCTTACGAGCTGAACCGGATGGACTTTCATCCGAAGGATCTTAAATCAGATGAACACCGCGCCCGGCACCCGCTTGGACGTGTACCTGTGCTGGAAGATGATGGTGAGATGATCTGGGAATCAGGCGCGATTGTTGAGTACATCGTCGCCCGCCACAGTGATGGGGCCTCAAAGCCTGCGGTGGACTCACCGCTGTTCGGTCAATACCTGCAGTGGTTCCACTACTGCGAGGGGATGGTGATGCCACCGGTGAATACCATCGTTGTCCAGACAGTGCTGCTGCCCCCTGACCGCCAGAACAAGGAAGCGCTTGAGCAGGCGCAGCGTTTGCTGACAAGAGCGCTCGCGCCGGTTGATGAGAACCTTGCCGGCAAGGATTACCTGATTGGTGATTTTTCAGCAGCGGACATCATGCTTGGGCATGCCTGCTTCATGAGTAATCGTCTTGGTTGTGTCACAGATGAGATGACCAACCTGAAGGAATATGTGGCTCGTGTGGAAGCGAGGCCGGCCTTCCAGAAAGGTATCAGCGCGTGAGTGCAGAAGTTGCGGTCATCGTCGGCGGCGGGCCTGGTGTCAGCGCAAGCTGTGCACGACTTTTTGCTGCCTCAGGCATGCAGGTTGTTATCGCGGCACGCACGCCAGACAAACCTGCGCTGCAGCAACTAAAAGAAGAACATGGTGTTGCCTGCATGGCTTGTGATGCGTCCAGCCCCGATGACGTTGCACGCCTGTTTGCGGAGGTGGGCGCTGAGTTTGGTTCGCCAAGGCTGGTGGTTCACAACATTGATGGCCGGACCCAGCATATCTTCAGGAAGGCGATAACCGAAGCGGATCCTGAACTGGTGATGGACGTGCTGCGTAACTCTGCTTTCAGTGCTTTCCTTTGTGGTCAGCAGGCAGCCCAGGCCATGCTCAACAACGAGATTGATGACCAGGGCAAGCGCGGCACGATTATCTTTACCAACGCCAGTGCGGCTTTTAAGGGTTACCCGAAGAGCGGCGCTTTTGCGATGGCGTCACACGGCAAAGCAGGGCTTGCAGAGAGCATGGCGCGTGAGTTGATGCCCCAGGGTGTCCATGTCACACATGTACCGATTGATGCGGCTATTGGCTGGACCCAGGAAGACGGCAGTCGAAAACACTGGGCGGCCGGTGAAACCGTTGAGGACAATATGGCTGATCCAGACCGGATCGCTGACGTGTACCTGCAACTGCATCGCCAGCACCGGTCCACGTGGACCCACGAGGTGATCCTCAGGCCATGGGTTGAGAACTGGTAGGGTCAGAAGAGGTCGATGTCGCCTGTGGGTTTGGGGCGCTCTATGATCTCACCGGCATCAACCAGGTGTTCATAATGTGCAACCTGATTACGACCGTTGCGCTTGGCGTAATAAAGCGCCTTGTCTGCACGGTCGATAACCTTCGGTGGATAGTCCTGTTCCACCAGCTTTGCAAAGCCAATGGATACGGTGATACCGCCAATCTGCTGGAAGACATGTGCGGCAACCGAGTCACGAAAACGATCCAGCGCCATCTTGGCTCGATCCGGTGACATCGGTGACAGCACGACGAGGAACTCTTCACCGCCGAATCGGAACAACATGTCCGTGTTACGGAAGAAGTGCTTCATGCGTTGACCCAGTGTGAGAATAACCTCGTCACCATAGATATGACCGTGTTCATCGTTGACCGATTTAAATAGGTCAATGTCGATAATGGCAAGCCAGGCAAACTCTGAAGCACTGGGGACCCGCCGATCGCTGACGCTGTAGTCTCCGGTGATCTTTCGCTGTACGCCCAGCATGCGTGCTAACTTTTTATCAAAGGTGCGCCGGTTGAGGAGACCGGTGAGTTTGTCTCGCTGGCTGTCCTCCAGCACTCTCAAAAAGTTGCCGTAGATACCGGCAAAACTCTCAATGGTGGGCTTATGGGCATGCAGTTCTTCTGTGCTGCCGTCAATTTTTAACAGGCATACGGGTTTTACATCATCAGATACAGGCACGAGGATGGAGCAGGTGCCATTGCCTTCCTCGCAGACCGTCAGCGTGTTGTTTTCAACTGCTTGCTTCAACGCGCCCTTCAGTTCGGTGGGTCTCCGGTCGTTGTTCCAGAGGTAGTTAGGTTCGCCGCCGGGTGCTGCAGGGGGCTCTATGCGAACGGAAACAGCAAATTCACATTGTTCAAATCGAAACTCGTCGAGGAGATTGATGATGGCAACTTCGCGCGCGGGCAGGAGACCGGCCAGTGTGGTGACCAGGTTGGTTTCCAGTGTTTCCGTATCTCGAGCCCTGGTGATCTCAAAGAGAGACTGGATGATCTCGTGTTCCATGAAATTCGGCTTGCCACTTCCTGTGCAGCGTAAGAGTAACAATGGCCTCGAGAAATTAACACCCTCGAACAGGTGATATCAGACTGGGGTTACAGGGTTGGGTTTAACCCTTTTTTCCAAAGGGGAAGCTCAAGATCTTGGCGCCGCCGGTAACTTTGCCTGCAAGGCTTTTGCCGGGGTTCGCAAACGCCATATAAGCGGTTGTGATGCGTGGTGAAACCAGCTTGTAGGTATACCAGTCGTCTTCCGGGTCGGTTTCCTGCGAATCATAGTCACGCTGGAAGTCACCGCTCAGGTAGTAGTGTTCGGTGAATCGCTGGGCTTCAGGAGACAGGTGTTCTGGCCTGAGTTCGCCAGACAGCACTGTTGTGAGGAATTCGGCACCCGAGAGGTCCTGCATGCGCACGCGGGTTACCGCAGTTGCAGCACTGTTTTCGATGTAGGTCGACAGGTGGTTATTCGAAACGAGCCAGGCGATGTAAGTACCCACTTGCTCTACGTTCCGCTCGCTGCCGCCGAGGATTGCCTGTATCGAAGTCTTCACGCGGCGCATTCTATCTGAATTTGCCGAATTCTCGAGGGTTCGCGGTGAGGTTGATTGGCCTCGATAAAGACCGTTGTTGATGCGAATCAGGCGCTGAGCGGGAGGATAAAGCTGAGTGAAGTGCCGTTATCACCGGAGCTGGCGCTGAATTGCCCACTGATACCCCGCATCCGGTTTTCCATGTTGGCGACGCCGCTCTGGGTGATCTGGCGTTCTCCCTCAACGTCAAACCCCTTGCCGTTGTCGGAGACGTTGACCTGCATAGTGCCGTCCGCGACATGCGCGCTGATGATAATTTCACTGCAGGCCGCATGTTTAGCGGCATTGTTCAGCGATTCTTTTACGCAGGAGAAAATCGCATGTCGCTCTGCTACTGGCAACACGATCGGTTCGCCTTCATGGGAAAAATCGAATCGGCAGGCGATGTCGCTCGCTTCAAAGAACTCCTCCGCGTAGCTTTCGATGTAGTCGATCAGATCTTCCGTTGAGTCCCTTTCCGGGTCTACAGACCAGACCACCTCGTCCATAGCTAGCGACATTTCGCGGGTTTTTGCTCTAACGTCTTCGGTCGGACGGTCGGCATCCACCATCATGCCAAGCTGGGTCAACCTGGCGCCGATGTCATCATGCAGGTCCTGGGCGATTCGCGCGCGTTCGAGGCGAACAGCCATTTCCTTTTCGAACATGGCGGCCTGGCGCTCCAGGCGGCGCTGGTATACATAACGTACGGTAAGCGCAATCATGAGGCCGGCGAGCACCAGCATCAGGCCCTGGAACCACAGCGTCTGCCAGAAGAACGGCTGTACGATGACCGGCACGCTGGCACCAGTGTCGTTCCAAACCCCGTCGTTGTTCGCCGCGCGAACCCTGAAGGTATATTCGCCTGGTGGAAGTAGCGTGTACTGCGCATTGCGGGTTATTGATGGCGTGGTCCACGCACTTTCATAGCCTTCCAGTTGATGGCTGAACACGACTTTTTCGGGTACAGCAAAACTGAGTGCCGTAAACGTAAAGGTCAGGTGCTCGGCGCCGGGAGACACAACAAATGCCTGACTCGAGCCGTTGCGGTTGAGTGCCTTTCTATCCACGACAAACGATTCGATCTGCACCGGCGGTTCAACGGGGTGCCGGAGCCTATCCAGAGTCAGGCTGGATCCGTCACTGCGTGGTCCAGGTGCATGGCAAATGCGCCGGTGCTGGGCAGACCGCTCAGACGGGCGAGGTTGTCGAGGTCAGGCTGATCATCGCTTCCGGCCAGGTAGAGCCCCTGCGCCATACTGCTGATCCAGTGCCGACCCTCGCCATCAATGAGGTAACCGCTCAGTGCCGGTATGTCGAGCATTGCAGGCGTTGGCGGTGGTCTGTCAGGCAAGGTCTGTGGCCAGAAGCCTTCGATGATTTCCACACCTGAACGTATACGCCTGACCGCAAGGTTACCGTCTGCAGTAATCCTCAGTGAGATAACAATGTCGCCGTAGTCGATGGGGCGATCAGAAAGCGTGGCGAATTCTCCATCCTCGAGTTTGCCCACCATCCCGTTGAAGTCCCCGATAAACACGATGTCTCCGGATGCGGTGAGCGCGGTTGCGCGGTTAGAAATGAGATCAGGGTAGAACAGCTTGTTAAAGTGCTGGAAGCGCACGCCGTCGAAGCGAGCGATACCTGCCAGTGTTGCAACCCAGATGTAGCCGTCGGTGGTCTGGGTAATGGCGTTTACCGTGCTCTGCGGCAGGCCGTCATCGGTTGACCAGGTGGTGATGCTGAAGTCATCGGTTGTCGATGCGATCGCCACGGGTGTAATGGCAGATACGTAAATGGTGATGACAACAATGAGGATTGAGGCCTTGTGTAGCATGCCAAAAATGGGGCTTCTGCGAGGGACCCGCGATATTAGGGGGTAAGGTGCAGGTAACTCAATACCAGCTCTTAATAACTTCTTGGACTTAAAATCGATTTTTTCATGCTTTTTTGGGCGGGAAAGCCCGTCAGGTCACCATATATTGTGTTTTTTCACGCAGAGGTGCAGCCTATTTTGCGTCGAAGTGGTGCATGAAAAGCTAGAAATAGCTTCGATAAGGAGTTTCAAGGCATTGAAGTTTCTGTATTTTTTCTGGCTAAGGGGTGTTCGGTGGCATAAACTATTTGGCCCGGTTTTTTTAATGCTCGGATGCAAGCTGGACAGCCATGTACGAGGAGTTCTTCGGTTTAACCAAACCGCCGTTCCGCATTACGCCCGATACTCGAGTTTTTTTCGAGGGGTGTGACCGTGGTGCCATCCTCCAGGCGCTCTGTTACGCCATTGATCACGGCGAGGGCATTATCAAGGTTGTCGGTGAAGTTGGCGCGGGCAAGACCATGTTATGCAGGATGTTGCCGAACACACTGATCGACAATGTCGACTGGGTTTACCTGGCACACCCGCGGCTCAACCCGGAGCAGATGTTGTACGAACTCGCCCGCGAGCTTGATATCCCGATCTACCCGTCCAGTGACAAGCTCACGGTGATGCGCGCCTTGCAGACCAGTCTGCTGGCCCGGCATGCGGCCAATCGAAATGTGGTGGTACTGGTTGAAGAAGCCCAGGAAATGCCTTTTGAAACGCTCGAGGAATTGCGCCTGCTCAGTAACCTTGAAACGGATGAACACAAACTGCTGCAGATTGTGCTGTTCGGGCAACCCGAGCTTGATGAAAACCTCAAGCGTCGCAACATCAGGCAGCTCAAAGAGAGAATCACGCACAGCCTGTATCTGCCGCCGCTGAAACTTGATGATATCCACGCCTACCTGAATTTCCGACTGCAGGCCTGCGGTTACAGTGGTTCGGAGCTTATTTCCGTGTTCACAGCGCGCACGATTGAAAAGTACTCCCATGGGCTGATCCGGCGAATCAACATCCTGGCGGACAAGGCACTGCTTGCAGCATTTGCCGAAGGACGCCGCTTTGTTACCGGCGACGATGTGGAAAGGGCTGCAAAAGACAGCCAGTACAGTAATGAACGGTGGTGGTCAGTACCGGAGGTGCTAGCGAGATGATTTGCGCAAGGAAGGTGTTAGTGGTGATCGCCGTGGCCGGGGTGCTGACGGGTTGTTCATGGCGCGGCGTTGAAGATCTGCCGATGTCTGAAGGCCATCTGTCTGCGCCTGAAGCTGCCCCTGCCTCCAGTAGTGAGATACCTGCACCTGTGCGCGTGTCTGCGACGGTGCCACCACCTCAGACAACGCTTGCGGAACCGACCCATACCGTTGTCGTGTACGACGTGCCTCTGTCAGAACTGCTCTTTTCACTCGCACGGGACTCTTCGCTGAACCTTGATATTGATCCTGAGATCAGTGAAACCATCACGCTGAACGCGGTAGAGCAGACATTGCCTGCGTTACTTGAACGCATCAGCAAGAGTGTGGACATTCGCTACAGCATCGAAGGCAATGTGTTGCGTGTCGAGAGGGATAGTCCCTTTATTCGTAATTATGCGGTCGACTATCTCAACATGACCCGTAACAGTATCGGCACGGTAGCTGTATCTACCCAGATCAGCTCGACTGGCGCGGGAGGAGATGGCAATGCTTCCACACGTGATAACAGCTCGGACACTGTGGTGGAGAGCCAGACCGATCACGCTTTCTGGGATAGCCTGCAGCAGAATATAGAAGCCATCATTTCTGACGGCAGCGTTGCGGATACGACACTGTCCACCGTGAACTCGAACATTATTGTGAATCGAGAGTCCGGTATCGTTGCTGTGAGAGCCACATCGCGCCAGCACCAGGAAGTGGAGTCTTTTATCAATACGGTTCAGGTCAGCACCCAGCGCCAGGTCCTGATCGAGGCGACCATCGCCGAGGTAAACCTGTCGGATCGCTACCAGGCGGGTATCGATTGGCGACTGGTGAACCCGGATACCGGCACAACTGGCGTCGAAGCTAACCAGTTGCTGACAGACATAGGCCTGCTGACCCGGCCTACCTTCAATATCACTTCGAACGACCTTGACCTTGCAGGCAATGAGCTCCAGACGACGCTGACGGCGCTGGAGACGTTTGGCGACGTTACCGTAATGTCCAGCCCGAAGGTCATGGCGATGAATAACCAGACAGCGCTGCTTAAGGTGGTTGATAACCTCATTTACTTCACGGTCGACGTGAACATCGACACTTCGTCCGGCGGGGCAGTGGATGGCGGCAGCCTGACCACGTTTGAAACCGAGGTGAACACGGTGCCGGTGGGATTTGTGATGAGTGTGACGCCTTATATCGACAAGGCAGAAACCGTCATCCTGAACGTACGGCCGACGATTTCTCGGGTCATTGATTTTGTCCAGGACCCGAATCCCGCGCTAGCTGATGTTGGCGTGGTGAGTGAGATCCCGGTCATCCAGGTTCGGGAAGTTGAGTCGATCCTGAAGGTGTCTTCGGGCGATATTGCTGTCATCGGTGGCTTGATGCAGGATGAAGTGCAGAAGAACCAGCGTGGTCTGCCACTGTTGCAAAGCGTGCCAGGACTGGGTCGTGTGTTCCGTTACGATGACAACCAGACCAACAAAACAGAGCTGGTGATCTTTTTGAAACCAACCGTGATTGGCAACGCGAGTGTTCGCGGTGAGTTGAGCAGTTTCCAGAACTACCTGCCATCGGTGAACTGAGAGTTGAACCGTGAGTGTTCTCTTAGAAGCGCTGAAAAAGGCGGCCCTCGAGAAGAAGGGTAAGTCGCCGTCCGATGCAACCGGGGAGGCCACCCAGGCACCTCCGCTGCTGACACCGCTTGACCAGTCTCCCCTTGATGATTCCGTTAGTGCTGAGTCCCAGCCTGACGAATCCACAGTTAACGATGTGCCGGTTGTGGCAGAGCCCGAGCCTCTTGTCGAGTCGCTGCAAGAGGAAGTGGAAGAGGAAGCAGTACCAGTTCTGATCGATGAGGTTGATGAAGCTGGTGAAGCCGAAGACGCCCACGACCTGTTTGAAGAGTTCCACGACACTGACGATGACAATGAGGAACTGGACCTCGACGACCTTCTCGCTGAGGCCGCAGAGGATGAAGAAAGTGAAGCTGGCTTCGACAACCTGATCGACGAAGACCTGTTACCTGACGAGCAGGAGCGAGAACAACTCAGGCAGGAAGCAGAGGCTGAAGCAGAAGCACAGCGTGAACAGGAACGTCTGGATGCGCTCAGGGCGCAGCAGGAGAAACAGGAAGCTGATCGGCTTGAGGCCGAGCGACTCGAGCAGGAGCGTGTTGCACGGGAAGCTTCAGAGCTCAGCCAGGAAATAGAACGTCGTGAGGCGGAAGAAGCCCGGCGCAGGGAAGAGGAGGCCGCGCTCGCGGCACAACAGGCAGAGCAGGAAGAAGCGGAAGAAAGAAGAGCGCAGGAAGACGCTGAGCGCCGCCGCGCGGAAAATGAAACCGCGCTGACAGAATTGGTTCACAACGGGCACGCGATTAACCGCCAGCAAAAGCGCCGTTCCCGCTTTCTTTATGCCATGCTGGTGATGACAGCGATTGGCGGCATTGTTTCCTACTATTTCTACCTGCTTGGCAGTAACACGTTGTCCCTTCTGCCGAGAGACCAGGCGGTGACAGTTGCACCTGCGCCGATCGAAGATGTCATTGAGGAGACCGCGACAGCGGTTGCACCGGACACTGAAACATCAACGAGCAGTGAATCTCCTTTGCCTGTTGCAACGCGAGAGCCTGAGATGCTGGCGGTGGTCCCGGTTGAAGAAAACCCCACCAGTACTGCCCCCGCTGCTGATGGACTGACGACCACGGATAATGCCATTGCCAGTGTTGACTGGAGCGCAGATGAAATTCATCCGCCGCCTTCCTCAGACAGCAGCAGTGCATCGGCGGCGCTGGTGTTTTCTCCGCCGATAACGATTCGCGGCGAGGATGCGCCGCCTGTTGATCGCGTCGCTGCACCTGTCGCCGCACCTTTGGTTGAAGACGTTACTGAAACCACCGTTGCCTTGAACGACATAGAGGCGATTATCGAACCCGTCGCGGCTCCGGCCCCGGCTGATGTGGCTGTGCCTGTCGAAGCCAGCAGGAGTACGCTTACCAACGAGTCCGTAGCGGCGCAGGCTGCAGACACAGATCCACAGCGCGTACAGATTTACCATGAAGCGGTGCCGAGTGACCTGAGTAACCTGGTTAATGATGCATATGATGCGTTTCGTCGAAACGAGCTGGCGAAGGCTGGCAGCCTGTATGCCAGTGCCCTATCGATCGATCCGAACAGTCGCGATGCGCTGCTTGGTGCGGCTGCAGTGCATGCAGCCGAGGGCCGTTACCAGCAGGCTTTTGCGTTATACCAGCGGCGCCTGAATCTTGATCCGACAGACAGTTATGCCCAGGCAGGCATCCTGTCCCTTTCCAGTCAGGCTGTGCTCGACCCGAACGAGATCGACGCACTCCTCGAAGTCTCACCCGAGGCCGCCCATCTGCACTTCCTGAAGGGCGCTGCACACGCGGCTGAAAACGACTGGGCCAGTGCCCAGGCCGCCTTTTTTGAGGCGCATCATTGGGACCAGACCAATGCGGATTACGCCTTTAACCTCGCGGTCTCGCTTGACCACCTGGGACAGTTGGACTCAGCAATGCGTTTTTATAAGCAGGCGGTGAACTTGGCTGAATCCCAGGCAACCGGTTTTTCAGTCAGCGATGTAAAGAAACGACTGGACCAGATTTACATCGATGCTGCCATCAATCAGCGTGAAGGCGGGCAGTAACGTGAGTCATAAGGACGCAACAAAATGAGCCAGGCAGCGGAAACAGATTTCAACCGCATGAAGCTGGGTGAAAAACTTATCCAGCGCGGCATCATTACTGAGGACCACGTCAACATCGCCCTGATCGAGCAGAAAAAGACCGGCAAGATGATGGGGCAGGCGTTGACTGACCTCGGGTTTGTGTCTGAATCGGTGATGCGAGATGTGCTGGGTGAAGAACTTGGCCGTGGCAGTATTGAACTCTCCTCCGTGACCCCGGATGGCGACGCGCTTGAACTGGTACCAAAACAGATTGCGCAGCGGCACAGTGTTGTACCTGTTTCGTACAACGTCCCTGACCGAACGCTGACACTCGCCATGGTCGACATTTTTGACGTCATGGTGCTGGACCGCGTGCAGGCCAACCTGCCGCCTGATATCCAGGTTATCCCGGTGCTTGCCACCGAAAGTGATATCAGTAACGCCATCGATCAGTTTTACGGTTACGAGATGTCGGTTGATGGCATCCTGCGTGAGATCCAAACCGGCGTTACCGATTACGATTCGCTTGAAGCCGGCGGCAACGAATACAGTCAGCCTATTGTGCGATTGGTTGACGCCTTGTTATCCGATGCCGTGAAACGCGAGGCATCCGATATTCACTTTGAACCGGAGCCCAACTTCCTTCGCTTGCGATATCGTGTTGATGGCGTCATGTTCCAGATCCGGGCCCTGCACAAAGATTTCTGGGCCCCCATATCGGTTCGACTGAAGGTGATGGCCGGGCTCAACATTGCTGAAAACCGTGTACCCCAGGATGGTCGTGTATCACTACGGGTGGGTGGCCGCATGGTGGACTTCAGGGTCTCCGTGTTGCCGACAATCCACGGCGAGAACATTGTACTGCGTGTACTGGACCGGGCTCGTGGCCTGGTACCACTCGATGAATTCAAACTTGCGCCGGACCTGCTCGAACAATTGAAGCTGCTGATGAGCAGGCCGGAAGGCATTATCCTGGTCACCGGACCCACCGGCAGCGGTAAAACCACGACGCTGTACTCGATGCTCAGTTACCTGAACTCCATCGAAAGAAACATCATGACCCTGGAAGATCCGGTGGAATACCCGATCGACATGATCCGGCAGACGTCCATCAGTGAAGTCACCAAGATGGATTTTGCTGACGGTATTCGCTCTATCATGCGCCAGGACCCGGACATCATCCTGGTGGGTGAGATCCGTGATGGAGATACCGCAGAGATGGCATTTCGAGCGGCGATGACAGGTCACCAGGTGTACTCCACGCTTCACACCAACTCCGCCGTGGGTGCATTCCCGCGGCTGACGGACATTGGTGTACCGCCGGACATCATGTCCGGGAACATCATCGGTGTTATCGGTCAGCGACTGGTTCGCCTGCTGTGTGCTGCCTGCAAGATGCCGCGCCCGATTGAAGAGTTTGAGCAGATCATCCTGGGCGAGAGTGCGCCGGATGAACTCTATGATGCGCTGGGTTGCCCGAGTTGTTCACGTGTTGGCTACAAGGGTCGACACCTGATCATGGAGATCCTTGCGCTCAATCACGAACTGGATGAGATGGTGGCGACCCAGGCCACCATGTCGCAGTTGCTCGCCAAGGCGCGAGCCGGTGGTTATCAACTCATGGCGGAAGACGGCCTGCGCCAGGTTGCTGCCGGTGAGACCACCATCGAGGAACTCTCCCGGGTAGTTGACCTGACTGCGGGATTAACCTGATGCCGGAGTATAAGTATCGGGCCATTGACGCATACGGCAAGTTTCACAACGGTGTGTTGCAGGCGCGTAATGAAGGTGAAATCGAACGGCGCCTGGAAAACCAGGGGCTCGATCTCATCTCGTTCAAGGATCACCGGCGGCGTAACCTGCGGTTCGGGCGAGCCACCATTCCCAGCCGCGACAAGATCAACATGGTGTTTCACCTTGAGCAGTTGACCGCATCTGGCGTGCCGATTATCGAAGGCCTGATTGATTTGCGCGACTCCGTGAACGATCAGCATTTTAAAGACGTGCTCGGCGGTGTGGTTGAGGCGATTGAGGGTGGCGCGACTTTTTCAGAAGCGCTGGCAATCTTTCCGCATGAATTTGACGAAGTGTTTGTTGCACTGATTGCAGTTGGTGAAGAATCCGGTGAACTGCCCAAGGTGCTGCGGGAAATGGGCGAAACCATGCGCCGTAACGATGAACTGCTTGCGCAGGCCAAGCGCACTATGACCTACCCCGGCATTGTGGCGACGATCATTATCCTGGTTGCCGCGTTCCTGATGATCTATCTCGTGCCCCGGATCATTCCGTTTGTTGCGGAACTGGGCGGTGAGTTGCCGTTTCACACGATCGCACTGATCGCGACCTCGGATTTCATCATCACCTATTGGTGGCTCATCCTCACGGCGCCAATTGCGTTCTTTTCCTTTGTTAACCTCGCGGCACGGACTCGCCCTGAACTACGTTATGCGATTGACGGCATGCTGCTGCGCATCCCACTTTTTGGACCGCTCGGGCTGAAGATTCGGCTGGCGCGCTTTTCAACCTATATGGCACTGCTTTATGGTGCCGGCGTGACGGTCATCCGATCCCTGGAGATCTGTGAAGACCTGATCGATAACACGTACCTCAGGAAAGCTCTGGCGGAGGCACGCCAGTCAATTGTCGACGGTGTGGGCCTCTCCGACAGTTTTGCGCGCACACAGATCTTCCCGCCGCTGATTGTTCGTATGATCAAGGTAGGCGAGTCGACGGGTAACCTTGATGACGCCATGTTGAATGTCAGCTATTTCTACGACCGTGAAGTGAATGAAACCATTGAAGCCATAGAACCCGCGATAAGCCCGGCGCTCACTGTCGTGATGGGTTCCCTGCTCGGGTGGATCATGTTGTCGGTGCTCGGCCCTGTCTGGGCTGCAGCAACGGGGATAAGCTGATGGAGCGCGTTTTCTATTTTTCAGGCTATCGGATGACGGTGTTCGACTGGGATGGCACGGACCTGTTTGGTTCGCGGGATTTCCAGCCGGATGATGCCGGGTTTGCCGAGTTCGAAAAACTGCTCAAAACATCGGTCAACATTCCAGCACGCCTGCTGGTGGATATGATCGAAGAAGACTTCCGCCGCGAGTCCATTCCGCACGTTAATTTCCTTGACCGCCGCTCGCTGATCGACCGGCAGTTACAGAAACACTACCGCGAGGAAGACTACGTCCACGCGAGATTGATCGGGCGCAGCAAGATTGGTCGTAAGGATGACCAGGTTCTCCTGTCGGCCTTGACCAACACAGGCCTGCTCGCCCCATGGCTGGAGCGGCTCGAAGAACATGATGTGCGTCTCGCCGGTATCTGGTCACTGCCACTCCTGACCGAAAAGCTCATTCGCCCGATGCAGTCAACAGAAGAACACGTGTTGATTGTATCGAGACAGGTGCGCAGTGCACTTCGAAACACCTACCTCAACAACGGCAAACTGCTGTTGTCACGCCAGGCGAAGTTCGACAAGGATATGTGGGACCGAGAAGACTTCGAAGGTGTCATGTCAAACCTTGAGCGTGGTACCGAGGAGGTTTACAACTTTCTGCTGAACCAGCGCATGATGAGCGGCAGCGAAAAGCTGCACGTCCATTGCATTGTCAATCGTGATCAGCTCGACGAAGCGGAGCTGTTATCACACCCAACCGACCAGGTTGTTTACGATTTCATCCCGCTCGAGGGCCTGTTCGAGAGCTTTGGCCTCACCGGTTGCGACGGTGCCGGTGCAGATGCGCTGTTCTCTTATCTCTGCACACGTAAGAATCCGCTTTACGATCATTACGCCAAGGATGAACAGAAGGCGACCTACTACCAGTACCTGGTCGACCGGTTTGTGCGAAACGTCACCGAGATTGGCAGCCTGGTGTTTGTCGGTGCAGCCGTGCTACTGGCGCTTAAGGGGATGGAACTCGATATGCAGCAGGAGAATGTTACGAGCGATATTGCCCAGTTGCAGATGGAAAGCGACGCACGATTTGGCGATATCCAGGGTGAGCTGAATAATGCCGGATACGTTTATGATGCCGTGCGCCTGGTGGAAGATATTGCCCGCGATGCTGATCAGGCACCACATCAGTACTTCGGTGCGCTGGCCAGTGTGCTGAGCCAGCCACGCTATCGCCCCATCCAGCTACTGCAGATGGAGTGGCAGAAACATACTGCGCTTGAGGTGCAGCAGCTCGTGCATGAACATCGCTCGAGTCTGCAGACACCGGACCCCAACGATCCTTTTGGGTCGGATGACGTTTACTTTGATGATATTCCCGGCGTCAGGCAGTCGACCCTGCTGCTGCGAGGCAATATCAAGACGTCCTCGCTGACCTACCGCGAAACCATCGCCATGATGGATGATTTCGTGAAGGATCTTGAGGCGCTCGATGAAATAGAAGTTGTCCTGCTGGTGAAGACCGCAGCGGACGTGCGTGAGACGCAGCGTTTCACGGACCAGATCGGCAGGGAAAATAGTCACATGGAAGCAGCGACCAACCCGTTTGAGATCATCGTCGTGGTTGAGAAAGTCGTGCAGGAGTCGTTGCTCAATCCTTGAGATATTCAAGAGAGTGCAATGGCGTGACCACCTGCTGGTGTTATCCCAGTTCCTGGTTTCGTTCCTTTTGATGGTGGGGGCATTTTTCTACTACTACGATCGATCCGGTGCGCTTGAAGACCAGGTCAGGGCTTACGAGTCCCTGCAGTTCACCACCGATGAATCTGAAGCGAACCAGGACCTGCTGCAGGAAAACCATGGCACGTACATGTCTCTCGTTCAGCAGGGTTACATCGGTACACCTGAACGACTGCAGTGGCTCGAAACGCTGCGTCGGCTTGGCACGCAATACAACCTGCCGGGTGTGGAGTTCACTCTTGAAAGCAGCGTGGTGACCGAAGAGAACGTTGATCCGTTCTGGCGACCAACGGTCAAGACACTGTCGACAGACATGAACGTCAACATGCAGCTCACGCACGAAGGTGACCTGTACCGGCTCTTGAACGGTCTGGCGAAGGAAGCCAATGGCCTGTTCAGTGTTGAAAGCTGTCGCCTGCGTTGGCTTGATAGTTATGGCGAAGAGGCTGAGCTGACGCGTTTGAGAGGTGACTGCCAGTTGCGCTGGTACACGCTTACGGACGCAACCAACCTGGGGCAGGGGTTATGAAGCTGCTCGTTGTTATCGCTGCGCTGTTGATGGCGTCGCCCTGCTTTGCGACTGATGATGATTACCCCTTTGACAGGTTGTTCAGCGATGCAAGCGAACGTAGCCGTCTTGACAGGGTTCGCGCTGGCACTGAGAGGCCACAATCTGACCAGCAGGCGCCGCCCCCGGTCGAGCGAGTGGCTGTCAGTGAACTGGATGAAACCGTCCAGAAGGTAGAGTTTTCTGGTTACGTGCGCCGTTCAGACGGTACCATCGTGCTCTGGGTGGATGGGACCAGCAACCCGGGCAACGGCAATAGCCCCGGTGAACTGCTGGACGCCTCAAATGAAGCGCTGTTTCGCGCAGCAGACAAAGAGCAGCGCCTGAAGCCGGGGCAGACCTGGGTCATTGGCCTTGATACGGTTGCTGACACCTATGAAGAGGTGATCCTGCCACCGACCGATCCAGAGAATGGTGGGTATGACATCCCCGGCAGTGATGTTTTGCCCGAAGTCGCGGTGCCTGATGTTGCAATACCTGACGTGGCAATTCCTGATGTGGCGATTCCTGGCGTCGCGTTGCCTGATATTGAGGCCTCTGATATTGAAGCCCTTGATGTTGAGGCGATAGTGCGCCCGCTTATCGATGGCGAATAGCGATAAGTTCGTCCTTTTCACATGAAAACCATTAGAAGAAAACAGCAGGGTGTCGCGATCCTCATCATGCTGACTGTGCTTGTGCTGGCATTGACGACCGTCCTTGTCACTCAACTGTCCACCAACCAGCTCCGCACTGCGCGTGGTGTCGATAATGCGCGTGTCCTGGACGAGGCTGCGCAGGCGCTGCAGGGTTACGCGTTGCGGCAAACGATACCCGGCGTGCTGCCCTGTCCCGACAATACCGGTGATGGCCAGGCGAATGCAGCGGGCACCGCATGTGCTTCACAACTTGGTCTTCTGCCTTATCGAGATCTTGATCTTGATGCACTCACCGACAGCAGTGGTGCAAGTCTCTGGTATGCCGTGACGACCAATCATGTATCTGGTGCTGCTGCGCAGAAAAACAGTAGTCTTGCACCGGGGCTTACCCTGGATGGCAATGCGATGGTCGCGGTAGTAATTGCACCTGGCGCTGCACTGGACGGCCAGAATCGGGCACCCCTGACGAGGACTGACTTCCTTGAAGGCATCAACGCAGATGCTGACTTCACAGACTATTCGAATACACCTTCTGCCGCACAGAATGACCAGGTGCTTGGGCTTACTGCGGGATCGATCTGGCCCATGGTCGAGCTGCTTGCAACGCGAACCGCAGCCCAGTTGATGGCCACCTATCGCACAAATTGTGGCGATTATCCGTGGGCGAGTGCGTTTGGGGGTGCAGCGAATAGTATTTCGAACCAGCGAGCCGGCGGTATACCGCTCGGTACGGCGCTGCCTTTTGACTGGGGCGCGGTGTGCGGACTGAACACCGCACCTGCGGTGAATACCTGGCTCGCGAACCACTGGCAGAACCAGATCTACTACCGCATGTGTACAACAGCGGAGGGCAACTGCCTGACAGTGGCCGGGCACGGGACCTCGCCAGCAAATGGTGTTGTGGTTGCACCGGGAGTTATCACAGGCAGCCAGACACGAGCGTCAACAAACATCAGCGACTATTATGAGGACCTGAACAGTGATGCGAACGATGCCGGTTTTCGATACGAGCTACCCTCGGCATACACTACAACTTTTAACGACACGGTAAGACCGATAGGTCCGTAAAGCAGGCCCTCTGATGATGCGCACACAAGCTGGATTTAACCTGATCGAAATGGCGATAGTAGTTGTCATTATCGGTCTTCTGCTTGGTGGCCTTGTGACGCCGCTGAGTACACAGCAGGACGTGGCCAAGCGAAAATCCACCGATGCACAACTCGAGGAAATTCACGACGCGCTGATCGGTTATGCGGCTCGCACGGGTCGCCTGCCATGTCCCGCAACCAACGCATCGAACGGCCAGGCTAGTCCCAATTCCGCCACGACAGCGTGCACAAGTTTCAGCGGATTTGTACCCGTGCAGACACTGAACCTGACGGGGTCAGTGGATGGCAACAACCTGCTCACTGATGAATGGCTTAACCCGGTCCGTTACACACTGAGTTCTGCTGGCGGTGGCGCATTCTCAAACAGCATTGATATCACCACGGTGCCGGACCTGCAGGTGTGTACAGATGCCGCGTGCGGAACCGTGATCGCTGCGAACGCCGTCGCGGTTGTTTTTTCAACCGGTTCGGACGGTACTACTACAACGTCACCTGACCAGCTTGAAAACACCGACGGAGATACCAGGTTTGTCACTCGCACCGAAAGTGAGGCCGCTGGTGCCGAATTTAATGACCAGATTATGTGGCTTTCTCCCAATACACTTGCATTTCAATTGGTGAAGGCGGGAAGAGTAAATTAGTTTTTACAAACGCTTACAAAGTGATGCTATTAAGCCATCGGGGTGGGGTATACCCTGCGCGCAACTTAAATTACGACGAATCAACCGAAGTACCTATGCAGTAATAACCAGTGTAAACTGGTGAATCTACAGGGTGAGTACTCAAGAAAATCAAGGAGTTATCAATGTCAGCTAAACCTCAAACTCGTAAACAGCAGGGTTTTACCCTTGTTGAAATCGCTGTTGTGCTGGTCATTATCGGACTTTTGCTTGGTGCAATTCTCCAGGGTACGGAGTTAATCGATAACTCACGTATCAAGAAAGCAAGCTCTGATATCAGTTCAGTATCTGCAGCATTCCTGTCATACCAGGACCGTTACAAGCGTCTGCCTGGTGATGATGGTCCTAACCTCGCGACCCTGACCGGCCGTGGCGGCGACTGGGCAACCGTGACACAGTTCGGTAATAACAACGGCGTCCTGACCGCGCCGCTGAACAACACCTGGAACGGTGGTAACGAACACGACAACTTCTGGCAGCACCTGCGTGCAGCTGGCTACATTGCTGGTAACCCAGCTGACGCCGCCGCAACTTCACTGCCGAAGAACGCCTGGGGTGGCCTGATGGGTATCACCATTCCTGCGATGGGCGGCGGTCTGAATGGTCCTAAGCTCTGCATGAGCCAAGTACCTGGTAAGGCAGCTTCTGCACTCGACCTGCAGCTGGACGATGGTCTTGGTGCATCAGGCAGCATTCGTGCAACACTGGGTACGTCTGGTACGAACACAAACCCGACCAACACTGCACTTGCAGCGCCTTACAACGAAGCTAACGAATATACGATCTGCTCTACGATCTAATCTCTCGCTTCAACAAACAAAAAGCCGTGTAGCGTTTGCTGCACGGCTTTTTTTTCGTCTGCATTTTCCGTAGGAAACCTGAACCTCGCGAGTACGAGATCTCTCGGCTTCGCTCGAGATGACGAGGGTGTTGTTGTCCCTTTTTGCCTCGCGTCATCCCGAGCGACCGGGGTCGCGCACGACACGAGGGATCTGACTCTCGCGAGAACTGGTGGCCTCAGGAAACGACCTCACCCGTCTTAGCATCAATCCGCAGCGCACTCCGCTTACCCTCAGCAACCAGCGCTTCATGATTCGCCACCACGTAGTCAAACATCGCCTTGAAGTGCTTTTTACTTTCATTGGCAAAAGCAGCATCCGCGCCGCCGTCGCCCAGCTTCTTGACGATGTTCTGACGCTTACGCTTGTTTGCGATCAACTCCAGCACGAGCTCTATGTACTCATCCCGGTTGGTGGCAATCCAGTCCTCCAGGCCGACATCGCGCAACATGGCGGAACCGATGCGGTTGTACCAGCTTTCACCTTCCCAGGTGACGGTGGGCTTGGCGATGTGTAGTGAATCTGCAACGGTGTTGCAGCCGCCAAACGGAAATGCATCGATAGTGATCTCACCCATCTCCATCCTCGCCATGTAATCCTCGTAGCTCAACTCTGCAAACACGGTGACGTTCTCCTTGCCGAGTACTTGTTCAACATCGGCAGCAAAGGAGATGTGGCCATTCAGGATGGTTGAGGAACTGCCCGGGAACATCTGGAAGTGCAGGGGTGCATCACTTTCCTCCAGTATCTCCTTCAGGACCAGCAGCATTTCGTAGTTGGTTTTCTGGGAATACCAGGGGCAGTTGACCAGGAACCTGCTCTCGTCAGGTGCCGGATTGGTCGGTTCGTATTCAATCTGGTTGTGGATGATGCCGTAGCCGGGCAGCATCATCAGTCGCTCTGAATAGTTGTCCTCAGGGTTCTCCGCGCGCTCAACATCCTCGCCCGACAGGTAGTAGTCGATGAGCGAGCCGAAGGTTGAAACGGAGTGCCCGACACCGCACATCTGGATCGGTGCCAATCTGACATTGGCAAGCGAGATGCTTTGCGGCGACATGCCGACATCCGGGTAATAAGCAACGCGAAAATCGTTCTCTATTAACTGCTGCAGGTTAACTGCATTGGAGTTCGCCTGGCCGATGTACATGAAGTCATCAAAGATACTTGTGTCAAACAGTGATCTGTCATCGATTACGGCGTGGACGAGTGTCAGGTGATAGTCGTCCTGCAGGGTTTCGAGAAATTCCGCCTGGTTGCGATACACCGATGAACGTGTGTTCCAGCGATCGCTGAAGACGGCAATCTTTGGTTTGTCTTCGCCGGGTGACGATGTGTTTCTGATTTGCAGATTCACATGGCGCGTCTGGATCGACTCGTTAATCTTCTTCTTGCGATGTCGGTCACCGACGTGGTCGACGTATGTCATACCGAAGTAAGGCCAGTGCTGGTTGGTCAGCGTATCCAGCCGCTCATCTGGATTGGTGAGATGTTCGCGCAGTCGGTTGATGGCGTGCTCGTTTGCCATGACCGATGTGAAACTGCCGCAGTAGGTGCCATACCAGATGTTGGTCAGGTAGGGGTTGGCATCCAGCATCTGGCTGATGTTGATGTGCAGCGTGTTTCGAGGTGAATACAGTGTCAGCACCTTACCCACGTTGTTGGTATGGCGGCTTGTCAGTATCAGTTCCAGTGCCTGGTCGGTTGTGCCGATGTTGCTCATCGCAACAAGGTTACAGATGAGCGGGTTTTGCAGGATGAACTGCAGGCTCTGCTGCTGGTTCAGCCGGTAGGACGGCAGCGTGAACATGTACAGCATGTCGTGCAGGAAGAGGTTAAGAAACTCACGCTCCTGGCCTGCTAGCTTGCTGTAACTCTGGTTGTTAAAGAAGCGCAGTGTGTTCAGCAGGTGTTCCGTGACCTTGTCATGGTTACCGTCATGGAACCAGCCCAGCATGGTTTCCGAGTTGTGTGTCGCCTGCTGCAAATGCCTACGCCTTGTTCACTTTAATCGAGAGACCATAGGGACAATGAAACTCGATTTCAAACCTTTTGGCTGACCGAATCTGCCGATTAGCGTATGGTTTGTGACTCATCGCCCATCAGTTCACGGAGCAGTTTTCATGGCTGACGATCTTCTTCCGATCAAAGGTTCACCTGGATCACCCTACACGCGAAAAATGCTCGCGGTGCTTCGATATCGCCGAATCCCCTATCGTTACATCCAGGCAAACAGGGAGACAGACGATGGGCTGCCGCAGCCAAAGGTTGGCCTGATACCGATCCTGTATTTCCCTGATGACAATGGCGCGCTGGTGGCAGAGGTCGACAGCACGCCGATCATCAGGCGACTCGAAGGGGAGTATCCGGGGCGCACAGTTATCCCCGAAGATCCCGTGGTCGCGTTTCTCAACTACCTTATTGAAGACTATGGTGATGAATGGCTCACCAAGGCGATGTTCCATTACCGCTGGTATTACGATGCCGATATTGAAATGGCGGGTTCAGTGCTGCCGTACTACGCCGATGTCTCCCAACCCGATGAACTCTTGCGGGAAATGAAGCGAGTGTTTTCTGACAGGCAGATCAACCGCCTGTATGTGGTGGGTTCCAATGACGTTACGGCGTCTGTGATTGAAGACAGTTACCGGCGCTTTCTCAGCAACCTGAATGAACACCTGAAATCACTGCCGTTCATCATGGGCGCCCGTCCCGGTTCCGGTGACTTTGGCTGCTTCGGACAGCTGACGCAGCTTGCGCAGTTTGACCCGACGCCAGCAAAGATTGTTGCTGATGATTTCCCGCGCGTACACGCCTGGGTTAGCAAGATGGAAGATCTGTCTGGTCTTGAACCCACAAGCGATGGTTTTTTCTCGGCGGACGCCGTACCGACAACCTTTACCGAGATCCTCAAGGAGATAGGCAGGACCTATGTGCCAGTGATGCTCGCCAATGCCAAAGCGCTCGAAGAAGGTCTCTCAAATGTGGAGACCATCGTTGAAGGCAAGACCTGGACGCAGGAGCCTTTCCCTTACCAGGGTAAGTGCCTGCAGTGGCTGCGGATAGAGTATGCACGTCTCGATGAGGAAGACAGGCAGCGGCTCGATGGCATCCTCGCAGGTACTGGGTGCGAAGCGCTGGTTGCGAAGCCGGCCGCTCAGTAGCGATTTACGGCGAGATTAAAATGCTTGCGGCACATTGATACGTAGGTGTCATTACCGCCGATTTCGATCTGTTCGCCCTGGCTGAGTGGTTTGCCGTCTTCGTCCACCCTGATGACCATGGTGGCTTTCCTGCCACAGTGACAGATCGCCTTGATCTCGTTCAGGTTATCCGCCCAGGCAAGCAGGTACTTGCTGCCTTCAAATGGCTCGCCCATGAAATCCGTGCGCAGGCCAAACGCCAGTACGGGTATATCCAGCTCATCACAGACACGCCCCAGTTGGAACACCTGGTCCCTCGTTAAGAACTGCGCTTCGTCGACCATGACGCAGTGGATTTCTCCCTCTGTCCTGCTGACCTGGTCGAACAGGTCAGCATCGCGCCCGAACACCTGGGCCTCTGCCTCGATGCCGATGCGCGAGGTGATCTTCCCGGCGCCATAACGATCATCCAGCTGCGGCGCCAGCAGCAGGGTATTCATACCCCGTTCGACATAGTTGTAACTTGATTGCAGCAGGGACGTTGATTTACCCGCATTCATGGAGGAGTAGTAGAAATACAGCTTGGACATCTGCCCTGAATAGTAATATATGATTGGGGTATCAATACTCTCATAACCAGCGTCTGGAACCAGCATGAATGCAGTTGAAATTGACCCGACAACGGGCCTGAAACGATTTAACACGCGGGCGGCAATTGCCAATGACAAGATCAGGGGTAAAGGTTATTCCACCATTGACGATGAGGCATTGAAGACGCTGCCGCCTGAACCTGCAGGTGCTGTATTTAACGCCGAAGAGCAGGCGAAGTATCGCGCCTTCAAGGAAGCACGAGCCGGTGCGGCGGATTACATGGCGATGGAAGGTGAGTTCTCTCGTTACCTGAAAGATGTGTACTCGGCCGAACCGATTGCAAGGGACGCGCTTGACGATGAGTGTGAAATTCTCGTGGTTGGCGCAGGCTTTGCCGGTCTGCTGCTCTGGCACAAGCTCAGCCAGGCGGGATTCAAGGACGTGCGTTTCTGCGAAAAGGGTGGTGATGTTGGTGGCACCTGGTACTGGAACCGATACCCGGGTATTGCCTGTGACGTTGAAGCCTACTCTTACCTGCCGCTGCTGGAGGAAATGGAATATTTCCCGACCATGAAGTTTGCCTCAGGCTTCGAGATCATGGAGTACTGCCAGAAGATGGCAGAAAAGTTCGGCTTCTATGATCGCTGCCTCTTCCACACCACGGTGGATAAAACCGAGTGGGATGAAGACGCCGGCCGCTGGACTGTCTTCACCGATCGCGGCGATGCAATGAAGGCACGTTATGTTGTGCTGGCCAATGGCATCCTGACCACACCAAAACTGGCTCGCATCAACGGCATGGAGAAGTTTGAGGGCGAGTCTTTTCATACCTCTCGCTGGGACTACAACATCGATCTTGAAGGCAAGTCGGTGGGCATCATCGGCACCGGCGCAACCGCGGTGCAGGTCATACCCGAAATCGCCAAGGTGGTGAAAGAACTCTACGTGTTCCAGCGCACACCATCGTCTATCGACGTACGTGACCAACGCGAGACCAGCCAGGAAGAAATAGACGCGTGGAAGAAGGAACCAGGCTGGGCAAGAGCAAGGCGTGAGCGGTTTGCACGTATCTCCGCCGGTCGTACCGCTATGAAGGCAAACGATGACTACCTGGCCGGCAAGGTGGCGGACTTCAAGGAGCGCAAGCAGCACGAACGTGAACTCAGCCCGGAAGAGCTGGTGCAGAAACAGCTCGACACCAACTTCAGGATCATGGAACAGATCCGTGCACGTGTGGATGCCATTGTTGAAGACCCTGAAACCGCAGCGGCGCTGAAGCCCTACTACCCTTACGGCTGCAAACGCCCGACGTTTCATGATGAATTCCTGCCGACGTTTAACCGGCCGAATGTTCACCTGGTTGATACAGCGCCAAGAGGCGTTGCCGAAATCAACGAGCGTGGTGTGGTGCATGAAGGTAAGGAGTACCCGGTTGACGTATTGATCTATGCCACCGGTTTCCAATGGATGGCGACATCAACCTTCAACATGATTCGTGGCCGTGGTGGCATCGGTCTGCATGACAAGTGGCAGGCGGAAGGGACACAGACTTTCCTTGGTCTGCACAGCAAGGGGTTCCCGAACCTCTTTATCGTTTCAGGCCCACAGGGCGGCGGTGGATCGTTCAACTTTACCGACGCGATTGACCAGCATGCTGACTATATTGTGTGGATGCTGGAAACGATGCGTGACAAGGGCGTGAATGTTGTCGACATCGAAAAACAGCCAGAGGTGGAGTACGCGGAGCACTGCCGCATTGCTGACATCACCACGGCGCCGCTGCGTGACTGCATCTCCTACTACAATGGTGAAGGCAACGCAGACCCAGGCAGTCTTGCTTACTACGGCGGTGGCTTCTGGCACAAGATCCGGATCAAGGCGCAGGGCTCAATGGAACCCTACCTGTTCGAAACTCGTCAGTAACGCTCGTGAGCAAAAAGGAAGAAACTGACCGGGTAGTAAATGCCGAGTTTTTCAGGAAAATGAAAAAATAACTCTAAAAACAGGCATTTTTTATGCCCCACGAAGTTTCTGTCAGGGAACCAGAGACTCTCGTACAGGTTATCTGGCGTGACCTGGTCACTGCCGATGACCTGATGGAGTATGAGCGCGAATACTTCGGCAGCAGTCGGCTTGCCAGCTACCATCACCTGGTCGATTTCAGGGACTGCGAACTCGACGTCGGATTCAACGAGATGATCATGCTCGCCTCGCACGCAACACCAACAGGTCAGGCGCCGTATCTGGGTGCAAGGACGGCGGTGCTGGTGCGGGGTGAAGCGCAGTTCGAGCGTGCCGAATTCTACCAGCATGCAAGGCACCAGGTCTGCGACAGGGGGGTGCGCGAGGTCTGCGTCTTCTACGAAGCCGATGACGCGTATACCTGGGTAGCGGAGGCCACAGTCATCTCACTGTAAAATCGCAAGGCTTACATTTTCCAACAATTGTCCGGTCGATAATTGTTAACATATTGGCCGTTAATCCGCGGAAACATAACGGTTTTGCAACATCTGATCAGGGCAAGGAAGTCGTCGATTTTGATTGAGGAAGAAAAAAACATCCTGGAATCCAGGATCATGGTGATTTTTCCCATCATCGGTGGAGGAGCGATAGGAAGCTTCGGTGTCCACCGGTTCATGAATGGGGAACTTGCACTCGCGTTGTTTGATGGCGTGGTGGCGCTGGCGTTTTTTGCACTCAGCCTTTACACCTACCTTACCGGCAAGGACAGGCTGGTCCGCTACGTCAGTGCGTTTATCTCCGCCGTCGGCCCACTGATTCTCCTGAACAACTTCAACTCGGCTGGCTACTACTGGGTGTATTCGTCCAGCATCGTCGTGTTCTACCTGCTGTCCTATCCGTGGGCCATTGCGCTCAATATCTTCATGATTGGTGGCGTCTGGTTTATTCACAACCAGCATGGCGAGAGCAGCATGGACTTTGCGTCCTTCGTGGTGACCGTTGCGTTGATCAACCTGTTCTCGCTGTTCTTCTCGCTAAACGAAGCCCGCAGCAAAGCGAAGCTGCGTGAGATGAGCATGACCGACGACATGACCGGTGTCGGCAATCGCCGTGCCTTTATCGAAAAAGTACATGAAGCCTTGTCGGTGTTTCATCGCTATGAACGCAAGTCCTGCCTGATCTACCTGGATATCGATCGCTTTAAAGAGATCAATGATTCCCTTGGGCACGCCATGGGTGATCATGCGATCAAGCAGCTGGCGTTATTTATCACGGCAATACTACGTGAAACCGATCATGTATTCCGGATTGGCGGGGATGAGTTTGTCATCATTGTGGAAGGCACCGATGAGGAAAATGCCTACCAGCTGAGTGAAAAGATTCGATCTTCGGTTGAGACAGAGGCGATCCTGCCGGATCGCCCGATTACTGTCTCACTTGGCGTTACGATGTTACGTGAAGACGATACGGTGGATACCTGGATCGCCCGGGCGGATGCGGGTCTTTACACGGCGAAACAGCAGGGCCGCAACACCGTCACCCGGGACAGGTTCCAGAACGTCGGCTAGGACGCTTACTTAAAATCGTCCGAGCTGTGGCGCTCAACAACACGGGTTTCCTCTGGTCCCCACGGACGATTTACCCGTCGACCGCGTTCAACCGCTGGTCGCGCTTCGATCTCTTTCGCCCAGCGAACCACGTTCTCGTAGCTGGCTACTTCCAGGAACTCAGACGCGTCATAAATGTTGTGTAACACCAGCGCGCCGTACCAGGCATAGTTGGCCATGTCGGCGATGGTGTACTCATCACCACACAGGTATTGGCGTTCAGCCAGCGTGCGTTCGAGCACGTCGAGTTGTCGTTTAACTTCCATCGCGTAGCGATCAATCGGGTATTCCCACTTCTCCGGTGCATAGGCGTAGAAGTGACCGAAGCCGCCGCCGAGGTAGGGTGCGCTGCCCATCTGCCAGAACAACCAGGACATGCACTCAGCACGCTGCGATGGATCTGTTGGCAGGAAGGCACCAAACTTTTCAGCCAGGTACACAAGGATCGCACCGGACTCGAACACCCTTGTTGGTGGATTGGTGCTGCGATCCTCTAGGGCCGGGATCTTAGAGTTCGGGTTGATGGCAACAAAGCCGCTGCCGAACTGATCACCTTCACCAATGTTGATGGTGTAGGCATCGTACTCCGCCTCGCTGATACCAAGCTCAAGCAGTTCCTCGAGCAGGATAGTGACTTTCACGCCGTTGGGTGTGGCGAGTGAGTGCAGCTGCAGGTCGTGCTCACCGACTGGCAGTTCCTTATCGTGAGTGGGGCCAGCTATTGGTCGATTAATACTGGCAAAGCGGCCGCCGCTTTCCTTGTCCCATTTCCAGACCTTGGGTGGTGTGTAGCCTTCAGACATGCAGTGACTCCGTTGGGTTTGTTAGAGATGAACCGAAAACGCGAGTCTAAACAAAAATCACTCTGTAGTCTGTTCTCCCTGCCAGGGGCAGACTGCATGCAGGCTAGCCGGGCCAGTCCTCAGTGAAGCTGTCGGCCATGGTCAACTGTTCACGCATGATCGACATACGTGTCTGCAGCCCAGCCATCATCGCCTGGAAGGCATCGCCAATGTAGATTTCGGCAAGAATAGGTTCAGCGCCAGGTCGCCAGTACTGGCGCCAGCCCTCGTCGATAGCTCGCTGGGTATGAATCAGGGCCATCTGTTCATTACCACGCAGGGCATCCAGTAGTGCCAGTTCCTACCAGTCTTCGGGGCTGTAGTGGGTCTGGGCCAGGTTATCACCGAGCAGCGTTTCCACGTGATCAAGCGTGGCGTTTGCCTGTTCGGTGTTGCCGAGCGCCGCATAAGCATGTGCAGCGGCCAGTGCTACTTCGATGTACTGACCGTTCTGGTGCATCTGTTCTGAGGTGATGCCAGCGGCGGTGAGCGCTTCATAAGCCCGGGTCACTTCGGCATGTTCATCAAGGAAATAGGCAGCATGTGCGCCATCAAGGAAGTAGGCAGGGTGTAAATCAGGTGCCTGCATGCGATCAACCTTGCTCTGCAGAAGTGGACCGGCTTCCTCTATCTTCGACTGCGAAGCGAGCAGTTGAATGTTGAGCCACTCGATGGGTATCTCGTCACCGGCAACCTTGTTGTCACCTGCAATCTCGATCCACTGCTTTGCTGTGTCGATGTCGCCGAGGTCAATATAAAGACCGGCAATCGGGATCGCGTACTGGTTGCGTGGCTGCAGTTCAAAGGCCTGGCGATACTGACTGATGGCTTCATCGAGGCGGCCGCGTCGTTCATTGATCCTGGCGACGAGTTCGTAGGCACCCGGGTAACCAGGATCTGCTTCGATAATCTCGGCGAACACAGCCATGGCCTCAGCGTATTGCCCGAGCAGCAGCATACAGTTAGCAACGTTGTAACCGATCACCGGTGAGCGTGGATCAAGCTCGTAAGCCTTCTGGTACCACACCAGTTGATCCTTAAGGTCAGCCTGCAGATTGGCGTACCACATGTACGCGGGTGCGTAGCTGGGGCTTAAATCCATCGCGGTTTTAAAGGAACGTTTAGCCTCGGCGTATTGGCCCTGTTCCGTGTAGATCAACCCCTGTGCGGCATGTGCGGCGCCTGAGTTCGGCTCAATTGCAAATGCGGCGTCAACGGCGGACTGGGCCAAGGTGAGTTGTGCTGTGGATTCGGCGTATCGGTAACTGGCCATCAGCGTATAGGCATTAGCGAGCGCGACGTGTGCATCCGTGTAGTTAGGATCCTCATTGATGGCGCGCTGGAAAAACCGGATGGCGTCACTCATGGAAACCTCGGTTCTGCGTGCCAGTTCATCCTGTCCCATCCCGAATGCAACCATGGCTTCAGGTTTCGCGGAAGCTCGAGACTTGATCCTGTCCTGGTCATCTGCGAGTAAAGTGATCTCAAGTTCGCGGACGACGGAAGCGGCGATATCGTCCTGTATCTGGAAGATATCCGTGAACTCCCTGTCGTAGGTTTTTGACCAGAGATGACCGCCGGTGCCGGTTTCGATCAACTGCGCGGTCACCCTGATGGTGTCGTTCACGTCGTTGCGACGAACGCTGCCTTCCAGGATATAGGCAACGTTGAGTTCCTTGCCGATCTCAGTGACGTTCTTATTGACGCCGCGATACGCGAAGGTTGAAGTTCGAGCTGCAACTCGCAGTGCCTGAACCCGTGACAGGACGTTGAGCAGTTCCTCTGTCAGGCCGTCCGCAAACTGTTGTTCTTCGCTGCTTGTGCCGCTTGTGTCAAAGCTGACAAATGGCAGGACGCCGATGGATCGCCTTTCTTCCAGCGAGTTTTGCGTCGAGGTAATCGCTGGGGTTGTTTCCTGCAGCGGTTCTTCATCCATGGTGACCTGGATCAAGAAAAGCGCAACGACAATAACGGCAAGCACACCGATAATCGTGACTTCAGTGCGATTGCCAACGAGAGGTTTTGCGCTGTCCTCCTCACCGGTCACCTCGATACCGTCACGGTTGACGTCAAACAGCCAGGCAAGAATCAAAGCCAAAGGGAAACCAGCTACAAACGCGATGATGAGATAGCGCATGACTGCGTCGGGCAGTTCCAACGCGGGCGAGAGGATGTCTGCAATCTGGATGATGGGCCAGAACGCGATTATGTAGAGCGTCGCCACTCGAAAAACGCGACGCCGTTTCAGTTCATCAAACAGTTGTTGCAATTTATCTTCTGGGCAGCACTCAGGCGCTGCAAATTCTACAGTTTAAGCGACTTGATCAGCTTCCGGAATCGATTCGAATGTCGCCACTGACGGTCCTGAGATTGATCAAGCCGCCACCGTTACCCAGTTCCGCGTTCAGTGCGTTCATGGCGGGAACCGCTCCTCAACCGGGTGATCAGAAAGCATGTTGTAAATGTCGCCACCCGGACCCGTTTCCACCTTGAGTCGTGCATTCACGGGTGTATCAAGTTCGAGTCGGACATCGCTGGAGACGCTTGAGATGTCCACCCTGCCATCGTCGATGAGACGCCCGGATATATGAAGGTCGCCGCTGACCGCCGTCGCATTCAGCGAAGCAAATTCGCCAACGGATGCATCAAGATCTCCGGAAACAGTATCGAGAGAAACCTTGTCACTGCTGACCTCGATGTCGACGTCACCGCTGACGGTGGCAACGCTGGTCTGCCCGGCAGAATCATCCACGTCGATGTCACCGGATACTGTCTTGATGCGGATGAGGGCCGACACATCTTCAACCTCAACATCGCCGGAAACTGTCTGCACGTTAACGCCACCGGCAACCCCGTTTACCGTGACATCGGTTGAAACGCCGCTGAACATGACACGGGCACCTTCCGGCACATGGATCTCAAGATCGCTGCCATCACCCCAGTTGACACTTTTGCGTGGCAGCACAACTTCGATGGTGACGGTGTCGCCGTCAACAGTAAATCGGAGTTCCTCGGCAAGGTCATCCAGCTCGCCGCTGACAGATACAGCAGATTCCGACCAGGCGGTTATGTCGACCTCACCGCGGGTATTCTCGATGCGGACCAGTGCATCGTCTGGCACATCTTTGCGTTCGTCCACGTCTTCACCGGCGTTGCTCGCTGGTACTGCAAGCATGAGACCGCTGAACAGCAGTGTTCTCATTACGTTACTCTTCGCTGGACTCATCGCTTGGCCCTTATTGCTTTCCATTACCTGTTTGACGCATACCGCTGCTGGATGGTTTGAATAGCAGGTTTAGTCCGCTAATTTACTGAAATTTCAGGTGTTTTCCTTGAGAAAAGTCAACGCGGCAGCAACCGTTGCGTCAGCATCAGACTTCCAGTCCTCTATCAGCGTCGCCTGTGGTGCAAGTTCTGCAATACGGCGTGAGGTGGATTCCGGGTGATACAGGTCGTTACCAAGCAGTACCAGTAATGGTGTCTGGCAATTTGCTATGAAGTTCTCATCGACGTTCAGCAGGAACTCACCGTCGTACATGTTGGAGCGAAACGAGGACCAATCTGCATCGCTGACCTCGGTACGTTCCGGCTTGAGCGCTTCGGCCCAGCTATCAAACATTTCATAGAAGGCAGCCCGGTTATCATCAATGCCAATGGTCTGCTGGATAATGGCTGCACTCACCCGGCTCGGTGCGGCGTTGATCAGCCCAAAACAATAGGGCCCACCAATGCAGCCGCCCATGATGTGGCATTTCTCAACACCGAGGTGATCCAGCAAGGCTATGTGATCTGCCGTGTAGGTGTGCCAGCTGTCTGCTCCGGAGATGGGCGCGGTGGACAACCCGGCATTACGCTGGTCCATCGCGATGACCTGGAAGTCGTTCGCCAGCGCGGTGATTGGGTTCCAGGGAGATCCCTCCCAGAAGCTCATGGCAGAGCGCATGCCGCCGGGGGCAAACAGCAGGATGGGGTAACCCTCACCGGTAATCTCGTAGTGGATCTTTACGCCGTCGTTCTCAAAAAAAGCCATCTCTATGCACCTCCATCTGCTAGTTCTCATCCGAAAAATGCCTTCCATGGCATTTTTCGGGTCGGTTTCCGTTTTGAATTTATGAAACCCTTTTTCTGCCGAAAAATGAAAGCGGAGCGCCGCCCGAGCCATCCATGGCTTGGTCTAGTTCTCATCCTTTTCGGATGAGAACTATCTAACTGCATCTTGCCCCAAGGCAGGCAGAGCGGCAAACCCGCTACACCAGTCGATTATGATTTTCCTGGCAATGGAGTATCCTTGTAGCATGTTGGTTGAACCCATTACGGGCAAAACGTTTGGTGCGGTGATAACCGGCGTCAGGCTGGCTGACCTGACCGACGACGTTTTTGCCGAGATTCATGCTGCATTCCTGCAGTACGGCTTTCTTGTGTTTCCTGACCAGTTCCTTGATGACGAGCAGAATATTGCGTTCGGTAAGCGGTTTGGAGAACTGGAGTTTGGCGCGCTGCCGATGGCCAACCAGGATCGCCGGGATGACGGCACCTGGGGTGAGGTCATCGATATTGATACCCAGCGTATGCGTACCAATGTTGGCAACGAGGCCTGGCATACGGATTCAACCTACTGGCCAGTCAGCAGCAAGTGCGCCATGTTGTCAGCAGTAACTGTCCCTGAAGAGGGAGGCGAAACGCAGCTGGCTGACATGCGTGCAGGCTATGCCGCACTGGATGAAGCCACCAGGGAAAAGATCGAGCATCTTGCTGCTTACCACTCCACCCAGTATTCGCAGGCAAACGACGTAGGTGATTTCCCGGAAGCGAAGAAAGGTACCATCTACCATGGTGAGGCTTACCTTCGGCCGCTGGTCAAAGTTCACCCTGAAACAGGTGTTAAGAATCTGTTCGTTGGTCGTCACGCGTTTGGTATCCCGTCACTGTCTCGCGAAGAGAGTCGCACCCTCTTAAAGTCGTTAGTAGAGTTTGTCGTTTCTGCCCCGGAACGGGTTTATACCCACCACTGGCAGGCAGGCGATACGATGATCTGGGATAACCGTGCGCTGTTACATCGGGCCTGCCCCTACGACTACTCCAAACCGAGGGTCCTGATCGGCACACGGATTGCGGGGGATGACTCCGAGCTTGCCTACTATCCCACCGATCCTGAGGCAGAGGCGGGGCGCAAGGCGCTTGTTGCAGAGCTGAACGCGCTGCGGGATGAAACGTCGGATCGGATGTTCAAGGGAACCACAGCCTAGACTAGTTCTCATCCGAAAAGGGTGAGAACTAGAACAAGCCAGGGATGGCTTGTCATTTTTCGTAAGAAAAATGCGAGGTTTCTTAATAAACAAAAATAGAAACCGACCCGAAAAATGCCAGGGATGGCATTTTTCGGATTGAAAACTAAACTAGTACAACCTGGTTGCGCCCGCCGTTTTTGGCTTCATAAAGCGCCTGGTCGGCTTTCTCCACCATACCGGTAACCAGTTCACCCTCGCCCGGAATATTGCAGTGAACACCCACAGAGATGGTGACACCTAAATCACTCTTTTCGACGGCAAGGCGCATATCTTCAGCAACCTGGCGGGCCGCTGGCTCATCGGCGCCCGGCAGGACAACCAGGAACTCTTCACCGCCGTAACGAGCGACCAGGTCTTCAGCCCGGCGCAGGTTGCGTGACAGGAGTCGCGCCAACTGTACCAGCAGTTCATCTCCTGCCTGGTGACCCTGCGTATCGTTGTACTGTTTGAAGTGATCAACATCGACAATAGCGACCGCCATGACGCGAGCGCGATCAACGCACTGTCGCCAGACCTCATCAAGATAGTCATCCAGTCGACGCCGATTTGGGATCTGGGTCAGGCCATCCAGGTGCGCCATTTTTTCCAACTGTTGATTGGCGGACTCGAGTGCACGTGTGCGCTCGGACACCATCAGCTCCAGCCTGTCCCTGTCCCTGGCAATCTGGCGTGCCCTGCGGCGCAGCGTGTAGGTCGAGAGCATGTAAACAAGGAGGATAAACAGACTCGCGATAAGCAACCTGAAGTAAACAGTTTCGTACCAGAGTGGCCTAACATCAATTTCCACTTCCATGCTGGATCGTTGCCCCAGGCTGTCTTCCGCTTCAACTTCCAGTTGATAGTCCCCCGGAGCAAGCGCAAGGAATGCCACTTCGCTGTTTGCTGTCCAGTCGCCGAAAACCGCTTCAACCGGCAGCAGCCTCGAGCGATAACGGACTGCCTCCGGATCATGGTAATCGGGTATGGCAAAGCGCAACGTCAGTCTGCTGTCTTCAGATGAAATCTCGATATCCCGCAAGGAAACCGGCACCCCGGTTGGGGCATCCGGTGTATACCTTGTTGCCCCTGTCAGCGAGATCGGGACGTTATCGCTGATGGTGCGCGCGCCGGACGGATTAAAGGTGAGCAGATTGGCCAGACCGCCGACAACAGAGGTCCCGCGCACAAAGTCCACGGTGGAAATTGCGCCGCGATGCATGCTCGCAATATCTTCTTCCACCCATTCGCCGTTTTTGCGCAGTAGCTTCCCTGGCAGGTAGGCCCACAGGTCGTTGCCCATGCTGGCAAGAGAGAAGGGCGCGCTGCTGTCCTGGTGTGTCGACAGACCATCAAACTCAGTAACGCGGAATCGACCCTCTTCATAAATGAAAACACCACTATCCGTCGTTGCAACGATCTCGCGGTTAATATCGTAGATAAAGGCACCATTACCTGCATTGGCGATCAGGATGCCATCTTCGGTGTCGAAGACATGCTGATGTACTTCGCCATTCTCAAGGCCGCTGATATCAAGCTTGCGGATGCCGCCGCGGGTCGAGCCGATAAGCAGCGAATCAGGCGACAGCTCCACCAGGCTGTTAACCCGCAGTGCGTCCATATCGTCGTTCTTGTAAATGGAAACCCATGTCTCGCCCGATTTTTGAAGCACCTGGAAACCGTGTTCAGTGCCGACGTAAACGAGATCCGGATTGTGAACAGACTGGTGGAAGTAGCGAGCAGTAGTATTGTGGTCAATTGTGTTGATCGACCCGTCGGCGAGTATGTGCCGGATTTCATAGGACTCGGCAAAGAGAACGCTGCCATCAGGTAAGGCCAGCATGTCCCAGGCCTCATAGTGGGTCCAGTTGAGCTGGGTAAACCCGTCGGTCTCGGGGGTGCTGACAAAGGCACCACTGCTGGTGAGGGCATAGGTGTTGTCACCGCTGGTCGCGATTCTTGCAATGTTTCCCAGTAAACCGGCAGTGCTGTCGATTTTCTTCCAGCGGGCGGGCCAGTGCACGGCGTAGAAGCCGAGGTCATCCACAACCAGGGTGTCGCCCCCCGGCGATATCACCACACCTGGAATAAAGCCGGTCGATACCTTGACGATATGACTCTCACCGGTTTCGACGTTAACAAAAACAATCTTGCCGACCTGTGTTGTGAGTACGATAGAGTCATCGGTAACGGGTGCTGCTGACGTCACGGACCCCCGGTGGGGGATTTTGTCGGCAAGCGTGATCAATGAAAATTCTTCGCCATCATACTGATACCATGCTGCTTCCTGGCTGATGATGTAGAGCATCTCATCGGTAGGTGCTGCCATATCAGCCAGAAAAATCCTGCTGAAATCGTGTTTACTTTCGATGGGCACCCAGCTGCTGCTCGCAGCGTTGTAGTATTTAAATCCCTCACCGCGAAACTGCAGCATGGTCTTGCCCTGGAAGAAGGCGATGGGGCCGAAGCTGCCTTCATGTTTCCAGGCCTGCACTTCACCGTTGTCGGGGTCGTAGCGAAAAAGATGTTCCAGGCCGACAAAATAGATCGCGTCCGGTGCAACCTGGATACGCCAGATATCTGCAAACAGCTCGCCGTCAAGAAAGTCTGCGTAGAGATAGGTGAGGTCGTAGTACCTGAATAATCCGGTGGGTGTCCGCTCCAGGTAGCCGAGCGCGTCGTAGCCACCTACATAAACTCGGTCTCTCACCTTGTCATAGCCGAGCGAACGAACAATGTCCTGGTTTGGCAGTGGCAACAGCTGCCAGTATTCGCCGTCATAGATAAGCACGCCATCGTTATGACCGATATAGGTGCGCGAACTGTTATCGACGGTAATGGCAAAGGCCTGTGGGTAGACGTCGAGGATAGGCTTGAACTGGAAAACAGGCGGCGAGGCTATAGGCAGTGACGCAGCTGCGCCGCCTGCGTAACCAAGACAGCAGCCGAACGCTAACAACAGGATGGACCTTAACGCCTTCATAGCCGGAGTATACGGAAAGCCCACGAACACTGCGCTCATCTGTTCTAGACCGCCCGGTTTATATATTTGGGATGAACGGCAGTTGTACGGGTACCAGATGTGGCTTTTAATGCATTCGTTGCGGTTTGTAATGTTTTTGTAACCCGGTTGTAAGCATGAAAAAACTTGTGGTCTTGTTCATCGCTTTCGTCGCCATGCCAGCCCTGGCGGGTGAGACCGTCTCCGCAACCATCCAGATTTCAGTCATCATCGACCCCCAGATCAGTGTTGAAGCCATGTCGGCAGGTGACACCTGCTACGAACTGCTCCATGAGAATCCGGCACATTACCTTGAGTCAGGCTGCGAACTGCAGGCTTCTACCTATACTGTCAGCCAGACAGCAGACGATCTGCTGACCATAGAGCCGATCTGAACTCTATCCAACTGACGCAACGCGTCAAAACACGCCACTGTTGCTTGTCTTTCGTTTTTCAAAGTTAGCACCTCCTAACCTTCAAAAGCAGGTATATTTGCGCCTTTCGTTTTAGTCGAAAGCGGCACGGTTCCTGCACTGTTTAAGGGACTCAGATGAGTCAAGCGGGTTCCTTCAGGGTAAGGGGCACGAGCTGTGTTGTTGATGGATATAAAGTTTTGAAAAGTAAGAAGTTTCTTGGATGGATTGTCGTGACGGTAACCTGTCTGCTGTTACAGCAGACGGCGAGTGCCGCGCGTGATGGCGTGTTAGATGACCTGCGTTCCGAGGGCTCAATTCGTATTTCGCTGGCGATCCTGCCATCCCTGCAGATCTCTGTGGTCAACCAGATAGATATCCGGATTGAAAACCTGAACGTGAACACGGATTTCCAGGAATACGTCTGCATAACCGGCCACGAAGGCGGGCGCTATAATCTGATTGCCCAGGGCGGTAATGGTGACTTCAGCCTGAGTAACGCTGATGGTGACAGGTTGCCTTACACCGTTCACTACAACGGCGCGCTTGGCGGCGAATCGTTCGACGAACTCGATGCTGGCCAGAATTCCCCCACCTACGACCTGGTGCCTCACAGCAGCCAGTGTTCGCAGGATTACAACTTCAAGATTACCTTTGCAGCGGAAGACCTGCAGACAGTCAAAGCGGGTCTCTACACGGGCTCCCTGACCCTGCTTGTTTCTCCAGTTTAGTCAGTATAACAGTAGGTTGTAGCCCATTCTTCAAAAAATGCATTAAGTGATACACTTCGACGAAAATGACCAAAGACCATAACACCATGCGATTCTTCAGCAGCCTTATCGTAGCGATTTGTTGTATTGCGCCCGCCATGAGTTCGGCGGACATGTATGTGGACAAGTCGATTGTTACATTCACACCCGGCAGCCAGCCGCGTCAGGACATTCGCGTCAGCAACAGCAGTGAGGACGTCATGTATGTGCAGGTTGACGCCTTCTACGTGCAGGACCCGGGTGATGAAATCGAAGAGCGCATCCAGATTGCCAATCCGCAGGAATACAAACTCGTTGCCACGCCAAACAAGCTGGTGATCCCGGCTGGCGGCCAGAAGCTGGTGCGGATCCTGAATCTCGATCCGAATACCGAGGAGGAGCGCATCTATCGAATCAACGTCACGCCGATCGTGCCGCCGTTGGAAGAGAACGTCAGCCAGCTGAAGATTGTTGTTGCCTACCAGATTCTGACAATTGTGCAGCCGAAGTCGCCACACTCGAAACTTGAGGCAGCCCGGACCGGCAACAAGATTACTTTTTCAAACACCGGCAATACCAACGTGCTGCTCAGTGATGGCCAGCAATGTAACCCGGCAGACAAGTCCGATTGCCAGGAACTGACCAGTAACCGGATCTATGCCGGTAACAGCTGGGAGCTGGAATTACCTTTTGATGCGCCGGTCTCGTTCAGCGTTCGCGATTTCGACGGCATCAAGAACGAACTCTTCCCGTAGCGGATTCCTGTAAAGGACTCTCGTAGCGTCCCGTAATGGAAAGACCGTAATGGAAAGACCGTTACCTTCATGACGCAATGCCCATCAACATGGACAAGTTTCTCCGCCTTTGCGTTTTTATCAGTGGCTTCAGCCTTGCCGCCACGCTAAAGGCCGCGGATGACATTCAAATAGTCCTGGGTAGTTTCTCAACCCTGCCTCGTGCGGAGACAGCACTGGTTGAGTTCAGAGCCGAGAGCGACCTGCCGCTGGAGATCCAGACTATCCACCTTGAAGGACGTTCGCTGTACCGGTTGCTTGCCGGAAACTTCTCCAGTCGCGATGAAGCAGAAATCCATCTTGCAGAAATTCGACAAACCCGTCCCGATGCCTGGCTGGATATTCGCAAGCCGGAGATGGTGCGCTATCGATCCGCGTCACTGGTCTTCGGCAGTTTCCTGACCGAAACACTCGCACAGAAAGAAGCAGCAAAGTTGTCTGCGGACTACAACACGGAGGTCACCGTGTTGCCGCATCGCCGTGATGGTACGTTGATTTATCGCGTCATGACGCCAGCAACCAGCCATATCCCTTCTGTTGATGCTGCAGCGGAAGTTGCGCGCCAGGTTCATCCTGGTGCATGGGTAATTCGCTCAACCGAGCAGGTTGGCAGCAACACAAAATTGCAACTCGACCTAACGCCGCCCACCACGGATCAGCGGATTGTTGTCAGCGCGCCGCCGTCAGCAACGGAACCTTTACAACCTGCTCTACAACCGGTTCCACAACCAGCTGCAGAACCCACTCCGCCCACAGAGAATCAGCCAGCACCGCCGCCACCGCCGGTATCTCCGCCATCACCACCACCCGAGCCTGTGACACCCGAGCCTGTGACACAAGTTGTTGAATCAACTCCGCCGGGCGAAGCTGATCGAGATGTTGAGACAGCGACGGCCCCAACGCTTGCCGATGCATTCCCGGCTCCCGAGACAAAAACCAGGATCATAGACTCGGAAGCGCCTAGGCCAAAACGAACGTCTTCGTTTGTGCCGCCGGGGTTTGAAGATCTTCTCGAACCCCAGACCACCCAGGTTGATGTGTACTTTGGCGGCGTGTTCCTTGTTTCAACACTCGCTACCTACACGCCAACAGAGATTACGTTGCTGTTACCTGACGAGGTGACGCCGCATATGTCGGACCTGCTTGAGCCTGTGACGTTCACATCGCTCATCAGTGGCCCCATGCCCACCAATGCCAGCCTGGTGTGTTTTTCTGCAAACCAGACCGGTTGCGGTGAGATGGTTACCGAAGGCGTGGAAGTCATTTTTGATGAGAACCGTTTTCGCATGGATCTGTTCGTCGGACCTTCCTTGCTGGCAGTGCGCGACGTTGAAATAGATAAGTTCCTACCGCCCTCAACTGGCGGGCTCGCCTTCCTGAACCAGATGAACGCCACGGTGAATGGTGTGGAAAGTGGTCGGTCGAACTACAACATAGGCAACAGTACGACGTTTTCTTTCAAGGAAACGAGGCTGCTGGCCATCTCCAACTTCACCAAGCAAGAAGACTTCACCATCGATACGCTTGCGCTGGAGCGGCAGTTTGCAGGTCGCCAGTACCAGGCCGGCTACTTTCGATCCAGCGCGGCCGGTATGACCTTCCTGACAGAGCAGGAGTTTGCCGGTGTCACGATGAGTTCGTCTCTCGATACCAGGACAGACCTTGACCAGTCTACGGGTGCTGATCTGCAGGTGTTCCTCGAGAGCAGATCGCGCGTCGACCTGCTTAAAGACGGCAGGCTTATCAGCACCGCGATCTATGATGCCGGTAACCAGATTATTGATACCTCCTCGCTGCCGAGTGGTGCCTATGATGTGGTACTGCGTATCAGGGATTCGTTCGGGCGTATCCGACAAGAGACACGTTTTTACGTAAAAACCAATGAGCTGCCACCGGTGGATGGCACAATCTATTTCCTTGATGTGGGCGAGGTGGCGCAGCGAGAGGAAGACAGTTCACTGCCGGAAACCACCGGCGATTCCCTGTTCCGGGCGGGCATCAGCAAGCGCCTCACCAAGAGTTTTGGTGGCCAGGTCGGTGTCATGCTGCAGGAAGATGAGGAGATCTACGAGGTTGGCGTCTTTAAGCTGGGGCGGTCCTACGAACTCAACTTCAATGTGGCGACCGGCAACGAGGGAGACCGCGGTGTTAATCTCAGTGCCCGATTCCGAAGCGGTCCTTTCACGCTCAACACCAACCTTCGCAAAACCTGGATTGACGAGGACAGGTTTGATGCCTCGCTGTTCGGCCAGGAAACCGCGCAGGGTTCCATATCACTCGGCATGCCGCTCTGGGGTGGCACGCTCAGTGTTACCGGTCGATACAACGAACGTGGTCTTGCCGAAGCGGACGAGAACTACGGCTTTCGGTATGACTTCAAATCATATTCAACCGGTTACACAACCTTCGATACCAACCTGCAGGTCACCAAGGACAACGATGATCTGCAGGCGCTGCTGACGTTCCGCCTGCGTCTTGATCGTGGTCATTGGCGTTCTGAGATCTCATCGCAGTACTACTATGAAGACAACGAACTGGTTGATGATCCCGAAGATGGTTTCGTCAACAACCTGTCCACGTCGTGGCAGGATGGTGATCGCTTTCTTGCCGACGTGAACTGGAACTTGCGTGCGATTGATGACCGGGACGATGACACGCTGGAAACGGACATCGAAATCATCTCGGACTACGGACAGTTCCAGGCTGACGCGCTCTATTCGGCAGAGACAGAAAAGATCAGCTACGGTGGCTCGTTTAACACCGCTTTCATCGCCAACCGCGGCACCTTCACATTTGGCGGTCGTGAGCAGGCACGTGCTGCGCTCGTCATGGACGTTAAAGGTGACGTGGATGATGCCTATTTCAGTGTGCTGGTAAACGGCTCGCCCAGAGGCAACGCTCGCATCGGTTCGAAGACGGTTATTGGTTTGCAGCCCTTTGAAACCTACGACGTTACGCTAGTTCCTGAAGGTGATTCCATTGTCGACTTCAACAACCAGGTAAAAACGGCAACGCTGTATCCGGGCAACGTCGTGACCATGGACTGGAAAGCGAGCAGAGTGCTCGTTGCGTTTGGCCAACTGGTCACACCGGACGGCGAACCCGTCACCAAGGTGCTGATCGAGGGTGTCACCGGCCTTGCCACCACAGATGATTTTGGATTCTTCCAGGCGGAGATCGAATCCGATGTGCGAACGATTACCGCCAAGACACGGACCAGCGAATGTACGGCGACGTTACCGGAGTTTTCTCCGGAGGAAACAGTGGTGATGCTTGAGGCTGCTGTTTGTCGTTAGCGTCACACCCGGCATTCCGAGTAAGCGAACTACGTACCATGTCATCCAGAGCAAGCGAACTACAACGTCATCCCGAGCAAGCGAACTACAATGTCATCCCGAGTAAGCGAAGCGCACCGAGGGATCTGATTCTCGCGAGACCCGAGATCTCTCAGCGCCGCAGCCTACGGCTGCTCTGTTCGAGATGACGTGCAGGTGATCCCGTCATCCCAAGCACGCAAGTACACCACCCGTCATTCCGAGCAAGCTCTGTGCCCGTTCCGAGTAACACAAGCCACGCTCGGTAGTTACTGCTGAAAGTGCCAGTGCTCATGTTCGCTCGAACAAACCTCTGGGCGATCCTGGCATTGATCGATATATTTTCGAAGTTCGTACATCATCTTTGGACTCAACTCGCGCGCGAGTTGCCATGCAGATTTGGAATACCTGGGTTCGATACTGGGATCTGCGCCATGGGACAACAGCAATCTGACGGATGCAATCGATCCTTGTGAAACTGCTCTTATCAAAGGGGTGTCTATCATGCTGGTCTGGTTTACATCGGCGCCATGTTCAATCAGAAGCCTTAGTAGTTGTGGGTAAGCGACAGCGGCACCTAGTTGAACGCCGCGACCGGAAAAGAAACGTGATAGGTCCGCGCCCTGGTCAATCATATAGCTGAGCAACTCCATGTTCCCGGTACGTATTGCTGTCGTCACGATGCGCCCATAACCCGCGTTTACGTCGGCTCCGCGATTCACCAGTGCTTTGATCAAACCCAGATGACATTGTCGCGTGATTGCCAGCGTGAGAGGAAAACTATGCTCAACGGATGCATCCAGCGTTACCGACTTTTGTAGGAAGCTGCTGGCCTCTTCGCAATGTCCCTTTGAGAGGTGCTGGATTAGTACCGCCTCTTCCTTTCCTCGCGGATTCATCGGCCGCCAGCCTTTCTCAGCTTCGTCAAACTGATAGTGGCTGATCTGCCAGCGTTGTTCTTGCAGTGCAATCTGAAGGGTAACCTTTCGAGTTACGAAGTCATGTTGAAGTCTGTTGGCCTTAATGTGCACATGAGAAGGGCTAAGCCACATGATGACGATATCTTCAAAACTAGAGCGAGATGGATGGAACCTGTCTCTTGAGAGTAATACCTGAAGCCTGTCCACCTCGACGGTTATTACCCCTTTTCCAGAGAAGGCGGTCTAAACGTTCCGGAAACTGATCTCAGCGTCTGGTAAAAATAGCGTTGTGATTGACGGGTCACCTGAAGCCAGGAGATCCGCAAATCTGTCGAAGAACTGCTCCGGTGGTTCAATGTCTGCACAAACGACCAGGGGGACGATCAAACCAAGAAAACCGAGTTGCTTCACAGCTTACCCTCAACAGCACATCGCTAGTTTTGATGCAGTTCGTGGCGGAAATGGGAGCAGAAAGTGAAAAAGTGATGAAATCAGAAAGTAGGAATTCAAGGTCGTAGCAAATTCTGCATCCTGGTTTTTCTGAGACTCGACCAAAGCCAACTTCAGCATGGAAGTTCATAAGTGTTAAAGCTGAGGGCGAAAGACCTGTGTACTCCGACCCTATCTTCTAAAAATACTCAGGGTGTTTTACACGCCATTCATCACAGGTCGGGTCCTGACTCGACCTTACGATATAGCTCAGTCCTGTGTAACCAAGCGCTTCATTTGCCAGCGCATTCATTTCCGTCGATGCACACGGTGTGATGAGGGGCGTTGGTTTAGCGCTCTCGGCGCGTGCCACGATTGCTCGGGCAAGCGTTTCGCTGTCGGTATACGCCTGCTTGTCGAAAATTACCCGATCTTCAAGCACCACCAAGTTGCTGACTGAGTCAATCTCGCTCGTGCAGGAGGCGCACATGAGCAAAACCAGTGAAGCACCGAGCAAATAGCGATGCTGCACCGCCCAGGTTCCCTAGCTGCTGATCGAAATTGCATGTGTTGCGCTGGCAGCGCTGTCTGACCGCGCAGTCTTGGTCATCGTCACTTTATAACGACCTGCCGACTGGACGCTGATGCGAATAAGCAGGTGGTGTTTTTCGTCGGCGGAGAGCCAGGCGGAACCAGCGTAGGTATTTCCAAGCCAGCTGTCTTCCAGTGCAAAACCCTGCGCAGGTATCTGGGCGGAGAAGAACTTCTCAAGATCGGCCAGTGAGCGTGGCGAGTTAAACGAAGACTTTGAGCTTGCTTCCTCATTGTTACCTCCACCATATCCCGTCCCGTGAACCTTCGTTACGTCGTCGGGCAGCGTGAGGGTTGGTAGATCCATCAATTGCGTGTGGTGTTGACTGGGCGACATCATCTGTTGGCATGACATGCCCCTATGACGGGGGTTCACAAACATCACCACGTATGCCTGCTTGTCATGCACGACGTAGCCAGCGTGTAAGGTGCCATGTTCATCGTGGCAGAATCCCAGACTGTTGTGCTGGGGCATGTTCTTAATTTGTATGCCACCGGTGATCCTGTGAACCGGTTGTTCTCTGGTGATCCAGGCGCTGTCTACCAGTGACGTGGTCAGGCCGTTGATGGCGTCTGCCTCGTTGGCACTGGTACGGTACGAAGCAATGTTGAAGCGTTCAG
This sequence comes from Pseudomonadales bacterium, assembly GCA_963921285.3. Taxonomy (GTDB): domain Bacteria; phylum Pseudomonadota; class Gammaproteobacteria; order Pseudomonadales; family Azotimanducaceae; genus UBA9659. The sequence goes on from CAWUFD020000015.1 coordinate 3,616,277, forward strand.
CACTGCGCACACCCAGCAGATCGAAATCTGGTGGTAGCCGTGTGTCGGCCAATTGCTGAAGCGGGGTTCTTGTTACGTCAGCCGGGTTCTGACCGGGGAACCCCAGGAGCGTTTCTTTTATACCGGGTTCAAGGCAAGCGAGCAGATCGGCATTTGCACTTTGAAACCACAAGGTGATGAAGAAAAACAGAAATAGTCGAGTGGGCATGGCTGGCTTTCCTTTGCTGACCTTTGGTTCCATTCAACCGCTGCAACGATTATCTGTAAAGAGTAAACCTGGCGGTTCGACCCACCTCAATCAAGACATTACTTCAACTCCTGTTGCTTGCTAGCTGTTTTTCGTGAACTTTTTGTAAAGTGGCGATTTTTTCCAAGGCTGTGACGAGGGGTGGCGCATTCCGCCACTTGATGAAATCTTCCTACCTGGCAGATGTAAGCAGATTGTAAACAAATGCCTTGTATGGACAATTTCCTACAGACAGTACCTGCCTCGGCATATTACTTTCGATCCCTGAGATAACCACTCAATGTGGTTCACTAAAGCTGCAAAAAAGTGTTTCAAACAACGGGCCGGTTGATTGAAGCGACTGCAAAAGGGAAGTTGGGTTGCGTACTGTCGTACTACTCGTTGTGCTTTTGTTATTGCTGCCGGTCCATGCCGATGAACAGCAAACGTTTTTCTATGAGTACGATGCTGCGGGGAACATTGTTGGTGTCCGTGCGGTTCAGGTCGCTGGTGCACCGATTGTTGATTCGATCCAGCCAGACTTTCTTAATCGTGACGCGCTGGTCAGTTTTACTGTAACGGGTAGCAATCTTTCTGCCGTGGTCGTTTCGACCCCAGTAGCATCTTTGAGTATCTCGACCCTTCAGCATGTTTCCGATGCCGAGATCAGGTTCAGCCTCTTTACCACCGACGCGCCGCTTGGTGCTGCCTCGCTGGTGTTTACGAACCTGCTCGGTTCAGCCGCTCAAACCGTCACGATTTCAGAGCGGCTGCCTGTCATCGCCACTAGTCCAAGTCCGCTCCTGTTAACCGAAGGCTCGACTAGGGATGTGGCCGTGCTTCTCGACGTCCCGTTTGAGAACACCGTTGAGTTGATTATCTCGGTGTCGGACACAGCCGTAGCGGGATTGCCAAACGGTGTCACATCTTCGCGTGAGGAACTCACCCTCAACCCGGGTGAGACTGAATTTAGTTTTAGCGTACAAGGGCTCACCAGCGGCGCGACGGCGATTAATCTGAGCGTTGGCAGTGAGCAGTTAGGTAGCAGTTTGACCATCACCGTAGCGGCACCCGAGCCTCTGCCGTCGGGTCCGCACAGGATAGCGTCAAAGACGGTTGGTATCAGGTTGGACCCTATCGGTCGGACATCGACAACAATTCACGCTAGCCCTGTGGGCCTGAACAGGCGGGTCTCGGTTGCGGCCGGTGAAGCTGTTCAGGCGCAAGCGGTAGGTGTTTCAAAACGAATAAATGTGGAAGCGGGCGAGTCCATTGAGACGCGGCCTGTTGGAATTGAGTTACAGACGGAGTGATCTGATGAACAGAACCCTGCTATGCCTTGTGGGCAGTATTACGTTGCTCGCCGTTAGCTATGCGAATGCCTTTGACAGCGGTAGCACTGGTGTTGATGGCGCTTTTTCGCCGCAGTCCGATATTCAGGTGTCACTACCACCTGATGGGATCCTGAATTACACGAGTCTGCTGATTCCGAACGGTGTAACCGTCACTTTCGAAAAGAACGCGAACAACACACCAGTAGTTATTCTCGTTCAAGAAGACGCTGTCATTGCAGGTACGCTCAACGTGTCTGCGAACGGACCAGAAGCGGGCGCTGGCGGATTTAACGGTGGTCTCGCCGGTTTTGTTGGCGCGCTTGCTGGTGCTGGAAGCGGGCCCGGAGGCGGGACGACGCAAGAAGGTAGTTGTAACGGTGGTGGCGGGAGTTATGGAACTCAGGGGATTGAAGGTTTCACATCGATATCCCCCTGCAACCTTTCTGTCCCGACTCCAACATATGGCAGAGAGGAACTCGTACCACTTGTTGGTGGATCCGGCGGTGGCGGTGGTGGTCCCTCAGGTGCGGCCGCTGGAACCAGTGGCGGTGGCGGTGGTGGTGCGATTCTCATTGCTGCGTCAGGCACGATTGATATCTCTGGTGCCATATATGCCGATGGCGGAGATGCGCCGGATCACCCTCCATCACCCAAGGGTATGTGCGGTGGTCAGGGGAGCGGTGGTGCAATACGCCTCGTGGCGACCATGATTGACGGTAATGGAGTTCTGTCAGCGGCTGCTTCTCCACCTGGGTGTTTCGGAGCTGCTGGCTCTGGTGCGCCGGGTGGGGCTGGCCGTATTCGACTCGAAGCTGAAATTATCAACCGAGTTGCAAGTTCTGATCCGGTCTTTTCTGCGGATGCACCGCAACCCGTTTTTATTCCGAATTTCCCTACCATCGCCATTTCTGAGGTGGCTGGTATTGCGGTACCTGCAAATCCAACGGGCATGAACGATCTTAGTTTACCGGCATCCGCAGCAAATCCGGTAAGCCTTCAGCTCAGTACGTCGAATGTTCCACCGGGTTCGGTAGTTACGGTCTCTGTCTTGCCGAGAACTGGACTAGGGAGTGAGGTCACCGCAACGCCAGTAGGCGGAACTCTGGAGGACGTTACTGCAACAGCCTCGATAGATATTCCAAACGGAAACAGCACGCTGAACGCCTCCGTCGAGTTTCTTGTCGATTCAACAACATCGATAAATCTAGCACCCTACGCAGACGGCCAACTAGTCGCTCGCATCCGATCAAGCTACGAGGCAGGTGTGGGATCGGTCACCACCCTCATCACCCATGACGGCAAGGAATACACCTGGCCAACCGCGGCACTGAACTGATCCATGACCAAACTGCGCGCCATAGCCCTCCTGCTGAGCAGCCTCCTGGCTGCCTGCCCTGTGTGGGCTTCAAAGACAGAACCATCAATGCCTTTTGCAGCGTTGAGTGGCTTTGAAGCGAACCATGGCCAATGGCCGCAGCATGTGCACTACGGTTCGCGCCGCCATCAACATACCTCTTTTGTCACAGATAAAGGGCTGTTGATTGGCTATCGAACGTCTGAGGGCAGCGTTCGTTCCTTTGAAATCGAGTTTGTGGGGGCGAGTCCTACAGTATTAAAACCGGAATCAGCGCTGCAAACGCAGGTGAACTACCTGCGTGGTGACCACCGCAATACGAGCGTGCCGCTTTATGAATCCGTGCAGCGCTTGGCGGTGTATGACGGTATCGATATCCGTTTTCACCACAACAGCGGTTTGCTGGGATACGATTTTATCGTCTCACCCGGGGCGAGCACCGATGTCATCAGGCTGAAAGTTGATGAGCATATTCAGATGTCACTGACCGACAGTGGCGACCTGAGATTAGCGGATGGGGCCGAGGTGGTGACCCATCGCGCGCCTGTCGTCTACCAGGAATCGTTAACCGGCCGTGACTACGTAACCGGCCGCTACCGGCTCGAAAACAACGAGGTCTCATTCGAGGTCGACGCGTATGATGAAGGCAGGACCCTCATCATCGATCCCGTTGTCGACTACACAACTTACCTGGGGGGCGCAGCACTCGATAGCGGTCTCGCGGTTGCCGCCGATGGCAATGGCTATACCTATGTGTTGGGTTCCTCTAAGTCCATAGACTTTCCCTCCAGTCAGGCATTGCAACCAACGTTAGGCAATGTGGAAGACACATTTGTGGCGAAGTTGACGCCCGACGGCCAGTCGATTGTGTTTGCAACGTTTATCGGCGGAGGCCAGGCAGCAAATGCGTTTAACAACGATGACAACGCAAGGTCAATTGCGCTGGGCAACGATGGCAGCATCTTTATCGCTGGGTCAACGTCGTCATCAACAGGCTTTCCACTCGTTAATGCCGCACAAAGCAGCTACGGCGGTGGCCAGAGCGATGGCTTTGTAGCACGCCTGACGAACGATGGCACGTCACTGCTTTTTTCGACCTATGTGGGCGGCCGAAAACAGGATCGAGCAGTCACGCTGACACTGGGCGATAACGATGATGTGTACGTGGCAGGTTCCACAAGATCGGATGACTTGCCCGTAACAGGCAATGCTTACCAGGGCGACATCGCTATAGGTGAAAACGATGCGTTTATCGCCCGTTATTCCAGCGCGGGTGATCCAATCTACACCACCTATTTTGGTGGTAACCGGGTGGATCGTATCAACGCGATCAAACTCGACGCAGCCGCACATATTTATGTCGCGGGTGAAACACGTTCCAAGACAAGTTTCCCGGGCATGGAGGATGCTGACCTTCAAGGAGAAGATCGCGACGCGTTTGTATCGAAGTTATCCGCTGATGGTGAGTCATTAGTGTTTTCTCACTTGCTTGCCGGGTCCAAGCGTGAAGCTGCAACCGATTTGATCCTTGCGGATGGCGACACATCCATCGTAGTGGGCTGGACTGATTCAAACCAGGATTTTCCTGTCACACGTGATGCACACCAGGGCGAATATGGTGGGGGTGACCACGACGGCTTCGTCACGTGGATATCCAGAAGCGGGCAGGGCAGGCTTTATTCGAGTTACTTTGGCGGTAACCGCAATGACGAGGCATTGGCCGCAACGCTTGCACGTTCACATCAACCAGCCAGCATTGTCATTGACTTTGAAAACTTCGGCAGCACGGATCACAGCAACCGTTTTGGACGTGACCTCGCCACCTTGTACGCCGGTATCAACTTTGGCTACAGCAATGAAGACAAACGAGAGGAGTGGGGCAGTTGGGCCATCATGGATGCCGCGAACGAAACCAGTGGTGCCGATGGCTCTGACAACTGGCTGAAGGCGCGGTCCAGCGAAGTTGAAAAAGGCGTCAAGGTCACGCGGCGGCGTGGTTTCACGTTTGATGAGGTTACACTCTACACAGATCTCAGCAGGAATCGTTTTATCCCCGCAGTAGAGGTGACCTATCGCACCCTGGACGGCACTGTCAGCTCCCCGCAGCTCATCAGCCTTGAAGATGTCAGCTGGAAAAGCATCACCGCCCAGGACCTCGGCATTGAGGGTGTGGCATCGCGCTCGCTGTGGTTCAACGCACCAGGAGTGACCAACCCGAACCGGGGCGTGTTTGGCCTGGATGATTTTGTTTATACGCCGCTACCTGGCAGCCTCTGGGTAACCGGCCTGACCAGATCCAGCGATTTTCCGAGTGTTGATGCCCTGCAGGGGCACGGCGGGGCGCGGGATGCGTTCATAACTGAATTGCAACTGGCCGATATGTCTCCGCTGTTTTCAACGCATCTTGGCGGTGCAAAGAACGATGCCGGTCACGACATTGCGTTATCAGGTTCGAGCAGCATCCACCTGACAGGGCGCACCCGCTCTAATAATGACTTCCCGCTGGTCAACGCACTGCAATCGGTGTTTGCCGGTGTGCAGGATGCGTTTATCACGCGCCTGGCGTTAGCCAACCAGCCTCCCGTCATTACTTCCGTGCCCATCACTGAGGGATTTGTCGGTGAGCAATACGTCTATCAGGTCATCGCAACAGACCCAAACCCGACCGACATACTGACGTACGCGCTGACACAGGCACCAGCTGGTATGGTTATCGATGCCAGCGGCATCATCACGTTTACGCCCACTGCCACCGGCAGCGAAGTCGTCAGAGTCGAAGTGGATGATGGTAATGGCGGCACGGTCACCCAGACCTACATATTGGTGGTGACGAGCGCAGACAGTGAACCACCAGTGATTACGCTCGCGTCTCCCGACGATGGTCTGTTGACCAATAACGGCATTCTCACCGTTGCCGGTGCAATAGATGAGGCGGGCGCCGTAACCGTCAATGGCATCGCAGTTACGCTTGATGCGAGTTTTGCTTTTAACTCAACCGTCACACTCACCGAAGGCACCAACAACATTACCATCGTGGCCACTGACTCGGCCGGCAACACCAGCAGCGAAACACGTACCGTCACGTTGGATACAACAGCCCCGGTAATCAGTTTGACCGCACCGGAAGACAATCTTCAGACAGCGGATGCGCAGCAGACCGTCTCCGGTAACGTCAATGAAACCGCAACCGTCAGCGTCAACGGCGTGCCCGTCACGCTGGGCGCGGCATTGGCGTTTTCAACAGTGATCACCCTCGCCGAAGGTCCAAATACGATCACCGTGCAGGCAACCGATGATGCAGGGAATGTGGCATCACTGGTAAGACAGGCCAGCCTGGATACCGCCGCGCCGGTGATTACCCTGACAACACCTGAAGATGGGCTAACAACCAACGACGCGTCATTAAGTGTTTCAGGCAGTCTCAGCGAAAGTGCCACGGTACTGGTGAACGGCATCACCGCAGTGGTGGACGCGGCACTTGGTTTCTCAGCGACCGTATCGCTCATCGAAGGCGCCAACACCCTCACGGTATCGGCAACAGATGCAACCGGTAACACATCGGTCAGTAGCAGAACGGTAACGCTCGATACCGTGATCCCGGTGATCACCATTAACACGCCTGCAGATGGCACGCTCACCAATACTGCGCAGCTGCTGCTCGAAGGCGGTATCAGCGAGTCAGCAACACTCCTCGTGAACGGTAACGCTGTTCCGCTGGATGCTGGCCTGGCGTTTTCCACGACCCTGACGCTGATCGAAGGCAACAATACGATCACCCTATCCGCAACCGATGCAGCGGGTAATACGATGACAGCGCAGCGATCGGTGACGCTCGATACAACACCACCGCTCGCGGAGGTGACAGCACCCGTTGATGGGCTGCTGACGAATCAGGCGACACTTATCGTCACGGGCAGCAGCAACGAGACAGGTTCGGTCAGCATTAATGGCACGCCAGCGCCGCTCGATGCGTCACTCACGTTCACCAGCTCGGTCAGCCTTGTTGAAGGTGCCAACACGGTGACGGTAGTCATCACCGATGAGGCCGGTAACGCCAGCACAGTGCAACGCAACGTGACCCTGGATACCATCGCGCCGGTACTGACCGTTGACTCGCCAACAGTGGACCTGCTGACTAACAACAACACCTTGATCGTGACCGGTAGCATAAATGAAACGGGTGTCGTCACAGTAAATGGCGCCCCCGCAACACTTGATGCCGGTCTGCAGTTCTCGGCCACGCTCGCCCTGTCTGAAGGTGCGAACGTTGTTACAATCCTCGCGCAGGACGAAGCAGGCAATCAGACGCAGGCAACCAGAACCGTCACACTGGATACCATCGCCCCGGTCATCAACGTAACCGCGCCTGCAGACGGTGCGACGACAGCCACAAGCCCGATATCTGTTGCAGGCGACCTCAGCGAAACCGCAGCCCTTGAGGTAAATGGCACCGGGGTAACAGTTGCTGTGGACCAGACATTCGCGACAGACGTCAGCCTCACCGAGGGTGCAAACAGCCTGTCACTGATTGCAACAGATGATGCGGGTAACATCGCCAGCGTCGATATCAACGTCACGCTGGACACAACCCCACCCGAAATCACCGTCGGCACACCTCTGGATGGCAGTGTATTGAACACCGCCGCCATTCTCGTCGGCGGCGCGATCAATGAGCCCGGCACCGTCACCGTCAACGGTAATGCCGCCATTGTCGATGGCGACAATAACTTCCAGCAGGGCCCAATCATCCTGAGCGAAGGCCCCAACATCATCACCGTTGAAGCAACCGATGAAGTAGGCAACGTTGCCTCGGTGCAACTTTCTGTGCTTCTCGATACCGAACCCCCGCAGCTGAACGTAACCAGCCCGCTCGATCAGTCGCTGGTCAACACACCTCAGGTTCAAGTCATCGGCACCCTAGAGGCAGGTGCAACACTCACCCTGAATGGCATCAACATCAGCATTGCGCCAGATGAAACATTTGACACGACCTTTCCCCTTGATGAAGGGGCCAATGTGCTGACCTTTGAGGCGACCGACCCGGCAGGTAACACAACGACGGCGTTACGCAACGTCACCCTCGACAGCACACCGCCATCACTTGATAGCGCGTTGATTAACAGAGGCAATCCAGCTGCCGGTGTGCTGATGATTGATGGGCAGCCCGGCGCAACCGAACCCGGCGTCATGTTACTGCTGGAAAACCCATCCACCGGGTTCCTGGCCGCCACACTGTCACTCTCAGATGGCAGCTTTACCACCGATATCGCTGCACTCGCCAATGAGACCGTCACCATCGTCGCAACCGACAGTGCAGGAAATCAAAGTGCCACCGTGAGCGTTCAGCCAGTCAGCGCACCCTCGCTGAGCCTGCTGCCGATTGGTGATCAGGTGATGGATGCCGGTACCACCAATCAGTTTACGGTGATCGCCAACGACAGCAGCGCCAGTGGCATCACGCTCGCCGTCGCGCCTGCACCATTACCGGACCATGCCAGCTTCGATGTTGTTACGGGCGTTTTCAGGTTTGCCCCTGACATTTCTCAGGCCGGTGACTACGTCTTCACTTTCAGTGCAACCACCGGGGCTGAGCGGGTAGAAGAAACCATTACCGTGACGGTGCCTGCGGCCCCAGGCACCACCAGCTTTGCCGGTCGACTGCTCGACGCCAATTCGCTTGCAGACGACATTGTGCTACCGATCTCCGGCGCTACCGTTTCTTTCGATGGAACGGGGCTCTCCACGTTAAGCGATGCCAATGGTGATTTTCAGATTGTCGGCCTGCCGGCTGGTGACCTGATCATCGACATTGATACCAGCACGGCCAACCCAGGCCCGGGTGGCAGTGCCTACGCTGCTTTTCGTGAGGTACTGCCGATTCAGGACGGTGTAACCAACCGCATTGAACGGCCGTTCTCATTGCCGAGGCTCTCAACCGAGGGAGTCACGGTGGTGCCGGGTCAATCCACTTTTGTCAGTAACTCAGCAGTCGGCGTGACGCTGACCGCGGCACCAGATTCGGTGTTCCTGAACGGCCAGCCGTTTACCGGTGAGATATCGATTTCAGAAGTACCGGAGGGCCTGGCACCGGCAGCACTGCCGCCCACCATAGAAGAAACCCCGATACTGCTAACCACACAACCGGTTGGCCTTGAATTCACGACACCGGCCACCGTCACCTTCCCCAATACCGAGGGCATGGACCCTGGTCTTGAAGTGGAAATCCTTTCCATGAACCCGGAAGAGGGCCGTTTTGAAGTTGTCGGCATTGGCCGCGTTTCTGCCGACGGCTCAACCATAGAAACCATATCCGGCGGGTTGACCCGCGCCGCCTGGTGGCTCTTCACCACCAATCTTGAAACCATCATTATCGAGATCAACGAGAAGCTGGAATGTAACTGCGAAAGGGAGCCGGTCGGCTCTGAGGTCACACGCGACAACGGCAACCTGATCATGGAGATCGACCTGCCGGAATGGCGCGCGCTTGAACGGTCCCATGGCGAGAAGCTGGTCTACCAGTCAGCCCGCGCCAACCCCACGCCGTCCATCATGTATTCATCCGGTGCACGGGCAAGGCAGCGCAACCCGTCCAACCTGGCGGTAAGCCTGTCAGCCGGTGGGGTTGGTTTTGGACCGGCAGCACCTGCAGAGATTGGTGATACGTTTGATGGTGTCGACCGATTTACTAATCGCCGCGGATTTACCTTCGGTGCATCGTTCGGCGCGAGCGGCTTTGCTTCCGGCAGTCATGCAGTTGAAGCAAGGCTGCACAGTAGCTTCGTCAGTCGCGGCAGCTTTGTGGTCATCATCAGGCACAACCTGCTCGTCGTAAATGAAGAAAACTCAAACTACGGTTCCGGCTGGAATATTGACGGCGTGTTCCGCCTTACGGCATCCGGTGATGACCTGCGCGACCGACTGCTGCTCAGCCCATCAGGGCACAGCAGCCTGTTTGAGCGTGTCGACAACGCCGATGATTTCATTACCCCTGACTTTGTACATTCGCAGCTGGTAGACAATCTCGACGGCACCTTCACGCTGACTGAGAAAGACGGCACCACCCACCGCTTTAATGACAGCCTGCTGCAGACCACCACCGACAGGAACGGCAACGACACCCGGTTCTTCTACAATGTGAACGGCCAGGTCTCGAGCAAGGTGCAGGACCCGAACAACCTCACCACCACCTTCACCTACGATATCAACGGCAAACTTGCCTCCATCACCGACCCGGCTAATCGAACCACGTTGTTTGAAAATGACGCACGCGGCGACCTCGTCAAGGTGACCTATCCTGACGGCAAGTTTGAGACCTTCACCTACAACAACCACCTGCTTGCCGATCACCGTGATGAACGCGGTAAACTGACACAACATCTGTACGATTCACGCAATCGCCTGCGCGAGGTGATCCTGCCGGATGGTGAGCGCCGTTTTGTTGAATCCAGCATCAGCCGGTTGATTGGTAATGGTGATGACATCCCGGCCCGTATTGCCAAAGAAACAGGCCCTGTAGGCACAATCACCAATGCCAGAGGCCACAGCCAGTTTGCCCTGGTGGACCGCAACGGCATCATGACCGAAACCATCGATGAGGAAGGGCGCAGCACCACACACGTCCGCGATGACGACTCCAATCCAACACAAACCACACGCCCGAACGGCGCTGTGGTGAACCGCACGTTTGATGATGACGGCAACGTGCTCACCATCACCGAGGCCTTCAACGGCGCAACCACCACCTTCACCTACGATGACAACGCACAGATCACCTCGGTGACCAACCCGCGCAATCACACCACCACCATTGTGCGTGACCCGGCGGGTAACCCCACCAGCATCATTAATGAACTCGGCCATACCACCACCATGGATTACAACGGCCAGGGTCTCATTGAACGCATGCAAACCCCGAATGGCCTGGTGACAACCTACACCTACAACAACGACGGCCTGCTGGAGACGAAGACAGAAACGCCGCCGCTTGGCTCACCTGGCAATGTGCGGGTGACAAGCAATACCTACAATGCCGCTGGCCTGCTGGATACGGTGACAACCCCGGACGGCATCATGCTCACCTTTACCTATGACGGCCGCTCCCGCTTGGAGGAGGTGACCGACAATGCCGGTCAGTCCATTACGTTTACCTACGATGATGCCGGTAACATCATCACCACCGAGACCCGCAACGGCGACGGCACCCTCGCCCTCGTCGTCAACAGCATCTTTGATGACCGCAACCGCCTGACCCAAACCCGCTCACCCCATGATGCAACCGATGACTCGATTGTGCAGATGCTGCTGGATGCAGAAGGCAACCTTGAAGCACTGACCGACCCCAAGAACCAGACATCATCCAATGTCTACGACAAGGTCCACCGCGTGGTCAGTAATACACACCGCCTGAACGGCGTGACCACATTCGAGTACGATGACCTGGACCGCATCACGCAGGTATTGGCACCCAACGGCGCCGTCACCAATTACACCTACGATCTCATCGGCAGACGCTTAACCGAGTCCAGCCCTGACCGGGGCACACTGACGTTTGGCTACGATCTCGCCAATAACCTCACCTCCATCACTGATGCGAGAGGCATCATCACCAGCCTCAGCTACGATGAACTGGAACGCGTTACCGCCAAGACCTTCCCCAATACCATTGCCGGTAAAGTCGAAGACGTGAGCTATGTGTATGACATCTGCCCGCGGGGTGTTGGTCGACTGTGCGAGCGCACCGATGAGTCCGGCGTCACGGCATTCAGCTACGATGCCTTTGGCAATGTCATCACCGAGACGCGGGTGACCGCTGGGGCCACCTTCACCCACAGCTACACCTATGATGAGGGTGACAACATCGTCCAGCAGACTTTGCCGAGCGGCCGGGATATCACCATCACCAGGGACGCGGTGCGCCGCATGGCATCGATCAGCGCCGATGTGAACGGCGCCAGCACCACACTCCTATCCGCCATGACCTACCGGGGTGACAACCAGCTGCTGACAGCAACCTTCGGTAACGGCGCAGTTGACATGCGCCAGTATGACTTGCAGGGTAGGTTAACCCAGCAAAGCCTGAACGCAGGTGTCACCCTGGATACACGCAGCTACACGTTTGATAAGAACTCGAACATCGAGTCGATCCTGGGGTCGTCCGAGAACAACGTGTACGGCTATGACGCACTGGATCGCATCACCAGCGACACCATCAATACCGCCCCCGCCATCGACTACACCTACGATCAGAACGACAACCGGTTAACCCGGGGTGCGGGTGAGACCGTGATCGAGGTGAACAGCAACCGCATCCTGCGACGTGATGATGTGGTACCAGACGGCAGTACGATCAGCTTCAGTGACCGGCAGATGATCTACAACGATGCGGGCAGGCTGTACCAGCTGATCGAGGATGGCACGTTAAAGGCAGAGTACGTTTACAACGACAACGGCCTTCGCACACAGAAGACGGTGCATGATGGCTCAGGTGGCAGCACCACGACAGTGTATCACTATGATCAGTTTGGTCAGCTGGTGAGTGAGACAACGGAGGCCGGTGCGCCGCTCAGGGATTACCTCTGGCATGACAATGGCGAGGCGAAGGTGCAGATCGATGCGGTTGGCAGTGACCAGGTGGTGTATCTGCATTCGGATCATTTGTTGACGACAAGGCTGGCAACGAATCAGTCAGGCCAGGTTACCTGGCGCTGGGAGGGTGAGGCGTTTGGTAATACGCTGGCGGATGAGATAGGTGGTGTGGAAGTGAATCTGCGTTTTCCGGGGCAGTACTTCGACAGTGAAACCAATCTGCATTACAACCATTTTCGGTATTACGATCCGGCGATAGGGCGGTATGTCACTAGTGATCCGATTGGGTTGGACTCGGAATTTAACACCTACAGTTACGTTTTAGCGAACCCGATTCTAGGGTTCGATACCAATGGGCTTGAAACAGCAAGATGTGCTGCAACAGATTTTAACTGCGCTGCTGGGTTACCACCGGACCCACCCGCCACTAAGGAGCAACAAGACTGCATTGCCATTTGCTTGTTAGGCATTCCTTTTCAGGCTTTTGTGGCTGCAGAAGCGATAAGGGGAGTCGGAGAGTTTGCGGAAGAGGAAATTGGAGATAAGAAAACCGCAGGTGTGGTCGCTGGTGTGGCAGGAAGAGCGGGAGCGATTGCAGCGAAGATAAGTGGACCTGCTCAGTTAGTTTTCGATCCAAACTTCTGTGCAAGAGAATGTGGTGTTGAAGACGCAAAAGTGGAGGAGATCAAACAAGTGTACAGTCACTCATGTCCATTACGATAAATCTAAGTCTTTGTCTGTGTGTTTACCTACTGGGTTCTGCTTTCCTGATTTCCAACTACGAATTAGGAGAAGAGGACAAGCCGTCAGATTGGATATTTGTCCTTTTTCTTTTCCTATCCATATCACTCATCGGTATGTTGTTTGAGTTAGATAGATTAGTGGATGTGTTGCTGTTTCAAACATATGACCCATTGGTGCAGTATCCGCTTGTAGTGGTTGCCACTATCCTGACTTTCCTGGTGAAGGAAGGTGTTCGGAACGCTTTGATAAGAAAGTGAGTCCGAAGGTAAACGGGGACACACACATTTTCGATCCTACAAATCTGTTTCGCACCAATTGCGGGAACGTCAGCCTTTGAATTCCTGATAAAGAGTCCTAAAAGTATAGTGCGCGATGGGTTGCAGCCAAAAGGTAAACGGGGACACACACATTTTCGATCCTACAAATCTGTTTCGCACCAATTGCGGGAACGTCAGCCTTTGAATTCCTGATAACGAGTCCTAAAAGTGTAGTGCGCGATGGGTTGCAGCCAAAGAAGGTCGTTGATTCGCTGATCAAGTTCAAAACAAGTGGTTTCTGTCCGTATCTGCTACGAAAAAGACAAAGGAGATCCCACAACCGCCCAGGTGCGTTCCTGTGCAAATGCCTTGAGCGCCTCAGCGCTACCATAGGCACGCTGCTTCTTGCCAAAGGAGGCGATTGCGGCGCTCCAGCGGCTTTCACCATCCCCGACGTCCGGGTTCTTGTAGTCGTTACATGCCGCTGACAGGATGTTGAAGTAGTCCTGCACGCTGAATGACAGGGCAGGGCGCGCTAGCTTGATTCCTGAATACAGCGGTTTAATTGCCTTCTTGAGGCTTTTTGCCGTATTTCTTGTAAGTCGTACCCTGGCGGAGATCTCTTCGTATTGCTCGAATGACGCAACAATCTTTGCACGGACGGGATTAAGATCGACATAAGCCATGGCTGCGATCAGACCGTCTTCGCCAAGTATTGCGCCAGAATGGAATCTGCCTTCGAAGAAATGGCCGGTGCAACCGTCTTCTCTATTGGCTCGATATGCAATCGGTTGTTTCAGGTACTTCATGAACATCGATACGGAACCAAGAGAACATCTGGCATGTTCCAGTTTTTCCGGATCGTTCAGCATGATGCCACGGTGAAGATCGAGAAGTGCCGGTTTGTCCTGATCGTCATCGAATCTGGGCGGGAATGCGGTGAGCCATCGTGTGACGACCTCCTCATCGCTCCATCGGCGGCATTCATTGGGATCGTAGTAGACAACCAGGTGAAAGTGGTTGCTCATAATGGCGTAGGCTTCAATGTCGATGGCAAACGCAGGTGTTAGCTGCTCGATGCGTTCAATCAGCCACTTTTTTCTGTAATCGTAGTTCTTGCCGCTCTGCGTGTCTTTACCGCACAGAAAGGAACGACGCACACATCGTGACACGAGGTGATAGTGCAGAGGTGTATCGGGATCAATGAGTTGTGCACGTGGGGTGGCCATGTGCAAATGCTAAAGTTGTGTTGATCTATCTGCTGTCAGAAATCAATTTGAGTTGGGGTAAGTTGTTGACCTGGTGGTGTGCGTTCCGAGAAGTGTGTGTCCTAGTTTTTCTCAACCGTTCCAGTGTCTTACCTGAATGACCGAGCAGCGAATTTCTACACCTCACTGTTCTATTCAACCTTCTTTACTTCGATATGGTTGTGGTTGTTCGCTGTAGTGGTCGTCATGACCAGGATCCTCGTAAAGGTTGAAGGCTGGTCGAGACTTGTGCTCTCGCTGAGTGACCTGGACCAGCAACCTTTACGTTCGCTTGGATTTGTTTCAGTTGTTTTCGTTTCCAGCTTCTTTCTTGCTGGATCGTTGGTAGTACTGTAGTGGCGCCCTACATCAGGGGCGGCCAACGTAATCCGGGCAGGCTTATCCGGCGCGACGAGCGCATTCAGAACATCGAAGTCCAACTCGCATGGCTATCTGAAAACACTGACTGTGTGTGCAGGTCCAGTACGAGCGTCTGGTAATTCTCGGTGTCAGGAAACTGGATGTGTCGCTCTGGCGAAGACCCTTTCTGCGCTGGCTCATGGGCGAAAGCGCTGGTGGTGATGAGAGCAAGGGCAGTAGGGAAGCATACGGGGACACACGCATTTGCCATCCTACAAATCGGTTTCGCACCTAGTGCCGGAACCTTAGCCTTTAAACCCCTGATAACGAGTCGCAAAAGTGGAGTGCGGTTCGGCCATATCGGGGATTAGTTCCATGGTCCTGCTTTCGGTTCTCAAAACATTGAGATCAAAACGAGCGTGACCAACACGAAGGAGTTAAGGCTCCTAAGGCATAATGGGAGACGCACAATTTCAATCCTGCGAGCCCATTCATGGCGATTTTCCAGGCCGTCATCAATTCTACTCCGGCCCCAATTCTCTCGTCAGGGCGCCACAACCGTTAAAGAACGACCGCGTCGCAAAGGCCACAGCTTCCTCTGCTGTCGCCTCACCTGATTCCAACAATGACCAGCCAGCATAAAGCGTCATGTCGAAAAACGTCCGCACCCACTTCACCGGCAAATCTCCATCGATAGTGCCATCGCGCATGGCCTGCTCGATAAGCCACTCGGTCTCGCCTGAATATTGCTCCAGCTTCGCTACGAGTGAAGGGTCGCCTTCCACCTGAGACCAGAGACTGGATAAAAACCGATATCGGTCCGCTAACGGTAGCAATAACTCAAAGGTCGCCTCCAACGCTTGACGACCACGCAGTTCATGTACCGGCAATAGCGCGTCATCAATTTCTACCAGGCACTTTGCGGCGATCGCTTGAAGCAGCGTCTGTTTAGATTCGTAGTGTCGATACAACGTGGTGCGACCAACCCCCGAAGAAATGGCGATCGCCGCCATGCCTGCATCCGGATTGATTAGCAGGGTTTTTATGCCTGCCTCGATGATGGCGTTTTCAGATTGAATCAGGCGTTGGTCGCGTCGATCGTTCACAGACATTCTAAAAATTACGGAACACTATTGTACCATATCAATATGGCCTGTTATGGTACACATATGTTCCATAAATTGAGTACGTAGAAGATGAAGCTGTTGAAAAACATCCAAGTCGTTGCAGAAAAAGAACTCGGGCAGGCGGAAGCTTTGCCTTTTGCCAGTTACCGATCCCCAGAAATCCTCGATGCCGAAGAAGAGCGGGTTTTCCGTCACGATTGGGTTTTTGTCTGTTCAGAATCAGACTTGCCTGATATCGGGGACTATCAGTCGATCACTATTGCCGGAGAACCCATTGTGGTGATTCGTGGTAATGATGGAGAGTTAAGAGCGCTTTCCAATGTTTGCCGTCATCGGGGCGCAATCTTGTTGGACGGCGGAGGGAAGGTAGACAAAATACGCTGTCCTTACCATGCCTGGACCTATTCTAATCAGGGCGAGTTAAAAGGCTTGCCGTTCCAGGGGGACGTGGAGATAGATCGCCAGGATCACTGCCTCCCGACCTTTAGATTAGAAAGTTGGTTGGGCCTGGTATTCGTCAGCCTGAATGACAACGTTGCCCCACTTGCCGAACGCCTTGCCGACCTAGAGAAGGTACTCGCTGAATATAAGATTCACGACTTCGCCCATGGCGGAAAGATCGAACGCAGAAACTGGAACGCCAACTGGAAGCTCGCCATGGAGAATTTTGTCGAGGGCTACCACTTCTTCGCTGTGCACAAAGACACTGTTGAGGCGGCAGCGCCAACACGTGATGTCTTCTATGTCGATGGTAACCGGGACTGGTCTGTCACGGGTGGTAAGCAACTGGACTACGCTGACGACCTCGCTGGCTGGTTGATGGGTAGATCTGTAGAGAAGACATACCTGTCAGTCTGCATCCACCCCAATTTTGTTTGCAATCTGTACGATGGCTACCTGGCCTGGGTCAGGGTTATCCCGACTGGTCCCGACAGCTGCGAAATCACCACTGGCTTGCTTTCCTTGGAGAAGCCCTGGGCGCCAAAAAGTGTTGAGGCACATTACGAGAAGATTCTTAACGAAGATAAAGAAATCTGCGAAAGGGTTCAGAAGGGCATGGCGTCACTGCGCTCGAAAGGCGGCAAGCTTGTCGAGCTGGAAAGGGCGGTCGTGCATTTCCACCAATATGTAGGCAGGCAACTATCAGCCTCAGACTGAATTCAGCGTCCAGAGTTTTAGCACTTGGAGTTGCACAGAGTTGTTCGGTGACTTGATCGTAGCTTTAAGAAACGTTTATTGAACTAGTTCATTAAATAGGCTACATTTCACATCAGTTTTGTGAAAACTTGGTTGGCCAATGAAAGTACTGAAATGGGTGGGGATCACCTTTGGCATCTATATCGCGCTTGTGGTCACGTTTGAAGCGCTAATCGGTTACTTTCAACCGTCAAATGCGGCGACGCTGTCTCTCACCGTTTACGAGGAAGGCGGCAGCCCGCATACGCGAGTCTTATCGCGAATTGAACACTCGGATAACCTTTATGTTGCCGTTAATCACTGGCCGAGGTCCTGGTTTTACTCCCTTCAGGAAAACCCGGAGGTCAGGGTTGCTTTCGGTGAAAAGGATTTTGCTGCTACTGCAGTGGTGGTGGACGATGCGGCTGAACATGCACGTATCGACGCTGATCGACCGCTGGTCCCTTGGTTCAGGTTCTTAACGGGTTTCCCGCCGCGCTACTTTGTGCGCCTGGAAGCGGCAGGCGTTTAGACCCCCTAAAAGTCCGCCTTGTTGGTTTCGGCATCAGCGAGCGCAGCTTCAAACTTTCTACGTCCCGCCGCTGTCAGGCATGGTAACAACACTGCAAAATGGTGTTTGATGCCGCGTTCCTGGTCTTCCCAGCAGATGGTTGTACGCCCTTCGATCTCCCTCAGGTAGTCCATCCAGTAGCGAGACACCATCCAGATTGAACGGGTTAATACTTCAACGTCGTAGACCGAATCACGCCTGAACATACCGGCCGCGTCGATCCTTTGAATCAGCGTGAGTAACTCTTCAAAGTCCGAGGCGAGTTCAGTGTTTTGCTCGCCCTCGCCGGTGAGTCCATCGATGTGGTCACGCAACAGGAAGCGATTGTTCCAGGTCATGTTCATCCCGAATAGCAGGTGCTCAACGTAGTCGTCAGCGACATCGCCCGGTTCGAGGTGCTGCCTGCGGTCAGCGGTGATCTTGCGGGTTTCCTCCCTCAGTCTCGCTGCGAGGTCCAGCTTGGTACGAAAGTGATAGGTCAGGTTGCCTTTGGAAATGCCAACCATATGAGCGATGTCATTGAGCGACGTCGCCGCGTATCCGTTTGCGTTAAAAAGGGTTCTCCCAGCCTCGAGGATTTTCTGTGACGTTGGTGTTTTCTTTGTCATCAAACAAAAATATCAGAATTAGGACGATAATCCTAATTGACACGCGCACTGAATTCATAGATATTAGGACAAACGTCCTAATCGGGAACAACGTAAAGGGAAAGGCTATGGCGGATAAACACATCCTTATCGTAGGGGGAGGCACGGCGGGCTCTGTGCTCGCTTCGCGCCTCAGCGAAGAGGCCAGTCTGAACATCACACTCCTCGAGGCGGGTCCTGATGACAGTGTGTATGGCGACAGCGTGTTTGAACCAACTCGTGCGAGCGAAAGCTGGCTTGGTGCTGAGAACATACCCATGACGCCGATGTTTCTCGGATCGCAGCTCATCCCAACCGTGCAGGGACGTATGCTTGGAGGCACCTCAGCAGTCAACGGCATGGCAACGTTGCGCGGTCTGCCAGAAGACTATGACGGCTGGGAAGCATCAGGCCTGACCGGTTGGGGCTGGGAAGATGTGATCGATACATTTAAAGCCGCTGAGACGGATCGCGACTTCATGGATTCTGATCTGCACGGCAACAATGGCCCACTGCCGATCAGGCGCTGGCGGCGTGAGGAAATGGGTCGTGCGCAGGTTGCTTTTCAAGACGGCATGGTCGAAGCCGGTGCAACAGCCATCACGGATATCAACGATCGAAGCCAGTTGCCTGGGCTCGGTGTCTTCCCTGTCACGATCGATGACGACGGCAAACGTGTTTCTACCTCTCTGG
The DNA here is from genome assembly GCA_963921285.3 of Pseudomonadales bacterium. Classification (GTDB taxonomy): domain Bacteria; phylum Pseudomonadota; class Gammaproteobacteria; order Pseudomonadales; family Azotimanducaceae; genus UBA9659. The sequence goes on from CAWUFD020000015.1 coordinate 3,635,577, forward strand.
CTTACCTCGGCACAACAGTGAGGGAACGCACCAACCTCGCAATTCGTACCGGTGCAGAAGTTGAACATATCGAACTGGATGGTCATCGCGCCGTTGGCGTGCGACTTAAGAACGGCGAGGAGATTCGTGCCGATGAAGTAGTGGTTACCTCCGGCGCACTCTGGACGCCGAACCTCCTGATGCGCTCCGGTATTGGGCCGGCTTCTCATCTATCAGAGCACGGCATCGCGCTGCATAAGGATCTGCCGGTGGGTGAAACCATGAGCGATCACATTGGCCCCGGCATCGGGTACCAGCATGAAGGTCCTCGTGGCGGTACAGCAGGGCCGGCACAGAGCCTCTACATCGGCGCATCCGATGGCATCAATCCGGATTATCACCTTTTTCCTATCGCGTCTTCGCTGACGGATGGGCCCACCAGTTTCCTGATGGCGGTATTCCTGCTGCGGTCTTCGGGATTGGGTAGGGTCAAACTTGGAGAGGAACCAGGCAGCGCACCCATCGTTACAGTGCCGCCATTTCCTGATGATGGCCTTGAGCGGTTGCGACACGGGTTTGATCGCGTTGCCGCGTGGGAGCGGACCGATGCTTATCGATCACTCGGTTGCGTGCAGAGTAATCCACTGGACCTGCAGGCAAAGGATGCGGTCAACATCGCATTAGAGCGACTTACCGTGAGCTACGGTCATATGACCAGTACCTGCCCGATGGGCATGGTCCTAGACGCGGACTGTCGAGTGCTTGGCGTCGAAGGACTTCGTGTGGCGGATGCCTCAGCAATGCCGACTATCCCTTCCGGCAACACTTACCTCGGATGCGTCATGATCGCTGAGCGGATCGCCCGCAAGATGCTGAACGAATCGATTACCTAACTGTTATTGGAGATAGAACATGGACTTAAAAATCAGAGGCAAGAAAGCCATCATGGCAGGCGGCTCTGCCGGCATGGGCAGGGCAACCGCGGAGAGACTCGCAGAAGCCGGTGCAGAACTTGTGATCACCGCACGGCGTGAAGAACGTTTGAAGAAAGCCGCGCAAGAGATTGCGGAAAAATATGACGTTAAGGTGACCCCGGTTGTAGCGGATTCTTCCACGGAGGAAGGCAGGCAGGCGCTTTTTGCGGCTTGCCCCGACCCGGATATCCTCGCCATCACGATCAAACCGCCAGCGCCCAATGGCGATTTTCTCAAGGTGACGCCTGACATGTGGCGTGATTCGGTGGAGACAACCCTGATTGGCCCGATTGAACTGATGCGCCACTACATACCTGAAATGAAAGAGAAGGGTTGGGGTCGCATCGTTAACATCGCGACCTTCTCTGCCAAGAACCCGATGATCTGGCGGCTCATGTCGGGTCCGGCGAGGTCAGCATTAATCAACTATACCGCCAGCGTTTCCAGGGAGATTGCAAAACACGGTGTGAACATCAACAACCTGTTGCCAGGCATGTTCGCCACCGAAGGTGCTAACGAGATCATGAAGGACTACGCGGAAGCGTTTGGCCTGGAGCCTGACCCTGAGGTTGTGCGTCCACACTTTCTTGCCAACAATCATATTCCAGCGGGCTTTGTTGGTGATGCCGATGATCTTGCGCCGATGGCTGCGTTGCTGTGCAGTGAGCTGTCACGTTTTATAGTGGGCCAGAACATCGTTATCGACGGCGGCCAGCATGCCTCACTTGTCTGATCGACCACACTTGAATGGCATCAAGCTTTACGGTCTGAAGATTTCTTACTACACCGGCAAGATGGAAGGTTATCTTCGCTACAAAGAAATCCCGTATGAGTTTGTTGTCCTGAATCGCAAAACGATGGGTCGGCTCAAACATGAAACCGGCGCTGCGCAAATGCCGGCCGTTGAGCTTGGCGATGGGCGTTTCATGACGGATACCACGCCGATGATTGCCTGGTTTGAGGCTGGGTCTCCGGAGTTTCCTGTTATCCCGACTGATCCCGTGCTCCGCTTCCTCAGTTTTCTACTCGAGGACTATGCCGAAGAATGGTTGTGGCGACCGGCAATGCACTACCGCTGGAGTTACAAAGCAGACCGGTATCACCTGTCCCGCAAGATTGTCGACGAGCTAATGCCGGATGAACCAGCGCCGGGGTTTTTTAAGCGGGCGTTTATCCGCAGGCGCCAGCATGTCGAATATGTCATTCGGGACGGCGTGGATGCGAACACGTGGGACCATGTGGAGTCGATCTATCTCGATACCCTCGACAGACTCGAAGCGATCTTCTCGAGTCGGCCGTACCTGTTGGGCAGTCGCCCGACACTGGGTGACTTTGGATTCTTTGCGTCGATGTTCCGGCACTTTTCCCAGGACCCCACAGCGTCTGACATCATGCGGCTACGTGCACCGGCCGTTTTCGAATGGCAGGCCAGGCTCTGGAATGCACGCGGCAGTGAGATGCAAGGTGATCTGTTGTCGACGGTGCCGGGTGATCTGTCGCCCATTCTTCGTGATGTTGGTGAGGCGTACCTGCCTTACCTCAATGACAACGCCAGGGCCTGGCGGGAAGGTCGGGAGCGTTTCGACCCCATTGTGCAAAACGTGCAATATCGTGATGTGCCGGTATCACAGTATCGAACCTGGTGCCTGGAAGAGTTGCAGGCGCGTTTCCGAGAAGTGCCTGCGTCTGAGCAGGAGAGGTTGCAGCAACTGCTGACATCACATGGTTGTTGGGAACCTCTCTTTGAGGTCGATCAGCCAGCCTCGCGTTATGACGAAGGTAAAGACGTGCCGTTCAGGGGACGCAAAGTTCACTACCAGAATCGCCGCGAGTAGTGCTTCAGCGCCCTGGTACCAGTTTGTCCTTTAAGGCTTCAGTCAGTCTCAGGAAACCGGCGTAAACGCTGAGCAGGCGTGCAATAAAGCGAAGATAGGAAAGCACCTCGTAATCGTTCAGCATCGCCTCTATACCCTGCAGGTCGTAATGCAGGAACGCCTCGCCGTGATCTGAAGAGAAAACGGTTTGCCTGGTGACAGCATAACTGCCGAGGCGTGCCATACAGCGGCCAATCAGTTGGAATCGAATATCCTTTCTGAGCTTCTTCACCGGATAGTGAATACCATGTCGCTTTAGCTCGGCGCTATATTGTTCAAGTATGTGCGACTCCTGCGCGCGGCGCGCGGAGGGTTCGTAGTTGCAGCAAAGCCAGAAAGTCAGGTCAACGATGGCATTGCCGAATCTCACCAGTTGCCAATCCGTGAGTATCACCTCGTCATCAACAAAACAGAGGTTATCCAGGCGCAGGTCTCCATGTAGCAGCGTGCCTTTCGATGTTGGTTTTCTCGGCTTGATGAGGTTTGGTGCCTTGTCCAGAAGCGCTGCGAAAATCTTCCCGGCTTCGTTCAGGTTTGGGAATTGCTGACCGTATTCTTCAGTAAACATTGATATGCCGGCTCTGAACGTTTCGCTCGTTTCCGCAGCATCGATGTTCAGGTCTTGTTGTAGCCAATCTGCCTCAGCCAGAGCAGCGTCCTGCCACCATCTGGCGTGCATTGTGGCCATCGCTTTAATGACCAGTGACGTCTGTGCAGGGCTCGCTGATGAGAATTGATCCGGCCAGGTTGAGGAAGGGAGAAGTTCGAGCAGAATGAACAGGTTCTGATCATCAAAGCCAGCGTAGTAGCACTTTGGCGTTCTAATGCCAGCGTCCGCCATTTCGTTGTAGAAGTAGACTTCTTTTTTGGCCAGGTCCCGGGCAGCCTCCGGTAGTTTGCCGTCCTGGTCCTCAAGCAGGAACTTCCCAAAAAACGACGTAGGTGCATCCGTTTCACCGTCGTAGCGAACATCCAGGCGAACCGCCAGGCTTCCCAGGCCCGCCTGCAACTTCTGCCAGGAAACCGATGCAACACTGCGCTCTGCATCCAGCAGTTCACGCTCGTGAAGCAAACCGGTCAGCCAGGCTTCGGTTACATCATCCGGGGCTGCTGGACATGCGCTGTTCAATATCCTGTTCAATATTGGGTAACCGAGTGCTTGTAAAAACCACACCCCAGACTACCAGCTTTACAGGTGACCTAACCTGGTCTATCGCCAAAAAGTCACTTTTCTCACTCCTGCCATTGACTGCAAAACTACTGTATGTATATTCAGTACAATGGAGCTTATCAAGAAACTGGAGATTCTCGCTGATGCAGCGAAGTACGATGCATCCTGCGCGTCGAGCGGCACCGAGCGACGAAACTCAAGCAACGGACGTGGTATTGGTTCTACCGGCGGCATGGGCATCTGCCATTCCTATACGCCAGATGGCCGGTGCATTTCCCTTCTAAAGATTCTGCTGACGAATTTCTGCCAGTACGAATGTCACTACTGTGTTAATCGCAATTCCAGCAATGTGCCAAGGGCGAGATTTACGACCGATGAAGTGGTGAAGTTGACGCTCGATTTTTACAAGCGCAACTACATCGAAGGTCTGTTTCTGTCGTCCGGCATTATCCAGAGCCCTGACTACACCATGGAACAACTCGTGATCGTTGCAAGGGAGCTTCGAGAAACACATGACTTCCGCGGATACATTCACCTGAAAACGATTCCTGATGCAGACGGGGAGTTGCTTGCCCTGGCCGGTCAATACGCTGATCGATTAAGCATCAACATGGAGCTGCCGACTTCAACGTCCCTGCTGCAGCTGGCACCTGAAAAAGATCACCGGACCATCAAGCAGTCGATGGCACGGATCAGGACGCGGCGGGAAGCCGCCGCTGAGTCAAAGCCCAAAATCTCAAACAGGCCAGTTCGTGCCAGGGCACCAAAGTTTGCACCGGCCGGTCAATCAACACAGATGCTGATCGGTGCTGACGGCTCCACTGATGCGACCATCCCCAGGACATCTTCGGAACTGTATGCGAGTTACCGCCTGAAACGTGTTTACTTCTCTGCGTTCAGTCCGATACCGGACGCGTCAAAAAATCTGCCACTGCAGCCAGCGCCGCTGATGCGTGAGCACAGGCTATACCAGGCAGACTGGTTATTACGCTTCTACGGTTATTCGCCTGATGAAGTGACGTCAACAGCGGAACATTCAGGCATGTTACCCCTGGATATCGATCCGAAGCTGGCCTGGGCGCTGGGTCACAGGGAAAGATTCCCGGTGGATGTGAACCGGGCACCAAAAGAAATATTGTTACGTGTACCTGGCCTTGGCACAAAAACCGTGGGTCAGCTACTGCGTATCAGGCGCTGGCAGAAAATCAGGCTGCAGGACCTGGTTGCGTTGCGGTGCGGTGTGAAAAAAGCGATGCCCTTCATTATTTGCGCCGACCATCGTCCTCAAACTACCGACCTGGAAAGTCATGTGTTGCGCCAGCACCTTGGCAATGCTTCCGGGCAACTGCAGCTGGGGTTGTAGCCTGATGAGACAACCCGGGTTGTTTGATGACCCTGCTACCGAGTCGCAGCAGACCAACAGAATAGCGTTTCGGCCTGACTATGAAGGTTTCAGGGCAGCGGCAAAACATGCGCTGAAGGCCGAGCTGTTACCAGCGTTGGTCTGGTGGGTCGAAGAACCAGGGGCTGACCTCCATGAAAGTGTCAACGCAGGCGTCGATGTGCCACGTGAATTTGCGAGACTCGCCAGATTTGTTTCATGCCATCGATCACCTGATCGCTGGTCGCTCCTTTACCAGGTGCTCTGGCGTTTAACCCACGGTGAGCCTCATCTACTGTCACTGGGAGGGGACCCGATTGTCGCCCGAATGCATCGGTACGATAAGTCAGTGCATCGCGATTTCCACAAGATGAAGGCGTTTGTCAGGTTTAAGCAGGTTAACGATTCAGGTGAGGAGCGTTTTGTAGCCTGGTTCGAGCCAGAACATTACGTCATTGGTCTTGTTGCCAGGTTCTTCTCACGTCGTTTTACCAACATGCGCTGGTCACTGCTGACTCCAATGGGTTGTGCTCACTGGGAGGGTAGCGGCAAGCCGTTGATCACAGAAGGTCTTAATCGCGCGCACATGGCAACGGATGAACTCGATCAGATGTGGAAGATCTATTACCGCAACATCTTTAACCCGGCACGCGTCAAAACCGATGCGATGCGCGCGGAGATGCCGCAGAAATACTGGAAGCATCTGCCTGAGGCGGCAACGATTTCTGATCTTCTCATTCATGCGGACGAGCGGGTTGATCGAATGATTACAGCGGAAACACCGGCACCATCGTTGCGCTGTGGCGAGCGCCCGGCATCTTACAGTCAGCTGCTCGAAGAGAAAATTATCTCAAGTGATGCACGCCTGGATCAGATTGCTGCTGGCGTTCGCGCGTGTGAGAACTGCGCTCTATCGCAAGCGGCGACGCAGGCTGTACCTGGTGAAGGACCGCCTGATGCGAGGGTAATGATCGTCGGCGAGCAGCCAGGAGATCATGAAGATCTTGAAGGGCGACCCTTTGTTGGGCCAGCGGGTCAGCTGCTTGATGAAGTGCTGCAGGAAATCGACGTCGATCGTGGCGCGGTGTATCTGACCAATGCAGTGAAACACTTCAAGTTTCGTGCAACACCAGTGAGAAGACTGCATGAAAAACCTAGGGAAGGAGAAGTGCACGCGTGCAGGCACTGGCTCCAGAATGAAATTGATGCGGTAAAACCAGAGCTCATTATCTGTCTTGGCGTGACCGCGGCGAGCGCGGTGACCGGTCGGCCGGTGAAGCTTCGGGATCTGTTGGGCCACATCTATGATCTCGGTGACTACCGGCTGCTGGCAACCCTGCATCCGGCAGCGGTGCTGCGATCAGGGAATCGTGAAGCTGCAAGGCATCAGCTTGGAAGCGATTTGCGTCTCGCGTTCGAGTCTCTCAGCTCGTAATCAGTTTGGCGCGACAAGGATTGTCAGCGTGTCAGAGTAGTTGCCCGTCTTTGAAGGAACGATGTCCGCATCTGCAACCGACACAGATATCTTTGCGTTATGTACTGAACCGCAGTCGTTAGCAGAGTTGTTGCCGTTGCCATTGATGGCAGCAGTACCTACCGCGGTGCCAAAACCAGCAGATGTGTTGTCCTTGAAATACAGGCTGTAGGGAATGGTGTCATCCGGACTTTTCAGGAAAAAGTTTCCGCCACCATCCTGGTTCGGCGATGAGATCGTCACGTTGTATAGCGCGCTGTCGTTGTTTGCATACACACAGAACGTACGTTCACCGACCTGATCCGCACCGGGTACGTGAACGCCAAAGGCGATGTCGGTCAGACCTGAAACCCTGACGATGTCAGAAACGACAAGGTCCGAGCGGAAGTTATCTGAGTCAACGACTGTGCCGGAACTACCGCCTATCCCGGTTGCAGTCCACCTGCCTCGGTAGGCACCAGCTCTCGCATTTTGTAACTGCAACTGGGGGATGCTGATCCTGAGCTGGGAGTTCTTGCCGTTCTTGCAGCGTTTGAACTGACCGTCATGTGCGTGTGAAACGTAGGTGTCATGGATGAGCGTTTCCCAGCCGGTGCCTTCCAGCATGTCACGATGCTCAAAGGTGACCGTGAGGCGCGCGTTGCCGGTGTTGGAGTCGTCATTATTGAGGTACATGTAGTAGCCTGGATCAGCGTTTCGGGTAGCTACCTTGATGTCGTAGGGAAAGTGTTGCGCAGGTGGGTCAACCACAGGCGGTGGATCGTTGTAGGCGTTGTTGTAGTTCGCTGATGCCACACAGAAGAGTGCAATCATCGCCTGGTCACCCATGCCGATGGACCAGGTGCCAAAGTTGAATTGTCCATTAGGGACGTTATAGAGATTAAAGTAATCCGCCTGGCCTGCAGCGGCAGGTTTGCACAGCACAAGCGCTGCGATGATGGCTATGGCGCGGATGGTTTTCATGTGGGTGTATCTTGTCAGTCTCGGCCGGAAAGTAAACCGGCCGCAGAGCGGCCGGTCACTAATCCTATCTAACTCCGCGAAGGAGAGGGACGCTTAGATAGGTTCAACAAAAACTGTGATGACTGCCTGGTAGTCGTTACCGGAGCTTACTGCCAGCAGGTCAGCCTGGGCGAACTCTACGTAGAGAGCACCGTTGTCGCTGCCGCCACAGTTGGTCTGGTTGCTGCCAGCCATGTTCGCGCTCCAGGCGCCGTGCAGGATAGCCGTGCCATCTGATGCATCAGTGTCAGTGTCGATCTTGGCAGTAAAGTCGATGGTGTCGCTGGTAGTAGCAGACTTCACTTCAAAGCCGCCAGCCTGGTCGGTGGTCAGCTTGAGGCGGTAGTTGTCGCCGCCATTCCTGAATACACAGTATGAAGTGCCGCCGTTCATGTTGGCGTCAGTACCGTTGTACGCACCGAGAGAGATGTCAGAGATAGATGACACCTGCACCTTGTCGGTGACTTCCAGCGTTACGGTAGAAGTGTCGGAAGAATCATCGCCCAGTGAACCGGCCATAGCGCCGTTAGCGATCATTGCGAATGCGATACCTGTGATTGTCTTCGTTACGTTGTTCATGTTGCTCACCTTGCTAATCTTTAAATTCGGTAAAAGTGTTAATTGGTTTCTGGCTATGAATATTCAAACGCCGTGCCAACTTTTGCCGGGCTCAGTGAAGCTGATATAAATCAGTTACTTAGGTGATTTTTCAATGCCGGGAGCCAAGCCTGAGAGCCTGACAACCTGCGACAGTTGCTGACCGGATCTGCAAAGATCTGTCACCTTTGTTGCCGATGTTTGTCACTTCACGATGGGCATTCTGGAGGGTTTTGATTGTGGAAAAGGTCTTCGGGGGCCAGTTGATAGTCCCGCGAGAGCGGAGATCTCTCAGCTTCGCAGCCTTTGGCTGCTGCGTTCGAGATGACAGGGTTTGGGGTGCCTTTGGCTGCTCCGTTCCTGACGAGGGCAGAGAGCGTAAATCCCTACACTCGTCGTCATCCCGACCGGGCTCGCGCACGAGCGTAAGCCGAGGGATCTGGGTCTCGCGAGAGCCGAGATCTCTCAGCTACGCAGCCTGCGGCTGCTGCGTTCGAGATGACAGGGGTGGGGGTGCCTGCTGCTCCGTTCGAGATGACGTGGGTGAGGGGCCTTTGGCTACTCCGTCTGGGATGACGGGGGTGGTGGGCAGGCAAAGCCGCTCTCTTCGGGATGACGTTGTTGCCAGGTAGAAATAAAAAAGCGCCCACAAGGGGCGCTTAAAGTACTGCTTTGGGGGGGACAAACAGTTTAGATAGGCTCTACGAATACGGTGATTACAGCCTGGTAGTCGTTACCGGAGCTTACTGCCAGCAGGTCAGCCTGGGCGAACTCTACGTAGAGAGCGCCGTTGTCGCTGCCGCCACAGTTGGTCTGGTTGCTGCCAGCCATGTTTGCGCTCCAGGCGCCGTGCAGGATAGCCGTGCCATCTGATGCGTCAGTGTCGGTGTCGATCTTGGCAGTAAAGTCGATGGTGTCGCTGGTGGTTGCAGACTTCACTTCAAAGCCGCCAGCCTGGTCGGTGGTCAGCTTGAGGCGGTAGTTGTCGCCGCCGTTCCTGAATACACAGTATGAAGTGCCGCCGTTCATGTTGGCGTCAGTACCGTTGTATGCACCGAGAGAGATGTCAGAGATAGATGACACCTGCACCTTGTCGGTGACTTCCAGCGTTACAGTAGAAGTGTCAGAAGAATCATCGCCCAGTGAACCGGCCATAGCGCCGTTAGCGATCATTTCGAATGCGATACCTGTGATTGTCTTGGTTACGTTGTTCATGTCTTTTGCGTCCTGCGTTTAATCTGAAAAAGTTAAAATTTGTTGAATGCCCCTAAGTATTCAAACGGCGTGCCAACTTTTTCAGGCTGCTGGTAAAGTCATATAAAACAGTGACTTATGGTGATTGGCGCAATTTTGGTCATGGTGATCATCGGGTGACAAAAATTGGTTTTGTGACATTCAGTGACAGAAAAGCGTCATGTTTTGTCAGTTATCCGGGGCTGAAATGCTCAAAAATGAATGTTTCCAATTGGGAATGTATTAGTTGCTAATTATTCCTTAATTGATTCCAGGTTCGACTGCTACATTAGCGCTTGTCCGTTGGACATCATTACTTTCTTTTTATGAGGCTGGACCCATGACAATGCCGCAACTCGAAACGACAACTGAACTCTTCCGTGCTGAAACTGCAGAGGTGAAGAAGCAGGTGCAGTATCACGAGGTGGACGAGTCGCTGTCCGAATGGGAACTTGCCCGCCTCACCAGCAAAACCTGGTCAATGGAGCAGGAATAACACCTGTATCCATGCGCGCGTTTGCCACTCTGCTGACGCTGGTCCTGCTGGCCGGTTGCAGCGAATACCTGCCGATTTCCGGCGGAGCCCTTGAAGGGCCGGTAGTGGCTGGTCCGGATGACTGGACCAGTGTCGCTGGCGCAAGCATCATTCAGCTCGAAACCCGCCCAGAGGAACCTTATTCGGTGAACCTCTGGGTGCTTGGGCGACCGGGTCATATGTACATCTTTGCGGGCGATAACCGTACCGAGTGGGTTGAACACATCGCGGTAAACCCGAATGTCCGCATGCAAATTGATGGCAACATCTATGAGCTGGTCGCTGAGCAGGTGACCGACGCCGGGGAGTTTGTCGGCTTTGCAGATGGCTGGGAAGAGAAGTACGGCAATCGACCTATGAACGAAAACGTCTCGGAAACATTTCTATTCCGACTGACCAATCGTCCCTGAAACTACCGCTCATCGACATTATTCGACGGACGGTCGAAGTGACCAAAATCCGCTGACTCGCCTGTCAACCTGAACGCAGCTCCTGCGTTGAAGTCCCTACATTCAACAACCTGAAAAAGGGACTTCAACATGGGCCGAACGTTATTTCTTTTATTGCTGCTCTATTTTGGTCACGCGTCTGAATCGCTGGCGCACGATCATAACCGTAACCCCGACAACCCGGTTTCACCGGTGCGGGATATCAAACCGACTCCTGATCGCGATCGGGGTGGCCGAGAGGCGGCGCCTGTCATCGCTGACGAGGTCAGGACGTTTAACGGTACCGGTAACAATCTTGCTTCACCGCTTGAAGGTGCAGCGCTTATTCCCCTTGCGAGAATGACCAGTGCGGACTACGCGGATGGTATCGCCTCACTCGCGGGCGAGGGTCGACCCTCTGCCAGGGTGATCAGCAATACTGTGTTTGCCCAGGAGGAAGCCGAGGTCAACAGCTATGGCGCAACAGACTTCCTGTGGCAGTGGGGCCAGTTCCTGGATCATGACATCGACCTGACTGATGGTGCAGACCCGGAAGAACCAGCGCCGATCAGCGTACCGGTTGATGATCTGCATTTTTACCCTGGCAGCACGATTTCCCTGAACCGCAGTGTTTACGACCCGGAAACCGGTATCACGACACCGCGTGAGCAGCTGAATGAAATTACCGCATGGATAGATGCATCAAACGTTTACGGCAGCGATGCCGAGCGAGCGACAGCACTGCGGGAGGAGGGCACCGCTTACCTCAAGACTTCAGCAGGGAACCTGCTGCCTTTTAATGTGGATGGTCTGCACAACGCGGGTGGTGATGCGCCAACTTTGTTTCTCGCGGGTGACGTGAGGGCAAATGAGCAGGTGGGTCTCGTCGCCATGCATACGCTGTTTGTCCGTGAACATAACAGGCTCGTCGATGAAATTGAGGCAGATAATCCGGACATGTCGGTTGAAGCGGTGTTCCAGAAGGCCAGGCAGATCGTTGGTGCACAGATGCAGGTGATTACTTACCGGGAGTTCCTGCCAGCGCTGCTGGGTCCTCGCGCGCTTGATCGATATCGTGGCTACCAGCCGGAGGTGGATGCGTCGATTGCCAATGAGTTTTCAACCGCAGCCTATCGATTCGGACATAGTGCGCTGTCTGCAAACCTCTTAAGGTTAAACCCTGATGGTTCCGAGTTTGCCGATGGGCCACTTGCGTTGCGCGATGCCTTCTTCAGGCCGGACCTGCTGCAGGTTGAAGGACAGATGGAGGCGATCTTTCGTGGATTTGCCGCGCAGGGTTGCCAGCAGGTCGACGCGCAGGTGATCGACGATGTTCGCAACTTCCTCTTCGGTGCGCCGCCCAGTGCCGGTTTTGACCTTGCCGCGCTGAACATCCAGCGAGGGCGTGACCACGGGCTCGGCTCTTACAATGATGTGCGGGAAGAGCTTGGCCTTGATCGGGCGACAAGCTTTGCCGACATCAGCGGGAACCAGGATGTGGTTGACCGCCTGGCGACCGCATACCTCAGCGTTGATGATGTGGATCTGTGGGTAGGTGGTCTTGCAGAGGATCACCTGGAAGACAGCCACCTCGGTGAAACCTTCTCAATCATCATCACGCGTCAGTTCGAAGCACTGCGCGACGGTGACCGCTTCTGGTATACCCGCACCCTGACACAGGATGAGCGAAGGGACGTAGAGCGGACCCGCCTGTCTGACATCATCAGGCGCAATACCAATATCGGTGATGAACTGCCGCGTAATGTCTTCTCTCTCAACCAGGAAGAGCGGGATGATCTTAGTGGGCGCAATCGGACCGCAGAAGAGAGACCAGAAGAACGCGACGGGCAAAGACCGCCAGCAGGCCCCGAAGGGCGTGGCGGTCGGGGTTAACAAACGGCGCTAGAGAATGTCTCCGGGAATTCGGATCCAGCCTTCCATCAATATGCGTGCGCTGCGGCTCATCGACACACGGGAAACTTGCCATTCACCGTCTGCCTGGTGGGCTTCAGCGCCAACCCGCAATGTACCGGATGGATGCCCGAACCTGACCGCCTCGCGCTCGCCGCCTCCGGCCGCAAGGTTGACCAGCGTACCCGGGATTGCCGCGGCGGTGCCGATGGCGACAGCAGCAGTGCCCATCATTGCGTGGTGAAGTTTGCCCATGGAAAGCGCCCGAACCAGCAGGTCGATATCGCCTTCACTGATTTCTTTGCCACTTGAAGCGGTATAGGCGGCAGGTGGTGTAACAAAGGCAACCTTTGGTGTGTGCTGCCTGCCAGCTGCTTCGCTGACGTCGCTGATCAAGCCCATCCTGACGGCGCCATGGGCGCGGATGGTTTCAAATTTCTGGAGTGCAGCATCGTCATTGTTGATGTCATCCTGCAGCTCTGTACCCGTGTAGCCGATGGCTTCCGCATTCACGAAGATAGTTGGAATACCAGCGTTGATCATGGTTGCCTTCAACGTGCCGACGCCTGGTACTTCAAGGTCGTCAACCAGGTTGCCGGTTGGGAACATGGAGCCTTCGTCATCGTCCGCAGGGTCCATGAAGTCGACCTGCACTTCTGCGGCGGGGAAGGTCACACCGTCCAGTTCAAAGTCCCCGGTTTCCTGTGGCATACCATCGGTCATCGGCACATGTGCGACGATAGTCTTGCCTATGTTCACCTGCCATATACGCACCACCGCGATACCATCGCGTGGCAGTGTACTGGCATCGATGATGCCGCTTGCAATCGCAAAGGGACCCACCGCAGCGGACAAATTGCCGCAGTTACCGCTCCAGTCTAAAAAAGGTGAATCGATCGAGACCTGGCCAAACAGGTAATCCACATCGTGATCCGGCTGCTCGCTCGGCGACAGGATAACGGTCTTGCTTGTGCTGGATGTTGCGCCGCCCATCCCATCGGTGTGTTTTGCATACGGATCCGGGCTGCCGATTACGCGCAGCAGCAGGTTATCCCGCGCTTCTCCCGGGACCTGCGCGGCCGGAGGCATTTCGTCCAGTTTGAAAAAGACGCCTTTGCTGGTCCCGCCCCTTATATAGGTTGCGGGGATCCTGATCTGTGGTGCGTGTTTGACTGCACTCATGTGCCGGTAGCCTCCAGGAAGTCCTGTGCAAATCGCTGCAATACGCCGCCAGCTTCATAAACGCTGACCTCTTCGGCCGTGTCGAGACGACACGTTACCGGTACTTCTACTTTTTCACCGTTTGTGCGGTTGATCACCAGCGTCAGGTTGGCACGTGGTGTTGGCGTACCGATGACGTCAAATGTTTCGGTGCCATCGATGCCATAGGTTTCTCGTGTTTCGCCATTCTGGAATTCCAGTGGCAGCACGCCCATGCCGACCAGGTTGGTCCGATGAATCCGTTCAAAGCCCTCTGCGACGATCGCTTCAACGCCAGCCAGGCGAACACCTTTGGCAGCCCAGTCGCGTGAAGAACCCTGGCCGTAATCTTTACCTGCAACGATAATCAGCGGCTGGCCGCGATCCATGTAGGTCTCGATTGCCTCCCACATGCGCGTGACCTTACCCTCCGGCTCAATCCGCGCCAGGGACCCCTGCACGGTTTCACCATTTTCCTGGACCATCTCATTAAAGAGTTTCGGGTTGGCAAAAGTGGCGCGCTGTGCGGTCAGGTGATCGCCGCGGTGTGTCGCATACGAGTTAAAGTCTTCCTCTGGCAGGCCCATTTTTGCAAGGTACTCACCGGCCGCACTGCTTGCCAGGATCGCGTTGGATGGTGATAGGTGATCGGTGGTGATGTTGTCTCCAAGGACTGCAAGCGGCCGCATACCGGCTAATGTTCTCTCACCAGCAAGTGCGCCTTCCCAGTATGGCGGGCGTCGGATGTAGGTGCTTTTTTCACGCCAGTCGTACAGCGGGCTGATGTTGCTCTCCGCCTCGTCCTTGATTTCGAACATCGGAATGTAGACCTGGCGGAAGTGATCAGGCTTCACCGACCTGGCAACAATCTCGTCGATTTCCTCATCGCTTGGCCAGATATCCTTCAGGGTAACCGGGTTGCCGTCAGGATCAGTGCCGAGGACATCGCGTTCAATATCAAATCGAACGGTACCGGCAATGGCGTAGGCAACAACCAGTGGTGGTGACGCGAGGAATGCCTGTTTCGCATAGGGGTGAATCCGGCCATCAAAGTTACGATTGCCTGACAGGACCGCTGTGGCGTAAAGATCGCGGTCAATCACCTCCTGCTGAATGACAGGATCCAGCGCGCCGCTCATGCCATTACACGTTGTGCAGGCAAAGGCGACGATACCGAAACCAAGCTGCTCCAGTTCAGGCAACAGGTCCGCTTCTTCAAGATAGAGCTTCACGGTCTTTGAGCCGGGTGCAAGAGATGACTTCACCCATGGCTTACGGGTAAGGCCCCTGGCATTAGCGTTGCGTGCCAGCAGGCCGGCAGCAATCACGTTCCGTGGGTTACTGGTGTTTGTGCAGCTGGTAATCGCAGCGATGATGACAGCGCCATCCGGCATCTTGCCTGCTTCGTTCTCCACGACGCCGGTAATGCCTGCGCTGGCGAGATCTGTGGTGGCGACACGCTTATGCGGGTTTGACGGCCCGGCAATGTTGCGAACAACTTTTGACAAGTCGAAGGTCAGCACACGCTCGTACTCGGCGTTGGTGAGATCGTCAGCCCAGAGGCCGGTGTGCTTAGCGTAGTGTTCAACAAGCTTGACCTGCTCGTCTTCTCGCCCGGTCAGCTTCAGGTAGTCGATGGTCTTTTCATCGATATAGAACATCGCTGCAGTTGCGCCAAACTCAGGTGTCATGTTGGAAATGGTGGCGCGGTCACCCAGGGTGAGATCGCTCGCACCTTCGCCGTAGAATTCAAGGTAGGCGGAAACCACGCGTTCCTCACGCAGGAATTCTGTCAGCGCGAGTACGATGTCGGTTGCGGTGATACCGGGCTGGCGCTTTCCTTTGAGTTCGACGCCAACGATATCAGGCAGGCGCATATAGGAAGCGCGGCCCAGCATTACGTTCTCGGCCTCAAGACCGCCGACACCAATGGCGATAACGCCAAGAGCGTCCACGTGTGGCGTATGACTGTCGGTGCCGACCAGTGTGTCAGGGAAGGCCACACCATCTCTTGAATGAATGACCGGTGACATTTTTTCGAGGTTGATCTGGTGCATGATGCCGTTGCCGGGCTGGATCACGTCAACGTTCTTGAATGCCTGCTTGGTCCAGTTGATAAAGTGGAACCGGTCCTCGTTACGTCGATCCTCGATAGCGCGGTTCTTCTCAAATGCGTCAGGGTCAAAACCGGCGTGCTCAACGGCAAGGGAGTGATCAACGATCAACTGCGTTGGTACAACGGGATTAACCAGTGCCGGGTCACCACCTTTTTCTGCAATGGCGTCCCTGAGACCAGCGAGATCAACCAGTGCTGTCTGTCCAAGGATGTCGTGGCAGACCACCCTTGCCGGAAACCAGGGAAAGTCCAGTTCGCGTTTTCGTTCAATAATCTGCATCAGCGAGTCGTTCAACGATGCCGGGTCACAACGGCGAACCAGGTTCTCGGCGAGTACGCGGGAAGTGTATGGCAGCTTTTCATAGCTCCCCGGCACCAGGTCATTTACCGCGCTGCGCGTGTCGTAATAGTCGAGGTCTGTTCCAGGCAGGTTATTTCTGTAATTTTCGTTCATGTCAGCTGTCGCGATTTCCGGTGCTACTTGTTGATATTTGAGGCGCGGCATTTTAGCACTTTGTGAGCGCCCTTTCCGGCAGTTCCCTGCTACACTTGGCGAGATGTACCTCGTTACATGTATTAAAGGAATTCCTGGTGATAAGGAGTAGGCACCATGAATAAGGACGTTGAGGCTTTCTTTGAGTCAAACCTGTTGCCCCAGGAGGGTGCATACGGTGAACGCAGTCTTTATGAAATCCGCTATGCAGCGGCTGCGTTGTTGATAGCCTGTGCCAAATCGGACTTTGAAGAAGATCCGGATGAAGAGGATGTCATTGTCAGCATCCTGAAAACACGTTTCGATATTGATGAAGAACTGCTCGACCAGTTGATCGTCTTTGCCGATGCCCAGACCGGTACCATGAGTCTCGAATCCTTCACCCATCTCGTGAACAAGCACTATTCTGATGAGCACAAGCTGGTGCTGGTGGAGGACCTCTGGCGGGTTGCCTTTGCCGACGGTCGCATTGATCGGTACGAGGATATCTTTATAAATCGTGTGGCCGGACTCATCAATGTCAGCACCGATGCTGTGCTGCAGGTGAAGGAAAGCGCTGGCGACAGTGCCTCAACCTGACGGCGTACCGCAGCGCAAGGACGCGATGGATGCCCTCGGCGTGTCCATCCTCGTCGGTTTCAGTGTTGTCCTTGGGCTGAACCAGGCCCTGGTCAAGCTGGTTAACGCTGGCTTCTCACCCCTTTTTCAGTCCGGGCTCCGGTCCGCCTGCGCATTCCTGCCGGTGTTGTTGTTTGCCTGGCTGATGCGGCGCAAGTTATCTGTAAGCGACGGGTCGTTCTCCTGGGGAATGGTCAACGGTCTGCTGTTTACCGCGGAGTTTGCGCTGCTGTTCCTTGCCCTCGACTACACCACAGTGGCGAGAGTCAGTCTGTTCTTTTACGTGATGCCAGTGTGGGTAGCGCTTGCTGCACACTTCCTTATTGAGGGCGAACCGTTACATCGAAACAAAGCGATGGGCCTCGCCCTCGCGGTGGCTGGTATCGCGCTGGCGTTATCCGGCGACCTCGGCGATGCAGGAGAACAGGCCTGGATTGGTGACCTGCTCGCGCTGGCGGGTGGCGTCTGCTGGGCGGGGATAGCGCTCGTTACGAGACTCAAGCTGGATTATGTGTCAGCGGAAATGAATCTCCTTTACCAGCTTGCAGTATCAGCGGTGGTGTTGATTCCTGTCGCGATGCTGGTTGGGCCTGTCATCAGGGAGCCGACTGCGATGATTTACGGCATCTTCGTCTTCCAGGTCATCGTCGTGGTGGCGATTGGCTTTCTTGTGTGGTTCTGGGTGCTGGCCCATTACCCGGTATCCAACATGGCGTCCTTTGGATTGTTAAGTCCGGTGTTTGGTATCTTCTTTGGCTGGGTGATATTTGATGACCCGATCACCTGGGTACTCGCGGCGGCGCTCGGGCTTGCGGGTGCCGGTATCGTGCTGGTGAATACACCCCCTTCCAATAAGGCCGTTAAGACCGAATAGAAAATGATGCAGAAAGACAAACAACCGCTAAGGTTTGAGATCGAGAATTCAGGCAAACCAGGCACCACGCTGACCATTGCCGGGTGGGATTTTGGCGGGCGAGGTAACCCGCCCATGCTGCTGCATCATGCCAATGGTTTCTGTGGCGGCACATGGCAGCTTGTCGCTGAGGCACTTGTTGATCAGTTTCACGTGATTGCGATTGACGCACGAGGGCATGGGGACTCGTGGGCGGGTGACGTGCCCGGGGATTATGACTGGCACTATTTTGCTGACGACCTTGCTGCAGTGGCAGACCAGGTACTTGAAGACACAGGGTTTGATCGGATCGAGTTTGGTGTCGGCTCTTCCTTTGGTGGAATAGTCACGGCGACGGCCGCAGCTAAACGCCCCGAACTGTTTAAGCGGATCGCCTTGCTTGATCCACCGATTCATCCAACGGAAGAGTTGGTAGAACGTTTTGGGCTGGACATCCCGGGGCACAACCCGGTGCAGGCTGGCCTCGTGGCCCAGACCCTGAAACGACGCACCGAGTGGCCTTCAGTAGAAGAGCCAAGGTCATCCTGGCGTGACAAGGGAATGTTTGCCGCCTGGTCTGACGAGGCGTTCGAGTTGTACCTGCAGCAATGCCTGCAGCACGCAGAAGATGGTTCAGTTTCGCTGAAGTGTGACCCCCAGGTTGAGGCACATATCTTTGCCAGTACCGGTAGTCTCGGCGTACTTGAATATGCGCCTCATGTCACGGTACCTGCCTATTATGCGCGCGCGGAAACAGGACACGTGCCAGCGATCTTCTGTGAGAAGATCGCCGGTCTTTTTGATCAGTGCCACTATGAAGAACTCAAAGGTGGCCACCTGTTGCCACTCGAGGTGCCGGGGCTGGTTGCAGAACGGCTGCGCTGGTTTGCGGCAAACAGTTAATCGCTCAGATCAGGATTTGGGGTCGGTTTACTGATCCGCGGTATCGCCTCCGGCCTCATCCGACTTAACCTCGTCCGCGTTGGCCACTTCAGTCACTTCTTCGAACTCGGCATCCTCGATGTCATCCAGCCACACTTCTCCGCCAGGGTCCTCGTCCGGCCAGTCGGAAAAGGGGAAAGGCTTCTCCTCGGTGTTGAATGTCAGGAAGTCGAATACTTCCTGCACATACTTTGAAGTGTTCTTGCCGAACTGCAGCAGTGGTTCGTTCACCGATCCGGTAAACAGGGCACTGACGAACTGGAAGATGGCCAGCAGCGCAATAATGAGCTCGGCAATATTCCAGGCGATAAAAAAGAGGATCATCTGCAGACCTCTCAACCAGATATTGCCATCCACGAAATTCTCTCGCGTGTTATTCATCGTAACTCCTAAATACATACTTTGTGATAACGGAGAAATACGCTGCAATTTGAATGCCAGATAAGGAAGGCAACAAAATCAATCAGTTAGAGAGGTTTTGCTGGCGGCGGTGTGGTTAGATTCACCAAAATATGGCGCGCTGCCAACCAGGCGGTGCTATACCAACACCCATACCAACACCCATACCAACACTTATACCAAGATAGGAAATTGCGCGACTACCCAGCGGGTAAATGCGTGATGCATTACGTCCCAGCGTGCTGAGAAGTACTGGCGAGTGTAAACCGGCGAGCGTCTTGCCTGCTGGATGGCCTCTGTGATCTGTGCATCCTCGATACCCGCTGCGACAAAGCCTTCTGCTATTACAAGTCTCGCATCAACCAGGTCCGGATCTGTTGCTGCAGCGGGGTGCAGGAACTGTGCCCGGCAGGTGCGTGTTTCCCCAGCACTATCAGGCAGGGCAATAATGAAATGTATGAGATTGCTGAAGACGCCGAAGTGCAGGTTCGGCATAAAAGTACCGAAGTATCCATGTTGCGGCGGTTTGTCCGTGTTAGCGGACAAATGAGGGAAGGGTATATCGCCATAGGTCAGCGGAAAATCTGACTCAACATATTTTAGAGCCATCATCGGTCCATCGATGAAATGTTCGAAGGTCAGTTGACCGTCCTCCGTCATCCTGGGAACCTCAGGTGAGGCGTCGTAGAGGTCATGGACAAACGCCTCATGAAGCACGTTGATACCCCAGTTCTCAAGGTGGGTCTTCCAATTGGTGCTGAGCGCCTCCGGAAAAAGAAGCGGCGAACCGTCGGCTGATGCAGATATCTGAAGGTGATTCAGATCCCAGTCATCAAACATATTGCGCAGTTCCCTGCTTGCCGTCTCGAATGATTCTGCCGTACCAGAGAGGTTGACGAAGAGGATGGGTCCAAACACCGCGGAGGCAACTTCGATAAGGTTGCCGGGACGATCGCCCAGTTCATCGAGATTACTCCCGTCAGGTGTACCGTCCCAATAGGGAATCGCCAGCAGTTGTCCTTCGAGGCTATAACGCCAGCCATGGTACGGTGCCCGAATCGCTTTCTGGTGGTCCGCTTCCGCCATCACGGCAAGGCAGCCGTCATACGGCACGATGTTATGAAAAACGCGCGGCCTGCCATCGTCGGAACAGGTAATCAGAAGCGGTATCCCGCCCAGGTTGACCGGTTTTATTTTGCCTGGCACAGCGACGAGCTCAACAAAGTCCAGTGCACACCAGTTGGCAGAGAAAACGTGTTCAATTTCTGCGTCAAAAAACTCAGCATCGGTGAAAGCTTCACGCGGCAGCGTTCTCGCGTGTTCGATCGGCGCCCGGATGTCATTGCAGACCGAGCTGGTGAGAATGCGTTCGACGGCGTTCACTTTCGTGCCACCGGCCATGCAGGTTGTTTGCCTTCAGCGATCACCTGGTTGCCGTAGATGCGCCTGAAGGCGAGACCCATTGCATCAGCGTTTACCGATACCGGCGTGGGGTGCCCACCGGGGAACTGTTCTGTCAGCGCGTTCTGGATCATGTATTCGTCCTCGTCAAGGACGTCGGCACCCAGTGCCTTGAAGTTTGCGTCGAAGAGGTAACGAGAGAGGGCACTCATGTCTTCACGCGTGTCGATGGTGCCGGCCATGAAACGATTGTGAATCTCATCAACCGGCGTGACGAAGGCATACACGATGAGGGAGTGGCCCGCCTCAAATGTATATCGGTGGATCACCATACCGGTGACCTCAACCCGAAAAGTCTTATCATGGGTGGCAATGTTCTCCCTCGTACCGAATGTTTTTTCGGTGAACCAGGCGTTAAGTCCCTTAAGCCTGCGCTTATCAGGCGCTTCCCAATGAATCCTGCCTTCAGCACCGCGTCCATCGTCGTCCGTTGTCAGATCGATAATCGGTGGCAGGAAATGCGGCACACCTTTTCCAATGTTGTTCCTGTGCAGGAATGGCACGTGGCTGTCATCGATAGCCGCTTCAACGGTGTTGATGTAGTTGCCGCGTTGCACCCGTGTTGGGCCGCGTCGGTGGCAGCTGGCGTCCAGGAAGTCGTGATGTTTAGGTTGCCATTGCGGCGGGCTGTCGGGGTCCATCCAAACGTAGATCATGCCCTGCTGTTCGATGACGGGGTAACTTGCCACCGCCGCCATGCCAGGGATCTTGCCGCAGCTACCCTGCGAAGGGATAAGGTCACACTTTCCCTCGCCGTTAAACTGCCAGCCGTGCCAGGGACACTCGACCCGTCCCCCAATGTTCCTGCCAAGCTGCAGGTTGCCTCCGCGATGTGCACACATCGCGTCAATACAACGGGCCTTACCTTCATCGTCCCGGAAGAAGACGACGTCCTTTTTCAGGATTTTTGCCCCGACAATATCGCCTGCCAGCTCTTCGCCCCGCTCGCGATGCGTCTTCGACCTGGCGATGATGATGATGTTGGTGATGAGGCTAAACTTGAATTCACTACGCTGGCCCACGAGTTGGATTATCCCGAGAGCTGGCATCGGATCTGGGGTGTCGAAACGCTGTTGTCGTCTTTTTATGAGACCGTGCGAAGTTTTGACGTGCATCACCTCGTCTCGCATATCTACCTCAGCTACGGCCCACCCAGTCACCATGAGATGTACACGCAAAGCTTTGACTGTCCTGTAACATTTTCTGCCGGTCGTGATGAAATGGTGTTCAAGAAAAAACTGCTCGACGTACCGCAGCCAACCGCGGATCCGCTGGTGTTCGCGGTGGCGAGACGGCAGTGCGAAAGCTCCCTTGCCAAGCTGATCAGGGGCCGCGACCTGGTGGATCAAGTGGAAGGAATTCTTCTCGCGTCAGGCCGACAGTTTCCATCCATTGCAGTTGTGGCCGAACGGCTGACGATGAGTGAGCGCAGCCTGCAGCGGCGTTTCGGCGAACTAGGTACGTCTTACCGGGAAATCACAAATCGCATCCGGCATCAGTTGGCTACCGAGTTACTGCAGTCAACCGAACTGCCGATCCAGGAAATTGCCTACCTGCTGGGCTATACGGAAGCCGCCAACTTTTCCTTGGCCTTCAAACAGATTGCGGGCGTCTCGCCCTCAAGCCTCCGAGCGAAATGTACTGATTGAACGCCAGAAGTACCAGATCAGTGCTGTTGCGGTAATCGACATGAAGCCGCCAAGCACCATGGTGTTGCCTGCGCCGATGGCGCCAGCCCAGAAACCCACCCAGATCGTGCCGATGTTGTTGGCGGTCTGCGCCGCAACCACCAGTACCGCAAAGGCGCGGCCACGCATTTCATCTGGTGTCGTTAACATGACCGTGGTCGTGCGTACCGCAACGGTAACTGCATCGGCCGCGCCCAGCAGGCCGATGGCAATCATGCCAAGCCACAAGGTGTTGGCGGTGCCGAATAGGAACAGCACAAAGCCGTAAAAAAACGAGGCATACAACACCATCAGACCTTTAGCGCGAACGCTGGCAAGGGCAAGTGCAATAAACGAGCCCACAATGGCGCCAGTGGAGTTTGCCGCACCCAGCATCCCGGTGGCGCTCGCCCCACCAGCAAAAAGACCCAGCGCCAGTACCGGTAGAATGTCGCGATAGAAAGAAGCGGTGGTGATGCCGATATCCAGCAGGAAGAGCCCGGGCAGGATAGGGTGGCGTGAAACGTACTTCAGCCCCTCAATTGTCTCGGTGATTTGCGATGCTCTCGGCTCGTCAGGTTCCGCCACTTTGCCTTCCGCCTTGATGAGCAGCGGTGTCAGCGTTGCAATAACCCCGATAATACCGGCAACCAGGAAGACGGTTGTCAGGTCAAACGCCACCGCGATAAATGCAAAAATCAGCGGGCCGATGATGGCGGCGGCATTGGATGATGCTGTATCGGTGGATACGGCAAGCATCAGATCTTTCTCCGGCACAACAATCGGGATCAGTGCAGACCGGGGCGGGCTGACCAGCATGTGGGTTGCAGCAGTAACCGCCACCACGATATAGACGATGGTTGGGGTGACCAGGTCCAGGTAGTTGAGGACGCCAAGTCCAAACAGGGTTGCTGAAAAAAGGCCGTACGAGACCGCCATTAATGTCTTGCGATTGACCCGATCAGCGAGGGTACCGGCCCACAGGGTGAATGGGATCTGTACAACGAGCTGCACAACGCCGATCAGGCCCACCAGGTAGGCCGAACCGGTTTCGTCCAGCAGCCATTGTGCGGTACCGAGGATCCGCATCCAGCTGATGATGGAGCCTGACATCAATGTCAGCCATAACAGCTGGTAGTCGCGATATTTAAACGCGCCCCAGGGTACCTGTTTAACCACTACCTACCCGGCGGCGATCTGGTATGCCAGCCGTTTGAACTCGTGGCTGAATGGATGCCAGAAGCCCGGCATGCGCTGGGTCATGCAGATGCCCGTAATACCGGCATTAGGTGACCACCAGAAGTGTGTGCCCGCCATGCCGCCCCAGTGATATTCGCCTGCCGCACTTGCAGGTTCTCCCTCTGCGGGTTCCTCTTTTAATGCGAAACCAAGCCCGAAACCGGTACCCGGCATACTCCACATGGGGAAGTTCACGGTGACACCTTCTGCACACTGGTTGGTCCGCATGAGTGCCAGCGTTTCAGGCTTCACGATCTGTGTGTCGCCGAGGCTACCTTCACCAATAATCATGCGAGTGAATTTCAGGTAGTCATCCAGGGTGGACATCAGCCCTCCACCGCCCGAAAGGAAGGCGGGCAGCGCAGCGTTGGCTGAATTCTCGGGTGAGTCCATCGGGGCAACACAGGGCGTCATCGGATCCATGGGATCAGATGGCAGATACATCGTTGTGAACCGGTCAAGCTTGTCTGCGGGGACATAAAAATCGGTGTCGGGCATACCAAGCGGATTGAAGATGCGCGCCTTAAGGAAATCGTCAAAACGCTGACCAGAAAGGACTTCCACTAATCGAGCTGTCACATCTGTCGCGAAACTGTAGCGCCAGAACGTGCCCGGCTGGTAAACGAGCGGCAGCGTACCGAGGGCTTCACACAACGTTTCAAGTGTCATCCCATCGGCCATGGCCATGGGGTTCAACCCGGCACCGCCGTAAGCCCCGTCGATAAGACCTTCAGGTTCAATAAAGCCGTAGGACAACCCGGCAGTATGAGAGAGTACCTGGGCAACGGTGATCTGGCTTGCTGCGGGTTCTGTATCGTCGATCTCGGTGGCCCCTGCCTTCAACACCTGCATGTCCTTAAATGCAGGGATGTAGTTCTCGAGTGGATCATCGAGGCTGAACTTTCCTTCCTCGTGCAGGATCATCGCGGCAATCGAACAGGCGATCTTGGTGCTGGAATGCATGCGGAAGATGGACTTTTCGTTCAGCGTTTGGGTGCCTTCCATGTTTGCGCCGCCGTGGTAGTGCAGGTCGACCACGTCATCACCCTGCAACACCGCCGAAGCGACAAAGGGAATGTACTTTTCGTCGACGTACCAGTTGAGACGTGCATGCATCTCGGAAAAATCCAGTTGGGTTTCTTTTACCTCTATCGCCACGGCTGATCCTTACAAAACTTTGTTCAATCGAAGCGCGGATGATAACGCATGCTGTCAGCGGCCGCGCTGCTGTTTTCTGAGCGCATTGATCTCAGCCTTGGTTGCCTTGTCGAGTTTTTCCGTGGCGGCGCTGTATCCGTTCGGCGTGATACGGGCGATGTGCTGACGCATGAACGCGAGGGTTTCATCGGGATAACAGTTGTAGATTTCCCGCAGCGTCCAGCCGACACCCTTGCCCACGTAGTAGTCATCATCATCAAGCAGGGGCTCAACAAAGCTGATCAGGACGTCAAAGGGCAGGATCCTTTTGCGTTTGATCGCATACTCGAGCAGCCCGACCATGGACTGGCGCCGCTTCCATGGGTTTGCAGCATCGTTCCATTTCCTGAACCACGGCAGCACCCAGTCCGGATTTGCTTCAAGCGTATCTGCATAGATTTTTGACAGGTCGTCGCTGTGCTCCCAGCAGTCACATCGGTTGATCCACTGACGCAGGGTATTGAACTCTGTTTTGTTGAGCGTCTTGTACTGGTAGTAGTAGATGGCCTGGTGGGCAACCTCATAGAGCTGCGTGTTCTGGAAGATGTAGTGCCAGGTCCTGGCTGCATCTGCGCGTGCGAGGCCTGCAAGAAACGGGTAACCAGCCTTCACCATCTTTCTCACCACGGGCACACGCAGATGTACCCGGCGAAAGCCGTTAACAGACGGTTCCGACGGTGGGCTGCTTGCAGCAGCTAGCGTTGCCTCTTCGATTGTGCTCAGTGCCTGTTTGAATCTGTCGTGCATAGCCGCATGTTATGCTCGGTGACAACTGAGATGAAGCGTTTGGAAAACAAATGATGAACCTGACCGGATTATTCATGCTGGCCGGCCTGATGATGGCGCTGGAGTACGTCTACGCGGATGATGCTGCTGACCCCATGGCTTTTATCAAAAGCCACGAGCTCAAACACACCACGGCCAATGGTATTAACCTCGCCTACAAGACCATCGGCGATGAGGCAGATCCGCCGGTACTGATGATTATGGGCCTGGGAGCGACCCACATCACCTGGGGGGACCAGGTGATCAAGGGGATGGTCGATAAAGGCTATCGCGTCATCATTTTTGATAATCGTGATGTGGGTGCGTCCCAGCACCTGGATGAACTCGGTGAGCCATGGTTGATATGGGAATACATTAAAAGCCAGCTGGGCTTTGAAATCGACGCGGGTTACACCCTCGAGGATATGGCAGCAGACAGTGTTGGTCTGCTCGACGCGCTGGGGATAGAGCAGGCACATGTGGTCGGTGCATCCATGGGTGGCATGATTGCGCAGATTGTTGCCGGGCGGTACCCGGATCGCGTGATCACGCTGACTTCCATCATGTCGAGCTCCGGTGCTGAACACCTGCCTGAAGGCGGCGGGGATGATGACGGCGGCATTGGTGACATAGCCGGTGAACCCTCCGCGGAACTGGAAGAGTTCGGTATCTACCCGGAGTCAATGCCAAGGCAGATCATGGCGACCTTCAAGACAGGTGACCGCACACCCATGCTCAAAACCATCACCACGCCAACCCTGGTGATTCACGGTGCCCGGGATAACATCCTGCCTCTGCCGCATGGTGAACATACCGCGGAGGTGATTGCCGGTTCCACACTGATTGTCTACGAAGATATGGGGCATAACTTTCCGGACCAGCTGGTGCCGGAGATCCTTGGCGAGATGGCGAGTCACATGCAGGGACAGGCACAGGATCAGGGGTAGGAACATAGAAATGGCGCTGGATAAACCGTTTGAGCTCGCGACCGCCCATGAAAGACTGGGTGAAAAACTTGGGGTAAGCGACTGGGTATTTGTAGACCAGGTGCAGGTAAACGTGTTCGGTGAAGTGACGCGCTGGCGCACACCAGGCCACTGCGATCCTGAATATGCGAAGGACTCACCTTATGGCGGCACGATCATTCATGGCTTTCACATGGTTGCGCTGCTGTCCCATTTCTATCGCGACACGGGCCTCTGGCCTGTTGATGGCAGTACGCCGCTCAATTACGGCCTCGATAAGGTGAGAGTACTGGCACCAGTGGTGATTGGTGAAGGTGTCAAACTGAGGTCCCATATCACCCTCTTGGATGTGACAGACAAGGGCCGGGGCGAATACCTGGTGAAGACCAAACACGAAATAGAAGTTGAAGGTAAGCCGGGCTTCGCGCTTTATGCGGAGTACCTGAGCTACTGGTTTCCAAAAAAGGAGGTGTCGTAATGGGAGGTGTCGTAATGAACGCCAATCGAATACTGGCTAGTGCGTTGTTGCTTGCGATGGCAGGCGTGGTTTTTGCCGCGGGCAACAATGAGCGGACTGCAGCAGACATCCACCGTGACGCGCTGGTGCTGGATGCTCATGCCGATATCGAAATCCCAGGCAGTGAGACCCGTTACGCGGGGGATGATGGCAGGTCGCAGGTTGCGCCGGACAAGATGCAGCGCGGCGGCACTGATGCGGTGGTTATGGCTATCGGTGTTGGGCCGATGCCGAGAAATGCCGAGGGTTATGCCGCTGCTCGCAAGCGGGCAGAAGAGGAACTTACCGCCATCGGTACCATCGTTGCTGATCCCGCCAACAATGCTGTGCTGGTGCGATCAGCAGATGAGCTGGTTGCCGCCCACAAGGCAGGCAAGTCTGCGCTGGTACTCGGTTTCCAGAACGCACTGATCCTCGGTGAAGACATTGAGGCAATCGACTACTTCTTTGATGCCGGCGTGAGGGTGTTTGCGCTCACACACATGGGACATAACGATTTTGCTGATTCCTCACGGCCACTCTTTATCGCAGAGAAAGGCACACATGAACCTGAAGAGGAACACGGCGGCCTCTCGGACCTGGGGCGAGCCGCGGTTGCGCGGATAAATACGCTTGGCGGCGTGATGGATGTTTCACAGTTGTCGAAAGCGGCAACCCTGGAAGTGGTGGCACTCTCGGCAACGCCTGTCATTGCAAGTCATTCCAATGTTCGCGCCCTGTCAGATGTGTCCAGGAACCTGAGTGATGAAGAAATCGACAGGATCGCCGAGAAGGGTGGCGTTGTGCACGTTGCGCCTTTCAGGGGATACCTGTTTGATTCCACCGATGAAGAACTGGTTCGCGACATTCGAGCGGCACGAAAAGCCGCAAACCTGAAGGAGGACTATCTCTACCCGTTTGAGCTCTACTGGGAAATTGATGATCCGGTTGCCCAGAGAGCTTTTCTCGACGCTGTCAGCGGTTTGCTTGGTCCTGGTGATGTCGCGGATATGCTTACCCACATGGACTATATCGCGAAGCGAGTCGGCGCCGATCATGTGGGTGTTGGCACTGACTTCAACCACGGTAGCGGTGTTGAACAATACGGTGATGCCAGTGAATCAGCGTCTGTGACAAGCGGGCTCGTAGACCTTGGGTATTCCGAAGCGCAGATCCGCAAAATCTGGGGAGAGAATTTCCTGCGTGTGCTGCGCGCGGCGGAAGCGCATGCAGCCGGAGATGATTGATCAGCCGGCCAGTCGGCTGGAAAGCTCGTTAAAGCCGAACGGCTTTTTCAGGATGTCGTAGTTTTCTGATTTTTCGTCGCCGAGAATCTGCTCGGGATAACCTGACATCAGCATGACACGCGTCGCCGGTTCACGGCGCCGGATCTCCTCGCCGAGTTCGAGGCCCGACATACCGCTGCCCAGCATCACGTCCGATAGCACAAGCTGGTAGGTTGTATCGTTCAACTGACTGAGTGCGTCATCACCATCGATGGCGATGTCACAGTCGTGGCCCATGATCTCGAGCATGCGGCTGACAATGATTCGCACCTGTTCCTCATCTTCTACCAGCAGGATGCGAAGCTGATCCTGTTCAGAAACCTCGGGCTCCATCTGGATGACTTCGGCCGTTGTCCCCGTTTCCGGCGTGGTTGGAATCAAGAGGCTTATCGTTGTGCCGACGTCGATCTCACTATCGATCAGCAGATCACCGCCGGTTTGTTTGGCGAATCCGTGTACCATGCTGAGCCCAAGTCCGGTGCCTGAACCGAGAGGTTTCGTGGTGAAGAAGGGCTCAACTATTCGCTCAATCATCTGCTCCGGTATGCCTTTGCCCTGGTCAATGACATCGAAGCGCACACAGCGCTTGTGGTCGTAGGTGACTTCTTTTACATGTATTTCCAGCTTGCCTTTGCCGTCCATCGCATCTCGCGCATTGATGCTGAGGTTAAGCAGGGCACTCTCAAGCTGGCTGCGATCGGTAAAACACTCACCAACCTCGTCATCTACACGCATGACAAGCACGATGCTCTCGCCAAGTGAGCGAAGCAGCAGGTGAGTCATCTCATTCATGACTTCAGGGATATCAACCGGGCCGGTACTGTCTGGCTGGTCTCTTGAAAGCGTCAGCAGCTTCGCGGTCAGGTCCGCCGCCTGTCGTGATGCTGAAGTGATAGCATCAATAGGTTCTTTCAGCTTGTCGCTCACGTCGAGCCGGAGCAACTCGAGGTTACCCAGTATGACGGTGAGCATGTTGTTGAAATCGTGTGCGATGCCGCTTGTCAGCTGGCCAATAGCGTCGAGTCGCTGTACGTGCTGCAGCGTCCTGTCCTGGCGACGTATTTCCTGCTGGAACAGTTCGTAGTCGGTCACATCACTGCTGGAGCCCATGTAACCCTTGAAGGTGCCGTCATTACCGAACAGCGGTTCACCCCTGGTGAGCACGTAGAGTTCGTTACCGTTCGGCAGGTTAACTCGATACCGGAAGTCCCTGAACGGTTCGTGTGCCAATAGTCGTGCCTTGTGGGTTTCTCGATCACAGTCCTGGTACTCATCGATGATCTCCATGATGTTCATGCCGATAATCTCCTCGCTCGGCATGCCGCTCAGCTGTTCAAATCGGTTAGAGATATAGCGAAGGGTGAGATTTTCGTCGAGTTCGTAGAACCAGTCAGAGGCAAGCCTTGCATAGTTCACCACCCGGTCCTGCAGGCGGTCCCTTTCTTCCTGGGTCTTCAGTATCTCCTTGTTCTGTTCCTGCCGGGCAGCAAGGCGCAGCTCGGCGAGTCGATGCGAACGCTTTCGTACCGCTTCATAACAGAGCGTAAAAACAAACAGGACCAGGTAGGCAACGCTCAGGTGTACAACCGCATATTCGAGAGACTCGAGCGGGCCGAGCAGGTAAGCGCTCGCCAGGGTAACCACAAAAAAAGAAGTTCCCCAGAGTGCGCCCTCGCGCATGCCAAATGCAAAGGTCGCGATCAGCGGAATCAGTAACAGGTAGTAGAGTTCGTACGAGCCTCGGTCCAGGCTGAGCGTGTAGAGCATGAGCGCGCAAAGGTAAGCCAGGATGAGGCGACTCAACAATCTTTCGGCTATGCCGCGTCGCGCCAAAAAAAACGTCGCGACAAACAACACGAGACCCGCCTCGAGAAAATAGCTGAGCGGTCGTGCAAGTCCGCCCTCGATAAAAATCAGCCCTGGAAACGTGAGCACGCCGATCATGCTCGCGGCGAGAAGGAATATGCGCCGCCTGAGCACTTCATCGCTCTGGTTGTCTTCAAAAATCGGCGGAAACGCAGCCTGAAGCAGACGCATCATCGAATTGTCGGGGGATGATTCCATCAGCAGCCTGGAGACTCAGCCCGGGAGTTCGAGCCATTGCATGGCTTCAGGGATGCTCCTGGTAATGTGGTATTCGATATGCGCCAGACCGGCCATGGCCTGGAACATCCTGACAAGTCCGTGTCCGAGTTCGTCATGTACAACTACAGCTACCCTTGCCGCGCCCCGGTCATCTCCCGAGCTGCGGCTTACTGCCTGTGATGATTCAATATCCTTGCCGACCAGGTGTTGGTAGTCGGCGTCGAGCAGGTTCCAGATGGATGCCATTCCGGGTTGGAAATCAGGGTGCTGGGTGGTTTCAGTTGCGTGCTTGAGCAGCGCAGCGAGATCAAGCTTCCCTTCTACCTTGAACAGGATGACGTTGCAGTCAACATTTATCCTTGTCGAGATCTCCACAACCAGAACGCTCCGGTCCTGCCTTCGGGGAGTCTAGGATACAGGCAGGACGGAATCTGTGCACGAAGTTTTATGCTTCTATGCTAGCTTGAAACGCTAACTCGAAAGGAATGTTGTCGACATGTGTGGTGACAGCGGAGCGCTTCTCGTCGGGCGATGGCATTGCGCTATCATGCGGCCGGATAGATCACCGCGCAGCGCACCTCAATGCTGCATCGATCTCTTGCATCCTCGGGCGTGTCGGCGGGTTCAAAAGCAGTATGGAAACTGAATGTGCAGGGTTCTTCCGCCGCGTCTGCTTGCCTGCCGTCAGTTACTGCCAGTCGCCCCTGTGAATCCCATTGTTTGATGATTAGTGCTTCGTCGCCCGTCATCTGCGGGTAGTAGTAAATCTTCTGCCGAGATGTGTACTTTGAAAAATAATTTTCGCCGATGCGATTCGGGTAGTGGATCTCAAAGACAACGAGGTCTTCCGGTGAGACAGTCTGGCCGTCACACAGCGCCAATGGATGGGTTTCAACCGGATAGTCGGCAATACTCCGCCACACGTTGATGATGGCAAAACGTCCACCTGCTGCCACTTGTGCCAGGTCCTCCGGTGGAAGCAGTGCAGCGCCCTCATCCAGGAAACCCATCAAGGTGTCGTTACCTGCCGGTGGCGCCGCCAGCTGCTCGATGCGCTCCGGAGCGCCGCGCAGCGTGTAGTCTCCGTGTACCACGTGCGCTGGCCCTTGAACCTCCTGGCCGCCCTCAATCCTGTCTCGTTTGAGCTTACCCTGCGCCGAGCGAATGTTGTGATCAAAGGCATATGCCTTTGCGCCCGTCAGTTCTGCAACGATGCAGGCACAGGCCGGGTAGTAATGTTGGACGACATCGGCGTGATCCATGAAGTTGAATCCCGATGGCGCGTCAAATGGCTCGCTCAACAATTCAAACCCGTTGTGTTCGCAGGTCATTTGCCTGTCGAGTTCACGGGCATTGGTCACAACGATATCCAGCTGATCCAGCTCAATTCCCTTGCTTGAGCGCGTATTTCCATCGGGGTCACGATCGATCAGCACGCGGCCATTGCGATACAGCGAGCTTTCGCTTGCTGATGCCATAAAGTTGAAAGAACCGGTTACCGTCGCCATATCTTCAACTTACATTGATTGATGTCATATAGCATCCCTGCAAATTTCTGTTAGTGTCACGGTCCATTACTAATCGGAGGTCACATGTCTGAAACCGTTGCCAGCCAAACCACATTTGATAAGGAAGCCCTGCGTAAGAAATACGCGGAAGAAAGAGACAAGCGCGTCAGGACCGACGGCAATGATCAGTACATTGAAATCACCGGGCAGTGGTCTCATTACCTGGAAGACCCCTACGTGGAACGCGTTGAAAGGGAACCTGTGGAAGATCATGTCACGGTTGCTTTTATCGGCGGCGGCTTTTCCGGCCTCGTGACGGGTGCAAGGTTGGTTGAAGCGGGCGTCAAGGACGTGCGAATCATTGAAAAAGGGGGTGACTTTGGTGGAACCTGGTACTGGAACCGCTACCCCGGCGCGCAATGTGACACCGCAGCGTTTGTTTACATGCCGCTCCTCGAGGAAACCGGCCACATGCCGACCGAAAAGTATGTACATGCCCCGGAAATTCTTGAGCAGTGCCAGCGTATCGGCAAGACGTTTGATCTTTATGACAATGCGCTGTTCCACACGCAGGTGAGCGATCTCACCTGGGATGAATCGGCACAGGTTTGGCGTATCAAGACGGATCGCGGTGATAACTTCACCGCGCAGTTTGTTGGTATGGGCCCTGGCCCCTTACATGTACCCAAACTGCCAGGCATCCCCGGTATCGAGAGTTACCAGGGCCATTCGTTTCATACCAGCCGCTGGGATTACGAATACACAGGCGGTAACCCTGAAGGCGCGCCGCTGGACAAGCTGGGTGATAAACGCGTCGCGATTATCGGCACGGGCGCAACTGCAGTACAGTGCATCCCGCACCTGGCACCTGCCTGCAAGGCCCTTTATGTCTGTCAGCGTACACCCTCCTCGGTTGATGTGAGAGACAACCATCCAATAGACCCCAAGTGGTTCAGCAATATCGCCACACCTGGCTGGCAGAAACGATGGCTTGAGAACTTCACTGCTAATCAGACCGGCCAGGCGGTAGACGAAGACCTCGTGCAGGATGGCTGGACGGACCTGTCCAAGCGGGTTCGAGCCAAGATCAGCCAGCTGTCACCGGAGGATATGACCGTTGAGAAGATGATGGCGGCCTATGAGGACTCTGACTTCGAGAAGATGGAAGAGATTCGTGCGCGCATTCATACCATCGTCGACGACGATGATACCGCCGAGAATCTCAAGGCCTGGTACCAGCAGCTGTGCAAGCGCCCCTGTTTCCACGATGAATACCTCGCCGCCTACAACGAGCCGGCCTGCCACCTGGTGGATACAGACGGGCAGGGTGTTGAACGAATCACCGAGAAAGGCGTTGTGGTTGCCGGTAAAGAGTACGAGGTTGATTGCATCATCTACGCATCCGGGTTTGAAGTGGGTACGCCGTTTGAGCGTCGTTCAGGCTACGACACGGTGGGTCGTGATGGCCTCAAGCTATCCGACTACTGGGAAGATGGCATGCGCACGCTGCATGGCACTCACGTGCATGGATTTCCCAACCTCTTTATCGTCCAGGCTTCCCAGGGTGCGAATCTGATCTCCAACTACCCGCACAACCTCACCGAAGCGGGTACAACGATAGCCATCATGGTGAAACATGCCCTCGACAATGGCTATAAAGAGGTTGAGGTCACTCGAGAGAAGGAAGATACCTGGCTCGAACTACTGCAGAATGCCCCTCCCATGATGATCGGCACAACGGAATGTACGCCGGGTTATTACAACAATGAGGGTAAAGGCTGGGGTGAAGGCGTGACCTCTGCGGTGAGCTACCCGTACGGACCGGTTGCCTTCTTCAAGTACCTGGAGGAGTGGAGAAGCAGCGGTGACTTCGAAGGGGTTACTTTCAAGTGAACACCTGATCCTTAATTACCTGGTGTGAGTACTGACTAACATCAGCGTCCATCAACCTCTCAGACAAAACGCACCTTCATGGTGCGTTTTTTTATGAGCATTTCTCATCCAGCTGTCAGCTCGCAGGGTGGGATCTCCACTCGCCAGATCCCCTAAAATTTTCATTAAAAACAACTATTTCTGCATTTTTGGCACTTATTTCCAATAAGTGGCGGAAATTTCCTACAAAAGTCAAGACAATTTTAGCGGGGCGTAAAGGTAGTTATGCCTCGCTAAAAATGACTTTTAAGGAAATGACAATGAAAAATACTTTTTACCTGAGTGGCATGTTTGCCGGCGGCTTTATCTGGGACCGTGCACAACCGCTCATTGAGGCGGAAAACCATAAGGTGCTGTTACCGGCACTGTGTGAGATCAGCGGTAAGCTCGATGAGCTGATGGAAGAGATCTCTGCGGAAATCAGGGCGTTCAATGATCCCGTCACGCTGATCAGTAACTCTCTTGGCAGCTACATTGCGCTCAGCATGGCCAAAACTCTGCCCGAGCACGTGGAGAAGGTGATTATCTCAGGCTCTGCCGGTTTCCAGGACGTGAAGTTGCCAGTGGCGATGAACCGCAGGAACCCGCGCCCAGCGGCGGAAGCGCTGATTTCGCTGATTTTTCACGACAAGGCACGGGTTGAGCAGCGCTATATAGACATGGTGATTGACTGTTTTGAGGACAACTTCATGTCCATCCTGCGCCTGATGAATGAAAGCAACAAGTCGGCAAATGCCGGTGAGGTGATGCGCGACGTACGCTGTCCCATCCAGGCGATCTGGGGCGGCCAGGATGTGATTACGCCACTGTCATCCGCGCTAGAGGCGTTTACGGAATGTGAGGTGCAGACCAGTATCGTCAGGCAGTGTGGTCACAGCCCGATGTGTGAGCTGCCGGAAGACTTCTCAAGCCTTGTCAATGGCCGGCTTACGCGCAATGTTGAAGAGCTTGATCTTCTTTCTTACGGTCGAGTGGTCAACGCCTAGGTACTCAGCAGTTTTGTAGACGGAGCCCTCGTTCTGCTCATATGCCTCGGCGAGACCCTGGCGCTCCAGGTCACTTTTTAGTGATTTGATGGTGTCAGGTGTGTATTCCGCCACGGCGATGGCCTTTATGAGTGACAGTCTCCCGAAGAGAAGGTCCAGGCCCATGCTGAGATTGACGACCGTGGGTCGGCTCAGGTAGCTGAACACACCGACCACATAGAGAATTGTCACCGGCCCGACAATGGCGAGCGGTATTGCGTACTTTGTCATGCTCAGCAGCATGCCTGTGCCGGTAATGATGACCAGTGGAACCAGCGCCAGCAACAGGAACAGGTTCTTGGAAAGCCATACCGCGGAATCAACCCGGCGCAGGTTCTGGTAGATCAGGAATCCGCAGGTCACAACGCAGGCAAGCAGGTAGAAGTCGCCGATGATGGAAAACTCCCCGTCCAGGTGCATGGGGTGACCGTCCTGCAGGCGGAAGCCATTTGTCAGGAAGCCTGCCATATGCATAACACTCAGGATCAATGGCGCAATATAGAGGTACAGGATCGCGGGGCTATGCTTCTGGCCCAGGTGGTACACGTAGATAACGAGCGAAGTCGCCATCCAGAAAATGCCCATCAGGTAACAGTGGGCAAAGTTGAACATCAGCTCCGTATTAACCGCACCCGAAAGGTATGCAAGCGTCTGCGCTGCGCTCATAAAGAATAGTGACGAAATCAGGAGCAGGTCCGCGAGTTGGCCGCGTTCGAGCCGGGCGATTGCCCTGATACACAATAATGAAGCAGCCAGCGGCAAAATGCTGATAAGAATGGCTTCACTGAAGGTCATTTCCTTCCTTACTCCCTTGCTAACGTCCGTGTTTTACATGCTCGGTGCAGCTTCGTAGTTTATAAGCATCCAGAGTTGCTCGGCAAGCACCCCCTGAAACCCCTGTTAACATGCGGTTCACCCGCCAAACAGACCTTCTGGTCTAGTTGTAAATACGCTTCTCAGCCCGTTGCTGATTGTGCTTTAATTCATGGCCCGGCGGAGCGAATTAAATGTTTGGAAGGTGTTCCGGCCTGGCCTGGCCTACAAGCCCATACGCACTGGTTTTCGTAACCCTGCTCCTGGTCACCCCAGGGGTGCCTGCGCAATCAAGTGAAACTGCCCCCACCACACCTGTACAGCAGGTGGAGACGGCCGTGCCCGAATTACAGACGGACGGGGGCCTGCCAATACATGGGCAGATGAATGTAGCCCAGCTGAATAACACCATTCTCGCTGCTGCTGTGCTGATCCTGCTGCTGCTTACAGTCATCGGTGCCGTGTACTATCGTCGGCAGATATCCGCAAGGCTTGCGGATCAGCAGAAACAGCTGGCCAGCAGTCTTGAAGAGAGTTTGCGACAGCGTACTGCCGAACTTGAAAACCAGATGGCCGAGCGACTGCAGGCCGAAGAATCGACACGCGTGCTGGAGACCCGCCTGGCAGAAGACGACAAGATGCGCGCCCTGGGGCAGCTCACTGGTGGTATTGCCCATGACTACAATAATCTGCTCACCGTCATCCAGTCCTCGACCGAGTTGATCAGGCACAAGCTTGAAGATCGTGACGGTTGTGAGGAATACCTGCTGTCGATCCAGAGAGCGATTGACACCTGCCGTGAAATCAATCGTGGTCTGCTTTCCTACGCGCGCCAGCAACCGCTCACGCCTGTGGTGGTGGAGCTGCGTTCGCTGTTCCTGGAATCACACATGATGTTCCAGCAGACGCTTGGCCCGCAGATGCGGCTGGTGGTGAACGTACCCGAGCAGCTGTATGTGATGGTAGATGCCGCGCAGCTGCTGACGGCGCTGATCAATCTCCTGACCAATGCCCGTGATGCATCTTTTGGCACCGGTGTGATTGTGCTTTATGCACTTGCCGATGAGGATGAACCCGGCCTGATACGTATATCTGTGAAGGACGAAGGCGCAGGTATGACACAGGAACAGTTGTCCAAGGCGCACGAACCCTTTTATTCAACCAAGGATTCACCTATCGCGAGTGGTCTTGGCCTGTCGATGGTGTACGGATTTGCTTACCAGTCAGGCGGGTCGCTGGAGATGGACAGTGCGCCCGGCGCCGGCACCACTGTGACCATCATCCTGCCCGCAAGTAAAGAAACCCAGCAAAGTGTGCCGAAGGGAGCAAGTGTGGTACCGATTCCATCGCACCTGCGAGCACTTGTTGTAGACGACCACGTCGATGTCGCCAACATGGTGTCACGTATGCTTGATTCGTTTGGTATCGCGAACCAGATCGCGCACGACGGTGACTCCGGCCTTGCACTGTGGCATGAAACGCACCCTGATATTCTCGTTACTGATGTGCAGATGCCAGGAGATCTCAACGGTGTACAACTCGCCGAGATCATCAAGCGGGAACGTCCGGATACAAATGTACTGCTGATCTCCGGTTTTGCAGACGTGCCGGATATCGATTTCCCGTTGCTGCCGAAACCCTTCACCATGACGGATCTGCGATCACAACTGGTGGAATTGCTCGCCAAACAAGGGAAACCGCACATTGAACATTAGTGAACTGGAGCGGCGCATCCAGGAAAAAGAGGTCTGGACGTTTAAGGACTGCCTGGGTCTTGCTTCAGACCTCAATATGAAACCCCGCTTTGTGATTGCAACACTGCTGGCTCGTGGCAAGCAGTACGTCGACGGTAACCTTACCGAGACTGCAACCGACAACGACGATTCTCCGAAGTAAACAGTAAAAGACTCCTGATATGGCTGTAACCTGTAACGAGGGCATACCCCTCGAATTTGATGTCCTTGGGCTGAAAATCTGTGCCAAGCAGTGGGGCAACCCCGACGGCGCTCCCACTATCGGCCTGCATGGCTGGCTGGATAATGCCAACACGTTTGACCTGCTGGCACCGAAGCTGCCGGAGATCAACCTGATTGCCCTTGATTTTGCGGGGCATGGCCTCTCCGATCATCGCGCCGAGGGGGTGCACTATCATCCCCTATACGATATGCAGGATGTACTCGCGGTTGCCAACCAGCTCAACTGGCACCAGTTTAATGTGATCGGTCATTCTATGGGGGCATCCATCGCCTCGGAGCTTGCTGCGATGTTTCCGGACCGGGTCCGCACTGCAGTACACATCGATGGTTTTCTCGCGACCGGTGGTAATACACCGGACGACCGAATTGAACAGAGCCGCCTCGCGATCGAGAAGATTCTCAACCCTCACCACAAGGCAAGGGTTTTTCCGGATACAGAAGCGATGGCGCAGCGGGTAACCGAGGCAACCGATCAGACCATGGATGCCGCTCGTGTGCTTGTTGCCCGTGGACACAAGAAAACTGAGGGAGGGGTTACCTGGCGCACCGATCCGCGCATACGTTATCCAACGCCGTTGCGCCACAGCAGGGAACACATTGATCTGTTACTGCGGGATGCAACCAGTCCCGCAATGCTGATCGTCGCAGCAGATGGGGATAAGTGGTACCAGGGTGAAATTCCGGATGCCGAGCGACATCACCCCAACCTGTTGGTCAGGCAGATAGCAGGTACACACCATATCCATCTCGAGCCGGCTTACGTTGACGACGTCGCAAAACACGTCCGCACATTCTGGTCACTCTGATGGCGTCGGGTTTTCCTGGGGAGCGCCCTGCCTGCGCCACGCCTTGTACGCAAGCACCAGTTCGGTGATGCCGAGAGCACCAAAGTAGAGTACACCTGCGGCGAGCGCAGTTTCCGGGTGACGTTCCCAGTGACCGCCGCCGCGATCAGGGTAAACGTCGTAGATAACGGCGCTGGTCACGCCGAGTTCGGGCCAGGGCACTAACACGGACAGGAATACAGCAATCAGGTAATAAACTGCGGCAAGCCCTGAACGTTGTGATGCGTCTGCCCTGGCATCTTCAGGATGAGTAAATATGCCAACCCAGCGGGACAACATCACGGTTGTGTAGATGATAAACAGTGTCCAGCTCTGGAAAGCAAACGCCATTGCCCCGGCAAACAGTCCATAAAAGGCAAACGCGACCCCCAGTACCTTTAATGTCTGTAACCTGCCGCCCTCTGGCTTCATCGAGGCCATCAACGCGCCCGAGTGCACCAGCACAAACTCGAGTACCATGATACCGACCCCGAACCTGACCCAGGCACCGTTGTCGATACTCCTTGGGTCAACCCATGAAATCAGCATGGTTGCGGCGAGGGCAAAACAGGGTATAGCTGCAATAATTCCCTCGATCAGGCGCATGTGAAAATTTTTTGTAATAAAACCGTGACCAGCATCGTAATACCGAACAAGCCCACAGGAAAAGGTCCATGTCGGCGAACGTAGCCTTCGAGATTCTGTACCGGGAGTACTACGTCCGCGTGTACGGCTTATGCCGGCGTCTGCTTGCCTCGGATTCACTGGCAGAAGACGCGACCCAGGAAGCGTTTATGCGTGCGTATCGCAGTTTCGATAAATATGACAGTCAGCAGCCGTTCTGGCAGTGGATAGCAGCCATTGCCAGTAACCACTGTGTCGATGTCCTGCGCAAACGCAACAAGACCTCCGCCCTGTTTGCTGCAAGTGATGAGGACGATCTTGAACAGCTTGGTGAGGACAGTAGTAAACAGGATCTCATCGGCGAGATTGACGATGCAAAACTGGTGGCCGACTGTCTGTCCGAGTTGCCGGATAAGTACCGTGTGCCGCTGGTGCTCGCCTACTTCAGGGAGCTGTCCTATGACGAGATCGCAGGTGAGCTGTCGATCAGTCGTAGTCACGTCGGCGTGCTGCTGCTTCGGGCAAAAACCCGACTGCGCCGTGCTCTCGAGAAAGCTGGCATAACGGAGTTCAGGCCATGAAACATCTATCAGAACTCGAGCTCTCGATGTATGTGGACGGTGAGATTACAGGTGCTGATCTTACCCGGCTCGAGAATCACCTCGAATCCTGTGAAGCGTGTCGTGAGCGTGCAGCAGCCTATCGTCTTGAACGGCAGGTGATTGCGCGCGTATTGACGGAACAGGAAGTCCAGGTTCCAGACATGGCAATGCCGAAATTCAGGCGACGCATTGGTTTGCGCGAGTTTGCCATTGCGAATCTGGTCACCGGGCTCATTGTCTGGCTTGCCCAGTTCGTCTGGAAGACCCTGGCGGGAGAACTGCTCATCAGCGCGTTTTCATTACTTGCATTCCCGATACCCGATGTCTACGCGATCGCTGTCGACACCGTGTTTTTATACTTTACGGAAGGAAACAACATGATTGATGCCTACCTCGTTTCACTAGCTGTGCTGGTACTTATATCAACCCTCACGTGGCTGGCTTTTTTCTACAAGCGTGCAGGTGCAAGGCTCGCGGTCTGTGCTGTCGCCATTGGCCTCATGGGGGTGGGACATTCATCCACGGTCCAGGCCCTTGAGATCAAGCGCAGCGAGGGAATCATCACGATCGCTGAAGGCGAGAGGATCGATGACACCGTCGTCGCCGCCGGTGAAACCGTGGTGGTTGATGGCGACGTCACCGGCGACCTGCTTGCGTTTTCGCGGCGCATCGTTGTTAACGGTTCAGTTGGGGGTAACCTGATTGCTTTTGGTGAGTCCATCTCGGTGGAAGGCAGTGTTGGCGGCACGCTTGTCAGTGCGGGCGAGCGACTCGAGGTTGAAGACTCAACCATTGCAGGCGACCTCTGGTTTGCCGGGGAGAAGCTCACTTTTGATGGGGACAGCAGGGTTTCCCGCAACACGGTTTTTGCGGGTGAATCCGCCATCGTTGAGGGTGACGTGGGTAAGGACATTATTGCGGCTGCGGAGTCAATTGAAGTGAGCGGCAACGTAAGCCGGGATATCCAGACGTACACAGAACGGTTAAGTCTGCTCAGTGACGCAAGGGTAGGGGGCGATGTGACGTTCCGCAGTGATGAGGACAATTTCCAGCAGGCGCCGGAAGCCACCGTTGAAGGTGAGGTTATCTTCAAGGCAATGCCCGAAGAATTTGAACCACGTAACCGCTACCTGAGCGGTGAGTACTACCTCTGGCAGCTGCTGAGGCTTGCCAGTGCCTTCCTCGCCGGCGTTGTCCTGCTGTGGCTGGTGCCCGTGATGAGAGATGTGTCACTTGAAGGTGGTGTTGCCGGCCTGAAGACAGCAGGTATTGGTCTTGTGGCGCTGGTCAGTACGCCCATCATCATGGCGCTGCTTGCTGTCACCCTGGTAGGCCTGCCGCTCGCCGCAATCGGTGCGGTGACCTGGCTGCTGACGATCTATGCAGCCAAGATTGTGGTTGCTTCCATGATTGGCCAACTGGTGCTCGCGAATTCAGACTACGAGGACAACCTGCTCCTCACCCTGCTGGTTGGTCTTGTGATCGTGATTGTGGCGGTCAACATCCCAGCCATCGGCGGTGTGATCAGCTTTATCTTTCTCATCGTGGGTATTGGTCTTATTGTACAAACCATTGTTGATGAGGCGTCTTACGCCAACGGTAACGAGTAGCCTTCGGGGCTGAGCATGCGAGCCATCGTTTATGAAACGTATGGCCCACCGGAGGTACTGACACTTAAGGAAATTGAGACGCCCCGGCCTGATGAGCACGGCGTGCTCATCAGGATCAGGGCGGCTGGTGTCACCGCAGAAGATCCGCGTCAACGCGCCTTGTCTTATCCACCCTTGCTGCGCTTCTTTGTGGGAGTGATGTTCGGTTTCAGGCGACCCCGCAAACAGGTACTGGGGTTTGAGTACGCCGGTGTTGTCGAGTCGGTCGGCAAAAACGTCGTCCGGTGGAAGCCCGGTGACGAGGTTTACGGGTACACGGGTCTCGGCTTTGGTGCCTACGCAGAGTTTCTTCTCGTTCCTGACGATGCCGTGATGGCGAGAAAGCCTGCCTGTATGTCCTTTGCTGAAGCAGCTGTCGTGCCCAATGGAGCACTCTCTGCGCTGGTTTTTCTGAAGCTCAAAGCAAAACTGAAGCCCGGCGACGATATCCTGATTTATGGCGCGTCCGGTTCCGTTGGAACAGCGGCGGTGCAGTTGGCCAAAGTGATGGGAGCGAAGGTTACCGCGCTTGCGAGTCAAGGCAATCTGCCATTGCTGGAATCACTCGGTGCAGACAAAGTGCTCGACTATACATCTGTTGATTTCACTACCCTCGAGCAGACGTGGGACGTCATTTTTGATGTGGTCGGCAAAACCGACATCAGCAGCGCGTTACCGCGATTGCGCAGCGGTGGTACCTTTATTGTTACCGAGGGCGGCCCTGCGCTGCTGATGAAGATGCTCAGGTCGCGGTTCTCTGATAAACCCATTAAAGGCGCTGCATCCAACTTCTATTGACGCAGCGAAGATCTGGAGTATCTGGCCAGGCTTGCCGAATCGGGACGGTACCGTTCGGTCGTTGATCGATGTTACCCGTTTGAGCAGGCCGCCGATGCACATCGGTATGTTGAAAAAGGTCACAAAAAAGGCAATGTTGTGCTGGTCATGTGACAACCAGCATTCAGGGGTTATCAACTTGCTTCACTATCCGATCGTCCAGGTCGCCTATTTTGTGAATGACGCCAGGGTTGCAGCCGAGCGCGCAGCAATAGAGTTTGGCGCAGGTCCGTTTTTCTTTGTGCCAAAAATCCAACTCGCCTGGGGCATTCACCGAGGTGAGGACGTCAGGTTCCTGCACTCGTCCGCCTACGGACAGTTTGGTCGGGTCATGATGGAGCTGGTCCAGCAGGATATCGAAGGGCCTTCGCCCTTCCGTGACATGTATGCGCCGGGCGAGGAGGGTATCCACCATATGGCGATGATGGTGGATTCAATGGCCGATGCGTATCAGGCAGCGGATGCGGCGGGCTACGAGATTGCCGCGAAAGCAGCAACGCTGACAGGGACCGAGTTCGCGTTTATCGATACGGTACAACGCCGTGGTCACATGCTGGAAATTTACGAGAAGTCAGACCAGCTGCTCGGCTTCTACAAGATGGTAGGAGACGCAGCAGCTGGCTGGGACGGGAGAGACCCTGTCAGATCCCTCGGCTAGGTTCCTCTCTTGGCCTCTTTCTAGGCCCCTTTCATCTTAAGCGGACCAAGGAAGTCCATCTTGCCAAGCGGTGCGCCGTTGGCACGTAGCAGGTCATAGGTGGTTGTGGCATGAAAGTAGAAGTTTGGCAGGGAGAAAGTTGTCAGGAAGTTGCCACCTTCAAATGGCAATTCACGTTCGCCCAGCTTGAAAATCACGTCCTTATTCTCGAACCCGTTAACCTCGTCTTCGCTGAAAGCCTGTACACCGGCAAGTGCATCTTTCAAACCCTGCTCAAGTTCTTCATAGCTCATATCGATAGCAAAGGAAGGAGGTGAGAACACACCTTCCGCAACGCCTTTCAGTGCGCCATGCGAATGGTGGATCGTGGAAACGATCTGGAAATGCAGGGGCATCATGTCGTCTTTCAGTCGGTACTCAACCAT
Source organism: Pseudomonadales bacterium (assembly GCA_963921285.3). Taxonomy (GTDB): domain Bacteria; phylum Pseudomonadota; class Gammaproteobacteria; order Pseudomonadales; family Azotimanducaceae; genus UBA9659. The sequence goes on from CAWUFD020000015.1 coordinate 3,678,830, forward strand.
GTCCTGCAGGTTGATGTTGTTTTCTGCAAAGTACTCTCGGCCCTTGCCGACAAAGCCAATCGTGGCGCCGAGAATGCGCTCGAATGTGCCCGCGGTGACACTGTGAAGTGTTGTCATGTGAATTCTCCAAAGGTGGTAAAAGCGTGGTAATAAGTGCGGGCCTAAGTGTGCCGAAAGCGCTGGGTTATGTCACCCGCGTCACCCGCGTCACCCGCGTCACCCGCGTCACCCGCCGATCAGGATGCCCGACGCCTTGGCTGCACGCAGGCAGCTGATGCGATTAGAAACATCAAACGCACGGAACAGGTGATTGATGTGAGTCTTCACCGTCGCCTTGCTGATAAAGAGGGTGTCGGCGATTTCCTGGTTGCTGAGTCCGCTATCCATCAGGCTGAGGATTTCAATCTGCCGTTTTGTCAGTTTCATGCCGGTGCTGGTGATAACTTCTTCACCGGTGTCGGGTGTGCCGCCAGCCTGGGTTGCTGTCTCTTTCTCAAGGAAGGACGGAATATGAATGTTGCCTTCGCGACATTCCTCTATCGCATAGATGATCTGGTGCACGCTGTAGGATTTAGGCATATAGCCGACGATCCCGAGTTTAAATATCTCGCTGATCACATCAGGATCCTGCACCGATGACATGACCATGACGGGTGTATGGTTCCGGTTCTTGTTGAGGTACTTGATGATCTCCACGCCGCCCAGCCCAGGCATCATCAGGTCCATGATGAACAGGTCATAGTCGGTACGGCCAAGCAGAGACCGGGGCACCAGCTCTGAATCGGATTCAAAATCCACCTGGTAATCGTTCCTGATTGTGGAAAGCGCAGCGATAAGCCCTTCACAGAAGGAAGGATGATCATCAACCAGCAGGATCTTCATGGCGGCTCGGCGAAACGTCGTTGTTCTTATTTTGATCCATTATCCGGCGGCGTCTCCAAAAAACCAACCCAAGGGTTGATACAAACCCACTACGTTTGTCCCTACATTAGAAGGTGATAAGCAGAACTGTTTCCGTCAGGAAACATGAGCAGAAACAAGAGAAGAGGTACGTGACAGATACACAGCATATTTCGGTACAGGCATCCGGCGTTTCGGGCGGTGGACCGAATCTGCGTGGCTTTACCGGTGCATCCTGGCTTTCATGGCGTCTGCTGATCAATCTGGCAGCACTGGCGCTGGTACTGTTGTCCGTTTACTTCATTACAGCAGGGTTCAACCAGGAGATGGTGGTGTTTGCGCTACTGCTTTCTGCGCTTTCCATCGTGGCAGGTGTGTGGCTGTCTGCGCGCCACGATGGTGCACATGCTGACCCCGAGGTTGTCGAGCAACTGCGCGCCGCCTATGACCTGCAACTTGCCAAGTCGGGGTTCATTGCGAATGTCGGACATGACATCAGGGCGCCGGTCCAGGCAATCAGGCATTTCGCCTCTGCCCTGCAGGGTCAGGGCGGCCTATCTCAACCGCTTGAGAAGATTGACGAAAACCTTTCAACAATAAACTCGATGCTGGATTCCCTGGTTCGTTACACGGAACTCGAACGCAGTTCAGCCAACCCGGTGTTTGAAGAGATCCAGCTTGATGCACTCTTCGGCGTGCTGCAGACAGAGTTTGAGCCTGTGGCTGCGAGGAAGAAACTCGATCTCTATTTTGATTCCGGGCGAAGGGTGATCCATAGCGATAATGTGTTACTCAGCCAGGTATTGCGAAACCTCATCGACAACGCGATCAGGTATACCGATGCGGGCCTGGTCAGGGTGCGCGTCGCGAACTATGAAGACAGGATACATATCGTGGTGGAAGACACGGGTCGCGCTATACCGGAAGACGAGCTGGACCGGGTGTTTGATGAGTTCTATCGATCGTCTGTTGACGGCGGTGTTGGTCTTGGGTTGTCCATCGTCGCGTCACTCACGCGGCTGCTTGGCATGAAAGTGCTGGTGACGTCGGTGCCGGGACAGGGTAGTCGCTTTGAACTGGTGTCAGGTGAAACGGCGGATCTGCGGGATACGATGACAACATCCCTGCGAGAGACAACACCGGCTGCGCGCGTCATCGATTTCAGGGGTGGTGCAGGGCTGAATAATGTACAGGTGCTTACTGTTGGCGAGGCTTGTGAAGCCCGCACTGCACGGTTACTGGAAACCTGGGGTGCGGAAGTGACCCGGCTCAGGTCTCCCGACGATATTGGTAAGGTGATCAAAATACCTGATGTGGTGGTTCTTGCCTGTAATGATTTTTCCTCTCGCAAGGAAATACTGGAAGCCCTCCTGAAGCAGAACGTGCTGATGCTCGTGGAGACGGAGGATCCCGTGCCCGATAGCGAGTCACGTAACCTCGTTTACGTCAGTGACCAGCTGAGTGCAATGAAGATCAGGGCGGTTGTGCAGCGTTTTGCCGCAAACCGCTAACTAGTGAGTCGGCTCACTGCCGGTAACCCAGTACGTCAATCTTGCTGCGTCAAACTGGTAGTCCTCGCCGCAGAACTCACAGACCAGGCTGAGTTCCGGTTTTTCACTGAACAGCTCATCGAGTTCCGCGCCGCCAAGTGATATCAGCGCGCCTGCCATTCGCTCTTCACTGCAGCTGCAGGCGAAACTGACCGGCGTTTCACCCATGGCTTTGACGTTTGCGTCAGCAAACAGGTGGCGGATGATGACCTCGCCGGGTTCGTCCAGCAACTCCCTGTCAGTGATAGTTTCCGCGAGGATTCTCACCGTGTCCCACTGGTTGGCCCGATTGGCAGGGTCGGTTTCGAGCTGGGCAGGCAACTGTTGCACCATCATGCCGGAAGCCTTGCCGGATCCAGTCGATATCCTGAGAAAGGTGCTCAGCTGTTCGGATTGTGCAAAGTAGTGTTCAAGACAGGCTGATAGGCTGTCCCCCGTTAGTGGCACAATGCTCTGGTAGGACTGTCCTGACTCCGGGTCCACTGTAACGGTGATCAAACCACCAGGCAGCAGCTTTTCCAACGATTCGGGCTCGGATGTTGAAGGAGAGGCCTCGTCTTCTGCCAGTCTCGCGATACCCCGGGTTTTACCGTCGTGGGTGGCTTCTGCCATCAGCAGGTTTATCGGCCCGTCACTATTCGCCTGCAACACCAGGCGACCTCGAAACTTGATTGTGTCTGACAGCAGCAAGGCTGCTACCAGGAATTCGGCCAGCAGGCTGTTGATCGCAGCAGGGTAATCATGTGGATACGTGATCGTATTGAGGCTCTCTTCAAGATGCACCAGGTTGCCGCGGATATCTGCTCCCTCGAACAGGAATCGTCTTGCGCTGTCTTTACTCACGATCACCGGCCTCGTTGTTTCCTGCCTGTTGACGGGCAATGTCCTCTGTCAGGGTCCGTGCAGCCAGGAAGTAGTGATAGGCACACCACAGGTTGACGGTTGAGAAGATCATCAATGAATAGCGCAGTGATTCCTTGCCGTATTCGTCAGAGAGAAGATCACTCACGATACCAACTCCCTGCGGGCCAAACCCGAGGCCAATAATGTTCAGTACAAAGAGGCCAATCGCAGATGCCACTGCCCGCATCTCCGGCGGTACCAGACTCTGGATCATGGCAGCGGTTGGTGCGAGGTAAAAACCACCAAAAAAAGCAGGAATGAGATACACCAGCAGCGCCGGCACAAAATCCTGCATCAGGAAAAACACAACAAGGAACGGCACCAGGCCACCTTTACCGGCCACAACCACCCAGGCCATCCAGCGCTGGTCGCGCTTGATCAGTACATCGGCAATCTTACCGGCCGTGAAGGTGCCAAGCCCACCGACCACACCTGACATCAACGCCAGGGTCATGCCAACCTCGGTTTGTGACAGGCCGTGCGAGCGTACGAAGAAAGCCGGTAACCACAGCACCATGCCGTAGCCGACAAAGCCCGCCAGGGCACTGCCGAGGATAGCGTGGCGCGCCGATGGTGTTCGCCAGAGAAATTTTGCGACGTCCATAAAAGGTGGCGCATCTTTTACCTTGGCGCGGTTGTCTGCGGCGCCGCGCAGTGGCTCCGCCACGGTGAAGCGGACCATCAGGGCAAGCAGCAATCCCGGCAGGCCGACGATGATAAAGGTGACACGCCAGCCGTAGTGTTCACTCAGCCAGCCACCTGCCAGATAGGCGATTAAGAGGCCGCAGTTGACGCCGAGAGCATAGATCCCCATTGCTGTGCCGCGCTGGCGCAGCGGGAACATGTCGGAAATCATCGAATGGGATGGTGGTGTTGAACCCGCTTCACCGATGCCGACACCTATTCGTGCGAGGGCGAGTTGTACAAAGGTCTGTGCGTAACCACAGGCGACCGTCATCCCACTCCAGACCGTGACCGCAATCGTAATGATATTGCGCCGATTGCTGCGGTCGGCAAGCATCGCAATTGGCATGCCGAGCGTGGCGTAGAAAAGCGCAAACGTCAGTCCGATAAGGAATCCCATCTGGGTATCGCTGGCACCCAGGTCATGTTTAATGGGCTCAAGCAGGATGCCCATGATCTGCCGGTCGACGTGGCTGGACGTGTAGACGAGCATGAGGATGACCAGGGCGTACCATTTATAAAATGGTGAGCCACTGTAGGCGTTAACCTTCTCCCCGGTCTCACCGGCGTCGGTGCTTGTATCAGTCATCGTTTCTTCTTTTGTCTTTTTGTTTTTCGTTCTGTCTTTTTTGTTATCCGCGATAGCGCTGCACAAGTGAGCGTAGCCTGATTGGCTGGATATCAGATTCAATCGAGACCACCTCGATGCCGTGCATTCGGCCAATCTCCCGATCACTCACGACAAACACAACAGTCAGGTTGGTTTCAAAGTCCGCCATCTTGATTAAACCTGACTCGGTCATCAAGACCAGACCTGCATCGCCACCCGTACGGATGAGTGCTTCAACAGACTCACAGAAGTTAATTTCCGCACCCCAGCCCCTCAGCATATCGGCGAGCGGCGCCAGCTGCTCGCCGTCCTCCGCTTCCGGTGTAAAGATTGCTGCCTTTAACCTGTCGTCAGCCTCATCCTCGGCATTGGTTTGAATCGCTTCGCCTGCAAGGGGCTCGTCTACCGGCGAAGCCGCTGGAATGGTCAGCTCAAACCTGGTGCCTTCACCCAGCGATGAGCTGACATTGATATGGATATCGAGCAGGCGGGTCAGCCGGGAAACAATAGAAAGCCCCAGGCCAACGCCCGCAGAGGTGTCGGCGCTCGCATGTACCTGGTAGAACTCGTCGAAGATGTGGGCAAGGTTGGCTTCAGCAATACCCTGGCCAGTGTCCTCAATAATGACCTGTACCACCTCGCCGTTTTTACCCTGGGGTTTAGTGTAGACCCGTACTTCACCCTCGGGTGTGTACTTGATGGCATTGTCTATCAGGTTGCGCAGTATCTGGCTCAGGCATACGCGGTCACTTTCCACCAGCAGGTCGTCAGAAGAAAAGTTGAGCGTGAGGTTCTTGTCAGCTGCACGATTGTCGAACTCGGACTTGAGTGTTGTCAGCATCTCCCTGATGTTGGTTGCCTCGAATGTCGGGTTGTTGGCGCGATACTCCATGCGGGAAAGCTGCACCAGTCGATCCAGCATATCGGTGATGGTAGGGATGTTGTCGTCGATATGATCGAGTTGTTCTGCCTGTTTTTCGTCGGCACTGCTCTTTAGCGATTCAGAAAAGAAGCTGATCGCCCGCACGGGACCGTGCAGGTCGTGCCCCACGGTCGAAACAAAATTGGATTTGGCCTGTTCAAGGTCTCTCGCAAGTCGCAGGCTTTCGACGGTCTGCTCCTGGGCCTCAACACGCTCCTCTGTCTCCTGCTTGTAGTTGTAGGCGAGCAGCGCTGATAAGAGGAATGTGTCGATCACGGTTGTCAGCTGGACCAGGTATCGGGGTTCAATAACACTCACCCCTGATTCAGGCGTCATCACGGTCCAGAGAATGTACATCCAGGAGTGCAGGGTGATGGCGAGGAACCAGTATCGCGCTACCGTTGAGCGCCGCCAGTAGTACACGAGCGTGTAGATGTAGACGATCTGCTCGAACAGGGTGGCGAAACTCGACGTAAAGATGATGGGCATGATGGTCGAATCGCCGAAGGTGCCGACAATCGATTGGGTGATCACGAAGATGGAGTTGCTGGTATTGATCACAATCACGGCGATCCAGAACATGAACAACCTGGAATAGGTTTCCCTGATCCGCAGCAACACCATGCTGAACAGCGCCGCGAAAAGGTCAACAAGGCCTGTGATGGTGAACAGTATGGGGAAGGAATACAGAATCTGGTCCTGCAGACCGTACAGGCCATACAGGCCCGAACCCATATAGACAGTTCCAGCACTTGATGCGAGAAATGCTGCGAACAGCAGGTACAAAACCTGCCGCATCGCGACAAACAGGAAGATGTTGTAGATGACGAGCGCAGTCACCAGGCCAAAATAGAATCCGTCGATCAGGTGCTCTGCTGTTCTCTGTTGCTTGAGTTCCCCCGGCGTCATCAGCGCAAACCTCAAGGCCTGGTTCGGCTGTGTGTGGATCGTGAAAAACAGCTGGTAGTGATGGCCCGGCTGCATATCGAGCTGTACCAGCATCTTGGTATCGAAATTGCGCCTGTTCATGAAAGGCGCTTCCATATCATCGACGTGACTGATCAGGCGGCCAGTGTGATCACGATATATGTAGGAATAGATGCCGAGCCCGGTGATTTCGATAACATACTGTCTTGCTTCATCGCCATCGTGGACCAGGTCCAGGCGGGCCCAGTTGTACTGCGCCCCGGCGCGCACAAACCACTGACTATTCGCCTGCCACGTCTCATCGGCAGCGGCGAGGCTCGCGGCATAAAAATCAGGCAGTTGCCTTGCAAGATCGGCAGCGGAGCGCCGCTCATCAGGCATCTGCTTGAGCCGAATGTACTCGCCCAGCATCAACTCTTCTTCAAACTCGGGAATATTGAGATGAGGCAGAGGAGGCTGTTCAGCATGAACCGGCGTGATGACGGTGGCGATCAGTGCCAGGGCGAGAAGATACTTCATACAAACCTGAGTCTAACCGAAGTGTCCGTCAATCTCGTGTATGGTGAGTGTAAGTGAATCGATCGAGGAAAAAGATGACCAGCTTTGATCACGGCCCGGACAGTAACCCGCCTTTTTTTGACCTGGTGTCCAATGTACGCGCCATGCGTCGCTTGAAACCAGACCCCATACCCACCGAGCTGATCAGGAAAGCCCTCGACGCTGGTGTACAGGCATCATCCGGGATGAACTCACAGCCCTGGAAGTTTGTGGTGATCACCGAACCGGCGCGCAAGGCCTGGTTTGCTGAACGTTACCGCAACGCGATTCTCTCGAGGATGGGCAGCATCGATGGCATTGCTGAAAAAGACACCGGTACCGGCCGACAGATGAAGGCGCTGCGCTACCAGATGGATCACATGCATGAGTTTCCTGTGCTGCTGCTCATCTGTGGGGAGCGGGACTGGCCCTTCAAAGTCCCAGAAGAAGAGCGCGTCGGCCTTGCGCCGCCGAACTATGGTGCCGTTTACCCATGCACCCAGAACATTCTCCTCGCCTGTCGGGCGCTTGGCCTCGGGGCTGCGCTAACCACGATGCACCAGGTATTTGAAGAAGAGCTGCATGCCTACTTCGGTATACCGGACGAATTCGGCGTGGTTGTCACCATGCCTATCGGTTACCCGATGGGTCAGTTCGGGCCGGTTCGCCGTATTCCCGCGGAGAACAAGACGTTCTTCAATGAGTGGGGTAACCATGACCCCTGAGGCGTTGATGCGCTGCTACCTGGATGAGGTGGTGCGAGAGGGCAGGCTTGAAGTGATAGAACAGCTTGCGCACGAAGACATGGTAGATGAAGCCAATGAGATCTTCGGCGGACCGCCTGGTCGCCAGGGTCTCATCATGCATGCCAAAGGATTTCGCCGACACGTTGGCAACCTCGAGGTGGAAGTTAAGCAGGTTGTTGGCGGTGAAAACACGGTGATGGGCTGGTGGGAGTTTACCGGTACGCTCGATGGACCCTGGCTCGGCCGGGAGCCCACGGGTAAACCCATTAAAGGCACGGTGTTCAGTTTCTTCAGCCTGAGCGGCGGGTTGATCAGCCGATACCGGCTCTGGCTACACGCGGCGCTACCTGAGACGGTCGTTTTTGACAGCTCACTTGGGACCTTTCCGTAACAAGCTTGCCGTAACAAACTTGCCGTAATAAATCTGCGCGTCGTAACATGCAGGCGTCTTACAACAAAAAGAAAACTGGACGCTCACATGATAAGACTCCTTCGAACCGTCTTAACGATCTGCTTTGCATGGTGGATCCCCCTCGCCGCCAGTGCTGACCATCCGCTTGATGCGCTCAGTGAGAGCGAACACGAACAGGTCTCATCCCTGCTCGATGGAGCCGGGCTGCTCTCTGATGAAGTGCTGTTTGTCGATATCCGGCTGATAGAACCCGCCAAAGAAGAGGTCCTTGCATGGCGCGACGGTGATGAGTTCTCTCGTAGCGCACTTGCCATCCTTCGGGATGGCGAAGAGCTTAAGGAAGTCACCCTGGACCTTGCTGCCGATGAAGTAGTTGAAGTGGAAATCATTGAAGGCGTCCAGTCAGGTGTCCTCCTGACCGAATGGCAGCTGGCGCAGGAAATCACCAAGGCTGACAAAGGGTGGCAGGCGGCCATGGCAAAGCGCGGCTACCGCAACATCAAGCCTGAACACTTCAACTGCCTGCCACTTTCGGCGGGTTATTTTGATGAGCCCGAGTTTGAAGGTAAGCGCCTGCTGCGCGTGCAGTGTATGGATGTCACCGATGCTCGCAGCAATGTTTATCATCGCCCCGTTGAAAACCTGACGGCCGTGGTTGACCTGCATGCCCGCAAGGTCATTAAGGTGGTTGATGAAGGCGTTATCCCCACCCCGCCATCAAGTGGTGAGTTTGACGAGGAGGCACTCAAGCCATACCGGCCGAAGATGAAGCCGCTTATTGTCTCGCAGCCTGAAGGCGCATCCTTCACCCGCGATGGTTCGGTTGTGAACTGGGGTCCCTGGGAATTTCACCTGCGTATGGATCGCCGTCGCGGCACAATCGTCTCGTTGGCGAGTTTCGATGACAGGTCTGTGCTCTACCAGGCCTCGCTGTCTGAAATGTGGGTGCCTTACATGGATCCAGCCTATGGCTGGTTCTTTAAATCCTACTTTGATGCTGGGGAGTACGGCTTTGGACTTTTCGCCACACCGCTGGTGGCGGGTGTCGACTGTCCAGACTATGCCGACTTTCTAGAAACGCTTATTGCAGTGGATGACGGCAAAGCACTCAGCCAGCCCAACTCAGTATGCATATTTGAACGGCCAACCCAGAACCCGGCGTGGCGACACAGTGAAGCGGGTATCGGTGTCTATGGTGGTCGTCCTGCACGACAGCTGGTTGTCAGGATGGCAGCCGCCATCGGTAACTACGACTACCTGCTTGATTACATCTTTATGCCGACCGGCGCGATCCGTGTGGATATTGCATCCACCGGCATTGATATCGTTAAGGGCGCCAAAGCCGCATCGATTGACGATGAGACCGGCACGGAAGAGACACGCTACGGGAACCTGATTGCGCCTAACCTGGTTGGCGTATTTCACGATCACTTCTTTTCGTTCCGATTCGACCTGGATGTTGACGGCCCGACCAATGACTTCGTGCGTGACAGGATCGTCTCGCAACGCCTGGATGAGTCCCACCAGCGACGTAGCCTCTGGACCGTGATGAGCGAAAAAGTACGCACGGAGGAAGCTGCAAGGCTTTCTATCGACATGAGAAACCCTGAGCAGTGGCGTGTACAGAGCAGCACTGCAAAGAACAAGATGGGCTATAACACTGGCTATGTCATCGCGCCTTCGGCCAATGCACTGCCGCAGATGTCGGATGATGACTACACGCTGCGCCGTGCCGGCTTTGCGCGGCATCACCTTTGGGTTACGCCGTACACGGCGGATGAACTGTACTCGGCAGGTGAGTACCCCAACCAGCACCCTGGCGATGATGGTCTTGCCAGGTGGAGCAAGGCGAATCGCAACATCGCTGGAGAAGACATCGTGGTCTGGTACACGCTCGGGTTCCATCATTTGACAGCAGCAGAGGACTGGCCCGTGCTGCCGTCACATCCGAAAAGCGTCACGATCAAGCCTTTCAACTTCTTCGATAAGAGCCAGGTGATCAACCTTGCACCCTGATGGGGTGCTTGTAGCGGGTTGCCAGTTACTTGAGCAACCCGGGGATATCGAAGCGAACAGCAGGTCACTGGTATCTGCGGCATCAATTGCCGCAGGTGCGGGTGCGACGATCATCTGTTTTCCGGAAGCATACCTGCAGGGATATGTGGTCGATGAGAAACTGACAGCGCCGCTTGCCCTCTCTGTAGACTCATCGCCGATCAAACAGCTATGCAGGGCCCTCGAGGATATTGAAGCCACCATTGTCACGGGATTCATTGAGAAGGCCGGGGACGATATTTACAACAGTGCGCTGGTGATTCGGCGCGGCCAGGTCCTTGGCACCTATCGAAAGTCCTACCTGCTTCCTGGTGAGAAGCGGGTCTTTGCCGCCGGGCAGGACTACCCCATCTTTGAAGCAGATGGCCTGATCTTTGGCGTCAACATCTGTTTCGACCTCCAGTTTGCCGAGGCGGCGGCAGGTGTGGCTGGACAGGGCGCAACCTTGCTTGTCTGTCCGTGCAACAACATGCTGCGCACGCACACGGCAGAGGATTTCAAACATAAACACAATGCGATTCGCGCCGATCGCTGCCGTGAAACGGGATTATGGCTCCTGTCCGCTGATGTAACCGGCGCCCGTGATGGCAGAATCAGCTACGGGCCAACTGCTGTCATTGACCCCGCCGGGCATGTGGTTGCCCAGGCGCCCCTTAATGTAGAAGGCAGTGTGACCCACACGATTTCTGCTTAATGAGGTCGACGTAGCTCCGGCGCAAGCCCCTCGCCCATCATGTCGATAAAATTGTCTGCGTAAAATGCATCGAGTGTGGGTTCAGACAATCCCTTTAATGATTCGCCAAAACGTTTCATGGGATTGCGACCGCCTTCGACATGAGGGAAGTCTGTGGAGAAAAGGCACATTTCCTCAAATGAGTTCTGGATGATCCAGCCGGTATCTTCGTGAGGGTAGGGTGTAACCCGCAGTTGTCGCCGGGCGATCTCCGATGGTCTTGCGGACAACTTCTGCAATCGTTCCTCGTTCTTGAGAAAAGCGTGCGCAGCCGAGTCAATGTTGCGTAACCAGCCCGGCAACCAGGAAGCGCCGAGTTCGATGGCACCAAACTTGAGACGAGGGAATGCATCAAAAATGCCGTCGATGATCAGCGTCGCAAGCGTCTGCTGCACTGATGTTGAAATCGGCAGATACGTGATCGAGGTGAAGTTGGCATCACCACCGTGGAAGTCCGGCACAGCAGGCAGGCCGTTAACCTTGTAAGTGAGGTTCAGTTTTTCTTCGCCGCCGACATGGAAAAGAATAGGGATACCGGCTTCCTCTGCCATCGCCCACACGGGGAACAGGCCAATATGACTTGGACTGTGATTCTGTGGACACCATGAAGGCACCATCAGTGCCTTTGCACCCATCTCGATAGCGGCTTTTGCTGTTTTCTCGGCTTCTTCAAAGTCCTCGAGCGGGACATACGCTGTCGCCAGCAGGCGTTTATCGATGGAACAGAAATCGGTCATCATGCGGTTGTGCGCCGTGGCGGCGCCATAACAGAGCGCCTTGTCATCAAGCTGATCGAAGCCGAAGTTGCCAAGACAGAAAGTTGTGAAGACAAGCTGGCTGGCAACACCAATGTGATCAACCGCAGCCGGGCGGTCTTCTTTAAGGAATGCACCCTCGGCATCGTAATTCTTGCGCAGCATGATGTTTTCTTCCGCTGCCGCCCGGAACTCGACGTCCGCCTGGCGTTTCTGTGCTTCTTCAACAGCGAGGCGATTGCCAACTCGCACGCCGAGATTCGGATGTTCCTGGTATCGCTTTAACAGGTTCGCGTCAAAGTAGGGATCAAGACAGTCGGCCATTTCCATCAGGTGACTGTCTGCGTCATGCACGAGGCGATTTTCTATGTATGCCATTTTTTGAGCTCTTTTTTCTGGATTGTAAGTCTACTCGTTTCATTAAAACAGCCGCTTGTGTGACAATTCCGGCCCATGAATCTCAACAACAAAATCGCCATCGTTACCGGCGCCGCTGATGGTATTGGCGCCGCGAGTGCCCGCAGTTTTGCTGAACATGGCGCGAACGTAGTGCTGGCCGATATCAACGCCGCTGCTAACGAAGCAACCGCTGCTGCCATTGCTGCGGATACCGGTTCCCGAACACTTGCAGTGACCTGTGATGTTGCAGATGACGCGGCGCTATCTGCACTGCTGGATGAAACCATACGAACCTTCGGACGCTGCGATGTGCTGCTGAACAACGCCGGTATTATCGTAACGGGCGATATCCTCGACCTGGACCCGGACGACTTTGATCGTGTTTTACGGGTAAACCTGCGCGCCTATTTTGTGATGAGCCAGCTTGTCGCGAAACATATGATCGAGCAGGGGATTGAAGGTGCCATCATCAACATGGCGTCCCTGAACTCGGTGCTCGCGATACCCAACCAGCTGGCATATGTCACGTCGAAAGGCGGGCTGCAGCAACTGACCAAGGCAACTGCCCTGCGTCTTGCTGAACACAACATCCGGGTGAATGCGATAGGCCCGGGGTCAATCAAGACCGCCGTACTGGGTGCGGTCATGACCGATGATGAGGCGCGACGTCGAATACTGTCACGAACGCCACTGGGGCGACTGGGTGAACCGGAGGAAGTTGCCAGGATTGCCGTCTTCCTCGCGAGCGACTATGCCTCTTATATAACGGGGCAGACCATCTACCCGGATGGGGGGCGAGCGGCGCTCAACTACACAGTGCCCGTAGAAGAAGTTCCCGTTGAAGAAGACCAGTGATATGAGTGTTCGTATTGCCGTTGATATCGGCGGCACCTTCACTGACGTTGTGCTGATTGCAGGCAGTTCGCGCACAACTGCAAAGCTCCTTACAACCTATGACCATCCAGGCCGTGCGGTATTGGATGGCATACACCAGGTCATGCGTGAAGCCGCTGTACAGCCGGCTGATGTCGACGTGATCATCCATGGCACAACGCTTGCAACCAACGCATTGATTGAGCGGCGCGGCGCTGTCACCGCGCTGCTGACGACAAAGGGTCATCGTGATTCGCTGGAAATGGCGCATGAAGATCGATTTGAGCAGTACGATATCAATATCGATCGCCCAAGGTCCTTGGTGCCGCGTTACCTGCGCCTGCCGATTGAAGAACGGATGAACCACGTCGGCGAAGTGCTCGTGGCCCTTAATGAAAATGATGTCCGGGCCTGTATCAGTACCCTCGAACAGTACGAGGTCACCAGTGTTGCGGTCGGTTACCTGCATGCCTTTGTGAATCCGGACCACGAGCATAGAACAAGAGACATCTTAAGCGAAGCGCTGCCCTCCCTTTCCATTTCCCTTGCTTCGGAAGTCGCACCGGAAATCAGGGAGTTCGAGCGGCTCTCCACTGCATGTGCCAATGCTTACGTGCAGCCACTGGTGTCCCAGTACCTGACCCGGCTATCCGGAGAGATAAAGGATCTAGGGTTCAACTGCCCGTTTTTCCTGATGACCAGTGGGGGAGGCCTGACCACGCTGGAGACCGCTGCCCGTTTCCCTATTCGACTGGTTGAATCCGGGCCCGCGGGTGGTGCGATTCTAGCCCAGCATGTCGCTAACGAGTTGTCCATGTCGCGACTGCTGTCATTTGATATGGGTGGAACCACTGCCAAGTTGTGCCTTATTGACGACGGTAAACCCCTCATGTCACGCAGCTTTGAAGTGGACAGGGTTTACCGTTTCAAAAAGGGCAGCGGCCTGCCGGTACGTATTCCGGTTATCGAGATGGTTGAGATCGGCGCGGGTGGTGGCTCTATTGCTCACATCGACAAGCTTGGGCGTCTGAACGTTGGCCCCGAGAGCGCTGGTTCTGAACCGGGACCAGCGGCATACGGTCGCGGAGGAGAACGTCCAACGGTCACGGATGCGGATGTTGTGCTCGGCAAAATTTACGCGGAGACATTTGCCGGTGGTGCGTTTGCTCTCGATGGTGATGCCGCCGGGCAGGCGCTTGAAACATCGCTCGCCGAGATGCTCGACGTATCCAAGGTTGATGCCGCCTTTGGCCTGAGCGAGGTTGTCGATGAAAATATGTCCGCAGCAGCCCGGGCGCACGCTGTTGAGTTTGGTATGGATATTTCTGCTCGCGATATCGTCGCGTTCGGTGGTGCAGCGCCGTTACATGTTGCACGGCTCGGTGAAAAGCTTGGCGTGGGCCGAATTGTTATTCCAACTGAAGCTGGCGTGGGTTCAGCCGTGGGCTTTCTGCTCGCACCGGTTGCCTATGAGGTGGTTAGAAGCCGTCAGCAGTTTCTCTCGCAATTGGATACAGGATTGGTCAACGCGCTGTTTGATGAGATGTATGAGGAAGCGAATGAAGTGGTGCAGGCGGGAATCGCCTCAACCAGCGGTGTCTCTGAAGCAAGGCAGGCCTATATGCGCTATGTGGGCCAGGGCCATGAACTTGCCGTGAGCCTGCCTGCCGGTCCTTATACTGACAGTCACAGCGCTGCATTCAAAATGGCTTTTGAAGAGAGTTATCGGGCGCTTTATGGCCAGGTCATCAACGGTGTCGAAATTGAAATCCTGAGCTGGACACTGACCCTGCGCGAAGATGCCACGGCCGAAGACGCTGCCGGTACCGCGGTGCCGGTAGCAGGCAGTGCACCTTCACCCGTGGCAACTCAGCCACTTTTTGACCCTGCACGCCGCGATGTGCTTGAGACGCCCGTTTACCTGCGGCAAACGTTGCCGGCAGGGGCCCGTCTGACCGGCCCCGCGCTCATTACTGAAGACCAGACGACAACGGTGGTGACTTCCAGCTACTACGCTGACATTGATGAGCGCGGTTACATCATTCTTAACCGGATAACTGACGATGAGTCTTGATCGATTCCAGACCCAGATTATCTGGGACCGTCTCCTCGCTATTGTTGAAGAGCAGGCGCAGACGCTGATTAGAACCGCGTTTTCCACCACGGTGCGTGAAGCAGGTGATCTCTCGACAGGTGTGTTTGATACAGGTGGAAGAATGCTGGCGCAGGCGGTGACCGGCACACCCGGTCACGTTAATGCGATGGCCGCAAGCGTGGGCTTCTTCTTATCTCAGCATCCCGCGGATTCACTCGAACCGGGAGATGTCCTTGTCACCAACGACCCGTGGCAGGGCACCGGGCACCTGAATGATTTTACGGTTGTGACGCCGGTTCATATAGAAGGCAGAACGGTTGCGCTGTTTGCGGCGACGTCACATATCGCCGATGTCGGTGGTCTGGGTTTTGGTCCTGATGGACGCCAGGTTTTCGAAGAAGGCCTCAACCTGCCAATTGAATTCCTGTTCAGACGCGGACAGGTGAATGAAACGCTGATGTCGATTCTTCGCGCCAACGTGAGGGATCCTCGAGCAGCCGAGGGAGATCTCTATTCCCTGACTGCCTGCAACCAGGCCGGCTGTGACCGTTTGCTTGAAACGATGCATGAGTTTGGCCTGAGTGATCTTGATGAGGTCAGTGAAGCGATTATCGATACTTCCTATCGCGGCATGCTCGCTGAAATCGAAAAGCTGCCGCAGGGGCAGTGGTCCAACACGATGGTGGTTGATGGTTATGACGACCCGGTAACACTTGCCTGCACGCTAACCATCGGCACTGACGGCATCGACGTTGACTGGGACGGGACGTCAGGCACCAGCGGTCATGGTATCAATGTGCCGCTTACCTATGCGCAGGCCTACACCTCCTTCGGGGTACGCTGCGTGGTGGGCAATGATATCCCCAACAATGCGGGTTCACTGGCAGCAGTGCGGGTCAGTGCACCGGCGGGCTCTATCCTGAACGCGCCGAGACCAGCAGCGGTTTCGGCGCGGCATGCGATTGGCCAGATGCTGCCGGATGTAGTCCTCGGCTGCCTGGAACATCCGCTTGCCGGGCAGGTGCCAACCGAAGGTGCAGCGTGTTTGTTCGGGCCTGTATTTCTGGGCGGTGACGGACTGATTGCCGGTAGCCGTTCAAATGCATTTGTCCTCAACGCTTTTTTTACCGGCGGTACTGGCGCCAGGCCCGCCAAAGACGGGTTGAACTGCACAGCCTTCCCATCCGGGGTTCGCAGCACGCCGGTTGAGATCATCGAAAATGCTGCTCCGATTGTTATCTGGCAGAAAGAGTACAGGCCGGGCTCCGCCGGAGACGGCGAGTTTCGAGGGGGCGTTGGCCAGATTATCGAGTTCGCCCATGCCGAGGGAGAATCCTTTGCCGTCTCCAAGATGTTTGACCGTATTCACCATGCGCCGCGAGGCAGGGATGGCGGTGAACCGGGTGCTGCCGCACGTGTTTATGTAAAAGGCGGAGAGACGCTGAAGGGTATGGGCCGCGAAACGATTCCTGCTGGCCAAAGCATGGTCCTTGAGACCGCGGGAGGCAGTGGACGTGGTGATCCGGCCAATCGATCTGCGACGGCACGTGAGGAGGACGAGCAGAACGGCCTCATATAAACTGGCTACAAAAAAAGAGCGCACCGCATGTCACTTGCCGACTACAACGTATACCCCGATGTTGATCATCTCATCACGGAGATAAAACGCCTCGACCTGTTTGAACACGTTGTCGAGCTCGAAGCCTACGGGATGACCGTGGTCCCGCCCGAGAAGATGCAGACCAGTGAAGGTTTCATTGATCGATTGCGTGACGCGATCATTCGAACCTGTGAACAGCGCAATAACATCACCATTGAAGATTTCCGCAGGGATACACCACCAGCTGGTCAAACCTTTCGCAACAGTTGGGATCTGCTCGAAGAAGACGAGGTCTTCGTCGAGGCTGCCATTAATCCTGTCTGCCTGACACTGGTGCGTTGGCTGCTGGGGCAGAGTGCAAAGTTCTCTGGCCAGACCTGGATCATCAAGGGGGAGGGTGCTGACGGGCTGGGGCTCCACAGTGACTCGCACGGCATTCCGCCCGGAGCAGGGCAGATTGCCCACATGTGTAATGCATCCTGGATATGCACAGACTATGAGAGTTCGGCTGATGGCCCCACGGTGTTTGTACCGGGGTCCCATCATTATGGGCGGGCAACCTTGCCACATGAAGCTGATATCAGTACGACGTCATTCAAGGTGGTGCCGCTTATTGCCAAGGCTGGCTCACTCGCCATCTGGAACGGTGCAACCTGGCATGCGTCAGAGAAGCGAACCAATCCGGGTCTGCGTATCACACTGGTACAGAACTACATGCGCGCCTACATGAGGGTGCAGCACAATTATGAGAACACCTCGCCGCAGCTGCTGGAAAAGTACCCTGAACTTGAGAAAGTCATCGGCAAATCACTCTATCCCTATGATGATTCCCAGAACCCGACACCGGAGCGGATTGCGCCGTTTATGAGGGCAGGTACCGACCCGTTTGCTTGAAGGAAGCAGCATGGAAGTAACAACATGAAAGTAACAAAAGGCATGGTGCATCCCGACCTGCAGAAGAGCTTCGGTGGTCTTTCTGCTTTTACCTTCATGTCGAAACGCAGCTGGTTCCGGAACTTCACCAGCTATCTTGGTAACAAGATGCTCGCAGGCAAGAACATCGACGGGCTCAAGTGTGAAGAGAGGTTTGTCGACAGCAGCGATGGTACTTACAGGATCAGGACGCGCATCTATCGCCCATCGGACGTGGGCAACAGTGAAAAGCTGCCTGCTTTCCTTTACATCCATGGTGGCGGCTACATCACCGGTAATCCCGAATCCGCTCACGCGGTGATTGAACGTTTTATCGAAACGAGGCCCTGTGTGGTTGTTGCACCTGACTATCGCAAGGCAGGCACGCAACCGTTTCCTGCAGGGTTCAACGACTGTTATGACATCCTTTTATGGATCAAGGCCAATGCCACTGAGCTCGGTGTGCGTGATGACCGGGTTATTGTTGGTGGCCATAGTGCCGGTGGCGGGCTGACTGCAGCGGTCACACTGAAGGCCCGGGATACTGGAGACGTGCAGGTGGCGTTCCAGCTGCCAATTTATCCGATGATTGATGATCAGCAGCCCAATGACCCGGCGCGCGAGATTGCAACACCGGTATGGGATACAGAGATGAACACCATCGGTTGGAATGCATATCTCGCCGATCTTCATTCAGCCGGCCGTGAGATACCCGCTTACGCAGCGCCTGCCCGCAACCCGGACTACACGAACTTTCCGCCGACGATTACGTTTGTTGGATCTCTCGAACCGTTCTACCGTGAGACACAGGATTATGTGGCAGCGCTCAAAGCAGCGGATATAGAAGTGGCGTACAAGGAGTATCCCGGTTGCTTTCACGCGTTTGATTTTTTTGGGACGCCGATCAGCAAAGACGCGCAGTCATTTACCTACGACAGCTACGCTGACTTTTATGACAGGTATCTCTGACGTTGTGAGCTACTGCTCACTCACGAGTACTGCCTCGCTCGCCTGCCAGCCGTATCTCACCGCTCGAATTTCCACCTGATCGAGATCGCAGATATCCACCGGCCCTGTATATAGGTGCCATTCTTCTGCCTGCTCTTCTCCTCCTGTAGGCTGGCGCCAGGCCAGTGAGCTGCCGGTCGTGACCGGTTCTAGATAGAGTCTGCATTCGCTGATATTGGTTTCAGGTGGCTCGGTTACGGGTTGCTCCGGAAACGTATTGAATCGTGCAACCAGCTCGGCTTCCGGTATCTCGCTGAGGTCATCAATCCTCGATAACTGCTCATCGAGTGCGCGGCGCATTCGTGCCAGGTCTTCCGCGTAGGCGGGGTCCGCAGCAAGATTGTTGATTTCGTGAGGGTCAATAGTGACATCAAACAGTCGCTCTTCACCCACCGGCAAAAACCATCCAGCCTGTACCTCATCCAGCTCACCTGCTTCAAACATGGTGCGCATTTCCCTCACCATATCGATGTTGTCGCGAAAGTTGAGCGGGTGACCCTGGGCGAGGTCCGGATGCCAGCTACGGATGTATTTAAACTGCCCGTCGGCGATGGCACGTTGCCGATCAGGTATCTCATCAATTCGGTCCCTGGATGCCAGGATAAAAGAGCGCGTCGAGGTGAGAAAAGATTCTCCATGCAGGTAGTCGGGCAGCGCTGTGCCTGCAAGGCCAAGAATGGTCGGTGCAAAATCAACGGCGCTCACCAGGCGTTCGTCAACGGAACCAGGCGCCACGCCCGCAGGACGAAACTTTTCAGGCCAGCGCACGATCATCGGCACACGTATCCCTGAATCGTACAGCTCCCGTTTCGCACGGGGCAGGCCATCCCCATGATCGGTTGTCCAGATGACGATGGTGGAATCAGCAAGGCCGTCTTCCTCAAGCTTGTCGAGGATGTCGCCAACCTGCCTGTCCATCGCAGCAATGTTGTTGTAGTGCCTCGCCAGATCCACACGCACGGTCTCGGTGTCCGGATAATACGGCGGCACTGTAACATCGTCAGGTAAAACCGCCTCTTCAACACTGCCCAGTTGTCGCCAACGGTAAAACTGCATCAGGAAATGAGTAAGACTGTGTGGGAAACTGCCGATCGGGCTGAATACACCACTTTCATGACTGACGAGAAAATTACGCCAGCCAAAGAACGGCTGATCACCTGCACGTTTTGACCAGCCCCGTTCAGTAACGCCCTCTGCGTTCCAGATAGTGAAAGGGCCACTGCCAGCAAATGCGGTGCTGAACTGGTAGTCCAGCTTGCTGTCCGTGTAAGTGTAATAACCGGCCTGGCGCATCAGCTCAGGGAATGCTTTTACTTCTTCAGGTGGCAGGGCCCAGTAACCGCCTTCCGGCCGGGACGAAGTTCGCATGTGTTGTGCGCCGGTGGATATCTGGTGCATACCAAGAACCATGGCAGCCCGTGAAGGAGCGCACACACCAGCGGTGGTGAAGACATTGGTGTACCTGACACCTTCGTCGGCGAGCTGATCAAGATTAGGAGTTACCGCAACGTCGTCACCAAATGCGCCCACCCTGGAACTCATATCCTCTGCCATCAGCAGCAGGATGTTTGGGCGCTCGGCGATAGCCGTCGAGCAGAACAACAGCGCCAGCAGGAGGGCGCTAAACTTCAACAGTGCGCTCAAAAATGAACTCGTTTGGCAGGTAGGACGTGCCGTGTTCTGCGCCAGGCTGCAATGCATATGGTGCAGGGGACTGCAGCATGAACCAGCCATCCTCCAGCGCAGCGAGTCCGGTGGCGTAAGGTGGTCTGCCACCTTTCTCCGGCAGCACGCTGGCAGCGCCTTTTGCGCCATCAAAAAAAGCCCAGCCGACGGTTGCAGTATCCAGCGCTCCCTCTGCCAACCAGAGATAAAGAACCTGTTGTCGCTTCACTGGGAAACCTCTGCATTGGCCCGGGCCCGGCCCTCCATACGGGTGTGGTAGTAGTCGACATCGAAGCTGTCATCGTCGGTGAGGTATCGCCAGACCCTGGCCCGTTCCATCTGTTCGTAACGTGCCTCGTGTCCCTGCTGCCAGGGCATCATTTTCCTGAACAGCTGTGCGGCACTGTCCCGCCTGATATGTGCAAACGTGTGGTCACGAGCATCGTTCTGGATCTCGTCAAAATCATCGAGGTTCCATAAACGCACCTGCGGTACGGTGGGATTCAGCCTGATCTTGTACATCCAGCGATCCTTGTCACTCGGGTTGGGTTGCCCCGCATGCCAGAGCGCCTGGTGGAATATCAGGATAGTCCCTGCAGACCCTGTGTACTGCTCTTCACCCAATATGTGCTGGTATCTGGCAACCCCTTCGGCGCGTGTGTGGCGAAGGTGAGTGCCGGGTACAAACCGTGTGCCACCCGCTCCCGGCGCAACCTCTGTGGGATAGTAAAAAAGCTGGATATCAAAACTGGGATGTTTATTGTCGATCACCGCATCAACATGGAGATGCTGACCTTTGGGATTCTTTGCAGGGATGTAATGCACAAAATCGTGATCAAAGATCGGGTCAGGGCCGACCAGTGACTCAATGATGCCGTTTACGGCTGGCAGGCGCAGCATCTCCCCGATAACCGATGGCTCCGGATAACATGCTGAAAGAGGTGTCAGGCTTTGCGGGTGATTAACCTCATCATCAGGCGCCTTAAACATATTGTCAGGGTTTGCACCCATGGACTGCATCGCTGTGCGCATTTTTACCTGGTACAGCCCCTCCAGTTCTGCCAGTACTCGCTGGTTGATCTCCTCCGGTACCAGTGCGTCAAATCGAAGATAACCATCAACAACGAACTGCGCCATTTCCCTGGTGGTAAGGCGGTGGTCTTCTGCAGGCATGTTATCTCTCCTTATCTCTTCTTATCTTTCCTTGGGGGGAGCAGCCAATCTCTCGATGTACTTACGATCAGCGAAGTTGAAAATGTAGGCGCGTCGTGGCCGGTTTGAACGGTTCGCCGGAGTATAGTGGAGAGCGCCGCCCTCGTGAACGGTCGCACTGCCGGCACTGAGGCGGCAGGCCACAACCCGGTTTGGTTCGATGTATTCTTCAGGGTCAATGAGGCCAAGCAGCCTGGCGGGATTGTCTTCACCGCCGGAAACAACGTAGTGGGGCAGCAACTTGTCCGCTGATATTGGTGGATGGAAGTGCATACAGCCGTTCTCCTCGTCGGCGTCGTCCAATGCTAACCAGAACTGCGCGCTGACCGAGTTGATCCTGCTGCCTGCTTTCGAGAAAGGCATATGCACGTACGCCGCGTCCTGGTGCCAGGGTGTCTCAAATGGGTGCCCTGGAGGTTTGTAGAGCAACTGCGAATAGAGAAAAGCCGGTTCCCAGTCGAAGAGCTGTTCGATCAGGGCACGACCGGTACGCAGGGCAGCATTGTCTCGGAACAGCGGGTGGCATTGCTCAGGGGCAACCAGTTGGCGTGTTACATCACCGAGGTAGGTGTCCCTTGCCCTGGATGTGTCGACTTCACCTGACAGCAACTGATCGTAGGCTTCACGCAACGCTGCCAGATCCTCGTCGTCGATGATACGCGGCAACGAGGTAAAACCGTTTTCCCTGAACTGTGTGATCACACTGGGGTCCAGCACGGGTGTGTCTGACATGAGTTTGTTTTCCGCGACGTTCTCAGAGTTGTCCTGATGCTAACGGTTATTTACCTGAGCGGCTATACTGGTTTCCACGTCATCAGGAAACGTTGCTTATGGCTGAAACGCAATCCGTCTTTGAACGACGTCTGGCAAGCTTCTTCCAGGAACGACTGGAAGAACTCACTGAAGATGAAGCCTATCCCCACGAAGATACGCTCTGGTGCATGGGCAACCTACTGGCCCGGTTCGGCGACAGCCGCCAATTGTTCAGCTACGAAGACGGCAATGTGGATCTCAGACCATTAGCCTTACTTTATAAAGACGCCTGTGAAACCACGGTGGAGCGGGAGCGCTGCGTTATCCTTCGACATCTCGGTGACCTTGCGCTGTTTCTGGGCGCACTGTTTCCGGAAAACTACAGCAGGCGTGGTATTCGCCTCGACTATTTTGTCGGGATGGGTGGTGGCGCTTACGAGTACCTGTCCGAGCATGCCAGTCATAGCAGGCATGTCTTCTCAGAATTAAGTGCGTCCTTTACAAGCAACCTGGAGCTTGTTGCCGAGGCCTGTACAAGGACGACCTGTTTTGATTCCAGCGATATTCTTGCGTTGTATGAGCGCTGGAAGAAAACCGGCAACCCGGTCCTCGCTCGACAGCTCCAGGCGCTGGGTATTGAGGGAGTTGAATCAACCCAGGTTCACTGAGTGGCGGTGATCCGCATCACTTCGAGGCCGCGGAAAAAAGGATTCTTCTGCCACTGCGGCGTGCCAACCAGTTTTATGTCCGAAAAGCGTGTCAGCAGCTGCTGCATGGCGATGCGAGTCTCCAGTCTTGCAAGCGGCATGCCCAGGCAGAGGTGTATACCGTGGCCAAAACTGTTGTGGCCCTTCGCGTCACGATGGATGTCAAAGTCATCGGGATTCTCAAAGACCGCCGGATCCCGGTTGGCACCGGCGATTGAACACACGATCAACTGCCCTTTTTTGAATGTCACACCCTTGTAGTCAAAGGTCTCTTTCGCGGTACGGCTGACCAGCATGATCGGCGGCTCAAATCGAAGACTTTCTTCTATAGCACCCTCCAGCAAGTCGAGGTTTCCTCGCACCTCAGTCATCTGGTCGGGGTGCTGTAACAGTAGATAGAGGCAGCTCGCAATCAGGCGGGTTGTCGTTTCGTGTCCTGCTGTAAGCAACAGCACGCAGGTTGAGAACAGCTCCTCGGTGGTCAATCGATCACCGTCTTCCTCTGCTTCAATCAGGCTGCTGATGAGATCCTGGCCACGCTGCTGACGCTTTTTCTCGACAAGTTCTGCCAGGTAGGCGCGCATGGCGATCTCAGCCGTGACAGCTCGCTTGATCATTTCCGGGTCGCCAAGTTCCGCAATATGAATAAGCTCCGCTGACCACTCCTCGAACAGGTGTCTCTCTTCGCGAGGTACGCCAAGCATCTCGGCAATGATGATGGCGGGTAGGGGCCGGGCCAGGTGTTCAACAATATCCAGCTCGTTGAGTGGGGCGGCGTCCAGCAGTTCGTCAACAAGTTGCCTGATCACTGGTTCGAGCGATTGCACGTAGCGATTGGTAAAGCTACGCGCGGTAAGACGCCGCAGGCGTGTGTGATCAGGTGCATCCAGCAGCAACATGGACGGATGATCAAGGAAGGGTACCGGCAGGTCGCCAACCATCCAGTGCATGGCGGAACTGACAAACTTATTGTCAGCAAGCTGGGAGCTGAGCCGCTCATCGCGCAACAGTCCCTGCACATCCTCGTGGTTGATTACATACCAACCGTTGAGTGAGTAGGTCCGAAGAATATCGCCGTGCTGCCTGATGCGTTTAACCAGCTCGTAGGGTGACTCATCTTTGTATTCACCGGTGGGATCGAGTGGTTCGTGGCCAAAGTACCTGTCGTAGGCACCCATGACCGAGAGGCCTGTCCGTATCGCAGCAGCGACAAGCCTCGGTGCTAGTCTCACTGCAGTGCCCTGCCGAGCGCGGTGAGATGAGCGTCCCGGTATCGGCGGCCAAGATGAGTGCCTGGCACTCGCTGGAATCCATGACACGCACCGGGCAATACCATCAGCTCTGTCGGAACACCGGCGGCAAGCAGCGCCTGCGCGTAGCGAATGTTCTCATCCCGGAACAGGTCCAGTGTCACCGTAAACATCCAGGTTGGGGGCAGGCCTTCATATTGTTCGACTCTTGACGGTACGTAGGGGCTAACCGCGGGCATGTCGCCCAGATAAGCTGACCATCCATACTGGTTCCTGTCGCGTGTCCAGGTAAACTCGCCGGTCAGTGGATCGCCAGGGTGCGCATCGGTGCCAGTCAGGTTGTCGAGCATCGGGTAGGTCAGGTGCTGGTGGCAGATCGGATATTCACCCTTGTCCCTGGCATAAATGGCGAGACTGGCAGCCAGGCCTCCGCCCGCGCTTTCACCACCAATCGCAATCCGCGAGGTGTCGACATTCCAGCGACCTGCATTCTCATGAAACCACGCAAGGCCGGCGTAACAATCATCGAGTGGTGCAGGTACAGGGTGTTCTGGTGCAAGTCGGTAGTCGACGGAACAAACCACAACCCCGAGCTTGCCTGCAATCATCAGGTTGAAGATGTCTGACATTTCCGGTGTGCCCAGCACGTAACCGCCACCGTGGATATGAAAGTAACCGGCGCGTGTCTCGGCCTGGTCATTCGGTACATAAAGGAGGCAACGCACGGATGGGTTTGTATCGGTCACTATCTCAGTGCGGGTCACACCGGCCCGATCAGGATCACCCATGACCTGTTCCGCCCGAACCTCGCGAAGTCTTGGCAGATTCTCATCTGTCAGCGGAATCTGGGGATCGTCCAACATAGTCCAGAGTTCAGGATCCAGCAGGTGTTTGGTTTTCATGGAGTTGTCCTTTTTTTGTTATTCGGCTGCCCAGAGTCCCAGCGCGGGATTATCAATATAGTAGAAACGCTCGCCATCCGCGGTGGTGTTCCAACCAGCCGTGGTGTTTTCACCCAGATATCTTTCGGTCATCTGCGACAGTGACGCAAAGTTGTAGCCTACGCTCTCAATGTCATCTGCGGTCAGGTGACCGGGACAGTAGGTGACATTAAAGCGGCCTTCACTCGATCCATGGATAAGGTGTGCGGCAGCGGAGAGGTTCTGCTGAAGGTCCAGTCCGGTTTCAAGAAACTGCATGATCTCGGGTGTCGTGCGATAACCGTACTGCCTGATTAGCTGATCGATGGTGTCGTCTTCGCCAAAACGCGAAACACCTGGTGCAAGAATAATGAGTTCGCCCTCATCCGCGATTGCCATCCTGGTGCGGTAGATAGCCTTATTGCCAAGCCAGGTGCTGTGGTATTCATCTTCGCGCAGATTTACAACAACCTTATCGAGGCGCTGCGGTAACTGGGTGAAGTTAACCTCCCGCGACAGCGCTGCAGCAAGGTAAAAGCACTCGGCATCATCACCAATGAAAAGTCCTCGCATCCTGAGTTCACCAGCCTCATCTGTGCCCATGACGGTCAGGACATATAAAAGTGGCAGGTGTTCACAGAAATTTGCTTCGGCGTAGTTGAGGATCTTACGTAGCGGTGTCTCGGCGACACCCATCATGCGCTCCATGCCGTAGGCGGCGCCGATGAAATGGCTTTCGTTGATACCTGACGCACCGCCCGTACCGATAAAGATGTTCTTGTTGTGATTGGCCATGCCGATCACTTCATGCGGCACTACCTGGCCAATCGAGATAATGAGATCGTGCCCCCCTGCCCACAACTTTTTGTTCATCTGGGCTGGCCAGGGCCGGCTCCAGATACCTTCGGTGACCTCCCTGACGTAACCCGCAGGCACCTCGCCAATGGTCACAACGTCCTCGCGCCAGTTGTGCTCGATAAACTTGTCTCGTGGCACACCCGGGTACATTGCATCAATCTCTGCGGCACTCATCGGGGTGTGGGTGCCGAGGGCAGGCATAACTGAGCTGAGAGCATCACCGTAGTAAGCCTCGGTCATGCAGGTGAGTTTGCCAGCGCCACTATGCGCACGGGTGTAGTCAGGTGGAACGGCGATGACATCTGTTCTGTTGCCAAGCTGCTGGTACACGCCGGTTAGGGCAGACTGGATTTGCTCATCAGCAAGCACGGTGTCTGCACTGCCTTCAGCAAAATAGACGGTCATGCGAGATCCAATTGGGTCATGATGTCATCACAGAGCGCATCCACATCCTGTGTGACACTGGCAACATAACCGTTCGTCTCCGGTTCCAGGGTGGCGAACTGGCTGTCCAGCAATTTGTCGTTCATGAACTCATGTTCGCGCCTGGCCAGTCGTGATGCAATAAGGCTTTTGTCGCCGCTGAGATGCACTGAGCAGATGGTTTTCTCATCGATGCCGAGCAAGGATCTGTACCTTGCTTTCAGTGCAGAGCAGGCAAGCACCGCGTTATGGCCATCACGATTGTCGTCGCTGATCATGGTGGCAAGTGATGCAAGCCATGGCAGTCGATCGTCATCCTCGAGAGGGATACCCTTCGCCATTTTTTCCTTGTTGGCAGCCGGGTGATAGTCGTCGGCGTCGTAGAAGGTCCAGCCGAGTCGATCCGCCAGCATTCTGCCGACGGTTGATTTGCCACAACCGCTGACGCCCCAGACAACAACAATCATGTTTCGTATGGCGCCCAGTTGGTATGAAAGGTGCCTTCGCGGTCCTTGCGCTGGTAGGTGTGAGCGCCGAAATAATCCCGCTGCGCCTGTACGAGCTGGGTTGGCAGGTCTTCAGTTAACAATGAAAGCAGGTAATTCAGTGAGGCGCTCATCGCAGGTGACGGCAAACCCGCCTGCACGGAAATGGTGACAGCATCCTGCAGCGATTGTCGGTTGCTCTGAACTGCATCGCGGAACGCCGTTGAAATCAGCAGGGAATCACTTGAATCTAACCATTTGATCATGTCGTCGAGCATTGCCGCACGAATGATGCAGCCACCTCGCCATAACTTCAGTACATCAGTCAGTGGCGTTTCCCATTCGTAAATGTCACTGGCGTGCTGGATCAGGTGCAGACCCTGGGCGTACGTTAACAGCACCGCTGCATAAAGGGCGCTCTCCAGGTCCTGCGGTGCAGCTGCCGCTTCCTGGTTTTCGATAGCCCCGAACGCTGCCCGGGTCTGGGTGTGCCCCGAGATCTGGCGCTCGGTCACGGCAGCGATGATGGTTGGAATCGGAATCCCGAGTTCCATGCCCGCGTCCACCGTCCACCTGCCCGTACCTTTCTGGCCTGCGGCGTCTGCGACCTGGTCAATCAGGAAGCCTTCGCCAAGATCGTCAGCCTGGCGGAAAATTGCGGAGGTGATTTCAACCAGGTAGGACTTCAGCCGGCCCTGGTTCCAGGTATGAAATGTTTCCGCTATTTCTTCGTGGCTTTGGCTGCTTTTCAGCAACTGGGCGGCCTCAGCGATAAGCTGCATCACACCGTACTCGATACCGTTGTGCACCATCTTCACAAAGTGCCCGGCGCCATCGGTGCCGAGGTGTGCGTAACAGGGTTCACCATCGATGCTGATTGATAGCGCCTCAAAAATTGGCGCAGTGATCTCAAAGGCGTTTTTATCACCTCCGGGCATGATCGATGCGCCGTTTCGCGCGCCTGCTTCGCCACCGGATATTCCTGTGCCAATAAAATTCAGTTGGTTTGCCCGCAGCGCCGCCTCGCGTCGCCGTGTGTCACTATAGTGGGAGTTGCCACCGTCGATGATCACGTCACCCACCGAGAGGTGCGGGGTAAGATCGGTGATGACCTGGTCCACGGGTTCTCCAGCAGTCACCATGAGCAGGATCTTTCTTGGCGCTGCAAGGCTCGCAACGAACTCATCGAGGCTGTCAGGAATGACCAGGTTATCGTTCTGGTTTTTGGAAAAATCCGCGCGCTCGTGGTCCGCGTAGGAATAGGCGGCGAGGGAAAAACGATGGTCAAGAAGGTTAAGCGCAAGGTTCTGGCCCATGACCCCCAGACCGATAATGCCGATATCTGCTGACACGCTGTTACACTGCAAAACAAGTTGAAACACTTTATACATCATGGCTATTGAACAAACGAAAAAATTTGATGCACCCGCAGCGAACCTCTGGGCGATTGTAGGTACACCTGACCGAACCGACTGGGTGCCGGGTGTCACGGGGTGTGAATATGACGGTGAAGTCAGGAGACTGACAATGCCAGGGGCTGGTGATATTGCCGAGCGAATTCTCAGCGTTGACGGCGAAGCGATGAATATCCGCTACAGCTGTATCGAATCAACGCCACCACTTGCCAGTCACCTGGCGGAGATTACCGTGGTAGCGGAGGGTGATGCTGCATGCACCATGATCTGGAAAACCAGTGTGGAGCCGGTAGAGTTTGAGCCGTTTATCCTGCAGGCAATGCAGGCGAGTTTCGATCAGTTGGAAAAGCTACTCAGCTGAAAAACCCGCGAAAGCATCCAGCACGGTGCTCGCTGGCAGACCCGGACGGGTGACGCTTATCGTTACTTCGTGATAGTCATCGCGGGCGGCAAGCATGAAGCCAACCCCGGCAGCCCCGCAGCAATCCTGCTCGGCGTCAACCAACCGCTGCAACTCCTTTACTACACTGTTACCCGCGTTACCCGCATAGCTCAGGGTTACGCTATCATCTGCAGTCGTGACGTTAATCAATGCATGGTTAACGACTTGCCATTCCTCAACTCGAACCTCGAGTTCCTTTTGAGTGAGGCTTCAGTACTTTTTTATATCGGTTTTCTGAATCGTCATGACAGCCAGTTTAGCGCGAATATGGGTTGATGCCGACGCCTGTCCGGTCGTTATCCGGGACATCATCTGCCGGGCTGCGGAAAGAACCGGGACAGACACCTGTTTTGTCGCCAACAACTTCATCAAGTTACCGCCGTCAAAGTTTGTCCGCTTCCTGCAGGTACCGAAAGGCTTTGATGTAGCAGACAACGAGATTGCCCAGCGCGTCACTGCCAGTGACCTGGTGATTACGGCGGACATCCCGCTGGCCGCGGAAGTGGTGGAGGCGGGGGCGGTTGCCCTGAATCCGAGAGGCGAGCGTTATACGCCGGAAAACGTGCGTCAGAAGCTCAATATGCGTGACTTCATGGACACCATGCGTTCATCCGGTGTGCAGACCGGCGGGCCACCACCGCTTTCAAAAACCGATCGCCAGAACTTTGCCAACCAACTGGATAAATTCCTTAGCGCGAGATAGTGTCATGCCCATGCCCAGTATTTTTCATCCCACTGATCTCAGTCAGGCCAGCGAGGTTGCCTTCGTGCACGCGCTAAAGCTGACGCTTGGGCTGCAGGGGAAACTTACCGTGTTTCATGTGACTGACAATGTGGATTCAGTCGGCTGGGGTGACCTGCCCGGCGTGCGCAACACACTGGAAAGGTGGGGGCTGATCCCTGCGGGCTCCGAGCGGGATGTCGTCGCAACACTTGGCATCGATATCCGAAAAACCATTGGCAACAGTGATGATCCTGTCGCTTCAAGCACAAGGTACCTGGAGGATCATCCAACCGACATGGTGGTCCTGGCAACCCGGGCGAACCAGGGTCGTATGAGCTGGTTTGGCGGTTCTGTATCGAAGCCGCTTGCAAGGCAGTCCGGTGCAGTGATCAGTCTCTTCCTGCCTCACGGCGTCGATGGGTTTGTGGACAGGCAAACCGGCGACACAAACCTGAAAAAGGTACTTATTCCTGCTGCGACGTCGCCACACCCGCGTCTCGCCATCAATGCGGTGGCTCGACTCGCGGAAATGCTGGATCTCACAGACCTTGAGGTAACACTGCTGTATATCGGCGCTGACGCCAGTGCCGCACCGGCGGTAGACCTGCCGGAGGTGGGTCAATGGTCCTGGGAGGTCATTGAAGATGATGGCAACAAGGGTGACATCATTACTGCATTTGCAAATGAAAATGAGATAGACCTGGTGTCGATGACAACGGAGGGGCCAAACGGCTTCCTCGACGCATTACGAGGGACTACGACGGAACGCGTCATGCGCGGGGTCAGTTGTCCACTGCTGGCTGTCGCAGCAGGCGCTCGATAGATTATAAAAAAGGAGAAGTAAGACATGGGTCGATTGGAAGGAAAGGTAGCTGTGATTACTGGTGGTGCCGGTGGGATCGGCATTGCAGCAGGCAAGCTGTTTGTCGCCGAAGGTGCAGATGTGTTGCTTGTCGATCTCGACGAAGCCGCGTTGAAGTCAGCGTGCGAGGAGATCGGTAGCAATAAGGTCAGCTATCACGTGGGAGATGTGACCAGCGCTGCTGACAACGATGCGATGATCGCGGTTGCAGAAGAACGTTACGGCGGTGTTGATGTGCTGCTCGCCAATGCCGGCATTGAAGGTGCGGTGACGCCAATCATCGACTACGACGAAGACATGTTCGACAAGGTGATGGCGGTTAATGTGAAAGGTCCCTTCCTCGGGCTGAAGTCAGCCATCCCCGCGCTCGAGAAGCGAGGTGGCGGCAGTATCGTGATTACCTCGAGTGTCGCCGGTGTGGGCGGTACGCCAAATATCGCCCCCTACGGCACATCAAAACATGCGGTGATTGGACTCATGAAATCAGCCGCCAAGGAATGTGCACCCATGAAAATCAGGGTTAACACAGTTAATCCCTCACCGGTGGAAACGCGAATGATGCGCAGCCTCGAAGAAGGCATGGCGCCAGGCGAAAGTGAGGCTGTTAAAGAACAGCTTGAGGCGGGTATACCAATGGGGCGTTATGCAGAGCCGTCCGACATTGCCAAGATCATGTTGTTTCTTGCCTCCGATGACAGCGAGTTTATGACCGGGTCGGTTTACATGGCAGATGGTGGGTATACCGCATGACCAGCGAATCCAGGATCAGGCGTGCCTGGCAAGGCCGCGTGAGTGGTTGCCAGTGCGGCAAGCCGGTGGAAATGCTGTCCATGCGTGGCGGTTATGACCAGCTTGAAACTTACCTCAATACTGCCGGTGCCAGCGTTGTTCGAGATTACATTTCGTACGTACCTGGTACTGATATGGTCAATGAGGCCTGGTGCAAAGACGGTTTTGATCGCAGTGAGCCGGATGATGACATCAACTACACCTACCTCAGCCTGCTGATGCTTGAGGAGCATGGTATGGGGCTCACGACAGAACATGTTGCCCGCGCCTGGCTGAAACATCTGCCCCTTGCTAACACGTATACCGCGGAACGCGCAGCCTACCGCATCCTGCTGGCAAACATGGACGAATGGTTCCCGGAGCGAGGTGACAAGGATATGGATCTCGGCCCATGTTCCGATAATCCATACAACGACTGGATTGGGGCGCAGATCCGCACCGATATGTATGGCTGGGTGTTGCCGGGCGAACCTGCAAAAGCCGCAGAACTTGCACGCCAGGATGCACAGCTTTCCCATCGCGGTGATGGCGTGCATGGGGCCGTGTTTGTATCAGCGCTTGGGGCTGCAATGGCAACCATGTCCCCCGAAGCAGCGCTCAAAGCTGCAAAGGATGAGATTCCCGCTGACTCGGAGGCGTTTGCCGCCGTCGAACTCGGTGAAAGCCTTGTCGGTGACCCCGATGGCGGTGCGAAAATCCGGGAGAAATACCACGGGCTCTCGCCAGTACACACCATCAACAATTTAGCCATCGTGGTGTGGGCGCTTTACTCAAATCTTGATGATTTTTCTGCTGCCATCGGTGATGCGGTGATGGCCGGACTCGATACGGACTGCAACGGTGCAACGGTTGGCGCATTGTGGGGCCTGCAGGACAAACCGATCCCGCAGCACTGGCTTGACCCCTGGCAGGGCAGGGTAGGCCTCGGTCTAGCGGGGGTAGCTGAAGTGACGCTTGATGACCTGGTAGACCGTACCCTTAAGGTGATGGCGTAAACCGGGCCAGTCCAAAGGCCACGCCGGCAAGCACGCCACCCAGGATAAGTAGAAGCAGGTTGCTGCCCAAACCCAGCAGGGTCATGTCGGGCAGGGCAACCAGCATACCTGCGATGCCCAGTACAATTGCTGCAAGTGTGCCGATGCTACCAATGCCCGGCACATGCTTCTGCGCAGCTGCAGCCACAAGAAAGATCCCGGCCAGTGCTTCGATCAGTGACAGCAGCGTTGCACCGCTGCTGCCTTCAAGAATGAGCGCTGGCTGGATGACAAACAGGAACGGGATCAGGTAGGTCGCAATGCCAAGCCGCATCGCGGTAAAGCCGGTGGCTACAGGGTTAGCACGAGCGATCGACGCCGCTGCAAATGCACCCAGTGCAACTGGCGGTGTGATAAATGACAGCATGCCCCAGTAGAGAATAAACAGGTGAACCGCAACCGGGTTCAGCCCGCCTTCAATCAGCGCGGGTGCAAGCACAATGGCGAGGAAGATGTAGGCGGCGGTCACCGTCATGCCGATACCGAGGATAAAACTGGTCAGTGCGCCCATCAGCAACAACACGCCAATTGATCCACCAGCGATAAACAGCAGGTCATTAATCAGGGTACCGGATAGACCGGTCACCGACAGCGCACCCACGATCAGACCAACACCCGCCAGTATAGCCAGCAGTTCAACCAGCAGGCGGCCGGTGGCGATGACAAACTTCATGGCGCGATCAGGATTGAATCGATGTTCCTTTGAAAACTGGTTAACTACCAGCAGGCATGCCGTCGCCGCCCAGGGCGCGAGTGACTCCCGCTGCATGACCAGCAGCAATACAACGAGCAGCACAAAAGAGGCAATGTAGTACCAGCCGGACTTTAGTGTCTCCCAGGCTTTTGGCAGGTCCGCAGCCGGAATTCCCTTCAGGCCGTGCCTGGCCGCGTACAGATCAATCTGCAGGAACAGCGCGGTGAAGTAGAGCAATGCCGGGACCGCAGCGGCAAGCGCTACCTGGTAGTAAGGCATTGAAAGAAATGTCGCCATCACAAAAGCGGTGCTGCCCATGATCGGAGGCAGGAGGACGCCGCCTGTCGAAGCGCAGGACTCTACCGCTCCGGCGGTCTTCGGTTCAAAGCCGTTTTCTTTCATGGCAGGGATGGTGAGCTGACCCGTCGTGACAACGTTGGTGATAACGCTACCGCTCATTGATCCCATGAGGCCACTTGAAACGATGGCCACCTTGGCGGGCCCGCCGCGGACCCGGCCGAGCAATGCAAAGGACAGGTCGATAAAGAACTGGCCGCCGCCTGTGTATTGCAGCGCAACCCCGAATACCAGGAAGCCGATGACAAGGTTGGCAAATGCGCGAAAAGGAATGCCCAGGAGGCTCTCGATGCTCATGACGTGGTACGCCGCGGTTTCTGCGATACCGATTGAAATGCCCTGCAACATCTCCGGCATATTGCCGGCGTAAATCGGGTAGAGCGAAAACACCAGTACCAGTACAAAAAGGGTGGTGCCGGCAGCCCGACGCACCGCTTCCAGTGTCAGCACCCAGAGCAGGTAACTCATCACAATCGCGTTATCAGGTGCGAGGAACTCCCAGCCTTCATCAACGATCTCTTCGCCGTGCAGAAAAAGCCACGCGCAGGCGATGAACGTGATGGCGGCGAGCACACAGTCCAGGGCAAGCAGGTCACGTTTTGTGTTCGAGCGATAGGTCAGGAAACAGAAAGGCAGCAGGAGGCCAAGCAACGCGTAGTAGAAGTGCGTTTCAAGGATGATGATATCTGTCAGGATCGGTGTGCCGAAAAGGCGCAGGTTATCCAGCGTGATAAAACTGACCACGATCGTGGCAACAGCAAGTGGCAGATCAATAGCGCTGTGCTGGCGAGTTCTGGGAAGAGAAGCATCGAGGCTCATCTCAGTGCCACACCGCCTCAAAGCCTGCTTCGGTCAAACGCACTGCGCGCATTCGCCGCCAGAACAGGTTGAACTCGTCGTCCTCAAGGTCCAGGGCCATCATCTCCTGCCAGGCCGACGCCAGTACCTGCTGACGCTCGATCAGCCTTGTGTTGTGTGCATCTGCTGCATCGGTCCACAGACCCAGTTCGCGGAAGTACCGAACAGATCCCTCGTGAAACGGGACTACCCAGTCGAAGCTCTGTCGTTCCAGGGCCCAGCCGATTGCACCGGGGTCCGCGTTCTTAAAGTCGTCATAACCTTCGATGATTGCCCGTGCAAGGTTGTAGACCAGTGCCGTGTCCTGATCCGCAAACGTCATCAGCAGCGGGTATGGATAGGTCGCCCCTTCATGAGGTTGTTCATCAGATATGGCAGCGCCACGTGTTGCAATGTTTGGTGAAAAATACGGTGCGACGGCGAGCATGCGCTGCCAGCAGCCTGCGTCATCATGTGGAATGGGCAGCCACCTGATGCCCGCCGGAGACGCCTCCAGTTTGCGGGCAGGCCCGGATACGGTGTTTGCATAAGCAAGATCGATGTGACCGTCGACGATCGCGTTCCACATGGCGACATACCCGGGGAACTCGAGTCGTTCAACATCGTCCCAGCCAAGGCCGCCGCAGGCGAGCATCGCTTCGGTCGATACATTGAGTGCCGGCGCACCGCGCACAAACGGTATTCTTTTGCCGCGTAATCCAGCGGTGTCTGTAATGCCTGAATCCGCCGGTACCGCAACAGCCTGGTTGGACAACCCGACCGACATCAGGGTGAGTCGTATCGGCATTGGACCCCACTTCGGGTTTGCAAACTGGAACATGCCTTCCTGGGCAAAGTAGGTGGCAACGCCGTTGGCGGAAAACTGCGCCCGGCCAACCCTGAGGGGCAACATGCGCGAGATGTCGTTTTTGCCCGGGATCACGCGCAGAGTGACACGGTGCCGGTCTTTAAGCATCTTGGCGATGCCGACCGCCTGGTTGTAACCCGTCGTGCCGAGGTTATAGGCGCTCCACGCCATGGCCCGCGGCAGTGCAATTTCATCTGCGGCAAGGGAAAGGCTGGACAAGGCCAGCACGGCACTGATCAGGATTCGCAACAAGTTATCTGCCGGGGTAGGGAACAACTTTGGGCTCACCACTCGACATGTCGAGCGCCCGCACCGGATCCGTCACACCATCCCAGTTGTCAGCAGCATCTTTCATGATGCCGAAGTACATGTTGTAGAAGTCGCTTCGCGCCATGAGCTGGATCATGACGCCAGGTGCATCCTCGCTGTCGATATAAGCATGTGCCTGGTAGGCCGGTGGCTGCCCGTAACGCTGCCATACCTTGTAGCGGGCACCGTTTACATGCAGGTCGTCCAGCGCCTCATCGACATCGTCAACCCAGTAGGCCAGGTGTTGCAGGCCGCCTTCGGGATGTTGTGCCAGGTAGTCCTTGTAAATCGAAGGCGCATCGCCGGCCGGAGAGATCACCTCGATTTGTTGATCGCCGCAGTAGGCAAACCCGGCGCGCATTTCCGCCATGATGGGTTCGCCGTCATACCAGCCGGGGAAGTTGCTGATGTCTTGAAGGAAAAATGGCCCGACACCTCTTGCCAGCCAGTGATCAATGGCAACATCAACGTCGGGTACAACATAACCCTGCTGCACAACGGGTCCGAATAGATAACTCATGGTCTGATTCTACCTCTTATAAACAGGCTCTAATAAACAAGCTCTAATAAACAGGGTACTGCTCGAGAGCCACCTGGCCCACGTAGTTACGTATGTCGGTTGCAGCATGGGGCTGCATAAATGGTCCTGCGCGGACATCCCTGTAAAGGCGGGTTAATGGATTGCCATTCATGAACCCGCCACCACCGGCGAGGTCCAGGGCCTTGTCAACAATGGTAATAGCGCCGCGATTTACAACCCACTTTGCGGCCTGGTACTGCTGCATCAGCTCATGTGCTGATTCCAACGTGGGTGGTACCGCTTCGGCTTCCGCGAGCCACCGATCAACTTCTGCACCGGTGTGTGCCAGCACACTGCGACACTTGGCGTATTCGATTTCCATCTCGCCGGCAGTGGCCTGTACGCCGGGCAGGGTAGCCATAGGTGTATCGACACGTTTCTGCTTCTTCAGGCTGGCAAGGGCAATCTCACGTGCATGGCTTGCGATACCAAAGAACGCGCCTACCAATGTGAGATTTGCGAGGGTCCGATTAATCAGGACCTGCGTGCTCCACTCTCCCCATGGTCCGAGCCGCCGTACTGCAGACCCGCCAACGGTTACATTGTTGAATACAACGGACTGGCTGCCGGAACCGCGCATGCCGAGTGCGTCCCAGTCGTCCTGTGGTTCCAGGCCTGGCGTGTTGATAGGCATCATCGTTGTAGCGAGATGATCTCCCGTGTCATCCTGCATTCGCAGGTTCATCGCGAGGTGGGTTGCGATCGGCGACATGGTGACAAACATCTTCTGGCCGTTGATTACCCAGCCGTCTTCATTACGAACCGCAGTGGTATAGGGATGCAGGTTGTCTGTGCCGCGCTCCGTTGCGGTTGCGCAGATCAACATCTTTCCTTCTGCGATGGCTTTCAAGCCCGCTGCAGGTCCACCCGGGTCTCGACCTGCGGCAACAGCGGCCCGGTAACCCTGGGTCATCCCGCGACTGACGCCCATGTGCATGTTGATGGCGATGGCAACTGATCCGTCTCCTTCCGCCAGTTTGGCAAGACAGGCAATCCAGTCCCTGATCGAGGCCACGCCCATCCCACCAAGTTCTTCCGGGACAAACGCGGCAGCGATACCCTTGTCCTGCAGCAGGGTAAACGCCGCCCGGCTCATTGTGTTGTTTTGATCCGCCTGCGCTGCAAACTCACGCAGTTCTGTCGTGATGGATGCAGCTGCATCCATAAACCGCTGACCGGCGTCGGTCACTGCATCCAGTTCAAAAGCCATCTTCTTACATCTCGTTTTATGCTGGTGTTAGTCGAACCTGTAGCTGTTTCAACCCGCGGCTGGATAAACCCGGCCGATACTGAGGCGGGGCCGTCACCTCGATGTTAGTTGTCTTTTTAAGGAGCGTCGAAAATATGATCTCCATATCCAGCCTGGCAAGATTGTTACCAAGGCAGAGGTGTGCGCCACGGCCAAAGGCGACATGCCGGTTCGGCACACGATCAGGTATAAATGAATCCGGACTCGGGAACTGATCCGGGTCCCGGTTAGCGGCACCATACAGCAGGCCAAACTTCGTGCCGCGAGGATAGGTTTTGCCCATCACCTCAATCGTGTCGGCAGCGTAGCGGTGGAAGAAGGGCAAAGGGGACTCGTAACGAAACATCTCCTGGACCGCGCCGGTAGTGAGGTCGGGGTTGTCCTTAAGTAGTTGCATTGCTGCCGGGTGGTTTTTCAGTGCAAACATGCCGGTACCCAACACATCGATGGTGGAACCATGGCCGCCTGCAAGTATCAGCAGACTGGTCGAGATCAGTTCCTGGTCACTCATCTCACCGCGGTCACGTGCGCTGACAAGGGTTGTGAGCAGATCGTCACGCGGCGCCGCTTCGCGCAGCGCAATCTGCGAACGCAGGTAATCGGCAAAGGCCGCGGTTGCGTCCTCTGCTTTTCGCTTGTTGGCCGGGGTGCGGTCAGCGTCAAAATACTGGACGACTTATTCCGACCAGGATCGAAGCTTCGGGCAATCTGCATCCGGCACACCAAGAATGTTCCCGATGATATGTCCTGGCACCTGGGCAGCCAGGTCCTCAACGAAATCGAACTCCCGCATTTCCAGCAGGCGCTCCAGCAGTTGATCCACGTAGGACTGGATCATCTGCCGATGTTTCTCAACAAAAGTTTTCGAGAACTCTCGCAGCACAATCATACGCAGTCGACGATGTACCTCACCGTCCGTTTCCAGCATGCTGAACTGAACGAACTGTTCGTGGTTCGGCATGTCATGAAAGTTGGCAGCCACCTGCTGTTCGCGTCGCTCTGCTTCATTAAGGAACGGTTCGGCTGATCTCACCATAACCGGGCTGCGCGCTACAGCTTCAACATCCGCGTAGCGTGACAGCAGAAAACATCCCATCGGTTCAAAGTATTGCGGCGTCTCGCTGGCTTGCAGGCCCCGGTAGATGGGGTAAGGGTCGGCGGTAAATTCCGCTGATAAAGGATCAAACATTTCAATAGAATAGCAGCCCATGAACGCACGCTACACTCCGCTTTACTCACCAGCCCCTGACCGCGTCGATGGAACGTTGCTGGCTGCCTTCAAACGCGAGCTTGGAGAGCAGAACGATAGGACTTTTGCATCCTACGCCGACCTGCATCAGTTCAGTATTGAAGAACCCGCGCTGTTCTGGTCTGCCGTGTGGGATTTTACAGGTGTCATTGGCGACAAGGGCGAAACGATACTGGCATCTGCGGCCATGCCGGGAGCGAGCTGGTTTCCGGATGCGCGCCTCAATTTTGCAGAGAACCTGCTGAGGGATCGTTCTGATACAACTGCGCTTGTCTTCAGGGGTGAAGACAAGGTAACAGGCGAGCTGAGCCGCGCTGAGCTCTACGATCACACTGCAAGGCTTGCCCAGGCACTTAAAGCCAGTGGTGTCGGGCCAGGAGACAGGG
This sequence comes from Pseudomonadales bacterium, assembly GCA_963921285.3. Classification (GTDB taxonomy): domain Bacteria; phylum Pseudomonadota; class Gammaproteobacteria; order Pseudomonadales; family Azotimanducaceae; genus UBA9659. The sequence goes on from CAWUFD020000015.1 coordinate 3,717,519, forward strand.
TTGCGGCCGTCATGCCGAACCTCCCTGAAACCATTGTGATCATGCTCGCAGCCACGAGTATTGGCGCAGTGTTCAGTTCCTGTTCGCCGGATTTTGGTATCGAGGGTGTCCTGGATCGTTTTGGGCAGATCGACCCCAAGGTACTGTTTACGGTTGACGGTTACTTCTTCAAGGGCACGACAATCGATTGCACGGACAAGGCGCAGGCGGTAATGAGTGAGCTTACTGGCCTCATGCAGACCGTAGTGGTCCCGTACGTCGAGTGTGGTCATCCAGAGGGTACGACGCTGTTCGAGGATTACATCGCGGAGTACGACGCCGAAGAAATACACTTTGAGCGATTTCCCTTTAACCATCCGCTCTACATTCTCTATTCGTCAGGTACCACGGGCACACCCAAGTGCATTGTGCACGGCGCTGGCGGCACCTTGTTACAACATAAGAAAGAGCACCAGTTGCATACCGATATCAGGGAGGGAGACCCACTTTTTTACTTCACCACCTGTGGCTGGATGATGTGGAACTGGCTGGTTTCCGGTCTCGCCAGCGGGGCGAAACTCATGCTTTACGACGGCAACCCCTTTCATCCCCGCAGTGATGTGCTGTTCGATTACGCCGCCGAGCAGCGCTGTCGGATCTTCGGTACGTCGGCCAAGTTTCTCGAGGAAGCGCGCAAGACGGGCCTGCAACCGCGCACGCAGTACGACCTTGATTGCATCGATATGGTGTTATCAACGGGTTCGCCGCTCGCACCGGAAGGGTTCGACTACGTGTACGAGAACATCGGCTCGGATCTGCAACTGGCGTCGATCTCGGGTGGTACAGATATCGTCTCCTGTTTTGTCCTTGGTTCGCCGCTGTTGCCGGTTCATCGTGGTGAGATCCAGTGTGCAGGACTTGGCATGGCGGCAGAGGTCTGGAACGAGCAAGGCGATCGGCTGGTAGGCGAGCAGGGTGAGCTGGTGTGTACTGCGCCGTTCCCCTCCATGCCGGTTGGATTCTGGAACGACCCTGATAACAGCCGGTATCGGGCCGCGTATTTCGAACGGTTCGAAGGCGTATGGCACCACGGTGATTACGCGGAAGAGACCGAGCACGGGGGATATGTTATCTACGGTAGAAGTGATGCAGTGCTGAACCCGGGCGGGGTGCGTATTGGCACGGCAGAAATCTATCGCCAGGTGGAGATGATTCCTGAGGTGATGGAATCCATTGTCATCGGTCAGTCGTGGCAATCAGATGTACGTATCGTGCTGTTTGTAAAACTGCGTGAAGGTGATGTGCTTGATGAGGCGCTGGAGCAACGCATTCGACTGCAGATAAGAAATGGCGCTACCCCAAGGCATGTACCGGCAAAAATCATTGCCGTCCCCGATATTCCGAGAACGCGCTCCGGCAAGCTGGTTGAGCTTGCGGTACGCAACCTTGTTGAAGGCAGGGAAGTCACCAACCAGGAAGCGATTGCGAATCCCGAAGCGCTCGCCTACTTCAAGGATGTGCCTGGGCTGGCGCCTGGCCGAACGTAGTCTGGGAGCTCGCAGGTATTTGAACTGAGCGCGCTTACCATCACCTTGTTGGCGCGAAGTGAAGGTGACAGGTCAGGCTCATGCACCAGCGATTTCAGTGTTTCGTCTGCGATGCACCGGCAGAAGGGCGTGATCGATTGGATCAGTTCAGCTTTTTGCTTGTCTATTTTTTCCCTGTCTTTCTCAAACGGCAGTGCGTACGCGCTGGTTAAGCCGTTGATGCAGTCGGCTGTGATCTGGTCGTGACGTTCATTTGCCAGCAACGGCTGTGCGAACAGCAAGATGATCGACACGCTGACTAATCTAGTCACCCGGTTTCACTTTCATATCGCGAGGTGGGTAAAAAGCTTCCCGCCGGGTGGTTAGCTGCACCCATGCTTCCACGTTGGGCCAGGGTGAAAAATCGAACTTGATGGCACGCCCGTACTGTCCTACCACCGAGGCCATCATGACGTCAGCAACGGTAAAGCGACCTCGGTCCTCGCCGATAAGGTAGTCCCTGCCTTCAAGCTCACTGTTGAGCGCGCCAAGAAGAGGCTGCAGGTTCTCAGTGAATTTTTTCCTGCCCTCTTCACCGCCCTGACGGAACACCATCGGCAGGAAGTTCGGTTCAAAATTTGAAATGGAGCTGAGTCCATACATGCTGATGCGCGCTCGTTCACCAGGCGTTTGCCCGGATAGAGGGCCACCCAACAGATCCGCAATGTACTGGCAGATTGCCTGGGATTCGTACAGCACAACGTCACCGTGCTTCATCACCGGGATGAGGCGATACGGATTAAGACTGAGAAACTCCTCGCTATCCCTGACCTCGTTGTAGCCGGTCACCGGGCCGCCCGTGTCCACTTCCAGAAAATCCTCGCCGATCTTCATACCGTATTCGCGCAGCAGCCAGTATGGCCTGGAGGCACGGCTGGCCTGATGTCCGTAAATCACTATCTTGTCCGATGCGTCTGGCATTGCTTTTCCTTTTAAGGCAGTGGGCGTACTCTCAGGGTTCAAAAATACGCAAAAGGGAGGGCACATGCCACTACAGGAACTATCGCCAATCAATGACCAGCTTGCCGACATCATCGTGCGAGCCGATGAACCGTGGATTGAAACTGAACCGGGAAAGGCCTGGATGAAGGTACTCTGGACCGGGGCGGAAACCGGGCGTTGGGTTGCGCTTTTCAGGTGGGCGAAAGGCTACGTGGCTGCGCCGCACAAGCACCTTTCAGATGCGCATACCTATGTGTTGAAGGGAAAACTGCAGGTCCGTGATGGTGTGCTCGAGGCTGGTGACTATGACTACGAGCCGAACGGGGTGCTGCACGATGCAACGATTGCGCTCGAGGATACCGAGTACCTCTTTGTCTGCGAGGGGCCAGTGATTTTCTTTGATGAAAATGGCCTGACCAACTACCTCGGCTGGGAAGAGTTACAGCGCATGAAAGAGGCTGCGCAGGCGGGCTGATTAACAAGCTGTCCTTGGGGTAGAAATTTTCCGAGCGGATGGCCAGATACCTCGGCGCTGGCAGGCTCGCTGTCACGATCGGGAGCTTTTCATAACTCATTGATAAAATTGAAGTTATGAGGCTGTCGCGGGTGTGTCAGTGGGAGATTAGCGGAAGTTAACAAAAGCATTACAAATGCGATGTAACGCAACATGATTCAGGGCGTCAGATCTATATCATGCACGATATCTGAAATTGAGGTGAGACATGCGTTACGTGGTTTTGACAGTACTGATGCTTCTGGGGGCACCTGCCCTTGCGGAAGAGCCTGCTGTTGGTGAAACCATTACGTCAACGGCCGCCACGGCTGACATCTCAAAATTCCGCTGGTCCTTTGAAGGTGAAAGCCTGAGTTCTGAAGATATGGATCTCTCCACGGCCATCGCCATGGAAGCAGGTGAAGTTCGTCTTCAGATTACCGAGGAGGTTCAGTGATCAGCTTATTGCCACCCGCGGTATGGACGGCCCTGCACGTTTGCATGGTGCTTGTCGCGGTTGTCTGCTCAATCCTCGCCAGCGTCATGGCGATGCCGGGTCTGTTCTGGACCAGCGCACTCTTTTTTGGCGCCGGTTTTGTTATGGGCCTGGTGGCTTTTCTCGCAGAGTGACCCGGGCAGGCTGACTTACTCGCCGGTAATCAATTTGCCGAGCCCCGATCCACTTAGTATCTCAATCCAGTAACCGTCCGGATCCTTGATAAAGGCCAGCCCTTTCATCTGGCCATCGTCCGGTCCCTTGATAAATTCCACGCCCATCTGCTCAAAGCGTTCTGAAGCAGCGTACACGTCTGGCACCGAGATGCCGATGTGACCAAAGCCGCGTGGGTCATCATTGCCATTGTGATAACTGAAATCCGCGTCGTCCTCCGTGCCGTAGTTGTGAGTCAGTTCAACCAACGCAGGTTGTTCGAATATCCACTTTGCCCGTGCTTTCGGATCTTCGGGAACCGGTTCCGTCGGGTATCCAAGAAAGTAGAGTGCAAAATCCATAGCGGGAAAATCAAACTTGTCCAAGAGCGTCATGCCCAATACATCCCGGTAGAAGGGGATGGTCTTTTCGGGGTCCTTGATTCTCAGCATGGTCTGGTTGAGTACGTAACCCTCGGTGCCTGGTGTGCTATCGCTCATGAATGTTCCTTGGATATTCTGGTTGTATTGCGCTGTCTATACGATGATAAGGTAGGCGTATCAGCAAGAACAAATAAGAACAAATCAAAGGAGCCCTCACATGAGTGAAGCAGAAGTGCTCGACACGCTGGACGCATCTTTAAATCCGGCAGACCCAAAACGATTTTCGAGCGAAACCATCCTGCCCGTGTTGGAACGCATGCGTGCGGAAAAACCTGTTCATTATTGTGCGGACAGCGCCTATGGACCTTTCTGGTCGATCACGCGCCACAAGGACATCATGGCGATCGACAAGGATCACGAGACGTTTTCATCGCGAGCCCAGCTTGGCGGCATCATGATTGATGACGGCATAGTAGGTGATGAGGATTCTGACTTTTTTATCACCAGCTTCATCACCATGGATCCGCCGGATCATGGTCCGCAGCGTAAAGCGGTGAACAGGATTGTTGCGCCCACCAGTCTCGTCAGTTTTGAGACGTTGATTCGTGAGAGAACGGTGTCGCTGCTGGATACGTTGCCTGTTGGTGAAGAGTTTGACTGGGTGGACACTGTATCTATTGAGTTAACCACGATGATGCTCGCGACCTTGTTTGATTTCCCGTTTGAAGACCGCCGCAAACTAACGCGCTGGTCTGATGTGAGCACGGCAGAAGCAGACTCACCGATCGTTGGCAGCCAGGAGCAACGCGTCACAGAACTCATGGAATGTCTCGAGTACTTCAAGCGACTCAAGGCGGAGCGAAAAGACGGACCCGCCAACCTCGACCTGGTCACCATGCTGGCGCAGGATGCCGCCACGGCCAACCAGTCCGATTCCGCATTCCTTGGCAGCCTTATGCTGCTGATTGTCGGTGGTAACGACACCACGCGAAACACCATGAGCGGCAGCATCAACGCTTTCAACCAGTTTCCTGATCAGCTTGAACTGCTGCAGAAGAACCCGGAGCTCATCTACAACATGGTTGCCGAGGTGGTGCGCTGGCAGACGCCGCTGTCACATATGCGTCGCACTGCGGCTGCCGACTATGAGATTGGTGGCGAGACCATCCGAAAAGGTGACAAGGTGGTGATGTGGTACTACTCGGGTAATCGTGATGAATCGGTGTTTGACGATGGCGACCGTTTCGACATCACGCGTAAGAACACGCGTAACTCACTGTCCTTCGGGTTTGGTATCCACCGTTGTCTCGGTATGCGCCTTGCGGAGTTGCAGATGCGCGTATTGTGGGAAGAAATCCTCAAGCGCTGGAAGCGGATTGAAATCACAGGAGAGGTTGAGCGCGTCGAGTCGAACTTCGTCAACGGCTACGCGCACATGCCGGTGAAGATCATCGCCTGAGCCCGCTGGGCAAAGTCAGGTGTTTGGCGTTCTGCCTACCAACAGTCCGCCATCAACCGGCAGTACAACGCCGGTAACATAGGCACCGGCACGACTGGCGAGGTAAATACACGCGGCGCCGATATCCTCTGGCTCACCGACACGTCCGACCACGGTTGCCCCTGCCACCGCGGCACGACCTTCTTCTGTCGCAATAATCTCATCCATCATGCCAGGGAACGGGCCCGGGGCGATGGCGTTGTAGGTGATGTTTCGCCCACTTGCATGGCCATGTCGTGCGCCCATTCGGCCTGCCAGTTGCCGGGTCAGGTGTGCAAGGCCCGCTTTACCCATGCCATAAGCCCAGTCGTTGTCTGCGGGAATGCGAATCCCGTCCACGGAAACAATATTAATCACTGATGCGTGGGGGCCATCTGCACCGGCAGTGGTCAACAGGGGCAGGCATGCCCTGGTGAGCGCAAAAGGTGCACGGACATTAACGGCCATGACCTTGTCGTAGTCATCCATTGAATAGTCTTCAAACGGATTCATGTAGTTTGCGATTGCCGCATTGTTAACGAGTACATCGAGGCGGCCTTCACGGCTCGTCAGGTCTGTGACAAGTTGTTCGATGTCATCGTCACTCGAGAGGTCAGCTTTCAGTGCAAGGCACTCGCCTGCTCCGTATTGGCTGAGTTCAGCGGCGGCATCAGTGAGATCGCTGCGAGATGCGATGTATACCTTTGCGCCACCCGCAACAAACGCGCCTGCAATGCCTCGACCAATACCACCGGCACCACCGGTGACAAGGACGACCTTGTTTGAAACGTCAAAAAGTCCGTCAAAATTCATGGGGTTCATTCTGGAATTGTCTGTGGATTTCGATAAGTCCTGGTGTCAGCACCGCAAGCCAGCATGCCAGTGCAACACCGAACCAGGTAATTGGCAGTGTAACGAGGAGCACCAGCCATAAAGCGATGAAAGCGTAGACACGTTTCATCATTGCACCGGGGCTGGCCCGTTCAGGGTCTCCTTCACGACGCAGTGGAAAAGCCCGTGGCCTTATAAACCAGCCATGCGCAATGAGGATGAGTAGGAAACGCGGCCAGGACAGCGTTTCTGACCCCATCAGGGGATCCTGGTCGAGCGGTGCATCCTCTGCGTTATCGAGCGACCCTTTTATTTTGTCCCAGGTGTAGCCTGCTTCGGGCCGGGCACCGGCGCCGCTCATGTTTGAGTACTTCGGTACACACCGCCAGCGATAAAGAATGCGACCGGTTTTGTTAATCGCAACCACTGCAGGCTGGTAGTAACCGTTTGGATGAGATGCCCAGGATCTCTCACGCAGGTGCCCGCTGTCGGTGTTGTAAAACACGTCAACCCAACCGCGTTCCTGGCAGGCTTTCCTGATTTCGTGGTGTGGGTCACCAACAACAGGAAAGCCCAGGTCCCACTCTTCTTCGGCTTCTGTTGCCAGGGTTTGCGGTTCGCTTGTTACCGCAAACACCTCGCCGCCTGCAGCACGAATCTCATCGAGCACACCTGACTTTACATAGCTTCGTAACTCGAAGCGGCAGGGTGGTCACCACAGACCGCGATAGTACAGCAGCAGGATAAACTCATGTTCGGCAAGTTTTTTGTCGATCCATTCGCTGCGGATGCCCGGTGGCGGGTCCAGCAGCGGTGGAATGAGCGGCGGTGCATCATCGACAAATGCGAACTCATAATCGCCGTTTCGAGGAGTGATTCGTACCTGCTCTCGGTTGCAGATTTCTCCATCACAAAGCACCAGTCCCAGATCGAATGGTGCATCGCCGTCCGGGTCCCCGGACGTATCAACCACACCGGTCAGTGAGAAATCAGAGCCGGACGATGCATTGATCCAGTCGAGTGCAGCCAGTGCAGGCCGCTGGTAGGCCTCGGGAATATCTTCGTGTATTTCCATGACCGGGCAAATATAGCACCATGTTGTTCGAGTCCGATATGGGAGAAATATGTTGGCTGCAATGATTACTGCTCCGCAACCCGAAGCGGTGGAGGCTGGTGCCCTGGCCCTGAAACGTGGTGGCAATGCGGTTGATGCGGCGATGACCTGTGCACTGGTACAGGGGGTGGTTGATCCGCAGATGTGTGGCATTGCCGGTTTTGGCAGCCTGCAGTTATACCTGCCTGATGCAGGTGAACACTACTTCATCGACTTCCATGGTAAGGCGCCGTCTGCTGTACGAGACGATATGTGGGCTGATCTCATCGAAGGTGAGGCACCCGATGGTTTTGGTTTTATCCTGAAGGACAACGTGAATGATCTCGGTTACCAGTCGATCACGGTGCCGGGCAGCCTCAAGGCTTATTTTGAAGCGCAGACCCGGCATGGCGTCATGGACTGGGCGGATGTCGTTGCGCCAGCCATCGAATGGGCCAGGCGTGGCACCGTGGTGCGCCCGCAGATGCTGCAGTTCTGGTTGATGGAGGACGGCTCAGGGCGGGTCCAGTCCGTGGAACGATTACGCTATTCAAACAGCGGCAAGGACATTTACTTCAACGACGACGGTTCGCTAAAGGCGCTCGGGCAGACACTGAACAACCCCGGTATGGCACATTGCCTTGAGCGAATTGCAAAAGAGGGCGCGGATGTTTTCTACAAGGGTGAGATTGCTGAACAGATAGCGGCCGATATGGCGGCACACGGGGGGCTGTTGTCGCTTGAAGACCTGAACAGTTATGAAACGACACGCAATGAACCCCTCTGGGGTGAATATCGCGGGCGGCGACTGGCAACTAACCAGCCACCTGGCGGTGGTGTCATGCTGGTTGAAATGCTGGGCGTGCTGGAAGAGTTTGATCTTGCAGCCATGGGGCATAACTCAACCAATTACCTGCGTGTTGTCACAGAGGTGATGAAGCGGGCTACTACTGACAAAGATAACCATGTTGGTGATCCGGCGTTTTTTGATGTGCCGTTAGACAGGCTCTGCAGCAAGGCCCACGCGCTTGAGCAGGCTGCATCCATTCGGGCAGGCGAACGCGCGCAGGTACAACGATTTACGGGTACGGCGGAAAGCAAACACACTACGCATGTGTCGGTTGTTGATGCGAAAGGCAATGCTGTCGCCATGACGCACTCGTTGGGGATGCCTTCTGGTGTCATTACCAATGGACTGGGTTTCACGTTCAACGGTTGCATGGCGGTGTTTGACCCGAGACCGGGTGGCGCGGATTCGCTCGCACCGGGTAAAAGTCGTTTTTCATCGATGTGCCCGACCATCGTGTTTGAAGAAGACCAGCCTTCTCTCGTTATCGGCGCACCCGGTGGCACACAGATAGCAATGGGTGTGCTGCAAGGTATCCTCAACTCGATTGATTTTGGGATGGATATGCAGCATGCGGTATCAGCAGCGCGTTTTTCATCAACCTCGAACAGTATTGATGTCTCGAACCGCATCCCGCGCTACGTAACAGACCCACTCGAAGCCGAGGGTTATGACGTGACACGATTCCCGCGTGGTTTCATGTTTGCGTTGGTACACGGCATCCAGATAAAAGACGGTGAAATGAACGGTGGCGCTGACCCCGGTGGGGATGGCATGGCGCTCAGTGTTTGAGCGATGTTTTGTTGATGTTATGAGAGAACAGGAAAGAGGAATATCTGATGGATGAATCCCTGGAAGCGTTCAGGCAGGAGGTCAGGGCTTTTATTGACCGTGAACTGACCCCGGATTTACAGGAAGCAGCACGTATGGGTTTTGGCATCCACCGGGAGGAATGTGCCCGCTGGCATGCAAAGCTTTATGAAGCGGGATGGGTGGCACCTGGCTGGCCTGTTGAGCACGGTGGTACGGGTTGGGGGCTGACCCAGCAGCATATTTTTGCCGAAGAAATGTCGCTTGCCGGTGCGCCGATGCTGATGCCGTTTGGCCTTGGCATGGTCGGGCCGGTGATCTACACCTTTGGTACTGACGAACAGAAAGCGCAGCATCTGCAGGGTATTCTCGATGGTACAACCTGGTGGTGCCAGGGATATTCGGAACCGGGTAGCGGGTCGGACCTTGCCTCGTTAAAAACGAAAGCTGAACGTGACGGTGACGATTACGTCATCAACGGGCAGAAGATCTGGACCACGAATGCGCACAAGGCCGACTGGATCTTCCTGCTGGTTCGAACCGATTTTGAATGCAAGCCGCAGCAGGGGATCACCTTTCTCCTGGTGGATATGAATACGCCCGGTATAGAAGTGAAACCGATTGTTTCGATCGACGGGTTGCACCACCTGAATGAAACCTATTTCACCGACGTCAGGGTGCCGGTCAGCAATCGCATCGGAGAAGAGAACAAGGGCTGGAGTTACGCCAAGTTTCTGCTCGGCCATGAGCGAACAGGGATCGCCGGTGTTGCGGGTTCACGTCGGGCAGTACAGGCGCTTAAGGATATCGCCGATACCGAGCGAGGCAGTGATGGTGGCCGCCTGGCTGATGACATGGACTTCATGTCCAGGCTTGGAGAGACCGAAATCAAACTTGAAGGTCTGGCCAATACTGAAAGCAGGATCCTCGCCGCCATGGAATCCGGTGGCAGTGCCGGTGATGCCGCGTCCATGCTTAAGGTGATTGGCACCGAAGTACAGCAGGCACTTGAGTCGCTGCATGTAGAGGCTTCAAGTTATTACGGCCTGCCCTTTGATACGGCCCTCATCAGCGGCGAATCCAATGAGCCGCCTATCGGGCCGGATCATGCGACCTATGCGCTCAGCGCCTACAACTTTGGCAGGGCCCATACAATCTATGGTGGATCAAACGAGATTCAGCGTAACGTTATCGCAAAAGCAGTGCTTGGGCTTTAGGCTTTTCCGTTTGCTTCTGATCGCCTGTGTCGAAGAACGCTACCATCTGCAGCAGGTTCTCGGCCTGGGCTTCCATCGCTTCCGCTGAAGCAGCGGCTTCTTCCACCAGCGCGGCATTCTGTTGTGTCATCGAATCGATGGTGCCAATGGAATCATTAACCCGGTGCAGTCGCTCAGCCTGCTCCCTGCTCGCGATTGCGATGTTTTTTACCATATCGGACAGACTGGCGATTTCATGGGCGATGTCCTCAAATACCTTACCTGACTCGTTAACGTGTCGATGACCCGCGTTTATTCTCTCCAGCGTTTCGTCGATCAACTCCTTAATCTCTTTCGCAGCTACAGCACTGCGCCCTGACAGGTTTCTGACCTCACCGGCTACAACAGCAAAGCCCCTGCCGGAATCACCTGCACGCGCCGCTTCAACAGCGGCGTTAAGCGCAAGCAGGTTTGTCTGGAAAGCGATTCCGTCGATGACACCAACAATTTCCTGAACCTTCTGGCTGGACTCCGAGACCCTGTCCATTGCTTGAACCGCCCTGGCAACTACATCACTGCCTCTGTTGGCTTCTCGCTCCGATGCTTCGGATTTTTCTACTGCCGCGGCGGCGTGGCTGGCATTGTCGTTAACAAACTCGGTCATCTGTTGCATCGAAGCCGTGATGTCATTGATGCTGTGTGCCTGTTCCTGGGACTGCTGGCTTAAGGCAAGGTTGCCGTCTTTGACCTGGTTGGCGGCGTATACGACAGTGTCCGAGGCTGTACGTATACCTGTGACAACATCGTAGAGCCGTTCCTGCATTTCGCCGGTTGATGTCAGGAGTTCTGCCAGTTCATCCTCGCCCAGTGAGTCAACTTCTACGTTTCGGGTCAGATCTCCATCTGCAATAGCGCGGGATGAAATGGCCGCTTGCTGTAACGGTTTGAGAATGCTCTGCAGGAGAAGCCAGAATGCGGCAACAAACACCAGGCCAATGACACCTAATTGGGGCAGCCCGGTGCTGATACGCCGATAGATGTCATCAACCTCTGCGTCGATAGCGCGTTCCAGTGTCACAAGCAGCTGATCGTAAAGAGAGAAGCTCTTTGCAATCGCCTCGGTGCCCAGGTCGAACAGGTCGCTGGCATTCATGCTGGTGTTGCCATTGATAGCTTGTTCTGAAGCGGCGAGGAAATCACTGATCGCCCGGTTCTGATCGCGATGTGCCTGGGTAGCCTGACCTTCGATATTCACTATCTCGAAGCTTCGATCAAGTTGCCGCTGGTGTGTCTTGACCTGTGCAAGCAGTCCCATGAGTTGGCCCTGTCGTGCTGCTGATAGATTTCCACTGGCGATGGCGCCACTGACCTGGCCGCGCAGGATGCCCAGGGATTCTGCGAGTGCTGGGCTCTTGAAAGTGACGATGTCGGCGATATAGAAGATCAGTTCGCTGTTACCGAGTAGCAATGTCGTCGCATCGGCTACTTCGGCGTTGAGTGTAAGGAGATCGTTGACCATTTCAGAGTGTTGATCAAAGTTCTCCTCTGGCGTGCGAGTGGTGGATTTCAGATCCTGCCAAGTTCGATTGACCCGGCTCCAGGATGCCAATGTGTTGACCGGCGGTACGTGTTCGCTGGTGAGTCCGGAGAGCTGGTTGATATCTGCATCAACCTGGTCCCGTTTGGCATCTATCCGGGTTCGGAATGTCTGGTCGCCGTTCAAAAATGCGAACGTCATACCGCGATGCTCTGCAGTATGCTGAATAAGATCGCGGACACTTAACAGGTACTGCAACCCGTCTTTCTGGGCAGCAAATGCATCCAGTTCAGCAAATCTTGCGGTCATCAATCTGTTGGTGGTGCCGATGACGGGGATGGTGGTGAGTGCGAGCAGCAGGCCCATCCTTTGCCAGAGTTTTAGAGAGCGCAGAAATCTCATCGGTACATTCCTTGTTACCGTTTTGTTGCTCGAAGCAGGATACCACCTGCAAAACAGCGTAAACAGGTCCTGGCAGCAAGACGGCGCTTTTTTTGACATCATGTTGCAGTTGCTAGCAGGGTTATCGAGCGAGGTTCTGGGATGTTCCGTTGGCTGGGCATAGCTGTTTCTTACATAAAACGCGGTTGCGTCTTTGTCTTGATGGCGTTTCTCTCATCAATGCAGGCCGCTGCTGATGCTGGCAAAGAGAAAGTGATCATTATTGGTGCAGGAATCTCTGGTCTTGCAGCGGCAAGAGACCTGGAGGCGTCCGGTTACGAGGTACTGGTGCTGGAGGCCCGTGATCGGATCGGCGGGCGCATCTGGACGGACCGTTCAACCGGTACCAATCTCGACCTCGGGGCAAGCTGGATTCACGGTATAGACAACAACCCGGTGAAAGCGCTGGCGGATGAGATTAAGACGCCGCTCTCGGGCATTTTCGACTACGACAACACCAGCACTTTTGATGCTGATGGAACAGAGGACCCTGTCGCCGATTCGGCGTTAGAGAGTTTTGATACCACCTACCGGCAGTATGCGGCGCCGCATATCTCAAATGGTGATGACATCTCAGTCCAGGCGGTAATCGATGAGGCTGTGGCTGATGGTGCTTACAGCGATCTGCCTGCGCGTGCGGTGACGTCACTCGTTAACACCATCTATGAGCATGAGTACTCGGGCGCTGCAAATGACATCTCCATTCACGCGCTCGAAGAGGGTGAGGACCAGACCGGTGGTGATGTGTTGTTCCTCGACGGCTACGACAACATTACCAATCACCTGGCGACCGGCATTGATATTCGACTTCAAGCGGTCGTCTCAAAAATCTCTCACGACGCGAGTCGCGTCAGCGTTGAGACATCAAGGGGCAACTTCACCGGTGATCGTGTTGTGGTCACCGTGCCGCTCGGCGTCCTGAAGGCCGGCAGCATTATCTTCGAACCGGCACTGCCTGCCGACAAGCAGTCGGCGATATCACGGCTCGGTATGGGAGTGCTTAACAAGGTGTGGCTTGAGTTCCCCAGCGTGTTCTGGGACGCAACCGACGTACACAACTATTTCAGCACCGAAAAGGGCAGATTCAACGAGTGGGTGAACTGGGAAAAGGCTTCCGGCAAGAAGTACCTGCTCGGTTTTAATGCTGCGGCATATGGCATAGAGATCGAAAAAAAGTCTGATACCGAGATTGTCGCCGAGGCGATGACAATACTACGGACGATATGGGGTAACGGGATCCCGGAACCGTCTAGTCATGTGATCACGCGCTGGGACAGTGACCCTTATGCCAAGGGTGCGTATTCTTTTCTGAAGGTTGGCTCGATGACTACCGATCGGGACACCCTCGCCGCGCCGATTGATAACCGGGTGTTCTTTGCCGGGGAAGCGACCGACAAGGATCACGCGGCAACAACTCACGGTGCCTATAACTCAGGTGTGCGCGAAGCTGCGCGAATCGTGGCGTTAGGTAACCAGGACAGCGATGGTGATGGTGTACGGGATCTTGATGATGCCTTCCCGGCGGACGCATCGAAAAGCTCGCGGGTATACCGGGCAACCCAGTTCCTGCAGACGACGTCTACCAGTGCAAATGTCACCAGTATTCACATCATCAACTCCTCTGGTGTGTCGCAGACGTTTACGGGTTCTCTCTACAACGGCAGTGGCGAGCGACTCGGCGCTGTAGATGTTGCGCTGTCGGCGTCACCGGTGTCACCGAATGGTCGACTCGTGCTGAGTTCGAGTGACCTGGAAAAACTTGTTGGTGCTGATCCCTGGAGTGGACCGGCCATGCTCGAGGTGAGTGGTAAGGCCAGGTTTGACCTGATGGCTAAACTGATCAGCCCTAGTGGCCTCGTCAGTAACACCAACTGCGTGCGGGAAAACCGCGTGCTGAACATCGAGCCCTACGGTTCCAGCAACCAGACGTTTATCCGCTTTATCAATACGGGTGACACGGCGATTGGTGCGATAAAAGGCACCCTGTACGACAGTGCTGGTGCGGTGATTGGTTCTCCCGATACGCAACTGCTGTCAGGCCTTGCTGCAAAAGAGGCGGTGTGGATCACGAGGCAGCAGTTTGCGGACCTGACCGGTGTGCAGTGGCAAACCGTCGCCATGCTGGAAGTTGATACCCATGCGGGTCTGAAGCTGCTCAACCTGAACCTTGTTAACGGCGAGACGTTCTTTAACTTCTCGTGTTTTGAGTCTTCAGATTCAGCCAGGCTGTTCATCCAGACAACATCGACCAGCAAAAACGTTTCATTTACGCACATTGTGAATACCAGCGATGTCGCACAGACATTCAGGGGCACGCTCTACGGTGGAGATGGGGCGCAGCTAGGCGAAGCAGGTCAGCTCCTGCACTCGGGTGAGGTTGCACCCAAGGGCCGCGTCATCGTGGCATCAACTGATCTGGAGTCGGCATTTTCAGTATCACCCTGGTCAGGTCCCGCCATTGTCGAGGTGACGGGCCAGGACAGCTTCGAGATTATGACAAAACTGACAAGCCCAAGCGGGCTCGTCAGCAATACCAACTGTGTCCGTCAGGACCAGATACACAATATTGAACCGCCGGGGTCGAGCGACAGGACGTTCGTGCGGCTGGTGAACCTCTCAGACAAGACGCTGTACGACATTGTGGGCAACCTCTTTGCCAGTGATGGCAGCAGGATCGGCAAGGAAAACACGATCTTGAGTACCAGTCTCGCGCCCCGGTCTGCAGTCTGGTTAAGTCGCGATGATCTGTCAACGCTGGTGGGTGATACCTGGAGCGGCGCTGCAAGCCTGCGGTTGTTGTCGGCACCGGCCGAACTCCGACTGCTGAACCTCAACCTGATCAACAGTGAAACCTTCTTCAACTTCTCCTGTTATGAGACGGCGGGTTGATGTCGCTCGTCCTTGAATACCGTCGTCTCACCGCAAATGTAACGGTGCAACTGCGGCTGGATAACAATTTGAGTTCCGCTGGGTTACGCTCACCAGGTTAAGCGTTTTGCAGGTTGATCAATTGTCTTTTCTTGAGCGGGTAGCCGAAGACCAGAACAAGCAGTTCTGGCTGTTCCAGTTGACCTTCTGGTTCTTCTGGATGAGCTACCACCTGATTTTTAACTTTTCGGTGGCCATTATCCTGGCAGATGCGCTGGTGGCGGTGATCCTGACCTCCAGCCTGGCGTTTATCTTCTACCAGGTGCTGGAGCGGCCTTTTGCGTTTCGCGTTGCTGTCATCGTAATCGGCTCGGCTGTTGCCGGGCTTATCTGGAATGTCTTCAAGCGTCACCTGGAGCTTCGGTTTGGCAGCGAAAACTACCTGCTATTCGAAGAGTTGGGCGCCTGGAGTTATTACACTTACGAGTACTTCGGCCTGTCCTTCTGGGTCATCCTGTCGTGGAGTGGCGTGTTTTATGGGCTGACACTGTATTTCCAGCTACAGGAGGAAAGAGCCGCAAGCCTGAACGCGAAAGCGATGGCCCATGAGGCGCAGCTTCGTATGCTGCACTATCAGTTGAATCCGCATTTCCTGTTTAACACGCTGAATGCCATTTCAACGCTGATCCTCGACAAAGACATGCAGACCTCCAAGGAGATGGTCAGCAAGCTGTCGAACTTTCTGCGGTATTCACTCGACAATGACCAGATGGACAAGGTGAGCCTCAGTCATGAAGTCAACATGCTGCAGTTGTACTTTGATATCGAGAAGGTTCGGTTCGAAGAGCGACTTGTTGTTGACTACGACATCGATGCGGACGCAGGTGAAGCGCTGGTGCCGAGCATGCTGCTGCAACCGCTGGTTGAAAACGCTATCAAGTATGCGGTGGCCGACCGGATGGAAGGCGGGAAGATCAGGATTGCCGCTGAACTGTCGGCAGGAAAAATGGTGATACTGGTTGAAGATGACGGGCCCGGCATCTCTCTTGGTGAGAAAGGTGAACTGCCGGAGTTCACGGGTGTTGGTATTCGCAACACCCGTGAGCGGCTGACCGAACTATACGGGGCTGATCACGGCTTTGATATCAATAACCGTTCACCCCGTGGATTGGCGATCAGGATTACACTGCCGCTGGAAACGGGCGGTTAACCCATCCTGTGCAGAGCGCAGATCTTGTTACCTGATGGATCGCGCAGGTAGGCGAGGTAAAGACCGCTGCCTTCGCGAACGCCGGGTGGATCCTCGATGGATACGCCACCGTTGGCGAGACCTGCAGCGTGCCATGCGTCAGCCTCTTCAGGACTGGCAGCAGCAAAACCTACTGTACTGCCATTGCCGCCAGATGCGGCTTCGCCGTTGATTGGCGGGGTGACAGAAAAAATGCCGGTTGGTGTCATCCAGAAGCAGCGGCCTTTGTCATCCATCGTACCCTCGGGGTGACCGAGTGCACCAAGAACGGCGTCGTAGAATGTTATTGCGGCAGCGACGTCGTCGGCGCCAAGCATGATGTGGCTATACATACTTTTCTCCTTCTCAGGTTTTACGGTTGGTTAACTGTACTCTTCCTCGATATCTCGAAGTTTTTCTTTACCGAAATAGATTTCATCACCTACGTAAAAGGTGGGCGATCCAAACGCGCCGCGCTCCACCACCGCGCTGGTGTTGTCGATTAACTGTTGCTTGACGGCGCCATCCTGGATTGCAGTAAGAATGGCTTCAGCGGGCAGGTTGTACTCGGTTAATGCTGCGGCAAAAACCTCCGGGTCATCCATCTTGCGTGCTTTTTCCCACATGCACTGGAACATGGCTTCAACGTAGTCGCCAAAAAAGTCCTCGGATTTTGCAAAGACCGCGCCGCGCATGGCCATTAGTGTGTTGACGGGGAAGTGTGGATTTGGCTCGTAGCCTTTTAGCCCATAACGTTTGAGGAATCGGCCCGTCTCTATCGCACCATATTCGGGTTTGTTCTTGATCCCCTGCAGCGATACGGCAGGTGATACGTTGTTTGTCGCCTTGAAAACGCCCCCCAGTAAAATTGGCAGGTACTCAAATTTGAGATTGCTGCGTGCTTCTATCTGCGGGATTGCCCGGTGCGACAGGTACGCATTTGGGCTGCCAAAGTCGAAAAGGAATTCTACGGTTGTCATTGGTGTGTCGGGCGTTATTTGTCAGACGTAAAAAGAGCCTGCATCATAAAACAAATGCAGCCAGGATGTAGTGGAGGAATCATTAATGGAAAAAGTTTGCCTGATAACGGGTGTAGGCCCCGGGACCGGTTCAGCACTGGTCAGATGTTTTGCTGAGGGGGGCTACCAGGTTGCGATGCTGGCCCGCAACGAGGGGCGATTGAGCCAATTGGAAAGCGAAGTTGAAAACACGCATGCCTTTGCCTGCGATGTCAGCGATGTTGATGCGCTGGAGAGTACATACAACGCCATAAAGGCAAAGCTTGGTGCGCCCTCGGTGATTGTGCACAACGCGGTTGGCGCCGAACGTGGCTCCTATATGGATATTGACCCGGCAGGACTCCGGCAGGCATTTGAGATCAACACCATGGCGCTGCTACACCTGGCACGGTTAGGCACGCCCGATATGCTGGCTGCCGGTGGCGGCGCTATTATCTGTACCGGCAACACCTCCGCGTACCGGGGTCGTGCTGCGTTCGCGGGCTTCGCACCTTCAAAGGCGGCGCAGCGGATTCTGCTTGAAGCAATCGCGCGTGACGCCGGGCCAAAAGGTATTCACGCGGCTTACGTGGCGATTGATGCCGTGATTGATCTCGAATGGACCAGGAAAGTCTTCAAGGGTAAGCCAGACGACTTTTTCTGCCAGCCTGCCGATATCGCCGCCGAGTGTTACAGGCTGGCACACCAGCCAAAGAGTGCATGGTCGTTTGAATCGGTCATCAGGCCGTTTGGTGAGACCTGGTAGGTTATTCGTCGTTCAGTTGCCTGTTGCGACGCCGTGACATCACCACCGAACCGGCGATGATCAGGCCACCGGCAATCAGGATGTAGGTCGAATATTCATCCCACCAGGTAAGAAAGGTTTCGCCGAGCAGCACCAGCGCGAGCGTGAATGGCGCGATGCCGATCAGGGTGCCGATGATGAACGCGGGCAGTGTGACCGATGATGCGGCGAGTACCCAGTGCAGGGCAGGGTGCAGGAATGTCGTCAGGCGAATCACAACAATGGCCGTGATGGGATTGCGTTTCACCTTCTCGTCCAGTTCAGCTACCCGCTTTGGCAGACGATCCCCGATCCGGTCACCCAGGAAGTAACGCGCGATCAGAAACGCAATTGTTGCAGCAGCCAGCGCCGCAAACAGCGACACAGGGAAGGCAAACCACCACGGCCAGATGACGCCGGCAAAGAATATCCACAGGACGGATGGAACCTGCAGCAATTCCCCCAGCATAAAAGCCAGCACAAAAATGAAGGGAGCCCACCAGCCCAGCGTCTCGTTCAGCGCCCGCGCGTTCTCAATGGTGAGGAAGGTCAACGCGTCCAGGTACCAGGCGGCGAGTACGGCGATCACCAGTACAGCGAACAGTATGATCTTTATGTAACGCGACAATTCGTAGCGTGCCACGGCAAGTGATTCCTGTTTGATCAGAAGGGTTATGATGGCGTAAATTTGCGCAGTCTTACACAGCGGCCACACTGGCCATCAGGGACGAGGAACAGATTTGCTGGTCGATTATGGATATTCAGGCGTGATTGATGATGTGGCGCTCATCAATATCGTGTTTACACTGTTCCTGCTTGGTATCTGGGCGCTGTACTTCCGCAGGGCTTATGTCCTGTTGTGGAGCGGTGTTTACGCGGCGTCATGTGTGAATGCCATTCTCAATAATCACATTCACTGGTTTAATGACGCCGGGGTCTATTGGGTGGTGGTCAACCTGACCTCGCTCATCGTGCAGGGGTTTGTCGTGTCAGGGTTTCGCGTGCGTTATGGGCTGCAGCCCTTGCCTGCGTCATATATTGCCTTTCTCGTGGTGAGTCTCATCGGCACCGCGTGGTTTACGGTTGTGACACCTCACTTTGGCCTCAGTATGTGGTTTATCCCTTTTGCGGCGTTTGTTATGGCCGCCTATGTCGGCTGGTTGTTGCTTCGCAATGAAGAGCATCCACCGGGTTGGCCGGAATATGCAGCGACCGGCGTTTTTGGTATTCATGGTCTTGCACAGCTGGTGGCGAGTGTTGTCGCGCTGGCACAGGGCAGTGTCCGTGACACTGCGCTGCTTGATCTCTACCTCAGCATTATTTACCTGACCCTGCCATCCACTTTTGCCGCTATGGGGCTGATTGCGGTTGCGATTATTGCCGTCGACTCGTCGAGATCGCGCAACGGCGGCCGGCCGCTCGGCTTATCAGGCTGAGGCTGAATGTCCGCTACGCTGACGCAGGGTTGCTGATACAACGTCCAGCAAGCGTGATCGATCATAGGGCTTTTTGAGGAAGTCGGCACCGAGTCCGGAGATGCTGGTTTCGTCCAGCGGGTAGCCGCTCGTGATAATGATGCCAACCCGGGTTGACTGCTGCCGGACGGCGAGGGCAAATTCCGCACCGCCCATGTCGGGCATCATATAGTCGGTGATGATGAGATCGATTTCTGCTGCGCGAGCCGTGAAGGTGTGTAGCCCGGCAGGCCCGCTGTTGCTGACAATAACATCGAGTCCCGCCTGTGTAAGCAGGCTGCGGGTAACGTCACGTACTTCCCTGTCGTCTTCAAGCAGCAGGATGGTGCCCTGCATTGATCCTTCAAACACATCGTCCGCCGATGCCTCTGTTACGGCTCGTTTACCCTGGGGCAGGCTGAGCACAAAATCTGTCCCTTCGTGCCGGGGAGCAACTTCGATGTAACCATCATGTGCGGAAGCGATGCTTCGAACCATGGAGAGGCCCAACCCCGTGCCCTGACCTTCTGGTTTGGTCGTGTAGTAGGGTTCAAAGATTTTCTCCGTGGCATCAGGCGGTATGCCAAGACCTGAGTCCCTCACGATCAGTTGAATATAAGTGTCGGATTGACGCTCGGGGTCTTCGTCCCTGCGAACTATCAGTTCCAGGCGGCCGCCCGCGGGCATCGCGTCTCGTGCATTGACGGCGAGGTTAACGATGACCTGCTCAAGTTGGGTCCTGTCACCGTGTACGATCAGTTCTTCCTGCGGAATATCCAGGTGCAGGCTGATATTTGAGGGGATCAGCCTTAACAGCATCTGTTCGATGTTTTTGACCAGATCAACAAAGTTGAGCGCTTCGAGTGCTGAGCTCTGGCGTCGCGAAAATGACAGGAGCTGGCCGGTCAGCTTCGAGGCTTTCTCTGATGACCGGATGATAGCGTCGAGATGTGCGCGATTTTCAGCGGATGTTTCCTTGTGTCTGGCAATCTCCGCATGTCCCATGATGGCAACCAGGATGTTGTTAAAGTCGTGGGCCACACCGCCGGCGAGCTGCCCAAGCTGTTCAATACGCTGGTTGTGTTCAAGTTGCTTTTCCAGCTCCTTACGCTTCTCGCGCATTTCTGCGTTGGCGCTGACCTCGCGGTGCAGGTCACTGCTCAGCACACCGGCGAGTTTCTCTGAGTTGGCAAGACGTTCAAGCACGTATTGAATGGACAGCGATAGTCCTGTCGCAAGACAGGTAATGATGGCAATTTCCCTGCCCCAGCTCCAAAAGATGGCGTTGATGGGCACGGTCTCAGACAGCAGCGCAGGCAGCAGGCCGAATCCAATCAACAGCAGGATGCATGCGGTTAGTGCAAACTGCAGACCGGCCCTGCCGACCATGACGGTCAGGATAAATATGCCGGTGATCATCAGTTCACGGTGCAGGCCGGCTGCGCCAACGTGGCGGATGTCGTTAACAGCAAGCACCACCATCACGGTGAAAATGAGGTAAGCACCGTGCACCAGGTATCGCGCAGGCACCAGCAGCACAGTTGCGATGGTCAGCCAGCAGAACAGCAGGACATAACGTTCAGGCAGTGAAGCAAGAAACGACAGGTATACGAGAAATATCCCGATGACCATCGTTGCCTGCAGGAATGCATAGATGATGCGTTCCCGGAATAGGGCGGTATCCGTACCTTGCAAAGCGGGTCCCGTTATTTGCGGGTGACCTTCACGGGCATGTAGGTGTAACCCTTAACGAAGGACGAGAAAGTCCTTGAAGGTTCCTCGAGTACCTCGATGCGTTCAAACTTTTCAAGGATTTCTTCCCAGAGAATCCGCAATTGCAGTTCCGCGAGCCTGTTGCCCATGCAGCGATGGATACCAAAGCCGAATGAAACATGGTTGCGTGAATTGGGTCTCTCAATGTCCAGCTCGTTCGCGTTCTCAAATACAGACTCGTCACGATTGCCTGACACGTACCACATCAGTAACTGGTCGTTCTGCTTGATCTGCTTGCCGCCGATTTCGCAGTCCTTGTTTGCGGTTCGACGCATGTAAGCGAGCGGGGTCTGCCAGCGAATGACCTCAGAGACCATCCTTGGAATCAATCCCGGGTTGGCGATGAGCTTGTCGTACTGCCGAGGGAACTTGTTCAATGCATAGATGCTGCCGGACATGGTGTTACGCGTGGTGTCGTTACCACCAACGATGAGGAGCAGCAGGTTGCCAAGGAATTCCATTGGCGGCATGTCCTTGGTGTCTTCGCCATGCGCCAGCATGGATACCAGGTCTTCACCCGGGTTTTCCTTACGCTCGTTCCACAGGCGTGTGAAGTACTCGAGGCATTCGAGCAGTTCCTCACGTCGCTGCTCGACGGATTCGATGATGCCGCCTGGCTGTGGAATAGCGAAGGTGATGTCTGACCAGCGCGTCAGCTTGCGCCTGTCTTCAAACGGGAAATCAAACAGCGTCGCCAGCATCATCGTGGTGAGTTCGATGGAAACAGTATCAACCCAGTCGAATGCTTCACCTTCTGGCAGTGAGTCCAGTACCTTCTGTGTGCGTTCGCGAATGAGTGGTTCCAGTTTGGCGAGGTTCGGCGGCGCAACCACGCCGGTCACGGTACGTCGCTGTACGTCGTGTACGGGCGGATCCTGGGCGATAAAAGTTTTGATGCCCTGCAATGCGCCGGCCGGTGCTTCAGCGCCGACGGGCAGGCCAAGAGTGATACCGCCTGCTGAAGAGAAGTCTTCCCAGTTGGTATCTACTGCCTTGATGTCCTCAAAACGGGTGAGCGACCAGTATCTTCCGGCGTTTTCGGTTTCGTTGAAGTGCACCGGGTCTTCATCACGCAGGCGCTCAAAGTACTCCTGCCAGCGATTCTGGCTGAACATATGCGGGCTGATGGGGTTGATGTCCTCCAGTGGGATGTCATAGGCAGAGGGAATGTCCTTACTCTGCCCGGCTGCCGCGTGTTCCGGCATGCGTGGTGCAGCAGGTTTGTCTGCATTCTTGTCTGCACTGTCAGAAACGGCTTCGCTCATACTATCTACCTGGATATCTACCTAGTTGCTGGGCCAACATGGTAAAACACGGGGACAGAAAAAGAAAAACATGCAACAAAACATGCAACAAAAAAAAGGAATCAGGCTTGTGAACCACAAGCAGAGAATCCGGGCGGTGCTGGCAGGGCAGGTGGGTCTTCAAGTTGCCAGCAGGATTGAAGGTTAGATGAGCACTTCACAAACAGGATTACAGACAGGATTGCTATCGCTTGGGGATTTATTGCCGGATCCCAATACCGGTGTGTGTCGAAGTGAGTCAGCGCGACATCGCTCACTGGTTGAGCAGGCCGTGCTGGCAGAACAGGTCGGCATGCACGCGGTACATTTAGGCGAGCACCACGGCAGCAGCTACCAGTTGTCTTCGCCGCCGGTTGTCCTGGCAGCGATTGGTGAACGTACGTCTACACTGAAACTTTCAACTGGCGTGACCCTGGCTGCTAACCTTGATCCGTTCCGTGTGGCTGAAGACTATGCAACCGTTGATGTATTGAGTGAAGGTCGTGCAGAAATAGTTGCTGGTCGTGGCAGTCTTTTTGCCAGGACGTTCGAGATTTTTGGCCAGGATCCCGCCCAGAGCAGGGCGCTGTTTACAGATCATGTTGAGCTGCTGGTGCGCCTGCTCTCCGAAGAAGATGTTGTTGCCGATGGATTGCGTCCACTTGCAGGTGAAACCAGTCGGCCGCGGCCATTTGGCAAACTGCCGGTATGGGTTGGTGGTGGCAGTTCAACAGAAAGTGTTGATCTGGCAGCACGCCTTGGCTGTCCGTTGATGCTGCCCAGCGTGTTTGCGCCACCAGCGGTGTTTGCGCCGCTGGCGGATCGGTATCGGGAGGAGTGGCTTAAACATGGCCACGCAGGGGACCCCATGGTAGGTGCCTGCTGTCACACGCACGTGGCGGCCGATTCACAGCTTGCAAAATCCCGTTTCAAAACCTGGTTCGAAAACTACTTTAACTGGGTGCAGGAACTGATCGTGAACTACACGCCAAATGCAAAGAGCGCAAAGCTTGATTACGAGGCGATCATCAATGGGCCTGCCATCGTTGGCAGTGCGGGTGAAGCGGTGGAGCGTATCGGAGTGATGCGGGAACTGCTCGGTCTCGATCGCATGATTTTCATGTTTGACCTGGGCGGTATTCCGGATGAAGTGTTGTATCCGACCATCGAACTCTTTGGCAGCGACGTACTGACAAAACTGGATAACTGACAATGACCTACGCCGGTGAGCGCCTTATCAACGATGCTGACAGCCATCTCATGGAGTTGCCTGATTTCCTTATCGATTTTGCGGCAGCGGATATCCGCGAGCAGTTGCCCCCATTGTATGAAGCGCTGACCGGTCAGTTTGACGCAGGTGATCATGTTGGTGAGGTAAGACACAGCCCGGAAAACCTGGAGAAACTGCTGGCGTTGGGAGACGACCTGACAAAGGGGCCGAAGTGGCATGACGCACTCGGTGCATTCAACGGCGATGAACGTTCGACCGCGCTGGATATGCTTGGGTTCAGGCGACAGGTGGTGTTTTCTTCTTTCTGTGCACGCCTGATTTTTGCTGCAGAAAATGATGATGTCAGTTATGGCGCGGCCGCAGCGCATAATCGTGCCATGGCCGCGTTCTACAAGCACGATGCACGCCTGATTGGGGTGGCCATGGTGCCGTTGCAGGATCCGGTCAGAGCGGTGAAAGAGATTGAACATGCGCTTTCCCTGGGGCTCGGTGCCGTGTGGATACCTGCGGACGCACCAGGAGGTGGTCGTTCGCCCGGTCATCCCGATCACAACCCGATCTGGTCTCTGCTGGCATCGTCGGGTGTGCCCTTTATCCTGCATGTTGGTAGTGCTGAACTCACCATTGGCGATGCTTGGATGAACGACGGAAAACCAGAAACGGTGAGCGCGCGTGGTGGTGCGGAGGTCATCGGCAGCAAAGACCTGACCGCAATTCATTTTGCGAGTCAGCGTTATATCTCTACGCTGGTGCTTGATGGTGTGTTCGAAGCGCACCCCGGACTTCGCGGCGGTGTTGTCGAAATTGGCGCGGGCTGGGTGCCGGATATGATCCGCCGGCTCGATCATGCTGTGAAGATCTGGGGAAGGTCCGAGCCGCAGCTTGCGAAGATGCAGCGTCTGCCGTCAGAACAGATTCGAGAGCAGATGCGTTTCACGCCGTATCCCTTTGAGGATGTTCAGCAGCTTGTTGCTGAATCCAGTGCGGACCTTTACCTCTTTTCATCCGACTACCCTCATGCAGAAGGTGGGCGAGACCCTATTGGCAGGTTTACCCGCACAACCGAGCAGCTCTCGGATGAGGAGCGTCACCGGTTTTTCTTCTCCAATTTTGAATGCCTTTACGGCTGATTATGAGCGGTGGTAACGACCAGATGCAGTACAAGACAGCGCCCGTAGCATCGGCGGATATGCCTTCCGGCATTCCCTACATCATCGTCAACGATATCGCCGAGCGTTTCAGCTTCTATGGCATGAAGGCCATCCTGGTGGTGTTCATGACCCAGTACCTCATGTCGACGGACGGTGTGCTGGCAACCATGTCCCGCGAGGATGCGACATCCTGGTATCACCTCTTTGTTTCGACAACTTATTTCCTGCCGGTGCTTGGCGCCATTATTGCGGACGCCTACTGGGGCAAGTACAAGACCATCATCCTGCTATCCATTGTTTACTGTGCCGGGCACTTTGCACTCTTTCTTGACGATACTCGCGTGGGACTGTTCATCGGCTTGATGCTGATTGCCATTGGTTCGGGCGGTATAAAACCCAGTGTTGCCTCGAACGTTGGAGACCAGTTTGGGAAATCTAACGAGCACCTGTTGTCGCGTGCTTATTCCTGGTACTACCTCGGGATTAATATCGGCGCTTCAACGTCTTCCCTGCTGACACCCTGGCTGCTTGCCGCCTACGGGCCTGGCGTTGCCTTTGGTGTGCCGGGCCTTTTTATGCTCGCTGCAACCATCACCTTTTTTGCCGGTCGATATCACTACGTACATGTGCCACCGGCAGGCAGGTCGTACGTCAAGGATGTGTTTGGTGACGATGGTAAACGTGTCGTCAAACGACTTTTTATCATCTATCTGCTGACCGCCGCCTTCTGGTCTCTGTTTGACCAGATGGGCAGCACCTGGGTACTGCAGGCCATGCAGATGGACCGGGAAATTATGGGTTATGAACTGCTGCCTTCGCAGATCCAGGCGATGAACCCGTTCCTGATCCTGGTCCTGATTCCTGTGTTTACCTACGTGATCTACCCGTTTCTCTCCCGGTTTTTTGAGGTCACGGATTCGCGCAAGATGTGCATGGGGATGTTCCTGGCTGCTACCCCTTTCCTTGTCACCGCCTGGTGTGAATCTCAGATCCAGTCTGGACTGACGCCGCATATCGGCTGGCAGCTGTTTGCCTATTTCCTGTTGACCACCGCAGAGGTCATGCTGGTGATTACCTGCATGGAGTTCTCTTACACGCAGGCACCGAGGCGCATGAAGTCACTCGTCATGGCGCTGTTTTATCTTTCCATATCGGCAGGCAATCTATTCACGGCTGTGGTCAACCAGGTGATCCAGAACCCCGATGGGTCCTCGCGACTGGCAGGCGCTGACTATCACCTGTTTTTTGCGGGATTCATGGGCGTGGTTGCGCTGTTGTTTGCTGTGTACATGCGTTACTACCGCGCCGAGCACATCATCCAGGAAGAGGTGGTTGCTGCGTAGGGTTACCTTCTGCGCCATAATGAAACAAATGCCAAGGGAGTGACGCGTTGGACCTGGAAGGTTCTATACAAAGGTGGCTTGAAAAATACGGTGCCGGAAAAGCAACCGCGGCGGTCACACTGACATCAGTTGTGCTCTCTGTTTCGATCACGGTTGGTATCGAGTTCATTACCGGTAACGTGTCACCGGTTGGCTTTATTGTTGCGGCAACAGTGCCGATGATGGTTGCACCACCTGCGGCCTATTTCACTTTTCACATGGTTGAACGAGTCATCGTTTCGGAACGGGATCTGAAGGTTGCCCTCGAAGAAATCAAAACCCTGTCAGGCATGATCCCCATTTGCGCGCAGTGCAAGAACGTTCGCGACGACGAGGGTTACTGGCACCAGATTGAAAGCTATATGGCTTCTCATTCAGATGCGCAGTTTTCCCATGGGCTTTGTCCTGGTTGTGCTGAGGCGTTCATGAAGAGTATTGGCAAGACAGCGTGATCGCTCTCGATTGCTGCCGCGTTATCGAAAACGGGTGCGGCAGTCGCTGGGCGCAACCTTGAGCACTCTCTGAAATGAACGCCTGAACGAGTCAGCAGATCCAAACCCGCAGTTTTCTGATATTAAAGCGATCGAATCATCGGTTTCTTCCAGCAGTTGTCGTGATGCATCAATGCGGAGTTTCTCAATGAACACAGCAGGGGTTTGACCAACTTCGTTGTGAAACACGCGTGAGAAATTACGAGAACTCATGTTCGAACGCTTAGCAAGGGCCTCCACTGACAGATCTCTCGACAGGTGATCGGCCGCCCATGCAATGAGTTCGTTGATCACGTTGCGCTCGGTATGTTGCGACTCGAGGACCGTGCTGAACTGAGATTGACCACCCGGTCGACGCATAAATACAACCAGGTTCCGGGCACACTCGAGTGCGATCGTTTGGCCAAGATCTTCTTCGACCAAGGCCAACGCCAGATCGATACCAGCGGTCACGCCAGCAGACGTATAGAAGTTGCCGTCCTTCACGTAGATGGAATCCGGCTGAACATCGATCTCAGGAAACCTTGAAGCCAGATTTTTTGCTGCGCGCCAGTGTGTTGTGGCTTTCTTTCCATTCAAGAGTCCCGCTTCTGCAAGCAAAAACGCGCCTCCGCAAATGGAAACAACTCGTCGAGATCGTTTTGCGAGGCGCCGCAGCACGGTTGACTCCCTTGAGCCGGTTTCAGCGTTCCACGCTACCTCGATGGCTGGTACAACTAATGTATCAATAGCGCCGCGACAGTTTTTAGCCGCCTGGTGGCTCTCCATGACAATACCGGCTCCCGTTTGGATCTGTTGTGCGGAGTTTCCGCTGATCAACTGCAGTTCATAGGGTGGCGTTTCCTGGTGGCTGAGTTTATTTGCAATTTCAAACACTTCCCAGGGACCGGTGAGGTCAAGCAACACAACGCCAGGAAAGGCGATAAAACTGATGCGACGGGTTTCACCGGGCGTCTTGTAGTTAATTTTCTGCATACTGGAGTTGGCAGGAAATGTCGGAACATTGTCCTTTACGCCAAAGTGGTTGTCTACCAACATCCTCTCTCAGTGTTGCCTTCTACTGAACGAACAAAAGAAAAGTTGCGACCCATGCACGATCAAAAGAAACCCGAAGTTGCCATGCTTCTTTATCCTGGTGTTACCGTTCTGGATCTCATCGGGCCTCACACTGTTTTATCCGCTCAATGTAACGTTCACCTGGTTTGGAAGAATACGGATCTGTTGGAAACCGACAGCGGCATCTTAATGAAAGCGAACTCGACGCTGGATGAGTGTCCCAACGATGTCGATGTCTTGTTTGTACCTGGCGGAGAATTCGCTGTGATGGAGGACGAAGAGGTTCTACGTTTTCTGAGTGATCGGGGGTCTCGCGCAAAGTACGTCACCAGCGTTTGCGGAGGCTCCATTGTCCTTGGGGCTGCTGGGTTACTGCAGGGTTATAAGGCGACCTCCCACTGGGGTGCCCGTCACCATCTATCGCTTTTCGGTGCCATACCGACTGCGGGACGCGTTGTGCGTGATCGCAACAGAATTTCTGGCGGTGGTGTGACCGCGGGTATTGATTTTGGCCTTGTGTTGCTCGCCGAGTTGCTCGGACAAGATGTCGCAAAGATGCAGCAGCTCGCTCTAGAGTACGACCCGGCACCACCTTTCGACGCGGGGTCACCAGAAAAAGCCGGGCCGGAAATTATGAACAAGATGCAAAGCTGGATGGCGCCCATGGAAGATATCTTAGGCCCGATGTGCGTGACTGCTGGTAAGAACATGGTCAACTACCACTCGAATGCAGCTGTTGAACTTTGAAAGGACTACGTTTAACTGCCTTAGCGGAAGCAACCACGCTGTTGTTGCTGGTTGGCTTTGCAGTACCGCTCAAGCACCTGGGTGATTCGCCGAGCCTCGTCTCTATTCTCGGTCCCATCCATGGAGCCACCTTCATGGTGTTTTTGTGGTTCGTTGTGCGCTCCTGGGCGGAAGGCTTGATTAACGGCGTCGGTGCGGTTCGTTTGTTTGTGGGAGCACTCCTGCCGCTGGGCGGTTTCATCAATGAAAGGTGGCTCCGCAGTCTGCCCGCAGATCCGCCATCGCCATGATTTACCTGGTAACGAAAGCCGCTCACCTGGTATCCCTCTTCATATGGATTGGGGGCATGGTCGCGGTGGCGGTCGCCTTGAGATATCCCCAGGGGGTCTATCTGAAGCAGGTGAGAGCATATGATCAAAAAATAACGTCACCCGCGATGGTGTCTGCTTGGGTCTTTGGAATCCTGCTTGGAATCCAGGGTGGCTGGTTCCAACAGTCGTGGCTTGCTTTCAAGATTTTGCTTGTCCTCGCGTTATCGGCCATCCACGGTTTGCTGGCTGGGCGTTTAAGGCGGGCGACTTCTGGGGAAGCCCAACCTGATAACCTCGAGAGCTGGGTGTTGCCTGCAGGGCTTACCCTGGTAACAGTGATTGTCTTGCTGGTAACTCTGAAACCATGAGTTGGACATCCTCTTCTGGCCAGTCAACAACTGTGAATTGTCACTAGTCGTTTGCTTTACTTGCTCTCTGTAACCCTTTGGCGGGCGAGTTCATAAACCTGCCGGTTACCGCGGCTCCATAAAACCGTCAGCTTTGCTGAATGGATCTTCCAGCCATCTGCCTGCTTCTTAAGCTGGTGTGTGTAATAGCCACCCAGTGTGTGGCTGTTATCCCCGAGGCTGTTGGCGATGAAATGCTCGGCTTTCATGTAGACGATGGCCTGGGCAGTATCACCTGCCAGTTCAATCATGAAGTTGGTGAGGACATGCTGGGTGGCATCAAAACCCGGCAACATCGATTTGCAGCCAGCAACCCAGTCATCCGCTGACATGCTGGTAGGTGGTGTGCCGTTGTAGGAAGAAAAATCGATTGCCACCTCGTCCGCGAAAATTGACCTGAACAGCGTCCAGTCGCGGGAGTCGATTCCCCAGGCGTAGTTGAGGATCAATTCCTGGATCGCCTGCTTTTCCAGCAGGTCGTTGATGGCATCGTTCATTGGCTTTTTTCCTTTTTTGGTCTGCTGCTCATGGCTTCAACAGCCATGGCATTGTCGAACCAGGCGAGGTCAACGGGTCCCGCGTAGGGTTCATATTCGTAGCGGCAGGGTTGCTCCATCAGGCGCGGATCGTTTTGCTGTTCGAGCACTGACAGTAGTTTTTGCTCCATGCGTGTACGTACCGTCTCATATGCCGGGTCGTCTGCAACGTTGTTGAGATAGTCCGGGTCCTTTGCAAGATCGTAGAGTTCTTCACGAGGCCGCTTTCCAAATGCAAGCTGGTAAAGGGGTTCTACATCCTCTTCCTCGCGATGATGAATCATCCACGCCTTGGTTGGGCTGCCGTCCATATCTCGATAAGCAACCATGGTGTCGTCGATGAGTGTCTGGAAGTCAGGCGGCGTGGCTGAAAGATCATCCAGACCTTTTGGATCGCCAACCGGCCAGCGGTCGGGCTCAAAGTTGATGATGTAGATGAAATCTTGCTCCCGCAGCGCTCGCTGCGGATAGGGCAACATCCCTTTTCTGGCATGCGCGATATGGCGCTCCCTGCCGGTGACAACAAAGTCCCTGGTTGTATCAACCGTACCCGATGCGTCGCTTGAGAGGGTTGGCATCAGTGATCGTGCAGTCATGGACGATGGCACCGGTACACCGGCAGCCTCGCAAAATGTCGGGGCGAGGTCCATGATGTTCACCCAGTCATCAATCACGCGACCGGGCTGCACAACTGCTGGCCACCTTATCGCAAGTGCAACTTCGCAGCCGATGTCATACAGGTTGCACTTTGCACGCGGCATGCCGGGAATGCCGTGATCACCGCTGACAACGATGATGGTGTTGTCCAGTTCTCCAGACTTTTCCAGTTCCTCGAGGATGACGCCGAGTCCGGCATCGACGGCCAGGCACTCACCAAGGTAGTCAGCCGCATCTTCCCGGATGTCATGTACGTCTGGCAGGAAAGCAGGCAGCCTGCCTTGCAGCTTATCCGGATGCAGATCCCAGAGTGCCTCGCCAGAACCCCGCTCCCAGGTTCTGTGTGTGTTTGTCGGACCCCACCAGTAGCAGAAGGGTTGATCAGCAGGTCTTTCGGTGAGGAAGCCGACAAAGTTGCCTCGCACTTCTTTTAAAAGGATTTCCTTGGCCGCTTCGATACCGCCAACCGCAGCGTGGTGATCCGTTACCCAGTGAGAGAACTGGTTGAAATCGAGACCGGCCTCGTTGAAGGCGGTGCGAGCACCACCCATGGGTGCGTTGAGGGTCTGGCCCGGACTCCAGACCTTGTAGGTATGCCCGATGAAATAGCCGTTGGCTTCAAGTGTTAACGGGAACGTCGGGATCGATTCATCCCAGCGGGCACCGGCAAGGATGGCACCGAGTCCCGTCTGCCAGAAGTACTGGCCCGACAACAGGGAGCTGCGACACGGTGTGCATGAAGGCGCTGGAACCAGGGCGTTGGTAAAGAGTGTACCTTCAGCGGCGATGCGATCGAAATGAGGTGTGTCGATGAGCTCGCAGAGTCTGCTGCAGTGATCAATACCAGCATAGGCGCTGGCGTAACGTCCCCAATCATCTGCAAAGGCAAATACGATATTGGGTAAAGAAATAGCTGAGGAGTTTGGTTGGGCGCTCATAACCGATAGCATAGAGGTGTGGTGAGATCATCCGCAAGAATGCGAATAAGAACCGGGAATAACAAGAATGGATAAACGACAAAGAAAAATGGTGGGTCACGGCTGTATTGTCATGATCATCGGTCTGCTGGCCGGCTTTGGATTGGTGATGAGCCTGATCGGTGGATTTGAGGTGTTGCCTGGCACGATCCTCGAGTTTGAGATCCCGGGGGACAGTGGTGCCTGGGCGAGGGCGCACGCTGGCGGCATTATGAATGTGCTGATGATTTTTGCGGGCGCGCTGCTGATTGGCGCGATGCAGTTGCCGGATAAAACGGCGGGTCAGATATTCTGGATGCTGGTGGGTGCGGGGTATGCAAACACCCTCTTTTACTACGGCGCTATCCTGTCGGAAACACGTGCGCTGACATTTGGTGACAATCGATTCGGCGAAACCAGTGTGGCGGGAGTGTTGGGCTTTGCGCCAGCACTGGTTTTTGCCGTGATTACGATCTACGCGTTCTTCGTCCTGGCGAGGGTCGCTTTCAGCGAGAACGCGGACTAAATCTATTCGATATAGCCCTATTCGATATCAAACGGGCGGTAGTACTCGCGTCCCTCGGCGACGTACTCGCCCATCATCTTCATGAACGATTCGCCGGCTGAACCTTCCTCGGTGAGGGTAAGGTTCTGGCGGATGAAGTTCACGCTGTCCGGGTTGAGGTTGCGTGCCATCTCCCAGTACCTTTCCGCTGCGTCGGTTTTGCCGTGACGGCGGAACAGGTTGGCGAGGCTGAATGCCGCGTCGGCACGGTGCTGGTCGGCCGTGTGCTGCCGGATATTGCCGGTAACCGTGGCCGCCTCGTGCACGTGTTTGCTTTCGGCGCCGTTAGCGACCCAATCCTTGATGGCAGGGGAATAAACATCCGTGCCAAAGGAAATCTTGGCCTCACCTTCGCCAAACTCATGCAGCTTTGAATAGGTGCCTTCATCTATTCGAACAATGCGACCTTCCTCATCAATCCAGGCGGCAGACGGCACGTTAACAAAGTTAAACGCGCTGCTGACAAGATGGTTCTCATCAATCACCTGTACGTAGGTTGGGTTGGCTGCGTCAAAAATGGGGCCTGCAACTGCTTCACCGCCGGTGTCTTCAGCGACGCAGATCAGGACAAAATTTGGATCGTTGATATCTTCATAAACTTGCTGCCACACGGGCACGTCCATGAAGCATCCTCACCATGAGGACCAGGTGACGATGAGGGCTTTTTTACCTTTTAGATCCGCGAGCCGGAAAACATTACCGCTGCGATCGGTCAGTTCGATGTCAGGCGCCATGCCGTTCACCATCATGTTGTCGCGTTTTGCCGGTACTTCAGCAAAGCTGAACACGCGCTCTGCTTCGTCCGCTACATATGGCTGGTCAAGAAGGTCGGCAAAGGCGAGCAGGTCAAACCAGGATTTACCATCTGCCTCAACCATCAGGTTGTCGGGGATGGGCACACACATGTCTGCGTAACACGCGCCCTCGGGTTTGAGTTCAAAACCGTTAACGGCGCTGAGATCCTTCGGATCGATCAGGAGTCCGTTACCGGGTCCGGTGGTTTCAAGGGTGATGGTTTTACCCTGGTACAACACGGTTGCAGCACCATCCGGGTGTATTGGCGATTCCTCGAACGGATGTCTCAGGTCCGGGAAGGCCATCATCGCTTCAGTCATGCGGATTTCCTCCTAAAGGTTATTGTGATTATGTCCTTATTACGTGGGTGGACGCCAATTGGCTTTGTGTCGTCAAATAGCGGCCCATGAGCGATAGTGATACCACCGTCCCGAGCCAGCGGCGGCTGCAAAGGCCGCCAGATTTTACTGGGGGACAACTCGATACTTTCCGTGCGGTTGTGTTGCGCCATGGCGTGCCGGGTGCGTTGCTTGGCGCCATCTGTTTTGTCCTGCCGCTTGCGCTGGTGAAGTTCCGGACGGGGCTGACGCCGGCATTCGAAGACCCTGGGCGATACCTTGTGGCGTGTCTCGTGATATTTGCGCTGCTGGTGATTTACGCCAGCGTGATTGATCGACGTTTTCAGCCAATGCAGGTGGTTTGGATCATCTATCTTGGCCTCGTTTCACTCTGGGAAGAATGGGTGTTCCGCATTGCACTGCCATATTCGTTTTCAGGTGATGCATTTGTGGTGGCGGTTGTTATCAGCAACGTGCTGTTCGGTGCCATGCACTACTTTACGTTGCGCTGGAGATGGTTCTGGTGTGTCGGTGCGGCCTTAGGTGGTCTCGCGCTCAGTCGACAATATATTCAGCACGGCGACTTTCTGATGTTGGTTGGGCTGCACTGGGTTGCAACCTACATTAATACGCCGCGTTACCCGGGGTTGAAGCGGGCCTTACTTGGGAAATGACAGCTTCAGGAATGACGGTCTCAGAAGTGCCAGTCTCAAAAATGAAAGTCTTCGTGCTGGCCCATGGGCACGCGCGGGAACCTTGGATCTGCTTTCCAGGGGATCACATCGGATGTTTCGAGCAGCCAGTCAGTCACCTGCTGCATCATCTGTCGTGCAAGAGCCTGGTGGTCCGGTGAGGTAATCAGGTTGGTGGTCTCAGACGGGTCCTGGCTGCGATCGTAGAGTTCATCTTCTTCGTACAGCCGGTGCACGTAGGTGTGTGAAGACGTACGTAGTGATATTGCTTTGCCCGTCAGGTACGGCTGCTCATGCTGGAGATCGGCCTTGTTTTTGTAGACGCCTTCGCCTGCATGTTCGAACAGGTGTGCATCACCTACCCGGAAGCCGCCTTCTGAGAAGGCACAGTCCCGAATCTGGGTATCGGGGTCCTCAAGCGCCTTAACCAGGGACCGACCAAAATGCGTATGACTGATTTCGACACCCGCGAGTTCCAGCAGCGTCGGCATGATGTCGACCATCTCCGCAAACGTACTCGCTGTTTTTCCTTCGCTGATACCGGGGCCAGCCATCACAACCGGATTCTGGAGAATGCAGCGGTCCATTGCTGCCGGCCATTTTTCGACGAGGCCAAAGTCACCGAGGTATTCACCGTGGTCTGTCAGGTAAACAACGATGGTGTTGTCGAGCTCACCTGCCGCCTCCAGTGCAGCCATCGTGCGCCCGAGTTGATCGTCAACGCGCGACACCATTCCGTAGTACACGCGGCTGATTTCCTGCCAGTCTGACTCGGTCAACCGTTGAGTTCCGTATTTGTTGCGGATCGCTTCATGAAATGCGGGTTTGTCCTTGCCGAAGCTCGTGATGCGTGTCGGCAGGCCAGCGGGGTTGTACATGTCATACCACTCGCTTTCCACTTCAAATGGCAGGTGCGGAAAAATGAGCGGCATCCAGAGACACCAGGGGCCGCTAGGTTTTTCCTTTAGCCAGTCGAGTGCTGTGAGTGTGGTTGCCTCGTCAAAGTCGATCCAGTTCTTATCGCATTCACGCCTGCCGTGGTAGAAAGCGTTATAACGCGCAGATCCCGGTTCATACTGCGGGCCCATACCGCGCTGGCTGGGCTTGGTGGTCCAGCCGCAGAAATGAGTTGAGCGTTCGGTGACACCTTCTGCAAACACATCTCCTCACGCGCCAGCCCAGGCAACGTGGTAGCCGGCGTCCTTCAGGTACTTGAGCATGTTGGGTTCGTGAGGTTGGACCAGGTGGGTCAGCGTGCGATGGCCGCGCGTATGTGGATACCAGCCCGTCATCAGGTTAACCCGTGATGGGCTGCATACCGGGTGATTTACCCAGGCGTTATCAAAGCGCACGCCGCGGGCTGCGAGTGCATCAATATTGGGAGTGTGAATATGTTCGTTCCCGAAGCAGCCAACACAGTCGGCGCGCTGCTGGTCCGGCATGAAGATCAGGATGTTCGGGCGGGGCATATCGCATCCTAACAGATCTTTACGGGTAGAATATCGAGCTGAGTTGTCATGGAGTTAACAATGTCTGTAGAGCAGATCACCGAGCAGTTGCTCGATTTTATGGATCGTCATATTTATCCAAATGAGGAGGAATACACACGGCAGTTGAACGGTCTTGCCGATCGATTTTCCACCGTTCCCCTGATGGAGGACCTGAAGGCTCAGGCGAAGGAGGCGGGCCTCTGGAACCTCTGGATGCCGAAAGACCATGGCGGCATGACTAATGAAGATTACTGCGGGCTGGCGGAGATCATGGGGCGGGTGTTGTGGTCGCCTGAGGTGTTCAACTGCAACGCACCGGATACCGGCAACATGGAGGTGTTCCTCAAGTACGGCACCGACGCGCAAAAGGAAAAGTGGCTGACACCACTGCTCGATGGTGAGATTCGCTCATCCTACTGCATGACTGAACCGGATGTCGCCTCCAGTGATGCAACCAATGTAAAGACGTCGATTATCCGGGACGGCGAAGAGTATGTGATTAACGGCAAGAAGTGGTTCATTACCAATGCGCCCTACGAGCGAACGAAAATATTTATCGTCATGGGGAAGTCTGACCCGGATAACCCGAATCGCCACCTGACCCAAAGCCAGATCCTGGTGCCGAAGGATACGCCTGGTGTAAAAGTGGTACGTCCCTTAACCACGCTCGGTTACGACGATGCGCCGCTTGGCCACGCCGAGGTTCACTTCGAGGATGTGCGGGTACCCGCCGACAATATCCAGCTGGGTGAGGGTCGCGGCTTTGAAATTGCCCAGGGGCGTCTTGGGCCCGGCCGGATTCATCATTGCATGCGCCTTATCGGCTCTGCACAGCGAGCGCTTGAGTTTGCGTGCCGCCGCTCAACGCAGCGCGAGACATTTGGCAAGCAGCTCGCAGAGCACCAGTCGGTTCTCGAAGACATCGCAGTGAGCTTTTCCGAAATTGAACAGGCGCGGCTGCTGACCATCAAAACCGCGCGTCGCACTGACGAGGTTGGTGCCAAGGATGCGCGTGACCTGATTGCGGCATCAAAGATCACAGTGCCACTGATGGCCCAACAGGTGATTGACCGATGTATGCAGATTCATGGTGCAGGTGGGCTCACTGCCGACTACCCGATGGCAGAGGCGTTTAACTATGCGCGCTGGTGCCGGCAGGCTGATGGTCCGGACCAGGTTCACATGATGGCATTGGGTCGACAGCTGGTTAAGCGTTACGCCAGCTGAGGTAAACGCTGATATGGATGCAACGTCATTAATTGCACCTGAACTCGAACCGAGGCCAATAGTCCCGGTGGTGGTGGTTGATGACGTTCGTCATGCGGTGACGACTGCAGGATTGCTGCTGGGTGCGGGTATCGGTCTGATGGAGATCACACTCAGGAGTACCGGTGCCCTCAACTGTATTGAAGCGGTGGCGGCGGAGGTGCCGGACATCGTGGTTGGTGCGGGCAGTGTCAGGGATGTTGCGCAACTTAACGCTGCCGTCGCAGCGGGTGCGCAATTTGCGGTAAGTCCCGGGGCAACGGATGCACTGCTGGATGAGGCCCGGCGTCGGTCGCTGCCTTACTTACCAGGGGCAGCAACGCCGTCAGAAATGATGTACCTGCTGCAGCGAGGATATCACCTGCAGAAGTTCTTCCCCGCCGAGGCCATGGGGGGTGTTAACACCCTGGCGGCTTTACAAGGTCCGCTGCCGGAAGTGCGCTTTGTGCCAACCGGCGGTATCAGTGAAGCAAACTGTGCGGCCTACGTGGCACTGGATAATGTGGCTGCGGTAGGTGGTTCCTGGTTCGTCCCTGCGAATGTTATCGCTGCAGGTGACATGACCCAGCTTGATCTATTGATTCAAACAGCAGCAGGCATGCATCGGCCATGAGAATCTTCCTGCTGCTGCTCGTATCGTTTGCGCAAAGCGCTATAGCCGAGTCGGACGAATCGGCTGCGGTGGTCCGGATTGGTGAGATAAACGGCAAGGTATCCATCGCCCCCTACGCAGCGCTGGCGCAGATGCCGGCATCAGAGGCGGATGCTTACCAGGCAGATCCCCTTGGTCACCTGGTGGCGACGGCGCTTGCCAGCTCCCGTTTACTTGCCGATTCACCGACGGGTGTTGTGGAGCTGGAGAATCCCCCGGGACAGCTGGCATGGGAGCGTAATCCTGGTGGCAAGGTGATCCTTGATGCGCCATCCAGGTTCAACTGGGTGGCGGTAGATATTGTTAACGATTCACCAGCCAGGCAGGACCTGATGCTTGAGCTGTTTGCGACCGGTGCGCCTGGTTTTGCCTGGTACTACGAAGATGGTGATGGCGATGTCCACTCGCATGTGGACCTGTTTCAAGAACCGGGTGCAGCCAGACCCGTCTTCGATGCACGGCCCATTGTGCCAATGACGCTTGAGCCTGGTGAACAGGTTCGACTTGTCATCAACGTCTGGTCCCAGGCAGCCATCACGCAGCTGAGTATGGATCTCTGGGAAGAGGAGTCGTTCAGGGAATCAAGGATTGGTCAGTACCTGTTGGATGGCATCTACTTTGGTTTGGTGGGTGCAACCATTCTCTATAGCCTGGTTATGTTCATCGCCATCAGGCAGTACGCCTATCTTTATTTTGCGTTGTTTCTTTTAAGCAGTTGCGGGGTGATTTATGTGGGTTCAGGCACCGCAACCCTGTTCGGTTTCCACGCGCACCTGAGCCTCGCGATTTCGTTTTATGTTGCCTGTCTCATCATGCTTGGAGCGTTCAGCGCGCTGTTCAGTATTCATCTCCTCGATGTGAAACATACACACCCAACGTTGTATCGATACTGGATGCTGTTGGTATACCTGAATATCCCGCTGCTGCTTACGTCCTTGTCGCTGGTTTACACGGGTGAAGTCGCACGCTTTGCCATCTTCTTTTTGACGGGCAGTGCGCTCCTGATGACCATCGCCGGCCAGCTGTTGAACGTTTATGCCCTTGTTTATTACTGGCACCGGCGCACGGTGGCGAGGTACTGGTTTTTGGGTATCACGCTGCACTCCGTTTCCATCATGGTCTGGGCGGCGCTGATCAACTCGACAGTAGAGTTTGCGTTTCACCCTCGTTACTTTGCCCAGCTGAGCACGCTGGTCGATACGCTGATCCTCGCCTCGGTGATTGCCTATACCTACAGAAGTGAGGCAGCGGCGCGTCTCGCTGCACAGGAAAATGCGCTCGCCAGTCTCCGCCTCGCAAGGGATATTGAGCGGGCCAAGACCAACTTTGTTTCCACTGTCGGGCACGACCTGCACGGACCCATACGAGCGATTTCGCATTTTGCTGAAGCACTGAAACCCGAGATAGGCAAGGGCTCAGCGGACAAGCTCGACAAGATCAATGACAACCTTTCCCTGGTTGAGCGCCTGCTCGATAACATGGTGAAGCTCTCCAGGACCGAGTACCAGGGTGCAGGTGCCCAGCGCAGGCCTGTAGCCCTTGCGGGACTGTTTGCTGAGCTGAACAATCAGTTCACCCAGCTGGCCGCGGCGAAGAACATTACGCTCGAGTTCAGGGCAACAGATGCTGTTGTGATAACCGACTATATGAGTCTCCACCAGGTGTTACGCAACCTGGTAGAGAACGCGATCAAGTACACCGAGGAAGGTTATGTCAGGGTTGGCATTGAGCGGGCTCAAGAGGGTGATGAGCACCTCGTGTTATATGTTGAAGACTCCGGTGTTGGCATCTCCGTTGAAGATGAAGCAAAAATCTTCGATGAGTTCTACCAGGTGGATGCAGACGAGGCGGATGGCGTTGGTCTTGGCTTATCAATCGTGTCGCGGCTTTGCAGACTGCTCGACATCCCTTTCAGCATTAACTCGTAAGCAGGATTCGGTACTCGCTTTGAGCTGAGATTGAATGAAGCCACTGGAGAGGAATCGGTGGTAGAGGACATCATTGAACCAGCAATCATTGCCCACAATCCGCGTGTGCTTGTTATCGCGGGTGAAGATGCGCCTGTCACGGGTCTCGTGCGCGGGTGGGTCGACTCAGCAGACCAGGTGACAAGCCTCAAGGAAGCATCAGCGTGCTGTGAGGATTATGGTGTCGTGGTGGTTGATCGTTCTGTAATCGACGATAATGATCCAGGTGCGTTGAGCACTTTTGCAGAA
Source organism: Pseudomonadales bacterium (assembly GCA_963921285.3). Lineage (GTDB taxonomy): Bacteria > Pseudomonadota > Gammaproteobacteria > Pseudomonadales > Azotimanducaceae > UBA9659. Next base: position 3,757,110 of record CAWUFD020000015.1, read on the forward strand.
TCAGACACCACGCTGGTTGTCATCTCGGCGGGAGAGAACCCGGCATCCCTGCCCGGGGCGATTCAAATCAACCCGGACAAAGATGTGATGAAGCTCCGCTCGATCATCCAGCGGAGCGCTTGAGCGGCTATTACAACTGCTTAGACCAGCGTAAAGCCAGCCTTGGTCAGCGGCATCGTCCTGATGCGGGTGCCGGTCGCAGCGAAGATGGCGTTGGTGACTGCCGGTGCAAGCGGTGGCAATGCAGGTTCACCCAGTCCGGTTGGCGCGTTGTCACTCTGGATAAAGTGCACGTCGATTTCCGGTGTCTGTGCGATACGCATGACGTGGTACTCGTGGAAGTTATCTTCCTGGATCACGCCATCCGTCACCGTGATCTGCTGCATCGCCATTGTGGACAGACCGTCAACAATTGAGCCCTGCACCTGGTTCAAAGCGCCGCTCATGTTCAGGATCGGGCCGACATCAACAGCGACGGTCACCTTGTCGACAGAATAGTTGTTGTCCTTATCAACGGTCACTTCAGCAACCTCGGCTATGTGAGCCGCGTGGCAGAAGTAGAAAGCAAGGCCAAGGCCTTTGCCTTCTGGCATCTCCCGACCCCAGCCGGACTTCTCGGCAGCAAGCTTGATTACATCGATGGCACGACCGGTGTTGATGACGTTAACGTTACCCTCGACCACCCAGCGTGGTTCTCCCATCAGCTCGATCAGGAACTCGGCGTAGTCCCGCCCGGCAGCCACGGCCATCTCGTGCAGGAAGCTCTGCTCAACAAATGCGTTGGTGTTTGAACCCGGCGCGCGCCACGCGCCACAAGGTGTTGTGATCGGCATGAAGGTCTGGCTGACGTGTGCGTTTTCCATGGCGGTCAGCGTGAACTCGTTACCGAAGAAGTTGGAGCCGATTACGGGATTGCCATTCTTGGCGAAACCAATGTAATGCTGATCCAGCCCGGCAAGTTTGCCGTCCGGTGTCATGGCACCCTTCATGTATTCGAAACCACCAACGCGGAAAAAGTCGTGATGGATGTCGTCGGTACGGGTCCAGGTCAGTTTCACGGGTACGCCCGCTTTCTTACGGATGGCCATGGCTTCAGCTGCAAAGTCATGGATTGCCCGTCGGCCAAAACCGCCACCCATGCGCGTGCCGTGCACGGTAACGTTCTCAGGTGTAATGCCGAGCATGTTACCGGCGATTTCCTTAACCTGGCCGGGGAACTGGCTGGGTACCCAGATTTCCATCGAGTCCGGTCCACCGTTTTTACCGGCGCGGAAATCCACCGTGCAGTTCATGGGTTCCATGCAGATATGCGCCGCGAAAGGAAACTCGTACATGGCCTCGATGACGGTGTTGTTCTGATCAGCAAGTGCGGCCGCGACGTTGGGGTCGTCCCGCCTGACTTCACCGCCACCTGCTGCTGCGATTTTTCCAGCCTCGCTGATCATGTCATCCCAGTCGTCGGTAGAGGCGTTGCTGTAGTCCCATTTCACCTTGAGCTTGTTCTTGGCATCAAACACCGCCCAGGTATCGTCACCGACGATGGCGACGCCGCCCTGGAGTTCAGCGAGACCAACCAGGAAAGACATGGTGGCTTCACCGGAACGTGGGTCGGGTTCAACGATAAAGGCATCAGTGACACCGGGCAGGGCCTTGATTTCGGCCTCATTAAAACTGAGCGCAACACCGCCATGACGGGGGCAACGCGAATAAGAGGCGTACTTCATGCCAGGCACGTCAACATCGATGCCAAATTCAGAACGGCCGGTGGCGATAACGAGATTGTCAATGCCACCAATTGCCCTGCCGATAATCATGTAGGAGCGCGGGTCCTTGAATGACAACATCTCCGGGTCCGGCACTTCCTGTTTAACCGCGCTCGCTGCGAGTTGACCAAAGGTCAGCGCAGTCCCGGAGGTGTGGATGACCTTGCTTTCCTCCGCTTTCAGTTCGTCGCGATTAACTTCTAACGATTCTGATGCGGCGCTGATTAACATCTCGCGAGCGGATGCGCCCATTCGTCGCATGATGTCAAAGTTTCTAGGTACCGACGTTGAACCACCCGCACCCTGCATGCCAAATGCTTCAGGGTCGATCGGGGCGTCCAGGACAACAACTTCTTCCCACTTGGCGCCCATCTCTTCCGCGATCACCATCGGCAACGTGGTCTTGATGCCCTGGCCCATTTCGGGTGTGGCGGAGTAGATGGTGATCTGCCCGTCGCTGGCAATCTTGATATAGGCGCTCAGCTCTTTGGAACCGATGAGCGTACCGAGTTCTTCAGCGTGTGCGGGCAGGGTAAGTTCGAGCATCAGCCCGCCACCGGCGAGCGCGGATGCCTTGAGGAAGCTTCTGCGATTCATCATGTTCATCAGCTCACTCCCTTGTCAGCGTTGTACCAGGAGGCAGCGGTGTGCACGGCTGCACGAATCCTGGTGTAAGTACCACAGCGGCAATAGTTTCCTGCAAGCGCCTGGTCAATATCTTCATCGGTTGGGCTGCTGTTCGCCTCGAGTAATGCAGCAGCACTCATGATCTGGCCTGCCTGGCAGTAACCGCACTGGGGTACATCGTGTTCCATCCACGCGGTCTGCAGTGGGTGCAGGGCGCCATCACCTGCGAGCCCCTCGATAGTGGTGACCGCACCTGAGACGCCGCTCACCGGCAGTACACAGGAACGTACCGGTTGGCCATCAATGTGCACCGTGCACGCGCCACACTGGGCAATACCGCAGCCAAACTTGGTGCCGGTCAGTTTCAGTTTGTCGCGCAACACCCATAGCAGCGGCATATCTGGCCTGACGTCGAGCTCGACGTCCTCGCCGTTAATATTCAACTTCATTTTGCTCATGCAGATTTCTCCCTTGGTAGCGGGAATACTACTCGAAATAGTGGCGGGTGTGGTGACGGTGGATTAGTCTTAATGCATGTTTTACGAAGCCGACAAAAAAGACCGCGACGCCGGCACGCTGCCAGTTGAAATCCTTGAAGCAGTCAATGATGCAATTTCGATGCAGGGGTTTGCTGTTATTGGTGGCCTGGTCTCTGCCCAGACACGCGAACGCCTTTATGACTCTGTACTGGAAGATGTTGAACAGATCCGAGAGCCGGGCAAGCTCACGCCGCACGAGGAGCGAACTGCTGAAGGTCACCTGCAGCTTGGCCTGCGCCGCTACGCACCATTTGTGTGCGAGGACCTCGTTGCCAATCCCCTGATCGAGAGCGTGGTGGCTGCAGTCCTGGGTAGTGGTGCCTGGCTTGGTTTTTACAATGGCAACGTGAATTGCCCCGGCAGTGGGGATCAGCCCCTGCATTTTGATCGGCCCTATTCATGGCGAACTGAAGAAGAAGCCGCGGCACACAACCAGCCCTGGCCACCGCCGACAACAACCCTGTCATGCTCGGTTGCCTTGAACGATATCTCGGCAGAGACCGGCGCAACGGAAATCTATATCGGTTCGCAGCGCGAAACCGCTGTTGCCACATGGACCACCAATCGCCTTGGCGGACACCCTGAACTGATCGAGGCCTGGGGACCACCGGCAAGGATGGAGATACCGGCGGGTGGAGTGTGTTTCAGAGATCCGCGCATGTGGCATCGCGGCGTTTGTAATCATGGGACGGCACCGCGCCCGATGCTCGCCTTGACTTACCATGCAGCAAAAGCGCTGCACTGGCGCGGTCGCATGGTCCTGGATGCGACTCCAGCGCTGGTGCAGCAGTGTGAATCAGATCTATCCCTCAGGGTTATGGATGACGGTTCTGCAGGCGATGGCCGTCTCGCTTTCCATGAATCCGCCGCACCCGCTTTTGCAACACCATCACGGCATGGCATCAATCGAAATGTCCGGTTTGTTGAGGCGCCGCTTGAGGTGAATCATCTCCTCGGCGCGCACGAGGTTGGTGGTGCGCTGGTGACCAATCCCGGCTAGCCGCATGGCAAAAGTACTTATAACGGGTGGCACGGGAGAGATTTCGCTTGCCTGTGTCGTTGCAGCGATTGACGCTGGGCACGCCGTAACTGTTTTTAATCGGGGTTCCGAGGGGGAAAACCTTCCGGCCGGTGTTTCACACGTCATTGGTGATGTGCGCGATAGTTCGGCATTGTCCAGCCTCGCTGAACAACGCTTCGATGTTGTGTGCCAGTTTATTGCGTTTAATGAAGCGGACGTGGCACGGGACATCGACGTCTTCACTGGCAGGTGCAGTCAATACATTTTTGTTTCGACGGCATCTGCCTACCAAAAGCCGTGGCCTGGTGGTGTGATCACCGAGGCAACACCACTCGAAAACCCGTACCTGGAATACTCCCGCAACAAGATAGCCGCGGAGCATTGCCTCACTGAATCAGGCCTGCCCGTAACGATAGTCCGGCCCAGTCATACTTACCGGCAGCGTTTGCCTTCCACCTGTGTCGACGGATTGCACCTGGCCTGGCGACTGACGCAGGGTGAACCGGTGCTGGTTCACGACGATGGCGAGTCGCTATGGGCATTAACACATGCCTCGGACTTTTCTCGCGCCTTTGTACAGTTGTTTGGCAATGAGAAAGCGCTTGGTGAAGCGGTTCATATCACGACAGAACAATCGGTTTCCTGGAACACCATAATCAATGCCGTTGCCGATGGGTTGGGCGTGAAGGCTGAACTCGTGCACGTGCCGACAGATGAGCTTGTTTCCCGCCAGCCTGCCTGGGAGGGCCCCCTGAAAGGTGACAAGGCTAACTCGGTCAGCTTTGATAACCAACGAATCCGTACACTTACAAATGGGTGGCAACCCCATATATCGCTTGAAGCAGGTCTCACGGAAATGGTGCCGAAGGTACTTATGCAGCTCGCGAGTTATTCACCAGACCCTGCGGTTGAGTCGCTCGTCGACAGTATTATTTCGACGAGGCCTTGAGGCTCTCAACAAACGCGTCACCGCCCGCATAGTCGACGTAGTCGATGTGTTCCACAATCAAGCCGTTCGCCACGCGGATCACCGACATCACCTGTCCCGGGATGGATAGTGTCTCCTCATCGATATCCCAGAAACTACCTGCGACATCCACCAGGATGTCGTAGTGCAGCACATAGTGATCCGCGGTTTCGAAACAGGATCGGACCGTGTAACGAATGGCAGAGGTGCCGGATACTTCCGACGATGAGCGCCAGAAGGCAACGATGTCTGCGCGATTGAAAAGCTCAATGGCAGGGCGATCGTAGTGCACCATGGTTGGATCGTAGTAACGGGCGTCTTCTGCCAGCATGTTGCCCTGCGTGTCCCACTCCAGCGCCTGGATTGCCTGCAGATACCTTATCGGCAGGGAGTTATCGTCGCAGGCGTTGATCGGCAGGCTGAAAAGACAGATCAGCACACCAGCACAAATTCTCGGTGTCATGGATACGGCCCTCCGGTTGAGATACGCTATTTTAACTTGCTGATAGAATCTTCCCTATGAAAAAACCAGCTACGAGCAGTCTTGGCATAGATCCTGTGATCACTAGAAACCTGGATGAGGCCGCCCGGATCGTTCGACGTGACGGCGCCGTTATTTTTGATGGTGTTGGCGCAAGCGCGGATGACGCGACCAACCTTGGGCATCGTGTTTTTGGTGACCGGGTGCTGACGATTCCCGAGGCCGCACGGGTGTTTGAAGGTGGTGAACAGGATAGAAAGATACAGCTTGATCATCACAAGCCGCTGCGCCCGCATACGGACGGGTTTGCCTACGGGGACCTGTATCCCGATTTCATCATGTTGACCTGTGTGCATGCCTCGGAGATCGGTGGCGAAAGCTTCCTGGTAGATGGCTATGCGCTACTGGATGAACTGGGCGCGGCTAAGGACGCCCGCTGGTTGCCGGAGGCGCTTGAACGCGTTGCCGTTGACCAGACCGAGGAGGACATGCAGGTTTCGCAATCACCGATTGTCCAGCGTGTGGGTGACGGTCGAAAGATGTTACGACGCACGTTCAACCAAGCGCCGTTACCTTCCAGTACCCAGCCTGAGCTGGACAAAAAGATGATTGATGACTGGGTGACCGCAGTGGATAAAGCGGGTGAGGTTGTGCCGAGGTTTCGGATTGAACCGGGCCAGGCCTTGATCCTCGATAACTATCGCATGTTGCATGCGCGTGAAGGTTATGAAGACGCCGAGCGCATGATGTGGCGGGTTTGGATTTGGACCGACGAATGCCAGGGTGTGCCAGATATGCCGCTGCATTCTGATTCACGTTACGCAGTTCGAGGTGAGTGAACGTTGAGATGATTGACTATGAAGTGATTGTCATCGGTGCAGGTGTCGGTGGCATATACCAGATCAAGAAGCTGACCGACCTTGGTATCAACGCGATCGTCCTCGAAGGTGAGGACGACCTTGGTGGTACCTGGTACAGGAATCGTTATCCCGGCTGTCGGTTCGATTCAGAAAGTTATACCTACGGTTACTCCTTTTCTGAGGAACTGCTCGAAGAGTGGCACTGGAAAGAACGTTTTTCGGGTCAACCCGAAAACCTCCGTTACCTGAACTACGTGGCGGACAAGTTTGACCTGCGAAAGCACATGCGTTTCAACACCCGTGTCAGGTAAATGACCTGGTCTGAGGATGAGACCCTCTGGGAGCTTGTCCTCGAATCCGGTGAGACATTACGCAGCCGGTTTGTCATTACCAGCCTTGGACCGTTGTCCATCCCGACCATGCCCAGAATACCGGGTATGGATGATTTCAAGGGCGAGTCTTTTCACACTTTTTACTGGCCTCGTGAACCGCTCGATCTCAGTGATAAACGGGTAGGTATTATTGGTACAGGTGCCACCGGCATCCAGATCATCGGTGAGCTCGCTGACAAGGTGAAATCGCTGACTGTTTTTCAGCGCCGTCCCAACTGGAGTTCACCGCTCAACAACTCGGCGATCTCGGACGAGGAGATGGCCGATATCAGGCGCCGCTATGATGAGATTTTTGCCAACTGTGCAAAGACGGCGAGTGGCTTTGAACATCTGCCGGACCGCCGCGGGTTCTGGAACCTGACGCGCGAAGAGCGTGAAGCCACGTGGGATAAGCTATATGCGTCTCCCGGCTTTGCGATCCTTGCCGGTAACTTTGTTGAGATTTTCTTTGATGAAGAAGCCAACAGGGAATTTTCAGAGTACATCGCTAATCGCATCAGGGCGCGAGTTGATGATCCGGCAACGGCAGAATTGCTGATTCCGAAGGATCACGGCTTCGGCATGCAGCGTTTGCCGCTTGAAACCCGGTACTTCGAAGCCTACAACCGCGACAACGTGTCGCTGGTTGATATCAGCACGTCGCCGATTATGCGAATCACCGGGGACGGCATTGAGACGCGGGAAAGTACCCATGATCTTGATGTGCTCATCTATGCAACCGGATTTGATGCCATTACCGGCGGTTATGATGCCATGGATATCCGCGGTATCGACGGTCAGTCGTTGGGTGAGAAGTGGACGGATGGGCCGGTGACGTTTAACGGCATCATGAGCAACGGCTTTCCCAATATGATGATGGTGGCAGGGCCGCAAAGTGCATCGGGTTCGTCAAATTTTCCACGGGCGATTGAAGTGAACGTCAACTGGGTCACAGACTTGATTACACGCGCTCGCGAATCTGGCGTCACACGCATCGAATCCAGCGATGCGGCGGAAAAAGCCTGGCAGGAAGAAGTGAAGCGTAGCTATGCAGCGCTGCTGCTCAGCAAAGGGCAGGGCTGGTTTATCGGTTACAACTCGAACATTGAGGGGCGTAGTCCCGACACCAATCGATATCCCGCTTACCAGGGCGGCGGCGCACGATATGCGCAGATACTGAAGGACATCGCTGCGAGCGGTTATGAACCGCTCAGCATGAGCTAAATCCGTTTCAGTTTACTGGCAGAGATAACCGACGATGGTGAGCACGACCGTGTAGGGTGCTGCCATGATGACCATCTTCACATATCCCAGTCGAATGACCGGTGCCAGGGCAGAAGTCAGCAGGAACAGGAACGCGGCCTGGCCGTTGGGTGTTGCCACCGACGGCAGGTTGGTGCCGGTATTGATGCTGATCGCCAGCGCGTCGAAGTGCTCCCGGCTGATTGCGCCGGCATCATAGGCGGCTTTCACCTCATTGATATACACCGTCGCCACGAAAACGTTATCCGAGATGGCAGAAAGGACACCGTTGGCAAGGAAGAAGGCTTTTGGTTGAACCTCGATGGGCATCTCCAGCACCCATTGAATCACCGGGCTGAAGAGATGCAGGTCGTGAATCATGCCGACAACGACAAAGAAAATGCAGAGCAGCGATACAAAAGGCAGTGATTCTTCAAAGGCCCGACCGATGCGGTGCTCTTCATTGATGCCCGTCATCGCGGTCACCAGCACCAGCAGGCTGAGACCAACCAGGCCGACTTCCATAATGTGAAGGCCAAGGCCGATGATCAGCAGCACACCGCAGGTACCCTGCACCCACAATGCGTAGATTTCACGTGGCTTACGCTTGGCGTCTTCTTCCTCAACGTAGCCTTTAAGGATCTCTCGCACCCTGGGGTCGAGTTTGCCGCCGTACCCCATGACGCCAGTGAGTTCGAGGGCAACGCAGGTTGCGAAGCCTGCAAACATGGCAGGGAAGGTGACGTGCGCCATGACCTGTACAAACTCGATGAACTCCCAACCCATTTTTTCTGCAATCAGGAGATTCTGCGGTTCGCCAACCATCGTCGTTACGCCACCCAGGGCGGTGCCCACGGCGCCGTGCATGACAAGGCTCCTGATAAACGCGCGGAACTCTTCCAGTACATCGCCGCCAAGTTCATCGCGGTCGTCAACGCCGTCGTGGTCGTAGTCTGTTTGACCCGATGAATGGATGCGTTCATACACACCGTAGAGAGCAACAAACACGGTGATGAGCACTGCGGTCACCGTCAGGGCGTCAAGGAACGCTGAAAGGAATGCGGCCATGACCGAGAACATCAGCCCGAGCGCCCATTTGCTCTGGACGCCGACAATCAGTCGGGCAAAGAGAAAACTCAGCAGCGGCTTCATGAAAAAGATGAAGCTCACCATGAATATCAGCAGTGCCAGCACGCCGAGGTTTGACTTGATCTCATACCAGACGGTGTCCGGTGAGGTGAGTCCAAGGGCAAGAATGGCCAGGGCCAGCAGGCCGCCACTCTGGAGCGGATAACACTTCAGTGCCATGGCGAGAGTCAGGATAAACATGCCGAGAAACAGCCAGCCGAGAATGGTCGTGCCGAGCAGCAGTTTTAAGGAAAGCTCAGTACGAGAAAAATCAGGATGGAAAGTTTGAACCATCCCGGGCTGTTGCCCAGAAATTCGTTGTAAGCAAGCTGTAGATTCATGTCTTGTTCTTATTAGTTTGCGCTTGTAAATCAGCCCCGACCTGCGGGCAAGCGGCCATATTAACTGATCTTTTTCCAAAAAACTTAATGCCCGGTGTGATATACAGCAGGCGTAAAGTGGCCAATAAGTGGCTTAACAGGTGGACGGCTAGATGAAAATCAAACAGGTTGAAACCAGGCACTGCGGCGCAGGTTGGCGCAACTATCACTTCGTCAAAATCACTGCGGAAGACGGTACGGTTGGCTGGAGTGAATTACGATGAAGGCTTTGGTGCACCCGGTGTCACCACGGTAATCGAATCGATGGCTGCACGAGTCGAAGGCGAATCGGTTTTTGAGCACGAAAAAATTTACCAGAACCTGTTTGGTGCTACCCGGCCTGCCCAGGGCGGTGTTATTGCGCTTGGCCTCGGCGCGATTGAGAACGCGCTTGCTTGATGTAAAAGCGAAGCTGCTTGGTGTGCCCTGTTATGACCTGCTGGGTGGCAAGGTGAGGGACGAGATCAGGGTTTACTGGTCCCATTGTGCAACCTGGCGGATTTCGTCATCAAAGTACTACCCGCCCGCAATCACGGACTTTGACGGTGTGCGAGCGATGGGTGAAGAGGTGCGGGAAAAGGGCTTCAGCGCCCTGAAGACCAATATCTTCACCATGACGGATGGCCGGCTGCGAAGCTGGTCACCAGGATTCAACTTTCCGTTTGAGCCTGCCCTCAATGTTGAACGCAAGGTGCTTGATGATCTGCATACCCACCTCGAAGCCTTTCGTGACGGTGCGGGATCCGATATGGATATCCTGCTTGATCTCAACTTCAACGCAAAGCCAGAGGGATACCTCAAGTTCCTGCGTGCGCTTGCGGACATTGATCTCTTCTGGGTAGAGATTGACTGTCCAAGTGCTGACGGGCTGGCTTGGGTGCGCGATCATAGTCCACACCCCATCAGTTCCTGCGAAACCATCCTCGGTCTACCGTCTTTTATTCCCTACTTCCAGCAGCAGTCCATGGATGTGGCGATTATCGACGCTGTCTGGAATGGCGTACACCAGTCAGTGAAGATCGCGGCGATGGCCGACGGCTACCAGGTCAACGTGGCCCCCCATAATTTTTATGGCCACCTGTCGACCATGATGAACGCACATTTTGCGGCAGCGGTGCCTAACCTCAGGATCATGGAACCGATATCGACCGGTTGGCCTGGGACAACGAGGTGTTTTCAAAGGAGCCGGTAATCAGGGATGGTCACCTGATTCTTGACGATACCCCTGGCTGGGGCACAGAACCGATCGAAGCGGCGATGGAAAAAATACCCACCCCGTCCGGGGCCGGGTTTCCTTGCAAATGCCCGTGGCAGCGGTCAGTAACGCCAACCAGCCGATAGGTAAGGTCAGTCGTCGCGAACTCCCTCACATTTGTTGACAAAACGGTCTAAGCTGCTCCCTTTTTGAATAGCCAGAGCCTTCAGGGCGACGGCGCAACAGACACATGTCGGAATCCGGACGTAAACTCAATAACCGCTTTAGTCCTGCAGGAGCAGATCGGCAGTGGCGGCCATGGGTGATGTTTATAAGGCCCTGGACCTTCGGCAGCAGGAAGCGGGTATTGATCCTTACCTTGCCATCAAGCTGCTGAACGAGAAGTTCCAGCATCACAAGGAAGCGTTTATCGCGCTGCAGCGAGAGGCATCGAAGGCGCGCTCCATCGCTTCCAACAACGTTGTGCAGGTGTACGATTTTGACAGGGAAGATCGTATCTTCTTTATGGGCATGGAACTGCTCGAAGGCCAGACACTGGATGAGATGTTGCACAGTTATCCGGATGGCATGCCCCTCGACCTTGGTCTCAGCATCATCGAAGGGTTCTGCCAGGGTCTGAAGGATGCACACAGCCGGCACATTATTCATTCCGACCTGAAGCCCGGGAACATTTTCTATACAACCGACAAGGTGGTGAAGGTGCTCGACTTTGGCCTAGCAAGGGCAGTGCAGAAGCCTTGGTACCACCCAGGCGTGGGGCAAAACGTGACACCACCGTCTTTGATCCCATGTCTCTCGGCGCGCTGACACCGGCTTACGCCAGTGCCGGTGTACTGGCCGGTGCTGAACCCGGCGAGTCAGATGACATTTTTGCCGTTGGCCTGGTCGCCTATGAAATCCTTTCAGGTAAACACCCGTATGGCAGGGTGCCTGCCAACGTCGCACGTGATGAGAATATGCAGCTGGAACGAATCAAGGGACTGTCCGGTGCGCAGTGGAATGCCCTGCGGCAAGCTTTGGCGTTTCGTGAGTCCGACCGGATGCCTTCGATCGAACGGTTCATGGAAGAGATGAGCAAAGGCTCCGGCCTGACACGCCTGCGTCAGCTTTTTGCGAAAAGCTGATCCGGATCTTTGAATGACTTGAATTCCAGCGCGTTGCCGCTCGGGTCCAGGAAGAACATCGTGGCCTGCTCGCCTGCCTCACCCTCAAACCTTAGGTAGGGCTCGATTACGAACTTTGTTCCCGCACTGACCAGTCTTTCCTTCAGCAGGTGCCAATCCTGCCATTCAAGCACAACGCCAAAATGCGGCACCGGTACATCGTGACCATCAACCGGGTTGTGGTGGGCGTTCGTGATGAGGTTCTCATTCAGGTGGATGACGAACTGGTGTCCGTACAGGTCAAAGTCCACCCAGGTGGTATCACTTCGACCCTCCGGGCAGTCGAGTACATCGCCGTAAAACCGGCGAGCCGTGTCGATGTCATGTACCTGTACGGCGAGGTGAAAAGGTTGGATAGGCATGTGAGAATAATACCCATACAGTTAAAGCAGGGCTAACAGCAGGGATACCAATGAGTGCACTCGAGAATTCTGATGTAAATGACATTCCACTTTCTGAAATCGATGTCAGTCGACCGGAGCTGTTCCAGGAAGACAACTGGCATCCATGGTTTGAAAGACTGCGTCGTGAAGCGCCCGTTCACTACCTTGCCGACAGTTCAAACGGACCTTTCTGGTCCGTCACAAATCACCAACTGATCAAGGAAGTGGATACCAACAATGCCGTGTTCTCATCCGAGAAAGGCGGTATTGCCATTGTAGATGCACCGCCGCCGAAGGAAGGCCAGATCCAGGGTCAGAGCTTTATCACGCTGGACGAACCGAAACACATGAAGCAGCGCCAGGCGGTGGCGCCATCGGTTGCGCCCAGCAACCTGTCGGAGTTTGAGCCGCTGATCCGGGAACGGGCCATCGACATCCTTGAGAACCTGCCGGTTGGTGAGACTTTTAACTGGGTCCAGGAAGTATCGGTCGAACTGACCGCGCGGATGCTGGCCACGCTGTTCGGTTTTCCCTATGAGGATCGCCGCAAGCTGATCCACTGGTCTGACCTCACCACGAATGTGCCAGAGGTAACCGGTGATGACAGCATCGATATGGACCAGCGTTACCAGGAGCTGATGGGCGCAGCGGCCGCGTTTTACCAGCTTTGGGCAGAACGCGCCCAGCAGCCACCACAGTTCGACTTGATCTCCATGCTGATCCACAACGAAGAAACAGCAAAAATGAATGAAGATCCGGAGCTGTTCCTTGGCACGTTACTGCTGCTGATTGTTGGCGGTAACGATACGACCCGTAACAGTATCAGCGGTGGCGTGATTGGCCTGAACCAGTTCCCTGACGAGTACCAGAAGCTGCGTGACAACCCGGCACTGATACCCAATATGGTAGCGGAGATGGTTCGCTGGCAGACGCCTGTTATCCACATGCGCAGAACGGCACTGGCTGATATTGAACTCGGCGGTCAGCAGATCAGGGAAGGCGACAAGGTCATCATGTGGTATCTCTCAGGTAATCGTGATGAAACGGTTTTTGAGAATCCCGACAAGATGATTATCGATCGGCCCAATGCACGTGCCCACGTGTCTTTCGGGTTTGGCGTACATCGCTGTATGGGCAACAGGCTGGCGGAAATGCAACTGCGTATCCTGTGGGAGGAGATTGTGAAACGCTTCCACACTGTCGAGGTGGTGGACGATGTTGTGCGCCTGCCCAACAACTTTATTCGTGGAATTAAGGATCTGCCTGTACGGGTTCACCCGCACTGATCACCAGGCTGACCCGGCCTGGATGTACCAGACGGTGTCTTCCGGGCCTCGGGCCACGTCGATGCCGACATGAAAACCAAAGCGGCGGGCAATCAGGTAACGAAAGCCAATCCCTCGCGCAACCCTTGAGGTTGCGTCGCTGAATGAAGCGGCGCTGCTGCTTGCCCGTCCCGCGCCGACAAAGCCCAGCGCTGACCAGCGATCGTCAATTTCCCAGGTGAGTTCCGACTCGAGCACACCAACGTGTGTCCCCTGGTACCGGGCAGCAGGGATACCGCGCAGGTTGAGGATGGGGAGCGCAAACGGTGGCAACCGCTCATCTGTATCTGCAAGTTCAGCATCTACCCTGATACCGAGGCGCAGAGAATCCGACAGTCGCAGGTAGCTCAGCGACTCCAGCGAATAGTTTTCATACACGTTGTCACTGCCAAACGCATCGCGAAAGGCAAGCCACTCGAACGTGGTGTAGTTGCCCCGGGTGGGCGTGAAAACGTTGTCACGGGAATCATATTCGAGATGAATACCAAGACCCGAATTGGTTGTTTCTGAGGTGAGGAGGTTAACCAGCTGATCTTTTATTTCATCGGGGAGTCCGGGTGGCAGGGCTTCTTCAAAACCGCTACCAGGTCGAAGCTCTGCCTTGATGTACCGCTGGGTCGGGCCAATAAAAAACCGGCTGTCACCGATCTGGAAACGTAAGGTCTGCACCAGACCGTAAGCTTCTGTACTGATTGATATCGGTTTACTCAGTTCGGTGTCACCTGCCGTGTAGAAGTCGAGTTCCACATCGCCATAACCACCTCCGCCGAGGTAACGAATCCGGCCATCTCTAAAAAATCCCATGTGCCCGCCACCGGCAAACCAGGAACCGTTGCCGGTATAAACACCGCCGACCGCACTGACGTTTGGCGGCAGCAGGGCGGACGCGCTGCCGTCTTCAGCCAGCATCGCCTGCTTACGTCGTTCGGCAGCAGTTTCATCCTCATGAAAGATCAGGCCAAAACCACCGAGACCTGAATCTACCGCTGGCTCCGTAATGACGATGGGGACCGGCAGAAAGCCAAATGCACTCTCTGCAAGATAGCCAGACAGATCAAAGCGTCCGTCGACGGGGTCGCGGTACGGGCTGTCCGCGAGTGTGTCACTGCAAAATAGTGAGGTGGCAAGAACGAATGCCTGTGCGAGTGCCTGTACGAATGAAGGAAACCTCGTGACGGTCACGTTAATGCTGTTCCGTTGTGTGCGCGTCAGAGTAACATTTCCTCATGAGATGTGTTTTTGTCGTGATCGTTGTTCTGCTTGCGGGTTGTAGTGAATCGCCAATGGGGCGCCCGCAGCTTGCCCTGATGCCGGAAGAGATCATGGCGGATATGGGGCGTGAAGCGTTTGCGGGTATGCTCGACGCCCAGCCGCTGGCAGACGAGGTAACCAGTCAACGCGTCCAGTGCATCTCGGAACATATTATTGATGTTGCAGGCGACCTGTATCCGGCTGCAATGAAAGCAGGTCGGTGGGAAGTTGCCGTGTTTGAAAATGGCGTACCTAATGCCTTTGCAATGCCCGGGCTCCGAATCGGTGTTTTTACGGGCATGCTCGAGATTACCGACAACGATGCCCAGCTAGCTGCCGTGCTCGGTCATGAAGTGGGGCACGTGCTTGCCAATCACAGTAACGAGCGTATGACCCAGGAGCTCGGTATAAACCTGATTCTGTTGCTGGTGGGCTTTTTTTCTGAAATTGATTCCCGCCTGGTTTACCAGGTGTTGGGTGCAGGTGCTCATTACGGCGTAACACTGCCCTTTTCACGAGAACACGAATCCGAAGCGGATCTGATTGGAATGAACCTGATGGCGGCAGCGGGCTACGACCCGTCGGAGAATCCTGCACTCTGGCGAAACATGGGCCGGGTTGCAGGGGATCAACCGCTTGAGTTCCTGTCGACGCATCCGAATCACGAGAGCAGGATCAAACGATTGGAACAACACCTGCCAATTGCGCGCGACCTTTACGAGTCCGCTAGTCCTCCACCTTGTCGGCATAGGCGTCCTTGACGTACTTGCCGATATAGCTGGTCAGGCCTTCACCGCGCAGGGCGAGCATTTTCATGATTCTTACTTCGATCTCGCCGGTTATCTCATTGGTGTAGAGGTAGGTAGCGCCGCTTTTGAACTTGATTCGGATGTAGTCTTCGCCGCTTTCAAACGCCATCACGCCTGATTGCCGCTCGCCATCGCCGTATGGCTTCATTCTCTAAAAATCGACGCCGCGACAGAATGCACCATCAACCCGGACAGTGGTGCCATTAACCCAGCTTGCAGCAGGACTCGCGAGAAAAGTGACAACGCGAGCAACTTCCTCAGCGGTTCCCATGCGTTTAGTTGGGTGCCAGTCACGATCACGCTCATAAAGTGGTGCCATGTTGTCCTTGATGTTGTTCCAGGCACCGCCTTCAATAAAGATCGGTCCGGGTGCAACGGTGTTGGCGCGGATACCCTTTTCACCCCACTGCAGTGCTCGCTGCGCCATGTGCCGGATTGATGCTGCTTTCATGGCGCCGTAACTCGGACTGATGGGCACATCGTGGTGTTCGATGCCGGTAATCGAAGCGATCTGTACCATCGCGGCACGGTCAGATTTCTCAAGGAAGGGCAGGGCGCCCTCACTCATGCCGACCATACCCAGCACATCAACTTCAAAGTTACTGCGCCAGGAGTTGGGCCCGCCATCGGGTTGCCCACTGGCGGTGGCATTGTGAACAACAATATCAATGCCGCCCATGGCCTCTGCGGCTGAGTTCATCCAGGCAACCGTTGCATCATAGTCGGCCACATCGCAGACGAAACCACTGGCGTCACCGAGGCCCTGGAGTTCCGCAACCGCTTCATCAAGCTTGTCCTTTGAGCGCGCCGCTATCTGTACACTGGCACCTTCTGTCAGCAGTGCTTTCGCCACTGCAAGGCCAATACCCTGGCTGCCGCCTGAAATGACAGCGCGTGCATTTTCCAATCCTAGATCCATCGTCTTTCTCCTGTCCTGCCAGCCGTTAGTTGGTTTCTTCGTAACACGAGAAGTTGAAGAACGTCTCGCTGTTGATGAGGTTGAGGTTTAAGAGCCTGAGGTCAGCCGGTGGCGATGCAAGTTCAAGCAGTGCAGCACCCGTCCAGGTGGCCCCCAGAATTTCTGAAAGCTGATCCCGATTAACCCAGGTTGCTGCCTTGGGCGCAAGTGAGGCCACCAGGGTTGGATCCTTGCTGCCGACAAGGTTGCCGCCCGCGTCGTACAGGCTACCCTTGATATCCGTCAGTGTGGTGCTGCCGGTATTGATAAACCTGACAAAGGTGCGGTCTGTTGAGCCCGGCGGCTCAACGTTGTGCACCTGGTCTTTACGGATACAGTTGGTGTTGCTGACAAGTCCGCTTGGGCTGGTCAGTTTGGTCATGATCTCAAACGTGCCGCTGCCGGAAATTTCCAGCACGGCAGGACCTGACCAGGCCGATACACTGAAGACTTCTTCCAGGTAGGTTGAGTCAATGGTTGTGCGTCCTTTGGCAGGCAGGAAATCAAGATATTGATTGGCTTCACCGAGCTGCTGTCCGTCGCCGTTGTAGAGTGTGCCGAATAAGTCAAACTCTGAGTCGGTGGTATTCACGATATGTGTGCTCGAGACGTTCTGACTGGCGGAAGTGGTCTGGATGACCGCACGGCTTGATGATCCGGAAGTTTCAAAGCAGGAGAAGTTAAAGAAAGTCTCTCCATTTACCAGGTTCAGATTAAGCAGTTTCAGGCCCGAGATCGAAGTGACCTCAAGCATGGCTTCGTTATCCCAGGTTGACCCCACTTTACTGGCGATATCCTCACGTGACAGCCACACCGCCTGCTTTGGTGCGAGGCTTGCAACCAGTTCCGTGTTGGCGTTGCCGATTGCATCACCGCCATGGCTGTAGAGGGTACCGCTGATCGCGCCCATCGCTGTATCGGTAGTGTTGATAAAGCGGACAAAGGTGCGGTTTGCAGAATTAGCACCCTCCACGTTCATGACACGATCTTCCTTGACGCAGTTGGTGTTACTGATGAGTCCGGAAGGGCTGATCAGTTTGGCCATCAGTGCAAAAGGAGAATTGCCGCGCACCTCTAGCATCGCCGGGCCCGACCAGGGCTCGACACCAAAGATGGTCTCAAGGTCGTTTGAAGTCAGTGTCAGTCGGCCGCGTGCTGCCACCGCAGTGCTGGAAAGTGCTGTCTCAGCGTTGCCAAGCCTCGTGCCGTCTCCGTTGTAGAGCGTACCCGTAAAGGTCTGTGCGCTGTCCGACTTATTGACGATATCCAGTCTGGTGATGTTCTTGCTGGTTGACGTGGTCTGCAGGTAGTTCACTGCAACCAGGCTCGCGACCAGTGGCTCAGGGTCTGAACTGTCCGGAATGCCGTCACCATCATCGTCAGTATCGGCGTTGTTGCCGATACCGTCTTTGTCGGTGTCGGTCGTTTCACTGGCATCCAGCGGGAATGCGTCAAAAGCGTCGGTAACACCGTCACCGTCATCATCGGTGTCCTCGGAATTGACGATGCCATCACCGTCGGTGTCGGCAGAAGTACCAACAACATTGTTAAGTGACCATGCCCCTCTGCCTAACGTGCCAACAACAAGGATGTCGTCTGCTGCGTCGTAGTCCATGTCGTAGACGACCGCGTTGGGCAGACCAGTGCCGACACTACCCCAGACGCCGGTGTTGGAAAGCGCCATGCTTGATACTCCGCGAGTACCGCCGACGATAATCAAGGGGTTGTCGCCGGGGATAAACTCGATTGAGCGCAACAGGCTGTTGCTCAGGTTACCCGTTACGTTTGTCCAGTTAAGGCCTGCGTCCGTCGTCATGTAGACGGATGTTGCGTCAATGACAAAAAGCGTTTTGGCTGTTTCCGGATGAACGAGCATATTCGTGATTACATCTCCCGGGAACGGGGTCAGTGTTTCGGTGGGTGCACCGGCGCCCGATTCTCGGGCGTACACGGCATTTAAACTTGCTGCATAGAGAATATCAGCATTGTCTTTGGCCCCGTAGGCAAGGCCAGAGTTATTGAGCTCAAATTCCATCGGGAGGAACGTTGCCGTGTCTCCTTTGTCCATGGATTCAAGGATGCCGTTTTTGCCGCCGATGACCAGCCGCGCAGGGTTAACGTTGTTGAGTTTAATCGGTGCAACAAAAAGTGGTGTGAATTTACCTTTGCCTGTGAGAGCAGGCTCCTCCTGCTTTACCTCGGTGTTAGTGGCATCGTAAACAAACCGTTTGAATCCACCCAGGTTCTGTGATGAAGCGTATCGGATTGAGTTTGGTGCTGCGCTTGTGGTGTCGACAACAACATCCCCACCATCACCTTCGGTGATGTCGTCCCAGATTTTACCTCCGCTGGCTCGCTGGACGCTGGTACCGTTGTCCTGGTTTCCACTCAGGATAACGTTGGAGTTTGTGTCATAAGCAATGCTGTGTTGTTCCGTCGTGACGATGTCGCCATGCATAACAACCCAATCGCCGGTGTTCGACGTTGGGTTGGTCCTCCTTGTTACGCCGCCGTCATCAGTTTGCAGAACATCGCCGTTGGCATCCTGCACCATTTCTCGCGAATCCGCGTGGGGGCTGTCCTGCTGGCGGTGCCGCCAGTGGGGATTGCACTGATGCTGTTTGATCCCATCATGTGTGCCCACTGGGGCGAGGGACTCTCACCTGTAGGTGCGACCGTAGTGTCACCGCGCCAGAGGTTGCCAGTGAATTCGATAGTGTCAACAAAACCCCCGGGCTCCGCATCACCACCCACGTACAGGATGTTGGGATTGTCCTTGTCAGCAAGAATGGAGAAGTGAATATTTCCCTGGCCGCCGGGCTTGATTCTGGGGTTCATTCCGTTGACCTTTAATGCGGTACCGCCACCTGTATAGTTACCGTTACCGGTTGTGAATTTCAAAGAAAATGTCGTATCTGAGGTAACAGTGACTGAATAGACGCCGTTGGCTGCTGTGTTGCCGTTAACGCCTGAAACATAAACGAAATCCTTTAAACCGTGCGCGGAGGATGTGGTGATCACAATGGGTGATTCGTTGGACGCATCTGTTATTGAGACACCGGCGTCGTCTTGGCCCGGCACTGTTGGGATGTCCATTGCGGTCCAGGTTGGGGTTGCATCACCAGGGTTGTCTGTGAACATGATGGAGACTGGTTGGCCGCGTTCAAGGATTGCCACGTACAGCCTGCCGTTGCTCGCAACGGACATTTCCGCGTTATTAACACCAGGTAGTGCAAATATGTTGTTCTGCTCGGTAGTGGAGATGCGTGTCCAGGTCGCGCCCGTGTCATCAGAACGATAGACACCGTCATTTATGGTGGTCACATAGAGGCGATTGCTGGTGTTGGGGTCGCCAACCATATCCAGGATCGATGTTGTGGGCAGACCAGCGGAGCCACCATCAATTTTTGTCCAGGTGGCCCCGGTGTCTGTACTGCGAAAAAGCCCGCCTTGACCAAACGCCGAGTCCTGGTTGTGAGCGCTGAGTACGATGGTTGCACCTCGCGCGGCTACGCCGGAAACGGACTCTGAGTCCAACAAGCTGTCGGTCAGGTGCGTCCAGGTACTGCCGCCATCGGTTGTTCTTATAGCGCCGTTTAGGAGCCCACCCTCTTGAGCAAAGCTGCTGTAACGGCCGAAACCGGCAACAATCGTGTCAGATGATGTATCGGTCGGATCAAGGTCCATCGCGCCAATGGAGAGAGATGCTTGATCGTCTGTAAGCGGTACCCAGTTTGGTGCGGTTGCGGTAGCGTTTTGCGTTTTCCAGATACCACTGTTTACGCCAGCTACCCACACAATATCAGCGTTTGTCGGATGTGCCAGTATCGTATGTAAAGCACCAACGTATTCGCTTGCGCCATCGTTGGCGGTCTCTGCGGTGCTTGGCGCCCTTATGCGTGATGGCCCCTGTGACACCCAGGCTCCGCTGATTGATGTGTTGTTAGGTACCGGCAACGGGCCGACGCTGGCTGGTGTCCTGAAAGACACCTTGCCGATGCTGCTATTGCTTTCCGGCGCTGTTGCAGCCTGCGCTGGAGTCTGGTTTTGAACCTGCTCGCTTGTATCAAGCGACGCACAACCAGACAAGATCAGTACAAGGGTAAAGATCAGCGCGAGGTACTGCATGGGTTTTTCCTTTTTGTTATTCGCCCGCTATCGAGACGGCATCGAGACAGAATCGAGACGGTGTCGAGACGTTGTTACTGGCCGATGATACAGCGGCCCACCCTGATATCACAGTTGGTAGATGGGCAGTACGTCGAAATTTCCGTTAAGGACCGGGGCGGCATCCTGCCCGAGCCAACCCGAAATAGCGGTTGCGTATACAGAGCGAAAATCGACGGTGTGTTTCAGGTTTTCGCCTTCGGTGAGATCGGTCAACGATGGCGGCTTGCCATAGTGACCTCCTTTAACGCCGCCGCCTGTCATGAACATGACGTTAGCCGTGCCATGGTCTGTGCCGAGGTTGGCGTTTTCCGGCACGCGCCGGCCAAATTCTGAATACACCAGCACTGAAACGCGCTCCCCCTGACCAAGGCGCTGCAGGTCCCTGACAAAGCCGTGGATGGCGTCGCAGGCGTAACTTAAGAGGCGCGTGTGCAGGGCGGGCTGCTGGACGTGAGTGTCAAAGGCATTGTTGCGAAAAGCCACGTGATAAAGCTGGGTTGGCAGACCATGGTCGATACAGGCGGCCACCTTGTTGAGGTCCATTGGAAAGATGCCGTAGTCAACCGGGCTCTGGTAGGACTGCCAGGCTTCCTGTACCAGCGCAGAAGAGGTGTTGGCACTTTTTGCCACGTTGTTAAGAAAACGCCGTGCAGGATTCTTGCTTGCGGCTGCGGTTTCCTCCATGTCGATATGGGCGAGCATGTCTGTACTTGCTGCAAAACCGCTGCGCTGGAATCGGGCTGGATCGTCGAATACCACCGGTGTGTGCTTGCGGCTGTTCACGGCAAGTGACTGGGTGTTGCCGATATTGATGATCGGGTTTACGGCAGGCGTGCTGGCCATCTCATCGGCCAGGCGGCCCATCCAGCCGTACTCGTTGCCGCTGTTCGGTGCTGCGGTGTGCCAGTACGCCATCGACGTGAAATGTGAAAAGGAAGGATCGTCATAACCGCAGCCGTGAATCACCGCGAGTTCTCCGCTGTCCCAGAGGCGTTTAAAACCGAGCATGCCAGGGTTTAAGCCCCAGTCATCGTCCATGGCGAGTAGTTTGTCCGGCTTTATGCCAATGGTTGGGCGCAGGCGATAGTAGGCATCATCCCGAAACGGTACAACTGAATTCAGGCCGTCGTTACCGCCGGAAAGCTCTACCACCACGAGGATACGATCGTCATCTCTCCCGGCAGGGGAAACGTTAGCAAGCACGCCAGGCGAGATCGCGACTACACCGGCTGTTGCAGCCTGCTTCAGGAATTGACGTCGGTTAATGTCAGCCAAGCTGGTACTCCGGTCGGGACAGCAGCGCGTGCAGGAATACCCTGAGCGGGTCTTCCATCCAGCTCTGCGCCTCTTCAATGCTGTCAGTACCGAGCTGCTCGGTCAGAAAGCTGGTGAGTTTCGCAAGGGTTGCTTCATCGAGTGATACCGACATGTACCGCTCGGCAAAATACTCAACCACCTCTCGTGGTGTGGTCAGTTCGTTTTTCGTTACCAGTCCCGCCAGGTCAAGGTGCGCTGTATGCCTCGGGATCGGTTTGACCCTTTCGATTGCCATCTGCCAGCCGCGATAACTGCCGTAACGTGTGTTAAACGCTTCGTCCCTGTCAGCAATAAGGTTTGAAGCGGCCATCATGCCACCATCTGTGCCGGGTGGCTTTGTTGCAGATGTGATATCCATACCCTGGCGTATGCGTTTGTGTACGCTGATGATTGGCGAGCCGTAGGTTGGATAACGATCTGGTGGGATAAAGGCGATGTCCGGATAAACCATGTTCAGCACAAAGTTGCCTCGCTCAAACAGCAGGCTGGGTGTGATCCAGCTGTTACCGTAGGACCAGCCCGCCACGGTTGGCGGGTGCATCAACTGCTGGCCAAGTGCGCCGGTTGTGACGTTAAAGTCGGGTACGCCTGGTACATCACCGATGCCGGTTTTGCGATAGGTGGAAACGACGAGTTCAACCGGGCTTTTGATGCGTGAGCCGATTGAGGCGGGCGCGTAGAAGTCTTTTGATGTGAACAGCGCCGCCAGGTAGTTGCCGATGTGGTAGTCCTTTTCTATCAGCAGATCGCCCAACGCCTGCTGCAGGTCTGGTGATACGGCGTCGCGAACATAGTAACGATAGATTTTGGTTGCGATGAAGCGGGCTGTGGCAGGCTGTTCAAGGATGATCGTGATGATGTCCTCACCGGTGAAGTTACCGGTTCTGCCGAGGAATGTTTTAGACCCGGCGTCGTGTTCGGCGGCAATCTTGTGAAACTCGAGGCCTTTGTAATTCCAGCCGGTAAACGCTCGCGCGGCCTCGCGTATATCGGTTTCCGAGTAATGCCCTTCACCCATGGTGAAAAGCTCCATGATTTCCCGGGCAAAGTTCTCGTTAGGTGATCCTTTAACGTTTACCCCTGCATCCAGGAAGGCAAGCATGGCCGGGTCCTGGGCGGAGGCGAGCAGCAGTTTCCTGAAATCGCCGAGCCCCATTGCCTGGAACAACTGCAGCTGCCCGAGCATCTTGCGGTAGTCACGCACCTTGTCTTCATTGGTGGCGAAATGCCCGTGCCAGAACAGCGCCATTTTCTCTTCGAGTGGCCGGTTTGTTACGAGCATTCGGTTTGCCCACCAGTAGGCGACCCGATCTGTTTCCAGGCGACTGGCCCGCAGCCAGTAGAAAAACTTGTTAACAACAGGCTGGATTGGTCTGTTGCCGGATGGTTTCACTTTGATACCAAGTGCTTCACCCTGTTCTTTCGCAAGACGAGTGGTTGCGGGCCGGGACGGCGGGAAGGGATCAAGCCCTTCATCAAACACACCGGAATGATCAAACGCTGGCAGTGTCTGGGTGCCTGCGCCTTCAAAATGCACGATGCGTTCAATCGCCGCATTCAGCCCTAGCAGGTGGAGTTCATCAACATCCTCGGGTGTCCCGCCAAATCCGGCACGTTCAAGCAGATGTGCGGCGTGGATGCGCTGCCAGTCGCCTTTATCAATACCAGAGAGATCGCCTTCCCAGTTGGCGGAGGCGGTCAGGTGAAAGGTCAGGACCAGCAGCAGGGTGATGGTACGCATGCAAGCGAGTATAAACCCGGTAAGCGGTGCTTCACAGTTCTGGTATGCTCACATGATGTCGAGAAAACAGACGCTGCTTTTACGCGTATTGATCCTGCTCGGGTTGATCGTGTTTGGATTTGTTCTGGCCTGGCGCTACGGACTGATGCACCTGGCCATCAGTGCCGATCGCAGTTATCTCTCGTCAGTCATCCTGCTGCTTTACGCTGCGCTCACCGCACACTGGCTGTTTATCGCCTGGCGCCTGTCCGGCGAGTCAGATGCGGCGGATATGCTGGAGGAGCGAAAGGAAGGCACCCAGGATGGGAGCCTGGTGACGGCACTGGCTGTACGTATCGAGGGTGATCTCGCGCCAGGGCAACGGGACGCTGTGCTGGAACTGTTTGGCGATCAGCTGGCGAACCGGCATGCCTTCGGCTACTTCGCGAGCGACGTGCTGTTGCGGCTTGGCCTGCTCGGGACCATCATCGGATTTATCCTTATGCTGCTGCCGGTTGCGGATATCAGGGAATTCGACAGCTCTGTCATGCAGCAACTACTTGGGTCCATGAGCGGCGGCATGGCGGTTGCACTCTATACAACGCTGGCTGGCCTGATCACGAGTACGCTGCTCCGGCTGCAGTATCATGTCCTTGAGGCTGCGGCTGTTGATGTTGTGACCAGGGTTTCACTCTTTGTGCATACCAGCGCCACATCCGAAAACGTAACCGATGCGGCATAGGGAGCTCAACGCATCCGCGTCAGGTGACGCGTTCACCGATCTTCTTTTTAACGCACTGCTTGGGTTTGCGATGATGTTCATTATCGCATTCATGTTGATCAGCGAACCTGAGAATGAAGGCAATGTTGAAGCCAAGGCAGAGATGCTGATCACAGTGCGATGGCCCGATGATCACCCTGATGATGTGGATACACTGGTGGAAGGCCCCCAGGGTGAGGTGGTCTGGTATCACAATCGCGACAGTGGGCTGATGCATCTCGACCGCGACGACCGCGGGCTGCTGGCTGATCGCATGGTGCTTGATGGCAAGACGGTACTGAATCCAATCAACCAGGAAACGATTACTGTGCGCGCGCTGCAAAGCGGCGAGTATGTCGTGAACCTGCTGCACTACCAGTCGAACTACAGTGAGCCGCTGCCAGTTTCTGTCAAAGTGGAAAAACTTAATCCTGAAGTCTCGCTCGTGTACTACGGCACCAGGAACCTGAAAGGCACAGGCGATGAGCAGACCGCAGTGCGCTTCAAGCTGAACGGGGCGGGTGAGGTCACCGGCACCAATGAGTTGCAGAAGAAACTGCTGACCCAGGCGCTGGACAAGTCATGATTGAGCTGGTGATCGTTATGCTCAGTGTTGCCTATGCGTTAATTGCAGCGCTGCTTCTGAACCTGAATGTCGCGACGCAGT
This sequence comes from Pseudomonadales bacterium, assembly GCA_963921285.3. Lineage (GTDB taxonomy): Bacteria > Pseudomonadota > Gammaproteobacteria > Pseudomonadales > Azotimanducaceae > UBA9659. The sequence continues at coordinate 3,782,228 of CAWUFD020000015.1, forward strand.
ACTCGGCGCTGCTGAAAGCAGGCGTCATCACGCTCACCAGTGCGCTGTATATCGGCACCTGGTTCGGCTACCAGGCGTTAACCGGCTGGGCGACCAACGAGACCCTGCCGGAGGAGTTTCGCGTGCTGTATATCTCGATTGAGGAGCGCCGTAAGGCCAGTGATACGCCCGGTTATATCTATTACTGGGTGCGCGAGCTGGATGAAGCAGGGCTGCCCAGCGGACCGCCACGAGCACACCGTATCGAATGGTCCGAAGCCGAGGCTGAAAATGCCGAAGCTGCCATCTCTGCTATCGAAGACGGAGAGGAGCTGAACGGGACCTGGTCGAGAAACCTGATGACACCCGATGAAGGTGGTGAGGAGATCTCCGATTACGCCGGTGAGTTGAGTGTCAGTGGTGATGGTGAAGGATTGATAAACATCCGCTTTATGCGGGCACCACCACGGACGCTGCCTCCCAAGCCAGCGCCCGGTTAAAGCCTAGCCTGCATGTTTCATCAAATCCGCAAATCTGGGGACGATAATTTTGGTCCTGAGACGGCTCGTGAGCGGAGCCCTATCGAGAATAGGGCGCAGCGAGCACGGCGGCTCTGGAACAAAATTAGCACGCCAGATTTGGGGAACGAACTTGAGGTACAAAGTGTGATTTCGCAGAATCTACCTACCTATCTGCTAGTACTGTATCTGACAGCAAGTTTAAGTGGTTTGGTGAAATATGCAGGCTAGGGTTATTTCTGCCAGGTCAGCCTGGCCTCTTCCTTGTTACCAAGGGCAACCTCGCGATCCTCATGCGCACGCGCCTTAACATAATTGTGTATGCGTTTGGTGTCGTCAGGTGTCAGTGCATCGCTGAAGGAAGCCATGCCGGCACTGGCCAATAATCCGCCCAGGACAATGTCATCAAAGTTGTCATGAGAGCCCTGGCTCATACGCCTGAGGTCAGCAATGACGCCACCCGATCGTGCAATCAGGCCATGACAGGGTGCGCAAAAATCATGGTAGAGAATTTCACCACGAGCCAGTTCATCTTCGCTGACTTCTGCGAGCTGTTGTTCAGGTATCGACGTGTCCCGCACCGTGGGGGCGGGTAACGCCGCCGTGCCACCCAGTGAAAAGACCAGTAATCGTCCGGTGTTGCTATGGATGAGTGAAGCAGGTTTTGCCACCGGGTCGAGCGGTTCACCCGAGAACAGGTCGCCACCACCGGTACCGGTCATGATAGAGACGTACTGGGTGCCATCGATTTCATAGGTGATCGGTGGGGCCAGCATCGACACATAGGTGTTGAAATCCCAAAGGATGTCACCGCTGTCTTTATCGTAGGCAACAAAGGTACCGAGTGCATTACCGTGGAAAACAAGTCCGCCCTCGGTTGCAAGCACGCCGCCATTCCAATAGTGGGGAAACTCCACCACCCATTTGTCTTCGCCGGACAGAATGTCGAACGCCTTCAGATAGCCTTTTACTGTCGGTTGATCGTCAACGTTGTCGATGAACAGTTGCGCGATCCGGCCAAATTCGAGACCGAGGTTCATACGGCCCGGGTGACGCTTGTAGAGCCCGGTCTGGTACCACTCATCTGACATGGCATAGATCAGAGCATTATCCTGGGCTGGCAGGTAAGCGATGCCGTTAGCCACATCGACAGACATGGCCTGCCAGTTGTGGGCGCCAAGTGGTCCTGGCAGTACCCATTTGGCATTGTCCTTATAGGAGAGTTCTTCGTTCTCAACCGGGCGACCGGTGTCGAGGTCAACGTGGGACGCCCAGGTCACCGTTGCAAACTTGTTCGCCCGGAGCACCTTGCCGTCGGTCCTGTCCAGCACGTAAAAGAAACCATTTTTAGGCGCCTGCAGCAGGACTTTCTTGTCCTCGCCATCGATGTTCATGTCGGCAAGGGCAATGTCCTGCACGGCCGTATAGTCCCAGTTGTCACCTGGCGTGGTCTGGTAGTGCCACTTGTATTCGCCGGTATCCGCGTCGAGTGACACGATGGAGGACAGGAACAGGTTGTCACCACCCCCTGGAGATCTCACGTCTCGATTCCAGGGCGAACCGTTACCGACGCCGAGGTAGACGCTGTTGAAGTCCGGGTCATAGACGATGGAGTTCCAAACGGTGCCGCCACCGCCATACTCCCAGTAGGTTGTGCCCTTCCAGCTTGCTGCGGCCATTTCCATGGCCTCGTTTTCAAACGGCTTCTGGGGGTCACCCGGTACGGTGAAGAACCGCCAGACCTCATCTCCGGTCTGGGCGTTATAGGCTGTAACGTACCCACGAACACCAAACTCCGCGCCGCCGTTACCGATAAAGACCTTGTCATTGGCCACGCGGGGCGCGCCGGTGATGGTGTAGTAGCGGTCCCTGTCGATGATCGTATCAACTTCCCAGACCACTTCGCCGGTTTCCGCATTCAGTGAGAACAGGCGCCCGTCGAGACTGCCGAAGTAGACATGTCCCTTGTAAACCGCAACGCCGCGATTCACAACATCACAGCAGGCTTTGCGGGCGTGTTCGCCGGGTACCTTCGGGTCGAACATCCATTTCTCTTCACCGGTAACCGCATCCAGTGCATAGACGCGACTCCATGAGCTTGTCAGGAACATGGTGCCGTCGACGACGATCGGCGTCGATTCGAGTGCACGGTTGGTGTTCATGTCTTTGAACCAGGTGAGGCCAAGGTCTTTAACGGTTTCCTTGTTTACCTTCGTCAGCGGCGAAAAACGCTGTTCCTCGTAGGTGCGCCCATGGGCCAGCCAATTGCCCGGTTCTGAATCAGCATTGTTGATTCGTGCCTCGTCGATCAGGCCAATAGAAGGTTTTGCCGGCGCGGCGGCTTCAGTTGCTGCAGGTGCTTCGGCGACTTGCTGTTCCTGGCCATCATCCGAACAGGCGGTGATGAACAGTGCGACCAGGGAAAGGTAAAACAAACGGGTGAGGGAATGTGGCTGGCGCATTGGTACTCCACTTATTGTTGTTTCACTCAACCATACGCTGCTTGTTGCGGGGTAGTCAAAAACGTGTTGTTCTGTCGCGATGACAAAACAGATTCTCCTGCTGGCGGGTGTGGCCCTGCTGACATTTATTGCTTACTTCAGTTACCACTACCTTGGCGATCAGAGCGACGGTCGTGAAGTTCCTGCGGAGCTCGAGAGTAGCGCCGGGGCAGAGCCGTCTGTCGAGATGACTGACATCCCGTCCCGGCCACCCATTGGATTGATGCAACCGCTACCTGACGAGGAAGCAGGTGCGCCGGGTGAAAAAATTGCATTGATAAACCTTACCGTGCTCGAAGCTGATGACCCTGTAAGTTTGTTTATCCCGCAGGAAGGCGTGACCTACAACGGTGTGGTGGAAGAAACCGCGGTTGCCGACTCAGGTAGCCGGAGCCTCATCGGGATGTTCGATGTGGAGGGTGTTGGCTATCGGTTTGTCTTTACCGTTGGTGAGAAATTTACCTTCGGGACACTACATACACCGGCAGGCCGCTACCAGCTTCAGTCAGAAGCGGGTATCGGGCGGCTGATCGCATCAACCAACCTGCCGAAGCAGCACAGCAGTGTTGTACCCGATTACGTAATGCCGAAAAGCCCTACGCGGCAGTAATTCGAATCGGGATACCGCTTGATCGTGTCATGGCGGTAAACGGCTGCAACTCCTCCTCAGCACTGACCAACAGGTTGGTATTACTGCCAACCTCACGAACCGGTGCCTGGTGCCCCGGGGGAACGCCCCAGCAGTGATGCATGGCCACCACGCCGGGTTTGATCTTGTCGTTAGCCTTGATGACGGCAGGTATCGAGCCGTGCTTCGAGTGAATCACCACCTCAGCGTCATCTTCTATGCCGAGGGCTTCCAGGTCCTCAGGATGGATGTTGGCGGGGTTGGTGGTACCCGACTTTGCCACGATGGCTGGCAGGTTACGCCCGAATGAGTTCAGGACATACTTGCTGCGCATGCCGATCAGCACATGAGAGTATTCATCGTCACCAGATGCGGTTTCCGCGAGTGCACTGAACTCTTCACGGACACCCTCCGGCATTAACTTCATGCGAGCCTTCGATGGTGCCGGTGATTCCTGCACAACGGTACTCAGTTCTTCGAAGATATGCCCGCCGGGATTGTCACGCAGGTATTCGATATCAACTCGCGAGCCCCGGGTAATGGCTTTTAATATGTCGAACTTGTGAGGCTTCTCATCGACAGGAATCGACTCGCCCTTGATCTTAACGTCAAGGCCGAGGCGTTTGGCGAGCCCCCAGTACATCTCCCATTCTTCTATGACATCGTCTGCAGGTTCCACGACTGCTTTGCTGTAGTGGCTGTAGGGTTTTTCGTACCACGGATCTGCAAGAAGCGTCACATCCTCTCGCTCGAGAGTGAGTTTTGGTGCAAAAACGTAGTCGGCCATCTCCGTCGTGGCTGACATGTAGGGGTCGATGGAGACGAGCAGTTCCAGTTCCTGCATGGCGGCATAAGCTTTTCTCTGATCAGGCCAGGCCATAACCGGATTACCGGCGATAACAAACAGCGCTTTCACCTGGCCTTCGCCCGGTGTGAGGATTTCATCAGCGAGTTGCGATGTTGGCATTTCTTTTACACCGGTAGGTGAAACAAGTTCGCCGTATTCCGGACGCACCCTGCAGCGGACACCCTGGCCCCAGGCTGTCGGCGCTTCATAAACGCCTTCGACGCGCGGTGAGTTTGACGCAAGCGCGCCGGGGTTAGGTACGGTCTCGCCGGCACGATAAAAACGCCCGCAGATAATATTGAGGGACGCCACCAGGTGCTGGGTGAGGTTTGGGTGTGATCCCATTTCCGGTCCGGTACCTGTGATGGCACAGCCTTTTGGTCCTGCGGCAAAGGTTCGTGCGGCCTCGGCGATGAGCTCCGCCGGGATCGTGGTTCGCTCTGAAACCACATCCAATGTATATGGCTCAACCTGTTCCCGCAGCTCATCAAGGCCGTTAGTGTAGGTTTCGCAGAATGCCTTGTCGTAAAGCTCCTCGCTGAGGATGATGCGGATCATGCCCGCCAGCAGCGTTGAGTCTTCCCCGGGCTTTATCTGCAAGTGCAGATCTGCACGGGAGGCAATCTCGGTTTTTCTCGGATCAACCGCGATAAGCTTGAGACCTCTCTTCTGGGCCTTACGCAGGTTGGCAGCCGGGCTGACCGAGGGGACGCCACCGGGTGGTGCGTAGTGTGAAGCGATCGGGTTGTTGCCGATCAACATGGCAACGTCAGAGTCATGGAAGAAGTGACTGCCGCCGGTCCAGTAGCCAATCCTTGACCCAACAAACACCTTGGCCGGCTGGTCGATGGTGACGCTGGTGTAGTAGGAGTTTGAACCGAGCGCGTTGTGCCATTCCCTTGAGTACACAAGTTGACCTGAGTTCTGGAACGCAACCGTACCGTTGTAGGTTGCAATGCAGTCAGGTCCGTACTTGTCGACGAGTTCCCTGATCCTGGCGGCGATCTCATCCAGTGCCTTCTCGCTCGAAATATCCGAGAACTCACCATCGGCGTTCTTGACCTTGCAACTGGTCAGGCGCTGCGGCTGGTACATCTGCTCCACCAGCTGACGACCCTTGATGCAGGTGTAGCCGCCATACATTTCGTTGTCGGTATCTGGCTTTACGGAAATCACCTTGCCGTCTTCAACTTCTGCAACCATTGGACAATAGGCGTGGCAGTAACGGCAGAAGGTCTTGTGAGTGGATTTACCGGTGCTCGTTTCAGTGCTCTGTTCCATAGTAGCGCTCATCAGGATTGCCTTTGCATGTCAGCGAGAGGGTAGTCTACCGTCCTCTGGCAATTTTTGTAGTAGAGTTTAAAAAACAACCAGAAGAAGGAAACACGGTATGGATTTTAAAGGGCTGATCTTCGGTGTCCTGATTGCGCTCGGCGTGTGTATCGCAGGCAGATTGTCCGGTCTGGCGCCGATTGGTGGCGAGCCGTTTGAAGAACCCTGGAGGATCCTGCTTTTTGCGATACCCGGATTTGTGGTTGGCAGTTCCGCAGGGCTCAGCTGGTTTCACGGTCGCAACGATGAACCTGTTTTCAACTGGAAGGTCTGGGAGCTTGCGCTAAGCGCAATTGGACTGTTCTGGTTTGAGCTGGGTTATGCCAGTGAAAATGAGCTTGAATCTGTTTATACCTTTCCTGCCCTTGTTACCGGCACCGTCGCAGGCGGCGTCCTGATTGGCGCGCTGGTCAGAACGCAGCGCTGATCAGGGGCGGGGCAGTTTCATGTCGTAACCGTTAGCGGGATCGTTAAGCGCTGCGCGGTACAGTTCAGCCAATTGCCGGGTGATCGGGCCAACCGCGCCGTTGCCGACAGGCACACCATCGAGACTGGTTGCACCGACGGGACCGCTCATGGTCCCCATCAGGATAATTTCATCTGCTGCGGCCACTTCCTCCCGGGTGAGATCTGCCTCTTCTGCCGGGATATCGTTCGCTTCACATACCGCAAGGATCACCTTACGGGTAATGCCGGGTGGGTTGCACCTGACAAACGGTGTTTTCAGCCGGCCGTTAGTGATGATGGCTGCATGGGAAGCAGGCGCCTCTGCAAGAAAGCCGTCGTTGTCGTACATCAGTGATGATGTCGCGCCTGCCGACTTGGCCTCAAACAGTGCCCGCGAGGAAGCGTTCTGGTTATTGTCGTGGCTGGCCTGGTCCACCATATCGGGGCCGGGGCGCTTGAAGCTGGAGGTGATGAGACTGATACCATCGGTTGCATAAACATCACCGCGGTATTCCGGCATGACGATGATTCGCGGTTTGCTGGGTCTGCCATCCCAGTCCACCACCGCAGCAAGATCCATGCTCGCGGTTACCTGGTCACCCGCGGTCAGCAGGATGCGTACATGCACACCGTCATACATCCTGTTGCGGATGAGTGTTTCTCGAATAGCGTCGATGAACGCCGCCTGTGTTGGTATATCGGGGAAGTGATTCAGTTCAGCCGAATGAATGATCTTGTCGAGGTGTGCTTCCAGTTGGAAGATCCTGCCTCTAATGAGTCTCGGAGAACTCCATACCTGCTTGCCGTGCAGGAACCCAGCGTCGAACAGTGGCAGCGCGTTCTCGTACTGATTCACGAACCTGCCATCCACATAGTGCAGGACGTCCCGGTTTCGGATGTCATGGCTTGCCATGATGCGGGAGTCCCAGGCTTATGTGCTGCGATGTACTCGTAGGTCGGCAGGCAGTATTCGAGCACCGGTTTGAGCACGTCGGGCACGGTCACCTCCTTTTTTGTGTAGGGACCCAGTTCGGTGGTGTTGTACACCTTGTCGTACCAGTCATCAGCCCAGGCACCATCTGACGGATGGCGACCGGGTGCCCAGCGGATTGGCTTTGCCGGATCGAACGGCATTCCCACTGTTTTACAGAACGCAGCAAGCGTTGTGACGGGGTCAGCCAGCACATCGTTGGCGTCGATGACAGGGGGCGGTTCGCCAGTCAGGTCACAGGCGCGGTCAAAAATACGTGCCAGTTGCGGTATGCCCACCAGTTTGGCGGCGGCTTCAATATCGTGATTGCTCTTCGGGTCAAGAGAGCGGAACTCGGACATGGACACAATGACTTCCGCCGGGTGCCGGATCAGGAAACAATTACGCACCTCGGACATCCACGAGAGATCAACCTCCTCCAGCATGTGGATCGCCATGTGCTTCTGGTAGTACCAGTCATGACCGGCAGGGATATCCCCCAGCACGAGATCGATCACCTTGCGCCAGTCCGTCTCATGGGCAGCAATGGTTTTCTCATAGCCTGGGTCATCAACCTTGCCGACAGCTTTCAGCCAGTAGGCATAAAACGGCTCGTCATAAACCGCACAACCCAGTGCGCCGAATACACGCATCATCATGGTGCTGCGGGCACGTGGCGGTGACCACATGGCGATACGTCGTTTGTTGTTTGTGCTCATTGCCCACCTCCGAAAGGCCACCAGCCCATGAACTCTTTTGCAGACGCTGCGATGGCGCTTGCACACTCGGCTGGTGTCTCGCCACCCTCGAACATCCGGTCGCAGGGGCCCGAGAGTACCTCAGGTTTCATCACAGCGATCCAGGCATAAAGCAGGTAGAAAATCAGCGGATCGTCTCCTTCGAAGCGCGCGGAGGAAATGATGTCATCACTAAAGGTCAGGTAGAACGTATCCGTTGCTGTATAGCCGAGCGTCGTGCCGAAATCATCGGTGACAGTGATGGCGCAGGAGGCGTCACCAGCAGGCAGTATCTTGCAGGGCTGCCGCTGAAGAATCTCGTAGTGTGCGGCCCTGGCCCAGGCCTGGTAGTACAGAACTGCCTGCGCATCCGCGCCCGGCTCGATCAGTGGTGTGAGGCGAGCGGCATCAAACGAGTAGAATGCATCGATAAAACGTTCCGCCGCAATGTGGGTATCCGCCCTGGCTGCATTGAGACACACCAGGCAGATGATCAAACTTAAAATTTGCCTCATGGCATTAATGATCATATAAGTAGGCGCACGAGGAAAGTGAGTGGTGTGATGCTGGCAAAACAGGTGATCTATTACGGGCTGCAGCCGGCACTCTTGTTGTTTGTGGTGGTGATGTGGCTGCAGGACCCGACATCAGAAGCCGTCTACCTCCTCGCGCTTGTCGTGACGCAGGTTGTCCTCGGTGTTCTGGAACACTACATGCCGGCGCGCCCCGGCTGGATTGTTCGCTGGCGTGAGAAACTGCTCAACATCTTCCTGGTGATATTGCTGATTGTTGCTGCTGTCTTCGTCGGATCTCTGTACGACACGTTGCTGGAAGAACCACTCGCTAGCTGGCGCGAACGTAATGGTCTGAACGTCTGGCCGAATCACTGGCCACTCCTGGTACAGCTTTTTGTTGTTTTCCTTGCCAGCGAGTTCTTCTGGTACTGGATTCACCGCGCTGAACATCGCTGGTATGGGCTCTGGCGCGTTTCCGGCCACGGTGCTCACCATTCCTTCAAGAAGCTGAACGCGCTTAACTTCGGATTGAATCATCCGCTTGAGCTTTTCTTTCTCGCCATTCCACCGGCGATCATTGAACTTGTATTCGGCGTTGGCGTTGCAGCAGCGGGCGCGGCGGTGCTGATCGGGGTGCAGGCGTCGATTGCACACACCAATCTCGATTTGAATTCAAAAGTGATTGGGTGGGTATTCACCACCAATCGATACCACATCCATCACCACTCCATCGTGATGGAGGAAAGCAATACCAATTATGGTTGTGGTGCGATCTTCTGGGACAGGGTGTTCGGTACGTTTGAGGATCGTGATACAGCCGAGGCGGGTACTGGTCCTACAGAACCGACGCTGTGGCAGAAAGTTTTGATGCCGGTGAAAGAACCACAGGATACCTCGGTCAGCCCCGTCTGATTACAGCAGGAAGTGATCGTCGGTTTTACGATCCTCGAAGCGCAGGTAAGCCTTATGGCGACGCTGCATATCGTAAGAGAGCCATAGCAACAGTGCAGTAATAACAAAGGCAGGCGCGATGAGCAGGGCACCATAGGTGAGTGCAACCTCCAGGTTTATAACAATGCCCCATAGTGCGACCGCCAGGATGATCATGAGCCCGATAATGAACTGGTTCATCATCACCAGTTGCAGGCGTTCCTCTTCACGCTTGAGCCTTTCTTCAAGTTTCATGTTTCAGCACCAGGGTCATGGTCTCATTTAGGGTCGCACCAGCTACATCGTAGCAGACCGGCAGTTCTTCAAGCCAGGGCCGGCCAAGGTGTACCCAGGCCGTCCTGTAACCCACCTGCTTGCTGCCCCAGATATCGTTGCGAGGATGGTCCCCGACAAACCAGCTGTCCTCCGGCTTAACACCGAGTTGTGAAGCGGCCGCGAGGTAAATAGATGCGTCCGGTTTTTTCACGCCAAATGCTTCCGAGACGATGATGGCCGCAAAATAGTCGCCTATGCCACTGCCGCTGATTTTTGCCTGCTGGGCCCTGGTTGAACCATTTGAAACAATGGCGCAGTGGATGCCGCGCCGGCGAAGTTCCTCCAGCCACTCGGTTGTGCCCGCTGCAAGCAGCGGGGTTTCCCAGACGTGTTGAAGAAATCGCGTTTTAACAAGTTCCCTTGAGGGAAGTTGCGGGAAGGCCGCATGCAGGTTGGTGAAGAATTCCTCTCGCGGCACATAACCGCGACCGTCGATGTCGTGCACACGCTCCACGAAGTCAGGAAGTGGCTCCTCCTGGAGGAAATCAGACCAGAGATTTTCCGCAAGCGCCGTTACCGCAGCGCTACGGTCAATCAGGGTTTCATCGAGGTCGAATACGATCGCGTCCATTGACGCATTATCGATTAGTCGGCTGAGAATCGGTAACCAATTCCCCTGATGGTTTCTATCATGCTGGAAGCCGTGCGGAGCTTATTGCGGAGCGACGCGATATGGACATCAACATTGCGGTCCACAATGACAACATTTCTGCCTAAAGCACTGGTGATCAGTTGTTCGCGTGTGTAAACACGTTTGGGATTGGTGGCAAGTTGACTCAGCAGCTTGAACTCGGTTGCGGTTAGTTTCACCGGTTCGCCAGATATGGTGACTTCGTGTCGCACGGTATCGATTGTCAGATTGTCGTGGACGATAACGTCCTGCGTACTCTGCTGCTGAGATGCCGCATTTCTTAACGCCACTTTAACTCGAGCGACCAGTTCCCGCTGGCTGAAGGGTTTGCCGACGTAGTCATCGGCACCGAGCCCCAGGCCAATCACGATGTCTGAGTCCTCTGACTTCGCGGAAAGCATGATGATCGGAATGCTTTTGGTTTCGTTGTCGCTTTTCAGTTGCTGACAGATGGAAAGGCCATCCATGCCGGGCAACATCAGGTCGAGGATCACCAGGTCGGGGTGTTCATTCCGAATCAGGTTGAGCCCTTCATCGCCGCGGTGGGATACCAGGGTCTTGTAACCCTCTCGTTCAAGGTTGTAGGCGACCGTCTCAGCGATATCAATTTCGTCCTCGACGATGATGATGGTTCCGTTGGACATGCTTGCAGCCGTTGTGCCGGTTACAGCGCTCACGATGTTATGCGTACACAGGGGGTTTCTGGATGATGTATTTCATGAAGTAGTCGGGATTACCGTAGTGTTCCCGAATCCCGCGATCAACGTTGCGTTGTGTGACTGATGACAGAACGCTGTTCGGGACAACTTCGTAAGCGATGAGGTTTGTGTGATCAACAGGCGTATCAACTGTCCCCTGGACAGAGATGGCCAACAGTGTTGAAACGATGATTGATTTGAGGATCACTTCCACAACGCCCCATGCAGGAATAGCGGGCATTGTAGATAAGCACTTACCCTCTAACCATGCGGCGGAAATCGAATTAACACGATATTTACATAGTCTTTAAGGACTTTGCGCCTCAAGTGAAGAATCGATGATTACCTGGTGTTTGAAGGAAAATCCCCGGGGAAATTGTCTGATGTATGCCGCTCTGGCCACAAAAACTGCAGCGTGCATTTCGAAATCAGCCAGCTGCCGTCCACTTTGCGATATTCATCGTCGTACACGCCGAGGTATATGAACGGGTTTTCGTCGGCGCTTTTCTCTGTAACCGGTTCAAACAGGTAGGCACGCCCGGTAGCGGTGTCCGGTCCGGTTAACTCGACCAGGTGATCGCAGGTGCCGTGCATGGCATAAAAATTATTAAGATCCTTTTCGACAGCATGATAGTTCTTGCGGATCGTCTCGCGGCCCTCCCAGGCACCGAAAGGGCCAAATTCACATACAGCATCTTCTGTGAAGATACCTGCAAGGTCATCGAGACGCTTTGCGTCCATCAGGTGCGTGTACAGCAGTCGTGTGCGCTTTATCTCATCAATTTCCATCATCTCGCGGAGTTTTGCGATCTCTGGTTCGGTCAGGGCGGTCATGTGGTGTTGCTCATGAAGTAGCGGGTGGTCAATCACACCACCTTCTTGTGGTTCGTGCCACTTGTGCTGGCCGCGTGTCCAGCCGCTCAGGGCTAACCCGATGTTTTACATAGACTTTTCATCAGGTCAGTAATCGGGCATGGACTTTGCTTCGTAAGCGCTCACCTACCTCAATGTTGAAAGGAGAGTATTTTGAGATTTCTGGTAATGCTGTTTGCTGTAGCAACACTCACAGGCTGTGTCATTGCAGTGAATACGGATGATTGGGAAAACGACTGGCATACGCGGCAGCATGAAAACGCGGAGAAGATTGACCAGCTTGAACTGGGCCGCACGGAAGGCTCTGTCCGCACCGATTTCGGCAAACCGGATTTTGTTGAGTCTTTCCTGCGCAACGGAGACGCCTTCACCGTGCTGTACTACCGCACCAGGCGGGTCGAATCCGATGGTGTCACCAGCAAGGATGAAACAACCCCGCTGGTTTTTGTTGATGGCGTGCTGGTGGGCTGGGGTGACGCTGCGATTGATCATGCAACCGCAGGTCACGCAACCGTTACTTCGCCGCCTGGTAACACGAAAAGTTAAAGAAGGTACCTGCGCTCACCCGGTTAAGGTTGAGCAGTCGCAGGTTCTCGTGGGGTGAGGCGATCTTCAGGGTTGCCTCACCGTTCCAGGTGTTACCGACCAGGTCTGCAATCTGGTCGCGGGACAGCCAGGTGGACGCATTGGCCGCCAGCGATTCAAGCAGCACCTTGTTGGCTGTGCCGATGGCTGCGCCGTTGTCGTCGTAGAGTGTCCCAGTGATATTTGTGATGGCGGTACTGCCGACGTTGATAAACCGGATAAAGGTCTTGTCCGCAGAGTCAGCACCTTCAAGATTGTGTACAGAACCTTGCCGGACGCAGTTGGTATTACTGATCAGCCCGCTTGGGCTTTTGAGTTTTGCCATCAATTCGAAGCTGGATGCACCTACCACTTCGAGTACGGCCGGGCCAGTCCAGGCGCTCACGCCAAAGATAGACTCAAGCTGGGCTGATGAGACTTTTAACCTGGCGTTGGCAGCCACGTTGCTGTCCGACAGATTCTGGTTGGCCTTGCCCAGCACTTCACCGTCGCCGTTATAAAGCGTTGCCGTAAACGGTTGTGCAGCTTCGGAGGTGTTAACCACATGCAGTGTTGTGATGTTCTGGCTGATGGAGTTGGTCTGCAGGAACTGCCTTGCTCTTGGCAGCGCATCAAACTACGCCTGGTTGGTCAGCCCGTCGTTGTCTGCATCACTGCTGGCGTCTGCAACAGCGGGGTCTGAACCAAGCACGGTTTCAAACAGGTTCGGAATACCGTCCTCATCGGAGTCCGACGAGTTTGGTGTTGTTGTGGTTGTGTTGTCCGTGTCGGTTGAATCATTGCTGTTTGTATTGTCAGCAGTGTTTGAGTCACCTGAGCTCGTAGCAGCTGTAGGCACATAACGCGCGACCTGGAAGCGCACTATCTCGACGGAACGTGCGGCGTTGGCAGGTTGTGTTTCGGTTTCAGCAACGCCGCAGGCAACCCCCGCGCAGGTAACGTTCGGGTTGGACAGCACCTGTGACAGCGGTGGGTTATTAAAGCCATCCGGGTAGGCCATAACCGTGTGGAACTTGTCCTTAACGCCATAACCCCTTGACCAGTTGAACGCGCCGGTGGTGCCTTGAGCTGCCGAGTGGGATAAACCGATGTTATGGCCGATCTCATGCAGTACGGTCATGTCGTCACATCCGTCGAAGCGGATATCGTTGACGCTCATGTGGACGGACGAAGCCATCATGCCTTCCTGGCCAAAGCTGCCGGCAGTTGCGACACCGCAGCTGGGCGAACCGGTTGAATCCTTGGCTGTAACGAGGACGATAATGTCAGCACCGAACTGTGTCCGCCAGGTTTTGACGTCCTTGTAATTACCCTTTGCTCCTTCCGCCTCAGTCAGCATCTTTTCATAGTCGAACGTGGCAGGTTCAACCTGGCGTGACTCCACCAGGCGAAACGTCATATCGATCTTGCTGTCTTTAAGTGCGGTATTGGTCACGGTGACAACGTGATTAATGCGCGCGAGGTGGTCATTGTTGTATTCGGTTGGCAGGCTCGAGTCATACAACACCATGATGTCGACAACACTCGCGCCCGGTTTTGATCCGGCATTGTTCGGGTCGGTGCCTTCAAGCTTTTCATTAAAATCGCCCACGCCATCGCCATCGGTGTCTTTCAGGAAATCGATACCCGTTACTGAGAAGTTGCTGCCTACAGTGATCTGCTCTTCCATCCTGATGTAGTCACTATCTTCGCCACCAAACGAGAGCTCAAACGTCACGTAAAAGGTGCCGGTCTTGTCGGGGTCAAGCGGCATGGTGAACGCTTTCGGGCTTAAGGTTGAACCCGCGGCAACCGCGTCGAGTGTGACCTCGCCGAGGAACGTGGGGTCAGGATCATCAATAACGCTCCAGGTGGTATGCATCAATGCCTGCAGCGTTGGTGTGACGCTGCTTGAGCCGATGTTAACGACGCCGATGGTTGCAGTGGCTTCTTCTGATGAGGTGCTGCTAAAGGTACACGGGCACTCAATGCGCACATCAGGCCCGTCGGCCCCCGCGGCAAACGCTCCCTGGGCAAATATGATGAGTGTTAGCGCGATGAGCCTTGCGAGGTAAAACATGGAATCCCCGGGTTTGTTAATTATCGTTGTTAGTGAATTGTGCCATAGCGGGATCGGCTAATGTTGGATTAGTACCACTGGTGATGTTCTCAGCGCGAAGCTTGATCATGTCCGCAAAATGATCGTGGGACAGGATGTACAGTCGTTCATCCCGAATTCCCTTGAAGACAACCTCGGCGATGTCAGCAGGCTGCATACCCTGCTTGAGTATCTCCCGGAACATGGCGATCCTTTGTTCATCCTCAGGTGTGCGCGCAGGTTCCGTGCCGGCATTCTGCAGGTCTTCTGGGCGGTTGCGGGAGCTGTCAAAAATGTTGGTGTTAACAAATCCCGGACACAAAACGGAACAGCCGATCTGGGTGTTTTCGTTGTACAGGTCCCGGTACAGGTTCTCCGTCAAGGCAACAACACCATGCTTGGTTACTGAGTAGAGCGCGTTGGTGCTGCCGCCAATCAGGCCGGCAACCGACGCGGTGTTGACGATATGGCAGGGTTCGTTCTGCGAAATCATCTGCGGAATAAACACCCTGAGGCCATAGATCACGCTCATCAGGTTCACGCCCAGCACCCAATCCCAGTCTTTCTGTGTAGAACTCCAGGCGTTACCGCCGCCGCCGACACCGGCGTTGTTGCAGAGCAGGTGCACGGCGCCGAACTCATCCACTGCCGTGCGAAGCAGGTTTTCGATTTCTGCTTCGATTGCCACATTGGTGACAACCGGGAGCACCGTCACGTTGGTGGTTTCCTGTAGCTCGCCAGCCACTTTTTCGAGTACGGCTGCTTCGATATCCGCCATAACCACGTGCATGCCTTCTGCGATGCATTTTTCGGTAAGTGCCCTGCCAATGCCGCTGGCAGCGCCTGTGATCACGGCAACCTTGCCTTCAAACTCTTTCATATGGGTTCCTGTTTCAACTGTTTCCAATAGGTGTCTTTTCTCTGTATGCGACCGTTCTTCACGGGATACAAGTCGACCACATTTGCATGAAATGGCTTGCCGTCTTCTGCGCCGCGGATGGTGAAGGTCTGTACCAACAGGTCTTCTGTGGCGCGCTCTACCATGTCCGTGTATTCAACACCTTGCCAGTGTTCGCCGCGCCAGGCGATTTCATCGAGCAGTTCGTCGACGCCGTTCAATATCCTGCCAGTGGGCAAACCGTCCTCCGAAGTTGCAAAGTGCTGGTGCCAGGTGAAGTCGTCAGTGGTTGCGGCGAGCAGGCCGTCACGATCGGCCTTGGCGTAGGCGCGCCGGAAATCCTTCATGAGGGTGAGCAGATCTTTCATGCGGCGATGATAGGGGAGGCCCCAGGCGATTGCGAGTGCGATTGCGAGTGTATCGCCGTCGATGCTTTAGAAAATCAGGGTGAATGTCGCGCCACCTGTGGGGCGGTTGTTAAAGGTGATAGTGCCGCCGTGTGCGAGCATGATCTGGCGGCTGAGCGCGAGACCGATGCCGCTACCTTCCCTGCGAGTAGTGTAAAAGGGAACAAATATCCGGCTGGCAATATCCTCGGGTATGCCGGGCCCATCATCCGAGACTTCCAGCATGACGTGTCCGCGTCGGTTTATATGCGCCTGCAGCGAAATGTCTGCGTTCTCGTTTTCACATGCCTGCACCGCGTTCTGTACAAGATTGATCAATACCTGCTCAATCTGCTGTCGGTCTGCCTGCAGGTCGAGTTCCTGCGGTTCGATGCTGGAGGTGAGCTGGATGTTTTCCGGCAGATCCTGTGATGCGATTCTCACGACGTCATCAAACAATTCCCTGATTGCGAACCTGCCCGGCTGCGGTGCCGGTGGACGGGTCAGGCGCCGATAGCTGGAGACAAAGTTCATGAGGCCATCGGAGCGCCTGGCAACGGTGTCTACTGCGTTGCGAGCATCCTTAAGCTCTTCGATCACACTCTCATCATTCACTCGCGACGCCGCATCGTCGACCAGGTCCACCGCTGTCTTCGCAAGAGAAGTCACCGGGGTAATCGAATTCATGATTTCGTGAGTCAGGACCCTGACCAGATCCTGCCAGGCTGAAAGCTGCGTGCTGTCGAGTTCGGTCTGGATGTTCATCAGGCTGATGAGACGCTCAACCTTCGATGCAATGGTGAGTTCGCTTGCTGAGACGGTGAGTCGCACCTCCAGTCCATCCACCCTGAATGTTGTGAGATAACGCTCGCCTGCCTGGATGCGTGTGAGATGCTGATGGAACTCATCACCAAACTGTTTCAGGTCCTCGGTGGTTGCCACGTGGGTACTGCCAAAGAGGCGCCTGGCCGCATTGTTCCAGGTGGTCACGGTGCCGTCGTTGTAGATGGAGATTAAGGGGACGGGCACGTGTTCCATCATTGCCTTAAGGTGCCTGAGTTCGGTTTCCTGCTCACGCCGGTCTTCCCTGAACCGCTCGAGGATGTGGGTAAAGGTTTCGCCGAGCGTTTCAAAACCTGCACCTACCGCACCGAACTGGAAACGCTGGCCAAAATCTGCATAACGCACAGCGTCCAGGAAGCGTGACAGTTCCTGGTTGGTTCGGGAGATAAAGGTGTATACCTCGTAGGCGAGGGCCACGGTGATCAATATCGCCAGCAATGTCGCCGCGTGGTAGCCGGGGATTGAGATGAGATACCCCACCGCGATAAGCCCGGAGAAAATCAATGCAAGCCTTACCGCGAGCAGCAGGCTGAAACGATTAAAGCCCATGTTTTTCCATCCGGCGATACAGGGCTGCGCGGGTCAGTCCGAGTTCTTTTGCTGCATGACTGATGTTGTAACGATGCCGGGTCAGCGCCTCCTGTATGGCCGCCTTCTCGAGGCGTTGCAGGTTGAGATCGCCATCTACCGGCACCTCGCTTGGCTGCTGTGCCGCCGCCACTGGCGGTGATGCCATCAGCGCGAGGTCTGCAGCATCAAGCCTGTCGCTGGTTGCAAGAATGACGGCGCGTTCAATGGCATGCCGTAGTGCGCGAATGTTGCCTGGCCAATTGTAGGCAAGCATGGCGTCTAGCGCGTCTTCTGACAGTTCTTTTATGGGGCGCTTGTACTTTGTGCTGTAGTAGTCGATGTAATATTTCGCGATGGTAGCAATATCATCTTTTCGATCCCGCAGGGGCGGTAGTTCGATCTCGACGGTGTTCAGGCGAAACAGGAGATCCTGCCTGAACACATCTTCACTGGTCAGCTGTGTGCGAGGCATGTTGGTCGCCGCTATTACCCTCACATCAATATCGATCAGTTTGTTGCTGCCAAGAGGCTGTACCTTGCGCTGCTCGAGGACGCTGAGCAGCTTGGGCTGCAGGTGAAGCGGCAGGTTACCGATCTCGTCAAGAAACAGGGTGCCGCCTGCCGCCGCCTGCAGTCTTCCTACCTTGTCTTCCTTTGCATCGGTAAAAGCGCCTTTAACGTGTCCGAAGATTTCCGATTCGAACAGGCTTTCCGGAATGGCGCCCACATCCACCGTGATAAAAACTTCGCCACGTCGATCTGACGCCTGGTGAATGGCTCGTGCCGCCAGCTCCTTACCGGTGCCGTTTTCTCCGAGCAGCAGCACATTGGCCTCTGTTGGTGCGGTTCGCTCAATCAGTTGGATGACCCGCTGCATCGCCTGCGACTCACCCAGGAGCGGCTGGCTGGCTGCTTCGATCAGTGCGGTGTTGGCCTGTTTGAGCTGGGTGGCTTCGCTGCGACTCTGGCGCAGTTTTGCCCCTGCGGAAAGCGTCGCAACCAGCTTTTCGTTCTGCCAGGGCTTCGAGATGAAGTCGGTTGCGCCGAGTTTCATGGCTTCAACCGCGGTATCTACGCCGCCATGTGCGGTGATCAGAACCACAACGGCATCAGGATCAAGCTGCAGGATGTTATCGAGCCAGAAGAGACCCTCCTCGCCACTCGAAGCGCCGGGACCGAAGTTCATGTCGAGGAGGATCGCCGCGTAGTCGGTTGCCCGCATCTTTTCGGGGATATCCCCGGGGTTGGCGCAGGTGTCAACCTGGCTGAAGTGACGCTTCAACAGCAATTTGCCTGCCGTGAGGATGTCCTCGTCGTCGTCGACAATCAGTATGGCATCGGTGGTCAAGCGTGTCCTTGTATCCAGAGTGTTCAATATCGTACACCGAATGTTCGATTCCGGACAGTTTCAGCATCAACGTTTTTACTAAGTGTATATAAAACAATGACTTAGAAAGTGGCACAGGCTTTGCTCCATTCCCATCAATAACAGTTATGGAACAAACCAGATCCCATATGAAAGTAGTCAGTGAGAATGACAGTGTCAGGCCGGTTTCGCTGGGCGGTGCTCAGTCAGGCGCGGCAATGGACCGTGTCATTGAGAAAAAGCAGCTTCCGCTGAAGAAGTTTGCGCTGCCGGCGCTGGTGGTCGCGGTGCTCGGGCTAATCGCCTGGATGATGCTCGGTGAAAGCAGTGGACGCACGCTGGTAGTGGATAACTCCCGCGTGGTGATTTCAGAGGTAAAGACAGGTGTGTTTGAAGACTTCATTCCCATCCGGGGTCAGGTGACACCACGTCATACCATTTACCTTGACGCGATCGAGGGTGGTCGTGTTGAAGAAAAGCTGGTTGAGGATGGGGCAGCGGTTCAGGCGGGTGACATGATTGTCGTGCTCTCGAATACATCGCTGCAACTGAGTGTCACCCAGAATGAGGCGATGGTGACCGAGCAGTTGAACAATATGCGCACGATTGAATTGCAGCTGGAGCAGAACCGCCTGCAGCACAAGCGTAACCTGGTAGAGCTCGACTATCAGATACAGCGCCTGGGTCGCCAGGTGAGTCGGCTGTCGAACCTGGATGACGCGGGTGTTGCGGTCAGGAGCCAGCTCGAAGATGCCGAGGATGAACTTGCCTACTATCGCAACCGCCGCGATGTCACGCTCGAGAGCCAGGCAACCGATGCACGCCTGCAGGAGACGCAACTCAAGTTCCTGCAGGAAACCGGCGCGCAGCTCGAGGCGAATCTTGTCCTTGCGCGAAAGAATCTTGATGCTCTCAATGTGCGTGCGCCGATTGACGGCAAACTTTCCGGTCTTGACCTCGAGGTTGGCCAGAGCATCCAGCGGGGCGGCCGCCTCGGACAGATTGACGATCCGGACAACTTCAAACTGCGCGCAAGCATCGACGAGTTCTACCTGAACCGTGTTGATCTTGGGCAGGCTGCTTCGTTTGAGCGCGGCGGTGATCGCTTTGAAATGCAGATCAGCAAAATCTACCCGCAGGTGAACAACGGCCAGTTTGAGATCGACCTGCAGTTCACAGGTGAACAACCCCAGGGTATCCGCCGCGGCCAGACGATCCAGGCGAAGCTCACGCTCGGTGATGCGAGCCAGGCCCGCCTGATCCCAAATGGCGCTTTCTACCAGGATACCGGTGGTAACTGGATGTTTGTTTTAAACGAAGCTGGCACAGAAGCCGTTAAACGCAACGTGCGTTTGGGCAGGCGCAACTCCCGGCATATCGAAGTATTGGATGGCCTTGAAGAAGGCGAAGAAGTTATTACCAGTCCCTATTCAAGTTTCAGGGAAATGGACAGATTAAAACTGAGCGAGGATTAAGCATGTTAAAGCTCCACAACCTTTCAAAAGTCTACCGCACCGATGAGGTAGAAACGGTTGCGCTGAACAGCGTCAACATCGAAATCGACAGCGGCGAGTTTGTCGCCATCATGGGGCCGTCAGGCTGTGGTAAGTCGACGCTGCTGAATATCATCGGCATGCTCGATTCCCCCAGTGACGGGCACTACATTTTTCTCGATGAAGATGTCTCCGGCTACAACGAATCGAAGCTGAGTGAAATCAGGAAACGCAATATCGGTTTCATCTTCCAGTCGTTCAACCTCATCGATGAGCTGACCGTAGCTGAGAATATTGAGCTTGCGCTGCTCTACCACGACATCCCCGGTTCAGAGCGCCGCGACCGCGTGGCCACCATCATGGACAAGGTCGGCATCGCACACCGGGCAAAACACATGCCGACGCAGTTGTCGGGTGGACAGCAGCAGCGTGTTGCCGTGGCTCGTGCGGTGGTTGGCAACCAGGGGCTGATTCTTGCCGACGAACCAACCGGTAACCTCGACAGTGCCCACGGCCAGGAAGTGATGGAGATGCTGCAGGGCCTGAACGAGGAAGGCACCACTATTGTCATGGTGACCCACAGCCCGTCACATGCCGACTATGCTCGCCGGACCATCAACCTCTTTGACGGCCATGTTGTGACCGAAAACCTCAAGGCGGTGGTCTGAAGCGATGTTAAAAAACTACCTCCTGATCGCCTGGCGCCAGATTGTTAAAAACAAGCTGTACGCTTCGATCAATATCCTGGGGCTGGTGACAGGGCTTACGGTCTACGTATTTGGCACGCTGCTGGTCAACTATGAAAACTCGCACGATGCGTTTTTCTCAAACGCGGAACGCGTTTACACCGCAGGTTCTCTCTTTTCTCCGAAAGCGCAGATCGGTGTAACCCAGAACGATGGTATTTACACCGCACTTGGTCCCCTGATCGAGGCGGACGTCGAATCGATTGAAGCGGTTGCGAGAACTGTGGGTCGTGAGCTCCTCGTCACCGTTGATGAAAACGATTATTACGAGCGTATCCGCTTTACCGACGCTGCCTTTACGCGTGTATTCGACCTGCGATACGTGGAAGGTGATGAGACGGCCTTGCAAGACCCTTCCGGAATTCTTGTCAGCAGTGAGACCGCGGAAAAACTGTTCGGGTCCGGCAGTGTACTTGGGCGTACGTTGCAGCTTGATCACGACGTTACGCTGCGGGTGACCGGTGTATTCGAAGACCTGCCGCCGAACTCGCATTTTGAGGCTTCACTGATTGTCGAGGGTAACGGTCTTCACTTTCTTGCGCCTCTTGAGGGACTGAACAAGGCTGTTGAATACGATGTGGCAGGTAACTGGAACAACCTGTCCTCAGGTGACCTGACCTACATGCTTTATCCGGCAGGTACGACCCTCGACCAGGTACAGCAGGACATGGACCTGATCCATGATAAGCACTTCCCGGAAGACATGAAGGAGTTCATCCCGGGGCTCAAGGCCCGCAGCCTGATTGATGCCAATACCGTCATCTGGGACATGGTTGGCCTGCCGGTACTGGAATCGGTGCAGATCCTCGCCATCCTGGTGCTTATTGTTGCCATTGTGAACTACACCAATCTCGCCACTGCACAGTCCATGGGCCGGGCGCGGGAAGTAGGCCTGCGCAAGACCATGGGGGCTGCGCAAACGCAGCTGCTCACCCAGTTCCTGATAGAAAGTATCTGCATAGTTTCCATCTCGATGTTGTTTGCGCTGGTGGCTCTGGAGCTTGTTGTCCCCCTTTTTAATGAAGCGTCGGGTAAAGGCCTCATTATCGACTACACGGCAACGTTGCCGTGGCTCATGGTTACGACCCTGGTGGTTGGCGTCATCTCGGGTGCTTACCCCGCCTACCTGATCACGCGGGCAACGCCGATTAATGCGCTGCGTGACTCTGGCCCAACAGGTGTGAAAGGGGGCGTTTTTCGCAGCGCAATGCTTGGCCTGCAGTTTACGATTTCCATCTTCATGCTGGCGATGGTGATTGTTGTCTACTTCCAGAACCAGAAGGTGATTGAGTCCAGTCACCTGTACCCGAGGGCGCAGATATTGACGTTGCAGCGGCTCAACATCGATACCATTCGTGATCGTTTTGACACGTTGCGCAATGAACTCTTGCAGGTTAGAGGTGTTGAACAGGTCAGCTACTCGAGCCAGGTGCCCTATGAGCAGAGCAACTCCTCCTTTGGCGTTACTCGAACCATGGGCGGTGAAGACGAATTCAGTTTGATGTCGGTCGACATCGATGAGCACTTCACCCGAACCTACAATATTGATCTGTTGGCCGGCAGAGCCCTCGACAGCAGTCTCTCTGCTGATACGTTGATCGAGGAAGCCAGCCAGGTAAATGTGCTCATCAACTCCCTTGCCGTGGAGAGACTGGGTTATGCAGGGCCTGAAGCGGCGATCGGTGAGGTTTTTTACGACGATCCCGAAGAACGGGAGTCGCGTGCCTACACCATTGTGGGGGTTCTGCCCGCGCAGAACTTCCAGGGTTTTCATAACGAGATTAAGCCAATGCTGTTCATGATGGATCCGCGCTCCTACCGCGTCGCATCCATCCGTGTGGCTGCGGGTACACCCATGGCGGGTGTGCTGTCTGACGTGGAAGCAACCTGGGAGACGCTGGTGCCAGAGTATCCGATCCAGACGCAGTTCCTGAATGAGACGTTTGATGATGTGTTTAAGATCTTCAACCTGACCACGCAGGTGCTTGCAGGTTTTGCAGGGATTGCATTGCTGCTGTCTACCATTGGCCTGTTTGGTCTTGCTGCGTTCATGGCGCAGAGTCGAACCCGTGAAATCGGTATTCGCAAAGTGATGGGTGCCAACGTTGTCCAGATCATCCGGTTGCTGGTATGGCAGTTTTCAAAACCGGTGATGTGGTCACTGCTGGTTGCTTTGCCGCTCGCCTACTTTGCGTCAGATATGTACCTGAACTTTTTTGCGGACCGCATATCGGCACCGGCAGGGATTGTCGCCGGGTCGGGCGTTATGGCGATTCTCTTCTCCTGGGCGATTGTAGCCATCCATGCTGTGCGTATTGCCCGGGCCAACCCCATCAAGGCACTGAGGTACGAGTAAACATGTTTCGTAACTACCTGCTCACCGCCTGGCGACACATGGCGGGCAACCGACTCTTCTCTGTTATCAATGTGTTCGGTCTTGCTGTGGGGTTGATGAGCTGCATCCTGATCATGCTGTTTGTGAAAGATGAACTGGGTTATGACACCTGGCTGCCGGATGCTGAACGAATTGTCCGCTTGCATACCGCTTATTACTCTCCTGATCGGCCGCCTTTCCTGACGGTGAACTCGGCCGGGCGCATGAAGGAGGCCATATCAGGCTATGCGCCGGCGCTCATCGAGGACAGCGTACGCCTGGTGCGGGATCGCATCACGGTGATCAAAGGTGAGGACGTCTTCGCTGAGGATGTGGTGTATGCCGAGGCCGGATTCTTTTCGGTTTTTGATCTGCCTTTTGTACATGGATCAAAGGAGACGTCTTTTACCAAACCGATGGATGTGATCATCAACGAGCAGCTCGCGATGAAATTCTTCGGGCGAACCGATGTCATTGGTGAGCGGTTGACGTTCTGCTGCCTGGGACAGGATCGTTCGGAAGTAACGATTACCGGTGTGATCAGGGATCTGCCTCACAACACCCATCTTGATATTAAGCTGCTCGGTTTCTTTGAGCCGTCGATGTTTGCGGATTTTCCGAACGTACTTGAGACATGGACCAGCGTGAACACGCTGACCTACTTCAAGCTGGCGCAGGGCGCCGAGGTTTCCGTGCTGAAAGAGCGGGTCGACTACTGGCTGAATAACGAAAGTCCGCTGAAGGATATGGTTGATGAAGGTGAAATCCCCTCGGACCGCCTGCACCTGAAGTTCATGCCGATCACCGATATTCACCTGCACGCCATAAAACATGCAGGCAGCATGGGCGACTTCAAACCCCTGGGTGATATCTCCATGGTTTATGCAATGTCAGGTATTGCGGGGTTGGTACTGCTGATCGCGTCGATTAACTTCATGAACCTGTCGACAGCGCGTGCCTCACGACGAGCCAGGGAGGTTGCGCTGCGTAAGGTGATGGGCGCTTCAAGGCACCAGGTTGCGCTGCAGTTTATCGGTGAAGCCGTGACAATTACCGTGGTTGCGCTGGTTGTTGCATTGGCAGCGGTTGAAGTGGTTCTGCCGTATTACAACGAGGCGATCGACAAGCAGTTGTCCATGGTCATCTATGATGAGCCGCTTTTGATTGTTGTATTGCTTGTCCTGACCGCCCTGGTTGGACTGTTTGCAGGTTCTTATCCGGCTTTCTACCTGTCACGGTTCCTGCCGGCGAGAACCTTGAAATCAAACCAGTCGAGCGACGGCGGGCAGGGCCGGATTCGCGCCGCATTGGTGGTCTTCCAGTTTGCAATATCCATTGGGCTCGCGGTCTGCACCGTGGTGATCTATGGCCAGACCCTGTTCGCAAAAAACCTCGACGTGGGTTACAGCTACGCTGAAAAGCTTGCCGTACTGGGATTGAACCAGGCCGGTGCACGCGACCAGAAAGACACTATCGTCGATAAACTGTCGCGGATTGAGGGCGTCAGTAGTGTGGTGCTCTCCAGTGAGGTGCCGAGCCAGGACCGGGAAAACAATACCGGTTTCAGGCTGATCAGTGCGCCTGCTGGCTCTGAGGTTGAGCCGCAGGTACTGAATTATCACACCGTCGGTTTCGATTTCTTCGAGAGTTACGACATGAATGTGGTGGCAGGACGCTCCTTCAACGAAGCCTATGGCGCTGATGTCATCACCGTCCTGCCTGAAGGCAGTGAGCAAACCGGTCAGGCAGCTGTTGTCCTGAATGCATCGGCTGCGCGGCAGCTTGGCTTTGCAGACCCGGCGCAGGCAATCGGGCACACCCTGCGCGCCAACGTCTTCCGGGCGGGGCGCTACGAGCTGGAAATCATCGGGATTGTTGAAGACGTCTATTTCCGTTCGATCAAGTTTGGCATCCGCCCAAGTGTTTACTTCAACTTCCCTGACGCATTGCAGGCAGCTTCGATCAGTTACGTTACTGACGATCTTGATAAGCTGCAGGCTGATGTGGAGCAGGTATGGAAAGAACTGGTGCCGGCCACGCCGCTCGATGCACGTTTTGTAGGCGATATGGTCATGGCGCAGTACAAATCCGAACAGGCGCAGGCACAGCTGTTTGCGGCGTTTTCCATCCTGGCGGTGGTGATTGCGTGCCTTGGTCTTTATGGCCTTGCCTCGTTTATGGCAGAGCGACGAACCCGGGAAATCGGTATTCGCAAGGTGATGGGTGCCCGTGTCAGCGACATTGTCAGGCTGCTGGTGTGGCAATTCTCTTTGCCGGTGCTGGTGGCAAACATTGTCGCCTGGCCGCTTGCGTTCTACCTGATGAACAACTGGCTGCAGGGTTTTTCATACCGAGTGGATTCGGGCTTTATCCTGCTGGCAGCGCTCGGTGCTGGAACCGGTGCGCTGCTGATTGCATGGCTGACGGTGGCTGGTAGAGCCTTGAAAGTGGCGAGCGAGAACCCGATTAACGCGCTGCGCTACGAGTAGTTGTTACTCGTAGCGAAGTGCATAGACCGGGCTGGTCCTCGCAACCCGCATCGCATGTGATGCGACGGTACCCCAGGCGAGGAGCAGTGTAAGCATCGCGGCGAGCGCGCCAACACCAATAAACCACGGCAGCAGTTCAATCTGGTGATTAAAACCCTGCATCCACTGGTTTACCGCATACCAGCAGAATGGCCAGGCGATCACATTGGCGATCAACACCGGGCGGGAAAACTGCGAAAGCAGCATTACAATGATCTGCAGTGAAGAAGCGCCCATGACTTTCCTGACGCCAATCTCCTTGGTTCTGCGACTGATGGTAAAAGAGGCCAGACCAAACAGACCCATGCAGGCGACCAGGATGGCGAGGCCTGAGAAAAGCGCCAGCAGCGTGCTCTGGATGGCTTCTTCCTGGTATTGCTCGCTGATGTTGTCCTGGAGGTGCTGCACTTCGGTCTGTACACGCGGGAACATATCGCGAACTGTCTGCTCGAGTGCGGTGCTGACCGGCCGGTACTGGCCAGGTTCAAAGGTGACGATCAGATCGCTGATTTCTGACGGGATATAAATGTAGATCTCGCCATCGAGATCGGTGCGCGGCGACCCGAAATTGATATCGGGTATCACGCCTACAATCGTACTGACAATCTGGTTGTCACGGCCGCGGTAGTAGACTTTACCGATCGCCTCTTGAGGGGTGCCGAAACCGAGCGTTTTTACAGCGGCCTCGTTTACGACCACGTTAAGGTTCTGCGGCGTCAGGTCGTTGGGGTCACTGATAAAGGTTGTACGATCGCCGGCATAATCATCACCCAGCAGGCGACCCGCTATCGGCCTCACATTGAACTGCTCAAAGAAGCTCGGGTATACCGACCGGTAGAAAATAATGATGCGATCATCCTGGCCCGGTACCCGTAGTGACAGCCCCACGTTACGACCGTCACCAGGGCTGAAACTTGCCAGCGTGGCCGCTTTGACGCCGGGCAGTCGTGCTACTTCATCTGCAATCGTTTCTGCAGAGTCGATGACCTGGTCCTGGCCGATGCCCCGTAATGTCATGACGTGGTCATTGTCATAGCCGAGGTCCTGGGTGCGAGCGTGATCCGTCTGTATGTAGATCAGCAGCGTTGAGATGATGAGCGCAGCCGATATTGCAAACTGGAACAGTACCAGCGTGGTCCTGAGGTAGGGGTTGCCGGAGACCGATGATTTGTTCGACTGCAGGACTTTTGCCGGCCTGAAACCTGACAACACCAGAGCCGGGTGCATACCGGCAAACAGACCGACCAGGATTGTCAGTGCACTAATGGTGCTGAACACAAGCGGGTCCAGCAGCAGGGCAGTGGTCAGATCACGTTGTGTGTAATCACTGAAAACAGGCAGGATGAGTTCAATGGCGACGAGTGCGAGGAAGAGGGCCAGCACCGCAGAGCAGATTGCCTCAAGTTCAAACTGCACAAACAACTGGCCACGGCTTGCACCCATCACCTTGCGCACAGCAACTTCCTTTGCGCGCAGTGTTGACGCTGCGGTAGCAAGGTTCATGAAGTTGATGCAGGCGATCAGCATGATCAGTCCTGCAATACCGGCAAATCCGTAAATAGTTGCCATGCTGCCGGAAGGTTTCATGTCGAACACCACCGGGCTCAACATGTGGATATCCTTCACGTTAACCAGGCGGGGCGTAAACAGTTCGCTGCCTTCGATACCAACCAGTGCCTTGATGTCACTCGGGAAGTAGCGATCTACCCAGTCATTGATACCGGCACGAATACCCTGCACCGATTCACCTTCGTGCAGCTTGATGTACGTGAAAAACGGCAGGCCGTTCCAGCGGGTCAGGTCAGTGCCGCCACCCACGGCCTGTGACTCATACAGGCGTGGATTGATCGCCATCAGGAAATCGATATTGAAGTGCGTGTTGCCGGGCAGTGTCTCAATAACGGCAACCACTTTCTGGTCACGCTCGAAGGTTTCATTGATCTGCAGGGTGCGTCCTACCCAGGGTGCCTCGCCCAGGTGTTTGATCGCCATTTCCCTGGTGAGAACGATGTTGCCGGGTTCATCCAGCGCGCCTTGCACCCTGCCTTCGACGACCGGGAAGTTGAACATGGCGACAAATTCGGGGTCTGCGTAGCCAAATAATTCCGGCGTCGAGGTTTCCCCTCGTACCACCGTACCATCGCGGTTCTGCAGCCGGGTGATCTTATCGATCTCTGGAAAAGCGTCCGGCAACAGGTCATAAGCCGGGCCAAAAAAGTTCGGCACCGCGTTGGTCTGTTGTCCTGGAATATTTGCGGTTGCCTCGATGCGGTAAAGGCGGTCTATGTCCGCAAAGAAGTTGTCGTAGCTGAACTCATGTCGAACAAACAGGATGATCAGTGTGCAGGCAGCGAGCCCGATCGCAAGCCCGAGAATATTGATGGCTGCAAACAGGCGTTGCCGCTTGAGACTGCGCAACGCAGAAAAGACGTAATGCCGGAACATGTCCCAACCTAGCCCAGCTAACCGGGATGATCAAACGGATCATCCCGGTAGCGGAGCGGTTCGTCGCAAAGCGCCCTGTTTGAGCGACGTCAATTGACGTCAGGAGACGCTGTCGGTTTCTTCAACCTGGTAGTTGAGGTCAACCCGGTTCAGCGGCAGCCCGCGCACACGAACACCCGTGGCGTTGTAGACCGCATTGGCAAGTGCCGGTGCGATGCTGGGCGTACCCGGTTCACCAGCGCCACCGATATCTGCACCACTGTTGATGATGTAGGTTTCGATGACCGGTGCCTCGTTCATTCGAACGGCCTGGTAGTCGTGGAAGTTGCTCTGTTCGACCGCACCATCGACGATGGTGATTTCACCGTACAGCGCTGCGGTCAGGCCGTAGATGATGCCGGACTCAACCTGGGCGGTCACGCCGTCTGGTGATATCGCGATACCTGCATCAATAGCAGCAACGACGCGGTCGATGGAGGTCTGGCCACCCAGTACGGTGACTTCAACCACCTGGGCAACAATCGATCCGAAAGACTCCTGTAAGGCGATGCCTCTACCCTGGCCTTTCCCGAGTGGGCGATCCCAGTTCGCTTCTTCAGCGGCCTTCTTCAGTACTGCGAGGTGCCTGGGCTTATCTTTGAGCATCCCGGCACGATAGTGATAAGGGTCTTTACCTGCAGCAACCGCAACCTCATCGATAAACGACTCGGTGAAGAAACCATGCTGCGAATGGTCAACACTACGCCAGGCACCAAACGGTACATGGGTAGGGCTTGCGACATGACCGATATCAAGGTTGTCGACGCTGTATGGAATCAGCGGTGCTTCGATCGGTTCATGTTTGTCGACGTAGGTGTTTTCCCAGGCCATCAGGTTGCCATCATCGTCCAGCGCGGCGCGGAAACTGCTCTGCACTGCTGGTCGATAGAAGTCCTGGCGAACATCTTCTTCCCTTGACCAGACCAGCTGTACTGGTTTGCCGACGGCTTTTGCAAGAAGTGCTGCCTGAATGGTGCTGTCCGCGATTGCCTTGCGGCCAAAACCGCCACCCATCAGCTGGTTGTGTACGGTCACGTTTGCGGCGTCCATACCGAGGGCATCAGCAACGGCGTGTTTAAACCCGAGCGGGTTCTGGCAGCCGACCCATACAGAAGCGCTGTCACCGTCGATTTCAACCGTGGCGTTGAGTGGCTCCATGCAGGTGTGGGCGAGGTAGGGGACGCGGTAGTCCGCCTCGATGACATTGTTAGATGATGCGAAGGCAGACGATGGGTCACCGCCGGCAATATCGTTCTTGCGGTCGACACCCGCTGCAATATCACGCTCGAACTGTTCGAAGATCGAGGCACTGGAAACGTTTTCGTTGCCCTTACCGTCCCATTTGGCATTAAGTGCTTTTAAGCCCTGGCTCGCTGTCCAGTAGCTGTCTGCCACCACGGCAACCGCGTCACCAGCGGAGAAGTTGCCGACCATACCTGCGATCGAGGCAGAGGGAAGTTTGATAACATCGATCACGCCCTTGATGGCACGCGCGTCAGTGTCATCAACGCTGACAAGACTGCCGCCAAATACAGGTGAGCGCTGCACTGTGGCGTACACCATACCGGGTCGCTGGATGTCCATGGCAAACATGGCCGAGCCATCAACCTTGGCGGGGATATCGTGCCTGGGCATGCTCTTGCCCATGATGTTGAATTCGCTCGGCTGCTTGAGCTGCGGCGTGTACGACGGCGTCATTGCCGCGGCTGCCTCAGCAAACTCGGCGTAGGTTGCTTCCTGTCCTGATGCAGCAATAAGTCGGCTGTTTTCGGTTGATATCTGTTCAACCGGTACCCCCCAGGCTTCGGCCGCGGCCTGCTTCAACATGTCGCGTGTCGCTGCACCGGCAACCCGCATACCATATTGACCGGTAACCCGTATGCTCATGCTGCCGCCGGTGATCTGCATATGCAGGGCGTCGGCAACTTTCATCATGAAGCCGTCAACGGAAGGCACGACAATGTCGGGGAAGTTAATACCCTTGAACAGGTAGCCTCGGCCAGCGGTGTAGCTGCCATATTCCTTGATCGCAGGTGCTTCTTCGAACCGGACGAGGTTCCAGTCGGCGTCCAGTTCGTCCGCCAGCATCTGGGCAAGTGCGGTTTGTGCACCCTGGCCCATTTCGGAGTGAGGCACCATGGCAGTAACAATGTTGCTGCTGTCGATTTTGACGTACGCATGTACGAGTGTTTCGCCTTCACCAGCTACGTCACCAGCGATACCGTGAGCGACGTTACCGGGGCGAAGTGCAACACCAACGATAAGCCCGCCGCCTGCGACAACGCCAGCACCAAGGAAAGCGCGTCTTGTCCATTTACCCATGGGTCGTCTCCTGCTGTGCTGTTGCATCGTAGAATTGTGCTGTCGCCGTCTTTGAAGCGGCGGTCTTGATAGCGGCGCGAATGCGTCCGTACATGCCACATCGGCAGATATTGCCGGACATGGCTGCATCGATGTCTTCATCAGTCGGGTTGGGATTCGATTCGAGCAGTGCAGCTGCTGACATCAGCTGGCCGGACTGGCAATAACCACATTGCGGCACCTGGTGTTCAATCCATGCAGCCTGCAGCGGATGCAGGTTATCTTCCGCCGGTGCAAGCCCCTCGACGGTAGTGACATTCTTTCCCGAGACCGCGGAGACCGGCATGACACATGAACGTGTCGCTGCGCCATCAATCTGTACGGTGCAGGCACCGCACTGCGCCATACCACAACCGAACTTGGTGCCGGTCAGTCCAATTTTTTCTCGTAATACCCAAAGCAGTGGTGTTGAAGGATCAACATCAACTGTTTGCTGCTCTCCATTAACAACGAAACTGATCATGATTTGCTACCGTGACTCACTGAGGGTTACAAGTTGACGTTTTATAGTCATTTTGTCAACATGTCGGGATGGCAGTAGTAAACCAGGACAAACGCCGGGTCATCCTTGAAGCAGCAACCGGTGAGTTCCGCCAGTACGGTTACAAGAAGACCTCCATGGAGGATATTGCGCGAGCAGCAGGGGTTTCCCGGCCGTCGTTGTATTCCTATTTTGAGAATAAGGAAGAGATTTTCAGAAGCCTGTCGCAACAGTTGCACGAAGATGCGCTTGCAAAGGCCCGTGTTGCTGTCGATGAAAATCCGGATGAACCGATTGCGGTGAGAATCCAGAAGGCCCTGCTTGAGTTCAATGTCAGCCTGTTTCGACTGCTGGATGAATCGCCCCATGGTGCAGAGTTAATGGATGAGAGTAGCAGGCTCGGCGGTGATATCGCCGGTGGGTTCTATACTTCTTTTGAGTCTTTGCTTGCACAAGCCCTGAATCAAGCCGCCAAGGCCGGGGAGTTGGACCTCGCTGCAAGAGCAGTAACCCCCGCCGAAGCTGCCGAGGTCATCCGCTGTTCCGTTGTAGGTCTCAAGCGAGGCGCTGTGGATGCTGATGGATACCAGAGGCGAGTGGAACAGTTTGTCCGGGTTTATCTTGCAGGGCTGGCCTAGGGCGCGGCAGCTGCCTGGATAAGTTTCGCAGCTTCCTTGTTTGCCCGGGCGATGGTTTTCATCCCGCCTTCTACCTCATTGACGTCACCGATCAGCGTCCAGACAGCATGTGCACTCGAGTGTCCGGGTAGTGATTCCATTGCAGCAAGCCATCGCTGGATGTGAGGAAAGTCGGAGAAATCAGTGCAGTTGGCGTACTTTGGCTGGTTCTGTCCAAGCTCTTCGTAACAGGCAATGTCTGCAATCGTGGGCGTATCACCTGTAAGAAATGTCGTCCGCCTCAGCATGCCATCGATGATGTCGAGTGCCTGCGAGACAATCTGCGCGTTGTTTTCCATACCGGGAAACGTGTTGCGCCTTATCCATTTTTCGTCCGGTGCCTCAACACCAAAAACAGAAGGCCACAGCGTGCGAGACCATTGCACGACAATCTCCCGAGTGTTGCGGTGATGAAAATGCAGGTACTGGTTTACGCGGGCGCGCGCTGCAAGGTCCCCAGGCCACAGGTCCTGCCAGCCGTGTTTCTCACACAGGTAAATCATGATGGCGTGACTCTCCCACAGTATAAGCCCGTCATCTTCAATCGCTGGAATGGTGCCGCGAGGATTAACGTCGTTAAGGAAAGCCGGTTCCTTGGCGTCCTTATTCTGGCTGGTCATGATGAATTCAAACGCCAGGTTCTTCATCAGGCAGAGCCAGACAACAGCGCGCACTGGCTGGGAGTTGGGGACACCGTAGATTTTCAGCATGGCGTGAGTTTGTTCAGACACTAGACCTGTAGTGTAGCCCACCACGACTTGAAAGCCGTGACCTGCCGCATCGCGCCGAGTAGCATTGGACCCGCCACGTTGCCACCGGGGATTATCATCTTCAGCGCGGCTTCGGTGCGCTCAGACATCGCCATCAGCAACTCAAAGCCGCGTGGATCGTGTATCAGGTTGTTGATCAGCCCCTGGATGCCTTCTGGAATTACACTGATATCACCTGTGTGGCCGTCGCGGTTGTAACGGGAAAAGATGCCAAGTGCGAGCAGGATGATCATGCACTGTCCGATCAACGCTTCCCTGAGGCCCGCCTGCAGGTTAATCATCTCGTAATTGCTTACCCCCGCACCGGTCAGTTCATCGTAATAGGTTGTCACAAGGTCATCCCAGAGCCTTGTGATCTGGTCTGCGGTCATACTGCAGGAAAGAAAGTAGGCGAGGTCGTTGTGACACGCACCTGGCGTGCAACCCCAGTCGATTACCGTGAGCCTGCCATCGGCATCAAAGCCCATGTTGTCGAGACGATAATCCGTATGGACGAGGGTGTACTGGCGGATGATCCTTGTCTTTGGTGGTTCGAAGTCCGGCGCACCGATTGATTCAATAATCAGCGAGGCACAGGAGAGTACCAGCGGCAGCCCACGCCCAAAGGTGCCGCGCACATCTTCGATCAGCTCCAGCAACAGCGGGTGAAGTACCTTGGGCTCTACCGGTTCGTCAGGCACGGGGATCGCGCCGATGCGCTTGTCTTCCCAGAACGCTGCATGATGCCGGGCAAGTCCTTTTACTGCCTCGATGACCTGCTCATCCGAGCCACCGGCAATCTGGTCACCGAATTCAATGTAATCCAGGTCCTCAAGGATCAGGACGTAGCGAGCCAGTTCTTCGTCCACCTCGGCGAAATGCAGGGCGGGGGTATGCAACGGTGTGTGATCAGCAAAATCCTCGTAAAACTTTTTTTCACCCTTGTAGCCGTGCATGATCATGCGCGCCTTGGCAGGATCGGTTGAGTGCAGCTTCATGACGACACTTGATGGAGCGTTGCTGCCCTCCCAGTTGAGCCCCAGCTTGTAAGTCATACCTGCAAAGCCGCGCCCTTCGCTGAGCATCTGGATATCAAACGCCTTGAGTGCGCTGCCGTCACCGATCGATTCTTCGATCCACTGCCTTGTTACATCTTCTGCTGTTTCCGGAATCATCGCTTTTGCCTTTTATCGCCCTCGGTCCAGCATTGGAAATACGACTGCCGTTTGCAATGGAGAAGTCTTGCCATGTACGCTCGAACTTCGTTTAAAGAGGGTATGTGGCGTGGTCCGGTTTACTGTTTTTCTGCCTTTTTTCCTGCTGGTGTTTAGCAATGCGAGCGTGTCAGCAAGCGACCTACCTGAGGAGCTAAAAGCCTGCCGGGTAATCGATGACGTCGAGCAGCGCGTTACGTGTTATGACGCCATTGTTGATGGGGACGTGGAGAGCCAGGTCGCCGAGATGGTCGACGAACTGGTGGAGGAGAGAATAGAAGAGAGTATTGAAGAACGGGTCGAGGAAAGGGCCGAGCAACGCGCTGAAGAAATTGTCCAGGCGCGAGCCGCAGGGGAAAAACCTTCAGATTTTGGTCTTCCACCTGAGCCCATTGATAAGACCACAAAGGAAGTCACCAGCCCTGTTGTGGCGGTAAGTTACTCGCTGCGCGACAAGGTGACGGTGATTCTCGAGAACGACCAGGTTTGGCGACAGACGGATTCTGCCAGGTTGAGAGTCAAGGCAGGCGACACCGTTGTCGTCAGCAAAGGTATGTTTGGTGCCCACTTTCTCAAGAAGGTGGATGAGAATCGCAGGATCCGGGTGAAACGACTCGAATAGTCAGGCGATCAGGAGAGTGGCAGGGTGACGGTAGCCGTCCCAAATACCCTGGTTTCTTCCTTTTCGTTTTTGATACTGAGGTCGAGCACCACGGCACCGGTTTCATCGTCAATATCCGTGACAACTGCAGTGACAGTGTGAGGATGATCTGCCAGTACCGTTGCCCTGAATACGGTGTCCATCTGGGTGATGCGGCCACGAGGTGCCCATGAATGAATCATCTGTGAGAAGAACCCGATACCCATAATACCGGGTACAAGTGCGCCGGGCAGACCCTGGGCTTTAGCCTTATCGTGATCCTCGAACCTGCCACTGCCGGCGTAACCGGCGGCTTCTGCAAACGCCCTTGAGGCGTCGAGGGAGGTGTCCGGGATCAGCGCCGGCAGGTCCTCCCCGAATTCCACATCGTTAATGGTTGCAACGCTCATGAGTCGGGCATCTCCCTGATCACCTGCCGGGAGTCGGCGTTGGCAAGGTGGTTACCCGCGTCATCGTAGATTTCCATGCGCGAGACAAGAAACACCATCTGTCCGCTGCGACCGCTCTTGTCATAAATATCATGCAGGTGGGTCTTGCCGGTCAGCTTCGTGTCGAGAGGTACCGGTGCAAATATCTCCACGGCTTTGCCACCGTCCATCGATATGCCGCCCAGCTTCGGGAAGTCGATGGGCATCTTCCTGCCAGAGACAAGGCTTGCCACAACCGGCAGGCAGGCCTGCAGGTCAGGATGATCTGCTTCGATGAACTCGGGCCGGGTCTCTCCGTAGGCTTTTGCAACAGCGATGGATTGTGACGCAGCGAGTTCAAAACCCGTCTGGTCGAACTCGAGGTCAAGGAAGTCTTTGCGAAGTGCTTCTACGTCTACCATGGCTGCTGATTCTTACACACGTTGCGTCATGAGGGTAGCGGGCCCCGATCAAGTATCTTTGCCAGTTCCTCGATGAGCAGGCTGAGATTTTCCTCATCGTTGGTAGAAAGGTACCAGGCGATATGGCTGACCGCGATATGCAGTTCATAACAGTGATGGCGCTCCGGCAGGTGAAGTCGCACGGCTGCATCAAGATCATCTGCGTCCCTCACAAGTGAGAACACATCAGCCGCCGCTATACCAGGATGCCAGGGTGACCAGTGGGTACACCAGGCAATGTCGTAGAGGAAATCACCAAAGCAGGAACACTTCCATGAGAAGACCGCCTCGATCTTATCGGCATCGGTTGAGATGAGAACGTTCTGGTGGAGCAGGTCTGCGTGTACGAGGTCCCGTCGCTCCGGGCATAGGGGTAACAGCTCTGCGATGCGATCACTGGCCTCCTGGTAAACTGCCCGTACTGTCTGGCGAGAGCCGAGTTCGAGATTTGGTGAGAGGCTTCTTGAAAGGTACTCGTGCCAGCTCCTTGATATACCCGCCTGGTACCACTCAACATTTTCGGGTGGGACGGTCCGCATGCACCTGAACAGATCCGCGAGAAGAATCTTTACATGGGGTGCCTGGCCTGGGGAGCTGTCTTCCAGGAACATGCCACGCTTGCGATGGCTTATCGCATAAGCCAAATCCAGTGCGGTGCCTGTTTCCGTCACCACCGGGACCGGTACACCGGCCTGTCTGAAGCGCATCGCAGCCTGGTCGATGGCGAAGCCTTCCGGGCTGCGATTGAATCGAATGACAAGATCTTCAGCTTCCACCTTGAACGCGAAAGCAGCGGACCAGAAACCTCCAGATAATGGTTCCGGCACACTGACACCTTTACCAAACCGTTTCTGCAGCCACTCATGTACCGCCTCGATCTTAAGCGAAGGTTTGTTGTTTTTTACGGTTTCGGCCATGCAGTGATTATGCCTTGAATTTGATCAGAGCCACATTGCGCAAGCCTCGCAGACAATTCAGAATCGACGCCCATGGTTAACACACAAACTGTTCACCTCGCGGCACTGCTGCTGGTGATGGGTATCATCAGCCTGGTATACAGCGTATCGCTGGAGTTTGCCGCCCTGCACCTCGGGCTTCAGCTGAGTCTTGCCGCGGTACTTTTCTTTTCAACACCTGCGGTGTTCCGGATTTCACGACTGCTGTACCTCGCGGCCCTGTTGCCGCTCATCTTCATGGCGATTGTGCACGCCGACAATCTGCAAACCTATGGTCCAGTCTTAATCGAGACCATCGATGCGGTGTTCCAGACCGATCAGACGGAAGCGATTTCATACCTGACACTGTTTAGCACCGACAAGCTCGTGCCGATGGTAATCATCTGCTCTCTTGTTGTTGGTGGCAGCCTGTTTGCGAGCGAGGTTGGCAGGCTTCCCGTGTATCAACCACTCGGTGTGCTGATGCTTGGTGTATGTGCCCTGTACGCAGGCCGGAGCCTGCCGCTGCTGGTGATTGATACGGCACGCGCCTACCAGGAGACACTGTCGGGATACCGGGAAAGCCGACAGTCAGTCCTGGCCGGGATCGGACCGGTTTCGGCGCCGCTGGATCGCAATGTGATTGTGGTGATGGGTGAGTCGACCTCCCGGCATCATTTAAGTGTTTATGGCTATCCACGCGATACGACGCCCTTTCTTGAAAGCCTCGGTGACGAGCTGGATGTATACCTGGATGTCATCGCCACCCATTCGCACACCGTGGAATCTCTCAGCCAGGCGCTGACGTTTGGTCCGCGCGGTGAGTTTCCGGAAATGACGGAAAGTGCTGACGTTGTATCGGTCGCGGGGCTGGCGGGCGTAGAAACCTGGTGGCTATCCAACCAGAACCCGATTGGTATCTGGGATAACGCAGTGGCAGCCATGGCTGCGGAAAGCGACAAGGTGATTTACCACGATCCCTCGACAGGACTTAAGCGCAAGCGCGAAGTGCATGACGAGGTCATGTTGGCGTCGCTGCAGGACGCGCTCAGCGGTGACAGTGGCAAGCTCATCTTTGTCCACATGATGGCAACACATTTTCCTTATTGCGAGATGGTACCGGACGCTTTTGAAGTCAGGGCGCTGCGTTATGACGAGCCGGTGATGAACGAGCGGTTCTTCGGTAATCATCTGCGCGCACTGTCAGGATTGCTCGCAGAGGAAGGTATGGTGACCTACTTCTCAAGCCTCAACTGTTACGATCGCGCCGTGAACTACGTTGACATGTTCCTGGAGCAGGTGGTGGGACTGGCTAAAAAGTCTGGCCATCCGACCGCGGTCGTTTACCTGGCAGACCATGGAGAGGCGCCTATTTTGAACAATGGCCATGACAGCCGGCAGCATTCTCATCGACACGTGGAGATACCGTTTGTTGTGTGGCGCAGTAGTAACTTTCCACCTTACAACGCGGTGCCTGGCAGAAGGGCAAGCCTGGAAGATCTATCCTTCGGCATAGTTGACCTGTTGGGCGTGGCGGGGATTGAGGACACATCTTCGCGGAGTATTTTCTCGGACAGCTATGTGCCCTATAAGCGTGACACGTTGAATGGACGTCTTGGCTACGACAACTTTGATGCAGGCGCGGATCATATCGAACGCGCACGTGCAAACCTGCTTGCGATTGATGATGAGCGAGTATGGGCACACCGGATCAATACGGGCGCATCGTTGCAGGAAGCTGCAGAAATTTTCAGCGGGGTGGAGCTGGATGTAGTTTTTGTGGATGGTGAGTTTCGCGTCTTTCACCCCCCTGCACCGGATATTGGTTTGACGTTGCAGCGTCAGCTGACCCAGGAGGTGAGGGCGATTGAATACTGGCTCGACTGGAAAAATGCGTCGATCGGCAACGTCGAAGCCGCGCTGGGTCACCTGGCTGATCTTGATGCATCCTTTGATATTTCTGCGCGCACCCTGGTGGAGATCAGTGCGCTGGACGGTTCGGCTGACCGGATCACCGCTGCAGGATGGCGCGCAAGTTATTACCTGCCTACCGCTGAGATAGCAGCCTGTATGTCTTCATGTGACGTGAGCGGCCAGCAGCAATTAGCTGAAAAGCTTCTCGGTAACTTTGAGAAGCAGCGGTTCGCGGCCATGTCATTTGATGCAGCACTGATGTCATTTGTGGAGGACCACCTGCTGAAATACATCGAGACGCACTCGGTGCCCGCCTATACCTGGGCAACCGCTATCGACATCAGTGCGCAAGGCGCGCCATCTGAAGTTGCGCCGGTGTTACAACGGGCATGGCTTGAAGGCGTGCTGGTGTCCTTGCCTTCCTATTTCAAGTGGTAGCCTTCATGTGGCAGCCCCGCAGCATATCGATCAGGGCTTCGGGATCTGCCGCTGAGGCGTTGCCGCGCCAGGCGATGCGATCATCGGGCCTGACGATGACCAGCGCATGGTCATAAACATCTCTCGCCCGTGGTTCGAATTCAATGTCGATAACGTTGAGTGGCATGCCGCAGGCTGCTGCTGCAGTGACCAGGCCGGATACATCGACGCCCGCGTCGGTACAGAGCAGGCTGTAACCATGGCCGATGTGATCATAGATCGGCGTGCCGTCCTCTATGAACGCAAAGTAGGGTGCCCGGCAGCCCGGGACGGTTGATGGTGTGTAATTGCGAATTTCGTAAGCAGGCGGCTGCGCCTCGTCATAATCAATGATCGGCGACTCGTCGTAGTGCAGCCCGAAGTTCATGCCCTGTGCGTTGAACTGGACACTATCTGTCATGACGAGCTGGTTACGCACGCGCTTTCGTAGTGCATCGCCTGCCTCCGTATCTGCGTCGAGTTCAGTAACATCGTCGATGCTCTTCCAGATATTCGCCTGGCCAGCGGCGAGGCCCTCCGCAGCACGTGATACCTTTTCACCGATGTTGTGCCTTTCCTTTTGGTAGGCCTTAGGCAGGTCCAGAGATGCCCAGCCCTGCAGCACCGCGGCAATCATCCAGGTGATGGCGACACCGTCCTCGATACCTGTGTTCATGCCGTGGCCTGCGTAGGGCGGCCAGATGTGAGCGGCGTCGCCCGCCAGGAAAACCCTGCCTTCCTGATATCGTTCTGCTACCAGTCGATTAAGCTGCCAGATTTCGGTGTGTTCGACTTCGTAGTCGATGTCCTCGCCAATCACAGCTTTGATGTGTCGCGCGATTGTATCTTCGGTTACCTCTTCCTGCTCCGGCATCAGGCTGAGGTGCGTCAGCCAGAGCTCATCGCCGTCGATGGCAATCAGGTTGCCTCGACCTGCCTGGTTCACCGTCCAGTTCATCCAGCCAAGCCCGTTGTGCTGCTCCATGATCGGCCGGACATCTTTTGAACGAAACACCACCGATTGGTTGCGCCCGAGGCCGGTGTATCCACCGACCATATTGATGCCGCAGGCTTTACGAACATCGGAGC
This sequence comes from Pseudomonadales bacterium, assembly GCA_963921285.3. Lineage (GTDB taxonomy): Bacteria > Pseudomonadota > Gammaproteobacteria > Pseudomonadales > Azotimanducaceae > UBA9659. The sequence continues at coordinate 3,821,925 of CAWUFD020000015.1, forward strand.
GCCCGCCATCACAAGCGAGCACATAAGGGGTGCTCAGTTCTGATACTTCACCACTTTGCGTATGCCTGCAGGTAACGGTAACGGACGATGAGTCCTGGCGAACGTCGGTTACCTCCTCGCAGAAGCGCAGTTCAATAAGATCAAAAGACTGCGCATGCTCGCGCAGGACCCGTTCCAGGTAGAACTGCGTGGCGCGGTGTGGACGCTCCGAGGAGTGCCAGCCGCCATCATGCGCGGTTCTCTCCGCATGCACCGACGCACCTGCCGCCGGCAGATGATAGCGAGCAAACTCCCTGCCTTTTATGCCGGTGCTGTAGGTCACATCGTTAGGATAATCCGGCGCAAGTCCGCAGGCCCTGTAGGCTTCACTGCAACCGAGGCGGCGCAGGATTTCCATGGTGCGGGCACTGGTTGTGTTGCAGCGTGGATGTGCCGGCGCTTCATCTGTTCTTTTCTCGAGGATGATGCAGGGAATACCCCGCCAGGCGAGATCCATTGCAGACACCAGCCCCACGGGACCTGCACCGGTAACAATCACGGGTTCTGTCATGTGTTCTTCCGTTGTTCTGAAGATGTGTTTACAGCCTCAGCATGCAGCGATTTTTGCTATTTGATAAGCCGGAGTTTTCTATATTTATTATCGGTTTTACCGGTTATAACATCAGCGGATGGAATTCAGATCCCCCGAAACCATGGGCAAGGCGATTGCTATCCTGCTTTCAGCCATGTCGCTCATCAGTCTATACATTGTATTCCAGGCGCCGGGTGCAGCAGCCTTTATGTTTTTCCTGATGTTCACAATGCCTTGCATCATCGGAATTTTCGCAGCCCTGTCTGCCAACACCCGGGTATCGATCGATAATGCTACTGGCAGCGTTGAGAAGTCATTCCGCGTGCTGGGTTTCAAGCACGAGCAGCACTATTCGCTCGCAAATTTTAATGGAGTTGGGATTGGTATTGCCGGGCGTGGTGGCATGGGTGCATCAACCACGGTGTATTTTGTACAACTCCTGGGTGTGGAAAATCTTAAGGTGTCGAACATGGATGCGGATCTTGCGTCGGTCAGGTCTGATGCCAGAAAGCTTGCTGAATACGCATCTCTGGGTCTGGATGAAGAACCGCGTACGGTGTTTTTCGGTAAGCGTCTTTAGTGAACAAACAGCGATCAAGCTAGCTGTTGTCGCTCTCTTTTTTCTGCTGGGCTTTCTCAGCGTCAATCTCTACCTGCATCTTTGCCTGCAGCGCGGGGAACTTGAACATTTCCAGGTACACCATTATTGAAAAATAGGCGAGCGCCATGGCGATGCCGCGTTCCGGTTCCATCACCCAGACACCCTCTCCCTCCGGAAAGGCCAGGCGCTGCACGCTGGTTGTAATACCAAGCTCAGGCACCGGCAAAAAGATTGAGGCAGGCACGAGCAGGACATACAGGATGGCACCGTATATCGAGCGCCAGCCGAGGTGGGCCGCGCCTTCATCCACAGCGATGACAAGGGTCACAAACCTGCCGAGCATGACGCCACCGAAAATAAGAAAAAGTGATGCTGAGCCGGCGAGATAAGACATCGTCCCGATGATGCCGGCGTAAACAAGGAACAACCAGGCGAACGCGTTGAATCGTTCTGATGGATCTTCTTCCATGGCGATGCCCGCCATAAAAACGCCGGAATGCAGCAGGAAAAATTCCGCCACGATCAGTTCGACCGCGGTTGCGACCCACTGGCCATTGTCCCAGTCCATGGGGAATCGCCAAACATCGATCAGCACCCAGATCAGGATGAGCTGCGGTACCACTGATGCGGCGATACCAGCGTTGTGTTTGACTGCCTGCGTGTCCACGTTGAAGCCTGTCAATTCTTCCTAGTAAATGTGCAGTACTGGGTGGACAATATCGAGGAGTGAAGTGAAGGTCGTCTATGAACCGCTATCTTGAGCAACCCGACTCCTCCGGTGTCCTCTATCTTGAAGATACTGACACACCGCTGCCGGAAAAACTCAACCCATCCAGCAGGTATCTTTACTTCAAGACGATTGCGCGCGGCGGCAAGGCGATTATCCAGTCATGCCAGGACCGCTTCCTGGGCCGAACCATCTGTTACAAGCAGTTGAAGCCGGAGTACCGCGACAACGAAGTTGAACAGGTACGTTTCCTGCGTGAGGCGCGCATCAGTGCGATGTTACAGCATCCATCAACGGTGCCTACCTACGAACTTGGCAGGGACCTGCGTGGTGATCTGTATTTCACCATGAAGCTGGTGCACGGTTATACGCTTCGGGAGGTGCTCGACTATCGCGAACGATACGATCTTGGCCAACTCCTCAATATTGTCATCCAGGTTGCACAGGCGCTGGCGTATGCGCACAGCCACGGCGTGATCCATCGAGATATCAAACCGGAGAATGTGCTTGTTGGTGCTTATGGCGAAGTACTCGTGCTGGACTGGGGGCTTGCCAAAGTCTGGTCACGCGATGAACAACCGGGGGAACAGGACAGCAAGGATGGCCTGACGATGCTGGACAGCAGTGCCATTACCGGTGTGACCGGGCAGGGTGGTCTTGAGGGCACGGTAACTTACATGTCCCCGGAGCAACTCCAGAACGATCCCGGTATCGATCACCACAGCGATATCTTCTCCCTTGGTGTACTGCTGTATGAATTGCTGACAGGGGTAACCCCGGCACAGGCGGAAACGGTGCGTGAAATGCAGGAGAAGGTCATCAACGAGATACCCGAACCCATATCAGCCCGATATCGTGGCCGGTTGCCGTCGCTGCTGGAAGGCACTGTGATGTCCTGCCTTTCAAAATCACCATCCGGCAGGCCCGACGATTGCCTGGAGATCGTGCGGTTGCTGCAGGAATCCACCTGACCTGCGAAAAGATCTAGCACAGCCGGTAAATGCATCAAAGAAGCGCACCAAAATAGTGCGTTTAGGCGCACAGTATTGGATTTACGATCATTTTTGGTGCGTATCTGTTTGCGCCAGCGCCCGCTGCTGAGCCGAAATGCGTGTTACTATTCCGCGCGAAAAATTCGTACCTCCCACACAGGCGGCACCAGGAAAGGCTTTCAGGGCGCCCCACGGGATTAACGGTGTTTCAATAACAAAAACCAGAAAATAGGAACGCAAATTGCACAGTCAACTTGCACCAGTTTAGGTTCAAACCCCATCTGGGGAGATTTATTAGTAGTGAGGAGCAAACAAAACTATGAAGAGTAAGTTGGAGTACATCTGGCTGGACGGTTATAAGCCAACACAGAGCCTGCGTAGTAAAACCAGGGTTGAGTCCGATTTCAGCGGCAACCTCGAAGACTGCCCGATGTGGTCTTTTGACGGCAGTTCCACGGAGCAGGCTGATGGCAGCAGCTCTGACTGCCTGCTGAAGCCAGTGGCAATTATTCCGGATCCGGATCGAATGAACGGCTACCTCGTTATGACCGAGGTACTGAACCCGGACGGTTCACCGCACGAGTCCAACGGTCGTGCAACTATCAATGATGATGACGATGATTTCTGGTTCGGTTTCGAGCAGGAATACTTCCTGTGGGATCCGCACACCGCACTGCCTCCTGGCTTCCCGGCTGCAGGTTACCCGCGTCCGCAGGGTCCGTACTACTGCTCGGTTGGTGCCTCGAATGCATACGGCCGTGAAGTTGTTGAAGAGCATCTCGATCTCTGTCTTGAAGCAGGCCTGAACGTTGAAGGTATCAACGGTGAGGTGGCAGCAGGCCAGTGGGAATTCCAGGTGTTTGCAAAAGGTGCTGCACGAGCCGGTGATGAAACCTGGCTTGCGCGTTACATTCTCGAGCGAACCGCAGAGAAGCACGGATACTCTATTAACTGGCATCCGAAGCCTCTGGGCGACACTGACTGGAATGGTTCCGGTATGCACGCGAACTTCTCCAACACGCCGATGCGTGAGTCAGGCAGTGAAGACACCTTCACCAAGATCTGTGAGCAGTTCGGCAAGAACGTTGCGCGTCACATTGCAGTATACGGCGCCGACAACGATCAGCGTCTCACCGGTAAGCATGAGACACAGTCTATTGAGCAGTTCAGCTACGGTGTTTCTGACCGTGGTGCTTCTATCCGTATCCCTATCGGTACTGTGGAAGACGGCTGGAAGGGTCGACTGGAAGATCGTCGCCCGGCATCTAACGCCGATCCTTACAAGGTTGCAGCAGCAATTGTTGAGACCACCAAGGAATCAGGTGTCTGATTCGGCTCAGCCAAAACGACAGAAAAAAGCCGGTGTTTACACCGGCTTTTTTTTGCGTGTTTTTTCTATCCTGATCAGGGCTCCTCAGCCCGGCCCTTGACTACCATGAAGCGTATTCCCTCGCGTTTCACCTCGTAGATCACCGGTGCTTCCGGAAAATTGTGGTCAAGTTCGTAGCGATAACTTGAGATGTAATAATCGATATTGTCGGGCAGGTTGGGTTCTCTTGAAGCATCAAGGGTGGTGATCAGGTTGAGGCGTGAAGATGCAAACGTTGATGCCGTTGTGATGGAAAGGTTGTTGGCGGCGATAAGGACGTTCACATTTTCTTCACCCTTATCAAAGGTATGTTTATTCAGCCAGCCGATCGCTTCGCGGTGACTGGACACCAGGTAGTCGGTCTCGAATGAATGACCAGCCGACTTAAGGCCACCTACGAGTTCGCTGTAATAACTTATCTGGTACGGGTGCAGTCGAAATTGGTCGCCGAGTGGCACCAGCAGGATCGCTATTACAATGATATTGCTTGTTATCCGGGATATCCGGGTGGCGAGCAGGTCTGCAACAAGATTGGCACCGATCGCAGCAATAAAGGCTATCGCTGGCAGGACAAAGAGGAAATGATGAATCCCGGCACCCGTAACAGGTACCAGGATCAGGAACATCAGGAGAGGCAGCGCCAGCCAGGTAGCAATAAGCACCTCAACCGGAAACGCATCCCGTTCGGGCTGGCTCAGTCTTCTTGCGAGAACAACGAGTCCAGGCAGAAAGAAGGCCAGTACCGAAACCGGCGTCGTCAACAGCAGGTTGTGCAGAAGATAGGATCTTGGCAGTTGGGTTGTGAGGATGTAGGTGCCTTCAAAAAATATAGACCCGGGCGTGGGAAACTTCGCCGCGTACAGCATGGCGTAAGCTGGATTGCTGATCGGTGCCTGGTGCGCCCAGGGCCACAGCGCAATCATGATCAGCCAGGCAATTGCCAGTACGGCAATACCCTGGACCACCAGGCGTTGCAGCAGCTCCGTAGGCAGCTTTTTGTCACGCAGGTATTCCTGGAACACCAGTGCAAGCGCTCCGGCAGCAACCATCACCAGGATGATGGGCAGGCCAGCTGGCCTGATCGCGCCAACCGTACCCATGGCAACAGCAACCAGGATTGCCCTTCCCCAAACCTGTCTGCCCGGTTGCAGGTAATAAGCCATCGCTGCGATGGCGATGGCGATCGTCGCCGCCAGTGGAACGTCTTTTGAGTTATAAAAGAGGTGGCCATTGTAGCGCGGCAGCATGAGCATCGCTGCTGCCGCCAGTATCGGCAGCATGATCGAGGCATCGTAATTTTTTGCCAGGGCCATCAATGCTGGAACAACCGTGAGGCCCACCAGTCCGATCCACAGGTGGCGAATATATATCCACTCACCGGTTGTACCGTCATACCACCAGGCGGCGCTCAGCTCTATCAACGTGCCATACAGGTGCAGGTTGCGGTAATCCAGCGCAGCGGTTTCTTCTCCGAGTGAACGGAAGTACTCGAGCACCAGTTCACCGTATTCGGATTGCACACCCTCGTCCCATGACATGCCGAAATCACGGTAGATCACGAGGCTGCCAAGGGCGAGCAGGGCGTAGGCCAGGATTGGCGAGTAGCGGTTGATTGTTTCCAAGGTGGATTGCGCTGAGGCGTCCTGAGCTGACTTTCTCCGGGCAATCATATACATCCTTATACTAAATTGCGTAGAGAAAACCGGCTGACGGTACCTGTGGTATCTTCGGCGTCGATGTTACTTCTCAAGTCATTGCTGATTTTTGCGGTTGTCGGATTCCCCATTGTCCTGGCATCGGGAGCAGGTGTTCGTTTGCTCGTGTTGTTTGCAGTGACGGCCCTCGCAGCGGGTGCGGTAATGTACATCTCCGGGCTTCATATCGTGCTGCCGGCGTTGATGCTTTCCGTGTTTTTCGTCTTTGGCTGCCTGCTGACCGGTTTTGCTGGGGGGCATTTCGCGCGAACGTTAGCGGGTGCCGCTATGTTCGTTGTAGCACTCATAGCCGCACTGCCGGTATTGCTGCTCTCGGTTTCCATAACCTTTCCCGATACCGAGGGTGATCATGATGTCGGCGCTCGAACCTTCCTGCTCATCGATGGCACCAGGGGAGAATCCTGGGACACGGTTGATGAAATGCCACGTCGCTTCCTGGTTCGCGCCTGGTATCCCGCCGATGTGGGCGATGAACCAGTGCTGCAGCGGGCCAGCGAAGAAGAGAGGCGGGTGAACACACTGTTCGGGCCAGCCGGAGTTAATCCGTTGGTACTGCTGTCTGAATCGCTCGACCGGGTTTCGACCCACGCTCACGACGGGCCGAAGGTGAAAAACGGTGCTTACCCTTTATTGATATTCAGTCACGGATACAGCGGTTCGGTGTTCAGCAATGCCATGCTGATGGAGCAGCTGGCGAGCCAGGGTTACATCGTTGTCAGCATCTCCCACCCCGGGGAAAGTGCTGCCATGGTGTTGCCCGATGGCACACAGGTACCGAAATCCCCCATGGTCGCCGAGATGTTTGCTGAACACGCGACAACCGGGTTGATGGATGCGTTTTTCCTGCCGGATGTGGACCGGTATGACTGGGGATTACAGAAGTTTGAACCGATAGAAATGGTGTCCGGACGTCTGCCGGTATGGGCAAAAGACTTCTCATCGGTACTCGATGCACTTCAGTCAGATGAACATGGGCCTGACGTTGATGAACTTATCGGCGCGATGGATTTTGAACACATTGGTTTTCTCGGCATGTCGGCAGGTGGCGGATCATCCACGCTGGCCTGCCACGAGGACAGGCGCTGCGATGCTGTCGTTTCCCTGGATGGTGGTATTGGTGTACCTGCCATGCGCAACACGAAGATCCGGGTACCGGCATTGGTCATGGATGGTGGCTACCCATCCCGGCTTGGCGGTCAGGATCTGTACTTTGAATTACATGCGGCGTTTGGCAGCTCGCCTGACGTGTTGAGGGTGACGTTTCCTGCTAACGGACACGCTGATTTTACAGACGCGGCGCTGTCCCTCTCTGCCCTTGGCAAAGCAGTACTGCCGCCAGTGCTGCTCGTACATGGACCGGTTGATGGTCATGCAACCCTGCTGGCGCAAAGTCGTTTGACGACAGCTTTTTTTAACCAGTACCTGAAGGATGGTGACCCGCAGCATCTGGATAGTGTCGTCGATGCAGAACCGCTGGTCATACGTGTAGACCCCGAACCCATGCGTAGATGGGTGGGGTCTGGTGAGCGGCGCAGGTAAATATACTTAAGGTCTGTCCTGCGGCAGGTTCAACTCGCTGCGTCGCCGAGGCTGGTCCTCGGGTGCGCCCTGGCTGTAGTCACCAAAAGGCCCATCTCTCTTCTCGATGACAGATCTGACACCGTTCTGCCTCGCCTCATCAATGAAGTTCACACCTTCGGGTGTAAACCGCATGATGCCATCGAGAATGGGGCCCAATGTCTGTGTACTCTGCAGCCCCATGTTGTCATGGGCCTGGTTTACGATGAGTTTCATGGCTGCAAGCTGGGTAAGCGGCATAGTGGTGAGTTTCCCAGCCAGTTTCTGGACTTCCTCATCAAGTTGCTCGAGAGGATAGGAGAAGTTGATAAGTTCAATATCAGCAGCCTCCTTGCCGCTGACCCATTCACCGGTCAGCGCATAGTACTTCGCGCGGGACAAGCCTAACCGCTGCACCCACATACCAGACAGATGACAACCCCAGACCCGAGAATAAGGTGTGCCGAAGCGGGCGCAGTCTGAAGCGATCACGAGGTCGGCGCACAATGCGAGCTCCGAGCCACACCCACGCAATAGCCATGCACCTTCGCAATTGTCGGTTTCAGGCCTCGCCATAACCCCATGAAGGTGTTCATGTAACTCGTGAAACGACTGCTTACGTTATACATGTCCATACCGGGATCGCGTTCTGCCTGCTGCGTACTGCCGTATCCCGCGCCGGAAAAATCGAAGCCGCCACAGAATGCGTCACCAGCACCTTCAAGAATGATGACCTTCACGTCATTGTCCCTGTTTGCTTTCTGCAGGCATGCTTCAAGCCCCTCGATCACATCACCTCGAAGCGTGTTGAACTTCTCGGGCCTGTTGAGGGTGATCGTGGCAATGGCGTCTTTGCTGTTGTAAAGCACTACGTCACTCATGTTGTCGCTCATGGTTTAGCTCCTCTCGTTGCTGTACTCACTGATTCTCGATTCCACGCTGCGGTTAAACTGCTGCAGCGCACCTTCATATCGACCGATATTGAAATGTGTATTGGCACCAGACCCTACACCGCGCTGGATGCCTTCGCCGATTGCAAAGTCTTCGCTGAGCACCTCTACCGTGAAATCGTGGTTTTTCCGCCAATACCCTGCCCGAGCGTCGGTGTTTTCGCTGGACGGTACCAGCGTAACCAAACGCAGAAACGACTCATCTGCAGACGTGGGTTCTACCTGGACCCAGACGACGTGATCTGCCTGCACGAGGAACTGCGAGCCCGGGAAAATCGTGTAGAGCAGATTAGAGGCCTGCCTGATGTTCCAGGACTCCCTGGCCTGGCCCTGTAACTCCTGCAGGTGACTTCGCGGCAGGACGGAGCGGATGTGATCGCCAAACATCTGGTACGAGGAAAGGTTGTTCTGGAAGAGGGCACCGATAGTATCCCGGTGAGCGACCTTGAAATGATAGGCCTCAAGTCCGCCCTCGATCAGGAATTTCCAGTTCGCCTTTGCGTGCCGCGTCGTGACATCGAAAACCTGCATCTCATCAAAACCAAGTGAGATGATGTCGTCGCGTAAATCGCCGAGCGTGGCTTCCGGGTCCAGCGGTGAATCCGGTGTCGTATTGAACCAGATCCAGCCATGGCGTTCCTCACAAGGCAGGCTGACCAGTCCCATGTCTTCGGTATCGAGACCCGGGAATCCGCTTGCCCGGTGCGGTACACCTTTCAGGTTTCCAAGCGTATCGAAAGTCCATGCGTGATAGGGACAGGTAAAACGATGTTTGCAACCACTCTGCTCGCCAACGAGTTCTGCACCGCGGTGCCGACATACATTGAGAAAGCAACGCACGATACTGTCAGTGCCGCGGGTAAAGAGCAGCGGCAGATCCAGAATACGCCTCGTTACGAAGTCCCCCGGCGCTGCTAACTCGCTGGCGTGCAGGGCGATCAGGGTCTCCTTCCTGAAAATCGCTGACAGTTCACGCTGGAACTGCGCTTCGCCATAGCGGGTGACAGGGGAGGTCACCCAATCCTCATCCAGGAATTGCTCGCCGGATTCCTGGAGGGAGATCAATTCTGATAACAGCGCTTGTTCAACTGATTTCTGCATCGGTTGCTCCTGTTTTGTTACAGTCTTTTGATTGCTTACTTACCGGTCGGTAAGTTCGGACGACAAATTAACTTACCGGTTGGTAAGTTGTCAACCGGTCGAGTAAAATTCAGCGTTCGGTTGGAGGGTAAATGAGCGGTTCTACACGTGACCAGTTCCTCGCGGTAGCGCAGAGGCAGTTCTCGGAAAAGGGTTTTTACGGGGCAAGTATTGCCAGCATTGCGAGTGAGCTCGGGCTGACCAAGCAGGCCTTGTTACACCACTTTGGTAACAAGGAAAAACTTTATGGTGAGGTTCTCGAACGTATATCGCGAACCTTTATGACAGACATTGCTGCCGTCGTAGAGACTGAGGAGGACCCGCTGCGCCAGTTTGAGTCGATCATGGTAGATCAGTTTGGCTCGGGGCGAACCGGTGGGGAAGCAGCCCGGCTGATCATGCGGGAACTGCTCGATAACCAGGACCGTGCCCAGACGGCCGGCAACTGGTACCTCAAACCCTATCTTGAAACGCTGCGCGACATGGTGATGAAACTCGACCCCGAACTCGATAAACCCGGTGCGCTGGCCTGCCTTTACCAGTTTCTTGGCGCAGCAAATTACATCCTGATGTCCGAACCCACGCTCGAGCAGATGTTCGGCAAGTCGACATACAGGAAAATGAAAGGCTCGTATAACGAGCAGATGCGGCAAATGATTTATCGCCGCTTTTCTGGAGGTAACAAATGACTGTTCTCATTGCAGGTGGTGGTATTGCCGGCCTGACCCTGGCATTAACCTGTCACGAGATTGGCGTTCCGGTGAAGGTGTTCGAAGCAGTGCCTGAACTTAAACCGCTCGGTGTGGGTATCAACCTGCAGCCCAACGCGGTGCGTGAACTGTTTCAGCTTGGGCTCGAGCCAGACCTTCGCGAGATAGGTATCGAAGCGCAGGAGTGGGCGCTGTTTTTTTATGGTGGTCATCCTATCTGGACGGAATCCCGTGGTACCCGGGCGGGCTATCACTGGCCGCAGTTCTCGGTACACCGGGGTCAGTTCCAGATGCGCCTGTTGCAGGCGGTGCGCCAGCGGCTTGGTGATGACAGCGTGGTTTGTGATGCGAAGTTCCTTCGTTACGAAAATGAGGGAGATGAAGTGACAGCCTGGTTTGAGCGCGAAAATGGTGAGGTCTTCTCGCAGAGCGGTGCATTGCTGATCGGTGCTGATGGTATTCGTTCACAGGTCAGGGCACAGATGTATCCGGACCAGGGTGACGTCAACTGGAATGGTGCAGTGATGTGGCGCGGGGTGTCCCGTTCCAGGCCTATCCGCACCCAGAATTCTTTTGTGATGGTTGGTGGCCTGTCGCAGCGATTTATCTGTTATCCGATCGAACCGCTCGACGATAAAGGCGAAACCCTCTTGAACTGGATTGCGGAGCTGCGCCCGGACTCAGCTGAAGTAGACAAGAGTGATTGGAACCAGCGTGCACAGGCTGGGGCATTTATGCATGAGTTCACAGATTGGGATTTTGACTGGATGAACGTGCCTGAGATCGTCGGTAAGTCGACTGCCATATGGGAGTATCCCATGGTGGATCGTGATCCCGTGGAGAGCTGGGTGGATGGCCGCGTGGCACTGATCGGTGATGCTGCACACGCCATGTTTCCGCATGGCTCCGGTGGCGCCAGCCAGGGCATTGTGGATACCAGGGTGCTCGGCGCGTGTTTGCAGGAACACGGCATTACCGAAGCGGCAGTTGATGCCTACGAGGCAAGGTTACTTGAGCCGGTTAACCAGCTGGTGCTGAGAAACCGGGGTGAAGGTCCGATGGGCGTACTTTTTGAAATCGAGGAAAAAGTTGCGGCGGGAGTGGATATTGCGGATGCGATAGATAAAGACGCTGTAGCGAGTTTCATGGCGACTTACAAGAATGCTGCCGGGACAGCACGCGATGCATTAAACGCATCGCGACCAAGCATCACGTCCTGACAATTCTTCACCCGGCAAATCTGTTAGCCTTCCTGCCTGAAAACTTGGAGTCAGTCGCAATGGAAGTAAACAACAAGGTCTCGCCCAGCGAAGACCAGATGAAGGAGTTTCTCGAGCCCGGTCACGACAAGCCGATATACATGGTCAACCTGTTGAAGTTCAAAGACAAAGCAGAGTACCCGGATGGCCGGGAGACATCACTTAGCGGGCAGGAGGCTTATGCCATTTACGGGGCCGAGGTCGGCAAGCTGCTGGTAACACACGGCGGCGCACCGATGTTCTCTGCGGCCGTCGAGCGCCTGATGCTGGGTGAGGTGGAGGAACTCTGGGACACCATCGCCATTGCCATGTATCCGAGCCGCAAGGCGATGTTGGATATGATCGGTTCGCCAGAGTACCAGGAGATCGTGATTCATCGCGCGGCTGGTCTTGCCGGTCAGCTAAATATTGAAACCGTTGATCCCGTCGGTGCGTGGCTGATGCAGGGTGGTTGATTCAAGTTCACTGCTGCAGCTGCTTGTAAGGGAACATCCTTCATAGATACAAGATATTCTCGGCGCCTTGGTCCGCCTGTCTTTTTGTTGTTTGCGCTTCTTTCAGAGCCGCTCCTGGCAGACCTGGAAGAAGTGGTGGTGTTTGCTGCCAGGGATGCCAGTGGTCAACACGCGCTACTCAAAACACCTGGCATCGTTCGGGTAACTGACCATGCTGCTGCAGGTATCACTATAGCGGACCTGATCAGTGATCTTCCTGCAGTGTCACTAAACGGCCAGGGTGGCAGTCTGCAGGCTTACTCGGTGCGTGGATTCTCGAGGGCACGTATCCAGACCCGCATGTTCGGTGTGCCGCTTGCCACTGAACGTCGCGCTGGCAACTCTGCAACGTTTATCGACCCGTTCCTTGTGGGTGATGTCCAGGTTGTCAAAGGTGCGGGTGCGCTCCTTTTTGGCAGTGGTGCCATGGGTGGTGTGGTTGCCACTGCGCCACGCAGGTTTACCACGCCCATGCTGACAGTGTCCGGATACAGTAACGGTGAGCAGCGAATGTTGGGGGCTGGTACCGGAAACGAGACTCTGTCATTTGGTGTCGCCTACCGTGAACACGGGCAAAGTGAAGACGCTGAGGGCAGGGACCTGAACGACGCAATGAAGCGAGGCTCTGCCAGCCTGCTGTGGGAGACGGACCTGACCGATACGCTGTTCGTTAAGCTCTCCGCGGCAGCGGGTCAGGGTCGTGATATCGGTAAATCATCGTCAGACTACCCGCTTGCCCGGGTTACGGACTATCCCGAGGAAACACACTACCTCACCCACCTCAGCCTGCAGCGGAATGATCGCTGGAACCTCGAGGTTTACCTGCATGATCAATCGCTGGATACGTTTGTTACGGAACCTGGGCGGGCAGCGGTGCTGACGGCGTCCTCGTCAATGGACTTCGGGGCAAGCTTTATCCATCGCTGGCAGCGTGGCTCAAGTATCTACCGGGCAGGCATCGAACGTCAGCAGCGCAGTGACGTTGTGATTGATGAATCCGTGTTCTTGCTGATGCCGCAGACCATTGCCAACCTCGACGGCAGCCAGCGCGAAGATGCGATCTTTGCTGACGGGCAATGGCAACAGGGCAAGTGGCTGATCCAGGCAGGGGCTCGTTATTCCCACGCGGTTCAACGCGGTGACGGTGACCGGCAGAGTGATGCCAGCTGGACGGGCGCGCTGGCCGCGAGATATGACATCAATTCGAACACTGGTGTCTATGTTGAGTTTGGTTCCGCGTTTCGATTTCCGCAACTTACCGAGAAGTTTTTCAGCGGCGTTACCGGCCGTGGCCTGGTAATAGGTAACCCTGCGCTTGATGCGGAATCTTCACGGTCGCTGGAAATCGGTTTCAACACCGAGGCGGACAGCTACAGTTTTAACGTGGCTGTGTTTCGCAGTGACATAGATGACTACATTGAGCGCGTCGAGGTTGCTGATCGTATCCTGACCTTTCGCAATCTCCATGAAGGCACGATCCAGGGTGTGGAGTTTTCAGCAAGTCGTCTGTTGCCGGGTAACTTTCGCCTGGATACGTCAGGACACTGGATGCAGGGAGAAGATGAAAACGGCATGACACTCTCCGATATGAGTCCTGCTGAAGTATCGGTGTCTCTTGGTCGTTCCCACACCTGGGGAAACTGCCAGATCGACTATGACTACAGGTTGTCGTCGGACGACGCTAGTACTGAGGAGATGCCGCTGGATGCCTATCGGCGCCTGTCAGCAATGATCAATGTCGATCTGTCCGAGCGAACGTCGCTTCGACTATGGGCTGATAACCTGCTGGATGAAGACTTTTACACGACAGCGGATGAGCTTGCGCCGCTGGGTACAGGTCGCGGTGTTGGCGCTACGCTGCGCTTTACGCCAACATCACACCAACACTACACCAGCAATCAGACAGATTGACGGACCCAGCTGCGCGCTTCTGAATACTTCCAGAAGGGTTTTACTTCGATGCCAGGGCCACCGGGCAGATCGTCTGCCAGCTGGGCCAGGCTGTAATCCACGTTATCCGCGACCACAACCGCCATCCTGGTACCGGCAAGTTGATCCTTATATCGACTGGTGTATTCAACCAGCCGCTTCACCTCGTCATTGCTCAGTGTGGCTGTGGTTTTCGTATGATCATAGATGACGTCGTAATGATCGTACTTCTGGTTGCGAGCGAGATCGTCCCAGAAGGCTTTCGATACTTCGTAATCAACTTTGTCTTTCACGATAGCGTGAACAATGCCGGTCTGGTCTTCGATGCGATATGACATGCGCGGATCGAGAATGACTTGCTGGTCGTCCGGGCCGGCCTGCACCGTGGTCATGCAGGTTTCACAGATGCCGTGACTGATCTGGTAGTTGTGTTTTTCAATCAGGTGGTGCTCGATCGAAATCCAGTCGTCTGTGCCCTCGCGTACTTTCGAGTGACACCATCCGCAGACGCTCAGCCTGCCGCCGTTCGGGCTGAGTGCGCGCTGATATTTGTAACTGACATCGGTTACTGTGACGAGGATACGTTTGATTAATGACCCCTTAAATACTGGTGTCATGATGTTGGAAAACCAGTTCAGGTCGCCATCCTGTTGCAGGTAGCTGGTCTCGATTTCAATCTCGCTGTTTGCATTGACGCATTGATCGTAGTGGGAAAGCGAGCGTCGCAGGTAGGCAACGAAACGTTCGTCCTCAATGCGATCAACAAGCCTGTGGATCTTCTTTCGCCAGAGTTGTCGAGCCCTGTCCTGGCTGACGCCGTACACAAAAGACATGGGTTCGTTGCCGGCAACAATCTCGTAGCCGTCCGGTAATACTTCGATCAGTGCCACCGGGGTGCCGATCACGGATAAAGCTGTTTCAATTTCCTGGTCTGTGCTGTCCAGCCAGAAACGCCATTCAGGCGCTGCCATATGGATGTCCCCTTCCCGTTTGAATTTTCAGGTTAGCAAATTGATGATGGCAGACTGTAAGCACTATGTAAGCGGAGAATGTAAGCAGAGAATGTAAGCGATGAAACAATGTTGGGAAATCATTGCGCGGATCGACGAGGTTGCTTGATCCATTATGTTCGGTCGCCGATCATGCTACGGTTTCGTTCCCGTGGTCCGGTTGGTGCTCATCTACATGAATAAACCTGTTTTCCTGATTGTTGGTGTGGGCGAAGCCACGGGCCAGTCTCTCGCCCGCCGGGTTGCCGGTGACTACCAACTGGTACTGGTAGCGAGATCTGCCGGGCTAATCGATCGGCTTGCAGAAGAATTGCCTGGCACGCTTGCCTGCACAGGTGATATCAGTAACCGGCAGCAATGGCCCGCGCTGCTGGGTCGAATAGTGGAAGAAGTAGGTGTACCGGCACGGATTTTGATCAACACGGAAAGTGCTGCCTGGGGAGAATATAACGAACTGGACATCGAGCAGTTTGCTGGCAGCTTTGATGTCAACGCGACTGGCCTGCTGCAGACAATCCAGACGCTGTTCCCGGACAAAAGCAGGATCGCTGCGGATACCCGCGTGATGGTGAGCAGTTCGCCTGCCGCTTACAATCCGCCGCGCCATTTCCTTGGTCTTGCGCCGAGCAGGGTAGCGCAGCGTGTGATCGCTGAACTGCTGGATGAAACGCTCTCGGTTAACGGGCTCGAGTTCTCCGTTTTCTCTATCGACGGCGCCATCGATGAGCCAAAGATGCGCGCGATGTTGCCTGACAAACCAACTTCCTATTTTATCGCCCCTGATGATATCGCCGACGAAATGGTCGCGGTGTTTGATCGCGAAGAGTTTCCGATTGCATCGGGTATCAGTGGTGAATCCTCTTTCGCAAAACGTTAAACCTGGATAGAAAACAAAATGTCTAATGAAATGAATATCCGCCAGTTCTCAGACCTGGTGCATGAGCGTAGATCAACCCGCGGTTTTCTCCCCGAGGAAGTCCCTGAAGAAACGCTGCGTGCGATTTTTGAAACAGCACGCTGGGCGCCATCCGGGACAAATGTGCAACCCTGGCATGTTTGTGTGGCCTCAGGTGATACGACGCGGCGTTTACGGCAGGGATTTCTTGAGCGATTTGATGCGGGTGAGAAGGTTGTTACAGATCATGCCCCCGATGGTCGTACCGGCGCGCCGTGGCAGGATAGAAAACGTGCCTGTGCCCGGGCGCTTTACGGTGCGATGGGTATCGAGTGGGAGGATCGTGAAGGCCGGGCGCACGCCGCACGCCGAAACTATGAGTTTTTTGACGCACCACACGCCGTGTTCTTCGGCATGCATGAGATTTTTGGCACGCAGACAGCCTGTGATGTAGGCATGTTTGCGCAGACACTGATGCTGGCAATGACAACGCATGGCGTTGCGTCCTGCCCACAGGGAACGCTGCGCAATTACCCGGACTTTGTTCGTGAGGTGTTCGGCCTGCCACCGGAGGTCAAAATTCTGTTTGGTATCAGTTTTGGTTACGAGGACACCGGGGTACCAGCGAATACGGCGCGTACCGATCGGGCGCCGCTTGAGGAGACTGTGCAGTTCCTGAGCTGAAGGCGACTCAGAAGTTGCTGGACATGACGAAGTAGAATTCCTGCCAGCGTTCGTTGTCCTCGATTTCGTAGATGGTAATACCGAGGTGGGTCACCGTGCCACTGGGTCGCGCCCATCGCACCTCACCGGTCAGGTGATAACGGGTGACGCCATCTCCAATCTGGATGACGGTCATGGTGATGATGGTTCCCTGCGGCAGCTCGACGTCAGTTTCTATCCTTATACCGGTTGGCGCCATATCAAGAAGGATGCCGCGCAGGATCTCGCCTTCGAGTTCCGGGTTTTTTGTACAGTCGTACACCGTGAAATACAGGTGTGTGTTGATTGAGATCCGAACGTCCTCACGCACGTCCTTGTCAGAGGTTTCCCTCAGGTCTTTAAGGTAGCGTGCTCCTGAGAGGATTGCTTCGTTTTGGTTGATGAATTCCTTTACACCATCCAACCCGCCGGTGGTCGCTTCCAGATCGTCCTCGTCTTCCTTTTCTTCAGATATCCAGAGGTAAAACTCGTTGGCCTCATGGTCGGGGTTGTTCTCGATCCGCTTCTGCCAGCTCAGGTAGAGACGCAGCAAACCGCTGGTTTGATCTATCGATAACATCGTAATGGTACAGCGTAGTGTCAGAGTGCAAGCAAGACGGCGAAAGGTAAATTTGTGGTAAACGCCCGGTCTTATCGCGTAAGTCTTATCGCGTAAGCGGTTCGGGAAGAGACCTGGTAGCCGATGTCTCAACCTGGCTATTTATCTCAGCCTGTAAAATTCGATACAGTTACACGAACTTCGCGGCCCTGTGATGATTTGGACCACCAGGCCCCAATTTCGCTATCTGCGACTGGATATCTGCGGCTGGATATCTGCGACGCCCGGGTTAACGAGATTGATTCCGAGGTGCGAAACCTGACTTGACCTGATTCGGGAGTTGTCCAAAGTGAAAGCACTAAAAATTGTCGGCGTTATCGTTGGCGTTCTGATTGTATTGATAGCCCTGTTGTTTGCTTCAGGCAGAGGAGGGGAAGTCGCCTTCCGCGCATTTGTAGCGTTCAACGAACCTCAGGGGGAATTCAGCGCGGCAAAAGTGAAAACGCCAGCGCCTGACTATTCCGATGCGGCCAACTGGGCTGCCCGTCCTGACATGCTTGATCCCGCTGACCTCTCACCTGCAGGTGTGAATGCAGCTGTGCAGGGTCAGCAGCCCGTGGATGTGTTCTACATTCACCCAACCGGCTTTCTCACCACAGCGAGCTGGATATCGCCAATGGATCCTGACTCAGGCACCGAGGAGAACACCAAGTGGATGATGGCAAACCAGGCCAGTGCCTATAACGGCTGTTGCAACGTTTATGCCCCGCGTTACCGGGAGGCAAACATTTTTGCTTACTTCAAGAGTCCGGCAGAACGTGATGACGTGTTGTCTTTTGCCTACGAAGACGTCAAGCGCGCCTTTGAGCACTATCTGGAACATGACAATGATGGACGTCCGTTTGTTGTTGCAAGTCACAGTCAGGGTAGCCATCACGGGATGCGCCTGGTTAAAGAGGTTATCGATGCAAGCGACCTGCATGAAAGGATGGTAGCGGCCTACCTGGTTGGCGCGGTGTTGATACCACTCTCTGAGGAGTGGTTTGCGGGCATGCAGCATGTGAAAGCCTGTGAGACCCACTATGATCTTCACTGTGTTGTGCACTGGGATACCATGCCTGAAGGCGCGGACCCGATTGACCGGCCTGCGGACTCCCTTTGTACAAATCCACTATCGTGGCGGGTTGATGAGGAAGTCGCGTCAGCCGACCTGAACCACGGTGCGGTTGTGCCAGTTGGGAGCTACAACATCACTATGGGACGTGAAGACGATGTAGCCAAAGACGTGGTGTTTGATCAGATGCTTGCACCGCGTGAGGGGCAAACGAGCGCGCAATGTAGAGACGGCACCCTTTTCGCAGAAAGACAGACCGATCCGGGGTTTGCAGTGATGGGTTCCGGGACAACTGACAGCTACCATGGGCTTGATTACGCGCTGTTCTATATGAACATCTACAACAACGCACGACTGCGCGTGCAGACCTATCTCGATCAGTTAGCGAGGAAAGGCCCGTCAACGCAGAGTCTTCTGCCGTCAGGCGCATAACAGGCGCCGCAGATACCCACGCCACACTTTGTCATGTAATCAATGGCGCTGAATATGCGATCTGTTGATACGAACTTCTGCTGGACCTTCTCTGAAGCGTGCACCATGGGCGCGGGGCCACAGTTGTAGAAGACCAGCTTTTCCCGTTCTGCGTCACTGAGCTCCGATAGTCGCGCTTCCAGCAGTTCGGTGACAAGGCCATGAAACCCCTCACTGCCATCGTCAGTCGCCACGTGCAGGGTGGCGATTTCTGCACACTCATCACGAAAGTAAAGCCGTTCTGCTGATCTCGCGCCGAGGAAAACCTCCGCGTCTCCAAAGTCTCTTGCGATCTGGTACACCGCGGCCAGTCCGGTGCCGCCGGCGACGCACATGATTTTCGCGTCGGCGGGTGGCTGCACCGCATTGCCGTGGGTACCCCTGACGTAGACGGTAGCGCCGGAGGTTCGAGCGTCATCAGTTCACTGGTAAATATGCCAACGTCGATTACAACAATGGAAAAGGGATCATCGGTCAGGGCAGAGAACGGTTTTTCTCCAAGACCGGGAATCCAGGTGTAAATGAACTCTCCGGCTTTGACATCGAGCTTTCTGTCGAAAGTGAGCACGGTGATGTCCTCACAGACCTGGTCATTTTTGACGAGAGTGTATGGTTCAAAGCCCATATCCACGTCGTATCGAGCGTTTGCGCCAGCCTGGTTTGTGTCGCTCGCGAGGTCAGCCGACAGTTCTTCGAAGTAGCTGCCTATCTGTACTGAATTCAGTCCGGTCAATGCGGAGCCCACGCCAAAAACGCTGGCACCCTCATGTTCAAATGCACGAACGTCGTCAGCGCTCGAGATGCCGCCACAACCAATGATCGGCACGTCAACAGCTTCCCGGACTTCGCGGATGCACTTGAGGGCGATGGGCAACACACCTTTGCCTGACATGCCGCCAACCTTGTTGGTGAGCACCGGTTCACCATGCGCCGTGTAGTAGGCGGGTCCAACGGTGTTAATCGCGCACAGGGCATCCGCACCACCTTCAACAGCAGCTGCAGCTATTTCACCGATGTTTGGCACGTTTGGCGTCAGTTTTGGTACGACTGGGATGTTTACGACAGCTTTCACTGCAGCAGTGATTTCACGAACCATGTCCGCGTCCTGGCCCATGTCCATGCCATAACCCTTGGCGTGTGGGCAGGAAAGGTTCAGTTCCAGGCCATCGGAGCAGGGGGCGAGCAGTTCCGCGACCGCAACGATCTCCTCAACGCTGCCACCGAATATTGACGTTAACAGGAAGCGATCCTCGGGCACGCTGAGTTCGGTAAGCTGCTGTGCCATCTCCTCTGCCCCAGGGTTCGTGAGGCCGACCGCATTCATAAAACATCCAGGCGCATACTGCGTCATGATCGGTTCACGGTTGCCCGGCCTTGGCACAGGTCCGATGCTCTTGGTGGTCATGACCCCCACCTGAGGAACGTTGTCGAAAATGTACTGGATGATGGGTGTGGCGGTGGCAACGATGCCGGAAGGGATAGTGAAGGGCCCCGAGATGGACTTGCCCAGAAATTCGGTCTTGCTCAAAGATTCCCTCCGCGAAAATGCGGCGCAATCATATCACGGAGGGACGTCTAAAACGTCAGCGGTCCATCCACTCGTTGTAGAGTTTGTGGAAATGCCTTGGCTTGGTTTCACCGTAGTTGGCAAAGATCACCTCGTTGAGCGAGTGAAGACCTTTCTGTACGTAGGGCAGGTTGAGCGTATCCTGGTTGAATACCTTGGCGAGCGCTCCCAGGCCCGGCGCCTCGATGTAGTCATCGTCGAGGTCCAGGAACTGCATTTTGGCGGCAGGTGGCCGCTTTTCACCGGCCGGTACCGGCAGCATGAACATACATTCATGGATGCACTCTTCCGGGTTGTCTCCGTAGGGTCGGAACCTGTAGAAGATCGGGTTGAACGAACCCCATGGGCTGATGTTGGGGAACACGCTGTAGTAGATGGGATCCAGCAGTTCGGCATCACTGATATTGTCAACATCGTCACCGAGCGTGGCACGAAGTTCTTCGCGGCGAGCTGCACCTGCTTTGGCACGTTTTTCCTGGAAGTTGCCAGTCAGCACGTTTGAAGGCAGCTCGTCCATTCCCGCCGCCAGTCGACCGCCAACCCAGTTGCAGAGATGAATATCGGCGTGGAACTTATCGCCGGTGAGATGGTTGCCACGATCATCGAAGTAGCCGGTCCGGTTGTCCATTGTCGTGACCTTTACCTTGCCTTCCTCCACCCGTTCGTAAACGTGACCTGTCAGTTCGTGGCGCTGGCGAGTGAACGGAGTTGCCTGCAGGTACGGATCATCACTCAACGCTTTGTTGACGTGCGGGCTGCCAACATTGTGCGCCGACAGGGCTCTCGAGTAGTTGCCAAACACATCATATTTGGAATTGGCGTCGCCAAGGCTGCTGAGTAACGTCGGATGTGTCGCAACCGAATGATAGGCCTCGGAAAATGCCTCCTGCGCCACCTTCCAGTTGCACGGCAGGCGTTTTGCGACGTGTAACGCTTTGTACCTTCTCTCGAACGGCAGCAGTGTGAAGTGATCGGCAAAGTCTCCCAGGTAGTCCTCGAGCGGTTCTGCATCCGGGTCAGGGTTGATGAAAATGAAGCCGCCCCAGCGCTCTACACGAACCTGCTCGAGCGAGTGGGTTTCCTTCGAGACCGTTGGAAAATCCCAGTGGCAGGGCACCTCGGCCAGCGTGCCATCAAGTGACCAGGCCCAGCCGTGGAATGGACAGCGCAGGTTGAAGAGTTGTTCTTCGTTCTGGTGTAGCAGCTGGCGACCGCGGTGCAGGCAGGCATTTGGGAAGGCGTGGAACGTATCCTCGCCGCTACGCACGATGACGTAGGACAGGCTGGAAATATCGTAAACATAGGCATCACCCACGTTTGGGATATCGTCTTCATGGCATGCCATCTGCCAGACTCGCTTCCAGATTTTCTCTTTCTCCATCTCATGCACTTCGCGTGAGAAATAGACGGCCGGGTCAACTGTGGTGGGGCCGGGAGGCAGCGGGCTGTCTACCTTGAGGATATCCCGTACGGGATGTGAGTCGGTTTCGAGGACTTCTGTATAGCTGATGCCCGCCGAGCGATCGGTGCCTGTAAATGTCTCTACCATGACGCTTTCCGCATTAATTTATGCAGAAGTCTATGGACTTTAGGCGGGCGCGCTCTTTGATTGAGATCAATTTTTGTCCGTGTGGGGCGCTTTCAGGACGATGGTAGAGGTACCGTAGTAGGGAATTCCCTGTTCGTCCCGGATAAGCAGGATCGCGTCGATAATCGCGTCCTGAATGGGAACCCCACCAGGTCGGGGTCCTGTCGGCCTGGATGACAATGTAGTCAATCTCGTGTTTCTCGAGATAGGCCTTCATCCAGGCTTTCTTGCCTTCATGGTCAAGCGTCGTGAGCGGCGCGAATGGGCGCAGGTTCTCAAGGGTAAGAATGCGGTTGCGCGCGTAGTCTAGCTGGTGGGCTGATTCGAAGAAGGTCAGGATGCTGGCACCCTCGGTCATCAGGTTCTGGAAGTTGCGCGTGTTCTCCTGCCTGATGGGGTGCAGCACGTCGTTACTGAGAAACAGCGCGTTGCCCTTGGTGAACCTGAAAACCGGCATGATCGCTACGATGCGATCATTGACCTGCAGGGTGGTTTTTTCAACAAACAGGCCCGCCTGGGAAATTGTCGGCCAGGCTAGCACCGGCACCAGGGCCAGGTACCTGAACCTGAGCCTTTCCGGAACGAAGTCGGCATCCCTCGCTGCCAGCAATATCATGACAACCCAATAAGGCGCGAGCAGGGCTGCCATGTTGTACCTCAGCCAGTCGTTTATGCCCATCCCGGGAAACGCGACGATATAGATCGTAAAACTGGCATAACAGGTGAGCACCATCAGCAAGCCATAACGTCTATCTACACGAGTCCGGGTGAAAAAGAACAGTAACGCGGCGGCCAGCAGTGTCGTCAGGACGATGCCCACGTACTCAACCAGGCGTCCGCCATAGGGGATCTGCATATTGGCGGCGATGTTGTGGCCAAGTTGCTCCATGAACGTCGGTGGACCTGCGGTGGGAGCGGTAGCCTGCGGCGTTGAGGCAATGACGGAAGTCTCGGCAGTGTCGACAACCCTGTCTTCGAGCTGTACCAGATTGCCAAGTGCCAGCAGAAACCACGCGAGGAAGGGCAGGATGGCAGCCGGTATGGCAAAACTGATGGCCTTTACCAGGTCCCGCCCGGTCAGTTTTATTGCCGCCCAGACCCCGGCGAATCCAAACAGCAGTACCACCCAGGCGGCGTTGGTGAACTTGAATGCCACTGCCAGTGAACCCATTGCGCAGATCACGGCCAGCAACCAGTGATTTATCTCATCACCTGAGTTACCCGATTCGATCGAGGCAAGGTAGCGGTATCCAAAGTAGGCGATACCGAGAAAGAGGACGATGCTGACATAAACGGGTGTGATGTTGGCGTACATCGGATGTAGCACGACATAGCTCAGCATGAGGCCAATGCGGACGTAAATATGCACGGACCTTTCAACGGCAAACCGGTCCAGCAAGAGCCCACCAAGCAGGAAGCAGAACACGAAATCGAAACCGTTGGCGTGGCCGAGACCAGTGAACGCAACGAAATAGGCCTGCATATATGCCTGAACAGCGAGGCCGGTTGAACCCACACCATTAAATGGTGTGCCCGGCAAAGAACCACTCTGGGTAATTTGTGCGAGACGTGGCAGGTACTTGTAGAAGTCATCGTGGTGGTTGAATGCACCGGAAGGGAACGATGCATAGGCGTGCAGCATTGTCACAACAACCAGGATGATGAGTGGCACCCATTCCACCATGGGTTTTGATTCTGGCCGCTTCAGATCGCCTGAAACGATGGCGTAGACAAAGCACAAGATACCCGCGAGCAGGAATGCGGCGTTGGTGATCGAACCTGAGACACTCAATGCGGTAGGTATGGCGCCAAGGATCGTCAGCACGCAGAAACCGATCACCGCCGCGCTGGCGATATTTGCTGGTTGAAAATGAAGGAGTTTCGTTTCAATGAGATTGCCGATACCAACGCAACTGACAAGCAGCGCGATGAGAATCAACAGGGAGAGAAACAGTTCAGCAGGCACGGCGGCATTCTAACCTAGATAGTGGTGAGATCACGTATACCTGGTTGATTTGATTCCCAGAATGGCCGGTTTTTGGGCAGGTCCCATGCATGACACCCGAACGGCAGCTGCTCTTTGTTCAGTCGGAAACACAAGCCCGGGTTGGTTTCGAAAGAAAAACGTAGCGCGACCTCAGGTTTTGCCACCTTGAACTCAGGCAGGAACAGTTCGGCCAGTTCACCCCAGAACAGATCTTCGGGCAGGCAGGTGTTGATCAGGAACAGCTGCACGAGACTTTCATTGCCTGCTTCAGCTATCGACTGCAAATGTATGAGCTTATCGAGCTCTTCGGCAACCATTGGTGTCTGTTCCAGTTCGGCGCTGGTCAGTGAGATGGCGGGCGGTATGCGCCTGCTGTCCAACACGTCACGTGCCGACGCGATGTTGCGCAGGGAAAGTCCGCCATTGCCGACGCCGATGAATTCCTCGTAGGCAGCTGCCGCGTGTTTGAGCGCTTTCAGGACATCCTTTTTGCTGGTGCCGTTCAGGCCGGCAAAGTTGAGCGTCCTGAGTTTGCTGCGGTAGTCGAGTACAAGTCGGTCTTCTTCATTGAGCACACCGCGGTGGCGCAGTTCAGTGTAAATCGACTCGATATCCTCGTTATCACACTGCAGCAGCGGCTGGAGATTGGCAGGTTTCAACAAACCGTTTCCGCCAAGGCCGCTCAGCCAGGGTGCGCCGACATAGTCGTAGTCCTTTGCCAGCCAGTCATCCAGGTTTGACTTGAAGATAATCGCATCGAGCTGGGCGATTAACATGTACTCATAGTCCTGGAAGGCCTCCCAGAATTCTGCCTGGGTCAGGAGGCGGCTGTAGGTGTCCGACGACTCAAAGCAGATGGCCGGAAATCGTCTCGTATCCTGGAATTCGACTTCATCGGTTAGTGGCGTGAGGTCAAGGCCCTCTGGCGCTATCGCAATAAACGGATAGGCAGCCAGCTTGGCCCGGTTGTTCTTCAGCGCGAACCACTCTTCCGGCTTCAGGTCGGTTGTGTAGATTGGTACGACAACACAACACGCATGTGATGAAGCAGTATCAGCCACCCTTGACGTCCCGAAACGGGGTCGCCTTGTCGACTTCCGGTTCCTTGGGCAGTCCCAGGACGCGCTCGCCGATAATGTTCTTCTGTACCTGGTCGGTGCCGCCACCGATAGATGTGAAGTATGCATTCAGCGACAGGAAGTTTGCGTCTTCAGCACGCGGGTAATCTTCACCTTCGAGCAGGCTGCCAGCACCAAGCAGATCGGTACGCAGTCTGGCGGACTCGTGCAGGATGCGTGACATGGCAAGCTTGCCGAGGGACATGATGGAAGAGGAGGTACCCACCTCAAGTTCAGCTTTGCCGCGTGCGGTGTTCAGATCGTTGAGTTTTCGCCAGGCAATGGTCTGCGCAAGCTGCTGGCGAATCAACGGGTCGTGCAGCTTGCCGGCTTCCCGTGCGAGTGCAATCAACTCATCCTCACCTTCGGCGCGATCAACGCTTGCACCGCTCCTCGGTCCGCGGGCTGATTCGCCCATGACTGAACGCTCATAAGCGAGTGCAGTCACAAGTACGCGCCAGCCATCGCCTTCGTGACTGAGCAGGTTTTCTGCAGGAATGCGCGCGTCGGTAATAAACACCTCATTGAAATGAGACTCGCCGGTAACCTGGTGCAATGGGCGCACATCGATACCGTCCTGTTTCATGGGCAGGAAGAAGAACGAGAGTCCCCTGTGCTTTGGCACATCCCAGTTGGTTCTCGCGATCAACATGCCGTAGTCGGCGGTCTTTGCCCCCGAGGTCCACACCTTCTGTCCGTTGACAACCCACTCGTCGCCATCTTTTTCAACCCGGGTACGGACACCGGCAAGGTCCGAACCGGCGCCCGGTTCGCTGTACAAAAGACACATGTTGACTTCGCCCTTGATCAGACCGGGTATCAACTCTCGTTTGAGTGATTCTGTGCCGAAGGCAAGCAGGGTGTTGATCCACAGGTTGGTGCGGTCTTGCCCTGTCCCGAATGCACCAACCTTTGCGAACTCTTCCCGGACAATTCGGCCTCGAGCATCGTCATACCCGCGCCCATACCAATCCGTTGGCCATTGTGGTGCAGCCCAGTTTGCATCAAAAACCCTGGTCAGCCAGGCATTGTGATCGGGGCCGCCTGCAGCCTGATCCTTCCATGCCGGGTTCCACTCGGCATCGAGGAAGGCACGAACTTCCTGGCGAACTGTTTCTATATCGGGTAACGAATCGGACATGCTTAACCTCCCAGTGCCGTCAGGTATTGTTCGCGGTAGTAATCTGAGCTGCCGAACAGTTGCTGGTTTGCACGCGAACGCCTCAGGTACAGGTGTGCGGGATGTTCCCAGGTAAAGGCGATGCCACCGTGCATCTGCACAGCATCTTTCGCTGTTCTTACATATGCATCGGCGCAGGCAAATGCAGCGAGGTAACGCGAACTTGATGCCTCGTCCGACTCTGCGTCTGCCTGTTCAGCGGCATCACGTGCTGCTGAAATGGCTGACTCGACCTCAAGTTTAAGTTCGGCGGCCATGTGTTTAATCGCCTGGAAACTGCCGATCGGCCGACCAAACTGGTGGCGGATCTTGGCGTATTCGACGGTGATATCCAGGATTTTATCGGCCCCGCCTGCCTGTTCACCGGCAAGCGCAACCAGTCCGCTGTCGATGGCGGTGTGAACATAATGCCACCCCGCACCTTCCGTGCCGATTAATTGGGCACTCACATCGTTCAGCTCAATTTCATCCATCACCATCGTGTGGTCAAAGGCGGGCAGTGCAGTACATTGTGTGCCTGTGGCGCCTGCTGCAACCTCAAACAGGCCGACACCATTTTCTGTATTGGCGACCGTGATCCATACATCCGCGTTGCGCCCATGCAGGACAAAGCCGGCCCTGCCGTTCAGCTTCCATTGGTCGCCGTTTTTCTGCCCACTAATGCCAATCGTGTTTTCGGTCCAGTCACCTTCAGGTGACGTGATCAGCATGGTGGCGATTGAATTGCCGGAGGCAATGTCCGGTAACAGCCTCGCCATTGCTGCTTCGTCGCCAGAAGCCCTGAGTGCGGCAACCGACATCACCGCACTTGTCATGAGCGGCGCACCGAGGAGCGCTGCCCCGGCCTGTTCCATAATCGCTTCGACGGCGGTCAAGCCGGCGTCAATGCCGCCGTGTTTTTCTTCAACCAGCAAACCGGTCAGGCCCATGTCTGAAATCGAACGCCACAGGGCGTCGTCGTATCCCTTTCTGTCGGCCATCCACTGCCTGACATGAGTCTCAGTGCAGTGATCGTTAAGCAGACGCGAGAACGAATCCTGCAGTGCGCCTAGCTCTTCTTTGGACAAGATGGTCATCTTTCCCCCTCTTTTTTGCTTCTTATAGGCTCAAGGCTGTTTTCCCCTTTGAGCTTAGGGTGTTTATTGCCTTCGTGTGGTCATCCGCTGGAAATGCGCCATGGCATTGGGTTCGAGTGCCGCACCTTCTTTACTCCCGAGCGCAACAGCGGGTGATTTGGTAACTGGCACAGTGATTTCAAAACGTTGTCGTTGCGGGATATCGCAGACTTCATCGTCACAGGATTGCCAGCACACTTCACCAGCAATCGTCACCTCGTTGCTGCCACCCCGGTCTGCACTGTTCACGGTCAGAGGCAAACGCAGCTCGAACTCACCGTGATACACATCGAACTCCTCGTCGGTGCCAACAAGCCGGTGAGGTTCACCGGCAGGTCTCGCGATAGCTCGTTGCACGAGGCTGGCATTGTCATCAAGCACAATGTTCGCGGCGATACAGCCTTCTGGCGCAGGGTGAGCATAAACATGTTTGCTCGCAGGTACGTAGAACGTCGCGACGAGGTCTTTCTGCACAGTTGATGCAAGGTGCTCGGCGTCAAGGCGGATGTTGACGGAAACTTCCTCCAACACCTCCTGGGCATGCGCGCCAGCAGGCGTGGTGACCTGGCTTTCACCAAGGCAAGCTCGCAACAGCTGCTCCGGTCCGGCACGGACGGCGAGGTTATTATCAAAAAACTTGTTGGTGATGATGCCATCCGCATCAACGATATAGGTGCCCGGATAAGGGATGCCAAACCACGGATGATCGTCTTCTGCGATCAGCGTGTTGAGGATGCCAAATGCACGGATCACAGCAGAGTCCGGATCTGAAAGCAGGGTATAGGTAATCCCGTGTGCTTCCTGAAAGTCACGCAGGGCGTCTGGTTCATCGTAACTCAGCGCATACACTTCGATACCGGCCTCTTCAAAATCCGGCATGGCTCGTTGCAGCTCGACCAGCTGCGATCGACAGGGTGGTCACCATACAGCCGAGCGGTAGAAGACAAAAACAGCAGGTTTGTCCCCACGATGATCGTGCAGATCAAACGGGTCTCCGCCGGTATTCGCACAGACAACCTCCGGCATCCTTGCACCAATAGCAGGGCCGGTCGGGAAGTCACCCATCGGGTCGCTCCGCGGTCCGTTGCCTGGCTGGATCGGACCGATAAAACCATCATGGTCGCGCCAGCCGTTTTCTGCTTTGCTGCTCCGTGTCTCCAGTTCTGGGGGCATAGGTCTGCTCCGAAAAAGTCCTGCATGAAGGTACCCGATTTGTTCGACGCAGTCACTTCAGCCCTGCTGCTGTGGTAATGGCCGATTAACGTTACTTATACAAGGAACACATAGAAGGAACACTCAGTTGCGTGCCTGTGAAACCGAGCGCGATAATGACTTTCTGATATGGAGGAACTGATATGGCTGAGCTGCTGCTTTACCACAACCCTGGCTGAGGCCAGTCGCGAGGCGCGATGGAAATTCTGCGCGAGCGAGACGTCGAGTTCGATGTCATTGAATACCTGAAAAACCCATTGTCCCGTGAAGACTTTGAACGCATTCTCTCTCTCATTCCCAATGAGCCAGGTGAGCTGGTGCGTAATGACAAAAATTTCAAAGAACTGGGACTTAATCACGCAGACTATGATTCCCCGGAGAAGGTGATTGAGCTGTTGCTTGAGCATCCTAAGCTGATGCAACGTCCGGTTGCGATCAAGGGAGACCGAGCGGTCATTGCGCGTCCGTCAAGCAACATTGAGGAACTGTTGTAACCACCGAATGCGTTTGCAGGAGATAAGAGATGAAAAGCAGAATTTGTGAAATGGTGGGCTGTGAGTTCCCGCTGGTGGCATTCAGCCACTGCCGCGATGTAATTGCCGAGGTGAGCAAGGCTGGCGGCTTTGGTGTGCTTGGTGCGGTTGGTCATACGGCAGAGTCGCTGGAGATTGAACTCAACTGGATTGATGAGCATGTCGACGGCAAACCTTATGGCGTTGACCTTATCGTGCCGACGTCCGTTGCCAACCGGGAAGGCTCCCTGACCCCGGAGGAACTGGAAGAACGTGTGCCTGAACAGCACAAACGCCACGTGGAAAATATCCTTGCCCAACATGGTATCGATACGGCTGGTCTTTGGGATCGGAAGATCCCGAGCAACTACGGCAGCAACATGCGTGAAGACGGTGCCAGTGCCCAACTTGAAGTGGCCATGAATCATCCGATCAAGGCGGTGGTAAACGCGCTGGGTGCTCCGCCTGCTTTCATGGTCGAGGCTGCACGGGAAAAAGGCATCGTGGTTGGTGCACTTACCGGTTCCCGTGAACATGCGATGAAAAACGTCGAGGCCGGTGTCGACTTCCTGGTGGTGTCCGGTACAGAGGCCGGTGGCCACTGCGGTGAAATCTCGACCATGGTTGTTGTCCCTGAAGTCCTTGAAACACTCAAGGAAAACAATATGGACGTACCCGTGCTGGCAGCAGGCGGCATTGTCACCGGCAGGCAGATGGCTGCCTGCATGATGATGGGCGCTGCTGGCGTATGGACAGGTTCGGTCTGGCTGACGACAACTGAGGCGGAAACCCTGCCAAGCATCAAGGAAAAGATGCTGACCGCATCTTCCCGCGAAACCGTCAGATCAAAAAGTCGCACCGGTAAATATACCCGCCAACTTAGATCACCCTGGACTGATGCCTGGATGGGCGAAGATGCACCGGAGACTTTGCCCATGCCATTCCAGGGCCTGGTCAGCGGACCGCCCCTGCAGCGCATAGACAAGCTTGCCGAATCCGGTCACGCCGGTGCCAAGCGACTGGCAACCTACTGGGTTGGCCAGGGTGTGGGGATGATGAATGATTCACTGTCGACCCGCACGGTTGTCCAGAACTTCATGGAGGACTTCGCTGATGCGTGGGAAAACATGAGATCTGTAATGGAGTCCTAGCTTGCAGACTAGCTTGAGGCGATATTGCCGACGCGATAGGCTTAATTGAAATCAGGATCAACGTTCTCGAGGAGCATTGGAATGACGAGTAACCTCGCCACCGGTTGGACAGAAGACGAGTACAAGCAGGTAGACCGCGACCGTGCTGCCAGTTATGCAGCCAGCGCCGACCTGGATGCGCTCGACGTATCAAACTTTTACCTTTTCCAATCCGATGCCCACTGGGCGTTTTTTGAGCGACTCAGAAACGAGGATCCGGTTCACTACCATGCTGACTCACGTTACGGGCCGTACTGGTCCATCACGAAGCATGCCCATGTGAAGGAAATTGATAGCGACCACCAGCGATTTTCCTCGGCACGAAATATCACCATCCAGGATGCCGCGGTGGTTGAGACAACGGTCGATACCTCCAGCTTTATCGCCATGGACCCGCCCAAACACGACGAACAGCGACGCGTTGTATCACCCGTGGTGGCGCCGCCAAATCTCGCAAGGATGGAATCGCTGATCCGCTCCCGCGTGATCAATATTCTCGATAACCTGCCGCGTGACGAAGAATTCAACTGGGTTAATCACGTATCCATTGAACTGACCACGCAGATGCTGGCAACCCTGTTCGATTTTCCATTCGAAGATCGCCGCAAGCTGACCTTCTGGTCTGATGTTGCAACCGGCGGCCCGCGCTCAGGCCTGGTTGATTCATGGGATGAAACACGCGAAGCGCTGCAGGATTGCCTCACCACTTTCCAGACACTCTGGGATGCCAGAACGGATACCAGTCATGACGGATTTGACCTGGTAACCATGCTTGCGCAGAACCCGGATACCCGCGACATGGGACCTGAGCAGTTTCTGTCCAATCTTATGCTGCTGATCATTGGCGGTAACGACACGACCCGAAATTCGATCTCGGGCGGGGTGCTGGCGCTGAACCAGTTCCCTGACCAGTACGACAAATTGCGTGCGCAGCCTGAGCTGATTCCGAATATGGTGGCAGAGATCATCCGCTGGCAGACCCCGCTAACCCATATGCGTCGAACCGCACTGGAGGACGTCGAGTTCCATGGCAAACAGATTCGTAAAGGTGACAAGGTGGTCATGTGGTACGTGTCAGGAAACCGGGACGCTGGAGTGTTCGATGACGCGGACAAGCTGATTATCGATCGCAAGAACGCCAGACAACATGTGTCTTTCGGCTTTGGCCTGCACCGTTGTATGGGTAACCGGCTTGCTGAAATGCAGTTGCGCATCCTGTGGGAAGAGATCCAGCAGCGTTTCCACAAGGTGGAAGTTGTTGGCCAGCCGAAGCGGACCCTGTCCAACTTCATCAAAGGATATACGCACCTGCCGGTGCGACTGCACGCCTTATAGTCGTGCGCTATCTCGCAGCGTTTATCGTCGCCTGCCTGGCATGGTCGACGCCAGTCGATCATGCAAAGGCTGCCGAACGCTGCTTTCCCGGCGAGTTTTCACTGCCCGCCTTCTGGACAAGGTCCTACGAACCCCACCGGGTTATCGGCAATCTTTATGCGGTAGGCAATGCGGGCCTCAGTGCTTACCTCATCACTACCGATGACGGCCATATTCTCGTGAATACCATGCTCGAAGGCTCGATGCAGGAGATCAAGTCAGGTGTCGAGGCGCTCGGTTTCAGGATGCAGGACATCAGGATCCTGCTGACAACCCAGGCCCATTTTGATCACACCGCGGATTTGGCGAAGATCAAGGCGCTGACCGGTGCCGAAATGTATGCCACACCCGATGATGCAAGGGTGCTTGAAGACGGTGGTGCCAGCGATGCACATTTCGGACACTGTGAAGAATTCCTGTTTACGCCCATCAAGGTGGAAAGACGACTTGCCGATGGTGAAACGTTTGAGTTAGGTGGCGTCACCATTACCACCCACCATCATCCCGGGCATACCGAAGGCAGCTCCAGCTATTCATGGCAGGTCATTGAAAATGGCAAAGAGTACAACGTTGCTATCGTGAATATGGGCACCATCAACGATGGCAAGCAACTTTTGATCGAACCGACCTATCCCGGTGTCGCCGAAGACTTTGCCATGACATTCCATAAGCAGCGGCAGATGAATATCGACGTGTGGGTGTCATCCCATCCTCAGCAATACAATCTGATGGGTAAACACAGGCTGGGACAACCCTACCATCCTGAAACATTTGTAGACCCCGAGGGTTTCCTTGCAGAGGTGAACAAGCTGGCTGAGGTTTACAGGAAACAGCTCAATGCGGAGATGAGCGCTTCGGCAAACTAGCCGGCGTCACCCCTGGTACCAGCACCAGTGTGTCAAAGCCCTTGATGCTGCGGCGCAGGTTAATGTTGTCGATAGCGACCTCTTCTTTTTCGAGGGCATCCCGCAGCGGTACAAGATCGAAGACAGTCCAGTTTGTCTGATCCATCTCCTTGATGAACGGTGCCAGGTGGGCGAGGTAAAAGCCGTCCTGCTTCACCTCACTTGAAGGAAATCCCCTGAACGGTGATGCCTGCATGCCGGATGTAGCGAGGACCATCAGGTGGTAACTCTCTTCAAAGTCTGCATCGGCGATGTTGGCGATGATCGTCCCGATGTCATGCACCGTGAGAAAACTCTCACCTCGCGCGAGGTGATTCGCGCCGTATTTGAAAAGCGTTTGCCTGCCGCGCCACTCATGCAGGTCCTGCATGACGTGATGCTTTATCAGGCTGACACGTTTGCTGTGGCTGCGCGTCTTATAGATGTCCACCGACTGTTGCAGGTAACCGATCAGCACACGTTCTTCTTTGGTGATGTCGAGGGTCAGCAGTGTCTGGAGATCCTGGGCAAACTCATCGGTCATGAAATAGAGATCCATGGGGCTGGATTGTTCTGCAAGAAACCGCGCCTGGTGTTCGATTGATGCCTCGATGATTTGTGCATAAATGATTCGTGCGCGAGGGTCGGGGCTTCTGCTCTGCCATGCCTCCAGTACAAACCTGTCTGCCCACATGATGACCTGGTCAGAGCCAAGTAGCCTGGTGCCACTGGACATCATCTGTTCCAGTAACCGGTACTCCTCATCAAATGCAAAAAATGAAAACAGATCGCTGTAGCGCGTGTTAAAAGCCTGGCGTTCAGCAGCGCTCAGAGTTGTGAAGCTTTTGGCAACCCTGCGCGTACTGTAGGGATCAACTTCAATGTAAAACACGTCAAATGGCGATAGGTTGGCGATTGCGCTGGCGAGCATTGGGATCTCGCGGGTGAAGTGACTTTCACCAAACAACACATATCGGGCTTTTGCTACTCGCTTGCTGATCTGCTGCCAACCTTCGCCGTTGAAAGTGTGGTCCACCTGTTGCATCGGGCTCTGGTGGGCCCTGATCAGTTCGGTCAGCTTGTCGCTATTAGACTCTCCGGCCTGTGCAAAACAAGAGACGAAGAGAAACAGGGCTGTAAGCGTTTTGAAGTACATTCCTCGATGATAACAATGAAGACTGGTGGTGTATTATGCATTCATGAATAACGCACGCCTCATTATCTATTCCGACTACCTGTGACCCTGGTGTTACAACGCTGCCGTGCGCGGCGAAATGTTGAAGGAACACTACGGTGACCAGCTCCAGTTGATCTGGAAGTCATATCTTCTAAGGCCCCAGAAGAAAGCAAAACGCGATCTCGATAAGTTCCGCGACTATACGAAGTCGTGGCAAAAAGTCGCGAGCGATGAACCCAGTGGCAATTTTCAAACCTGGGCTACCAACGAGGGGCCTCCCTCTCACAGCATTCCCCCGCATGTGGTATCGAAGGCAGCAGCCGAGATTGATGAGGATGCGTTTGAGAGAATTCACGAAGCCCTGCTCAAGGCATACTTTACGGACAACCGTGATATCGCAGATGAGGCAACGCTACGTTCCATCTGGGAAGACGTGGGCCTTAAGGCAGAGGATTTCGAACTCACTCGCGATCCGAAATTTGAGGCTGCTGTTATTGCCGATCACAATGAAGCAGCCGGACTTGGCGCACTGGGCGCGCCAGCGTTCCGCATGGCACACCAGGACGTTGCGATGGTTGGTTTACATCCAATGCCTGTCCTGACCCGCTGGATTGATCGCGTCATTGCCGGTGAGGTTTGAGATCCTCTACCGGGTGCATCCAGTGCAATAACCGGCTCGTAACACACACGTTCCTGGTGCAAAATCTCAGCAATGACTGAACTGCTAAATTTCCTGGTCGAACACGGCTACACCGTGATCTTTATCTGGGTTGCCCTTGACCAGGCCGGCCTGCCGTTACCTGCGGTGCCGCTGTTGCTTGCAGCGGGTGTGCTTGTCGGCATGGGAGATATGTCACTTGTACTTGTGCTGCTGACAGTCCTGCTCGCTTCCGTACCCATCGATCTGTTCTGGTTCTGGTTGGGTCGACTGCGTGGAGCGAGGGTTTTACATCTGCTCTGCATCCTGTCGCTGGAACCTGATTACTGTGTGAGAAACACCGAAGACGTTTTCCGCCGGCTTGGTCCCATGTCACTCGTTATCGGTAAGTTTGTGCCGGGCCTGCAGACATTGGCGCCACCGATGTCCGGGCTCACCGGTGTCAGTATCTTTACCTTCCTCTTTCTCAACACGCTGGGTGCGCTCCTCTGGGCGGCAATTTTTGTTTCCCTTGGCATGTTCTTCCACACGGAAATCGAAGAGGTTGTGCGTGCCGCGGCAGACCTTGGATTTGTCGCAGGCGCAATGCTTGCGGTGGTGGTGATCGGCTGGTTTGGGTACAAGATCTACACCAGGCAGAAGTTTCTACGCTCGCTGCGTATGCGCAAGCTCACGCCGGAAGATGTATATGAGCGCATCAAGCAAGGTGACGATATCCACATTCTTGATCTCAGGCACGACTATGATGTCCGTGCGCTGCCACACCTGTTACCCAATGCGCTGCGGGTGCCGATGGAGGCTATCGAACGGCACAAGGGGCGAATCCCACCCGACAGTGACATTATTCTCTGTTGTAACTGACCAGACGAAGCATCGAGCGCCCGTGTGGCCCTCAAGTTAAAGCGGATCGGCGTAGAGCGGGTCTACCCGTTGCAGGGCGGGATCGATGCCTGGCTTGAATCCGGATTCCCCACCGATACCCCGAGGCTCCCTGACATCGCGAAAGAATAGCGGCAAAGCTAGCGGTTGATGTTGTATTCTGTCGGCGATTTTCAAAAGGGGAACGTCCATGACGGAATGTGTTGTCGAGAGAATTTTCTATTACCCGGTGAAAGGTTGTCGCGCAGTTGATGCGCAATCCGTTGACATCGGTCCAACAGGGATCAGTGGAGACCGGTCCTACGTCATTCTCTATGAGGGCGGTTTTGCCAACCTGAAGTCGCTCCCCGCACTCAGCAAAGTTGTCGTGGCGCTGCATGAAGATGGTTTGCGGTTCGGTGCTGACGGCCACGATGACCTTATTCACCAACGGCAATCTGGCGATGAGGTTGCACTTACCTTTTATGCAGACCAGGTGCCTGTTGTTGACCAGGGTGATGCTGCCGCCAACTGGTTGAGTGACGTAACCGGCGCGAGTGTTCGCCTTGCTACACTGAAACAGAACTTTGACCGTAACCTGCCAGTCGACATGCTGTCAGCGGCGCACGGCGTGGAGCAGGATGGTTTTTGCGACCTCTCGCCAATCATGCTGGTTAATGCAGCCACCCTGGACGACGTCAACGCGCAGCTCTCAGATCCCGTTTCGGTTGAACGATTCCGCTGCAACATTGTAGTGAGAGGCCTTGAGCCTTATGCCGAAGATGAGATCAGCGGGTACCAGGGCGAAGCGTTATCGCTGTCTCATGTGATCGCCTGTGAGCGCTGCGTGATTATCAATACCGACCCGGTTTCCGGTGAGATGAACAAGGAACCCCTGAAGCTGCTGCACAACAGCCGCAGGAAGGAAAATGGGTACGCTTCCGGTGTCATGTTCGGTAACTACTTCAACGTTGAGGGGACAAGCCAACTGTCAGTTGGTGATCGGCTGAAAGCACATGGGTAACTACCAGGGGAAATTTGGCCCGCACAACCCGGACCAGACCTATGTTCCTCATAACTTTGAGGAGCAGCTTGCTGATCTTGGCGAGGTCCAGCTGAATTATGTGGTTACCGACAGTGCTGATAGCGCAGACAAGCCGGCGCTGCTGCTCATTCCGGGTCAGTCTGAATCCTGGTGGGGATTTGAAGATGTACTGCCTCTGCTCGCCGATCACTTCCAGGCGTTTGCGGTCGATCTGCGCGGGCAGGGGAGAAGTTCGCGGACACCCGGTCGGTACACACTCGATAATATGGGTAACGATCTTGTACGTTTCATTGATCTCGTGATCGGTCGGCCAACCCTTGTAAGCGGTCTGTCTTCAGGTGGCGTGTTGTCCGCCTGGCTGTCGGCTTATGCAAAGCCCGGGCAAGTTATTGCTGCCCACTATGAGGACCCGCCGCTGTTTCATGCGGAGGTTGAGCCAGCCACAGGACAAGGTTTGCGCCAGGGCGTTGGGGCAACTTTCAAACTGTGGAACAAGTACCTGGGAGATCAGTGGAGCATCGGTGACTGGGAAGGCCTGGTGAAAGAAGCGCCCAATGTGCTGCCGGCGCCAATGCTTGCCCGCTATGTGCCCGGCGAAGAGCCGCCGCAGAACCTGAAGGAATATGACCCGGAATGGGGCAGGGCGTTTGTTGAAGGCTCCGTCGGGCTTTCCTGTGATCACGAATCCATGCTGAGGCAGGTTCGTGTGCCGGTGTTGCTGACCCACCACTTCCGACGCGTGGACGAGCAGACCGGTCACTTGTTTGGTGCGCTCTCCGACTTGCAGGTTGGCCGGGTAAAGGAGCTGCTCAAAGAGGCTGGTGTATCTCTCGACTATCGATCTTTTGAAAGGATGGGGCATTCCATGCACGGTGATGACCCGCAACTGTTTGCAAATACGGTAGTTGACTGGGCGAAGTCAGTCGTCTGACTAAACAAGGTGAAATAGTGAATCCCGAAACATTGAACATTGCTTCTGCGAATCCCGTGAATTTCTATCAGGCAATCTCGTTGCCAGACGAAGTACCCGATCAGGAGATATCGGGGGAACTCTTCTTGCCTGATGATTCAGCACCCGTGCCCTGTGTGATTGTGGTGCCCGGTAGTCTCGGGGTGGCGCCGTCGCACCTGGCTCATGCGCAAACCTTTGTTGAAATGGGTTATGCCGCCTGTGTTATTGACCCCTTTGGCGCCCGCAGCGTGTCTTCCACCGTCGCGAACCAGACCCAGTACTCGTTTGCAGCGAGTGCCTGGGATGTACTTGCAACCTGTGCACATCTTGCAGCCAGGGAAGAGATCGACGCATCTCGAATTGGTGCACAGGGTCACAGCCGTGGTGGCTCCGCTGTGATGACCGCTGCCTCGCGAGTATTCAGCCGCAGGTTCGAACATCAGTTAAAGGCGATATATGCAGCCTATCCATGGTGTGGGCACCAATTTCTGGACCCATCGGTAGATTCGACCATCGTTCGTGCAGTGATTGGAGACCAGGACGAATGGTGCCTGCCCCAACAAGTGCAGGCACAGGTTCACAGTATGCGGGTTGTCGGTGGTGATGCCTCGGTGAGGATTTTCTCCGGCTGCCAGCACAGTTTTGATCGCGATACGCCGGTCGAGCTGATCGCAGATGCGTCAGTATCACCGGCCGCGCCTACGACGTTCATTACCGATAGTGGCGCCTTTGTGCATCCGGTCAGCGGGGATGTGAACCCAGACTGGGTTGACCGGGACATGATGGTTTATGCGCTGAAGGCCGGTTACGGCTCCAAGGGTGCACGTATCGGCAGTGAGCCCGGCCAGGCAGATCTCTTCCGGCAGGATATGCGCGACTTCTGGCGAAACAGTCTCGGCTGAGAATCAAAAGCTGACGGCGATAATAATGTCGGCAAGGACCTCGTAGATACTGTCGCGAATCTCCCGCCACCAGGGCGCAGCGTTGTCCTCTTCCCACTTCATATGTGAAGCGTGAATTATGTAATCGTGAATAGCGTCTGCCTGCGACTCAGATAGTTCGTCAGCAAACGACACCATACCGATACCGCTCAGAATGCCACCCCTTACGATCTGTTGGAACGCCTGGTGGCTGCCCTCGCTCATATAGCGCAGGTCCTTGATGACGTTATTGCTGTTCAATGCTGCGCCATGACAGAACATGCAATGTTGCTGATACAGGCTTGCACCCATGGCAATGGTGTCATCGTTGCCACTGCGGGCAGGCGGTGCCGGCATAGGTGGTCTCGCCGGTGCAGGTGGCAGGGTTTCTGTGCCACCCAATTTGTACACGAGTAATCGGCCGTTGCCTGCAGAAGCAGAGCCGGGCATTTTGATGGCGAGCGGACCTGCGCCGCCCCAGCCTGCCATGAGTGCAATGTACTGTTCGTCATCAATGGCATAGCTGATCGGCGGAGCGATGATCCCTGTAACAGTTGGTGACTCCCACAGTGCCTCCCCGGTTTTACCGTCATAAGCAACAAATCTGCCATCACCGGTACCCTGGAAGACGAGGCCGCTTGCCGTGGTGAGCACGCCGCCGTTGTACATGTTGTCGTGCATGACACTCCAGACTTCTTCCTGCTTCACAGGGTCCCAGGCAATCAACTTACCCTTGGCGATGCGCTTTGCGATTGCAGACATCATTCCGGGGGGCAGTGAGGCAATCATTGCCGCCTCGTCAGAGTCGTTGTCCTGTGCCATGTGCCAGTTTTTGCCGCCCTTGTATTCGAAGGTCTCGGGAGTGCTGTACGGTGCCCGGTTCAGCATGGCGGGGATGTACACAAGACCCGTATCCGGGTTGTAAGCCATCGGGTGCCAATTGTGCCCGCCAAATGGCGCAGGGCTGGTTGTCTTGGTTTCTGCGAGGTGATCAGCGTTTTCCGTTTCAACCGGTCTGCCGGTTTCCATGTCGATATGAGATGCCCAGGTCACTGGCACATAGTTCTCGGCTGATATCAGTTCGCCGGTAATCCGGTCGATGACATAAAAGAAGCCGTTCTTGGGCGCCTGCATCAACACCTTGCGAACCTCGCCGTCGATCGTAAGGTCGGTCAGGATAATGTGCTGTGTCGCCGTGTAGTCCCAGGTATCGGCCGGTGTGGTCTGGTAGTGCCAGACGTATTCGCCGGTGTCCGGGTTGATGGCGACGATTGAAGAGAGAAAGAGGTTGTCACCGCCGCCGGGGCTGCGAATGTGCCGGTTCCATGGAGAGCCGTTACCTACACCGAAATACAGGAGGTTGGCATCAGGGTCGTAGGCCATGGAATCCCAGGCGGTGCCGCCGCCGCCAACCTGCCAGTACACGCTGCCGGTCCATGTGGCTGCTGCCATACGCATGGCTTCAGACTCGTGTTCTTCGCTGGGATTGCCGGGTACGGTATGAAATCGCCAGAGCATATCTCCGGAACTGGCGTCGTAACCTGATATATATCCCCGCACGCCGAGGTCCGCGCCGCCGTTGCCGATAATAACCTTGCCGTTCACGACACGTGGTGCGCCGGTAATTGTGTAAGGGCGTGAAGTGTCGATGGTCATGACTTCCCATTCGACTGAACCGTCAGCCATGTTGAGTGCAACCAGGCGGCCATCGATTGTGCCGAGATAGATTTTGTCATCCCAGGCCGCAACACCGCGGTTAACAACATCACAACAGGCGTTTGCGCCCCAGGTGCGGGGCACCATGGGATCGTATTGCCAGAGCAGTTCACCTGTCTTTGCATCGAGCGCAAACACGGTGCTCCACGAACCCGTCGTGTAGATCACGCCGTCTATCACGAGTGGTGATGCTTCAAGGCCGCGCGTCGTATTTGTATCGAAATACCAGGCAAGACCCAGCGAGGACAGGTTATCTTTTCTGATCTGGGTGAGCGGCGTCATACGCCCCTCACTGTAGTCACGGCCGTGGCTCAGCCAGCTGCCGGGTTCGCTGTCTGCTTTGATGATGCGCTCGCCGGTAACACTGGCGTGGACTAAAAACGGGAATAACAACGAGATCGTTAAGAGCAGGTGTGACACTCTTGAGCTGACTTTCATGGAGAGGTACTTCTTTAGTGTGACGTCGGTCAATAAAAACCGGGAGATTCTATCAGCTTGCCCGAAGTGCAGGCAGCACAACTTCTGCCATCAGGCGCTCATTTTCCTCAACGTAGTTTGCCGGGCAGGCGGAGTTGAGAATCACTGGCCGTGCCCCGGCGCCGATGTATTCACGCATGCGGGCTATGCAGTCGTCAGGGTTGCCTGCCAGCGCGTACTTGTTAACAAGTTTCGAGAAATCCTGGTTGTACTGTTTTGAAAGGCGATTGCTTGCCATCTCAAGCGCGGTATCCCGGTCCTCGTGTACTGCAAAGAAGATAAAGAGCCCGGGCAGGACAGGTTCACGATCTCCTGAGTACTGATCGATTTCCTGCAGGCTGCTGCTGAGCATCTCCGGGGTATACATATACGGCAGCCAGCCCGTGCCAAACTCTGCGCAGCGTTTTTTCGCGGCATTGCTGCGGCCGGAAACCCAGATGGGCGGATGGGGTGACTGTGCAGGTTTCGGATCAAGGGTGACACCGGATAACGTATTGAAACGGCCGTCGAAATGCACATCGTCCTCGGTCCATAGCCGCTGCATGAGCGCTAGTGCCTCGTTGGTTCTTGCGCCGCGCTCACCCACCGGAACGCCGCAAGCTTCAAACTCCTTTGCGAATTCACCACCCACGCCAACACCGAGATGAAAGCGACCGTTTGATGCAACGTCGAGTGCGGTGACCTGTTTTGTCAGGAGCGCGGCTGGATACAGCGGCACCAGTGTGATGGTGGACATCAGCTTGATCCTGCTGGTGGCGCCTGCAGCGGTGGCGAGCGAAATCAGGCCGTTGCCGATGGGGCCATAAAAGAAGACATGTTCACCCGTGACTACAAACTCATATCCCAGGTCTTCCGCAATTTTCGCGTCCTGGGCAATGGTATCCAGTCTTCTAAGGCTGATGCCGAATTCCACATCTGTCATCTTGCTCACCACGTCTTCCTTTCGTGGCTGGCATTGTAGGATGATACTCAGTCCAAGACGAGGAGTGTGCTCATGTCGATGAACATCACAAGAATGAATCACGCCGCGGTGAACGTGACGGGCAAGGTAAAAGAAGCCCATGACTTT
This sequence comes from Pseudomonadales bacterium, assembly GCA_963921285.3. Classification (GTDB taxonomy): domain Bacteria; phylum Pseudomonadota; class Gammaproteobacteria; order Pseudomonadales; family Azotimanducaceae; genus UBA9659. The sequence continues at coordinate 3,863,289 of CAWUFD020000015.1, forward strand.
TACGTTGACTTCCTGGGCCTGCCCGAGGTGCCTATCCAGTTGCCTGGTATGGACCCCGTTACCAAGTCGGACTTTGGCTTCTGGGTCGAAAAAGAAGGTGTCCAAATGCATGTGATCGGGCGTGAATCCATGGGAGATGCACCTGATCCAACCCAGTTTCACGTGTCATGGTATGTGGAAGGCATCGAGGCGGTAGCGGCAAAGGTCGAAGAGGCAGGTATGCACAATCGCATCATGGGCGAGGGAGACCGTCGCATCATCTGGATACTGGACCCCTCCGGCAACATCGTTGAATTCCAACAGGATCCTTTACATGACTGATACAAGACGGGCAGTTGTACTGCGTAAACGACCGGATGGAACAGCCACACCGGATTGTTTTGATATTGAAGAAACACCGCTGCAACCACTTGGTGAAAACGAGGTGCATGTGGCGGTTGAGTACATTTCCGTAGACGCAGGTACCCGCACAATGTTGCGCGGTGAGGGTTTTCATATGCAGGTTGGCCTCGGTCAGACGATTCTCGCAGGCGGTGTGGGCCGGGTGCTTGCTTCTAACGCACCAGGATGGGAGCAGGGTCAATTGGTCCGGGGACCGCTCGGCGCGCAGTCCATTGCAACCTTACCGGTGGAGCACCTCGAGCAACTGGAAGAAGGCGACTTGCCGGCAAGTGCTTTCCTCGGCGGCCTGGGCGGTTCAACCGGGGTGACGGCCTGGATTGGCGTCAGGCGGGTTGCAAAACCGAAGCCAGGGGATGTGTTTGTTGTTTCAGCCGCGGCGGGAGCTGTTGGCTCTATTGCGGGTCAGATAGCAAAGAAAGACGGCGCACGAGTTATTGGCATCGCAGGTGGGGCGCGTAAAAAAGCGTTCCTGCTGGATGAGCTCGGATTTGATGAGGCCATCGACTACAAGAACGAGGACATCGGCGAGCAGTTAAAAAAGATGGCGCCAGATGGCGTGAATATCTTTTTCGATAACGTTGGTGGTGATGTGCTGGACGCCGTACTCGATAACATCTCCATGCGGGCCAGGGTGGTTATCTGTGGTGCGGTGTCACAGTACGATGATATGGATCATGTGATTGGACCGTCGATGTACCTGCGGCTCGCTGAACGGCAGTCGGTCATGGAAGGCTTCGCCTATTTCCATTTCCCGGAAAGTATCCCGGACGCCACGGCCGAACTAAGGCAGTGGTTGCAGGAGGGTAGCCTTGTCGTCGCTGAAGAAATCCTGACAGGTCTTGACCGATACCCTGAGGCGCTCCAATTTATGTTTGACGGAGGCAACCTCGGCAAACTGATGGTGAAGGTCTGAGGAAGTAAAGATTCAGCTGCCTGCGGCGATCACCTGCAGGAAATCAGAGTCCGTCAGAATACCGACAAGCTTGTCTTCGTCCACAACCGGCAGGCAGCTGATCTTCTTTTCCAGCATTTTTCCAGCCGCGCTCGCGGAGTCCTCTGCCGATGTTGTTGTGTCCAGGGAAAACACCATCACCTCGGCAACTGGGAGGGATAAGAGAGACTGGTTCTGGGCATTCACGAGGAGATCTTTCTGCGTGACCAGGCCGACCAGTTTGTCGCCCTTGCAGATCGGGATATGACGGATGCGATGATCATGCATCAACTTCCAGGCTTCAGCCATCTTGGATTCAGGATTGAGGGTCCTGACGTCGGTGCTCATCAGATCACTTACGGTTGTCATGTCGCAGTTCCTCTCATCAATAAGCTCATCTTGTAGCTCCAGCTTAAAAATGGTCCGTGCGTTTGTATTTGACGAGGGTCAACTTATCGTCAATGGAGTGCACGTGTAGAATCAGCGTTTTCGCATTTTCAGAGTAGTACCCGATGTCCCAGTTGTTCGAAGAACTCACCTTTAAGCGTGGCCCCAGTATGAAAAACCGCTTCATGCTGGCACCACTTACCAACCAGCAAAGTCACGCTGACGGCACACTGTCAGATGATGAGTTCACATGGCTGACCATGCGGGCTAAGGGAGGCTTCGGGTTGACCATGACCTGCGCAGCCCATGTCCAGGCTGAAGGACAGGGTTTCCCCGGGCAGCTTGCGGCGTTTGATGACAAACACCTTGAAGGGCTGACCCGTCTTGCCGATGAGATCAAGAGACATGGCAGCATCGCTAACTGCCAGCTTTATCACGGCGGTTACCGGTGTCCGCCAGATGTGATCGGCATGCAACCGATGGGTCCGTCTGATGATGAGGCTTCCGGTTCGCGGGCGATGACCACCGAAGAAGTTGAAGCCACCATCGAGCATTTCATTACGGCCGCGCAGCGATGTGAGAGGGCGGGATTCCAGGGTGTTGAGCTGCACGGCGCGCACAGCTACCTGATCTGCCAGTTTCTCAGCCCGGACTTTAATCACCGTGAAGACCAGTACGGTGGTTCAGCAGAGAATCGTGCCCGCCTGCTCAAGGAGATCATTGCAGGCATCCGCGAACGGTGCAGTGAGGAATTTCAGATCGGGGTGCGACTGTCGCCGGAGCGCATGGGCGTGCGGATGCAGGAGATGATTGATCTCGCTACTGAACTGATGGCTGAAGGTAACATCGACTTCCTGGATATGTCCCTGTGGGATTGCTTTAAAGACCCTGCAGAAGATACGTTCAAGGGGCGCCCCCTCATTGAATGGTTTGCTGAGATTCCCCGACATGGAGTGCGGCTCATTGTCGCAGGAAATATTCGCACGCCAGCGGATGCAAGACGTGCGATGGACGCCGGCGTTGACAGTGTCATGCTCGGGCGAGTGGCGATCCTTCACCATAACTACCCGGAGCTGGTCGCGGCAGATGCCGATTTTGAACCTGTACAGCACCCGGTTGCCAGGACCCACCTGCTGGCGGAGGGGGTGAGTGAATCGTTTGTGACCTATCTTGGTGGGATGGGTCGCTTTGAGATAGCCGACGCGTGAACATTCGCGCAAATCGCTTTCGATCGAAGCTGTCCTGCCTGTTCGTTTGCCTGCTCGGTCTCAGTGTGGGCATGCCAGCCCACGCAGAACGGGTTCGCCATTATGATTTTCTCACCGTGGGTAAACCATCCGGTAGCCAGGTGGTCACCGAACGTCAAGACGGACTCACCGTTATCGACTTTGAGTTCAACGACCGGGGTCGTGGTCCCAATACAAGGACGGTTGTGCAGTTTTCCCCTGACGGTTTACCCGTTCAAATGGAAATCACCGGGAACAACTACCTCAAGGGAGAGGTGAACGAAAAATTTGATATACGTGACGGTGAAGCGACCTGGTCATCCAGTATTGAGCAGGGCACAGCAAGGGTTGATGGCGACAGTTTCTACGTGGCCAACAATGAACCGCCGATCATGTTTGGTCGGATGGTCAAAGCGGCGCTCGAAAATGGTGGTCAGTTAAAACTGCTTCCCTCAGGTCAGGCTAACGTTGAAGCGCGTGGTCTCACGTGATGTACAGGTGGCTGGTGTTGAGTACAGCATCACGCTGTACAGCGTCACCGGCCTCGATGCGAGCCCGTTGCATGTCTGGCTGGATGAGAACAACGAGTTTTTTGGCAGTGATTTCGGCTGGTTTGCCATTGCACCGACAGGTGTAGACGAGGCTGTGATCAACACCATGAAAGCTGCGCAGGAAACTGCGACTGACGAGTTCTTCAGGGGGCTGACCAACCGGTTGACCACGAACCTGGACGAACTGCTGGTGTTTGACAACGCCCGTGTGTTCGACAGTTTAAAGGGCGAAATGACGCCTGACCCCAGGGATGTATATATCTGGAAGGGGAAAATCTCTGCAATCTTCCCTGCAGAGCATCCGCTACCCGAGCATGTGAATGTAATTGACGCCGACGGCATGACGCTCCTGCCGACACTCTGGGATATGCACGGTCATGTATCGATTGAAAGTTATTTCAATTACCTCGCGGCGGGTTTGACCAACGTGCGAGACATGGCGAATGACACTGACGTTATTTTCAAACTGGTCGACGATGTTGAAGAGGGTGTCCTCGCCGGTCCTGACATCTACGCACTCGGCTTTATCGACAAACGCGGTCAGTTTTCAGCGCCAACCGGTCGCCTTGCTGACCACGTCGAAGAGGCGTTTGAGCTTGTTGACTATTACGCAGCGCATGGTTTCCACGGTATCAAGCTGTACAGTTCCATTGAGCCCGACTGGGTTGAACCGATTGCCGCCTATGCACATGAACGCAACCTGTCGGTAAAAGGGCACGTACCTGCGTACATGAATTCAACCCAGGCAATTCATGCGGGTTACGATGAAATCACCCACATCAACATGATCCTGCTGAACTTTCTTGGTGCTGAAGAACTCGATACGAGGACGCCCGTAAGGTTTGTTGTTCCCGGCGAAAAGTCCGGCAGTCTCGATCTTGGCAGTGCTGAAGTGACCGAATTCCTGCAGTTGATGAAGCAAAGAGATATAGCGCTTGATCCCACCCTGTCGATCTTCCTCGATATGTTCCTGAATGAACCTGGTGAAATTGCGCCTACTTTCCAGGTTGTCGCCGATAAGCTGCCAACCAACGTTCGACGCCACACAATCAACGGCAAAGGCTACAACGATTTTAATAAGGCGGCGTTTGCTGCAGCCGCAGTAAAGACTCAGGAGTTGCTGAAACTGATGCACGAAACCGGCATCAGGATCCTGCCAGGTACCGACGCCATGTTGCCGGGCTTTGCGCTGATCTCTGAACTGGCCAACTACGTCGAAGCGGGCATCGCGCCGGAAGAGGTGCTGCAGCTCGCCACCATCGGCGCCGCCAGGCACCTGGGCCAGTCAGAACGCCTGGGGTCAGTGACAATCGGCAAGGACGCGCACGTGCACCTTGTGCGAGGCAATCCCCTTGAAGACATGAATGACCTGCTGCAGGTTGAGTACGTGGTGAAAGGTCGTCAGCTGTTTCATGCACCCTCGCTGCTTGAAGCACAAGGGTTTGGCAGGTTTTAGGCGAACCTCGTGAAATAGCTGCCTGTAAGGCAGAATAGTGTCAATGCAGGATTCACCCACCAGTTTCTGGGATGAGTTGTCCCGTCGCCGTGTTATCCGTGCGTCCAGTGTCTACCTGGCGGCGGGTTTTGTTCTGCTGCAGGTCGCGGACGTCACCTTTGAGCCTCTCGGCTTTCCCGACTGGGCGATGCGGGCGCTTATTGGTTTGCTGGTTGTCGGCTTTGTGCTGACGGCACTGCTGAGCTGGATCTTTGATGTCACGCCCGATGGCATCGTACGCACCGCAAAACAAACCGACGATGAAATCCAGCGTTTAAAGACACGCCGAAAGGTGGATTCAGTGGTCATCGCTTCGCTGCTGGTTGTGATCATTACACTCATCGGCAGGGATTTTGTGTCTGTTGATGGTGAGGCGCAGGACGTGCTGACGGCAAATCGATCACTTGCTGTGCTGCCGTTTGAGAGTATCGGCGCAGGTGATGACTATTTTGCTGACGGCCTGTCGGTTGAACTCGTCAATACCCTGTCGCTCATTCCTGATCTCAAGGTTGCTTCCGCCAACTCTTCATTTGCGATGAATGAGGATATGAGTGAGGTCGACATCGGCCGGTCCCTACTGGTGGCAAACCTTGTTAAAGGCAGTGTTCGGATGGCGGGAGACAAGGTCCGCGTGAATGTGCAGATGGTCAGTGTCGAGGACGGCGTGGTGGTCTGGACGCGAACATTTGAGCACGTCATGCAGGACGTTTTTGCACTGCAGGATGAGATCTCCGCCTACATCGCAACCAGCCTTAAGAGCACGCTTTACAGCGAGGCGCTCAAGAACCTTGCACTTTCACGCACGGACAGTGTCGAGGCGTACAACGCGTACCTGCTTGCACTGCATTATCGGCGCGAGTTTGACTGGCCAAACGTCGTGGAACAGGCGGTGCGGGCGACAACCCTGGATCCGGAATTTGTCGCCGCCCACACACTTGCGGCGCGTGCCTACCTGACACGAGTGGGTGGTTCGGTTGCCGGGTCGACAGCGTACCCGATGGCACAACAGGCTGTGGACAAGGCGCTCGCTATCGATGCGGAGTTTGCACCAGCGGTTGTTGTGCAGGCTCACCTTAATCGCCTGGAAGGCCGATACACAGAAGCCGAAAGGCTGCTTCGTAAAGCGCGGTCGCTGTCACCAGGCATTGTGTCCCAGGATCTCGCTAACCTGCTGCGTACCAGGGGTCGCATGGAAGAAGCGCTTATCGAGTATCGACGGGGTTACGAAACTGACCCGCTTGGAGCAAGTTTTTACCCGGATATGCTTATGGAAGTTGGTGAATATGAAGAAGCTGGTCGCGTACTGGATGCCTGGCTGACGCTGAGCAGTCGCGAGTCAGTATGGCGGGTTCAGATTACCGCCGCGTGGTTGGCCATCCTTATGGGTGATGAGGATGAGGCCAACCAGAAAATCGACCAGGCGCTGATCGGTGTCAACTCCCCATCATCGGTGCAACAGGGTCGCATCATATGGGTACTTGCCAACCTCGGGCGAATGGAGGAAGCAACGCAGCGGCATAACGACCTGATGCAAAAAGCCGTAACGGGCTACGTCAGTCCAAGTGGCGCCATCGTGTCATGCATCGCGGTTGGGGATATGGATTGTGCCTTCGAGTGGTTGCAGAAAGCGGTTGATGATCGTGCCTACCTGGTGCTCATGGGGCTGAAGACGGCAAAGATATTGGATCCGATGCGTGATGATCCACGCTTTGAAGATGCACTTGCCCAGGTAGGCCTGCTTACGATTGAGTAGCCGCCGACCGCAACCTTGCCACAACACCGCTGACACCTTCACCCTCAAGGATCTCTTTCGCAACGTCCTTGGCAAATGCATCACCATGCGCAGGCGTGGCACTCTGGCCAGCCCAACTCAGCATCGATACATCATTGATACCGTCCCCGATGGCGAGGACTTCTGACTGGTCGATGCCGAGCTCAGCGGCAAAGTCCCGCAGCGCGTTACCTTTGCTTGCATCAGGCGCATGGACTGCTGTAACTGAAGTGAAGTCCAACAACGCAATCCTGCTGCCATAACGTGCCTCGAGCAGGCGGTGTACGTCTGTTGAAACTTCGCTATCAGTAACAATGTCGATGCCCGTGGCGGTGATCCCTGCCTGGGTGGGGTTGGGATGCAATTCAATATCGACGCCGGAGACGGCCGCAAAGAACTCAGCCGCCTCTGTGACACGCGTCACCAGGTAACGTTCATGGTTAAACCAGCACAGGCTGTAGTCGTGCTCCATGGCGTAGTCGTAGAGCTCAACAGCAATATCCGGGTCAATCGAAAACCCTTTGCGCAGGGTGCCGTCACTTTCATGTGTAGACGCACCCTGCTGGCAGAAGATCGGCTCGGTGATACCCAGGCGCTCGGCAACGGGTGCCGTGCCGGGGTACATTCGACCAGTTGCAAGCACCACGATGATGCCTGCCGCCTGCAACTCGGCAACCGCTTCAACCACCGCGTCATCCGGCACCGCATCAAGGGGTGTGCCAGGAGCGAGTAGAGTGCCATCGATATCCAGCGCTACAAGCTTTGTTTGCATAGGCTCTCCCATGATTACAATCCCGCCACGAAACGAGCCACACCATCAACACCTTCTTCCTCGTATACCCTGATGGATTGGGTGCCGACGACGGCGATGTCCGCCTTGCCGGTAAGGTAGCCGACATCATTCGCATCCTTGACGCCGAAACCTACCGCGAGTGGCAGATCGGTCGCTTCACGGCAGCGTGCGAGGTAGCTATCCAGGTCCGCACTGAAATCGGTGTTCGCGCCGGTCACGCCTTTACGAGCAACACAGTAGATGAGACCCGAGGCGTGCTCGGCGATGTAATTCAATCTCGCGTCCGTCGTATTTGGCGAGTAGATGAAGATAGGATCCATGTTGTGGGCCTTCATTGCAGCGAGGTATTCCCCCGCTTCCTCCGGAGGGAGGTCCGGCACGATAGCGCCCTTGAGTCCAAGTTCAGCCATGCGCGATACAAACTCAGCCGTGCCCTGGCGGAACAGGATGTTGTAGTAGGTCATGAAGACAAAAGGGATATCAAAGCGGCTGGTCACCGCCTCAGCGAAGTTAAGACATTTGTCCACGGTTGAACCTGCTGACAGCGCCTTCTGGTTTGCGTGCAGAATCACCGGGCCGTCTGCAATCGGCTCCGAAAACGGGATCTGCAATTCCATCAGGTCAACACCGTTTTCAACCATGGCTTCAACGGTACGCAGGGATTCATCAAAGTCTGGATAACCCATGACAATGTGGGTCATCAGCAGAACGTCTTTCTGTTTGCGTCTCTCTCGTATGTATTGTTCAAGCACGATATTGCTCCGCTTTTTGCTGGATAAAGGTCTTCCAGCTGGGATCGTCAAATGCGTCAGCGACGGTGAAGATATCCTTATCACCCCGGCCGGACTGGTTGATGATGACAACGTCGTCAGGGCTGAGGTTGCCAACTTCCTTAAATGCCTGGGCAAACGCGTGGGATGATTCGAGTGCAGGTATGAGGCCTTCCTTCTGCACGGTCAGGTCCAGTGCATCTACAACTTCGCTGTCTGTTGCTGCTTCAAAACGTACCCGGCCGGTTGATTGAAGATGTGCAAGGATAGGGGAGACGCCAACGTAATCGAGGCCTGCGGCAACGCTGTGGGTCTCCAGCATCTGGCCATCATCGTCCTGCAGGAAGTAGGTCTTGTAGCCCTGGGCAACACCAATGCTGGCATCGTCGCTTGCAAGTCGTGCAGCATGTTGGCCGGTATCAAGGCCGCGCCCGCCTGCTTCGACACCGATGAGTTCCACATCGCTGTCTTCAAGGAAACCATTAAATATACCCATGGCGTTGGATCCACCGCCAACGCAGGCATAGACCTGCCTGGGCAGTTTACCGGTCTGCGCCTGGATCTGCGCACGGGCTTCCTCACCGACGATGGACTGGAACCAGCTGACCATCTCAGGGAAAGGATGCGGGCCGCACGCGGTGCCGAGTGCGTAGTGCGTGTCATCCATATTGGTCACCCAATCACGGAACGCTTCGTTGATCGCATCTTTTAACGTTCGCGAACCCTCCGTTACCGGTACAACAGTTGCACCGAGTCGCTCCATCCAGAACACGTTGGGGCGCTGGCGCATCACGTCCTCTTCACCCATGTAAATCGTGCACTCGAAACCGAACTTAGCCGCCATGGTAGCGGTGGCGACACCGTGCTGTCCGGCGCCGGTTTCGGCGATCACACGCTTTTTGCCCATGCGCTTTACCAGCAGCCCCTGGCCCATCACGTTGTTGGCCTTGTGTGCCCCGGTGTGGTTCAGGTCTTCGCGCTTGATGTAAATCTGTGCACCGCCGAAGTGTTCTGACAGGTTTTCAGCTGGTGTCAGCGGCGTGGGCCGACCCGAGTAGCTCGACATCAGGTCGAGATATGACTGCCAGAATTTTGGATCCTCGCGTGCGGCATCGTAGGCCACTTCGAGTTCATCAAAAGTTGCCGTGAGGATTTCCGGAATATAAGCGCCACCAAAGCCGGAGAAGTAGCCTCGATTTAACATGTGTTCAGTTTCCTAGCTGTTGAGAAAAAATGTGGTTTTGTGTGTTGCAGTGAATGATCGCGTAGACCGCCGCATCTTCACCTGGAAAGTCCAGCGTTCGCCTGACTTCGAGTACGTGTGAGGTGTCAAGTTTCAGGGTCTTTACGAGCGCATCGTCCGCCTCGACTACACTGAATGCCTGCCGGCCGCCGAGTGGGCGAAGGCGATACTGACGTCGAATAAACTCACTGAAAGGTTCGCCCTTATAAACCGAGGCCATCGCCGGGAACAGCGAAGGCGAAAAGAAGAATGACTCCAGCACAACCGGCGCCTGATCTACACTGCCAACCCTCGCAGCGGTAAAAGCCTCGCTGTCATCAAAGGGATTCTGGTTGTCAGTGCGGACTCGCCGCAGTTTCAGGGGGCGGGTCATTCGGGTTGTGAGATCCACACCGCTGTCACGAAACGATGCAATCGTGCCGCCAAGAGACAGCAGGTCAATTGATTTTGAACGTTCGCGCACGAAGGTGCCCGCACCACGTCGTCGCTCAAGCAGACCTTCCTTGACGAGTTCTTCGGTTGCCTGGCGCACTGTTGGACGTCCGACACTGAACTGGTCTGCGAGCTCGTGTTCTGAGGCGATCTTATGACCCGATGAGTAGTGGCCGTCGTCAATCTGTGCGCGCAGCAGATCGGCCAGTTGCAGGTAAAGAGGCGTTGGTAGACGAGTATCCAGCATGGGCGGAATTATGCCAGTAGATGACAAGTTGTCAAGACAACTTGATGAGGTTTAAGTTCTGATGCAAAATTCAGCGCTCAAGTGACTTGGGATCTGTTGTGTCGGAGCAGTTGTTAGACAAAGCAAGGGAGACTTTTCAGAGTGGTGATTTTGCTCGCGTAGAGAAAATCTGCCGCAAGGTGTTGAAGCGAGCACCTGATGACCTGGATGCAAAGTACCTGCTGACGCTTTCGCTATTCAGGCGCCAGAAATACAAGGGCGCCGAAAAGCTGCTCGAGGAGATCCTTCGGGTAGACAAGGGTAATGTTGTTGCCCAGAACAGTCTCGGACTTATTTACAACGAAACTGGCAGGTTCAGGAAAGCATCAAAAGTACTGGAGAAGGCGCTGGAGGCAGCACCGGGAGACGTTGATGTGCTCTCAAATCTTGCGGCGGCTTACAGAGGACTCAAAGACTACACCCTTTCAACACAGTACTACGAGAAAGCCATAGCGCTGGCCCCGAACCGACACGAACTCTACCAGAACTATGGATCTCTGCTGCTCGAGTGCCACGAGTACAAAGATGCGGTAGTTCAGTACAAAAAGTCTCTGTCGATTTCGCCAGGTTATCTGAAGGCGGTAACAAATCTCGCCATTGCACAGGCCCAGCTAAAAGAGTTTGAAGAGGCGGCTAAACAGTACCGATACGCGCTGACGCTGGAGCAGAGCCAGGCACCGGAAGTCAGAATTGAAATCATCTGTGGCCTTGCTGACCTTTTCGTCAGTGAGGGTAATCACGAGGAGGCGCAGGGTTGTCTAAACCAGGCTTCGGAAATTGATCCTGAGTCGCCTCGACTGATCACGGCGATGGCGAACTATTATTCGTCGGTAAACGACAAAGCCAAACTTGCTGAGGTTTACGAAACGGGGATCAGGTTGTTCGATGATCCTTTTATTCGCTCCAGCCGCATTATGCTAAACATGTATGAATATCCTTTTCCTCGAGAGAGAGTGGCTACCCTCACACGGGAGTTTGGAAAAGTTTACGAAAAGGACGTTAAACCGAAGTTCATCGGCAAACCCGAACCTGTTACCGAGGCCAGGTCCCTTCGGGTTGGTTTCCTGTCGAGGGATGCAAGGTCTCATTCTGTAGGCTATTTCCTTTCTTCGCTTTTCACCGAAATAGATCGTTCGGCCTTTGACCTCTTTGTCTATGACGATGCACCTAAAAACGATTTTGTATCAGAGCAGCTCAAGGAGCTGTGTTTCAAATGGACGCGGATCAAAGACGTAAAAGATGAGGTAGTCGCACAGACGATATTTGAAGATGAGCTTGATGTGCTGATCGATCTCGGAGGACATACTGTCAGTCACCGTCTTGCCGTCATGATGATGAAACCTTGTGGGCGGCAGATCAGCTGGCTGGGTTATCCATGCACGACCGGACTTAAAACAATGGATTACATCCTGGGTGATCCGATTACCCTGCCTGAAGCCGAGGAAGATTTTTACACCGAGCAGGCATTACGCATGCCCGCGACCAACATCTGTTATGAGCCGCCTGAAGCCGCTCTCCAGATAGCGGTACGGAGCAGCCCCGTGAAGTTCAATGGCCATATCACCTTTGGGTGTTTTAACAACCTCGCAAAGGTGAACGCTGCGGTCATCGAAACCTGGTGTGAGCTGATGGGCGAAGTGCCTGGTAGTCGCCTGATCCTGAAGGATATTCGGCTTAACAGCAGGCAGGTTTGTGATGATCTCCTCCAGCAGTTCGAACGCGGTGGCGTATCCGCCGAGCGGGTTGAGTTTGCAGGCTACCTTTCGCATACCGAACACTTCGGGTTGTATCACAGTGTGGACATCGGCCTCGACCCATTCCCTTACAACGGCACGACCACCACCTGTGAGGCGCTCTTTATGGGTGTACCCACGCTCACGCTGAAAAGCGGCGGGTCGATGACGTGTAAATACGGGGAGTTGATCAACTCACTTGTCGGTCTCGATGAGTTCATCGCGGACGATAGGCCAGACTACATTGAAAAAGGTCGCAGGCTTGCTGGCGATGTAGAGGCGCTTTCAGGGGTTCGGGCGACCTGTCGGGCAAGGATGCTGGACTCGCCTCTTTGTGACAAAGCCGAGTTTGCACGGTCGTTTGAAAACGTGATCCGGAGTATTGTGAACCCCTAACGTCACTGTCCTGGTGATTTATCTGTTCTTTACGGACATAGCTCAATATTGAGTGGTGAAAACCGCGTTTTTAACCACTGCACTCATCTACCTCCTTCTCGTTGGCGTTTCCGTCGTCGGTGCTGGCTTCAAAATTGTCTCAGGCGGTACAGAAGGTGCAATCGAGATTTTTTCTTTTGCGTCCAACCCGCTTGTCGGGGTCATCCTGGGTGTGCTCGCGACCGCCCTGGTGCAGTCTTCCAGTACAGTCAGCAGTGTAATCGTCGGTCTCGTTGCTGGTGGTGTACCGGTGGCAACTGCCGTGCCCATGATCATGGGCGCGAACATGGGTACCACGATCACCAATACCATCGTCAGCCTGGGCAACCTCAGTGACAGGACTGCCTTCAAGCGATCCTTTCAGGCGGCGACGGTTCATGATTTTTTTAACCTCTTCAGCATTGTCATCTTTCTTCCCATTGAGGTGCTGTTCAAACCCCTCGAGCGTTTTGCGGCAATACTGTCGGATGTTTTTGTAGGTGCCAGCGGCGCGTCAACAGCCAGCTTTAACTTCCTTGGCGCCGCAACCAAGCCCGTTGCGAGCTACCTGGTGGACAGTTTGTCTGTGCTTCCTCTTGCTGGTTATCTGTCGATTCTGTTGGGTATTGGCATGATCATGCTGGCCGTGATCCAGGTGGGTAAATTGCTTCAGGCGAAGATGACGGGCAGGGCGCAGGATATCCTGACTTACGCGGTTGGCCGCAATCGGTTAACCGGTGTTGCGTCGGGTATGGCAATGACGGTGCTGGTGCAGTCTTCTTCAACTACCACAAGCCTGGTTGTCCCACTCGCTGGTGCCGGTATCCTGACTACAAAGCAGGTTTTCCCTTTCACGATGGGTGCAAATATCGGCACTTGTATCACTGCGCTGCTTGCGGCGATGGGTGTTTCAGACTCAAGCCAGGCCGTTGCTTTGCAGATAGCACTCGTACACCTGTTGTACAACGTGTTTGGTGTGGTGCTTTTTCTTCTGGTGCCATGGCTGCACTCCCTGCCAGTGCGATCAGCCGAATGGCTGGGCGAACTGACCGAGAAGAATCGAGGTTATGCGCTGGGTTACCTCCTGGCTGTGTTCTTTATCTTGCCTGGTGCTGTGTTCGGCATCAGTAATCTCGTTCTTGAGAGTGGACCACTCGCCGGAGAGCAGGAAATTATCCGGGAAACAGCGCTGGACCTGGAGAGTCAGGAAATTCTTCTCGAGTAGATCTTTACAGCTGTTCCAGCCAGTCCTTCAGCTCAAACATTGATTCCACAACCAATTCAGCACCTGCCTCGAGTAGCAAATCGTCATGCCCATCAAGACAGTGTTTACCAGCGGTGAAACCGACAGTTCGCATCCCGGCAGCCCTCGCTGAGACAACTCCGTTAATACTATCTTCCACCGCGAGGCATTCTGCTGGGTTGATACCGAGTTCGGCAGCGGCATGCAGGTAGATCGCAGGATCAGGCTTGCTGGCTCCAACAAGGTCCGTCGAATATATGTGTGGGTCAAAGTGATGTCGGATGTTTGTAATCTCAAGTTTATTGATGAGATGCTGGGCGGAACTGGAGGACGCGACTGCAACCGCGCCAGGCCATGTGTCAACGAGGTTGCTGAGACCGTCAAAAGAGATCAGGTTCTGCCTAAAGGCTGCGCCAATGCGACTCGTCAGTCTCTCAGCAAAGTCATCAGGCAATGGGACGCCAAGCTGCTGCTCGGAGTCGGCGTTCAGAAGGGTTCTGAATGCGACGTTGGAAACGCCGAGAAAGCGTCTGCAAAACTCTTCCCGTTCATAGTGCAATCCATGCTCGGCGAGCAGCTCCAGTTCTATTTCCTGCGCTATCTCTTCGCTGTTGACGAGGACGCCATCACAGTCAAAGACTATTGCAAGATGTGTGCTCATCTATAGTGCTGCTCGTTTAAAAATCGGCCGGGATGGGGCAGTCGGTGCAAACACGGTTGTCACATAACCGGCAGAGGTTGCGGCGCTCAAGGTCAGTAGTTTCCATAGAAGACAGCAGTTTATGTAGCAGACCGGCGAGAGTCTCTTCTTCGTCAGCTGTCAGCGGCGCGATCAGTGAATCCATGGCCGCCAGGCGCTCTTTCAGTATCTGCTCACGAAGCGACTTGCCACGCCTGGTGACGTGCAGTGCAATTTCTCGATTGTCGCGACCTGGGCGCCTCTCCACCAGGCCTTCCCGTACCAGCCGGTCAACCAGGCGCACGGTACCGGAGTGGGAAAGCCCCAGGATGCGACGCAATTCATCGTTTGTCGGTCCGAGACCATAGCCGATAACAACGAGAGCAGCGGGCGTTTCTCCGCTGTGTCCAAGAAGGTCCCTGGCGGTCTGTTCAATTCGGTTTGCGACGGTGAGGCCAACAACACCAAGCAAATTTGAAGTGCGATTGCTCATCGGTGAAAGCTTAGTGCAACGGTGTTGATTTTCAACTTGACAATATGTGCGCAATGCACATTTAATATGTGTAATGTGCACATAAATTAAGATGAAAGATGAAAGAGGGAAAAGACATGATGCCTGACAGTTTGAAAAACACCGCTGAAAACTGGGATGCCGAAACACCACCTGAGCTTGAATTCCTGTTTGAGGCAAGGGTCCAACTGCACTTGCCACCGATGGATGTCGGGGCGATGCCAGATGGTCAGCGGATCATCTACCTGATTAAGGGTGGCACGTTCGAAGGACCCCACCTCAAAGGGCGGGTTGTACCTGATGCAGGTGCTGACTGGATTCGCATGCGACCGGATGGTACGGGACTGCTTGATGTCCGCTTCTGCCTTGAAACACATGACAACGCACTACTGTATGTTCACTGGCAGGGACGCACCTGGTGTGAACCTGAAGATGCAGAGTATGCCTTTGACGTGGAAAAGCCGGACGATCCCGCAGGTGCCTGGCGCTACTACTTTCGGGCAGCGCCGCTTTTTGAAACTGGTGACTCACGCTATGCGTGGCTTAACAACATCATTGCTTTTACTAAATCTCGCACTGGCGACGGTGGGCCGATTCACCGTGTCTTTGCCGTGAAATAGCAGGCAGGCCTGCTACAAATTAGGACACCAGCAGTTTAGAGTGTTTTGCATGGCGCACTTTTCACTTTTTCCGACCGAGATTGGCGAATGCGGGATTGCCTGGTCCGATAGCGATGGCCTAGTGACGGCAACTCACCTGCCGGAAAAATCTGCTGCCCAGACCGCCGACTACCTGGCTCGGCGCGCAACCGCTGCGCCGGGTGAACCGCCAGAATTTGCGAGACAGGCAATCGAGTTGATCACGGCGCTGCTCAAAGGGCAAAAGGTTGATCTGTCTGTTATCCCCTGTGATTTCAGTGGAGTGGAGCCGCTGGCAATGAAGGTTTACACCATCGCCCGGGCAATTCCTGTAGGCGAGACGCTGACCTATGGCGAAATCGCAACGCAGCTTGGCAATAAGCAGCTCGCCCGTGAGGTTGGCAGGTTGATGGGGCGTAATCCGTTTCCGATTGTTGTGCCCTGTCATCGCGTGATGGGGGCGAACAACAAACTAGTCGGTTTTTCCGCTTATGGCGGCATTGCGACAAAACAAAAAATGCTCTCAATCGAGCGAGATCATGTGGGGGAAACGCTGGGGTTATTCGATGGTCTCGATGGAAGTTGATGTGCCTGGCGAGCAGGGCGTCAGCGCTTGGCCCTGACGGTCCTCGTTACCACCCACTTGTGTTTGCCGATTTTCCTGTCTGGCTTAAAACCCTGGCGTTCAAAAGTTGAGAGCGCCCCGTTAAACAGGAAGGCCGGTGATGCCTTGCGCCCCTCGGTTTCCTCCGGGTAACCCTCGATGCGACCTCCACCTGCCAGCCTGATCTGCTCAATTGCACCCTCTAAAGCTGCGCTTGCAACGCCATCGCCGCGATGTCCCTTGCCAGAGAAAAAGCAGGTGATTCGCCAGTCAGGCAGTTTGGGTTCAGTGGCGAAATAGGCTCGCTGATTGTGGATACGTGGGATCTCGTCCGGTGATCCAAACTGGCACCAGCCGACACATTCATCGCCTTCATAAACAAGTGATGCGTGGGTTCGATCTTCCATCACGCGGCAGCGTTTGGCCTCGCGCCGCATCTCCGGTGTGCTGTGTTTCGGATCCTCGTGATACCACATGCACCAGCAACCACCCCATACGCCGTTGTTGGCTTCAACGATGCGCTCGAAATCCGGCCAGGTTTCCTTATTGAGCGGTTTGGTTACGTATTTTGTCATGCACGCCTATTGGTTGTGGTTATCGGACGATTCAGCCATCCTGTTCTCATACAGACCGTAACAGGCCGAGCCTGATGTGCTCATTGTCACATGCGAACAAGGTTACTGGACAGGAAATCTGAGGTGCTTGTTGTCGAAGATCGTGTCACCACCGCGATCTTCATGTTTGTATGGGGTGCTATTGCGATTGGACTCGGGCTCGTTTTCGCGCAGCCATTAATTCAGTCCATCTTGTTTGATGGCGAGGTTGTGAAAGGCGGGCTCATATGGACCGGTGTAGCGGTTGGGAGCGTAGCGGTTGCTGGCGGGCTCCTGGTTATAGGACTCATTCCATCCAAATTCAGGGAAGGCGCAGAACATGGCGGGCGCGTCGTCCTGCATGCGAAATCGGATGGTCTTACCCTCGCACCGCGGTTTGATCCGGTTCACTATAACTGGGACGCTGTGCAGAAAATTGGCGTCACCCGGCGATTAAAAACAATCGATGAAGAAGGCACCAGCTACCTCTTTGCCAATGTTGTTGTCTGGCTCGCAGATGATGTTCCCATAAAGAAAAACGTACTCGGCGGGCATGAGTTCCTGCAGAGTGCACCAGGCGGTGGCGTTCTGAATCATGTATCGGTTTCATCCGGCAGGATTCGACCACTGGGCCAGGCGCTGCGACGTTTTGTGGCCGACACCGAGGTGTACGACACCATCACGCTTAACTACACCAGGAAAACCACTACGCTGGAACCTCCCGCCGGCACACTTTAACCAGGTGAAATGAAGCACTGTTCGGTGCCTGCAGCGTGTCGATACGAGACGATCTGGGGTGCGTATACTCACCGAAGACTCTTTAACCCGAGGGCAAAATGGCTGTATCAGATCATGTAAATTACGAGCAGTTCATGCAGGGGGTTGAAAAGCGCAACCCCGGGCAGAACGAATTCATCCAGGCGGTAAGAGAAGTTGCCGAAGATATCTTCGAGTTCATCGAGGATAAGGAGGAATACCACGAGTACCAGATATTGCGACGCATGGCAGAACCGGATCGGGTTGTCAGTTTCAGGGTCTGCTGGGAGGACGATAACGGCAATATAAGGGTGCAAAGGGGTTGGCGGGTACAGAACAACAACGCAATTGGTCCCTACAAAGGCGGCCTGCGCTTTCATCCAAGTGTCAACGAAAGCGTATTGAAATTTCTTGCCTTTGAGCAGACCTTCAAAAACAGCCTGACCGGCCTGCCTATGGGTGGTGGCAAGGGCGGCGCCAATTTTAATCCGCGTGGTAAATCCGAGCATGAAATCATGCGCTTCTGCCAGTCCTTCATGACTGAGTTGTATCGACACGTTGGCGAAGATATTGATGTACCTGCTGGTGACATCGGTGTTGGTGCGCGAGAGATCGGTTACATGTTTGGACAGTACAAACGGATAACCAACCGGTTCACGGGCGTGCTGACTGGCAAGGGCCTGCAGTTTGGTGGCAGCCTGGTCAGGACCGAGGCGACCGGCTACGGCGCAGTCTATTTTCTTAACAACATGCTGCAACATCGCGGCGAAGAGATTGAAGGCAGGACTGCCGTGATTTCCGGGGCTGGCAATGTGGCAACACACGCGGCCGAGAAGATCGTTCAACTCGGCGGCAAAGTGTTAACACTGTCTGACTCCGAGGGATTCCTTCACGATCCTGATGGCATCACGCAGGAGAAAATAGACTGGGTGAAGGCTCAGAAAACGAAACGACGAGGTCCGCTTTCCGCGTACGCCGATGAGTTCAGTGGTGCCACTTTCCACAAAGGTGAAAGGCCATGGGGAGTGAGCTGCGATCTGGCGTTACCCTGCGCCACGCAGAATGAGTTAAATGGCAAGGAGGCTCGCACCCTCGTCGAGAATGGCTGCATTGGTATCTCTGAAGGCGCCAACATGCCCACCGACCTGGATGGTATCCATATCTTTAAAGAAGCCGGAATCTGTTACGCGCCTGGCAAAGCGTCAAACGCAGGTGGTGTTGCGGTGTCCGGTCTGGAGATGAGTCAGAACTCAACCCGGGTCAGCTGGTCTGAAGACGAGTTGCAGGATCACCTGCAGCGCATCATGAAAAACATCCATGACAACTGCCTTGAGTTTGGGGAGCGCGGTGACGGCACTGTTGACTATGTCAAAGGTGCAAACATTGCCGGGTTCAAAAAAGTTGCGGATGCGATGCTCGCTTTTGGTGTTGTCTGACGACTTTTTGAGGGTGCGTTTTACTGCCGGTGCTATTGCGTCAAGCGGGCATCTGCAGAATCTTGATTGCTGATGGGGCGAGTACGGCAAGGATTGGGGAAGCCCATTCCAGTTCGACATTAAACTGGGTCCGTCCCTCAGGGATCTCGATATGACTTGATGCATTGTCCTTAATGGGCCATCCAATCAGCTGGCCTCCATCTTTTTTCACGATCAGGCATCGTGTACCCCAAGCATGGCGGGGTACACCTTCATCATGCTGATAGTAGAGCAGGATGTGACCTGTCATCCCTGAGATATGGCCGCTGGGTTCCCAGCGTAACGCCGCAATCCTGTTTATGCCTGGCAGGATTGCAGGCAGGGTAATCTGTTGCACTGATTGAGGCGGCGTCGGCATAACCTCGTAATCAGAATTCACGACGCCGGTGACCGTGATCTCCCGATGGTCGGCAAACAGCTGACACATATCTACGTCCAGCGCATTACAGTACTGCAGCAGCGTGTCTACGGTGAGACGCCGCTCACCATTTTCCAGCCTGTTAATCTGCGCCACGCTGACGTCCAGCGCGTCAGCCATGTGGGCGACGCTGAGTTTCCGCTGCTTGCGGAGAAGCTTCAGGGTGCCTGGATCAAAATTCTCCATATTGGTGAAACCCTACCCAAAGTAGGTGAAAGAGTCACGCGTGACAGGGACAAGCTGCTGGATATGTCGCCATAAAAGATAGATTATGTCGTTCGAAAGCAGATTGAACCTGATAATTATTACCAAAATGGAGAAACCTCGGGAGGGGATGTTACATGCTGAAACCTGACAGAAAGTTGGCTTCGAACACGGCGATCTTATCGCTTGTTTTGAGCGCTCTAGGCCTGGGTGCTGCGCCTGGCGCTGCCGTTGCCGCTGATGGACGTGTGATCGAGGAGGTCACCGTCACGGCACGTAAGAAAAGTGAATCAATCCAGGATGTACCGATAGCGGTATCTGCTATCACCGAACAGCTAGAGCAGGAAAGTGTTCGTCGGCTGGAAGACATCCAGGCATTCTCCCCCAACGTCTTCATCAACCGGACGCCTGGCATAGCAAATGGCGCTGCGATAACTATACGTGGTGTTGCCTCGCTTGAAAGTGACAAGAGTCTCGACCCGGGTATCGGTGTGGTTGTTGATGGCATGTTCCTCGGTACGGCAAGTGGCGTGCTGCTGGACAATTTTGACATTGAGAGAATTGAGGTACTGCGTGGCCCGCAGGGAACACTGTTCGGCAAGAACACCACGGGCGGCATCCTGAACATCATTCGCACACCGGTATCCATGGACCAGATGGCGTTTGATCTTAACGTCACCGCTGGTGATTACGATCGCCAGGACATCAAGACGGTTGCCCAGATCCCGATCATCAAGGATACGCTGGGCCTTAAGCTATTCGGCGCCAAGATCGAACACGACGGGTTTGTTGAAAGTTCAACACTCGGCCGGGATGTCGGTGGAGATGACAAGACCAACTACGGTTTTGCGACTCGCTGGGAGCCGACCGATAACTTCGACCTGCAGCTGCATTACGAGATCATGGAAGACGAGAGTGAGCAGGGTGCCTATATCAATCGCAACACGCCAGGTGATCTCGCATGCCTGCTGAACATCATCGGGCTTGATCAGGACAACGGCTGTGAAGCTGCAGCGGTCCAGGGGCAGGACCTGACCGAATCCGATGGCACAAACTTCTCTGACAACGAGTACAAGTCAACCATCGTAACGGCGAACTACGATATGGGGAACTTCCTGTTCACGTACATTTACACCAACCGTGACATGGATGAGCAGAACAACCAGGACTTCGATGGTGCGCCGGTCAACATGCTTAGCATGAACTTCTTTAATGACTGGGAGCAGACAAGCCACGAACTCAGAGTGACATCGCAGTTTTCTGACAAGGTCCAGTTCATCGCAGGCCTCTACGACTGGGAAACCGAGTTCGACCAACGCTGGGATGTATTTGGTCTTTTCTACCAGCTCTCCAGGCTGGGTAATCCGGTGTGGGCACCAGGCCGACAAGGTGTGCCAGGTTATGTCGATGTATTCCCATGGGAAGAAGATCTTGCCGGTAACAACGGCCAGAGCCAGAAGACAACTTCTTTTGCCGGCTTCTTCTCTGCGGACTGGTATATCAACGAGCAGTGGACGGTGACAGCAGGCCTGCGCTGGACAGAGGAAGAAAAAGACTTTGTTGGCGGTGCATCCGCACCTGGCTACTACCCTCTCAGGGGCGAGCCATGGCCCGGGATCTATAACGCCTTCACGGCTGACGAGAAGTGGACGGAAACTACACCAAGGGTGAGCGTCCGGTACCAGCCCAACGATAACTTCATGTACTACGCTTCTTACAGTGAAGGGTTTAAAAGTGGCGGATTCTTCGCCCGACAGGCGAACTACAATATTGATCCATCATATGACCCTGAATACGTGAAGAACTATGAGTTCGGTTGGAAGACCGTTCTGCTTGATGGCAGCATGATATTGAATGGTGCAATCTTCTACGCTGACTATGAAGATAAGCAGGAGTCGATCTTAGTACCTGTCGACCTGACCAACGTGGCAACGGTGATACGTAACGCATCGACGCTGGAGATGACCGGTTTCGAGCTTGAGATGATGTACCAGGTTACAGAGTACTGGGATCTGCAAGTGACCTATGGCTTCCTCGACGCTGAGTATGACGACTACCTGGCTGACCTTGGTACCGGCACCGTAACAGACAACTCGGATCTGGAACCGCGCAACACCCCTGAAAACACTTTTGGTCTGACGACTTCCTATACAAGACAGATCGGCCCGGGCGTGTTTAACGGAGTCCTGTCTTATCGTTACCGCGATGAGATGGAAACCAATGCGTCAAACAACCCGCTGGGTTCACTGGACAGCATCAACAATCTTGATGCGACAATGAGTTACAGCTTTGAGAACTATCGCATTGCCGTCTGGGGCAGGAACATCACCGATGAGCGTGAACAGCGATGGGCAACCATCGGTGGTATCACTACTCGCGGCTGGTGGAACGAGCCTGAAATGTATGGTGCGACCCTTTCAGCATCATTCTAAGTTTAAGCTGATGAGGTCGGGGTGGGAGAAACCTGTAGGGTGCTCCCACCCCCCTTCATTTATGCTGCAAGGCCCATGACCTGCTGCATCCTCAAAGCGGATACGTCATCAGCACCCTGAAGTTGTCGTCATCCGCGCTGGAAGATACACCGATGAGATAGCTTGCCAGCACCGACAGGTTACCCGCCTTGAACTTGAGGATCGGACCAATCTGGTGCTCCTGATCGTCCCAGTCACCCCAGTCAGTGGTGCGATTCAGGTCGTTGAACATTTCGAGGCCCACTCGAAAGTTACCTACCTTTCTGCTGATCTGGCTTCGCGTCTCAACCAGAACCCCGCTGCCGGCATTGTCGCCGAACTGCCTGCCAACAAGCAGGTTACCCCGCAGCTGCCAGTAGTCGTTGATATCCCATTTAGCGGTCCATGCGACCCGCACACGGTCTGGTCGCCCGGCGCGATCTGAGATCTGCAGTTCGTAGCGCACCGCAGCATCCCAGCCATGGGTTTCGTCCTCCAGGTACTGCTGCTGTAGCTCGAGCCGCGTGTAGTTGTAGGAAAGACTGTCGCTGCCACGACGGTTCTGTGCACCAATGATTCTCAGGCGCCACTTCTCGTTGAAGCCATGCTGGTAGTGCAGGCGGTGTGAGAAGGTGCTGTCGATAGGGCCATCTTCTGGTACGTAGCTGGCGCGATACTCGAATTCCCTTTCACCATCGTCCACATCAGGGCTGAAAACCGATGACGTGTTTGCGATGGCGCTGGCAGAAGCGAGCGTCAGGAAAGTAGCGGCAGCGCCCAGTTTCAGGTGAGGCAAGATATTGTTGGCTCGCAGAACTTGGCGCTGCAAGAAGGACGGCGAGCCAGGCTCGCCGCGGTTTAGAGACGTTGTCATTGTTTATCCTGAATCCCTGTGGAAGGTTGCGAACGCAAACGCGCCTCAGATCTTCCAACCGAGGGTGATCAGGTAGACGAAGGGATCGATCTCGACATCTGCCTCAATGCGATTTGCGGCGAACTCAAACTCCGCATCAGTCTCGATATCGATGTAATAGATGTTCGCGTTGAGAAACATGTTGTCCGTCAGGTAATAATCGAACCCCACCTGTGCGGACAGACCCCACGACGCATCAAGGTCCAGATCACCGTCGCCCAGTACGCCTTCAAGCTGTGAGTCCACACTTTCGTCAAAGAAGTGTGTGTAATTCACACCGGCACCGAAGTAGGGCTGAAACTTTGAAGAGGGCTCCATCGGGAAGTAAAGCAGCGAGACAGTCGGCGGCAAATGCTTTGTCTCGCCAGCGTCGACGACACCGAGTCCAAGTGCACCTGTGTCAGCGCTGATATCGTGCTTGAACGGCGTTGAGGCCAGCACATCAACAGCCCAGTTGTTGGTCAGCATGTAGGTGAACGTCAGGCCGAGCTGTGTGTTGTCTTCGACATCTGCACCAGATGCTGCAATTGAGTTGCCGTCCAGCACCAGGGTAGAACTGCTGGCGTCGGGGTCGACGTTGGCAATACCCGCCCGCACGAGGAAGTCACCCTGCTGATGTGCGTTCGCACTGAACGCGGCGGTAGTGAGGATGGTCAGTAAAAAGAACCTGGTAATCACAACGAATGTACTCTCAAGAATTTCTGCGCATTCTAGAGAGCGTGGTATCACCACTACCATTCGCTATTTCTTGGCGGATTACTGCGGATAAACCGAGTAATCCAAGTTACACCGCTGTGCGAATAACCGGGGTTACATCAATGTTTTCGGCCAGGCCGGCTCAAGTTAGAGAGGTGTGGCCAGTCGTCCTCAGCCTTCGAAGCCGAGAAACCTTGCAGCTTCATCAACGCTCTTGCGTTCGGACACAACCGCATTCGCTGGAAAGCTGTCATCCGGCCAACCCATCGCAACGGCCTTCATGATGACCTGGTCGTCCGAAATCTTTGCATGCTCACGTACTACTGGTGACTGCATGATGCCCTGGCTGTTGATAACCGCGCCGAGTCCGCGGGACCAGGCAGCGTTTACGAGTGCCGTGGTTACCGCACCGCAGTCGAATGCAGTGTCGTCACTGTCGGCAAGTTCCTTGTCGTAGGTGATGATGACGCAAACCGGCGCGTCGAACTGGCGGAAGCCACGTAGCACCCAGTCCTGGCGACCTTCTTTGTCTTCACGTGCAATGCCCATGGCGGCGAACAGCTGTTTAGCCACACCCACCTGCCTGTCACGATGCACGCCTGCAAATGGTTGTCCTATGCGAAATTCACGAGAGTGGGGTACGCCTGCCAGGTTCCGCTCGGTGTTACCAGCGCGGATCTTGTTCAGCGTTTCGCCTGTCACGACTGTAAAGTTCCAGGGCTGTGTGTTCATCGAAGAAGGCGAACGCATCGCCAGTTCCAGTATCTCTTTGATCAGTGCCTTGGGCACCGGGTCGGGCTTGTAACCGCGAATGCTGCGGCGGCCCAGCAGGACATCATCAAACTGCACGGTAAATCTCGTCAAATGGCTTCGGGCGACAGTTTACGGTATTGCGGACGATGCGCAGTGTTTCGCCCGGTATTCATCATCCTGATGGCAGCCGGATTATCTTCCGTCAAACTCGGGTTCGCGTTTTTCCATAAATGCCTGGGCTGCAGCCTGCATGTTCTTCGGGATCAACACCGCCTGGTGTTTCATTTCCAGGTCGAGCTGTTCGCTGAAAGTATTGTGTTCTGCATCATCGATAGTTGATCTGATTCGAGTCATTGTCTCAGGTGATGAGCGACTGAGTACTGTTGTTACCTCTTCGATAGCACCGTCCAGATCATCGTCATCAACACACTTCCAGATGAGCCCCCATTGCTCGGCCTGGGTAGCAGGAATGC
This sequence comes from Pseudomonadales bacterium, assembly GCA_963921285.3. Lineage (GTDB taxonomy): Bacteria > Pseudomonadota > Gammaproteobacteria > Pseudomonadales > Azotimanducaceae > UBA9659. Next base: position 3,888,129 of record CAWUFD020000015.1, read on the forward strand.
GATCGCCCAGCAGGGTGACGCCGAGGGCCCTGGCGCGTCCGATCTTGTGGGGCAGGTTCCAGGTTGTACCAAGGTCAGGCACGATACCGAGACGCGGGCCGAAGGTTGCGACAAAGAAGGCGCTTTGTGCAGCGATGGTAATGTCGCAGGCGAGCGCTAACCCGAAACCACCGCCGCCTGCTGCACCATTGACCCTGGCAACCGTGGGTACCGGGCAGTTGTGAATGGCACGCATGGCAGCATTAAAATGATCTCCGCCTCCCTCATCTGAGTCCGCTGAGGGCGGACTACTCGCAGCACCTTCAAGGTCGGCGCCAGCACAGAATCCCCGCCCTGCGCCCGTGATCACCACCACCCGAATGTTCTTATCTTCTTCAACGCGAGCGATGGCGTCACTGATCCCGATCATCAGGTCGTTGTTCATGGCGTTGAGTTTTTCGGGTCGGTTCAGCGTGATTGTTGCGACGGTTTCATGAACGTCGTACTTAACTGTGTCATTCATCGTGAGTGGCTGCGGTTTATTGGAAAAGCACAGTGTACCCGCTTCATCTCGAAGACGTGATTTCGCTGATCAGTGATTCCGCGCTACGAGCATATCGAGCGGCGGTGTGCGCGTTACCTGTTTGCTTTTCGTAGGCTTCGAGTTGCCTGAAAAGCAGCGCGCGTTGTGTGCGATCCAGCTTTCGCGTCGCAAGCAACATCTTGTTGCGACGGGCAAGATCAGCGTACTCATGAACGGTCATGTTGTTGCGGGAATATCCCTTCACATGCTTCTCGGCACGGTCCAGGCAATGCTGATCATAGAACGCGCAGTCCGGTACCAATCGAGCGATATTCTCCGCAAGCGTGCCCTGGTCGGATGCCAGGAAACATGGGTATTTCACTACAACGCAGTGTGGCATCGAATGCTCATACCAGGTTCTACTGTAGTCGTGCTTTAACAGCATGCTTTTCAGGTAGTTGATCACGAAGTGTGCGGCACCGGCTGTGGTGCCCACCTCTTCCAGGAAAGTCCTCTTGCCGAGGCTGCCGAGAAACGTTGCTCTTTCAGAGTTCAACAGCTCTTCATTTGGCAAAAAGTAGCTGGTCACATAGTTGTCCAGGATACTGCCGTAGTGCGCTGCCAGGGTTTGATCACCAACAGGCGGTGGGGCGTACACGGGTACTTCCAATCGCATGCCGTCTTCGAGCCAGAGGATGGATGCCAGTATGGCAACCGCACCCCCGAGGCTGTGGCCGGTGACAATAAGGGGCTTTCCTGCCAGTTGCCCTTGAAAGAACGGCGTTGTTTCTTCATAGACGTGTCTTGCTACTTCGCCATACCCCTTCAGCGCTTTTCCTGCATTACCCCAATCGATCATTTCGGTTTCGACACTGGTCTCAAGGTCTTTGGCCCGGGAAGTGCCGCGGATGACCACGTAGAACTGGCCGCTTGCAGATTCTTTGGCAACAAAGAACTGGGAGTCACGAAATCCTGGGTGATCGACGGAGTTCATAAAGCCGCGTGCCATGACAAGTTCAAAGCCCTTGGCATTCAGAAACAGCTCCAGCGCCGTTTCGTTGTAGACATAGGCGAGTTCTGAAAACGAAACCGTGTTCAAATCGACGTTCGAGTGAGGGTAGTCGATAAGTTCCATGACCGCTTTGTAAGACTCATCATTCACTGAGACATAGGTAGCACGTTCCGGGTCGTAAACCGGTACTTCACTCACCACAAACTCTGCCTCTCCGAGATGAGGACTGCACCTGCAGGACAAGATGGGTGCGCCGGTGTACGGATCGTCCATTTCCCCGAAATGAACAACCGACCCTGGTGCTGTCCGCTCGAACGTCAGCGGTACAAATCGTGTTTGACCGGTGAGGGTGTCGAACACCGGGAGCGGTTCGATATCAGGCAGGTCCGATATTGAGACATCTTCACTAATCGAGAGGTGATAGTTGCTGCGTTCAAGGGAGAGGGCATCATCAGCAAACATACCTGCGATGAGGACTAGAATTAATGTAAGATTCTGGATCACTTAGCAGTATGGTGGATCTTCTGTTGCAAGGTTATCAGCAGTCGACTGACGACAACAAATCATCCCCGGTCAATATCTCATCTCCCATCACTCTGCTCGCGGCATCGTCACTTATCTACGGCACCCGCGAAATCTGGCTTACGCGCCTGGTGGACCTGGCGCCTGATGCAGTGCAGGCCTACTTTCTGTTGAACAAAGTTCTGCTTGCCTTGCTGATACTCAGCGGATGCTGGGCGGTGATTAGACTTTCCAACAGGCTACTGTTCGAGGGAGCACTGCGGCGGCAAACCAAGAGCCAGGTGCCGCGCATTCTTCCGGACCTCTATAACACCTTTGTCGGCACCTTGACTTTCATAGCACTGATGGTGGTTGTGCTCGATCAGTCCATCATTCTTGTGTCGGTGCTGGTTGGCACGGTCGTCGTGCTGACCGCGGTGTTCTTTCGAGACATGCTTGATGATCTCGTCGCTGGTCTGTCCGTCAACCTTGATCCGGCATTCTCGGTTGGGGACCTTATCCAGGTACCAGGCCATGAACCGGGCCGACTGGCTGAAATCACCTGGCGCTCGTCGACGTTAGCGCTGCTCAGCGGTGCAACACTGGTGGTGCCGAACCGAACCATCAGGGATGCAAGTCTGACGAACTACTCAGGGACTGCCAACGCCTTGCCAGTTGATGTGAGCCTGGTCATGGATTACTCCGTGCCGGTCGAGCGTGTGGTCAGGATCCTGGAAGGGGCGGTTCAGTCTGCTGTCATTCAGGCCAGGATTCTGGAGGAACCAAAGCCTTTTGCTTTTGCGAAGTCACCGGGCTCTTATGGAAATGAATATGTTGTGAGAGCCTTTTTTGATCCTGGCTCAACCACCGAGGCCCAGGTGAGATCAGCAGTTGTCGACCAGATCATGAAACATCTGCGAAGTGCCGGTCTTGCCCCCAGCCTTCCAAAACAGAACCTGTTCCTGGGTGAAGTCAGAACGCTGAACATGGAGTGGCTAAACCCTGTGCATCGCGAAACACTGATGTCAGGTTTTACGATTTTTGAGCCCCTCATCACGGAGGAGCTTGCGGCACTTGCGCGATCTGTGGTCATCCATGAGGTCACCCGGGGCGAGAGCGTTATTCGCCAGCATGAAGAAGGCACCTCGATGTATGGACTTGCCGAGGGATTCCTTGAGGTAAGCCTGGACGCTGATGACGGGAACCAGGTGAAGGTTGGAGAAATTGTACCTGGTCAGTTTTTTGGTGAGATGTCGATGCTGGTAGGGGAACCAAGAGGAGCAACTGTCACAGCGGTGGTCGATTCCGTGGTGTTTGAAATCACTCGATCAAGCTTCTCCAAGACACTTGAGCAGCGCCCCGAGGTCGCCTCGATCATCTCGCGGGTGATTGCAGAGAGACAGCTCACCAATACACAGAGGCTGGAAGCGTCAGAAGCCGATCGACAGGACGCAATTGAAAGAGCGGCGAATTCACTGGTTAACCGAATGAAGTCGATTTTTTCGACAGTGTTGTCGCGGTAAATGGCCGAGCAGGAACCCTCATCCAAGGAAAGTGACTTCTATGTGGAGGATGCCTCGATACTGGCACCTGCCCTGAAGTTCCTGATTACACAACCCGTGTTCAGGATTCTTCCATCCTGGTACTCCGCAAACGCGCTGACGCTTTCAGGAGGTTTCTGCTGCCTTTGTGTAGTAGTGGCGATCTGGCTGGCAACCGGGCCGGTTCAAGAGGGATCGCTGACTGGCCAGTTGCTCTTGATCGCTAGTGCGATCCTGTTGATTGCCTATGCTGTGTTTGATCAGTTGGATGGAATGCAGGCGAGACGTCTCGGTACTTCAAGTGCATTTGGTGATTTCATTGATCACTGGGTAGATTCGACGATCGCAAACCTCCTGCCGGTACCGATCATGTTGATGCTGGGGCTTCCGGCGGGCTGGATCTTTGTCATGGCGCTGGCGACACTGGCGGCGTTCTGGGCTTCCAATTGGGAGGTAAAAGACTCTAATCGCAGACTGTTGCCTCATGTTGGCGGGCTGGAATCGATTGTCATCGGTTGCGCAGTGTTTGTGGTGACTGCTGTTGCGGGTATCGAAGTCTGGCGCATAGAAATCCTCGGCACACCACTGATCTATGTCGTCTACCTTGTCTGTATACCGTGGTTGCTGGTGGTTGTTGCCAATACGGTGCGTCGGGCAGGGGCCCGTGTCGGGGCATTCTTTAAGGATGCCGCGTTGATGCTGACCAGTCTTGCGCCGCTAATGACGTGGATTCTGTATTTTGCACCGGCCTTCGATGACGCACCCGTGCTGCACAGCATTGGGTATGTGGCAGTAGGATTGATGGGGACAATTTTTACCGGCGCATTAATGCGTATGCACTGGATCGGGTTACCCTACCATGCGTTTCGGTGGGATTTTTTCCTTCTGGGATTTGCGCCGATAGCAGCACTGCTCATCAGTCCAGACCCCTTTTGGATCAGCGCCAGCCTTACCGGAATCTCTGTCTTTCTGATTGCACTTTACCTGCACCAGGGCTGGGATACCTTCAGCGTGCTGCTGGCTCAGAATTGAATAGCCCGACCGCGACCATCGGCAGCAAGTATTGTGCGCAGGCTGTCTGCGATCTCTGCCAGTCCGCTTTTGGTTGATGCTTCGCCGGAGTCGATGTTACTCAGGATGGCTGAAACAGCGCGCTCCCTCAGTTCCCAACTGCTGACCCCTTCTGTGCGGGGGAAGAGAATGGTTCGATCCGGCTGGATCGGATTGCTGTTGTCATCGCCGTGCACAAGCAGGTCGATGCGATGTTGATCCAGAATTTCTTCGGTGATTAACCAGGGTGTTTCTACTACTTCGCTGACACTTCGAAGTTCCAACAGGATTTCCCGTCTTTCACTGAAGCTCAGTTCAGGTATGTAGCCTTTTGAGCGAGTGATTTCATCATCACTGGTCAATCCAACGATGACCCTGCCCATTTCTGCGGCTCGTTGCAGTAGTCGAATGTGCCCGTGGTGTAGCAGTGTTGCTGACATATCCACCATCACTCGCTTTGTCATCGGGGCACCTGTTTTACTGCAAAGGATGTTCGCCAGTGTAATGAAGTTTATTGGCACTGTCTGCCAGATACGTAGGCAGTTGAACGCACCTGTCGTACGATACGAGAAACCTGAGTTGGAGAAGATCCGGATGAGCCACTTGTTGCTGGAAAAAGAAAACCACATTGCCACCATCACATTTAATCGGCCTGAAAAACGTAATGCCTACAGCCCTGAGATGGCGGTCAAGCTGACCGAGTACCTGAGGGATTGTGATCGGGACCCGGAGGTGCGGGTGGTGATTATCACCGGTGCAGGTGACGCGTTCTGTGTTGGCCTGGATATGAATGACGTACGTGCGCGGGGCTCTTCAGAAACGTCGTCAGATAAACTGGATCATCCAACCCAACGTGTCCTCAGAACATATCCGTTCCAGATATGTAAGCCGGTCATTTGCGTCATCAATGGTGCTGCTGGTGGTTTTGGTGCCGCATACCCGCTGACCTGTGACATTCGTCTTGCTGCAGAAGACGCGGCGATTGCGTTCTCATTTGTAAAGTGGGGACTGATACCAGAGATGGGCGCAACCTGGTCATTGCCGAGATTGATCGGTGTTGAGAAAACATCAGACCTGCTGCTGACAGGCAGAAAGGTCTCCGGCACTGAAGCTGCCGAGATGGGGCTGGTGTTAAAGGCATATCCGCGTGATCAGCTCATGGATGAGGCACGCAAACTCGCGACGGACATTGCCGAGGGCTCGTCTCCAACAGCTGTATCTATCGTGAAACGTATGACCTGGGGTCGCCTGATGGATGAGGGTGAGTTCTACCGTGCGATCTACGAAGACGACGATGCCATCGCCTGGGCTATCAATGGGCCTGATGTCGGTGAGGGTAGCGCAGCCTTTTTTGAGAAACGCCCGGCCAACTGGGTTGATGTGGACCCTGAGGCCCTGCCAAAGTTTGGTCGGCGTAACGCTAACCCGTTTGGCACTGGCTGACGCGTTATTGTCCTCGCAGCAAGCTTGCAGGCTGCAGATGCAGACGGCGCATCAGGTAGGCAGCGCCTGAATAAAGACTGATCGAACTGATACCCACGGCGGCGATCACCGGCGGCCAGACGGGAAAGTTGAGTGGCAGTTTCAACTGAAAATGCAGCAGTGGCAGGGCAACCAGGATACCCAGCACAAGCGCAAACACAGACGTCACCAGTGCCAGCAGCACATACTCCATGCTGACACTGGCGCGAATCACGCTTAAGCGTGCACCTATCGTATGCAGGATCGTCGAGTAGTAAATCTGCCGGGAACGATGACTTGCCATCACGCCGGCCAGCACCAGCAGGCTCACGCTGAAGGCAACCGCTGATACAGCGGCAAGCCCCGCCACGGCTTTGCCCAGCAGGTCCTTCGCGGTAGCTACAATTGTTTCCGTTCGAACCGAAACGATGTTCGGCGCGAGTTGAGCAATATCATGCTGCGCGCCGATTGCGTCCTCAGGTGACATGTAACCCGCACCAACATAGCGGGAGATGAAGGGGTCCAGCGCACCGTCAGAAAGAATGGCTTCAAACCAGAAACGTGTTTGCAGGCCCTGTTGTTTGAAGATGCCCGTGAGTTCTGCCTCGATGATCCGGCCGGTGATTTCAAACTCCAGCACATCACCCACCTCTAGACCGATCTGTTTCGCCTCGCGGTCCTCCATGACAACCCATGCACCGCTCGCATCTTCCGGCCACCAGTCTCCTTCGACAATCGACACCCCATCCACGTTGCCTGCCCGGTAGGTTAGCTTGTGTTCGTCGCGTGCTTCCCGCTGTTCATCAAGGCTGCTGCTGGCTGCCATCGATACACCGTTGATCGAGCCGAGTCTTCCCTGGACCAGTGGCACCAGGTCGATTCTCGTTGCCCGCCATCGTTTCAAAATACCTTCAACATCCTGGTATTGATCTGGCGAGACATCGTAGAGCACCAGGTCAGGGGATTCGGCAGGAATGGTCTCGGCGATGGTCTTGAAGAGAGATGAAATCAACACAGTGCACGCGACCAACAATGTTAATGAGGCGCCAAGTGTGAGCAGCGAAACGCGCAGGGCAGATCCCTGCTGGTGCAGGTTTGCCAGCGCCAGGTGCAGCGCAAAACTCTTTCTGTTTGATGCGCGGTTATCCAGTCGCTCGGCCAGGTGCCGAATCAGCCGCACCAGACCCTCCAGCATGGCGAGCAGGCCGATGACGGTTCCAACAAATGCGGCGGCGAATATCGGATCCGGCAGTACCATGATGACCATCAGTGCGATGAGCAGGGCGCCGCCAAGTGTTGCTATCCACCATTGAATCGGGGTAATTGTTTTAACGCCATCGAGGCTTCGAAACAGCACGGCGGGGTCGACTGACAGTGCGCGGCCAACCGCAGGTGCAGCGAAGGTCATCGCGGTCAGGATGCCAAATGCAGCTGCAACGATACTCGGCAGAAGGGCGCCGCTCGTTAACGTGTCCAATTGAACCTGCGTTTCAACAAAAGAAGCGCCAACGATGGACATCAGGAAACCAAGTAGCGCACCCGTCAGCGCGGATAGTCCACACATGATCAGGATCTGTAGCAGATATACCGTAGCCAGCGCACGGTCTCGCAACCCGATGGATCGCAGTGTGGCAAGGGTGCCGAGCTTGCTTTGCAGATAGGCCTGTACGCTGTTGAAGACGCCCAGGCCGCCAATAAAAAGCGTGCTGAATCCGATGATCAGCAACCCGGACCCAACCTGTGCGAGCCGCTCACCGATACGATCGCTGCGATCGAGGAACGTGGTCACTTCCACATCGCTGTCCGGAAAAGCAGCGAATAGTGCACGCTGCCATTCATCAAGGTCCGTTTGCGTTTTCACGCGGTACTCATACTCTACCCGGCTGCCGGGAAAGATCAGGCCTGCCGCTTCAAGTGCCATCTCAGAGATCATGACCGGACTGCCTCGCCAGTTGGCTGTGAGGCTTCGGTCTGGCTGGTTTGTGATCAGCGCGCGGATGTCCAGTTCTATTACGCCGAGTTCAACGCTGTCTCCAACTACGAGGTTCAACCGATCTGCCAGGATCGGATCCATCGCAAGCCCAAATCGACCCTCTTTCATTTGTGTCACTTCAGCGAGCGGAAGAGGCGGGTCGAGGGTCAGGGAGCCGTAAAGCGGGTAGCGTTCATCAACACTCTGTACCTCAACCAGCTGAAAATCTCCTTTTGATGTCGCCATCATTGTGTCGAGTTCAATCAGCAGGGACACCTGGCCACGTGCTGACATCCAGTCGATCAACTCATCAGGTAGTCGGGAGCGGGCCTCAACCTGTAGATCACCACCGCTGATTTCCCGGCTGTCAGATTGCAGGGCCAGCGAAACCTGCTGGTAAAGTCCGCCCGTTGCAGCAATCAATGTGACGCCAAGAACCAGGCAGGCACACAATACCCACAACGATTGTCCGCTGCCGCGAAGATCCTGCCAGGCGAGCTTAAGCAGGAATGGCATCAGTCCTGTCCTCAATCAGTGTGCCGCCGTCCAATCGCAACTGGCGATTGCAGCGGGCAGCGAGTGAACCGTCATGGGTCACCAGCACCAGGGTGCTGCCAAGTTCTTTGTGTAAATCAAACAGCAGGTCGCTGATTGCAAGGCCGGTATCTTTGTCGAGGTTGCCGGTTGGTTCATCGGCGAGAATAAGCTTTGGTGAGTGCACCAGTGCCCGGGCGATAGCGACGCGCTGCTGCTCACCGCCAGAAAGCTGCATGGGATAGTGCGACTCGCGGTGACTGAGTCCTACCAGGTTGAGCATCTCCCTTGCCCTGGCATCTGCGCCCGGGTCTCCTGCGATTTCGAGCGGCAATGTCACGTTGCCGAGTGCGGTCAGGCTGGGGATCAGGTGGAAAGACTGGAACACGATGCCCATGTGATCCCTGCGCATATCAGCAAGTTCCTCCGCGGAAAGTTCAGCGAGCGGTTGGTTCATGACTTCGATAACACCTTGATCGGGGTGATCAAGGCCCGCTAGTAACAGGAGGAAGGTTGTCTTACCTGAACCGGACGGCCCAACAATGGCTACGCGCTCCCCGGTTTCGATTTGCAGGTTGACGTCCTTCAGCACGGATACCCGGGTTTCCTCCAGGGGATAACTCATATGGATATTGCGCAAACTGATCATGTGTATTTGCCTCACTCTCACCTATGCTGCTACAGCGGCCCCAGCATGCTAAACCATTTGGGGTTAACATCGGGTAAATCCACCTTATTCATCTGGTACGCCTGCACGCAAGAAAGTGGCCACCTGTCTCAGCGCCGCATAACGCTTGAAGTTGCTGCGGCGTTCATTAATCATGAAAGGGCAAGGAGCCATGTAATGAGCGATTCAATGAGCAACTCAATGAAACAAAAATATCATCTCGTCAGTTCAGTCACCTGACCCTGGGTACAGCGTGCGGTCATCGTACTGCGTGCTAAAGACGTCGAGTTCGACGTCACGTATATCAACCTCCGTGAGAAGCCGGACTGGTTTCTGAAGATCTCTCCCCATGGCAAGGTCCCCGTCCTTTCTGTGGATGGTGCACCACTGTTTGAATCCAACGCGATTGCAGAATACCTGGATGAAGAGATAGAACCACGCCTGCATCCTGATGACGCGATCAAGCGTGCAAGAAACCGGGCCTGGACAGACTTTGTACCGGACTTTTCCCGCCAGCTCAGTAAGGTCAACTACGCAAAAACCAAAGAAGACCTCGATGCGGCCGTTTCAGAACCGCCGAAAGGTTTGCAGCGCCTGGAAGATGCGATCAGCAACGAACGTGAAGGCGATGGGCCTTATTTTAACGGCGATACTCTTTGCCTGGTGGATGCTTCCTATGCGCCGTTCCTGCAGCGATTTTCTATAGTGGAAAGGGTGCTGCAGACAGGCCTGCTGAACGCGTACCCGAAGGTACAACAATGGTCCGATGCGCTGCTCGAAAATGACTGTGTAAAGAACTCAGTTGCACCGGAGTTTCCTGAAGTCTTCAAGGAGAATCTGCAGAGGCGCGGTACCTACGCAGCTGAACTGATGGCTGATTGATCCTGTTTTGAAATCTGTCCAGGCAACTGTGATCAGTTGTTCGCCAGGCGGCTAGCTCCTGCGATGATTTCGTGGCTTCGCTTTCCTTTAAGAAGCCCAGTACACTGAGTGCAGTTCACTGCGGAGACGATAGCCATGAATCTTGAGTCCTTAAAATCTGAAGTCTGTCGCTATATTGACGATCACGCATCCATGCTGGTGGAAACCAGTCACGAAATTCACGCCAACCCTGAACTTGCTTTCCAGGAAAAAGAAGCAGCCAGGCTGCTCACCTCTCGAGTTGAACATGCCGGGCTTGAAGTTAATCGAGGCGCCTTCGGTTTAAGCACCGCCTATGCCACCGAGTTTGGTAACGACGGACCCAATGTGGCGATCCTGTCTGAATATGATGCATTGCCAGGTATTGGTCATTCCTGCGGTCACAACATTATTGCGGTGATGGGGCTTGGTGCGTCGCTTGCGCTTGCCTCTCTTGGCGGAGGGCTGAACGGTCGTGTCCGCTACCTGGGCACACCAGCGGAAGAAAAGGGTGGCGGCAAGGAACTGATGGCCCAGGAAGGCGCTTTTGACGGGGTGGATGCCGCCATGATGGTGCATCCGGCCGGTGTCGATCTCGCGACCATGCCATGCATCTGTGTATCCGAAGTGCGCGTGACCTATCACGGTAAAAGTTCACATGCTTCTGCGATGCCGCATGCGGGTATCAACGCCCTGGACGCACTGGTGACTGCCTATCAGACGGTTGCACAGCTGCGCCAGCATATTCGTCCCACAGAACGCATTCACGGTATCTTCACAGAAGCCGGTGAAGCGCCGAATATTGTGCCGGACAGGGCCAGCGGCGTTTTCTATGTGCGAGCGGCAAATGCCCAGGACCTCGCACCGTTAAAAGCGCGAGTCCAGAAATGTTTTGAAGCAGGCGCACTGTCATCCGGTTGTGAGGTTGATATTGCCTGGGCCAAGGCAGACTACCTCGACATGAATACCAACTGGCCGTTGGCAAGTGCTTACCAGAACAATGCTGAATCGTTGGGTCGTGAGTTCTTTCCTCTCGAAAAGATGCCCGCGGGTTCAGCCGGCAGCACGGATATGGGAAATGTCTCGCATCGTGTGCCGTCGATACATCCGATGATTACATGTGCGCCCCGCCATGTAGTCATTCATAACCCCGAGTTCGCGAAGTGGTCGGCTTCAGAGATGGGTGACAAGGCCTGCCTTGATGGCGCAAAGGCGATGGCGATGACGGCGCTCGACTATTTTGCAGATGAGTCTCTGCGTAAATCTGCTGCAGATGCTTTTGCGAGTACGGCAATGATCTCGAACACGGCAGTAGCCGCCGCCTACGATCCAAATGGTGATACCGACATCGGTGGTTGTGGTTGCTGCGCCGAGACGGCAAGCAAGGCGATACCAGACACGGCCAACCCGTCACAGCTGGTGTGTTATTCCACACCGGGGAAACAGGAAAACTGGACCGGGTTTAACTTTGATGACAGCGGGCTAAGAAAAGCGTCTTAAAGTCAGCCGTTCTCAAGAGTCCGGAAGGCAGCAAGCTGACCCTGATAACCGCGTCACAGCACCGGACTGACCCCACTAGAAATGGTCTACGTATAAATGGTGATATTTGTACAGATAAGGACCAATTATGTTCGGATGGCTGCGCCGTAACCCTGAGAAGGCGCTCAAGAAGCAATATCACGCAAAGCTCGAAGAAGCCCTGCATGCACAGCGAAACGGGAAGATCCGCGAATATTCGTTCCTGACCGCAGAAGCGGAAGAAATTCGTGAGCAACTGGAGGCCCTGCAGCAGCAGGCGAGCGGCTGATCCGGGCGGCTGGCAGGTCGGTCTCGTGTTATTCTCGCGGCTGATGTTGAATACCCGCCCATGAAATCGACACTCCGCACAATCTTTGCACCGCTGCTGACACCACTCGAAGGTGAAGGGCAGGACTTTGTATACAAGGCCTCGCACCGAACCATCCTGCTCGCGGTGTCCGCACTGTTTCTTTTCCTCGCAAGCCTGTCACTGATCCTCGCCCCTTCAATCGACTTCCTGTTCCCCGTGCTGATCTTCGGCGGAGCAGGGTTATACGGCCTCATTGTCGGTTTCCTGGGGGAAGACGTTGCGGTTGCTCGCCTGTGGGGTTCCCGGCGTGTTTAGCGAGGATGCGATCCTGCTCTCCAGGCTGGATCCCGATGAACTGCTCGGCACCGTCTCTAATCATCCCATCCAACTGGAAGACAGGGTCTGGCCAACGCTTGAACACTACATCCAGGCAATGCAGTTCGATTCAGAGAGTAAGCAGGAAAGCATCCGTCTGCTGGCGTCAGCAGAACAAGCCCGTAAAGCCGGTAAACCAGGCCTGTTTCGCCGGACGCGAGAAAACTGGAAGTCGATTCGCCAGGTCTATATGACCAGAGCGGTTTACACAAAGTGCAAGGCCTATCCTGATGTGGCTGAAAAACTGCTCAGCACGGAGGATCATCCCATCATAGAAAGGGATCAGTACGACTACTACTGGGGATGCGGCCGGGATCACCGCGGTGACAATACCTTTGGCAAAGTGCTGATGCAGGTCCGCGATAAACTGCGTGAAGAAGGTGGGGAGAGTTCTGCCTGACCCTGAAGCAGGGTTACCTGGCTAATACGCTGTTCAGTGACCAGTCATAGTCGTACTTCACCTTAAGGTTCTCCTGCAGGGACAACTTGCCAATCTCAGGGTTGTGTTTGGCAACGTATCGCAGAAGGCCGTCCTCAGAATCAGCGAAGTCCTCCCGGTACCACTTGAAGATTGAAGACAGCTGCACCGAGCCATCCGGCAACAATGCTGCACCCCTTGGGTGGCTTAAATAGGCGCGCTCACCGTCTGCAAGTAACCGTTGCAGGTTCTCGCTTGTATACGCCTGCTTGTTCAGGTTCGGACAACCAATGCTCGCGCAATTGACCGCGAAGTGGATACGGTGATCCTTCCAGATCGGTCGAAGGATCCGATGTTCAATGTCGTTGAGTGTGACTGCCTCGCCAGCTACCGAAACAAGCTCCTCGTTCCATGGCCCGATCGCAAGCAGCCGCTTTTTCATTTTGAGTATGGAATCCTTCTTCGGATAACCAAGCACCAGTTGCACGGTGACAGCGTTGTAAAGGTTGATCCAGTAGGCCATCTGCTCTGCTTTGTTGAGCTGGCGAGGATCCAGTGCGGTGGTCTCGCGAATGTATTCATTCAGAAGTGCCGCATCTTTAGCAGCACTCGAATAGTCAAAACGGTTCACTCCGTCAGGGGAGGCTTGCAGATGGGCGTCGAGGGTTTTCTGCCATTTGGAGTGGTCCACGATCTGCTGGTTTGTCTCATCCGAGCGTTCCCACATGGGCCATAGTGCCGACGCCGGGGCGGCGGCACAGTTCATACAGAAGGAACAGATCAATACAACCAGAAACTGTCTCACGAGGGTGTCCTATACATTCACGGGGTTCGATAGAGTAAGGACCGGTCAATCACGTGGATCTTTCGATCTCGGAATCCGCTGTAAGAAATATTTCAGTCGGGATGTGAGCTAATTACTCGACGTAACGCCGGTAATGCTCATGAAGGTGCCGTCGGCGTCCCGAATTACCGTATGCACCTCGAGTACAGCGTCAGGATGAATTCCCCCGTGGATGTGCGGGAACAGCTCGTCATCAGCGCCCTCGAAATCAGGCTGTTTATCACCAACAGGTGCTGTGCCTTCAAAAACGGTTTTGACGCCGGTTGATGCCAGACTATCCACGGTCATTCTCAGGCAGTACCACTTGCCTTTTGTGGACGGATAGAAATGGTTGGCAACGTTAAGCAGCTTGTCGGGATTCGAGGTGCCGTGCGTAAAACCATCGACGTCATAGGTCGGTGGAAAGTACGTCGTGTTTTCTTTTACAGCCTGGTCCCACAATGAGGCCTGGATCAAGTGATAGACGTAGGGGTGATCTGTCTTCGTTAAGTGCTGATCACCAAAAGCAGCCATTGAAAGTGCCAGGCTGAATGTGAAGAAAAGTGCGCGAAACTTAGTTGGTCCTTACCTGACTGCAGGCAACGGGTGAAGGCAGGCATCCTACCGTATTTTGTTGTGTCAGAGTGTCTTATGGCGCTGGGCTGATGTGGGCGTCTTACTGCTCGGTTTGCGCCGCCTCAATTTCCAGAACAACCGTCAGTACCTGCTGCCAGAAATCCCTGTGGCGCTGCAGGTCTTTTGCCTGCTGTGTTCCACTTGTCTTGTCCATCTTACGTTGTGGGGTGTTGGTCAGTTCCTGCTGTGCCTTTTTCTTCAGCATCTTCAGACAGTCGTCGTGACTGATGGACCGCGATATCAGTTCCGTGACTGTCTCGTTGTAGACCTCTTCGGTGGTCGCCATCACATAGCGAACGCACACACCATAATCGGGCTGTTTTGCTGCGATCGGCGTTGCCAGCGTCAGGAGGATGAGCGCTGACAGGCCTGCGTTGGTTATTTTTGTCATAGTCGATTCTCGCACCGGTATTGAGGATACAAACGGACGTCCTGACTGCGCCCTTAAGTTACCACAACTACACACCATGATTTGTTGGGCGCTTTTGCTGATTGTGGGGTGAGGCGCTTGCGGGTATCGTGCCTCGTCATGAAGCGGTCGATCGCCATTGCGGGAAACATCGGGAGTGGCAAGTCCACGCTGGTGGAGTTCCTCTCACAGAACTTCGATATACAGCCCTTTTATGAGCCGAACGATGAGAATCCTTATCTGCCGAGCTTCTATGAAGATATGCAGCGATGGGCATTCCATTCGCAGATCTATTTCCTCAGCAACAAGTTCAGATTACACCAGGAACTGGATCGCTCTGAGGGCGTGGTCGCATTGGATCGAAGCATCTTCGAGGACGCTGAGATTTTTGCAACGGCACTCCGCCGGATGGGTTATATCGATGATCGCGACTGGCAGACCTACTGGGAGTTCTACCAGACCATTCTGAATGCGATCAGCCCGCCTGATCTGCTTGTTTATGTGAAGTGTTCGATCCGTACCTTGCGAAAACGCATCAGCCTGCGCGGCCGCGATATGGAGCAGAACATCGATCCCGCATACCTGAAGCGCCTGCAGCGCCTGTATGACCGTTGGATTGAAAACTACGACCTGAGTGACGTCATGGTGATTGACTCTGATCGCCTGGACTATGCTTCTGACCTGGTTGATCGCCTGGACCTGGTGGAACGTGTTGAAGCAATTCTGTGACGCAGATCGTCGAATAACATCCGTTTTGCCTTATCATATCGGCGCAATGCAATAGTCGAATGCGGGGCGAAAGGCAGTTATGAGTAAAGAAATCCGGGATATAGAGATCTTCTCGCAGATTGATGAGAGCCGAGTGGCGACGATTCGCGATCTGTTTTCCCCTGTGAGTTTCACGCGGGGTGAGGTGATCATTGAATACGCCCAGCCGGTGGATGGCCTTTATGTGCTGGAGGCTGGAGAGGTATCGATTTCTATTCCTGGGTTTTCAGGCGTGCTTGCCACCCTTGGCGAGGGTAAATCGTTTGGCGAGCTGTCCCTCTTTAACGCAGACGATACGGCCTCGGCCACCGTTACCGTGTCCTCGGACACTGCACAGCTCAGCCTTTGCCCCCGTGCTGCGCTGGTAAAAGCGCTGGCAGACCATGAGCTCCTGGCAGCAGGTTTTTACCATGGCAGCGCGCTCCTGGTAGCCGAGCGCCTGCGCACGACCAACCAGAAAATCAGTGGTGAGATCGCCAAATCCATCAAAATGGCAGGTGCGCTCATCGAAGAGATATCAAGCTCGGGCAACCTGGGTTTTACCCAGCAGGAGCTACACGAGGCGGGTACCAATATCGTGACGGGCATGACCGATATCCTGAAGCGATTGATGGTGATGAAACAGTCCGGTGAGCCGGTGCCTCATGAAGAAATCACGCAGCTTGCTGATGCCGCCAAGGACATCTATTACTCTGAATTTCAGGTGTTCGAGAAGGTTCATAAGGAGCTGCAGACCATCGGTAAACACCTCGACAACGTGACGCGGATTCTTTCAAGCCAGGAAATGCTGGAAGTGGAAGAAGATATGTCGCTCATGGACTTTTAAGAGCAGCAACTTTCTTGAAGATTCTCGATGTCATAGGCGACGAGCAGATTCTCACCCGGCTCAGTGCCAATCTCGCCTCTCAGCTTGGTTATGAACTCGTCAGGATATGGTGCGAGACGCCACCCTCGGTATTGCCTGACGCAGTAGAAATCCATGAGAAACCCCGGTTCTCGCCTGAGACGTCCAACGATTTGTTTGTGGCGACAGGAGACGCCCAAACCAGAATCGAAGAAGTGCGGACCTACGGTCAGTTGCTCATCAATCTCATTCACCCCTCCGCGATTGTTGATCCTTCTGCCAGGCTGGGTGTCAATGTGTTCCTGGATGCCCACGCCTATGTCGGGATGTTTGCCGAAATAGGTGATGCTGCCGTGATGTGTTCGCGATCTACCGTAGAACACGATAGCGCTTTGGGTCAGGGCGTGATGCTCGGCGCAAGTGCAACAATCTGCGGCCACGTCTCAGTAGGATCCAGGGGCTTTGTGGGTGCTAATGCGGTGGTTTCGCCGCGCACGCAGATCTGCGAGGAAGTGCTTGTAGGGGCGGGCGCTGTCGTAACAAAGAACATTGCTCATCCAGGAACCTACATAGGAAGCCCTGCCCGCGCCATGTAGCTACGCTCAAGCCAAGCAAACTGATTGCCACATCGTCACGTAACACCTATATGCAACAAGTGAATGTCCGGAAGATTGCTGGCGTTGCCAGTCTGTTGATACTGGTGGCAACCCTCACTGGCTGCGCGCCGTTTAACTACGACGCAACAGACGCGCCAGTACCAGTTACAAACCTTGCGGCACTGTCGCCTGCGCCGAAAGTTGCACTGGTGCTCGGCGCTGGTGGTCCGAGGGGTTATGCACATATCGGTGTGCTCAGGGTGCTCGAAGAAGCGGGTGTCGATATTGATGTGGTTGTCGGCACCAGTGTTGGTTCGCTGATCGGGGTTTTCTGGGCAAATGGGCTGTCAGCGGAAGAAATCGACAAGCGCTCTGTAGAAGGTGGCCCGCTCACACTGTTTGATCTGAATCCTTTTGCCGATCGCGGCTGGATCCGCGGTCAACGGTTACAGGACTTCGTAAACCGCGATCTGGGAAATCGGCGTCTGGAAGACCTGCAGCGACCGGTGATCGTTGTTGCAACCCGGCGCGCTGATAAACAGCCGGTGTTCTTCACCTCGGGTAACAGCGGTGTAGCCGTGCGAGCTTCAAGTGCCGTGCCCGGCATCATTTCCCCGGTGGGAATAAACGGCGTCGAATACGAAGACGGTGATGAATCACTGCCGCTGGCTGTTTCTGCAGCGCGAGACCTTGGCGCTGAGTTCATTATCGCGGTTAACGTCTATCCTCGAATGGACGATATCCCTGCAAATGCATCAACTCGTTCGCGCACACAGCAGGAAAGACGTCACCAGTTGATATCAAGCGAGGTAACCGGCGCCGATTTCTACATTCACCCCGATACACCCTGGCAACCCAGCCCACGTCGACAGTTCTTTGAAACCGCGCGGGCAATTGGCGAGGCGGAAGCACGTGATCGGTTGCCCGAGCTGCTGGCGCTGTTAGCGGAACATTCTCCACGTTAGCAGTTTTATCGCTCGTCGAACTGCGCGTGTCCAAACAGTACATCGCGATGCGCCTCACCGTAGCCTTCCATGCCACCCGCGATGGTTTCTTTGCGCACTTCATCGGCCATGATACTGAGACCTTTCTGTACGGCTGGCCGTTCGCACAGTCGATCAGCCCACGCCTTGAGGTGAGTTCTCTGAGTTTTGCTTAATGCGAGGCCAGCTATCGCGTAAGGCAGCAGTGCCATATCTGCAATAGAGTAGTCACCTGCCATGAAAATGTTGTTCGCAAGGTGACGGTCGATCACGCCCATCTGCCTGTTCAGTTCATTGGAGTAGCGTTCAACGGCGTAAGGATATTGATGTTCCTTCGCAGCATAAAACGCGAAGTGAGCAAACTGGCCAAACATCGGGCCCTGTGTTGAGGCCTGGAAGAACAGCCACTTCATCACCTCAGCACGCTGCGTCGCTTGCGCAGGTATGAACTGACGATGCTTCTCAGCGAGGTAGACCAGGATGGCGCAGGATTCCCACAGGGTGACGGACTTCCCATCAGGTCCTTCTGGATCAATGATCGCGGGTTGCTTGTTTTTGGGGTTAATGGCGAGGAACTCAGGCGTTAACTGATCGCCTTCCAGGATATCAATGTGATGTCCGTTGAACGGCAGGGACAGTTCCTCGAGCAGTATCGCCACTTTCTGTCCGTTTGGTGTTGGCCCTGCATATAGCTCAATCAATTTTGTTCACCGTGAACGACAAGATCTTTGATGATATCAGTCGACGGTAGTAGAAACCGACGGTGGATTAAACTTGTCATCGTCCTCGCCAATATCAGCGATCTGAAGTGCTGATTTCTCGAACAATTGGCTTTGGAGTAGCGGTTGCAAGCGATGTTGGGATGATGATGTGAGATGTGATGAACCCGTCAGCCCCTCGCTTCCCGTTGCCCTGAATCCAAAAACACCATGACATGTTTATTCAATTATGTAGCCTGTGTAAATGAGGCTAAATGTTTTTTTGGGAGGACTAGAGATGCACGAGGCGATTCAATATATCCATGATCACGCAGATGTCCTGCGCGCCGAACATATATCCAGCGACGACAGAGGCCAGTTAACTGAAGCGGCCGTTGATGTGCTCCGTAGATCCGGTGGTATGAAGCTAATGCAGGCGAAGACCCAGGGCGGTTATGAATCCGAGCCATCGGATTTTTTCGAGTGGGTTCGCGCGGTGGGGCTTTACAACCCATCGGCAGGCTGGATCGCTGGTGTTGTCGGTGTACATCCCTGGGAAGTTGCGCTGCTCGAAGATCAATTGCAAAACGAAATCTATGGCAGTAATCCGGATGTTTGGATTGCCTCACCGTACGCGCCACAAGGCAGGGCAGTGCGAGAAGGTGATGGCTTTCGCTTTTCCGGTCGCTGGCAGTATTCGACGGGCACTGATCACTGTGACTGGGTTGTGCTGGGTGGAATTGTCGTCGATGAAAAAGGCGGCAGTGGTCCACCCGATATCCGTCATTTCTTCCTGCCGAGGGGTGACTATGAAATCGTAGAAGACTCCTGGCATGTGATGGGACTGTCCGGCACCGGGAGTAAGGACATCAATATTGATGGTGCCTTTGTGCCTGAGTACCGAACGATCGGACATATCCCTTTGATGGAAGGCGAGTACAACGATCGACGGGTAGACAGTCCGCTCTATCAGCTCCCTTTTGGCTGCGTGTTTTCTGCCGCGATTGCGGCCGGTACTTTTGGTATTGCGACTGGTGCGTTGGAACAGTACAGGGGCTACCTTGAAACACGTGTATCTGCAGCCGGTGTGGTTGGAAAATCAGATCCGTTTCAAATAGAAGCACTTGCGGAAGTAGAGGCAGATCTGGCTGCGGGTATCGCGCATATCGACGTCATGATGAGTGATTGGATGGAACAGGTGCGAAAAGGCAACCCGGTTACCAGGCACCAGCGTTTTGATTTTCGTCGGAACCAGGTGCGAGCTGTTCAGCGCGTACTGGTTGGTGTCGACAAACTGTTCTCACGAGCTGGCTCCGCAGCAATATGGACAACCAGGCCGCTGGAGAGATACTGGCGAGATCTGCGAACAGCTGGGACGCATATCAGCGTTGTGGCAGATACCATGTACCTGGCATGGGCGAGCAATGAATTTGGTACGGGCGAGGTAGGCTCGCCCTTGGTTTAGAGGCGTGTTGCAACTTCCCTGTTGGGTGGCTCAGGGCCAAACTTGCTGTTCCTGAGCTTGTTTGCCAGATCTGATGTATTTGATGGCATCGCATTCTCCGATCCCAACTATCGATAACATTGACTTCACCGGACGGTATGGCTTGCTCTATGCTGGGTGCCAGAGCACCGTTCGGGGACCTTATGAGAAGCATTGCGTCTTGTCTGTTGTTGATGTGCGTTGCACTCGACCTGTCAGCTGCTGATTATCCGACAGCAGCAGAAGCACATGTGCATAAAGCCCGCGAGATTGCAGGGGACGACCTGAAGTTTCTCGCTGATGGCGTGGTCTGCAAACCAGCCGAAACCCAGGTGCCCTGGGCGATGCAGAATATCCCTGGTTTTCTCGACCCGAATGCACCGGGCGTCAAACCTTTTGCAGCCTTTGATAACCTTTACTACGTCGGGCAATACGCCATCGGGACCTGGATATTGGATACCGGTGATGGGCTGATTCTCTTTGATTCGCTCAACAGCGACGAGGATGTGAAGAATATCCTGCTGCCAGGTATGCGCGAACTGGGACTTGACCCCCATGATCTGAAGTACCTGATCATCACCCACGGTCACTTTGATCACTATGGAGGCTCCAACTACCTGAACCAGGAGTTTGGTGTACCGATCATGATGCCCGCAGCAGAGTGGGAAGCCATCGCGGACGATATCGCTTTGCCTTATGCGGTGTTGAAGGGTTACCCGAAGATCACGCAACCAACACGAAAACCTGGTCAGGATGACGTTGCAGAAGATGGCCAGGTCCTCGCGCTGGGTGACGCCACTGTTCAGTTTGTTGTAACGCCGGGTCACACGGCCGGCACACTTTCCTCCATCATCAAAGTTAAAGACAACGGTGAAGATAAGTACGTTGCCATGTGGGGCGGCCAGGCTTTGCATGCGGATGTTGCACTGCTTACGGACATGCACGAGTCACTTCACAAGTTCTGGCATCTCGCGAAAGAGCAGGGTGCCGAGGGCGCTATCAGTACACATGCCTGGGTTGTCGGTAATTTCGAAATGCAGGCTGAGGGCAGGCTCGATGGCAGCAACCCGATGCTGATCGGTACCGATGGTTTTGATCGCGTGATGTCGATCTATGACCAGTGTATTCATGCGCAGTTTGCGCGCTCGAACGCAAAACAGCCTTGAGCGTTGCGAACCCTGCACGCAGCTGTCGTGCGGATAAGTTTACGAACCGGCACGGTGCCGGGTTCGTGTCTAGTTAAAAGGCAGGAGATTGATATGTCTTTCCTAAGAAACACCTGGTACGTGGCAGCTTGGGCTGATGAGGTCTCCCAGTCGCCAATCAAAAGAACACTGCTTGATCTCGAAATGGTGCTGTTCCGAAAAGAGAACGGGGAACCGGTTGCACTTGGCAATATGTGCCCACACCGCTTTGCGCCGTTATCGATGGGAAGAGTGGTAGGCGACAACATTGAATGTCCCTACCATGGTCTGCAGTTCAACAGCGAAGGGGGTTGTGCATTCAGCCCGCTCGGCAAAGGTTCGGTGCCTCCCAAAGCCCAGGTGCCGGCGTTCAGGGTTGAAGAGCGTCACCAGCTGATCTGGTTCTGGGCAGGTAATCCTGAGCTTGCTGACCCTTCCCTAATCCCGGTGCTTGATTACCTCGATGATCCAAACAAGCGAACCGTGAACGGTTGTCTCGGCGTTAACGCCAACTACCTCTTGTATGTCGACAACTTGATCGACCTGACACACGCGCAGTTTGTACACGGCGATCAACTCGGCGTTGAGAATTTTCATAACGCTGAGGTGGGTGTGACGCAGGACGGTGAAGACGTCACCGTTGAGATAGCAATACCGGATAGTGAGGTCCCGCCCGTCCTGGCAACCATGGTGGGCGAAACTGAGGCGCGTGGCACTTTTAACCTCAAAGCGAAATGGCAGGTGCCCTCAATCGTAACCAATGATGTCCAGTTCCAGGAAAACCAAGCAGAAGAACCACTGTTCCGATCATTCGGTACTCACATCCTCACGCCTGAGTCGATGCATTCGGCGCATTATTTCTATGGCTTGACCAGGGAGTTTGCGCTGGATGATGAAGAAGCGGATGCACGCGCGCGTGCCTGGCACCTGAAAGGCTTCAATGAACAGGACAAACCTATTATTGAGGAAGTGGCCCGGTTGATGGGCGATGAACTCGATCCGGTAGCCATGTCGACTGCTGCGCTGCCGGCGGATGGTGGGAACGTCAGGGTTCGGCGCATCCTCAATGAACGAATTAGACAGGAGGCTGCTGGGGGTAGCTAAGTTCCTTTTGATACGACGCGCCTGGCGAGGCTTGCGGGCCATCCCAAGTCTTGGGAGTATTGATATTGACGATGTGTCCTGAGTTCTCTATCGGTATTGTCGATGCAAAAACCTCGCCTCAGATCGGTGAATCTGAACCTGCTGCCCATTCTTCAATCCCTGCTGTCGACGAAGAACGTGACACGTTCTGCTGAGCAGCTGCATATGAGTCAGTCCGCGGTCAGCGAGGCGCTTGGCAAGCTGCGGATCCAGTTCAACGATGAACTACTGGTGAAAGTTGGGCGAGAAATGAGGCCAACGCCGTTGGCACTATCTCTTCAGGATCAACTGGATGAAACCATGGGGTCGCTTGAAACCCTGATCCAGAAAGAGTCGTTTGTACCGGCAGATCTTGAGCGCCGTTTTGTGATTTCAACAGCAGACACGATCATGCTGGCGCTGGCAGATTCCCTGATCAATCGACTCAAAGAAGAGGCCCCCGGCGTTTCAATTCAGTTTGTCGATATCAAGGTGGAGGACCAGAGCCAGCTTGAAGCAGGTGAGCTCGATTTCATGGTCGCCCCCAAAGGGATTCTTGACGTGCCGGAGCTGTTTGAATTGCCACTCTATGAAGACACTTTCGTGGGTATTGCACGAAAGGGGCATCCGGCGATTCGTAAAGGGTTAACCAGGGCCACCTATGACGGCCTTGATCATGTTGCATTCAGGACAGATCACCGATCGGATATCACGGTTGAAACGACGCTGGTGGGACCGAACCAGAAAGACCTTATCCGTTTGCCATCGTTTGTGTTGTTACCGGCGCTGGTTGAACGGTCAGACTCTATCGCGCTGATCCAGAAACGAGCGGCAGAACATTTCCTGGGGCGCTACGACATCCAGATGTTTGAGCCACCTTTCAAGGTGCCCGTCATATATCCAACTGCACATTGGGGCCGGATACACGACCGGGACCCAGCACATCAGTGGTTCAGGACGCTACTTAAAAGTACAGCCGAATCAGCCTGATCTACGCTGACATTTGTGTAGCTGTAGCCAATAAGTCTTTTCCACATTCGATGCCGAGTTGTGAAGCCCTGTCCAGGTGCTTCTTTGGGTCCGCTCCCCACAATCCTTGGTCGATCACATCGAAGAAGATGTGCGTTTGCGCACTTGTGAGACCGCAGTAGGAAAAAATGCCGTACTCAATCTGGTTGACGTAGGATTCGCCATACCTGTGCCGTTGGTAGGCATCTTCATCACTCGCCGCGAGTGACAAAATGTACGTCGGGCGGTCTCGTAAGAGTGGCTTTGTACCTGTCTCGGTTACATCGTAAGCCCAGCCTGCGGAGAAGACCCGATCGATCCAGCCTTTCATCTTGGCAGGGAACGAGTGCCAATAGATAGGTGACACAATAACGAGCACGTCTGCCTCATCGACACGTCGCTGGTAGTTGAGGATGTCATCATCAAACCGTCGGGTCTGCTGCGTTGCGGCCAGGTCTTCGGCCGTCATATCCGGCGAAAAATTTTCCGCATATAAATCAGCGACGTCGAACTCAACGTCGCTCACGTTTTCCTTAACGCCATCGCGAAATGATTGAGCAACGCTGAATGTCAGAGATTCTATGTTCGGATGCGAGATAACAGTAAGCACCCTCATTTCTGATCGCCTTCTGCGACGAGACTTCTAGTCAGCCACTGGTACCAGCGCAAGATGGGCTCTTCCAACCAGGAAAGATTGCCTCTCTCTGCAAAGCTAGATGTCAATGCTCGCTGGATCCCTGGCATTGCAAACCCGTCTTCATCCATCACGCGTTCAGTGAAGTTCGCACTTTCGTTTGCGTCAGAAGCAATTTTTCGAGTTAACGATTCCTCATTACGTGCTTCAGCGATCCAACGGGGAACAAACGTCGCACACCACACGCGGGTTTTATCAGGCCCTTCAGGCCACATCGTGAAGTAACCGAACGAACCTGGCTGCACGGTGTAGGCCGTCGACGGTCCGGTGAAAGAGATTTCCAGTGTGGGTTCCTGCATGCCGAGGTCACCGCTCTGCCAGCCAGCAGCCAACTGTTGTGACAGCGCTCTATCCATCGCAAATGGCACTTTGTAGATAGAGTAGTTCTCACCGAACTCCATCTCATTATTCACGTTCTGGGTTGGTACATAGTGTTCAATGCTCCCTAAATGCACACCCATGTGATGGTAACTTTCCAGGCTGTTTTCATTTGATGCTTTCCAGTTGCAGTCCCAGACCTTGTCGTACGTCTCATACAAAACCCAGTCGTCCAGGTTTTCGATACCGTTGCGTTTGAAGTGCTGGTCGAGCCCTTCGACACCCGGTGCGAACGGTTCTGCTGAGGGGTCAAGGTTCACATAGACAAAACCATTCCACACCTCTGCCCCAAACTGCGGCAGGCTAACGTTCTCTTCCTGGAAACACTCATTGCTCTCCATATGCAGCGCGTTTTTGACCTTGCCGTCTAACTCGTACATCCACCGGTGATATGGGCAGGTGATGCTTCTGGCTGTGCCGCGTTCACCGTGGTTAACAATCGGCATGAAACGATGCCTGCACACGCTGGACATGGCGCGAATCTTCATATCGTCACCCCGGACGACAATGATGGGTTCGCCCAGTATTTCGACCCCAACGTAGTCACCGGGGTCTTGCAGCTCAAGGACGTGTGCAACACAGATCCATTTCTTTTCCCAGATCATCTTCACCTCATGCTGATACAGATCTGGTGATGTATAGAGTTCTGGGGGCAGGGTCTTGGCGCGAGAAATATCCAGATCCCTGTACTCGTTGAGCGAGTTGAGAAGTTCCTGTAACGGCATGCTGCTTTCCTTGTGCGTATTCAAATATGAGGTATACCTCATATTAAGAGGTGTTGCAAACCATCAAGAAATCTCGGGTCAGTTTTTTGGATTAAGTTAGAGGCCTGGTGCAGCGGCGATAAGTTCTTTAAGACACTGAATAAGCGCATCGCCGTCGCGCTTTTTCAGTTTTGTTGCCTCGATCATCACTGCATTGATGGTTGTGACCAGGGTTCTGGCGCGGGCGGTGTCCGTTTTGGTTGGTCTACCGCTACTGGAAAATGATTTTGCCAGGCGTTGCGTTTCAAGTTCTGTCAGGGATCGGTAGAACTCCCGAAGTTCTTCAACAGAATTGATGGCTTCCAGGCAGGCTGCCGCACCCGGTTGAGCGCGATACCAATCGGCAATCATGTCTATGCTTTCAGGCAGCGGTACGTCATCCAGCCCAGCTGGTCGATCCTCGTACCACTTCTCTGTGAACGCACGCATCAACGCCATCTTGTCGGGAAAATACTGATAGATCGTACCTACTGCGAGCCCAGCCTCTTCAGCTACACGGTCTGTAGTAAAACCCACCATGCCGTACTTTTCTAAAACCAGGGCGGCACTTTCGATAATACGTGCCCGGCTTCGTTCACCCCTACCGCGTACAGGTTCTCTGCGAACGACAGTCTTCTTCTTGGTTTGAGGTTTAGTTTTACCTCTCATGGGAACTGCTTGTTTCTTGGCGTAAGGCTCTCATCGTATCACCAAAGCTCACCTTTATTTTGGTGCCGAGTAGGAGTGAGGTTGCCCACAAGATCTCTTTCCTCAACTTCGCCGTCTGAAGGGATCACGTTTTCCTGGGCTTAGTGCGCTTATTCGAAGGTTTTTGCTGCTTGATCTTTTGCAAAAGCGTTGCGACGATTTGAACTGACTATCAGTATCAAAGGTCACCGCCATGCTTCTTTCTATCCGTACTATTGTTCTTGCCTGCTGCCTTATCCCTCTTAACGCAATAGCAGCTGATAAACCCAACATCTTGGTCATCTGGGGCGACGACATTGGTGTTCACAACGTTAGTGCATACAACAACGGTGTGATGGGATATCAGACTCCCAATATCGATCGAATCGCCTCTGAAGGCGCGATGTTTACCCATGCCTATGCGCAGCAAAGTTGTACTGCGGGTCGTGCCTCGTTCGTGCTGGGCCAACATCCGTTTCGCACGGGCCTCCTGACGATTGGTATGCCCGGCTCTGACCATGGCATACCGGATTGGGCACCGACCATTGCGGATCTGTTGAAGGACCATGGTTACGCAACTGCGCAGTTTGGCAAAAACCATCTGGGTGACCAGGACAAACACCTGCCTACTGCGCATGGCCTTGATGAGTTCTTCGGCAATCTTTATCACCTCAATGCGGAAGAAGAGCCGGAGAGTTACTACTACCCGAAGGACCCGGAGTTCAGAAGACAGTTTGGTCCACGCGGCGTACTGCGTTCATTCGCGGATGGGAATATCGAAGATACCGGCCCAATGACGCGAAAGCGGATGGAAACGGCAGATGAAGAGTTCATGGCGGCTTCCCTTGATTTCATTGAGCGTGCGCACAAGCAGGACAAACCGTTTTTTGTCTGGCACAACAGCACCCGCATGCATGTCTGGACACATCTGAAGCCCGAGTCTCGCGGACTCACTGGCATCGGTCTCTATCCTGACGGCATGGTTGAACACGATATGCAGGTTGGTCAGCTACTGGCCAAGCTGGAGGAACTCGGCATTGAAGACAACACCATTGTCATCTACAGCACCGATAACGGTGCTGAGACCATTTCCTGGCCGGATGGTGGCACCACACCGTTCCATGGAGAAAAGGGAACAACCTGGGAGGGCGGCTTCAGAATTCCCATGGTTGTACGATGGCCCGGCACGATCAAGCCTGGTACCAAGAGCGATCAGATCATTTCTCACGAGGACTGGCTGCCAACGTTGCTCGCTGCCGCTGGTGAAGAGAACATAGTTGAGAAGCTGAAAGACGGCCATCGTGCCAACGGTAAGAAATGGCGTGTTCATCTTGATGGCCATGACTTTGGTCCGTATCTGCGGGGAGAGACCGACAAGGGACCTCGTGACTCTATTTTCTACTTTGCCGCTACCGGTGAGCTGAACGCAGTGCGAGTTGGTGATTTTAAAGCGCACTTTGCCGTACAGACAGGTGGCATCAATACCGCTGTCCGGGAAGCTCCAGCGTGGCCATTGGTAGTGCATTTGAAGGCAGACCCTTACGAGAAGGCCGTGCATGAATCGGAAATGTACTTGCGCTGGTACGCTGAGAACACAATGTGGATTTTTGTTCCGATTCAGCAGCGGATCGCGCAGTTTCTGGCAACGCTAGAGGACTATCCATTGCAGGAAGGGTCAAGTCTGAGTGCGTCGGGCATTAACTACAACAGCCTGAAGGCTCAAACGCTGATGAAGCGCATGCAACAGATACCGGACGTCAGCGCGCCGGTACGTAACTGAGTTCGGAAACGAAGGCCCGGCACGGTCAGGATGGGAGATCGTGCCGGTTCGCAGTGTCACGGGTTTGCTTTGATGATTCTCGATGCGGGCAAGCTGTTACCAGATTTTGACCCGCTGAGCCGGTGGTAAATAGAGCGCATCTGACTCTGTGACTTCAAATGCGTCGTAAAACTCAGGCACATTCCGAACAGGGCCGTTTGTCCGGTATTCAACCGGCGCGTGGGGGTCGGTAGCGATCTGCTGGCGCAGGGCCTCGTCGCGTATGTTCCCCCGCCACACCTGCGCGTATCCGAGAAACACTCGCTGTTCGCCTGTAAACCCATCTATTACGGGTGCTTCCTCACCATTCAATGACAAACGGTAGGCCAGAAGGCCAATTGAGATACCGCCGAGATCACCAATGTTCTCACCCAGGGTGTAGGTACCGTTAACCGCCAGGTCTGCAAATGGCCTGAATTGGTTGTATTGATTGACCAGCGCGGAAGTTCTTACATCAAACCTGCTACGGTCTTCATCAGTCCACCAGTTTCGAAGCACACCGTTGCCGTCAAAGCGGCTGCCAGCATCATCAAAACCATGCCCGATTTCATGGCCTATGACCGCACCGATCCCGCCATAGTTCACCGCATCATCAGCGGCCATGTTAAAAAATGGCGGCTGCAGAATAGCGGCGGGAAAACAATCTCGTTAAGGGGCGGGTTGTAGTAGGCATTAACCGTTTGCGGATTCATCTGCCATTCGTTTCGATCTACGGGTTTGCCCTGGCGATCCAGCTTGCGTTGATACTCTGCTTGGTTGGATCTTCTGATATTGCCGTAAAGGTCGTCCGGTTTGATTGTTAATGCAGAGTAGTCACGCCATACATCGGGGTAGCCAATTTTTGGGTCGAACTTTGAGAGTTTATCGAGAGCCTCAGCACGGGTCTCTTCTCCCATCCATTCCAGGTTTCGGATGCTGACCTCGTAGGCTTTTACCAGGTTGGCGACGAGTTCCTGCATCCGGGCCTTGGCTTCAGGTGGGAAGTGCTTTTTTACATAAACCTTGCCAACAACCTCGCCAAGATTGGCGTTCACGATGTTAACGCCGCGACGCCACAGGGGGCGTTGTTCTTCACGCCCGGTCAGCACCGTGCCGAAGAAGGAAAAATGCTGCTGATCGATGGCTTCGGTGAGGTAAGCGGCAGAGCCGTGTAATGAGATCCATTTCAGCCAGATTTTCCAGTCTTCCACTGAGGTATCCACGATGATGCCATCCAGTGATTGCATATGATCCAGCATGGTCACGACGATCCAGTCGAGATGATCAACACCTGAGGTTTCCAGGTAACCGGACCAGTTGAAATTGGGCATCAGATCATCGAGCTCATCCGTATTCACTCGATTGTAGAGTTTCTGGATATTGCGGGTTTCCTCTTTTGGCATATGCACTGCAGCCATTCGAGTCTCCAGCTGCATGATTAAATCCGCGTTTGCTTTTGCATCCTCGTCCTCGAGACCTGCGAGGTTCAACATCGCCACGACGTGCGCGACGTATTGCGTGCGTATCTCTTCGTCTTTTTCACCTTCCTTGAGATAGTACTCGCGGTCAGGTAGTCCAAGCCCGCCCTGCCAGGTGTGGATCATGTAAAAGTTTGGATCCTGGAAATCAGCGTACTGATCGAGACCAAAAGGCATGTTGTAGCCGCGTTGGTTCATGGAGGCGAACAACACTGCAAGCTCGTCATGATCGGCTACCGCGTCAATCTCATCCCACACCCTATGTAATGGTGCGAGGCCAGTCTTGTTTCGGGCTTCCATATCGGTGAAGGAAGTAAAGAGATCTCCAACTTTCTGTTCGTCTGAGCCAATCGGATGTGTTGATGCTGCTGCCGCTTCGATGATGTCCCGGACATTTTCCTGGGCGGCGTCATGCAGGACCGAGAACGCTTGATACGATGAGCGATCGTCAGGAACGGGGTTGTTCTTCAGCCAGTTGCCATTTACATAACGAAAGAAATCATCACCAGGACGGATGCTGGTATCCATGTTGTCGATATCAATGCCTGATACGAGGGCAGGCGTTGGTGCAGGCGTCGGGTCGGCTTCAGGTTGCGGCGTTTTTACAGCCTGTTCACAAGCAACAAGACTCAGTACGACAAACGGGATCAGGACAACACCGAGAGCTGATTTCATCTTATTTTCCTTTGCATTAAATCGCATTGCGCCACCCTGCCTCGTTGATGGAGACAACGCAAGGCAAAACGAGTGTGACGTGGCTTCAAGAGCCGCGTAAAGTCGACATTTCCAACGTTATCCAATAACACGACTGAAATTCGGAGCATGACCACTATGGATTTACTCGAACTTACCGACAAGCATCAGGTTACCCGTGAAGAAGCGGCGGACATCCTACGCCAGGTTGCCGATACGCTGTCTCGTCACAACGAAGTGCAGTTCATGAGAAATGGTATGCAGGTCAGGGTTGATGTACCGAAACAGGTCAGTGTCGAGATTGAACTGGAGATCGAATCAGACGAATCGTCCCTGGAGATTGAGATCAACTGGTGATTCGCATTTGATCAGCGGTAAACCAGTCGATGAATA
This sequence comes from Pseudomonadales bacterium, assembly GCA_963921285.3. Lineage (GTDB taxonomy): Bacteria > Pseudomonadota > Gammaproteobacteria > Pseudomonadales > Azotimanducaceae > UBA9659. Next base: position 3,918,308 of record CAWUFD020000015.1, read on the forward strand.
CACAAGATAGAACACTCGATCGGGCGCTGGGTTTCACCCCGGCGGCGGCACTGATCATTGCCAATGTCATTGGCACCGGTGTCTTTGTGAAGGCGCGGGTGATGACCTGTAACGTCGGCACACCGGATATGGTGCTCCTCGTCTGGTTTGCAGCAGGCGTGCTTACCTTTGCGGGTGCGCTAGTTTACGCAGAGCTCGGCGCAATGATGCCGAAGGCTGGTGGTGAGTTTCATTTCCTGCGTGCGGCATTTGGATCGCGATTAGCGTTCCTGTTCGGCTGGACCAAGACGATTTCTCTCGGCGCTTCAGCGGCAGCGGTTTCCATACTCTGCATCGTGTTCTTCAATGACCTGCTTGGCGGTAGTCTTTCGACTACCGCGTTGCAGTTACTGCCGTTACTCCTGATCGGTATAGGTGTTGCCTTCAATCTCGCCACCATGCGGTTTAACGGTCATGCGGCGACGTTGCTGACGGCCGTAAAAATCTCCCTGGTCCTGCTGGTCGGACTCGGTGCTTTCCTGTTTGCTGATGGAAACTGGGGCCACTACGCGATGGATGGTTCTGGCGGCACCTGTGAAGGTGTGCCGGAGAGCGCTCGACTGGGTGTCGGCGGTTTTGGTGCTGCCATGTTGGGTGCGCTCTGGGGCTACAACGGGTGGGCAGTTATTGCCTCCGTGGGCGGCGAAATCAGGGACCCTGCACGCAATATTCCGCGTGCGTTGATTCTTGGTACCGGGCTGATTGTTGCGCTGTACCTGATGGTCAACACCGCTTACTTCTATGTGCTGACGCCAGAAGAAGTAGCCAGTGTTGGTGAGCAGACATCGGTTGCGTTTGCGGCAGCGTCCACGTTTATGGGGCCAGAGTTTGCAGCGGTCATGGCTGTCTGCCTGATGATTTCTGCTTACGGCACGCTTCACGCGACACTGCTGTCTGGTCCGCGGGTTCCGTACACTATGGCACGCTCAGGTCTGCTGCCTGCTGACTTTGCGCGTCTCAGTAATCGCCGGGTGCCGTCCGTTGCAGTTATCGGTATCGGCCTCTGGTCGATTGTGCTGGCAGCCAGCGGCACTTTCGACGTGCTGACCGATATCTACGTTTTTGTCCTTTGGGTTTTCTTTGCCATGATCGGCGTTGCGGTAATTGTGCTGCGCCGACGCCATCCTGAGGTAAACCGCCCCTACAAGGTTGTTGGATACCCCGTTGTGCCGGTGGTATTTATTCTTGTCTCTGCCTATCTACTCATAAATACCTTGATGGTGACGCCGGGCAGGGCGCTCGCCGGTATTGGGTTGATCCTGCTTGGCTTGCTCGTCTATGCGTACTTTGCAGGCAAGGGTGAAGCGTCCGATGAGCAACAGGAATGGTTTGAGGACCCTTCTGAGTCGAACTCGTAGCGATCACCCTGCCATGGGTGAGCTCTTATTGTTTTATAACGGATCGCCACCAAGTACCGCGGGGGTTTCGCAGTACTTGGTCAAAATGTATCGCTGATGCTCAGTAATCCTGTCACTGAGCGCATCGGCAACTGCCGGTACCTCTGAATTGATTCTGAAGAACTTCAGCATGCCCTTGTTCTGCTGGGTCAGCGGCATAATGTCCGGAGCCGGTGGGCAGACGCACATACTGAAGGTAGCCCAATACACATCTACGGCAGTGACTGCATCTCCAACAAGATAAGGTGATCCTCGCTCTGCCTGTGCTTCAAGTCGCTTATCAAGCAGTGAAATAACTTCTGCTATCTTGCGTGGCGCCTCTGCACTCGCGTCCTCGCTGTAGCCATACTTCCGACCGAGTGGGCTGTCCGCCAGGATTCTCATGTTCCATACAAGACCATCTTCGCCAAGCACGATGGCACTGAGTCCAAACACCTCTGCGCGCTGTTCGAAATCATCAGGGATCAGTTTTGGGCTGCCGGGTGCACCGATACGTTCAGCCAGCGCAAGCTGCTCTGTCCAGACATTCCTTGGACGTTCATCGTTGTGAAACATGGTCGGCAGACTGGTCTGTGATGTCAGTTCATAGAGTTTTGCCTGTCGATCCTGTCCTGTTTCTTTGTCCACACCCATCATGGGATGTAATGCCCTGATGAGTGGAATACCCTTTACGTAACAGATATTTTTGAGCGCCTCTGCATACATGGCCGGAAGGCCAGGAATAAAAGTCACGCGTGTTCCTGTTGTCATCGCTGCAGCTTCTTCGAGGGTAATGAACTCGGGCGAATTCTCTGTCGACATGATGGCTTCTCCGTTGTGTAACTTGTTGGTACTTTTAACTGGTCGGTGCTGTGCCTGCACCAGCACTTGCGGTTTCTTTGACTGCACCTGTTTCGGGGTTGAACACCCGGCGTGTTTCCTTGCTCATATCCACCCCGGTCACGCGAACAAATTTGGCTCCCGCTGGATATTGTATGGAGTGGATTTCCCGCACATCAAACAAGCCGGCTTCTCCCGGATTGAGTCGAAAGGTGCGCAGCGGGTCCAGCTTCAAGCTGCCATCAGGCAGTGATTCCCATATCGTCATATCGGTGTGCTTGGCTGCCTGGCCATAGACTGCCCAGGAGTCACCATGATCATGTGGTGGGGAGGTGCGATCAGTTGGCATGTTGTACACCAGCACACAGAACTGTGTTTCATCATCACTGTAGATCTGGCGCTTGCCGGACTCGTCCTGCGTCGCAACGTATGTGCGGCAGAACTCATCGCTGCAAAGCAACTGCTCCAGTTTTTGTCTGATCAGTTCCCTGCCATCCCGGTTGTCACTAGTTTGCAGGATGCTGCGCGTTTCAGCGCAAAACTTCTCCAGTGAATATTCCATGGTAATCCTTCGAACTACTTGCGAGGCTCGCGCTTCAACGGCGTTGACGACTGTGCACCCAAAAGCCCTTCCAACGCATCAATGAGATTGCTGATAAAGAACTCTGCGGTGGGGCCCTTCATTGGGCCCTTGTTTCGCATATGGTTGCCTATCGCGGCGCTGCACATGCGGACTGCCAGATCCATTCGGGATCGGTAGGTTCTATCGTCAAGATGAGGAAGTGACTCCCGGAGTAAACCACCCAGGCGCAGACCACTATCGCCGCCACCGCCTGACTTGCTGACTTTTTCCAATGCTGAGTCGTCGCTTAGAACAATCTCGTGGCTGAAAGCGGCGACGTAATTTCTGAATTGCTTATCGGTCTTCGCAAGGGAAAAAGTTGGATACACCATGAGTTCGCAAAGATCGCGTAGCTTTAACCTGGATTTGATGCCTTCCAGTTCTTCCAGCATCTGGGCTCGCTTCAGGTGGGTTTGCATATGTCGCCGCTTGTGAATGGCATCAACCAGGCCCTGGAGGTTCTTGAAGTGGTACTGCAACACCGACTCATTCTTCTGACCTGCTTCCCTTACGATGTCCTTAATTGAAACGTTGTGTACACCTTTGTTTGCGATGAGCGTCTCTGCAGCGTCCATCAACGCAGTCTGAGTAGTAAGGCTTCTGACTTTCTGGCCGTTTGGTGCGGAGGTCATGGTGGTACGGTAAAGCTATTTGCAGGAATTATAGTTGAAGCATAAAGCTGTAGATAGATTGCACACTTTCATAAATAATGTCGCACATTATTATATGTGATTCCATGAAACGTATATTTCGAATAACAACAGGTGTCATCGCGCTGCTGATAGTGCTTCTGGGGCTTGTGTTCTGGCTGGTGTTTTTCTCGGCGCGCCCGCCCTTGGCTACCGATCCGGCCACGCTTGCGGGTGATGGCAGCCTGATTAACTACTGTGAGTTACCAGTCCTGGATGGCAGTGGTAAACAAGCCGTGGATATCCCCAAGGGCAATACGCCAGGTTGTGGTTACGAACATTTCCCCTTACCGATACTCGCTGAGTGTACGGAACCTCTTCCAAATGGTGCGGGCGATATCCGTGGCCTCTGGCTCGGTGTTGAAGGCGGTCACATCGGACATGTTGAGCGGGTTGAGCAATGCGGCTCAAGGGTTGTAGTAACAGCGTCAGGCATTATTCATGATAGCGGCCCAAACGCCACCGCTGGATTGACCACAAACGATACGGAAGGTGGCGTCTTGTTTACGATTGGCGATCGTGAGTATTGCCCTCGAACGTCAGCCAGCATGATCTGGAATGAGGGCGTGCTGGATTTTCACGTGTTTGGCTGGGGCCCGGTTGTCGTGCGGCGATACATGGACGGTGAACAACTCATCTGGGAGTACGCGGATGGTTCAACGACGCGTATGGATCGTCTCTGTCAGTTGCCCGACGAACATAAGCACCCTGCACCCCGTGGTCCGAGATATCGGTTGGGTTGGGATTGAGATTTCAAGAGAAGGATTAATCATGAACCTGATGGCAAAACGAGCGTTTTCTTTTTTTCTGGCGCTGCCTGCGATTCTTTTTCTCTCCATGGGAATACGCTGGCTGGTGAATCCGGAAGGGATAGCCCCGCAGCTTGGTCTTACAATTGAAACCGGTGCAGGCCTGAGTTCTCAGATCGGTGACTTCTCGAGTTTCTTCCTGGTGTTGGGTTTGTCCATCCTGCTCGGTCTCGTTACAGGCAAACGAGTTTGGTTCTACCCGGCGGCGATGCTCCTGCTGATTGCCGCAGCCGGCAGATTGATCGCCTGGATTGTGCACGGCGCGGCCCTGGTGCCACAGGCGATTGTGTTTGAAATTGTTGTTGCGCTGTTGGTGCTTGCTGGAGCGAGATTCCTCACGGAATCGGATTCATAGTGTCAGTCGTAAAATCCATGCTTCGCTGGTGCCTGCTGGCGCTTGTTTTCGTGGTTGCAACTGCGCAGGGTGCCACAGGGGAGCGACCCAACATTGTGTTTCTGTTGGCGGATGATCTCGGTTACACCGACATCGCGCCGTACGGGAGTGAGATCAATACGCCAACATTGTCCGCGCTTGCCGAGGACGGCGTTAAGTTCACGAATTATCACACGGCGGCCAACTGCGCACCGGCTCGTGCGATGTTGCTGACGGGTGTCAGCAGCCATCTTGCAGGCGTACCGAACATCCCCGAGATGATGTCCCCGGAACAAAAACTGCAGGACAACTACCAGGGTGTGCTTGGCAGCAACGTGGTGACCATCGCCACACTACTTGAGGATGCTGGCTACCATACCTACCTGGCCGGCAAGTGGCACCTGGGTGCCACACCCGACAAACGACCGAGTCGTCGTGGCTTTGAAAGGACGGTTGCGCTCATGGACTCCGGTGCCGATAACTGGGAGCAGCGACCTTACCTGCCGATCTATGATGAGGCCAACTGGTTTGCTGACGGTGAACGTTTTGAATTGCCGGATGACTTTTACTCGTCCAAGTTTTTGATCGACAAGACCATCGAGTTTATCGACAGCAACCTTGCTGACGGTAAACCATTTTTTGCCTATGTACCGTTTCAGGCGGTTCACATCCCGGTGCAGGCACCGCAGGAATACATTGATCGGTATATGGGCAGGTACGATAAGGGTTGGCATCACCTGCGCGAGGAGCGCATGGCAGGCGCGGTTGCGCTCGGCATACTGCCCGAAACGGTTGATATGACAGAAGCCCAAACCACCATAAACTGGGATTCGCTTTCAGCCGATCGTCAGCGTTTTGAGTCTAAACGCATGGCGGTGTACGCCGGCATGATTGAAGCCATGGATCATCACATCGGCAGGTTGGTTGCCCACCTTGAGGCAAAAGGCCAACTTGAGAACACCATCTTCATCTTCACCTCGGACAATGGTGCAGAAGGTGGGGGCGCTGATGACCTTTCGTCTTTTGGGGCCCGAAGGATGGCCGCAAGCCTGGGTTACACCACGGACTACGAAACCCTGGGCCTGAAGGGGAGCTTCAATACGATAAACCCAGGTTTCACGAGCGCCGCGGTAAGCCCGCTTTCTTTCTATAAGTTCTATGCAGGTGAAGGTGGTCTTCGTGTTCCTCTCATTATTACTGGTGACCCACTCGGCGATGTGGTGTCGCAATCGGCTGCTTTTACATGGGCGACAGATATTGCAGCAACCATATTGTCGATGGCGGGTGTATCACCGCCCGGTGAACGCTACGCTGGAAGACCGGTGTTACCGCTTACCGGTAGGGACTTAACGCCTGTGATCATCGGGGACGAGGAACGGGTGTATGGCGATGAGGATACGGTCGGCTACGAGTTGACCGGACATGCCGCGCTCTTCCAGGGTGACTACAAAATTGTCAGGAACCTTGGCCCTCTGGGCGACGGCCAATGGCGGCTATACAACATTGTTGATGATCCCGGCGAAACCAAGGATCTCAAAGGCGAGTCCCCCGTGATGTTCCAAAGTATGTTGACTGCTTATGAGCGGTTCGCCGCCCTGAACAAAGTCCAGCCACTGCCGGAGGGTTACTCGCAGCGGCGCCAACTGGTAACCAACATGCTGAGAGAGCAGGCCGGATCTGGAATGATTGTTGGTCTGCTCTTGTTCTTGATCTTGATTCCTTTTGTTGTTTATCTGCGAGTTCGGGGGGATACCCGCGACCGATAGTGCTCACCACGCGGGCTTGGCTTTCAGGACACATAAATGACCAAAAACATACTTCAACCAACAACTGAACAGGTAAGAGCGTTCCGGGACAGGGCAACGGGCGATCCAATCCAGATGTTGAACCTGCTCAAGTTCAAAGAAGTTGCCCAATACGAGGAAGGTGGTGAAAGCGGACTCTCGGGACAGCAAGCTTACGAGTTGTACGCTGCTGGATTTCGTCGAGTAATGGAGCCCAAAGGCTGTCGTGTACTTTATTCAGGTGACGCGCGCGGATTCCTGATTGGTGAAGGTGAGGGTGAATGGGACGCGGTGATGTTGATCGAGTATCCCTCCACCCAGGTCATGCTCGATATGTTTCGTGATGAGGAGTACCAGAAGGAACAGGTTCATCGCGTTGCCGCATTGGAAGGACAGCTGCTGATTGAGTGTGGCGCAGGATTCAGAATCTAGCGAACCTCCATTACCGAACCCCTAGGCCGTCATGGAACCTTTTGAACAAACTGCAATTGAAATGGCAAGAGAGGTCCGCCAGGGAACGGTAACTGCTCTTGAGTTAATGCAGTCGCACTTACAGCGAATCGAATCTGTCGGTGAAAAGACAAACGCCTTTGTGCAGGTGGATACGGAGGCGGCGCTTGAATCAGCAGCAGGGCTCGATGCGCTGGCATCGAACGGCAAGCTGCAAGGCCCTCTACATGGCGTGCCTTTTTCAGTGAAAGACTGGCTGGAAACAAACGACCTTGTTTGCTCTGCCGGATTTGAGGCCCGCCAAGACTACATCGCGAAACGGGATGCAACGGCCGTTGCAAGAATGAGGGCTGCCGGTGCGGTGTTGATCGGTAAGACCAAAGCGGGTGCTGTGGAAGACCTGTATCCGCTTGCGCGAAACCCACATAACAATGAACACACACCCGGCGCAAGTAGTGCAGGTGAGGCGTCCGCTATTGCTGCCGGTTGCTCACCTGTGGGTTTGGGCAGTGATTCTGGCGGCAGCCTGCGCTGGCCTGCGCATTATTGCGGCATAGCGACGCACAAACCAACCTCTGGTTTGATCCCCCTGACGGGGCATTTTCCGCGAATCGTCGCTATGACGGATCCACGCACTGTCATAGGACCTATGGCTCGATCAGTTGCAGACCTGCAACTCACCATGTCACTGCTGGCCGGTGAGGACGGCGTTGATAGTAGTGTAGTACCAGCTGCACCGATGGATAAAACGAGTGAGCCACTAAGGGTTGCCTGGTTTACCGGTTTCCCTGGTGTGAGTGCGGATCACGCAACAGAAATGATGATTCATCGGGTGATTGAGGTGCTCAATGAACGTGGCGCCGAGTGTCATGAAACCTATCCTGATCGTATCGATGAGGCATTCGACATTACCAGGGCCTACTGGGCAAGACCTGAATCCGGGTCCCTCACCGAGTGGCAACCGCCTTCTAAAAGTAAGCTCTCAGCCGATCAGGTTGAAACCTCGTTGTTTGAATGGAATCGGCTAAGGCAGTCATTTCTGCGTTTTATGTCCACGCATGACGTGATTGTCTGTCCGGTAGCGAGAACGGCAGCCCCAAAACGTCACACAATAGAACTGGAAGACTATCTCTTTACGGCGCCGTTTTCGTTGACCGGTTATCCAGTAACAGTCATTCCTGTTGGTCTTTCCGATAATGGTTTGCCGGTTGGAGTACAGATTGTCGCAAAGCCATTTCGTGATTTGTTGACCTTGCGAGTTGCGCAGGTGTTGGAGAAAGCTGTTGATTTCAATTATCAGCAGACAATGAGTGATGTTTAGCACGCTGGGGACAAGCCAATCTCAGGCTGTTTAGAGCTGTTTAAATTTTGCGGTGTGCCTGAGGTCCAGCCGGCTTCTAATCAAGCGTCATGAACGGATCGTTGTTGATCAGTCCTTTGAACGAATCTCGATTCATGTGATGGGTGACGTACCGCGCGATGTTCGGGTGGGTTGATGCCGGCAGTGCTTCACCTGAGTACATCATCTGGATGAACTGGCAGGTAATCGCTATGTCAGCAATGGTAAAGGCATCACCAAGCATGAAGGTCTTGTCTCCGATTTCTTTTTCAAGATAGTAAAAGATTGGTGGCTGAACGTCGGCGATAATTTTCTGAATAACTTCTTCATCAGGTTCGCGCTTCATCATGCGAACAGCCACGCGATTGAAAAATAGAGCTGCAGTCGCCTTTGGTAACTCGTTGTCAGCCCAATCCTCGTACCAGAGTGCCCTGCCATAGTCTCCCGGTTCCACGGGATACAGTGGTGGTTCGGGATGCTTTTTCTCGATGTACCCACAGATCGCCGAGGAATCGGGTATTGCCAGATCTCCATCCGTCATTGCGGGTATTTTTCCAAGAGGGGAGATCTCCAGATGGGAGGCAGGCGGTGGGAACGGACTGATAGCATTCACTTCATGTTCAATGCCTTTCTCGATGAGGCAGACGAGGGTTTTTCGGACAAAGGGTGAAACCGGTGAGCCATGGATCGTGATCATAGTGCTACTTCTTATAGTCAAACGAGCCGAGTATAACTCGGTGACGGGGGAGCCTGGTTTATGTTCAGGTATTTCAACGGGTTGGTAACGCTGAGCTGTACCCAGCAATCAGAGATTACCCACAAACTCCCCAATAACACTGCTCGCTTCTTTCAGATGCGCCCGACCATCCGGACCGGTGTAATAGTGGGTTGCACCCTCAACCATGTGGAGCTTTTTGTTCTCATGTCCGATAGCGTCAAAGAGTCTCGTCGTATGGCTGGGTGTACAGGCATCATCGGCAGTGTTGCCGATCACGAGTGCTGGAATGCTGATGTTGGCACCCGAGCTGATCGCATCGCACCTCGCGTCATCAATACTCCATTGGCTGATCCAGCTACGCAAAGTGCAGAACCTTGCGAGGCCCACGGGTCCATCATTAACAACCTTCGGATCACCCAGGTAACAGGTGCCCGGTTTACGATCACTGGGTTCGATGTTCGGGTCGAGCCAGCGAGGGTCCGCCATGGTCCCGTGTACGGTGAATGCGAATTCGCTCCAGGGTGAGTCAGATGCTCGAATCGATTCGAGCTTTTCTTTTGCCCATGCCGTAATGCGGCGGTTACGTGCTACCTGTGCCTCAGCAAACATCTCAAGGAACTCAGCCGAGTAGGGTGGTTGATTGGGATTTGCCTGATCGTACAGGTTGAGGTTGGCGTCTCGAACCTCTGGTTTTGACTCGTCCAGGATCGAGGGATCTATCCATTCGGTGAAAATCCTGTGACGGCTGACATGAGCTGCGAGCATCATAATGGCGTTTGCCGGGGGCAGGCGGGCAGGGTCAACTTCGTACGGATCACCGGCCGCTGTATCGCTGATGCCTTTGCCTGCCTCAGCAAGCGCCTGGTACCACATGGAAAGTGAGCCACCGCCGGACCAACCAGCAAGCACAATATTCGTATAACCCAAGCGTTCTTTCGCATCACAGATTGCTTCACCGAGGTCGCAGGCGACCTTTTCCATAATAAGTGCGAAGTCAGCACCACGGTATCGAGAGTTTGCCCACAACACATGATGGCCTGCACGTGCGAGTTCTCGAACCATGGGCAGGTACATGCCACCACCGGTCGGGTGCATAAAAACGATCAATGTGTCCGACGGGTTATCAACAGGGCGAATCAGGTGACAGTCCAGCCCCACAATGGCGCCGCCGCCGCCATAAACATCGCTGTAGGTGGCGTTTTCCTGGAAGCCAACGACATAGGCGATGCGTTCACATCCTTTTGGGGTTCCTGGGTGTTCCATCTTCTGATCCAACGTTCTGGTGGTCTATAACTCGCATTATCTGCATATCACAGTGCCCAGCAAAAGTGATTGTCCTCCTCCGATTGTAAATCGGCACTGGCGTGTACGGAGATATATGCAGTTTTTCACGGAGAAATCTCACGCACTGCACCTCAACTTGCTTTCGTGATAACGGAACAGTCAGGGTTAGTCTAATTTGGCATTCAAGTCACTATGTTGACTTAGCTAAGTACTTAGTCTAAAAATCAGTTATGGCTGAAGTGAACATTCACGAAGCAAAGACACAGCTCTCCAAGCTATTGAGACGTGTCTCAGCAGGAGAGGAAATTATTATAGCCCGATCAGGCAAACCCATTGCCAGGCTGGTGGCTGTAGATGACGAACCTAAGCGTGTTTTCGGACTTGACCGTGGCCTGTATGAAGTCCCTGGTGACTTTGATGCTCCCCTTTCTGAAGAGATGCTCAACGAGTTTGAATCTTGAAGTTGCTGCTGGATACCCACGTGTGGTTGTGGCTTCAGGTGTCGCCTGAACGAATTCGCGGGGAGACCTTGCGCGAGCTTGCAGACCCGGCGAACGAATTGTTGCTCTCGGCCGCCAGTTCCTGGGAAATTGCAATTAAATACGCGATCGGCAGGCTGACGTTGCCGGTACCCCCAAGCGAATATGTTGGGTCAAGAATGGCGCGGAGTGGTACGTCCGGGCTACCCATCGAGCACAGTCATGCGGTGCATGTGTCGACGCTTCCAATGCATCATCGAGATCCGTTTGATCGGCTCTTGGTTGCACAAGCGCAGGTGGAAAAAGCGATCCTGGTGACAACCGACAGCCAACTTGCCCCTTATGACGTGGATCGTATGCAAGCTTAGTCATTTGCCTGACAAGTGAGCTAGCTTTCAGCTTCGGTAAGAGCGCCTGCCCCTTGGTTGATATCGCTTTGGTATGACTCTAAAGTCGTTCAAAGAACCTGCAAGGAGGATCAACCGTGTCCCGCCTCTCGCTCTGTGTCACCTTCCTTATCGTTCTTCTGCTCCCTGCGATGGCAACAGCAGTTGATGATCAGGTTATCTCCGATGAATACAACGTCGCAGATTGGCCAGCTTACGGCCGCACCCACTTAGAACAACGATTCAGTCCTTTAACCCAGGTGAATGCACAGAATGTAGATCGCCTGGCCATCGATTGGATGGTCGAACTGCCGACCGATGCTGGGCTTGCTGCGACACCGCTGGTGGTAAACGGGGTGATGTACTTCACCGGCAATCGAAATACGGTGCGCGCGGTCAGTGCAACTACAGGTGAAGAGATATGGTCGTTCACACCGGATATTGATCCGGCGCGTCTCAAGGTTGCCTTCCTGCACGGTAGCCGAGGCGTCGGTTTCTGGGGAGACAAGGTATATGCTGCAACAAGGGATGGCTGGCTCTATGCGCTGAAAGCGGCCACTGGTGAGGTCGTGTGGCGAACACTCACGATTGATCCGGACAAAGCCCTATATATCACGGGCGCACCAAAGATATTCAAAGGCAAAGTGCTGGTCGGCAATGGCGGTACTGAAAACGGCGGCTCACGTGGGTACGTCACTGCCTACGATGCAGAAACGGGCGAACAGGTCTGGCGTTTCTACATCGTGCCCGGCAATCCGGCAGACGGCTTTGAAAACGATGCCATGAAAATGGCCGCAGAAACGTGGACCGGCGAGTGGTGGAAACTCGGTGGCGGAGGTAATGCGTGGCATGGCTTTACCTATGATCCGGAGTTCGACGCGCTTTATATTGGTACAGGTAACGGCGCGCCGTGGAATCAGAAGATTCGCAGTCCGGGCGGTGGGGACAATCTGTTCCTTTGTTCTATTGTTGCGCTTGATCCGGACACGGGTGGTTACCTCTGGCATTACCAGACAACGCCGGGTGAAACCTGGGACTTCAATTCGAACATGGACATCGTGCTGGCAGATCTGCATATCGACGGGCGCGATGTGAAGGCGTTGATGCATGCGCCGAAAAACGGCTTCTTTTATGTGATCGACAGGGCAACCGGCAAACTGATTTCCGCTGAGCCGTTCGCAGAAGTGAACTGGGCGGAACGCATCGACATGGAGACCGGCAGGCCGGTAGAGCGACCCGGTGCACGTTATGAAGATGGCGATGAGATCATCACGCCAGGCCCCATCGGTGCCCACAACTGGCCATCGATGTCGTACAACCCAGTAACGGGCCTTGTGTACATCCCGACCATTCACCAGTCTGTTCGTTATACCGAAGATTTCATTGATCTCGAAAATTGGCAGTCGCCGGACTGGCGAGATGTCGCGCCGACTGAAGGTATGGCGGTAAATACTCTTGTTGCCAGCATGGACCCCGGACCCAAACCCGGCTCCCTGCAGGCCTGGGACCCGGTACAACAGAAGCAGGCATGGGAAGTCCCGTTACCCGTCAGCTGGAATCCCGGCACATTGACCACCGCGGGCAACCTCGTTTTCCAGGGCAGGGCGGATGGCCTGTTTGCTGCATATGATGCTGCGACAGGGGAGGTGTTGTGGCAGAAGCAATTGGGCCTGGGTATCGCAGCGCCACCCATCACCTACCAGATTGATGGCACACAATATGTTTCCCTGCTTGTAGGCTGGGGTTCCGGATTTTCATCGTTTGGCGGGATCGAGGCATCCAGGCTTGGCTGGCGCTACGGCCTGCACCCGAGGCGCCTCGTTACCTTCTCCCTGAAGGGAAAACAGGAACTGCCCCCAATGCCACCACCGGATGTGCCGGTCGCTCTGGAAGCGCCGTTTCTCGAAATCGACCAGGGCATGGCGATGAATGGCGCCACTGTCTATAACCAGTGCCAGTTCTGTCATGGCGGCATGGCAGTCTCAGGCGGGTCTGCGCCAGACCTGCGTGCATCATCGATTGTTTTGAATGATGCTGCGTTCAGTGCCGTGGTGCGTGATGGCGATCTCGCCGAGCGAGGCATGCCCGCCTATCCCGATCTGTCAGATCAGCAGCTCAAGGAGTTACAACACTTCATTCGCCAGATGGCGAGAACCGAGGACTACTCTGTCATTGGTTTTTAGACCCCATGACGTGACGACTCAGCGCTCTCCTGAAGAGAGCGCAACGAGTCGGTATACTCTTGGGTTTTCCATGTCGAGATAACAATGAATTACAAAAGCGATTGGGAAGCTGCTTACCAACAGCGTCTTTGTGGGGCAGAGCAGGCCATGGCGCTGATCCAAGCGGGTGACCTGGTCAACGTCAATGTGGGGACGCCTGCGCCGATAGCTGCATTACTCGACAACCGTGCCCGGGAACTTGGCGGTGTTGATATGCGCCTGCTTGGGCCGGCACTGGAGCCGTTGATGTCTTCAGAGCGAGACGCCGGTGAACGAGAAATTGAAATTTTCAGCGGTCAGGCGGCAAGGGAAAGTCACGACACGCAGCGGGCAACCTATCTTCCCAACACCTTTATGCTGGGCATGAAAGCGTTCGACAGCGGTCGTGAGGAAGCGCGTATGCCTGACATCAATGTGGTTGTCTGCAGTGCACCCAACGAATCAGGTTATGTTCACTTCGGGCCCACGCACTGGTTGCGTAAGTCGTATCTCAAGCGATGCCCGAAGACTATTGCTTTTGTTGATCCGAACATGATGCAGGTCCACGGTGATGTGTGGGCACACGTCAGTGAGTTTGCGGCGTTTGTCGAGGGCGTGACGCCAGCGCCGGTGGATGTTGAAGCGGTGCGTGCTCGTATTGAACAGGAAGCACCAGAGGAGAATCGTGAACGCTTGCTGGCCGTCACCAATGTCATCGTCCGTGAACGTCTTGCACCGATACAGGAAACGATTCACCAGATGGACCCGGCAGCCCTCGAGAAGGCGCTGAACCTTGTGGTTGATCCGGCTGCTCAGAAGATAGCCGATTACTTGCGCGAACTGATTCGCGATGGCGACACCATCCAGGTTGGCATAGGCCAGCCAAGTTCACTCATGTTTGAGGCGGGTGCGTTCGATGATGCCAAACACCTGGGGCTGCATACAGAACTTGGCTCACCAGGCCTCGCCCGGTTGTGGGCCCGCGGGATCATGGACAACTCGCGTAAATCTATTCATCGTGGCAAGGCGGTCGCCGTTGCCTGGTCAGGCTGCGATGCAGAAGACCTTGAAATTATCAATGACAATCCCGCTTTCGAACTTTACGACCCCTCGTATCTGTTGAATCCAACATTGATCGCCCAGAACAGGCAGATGACATCGATCAACAGCGCTATTGCGGTTGACCTGATCGGCCAGGTTTCAAGCGAGGATCGCTACGGCGGAATGATGGTGAACGGTACCGGTGGTCAGCCGGATAACCACATGGGGGCAGCACTCTGCCCGGATGGAAGAGCCATCATTGTGCTGAGAGCCACAGCGCTTGGTGGTGCTGTCTCCAAAATTGTACCGAAGCATGATGCGGGCACACTCATCACGGTTCCGCGCTATCTCGCTGATACGGTCATCACGGAGTTTGGTATAGCCCGCCTGCTGGATAAGAACCATCGGCAACGAGCGCAGGAATTGATCCGGATAGCACACCCTGATTTTCGTGAAGAGCTGAGTCGTGAGGCTCGAGCCCTCTGGGGGTAGGTAAATGGTGGACAGGGAGAAAATGCGCTACTTCCCGAGCGATAGCCTGGATTTTGGGTTACATTAAGCGCCCTCAGCAGGCTCGTGTGCCTGATTCAACAGCTCACAACTAGAGGTTTTTACAAGTGTCGAGAAGTTACGATGTCCAGGGGGTTATCCACTCCATTGGTGAAACAACAGAATACGGCAACAATGGTTTTACCAAGCGAGAGTTTGTGATCAAAGTGACCGGTGAGGATGAAAATCCGGCGTACCCGAATCATGTGGCACTTGAATTGATCAAAGACAAATGCGCGATCATGGACAACTACAAGATCGGTGATGAAATTCAGGTGCAGTTCAATTTGTCCGGTCGGCTCTGGTCCGGTGGTGGCAGACCTGAGAAATGTTTTACCAGTCTGCAGGCCTGGCGCATAAACTCGGCGTCAGACCAGCCGGCAGGTGGGGACTCATTCAGCGGGGGTCCACCGGAAAGCCCGCCAGATGATGACAACTACGATGATGTACCTTTCTGACCGACTGGTCTTCTCTGATCCTGGCTAGATAGTTCGTACTTACTCGCTAGTGTTCCCAGGCACCCCGCAGATGTAGTTGCTGGCATCAGCATCGTCACCACTGCCCTTGTAATGCGCAATCTTTGGATAAACACATTGTGGTCGCGTGAAAGCACGCTCTTGTGTCCCAGCCGGACTCACCATCAGGTGTGGAAATGGGATCGGCTTACCTGTCTGAGCGCCCACAATCCGATCAGGTGCTTCACCTGATTCGCGCCATGTGACGAGGGGCGTGACGTAGTCTGTCATCCAGGCGCCAGGTCCTCCTGCACAATGTGTCATGCCGGGCACCATGTAGAGGCGAAAGAAGTCATCAACACTTGAGTCGCCCATTGCCTGTTGAACACTCTGAAGGTGATCGAATGCCCTTTGTGGCCTGAGCGGAAAATCGTTCCAGCCTTGATAGATGATCAGCTTACCGCCGTTGGCCTTGAATTCCGCCAGGTCAGGATCGTCTGAGTCAAACGGAGCGAGTTCACGAGCAATATTGGCGGCATCATTCGCCGGGTCGTACTTGTTGACGTCAAACCCGGGGTGGTGGCGCATGACATTTGAAAGAAAGCCGAACATGTTTTCGACGACCGGTGTGCCGTCAAAGCCAAGTGCGTTGTTCGGAAACGTCCAGAAAGCCCAGTCCCCAGCGTTTTCTGCGCCCGGTAACACACCTGGAGAAACGACATTCCCTTGATCGTCTTTCAGATCACCGTAAATCGTCTTGACTGTCTCAAGCTGACCCGGGGTTAAACACCCCTTAGTTGCATTGTCTGGACAAACCAGGGCGTCCAGGTTCAGAAGCTCATCAGTACACAAACGTGGGTCGTTGATCACACCGTCTTCAACGCCATCCAGGGTGTCGCAGGCGGATGCTGAATTGGCGGCCAGTACATCCAGAGTGTCCATGTCGAGAGGATGTTCACGGATCGCTCTCGCGACGGATATTGCCCAGGGAATAAACTCCGAGAAAGCGTAGACAGGCGCACCCGCGATGACGCCGTCATAGTCTGTTGGAAATCGCGTGACTTCCATCAATGCGGCCCGGCCGCCATTAGAGCAGCCTCGCAGGTATGAAAAATCGATATCTTGCTTGTAGTAGGTGTGGATGATTTTTTTGGCCGCTACCGTAGCGAGATGAACGCCTCGATAAGCGTAGTCGAGACTTGCTTCCGGTTGTTTCAGAAACTCAGCGCCTTCTGCCAGTTCGTGACCTGTGTCTGTTGAAGCCATCGCAAAGCCGGATGGCAACAGGCTGGTCACATCTCCGATGGTACCGGCGAACCCGCCAACAGTTGAGAACATGAATTTCCCATTCCAGTTAACCGGCATTGTCACTTCGAACCTTGTTGCGCGGTTGATAACACCGCGCACATGGCAGTATTCGGGTGTGGAATCCGTCGCGTCGATAATCTGCCCGGGTTCCAGCGCGAGGTTAAAGTCGGTGAGTCGGACCAGGTTTTTGCAGGCGTTTGAATCCGCCAGGACGTTTGTGGACAGGACCAAAAGCAAAGCTAGTATCGAGCGGTGCATGTTCTTCTCGTTCGGTTTGATTTTGTGAATAGTTGCTAGCGGCTACCGGCAAGCTTCAGTGCATCGACCTCTCGCAGTTCTGCGAAGTCACGGCCTTTCCACACCTGGGCAAGTTGCGCATAACGTGCTTTAGCTTCCTCGTCGTTGCCAAGGGCAGCGTGCGCCCGGGCAACCCCAAGTAGTGAAAGTGGTCGGTTTGGCGTGCGCAGCAAAGACTCATCGAAGGCAGCGACTGCATCTGCAGGATTCCCCGCTTCAAGGAGTGCTTCACCCAGGAATTCATGAGCCGGTTTGATGGGGTAGGCAGCCCCACGAGGCAACGGCATCTTTTCAGCAGTTGTGACCGCGGCCTGCAGTGCGGCAATTCCTTCTTCCTCTTTACCTTCGGCGATCAGGATGGCGCCCTCCACCTGTTTAGCCATGATGGCCAGTGGCAGTGCCTGGCGAGAGTAGAAAGAGTCCTTACCAGCGGCAGCTTCCGCTTTTTCTTTGAGCGCAGCGGAGGCTTGTTTTGCTGTATCGAGATCCCCAAGTTTTACGGCGCTGAGGCCTGTTGCGAGGAGTTCGGTAGCATCACTTTTTTCAGTGACAGGCAAGATCTGCCAGGTCCGTGTCTCAAGAGCCAATCGAGCATGAAGTCTTGGCAACGCAGAGGCAACCCGAGGTTGCCCCTTGAGCTTTGGCGCAATGCCTTCCATCCTCTTGATCCACTGCCGGGCCCGGTCATAGTCTCCCAACTGCAGATCGCCATACTGTCCCCAGTCCAGCGCATGCACCATATCGCCACCGAAGTCCCCGGGCTCAAACAAATCGAAGGCTGCGTCGTAAGCAGATTGGTTTGAATCGGATACCCGTTGCCACATGCCGAGCTGAATGAAGATGTGTGAGGGCATGTGCCGGGCGTGGGAAACCGCGGGTGCAATATCTGCAAACTGATACGCGGCCGGTAATGCCAGGATGGCATGCACGGGATCATCAAACGCATGAATTGTGTAGTGGGCGGCGCCAGGGTGTTTTGGGTTCTGAGCAAACAGGCGCAGGCCAATAGAGCCCGCAAGAATCCGTTCGCGTTCTCCTTCTTTACCTACCGTGCCACCTGCACTGATCAGGGACAGTGCGTAAAACGCAGCTACCTCTGGATCGTCTGGCAGTGATTCATGCAAATCCTTCATCACTTCCATATAGGCCACCCGCCGGGCCTTGATATCGCCGTCACCAAAGAACAAGGCATCAACAGCACGGATGAACCCTTTCTCTCTGTCGGTTGGGGCTTTGGCGAGACGCGCCTCCAGTGTTGGCCCAAGTTTTTGCAGGACCGACTGCGGTGTCTCCCGATCCATCTCTGGGATCAGAGGGTGGTTGTAACAGAGCGACTCACCCCAGTAAGCCATTGCGAAATCAGGGTCCGCGGCCTGTGCTTTCTTGAACGACGCGATGGCTTGTTTCCAACCGAAACTGTGCAGAATCGTCGCGCCGCGAAGAAAGTGAGCTTGCGCTTCCTCGGACTGCGTTGAGGTTGGGAAGTTGATGTTGCCAACGTCTGTGTTTGCCAGCGCGGCTTGGAGGGGTACCAGTAAAGCGAGAGCGGTGATTAGTTTTTTCATTTGCGCCTCGATGCTTGTTTTTGTTGATACGAAAGTACCAGTTAGGGAGGCGGACGTCATCCGGTCTATCTCCCAGCATGGTTACATGCGGAGCTTTTCCTTGTATGGTCTTGGGTTGATTTGGGATGGACCAAAAACAAGCAGTAGGAGTAGTAGATGTCCGCATTACCCAGAACGATGTTAGTTGCGTCTGTGTTCTTTTTGGTTTGTGGTTTCAGCCAGGCTTCATCAGCAAGTGCACGTGCTTACCTGATTACCAGCACGACAGGTAACAATGAGACACAGCTGCACATTCTGAACGCGGATACCGTATCCCAGTCTTTTCGCGGCACACTGTATGACGGGGCAGGAACACAACTCGGCCCATCAGACGTTGCGCTTCACACCGGCCAGATCAAAGACAATGGAAGGGCGGTGCTCTCCGCCAATGACATTGAGGATCTGTTTGGCACCGATCCGTGGACAGGACCGGCGATGCTGGAAGTCAAAGGTGAAGGCAGTTTTGACCTCATGACCAAGCTGAAGAGTCGTAGCGGCCTCATCTCAAATACCAATTGTGTCACCGAAAATGAGGTTCATAACCTTGAGGGATTTGATTCGGTGACAACGTCTTTTGTCAGGCTGATCAATACGGGGTCGGGTGAACTGAAAGATATTCGTGGCTCGCTGCTGGATTCAAATGGACAGGTGATTGGGACACCTTCAGTGCAGCTGGCTGACAGCCTTCTGCCCAACCAGGCGATCTGGCTGACACGTACGCAGCTGAGCGAACTGACCTCCGTGCAGTGGCTGGGCACTGCATCTATGCGTATAGATCAGCCGCAAGCTGGTCTGAAGCTGCTTAATCTGAATCTCGTTAATGGCGAGACCTTTTTCAACTTCACCTGTTTTGAAACAGCGGATTCAGGGCGTGCCTACCTTTTAACCAATTCCGCCAGCAGAAACAAAACTGAGCTGCACCTGATTAATACATCAAGTGAGACCGCGTCCTTTACCGGCCAGCTATTTGGCGAAGGTATAGAGGCAACCGGTAGTCAGGCTTTGACCTCTGAGAGTATTCCAGCGGGTGGCCGGGTCGTGCTCAGCGCAGCCGATTTTGAAGAGAAGTTCAGTGTGTCGGCCTGGAGTGGCCCCGCCATGCTGGCGCTTGATCAAACCTCAGGTTTCAGCCTGATGACCCGGCTGACGAGTCCGAGTGGACTTGTATCCAACACCAACTGCGTTCGCGCTGGAAATGTGCAGAACCTGGAAGGACACAACTCGGACAACATGACCTATGTTCGGTTTATCAACATTGGCAGCGCCGTCATCAATAACATTCGCGGCACCCTCTATGATAAGAACGGTGATGTGGTTGGCGCGCCGGATACGCTTTTGTTTACCTCACTGGCCGCAGGTTCAGCGGATTGGTTGAATCGAAATCAGCTGTCGGAAAAATTTGGCGCAACCTGGAATGATGAAGCGACACTGACAGTGACGTCAGACTCCGACGCTACGCTGCGATTGCTCAATCTGAACCTGGTCAATGGTGAAACCTTCTTCAACTTTTCCTGTTATGAGCAACACCGTGACAGCATCGAGGTCGCCTCTTTTGACTACCAGAAGAGTGAAGCTGACCTTGTGGTCGCACTGCAGAATCAGACTGGGACAACGCTCGAAAACGTAAAAGTCCAGCTGCGTATGGCCGAGTCAGGAGCGTCCGCCTCCTGTGATAGTCCGGTGTTGGGCACTCACACCATTGAAACAATTAAACATGGTGAAGCCGTTACTGTTCGAGGTGCGCAGGTGATGGGGCAGACGTTACCTGCAGAAATGAAAGTACCAGGCGATGTCAGCCTGGTATTGCAGGTTGGAGACCAGTGTGATCGATCGGTGACTGGCGGCACTCGCACGCTGGCAGTATCCATTGCCGAACCTATTGGTTTTCTATTCGACGGGTTACATGGCTTTATTGGCAGCTCATCGGTGTATACGCCAGAAGACTTCCGGGTAGGCGCCAGTTTTTACTCCGCTGTATGGCCGTTACGTGACAGCCCGCTGGCCAGCTTTCAGATCGGCTTACCGGGCACCTGGTTCATTCCTGACAACTCCGATAACGAGACAGAGCCGCTTTGTCCCGAAGGTACCAATGCCCGTGATAATTTTGATGATCGTGCACCCACCTACCGTGATGTCTATCAAACGATTGAAGGTGGGCTGGGGTATTGGGCTGGTAATCGCTTTCACTATGGGCCCCCTAAGTTCAGTATGAACTCCACTGCAGATTGTTACTCGACGGAGGTAGCATCGCCGGGATGGGGGTTTTTCTGGGTGGATGCACCCCTCGCAGATCATGAACTGGGTGTTGCGCAATTCAGCAATCGGTTACTGATCCCGCCTGATGGTTTGCCTTTTGACGGCAGTCCCAATGGTGAGTTTTTTGGCTATGGGTTTCTGGCGCTCCCACTGACGCCAACACGTTCAGACGCCGTAACGACCGGCTCTAACAACTGGATGTTGTTCGTCAATGCGGCGAACTTCAAAGGTCCGGTTGCCTACTATGTGCCTGAGCATTGGAGTCGGATTGCAAAGAACCATTCCTTTGCTGTTGGCAGAGGCCTCGACTCGCGACAGATCAACTATGGTCTCGGTGGAACCATGGAACTCAACACCGTGCCGCTTCTCTATGCGCCAGATAAAAATGGCGACTTCTACACCAAGATCCCTGCATTGCGCTTCCCGATTAATCTTGGTGTAAATACGGCACTGGTACGTGAGCTTTCTTACTACTCCAAGGATGCGTTGTACAACGACGTGCTGGCCTTGCGGCAGGGTGGTGACGCGCCGACAGGGAAGATAGCCGCAGAGGCTGTGTATTATCCGGAGATTCGGGCAGATGGTGTGTCATACACCCAGGCTGGCTACCCGGTTGTCGGTATCAACGAGTTGGCGGCGCCTCACCTTTTTAACGACAATGTTTTCGGGCTTGAATGGTCGGAACCACAATCAGGTGTGGGTTCTTTTCCTGAGTATTTCAAACTGGTGAATAACCAGATGATTGCTGTAAATGAAACTGACGTCCCGCCTGAGACTTTCCTCGTGAATAAGGCCTTTGACGCGCCAGCACCCGCAACTACGGCTTACAGTGCGTTGCCCTTACGAGGTGCGTGGAGCACACCAGGCCCGGCTTCAGAAGTTTTTGAAGTGAGTTTGAATGACTGCTCGATTGTCAGCTATCAGTGGTACCGGTTTATTGATCAGCCGACCTTTCAGCAGTTCAACTGGAGCGACGATGAGAAAAATGAATTGCAGGGGATCGTGGAAAAGCTGCACTCGGCCTGGACGATTGATCAGGAATATCTGCCGTCACTCAAGTCCGGTTCGCTGGCGTCGCTGGATGCTGCTTTGATTGTGACGCCGCCCGCTGGAAAGGAAACGGGTTATGTCCCCATTGTTGTGCAGCAGCGATTTGACGATCAGAACTGCAAAGCTGAATAAATCTACGTTGCGTGGATCTACCTATGAAAACGCTACTCCTTGCTGAACCCAGCTACGAAAGAATACGCGCGTCACTGCATGAAGTTCTGGGATCCACTGAAATCGGCGTAGTGACCATCGACGGTGACGGTGAATTCAAGTCAGCTGAACGGATCGTCGACGCCAGCGACATCGATATCTCGTATTTACGCCTGGACTGGGATCTGTTTGGTCTGGGTCAGATGCGGGCTGTACTTGAACTGATAGATCAGGCCAGCCACCTGGAGTTTGTTCAGACCTCCGCCGCAGGCCTCGATAATCCGATGTTCAAAAAAGTGATCGCAAAAGCGGGTGCATTTTGTAACAGCGACGCCCAGGCACCTGCCATTGCCGAGTATGTGGTCGCTTCGGTGTTGAACCGATGGCAACGTTTTGACGTTCGCGCGGCGCGCCAGGCTGACAAAGAATGGCGCGGCAACTCGTTTAAGGAAGTCATTGATTCAAACTGGTTGTTAATTGGTTTTGGCAACATCTGTCAGCGCATCGCGCGCCCGCTGCAAGGATTTGGTGCTCACGTCACCGCGATTCGACGCACCCAGGAGGCAGATGACCTGGCTGACCAGGTCGATTCATTGGACAACCTGCGCAAGTACCTTGCGGATGCTGATGTTGTGGTGCTTGGCTGTGCGCTTAACGATGAAACTCGCGGACTTGTTGATGCGGCCTTCCTGCAGCAGATGAAGTCTGATGCCATCCTCGTCAATATCGCGAGAGGCGGCGTGATCGTTGAAGAAGACCTGTTGCAGGCGTTGAACAGTGAGCAGATCGACTTCGCCGTCCTGGATGTTTTTGATACTGAGCCGCTGCCCGAAGACCATCCATTTTGGACCAACGAAAGAGTGCAGGTGACACCTCATTCATCCAACAGCGGCATTGGTACCGGCAAACGCGGCGATGCACTGTTTCTCGACAATCTTCAGCGCCACTTGAATCACCAGGCACTAAGGAATCTTGTTGATCCGACCACTATCTGAGTGGTGTTTGTCCTGAAGCCTGACCGTTAAGATCTTGCTAAGCTCTTAAGACAGGTGTTTCGGAGAAGCGTCAGATGACATTCAAATCCTGGTACTACGATAACTTTATTGCCAGTCGTTATGACAAATCGCTGGCTGAGATCACAGTCGATTTTCGGCGATTGTGTTTTGATGGCGTCGGATTCAAAGCCGGTGACACGGTGCTTGATCTTGGTGCGGGACCGGCCTGAATCAACCAATACTCGCAGAGCGAATTGGCGACACCGGCAAGATCATCGGTATTGATGCATCCGCTGAAATGCTCGGTCAGGCAGAAATTCGCGCGAGGCAAGGAGGTTATGCAGATCAACTCACGTTAATCCAGGGAGATCTGCGGCAACTGGAGACGTTGACGGATGTGACCTTTGACGCGGTTGCCGCGACATTGATCTTCAGCGTTGTGCCTGACTGGAGAGATATCTTTCGACAGTCTTTTGCCAAGCTCAAACCAGGTGGACGCTACGGCATTATGGATAACTACTGGCCTAACCCGTCCCTGCGGATGTGGCTAGCTTCTTGGACCTATGCCGCTGATGCAAAACGGCCGGGTTTCGAGCCGTTAAAAGAGGCCGTGGACGACTTCGTGTTGGAATACCATCCGCCAGATTCGGATATTCAGTTCTATATTGCCCACGGTACCAAGCCCTCGTAACGTATCTATTTCAAGTGACTTCACGATGGCTGCCTTGATTCGTTCGAGGCTAGAGGTTTCCTCCGATTGGTAAGTGACTGGGCACGTAGTCCGGGATGTCGCGGGAAAAGTTCTCATTTGTCAGCGTTCGAAGGAACGCTTCGATCTCACCAACATCATCTTCTTCAAGCGTGACGTCCAGGTCATCACGATCTTCATAAATCTCAATCGCGTCGGCTAGTGTGGTAACTGAGCCGTCCTGCATATAGGGCGCCGTGATTTCAACGTTGCGCAGGGAAGGGGTTCTGACATCAGGCTTCTCAGGGAAAATAGGTTTCGTTGCATCTATTGCGTTGTCGGAGAGCATCGGGCCTGAGTGACAGTCGGTGCAGCCGCCGTTGATAAATTTGTTAAGGCCCTCGATTTCTTCGCCGTTGAGCGCAGTTTCATTACCGGCAAGGAAGTCGTCAAATCTCGTAGGCCCTGTTATCAGTGTGCGCTGGTAGGTCGCGAGTGCTTTTGCGATGTTCGCCTCGTTAATTGGGTCGGCTTCCTCAAAAGCGTCTGCAAACAGTGTCTGGTATTCCTCGATCATAGAGAGTCGCGAGATGACCTCCGGCATGATCTCCTCTTCCAGGAAGTCAGTGCTGCGCATTTCAAGCTCGCTTTTAATCGGCTCTATCGCCTGCGCCTCGAGCGTTGCGGCCCGCAGATCCCAAAAATAACCACCAGCCACAAAGCCCTCATCCGGTTCGGTCTGCTCGAGCCCGGTAAAGGCCACGTTCAACACTGACGGTGAGTGAAATGGTGTCTCAAGAAACCCGAATCGATCAGGTCCGAGGCCCAGGCCGTCCACACCCACAGACTTTGCCCGACCATCAGCCCAGCCATGATTGGGATGATGACAGGTGGCGCAGGCGACGTTCATCCGACCAGAGAGAATGGGATCCCAGAACAGAAACTCGCCAAGGACTCGCTTTTCTTCGCTGAACGGATTGTCGTCAGGAAAAATGGCAGCTGTCGGGATTGGCGTAAAGAAGTTTGTATATGGTTCAGCTGGCGTGGATGAAGAAGCGCCGTCGCCATCTTCGCAGCCGGTGAGCATCACGACAAAAGACAAAATGAATGTTGCAGCAACCCGGTTCACATCTACCTCCAAAAATCAGGTAGACGCGTTTGCCGGGAACGAATTCAATCAGCTCGGGGCGATTTTCACGAATCGCGCATTATTTTCGCGAACTGGCAGTTGTTTCTCGTGAACTGTCATGCAACTTCAGGAAGCTACCAGCAGCTTGTTAATCTCTGCTAGTGCGGCGCCTTGCGTCTTAAAGCCAGTTACTAACCAACAGGAACGGTGCCCAATACGACGGATGGTCAAACTTATCTGTCTCGATCAACGATTGCTGCGCTCGTCGAAGTGCCTCTGCCTTTGTAACGTCCGAGGCTCTAAGTTCACTGTAGAACGCCTGTACAAGTATCGAAGTGGCCTCGTCGTCAATCTTCCAGAGGCTCCCCAGCGCGCTTCTGGCACCGGACTTAATCGCGATACCAGCAAGTCCGAGTGCAGCCCGCTGGTCACCCAGGGCTGTTTCGCAGGCGCTTAGCACCAGCAGTTACACCGGTTTGTCGCGGTACTTTGTTGATTTCACCATATCGCTGAGGGTCGCAAGCGATATTCGATCATCGTAGGTCAGCAGAAAGCTCTCATCGAACTTGCTCGCGAATACACCATGGGATGCAACATGAACGATGGAGTAGGTTTTCTCTTCAAGGTCGGACTGGAATCTCGTGGCGGTGAAAGGATCATTCAATAGCAAATCGCCTCCCCACATATCCTTAATTGCTGCAACTTCCTCTGGTACATAGCGAAGCGCACTGAATCCTTGCACAGCATCACTGAGACCTGCGATCAGGAGGTTCGCCTCGTCTCTGTTAATGGGTGTTGGATCGATCAACTCGAGGCCTTGGGTAATGGCGATTGAATACTTTTCTGCCAGGAATCGATTTCCATCGTGCAGAGAAGCCATTGGAATATTGAGCAGGGGGCCGTCTGGAACAAACACTAGCGTATTGATACCAGCATCTGTAAGAAAATCATCAAGTGGTTCGATTAACCACCGGTGCAATATTTGTGATGATTCCAGGTAATCGTCAGAGCCTATATCACGCAGCAAGTCGCGTAGTTCGTCTATCTCTCGCAAAAACTCACGACGGGAAACCGGACTCGAAAACCGGGACATTTGTCCCCGTACCGTCACAAGCAGTTCAATTCGATCATCAAGCGTAATTGGATAAATGATGGCGGTGTCTGTTGAAAAACCATCCAGGTCAACGGTACGGGACTCGAGTTCAACTACACATTCGTCACGGAAATAGTCACGCAGTTCCGCAGCTTTGAGTTGCTCGATAGCTGTCCGTGCGGATAGCAGTAGCGTCTGCTCCTCCGCGTTGGCGCTTTTTGATTGCTTCAATAACGCATCAACATAGTCTGTATAGATGTATTCGACCCGATCCCGAAAGGAACTCCCCGTGCGATCGTACTGATACATGGTTTCCTGTCGATTGGTGCTGACGATTTGTACTGCGCGTGAGAACGCTTGCAGTGCGTCGTGGGACTGACCAAGTGCCCATAACAGCTTGCCGGTTTGCCAATGCCACTGATAAACCTGTGAGGGGTTTTCTGATTTTTCCGCGTGGAAGATGGCCCGTTGCGTTAGGTAGTGTGCATCTTCAAGGTAACCTTCATGCCAGTACAACTCCGCAAGATTGCCTTACGCGAAAGCGAGAGAAGCGTGATCCTCCAGGGTGGTGGCGGAATCGAGAACTTCCTTCAGACCCTCAAACACCTCACTTCTAAGGGTACTGTCGTTCGTCAAATCGCTGGTCATCAGCAGCATCTGTGAACGGGCGAGATGGATTTTGATGGAGTTTTTGGCACGTCCTGCTTCCACGCTCTCTAGTTGCTGGTGAACTTGTTGGCTTAACTGAAGGGCGTCCTCGTAACGTGCCTCGTGATACGCGAGCCTTGCAGCATTTGCTGAAGCCTGAGTCCCTGCCAAAAGATTCCCTGATTCGGCAGCACGGCTGGCACTATCAAGATAGTGTTCAATCGCTGAATCCCTGGCGCCTGATTTGGCGAAGTGATTGGCGAGATTGTTGTGCAGAACTGCCAGCTGTGCGTTGTCGGCCACACGTTCTGCAATAGCTATGGCGCGTTGATAGTGATCCACTGCCTGCTCGTTCCTCTCAAGCGCTTCATAGGCATTTGCTAGAGAGCCCAGTATGTTTGACATGCCTGCATGGTCCCCATCTCTTTCGGCTAGCTTTGCAGCATTAATCAGATTGAGAATTGACTCTTCAAAGGCGCCGAGTGCCTGCTGGGCCTGCGCTGCCCCCCTCAGTGCTACAGCTTTTTCAATGTCAGTCTGGGCTGAACGTCTATTTGCGTTAAAGGTTGCTAGGGCCTCTTCATATCGTCCACCACGGAATGCGGCCGTTCCGTTGCTGGCCCCCCTCATTGCAATGTAGTTAGGCGATTGCCCTTCAGAGGCTGCTGTGGAGATGTCCAAATCAAAAGACAGAAGCAGATTATCCGGTGTCACCGGAATACCTTGCCTTCTCGCAATGACCAAGGAGCCTTGATCTGCCGGTGTGCGAACAGCGCAAGGTGTACTGAGTAACTGAGAAGCGGCGAGCAACGTTGTAGGCAGGTCAACAAGATCTTCGATGACCGTTGACTCAGGTGAGTCTATGTCGATGGTCCCCTCTCGGCCGAGCTCGGACGATGCGGTAATGGCACTTTCTGGATCCGCGATAAGAAAATCTGAATTCAGATCGATGTTGCCTCCGTCGCCCCCGAACGCATTCGCCTGAATAGTACTTGATTCAAGGATTGTGACGTTGGGATCTATGGTGAGATTACCGCCATCGCCTTCACCAGTACCGACACTACTGGTGATGGAAGCAGCATTGCTGAGCAGAAGGGTATCGCCTTCACCGATATGTATGTCGCCGCCACCGCCGCTCAATGCGCTGGTTCTTATGGTCGCGTCATCCAGGTGAATCTGTGATGCCTGCAGGTTCACTGAGCCGGCGTTCCCGGTAAAGGTCGCCTCCGAACTGACCGTGCCACCATCTGCTAGCCGAACAGTGTTAGCGGAGATCTCTATATCCCCGGCATCACCTGCGACGAGGCTGGCTGCAATAACACCTGAACGAACAGGTTCACCAGTAAACGCGTCGGTACCCATGCCTGAGATGGAGACATCTTCGGCCACAACACTGATCGATCCCCCGTTTGCAGTGTAGAGTGAAAAATCGACGTCCGGCGGACTTGAGGTATCCGCTGAGATCTGTGCCCCGTTGATGATCGAGAGAGAACCGACCTCGAGTTTAATTGAACCAGCATCGCCACCACCCGAAGACGCAGCGGTGGTTTCAATATATGTGTTATCCAGGGCAAGTATCGGTGTTCCGATGACTATCTCGCCACCGGAACCGGCGCCGAGATTTCCAGAAGATATGCGACTGGGAAAACCAGTGGCCTGGGATAGAAACCCAGACTCCAGTTTTTCTTCCGCACCGGAGATGGTTACCTGCTGAGATGCTTGAATCAGGATGGCACCACCGTCACCCGTGGCACTGGATGCGGTACCACTATCAATCCATCCACCTGTGAGTAGATCAAGGCGATCTACGTCAATCACTATATTGCCACCATCCGCTGGACCGAAAGTTGTGCCTCGGAGTCGGCCACCATCGGCGATGGTCAAGTGAGGTGTGGATATATCGATACTGCCTGATGCTTCAAGCTCACTTCTGAAAAAGATGAAGCTTTGTCTTGAACCGGTGATCGATACGGCCTCATTCGCACGAACGTCCACACTGCCAGCACCGATGGTCCCACCATCGGTCAATGTCAGTGAACCGGTTTCAATGTAGAGCTCGTCGGCGCTGACGCGGCCTAATGCTTCAATAAGAATGGCCTCGCTGGTGAGATCGATCCGGGGAGCTGCGATTGAACCTGAATTGAATGCGATGCTATCAGCGGAAAGCGCCAGCGCGTTACTCGTATTGATGAATGAACTTTCTCCGACACTGATCGTATCGGCACTGACTAGTAGTTGGGGTGCGTTTAAGGCCAGGCTTGCATTGGTAAATTCGATTGATCCAGATTCCGTGGCGATTTTCAGGTTTGATTCTTGAGGACCAAAAGTCGAGAGTGACGCCGGGCTAAACGGATCACCTCGAAAGGTAATGCCTGACATCGCATCCAGATTGATGGCGCCGGTTGCTACTGACCCGAAAGAGGAAGTAGCTATTGAAGCAGAGCCAATCAGAATCTCATCTGCCCTGATGCTAATGTCACCCGCAGCAGCATCTGAAAATGTCTCTGTTCGAATGAGTGATCCACCGCTGATCTCCGCACGCTTAGCGTTAATCATGATGCCGCCCCCCTGTCCGCTGTCGGGGGCTGATGTCGATACCCTGGCATTAGATAGCAGGACATCTGTGCCATCGATGTTCAGACCGCCACCGACAGAATCACCAAAGGCAGTATTGCGTATCGCTGCTTCCGTCAGTGTGATCTGACCGCCATGAATGTTGATCAAACCGTTACCAAAAGCACCAAAACCGATGTTCAACTCAGAGTTTACGATCTCGACATCACCTCGCTCTGACGTTGTCGTCACCAGGTTGGTCGCTGAAGTCGCAAGTGGGTTCATTGTGATCTCCCCACTGGAAGCTGCGCTGACTAAATTGACCACTCCGCTTGGTGCGCGTAGCAGTGCGTCATCTGACACACTGATGTCCCCGCCGATGATGTTCAAGTTCAAACCGACACCCGCAGCAGGAAACGATGGCATCCTCAGCTCCGCACCATTCACCTTAATCGGTGACGGGTCATCAAAGAACCCAAATGCACTTACGTCTACAGGGCTGAGGACACTGGCCAGACCCGGCACTGCAAAGAAGCGATCACCTTCAAGATCAAGGTAATCGGCTGTTGAAATGGTAAAAGTCCCTTCTACGTCGATCTGCGCAGAAGATGTGAGTGTGATGCCTTGAGAATTGATGAAAAAGAGGTTTGCACCGACCAGATTGGACTCGATCAAACCGCCGATGGTTGATGGGCCACCAGTGATGCGACTGATAATGTTGCGGATGGGTGATGTCCCGGTGAAGTTGACAGTTTCGTCCACGGACAAGTTGAACTTGTCGAAACTATGGAACAGATTTTCTCCTGAGAGTTCCCCGTTACTCTCCCGCACAACATATCGCCCAGGCCCGGGTTGATCGATAACTGGGTTTTGACCGATTGTGCCATCCAGCGTGATCTCCGATCGCGCCTGGAGACCGACCAGACTAAACGCCAGGAGCCATATGAAGGACCTCGCGCGTACCATCAGAACACGCTCCGTAATCGAAAGTGCACGCCATCATCCTGCAGATCGTGTTCATCACTGGAATCCGGCACGGTTCGAAGCGCCTCAGCAACCCACACCTCAAACTCTGTTCGTCCCCAGAATCGAACCCTCAGCCCAATACCTACAGAACCGAGGTGCTTATCGACAGGAGTTGCGCGCCCTTTGTTTTCCACCCTGCCTGCGTCCAGAAACACCATCGCATCCAGGTTGGCGCCGCGATTTCCTGTCACGGGTATTCTGAGTTCCGTCGACATCAGCCAACCACCGTCTCCTGCCAACTGGTTCTCGCGATAGCCACGAATGGTATTCATGCCACCGAGTGCAAACTGCTCCATCCCGGGCAGCGGATTACTGGCGAGTTGCAAATCAGCTTTGATGAGCAGTAGCGATGACAGCATGTCCAGTCGTTTTGCCAGCTGTACCTGTCCCAGCCAACTGACGAAACGGCCATCCGGTTCCAGCCCCTGACTCAATCCATCAAACCGATTGAGGCCAAAGCTGAGCGTTGATCGCAGCGCCCAGACACGATTTTCGTTTCGATGTGTGTACCGCTGTTCGAAACGCAGTGCGTCAACGCGTGCCAGCCCCTCGTCCGATCCTGGGCTGAAGGAAAATCCCCGCCCCAGCAGAAACGACTCGCTTTTGCGTCGTTCATATTGCAGCCCCAGGCTGAAATCACTGCTTGGGCTCATGCGGCGAGCGTACTCGATGCTGGCCCCGTAAGATCTCACCTCACTTTCGATATCGAGATCACTGAAGGGCGCTTCCTGAGCGTTCGCTCGACTTTCGTGGTAGTGAAGACCTCCGCGAAGACCGCGCCACACTTGCGGCGAAAGATAGCTGAAGTCCAGCTCATCCAACCCTTCAGCTTTTTGGTATCCAAGCCTGAGATTATCCGCATTACCCGTCAGGTTCTGGTGGCGAAAACTCACCTGTATGGCCTCTGCGCCCACTGCGGGAGAGACCAGATTCCCGGCGATGACTTCAAGAGCGGAGACGTCGGCTTCTTCAATTTCGACGTAAAGATCAGAAACACCGATAAGGGAAGATGGCTCTAGTCGAACGTTAAAGGAACTGATTAACGGGTCCAATTGCGCAAGTTTTAGCGTCTCCTCAAGTTCCGCTAAGTTGATGACATCGCCTGGTTGAATCTCTATCTGCTGGGCGATGTAGGTTGTTGGCAGGCGATCTTCGCCTGTAATACTGAGCGCGCCAACGACACCTTCGGTCACACTGAATGTAACTACACCATTGTTAATACTCGTCGGCAGGCTTACTCCAGAAGTTACATAGCCCGCGTTCACGTAGAGCAGATTCAATTGATCTCTGATCTGAACAAGATCCTCAAAGGTGAGGGAGTGACCAACATAGTCATCGGTCGCTGCTTTCAATCTTGCGCTAGAAATGCGGCGATTGCCGTTAAACACAAACTCTTTAACCAACACTGCTTGACCAAACAAGTGGTAGCGCGATGTTTCGGCTTGCCGCTCAACGACGGGCAAAGTGCGGTCGGATGCCGGTGTAAACGCCGGCGTTGCGGGGAAGGAATCTGCATACAATGAAGCAGTCATAAACAGATTCACGAAGGGGAAAACGAGATACCTAAAACGCAGAGTTGTCACTGCGGTCTCCAGGGCGATTCCTGAAAAAAAGCATAGTGAAACCGCAGGTTCAGATCAAACTACTGAGGTCAGAACGATGGCGGAACGTTCTTTAAGCGTCATACGTGGCTTAAGAGATATAAGAAAAAAATATAAGGCCGCGGGTGAAAAGATCAAAATAGGAGCGTACCTTATCCGATGTCTGCCTACTCAGAACAAAAAATTGCGGATTTCGGTACTACTCCTCTCTCTGCTATTTTCCTCCAGCTCGCTAGCGCTTACCTGCAGTGAGCTGGAAGGAGCGATTGTCTATACACAGGAACCTGATCGCCTCTTTCTCGGCTTTTTTGGGGATCCGTCCGTCAGCACCTCCATCATGAACCTGTCTGGCATCATGGGTTCACCGACTTCTACCCGGAGTGTTAGAAACCCGACAAGTCTTGTCGGTTCTGAAGAAGGCGTCTACAGCGCGGGAAACGCTACAACATCGACGCCTCCGACTATCGTCAAATGGGGGATCGACATTGGCTTCCTGACCACCAACCCGTCAATCAATGGCGGTATTTCAATATCAGAGATTGACGAAAAGAACTGTACATTTTCTGCCCCGGCACCTTATGACCTGCCCTATCAGGTCTCAGGTTTTTCAGCTTCAGATGGAGCTCACGATGACAGAGTAGAGCTGTCCTGGGAGCCAGCGCTTGGTGCAACGTCCTATGACCTCTACCGTTCATTGACTTTAACCGGTGAACAAACCCTGATCGGTTCGACCTCCGAGACTTCGACACCTGTCTACGGAGGAGACCCTGGTGTTGTTTACTACTTCTGGATCACACCAAAGAACGACCTCGGTTTCAATGTCAGTAGCAGAGATACGGGATTCATTGCACTACCCAGTACTGATTCTGACAACGATGGCTATGATGATGACGTCGACAACTGTCCTGATGTCATCAATACACAGCTCGACACCGACAACGACGGTCAGGGCGATGATTGCGACCTGGACGATGACAACGACGGAGTTCCAGACACACAGGATCAATATCCAACCGACCCAACCCGCTCACAGGCAGTCAGCGGAAACACGGACTCCACTTCCGTCACTACCAATGCTGTTCTCAAGGCAGGAGACATCGTTGTCGGAGGGGATGGCGATTACAACGAAATCTCAAAAATCGACCCGGTAACCGGGGAGCTCACGCTGCTTTGCAACTCCGGGCTTTACGGCATTCAGGACCTTGTCGTCAGCCCCTCGAAACTAATCTACATTGCCGGGTATTTCTTCGGTGAAACCGTCACCGAACCGCTGGAAGCTGTCGTGGAAATGGACCCAGCCACGTGCCGTGAAACAACTGTGTTCACAGACTCGGCCTACGTTCCCTATCTTTCTTTGAATGGCATAGCCATCGAGGCTGACGGCAACCTCCTCATCACCTGCCAGGGCTGTGGTCCTGACTCGACCAGACAGATTCTTAGAATAGACCCCAAAACTGGGACGCATTCCGTTGTCACCGAAGATGGCTTTTTCACCGGACGATTGCCAGGAATTGATGTCGGCCCCAATGGGAAAATTTATGTTGCAGGAAGTACCGGTCCTGCCTTCCTTACTGGTGTAGTCGAGGTCGACCCAGTGACAGGTGATCAACGCAGGGTGACATTCTCACCAGGTGGGGAACAAAAAGAAATGCTCAGCCCGGTGGACATCGTTGTCGGTCCGGACGGTCGTATCTTTGTTTACGACGTCAGATCAAGAGGCAACGACATCAGAGGTGACCGGCTTGAGCGTGAGTTGCGCATCATCGAAATCGATCCGGTTACCGGCGTACAGACCATGCGCAACAGCGGTGGTGTGGGCACAGATAGCGGGTTCTCCGACTATCGCGGTATTGGCATTTCGGAAGATGGACGCGAAATCTATTTTATTGATTTTTCTGTCAGTCCTGGTGGACAGGAGGGCGTGTCGAAAATTGATCTTGATGGAGCTCTAGCTGACGAAACTGAGTACTTTAGATTCCGGGTCAACGAGAGTGGCACAAAACTTCGCTTTCCAGGTCACGGCCTTGATGTCGTCAGCGGCAGTACAACCACACAAAGTGACGCGGATACCGAAGGCTGGGTGTATCTGTTCACCAACTCGGTCAGCACCAACATCACGAAGCTCCACATCATCAACTCGTCCAATACCGCTCAAGCCCTTTAGGGGCACGTTGTATAGCAGTGACGGTGCTCAGCTTGGCGAGACGAATGTATCGCTAACTCCAGAGGTAGTAGCGAATGGCCGGGTAATTCTGACCGCAAGCGATCTTGAAACGTCATTCGGTGTAGCGCCCTGGTCCGGACCTGCGATGTTGAAGGTCAAGGGCTCAGCAGGTTTTGATCTGATGACCAAGCTACAAAGCTCAAGCGGGTTGGTGTCCAATACCAACTGCGTTCGCGAAAACGCTGTGCATAACATTGAAGGGACAACGTCCACCAACCAGACGTTCATCAGGTTTTTCAATCTCGGCAACACGGAAATATCGGGCGTTAAGGGCACGTTATTCAACGCGGCTGGCAATGCGATTGGCACAACAGGAGTAACCCTGCTGGAGAGTCTTGCTCCAAGGGCCCAGGTTTTCCTTTCCGCAAATCAGCTACAGAATCTTGTTGGAGAGGCATGGGATGGCGTGGCGTCGCTCGTGCTCTCCGAGGAAATTGGGGGGCTCAAACTTCTGAACCTCAACAAGGTCAACAACGAGACGTTTTTTAACTTCTCCTGCTTTGAGACGTCCGAGAGTCAACACGTTTTCCTGATGACAAACTCAGCCAGTCCCAATGTCAGTGAAACCCATGTCATCAATACGTCATTGGAAGCTGTGACATTCACCGGCTCGCTCTATGCCGCCGATGGTTCTGTCCTAGGCATACCGGCCTCCCTACACGCAGATACCATTGCGCCCAATGGCAGGATTGTTTTGTCTGCTTCTGATCTGGAGCAGAGACTGTCTGCTCCGGCCTGGACTGGCCCCGCCATTCTTAAGGTTGAAGGCGCAAACAGCTTTGCGCTGATGACCAGACTAACCAGCCCGAGCAGTCTAACCAGCAATACAAACTGCGTACGACAGGACAATGTACACAACATAGAAGGCACGGATTCAGAGAACCAGAGTTTCGTGCGTCTCATCAATCAGGGTTCAACAACCATCGGCAATATCGTGGGAACGCTGTATGACGTGAACGGCAATACCCTCGGTAAGTCCGATACTCTGCTGCTTGAGAAGCTTTCTCCATATGAGGCCGTCTGGTTTAGTCGTGCCAGTCTGGCTGCGCTGTTTGAGACCTGGACTGGTGAAGCGACCCTGGTTGTCTCTGGGGACCTGGATGCGGATCTTCGATTGCTCAACCTGAACAAGGTCAATGACGAAACGTTTTTTAACTTCTCATGTTACGAACGGGGTCAGTGAGTTAAAGGAGAAGCGGTTTCAACTCCCCTCCAGGACAGCAAACATCGCAGCGACCTTTTTTTTGTCATGCTTGGTGTCCTGATTCTTTACGCGTTCGATGCCGTAGTTGAAGGTTTCATTCATAACACCAGCCGTCAGACCCGGGATGAGTAGCTTCCAGGGATTGGACGCCCAGTCGGGATTAATCATACCCATGACTATACTTCCGGACACCGTGTTAATCGCGCATGTTTTCACAGTATCCAAATTCCGAGCCAATGTGGCTGATTTCTTTATTGACTCTTCCACGTCTTCTCGACCTTGCTGGAGCCTTTCGGCTACTACTTCCCTGGTTGAAATGGGGCCGAGATTCTGCGGATCCAGGCGGCTGATGTCATCTACCGCTCGCCTGAATTCCACGAAACAATCGGCCTCTCGCGCACTCAGGAAATCTGAAACTGGTATGTTTTGGGCGGAGGGTAACAGTACCCTCGCTCTATCAATCCTTGCTGCAGAACGCGAAGCGCTGGCCTCAATCATTGCGTCAAAGGCCAGTTCTTCGTATCGATCAGAGAGAAGTGGCAAATAACCGGTTTGTTCAGCCAGCCAGGACAACTGAATAATCTTCCACTTCACATCATTGGCTTTACCCCTAAGTAGAATTCTTTTATTGCTATCAGCACCCTCGGACACCGTCGTCCCGTCTGCAGATCCTAACTGTTTCGTGAGCAGCTCGATTTTCTCGTCGTCAAATTCAATATCATGGTCTTTTTTCACCTCGTGCTTCAGCCACTGATGTCTCGGGATGAGGACAATCTCCCCGGATCGGATCAATTCACGACAGCGTCCATAAAACACTAACAGCTCAATGATGTTTGCTTTCGCATCCTCTGGTGTGTTTTGAAATCTGAACTTATCAAGCAGATACTGAATGCCTTCACTCACGGCAACTCTGGGTAGATAGGTCAGCGCCAGAATGGCTGAACCCGACATTTCGTTCGCACTGAAAGGAAGTTGCATGCCATATTCACCGCCGATACCGCCAAGGGTTGCCGTGATTCCGCTGCGTCGATGCGGTGCGAAAGGTATGCCTGATTCACTGTCGGCCGGTAACTCGAACCAGGGTGCAGATGTGGCTTCCTCGATCGCATTGGAGAGTGATAACAGCTTCGGTTTGTCCAGTTGTTGAAACGTTTCGGCAGAGGAGGTTGCAAGGTCAACCCCCAGCTCTTCTTCAATGATGTCTACAAGGCCTGTCTTGGGGTCCATGATGTTCGCTCACAATCCGATTCAAGTCAGTCGATCTATGCTGCAAGGTACTCCTTTATACCTCTGATTGCCGCCAACGTATCAACCTTCAGTACGGGGTCCGTCGCCGGTGGCCACGTCGACAGTTTTACAACCATGAAGTCGTCGTCGGGTGCGATGTAAATCAACTGTCCATGAATGCCAACACACATGATGTTCCTGGTGGCCTGGTCATGTATCCAGAACTGATTCTTGTAGGCGCCATCAGGTAAACCCGGTGATCCGGTCTTTGCGAAGTGTTCATGATTTCCATGCCGCGTCATGTCCACCCAGCGGCTGGGTACAACCTGCTCTCCATTCAGATTGCGTCCGCCGTGCGCGTACAAGAGGCCAAATCTCGCGTAGTCCCGCAGAGATGGATTAAAACCGCCACTGGCGAGACAGTAACCTGAAGAATCAACAGTAAAAGTTCCTGTTGATTCGGCCCCCATCGGAAGCCATAACTCCTGACTGACCAGTTCATTTAGTCTCTTTCCGGATATCCGTTCGAGACAGAAAGCCAACACGTCGGTTTCCACGGACCGATATAGCCAACGACTGCCGTGGTTACATTCCTGTGTTTTCAGGCTCAGGATCTGTTCCCAGATTGAATTGGGTCCGGTTTCGTTATCCAGATAAACCTTCCAGCCCGACGCCCGGTCCATCAAAGCGACATCCGAACGATCATTGGTGTAGGTCTCGTCAAAGGCGACACCACTTGCCATATCCAGCACGTGCTGAACCCTTGCCGAGCGATAAGCTGTCGAAGCCAGCTCGGGCAGGTACTCCGTAATGTACGCCTGGGTATCTAGGAGACCTCGACCTTCGAATATCCCTGCGATTGCCGCCGTGAACGATTTGGCGACGGACTGGGATAGATGCAGCGAGCCTGCCGACATACCGTTGAAGTATTCTTCAATAATGACCCGACCGTCATGCCAGATGAGAATGCCGTCGGTGTAACTTTCGTCAAGCCAGGAGCTGAGTGAACATTCGCCGAGATGGGGCAAATCCAACGTGAGCTTGTCGAGCGATCTTATTTCTTGTCTGAGTTCGAGGGTTTCACCGGCAGGTACGTCAACAGTATTGAGGAAATTGCCCACGTGCTGAAATGACCATCGGTTCCACGGGGGCAGTTGCCAATCATTTCGCGGCATATCACCGGGCACATTCAAAGTGCCTGGCATGCCCTCGCTGTTTTTGAAACTCTCCAAAGCAGGACCTCCTGCAAACCAATATCTGCGAGAGCAATTTATCACTTATTGGGCGTAGTGGCGGATTGGGTGCGTTCCGCCGGGAACGAATTCAATCAGCGCGGGTCAATACTGAGGATTCGCATCCAACATACATGAGCTGGCAATTGTTCCCCGTAAGTCGTCACGCAGCTTTTTCTTTTGATTCAGACTCACCAGTCATGTTCCGCCTGACTGCGCTGGTCCTTCTGGTTATTGCAGTAAATCAGATCAATGATCAGCTACTTGATCCCACCTGGGAGCAGGCGTTTCTGTTCTGGGTTGTTCGCCCGGCTGTTTTGTTTCTTGGCCTCTGGATTGCTGATGAAATTGTATCGTCAAGATTCAGTCACCTGGGTGTGCCTGCCTGGTTCAGGTCTGTTGTTCTGGTTACCTTGATTGGACTGGCACCGCTCGCATTGGTTGAGCTGACGCTTGAACAGTACCTCCCGTTTCGAGAGGAGTTCCTGGATACCACGCTATGGAACTACTCGCCGATACTTGCTTACCTCAATGAGTACACAACACTGGCGTCCATCGTGCTGCCTCTGCATCTATTGGTGTGGATGATTACCATTAATGAGGTGGCGACCAGCGATATCGTCGATGAAGCAGATTCGATTGAAACACCATCCTTTCTGGTTAAAGCCAACCTCTCGCTCGAATCGGTTCTTGCCCTACATGCGGAAGAACATTACGTGCGTGTGCATCACGCCGACGGAGCGGTCTTACTCCATTACCGATTCGGGGATGCGGTAAAAGAAATGCCGAACGAGCTGGGTATGCAGGTGCACCGTTCCTGGTGGGTGGCTGAACATGCTGTTAAGGGCGCTGTGCGGGGTACACGTCGCTGGCAACTCGAGCTTTCTGATAGCAGCCAGGCGCCTGTCAGTGACAGTTACATAAAGATTGTTAGAGACAGGGGTTGGCTTCGAAAAACCGGTTCCATTCGCTAGACCTCGATATCTTTGTGCTCGAATTGACGTTGGGATCCTTCCACTTCGTTCGCTCCGCTCTCTGCGGTCAGGATGACAACAGTTCGCTATCCCGGCCCACTACCTCGACAACGTCATCTCGACCGAAGGCGCAGCCGTAGCGGAGGGATCTCGACCTAAGTTTCAAGCTGCTGACAACTTACCAACCATGTAAGCAAGACTCGCACAGCTATGGTGCAAAAACACGACACCGACCAAACAACCAGTGATCCCCACTATTTTCTTTCCTTATTCTACGAAGGAACTGCCTGTGGAAGTGGGGGAAACAGCAGAATGATTGCACAGTAGAGGTACCAGCATTGATATCAATTAGATTGTAGTCGCGCTCCCCACCATTGAGCGCAGGGGGATTAGATTCATGTCAGTCGTAAGAGCCATTGTTGCTCTCTTCATCCTTTCTTTTTCACTTCACTCCAAAGCTATCGAATTTGGCCCTGAATTTGACATCTGTTCAGATGGTACCGTCACTATTCAGGCGGGGATTGACAACATCTACGAAGACGGTGAGCGAGTCTGGGATCTGAAGCTTAACAATTACTTTAATCAGGACGTGTGGCTATACATAGCTGTCGAGGGAGGTACTTCAACTAACTTCAAGATACCAGTGGGAAGACCTGCGTACTATAGGAATGTGTTCAGTTTCAAGACCGAATCCATTTTCGTTGAATGGACAGACATAAGACTGGGTTCTCAAGACGGTCCGGCGTTAAGTGGTTGCATTGCTGGTAGCAGGAATGTGAAAGGCGCAGCAACAACATCCTCAGATTCACAACAAGGGGGCAATCAAGAGCAAGAATCTGAAGATGAGGAATCCACGCCTGTTCGTGACCCCAACCAGTATGGTTTCTGGATAAGAGAGTCACGTTCGGGTGAGAGATGGAAAGATCCAGTTGTAGGAGGTGTAGCAACACCAGGTAGATCGCTGAACGAAGCTGAGCAAAGAAATCCTGCGGGCATAGTCCTTAGTAACTCTGTGGAAATGTGGACTGAAACCCCGGTTCAGGTTTATTTTGAGATTGAATCGAGAGGCATTGATGTTTTGCTCGAGACTAATGATGGGCAAAGGGTGACATGTTCGGCGGCTGATTCTACCCACTTTACTAACAAGGGTGTCGAGACTTCTCTCTGTAAGATCGAGTTCACTACTTCAACAAGGCTAAGTCTGACCACCATCCTAAATCAGGCGCTTACTACAGTTCTTGATAGCGCTGCTCAGATTAGTCACAGGGTAAGAGTCAAGGTCTATCCTGTAGACGCCAGGCCAATCGACTACATCAACTTGCCTCATGTTCAGTGGTCTTTGTACACAACAACTTCAACGTTCAAACAACTAACGGCCTCTGCAACCGTTGAGTTTCGACCGGGTGATGCTTGCGTTTATGGTGGTGAGAAGCCTTTTGTATCTCTCGGATACGCCTGGCCGCAATTTACCTGTGAGGGTGACGACAAAATCACGACGATTGTAGATGTCACCGCCGCGACAGGCTATCGGGAAGAGCTGAACAACTTTCTTTATACGATCAGTCCAGCGCCCAGAACAGTCAATGGTGGTGGGGCAAGCAACGGTATTCGATCTGTCAGTGATGGCGTAAGTACTTTTCAGCTTTCCACTAAAGTACCGGTCATCAGTTTTGAGGCAACTCAGGGCGTTAGTCATGAGGTGACGATATTTGTATTCAGTGGTCATTACGATGAAAACAGGGGAACAGATAACTCAGACACTATCCGATTGGTTGTTAACCGAGCTTCCAGGCTTCCAACTAACGGTCAAGCGACAGATGTTGTGCTGTACGGTGAGGTTAATAACTATTTAGTAGAAGCGACCTCTACTAGTAGTGCCGACCAGGGGCAAGGAGAAACAGGTAATGCGAGTACGGATGACGGCTCTGAAGGGACCCCAGAAACCCGTGAAGGCTATCTTGGCCAGCTTATTAGAACGGCAAGCGCCTCGTTCTCTCCTGTTCAGGGTGCTTGTGAGCTATCCGGCAATGAAGTTATTAACTGCACTGGTGATGGGGTTTTGGTGGATTTCGAGGTTCCCCGAACTATCTTCAATCGCGTAAAGCAAGTTTATTGGGTAAAGCGTAGTCGTGAAATTGTGCGAATTGATGGAAGAAAGGCGCGATTCGACTTTGAAGCTACCCAGGGGGTAGACACAGTGGAACTGTGGATTCTTCACGATGATGGATCGAGTGCAGTATATAGAATAAACGTAAACACCGACAAAAGTAGCCAACTTGATACGGGTGCGGGTAACGATGATTCAACGTCATCCAACGATGATGCAGTATCAGGTCAAGATCCGTCAGGCGACGATTCAAAAACCACCGATGACGTCTCTGTCGATGAACAGGAGGACGATGATTCTGATCAGTTAGTTGGACCAGCCTTCGCTGCGCAATATCTACAGACAAACTCCAACAGCAAAAACGTGACAAGCATCCATATCATCAACAGCTCTGATGAGGCGCAGTCTTTCACTGGCTCGCTCTATAACGGCAGTGGTAGTCGACTTGGCAGCGCGAATCAGTCGATCGGACCGACCGTACCGCCTAAGGGTAGGTTGGTATTGAGTTCTTCAGATATTGAAAGAATGTTTGGTGTATCGCCATGGGCCGGACCGGCGATGCTGAAGGTCTTTGGCTCTGGAAACTTTGCGCTGATGTCGAAACTTGTAAGCCCCAGCGGACTCGTCAGCAATACAAATTGTGTTACCGACTCTCGGTATCTGCTCAATATCGAAGGTTTCAATTCAAAGAGCGATACCTTTGTGCGTGTGATCAATGTCAGTGATCAGGTTCTTGATGCCAGGATCGGGCTGTGGGACCAAGGAGGATATATTCTCGGTAGCTATACCGATGCACTGAAGGGACTGCAGCCTAACTCACAGATTTGGCTGAGTCGTAGCGACATATCACGTTTGGTCGGTACTGAGTGGAATGGTGCTGCTTTGCTGGATGTTATTCCTTATGTTGATGGGCAACCGGTCAAGTCAGGTCTGAAGCTGATCAATCTCAACTTGGTTAATCGAGAGACGTTCTTTAACTTTACCTGCTCTGAATACGCGGCAGATGGAACGGGTTGGGTGAACCTGCAGACGACGTCAACAAGCCGCGCGGTCTCATATACTCAGATTGTTAACGAATCCCGACAGGCGTTCTTCTATGGAACGCTTTACGACGGTGATGGAGATGTCCTGGGTCAGGAAAATCAACGTCTGTCTCCAAGCGTGGTGAGGACCTATGGGCGTCTGGTGCTGTCCTCCAAGGATCTTGAAGAGATCTTCGATGTGTCTCCATGGACAGGGCCGGCCCTGCTGAAAGTTACCAACAACGGCAGCGGGCCATTCCACCTGATGACCAAGCTGGTT
The DNA here is from genome assembly GCA_963921285.3 of Pseudomonadales bacterium. Taxonomy (GTDB): domain Bacteria; phylum Pseudomonadota; class Gammaproteobacteria; order Pseudomonadales; family Azotimanducaceae; genus UBA9659. The sequence continues at coordinate 3,960,410 of CAWUFD020000015.1, forward strand.
TCGCCGAGTGGATTAATCAGCAGTACAAACTGCTCAAGTGAGGATTTTGCGGCCAACGTCGAAGGTTACGATTCTCCCAACACAAGTTTTGTCAGATTGATTAATCGTGGTTCAAGACTGCAGAACGTTACTGGCACCTTATATGACCAGAACGGTGCAGTTATTGGCACACCAAACAAGGTTATTGCCCCAACTTTAGAATCGAACGCAGCCACCTGGCTTCGTCGTGATGATCTGGCCAATTTCTTTGGTGCCACCTGGAATGGCGTGGCCCTGTTGGAAATCACCTCCAAGGCACCTGAACTTAAGCTGGTAAATCTGAACCTGCTTAACAACGAGACGTTCTTTAACTTCTCGTGCTACGAAAGGGCTGCAGTGGTTCCTTGAGGCAGGACGCTAACGGCGGCAAAAAGTCTGGGAATACGGGCGCCGGCACCGCTATCGCAATTGGCGTTGCGTCGGTGCTTCTCCTTTACCGCTATCATGTGATCATGTCCGCATCGGTTTTCTGGGCGCTGGGAAAACCAGTTCGGAGTATGGACTATGTTCACGCTGTGGATTTCCTTGGGTCGGTTTACAGCTATCTATACTGGTGTATGGTTGTTCTTTTTCCTGTTTTCCTCCTGCATGTCATGATTGGCGTAGTTCTCATACGAATATCTATTCTCTGGCATGAACGTAGACTGCCGGGTGATGCAAATCTGTCTCTCTTAGTACCATCAGGTCTGGTTGTGTTTGCATCGGTTTTTGTGACGCTGTTTGCAGACTATTTTCTGACAACGGCGAACCTGATTACCGCGATTGTATTGCTGTGGCTCACGCTTGGTTTCGTAGTGCTGCTGTTGTGGCAGAGTGAATGAGGCTTTTCTTCCGATTTTGTCCCTCTGGTCATGGAGCCCGCCGCAAGGACTCCAGGGTGGGTCATGACCATCGTCGGATTGGTGCCAGAGAAGCCGAGCGAAGCACTGGTCAGCCTTTTTTGAGGGCAAAAAAAACGGTGGAACCTCGTAAGGCTCCACCGTTCAGGGGAGGGTAATTAGCCGTTACTACTTATCGGACTTCATACCTTTTTTGCCTTTCTTTCCCTTTTTGGACTTATCGGACTTGTCACTGTTTTTAGCTTTCTTGGACTTGTCAGATTTTTTGCCCTTCTTTCCCTTTTTGGATTTATCAGACTTGTTGCTCTTGTCAGACTTTTTGCTCTTGTCTGACTTGTCGCTCTTGCCTGACTTCGGTGACGCGGGTGCTGCCACAGTGACCGATGCAGAGTTACCTGAAGCATCTGTTGCAGTCACAACCAGGGAGAGAGCGCCTGCCTCGATCTCAAGAACACCGTCATCTCTTTCGATTTCACACTCGTCGTCGCGTTCGAATTTAATGCGTTGGCCATCTCGAGCCTGCAGTGTCCTTTGACAACCATCGATGTCAAAGACTGCATTTACAGTCGGATCAGGATCCACCAGGTCTGTTGCCGAGAAGTTCACGACCAGCTTTCCTCGCTTCTTCGTCAGGCTTGCCGTGATATCAGGAGGCGTTGTATCCACAACCGTCACTGCAAATGAGCCAGAGGAGGTGTTACCTGCAGCGTCTGAGCTGTCACACGCTACCGTAGTGGTACCAAGGGCAAATGTGCTGCCTGATGGCGGCACACAGTTCACTGGGACTGTGCCATCCACAATGTCAGTTGCCGTTGCACTGAAGCTGACTGCAGCACCATCGCTACCCGTCGCCTCTGTTTCCGGCACTGAAGGCAGTGTTATCGCAGGCGGTGTTGTATCAACAACTGTGACAGAAGCGTCACAGGTTGAAGCTTTGCCCGCGAGGTCTGTTGCCGTACACGTGAACGGTGTATTGCCGAGCGCAAAGGTAGCGCCTGATGTGGCAGAACAGCTCACGGTTACACCAGGGCAGTTATCGTCAGCACTGGCATCGCCAAAGATGGCTTCTGCACCTGAGGCGCCCGTCGCTTCTACAGTCACTGAAGCTGGACAGGTAACTGACGGATTCTCATCGTCGGTTACGGTCACGATAGCAGGACAGCTTGCATCCAGTTCACCGTCTGACGCGGTCAGGATGACCGATGTCTCACCAGGTGCATAAGGACCAGCAGGAACCTGTGATGTTGTTACGAGATCACCATCAGGATCATTAGAGCCGTTATCAACGCTCACACTTACTGAACACATGCCACCGTCAGTGTTCGCACTTACGTCCTGGCAAAGTGCTACTGGCGGCGCATTGGGCGGCTCAGTCCATTCAACGACAACCAGGTTTGACTGACGCAGGGTGCCGTTGTCATCAACGGAAGCCTGAATCGTATCGAAACCAATATCGTTTCCAGTGTAGGAGACGGAAGCCCTGCCGTTTTCGTCGGTCGTCGCCATACCGATAAGGCCTGGGTTAGTACCGTCTACAACGGTGAAAGTGACCTCAACGCCAGCTTGTGGCTCGTCATCCTGGTTGCGCAGGGTTGCGGTCACCGTGTGGGTGTTACCCGTTTCCTGGGTGTCTGTAATCTGCGCGATATCAAGATTGAACACGTCGATGGTTTCACCATTCAGTGTGACAACCGCATACCTGATCTTGTTACCCACGGCGCAATCATCGACCTGCGTTACAACAACACGGTTGATTTCGCCGGGCACAACAAATGGCGCCAGGTTGGTAGTGCCGGTCCTGCCGAGATAAACGTAGCTGCCTTCTATAACCTGGCAACCAGATTCGTCACTGACCTCGGAGTTACAGATAGACACCCTTGAACCATCATCCATTTCACTGAAATCGATAGTGAACTCGGTCACGTTCATACCTGCAGGTATGTTCACCAGCGTCTGGAAGTAGTTAAAGTCAGCGGCGCGCAGACAGGCGTAGCCGCCGAGCTTCGAGGCGCCGTTGTTACCAAATCCGATCACATCTGGATCTGGCGCATTGAACCAGTCAGGGTCGTTTGTCGCCGGCAGACCAGCAGAGTCGTCGTAAATACACGGGTCGCCGTGAGTGCCTGTGCTACATGTGATGGGCACGATGCCGTATGGGTTACCAGGGCCTACTTCAAGACCTTCATGCTGCTGCCATGGTGTCCTGGAAGCATTTACTGCCACAGCCAACGGATCGGTGCCTGCAGCAACTTCGTCACCATCGTTAACGCCATCACCATCGGTGTCTGCGACCTCAGGATCAGTACCATAAAGTTGTTCCTGATTATCGGTCAGGCCGTCCTCGTCTGTGTCATTCAGTTCAACCTGGCCCGTGTCGGTTTCAAGTACAAAAGCACCGCCAGCAGCGCCACCGCCGTCATAGATGATGAATTCGAGTGTGTGAGTTCCGGACAGCGTTACAGGGTAGGTGAGTGACTCGATGCCACTTTCATTCCAGCCCGGCCCCCAATTGTCATCCTGATAGCCGACCAGTTCACCATCAATATAGATCCATGAACAGTTGTCAGCCATCAGTTGAACGATGAAGTCACCTTCACCGGTGACGTCGAGTGCATACTTCGTCCAGTTGTGCCCTGAAGGCCCGCCGCTCTGGTTCGAATCTGCATTCGCCCATGCGTTCATCCAGGTCGCATTAAGATAGCCAATCCATGGATGGTAGGCAGCGGCGCCAAAGTAACCGGCCCATGGAGATGTGAAGGCCGCATGAGGATTTTGCCAATCCGCATCCAATCCAATAGAAGTGCCTGGGGTACAAACAGAATCTCCCCAGTCTACAGCTGCAGTCTCAGGGAGGATTGGATCCCAGGCTGTGATACCAGGTGAGCCGCTGGTGTACGTTTCAGCACGTACAGTCAGGCTGGCTAGCACCAACATCAAAAATATAAGTGACTTTTTCATTGTCGATTTCTCTTTTTTATGAAAATCAGCACTGCTTGGAAGAGTTTCGTTTCCTGAACACTCCCGTTGCCCAGCCCTGGGCGGTTCCTCCCATACAGCGTTGCCACTGTAGCGAAACGCGTTTTTGTTGGGATCAACCCAAAGGTTGAAAATAACGGACGGGTGGGGAGTGTCAGAATGACAGCAAGGACTGATTTCGCCTGCTATCGGACTGATATTTAAGGAGAAATCCCATTTTTTGGCGAAAAGACTGTTTCGTCTCTAACCAGCCGGTGAAGCTTCCTTCCTGTAGAGATCACAAACTGCTGGATGCCCAGCTACCGGGTATTTCGGGAGCACGTCTGGTTCAGTACATGGCGTAGCCTGGCTTGCTTGACTTATTGAGCGTCACTTTATAAAGTGACGCTCAATAACGAATCTGCACTTTTGGAGAGATCAATGAATGCACCCGCACAAATCCCTTTCTGGCTGAAAGAGAACTTCGCGCCCATCCCACAGGAAAACGATCTGGCAAACCCGGTTGTCGAGGGAAGTATCCCTGCCGACCTGAACGGCCGGTATTTCAGGATTGGTCCCAACCCGATGAACGGCCCGACCGGCCATTGGTTCCTGGGTGACGGCATGATCCACGGTATTGAACTTGCTGGTGGCAAGGCGAACTGGTTTAAGAGCAAGCTTGTGCAGACACCGATGCTGGACATGCAGGAAGGTGAAGACTATTTCACCAAAGCCCTGAGCAGCCTGGAAAACAGCCTGGCCAATACCCATGTCATCGGTCACGCTGGAAAAATCCTGGCGCTCGAAGAACTGCATCTGCCCTACGAACTGAACGCTGACCTGGAAACGATCGGTGCTCATGATTACGACGGCAAGCTCAAAACCGGCATGACGGCGCATCCCAAGGTTTGCGGCAAAACTGGTGAACTACTGTTCTTCTCCTATGGCTTGCTGCCGCCTTACCTGACCTATCACCGCGTCAGCGCAGAAGGCGAACTGGTACAGACGGAGGAAATCGAAGTCGGTGCTGCAACCATGGTTCACGACTTCAACATCACCGAGAACTACGTGATCTTTATGGACCTGCCACTGATGTTCGACATTTCCAAGGCAGGGGAGGGTGGCATTCCACTTGCGTGGAGCGATGATTACGGTGCGCGCCTTGGCGTCATGCCGCGCAATGGCACCAATGCAGACGTCACCTGGTACGACATTGATCCCTGTTATGTCTTCCACCCGCTGAACGCCTACGAAGACGGCAACAAGATTGTCATCGACGTCTGCCGCTTTGATCACTACCTGAAGCCTGGCGCCAAGATTCCGCCAGAACTGCTGACTCGTTGGACCATTGATACCGATGCTGGCAGTGTTGATGAAAAACGTCTCATGGATATCCCCGTTGAGTTCCCGCGGGTACCAGATTCACTGGTTGGCCAGAAACATCGCTACGGCTACATGGCTCACATGCATACGGAATTCCCTGCGGGAGTTGGTATCGTCAAGTATGACTTCGAAACTGATCAGAAAACCGAATACGCCCTGCCAGCAGGTCTCTACTGTGGTGAACCGGTTTTTGTTCCTCGTGACAGTACCAGTGCAGAAGATGATGGCTACCTGATGTTTTACGTTCATGATGAAGCGACCGAAGAGGCTGACTTTGTCATTCTTGATGCGCGCGATGTGCAAGCAGAACCCCTGGCACGCGTGAAACTTGGCGTCAGGATCCCGTTCGGTTCGCACGGCAGCTGGATTGCAGATGCCTAACAAGGGCGTGACGGAATCAGTCCGCCGCAGGGACCCTGAAGAGAAGCGGCAGCGGTTGCTCGCAGCGGCGAGAAGCCTCTTCGTCTCCCAGGGTTTTGAGAAAACCACAACAAAGGAAATCGCAAAATTGTCTGGTGTCTCAGAAGGGATTCTGTTTCACCAGTTCAATTCGAAGATCGGTATCCTGAATGCGTTGATTTCGCAGTACGCCGACAACGCAATCGAGACGTTCTCTGAAGTCGATCTGAAAAACCAGTCCGCTGAAACTTTTCTTCGCCGGCTCGTAACCGTAATCGACAAGGATCGAGACTTGTTTGAGCTGTTTGATAGTCACGCAGGATTGTTGATCGAGCACGGACTACCAACAATTGCTGACCTGATTGAGCCTGAGATCGAGAAGAGTCTTAAAAACTCACTACCTGAAGCCAGGTTGCCTGCTGACCTCCCGATCATGGCCGCTTTCCAGTTCAGCATTGTCGAAACGACTTACCGGGGTTGGCTGAAGAGTAAAACAAAGAAGCAGAAGGAAGCCTTCATCAACGAGGGTGTGCGAAGCATGAACGCCCTTCTGAAGATTTAGTGACAGGCTGGGGTTCGCCTGTTTCAGGGCGCCATCTTTAGCGAGGGATGCTCTAAATATTGCTTCTGTTCAGTACACCGCTTGCCAGCGCTGACTCAACTGAAAGTGTGAAAGAGGTTAGTGCGTAACTAGACCAGGGCAGGCGGCTTTCTGATGATGTATTTCACAAAAGCATCAGGGTTGCCGTAGTTATCTTCGATTGAAATCGTGTACGGATTGGTCACCGCGGCCCGTTCGGCATCTGCGATCAGGATGGCGTTAGCCTCGGCCGAACGCTGGCTTTCGGAAGCAGTCAGGGCAGAAGAGAGCAAAGCAATCGCGATGAGAGAAATGAGTGTCCGCATATCGATGAGCAGGTGTGTTCAACCGGGGCGTATAGTAAGGCCAGACATGGGGTCTGACTACGGCTCTAGGCTAGATCTAACACAAACTTAATACTTCTTAACAGGTTCTTAACTTTCAGCCGAAAAGGGACCTGTTGGCGCAGGCAAAATCGCCTGCCAGACATCTCGATCTCGGCAGAATTACCCCTGCCATACACACCTTTTCCCTTCAAATGCGTCCATTTCTAGAGGTGCGGAATTCCGCCTGGGAATAACCCTGGAAGTTGCCTTGTGAGCTGGCCAGTAGAGCCTGGTTTTCCGGTTAGCTAATTCTTTACAATAACTCTCTGCATGAAATATTAAAAAACAATGACTTACAAGCTGTTACTTACATAATAAATACAAACATTAAGAATGTTTATGTTATATTTATATTTCTTTGGCAAGCGGCACAGGCGGAATCACCTATATATGGCCTACCTGTCCCAGGCATAACAGCGAGATAGAGCCTGTTTGAGCTGCTTACAAACGAAAGTGGGTTACCGGGCAACAAGAGAGATTGCCTACGTTCCGCCAGGTTAAACATAACCGAATGTAGCCCAACGATAGATGCTAAATAGAGACGCAATATAGAGACCCAGTAAATTCGAGGTCTATCACCCTCAGTAAAAAGCCCCTTTTGGGGTAGGGAGAAAGAAATGAAAAAAATCGCACTAGCGCTAATCGCTCTTTTCATGAGTGCGAGCATCTTTGCATCAGAGCAAGCTGGCACAGAGACTATGCAGTTTAATGCAGGCACAGATAATCCAATATCACAGTTGTGTATCGCTGCTCTTGAATCCAAGGAAGCCGTGCGTGCAAAAGCAGAAGAGTTGCATATGACCCGCAAAGAGGTACGGCAGGTGGAATGTAATGGCATGCGTATCAACGAGTTCGCAAGGACTTACAGTAATCTGATCCATGAGCAAGCCATCGTGAATGTTCAATAACAGGATCGACTTCACCGGTATCACCGGTAAGTTAAAAAAGGCGCCTTAAGGCGCCTTTTTTATGCGCTATTTTTATGTGTTAGTTAAAGACAAATTTACCGTTTCCCCCCAAGTTATCAGTTCATATCAGCGGCTTGCGAGTGATTCTTAGTCCCCCTTCTTAAACTCCCGCTCGCGTATCTTCTTAAATTCTTTAATGGGTCTTAATGGGCCGTCCCTACTCTCGCGCTGTGGTTTTCAGGGGCCGCGGATATTGCGCCTCTAATCCTATTTTTTATTGATGGAAGTCTTACTTATGAAATTTGAGAGTTTGTCCAGACTTTTAGCATGCCTTGGCTTGTCGTTATTGCTGGCGGCGTGTGGTGGCAGTGGTGACAACGCGTCACCGGGCTCGATTGTTGTTGAAGTCGAAGTAGAACCTGACCCCGGCACTGATCCAGATCCAGACCCGGATCCCGACCCGGATCCCGATCCTGGCCCCGGTGACGGTGAGGTCACTGATTCTTTGATTCCGGAGGCTCTCGCATCTGTCATTACGGACACTGGAGAAACCGCATCTGCCGCGTTTGGTGCAAGGCCAATTTACACCATAGATGTCAGCGCCCTTGAGAATGGTGCGATTGATCCGACCGGCCTCGTCCTTGGAAATGACAACGTCTACACAGTTTCAGGCGGTGCAATGCGCGTCACGCCGGCCAGTGAAGGTGCTGAATGTAGCCTGGAACTGGCGCCGGGCGCCGTTATCGCAGGCGAGTCAGCCAGTGATTTCGTTGTAATTCAGCAAGGCTGCCAGATAAACGCTGATGGCACCGCAGATCAGCCCATCGTTTTCACAGCGCGCGCCGAAGTTGACGGCGAAGCTGAGGACGGCGATCGCGGACTCTGGGGAGGTCTTGTCATCAATGGATTTGCCCCAATTAATGACTGCCCTGAAGGCGCCACCGGTGGGACCGATACTTGTACCAAAGAAGGGGAAGCGAATTCAGGCACCTTCGGTGGATCAAATGCCAACGACAATTCTGGTACCTTGCGTTACGTCAGCGTACGTTTTGCTGGCTCGAACGTAGATCCGGAGAACCAGTTAAACGGTATTGCCTTCCAGGCGGTGGGTGACGCAACGACGATTGAATATGTTCAGGTCCACAATAACCTGGACGACGGTATTGAGTTTTTTGGCGGCACCGCTAACGCGAAGTACGTTGTCTTGACGGGCAACGCCGATGATTCCCTTGATTGGACCGATGGCTGGCAGGGCAAGATTCAGTACCTGTATATCGAACAGTCTGATTCAGCGGATAACGGTATCGAAGCAGATAACCGGGAAGGTGATGAAGCAGCGACGCCCATCTCAAACCCATCGATTACCAACATGAGCATTTTTGGTAATGCCGATGAACGGGCGCTGCGAATTCGTCGTGGTACAGGTCTGACCCTGAGTAACAGCTTTATCACGGGTTCTGAACGATGCGTCAGGATCGATGGCAGCTCTCGAGATATTCTTGGTTCAGCTTCTGATCCGACGATCACATTCCAGGGCGTCAGCCTGGCCTGTGCAACGACGCACGACAGGGATGATGATGGCGCTGTTGAGGCCTATCTGGATACGGCAATGAACGTATCGCAGAACGGCTCGAGTGTGGACCCGGTTGCGCAGTCAGATACTTTTTTTACCAATGAGAATTTCATCGGTGCTATTGGCCCGGAGGACTGGACCGCTGGTTGGACCTACGCGGGTTCCGTCTCTAACACCACACCACCTGATTTCGGTTGCCCTGAAGGTACAACCACGAGCAACCCCATTGACGGTAAGCGTGTTTGTACGGTTTCTGGCGACGTCACATCTGACCTGTTGCTGACCAGCAACAATATTTATGAGTTGGACGGCAAGGTCACAATTGGTGGCGACAATACCAATACTGCAACCCTGACGATTCAGGCAGGAACAACGATTTACGGTACTTCCCCGGAGTCTTTCCTGGTGATTTCGCGTGGATCACAAATCATTGCAAATGGTACTCGCACCGCGCCGATTACGCTGACAGCTGAGCAGGATGTGCTTGGCACAGCCGACGAGGTGAGTGACCGCGGCCTCTGGGGTGGACTCGTTATCAACGGTAACGCGCCTATTAACGATTGCCCGGCAGGTGAAACCGGCGGTACAGACGGTTGTACCAAGGAAGGCGAGGCAAGCTCGGGGCTCTTCGGCGGGTCTAACTCGGGGGACTCTAGTGGTTCCCTGAATTACCTGGTGGTTAAGTTCGCGGGTTCCAACGTGGACCCGGAAAACCAGCTGAACGGTATTGCGTTCCAGGGTGTTGGCAGTGGGACAGAAGTTGAGTTCGTCCAGGTGCACAACAACCTGGATGATGGTATCGAGTTCTTCGGTGGTACTGTCAATGCCAAGTGGGTTGTACTCACAGGTAATGCTGACGACTCACTGGACTGGACTGATGGATGGCAGGGCAGTATTCAGTACCTGATCATCAACCAGGCCGACGACGCGGGTGATAATGGTATCGAAGCCGACAACCGCGAAGGTGACGAGACGGCAACGCCAAGGTCTCTACCCAGCATCGCGAATATGACCATTGTGGGTAACCCGGCGGAACGTGCTGTACGACTGCGCCGCGGCACCGGCCTTGAGCTCTACAACTCAGTTGTGCAGGGCAGTGACAGCTGTCTGCGCATCCAGGGTGATTCACTGAATCAGCTCGGCACGGGCATCCAGTTTGGTGGCGTCAGCTTCAGCTGTAACACTGCAGTCGAGGGCGATGATGTCGCCGCGATTCAGGCTCAGCTTGATGCAAGTGAAAACGTCTCAACGACAGGTGCATCTGTTGGCGCTGTCAGCCTTGCTGGTAACGCCTTCTTTGACGACACCAGTTTCGTTGGAGCAATCCAGGACGAAGACAATGACTGGACCATGGGTTGGACGGTCGGCAATCCGACTGCCGTCGCTGAGTTTGGCTGTCCTGTTGGAACAACCGAAATCGCGTCTCTCGATGGCACGACCACGACTTGTCAGCTGACAGGAACGATTACCCAGGACATCACGCTGGCACGTGGCAACTACTACGTGCTCGATGGCGCGGTTTTCATCGGTGGTGACAACACAGACTCAGCCGTGCTCACGGTTCAGTCAGGTACCAATATCATTGGAGACGACCCAGAGGACTTCCTCGTGATTTCTCGCGGTTCCGAGATCCAGGCGAATGGTACACAGTCGGCGCCGATTACCCTGACAGCCGCTGCTGACGTGCTGGGTAATATCGCGAATCCCGAGTCGACTCGCGGCTTGTGGGGCGGCCTTGTCATTAACGGTAACGCACCGATTAACGACTGCCCTGCCGGTGAAACCGGTGGCACCGATGGTTGTACCAAGGAAGGTGAAGCAAGCTCTGGTCTCTTCGGTGGCTCTAATGCAACGGACTCAAGCGGTACGCTCAGGTATGTTGTGGTCAAGTTCGCAGGTTCTAATGTCGACCCTGAAAACCAGCTGAATGGTATCGCCTTCCAGGGCGTAGGTTCTGGCACGACGGTTGATTACATCCAGGTCTATAACAACCTTGATGACGGTGTTGAGTTCTTCGGCGGAACAGTCAGTGCCTCTCATGTGGTGCTGGTTGGTAATGCCGATGACTCACTGGATTGGACCGACGGCTGGACTGGTAGCCTTCAATACCTGCACATTGTTCAGGCTTCTGATGCTGGTGATAACGGTATAGAAGCAGACAACAGGGAAGGTGATGAACTGGCTGCACCAGTTGCGCAACCGACGATTGCCAACATGACGATCCTGGGTAATCCAGCAGAACGTGCGATTCGCCTCAGAAGGGGTACAGGTCTGCAGCTCTACAACTCGAATGTATCGGGTAGTGAGACGTGTTTCCGTGTTGATGGCACGGCATCGACAAACCAGCTGGGCTCCGGTATTGCCTTCTCGGGTGTCGGGCTGGGCTGTACGACAGTCGTGGACAGCTCGAGTGAGGATGCGGCGGCAGTCCAATCCTTTCTCGATGGTTCAACGAACGTGACCCAGGATGGTTCTACGCCGACACCTGTAACCTTGCCCGGCGGGCTGGATGCGGATGGCAGTACGATTATCGGCTCAGACGTTCAGAACTGGGGATCATCCTGGACGGTTGGTCTTTAATCTGACATCGCGGTGTTAGGGAACGCCCGGGCATTATTAGTAGTGCCCGGGCGCTTTCCGTTTAATTGCACACCTGTTTAAGTAAAACAGAACTTGGATATAAGTATGAAAAACAAACTAGTCGCTTTCACAATGGCCTGCAGTTTGGCAGCGGCGACCGATGTGGTTTACGCCCAACAGCTGGATTTGCCGCCACCTGAGATCGAAGAAGTTGTTGTCATGGGCAAGTTTGTGCCCGATGAAAGGCGCGACACCTCAGAAATCTCCAATGTGTTGGATAAAGAAGCGCTGGATATGCTGGCCGACTCCACCGTTGGCGATGCGTTGTCACGGGTTACCGGTCTCAGCCTTGTAGGCGGAAAGTACGTGTATGTCCGTGGTCTTGGTGAACGATATTCTTCAACGCTGATCAACCGTTTCAGGATGTCCTCTCCAGTACCGTTTCAGAAAACAGTGCCGCTGGATATTGTGCCAAAGAGTATTGTTGAGAACCTGTTGGTCCAGAAAACCTATTCAGCACAGTACCCAGGTGATTTCAGTGGTGGCCTGGTTGACATACGAACGCTGGCAACGCCAGACCAGAACTACTTCAATCTGGAAATCGGCCTCGGTGGCAACACCGAGACGACCCGTGGAGACGGTCTCAGCTATCAAGGCGGAGATGATGATAACTGGGGCTACGACGACGGCACGCGTGAGATTCCGGAGAACATTCAAGGCTTAACCAGCCAGGAGTTCGAAGATATTGGTTCACCCCAGGATCGTGCGCTCGGTAATTCTTTTTATAACCGCTGGCATATCAGTGAAGACGAACTGAAGCCAAAAATGGAGGGTGATGCTGAGCTCGGCTTAATGCACGAGATGGATAATGGCGTTACTTTGGGTTTTACCGCAGCCGGTTCTTACTCAAACGATTATAGACAGCGAGAAGCAGAGCAACGTCGTTACGAGTTCACCGGTGTAGATGGTGGCAGCAATCAGACGCTTGAGTTTGACCAGAACACCACCAGGCACACGATCAACATGTCAGGCTACTTCAGCCTGGGTATCGAGAACTACAACCATTCTGTCGCCTTGTCCCATATGATCTTGCGACAGACCGATGATGAGGTTCAGCAGCAGCGCGGTGTGTCATCCGAAGATGATGTTCGCTCCGGTACAGAGGTCGTCAGCTATCTGTTGCAGTGGACAGAAAATGAAATTGAGTCTACCAGCCTGACCGGTGAACATTTCTTTGACCTGGGTGAAGCTGTTGAAGGGGGCCAGATAAACTGGCGCATCGTTGATGGTGCGGCAAAACGGGAGTCACCAGATCGTCGTACCTATTCTTACGCTGATAATCGTCAGGGACTAGAAGAACTGGTTATCCCGAGTCGACAGGCGGCAGGTGACCTTCGAGATATCTACCAGGCACCCGATCGAAATTATTCTGAGTTGAATGACGATATCGAAGAATATGGTTTCGATGTTTCGATGCCCGTTTATGTCGGTGATGGCGAGCTGACGGTCAAGTTTGGCTGGTCCGACTACGAGCGCGTTCGAGAATCAGAGGACCGTCTGTTCCGATTTGACGTCACGCCTGCTGCACCGGATTACGTACCTTTAATGACACCCTATCAGTTGTTCAGTTCTGATAACTGGGCTGAGGGCTACCTGGATGTCAGAGACTTCTCAGCGAGTGCAGCAAATGCCTCGGGCATTTTCCCGTTCGCTCGCTCCGGGGAAGAGGCTACCTCGATTTACCTGGCGGTTGATGCGCAGGTACACCCGCTGGTTCGCGTTCAACTAGGCGCTCGTCAGGAAGATACGACACTGTTTGCCGACGCCTGGGGTGGTAACACCGAGCCCGGCACAATCAATGCAAACGAACAGGACTACGAAGACACGCTGTGGGGTGGTTCGGTCACCTGGGAATTCAAGGAAGATATGCAGATCCGGGCAGGCTACTCTGAAACAGTAAACCGACCCAGCCTGCTGGAGATTACCGGCACAACGATTCGTAATCCCGAAGACTCGAATCTGTACCGCGGAAACGTGTTCCTGCAACCCGCAGATGTGGAGAGCATTGATGCCCGTTATGAGTGGTACTTTGGTGCCAATGACAGCCTGTCTGTCGGTGTGTTCTCAAAAGACTTCACTGACCCGATTGAAACGGGCAAGGTCCAGGCACAGAACGATATCTTTACGTGGTTCAACGCAGAGGAAGCTGAGCTGGAAGGCGTGGAGCTTGAGATCACTAAAGATCTTTTCTTCGACGACTGGTTTGGTTGGGGCGAACACTGGAACCACTTCACTATCACCGCCAATGTTTCCTTTATCGATTCAGAAGTGACTTTGCTTGGTGAGGGTGAAACTGCGGCGGACGTACCCGTCACAGGTAACCGGCAGATTGCTGCGCTGTTCCAGAACGAACGGGAGTTGACCGGTCAGTCAGACGTGCTCGGCAATATCATTTTGAGTTATCTCAATTTTGACACTGGAATCGAAGGATCCCTGGCCTACAACTACACCGGCGAGAGAGTGGTGCTGGTTGGCGCTGAGAATGCCCCGGATGTCATCGAAGACAGTCGAGGTAAGTTGGATTTGCTGGTGAAGTACAACTTTGAAATGTGGCAATCCGAGATGACGCTGGAGCTGAAGCTTCAGAATATCCTGGATGAAGAAATAGAGTGGACCCAGGGTGGACTGCCTTACTGGTCATACGAGGATGGTATGAGTTACACCGTCACCTTGAAGGCGCTCGTCTTCTAACCAGAGTAGTGTTTCAGCTTATCGCGGGGCAAAGGAGTGCCCCCGACTGCATCTGACTACATCTACATCGAGCATCCTTCGAGCATCCTTCGGCTCCGGTGCAAGTTGCCCCCACTCAGGCTGACAGGGACTGTGCAAACCCCAGCAACGACCGGGCTGTTTCGTTGTAAATCTCAGGCACGACATCCGGTAGCATCAGATCGCCAGCGTGCGGCGTGCCGTTTACGGTCTTTGCGACGCACGAAACACCTGCGGCCAGAAGCAGGCGAGAAAAAACCAGTCCTTCATCGCGTAAGGGGTCCAGTTCGTTTACGGAAATGATGTGCGGCGGCAGTCCACTCAATTCACTGACGTTTGCTTGCATCGGCCAGGCCAGTGGATCAGAAGCGTGCTCTCCGCTGGGGTCGTAGACTTTCACCATGATGCTCATCTGTTCACAGCTCAGCATGTACTCGTCATTCTCAAAAAGGGACAGCAACTCAGCAGGAGGGTTTTGATACATACCAGAAATGTAGGGACGACACGCGTACACACCATCAATTGCATCCAACCAGCCTTCTTGTTTGGCCTTAAGGGTTGTTGCGATACAGAGATTACCGCCACCTGATTCACCGGAGATCACGATACTGCTGATGCCCAACGTTTCCCTGTTCTCGTGAGCCCACTTGGCCCCGCTTGCACAGTCGTTTAGACCAGCGGGGAAAGGATGATTACCCAGTTTGCCGCCCCCGTTTCTAAACTCAACGCCAATCACGACCATGCCCATTTGTGCGAGCGTGTTTCTCCAGCGTACAAAGCCCGGATCGGCCGCCGTCAAGAGCACCATGCCACCACCGTGTGTGTGCACAACGGCTGGCAGGGGGCCTGACTGGTTCTTCGGCTTGTGCACGTAGAGTTTGATCTCATTGCCATCAACACCTTCTATTACCTCAGTGGTCTGCTCAACATCGCTGAAATCAGGCATCATCTCCAGTTCCATGGGATGAGCAGCAGCCGCCGCATTTTCAAACTCCATGCAATAAGCCAGGCAATCTTCAAGCGGTGCATCCGTTGGTATTTGCTCGACGTCTCCGCCAAGCGCGCCTGCCACTTCCATGACGGCTTTTATCCTGGGATCGAGACGCTTATCTTCAAGCAGGGTAGCTTTGGCGTCGCTGAGTCGACCGGGCAGGTTGGGATTTGTGTCGGGCATGGACGTTCTCTGAGGTGAAAACCTCCAAGCTACGCCCAAAGTTTCAGTCTGGCAAGTTTAGCTGGATAACAACGCGGCGATTTGCCAATGCTAAAGTTGTGTTGGTAAACCTCATGTCAGTTATCACCCAAGGGTTGAGTGAGTCGATGAACTGGTGCTTTGGGTACATCGAAATGTGTGTTCCTGACTACATTCACTTCAGCTTGCGAAATTGACTCTGGCACGCACAAAACGCCCGTACATCAACAGACTATGAAAAAGCCTACGATCTATGCCGTCCGATGTATTCTTTATCGAGATGATGAGTATTTCCTGGTCATGCATCGGACCCGGTTGTTTTCAGGCAAGAAACGCTGGGGTTTTCCTGGTGGTCGCGTTGAGCGTGGTGAGGACCTTGAAGATGCGCTTAGACGTGAGCTGCGGGAAGAACTATACATCGATGCTTCCGATTTAACTCAGATCGGTGACTATCGATACAAGGGCAACAAACATCGAATTTATGCTGCTGAACTAACCGAACCTGTGTTGCGGTTTGATCGCAGCGAGATCCATAAAATCGGCTGGCACCGATTCGCCAGTATTGAGGGTTTTGAGGGCTCGGGATTGCTTCACACCGGTTTTGAAGTTCAGGCAATTCGCGACTTTAAGCAGCTGAACGGGAAGAGCGAAGGTGGTTGAACCGGTAGCAGTACAGAAGCAGAGAACTTCCAGCGCGCTCTCCAAATCAATGCGTAAGATTAGGGTGGGCTGATCCAGCCACCAACCAAGCCGGCGTGGTATCCACCATCAACGGTCAACTCAACACCGTTCAGCCACTCACAGTCTCCAAGCAGCAAATACTCAACGACCGCTGCAATGTCGTCTGGCTGACCGGCACGACCACTGGCATTCACGATGTAGTCGAATGTTTCTTCACCGAGCATCGAGCGAAACGAAGGTGACAGTCGTGTCTCAACAATCCCCGGGTTCACGCAGTTCACGCGAATATGTTGCTCCCGTCCAAGCCCTGCCGCGCGATAGGTATAGGCTGCAGCGCACTGCTTCGAGAATTTGTACGCCTTGTCCTGCCAGAGGTGTGCATTCTGCTTAAGCCAATCGAGTCCGGCTTCATAACTCGTTGTATCCAGCATGGCGTTAACTGCAGTTTCGTTGTCACGCCAGTCCCTGCCCGCGCTGGAGGCGACTATCACCATGCTGCCTGCATCGCTGACTGTCTCGATCAGATGTTCAATCAGCAAACGCACACTGAGGAAATTAATCGCCATGAGGTGAGTATCCGAAAGCACACCAGGCGCAACACCGGCCACGCTGGCAAAACCATCGATCCGCGCGGGCAGTTTATTCAGAACGCCTTCTACCGCTGCAGGATCAGCAAGGTCGCAGTGCACCGTGTTCACGGCATCAAGCGTTTGATCTGCAACATCCAGATTCCAGACTTCACAATCCGCTGCTATCAGCCTGGATACAACAGCCGCCCCAATACCCGAGCTTCCACCGGTGACTACAACAGTTTTGGTCATGTTTACCTCGATCATCAGCATATCGACCTGCGATTTGCCCGGTCAACAACATGCTATTCTGCGGTCCAAGCAGACATTTATGTTAACTGATGGCCGACGAACTCACTCAACTAACCGCCACCGAGGCCGCGTCCTTAATCAAGCTGGGTGAAATTACCTCGCTCGAACTTGTAGACGCCTGTATCGGTCAGATCGAAGTAGCCAACACCGACTTGAATGCAGTTGTCACTTCCTGCTTCGACCGGGCGAGGAAAGAGGCAGCAAACCTGGATAGCGTACAACGGGAAGCTCTGCCCCTTGCTGGTGTGCCGGTGCTGATAAAAGACAATCAACTGACCGAAGGTGTGGCGACAACGCTTGGCAGCCCAATCCACCGTGACAGAATTCCAGATGCGGATGCCGGTATCGTGAAACGCCTTCGAGCTGCAGGTGCCATTGTTCTCGGCAAAACCAATATTCCGGAATTCAGCATAGGTGCAAACACCACTAATCCCCTCTTTGGTACAACCTGCAATCCATTTGATACCAATCTCACCTGTGGAGGCAGTTCCGGTGGCAGCGCGGTTGCCGTCGCAGCGAATATGGCGCCATTTGCGACCGGGTCTGACCATGGCGGCAGCCTTCGCATACCGGCCAGCTATTGTGGGGTTGTCGGTTATCGTGCATCACCTGGTGTGGTTCCAAATGAAGAGAGAACGACGCCATCAACGCATTACAGTTTGCAGGGTCCTGTTGCGAGAAACGTCGAAGATGCTGCGCTGATGCTGTCGGTGATCGCTGCTCGAAATGCAGGAGGCAGTCGTGACCCTATGGCGTTTCCGCTGGATGCCAGTCAATTCCGTCATCTCGATGCTGTAAATACCGGTTCACTGAATGTGGCCGTTAGTGCTGACCTGGGTGGTTTGCTGGTATCGGAGACCAATCGCGAAGCCTTCGTCGAACGTGTTGAGCAGTTCAGCGCCTTGTTCAAGACCTGCGATTGGCATGATATTAATCTCTCCAACGCGCCTGCTGTTGACTGGCTCCTGCGCCAGGATGTGTTTGTTACGCAGTATTCTGACCAGGCCTCGGACTGGCCTGAAGATATCAATCCGAACCTGCGTGCTACTTACGACACGGCGTTGCAAACGCCGATGGCGAAGATCGCAGAAGCGCGCGGCGAACAATTGGCGCTCATCAGACGATGCCAGAACCTGTTTGAAACTTATGACCTGCTCATCATTCCAGGCATGAGTGTGCCGCCGTTTCCCCACACACAGCTCTATCCGGAACTCATCGATGGCAAGCCGGTTGAGAACTACATGGGCTGGTTAGGATTGACCGCATCACTCACCGTTGTCGGGCATCCCGTCGTGATGATTCCCGCAGGACTGGACAAAGGTGGATTACCGTTCGGTCTGCAGATTGTCGGTCCGATGTATTCGGATCACCGTCTACTCTCCGCCGCAAGGGAAATTGAGCAGGCTTTCCAGCAGGTTGATCTACTGCGTCGACCGGCGCCCGAAACTCCATGACACCAAGCGCTTGCAACCTCTATTCAAGCGTATCGTCCTGCCCCAGCTGATAGAGGCAATCGCCGGGTTCAACCCGACCAGGAATACGCTTGCAGAGTAAGGTCCCTGCCATAGGGAAAAGGACTTCCTCGGGTGGATCCCAGGGTGTTTCGGGATGATGAATCCAGCCGGCGACCTGGTCCTGCTGCACGTCTTCACCGATCTCTGCCGCTGGTTCAAACAGTCCTTCATGACGGGCATACACATAGTTACCCTGGCTGGTGAGGCGTAGTACACGAGTTTCACCGGGTTTGCCCAGGTTGGTTTTTCTCAGGATGCCGAATTCCGCCATGACACGTTCAATGCCTTCCTGGGTGACCATTAGTGCAGACGGTGTGATAGTGCCGGAGCCGCCCATTTCCACCGTCAACGCGATGGTGTTCTGGCGCCTGGCAGCTGCAGAAGAAACAATCTCGCTGGATCTGCGAAAGTGCAGGGCATAGGGTGCGCCAAAGGCACGCATCATACGAACAACTTCCCTGGTCTCCTTTTCATCCTGACGATCGCCAAACAGCACGGTTGGCACATAGTGTAGAGAGCTGCCGCCGGAATGGAGGTCGATAGCATAATCCGCCATGTTCATCAGGACCGTCTCGATGTAATGAGCAATGATCTGCGTGACACTGCCAGCGGGGTCTCCAGGAAAAGATCGATTGAGATTGCCATCATCAATGGGAGAGGTTCGATGACCCGCTTTGGCTGCAGGATAGTTTGCCATCGGCAACAGCACGACCCGCCCGTTGATCATCTCCGGTGTGAGTTCTCTGGCGAGCCTTGTCACTGCGACCTGGCCCTCGTATTCGTCGCCGTGATTCCCGGCCATGAGCAAAATCGTGGGACCGTCACCATTTTTGATCTGCACGATAGGAATGGGAATCCAGCCATAGGCAGAACGATGAACTGAATGCGGTAAACGTAAATATCCGCTTTGCTTGCCGTCCACATCGAAGTTGATTTCTGAGGCTATCGGAGATCGCATGATTTTTTTCCAGCTTGTTTCCGGGGAAGGCTAACGACTATGGAAATGCGCCGCAACATAACCCGTCACTGCGCTTGATTCAGCATGGTCAAAAACGGGAGATGACGCCCACGAGGAAGGGCAACGTTAAGCCGCAGACAAGAGTCCATGAACAGATGCGCGTAGATTCGAGAAGAACTGTTAACCAGTCGTCTTTACCGTCCGAACTATTATGTTTACTCTGTTCTTCTCCATCACAACTGGGCAAAAGCGATGGCCAACCCCGAAGAACTTAAACTGCTGATTCAGTGTCTCGCAGCGATTTCCATGGCAGACGATGACCTGGATGGCCGAGAAATCGCAACCCAGATAAGCATGATCGAACAGATCACCGGTACTGCACCAAGCGCTGAAGAGATTTTTGATGCCAGTATCGATCTTGAAGATTGGCAGGATTTTCTAGCAACGCTGTCGTCAAAGGCTCCAGGTCTGGATGCGGCCTTTGCCACAAAAATACTCCACGCATGCATACTGATTGGTCGTGCTGATAACTTTATGACCGACGAGGAAAGTGAGCGGATTCGTCAACTTTCGGCAGCTTTAGGCATCAGCCAGGAACAACTGGACAAGCATCTGGAAACGATTCGCTAGTTGGTGAATATTGTTCAGCGGAAGCCTTCCAGCTTTCTTTGCGCTTGTGCCAGGTCCACGAGGTCAATCTTCTCAATCATTTCACAGTCATCCCTGATCATATCGCTGACCAGAACCGGGTACAGACGACAGTCTTCAGGTCGGTCAGAGTAGATCTCGCAGGAATAGACTTTGCCATCAGGGCTTTGTACTAGCCAGGGACAACGCTTTAGTTGACGGCCATCGACAGGATCCATCCAGATCTGGCCATTCTTGACATAACGGGCAATGTCGGGGCGATGCTCTTCCCACCAGTCTATTTCTTCTGGCGTTGCGGACAGGCCGCCGTCCGCGTAGTTCTTACAGCATTTACCACACTGATTACATGCTTTCACTTGCCCGTCCGGCTGATAAATGGGGTTGTATAAATGGAGTCGGAGTAAAATTTACTCGCCTGTTTTGGGACAGACAAGATTCGGTCAACTTGAATTTGCGTTGAGATCCTTCCGCTCCGTTCGCTGAGCTCTCTTCGGTCAGGATGACAAATTTTTTGGCCTATCTCGACCGACCACCCCAAACATGTCATCCCGACCGGAGGCGAAGCCGAAGCGGAGGGATCTCAACCCGTGGATCCAGATCACGTTTTGGAATCGAGCGTAGAGATACCGACTTTCTACGGTGAGCGCACCGAATATTCCAAGCCACCATCGAACGGAAGTGTGATGCTACTGAAACCAAGTGCCTCGATCTTCTGGAAGTAAGGTTTATAGACGACCCTGAATGTGGCGGTGTTATCAGCAATCAACACTGCTTTTTCGGAAAGGTGAGGTGCGATGAGTTCCACGGCGGGTACGACCATCTCAATCCAGATGTCCATCAACACCAGGTCAATGGTGCAATCGATAGCCTTCAGGGTTTCCCGCAGATCGCCTTCTCTCAACTCGATGTAGTCGGTTAATCCCGCGGCGGCGAAATTCTCCCGGGCTTTTGCTGCCTTGTCAGCTTCATATTCGGTAGCGATAACTTTTCCCGGAACGCCTTTGGTGTTTCGCCTTACTGCGTCCGCCAGGTACAGGGTTGAGACACCAAACGACGTGCCGACCTCGACGATGTTCCTCGCGCCTGTTGCGATGCAGGTCTGGTAAACAAAATCAGCTTTATCCGGGGGCAGGGCCACCATCTTGTCAGAGAAGAACTGATGTTCTTCATCTGTCAGTGTCATCTCTTTGGTTGGATTGAAATCCTGGCCCCGGTAGTACTCAAAAATATCCCGTTCTTCCTGCTCGCTGGCTTGATGCATTGTCTGCAACATGCCGCGCAGCTTGGGGTCGGTAATCGTGTTCATCGCTAACTCCCATCGAATTTTCGAGCGAGTCTAGCTGGACTGGTGCTGACGGGTTATCGATAATCAGTCAGATTATATCGACTAAGTGTCATATGCAGGATCATATTGAGTTGTCCCGAAACGAGTTCTTCAGTGAAGGATTGATTGCCCGGGGCTTAAAGCAGTTCTATCCCAGGCATGAGCTTGTGCCTCGACATGATCATCCCTGGGCTCAGCTGGTTTTTGCTGCGTCTGGCTCTTTGCAGGTGAACACTCATGATGCTTCCTGGATTGTTCCGACCACGAGAGCCATCTGGATTCCAGCAGATGTGGAACATTGGCATCAGGTCAGGGCGGATGTGGCTATGCGAACCTTGTACATTAATGTTGCTGGTTCGGCGTTCGAGTGGCCAGATCAGTGCATTGCGCTCGATGTGTCTCATCTCCTGAGAGAGGTCATCCTGCACTGCGTTGATTTGGACTCACTCTTGCACAGCGATGCTGAAGCAGTGCGTGCGCTTGGGTTTCTCAGCGATCTGATCAAAAGCAGCAACGAACTCAATGTTCATTTACCGAGGCCGAAAGACAGACGTTCCGTTGCGGTGGCCGATGCGTTGATTGCCGATTGCAGTTTATCGCCTGAAGAGCTTGCTCTCGCTTCGGGTGCGAGCATCAGGACACTACAGCGGCTGTTTCTGAAAGAAACGGGACTTCGGCTTTCTGAGTGGCGACAACTCGCGAGGATGCACGCGGCTGTGGTGTTACTTGCAGATGGCGTGAGTGTTGCCGAGGTTGCCGAACAAACCGGTTATCAAAGTTCGAGTGCTTTCGGGGTAGCGTTTAAGGCGACTTTTGGTGTGCCTGCTTCGGAGTATATCGTCAAACCCCGGGTCTAGTCGGAAGGCGGATAAACGCTATACCACATTTCTATCCGGCACTATCCCGAAACGCACATTGCTGATTGACGGCTTTTCCGACTGGCTTCAGTATGCGGTTAACGTTTAGACACCACGACAGGAAATATATGCCTACTCTCCACGGTTTTTCATACAGCAACTACTACAACATTCCCAAGCACGCACTGCTCTATAAAGGTGTCAGCTTTACCGAAGATCTTGTCTATCCGACTGCCGAAGGTTTCGACAAACTGAATCCTGCGTTGAAGGTCCCGTGCATGACAACAGATGATGGTCAGCATCTGTCTGAAGCATCTGTTCTTTGCGAATACATTGAAGATGCTTACCCTGATAAGCCGCTGCTCCCCAGCGATACGTTTACCCGGAACAGGGTTCGTCAGATTATGCGAATGTCTGAGCTTTACCTGGAGTTACCTAATCGTCGTCTCTTAGGTTTCACTTTCTCCGGTACGCAGGCGCCAGACTCCCTTGTTGAGGAGGTAAAGGCGGTTGTACAGCGGGGTGTTAATAGTCTCAACGCGCTGGGGTCTTTTGATCCGTGGGTAGTTGGTGATGAGTTCACCATGGCCGACATTTACCTGTTTTATGTTCTTGCTGTTGCGGATATGGGAACGCCTTCGACCGGCATAGACCTGAACAACGAGATCTCGGGTCTGGAAGCGTGGCGGGCGAAGTTCGAAGATGACGACATCACCCGAAAAATCGGGGCCGATACCGAAGCCAACCGGGAGAGTTTCTTCGAGTACATCAGTCAGATGAGTTGATTGAAGTGCTTCGCTAATCGGTGTTCTGCATCAGCTCACGAGTTTCGTTAACATGAAGTCTCTCAATCAGGTGTGCATGATCAGGGGGAGTTGATTGAACCTATCGGCGCTCATCGCTGAAGCTCGACGCCGGAGCGTGTTCCGTGCAGCCGGACTCTATGCCGGTTTTGCGTTTGTTGTTCTGCAACTGGCGGATATCATCATACCCGCGCTTGGCTTGCCTGACACTGCAGTGACATCACTTCTTATCCTGATTGCTGTTGGCTTTCCGTTTGTTCTTATTGTCAGCTGGTACATCGAAATCACACCCGATGGAATTCGTGTCACTGCTTCAATCAGTGAAGGTGAACAGAAGCAGCTAAGCCCTGGACGCATTGTTGACTTTGCCATCATTGTCATCGCTCTCGGAGTAGGGGCCATGTATGTGCACTACCTGACAACAGACCTGACAACCGATGAGATCGAACCCTTGGCAGTTGCACCATCCGAGGAGCCTGCGACCGATGAACATGTGGTTGAAAACACCGAATCCTCCATTGCTGTTCTACCGTTTGAAAACCTCAGTAGTTCGCAGGAGAACGCCTACTTCGCAGCGGGTATCCATGAAGACATCCTGAACAGTCTTTCTCGCAACCCTGCGCTGATCGTGACGTCGCGTACAAGTACGCTTGCGTTTCAAGGAACCAAGAAACCCATCGCTGAAATTGCCAGGGAACTGAACGTCGCGTATGTGATGGAAGGTAGTGTCCGGCGAGCTGGTGATCGTGTGCGGATATCGGTACAGCTGATAGAGGCGGGCAGCGATAGCCACATCTGGTCCGAGGCCTTCGAACGAAAGCTTGATGATGTGTTTGCGATCCAGGTCGAAGTTGCGGAGCAGGTTGCCGGCGCGCTGCAGGTTCAGTTCAACCCGGAATCACAAGCAACGCCTGCAGCAGTTGACGTAGCCGCCTATGAACTTTTTGCGACAGCCAGATCGCTGTCGTTGACTCGTGAGCCCGACAAGCTCCGCGATTCGGTGGAACTCTACCAACGCGCGATAAACCTCGCGCCGGACTACTCGGATGCGTGGGCCGGTTTGTCACTGGCGCTGTCGTATATCCAGCTTTTTGGCGGCGCGAGCGATCTTGGCATTGATCACACTTCAGAAACTGCTGCCCAGAGGGCTGTTCACCTTGACCCAGAGTCCTGGTTCGCTCACTACGCGATGGGAGTGCATTACGGCAACGGCGAAGTCAGCGAGTTCCGGACGGCTGAGAAACACTTTTCGATCGCGCTTGAAAAGAACCCGAACGATGGTGATCTCCTGTTCGACTTTGGTATGTCGCGGTGGCTGCAGGGACAGACAGCCGCATCCGTCGACCTTTGGTTGCGGGCCTACCGGCGCAATCCGCTGTCACCCATTGCCAACACATCGAGGTCTATGGCGGCAACATTCGGTGGTGACCTTGATGATGCAAAGCGTTATGCGGCACGCGCACTAGAACTCGGGGACGAGTCACCGTTTACATTTTTTCTAGCCGGCCAGTCATACCACTTCAGTGGGGAGTATGAGCTGGCCGCACGAGAGTTATTTAAGGCTGTTCGCAAAGCACCCAGCATGGAGATGGCGCTGGTAATTCTCGCGCAGTGTTTTAGGGAACTGGGCGATTACGAGACCCAGGCTTACTGGCTGGATCGAACGTTAGAGTTTGGCGATTCCAATTTTCTGCTCGCCGGTAATATCGCTGACAATCTGTATCATCGCCGGGAGCTTGATGCCCGGGCAAATTACATCCGACGTTGGGCTGAACGTCAGCCCAACAGCATGGTCACTCGTTTGTATTATCCGGCTGCGATTACCGAGATCGATGCCTGGCGTGCCTATGAGGTTGAAGACCTGCAAACGTATCGTGAACTGGTCCAGCGGCAGATGGATGAGCGACTCGAATACATTGGCGACTCGAGCGAAGGTGACGATTTTGAAATCTACTTCTGGAATGCCTTTGCAGTGCTTTCCGTTGCCATCAACGCGAAAGAAATCGGCGACCAGGGTTTTGCAAATGAACTCGCCAACAAGCTCCTTGATTATCATGGTCGACAAGCCCACAAGTTCTACTTTTTTGCTGTGATGGCCTACGCGATTCTTGATGAGCCAGACAATACGGTGGATGCGTTACGGGCGGCGCTGAGTCGAGGTCAGAGTTCCCTTCGACTGTACGATCGGTTTCACCTGATTCCGGATCGCTATTCACTTTTCGAGTCAGTCACTAACAACGTGGCGTTCGGGAATCTTGTAGCGCAGGCGCGGGCGCGAAACGAGGACATGCTTGCGAATCTTCGCCGTGATTTACCTGACGCCTTCCCACCTGAGGGGTGGAACGCCACTTTGTTTGAGAACCAGCTGAAGTAGTATTCGAAGGCGTCGGTGCTATCGCCCGCGGTCACAAACAGCTTCAAGTTTTTTTAGAAGCAGGTCCTGTGAGCAACTGGGGTCAGGGTTCTCACCCAGACCCCAAATCTCTCACGCTTGCGCCTTACGCTTTAATTGCTCGACTCGTAGCAGGAGAAGTTGAAGAACGTCTCATTGTTGATCAGGTTAAGGTTCAACAGCTGGAGTTCATTTGGTGCTGATTCAACTTCCAGCATCGCGGCCCCGGTCCACGTTGCACCGAACACACTTGAGAGCTGGTCACGACTCAGCCAGGTAGCGCCTTTAGCTGGCAGCGAACTCACCAGCACCTGGCTGGCAGCGCCAATCGCGGCACCACTGCTGTCATACATGCTGCCCTTGATGTTGGTCAGCGCGCTGGTACCAGTGTTAATGAACCGCACGAAAGTCTTGTCAGTTGCCCAGGCGGTTCAACATTGTGTACCTGGTTCTGCCTGACACAGTTGGTATTACTGATCAGGCCGCTGGGGCTGGTCAGTTTGGTCATCAGTTCAAAAGAGCCGTCTGATGCCTCGACTTCCAGCACAGCAGGACCACTCCAGGGCGATATCTGGAACCAGGATTCCAAAGTGCCGGAATCAAGAATGGTACGACCGTTTGCCGGTACCGTATCGAGATAGGTATTTGCTTCACCAAGCCGTTCGCCCGCTTCGTTGTACAGCGTGCCCCAATAATCTTGAGTGCTGTCTGAAGTGTTGACCAGGTGTGTGAACGAAACATTGCGACTGGTTGATGTTGTCTGGATATAGGCACGCTTCGACGTGGAAGACTCGAAGCATGAGAAGTTGAAGAATGTCTCACCGTTGACGAGGTTGAGATTCAGCAGCTTCAAACCGGCGATCGTATTTACATTCAACATGGCCTCGTCGTTCCAGGTAGCACCAACTTTTTGGGCGATATCTTCACGGGACAGCCAAACCGATTGTTTAGCCGCGAGTCCACTCAACAACTCAACACCCGATGTGCCGATCACGTTGCCTGACTTGTCATAGAGTGAACCTGAAATCGCGCCCATGGCTGAATCGGTCGTGTTAATGAATCTCACGAACGTCCTGTTGGAGGAGTTCGCTCCCTCAACGTTGAGGACTCGATCTTCCCTTACGCAGTTTGTGTTGCTGATCAGGCCTGACGGACTGATTAACTTCGACATCAAAGAGAAATCAGCACTACCCCTGACTTCCAGCATGGCAGGACCACTCCAGGGTTGAACCCCGAACTTTGATTCTATGTCACTGGATGTCAGTGTCAGGCGGCCTTTTGCGGGAATGGTCGCGTCGGACAGTGCAGTATCCGCGCTACCCAGCCTTGCACCGTCACCGTTGTAGAGCGTGCCGGTGAAGCGCTGGTCTGTGGCAGACGTGTTGACGATATCAAGCCGGGTAATGTTCTTGCTGGTCGATGTGGTTTGCAGGAACTGTGTGGCAAGCACGCTTGCAACCAGAGGATCGCTGTCGACACTGTCGGGTATGCCGTCACCGTCATCATCAGTATCGGTGTTGTTGCCTATACCATCGCCATCAGTATCAAGGGTTTCCGATGCATCGAGCGGGAACGCGTCGAAGCCATCGGTGACACCGTCGTTATCATCATCAGTGTCTTGCGAATTGACCGTACCATCGCCATCGGTATCGGCGAACCCGTTAACAGGCTGGTCCAGGGTCCAGATGCCTCTGCCCATGGTGCCGGCGACCAGCAGGTCGTCCGTAGCGTCGTATTACATGTCATAAACCAGCGTGTTTGGCAGGCCGCTACCCACAGACGTCCACACACCCGGGTCAGATAATGCCATGGCGGATACACCGCGAACGCCACCAACGAGGAGAACTTCGTTGGTGCCTGGCAGGAGTTCAATGGAACGCAGCAGACTGTTAGTCAAGTTGCCAGTGAGGTTAGTCCAGTTCAATCCGGCGTCGCTCGACATGTACACGGCAGATGCCTCGATCACAAAAACGGTATTGCCCTTGGAAGGGTGAATCATCAAGCCTGTGATGCTTTTGCCGGGATACTTGGTCAGCGTGGGGGTCGGAGCGCTGCTGCCAGAAGTTCGAACCAGCACAATACTCTCACCGTTGACGTCCTGATCGTAGTTCGTTACCGCAGCATACATGGCGTCCGCGTTGTCACTGGCGCCAAAAGACAATCCCCCTGAAGTGACAGGGTCTGTCTGGTGGAAGGTAACGGTCTCCCCCTGGTCGGTGGTTTCAAGGATACCGTTCTCACCCCCGACGACGAAGCGCAATGGGTTGGCGTTGTTAAGCGCAACTGGGGCATAGAAGTTTGAGCGCCAATCCCCCTTGCCAGTCAATGCAGGGAAGGTTTGATTTACGACAACATTGTCTTTGTCGACAACCGCCTTAGCAAAGCCTTCGAAGTTCTGGACTGAACGGTACCTGACGGAGTTTGGCTTCGCGGTCGAGATATCGATCGCAACGACACCGCCATCACCGCTGGTAACGTCTGAGTAGGTTGATCCGGTTGTCTTGTTCTGTTCAGCAGTGCCATTGTCCTGCGTACCCCCGAAAAGAATATTTGAAACGGTATCGTAGGCGACACTATGAAACTCGGTAATGACGAGATCGCCGATGATGGATTTCCAGTCACCGGTGTTCGTTCGCGGGTTTGTGTGCCGATAGATACCCCCATCGTCTGTCTGCAGTAGATTTCCGTTTACATCCTGCGCCATTTCCCTTGAATCTGCGTGCGGCGCAGTTACCGTCGCTGTACCTCCTGTTGGAATGGCACTGATGGTGTTGGAAAGCGTGAGATGTGCCCACTGCGGTGATGGGGATTCGCCGGTTGGCGCGATGGCGGTATCGCCGCGCCAGATGTTACCCATAACGCTTCCGTCAGATACCACGTTACCGCCGTGTGACTGTCCGCCCACATAAAGGATATTTGGATTGTCTTTGTCTGCGAGGATGGAATAGTGGATGGTGCCGGAGCCACTGATTGACACGACCCCCGTTGCTGTACCCCCGGAAGCATAAGTGCCGTTGCCGGATGTATACAAAAGCGAAAACGTGTTGTCTGTCAGTTTGTTAACAACGAAAAGACCGTTAGCTGCAGTGTTGCCCTGAATGCCTTTGATCGCGACACGGTCTGAGGTGCTTAACTGGTGAGCAGCTGACGTTGTTATTACGATAGGAGACTCATTCGAGGCATCGGTTATGTTGACTGTGGTCGAGGCTTTGTAGGTCGTTGTTGGGATGTCCATTCGTACCCAGGTTGGCGCTGCGTCGCCCGGGTTATCTGTGTACTCAATAACAGCGGTATCACCTCGGTGAACGATGGCGACGTAGAGCCTGCCGTTTGCGGCAACAGCAATTTCGGCGTTGTCGATGTTGGGTGTCGTCGTTAGGGTGTTGTCATTGAAGGAAGTCGCCGCGAAAATTTCGTTGGTGTTGGTGCTCGAGATTCTTTGCCAGGTCGCACCGGTATCATCGCTGCGATAGATACCGTGACCCTGTGCGGTCACATACAACCTGTTGGCATTGGTAGGATCGCCTGCCATGTCAAAGACGGAGCTTTCCGGTAATCCGGAACCTGAACTGCCGTCAATCTTCGACCAGGATGCGCCGGTATCCGTGCTGCGAAACACGCCGCCAGTACCAAAGTCAGCAATAGTTGTGTCAATCCGGTGTGCGCTCATCACCAGCGTTGAACCACGTGCGGCGATGCCAGAACAGTTCTGTGTATCCAGTACTGAATCAGAGAGATGTGTCCACGTTGATCCTCCGTCGGTCGATCTCATGGCGCCTGCCAGCAGACCTCCTTCTGAAGAGAAGCTGCTGTAGCGGCCAAAACCAGCGACCAGGGTGTTGCTGCTGGCGTCGGTAGGGTCAAGGTCCATGGCGCCAATCGACATGGATGGCATGTTGTCTGTCTGCGCGGTCCAGTTAGGTGATTCAGCGGTCGCATTGTTTGTGCGCCAGACACCGCCGTTCACACCACCGACCCACACGATGTCGGCATTGCTTGGGTGTGCTATCACCGTGTGTGCAGCACCACTGGTGAACCCGGAATCCGCAAAACCATCTCCGTCGGTATCAACAGTTTGACCAGCCCCGCTACCACTGAATGGCTGTGGGCCGCGGGAGACCCATGTCCCGGAGATTGAGACCGCGGATCGCACGGGCATGACAGCAAGGCTGGTTGGCGTCGCGACAGAGACTCGTTCGAGATAAGAGTATCTTTGCGGCGGCCTTGCCTGTGCCCTGTTTTCTGCCAGTTCCGGTCCTTCGGATTGAGTATTTTTGTTTGTCTCGGGTTGCTGGCTTTCGTCAAAAACGGCACAACTCTGGAGAATCAAAAGGATGGAAATGACGGACAACAACTTCATGGGCAAACGTGCCTTGTACAACAAAGGGGAGGAACGGAGCGTAAAGGAATCACCAGTTGTTGCCAACTTGACACATGGTCGCTGGGATTAACGAGGTCGGAGTAAACACGAGCCGCTTAACCACCCAAGGATTGCCATCAGGGAACCTGCACTAACGCGTAGATATTCAATACCAAATGGGTAGTTATGAGGCGTCTAGGCTGGGTACTCGCACAACTCCCGCTAGGAGAGGGAGCTAGAATTTGGGTGAAGCTGTGACCCTTTAGCAATGGTGGCCAGAGGTGGAATCGAACCACCGACACGGGGATTTTCAATCCCCTGCTCTACCGACTGAGCTATCTGGCCATACGTTGAGGGAGGACCCCTCGAGAAGGGCGCTATTAAACCCAAGCAGGCCTTTGGAGTCAATGACTTGTGGGTGGTTCTTTGCAACGAAATCGGGGGTATGAATTGCCCCATATTGGTGATCCCGACGCTTGTGCCGGCGATGGTCTGGTCGGACTACCAGATATGTTTGTGAGATACCTCGTTTCAGGTTATTCGGTCAGCGCGTTGCTGCTCAGAATCACTTCGAAATCTGTGATTGATGTACGTTGATTTTTATATATAATCACCATTATGTAAAAAAGATGGTGCTTTGCCAGTGCCTAAAAAAGTTGACCACGCGGGCAGACGTCTCGCGCTTTCGATGCACGCTGTCGAGGTTATTGCTGACAAGGGGATAGAAAACCTCCGCCTTGTCGATGTTGCCAGGCGCATGGGTGTCACGACGGGGCTCGTCACACACTATTTTGAAGATAAAGATGCTGTGCTTGCCGCTGCGCTCGAGTACGTGGCGGGCGAACTGGTTTATCACTCGCAGGAAGACGAATCTTTCACATCGCTCGATGAGATGTACCAGTACTTCGCTGAGATACTGCCCCTTGATGAAACCCGCCGCAGGCACTGGAAGGTGTGGATTGCTTTCTGGAGCAGGCCGATGACGAATCCCGTGCTTGCTGAGATCCACCAGCGTTATAACGAGGCTTTCAGGGCTCAACTTGTACCAGCGATCAAGCGGCTGCAATTGCATGACGACCCCGCGTCAGCGGCCAACACCGTCATTACCGTTATTGATGCAATTGCTACACACGCAACCATTGAACCCGAATACTGGACACCAACCAGGCAGCGTAAGCAGCTGAAGTTCGTGTTGGCGTCCGTCTTTGAATCCTGAGGAGGAGCTATGTCCACACTGCAAATATTGAAACCCGATGCCAGCAAAGAAGAAGTTGTCGCGGCGATTAATGATGATGGCGCCTGCATTATTGAAGGCCTGATGAGTGAAGATCTGGCGAACCAGATTCATGATGAGACGATCGCTTATATAGAAGCCACACCAGACGGTGACGGGTTTACCGGTAAACACACGACGCGAACGGGCGCACTGGCGGTTCGTTCTGCCGGTTGCCGAGATCTGATCCTTAACCCACTTGTGATAGGAAGTGTGCGTAACTTCCTTGCACCTTACTGCGCACAGGTTCAGTTGCACCTGACCCAGGTGATTCGTATCAAGCCTGGCCAGCAGAAGCAGATGCTGCACCGTGACAGGGAAGCATGGGGGCAGATCATGCCGCCGACCATCGAACCGCAGTTGAACACCATCTGGGCGCTGACTGAATTCACCCACGAAAATGGTGCCACGCAGGTGATCCCTGGCAGTCATAAATGGGATTACAGCAGGCAGCCGAAACCAGAGGAAGCCGTCAATGCGGAGATGCCACGTGGGTCTGTGCTGGTTTACTCAGGGTCCGTCGTTCACGGCGGCGGTGCCAATGTGTCTTCGGGCGATCGCATGGGGATCAACATTACTTACTCGCTCGCATGGCTCCGCCAGGAGGAAAACCAGTTCCTGTCCTGTCCACCGGAATACGCAAAAGATATGGAACCGGAGTTGCAGGAACTACTGGGTTACACCATGGGTAGCGTTGCCTGCGGGTACTTCAGTGAAGTGAAACCAGCTGGAGAAGGGCGCGAGATATGCGCACCAGAGTTCGCACTCGGGCGAGCGCCACGGGAAGATCGGCACTTTGCCGGTGATGTCCTGCCGGGTATGGGTTAACGCTTTATCGCGAGGGTCAGGCCGTCACCTAACGGCAGCATATTCATGTCGACCCGATCATCGTCATGGATCTTCTGGTTGAGCGCGCGGATAGCTTTCGTATCGTCATCCTGGCGCTCTTCATTGACGACGCTGCCACCCCAGAGGACGTTGTCCACGGCGATGACGCCACCGGTTCTGAGCAGGACCAGGGCGCGCTCGTAGTACGCATCGTAGTTTGATTTGTCTGCGTCGATGAAGGCGAAGTCGTAGTTGCCGGATTCGCCGTTTTCAATCATCTCATCGAGTGTCTCAACGGCGGGGCGAAGCCTGAGATCAATCTTGTGGCTGACACCGGCCTTTTCCCAATAGGGTTTGCCGACCTGTGTCCATTCATCGCTGACGTCGCAGGCAACAACTTTGCCATCTTCTGGCAAGGCCATCGCGACGACCAGCGCGCTGTAACCAGTGAAAGTGCCAACTTCGATGGTTTGCTTCGCACCCATGATCTTCATGAGGTTGTACATGAATGCACCCTGTTCGGGTGAAATCTGCATCATGGCGATCGGCAGTTTGGCGGTCTCTTCGCGGAGTGCCGCAAGTATCTCGGTATCCCGGTTGCCTGTGGTGCGAAGATAGTCGGCGAGCTCGTCCGAAAACTGGGTCATCTTTGCAGACATGAGATTTCTTCCTCTTACTCGTCCGGGGCGACGTAGCCTTCTGCCTGGTCAATCTCTTCGCCGGCGAGATATTTGTCCCGCTGGGCATTCAGGTATTTGCGGGCATCCTTGTCCATCATGTTGAGATGCTTCTCGTTGATCAGCATGGTCTGGACGTCCTGCCATGCCTGCCAGGCTTCGGCAGACACCGTTTCAAAGATCTCCTGACCTTTCGGCCCGGGGAACGGTGGCGCCTCAAGGCCGGGCAGTTCTTTGCCCAATCGTTTGCACATGACTGTTCGCGCCATCACCTGTCTCCGTTACTCAAAATGGTCATTTTAGCATCCCGAGGAGCTTTACCGCGGGCTTCGTCAGGCCTACTTCCTCGGGCCGTGTGAGGTTGTACCAGATCGATCGGTCAGCTTCGCCCACACGCGAAATCTCTTGCACCTTGATATGCACGGGTGTGATGTCCAGGTGGAAGTGGGTAAAGCTGTGCCTGAACTCGGGGAGGCTCACCCTTTCTCCCGCATTCAGTCCCCGCCTGTCTAACGCTTCGTCGATATCAGCAACTTCGCACTCCGGCAGGCTGTAGAGCCCACCCCACAGACCGTCAGGTGGACGCTGTTCCAGCAGCACTTCACCCTTTGTTTCGATAAGCAGCATGCAGGTCGATTTAACCGGCAGTACTTTCTTTGGTTTTTTGCCCGGGTAAAGCTCGATGGTGTGTTCCGCGTTGGCGATGCACTTGTCCTCAAACGGGCATACGCCGCATTTGGGTGATGAGCGAGTGCACACCATTGCTCCCAGGTCCATGATGGCCTGGGTATAGTCAGGCACGCGCTGTTCCGGGGTCATCGATTCAGCGATGGCCCAGAGTTTTTTTGCGGTGTCGTTGGCGCCGGGCCAGCCGTCGACTGCAAAACATCTCGCCAGTACACGTTTCACATTGCCATCCAGTATCGGCGCTTTTTTGCCGGTGCAGATCGAGACAATGGCACCAGCCGTTGACCTGCCAATGCCCGGCAGGCTTTCCAGTTCCTCGGTTGTGACGGGGAATTCTCCGTTGTACTCCTGCATAACAACCTGTGCTGCCTTGTGCAGGTTACGCCCGCGCGCGTAATAGCCGAGACCGGTCCACTGGTGCAGCACTTCGTCCTGGGATGCACGTGCAAGTTCATCCACCGATGGGAAGCGCTGCATGAATTTCTCGTAGTATGGGATCACCGTGGTGACCTGGGTCTGCTGCAGCATGATTTCAGACACCCAGACCCGATAAGGGCTGATGTCCTGCTGCCAGGGAAGTGTCTTACGGCCGTACTGATCAAACCATGTCAGCAGGCGGCGGGCGAACGTCGCGGGTTTCACTTGAAGAGTTTTTTCAGGAGATCCTTGGTGACGTCCTTGTATTCGTCCGGCACCTTGTCATCGATCAACTCGTCCAATTTCTTCTCGCCGCGGCGTTGCAGGTCCTGCTTGACTACTTCAGCGACCAGGCTTGAGATGGCGCCTTCTTCGCCAAAACAGAGATCGGCAGGAGCATTAGAGATGCTGCCCTTACAGTGAATGGGCCAGCGAATGCCGGCGAGTTGATCACTGACTTTAAAGGCACCTTCCTGCGCGGACTCGAACATGGTGCTAACGCGGTAGTCCATGGTGTTCGTGGTCAGATCGAAGCCGCCGGTACCCATGATGGAAAGATTTTCCAGTTCTGCGTTGAATATCTGGCCCGCGGTCGTTCCGTTTTCAAACAGGTGAGTGCCTGTCATGCGATTGAATGGCATCAGGTCAGGCCAGTCGCTCACACTTGAACGCTTGCCGCGGATGGTATCGATGGTCAACGCAACGCGCTTGATTGGTCGCACGTCGAGTGAACCATTAACCACGTTGAAGCCGGATCTGCCTTTCAGCGTTTCGTTGACGTCAGAAAGATGTGTCCCAACAAACGAGAGATCAGAGTTTGCCTGCAGCGTGCCGGTAATGCCCTGCATCTCGGTTAACTGACTGATCTCGACGCTTTCTGTTGTCAGCTTCATGGTTGAGGCAACCGGTGTGCTGAGGTTTGAGTCGAGACTGAACACCACTTTGCCGCCAAATCCCCGGGCGGTTGCAATCACATCAAGTTCGGACGTGTTGTTCTTCACTTCCAGCTTGCTTGAATCCAGCTGCATGCCGCTCGCGATGAGCGTGCCGATGCGAACGATCAGGTGCAGATTCGTCTCGGAGAGAAGTTCCACCGGGATGATTTCGGTGTCTTCAGTTGCTGCAGGCGTGGCTGCGGCAGCTGCAGGACCGTCACCTGTTGGTGTTTCCGGCAACGTCAACGTATCGAACCGAAGGTCTGCGTCGATACGCAGCGGGTCGAGCGTGTAGGTGGTGTTCCCGGTCAGTCTGCTGTCATCGAGCTGTGCTTCGATGGCGCCGATCTGTACCCGGTCCGCGGTGCCGCTGATGGTGGCCGTACCGGCAAGCCTGCTGAACGGGACTTCCGCATCAAAGGTGCTCCCCAGTGTGCCGAGATCCATCTGCATATCTTTGATGCTGCCGCTGAATCGAATGTTATCGCCGAGATCAGCAACAAGCGGCATATCGAGAGACATGCCATCCATCGTGATGTTGAACTTGTTGAGCTGCAGTTGGCTGGTGGAGCCGGTCCAGAGTCCATCAAGGCTGGTGGTCACCTGCGGCAGCTTATCGCCTGCCATGATCACGTCGTGTTTCACGATGACGTCGGCAAGCTGCACGTCGTCACCTTTCAGTTGTACCTGACCGCTGCCGCTGATGGTGTTATCTATCTCGCCAGCGATGTCTCGCATCACGGCAGAAAGCGTAAAGGCCAGCGGTGTTTCCTGTGCAAATCCGCCAAGGGTGAGCTCGTTCAGGGTAAGTTGGTAGTCTTCGCCGGTGGCAGCAGACTTATAGGAAAGCGCAATGTCTTCGACCCTGATTGATCCGATAACTGGTTCGATTGCTTCCTCGTCGGTGGTGCTTTCGGTGGTGGTTGTCGCTGCGCTGTCTTCGTCAGGCAGTGACCAGTTGGTTGTACCGTCCTCGTTTTCTCTCAAGGTGATGGTGGCAGAAGAAAGGTAGACCTCATTGATATTGATCGTGCGCTGCTGTTGCAACAGTTGCATGAGGTCTACATCAAATTGCATGGTGTTGATGTTGAGGAACGTTTCTTCCCCCGGTACCGCAAGGGAAATACCCTCGGCATCGAGTGCGATGGGTGGCCAGTAACGCCAGGTGAGGGGGCCTTTGATGGTCACCTCGTAGCCAGTGTTCTGCTCGAGTGTTTTTGAAAGCTGGGCGCTGTAGGACTCGGGGTTCTGCAGCATGAATACAATGCCGCCAGCGGCCAGCGCAAGCAGCGCAACGAGTACCAGTAGAAATCGCGTCATCAGGATCAGTTAGCCCTGGCCAGATTCTGGCGAGTGTAATCACATAACACGTGCACGATACCCCGGGTGACCTCCTTGTTGCCTGACATCAGGTCGTACAGAGATTCTCCTTCGAGTCTCAAAAGGGTGCAATCCTCAATCGCCTGAACGGACGCAGCACGGGGCTCGGGATCCAATGCGGCCAGTTCGCCGAACACCGCGCGGGTGCCCTGTTCGGCAAGAACGTTGTCGCCATCAAATATGCGCACGCGGCCGTCGACCACGATATACATACTGCTGCCGAGGTCGCCCTGGTTCATGATGATCTCGCCCGCCTGGTACTCGACGTCTTCCACGATGGTGGCGAGGTCTACCAGCTGACTTTCCGGTACCGATGAAAAAATAGGTACCGATTTGAGAATCAGGACTTTCTCAATGGTTAGAAGCATAAGTCGTTTACTGCATTGGGTGCCGTCTGGCACCCGCCCATTATGCCATTAGAAGGGGGTAAGGTCAGGCTGGGTCCGGGTCCGGTAATTCGGCGAAAATTTCCCGTGCAATGGTCTGTACCCGGCGGTTGGCGTCGCCCCTGAAACCTGCGATCAGCCTGCGTAAATCATCGGGATTCAGCTGCGAGAGGCTCCAGACCGCGGTTTCCCTGATGATAGGTTCGCGGTCAGTGAGGCTGGCGGTGACCTGATCGATATGGCTTTCTGCCTTGTTCACCCCAATCTGGTGGAGGATGCAGCTGCGGGTCCAGAAAAATGCCAGTTCAAAATGTGATTCAACGATATCGTGAAAGCGCTCATCAGGCGTCATCGCCTGTTGCGGGAAGCGCTCTGCCATCAGTTCAAGGCGTTCTGCAGTGGTCACGTCATCAAGCAGTGGCAGGACAATCTGCTTGATCTCGTTGGTCAGCATGTTGTCGAGAATCTCCAGCGCAAACACGCGCAGCTCCGCAACCTTGGAATCGATATTGGCACGGGTATCCAGCATCACGATCGACGGGAACAGGAAGCTGATCAGCAGCAGCATGTTGTCGCGACGAACGTCCAGTTCACTCGCGAGTGCCGAGTGTAACGTCTGGTAGCGCACGTCTTCCGACAGGTCTTCCATGGCTGCCAGCAGCCAGGTGATCATCTGGACTTCTTCGTCGAGCATGTTGACGAAAATGTACTGATCGTCAGGGTCCGCCTGGTAGTGCAGGCTGGCCAGGCTGACATAGATCTGGTGGCGAAGTTCTGGCTGCTCCACTTCGATGTGCCGCAGCAGAATCTCAACGGCTTTTTCTCCACCGATTTCATGCACCGTGTCGATGATGTGCAGCTTTTCCTGGCGGGTTGCCTCCGGTGATGTCAGGCCGAGATCAAGATCATATAGCGCTACTTCCCCAAACTGTCTCAGGGCGAGGCTGGTGGTGCCCTGTAGTGATGGGTTGGAGAGTTTGTTGACCAGGATGTTAACGAGGCGTGAATCCTTGAGGTTACCTGCGGCCACAACGGCTCTTTCCACGACGTCTGTATTGATGTCCTCCAGCAGTTCCACGAGGTAGCCTGAAAAATGCCCGTGACCTATCTCGCCGATCACTTCTGCGGCGAAAAGCCTATCTTTTTCAGCGGTGGAGCGAACATGTTTCAGCAACACGTCGTTGGCGTTTTCATTGGCTGAGTCAAACGTCAGGATACCGACCAGCGCGCCCTTTCTGAGTTCGGCGTGGAATGCGTCAACGTAGTGCTCCAGCATCTCGATGGTGTCGTCGGGTTCGAGCGCAGCGTAGGTCTTAAGTGCCTGGCCTCTCACTGCAGGGTCGGGTTCGGTCTCGATTCGCTCAAGCACACGCGCGGTGAGCGGTTTAATCTGCATGGATGCAACGCGTCTCAGTACATCCATTCGGACATCACGGTTGTTATTGTCGATGACCTGCTTAATCAGTTCGGTGATTTCCGGGTGTTCGATTTCCTCCAGCAGATTCAGGCAATAGAAAATCTCGGCAGGGTAGGGGCTTTTCAGGCCGGCTTTGATGATGTCGAGACTCGCATTGTCGAGTTCAGAGAGCGCCAGTTCACCCAGTTTGCGTTTCTGGATGCTCACCATCAGGTTCGACATATAAAGCCGGCGAACGTAGAACCCGACCACAATCCAGGCAAGCATCAGCACTGACAGGATGATCAGGAAGTCCTTCGGTTCAAGGCCAAGTTCGGTCGTCAGCAGATACAGGCAAAGCCCGGCAAAGCCACCGGCAACCGGGTCGATTACGCCCTCCATCAGCGATATGCCCTGGGTCTTCTGCCGGTCCGGCAACACCTGGAACAGGATCGTTACGCTGCTTTTCCAGATCGCAGACTGCAGGATGAATCGGCTGGCGTTGGTTGCGACCATCACTGCAAATATGGCTGCTACTGGCACGTTGGAATACTCCATTGCCGATACAGCGGTGGTGCCGGTGAACACCACGATAGGAAACGCGATTACGCCTGCGATGATGCCGAACTTGCGCAGGAATGGCGCAAACAGGAAGACCATCGCCAGCATGGTCAGCAGACCGGCGATGGCATAAAACTGCGCGATGAAACCGGCAAGCTGTTTTTCATCAGGGAACTGCACGGCCGCGTAGTCGTAGAAGGCCACTTCCAGGAAGAAGTAGGCGAACATGTAGGTGACGTAGCAGAAGGTGATGAGCTTGACGTAGGGCAGTCGCAGCATGCCCAGCATGCGGTTGTTCTCAAGATCATCGGTGAATTTTTCATCCACTGAGACGTACAGGCTGCCCTGGAAGTGC
Source organism: Pseudomonadales bacterium (assembly GCA_963921285.3). Lineage (GTDB taxonomy): Bacteria > Pseudomonadota > Gammaproteobacteria > Pseudomonadales > Azotimanducaceae > UBA9659. Next base: position 3,999,326 of record CAWUFD020000015.1, read on the forward strand.
CTTACCGTGTATTGCACGATCACAAACACCACGCCGGTTGAGATCATGGCGACGATCAGCAGGTCGCTTACCTGCATGAAGTTGAGCAGTACAAGGACAAGAGCGCCACCGGCCATTTCGGCCAGGAACTCGCCTGACCTTGCAATACCGGACAGACGCTTGGTCTGACGAACATTCAGCAGTCTCGTCAGCAGGGCGACAAACTGCAGGCTGAACAGCATGTATACAATTTCGAAGAAGAGCGGCAGCGTAAAGATCAGGTACTTACTGTCAGAAATTCCCAACGACACCCGCACGATGGCGATACCGGCGATAATGATGCCCAGGACGGTGAAGAGGTAGTTCCGCACTGCAAACTGGTGCGTCAGCCGTTCGATGGTGAGCGTAAGCGGCATCGCGACCATGGCAATCAGGATCGCAATCAATGCCAGGTTTTCAGAATCCCAGTGTTCGAGGAACAGCGTAAACGCGCAGACGCGGATCATGCCGATGGCGATACCGGACATGAACATGTTGCCGAACATCAACAGGGTGACCGACTTGTCTTCCGGGCGAATGCCGAAGCGCGCAAGCCAGCGATCAGTCCCTGTCAAAGTGACATTTGATGCCACGGCTGTATCGGTCATTAGCGTCATGTTGATACCAACAAGTGCTGCACATTATGCGCGAAAGACCCCTATCATTCGAGGTCACTTGACCGGAGGCAATGGCGCAGTTTGTCCACACTATCAGTTTTCCTGATGGTAAACTTTGGTGCGGTGCAAACCGTATACAATCGAACAATAACAACTCTTGGAGTCCCTACATGGCAGCAGTCGGCACAGAATCCAACCCGTTACGCGTCGCAATCATCGGGTCTGGCCCAGCCGGTTTTTATACCGTAAGCAATTTCCTCAAACAGAAAGAGCTGCATTGTGAGTTCGATATGTTCGATCGCCTGCCGACGCCGTTTGGCCTGGTGAGAGCGGGTGTTGCACCTGACCACCAGAAGGACAAATCAGTCCAGCGCGCTTACGACAAGAGCGCACAGAACCCCAACTTTCGCTTTTACGGTAACGTTGAGTACGGGACCGACATCACGCTTGCTGACCTGAAGAAGCATTATCACCAGGTAATGTTTACCACCGGTGCGCCGTTTGATCGTAACCTTGGTGTGCCCGGTGAAGATCTTCAAGGCAGTTTTTCAGCCACGGAGTTTGTTGCCTGGTACAACGGTCACCCTGATTTTGCCGACCGTGAATTCGATCTCACCCAGGAAAGTGTTGCTGTAGTAGGTATTGGCAACGTTGCGATGGACGTTGCACGTATTCTGTGCAAAACCCACGATGAACTCGCCGTGACCGACATTGCAGACCATGCGCTTGAAGCGCTGAAGAACAGCAATGTAAAGAACGTATATATCCTCGGGCGTCGCGGACCTGCCCAGGCGGCGTTCACGCCACCTGAAATCAAGGAAATGGGCGAGTTTGAAGATGCGGATGTCACCGTACCCGCCGATGAAGCCGAACTTGATGCCGCCAGCCAGAAGCTGCTGGATGAAGGTGGCGACAAGAACGCGGTGAAGAACGTAGAGAAAGTGCAGGAGTATGCTGCGCGACCCAACGAGGGCAAAACCAAGCAGCTGACGATCCGTTTTCTGGTATCTCCAACCGAGTTGATTGGCGAAGACGGCAAGGTCACCGCGATCAAGCTGGTTAAGAACGAGCTGGTTGCTTCCGACGATGGTTCCATCCGCCCGAGGGCAACCGACCAGGAAGAAACGATTCCTGTGGGGCTGGTGTTCCGCTCAGTTGGCTATAAAGGTAACCCACTGCCAGATATTCCCTATCACGAAAGCTGGGGCACCATCCTAAATGAAGCAGGCCGTGTTGTTGATGATAGCGGCGCTAATGTCACGGGCCTCTACACCGCCGGCTGGATTAAGCGTGGGCCGAGTGGCGTCATTGGCACCAACAAAACCTGCGCGCAGGAAACTGTCGGCTGCATGGTTGAAGACCTTGCGGCGGGCAACATCAATGAACCGGAAGATCCTTCTGTTGATGGTGCGGCTGCACTGGTTGCATCGCGCGTATCCGATGCCATCAGCTATGACGAGTGGCAGAAGATCGATGCCGAGGAAGTTTCCAAAGGTGAAGCGCAGGGCAGGCCGCGTGTGAAGTTCACGCGCGTAGCCGAGATGCTTGAGGTCGCAAAAGGCTAGCGGGCCTATTCACCTCGCAAGCAGGGCGCGATTCCGTCAACGCACTTTCGGTACCACGTCCTCAAGAAGGCGTCCAGGGCATCTTCATTCCACGGCGCTCGTAGTGCAACGTTGATCATGTCAGCGCCGGCTTCCCGGTAGGCCATGATTCGGTCAACGGCTTCCGTCGGCGTGCACAAGAGCGCGCCGCCTTCGATTCGCTCGGCAGCCGGACCCCACGCGTTCCGCAGCTTTGTGCGCTCGTCATCAACACCCTGCTGGTCGAGAGCAAGGTTGAATGTCAGGTTGATGGAGCGTTGTAGTGATGCAGGGTCTCGTTCAAGTTTTTCGCACCATTCATCCAGGACGCCGCCAAGGCGCGTAAAGTTTTCAACGCTGGTATATGCAGCGTTCCACCCATCAGCGTGTTTGGCGACCAGCTTGAGGGTCTTTTTCTCTCCCATGCCGCCAATCCAGATTGGCATGTGATCCTGCACTGGCATTGGCAGGTTGGAGGCATCTTCACACCTGAAGTGTTTGCCGGAAAAGGTTGTCCGCTCCTGCGTCAGCATGCCGCGGATGATGGTGGTTGCCTCATCCAGCATATCCAACCTGTCGCCAATACCGGGAAAGTCATAACCGTAAGCTGTTGCTTCTGGAATATGCCAGCCTGCACCGAGACCTAGTTCAAACCTTCCGCCGGAAATGTGATCGAGCGTTGCAGCTGCCTTGGCGATGCTGGCGGGGTTTCGGTAGCCAACGTATAAGACGAGAACACCGAGGCGTGCTTTGCTGGTATCTGCCGCAAGTGCACCTAGAGTTGTCATCGCCTCAAAGTGATCGATGGTGCCACCGGCCGGCGGCGCCTCATAAAAATGATCCCAGGCAGATATCCAGTCGACCTTGTCGTCGAGCTTTTTCCAGAGGGCTCGCATACTGTCCATGGACATGTTCTGCTGCCCAACGTGTACACCAAGGCGTAATGACATCCTGATATCTCCGCTTTTTGTTTTTGTCCTACAAGTCACTTCCTGTGACTTTCAGGAGTCGGTTTCTTTTTTTTCTCTTACGGAACCTCGCATTTTCCTTCGGAAAATGAGCAAGCCGTCCATGGCTTGCCTAGTTTCCGCCCCTATCGGGACAGAAACTAGATATTGAAATTGCATGATAAGACAGCGATCTGGAAGATGCACTGATGGCTGTTTTTGACCTGACCCAGGGCAAGGTTGGTGCGCAACTGACCCGGATGACGATCCCGTATTTCCTGGGTATCTCCTCGATGATTCTTGCGTCGATGATCGAGACGATCTACATCGGTGTACTCGGCGCCAGGGAACTGGCCGCCTACAGTTTCATGTTTCCTGTCATCATGGCGTTGACCAGTGTGTCCATGGGTGTTGGCATAGGTGCTTCTTCACTGATCGCTCGTGCTGAAGGTTCAGGGGACAGGGAGCAGGTGAAGCGGGTTGCGACACACACGATGATCCTCACTATCCTCCTGACGATACTGCTGACCTTCGGCACCTACCCCTGGTTGCGATCGCTTTATGGGCTTATCGGTGCCAAGGGTGAAGTGCTGGACCTGGTAACGGGATACGCTGAAGTCTGGGTGCTGGGGCTTATTACCTTTACCCTGCCCATGGTGGCGAGCACCGTACTACGGGCGTTGGGCATCGCAAAAATGCCGGGTTATGTGATGACAGTGACATCCGGCGTACAACTGATTGTCTCGCCCTGCCTGATATTCGGATTGTTCGGTTTACCTGCGCTTGGGCTGGTTGGCTCTGCGTATAGTTTCATTCTCATCGGCTGCGTGAGGATCATTGCGCTTGGCTATCTTGTCGCCATAGAGCATATATTGAAGTTCAGGCAGATGATGGAGGGGTTTGTTGCATCCTCGCGCGGTATTCTCTACATCGCCTTGCCGTCGATGCTTTCAAACCTGATCGGCCCCCTCAGTCTTGCCGTCACCATCGCACTGCTTGCTGCACACAGTGATGCTATTGTCGCGGCGTATGGCATTGTGTCTCGAATCGAGATGTTGACCACGATGATCCTCGGTGCGCTTGCATCAAGCGTCGCGCCTTTTGTGGGCCAGAACTGGGGAGCAAGGAAAACCGAGCGGATCTACAAGGGGCTCAGAATCTCCGATGTGTTCTGCCTTGTGTGGGGCGTGGTCTGTTTTGCCCTGCTGGCACCTTTTGGTTACCTGTTTGTGGAACTGATCAACGATGAGGCTGAGCTTGTTGAGGCGGCGCAGTGGTTCCTTTTAATCGTGCCGATCAGTTTTGGCCTGATGGGTGTGGGCCAGGTGTCGCATTCGCTGTTCGTGGCGCTCGGCAAGCCTATGCCGCCAACTATCATGTCAGTTGCACGGGCGTTCATTATCTACATTCCTCTCGCGATCCTGTTTAACCGGCTTTGGGGTTACATCGGTATCTTTATTGCGCTTGCGGTATCCAATGTGCTGCTCGGCGTCGTCGCCTTTGCCTGGGGACGCTCGATGCTGAAAAAGGAAATCCAGAGATTGGACGCTGCAGCTACCGCTTGAGCAGCTCCAGTAGCAGCGCGTCCATATCCTTCGCGGGGTCGTCCTTGAATGCACTGAGCTGTTCAAACACTTCTGCAGCGCCAAGATGAAATCCTCCAGGTAAACCTGCGCCTGCAAAGGTTTCTGCGATCTCCCGCATTTCTCCGGCAAATCGCCAGGCCTTGGCTGAACTGGTGGTCACCTGTCGGTGTGTCTGTTGAGAGAACTTTTCTCCCCACTGTGTTTCCAGCGTTGAGCGCACGCCTTCTCTTTCGGCAACGCCCAGGATGGCAGTGAGCAATGCGATTGATCCCTTGGTGTAGGCGGCAAAACACATCTTCATCGCCGAAGCAGCGCCGATATCGGTGTTAATGATGGTCGTGCCGAGTGGCGAGTTGACAAAAAGCGCTGCGATCTCGTCTGCGCGTTCGCCTGAGAGGTACAACATCGTGCCTGCATCAGCCGTCCATGCAGGCCCACCGACGATGCCGCCATCAACCATCTCGATGTCAGCTTGTTTCAGTTCGGCTTCGATCGCTCGGGTTTTAACAGGAGAGATCGCGTTGCCTTCGAGATAGAGACCTTTGAAGCCGGCATTAATCACCGATGCTGCGACATTCTCTGCATCGTGTGGAGGACAGACACTGAGGATGATGTCGGCACGCGTGGCCATGTTTGCAATTGAGCCACAGTCTTCCAGGTTTGCCCGCGCCGCCCGTTCCCTGGTTGCATCGCCTCGATCATCGCCGGCCCAAAGCACTGTGTTACCGGTTTGCGCCGCGGCTGCACCGACAGAGGCACCCATGGCACCTGGACTGATCAGACCTACAATACTCATGACAGAAAATCGCTGGCGATCTGGTCCACGTAGCCGAGTAACTGTTCTTCGTTCTGGCCTGTTTGCAGAAGGATCAATCTGGAAACGCCCATATCCTCGAATTGCTTAAGCAACTCATCGGTCAGAGGTGCACGTGGAGTGATGCTGATCTCAAGTTCGCCCAGTGATGCATCCCTTGCGACCTTGTCGGCAGTGGCATGTAAGGCATCAATGCTGGCTTTGCTTTGTTCCACGTCCAGTGCGAAACCATACCAGCCCTGGCCTTTCTGAATGGCCCGGCGATACGCCGCTTTGCTGGTGCCACCAACGATGACAGGTGGGCCGCCTGCTTGTTTTGCAAGTGGTCGGCTCTGGATGCCACTGTAGTTGACGAATTTACCTTCGAATGACGGGTTCTCTGATGTCCAGAGTTCACGGATTGCATCAATGTATTCGTCGGTGCGTGCGCCGCGTTCGTCGAAGTTCACGCCAAGCGCGTCGAACTCCTGTGTCAGGTAGCCCGCGCCGATGCCGAACAGCAGTCGTCCGTTGGATATGTGGTCAACCGAGGCCGTTTCCTTTGCGAGCACAACCGCGTTTCGTTGAGCGATCAATGTGATACCTGTGCCGAGCAGGATGTTGTCGGTAACGGCGGCAAGATAGGCCAGGGAAGTAAAAGGATGCACAAACGGCAGCAGTGGTGGTGCAGGTGAAGGTGGTACCTGCGGGTCCGGCAGTACAACGTGTTCACCTGTCCATAAGGATTCGAATCCTGCTGATTCTGCGGCAACCGCAACGTTTTTCATGACCGCCGGGTCAGCGCATGGACCAGTGTTAATTCCAAACAGGGCTAACTTCATGTTGTTCTCGAATTCGTGGCAAAGCGCTAATATCCGGCAACCCAGATTGGATGTAAAGAAAGTGGAAGCACAGGCACTCAACGATTTCACCCCGGAGGTTGCCCGCGCAATCTTTAAACAAGTTGGTCTCGACTTTGATGCAGCGGAAGACCTGCAGGGTTTTGAGAACTTCGTTTATGGGGTGGGGGACAGTGTAGTGCGAATTACTCACCACTCGCACCGATCCCCGGAACAGGTGCTGTGTGAACTGGAGTTTGTCGGGCATCTTGCCAAGGAGGGTGCTAGTGTCGCGGCGCCGCTTACACTACCGGATGGCGAGCTGGTTGGTCATGAAGGCAATTTTGTCTTTGCAAGGTTCCAGAAGAGCCCGGGTGTAGCGGGATACAGTGAACCCTTTAGCGATTCTTTGATAAGGGAGTGGGGTCGATGTATTGGTGAGTTCCATCGCCTCGCTGCGGGTTTCAAGCCGGCGTATCCGCGCTACTCCTGGCTTGAGGACGAGAACCATGACTTTGAGGCTCGAATTCCCGGTCAGGCGACGATACTCGAGATCGCTGCTGATCTTAAGACGCGCTTGCTGGCATTGCCCAAGTCACCCGATGTGTACGGTTTGATTCACGGTGATGCCCACGCCGGAAACTTCTTTGTCGACGATGGCAGATTAACGTTTTTTGATTTTGATGACGTGTCGTACTCATGGTTCGGTTATGACGTGGCGACAATTCTCTTTGGTGTTGTCTTACAGCCGTGGGTGACGCCTGGTGAGGAAGTTGCTGCGGCAGAGAAGTTCCTGGTTACATTCCTTGAAGGCTATTCGAGAGAGAACGACACTGCGGCGCTGATGCTGCCTTCATTTCCTGATCTCCTGAAACTGCGTGAGCTCAGTCTTTATGCGGTGATACATCTGCATATGGATGTAGAGAACATCGAGGATGATTTTGCTGCCCGGTTTATGGATGGTCGGCGGAAGCGGTTGGAGGGTGGGGTGCCTTATTTGGATATGGGGTTTGGTTGAGGGTGAGATCTCTCCACTTCGCCTTTGGGTCGTGCGCGACCCCGGTCGCTCGAGATGACGTCGCTTTCGTCATCCCGACCGAAGCGGAGGGATCTCAATCCAGACTGAACTGATTCAGCCCCCCAAACACAACCGTCACCAACAAAAACAAAATCACACTACGATGCAGCAACGGCTTGTGCACAAACCCCAACGTAAGAAGCAGCGGTATGATCATTAGTCGCACATAGTCGACCGACTCAAGGTCCGTTCTGCTCAGCAGGATGAACAACATCGCAAAACCCGGTGCGGATGCCCATGCGATATAGGTGGCGACACTGTTGGAGTAGTACTGCTCAGCAGGGGTCTGCTCTGAAGCACAATCAATCCGGATCAACTGCGCAGCAAGTGCAAGACTGATTGCCGATGCGGCTTGCACGGCGAACAACACGATGGTCCACGTAACCGCCTCATTGGACCAGAACGACCAGAGATAGATGAGGGTCACGCAGAGCAGTAGCGCACTTGCCATGATCTGCTCTGGGCAGATGTTCAGAACATGCCGATGGCGAATCTGTTCACCCAGGTTGCGAAGTATCTCGGTAACACCAAGGCCAAGAATGATGGCAACCGTAACCTGGACAAACTCAAACTGGCTCATTTGAAGCGCTTGTAGACGCTGCTGCCTGCCGCCACCACTGGTACCAGCAGTCCGCCAGCGATGATGCCGAGCACCGCGTTAAGCAGCTGTATCGCAATAACGGATATGACCGTCATGTGTTCGATGGGGGCGACCAATCCTTCAAACAGGTGTTCGACCCCGGGGATACCGTGAGCGAGGATACCGCCGCCGACAAGGAACATCGCCGCCGTGCCGACGATGGTAAGACTTTTCATCAGATAGGGTGCAAACGACAGGATGCCGTTACCAAGTGCATTTCTGAAGCCAGCCCCGTCGCCTGTTTTCACAAGATAGAGCCCGGCGTCATCCAGTTTCACTATTGCCGCGACCAGGCCGTACACGCCAAAGGTCATCAGTACGGCGATAGCCACAACCGTGCCGATCTGCGTTGCCATGGCTGAGCCCTGCACGGCGCCCAGCGATATCACAATAATTTCAGCCGAGAGAACAAAGTCGGTACGAATGGCGCCCTTGATCTTTTCCGCTTCGAACTGGGCGAGGTCAACGGCTGGATCGTGCAGCGCGTTCAGTATCTCCTCCGCCTCTTTCTCCTCATCACCGGGATGCAGGAACTTATGCGCAATTTTCTCGAATCCCTCATAACAGAGGTACGCGCCACCAATCATGAGTAACGGCGTGATCATGAAGGGGGCAAAGGCAGCGAGCAGCAGCGCGACGGGGACAATGATGCACTTGTTCTTCGCCGAACCCTTGAACACGGCCAGGACAACCGGCAGTTCTCTTTCGGCGCGCACGCCGGATACCTGCTCTGCATTCAGTGCAAGATCATCACCAAGCACACCAGCGGTGCGTTTGGCAGCAACCTTGGTCATTACCGAGCCGTCATCGAGTACCGTTGCGATGTCGTCCAGCAGTGCGAGCAGGCTTGTCGCCATCGACTAGCGAACCTTTTCGACTATGGCGGCATACTGATCGAGCAAGGGCAGTACCGTATCGCGCCCTTCGGGTGGCAAGCCAAACACCAGGTGGGTGAAGCCTTCCTGTATCTTGCCGTTGATAAAGTTCTCGTCCGGCGGGACACCGAACATGGCGAGGGTGATATCAGACAGCTGCCTGCCGCGATTGGTCAGTGCAGATTCGATATGCGGCAGGTGACCAGCATCGAGACCGGCAATCGGCAGCCAGCCATCGCAGTATTCTGCGATTCGATCGTAGCTCCACTTTGACGTTGCCCCCATCCAGACAGGTGGGCCGCCCGGTGTCACCGGTTTTGGGTTGGACCAGACTGGATCAAAGTCGACGAACTCACCGTGGAATTCGGCTTCTTCCTTTGTCCAGAGTTCACGCATGGCAAGGATCTTTTCGCGAACCACTTTCCATCTTTTGGTGTAGTCGATGCCGTGGTTTTCCATTTCCTCAGCATTCCAGCCGGCGCCGATACCCAGGATAAACCGGCCGCCTGACATTCGATCCAGGGTCGCAATTTCTTTTGCGAGGGTCAGTACGTCGCGTTCCACAACGAGACAGATGCCGGTGCCGACTTTCAGTTTTTCAGTCACTGCCGCGCAGGCCGTCAGTGTGATGAACGGATCATAGGTGTGCGAATACTCTTTTGGCAGGTCTCCGCCAGCAGGATAAGGCGTGCGGCGAGACGCCGGAATGTGGGTATGTTCTGGCACAAAGAGGGAATCGAGTCCGCGCTCTTCCAGTGCCCTGGCCAGTTCAATAGGTTGGATCGTGTAGTCAGTCGGGAAAATTACAACGCCAAACTCTGCCATGGGTGATTGCTCCGTCTATATCGAGATGTTGTAAAAGCTCGCCGCGGTTCTACCCATGATCGCTTCCTGCTCACTTGCGCTGAGGCGATCAATATAGGTGTCGACGATGTCATACACTTCATCATAGGTGGCTGCGAGAGTACAGACAGGCCAGTCAGACCCGAACATGAGTCGGTCTGCACCAAACGCCTCAAGAGCCGTGTCCATAAATGGTACAAACTGGTCGATATTGATCTCTTCGTCGTCGTAGTCCGCTGGCTCGACTTCAGTCACGAGTCCGGAAAGCTTGCAGCGGACGTTGTCGCGTTCTGCCAGTTCCGTAAATCCAGATAGCCAGGCGGCGTGACCTTCATCGGTGTAAACAGGTTTGGCTAGATGATCAATGACAAACGGCTGGTCCGGGAAGGCGTCAACAAACTTGACCGAGTTCGAGAGATGTTCCGGACGGATCAGGAGGTCGTAAGTGTAGTTAAAGTCAGCCAGCATCCTGATGCCACGCATGAAATCGCTACCAAGCATAAAGTCGACGTCTGACTCATCGTGGATGAGGTGCCTGAAGCCAGCGACACGACCACTGTAGTTTGACAATATCGAGAGCAGGTTGGGTGCGGTCAGGTCTACCCAGCCGACAACCGCTTTGACCATTTTGCTGCCCTCCATCATTTCAATGAGAAAGTCGGTTTCTGCCTGGATCTGCCTTGCCTGAACAACCACAGAGCCATGAAAGCCGTTTTCAAGCAGTGAAGGTTCAAGGTGACCGGGCAGGTAATCCTGTTTAAGGATGCGCAGCGCATCGGTCATCCATGGGTAGTCGGTATCGTTGTATTTCCAGAAATGCTGGTGAGCGTCAATGCGTGGAATCATCTGGTTATGTACGTCTTCGGTAGCTGTCTCAAATTGGTGGTCAAGGATATACAATGCCAAACATGTCTACAAAAACCCTATCTGACAGGGCGCAGTACATTATCGGCGCTATCATTTCAGTGGTCATGGTGACCCTGTACCTTGTGTTCTCTTCGGTGACTGTTGAAGAAACCGAAGAAAAAAACGATGCTGTGCCTGAACAAATTCAACCGAGTCAAACGAATCAACCGATTCAACCAGCCGTAACTGAGGTATCCGATGAAGCCACTTGAAGGTATTACTGTTCTTGAATTCTCTACGATGATCACCGCGTCGTTCTCCGCCATGATGCTCGCCGAGCAGGGCGCGAGGGTGATCAAGGTCGAGCCGACCAACGTGGGTGACCCGATGCGCTACATTGGAACGAATAAGGCGGGAATCTCCTCCCTGTTTGCAAACTGCAACCGCGGCAAACAGTCCATTCGCGTTGATCTCAAGCAGGAGGAAGGCCAGGCCCTGATCAAGGAGATGATCCCGCAGGTTGATGTGGTGATTCACAACTTCCGCCCCGGTGTGATGGAAAAGAACAACCTTGGCAGTGACGTGCTTCGCGAAATCAACCCGAAGCTGATCTACACGGCGATTTCCGGGTTTGGCAAGGAGGGGCCTCTCGGCAGTGCGCCGGCGTATGACCCGATCATCCAGGCACATGCCGGTCTGACTGCTACACAGGGTGTTGGAGACGAACCCGCTTTCTTCAGGACGCTGATCTGCGACAAGATCACCGCATATACCGCCTGCCAGGCTGTTACGTGTGCCCTGTTTGTTCGCGAACGTACCGGCGAAGGCCAGCATATTGACCTGTCCATGCTGGATTCCGGATTGTTCTTTGTGTTCCCGGATGGGTTCCAGAATCACACCCTGCTGGATGAAGACGTGCAGCAGGAAATGCTGCTCATCGATCTCCTTTATCAGCTGACGCTGACCAAAGATGGCGGTGTCACAATTTCAGCCGGTACCCAGGACCAGCAGATGCGTATGTTGATAGCACTGGGCATGGAGCACCTGCTGGCAGACGAGCGCTTCAACTCGATGGAGAAACTGGTTGCCAACCTTGATGTATTCCAGGGTTTGGTTGCGGATGCATTCCTTGAACTGACCACGGATGAGGTCATCGAGAAACTGAAAGAAGCTGATGTACCCTGTGCACGCTGCCTGAACAAGGATGAAGTGCTTGCGCAGGACCAGGTTGCCGCTAACGATACCGTTGATGTGGTTGATCACCCGTTGATGGGCAAAATGCGCATTGTGAAAGCACCGGCTCGTTTTGGTGGCGAGCGGCTGACACCATCGAGGCATGCACCGGATCATGGTGAGCACACCGCTGAAGTGTTGAGAGAGTTTTCGATATCTGACGATCGCATCAAGCAGATGACAGATGCAGGTGTTGTTGTGTAACGGCAGACGTTACTAAACACCATGGCAGGCAACAGGGATGAGGTCAGCATACCAACCAAGGTTGCCTTTGGTATTGGTGCATCGGGTGAAGCTGCAACGAACTGGATTTTTAATGCGCTCACCTTCTTCTACTACAACCAGATCCTGGAGCTATCGGGCACGCTGACGGCCGCGGCGGTTACGATCGGCATTGCGTCTGATGCCATCACTGACCCACTGATGGGTTCCATATCTGATCGATGGCGATCAAAGATGGGCCGGCGGCATCCGTTCATGTATGCAGCGCCGCTCCCCCTTATCATCACCATCTACCTGATCTTTAATCCGCCGGAAGGGATCAGCGACTGGGCGTTGTTTGCCTGGTTTGCGGTGTTCACCGTGTTGATGCGCATCTGCTCGACGCTGTTTGCGGTGCCGCACCTGGCGATGGGTGCCGAGCTGTCTGATGACTACATCCAGCGCTCCCGCATCATGAGCTACAACAATGTGTTCACCTATATTGGTGTCATCATCATGCACATTGCGGTGTGGGTGTTTATCTTTCCCGCATTCGACAACGGGCGCATGAACCAGGTTGCCTACTATCCCGTTGTGTTCTTCTGTTGCAGCCTGATTATGGTCTGCATGCTGGGTTCGGCATACGCAACACGTGGGCAGATCACGCGCATGAAGAAAGTGCCGGATGATCTGCCGCCCTTCAGCTTCTTCCAGTTATTCCGTGAAATGTGGTCGGTGATCCAGAACCGTAACTACCTGTACCTGCTGCTCGGTCTGTTCCTGCTCAGCGTCATGATCGGTACCCACGAAACGCTGGGTCTGTACATGAACACCTTCTACTGGCAGTTCACAGACCAGCAGATTGCGGCGTTGATCCTGAGCAACGTGTTTGGCTACGCAATCGGTTTTGCCACCGCGGCAACATTGCACCAGATCATCGAAAAACGGTGGGCGATTGTGGCGACCGCAGGTGGATTGAGTGTGTTCTGGTCGGCCGCGGTGACATTGCGGCTGCTTGATATGGCACCAGAAAACTCAAGCTGGACCCTGGTTGCCTTTGTGGTTGCTTTTGGCACGGTGGCTTCGGCCTGCGGCTCAATACTCAATATCAGTGTGATATCTGCGCTTGCGGATATTGCAGATGAGCATGAGTTGAAGACCGGCAGGCGCCAGGAAGGCATCTTTTATTCAGCGCGTACCTTCTTTGCCAAGACCACCAATGGTATCGGACATGTTGTTGCGGGGGTTGCGCTGGACCTGATCGATTTTCCGAGGGGGGTTGATCCGAGCGAGATTCCTGCGGACAAGATTTATGCGCTCGGGATTATCGACGGACCATTTGCGATGGTGTGGGGGATTCTTGCTGCTTTTGTTTATGCGGGGTACAAGATTGATAAGAAGTACCATGCGGAGATACAGGCGGGGTTGGAGGCTAAGGGGGCACGTTAGACTCTCGCGATAACCCCGTCATGTATCCCCCGTCACTCCGTCACGCATCCCCCGTCACCCCGACCGAAACCCTCGTCATCCCGAGCGTAGCCGAGGGATCTAGGTTCTCGCGAGAATCAAGGTTTGAGATGTCTCCGCTCCACAGCCTGTCGGCTGTTCCGGTCAGCGTGACCCGGTCGACATGACGAGGGGTTTACCGGAAGACTAAGCCGCCAGATTCTGCACCTTAAACGCACGCTCCCGATGCATCTCCGGCGACCCCAGTATCTGCCGGTTAAACCCAACCCGCTTGAACCAGTAATGCAGGCCAACAAGATCCGTAAAGCCCATGCCGCCATGCACCTCGGTTGCGGTCCTGGTGACGAACTGCCCAACTTCCGACAGATGCGATTTCGTTTGCGAGGCCATCATGCGCGCTTCTTCCGGAATCTCGGCCAGCGCGTGCGCAGCGTACCAGACCATGGAGCGGCAAGGCTCAAGTTCTGAAACCATTTCGGCGCACATATGTTTCACCGCCTGGAAGGATGCAATCACACGGTTGAACTGCTCACGCTGTCCGGCGTAGATGACGGCCTGATCCAGAGAACATTGGGCGGCACCGAGGCTATCGGCACCCATGATGACTGCCGCTGCATCAATCGCTTTTTCGAAGACTTCCCGGTCATCGGAAATGAGTTCAGCATCAGCGTTGTCAAAACTGAGTTCGCAGGTAGTTCTGGTCACATCAACGGTTTGCAGGTTTGAGCGGGTTGCTGCACCGGCCTCAACCAGATAGATCTTTTTGTCCGCTGTGGAAACCAGGTAGTTGTCTGCGGCGCCATCGAGCACGAAGAGGGATTTGCCTGATATTTTTCCACCTGATTCGCTGATACCAGCATCAGCACGTGCGCCTATACCCTCGCCGAAAGCGATACCAATACGGCGCTCGCCTGTCGCGACGCTGCCAAGAAGGTCCTCTCGTTGTCCCGCGGTTTGCAATGCCACTGGTGCAATGACTGCGCTGGAGATATAGGGCGAAGGTGTCACGTGGTAGCCGAGGCTCTCTGCAACAACTGCCGCATCCAGGTAGCCGAGGCTAAGACCGCCATTGGCTTCACTGATCATAAGTCCCGGAATGCCGAGGTCAGTCAGCCCGGCCCATACAGCACTGTCATCCTTGTCACCGGCGGCAATCTCCCGCACGGCTTCAAGTGGTACCTGGTCCGTAAGGAATCTGTTTACGCTGTCCTGCAGCAGGGTCTGTTCTTCTGATAATCCAAATTCCATGCTGCGCTCCTACTGCTTGCTCTCAACTTTCGGCTCTTTGGGCATCCCCAGGCCACGTTCGCTGATGATATTTTTCTGGATCTGCGATGTACCGCCGCCAATGATCAGTCCAAGGTAGTACATGTACTGGTACTGCCAACTGCCGTTGCCCTTGAGATAAGGGTTGTCGCCATAGGCAATGCCGATCTCACCCATGACATCAATGGCGAGTGCCTCCAGTTCGTGCCTGAGTTCTGTGCCGAGCAGTTTCACGATCATGCCGGCAAGCTTCACATCCTGGTTTTTGTTTATCTGTGCCGACAGCAGGCGCATGTCATTGGCCTTCATAGCGAGGACACGGCCCTGTATTTTCATCAGCCGGTCGCGAAACACCGGGTTGTCGATGGGGCGTTCGCCATTGATGGTTTCTGTATTCATCAGCTTGACGACACCATTGAGGCGCGTCTGTGCTGCATCGGGTGGTGCGAGTGAACCACGCTCAAATCCAAGGATGGCGTTTGCTACCTGCCAGCCCTGGCCGCGTTGCCCGACGATCTGGTGTTTCGGGACGCGTACATCCGTAAAGAAAACCTCGTTGAAGTTTGCGTTGCCGGTCATATCAACCAGGGGCCGGATTTCGATACCAGGCGTGTCCATGCGGAACAGGAGGAATGATATGCCCTGGTGTTTAGGTGCTTCTGGTTCCGTTCTGACCAGGCAGAAAATCCAGTCGGCAAGGTGAGCGGTACTGGTCCAGATCTTCTGGCCATTCACCACCCATTCATCACCATCGAGTTCAGCTTTTGTGGTGAGGCTGGCGAGGTCACTGCCAGCACCGGGTTCGGAGTAGCCCTGGCACCAGATCATCTCCCCGCGAATGGTCGGGCCAACAAACTGCTGCTTCTGCTCTTCGGTTCCCATGTTCAGCAACACAGGTGTGAGCATGGAAATACCCTGGCCACCCAGGCCGGAATGCACCTGCGCATTGGAGAACTCTTCGGCGATGATGCGCGACTTGATGATGTCCGGATCTGCACCGAAGCCGCCGTATTCTTTTGGGATAGTTCGTGCAGCGTAGCCGTGTTCAATCAGCTTTTTCTGCCACTCGATACCTTCATCAGACCCTGGTGAAAGTGCACCTGATGGTGCGCTCGGGCCATGGTCCTGCAGGAACTGCTGCACCTCGCTGCGAAAATCGTCGTACTGAGGACCAAACGACAAGTCCATCCGGATCTCCTGTCTCGATAAATAACCGCGACAGGCTATCACACATCAGGGTGGGTTTTCGCGAGCCCAGACGCCCACTTCACCCTGGATTCGCTTAACGTATTCCTTCAGGCTGGGATAGCTGTTGGCGATCTCAGATAGCCAGGTTTCCGGCTGGTTCTCCATGAATCCAACCAGCACCGATGCTACTGCGAAGTCATAAACCGTAAGCCGGCCTCCCACGATGTGATAGTTCTGCATCACCTGGTCGGCAATTGCCTGCAGGTCCCGACGCGCAAATGCTTTCTGCTCTTCCAGTGTGTGTCGGCCGAGCCCATGAAGGTGCATAGTCTGCTCAACCTGCTTCTGTGCCTGCCTGGACACGAAACCTCTCAATATGCCCGGGACAAAACCGAAGAAGTTTGAGACCACGTGCGGGAACCACTTGTCGTCCAGCCAGCGGCTGGCGACACCCAGCCAGTAGAGATGATCCTCGGCCATGCGGACAAATGCTGTACCTACTGCTTTCTCCTGCGGCGTCAATGAACCGTAGAGTTTGCCCTGGCTGATCTCGTCGAGGTGTTCGAGGATCAGTTCTGAATCCGGGATTTTTTCCCCGTTGTCCAGAATGAGGTATGGCAGTTTGCCCTTGGGCGTCTTGCGCGGGTCTGCTTCAGAGGTGATGTCAAAATCAATGCCAACGTGCTTGAGTGCCATTTCCACTTTCAGGCAGAAAGGGCTCACGTTTCGCAATCCAAAGGCGGGTGGCAGGGTGACGAGGGTGATCATGCGTATCTCCGCTATGCTGATACCAAGGAGGTTACCTGAGTCCTCCTGACAGCATCATGTCAGTTGGTGATGATGACTTTGCCTATAACTTTGCGATCGACAATCAGACGATACCCCTCGTGAATCTCTTCCATCGGTAACACGTGCGAAACATGAGGGTTGATCCGACCTGAAGACAGCCAGTCCAGGATGACCTCGTTGTTGCGACGGTTCCACTCGGGGTTGTGCTGCTGAAGGCCGCCGACCGTGTAACCGATAACAGAAGCGTCTTTAACCAGCAGGTGGTTCGTCTTCGCAAGTGCAGGGCGCCCGGAGGTAAATCCCAGGACCAGGATGCGTCCGAATGGCGCGATGCACCGAACGGATTCATCGAAAACGTCGCCACCGACGGGGTCGTAGATGACGTCCGCACCACGCCCACCGGTGAGCGCTTTGACCTGGTCGCGAAACCCATCTGAATAGTTGATGACGTGATCAGCGCCCATGGCTTTAACAACCTCAAGCTTTTCATCGCTCGATGCAGTGCCGATGACAGTTGCGCCCATAAGTTTGCCTATATCAACGGCGGCAAGCCCGACGCCGCCAGCAGAACCGTGTACCAGCAGGGTTTCGCCGGCCTGCAACTGGCCGCGCTGCAGACCGAAGTAGGCGGTCGAATAGTTGTTCCTGAAGGATGCGGCGATGTTGAGGTCGATGTGTGACGGAATATGTGTCGCCGCTCGTGCGCTGATGTTGATCTCTTCAACACATCCACCGGGGCAGATGACTGTGTCACCCACCGGAAAATCCTCTACGCCTTCACCGACTTCAATGACTTTACCTGCGGCTTCTCCGCCAACAACAAAGGGCAGGGGCGTCTTGACCTGGTAGGTGCCTTCAAACCGCACAAGATCGCTGAACTGGATGCCTCGTGCTTCGAGCGCAATTTTTATCTGGCCTGCTTCAGGCGCACCCGGTGGCTCAATATCCACAACCTTGAGGAGTTCCGGGCCGCCGTGTTCCACACACTGAACTGCTTTCATATGAGTTAACCGATGAATTGATCCACGGCGAATTCAACCAGAGCGGCGCCAACCCATGCAAGCGGTGGGATAACAATATAGAAGAGAAACCGCTGGACGATTGCCATGTCCACGGGCCAGGTGGGTAACGCGCTGGTGCGCTCACGTCGTTGCAGCAGAACCTCCAGCTTGTGCATCGCCGCGTCATCAATAGCCTTGTCTGCTGCACTGATTAGTTTGCCCAGCTTGTCCAGTTCTGCCTGCTTGAGTGCCTGCATACGGCGATGCAGTCCGCTCATGGGATAGGTTGCCAGGAAGAACATGGCTGGTATCAGGATGATCAGCGCCTTTGAGTAGTTGTCTGGACGGAAGCTGAAGTCCATCGACTGGACGGTGGATAACACTAACCCCGCGGCAATAGTCAGGACATCAAGCAGGCCAATCTGTGCAAAAGGTTTGAGGTTGGTTGTCTCATAAATATCGACAGGCACACGTTCACTGGCCTCCCTAAAAGCCCTTGCTACACGAACCCGGTAAAAAAGTAACACCCCCAGGAACACCCAGATAAGGCATTGCCCGACGATAAATGATCGCTCCTGTGTGTTTGTTTCAAAGAAGTTCAGGGCATTGCCGGGAATGTTGACCAGTGTCGCGTAAAGAAAACCGATCAGGCACCCGAGGAGCAGGTGTTTGATTGGCATCTGCGTGACCGCCTGGGTTAATGCGGTGCCATTGGCTGCATCGATAATCTGCGCGAGTTCCAGACTGCGCCGGTTCCCAAGAATGGTGCACAGGACTACGAATGAAGGAATCGTGATCAGGAGCGTGATCATGCCGTGGCCTTCCTGCGGCGTAGCGAGGTACCAGGGATAGTTGCCGGTGTAGAGCGTTCCTGACAGATAGAAGAACAGCGCAAGCAGCATCAACGTCGCCGGGGCCAGCACATAAGCGGAATGCTTCCACTCAAAAACAAGGAAATAGACAGTGTTCCTCATGCACATAGGTTAGCATTGAGGCATTACTAACGTGACAATTAGATAAGAAAAAGAGAGGGAGCAATGTCTGAAGCAACTGACCTGGGTGCAACAATACAGGGTGGATTCAAAATCCCAATGAATGATGCGGCGGAAGCGCTGCACATTGGTCGTGATGATCTGCCGTGGCTGGAATCCGACGATGGTTCTAAGGTGCAGGTGTTACATGTCGACCTGAACCTTGGCCTGTGGGTTGTGCGCACGCGATGGCAGCCTGGTTATGCGGTGCAGACGCACTATCACACGGGGCCCGTATTTGCTGTTACGCACTCAGGCAGCTGGTACTACAAGGAATATCCGGATTACGTTAACCGTGCGGGTTCTTACCTGTACGAGCCGGCACATTCCATCCACACATTGCTTGTCTCAGAAGACAACACGGAAGAAACCGAGGTGTGGTTTGCGATCTACGGCTGCAACGTCAACATCGAAGAAGACGGCAGTATCCTCGGCATCGTTGATGCAAAGTCGATCTATGAGATTTACCGCCAGGGCTGTGCAGCCAACGGGGACAACACCGACAACATGATTGTGATTGGTGCTGATTAAACGCTGATTCAGTCGCTGACTGGCAGGCAGATCAGGAAGGTAGCGCCCTTGCCCGGGCCGTCCGGCACGACGTCGAGCGTGCCGGCATGCTCCTCAACAATAATGGAATAGCTGATCGAATTTGTTGTTGCGAACATCTTCAAAGATGAAACTGATGCTCCCGGTATCTGCGTTGGTGTCGGCGTAGGGTTCTGCACAACCGATGAGGCAGCTTACAGCGAGTGTGATGACGAGCAGTTTCTTCATCTTATGCCTCGCTCATTGGCTTGATAACTGCCTCAGCAAACTCGTTCAGCATGGCGAGTTCCTGGTCGCGTTCAAAGTAGCCGACGTGGTGCCATAGGAAGTACTCGTTAACGCCGTAGGTTTCCTTAAGGCGACTCACGTGATCCAGCACCTCCTGGTGTGAACCCATCCACATTCGACCCATGGGGACCTTGTAGGGTGGGGCATCGTAGGCAAACTTGAAGAGCCACTCGAAGCCCTCGTAAAGATCCTTTGTTTCAGCGGGGTTTCTCCCCATGATCAGGTGGCCACCCAGGGCGAGCATGTCATCAGCCTCGATGTTGCGGCCGTGCGCCTGTGCTTCTTTCAGGCAGACATCCAGGGTGATAGGAATAAAGTGTTCATTTTCTTCATTGACCATGCTCATCATCTTGCCGCCTTCGCGAGCCCAGAACTTTGCCGTTTCCATGCTGTAGCTGAAGGGCGCGTAAACAGGTGGGTGAGGTTGCTGGTAGGGGCGAGGCACGATGCCAATTTCCTGCAACTTGCCGTCTTTCACGGAGGCGGGTGACCACTCTGTTGTTGGTGCAAACTCCCAGTCCATTTCAGGTGGTGCCTGCCAGAACTCGCCCTGCAGGTTCACAACCTCTTCGGTCCAGAGAGCCTTGACCAGTTTCCAGTTTTCCATGAAGGCGCGACGGTTGCGCTGGTCTGCTTCCGATTTATCCGAGTGGGTAGAAGTGATGTTGATGTGCTGGCCAAAGGTGCCGGTCCAGCGCGGCGTGTTGCCGCGTGAGAATCCTGCAAACATCCTGCCCTGGGTGAAGTGATCCAGCATGGCGAGATTCTCTGCGAGCTGGATTGGGTTCACGGCAGTCAGGTTCATGCCAAGTTGGCCGACCCGCATCTTCTCCGTGTGCTGGGCAATAAAGTAATCCCAGAACAGCGGGTTGGTGGTCGTCTCGATGCCTTCCACCTGCATATGCTGTTCGGTCAGGCAGAAACCGTTGTAGCCAACCGACTCAGCAAACTGCATCTGGATTTTCATTTCTTCCATCAGGTCCTGGAATCGCTGTGGGTCAGACCCGGCGCGACCGATCTTTTCGCCGCGCCTTCGCATGTAAGGCACAGCCAGAATGACAAATTCCATGGGGAGCTCCTTTAGTTTGCCACGGCGGTTACCTTACCGGCCGTGGTTGAAAGTCAGTTTTGCGAAACGTGATCCAGGACGCTGGCCTGGAAGTGTGTGATGGGACCCTCTGCGCCGTCACCGGCGGCCAAAGGTCCGACCTTGAAGTGGGGTGAGGTGAGGTTGCGTTGAATCTTCTCGACAATCCACATGTCCTCGATCTGGAAGTTGCCGGATTCCAGCGGGTGATGTTCCAGGTCTGCCAGCCTGACAATGTTGTTGTCGTCCTTTTTGGCAGCTTCTACATAACGGCCTTTTGAACCCTCAAGGCCGAAACTGAGCGAACGCATGTTGGTTACGCCCGGAGATACTGGCTCAAGAATAGAGATATAAAATCCCCACGGGCTTGGTGACAGGATTGTTAAGGGGAACATCATGACGACACCGGGGAAGTTCGCCTGTTCCGCGCCAGGAACCATGCCGGCGCCCCAGCCGCTGGTCATCTGTTCAGTCAGCAGGGTGTTTGAGCTCTTTTGCCCGTCACGTTCTGTTGAATACCAGACCACGTTTCGACCAACAGGCTCCCAGATATTTTTGCTGGGATAGACTTTGCCGAGCGTCTGGTCGTGCAGGTAACCGAGGTGGTAGCCGTCAATGGCGTTCTCGTAGAAAACCTTCCAGTTGCAGAGCATTTCGTAAACCACCTCGCCCTCGTACTTCAGGCTACTGAGGTCGTGCGGCCAGGCATGATCATCCATGTTGGCGATCCAGGTGGTGAAATCCTCTGCCGGATCGGCGCTCGGATTAACAAACACCATGCCTTTGTAGGCACCCACTGAGGCTGGATGTAAGCCAAGGTTCGACCGGTCGACTTCGCCGAAGCATTCCTCCTCATTGGGTACACCACGCAACTCACCATCAAGTTTGTAAGTCCAGCGGTGATACGGGCACACCATCGCTATGCCGGTATTGCCGTGGCCTTCGAGGACCTCGCAGCCGCGGTGGCGACAGATGTTGTGAAAAGCCTTCAGCTCACCGGCTTCGTCACGCAGGATCATCAGCGGATGATTCATGTGGGTGAGGGTGATGTAGTCACCGGTTTCGGGTACATCCGATTCCAGGCAGGCAAACACCCATGAGCGATCAAACAGGTCACGCTTTTCTCGCGCGAACCACTCTTCGCTGAGATAGGTTTGCTTGTCGAGTAATTGTCGTGGTGCTTCAAACTGTGCGCTCATGGCTCTCTCCTATTTGCTGGACATACCGTTAACGAAGGTACGCAGTGCAAGTGCCGGTGCGTCGGCTGATGCAATCCTGCCTTCGCCAACTTCCTGCCAGGCGGTCCATACCAGTTGGTTCATCTGCGCCGTGGCCCAGGAGTCCGGGATCTCCGCGGCGACGACGTTTTCCTGTTTCAGTCGCTTTACCAGGCTGTTCACCCAGTCGAGCTCGCGCTGGTACATCTCAGCCTGCCGTTCATCAAACGCGAAGTTGTTGTTGAGAAAATGAAACCGGTCACCCAGGGGAATGACCGCAGTGAACATGGCATTGAGGGTATCGAGTGCTGACATGTCGGGTTCGATGGCAGCAAGCACGGCGGCCTCAGTCTCCCTCATGGATCGTTCCTGGATGGCCAGGATCAGGTCTTCCCGGGTTTTGTACTGGCGATACAGAGTCGCTCGACCTACACCTGCCTTTGCCGCGATCTCATTGATGGACGCACCTGGGTTAGCGGCAAGCGTCGAAATAGCGGCGTTGATAATGGCTTCATTGGTTGAAGGCCGAATGGATGTTGATGCCATCGGATGCCTCGTTGTGGGCTGGTTTCTATAAGGTGGGTTACACTATACACTCAAATGAGACATAAATGTATCATTTGAGAAGAAATATTTACCCGGTTTTCAGCCTTTTGAGGTTGGCCTCGTGTTCCTTGCGGTCGAGCTGCACGGCGAGCAGTGCAGCGATGGAAGTGGCGGAGAACAGCACCAGGGCGAGAATATAGATGTATCCGAGGTTGTTGGTGATCTCGACCGGGATGCTGGCGGGATCCGTTTCAGCGGGAAAGCTGATCAGTGCCAGCGCGATACCTGCCGAGAAAATACCGATACCACTGGCGCACTTGCCGACAAAGGACTGCACCGAGAACACCAGCCCTTCTTCTCTTCTGCCGGTCTCTGCCGCACGGGCATCGACGATGTCCGCCATGAGGGAACTGGTCAGCGTGCCGCCCATGACGAGGGTGGTACTCCAGAAAATTTCCCGTACCAGCAGGGCATAGAACATCTCGTCGCTACCTCGCTCGAAGAACATTCCCTGGGTCATCAGGAAGATGGGAACAAGAGCAACCAGCAGTGAGATCACCGAGGTAATGATGAGAACGGGTTTTTTATCGCGGCCCCGAGTGACGATCGGGACGGTGATGAAGGCGGTGATCGAAGCAATAATGGTCACCATCAGCAGGGTGCTGATCTGCTCCGCGTCCATCATCCAGAAATAGGATTGCAGGTAGACCCATAACGATGTGCCGATGCCTGCAGCCGCCGCGCCTAAGATACCCGACAACGCCATGGCAAGGAAATTACGATCCTTGAGCGTCTCGACGCTTTCCTCAAACATCCTGAACAACGAGCCGGCACGATCAGGTGGTGACGCGAGCTGGGGGATGTACCTGGCCGTCCCCCAGGCAGCAAAACCCAGCAGGATGATGAGAAATATACTCTCAACAAGTGCGGCTTCAACATAACCGTCTGCGCGCAATATACCCATGCCATCAGGGTACTCAGGTGTATCCGCCAGCCAGATCGCATACATCAGCACCATAAAGAGTGCGCCGACAAACCAGCCTGAAGAGTTCTGGTAGTTGAGCAGTGCGGTGCGGTCCTCGTAGCCAGGCGCAAGTTCAGGCGTCAATGCTGAGAAGGGCACCGCGTACATGGTCAGGCAGATCCGCAGACTGATGATAAGGCCAACCAGGTACATAAACAGCGAACCTTCGTCCGCCCGAATCGCCTCAGGAACAGCCCAAAGGAAATAGAAAGTGATCGCAACCGGGACCGTCGACAGGAAAAGAAAAGGATGACGTCGGCCAAGACGATGTTTGACCCTGTCTGACCAGCGCCCGACCAGCGGGTCCGAAACCGCATCTACCACCAGGGCGATCATCATCGCCAGTCCGGTCAGCGAGGGTGACAACCCCAGCACCTGGTTGTAGTAGATTAGGAGGAAATAAGAGATCCCGGTCGAAACGATACCAAGGGCCGCGCCCGCGGTAGTAAATGACATCTTTGTGAGGGGATCGGTCATGAAACGTGATTACGTCAAATGAGACATTAATGTATCATTGCCCTTTCGGTATAGCTACTATAGTTAGTTCTCCTCCGAACAGGGTGAGAACTAGGCAAACCATGGAGGGCTTGCTCATTTTCCGAAGGGAAATGCGAGGTTTCGTAAGAGAAAAGAGAGAAACCGACTCCTAAAAGCCACAGGAAGTGGCTTTTAGGACAGGAAGTAGTTGAGTGTTAATCCTCGGAGGTAGCGATGAACTATCACCATAAAACTGAAGCCGCCAGCCAGCTCATCCCAGCAGCGGGATACACTAACCCTGCGTATCTTGATGTGGAACTGGACCAGATCTTCAGCCAGTACTGGAACTTCGCGGGCATGACGGATGACCTGCCTGAGACAGGCGACTACCAGACAATCCAGGCTGGTCGCTATCCGCTTGTTGTCGTGCGGGGTGAGGACGGAGTGCTGAGAGCATTTCACAACATCTGTCGGCATCGTGGCACGCAGTTCCTTGAAGACTGTGGAAACTCAGCGCGCGGCCTGCAGTGCCCCTACCACAAGTGGTTCTACACACTTGAAGGTGACCTTAAGGCAGTGCCGCGGGAAACACTGTTCCCTGGGCTTAACAAACGTGAGCTCGGTTTGATGCCTGCCTCGATTGGTGTCTTTCGCGGCATGGTATTTGTTCATCCCTCTGAACGCCCTGCTGAGCCTTTTGAAGAGTTTGTTGCTGACCTTGATGAGAAGGTCGGGCCGCATCAACCAGAACAGATGATAGAAGTTGGCAGGAGTCGGCACCTGTTCCCATCGAACTGGAAGATGGTTGCGGAAAACTACATGGACGCCTATCACCTGTTCTATCTGCACGAGAAGTCCGCAGCAACATTCGACCATGAACGGTTTGACTGGGACACCACCGGGCGCCACTACCTTTTTTATGAGCCAGTGGTGGAGAAGTACAAGGATTGGGCGACCAAGGTCTACGGCGACAAAACGTTAGGCGTGGTGCCGGGCACCGACCCCGAAACCTATGGTGGCACGTTCCATATGTTCTTCCCGACTATTGGCTGGGTGGGCATGGCGCACAGCTGGAGCACCTTCCATGTCATCCCCGTGTCGGTAGACCAGACGATTGTGGAAAGTCGCGTGCGGGTGATGCCGGATGCGGTCGACATGATGAAATCTTCAAAGCGCTATGAACGTCGCTACAACGGTGGTGATGTCAACGTTGTGACCCTTGATGACTGTGAAGGCCATCCCATGCAATCAGATGACCTGATGTTTGAAGATATGTGGGCCTGTCAGCAGATGCAGCGAGCGATGAATTCACCTGCCTATCGTGTTGGCGCGATGGCAAACACATTTGAAAGTACACTGACGTTTTACCAGAAGAACATTCTGGATTTTGTTGAATACAAGTAGGGAAGAGATAAGTGCAATTACCCTGTGATATCACACTGAACTACCTGCTGGGCGAAGAGGCCGGGCCGGTACCCGTCAAACTACGTGATGGACGCGAGGCCGATGCCAGCCTTGATACGTTTGGTTTTGAGCTGATCCGGCATGAATCCATGGTGTCCGATTGGCACAACCTTGAGGAAATCGAAGAGAAACATTACGCAGAGATACGCGCACTTGCCAAGGAACTGACCTGCTGCGATTTTGTGCTGTTCTATCCTGCGGTGGTACGCAATCCGGAGGCTGCAAAAAGCAGCGAGGACTACAATCCCATCGAAGCGGTACATTCGGACTACACTGAATCCTACCCCGATGTAATACGCGATCCAGGCCATCCCTATCACAAGCTGATTTCTCGTCATTTTGAAGCAGAAGGCGTGAGTGCCGAAGACGTGGCAAGTGCATCCAGGATCAGGACTCTACAGTTCTGGCGTAATACGGGCCCAGGTGACGTCGACTATCCGTTTGCCGTTTGTGATACACGCTCGGTATCGCGGGGCGAGTTGTTCCCGATACTGGTCGAAACTTACGGTGGTCTTGAAACTCGCTTCGAATCATTTGTTGTGCTGGGCCAGAATGCAGCCGCCCATGAGTGGTATTCTTTTGCCGATATGCAGCCCGATGAGGTGCTGATGTTTCGTGCATTTGATTCAGACAAAGCAGATGCGGGCGAACATTTCTGGACCCCTCACACGGCCTTCCGAAACCCCGAAGCGACCGCCGAGACACCGGCACGCGAGAGCATCGAAATGCGCGCGATCTGTTTCTGGAAATAACACGACACCAGGAGTTAACAATGTCCAACCCGTTTGCCCCGCTATCAGCAGCGGAACTTGAATCAGCGATCAATATCTTTCGTGCGGCACATAACGATGAACACGCTGCGTTCTGTTCTTCCGGTGTGCACGAGCCAGCCAAGGAAGACGTTAAGGCGGGCATCGAGACTGCCCGGATCGTCAAGTTCCTCGGTACAGATTCGACACCTGACGGTGGCTTTGAGGCGCTGGTCAACCTCACCGAAAACAAGGTGGATGCTGTCACCCGCCTGCCACTTGAAACGCAGGTACCCTATGGTTTCCTGGAGCTGGCCATTGCTATCCAGCTCACGAAAACGAATGAGGAGTGGCTTGCCGCGGTAAAAGCGAGGGGGGTTGCCTGCGAAACCGAAGAAGAGCTGGAGCTGATCCAGATTGATCCCTGGCCCGCAGGTGGTTATGCGGTCCATGAGATCCCTAGGGGGCACAGGGCTGTTCGCTGTATCGCCTTTGTTCGCGAAGACAAGACCGACAATGGATATGCCAGACCCATTCATGGCCTGATCTGTCATGTCGACCTAACGGAAAAGAAGGTGGTAAAGGTTGAGGATTCCGGTGTGATACCCATGCCGCCAAACCATGGCAGGTTTGACGCTGCGCACCAGGAAAGTGTGCGTGAAGACTTGAAGACTTTGGACATCACCCAGCCGGACGGCCCTAGCTTCGAGGTGGATGGCTACAACGTGAAATGGCAGGGCTACGAGTTCAACGTTTCAATGCATCCGGTGCATGGCCTCGTATTGCACCAGTTGTCTTTGCAGGGAAGACCGATCCTCTATCGTGCAGCACTTTCAGAGATGATTGTGCCCTATGGCGATAACGACAACATGCACAGCTGGAAGCACGTGCTGGACGCCAGTGAATACAACATGGGTATGCTGGTGAACTCACTCAAGCTTGGCTGTGACTGCCTGGGTGAGATTTTCTACTTTGATGTGCACCAGGTGACCTGGGAAGGCAAGGTGAAGTCTGTTGAAAATGCCATCTGCATGCACGAGGAAGATTACGGCATCCAATGGAAACACTACGACAGTGATTCGCAGACGAGTGAAGTAAGGCGCTCGCGCCGGTTGGTCATCAGCTCGATATTCACCATCGGCAACTATGACTACGGTTTCTACTGGTACCTGTACCTCGACGGCACGATCCAGATGGAAATCAAGCTGACCGGCATTGTCGGCGTCAGTGCGGTAACCGATGAGACCCACAACCAGGCACAGTCACCGATCATCGCAGAGGGTCTAGCGTCGCCGGTGCATCAGCATGTGTTCTGTTTCCGGCTGGACTGGGAGCTGGATGGCGGCACCAACTCGCTGTTTGAGAGCCAGATAGAAATGATGCCCGTCAACGAGGCGAATCCGCAGGGAACACAGTTCCAGGCGGTGGCCCGGCATATGACCGACGAAGCCTCGGCCAAGAGCAATATCGCACCAGAGAGGAGCCGTAACTGGAAGGTGACCAACCCGGCATCGCTGAACGGTCTTGGTATGCCGGTCGCTTACAAGTTATTGCCAGCCGCATCGGCGCCGCTACTTGCACCGCTTGAGTCAGCGGTGGGCCAGCGCGGTGCGTTTGGTAAACACCATATGTGGGCAACGCCCTACGAGGAAGGTGAGTTCAGTGCAGCCGGCCCTTACACCGTGATGCATGAGGGAGGTGGTCTGCCCGAATACACAAAAAACAATCGAGATATCTCCGATTGTGACCTCGTCATGTGGCATACGGTTGCATTAACGCACGTTCCCCGTCCCGAAGACTGGCCGGTCATGCCGGTTGAATACACCGGTTTCCACCTGATCCCGGTTGGCTTCTTTGATCGCAATCCGACCCTTGATCTGCCGTCACACTGTCTTTCGTAGAAACACCTATAATGTAGTTCAAGCGAAGGGAGAGATGTTATGGGTGTGCTAGAAGAGTTTCGGGCAGATACACGGGCCTGGCTGGAGGAAAACTGTCCGGCCGGGGTGCGTGGTCCGGGCCAGATCCCATTTGGCTCGCGCAAGATTGATGTCGATCCGGACGCGCAGTTATGGCTGGAACGTATGGCCGAAAAAGGCTGGACAGTACCGACCTGGCCAAAGGAATACGGAGGCGCTGAGCTTTCCCGTGATGAGTACACCATCCTCATCGATGAGCTGAAACGTATTAACGCGCGCACACCGCTGACGGGGCGTGGCGTTAACTACATTGGCCCGACTATCCTGGAGTTTGGGACCGATGATCAGAAGTCACGCTGGCTGCCGCGCTGTGCGCGTGGTGATGGCGGCTGGGCCATGGGTTATTCAGAGCCCGGTGCAGGATCTGATCTTGCCAGCCTGTCGACGCGAGCGGTCAAGGAAGGTGATAACTACATCATCAATGGTCGCAAGACATGGACCAGCGACGCGATGTACTGCGATTACATTTTTGTCCTGGTGCGTACATCGCCGGACAAGCCCAAACACGAAGGCATCAGCCTGGTGCTGGTGGACATGGACCAGGAAGGCGTCAAGGTAAATCCAATCGCGCTCATTTCCGGCGCATCACCTTTCTGTGAAACCCTGTTTGAAGACGCGATTGTGCCAGCTACAGATGTGATTGGCGGCGTTGACCGCGGCTGGACGGTTGGCAAGCGCCTGCTGCAGTTTGAGCGATCTACCCACGCTGGTATCAATATCTCAGGCTCCCAGGGTGGTCGCAGTGAAGAGAGCACCTTGCCGGAGAAGGTGATCGGCCACGTGGGTCTCACCGAAGGCAGGCTGGCTGATGACGGTCTGCGCGCCCGCCTGATCGGTCATGAGATGAATACCGAAGCGCAGAAGATCACGCAGCGTCGTGCGATCGAAGAAATGCAAAGCCGGGCACCAGGTTTTACCTCCAGTGCCGTCAAGCTGACCAACGCTCTGAATATCCAGGATGGTGATGAGATCCTGATGGATGCGATGGGCACCTCGGGTTATCGCCTGACGGACGAAGATGGTTCACCGGAAGAGGTGGTTGATGCCACGAAGAAATGGCTTTACCAGAAGTCGCTCACCATCGCCGGTGGCACCAAGGAGGTACAATTGAACATCATTGCCAAACGCGTGCTGGGACTGCCTGACTGATGAATATCTCGGAAATCCTCACCAGGGAAGAACTGGCACTTGTCACACGGCGTGACAACCTGAAGGCAGCCTGGGCTGTCCTGTGCCAGTGGCTCGCGGTGATCGGGATATTCACGGTTGTTGCCATCTGGACCAACCCGCTCACGATTTTACTGGGTGTCATCCTGCTCGGCGGTCGCCAGCTTGGTTTTGGCATCCTGCAGCACGAATGTGGCCATAAAACACTGTTTACTTCGAACGAGCTTAACCAGTTTGTCGGTGACTGGCTGGTCAGTCCGCCGGGCATGAGCAACATGAACGCATATATGCGTACCCACTATCCACACCACCGACTGGCAGGTACCCATGACGATCCTGACCTGCCCAACTACCAGGATTACCCGATCACGCGTTCACGGCTCAAAAGAAAGCTGATCAGAGACATCACCGGCCAGACCGGTATACGCACAATTCGTTTTATCGCTAACAACATAATGAACGTGCACAAGCTCGACGAGGAAAGCCGTAACTGTACGCTGCGCGGTATTGCGATGAATCTGCTGATGATCGCGGTGCTGTCTGCATTTGGTGAAGGCTGGCTATACCTGATGTGGCCTGCTGCCATTATTTTTGTGCAACCGCTGGTGAGCCGGGTTCGCCAGATAGCGGAGCATGCCGCGGTACCGGACCTTTACGATATGGACGCGCGCAAGAACACGCGCACCGTTTACTCGGACTTCCTGTCACGCATGATGTTCTGTCCACACTCGGTGAATTACCACCTGGAACACCACCTGTTGCCTTCCGTGCCGAAGTACAACCTGGTGAAACTTCACAACATCCTCCTTAAGAAAGGTTACTACGAGGATGTCTACTTCCCGAAGGGATATTACGAACTCCTGATGCACGTCACTTTCGCTGATAAAGATGATGAGCAGCTCGCCGCTGCCTGAGGATCTGCCATGCAAGCCATCTACCGCGCACCCATGAATTACTTTGTCCCGGCCGTGATGGATGCGCAGCCGTTTGACCAGGACATTGCCAACGGTCGGGAATTTGATAACCCGGGCTGGGAGATCTCGGGGTTCGAGTTGATGAAACACCAGTCGGCGGTAACGGACTGGAGCGATGAGAAGCAGGTCCAGGCGTTGCACTACGATGAACTCAGCGATTTCGCTAAACAGCTGACGGGTGCAGACCACGCACTCATTGGCAGTCATATTCTTCGCAACCCTGAACAGGCTGCAATGCATGAAGACCTTGGCCCAATCCAGTTTGTGCACTCAGACTTTGCGGCGAGTTATCACCAGTTGATGGTTGAGTACTACAAGACAGATACGCCGGAAGCAAAAATCTCTCTTGAGGGTAAGCTGCAGCCGGAGGATGTTGCCAAAGCAAGACGTATGGTCATCCTGCAGTTCTGGCGAAATGTTGGCCCTAGCGTCATGGATCTGCCTATTGCGTTTTGTGATGCGAGGACTGTGCCGGCCGATGAGGTCATTGCAGCACCGGTGGAAGACTACGCAGGCGGCGGCTTTGATTTTGAAACGCTTGCAGTACTGCACTCAAAGGATGAACAGCACAAGTGGTATACCTATCCCGAAATGCAGATTGACGAGGTTGTCACCTTCAGGACTTATGACAGTGCGCTGGTTGGCACTGACAAACCTTTCTGGACGCCGCACTCCGCATTCCGTAATCCGGACGTAGCGCTGGGTGAACCCAGCCGTTACAGCATTGAGTTAAGAGCCACCTGCCTCTGGCTCTGATATCCACTTGTCGTATCGGAATACGGCAATCGACACACAGGCTGAGCCTGCCACATAAAGCAGCATGCGGATGACGCTGCCTATTGCGTTTGCAATAGACGCCGTGGGCTGTTCACTCAGCTGATTGCCAAAATCAACAATCTGGATCATGTCGCCGATCGTGAGTGAAATCGCGAGCAGTGATGCCGCGATGTACATCAGGCAGATGATGACTTTTACCGGTGTTGCGAGGCTGCCCCGCGTGAAGTGCACAGCGATCAGTACACCAAAGCTGATTGTCAGCCAGTACTCGAAAGATGAGTCGATCTGATCGGCTGTCATGATCATCAGCTCAAACAGTTCTGCGTCAGACATGAGTTAGCTCCAGCCGAAGGATGAGTCTGTTGTCTTGCAGGTCATGCATGATGAAACCCTGCGATGTGACCAGGTTGATTGCACGGTAGTTCTCTTTATGTGTGTCGGCATACAGGGTGGTGACTTTAAATTGTGCGGACAATTCTATCAGCGCGTTGAGTATCTCTCTGCCGTATCCCTTCCGCCAGTGATCGGGGTGCAGTTCGAAGCCCACTTCTGCCTCACCGGCAAGAAGTGTTTTCATGCGGAGACCTGCACTGCCGATGACGTTACCGTCTGCGTCTTCAATAACAAGTTGTTAGTTTTGCCTGGGAGAATCTTCGGCCCGTGT
The DNA here is from genome assembly GCA_963921285.3 of Pseudomonadales bacterium. Lineage (GTDB taxonomy): Bacteria > Pseudomonadota > Gammaproteobacteria > Pseudomonadales > Azotimanducaceae > UBA9659. The sequence continues at coordinate 4,031,129 of CAWUFD020000015.1, forward strand.
AAGGGCCTGTTCTACGATGCGTCGAGTGTCAGGCGGCTCGTTGTAAAACTCGAGATAACGCGAATCACCATGATAGGCGGTGAGTACTGCAATATCTGATCGGACAGGGTCGCGCAGCAGCAATCGCGCGGTCCGGATAGGCAGCAGGTTACTCGCCGATGAAGTTTTTCCAGACACCAAAAGGTTCCCAGATTCGATGCAGGTCTGTTTTTGCGATGGCTTCATCCTCATTCAGCACAGTTGTGCGGTACCGATACACGAATGCAGAGACACGCATGTTGGCTGCGCAATGCACCCAGGTGTTGTCTGTGCCGGCTTCCTCGAGCACGTTAACGAAACGCTCGAAATCCGTGTCCGTCGGATTCTTGAAGTCGACCGGCAGGTGCACGTAGTTCACGCCGCCCTTGTTCAGGATGTCTTCCTCAGCTACCACTGAGTTTTCAAGCACGCTGGTCGGCGCGAGGTTAATAACCGTGTTGAAGCCCGCTTCGCAGATCTGCTCGAGTTCCGCTTCGCTGGGTTGGCCAGACGTCGGGAACAGGTTGTGAATGGGTACGTAGTTGTAGACCTCATCAAGCGTCGAATATCCGCCAAAGAGTGGTGTTCTCCGTTTCAGCCAGGCGCGCATGAAACCGACTATGGTCCGGGTAGTATTCGACTTCATCGCCTGGTCCTTATCTGGCCTTATCTGGTCCTGACGAGCGCCGTCTGCTGCATCGTCGCAACCAGGTCACCAGACAATGTATAAACGCTGCCGGTCACGTTGGCTCGAGCAGAGGTCATCGAGTTGCACTCCCGCGCCAGTAACAGCCATTCGTCCACGCGGCAGCTGCGATGAAACCACAGCGAGTGGTTCATGGTCAGGAACTGGATGCCAGGGTTGTAGCCGCCGAGTGCATGGGGTTGTAGTGCAACATGAGACACGCTCTGGTCAGATGCATAGCCGAGGATCATCTTGTGCTGTTCGAGATCATCACCGAGCTGTGCTGAAAACCGGATCCAGATCATCTGGCTGCCTGATGCCGTGCCGGGTTTGAGCAGCGCATCGGGGTCCACAAATCGCATCTCGACAGGTTGCGGTGGCAGTTCGACCGGGCCTGTCCTTTCCGGTAGATCATCGGGGTAGTAAGACTGATAGATACTTTCCACTTCCAGCAGGTCCGCACACGCCTCTGGTGCTGGCGCTGTTGGTGCGGGTGCCTGGTGAGACAGGCTTTCTTCCGGTTTATGAAATGCGACGGTTCCGCTGACACACAACTTGTCATCCTGGCTGACGGCAATCTGGCGGGTTGCAGCACTGTTGCCATCATGAAGGCGGTCTACAGCATAGCTGAGTGGGGAATCCCGGCTGCTGCGGCTGATGAATGTGGCCTGGATGGACGCGAGCGCTTTGTCCGAATCGACGGTGTTGCGTGCAGCGCAGAGCGCCTGTTGGATCAGCTGGCCGCCAAAAACCTGCGGCCAGCCGGCGTTCGCCGATACCGGTGTGAACCGGTCCGGTAAACGTTCTTCAAGTTGCAGGTGAGCCAGTACGGTCCGTGTAGCTTCGTTCATAATGATCGCTGGATGCGCTGGTGCGATTTCCGCACATTCCCTCGTCCATTACAAACCCGTATCGCTTTTCGAAACGGCGATCTGCCCAGTTGTTGTAAACCTTATCGGCAATAACGCGAATGCCGGGCCAGCGCAACCAGGCAAACAGGAAGCCGAATCGCGTCTGTCGCCACGCACCCACCGTTGCATCAAGACCAGTGACGAGCCCGTCGGGTGTCTTAAGGTGGAGTCGCTTCAACAGCGCTTCCTTTGGCAGGGTGTCGGATTCCGCCATCGTTGTGACATCGGTCAGGATCAGTTTGTCGTCTTTGAGTTTACGCAGGTGATTGATCTCAAAACTGCATAGCGGGCAGGAGCCGTCGTAGAAAAGCTCAAAGTTCTCGACCGGTGGTGCAGGAAAGAAGCGCCGGTCCATGATGCTGCGAATGTTGGTCTGGTGAAGGGAAAAAGGATTCATGTGATCTTCTTTGCTGCAGGTGTTTTCGTGTACGGTTGTACGAGCATGATGATTTTCAGGATTAGCTTTTTGTTATTACTGTTGGCAGAGTCCGTCCAGGCCGCCGGTGCTGACCTGGATACACTCGGCTCAGATATCCCTGAATGGATGGCCGAAGCAGCGGTGCCCGGCGTGGTGGTTGCCACCTGGAACCCTGCAGATACCCAGGTGCGGGCCTTTGGCGTAGATGAAAACGCGGTGTTTGAGGCGGCATCCAACGGCAAGGTGGTTGCAGCCTATGAGCTGGTTCGATTGGCGACCGAGGGTAAGTTGTCGCTTGATGACCCTGTGCCTGATCCACGCATTCGCAGCGAATGTGGCGATGTCAGTATTCGTGAGGTACTCAGTCACACCGCGGGCCTCGGCAACAACATCATGGCAGACGAGTTTGTTGTTGATTGCGAACGACGCGGCACCTTCTCCTACGCCGGTGAAGGCTACGTTGCACTCGAATCAGTGTTTGAAAGTGTGGTGGGCGAGGGCAGCGATGCCTATCTTGCCAATCGCATTTTTAAGCCGCTGGCCATGGATCGTTCCACGATGGGTGTCAGCGAGATTGAAATCATACCCGGGAATCCCGACATTGTGTTCGCCGTATTGTCTTCCCGTGCTGGTATGCATGAATACATTGCGGGCGGCGTGTTCCTGATGCTCATCGTCGGTTTGAGCGTACTGCTGATGATGAAGCTGGGTCGCATCTCGGTGCTGAAAGTCACCGGCGTCGTCATATTTGCGTTTGTACTGCTGGTTGTTGGCATTGTTGCCGGTGCCTTCTGGCAGGTACCGGTGGCTTCACAGAACCGGGCGAACGATATCGCCTCCACGCTGAAGACCAGTGCACCCGATCTGCTGAAGTTTTCAGCAGAACTCGCCTCTCCGGCGCAAGACGTGAGTGAGATGTTCGAACCTGCAGTTGAAGTGAACGAGAGAACCGCATGGGGGCTCGGCATTGGCATTGATTACAGCGACGGTCACACCACCTACTGGCACTGGGGCAGTAATCCCGGCTACCAGAGCCTGATGGTGATTGATCCGGCTAACCAGCGGAGCATAGTGATACTCACCAACAGCGGCGGCTTCCTGGATTTTTTCCTGCCTGAGCGGGGTGGCTATTTTCTCGCACGCAAAATCGCCAGAGCACACCTCGGCATCGACGGCCACTGGACCATCAGCCCACCCCAATAACCTCGTCCTCTGGCATCCGCCATCTCGACCGGCCTTTTTTCGACGTCATCTCGACCGGAGCGAAGCGAAGCGGAGAGATCTTCTATCTACAGGCACCACCCCTCTGCTAACATCGTTAGCACAACCAAAAAGGGGAAGAACCATGAGCCTGATGCACCTGCCTGTTTACACCTCGTTTATCGCCGCGTTCCTGATGGTGATGCAACTGGTCCTGATGGGCCGCGTCATCGCCCAACGAGGCAAAAATGAAGTGCTGATCGGAGACGGCGGCGTTGATGCGATGGAGCAGGCGATCCGCGTCCACGGCAACTTTGTTGAAACGCTGCCGGTATTCCTGATTGGCCTCGCTCTCTGCGAGGTTATGGTGGGCAGCAATCTGGTCGTCCTTGGGTTTGGTGTTGTGTTCATCATCTCAAGACTTGCACATGCGGTGGGGTACAGCATGTCAACCGGCGTGACCCAGGGTCGTTTTCTTGGCACGCTCGGCACGATGATCACAACACTTTGTGTTGCGGGTTACCTCGCCTATATCGCGTTTACGAAGATGTAAGCGTTAGCCCTGGGGTTCGTGAAACATGGAGGTGCGGCCGCCATCCACCACCAGGTCGTGACTGTTAACAAACCGGCCCTCCTCGCTGGCAAGGTACAGGGCAGCTGTCGCAATATCATGGGCGAGGCCCGATGAAGGCAGTGGTGTCGCCTTTGCAAGGTTCGCCTTCAGCTTCTCCATGGTCTTCTCGTTGTGCTCGTCCGTCATGTTGTTGGCGCGTTGTGAGCCGCCATAGAAGATAGGTGTGGCGATAGCACCGGGTGATATGACGTTGACCCGGATGTTATCTGGCCCGAGACGGGTGCCGGACAGTTTGCTGTAGTGGGTCACGGCAGCTTTTGCTGCGGAGTAGAGCAGGTTGCCCTGGTTGTCACGCAACGCCGCGACACTCGAGTTATTGATAATGGAGCCACCCCCGCGCGCCTTAAGATGTGGAATGGCATGTTTCATGCCGAGCACGACGCTAGTGAACAGCAGCTGCATGGCGTAGTGAATTGATGCTTCATCAACGTCGTCCACCTCACCCTGGGTTGGTCCGCCAGCGTTGTTGAACAGGATGTCGAGACCGCCGAAGGATTCAACAGTGAAGTTAACTGCCTTCTCAATGTCTGTTTCTGACATCACGTCCGCCTCAACGTAACGCGCTCGTTCACCCAACTCGTCTGCGAGCCTGGTACCTTTTTCAACGGAACGCCCGGCGATGACAACGCTTGCGCCTTCTTCTACAAACAGGCGTGCCGTCGCCTCGCCAATGCCGCTTGTCCCGCCGGTAATCAGGGCAATTTTGTTATCCAGTCGATCAGCCATCTTGGTCTCAATTCGAAAAAAGAAGGAACCTTATCACCCCTTGTTATTTTGAGCACTCGCGCCTATGGTTTGGTGGTTTCAGGCGGAGGACAGACATGGCGGAAGAAGCACTACAGGGACCAGGTGAGATCAGCGTGGATGAGGTTGGCTGTTACACGATTGCCAAAACCGCGCTGCTGGATGCCAGGCGCATCATGGCCTATGCCGCATCGATCAACGATACCAACGAGGCGTATTTCAACGATCTCCGCGAGGGTGGTCTCTCTGTTCATCCGGCCATCTGTTTTTCCCTGCAGTGGGGCGCACGCTTCCTGATCGACCGAAAAATCAATATGCGCGCGGCACCGTTTGGTGTGCATGCAGAAACGGACCTGCGTCTTTATCAGCCATTTAAACAGGGTGAGGCAATCACCACGCAGGGACGTCTTGTAGCCCGTCGGCAGATCAAGCCTGGAGTCTACTCGGTCGACCGCTACCGCATGACCAACAGCAACGGCGAACTCGTGGCTGAGATGGACTATAACGGCATCATCCGAGGTGGCATCCTCGATGGTGAAGACCGCGAGCTTGAGCCCAGTCCTGAGCAACCGGTTTGTGAAAAGCTGAGTGCAGATCCTCTCTGGTCCAAGGAGATATACATTCCGGTGCATGCGGGTCAGCAGTACACCGAGTGTGCGGATATTTTTAATCCCATACATACAGAGCCCAGCGTTGCGAAAATGGGCGGCCTGCCCGGCGTGATCCTGCATGGCAGTGCAACCAAGGCACACGCCCTCACCCAGGTGATCGATCACTGTTTTGATGGCGATGCGCGCAGGATCAGGCGACTGTGCGGCCAGCTACGAGGCATGGTGCTCATGGATTCAACCATCCAGGTGCAGTCCATGGGAGAACAGATTGTCGATGGTGAAAAGCAGGTGTTCTTCCGCGTCTTGAACCAGGATGGGCAGCTTGCGATAGCAAACGGGGTTGTCTGCGGGATCGCCTGATGAAGACAACACTGATCGTCATCGCGGTCATCTTGCTGCTGTTTGCAGCCCTCGTCGTTTACAACAACAGTGTGGTCAACCCGCGTGTCGAAAACGAGCTGAAAACCAACCCTGATGGTGAACGCGCAAAAATTGCCATGTTGCTGACGTTTCCTGACGGCAGGACGATTCCCGTGAATTACCTTGAAGAAGATGGGAAAGTCTTTGTTGGTGCGGATGGCCCGTGGTGGCGTCAGTTTCGAGGGGAGGGTGCAGCGGTAACCGTGGAGATTAAGGGGAAGGTGATTGCCGGCCACGCAAAGGTGGAGTTGAATGACCAGTCCTATGTCGACGATATCTTCTCCAGGCTGCGGCCGACGGCGCCAGCATGGCTGCCTGACTGGCTGAATGGCAAGCTTGTCATCATCACACCGGATGAATAACGTCGATATACCAAATGTAAAAGCTTTGTAAGAACAGTGATTTAACTTCAAATCACTGTGATACCATTGCCGGCCCTGTGTGCACCGATGTGATGAAGCATGGCTGCAAGGAAGACCAAGGCGAGCAAGGCTCCCAAGAAAGCCCCGGCCAAATCAAAAAAGAAAACCGCAAAGGCAGCTAAACCTGCCAGGAAAACCGTGCAGCAGAAGAAGACTCCTGCGAAAAAGACTCGAGGTAAGAAAATGAGTGAAGAAGCTGAAAACGCGCCAGAAGGCATGGACGAAAAGAGCCTGGAAACGGTCAGGGACATCCTGTTTGGTGCCCAGGCACGTGAGAATGACAAGCGCAGCAAGCATCTTGAAGACCTGATCAAAACCTCGGTTGATCGGCTAGAGCGAGATCTGAACAAGCAGCTTGCGGCACTCAACAAGTCACTAGAGAAAGCCCAGGACCAGCTTCGCAAGGAAGCTGCTAACACCGCGGACAAGCTGAGTGCCCGTATTGATAAGAGCAACGAGGCCATCGCGGCACTGGATGCTCAGACCGCTACCAACCTTGGCGATATGCAGGACCAGCACAACGCTGACCTTGCCGCACTCGAGAAGGACGCAAAGAACTGGAACGAGGATCTCGCCAAGCAGCTTGAGCTGGTGCATGCGCAGCTGAAAGACACCAAGCTCGACCGCGCAACGATTTCGGAACTGCTGGCCAGCATGGCGGTTGCCATTGCGGACGATTCCAAAGACTGAGATTCCAGCTCAGTAACTTATGGACAGTGATCTCGAGCGGGTCAAAAAACTCCTGCTTGGTAAGGAGTACGCTGAACTTCTTGCCCTGAAGAAGGAGCTTGAGACCGCAGAAGCACTTACCGATACGGTTGCCAATGTACTGGCTGAGGCGCTTGAGGCGCGCACCCGGCAGGACGACCGAATCTCCAACGTGCTGGCGCCGACGATTGACCAGGCAATTGCGGGTTCCATTGACCAGGACCCCAAAAAACTGGCGGAGTCGCTTTACCCCATCATGGGGCCGGCGATACGCAAGTCCATTGCGGAAACCCTCCAGCAGATGCTGGAAAACTTCAACCAGCTGCTCGAACAGAGCCTGTCACCAAAATCCCTTCGCTGGCGATTTGACGCGTGGCGTACCGGACGCAGCTATTCAGAACTGGTGTTGCTGAATACGCTTGAGTACGAAGTACAGCAGGTTTTCCTGATCCACACTGAAACCAGTCTTCTCATCTCACATGTGTATTCAGAGCTGACAGCCCACAATGATCCGGACATGGTGTCCAGCATGTTGTCCGCAGTGAGGGACTTCGTCGCTGACTCTTTCTCTATTGGTGACGATGATTCCCTTGATGCGCTTCGTCTGGGTGAACTTAGTATTGTTGTGCATTCCGGACCGAACGCGATCTTGGCCGCAGTGGTGCGGGGAACTATTCCTGAACACCTACGAGCCAAGATGCAGCAGACGAGCGAAACGCTGCATCGTATTAAGCGCCAACAACTGACCAACTTTGATGGAGATACCGCAGAATTTGCTGATGTCGAAGATGACCTGCGAGGCATTCTGGAAAGCAAACAGCGCCAGGATGAGGAAGAAGAGCGCAAGATCCCGTGGCTCGCGATTGTTGCCATCGTCGTCGGACTCAGCATCAGCGGATATTTCAGTTACGAACAGCAGAAAGCCGCCGCTGCGTTGCAAGCCCGGGTCGATCAGCTTGACGCGGTGCCTGGCATTGTAGTGTTGCCAGGTGAGGCAAGAGATGAAGCAGGCAACGTACTGTTGCCGATTCTCCTGGATCCGTTGGCTGAAGGTTATGAACCGATGTTGACCGATCCACTCGGTCCCTCGATTTCACTGCAACCTTCCCCCTATGTCTCTGCTGAAGACGAACTTATCCTGAAGCGAGCTTTGACCCTGCTCAAGCCGGAATCGGAAACCAGTGTGACGGTGGTTGATGGGGTGGTGACACTTGATGGCCGGGCCGCGCTGCAGTGGTACCGCGATGCCAGTTCGCTTTGGGAAACTGTCCCCGGTGCGGCTGGCTACGCTGATGATGGATTGGAGCTTTACGACCCTGTGGCTAATCGGATGTTGCAGCTTGGCAGGCAGATCGAATCCTTCACGGTGGCGTTCGAAAAAGAGGTTGCTGAAATCGAAGAAATTACGCCTGGCATCCGTCAGCTTGCGAGGCAATTGAAGGAAATGAACAAACTGGCAGAATCTGAGGGCCGCCGCCGGTTTAATTTTATGATTGTTGGGTATACTGACGATAGCGGTTCAGTACGCTATAACCGCGGTATGGGAACCCGACGTGCAGAGCAGTTGCGGGATATGCTTGTCGCAGAGGGAGTTGCAGCCGGTGAGCTCGAGGTGATGAACAGCTTCGACTACATGGAAGGTGAGACACCGGAAGCGAAAAGAGAAGTGCGGATCTTTCTTGTCCGCTAACGCAGACGCTAAGGCATAACATGATCCAGAAAAAAATCTGCCTGTTGGGTGCCTTTTCAGTGGGTAAGACCAGTCTTATCCAGCAGTTTGTCAATTCCATGTTCAGTGACAAGTACCTCACCACGGTTGGCGTTAAGGTCGACAAAAAAGAACTCAGCATTGCGAGCCAGGATGTGAAGTTGATGATCTGGGATCTCGCCGGTGAGGATGATTACAGTTCCCTGCAGACCTCTTACCTGCGAGGCGCCGCTGGCTACATTCTTGTTGTGGACGGTACGCGACCCAAATCCCTTGAAACAGGCTTCAGCATCCAGGAAAAAGTCCGTGATGCGGTAGGTGATATTGCCCATGTTGTGGCACTCAACAAGGCAGACCTTGAGGATCAATGGCAGCTCACAGACCAGTTGATCTCGCAGTTCCCGGTCGAAACGCGGGTGTTTCGAACCAGTGCAAAAACCGGTGACAACGTTGAGTCGCTTTTCTCGACACTGGCAGAGCAGATGTTATGAGCGTGCAGAACTTCATATTCGAGCGCATGAACCTGGTTGCGCTGAAACATGTCGAGGATGACCAGTTCGAAGTGCTGACGCCGCCCGGGCAATGGTTTGCAGAACTCTGGCCTGCTGCCTACAAGCGTGGGCCGCTGTCACTGCGTGGACCATCCCCGTTCCTTGATAATTTCCTGCACGATGCTGGTTATCACTGGACCGGTGAAACCCCTGAACAAACACTCAAATCCGGTCCGTTCCTGGAGACCAGCCCGGTTACCGAAGAGACCTATCCGCTCGAAGCCAGCGCTTTTGTCGCAGACGATGAGCGCGTGCTGATTCTCACCAACCTTGGTGACAGCTACCAGGAGACGTTAAACCTGCTGCAGGCCGCGAGAGAAAACCTGCTCAGCCAGGAAGCGCTGGAAGTCGAAGTCAGCAAGCGCACCCAGGAGATCCGGGACAGGGAGTCGGAGGTTGCCGGCAGGCTGATCTATGCGGCGGGCTTTCGGGACGAGGAAACCGGTTCACACATTCGACGAATTGGGCTCTACGCGGCAGAAATGGGTCGCGCACTTGGCTGGTCACAGCGTGACATTGATGACATCCGCATGGCGGCACCAATGCACGACGTTGGCAAGATCGGTATTGAAGATGCGATCCTGAAGAAGCCGGGTAAGCTCTCAGAGCCCGAGTTTGCGCGTATGAAAGAACATGCCTCGCTTGGCCGGGAAATGCTGAGTGGTAGTGACATTTCCATGATCCAGATGGCGTCCGATATAGCCGGTGGCCACCACGAAAACTGGGACGGCTCGGGTTACCCGGAAGGCCTTAAAGGAGATGCGATTCCTATCAGTGCAAGAATTGTGAGTATCGTCGATGTGTACGATGCTCTCGTACACAAGCGCGTCTACAAGGAAGCGTTTCTTGAAGAAGACGCGATCATCACCATGAAAGGCATGCGCGGCAAGAAGTTTGATCCTGGTTTGTTTGACCTGTTCCTTGAGAACCTGGTCACTATGCGGATGATCAAAGACTCAATCGTCGACGAGTAGCTGTTTCTTTTTAACGCTAGCCTGCAGCTGCCTGGCTGCTGACCCCACCGATTTTGCGGGCAATATCCGCAGTGATTTCATAGGAACGCAATCGCGCGGCGTGATCGTAGATTGAGCAGACAACAATCAGCTCATCTACGCCGGTTTCATCAATAAAGCTACGGATCTGCGCTTCCACCATATCGGGTGTGCCGACTGCGGCGCAGCGACTCATCTCTTTCATCATCTGCTGTTCACCTGGTGAAAGAGTTTCCTCATAACCCGGTACGGGAGGAGGCAGTTGGCCTGGCGTACCGCGACGCAGGTTCACAAAGGACTGCAGGGAAGACGAACGCAGCAGGACCGCCTCATCTTCATCGTCAGCAGCGCAAACGTTGTAACCCAGCATGATGTAGGGTTCCTGCAATTGTTCTGAAGGCTCGAAGCGTTCGCGGTAGATGGCCATCGCCTGGTCCATCATCTGTGGTGCAAAGTGTGACGCGAAGGCAAATGGCAGCCCCAGCATCCCGGCAAGCTGCGCACCGAACAGGCTGGATCCCAAAATATATAATGGCACGTTGGTGCCATAACCCGGTACCGCCAGTACACGTTGGCCCTCCTGCGGTTCTTTCAGGTAGTGCTGCAGTTCCACAACGTCGCGTGGGAAATCCTGGATATCTCCGGTCAGGGTCCGGCGCAGCGCCTGTGATGTAATACCGTCGGTACCGGGTGCGCGGCCGAGACCGAGATCAATCCTGCCGGGATACAGGGAGTCAAGCGTGCCAAACTGTTCTGCGACTACGAGTGGTGCATGGTTGGGCAGCATGATGCCACCTGCGCCTACACGGATGCTGCTGGTGCCTCCGGCAATATGTCCGATCACAACGGCGGTGGCGGCGCTCGCTATGCCTTTCATATTGTGGTGCTCTGCAACCCAGTAGCGCTCAAATCCCCACTTTTCTGCATGCTGGGCGAGATCCAGTGAGCGCTGCAGTGCTTCAGAAGGTGTGCTGCCCTGCGTCACCGGGGAAAGGTCGAGAACTGAAAACCTGGTCATAGATCACCGAGTACCGTATCAAAGGTGTCGCATAGTAACGCAATTTCATCATCCTGCATGACCGAGGACATAAAACCAGTACAGGTTGGTGCGACAAGCACACCGCGTTTGAGCATTTCGATGTGGATATGTGAAACCCGTTGTGCCTCCTCGGGCGAGCGATAGTAGCTGCGATATGAGTCGATACTGCGGGTATGCGGATGAATGCTGAACATCGAACCGGTGCCGGTTACCTGCATGTCTGCGCCATGTTTCTGGATGATTTCCGTGAGGGCCGCGCGTGTTTTATCGCCGTTATCATCAAGATGCTGGTAGACCTCGCGGGTCAGCACCTGCATGGAAGCAAGTCCAGCGCTCATCGTGAGCGGGTTGCCGGTAAACGTGCCACTGGTGGGCACGTCTGATGCAAACGCCTGCATGTACTCTGACTTTCCTGCAACTGCACCGACCGGATAACCACCCCCGATAATCTTGCCCAGTGCAGTCAGGTCCGGGTCGCCCCCGAAACGCCCCTGGCTACCCTCGTATCCGAATCGAAGTGCAATGACCTCGTCATAAACAAGCAGTGCGCCCAGTTCGCGCGTCAGGTCGCGAAGCGTCGACACGTACTCGGGGGCGAGTGGTTGCATGCCGCAGCGTGGCGGTACCGGGTCGATGATGACGGCGGCAAGATCATCAGCATGTTCGCGCAGAATCCTTTCACTCGCCGCACTATCGTTAGCAGGAATCACTACAACGCCATCGACGATGCCGTGAGGCGTTGATTTCACCGTCTCGACATTGGCAGGGTCGTTACCCCAGTTCTGCGGTGTTGAGTAGTTGCTGATTTCCACGAAATCGTAGGAGCCGTGATAGACGCCTTCCATCTTGGCGATCTTGGTCTTGCCGGTGTAAGCCCGCGCAGCTTTGAGGGCAATGGCAACCGCTTCGCTGCCGGTATTGATAAATCGCACCTTCTCAAAGTTGGTGACACGTTCACACAGGAGCTCTGCAAGCGGTATCTCAGATTCTGTGGGCAGGGCAAAACAGACACCGTCCTCCACCTGCTGCTTGGCGGCCGCCACCACCTCGGGATGTGCGTGACCATGAATCAGCACGCCGAGGTTGTTGGTCAGATCGAGGTATCTCGTGCCCTCAACATCGTAGACATAGGCACCTTCACCCCTTTGAACGTAAGGCGGGTAGGGATTAAGCCACACCTGGCCGCGCGTGTTGGCGCCGACCAGGACTTCTTTTGCGCGCTGGTATAGCGCGTTGCTTTTCGAGTTGGGTTCAAGCCAGCTTTTGTTGGACATCGCTATTTCCTGATGCGTTTGCCTATGCCGTTGAAGGATAACAGGACCTCATCGTTACTTGTCAGCTGCCCCGTGACAAAAACCATGTTGCGCGTGCGCCGGGTGATCTCGGCGCTCCCCTCGATCCATCCGCCGGGTGACGTGTTGCCGGTAAAGTTGCAGTTCAGATTGACAGTGACACACCCGGTATCGTCCGTGCCGCGAGTAGCGCTGGAGCAAAGGGTAAAGTCGGCAAATGTCATCAGCACACCGCCGTGCACCATACCCATCATGTTGGTGTGCTCCTCTCGCGGCCAGAACAGGGTCTGGCATTCGGTTTCGTGTTTGAAATAGGGGCCGTTCAACTGTTCTGCCGGGTCCGCCTGTTCTGCGTTGATAAACCCGGTCGGTAGCGATGGTGTCTCGGTCATGGTGTGTTTCCGTTCAGGTCCTCAAGTAGTTTGTTTTTGTAGGCAACCGCTTCGGCAAGATCGGATGCATCAAACGGCGGGTGTTGCATATCGAAACCCTTGAAGGTCCGCCACGCCAGCAGCTGGAATCCCCAGAAGTAAGTTAGTGAAGGTCCTCAATGGATCAATAAATGAGTTAATGTAAGGTTTGTAGGGCGAGCCCGTCTCAAACAGGTGATGGCCGCTGGTGAGGTGATACCAGAGATCCGTGTCACCTGAAACAATAGGTTTTGCATACAGGCAGGCAACCAGAGTAATGAGCAGCAGGATGGCAGAGGCGGTTATTGGTCCCCGACGACTGTCGATCCAGGAATGAGTGGCACGCATAGCGTGATTATATGCGCTGGAGGGAAACAAAGTTATGCAACTTGAAGACCTGCCGGTCATTGAACTGACAGGCACACCATACGAGCGTGGGCTGATCCACGGTGAATCACTGCGCGAACAGATCAAAGATGTCTTCTGGGGCTGGCAGTACATGGTCGAGAAGGTTACCGGTGCTGAGTTGCAGAGATCGGTTGACCACTTCTGTGTCATGACAAAGTTCGCCGAGGCCATGGAAGAGTGGACGCCGGACCTCCTGGCGGAGCTTGCCGGTATCAGCGATGGCAGCGGGATCAGTTTTGATGCGTTATACATGTTCAACTGCACCGATGAGAACCAGTGGTTCCTGGAGCATCGTGAACGCGGCCTGGAAATGCCGGAAGGACGCGGTTGCAGCTCACTCGGGGCAGTGGGGGATATTGCTCGTATCGGCCAGAACATGGACATTCCGGGTGCAACCGATGGATTCCAGGTCCTGTTGCACATCCTGGAAGACGAGTCGGAGCGGGAAAGCTACGTATTCAGCCTTGCCGGTATGCTTGGAATGATCGGCGTTTCCTCAGCACCGGTCGGTGTGGTGAATAACTCACTCAAGCAGCTTAATCAGCGTATCGATGGTTTGCCCGTCAACGTGGTAACACGTGGTCTGCTGATGCAGGACAACTACCAGGCAGCACGAGATTTCATTACCCGGGCACCACATGCGACAGGTCATAACTGGATTATCTGCGGAGAAGGGGGTGACGAGGTTGCGACTTTCGAGTGTTCTGCTGCCGGCGCGGTCGAGTTACCTGCACAGCAAGGCGGCAGGCATATCCATACCAACCACCCGCTCATCAATGAAGACCTGCACGTAGTGGAGGACTTTCGGGCTGCGCGATCAACTTCCAACACACACTCGCGCCTGGCAGACCTTGAGCAGACCGTGCTTGGTGCCGGAAACCTCGGTGTTGCGGAAATGAAAGCGGCGCTTTCCTCCCATGCGGATGAAGCCAATCCCGTCTGCCGACATGTGACCGATCGCGGCACAAATTTTACAGCGGGATGTGCAATCTACGAAATGACAGCACCAGCCAGGCTGCACTTTGCGCCGGGTCCACCCTGCGAAACCGCGTTTGGGCAATGGGTGCTCGATCACTACGAAACGAGCGGTGCTGGATAACCTTGTATTTGTCGCCGGTCACCTCCTGTCGGTGGTGGTCGGGACGCTTGTGATCGCAGCCATGTTCTACTGGCAGTATTACGAATGGCGAGTCACCTGGCAGCATTCCAAAACGGCTTTTATCGCCATCAAGGCGCTGGTGCCGATTGCCGCTGGTGTTTTCATGGGCATTGGGATTGCGATTGCAAGTGGCACCTCGGGAATGGAAGGCCTTGGTGTATTTTACCTCGCGATCATTGCGACGATTGTGCTTGCGCCATTATCAGGTGGTTGGGTAGCGCGACTGTTCCAGGTGCCGTTTGCGGATGCAATGCGGATCACCTCATCATTGGTCGCACTGGTGGTTGTCTGCTGGTTCGCGGGTCACTCTGTCGCAGGTGGTCTCAACGCGATGCTGACCACCGATTACGAAAAGCGAGATGAGTACCAGAGTTTCAAGAAGGCTGCGAGTAATGCCTCACCTGCGGGCGATCTGATCCGTCTGGAGGAAACCAGGCAGCTTCGGATGCCTGACGGTCAGCGACTTATTTATGCCTTCTTTCATATTGATGAATCGCTACAGTTTCACCAGGAGCTGGCTGTCGCCATGCAGCGTAGCTGGTCACGGGACGATATGTTCCGCTCGACGATTGGCGGATGCTTCAGTGAAACGGGTTACCACCTCACCAATATTATTGATGAAGGAGAGAGCGTCACGGTGAGACTGCGCTGGCACGCCGGGAGTCCTGAGTCGATGGTTGAACACATGAGCGTGATCAGCTTTCCGGCTGTGGAACCTTATGAGTACTTCCAGGCGTTTCTGCACAACGGAGAACTGTCGCTACCGGTCCCTTTACCGGCCGCACGGGTCCAGGTAGAGAAAGAAGGCGGTATCGTCGAGGGCAAGGTGTTGTACGCATCATCTGAACTTGGGCACGAGGGTCGTAAGCCTAATGCGCGTTGTCTGCCGATATCGATGTATGTGGGTGAGGTCGAAAGGCTCCACTTTCGCGGGTACTCGGAAGAGCACTACCAACACGTTGATTACAGTTTTGTGCCGTGGGATGTTGCGCCGGCGTTTCGCTAGTCTACTTCGCGGGTATCAGATCCCTCCGTTTCGCCTGCGTGTCGTGCGCGATCGGAGCGCCGCATCGCCCGGCTAATCGGGATGACGTAGGTAGGTGTCATCCCGACCGCAGCGGAGGGATCTCAATCCTTGCCAAAAGCCTCACTGTCAAAAATTATCCGCCCAAGTTATTCGTAGACTCATTGGATCTTTCAGTGCGTGGCCGCAATCATCAAGTTTCAGCTAATTGCAGTCAGGGGTACACTGACTACGATTTCCCATGTGAGTAGAGGCAGGGCAGGTGATGGAAACAATCAACACGGTAACAGGCACCATCTCACCAGATGATCTCGGTTTTACGCTGATGCATGAACACGTCATGGTCAGCGCTTCCGGTCTTTATGATCAATATCCCGACCTGCTTGGACCTGACCGGGAAGAGAAAGCAATTCAGACGCTGAAACGTGCCAAGGACAACGGTGTCGATTCCATTGTGGATGCCACGACGTTCGACCTGGGCAGGAAAGCTGAACTGCTCAAGCGTGTCTCTGAAGGCTCTGGGATGAACATCATCAATGTCACCGGCTGGTGGCTCGATGTGCCTCGTTTTATCCAGGGTGTATCCGCTGACCAGATGGCACGGGAGTTTGTCCGCGATATAGAAGAGGGTTTTAGAGGTACCGATATCAAGGCAGGCATTCTGAAGTGTGCCGCTGATTTTGAAGGCGTCACGCCGCCACTTGAAGTCATGGCACGAGCGGTGGCTCGCGCCCATGTGGAAACAGGTCTGCCGATCATGGTGCATTCCTATCCGACCGGCCAGGTTGCCCGCCAGCAGATCAAGATCTTCAAGGAGGAGGGCGTTGATCTCACGCGCGTGAAGATCGACCACTCAAATGACACAACCGATATTGAGTACCTGAAGTGGATCCTGGACCAGGGTTGTTACCTCGGTCTTGATCGTTATCCAGGCAGGCTGGTCAGCCCACACATGCGCACGGTGACACTGAAAAACCTGATTGATGAGGGATTTGTCGACAAGCTGTGTCCATCACACGACTGTATCTGTCTTGCTGTCCTTAAAGAAAATCCCGATGGCACCATGCCGGAAGAGCATGAATTCGCCAGGGGTAACCATCACGCTTTCCTGTACATCAATCACGAGGTGATCCCGGATCTGAAGGAAATGGGTGTCACGGATGGTCAGATCAACACGCTGTTTGTTGAGAACCCGAAGCGTTTCTTCCGCGGCAGCTGACCCTGCTATAGGGTTTATTCCAAATCGCAGCGTTGTCTCGATTGTTGGGGCTATGCCATGATTGGCGCGTTTTCTGACGTAAATACAGTTTTCAGGAGTCCCAATGAGCCAGATGGAGTCTTCATCAGCGTTTGTGCCACCCTTGCAGTTAACGGAGGGGCAGGATCCACCGATCGCTGCTAACGGCGGTCTTTCCTACTATTCCTTTGATAGCGGCGGGGATGCAGGCACCGTCAAGGCGACCAACGATGCCCTTTTGCAGATCGCTGAAGGCGAAGGTCAGGCGATTATCGACCTGATTGAAAACTCGCCGCCAGGTCCTATCCAAACAAAGTGGGGACTCGGCTTCAGGCGTTTTTCGGAGTGTCTGGATTACATTCGGGACAATAACATTCAAGCACCCGAAGGCGGCATTGCCGTGCCCCTTCGCTACACGATTTATGAGCGGCCTTCGTATTCCGTTGTGTCATCGAATGCCCTGTGGCGTGACCCGAGTCGCGAAACTGATGCGCATGCGCTGCGAAAAGATGAAATGGACAACAACCGCCGTTGTCTCTACTTCCCGCAGATCCTCAAAGATGCGCGTCGGATCGAAGACTATTACCCAGGGCTTTCGCCTTACACGGCTGAGAGCATGGACAGGCTGGGTGTATCACTCGCGCACCTGGAATCTGAGTGCCAGAACTTCTACGACCATGAGGAAGTAGAGCGGGTTTATTACCCGGAAATCGAGAAGCTGCTGCTGGACTATTTCCCGGGCGCGACCGATGCGCTGGTCTATAACCACGACGTGTTCGACAAGAGCTACGAGGGGGATCGCACCGAGGACCAGGCAGCAAAAAATCCTGGTGTGAACGCTAACTACGCGAACCTTGTTCACAACGATCTGAATGACAACAGTGGCCGTGTGCGCTGCTGGGAACTCCTGACGAGAAACCTGCGTAACTTTGGACGCCAGGTGAACTACACGGAAGATGAGGCGCGCGAGAAGATGTCGCGCCGGTTCATGTCTATCAACCTTGCAAAGCCAATGGAGACCGTAAAACAGAATCCATTTGTGCTGTGTGCATGGCCTTCGTTCGCAGACCAGCCCTACATCAATAACTATCGAATCTATGATGACCGGGTTGGAGAAACGACGCGTTTCACCTACCGCCCGGAACACGAGTGGTACTGGATTCCTGAGCAGGCGCCCAACGAGGTATCCATGTTGAAGTGTTATGACTCGGTGACCGATGGTTCGGTATCCCGCTGGTCATTCCACAGCGCGTGTATCGACCCCAACCAGCCTGACGATGCGCCTCATCGCAGGAATCTGGTGGTACGCTCTTACATATTCTTCTAACGGTGAGCAGTAATTTCTACCGTGACGAAGCGCTGAGCGGTAAAACGCCGGTACGCAAGGTTCTGGAAACCGAAGATGTACTGGCGTTTCATCACACTCGGCCTTACTGGCCGGTGCATATCGTGGTTGTACCCAAAGTGCATATCCCGTCCCTGACCAATCTTGATGGTCATCCGATTGAAATTGTGCACAAGGTACTTGAAGCCGTCCGAGTGATCGCTGCGGACATTGAAAAAGAACATGGCGCCTGCCGCGTGCTCACCAACCTGGGTGAGTACCAGGACTCAAAACACCTGCACTTTCATGTCGCAAGTGGCGAATCCTACGGTCGCAACCTTGAAGAAGGCGAATCAGTCGATTGAAGGCAGCAGGTACTGCTGCATACGTTCCCGCCGAGCGTCAGGTATGGATTTTGCCTTGCGCTTTTCGAGGTCCATGGCCACCCCGACCGCTTCACACCCGAGTACACACTGATCGTTCTCCAGGCTGAACATGAGATGGAGCATGTGCTGCGTCTTATCTCCGATTGCCTTCAAGCCGCTCATGACCTCGAACCCATCACCGAGTTTTAACGGGAAGTGATAGTTCATTCGATACTCCAGTACAGCGCCGCCTTCTTTTTCACCGCGCAGTATCGGATCATCCGGCGGACTGAACCTGGCCCAGAGGTTTGGCATGGATGTTGAAATGTTACCCATGTATTGATGCATCAGCAGGTGACCGGTTTCGTCACACTCTTCAGGTATGACGGTTGCCCTGCCGGTTTTGACAAAACCTAGCTCGAGCGCCTCCATTCGAGACAGCCTGGCATAAGGGATCTCTTCAATTGGTACACCGCGACTGCCTGCATGGTCGGGCAGGGCGATGGTATCTGCACCTGCCATGGTTGCCGTATCGAACTCATTAACGAAGGAGGCGAGCACAGTGCCGGTTGCCGTGTTTCTGAGCTCTGTGAGCACGTGTAAAGGTTCGCCCTCCTGAGAAACAACCCCTATCGAGCCTGTAATCGGTGTCGCAATCCGCGCTTCCTGCAGGAACCGCATGTGCTGCACACGCAGCGTACCGCCGTTGACGCTCAGATCCTTCATCCCAAGCTTCAGGGTTTCACCCATCTTCTGCACAAAGAAGCGGACATTGAGATGATCGTTTTCGTCGGTTTCCCATTGGTTAACGCTGCCGAGGTAACAGTCGGTAAGGGCCATAATGCGTGCGGTCCGTCAAAAAAAGTCGCCGCAGTATAACCAATACGAATGGTGCTTCAGTGACGAAGCGGAACAAAAGGTGTAGTACATTCACGAAAAGAATAATCTCAAAGAGCGCCCCATGTCCGAGACGCAACCGCTTACGCTGAGAACCATCTACGCACACGGCAGTATTGGATTTCCACTAGCGGTCATAGGGTACCCGCTCGCCATCTGGATTCCGGCACACTACTCTGGCAGTCTCGGGCTTAGCCTGGCTGCAGTGGGCACAATCCTGATGCTTGCCCGCCTCACCGATGTGGTCACCGATCCGTTGATGGGTGAGATCTCTGACCGCTGGCATACTCGCTTCGGGCGCCGTAAACCCTGGCTGCTGGTAGGCATGCCCATCATGATGTTCGGAGTGTATAAGTTGTTCATTCCGCCGGAAGGCGAAGTGGGCATGATCTACTTTCTTGTCTTCCTGACGCTGTTTTTCCTTGGCAGCACCATCATTGCTTTGCCTCACCGGGCCTGGGGGGCAGAACTGTCGCCCGATTATCACCAGCGCAGCAGGGTCACCGCGGCAAGGGAAATCTACGTGCTGGTTGGTCTGCTGGTGGCTGCCGCGGTACCGATGATTATTGAAATCATGGCTGACGGTGGCGGCAGTGTTGGGCAGGTGTTCAAGGTCATCTGGCAGGATGCGATCGGCGCGTTTACCGGCGAGCTGTCGGACAAGAAGGTGGTAGACCGCTCGACCTTAACAGGGCCCGTCCTGATGGGTCTTGCCTACACCATCATCCTGGTGCTGCCGATCTGTGTGTTCATTGTGCTGACCGTGGTGAAGGAACCACCGCCAAGCAAAAAAGATGTTGTGCCGATCAAGGAAGGCATCAAGTATCTCTGGAAGAATGGCCCGATGCGTCGCGTACTGATCATCGCGCTGCTGGTGATATTTGGCGAATCGTTCCGAAACGCGGTGTCACTCTTCTTTATCAGGGACATTGTCGGTGTGCCAACGATTGGTGCGGCCTATTTCTTCTATTTTGTTGCTGGTCTCGGCGCCATCCCGTTCTGGTTATGGCTTGGCAGGACCATCGGCAAACACCTGGCTTTTATGGGTACGCTGGTCCTGGTCGCCATTGTGAGCTTTGCAAATCTGTTTTTGTCCTACGGCGACTATTTTGCGTTCTTCTGTCTCTTTATTGTGAAAGGCTTCTGTTTTGGCGGTCTGCAGTTTTTGCCAGTCGCCATGCTGGCGGATGTGGTGGATGTTGATACCGCACGCTCTGGCGGCAGGCGCGCAGGCACCTATTTTTCAATCCTCGGCCTCACGGAAAAAATTGCTGTCGCCTTCGGCACCGGGTTCTCGTTAAACCTTGTTGGCCTGCTTGGTTTTGACCCCTCAGGTGGTGTTGCGGCCAGCACAGATTCCGGCGTACTTGCGCTACGACTGGTGTATTGCTGCGGGCCAATTTTCTTCTATTCCATTGCGATGTATTTCATCTGGTCGCACCCGCTGACACCGGAACGGCACGCTCGTCTGCGGGAAAGAATAGAACGAAAGAACGCGCGACTTGCAGCACGGGAGGCAACTGCGCAATAGTTCGCTTTTTCCGGCGACAACCCCAGTGAAGCAACTCAGCGAACAGCAGTACCTTGCCATGCGAGAAGGCGCGGACGTGACCGCGGCTGATCATTATGGTGACAAGGTGTTGCGGCTGGCCGATGGTACCTATCTCAAGCTGTTCCGGGTGAAGCGGCTATTTACCTCGGCGCGCATCTTTCCCTATTCCAGTCGCTTTGTTAAAGGCGCGGAAAAGTTGAAGGCGCTGGGCGTACCGACGCTGGATGTGATCGAGATCTTCCGAATCAATCATCTCAAGCGCACAGCGGTGCACTACAACCCGCTGCCGGGACACACGCTGCGTGAGCTGCCAGTGCCGTTTGATGATGCACTTGCGAAGCAGTTTGGTAGTTTCATCCGGGATTTACACGACAAAGGGGTTTACCTGCGTTCGATGCACCTCGGCAACGTTGTGCTGACGCCTGAAGGGGAGCTTGGCCTTATCGATATTGCGGATATGCGAATATTCAAGCGATCCTTGCCTGACCGCTTGCGGCTCAGGAACTTCGATCATCTTGCGAGGTACGATGAGGATCGCAAGACCGTGGCGACCCAGGCAGAGAGTTTCCTGTCGGCCTTTGAGCCCGCATTTGCGGAAAAACTTCGCCCCAAACTTGGTGGTTCTCGTTGAGAAGGCCAGGGCGTTTAAGGAGAAATCATGAATAACCTGAAGGGTTCGTGTCTTTGCGGTGCATGCAAGTTTGAAATCTCAGGCGAGCCTGGCCCGGTCGGTAAGTGTCACTGTTCAAAGTGCCGTAAGGTATCCGGCACCGGATCCAATGCTGTTTTCTGGCTGAAACCAGGGCAACTTATCTGGACCGAGGGTGAAGACAACATCAAAACCTGGTCAATGCCGGATGGCTGGGGTGCGGTGCGATGTGACACCTGCGGGTCCCCGCTACCCTCGTTTGTGAATGACACGTTGTGGATTGTGCCGGCCGGACTGATGGACGATAACCCTGATGTCGGCGTACGTGGGCATATCTGGGTCGAGAACAAACCGCACTGGGATGTGATTGGTGATGATGCGCCTCAGTTTGATACTGCGCCGCAGCAGATGTCGTTTTAGATCCTGGGCGTATGAGGGTTTGAGGGCGAGGCTTTGAGGGCGACAGTGTCGCCCCCAACAGACCGCATTAGTTGCCCAGTTCCGCCATTGCCTTGTTTTCCAGCTTCTTGGCTTCTTCCTCGGCCTTCTTCATCAGCTCTTCGGATTCAGCCGCGGCTTTATCCATCAGTTCCTGACCTTCCTTCTCGATGTAAGCGGCAGCCTCGTCCTTTGCTACTCGAACAGCCTCATCTGCCATCGCCTGCGCTTGTTCTGACGCCGCTTCGGTCATCTGTTCCATGCTCATAGACTCGGCTTCAGCAGCAGAAGATTCGGGTTGCTGGGGCGCTGGGGTGGATGAGTTGCCTGAATCGCTGCATGCAGAGGCGAAAACCAGGATGGCTGATAAAAAGAGGATATTTTTCATTTTCTTGCCCTTTTGGTTGTGGTGGTTCGGCTGCGGAGTCTAGATACAGTCAGGACATAGGTAAGTAAGAACTATGTAATTCTTCGCTTATATTCCCGGCACATATGTAGAAGTGATGTTGTTCTAGAATCGCCGCCAGCTACACCCACCACAAACCTAAAACAAAAAATGGAGTGAATAATGGACAACAAAATCGTACTGATCATTCTTGCAATCACTCTGCCGCCGGTGGCGGCCTTCCTTAAGGTGAATACGGACAAACACTTCTTTATCAATATTGTCCTGACCCTGATTGGATTTTTTCCGGGTATTCTGCACGCACTCTGGCTGATCTTTCGGGACTGAGTTTTCCTCAACTCTTCAACTTCCGGCTTTACGACATTCCATGTAAAGTCCTGAGGTGGAACAGCCAAGCGAATTTGAAGGGGTAAAGATATCGCCTGACCAGACAGTTGCATGGCCGCGAGTTGCGGCCATTGCAGCCATGGTTTCCTTCTCTCTGCCAACCTTTATCACCGGGATCGAAGTTGCACACGGTCTTTCGGGTGAAGACGCGATCATCGCGTTTGTCGTTGGCTCCGTTATCGTGTTTGTGATCGGCTCTATCATGGGCGCGGTCGGCACACTCACGCGACTCAGTTCTTACCTGCTGGTGCGGATTGCCTTTGGTGACGCAGGCGCCCGGCTGGTTAACCTCGCCTTTGCGATATCCCTTCTCGGCTGGTTCGGCGTCAACATCAACCTCTTTTCAAATGCCGTGGGCGAACTCGCTAACACACTCTTCGAAGTGCAGCTGGCGGAAGTCTGGCTCGCCGTAATTGCGAGTGTCTGCATGACGCTGACGACATTGGTTGGATTCAGGGCGATCAATATCCTGTCGGTACTACTGGTCCCTGTGCTGGCGATCGTGACCTACCTGCTCGCGAGTTCTGCGCTTGAGGCAATGTCCCTCTCGAGCATCATTGCCATCGAAACAGAACTCACCTTGACAACAGGCGAGGGTGTGTCTGCGATTGTTGGCGCCATTATTATCGGTGCGATTATCCTGCCGGATATCACACGATTCTCACGGCATTGGACTGGCGCTGTGTACACCGCCATGTGTGCCTATCTCATCGTGCAACTGCTGGTGATGGCAAGCGCGGCTATTGCGGGTCGAGTGCTTGATAAGACAGATATCCTCGAGATTCTTTTGATCGTTAACCTCGGGTATGGCGCCTTTGCCATTGTGATAGCCGGTAGCTGGATACTGAATTCGTTGAACCTTTACAGTGCGGTGCTGAGTATCAAGGCGAGCTTCCCGCGTCTGCCGGTCACGCCACTCACCCTTGCCATGGGTGCACTCGGCGTGATCGCCGCGCTGATGAATATTCTCGACAGCTTTATTACTTTTCTTTTTTACCTTTCTGTCATCTTTATCCCGGTCGCCGGGGTGATCATCGTTGATTACCTTGTTATCAATCGTGATGCATACCAGATTGAATCACTCGACGATAACCGTAGCTGGAATGTGATGGGTTTCGTGGCCTGGCTTGCCGGTGCACTCTTTGCCGTGCTTGCCGCTGAAGGTGTAGTGCCTTCAATAACGCAGATTGGTGCCATCGATGCGGTAGTCCTGTCCGGACTGCTCTATCTCGGTTTGACCTGGCGCCCCGAACGCCAGGGGGAAGTTGGCTGATGCGGATCGGTATCGATGTCGGCGGCACCCACACTGATGCGGTCATCCTTGATGGCGATGAGATTGTCGCTTCCACCAAGGCGCTCACGTCTGCCGATGTGATCAGCGGGGTTTCCGAGGCATTGGATATCGTACTCGGCACGGATGGTGTCCGAGACGAGGATGTCGACATCATCATGATCGGCACGACGCAGTTCACCAATGCGGTGGTGCAGCGACGTGATCTCGAGCCAACGGCGGCTATTCGTATTGGCTTGCCCTCTGGCAGGGGGCTTGCGCCCATGCTCGACTGGCCGGGCGACATCAGGGCCTTGACTGGTGACCACCACTACATGCTGGAAGGCGGGTTCCTTTACGATGGTCGTGTGCTGGCAGAGCTGGATGAAGCAGGTGCCAGGAAAGCGGTGTTGGATATTCGTGACCGTGGCCTAAGGAACATTGCGATTGCATCGGCGTTTTCACCGGTTAATCGTGAACCGGAACAGGCTGTTCTCGCCATGGTCCGAGAGCTCATGCCCGATGCGAGAGTAACGTTGTCGAGCGAGTTTGGCCGGCTTGGCCTGGTGGAGCGGGAAAACGCAGCAATTCTAAATGCCATGTTATTGCCGCTCGCTGATCGGGTTGTTGAATCTTTTTTAGGCGCAATCGCTAACAGGAGACTGTCCTGCCCTGTGTTTATCAGTCAGAACGACGGTACGCTGATGAGTGCGGACTTTGTGAGGAGATATCCTGCCCTGACGTTTTCTTCCGGACCAACAAATTCGTTGAGGGGAGCATGCAGGCTGACAGGGCTTGAAGAAGCCATTGTTATTGATATTGGGGGTACAACATCGGACGTGGGCGTGATCCAGCAGGGGTTTCCGCGTGAATCCAGCGTTATTGTCGACATTGGCGGAGTGCGCACCAATTTCCGCATGCCCGACGTTCTGCCTATCGGGTTGGGGGGCGGCAGCCTCGTCAGGGACGATGGTCAGCACATCGGTCCTGACAGTGTGGGGCACCAACTGGTCACAGAAGGCCGGGTGTTCGGTGGGCAAACACTTACCGCAACGGACATCCTGGTTGCCGGTACCGGTATGAATATTGGAGATCCCTCGCTTGTTGCCGACCTGGATAGAGACCTGGTAAATCGCGCTAACGCGACAATGCTTAAGATGCTGGATGATGCGGTTGATTCAATGAAGCCGAGTGGGAAACCAATGCCAGTGATATTGGTTGGTGGCGGCGCAATTCTTGTTAATGGCAGTCTTGAGGCTGCATCTGAGATCCACAAGCCGGACTATGCTGACGTTGCCAATGCCATTGGCGCTGCTATTGCGCAGATCGGTGGTGAGGCTGAACGACTGATGTCATATCGTGCGCAGTCTCGAGACGAAGCAGTAGACGCGGTTAAAGCGGAGGCCGCACAACGAGCGGTAGCTGCAGGTGCAGATTCCTCAACGATCCGGGTGTCTGATATCGAAGAGACCCCGGTACCCTACATGAGTGAGGGCTCCACCCGGGTCAGGGTAAAGGTCATCGGAGACATCGATATGACAAGGCATGGAGCGTCCCTTGGATCAGGTTGAGATACAACATCTGGATGACCTCGCGCTAGGCGCTGTTTTTCTGGCAACGGGTGGCGGTGGTGATCCGCATCTGTCGAGGCTGCTCACCGAGCAGGTCATCCGGGAACATGGTCCTGCGCAACTGCTCAAGCCGGACGATGTTACGGACGATATGTTTGTGGTTACGGTCGGCTCAGTCGGTGCGCCTACTGTGAGTCTTGAGCTGCTGCCCTCTGTAGACGAAGCGACGCTGGCGCTGCAGGCATTTGAAGCACATATGAATCGCAAGGTTGACGCGGTTGCCTCCTTTGAGATCGGCGGTGGTAACTCCCTCGTGCCGCTGATGGCAGGTGCCACCATGGGCATCCCGGTGATAGATGGTGATGGTATGGGGCGAGCCTTTCCTGAAGCGCAGATGATGAGCTACGCGATTATGGGGGTTAAACCGACGCCAGCTCTGGCGATGGACTACGCGGGCAACACGGCGGTCTTCAATACCAGCACAACCGAAATCTATGAATACCACATTCGCGCCTATGCCGCGGCGGCGGGTGGCATGATCACCACGGTTGAACATCCGATGACCGGCAGTGAATTGAGGGAATCGATCATTCCAGGCACGCTGTCATTCACTGTCGAACTCGGTCGGGTGTTACGCGAAAACCGCGGTCCGGCGACCGAATTGCTCGGACCATTAAAAAAGGTCTTTGCATCATCTATCTACGGTGAAGTGAGACACCTGATGTCGGGTAAGGTTATCGACAAGGCGACTCGCATCGTCGGCGGCTACGATATCGGTGAGGCGATCGTCCAGGATTTTGAACATGCCGATGTTGAGCTGTCGATTGCGATAAAGAACGAATTCCTGCTCGCCACGAAGGCAGAAACCGTCGTTGCGAGTGTGCCTGACCTGATTGTCATCGTTGACTATGAGACTTCCATGCCGATCAATTGCGAACGTTTGCGTTACGGTCAGCGGGTGGCGGTGTTCGCGGTCGGGTGTCCTGACTTCTATCGGAGCAAGGCAGGTTTGCGTGTTACGGAACCGCGTTGTTTTGGTTTTGACCTGGACTATGTGCCGCTGGAAGCGCTGCCCCGTTAGTGAAAGATACCGAGCTTCTTTCGGAGGCCATCAATTCGATCACCATATTTCTGCCACCGACCCACGGATCCGGCGTAAAGTGGTTGCCGCACCTGTACCGAACTCGCCGTTGAAACCGGCGCGGTGTTTTCATGGAAGCGCAGGCAGTTTTCATCCCAGCTCAGTTCGCAGAAATCCAGCAACTGCCGGGTCTGGTTCTCCTGATCCTTGACGATGTCTTCGTAGTAGATCTCATGCACCCTGTTGCCCGGCAGGTTTTGCTTCCAGTGTTCTATCAGGTTTTCAAAGGCCATGTAGTACTCAGCCGTGTCATCGATACTGAGCGCATAGTTGTAGTAGGAAAAACCTGTTGAAAAGAGCTGCCTGAAGTTTGAAAGGCAGCTGTCCAGTGGGTTACGTCTCAGGATGACAATGCGCGCATCGGGCATTGCCTGGTGTATGAGGCCCGCATAGAAAAAATTCAGTGGCATCTTGTCAGTGAACCTCGCTGAACCGCGGGCAAGGTGTTTTGTGTCGTTAAGGTAACGCTCGCCGATGTCACTGAAGTTGATGCCGCTGGTTGCCGCCAGGGTTTCTGTATCCAGCACCCGGTTCGACGCCGTGCCAGCTTCGCTCTTTATGAGCCCCGCAAAAGTGTTCAGTTCTCCCGCTGACGTGACTTCGCTGTGACTGGAGAGGATTCGGTCAACAAGCGTCGTACCAGTTCTTGGCAGCCCACGATAAAAATGGGTGGGCTGGCTTGCTGACTTGTTTGTCGCGGGTTGATGGTGTCTTTTGCCGCATCAAACAGGGCCAGGTCCTCGCTGATGTGGTAGCTAAGCGCGCCTCGTTTAGTGGCTTTCGCTTTCACCAGCCAGTCGAAGCTCAGTTCGTAGTCATCAAGGTCCTCGAGGGTCTTCGCGATCGCATGGCCGAGATGTAGTGCTGCATCAGGTTCGGCCTGTAACTCGCCAAACAGGAACTCGAGGCGGGCAAGATAGTTTTTCTCGGGTGTCTGGCGTGATAAGCCCACCAGGGAAGAATAGGCGCGATATGCATCTGGGTCGCGAGCGATAGCATCGAGGTAGGCCGTTTCAGCTCCCTCGAAATTACCTGAAAACTGCCGTGACGCGCCCAGGTTGTAGTGGTAGTTCGACGGTTCGGCGTTCAACGCCACCGCTGTCTCGAAGTGTGGAATCGCTTTCTCGTGAAACCCGGCTCTGCTGTAGACCACACCGATGGTATCCGCCGTCCAGGCATCGCCTGCTTCAAGGGTTGCTGCCCTGTCCGCAAGTTCGAGCGCCCGGTGCTGGTTGCCAACAGCGATGAGATAGCGTGCATGTCCAGCCAGAAAGAAAGGATCCGCCGGTGCGAGTGTTGCTGCTTTTTCCAGCAGCTCAGATGCTTTCTCGAAGTTCTTATGATCCTCCGCCAACCTGCCGAGCAGGAAATAAGGCACCGGGTCATGAATATCCCGCTTGATCAGCTCGATAGCATCTTTGTGTACGGCCTCGTAAGCTTTTTGTTCCAGCTGGCGCAGACCGTGGCGTAGTTCGTCGTTCATCTGCGCCATTGTCGCATTCTTCGCCGATAATTCAGATGTCGTTTCCGAGGTCTATTTGCGCAGATTTTTGGTCCTTTACGACATTAGAAGATTAATCCGCGCGATTTGTAGGTATTCTATGCCGTTTACCTAACTTGAATATTCGGGGGAATATCCATGCAGAAGAAGAAACACCTCAGCAGGCGTCGTCGCGTGCAATCGAGGCGCTTCCTGAATCGATCTGTCAGCCTGCTGGCGTTACCGGCGGGACTGGCTGGCGCGGGTGTAACGCTGCCGGCAAATGCTGAAATTGAGGAAGTTGTTGTCACCGCGACACGTCGAGCGGAATCAACCCAGGACATTCCTATCAACGTCTCCGCCGTCGGTGGTGACCAGATAGAGCAGCAGGGGTTTGGCGATCTCTCTGATCTCGCCGGTTATGTGCCTGGCATTAACGTGGTGGACCAGGGTGGTCGTGACGGCAACCGTATCGTGGCCCGCGGCCTTAACGCTGATCCGATTGTAAACGCCTTTGGCCAGGAAAATGGCGGTGGTACTGTCGCGACCTACGTGGGTGAGATACCTCTGTTTGTCGACCTCAGGCTTAATGACCTGCAGCGTGTTGAGGTACTGCTTGGTCCACAGGGCACACTGTATGGTGCTGGGACCATGGGCGGTGCGGTTCGATATATTCCCAACAAGCCGTCGTTTGATGGTTTCGAAATGGAATTGCGTGGTGATGCCTACGCCTACGGAGAAGGTGATGGCATCAGCTCGGAGGTTGGAATTACCTTCAACTACACATTCAACGACAACTTCGCGATTCGCGGTTCGGTTGACCAGCTTAATGACAAGGGCTTTATCGATTACCCGTTCATCGTGAGGGAGCCGGGCGTCTCAGAACCTGACCCGAACTTCATTGACAGCGCTGACCTAGCGGCGAACTTCTCACCGGATTCCGATGCCAACACAGAGGAAGTGACGGCAGGGCGATTTGCCATGCGATGGTTGCCCCATGAAGCAGTGGATATCAACTTCACCTATTACTTCCAGAACACAGAACATGGCGGCAGGAACGTATCCGGTGAAAGAGGCACGGTACCAGCCGGTGAATACGATTCACCATTCCGTGTCGCTGAACCCAACAACCGCGACACTGAACTGCTGGCCCTTGAGATTGTGGCGGACCTCGGCTTTGCCGAACTGACCTCCGCAACCGGCCTTGCGACAGTTGAGGAAGATGGTCAGCGTGACCAGACGGACCTGCTCATTACGCTGGAATACAGTTACGAGACGTTCCCGACCTTCACGGCGTTCACCTATGAGGATGAAGAGAGTGAAATCTTCAACCAGGAACTGCGATTGGTTTCCAAGGGTGATGGACGTATCCACTGGATCATCGGTGGCTTCTACAACCGCAATGAATATGACGCACTGTCTTCAGAATTCACACCCGGCTACGGCGCTTTTGTTGGTCCGGACTTCAGGCAGGACCTGAATGACCTGGAATACTTTGAAGCGGACCGATCCGAGCTTGAAGAAAAAGCAATCTACGGTGAAATCGAGTTCGAGATTACGGACCAGTGGGCTGTCACGCTGGGTGCGCGTTTCTACGACTACACTTACGATACGGCCAATCAGACGGAGTTCCCGTACTTCACTACACCGGCTGACTTCAATCCTTACCCGTTGAGCGAGATTGATGACAATCTGACGCTGGCGCGTAACCAGGATTTTGATGGCGAGCTGTTTAAGGCCAACACGGCCTACACGTTTGAAAACGGCAACCTGATGTACTTTACGTTCAGCCAGGGTTATCGCGTTGGTGCATCCAATGGTGGTGATCCGTGTCCTGATGTATTTGTGCCAGGCAACCAGTCGCTGTGTCTGCTCGCACCGGGTCAGCAGTTTGGTCCAAACCCGGGTGACATCGCGCAGATCAACGAGCGTGAATACTTCCCAGATGAAGTGGATAACTTTGAAATCGGCGCCAAGACGGTATGGCTTGATGGCTCGCTGGTTGTGAACGGTTCGATTTACTTCATGGACTGGAAAGACCCGCAGGTAGCATCCGCGTCAGTAAACGCCGGTACCGCGATTACGGTGAATGCCGGTGCAGCTGAAACGCAGGGTATTGATCTGTCATTTGCCTGGCAGGTGAACGATAACTTCAATCTGCGTGGTACCTACAGTTACACCAACGCTGAGCTGACTGAAGCGGTACCGTCCCTGATCCGAACGATCTCACCACCTGGCTTCGGTACGGCGTTCGAGGACGGGCAGTCCGGTGACCAGTTGCCTGGCTCTCCTGAAATGCAGTTCTCACTGTTTGCAAGCTACGGCGTCAATCTCGCCCGAGGTAATCGTCTGCTGATCGAAGGTGGCTATGCGTGGCAGGACGAAGTGTTGTCCCTCACGGGAGAACGAGGCGGCAGCCTGACGCTCGACAGCTACGGTCGTGCACACCTTACAGTGTCCTATGAGACTGAAAGGTGGACGGTAACCGGTTATGTAGACAACCTGTTTGATGACTACACAGAGTCCAGTGTCTTCAACAGTTCACGCTTCAACCAGACGGTTGCAGGCGCTAACGTGCGTTACTACAGGACAAACGTCCTTGCCCCACGTACTGCAGGTCTGCGATTCAAACTGGTTATGGACTAAACCTTGGAGATTCTGGGGCCAGAGTTGCAACTCTGGCCCCAGTTCTCACAACTTGCGTCAATCTTCGTAGTGCCGCAACGGCATGAAGCGAGAATAGACAAACTTAATCTTCGCGCCGATGAATATCAGTACAATGGCGCAAAGCACGCCCAGATAGCCGGTCTCTGAGAATTCTATGTCCAACAACATCAGGATGATCAGGAGAGCTGTTAAAACAATGACAAAGGTGGCATCCACCTCAATGTGTTTACCGCACTTTCGACAGCGGGTGCCGTCAGGGTGTATCTCATCAATACTGATGCCTTCAGTCTTACACTCAGGGCACTTTCTCAGGTCCTCGCTCATGCGATTAGTCGTGACGCTTTTTGCCGACTGAAGACGCCAGTCCATATACACCTAGGCCGTAACCTACCCGACTTGCGAAGGAGGTTACGACGCTACGGGCCGTGAAGTGGCCAACCACTGATGCTGCGAATCCAATAAGCGGGGCTACTCCACCGTTAATGTCCCGACACTCGGCCTCTGTTAACTCTCGTATTGTCTGTTTCATGCTTAGTTCCTTATAGAGATTAGGATAGTTGTCCTTGCTGGACTAAGGAATCTTCGCAACGTGGTCCTGAGCCAGGATATAGCTTTCCTCGCAGAAACGTGTGAGACATCTTCTACGAGCCAGGTTTCATGACCCAGGTTTCAGTCAGCGACCTTAATGATACGTGTGCCAACGTTGCCACCAGCCAGCAGGTCAACGAACGCGGCAGGCGCGCTTTCCAGGCCTTCAAACTCATCGTTAAGTGGTTCAAATTCTCCTGATTTGATCCAGCCTTTCATTTCTTCACGCGCGGCCTCGTACTGATCAAGGTAGTCGAATACCAGGAAGCCCTCCATCCGTACACGTTTGTTAACGAGGAGACCGGGTACACCTTTGGGCCCGCCAGCTGGATTGCTGGTGTCGTATTGGGAGACCACACCGCAACAGATGATGCGGCCATGTTCGTTCATGCGAAAAAGTGCAGCACCGAGAATCTCGCCACCGGTGTTGTCGAAGTAGATGTCGATCGCAGGGCAGGCTGCTTTCAGCTCGGCCCTGAAATCCTCAGATCGATAAGAAACCGCGGCATCGTATTTCAATCGGTCGGTCAGCAGGTGGCATTTCTCTTCGGTTGAGGTAACCCCAACAGTCCTGCAGCCTTTGATTTTTGCGATCTGGCCCACCAGGTGGCCTACGCTACCAGCCGCCGCACTGACTAGCACGGTCTGGCCTTCCTGCGGCTCTCCAACCCGGAGAAGTCCAAAGTAGGCGGTAAGACCGTTGGTGCCAAGCGCGCCGAGATGATGTGACAGGTCAATGTCGTCACTTACCTTTGTCAGGTGTTTTGCCGCCAGGGCACTGTAGTCCTGCCATCCGGCCGGGCATGTGACGAGATCCCCTTCGGCGAAGTTTGCATCCCTGCTTTTCTCAACGCGGGCGACGGCAGTACCATTCATGACGATGCCGGTCTTCGGGGCACCCGCGTAGCTGGCGCTGCCCTGCAGGCCGGCTCTGGTTCCGGCACCAATAGTCAGTCTTAACGTACGGCACAGAACCTGCCCGTCCTCCGGTTCAGGAATAGGATGCGACTCAACCCGGTAGTTGGATTCTTCAAGCTTGCCTTCCGGGAGAGAATCGATCAGTACCTGCCTGTTTTCTGTCATGTCATATGTCCTTTGCTGATCTCGGCTTTCTGCCAAGAAAGGGTTCTATTGATTCGTGGTCGCCAGGCGTGATGCCTGCCAGTTGTGTTTTTGTTTTCTCGAGCAGATCGACGTTGTAGGTTCTGCTGGTGTTGATGTCTTCATCGGTCCAACCGAACGGTGTTGCAGACGAATAGCCTGTGACCTCGTAGTCGGGGCCGAGCACCATTTCAGCCAGCCAGTTGGAACGGTGTGTATGCCATTCGGTCGAAACGAAACCCACGTGGTACCAGCTGCAGTCTTCGAGGTATTTCATTTTGGAGTAATAGAAATTGCCGAGCGTATCGACAGAGTCCTCTTCAAGCAGGATGACACCAGCGGGTACACCGCGCTCCATCGCGTAGTCCGCCATCAGCGTTGCTTCGGTGTCCTTTGGCTGGATGTCGAGTTTATCGCTGCAGCAGCCAGACATGATGATCTGTGGTGCGAGACCCTGGTTGTAAAGCTCGACGGCCTTGTCCACACGGGACCGAAACACCGGGTGCTGTGGGTCGGTGTTGAAACCAAGAACAATCAGGACATCATGCATTTTCGGCGTCGTACTTTTTGACTGCGGTTGGTGTTGCCGTCATCCGCCAGGCGTTCTCAATAATCTGCGGCAGCGCATCGAAGCGGACCTTCTCGAGATTGATCAGCACCATTTCATAATCCTTGTAGTGATCCGTGATGTAGAACACATCGGGTGCGGCCATGAGCAACATGTCGCGCTCGGCCATGTCGCAGCGGATTGCAAGGCCGCCCTCATCTTCTGACCTGAGGCGGGCGAGAAACTTTCCTTTCACCTTGATCGAGGGTGTGCCGTAGGAACGACTTTCTTCGACGCCGGGGAATACCTCAGCGAGCTTTACCACTTTGGCGAAGAGTCCGGCCAGCTTCTTGCTCGGCGGAAACTTGATCGGTACAGGTTCTTTTTTTGGCATGTGGATACCGTTATTGTTCTACTGCCGTGTCGAGAGATTAACATGCATGCATCAATACCGACTGTTTCAGCACGCGTATTTTGTTAACGACGTGGAGAAGGCCTGCCGCGATTGGAATGCGCTGCTCCAGGCTGGTCCCTTCATCGTGACCCATCACCATAAGACCGACCGCTTTACCTATCGCGGTACTGATGTGGAAGCGGATGTGTCCTACGCATTTGGTTACCTCGACGACATGATGATCCAGTTCATCCAGCAGCACGACGACAAACCCTCGATATATCGGGATATGTATGCGAAAGGCGAGGAGGGGTTCCATCATATCGGCTATCTCGTGCACGATTTTGAAGCTGAAATGAAAAGGCTGAGCGCCGAGGGTTTTGAATGTGCCTGCCGCTTGTATGCTGGCGGCGTTGATGCCGCGTATTTTGATACCAGGTCGGTCACGGGCGGGTTTACTGAAATCCATGGCGACCCGAACCACATTATTTCAACGTTCGCTAACTGGCAGCGAGCACACGAAAACTGGAAGCCCGGTGATCCGCCGATCATCGAGAGACCTTCGATCACATAAGGAGAACAATAAATGGGAAGGCTGGATAACAAGGTTGCTGTGATTACAGGCGGCGCGAGCGGTATGGGACTTGCGACGGTGGATCGTTTCCTCGATGAGGGTGCAAGTGTGGTGATCGCTGACTTCAATGAGGAAACCGGCAACGAGGCGGTAAACCTTGCTGGCCAACGGGGTCATGGCGACAGGGTCACCTTCATCAAGACAGATGTGGCAAGCGAGTCGGACATCGTTGCCATGATCGATAAAGCGGTGAATGACTTCGGGCGCCTGGATATCGTCTTTAACAACGCGGGTGTTGGAGGTGCGATCGGTCCACTCACAGAAACCACTGTTGAAGATTGGGATTACACGTTTGATGTGCTGGCCAAAGGCGTGTTCCTCAGTATCAAACACGCAGCACGGGTCATGAAGGCGCAGGCTGAAGGTGGCTCCATCATCAACACGGCGTCCATTGCGGGGCTATCTGGTGACGGGGGCCCACTGGTTTATTCAGCGGCAAAGTCTGCTGTTGTGAGCCTTTCGCAGAGCGCAGCCGTGGAGCTTGCACCTGATCGCATTCGTGTGAATGCGATTTGCCCCGGATTTATCGCAACGCCGCTGGCTGCAGGTGGCCAGAAGGGTAACCTCGAGGCGACCGAGCGTTCTTTTGCAAAGTCTCAGCCCTGGCCGGAGTACGGCAAGGGTGAACATATTGCGGGTGCGGCGCTGTTCCTTGCGAGCGATGACTCAATGTTTGTCACCGGGGAGAAAATTGTTGTTGATGGCGGGTTAACCGCGGCCGGGCCAGGTCTTTCAGAGAAGTTTCCAAAAACCTCCGGCAGGAATTCCAGGGTATCCGGCGTCACCAAGGGCTCGACGGGTGAGCCGCCTGCGGTACGCCGGTTGGATGATAGTTAAGCCGTGCGGCTTTGCGCCGTTTGCTCTCTTACCCTTCCAGGTAGATCTCCTGCACCTGCTTCATCTGGTCATCGGATACGCCAATACTGCGCAAGTACTCAACTGCGCCGCCGTGTTTAGCCTCAAGCCCATCCAGGAAGTCAGTGATGGCGTCTTCAGGTACACCCGCGTGATGCATCAGGGTTGCGCGGTCCATATCGTCGGGTAGACCCTGGGTACGTTCTACAAAATCGACCTGACGCTCCACATCGATATTGGTGAAGCGGTAATCAGCTTCAATGATGTCCCTGTCGACGCCGAGTACAGAAAGAAGGAAGGCCGTGGAAACACCGGTGCGGTCTTTGCCCGCGGTACAGTGAATCACGATTGGCGCACTCTCACTGCTGGCGAAGATATTAAACATGCGCAGCCAGGTGTCGGGCCCGAACTCCAGGTAGCCAAGGTAGCGACGGCCTGAAATCGCGGTGTCGCCGACCAGTTGGCTTAGCCTGAGCGAGCCGCCTTCCGGTATTACCTGCAGGTTGTGATAGTCGGCGCCCATGTCGACCAACGGGCCACGGCCCTGGTCCTCGATCTCGATCGGGCCACGTAGATCAATCTGCGTCCTGATGCCGAGTGCTTTTGCTTGTTCCAGGTCAGCCTGGGTCATCCTGTCCTGTCGACCAGCACGGTAGTACTTGCCCCATTTCACGGTGCGGCCGTCTCGAGCCTCGTACCCACCGATGTCACGAAAATTGAAACAACCTTCAAAAGGGTGATGGCGTGACTCAAAACTGTCTTTCATGCTGCTGCCTGTTACTTCAGTTGGATGAGGACGGCGCCGCTATTGGCACCATCTGTGTCAAATTTCTTGATGGCTTTCCTTCTCTCCATCTCGATAAGCGAATAGGTGACTTCCTCGCGAATGACCCCGGTGCCGACAACCAGTCGAAGGAATTGGGCGGTACCTGCTTTCGTTGTATCAATATGATGACGCATTTTTGCGAGCGCCTCATGTACCTTTTCACCGTTATGCGCGATGTCGAAGGTGCGTGTTGAACCATCCGTTTGTTCATCGAGCCTGTTATCACACTTCGGGCAGCGCTTAAGAAACGCATCCACCTGCATGCCGCATTCAAGACATTCTTTTACCGCCATGCAGTGATTATAACGCTTTCAAGCGTGTGCGCTGCAACAATTTGCCGCTTAGCAAAGTCGTTAGATTGTAAATATTTGTAAAAGGGGGTTGAAGTTTTGTTTCAAAGGCGTACGATGCCCGGCACTCAACACGAGACATCTTTTTTTGATGAACTATTTCAGGACAACAATCACATTTACACCTGCGAACACGGGAGACGTACGTCTGTCTTCTGCGTATGCCGGCGTACATATGTCTTTTGCTGAGTCCCGTTCTGTCTCGATGATTGAGTTTAAGAAAGATGATAACGGCGCCAGCAGCCCAGGAATCGCGACCTGACGATCTAGTTACAACGTTCGGAAGGTCAAGAATCTAAAGCCTTCCGGATTAGAGAACCAAAAACCCCGGTTGGCTTGTTGAAGCAAACCGGGGTTTTTTTATGCCCCGGCAAAAAAAGGAAAACGTCATGTTGTTTGACATAAACCTGTTTGCCAATCCAATCAAGTTGAGGAAAAACTTCCTCGACGTCACAGAAGTCGCCGAACAGGCCGTGCCGCGTGAGTTGCAGCGCGAGTTTGACCAGCTCAGCTCAGAGACCCCGGATGCCATCATGACCGGCAACTTCTGGTGGGACTTTGTGCGCACTTACTCACGCCATATCACGTTGCTGGTTGCCGGTCGTGCAGTGATTACTGTGCTGGTTCTGCTGGCTGTACTTGCCAGCCAGCGCATCCTGGATGAGACCAATAGCCTGACAGCGGCGGTCTGGCTGCTCGTGTTCTACGGGGTTGTGCAGATCATCATGAAAGCGATCAACGCCTGGACATCGCTACTGCAGTCCCAGCTGTTTGTTGCCACCAGGACATTTGTGACGCTGCGCATGAATATGAAGCTGCTTCGCATGGGGCAACTGTCATCTGATGAATTCTCAACAGGTAACCTGAAGACCCTGGTTTCTTCGGACGTTTATCGCATTGGTGAATTCTTCCAGTCCATTGCGCGAAACGGTATCCCGTGCCTGCTTGCGCTGATCATCCTTGGTCCTGTGATTGTTTATTACATGGGTGTGCCGGGCGTACTTGCCATGGTTGTGGGCTTTGGTGCGATGCCGCTGGCATTTGTGATGGGGCGGTATGTGCACAGCAAAGAAGCGCTGATAAAACGCGAGGAAGATACGCTTTCAACCATCGTGGGTGAGTGGGTGACCAATGTGCGCCTGCTGCGTTTCCTGTCATGGGAGCCGTTGATGCGTAGCAAGGTGGCGGGCCATGTCCGCGCGCTGGTGATCGAGGCGACCAAACAACACGGTTCCAACCTTGTGAACTTCGGTATCAGCGTAACCTGGTGGCTGTTCCCCATCATCGTGCTGATCGGGGCAAACGAAGCGCTGGAAACCAACGCGGAGATGGTCGCGGTGTTCGGCAGCATCTGGATGCTGAATCACATCACCATGTACATCCGCTGGTTACCGAACATCTTCATCGATTATGCCTCTGCGTCTGCATGCGTCAATCGACTGGAGAAGCTGTTTACCCATAAGGATATCGATGACGACCTGAAAGATGACTACAAGCAGTCGGTCGCTTCTGCGAAACCGGTGCGAGTTCACTTGAACAACGTGTCTTTCGGTTATGAGGACGGAGATGAGGTCTTGCATGACCTGTACCTGACGCTTGATCTCAATGAGACCGTCAGCGTGATCGGCAAGGTCGGCAGCGGTAAGTCGACATTGCTGAAGCTTATCTGCGCGGAGATCAAACCCACCTCAGGCACGATCCAGGTGGAGTTTGATAACGGTGTGATTGCTGACCTGTGGCACCGCAACATCTATACGCGTATGCGTGAGTGTGTGGGCTACATGCCGCAGGAGGCTTACCTCTCCAATACGTCGCTTGCGATCAATGTGGCACTCGATTCCGAGTGCGGCGAGCAGGATGTGATGCAGGCTATTCGACTGGCGGAACTGTCTGCTGACATTGAACAGTGGCGCGGCGGCATTGGCGAGGAAGTGGGTGAAACCGGTGTGAATCTGTCTGGTGGCCAGAAGCAGCGGGTGAATCTCGCGAGGGCACTCTACTCCGGCAGGGCCTTCCTTGTGCTGGATGATTCACTGTCTGCAGTGGATACAGATACGGAAGCCCTGCTGATGGAGAGCCTGCTTGAGCGCACCGAGGGTTTCCTCCTGTCGAGCCACCGCCTGTCAGAGCTTACACAGACGTCCCGATTGCTGGTGATGGAAGCGGGCACGATTGTCGAAGACGATAATCCAGCCTCGCTCATGAAGGACGAAAACTCACATTTCAGCGCTCACCTCAGGGCAGGTGAGCTTGAACTGGAGAATTGATATGCATTTACAAAACTTTGTATCGGCTGAAGAAGTTTCAGCCAAACAACATAACTTAAAGACCCTGCTGCGATATGCGGGAACGCTGACGCTGCTCAAGAAGATCCTGGTGCCGACGGTGACCGTGATGTTTTTTGCTGCGGCGATACCACCTTACTTTCTCTGGTTTCTTGGAGAACTGGTTGCCTGTAACGGGGCGGCCGGGTGTGAGGTGACGCATAACGTACTTGGCTGGGACGTGGTGATTCCTGCAACGTTATCTACGCTGACGATGCTGGTGATTTTTGCCATGTTCTGCCGAGTTGGTGCCTGGGTCATGTTTGAACTCTCAGGCCAGTGGTCTACACAGCAGCTGCAGGCGGACATGATGATGTCCATCTCGAACGTCAGGACGACGTTTTTTGATGAGAACCCGTCCGGACGCCTGATCAACAGGTTGATTGGTGACTATGGCATGTTGCGGCTCGAGGGTGTGATGTCGATTGGTGATACCGCCAACGGCCTCATTGAGGTGCTGTGTGTCGGTCTGCTGATCATGGTGGCGAACCCCGTGGCCGGCCTGCTGATCATCCCGGTGGTTTTGCTCTACGTTGGCCTGCAGGCACAGCTTGCACCGATGATGAGCCATGCTCGTGAGATCCGTGCGGTCAAAATCGGTGAAGCCCTGCACAGGGAGACCGACCTGATTGAGGGACGCACGATCTTCACGCTGTACGGCAAGCAGAAGAACCTGCTGCAGAGGATTTCCAGAGCGTTTGGCGATTCTATGAATATCCAGTTGTTCTACTGCCGCCTGATGAGTTGGGGCATGTTCTGGATGGGCATGATCTCAGCAGGTTACGCGATTGTTGTGTACGCGTTCCTGGTTTACGGGATCCATGCGGGTTTGATTACTACAACGCTGGCTGCTGTCGTGATTACGGCCGTGTTTAACCTGAACAGCCTGTTCTTTGGTTTAGCCTGGGATATGTCGTTCATGGGTGAGACCGCCTCTCACGCGAGGCGCGCCTTTTTCATGATCGACCTGCCGGATGAGACCTCGCAGGAAAGCAAAGTGGTACAGATCCAGCCAGTGAAGACCGACGTGAGCCTCACCGGTGACATTGTTTTCGACAACTACAGCATGTCTTACCGTGCAGAGCTGCCGACAATCCTGTCAAAGCTGTCGCTGACGATTCCTGCCGGTAAGAAGGTGGGCATCGTCGGACGCACCGGTGCCGGTAAGTCTTCGATCATGCAGTCGCTCTTTCGCATGGTGTACCGGCAGGGTGGAGACATCCGCATTGGTGGTGAATCGATCTTCGGTGTTGATGTGAACTGTGTTCGAAGCCAATTCGGCGTGGTGCCGCAGGATCCGTACCTTTTTGCAGGCACGATTCGGTTCAACCTTGCAGGCAGCCTGGATGTATCTGATGAAGCGCTCTACGACGTGCTGGAAACGGTGGGTCTTGAGGTTGATCTCGACGCCAGGGTGCTCGAGGGCGGTCGTGACTACAGCG
Organism: Pseudomonadales bacterium; assembly: GCA_963921285.3. Taxonomy (GTDB): domain Bacteria; phylum Pseudomonadota; class Gammaproteobacteria; order Pseudomonadales; family Azotimanducaceae; genus UBA9659. The sequence continues at coordinate 4,070,928 of CAWUFD020000015.1, forward strand.
TTGGTGAACGCCAGCTGCTGTGTATCGCTCGACTCATCCTGCTCGATAAACAGTTCATCCTGATGGACGAGCCAACCAGTGCTCTTGATCGCAAGACTGACGAGATGATTCAGCGTCTGATGCGCACGGAACTCGCCGACAAGACGGTGATCACGATTGCGCACCGTCTGGAGAGCCTGATCCACTACGACCTGATCCTTGAACTGGGAGAGGGCCGACTGGTGGCAGAAGGTTCACCAAAGGAGATGATTCCTGCGTTGCAGACGCGGCAGGTCGCCTGAATGCATGGAGAGAGCGAGCCAGTATCGCTGTAGGTCGTCAGCCAGCTGAAGACTGCTCCTTCTTGGGGTGGTGTGGTCCTTGACCCGCCACCCATTTTTTTACCTGATGTTAGGGTTGATATACTGGTACATATGTACCAATATAAAGCTCCGCAACAATGGAGCCCGCCATGCCGCAGACAAAAGGAGATGAAACGCCTAAGAAAATCGAACGAGTCCAGACCGGTATTCGCCTGGAGAAACGTCTATTGAAGGTCCTGAAAGGTCTCGCAGAACACCTGGACATATCTGTTGGTGACCTGCTCGAAGGCATCACGCTGCATGCCTTTGACGACAAGACGCCATTCTCAAAACCCACACTTGGGAAAATTGCCAAGCTGAAAGAGGTCTACGATCTGGACCTGACCGCAGCCGACAGTCACAAACTCACGGAGGACTCGTGATGAGTGCCTTAAAGAATTATGTTGTGCTGACGGAAGATTTTCTCACTGAGGATTTCAGGCCTGATGCCTTTACCCACGAAGATCATGTCGGCGTAGCCTATGAGCTTCTAACCGCCATGCCATTCCTCGATGCGGCAATGCTGTACGCGAAAAGCATCCGAGCACTCGCAGCGCGTTTGGGTGCAGAGGACAAGTTCAATGTGACCATTACTCTCGCCTTCATGTCGATTATCGCTGAACGGATGCAGAGTAGGTCCTATGACAGCTACGACACATTTATCACGCAGAACCCCGATCTGCTGGAGAAGAACCTGTTGGATGAGTGGTACCCACCTGAGACGTTGGCTTCAGAAAATGCTCGCAATATCTTCCTGATGCCAACAGGCACGCGTAGCTGACATAATGCCCCGACAAAGAGGGGATTATTTATGCGAATAACCAGGTTACTGATGGTAGGGCTGCTGGTCTGTAGTCCTGCGCTGGCGGAAGAGCTCAAGTACGTAAAACCGGAACGCGTTGGTGTATCCGAAGAGAGACTTGAGCGCATCTCTGACATGGCCCGTGGCTATGTCGAGTCCGGCAAGATCCCGGGCATTATCACAATGGTGAATCGGGGTGGACGGCTGGTTCACTTCGAGACAGCGGGTGTAAGAGGCGTTAATGATGATCGGGCCCTCAAGCCTGATGACCTGTTTCGAATCTATTCGATGTCAAAACCGGTTACCGCGTTGCAGCGATGCAGGTCTACGAACGTGGTGGCTTTCACCTCAGTGACCCTGTCAGCAAATTTGTACCCGAGCTTAAAGATCTCAAGGTGATGGGTGAGGATGGTTCGCTCGAACCGGTCACGCATGAACCCACCATGCACGAATTACTGACTCATACGGCCGGCTTCAGCTATGGCTTCTTTAAGGAGGACCCGGTTGATGCGCTTTACCAGGAAGCAGATCTCTGGGCGGCAAAAGACCTGACAGACTTTGCCGAAAAACTGGCCAAGCTCCCGCTCAAGTATCAGCCGGGTACGCAGTGGCATTACTCAGTTGCGGTGGATATCACGGGTCTCGTTGTTGAGCGAATCAGCGGCAAATCGTTTGACCAATACCTGCATGACGAGATGTTCGAACCTCTTGGCATGGAAGATACCTTCTTTGAAGTGCCTGAAGACAAGATGGATCGCTTCCTGCCTAACCACTACTGGGATTACCAGAACAGCAAGGTGGAAGACATCGAAGCCTTTGTACCGATGCTCGGTATCAACGCTGCGGATCGCGCGATGATGAATTTTGAGAAGGTGACGCTCTTCTCCGGTGGCGGTGGTCTTGTATCGACGGCAATGGACTATATGAAATTCGGTGAGATGCTCCGTAACGGTGGCATTTACAACGGTGCCCGCATCCTCAGCCCGAAGACCATCAAGTATATGGCGAAAAACCATCTGCCAACCTCAATTGCTTCCTCCGGTACCGGGGAGCAACCCCTGAATCAGCGTTTCAGGGGTTACGGGTTTGGCCTTGGCTTTGGCGTTATCGAAGATCCGGTGGCGCTTGGCACAATTGCCAGCAAGGGTGAGTTTTCCTGGGGCGGTGCTGCAGGGACTATCTTCTGGGTGGATCCCGAGGAAGACATCGTTGCAGTTGGCATGCTGCAGCTGATGGGCTCGCCCTGGAGTTTCAGGGAAGACCTGAGGATTGGCACCTACCAGTCATTGGTGGAAAGTTACGAATAAGGTGGATCACTCCACCTTATTCACCTGCCGGGATACAGCAGGTTAGCGCCCCGTAAACACCGGATCGCGTCGTTCCATGAACGACGCCATACCCTCTTTAGAGTCTTCAGAACCGAGTGATCTCTCCCGCATGGTGGGGATCTCATCGAACGCCGCACGCTCGCCATCGGTCAGGTAAACGAAAGCCGCACGTTTTATCTCGCGGATGGCAACAGGAGAGCACTGGCAAATCTCTTTTGCGACAGCGATTGCACGATCAATCTGTGTGCCCGATGGCACAACTTCCTGGACAAAGCCCAACTGCAGGGCACGATCTGCGTCGAACTCATCTGCGCGCATCAGGTGGTACATCGCATTACCCCAACCGGCGCGCTGTACATAGCGAACATGTGCACCACCAAACACGGCGAGGCCTCTTTTTGGTTCCAGCTGGCAGAAGCGACAGTCATCTGCTGCGATGACGATGTCTACCCCTAACATCATTTCAATACCAATGGTGAACGTGATACCTTGTACCGCCATGACCACAGGTTTGGTACATCTGCGTCGTAGCGCAAATGCATCAACCCGGTCGTCACTTCCCGAGTCGCGTTGGCTTGCGTTCGGGCCAAAAAATTTAGGCAGGTCGAGTCCTGCTGTCGTGTGTTTACCTTCAAAGGTAAGTACGCCAACCCAGAGGTTGTCGTCTGCCTCCAGCGTTGCCATGGCGTCGCTGATCGCATCGAACATTTCCGGGGTGAAGCCGTTCATTTTGTTCGCGCGATCCACGTGAATGAGAAGAACATGCTCGTCAATTGAAGTTGTTACGGTGCCGTTGTCGTCAGCCATATTGACCTGCCTTATTTGAGATAGGTCATTATGCACAAGCTGAGTTTAATCATGCAACTTTGAGGGATTTGTAACCCTGGGTGCGAGTTCGCGATGGGTGCGCTAGGATAGCGGCAGGGCCCGTGTTTAAAGGGTGCGGCGGTATGTGAGAGTTTTGGCATAAGCGTTGCACTATTGAGTAGTAAATCTGTTTAGAACAGAACAAAACAATTAGCAGTAAGGTTTTGAAATGTTGAATGTTGCACGCCGGGCCTTCGCTCGAAGCGTTCTTTTTGTGTCTCTTTTTGCCGTCATGTCTACGCAGGCGATCGCCGATGGGCGTGTCTACCTGATGACTAACTCGGCAAGCAAAAACGTCACGTCACTCCATATTATTAACTCGTCGAGCGAGTCGCAGTCATTTACCGGCACGCTGTTTAACGGGGACGGTGAGCAACTCGGTGGCACAGATGTTGCTCTGCATACAGGATCGATTGCCTCGCAGGCTCGCCTTATCTTGTCAGCTTCCCAGCTCGAGAGCCTGTTTTCGACATCGTCCTGGTCAGGCCCTGCCATGCTGGTAGTAAAAGGTACTAAAGACTTTGACCTGATGACCAAGCTCACAAGTCCGAGCGGTCTGATCTCTAACACCAACTGCGTGCGCACCGATAAGGTGCACAATGTTGAGGGCTTTGACTCAACGAACAACACTTTCGTGCGTTTCATCAACACCGGCACCACGACGATCAGTGATATCAAGGGAACACTCAAATCCGCGACAGGCAGTTCTATTGGTTCTCCTGATGTCACCCTGCTGTCATCGCTCGCGCCCAACGCGGCTGTTTTCATCAATCGGCAACAACTCAGTGACCTGGTAGGCGCCGAGTGGAATGGCACCGCCAGCCTTGAGGTGAGCTCGAACAGTACGGATCTCAAGCTGCTCAACCTTAACTTTGTGAACCAGGAGACCTTTTTTAATTTCTCCTGCTTTGAGTCCTCTGACTCTTCAAACATTTACCTGATGACGAATTCCGCGAGCCGAAATGTCAGTGAGACCCATATCGTCAACACGGCATCGTCTGCCCAGACATTCCAGGGCACGATCCGTGATGGTGACGGCAATCAGCGCGGCGGTGCGTCTTCAACGCTGCACACGGGTTCGGTCGCGCCTGGCGGTCGCGTGATTGTCAGCGCCAGCGACCTTGAAAGCGCGACCGGTGCGTCAACCTGGTCGGGACCGGCGGTAATCAATATCGAAGGGTCCGGCAGCTTTGAACTGATGACCCGATTAACCAGTCCAAGTGGCCTGATATCGAACACCAACTGCGTGCGGCAGAAAAACGTGCAGAACGTGGAGGGTCCGACCTCCAGCAATCGCACTTTTATCAGGTTCATTAACACAGGTGCTTCGCCCATCACTAACATCAAGGGCACGCTGTACGATACTGCGGGTAGTGTGATTGGAACTGCGAACAGTCAGTTGCTTGATACCCTCGCCGGTAACGGCGCAACGTTTTTGAACCGGGATGAACTTCGAGACAAGGTGGGTGCAAGCTGGGACAACGAGGCGAGCCTCGTGGTTACAGCAGACGATGACACCAATCTGCGCCTGTTGAACCTCAACTTCGTGAATGAAGAAACGTTCTTTAACTTCTCCTGCTATGAGAAGGGAACGGCAACCGAAGCGCAATCCGGCACGGATGCAAAAGCCTTCTTTGAAGCCAATGTGTCTGACACGATTCAGAACAAGTGCGTCGTGTGTCACGTGAGTGGTGGTGTTGCAGGTAACACATCACTGCTTTATCTACGCTCTTCCGACCCACAGCACATTGATGAGAATTTTTCGCAGATTGAATCGTTCGTTAAAAACAGGGCTAACGGCAAGCAGACCATACTCGATAAGTCGCGTGGCGTTGGCCACGGCGGCGGGCAGCAGCTGACGACAGGCACCGAGGAGTACAACAATCTGTCGACACTCCTCGACCTGCTCGACTGAATGGTGCGTCAGCGACTCGACGAAGAATTAGGTCACCTTTATCTGAGGTCTGGCAGATAAAGGAAGACAGACAAAATAAGAAACCAGACGAAATGCTACGGGATTTCCAGATGTTGAAAGCTGAAAGCGGGCTTCGTGTGCAGGGTCTTCTTCTCCTGGTGATGATGGCACTGCTGTCTGCACAGGCACTTGCGGAAGGTCGTGTTTACCTGATGACCAACTCGGTCAGCAAGAACGTGACGTCTTTGCACATCATTAACTCTTCGAGCTCCGCCCAGTCATTTACGGGCACACTATATAACGGTGACGGTGAGCAGTTGGGTGGTGCCGATGTCTCCCTGCACACGGGCACAATCGCCTCGCAGGGGCGCCTGATTCTCTCAGCGGCGCAGCTTGAGAGCCTGTTTTCAACGTCAGCCTGGTCCGGCCCTGCGATGCTGGTGGTGAAGGGGCCGAACGAGTTTGACCTCATGACCAAGCTCACCAGTCCAAGTGGGCTCGTCTCTAACACCAACTGTGTACGCACGGATAAAGTTCATAACGTTGAAGGCTTTGATTCTTCCAACAATACCTTTGTGCGCTTCATTAACACGGGCACAACAGCGCTCAGTGATATCAAGGGCACGCTGAAGTCCTCGACAGGCAGCGCTATCGGCTCTCAAGATGTCACGCTGGTGTCGTCCCTCGCACCCAATGCCGCGGTGTGGTTAAACCGGCAGCAGCTGAGTGACCTGGTCGGTGCGCAGTGGGACGGCACCGCAAGTCTCGAGATGAGTGCCAGCAACAGTGACCTGAAGCTGCTGAACCTGAACTTTGTAAACCAGGAAACCTTCTTTAACTTCTCCTGTTTTGAATCGTCTGATTCTGCTGATGTTTACCTGATGACCAACTCGGCCAGTCGTAATGTCAGCGAGACACACATCATTAACACGTCTTCGTCTGCCCATACCTTCCAGGGCACGATCCATGACGGTAATGGCAATCAGCTGGGTGCTTCATCTTCAACACTGCATACGGGATCAGTTGCACCTGGCGGCCGGGTGATTATTGGCGCCAGTGACCTTGAAAGTGCCACCGGCGCGTCTGCCTGGGCAGGCCCGGCGGTGATCAGTATTGAAGGTTCCGGCAGTTTTGAGCTGATGACCCGCCTGACCAGTCCGAGCGGTCTGTCATCCAATACCAACTGTGTTCGCCAGAAGAATGTGCAGAACGTTGAGGGGCCGTCTTCGAGTAACCGCACGTTCGTGCGATTTATCAATACGGGCTCGTCACCGATCACGAATGTAAAAGGCACGCTGTACGACACCTCGGGTAATGTGATCGGCACAGCGAACAGTCAGCTGCTTGATTCGATACCGGGTGAAGGTGCCACGTGGCTGAACCGTGACCAGATCAGGGACAAGGTCGGTCAAAGCTGGGACAACGAGGCAAACCTGGTTGTTACAGCTGATGATGACAGCAACCTGCGCCTGCTTAACCTGAACTTTGTAAACGAAGAGACGTTCTTCAACTTCTCCTGTTATGAAAAGGGGACGGCTGGTGCTGCCGAACCTTCCACGACGGATGCCAAGTCGTTCTTTGAGGCAAATGTTTCACCGACGGTGCAGAGTCGCTGCGTGATCTGTCATGTTGACGGCGGTGTCGCCGGGCTCACGCCGCTTATTTATGCGCGCTCAAGCGACCCTGAACATATTGATCTTAACTATGCGCTGCTGGATGCCTATATAAAGGAAGATGCTTCCCGCAAGGAGACGATGCTGGAGAAGGTTCGGGGTGTGAACCATGGTGGTGGTCCGCAGCTATCCTCGACCAGCGAAGAGTACGGCAACCTCTCAACGTTCCTGGACCTGCTGACGGGTTCCGGTTCAAGTGGCAGCAGCGATGAAGAGCCGGTATCGATGGGCGGCTACTGGGAAGGCGTCACGATGATGAGCGCCGAGCAGACCCTGCGACGGGCGTCGATGGTTATGTTGGGACAACCCCCTCTCGCGAGTGAAGTGACCAAGGTCCTGAATGGCGGTGAGGCTGCTCTTCGAACGGCGCTGCGTGACTTGATGCAGGGTGATGAGTTCCACGAGTTCATCCTTCGTGGTGCAAATGATCGTCTCTTCACTGATTCCCTGATGCAGGGTTTCTTTGATGCCGCAGACCTGAACTTCCCTTACTTTGTGCTGGGTGCGACAAAACAATACGAGCAGAACCTTGCCTACGATGGCCAGGAAAATGTGCCCTGGGAAGAAACGCGATGGCGACAGGAATGGAACTGGGGACTCGCTCGTGCGCCACTGGAGCTGATCGCCTACGTCATAGAGAACGACCGGAACTACCAGGAGGTTGTCACCGCGGACTATATGATGATGAACCGGGAGACCAACGAGATCCTTCGCGGCGGTTTGAGTTTCTCGAGCACTGATGATCATCGTGTTTACAAACCTGCAGAGAACAAGGGACAGATCGTTCAGGACGACAGGTACCAGTCTGAGTTCTTCCAGGACTTTGGCCTCAAGATCGATTCGTACGGATCCTTCATCGATTATCCGCATGCAGGTGTTTTGAACACCCAGGCGTTCCTCAGCAGGTATCCAACAACTGAAACGAACCGTAACCGTGCGAGGGCACGCTGGACCTACCTGCATTTCCTGGGCGTTGATATCGAGAAATCAGCAGCGAGGACAACAGATCCTGAAGCCCTGGCTGATACGAACAACCCAACCATGAACAACCCCGCTTGCACGGTTTGCCACACACTGCACGACCCTGTTGCAGGCACGTTCCAGAACTATGGCAACGAAGGTATCTATCGTTCCTCATGGGGCGGTATGGATGCACTGCCGGAAACCTACAAGCATCCCGAGTGGTTTGATGAAGATGCAGACCCATCTGAGTACCAGGAAGGTGACACATGGTTCCGGGATATGCGTTTACCCGGCATCGATGGCAAGTCAGCGCCATCAAACACTAACAGTATCCAATGGCTCGGCGAAGAAATTGCGAATGATCCTCGCTTTGCAACTGCTTCAGTCCGGTTCTGGTGGCCCGTGCTGATGGGCGGTGCTGCACTGGAAGCACCGGAAGTCAGTTCAGACGTTGGCTTCCAGGCGAAGCTGGCGGCCTTTGAGCAACAGAATGCGGATATCGAAACCATGGGTTCGGGTTTCTCCACAGGCTTTAGCGGCGGGGCTGCATTCAATGGCAAGGATCTGTTGGTTGAAATGATGATGTCCCCCTGGTTCAGGGCAGAGAGTGTTGAGAACGCTGCGGTTGCAGATAACCTTGTTGAAGAATTAGGTACACGTCGCCTCCTGACCCCGGAAGAGCTTGAGAAGAAATCCGAGAGTCTGCTCGGCTGGAAGTGGGGTGAAGACGACTATGATGATACCTGGGACTACGACAACAACTACACCGGGCTCGGCAACAACTACCGGATCTACTATGGCGGTATCGACAGTGATGGCATCACGCAGCGAAGTTCTGCCCTGACCGCGTTGATGACGAACGTGGCCGAGAAACATGCGCTTGAGATGGCATGTCCTGCAGTGGTTATCGACTTCCGCCGAAACGATGGTGAAAGGTTGCTGTTTGATGGTATCGATCTTTCCGTGACACCGGCGACGGAATCGCAGACCACGGCGACAGTTCAGGGCACAGATATCAGCGGACGGCGTGACTATACCCACACCGCGCAGCTTGGTGCAGGTTCGAAAACTGCACTGGTCAAATACCCCAATCCTTTCTGGACGGAAGAAACCGGCGGCAGTCATCTCGTGGTGTACAACATTGCCATTACCAACAACGACACCGGAGAGAAGACGGTTGTTTCGGGTGGCTCGTTCGAAGAGTCGCAATGCGGAAACAAGCACTGGACAGAGATTAACAACGGACAGCCCGATGCCTACTGGCTCTGGGGCACCTGTGATGCACTGACGGTACCAATAGAGCTGAGTGAACCCGCAACCATTACGGTCACCGTTACCGCCTATGGTGAATCACCGGGGCCGGATAAACCGAATCTCGATATCAGTTTCAACGATACTGATGTGGCGGGCGGACAGTCAGCGGGCGCACAACAGATTCGCGCGAAGCTTGCCGACCTTCACAACACGATGCTGGGTGAGGAAGTTGACGCTGATGATCCCGAGGTCCTTGAGACCTACAAGTTCCTGGTTGAAACCTGGCAGGAGCGCGCACGCTGGGTGGATGCAAGTGGTCGCGGTAACTGGGCTTTCCATTGGCCTGAAGAGCAGTGCAACTGGTATCGCCAGGAACATTGGGAGGACGAAAACGGACCAGCCCACGACGGTCAGGATCCGACCTATATGAAAAACACCTGGACCACGGTGCTGATCTACCTCATGACCGACTTTAACTACATTCACGAATAAGGACGATGGCGATGAAGAGAAGAGAATTCCTTACCCGAACCGCCATCATGGGCGCCGCCGGCATGCTGGCGCCGGGTGCGAAACTTTATGGTGCGGTTGAAGGTGGTTACACCGGCGAGCTGTTTGTTGCGTTGCAGGCAGACGGTGGCTGGGACGTGTCGAGCTATTGTGATCCGAAGGTTAACCAGCCTGGTGAGCTTGAGATTACACACTGGTCGCGTGACCTGGAGGTACAACAGGCAGGCAACATTCCGTTCGCCCCTTTCTCGAACAACGCCACCATGTTCAACAAGTACTACCGGGACATGCTGGTCATCAACGGCGTTGACGCGCAGACGAATTCACACTCTACGGGTGTGATTCACAACTGGAGTGGTCGAAACTCTGTGGGTTATCCGACCCTGTCCGCGCTGTTTGCCGCGAAGAATGCGCCTGAACAACCGCTGTCTTACATCAATTTCGGCGGTTTTGCGCAGACCGGTAACCTCATCCGCTTCAGCAGATTGGATGACATCAATACCCTGCAGCAGTTGCTGGTGCCCGAGAACAACTGGGACGCCACCGCGACGTTTCGCCGGTCAGAAGATATGTCCCGCATCCGTGCGGCACGGTCTGCTCGTCTCGCGCGATTGATGCAGGATCCGAACCTGATCCCCAGGCAGAAGCTGAACATGGAAGCCTATGAGAGCGCCTTGAACAGCAAGGCGCCCCTCAGTGAGTTCAACAGCTTTCTGCCATCGGAAAGTGAAATTATTCCTGATCTTGAGATCCCCAATGTCACCTGGAGCAGCCTCAAGCGCCAGATCCAGATGACCGCTGCAGCGTTTGAGGCGGGTCTGGCCAGTGCAGTTGACCTGCATATGAATGGCTATGACACGCACACCACCCATGACGCGCGTCATGAACAGCTGTTCACGCACTTCAATGAGAGTATTGATCTGCTCTGGACACTGGCCGAAGAGAAGGGGTTTGCTGACCGGATGACCGTGGTGATTGCATCCGATTTCTCGCGCACGCCCTGGTACAACGCTGACAACGGCAAAGATCACTGGCCGATTGGCTCAGTGATCGTCATGCGGAAAAATGCGTCCTGGACCAACCGGGCGGTTGGCCTGACGGATGAAGGGCAGAATGCCTATGCGCTCGATCCGACAACCCTTGAGCGGGATGACGCAAACGGCGTGATCATCCTACCGAAGCATGTGCACCTGGCGGTGAGGAAGTTGATTGGTGTCGACAATACAACCGTTGACAAGGACTTCCAGTTTGGCGGCACCGAGTCGTTCCGGTTCTTTGGCTGACGTCGAGGTTTAGCTGAGCGCAAATCCCCGGTAGTTATCAGCGGCAACTTCGTCGCAGATACCAAAATAGAGCGGCAGACCGCCGATAAACGGCATGAACACGCGCGGCTTGCCTGGCACGTTTGCGCCGAGATACCAGGAGTTACACTGGGAGAAGAGGGTTTCGCCTGCAATCGCGTTACCCTGGGCAACCCACTCGTCTTCCGCCTGTACCGTCGCCTCGATTGTCGTCAATTCCTCTCGCTTCATGTGCTCGATGCAGTCCATGATCCAGTTCACGTGCTGCTCAATGGTCACAATCATGTTTGAAAGCACCGATGGGCTGCCCGGCCCTGAAACGGTGAACAGGTTGGGGAAACCGTGTGTTGATAGACCGAGATAGGTGCGCGGCCCTGCTGCCCACTTGTCCTGGATGGTCTGTCCGCCGCGCCCGCGGATATCGATCCGCATCAGGGTGCCGGTCATGGCATCAAATCCGGTTGCAAAGACCAGTCGATCAAACGTGTATTCTTTGCCGCCCGTAAGCAGGCCGTTTTCCGTGATTTCTTCGATCGGGTGTTCGCTGACATCAACCAGTGAGACGTTGTCGCGGTTGTAGGTGTCATAGTAGTTGGTATCAACGCAGATACGTTTGCAGCCGATCACACCTTTTGGCGCCAACAACTCTGCAGTGTCGGCGTCTTTAACGATGGACCGAACCTTGTTGCGAACAAACTCAGCCGCAAGATTGTTCGCTTCAGTTGACATCGACAGGTCACCGAAGCTGGCAAGGAAACCCAGGCCACCAATCTGCCAGCGTTCTTCAAATCGCTCGTTGCGTAATGCGTCATCGGCGTCCCAGACAGAGTCAAGGTGACGGGGCTGGCGTGCGCCGAAGCCGGCCATCATCTGCTTGTTCTCTTCACGGAAGGCTGTGTAGTCAGCCTTGATGGCTTTCTCGTAGTCTTTGTCGAGTGGCTGGTTGTGCGCCGGTACTGAAAAGTTTGCAGTGCGCTGAAACACCGTCAGGTGTTTGGCCTGCTCGGCAATGATCGGGATTGACTGGATTGCAGAAGATCCGGTGCCGATGACGCCTACCGTATGTCCGGTGAAATCGACGCCCTCATGGGGCCATTGCCCGGTGTGATACGTCTCGCCCTTGAAGGTATCAATGCCCTTGAAATCGGGTTTGTTGATCGAGGAGAGGCAGCCTGTTGCCATGATGCAGAACCTGCTCTCGACAACCTCGCCGGTATCCGTGGTCACACGCCAGAAGTTTGTATCGTCCTGGTAGTGCACCGAACTCACACTGGTGTTGAAGGTGATGTGATCCCTTAATTCAAAACGATCGGCAACATGGTTTGCGTAAGCAAGAATCTCCGGTTGCGGTGCAAACCTTTCTGACCATTGCCACTCCTGCTGCAGGTCCTCATCAAAACTGTATGAGTATTCCATGCTCTGCACATCGCAGCGTGCACCAGGATAGCGATTCCAGTACCAGGTGCCGCCGACATTATCGCCGCGTTCGAACACGCGGACGGTGTAACCTGCCTTGCGCAGGCGATACAGGCTATACATACCGGCAAAACCGGCACCAACGACAACAACATCTACCTGGTCAGTCATAAACGTGTCTGGGCTCTCAGCATGGTGTGAATCGGCAGGATTATTTCTCATGCCGGGCTCCAGTGCCAACCGGCAATAGAGGGGCAGTGAATCCTGTATGATGTCCGCTTAACCCCGTGAATACACACTAAGATGTACCGAACCCTGGTTGTGCTTGGATTGGCCCAGTGTTTTGGACAGTCCGCTTCACCGATGATTGTCCTCCTGGGTGGTATCGTGGGCGCTGCCATTGCGCCGTCCGCGGACCTCGCCACGTTGCCGATGGCGTTGATGATTATCGGCACGGCGTGCAGTACGTTTCCTGCTTCCATGATCATGTCCCGGTGGAGCAGAAAGCCCGGCTTTCTGCTGGCGACGTTCTACTGCGCGCTGGCAGGACTGGTAGCTGCCTATGCCATCACCGTGTCTTCCTTTGTGCTGTTTTGTCTTGCGACGTTTATGGTGGGCAGTTATATCGCTTTCCTGCAGCAGTTTCGTTTTGCGGTGGCGGAGTCTGTACCGACCGAGTTTGTACCCAAGGCACTCTCCATCATCATGCTCGCGGGCATTGTTGCGGCGATAGCCGGACCTGAAACCGCCAAGCGCCTCAGCCATGTGGAAGGCCTCGATGATTACGTCGGTGCGTTTCTCGGCATGTCGGTATTGCTGGTCATCTCGTTTTTCATCCTGTTGTTCTACCGTGAGGAGTCGAGGGAACTTGAAACGCTCGACGAAAGCCCAAGACCCTTCCTTGAGATTGTCAGGCAGCCAATGCTGATTCTTGCGATTGCGGCAGCCGTGGTTGGCTGGAGCATCATGAGTCTCATCATGACGGCAACGCCGGTTGCGATGCATCAGATGGATCATCATTCTCTTGCGGACACCACCTGGGTCATCCAGAGTCACATCCTTGCCATGTACATCCCATCGCTTTTTTCCGGCGTGCTGGTTGCCCGCTTTGGTGCCATGAAAATCATCTGGGCGGGACTGGTGGTCATGCTGGCCTGCATCGTTGCGGGTTATGGTAATCCCGCGCTGATGCACTACTGGGTATCATTGTTGTTGCTTGGTATCGGCTGGAACTTCCTGTTTCTTGGGGGTACCACGCTGCTGACCCAGACCTACCGCAGCAGTGAACGCTTCAAAATCCAGGCGTTAAATGACTTCTCTGTGTTTGCCCTGCAGGCTGTCGCCGCACTTGGGTCCGGCGTGTTACTGGCAAACATTGGCTGGAACGGGGTGATCCTGTTCAGTATCCCATGGCTGGTGCTGCTGATACCGGTCCTGGTCGTCGTCATGATGAAGCAAAGAGAACCTGCTTTAAGGAGTGCATGATATGGCATATGTAATTGAGTCCGCTGCGCAGGCAACGCTGGGCGTAAGGGGCACAGATCACGTATTCCCGGTGAATACCATCTATTGCGTGGGTCGAAACTATGCGGACCATGCGATTGAAATGGGTGGGGACCCCGACCGTGAACCACCTTTCTTTTTCATCAAACCGGCCTACGCCCTGCTGGAAAATGGCGGAGAAATGGAATATCCCGCGTTCAGTGAAGACGTACATCACGAAGTGGAAATGGTGGTTGCACTAAAGGCAGGTGGCAGGGATGTTTCGGTTGAAGACGCTATGCAGCTTGTTTACGGCTACGCCGTTGGTATCGATATGACGCGGCGCGATCTGCAGTCCGAGGCGAAGGACAAGAGCCGACCCTGGGAGGCGGGTAAATCCTTCCGGCATGCTGCGCCCTGTTCCGAGATCGTACCGATCGAAGCCACCGGCGAAATCAACGCCGGTAATATTTTTCTGGATATCAACGGTGAACGAAAACAGGCTGGTGATGTCAACCAGATGATATGGAAGGTGCCCGAGGTGATCAGCCGGCTGTCCAGCATGTTTGTGTTGAATCCCGGTGATCTTATTTTTACCGGGACGCCTGCTGGTGTTGGACCGGTGCATCGTGGTGACCAGGTTGTGGCCCATATCGATGAGGTCGGCGAGTTGCGCATTTCTGTTGCTTAAGCGTGACTGCCGGGTTTCAACAAATACAGTTTCATCCTGAGGAGTAACAATGAAACGATTGTTCATGGCGTTGGCGCTATTGCTTGCAGGCATTGCGCATTCCGCGTCGGCAGACAGTTTTGACGGCACACTCGACCTGTTTGAGTCTTCACCTGCCGTCAAACCGTTCTTTGAAAATGCCTATGCTTACGTGGTGTTCCCCACGATTGGTAAGGGTGGTATTGGTATCGGCGGCGCCTATGGCAAGGGGCGTGTCTATGTCGGCGGTAAACACGTTGGTGATGTAACGATGTCCAAGCTGACGGTGGGCTTTCAGTTGGGCGGTCAAGCTTTCAGTGAAATCATCTTCCTGCAGGACAAGCGTGCGTTTGATGAGTTTACAGCGGGCAGTTTTGAGTTTGATGCTACCGCCTCAGCGGTTGCCATTACTGCAGGTGCCCAGGCACAGGCAGGCACGAGCGGTGCTTCAGCCAGTGCAAGTGCCGGACCCGCAACCACTGTCCAGACGGAGTATGGCTACAGCAAGGGCATGGCGGTGTTTGTGCATGCGCTTGGCGGCTTGATGTATGAAGCTGCCATCGGCGGCCAGAAGTTCGATTACAAGCCCAAAACAAGTTCGATTCCAGCCGAGGCGATCTGAATGAAGGTATTTATCTCGGCTGATATTGAAGGTGTTTCCGGCATCAACAGCTGGGCAGAGGCGCGCAAGGCCAATGCGGTTTACCGTGAGTTCCAGCAGCAGATGAACCGGGAGGTGGCCGCGGCCTGTGAAGGTGCGCTTGCTGCCGGTGCAACCGAAATTCTTATCAAGGACGCCCATGGCGGTGCTGATAACCTCATCGGCAACGACCTGCCGGTACCGGCAAAACTGATTCGCGGCTGGAGTGCTGATCCTTTCTCGATGGTGCAGGAACTCGATGAGAGTTTTGACTGCGTCATGATGATCGGCTACCACGCCCGTGCTGGTGCAGGTGGTAACCCGCTTTCACACACGCTGTCCTCTGCCAAGGTCCACCAGATATACCTGAACGATCGTCCGGCCTCAGAATTCTATATTCACTACCTTGCTGCGGGGCTTTGTGCGGTGCCGGTCGTAATGTTGTCAGGTGATGAGACCATCTGTGCTGAGGTGCAGGACACAGACAAAGATATTCTGACGGCCGCGGTTAAGGACGCACACGGGGCCTCGACCATCAATATGCATCCGAAGGAAGCGGTACGTTTGATTCGGGAGACCACCGAGGCAGCGGTATCTGGGGCTGCCAAGATCAAACCGGCAGCTGTGCCCGCCGCTACAGAACTGCGCATTGTCTACAAAGAGCAGACCAATGCGTTTTATCGCGCGCAATATCCCGGTGCCACGCTGACCGACCCCTATACGGTGACCTTCAGCGCGGACGACTACCTTGAGATCCTGCGGGGATTAATCTTCCTGGTCTGAGCCGCTGTCGGCCTCACCGCCGAGGGCGGTAAAAAGCGCTGGCAGGAACCGGGACATTTCCATACTCATATTCACGAACGCGGCATCGAGGCGCGCAATCGGGTTGTCCTCATCGTTTGCTTCATCGTCTGAAGACATGATCTTGATCTGCCTGAGGATCAGGTCCTTGTCCACGGTAACCTTCAGATCCCCGTACCAGATGAGGCAGAGTCGTGTGCAGATCTTGCCGGCGTCCAGGTGCACGGTGATTTCGCGTGAATTCAGGTCCTGGCGGCGACAGGTGACCGAACTTGTGTCCTCAAGGTCAATCAGGTCGCACTGATCACCAAACGAAAAGTTTTCCGGCAGGTTGCGGGACAGCAGCCAGTGGGTGAAGAGATCGGAAGGTTTGGACTTCACCTGCGGCGGCACGACATTCAACGTGCCGAGTGTCTCCCTGAGGCAACTGACGAACATCTCGGCCTCGGGTGCTGACGCGGTATCGATAACCAGCAGGTTTTCACCAGGCGAGATGTAACCGTAGATCTGTTTTGATTTTGGCAGTGCGCGCGGCAGCAATTCGGCCAGCGCGTCATCCTTCAGCTGCTTTTTTTCCTTGGCGCGAATGGGCCGGTCTTCAAGGGTTTCCAGTCGCGTGATCTTTTCCGCAAGAATATCGCCAAGCGCAGACGGTGGTACCACCTTGTCTTCCCGTTTCGCTGCGAGGAGGATGCAGCCGCCCACTTCATGCATGAGAGGGCCTTCCGGGTCGCCGAGTGGTGAAACCCAGCCGAAGGATGATGGTCTGATACCCGTACAGGGTTTGAAACGCTGCGCCTCGAGTGCGGTGACAAGATCCTCGCCAGATTTTGCGAGGGGCTTTTTAATGCGAAACAGGGTGGCGTTCTTGAAAATCATGCGGGGTAAATCAGAAAAATCGAGCGGGCGATTATACGCGAAGCACGCGGGTGCGGCTGGTATAATCGCGTCATTCGTCGCGTCCTTTTTACAACGCGCATTTGCAATTTCCGGCCGCACCCAGATACCAGAGTGTTAGTTATATGTTGAACGTGGCCTCACTGTCCTGTGAGCGCGCATATCGCCCCCTCTTTACCGAGCTCTCATTTTCCCTTGAACCTGGTGAAATCATGCAGGTGGTGGGCAATAACGGCGCGGGTAAGACCACGTTGCTGAAAATCCTGCTTGGTCTGTACCAGGACTATGAAGGCACGGTTGACTGGACGCTTGAGGATTATCCCTTGTACATCAGCCACGCGAGCGGTGTGAAGGGAGACCTGACTGTCGCGGAGAACTTCCGCTGGCTCTGCTCTCTGCATGATGTCCAGTTGGAGGATGCGGCAGTTCGAGACGCCCTATCTGATATTGGCCTTGGCGGCTGCAGCAATACGCTTTGCCAGAACCTGTCTGCAGGGCAGCGCAAGCGGGTCAGCCTGGCCAGGCTCGCGGTTATTCCGGCTGCCTGCTGGATCCTGGATGAACCGTTCAGTTCGATCGATCGCGATGGCGTCACGCAGCTTGAGCAGGCCATGCTGAAACACGCGGAGGAGGGCGGTTCAGTAATTCTTACCAGTCACCAGCCGCTTTCGATCAAAACCCGCACACTGCCCCTGGAGCTTCTTTCATGAAACTTCTTATTGCGGCAATGCTCCGGGATCTGAAAGCGCATGTACGTCGCCCCGGCGATGTCTTGAACCCCCTTGTGTTTTTCATCATTGTCATCAGTCTTTTCCCCCTCGGTATTGGCCCTGGTCAGGCAACGCTGCAGCTCATCGCACCTGGCGTCATATGGGTGGCAGCACTGCTTGCCACCATGATGGCCATGGAAAACATGTTCCGCTCTGACTTTGAAGACGGCTCACTTGAACAGATGGCGTTGAGCCCGCAGTCAATGCCCCTACTGGTTCTGGGGAAAATAGTTGCGCACTGGCTGGTCAGCGGTCTGCCGCTGGTTCTGCTCACCCCGGTGGTCTCGCTGACCTACTACCTGTCAGGTGAGGCAATATTGGTCATGACGCTGTCGGTGCTGCTGGCGACACCAAGCCTGTCGATGATCGGCTCGGTTGGTGCGGCGCTGACCCTTGGGCTGCCACGAGGTGGTCTGCTCATCGCCATACTCGTATTACCTTTATACGTACCTGTACTGATCTTTGCGACGTCCATGGTGTTAAGTGGCACCGAGGGCACGGACTATACCGGCCAGATGTACTGGCTGATGGCTATCCTGCTGATGGCGCTGGCACTGGTGCCGTTAACAACGACCGCCAGTCTCAGGGTATCCCTCGGCAGGTAGTAAGACATCCGACACGCAGCACTGAACTGGTAGAATTAGCACTATGGCAACCCTGCTTGAACTCATACATCGACTTGGCGCACCTCGCTCGTTTTTCGAGATGACCGGGCGATGGCTGCCGTTCCTGACTGTTGCGGGCCTTTTGACCCTCGTGGTGGGTGTCGTATGGGCGCTGCTTTTTGTGCCACAGGATTACCAGCAGGGTCATAGTGTGCGAATCATGTATATCCATGTACCTGCGGCCATCCTTGCACAGTCAATCTACATGATGATGGCGGGTGCAGCCGTGGTATTCCTGGTCTGGAGGATCAAGCTGGCGGATGTCGCCCTGCAGGCAGCGGCGCCGATCGGCGCATCGATTACGTTCCTGGCGCTGGTAACAGGCGCAATATGGGGTAAACCTACCTGGGGAACCTGGTGGGTGTGGGATGCGCGGCTGACGTCCACGTTGGTGCTGTTTTTCCTTTACGTCGGCATCATGGCGCTGCGCAGCGCCCAGGATAACCAGGCTGGTGCAGCAAAGAGTTGCGCAATCCTGGCGGTGGTTGGCGTGGTTAACCTGCCGATCATCAAGTACTCGGTAGACTGGTGGTACACACTGCACCAACCGGCGAGCTTTTCGTTGACGGAAAAACCGGCGATGCCGGTGGAAATGTGGTTGCCGCTGCTGGTTATGGTGATTGGATATTACCTGTTTTTCTTTACACTCTGGGTCCGCCAGATTCGTAATGAGATATTGGTGCGTGAACAACGTACAGAATGGGTGAGGCAGTGGGTGCGACAGCATGCAGTTTGAGACATTCGCGGCCTTCCTGGATATGGGCGGTCATGGTCAGTTTGTGTGGCTGGCCTATGGCATCACGATTGTGGTGCTGGCAGGTAACTGGATCTGGAGCGGTATGAAGAGATCAACAATTCTTGAAGCCCAAAGGCAGTTGGAGGAAGAACAATGAAGTTCGGGGCAATGAAAGCCCACAGACGCGACCGGTTGTTGTTGATCGGTTTGCTGGTTGCTGCGGCAGGTGGCGCGGTGACCTTCGCCCTGATGGCACTGAACGAGAACATCAACCTTTTTTATGCACCCGAGCAGATCGTGGCGGGTGAAGCCCCGGTCGGCAAAATGATCCGCGCCGGTGGCATGGTGCTGGATGGCAGCGTGGTGAGATCAACAGAAGATCTCACGGTGAACTTCAGGATCGGTGATATGCGCGAATCTGAAGTACAGGTGCAATATGAAGGGATCCTGCCTGACCTGTTTCGTGAGGGACAGGGCGTGATCGCTCGTGGCGAACTGCGTGACGATGGTGTGTTCGTCGCCGAGGAAGTGCTCGCCAAGCACGATGAGAACTACATGCCACCAGAGGTGGCCGAAGTGGTTGCGAAGGCGCACGCCGAAGCGGGTGTTGATCCCGAGGTTGGCACTGGTGCAGGTGTTATTGAGAGGGTGAACAATGATTCCTGAGCTTGGTCACTTTGCGCTGATCCTGGCTCTGGGGCTTGCGATAGCACTTTTTGTCCTGCCGGCGCTGGGCGTGTTCAAGCGGGATGAACTGCTGATCAACAGCGCGGGTTCGTTGGCAGCGGGCATGTTTGTGTTCCTGCTGGTGAGTTTCATCTGCCTGGTGCAGTCCTTTTTGGCTGATGATTTCTCGGTTGCCTATGTCGCTAACAATTCAAACTCCGCGTTACCGATCCAGTACAAGGTATCGGCGGTGTGGGGTGCCCATGAAGGCAGTTTCCTTTTGTGGACATTGATCATGGGCGGCTGGACGCTGGCGGTCGCCTGGTTCTCCGGCAGTCTGACCATGGACATGAGGGCGCGTGTCTTATCGGTCATGGGGCTGCTCTCCATTGGCTTTATTCTCTTCCTGCTGTTCACATCGAACCCGTTTGACAGGAACCTGCCGCTGTATCCGGCGGATGGGTCGGACCTGAACCCGTTGCTGCAGGACTTTGGACTTATTGTGCATCCGCCGATGCTCTACATGGGATATGTCGGATTTGCGGTGCCGTTTGCCTTTGCAATTGCGACGCTTTCGACGGGGCAGCTTGATGCCGCCTGGGCGAGATGGTCTCGTCCCTGGACCAACGTTGCGTGGGCGTTCCTGACGATTGGGATCACGCTCGGCAGCTGGTGGGCGTATTACGAACTCGGCTGGGGCGGCTGGTGGTTCTGGGATGCAGTAGAGAACGCATCATTCATGCCCTGGCTTGTTGGTACCGCACTGATTCACTCCCTGGCTGCGACTGAAAAACGTGGTGTGTTCAAGAGCTGGACCGTGCTGCTTGCCCTGGCCGCGTTTTCGCTGAGCCTGTTGGGCGCTTTTCTGGTTCGCTCAGGCGTGCTGACTTCTGTACACACGTTTGCGGTAGATCCAACCCGGGGTCTCTACATCCTGGTGTTCCTTGTACTCGTTGTTGGCGGTTCGCTGACACTCTATGCGATCAAGGCATCAGGGATACAAAGTGGTGCACGGTTTGAATGGACCTCGCGGGAAGCGATGCTGCTTTCAAACAACCTGCTGCTCGTGGTTGCAACTGCGGCGGTGCTGCTGGGTACGCTGTATCCACTCTTTTATGAAGTGATCACCGACGGTAAGAAGATCAGTGTAGGCCCGCCATACTTTAATGCGGTGTTTATCCCGGTCGTCTCTGTCCTGTTCCTGGTCATGGCGGTGAGCCCTTACTCGCGCTGGAAATCCACCGATGTATCCCGGCTTATCATCAAGAGGCTGCCGCTTCTGGCTGTCGCCTTTGTCCTCGTTATTGCAGGTCACCTGGTGATGGGCGCTGAGCTATTTGTGGTCGGCGTGGCGCTGGAGTCCATCGCAGTCTGGATTGTCCTGGTGCTGGGCCTGCACTGGTGGGGGATGGCGCGTGCATCGCTGTCAAAACTTTTCAGCGTAAATCTCTCTTACCTTGGCATGCTGGCGGGACATCTCGGTATGGCTGTCGCCATCCTGGGCGTGGCTGTGACCACCTACTTTTCAGACGGTCGGGATGTGCGTATGGCGGCCGGTGATGAGGTTGAACTTGGTGGTTATGAGTTCCGCCTGGTTGGCATCAATAAGGTTAACGGACCGAACTACGTATCGGACCAGGCAGAATTTATTGTGACCCGTGGCGGTGAAGAGGTTAGCAGGCTCTACCCGGAAAAACGTTTCTACACGGTGGCACGCAATGTCATGACAGAAGCAGATATGGATCCGGGCTTCTTCAGGGATCTTTATGTCGCCCTGGGTGAACCGGTAGGTGATGGAGCCTGGGCCGTACGTGTGCATGTGAAGCCACTGGTCCGCTGGATCTGGCTTGGCGGTCTCATGGTTGCCTTCGGCGGCATGCTGGCAGTGCTCGATCGGCGCTACAGAACGCTGGGCCGCGTGACGAAGGGTGGGGTGAAAGAGACGGAGGTCATGGCAACATGAGCGAAGCCGCAGAAAGTATGACAACCGGGCTGACGCTGAAGAAAAGCCTGCTGATACCGCTGGGTGTCTTTCTCATGCTGGTGGTTTTTCTTGGTCTTGGCTTTGGCTTGAAGGACCCCCATTTCCTGCCGTCAGTGCTTATTGATAAACCCTTCCCAGAGTTTGAACTGGTCGACCTTGCAGACGACTCAGTCGTGCGGACCGAGGCGGACCTGAAGGGTGGTCTTTCGCTCGTCAATGTCTGGGCAACCTGGTGTCCGAACTGTCTGGTTGAACATCCGGAATTGATGCGGATTGCAGCTGAAGAGAATATCCCGATCTATGGCGTCAACTACAACGACGACTCTGTGAAAGCTCGTGCCTGGTTAAAGCGTCACAAGGATCCGTATGCATTCAGTATCGTTGATAACAAGGGCACGCTGGCCATCGATCTCGGTGTCTACGGCGCGCCGGAGACCTTTGTGGTTGATGCAAACGGTGTGATTCGCTTCCGTCATGTTGGCCCCGTCACCCCCGACGTCTGGCAGGGTGAGTTTGTGCCTGTGATACAACATCTCAGGGGCAGTTGATGCGGTTTTTTCTCTGCCTGCTGATTGCGGGATACACACAGGTTGCGATGGCGGCAATTGATGCCTACCCGTTTCCCAACGAGGAAATGCAGGTGCGCTATGACAATCTCATTGCGGAGCTGCGTTGCCCGCAATGCCTTAACACCAACCTCGCCGGTTCTGATGCAATGATCGCGCAGGACCTGCGTCGTGAAGTTCACAGGATGTTGATGGAAGGAAAGTCAGACGATGAAATCCTCGATTTCCTGCATGCACGTTACGGGGACTTTATCCTCTACCGGCCGCGCCTGACGGCTGCAACTGTTGCTTTATGGCTGGGTCCGGCGCTGTTTTTTGTTGTCGCGGCAGGCGTACTTGCGATGATGACAAGACGCAGACGAGGCGACGCAGAGCAGTCGCTTTCGGCTGATGAGCACAAACAACTCGACGAGTTACTGGATCGACAATCCTGATGTTCTCTTTCTGGCTTCTGGCCCTTGTCATGGCTGCCGTGGCGGCGTTGTTTGTTGTTGCACCTTTGTTAATCAAGCGCAACGCAGGGGGCGATGATGTTCGCGAGGCGATCAATGTTGCGTTGTTCCGGGAACGGGTTGAAGAGCTCACCCTCATGCGTGACGGCGACGAGATCTCTGAAGATGAGTTCTCTGCCCTCGAGACAGATGCCCGCAAAGACCTTTTGAGCGACGCAGCTGGCGTTAAAGCAGCGGAGCAGGGCAGCACTACCTTGTCGAAGCTGCTTATTGGTACTGCAGTGCTGGTGCCACTGGTAGCGGTTGTCTTGTATGCCGACTTTGGATTGTCCCGTGGTGCAATCTACGACCAGATCCTGACGGATCGTTTTTCCAGCACAGCACCCGATGATCCGGATTTCAGGAAACTTGTTGCCGAGTTCGAGGCTTACACTGAAACGGCCGACAATAAAACGGACGCGCAGTTTATCCTGGCCCGCGCCTACCTGAATCTCGGCGAATATGAAAAAGGTGCAGCGTTGTATGGTGAACTCGCCGCAGCTTTCCCGAACGACGCGGCCCTGGCGGCTTATCATGCCGAGGCGCTGTTTGTCGCTGCAGGTCGCCAGATCAGCCCTGAAGTCAGGACCGCGGTAGACCTCGCACTCAGCCTGAACCCTGAAGACATCAGCATGATGGAAGTTAATGCCATTGGTGCTATCCAGGCGGGCGACGCCGAGGCAGCACTTTCCTGGTTCCATCGGGTGCTGGCAACAGGCGTAACCGGCCGCCGCGCCGATATTATTCGCGCGGCCATGCGGGAAATCAGGACGAGGATGGGTGAGCCCGGTGCATCAGCGCGCGAATCTGCACCGGTTGTCTCGGAAACCGGGTCCACGGGTCGGGTCATCATGGTTGAAGTGTCCGCAGATGCTGATGTAAACCTGCCTGATTCAAGCGCTGTGTTTGTGTTTGCACGGGCTGCTTCAGGCCCACCTGCGCCACTTGCCGTACAGCGTCTGACCCTGGCAGAGCTACCTGCGACCATCCGATTGGATGAGTCGATGGCGATGATCCAGGGTATGGGGCTGGCTAATTTTGATTCGGTTGTGGTGATTGCGAGAGCATCGGCGAGCGGCGGGGTAACCGCATCTCCCGGTGACTACGAGGCGAAAAGCGAAGCGCTCGATCTGACCGGGGAGATTGCCCCTCTGCAACTGCAGATTTCAGAGCAGCTGAAGTAAAACGTAACCAGCGTCAGTGAACGTCCTGTTGGAGTTTTTCGACCATCAGCGACACCTGCTCCCCATCCTCGCTCTCTGAGATATCCATCCGCTCCCAGATAGCCAGCAGACCGGGTGCACCTTGAAGTTCTCTCGCAAGTCCTTTGATCAAACCCAGCACGTAGTTTTCATCCGCATTCTTACGGGCATGGTCCATGCCCATGGTGAAGGTGTGAGACCGTGAGCGGGCCATGGCGGCAAAACGTTTTTGTTCTTCCGGCTTAAGGTCCGCGCCACGACAACCTCTCGACCAGATGTCGTCCATTTCCTGTGCTTGCCTTGGAACCTCAGTCATCCTGGTTTTCCTCCTCAGCACGTCGCTCCTTGAGCGCGGGATAAATGGCGAGGAAAAAGATGCCCAGTCCCATGATGAGGCCAAAAGTAATGCCGAAAAAGATGAGGCCCATATTGCTTGCCCTTTTGCTTTCCTTTGGGATGTCGCTAGTCTGTTTGCAGTTACATGCTGTTACGAGGATTATAGTCCTCCTGGACCAAAACACGATTCGAATGAGCTATTCCCATGAAAAGACGAACACTGTTACAGGCAGGTCTCAGCCTGCCTTTTGGCTATGCGCTGGCTGGCTGCGCACCTGAAAAGGACCTCAGCAAGATGACCAGCGGATATTCAGAGGGCATGTATCTCTCAGGAAACTTTGGGCCTGTGCCGGAAGAACAGACGCTAACGGAACTGAAAGTCACCGGCCAGATACCAGAGGAGCTGGTGGGCCGCTTCCTTCGCAATGGCCCTAATCCGGTTGGCGAAGTCGACGTTGCATCACATCACTGGTTTATCGGTGACGGCATGGTTCATGGGGTTCGTCTGGAAGATGGTCGGGCAGACTGGTACCGCAACCGCTGGGTACGCTCGGCGGATATCGCAAAGGCACTGGGAGAATCTCCTGACGGCCTGCCTGGCGGTTCACCAAACACGCATGTCATTGGTCACGGCGAGCGAACCTGGGCGATTGTTGAGGCAGGTTCTCCGCCGGTTGAATTGAGTTACGAGCTGGACACCATTGGGAACAGTGCGTCATGGGGAAGCTATACCGCGCATCCCAAGGTTGATCCTGAAACGGGTGAATTGCATGCGATCAGTTATGACTGGGCCAGTTACCGGGATCATGTGCAGTACGTGGTCGTTGACCCGGACGGTGTTGAAAGCAAACGCATCAAGATTCCCATGAATGGCATGTCGATGGTTCACGACATGAGCCTGACAGAAAATTATGTCGTGATTTATGACCTGCCGGTCACAGTGAGCTTTATGGCGCTGGGCACCGGTTCTAACTTTCCATTCCGTTGGGACGATGAACATGAGCCAAGAATTGGCCTGATGCCTCGTAACGGCACCGGTGAAGATGTCATCTGGAGCCCGATGCAGGCGTGTTACGCCTATCATCCCATGAACGCCTTTGAAGATGCCGACGGCAACGTGGTGATTGATATCTGCCGCTACGACAAGATGTTTGCAGCAGACACCAACGGACCGTTTGGTGATTCATTGCCTCGCCTCGATCGTTGGACGGTGAATCCGAAGATGCAAAAGGTATCGATTGATGTGATTGATGATCGTAACCAGGAGTTCCCGCGGGTACATCCTGACCTGAACAGCAAGGCGTACCGGTTTGGTTATACGTTGCAGTCGGACGGCCCCAGCTTCCCTGCGATCCTGAAACACGACATGCAGACCGGTACCAGTGAACGACTCGCCTTCGGTGATGGCCGCCATGGCGCGGAGCCTGTGTTTGTGCCGAAGGATGGCGCCAGTGCCGAGGATGACGGGTATATCCTGACCTATGTCTACGATGAGGCCGCCAAAGCGAGCGAACTGTTCATTGCTGATGCACAGGACTTCTCTCGTGGCCCTATCGCCCAGGTGCATATTCCGAGGGTACCTTATGGCTTCCATGGGAGTTGGGTGCCGGACGTGTAGTTTGTGCGGTGGTTGAAGGGTCAAGTCTTTACAGTATTGCCGTTTATCAGTAACTTGCACCCTTAAATGACCTGTCAGGCTGAACACCTGGCGCATGATGGAAGTATGTCAGTTTGATACTAGCCCGATGCCTTGCTCTGCTGCTGATTTCAGGTGCTGCACTCGCCAGCCCGCTCGCAACCGAGTTTGAATCCCAGTTTATCCACCCCCTGATAGATAAGACGCCAGGTGGTGCGCTTATTGTTGTCGAAAACGGTGAGGTGGTGCTGGAGGCCGTCTACGGTATCAAGGATGAGAAGGGCGGTGATCCGGTTACCCCGGAAACCCTGTTCAGGATTGCCTCTATATCCAAGACATTTGCCTCGGCGGCCGCCGCGATCCTGGTAGAAGACACGCCCGTTACCTGGCGCACGCCACTGCTTTCGCAGGTGCCTCACGTCAGGTTCAAGCAGCCCGAGTATGGTGCGGCAATCAATCTTGAGCACCTCATGTCCCAGTCCACTGGACTGATGCCTCATGCGTACACCAATCTCATTGAAGAACGCATGTCCTACGAGCGCATCATCAATCGACTCGATCGTGTGGACTTTGTGTGCGAACCCGGTCGCTGTTATGGCTACCAGAATGTTGTCTTCTCACTTGTCGGCGATGTAGTGGCAACTGCAACACAGCAGGATTACACCCAGTTTGTTGAAAGCAGGATTTTTACGCCGCTCGATATGCAGCGTGCTTCGTTTGGTCTTGATGCGTTTACGCAAGACAGGGATCACGCTGAACCGCACGTCTGGACAGGCAGACGCTGGGTGTCGGTCAGGCCGACGCATCATTATTACAAGGTGCCACCTGCTGCAGGTGTCAACGCATCGATTTCTGATATGCGTGAATGGCTGCTGGCACAGCTTGGCCAGAAACCGCACGTGCTTGATGACGATATGCTGGAGCGGATGCACCAGGGTGTGATCAGGACGTCCCGCAAGCAGGCGCATTACCCTTATCGCAAGGCGCTCGGCAAGGTCTACTACGGGCTGGGCTGGCGCGTGTTTGACTACGATGGTGAGTCAGGCTTTGTGCATCATGGTGGATACGTTAAAGGTATGCGCAGTGAAATGGTGTTCAACCGCAACAGCCAGACCGGCATGGTCTTCCTGACCAATTCAGAACCCGGTGGCATGAACAGCCTGGTGTTTGATTTCCTTGACCTGCGTCGGGAACTTGCCTCTCGACAGCAGTTGGCGCACAACCAGATGCTGCGCCTGGCGGCGGACTAGAGCGCCACAACCTTTGCGTGTGGTGACGGCACAAAACACCCGCCTGACATCTCTCCACTACTTTCCCTTCTGACAACCTGCGGTAGCGCAAAAAGGTTTGGGCTGACGCCGTAAGGCCTGAGCGAGGTCTCTGTGTAGGCACTATTGATCGAAGCCGCAATGGCCTCGTCAATGTGATCCATCATGGTCAGCTTCTCTGTGCCGGACACGTCGATGCGCGGATGGTGTACCGCCTCATCAACAGTCATGTTGTAGTCGTTCAGGAATACCGCCAGTTGGAATACGGCTGGAAAAATCTTGCGGCCACCGCAGGCACCAATCGCCGTGAGTGAACCGTCAGCACCTTTCAATATGACCGGGCACATGTTGCAAAGCGGCCTGCGACCGCCCTCAACGGAATTGGGACCACCCGGCCGAGGATCAAACCACATCATGCCGTTGTTCAGGAGGATGCCGGAGTCCGGCAACATGATTCGTGAACCGAAGGCAGACATGATGGTTTGTGTGAAAGACACAACGTTGCCGTCCCTGTCAGCAACACAAAGGTGAGACGTGTTGCCGGGCTGACCACTAGCGATTTCGGGCGTGTCAACGCCTTCGCCCAGGTGTTCAAGGCGATATTCGTAGGAGGCGAACAGTGAGTCCGCGATCGCCTTGTAGGCATCGGCATCAGGTGCGCCTGCTGACGGCGTGAGGCGTTTTTCAAGTTCAGCCAGTGCGTAGTTGATGGAAGGCCCGGCGGTCAGGTTGCCCGATACGTAAAGTGTGCTGCCTCGGTAATCCTGGCTGAGTGGTGGGGCGATGCTTGCTTCGTACGCCTCAAGATCACGCATCGAGATCCGCGAGCCTGCAGCTTGCGCATCTTTCACAATCGATTCAGCGAGGGGGCCCGAGTAGTAAGCGCCTGGTCCCTGTTCCTGCAGATGACGGTAGGTCTTCGCGAGATTCCCGAGGGGCAGTCTTTTCAGGTTGCCTTCAAGATCCGCGACGGGCGGCAGTCCGTCGGCGAGATAGGTCTGCCGCGTGGTGTCATACATGGCGAGGTGACGGGCCCACTGGTTGATCTTCGCCGCGCTGTACCAGTCGATCGGCAGACCCGCTTCTGCCTGCCTGCAGGCAGGCTCGATCAGTTCTTCAAAAGGCATGCTGCCGAATTGCGCCCGGGCGAGTTCAACACCACGCAGATAACCCGGCACCGCAGCCGACAGTGGTCCGTGGATGTTGGTGTCGCCAACCACTTTGGGCCAGTTGAATGCATCGGAGGCATTGGTGCCTTCGCCTGCAAGTGGATAGTCATCAGCTCGCGCATCAAAGGGTGCCCGCATGCCAAATTCAACGACGTTTATCTCATCTGTTTTGGCGTGATAGATCGTCATATAACCGCCGCCACCGATACCACTCATCCAGGGCTCAACCGTCCCGAGTGTCAGCCCGGCGGCAATTGCTGCGTCTACCGCGTTTCCACCGCGCCGAAGGATCTCGGCACCTGCCTCAGAGGCAAGGTAGTGCTGCGAAGAAACCAGCCCGCTGCTGGATGAGACCGCTGGTTTACGAACTTCCCACGACTCGATGGCGGTTTCTGTCATTGTTCAAGTTCCCCGATACTGATGGCCTAACCATACCACTTGCGCGTTGCGCGCTGTTGAGATTTGGCAGGGCTGTCGGTATGGTCGAAGGTCCTTCAATTTAAATTCTTAAGGAAACACGATGAGTGCAGATGGAAGTTGGAACGTCACGATTAACTCTCCGATGGGCGCACAGCAGGCAACGCTGAACCTGGCAACTGACGGCGGCAGCCTCTCGGGCAGTATGGTCGGCGCGCAGGGCACCCAGGAGTTTTCAGGTGGCTCAGTGGATGGCAATGAACTGGCCTGGCAGGTTGAAATGACCCAGCCCATGCCGATGACGTTGGATATCACGGCTACGGTTGATGGCGATAACATCTCCGGTAATGTGAAGCTTGGTGCTTTCGGAGACGCAGCGTTTTCTGGCACTCGCGCTTAGCTTTTTATGTTCCGAGAAATGCCATACATGGCATTTCTCGGAGTCGGTGCTTTTCTCGCTAAGGCACCTCGCATTTTTCTGACGAAAAATGGCCATGCCATCCTTGGCATGGTGCGCATCCTATCTACGACTCGGTAGATTCAATTTTGTTGTGTCTCTCGGAGAGGCCATCCGTGGCATTTCTCGGAGTCGGTGCTTTTCTTCGCTAAGGCACCTCGCATTTTTCTGACGAAAATGGCCATGCCATCCCTGGCATGGTGCTCACCTTGTTCGGTTAGCTCTGCTCCAGGAACTCCACCCAGTTGCCATCGGGGTCTTCCACCATTGAGATTCTTACGCCCGGCCTGATTTCACTGACGGGTACCCTGATCTTGTGCCCGGCGTCAGCGCATGCGGCGGTAATCTCTTCCAGGTTGGATACTGACATGGTCCAGTAGCGGTAGCCTGTGGCACCGCCAATGCCGCCGGGAGGGGCCACTGCACCGGGTGCTTCCTTATGCTGCACGAGCTTGATCAGGCTGGTGCCACACATCAGCCTGGTCATGGTTGAGCCACCGGGCATTTCCATCACGCCCTGGCGCTCAAAACCGAGCAGGCCCTCGTAAAACGCCACCATGGCGTCTGTATTGTTGGTCACGATGCCAAGGTCAATTGAGTCTTTGGTGAGTGATATCCCCATTGCTAATCCTTATTGTCAGGTTGTTGTCGAATCATTGCGGGTTATCCCATAGTGCCGGGAGGGCTGCAAGTCCCGGGATATAGCGAGTGCTGAACGCGATAAAGTGCCCGGAAATAGCGGGCTTTGCGAGCTTGCCGCGCTTGCAAGGGTGAACCTTCCTGTTAAAATGCGCGCCAGAAGGACAAGCATCAAGCCGGTCAAAGGAGTCAACACCTTCCCCAGGTATCAACCGGCCTGAAACGAAAATAAAAATTCTCTGTTCCGCAAATGTTTACGTACAAAGTGTGATGCGTCTGCCTGCGTGCGATGTCATCGCAGTAACACGCTTTTGGAGTGGTTTTGAGTAACAAACATTTGCTCGTCGCATTCATCGTGACCGCTATGGCGGTGTGGGTGTTTTCGGGGGAGCTTTCCAATTCCATGGTGACGGCAGACGAGCCGGACACTGAAACGCAACTGGCCCAGCAGGAATCAGGGATGGCGCTTGTGCGCGGTATCAAGAGTACCGCGGACACGCAGACCGTTTACCTCGATGTTCGCGGTCAGACCCGCGCCAATCGCGTCGTGCAGGTACGTTCTGAAATCTCCGGCAAAATTGTCGAGTTGCCCGGTGAAAAGGGTTCGGTTGTTAAGAAAGGTGACCTGCTATGCCGAGTCGCCGTCGATGCGCGCCGCAATGAGTACAACGAAGCCATGGCTGAACTGCGCAGCGCGCAGCTTGAGTTCGACGGATTTGCGGATCTGAACAAGAAAGGCCTGCAGTCAGAGATCCTGATGGCAAAAGCCAAGGCAGCGCTAGAGCAGAGTAAGACGCTTGCCCGGCGCGCGCAGCTTGCACTCGAAAAGACTTCTATCACCGCGCCCTTTGACGGCGTTGTTGAAGGCCAGTTTGTTGAAGAAGGTGACTACCTCACGCCGGGTGCTTCCTGCGTCAGCCTGATGGAGATTGATCCCATCCTGGTTGCGGGTCAGGTAGCTGAAAAGAGTATTTCCACGATCTCACTGCACGACGAGGTTGAAGTGACGTTGATCACCGGCGAACAGTACCAGGGTGTGGTCAGCTTTATTGGTCATGCACCTGATCTCACTACGCGCACTTTTCCAATTGAAGTGACCATCAATAATCCAGGTGCCCGGATCAGGGCCGGACTTACCTCGGAAATGCGTGTGCCGATTGGTGCAGAAAGTGTTCACCTGATCTCGCC
Organism: Pseudomonadales bacterium; assembly: GCA_963921285.3. Classification (GTDB taxonomy): domain Bacteria; phylum Pseudomonadota; class Gammaproteobacteria; order Pseudomonadales; family Azotimanducaceae; genus UBA9659. The sequence continues at coordinate 4,102,017 of CAWUFD020000015.1, forward strand.
GGCCAGTCTCGTCCTGAACGATTCAGGTGCTGTTGGCGTGCATGTCGTGGACGATGAATCCCGCGTTCGTTTCCTGCCGGTGCAGGTGGTTGATGAAAGTCCTTCCGGTGTGATGGTGAAAGGACTGCCAACCCAGGTTAACCTGATCACCGTTGGCCAGGAAGAAGTATTCGAAGGCCAGATTGTGAAGATGGATTACACGCCGATTGCGGCGTTAGTCCGGTTCTGAAGCGCCTCGTCCCATGCCGTTAATCGGTGGAGCCATAGATCGAACCCGAACCATGATGTCGCTGCTGGCGGCCATCATGTTCGCCGGCATCATGTCCTACACCATGGTGCCGATTGAAACGGACCCAGACGTTTCCATCCCGGTCATCTTCGTGATGATCCCTCACGAAGGCATATCCCCTGAAGATTCAGAGCGCCTGCTTGCGCGCCCGATGGAACTCGAGCTGCGAACACTTGAAGGTGTGGATGAGGTTAATGCCTACGCCTCCGAGGGGCAGGCGACCATTGTTATCGAGTTTGATTCCAGTTTTGATCCTGACCAGGCTGTCATTGATGTTCGTGACGCGGTAGACACCGCAAAAGCCAAGATTCCTGATACGGCAGAAGAGCCCATCATTCGCGAGGTCTCAGCAGCAGACTTTCCAATCATCACAATCTCTGTCGGTGGTGAAGGTATCCCTGATCGTGTTCGTTATCGCATTGCGCGCCAGATCAAGGATGAGGTTGAGACGATTGGCGATGTGCTGGAAGCCAGGCTGGAAGGTAATCGCGAAGAGCTACTGGAAGCGGTAATCGATCCGGCCCAGTTGGAAGCCTACGGGATCACCAACGAAGAGCTGCTGACAGCGGTTGCAAGGAACAATCGCCTGATCGCAGCTGGATCGGTTAATACCGGACGCGGCAGTTTCTCAGTCAAGATTCCCAGCGTCATCGAATCTGCCCGGGACGTACTGTCGATTCCGATCAAGGCAACACCTTATGGTGCGGTAACACTTGAAGATGTCGTGACGATCCGGCGTACGTTCAAGGATGCGGTGAGCTACACCCGCACCAATGGTTCCCCGGCAGTTGTCATCGAAGTCACAAAGCGTCCTGGTACCAGCATCATCAACGTGGTGAAGGAGATCAAGGATCGCGTCAATGAGATGAAACGCGACTATCCGTCAAATGTCGAGATCTCCTACATCAACAATATGACGCCCTTTACGAGTTCGTTGATCTCTACACTTGAGGGCAACATCTCAACGGCGATGTTCCTGGTGTTGACGGTAGTTGTCGCAACCGTAGGTGTGCGCTCCGGTCTGCTGGTGGCCTTCGGTATTCCATTCTCGTTCATGTTTGCGTTCATCTTTATCAATCTGCTCGATTACACCTACAACTTCATGACCATGTTTGGCATGTTGCTGGGGCTCGGGATGTTGATTGACGGCGCGATTGTTGTTGTCGAACTTGCCGACCGGAAACTGAAGGAGGGCGAGACACCGCGGGCGGCCTATATCTACGCAACCCGCCGTATGTTCCTGCCGGTGGTAGCTTCAACGGGTACAACCCTCGCGGCATTCCTGCCGCTCATGTTCTGGCCAGGCACGACTGGCGAGTTCATGAAGTACCTGCCGGTAACCGTCTTTGCCGTGCTGGTCGGTTCGCTTTTTTATGCACTGCTGTTTGCACCGGTGTTGGGTGCGATGATCAATCGCCAGCAGCCTGTGGGTGATATCTCTAACACGAGTCTGATAGAGCAAGGTCGTTTTGAGGAAGTGACCGGTATCGTCGGCATCTATGCCAAGCTGATTACATTCACCACCTCACGACCGCTGTTGGTGATAGCGATTACCCTTGGTGTACTTTATGGCGTGATCAGGTTGTACGGCGTTGCCGGCAACGGTTCGCAGTATTTCATCGATGTGGAACCTAATTTCACGGGTGTTAATGTCGCGGTGCGGGGTAACTACTCTGCCGAGGAACTGCGCGATATCGTCAAGGATGTTGAGGGTCGGGTGACCGGCGCGGGAAATATCCAGAGTTTCTATTCACGCGCCGGCGAGCAGGGTGTCAGTTTCGGGGGAGGCGGCACCACGCCAGACCGTGTTGGCAGCATGTTCATTGAACTGACTGACCGGCGTGATCGTGACGTTGATGGTTTTGAAGTGGTATCACTGTTTGAGCGGGCGATTGCCAACATCCCTGGTGTGCGTGCCGAAATCAATCCACAGGACATGGGACCTCACAGGGGTAAGGATCTGCAGATCCAACTGGCAGGTGGTGATCTCGACATCCTTGCCGCGGAGACGCGGCGACTGCGGGAGTATATGGAAACGATCGAAGGTCTGACTGGTGTAGATGACACTGCACCGGTACCTGGTATCGAATGGCAGATCACTGTGGACAGACCCAAGGCGGCAATGGCTGGCGCCGACGTATCCAGTGTCGGTGCTGCGATCCAGTTGATTACCAACGGTATCCTCGTCGGTAAGTACCGGCCGGATGATGTTGATGATGAGGTCGACATCAGGTTGCGTTACCCGGAGGAATATCGCGGCGTCTCACATCTTGATGAACTACGCGTTTCGACGCGTGAAGGCCAGGTACCGATCAGCAGTTTTGTTGAACGTACCGCACGGCCAAAGGTCTCAACCATCTTCCGTCAGAACGGTGACCGTGTGATGTACGTCAGGGCCAATACCCTGTCCGGTCACCTGCCCAATGAAAAGATTAATGAGATCAGGGAGTGGCTGTCGACCCAGGACGTGGATCCATCGGTGAAGATCAAGTTCAGAGGGGTCAGCGAAGAGGAGCAGGAGACCAACCAGTTTATCCAGGTGTCGTTTACGCTGGCATTGATGGCCATGGGCATCCTGCTGGTAACCCAGTTCAACAGTTTCTACCAGGCGCTGCTGATCCTCTCGGCAGTTGTCATGTCGACCATTGGTGTACTGCTGGGGCTCATCGTTACGGGCCACCCGTTCAGCGCGATCATGAGTGGCGTCGGGATTGTGGCGCTGGCCGGCATTATCGTGAACAACAACATTGTGTTGATCGATACCTTCAACTACCTGCGGCGGGAAAACCCCGGCTGGGAACTGCAACGGGTGATTATCACCACCGGATGCCAGCGTTTGCGCCCGGTCTTCCTGACCACCTTCACAACGGGCTTTGGCCTCCTGCCGATGGCAAGCGGGGTCTCTATTGACCTGATCGGGCGGGAAATCGAATTTGGCGGGCCGGTTGCATCCTATTGGGAGATCCTTGCGTCAGCGATTGTTTCCGGCCTCAGCTTTGCCACATTGCTGACATTGATCGTGACGCCTTCACTGCTTATAGCACCGCAGGCGGTGCGCAATCTCTTTGCTAAACTGATGGGACTTTTCCGAAAAGACTCATTGGTTTCTGAATGAAGATAGGTATCAACGGCACGGGCCTCGTGCAGAAAGCATCCATTGATGCGATTCGAGATGACGCTGCGAAGGCTGCAGCAGATGGTTTTTCAAGCTACTGGCTTGCAGAGCACCCCACCGGCGGTTTTGACGCGCTGACGGTATTGTCCACCATCGCAGCGAGTGTGCCTGATATCGAGCTAGGCACCGCGGTTGTGCCCACTTTTCCGCGTCATCCGATGGTGATGGCGGGCCAGGCGCTCACTGCGCAGACAGCGATGGATGGCAGGCTTGGCCTCGGTATTGGCCTTTCCCATGAGGTCATGATGGCGCAGCTTGGCATTGGCTTTGAAAAGCCGATCCGACATCTGCGTGAATACCTGTCTGTATTAATGCCGCTCCTCACGGAAGGCAAAGTCGACTTCAGCGGTGAGACTATATCGTGTCAGGCCGAGGTGTTTCGGCCTGCGGTGCAAACGCCTTCTGTCATTGTGGCTGCACTTGGGCCGCAGGCCTTGAAAGTGGCGGGGCATCGTACCGATGGCACGACGCTCGCCTGGGTTGGTCCCAAAACCATTGCCGATCACATCCGGCCGCGCATCTCAGAAGCGGCAGCTGATGCTGGGCGTGAAACGCCAAGGATTATCTCAACGCTGCCAGTCGTGGTGACGGACAATCCCGATGCTATTCGTGAGCGCATCGCGAAGACGCTGACAATGTATGGTCAACTGCCGTCCTATCAGGCCATGTTTGAGCGGGAAGGAGTTGATGGACCAGCTGACCTTGCTATTGCTGGATCGCACAATGAGGTGGAAGACAAACTGGCCGGGTTAGCTGAAGCCGGGGTGACTGATTTTGCCGCATCCATGTATGCGACCAACGGCGAGGAGTACACAGCAACGCGTGAGCTGTTGATGAGCGCAAGCGGATAGTCAAAATCGCGGCGGTGCTTTCCTATTGGCACCGGGATATTGGTACTGTGATATTGATACTGTGATATTGATACTATGCGCGCACGATGAAAACTGACCTCACCATACTCAAGCTCTTTACGATTGCCTGCCTGTTTGTTGCTGCGTCGAAGACAGTAGCGGCATCTGAACAACTGACGGTAGTGGTGGAAGACCACCCGATCACGGTCTGGGCAAACGAGGTGCCCAACGCGGCAGCGACCATGGTCCTCCTTCATGGCAGGACCTGGAGTTCAATACCCAACTTTGACCTTCAGGTTGAGAACGAGGATATGTCCTTCATGCAGATCCTCGGGCGCAGTGGGATATCGAGCTACGCTGTTGACGCCAGGGGATATGGCAGCACGCCCCGTGATGTTACTGGCTGGCTGACGCCTGACCGAGCTGCAAAAGACGTGATTGCAGTGCTGCGTGAGCTGCGCGGCCGAGCGGGATCCGGGCTGCATCTCTTTGGCTGGTCCTACGGTTCGATGGTGGCCCAGATCGTTGTGCAACGTGAGCCAACATTGGTCGACTCGGTTGTCCTGTTTGGTTATCCGTTTAATCCGGATCGTCATCTGCCAGGTGCCGATCATGTGTATCCTGACAAAGCGCCTGCAAAACCAAACACTGCGAAAAACGCGGCCAGCGACTTCATCGTTCCTGGTGCGATTACGCAGCGGGCTATCGACGCTTACGTTGCGGCGGCGCTGAAGTCTGATCCGGTGCGGGTGGATTTCCGTAACCTGCACGAGTGGGCAGAGCTTGATGCCAAAAAGGTGGCGACACCTTTTCTGCTGATTCATGGTGCAAGCGACCCGTTGGCGCTGCCGGGCCAGCACGCAAAGCTGATGCAGGAAGCACCTGAAGAAATGAAACGCTGGGTGATATTGAAGGACAGCGCACATGCTGCCTTGTTGGAGACATCCCGCTATGAAATGATCTCCGCCATTGCGGATTTTGTGATTGGGGTAAAACAATGACAGAACGAGAATTTGACGTCGTCGTCTGGGGCGCCACCGGTTTTACCGGTCGCCTGGTCGCCGAGTATCTCCACCAGACCTACGGGGTGGAAGGAGACCTGAAGTGGGCGGTTGCCGGTCGTAATCCCGGTAAGCTTGCGGATGTAAAGCGCCATTTTATGGGTGCCGATGCTGACAAGGTGCCCGAGGTCATCGCGGACAGTGACAACGAAGCATCGCTGCGAGACCTGGTCTCGCGCACAAAGGTCATCTGCACAACAGTCGGCCCCTACGCGATATACGGCACCTCCCTCGTTGCACTCTGCGCAGAACTGGGCACACATTACTGTGATCTCACTGGTGAGCTGCACTGGATGCGCAAGACGATTGATCACTATCACCAGTTGGCGGAGGGATCCGGGGCCCGCATCGTGCACACCTGCGGCTTTGACAGTATTCCTTCTGATCTCGGCGTGCTTTACCTGCAGAACCAGATGAAAGAACAGACTGGTGAATACGCGGTGCGCGTCAAATACCGGGTGGTGAAATCACAGGGTGGCGTCAGCGGTGGCACTATCGCAAGCGGCATGAACATGTACGAGGAAGCAAAGCGCGATGCCGGCATCATGGAGCTTATGGCGGACCCGTATGCACTGAACCCTGGCAACATGCCGCGTGGCGAAGATGGCGCGGACCAGACCTCTGCCGAATATGACCAGGATTTCAAACAGTGGACCGGCCCATTTGTGATGGCGGGTATCAACACTCGCGTCGTGCGTCGCTCTCATTCACTGCTGGGTTACCCGTGGGGGAACAGCTTCAGGTATGACGAGGCTATCCTGACCGGGGACGGGCCGGGCGGCTTTGCCAGGGCAAGCCTGGTTGCCGGTGGAACCGGGCTCTTTACGACACTCACCTCTTTTGAGCCAACCCGCGGTCTGCTTGGGCGGATGTTACCGTCGCCGGGGGAAGGGCCGTCGGAGGAAACCATCAGGAACGGCTTTTTTGATATTGAGCTGTTTGGCGCACATCCGTCTGACCCTGCGAAAAACCTTGTTGCAAAGGTGACCGGAGACCGGGACCCGGGCTACGGCGCAACCGCCAAGATGCTCGCGGAGAGTGCAGTATGCCTTGCCAAGGATGAGCTGGAATCAGCCGGCGGCATCCTGACGCCAGCCTATGCGATGGGTGAAACCCTGATCAGGCGCCTTGATGAGAAGGCCGGGATGAGTTTCAGCCTGAAAACCTGATGAGTGATCTTCTGTCGGCACAGCGCTTCGTATATCATCAGGACATCCATTGAGGCTCCCTACTGATCGCTGATTTATGACCGAGGCGTTTGTCCATCTGCGTGTGCATTCAGAATATTCCCTGAGTGACGGGATGGTCAGAATCAAACCGCTTGTGGGCGCCTGTGCGGCGGCGGATATGCCTGCCGTCGCCGTTTCCGACAGGAACAACCTGTTCGCACTGGTGAAGTTCTACAACGCCTGCGAATCCCTTGGCGTTAAACCCATTGTTGCCAGTGACTTCTATGTGACGGGCGACAATACCAGCGAAGAAGCAACCCCGCTGGTACTGATTGCCCGTACAGACGAGGGTTATGCCAACCTCTGTGAACTCATTTCCCAGTCCTATGCCGATGGCCAGTCAATGGGCGTTGCGGCACTCAAGCGAAGCTGGATTGAAGAGAAGTCCGCCGGACTGATTGCGCTGTCGGGTGGCCGCGAGGGTGACATTGGTCGGGCCATTCTTGCGGGAAACATGGACGATGCGCTGCGCCGTCTGCAGCGATGGCAGCAGACCTTCCCGGATGCCTTCTATCTTGAACTGCACCGCACCGGGCGCGAACGTGAAGAAGAATACAACGCGCAGGCGGTAAACCTCGCCATCCAGACCGAGTGCCCCGTCGTCGCAACCAACGACGTTCGGTTCTTGACCCAGGATGAGTTTGAAGCCCATGAGGTGCGCGTCTGTATCCACGACGGCAGGACCCTCGACGATCCTCGCCGCGAGCGACGTTATTCCGACCAGCAGTACCTGAAAAGCGCGGCGGAAATGTGCGCCCTGTTCGAAGACATCCCTGAAGCGATAGAGAACTCGGTCGAGATCGCCAGGCGCTGCAACGTGAACCTGAACCTCGGTAACTACTACCTGCCGGAATACCCGGTCCCGGAAGGACTGACCATTGAACAGTTCCTGGAACAGCTGTCGCGCGAAGGCATGATGGAGCGCCTCGAGAAACTGTTCGATATTCACGCGCCGGAGTTTGTAGAAACCAAACAGCGCTACGACGAGCGCCTCGATTTTGAGCTTGGCGTCATCAACAACATGGGTTTCCCTGGCTACTTCCTGATCGTCATGGAATTTATCCAGTGGGCCAAGGATAACGATATCCCGGTTGGGCCTGGCCGCGGCTCCGGTGCCGGTTCGCTGGTGGCTTATGCGCTCAAGATTACGGACATCGATCCACTTGAATATGACCTGCTGTTTGAACGTTTCCTGAACCCGGAGCGTGTGTCGCTGCCGGACTTCGATATCGATTTCTGCATGGATGGGCGTGACAGGGTCATCCAGCACGTGTCGGATCGTTATGGCCGTGACGCGGTTTCCCAGATCATCACGTTCGGCACCATGGCAGCGAAGGCTGTTGTCCGCGATGTGGCGAGGGTGCAGGGCAAACCCTATGGCCTGGCTGACAAGCTTTCAAAACTGATCCCGTTTGAACCGGGCATGACACTCACCCGGGCGCTGGAAGAAGAGCCGTTACTGAAAGAGTTTGTAGATACCAGCGAGGAAGCCGACGAGATCATGGAGATGGCCTTCCAGCTGGAAGGCCTTGCGCGAAATATCGGGCGCCATGCCGGCGGCGTGGTGATTGCCCCTACATGCCTGACCGACTTCGTACCCACCTACTGTGATGAGACCGGTGGCGGTCTCATGACCCAGTTCGACATGATCGATGTGGAACAGGCGGGCCTTGTGAAGTTTGACTTCCTCGGTCTCAGGACCCTGACCATTATCGACAATGCGGTAAAAAGCATTAACGCTAGGGCCAGGGTGGAAGGCGGAGAGATTGTGGATATCGACACCATCAATCTCGAAGACCCGACTATTTATCAGGACCTGCAGGACGCAAAAACTACCGCCGTATTCCAGCTCGAATCTCGCGGCATGAAAGATCTGATGAAAAAGGTCCGGCCAAGTCGTTTTGCAGATATCGTGGCACTGGTGGCGCTGTTCCGGCCGGGGCCGATGCAACTCGCGGATGATTTCATCAACCGCAAGCACGGCAAAGAAGAAGTCGACTACCTGCACCCAAGCCTGAAACACGTCCTGGAGGGTACTTACGGCGTCATGCTGTACCAGGAGCAGGTGATGCAGATTGCGCAGATCCTCGCGGGCTACACTCTTGCCGATGCTGACCTGCTGCGTCGGGCCATGGGCAAGAAAAAGCCGGAAGAAATGGCGAAGCAGCGTGAAGTGTTCCTGAAAGGTGCACTCGCCAACGACGTGGAAGAAAAGCAGGCCGGGCATATCTTCGATCTGATGGAGAAATTTGCCGGTTATGGCTTCAACAAACCCCACTCGGTTGCTTACGCACTCATTGCCTACCAGACGGCGTGGCTGAAGCACTATTATCCTTCGGACTTTATGGCGGCGGTGCTGTCAGCTGATATGCAGAACACCGATAAGGTGGTGATCAATATCGATGAGTGCCGCGAAATGGGGCTCAACATTCTGCCGCCGGATGTGAACCGCGGCGAATTCCGCTTTGTCGCCAGCGACCCGACATCCGTCGTTTACGGATTGGGTGCGATCAAAGGGCTGGGCGAGGGGCCGGTCGAAAGCGTCGTTGATGCAAGAGGCTGCGGGGGCGCCTTTTCTGATCTTTATGATTTCTGCGAGCGGGTGGACAGCCGCAAGGTGAACCGGCGCGCACTGGATGCCATGGTTGGCAGCGGGGCGCTGGATCAGCTGGTCGAAAGGATGCCAGCCGATGTTAAAGACCAGATCGGCTACCGACGGGCGTTACTGATCGCCAACCAGGATGACGCGGTAGGCCTTGCAGAACAAAAAGCCAAGAATGAAGACAGCGGTCTGACCGACCTGTTCGGTTCCGAGGTCCTGGTCGGTTCTGACAGCAGCAATCGATACAACCATTTTGAGACACTGAAGTGCCTGTCATTCAAGGACAGGCTCGCAAAAGAAAAAGAATCACTGGGGTTGTACCTGACGGGTCATCTCATCGATGAATACCGCGCTGAGATCAGGCATTTTGCGGAGACAAGAATTGTAGACCTGCGTCTCGGCAAGGAAGAGCAGACTATCGCCGGCCTCATTGTCGGGATGCGCACGATGAAAAGCCGTCGTGGTGAGAACATCGCGTTTATCACGCTTGATGACAAAACGAGTCGTGTTGAGGTGTCTGTGTTTGCAGATCTGTTTGACCAGCATCGCGACAAGCTTAAAAAAGACGAGGTGGTCATCGTGAAGGGCGGAACCGCAGCCGATGACTTTACCCAGGGCATACGGATGCGCGCGAACGAGGTGTATACCATCGCCGAAGCCAGGGCGCGCAAGCTGACCAGCCTTGGCGTCGATTTCAGTGCGCAGGAAATCAGTGATGACTTTGTTGAAGTCTTGAGTTCCATTCTCACACCCTTCTGCTCAAACGATGCCAGCGGCTGTCCGGTCGCGGTGAAATATTCGAACAACGCCGCCGTTGGCGACATCATCCTCGGTGATGAGTGGCGTGTGTCTCCCTCCGATGAGCTGTTGCAGAACCTGCGTGAACACTACGGTAGTGAGCGGGTTCACCTGCATTACTGACCGAACCAACGACTAAATGTTCTCTGAAGAAAGCCTCGATCGCCTGAAAGATCCAGCGATCAGGCGCCTTGTTGTGGGTTTGTCCGGAGGGGTGGATTCGGTCTCGTTACTGCACGCGCTGGCTGCAGCCCGGCCAACTGCCGAGATCTGCGCGCTACATATCAATCATGGATTGCAGGCACTTGCCGGTGAATTCGAAGCCTGTTGCCGGCAGAATTGCGCGGCGCTGGACATCCCCCTTGCGGTCCAGGCGGTAGAAGTGCAGACGTCTGGAAGTCTTGAAACCAATGCTCGCAACGCGAGATATGCAGCGTTCAGTGACTTCCTGGAATCAGGCGATATGCTGCTGCTGGCGCACAACGCGGATGACCAGGTGGAAACCGCGCTGTTCAGGCTGTTTCGTGGTTCGCGGCTGCCAGGCCTGCAGGGAATGCCGCAGGAGCGCGCATTGGGGGATGCGCTGCTGTATCGCCCGCTGCTCGACGTCACACGAGCCGATATCGAAAGTTACGCCCGTGAAGCCGGCCTCAGTTGGGTGGAAGATCCCAGTAACCTGGATACCTCGCATGATCGCAACTGGTTGCGCCAGGTCCTCATACCAACAATGCAGGCCCGCTGGCCGGATATCACGGAGATATTGTTGGCAGGGGTGTCGCGGGCTCAGTTACAGCGGGAAAGTAACCTTCAGCGCGCCCAGGCCACCCTGGCAAACCTTCGCACTGCGCCAGATGCGCTTGACCTCGGACTATTGCGGGCGCTCAAAGAAACCGATCGGCTGCATGTAGTAGAGGTGATAGATGCCTGGATGTTGTCCCTGCAACAGCCACTTCTCACGCAGGGCGCGATGAATGAGTTGCTGGATCGTGCGCTCACCCAGACTTCCGCCGTGATAAGCGCCGGTGATATAGAGTTGCGTCAGCACGACGGGGGGCTGTACCTGATCAAACAGTTGCCCCCAATTGAAGCTAGTGCCTCCTGTCCTGCTTTTTTCGAAGGAAACGAGCACTTTGAGGGTGCAGTCGTGACCAACACGGTTATTAAGGGGCGGGGACTGAGAGCCGGTGATGGATATCAGTTTTCGCGCAGGAAAGGCGGCGAAACGATCCGGCAGACACATACCCGCAAGGTTAAAAAGTGTTACCAGGCGCTGCAGGTGCCAAGCTGGCTCCGAGACAGGATGCCCCTCATCACGCTCGATGGTGAGGTTGTTGCTACCCCGGGCATCCCGGCCTGGGATGTGCCGATGCTCATCGCTGACGGCTTTGAGGCTGGCGATGATGAGGCCGGATTTGAGGTGTCGCTGGCCTTCGACGACCGCAGAAATCCAAATTTACATTGAGGCCGCCAGAGGCAAATGGTATTCTAGAATCCCATCTCGGTCGTGCCCTTGCGACCTGATTTTCTAGATGGGAGTTAGATGTCTCGCTTTATATTCGTAACCGGTGGTGTGGTTTCCTCGCTTGGAAAAGGCATCACCGCCGCCTCCCTTGGTGCCGTTCTCGAGGCCCGTGGCCTCAAGGTGACCATGCAGAAACTGGATCCGTATATCAACGTTGATCCGGGCACCATGAGCCCCCTGCAGCACGGTGAGGTTTTTGTTACAGCCGATGGTACCGAGACCGACCTCGACCTTGGCCACTACGAACGGTTCGTTCGCGCCAGGATGTCCCGTACAAACAACTTCACCACGGGCCGGGTATATGCCGATGTCATCGCCAAGGAACGTCGCGGTGATTACCTTGGTGCAACCATCCAGGTCATCCCGCATATCACAGATGAAATCAAATCCCGGGTGATCGAAGCCGCCGAAGGGTTTGATATCGCCATCGTGGAAATTGGTGGCACCGTCGGTGACATTGAATCGCAGCCGTTCCTGGAAGCAGCAAGACAGCTTCGCTTTGAAATGGGGTCACGCCAGGCACTGCTGATGCACCTCACACTGGTGCCTTTTATCGCTACCGCGGGCGAGACCAAGACCAAACCAACCCAGCACTCTGTTAAAGAACTGCGTTCAATAGGCCTTCAGCCGGACATCCTGATTGTCCGGAGTGATCATGAGATCCCGAGAGACGCGACCGACAAGATTGCACTCTTTACCAACGTTGAGCCAAAAGCGGTTATCCCGTTGAAGGACGCGGAAACGATCTACCAGATCCCCGGCATGCTGAATGAGCAGGGCCTTGATGAGATCGTGGTGGATAAGCTTGGCCTGGATGTACCGGAAGCGGATCTTTCGGACTGGAAGGCAGTCGCCGAGGCGCAGCTACACCCCACACATACCATCAAGCTGAAGATGGTAGGCAAGTACATGGCCCTGCTGGATGCTTACAAGTCGCTCAACGAAGCGATTGTGCATGCAGGCATCCATACACATACCAATGTGGATGTTGAGTTCATCGATGCGGTCGAGATCGAGGAAAACGGTACAGGTGTGCTGGAAGATGCGGATGCCATCCTGGTGCCGGGTGGTTTCGGTGATCGAGGCTTTGAAGGCAAGGTCCTTGCGGCGCAATACGCCAGGGAGAACAGGATTCCCTATCTTGGCATCTGTTACGGTCTGCATGCCGCTATTGTCGATGTGGCACGTAACCTGGCCGGACTTGATAACGCCAATACAACGGAAAACAACCCCAATACCAAGCACCCTGTGATCGGGCTCATTACAGAGTGGGTCACCGAGGATGGCGACATTGAGGTCCGCGATGAGGATTCGGACCTCGGCGGTACGATGCGCATGGGCGAACAGGAGTGCAAGCTCAATTGCGATTCCCTCACCTATCGAATTTATGGTGAAAGCAGCATCAAGGAACGCCATCGTCACCGCTACGAGGTGAACAACAACTACGTGCCTGCACTTGAAGAGGCGGGCCTGCGCATGGCAGGTAAAAGTACCGATAACTCACTGGTCGAAGTGATAGAATTCAAGGACCATCCGTGGTTTGTGGCCAGCCAGTTTCACCCTGAGTTCACATCGACGCCGAGAGACGGCCATCCGCTGTTTCGCAGCTTTGTAGAAGCCGCGCTCGATAAGCAAAAAAGCTGACCAGTACGCCACAAACCTGACAATACGGGACGCCAGCATGCAGCTTTGTGGATATGACATTACAGGGGTTTCACCCTTTTTCCTGATTGCTGGTCCCTGCGTGATCGAGTCAGAAGCACTCGCAATGGAAACCGCCAGTTACATGAAGGCGACCTGCGACGATCTTGGTATTGCCTTCATCTACAAATCTTCCTTCGACAAGGCAAACCGTTCCTCTCATGAAAGCTATCGCGGCCCAGGCGTGGAAGAGGGTTTGCGTATCCTTGAGAAGGTCAAACAGGAAGTGGGTGTGCCCGTGCTGACTGATGTGCACGAGGACACTGATCTTAAAGCGGTCAGCGAGGTGGTCTCTGTATTGCAGACGCCCGCCTTCCTTTGCAGGCAGACCAACTTTATCCAGCGCGTTGCAGAGACCGGCCTGCCGGTAAATATCAAGAAAGGCCAGTTCCTCGCCCCCTGGGATATGCAGAACGTTGTTGCCAAAGCCAAGGCCACCGGCAACGAGGACATCATGGTGTGCGAACGCGGCGTGAGCTTTGGCTATAACAACCAGGTATCGGATATGCGTGCCATTCCCATCATGCGGCAGACCGGCTGCCCGGTGGTGTTTGACGCAACCCACAGCGTGCAATTGCCAGGTGGCCAGGGCACAACCTCGGGTGGCCAGCGCGAAATGGTCCCGGTACTGGCACGGTCGGCCGTAGCGGCTGGAGTGCATGGCCTCTTTATGGAAACCCACCCGGACCCGGACAATGCGTTGTCCGATGGCCCGAACAGCTGGCCTATGCATGAAATGGCTGACCTGCTCACCACGTTGAAGCGTATCGACGCGGTGGTGAAAGAATCCAATGTCGCCCTTTAGGGCAAGCAGTGTATTTAAGGACGTTTAATGGAAATCACTGATATCAGGGCCCGGGAAATACTCGATTCCCGTGGCAATCCGACAGTAGAAGCTGACGTGGAAGTTGAAGGCGGCCACGTTGGCAGCGCCTGCGTGCCGTCCGGTGCATCAACCGGTTCACGGGAAGCGCTTGAGCTGCGCGACAAGGACCCCGAACGTTATCTCGGCAAAGGCGTGCTGCGAGCGGTCGAGAACGTCAACACCCGTATGCGTGAGATGTTGATCGGTCGCGAAGTGGAAGATCATGCCGCGCTCGATCAGCTGATGCTGGATATGGATGGTACGGACAACAAGGGTGAACTGGGTGCCAACGCCATCCTGTCTGTGTCGCTGGCAGCAGCGGCAGCGGCTGCAAAATCCTGCGGCCAGGAACTCTATGAATACCTGGCTGAACTCGACGGCAGCCCCGGCAGGTACAGTATGCCGGTTCCGATGATGAACATCCTGAACGGCGGTGAGCATGCCGATAACAATGTTGATATCCAGGAGTTCATGATCCAGCCGGTTGGCGCAGCGAACTTTGCCGAGGCACTGCGCTGTGGTGCTGAGATTTTCCACACCTTGAAGGGCGTCCTGTCAGAGCAGGGCTTATCAACCGCGGTGGGTGATGAAGGTGGTTTTGCACCGAACCTGCCAAGCAATGAAGCAGCCCTTGAGGCGATCATGCAGTCGATCGACAAAGCAGGTTACAAGGCTGGTGAGAACGTCACGCTGGCACTCGACTGTGCGGCGTCCGAGTTCTACCACGATGGCGAATATGTCCTCGCTGGTGAAGACAAGCGATTCGACAGTGAAGGTTTCAGCGACTATCTCGCAGAACTGGTCGACAAGTACCCGATTATCTCCATTGAGGATGGCCTTGATGAGAGTGACTGGGACGGCTGGGCCTATCTGACGAAAAAGCTGGGTGATCGTGTGCAGCTGGTTGGTGATGACCTGTTTGTGACGAACCCTGCCATACTGAAAAAGGGTATTGATGAGGGTGTAGCCAACTCCATCCTGATCAAGGTCAACCAGATCGGGACGCTGACAGAGACGCTGCAGGCCATGCACATGGCCAAAGAAGCTGGTTATACCACCGTGATGTCACACCGCTCAGGCGAGACCGAGGACACGACAATTGCCGATCTGGCCGTCGCCACGGCAGCCGGGCAGATAAAAACCGGCTCACTTTGTCGCTCTGACAGGGTTGCAAAGTACAACAGGTTACTGAGAATAGAGGACCATAGTTCCGCCATTTACAAGGGAATGGCCGAATTCAGGAAATAACATGACCTGGTATCGCGCACTGATCGTTGTACTGCTCCTCGTTTTCGGGGGCCTGCAGGTACGTCTCTGGTTTGGAGAGGGCAGCTTTGCCCATGTCAGTTCCCTTGCTGAGACCACCGAGCGCCGCGCTGCAGAGAACCAGAGCAAGGAACAGCGCAACGCAATCCTCGCCGCGGAGATCCAGAATCTCAAGCACGGTCTCGCCGCTGTAGAAGATATCGCACGCAGCGAACTTGGCCTGATCAGGAAAGGGGAAACGTTCTTCCTGGTTGCAGAGGACTGATCCTCGCGCCATGACCCAATTCCAGGAGCAATTTGCGTACCGCTGGGGCGATCCTGGTCTCACGGCTGTCTTCAAAGCTGAACCCGAAGAGTTTGTTGTTGTTGAAACACTTGCGGAAGAACCTGCAGGTGAAGGCGAACATGTATACCTCAATATCAGGAAGGCCGGTGCCAATACGCAATGGGTAGCGGAACAACTGGCGAGCTTTGCGGGTATCAACAAAAAGGCCGTCGGGTATGCGGGGCGTAAGGATCGACATGCCGTCACAACACAATGGTTCAGCTGTTACCTGCCGGGAGATAAGACACT
The DNA here is from genome assembly GCA_963921285.3 of Pseudomonadales bacterium. Taxonomy (GTDB): domain Bacteria; phylum Pseudomonadota; class Gammaproteobacteria; order Pseudomonadales; family Azotimanducaceae; genus UBA9659. The sequence goes on from CAWUFD020000015.1 coordinate 4,117,950, forward strand.
CAACTGGCATGCGCTCTCGATTGAAGGTGTTGAGATTCTCAATGTGACACGGCATCGACGCAAGCTGCGTCTCGGTGAAATCGATAACAACCACTTCGATATCCTGCTGCGCTTCCCGGGTGAGCTCGAACCGGAACAGGTTACCCAGCTACAGACGAGGCTGGATCAGATCAAGGAGGCGGGATTCCTCAACTACTTTGGTGACCAGCGCTTCGGGGTAAACCGTGACAACCTCGTCTATGCGGATCGACTGCTGAGGAAAGGCGAGCGCCTGAAATTCAAACGGGACCTTTATATGTCGGCGGCCCGCGCCTGGCTCTTCAATCTCTTTGTGTCCGGCCTGGTTGAACAGGGCGACTCGCTCGAAGGTGTGGGGCCACTGTATGGCAAGTCCCGGGATCCCCAGGCGGGGGAAGAACAATTGCCGGAGATCTACCAGTCATGGATTGGCGGTCTGCGCCGGCTTGGTGTCAAAGTGGGTGAGCGGGCGCTTGTGATCGTACCTCGCTGCCTTGAGAGCGAGATCACAAAGGACACGCTTCGGCTCAGGTTTTCTCTGCCGGCTGGTGCATTTGCGACAAGTCTCATTCGGGAACTGGTGCACGCAAGTGCACCTGACATGGCGACTACCACGACAGGGATGGTTGTAAATGGCTAGCGAACTCAATATCAAGGGTGTCGGGATGACCTCTCAGCGCACGCGGACCCGACTGGTCGAACGCCTGCGTGAACAGGGCATCACAAGCGAACAGATCCTCGATGTTATCAGCGAAACACCACGCCATGCCTTTATTGATGAGGCCCTGTCCCATCGCGCTTATGAAGACACGGCTCTGCCAATTGGATTTAACCAGACCATTTCGCAGCCGTTTGTTGTTGCGCAGATGACCGAGGCGTTATTCAGTGAAGGGCCACTCGCCAATGTACTTGAGATTGGTACGGGCTCCGGCTACCAGACGGCGGTGCTCGCGCAGCTTGCTGAGAAGGTTTATACCGTTGAAAGGATATCCGGCCTGCAGAACAGGGCAAAAGCCATGCTGGGTTCGATTGGTTACCGGAACATCTTCTTCAAACATGATGACGGCAATCTTGGCTGGAGTGAACGTGGTCCGTTTGATGGCATTATCGTGACCGCCGCGCCGCGAGCCGTGCCGGAAGCGCTGATCGAACAGCTCTCAGAACGTGGGCGAATGCTGGTGCCGGTTGGCGACGGACGTAAGCAGGAACTGATCCTCGTTACCAAGACCGATGGGATCGCTGAGCAAACACACCTTGGCCCCGTGAAATTTGTACCGCTGCTGGGTGGCAAGTCCTGATCTGATCCCTCATGAAACAGAATCTCAGAATCATCATTGTGGGCCTCATGATGGGCGCTGCAGAGGTTGTCCCCGGGGTGTCCGGTGGCACCATTGCGTTTGTATCCGGTTTATACACGCGTCTTATTAATGCTGTCAGGCTGTTTACGCCGGCGCGGCTGCTGGAAATTGGCGAACTGGGCATCGCAGGGCTGTGGCGCAAGATGGATATCAATTTCCTGCTCATGTTGTTCGGCGCCATGGGCGTATCCATTATCCTGCTGGCGCGTGGCGTCAGTTACCTGCTGGAAAATGAGCCCGTCTTCATCTGGTCTTTTTTCTTCGGGCTGGTAATTGCCTCGGTGTGGGTGATCGGCCGCAAACTACGACCTGTTGATCTTGAGCTCTTGATGGCGATCGCCATGGGCACAGCAGTTGGCCTGGTGGTAAGTCGCGTGGTACCCATGGAAGCAGAAATCTCCCCTATCGTATTGTTTGGCGGCGGCTGTATTGCTGTGTGCGCCTGGATACTGCCAGGGCTCTCCGGTAGTTTTATCCTGCTGATTCTTGGCCTTTACCAGACGGTCATCAACGCAATCAAGGATTTTGAATTCCTCACCCTGGCCTATGTCGGGATGGGTTGCGTGGTTGGGATTGTCGCTTTCTCACAGATCCTGGGTGTGCTGCTGGCGCGATTCAGGAACGTGACCATGGCGGTCCTCACCGGATTCATGCTGGGTTCCCTCATGAAGATCTGGCCCTGGAAACACACCACCAGCTACCAGATAAAGCCTGATGGCAGCCAGATACCCGTGGTGCAGGAACCGGTGTGGCCGCAGGACTACGAGTACCTCACCGGCCTTGATGCGGATATTCCCATCGCGGTTATTGCGATGCTGCTCGGTGCGATCACCATCATTTCCCTCGATTACTTTTCGTCGTTGCTGGAACGTGAACAGTCAGCGGATGAAGGCTCATAATTATTGCCTGCGAGTTGCCGGCATACTGGTAATCTGCCTGCTGGCAGGCTGCGCCGGTATTTCGACAAAGCTTGCTCCGGTCTATTCGATCCTGGACGGCACCCCCAGTCACTACACAGTGAAAAAGGGCGACACGCTGTATTCAATCGCCTTCCGTTACGGCCTCGACTACAAGACCGTTGCAAACATCAATGGGATCAAACCACCCTACACGATCTTCGTTGATCAGCGTTTAAGACTCTCAGGTTCCGCCAGGGCACCTGCGAAGGACAGTGGCCCGACGAAGGTTGCCGACAGCGGCAGAACCAAGAAGCAGCAGAAGGTTGCCAAGAAAGTAGATAAATTACCTGCCGGTGTGCCGACCTTTCGCTGGCCTGTTGAGGGCAGGATCCTGAGAGGGTTTTCTCTCGATACACCCGTCAACAAAGGCATCGACATCGCCGCGAGCGAAGGGCAAACCGTCAAGGCCGCTGCGGATGGCGTGGTGGTTTACGCCGGTGGTAACCTTCGAGGATATGGCAACCTCGTTATTCTCAAGCACAACGACAACTACCTGTCAGCCTACGGCAACAATGCGCGCATGATGGTGAAGGAAGGTGATCTCGTGAAGTCAGGAAAGTCGATTGGCCGGGTAGGGGTGAATGCGGCCAACGAGGCAATGCTGCACTTTGAGATCAGGCGTGACGGCAAGCCGAGGAATCCGCTTACCTACTTACCCAAGCAGGGCTGATATCCGGTTAACCTGCGAAAAATTGTTGTAGGAAATGGCTGAAATCCTTGTAGGAAATTGTCCATAGTCAGGATCAGCAAAGCTTGTAAGTCATTGAAAGACTTAAATCATCATTGATATCAAGATGGTGGGATGGATTTGGTGAATTTGCCTCAGATTGCCGCGAGTCTACACTGGATTTCGGTTGCAAGGTCGCATGGATGGGTTGCAACTTGTGGCAGGGATGCACGAAGGGACGCAAAAACAGGAAACGATTCGCCGGTCGTTTCCTGTTTTTCTTTGCGCGTTCGAAACGCACGGGGTGTGCTGGGTGGAAGCCCGGGTTGGGTTAACCCATCTCCAGGTGTTCGCGCTTGCCTTTCACATCTGCCCACTCTTCCGCATCGGGCAGAGGGTCTTTTTTCTCAGTGATGTTCGGCCAGGTTTCGCAGAGCTCGGCGTTGAGCTCAAGATACTCCTGCTCGTCCTCTGGCAACTCGTCCTCTGAGAAGATCGCGTCCACAGGGCACTCCGGCTCGCACAGCGCGCAGTCGATACACTCGTCAGGATTGATCACAAGGAAGTTTGGCCCTTCGTAGAAACAATCAACGGGGCATACTTCAACACAATCGGTGTGCTTGCACTTGATGCAGGCATCGCTAACCACAAACGTCATAGATCAATCCCTTTTTGAGCTGGTCTTATAAAAAAGCGCATTCTATCAGCTTTTGTTTGGCTGACAATACGACTCAACCGTCCTCAGCTGCCTCTTTTTTCAATTGATACAGGAGGTTAAGTGCATCGATTGGGGTCAGCTCATCTAATGACAGGCCCGCCAGTTTTTCGCGGTACTCATCCCGCGCCGGTGCAGCGACAAACAGGTCAGACTGCATCGGTGCATGACCACCCATTGGTCGGACCTCGTTTTCTTCAAGCTCGCGCAGCTTGGCTGACGCTGTATCAATCACCTCGGCAGGGACGCCGGCAAGCTGCGCAACCTGCAGACCGTAACTCTGACTCGCGGGACCGTCGTTAACTGAATACATAAAGATGATCTGGTCGCCAAACTCTTTGGCGGACAGGTGGACGTTGTGGGTGGCGGTGAGGTTCTCGGTAAGTGACGTCAGTTCGAAGTAATGCGTTGCAAACAGTGTCAGCGCATGGATTCTTGTTGCGATGTAGTTTGCCACCGACCAGGCCAGAGACAATCCGTCGAAGGTTGATGTGCCGCGGCCGATCTCATCCAGCAGCACGAGGGAGTGATCGGTTGCGTTATTGAGGATCATCGCGGTTTCGGTCATCTCAACCATGAAGGTCGAACGGCCGCTCGCCAGGTCGTCAGACGATCCGATGCGCGTAAAAATACGATCAATAGCACCGATACTCGCCTGCTTTGCCGGTACAAATGAACCAGTGTGTGCTAACAGCGTGATAATGGCGCACTGGCGCATGTAGGTAGATTTACCGCCCATGTTGGGGCCGGTAATGATCAGCAGCTGGCGGGTGTCGTTAAGGTCCAGGTCGTTGGCAACAAAATTACTGGTCAGGTTCTGTTCAACAACCAGGTGGCGGCCACCCGAAATATTCAGTTCCGCATTCGATGACAGTTCAGGGCGAACCAGCTGCAGGGCGAGTGCGCGCTCTGCAAAGTTGTTCAGCACGTCAAGTTCCGACAGGGCATCGGAGAGCTGCTGAAGTTCCACGAGATGAGTCACCAGCTCATCCAGCAGTTCGTCATACAACTGTTTTTCCCGGGCAAGGGCGCGGCTTTTGCTGCTGAGCGCCTTATCCTCGAATTCCTTCAGCTCCGGTGTGATAAACCGTTCCGCATTTTTGAGGGTCTGCCTGCGGATGTACCTGGCCGGCGCCGCTTCAGCCTGGGCTTTGCTGATTTCGATGTAGTAGCCATGGACGCGGTTGTAGCCGACCTTCAATGTGGATAGGCCGGTCTCTTCCCGTTCGCGGGCTTCAAGCTGCAACAGGAAGTCCGCGGCGTTTTCGCTGATGGCACGCAGCTCATCGAGTTCTTCATCGTAGCCGGTTGCGATAACGCCGCCATCTCGAATCACTACCGGTGGGTTCTCGATGACAGCGCGCGACAGCCGGTCTGCCAGCGCTGGCATGGGTTTACATTTATTGCGGATCTCCCCGATGCGGGCAGCGCCGATCGTGCCAAGTAAATCACCCAGTATCGGCAACCCATTCAGTGCATCCCGGAGCTTGGATAAATCCCTTGGACGTGCCGAGAGGAGCGCTACCCGTGCGAGGATACGTTCAATGTCGCCAATCGTTTTCAGGTGGTTGCTGAGGTCATCAAACTTGCGGCTGGTCAGTATTTCTTCAATGGCATCCTGGCGCTGCTGCAAGACCTCGCGGGAACGTATCGGCCTGTGCAACCAGCGTTTCAGGAATCGGCTGCCCATGGCAGTGGAGGTATTGTCCAGCACTGCTGCCAGCGTGTTGTCTTCACCACCACCGATATTGGTGGTGATCTCGAGGTTACGACGCGATGCACTGTCGATCAGTACCGCGTCTTCTGCAGCGATCGGTCTCACCTGGCGGATATGTGGCAATTCAGTTTTCTGCGTCTCTTTTACATAACCTAAAAGGCATCCCGCTGCAGCAATTGCGCTGGTTAAGTCATCACAGCCGAAGCCGCCAAGATCCTGGGTATTGAACTGGGAAGTCAGTGATTGCATGGCACTGGTTGCGTCGAACTCCCACGGCGGACGCAGTCGAACACCGGCCATCTGGTTGACCGCCGGCGGGTAGTCGATCTCATCTGAGAGGATAAGCTCTGCTGGAGACAGCCTGTGAAGTTCACTGGTGAGCGGCTCATCGCCGGTAATCTCGGTTACCTCGAAGCGCCCGCTGGCAAGTTCCATGACGGCGATGCCATAGAGGTCATCCTGTTTTGCCACACAGGCGATGAGGTTATCTGCACTGGCATCCAGCAGTGCTTCATCGGTCAGTGTACCGGGTGTAACTATACGGACCACTTTTCGTTCCACGGGGCCCTTGGCCAGTGCGGGATCGCCGATCTGCTCGCAGATCGCAACCGAGACACCTTTTTCCACAAGTTTGACGAGATAGGTGTCAACCGAGTGGTAGGGCACGCCGCACATGGGGATTGGTTCACCGGCGGAGTTACCACGGGCTGTCAGGGTGATGTCGAGGAGTTCAGCCGCGCGACCAGCATCGTCGTAGAAGAGTTCGTAGAAATCACCCATGCGATAGAACAGCAGCTCATCCGGATGGTCAGCCTTGATGCTGAGATACTGCTGCATCATCGGCGTATGTTTTGGCGCCTCTTTTGACTTAGCAGTGCTGGTGGTGACGTTGGACAATATATGAGCCGTGATTGGATGAGCGGTCAAAATGCGCCGCAGGGAGATTCTACGTTATTTACCCGGGCTGTTGGTTTGGAGAACCAAAAAAAGTGTTGGTGGTTTGAAATATTTATGGATAATACTGGTTAAACGTACAGTATTTAATACAGTGTTTTATACAGTACTCCTGCAAGGCGCGTTTTACAGCAGGAACCGGTTATAGAAAGGCGAAATTGCGAGCAGAGAGACAGGCAAACTTTTCGGTAAAAGCTGTAAAAAGTTTACGGTGAATAGCGCCAGGTAGAACTAAAGAACACTGCATTCAGAATTAAAGGCAACAGAATCGGTCTGTTCCAGCAACAGGCCCAAAGAAAGATTTACAGAGTTAGAAACTTAAAGAATTAAAGAGTTAAGAATCAAAGAAAAGGAACAAGCATGTCAGATCTAGATTCAAATAAGGACAAAGCACTTACCGCCGCACTCGGCCAGATCGAACGCCAGTTCGGCAAGGGCGCCATGATGCGCCTGGGTGATTCCCCGCAGGAAAAAATACCTGCCATTTCCACCGGTTCACTGGGCCTTGATGTAGCCCTTGGGATCGGCGGTCTACCGCGCGGCCGTATCGTTGAAATCTACGGACCTGAGTCATCGGGTAAAACCACCCTCACACTCCAGGTGATCGCCGAATGTCAGAAGACCGGTGGTACCTGTGCCTTTATTGATGCGGAACATGCGCTCGATCCACTCTATGCGCAGAACCTCGGCGTGAACATCGATGACCTGCTGGTATCCCAGCCGGATACCGGAGAGCAGGCGCTCGAAATCTGTGACATGGTTGTACGGTCCGGTGCCGTTGACGTGGTCATCGTTGACTCTGTCGCAGCATTGACACCCAAGGCTGAAATTGAAGGTGAAATGGGCGACCACCACGTTGGTTTGCAGGCGCGACTGATGAGCCAGGCGCTCCGAAAAATGGCTGCCAATATCAAGAACTCCAACACCCTGGTGATCTTCATCAACCAGATCAGGATGAAGATTGGTGTCATGTTCGGTAGTCCTGAAACCACAACCGGCGGTAACGCGCTGAAGTTTTACTCTTCTGTACGCCTCGATATCCGCCGCATCGGTTCCATCAAGGAAGGTGATGAAATCGTCGGCAACGAGACGCGTGTGAAGGTGATCAAGAACAAGGTTGCACCGCCGTTCAAGCAGACCGAGTTCCAGATCATGTACGGTCGAGGCATCTATCGACTGGCTGAGGTCATTGACCTTGGGGTACAGCTGAACCTGGTTGATAAGGCAGGTGCATGGTACAGCTACCAGGGGGACCGTATCGGTCAGGGCAAGAAAAATGCCTGTGAGTTCCTCGCAGAAAACGCTCACCTTGCGCAGGAGATTGAACAGCAGATCAGGGCGAAACTGCTGGACGAAGAGGCCCCTGCTGCCGAAGGAGAGGATGGAAAAGGCGCCGATAACGTCACACCTATCTCCGGTGCCTGACAGGCGACTGCTTGAAGGACATCACCCACGTTGATATCCGCCGTGCCGCAATGGATCTGCTGGCACGGCGCGAACATTCCCGCCTGGAACTCCAGCAAAAACTCCTCAAAAGATTCTCGGGCCAGGCCGATGAAATCGCCTCACAAATTGAGCAGCTAAATCACGAAGGCCTGCAAAGCGACAGCCGCCTGGCTGAAGCATTTATTCGTGCACGCACCAGCAAGGGGCAAGGACCCGGGCGTATTCGTATGGAGCTTCGCCAGAAGGGCGTTGATGACGAGATCATCTCCCTTGCCATGGAGGAAAGCGAAGTGGACTGGTTTCAACTGGCCGAGGAAGTCGCCAACAAGAAGTTCTCCCGTGAGTTTGGCCCTTTTGATGAAAGTCCGAAACTCGAAGCCAGGGACAGGGCGAGGGTTGCACGATTCCTGCAGCAGCGAGGCTTTTCATACGATCATATTTCAGCGATCTGCTGAGCTATCGGCTGAACCGTCGGTTGAGCCATCTGTTGTGGTGTGTGTGGAGATAGCACATCACCCAGATACCGCGCGATAAGCGGGCTTTTCGGTCGCTGGCTGGTTTTTACTTTGGGGTGATTTTCTGTATCGTTAGCCCCCTTTGATTTCTTGAGTTATTCAGTAGTTTAGAAGATGGACAGCCGGGCTTTACGACAGTCGTTCCTGGACTTTTTTGAGAGTAAGTCTCACGCCGTAGTTGATTCTGCGTCGCTGGTCCCGGACAACGACCCAACGCTACTTTTCACCAACGCTGGCATGGTGCAGTTCAAGGAGGCACTTGCTCTGCGTGAAAATCGTGGCTACACGCGCGCGGTCAGCGTGCAGCGTTGCGTACGGGCAGGCGGCAAGCACAACGATCTGGACAATGTCGGCTACACGGCGCGGCACCACACCTTCTTTGAAATGATGGGTAACTTCTCCTTTGGTGATTACTTCAAGGAAGAAGCCATCCTCTGGGCCTGGGAGTTCCTCACCGAGGTGATTGGTCTGCCACCTGAAAAACTCTGGGTTACTGTGCACGAAGGTGACGATGAAGCGGAGCAGATCTGGATAGAGAAGGTTGGCTTCGATAAGGATCGAATTACCCGTCTTGGTGATGACGACAACTTCTGGACCATGGGTGATACAGGCCCGTGTGGACCAAGCTCTGAAATATTTTACGATCATGGACCAGACGTTCCCGGTGGACCGCCTGGCACCCCTGATGGCGACCTGGATCGATATATTGAAATCTGGAACCTTGTGTTCACACAGTTTGACCGAAGTGCAGACGGCACGCTGACGCCTCTGCCCAAGCCCTGTGTGGATACCGGCATGGGCTTCGAGCGCCTTGCTGCAGTGCTGCAGGATGTTCATGACAACTACGACATCGATCTTTTTAAAGCGCTGATCAAACATGCCGCTGACCTGGTTGGCGCCAGTGACCTTGACAGTCCCTCATTAAGAGTCATTGCAGATCACGCCCGCTGTGCAACCTTCCTGATTGCAGACGGCGTTGTTCCTTCAAACGAAGGCCGGGGCTACGTACTGCGTCGAATTATTCGCCGTGCACTCAGGCATGGTCACAAACTGCAGTCGAGCGGCCCGTTCTTTCACAAGATGGTGGCAGCCGTGGTTGAGCAGATGGGTGAGGCCTATCCGCTGATCAAGCAAACCCAGGAACAACTTGAACGGATCCTGCTGAAGGAAGAAGAGCAGTTTGAACTGACCCTGGACCAAGGCATGCGCATACTCAGCGACGCTATCAGCGGTCTTGATGGAACAGAGATTCCAGGTGATGTGGTATTCAAGCTTTATGACACCTATGGCTTTCCTGCTGACCTCACCGCCGATATTGCACGGGAAAAAGACCTCACCATCGATATGGATGGGTTTGAACGTGAAATGGAAGCCCAGCGGGAACGAGCCCGGGCTGCCAGTCAATTCGGCGTCCAGGATACAGGAGCCCTCGAACTCGACATGGTGTCTGAGTTTGTTGGATACGATTCACTGGAGAACAAGTCTGAAATCGTCTGCCTCATCAAGAACGGTGAAAAAGTCGATAGTGTCAGTGCCGGTGATGAAGCAGCAGTTGTGCTGGACAGGACACCTTTTTATGCAGAATCCGGCGGCCAGGTTGGCGATACCGGAGAAATGCAGGGTGACGCCTCACACGCCATTGTTGGAGACACCCAGAAAAATGGCGATGCCATTGTTCATTACGTCGACGTCAAGGAAGGTGAACTCAAAGTAGGTGACAGCCTGCAGTTGACGGTAGATCGAAGGCTGCGAGATGCAACGCGCTTGAATCATTCTGCCACCCACCTTTTACATGCTGCGCTCCGCCAGGTGCTGGGCGAGCACGTGAACCAGCGAGGTTCGCTCGTTGATGCTGAACGCCTGCGATTTGACTTCTCCCACTTCGAAGCGGTCACGCCCGCCGAGGTGAGGGAAATTGAGCGGATGGTGAATGCCGAGATTCGTCGTAACACCGATATCCAGACCGAGGTGATGGGCATCGATGCCGCAAGAGAAAAGGGCGCCGTGGCACTGTTCGGCGAAAAGTATGCCGAAGAAGTCAGAGTACTCACCATGGGTGATGGTTTCTCTATAGAACTATGCGGCGGTACGCACGCTGGCAGAACCGGTGATATTGGTCTCTTCAGGATTACCACAGAGCAGGGTGTTGCATCTGGCGTACGTCGAATCGAAGCGGTGACCGGTGCCGGTGCGCTGGAGCTGATCGAGTCCATGGAAGATGCCATGGGTGAAACTGCGAGTCTTGTGAAGGCAGACAAGACCAATCTCGCTGACAAGGTGCGGCAACTGGTTGAGCAAAACAAGAAGCTCGAGAAAGATGTTGCTGAACTCAACCGCAAGATTGCTACCGGTGCGGGTGCGGACCTGGATGATGCAACAATTGATCTCGGTGAGTTCAAACTTATCGTTAATCAACTGGATGGCGCTGATCCCAAATCGCTGCCCGATGCTTTGGATCGTCTGAAGAACAAACTTGGTACCGGTATCGTGGTGCTGGGTACTGTTAATGATGGCAAGGTTGGCCTGATAGCTGGTGTCACCAAAGATCTGACTGATCGCTTTAACGCTGGTGAGCTTGTTAACCACGTCGCCACCCAGGTTGGCGGCAAGGGCGGCGGTCGTCCTGACATGGCACGAGCCGGTGGTTCAGAACCTGATCAATTGCCTGGCGCGCTTGCCAGTGTTGAGGGATTCGTCAGAAATCTCCTGTAGCTTTTTAGCCTGTTTTCCTCTCTAATATGCGCCCTTTGAATCCCGGTGGCCCTTAAATGGCGCTGATTGTACAGAAGTACGGCGGCACGTCCGTTGCGGATATAGAACGCATCGAACATGTAGCCCGTCGTATTATCAAAACCCGCAACCAGGGGAATGACGTTGTTGTCGTGGTCTCGGCCATGGGCAAGGAAACCGATCGCCTGGCTGACCTGGGTGCGTCGGTAGGATTCCAGAGTGTGGAAACCCGGCGTGAAATGGATGTGCTTCTCTCGAGTGGAGAGCAGGTCACCATCGCCGTGCTTTCCATGATGCTGATGAAGCTGGGTTGTGCAGCAAAGTCGTTCACCGGGCGCCAGGCACAGATCCATACCGATGCAGCACATACACGTGCGCGCATCCTGAACATTGATACCGATGCACTGCAGGCTGAAATCGACAAGGGTGTTGTGTCGGTTGTTGCTGGCTTCCAGGGCGCGGACGACAGCGGTGCGATTACGACGCTGGGGCGCGGCGGGTCTGACACTACAGCGGTTGCTTTGGCGACGGCCTTAAAAGCAGATGAGTGCCAGATCTACACGGACGTTGAAGGTGTCTTCACCACCGACCCGCGGGTTGTTGAGGGTGCACGCTGTCTCAAGGAACTGACATTTGAGGAAATGCTCGAACTCGCGAGTCTAGGCTCCGGTGTACTACATACCCGCGCGGTTGAGTTTGCGAGCAAATTTGAAGTACCACTGCGCGTGTTATCAAGCTTTGATGAAGACAAGCCTGGCACGTTGATCAGGGCTGAGGATGATTCTATGGAACAACCGATTATTTCTGGTATTGCATTCACGCGAGACGAAGCCAAATTGACAGTGCTCGGCGTAAAAGATGTACCCGGCATCGCCTCGGCAATTCTTGGACCGATCAGCGAAGCCAATATTGAAGTAGACATGATAGTCCAGAACGTCGGTGCTGATATGAGTACCGACTTCACGTTTACTGTTCGTCGGGAGGATTACGAACAGGCGCTTGAAATACTGGAAAATATCGCGAAAAACATTGATGCGAGACAGGTCACGGGAGACAATAAAATTGCAAAGCTGTCCATGGTTGGTGTCGGAATGAGATCACATGCAGGGGTAGCGAGCAAAATGTTCAGGGTACTGGCGGACGAGTCCATCAATATACAGATGATCTCCACGTCAGAAATCAAGATCTCAGTGGTTATTGACGAGAAGTACCTGGAGCTTGCCGCTCGTGCATTGCATTCGGCATTTGACCTGTCGGAAGCCTGACAGCAGGGCAAAAGGAGTTCCCTTCCATGAAGGGAAAGTGTGATTTAAGGAGTTACCAACAATGCTGATATTAACCCGGCGAGTCGGAGAGACGTTGATGATAGGCAACGATATCTCTGTCACAGTACTTGGTGTCAAAGGTAACCAGGTACGTATCGGCGTCAACGCTCCCAAGGAAATAGCAGTCCACAGGGAAGAAATCTACCAGCGCATCCAGTCCGAAGGAGACGATTCTCCAGAAGACGAGGGCTGACCGCCCATAGTGCGCGTCCCCGGCTTATCTGCCGGGAGCACAGCCCTGCCCACTAACTGCTTTACCGCACCGCCAGCCAGTCTCCCCAACACTGCTCAAGCGTAGGTAACCTGCCTCAGCAGTTGCACATAACCCTTCGTAAACTCCACGTCATCGTAGTAGCCCTTATTCAGGAGGATCTGGTGCAGGCGCCTTAATCTGTAGATCGGTACTGACGCCATCAGGTGATGTTCAAGATGGAAGTTCAAGTTATGCGGTGAAATAAGCAGTCGCTCCAGCCAGTTGATGTAAAGCGTGCGCGTATTGTGCCTTGCATCGGCATCAAAATGATCTGGCACGCCGGCGTGTTCAGCTATCTGGCGCAAACGTGTAATACACATATGGCTTGTCATGAAAGCGATAACCCAGAGCAGGTAAAGATGAGGCTGGCCAAACGCGGTCAGTGTCGCCAGCATCGCGACGTTAACGCCAACGCTGCGCAGCACACTTTTTCTCAACTGCGGCTTCAGGTCCTTGAGATGTCTCAGCTGTCGCCCGATTGATTTAACACGACGCCAGCCGATCTGGCCTGTGACATCCCGGAACAGTTTGCGCCTGAGGCTTGTCCTGGAAACAGGGTAGGCAACAAAATTCTTAAGGTCCGGGTCAGCCTCTGTACCCGCATCCTGGTGATGTTTCAGATGCCCGCGCATGTAGGCGTCCTTATCGGAGAATACCCAGTAGCCGGATAACCAGGTGCCGCAGAACTCGTTTAGCGCCTGGGTTTTAAATAGGCTTCGGTGACCTGACTCATGCACGATGACACCGAACGCCATCTGCCTGCCACCAAGCAGAATGATGACAGCAAGATAAGTGAGCGGATTCGGGAACATGGCTGCCCAGGTAAAAAGACCAATCACCACCGCCCAGTCAAATAGCACAATGATGGCACCCTGCAGATCGCTCTTCGCAGTCACCTCGCTGAGCTCTTCAGGTGTGAGCAAGTCCTTAAAGCTTGTCCTGGTATTGGTTGACGTTGTTTGTGGTGCGTTCATAGCGGATCCTTAAGCGTAAGCTGCCATCTCTGCTGGCAGATTGTCAGGTGTAGATTCGGATGCCCAGATATCCCGGCCGGTTTTGTCGTAGCTGAGCATGACTTCATGCAGATGCTGGCGATGGGTTGAGGGCATGATTTCTTCCGGTAAGAGTGGGTCTTTTGCGAGTACCTGCAACGCCTCCCCACCGAGTCGGAAGGTTTCTCGCATGGCTTCCTCGTGAGGCATGCCAGGCAGTTTCTGCTCGCTCTTTTTGAGCCTGCTGATAACGTCCAGGTAGCTTTCGTTAAGCGCCTCAATGTCATAGCTGGCAAACAGCTTTGCCGATTCCTGTGCCGAGAACGCCGCCTGTTCGATGACCAGGAAATCCCCTGCAAGGCCAAGGTTTTTTAACAACGTGCTCAGTTCGCTGGCAGTCTTCGACAGGTTATCCGCGCGTCCCCACAGGTGTTTACGTACCAGTCGAAAACCGAGCGCATCGAGGCACCAAGCAGATCTTTCGTCCTCGGCGTCTGTATGAACCAGCAAGAAACGATCCTGCCATGGCGATCGCCTCGACTCACCAAGACGCCACTCCTCGACAAAGTCGCTGACGGGGTCTGATTGTTCGGCAAGCCGGTAGGTGCCGCGGGAGATTTTTTCCACCAGGCCCCGTGCGACCAGCCGCGAGAGGGTCACTCGCAGCTGGTTGTCCGAATAGGAGAACATCTCGCCTGCTGCCATCAGGCTGCGGGCGGTGGTGCCTTTTTTACCGTAGGTCCTCAACAGGTCGAGGATGAAGCCTGCTGGTTTCATTACAGGAGTCGGGTTAATTTTGTTTACGACTGTAATATTACACTCATACGGCAGAAAAAGTAAAATTGTGTAATATTGATCTGTGGTTTGTTAACCGCTGGCTCTAATGCTCACCTGGTTACGACCAGCCTTCTTGGCGGCATACAATGCAGTATCAGCGGCCTTCAGGACATCTTCAGGTGTTTCGTTGTGCATCCGCTCGGCAACCCCAATTGATATCGTGACTGACACTTTGGTCGCAGCGGTCCTGAAAGAACCACGCTGGCGCTGCTTGCGTGCTGCCTTGTCCTCGTTTTCATCGATGCGTTCGCTCTTTCGAATCACCATTTCATAGCTGTCGATAGCCTTGCGTAGTTCATCCAGGTAGTAGAAGGCGTCGCTCGCCGACATACGTGGAAACACGATGGAAAACTCTTCACCACCGTAACGGTAGGCCTTGCCTCCGCCGCCTACCTGCCTGATTTTACTGGCCACCATCTGCAGGACCTGGTCCCCGACATCGTGACCGTGAGTGTCGTTAAACTTCTTGAAGTGATCCACGTCCAGCATGGCCACCGCATAGTTGCGCGGCAGGGCAAGGAAGTACTCATTCAGGGCACGTCGATGCGGAATACCGGTCAGTTCGTCCCGGTATGCCATGTTGTAGGAATCCCGGATAAGGCTCGCCACCAGGTAACAGGCGGTTGCCATCATGAAGATCTCCCACGCGTAAGGTGTCGGGACTGTTGCAGCAGCGAGCAACCCGGCAACAGAGATGATCATGCCCTGCGTAATGGGCGAATCATCCAGGCCAAGCAAGACAAGCCCGGCAATGAGCGCAACCATGCAGAGCAGCGTGGCCAGCTGATCAAATGGTGAGTAGCCAAGTATGGCGGCAACCGGCTCACCAATGGGATTGAACATCGCTGGATCGATGAGACGCTCGGCTCGACCGCTGTCGAGGTACGCAAACGCAGCGAGTATGCTGACGATAAAACTGAGCCGCAAGACGCCACTGAAAGTAAACGAGCCGCGTTCTTTCAGTGCAGCCAGGATGATAATCGCCATCGGGGCGACTGCCAGGATAAGCAGCTGCGATAGCGAGTCTGACAAAGCGGGCTGGGCCAGGAATAGACACCCTGCAAGTACCAGGCAATTGAGGAATATGCGAGACCGGTTGTAAGAAAGGGCCAGCGTACCTGCAACGGCCAGTGCAACGCTGGGACCCACCAGCCATAAGGTTTCGGGCGGTTCAGGCAGATGCTGCAGGTTGAGCGTCAGGACCGCGACGGCGATAAAAAACGCCGCCGGGACAACAAGACTGCCTATGGCCTTCTGGATAATTGTGATGACCTGTCGGGCCGCTCAGGACCGCGCCTGATCAGTAGGTGATCGCGTTGGCGAGGGTCTTCCACTGTCCGTCTTCAACCACGGAGAGTATCGACTCGTTTACACCTTTTCGATCACCTTCACCAAAGGCGATGCGATAACCAAAGATATCGGTGTAATCCGTGATGGATTCCATGGCCGCCACAAAGCTGTCCCGGTCAAGGTCGGGACCGGCGCGCTCCAATGCTTCGATGACAAGATCCGCGCCCCGGTAACCTTCCATGGCAGGGATGCCCGGTTCCTCACCGAAGCGCTCCTCGTACCGCTGCCACCAGGCAGCAACCTCAGGATTCAGCGAACCATCGTTGTAGAGCTTCGCCATATGAACAAATGCGTGGTAGCCCTCGCCGGAGCCACTTTCCTGTTCAGCGATCACCTGGCCGTAAGCCGCATTGTTGCCAACGAAGGTGACGTCGAAGTTCATCTTGCGCGCGGTTTCGAGGATCAGGATGGTGTCGCGGTGAATAGTGCCCATGAAGACAACGTCGCAACCTGCGTTGCGCAGTCGAATGATGGATGCGGTGAATTCAGATTCGGTGGGTTTGTGTGCAGAAACACCAACCAGCTCAATGTTCATTTCAGTCAGCTGATCCTCAGCACCTTCAAGGATCTCCTGACCGTAGTCGGTGTCCTGGTAAATGACACAGGGCTGTGTTTTGCCCATTTCTTCCATGAAGTACTTTACGCCAGCGCGAATCTCATCGTAGTAAATACCGCGCTGGGTGAAAACAAGGTCTTTCTTGGGCACAACCATGCTGCGAGCGCCCGTCAGCGGGAACATGTTGGGTACACCGGCGCGCAGCTGGGTTGTCATGACGGCGTTGTTAGGCGGTGTGCCCAGCGCCATGACCAGCGCAAACACCTTGTCGCGATTGATCAGCTTGTTGGCTGCCTGGATGGCGCGTGGAATCTGGTACTGGGTGTCTTCAACAATAAACCTGATGTTACGACCGTTAACGCCGCCTGCTTCATTGGCTTCATCAAAGCGCATGCGGACACCGTTGATGGACCCGACGCCCCAGATGGCCACGGGACCTGAGAGGTCCGTATGTGTGCCGAACACAACTTCGGTGTCACTGACACCCTGTGTCGGCGGCAGGGCGTCGGCTTCGCTTGCAGCACCTGCGTCGCTTGCGGCGCTGGATGACGGTGAGGTGTTTGAAGCGTCGTCACATGCCGTAACGAACGCCAGCATGAAAATGGTCAGCCACTTAGTACATTTCATTGATAAGTCCCGCATATTTTTCGTTAACCACTTTTCTTTTCAGTTTCATGGTAGGAGTTAGTTCTTCGTCTTCCGGGTCGAGTAACTGGTCTATCAACCGGAATTTCTTGATCGTTTCTACCCGCGCAAACTTCGTGTTTACCGATTCGATTTCGGACCAGATGAGATCCTGGACGGCGTCAGTGTGACACAGGCTGGTGTAGTTAGTGAACGGCACATCCCTGTCCTGGGCGTACTTGGTGACGTTCTCCTGGTCGATCATGACGAGGCAGGTGAGATAGGGTTTTTTGTCCCCGATAACTACCGCGTCCGAAATAAAAGGTGAGAACTTCAACTGGTTTTCGATTTCACTCGGCGTGATGTTCTTCCCGCCCGCCGTGATGATGATGTCCTTGATTCGGTCAACCACGTATATGTAGCCATCGTCATCAATACGGCCAACGTCACCGGTGTAGAGCCAGCCCTGCTTAAAGGTTTCTGCGCTCTTTTCTTCCTTGCGCCAGTAGCCGCGAATCACACCGGGGCTTTTCAGGAGTATTTCTCCCTGCTCCGATAGTATGACCTCGGCATCTTCCGCGGCGCGCCCGACCGAGCCGATGCGGTTGGCACCCTGGACGTTTGCGGTGATCAATCCCGTACATTCGGTCTGGCCGTAGACCTCGTACATGGGTTTACCCAGCGCCCAGTACCAGTCGATCAGTTCAGGTGCAATCGGTGCTGCTGCTGTAGAAAGCCAGCGTGACTCATTAATACCAAGCAACCGCCGAATGTTTTTGAGCACCATCTGTTCAGCGAGGAAGAAGGTGAATGCCAGTGGTGGTGGCACAGGCTTATCATCCTTGCGGTAGGACGCGACCTTCTCACCGATGCTGATGGCCTTGTCGTATGCCCAGCGGCCAAGCGCGGTGCCTTCCTTCAACTTGATTGAAATGGTTGAGTATTGCTTTTCCCATACCCGGGGCACCGCAAAGTGGACCGTTGGGGCAACCTCCTGCTGATCCTGTGTGACGGTTTCCACGTCTTCAACAAGATTGATCACGCTGCCCGCTTCAATTGTGGCGAATGTGTAGAACATCCTCCCGGCAACATGGGCAAGCGGCAGGAAGCCAATCTGTTCGTCTTCAGGGTATATACCGTAGATACGCTGCAACGTGATCATCATGTAAATCATGTTGCGTTGGCTGATCATCGCACCCTTGGGTGGCCCGGTTGTGCCTGACGTGTAGGTCAGGGTGAGCAGGTCTTCCGCGGCAGCGCCTGCAATGGCCGTCTCCCATGCCTCCGGATGTGCCGAGGCGTATTCATCACCGAGTGCCAGCAGATCCTCAAAGCTGATGCACATCTCGTCATCCAGGTGGCGCAGGCCCTCCATGTCGAAGATGATGATCTTTTTCAGCGTTGGGGTGCGTTCGCGCACCTCCAGAATTTTATCGAGCTGCTCTTCGTCCTCGGCAAAGTAGAACCGGGTGTCGCTGTCATTCACCAGGTATTCAACCTGGTTTGATGCATCTGTCGGGTAAACGCCATTGGTGACACCGCCTGCGCAGATAATGCCAAGGTCAGCAAACAGCCATTCCTTGCAGACCTCGGCGGCGACAGAACAGACATCACCACGCTCAAGGCCAAGCGAGATCAACCCAAGGCCAACCCGTCTTGCCTGGTCCCCGTAATCCTGCCAGGTGTATTCGTTCCAGATGCCAAAGTCTTTCTCACGGATTACCACGCGGTCGGGATTGTCTGTCACCCTTTTCCAGAAAAGACCGGGAATATCGGCGCAGCCGTCAATAGTGACGACGGGTGGTTCCTGCGTGGTATCTACAAAATGTTCAGCCATGTGCTCTTATTTGTCCCTTTAGCGCCACGTCTTACGCTGCTTCCAGCGGCGCCTGCCGCGAACACCTTCGTCTTTCACACCGAGGTAAAACTCCTGGATATCCGCCGCCTGCTTGAGGCGCTCGCAGGTATCCTCCATCACCACGCGGCCTACTTCCATGACATAGCCGTAGTGGCCAATGTCCAGCGCCATCTTGGCGTTCTGTTCCACCAGCAGGATAGTCATAGACTGCTCTTCGTTAACACGCTGGATAATCTCGGCGATTTCAGACACCAGCCTCGGTGATAATCCAAGTGAAGGTTCATCTAACAACATCATGCTGGGGCGTAACATAAGGGCTCGTCCAATAGCGAGCATCTGTTGTTGACCACCAGACAGGTACGCGGCCTGTAACTTCGATTTTTCTTTCAGGATCGGGAAATAGTTATAGACGAGTTCGATGTCGTCACCAATTTCGTTATCACTGCGCGAGTACGCGCCCATCTGCAGGTTTTCTTCAACGGTGAGAAATGGAAAAACCTCCCGGCCCTCAGGTACGTGACCGATGCCGAGTCTGGCGGTCCGGTCGGGGTCGTAACCCTGGATGTCTTCACCGCGAAACACCACCTTGCCTTTCTGGGGTTCCATCGCACCTGAGATGGTCTTCAGCACCGTGGTTTTGCCTGCGCCATTGGCGCCGAGCAGGACCGATATCTTGCCTTCCTCCACTGTCAGGCTGACCCCGCGGATCGCCATGATAGGGCCGTAGTAGGTTTCGATATTGGTGAGTTCGAGCACTGACATGTTATTCACCCAGGTACGCTTTCAGGACTTCCGGGTGCGACTGGATTTCGGCTGGTTCGCCGATTGCCAGCAGCTTGCCATCAGCCAGTGCCATGACGCGATTCGACGTGGTCGAGACGAGGTTCATATCATGTTCTACCATGATGATGGTGGTGCCGAGTTCCTCGTTGATGTCTTCAATCTGGAAGGAAAGGTCTTCGGTCTCCTCGGGGTTCAGTCCAGATGAGGGCTCATCCAGCAGGAGCAGCCTGGGCTTGATGCAAAGTGCTCGTGCCACCTCAACCATTTTCCTTACCCCATAGGGCAGGTTGGCGATAACCTGGCTGCGATAGTGCTGTAGGTCGAGCAGATCGATGATGTCCTCGACGTTCTTACGAAAGGCAAGTTCCTGTTTTCGAACAGATGGCAGGAACAGCGCCTCACTTAAGAAGTTGGTTTTGCGGTGCACGTGCATGCCGATCAACATGTTGCGCAGCACGGTTTCGTTTTCGAAAAGCTCTGTGTTCTGGAAAGTTCGAGCAATGCCGAGTTCGGCAATACGATGCGTCTTGACGCGACTGATGTCCTGGCCATCAAAATTGATGGTGCCCGTGTCTGCATCATAGATGCGGCTGATCAGGTTAAAGAGTGTGGTTTTGCCCGCGCCATTTGGCCCAATAATGCTGAAGACTTCACCCTCGTTCACGGAGAAGCTGACGTCCTCAACTGCGTGAACGCCGCCAAATGACAGGTGCAGATTGCTGGCACTGAGCATGCTCATCGCAGGCGCTCCGTTCGCAGGTAGCTGCGCTGGCGTTTGTGGGTCGCCTTACGGTAAAGCGGGAACTCTTCAAAATAGTTGCGGATCTTCAGCCAGCGGCCGTAGATGCCAAGTGGCTCGTAGATCAGGAACAACACCAGGATCAAGCCGAAGATGCCGGGTTCGAGCCCGGGGATCTGTGCAACAGCGGCTGGCAGCGCATCTCGCAGGAGTGCAATGCCGACCGGCAACAGCCCGATAAATATCGCACCGTAGATGACACCGTGCAGGGAACCGAGACCGCCTACCACCACCATCAGCAGCAGCTGGATTGACGTAAGCAGCGTAAAGCTGTCCGGCGCGAGGTAACCGATCTTATGTGCGAGCAGACTACCCGCGAGACCGGTGAAACCTGCAGAGATTGCAAATGCGAGGGTTTTGGTTGAAGCGAGATGTATACCCATGCTCTGGGCGGAAATCTCCGAATCGCGAATTGCACACATGGCCCGGCCTATCGGCGCACGCAGGATGTTGAGTGCAACCAGCAGGCTCAGTACGAGAATGCCCAGGCAGAGAAAATAAAACGTAGTGCTGTCGTAAAGATCCAGACCCATCACCACGGGGAACTCAACAGCCATTCCCCTGAACCCGCCAGTGACAGATACCCAATGCGTGAGGACCTGCTCAACGATGATCGCAAACGCCAGCGTGGCAACAGCGAGATAAATGCCTGTCATGCGCAGTGCAGGAATGCCTACGATGCCACCGATGACCGCGGTAAACAGCGTCGCTGTGATAACTGAAACAGGCCAGGGCCAGCCGTGGGCAAGGAAATAGGCGTGACTGTAGGCGCCGATGGCAAGGAAGGCCGCATGTCCGAGACTGACAAGGCCGGTGTAGCCCGTCAGCAGCATCAGGCCGATACCGGCAATCGCATAGATAAACACCAGTGAAAGCTCGCCGAGATAGAAGTCGCTGACAATAAAGGGTGTTGCCAGCAGGGCAACAGCGAGCAGTGAGTACCAGAAAACCTGGCCCTCATGTTTGAAGAGGTTGATGTCCTGTCCGTAGTGCGTCTTCTTTATGAAACGCATGTATCAGACCTTCTTCTGCTGCATGGTGGCAAAAATACCTTCAGGCCTGAGCAGCAGCATGGCCAGCAGGATGATGTATGCACTTACGTCCGAGAAACCCGGTGGCAGGTACAGTCCAGCAAACTGTTCAACCACACCGATCAACAAGCCACCAATGATTGCGCCTGGCAGACTGCCAAAACCACCAACGATAGCGGCGGCAAACGCCTTGATGCCGATGAAACCCATCAGCGGGTCAATCAGGGAGACCGGGGCAACCAGGATACCCGCGACAGCAGCGATGGATGCTGAGATAGCCCAGACAAGCGAGTAGACGCGTTTTACCGGAATACCAACATAGAACGCTGCCAGCTGATTCTGCGAAGCTGCCTGCATCGCGATACCAAGACGCGTGAATTTAAAAAACAGGAAGAGACAGGTACATAACACCGCGGTACCAACAATGATCGCGATGTTTTCGTAGCCGAGGATCAGTCCACCCAATTCGATCACGCCGCCTGCATACGGGGTTGGCAGAGCCGTTGGCTCATTGCCCCAGATGGCACCAGCGACCGCGCGGAAGATAAAGCCCAGGCCAATGGTCAGCATCAATACCGAAAAGTGTGGTTCACCAATCATGGGGCGAACCACCAGGCGTTCTGTCAGCGCACCCAGGGCCGCCATGGTCAATACCGTGGCGATGACTGCAAGTACAAAGGGCAGGTCGAGGACACCGGCATAGGTATAGGCGAAGAAGGCACCCAGCATCATGAGATCACCCTGGGCGAAGTTCACCATCTCGGTCGCCTTGTAAATCAGGACAAAGCCAAGGGCGATCAGGCCGTATACGCAACCCTGGGACAGGCCGCTGACAAGAAGCTGAAGAATTTCCACTACCAGGTGACGCCACTAAAAATGCGAGGTGCAAACTACCACAGGGTACCACCTGGGTAAATCTAATTGGGTAAATCAAAACGCGTAAATCATAATGAAATCAGTGATCTATACGTTATTGTTGTCACCAGGCTGATTTTCAGGAGGGCAAGCGTGAGAGACAGGTGGAATGCGCGGTACGCGGCGCATGACCGGGTCTGGTCCGGCGAGCCACATCGGGCAATTGCCGAACATTTATCGCCTCTCACACCTGGCCGGGCGCTTGATGTGGCGTGCGGGGAAGGCAGGCATGCCATCTGGCTGGCGCAGCAGGGCTGGCAGGTTGATGCATTCGATTTTTCATCCGTTGGTGTAGTGCGCGCAAGAGACATAGCAGGCTCGGCGGGTGCAGACATCAATCTTTGGGTTGGTGATGCCACCCGATTACCTGTGCTTGCGCCCTATGACCTGGTACTGGTGGCATACCTGCACACCGACCCAGCAGAGCGTGCGCAATGGTTACCCGGTGCAGTTGACCTGGTTGCCCCGGGCGGTTGCTTTTTCTACGTAGGGCATGATCCCTCCAATATCGACAAAGGTGTGGGCGGACCGCAGGACCCCTCGCTGCTTATCGACGCCGCCTCAATGCAGCGGGATTACCTTCAAAACTTTGACATCATCGAAGCAGGGGTCCTTGAACGGGACTCGGCCCATGAATCCGGTCATGCCGCGGTGCATGACCAGTCTGCCAGGGCGATTGATACGGTCGTATTTGCCAGGCGTCGGATTCGGTAAAAATCACCCCCTTTTGGGGGTACAAGGGCCATAAGTTAAGGTGAACAATGTTGTCATCGTGAAGAGGATGACAACATGCACAACAAGAAACAGAACACGACAGTGAAACTGTTACTCACCATCAGCCTGGTGATGGCACCTGTCCTGGCCGAGGCGAAAAAGCTCAAGCCGAAGTACTACAAGGACTGCTACGCTGGCTACAAAGACATGCGCGAGCTGGTGCCCAAACCACCCGTTGATGTACAGAAAACCGCAAAAACCATCGGCGCTGTTGCCGGTATCGCAGGTCGATTCGGCGGTTTTGGCGGTGGCCTGGGCAGTGCCGCGGCGACTGCGTCAACGGTTGCCCAGTATTCTGAAACGATTGCTGACGTAGCGGCGTTCACGGAGAACATGGCCCAGACGTTCCCACAAGCTGAAGACCGCTATCTTGCATATGGTGAGCGTATGCAGAGTGAAGCAGGTGAGATGCAACAGGTTGCCGATTTTGCGATTGCTTCCCAGGAGTGTTACGCACAGGCATATGTTGAGCTGAGCGCTGCAAAAGCAGACGGCAGCATGAAAAAGAAAGAGATCAAGAAGCGGCACTCGGAGATTAAGACCGGCGTTGAAAACGTTTCGGTGATGCTGAATCACGCAACCGCGTATATGGATACCAACATCAGCGCCTATAACCAGGCACTGACACAGGAAACCACTGGCGCCGGATTGAATCTCGATAACATCCTCTCACTTGCTTCCCAGGCGACAAATGTTGCAACCCAGGTTGATGGGCTGACACCGGGATCCGCTGACGGTTGGGCTGGCACAGGCTGGACCCCAACCGAGGCAAGAATGGAAGCGCATCGCCAGGCGATGGCCGCGCAATATGCGGCGGCCGGTGTGCCAAATCCCTATGCAGCACCTGCAGTAAATACCGCTGGCCTGCTTGGTGGTTTTGGCTCTTTGACGAGCCTCGCTGCACTCGGCTCTATCAACTCCGGTATGGCAGCACACATGGCCCTTGAACAGGGCGTAGCTCAGGCGAACCTGGCGGCGGCCGGTGCCTCTGCACCTGCTGCGGCAGCACCGGTTGCCGCGGCACAACCTACCAGCATGACCGCGCAGGACCCTCGCATCAAAGCGCTTGCACAGGCAGGTAACGATGTCGGACCGTATCTTGAGAGTTACAACCGCATCAGGGCACTTGAGCAAATGCAGCGTGGCGTTGCGGGTTTTGTGAAAGGTGCACCGTAACAAACACCTGGTGTGATTTGAGAAAAGGGTGGCCCGGTGCCACCCTTTTTTTGGTTCTACGTGACGAGCTCTACTTGAAAGCCGCTACACTTCTATCAGTTGTCGCTTAATCGCCTCTGCGGTTGCTTCCGCCCTCGAGGATATGCCGAGCTTTGCATAGACGGCTTTCAGGTAACTTTTAACGGTATTGGTACGTAAGCCGAGCATTTCTGCTGCCTTATTGACGCTGTAGCCTTTCGCGACAAGTTGCAAAACTTCCTGCTCCCTGGCGGTCAGTTCCGCCGCGTCATTGCCGCCGGGCATCTCCTGCAGGTGATTCAATATCTGGTCGAGCGCTCGATCGGAAATCGGTGGGCGATTGTTGACGATACCCTGCAGCTGACCAATCAGCCGCTCTTCGCTGTCATCCTTCAAGAGATAACCACTTGCACCGTATCGAAGTGACGACAGCAGGTGTTCGTTGTCATCAAATATGGTTGCCACAACCACGTATGAATCTGGCGTGCGGGACCTGGCCTCCTTGATCAGGTCTAGACCGGAGCCGTCAGGCAGGCCGAGATCAATGATGATGAGTTCAAAAACCGTATCTCCCCTCAGGTGAGATACGCCACCTGCGACATTACCTGCACTGGTGATGCTGCTGCCCGGGAACGCTGCCAGGACAATAGCAACCAGACGCTCCATGTTTGCGGGGCGGTCTTCGACGATGAGTACGGTCTTTCCCATTAACTGGTCTGGTGGTCCAGTGGCGGTTGATTAGTGCAGATATTACTCGACTTGGCCGGGGATGGTATTGGTCACCCGTCGTGTTTGTCGCTTGCGTCGTGATTCTGCACCGCCGTGTCGATTACGATGCCGTTCAGGCGAAAACAGTCTAGTCGACCCGGATAACCAGCATACCTGCATCCTGGTAAACAACGTTGTCAGGACGCCGCATGGCGATCAGCGTTTGTGCAAAGGGAACCAGTGCGTGGGCCCACCAGGTCGGCACGTTCTGCCCCTGGATGAAAACTTATTCGACATTCATTGCCTGTAGTTTTTCCGTGACCCAAGCCGGCCTTTCCGATGGCTGGATGGTGTTGATCGCGTTGAACGTTGTTGGGGTCTCCATGTGGATGATGGGGTTGCGTGAGTAGTCCAGCAGGAAACCCGACTCAAAATAGGTCAGCAGCGTTGCACCTTTCGGGACCTGCGCCTGCAGAGAACGGACCAGTTTCAGCCTTTCGTCAGAGAACATATTCTGTTCGTACTGCAGGGCTTGGTCTCTCGCCTCGCCATCAGGGAAAGGAATCATGATGGGGTGACGCTCTGAAAAGTACTGGCTGGTCCGATCCAGCCAGATACCGAACTGGCTGGATGATGGCCACACGAGACAGACCATGATGATGAATAACGTTGCCTGGCTGCCGCCTGTACCTCGCTGCCACACCAGGCTGTAAACAACCAGCAGTGACAACCAGTAGCCGATGTACAAAGACTGCAGGTTGTACCTGATAAAGTCGTTGGTGTTCTGTCCAAAGTGCGCAACAAAAAAGATCGCGACGGCGCCGAGCGTGATGACAGCGTTGAGGATAAGAAAATCGGCCCGCTTCGAGTCCGATCTTCGCAGCATCATGGCAGCGAGCCCGATGGCGAGGATAGTAGAGGCAAGTGCTGCGTATTCAATAGTGCTGCCCTGGTAACTTATCTCGGCACTTGCCATAAGTTCTTCAGCGAATGCGGCTGGCGTTCCGCCTGCGCTCACCGGTGCTGTGACGCGGGTCAGGCTATTTGTCACTTCCTGGAACAGGACGATCAGCTTGTCTGCATGCAGACCCTGCCACACCAGAAAAGGCACGAGCGCACCCAGGGCAAGCGCAGCCACTGACCGAATAGCCCACGGCATCCTCATGGTGAGCAGCAGATAAATGGCAACCGCCAGGCAGAACATACCGGTCAAAGTGGCACTGGCAAATTTTGCTGCTGTAACAACGCCGCACAGGACGCCTGCAGCAAGCATCAGTGCATGGTTCGGCGACTGTTGCCTGCCTGACTCATCTACATATTCATCTAGATAAACAAGAAGGTAGAACATTGCGGCGAGCATCATCATCAGCACGGAGTAGTACGCTGATGAGTTCACTGTCATCGGGTTCATGATGATGAATGCAGCAACGACGATACAACGGACCAGCAGGGGCGCGCCAAGGTGCCTTGCCATGGCATCGAGGCACAGCCCGCCAAGAACAAAGCAGACAATAAAATCGAAAGCGAATATTGCTCGATACCCAGAGAATACCGTGAAATAGCTCTGCAGGTATGTCTGCACGCCAGCACCGGTAATACCCAACTGGTCGAGCGGGGTACCGCGCAGGGTGCCAGTCTGCTCGAGATGCATCAGGCGAGGCAGGTACTTGTAGAAATCATCATGCAGGTTGAGAAAGCTCGCGGGTGAGGCCGCCGCGATGTGAAAGATGGCCGCAGCGATGTTCAGGGCAACCGGTATGTACTCGCCCGCGGATGATCGGGTGAGCCGCATGGTCCCAGGTTGTCTTACTGCAAGGAAAACTGCGAGAGAACTGCCTGCCAGCAATATCACGGTGTTTGTGGCTAGCCCGGCAATACCGAGATAAGTGGGCACCACGCCGATAGTGGCAATGAGCGCGATGCCGAGGGCAGCCGTCAAGGAGAGTGATGGTGAAACAACACCGAGTCGCGTTTCGGTAAACCTGCCAAAACCCACGGCGCACAATATGAGCGCAGCGCCAACAATCACGGTCACGAGGAAACTCATGGCATGAAGACCGTCAGGGACGTTCTGGAGGAGGTTCTGGAGGAGGGCAAGTCCAGCGAAGCTGGCGGAGAGGGAGGGATTCGAACCCTCGATGAGCTTTTAACCCATACTCCCTTAGCAGGGGAGCGCCTTCAGCCACTCGGCCACCTCTCCACATCTTTTGAGCTTTGTCGCATCTGGATTGTGAATGTTAACAACCCTGGCGCTTTAGGCTTATGAATTTCGTCGAAATTCACCTGGCTCGGCCACCTCTCCGTTTTTGATGAGCGCGGACGCCCAAACTGGCGTCATTTCGACCGAAGGCTGTGAAACAGCCGTAGTGGAGAAATCTCTACCTCAGATGAACACCAAGGCCTTCGGACAGAAACAACAATGATGGCGCGCTGGGAGGGAGTCGAACCCCCGACCTTCTGGTTCGTAGCCAGATGCTCTATCCAGCTGAGCTACCAGCGCGGCGAGGGGCGTATTATGGGTATGAGGCACGGGGTCGTCAATAAAATACCCACGTTATCTTGCCAGCATGTCCCGTTGCCGTATAATCCGCGGCCCTTCCCGCAGTACCGCCTGCAATGACCGACTACAGACAGTTCACACGTTTCAACGTCGTGGGTGCCAGTGGCAGTGGCAAATCCACTATCGCCGAGGAAATCGCGTCGCGCCGGGGTATCGAGTTTATTGATCTCGATGCGCTGTTCTGGAAACCCAACTGGACCGAACCCACTGACGAGGAGTTCTTCCCTATTGTCGAAGCCGCACTCAGCGGCGACGGCTGGTCACTGGCAGGTAACTACACCCGGGTTGTACCTATCAAATGGAAGCGGGTCGAAGTGATCGTCTGGCTGGATCTCCCTTATCCTGTCATCTTCTTCCAGGTAATGAAGCGCACGATGCTGCGTTCCTGGCATAAAGAGGTGTTGTGGGCCGGTAACCAGGAAAGTTTCTTCAAGGCGTTTTTTAGCCGCGATTCTATTATCCTGTGGTCGTTAACCACCATGCGTACCGTGAGAAAGAAATATGCCGCTGCGATGGATAATCCCCGCCTTGCACATATTCACTGGGTCAGGCTGCGGTCCCGCCGCGAAGTTGCAGCGTTCCTGCAAGACTTGTCCGCGGATGGCTAACAAGATCAAGACACTCTTTCGCCCCTGGCGTGCGATTGTTCTCCTGTTGATGGCACCCGGCGTTCTCGCAAGTGATCTCAGCGTTACGCTGGAAGGCATTCGCGCAGATGAAGGGGGTGTAATCAAGGTGTTTCTGTATGACTCAGGCAAGGCCTGGCTGAAGGAGCCTGAGGCGCTTGCCAGCCGTGAGTTTACCCCTGACGAGCCGACCAAAAGCTTTACCTTCGATTCGCTTGACCAGGACGCAACCTATGCGATTCAGCTGCTGCACGATGCGGATGGTGACGGCAAGCTGAAGTACCGGATGTTCCCACCCAAGATCCTGGAAGGTTTCGGATTCTCGAACAACTATGTACCTACCACCAAACCGCGCTTCAGTAAGGCAAGGTTCAGGCTAGCTGATGTGTCCGCTGGGATGACCATCAGGCTGGTTTATCCGGATTGAGCCTGGGGTAATCGGTTGAAGGCAGGTGTAACTGCCGGTACTCGCCAGATTCAGGGCACGTAAATCCTAAACTTGTAGAGGCCAGTTGCAGATCCCCCGACGACGCATCGCCATGTAGCCTGTCACCGACGCAGGGATGGCCGATACTCGCCAGGTGAGATCGAATCTGGTGTCGACGTCCCGTCAGGATGGTTATCTCAACCAGGGTGCGTCCGTCTGCAGTGTTGACTGGCCGCACCTGGCTTATGGCCTCTTTGCCGTCGACTGGCGTTGTCACCTCCTTGGGCTCAAGCAGGGTACCCTGGACAACGGCGTGGTAAATCTTCCTGGTATTGCGATCCCCGAACTGACGCGAGAGATCCGCTGAGGCTGCCTTGTTATGTGCCAGCAGCATCAGTCCCCAGACATATTGATCCAGCCGGTGCACGATAAAAGCAGGTCGATCAAGCTGCAGGCTGACCTGTCGATCAATCGCAAAATGGTCCCCGTATCGTGTACCCGATGACATGAGCCCAGGCGGTTTGTGCCAGACGCTGTAGCTGCGCTTGATATCCACAGGTATTGGCGAGGGCGGTTCCGCGGTGAGTACCCTGGCCGAGTAGTAGAGTGACAGGGTTGAACCGGATTGTGGCCTGGAAGTTGCCCGACGCACTCGGGTTGGTTTACCGCCCGGTTTTCGGAGCCAGACCGCGCCCTTCGTCATCGCGTCCTTAACCCGGGATTTACTGAGCCCGGTAGCGTCAGCAAGCAGATTTACTGCCTTCTCATCCCGGTCTACCTCAAGGTGAATCTCTAGATTATCGACGCTCACAGGGACTTTCCTTGACACCCCTTAAGTCTGTTTGTAGCTTTAGCGTCCCTCAAGTGCCTCAGGGCGCCGACAGTTTTTTTCATAAGCGAAATTGGAGAGCTTATTAGTATGCAAGAGCATCTTAAATTCTATATCAATGGCGAGTGGGTTGATCCAGTAACACCGGCTACCCTGGATGTCATTAACCCGGCAACAGAAGAGCCTTTTGCGACCATCAGCATGGGCAGCGAAGCCGACGTAAACAAGGCAGTTGAAGCAGCAAAGAACGCTTTCGACAGCTACTCGCAGACCACTGTGGCAGAACGCGTTGAGTTGATCGGCGGTATTCTCGCTGAGTACACCAAGCGTTATGACGAAATTGCCCAGGCGATTTCCACCGAGATGGGTGCACCACTCTGGCTGAGTAAGGCCGCACAGGCTGCAACCGGTCAGGCACACTTTGCAACCATCCTCGAAATCCTCAAGAACTTCGAGTGGGAAGAAAGGAAAGGCAACTACGTACTGCGTCGCGAGCCAGTTGGCGTTTGCGGCCTGATCACTCCCTGGAACTGGCCGATCAACCAGATCAGCTGCAAGGTTGGCCCTGCGTTGGCTGCTGGCTGCACCATGGTGCTGAAGCCAAGTGAAGTTGCGCCCGTTAACGGCATTATCCTCGCAGAGATCCTGCACGATGCTGGCGTACCTGCTGGTGTATTCAACCTCGTTAACGGTGATGGTGTCAGCGTTGGTGAAGCCATGTCTTCCCACCCTGACATTCACATGATGTCGTTCACGGGCTCAACCCGCGCTGGTATTGCAGTTGCCAAGGCGTCTGCTGATTCTGTCAAGCGGGTAGCGCAGGAACTGGGCGGCAAGTCTGCCAACATTATCCTGGAAGATGCTGACCTGCAGGCTGCGGTATCTGGTGGTGTAAACCAGATCTTCACCAACTCAGGCCAGTCCTGTAACGCACCGACCCGTATGCTGGTACCTGCCAGCAAGCACGACGAAGCGCTCGAGATTGCCAGGGCAACAGCAGAGCAGGTGAAGGTAGGTGATCCCATGGCAGAAGGCACCGTCATTGGTCCTGTTGTCAGTGAAGTCCAGTTTGACAAGATCCAGGGTCTTATCCAGAAGGGTATTGATGAAGGTGCAACGCTGGTAACAGGTGGTACTGGTCGTCCGGATGGCCTCAACCAGGGTTACTACGTGAAGCCAACCGTGTTTGGCAACGTCAGCAATGACATGACCATCGCCCAGGAAGAGATCTTTGGCCCTGTTCTGTCGATCCTGCCTTATGAAAATGAAGAGCAGGCGATCGAGATTGCCAACGATACGCCTTACGGCCTGTCAGGTTATGTTCAATCCGGTAGCGTTGAGCACGGTATGGAAGTGGCGGCGCAAATTCGCTCCGGCAACGTCCACGTGAATGGTTCAGGACCTGACTTCAACGCGCCGTTTGGCGGCTACAAGCAGTCTGGTAACGGCCGTGAATGGGGTGAGCTTGGTTTTGAGGAATTCCTGGAAACCAAGGCGGTGTTTGTGCCCGCAGCCTGATATTCAGGATACTCGCTGATAGAAACGCCCCTTTTAAGGGGCGTTTTTTTTTGGCCCGTTTTATGTCGGGCGACATGGAATAGTTTCTATTCCGCCAGGCATCAGGACATCCTCGGGTGCGGTGCTAATATGCGGAAAAAGGAAGGGGAGAATGTGATGACAATTCCACTATGGTGCCTGTTGGCAGGCGTTGTGATGCCTTATCTCTGGGCGGGTGCGTCGGTGCCGCTCCGGGTTAAAGAATTTGGTAACGCTGATCTCGCCACACCTCGCGTGCAGGCAGAACAACTCACAGCAGGTGGCCACGGCGCCTGGGGCGCGCAGTTGAATGCCTGGGAAGCACTCATCGTTTTTGCGGTCGCCAATCTTGTTGCGTTTATGGCGGGCTTAAACCCTGAAGGGGCGTGGGCCACGGCGGCAATTGTATGGGTGGTCGCGCGTTTCTTTCATGGCGTCTTTTACATCGCTAATGTTCCACCGGCACGAATCGCTTGTTTTGTGGGTGGGCTTGGTTCGAGCCTTTATATCTTTTTTCTTGCTGCGGGCGTGTAGTTCGACTGCCAGTTCACATGCCAATTAGAAGCTCAAGGCTTTTTGTGCGCTAGCGCGCGGGTTCAAGGCTGTCTACATACGCGCTAACGCGCGGGCTCAAGGCTGTTTACATTGCGCTAGCGCGCGGGCTCAAGGCTGTTAACCCGGATCATGGCGCGGAGTTCTTCTACGTAGGCGGGGCCGCGTTCAGAGTAGGCGAGTAGGGTGTTGGCTAGCGCGTAGCCGCTGAGTGATCCTTCAGTTCGCTGCTCAGCGCGTTTGGTGCGGAAATCTGTGTATGCCTGGTGCGTGTTGATGTTGTGAAGGTAGTAACGCACGCCCTGGCGTGGTGTATCGAACGATGCAACTTCATGTGTCTTACCGGTAGCCCTTCGTTTCGGTACGAGACCGCACCCTTTTGAAAAACACCATATGCCGAAATAGTTGTTGGCGTCCGTTGCAAATCTTGAAGTACCCCAGGCTGATTCGTTTGCTGCCTGGGCCAGGGCGAGTGAAACCGGCACGGTGTCGACGCGTCGCAGCAGGCGCCTGAGGGCGCGCCGGTCCGGTGCTTCGGTCTGCGGTAGCTCGTAAGCTGCCTGCAGCGACAAGAGTTTGTCGATATCGCTCGAGGAAAAAGTCCGGTTACGATCAAGCTTCTCGATCAGGCTGTTGATGAATTGACGGTCTGACCTGATGGCGGCGTTTTCCTGTTCTATCAGGGGCCGCATAAAGGAAAAGAAGGCGCGCTTTTTCTCCTGGACGTTGGTAAAGGAAGAAAAGTCAGGTGGCGGCACAACGGTTGTCTGCGGTTCGCGGGTCGAGTACGCCACCACGAGCAATAACCCGACCAGCAGAACCGTGATCGGAATGACCAGGTGTTCCTTCACGTCTTACCAGGTATCGATAAAGGGTTTCTTTTTGCCCTCGCGCTTTACCGGTTCCGGTGCGGCTTCAAGGGCACTGGTGATCCAATGTCTTGTCTCCATCGGATCGATCACCTCATCAATTTCAAACGCCGTGGCAAAGTTCACGGCTTTGCCACGATCATACATCTGGGCTACACGTTTTTCGTATTCCTCAATCCGTGCCTGCGGGTCTTCAATCGCCTCCAGCTCCTTGCGGTAGCCGAGTTTTACAGCGCCTTCGAGACCCATGCCGCCGAACTCACCGGTCGGCCAGGTAACCGTAAACGTGGAACCTTTAAATCCGCCACCTGTCATCGCCTGTGCGCCGAGGCCGTATCCCTTGCGAATGACGATGGAAAGCATCGGTACGGAAATACTTGTGCCAATCACGAACAGCCTTGCGGCGTGGCGGACCAGGGCGGTTTTCTCAATCTCCGGTCCGACCATGATGCCCGGGCAGTCAACCAGGGAGACGATAGGGATATCAAAGGCGTCGCATAGCTGGATAAACCTTGCAGCCTTGTCGGCACCATCTGAATCAATTGCGCCTGAGAGATGCACCGGGTTATTGGCGAAGATACCGACCGGGCGACCCTCAATGCGAATGAAGGCCGTGATGATGCCGATACCAAATGATTCCCGCAGTTCCAGGACAGAATCGTCGTCTGCGATCAGCTTGATGACTTCCCTGATGTCATAAACCCGCAGGCGATTTTCAGGGATGACAAAGCGCAGTTTGCGCTGGTCATCACACTGCCAGTCCGATGTCCTGCCCTGGAAATAGGAAAGCAGTTTTTTGGCGGTTGCGACGGCCTCTGCTTCATCCTCAACCGCAATATCCACGACGCCGTTCGGCACCTGCACGTCCATAGGGCCAACCTCTTCAGGTCGGAATATGCCAAGCCCACCACCTTCAATCATTGCGGGGCCACCGATACCGATATTGGAGTCTTTGGTTGCGATGACAAGATCGCTCGAACCGAGCAGTACGGCGTTACCGGCAAAGCACCTGCCGGTGGTAATGCCTATTCTCGGTACGAGTCCACTCAGCTTGCCGTACAGTTGAAATGCAAGGCAGTCGAGGCCTGCGATACCTGCACCGTCGGTGTCTCCGGGGCGGCCACCGCCACCTTCAGCGATGAGAATAATTGGAATTTTCAGTTGTTCAGCAACATCGAACATCCGATCTTTCTTGCGGTGGTTCTGCAGACCCTGGGTGCCGGCCAGCACCATGTAATCGTAAGACATCACAACACACTGGGTGTTGCTGTCCGGAAACAGTTCGCCGTTAACGCTGCCTATGCCGGTGACCATGCCGTCACCTGGCGTGTTCTCCATCAGGTCCTGAACATCGCGTCGTCGACGTTGCGCGGCAATTGTCAGGGAACCGTATTCAATGAATGAGCCGTCATCGCAGATGTCGTTGATGTTCTCGCGGACAGTGCGGTGGCCGGTTTTGCGACGTCGTGCCACTGCAGCTTCGCGGTTCTCATCGAGTTTGTAACCCTGGCGTGTAAACGCTTCAGCCAGGTCAGGTCGTATGTAGTCAAGATCCTGCTCGACTGCCTGGGCACGCTCAGTTTCTGATACCTCCCTTGCGTCGATGAACATGATCGGATGCCCCTCGATGATCGCATCACCAGATTCAGCAGTGATCATGGATATCTCACCTGAACAGGGTGCGGTGATGACGTGTTCCATTTTCATCGCGTCCATCACGATCAGGTCCTGGCCTTCGTAAACCAATTCTCCCTCGGGAACTAACAGGTCAACAATGGTGCCCGGGAGCGGTGCCGGCACGCCCTGGTGTCCGGGAGGTCCCTCAACATCAGCAGAAAGTGCGAAGATTTCCTCATTCATGCTGGGGCCGCCGGACTTACCGTGATCAAGGACCGCAAGTGGATCTTTCGATGCAAGCTGACTACCAGCGAGGCCAGCTTTCTTGCCTGCGTCGGGCACGGCTTCGTCGGGCTCACGAATCAGGTCCAGAAGATTGTCGTCGATGTAACGGGTCGTCACCTTGCCGTTCTTGAAGACATCGGCGCTAACGAGCGAGGCAAGGAACGGCAGGTTGCAGGCGAAACCTTCAAGGCGAAAATCAGCCAACGCGCGCAGGGTTTTGTTAGCAGCAACATCAAAGGAAGCTGAGCGACTGTGAACGATCAGCTTGCCAAGCAGCGAATCGTAGCGTGTTGACGTTTTATATCCTGCATAGGCATAACTGTCTGTCCTGATGCCATTGCCTGATGGTGGCTCGAAAACGGATATGGTCCCGCCTGTTGGTTTGAATAGCCCCTTCTTTGACGGCGTTTCCATGTTGATTCGGCATTGGATGGCGAAACCCTGGCTTGCTGGCGGCTCACCGAGACCGAGTTCCTGAAGTGATTTGCCACTCGCAATACCGATCTGTATAGCAACGAGGTCGAGACCTGTAATGGCTTCGGTAACCGTATGTTCCACCTGCAATCGGGCGTTGGCTTCGATGAAGAAATAGTCATTCGGGTTATCTGCATCGACAAGGAACTCAAAGGTGCCTAGCCCGCGATAATCTGCACTACCCGCCATTCGAACCGCGTCATCGATCAGCTTGTCCCGCGTGCTCGCGGGCAAATCGGGGCTGGGTGCGATTTCTACGATCTTCTGGTTCTGTCGTTGTGTACTGCAATCACGCTCCCAGGCGTGTGTGACATTACCCTGGCCATCCCCGATCACCTGCACCTCAATATGCCTTGCTCTTGAGACCAACGCCTCCACGTACACGGCATCATTGCCGAAGGCGAGGTTGGCCTCAGACCTGCAGCGTTCATAGTTTTTCTCAATCTCATCGCGCGCTGTCACGATGCGCATGCCACGACCGCCGCCGCCAGAGATGGCTTTGATGACAATGCCTTTGTCCGGGTGAGCATCCCAAAAGGCCAGTACTTCCTCCAGGCTGGTGTCCTTGTTGGTACCAGGCACCAGCGGTACATCACATTCCGAAGCGAGCTCACGTGCGCCAGCCTTGTTGCCAAATGTGCCGAGTTGTTCGGGGGTGGGGCCGATAAAGGTAATACCAGCTGCTTCGCAGGCAGCAGCAAGGTCAGGGTTTTCGCTGAGGAAACCATAGCCGGGATGGATGGCGTCGGCACCCGAGGTGGTTGCCGCCTTCACCACTTCATCAATGTTGAGATACGCCTGGGCGCCAGCACCGGGTATTTCTACCTGTTCGTCTGCGCGTTTTACGTGCAGTGACGTCACGTCGTCCTCGGGGTAGATCGCAACCACACTGAGACCATGTTCTCGTGCGGTCTGTCCGATTCGGATCGCGATTTCTCCGCGATTGGCGATAAGCAGTTTCTTCATGCGTCAGTTCCTTACAACGATGGCGCGTGGCGGGTTTGAGTTATTTTTTGAAGGTGTTGAGTAGAAGAAAGTACTGGAATGGTGCTGGGCTGTCACCAGCGATCACTGCAGTGAATAGTTCTGTCGGCAGTCTGCAATTATGCTGTGATATTGATCAGCGAACAGAGCGAGGGAAAAGCAATGACAACAATAGACACAGATACAGACGATCTTCTGGCAGAGCTCAATGATGGTGTCATGGTGCTGACACTGAACCGCCCGGAGGCTCGCAACGCAATGAGTGGTGCCATGAACCAGGCACTGCAGGCGATGCTTGCGCAGGGGGAACTCGACCCGGCAGTAAAGTGCATTGTGCTGACCGGTGCAGGTAAGGGGTTCTGCGCAGGTGGTGATGTAAAAGGCATGGCCGCGTCCGGTGATGGCACGGTAGGGGACAATACCATTGACGGTGCAATCCACAGGCAGCGACTTAACCAGCGAGCCACCGCGGGTAAACTCTTCAAGATGCCGAAGCCGACACTTGCCGCGTTGCCCGGTGCAGCGGCTGGTGCGGGGCTGTCGCTGGCACTTGCCTGCGATATGCGGATTATGGCGAGTAACGCGATCATGACGACGGCGTTCGCCAAGGTTGGTTTCTCCGGCGACTATGGTGGCACCTATTTCATGACACAGCTCGTGGGATCAGCCAAGGCGAGGGAACTCTATTTCCTGTCGGACCGGGTCAGTGCTGAAGAAGCGTATCGCCTCGGCCTGACAAACTGGATATGTGAGCCGGAAGAACTGATGGATCGCACCATGGAGATCGCGGGTCGCCTGGCAGGCGGTGCAACCGTTGCCTATCGCTACATGAAGGAAAACCTTAACAGGGCGATGACCGGTGATGTGGATGATTGCCTGGATCTTGAAGCGACGCATCACGTTCACTGTGGCCAGACGGAAGATCACCGGAATGCGGTGAAGGCATTTGTCGAGAAGAAGGATCCTGTCTTCCAAGGCAGATGATTTACCTTGGGTTCTCCAGGGTGACAAAAGGCAGCGCCGTATCGCAGTACACATCGAATGTCGGTGTAAATGCCTCGGGTTGATCGAGGCTGCCCAGGGTGACATCGACAATCTCGGGGTGGGACGCGTTGACACAGGTTAATGGCGTCCCACACTGTTTACAGAAATAGCGCGTTCCCTCGTCTGATGAGCGCAGCACAGCTGGCTCACCATTCAAGAAACTGAATTGACCTTCAGGCACGACCAACCATGTGACATAGGGCGCGCCTGAGGTTCGTCTGCACATACTGCAGTGGCAATTGGCGACAGGAATGTCCCCTGCTTCAAACTCGAAGCGGATCTCGCCGCAGAAACATCCCCCGGTGTGCTTGATTCCAGTCATCCGAAATCCTTGACGGACTGGTCAACGTCGTCAGCAAAGTCTTTGGGAAACTGGGCACGTCCAAACTCATCCCACCATTCCTTCGCTCCCGGGTAGCGGATCAACGAGGCGATAATGACCCGCCTTGCCTCGTATGCTTCCCGCTCAAGCATCCCTGTCTGGGTCTGGGCGTGCAGGTTTTCAAAACCTATCAGGTATGAACTGATGATGTTCAGCACCTGTCGCTGCTCCAGCGCGTCTAGCGCCTCGCCTTTTTCAGCCTTGTGCCAGGTATGAAGCAGGTCCCGATCCTTGGCAATTTCAAGTTGCAGGTTCGAGAAGTGATTGGTTGCCTGGAATATGGCGTTGCTGCGATAGCCATCAATACCGTGACGTATCTGGATAGCGAGGTAGATAACGGACGCAACA
Organism: Pseudomonadales bacterium; assembly: GCA_963921285.3. GTDB lineage: Bacteria > Pseudomonadota > Gammaproteobacteria > Pseudomonadales > Azotimanducaceae > UBA9659. Next base: position 4,155,561 of record CAWUFD020000015.1, read on the forward strand.
ACGGCAATACCGCCGATCAGTTCGCCCAGTGCGCCGAGATCCTGTATTGACATTTACTCACCTGAATCCGGGTTTTGAGGCAAATTAGTTTATCATGCGGCCCTGATTTAAGACGGCGACAGCGAGAAGGGCAAGATATGGCAATTGCATACCTGGACGGCGAATGGATGGCACCCGAAGAGGCAAAGGTGTCGGTGTTTGATCGTGGTTTCATGTTTGGTGATGGGATCTATGAGGTGATGGCTGTTTATGGTGGCGCGGTCTTCACACTCGATGAGCATCTAGACCGACTGCAGCGATCGCTTGGTGAAATTCGTCTTACTTCGCCCCTGTCTCGCGATGAGTGGCGATCTTTGATCGAGGAAGCGGTTGAGCGAAGTGATGAAACCACTGCCTATCTCTACCTGCAGGTCACGCGCGGCTTCTCGATGCCGCGATCCCATGAGTATCCCGCTGAGGTGAAACCCACCGTCCTGATCACGGTGATGCATGCGCCGATCCTTGAGCGAAAGTCGGTTCACCCCTACAAGGTTGTCACCAAGGAGGACTTTCGCTGGGGCAGGGGGGACATCAAGGTCACCAGTCTAATCGCCAACGGGCTTATCAAAAATGAAGCACTGGCTGAAGGTTACGATGACGCGGTCATGTTGAGAGATGGTTTTGTGACCGAGGCAACCGCGGCGAACGTGTTTATTGTCAAAGACGGTGTCATCGCGACGCCGCCAAAAAGCAACTTCCTGCTGCACGGTATAACGCGCGATCACATTATTGGGCTGGCTGGCAAAGCGGGACTGCCCATGGAAGAGCGCCCGATCACCGAATCGGAAGTGCTTTCGGCGGACGAAGTCTGGATCAGTTCAACGGGCCACGAAATCTGGCCGGTATCACAGGTGAACGATACGGTGATCGGAAATGGTGAGCCTGGCGTAATGTTCAGTGCTGTCGATGAGTTGTTTCAGGCTTCTAAACAGTTGTAGCTGGCTGATTAGAACGTCTCTGAGGAAAGCAACACGTTAGCCAGTAAACCAGTTTTGGCCGTACCTGCTAAACTGAACGCAGGTGGTGTGCAGCACTTGCGGCACCCAATACAAGAATTATGAGACAGGAATTGTTATGAGCGAACGACGTGAAGGAAGCCTCGAAGCACCAACGCGGCATCCGATCGACTGGCGGTCGGAATCATTCTGGGACAAGGATGAGCTCAACGACGAACTCGAACGGGTTTACGATATCTGTCATGGCTGCAGGCGTTGCGTCAGTTTGTGTGATTCTTTTCCCACGCTGTTCGACCTGGTTGACGAATCAGACACCATGGAAGTTGACGGTGTTGCCAAGGAAGACTACTTCGACGTTGTTGACCAGTGTTATCTCTGTGATCTCTGTTACCTGACGAAGTGCCCGTACGTACCCCCGCACGAGTGGAACGTGGATTTCCCGCACCTGATGCTGCGCGCAAAGGCGCAGCGATTTAAAAACGAGGGCGCATCCTTTCGCGACAGGATGCTGACCAGCACTGATACCGTTGGCAAGCTGGCGACAATCCCGCTTGTTGATGTCACGGTTAATGCATTCAACGACAACAGTCTCTTCAGGAATGCGCTTGAGGGTGTTCTCGATGTGCACAAAGAAGCACCGGTGCCCAAGTATCATTCGAAAACCCTGCGCAAAGCCTTTACATCGAAAGAGATCACGCCGAATCCGGTTGGCAACACGACTGGTAAGGTTGCGCTATATGCCACCTGTTACGGCAACTACAACACGCCGCACCTGGGTGAGGATTTCGTTTCTGTTTTTGAGCACAACGGGATCAGTATTGATCTTGTCACCAAGGAAGCATGCTGTGGTATGCCGAAACTGGAGCTGGGTGACCTGGACAGTGTTAACGCGCTGAAGGAAAAGAATATACCGGTACTCGCCGCGATGGTTGATGAAGGCTACGACCTGATCGCGCCCATCCCAAGCTGCGTGCTGATGTATAAACAGGAACTGCCCCTGATGTATCCGGATGACCCGGAAGTTCTCAAGGTGCAGGCCGCTTTCTTTGATCCTTTTGAATACCTCTTCCTTCGTCACAAGGAAGGCGAGTTCAATACAGACTTTAAAGGGGCGCTGGGAGATATCAGCTACCAGGTTGCCTGTCACCTGCGCGTTCAGAATATCGGGATCAAGACACGGGACATTCTTAACCTTGTGCCTGATACAGAAGTGCATGCCATAGAACGTTGTTCCGGGCATGACGGCACCTATGCCGTCAAGAAAGAAACACGTGAGAAATCTCTCAAGATTGCGCGGCCTGTCGTACGCCAGGTTGACCAGAAAGAGCCGGATCACTTTGCGTCTGATTGCCCCATGGCGTCGGTGCACATTGCAAACCTCTCCGACAAGGTCAGCAAAGCGGATCACCCGATGTCCCTTCTGCGGCTTGCCTACGGGATATGATCAAAAAATTGGATTAGGAAAGAAATGTTACAACGAAGCGATTTGTGGAGCCTGGAGCAGTACTCGGAAGAGCGGGCTGCCTTCAGGTCCACCGTTCTTGCCCACAAAAAGCACAGGCGAGTCCTGCTGGGCGACCATGTGATGCTGGTGTTTGAAGATGAAACTACTATCAAGTACCAGATCCAGGAAATGCTGCGTATCGAGAAGGTGTTTGAAGCTGAGGGTATTCAGGAAGAACTTGATGCGTATAACCCACTGATCCCGGATGGGGACAACTGGAAATGCAGCATGCTGATCCAGTACGAAGATGTCGAAGTGCGAAAGGAACGGCTTTCTGAGCTTGTTGGTATCGAGGATAAGGTGTGGGTGCAGATTGGTGATGAGGAGAAAGTGTTCCCCATTGCTGATGAGGATTTGGACCGAAGTACGGAAGAAAAGACGTCGGCTGTACATTTCCTGCGTTTCCAGCTGAGTGAACTCCAGGTCGCTGCTGCGAAAGCGGGTGGCGCCATTGTGTTTGGAATCGACCATCCCAACTACCCGACGCCGCCGTTTACGGTGACGTCAGAAACTTGTGAGACACTTGTAAACGATCTCGATTGAGCGGCTCTTCCATCTTGGCTCGCGGCGGAATATTGTTATGATACCAACCCGAGTTGTGTAGATATCGGGATACGGAGTGGCCAACCCGGGATTCCTCCCATTAGTTTCTGCTCTCCTTCTGTTTGGATTCTGCCTGTGGGGCGCAGGCAGTCTTGTTTTCAGGGACGAGTTACATTCACTTAGAACCATAGTCGGCTCAGCTATCGTGCTGTTTGCTGCCGGGTGGTTGGTGTTCTTTGGACTGGCTGGCGCTGGTGCAATCTATCTGCTGTTTGGTTTTTGCTTTCTCGCCGGGGTGTGGGTTGTATACCGGGAAGTCACCAGCAACAGCGTCTCCATACCTCACCAGTTCGTCTGGGTGGTGCCTGTTCTTTTTGTGGTTTGCCTGGTCAATACCCAGGGTGTGCTATGGCCGGATGCATACAATTATCATGACGACTTCCAGAAGTATTTTGTCCACCCCCTGAAACTCCTTCAAACCGGTTCACCCTACGGTTCAACCGTGGCCACCATCGGTAAGGAAGTGCTGGGCGGTCAAGCCTTTATGCAGGCCGTCTTTGTTTCCATGTTTGGTGTTGGCGGGATTAATCTTTTTGATGCAAATTTCTGCCTGTTGTTATCGATCTTTCTGATTGTAGAACTCGGGGTCGTTAACCGAAGACCACTGCTTGGTGTGCTGGGTGCGTTAACGCTGTTCACAGTGCACCAGCAGTACGTCAACGTGTCGTCACTTTATTCACTGACGATGTACATGCTTGCGGCCATTGTATTGAGCCAGCGAATGATGGCAGCCGGTAACGAGGTTGCACTGCGCAGCTGGCTGGCGATGGGAGGTGTCTATGCCGCGGCGATTTCTCTCAAGTCGTTGAATGGGCTTTTACCACTGATACATTTCCCGATGGTAGTGTTGGCCTGCCTTTACCTGGGTATGCGGTTCAGCACGCTTGTTCCCGCGGCGATTGCAGCGACCATGGCAGGCCTGATAGTGATTAGCGGTTGGGCGGCCAACCCCCTGGAAATGTTCCTCAATGTCCCGACGTCGAACAGTTTTGTTCACGGAGAGTCAAACTTTGTTCCTGAATGGAGCAAGCTGGGTGTGCTTTTCAGGACTGAGGAGAGTTTTTACGGCAGTAATTTCTTCAGCTACACATTCTCCTGCCTGGTTGTTTTTTTTGGTCTGGCTATCCTGCTTTGGCTGCGTAGCGATGAGAGGATAAATCCCTGGCCAATGGCTTGCCTGATTGCAGGGAGCATGCTGTTTGCATTTGCGTTCCTGTTTCTGATGGCAGTTTCTACGGAAACTCCCTATGCCAGCAAGTTGATGCAGAGACTGACCGGATTCAGGTACTTGATACCGGTACTTGTAGCCGTGGGTCCGCTAGTGTTGATGATGGCTGCAACGGGAGAAAGGCATCGAAGCGGCTACGTAGCCATGGTCGCCATGGTTGTGCTTATCATGACGTTTGCACCAGTGCGCTATCAGAAGATTGTTCAGGGTGGAGAGTGTGGCTCCGTGCTCGCGTTTGAGTATGCCTGTGAAGAGAATTTTCTGCGGTTTAACAAATTTGTGCTTGGTGGTGGCGCAGCGGTCCACGCGAACGACTGGCAGTCCAGCATACCTCGCAACGTGCCTTTCATTGCCTTTGTTGATTATCCTTTCCTGTTCGATTTCACGAGAAATCCTGTTCGGGAAATGGATCTGATCGGTCTCACCAATCCATGGGCCACGACCGGTGACGTTAACCATATTGTGATCCAGGGAAATGGCTTCGCCAGTCCGGACATGAGGGCCGTTAGGATTTACTCCGAGACAGAACCCCTGTTTGATCGACAAAAGTATGTCGCTGTCCTTTCCTTTGTTGACTATATCGACAACAAAGTCTCACGGGAGGCAATGCTGTTCCAGGACAACGAATCTACTGTCATCAGGTTCAGCCATCCCGATGGCATCATGCCATGGCCAGCAGAGGAAGCCCGCTAAAAATTGCTGTTAGACGTCGCGTGGTTTTAGCCGGATTTGTTGCGAGAAAGCCCCAGGCGCGCGCGCTCGGTTTGACCCTCTTGCACGGATTCGCACCAGGACTGGTTCTCAAGATACCACTCTATCGTTTTTGCGATGCCTGATTCGAACGACTCTTCTGGTTCCCAACCGAGTTCCGACTGGATTTTGCTGGTATCAACGGAGTAGCGAAAGTCGTGCCCGGGCCTGTCCGTTACATAGGTGATCAGGTCCTCGTAACGTTGATCCTTTTTCGGGGGATTATAGGTTTCAAGCAGGGAGCAGATTGTCTTGACCACATCGATGTTGGTCTTCTCGCTGTTACCGCCAATGTTGTAGGTCTCGCCCTCTTTCCCCGAGGTAGCAACAAGGTAGAGCGCCCTTGCATGATCATCCACGTACAACCAGTCCCGTACGTTCATTCCGTCACCGTAGACCGGGAGCGGTTGTTCGTTCATGGCATTGAGAATCATTAATGGCACCAGTTTTTCCGGGAACTGGAAGTAACCATAGTTGTTGGAGCAATTGGTGATGACATATGGAAGCCCATAGGTTTCGCCCCACGCTCTCACCAGGTGATCAGATGATGCCTTGCTCGCTGAATATGGTGAGTTCGGATCGTAGGGTGTCGTTTCGGTGAACGAAGGCGCCTCCATGCTGAGGCTGCCATACACCTCATCTGTCGACACATGGTGAAATAGAAACTCAGCCGGTTTTTCCCTTTCCCAATAGTCGAGTGCAGCGTTCAATAACGTAAACGTGCCGACAATGTTGGTCTGAATAAACTCGCCCGGTGAATCGACGCTGCGGTCAACGTGTGATTCTGCTGCAAGATGCATAATCTTGTCAGGTGCTTCAGCCGCCAGCGTTTTTCTGACCAGGGCATCGTCACAGATGTCTCCCTGGATGAAGCTATACCGTTCGCTGTCTGAAACAGAATTCAGCGTATCGAGGTTGCCTGCATAGGTCAGCTTGTCGAAGTTAACAACGCTGTGCTCGGTTTCGTTGATCAGGAAGCGAACCAGGGCGGAACCGATAAATCCGGCCCCACCGGTGATGAGAAACTTCATTGGGTATTTCCGTATGTTGTGGTCTGGTCAGTCGAAGTAACGGGCATCTTTGAAGGAAGGAGCGTCCTTATCTTTATCTGACAGGTTGGGTTGTAACGGCGCGAGAGGCCACTCTATTCCAATATCAGCGTCATCCCAGCGAATCGCGTACTCATCTCCCGGTGCATAGTAGTCCGTACATTTGTAAACGAACTCAGCTGTATCGGATAACACCAGAAACCCGTGCGCAAACCCTGGTGGTACCCAGAACATTTCCCGGTTCTCTGCGGTCAAGGTTCGACCGATCCATTTGCCAAAAGTTGGGGAAGACCGTCTGATATCGACAGCCACATCAAAAACCTCCCCCTCGATGACTCTCACTAACTTGCCCTGGGCGTGTTCAAACTGGTAGTGAAGGCCGCGTAGCGTGCCTTTTGATGATCTGCTCTGGTTATCCTGCACGAACTTAAATTCCGGCAGCCAGTTTTCCCGGAATGACTCGAAGAAATAGCCGCGACCATCCTGGAATACGGTTGGTGTAAGTAGCTTTACCCCGGGCAGGTCTAATTCAACAATATCCATCAGGGCGTTGGGTTATCCAGTATCTGCAACAGGTACTGACCGTAACCGCTCTTGATCAGTGCTTCACCCTGTTTGCGAAGTTCATCAGCTGAGATGAAGCCCATTTTATAGGCTATTTCCTCAGGGCACGCGATTTTGAGTCCCTGTCTTTCCTCCACGATCCTGACAAAGTTGGCAGCATCGAGCAGATGTCCGTGCTGACCCGTGTCGAGCCAGGCAGTTCCGCGGGAGAAGATCTCCACGCTAAGCTTGTCCGCCTCAAGGTAGGCAGAGTTGACGTCGGTAATCTCCAGTTCACCTCGGGCAGAGGGCTTTAGATTGCGTGCAATCTCCACAACATCGTTGTCGTAGTAGTAAAGGCCGGTCACCGCAAAATTGGATTTGGGCGAAGCGGGCTTTTCTTCAATAGAGATCGCTTTGCCTGACTTATCAAACTCAACTACCCCATAGTCCTGGGGGTTGCGAACGTAATAACCAAAAACTGTCGCACCGGAGGTCGCTGCAGCAATACCCTGCAATTTACCTCTCATCCCCTCGGCGTAAAAAATATTGTCCCCCAGGATGAGGGTCACCGTATCGTTGCCGATGAACTCTTCACCGATCAGGAAGGACTGTGCGATACCGTCAGGTGATTTCTGCTCGGCGTACGTGAGGTTAAGCCCCCATTGCGCCCCATCACCCAACAGGTCACGAAATGAGGGCAGATCTCGTGGTGTGCTGATCACGAGGATGTCGCGAATGCCCGACAACATCAGCATAGACAGTGGGTAGTAGATCATCGGCTTGTCGTACACAGGCAGCAGTTGCTTGCTGAGTGAAGTGGTCAGGGGGTGCAGCCGGGTACCGGAGCCGCCTGCGAGGATAATGCCTTTTCTCATGAAGCTGGTTCGTTCAGGTGTGTTCGTTTAGATGTCTAGTGTGCGGGTAGCGGGTGCGGATTATACAGATTGGGTGGGAATGGTTGAGAGCCCGGGCCGTTATTTTGTTGAGTATTCAGTGACTGACTGCGAAAATACCTGATTATTCAATAGTTTCCGTGACTTGATTCGCGTGATTAATTGAATAGAGTGCGCAGTTGGTCAACGCACTAAACTATTTAACCAGCTTGGCGCTCGTTTTGATGAACGCACCGGGCATAATCGTATTCCTCACCAGCACATATCGTGGAACAGACTAGCTTAAAAACCGAAGCCGAAAGCCTTATTGGTGAGATCCTGCTGCGTCGTGGCCAGATCCAGGCGGAAGATATCGAGAAGGCGCTTGGTATGCAGTCCACATCCGGCGGCAGGATTGGTGCAGCGTTGATTCGCATCGGTGCGTTGTCGGAAGAAAACCTGCTCGCGGCACTTTCTGATCAGTTACACGCGCCTGTTATGACAGAGCAGGAGCTGCCTGATCTTCAGACCGTCTACCACTTCATGTCGGAAAGTGGTGTGAACTTCGACTGGTTCTTGTCTCACGAAGTGCTGCTCTGGCCGGAAGCAGACAATGCTTTGAGCTGTGCGGCGAGGGACATCCTGAATCCCGTGATGCTTGAGGTACTGGATCGTTTCTTTGCCGACCATGAGATTGAGTTCCACCTGCTGGCGAGTTACACGTTTGAAGAAGCTGCTCGCAAGCTCGAAAGTGAAGACAAGGTCGATTCTTTTTTCTCGGAGTCTGAAGACGCGAGGCATCTGCGTGAACTGGCCGAAGAAGCGCCAGTAGTTGAACTTGTCAACAACATCATGTCCCAGGCCGTCGATGCTGATGCGTCCGACATCCATGTGGAGCCGCAGGAAAAAGTTTTCAAGGTGCGCTTTCGGATCGACGGTGTGCTGCGTGACCAGTTCACGCAGCCGGCAGAACGATTTGCTGCGGTGGCGTCGAGAATCAAACTGATATCAGGGCTCGATATTGCGGAGCGCCGGCTGCCCCAGGATGGACGGATCACCACGAGGATTGCCGGTGCGGAAATGGATCTCCGGGTTTCAACCCTGCCGGGTGTGTTTGGCGAGTCCATTGTGCTGCGACTGCTGCCAAAAAATCGCGAGAGTCTTTCCCTGGAGAGGCTTGGTCTCGAGGCAGATCACCTCGTACTGATGCGGGAGTGGGCGCAGTCATCCGGCGGTATTGTATTGGTGACTGGCCCCACCGGTTCCGGTAAGTCGACAACATTGCACGGGGCACTTGAAGCAACCAATGACGGCATTCGCAAGATCATCACCGTGGAAGATCCTGTCGAAATCCAGATCCAAGGCATTACCCAGATCCAGGTCCACAGTGAGATAGGTTACAGCTTTGCGAGAGCGCTGCGAGCAATACTACGCCAGGATCCGGACGTCATTATGATCGGTGAGATCCGGGACCTTGAGACGGCAGAGATCGCGATTCAGTCAGCTCTTTCTGGTCACCTGGTCTTATCGACGCTGCACACCAACGATGCTATCTCATCATTTACCCGTCTTGTCGACATGGGTGTCGAGCCGTTCCTTGTTGCGGCACCGTTAAAAGGCGTTCAGGCCCAGCGACTGGTGCGACGCATCTGTGATGAGTGCGCGACGCCAATGACACCGCGTGAAGAAATTCTTGAAGAAGTGGCAAAGTTGCCCAGCGACCTTGTTGGAGATCAATGGGTTGAAGCGAAGGGGTGTCCCGCCTGCCATCATACCGGCTATCGGGGACGTCTCGGTATTTACCAGATGGTGCCTGTAGATGACGTCTTACAGGACATGATTGTCAAAGGCGCGTCGCTCAATGAGATGCGGGTTTACGCGGAAGGGGAAGGTTACCGGAACCTTTACCAGGACGGATTGATCAAAGCATCCAATGGCAAAACCTCGATCGAGGAATTACTTCGCGTCGTCTCTGGTGATGAATCCGTATGATGTTCAGTTTTGAAGCAGCGAACAGCAACGGCGGCATTGTCGCAGGTGAGCTGGAGGCTGTTAATCGCAAAGAGGCGATTCGTGAGTTGAAAAACCGCGGTCTGCTGGTGACTGAAATTGAAGCGGTCACCATGGAGCTGGAAGCGCCGTCCAGCAAGAGTACAAAACAGGACCTGTTACTTTCTCTTCACGAAATGGCAACGCTGCTCGAATCAGGTGTCAGTATTGCCGACACGATTGAGGCGCAGTCGCGCGCTAACTACGCCGCTGACCTGCATCATAAGTACCAGGTGATGGCGACAGAGATCCGCAAGGGTGGCACCTTTACTGACGCACTGGGCGCTGCAGAATTTGATTTGCCGGGCTACTTCACGCAGCTGGTCAAGGCAGGTGAGCTGACCGGTAACCTCGCGCTTAGTATGCGGGAAGGCGTTAACCAGTTTGAATACGACCTTAAGATGGCTGAGGAATTGCGCAGTGCGCTGATCTATCCCGCTATCCTGGTCATGTCCGGCATTGCCGCTGTACTCCTGATTTTTATTTTCGTTGTGCCCAAGTTTGCGCCGTTGGTTGAGCGTGCTGAAGACCTGCCGTTTCTGTCCGAAATCGTGCTCGGCGGTGGCATGTGGTTCAACAACAATCTCGGGCTTTTCACCATCATGGTGATAGCCGCCGCCGCAGGTCTTTTTTACGCGTTTACCAATGACGAATTGAAGGCGCGTGGTCTCGCTCTGGCTTTTCGTCTACCTGTGATCGGCAGCTGGTTGAACGAAGGTGATACGGCCACCTGGACGTCCCTGATGTCGACGCTGCTCAATTCAAAAGTGGATCTGCTGAGATCCATGGAC